>NZ_CP045348.1:0-22652 GCF_009363375.1 Labrenzia sp. THAF187b | reverse complement strand
AACGAGCGCAAGGCCGTGGCGATGGCGACAGTCGATCAGGCGCTGAAATCCGGGCTCGACCCGGACCTGGTGCTGACGCATGGCGACGGGGTCGAGGCGAGCGGCTACGTCTCGCATCTCAAGCTGCCGCACTACTCCGATTTCCAGGCCGATCTTGAAACGATCCGGAGGCTTGCCTGCGATGACTGAGACCTTCGCCTATCTCGATGAAGACAGCAAACGCTCCGTTCGCCGTACCATTCTGAAGGCACTGGCCGTTCCCGGTTACCAGGTGCCCTTCATCGCGCCGGAAATGCCGATCGCCTATGGTTGGGGTGTTGGCGGCATGGTCGTGACCGCAAGCCTCATCGGTGCAGACGACCGTCTGAAAGTGACCGACCACGGCTCCGACGAGACCGTGAATGCCGTCAGTATCCGCGCCTTCTTCACGCGCACCGCCTTCGTTGCCACCACGACCCTGACCCGTGAGGCAACGCTGATCCAGGTCCGCCAGCGCGTGCCCGAGGCGATGCTCGCCGAGGGACAGGTCGTCGTCTACCAGGTGCCGCGGCCGGACCCGCTGCGCGCCTTCGTCAATTCAGCCGGCGAGGCGGCCCGCATGCACGCGGCATCTGACTATGGTCGGGTCTATACGCGGCTCTTCGAGGAAAGGACGGGAAGCGGCAGCGTCGCCCAGCCCGGCTATGACTATCCCGTCATGGTGGAAGGTCGTTATCTGATGTCACCTTCTCCTATCCCCAAGCGCGACAATATCCGCCTCGACAATTCACCGGCCATCCAGATCTTCGGCGCGGCGCGCGAACGCCGACTCTATGCGCTGCCACCCTATACGCGCGTGGAAAGCATCGCCTTCGAGGACGTTCCCTTTGACCCCAGTCATCCCTCGGACGGACGGCAATGCGTGATATGCGGGTGCGCCACGAGCCATCTCGACCACCTTCTCCTCAACGACGACGGAACGAGCGAATGGGTCTGCTCCGACACGGAATGCTGTGCCGAGCGTGCGGAGGAAGCCGCCAGTGCCTAACCTGCCGCAGCCCCTCCTGACGCTTGACCACATCTCCTTCGGCGGGCGCATCGTGCGAGGTGCTTCGCTTTCGCTCTATCCAGGCGAGGTTCTTTGTCTCGTTGGAAAGTCCGGCGCGGGAAAGTCGACGCTGCTGCGCACGGCGGCCGGATGCCTGCCTCCGACGAAGGGTCGGGTCCTGCTCTCCGTCGATGGGGAGACGCCGCTGTCTCTCTATGATCTGCCGGAGCAGGCCCTCGTCTCGCTCCGCCGCCGGCGGCTCGGCTTCGTCGCACAGGATGCCCGCGAGACGCTCGACCTAGCCGCGAGCGCCGCCGCCAACATCGCTCAAACGCTCTTCGACAATGGCGAACGCCACTTCGGCCGAGCCTTGGAGGCAGCACGGCACTGGTTTGCGGCACTGGACCTTGATGAAGCGCGGATGCGTGACCTGCCGGGTGTGTTTTCAGGCGGCATGCAACAGCGGCTGCAAATCGCTCGCGCGCTCGTGCACGAGCCGGACATCTTGTTCCTGGACGAACCGACGACGGGCCTCGACACGTCCGCCCAAGCGCGGCTCCTGAGGCTCTTGTCCGAACTCCAGCGCCGGACGGGCGTGGCGATGCTCCTCGTGACCCACGACTTGCGCATAGCACGACTCCTCGCGCACCGCGTCATCGTTCTGCACGAGGGGCGGATCGTCGAGGAAGCGCCGCCGGACCGATTGGTTACCGATCCCTCCCATCCAGCAAGTCGCGATCTCGTCGCGTCGATGATTTGAGTGTTCGAATGACGATCCTGTGTGTCGAAGGCCTTGCGAAACGTTATGGCGACCGGACAATCGGCCCGGCGACCTTCACGCTGACGGCAGGCGAGGTGGGACTGGTCGTCGGCGGCTCAGGCTCGGGAAAATCGACACTGCTGGACCTTATCTACGGTACGCGCGTGGCGAGCGCGGGCACGGCGATCCTGGATACCGGCGGGTGGCGGCGCGATCTTCTCACCCTTTCCGTGGTGGAACTGATCTCGATCCGGCGTTCGACCATTGGCTATTGCACGCAGTTTCTGACAGCTATTCCGGGCAAGTCCGGACGCGACCTTGCCCGAGAGACGGCCGCGCCCGGCACTTGCCTCACCGAAATAGAAGGGCTCTTTGAGCAGTTGGCGCTACCGCCACATATCTGGGATCTGCCTACCGTGACCTGGTCCGGTGGAGAGAAGCAACGTCTCAACATCGCGCTCGCCGCCTTGCGGCGACCGCGGATACTTCTACTCGATGAGCCCTTCGCCTCGCTCGATCGACCGCTGCACCCCATCATTTGGTCCTTCCTGTCGGACTTGGCGAGAGCGGGCACCGCGTTGCTCATCGGCATGCACCAAACCGAGGACGGCATCCCAACGGCAAGGACAGCGATCTCACTGGCTCCAACAAAAGCCGAACTACCTCCTAAACACAAGCCGTTCCACCGTGCTTTCACTTCGGATACCCAGGATGCTACGTAATGCGTATTTTACTATCAAAAAGAACGGGTTGACCGAGCTGGCGCGAAACGCGCATGCGAAATCTCAAAGGCCTTCCTTCGGCGCGGGCACAGTAATGTTGCACTTCTGATCCTTGGCCGTCTGCCTGGCCTTCTCCAAGCACGCGGAAATCTCCCCGCCGCTGGCCTCATAGAACCCGGCCCCCCATTGCATCTTTTTGACGCCGATAGGATCCACAGAGTTGATCATGGCATATGCCGCGTTGATGCGGTCGTTACCCATGACAAGGGCAGCAACATGGCTGTCAGCGGAGAACGGCAGAAAGCGCGGCAACAACGCCAACAGGAACGCCCCGGCTATGATGCCGATCCCGCCCGCCATCCACATGCGGAAATCCTGATCCTTCCGATGAAAGGCGCTCTTGTTATGGGAGGCAAGCACGCTGCTGATGCGCTCGAGGTCGGCCGCCTGGCGCTCGAGCTGCTGCACGGCGGTCCTCACCAGGCCCTCGCCGCTGCGCTCGAGCGCGGCCGCATAGTGCTGTGCGCCCTGCCGGAGAATGGGCGTCTGCTCGACGCCGTGCAGGCGCTCCGCAACATGGGCGAGCTGCTGCACGATCTGCGCCAGCTCCGGCTTGTAGTCCTCCGGCGGCCCATGCCGGTCAAATTCCTCAAAGGCCGCTTCCACGCCCTTGCGGATGGTGGTCATTTCCCGCGTGAGGTCGCCGGCGAGATTATCCACCGTCTGCCGTAGCGCGTCGAAGGCTGCGGCCGGGTCGCCGGCGTCCTCCGGCTCGAATCCTTCCCTGTCGTCGTCCAGTTCCGTCATATGATCTCCCTGCCTACATTCCCATGCCTATGCCCCTGCTGAGGCGCTGGCCGCGTGTCATTTCCTCTTGCAGCTCATGGGCAATGCTCTGGCCCCGGCGCTGCTGCTGCCCGATTCCAAGCTCCTGACGCCGATTGCGCAGAATGGAATCGACCTGCGGGTCACGTTCGAGGCTGTGGGCCATGCTGTTCATTTGGCCTTCGACCTTCGCGCGGGCATCGTCATGCTGCCAGCCACGAAGTTCCTGGCGCTGGCCCTGTAGCTCCTGCCAGCGGTTCACGAACCGCTCGGCCCTGATATTGGGGTCTTGCAGGGCGGCGTTCTCGCGCTTCATGCCGTCGATGACCTGGGCGACACGCTCCCGGCCGGAAAGCTCGGTCATGGCACGCACCGTTGCCGGATCGTGTTGCAAGGTCGAGCGCATCAAATCTTTCATGCCGTTCTGCACCTGGTCGAGCTTCTGCCCGGCCGCGCGAATTTCCTGCCGTTGCATGTCGAGGACAGGCAGGCCGTCGCGCCGGTGCTGGTCAATGGACTGATAGGCCCGCGAATAGCGGTCAACAGCCGCCTCAAGCGGCGACTGCCGCCGCGCCCGCTCGGCCAATCTATCGGTATCGGGGCGGTCTTGCGCCGGCGCTGGCCGCAAGTTCCCCTCTCTTTCCGGCCGCTGCACCGTCCGCGAAGGCTCACCGCGTTCCTGGGAAGGCTGAGGACGCGCATTGAGTTTGAGGCCGGCGAACATGCCGCCCCGCTGTTTCTCGGCCGTCGACTCCCGTTCCGCACGTAGCCCGGCGCGCTCGGCCGGAATCTCGATCTCGCTGCGGACGCCCATTTGCTCCGCGATCCCGCGCCGCTCGGCAAAGTCCTTCGTGTAATCGAGCGTCGTTTCCTTCACGCCTGACCGCGACAGGCGGCGTTCAAGCTGGTCATAGGCGAGCTCGCCGGCATCCTGAACCTTCCATGTGTTCCGGTGCGTCTGCGTGCCATCGGGCAAGGTGATGGGGGTGGAGCCTAGATGCTGAAGGCCGATCTTGTCCCCGATCTCCGGCGCGGCCTCCGTCATGGCGCCCTCAAGATCGACGCCCCATAGGGTGCGTTGCTCGCCCTTGTCGCTTTCCAGCGTCACGAAATAGCTGTCGGACTTCTGCGGATCGTGCTCATAGGGCGCGGCCCCATGCTCGACCAGGCGGCCGGCATTGGTGAACTCGTCCTGTGCCGCGTAGAGCTGCACGCCGTCGCGATGCCGGGTCATGGCGACATAGGTTAGATGTCGGTCCATGGTGCCCGACGCCATCACATAGGCGCGGTCCACGGTCGCGCCCTGATTTTTGTGAATCGTCGTCGCATAGCCGTGGTCGATCGCCTGATAGTCGCCAGTCGATACGCTAATGCTATCGCTGCCCCGGCCGTCGAGCTGGGCGACGATCATGGGGCCGGCACCCGGTCGGCCGGCCTCGACACGCTCGACCGTGCCTAGCATTCCGTTTTTCACGCCAAGGTCGCGGTTGTTCTCCAAGAACACGATGCGGTCGCCGGGCGCGAACTCCCGCTTGCCGTCATTGGTCTGGAAGGTCAGCCCGCCGGCGTCCTCGCCCTGCGCCAGCTCGCCCCGGTCCTGTAGCTCGGCCCGGATCGCGTCATTGATGGCTCGAACATCGGCCCGGCGATGCGCCATCGCTACGCGGGTGCCGTCCGGGCGCTCGTCGCGGTCGGTAAGATAATCGCGCACGATCTGGCCGCGCGCGTCCTCCCCGGTTTCCGCAAAGCTGATATTGCCGTGATCCCGATAGGCCGCCAGCCCCTCGGCCGTCCGATGCGTGGCGAAGTCAACGGAAGCCTCCCGCTGCCAGTCCACGCGCTGCCGGCGTATCTCGGACAGCTCGGCATGGCCGATTTCCTCCGTGATCGCCCGGAACGGTGCGCCGGCCCCGATCGCCTGTAGCTGCTCATGATCGCCTACAAGCACGATCTTCGCCCCGCGCGCCTCGACCTCGCCAACGAAGCGGGCGAGCTGGCGGCTCCCGACCATGCCGGCCTCGTCGATCACGAACACGTCGCCGCGGCCGATCGTGCCGCGGTCGTTCTCCCAACCGCGGGACCATGACGCCAGCGTGCGGCTCTGGATGCCGCTAGATTCCTCCAAGCCCTCGGCCGCTTTGCCCGACAGCGCCGCGCCGTGGACCTGATAGCCCTCGGCCTCCCACGCCTCGCGCGCGGCCGCGAGCATGGTGGACTTGCCAGCGCCTGCGAAACCGACCACGGCGGAAATCCGCTCCGGCCCGGTGATATGCTCGATCGCCCGGCGCTGCTCGTCGGACAGCCGGGCGGAAGCATCGCCGGCGCTGCGCTGAATGGCGGCGTCCTGCCGCTCTATGGCGCGCTCGACATGCCGGCGCTCGACGCCATGAGATTGCGCCTGGTGCATCCGCTGCGCGCTCTCGATCATGCCGGATTCAGTCCCGACCATTTCGCGGGTTGAGAACCGCGCAAGCGCGATCTCACCTGTAGCCTGGTCGATCCGCTCCGGCTGAAGCTCGACCAGGGCGGGCGAGGCCATCACCTTCGCAAAGGCGCTCTGGAACTCCTGCACATCGTCGTTGATGTAGCGATGCAGGGTCCGGGAAATGTCGCGCCGATCGAACACGCTCTTTTCGCCGGTGATGAGGGTAAGAACCTGTTCCGGCTTCTCGCGGATAAGATCGGCGTTCCGCTGCGCCGCTTCCTCGTCCAGCCGCGTGCGCGCCACGTCAAGGCCGCGCCGCTCCATCTGCGTGGCATGGACGCCCATATGTTCGGTGGGCGAAATCTCTAGCCCGCGCTCCATGTGCGAACGATGGTCGATCCGAATATCAAGCCCGGCCATCGCAAGCCGCTCGTTCGCGATCCCCTCCCACGTCTGCCTGATGTCGCGAAGCTGCATGTCGGTCGTCGCTAGGCCAGCGGACAACAGCCGCGCATTCTTATGCTCAAGATAGGTTTTCTCGCCTAAGCCTTCCTCCGTCACCTGGCGCGTGGTCATCATCACATGCGCATGGTGATTGCGAACGTCGCTGGCGTCATGCGGCGCATGAATGGCGAAGTCCACGGCCGCGCCATAGCGGTTCGCCAACTCCTGCGCGAACTCTCGCGTTGCCTCAAGCCGCTGTTCCGCCGAAAGCTCATGCGGCAAGGCAATCTCAAATTCGCGGGCAACGCGGGCGTCCTTCCGCTTCTCGGCAAACTCGGCGGCGTTCCACAAGGCCGAACGATCCCGCGCCCAATCTGCGTGGCTGCCTTCCGGCAAGACGATCTCCGCATGTTCCACACCCTGCTTGGCCGTGTAGTCATGCGTGATGCCGTCGCGCTCGTTGGTCAGCTTCTCCCCGGCACGATAGGCCATCGAAGCGACGGCGCTACGGCCGGTCGCCCTCGAAACTGGCTTCATACTCAAATGGTAGATCGCCAACCGTGTTGCCTCGATACCGTTTCCACTTCTCCCGCCCGCCTGCCGGCAGGCGGAACGCTGACTTGCGAAGCAAGTCGTAAGTGCGCCCTTCTCAACTCAATCGCTACGCTCTTTCGTCGCTTGGTGTCGCGCTGCGGCAAGGTCGATGCAATGAAACTGAGGCCGGAATTGTGATGCAAAACCGTCGAAAACTCAAGCGCAACAGGCAAACACTGGAAAAGAGGGCCGGGAATGATAGTCTAGGCGAACAACCGGAAAAGGAGATTTGAGGAATGGCGCGCAAAACGATCGAACAACGCTTGGCCGAACTGGATGCGCAGCGCGCCACGCTCAAGGCCCGGCTGTCTAAGCAGGAACGCGCCAACGACACGCGCCGCAAGGTGCTGCTCGGTGCGCTCGTCCTGCATCGCCTCGAAAACGGCAAGGATGAGGAATTTTCCCGGCGCTTGGGCGAATGGCTCAAGCGTGAGCTGCCCGACTTCCTGACGCGCCCCGGTGACAAGGAACTGTTTGCCGATCTGATCGGCAACGCGCCGGCCGGGGAGACGACAGGCAGCGCCGGGGGGACGGCCGCATGAGTCAGGCAACGCTTGCATGGGCCGCGTTCAAGAACATGATGCGGCAGGCCGCGCGTGATCCGCTATGGGCGTTCGTCGCTCTGCTCGCCGCACCTTTCCGCATCTGGAAACCGCTTCTCGGGCTTCTGTTCCTCCTTGTTATCGTCCTGTTCGTCGTCGGTTTCGGCGGCCGCTTCGCTCTCGAACAAATCGGCTTTCGCGTCGGCTCGGTTCCGGTTCTCCTGCTCGATCTCGTCACGCTGCTGGTGCTGCTGGCGCTCGCCTTCCGCTTCCTCACCAATCCGTTGATTATCCATTTCGGAGATATGGACGGCGAAACCCACGGCTCGGCCCGCTTCGCCACCGACAAGGAAACCGCCGCCCTCGCCCGCGCCGATTCCGGCCTGCTGATCGGCCGCGACGGCAAGACCGGGAAGCTCCTGCGCTATGACGGCCCGGCCCATCTGCTGACGATGGCACCCACGCGCACCGGCAAAGGGGTAGGAACCATCATCCCCAACCTGCTCACCGCCGACCGCTCCGTGATCTGCATCGACCCCAAGGGCGAAATGCCAAGATCGCCGGCCGCGCCCGCCAGCAATTCGGCCCGGTCCATGTCCTCGACCCCTTCGGCGTCACCGGCCAGCCCTCGGCCGCCTTCAATCCGCTCGACCAACTCGACACGGCCGGCCTCGATATCGCGGAAGATGCCAGCACCTTGGCCGACGCCCTCGTGTTCGATGAACCGGGCATGGCGGGCGAAGCGCATTGGAACGAGGAAGCCAAGGCGCTCATTGCCGGCCTGATCCTCCATATTGCCGCCAGCGAGCCGCGCGACCGGCGAAACCTCGCCACCCTGCGCGAATATCTCACCCTCGCCCCTGACGCCTTCGCGGCGCTCCTGAAGGACATGCAGGCGTCAACGGCCGCCTCCGACCTGATCGCCCGCGCCGCAAACCGCCACCTCGGCAAATCCGACCGGGAAGCCGCCGGCGTCCTCTCGGCCGCGCAGCGCCATACCCATTTCCTCGACAGCCCGCGCATGGTCGCCGTCCTCGGCCGATCCGATTTTCGCTTTGCCGATCTCAAGCGCCGCAACGTCTCTGTGTTCCTCGTCCTGCCACCCGATCGCCTCGCCACCTATTCGCGCTGGCTGCGTCTGCTCGTCGCCCAAAGCCTCACCGACATGGCCCGCGATCCCGCCAAGCCGGCCGTGCCGGTCCTCTATCTGCTGGATGAGTTCGCCGCCCTCGGCCATCTGGCCCCCGTCGAGCGCGCAATGGGCCTCATGGCCGGCTATGGCGTCCAGCTCTGGCCCATCCTGCAAGACGTTCACCAGCTCCGCGCCACATACGGGCAGCGCGCCGGCACCTTCCTTTCAAACGCCGGCGTCCTACAGGTGTTCGGCGTCAACGATCACGATAGCGCCCGGCTTGTCTCCGATCTACTCGGGCAGGAAACCGTTGTGTTCCAGACCATGAGCCGGGCGCTCGATTCCGACAAATCCGGCATTTCGCACAGTGAGCAACACACGGCCCGGCCGCTGTTGACCCCTGATGAGGTCCGCAACCTGCCGCAGCATGTCGAATTGCTGTTCCTCGCCGGGCAACGGCCGATCGTAGCCGGCAAGCTGGCTTATTATGCCGACCCCGAGTTCCGGGGGCTGTTCGACCAAGCATGAAGGATGAAGCCATGACCGACACCGATGCGCCCGAATGGCCCGATCCCGCCGATAAGGCCCATGCAGTCGAACAAACCAAGCGGCTCCGCAACCAGGTCGCAGAGGGCGGGTTGCGATTTGAAGCCTATTTGCCGCCGTCGCTGGCCCTGTGGCTGCTCGATCTGATCGAACAGGAAACGTTCCTTGATCCGTCCGAAGCCGTGTTCGTGATCTTGGGCGAGCATAAGGAGCTGGAACCCCATGCCGATCTGCGCCAGGAACTGCTCAAGCGCAGCATCGAGGCGGCGGCCGATGATCCCCGGTCGGGGATTTCGGGCGAGGAAATGAAAGCCCTGCTGCGTGAGAAGCGAAAAGCCCCCCTGCCCGAGCCGGCAAGATGGGAACAGCGGTCCCGGCGCTGACGCACCGGGGCTTTGTCACTTGCCGCCCTCCGGCTCACTACAGCGCGACATGGGGGCGCGTTCGCCTCCGGGCCGGGCGGCTACGCCGCGTCCCGTTCGTCCAGATAACGCGAATGAAGCCGGGTCAGCTCGATCCCGTCAACAGCCTGCGCCCGCCGTAAGGCAATGACCAGCTCCCCAACTTCATCAACAACACCATCGTCCCCTGAAAGCCGGGTGGCATCATCGGCCCAATCGTCCAGCGCCGTGCGCTGAACGGCAACCCCATGTCGGGCCGTCAGCTCCCGGATGATCGTTTCGGCCGTCTTGGTCGTCATGGCTTGGCCTCCGCAGGCACGGCGCTAGCCCCCGACCGGCCCGCTCTCATCATCTAGGGCCGTAGGGACGGCCGGGGGCGGATTGCTTACACGCTTACATGCAAGCATGTTTGCGCTGCGCTATTAATGAAGCGCTTCAATGCCTCGGCGACGAATGACGTTCAACAAGGCCAGCGCCGGCCCCTTTGCCTGCGCCGCGCCGCGTTCAAGTTGCGACACATAGCCGGGCGTCACGTTGAGATAACGGCCGAACGCGGCTTGGCTAAGGTGCGCCCGCTCGCGCACGGCCCGCACTTCCGCGCCCGTCATCGGCGCTTCGGTCGGGAGGGTCTTCTCTCCAAAGTGCCGCGCCGTGATCTTCTCATAGGTCGCCTCATCCATGATCCCGAGGCGGCGCTGCGCGCCAGCCATTTCCGCGATTTCGCGGGAAAGACGGCTAGGCTTCGTCGTCGTCATGCTCGATCTCCTTCAAATCTCCGTCCTCAATAGCTTGCCCGACCAGCTCGGCCGATGCGGCAAGCCAATTCGCGCCGATCGTGCGCAGGGCTTCCAGCTCGTCCGCGTCGATGTTGTCACGTTCGTTCTTGGCGAACGCATACAGAAACACCGCGCGGCCAGCAGCCCGATAGGCGACAATCATCCGAAACCCGCCAGAGCGTCCCTGACCGGGCCGCGCCACGCGCTGCTTGATGAGGCCGCCGCCAAGATCGGCGTCGATCGTGCCCCGCTCGGCCCGTTCAATCGCCTCGCCCAAGCTGGCATCAGCAATCCGTTGCCTGCGAGCGAACCGCACAACGCCTTTGGTCAGGAAAATTCGCACGACACCTCACTATAGCACAAAAAACTATAGTACATATTGTTATAGTTTCAATCCCCATCCTCGCGAATGACCGGGAAATTGTATTTCACGAAAAGCAGGTTCAGCGCCTCGGCAACAAGCCGCTCCTGCGGAATCCGCTTGCCCTGCGGGTCGCGCGTGCGAAAGCTGATCTCTTCCAACGTTTCCCAATAGGCAGGCGGCAGGTAGTGCGTTTTGGCGCTCTTGTTGGCCCGCGACGGTGCAACATAGCTCCCGGCCGTCTGGCCGCTGCGCGCGCGGCGCTTCGGCTCGGCCGGTGTATCAGAAACGTCCGTGCCGGTCGGCGCTGCGGCCGGCTGCTCTGCGGTCTTGATGGCGCTCGCCAAAAGGGAAGGCTTGCGGCTCATGCTTTCATCCTTTCATGATTTCCTGCAATCATGCTTGCCTGCTCCGAAAGGAACGCGAACAGGCCGGCGATTTCCTGCGCCGCGCGCCCTTCCGGCTCCAATTCCTGCGCCGTCTGGCCCAAGGCCGGCGCGTCCTCATGGGCTTTCAGGCGGGACATATGGATAGGCGCAACCGTTACGTTGAACCGCTCGGCAATCGCGGCCGCGTCGTCGGCCGCCCTGCCCCCGGCGTTCGGATGCACCAGATTCAGCACCACGAACGCGGGCGGATTGCCAGCCATGTCTAGCAGCCGCTTTAGCGGCTCCAATGTGTCGATCGCGAAAATCTGCGCCTGCGTCGGGATCACGACCATATCGGCGTGCTTGGCCGCTTCGGCCGAGGCACTGTCCATCTTGCCGGGGGTGTCGATGAACACCCAATCCATGCCAAGGCCGCGATAGGCGTCCAGCGAGCGCCGGATAGCACCCGGCTGGATCGAGGCCACGTCCGGCCCGTCACCGTCGCGCCGATCAAACCAGTTGACGGCGTTCGTCTGTGGGTCGAGGTCGAGCAAGGCCGATTTCTTCCCGGCCCGATGTGCCGCGACCGCAAGCGCCGTCGCGATTGTCGTTTTGCCGGTCCCGCCCTTCTGCGTGCAGAACGCTACTGTAATCATGTTTGCATCCTTTCATGCAAGGAAGTTTACATGCTTTCCATCTTGCATGAAAGCATGTTTGCATTTCCAGTTCGTTAACTAGCCCTCCGAATCCTCCGCCGCCATCGGCTCGTCGCACTCACCACACACCAAGCGCACGCCCGGTTTCGCCCAAGCGTTCATGTCGCATGACGGGCAGGTGTAGCGGGTCTTGCTGGCCGACTTCGCCTTCCGCTTTTTCCGGGCGTCGGCATCGTCCCAAAGCTCGACATAGAGGGCGGAAAAGTCGGGTTGCGCCGCCAGCTCCGCAAAGGCGCGGGCGTAGGGGCCAGCCTCGACAATGTAATGGCTGCACGATTGCCCCGTTTCCTTGCCGCCCGGCCGGCCGGTGTCGGAAGGGTGCAGGCCGATCGCGTGCATTTTCGTGGCCCATTCCTTATTGTGATACCCGGCGCGCGAGGGCTTGCCGAAATGATGCTGCCAAAGGTGCGCCATCTCATGCGCCAGCGTCGAAAGGCTTTGCTCGTCCGTCCGGCTTTTGAAGTGTGAGGGGTTCAACGCGATTTCGTCGGTGATCTCCGCGCCGTCCTTCGATCCGAACCGGCCGCCGGCAAAATAGCCATAGGCTTTGTTCTTCCGCTGCAAGGTCACGAGGCAGCCCGGCAGCTCGCCGCCGAAAAGCCGGTCATTGAAGAAATCGAACGCCCGATTCAGCGCAGCATAGGTCTTCGCGGTCGGATTGGCGGGGGACATGGCGGCCTCTTTTGTATCGTACGAAACAACAATCGCACAATTTGCGATTACATGCAAGCATGTTTACATGATTTCATATTGAGCACAGCCCCTTGCTTCCTGTCGAAAGCCCATAGGACGGTGACCGCAGGCGCAAGCGTTGCGGATTTTGCTCTGAGGGTGCCGCTTGCCGGCCCGCCTATGCGCGGGCCGGAACCGCCGCAGGGCCGCGTGAGCGGCCCGAACAGCGGCGACCGCTTATGTTTTCATATAGAGAATAGAATTAGAGGGGGATTCAGTCTGGTTATCGGACTCACGTTTCATCAAGCCCTTTGCCATGCTGACAAGAGCACGCCCTAGTGGGCTATCGCCCACGTCGAGCTGCGTTCGCTCATCAAGAGGCAGGGCCTTCTTGTAGGCGTCGATTGCCTCGCTCCAAGCCCTCTGTTCCTGTCCATGATCCGCAGGCGGGGGAGGGGCCTTGCCGAACCGGCCGAGGAACTGCCGGGCCTTCTCCGGCAGGGACAGGCGATAGGCGTTACTCGCCTGCTGCACCTGGGGGCCGCGCCCCTCGTTGCCGGTTGGCTCGTAGCGCCGCAGCCAGTCGATGAAACCATGCGCCCGAAGGTTCTTCAGCGCCCGCACGATCGTATCGCGCGACCGGCCTAGCCTGTCCATGATCGTGGTGATTGACGGCTCAAGCCGGCCGGTGCGGAAGTCGATGAGATTGACGAACAGCCGCAGCACGTCCAGCGCCACCGATCCTAGCGGCCCGCTGCGCTCGCCCTTCTCGTGCAAGCCGGCCTCGTTGTAGATTTCGGCCGCCTTCAAAATCGCCTGCACGTCCTTGCGCGTCGTCGGCCGCCATATGCGGCCCTCCGATCGCCCCCGGATATGGCTATGCCGGCGAACTGGCGTCGGGCATCGCGCGGCCGGGGGCGGAAAGACCAGCCCTAGCGCGGTCTGTCCCGATCCCCGCAAGGTGTCCCGGCGCTGATAGGCGAGCGCGGAGAGCTGGCCGGCCTCATCGTCATTAAGCTGGCCGGCTCCGTGCCTGGTCCAGATTTCCCGCATGATCTCATCAAGCGCGTTTCCACGCGCGCAGCCGATCGCGGCCGCGATTTGCGTCCTCAACATATGCCCTTCGTCCTTCCGTTCGGGAGGGCATGACGGCATGGACGGCAGGCACAGCTTTCCCCATTTTCGCAAGAATCAATCTTGCGAATTGGAGTGCTCTAGCGTAGATAAGGGGAGAGTTAGCGGACTCCTGACCTACAGTGTGTCTGACGGCCTATAAAACGCTCGATCGCGCCAACGATCGGGCGTTTTGCCGTTATGCCCCTAGCTGCTTCTCGAAATAAAACCTCAAAGCTTCCTCGATGATGGGCGCGCGGGATTGCACGCCCTTCTGCTGCTTGGCCCGGTCCAACTGTTCAACCAGTTCGCCCGGTAGGTCGGCCCAAACGCGCGCCATGCCCGCAGCTTCACGCCGCGCCCGAAGGGCGGCGACTCTTTCACGGGCTGGAATGGCGTTAGGGCTACGACTCATGATGGTAAGTGGTAACGCTGAAAATACTGATTCTGCAAGCTCTTGAATCCAAGCCGCTGAAATCCGTGGTTTGTCGGTCGCTGGCTAACAACGGCAAAAGTGATTTCTTGCAATCATGTAATCATGATTGCTCATTTCGCTGACGCGCCATCAAGTGCCCTGTATAGGGTGGCGCGATGCACCTTCAAAAGCCGGGCGACTTCCGCCACCGGCTTCTTGTCGTCATGGATGAGTTGGCGGGCGTGCTCGATCTGCTCGGCCGTGAGGGCAGGGGAGGGGCCGAACCGGACGCCTCGCGCCTTCGCCGCGATCCGGCCGGCGCTCGTGCGCTCCACGATCAAACTACGCTCGAAATCCGCAATGCCGGCGAACACGGTCAACACCATGCGCCCGGCCGGCGTCGTCGTGTCGGCCCACGGCTCTGCCAGCGATCGCAGGCCAGCACCGGCCTCCTTGATCCGCTCCGCGATCGCCAGAAGGTCGGCCGTCGATCGGGCGAGGCGGTCTAGCCTGGTGATCGTCACCACGTCGCCGGCGCGCAGATGGTCGAGCATCCGCGCCAGCTCGGGCCGGTCCCGCTTCGCTCCGGACGCCTTTTCCTCAAAGATGCGGACGCAGCCGGCCGCGCCAAGGGCGGCGCGCTGCGCGTCGAGGTCCTGGCCGCGTGTCGAGACGCGGGCATAGCCGATGAACACCCGGCCGGCGTCGGAATCTGGTTGGCGGCTCACGGCTCCCCCTGTCGCAAATCATGTCGCAAGTTTCTTACCACTTGCGACAAAGACACGCGACACGAAAACCCTTGATTTTCCGGGAGCGGCCGATCTGTTGCAGGTTTTAGGATTTCCGCGACAATTGCATCCGACAGGCTGCTTCCACATCCGAAAAACGGAGCAGGTAACGCTCCAAGAACAGTGCTCGAATCTTGCAACTTTTCTAACCAACTATAAGGAACTCGCACCTGCGATCGGAAGATCGCATACCGCCTGCATCTCACTCAAAACATGGCACAACTGATGAAATGCCTCCTGATGAGGCGACGATCTGCGCCAGGAAGCGTATATGGTTCGTTGTGGCGCGCGGCCGGAGATGCTCACAATTTTCACATTAGGAAAGGTACTTAGCCGGGGAGAGGCTAACGAAGGAACCAGGCTAGCCCCCCCTCTCGTTGAAACGAGCGCACCGATTGTTTCGAGACTCAACCCTCTGATTTCGGTGCAACAAGCATTGTAGTCGTGCTGTGTCGTGTGTATCGCTGCAGGTAGCGTATCTTCGCTATAACCCTCGCCGTCTGCCATCGTCATAAACTCAGATGCATCAAGATCTTGAACGTTTATTGATGTATTTGCAGCAAGTGGATGAGCTACGTTGACGATCAAATCAAAGCGCTCGGTGAACAGAGATTTTGTTTCCAGATCCGCATCGTCAGCGAAACGGCAAGATAACATCATGTCAATTTCACTTCCGCGGAGACGTTGGGTGACCCCTTCGGTCTTGCCTTCCAGGAGATCAATTCTGACGTCGGGAAAGTTTGCCTCGAACAGATTTACGACGTGAGGCAAAACATAGGCACCGATCGTTGAGATCGCGCCAAGTTTAAGGTGCCCTCCGAAGGGCCGGCTCGTCTTCTCGGCGAGGAGGTCAAGTTTACCAACCACTCCGAGGACATCCTGAATGTGAGACAAGAGAACCTCACCTTCCAGGGTCGCCTTCACCTGCTGGCTGGACCGTTCGAATAAGGTCGTGCCAAGAGCTTCCTCGACCTTGCGAACCTGATGGGAGAGGCCCGACGGGCTTATCCCTAACTCCCGCGCGGCAATCCTAAAGCTGCTGCGCTTCCAGACGGTCGTAACAAGGAGAAAATCCCGTATCGATACCGCCGAGAGCTTGTTCGATATGATCGTTCGATCTGTTCTATTCATTCGACTTGTCCAAACGCCACCTCATCTCCTATCCGAGAAAACATGATAAAACTAGTCATGATACTCAAAACCATGCTGGCTCATGACTTTGCCTTGCAGACAGAACTGATCGGTAGGGGGCAGCATGACCACGATTTTCTTGAAATCCACTTTCGAAGAGCCATCCGAGACGGTTCGGGCTGCCGCGCTCCGTGGAGAGGTCGCCATCACTGAGCAAGCCGATCTCACGGCCGAGATGCTCATATCGCACAAGGGGCTGATCACCGGTAATCAGCTCGACCAGAATGCCATGCTGGCGCTCAAGGATGCGCTCGCATCTTTTCTCGATCACGGTGGGCGCTGGTTCTTCAACGGCCACATGGCGCGTCCGCTGGTTGATGGCATCGGTCAGTATCGTTCGATCGTCGCACCAAAACGACAAGATTTCGGTCTGTCGTCGATCAATCCTCATCCGCTCTATGACGGTATCGACCTGAAGAAGATCGAGACCAACAGGGGCGTCGCGGGTTTCTACGGACGCGGCTGCAATCCGCCACCGGAGGGCGCGGTGGCCGTCAACGGGCTGGGTCCCGCGCGAGTCCCGGTCGATTGGGTGTGGGCAAGGCCGCGGGGTGGCCGGTTCTTCTCCCATGCCGGCAATGACCTCGGCACGATCGGGCTTGAATGGAATCTCGCCCCGGACCTGACGCGGCGCATCATCAACTGGGCAAACGGCGGTTCCTGCCTCTCCTCGAATTGCTTCGCGCTGACACTGCCGCTCGAAGACTTGCCGCTGGCCAGGGCCGAGAGCTATGGCGGCGCGCGCGATACAGGCAGGGTGGGCCCACGCATCATCGCCCCGAGTTCCGGCACCTACTACCATATCCATAGTCTGGAAGGGTCGGCCTATACCGGCATTTTTGATGTCATCTGCGCACCCGAGGACCTCGTCAACGTACTGCGCCCCCAGGATATCCTCTGGGTGCCATGCCGAACGCCGGCCCAGCGCATGATCAAGCAGAAGGCAGTCATTGCACGCCATCTCAATGCCGGCGGCACGGTAGTTGCCTTGGGGGAAAGTCACTCGGAATTATGGCTTCCCGCGGTCAATTTCACCAGAACGCCGACAAATTGGTGGTGGTGGCTGACCCTTGGAGCCGATCTCGGGGTCGAACTGACCGATCAGGCCAGTATACATCCATTGATGCGTGACATCAGCAAGCAGGAGGTGACCTGGCATATGCACGGCTGGTTCACGCCACCGGAAGGCGCAACGGTTCTAGCCCGAGACGGCGAGGGGCGCGCCATCCTCTACGTGGATACGATTTCGACGGCCGGCACGATGGTCATCTCCTCGCTCGACCCGATGTACCATCACGGTTCACGCTTCATGCCGACAACGACCCGCTTCCTCGATCGCTTTGCGCCCAATCTGAGGGCCTGTGCGGATGCTTGACACGATCTCCCGCCAATGGCGCTCACCTGTCGTCGGTATTGATGCGATCGACAGTTGTCCGGCGGCAGCTTTCCCGATGGCGTCGCTGTTCGAAATTTCTTCCCATATTGTCCGATTTGTTCGACTTGATACGACGCCTTCCCCTTTGTACAAAAAAACATGAGTATTATTATCATGAATAATGGGACAACCGATGACTTTGAAACTGCGCCTGTCTGCCGCCTTTTTCCTTCTCGCCCTTTCGCCGGCGCCGCTCCTTGCTGATCCCGTCACCTTCAAGGATGTGACGGGCGCGGAGGTTACGCTGCCCGGCCCAGCGAAGCGGATCGTCACACTCCCGAAGCCTGGTGCCGCGACCGTCATTGCCGTGGATGGCTCCTCCGAACGCTTGGTCGGCATGAATCCCGGATCGCGCAAGGCCTTCGAAACCGGCCTGCTTAAAAAGATGTTCCCGGATGCCGCGTCCATCGAGAGCGGCATTGTCGCAGAGGGCGGCGGCGGATGGATGCCGAATGTCGAGGCGATCGCCGCGCTGAACCCGGACGTCGTCATCCAATGGGGCGGTCGTGGTGACGAACTCGTCGCACCCTTGCGCAATGCCGGCATTCCCGTGGCTCTGATGGTCGGCGGCGGCAATGGTGGCACGGAGGAACTGGCGCGTGAAAACATCCGTCTGGCCGCCGACATCCTCGGCAAGCAGGACAAGGCCGAGGCGCTTTTCGCATGGCGCGACGCAGTGATGGAAGAGATCAAGGCGACCCTTGACGCACATCCCAATGTAGACAGGCCAAAAATCCTGCACTTGCGTTCCTCCAAGGACAAGTTCACAGCCACAGGGGAGAGGAGCTACCAAAACTTTTTCATCGGTCTGGTCGGCGGCGAGAATGTCGCCACGGGTCTTGGCGTCCGGGCCGAGGTCAATGCAGAGCAGATCGCGGCCTGGAACCCCGACCTTATCATGCTGACGGCGCACGAAGCCGACGCCGGCCGCGAAACGATCCTGGAGGATTCTATCCTGTCGCAGACAGCCGCGGCAAAGGCTGGTCGCGTCTACAAGACGCCGAACGGCGGTTATGTCTGGGACAGCGCCAGCCATGAAAGCCCCTTCACCTGGATGTGGCTCGCCAATCTCGCCCATCCGGACCTCTTCCATTTCGACCTGCGCACCGAGGTGAAGAGCGGCTTCGAGCGGCTCTATAACTATACGCCCACCGATGAAGAGATTGATGCCGTGCTGAAGCTCGAACTCAACAAGGGTGCCGCCAACTACGAGCAGTTTGCCCGCAAATGACGTCCGCCCTGACCGAGGCCCGGCTTTCGAACGGGCAGGCGGCTGGCGGTGCCCTTCACTGGCTGTCGCTCGTGCTTGTCCTTGCGGTGGCGGCTTTCGTCTCCGCCGCCACCGGGCGGTTCCACATACCGCTTGCCGACGTATGGCAGATTCTCGGCCGCTGGCTTTCCAGCATGGCCGCACCGGAAACGATGGAAGAGCGCATACTCATCAATGTGCGCCTGCCGCGGATTCTGCTCGCAGCGATCGTCGGAGCGGGACTTGCGCTCTGCGGGGCGGCCCTGCAGGCGCTCTTCCGCAATCCGCTCGTCTCGCCCCGTGTCCTGGGCCTTTCCTCCGGCGCAGCGCTGGGTGGCACGCTGACCCTGCTCGTCGGAGGCAGCGCCGCGATGCTGTTTGCAGCCACCTTTGCCTCGGCGCTTACGGCGCTGGTCCTGGTGGCCGCGATTTCGCATGTCGCAGGGCGTTCGATCCTTTCCATCGTCCTGGCCGGTATCGTCATAGACGCATTGTTTTCCGCCATGATCTCGCTCACGCAATATGTCGCCGATCCGGAGACCTCGCTTCCCGCCATCGTCTTCTGGCTGATGGGCAGCTTTTCCTCGTCAAGCTGGCAGAAAGTCGTCGAGCACGGCCCGGTCATCCTCGTCGCCATCGCGCTTCTCTATCGCCTGCGTTTCCGCATCGCGGTGCTCTCGATGGGGGAAGAGGAGGCGCGGTCCTTCGGCGTCAATGTCGGCTTCTCGCGCTGGCTGGTCTTTACGGTCATCTCGGTGATCATCGGCGGTTGCGTTGTGGTTTCCGGCGTCATCGGCTGGGTCGGCCTCGTCATTCCCCATGCCGCGCGCCTGCTCGTCGGCGAAAGCCATCGCCGCTTCCACGGTACGGCGGCGCTGCTCGGCGCCAGCTTCATGGTGACGGTCGATACGCTCGCCCGCACCGTGACGAGCGCGGAACTGCCGCTCGGTATCCTGACGGCGGTCATAGGCGCACCCGTCTTCATCTATCTCCTGTGCACGCGCCAGACGCAGGGAGGCCCTGCCCGATGATCACACTCAAGGATGCCGGCCTTCGAAGGGGTGAGCGCTGGATCTTCCGCCATGTCAGCTTCAAGCTGGCGGAGGGTGAGGTGCTGGCGATCCTCGGCCGTAACGGACGGGGCAAGACGACGCTGCTGCGCACCTTGCTCGGTTCGCTGACATTGACCGAGGGTGAGCGCACCATGCCGGCGCTCGTCGGCTATGTGCCGCAGTTGCAAAGTGGCGGCGAGCAGCATCGCTGCCTCGATATCGTGACGATGGGACGGGCCGGGCGGCTCGGGCTTTTCGGCCTGCCGGGCAAGCAGGACGAGGCGGCGGCGCTCTCCGCGCTCGCGGCCGTGGGCGCCGAGTGTTTCGCCGGGCGGCCCTTCGGCCAGCTTTCCGGCGGCGAGCGGCAGGTTGTGCTGCTTGCCCGGGCGCTGGCGACGGAAACGAAAGTACTGGTGCTCGACGAGCCGGCCGCCTCGCTCGACCTCGCCAATCAGGACCTTCTGCTCGGAGTCCTCATGCGCCTGCGGCAGGCGCGCGGCCATACGATCATCTTTACGACCCACCATCCGCAGCACGGCCTGTTCCTTGCGGACCGGGCGCTGATGATGCATGCCGGAGACGAGGTCCGCTATGGCCAAGCCTCCGCGATGATGACGGACGGAGAACTCGCCCGTCTCTACGGCGTGCCGTTTGCCCGCCATACTCCCGGCCCCGGCCGGCCAGATGTCGTTTCCCCGATCTTCGGGGAGGCGGCCCTTCCATCATAACCGCAAGACAGGAGCCAATCTTGGACACGATCACCTATCTCGAAAACGGCGAAACCTTCACCGTCAGCTTTGCCGAACTCCTGAACTATCACGGCACCACCTTTCCGGGCGGCGTGGCGCATGGCCTGAAAGTGATGCAACGCGCCTTTCCGCTGCTCGACGAGGGCCGGCCGATCGAGCGCCGCGAGGTGCGCATCGATACGGCGTTTCCCGGCCCCGGCGGCCGCGACGCCATCGAATTCGTCACGCGCGCCCTGACGGACGACCGCTACACGGTTGACCGGTCGCTCGGTTGGGATGGCATCGAGGAAAGCCCCAAGGGCAAATACTACTTCCGCTTCACCTATCGGGGTACCGTCGTTGAGGTGACGATCCGTCCCGGCCATGTCCGCCCCGAGTTTATCACGCTGGCTCGCAAGGAGGACAGGACAGCCGAAGACGAGATACAGCTTGCCGCGTTGAAGCGCGAAATGGGTGATCGTCTGGTGCCACTCTCTCCCGAGGATGTCTATGACGCCAAGGTCAGCCGTGCCTGAGCACTGTTCCACCGAGGGCGGGCGTCGTGAATGGATGGGGGTGCTTGCCCGCGCCCCTATCGACCTCTTGAGATCGGCCTTCGACGGCAGCCGGCAGCGCCATGCGGCGCGCCGGTTTGTCGGACCGGAGGTCGGCCTTCTTCAGTTGTGTGCGAAAGCGCCCGTGACGGGAACGCCCTTCCATCTCGGCGAGGCGACCATGACGCGCTGCATCGTGGAGATCGACGGTCGGCGCGGTTATGCCGTGGTGCTCGGCCGCGATCCGGAGCGGGCTGAACTCGCCGCCTTCTTCGACGCGCTGCTGCAGGATCCGCAGTCGCACGCCCTGCTCGCATTGGAGCTGCTGCAGCCGGCCGAAGACGCCATCATGGCGCGGCGATGCCGCAAGGCCGAGGAGGCGCAGAAGACGGCGGCGCATTTCTTCACCGCGGCGAGACAAGGAAGTGCACCGTGAAAATCGAGATAGACCAGCGAGGCGCGGACCGCATCCACGAGGACCAGCGCGCATTCCGCCGGCTTCTGGAAGCCTTTTCCTACCCCGGCAAAGTCGTCGTCCTTGCTGAAGGCCAGGCGGCGCACGCGGTCGTTCTGTCAACATTGGCCGACACTACGACACCGCTCTGGATCGACGAAAGCTTCGTGGATATTCGGGATCGCGCAATCGCGGCGCGGTGGCCGATGGTGGATAGAAAGTCCTGCACCTTTGCCCTCTGTCGTGGCGAGATGCTGGATCGGATCGATATCTTTCCGAAGGGAAGCCCGGCCGACCCGCATCTTTCCGCCACGGTCATTGCGGAGGTCACGGGCCTTTCGGGCGGTGCGGCGCTCAACCTTTCGGGGCCGGGAATCGGACCCGGGGGTCGGACCCTCGCCCCCCTTGGCCTGCCGGCGACGTTTCTCGCGCAATGGACGTGCAACAACGCTGCCTATCCGCTCGGCGTCGACCTCATTCTGACGGCGGGAGATTGGTGCGCCTGCCTTCCCCGTAGCGTGAGGCTGGAGATATCCGATGTACGTTCCCGTTAAGGGCGGCGAGGCCGCTATCGCTGCAAGCCTTGATGCGCTGGCGCGCAGGCGTCGGGGTGATCCCTCCGTGCCGGAACTCACGGTCGCCCAGATAGGTGAGCAGATGCGGGGTGCAGTCGACAGGGTGATGACCGAAGGCGCGCTCTATGATCGGGATCTTACTGCCCTGGCGCTGAAACAGGCACAGGGCGACGTGGCGGAGGCGACGTTTCTGCTGCGCGCCCATCGTGCGACCTTACGGCGCATGGGCCATAGCGCGCCCATCGATTTTTCGACCATCCGCCACGACCGGCATATCTCTGCCACAGTGAAGGAATTGCCGTGCGGCCAGATCCTGGGTGGAACCTACGACTACACCCACCGGCTGCTCGATTTCTCGCTCATGGAGGAGGCGGCCTCTTTGCCTCTTCCCGAGGAGGTTGCGAGCACTCCATGCGCGCCTCCCTCATCCCGCTGCCGCGATCGCCTTCCCGGGGAGAGTCAGGAGCGGGAGGAGGCGCCGGTCGACATCACGCGGGTGCCGCTGCGTCCTCCCTACGGTGCATCCGAAACGCTCGGCCATCTGGTGCGAGGCGAGGAAGGCTTCCTGACGGGCATTGCCTATACGCGCCTTCGCACCGCCGGCGCGTCCCATCCCTATGTCGAGGAGCTTTCCGCGGGGGAAGTCGAGGTTTTCGTCGAGCTGGAGGATATCGGCCTCACCGTCTCTGTCGGCGATATCGAGGTGACGGCCTGCCGCATGGTGGCCCCGGTACTCGACGGGCGGCAATCGCATCTGTCCCCGGGTTTCGGCGTTGCCTTCGGCGCC
>NZ_CP045347.1:0-93994 GCF_009363375.1 Labrenzia sp. THAF187b | reverse complement strand
GGTGTGCTCTTTCCGGGATGGGGCTGGTTGGGGCTGGCAGCAACCGCGATCCTGTTGCTCATGATGACCACAAGCCTTTGGCGGATCGCGGTTCCGGTGGTGGCCGGCTTTGCTGCCTGGTCCGCCGCATTCTGGACGCAACCAAAGGTAATTGAGGGCTGGACCGGCATCAACACCACTTTCGGTTACGAAGGGGCGGGACAGCCTGCCGGCTACAAGCAGCAGCGGGAAACCATTGCCATGGTCCGCGAGGCTGCCGCGCAGGGCGTGAAAGTCGCCGTCCTGCCCGAGAGTGCGCTCGGACTATGGACCCCGACGACGGAACGGCTTTGGAAAGACGCTTTGTCAGAACTGCCGGTGACTGTGATCGGGGGTGCGGCTGTTGTTCAAAAGAGCGGCTACGACACGGTGATGGTGGAGGTGTCAGGGAAGGGATCGCGAATTCTCTATCGCGAGCGCATGCCGGTCCCTGTCTCGATGTGGCAGCCCTGGCGGCGGTTCACAGGGGACGGAGGCGGCGCGAACGCCTATTTCTTCGACAATCCCGTCATGCAGGTCGCGGGCAGCCACGCCGCGCCTCTGATCTGCTACGAACAGCTCCTCGTCTGGCCCATCCTGCAATCCATGGCCATGGGCTCAGACGTCATCGTTGCGATCGGCAACGGCTGGTGGACGGGTGAAAGCAACATCACCGACATTCAACGCGCCAGCGTCACAGCATGGGCAAAGCTGTTCGATGTTCCGCTGGTGATCGCATTCAACGAGTGAATCCATGATAGACGCTGCCCTGATTGACCAATGTGCCGACCCTTCCCTGCAACCCGCCATCGTTGAGGAGTTCATCGCAGCGGTGGGTTCTGAGGATCCGCTAAGTGTGACCGTGCGTTCCGGGTCGAAGACGTTTCTGGTGCCAGGGGCAAAATCTCCGCAAGGGGCCGCGAAGCTAGTTCAGGATTATCTCGGCAAAGCCGTCGTGCGCGTCGGAATCACGCAATATCCGGTTGGCATTGGCATCTCGGACAAGTCGCAGGTCACCGCGGATGTGTTCGACGCCTGCAACAACATCAAGATCGGGACCGCGCTGTTTGCCCGTGTCTACAGGATTGTGACGAAGTGGTACGACACGCCGGTGCCGGAAGCCTTTCAAGACGCCATCGAGGCATACCTGTCGGGGTATTTCGACGGGGAGTATGTGTTCACAGCGGAAAATCAAAGTGAGAGCGATGACTTGGCAGCTCCGAGTCAAGCAGCCTTGGAGGAAAGTGCGCATGTACCAGAACATGAAAGTGCGGAGCCGTATCCAAAGAGTAAGCTTCGAAAACAACTATGGGCACTGGATCCGAACCAGGCGGATATTGGCGTCGATCTGTCTGAGATCGGGGACTTCAACAGAGAATGACCAGCCACATCGTTATTGCCGCATATCTCTGTGATGCGACGTGTCAGCCACAGCAATTGCGCGTTTGGGACGGCGACAGTTTCCTGATCAGCATGATACACGGCTCGGAGCGCGAGCGCGTCCTTGGCCTGGATACTGCGGAGATCAAGGGAAAGTGTTCTAATGAGATCCAGATGGCAAAGAAGGCCAAACGCCGGCTGGCCGAGCTGGCGGACGGCCAGCGAATTCAGATACTCCGGAACGGCAATGACAAGCACGGCCGGACTTTTGCTCGAGTTTTCATCAATGGCAAAAACGTTAGCCAAATTCTTATCAACAAGGGGCTTGCCCGGCCGTGGTTCGGTCATCGGTAACCGTAGTGCTTATCCTTTGAGTTCTTTATGCGCCGTAGAAGCTCCATCGGATCCATGTTGATCGCCAACGAAATCTGATAGATGCAATAACGGTTGGGTTCAGTTTTCCGCGTTCCAGGCTGCTCAGATATTGCTGACTGATGCCACTGATCGCCGCAATTTCCTTTTGCGTCATGTTCCCGCTATTCTGTAAGCGAAGTCTGCGCCCCACGTGGCTTCAGTTTGACGGCGTTAAGTTGCATGGCAGGAATTCGTCGATCCGGATTTTCGGATGGCCGCCGGCGATGGCCTTGAGGGGCGTCTTGAGATAGGCGAAGAGCTCCACGCCGTTAATTTTCGCGGTCTCGATGAGGGATGCGATGCGGCCACCTTCGTCATGGCCGGCGGAAAAGGCTTTCTTCCTGTTCAATGCAATTGGCCGGATCAAATTCCCGACGCTGTTGCAATCGATCTCGACACGGCCAACGTGAAGGAAGGTCTGTAAGCCGTCCCAGTGACGATGAATATAGGCGAACTTCTCACCGAGACGAGACTTGGCGGAGACCCGGAGGCGTTGCTCTTGCAACTATTGTCCGAAGGCAGTGAGGGGAGGCGCGGTGCGGGCCTGTCTGGCCGAGAGCCGCTACCCGGACGCCGTGCCTCGGATATCAGCTTCGACCCTGTAGAACTCGGCGATTCGGCGCAAGCCCTCGGCGGCGATCTCGGAGACATCGCGGTCGAACACTTCCTTCAGTTTCCGTCGTGCGTGCGCCCAGCATTGCGCGACGCGTATATTATTCGGGACCTCATGCCTGCTGATTTTAAGTATGCGGGTCGCGTAAATTCTATTGAAAGAACGCTACTCTGTTTCAGCTGGAACCAGCATGTCGAGCGGCCAACCACGGAGAAAGAAGTAACAATCCTAAGCCGCCAACCACGAAAACATCGGCCATATTGAAGGACGGCCAATGTGCTGCGCCAAAGTAGAAGTCAAGAAAGTCAGTCACTGCGCGATATCGCAGCCGATCCGTGACATTTCCGAGAGCACCACCAATGATCATTCCGTAAGCCAAGGCCTCGAACTTGCTCGCGGCACTGATCAAAAGCACCGACAGCCAGACGCAGACGGCAAACGCCAGCACGACAAGAACAAACCAATGCACTTCACCCAGCAGTCCAAATGACACGCCGCTGTTCTGCAAGTAAGTAAGATTGAGACCAGGAAAGACGGAGACACTGGGAGTCAAACTGGCTTTGTTTGCGACGATGATTGACTTCGATACCTGATCGACAAAGAACGCAGTTGCAACGCCTGCCAACCCGATCGTCAGAATTGGTCTCATCATTGCCATCCTTTTGGTGCGCTCAATTACTCGCATAACTCGCGAACACTTCCGTCGAACCGTCCCGCCGAATCAGGAAGACATCATAGGCTTCTCGCATGTCGCTCTGATCCATGCCCGGTGAGCCGAGCGGCATCTCGGGCAAGGCGAGACCAATCGCGTCTGGACGTTCTGATAGGAGACGCCGAATATCGGTCGCCGGGACATGACCCTCGATTACATAGCCGTCAACAAGTGCCGTATGGCAAGAGGCCATTCGCTGGGGCACGCCATTGTCGATCTTGAACCGCGTCAACGGTCCGGCAAACATGTCTTCGCCGGTCGTATTGAAACCATTTTCCTCAAGATGCTCCATCCAAGCCAGGCAACAGCCGCAACCGTTGGTCTTGCGGACCTCGACTAGACTTTGGTCAGCGAATGCCTGCGTAGATGACGACAATGCAAGAGTGAACATGAGAGCAGTGAGACATTTTTTCATGGAGCAGAGCCTTTTCGTTATGGATCGAATGCACTTACAGCCAAGAAGCGGTGATGCGGTTTGGGGATGCCGGTACTGTTCGCTTGCAGCCCGGGGAGCATCCGTTAAGACGCTCCTTGAGTATGGATCAGTTTGGCGAGTGGACCGTTGAAGCCACACCGACATTCATCAGATACCTTTTGCTCATTGAGGCACTTCCTCTTTTTCAGTCATTGCGCGGCGAATTTTGGGCACTGCGGTTTCTCGAGTCTCGTGGTAGTCGATAGCCCCAGCAAACTGCCCGTTTGTTTTGAACAAGAAGACGCTCGCGGTATGGTTCATGGTGTAGTCTTCACCATCTGTCGGTACCTTTTCATAGGTGACCCGGAACATATCTGCCGCTACCGCGATCTGCTCATTCGTTCCGCTCCAACCCCGGATGTTCGCGTCAAAGTAACCCACATACTCAGCCATCGCGTCGACGGTATCGCGTTCGGGGTCAACTGTAATGAAAATCACATTCAGTGCGTCCGAGTCATCGCCCATCATCTCAAGCCAACTCGATATGTCCGAAAGCGTGGTGGGGCAAACGTCGGGACAGAAAGTGAAACCGAAAAACACCATCGTCGCGCGACCGGTGAGGACTTCAGGGCCCACCGCGTTTCCTGCGTGGTCAGTGAGCCGAAACTCCATAGCGGGAAGATCAAGGGGACGCCGAATGAAAGGTTCCGGTGCACCCGGACCATCGACACGCCACCAGCCGACAAAAAGAATAAAGCTGATTGCCACGACGCCAAATACGCCATACTGAAGCAAACGCCGTTGCCGCATCAGTTCTCGGGTCCACGTGCCGCGATGCCAAGGATCGGAATTTCGACTGCCACTTCACCACCATCGGAGAAAACCAGGGTCATAAAAAAACTCTCACCCTCTTTCATTTTCCGTTGCAGCCCCATCAACATCGCATGAAGTCCTCCGGGTTCCAGCGTAACTGTTTCTCCCGGAGCAATTTCGATTTCACCGACTGGCGCCATAGAACTCACGCCTTGGTTATTCGTTGAAGTCCTGTGAATTTGAGTTTTCAGCGCAATATCCGTACTAATGCCTATTAGCGTTACTACAACGTCGCCGGTATTACGGATTTTCATGTAGGCGACGCCGGGACGACTGGTACCGATGGAGGTGCGAGACCATGCATCCTCAATTAGCACTTTGTCTGAGCCTGCTACGGAGGCTTCACAGAACCCTATGATTATCACGAGTGCCACCAGCGTTTGGCGCAGTACCTTTCTCATTTACATTCTTCCTTTGTAGATCGCTGTTCAGTTCTGAACCGCGGCAACTTCCGCCGAGACCAGGCGCCGCAGCTCAACATCACCGAATGGATCCAACGGTTTTCCGTTTACGAAGAATGTTGGCGTCTGCCGCACCCCAACAGCTTCGACGTCCGCACGGTCTTGGTTGAGGATCCCAACGACGTCGGGTGCAAGCATTTGTGTACGCGCGGCCTCTGCATCAAGACCCGCGGCAGCGGCAATGCCGAGTATCAAACCTGGCTGTGGTGAGCCGTGCGAAGCCCACCTGGGCTGTTCGCGTAAAACAGCCTCCAGCACAGGCTCGAAGACACCTTGCATTCGTGCGGCTTCGAGGATTCGGATCGCTTCTTCAGATGCCGCACCGTGAAATGCCGTGTAACGCATCACGACACGAACCACGGGTTCATGCTGCGCCAAGAGGTCTTTCACAATTGGATGAAACGCGCGACAGGCCTCACAGGCGGGGTCAAAGAACTCTACAATTGTGACAGGTGCGTTTTCTGGCCCAAGGATTGGTGAATAGGGCCGAACAAGGACCTCGTTGCCTTCTGAGACGAGAGGTTGGGCACTCTCCAAAGGCGCTTGGCGGTTCACATACCAGGCGGCACCGACGAAGCTGGCACTCGCAGGTGCGAGCACAGACAAGATCAAGGTGCGGCGGTTCATTTATGTGTCTCCTTGAGTGACAGGGCGGACAATAGGCTGATGAGTGCGAACGCGACGAACGCCATCAAAGGGATCGGAATGCCAAGGATCAATTGGTTGGAATCCGTGCAGGAAGGACCAATTGCAGAGCATGGCTGAATGGGCTCGGGAATCAGGCCTGCGTAAAGGCCTAGGTGCCAGAGTGCAACGGCACCGCCTCCAAGTGCCAACACTAGACCATAGCGACCAACTCGGCGGTCATGCCACCAAAGACCAAAACCAAGGACAATGACCAACGGAAACATGAAGGCCCGCTGAAACCAACAGAGCACGCAAGGCGTTTGGCCCAACACTTCGCCGATGAATAATACAGCGAGTGTAGCGACGAGTGATACGATCCAGGCAAGGACTAGGGCCATTTCTCCGGAAAAGCGGGCCATAAAGTCAGATCCCCTCTTCTAGTGTGGTGAAAACTGCTTCGCCGGGCATGTCGTTGTACCAACTACTCTCCCTCACAAGTGGCCGTAAATCATTTGTCAGGTTTACAGACGCGTTCCGGTCAGCGCCGGTAGAGGTGTGAATTGTTTTCATTTTGGTCAAATCCAATGCGAGGATGTCTATTGTGGCGTGGGTTTCCGGTAGAGCAGCAAAACTGGTTGCCAAAAAACACGACCACCAGTATCCGGCGCGTCCTAAAAACCTCAGAGTTCGTACACGTTTGGAGATCAAACAGTTCGAATGTGGCAGTAACTGACTACTGAATTACCTTTTTCGGAACACGTATAATTCCTAAAGCCACTAGAGGTTCAAGCTCAAATTTGCGGACGTGCTTGATTGTCGCGCGGAAGCAAATAGCTTAGGTTCGGCGCTGCTGAAAGTCCATTTCGCTCCGTACAATTTTGTATTTGGATAACTAATTCATGCTCACGATCGGCGGTCTTGCAAAGAAAACAGGCACGAAAGTGCAGACTATTCGCTATTATGAACAGATCGGGCTTCTACCAGAACCGGACCGTACTGAGGGGGGACAGAGACGCTATAGTAATGAGCAACTCGACAAACTTTCATTTATTCGCCATTCGCGGCAGCTTGGTTTTTCATTGGAAGAAATCCGGGAGCTCCTGGACCTCTGCGATCATCCCGACCGGCCCTGCGGCAAGGCTGACACGATTGCACGTCGGCAGCTTAAGCAGGTCGAACAGCGCATCGCGCGTTTGCAGGCGCTTCGCACAGAACTAAAGCGCATGGTCCGTGAATGCAGCGGTGGCCGCACAGCTGACTGTCGGGTATTAGAGGTACTCCGAGACCACTCCGAGTGTTTAACTGATCACGATGAGATAGGTGCTTAGGCACTACTTTGACGGTCATTGCTTCGATTTTCCCCGCCTATTACTTGCTTGGCTCTGATGATGGATCATGTCTTAAACTTTATGGCCGTCTTCGGTTCGGAAATAAATCGGGGCGGCGGCATCGCAAATTAGATTCTGAAAATCAAACAACCCACATGTTCCCTTTGCGGGTGAGATAGTACAGAAACCAGAGTAATGGGCCTTGTCGGAATTTCGTTCGCAGACAGGGAGCAACAGCTGCCCTTCAGAGTCTAAATTTTTTGGGTGGCCACCTCTTAAACCTCTAGCGACTATAGAAACTACATACATACTCGGTCGATACGAGGAACAATCACATGCCCGATGCTGCCCCCCTTCTTGCCGCCACGCAGTTACTCGATTACCGCGCACCATCCGTTGTCCGTCTGACTGAAGATCGGAAATGGCTCCGACTGCCTCAGTACGATCGCATAGGCGCAATCTACGACTTTGTTCGAAACGAAATCGCCTTCGGCTACAATCGGGCGGACAACATTCCCGCGTCTGAAGTACTTCGAGATGGGTACGGCCAGTGCAACACCAAGGGAACGCTCCTAATGGCGCTATTGCGCGGTGTAGGTATCAAGTGCCGCCTGCGAGGGTTCACGATTCACAAGGAGCTACAACGTGGTGTCGTCCCGGATTTGATCTTTCCGATCGCACCACAAGAAATTCTTCATTCCTGGGTTGAGGTCGAGTTCGACGGCAAATGGATTAATCTCGAAGGATTCATTCTAGATGAAAAATTCTTGAGCGTTCTCCAGCAGACCTTTTTCGGAAACAAGAGCTTGTGTGGTTTCGGTGCGGGCACCGATTGCCTTGACGCGCCACCGGTTCGCTGGGAGGGGCATGACACCTACATTCAAGAGACGGGCATCGAGCAGGACTTTGGTGTGTTTGAAACGCCGGATCAATTCTATTCAGAGCACATGCAAAAATTCGGACGAGTGAGGGGCTGGCTTTACCGGTTCATCATACGTCACTGGATGAACACTCGCGTCCGTGCCATTCGATCAGGTCGATTAAAGCCCAGTAGGTCTGCAATCCATGATCACGGAGGTATCGCAGATGCCGCATGACCACCACGGGCATAGTCACGTGCACCTCGATCCTCAAAGCGGCGACCGCAGAGTCGGCGTGGCAATTTGGGCTAATGGCCTTCTGACGATCGCACAAATAGTGGGCGGCCTCTTTGCCGGAAGCCTTGCACTGATTGCAGACGCCTTGCACAATTTTTCAGACATGGCCGCGCTGATTATTGCCTTCGCTGCCCGCAAGATTGCGCGGCGCCCTGCGGATGAACGTATGACATTCGGCTACGGACGCATAGAAACAGTAGCTGCGCTCATCAATTATACGACCCTTATTATCGTCGGCCTTTACCTAATTTATGAAGGAGGAATGCGCCTGATTGAACCACCGGACGTCCAGGGCTGGACGGTCGTGATTATCGCAGGGTTTGCTCTCGGCGTAGATGCTTTGACAGCAGCACTGACCTGGTCGATGCAAAAGGGAAGTCAGAACATTCGTGCCCTGTTCTTGCACAACCTATCGGATGCACTGGCGTCCGTTGCGGTAATCGTCGGCGGGACCTTGATCATCCTATTCGATATGCGATGGGTCGACCCCGCTGTTACCATCGGCATTGCGGGATACATCCTCTATCTGGCAGTGACGGAGATTGGCGGACCGGTCAGAACGTTGATGCTGGGGAGTCCCCCGGACATCGAAGGACATGATGTCGTCGATCTACTGCGCGCAACATCTGGGGTTCGCGAGGTACATCATGTACACCTATGGCAGATGGAAGAGAACGCTCCAGCGTTGGACGCTCATGTAGTCGTCGAAGAAGTTGACTGGAAACAGTTGGAGGCAATCAAGTTGGAGCTGAAAGAAAAACTATCAGATTCCTTCGGCATCGTTCATACCACTCTGGAGTTTGAGCGCGAGGGTGTGTGCGAAAACGATGTTCCGTTGTTTGGGCATGATCGGTCTTATAAGCAAACGTGACATGCCGTGTCGTCCGTCAGCGCCACTGGGACAGATTAGATTAATTGCATAACGGAGGATTTCAGGCTCATCGTAACCGTCAAGGAGTGCAGATGAGAATGAAATCCGGGAAGCAAAAACAGTCGGCCGAGAATGCTGTCAGAGACATCAGGCGCAAGACCCGTCGGCAGTTCAACGCCGAAGAGAAGATACGGATCGTGCTCGAAGGCTTGCGCGGCGAAGAAAGCATCGCCGAACTGTGCCGTCGCGAGGGTATTGCCCAGAGCCTCTATTACAGTTGGTCAAAGGAATTTCTAGAAGCCGGGAAACGGCGCCTTGCAGGAGATACGAGCCGACAGGCAACGGCACCGGAGGTGAAGGAGCTTCGGGCTGAAGCATCGGCGTTGAAGGAGGCCGTTGCCGATCTGACCCTGGAGAACCGACTACTCAAAAAAAGCATGACCGGCGATGGGGAAGACGACGAATGAGATATCCGGCATCCGAGAAGCTCGATATCATTCGCATCGTCGAACAGTCACATCTTCCGGCAAAGCGAACCCTGGACATGCTGGGCATCCCGCGGACGACTTTCTATCGCTGGTATGACCGGTATCTGTCGCTTGGCGAGGCCGGGCTTGCGGACCGGTCGTCACGACCGGGTCGGGTCTGGAACCGCATCCCTGATGCCGTGCGCCGACAGATCGTCGATCTGGCGTTGGAAGAACCTGATCTATCGCCCAGAGAACTGGCGGTCCGGTTTACCGATACAGAGCGCTATTTTGTCTCCGAGGCCAGTGTCTATAGGCTTCTGTAAGCGCAGGACCTGATCCCGAGCCCGTCATACATCACCATCAAGGCAGCAGATGAGTTCCATGAGAAGACCGTTCGGCCAAACCAGCTTTGGCAAACCGACTTCACCTATCTCAAGGTTGTCGGTTGGGGTTGGTTCTATCTCTCGACAATCCTGGATGACTACAGCCGCTACGTTGTTGCCTGGCGGCTTTGTGCGACCATGAAAGCCGGAGACGTCACTGCTACCCTTGAGGAGGCCTTGATTGCTTCAGGCTGCAACAGCGTCACCGTCACCCACCGGCCGCGCCTGCTCAGTGACAATGGCAGCAGTTATATCTCCGGCGACCTGGCTGATTGGCTCGAGGATCAGGGCATGGACCATGTCCGCGGCGCCCCCAATCATCCACAGACACAGGGGAAGATCGAGCGTTGGCACCAGACGCTCAAGAACCGCATCCTGCTCGAAAACTACTACCTGCCTGGCGCACTCGAACAGGCAATCGGCGCGTTCATCGAGCACTATAATCATCAGCGCTATCATGAAAGCCTCGGCAATCTAACACCAGCCGATGTTTACTTTGGCAGGGGCGAAACAATCCTCAGACGAAGAAAGGAGATCAAAGAACGGACAATCCACAGACGCCGCTTGCTGCACCGTCAGAGCACAGCGTAAACTAAAAGAAAAATGAGCCAGATCCTCCGTGACCGATCAGGCAATCCTGCCCCAAATCATCTGACGACGGACAACATGCCGCAGCTAACGCATGGTGCGATCAAATCGGATTGCCGCGATGTTTGGTTACTGCGGCCTTGTGAGCTGTTAAGGCCGTGCGGCCGAACAATCGATCCCAGAGTTATAAGGGACAATTTGACAATTCGCCGTACATCGTCCCCGTAACCAGCTGAATTTACCGATTGTCGGTTCACGACAATACTACAATCGGTGACCCGACAGGCACCCGTCCAAAAAGATCGATTATGTCTTGGTTCATCAATCTGACGCAGCCGCTGGAAACCGCGGTGCCAATTGTCCAATATTCAGAAGTTCCATGTAAGCGATAGAGCGTGTCGCGATTTCCCTGAAAAATATAAAGCGCTCTCGCTCCTAGAGGATTTTCCAACCCGGGAGGCATTCCACCGTTCCGCCAACTCCATTTCTCGAGTTCCGGTTCCCGCTCGATCATTTCCTCTGGTGGTGTCCATTTGGGCCACTCAGTCTTGCGCGCAATCCGAGCCCGTCCTGACCATTCGAATCCGGCCCGACCAAGCCCCACTCCATATCGCATTGCCTTTTTGTTTTCCTGAACCAGGTAGAGATAAAAGTTTTGCGTGTCGACAACAAGTGTGCCCACTTTTTCAGGAGTGTTGTAATCAACTTGCTGGCGGTAGAAACGCTCTGGTACTTTTTTCAAGTTAATTGCCGGTAGCGGAAACCGCTCGGTTGGCATAGCGCCATACATCGATATGTAGGCTGGGTCTTCAGAATATGGCACTGGTTTTATATGTGCCTTGTCAGAGGCACATCCGCTAACAACGACGCTAGCAAAGCATGCCGATCCTGAAAGAAAGGATCTTCTTGAGAGGTAAGTCATTCAGATACTACTTGTTTGTTTGGGGAAATAGCCAAGACCTTTCAGATCAACCAAATAATGCTTTTTCTCTCCATACGTAAAAGTCGATCAAAGCGGTCAGATGAAACGCTCGACAAATGATCGTCCAAAGCTCGTACTTGGGTTTCTGTCTTCTTGGGCTAATGCAGCTCTCATTTGTAAAGGCACGCGCCGGATGCAGCCACGTGCCTGACCAGAGTTTTCGGCTATTGGGTACTCACAAAACGACCACTCTTGTGCCTAAAGGCACGCGTTCATAGAGATCTTCAACATGAGCATTGATCATCCGAACGCAGCCGTTAGAGACGGATCGACCGATAGAGGAAGGTTCGGTGGTTCCATGGATCCGGTACATGGTGTCCCGACCGTTTCGATAAAGGTAAAGCGCTCTTGATCCAAGAGGGTTATTCGGTCCACCAGGGACACCATTTGCGTATTTCCGATATTTGCCGGGGTTACGACGTATCATGTTTGCGGTGGGACGCCAGCTTGGCCACTCCGCCTTGCGTTTTATTACCGCCTCCCCTTTCAGCGACAATCCCGCTTTGCCGACACCAATTCCATAGCGGCGCGCCCTGCCGAAACTCTGAACGAGGTAGAGGAAATGATTTTTCGTATCGACAACTATCGTCCCAGGAGGATAGGAAAAGTATCGTACGGATTGCGGTTCGAATTTGGGGTCGATCTTGAACTGTTTCTTGTCATGTGCATAAGCAGGCATGACAAAGGCTCCAACTGCTCCGACGGAGCCAATGAGTAAATTACGACGAGTAATCATCGCTTTTCTCCAAAAAATTACTAGCGATCGCAGGAAGCTTTGCAGCGATAAAGCTGTCACGTGTCAGTAAATTCTTGGAGGCCTGTCTTCTGGCTTTGGATCTTTGGAAAAAAGGCCAAGCAATACAGTATCTTCCAAAACCAATTCCGCCTTCAAAAATCTCGGTTCCAACGAACCCGCAATTGACACGCAATCGACTCCACACTTGGCTAGTTTTTGAGACTTTGCTTGGTTGCTCGTTCGATTGCAGCACCTGAGGTTATGCGACGTGAGTGTTTCGGACACGATCGAGGCGTTTTGAACTGCTTTTTGGTCTGGAAGCACCGGCTCCCCGGCTGTCTGGGCAGCACCAATTGCGGCGGCGGAATGAAGCCCCGTATAAAACACAATCAGTATGGTTAAGACCCACTTACGCATTCGCAATACGTACAGATAAATTCTCAAGAAATCCATAACTGCGAAAACGGAAAATGAAATTTGAAACGCCAGCACTTTGACAAAGCTGTGAAATTGAAAAAAATCGCCTGCGTCACTTGAAGCTCTAGTTACTAGAGAGGCTATCTTGCAGAGAGAAAGTGCAAGAGGCCGCAAATGACTATACACCCCGACAGTTCAAAACTAATAGTCCGTTTCAGAGTCGAAGGCATGGATTGTGCCTCATGCGCTTCAAAGATCGACACCGCTTTACGCCGCTTGCCGGGGATTGAGGAGGTGGCAGTATCCGTGCCCGGAGCCAGTTTGTCGATCAGCCATGACGGTACGGTTTCCAAAAACCAGGTCATGCAGCGGGTAAGGCACCTCGGTTTTGGCATCGCGCCGGCCGAACCCATGTCGCAAAACCATGCGAGCCATGTTGCGGATCAACCATGGTGGAGGACACGCAAGGCTCTGTTGACGATTTCGTGCGGCATGGCACTCATCAGTGCTTTTTTGATTGGCCAACTAATTCCGGAAGCGGCGTATTGGGCGTTCTTGATTGCTATGCTAGTCGGTCTCGTTCCGGTGGCGCGCCGTGCGTTTGTGGCCGCCACATTGGGCAGCCCGTTTTCAATAGAAACGCTGATGACTGTCGCGGCGGTTGGTGCGGTGCTGATAGGGGCAACCGAAGAAGCTGCTGTTGTAGTCTTTCTCTTTCTGGTTGGTGAAATGTTGGAGGGTGTTGCTGCTGAGCGTGCGCGGGCCAGTATTGCGGGCCTCGCCGATTTGATTCCAAAGACTGCCTATCTGGAACAAGGAAATACCATCTCGGAAGTGCCCGCAGATAGGCTTTCTGTTGGCGACGTCATCGTTGTGAGGCCGGGTGATCGTATTGCCGCAGATGGGGAAATCACTGAAGGTTCGTCCGAGATAAACGAAGCACCTGTGACCGGCGAGAGTGTCCCCAGACGTAAGTCACAGGGGGACACAGTATATGCAGGAACCATTAGTCTAGACGGAGTTTTGCGCATCAGAGTGACTGCTGCCGCCGACGATAATACGATCGCCCGCGTGGTCCGTCTGGTCGAAGAGGCACAATCTAGTAAGGCACCGACCGAGCGGTTCATTGACCGGTTCTCACGCTACTATACGCCAGGGGTTCTTGTGTTGGGAGCTCTTATTGCGACGGTGCCGCCAGTCTTTGCTGGCGCTGACTGGAGCGAATGGATCTACAAGGGACTTGCCATTCTCTTGATTGGCTGCCCTTGCGCCCTGGTTATTTCCACACCGGCGGCAGTTGCCGCCGGTCTGGCGAGCGGGGCTCGGCGCGGCCTCCTAATGAAGGGGGGCGCCGTGCTTGAGGGTTTTTCAGCGATAACGGCGGTGGCTTTCGACAAAACCGGAACTCTCACAGAAGGACGGCCGGTGGTTACCGATATCAGGTCATTTGGGAGCAGCGATCAGCGGTTGCTGAGCCTTGCGGCAGCATTGGAGCAGGGATCGAACCATCCACTTGCTCTCGCAGTTTTGCAAAAGGCTGCCTCGGAGAATGCACCCATTCCGCCTGCATCCGAAGCACGCGCGGTCACCGGGAAAGGCGTCGAAGGGCGGGTTGGCGGTGTGCCGGTTTTTCTTGGATCCGCGACCGCTGCTCGCGACCGGGTCAGCATGACTGAAAATCAGATTGCGGTTGTAGATGCGTTCAATGCCGAGGGCAAAACTGTTTCTGTGCTGCTTGTAGACAACAAGGTTTCCGCTCTTTTCGCCATGCGTGACGAACCAAGGACAGATGCGATAGACGGTCTCGCTTCCTTAAAGACGAAGGGAATCCGCACGCTGATGCTGACGGGCGATAACACCCGAACTGCCACGGCGATTGCAGACACGCTTGGCATCGAGCCGCGTGCGGACCTTCTACCGCAAGACAAGCAACGGGTCGTGAATGAACTACGCGCGGACGGCCTGAAAGTTGCCAAGGTGGGAGACGGCATCAACGACGCGCCGGCTCTGGCCGCCGCGGATATCGGCATCGCCATGGGAGGGGGCACGGATGTGGCACTTGAAACTGCCGACGCTGCCATATTGCATGGGCGGGTGATGGACGTTGCCAAGATGATAAACCTGTCTCATGCGGTGATGAGGAACATTAAACTGAACGTGGGGATGGCTCTGGGCCTGAAAACTTTGTTTTTGGTGACGACCGTTTTGGGTGTAACCGGTCTTTGGCCAGCAATCCTTGCCGACACAGGCGCAACAGTACTCGTCACCGCAAATGCTATGCGGCTCCTGGCATGGAAAGGGGAAACCTGAATTCAAGCGGGTTGGGGCTGGATGCGCAGCGTTTTCAACAAGTGAAACAGCTCTAATCGACATTACCGAGACTAAATGAACGCCTTCCAGGATTTCAGACCAAACAAAACCGCCGAAGAAAACTTTGCGACAAAACTGTATCTTTGGCCACCGTCAGGTGCTTGGTGCACTTTGACGACCCAGTATGGTTAAGCATTCGTAGCCAATATTGATCGGGATATTTCAGCACCATTCGTTCACTTGGAATTTAGAGCCGGTCCGCCAAACTGGGTTTGCAGGTCTTCCCGGTTAGAACAATGATGTACCAATCACGTTTTCTGTGGCCGAAAGAGGTTTAACTGCCCGCGAGATGATTAGTTCAGGCAATGATCACGAAAGTCTATCAAATCAGCGAATTTTGCTGATCGATACCGTTCGCGGTGTTGCTATTTTTGGCGTTGTGCTTTTTCACTTTGTTTGGGATCTCGAGTTTTCAGGTTTAATCGACGGAATCGCGTTCCATCCTGTTTGGCTTGCATTCGGCCGCCTGCTCGCCGGAACTTTCATGTTTCTGGTTGGCGTGAGCCTTGTCCTTGCGCACGGTAAAGGACTCAAACTAAATAGATTTGTAACACGTGTGGCGATGATCGGTGCAGCTGCGATTTCGATTTCATTCGTCACGTGGATCGCATTTCCGCAGACCTACATTTTTTTCGGCATCTTGCACGCGATTGCGGTTTCTTCTCTTTTGGGTGTTCTGTTTCTAAATTTGCCCGCCCTGGTCTCACTAATCTCGGGAGCTGGCTTACTCATCCTGCCGCAGTTCTTAAAATTGGAACTGTTCAACACCCGGTGGCTCGCATGGATTGGCGTGTCTAGTTCCCCCCCACCCAGCAACGATTTCGTTCCAATTCTGCCATGGGCCGGATTGACCTTGATCGGCGTTTTTCTAGCCAAGATTTTTTACAAAAAGAGCGGCGATTCACGCTCATTTCCCGATCTGCACAATACCAAACTGACCAGGATCCTATCCTGGATGGGGCGCAACAGTTTATTGATATACTTGGTTCACCAGCCATTGCTCCTCGTTATCATTCTGCCCGTCGCGCGAATGCTTCGCTAAGGCAGAGGCTCCAATTAAATTTCACAACACCAAAAAAATTCATTGCTGAGACAACAAAGGTTTGTATGGGTCGGACAGCGCTGCTTTTGGTCTGCTAACCGGTACGGCGCTACTCGATGTTTTCCTCGCGAGGAATTCAGCTCCCCTTTCCAAAAGAACATTTCGAAACCTAGAGTGCATTCCACCGTCGGCGTAAGAACTTACGATATTGCCGCCCCCTTCCCGAAGTTGTTCAACTGAGCTTAGGTCAGCAGCAATCTTTTCTGAAACTCTTTGCGGTGGTTGTTCCAACTGCGGGCACTGTCCAAGTGGGCCGTAGTCAGCTCCTGGGTCCTTCGCTGCTCCAAAACGATATCTTCCTTCGCAAAATCGGAATTCTGGCGGACGCCGCAGGACTTCGAACGTGGTGGAAGCTTCTTTGAGGTCCAGCCAGAAACTGAGGTTTGGATTGTCGTAGTGCCTCGCAAGATTTTCAGGTGTCATGCGAAAAGGGAGTGATTGCACCTGCACGGAAGGTTGCCCGGCGCGCAATGCGTCCCGAACTAGAGCATACACTTCGGTGATTTGCTCGTCTGTGATTGCGAAGCACCCGGAAGACGAGCAGGCTCCGTGGACCATGAGCGCAGTTCCAGAGTAACCCTTCGCGCGCTCGAGTTTGTTCGGATACCCCAAATCAAATGAAAGGAAATACTTGGAGTTGGGGTTTAGCCTCCCGAGCGTGACTTCATATATGCCTTCAGGTGCCTGGCGATCACCTTCTGCTCGTTTGGGACCCAGATCGCCGGACCAACGACACATCTCGTATGTTTTTAGGAGGACATAATCGCCGGCGCGTCTTTTTTTCCAAACCTCAAGCTCACTTTCCTGTTTAAAAATTCGGATAAAAACGGGATCCGATCCCTTGACCCCTTTGTTGCGCATCAACGCCGTGACCTTGTATGGAATTGCAATTTCTCCGCGTGATTCCATTTCGAGTGACGAACCTACACATCCCGCGAGCAGAAGCGTGAAAATTGTCATGCTCACACTCAGCACCCTACGGGCGATTTGTGCCTGTTTAAACATCTCCAAATGCATAACTACCTGACACTTCGTTAGGAGACTCACATCTCGGGAGAGCTGTGTTCATTATTCGATTTCCGCGCTGTACGAATTCGTCGAGAGCTTTTGGCTCTCTCGCAACTCAGAAAGAACAGAGCTGTTACATATACAAGCACAGTAGCTGCACATTTAATTATCGGGAAAAGTGGTTATTATTTGTTTTTGACACTAGGGGGTTCGTAATCCCTTTTGCGCACTCGTCAAATTATTGCGATAGACAAGCCACACCAAACTTGCGAATACCCCTAGCGCGACAACGCTAAGCCAGCCCCAGTTACGTTCTACAGTCTCTACTATCGCAACACCAAACACATATCCAAACGCAACTAGCAACATGGTCCACAAGGCAGCAGATCCTGCGTTGAAAACAGTGAAACGCAACCAGGACATATTGCTTAACCCGACCGGAAATGCGCCGATCGTTCGCATACCTTTTGGATATCGGTACAAAAAAATGTATTTGGCTCCGTGCCTCGCAAGCAAGCCTTCAGCTCGTTTGACAATCACACCTAATCTTGGCAGCCGGCTTGTCAAATAGTCACCATATCGCCGCGCAAGATAAAACCGTGCTTCATCTCCTAAGTATCCGCCAAGAAAGGATGCCGCAGATACTGCAAATATCGAAAGATCACCAGTGCTGGCAAAGATAGCAGCAAACAGCGGCAGAGCCCCACTTTTCATCGCACAATAGAAAAAAAGTATCCCGTATACCAAGTACGAATTTAATCTGATCCATTCTTCAAGCGCGTCCATCGACAATACCCAGCCAACATATCGGTACTGTACCTACGACGTTGGAACTGTGTTGGATTGTTTTTCCAAGGTAGCAGTGAGAGGCTTTCTGCGAGGGCCGTCTTTTTCGGCCGTAAGGCCATTCTCAAAAAGGTTGAATTGTCACGAGCGGGATCAGGCCGCCTGTAGTTGTTGGACGTATGCTGTGGAACCTCGGTTGGTCGCGGCGATCCAATCAATGGGTTGCTCTGCCTCCAAAAAACTTTCCGAAATATTCACCTGAATTGCCTTCTGGATTTCTTTTTAAACTCTCGATTGTCAGGGGGCACGCCAAATCCTCCTTTATTTAATTCAAGGACCATCAACGGAAGAAATGTAAGCATATCAGTCGGTTGCAGGAAAAAGATAAAATTTTAGACAAGTCTAATTAGATTTATAGTAAAAAGCAATTCAAATATTTGTATATATTTCTTTTTATTTGATTTAATACTTACCGCGAAGCTTTTATTCAAATAAAATTCAAGATGACATCGTGAGGCCAGCCTTAAGGGAGGGCTTTGGGATGAAAAGACTACAAAATATACTTCTGCCAACAACTTTTCTGGCATTGTTGGTAACTTCTTCCGCGTCTGCGTCAGCCGATACCGGGCGCTTTATGGACATGAACCAAGACGTAAAAGCACCCATCGGATACGTACAGTTTTGCCAAGACAACATTGGTGCTTGTTCAAATGAACGCTATGAGCCGGTCGTCGTAAAATTGACGGAAGAAAGATGGCAGGAATTGCTCGCGATTAACACGGATGTAAATCGTCGTGTTCGGCCAATGACCGATGACGATCTCTATGGCAAACCAGAGTATTGGACCTACCCAGACGGCGGATATGGAGATTGTGAGGAATATGTCCTTGAAAAGCAACGAGAGCTTCTAAATGCGGGATGGCCGCGCAGCACTCTGCTAATCACCGTCGCAAAGGACCTCCAGAATGGTGGTCATGCTGTGCTGACAGTCCGCACAGACTACGGAGACATGATATTGGACAACCAAGCTGAAACAGTTCTGCCTTGGTATTCGACGCCGTACCGATACATTAAACGTCAATCTCCGTATTCCGCCGCGCTTTGGACCGGGATTGACGACGCCCGCGTGACCACTGTTGCCAGCGTACCAAGGAAGTAACGGTTTACTCTAGACGTCCAGGAGCCTTCCTTTGGGACTGCGGTCTTAGTTGATGCGCAGAACAGTGAGGAATGAGCCCGCTGATTAGGCTTCGGAATTAATTGCGTTCTTAAGGCCGCAGCTTCTTTGGACATCATGATAAGTTCGAAAAGCTGCACATCTAATCAGGAGAAGCGTTTCTGCAAAGCGGTGTTCACGGCTTCTGATAGCAGCACGAGAACAATGATCGCCAGCGTCACTGTCGCGGCCTTGTCGTACTGAAACGAGCGGACGTAGGTCTGAACATAAAGGCCGATGCCGCCCGCGCCGACGATGCCGAGAATCAGGCTCTCGCGCAAATTCAGTTCGAACCGGAAGACGGTATCGCGCAGGACCACCGGCGCCATTTGCGGCCAGATCCCCCAGCGCAATTGCTGCAATCTGTTGGCGCCCGCGCTTTCCAGTGCCTTCACGGGCTCAGGCGAGACGGTATCGATCGCCTCGGCGTAGAATTTCGCCAGCATACCCGTCGCGTGAAATGTCACTGCCAGGATACCGGGCAACGGTCCAAGGCCGACTGCACCGACCATCAGCATGGCAACCAGGATCAGCGGAATTGCCCGCACGATCGCAAGCAGCGATCGGACGGGCCGCCAGATTGCCGGCGGAACCAGTGTTTCCGCTGCCAAAATGCCAAGAACGACGGAAAACAGGACGGCGAAGAAGGTTCCAAGGATGGCAATGCGCAGGGTCTCCGCCAGACCTTGCAGAACTTCCGGCCAAATGGACATGTCTGGCGGCAGCATCCGGCCGAAAAATTCGCCCAGGCGCGCCATTGCGCCGGGGAGCTTTTCCAATCCCATATCGGCGCTTCCCAGTGACCACAAGATGGCAGCGGCCAGCACAAGCCAGGTCACGGCGCGTGACATTAGCTCACCACTCGCAGTTCGGCGCTCGGAGACGCGCCATGATAAAGCTCCGAAATATCGGAAGCGCTTACCTGCCCCGAGGGCCGGTCGAAGAGCAGTTTGCCGTCGCGCAGGCCGATGATGCGATCGGCGAAACGCTGTGACAACTCCGGCTGATGCGAGCTGAAAACGACGGTGATGCCGCGTTTGCGGGCGGCGGCGGTAATCAGGCCGAGAATTTTCTCGGCATTGGCCGGATCGAGATTGCTGACCGGTTCGTCTGCCAGGATCAGTTTCGGTTCCTGGGCCAGGCACCGTGCGATGGCGGTGCGTTGCCGTTGTCCGCCGGAGAGTTTGTCCGCGCGGCGCGCGGCCAGATCGGTCAATCCGGTATCCTCTAGAACACCGGAGACGACAAGGTGATCGCGTTCACCGAAGCGACTCCAGAGCGATTGCCAGGTCCGCATCCGGCCAAGCCTTCCGTTCATCACGTTCTGGTAAACGCTCAACCGGTCAACCAGCGCGAATTCCTGGAAAATGAACCCGACGTCCGATCTTGCGTCTCTGGGCGGACGCGCTGTCGCGGAGTAAGTTGTCTCCAGAACTTCTGCCGTACCGCGCCAGTTCCGCAACCGCCCGTCAAGAAGTGCCAGCAGAGTTGACTTTCCCGCCCCTGACGGCCCCAGAAACGCAACGCTTTCTCCTGCCTTCAGAGTCAGGGAGACATTCGACAAGGCAGGATGTTCGTCGAACTGATGCGTGACATCGCAAAGGGCAGCGGCAACGCTCATTTCAGGAAACCATAACGCCGAGCGGTTTCGCGAACGCCTTCATAGACCTCCGGGTCAGCGGTAACATAGCCGTCCGGGCCGTAGAGATAGGCCAGCAGATAGCGGTTTTCCGGATCGTTCAGGCTAAGCATCACGTTAACGAACCTTGTCTGCAATCCGGCATCGAGACCGGGGCGTGCAATGACCGCATGACTCGGGATCTGTTCCGATTCCGCCAGAACCCTGACTTCTGCCTGCTGGTCCGGCGTTAAAAAGAGATCCGCATATTGGCTCGCTCCGGCGGCATCGACCAGTCCGTTAGCCATGGCCTGCATCGCCTGCTGGTATCCGCCTGCGAAGAATTTCCGGCCGAAAAAGCTGTCGGCGTCATCAGTTCCGGAGATCAGGCCTTCGCGGACAAACAGATCCAGTGGATAAATATAACCGGATTCCGATACAGGGTCTGCGAAGGCAATGTCACGCCCCTTGAGATCGGCAAGGGTTTCAATGCCGCTGTCCTTGCGGACGAAGACCCGTCCGGAGTAGCTGGGCTGACCCCGATAGACTTCCGACAAAAGCGGTACGGCTCCGAGCTGATCTTCCGCGAGAACAAATGGTAGGGCGCCCATGAAGGAAATGTCGGCATCGCCGTTTCGAAGCGCTTCGACTGCGGCTGCATGGTCAAAAGTGACGAAACCGATGACGGGGACACCCATGTGCTCCGACAGCCAGCCGGTGATGACTTTGATATCTCCCAGAAGCTTTTCCGGGTTCTCCTGCGGAATGAAGGCCAAGGTCAGGCCCTCCTCGGCAGCGAGAGCCGGCAGGACGAAGCTGGCGGAGGCAGCGGCCAGGAACGTGCGGCGGTTCAGCATCAAAACATCCTCTCGTCAATTGCGGCCTGCATGGTATTGAACTTTTGCCATTGCTGTTCCGCCTCGCCCCAGTCTCCTTCAGCGCTGGCATCGCCCACGGCCCTCAGGATAGCGCTGAGTTCATAGATTTCGGGTTTTGCCGCCTGATTGGTCATCACGCTGGCGTCGGCTGCAAGATCCGGCGCAACCGTGTCGATGAGCAACGCGATATTCTGGGCATCACGGGCGGGCAGAAGTGTGTCCAGGGTCGACGCGAAGGTGGTCAGCTCTTCCCAGGACAGGCGGAAGACACTGTCACGGCCTTCAAAGCGCTGATAGGGCTCTTCGCCATCGCCGATGGCTTCCAGATACGCCGTCAGGTCTGCTCGTTGCTCTTCGTCCAACCCAAGATTCCTGGTGTCGTTGAACCAATCCACAACGCTGGCCAGCGTCGGCAGCGAACCGTCATGCATATAGGGGGCGGTGAAGTTAATGTTGCGCAGCGTTGGCGTTTCGAAGGCTGTGGCCGTGCCTCCGGGGAAAGGCCGCTCTGAGCTCCCGATATCGTGTGTCAGTCCATCCGTGAAGTTCTGATCCGGCGTGTGGCAGGACGCGCAGGACTTGCCGTTCAGTCCTGGAAAATCAGTATTGAAGATGGCTTCACCCTGCTTTGCCGCGTCGGAGGCCTTGTCGGTCAGCCGGCCTGCCCGGTCGATTTTCGGGTTCGGCAGCCAGTCGAACTCACGGACATAGGCGACTAGCGCATCAAGCTGGAACGGGGTCGGCTCCTTGCCGGCAAATTCGGTAACGATCACGTTGCGGATGAAGCGGCGCAGACTGGGTTCGCGTCCGTCACGGCCATAAGGCGCGGTGAACCGTATACCGCGCATCGACGGCGTATCGAGGTGATCGTCCTTCCGGTCATTGAACATCGGATTGAAGAAAGCACCGTCGACATCCATCCCCCCGGGGCGATAGCTGAGGCCCGGAATGAAGAACTCCCTGTTGATGTCAGATCTGTTATGGCAGGTGGAACAGGCAATCCCAAGTTCCTGCGCCGGACCGCCGAAGATCTCAGGACTGTCAAACAGCATGTCGCCATAAGCGACAAGCGGCAGGTTGGCTTCGTCTTCACCGGCTTCCTCGAATTGAAGAATAAGGCGCGGCAGCTCGCTTTGATCGGCGATGTTTGATCCCGGAGGCAATGTTGCGGGCAGTTTCACTTCCGGTCCAGAAAGGAAAACCGTTTCCGGAACAGGAGCCAGCTTGTCACGAGTTGCAAATTCTGCCGGCAAGTAGTTGGTACGAATGTAATCGGAAACATCTTTGCGGGCGTTTGCGAATTCTGCCTTGTTGCTTTCCTGTCCGCCTTGGCCCAGAACGCCGCCACTGCCCAGGGACGAGTTTAGGATGAGCCATGCCCTGCCAAGCTGGCGAGCGGCAGGCTCATCGGCGGCGCGAATAGCATCTTCAAAGGCGCGGTAAAGCGTTTCGGCCTTGGCCAACTCAGTGGCTGCTTCTGGAGTTCCGAGCCTGGCATCCGCATTTTCCAGGTGACGCAGTATCCCCTGAGCAACGATGACCGTTGCCGCTTCAAACAGCGCCTGCCTGTCCTGCACTTGAAGAGCACTGTTAAGAGCAGCGGCTTCCTCGTCACTTGCTCTGGAAACCGCGGCATACGGCAGTGAGCTGCCTGGAACGGCGCGGTTCCAGCTGGCTTCAATTTTCTCCCAGGGGACTGGGGAAAGGTTTCCCAGAAACAAGGTGTGCCGATAAGCGGCTGCACGTGGAGCCCAGGGGGCTTCTTTGATTGCGGTGGCTTGCGCGGTTAGCGGAACAAGGCAGATCGCTGCGCTGGCAAGGAGAGTTTTCATAGCTGCGCCTATTATATTTAGACTAGGCTAAATTTCTTAGGATGATCTAACGCATTGTCAAGTGACTAATTTCACGGCATACACAATCACCATGAAAACAAAGAGGATGTGTTCCGTTCATGACCGGTCCTTCACCCAAGGTGTCCGATAGAAGTGTCGATGAACAGGCCAGCGGGTTCGAGGCTGTGCGCACCGCGCACCAGAGTGAAATGGTCGAGGACTATGTGGAACTCATCGCGGAACTGATCCACCTGAACGGGTCTGCGCGTCCGGTAGAAATTGCCGAACGGCTTGGCGTTGCGCAGCCGACGGTATCGAAAAATCTTGCTAGGCTGAAGCGAGAAGGTCTTATCCTTAAGGAGCGCTACCGCGATATACGTTTGACTGAGGCGGGCCGCCAACTGGCGGAAGCCTGCCGCAAGAGGCACAGGATTGTCGTCGATTTCCTGGTTACACTAGGAATTTCCGCAGAAGTGGCCGAGCAAGACGCGGAGGGTATCGAGCATCATGTCAGCGAAGAGACGCTGAAAGTGTTTCAAGATTTCGTGAAAAGAAACGCGCCCGGCACCGACTGAGCACGGCTCGAGTTGGTGGTAACATTTCGTCAAATCAATCTTCTAAACCCAGCAAAGAGCATATTGAGTAGAATGGGACCAACCTGTGCACTCAACGCGAAGCCACAAAACTAATTGGAACCCCGCGGTGGGTCGTGCAGCGACTTACCCTTGATCGGCCAGAAACTCTAATCGCAAGTTGTACAGCTGACGACGCAAGATCAGCTCCAACGCAGAAGGCCAGCGCGAGCAATCGACGTTCGAATGAACCGGATTGAGACATCCAACAACAGGTTGACGGTTAACCCAGAAAGTCCGCTTGAACACATCTCCGGTTTGTTGGAGCGGGCGGCATTTTGACACCTGTGAAACACCTCGGACACCTTCTAGATGCATAGGATCAATCCTCGAAGTTCGATCAAAATACCGGCGATGAAGAACAAAGTACCTATTGAAAACAGCCCAAAGCCGATTCTAAAGAAGCTGACCGACTCCTGTGTTTCACATCCGATGATTTCGATCGGGTTGTATGTCTGTGCCGTGTCGCTGTTTTTCTTTATCTTTCCCGGTGCCGATATTTGGTCGAGCGGATTGTTTTATTCAGAAGTTTTCGGTTTCTGGGCGAAGAACATGGCGTTTCTCAGAGACGTAAGGTATCTCGGCATATTTCTAGTTCAGGTGGTTGCGACTACTTGTGTTGCTGTGTTCGTTCTGAAGTTGCTTATCCCCGATCGTCCACCGCTCATGCCACTCCGCCAACCCTTGTTTCTGCTGTCGACTCTGGTTCTTGGCCCCGGCGTGCTCGTAAATTTGATCTTGAAGGACAATTGGGGTCGCCCGAGACCGCAACATGTGGCTGAGTTCGGCGGAGACCTACCCTATCAAACTGTCTGGAAAGTCACTGACTATTGTGACCGAAACTGTTCTTTCGTCTCTGGAGAAGCGTCTTCCGCCATTTGGTTGACTTCAGTCGCCTTTCTAGTTCCCGCTACGTGGCGCAAAGCGACGCTGCTATTCGTGTTGCCGCTTTGCTTCATCCTGTCATTAAACCGAATCGCATTCGGCGGTCACTTCCTTTCTGACACATTAATTTCCTGGGGCGTAACGCTGCTGCTCAGTTTCGCAGTCTTTCATCTGCTCTTTCAAAGAACGCGGCCAATTGTGAGTGATCGTTCGTTGGACGAATGGATGACCGCTCTTGGAAGATTTATGCAACTGAGTTTTCAAAGACTAAGGCGACGGTAAGCAAAATTTTATTGAATTACCTTTCGTTTCCCAGAGTTTGATCTTATGGGCGCTGATTTCGTGCCGGAGGAGATTTGCAGCCAAAGACTTCCGATATCATGCACTGCGGCACACGACGCGTCAGAAATGTATTTTGAGTCTAGCTAACAAGCACTCAGTAAACGTGTTGCAGTACTGTTGGCGTTACCGGCGGCACGGATCCTAATGGTAACGCACACTTGCGGTGGCCTTAGTGCAATTAAAAGGATCGAAAAACCTCTAAGATAGACCTCTTTGTAGTTCAACATCAGATTGCTTGATTGAACGCTTCCTCATTGTAGTCATGTTGCAAAATTCGAGGCCTACGGGCGTCACGTAATAAGTTGTCGATTGCACTGCGTTCGGACTCAAATCTTTCGCGCATTTCTCTATCGAGCACGCGTCCTTCTGGAAGTCTGGCTCGCATTGGATCCAAAGGTTGGCCATTAGCTAGCATCTCGAAGTGAAGGTGAGGTCCTGTTGAAAGTCCAGTCGAGCCAACATAACCTATGATTTGTCCCTGTTTGACGCGAACACCTTCCTTTATGCCTTTGGCAAATCCGGTCTGATGATTGTAGGTGGTCGTGTACCCATTGGTGTGTCGAAGTTCAGTTCGCTTCCCATAGCCGGAACTCCAACCTGCCTTTATCACGGTACCATCTCCAGCAGCCATGATCGGTGTCCCGCGCGGAGCAGACCAGTCCACTCCCTTATGCATTCTTGAATATTTGTAGACGGGATGCCGACGCATGCCGAAGCCGGATCGGAACTTGCCACCATCAATCGGTTTCCTGAGCAGGAACTTTTTTGCGCTTTGGCCGAACGCATCATAAAAGTCAGTAGCTCCATCGTCAGGCGTCCGGAAACGGTAAAATTCCAGCGTTGTCTTGCCATTGCTCAGCGCAGCAAAGTGGATCTTAGATCCGAAGTTACGGTCATCTCTGGAGTATAGCAGCTCTATGGTAGCACCAGGCCTAATGGAGGCCTTGAAATCGATGCTAAAGGACAACATGCGAACAAGTTCATTTACAACGTTTTTTGGTATGTCTTGCTCAAGTGCAGTTTGATAAAGACTATCGTATAGCGCTGGCGTTGGCCCGCTGTGGGAGACACGATCCGCGTCAGCAAAGGCTGCTGCTGGAAAGGTGCTAGGCGGCCGGGCTTTGATGTAATCGCCGCCGTCTGATTGGGCAACGGTCGCTTCGTGTTTCGTATCGCTATACAGACTGATACGCACGGGCAGCTTTCGCTCCGGATCGTCCTGTGAGGGCGCGTACGCTATTCGGAGTCGTTGTCCGTCTTCAAGTTTGGAGATTCCATACAATCGCTGAAACGCAAGTGTGATCGATGCAGCTTCTACTTCTGGAACCTGCTGATTTAGGAGGGTCCCCGTAAGGTTTTGCCCCTGAGCCACTGGCACAATGCTTTCATCCATTCCGGCTAACCGAATATCGTCATCGCGTTTTGACACGAAAGAAACGTTTTCCGGCGTTATCCGAACCGCATAGCGCTCCAAATCTGGCTGAAGCGCCAAATTGAAGTCGAAACGCCCAGGATCAATCACTGCTTCATAATCCATGTTAGTTGCATCCACCGAACGGGTCCGGATAAATTTGCGAACTTTCAATTCAATTTCCGATTCTGACAACGTCTTGTCCAAATCGAAATCCGTGTTCGATGATGGAAATGGTGTAAGGCTTATACTGACATCATTGGCCAATTTCACACCGTACAGCGAGTCGGCAAGAAGAGAAGTTGCAACTCCCTCGGTTGCCCCTGTCGCTTCTTTCTCCGCACTCCTAGAAAATATGTTCAGCGTACTGAAGGCCGGAATTTGAGATGCAAGCGACGGGTCTTTCTTGGTAGCAAGCGTAGCGCTGATGAAAATATGTGGTTGAGCGCGAATGTTGTCTCTGTCGCCCTCACGGGAGACAATATTCACATCTATTAATTGCTTGCTGGAATATTCAGTCGCCGATCGCAGAAACCTGTCTTCTTTGCTGTAACCGTTGTTCGAGATCGACAACTCATTCAATAAAGCACTCGAGGATTTCGCCCTTTCAACTTCGTATTGGCCATCAAAGGCAGCGAATAGCGCGCCGCCCATCAAGAACAGGGATGTGACGCCAGTGAGTGCTGAACCAGCGAACCAGCGCAGTGAAACCCCTCGTCGGTCCGACATGCCATACACCCCTTCGTAACCAAGCAGCGGCGGTTCTTGACCGAGCTCGATTTTTGAGGACTGGGGGTTTTGGGTAGCGTCAAAGTGCATTGCTATCTTTCGGAAGTTAAGCAACCAATTTGTGGATCGAATTCGTTCGTGCAGCGCGGTGTCATTTGATTGCCATCACCATTCGAACATATCCCGTTTGTTGTTGGTTACATCCGCGAAGAGGCTACCTCTTCGTTCACCAAAGCTCGCAGTTCTGCCTCGCCAAACGAACTAAGGTGACGGCCGTTAACGAAAAACGTGGGTGTCTGGGTTACGTCTAAAACTTCGGCATCGGCGCGGTCCTGATTAATACTCGCTGCTATAATGCATTCTGGGATCTGAGTTCGCGTAGCTTTTGGGTCGTTGCCGGCCTCTTTAGCTACATTGGTCGGGGCACAGAACACTAGCCAGTAAGCGCGCGCAGGCCCGTCGCGGTCCAGCAGAATGGGCAAACCTATAGCCGTTACCTGTTGCCAGGAATTCACGAGATTGCGATTGGGCCATAAGAAGTTCCTGAGTCGGGTTTCCAAACTGGTGAGTTGTTTACACCCTCTAGCCACTTTAGGTTCAAGCGATTTCGCAATTGTCGGAATGAAATTGTTAAACACAGTACGATCTAACTCGCATGACGAATAATGTATTGCTTTGTACGTTTTCGCTATGCTGTGCCACCGCTCCTGTCAAAGGTGACCGAATGAACCGTATTATCGTTTGCAGTACATGCAAATGCGACCCTTCGCCAGATCTTGATGCATTGCGTCGATCGTTGAACGAATCAGGAATGGCGATTGAGGTTACACAGATTGAATGCATGGGGGCCTGTGAACAACCGATTGCGGTGGCGTTTCAGGGGGTTGGTAGAGCGGCATACCTTTTTTCAGGCCTCATCTTTCCAGACGACATTGCTGACATCATCTCGACGGCCCGAAATTTTCTGGCAACGGACAAAGGCTGGATCGAAGACGCCCGACCATGTGGACGTCTCCGTTTCTGCCTCAGAGCGCGCATTCCGGCGCTATAAGCCTATTCCACGTTCACAGTCACCGTAGCCTTAAGCGGTTCCGTCTCGACAGCGAGCATGCGGTGATCGTTGGAATTGAGCGTAACCTCAACCGTCGCATCACCTTTTGGAAGAGTCGGCAGGTGGAGCCATGCACTGTAGTGCCGCGCGACCTTCACGCCATTTACATATACGTGGGCATGGCCCTCGCCCAACACATGATCCGAGCCTGCCCGCTCCGGAGCAAAGCTGAAATTTTCCGTCATGATATGAAGATTGTAGCCGCTAACCGGATCCTTCGAGACACTGATTTTCAAGGACGGTGCATCGGGACCGCCAGGTACAGAGGTAGTCCTGTTGTGGTTGTGGCCAGCGGTTTGGCCGGAATGATTAGTTTTGAGCTCCACTGATGCGGTCTGCATCTGGTGATCGCTGGCTGATGAGTGGTCATGACCGTCAAGAGCGACACCATTGCTTGCGGCAACAACAAAGCCGATGCCTCCGCCAAAGACCAGCCCGATGGCGAAGAGTGCGAGAGAGCGTTCCATGGGGTTTCAGGTTTCCTTAAAAAGAAACCGGGCAAAACGAGATGTTTCGCCCGGTCGGTTATGATTTAGATTCCGGATCAGGCCGCCTGCGTTGCGCCGACCCTCGCCCCCTCGCGCTGCCAGAAAAAACCTGCAAAACAACCAAGCAGAAGCCAGGCTGCCATTCCGACGCCAAAGGCACGGCTGGCAAACATTGCCCCGATCTCGGTCGGAACTGGGCCGGTGAAGGTGTCCGGCTCTGGCGCGCCGATCACGTGTGGTGCCAGCAGCAGCATTGCTGCTGCGCCCCAAGCCATCCAATTGCGGCCGAATGCGATCAGCCACAATCCGGCGCCTGCGGTAAGGACGGTCGCCCACCACCAGATCTGCCGGGCAAAAACATCCGCCGCCGCGACGCCGGGCACTTCGGGAGCTAGGCTGAATCCGGGCGCGAAGTGGAACGCGACGAACCCTGCAACACCCCAAAGCAGGCCGTTGCGACCCGTTATAACCGCACCGCGCATTTCGGCAATTGCCATGCCGGCGAGCAGAATGAAGGCATAACCGGTATAGGTGAGCATCGTGAAGATGACGCTCAGGCCATCGCGCAAAGGATCGATCCCGCCCAGCTCTTGTTGAGCGCTGACTGCCTCGGTTCCGAAATGGACCAATTCCCCCGATTCATAAAGCTCCGCATGGAGAAGGACTGGCTGAACAAAAATAAGCTGTAGCAGGGCCGCGATAAGCCCCGCCGCAGCACCAGCGAACAAGCCGCTGACCAAGAGGCGAGTCAGCATTTTAGTGACACGGGAATCCGGTCGCGTGGCGCACATCGTGTGCTGCGTCGTGCAAAGCGCTCGCCTGCACGTGACCCGTGATCGAAATAATCGCGACACCCAGTACCGCAGCAAAAGCAAGCGATACGATTTTCGTCGCGGAAACGGTGGTTTTTGCAGATTGTGTCGTCATTTTATCCTCTTTGCTGTCACACCCGACAGAAGGGTTTTCAGTGAATGTCTGGCAGGTCTCCTGGCTCGCGGGTCGTGGCGCTTTGCCGGGCCTTCCCCACAACATTCGTTGCAAGTGGCATGTCCGGTCAGCACTCTCCGCATACAGTCGCGGGGGCGGCTTCGGCTCCTGACGCCCTGCATGGGTCCGCCATATCCGAATTCCCTGTTCGTTTCCCAGCACTTTGTGCCGAATGGAAAACCAAACAGGTTTTATTATGGCGCATTTTTTTTGATCGCGAAAGCACAAATCCGACACGTAATTGATGCGTTCGCGATGACATTCAATGCCTGGGAACTTGCACACTGTCGGTGCCGAAGCTCGATTTCAAGCCGGTCGACAGGCGACGGGGAATAATGATGGATCAGACTGTTTTCTCTGTCGGGATATCGAAAAATTCCTGCCGTCCCTGGTCCTTGAAAAGCAACCGCCGGGCCATCTTTCACTCCATACTATGACTGCCGATGACCCATGTCTGTGTCCGAAAACGTCCGATTGCGTACAGGGGCAAAACACCCTGTCCACAAATTACCTTGACATCATTCTGGACAGCTAACTAATTTGAACAGCCTTTTCGGACAGGAATGACGCTATGTCACGCACCTTTGCCTATACCCGCGTGTCAACGACCGGACAGACGACGCAAAACCAGTTAGAAGAAATCCGGGCGGCGGGGTTCCAGGTCGACGACCGCCGGATTGTGACCGAGACTATTTCCGGCAGTGTGCCGATAACGCAGCGTCCGGAATTCGCTCGGCTGGTGGACCGTTTAGAGCCGGGCGACATTCTCATCGTGACGAAACTCGATCGCCTCGGCCGGGATGCGATAGACGTCAGTTCAACAGTAAAGGCATTGGCCGACGAAGGAGTACGGGTATACTGTCTTGCACTTGGCGGTGTCGACCTGGCGAGTTCCGCCGGCACGATGTCCATGAACGTGCTCAATGCCGTTGCCCAGTTCGAGCGGGATTTGCTCATCGAGCGAACGCAGTCAGGCCTAAGACGTGCCAAGTCCGAAGGGAAAGTTCTGGGTCGGCGGCCAAGCCTGACAGACAGCCAAAAGCAAGAGGTGCGGGTTGCGCTGAGTTCCGGCAAAAGCATTTCCGCCATAGCCCGTGCATTTGGTACCAGCCGTCAAACAATCATGCGGGTGCGTGACGAATTCCGTTGAGCAAGAAGCAGGATCGGATTTCCATTCTTCGAAACGAGGGCTATCAAGAATGCAAACTTTTGCGGCATATGTCGGCGCAGCCGTTTTTTGAAATAGCAGGATGTTTTGCATTTTGGGCTTGGCTGCGGCTCGACAAATCAATCTGGTGGATCGTTCCGGGTCTCGCCGTGCTGAGTCTATTTGCATATTTGCTCGCTTTGGTAGATAGCGCGGCCGCAGGTCGTGCATATGCGGCCTATGGGGGTATCTACATTGCGAGTTCTCTCATATGGCTCTGGCTGGTCGAGGGCGTCCACCCCGACCGCTGGGACCTCTTAGGGGCAACTATCTGTCTCGTCGGGGCTGCGATCATAGTTGCCGCGCCTCATTCTCGGGCCTAATCTTGTCGCTCTATTGGGATTGCCCCGCGGTTTCAATCCATAAAACAGCGCCGCCTGTAACAATGCCGATGCTGGTTTTGTTATGCGTACACCAAAAAGCATCTCCTGTGCTGACGGAGATGATGGACGACGTGTGCGTGAGACTGGCGGCGACGTCGAACATAGCCGCGTAGGACACAGGCACTTGGAGCGGGGCGGATGAGCTGATCAGCAATCCAAGGCGTCCAAAAGCTTGGTATAGAGTCTGAATTTTGATGCTTGAAATATCAATAATGATGCTTTAGATCGTTTATGTCATATTCGAGACTTACCCCATGATCACTAGCCAGCAAATGCGTGCAGCGCGCGCGCTTCTCGGCATCGACCAGAAAACCCTGGCCGAACTTGCCGATCTTTCTGTTCCGACGATCCAACGTATGGAGGCTAGCGCCGGCAATGTGCGCGGTGTGGTCGACAGCTTGACAAAGGTCATCGAGGCGCTGGAACTCGCCGGTGTCGAACTGATCGGCGAAGGCGCTCCAAGCACGGCAGGCGGGCGCGGTGTTCGCTTGAAATCTCCACTCCCGAAACCCTAACCCCCAGAACTCGCGACGGCGACCGCCGACGACATGCCGACGATCCCGCCGCAACCCATCCAAGGTGCGGCTCCAAATGAAAGAACAGACCAGACCGACCGGCGATACGCCAAGTTTTGCCGAACTCTACACACCAAAACTCGTGACTGTGCTGCGCGAGGGTTACGCGCTGCCACAATTGCGCTCTGACGCCATCGCCGGGTTGACTGTTGCCATCGTGGCTCTGCCACTTTCCATGGCCATCGCCATAGCCTCTGGCGCGACCCCGGCGCAAGGGCTCTACACCGCCATTGTCGGCGGCTTCCTCGTCTCTCTCCTTGGTGGATCACGGTTCCAGATCGGCGGGCCCGCAGGCGCATTTATCGTCCTTGTCGCGGCCACTGTTTCGCAGCACGGGATGGACGGACTGATCCTAGCGACTTTCCTTTCGGGCCTGATGCTGACCGCAGCAGGCTTTCTGCGTCTCGGCACATTCATCAAGTTCATTCCCTTTCCGGTGACAGTGGGCTTCACCGCCGGAATCGCGATCATCATCTTCGCCAGCCAGATCAAGGAACTCTTCGGCCTGTCGCTTGACCATGAGCCGGGTGAATTACTGGAAAAGCTCGTTGCCCTGTGGGAAGCGCGCGACAGCGTTACACCATCTGCGTTCCTCGTCTCGGCGGCGACAGTCGCGATCATCCTCGGGTTTCGCAGGTGGCGGCCGCATTGGCCGGGCATGCTGATCGCGGTCAGCGTCGCTGCCCTGGCGACGGCACTCCTGGACCTGCCAGTGCAGACCATCGGAACCAAGTTCGGCGGCATCCCCTCAATTCTGCCAGCCCCCAGTCTGCCGGAGTTGTCGATCGACAAGATCATGGCGGTTTTGCCCGCAGCAATCTCATTCACGCTTCTGGGCGCGATCGAGTCGCTCTTGTCCGCGGTCGTCGCCGATGGCATGACCGGGCGGCGGCACCGGTCGAACTGCGAGCTTGTGGCGCAAGGGGCTGCCAATATAGGCTCTTCCCTCTTTGGCGGTTTTTGCGTAACCGGCACCATTGCCCGCACCGCGACCAACGTTCGCTCGGGCGCGCATGGGCCGATTTCGGGCATGCTGCACGCGGTGTTCTTGCTGCTCTTCATGTTGATCGCCGCGCCGCTTGCCGCCTACATTCCTCTCGCAGCCCTTGCGGGCGTACTCGCCGTCGTCGCCTGGAATATGATTGAGAAGCCCGCGATTGCTATCCTTGTTCGATCGGGCTGGGGAGAAGCGACGGTGCTCGCCTCGACCTTCTTCCTGACTATTTTCCGTGACTTGACCGAAGCTATCGTCGTTGGCTTCGCGCTGGGTTCGGTCCTGTTCATTCAGAGGATGAGCAAGACCACTGCTGTCGCCACTCATACGCCCTTCGTGAGCCGCGACGAGGCGGATGACGCCCATCCACGTGGAAACTATGATGAAGAGGTTTTGGCCAATCCGGAGGTCGTGGTCTACCGCATCACAGGCGCGCTTTTCTTCGGCGCAACCGCTTCTATCGGCTCGGTTCTTGATCGTATCCAGGACAGCCACAAGGCACTGATTGTCGACTTCTCGTCGGTACCATTCCTTGATTCAACCGGAGCCAATATGATCGAGGGTCTTGCTCACAAGGCACACAATCGCGGCGTTGCGTTCTGGCTCACAGGCGCGAGCCGCGACATCCTGCGAGTTTTCGTCACCCACGGCCTGAAACGCCCTCTGGTACACTATTCCGCCAGCATCGATGACGCTCTCAAGTCCATCGCGGAACGCCCGGAAGAACGGCGGGGTGTCGCGTAATATCGGTTACGGCATTGGAAGGGGATACAGCTTCTACCTGCTGGAAGCTCAAAACTGCCCCCTATCACCCTGCACAGCAACTGAGAGCCGCAACATCCTTTTCGAAAGTCTGCGCAGCAAGCTTCAACCCTTCAACCGTTGTCAGGTATGGGAAGATCATCGCGCCGAGCTCTTCGTAAGTCATTCCCGCCTTGAGCGCCATCGCCGCGGTCTGGATACTGTCGGCACCTTCCGGAGCAAGTATATGTGCCCCGAGCAACCGCTTGGTGTTTCCGTCCGCGACAAGTTTGATGAGCCCGCGCGTGTCCCGGGCAGCGAGTGCCCGGGGTACGTGTTCGAGCGACAAGACTGAAGTGCGAACAGTGTGGCCGGCAGCCTTCGCGGCGGCCTCGGTGAGGCCGACGCTGGCAACTTGGGGATCGGAGAAGACGATTGCCGGCATGATAGAGTTGTCATAGGCAAGGCTATCGCCGTTCATCGCGTTTTTCGCGGCCAGTTTGGCACCGTAGGCTGCCATATAGACAAACTGATCACGTCCGGTTACATCGCCGGCGGCGTAGATGTTTTTCTGGCTGGTACGCATCCGGTCATCGACAAGGATCGCGCCACGCTGGTCGGTGGCGATTCCGGCCAGGTCCAACGCAAGATTTTGCGTGTTGGGCGTACGACCTGTCGCAAGCAGAAGGTCCTCCGCTTCCAGGATTCCGGTTCCATCTTCGGTTTCGACCCTCAGTGCAATGCGGCCGTCACGCATCAGAACTTCTGTGTAGCTCTTGATGGTTTGGACGACAATGCCTTCGTCTTCAAACGCCCGCGTCAGCGCATCACCGATTTCCGGTTCCGCCTCCGGCAGCAATCCTCGGCGGCTCACAATGGTGACGCGCGTACCCGCACGGGCAAAAACTTGCGCCAATTCGACACCGATGTATCCGCCTCCCATGACAATCAAAGATTCCGGGCGCTTCTGAACATCAAGAATTGATGTGCTGTCGTGAGGGCGTACCTGGGCCATTCCGGGAATGTCAGGCACCTGCGGCCGGGATCCCGTGGCAAGGAGGATCTTCTCAGCTTTGATGACCTCTCCTTCCAAGGTCAGCTGCCCGCCGGCAATGAAACGAGCCTCACCTTCCAGATAGGCGATGTTGTTGTGTTGGGGCAGGACGTCGATATATTTTGCAGCTCGCAGGTCATCGACCAGCGCCTGTTTCTGGCGGATTACGGCGGCCCAATCCGTGATCTGCGCCGTCGCCTCTATCCCGTCAAATCTTCGAGCGGCTTTTGGCGCGTGCATGATCTCCATAGCCCGGATCATCGCCTTCGACGGCACGCAACCGACATTGACGCAAGTTCCTCCTATGACGCCGTGACCGATCAGGGCAACCCGTGCACCTTCCTCGGCCGCCGTGATCGCGGCCGAGAACCCGGCTGAGCCCGCGCCGACCACAGCCAGGTGGTAGGATCCGTTCCTCTTCGAACAACAGTCAGACATTCCGGTTTCCTTCGTTGCGTTGGCGTCGTGCATTGCGAACAAGCGCATAGAGTGTGAGAAGTACAAAGGCGAGGAGAGCGGGCAACAGGACGTAGTCAAGAAGGCCAACGAAGGCTGACAGCCCAACGGCACCGAACAATACGACGAGAACCGGTGTGAAGCAGCAAAGCGCAGCGATCACTGTACCTATTACCCCTGTCGCCAGGAGCTTGTTGTTCATTCCATATTTTTCCTATTGTCTTCTCCGTAGCCTTCCCCGGCCGACAGTCGCGACCTTTGGCGCAGGAAATAATCGAGAAAACCTGCGATTGCGGCAGTCAGCACCGACAACACGACACCGGAACCGGACAAGTGGGCAATCTATCCGGTTGCCGCGGAACCGACGAACGCCAGACCGCCACCGCAGCAGACAATCATGACGGGAGCGGCAACCGCCGTCGCCAGCATCATTCCCAGGAGTTTGTCACTCACAGGTCAGCTTCCGGAGTTCGTTCCATCGTCCAGCAATACCGCCGTGTACCCGTATGCAGCAGGTTGTGCGACGATCTCCCCCAAATCCGTCACAGCATCGTCGAACGTGATTGTGTAGACACCGGACCGGCCATCTTCGTGTTCTTGGAAATTCAATATCGCGACGCTCTCGGATTTCTGCAGCGCCTCGCCGACGATGTAGGAACAAGACGGGCACCAAAGGCCAGTGACCTCGATTCGCGCTTTTCGTTCTTCTGCGTGTGTTGCTCCGGTCGCCAGGAACAAAACGGCAAGTGTCATAAACGTCTTTTTCATGGAGGATCCTTTCTCAGTAGCCGAGCAGCGGCGGAGCGAGGTACGGGAAGGCCAAGGAGAGCGCGACAACGAAAGTTGCGCTCCAAAGTGCTCTTTTCATGAACCGCTTTTGCAGGGGACGTTCGCAACTCCCATCATCGCAGGCCTGCGGCGTCGGCCTGTAAACCTTCAAGAACCCGTAACCGAGTGCGCCTCCGGCAAACGCGAAAAAGATCCATTTGTACTGCGTGAGCGCACCAAGCTGACCGATCCAGGCGCCTGTGGCCCCGAGGCTGAAAAGAACCAGAGGCAGAATACAGCAGGACGTCATTGCAAGTGCGCCAAGTATGCCGCCTGCGGTAGCGGCCTTCGCACCAAGGTCTGTTTCTCTTTTGGTCACTGGATGTATGTCCGTCGTCATTCCGACACCCTCATTGATCTGACTAAGGGGAAGGCTTACTGTCTGTAGTCACTACAGATGCAAGGGGTTTCTCTCATGTCAGGGATCACGAACGCGCGAGGTTATCCGATTGGGGCAATGTCCCGCGAAACCGGCGTCAATATCGAGACGATCCGTTACTATGAACGCATCGAGTTGCTGCCCAAACCTGGCCGGACTGCCGGAGGCAACCGGCAATACACCCACGACCACCTTCAACGTTTGTCGTTTATCAAGCGGAGCCGGGAACTCGGTTTCAGTATCGACGAGATTCGCGAGATGCTGAAAATGGTCGACCAGAAAGGCATCAGTTGCGGTGAGGTGCATGCCATGACAATGGATCACCTGAGTTCTGTGAGGGAAAAGATTCAGCACCTGAAGAAGCTGGAAATGGCTCTTATTAATATGGCGTCTGAGTGCGCGAAGGGAGATGTCCCGAACTGTCCGATTATCCAAACGCTCTTTGAAGCGTAGTAACTGTTGGATGGTTGGCTGTGCCGCTAAGTTGCTCGCCCCGGGGGCTGTGCCGGCTGATTGCACCTGACAAACGCGGTGCTCAAATAAGCCTGTGCGAATTTCTTCTTTAATAAAGACTGTCGCTGTAGCAGGTGGTGAAAATCAGACTGGTCAAATCGATTGCTCGATGTTCGTTCCAACTAAGCGCAGGATTTTTGGCAAATCTTATTCTGGCCCCTAATTCAATTGCCTTCCTGTATTCCAGCATAGTCAGCCATACGATCCCGGAAAGATGATGTCCTGATCGACCAGAATATTGAAATTGTATCCCGGCCGGATCTGCACTGTCGGCTGGACATCGAGGTTCTTGTTGATGCTCCGCTCCACGACCCGGCCGAACACTTCCGCGAAGTTACGGCGGACGGCGTCGGATGCCGTGTCCTGGGTGGCAAGCGTGGAACTTTCCGGAACTGCCATGTCGATCCCTGTTCCGATAATCGCGAGGAGTGCCGCGGAACCAAAAGTCCGAAGGTAATGGTTGTTCACCTTGTCCTTGAAACCGCCATAACCTTCACCATCGACGCCCCCCATGGAGCTGATCTGTAAGGTGGCACCGTTTGGGAAAATAATATCTGTCCAGACGACCAGAACCCGGTTCTGACCGAACGACACATCGGAATCGTACCGACCGAACAGCTTGGTTCCCTGAGGGATCAGAAGCAGATGGCCGGTGGCGCTGTCATAGACGTTCTGCCTGACCTGGCCAGTGATCCGGCCAGGGAGGTCTGAATTGATGCCGGTGATGAGCGTTGCCGGGATCACGGATCCACGCTTCAGTTCATAAGGCGATTGCTGCGGGACAACTCGGTTCGCGAGATATCCAGCTTCGGTAATGTCCTGGTTGAAAAAGGCTTGTTTGCCGTATTGTCCGTTGGGATCGGCATTGGCAGTCCCGCCTTGAGCCGCCTGCAGGGCAGCTGACAGGAGATCTGGTGATGTTGGACCTCGTGTAAAGGTGCCGTTGACCGTTTGATTGCCCTGGGTGGTTTGAGCCCCCTCCCCCTGGCCTTGCAGGTCGCCGAGGTTCACGGTGGTGGGGCTGTCATGGGCGGCATCGATTGATTGAAGCCGCTTCATCCGTTGCCGATGCATCTCCTGCAGTTGTTGTTCCTCAAAACGCTGGTCCAGTTGAGCACGCCAATCCGGTTCGGATTGCTGCGGAGCCGAGACCTCGTCGGGTTTGCCTGGTTCCGGTTGAAACGGGTTCCCGAAAGGTCTCTGCTTTTGAACCTTCTCCGGGACCGCGGCTCTCACCGGCTCTGGTTGGACCGCTGCAATAAGCTGGCTGGGAGGATCAATGACGCCGTTGCTGATGCCGGCTTTGAGCTGATCCGCAAAGCCACTCGCCGGCGCGCCGCCTTCGTCTCCGGCGACACTATCCCCTGAGTTGATGCCACGGTTGGCAAGGCCGATGATGATCACGACGCCGAACACGACGACAAGCCCGACGAACAAGAAAATGGGAAGTTTGTTCAGGCGCCGGATCTTGGGGGCTTCGTCATCGGGCCGGATATCGCCACCCGCCAGATGCACGTTCGATTCCGTATTGCTCATGAGTGCACGCCTCTAGACAGTTCTGGTCAAAACGGAAACCGGGCTCGTCGGTGATGCTCCGGTTGGCGTTGCCTGATAGGTCCGTGCCAATTCGACAGTTGGCGTGGTGAGACGAGCGAAGATTTGCCCTGCATCGGAATCGATCGTGTAGGCCAGGGGAATGATGGTATCGCCTAATGGCTGTTGATCCGCTTCGGCGACTGCATACCCCCATCCGCGCAGAGAGCTTTCCAGAGCCAGGGCGAACTCTGAATTGTCAGCCTTGAGGGAAATCGTTCCTGTTCCTGCCCCGACATGCTCGGAGAGTTTCGCAACCATATCGCCGGCGACGATGCTCGCAGCTGAAGGTGACAGGTTGGCGGCATCAATGCTTGTTGTTGGGTTGAACCAACCACTTTCCGACGTCATACAGCCAGCCATCGGCGTTGCCAGAACAGAAATGCCAATGGCCTTTAGAATTGAGCGGCGCGTGTGCGACATGGTCACCCTCCTCTGTTGATACGAATTTTTTGCTGGCTGTAGCCAACACCAGAAACGAGCACCGCTTGGTCGATCATGTAGTCCACGATCATGAGGCTGCCCTTCAGTCGATAATTGACGATCTGGTTCTGTCCACCAGCGGTGACATAGAGAACCGGGGCATCACCGGACGCCATTCCACTCGGAAACTGGATGTAGGTCTTGAGACCGTCCGAATAGACACGTGTCGGCCGCCAGCGGGCTTGACCATGAACACGGAATTTGAAGTCCAGGTTTTCGGCGGGGACGCCTGCACCCGGAATGGTGTTGGCTTCGAGCTGTCGATTAGCCGCCTCGAACTTGGCCTGGATATCTTCCGGGTAATCGAAGCCTACCCGGGCCATGTAACGGTGAATGTCGCTTTGAAGTTTGATCTGATAGGTGCGCCTCGACGTCGTCACCACCATCGATGTGACGAGCCCCGGTTCTGTCGGCTTGATGATCAGGTGAACCGAGTTTCCGGTTGGGCCTCCGGATGTTGCAGGATCCACCTTCCATCGAACCGTATCTCCGACCATGACATTGCGAACAGCTTCCCCGGGCTGCAATTCGATATCGCAGACCTGCAGGGGAGCGCAGACAACGGTTGGCTGGACCTGGCCATAGAGATAGATCACCTTGCCGTCCGGACCTTTGGTGATGACGCCGCGGCCGTTACGCCAGTCGCTCGACAGACCAAGGGCCCGCAGTTCCTTAGCCGTGTAGTCCGCTGCCAAGGTTTGAAGAGGCAGGGCGGTGATGGCAGCTGCGGCCGCGAACAAGCATAAGCCCGCGTGCCGTCTGGTTTTCCGAAACATTCTTCTTACTTTCTGAGCGCGTGGATTGCTTATAGTTGAGCGGTCCAATCGAAGTCCTTGAGATAAAGGCCGATCGGATTGAGCCGGATGATAGATTCGTCCTGTGGAGGCGAGATCGTGACATTTGCTACCCCGCGCCAGCGCTTCGTTTGAAGCTCCTTGCCCTTCCGGTCCCGTTCGATCTCGGTCCAGTCGATCTGATAGGATTGATTGGAGAGTGGCACGATGCTTGTCACCTCGACGGACACGGTGCGAGACTGCGCCCGGTCGAATGGGGAGTTCGTTCGGTAGAAATTGTTGACCTTCTGGGTGGCGACGTCCGTCTGCCGGAGCATCGCATAGACGCGATCGATGTAGCCTTTGGCAACGACTGTATCCGGCGTGACAGAGCGGAAAGTCGCAATCCAGGCTCCGAGCATGGAGCGAACGACGCGTTCGTCGGCATATTCGATCTGAGCCGGGAACCCGCCGATCGCGGGTGTGCCGAGTTTGTCCACCTCGACGATATACGGGACAAGTTTTACCTGGGTGCTCTGGTAGAGCGCAAAGCTGAATCCGATTGTAGCCATCGCCAGGGAAATAAGACCGATGCCCTGCCATGCGCGGGCGGTACGGATGTAGGAGCCGTATCGCTCGTTCCATTCCATCCGTGCGGCAAGATAGGGATTACCAATTGGAGTGTGTTTTGCCATCTAACTGCCTATTGCTCAGGAGGATTTGGGCGAAGATCCGCCAGTTGGCTTGTTCGGTAGGGATTGCCGCAGTTTGTGATTGGCGAGGCCTAGCGCCGAGGCATTTCCTGCATGAGGGGCGCCAGAGAGCTTGTCTGCGGCAGCTGAGGAAAGGGCTGCAAAGGGAGCCATGGCGGCCTGAGCCGCGGCTTGCCCTCTCGAAGATCCATCGTTCCTAGCGGTTTCGTAAGCTACCTTCGCACCGGCGGCCATTTGAGCGCTGCCAATGGCGGTTCCGGCAGCGAAAGTGCTGGTCTGCGTGCCGTGACGAATGACCTCCATGCCGTTGCTGACCGAAGCGCCCTGGACAACTCCTTGCAGGATCTGCGGGACGTACATCGCGACCATGAAAATGACTACTGATATCCCGGCAATTGTAAGTGTGGCGATGAACTCGTCATCCGGTTTTGCGGAATTTGCGAGGCCGATAAGTATTTGAGAGCCAATTCTCGCAATCATCACGAGCCCCAGTAATTTCATTCCAACCGAGAATGCATAAACGAGGTAACGGATTGCGAAGTCTTTGGTGTGGGATAGCCCGCCGAGGCCAAGCATGATTATGCCAGCCAACAGACCAACGTACATTTCCACCATGACGGCCACAAAAATTGCGGCGACAAGCGAAAAACAGATTACTACGACCACCATCGCAATGACCGAAGCTATCGCAAGGCCGTTATCGGCCAACAGTCCGAACTGAACGTTCTTGGACATGATGCTTGCGACATTGATGCCTGAATTAAAAACATTGGCAGGTGAGGCTGAGCCGCCGCCGGCTCCAATCTGGAAAAGACTGTCTACAACAGCCTGTGCGAATTGAGGACCATTCGTCAAAATGAACGCAAACAGGCCGACAAACATAATGCGCCGAACCAATTCGCTAACCCAAGCTTCAAGCGCTGCTGCTTGAACGGCAAGCCAAACCGCGGCGATGCCAAATTCAATGCCCGCAAGGATCCAAAACAGGGACTGGGCGGCGTTCGATATTGTTGTCTCCCAGCTTTTTGCTGCTGATTTTATTTGATCCTCTAAGCTTGTAAGAATTGTGCCGTCTTGCGCGAGTGAAACGCCGGGTACGATCACAAGGAGAAAGATTGCGGTCGTTAGGATAAATGCGCTTTGCTTGGCCATGACATGCCTCAGTTAAAATCGACACTCATCTCCTTGCCGCCAGTTGTGGGCAGCAAGGTTGGAGCTTCACTGGTCGATTTTTCTGAAGCGGGTAGGCTACTGGATAGATTTAGTGAGACATAGATGGCTCCCGAAGCGGAAATGACCAAAATTGCAGCCAAAATTACAAAATACATCGGTTTCATTATCAAAAATCCACTTCCATTTCTTTTCCGCCAGTGACAGGCAAGATTGTCGAATTGAAGAACTTTTCCCTTTTTGACTGAGCGAGGTCGCTCTTCGTCTGCTCGGACTGGTACCAGGTCCCCATCATGGTCATCTGCTGGGAGACAAGACCGCGCAGCTTCTGAATCTGTTCGACTTGCTGCGCTGCGATCTCATGACCCACCTGCAGGGCCTGCTTTTGGCCCGCGGCCGACTGAGAATGCTGCCGGAGCTGGCGCATGGTGTCCTCTTCGGTCGCGAACTGGTCCGAGGTGTATCCGGCCGCTTTCAATGTCGAAGAAATCGTGTCCCGGTTGGTGTCGGACCAGCCTTGGTACATGGTCGAAAACGACTGTCCGTCCGGCAGGCCGTTCTTCGCGAAGTCGGCGTAGCTCTGGAACCGCTGCTTCAGCGTGTCGTCCAGATTGCCCATCGAGAAGGCCATCGCCTGACCCTTCTGAACCAGGCTCTGCAGTTGGCCGAGGTTCTGCTCGACCTCGCCCCAAACCTGCATCGGCAGGGAGAGCGTGTTTTGCAGCATGTTCTCGTAGATGGAGATCTGGTTTTCGATCATCTGGATCTGGTTGCCGATTTGCTGCACCTGATTGGCAATCTGCTCGGCGTTCTGACCGCCGAGGGCAATAAGCTCGCTGTTGTTGAGGATCTGGGTGAACTCGGTCGCGCCGGTCACCGCACCACCGGCTTCAGCCGGTCCTGCAATTCCGATCACACAAAGAACGCTCGCGAGCGATCTAGCCAAGAAGCTGTTCGGCATTGTCGATTCCTCTTTGCTTGAGCCATTCGGCGGGCCATGTGTCGCCGTAGTGGAGGTGAAGGTCTTCGATGCGCTTGAGATCGTCCTTGGCGGACGCCCCGACGAAGGACAGCGTGATCGGGCCGAGCGCCATATCGAAGAGCCGGCGCCCGTCCGGAGACGTGACGTAGTACTCGCGCTTCGGGATCGCGGAGGCGATGATTTCAATTTGCTGGTCGTTGAAGCCGAGCTTTTCGTAAAACGCGCGAGTCCCGGAAACCCGGGCCTCCCCATTGGGCAGGCAAACCTTTGTCGGACAACTTTCCTTCAGGACGTCGATGATGCCGGATCTGTCGGCATCCGAGATCGACTGCGTTGCCAGAACCACCGCGCAATTGGCCTTGCGCAGAACCTTCAGCCACTCCCGAATCTTGTCGCGGAACACTGGATGGCCGAGCATCAGCCAGGCCTCGTCCAGGATGAGCAGGCTTGGTGCCCCGGTCAGGCGTTTTTCGATCCGGCGGAAGAGATACAGCAGGACCGGGATCAGGTTCCGGTCGCCCATGTTCATCAGCTCCTCGATCTCGAAAGTCTGGAAGCTGGAGAGCGAGAGACTATCCACTTCGGCATCGAGGAGCGAGCCCATCGGGCCGTCCACCGTGTAATATTGCAGCGCGTCCTTGATCTCCCGGTTCTGGACGCCCGACACGAAGTCGGTCAGCGACCGGCGCTGCGACTTTGACATCAAGTCAATCTGCGTGGTGATGGCGTTGCGGTGCTCCGGCAGAACCTTCACACCCTGCATTTCGATGAGGGTTTCCAGCCACTCGGCAGCGAACGCCTTGTCGGTGTCGTCCTCGAGTGATGAGAGGGGTGCAAAGGCCAGTGTGTCTGACTTGCCGACGTCATAGTGATCCGCGCCAACGGCCAGCGTCAGCGGGTACATCGACTTGCCCTTGTCGAAGACAAACACTTGGGCGTTCTGATAACGTCTGAACTGAGCGGCGATCAGCGCCAGAAGCGTCGATTTACCCGAACCCGTCGGCCCGAAGATCAGCGTATGTCCCAGATCCCCGACATGGAGGTTGAACCGGAACGGCGAAGAGCCGGACGCAACCTGCATGAGTGGCGGCGATCCAACGGGGTAAAACGGGCATGGCGCGTTTGGTGCCCCAGCCCAAACAGAGTTGAGTGGAGCAAGATCCGCAAGATTGCGCGTGCTTACCAGCGGTTCGCGAACATTGGCATAGGAAACACCCGGCAGGCTCCCAAGAAACGCTTCGGTCGTATTAAGGGTTTCGATGCGGCCGCCAAACCCTTCGTTCTGCACGAGCCGGCGCACCGCCTCGCACTTCTCCTGAAGACGGGTTTGGTTTGTATCAAAAAGAACGATGACAGGCGTGTAGTGGCCGAAGGCGACGAGCTGCGAGTTCGCCTCGGCAATCGCGTCCTCGGTTTCCCCGACCATCACCATGGCGTCCTGATCGAGCGATCCGGAGTTGGTCTTGAAGAGCTGGTCCATCAGTGGCCGCACCTTCTGCAGCCACTTTTTGCGCGTCTTTTCCAGAACAGCTCGCGCCTCGATCGGATCCAGGAAGATGAACCGGCTCGACCAGCGATAGGTGATCGGCATCAGATCGAGCGCATTTAGGATCCCCGGCCAGCTTTCTGCCGGGAACCCGTCGATCGCCACGACGCCGACATAGCGGCCGTCGACAATGGGGTTGAGACCGTGATGGAACTCTGCCGTCACCAGATAGTCGAGATACACGGCAATGTCTGGCAAACGGATCGGATGGTTTTCTCCGATCAGCGCGAAGCGGGCAAACTGCAGCAGGTCATCGTAGCGGCCACGCCTCTCCCCTGCCCTCCCCGCATCTCTTTCCGGCACTTCATGGGTTTCCATGCGCCGGATCGAGACGACATTCGCCATATACTGCTCAAATTCCCGGATCGTTGTCTTGAAGTGCTCAAGCGTCCGGGAGGCAAAAGAGGTGTTGCGGCTGGCCTCGTCCGAATAGATGTATTTCACCAGTTTGGACTTGTTTTTCTCGGGCGGCCGGTAAGTCAAAATAAGCGCGTGCTGGCTTTCGAAATGCCCCTCCCCGGCTTCAAAACGCTGCCGGCGCTCGTCATCGATCAGGGCCGTGATCGGGTCCGGAAAATGCGAGCTTTCCTTGCCCGGATATCCAGTTGAGGGAATGCGAACCGCTTCCATCTGGATCATCCAACCGTTGCCGAGGCGAGCCAGAACCGAATTGATCTGCCTGGAAACTTCATTCCGCTCAAACGCGGTCGAACTCTCGCTGTCCGGCCCGGCAAAATACCAGCCGGCCATCAGACCCCCGTCCTTGAGGAGCACGATGCCGTTGTCGACCAGCGCCGCGTAAGGGAGCAGGTCGGAAAAAGACGGCGCGACGTGCCGGAATTTTTTGAGGGCAACCATCTTCAGTATTTCCGCCAGGGCGTGGATGTCGGCCGGTAATAAGCGCGGTATTTGACGTGCCGCAGATAGACAGCGCGCATCAGAGGGTCCGCCTTGGCCATCATCCGCAGCACGCCAACGACCACGATCCAGATCGCCACGCCGAGCACAGCTGCATAGGGCTTCAGGATCACGAAAATCAGAATGACCGAGGCAAGACCGGTCACGAGCACCAGCTCCCGATCTGCCCCGAACAGCAATGTCGGGCGTGAAAGAGCGCGGTGAATCCGCACTCTGTTGAGGCCCGGCGCATCAGTCACGAACCTGGTCCACGGTTGCCGCGTTCCCTTCGGGAGCAATGCCGATGGAGGCGCCGGAGGATCCGAACAGGCCAACAATGGTGGACGCGCCGAGCAGGACCCCGAGAACCAGAACCACGTAGGCCAGTCGGCGGGCAAAGTCGTTGAGTTCACCGCCGAAGATCAGCATCGCGCCCGCGATCGCCACCGCGATCAGACCAACGGCGCCAGCGACAGGACCGTTGATGGAGGCCTGGATCTGTTGAAGTGGACCTTCCCAGGGAAGCGAACCACCACCAGAGGCAAAGGCTGGTTCAATTAGGTACAGTCCTGCACCGGCGAGAAAGAGAAGAAATACAAAATTACGCGACATGAAGAGTCCCTTGTCTGTCGTTGGAATTTTTGTTGAGGAACTGAGATGCAACTGCTGAGCGGATGTCATAGGTGCCGTCCCGAAAGCCGGATACAGTCACAATGTCTCGAACGATGCGCCCGTGTTCGGGGGAGCGCTCGATCGAGACGATGAGGTCAACCGCTTCTGCGATGACTTGGGGCATTGGCTGCTGAGACACTTCCGCGATCAACTGTTCGAGGCGCGTCAGTGCGGTGAAGGCGTTGTCGGAGTGAACCGTGGAGATGCCGCCCGGGTGGCCCGTATTCCATGCCTTGAGCAGCGTCAGCGCCGCACCATCGCGAACCTCGCCGACAATGACCCTGTCTGGACGCAAGCGCATGGTCGATTTCAGGAGCCGCTGCATATCCACGGTGTCGGACGTGTGCAGGATCACGGCGTTCCTGGCCGCGCACTGGATTTCCGCGGTATCTTCCAGAATGACGAGGCGGTGATCCGGAGCGACCGAAACCATTTCGCCAATGATCGCGTTTGTCAGGGTCGTTTTGCCGGTGCCGGTACCGCCCGAAACCAGAATGTTCTTGCGGCCGGCAACTGCATCACAGATCACGGCGGCCTGGCCGTCCGTCATCACGCCATCCTCGACGTACCTGGAAAGCGGGATGAGCAGCGAAGCCTTCTTGCGGATCGTGAAGGAAGGTTTGGAAACGACCGGTGGCAGAAGACCCTCAAAACGATGACCGCCTATTGGCAGCTCACCGGAAATAATCGGCTTGTCAGAGGTGATTTCCGTGCCGAGCGCATGTGCGACCTTGCCCATGATGATCTGGGCGTCATGGGGCGTTATTTCGCCGGAGAGCACCATGCCTTTACCGACGCTCTCGATGAACAGCTGTCCGTCCGGGTTGAGCATGATCTCAACGACGGCCTCGTCCGACAACGCCGACAAGATTGTTCGCCCAAGCGAATCCTCTAATCCGGCGATAAGTCGGCGGCGGCTTTCACCGTTCCTCAAGGTCCCCTCCCCTACCGGTGAAAGCTGAGATGTTCAGGGGATGGCGCGGCCTCGCCGAGACAGCATTTATCGGACCGGGCACGGGTGAGTGCCCAGGCTCTCCGGAGGTCATTCGGAGCGTCCTTTTATATTTGAGAACAATAAGATGCGGCTACAGCAATCAGTGGTTGATTGCCTTGCGAGAGGGCGCAACCCAACACAGAACGAAGTGTCATCGCAAGGTTGAGAAAAAGTTTTCCACACCTAAGGAGAGTTGTATGAATTGGCAAATATAACAATCTAATGAGGCTACGTCGCCGACCTTTAATCTAGGTCTTAGCTAAAGAGATATTGGACGTTTCGAAGCTTCGTGATCGCAGATCCTTATGGCTGGGGCCAAACCTGGACCTATCAGCCGTGTCAAAAAATCAGGCGCATCTCTGCGCCTACAGAAAGGTTCAATGCACGTGGCTTGATCGACCACGATGTGTCACCCCCGGAAAAACTCTGCAATTGTGCGAATGGATCTTTTTATTGAACGCGGCTAAAAGGGCAAGGTGACCCAGCGTCACGTGCACACCTTTCCAGGCGCGCCCAAGTGTCTTCCTCCCAAGGCTCAACACGGGCGCGCTATTTTTTTGAAGCAGCTGCTCCTTGGTTGCGCGTGGGAGTTCCACACAAAGGACAAGGCGGTTCGGAAGGTGCCGAGATCTTGCTCCTTTTGTACCCCACAAAAAAATTTCTGTGGGATAGCAAATATGCTATTCTTACCCCACGAGAAAAAGTATGTGGGGTAACGTGTGACCATCGACTATCACAGCGCAATCGGCACAGCCGCCTGGACGGACTTGCGACGGTCCCTACGTGACAGCGAAGTGTCGGAGCTGCGCGGCGCGCCACGGTCGAAGGAGGTCGGCTCCAAGACCTATTGGTACGACCACTTCCGCGTCGGGCGGAAAACCATCGACCGGTATATTGGCGAAGACACGCCGGAACTTCGGAGCCGCCTGGAGCGGCAATCGGAGATCGCCAGGGCGGCGAAACTTGCCGAACGGGATCGGGCAAGACTGATGCGGGTGCTGCGGGCGGAAGGCTATCTGTTCGCCGATGTCGGATCCGGCCAGGTGGTTTCGGCCATGGCCAAAGCCGGCGTCTTTCGGCTCGGTGGAACGATCGTCGGTACGCAGGCCTTCCGCTGTTATGAAGGCGAGCTCGGCATCCGGATCGGCTTCGACCAGTCGGCCACGACGGATGACATCGACATTGCAACTTTCGAGCGGTTGTCACTCGCCCTCGCGGACACAGTCGACCCTCCCCTTGCAGAGGTCTTTTCCGAGCTTCAGTTCGATCCCGTGCCTGCGATCGAAAGTGGCAAGACCTGGCGCTGGCGGCAAACACATCGCCAGACCCTGGTCGAGTTTCTGACACCGTCCTTCGAAGAGGATGAGGCCATCCGCGATCTTGCCGCCCTTGGTGTCAGTGCGCAAAGTCTGCATTTTCTCAATTACCTGATTGCCGATCCGATCAGTGTTCCCTTTCTCTATCGCTCAGGCGTGCTGGTGCAGATCCCGCGCCCGGAGCGCTATGCGGTGCACAAGCTCATCGTCGCCGACCGGAGGCAAGGAGGAGCGGATGCACTCAAGGCGCATAAAGACCGGGCCCAGGCGGCATTTCTGATCGAGGTATTGACGGAGACAAGGCCGGACGACCTTGCCGAAGCCTACCAGACCGCATTGGAAACCGGTCCGGAATGGCGCAAGCGCATTACGGCAAGCCTGAAACGCATGCCGGCGACTTCGGCCTTGCTCGATCAGCTTTCTTGACCGGCGGACTTGCCGGCAGGGAACCGGTCGCTGCAGGCACATGCTTCAGAGTGATCGAATTGTGCCCCGCGCACCGGAGGTTCAGCTCCGGCTGGGTCCTGTCCAGGCGAGACAAAAACTAGCTCTTGCTCGCCGACTTGCTCCTGCGACCCTGTTTCCGACCCAGCCCCATTTTCCTGGCGAGATCCGACCGCGCCGCGGCGTAGTTCGGGGCGACCATCGGGTAGTCCACAGGCAGGTTCCACTTGGCCCGGTAGTCTTCCGGCGTCATGTCGAAATGCGTGCGCAGGTGGCGCTTCAGCGATTTGAATTTTTTGCCGTCCTCGAGACAGATGATGTAGTCGCCCAGGATGGACTTTTTGACCGGTACAGCCGGGACAAGTTCTTCAACGGCTGGTTCCTGTACCGTTTGTGCGGCCGAAACGAGAGCCGAATGAACCGTCGCTATCAAAGTTGCCAGATCACCCGAAGCAATCTTGTTGCTCACATATGCGGAAACGATATCCGCAGTCAGATCAACATATACTGGCTCAATAGTTGTGTTGTATTCGGGGGCCTCAGACATTGGGTTCCTTGCAGGTCGATACTGGGAGCTGGGTGTGCGCTGGTTCTAAACTTGTTCCCCTGTGGAGTAAAATCATCGCTTCGGACAGCCAGTGGTCGCTTTACGTTCACCATTGCTCTTGAGCACACCGCGATCGAGCTTTTCGGCCATCCGAACCTGATGTTCACTTCTTTAGGTTGGAGACCCCTGCCCTCGTAATGAATATATCTTACGGTCGGCATCTTCCGGCCGGTCACTTCCTACCTTAGTGCTCGACGGTTGCCATTTAGCATCAGCTGTCTGGGCGGTTCAAAATCGCCGTAGCAATCATTCGCTAGCGTTTACGGTCCTGTTGTATTTTTTGATGGGATTGCCCAGTGGGACCTCAATACTTCTTTGGTAGGAAAAGGGAGACGATGTTTTCACCGCGGGATTCAATTGTTCTCGTGGCCGCAAATCGGGGGAGGGGAGTTCAAGAATTGTTCGCATTCGATTGGAAGGAATGACGTCTCGGAAAAAAAACATCGAAAAAACAATTGCTTGACCCCGTGTCATCTGACACTCCACTCGGAACTAGGTGTTCAGAAACGTATCAAGTCAACAGGTTTGCGGATTCCATTACATCGCAGACGGAACTTCATCTGCGGTGTTTGAGATGATTGCGTTCTGTGTTGCCGATAATGCAGAGTCTGGTCTCGTAGACGGAACCGAGCTCTTGGTCGCCAAGCTGCGTCCAAATGCCGATTTGGCGTGGGTTGGAAATCAATTTCTGGTCATCCAACATGGGAACTTCAAATCGTTGATCCGGGGCTGGAGGTTGGATGTTGCCTAGCGGAGAGGAGGGGGGCTTGGAAATCCAATTGGTCGAATTGTCTCACAACAATTTGGCACGACGCAGTGCTGGTAAATTCATACGATGAACGATGTCAGTACGAACCTTTTGGAAAGAAGGGTTGTTAAAATCTCGTGGCGCCACCTTCTGGAATTGCTTTGCCCGACCTGTCTTAAAAGAAATGCATTTCGACCTAACACAATTGTTTGACGAATGGGTCTACAGGTAGCCGTGAGCGCGGCTTATGTCTGAATAGAACTTGTCATTCAGAGTTGTCGCCGATGTTGGTCTTCTTCGTTCACGCCGCAATTCGTAGGCAACAAGCTTTAAGATGGAGAGAGCTTTTCTGAGGTCTCCTAGCGCAATAACATTGCGCCGAGAGACCTCACTCGAGAACTTGAGTGTCAGTTCGGCAAGAAGACATTTTAGAATTAGACCCCGAATGCGGCGATCTAATAAAAGACCTCTACTTTTTATGGAGTTTCAAGGTGGACATTTGTCATGAAAACGGTGGTGGATACACTGGGCGTCAATCTGACTGCCGTGCGTGAGTGGGCGAAAGGGAATACGAAACCGAGTCATAGCTATCAAAAAACACAGGACGCAACGCGGTCTCCGCGCATCAAAACTTAGACGCCGAACGCCTGATCTCAGGATACATTCGGGTCTTCGCTGATCTGATTCGAATATTATGAGGCGTACATCCTTGTTTAGCTCGCCCTGCGCTTCTGAACAAATGCACCATGAGCAGAGTCTGCCTGCAAGTACTAGTGTGGTCCATTTTCTCTAGGCACACGATATCGTGTCGACGGTGGAAAAGTTAACGGGCGTTAACTAAAAAGCCATTGACAGGAATCACTAATTCGCCCTTAGTTCGCTCTGACGCTTATTTCCGTGTTTTTCAAATTTTTGCGTCGGAGTGGATAATGACAGAAGAAGCCGCAATTTCTGACAAGGAACTGGACCCCAACTCAACAAGGGGAAAAATTGCGCGTTTTTCGTCACTATTGAGCCAGCAAATCAAAAACAACTGGCAACAGAATTATCCTCCGGAGTCGCGTAAGCACTTGCGATCGTTTTCCTCATCTGAAGTTTCGGACCTGATTGGCATCGCGCCCGCAACCTTGCGGCAAATGTCGCTCGACAATGAAGGTCCGCAACCGGCGCGGTCTGATGGGAACCGGCGCATGTACACACTCGATCAGATCAATGAACTTCGATCGTTCCTGGCCGAAAAGCGTCCCGGACAGTCCCTACAGTTTGATCCGCGTCGTCGTAAAGATGACGGAATGCAAATTGTCGCGATCTCCAATTTCAAAGGTGGCTGCGCGAAAACGACGACTGCTTTGCACTTGGCTCAGTTTCTCGCGTTGCAAGGCCTCCGCGTTCTCGCAATCGACCTTGATACACAAGCAAGTCTGACGGAGATGCTGGGTGTTCAGCCGGTCTTGGAAGTAGGCGACAACGAAACGGTGTTTGGCGTTCTGCGTTACGATGATGAACGTCGGCCACTTCCGGAGGTAATTCGACCGACCTACTTTGCGGGCCTGGATCTTGTTCCAGGCCAGAGCGAGCTGCAGTATTTCGATTACGAAACGCCAGCCGCCATCATCAGCAACAAATACGTGGGAGACGAATACTTTATTCGCCGGTTGGCGACTGCACTGAGAAGCGTGGAGGATCGTTACGATGTAGTCGTAATCGATGCGCCACCGCAATTGTCGTATCTGACATTAAACGCTGTATTTGCCGCTACCGGGCTAATTATCCCTGTACAGTCCGCGATGATCGACGTCGCAAGTATGAACCAGTTTTTGTACATGATGGACGAAATGCTGGAACAAATGGCTCACTTTGGTGCGCCTGTCGATCATGAGTTCATGCGGTTTCTTTTGACCAGACATATTCCCCACGATGTTCCACAGGTGAATATTGCAGCGATGCTTCGGTCTCTCTTTGGAGAAAGCGTCTTGACTGCTGCAGTTGTAGAGACCACTGCGATCACAAATGCCGGTCTGGAAAACAAAACGTTGTACGAACTCGAAAAAGGGTCTGTCGGACGCGACACGTACAATCGCGCCATAGAATCCGTAAATGCTGCCAACACTGAGATCTTCCAAGAGATCCTGAAAGTCTGGGGACGCTCATGAACAAAGCATCCAACCGGGCGAAACGCCTTGCCGGCATGTTTGGTGCCGTAGACCCGAACGAACTTGCCAAACAAGCTGAAGTCGAGAAATCGGACAAGACTACGAGTCGGCCCATGACGACTGCTCCGACGAAAGCACTGCAGGCGAGTTTTGCAAGCATCGAAGAAGAAAACCTGCGGCTGAAAGCCGAGCTTGAAAAATCCCAAACCGTTGAACTCGACCCCGTCACCGTGCGGGCTTCCATCATTCAAGACCGTCTTGAATGGACCGACGATGACCCGGATTTTCAAAGCCTGGTGACTTCCATTAAGGAAGAAGGCCAACGACTCCCCATCCTTGTCCGTCCACATCCGGCAGAAAATGGTCAGTACCAACTGGCGTATGGAGCGCGGCGCAATCGTGCTTGCATGGTTCTTGGGCAAAAGGTGAAAGCTTACGTTCAAGAACTTTCTGACGAAGAGCTTGTCATTGCTCAAGGTCTTGAAAATAATGAACGAAAGAACCTGTCCTTCATTGAGCAGGCGGTATACGCAGTCGCCCTTTTGGAAGCCGGTTTCACGCGTAAGCTTGTAGCCAAGTCTGTTGGAGTTGCCTCTGACACAACGATTTCGAAAATGTCTGCAATCGTCGCTTTGGTGCCAGCTGATATCTTTCGTTTGATTGGACCTGCCCCCAAGATCGGCCGAAATCGTTGGGAGGCTTTTGCGAGTCTCGCTGATCGAGGTGCAAAGAAGTCTTCGATTCTCGAAGCGGTGCGTGCTCTACCCGAAAGCGCAGTGTGGAAAGGGGCTGACTCCAACAAGCGTTTCGAACTGGCTTATCGGACAGCTGAAAAAGCAGACAAGTTCAGGACGACGAAATCCAGAGCTGAAAAGTCTCGATTGGAGAACGAAGGTCGCTCGTTCGGAACGATGGAGCAATCCAGCAACGCTGTCAAAATCTTCCTAGATGCGAAGAAAGAGCCGGCTTTTGCTCAGTTTGTCGCAGACAAGATGACGGCGTTGATTGAAGAGTTCAAAAAAGGCGAAGGGAAACAAGCGAGCAAATAAAAGCATGAAGCAAAGAACCCGCCACGTGGGCGGGTCCTCGTTGAGATAAGCACGAGTGCCTATGATCTCAGTCTAGCAGCTCTGATTCTAGAATCACTCGCAGCGCAACGCAAGTTCTGTCTCGCAGCCGAGCACGATTTCTTGCGTCTTCCAGCTTGTCTCGCATCTGAAAATTCAGTGCTCGGTCGCGTTTATGCGCTTCCGGCAAAGGAGGACTTATGTCTTCGACTCAGCAGATTGCGAGTTTTCGCAAGGTGTCTGCCGGGATTCTTGCGAGCGCGCATCTGGCGTCCCAGGAAGACCGGCCGAAGGTCACCAAAAAGGAAATCTCCCTGGTTCTGAAACGCGTTGCGCCGGCGCTTGGTATCGATGGCACGGCTTATCATGTCCTGGATATTCTCTTGGGTCTTGTGCAGCCCGACGATTTCCAGGCCGGAAAGCGGCCGGTAGTGGCGATCTCAAATCAGCGTCTTGCCGAATACACTCGGCGCACCACGCGCACTGTCACGCGCTGCCTGAAGAAACTCGTCGAAGCCGGAGTGCTTGCCTATCGGGACAGTCCGACCGGGCGACGCTATGTCTATCGCGGTTCAGAAGGGGCTCTGGAGCAGGCCTACGGTCTGGACTTTAGCCCTGCGTGCTTCAATCTGGAGGCCTTCAAGGTTCAGGCGGATGCATTCCAGCGCCGTATCAAGGCCGAGCAGGAAGCCAGGCGGGCTGTTACACGGTTTTCACGGGCGATCGCCGACATGGCCGAACTGGAGCCCGTAGAATTTCACGGGTTTGCTGCCCGAGCCCAGGCGATTGTGATCCGGGACGAATTGAATGTGGCGGAGAAGGCGGCACTTCTGGAATCGCTCTATGCGCAGGTCCTGGCTCTCCATGAAGCACATTCGTTGAAAAATAAGGATAAAATGTCATGCGCGGGTGACATTGATGTCAGCCCCTTATTTATTACAACCCCAACCGACTCTCTTGGAAGTAATTCTCAGCCGACTTGCTCTAACGAGCAATACACTAAATTTCCTTCTGACAACGGCTTCGCCGTTGATATGGCTCTTGAAAAAGAGCCTTGCGGCGGGCGCACGGAAACACAACGGCCGAAATCACAAGTGGGAAGGGGAGGCGGAGGCAAGTTTCCCGAAACCAACCTGGATGGTGTTTCCATAGGGCTCATTCAGTCGGCATGTTCATCGGTACAGGCAGAATTGGGGGTCGGTCTGAGCAGTTGGCCGGCTCTTTGTGGAGCTGCTGAGCAGTTGCGCATGCTGATCGGCCTCAGTCCGTCCGGATATCAGCTCGCTGTCGAGCGGCAAGGCAGATATCTGGCCGCGGCCTGCCTTGCGGTTGTCGCCGAAAAGGCGCTGCGGGATCCGGAGCACATTGCCTCGCCCGGCGGATATTTCCGCGCTATGATCGACAGGGCTGGGGAGGGCAAACTCCACCTCCACAAATCCCTGCATGGGCTGGTGTGAGACCATGGTGAGGTCTGGGCGGGCAATTTGCGCCAGAGTTCCGATTTGGGACTCAAACTGCTTCGAGCAAACCAGTCCGCTTTGCCCGGTCGATGAGGTTCTTGACGGAAGACGGCGACCATTTTGTCCCACCGCGGGGCGTTCGCTCGTGCAGCCGCTCGAGCTGACCGGCAATCTCTCGCAATGTCAGCTCCGGGTTCGACGAGTGGATGCCGGCGACCAGGGTCATCAATCGGTCTTCCGGCGGGCGTGGAGGCGATTTCCTCAGCAATTCCTTGTCCGCCATTCCCTCGGAAACCATCCACTTCACCGCGCGCCGCAGCCGCTCGGGCGTCCAGTCGTGCCCGCGGCTTTTCAGAAACCGTGCGATATCGTCCCAGGTGTGATCCGGACGCATGCGCCGGACAATAGGAAGCCATTGACTGGCAGTCGCCTGAATGCGTGCGCCATAGGCTGCCTTTTGAGCGGCCGTCATCTTGGCCAGCGCTTCAGGCCTGCGCTCTCGAATTCCTGGATTGCCGGGCAACTTCCCCTTGGCCTTTGCAGCCTTGATGCCGGCCTTGGTGCGCTCGGAGATCAAGGCGCGTTCAAGCTGAGCAACAGCACCCAGAACCTGAAGGGAAAACATGCCCTGCGGGGTCGATGTGTCGATCGGGTCGCTGAGTGAGCGGAAATGCGCTCCCTTTGCATTGAGTTCGTCGATAACTTCCAACAGATGGGCCACCGAACGGGCGAGGCGATCAAGTCGGACAACGACCAATGTTTCACCTGTACCTATCTCCCGAACCAGTCTGGCAAGGGCAGGGCGAGCGCGTGAAGCGCCGGAGCCGTATTCCTCCACAATTGTCTCGCAGCCGGCAGATCGCAGTTCCAGCTGCTGTGCTTCTGTCGCCTGCTCGTCCGTGGAGACGCGCGCATAGCCGATAAGCCGTCCCTCAGGCCGACGAGAAGTGCGATTGAGCGCCGATTTGGCCATTTGGGACGCCTGAGAGCCGTGTTGAGAGTGGTTTTCCAAATAAAGAAGATATGGATAACCGATCGTTTGTAAACGTCTCCTGAGTGCCTTTTCCACGACCCGAACCGTCAAAACCCCAGGAAAACCGGACCCTCTCGTCGACCTGAGCGCGGATTGCCGGGCATTTGTTCAATTCAGAAGGCCTCAGACTGCATATCGGCGAACGCGAGTTTACGGGGCAGTCTATGACGGAAGTTAAATTCGTGGTAGCTTCCTCATAAATGCGTAAGACATGAAAAAACAATGCCTTATGAAATTGGAAAGTTGAGCCTCGAGGCTCTCTTGAAGCCGATATCGGCGGCTGAAGATGCACTCGCACGGCTTGATGAGCGTGTTGCCCGATCTGAGGTCGGACAAGGCTTTGCAGAGCGGGCTGATTTCTTCGAGGCCGTCTCCAACATGTGGGTGGCCGGCGAACTTGTCCATCTGGAAGACTTGGTTCTGCACGACGCCAAGATGGACGTTCGCGCACCAAGCCACGAGCTTGTCATTGCGCACCGGATCGTCCGGGCGAGACGACGGGCGATGAGAAACAATCCGGGTTGGGCGATCTCGCGGGCTGGGATCATTGCCTTTGCGGGGATTGCCGAACAGGAGGATGAACTTCCCAGAAAACGTCAGAGGAGAGGGGAGGGGAGGGATCTCGAAACGGACGAGCACGATGCGCTTCCTCCGGAATTGGCAGAGTTCGACGAGGTGCTTGCGGAAACCAGCTGGCTGGTGGAAGCCGTTCCCCCCGGATCTACCAGAACCCGGCAACCAGACCTCATTGTGGGCGAGTTGGTCATCAGGGATCCTGATTGGGACGAATCTGAACGGATCTCTGAATGGCTCGAGTTGGTCAGAAAGGTTGAAGCGCTTCCGGCGACCCTGGCCGCGGCGGTTCTTTGGGACGCATGGGATCAGCTCGAACCGCTTCAGCGGCAGCACTGGCTTGGGCAGGTCCTTGTTTCGGATTTCCTCAGATCACGCGAAAAGGTCCGGTCACACCTTCTGGCCTTTTCAGTGGGTCTGCGAGAGATGCCGCGTGAGCGGCGACGTGCTCGGGACCGGACAACCAGGCTGATCGCCTTTCTCGATGCAATGAGAGCGGCTGCTGTCGCTGGGATGAAGGATATTGATCGGCTGACGCTCGCGAAGCGTCAACTTGAGCGGCGCGTTGTTGGCAGGAGATCAAACAGCAGCCTGCCGGCTGCGATCGAGCTCATACTTTCACGGCCGATCGTATCGGCGCACATGATCGCGAAAGCTGCGAAAGTCACGCCGCGCGGAGCATTGAACCTTGTCGGAGAGCTCGGTGTGCGCGAGATGACGGGGAGGGGGCGGTATCGTGCATGGGGTATCTTCTAGCCGCTAGTCTCGGGGCTGTCCCCGGGAACGTTGTCGCTCATGCCGCAGAAGGTGAACGTACACGATCAGTTCGGACATTCTTCGGGACACCCGATAGTCGAGTGTCTTGTCCTTTAGGCGGGCCTTCAAGGCCGACAATGAGGAAGTTCTCGCCTCGCGTTGGGAAGCCCAAAGCAGCACGTCAGTTGCTTGAAGTCCGGCGTTGTCTTTTGAAGACGGCATTTCGAATTGGGCCAGATCGTAGTCGGCAAGCGAAATCTCCGGGAAGCTGCCGTCAAGCGAATCCTGCCAGATGATATTTCCGAAGTGCCGGTATGTCTCTGCGAGCGCCGTTCGAAATTCGTCTTGCTGGTCATGGATAAGCCTCTCGGGCAGGCTATTGTGCTTGGCTGCGAATTCATGGATTGCCTAAAACAACTGGGTGAAGGCAACGACATTTGGAGAACTGGCCTGATATCCCTTCTTCTTTTGAGTGTGTGACAGCGTGAACTCAGCCGGTTTCTGCCTGGCAAATCCAAACGCTTCCCTAATTACGTGCCGGATGGCCGTTGCGCACTCGGCCATCCGAAGCCCTTTGTCGATATAGTCAAGACAGCGAGTTATGCCATCGAAGTCGTCGCTCAAGTAGGAAGACCAGAACAGTTCCGCCGCGTCTCTGGACATTGCATCGTCAATTGTCAGGCAAAGCACATGACGATTCAGTTCGTCCCAATACCATTCGCCCGGAACGGCCTTGTTTTCACCCGCATCGAAGATGACGTCCACGAACTTGGTCGGAGCCATATACGGCTTGTGTATTTCGGTGAGGTTGAACGTCCACGGTCCGGACTGATCAAGGGCGTCTATAATTGCCTGTCCTACCATGGCCACTTCGGTTTCGGGCCATTCATGCGCATGAATCCGATCAACACTCTTTTCCTCGAGAATAGGGGCCAGGACCATTGCTATCGATGGCGCTATGTCGCCCACCGACAAGACGGCACCGAGGCGAAAATACTCGTTTCTATCAAAAATGTTTCGGCCGGAATTTCCGGTCTCATCGGCATACGCAAACACAGCTTTTCCAGTTCAGTCGATTGCCGGCACAAGAAGGGTACCGGTGAACAGAATTATCATAGGCGATCAAACCCGGCCTGCGGTAACGGCGAAAAATCGTGATTGAGGAAACGCCCGTTGACCCAAAGGCCTAGAGCAGCCGGGCTATGACAGCGCGATCAATAGTGGCTTGGCCCTCTTGCTGAAGAAGCGTTTGATCTCAGCGTTGTGATACTTGGCGAGCCATTCGTATTTCAGACGTACGCTGGGAGTGGTGGCATTTGCGCGTGCTTTGGCAATAACCCGACCGTGGTTCAAAGCCCACTCGTGGCACGCCGACTGCCAAGCTTCGGTCCGCATGCGATCCCGATCTTCTCCAACGATGGCGGGTTCAACCGATTCAAGGCAGATACGTAGATAATTAATGAACCAGTGAGTCTGCCCGTTTGGTAGCTTGCGATGCTGCTTGAGCGTCTTCGCAAAGGGCTCAATATCGTCGCTGTAATAGGTGCGATCAGGGTGCTGGGCGAGGTATTTTCGCAGTGCGGGTGTGATCGCGATCATGGGAACACATGCATCGTGCTCAAGTCTGTATGCGTTCACCATCGCTGGGCTGATCAGGGTGTCTTTGCGATGAAACCAGTACCCGAGATCGACTCCCCCACGAAGGAAAATGCCGCGCTGAACGCAATTGCCTTGCGCGATAGCAAAGCTTGTCAGCTCGCTCATCAAGACGTCAAACGTGCCCTGCAATTTGGTCAGATCGGAGCGCAGCGGTACAGATATGGCGACACAATCCGAAAATGCTAGAACCCGCTTGCCCACGATTTTTTGAGACTCGCGGACAAAGTAGTCCGAAGATTTGTGCTCAAATTCGCCCTGAACGAAAACGACATCGTCGTCGAGTTTCCGCAGATCCTCTTCTGTTTCAATCCGCTGCACTCGATCAGAGAATCCGAGAAGGTCGATGAAGGCGAAAAGCCCATTCTTCAGATTCCTGCGGGTGATCTTCCTTCCCATGTGGTTCCACCAGTTTCCGACTTCCCAAACCCTGCCACTTCGACCAAATCGGTACGCGACTAACGACGCAGAGCGATCCTTAGCCGGCGCGCACGATCCTGAAATGCGCGTTCTCCACCCTCGAGAATCTCACAAGCCATCCGTCTGATCTCAGCCTCCTCGAGGCCGCCCGCCTGGTACGCGATCGAAGGTAAGCCGGTGCCATCATGGGTTCCGACCTCGGCGATGATGATCTGGTCCGCGTCGGTGTTGATGACCAGGTTAGCGTTGTGGGTGACCATGATTACCTGGCGCCTGCGTTTTGCAGCCACAAACAAGGGCACGAGCTCATCATAGATGGATTTCGGGTCTAGGTTCTCTTCGGGCTGATCTATAACCAATGGGCAATCTTCGGAGTCATCGAGCGCAAGATACAGGAGCACCAGAACGATCCCCCGCGTGCCCGGTGAGAGCTTCCTCAGGTCAATCCCGTCATACCGAATGCCGTATTCGATAGAGATATGATCCGTGCTGTACAGCCATTGGGCGAACCGCTTCGACCATGGTCGGTAGTTGGCCTGATCCGACTTCTCGACTGGCGCGTTCGCAAGAAGCGTTTCCTGAAACTTGTCGCGAAAGGCCTGCATCGCTTCTGATACCGCGGCCGAGTCACCTCTCGCCCAGGCCGTTCCAAGCATTTCGTTTGCTTAACGTTCAAGAGAGCCAATGCCTTTGAATGGACCCCCACGCAGGTCAAAAAGGTCCTTTTCTCCCCGCTTGGCCCAGGCCGCGACGTTAACGACACGGCTGACCGAGAATGAAAGTTTGGCGAGCGTGCCGCCTGCCTTCTGCAGTTTCACCATCAACGGAGCGTAGAGCTCGTTGAGGACGCGTTCTTCGGCAACCACGGCGTCGAAAACGCGGATATATCCTGCCTCACGTTCCGCCACCAATGAGATCGCCCTGTCTCGCGCACCAATGAAGTCCTTGAGCTTTTCCTCGAGGCTCTGGAGAACGGTGTTTTCGTCTGCGATCCGCTTGCTCACAGCGGCGAGCTTTTTTGCGGTTTCTTTATCTGCAGCGACGATCTTTTCGATCCGCGCAATTTCGGCTTCGAGTGTAGCCAACGGCATCTTCTCGGGATCATCACTTGGACGGAGAAAAGACCCAGACTCGTCGACCGCCACACTCGGGGTCGTGCCGCGCCACCCTTCCATGCTCTTTGCGGCCTGTTTCGCCTTATCCGTCACGACCCCATCAACGTCCCCGGTGTAAGTCAGAAGGAACCGTTTCCAATCAGCGTCCTCTAACTTGGCGCGCTGGTGTTGTTCGCGCATTGAGCGCAGCGTATCTGGGGCCTTGTTCTGCCGCAGATCCTGAACTTCCGCCTTGATGCTGGTGATCGCCGATTGCTGGTTTGCGTAATACCGGATGTGTCCGCGCACCTTGTCCGCGGCATTGATCAGGTCCTGAAGCCTCTCGGCGATTTTGCTCGGGCCCTTCGGCAGTAGATTCTTGCGATCTGTCTGATAGCGGGCGATCAGCTTCTTCTTCTCATCGACCTGCGTTCTGATTGTCGCGACCTGGCGCGACTTATTGAGCTCGACGCCGATCTGCTCTGACAAGTTCGCCAGGGCCTCTTCTTCCCGAGTGCGCGCGTCGCGAAACTCGCATGCGTGCAGCTCTAGCAGTTCCTGAAAGTTTACTGCCCCGTCTCGTTCCAGAGTTGGATGGGCTTCGAAGATCACCCGCTCGATTTCGGCAATCAGCGATGGCATGCCTTCGTTGGAACACAGATGCTCAACGAACTGCTGCGAAAGGTAGCGCGCCCGCGGATATGCGTCTGAGGACCAATTGACCGGAGAATCGAGGCTCCGTGTCATCGGATCGCGGTTTCCCCAGGTAAGAGTGACTTCCGCTCCGCCGAGGTGTTCAGCTGCACGGTCAAGAAATGACGGGCGTTCGGAATTGTGCTCGTAGGAGTCACAACCTGCCGCGATGATGTCGGCTAATGCGGTCTTTCCCGACCCTCGGGCTCCGATGATGGCAACCAAACCGGGATTGAGACCGACGTGCGGAGTTTTCGCCCATGGTGCGTTCGAGATGACGACCTCGTCGATGATCTGTGAGGGCGTGGCCCAAGATGGCGGGTCTGGCGCGACATACGCTCGTTCGGGGTCCAAGTAGGCCTGCCGCAGTGCGTCGAAACTCGGCTCGCCCTTGATCCAACACAATCGGTCTTCCGCCGGTCGAGCCACATGGTCCAAATCATGTGCGTCCGAACCCCAGATGCAGGGTTTGCAGCCACCATATCGATTACGTAGTTCTTCTTCGGTGGCCTTTCCGTGTCCAAGCCAAAAGTCCCTCTGTTTTAGACTACTGGCAAAGATCGCGTGGGCAGCCTTTTCGATCTCTTCGCGGAGAACGGCGTCGGCCGCCTCCCTAACACCGGACGTCCCATCTGCATTTCCCGACACGGCGATGACGATATTCTCGCTCGCCCAGTCCATCCGGTGCGCTTCCATCAGATTATCGAGGGACACCTTGAACTGAGTGCATCCGTGTTGGAGGGCGTCCTCGTCGTCTGTCTTGTTTAGGTCTGCGCGCCGACCCAGCCGGATGAGATCGGTCGGCGTACAAGCGAATTGGTCTCCAAACGCAGAGAATGTGAGCCGGCCCAGGAATCGATTCAGCTCGTCGATATGGTTCGGGTCGTCGGGGCAGACCAGAAGATGGATATTGACGAAATGACCCTTCACCGTGCCGGTATTGAGACGGAGTTCGATGTTGGGAAAAAGGAGGTCGCAGTCTGGGAGTCGACCGCTCTTCTTGTGTTCGAGAACCCGCTCATATGACCGGGTCACGCAGTAGTCGGTAATTCCGATCGCGCGCAAGCATGGCGAGGCGGCCTCGAGTGCCGAGAGATAGTCGTCCCAGCCATTCGCGGGGTACTGATCGTTCAGGACTGTTCCCGGAGCATGAATATGCGGCTCCCATCGATGCCACTCTGATCCTCTCGACACCACGTCCAATGAACGTCCCTCCCATGCATAGTCTGCTTGACTAATGACTTTCTTTGCCTTGCCTATCGTTGATGAAGTTTTCCAGTTGTTCAATACTGACCATGACTTCTTCAAACTTTGGCGGTGTACCGAATATCATGGCCGACATTCGTTCATAGTCGGCCTCCAGTTTCTTACGCATCTCCTCTGTCGGCATCAGGCGGTACGAGCCCGGTTCCGCCCGTTCGTATCGGTGATCAGGCGCACGAAACATGAGCTGCTTGTGCTGACGGCATGCTTCGGCCAGATCACGCATTGAGGCTGTCTTCTCGCCGTATTCCGAATGCCGCCAAATCTGGTGGACGTCATAGTAGTGCCGGGAATAGCGATTGAGATCAGGAACCGGTCGGCCGGGATCATTATCTGCGGCGCGTTTTTCCGTCATTTCCGTCAAGGCGTGCAGGATCAGCACCTTTTCCCAGAAGGTGCGTTCCGGCTTTACCGTCGTCACGCCACCAAATTTGAGATCTGCACCATTTGGGAGTTCGTCTGCCACATAAGGGACTATCTCACGCGCTTCGACAGGAACGGGGTCGGGTCGGGCGCCGCCCTCTATACGTACTGCGGCTTGGACATAGCCCTCTCCGGATCCAAATGCACTGTCATAGCCGACCACCAGGACATCGAGTGCATCCTTGTTCCGATAAGGATCGAAGCCAAATTCAACGGAGAAATGACCAGTTCTTCCTGACAGTTCCTCGACGGTTGCTATCTCTTTCAGCATCTGATCGCGGAGCGTTCCCGAGATGTATTTGCGGGCCGCTTCGTCGACCTCCTCGGCGAGGGCCTTTTGCTGTTTGGTGATGGAGGGCAGTGCGGCGATGTCCGTCTCGAGCGGGACATTGAGGTCGCCTTTGAATATTCCGATATCGATGTCTTCGGAGAACCGCCTAATAAGCCCATATGCCTTGCTCAGGCTGGTGCCGCCCTTGAAATAGAGATGCACCGGGTCGTTCTTGCGCCGGTTGAACAGGAAATCGAGAACCCAGCAAACATAGAGGTCTTTCTCAACATTTTCGGCGCGTGTTTCCAGTTTGGCTGCGACCGCCGAAAAGAGGGCTTGGCGTTCATCGGTACTCGAGCCGAGGATTTCAGCGAAGGCCTTCTGCATGTGCCCCCGTCGTATCAGATGGCTGCGATGCGTCGTTCGAGTTTTCGTCGGTCGACAGTGTTCGCGTGATTTTTTCGATTACCGGGTACATCCAAGCGGAAACAGCTTGGATATTCTGATTTAGGTCTTGAACAATTGCGTCGCGCTCCGGAGCGCTTGAGAGCCGTCGGACAATCCCGTTGACGGCCGCATCCAGGCTCGTGCGATCGTCGCGAAACCATGACAAAGCCTGAACCACGCGCATGGCCGGCCGTCCGGCCCAGAAAGCTGTCTTGGCGGAGATCCGCTTGAAGTCGAGTTTGTAGACGATAGGTTCTTTCGCGTTCGGGTCTCCAGTGTTGGCGACGATTTCGATCGTCCTTGGGTAGGTGTCGGCATAAATCGTGCTTCGGGCCGGGACTGCCGTCGTCAGCCCCAAATCGTTGGCCGCCGTCATTCCATCGACGAGGACCCGCAGCTTGTCGCGCCGCGCGATTGCATCGACAAATGATGCGATCGAAGGGAACACCATCTTGCCAGTTAGTTTGCTTGTGGTCGGCTTGTCATAGAGGCCTCGACACGGGCGCCGGATATCTCCACTTTTGGCCAACCGTTGCAGGGCCTTCTCGATCCCGTTCGGACTTGCAATGTCTAGGAAGTCTGCTCGCGACCACACCCCAGCGGGGGCACCCGCTGCGATACGCGCGTGAACGCGGTTAAGTGTGTCGGACGTGGGGTTAGGCATTGGATTCCCTCATTGAGTGACCGAAGATTATATACAAATTTTGGTCAGTAGCAACTCCAAGCATGCATGCGACCAAAGTTTCTATATAAATTTTGGTCAGTGCCAACGAGGTCGACCTAATACGGCTTCACGCGTGCAACCTGACAAGAGCTCCTAAAAAATTTTCACCGCGTCATCGCGTACCTTGCGGCATTCCTCCAGATTGCGATTCGAACCGCCATGGCTTATATTTCCGACTCGGAGCCGATCGCCAGGGCTGCAAGCGACCCAAAAGGCGGCAGTGAATTCGATTTGAAAACCTGAACGGCAACCATTCAGCCGGCGCAGGGTGTTCATGAAGCGCTTGCGACCACCCCTCACAGACGCCGGTGAGAAATGGATTGTCATGTCTATCCAAAAAGAATGCGCAGACCGTCTGCGCGAGACCTATCGCAACCTGACCGGATCCAAACTGAAATCCGGCCACGCCCATGAACTCGTTGCTGCTTATTTCGGCTACGGGACCGCGGCAGCGCTTCAAGCCGAAGTCGAATATCCAGTCGAAGCCATAGAGGCTGCAGCGGTTCTTATTCCCGACCTCGCTCTGATGGGCCGACGGCAAAGTGAGCTCAATCAGGTCCCCACCGATCTTCAACCCGTCGACGACCTTGCAAAGGAAATCACCGCATACTTGGTCGATGAGGGTTATTTCTCCGGCAAGGTCTGGCACGCTAGAGACCTCAGCGACGAGATTAACTCCTATGTCATGGAAGACCCGATGCTCATCGAGGATGCACTGTCGGGAGAGATTGCTTCGACGAATGCCTATTTCGATGAGCTCTATATCGATGAAGTCGTGGTCGACGTCACGGACGACGCCTTTGTTGCTACGCTCACTGGTTCATTGAACGGAGAGCAGGACCAGGATCGGGTTTTCCACGGAGACAAGATAAACTTCACCAGCACTATGACGATGTATCGGATTGCGGCCCGCATCGCGTACCAAGAGCCGGACTTCGAGACAGGTGGAAGCGTCGACGACTCAATGTATTATGAAGACGACCCGGCTTAAAGGTCAGGTAGAGGGATCGTGTTGTTGTTTTTGATCCCTATTCACCAAGCTCTGGCCTGTGCGACTTGGTTTCAAAAATGGCAGCGGTGTTGCTGCGCTCTGCGTTACCCTACGAGGCCGCCCGTGCTGTGCGCGGCAAGCTGAGGCAAGAGGCGGCGTTCGATGCGCCGATCAGCCCTACGACTTTGTCGATATGCTCAGGCGGAACCCGCATACGCGCACCTTGCAAGGCAGCAATGATCGCTTCGATCTGTCTTTGGCGTCCGAGCACCGCTTCAGTGAAGCTGTCCGTCAGCAGCTCTGCCGTGGAAACGACCGGCAAAGACCCGAAGCGCGAGGCGCAGATTTTCCGCGCCTTCCGCTCGTCGATCATCGCTATTCCGTTCATCTGGACGGCACAGGCGATCGTCGCCGCCTCTCCGTCATCAAGCGTCATCGCAGCCGAGCCGCTGATCAGAGTTTCGTAAATCGCAAGCCCTGCCGCGTCGAGGGCGGCGCCGCCGACTACTCCGGCGTCTACAAGAGCCTTCAACCGTTCTTCGTCTTTGTGGCCGTTACGCGAACCGTGACGCAGTTCCGCACGAACATTGCCCGTGACGGCAAAAGGGGACGGAACGGCACCCAGTATCGCGGCGGCACAATCCGTAGCGTTGAGATTTATAACAACGCTTGCATCAATCACGATCGTTCGCGGGGCCTTAGTAAGGAAGCTTGACAAGCTCATTGGCCTCGCTTTCCTCGTTTTCGACTCCGTCCAGCAGCTCCCGTACCTCATGGCGATCGAGCTTGAGAAGGCGCGCTAGCTGCCCTTCGCTATAGAAGCCGCGCTTCCACGCTTCGCGCGCGAGCAGCGCCAGCCGCGGCGGCACCGCCCCTTGTGCTTCAAGAAGACTGCTGCCGCGGACAGGAAGTTCCCCCAGCACTTGACGCGCCTGCTCGTCGGTGATCCCGCCATTGGCCTGAAACCAGTCCCAGGTGCCGTGCTTGGCAATCCTCAATTCTTCAAGCCTGCGAACAATGGCCTCACGGGCGACCCAGAAGGCGCTTGCCAAAAGGATTATGTGCCGGCGCGTGAGATGGCTTTGTCCGGCAGTGATTTCAGCAAAGCGTTGTCTCACCGCCCGTGCAGGAGTGACGAAGCAACGTCCGAAATGGTCTGCATAGCGCTCTTCTCGGGAGTGCGGTACTTCGCCTTCCGTTAGGATCTCTGGTTGCCGTCTTGCCGAGTTGAAATGACCGAGTTCGTGAGCGCCGGTTTGAATGATGCGACCGACCGGATGAGCGGCATTGAGTAGCATGCACGCGCCCACTGCCTCGTTATAGGCGAACAGCCCCGAAATCTTCCCGTCCAGAGGCCGGACATATACCCTTATGCCAAGCTGGAGATCAAGCAACGATACAATATCGAGAACCGGTCCCGCCCCGAGCCCCATCCAGTCACGAAGGTCCTGCGCGTCCTGCTCCGCCTGCTGCCGGACATCGCCCGGCAAGATAGGCCGTTCGGGAGGGTAGTTACGCACACGCTTGATGCCGAGCGCGTTTTCAAGTTCGACTTCGGCGCTGACCAGATCGTTAAGAAGGCCGGCCGCGCGCTCGGCAGCGTCGTCCGCACTTTGGGCAAGCTTGCGGAACCTCGGCACCATATCCAGATGGACGGCTTCCTGCCGGAGGATAGCATTCGCGGAAGTTCCGTAATGCGAACAGAGCTCTTGCAGCTCGTTCGTCTTAATACGGCGCTGTCCCCGTTCGATGGCAACGATAGTCGTGCGCGCAACACAGATTTTTTCGGCAGCGGCAGCCTGCGTTAGTCCGGCGGCCTCGCGCGCGATGCGCAGCCGCTCCCCGATTTCACTGTCTGGCAGGCTTTCTATCATTGCGCTCATAGGCCTGCCCGTACCCACTGCCTGACAAAAGAATTACTTCCCATCGAACGAACGAACTCCTTCCATTCACCGGTATGTTCCGACAGCATCCGCGTCAGAGATTCTTTAGTTTGCTCTTTGCCCAGCCCGAGTGCCGGCCCGAGCAAGGCGGCATGGCGGCGAACGACGGGGAGGCCATCTTTGGACGCCAAGTCGGCCAAATGATCCAAGTGCAAGACACCCGCAATCGCATACTGGCGGTAGGCGGGAGTCATCCTCGTAAAGTCGCGGTCGACGGCCTCATCCAGACTGGCAGCCGTCAAATCAGTGCAGACATAGGCGTCGTCTGCCTCGGTTAGACCGGCCGCGTGGACGCTTAGCCGCCGCAACATACAGGCAGCGCAAACCCCGCATTGACGCCTCTTGCCGTTGACCGAACACCAGCGGTTGCTTCTCCAGCACGACCGCGTCGTATGCCAGTTGCTTCCTTCGGGAAGGGTAGCGAACGACCGCAAGGTTTCCCCTTTCGTGTTCCACAACCGCGGGAAAACGTAGCGGATTTCCTTCCCGAAAAGCGCTTTCAGCAGCCGCTCCATCCTTTGCGTGAACCGCGGATGGTTCCGGTAGTCCGGATAGGCATGAACGACGGGAGCGATGGCTGGTCCAATGGCACCCTGCCCGCTTTCGGGGATGATGATTTCGCTCGCGCCGGACAGATACGCCGCAATGCCACTTATCAGAGCAAACTTGAACCCGCGACTCCGCGCGCTGGCTTCCCTGTTTGGCATATTGCAGGGAACGTCATAGGGAACCATGGTAAAGGGTTCGCGCCGGTTCTTCTTGTCCGGCCGCCCGATATCGTTGCTGCCCACGCGGACGCGCACGAGCTTTGGTCCCAGCCCCGAACCGATCAGCCCCGCTACGGCGCGTGAATCCATTCCGTCGCTGAACGCCATTATCGCTTCGGTCGCCACGGGCAGATTCAGGTAGGCACTTTGCGGGGACGGCGCCGCCTTGGCTCGGGCGACAAACTCGACCGACCAGTAATCGCCCGTCAGGAAGCCCGCAGTATCAAGCAAGGCCTCCGACAGCTCGCTTTCATTCCATCGATCGGGGTCATGGACAGGAATACGCAGCGAAATTCGGCGCGCCCATCCCCTCGGGGGTCGCTTCAATATCCTGTCGCCATATTCGATCGCCGCCGCGACGACCATGGCGTCATAGATGAGGGGCTCCCAGCTTGCGAAAGCATAGGTCTCAAGGGCTTCGGTAGAAAACTCGAAATCCCGCCCGAGATCGAAGGGAACCCAGCCACAGGACGCAGCGCCCCCGCTTTCGACGACTTCGATCGACCTTTCAGGAATCCAGATTTGAGTGGCACCGGAACTCATAGGGGAGGCCCCTCGTCGAGTCCGGTATGTCTGGGCAGGCGCGAGGCGGGCTTGCGCCCTGCACCGGGTGAAGCCAGATCGCTCGCGAGCGCACTGAAAGCAAAACCGCTGCGGGTCGCATCAAGGCGGTCACGAACGAAGCAAGCGCTTCGCGCACTGGCTTCGCGCAGGTAGTGTTCTTCTACGCCGCGGAAGTGATCGCGGGTATGCTGTTCAAGCGCGTTCGTCAATGCCGTCCGGCAGGCGGCATCGCCGAACAGTCCGTCGCACGCGGCCTCGATCGCGCAGTCGATGAAGGCGTTGCCTAAAGCGGAACCGCGGCAGCCTGATCTGAGCGCTTCTATTTCTGCCAGCCGGTCTTCGGCGAAAAGATAGCCCTGACTTCCGGCACCCAACACCTCGCGAACCGCTTCGACCGGAAGCCCTTGTGCGTCTTTGCGCAATGCATGGGTGACGGCCTCGCGCACGTCTTCGGCCGAAAAAATCGACTTGGCGGCCCTTTCGGCTACGTCCCTCCAGCGCTGCAGCATCGGCAGGCTTCTATGCGGTCCATCGCTCATGGTAAATCTCCATGTCAGAAATATAACGAAAAATATCTGACAATGTCAAATTTTGCTGCAGGCGTTTGATTTGTCACTTAGCGTCGCCCTCCGGGCCGGGCTGTTGGCAAAGCTGAAGCCCGCACGCGGTCTTCCCCCATCCGGGCGTCCATCCCTGACGCTGGCAGTAGGTTGCCCCAGGCGCGAACAGGAAAAGTCCCGTGCCGCTTGCGCGCAGCGGCCGGCAAGGGACGCTGTCGCCGCTTCTGGCGACGAAAATGCCGACCCTGCACAACTCCAGCGCACCATCCACGCCCTTGTCCTGCCTTGCCCTTCGCGGCCTCCGGTTTCACCTCCCGAAATGCTAGGGAACGGAAACCCGAACAAAGGACCGCACGGAACGCGGAAAATGAATGGAAAAAGCAGACCTTAAAGAGCTGAAGGAAAAAGTCGCCTGCGGCGCCGTTCTTGAGTCTTCCGGCTTTGCCGTCGACAGGCAGGAAAGTACACGCAGGGCGGTCAAATATCGCCGCGACGGCAACATCATCATTGTCATTCATGAAGGGAGGGGCTGGTTCGATCCCCTGTCCGAGGCCAAGGGCGACGTGTTTCGCCTCGTCGAACATCTCGACGGTCTCCCGTTTGCTGCGGCCCTTCATGTCGTCACAGACCTCGTCGGTTTTAGGCCGGCTGAGCCCGCCTGGATACGCCAGGCCAGGGAGAAGGCGCCGCACCAGACGGGAACGCAACGCTGGCAAAACCGCCGCAAGCCTTGGTGCGGTTCGTCGTCCTGGCGCTATCTGCACGATGCGCGCGGCATCCCCGAACCGATTCTGAGACGAGCCGTTGCGGACGACCTGCTACGCGATGGTCCGCACGGCAGCATGTGGGCCGGTCATACCGACGAGGCCGGTCACGTCACCGGCTGGGAGGAACGGGGGCCGAGGTGGCGCGGGTTCGCGAGCGGTGGCGCCAAGATCCTGTTCCGGTTGGGGCCGGTTGATGCAACGCGTCTCTGCGTCACCGAGGCGGCGATCGACGCCATGAGTCTAGCGGCAATCGAAGACTTGCGACCCGGATCGCTTTACCTAAGCACCGGCGGAGGCTGGTCGCCTTCGACCGAAGCGGCCCTGCACGGGCTTGCCAGCCGCCCCGACGTTCTCCTGGTCGCGGCCACAGACGCCAACAGCCAGGGCGAGACCTTTGCAGAGCGCCTACGGATCCTCGCGGAAGAGAACGGCTGCAACTGGCAGCGGCTCAGACCACCGTCCGACGACTGGAACGCCTGTTTGAAAGAGAAAGAGTGAGAAAGGAAAACGAGAGGAGAATGAAGAAAAACGGCTGCCGCATGCCCGCTGCCTGCGTCAAGGGTGAAGCTCCGCCCGGCTGACGCCGGCCCTTGACCCAGGTCACCGGAGAGGCGGCGCCAAGAAAGGGTCCGGAAGGGCTGAAGAAGATGGTTATACCGACAGGGTGCACCGCGCTCCAGCCCGTGACAGGCCTTGAAGGAGCCCGCCATGACCTCTCCCATCCGCAAGATCTATTTCGGTGTTACCGACCGCCGTCAGATGTTCCGTCTCTTCGACCGTCACGCCCGGCGACCCGATCGCTGGCAGAAGGATGATAGTGCGCTTTACGCCGGCGAATGGTTCGAGATCGCGCAAGACCAGCACGATTATATGCTCGACATCCTGCCGCCGCTCTGGATGCGCGGTGACATGTTCGCCATGCGCGAATTCCTGACCGGCAGCGTCACCAGCGTCTTCTATAACTTGCACATCAACGGCGCGATGCGGTTCTTCCACGCCTATTGCGATCTGTCCGATCCGCGCTCTCCCTATGCCATGCGCGAGGCTATCGCCCTCCGCGAGCGCTGGCCGGTTAAGGCGATGACCCGCGAGGAGCGGCTCGAACATATCTGGAGTGCCACCCATGACGATTATCGCGGATATGCCGGCGAGGGATTTAGCCCTAAGCATCGCGGCAAGCGCACCGTTTTCGTGCACAGTCAGCCTGGGACGCGGTTTCAGCTGCTCGAAAGCCTGAGCGACGCGCAGATTTCGGAAAAGCTGCCCGTTCAACTGCGCCACCTTCCTGCGCTTGCAGCCGCGTGAGGTGCGCCATGTTCACCTTTGCAATTTCCGCAGTCCGCAAGGTCATTGCGCGCGGTGAAGCAGATGCCGCCGCCAATGGCGGTTTCCGCAATCCCTATTTTGGCGATCGATCAAGCGAGCGCGAAAAGCCAGGGTTCTGGCTGGTAGGCGACGAGGGCGTCTACGTCATGTCGAACGGCAAGCTCACCGAGGGAAAAAGACCGCTCGTCGTCTATGCCGGCGAATGCGATCCGAAGGCCAATTCCGACTGGTGGGACTACAAGCGTCAGCATTTTGGCGGCGACGATGGCGTCGAGTTTATCGATGCCGATCTGCTCATTCCAAGTTTTGACCGGAAACCCGAGGCCACTCATCTCGGCATACAGCTTACCGAGAACGACATCTCGTTCTCGCTGATCACCCGCTAACCCCTTTTTAATCCCGCACGGTTCCCACACTGCCGGTTCGCCTGGCGGTGCGGTCTCGTGCGCCCGCAATCCAGGAGAAACCCACCATGGCTGACCACGATCCCTTCAATCTCGACATGTTCGGTAGCTCGCAGAATGCGCTCTCTTCCGGGCTGGGCTTCGGCGTTACCGCCTTTATCGAAAACCCGGTGATCGAACCGGACGAGACTGCCCGACCGACTGCGACCGCTCCGGTCAAGCGGTCCAAAAGCTGGCAGCTGACTGAGCGACAGTCCTCGGAAGCAACTGAGCGCGGCAGCAATTTTCGTCTTCTTGGAAGCCGCGCATTGGCGAAGGGCTGGAAAGCCCGCGCCCGCGACAATCTCGAGGCGATCCGGCTTGCCACGGCGATCGCGGTCGAGGACCGGCCCGCGAGTAGGGAAGAGCAGGCGCGTCTCATCCGTTTCACCGGCTTCGGTGCCTCCGACCTCGCCAACGCCATCTTCACCCGGCGGGGCGAGGACGGTTTTTGTACTGGCTGGGAAGACCTTGGAGAGGGCTTGCAGGAGGCGGTGAGCGACGCCGATTACGCCTCGCTTGCCCGCTGCACGCAATATGCGCATTTCACGCCCGAGTTTATCGTCCGGGCGATGTGGAAGGGACTGGAACGCCTTGGCTGGCGCGGCGGACGCGTGCTTGAACCGGGGATCGGCACGGGGCTTTTCCCGGCATTGATGCCGGAGGCATTCCGTGAGACCTCGTTCGTCACCGGTGTTGAGCTCGATCCGGTGACCTCGCGGATCGCCCGGCTGCTGCAGCCGGTTTCCCGGATCGTCGAGGGCGATTTCGCGCGCACAGATCTGCCGGCGCATTTCGATCTCGTTATCGGCAATCCGCCCTTTTCCGACCGGACTGTACGCTCCGACCGTGCATACCGTTCAATGGGACTGCGGCTGCATGACTATTTCATTGCGCGGTCAATCGATCTTTTGAAACCCGGCGCGCTCGCCGCGTTCGTCACTTCATCGGGCACGATGGACAAAGCGGATGCGACAGCCCGCGAACATATCGCCAGATCGGCCGATCTGATCGCCGCGATCCGCCTGCCCGAAGGCAGCTTCCGGCAAGATGCGGGAACCGACGTCGTCGTCGATATCCTGTTTTTCCGCAAGCGCAAGCCGGGCGAGCCGGAGGGAGAAGCGGCCGGGCCGGATCTGGCCGAGGTTGTTCCCGCCAGCGAGGACGTTGAGGCCATCCGCGTCAATCGCTGGTTCGCCGAGCATCCCGATCACGTGCTCGGCCACCACGCCATCACGTCCAGTCCCTTCGGAGAGACTTATACCTGCCTTCCCAGTGACGGTGACCTTGAGGCTGATCTCGATGCGGCCATCCTTTCTCTTCCGGAAGCCCTCTATGACGGCGAGCCCGACGCGATCGATTTCGATCTCGAGCTTCACCCGGCAGGTATCGATGTCGCCAGACCCGAGCAGTCCCATGTCCGCGAGGGCAGCTTCTTCTTCGACGCCACGAAAGGCCTGATGCAGGTGATCGACGGCAAACCCGCCTCGGTTCCCCTCCGCAAGGGACGGTCGGGTGAAGGGTTCTCGGAAAAGCAGATCAACATCGTCAAAAAGCTGATCCCGATCCGCGATGCGGTGCGTGCTGTGCTGAAAGCCCAGGAGACCGATCAGCCGTGGCGGGACCTTCAGGTGAAGCTGCGCATCGCCTGGTCGAGCTTCGTGCGCGACTTCGGTCCGATCAATCACACCAGGGTCTCGATCGCCGAGAACCATGAGACCGGCGAAACCCGCGAGACGCATCGCCGGCCCAACCTGCAGCCTTTCCTCGACGATCCGGACTGCTGGCTCGTCGCCTCCATCGAGACCTACGATCTCGACACGGATACGGCCAAGCCCGGTCCGATTTTCTCCGAACGGGTGATTGCACCGCGGGTCGCCCCGGTCATCACCAATGCCGCGGATGCGCTCGCCGTCGTCCTCAACGAGCGCGGCCGTGTCGATCTCGACCATATTGCCGAGTTGCTGCATGAAGACCGCACCACTGTGATTGAGGCGCTTGGCAGCGCGATCTATCGGGACCCGGCAGATGGCTCGTGGCAGACCTCCGACGCCTATCTCTCAGGCCCGGTGCGCGACAAGCTGGCGATGGCGCAAGCTGCAGCCGAACTCGACCCGGCTTTCAAACGCAATGTCGAAGCGCTCGAAGCGGTGCAGCCGGTCGATCTCAGCCCGTCTGGCATCACCGCGCGTCTTGGGGCTCCCTGGATCCCCGCCAGTGACGTCGTCGATTTCGTGAAGGAGACGATGGGAGCGGACATCCGCATTCACCACCTGGCCGAACTCGCCTCCTGGACGGTCGATGCCAGGCAGCTCGACTATCGCGCCGAAGGCACCTCCAAATGGGGCACCAAGCGCCGGCACGCCGGTGAGCTGCTGGACGACGCGCTCAACAGCCGGGTGCCGCAGATCTTCGACACGATCAGGGAGGGGGACAGCGAGCGCCGGGTTTTGAATGTCGTCGACACCGAGGCGGCAAAGGAAAAGCTCGCCAGGATCAAAACCGCGTTCCAGACATGGGTCTGGTCCGATCCGGATCGGACCGACCGGCTGGCACGGGTCTATAACGACACCTTCAACAATATCGCTCCCCGATCCTTCAACGGGGACCATCTCCAGCTCCCGGGCGCCTCCGGCGCCTTTTGTCTTTACGGCCACCAGAAACGCGGTATCTGGCGGATCATCTCAGCCGGCTCGACTTATTTGGCCCACGCCGTCGGTGCCGGCAAGACCATGACGGTGGCGGCCGCCATCATGGAACAGCGCCGGCTTGGCCTGATCTCGAAAGCCATGCTGGTCGTGCCCGGTCATTGCCTGGCGCAAGCCGCCCGTGAATTCCTGGCGCTCTATCCGACGGCCCGCATCCTTGTCGCCGACGAGACGAATTTTTCCAAAGACAAGCGTCATCGCTTCCTGTCGCGCGCCGCGACGGCGACCTGGGACGCGATCATCATCACCCATTCGGCCTTCAAGTTCATCGCGGTCCCCGCCGCCTTCGAAAAGCAGATGATCGAGGATGAGCTTGCGCTCTACGAAGACCTGCTCACCCGGGTCGAGAGCGACGACCGGGTGTCGCGCAAGCGCCTGGAGCGGCTGAAGGAAGGCCTGAAGGACCGGCTGGAATCCCTCGGCTCGGTCAAGGACGACCTCCTGACCATCTCCGAGATTGGGATCGATCAGATCATCGTCGACGAGGCGCAGGAGTTCCGGAAACTCTCCTTTGCGACCAACATGTCCACCCTGAAGGGCGTCGATCCGAACGGCTCGCAGCGCGCCTGGGATCTCTATGTCAAATCCCGCTTCATCGAGACGAAGAACCCGGGCCGGGCGCTCGTGCTGGCGTCCGGCACGCCGATCACCAACACCCTTGGCGAGATGTTCTCGGTGCAGCGGTTCCTTGGGTTCGATGCCTTGAAAGAGCGTGGCCTGCACGAATTCGACGCCTGGGCCTCGACCTTCGGGGATGTCGCAACCGAACTCGAACTGCAACCGTCCGGCAAATACAAACCCGTCTCGCGCTTCGCCACCTTCGTCAATGTGCCGGAACTGATCGCGATGTTCCGCTCCTTCGCCGATGTCGTGCTCCCGGCCGACCTGAAGCAGTATGTGAAAATTCCAGCGATTTCGAGGGGCAAGCGCCAGATCATCACCGCCAAGCCGACAGAGTATTTCAAGCTCTACCAGCAGGTCCTCGAGGCGCGGATCTTGGCGATCGAGAAGCGCGAGGGTCCGGCGCAGCCCGGCGATGATATTCTGCTCTCCGTCATCACCGATGGGCGCCATGCTGCCATCGATCTCAGGCTGGTCGATTTCGGCGAGGAGAATGAGCCCGACAACAAGCTCAACAAGCTGATCGAGAACAGCTTCCGCATCTGGAAGGAAACTGGCGACAACACCTATCTCACCCGCGAGGGCAAGACTTTCGATTTGCCCGGCGCGGCGCAGATGATCTTCTCTGACCTTGGCACGATCAACGTCGAGAAAACACGCGGCTTTTCCGCCTATCGCTGGATCCGTGACGAGCTGATCCGGCGCGGAGTTCCCGCCTCCGAAATCGCCTTCATGCAGGATTACAAGAAGACGGAGGCCAAGCAGCGGCTCTTTGCCGACGTCAATGCCGGCAAGGTCCGCTTCCTGATCGGCTCGTCAGAGACGATGGGGACCGGCGTTAATGCGCAATTGCGCCTGAAGGCGCTCCACCATCTCGACGTGCCATGGCTCCCCTCCCAGATCGAGCAGCGCGAGGGCCGCATCGAGCGGCAGGGCAACCAGCATGACGAGATCGATATCTTCGCCTATGCGACCGAAGGCTCGATGGACGCGCAGATGTGGCAGAACAACGAGCGCAAGGCCCGCTTCATCGCCGCAGCCCTTTCCGGCGACACCTCCGTGCGCCGGCTCGAAGATTTGGGCGAGGGGCAGGCCAACCAGTTCGCCATGGCGAAGGCCATCGCATCGGGCGATCAGCGCCTGATGCTGAAGGCGGGACTGGAAGCCGACATCGCCCGGCTTGAGCGTCTGCGCGCCGCGCATCGCGACGATCAATTCGCGGTTCGCCGCCAGGTCCGCAATGCCGAGCGCGACATCGAGCACGATACGCGGCGGATCGCCGAGATCGGCAAGGACATCGAACGCAGGATCCCGACCAGTGGCGATGCTTTCGCTATCACCGTTGGCGGACAATCCTTCACCGAGCGCAAGCCCGCCGGCCGTGCTCTCATGAAGGAAATCATGACCCTCGTGCATCTGCGGGAGGAGGGCGAGACAACCATTGCAAGGATCGGCGGTTTCGACCTGGTCTTCTCCGGCCAGCGTTTGGGTCAGGACGATTTCCGCTATGACGTAACGCTTGTGCGCACTGGCGCGGAGACCGGGATCGATCTTGCTCTGACTGTCACGCCGCTCGGCGCGGTCTCGCGCGTAGAGCACGTGCTTTCCGGTTTCGAGGAGGAGCGGGCGCAATACCGCTTCCGTCTCGACGATGCAAAGCGCCGGCTTGCTTCCTATCAGTCTCGTCAGGGCGGGGAATTCGGCTTCGAAGAGGAACTCGCCGAAAAACGCCGGCAGCTTACGGAGATTGAGAGAAACCTCGCCGATGACGTTGCAACGGTGGCGTTACCCACCGAGCAGGCGGCGTGAAGCAATGGTCCCTAACGCAGTCGATCCTCGTCATCGATCAACTCCAGGCAACAAGATGCGGAGGTCCCCCATTTCCAGAGCACCAGGTTCATGTCACCGGGACCGGCCCCCTTGGCAAAGCTGCGAACGAGCAGCCCATTGTAGCCGGCAGTGACCAGATCGCTCGCAAAGCGCTGGGTCCGTGCTTGTCCCCTGGTCTTCATTTGGTCGCGCCAGGCCGGATCGGCCAGGGCGACCTCATTGAGTCCTACGGCTTCAAGGGCCGCTCGGTCGGTTGTATCGAAGACCATCTCGATCTCTGCGCGGTAGCAGACGAGCGTGGTCGGCTGCAGATCGCCAACCTGATTGGCTTCCCGCAAGGCCGTCAGCACCGATGTCGATGTGTAGAGCGCGGGTACGCCTTTAGGGTTGAACCGGCCGCCATAAAGTGCGGCTCCCCGCCCGGACATCGGTTCACGCGCATAGACCGGATTGAGCGCCCGGTAGAGTTTTCCGGAATAGCTGACCATCGCTCTCAAGCGTAAACGCCGGCGTCGACCGCGTCGATGAAGTCAAGAACCTCCTCGGCGCGGCCTTCCCGCACCAGCTGCATGGCCGTCCGCCCCGAAAATCCGGACAGCGGCTCTGAGCGAAACCAGGCATAAGCCATCAGGGCAGAACCGAAACGCGGCTCTACCTTGTTGACGATCTCAACCATCTCACGCAACCGCCGCTGGGTCTTGTCGGATCGCACCCGATCCTTGCGCTGTACCGCATCCTTGCCGAGACCGACGGTTCGCGCGATTTCCTCGCTGGTCGTACGAAAGGCCTTGGCGATCTTGTTCGGCGCAAACAGCCCGTGATCCGAATAGGCTGCGAGATCCATGATGTTGCTCCACGTAAATGCCGCTGATTTAGTCGCAATATAGCGTCATTATGAGCGTCATTCAATAGAAGTCCAGAATCCTTAGGGGCAAAACAGATCCTCTGTTGCCTGCCCCTTGCACTCAATTTCGAAAACCCCGCAGGCGAAGGAAGAGGAGAGAGGGGGAAGAAAGGAAGGCGACCGGTCACAGATCGGTCGAACTGGTGACGCTTGCGCTCAACCGCGCCGCTCGCAATCCCGGCCCGTCGTCCTGCGCAGGGCTGTCAGCCCCGCTCGCCTTTCCAGGCAGGGATGCTCGGCCGCAGTTGCACCGGCCCGCCCGCTCAGCGGTCCGGGGGATGTCTTCAGGAAGAAGACCAGAAAGGGAGTCGGCGTGGTGCCGGGTCCACTTTAGATCCCGAAAAGGAGCTTCCCATGCATATCATGAAGATCGATCCCCGTGCGCTCAAGGACAATCCCGACGATGCCCGCCGCTCGAAATCGAGCCCGCAGGCCGATGCCCTGATGGTGGCCACGATCAAGGCCGTCGGCATCATCCAGCCGCCGGTGGTCTCACCTGAGACCGACGGTGGCAACAGCTTCATAATTCAGGCCGGTCACCGCCGCACCAGAGGCGCGATCGCCGCCGAACTCGACGAAATCGAGGTGCTCGTAGACGACGCGGCCGAGGACGGCGGTGCCATGCGCTCCATGGTCGAGAATATCGCCCGGGAACCGCTCAATCCCGTCGATCAATGGCGCGCCATCGAGCGCCTGTTCGCGCTCGCTTGGAGCGAGGAAGGCATTGCGGCAGCGCTTTCGCTTCCCGTTCGCCAGATCAAGAAACTCCGGCTTCTCGCGAATGTGCTGCCCGCGATGCTCGACCAGATGGCCAGGGGCGATATGCCAGACGAGCGGCAGCTCAGGACCATCGCGTCGGCCTCGCTTGCCGAACAAAAGCAAGTCTGGAAAGCGCATAAGCCGAAGCGAAACGAGACAACCTCCTGGTGGTCGGTCGCCAACGGTCTTTCCAAGACCCGCATGTATGCCCGTGACGCCAGTTTCGACGATGAGCTTGCGACGGCTTACGGCATCGCCTGGGTGGAGGACCTGTTCGCTCCGGCCGACGAAGACAGCCGCTACACGACGGACGTCGAGGCATTTCTCGGCGCCCAGCAGGAATGGATGACCAACAATCTGCCGAAAGGCGGCATCATCACCGAAGTCAACGGCTGGAACGGACCGGAACTCCCGAAGAAGGCCGAGCGCGTTTATGGAAAGCCGAAGAAGTCCGACCAGACTGCCATGTATCTCGACCGCGATGGCAAGGTGCAGTCAGTGGTCTATCGGATGCCCGAGCCGAAAGCGGTCACCGGAAAACAGTCGAGCGACAAGACGGAGGAGGGTAGTGCCGCTCTGCCGGCGCAGCGCCCGGATGTTACCCAGAAGGGCCAGGACATGATCGGCGACTTCCGCACCGACGCGCTCCACGAGGCGCTCGGCCGCGCACCGATCGAGGACGATACGCTGATGGCGCTGCTCGTCATCGCCTTTGCCGGCAACAATGTCCGCGTCGATACGGGAGCGGGCAATTCCATCTCCTTCCGCAGCAGAATAGCACCCCTTGCAGCCTCTCTCGTCGATGAAACCGGCAAGTTCTCTTTCGACATGGATAGGCTCAGGGTCGCGGTGCGATCGATCCTGATCGAGGTGCTGTCGTGCCGACGCAACATGTCGAACAGCGGCATTGTCTCCCGCATCGCCGGCGACGTCGTTGGTGCCGACAACTTCCTGCCCAACATGGGGACGGAGGATTTTCTCCTGTGCTTGTCACGTCAGGCGCTCGAGGCGGCTTGCGCGGACACCTCGGTTCTCCCGCGCAACAAGGTACGCGACACCCGTGCCGCCCTCGTCGAGCATTTCAAGGAAGCGAGCTTTGTCCATGCGTCCGCACTGTTTGCGCCGGACGCGAATGAACTTGCCGACTGGAAGGCACGCAACGAGATCGGCGAGGATCAGGACGAGGACGCCGGCGACATGGAAGGCTCGAACGACGAGACGGAGGCAAGCGACACCGGCCCGAACGCCGTCCCTGAGGCTTATCTCGAAGCCGCCGAATAGCGGCTCTTTTTCCTTTCCGATGCACTTCGCGCCGCCGGCACCGTCCGGCGGCGTTTTCGTTTCCAATCAATTCAAGAGGAGGACGACATGTCCGCTCAGTCCATTTTCGACCATGCCCCGCTTGGTGCGATCATCCACTTCTCCGACGGCACGCCCCGTCCGCCCGAACGGCACCGCCGTAAACTTCAGGGGTGGGAGCGCAACAACAACACCGGCCGGCTGGTGAAGAAACAGGCCGGCGCCATTGTTGGCAAGACGCTCATACCGGCCAGCTTCACGCTTCATGCCGGGGACTTCGGTAGCAAGGCTGTCGTGGTGCTCCGGGTCTTTCGAACGTTCTCGGTTAATAGCGCTCTCGACTTCTCGGTCATCAAACGGCCCGTAGCCGGTTCGATCCTCGTGCTTGACCGCCCCGGCGACGCCGGCGAACTGGTTCATGTCGCGGAAGACCGGCAAGCGGCCGACGAATGGCTTTCGCGTCACGGCTATCCCAACGCCGTGCTGCACGAAATGACCGTTGATGAAGCCGCCGCCGATCGCGGCGAGGGGAGGGCGGCATGACCTTCCCTCAGTCAGAACCCGATACGATGGTGCTGCCGGAAGTTCAATTTGCCACCGGCGCTGAAGGGTTTCCCGTTGCGCGCGTCGGCGATACTGCTTTCGCCATGTTGCCCGGCCGCGGTGATACGCACTTTCTGGCCACGGCCTGGCGCGTGCACCGGCCGCTCGACGAACTCGGTCGCAATGATTTCTATGGGCATGGCGGAGAGCTTGCCGGCGAGGAGGCCTTCCGCGCCAAGGTGCTCGAACAGGCCGAGCACGCCCGCGAAGAGCTTGCCCTCGGACGCCGGGAGGTCCGCTGCCACGGGAACACTCCATGGGGACCGTCGCAGGGTGCGACGGTCTTCGCCGAGGGACTGGTCTGCCATTCGACCGCCGGTCATGGAGGTTTCCATCTTTCCTCCGAACGCAACGCGAAGGTCGACCGGCGGCTTCGCCGGCCTGGCGGCTGGTACGAGGAAGATGCCGAATGGGCGATTGTCGCACTTGCCTTTCCGCACCTCTTCACCAGCTTTGAGCGACGGAGCGCCGAGCAGACCATGAAAGACAGCTGGCCGGATGCCTGGGAAGCGATTTTCGGCACTGTGCTAGAACCCGGTCAGTCCTTTGAGAAGGATCGGCGTGCGTTTCATGCCCGGCATGCTGGCGACTGGATCGTCATTTCCGCTATCAGGTCGGAGCAGCACGGCGGTTTTGTGGAGGTCATCGCTACTCTCGGCGGCGCGCGAGGGCCAAAGACTGAAAAAGCCGGTTTCTCGTTCCGTCCACCGAATACGAGATCGGCCGTTTCGGTTTCGTCGTCGATCCGGCCCGGCACGATGCATACGACGGCCCTTCGAGCTTCATTGGGTGGAGGCCGAGTTCGCCATGAACCGTTTGCTACTTCTCCGGCGAATGGAAACCGCGCGCCGCCAGACAAAGGCACATCTCGACCTGATCGAGCGCCAGATCGCGGCCCGAGCCGAGCGCATGGCGATCAGCGCCAGGGCCAAGGCAAGATCGCATCCACGTGGACGCTCCCGCTGGACACGGTCCGACGACGTCTTGTTTCGGGAGTATCTGGACCAGCTCAGTTTCGAGCGGCGCGGCGAGATCGATGCCCTCACCCGAAAACTCTCCCGGCAGGAGCGGGCGATCGCAGCCGTCAGGGCGAAGGTCACGATTGAGGGGTCTGGTACCAGAGCCGATACGCAATCCGCATTGTGACGGAATGGGCGTTTGTGGGGGCACCGCTCATTTCCTTCACGATGGGTGCCGGTGGAATGCCACCCCTGCCGGCCTCCCTTCGGTTCTGGACGCGGTCGTAAACCGGCGGCCGGAGCCTTCAAGGCCGCTGACGCGCCGCAGTGCGGCCGCACGCCCCATCCTCGTCAAACCTGTCCCGCGGAACTGTGCGAGGGCTTGATAAGCCCTGCTGGCCCGCTGGACAGGTTCGCTCGTCTAAGGTTCGAGCGGACCTTGATGCCTCCGTCTTTGCGCCGGCTTCTATTGCCCACGCCCGAAGGGAGGGCCGGCAGGGGCCGGCTTGAGCCTTCGGTCCAACGTCGAAGGAAAGGATCTCCCATGTCCAGCAACGCCCGTCCCTCCCGTCAATCCGGCAAGGTCGTCCAGCTCCGCAAGGGTGCAACCCTCGAAATGGTCCGGCACACCTGTCCCGACAGTGCCCAGGCCTCGCTTATCTCCGAAAGCTTCGGTCTTCCCAACATCGACAGCGACGGCATCCGCGAGCTCCACCATCAGATGATCATCGGTACCGCGGACTCCCTCAATGAAGGCCTCGGCAACCGGGCCATGCAGATCCATCTCCAGCGAATTGTCGGATCCTATGTTGGCTCCGCCCACGGCGCTGGCCAGTTCTATTCCAAGGCCGTGACAGAGGCACGCGACGCAACAGCCAAAGGTGCCAATGACATGCGTGACGAAGACCAGGGCGGTCCCGTCGGTTTCGACGGCGCCGCTCAGCGCAAACGCGAGTTCGCTGCCGATATGGGCCTTCAGGCCCATGCGCTCCGCTGCGCGGCCGAAGGTGTCGTGGCGGCCTATGAAGATGTCGTCGGCGAGGCCTGGAAGCCCTTCCAGCGCCAGGTCGAAAATCCCGGCCAGTCCGTCGACCGGAAGGCGGCTGAATTGCAGATGGCGGCGTTTGGGTGATGTTCCAGGGCGGGGCTTTTGCTCCGCCCACTTTCCTGTCTGAATCACGGGTTCAAATTGACAAAACAACGTAAAATACGTATTTTACGTAAAGAGATGGAGCTCTGCGATGAAACAGTACACTTTCTCTGACATGAACCGATCCTCGGGCGAAATCCTCGAAGCGGCGATGATCGAGCCGGTCGTGCTCACCAAGCACGGCAAGGAGAAGCTTTTTGTTCTTTCCGCCCGTGACTATCACCGCATGCGCGGTGAGCCGAGCCCGACGAAGTCCTATTCCCTGCATGATATGCCGGACGATGTCCATGAGGAGCTGATGTCGGGACTAGGAGCCATTCTTGAACCTGTCAAAGACGATGCCAGGGACGATGTTTAAGCAGGGTGACGTTGCCGAATTCCACTATCTGTGGCATCGCGAAGCGGAAAGGGGCGAGGAATCCGGCCGGATTCCTCGCCCTGTATGTGTCGTCATCAAGGCGCCCGGCAACCCCGACGTCGTGTTTCTCTTTCTCTTTACCTCCAAGCAGCCTTTGGACGGCCAACTTGCGCTAAGCGTTCCTGAAATTGAGTGTCGGCGCATTGGCGTTGCATCTCCGTGCTGGGTCATTCTCGACGAGTTCAATCGCGTCGAGATGGACAAGGACTATGACTTTGTTTCCACCGAGCCTATCGGCTCGGTCAGCGCGGCGTTCCTCCGAGAGATTGCCGCGACCATCAAGCAAGCAGCCCAAGCTTCTGCCATCAAGGCCGTGAAGCGGACCTGACTTCGCTTCGAGCGCTCCCGGGCGGCAAGACCACCGTTCTTCAAGGCCTCCCACTTTTCGCTGCGGTTGGAGAGGATGGCTGATTATCCACTTCAGTCGTTGCCAGGATGCGTGCAGCAACAGGCTCATTTCACAGAAGCAATCCAATCCCGCTCTTTTGAGAGATGGCATTCCTGGTGCGGCGCGGACTTCCACGATCAACCCGTAAAGGGTCCGCTAGCGAGCTGCGGCCGCTTGGCTTTGGCCTGCCCGGTGATCGCGTCCGCTAAGCCGCACACTGACGGAGCCATCAAGAGCGGGAATTGGCCCGCTCCAACGATGGAGCCCTCAAATGCAGCACGATCTTTCCCTCGCCCAGAAGCACGCCTGGAACCTCGCCCGCACCCTCATGACTCCGATCGTCCTCTTTAAATCCGGCGGTGAATACGGCGTCCTCCCCGCAGACGAGATCGAAGACGCCGATGTCGAAGTGCTCTTCGAGTACGACCCCTATAGCGGCGGCCACTCCATCCACTGACTACTCATCTGATCCATGATGGCGGCGCCTGGCGCCGCCTTTTCTGCGGCGCGACCGCCCCGACCGTGGCCCGTCCTGGGAAAGTCCGGGCGGAGCCGGCAGCAGCTGCAACGGCGTTGCCGTCCTCCTCTTCGTTCCGGCCCTGCGCCACCCCGCCGCGCTTCGCGCACCGAGGCCCGGCTTGGGTGCAGCTCCTGCCTCCGCGCTCCGCCGTTTCGGACCCCGTGACGGACCGCGATCGGCGCGGTCCTGAATTCCGGAAGTTTGAAAAATGAAGAGAAAAGAGAAAAACCCGCGCGCCGACATCTACGAACGGATCACGGAGAAAATCGTCGCCGATCTTGAGAAGGGAGCCCGCCCTTGGATCAAACCCTGGAGCTGGGGAAGGCTCGAAGGCCGGATCACACGGCCGCTCAGACATACCGGCGAGCCATACACGGGCATCAACGTTCTGCTGCTCTGGTCGGAAAGCCTGGCCCGCGGCTTTGAAGCGCCGCTCTGGATGACATACCGGCAGGCAAGCCAGATCGGCGCGCAGGTCCGCAAGGGCGAAACCGGCGCAACCGTCGTCTATGCTAGCCGGTTCACCAAGACCGAAACGGATTCCCGCGGCGATGAGGTCGAACGCGATATCCCGTTTCTGAAGACGTACACAGTTTTCAACTGCGATCAGATCGATGCGCTTCCGGAACACTATTACCACCGGCCGGAGAAGGTCATCGATCCGGTCGAACGGATCGAGCACGCGGACCGGTTCTTCGCCAACACCGGTGCGATCATCCGCCACGGCGGATCGAAAGCCTTCTACGCACCGGCAAGCGATCACATCCAGATGCCGCCCTTCGAGACGTTCCGGGACGCTGCATCCTACGTCGCGGTCCTCAGCCACGAGCATGTCCACTGGACTGCACCAGAAAGCAGGGTCGGACGCGATCTGTCACGTTACCACAGGGACTGCACCGAACGAGCACGCGAAGAGCTCGTGGCCGAACTCGGAAGCTGTTTCCTCTGCGCCGATCTCGGCATCGTGCCGGAGCTCGAGCCCCGGCCGGATCACGCCAGCTACCTTCAGTCCTGGCTCAAGGTCCTCAAGGATGACAAGCGGGCGATCTTTCAGGCGGCGGCCCATGCGCAGCGCGCGGTGACCTATCTGCACGCACTTCAGCCCGCTCATGTCAGCGAAGAGCGTGAGGCAGCCTGATACATTCCCTAATCTATGCCGCCGCGGAGGGCGAAAAGCCCTCCGTCAATCACCCGTGCCTGCTATCGCCAGGTGCCGGCGTGCAATCAACAACGCTGCCTTGATGGCGGCGCACGGCGCAGTCGGGCCGATGTCCTCGTGCTGGTCCAGGTCTGCAGGAGATCACTGCACCAACATTCGACTGAAACGGAACGGGCAAAGAGAGAGCCGGTGTCAGAGGCACCGACGCAATGTGCACCATTTCCCGGTTTCCTTCGCTGGCTTGAGCCTTCCAGACCGGCGGTCGGACGCACACCTACGACGCAAGAATTGCCGGTCTGTTCGCAGCTTGAGGATCGCCAATCCCCCGAACCAGTGCTAACGCCAATCACACACTCATATTCTCGTCTCGTGTTCCGCCGTGGATCGCTGGCCCGGACGCGAGGTTTGCAGGTCTTCACCTCCTATCAAATGTCACATACGCGCCGCCCAAAGCGGTCTCGATTGAGGCATGTCTGACCGGAACCCGGCTTCGCCTCGCTCGGCTGGACGCAACGGCGGCTAGAAACTTTCTTCCCCTTCGAACTGGTGTTCGAATTCCTCGCGGGTAGCCAAGAAAGTGTCTTTCCGCCGTCCTGCATTTCATTTCGGTTCCGCAGGAATGCGCGCCGATCGTTCCCGGTCTCTTCGACAGCCATCGAGGCCGCGAAGGGCGTGGCCCGAAACATCGAAGGAATGAAGACAATGGCAAACATCGGCACATTCATCACCACGAAGAACGGCTTCACCGGTCAGATCAAGACGCTGGCCCTCAACGTCAAGGCTCGCCTCGAGCGCGTCGAAAACCCCTCCGAAAACGGCCCGCAATTCCGCATCTACTCCGGTTCAGTTGAGCTTGGAGCCGGATGGCAGAAGCAGGCGAAAGACACCGAGCGCGACTACATCTCGGTCAAGCTGGACGACCCGAGCTTCCCCGCCCCGATCTACGCCACCCTCATCGAGGTGGAAGGTCAGGAAGGCCTGCAGCTCATCTGGTCTCGCCCGATTGGCAACCGCGACTAAGCGGCCATCACGAAGGCCTCGCCACAAGCGGGGCCTTCGATCGCTGTTTCCCGATCGCAACGCATCTGCCACCCGATCGGCGAAGTAGCTATTCGACGCTCTCGACTGTCTCCCGATATCCCCGGCGCTTTTTGGATCGCTCTATCCGCACCAGGGCATTGGTGGCATCGGCCGGCCAGTCAAATGTTTCCATCATCGTCTGTCCCCGGGTTCCGATACGCCCCCAATCGCGAATGAGCGAAGCGCCGCCAAACAGCGTTGGCTGAACGGTGAGGCAATAGAACCGCCGCATGTTCCGGGCCTGGTCAATGCGGCGAAGATGGACCGGCTCGCGTTGTTGTGACTGCATGGGAAGAGTTTCGCTGACGAGGCTGGCTCCGTCCAATGACTTCTATGAATCGATAACCCTCAATCGATTCACGACCTTCATCCGTGTTTTCCTTTTCGAAAGCTGAGAAGGTAGCCGCGCATCGAGCGCGGCAGCCTTCTTTTGTAGCCGAAACCGGGTGAGGCCTGGTCTGCTCAGATCGACCGAGTGTAGTGCGGCGGCAAGTCTGCCCCAAGGACGCGCGGTCCCCCCAATTTTCCGGCTGTACCAGAAAATCGGCACCCCCGCACGCCGCCGCCGGCGGTCGCTTGCGCGATCCTTGACCCAGCCTCACCACCACACCTTCGGGCGTCATCTTTCGAAGACACTCAAAGGGAGATGACGATGCACCATGAAATCCAGATTGAAGAACTTCGCGCAGAACTCCGCAATGCTGCCGATGCCGGCGAGCGTCGCCAGATATCGGCAGAGCTGGAGATCTTGAGAGCAGAGCTTGCGGTCATTGCGGCGGATCAAGACAAAACAATCGAAAGCGCGCCGCCCTTATAAGGCGGCCGTTTCTTGTGTTCGCGATGCAAAGCCCTGGCCCGGATCGACCGGGCCAAGGCTTGCTTGACGACCGGCAATTTGCATTCCCGCTTTCACCGTTGTCTTTCCTGGTGAAGATCTACCTGTGCAGCAATTGGCCTCGACCAGGCGGGTTCCCGCATCCTTACCGTCGCTCTGTTCCGAAACGCGACGCCGCCACTTTTTCAGTCATCTCTTTCCGTCGGAAGAACATCGCCCGGCCGCATCGCAACGGCTCATTTCCACTGGTAAACACAATCTGCTCATCGGACCGCATCTGCAGAACTTCATGCGGCTGTATGAGAGGACGCTGAGAGAGCTGACGGGAGCGGTTCCGCGAAACTTGCCCGCCACGTAAGGACCGGCTCACCTGGTCAACCTCGATTGTCGTCATGCCACATCGCTCGGAAATATAACGCGCCGTGTCCGGATCGTTGATTGCGGCGAAGGACACCCAGGAGGCGGATTCGAACCACTTGGATGTGGCATCCTTGCCGCCGAAGGCCTCCCGCATCTGGCCGAGCGACTGGAACAGCATCAGAAGCGAGATTCCATATTTGCGGCCGGCATCGCGTGCCGTTTCGATGATGCGCATGTAGCCGAGCCGTGCGGCCTCATCGAGCAGGAAAAGAACCCGGCCGTTGATGTCTCCATCGCGATTGTAAACGGCTTTGATGAACGCGCCGATGATCACGCGCGCCATGCCAGGATGATTTTCCAGGGTGGAAAGATCGATGTTGAGGAAGATGGTTGTCCGGCCGTTGGCAATGATGTCGGTTTTGAAGGTGTTGCCGGAGACGAGCGCGGCATAGGTCTCGTAGGAGAGCCAGTGGGTTTCCTTGGCGGCAGTCGCATAGACTCCGGAGAACGTTTGCGGCGTCATGTTGATGAAGGGTCCGACGAGTTCTTTGACGAACTCGTTCGGCGCCGTGTCGTGAATGTCGGCCAGGAACTCTTTCAGGTTTTCTTCCGGTTTGGTGAGAATGCTGCGCACCGTGCGCAGTGATCGTTTTCCGGAGGTATTCTCCAGATCGGAAAAGACGACATGTGCAATCACGCTGGTGATGAGCTGTTCCGCATTGGTGCGGAAGAAGTCGTCCGCTCCGGAGGCTATCCGCGGCTTCTCCGACATGAGCCAGGCCGCAACCGTTGCCATGTCCTCTTCCATCGAGGAGCCGAATTGACCGATCCAGTCGAGGACATTGAACCCGACTTGTTGGTTTTTCGGATCGAGGCAAATGACCTTCTGGCCCATCGAACTACGGCTTTCCGATACCATCGGCGCGATTTCGGTCGAGGGATCGAGGACGATCATCGACCCGGGATATTGGAGGCAGGTGGGAATGACGACGGACGTTGTCTTGTATCCGCCTGAGCCGGCAAAGACGATGCCGTGTGTGGAACCAATGCCCTGGTCGAAAGCGACGAGGGGCGCCTTGCCGCCCTTGCCCCAGGTGTTGTTGTGGCGCGGATCGAAATTGATTTCTGCAACGCTATCCTGATCGACCCGATAGCGTTCTCCAATGACGATACCGCCGTCTTCGGGAAACAACTTTGCGGCGGTCTTACCGTCCATCCAATCGCTTTCGCCATGGATGCTTCGGCGGCCGGAAACCCGTTTCGGCCGGTTGTCGCCGAAGGCATTGTTGCCTTTCAGCCCGACCTTCAGACCGAACAGACCGACAAAGAGCGCCCCGACCGCACCACCGATCGAATAGAGATCGGCGTACTGCAGAACCGATCCAGGCTGAACTTGCTCTGAGAAAGCATCGAGCCGCAGCGCCTCCAGGAGCGCGGCAATAGCAAAAACCAGCAGGCCACCGGTCAGCACGCCGAAGCCAGCCCATTTGATGTCGAGACTGCCGCGCGCCGAGAAGAGAACGATGAGCCCCAGGCCGGCCGAGACAAGAAAGGGAAGGGTGAGCCCGATCCGGCCGAGCAACAGATAGGCTTTCTGCGTCGTGGCGATGGAAGCCAGCCAGGTTTCAATCCCGGTGAGGCCCCATAGTGCCATTAGCATGAGGGCTATCGGGATCAGGAACAGCAGCGCCCTTTTGAGTGTCATTCTTGAATGCGGCCTTTCCGATTACGCGCCATCTGTCGCGCTCATTCATGTCGCCAAGGCGGTTCGAAGCATCCATGAGAATGCCGAGTAGGATGGCCTTGTCTGTCTTGCGAAGTCCGGCTTTGACGATGAGGCCGCCAAGCTGGATTTTTTCGCGTGCGTCTTTCTTGCGGTCCAGCAATCGCGTTCGCCTTCTCCGGTTTTCGAGCGTTCTGAACTGCCCTTCAATTCTGCGGAGCTGCAGCGTGATTTTGTGAAGCGGCCGGCTTTTGAAATCGGGCGGCGAGGTCGTTCAAGGCTTTGGCGAGTTCGGCCTCATCGATGTCGAGTTCGGCGAGACCGCTCTCCATGACGAGCTTGGCGACCCGCTCAGACTGCTTTTTGAGCACCTGTCTTTTCTTCTGCTGGAGCTTGGCGATCTGAGCTTCGATGTCGTCGATCTGCTCGGAGGCGGTTTTGGAAGTGCGCGGAGCCATCAGATGTTCCTTGTTTTGAAATGGGTTGTTTAAAGGCAATGGCTTCGCTCATAGCGTGTCATATTCCTCAAGTCGAGCTTGGTTGCAAAACTTGTCGTGGATACAACCAAGAAGGAGTCCGCTGAATAGAAGCGAAAAGGCCTTACGACTGACTTATGCGCTGATTGAAGATCCGGTTTTCCAGCCCGTGAGGGCCGCAGTCCGGTTTTGAGGAAAACCGGACGGAGCAGGCGAAGGCTTGAACGCGCTCCCCATAAAGCGCTGAAGAGAAAGCCGAAGCCTGTGGTAAACCGGGTCTGGGCGGTGGAGGATTTGCCACATCACCTGCTCGGCAGAACAGCAAAGATCAGAATTTTTGAAAAAGGCAGGACGGCGCTTCCAGCGCCCTATCGCCGCCAACGGCGATAGCTCTCAGGCGGAAACGATTTTCAATCGTTGAGTGTAGAGCGCACTTATAGGATTGCATCTGCAATCCTGCGCTGGTACGAGAGTTGAATTGCAACCACTGGGCTGCAATCTCCGCCTTCGCTGTCCTGGCGCCTTGTTTCCTCACCGTCCTGTTTCTTCGACTTAACCTGCCTTTTCACATCCGGGATCCCTGCCCTCGATGGCCATCTACCATTTTCATGTCCAGGTGATCTCCCGGAGCGGAGGCCGGTCTAGTGTTGCGGCTGCTGCTTACCGGCATCGTGCACAAATGACGGTGTCGAACGACTCCGATCACAAGACATTCGACTACGCCCTCAGGGACGGCGATCTGGTCCATGAGGAACTGGCGCTGCCGGATCAGACGCCGGAATGGTTCCGGACGCTGATCGATGGTCGGAGTGTGGCGGGTGCCAGTGAAGCGCTCTGGAATGCGGTCGAGGCGCACGAGACGCGTATCAATGCACAGCTTGCCCGGGAGATTGTTTTTGCGCTTCCGTCTGAACTCAGCCGGGAGGAGAACATCGCCCTGGTGCAGGGTTATGTTGGGCAAGCCTTTACATCGCGGGGCATGGTTGCGGATTGGGTCTATCACGACAAGGAAAACAATCCGCACGTCCATGTGATGCTGACGATGGCGCCGCTCACCGAGAAGGGCTTCGGGTCGAAGTGGGAAACTCTTCTCGATGAGAATGGCGAGCCTGTCCGGAAGGGCGGCAAAATTCAGTATCGAGCCTGGGCGGGCGACAAGGAAACGCTGAAACAGTGGCGTGAGCTTTGGTCGATCCATGCAAACAAGAGCCTGGAGCTTGCCGGGCACGATGCGCGGATTGATCATCGCAGCTATGAGGCCCAGGGCATTGAACTGCTGCCCACATCGAAGATCGGTGTGCAGGCGCGCAACATTTCTAGCCAGGCAAAAGTGCAAGGGCGCGAACCCGGCTTGGAACGCTCGGTCTGGCATGCGGAAAGCCGTCTTGAAAATGTCAGGCGGATCACGCGCCGGCCGGAAATCGTCATTGATGCTATCACGCGCGAGAAGAGCGTTTTCGATGAGCGGGATATTGCAAAATACCTTCACCGCTACGTGGACGATGAGGCTAAGTTCCAGGATCTGCTTGCACGCGTTCTGAATTCCCCAGACGTTGTGATACTTGCTGTCGAAGCAGTTGATCCGGAGACAGACGAAATGGAACCGGCGAAGTTTACCAGCCGGGAGATGATGCGGCTTGAGGCAGAGATGGCGCGGCGGGCGGATCATCTTGTGTCCGTTTCTTCGCATGGTGTGGACGCGCGTTTGCGCGACCGAATGCTTTCGAGCGTCCAAAAACTTTCCGATGAGCAGCGCGTTGCGATCGAGCGCATCACGGGTGAGGAGCGCATGGCGTCGGTCGTTGGCCGGGCAGGGGCGGGCAAAACCACGATGATGAAAGCCGCGCGCGAGGTATGGGAGGCAAACGGCTATCAGGTCGTCGGCGCCGCACTTGCGGGCAAGGCGGCCGAGGGTCTCGAGAAAGAAGCCGGGATCGCATCGCGCACTTTGGCGTCTTGGCAATTGTCCTGGGGACGGGGAGAGGGGCTCCCTGACAAAAAGTCCGTCTTCGTGATCGATGAAGCCGGCATGGTCGACAGCCGACAGATGAGCGTCTTTGTCGAAACGATCGCCAAGGCCGGAGCCAAGCTTGTTCTGGTCGGAGATGCGGAACAGCTGCAGCCGATTGAAGCGGGCGCTGCCTTCCGGTCGTTGACCGATCGAACCGGATACGCGGAACTCGGCACGATCTACCGGCAGCGTGAACAATGGATGCGCGATGCGTCCATGGATCTTGCGCGCGGCGATGTCGTAACCGCGATCCGTGCCTACCAGTCCAATGGTCATGTCATCAACATGCCGCTCAAGGATCAGGTTTTCGGGAAGCTGATCGACGACTGGTCACGCGACTACGATCCGTCGAAGTCGATGCTGATGCTGGCGCATTTGCGGGAAGATGTGTACCGGCTCAACCGGATGGCTCGGCTAGTGTTGATCGAGCGCGGCGTGATCGAAACGGGAGAAAAATTCCGCACTGAAGAGGGCTATCGGTTCTTTGCCGTCGGCGACCAGATCGTGTTCTTGAAAAACGACCGTGACATGAACGTGAAAAACGGAATGCTCGGGCGTGTCATCGAGGCGGGCGAAGGGCGCATCCTCGCGGAGATCGGTGATATCGGTTCCGATCAGATCCGGCGCGTCGAGGTCAACCAGAAGACCTATCGCAATGTCGATCATGGCTACGCGACAACGATACACAAATCGCAAGGCGCCACGGTCGACAAGGTGAAGGTGCTGGCAACGCTCTCCCTCGACCGGCACTTGACCTATGTGGCGATGACCAGGCACCGGGAGGACGTAAAGCTCTATCATGGGGCCTTGTCCTTCGCGAAGAACGGTGGATTGACAGAAGTGCTTTCCAGGAAGGGTGCAAAGGATACCACGCTCGATTACGCGGGTTCGGAGCTTTACGCCCAGGCTCTCAGCTACGCAAATAGCCGGGGGCTCTATGGACTACGGGTTGCCAGGGCGATGGTCCAGAACCAGCGTCGCTGGTTTGCCGAGCAGAAGGCAAAACTCTCGGAGCTCGGTGAGCGGCTATTGTCCCTCGGTGAAAAGCTGGGGATTGGCTTGACCGGCCTTGAGCGAGGTCTTGCTGAGGAGACGAATACCGTCCAAAGACAGTCGCGCGAACATCCTGCCACATCACAACCCTGGATCGCGGGAGTGAAAATGTGGGCCATGTCCATTCCTGACGCTGTGGAGACCAGGTTGCAGTCGGATGCCACGTTGACAACTCATTGGGCCGAAGTTCAGAACCGCGCCCGGCTCGTTTACGAGCGGCCGGAACAGGCCGTCAAGGCGATGCGGATCAAGGACATCTTGAAGCTGGACGGCGAAGCGCAAACCACGGCTCGCGACCGGCTCACAGAAGATTTGGCCAATACACCTGAGCAGTTCGGTGCGCTACGCGGCAAGACTGGCATGTTGGCAGGCAGGACCGCCCGCGAGGACCGCGAGCAAGCATTAAACAATGTTCCGCAGCTCAGCGATGATGTGAAAACCTATATACGTCTCAGGGCCGAGATCGGTGATTTGCGTACCGTGGAACTGGAGCGCGAACGCGATCTGTCACGTATCGACATACCGGCGCTGTCACCGGTGGCCGAGACGGTCTTGTCGCGAATCCGCGATGCCATCGACCGGAACGATCTTAATGCGGGCCTGTCCTTCCTTCTGGCGGACAAAATGGTCGAGGCCGAGCTGGGGGAAGTTGCCGTCAAGCTGGATCAGCGGTTTGGGGAGAGGGCGTTTGTCGGCATGGCCAAGCCGGAGGGAATTGCCTTTGAGAAGGTGGCTGCCCGGGTTGCCGATGAAGACCGGGCCAGGCTTGCCGACGCATGGCCGACGTTCAATGCCATCCAGAAGATCAACGCCAAAAGGCAATCTCTGGAGCAAGCTCAGGCGCAGGCCTTGAAAAAGGATCTGTCCAAGGATCAGGGCATGATCCGGTGATAAACGGGGTGAGGCGGAAGGACAGGCGACGGATTCTGCTCATCCTGTCTCTTGGCGGAATGGTGATTGGCGGCATTGCCGCAGCCGGAACCTTCGGAGGATACCGGATCAACACAACACCGAGCTTTCCGCTCGGACTTTGGCGGATCGAGACATTGCCTCGCGAAGTGCGTTTGGGCGATACCCTATTCATCTGTCCGCCGGCAAATGCGCCGGCGATCGAACTGGCGCGAGAACGGCTCTACCTTCCGGCAGGCCTGTGTGATGGCGGCATGGCACCGCTCATCAAAACCGTCGTCGCCCTGCCCGGACAAACCATCGCTATCGAGGGCGACCAGGTTTCCATCGACGGGGAACGCCTGGCGCATTCTTCCATTCAAGCGAAGGACGGGCAGGGGCGCACCTTGACCGCCTATGCCGGGGGCGTCGTTCCCGCCGGCGCACTCTTTGTACATTCCGATTACATGGCTTCTTATGATTCAAGATATTTTGGACCCATCCCGGCGAGCGGCATTCTCGGCCTGGCGCGAGAAGTGTTCACCTTCCAGCCTTAAATTTGCGCGCAGTCTGTTTTGTATTCTGGGAGGCATGGCGACCGGCACAATCGGCTGGTCCGGGAACGTGCTCCTGTTGCCGGCCGGAATGCTGTTTCCGGCTTTCTGGGCTTACGCTCCGTCCCGATCCGTGGCGGCACTGGTAGCCGCCGCGCACTTCCTGGGAGCGTCACGGGGATTGCCTCAGGGCGCCAGCATCTTCTTCGGGTCCCAATATGCCATCGGCCTGGGGCTGTGGTTCGGGGCATCGCTCGTCTTTGTCGCCGTTCACTCTGCGCTTTGGACGCGAGGATCCGGATGGCCACGAATGCTGCGCTACCTGATCGCAAGTGTTTTGATGAGTCTGCCGCCCTTCGGGATATTGGGTTGGGCCAGCCCGATTACCGCGGCC
>NZ_CP045346.1:0-120832 GCF_009363375.1 Labrenzia sp. THAF187b | reverse complement strand
CGGATCCAAACGGACAATTCGGCAAACAGGACTTCTTCAATCAGGACATCTCGGAAGCCGGATATCTGGCGAACCGCGTTGTTCCGCAGCAGTCACCCTATGAATTGAAGCGTGGCTCGGTGATCCCGGCAACGCTCATCACAGGCATCAATTCGGACCTTCCCGGCCGTATCACCGGCCAGGTCAGACAGAACGTCTATGATAGCGCAACCGGCCATCTGCTTTTGATCCCTCAAGGAACCAAACTGTTCGGCCGGTATGATTCCGATGTGTCGTTCGGTCAGAAGCGCGTGCTCGTCGTCTGGACAGATATCATCTTCCCAAATGGAGCTACCTTGCAGATCGGCTCCATGGGGGGCGTTGACGGCGAAGGTTATGGCGGTTTCAAGGACAAGGTGAACAACCATTACCTGCGCACCTTTGGGTCCGCAGCGCTTCTCGCAATTATCGGAACTGGAATTGATATGGCTGTTCCGGAGAGCTCTACGCTTTCCACCCAGGACACGGCCTCAGATGCCGCCCGCCGCAACTTCGCGGAAGTGTTCGGCCGGGTGGTGGAGCGGACTATCAACAAGAACCTCGATGTCCAGCCGACACTTCAGATCCGGCCGGGATACAATTTCAATATTCTGGTCGATCAGGACATCATCTTTCCGGGATCGTATGGCTGACTATGCTGAAACACAGGAAGGCGATTGAATTAGGAAAGAGATGTTCCGATGGCTGAGGGCATGTTGGGTCGCACTCCACTCAACCGAAGGACTCCGCGCTAAGCCGGAAGAAACTCGGGTCTCAGGTCAGACGCCAAGCGGACGCCAAAAAATGGCACGCTTGCACTGGGTGCAACTATTAATGCAATTTTGATTACACAGCCTGCTCTTTGCCCACACGGCCTAGCCAAGAAAACGTTAAGGAAAAGCAGCCCCTCGACTTTGCCGAAAAGATTAAGCGCCACGCTAACAATCTAAAACATAGGATTCTGTAGTAATTTCCGTACAGACACTCACCATTCGGTCAATTACAAGGTCGATTTTATATTGAGAATTTGGCTTTTTCTCGATGGCAATGGCTCTGTTTGCTTTGGCTATGCATAGTATATCATCGTCAAGATTATTTGACATAAGAAAAACGAACATTTTTTCGGTTAAAGCGATGCTACTTAAGCGTTCAAGAGCATCTAAATCCTCTTGTCGTGTCGTGCTTATGTCAAAAAGAATTATGTCTATCTGATCTGGAGTTCCCAGCAAGGACGAAACGATTTGCAGACCGGCTTTCCCATGCGAGGCTACACGCGTTCTGAATTCGAACCTGTGACGTTCGGAATAGCGAGGTATCTCGTTGCAAAGGAGTTTGAGGTCCTCGTTGTTACCGTCAATAATCATGATGTTGAGTTTTTTCCTGCCCATTTCTACCTGCCTAAACAATCTGGAATTCATGCCGGCTTCAATTGAGTAGAATTTTTTTGTGTTTCTTAATTAAAGAAATGACATTTATTTGTCCAAACTCCAGATAAACATTTGGGGTCTAATTGTTCATTATGCTGAAACTGGTTTCGCCAATGATTATATTCAGAATTCTATTTCTTGGCCCGGAGTCGTTTTAGCTTACATGCGCCTCGTCGATTTAGGCCGACTGAATCTCTGCGAGAAAGCCGTCTACCTCTATCTTAAGTCGGGACGATTGATTTGAAAGTTCCCCTGCTGCCATTGTCACCTGGCTCGCTGCGGCCCCGGTTTCCTGTGATGCTTGAGTGACCCCGGCAATGTTTTCAGATACGGCCTGCGTTCCTGCTGCCGCTTCCGTGACGTTTTGGGCGATTTCCCGTGTTGCCATGTCCTGCTGATCCATCGCAGCAGCAATTTCAATCGACGTTTCGTTGATCTGCGAAATGATACGGCCGATATCAGTGACGGAAGCCACAGAAGTGTTAGTCTGGTCCTGAATTTCTTTAATGAGGCCGGCAATATTTTCGGTCGCCTTCGCTGTTTGACCGGCCAGGACCTTCACCTCGCTTGCGACCACTGCGAACCCTTTGCCAGCTTCGCCTGCCCGGGCAGATTCGATTGTCGCGTTCAGTGCCAAGAGGTTCGTCTGCTCCGCAATGTCCGAGATCATTGAGATCACTTCGCCGATCTTTTCAGCGGTCTCGGCAAGCTGACCGATTTGCCCCTCGGTCTTTGACACTTCGTCTACGGCTTGTTTGGAAATGTCAGTTGCTTGAGAAATACGAGAGTTGATTTCTCCGATTGAGCTAGAAAGTTCCTCGGTTGCAGAGGAAACCGTCGCCACGTTCGTCGTGGCCTCCTCGGTGGCGGCTGCCACGGATGTTGCCTGGCTGCTGGTTTCTTCTGCGATGCTGGACATCGACTGGGCCGTGGTTTGCAGTTCGGTTGACGCTGAGGACACCGTTTCCACGATGGTGCCAATATTTGCGGCAAATCGGCTGGAGGCGTCGGTCATCCTTTTCTGACGGTCTTGCTCAATCTGGCTTTGGCGCCGTTGCTCTTCTTCCAGTTCCTTTGAGCGGATCATCGTTTCCCGGAACGTTTGATAGGCTGTCGCCACGGCTCCAATTTCATCCTTGGCATGGACTTTGACGTCCATTGTGAAGTCACCCGCCGTCAAGGCGTTTATGCCTAGGACAACTTCATTCAGCGGTCGCGTGATGGCTTTTCGAATAACGAAGGAGGCGATGCCGAGCGCGGCCACGAAGACAAAAACCGCTATAGCTAGAATGGCTTTTAACGCTGTTTTTTCAGCTTCAAGCGCCTCGCGCGCCGCGTCCAAGGTGAACGATTGCAGTTCCTGCACCAGGGCTTCAAGCTCATGGTTCAAGTTGTTTTCTTCTTTTTCAATCCCTGGCAGCAGCGCAAGCGCAAGGTCTATCTCTCCAGCCTCGACCAGTTCGAAGGCTTCAAGAGCATGCTTGTCATATGCCTTGTGCTCAGCGCCTATTTGATCGAATGCCTCATAAACCATTTGAAATTCGGACTTCAGCTTTTCGGAGTGCGAGGCTTGTTCAGCGGTCATCGCCAGGTCCTGAGCTTCCAGAATTTCGCGATCAACCATCTCGGCGTATTTCAGAAAAGTCATGCGTGCCTTGTCAAAATCTGCGCGGGCTTTTGCGTGCTCCTTCATCATCACTCCGGCCCGAAAGGCTCGCTCCAGATTGATGGATTGGTCCAACTGGTGGGTAGTGATTTGAGTTACCGCACTGGTAAGCGGGATGTCTTTGTTGGCAACATTGTTGATGAGCAAGCCGATCTGGTTCAGCTGCCAAAGACCGATTGCCGCCACAAGGACTAATCCGACTAGACATATGCCCACCACAGATAAGATCTTGGTTCCAATGCCGAAAGACCTGCTGGATGCCTGGTTTCCGCTTGGTTGATTTGCCGTAATGCTCATTGTGTCCTCTCACCGAATGAAAAGTAATTCGACTAGACCGGTTTCACTTGACGTTGAAGGCCGTTTATTTGCAGCCGCCTTCAATATTTTGCTCGGTTACTAAATATCAATCTCTGAGATGCTCCAAGGGAAAGCTGAAAAGGAGCGTATTGACCCCAAGCCTCCCTGATCTCAAAAAATGCCCATAAACAATCAAATACACCAAGTGAAATTAATGAAAAATTACTTTAGGTGAATTTTGTCAGTAAAAATCAAATAAGCCGCCGTTATCACAAAAAAAGCGTGGCAGTTTTATCGTATTTAATCTTTGGATTTCAATATAAAGTTGATTGCAACCAATAATTGTGTGATTTGGTAGAGTTTTTGCACGACTTTTCTCTAGTCGCCAATGCTCTTTCGATAGGAATTGCGTAAAATGTCAACTTTTTAACATTTTTCGACAATATGCATACTTTCTTTGTTATTGCTTTCTTAACATTTAGTCTGAAGGCGGAATTACAGTTCAAATTGCCATCAACGCCTTGCCGGAGATGGGAAAAGTCACCGGCGCTTTGGATCCAACCAATCCAAGCCCACGAAACCCTGATCGTGATGCACGGCCATTGGAAGCTTGCCCGGGCAAACGGCGAGAAAGTGCCAGCGTTGGGTGATACCTGTGCGTGCCGTCAGGCCCCGATTCCCGCTGTCGCTATGGAGCGGTGATAGGCGGAGGTTTTCGTCGCTTGCCTGACAAGGCGTTCCCAGCGATGGCCACGAGGAGAACCAGGCCGCCGATCAGAGTGTTGACGCTCGCCGTTTCGCCCAGAAAGAGCCAAACCCAAAGAGGACCGAGCAGGACTTCAGCCAGAGACAACAAGGCAAGCTCTGCTGCCGGGAGGCTACGTGAGCCCAGCGTGTAGAGGATCAGACCGGCACCGACTTGCCCCCCCCATTCCCATGGAAATGAAGCCGTCATTCGGGCTCAAAACGACGGAGAGCCCGAGGCCAAAGCAGATCGCCAGGGTGATGGCGAACGCGAAGAGGCCCGAAAGGAAGACCGCCGGCAGCATCTCACCTGTTCGGCCCCATCGTAACGCCACGGTGAAGGCAGCGAAACCGAACGCCGATCCAAGGGCCGCCAGACTGCCCTTAAGGGCGACGCTGCCGGATTTGTCGGCAACCATGATCGCGATCCCTCCAATGGCAACAACAATCGCAATCCAGGTTGCAAAGCGCACACGTTCACGCAGAACGATCCATCCCAGAACAGCTGCCATAAACGGTGCTGTCGCAAAAAGCAGCATGGCATTCGCGACTGACGTGTTCTGAATTGAGTAGATCCCACCGCTATAGGCCGCAACCAGTGAAAGCCCTGCGACAACAACGGGGGAACCAATTCGGCGGATTTGAACAAAGGGGCTTTCGCCCGACCGCATTCGAATAAGAATGTAAAGAAACAGCGACATGCTGATCGACCTATACAGCAGAATCTGCCACACAACGGCATCGTCGATCATGCGAATACCAATGCCGACTGTCGACCACAGAACCCCGGCCGCAAAGACGAAAAGCACACCGTGCTTGTGGGCATCCGCACTATGAGCGCGCGTCGATATGGATGTCATTTTGGGCCATTCAAATAGGTCTTGCCCCCGCAAGTTAGCATGCCGGCCGGAGTTCTGATCTCTCTTATGCGACATTGACGCCGGATGTTGCCTGCGGTGGCCCGAGCAGAGGTTGCTGCAAGATAACGAACGGCAGATATGAGAAAGCTGCCCTGTAGCATTCAAGCAATGCATGGAAGACAGGTTTGGGCCGAAAGCGTCGAAGAGCGAACAGCGGCTTGTGTAGTTAGGTTTTTTGGGGGGCCTGGCCGTTCACGGCCCTGTCGTCCCGTTTGGCGAGCCAATCCAGCAGTAGGAAATTGACCAAATAGTCAAAAATATTCCATAATTATGCTTATGCGATTTTTACTAACATGTTGATATAAAAGAGAAAATAGACTTTCAGATGGGCGGGTTGAGCCCTTTCTCCACTTAACCTGAAGCCCGTATATGGATGTGGATTAAATTAAATCTGGCCACTCATGAGGCCAGCTCTTGAACCTCTATGGTCCATGCTTCACCCATTGAGATTTGCTCCTCTCACCGCAATTGTGGGCACCAAGCGTTATAGCTGTATGTGCTACAACGCCGTCGGCGTCGATATCAGCAGCAAGGGACAGTGGCATGTGTGGCCGCTTCACCAATACGATGACCTGGGCCGAAATCCACGCCCTTTACAATATCCACGCTGAGGCCCCGCCTCCGTCGAACATGCCGGCGCGCTACAACATCGCGCCGACACAGAACGTCCATTTCGCCCACAAGGACAAAGCCGGTGACCTCGAAATCGACTGCGGGCGCTGGTGGCTCGTGCCCTTCTTCGCCAAGGAATTGCCGAAGGCCGCGATGTTCAATGCGAGGATCGAGACCGTCGACACTTCAGGGGCATTCCGCGGACCCTTCAAGTCGAAGCGCTGCCTCATCCCCGCCGATGGCTATTTCGAATGGACCACAAGCGAAGAGGACGGCAAGAAAGACCCCTGGCTGTTGCAGCTCCCTGACGGAAAGCCTTTCTCCTTCGCCGGACTATGGGCGCATAACGACAAGCTAGGCGTCACCAGCTGCACGATCATCACAGCGCCAGCCGTCGACCACATTGCGCACATTCATACGCGGATGCCCGTCATGCTGGATCCATCGGTCTACAAGACCTGGTTGGATGCCTCTGTTCAGGGTGCTGACGCGAAAGCCTTCCTTCTTGAAAACCAGATGGACAGCCAGCTCGAGTTTTATCGTATCGGCCGTGAGGTTAATTCATCTCGCTATGACGGCAGTGACACGAAAAAGCCAATTCTGAACTCCTTGTAGAGCTTGATAGCAAGGAGAGCCCCAATGAAGTCACTGCCCTATTCCGCGCCATTGATCATCGCCGGCGTAGCTTTGGCCTTATACGCCTGCAGCGCAGACGGAAGCGCCCCCTCCACGGCTTCAGCACCATGCAATGCTGAAGCCGCTGGAGCCCTCGTAGGCAAGCCCAAGCCGACGGACGCAGAGGCCATGCAGCTTTCCGGCGCGAAGACCGTTCGTCAGATCCAGCTAGGCGACATGGTGACCCAGGACTTCCGAGAAGATCGGGTGACGATCGAGACGGATCCCGCATCTGGTCGTGTTGTTGGAGCCACCTGCGGCTGATTAAGCTACGCGGGTCATGGTAACTGCTGCTTAACCACGAGGGCAGTCGCCCCCATAGAATCGGGGGGCTTTTGCGTTAGCTTCGGGGGGCGGTATGGAGCTATCTATGGGACAGAGCTTTTCTGCTTATCTGAAAACTGCGCAGACAGTCAGATCAGTCAGGCAGATACACACAATCACCACCGCAATATGCGAAGATCCCTATGCTTCATCGCATTTGAAACGCACAAGCGCGGCTTTGACGAGGAAGCTGGAACAAGTCATTGACCGGCCCATTGCGAGCGCTGCCTTCCTCGCCTCCATCTGGCGTGATTTTCGCTGCCTCAACACGCTCGTGGAGAGGGAATACTGCAGGCTGAACCTCCTTCTGCCCAAGGGTGAAACCGAGCCTATGGATGATTGGCTGTTCCTTAAAGAAAAAGGGCCAGCGGAAAGCCGCGGCCCTTAAGGTGTGGGGGTCAATAACCTCCAGAGGGGAACAGCCGACGCGCGGACTGGGAGGAGGGGTACGCACGTCAACTACCAAGCTATATGGGTCCCCGTAACACGGCCCGCAAGGCGACTAGTCCGAGTTTCGGTACGGACTTCTTTTTGTTGCTTTCCGTGTGGATCCTGTTCAGCGTGAGAAAGCCGCTGTAACAGGGCGTCGATGCGGCCGTCATTCAGTATCGGTTGATGATTGGCCTGTGCCGCCTTGCGAACCATGTCGCTACAGGCGAGCTGCCTGAATACGTGAGAATTATCTGTCATCGCTGCCCCTCCGCCGCCAGAACGCTGAGCGGAGTCACCGGTTCCGAAAGAAAGGAGCCGACGAATACGGAGAGGTTTATTCTCTCTCAACATCATCCAATTTCACCGACAAGGCAGGGTTTGCGTCAATGATGCGCGGTCCCCCCAATTTCGCCGCTGCGCAACGAAATCGGCTCCCCCCCCGCCCCGCAGGCCCCCTCCGGCGGTCATTGACCCAAACCCTCCCTTGTCGGTCCCGCACCTTTGTTTTCATTCAAAGGAGCTGACGATGACCACTTACGACCACATCAACGAACTGCGCGCCGAGCTTGCAGCGTCCATCGACCAGGCCGAGCGTCAGCAGATCGCAGCCGAGCTGGCGGCGGCCAAAGCGAAGCTTGCCGAAGAAGAGGCCGCATTCGATGCGCTGATCAGCGCCGAGCCGCCCCACTAGGGCGGCTCGTTCCAATGCCCGGCGCGTTGGGTATTATTGCGCTGTTACACGGTACCCTTCATCCAGGGCACCAGCCCCTACTCGATCGCGGTTCGAAGACGGTACGTCTCCCCTACCCTTACGACGTCATAGGCTTCCATAACCCGACCTTCGAAAAGCCTGTGCAGCGGATTGCGACGATCAACGTCAGACCCGACGATCACGCCAGCACAGACGCGGAAAATCTCCCGGGGCTCGATACCGCTGTTGTCTATCAGCAGCGCCTCATCAGCGTATCTGAGGGCGCTAGACAGCATCCGCAGCGATCCTTCATGGCGCCGTCGGATGATGTCTTCCGGAATGTCGTGGCCGCCCTTCTCTACCCGACGCTGAACACGTTCGATGTTGAGCTCAACTGAATCCAGGGCGACGTAGTAGAGGCCGACATAGTACCCAGTCGCCTGGGCTCGGCTCATCAGATTGATTGACTGTTGGCTGCTCAAGGTGGTCTCAAAGACGAACGACTGCCGGGTCTCGATCATCTCACGGATCTTCATGAGTGCCGCCCTCCCCGCTGCCATGGCGGCTGCCCGGCCATCCCTGGATCCTGTGAGCTGTTTGGCAATCTCATCAGCGTTGACCCAAGCACCGTCGAGCTGCAGCTTGGCATACGCCGATGACTTGCCCGATCCGTTGGGACCGCCGAGAACGATACAGGTTGGCTGGGACAAAGAGTGACGACCTCAGGCGGCAGAAATGCGCTTTCTCTGCTCAAATGTTGCCTGATCCTCGGCCTCATTCTGGAGGTCACGAGCGGAGATCGGCAGTCCCAAGCGACGGCTCTCGGCAATCGCTTCGCGGCCGATCTGCTTCAGGGCTTCCTTGTTCTCGTCAAACTTCTTCAAGAGCATTTGCGGTCTCCTAAGGAAAGAATATAGCGCAGAGCGAGCCCGTCGGCAAATCAGGACTTTCCCAGATGAAGGCGTCAGGCGACGCGATCAAAAGCTGCAGATCTGCTCTTTGCGCGTCTAGAAAGAGGATGGTACCCTTCTGAATCCGTTGCAACGGGAAGGATGATCACGCCATGATAGACGAAGTAGTCGACCTTTCGAAAACGCTGGTTTGGACTGTCGGAATGATCACGCAAGCCGGTCCTGATGAACGTAAGAGAGTAGTCAATGCTTATCGCGAAGCGCAGGACCTGGTTGCGCAGATCCCCAAAACCGACGAAGGCGCACGGCCTCGTATTGTCGCTTGCTTCCATCGCTCGGATAAATACCGCGCTTTCGAAGATATCGCCTGCGTTGGCTGGATCCTGACGGCGATCGAGGAACGCGTCAATGAAGGCGACCTTCCCGATTGGCGAAAGCTTCGCAAGGTCGTGAAGAACGCGGTGAAGCTCCTGTCGGACCCTGCCCCGACGCTTCACTGAATGCAGTCAGGTCCGGCACACATCCGATGGTTAGACATTGCTTTTGGCCTGGTGATGCGGAACGGTTTTGGCGGGGGAAGTCGGCCCCGGCTTCCGCTTCGCGGCGCTATGCTAAGCCTCCTGCGGCTTCCCATTATCCGTCAAAACTGTGTCGAGAATTCCCGCTTTCCCGCCCTTTAAAGAGGGGCGGCGCTATGCTGAAAGCTCCGATGTTCTTCATTGTCCTTCTCGGATCTCGGACTGGCGCCGATCGATCCGAGCGGTGCCTTCGCCAGAAGGGGGGAAGGACGCCGCATGAGCGCCGGCTATTCGCCAATGGCGGCCGGCGCGCGGTGGAAACCAGAGCCAACCCATTGAGTGCAAGTTATGGCGCGGCTTTCGCCGCGCCATTCCCTTTCTGCTTCTCGATCGTCCGGGGCTCCATCGCAAGCACAAGATCATGCACCATCTTCAAGGTCGTATCGTCGAGCTTTTTCAGGTGGTCGACCGTTTCCTCCATCAGCTGGTCTCTCAGGGCTTCGCGTGACTCGGCTTTGGAGTGAGAGGGCTGTTCGTTGACGAGAGGATCGAAGAACTCTTCCGGGGTGATATTCAGGACTTCGAAAACGTGGAGCAGGCGTCCGACGGTCATCAAGGATGAGGCGTTTTCGTAGCGGGCGTAGGTTGCCTCCTTCACCCCTAGCAGCATGGCCACTTTGGCTTGCGCAAGTTGTCTGTCGGTTCGCAGGTCACGCAGCCTTTGCGCGACCAGCAGATCCAGTTGGCTGAGATCGATGATATTTCCGTCGAGCGGCTTGCGATAAACCGGATGATCTTTGTCTGGGTCTACAACGCGTTCAAGTCCGAGATAGCTTACCCACTGCTCGAGTCCGAAACCTGCCATTGCCACCAACCACACTGGAATTTCATCGTTGTTCCTCCGGGACAATTAAAGATGGTGCCTCGAAAGTCTACCCTGGATAGCTGCTTTGGCGCATCGCTTTGCGACCCCGCTCTATGCCTTCGGCACGGAGCCAGCAGACACTGTCTCCGCCCATTCGGGTGACGATCGGTTGCGCTGCGGCTTCGCCTCAAATCAGTTTCATCGCAGGCAAAATCCGTTCGGAACATTTACAGCCTCGCCCGATCGACCCATATTGGCTGTTGATCAAGTCAGGTCGTGGCAAGTCTCTAGCCCTTTCTTGTCGCGTGCCTACGGAGGCCGCCCTGCCTCGTATCGGGGCGGCCTTTCCCCTCCCCTACTGCTCTTCACAGTAATCAGCATCAGCGGTTTGCCGGCCTAGGCCAGGATAAAGCAGTGACGCCGGAGGCGTCCTGTCTGTTTCTTTGATGAGGGAAAGAGGAGCGCTGCCCCCTCTCCCTCACAAGGGGAAAAAACGGTCTCCCCGTCCTTCCTTCGCGCAGCCTTGGGGCAGCGCTTTGTGCAGGAGCGCCGCTGACACGACGCCCTTTCGGCTTTGCCTCGGGCGGGCGAACCCCCTCCGTTTTTATCCCCTTGCCACCCTCTCCCCCGCTGCTCCGCGCGAAGGGGCTCCGTGGGCATTTCTGCAATAATACCCGCTAAGGGAAAGCGAAGTTGTTTGGATTGAAACGGTTAGCGCGGATCGGCCTGAAGCGTTCGAGGGGTCGGTCAATTTCGTTCCAGAGATAGTCGCCGGTGAGTGCGATATGAGCCCAGGGAAGTGGTGCGACTTGGGAGAGCAGCTCGGCGGGAATATCGATGCCCTGGGTGCGGACATAATCGACAGCGCGGCTGAGATAGACGGTGTTCCACAGGATAATGGCGTTGACGACGAGGTTGAGACCTGACGCCCGATAGGCCATGGTTTCCGCCACGCGGTTGCGCAGCTCGCCAAGCTGGTGGAGGAAGACCGCCCGGGCAAGGGCGTGACGGCTTTCACCCTTGTTGAGGATGGCATGCGATCTGCGCCGGAGCTTGGTGTCGAGCAACCAGTCGCAGATGAAGATCGAGCGTTCAATCCGGCCCATTTCGCGTAGCGCCTGATTGAGCCGATTTTGCCGAGGCGATGCGGCAAGCTTCTTGAGGATGACGGACGGCGGCACGAGGCCCGCGCCAATCGATGACTTCAGCCGCAAGACCTCATCCCAGTGCTGCTCGATGACATCCATGTTGACGGCTCCCGAGATCAGCGCCCCGAGCGGGTCGTACGCCGCGTCGGGATCGATGACGAAGAGCCTGCGATTGCCGAGATTGCGGATACGAGGAATGAGCCTATAGCCGAAGCCATGGAACATAGCGAATGTCGTTTCGGTCGCGCCGGCGGTATCGGTTGCATGCTCATGGATTTCGACGGAGCTTTCGTTGTGAAGGAGGCCGTCGAGCACGTAGGGCGCTTCGCTCTCGGACGCCTGGATCATCCGGGAGAAGAAGGAGGCGAAACGATTGGACAGGAAGCCATAGACCGAAGCACCTGGTCTTTTGCCGTATTTTGCATTGTATTCGAGGCTGGCTTCACCGCGCCCGCCTGCCGGAAAGAACTGCCCGTCCGAGGAGGAGATATGACCGTCGCCCCAGACCGCGGCGAAGGGATGAGCCTGCTGCGCATCGACCAGCACGGCGGTCGCCGTAGCATAGGTTTCCGAGCGCAGATGCCTATCTACCATCAGCATCATCTGGTGGATCGTGACGCCGCGTGAGCTTTCCGCCATGCGTTCAGCACCGGCGTTGGTGGCGTCGGCAAGGATAGCGGCCATCAGCGCCGGCTCGTCGTTCGCCGTCTCGCCGGTGCGATAGTGTGTGAAGCTGTCAAGGAACCTGGTCCAGCTGTGGACCTCGGCAAGCAGGCTGGTGATCCTGATCCGGGGAACGAGGATGTAAAGACGCCGGCTGAGCGCGACGATCCCGTCACGCTCCTCCTCGCGGATCGGGGAGACCGACAAACCCTTGTCGGAAATAGCCGCATCCGGAATGGCGTTGGCGGCCGCCGCCCTTGCCAGCTCTTTGAGTTTCGCGTCGAGCGTGGCGGTGCGTTCGGCTCGCCATTCGGCAAAGCTGTCAGGGATGGCAAGCCCGAGCCGGCCTTCGGCGCGCATCAGGGCAAAGATCGGTCGAGGCAGAAGATAATCCTCGAAACTGCGCCATGCTCGGCTGCCATCAACCCATATGTCACCGGCCCGCAGGCGCTCCCGAAGGTGAACGAGTACCGCCACTTCCCAAGCCCGAAGGTCGATGGTGACACCGTCCGAGCGCACACGTCGCCGCCACTTGCGCGTCATGAACGCGAACGGCACCTGCGCGGGTAGTTTCCTGCCACTGTAGAGCGCACGCAGATGATCCACTGCCTTCAAAACCGGATCATCGGGACGAAACGACCGGAAAGAGAACGCGCCGAACATGAGCCTGCCCAGCTTTCGCAGCGATTTGTGCCGCTCTATGAGCTCATCGAATTCGTCGCTGCGATCGGGGCGCACGACGGACCTGGCTGCGGCCACGCTGGCGGTCAATCCGTCCCAGCCGAGTGAGACTGCAATTGCGGATGCGAGATCGGTGTTGTTCTCACGGGCGGCCAGAAGCGCCTCGCCAAGCTTGAGATGATCGAGCGCCACCCCATCAAGAATCTCGGCTTCTTTCAGCCGGCGTTCTGTGCGGCTCAGTTCAGCCTTGCGCCGGGTGCTGCCGATCAGTTTGCAGAACATGTCGATCGCAAGGTCGGTGATTGCCGCCTGCCTCTCGATGACGAACGCCGTCAGCGTGGCGTAGCGGCGCTCGGATGTAAGGCGTCGTATCTCACGGGCATGCAGAATGCGGGCGTCCCGGGCGATGATGCCATAGCGGTTGGCATGGATCGTTTTACGTCGCTCATCGGAAATCGCCGCCGAACGCAGAACCTCAAGCCGGGCAATCAGGCCCTTGAGGTTTTTCAGTTTCGTCCCCTCCGGCGCTTCCGCAATCCAGCCGAGATGGCTCCGATCGCCGGACCGATCGATGAGAAGCTGATCAAGCGCCTCGATGGACGGTTGCTCCATGCCCCGGATCAAGCCGCGATAAGCCTGTCGTCGCGCTGCCGCCCGGCCCGCCATCGCCAGACGTATCAGCAGTTCCGGCACAGGAACGAGCAGCTTCCTCTCCTTCAGGGCTTCGATCACGGCCTTGGTGATCGGCTCGCCTTGTTCGGTAGCGGCTGCCTCGCGTGCCGCCGCGGTGATCAGGGATCGATAATCGCTCGCCCGGACGGGCCGGAGATCCAGTGCGACGACAATCTCCCGCGTATGTTCTCGACGGGTTTCCTCCCGCTGGGCATAGAGTGCGAACACCGCAGCGTCGATGCCCAACTGGTCGGCGACAACGGAGACGACTGCCTGAGGCGGAACTTCCCCAGCGCGGAGCGGACGACCGAGATCACGCACCAGGGCGAGTTGGATGGCAAAACCCAGACGATTATGCGATCGGCGATGCGCCCTGGCGAAAGCGATGTCCTCAGCGGACAGCGCATAGCGCGCGAGGGCCTCTTCATAAACATCGGGTGGGTCGAACAGAACGGTGCGCGACTGCGCGTCGAGGAAGGCCATCGGTCACACCCGCTCTCAAACTGGGGGAGCAGGCTCATCTTCTTTGCCCGGTCCGGTCCATCCGGTTCGCCGCAATGTATCGATGAGAGTCGAGCGCGGCACCTTGAATGTCCGACACACCGACGCCTTGCTGGCGCCGGCTTCCAGCGCCGCCAGAATCTGCTCAACCTTTTCGGTGTCGATCGTCGGTGGCCTACCGCCCTTGCGACCGCGCCGGCGTGCCGCCGCCAGTCCAGCGTTGACCCGCTCCGTGATCAGCACTCTCTCGTATTCGGCGAGCGTGCCAAACAGGTTGAACAGGAACGCACCGTGCGAATTCGTCGTGTCGATAGCTTCCGTCAAAGAGCGGAAGGCGACCCCGCGCATCTTCAGATCCTCAACGATTCTGATCAGGTGGGAGAGTGATCGGCCCAGACGGTCGAGCTTCCAAACGACCAGCACGTCACCCTCGCACAATTCCGCAAGGCAAGCCTTCAGCCCCGGCCGATCGTCGCGCGCGCCCGAAGCGCGATCCTGATGCAGGTGACGCTGATCGACCCCGGCCGCGAGCAGGGCGTCGCGCTGCAAGGCAACCGACTGCCGCTCATCACCGCTCGATACCCGCATGTAACCGATCAACATGCACGACAAACCTCAAATTCCGTGTTGCCGCACAGTCTCACATTCCGACAGGGTTTGTCGCGCAAATAATTGCCCAGTCACCCCGTCGATTTCGACCCGCCGAACCGCTACGCGGAAATCATCTGTTTTCCGTCACACCAAAAATCTCTTAGCGGGTAATATTGCAGAGATTCCCACGGAGCCCCTTTCTCTCCATACGTAAAAGTCGATCAAAGCGGTCAGATGAAACGCTCGACAAATGATCGTCCAAAGCTCGTACTTGGGTTTCTGTCTTCTTGGGCTAATGCAGCCCTCATTTGTAAAGGCACGCGCCGGATGCAGCCACGTGCCTGACCAGAGTTTTCGGCTATTGGGTACTCACAAAACGACCACTCTTGTGCCTAAAGGCACGCGTTCATAGAGATCTTCAACATGAGTATTGATCATCCGAACGCAGCCGTTAGAGACGGATCGACCGATAGAGGAAGGTTCGGTGGTTCCATGGATCCGGTACATGGTGTCCCGGCCGTTTCGATAAAGGTAAAGCGCTCTTGATCCAAGAGGGTTATTCGGTCCACCAGGGACACCATTTGCGTATTTCCGATATTTGCCGGGGTTACGACGTATCATGTTTGCGGTGGGACGCCAGCTTGGCCACTCCGCCTTGCGTTTTATTACCGCCTCCCCTTTCAGCGACAATCCCGCTTTGCCGACACCAATTCCATAGCGGCGCGCCCTGCCGAAACTCTGAACGAGGTAGAGGAAATGATTTTTCGTATCGACAACTATCGTCCCAGGAGGATAGGAAAAGTATCGTACGGATTGCGGTTCGAATTTGGGGTCGATCTTGAACTGTTTCTTGTCATGTGCATAAGCAGGCATGACAAAGGCTCCAACTGCTCCGACGGAGCCAATGAGTAAATTACGACGAGTAATCATCGCTTTTCTCCAAAAAATTACTAGCGATCGCAGGAAGCTTTGCAGCGATAAAGCTGTCACGTGTCAGTAAATTCTTGGAGGCCTGTCTTCTGGCTTTGGATCTTTGGAAAAAAGGCCAAGCAATACAGTATCTTCCAAAACCAATTCCGCCTTCAAAAATCTCGGTTCCAACGAACCCGCAATTGACACGCAATCGACTCCACACTTGGCTAGTTTTTGAGACTTTGCTTGGTTGCTCGTTCGATTGCAGCACCTGAGGTTATGCGACGTGAGTGTTTCGGACACGATCGAGGCGTTTTGAACTGCTTTTTGGTCTGGAAGCACCGGCTCCCCGGCTGTCTGGGCAGCACCAATTGCGGCGGCGGAATGAAGCCCCGTATAAAACACAATCAGTATGGTTAAGACCCACTTACGCATTCGCAATACGTACAGATAAATTCTCAAGAAATCCATAACTGCGAAAACGGAAAATGAAATTTGAAACGCCAGCACTTTGACAAAGCTGTGAAATTGAAAAAAATCGCCTGCGTCACTTGAAGCTCTAGTTACTAGAGAGGCTATCTTGCAGAGAGAAAGTGCAAGAGGCCGCAAATGACTATACACCCCGACAGTTCAAAACTAATAGTCCGTTTCAGAGTCGAAGGCATGGATTGTGCCTCATGCGCTTCAAAGATCGACACCGCTTTACGCCGCTTGCCGGGGATTGAGGAGGTGGCAGTATCCGTGCCCGGAGCCAGTTTGTCGATCAGCCATGACGGTACGGTTTCCAAAAACCAGGTCATGCAGCGGGTAAGGCACCTCGGTTTTGGCATCGCGCCGGCCGAACCCATGTCGCAAAACCATGCGAGCCATGTTGCGGATCAACCATGGTGGAGGACACGCAAGGCTCTGTTGACGATTTCGTGCGGCATGGCACTCATCAGTGCTTTTTTGATTGGCCAACTAATTCCGGAAGCGGCGTATTGGGCGTTCTTGATTGCTATGCTAGTCGGTCTCGTTCCGGTGGCGCGCCGTGCGTTTGTGGCCGCCACATTGGGCAGCCCGTTTTCAATAGAAACGCTGATGACTGTCGCGGCGGTTGGTGCGGTGCTGATAGGGGCAACCGAAGAAGCTGCTGTTGTAGTCTTTCTCTTTCTGGTTGGTGAAATGTTGGAGGGTGTTGCTGCTGAGCGTGCGCGGGCCAGTATTGCGGGCCTCGCCGATTTGATTCCAAAGACTGCCTATCTGGAACAAGGAAATACCATCTCGGAAGTGCCCGCAGATAGGCTTTCTGTTGGCGACGTCATCGTTGTGAGGCCGGGTGATCGTATTGCCGCAGATGGGGAAATCACTGAAGGTTCGTCCGAGATAAACGAAGCACCTGTGACCGGCGAGAGTGTCCCCAGACGTAAGTCACAGGGGGACACAGTATATGCAGGAACCATTAGTCTAGACGGAGTTTTGCGCATCAGAGTGACTGCTGCCGCCGACGATAATACGATCGCCCGCGTGGTCCGTCTGGTCGAAGAGGCACAATCTAGTAAGGCACCGACCGAGCGGTTCATTGACCGGTTCTCACGCTACTATACGCCAGGGGTTCTTGTGTTGGGAGCTCTTATTGCGACGGTGCCGCCAGTCTTTGCTGGCGCTGACTGGAGCGAATGGATCTACAAGGGACTTGCCATTCTCTTGATTGGCTGCCCTTGCGCCCTGGTTATTTCCACACCGGCGGCAGTTGCCGCCGGTCTGGCGAGCGGGGCTCGGCGCGGCCTCCTAATGAAGGGGGGCGCCGTGCTTGAGGGTTTTTCAGCGATAACGGCGGTGGCTTTCGACAAAACCGGAACTCTCACAGAAGGACGGCCGGTGGTTACCGATATCAGGTCATTTGGGAGCAGCGATCAGCGGTTGCTGAGCCTTGCGGCAGCATTGGAGCAGGGATCGAACCATCCACTTGCTCTCGCAGTTTTGCAAAAGGCTGCCTCGGAGAATGCACCCATTCCGCCTGCATCCGAAGCACGCGCGGTCACCGGGAAAGGCGTCGAAGGGCGGGTTGGCGGTGTGCCGGTTTTTCTTGGATCCGCGACCGCTGCTCGCGACCGGGTCAGCATGACTGAAAATCAGATTGCGGTTGTAGATGCGTTCAATGCCGAGGGCAAAACTGTTTCTGTGCTGCTTGTAGACAACAAGGTTTCCGCTCTTTTCGCCATGCGTGACGAACCAAGGACAGATGCGATAGACGGTCTCGCTTCCTTAAAGACGAAGGGAATCCGCACGCTGATGCTGACGGGCGATAACACCCGAACTGCCACGGCGATTGCAGACACGCTTGGCATCGAGCCGCGTGCGGACCTTCTACCGCAAGACAAGCAACGGGTCGTGAATGAACTACGCGCGGACGGCCTGAAAGTTGCCAAGGTGGGAGACGGCATCAACGACGCGCCGGCTCTGGCCGCCGCGGATATCGGCATCGCCATGGGAGGGGGCACGGATGTGGCACTTGAAACTGCCGACGCTGCCATATTGCATGGGCGGGTGATGGACGTTGCCAAGATGATAAACCTGTCTCATGCGGTGATGAGGAACATTAAACTGAACGTGGGGATGGCTCTGGGCCTGAAAACTTTGTTTTTGGTGACGACCGTTTTGGGTGTAACCGGTCTTTGGCCAGCAATCCTTGCCGACACAGGCGCAACAGTACTCGTCACCGCAAATGCTATGCGGCTCCTGGCATGGAAAGGGGAAACCTGAATTCAAGCGGGTTGGGGCTGGATGCGCAGCGTTTTCAACAAGTGAAACAGCTCTAATCGACATTACCGAGACTAAATGAACGCCTTCCAGGATTTCAGACCAAACAAAACCGCCGAAGAAAACTTTGCGACAAAACTGTATCTTTGGCCACCGTCAGGTGCTTGGTGCACTTTGACGACCCAGTATGGTTAAGCATTCGTAGCCAATATTGATCGGGATATTTCAGCACCATTCGTTCACTTGGAATTTAGAGCCGGTCCGCCAAACTGGGTTTGCAGGTCTTCCCGGTTAGAACAATGATGTACCAATCACGTTTTCTGTGGCCGAAAGAGGTTTAACTGCCCGCGAGATGATTAGTTCAGGCAATGATCACGAAAGTCTATCAAATCAGCGAATTTTGCTGATCGATACCGTTCGCGGTGTTGCTATTTTTGGCGTTGTGCTTTTTCACTTTGTTTGGGATCTCGAGTTTTCAGGTTTAATCGACGGAATCGCGTTCCATCCTGTTTGGCTTGCATTCGGCCGCCTGCTCGCCGGAACTTTCATGTTTCTGGTTGGCGTGAGCCTTGTCCTTGCGCACGGTAAAGGACTCAAACTAAATAGATTTGTAACACGTGTGGCGATGATCGGTGCAGCTGCGATTTCGATTTCATTCGTCACGTGGATCGCATTTCCGCAGACCTACATTTTTTTCGGCATCTTGCACGCGATTGCGGTTTCTTCTCTTTTGGGTGTTCTGTTTCTAAATTTGCCCGCCCTGGTCTCACTAATCTCGGGAGCTGGCTTACTCATCCTGCCGCAGTTCTTAAAATTGGAACTGTTCAACACCCGGTGGCTCGCATGGATTGGCGTGTCTAGTTCCCCCCCACCCAGCAACGATTTCGTTCCAATTCTGCCATGGGCCGGATTGACCTTGATCGGCGTTTTTCTAGCCAAGATTTTTTACAAAAAGAGCGGCGATTCACGCTCATTTCCCGATCTGCACAATACCAAACTGACCAGGATCCTATCCTGGATGGGGCGCAACAGTTTATTGATATACTTGGTTCACCAGCCATTGCTCCTCGTTATCATTCTGCCCGTCGCGCGAATGCTTCGCTAAGGCAGAGGCTCCAATTAAATTTCACAACACCAAAAAAATTCATTGCTGAGACAACAAAGGTTTGTATGGGTCGGACAGCGCTGCTTTTGGTCTGCTAACCGGTACGGCGCTACTCGATGTTTTCCTCGCGAGGAATTCAGCTCCCCTTTCCAAAAGAACATTTCGAAACCTAGAGTGCATTCCACCGTCGGCGTAAGAACTTACGATATTGCCGCCCCCTTCCCGAAGTTGTTCAACTGAGCTTAGGTCAGCAGCAATCTTTTCTGAAACTCTTTGCGGTGGTTGTTCCAACTGCGGGCACTGTCCAAGTGGGCCGTAGTCAGCTCCTGGGTCCTTCGCTGCTCCAAAACGATATCTTCCTTCGCAAAATCGGAATTCTGGCGGACGCCGCAGGACTTCGAACGTGGTGGAAGCTTCTTTGAGGTCCAGCCAGAAACTGAGGTTTGGATTGTCGTAGTGCCTCGCAAGATTTTCAGGTGTCATGCGAAAAGGGAGTGATTGCACCTGCACGGAAGGTTGCCCGGCGCGCAATGCGTCCCGAACTAGAGCATACACTTCGGTGATTTGCTCGTCTGTGATTGCGAAGCACCCGGAAGACGAGCAGGCTCCGTGGACCATGAGCGCAGTTCCAGAGTAACCCTTCGCGCGCTCGAGTTTGTTCGGATACCCCAAATCAAATGAAAGGAAATACTTGGAGTTGGGGTTTAGCCTCCCGAGCGTGACTTCATATATGCCTTCAGGTGCCTGGCGATCACCTTCTGCTCGTTTGGGACCCAGATCGCCGGACCAACGACACATCTCGTATGTTTTTAGGAGGACATAATCGCCGGCGCGTCTTTTTTTCCAAACCTCAAGCTCACTTTCCTGTTTAAAAATTCGGATAAAAACGGGATCCGATCCCTTGACCCCTTTGTTGCGCATCAACGCCGTGACCTTGTATGGAATTGCAATTTCTCCGCGTGATTCCATTTCGAGTGACGAACCTACACATCCCGCGAGCAGAAGCGTGAAAATTGTCATGCTCACACTCAGCACCCTACGGGCGATTTGTGCCTGTTTAAACATCTCCAAATGCATAACTACCTGACACTTCGTTAGGAGACTCACATCTCGGGAGAGCTGTGTTCATTATTCGATTTCCGCGCTGTACGAATTCGTCGAGAGCTTTTGGCTCTCTCGCAACTCAGAAAGAACAGAGCTGTTACATATACAAGCACAGTAGCTGCACATTTAATTATCGGGAAAAGTGGTTATTATTTGTTTTTGACACTAGGGGGTTCGTAATCCCTTTTGCGCACTCGTCAAATTATTGCGATAGACAAGCCACACCAAACTTGCGAATACCCCTAGCGCGACAACGCTAAGCCAGCCCCAGTTACGTTCTACAGTCTCTACTATCGCAACACCAAACACATATCCAAACGCAACTAGCAACATGGTCCACAAGGCAGCAGATCCTGCGTTGAAAACAGTGAAACGCAACCAGGACATATTGCTTAACCCGACCGGAAATGCGCCGATCGTTCGCATACCTTTTGGATATCGGTACAAAAAAATGTATTTGGCTCCGTGCCTCGCAAGCAAGCCTTCAGCTCGTTTGACAATCACACCTAATCTTGGCAGCCGGCTTGTCAAATAGTCACCATATCGCCGCGCAAGATAAAACCGTGCTTCATCTCCTAAGTATCCGCCAAGAAAGGATGCCGCAGATACTGCAAATATCGAAAGATCACCAGTGCTGGCAAAGATAGCAGCAAACAGCGGCAGAGCCCCACTTTTCATCGCACAATAGAAAAAAAGTATCCCGTATACCAAGTACGAATTTAATCTGATCCATTCTTCAAGCGCGTCCATCGACAATACCCAGCCAACATATCGGTACTGTACCTACGACGTTGGAACTGTGTTGGATTGTTTTTCCAAGGTAGCAGTGAGAGGCTTTCTGCGAGGGCCGTCTTTTTCGGCCGTAAGGCCATTCTCAAAAAGGTTGAATTGTCACGAGCGGGATCAGGCCGCCTGTAGTTGTTGGACGTATGCTGTGGAACCTCGGTTGGTCGCGGCGATCCAATCAATGGGTTGCTCTGCCTCCAAAAAACTTTCCGAAATATTCACCTGAATTGCCTTCTGGATTTCTTTTTAAACTCTCGATTGTCAGGGGGCACGCCAAATCCTCCTTTATTTAATTCAAGGACCATCAACGGAAGAAATGTAAGCATATCAGTCGGTTGCAGGAAAAAGATAAAATTTTAGACAAGTCTAATTAGATTTATAGTAAAAAGCAATTCAAATATTTGTATATATTTCTTTTTATTTGATTTAATACTTACCGCGAAGCTTTTATTCAAATAAAATTCAAGATGACATCGTGAGGCCAGCCTTAAGGGAGGGCTTTGGGATGAAAAGACTACAAAATATACTTCTGCCAACAACTTTTCTGGCATTGTTGGTAACTTCTTCCGCGTCTGCGTCAGCCGATACCGGGCGCTTTATGGACATGAACCAAGACGTAAAAGCACCCATCGGATACGTACAGTTTTGCCAAGACAACATTGGTGCTTGTTCAAATGAACGCTATGAGCCGGTCGTCGTAAAATTGACGGAAGAAAGATGGCAGGAATTGCTCGCGATTAACACGGATGTAAATCGTCGTGTTCGGCCAATGACCGATGACGATCTCTATGGCAAACCAGAGTATTGGACCTACCCAGACGGCGGATATGGAGATTGTGAGGAATATGTCCTTGAAAAGCAACGAGAGCTTCTAAATGCGGGATGGCCGCGCAGCACTCTGCTAATCACCGTCGCAAAGGACCTCCAGAATGGTGGTCATGCTGTGCTGACAGTCCGCACAGACTACGGAGACATGATATTGGACAACCAAGCTGAAACAGTTCTGCCTTGGTATTCGACGCCGTACCGATACATTAAACGTCAATCTCCGTATTCCGCCGCGCTTTGGACCGGGATTGACGACGCCCGCGTGACCACTGTTGCCAGCGTACCAAGGAAGTAACGGTTTACTCTAGACGTCCAGGAGCCTTCCTTTGGGACTGCGGTCTTAGTTGATGCGCAGAACAGTGAGGAATGAGCCCGCTGATTAGGCTTCGGAATTAATTGCGTTCTTAAGGCCGCAGCTTCTTTGGACATCATGATAAGTTCGAAAAGCTGCACATCTAATCAGGAGAAGCGTTTCTGCAAAGCGGTGTTCACGGCTTCTGATAGCAGCACGAGAACAATGATCGCCAGCGTCACTGTCGCGGCCTTGTCGTACTGAAACGAGCGGACGTAGGTCTGAACATAAAGGCCGATGCCGCCCGCGCCGACGATGCCGAGAATCAGGCTCTCGCGCAAATTCAGTTCGAACCGGAAGACGGTATCGCGCAGGACCACCGGCGCCATTTGCGGCCAGATCCCCCAGCGCAATTGCTGCAATCTGTTGGCGCCCGCGCTTTCCAGTGCCTTCACGGGCTCAGGCGAGACGGTATCGATCGCCTCGGCGTAGAATTTCGCCAGCATACCCGTCGCGTGAAATGTCACTGCCAGGATACCGGGCAACGGTCCAAGGCCGACTGCACCGACCATCAGCATGGCAACCAGGATCAGCGGAATTGCCCGCACGATCGCAAGCAGCGATCGGACGGGCCGCCAGATTGCCGGCGGAACCAGTGTTTCCGCTGCCAAAATGCCAAGAACGACGGAAAACAGGACGGCGAAGAAAGTTCCCAGAATGGCAATGCGCAGGGTCTCCGCCAGACCTTGCAAAACTTCCGGCCAAATGGACATGTCTGGCGGCAGCATCCGGCCGAAAAATTCGCCCAGGCGCGCCTTTGCGCCGGGGAGCTTTTCCAATCCCATATCTGCGCTTCCCAGTGACCACAAGATGGCAGCGGCCAGCACAAGCCAGGTCACGGTGCGCGACATCAACTCACCACACGCAGTTCGGCGCTCGGAGACGCGCCATGATAAAGCTCCGAAATATCGGCAGCGCTTACCTGCCCCGAAGGCCGGTCGAAGAGCAGTTTGCCGTCGCGCAGGCCGATGATGCGATCGGCGAAACGCTGTGACAGCTCCGGCTGATGCGAGCTGAAGACGACGGTGATGCCGCGTTTGCGGGCAGCACCTGTAATCAGGCCGAGAATTTTCTCGGCATTGGCCGGGTCGAGATTGCTGACCGGTTCGTCTGCCAGGATCAGTTTCGGTTCCTGGGCCAGACACCGGGCGATGGCGGTGCGTTGCCGTTGTCCGCCGGAGAGTTTGTCCGCGCGGCGCGCGGCCAGATCGGTCAATCCGGTATCCTCCAGAACACCGGAGACGACAAGGTGATCGCGTTCACCGAAGCGGCTCCAGAGCGATTGCCAGGTCCGCATCCGGCCAAGCCTTCCGTTCATCACGTTCTGGTAAACGCTCAACCGGTCAACCAGCGCGAATTCCTGGAAAATGAAGCCTACCTCCGATCTTGCATCTCTCGGGGGACGTGCTGTCGCCGAGTAAGGTGTCTCCAGAACTTCTGCCGTACCGCGCCAGTTCCGCAACCGCCCGTCGAGAAGTGCCAGCAGGGTTGACTTTCCCGCCCCTGACGGCCCCAGAAACGCAACGGTCTCTCCTTCCTTCAGGGTCAGGGAGATATTCGACAGGGCTGGATGCTCATCGAACTGATGCGTAACATCGCAAAGGGCGGCGGCAACACTCATTTCAGGAAACCATAGCGCCGCGCGGTTTCGCGAACGCCTTCATAGACCTCCGGGTCAGCGGTAACATAGCCGTCCGGGCCGTAGAGATAGGCCAGCAGATAGCGGTTTTCCGGATCGTTCAGGCTAAGCATCACGTTAACGAACCTTGTCTGCAATCCGGCATCGAGACCGGGGCGTGCAATGACCGCATGACTCGGGATCTGTTCCGATTCCGCCAGAACCCTGACTTCTGCCTGCTGGTCCGGCGTTAAAAAGAGATCCGCATATTGGCTCGCTCCGGCGGCATCGACCAGTCCGTTAGCCATGGCCTGCATCGCCTGCTGGTATCCGCCTGCGAAGAATTTCCGGCCGAAAAAGCTGTCGGCGTCATCAGTTCCGGAGATCAGGCCTTCGCGGACAAACAGATCCAGTGGATAAATATAACCGGATTCCGATACAGGGTCTGCGAAGGCAATGTCACGCCCCTTGAGATCGGCAAGGGTTTCAATGCCGCTGTCCTTGCGGACGAAGACCCGTCCGGAGTAGCTGGGCTGACCCCGATAGACTTCCGACAAAAGCGGTACGGCTCCGAGCTGATCTTCCGCGAGAACAAATGGTAGGGCGCCCATGAAGGAAATGTCGGCATCGCCGTTTCGAAGCGCTTCGACTGCGGCTGCATGGTCAAAAGTGACGAAACCGATGACGGGGACACCCATGTGCTCCGACAGCCAGCCGGTGATGACTTTGATATCTCCCAGAAGCTTTTCCGGGTTCTCCTGCGGAATGAAGGCCAAGGTCAGGCCCTCCTCGGCAGCGAGAGCCGGCAGGACGAAGCTGGCGGAGGCAGCGGCCAGGAACGTGCGGCGGTTCAGCATCAAAACATCCTCTCGTCAATTGCGGCCTGCATGGTATTGAACTTTTGCCATTGCTGTTCCGCCTCGCCCCAGTCTCCTTCAGCGCTGGCATCGCCCACGGCCCTCAGGATAGCGCTGAGTTCATAGATTTCGGGTTTTGCCGCCTGATTGGTCATCACGCTGGCGTCGGCTGCAAGATCCGGCGCAACCGTGTCGATGAGCAACGCGATATTCTGGGCATCACGGGCGGGCAGAAGTGTGTCCAGGGTCGACGCGAAGGTGGTCAGCTCTTCCCAGGACAGGCGGAAGACACTGTCACGGCCTTCAAAGCGCTGATAGGGCTCTTCGCCATCGCCGATGGCTTCCAGATACGCCGTCAGGTCTGCTCGTTGCTCTTCGTCCAACCCAAGATTCCTGGTGTCGTTGAACCAATCCACAACGCTGGCCAGCGTCGGCAGCGAACCGTCATGCATATAGGGGGCGGTGAAGTTAATGTTGCGCAGCGTTGGCGTTTCGAAGGCTGTGGCCGTGCCTCCGGGGAAAGGCCGCTCTGAGCTCCCGATATCGTGTGTCAGTCCATCCGTGAAGTTCTGATCCGGCGTGTGGCAGGACGCGCAGGACTTGCCGTTCAGTCCTGGAAAATCAGTATTGAAGATGGCTTCACCCTGCTTTGCCGCGTCGGAGGCCTTGTCGGTCAGCCGGCCTGCCCGGTCGATTTTCGGGTTCGGCAGCCAGTCGAACTCACGGACATAGGCGACTAGCGCATCAAGCTGGAACGGGGTCGGCTCCTTGCCGGCAAATTCGGTAACGATCACGTTGCGGATGAAGCGGCGCAGACTGGGTTCGCGTCCGTCACGGCCATAAGGCGCGGTGAACCGTATACCGCGCATCGACGGCGTATCGAGGTGATCGTCCTTCCGGTCATTGAACATCGGATTGAAGAAAGCACCGTCGACATCCATCCCCCCGGGGCGATAGCTGAGGCCCGGAATGAAGAACTCCCTGTTGATGTCAGATCTGTTATGGCAGGTGGAACAGGCAATCCCAAGTTCCTGCGCCGGACCGCCGAAGATCTCAGGACTGTCAAACAGCATGTCGCCATAAGCGACAAGCGGCAGGTTGGCTTCGTCTTCACCGGCTTCCTCGAATTGAAGAATAAGGCGCGGCAGCTCGCTTTGATCGGCGATGTTTGATCCCGGAGGCAATGTTGCGGGCAGTTTCACTTCCGGTCCAGAAAGGAAAACCGTTTCCGGAACAGGAGCCAGCTTGTCACGAGTTGCAAATTCTGCCGGCAAGTAGTTGGTACGAATGTAATCGGAAACATCTTTGCGGGCGTTTGCGAATTCTGACTTGTTGCTTTCCTGTCCGCCTTGGCCCAGAACGCCGCCACTGCCTAGGGACGAGTTCAGGATGAGCCATGCCCTGCCAAGCTGGCGAGCGGCAGGCTCATCGACGGTGCGAATAGCATCTTCAAAGGCGCGGTAAAGCGTTTCGGCCTTGGCCAACTCAGTGGCTGCTTCCGGAGTTCCGAGCCCGGCATCCGCATTTTCCAGGTGACGCAGTATCCCCTGAGCAACGATGACCGTTGCCGCTTCAAACAGCGCCTGCCTGTCCTGCACCTGAAGAGCACTGTTAAGAGCAGCGGCTTCCTCGTCACTTGCCCGGGAAACCGCGGCATCCGGAAGTGAGCTGCCTGGAACGGCACGGTTCCAGCTGGCTTCGATTTTCTCCCAGGGGACTGGGGAAAGGTTTCCCAGAAACAAGGTGTGCCGATAGGCGGCTGCACGTGGAGCCCAGAGGGCTTCTTTGATTGCGGTGGCTTGCGCGATGACCGGAACAAGGCAGATCACCGCGCTGGCAAGGAGAGTTTTCATAGCTACGCCTATTAAGTTTAGCTCTGGCAAATTTTCTTAGGGTAATCTAACACATTGTCAAGTGGCAAATTTCGCGGCATACACAATCACAATGAAAACAAAGAGGATGTGTTCCATTCATGACCGGTCCTTCACCCAAGGTGTCCGATAGAAGTGTCGATGAACAGGCCAGCGGGTTCGAGGCTGTGCGCACCGCGCACCAGAGTGAAATGGTCGAGGACTATGTGGAACTCATCGCGGAACTGATTCACCTGAACGGGTCTGCGCGTCCGGTCGAAATTGCCGAGCGGCTCGGTGTTGCGCAGCCGACGGTATCGAAAAATCTTGCTAGGCTGAAGCGAGAAGGACTTATCCTTCAGGAGCGCTACCGCGATATCCGCTTGACCGAGGCGGGCCGCCAACTGGCGGAAGCCTGCCGCAAGCGGCACAGGATTGTCGTCGATTTCCTGATTACACTAGGAATTTCCGCGGAAGTGGCCGAGCAAGACGCGGAAGGTATCGAGCATCATGTCAGCGAAGAGACGCTGAAAGTGTTTCAGGATTTCGTGAAAAGAAACGCGTCCGGCGCCGACTGAGCACCGCTCGAGTTGGCGGCAACTTTTCGTCAAATCAATCTTCTAAACCCAGCAAAGAGCATATTGAGTGGAATGGGACCAACCTGTGCACTCAACGCGAAGCCGCAAAACTAAATGAAACCCCGCTGTGGGTCGTGCAGCGACTTATCCTTGATCGGCCAGAAACTCTAATCGCAAGTTGTACAGCTGGCGAAGCAAGATCAGCTCCAAGGAAGAAGGCCAGCGCGAGCAATCGACCTTCGAATGAACCGGATTTAGGCATCCAACAACAGGTTGACGGTTAACCCAGAACGTTGGCTTGAACACGTCTCCGGTTTGTTCGAGCTGGCGGCATTTTGACACCTGTGAAACACCTCGGACACCTTCTAGATGCTCAGGATCAGTCCTCGAAATTCGTTCAAAATGGCGGCGATGAAGAACAAAGTTCCTAATGAAAACGGCCGGAAGCCGATTCTAAAAAAGCTGACCGACTCCTGTGTTTCACATCCGATGATTTCGGTCGGGTTGTATGTCTGTGCCGTGTCGCTGTTTTTCTTTATCTTTCCCGGTGCCGATATTTGGTCGACCGGATTGTTTTATTCAGAAGTTTTCGGTTTCTGGGCGAAGAACATGGCGTTTCTCAGAGACGTAAGGTATCTCGGCATATTTCTCGTTCAGGTGGTTGCGACTACTTGTGTTGCTGTGTTCGTTCTGAAGTTGCTTATCCCCGATCGTCCACCGCTCAGTACCCCTCCGGTGAAGGCCGTCTTGCTGGCGTAGGCTGAAGACTGCCAGTCCTAGTGATAGCACTAGACCGTATGTTCGTTGGCGAGGGCCGCTTACCCACGCTGTAGATTGTGTGGGCTCTGGAATTGGCCAGGGCGACCTACCGACCAGCGAGGGAAGACATGACAAACGAGCACGCAGCTTTCATCGGCCTAGACACATCAAAGTTGAAGATTTCGGTGGCGATTGCCGACGGCGAGCGCAATGGCGAGGTACGGTTTCTGGGCGACATATCCTCGGAACCATCTTCGGTAGCAGCAATGGTCAAGAAATTGGCTAAGCGTGGGGCAAAGCTCCACTTCTGCTATGAAGCCGGCCCTACCGGGTATGGGCTCTATAGGCAAATCGTTGAATTGGGTCACGAATGCAGTGTTGTCGCGCCGTCATTGGTACCAAAGCGTGCCGGTGATCGCGTAAAAACCAATCGTCGCGATGCTATCAGTCTTGCGAGGCTCCATCGAGCTGGCGAGTTGACACCTGTCTGGGTGCCGGATGAAGCGCATGAAGCAGTTCGCGACCTCGTCCGTGCCCGCGACGCGGCTTTCGAGGCACAAAAACAGGCGCGACAACAACTCAATTCGTTCTTACTCCGCCATGGCCGATACTATGCAGGACGGAAAGCCTGGACCCGCGCGCATGGACGGTGGCTGGCATCTCAAGCGTTCGATCATCCCGCGCATCAAATATTGCTCGCCGAATATTGTCAGACCGTTGAGGACGCCGGAGTTCGTCTTGATCGACTGAACAAACTGATTGGAGAAACTTCTTCCTCGTGGTCAATGGCCCCAGTGGTCGCCGCGTACCAGGCGATGCGCGGGGTGGCGTTCATGACAGCCGTTACGTTGGTGGTCGAAATTGGAGATGTCCGTCGGTTCGACAGCCCACGGCAGTTGATGGCTTATCTCGGACTCGTCCCTACAGAAAGTTCAACGGGCGATCGCGTCAGACGCGGAGGGATCACTAAAGCAGGCAATGCTCGGGCGCGCCGAGCGCTGATTGAGGGGGCCTGGACATACCGTTATCCAGCACGGATCAGCCCCACAATCAGCGCGAGACTGGCAGGCCTGCCGAAGTCGGTCTGCGTGATTGCTTGGAAAGGGCAAGTGAGGCTGTGCACTCGATATCGAAGACTGATAAGTGCCGGCAAGGCCAAGACAGTCGCCGTGACAGCCATCGCGCGAGAAATGGCCGCCTTCATATGGGCGATCGGGCAAGAAGTAGAGCCCCTCAGTAAACCTTGAAACAGGCCTGCTGCACGTCCGATCAGGTCCTCTTGGAAAACATTATCTGTTGATCAAAGTTGGAGGCAGGGCCGCGGTGGGGAACCCTCGATACTCCTATGTGGCAGATTTATTCTACGCCCGACACTAGACCGAGGCAGCCCCAGACGAACAAACGGAAATGCGGTAATCAACCCGCGAATAAGAGTATGCCAACCGTCGTCGAAATGCCTTGCCTCCTGCTTTGTTCAACGGTGTTGATTAGCCGCATCCGCCTCAAGGCGGCGGGGAAGTTGTGTCTCCACCTCTTGTAAACGAACATAAGAGGAGTAGTCATATGACCAATCAGCATATTGAGGTGATCACGTCGGTGGAGCGCCGCCGGCGGTGGTCGCAGGAAGATAAGGAGCGGCTTGTCGCGGCGTGCCTTGAACCTGGAGCAAGCGTGTCGGAGATTGCCCGGGCGGCGGGTTGCCACGTGAGCCAGTTATTTAGGTGGCGCAAACAACTCTGCACGATCTCCGACGGTCGGGCGTCGACGGACCGTGCAACACCCGCACCTTCGCCTGCTCCGCAATTTATCCCGGTGACAATTTCCGATGCGCGGTCTCTGTTGGCTCCGGATCAGTCGCCGGAACCGACACCGCCGCAACGTGCGCGTCGCAAGCCGAGCGTTGTAACGATCGATCTGGGCCGGGGTAAACGGGTCCGGGTCGACAGTGATATCGACACGGAAGCTCTGGGACGCATTCTCGATCTCCTGGAGCGGCGATGATCCCGGTCCCGAGCGGTGTGAAGGTCTGGCTCGCGACAGGCCATACGGATATGCGCAGAGGCTTTCCCGGCCTGTCGCTGATGGTTCAGGAGACACTGAGGCATGATCCTATGAGCGGCCACCTGTTTGTCTTCCGCGGCCGGAGCGGCGGCTTGATCAAGGTGATCTGGCACGATGGACAAGGGGCCTGCCTGTTCACGAAGAAGCTGGAACGCGGCCGGTTCATCTGGCCATCGGCGACGGACGGCACGGTGTCCATCACCCCGGCCCAACTCGGATATCTGCTGGAAGGCATCGATTGGCGGATGCCGCAAAAAACCTGGCGGCCGAGCTCGGCCGGATAGTGGAAAGCGCTGGCGTGGTGGGTACGAATGTGATTCCATCCAGCCATGCTCGATGCGGCCGAAGACCTTCCCGACGACCTTGCCAGTGCACACGCGATGATCCTCGCAGAGCGTGCGGCTCGCCGTGAAGCTGAGGCACTCGCCACCCGTGCGCAGGCGGTGAACTCGCACTCGGAAGTCCTGATCGCCCGGCTGAAGCTGGAGATCGAGAAGCTCAAGCGGGAGATCCACGGACACCGTTCTGAGCGCAAGGCCCGTCTTCTGGAACAGTTGGAATTACAGCTCGAAGAGCTGGAGGCCGATGCAGCCCAGGACGAGCTGGCGGCTGAGGTCTCGGCGCGAACATCGACCATCAAAGCGTTTGAACGCCGACGTCCGTCAAAGAAACCGTTTCCGGAGCATCTGCCGCGCGAGCGTGTTGTTGTCGCCGCACCGGAGAGTTGCCCGTGCTGCGGGTCCGCAAAGCTGGCGAAGCTCGGTGAGGATGTCACCGAGACGCTGGAAGTGATCCCGCGCCAGTGGAAGGTGATCCAGACCGTGCGGGAGAAGTTCACCTGCCGGGAGTGCGAGAAGATCACCCAGCCACCGGCTCCGTTCCATGTGACGCCGCGCGGCTTTGCCGGTCCGAACCTCCTGGCGATGATCTTGTTTGAGAAGTTTGCACAGCATCAGCCGCTGAACCGGCAAAGTGAGCGTTATTGGCGCGAGGGCATCGATCTCAGCCTGTCGACGCTGGCCGACCAGGTCGGCGCCTGCGCGGGGGCACTCAAGCCGATCCATTCGCTGATCGAAGCGCATGTGCTGAGTGCCGAGAGGTTGCACGGCGACGACACCACCGTGCCGATCCTGGCCAAGGGCAAGGCCGATACCGGCCGCATCTGGACCTATGTCCGCGACGATCGCCCATTCGGCGGCCCGAATGCCAAAGGGACGGCTCCGCCGGCAGCCCTTTATTATGCCTCTCGCAACCGGCGCCAGGAACATCCCGAGCGCCATCTGAAGAGCTTCACCGGTATTCTGCAAGCTGACGCCTACAGCGGCTACAATCCGCTGTTCAAGGTGGACCGTGATCCTGGTCCGCTGACCCAGGCGCTGTGTTGGTCACATGCGCGCCGCAAGTTCTTCGTGCTTGCCGATATCGCCGCCAACGCCAGGCGCAGGAAGAACGCTGCACCGATCTCACCGATAGCGCTGGAGGCGGTCAAGCGCATCGATGCCCTGTTCGACATCGAGCGCGAGATCAACGGGCTCAACGCAGGCGAACGCCTGGAGCGGCGGCGCGGGGACAGCGTTCCGCTTGCTGAAGGTCTTGAGGAATGGCTGCGGTCTGAGCGGAGCAAGCTGTCGCGCAGCTCCTCGGTTGCCGAGGCAATTGATTACATACTCAAGCGTTGGGACGGCTTCACCACCTTCCTTCACGACGGCCGGATCTGCCTGACGAACAATGCGGCCGAACGGGCCTTGCGAGGCTTTGCCCTCGGAAGGAAGTCATGGCTGTTCGCGGGATCGGATCGCGGTGCCGACCGCGCCGCCTTCATGGCGACGCTGCTCAACACGGCAAAGCTCAACGATGTCGACCCGCAAGCCTGGCTTGCCGATGTCCTCGGCCGCATCGCCGAAACGCCCGTATCCCAGGTCGAGGAACTGCTACCCTGGAACTGGCAGACGAAATCTGCGAGATCGGCGGCATGAGCAAATCACCAAAAACCGCCGCATCCGACAGCATAAACGAGATCGCAACGGTCCGCATCGAATTGCAGGACACCGATCCCCTGATCTGGCGCGAGGTCGAAGTGCCGACCTCAATCACCCTGAAAGTGCTGCACGACGTTATCCAGGCCGTGATGGGCTGGTTCGACCACCATCTCTGGGAGTTCACCGTCGACAAGCAAAGATACGGCCTGCCGATGGACGAAAATTGGGGAACGGAGCCACGCAGGGAGGCGGCCACGGTGCGTCTGCGCGACATACTGAAGCCTCGCAAGACGACGATCAATTACCTCTATGACTTCGGTGACAGCTGGGAGCATCGGCTCACGGTGACCGACGTCCGGAGCGGCAATCCGGCGACCCCCTATCCGTGCTATGTCGGCGGCGGTAGAAACGCACCACCAGAGGATTGCGGCGGAATTCCTGGCTTCTATGGCATGCTTGACGCGCTGGCCGATCCGAGCCATCCCAATCACGCCGACGCAACTGAATGGGCCGACGAGTACGACCCGGACACCATCGACGAACTTCCGATCAAATATGCGCTTTTGCGCATCGCAAACCGCCGCAATGCCGCCAAAGTGCGATTGACAAAGAATACCCGCTCGAAATCCGACAATTGATCAAACCGCCATCGCCGCGGTGTTCACCGGACGGTTACACCGCTCATGCCACTCCGCCAACCCTTGTTTCTGCTGTCGACTCTGGTTCTTGGCCCCGGCGTGCTCGTAAATTTGATCTTGAAGGACAATTGGGGTCGCCCGAGACCGCAACATGTGGCTGAGTTCGGCGGAGACCTACCCTATCAAACTGTCTGGAAAGTCACTGACTATTGTGACCGAAACTGTTCTTTCGTCTCTGGAGAAGCGTCTTCCGCCATTTGGTTGACTTCAGTCGCCTTTCTAGTTCCCGCTACGTGGCGCAAAGCGATGCTGCTATTGGTGCTGCCGCTTTGCTTCATCCTGTCATCCAACAGAATCGCATTCGGCGGTCACTTCCTTTCTGACACATTAATTTCCTGGGGCGTAACGCTGCTACTCATTCTCGCAGTCTTTCATCTGTTCTTTCAAAGAACGCGGCCGATTGTGAGTGATCGTTCGTTGGACGAATGGATGACAGCTCTTGGAAGATTTCTGCAACTGAGTTTTCAAAGACTAAGGCGACGGTAAGCACAGTTTTATGGAACGGCCTTTCGTTTCCCCGAGTTTGATCCTATGGGCGCTGATTTCATGCCGGAGGAGATTTGCAGCCAAAGACTTCCGATATTATGCACTGCGGCAAACGACGCGGCAGAAGGATATTTTGGATCTGGCTAACAAGCACTCAGTATACGTGTTGCAGACCCGGCTGGCTTTACCGGCGGCACGGTTCCAAATGGTAACGCACACTTGCGGTGGCCTTAGTGTAATGAAAAGGATCGAACAACCTCTAAGAAACACCTCTTTTTAGTTCAACATCAGATTGCTTGATTGAACGCTTCCTCATTGTAGTCATGTTGCAAAATTCGGGGCCTACGGGCGTCACGTAATAAGTTGTCGAGCGCACTTCGTTCGGACTCAAATCTTTCACGCATTTCTCTATCGAGCACGCGTCCTTCTGGAAGCCTGGCTCGCATTGGATCCAAAGGTTGGCCATTAGCTAGCATCTCGAAGTGAAGGTGAGGTCCTGTTGAAAGTCCAGTCGAGCCAACATAGCCGATGATCTGTCCCTGTTTGACGCGAACACCTTCCTTTATGCCTTTGGCAAATCCGGTCTGATGATTGTAGGTGGTCGTGTATCCATTGGTGTGTTGAAGTTCAATTCGCTTCCCATAGCCGGAACTCCAACCTGCCTTTATCACGGTACCATCTCCAGCTGCCATGATCGGTGTCCCGCGCGGAGCAGACCAGTCCACTCCCTTATGCATTCTTGAATATTTGTAGACGGGATGCCGACGCATGCCGAAGCCGGATCGGAACCTGCCACCATCAATCGGTTTCCTGATCAGGAACTTCTCTGCGCTTTGGCCGAACGCATCGTAAAAGTCAGTAGCTCCATCGTCAGGCGTCCGGAAACGGTAAAATTCCAGCGTTGTCTTGCCATTGCTCAGCGCAGCAAAGTGGATCTCAGATCCGAAGTTACGGTCATCTCTGGAATATAGAAGCTCTATGGTAGCACCAGGCCTAGTCGAGGCATTGAAATCGATGCTAAAGGAAAACATGCGAACAAGTTCATTTACAATGTTTTTTGGTATGTCTTGCTCAAGTGCAGTTTGATAAAGACTATCGTATAGCGCTGGCGTTGGCCCGCTATGGGAGACACGATCCGCGTCAGCAAAGGCTGCTGCTGGAAAGGTGCTAGGCGGCCGGGCTTTGATGTAATCGCCGCCGTCTGATTGGGCAACGGTCGCTTCGTGTTTCGTATCGCTATACAGACTGATGCGCACGGGCAGCTTTCGCTCCGGATCGTCCTGTGAGGGCGCGTACGCTATTCGGAGTCGTTGTCCGTCTTCAAGTTTGGAGATTCCATACAATCGCTGAAACGCAAGTGTGATCGATGCAGCTTCTACTTCTGGAACCTGCTGATTTAGGAGGGTCCCCGTAAGGTTTTGCCCCTGAGCCACTGGCACAATGCTTTCATCCATTCCGGCTAACCGAATATCGTCATCGCGTTTTGACACGAAAGAAACGTTTTCCGGCGTTATCCGAACCGCATAGCGCTCCAAATCTGGCTGAAGCGCCAAATTGAAGTCGAAACGCCCAGGATCAATCACTGCTTCATAACCCATGTTAGTTGCATCCACCGAACGGGTCCGGATAAATTTGCGAACTTTCAATTCAATTTCCGATTCTGACAACGTCTTGTCCAAATCGAAATCCGTGTTCGATGATGGAAATGGTGTAAGGCTTATACTGACATCATTGGCCAATTTCGCACCGTACAGCGAGTCGGCAAGAAGAGAAGTTGCAACTCCCTCGGTTGCCCCTGTCGCTTCTTTCTCCGCACTCCTAGAAAATATGTTCAGCGTACTGAAGGCCGGAATTTGAGATGCAAGCGACGGGTCTTTCTTGGTAGCAAGCGTAGCGCTGATGAAAATATGTGGTTGAGCGCGAATGTTATCTCTGTCGCCCTCACGGGAGACAATATTCACATCTATTAATTGCTTGCTGGAATATTCAGTCGCCGATCGCAGAACCCTGTCTTCTTTGCTGTAACCGTTGTTCGAGATCGACAACTCATTCAATAAAGCACTCGAGGATTTCGCCCTTTCAACTTCGTATTGGCCGTCAAAGGCAGCGAATAGCGCGCCGCCCATCAAGAACAGGGATGTGACACCAGTGAGTGCTGAACCAGCGAACCAGCGCAGTGAAACCCCTCGCCGGTCCGGCATGCCATACAACCCTTCGTAACCAAGCAGCGGCGGTTCTTGACCGAGTTCGATTTTTGAGGACTGGGCGTTTGGGGTAGCGCCAAAGTGCATTGCAATCTGTCCGATGTTAGGCAACTAATCTGCGGATCAAATTCGTTTGTGCAGCGCGATGCCATTAGATTGCCATCGCCCCTCAAACAGATCCTGTTCCCTGTTTGCTGTTGGTTACTTCCGCGAAGCGGCCACCTCTTCGTTCACCAAAGCCCTCAGTTCCGCCTCGCCAAACGAATTGACGGACCGGCCGTTAACGAAAAACGTGGGCGTCTGGGTTACGCCTAAGACTTCAGCATCGGCGCGGTCCTGGTTAATCGTTGCAGCTATAATGGGTTCCAGCATCTGAGTTCGCGCAGCTTCTGGATCGAGGCCGGCCTCCGTTGATATCTGAATGATGAGTTCTTGTTCTGGCGCTCCGTCTTTGGCCCATCTTTTCTGGTCGCGCAAAAGTGCCTCTAACACGGGTTGAAACACCCCTTGTTTCCGCGCAACTTCCAGTACTCGGATCGCTTCCACTGATCCCTTGCCTTCAAAGGCCACGTAGCGAATCGCCAGGCGCACTGTATCGCCATACTCAGCCATGATATCCCTAACAACCGGATAAATCTTGCGACAGGCTTCGCAAGTAGGATCAAAAAACTCGACGATAGTAACAGGTGCGTCCTCAGGCCCAATAATGGGCGAATGAGGCCTCAACACCGCCAGTGTCTGTTCGGTTGGAATCGCTGCTCTCATAAACATCGGACGAACGAAAAACCAGGCCGCAACGCTGAGCAGTATCAGCCCAAATACAGCCACTGAGAGAACAATTGATTTGTTGTTCATTTGCGGGAAACCTTCAGAGATGAGGCCGGCAGATTTGGCTCAAGTACTATTGCCAGCCTTGCTAGCATTGAGATTATGGTTCTGAAGATCTTTTGGTCGTGCTGTTCCAGAGCAAAATGAGGCCAGTGATGACGCTTAGTCGCTAGATCGTCTGTAGGAACTTGACAGTCATCCCTAACTGCTACTTTCAGAGCAGTTGCTTCCGGCAGGCAACTTTTGGATACATAGGCCGGATCATGGAACAATAGCCAGAGCGCGCGCGCAGGCCCGTCGAGGTCAGCAGAATGGGCAAACTTATAGCCGTTACCTGTAGCCGGGTATTTACGAGATTGCGATTTGGCCAAAAGATGTGCCTGAGTCGGATTTCTTAATTCGTCAGGCGTATACACCCTCTAGCCACTATAGATTCAAGTGATTTCTCAATTGGAAGAATAAATTTGTCGAACACAATACGACTTAATCCGAATGACAAAAAATGTGTTGCTTTGTACGCTTTCGCAGTGCTGTGCCACCACTGCCGGCAAAGGTGACCGAATGAACCGTATTATCGTTTGCAGTACATGCAAAAGCGACCCTCCGCCAGATCTGGATGCATTGCGTCGATCATTGAACGAGGCAGGAATGGCAATGGAAGTTACACAGATTGAATGCATGGGGGCCTGCGAGCAGCCAATTACGGTTGCGTTTCAGGGAGTTGGTAGAGCGGCATACCTTTTTTCCGGTGTTATCTTTCCGGACGACATTGCCGATATCGTCTCGACGGCCGGAAACTTTCTGGCAGCGGACAAAGGCTGGATCGAAGACGCCCGACCATGTGGACGTCTCCGGTTCTGCCTCAGAGCGCGCATTCCGGCGCTATAAGCCTATTTCACGTTCACAGTTACCGCAGCCTTGAGCGGTTCCGTCTCGACAGCAAGCATTCGGTGATCGTTGGAATTGAGCGTAACCTCAACCGTCGCATCACCTTTTGGAAGAGTCGGCAGGTGGAGCCATGCACTGTAGTGCCGCGCGACTTTCACGCCATTTACATATACGTGAGCATGGCCCTCGCCCAACACATGATCCAAGCCAGCCCGCTCGGGCGCAAAGGTGAAATTTTCTGTCATGATATGGAGATTGTAGCCGCTAACCGGATCCTGCGAGACACTGATTTTCAAGGACGGTGCATCGGGACCGCCAGGTACTGAGGTGGTCCTGTTGTGGTCGTGGCCAGCGGTTTGGCCGGAATGATTAGTTCTGAGCTGCACTGATGTGGTCTGCATCTGGTGATCGCTGGCTGATGAGTGGTCGTGACCGTCAAGTGCGACACCATTGCTTGCGGCAACAACAAAGCCGATGCCTCCGCCAAAGACCAGCCCGATGGCGAAGAGTGCGAGAGAGCGTTCCATGGGGTTTCAGGTTTCCTTAAAAAGAAACCGGGCAAAACGAGATGTTTCGCCCGGTCGGTTATGATTTAGATTCCGGATCAGGCCGCCTGCGTTGCGCCGACCCTCGCCCTCTCGCGCTGCCAGAAAAAACCTGCAAAACAACCAAGCAGAAGCCAGGCTGCCATTCCGACGCCAAAGGCACGGCTGGCAAACATTGCCCCGATCTCGGTCGGAACTGGGCCGGTGAAGGTGTCCGGCTCTGGCGCGCCGATCACGTGTGGTGCCAGCAGCAGCATTGCTGCTGCGCCCCAGGCCACCCAGTTACGGCCGAATGCGATCAGCCACAATCCGGCGCCTGCGGTAAGGACGGTGGCCCACCACCAAATCTGCCGGGCAAAAACATCCGCCGCCGCGACGCCGGGCACTTCGGGAGCTAGGCTGAATCCGGGCGCGAAGTGGAACGCGACGAACCCTGCAACGCCCCAGAGCAGGCCGTTGCGACCCGTTATAACCGCACCGCGCATTTCGGCAATTGCCATGCCGGCGAGCAGAATGAAGGCATAAGGGAGCAGGTCGGAAAAGGATGGCGCGACGTGCCGGAATCTTTTGAGGGCAACCATGTTCAGTATTTCCGCCAGGGCGTGGATGTCGGCCGGTAGTAGGCGCGGTATTTGACGTGCCGCAGATAGACAGCGCGCATCAGAGGGTCTGCCTTGGCCATCATCCGCAGCACGCCAACGACCACGATCCAGATCGCCACGCCGAGCACAGCGGCATAGGGCTTCAGGATCACGAAAATCAGAATGACCGAGGCAAGACCGGTCACGAGCACCAGCTCCCGGTCTGCTCCGAACAACAGTGTCGGGCGTGAAAGAGCGCGGTGAACCCGCGCTCTGTTGAGGCCCGGCGCATCAGTCACGAGCCGGTTCCACGATTGCCGTGTTCCCTTCCGGAGCAATTCCGATGGAGGCGCCGGAGGATCCGAACAGGCCGACGATGGTGGACGCGCCGAGCAGCACGCCGAGAACTAGAACGACGTAGGCGAGACGACGGGCAAAGTCGTTAAGTTCGCCGCCGAAGATCAACATTGCGCCGGCGATCGCAACCGCGATCAGGCCAACGGCGCCAGCGACAGGACCGTTGATAGACGCCTGGATCTGTTGAAGCGGACCTTCCCAGGGAAGCGAACCGCCGCCGGAGGCAAAGGCTGGTTCGATGACGAATAGTCCGGCCCCGACCAGGGTCAGAAAAGTCAAGAAATTACGCGACATGAAGGGTCCCTTGTCTGTCGTTGGAATTTTTGTTGAGGAACTGAGATGCAACGGCTGAGCGGACGTCATACGTGCCGTCCCGAAAGCCGGACACAGTCACGATGTCCCGAACGATGCGCCCGTGTTCGGGGGAGCGCTCGATCGAGACGATGAGGTCAACCGCTTCTGCGATGACTTGGGGCATCGGCTGCTGAGACACTTCCGCGATCAACTGTTCGAGGCGCGTCAGTGCGGTGAAGGCGTTGTCGGAGTGAACCGTGGCGATGCCGCCCGGGTGGCCCGTATTCCATGCCTTGAGCAGCGTCAGCGCCGCACCATCGCGAACTTCGCCGACAATGATCCTGTCGGGACGCAAGCGCATGGTCGATTTCAAAAGCCGCTGCATGTCCAGCCTTCGCCCAGAAAGCCCTCAAAGATAAGGATTGGCTGCCCGAACCGATCCGCTGCGGCATGCCCACACATGAGCAGCAAACCGACGACGACATGGGCAACGTCGAAACTCTTCCCGTGGCGGCTGAATAATCAGCCGTCGCCGGTCGCGGGCCTCTCCTCCCGCGACCGGCTTCCCTTTCCAACGAAAGCTCACGGGACAGGATCATGCTTCAGCTTGAACTCTTCCAGCGCACAGACAAAGGACAGCCCGGAGCCACATGGTGGGCCGGGCGTTGGCAGTGCCGGAACATGAACGGATGGTTTCAGGATCGCGAAGACGGGAAAGGCCCGTGGTGCTTTGTGGTCTATGCACTCGGGGATTCCGATTGCGTCGTTTACCGCCTTGATGAAGCCGGAGTCCTCTGCCACGCCCGAACGCCCATCGATCAGCAGGACCGCATCATCATCGACGGGCGCAAATATGGCCGTCGTAATTGGCGCCACTAACCAGGTCGGCGCGGCGGGGGCCGATTGCCAGCCGCATCGAGCGGCCGGCAATCGGTTCTGTTTAGCGGCAAGCCCGTGCGGGCTTTCTTCCCTGCTCTGACGAATGGCCTTAAAGCCATTCTTAAGTTGTTTGGACGACAATCAACACAACAATAAAGCCTGATTTTCCTCGAAAAATCATCAGTCCCCGCTAAGCCTCCGGAACGCCCGGAGGCTTTTTGTTTCCGCCCTGTGCTTCAGTGTTGTACCGGTATGGCGTTGTCTGGCGGGAAATCAACGCCATGCCCTCAAACATAGAGCTGATTCATATCTGCACGACTGTGCCTCACATCTTGAAATTCCAGAATATCCATATTATCAATAAAATTTGGATTTTAAGGGAGTTTCCGATGCGAACTTTCACGACCGCCGATCTCAACAAACACGTCGGCGACGTAACTGATGCAGCCAGGCGGGAACCCGTCTGCATCACCCATCACCGCAAACCGAGATTCGTTCTCATGGCATTCGAAGATTATGAGCGTTTGCAGGGCACCAAGGATCCCCGCAAAGCCGTGACGCTGGAGACGATGCCTGCCGACGTCGAGGACGGGCTTCTGGCCTTGGCAGACCAATATGAGCAAGGAACAGGCGCAGATGATTGATCCGGAAACTGGTCTGGTCATCTCCTATAGCTTCCTTTGGTCAAGAGAAAACGCAAAAGGCGAGGAACAAGGCCGAAAGGCACGGCCGGCATGCGTTGTCGTTCCATTGACGTCCAAAAGTGGCGACGTGGTTTTGTTTCCCCTCACAACGAAAGATCCAGGCGTCGGCCGCTTGTGCTTGCGCGTTCCGGAAACCGAACGCAAACGCCTGAAGCTCAAGGGTGACGCCCCCTGCTGGATCCTCCTTGATGAAGCCAATACGGACATTCTGCCCGGATCTTTTCATGTTGAGCCGATCAGCTATGATCCGCTGACGATATCCTATGGAAAATTCAGCCACGCCTTCGTTGGGCAGATCTTGAGAAAACTCGCCGAGGCGATCCGCGCTAAGCGGCTCCAATTCGTTCAACGCGAACGATAATTGGAGGGTCTGTCGTGCCGGAACGGTCCATTTACGCCCAGATCGATGAAATCCGCGATGTTCTTGAAAAGCGCGAACAACGGTTTTCGAGCCTGCGCGGCCATATGGCCAGCGAGGAGGAGGAACACATTCTCCGGCTCAAATGCGCCCTCCGGACTCTCGAATGGGTCCGGGACCATAAGGATGAACTTCGAACGCTTGCCGGGGAGCTCAGATCTCTGACTGGCCTGACGAGCAGCGACAGCTAGATGGGCGGCCTACAATTTGAATTGTCACAGAAACAAAAAGAGAACATTCTATGTGATCGATCCATCACGCGACCGAGCAACCGATTAATGGCTGAATACCGCAGAAAGTGGGCAAGCGTCGATCAGCTTGCTCGCATGATCCTGGAACAAGCTATCGGCAAACAGAAACCAGTACTGCTTTCCCCGGAAACCGCCGTTTTGGTTGCCGATCGCATGCTCATTACCGATTCCGACCCATTCGTTCGAGGCTTGCATTTCCGGGTCGAAACCTGGGACCGCGAAGGAAAACAGCCACTTGAGCTTCTGGTCGCGACGCAAAAGATATCAATTGGACACGACGCTTTCCGAACGGTGATGAGCGACAGTCCCAAGGATCGGACACTATTGCGGCATGGAATTCGAGTCTTGCGGGACAGCGCCAGCGAACCCAAAACCGACAGCGATTGAAGCCGACTGGATCCTCAAGACTTGGAACGGGGCTTTCTTGTCTTCCGCGCACCCTTCTGACCTAGGCCCATCTTTCTCGCAAGCTCGGATCGGGCAGCCGCATAACTCGGCGCGACCATCGGATAGTCCGTCGGCAAGTCCCACTTTGCTCGATACTCTTCCGGCGTCAGGTCGTAGTGGGTCCGCAGATGCCGCTTCAGGGATTTGAACTTCTTGCCGTCTTCCAGGCAGATAATGTGATCGTTGGTCACGGACTTTTTGATCGGAACCGCAGGTTTCAGCTCTTCAACAACAGGCTCCGAAGCTTCTTGAACGGTGGATGACAGCGCCGCGTGAACGGTTGCGATCAGCGCCGGCAGATCGCCCGAGGCGACCGTATTGTTGCTCACATAGGCCGAAACTATGTCCGCCGTCAGATCAACGAAATCAGGCTCAAGAGAGATGTCGTTTTGAGCAGCTTCGGACATAAGAATTCCTTTTCGCCAATTACCTAAATGTAAGTGAAGAACCGTTCTTAGGCTCGTTATACTACTAAGTAAATAGGTTCGGGCGGCACCCTTTGGGCACGGCTCTAGTCGCTGCGCTCCCCGAGCCAGGCGCAAGCGCCCGTCTCGGCCATCCGGTGACGATCCTCCCACCTCCGGGCGTCGCCCTGCGCACTCCGCTTGCCATCCTCAAATAGGCCGCCCTGCAGGCGGTCATCACACCCCTGCCGGGAGAGGGGAAACGCCGCTCCCCCTCCCCCACCAAGGGCAAAAATCGGTCTCCCCATCCTTCCTCACTCACGCAGCCGGCACGCCGGCGTCGCTCCCTCGTGCAGGACCAGGCGCAGATCCGCGTGCCGGCCGGGCCCGCGGATCCACACCTGGCCGTCCCGGTGGGCGATCCCTGTTCCAATCAAAACGCTCCTCGCGGGGTGGTATAGATCGACCTGCGGGCCAGTCCTTCGGGAGTAACCTGGTGATACTGCGCCGCGAGCGCCTAGAGGGGACAAGTGCCCCGTTGGATTGGCCGCGATCGACGCCCCGTGGGGAGTTGCGCCTTCGAGCGCCAGAACAGGTCCGGCGAGGTTCGCGGCCGCCCGTTCGAGCTACGAAGGAGAATTCATGGAAAATACGATTGCAGCGTATGTGGGCGTGGATTGGGCTTCGGCGACCCACTATGCCTATGCCCTCGATGTAGACGGGGAGAAGTTAGGTCATCGTGCATTCTCGCACGGTGGTGACGGGCTTGCGGAACTTGCCTCCTGGATAAGATCGGTCACAGGTCAGGAACCGGAGAATGTCGCCGTCGGTATAGAAGTGCCCCATGGGCCGGTCGTTGAACATCTTATGGACGCTGGCTTCCTGGTGCATGCCATCAATCCGAAACAGCTCGACCGGCTCCGTGACCGCTTCACCGTGGCAGGAGCCAAGGATGATCGTTTGGATGCCTACGTTTTGGCTGACTCTTTGCGAACTGACGCGCGGTTTTACCGCTTCCTGAGGCCTGTTCATCCAACGGTCATTGAACTTCGGGAATGGTCTCGGATGGTTGAGGATCTTTCGGCTGAGCGGAACCGGCTGGCCAACCGGTTTCGTCATCAACTCTGGCGCTACTACCCGCAAGTAATTGAGTTGTCGGAAGATTGGGCGCGAGGTTGGGTCTTGGACTTGTGGGAACTTGTGCCGACGCCAGCGAAAGCGCGGAACGTTCGGCAGGCCACGATCGCACGACTGTTAAAAAGGTGCCGGGTCAGAAAATGGACGGCGGATACCCTGCTTGCTCACCTTCGTTCGACACCAATCTCCGTCGCACCTGGGGTTACGGAGGCCTGCGTCGCCCATTGCGAAGTCATCCTTGCCCGTCTTCGGCTGGTAATGCAGCAAATGAAGATCGGCATGAAGCACCTTGAACGTCTGTGTGCCGCGGTTGCCGAGTTACCCTCGACCGAGCCAACAGACCCGGATACGCGTTGTGATCCGGAGATATTGAGATCTCTGCCTGGCATCGGGCCAATCGTCCTGGCGGCATTGCTTTCAGAAGCGCCTGAAGCTGTTCGCCGACGGGATGCCAACGTTCTTCGAGCCCTGTCGGGTGTAGCGCCGGTGACCCGGCGTAGCGGGAAACAATATATTGTCGCGATGCGCCAGTCCTGCCCGCATAGGCTTCGAACGGCTGTATTCCATTGGGCACGAATAGCTGTGCTGCACGATTTCCATTCCCGGAACCGGTACAGTGACATGCGCAAACGAGGGCATTCTCATGCTCGCGCTCTACGTTCGGTCGGTAGTCGTCTGATAGGCGTCGCCTGCGCCATGCTGGAAAGCGGAGAGCTGTTCGACAAGGATAGAAAGCCACAGGTCCTGGCTGCATAGGTGATTGCCGGACGAGCGCGAAGCCCCAAATAGCGAAGAGCCCGGCCGGCGATGCGGCGCAACGCGCCGCCAACAATGGAATCGCGTGCAAAGCACGCTCCACATCTTCCTTCGAAAACGCTTAGGGCTCCGCCCTCGGCGCGCTTCAAGGTGCCTTCCGCCCAGCTTCCTACGCGCGTTCCACGCTTCGTGCAGCAGGGTCCCCGCGAAGGACCTCTCCGCTTGCACACCCGCTGCTCGCCGCGAGGCAAGGGTTGCAGCGCAGCGCTGCGAACCCTCGCAGAAAGGCAGCGGGAGAAGCCGGGAAATCAAGGATCGAAACAAGTGAAATTAGCACTTGAAATAGGTGGGGAGTCCCCTCCGTTTTTTCCCCTTGTCCCCCTCCCCCACACTCTCGCCGCCGAGGTCTCAGGAGCAGGAGCCGGGCTCCTGCCCTTTCGGGGACAGAACCCGCGTTCCACGGGAAGAAGGAGAGAAATAGATGTTTATCAAAGAATTCTGCGCGCTTGTCAGCGTGAGCCTGTTCAGCTTCGGGCTGGTCGCTTGCTGTGTCGGCCTCGCAGGTTGAGGGATCGCTCTATGACCAACAAATCCGAGTTCGTCACGGCCTATTTTTACGATGCCTTTTTCGGGGCAATGGCCAATATCTCCCTAAGCCGGGCAAACTACATTGCGGAAGTCAAACAGCGCATCAAGTGCAGCTTTTTCGATGTCGCCCGCCTCGATGACAATCACGATGTCTTCGTGGACGACAACGGCCTGACAGACGGTCTTCATACAATCGTTCGCCTCAAGGACTTTCCAAATCCGTTTGCCGGAAACCTTGTCATCGTGGGCAGGGATGAGCACGGAGACATTGCCGAGCCTCGCATGACCGTCGAGGAGATCGCGGAGCTGATCACGGTTTACCGGCCTGTGATGGATCCTGAATTGACCAACTTCGAAGGCCCGGACCTGATCGGAATCGGCCTGACAGGTTTGAATATTCGCATGGACAAGAGCGAACCCATCATCGTTGTAGATGGGGAGTTTTAAGCCATGGCGAAACTCACCAAATCGCAGCGCAAGGCCCACGCGGAGGCCGAGGCGGTCCTGACCAAGGATCGCTTGAGCGAAGACGAAAAAGACTTCGTGTTTCAGAACTGGCACGAAGGCGCGAACCACATCAACGGAGCATCCGGGGCGTTCTTTACGCCCTGGGGGCTGGCTGCAGACTTCTCCATCGATGCCGGGGGCGCTGGCAGCCGCGTCATCGATCTTTGCGCCGGGATCGGAATCCTGTCCTACTTCCTGCACCACCGCGCGAAATGGGCCGACAATTGCCCGGACCTGACATGCGTTGAGCTGAATCCCCGATATGTCGAGGTGGGCAGAAAGCTGCTGCCGGAGGCTCGTTGGATCTGCGCCGATGTCTTTGACTGGAGGGACTGGCAAAGGGAGCTTGGTGGAGAGCGTTTTGACGTGGCCGTGTCCAATCCGCCGTTCGGTGCCGTGAAGCGCGCCGGCAATGGACCGCGCTATCGTGGCCGCCAGTTTGAGTTTCACGTGATCGACATCGCGGCCGAACTGGCCAATCGGGGCGCATTCATCGTCCCGCAAGCGTCCGCCGCCTTCCGATATTCCGGCGCGCAATGCTTTCAGAGGGTTGAAACCGGTCCTGCGGCTGAATATCAGAAGTTGTCAGGGTTCCACATGTATGAAGGCGCGGGCGTCGATACCTCGATGTACAGGGACGATTGGAAGGATACCTCGATCATTTGCGAAATTGCCTGCTACGAGTTTGCCCAGGATCGCGCCCGGCAAGGTCAGGTGCAGGAGCGCCTAAGCGCCCTGCCGGTCCCGGTCGTCCCACTTCGCCCAGCCGAACAACTTGCGTTGCTGTGAGGGGAACCATGGGACCGATACGAAAAGTCAAAGTCTATGACATTGATTCCGGCCTCGGCGGCACGCACACAGTTTCCATAGTCGAAGAATTGCCGAACAATCGGATTAGCGTTCGAGTATGGTACGGCAGAGCGACGCCGACCGGTTGGGAAGCGTGGATTGAATGGGACGGTGCCACATTTGAGACAACGCACGACCAGTTAACGAACCCGAGAGTTTTAGCGCTCTACAAAGAGGAAACCTGATTCAGTTTTGAGCAGCAAAAGCAGCAGCGCAGAGCAAGCGGCGCGACCGGGCCGGATTGGCTAGCCCGGCTGAGGCAACAGCCTTGCTCTCAAACCGGAGGTAACGACGATGTGGCATTGGCCTATCAGCGTTACCCTTAAAGTGAAAAAGACCCGGACGACCTTGCAAATCGAAATCCGGGTCCAATTCATACTTTAGGGAAGGGGGCGGCGGGGAAACCTGCCATCCCACTCCGGACAAGAATATAAGTCAATTCTCTGAATTTTCCAAATGATGGATGTCAAACAGGCAATCGGATGTCCTCGCGACATCGGCCGGTAGTGTGCAAACGTGAAAAACGGCGGCCAAGCGTGACAAAACCGTGAAACGGTGCCGCAGGACCGCTCCCGGAATAGCTGAGCAAAGGCCTTTTATCAAAATACCGATTTTGGAGCCCATTCCGCTCGCCTACCGCATCGAGCGGTAGGCCATCGGGCGAAGGGAGCCCTAAACCCCTCCCCTCGAATCTCCCCTCCCCTCTGCGAATGAACTACAGATCCTTTGGCATGTAGAGATCGCCGCCAGCACGATATCTGACTGCCATCGCCTCCATGCCCTCTTGACGAGCAGCGTCGCGGATATCGTGGGAAATCCGCATGGAGCAGAATTTCGGACCGCACATGGAGCAGAAGTGCGCGACCTTGTGGGCTTCCTTCGGCAAGGTCTCGTCATGCATCGAACGGGCCGTTTCCGGATCGAGCGCGAGGTTGAACTGGTCCTCCCAGCGGAACTCGAAACGGGCGCGCGACAGGGCGTCGTCGCGGACCTTCGCTGCCGGATGACCCTTGGCGAGGTCGGCGGCATGGGCGGCGATCTTGTAGGTTATGACACCGGTCTTCACATCATTGCGGTCGGGAAGGCCGAGGTGTTCCTTCGGCGTGACGTAGCAGAGCATCGCCGTGCCGAACCAGCCAATCATCGCGGCACCGATGCCCGAGGTGATATGGTCGTAACCCGGCGCGATGTCGGTCGTCAGCGGTCCGAGCGTGTAGAACGGCGCCTCGCCGCAGACCGCAAGCTGCTTGTCCATGTTCTCCTTGATCTTGTGCATCGGCACATGACCAGGGCCTTCGATCATGACCTGGCAGTCTTTCGCCCAGGCGATCTTCGTCAGCTCTCCGAGCGTTTCCAGTTCGGCGAACTGCGCTGCGTCGTTGGCGTCGGCAATCGAGCCCGGACGCAAGCCGTCACCAAGTGAAAAGGAAACGTCGTAGGCACGGCAAATGTCGCAGATCTCCTCGAAATGCTCGTAAAGGAAGCTCTCCTTGTGATGATGCAGGCACCACTTGGCCATAATCGAACCGCCGCGCGATACGATGCCGGTAACGCGGTTGACGGTGAGCGGAATGTAGGAGAGCCGGACACCGGCATGGATGGTGAAATAGTCGACGCCCTGTTCGGCCTGCTCGATCAGCGTGTCGCGGAAGACTTCCCAGGTAAGGTCCTCGGCAATGCCGCCAACCTTTTCCAGCGCCTGGTAGAGCGGCACCGAGCCGATCGGAACCGGCGAATTCCGGATGATCCATTCACGAATGTTGTGGATGTTGCGCCCGGTCGATAGGTCCATGACGGTGTCGGCGCCCCAGCGAGTCGCCCAGACCATTTTCTCGACTTCCTCCGCCATCGACGAGGTGACGGCAGAGTTGCCGATATTGGCGTTGATCTTCACCAGGAAGTTCCGGCCAATGATCATCGGCTCCGCTTCCGGATGGTTGATATTGGCTGGGATGATCGCGCGCCCGCGGGCGACTTCCTCGCGGACGAAGTCCGGTGTAACAAAATCCGGGATCGCCGCGCCGAAGCTCTCTCCATCACGGGGAAGCTTTTCGTTTGCAGCCTTGCGACCAAGGTTTTCCCGGATGGCGATGAATTCCATCTCTGGCGTGATGATGCCGGCGCGGGCATAGGCGATCTGGGTGACGGTCTTGCCGTCTTTGGCGCGGCGCGGTTTCTGCAGGTTAGGGAATTGCAGTGTCAGGCGCTCGCCGGTGGCAAAGCCGTTGTCTTCCGGCTTGACCATGCGGCCCTCATATTCCTCCGTGTCACCGCGGGCGGCGATCCACTCGGCGCGAAGGCGCGGCAGTCCCATTTCAATATCGATCGCCTGGGTCGGGTCGGTATAGGGACCGGAGGCATCATAGACCGTGACGGGCGGTTCGCCGGCGGCCGGATGGACTGCGATCTCGCGCACTGGTACGCGGATATCGGGATGAATTTCGCCCGGCTTGTAAACCTTTGTAGAGGCAGGCAGCGGCCCCTTGGTGATTTCGGGCGTAATAGTCTTGGTGGCAATGTTCATTCTGAGGCTCCAATCTTTCAAGTTGGAGACCCAGTTCGAAGCCGGAATGATGGAAAGACGCCATGACGCTCCGGATTCTGGGCAACGTCGTACTGCAGCGCTTGCACCGTCCCTACGCCAGTATGAACTGGATCAGGTTCAACGGGTCACTGCGCTGCCATCAATCAACGGCCCAGCAGTATCTCAGCCCCTTGCCGGGGCACCCCTGGTAACGTTGCCATCGGCCATCATCCACGTGCGTTTGTCAATACAGAGATGCTTGGCTCGACGAGGAAGTGCTGTCACTTTGGCGGCAAAAGGTTGAAGGAAATGTGCCGGGTGACTCCAAAAAGTTGTCCGCGGACAACAATGCGAAGTTCTTGTCGAAACTAGGCTGAAAAATGCACTTGGTTAAGCGTTTGTAAATTGGTAACGAATCGGAGCATATTGTAACAGCGCAGTTTGAGGCGTAGTTTTCAAAAATGCGCAGTTCGAGGATTTTTCGAGATGGACACCAATCTTCTGGTTGAAGGTGCTGCTGAACACCTGCCAACGACACTTTCGGCGGACGCGAATGAGCTCGCTCATCAATTGCAGATACATCAACGAAAAATCTTTCCACCTGCTTCTCAAAAGACTATCCGAAGATTTTCGCCTGCAGAAGCAGCTAAATTGATTGGCATTAAGGAAGGCTATTTACGTCAGGTCGCCGCTGATGGGCATGGCCCCGAACCAAACGAGAACGGTAGGCGCACATATTCTGTCGAGGACATGGATCATATACGTCAGGTCTTGGACGAGAAAAATGGCACGCCAAAATATGTGCCGATCCGTCGGGGAGATGAAAAGCTTCAGGTTATCACTGTAATGAACTTCAAAGGTGGTTCCGGAAAAACCACCACATCTGCTCATTTGGCTCAGTTCTTGGCGTTGCGTGGATACCGCGTTTTAACAATTGACCTTGATCCACAAGCATCATTGTCAGCGATGTTCGGACATCAACCCGAACTAGATGTCGACGAGGGAGAAACGCTTTACGGTGCTATCCGTTATGAAGACCCTCGAGCCTTAAGCGAAATCATTCGATCCACATATACGCCAAACCTCCATATTGTTCCAGGCAATCTTGAATTGATGGAATTCGAGCATGAAACGCCCAAAGCAATGTCTGAAGGACGTTCAGCGTCCATGTTTTTCGCCCGAATAGGGGAGGTGCTGACAAGCGTTGAAAGCTATTACGACGTTGTAGTCATTGATTGCCCACCTCAGCTTGGCTTTCTAACGATGTCGGCCTTAAGTGCGGCCACAGGAGTATTGATCACCGTACATCCACAGATGTTGGACGTTATGTCTATGTCCCAATTTCTTTCTATGACAGCTGAATTGATGAGTGTTGTCGAAAAGGCCGGAGGGCGTACCAGCTATGATTGGATGCGTTACTTGGTTACTCGCTTCGAACCAAACGATGGACCACAAAGCCAGATGACCGGGTTTATGCGTTCAATATTTGGAAATCGCATGCTTCAACATGCGATGCTTAAATCTACTGCTATTTCTGATGCCGGTGTTACCAAGCAAACTTTGTATGAAGTCGAAAGAAGCCAATTTGTGCGCGGTACTTATGATCGCGCAATGGAATCTATGTCTCTCGTGAACCAGGAAATCGAAGACCTCTTAAACGTGACTTGGGGACGGAGGTAAGGGATGGCACGCAAAGACCTGATCAGTTTTTCGTCGGACGAGGATGGTGAAATCCAAGGGGATCCAAATAAATCGGATCGCCCACTGGCGGGCATCACGCCAAATAGACGGTCAAGTTCACCGGTTGGAGGCATCGCAAAAACTCTTGGCTCACTCTCAAGTCAGATGGACCGTGCTAGTGAATTAGAACGGCAACTGTTGGAAGGACAAAAGGTCGTTGAACTGGATCCCTCTCAAATAGACGATTCATTTGTTCGCGACCGTTTGGAAGCGGACCCGGAAGTCGAGAGGGACTTTGTTCAACAAATCGATGAGCACGGGCAATTAGTACCAATCCTTGTTCGTCCAAACCCGGCTCAAAAGGGTCGCATGCAGGTGGCATTCGGCCATCGTAGACTTCGGGCGGCCAGAAGCCTCAATCGAAAGGTCAAGGCTGTCGTTCGGGAGTTGAACGATGAGCAACTGGTCGTTCTTCAAGGGCAGGAAAACAGTGCCAGAACCAATCTTTCCTATATAGAACGTGCGTTGTTTGCAGCGCGATTGGAAGACCAAAAGTTCAAGCGGAATGTCATTATATCTGCGCTCAAAGTGGACAGAGCGGCTGTATCAAAAATGATCAAGCTGATCAGAGAATTGCCCGTCGAATTGATTGTTGCGATTGGCGCCGCTCCTGGTACAGGGCGACGAAAATGGATGGAACTTGCTGAGTTAGCAAAATTGGTTGATTGGAAGCCACTTCGAGAAATGTTGTCCGCGGACAACATCGCAGAGCTGACTTCGGACGAGCGTTTCGAATTCGTGCTTCGCAGCGCGAAGAAAGCAATAAAGCCGAAAAAACCAAAGATGGTGGTCCAACATGTTGAGCACGTACCGGTGACGATCAGATCGACCAAAAGCGGCACTACGTTCACCGTAAATGGAGCTAAAGCTCCAGGATTCGATGAGTTTTTGAAGGCTCAACTGAACAGTCTCTATGCGGATTACATGAAAGAGAGGGGGGAGTAAATGAGGCTCTAAACGAAAGAACCCGCCACAAGGGCGGGTCCAAACTTGAGATAAGCACGAGTGCCTATGCTCTATGTGTAGCAGCTAAAATCATAGAATCACTTGTAGCGCAACGCAAGTTCTGTCTTTGAGCAGAGCACGATTTCTTGCGTCTTTTTGCTTGTCTCGCATCTGAACACTCAGTGTCCGGTCGCGTTTATGCGCTTCCGGCAAAGGAGGACTTATGTCTTCGTCTCAGCAGATTGCGAGTTTTCGCAAGGTGTCTGCCGGGATCCTTGCGAGCGCGCATCTGGCGTCCCAGGAGGATCGGCCGAAGGTCACCAAAAAGGAAATCTCCCTGGTTCTGAAACGCGTCGCGCCGGCGCTTGGTATTGATGGCACGGCCTACCATGTCCTGGATATTCTCCTGGGCCTCGTCCAGGCGGACGACTTCCAGACAGGGAAACGGCCGGTGGTGGCGATCTCAAATCAACGGCTCGCCGAATACACACGGCGCACCACACGCACCGTCACCCGCTGCCTGAAGAAGCTCGTCGAAGCCGGAGTGCTTGCCTATCGGGACAGCCCGACTGGGCGCCGTTATATGTACCGCGGTTCAGACGGAGATTTCGCGCAGGCCTACGGGCTCGACTTCACGCCTGCATGCTTCAACTTGGAAGCCTTCAAGGCTCAGGCGGATGCGTTCCAGCGCCGGATTAAGGCAGAGCAGGAAGCCAAGCGGGCCGTCACGCGCTTTTCACGGGCGATCGCCGACGTGGTCGAATTGGAGCCTGCGGAGTTTCACGGCTTTGCAGCACGGGCCCATTCAGTTGTGAACCGGGATGAACTGACTGTCGTGGAAAAGGCGGGGATCCTGGAAACGATCTACACGGAAATTCTGGCTCTCCATGACGCCCACTCGTTGGAAATAAAGGATAAATTGTCATCCGCGGGTGACATTGATGTCAGCCCTTTATCTATTACAACCCAAACCGACTCTCTTAGAAGTAATTCTCAGCGGACTTGCTCTAACGAGCAAGACACTAAGTTTCCTTCTGACAACGGCTTCGCCGTTGAAATGGCTCTTGAAAAAGAGCCTTGCGGCGGTCGCTCGGAAACACAACGGCCGAAATCGCAAGCGGGCAGGGCAGGACCAAGCAAATTACCCGAAACCAACCTGGATGGCGTTTCCATAGGACTCATCCAGTCGGCATGTTCATCGGTACAGGCAGAAACCGGGATCAACTTGAACAGTTGGCCAGCCCTTTGTGGAGCTGCTGAACAGTTGCGCCTGCTGATCGGCCTAAGTCCAGCCGGATATCAGCTCGCTGTCGAGCGGCAAGGCAGATATCTGGCCGCGGCCTGCCTTGTGGTTGTCGCAGAGAAGGCGCTGCGGGATCCGGAGCACATTGCTTCGCCCGGCGGGTATTTCCGCGCCATGATTGACAGGGCAGGGGAGGGCAAACTCCACCTTCACAAGTCTCTGCATGGGCTGGTGTGAGGCGGTGGACGCGCGGACCGGGCGGCGAAAACTTGCGCTGACCACACGATAGACTTGGAAATCGATGAAGAAAATGCTATCTAGCTAGATAGCTAGCCAGTTAGTGAGGGCGAGATGATTTCTCTTCAAGATGCAAAGAACAGATTCAGCGCTGTGGTTGAAGCCGCAATGGCTGGCCGGCCTCAGGAAGTGTCCCGCAGAGGCAAACCAGCTGTCGTCGTTATTTCCTCGGAAGAGTATCGCCGGCTTCTCAGAGAAGCGAAGGGGCGGCGCGAGAGCTTTGCAGACCATGTCCTCAGCTTCCCGGGAGAGGGCATTGAGCGATCAAAGGTAACGCCCCGGGATGTCGAATTTTGATCTATGTTCTGGATACAAACGTGATTACTGCCGCAAGGCGTGCGGAAAGAGCGCCCAAGGTCGCTGCCTGGTTGTCGGATAAGCCGGAGGAAACGCTCTATGTGAGCGTTGTCACGCTTGGCGAAATTGAAAGAGGAATCCGGCTTCAGGAACGGCGGAATATGGATTTTGCCAAGCATCTTCGTCAGTGGTTGGACCGGACGGTTTCAATGTTTGGAGACCGGTTGTTGGAGTTTACCGCATCAGATGCCTTATGTTGGGGTGAGCTCTCCGCGAGAATTGGTCACAACGGCGCTGATCTGATGATTGCTGCTCAGGCTTTGACCCGTAACGGATGGGTCGTTACCGGGAACGCGTCTGATTTTGAACCGACAGGCGTGCAACTTGTCGATCCATTCGTTTGATTGGAAGTCTTGATTGCCAGATCCGCGTTCGGTGACGAAATCCGGGATAAGCTTTGCCGATCGCTCGCTTGCAAGGCCGGACCTTCGGTAGATGAACGGCAAACACGCTCGGCATTCGCCTTCGACAGCCAAAAATGCTATTATAGGTTAGAGAGTTAGGAACTTTTCCCGGTTCAGGCTCTCTATGGCGTCAGTTGCTAGGTCCGTAGTTTGGAGACTACCCCATGAACGTTCATTCCTCCCGTCCAGATCGTTCCCCGGAAGCCGTGGAACAGCGCCGCAGAGCCATTGAGCAAGCCACCGCAGCGAACAAACGGCAGGGCTATGTTCATGATCCGGTTCTGGAAAACGCCAACGCTCGCTATGTCGCCGGCGACATAACGATTGAAGAGCACCGCGCCGAGATGATGGCCCGCTTTCAAAAGTCCTGAATTCCCTTCAGAGAAGGTCCAGGCCGCCCCGGAATGGGCGGCTTATTTTTGTGAGGAATTCTGTTTGAGCAACGAACAAAAAGGCTCTTACACCTATCCGGACGTTCCAGGGGATCCGGAGCGCTCAGGCGTCCTGCGGAACAAGTTGAACCTCAGAACCCGAAGTGATCTGACGACCGCCGAATACGCGCTAACGACCTCGCGGATGGCAGAAGTCGTTCAAGGCCGTGGCCCCTCGGGCAACTTCGACGCTGCTCACTTAAAAGCCATACACCGCTTCATTTTTCAGGATGTCTACGAGTGGGCAGGGCATACCCGGAACGAATGCCCTGTCATTGATGGCGAGCGCGTTGAGCCGATCGGCGTCATATCGAAAGGCGGAACGTCCTTTTTGCACGGTTCCCGTCTGGAATTGGGCTTGAACGAAGCCTTGAAGCCGATTCAAGACCAGAGTGTCATGAAATCGGCCACCCCGGAAGAATTCGCCAGACGGGCGGCCCTGGCGCTGTCGGAGCTCAACTACGTTCACCCCTTTCGGGAAGGCAATGGCCGCGCCCAGGAAGCCTTCATTACGATGCTCGGTCAGCACTATGGCCGCGAGGTGGATTTATCCGTCATCACCAAGGCACGCATGATCGAGGCCTCCATCGAGACGACCCACGATCCGAAAAGCCCGTTGATGCAACATCTCCTCGAGGACTCCCTAAATCCCAATCGGCGGGAGGCCATCCGGGGCGCACTCTCGGATCTGGAACGGCTTGGAGAGAACCCGTTCGACTACAATGTACGCGCATCCCGTCCAGGCGAAACCCTGACCGGTCAAATCCTGGGACACAGCGACCGCGTTGCCAGCCTGTTGACCGAAAAGGGCATCGTCGCGCTGGACCGGGCGGACCTTCCTGTCAGGTTGCCGGCAGGCGATGCAGAAATCACGATCACGGTCCAATCGGATTTTTCCATTCTGGGCCAGCCGCCGGCACAGAATGCCGAACGTGTTCTTAGCTCCACCAAGGAGCGCCTTGAATCTCTCGTTTATGAAGCCGCCGGCGTCATGGTGCCGGAAAAGGTGCTCAGCCCCGAGGTGACGAGAGAGGAGCTGCAGGACCGGCTTGCGGTTTCAAAAGCTGCCATCAAATCGACCGAGAGCCTGGAGCGCCATCTCAAGGTCGTCTTCGCGGATCCTCAAAAGGTTATCAATCGGGTGAAAGACGCCGCAGAACTGGGCAAACTTGGCGATGCCTCGCTGGCTTATGAATTGAAGGACGGTCCCGAGAAATTCGGCAAACTCGCAGGGCGAGGCGGCATAACTTCCAGCCGCGAAGAGCGGCTTGCGCGCCGGAATGCCCTTGCCGGTACCGTGAACCTGCGTGCCATCGTGGAAACCCACATCAACGTGGTGCACGGGATCCGCAAGACGATGGCCCAGGAGCGCCGCGCCGTTGTCGACCAGGCGCGGGTTGAGGTCAGCGCGCCAAGCCAATCGCTGATGAAAGCCATTCAGGAAACCATGCCGTTGACCGAGGCGCACAAGGCCGAGCTCCGGCAGGTGATGGCCACGCTGGAAAAACGCTTCGGCACGGACTTGAGGGAGATCCGTGCGCACATGAAGCCTGAAAGGCATGCGGAGCTCTCCCAGAAACACGGCCTCGATCCCAAACAGATAGAGCGGGTGAAGAGCACCTTGAAAGTGCTGGACAAGGGGCAGGTTCGTGTTCGACAGGAAGCCCGCAAGCTGGAACAAGCGAAGTCGGCGGAGCGAGGCAAGGGCGGGCCAGTCCGCTAGCCAGGCGAAACAGATTGCGGAGAGGGCAGGGGGCCGGTCATCTTCCGGTTCCCATTGGAGCTATCCGAATATGCCGACGATTGGACAATACGGCCTTGAGCTCGTCCTCAACCTTGGGCGCAAAGAATTTCCCCGCCGGTTCCCGGCTCCTCGCTACCCAAATTCTTCCCGCCCTGCGGTCCTGCACTGGCGTTGCGGTCCCTTCGGGGTGCGGCCCGCGCTCTTGGCGGCCGTTCTTTTTGTCCATCGGCAATTCGAACAAAAGGAACCGGAAGATGACCGACAACCTCACCAACTACATCCAGTTCGCCGGTGACAAGCTCACAGGCAACATTGCAACTCTGGCCTTCGACGTCGATGTGACCGGCGAAGCCTTGCACAGCGACAACGAGAAAGCCCCCAAGTTCCGGCTCTATGCCAAGAGCCCAGCCGGCAAGCGCATCGATATCGGTGGCATCTGGGAGCGAAACAACGCCAACGGCGATCCGTACTTTTCGCTCACCATCAACACGGGCCACTCGAAGTTCTACGCGAACCTCGGCCGGTATCCGGATCAGGATGACGATGCACTTCAGGCCGTCATTCCGAATGACTATCTGAACAGCGATCGCCGGGGTTAATCCCCCGGCCTTCGGGCCGATGAAAGGCCCAATTGATCTCCGGGCTTCGCCCTGCGCGCTCCGCTTGCCGATGAGGCATCACCCAGCCGGGAGGTTTATGCTTCTTCTGTGAAAGCCCATCGTACTCCAACTCCTCACGAGTAAAGGATGAGCGGTTCCCCCAATTTTCACGCGGCCACGCTGCGCGCGTCCACGAGAAAATCGGCTCCCCCACTCACCGGCTCCGCCGGCCGCTGCGCGGTCCTTGACTCCCTCGTCGTGCAGAAGTGGGGACCTTTCGTCAGAAAAACGAAAGGACAAATCAATGATCAATCAAGTCAACACCATCGACGGCGGCAGTGCAGCTTACTGGGCCGAGCTCCGCGAGGCTTATCAAGTGATCGCCAGCGTGCAGTTTCGACTAGACGCTCTTAAAACGGAACCGCAGTACTGCGGATTTGTCGATGCTTACGGCGAACAGGAAGTCTTTGAAAACGTTGAACCGTGGGATCGTCTAGCCGCCGCTCAAGAGGCACTGAAGGCCAACCCGCGCGCCCTTGCCATTCTGGAGGCGTCAGGCCGGACAGCCGCATTTCTCGATATTGGCTTTTGAAACGTTCAATCGCGAGAGGGCGAAAGCCCTCTCGCAGTCTTCATCATGGTGACAGCCTGGCGCGCATCGAGCGCGCCAGACCGTCTTGGTAGGGTATCGCCGAACTTCTATCCCCAGGGACCTACCCCGATAGGACGTTTGATAATCCTGCTTTTCATCAGTTCTTCGCCTGGCTTGAGTTGCCAAACCGGGACGCGCCGACTTTCTCGGTCATGTCGTTCCGTCGGAAGAACATGGCCCGGCCGCAACGCAGTGGTTCGTTGCCGCTGGTGAAGATGATCTGTTCGTCGGATCGCATTTGCAGAACTTCATGCGGCTGGATGAGAGGACGCTGAGAGAGCTGGCGGGACCGGTTACGGGTGACATGACCACCGCGCGAGGAGCGGCTGACCTGTTCCACCTCGATTGTCGTCATGCCGCAGCGGTCGGAAATGTACCGGGCCGTGTCCGGATCGTTGATCGCGGAGAAGGAGACCCAGGACGCGGATTCGAACCACTTGGACGTGGCATCTTTCCCGCCGAAGGCTTCCCGCATCTGTCCGAGAGACTGAAATAGCATCAAGAGCGAGATGCAGTATTTGCGACCGGCATCACGGGCCGTCTCGATGATGCGCATGTAGCCGAGGCGCGCAGCCTCATCCAGCATGAAGAGCACCCGGCCGTTGACGTTGCCGTCCCGGTTATAGACAGCCTTCAAGAACGCACCGATGATCACACGGGCCATGCCGGGATGATTTTCCAGAGTGGACAGATCGATGTTGAGAAAGATCGTCGTCCGACCGTTGGTAATCGTATCCGTTCCAAACGTGTTGCCGGATACCAGCGCCGCATAGTTGTCATAGGAAAGCCAGTGCGTTTCCTTGGCCGCGGTCGCATAGACGCCCGAGAAGGTCTGAGGCGTCATGTTGATGAACGGACCGACAAGCTCTTTCACGAACTCGGTCGGAGCCGTGTCGTGGATGTCGGCCAGGAACTCTTTCAGGTTCTCCTCCGGTTTCGTCAGAATGCTCCGCACGGCGCGCAGCGACCGACTTCCCGTGGCGTTCTCTTGATCGGAAAAGACCACATGCGCGATTACGCTGGTAATGAGCTGTTCCGCATTGGTGCGGAAGAAGTCATCGGCGCCGGATGCAAGCCGCGGCTTTTCCGACATGAGCCAGGCCGCGACCGTCGCAATGTCCTCTTCGATTGACGAGCCGAACTGTCCGACCCAATCGAGGACATTGAAACCGACGTCAGATTCCTTTGGATCGAGACAGATAACCTTCTGTCCCATCGCGCTGCGGCTCTCAGATACCATCGGCGCTATCTCTGTCGATGGATCGAGGACGACCATCGAACCAGGATATTTAAGGCAGGTCGGAATGACTACCGATGTCGTCTTGTAGCCGCCCGATCCGGCAAAGACGATGCCGTGGGTTGATCCAAACCCCTGATCGAATGCAACGAGGGGAGCCTTGCCGCCTTTGCCCCAGGTCTCCTTATGGCGCGGATCGAAATTGACCTCCGTCACGCTATCCTTATCGACCCGGTAGCGCTCACCCAGGACAATTCCGCCTTGCTCCGGAAAGATCCTTGCAGCCATCGCGTTGTCCATCCAGTCGCTTTCGCCATGGATGGCCCGTCGGCCGGAAACGCGTTTCGGCCGATTGACGCCGAACGCCGTGTTTCCTTTCAGGCCGACCTTCAATCCGAACAGGCCGACGAAGAGCGCGCCGGTTGCACCACTGAGCGAATAGAGATCGGCATATTGCAGGATTGTCCCAGGCTGCACCTGAGACGAAAATGAATTCAGCCGCAGCACCTCATGGAGCGCCGCGATGGTGAACACCATCAGGCCGCCGATGAGTACGCCCACGCCAGCCCAGCTAACGTCGAGGCTGCCGCGCGCTGAAAAGAGAACAATGAGACCGAGGCCGGCAGCGACGAGGGAGGGGAGGGTGAGCCCGATCCTGCCGAGCATCATGTAGGCTTTTTGATTTGTGGCGAGCGCGGCCATCTTCGTCTCAATCCCGCTCAAGCCCCACACCGCCGCCAGCATGAGGGCTATCGGGATCAGCATCAACATTGCCCTTTTGACTGTCATCCTTGAACGCCGCCTTTCCGATCGCGCGCCATCTGTCGCGCTGATTTGTATCGCCAAGCTGTTTCGCGGCATCGGTGAGGATGCCGAGAAGGATGGCCTTGTCGGTTTCGCGAAGTCCGGCTTTGACGATGAGGCCGCCGAGCTGGATCTTCTCTCTTGCGTCTTTCTTGCGGTCCATGAACCGAGCCCGCTTTATCCGATTTTCGAGAGTTCGGAATTGCCCCTCAATTTTGCGGAGCCGGAGTGTGAGCTTGTGGAGTGGCCGGGTTTTGAAATCGGGCAGCAACATCTTTCAGAGCTTTGGAGAGCTCTGCCTCGTCAATGTCGAGATCGGCCAGGCCGCTCTCCATGACGAGCTTGGCAACGCGCTCGGACTGCTTCTTGAGCACTTCCTTTTTGCGCTGCTGCAGTTTCGCAATCTGTGCTTCGATGTCGTCGATCTGTTCGGAGGCGGTTTTGGCAGTGCGTGGAGCCATGAAATAATCCTCTTCAAGTGAATGGTTGCCGGTGCGGCATGGTTCGCTCTTAACGGGTCGGGGACTCCGTGTCGAGACGGGTTGCAGCGGGAGCCGTTCGTTCAACCCATGCGGAGTCCGCTCAGGTAAAAAGAGATGGGCCTATCGGTTTCGAAATGCGGGTTTTGAGGATCTGGTTTTCCAGCCCGAAGGGCCGCAGTCCGGTTTTGAGGAAAACCGGACGGAGCGGGCGGAGGCTTGAACGCGCTCCCCATCAAGCGCCGAAGAGAAAGCCGTAGCCTGTGGTAAACCAGATCCGGGCGGGAGGTCGGTTAGACAGTCAACCAATCCGGAAGAGGCAACGATTTTTGAAATTCGCTCTCTTTGGAAAAGCGCCAGTTGACGCCGAGCAGACCGGTGATGCGATCCGATATGAGATCCTGGAGACGGCCGTCATCAAGCATATTGACTTTCGCCTTTCTGACTACAAGTTCCCAATTGCGAACCAGCCTTAGATCAAGATCCCAAGTGATCGCAGATCGCCGTTGCCAGATCTTTTGAACGATACGGGAATAGGCGGCAGTCTGTTCGCCCGTCCAGCGGTTTGCCCAGGCAATGCGCTCCCACACTTCGTCAGACTGGCCGTGCGCATCAGCGCGACACGGATGAAACATCCGGTGACAAGCCTTGCATAAGGAAAGCAACGCTACGAGAGTTTGAACGCCGCGCGTATCCGATACAGCGTCGCGGCGTTTCGGAGTGTGATACTCCCACAGCTCATGACACTCGATTGATTGGGGCTTGTCACCGCAGACCTGACAACAGCCGCCGCTTCGCGCGGTAGCCTCAAGCCGCAACGCGTTCCAGCTCCCTTGCGTAAGGATGTTTGCGAGGGATGCGCCGAAGGAGGTTTCGGGGATCATGTCAATCATGAGTGGCTGGATTTCGCTTTTGGCGAAGAGCGGCAAGAAGAGATCCAGCTCGGCAGGGATCTTATCGACCTTCCTCAGATCGATGAGAGCGCTTTCATTCTCTACCTGCGCTCCCGCCTCCTGGGCGTCGGCTTGTTCCGTCGTCCGGATGGGCAGATTGATTTCCAGTGTTTCCGCTCCCCACGTGCCGGGAAAGAGCGCAATCGATCCATTCGGCAAAGGACGTTTGGTGAAATAGTGAAGCGGGAAGCTGTCAGGCAAATCGTCGTGGCTGACCTTAAAGCCCATCGCATTCTGAAGCCTGACCCTCTCCAGTGAAAAAGAGCGTGTTTCGGTCTTCAGTGTCGAGGCCGCCTTTGGGTTGGCTTCGACTTTTGGAGCTTGTCGTTCAGAGGTGGGGGCGGGTGGAGTGACCTGTGTTTGCGCTTTTCTGCGAATGAGCCAGCCAAACATGTTTGGAAATGCCTTTTTCAGAAAATGAGCTTCGCGACTTGAAACCGAAGAGATGGGCTTGCGCCCAGCCGCCGCATGGCGGCTGCTCATTAAGAGGACTGCTTTCAAGCAGAACTTACCAATGCGCACTTATAGGATTGTGGATACAATCCCGGTATGCTAAGCGTCAAGTGTCTTCGCAACTCTGTCGCGAAGTTTGACGCCAGGCCCTTGAAATGAATTTCAGAGGCTTGGCTGTTCGCTTCGCTCGCTTCAACCCGCCACCGTTCGCCCCCATCATCGCCGCCCGCAGGTTCAGCGCCCTCCATGGCCATCTATCATTTCCATGTTCAGGTGATCTCCCGGAGCGAAGGCCGGTCGAGTGTCGCGGCGGCGGCATACCGGCATCGTACCCAGATGACGGTATCGAACGATCTGGACCACAAGAAATTCAACTACGCCCATAAGGACGGCGATCTGGTTCATGAGGAACTGGCGCTGCCGGATCAGACGCCACAGTGGTTCCGGACACTGATCGACGGGCGGAGTGTCGCCGGCGCGAGCGAGGCTCTTTGGAATGCGGTCGAGGCGCATGAGACCCGCGCCAATGCGCAGCTTGCCCGCGAGATCGTGTTCGCGCTGCCGTCGGAATTGAGCCGCGAAGAGAACGTTGCCCTCGTCCAAGGCTATGTCCGCGAAGCCTTCACATCGAGAGGCATGATTGCGGATTGGGTCTATCACGACAAAGAAAACAATCCGCATGTCCATGTCATGCTGACGATGGCTCCTTTGACGGAGGCGGGGTTCGGGTCGAAGTGGGAAACGCTTCTCGATGCGAAAGGAGAACCGGTTCGGGCGGGAGGTCAGAAGAACGGCAAGATCCAGTACAAGGCATGGGCTGGCGACAAGGAAACGCTGAAACAGTGGCGGGAGCTTTGGGCCACGCATGCAAACAAGAGTTTGGAGCAAGCCGGCCAGGAAACGCGGATCGATCACCGCAGCTATGAGGCTCAGGGGATCGAGCTTCGCCCGACATCCAAGATCGGAGTTCAGGCTCGCAACATTGCCAAAGAAGCCAAAGCCCAAGGACGTGAAGCCGATCTGGAACGAGCGGTCTGGCATGCGGAAAGTTGCCTGGAGAACGTTCGGCGTATCAAACGCCGCCCGGAAATTGTCATTGATGCGATCACACGCGAGAAGAGCGTTTTCGATGAGCGGGACATTGCAAAATACCTTCATCGCTATGTGGACGATCCGGGTAAGTTCCAGGACCTGCTGGCGCGCGTTCTGAATTCCCCGGATGTCGTGAAGCTCGCCGTCGAAGCGGTTGATCCGGAAACCTGCGAAATGGAACCGGCGAAGCTCACCAGCCGGGAGATGATGCGGCTCGAATCGGAGATGGCGCGGCGGGCCGATCACCTTGTTTCCGCTTCCTCCCATGGCGTCGATGAGCGGTCTCGCGCCGCGGTCCTTTCCAAGATCCAGCAGCTTTCCGATGAACAGCGTGTTGCGATTGAGCGCATCACGGCCGATGAGCGAATGGCGTCCGTTGTCGGCCGGGCAGGGGCGGGCAAGACCACGATGATGAAAGCCGCCCGTCAGGTCTGGGAGTCGAACGGCTATCATGTCGCCGGCGCCGCCCTGGCGGGCAAGGCGGCCGAGGGGCTGGAGAAGGAAGCTGGAATCGCATCGCGCACCCTGGCGTCCTGGCAATTGTCGTGGGCGCGGGGTGAGGGGCTTCCGGATAGAAAGACCGTGTTTGTGATTGATGAGGCGGGCATGGTCGATAGTCGGCAGATGTGCGTCTTTGTCGAGACGATCGCGAAGGCCGGAGCCAAGCTCATTCTGATCGGGGACGCGGAGCAGCTGCAGCCGATCGAAGCCGGTGCCGCGTTTCGGTCCCTGACGGGCCGAACGGGCTACGCGGAACTTGGCACGATCTACCGTCAGCGCGAACAGTGGATGCGCGATGCGTCCATGGATCTTGCACGGGGCGATGTCGCCAAAGCGATCAACGCGTATCGCGCCAACGGTCACGTTGTCAGCATGCCGCTCAAGGATCAGGTCATCAAAGGCATGATCGATGACTGGTCGGCCGACTACGATCCCTCGAAGTCGATGCTGATGCTTGCCCATCTTCGAGCTGATGTTTTTGAGCTCAACAAGTTGGCACGCGCCACGCTCATTGAACGCGGTCTGATTGAGGAAGGGCACAAGTTCCGTACCGAGGACGGCGAACGGTTCTTTGCTGCTGGCGATCAGATCGTGTTCCTGAAGAACGACCGAGACCTAAACGTCAAGAACGGCATGATCGGCCGCGTGGTCGAAGCGGGTGAGGGGCGCATTGTTGCAGAGATCGGGGCTGTTGGTGGTAGTGGGGGATCGGATCAAACCCGGCGCGTCGAGGTCAACCAGAAGACCTATCGCAATGTCGATCACGGCTATGCGACGACGATCCACAAATCTCAAGGCGCGACCGTCGACAAGGTCAAGGTTCTGGCAACGCTTTCGCTGGACCGGCATCTGACCTATGTCGCGATGACCAGGCACCGGGAAGACGTGAAGCTCTATCACGGAGCGTTGTCGTTTGCGAAGAATGGCGGCCTGGTCGAGGTTCTTTCCAAGAAAGGTGCCAAGGATACGACGCTCGATTATGCGGGCTCGGAACTCTATGCCCAGGCGCTCAGCTACGCGGGCAGTCGGGGTCTCTACGGACTTCGGGTTGCGAAGGCCATGGTGCAGAACCAGCGCCGTTGGTTTGGCGAGCAAAGGGCGAAGCTCTTGGCGCTCGGCGAGCGGCTTGCCGTGCTCGGCGCAAAGCTTGGCATTGGTTCACGCGGTCTTGCCACAAACGCACTTACCGTCCAAACAGAGCCACGCGAACAGGCGGCCCCGCTGCAGCCCTGGATCAAAGGCGTTGAGGAATGGGCACTATCCGTCACTGAGACTGTGGAGGCCAAATTGCAGTCCGATGCAACGTTGACAGCCCATTGGGTTGAAATCCAGAACCGCGCCCGTCTCGTCTATGAGCAGCCGGACGAGGCCGTAAAGTCGATGCGGATCGATGACATCGTGAAATCGAGTGGCGCTGAGCAGGTGTCCGCCCGCGATAAGCTCGCTGAAGAATTGGCGAATGCGCCCGAACAGTTCGGATCGCTACGCGGCAAGACGGGAATGCTTGCGGGCAAGTCCGCTCGCGAAGCTCGCGAGCAGGCGTTGAACAACGTTCCGCAGCTCAGCGACGATGTGAAAAACTACATCCGTCTCAGGGCCGAGATCGGAGACTTGCGCACGGTGGAGTTGGAACGGGAGCGGGATCTGTCGCGCGTCGATGTGCCGGCGCTGTCGCCGGCGGCCGATGGCGTCTTGTCGCGGATCCGCGATGCCATCGACCGCAACGACCTGAATGCGGGCCTGTCCTTCCTTCTGGCGGACAAGATGGTCGAGGCCGAGCTCGGTGAAGTCGCCGCGAAGCTGGACCAGAGGTTCGGCGAGAGAACGTTCATGGCCGGTCTCAAACCGGAGGGGCCTGCCTTTGAAAAGGCCGCCGCCCGGGTTGCCGATGAAGATCGGAGCAAGCTTGCGGATGCATGGCCGAAGTTCAACGCGCTGCAGAAAGTCGATGCAAAGAAGCGTTCCCAGGAGAAAGCTCAAGCGCAGGTGTTGAAAAAGGAACAGGTCAAAGATCAGGGCATGACCCGGTGATAGAGAAGGCGCGGCGACGGGGCAAGCGGAAAGCCTTGGCAATCCTGTCGCTGGCCGGATTAGCGATTGGCGGCATTGCCGCCGCCGGTTTTCTCGGCGGCTACCGGATCAACACCACACCGAGTTTCCCACTCGGACTTTGGCGGATCGAGGAACTGTCCAGGGAAGCTCGCCGGGGGGACACCTTGTTCATCTGTCCGCCGGCGAATTCGCCGGCGATCGAACTGGCGCGCGATCGGCTCTATCTTCCTGCAGGTTTGTGCAACGGCGGCATGGCACCGCTCATCAAAACCGTTGTGGCCTTGCCGGGACAGACCGTCACCATCGAGGGCAATCAGGTTGCCGTCGATGGCGAGCTCCTGGCGCATTCTTCCATCCAGGCGAAGGACGAGCAGGGGCGTCCATTGACCGCCTATGCCGGGGGTATCGTTCCGGCGGGCGATATCTTTGTTCATTCCGATTACGTGGCTTCTTATGATTCAAGATATTTTGGCCCCATCCCGGCGAGCGGCATTCTCGGCCTGGCGCGAGAAGTGCTCACCTTCCAGCCCTAAATTCGCGCGGGGTCTGCTTTGCGTCCTGGGAGGCATTGCGACCGGCACAATCGGCTGGTCCGGCAACGTGCTTCTGCTGCCGGCCGGAATGCTGTTTCCGGCTTTCTGGGCCTATTCTCCGTCCCGATCCGTGGCGGCGCTGGTGGCAGCGGCGCACTTCCTCGGAGCCTCACGAGGCTTGCCGCAGGGCGCGTCCATATTCTTCGGATCCCAATATGCTATCGGAATCGGCCTTTGGTTCGCAGCGTCTCTCGTCTTTGTCGCCGTCTATTCCGCGCTGTGGTCGGGCCGATCCGGTTGGCCGCGAATGCTGCGGTATCTAATCGCAAGCGTTCTGATGAGCTTGCCACCCTTCGGAATCATGGGTTGGGCCAGCCCGATCACTGCGGCCGGCGTGCTCTTTCCGGGATGGAGCTGGTTCGGACTGGCAGCGACCGCGATCCTGTTGCTCATGATGACCACAAGCCTTTGGAGGATCGCGGTCCCGATTGTCGCCGGATGTGCTGCTTGGTCCGCCGCATTCTGGACGGACCCGAACGTAATTGAGGGTTGGACCGGCATCAACACCACTTTCCGCTATGAAGGGGCTGGACAGCACGCCGGTTATGAGCAGCAGCAGGAAACAATCGCCATGGTTCGCAAGGCGGCCGGGCAGGGGGCTAAGGTAGCGGTCCTGCCCGAGAGCGCTTTAGGACTATGGACTCCGACGACGGAACGGCTCTGGACAGATGCTTTGTCGGATCTGTCAGTGACCGTGATCGGGGGCGCCGCGGCCATTCAAAAGAGCGGCTATGACACGGTGATGGTGGAGATCGCGAAGTCGGACACGCGGATCCTCTATCGCGAACGCATGCCGGTCCCGGTTTCCATGTGGCAGCCTTGGCGCCGGCTCACAGGAGACGGCGGCGGAGCCAACGCCTACATATTCTACAATCCAGTTATGCCTGTCGCGGGCTATCGCGCAGCGCCGTTGATCTGCTACGAGCAGTTGATTATCTGGCCTGTCCTGCAATCCATGGCTTTGAACGCCGATATCATCGTGGCGATCGCCAACGGCTGGTGGACCGGCGGAAGCAACATTACCGCTATTCAGCGTGCCAGCGTCACAGCCTGGGCAAAGCTGTTCGATGTTCCGCTGGTGATCGCATTCAACGAGTGAAGCCATGATAGATGCCGCCCTGATAGAACAGTGTGCCGACCCTTCCTTGACCCCTGCCATCGTTGAAGAGTTCATTGCGGCGGCAGGATCAGAAGATCCGTTGAACGTGACCGTTCGTGCCGGATCGAAGACGTTTCTGGTGCCGAAGGTCAAATCACCCGAAGAAGCGATGAAGCTGGTTCAGGATCACCTCGGCAAAGCCGTCGTGCGCGTCGGGCTCACGCAATACCCCGTTGGAATTGGCGTCACCGACAAGTCCCAGGTCACCGCGGATGTGTTCGACACCTGCAACAACATCAAAATCGGGACCGCGCTGTTCGCCCGCGTCTATCGGGTCGTGACGAAGTGGTACGGCACGCCGGTTCAAGAGGCGTTCGAAGATGCCATCGAGGCATACCAGACCGGGTATTTCGACGGTGAGTATGTGTTCACGGCAAAAGACCCAGGAGAGAGCGTTGATCTGGCTGCTCCGGACCCGGCCGCCTCAGTGGAGGGAGCGCCGGCGCCAGAGGCTGACAATGCGAGTCCGGACCCCAGGAATGAACTCCGGCAACAGCTATGGGCGCAGGATCCAAACAAGGCGGACATTGGCGTTGATCTGTCCGGAATAGGGGACTTCAACAGAGAATGACCAGCCACATCGTTGTTGCCGTGTATCTCTGTGCTGCGACATGCCAGCCACAGCAATTGCGCGTTTGGGACGGTGACAGTTTCCTGATCGGCATGAAGCACGGCTCGGAGCGTGTGCGGGTTCTCGGCCTGGATACCGCCGAGATCGACGGAAAATGTTCCTATGAAATCCAGATGGCAAAGAAGGCCAAGCGCCGGCTCGCCGAGTTGGCGAACGGACAACGCATTCAGATCCTCCGAAATGGCAAGGACAAGTATGGCCGCACCCTCGCAAGGGTCTTGGTCAACGGCAACGACGTAAGCCAAATTCTCATCAACGAGGGGCTTGCCCGGCCGTGGCACGGACATCGCGAGCCGTGGTGCTAATCTTTCGGCTTCTTGATCCGTCGAAGAAACTCCATCGGATCCACGTTGAGCGCCAATGAAATCTGATAGATTGTAATAACGGTTGGGTTCCGTTTTCCGCGTTCCAGGCTGCTCAGATATTGCTGGCTGATGCCACTGATCGCCGCAATTTCCTTTTGCGTCATATTCCGCTCATCTCTTAGGCGGGTGAGATTTTTTCCGACGAGGCGGCGCATGTCCATGCGCTTTTGATTGGCAGCTTACAAAATTAGAGTTTATCAACTTCTCTATTCGTCAAACATGGGGATTGACGGGCGACCGTATTAAGAGACTTTTGCGCCTGCGTCGCCATTATTCACGTCATCATGTCGGCTTTCCGCAAATCTGTTTATTAAATGGCCTAGTTTTCAAGTTTCGTGCGAAATGTATTTGAACAACTTCGTCACGAATATACATAGATGGCAAACGAAATGTTTTTGATATTTTCAGCCACCGCTCCTATACTTATCCGCTAGTTGATTCACGTCTATTCGATGGTGAAATTGACCCGAGACGTTCACATCTCGACCCACAAATGACGAAGCTCAATTCTGTTTAGGTTGAGTTCTCGTTCGTGTTCGGATGATAGGACGGCGATACGCAGATTGGTGTCGTGGCTGACTAGATTCAGACGATCATCAAGACTCCAACCGGAAATACCAACACGAGATAGGGCGCGAATCCAGAAATCGAGTCGGTTGATCCAAGACACTATGCCGCCCGTCTGCACATAAGCGATCATGACTGCCTGTTCGTGCGCCGCGCCGTGCAATCCCGCCTTGAAGCGCTGTACGCCACCAGTGCTGCCGTTCGCAACGCGCAAATACTCACGCTTGTCTCGGTTCTTGCCCTTTGGTGTGGGAAGTCGTTTGCATTCAATTGGAAGAAGCGTATCAAAATCGTCATGCCGGCGTCCTTCAATCCAGATGACCTCTCCCGCTGGCGCTGCAACGAGATCAATTCGGCGCGAAAGCTTCGTTTCGTCGGGCTCTTCGATGCGGAACTGGAGAACGTCCCAGCCGGGAGATTTTCGGGTGGTGCCGTTAAGGTGAGCGCAGAGTTGCGAGGTTAGTTGTGTTTCAGAATCCGCAGTTGGTCGACCACCACGATCCCGCCAGCTCGGCAATTCTTCCAGAATGAAAGTTATCAGTTGATGAAGCCAAGTCTTCGGACGATGTAGGTCGGGTGATAACCCCCCACTCTGAACATTAACTCCGTCAGAATCCGCCAGCATTCAAAATCCTTGCGCCCGAAGATCGGCCAATACGTCGTCGCTATCGCGCAATGCCACCGAACGTAGCCAGTAACGAAGACGATCCGGCTTCAGAAGGAAAATAAAATGCCCGTCATATATTCTTGCGATGCGTGTAATGGAAACCGACGTGCCCTTTTGTTCCCTTAGTAGAACATCAATCTTGTCGTGCAGCGTATCTTCGCCGTCCCAATCGATCACCCCAGTCCCAAACACGAAGGGCTGGCAGACGATTCCTGACCAGCGCCGCGGTGTCAGCGATATCAGCGGCTTTTCTTGATAAACTGTGTTGATCTGCTTGCAGAACAAACGTGCGAAGTCGTCAAGTACCTGGCAGGCATCCTCGCGTAAAAGACAAGACTCGTTGCCCTTGCGAACGAATTCTCGATACTGGTGGACGATATCCTCGGCAACAATTCGCTCATTGTCGCTGAGGTCGAGATCGCCATCCTCAGGAAATGGCAAAGCAAGCACATCAGCTCCGGCAATATTAGTCGCCTTCTGGGTGAAGAGCTTCGTGCTGATCCCAGCTGCATAGGCGCGCAACGCGATCGACTCAGTTTTGAGCCAGCGTGCAACTACCTCTAGATCGTCGCGGCCAGCCTTGGCGAATCCGACGATCTGGTTCTTAAAGGTGAGATACTCTTCAGACCAAATCGCATTTGGCAAATCTTCATGTTCGCGGACCAAGAGCATAGGCGGAGTGAAGAGTTCGGCCGAGCGAGGGCCCTCAATCGGCTTGTCTGGCACTACAGTGATTTGGCTTTTGTCGATGCCGGTCACGGAAAGAGCGGTCGAGGGCAGAAGTGGCTTGCCGATCAGGTGATCAGAGGGCCGGGATACACCCTTCTGGCCCTCAACGAACCCCTCGCGAACATGCCACCCTCGTTCAGCGGCATGCTGCTTAAGCGTACGATATTGCTTGAGCCTTTTGACGAGGCTGTAAGCGCGCGCCCCGCCCAAGAGACCCGAACGCCAAATTTCAGGTCCGGGTTCCGCGAGAACGTCACTGCGCGGTAGCCAATGCAAATCATAATAATCGATATCGAAACCTTGTTCGGCATCGGCACGACCAGCGCGACGAAAAACAGCGTGCAAGATTCTGCGGTTATTGGGTGGTTCAGCCGCATCCGCAACGACGGCGACAATTTTAGTGTCTGCGCCACCTTTGCTAAACAATCCACGAATCGACACAAAATCGAGGATTTCGCGCACATCCCAACGTGAAAAAAAGGCAGTGCGAACAGGTGCGGAGCTGGCGTTGTAGATCAGGTTATACTGTTGAAGCATGGAGAGCGTACCCCCAGGAACGAGAAGTTCCATGGCTTCATGCAAGAACAGGTACGCAATCTGCTTGTCTGCCCCAGTACCGATAGCTTCTGTGAAGCGCTGATAGCTTCGGATTGCACCTTGCGTCTTGAGGGCGGATACGAAGGGTGGATTACCAACAACGACGCCGATAGGGCCAACAATGCGTTTTTTCTCCTTTGCTTCAAAAAAGCAGGATTCTATTAGTGTACGGTCGTTTAGCTTTGGGAAAAGCTGAACACTTGCGCGGATATCTTCAGGCTCCAGCGCGTCGCATAGCGCCAGGCACAAGCTGAATGCTGCTAGCTCGATCGCGCCACCTTCGACATCAACCCCGCGAAGGCGTTCGACTAATGCGCGTAACACATGGACACCAGGTTTAGCCCAGCCGTTTCGGCTTCTCCAGTGCAGCACGAGGCGCTTGTAAGCCTCGACCAAGAAAATACCAGAGCCACATGCAGGATCGAGGATGAGTTCGTCTCGGTCGATCACCCGGTCAAGTCGTTGCCAGCTCAATGCCTCATCAAGCATGAGGCGGACAAGCGAAGGAGGTGTATAGACGGAGCTATCGGTGTCGGAAACGAATAGCTGATAGATATGGCTGATAACCTCGACGGGTAAATCGCGGAAAGAGTAGAGCGCCCAGAGGTTGAGCTGCCCTCCTGCTTCAACCCGCGCCTCTATCAGCGTGCTGAAACCTTGAAGTTCCGTGCTGTTCTCAAGTGCGGCGCGGTCCTCGTCGTGAATTCTGAAAATGTGGCCGTTGAAGCGCATTTCAAGAGATCGAAGAAGTTGTACAAGCGCAGGACCGTCCTCAAGAACATGAAAAAATCTCGTGGCACCTTCAGTAAATTGCCCGAAAAAGTCGGCTGGGAGAACGCCGCGTTCTTCCAGATAAGCAATGAGGAGTGAAAGGATAAGAAGGCGGCGTCGAAGCCCTGCGTTCAGTAGACCACTACTCTTCAGTCTAGAATGGAGGCCACTAACGGCATCGACAAGCAGGCGATGTGCCGATTTCGACGCGGATAGAAGTAGCTTGCAAGCTGCTGGATCATCCCAAAGCGTGCTGTTTCGCAGTCTTTCTGCGTCCCACCAAGCTTCTTTTGCAACTATACGTGAAGCGAGTCCCAGTGTTTTAACTGGTTTGCAGACTAGATCTCCCGAAGCCGAAATGAAATCGGCCTTGTGGGCGCATCGGAAGAGCTGCACCAGGCCTGGTATCCGCCGATAAAGGAGTGGAACGCCGCCCCAACTCCAGATTCGTTTGTGCAACTCCGCAAACGCCGGATTATTAGCAGGCCCATCATCGACGAATAAGAACGCTTGCGGTGCCCCCGGCCTGCCTTGTTTCCCCGCTTCGAAAAACACCGCGTAGGCGCCATATGAGGCGGCCTTCTCCATGGTCACAACTTCTTCGGGCGGACGGCCATCAGGCAAATATCCTGCGACCCGAACTAGACCATCAATCTGGACACTGCTGACATCCAGATGCTCAATCCAAGCCGTTTTCGCGCCGCTGACGGACATACTATATTCCGCTTTTGATCGGCTGCATCAGGACTTACGATTGTCTTTGCTGAGTTCAAATCCTTCACGAAGCAAGTCAACCATCGTCATACCCTGGGCAACGGCATAACCTTTAAATGCCTTCTTGAAGTCGGCCGGAACCTTGAAATTCAGAGTTTCGAGCTTCTCTATGGAGTGACGGCTTGTAGAATTCAGCGCGTCCTTCGTTGTGTTGATCGCCATGACCACTTTCCTCTGCTCACCGCAAGCAGAGGAACGAATAACAGAATTCTGTATGGCCAGCAATCGGGCAATACAGAATGGCTGAAACAGCAGCGGAACTCTTTGTCGCGTCTGGATGGATGTGATTAAGGCGCGTAGCGGCCCTCTTCCTCAAAGCAGTCGCACCACATGTCGCGCTAAAACGTGTCACATGACAATCTCCGTGACGATACTGTTCATGATCTACTAGTTTGCTCGCTAGCTGGTCCGTGTCTGGCGGTGAGAATATCCCGTTTGGATACATGCTTCTCTGCGTGGTCGATGCGAGGTCGCTTCGAAGGAACATCGCAGCATAGAGTGATGGTGGTTGATGTTTCCTCGCGGCTAACTTGTGTTTTCCTGTGTTGCAGTTCACTGTCCGACTGTGGGTTTGGGAGGTACACGTGACAAAAGCAGAATTCTTAAATTTGAAGTCCGTGCGCCCTGCGCCGGATGATCTACCTCGAAGCCTTCGGAATTTCATTGACTATCGAAAGTCGGGCTTAAGTCTCAATCACATCGTCGGGTGTCCTCTGGATTGTGGCTACTGCGTACGCCACTTGTTCGAGAATTTTTCGATGAAGCGACCCCACCTCATCGTCGATGACGAAATCGCCGTGCAGGAACTCATCGGCCATTGGGCGTTTCGTGCTCACACGACTCCGATTCAGATTTTCAACCGAGCTACGGACCCCTTCCTGCCTGGTGTGAAGACGCATCTTTTCAAGACCCTCGAAGCTCTGGATAGGCGAGGGCTCAGCAATCCAGTCCTGGTTATCACCCGATGGCGAATTGATCGATCAGACGTTGAGCGTCTTGAAGCTCTCAAGAACCTGCAACTGACGATCTTGGTCACCTGGTCAGGGATCCATGACGAACGTGTGGAGCCAGTACCGTCGGCGATAGCCGCAGGAAGCTTGGAAGTGCTGGCTAAATCGGCGTCTCGTGTGAAGAAGATCCTCTACTGGCGCCCGATTATCTCGGGTCTAAATGATACGATCGACCACTTCGCGTCTGCACGCCGGCTTTCTGAGTTAGCGGATGCGACGGTTTTCACGGGCCTCTTTTACCGGAAAGAAATCCAGGCCTATTTTCGAGAAGCCGGGGTGCCTGACCTTTACACGGATTTGGCCCGACGAAAGATTTTACCACGTGATACCGAAAGTCGAATTTTGGCCCATTTCGAAGGGCGCCCGATCTTCCGCAAAACGTCATGCGGGGTCGCCTTCGCCCACGGGACACCAGATTTTAATGGTCATTTCGGCATCAGCGAAATTTGTAGCATCTGTCCCGAGGGCCAACGTGAGATCTGCAGTAAGCATCACCATAAACCTGACACTGAGGCTGTTCGAAGCCTCGCTCGTAGCGTCTCGCTGGCGGACCTAAATGGAATCGAGATTTCTGATCGTCGGATCGTAGTCAGTGGCAGCACCGAAGCGCAACGCTACTTCATGCAGCATACATTAAATTTCCAAGTCCACGACCGGGCGCAGCCGCATAGGCAGCATCGGCATGGGCGTGCGGAGATCGGATGGGAATGATTTGGGAAAAGACCTGGGTCGTCGACGTGGAAGGCAACGGAGCTACCCCTCCAGAGATTGTCGAGATCGCGTTGCTGGAACTCGTTGAACTCCGTCCCACCGGCCGAGAATTTCACTGGCTGATCAAGCCTGAGCAGCCAATCGCCGCGGTCGTGACTAGGATTCACGGCCTCTCCGACGATGTCGTAGCCGGTGCGCCGAGTATCGACGACATTGCTGACGACGTCGTCACATGGACTGACGGATGTGTGATCGTCGGTCACAACGTCCGGGTAGAGCTTGATGCTATAAGCCGATCGATTCCAGGATGGCAGCCATCCGCTGCAATCGATACTTTGAAGCTCGCGCGTTCCCTCCGCCCGGGCCTTTCCTCATACAGTTTGGAAAACCTCGGCGCCGCTCTCAAGTTGACGACCGAGGCAAAGCGGCAAACAGGCTTGAAACACCATTCCGCTCAATTTGACGTTGCGCTGACGGCCTTGTTGTTCGTTGAACTTCTAGGGCCGCTCGATCGCGCCGATCGTGATCTCCGTGTACGGGAAGCCGATATACTTTTCAAATCGCAGGAGAGCTTTTTGTGAGCGCGAGGAAAGTTAAAATCGGAATAGCCGGCACACATTCGACCGGAAAGTCAACTTTCCTGGAGCAACTGGACGCTCGCCTATCGACCGAAGGGGTGACCATCGGTCGGGTAGATGACCTCGCTACGGCGGCACGGGACCGCGGCTTTCCGATCCTAACCCAGCACAATTTCGAAAGCACACTATGGATCATGGCGGAGGGCATGAGGCAGGAAGCTGAAGCTGCCTTGCACTGCGAGGTCGTTCTTGTCGATCGTCCTGTTTTTGACGCGTTAGGCTATCTTTATGCCGCCCTCGAAATTTCGGACCGGTCTCTACCTGATCGTCAGCTCAACGAACTTCGCTCGATCGCTCTTGCTCATGCGGGTGACTATGATCTGCTTGTCATGACAGAACTCGATCCTGCAATTGGACTTGGTGAAGGACGGGATGGAAATCAGGAGTTTCGGGTCGCAGCCGCTAACAAGATCCGCGCGATCGCCGACGAGGCGGCTTTCGAATCTCTCATCCTGACCTCCACGAATAGCAATGAAGTCTTGGATCAAGTTCTCAAAAGCATCCGCACGCGCTTGGCAGAATAGGCGTGGCATGTTCGCCTAATGCAGTTGGTTACTACAATTCCGGAAATATCATGTTGGGGGGAAAATGCCGGAAATTTTGAACAAGGTTATCAAGGATCCGATCCACGGGTTTATCGATTTTTATGGAGAACGCGAAAATGAGCTCAAAAACTTGCTCTCTGATCCGTTCTTCCAGCGCCTGCGTCGTGTCAAGCAACTCGGCTTTTCCGATTACGTCTTTCCCTCGGCCGCTCACTCTCGCTTCTCACATTCACTTGGCGTTTACAAAATTGCAAAACGAATGCTGATGGTTATAGAGCCCGAAGGGGCTGACGGGAAATGGTCGCCCAAGGCCGAAGCTTGCCTGGCAGCCGCGTTGCTGCATGACGTCGGCCACGGCATGTTTAGCCACGCTTTCGAGAAGGCCATGGAATTCTTTCTGGCGCGCAACTCGCTCGAAGGCGAACGCGCGGAGAGCTTCGAAGCTGCCGTCGATCATGAGTCTGTTAGCCGAAAGATTATCACCGACTCTTCGATCGGCACGGCGCTAACTAAGTTTGGTGGTTCTGAATTTCCCGGCATGGTCCGTGACATCATTAAGAAGAAGGATGAAAACTGCGTCTATACGTCCATCGTTTCAAGTCAGCTTGACGCCGACAGGCTCGATTACGCGAAAAGGGACGCCTACTTCGCCGGTGTGTCCTCTGGAGGAATCGACCTTGATTGGCTCTTACGGAATTTTAAGCCAGGTCAGAACGGTGATGCTCAATTTCTCTATGTCGATAGCAAGGCCTATATCTCGCTCGAACAGTTCACAGTCACGTTGTTCCAGCTCTATCCAACCATCTATCTGCACAAGAAGACAAGGGGTCTGGAGTTCATGTTCGCCCAGCTCTTGAGCAAGGTTTTTCAGCTGATCGACTCAAATGAGGTGACAGCCACAGGTCTTTCGGAGAACCACCCATTTATTCGATTTTTTCGTGAGCCGGACAATCTCGACCACGCGCACCTTCTCGACGATACGCTCTTTTGGGGATCCCTCCATCTATTGCGCGAAGCGACTGATCCTTCTGTTAGCGACGTCGCGACGCGACTCTCGGACCGCCGGATTTTGCCAATGGTCGATATCTGGAAGGTAGCCGACGAAGCACTTGCCGCACGCGTCGGAACCAGCAAACTGACTGCACTATCACGCGTTCAGCTGATCGAAGGAATCTGTAAGGCTGTTGCCGAGAAGCTGCAGGCAGATTCCTCAATCTGGAGCGATAGCTGCTATTACGACACGTATAATCGGCCAATCTATAAGACGAGAGGTGTCGTCGGCGGCCATCCCCAGCAGATCAATGTGAGCGTCGGAGGCAAGATCTTAGATATTGCCTCCATCTCTCCTGTCGTCGCAAGCGCCGCATCTTTCAACATCCATCGCATTTACTATGACGATAAAAAGTCCCCGAAAGTGGATAACTTGAAGAGAGCAATTAGGGAGTTGATCGAGGCAGAGCTGAAAAACTTGTAAAGCCAGGCTCGGCTGTTGAACCGCTGACAAGTTCCTCCCGAGAAATACTTTGATCGGTCAGCAGGCGTGTTTCAGGCTCTGTAGGCGATGTCTTCATTTAAAAGAATGCGCGACGTTGAATGTAACGTTATAACTGTCAAAGCTGTTTAGAAACGCGACGTCGCTAGCCCGATAGAAATGCGACAGTCAGACTTTGCCGCTCGCTGAAGCGGCCAGCCCCCGATCCGACCGGCTGGGCCGGGTTGCAAGGGAGGTGAGGGGGCGGGTGATTGAGGACCTATTCGGACTTTGTCAGCCCGAACTCGTAATGCGGGCCATCTTGAAAGATTTTGAAGGTGCATAGCATCTTGGAATGAACGATTTGAGTTCATTCGTAGAATTCTCTTTGCCCAACTCTGCAATCGGCTGAAGTCCAATCTGATGCCGAAACGGTCACTAAATGTGGTCCGGCCGAAGCGACTTCCAAAATGAGCTTGCGCTTAATCCCTGCAACGAGACCGTCCGTGTTGCGAACTGGAAAGGCGAATGCGCCAGGACCGCCAATAACACAGCTCTCAAAATAGCGCATGAGTTCCACCTCACCGGATATCTCCGACGGAGCGGGATTGAGAAGCAAAGGCAGCGCGTTGATCGTAATCCCCTCAGCGATCACGGCGTCACGAGTTGGCACGATGTATGGCCCAGTAGTATTCGGCCCGTCGCCGGAAACATCGATGACTTTGCGCATGGCCTGATAGGACGATTTCGAGAGGAGCGATGCCGAAAAAAGCAATGCTTTGGAAATGGAAGTGTCGGTTCCTCCTGTCAGCGGCTTGGCCGCAAGGTCATCTGCGAAGCGCTGCGCTGTTTCCGAATTGTCGATTATCTGCCATGGCATAGTGAGAACTTGAAAGTCGGGTCCGGCCCATTCCACATAGGCAACGGCAATCCTGCCGGTCGCTCCAAGTTGGATCGCTGTTACAAAAAGCGGGTCTTTAATCGCAGCGACATATCCCGAGCGCTGGATTTCGAGCTCTTCACGGCTCATCGAACTCGATACGTCCACCGCCAAAACCAATTGCACATCCACCGGAATTGGTTCTGATTGAGCCCTCTGTGACTGGACAGACAGGACTGCACCTAGGGCAACGGTTAATGCGGCTGTTCGCGCCTGATAGAGGCGGTGTTTTTGCTTTTCTTTTCTGGCGGCTGTTCCTCTGGCGCGGTCGGTCATAGCGATGCTCCAAGCTGTGTCTGAATGCTATGTGGAAAAGTAACCGTGCAAGAACCAAATCGTAAGAGCAAATGCCACAACCCAGCATGCGATGATAATCGCGGCAGCGATACGGCTAACCGGTCGTTCGGCGGCAGCGGCTGCTAGTTCCCGGTGCTCCGCCATGATCTCGGGTGGAATGAGCTTAATGACGAAATAAATACCGAGCGGCAGAAGCACGACATCATCCAGGTAACCAAGTACGGGTATGAAGTCGGGGATTAGGTCAATGGGGGAAAGGGCATAGCCAGCAACGACAATGGCGAGGGCCTTCGCGTACCACGGAACACGCGGATCTCGGCTCGCGCTGCAAAGAGCAGCGACGTCGCGCTTTATGATCCGTGCCCAATCGCGAAGGTTCCAGCTCATTCGGTATTCTTGCTCGCCTGTGCTTTCTGAACGAGCGCATCCATATTATTCAGATAGCTGATTATGCGTTCATCATCCATATTGCGAGTTGACCAATATCTCAACTGCGCGCCGACTGGACTAACGAGGACGATCAGGACCAGTGCAAGACTTTCGAAGCTTATTCATAGCAAAGACGATCCAGCTGAAACTGAATGAAAATCTCAACGAAGATACCAGGCCGTCCCGTTTTCTGCGCCCGGCTGGGGCGGTTGTCCACCTGTGCTCAATACAGAAAATAGTGCATTGCAATATCCAGCTGCGCGTAGCATCACTTAGAGGATGGGACCGATATTGGCCGATCACTCCGCCGCTTCTATCCTCGCCAGCGCCTTCTTCCTTCTAGCATTCACTTCCGGATCATTCATGAAATCCGATCGGCGTCCGGGCTTGCGGCCACGCTTCTGATAGCCGTTGCTCACGCTGCCGTCCGGGATGCCGAACATGTGGTCCTTCTGACCGGCACGAGAGGGGCCATGCCGACGCCGGTGCTGCTCCCGGCCTTCCTGCATCTCGGCCACAACCGACAGAATGTCGTCCAACCGCTTGTTCTCAACAACCCTGGTTCTGTGAATTGACCGCAAGGTATCGAATGTTCTGTACGGGAGAAGGGTGCCCTCGTGCATGATCTCCAGGCGGCCGTCGGGATAGTCGCAGACGATCACCTTCTGGCGGGGCAGTATCTTGGCGTAATCCGTCGGATCCAGAATGAAAATCACCTTCTCATAGCGTAGCGTCAGAGCCTGTGACACCGTGCGGATCTCCTTCCGGCACATGGCGCCATCCAGGTTCTCATGATCGGCCAAGGGGCGATGCATGTCCTTCGGATTGCGCGGCTCCTTGCCAAAACGGTGGTTAAAATCCGCGATGAATTCCGGAGCGAAAGCGTTGGCCTCTTCAAGCGTGTTGATACCGCGCAAACGCAATTCCTTCACCAGCCGGTCCTGAAGAGTTCTGTTGGCGCGCTCGACCCGGCCTTTGGCTTGCGGGGTGTTGGCGCAGACGATGTCGATGTTAAGCTCGTAAAGAGCGCGGCCAAATTGCGTTAGCCCGCTGGTCCGGTCCATCTCGGACGCATGTGTGGTCCGGAAAACCCCGTGTTTGTCGCTGTAGAATGCAAGCGGCTTTCCCCATTGTTCCAGATAGGCCTTAGTTGCCAGGAGGTAGTCGAAGGTGTTCTCGGATAACGCAAAACGCAGATGTAGCAGCTTGCCGGTCGCGTCGTCGATGTAGACGAGCAAGGCACATTTGGGGCCGCGGTTCTCGAGCCACCAGTGATGCGAACCATCGATCTGGACGAGTTCACCGAGGCAATCGCGCCGGCCGCGCGGCTGAAAGATCCGCTGCTTGCGTTCGCGCCGCGACTTCCAAATACCAGCTTCCGTCATCCATTGGCGCAAGGTCTCTTTGCCGACGGCAATCTGATGAAGCTCAAGCAGCTTCTCACGGGCCAGGGTTGGACCGAAGTCGTGATAATGCTCGCGCACCAGGTCGAGGACGGCATTGCGAAACTCGTCGCTGTGACGGCGGTTGCTGGGACGGCCACGCTTGCCGGAAACAAGACCAGCGGCACCGTCACGCTCGTAAGCCTGCAAGAGCCGATGGACCTGGCTCCGGCTGAGGCTCAGAAGCCTGGCAGCGTCAACGATACTCAATCTTCGATCGCGGATCTTCTGGATGGCTTCCAGCCGGTTTAGTTCATGTTGCGACATGGTGATCAAAGACATTGCAGCTCCGTCAGCGCTTAGGCGTGCCGAAGCCAGTCTTCCTTCCAACGTTGATATTGACCAGCGTCAGACGGACGGGAGGTGTCGCATCTCTAACTGGCCCAAGTGTCGCATTACTAAATGGCTTGTGAGCGATACTTGAAGTGCGACTTCTGCGGATTGCAAGGGTAGGGGGCGTTCACTCATTGCGCCAGCATCTTCTCCCTGAAGACTTCGGCCGGCGTCTTCCAACCAAGGCATTTCCGGGGCGTCGCATTGAGCCGGTCACAGATCCCTTTCAACTCAAGATCGGTGACCCGGCTCATATTGAGTTTGCGGGGAAGCCATCGTCGGGCACGTCGGTTGGTGTTTTCCACGGTGCCTTTCTGCCAGGGGGCAGATGGATCACAGAACCAGGTTTGTGTACCGATTTCCGCTTGAAGATGCGGCCAGGCCACAAACTCGGTTCCTCGATCGAACGTGATGGATTTTCGGGAACGGATTGGCAGGTGGCGGATCGCATCGATGACCTTGCCAAGCACCAAATGTGTTCTTCTGTTGTCATTCTTTAAAAGCAAGGTGAACCGGGTGACGCGTTCCACCAGGGACGTAACGTTGCCAGAACCAAAGTGCTGTTTGAACAGCATTAAATCACCTTCCCAGTGCCCGAACTCCTGCCGATGTGCCACGGCATCTGGCCGGAACAAGATGCTGACGTCACGATGGAATTTGGGTGGCAGGCGCTTTCTCGCTCGTCTGGGCTTTCGAGACTTTCGATGTGTCGGCAAGTACCACCACAGCTCCTGGGCAAGGCCTTCCTTCGAATAGATATAACGGTAGATCGTTTCCTGGCAGACCCGGTGGGAGGCGCCTTCGTATCTCATGCGTCCGGCAATCTGTTCCGGCGTCCAGCCATCCTTGATGCGATCGGTCACAAGATGACGCAGATCCGAATGCTTGATCAGTTTTCGTTTTCGTGACCGACGCGTGGCGCATTCCTGGTGGGCCGCCACAGCAAAATAGCCGACGATGTCCGGCAACTGTTCATCTTGAAAATGGTTGCGTTTCAATTCTCGAAAAATCGTTGATCGGTGCCGCCCAAGGATCTTCGCCATTCGGCAAGGTGACACTTTCGCCTGGCGCCAGCGTTCAATCTTGCGGCGCTCCTCCAGCGTCAGGTGGCTGTATTTTGATCCCATGACACAATCCTCCTGTTTGATAACCTATTGGTTTCAAACAGAAGTCGCACTTGGGAATAGCGCGCACCCTGCTATAGGGGCTGCACCGATAATAGTAATTATGGAACTTCAGCCGTAGAAAGCGCCGTATGACACCAATTCTTCAACTTAGTACTCGTTGCACTAGCCGACTCTCAGACTCACTCCGCTGACAAGGGAAGCAGCGGCTTGATTGGCGGCATCAATGGCGACTGTGATCTCCATGCCCCTTGCAAGTTCGGCGGCTAGCACACCCGTAAATTCGTCACCGGCACCATGCGTGCTGACAAGCTCCACTTTAAGCGCGGGCACCGCCAACTCCAGCCCCTCAGCCGTAGCGCAGGCCACACCTTCGCCGCCGGCTGTCACCACGGCAACAGGATAGATTTGGGCCAGAAGGCGGGCCGCACCCAGTGCGCCCTCAAGAGTTTCTACAACCGGACCCCGGGTAAGTTGCTCAGCTTCGACCTGGTTAACGACGATAACGTCCACGAGCCCTATGAGGTCCGTCGAAAGCTCCCGCGCGGGTGCCGCATTGAGTATGACACGGCCTCCTGCCAATCGCGTCGCCCGCGCCGCTGCCACATTTGCCGCATCTGGGATCTCGTTCTGCAGGACGAGGACGCCGCCTTGGGCAAAGAGTTCAGCAGCAGCATCGACATCGACCTGTCCCAAATCAAGATTGCTACCCGACACGATCACCGCGCCGTAGTCACCGTCCTGGTCGAAAATCGCCACACTCATGCCGCTTCCGGCACCTTCGACGACGCGAATGAACCTGCTGTCGACCTGTCCACTTACCTGGTTAGCCACGAGAACGCGTCCGAATTCGTCATCGGCTACGGCGCCGATCATTGCCGTGATAACACCGGTTTTGGCCGCAGCTATTGCCTGATTGCCACCCTTGCCACCGCATTTTGGCAACCAGCGCTCGCCGGCCACGGTCTCGCCCTTGCGTGGACGTCCTGGGCCGTGGACGATAATGTCGTAATGAAGGCTTCCAAAAACGATGACCTGAGACATGCTTCCTTACACAATCTTGTCTTTGCGTTTCGACATGACCGCAGCCATTGTCTTTTGCAGGTTCTTCTCCGCGACACCGTAATTCCTTTGCGCGACGGCAACGAAGAGGGCGTCCAGAATGTTGAGCTGAGCAATGCGAGCGGCGGCATTCTCCCCCATCAGCGGTGAGCCCTGAGCCGTGGAGCAGAGAACGATATCGGCCACCTGCGCCAGCGCGGATGAATTGTAGTTGGTAATCGCAATCGTTCGCGCGCCGTTCTTCCGAGCCAACTGGATTGCCTCGATGACGGCCGTCGTATTGCCGGAATGGGAAAATCCAATAGCGATGTCCTGCGGACCGAGCAGCGCGGCTGACATCAGCATCATATGCGAATCGTCCTGTACGTTGGCACGAATGCCAATGCGCAAGAACTTGTGGGCGACATCGCGGGCAATCTGGGCTGATCCGCCAACACCGTAGAAATCACGCTGCCCAGACTGATTGACCAGATCCGCCGCACGATCGAAGGCGTCCATGTCTATGATCGCGAGCGTCTCTTCGAGTGCGTTGATCGAGGTCCGGAACACCTTTTGGATGATCTCGCGAGAGGTATCCTCGATCGACAGTTCCTGATGCATTTCAGCAGTCGGCAGCTGATTGTACTGTGTGACGGCAGACCTGAAGTCTCGGTAGCCGGAAAAACCGAGCTTCTTGGTGATCTTGACCACCATCGCTTCGGATACCCCCGCTTCTGCCGCGATGTCCTTCAGCGCCGTTTCGTCTGTGAAATTGCGCAGCGCAAACACAGTTTCAACGACCCGCGCCTCCAGGGGCGTGAGATGAGGCATCATCATTCGGATGCGCGGGCCTACCGCCTTCAAGTCATTCAGGGAATTCATCCACGGCCTCTCGTTACGCGATCGATCATCATCGCCACGAGAATTATAAGGCCGGTCGCCAGCAGTTGATAGAAGGCCTGAACGTTCATCAACGTGAGACCATTGCGCATGCTACCGAGAATGATCGCACCAAGAAGCGTACCGACGACACTGCCCTTGCCACCCATCAAGGAGGCGCCGCCGATGGCTGCAGCCGCGATCGCGTCCAGTTCCCAAAGGTTGCCAAGGATAGGTTCGGCAGCACCCAGGCGTCCGATCAGGATCATCGAGGCAAGGGCTGCCAACGCACCGGAGATCACATAGGCCGTGATCTTGGTGATCGCGATCGGCACGCCAGCCACATAAGCGGCCTCTTCATTGCCGCCGACAGCCAGCAGATACTCGCCAAGTGGTGTCTTCTTGAGAAGAACCCAGGCAAGGATTGCCACAACTGCAACCATAAGGACCGAGTTGGGAATGCCGGCGACCGATCCATTAAACAGGGAGCGGAACTCCGGTGGCAGTCCAAAGACCGGATTGCCTCCGGTATAGATCAGGGCAATAGCGCGATAGGTGCTGAGCGTTCCAAGCGTCACGATGAAGGGCTGAAGTCCGATATAGGCAACGAGAACACCGTTGACCAAGCCACAGATGACGCCAATGCCAAGGCCGGCTAGAATAGCGAGCGGGATCGGCGTACCAGAGACCAAAAGGGCTGCCGTAATGACGGCGGCGATGGCAGCCGTAGGGCCGACCGAAAGATCAATGCCTCCGGAGATGATGACCAGCGTCATACCGAGCGCCAGGCAGGCATTGATGCTCGATTGCTGCAGGATGTTGACGAGGTTCCTTTGCGACAGGAAATCGGGAACGAGCAGGCCGAAGATAGCGATGATGATAATCAGTCCGATCAAAGTGCCGGCATCGCGAAGAGACAATGATCCAAGCAGTTTCGACTGTGTTGCGGCCGCATGAAGCGTTGTATCGGACATGACATTCATTCCTGTTGGCTTTGCCGGGCGGGGGCACGAAGTCCCTTGCCGACGGCATGAGAAACAATGGCTTGCTCTGTGAGTTCTTCGCGCTGCAGTTCGGCCACCACCGTCCCCTCGCGCATGACGAGGACCCTGTCGGACACACGCATGACTTCGGGGAGTTCAGATGAAACGACCACCACGGAATGACCTTCGCAGGCGAGTTCCTCGATGAGATTGTAGATTTCGGACTTGGCACCGACATCGATGCCACGTGTCGGCTCGTCGAACAGCAAAATCTTGGATCCCGCGGCCAGCCACCGGGCAATGATTGCCTTCTGCTGATTGCCACCACTGAACAGGCGAATTGGTCGATCGAGCAGAAACGGGCGAAGGTTGACGCGGGTCAACAATTCGGCCGCTGTACGCCTCAAGGCCCCATGCCGGATGATGCCAGCGGGCGCGAAACGTTTCATCGATGGCAGCGCGACATTGTTGGTAACCGAACGGCCGGGAATTATGCCTTCACGCTTGCGTTCCTCAGGCAGAAGGCCAATACCCGCCGCAATGGCAGCACGCGGATTGGAAAGTGTCAGGGTCGACCCGTCGATCTGGATGGTTCCGCCAGTCGCCCTATCGGCACCCGCGATGAGACGAAGCAGTTCCGTGCGGCCAGAACCAACCAAACCGGCAATGCCGAGCACTTCCCCCTTGTGTAGGTCAAAGGAAACATCCCGGACCTTGGCAGAGGAGAGATTGCGCGCTTCGATACGGACATCCCGGGTCGCGTGGGACACATGCTCTTCTGCCTGCAGTTCCCTGCCGACCATCATCGAGATGACGTCGGCCGGCTCAGTCTGCTTGAGGTCAACGACACCAACCAGCCGGCCGTCCCGCATCACGCTTGCGCGCTCGCAGATTCCGAATACCTCGTCCATCTTGTGGGAAACATAGATGATTGTTACGCCGCTCGCGGCTAACCGCTTGATGACCTCCGCAAGGCTCTCAAATTCGCTCGGCGTGAGGCTTGAAGTTGGCTCGTCCATGGCAATAATCTTGGCCTTGTCGAGCAAAGCGCGGGCGATTTCGACCACCTGCCGCTGCGCCACTTTCAGTGACGATATCGGCGCTGCGGGATCAATCGAAGCATCGATCATCGCTAGCGCTTCGGCAGCCCGCCTTTCCTGCTCGCGCCGGTTTACCAAGAGCCCACCTGCCCAGGTAATCGGGTGCCCTAGGAACATGTTCTGGGCGACGGTCAGGTGCGGCACTTGCTGCAGTTCCTGGTGAATCATCGCAACACCGGCAAGGCGAGCGCTCTCAGGTGTCCTGAAGGCCTGAGCCACGCCATCGATCAAAAGCTGCCCGCTTGTCGGCTTGAAGACCCCGGACAAGATACGCAGCAGGGTCGACTTACCTGCCCCGTTTTCACCAAGCAGTGCATGGATTTCGCCGGGTGCAATCTGAAAGGAGACATCGGACAGGGCACGTACGCTCGGAAACACCTTCGTCATGCCTTCGAAAGCTAGTCTGGCAGTGGTCATGATCTCTGTGCCCTTCGTGAGGATCGGCGGCCGGTCCAGAGCGGACCGACCACCTGCCTTGGGAGGCCTTACTTGCCGGCAGCCTTCATCAGCACGGCACGAAGATCGACGCCTTCGCCCTGGAACTCGGCGACATTGTCCTTGGTGATCAGCGCCTGGGGTGTTGCGACGACACGCGGCAGATCCTGGCCGGCGACGAGACGCAGAGCGACTTCCATACCAACTTCACCGGTCAGAACCGGGAAGCTGTCGACGGTGCCAGTCAGCTCACCTGCTTTGATCGAGGCATAGGCATCGGAAATACCGTCTGTGCCGAAAACGGCAACCTTTTCAAGCAGGCCGGCGGCCTTTACCGCTTCGACGATGCCAAGCGCCATGCCATCATTGTTAGCATAGAAGCCAACGAGATCCGGATGCTGCTGCAGGATGTTGGTTGCCGCATCATAGGACATCTGGCGATCCCAGTTGCCGGGCACGCTGGCCACGACCTGGAACTTGCCGGATTCTTCAATTGTCTTTCTGAAGCCATCGGTCCGCTGCACGGCCGCATAGACACCGGCCTGTCCTTCAACAATGGCAACCTTGCCACCTTCCGGGCGATTATCGATGAACCACTTGGCGACGCGCACGCCATTGTCGCGCTGAACGTTTCCGACATAGTGCTCGGCTTGCGGGATAACGGCGTCGTTTACATTGACGACCGGCACGCCGGCAGCCTTGGCCTGCTCCATGATCGGCTGCAGGTTGGCGTCGGTCTGCGGCGACAGGAGAAGAACGTTATAGCCCTGCGTGACCATGCCTTCGGCAATCGTCAGCTGGCCCAGCTGGTCTCCCTCGCTTTGCGCGGCCTGATAGACACTCTCGACGCCGACCCTATCGGCAAAGGCCTTGTAGCCCTCGCCGAGCGAACGCCAGTATTCGTTCGTCAGGGTCTTGGAAACGCCACCGGCTTTGGTACCGGCGGGGATTGCCGGAAATGCGCCGAACTTTGCTTCCAGTTCAGACCAGTCCATCCGATCTGGCTCAGAGTCAGAATTGAGCGGGGCAAGATCTTGAGCAAAGGCTGCGCCGGCCCAGAGGCTCGCCGCCACGGCAAGCGTCAAAAGTCTATTCATCGGTTCCTCCCGAGTTTCATGATAATGGCGTTACGTGTTGGCCCCGAGCATCAGCTCCTGCAAAATGGCCTGGGCCGCCACGGCATCCTGGCGGTCAATCGCACCAGTGAGGCGATTGTCCTGCTCGAGGCGATCAACGACATTCAGCATCCGCTTGACGGTCGCGATGTTCACCTCGCATTCGTGAACCGGATCAAGTCCGGTCATGTCTGGGAATGTGTCGAAATAGATGGCACCGTCGTAGCCATCACGACGGATCTGCCGCAGCAGTTCAATTGTCTGGACCGTGTGTACGGCGCCAACCATGAGACCATCGTCCCGCTTGGCATAACCATCGTTCAGATGGACGCCGAGAAGCTTGCTGTGTCTGGCAATCAGGGCTGCAGCAAAGGCCGGTTGCTCGTCGGCATAAAGAACATGGGCAAAGTCGAGCGTGACACCAAGATTGTCTGCACCAACATCGCGGATCGCCAGCAGCGTCGTTGCCGCATCAGGCATCAGGCTGTAGGATCGCGGCTCGTTCGGCTTATACTCGATGCTGATCATGCAATCGGGATCATGCTCACAAACTTCACGAATTCCATCAATTTCGTGTTGCCACAAGCGGGCGTAGTCCGCCTGGAACGCGTAGTCGAAACCGTCTTGGCCGAGCCACAGCGTCATGAGGCTTGAACCCACCTCGCGGGCAGCGTCGATCCCCTTCTTGGTAAGATCGATTGCCTCCCGCCGGACAGCAGCGTCAGGATGGGTGAACGCCCCGAGCTTGAATGCCGGGTTGGTGTAATAGCGCATGGCAAAGCCGTTAATCGCAAGCCCGAGATCGCCTAGCTTCTTTGCCAACTCGCGCGGATCTTCGCCAAGATGATCGGGAAAATTGAGATCAAGGTCAGTCAGGCCCTGAACGCGCGCGGCGCGCTCGGCCATCTGCAAGACGCTGGGTTTGCCTTTGATACCCGGCCACGCAATGTGCGCTGCGGAAGCGAAGGAGTTCAGGCGAGTGGCGAAACGGGGCTCGGTCAAGATCAATATTCCCAAAAGTTATCTGCCTCAACTTCACGATTTATCTTCAATTTGTAAAGTTAGAAAGTGTTGTGCGTCGCAGCGTTCCCGCCCCCGAAATGCTACGTGGTGCGAGGACAGTCAGTCGGAACCCGCTCGACGAAGTTGCTGAAGTCGCTCAAATAATTGCGCAGGAACGTCTCGGTCGATCCAACGCTGACATTGCCATCGTCGGAAATCAGGTCCGGCGTGAACTGGATATAGGCTTCGATCGCATTCATCATCGGGGAGTTGCAGAAGCTAAGGATGCTCTTCAGGTACTGCTGTCCAACGGCAGTGCCGATAGCCCCAGGCGAGGTTCCGATGATGCCCAATGGCTTACGGTTTAACGAGTTCTGTCCTCGGGGGCGGCTCGTCCAGTCGATGGCGTTCCGCAGCCCACCCGGGATCGAGAGGTTCTATTCCGGTGTAACGAAAGGAACCGCGTCCACGTCCGCAACGGCCGCCTTGAAATCCTGGGCGACTGCCGGGTGGTTGCCCTTGGCTGCAGAAGCCGAACGCGAAGCAAGACGCCCGGCCGCGCCTTCGCCCGCTACTCCGCCACGAAGCCAGCCGCCTTGTGGCTGCCATCGCAATACGGCTTGTTCTGCGACGCGCCGCAACGGCAGAAAAAGGCCTGACGCACTTTGTTGACCGTCCGGCCCGTGCCGCTGACGACCTCCAGGTTGCCGGTGGTCTTCAACGGCCCGTTCGGTTGCGGCAGCAGATCGACGGGCCCGTCGCGCGCCTCCAGCGTTGGGGTGTCCTTTGCCGCCGGTTCGCCCGTCGCTGCGAATCCGGCAGCGGTATGCGAGCCGTCGCAGAAGGGCTTGGTCTGCGATTGGCCGCAGCGGCAGAGGGTGGCCCGCACCCGGCCCAGCGGTTCTCCGCGCAACCGCAGGTCCGCCTCGATCGCCAGGGGGCCGTTTTCCCGCACCCGAACCGTGTTCACCACTGGCGACTGTTCCGTGGTCTGCGCGCCGTCATTGCGGCTGACGCTGATCGCTCCCGACGGACAGGTGAGGCCGATCAGCATGACCGTCTCGACGGACGCGGCATCGGGGTAGATCCACTCACCCTTCACATTCGGCACAAAGACCTCGGGATGGCTCAGAACGCAGTTGCGCGAGTGGACGCACAACGACGCGTCGAACCGGATAGTGACCTCCTTGCCCCTGACAATCTCGACCATGTGCAGTCTCCCCAATCAGCGAAAATCGCATGACCAGCACCCGGCAAGGCTGCGCCTCTGCACTCCGGCTCGTCAAGGATTCGAAAGGACAGAGCAGATATAGGGACACTCACACCCGTTCCAGCGCGATGGCGATGCCCTGCCCCACGCCGATGCACATGGTAGAGAGTGAGCGCCTGCCGTGGGTGTGGCGCAATTCCAGCGCCGCCGTGCCGGTGATCCTCGCACCCGACATGCCCAAAGGATGACCCAACGCAATCGCCCCGCCGTTGCGGTTCACCCGAGTATCGTCGTCGGCGATCCCGAGCTGGCGCAGCGTGGCCACGCCTTGCGCGGCGAAGGCCTCGTTCAGTTCGATCACGTCGAAATCGGCCTGCGTCAGACCGAGCCTCGCCATCAGCTTCTGGCTCGCGGGCGCCGGGCCGATGCCCATGATGCGCGGCGGCACGCCCGCGGTCGCCCCGCCGAGGATGCGGGCGATCGGCGTCAGCCCATGCACGCGCGCAGCTGCCGCCGAGGCGAGGATCAGCGCTGCCGCGCCATCGTTGACGCCCGAGGCATTGCCCGCCGTGACCGAGCCGTTCGGGAACAGGGGCTTCAGCTTGCCCAGCGAGTCGAGGGTCGTGGCGCGGGGGTGTTCGTCGCGGTCCACCACCAGCGCCTCGCCCTTGCGCTGCGGGATCGTCACCGGGGTGATCTCTTGCGCGAGGCGCCCGTTGGCTTGCGCGGCCGACGCCTTGGCCTGGCTGGCCAGCGCCATCGCGTCCTGCGCCTCGCGGCTGATGCCGTAGTCATCCGCCACGTTCTGCCCGGTCTGCGGCATCGAATCCGTGCCCCAGGCCGCATGCATCGCCGGATTGATCAGCCGCCAGCCGATGGTGGTGTCGCAGATCTCGGCGTTGCGGGAAAAGGCGCTGTCGGCCTTGGGCATCACGAAGGGGGCGCGGCTCATGCTTTCGACACCGCCCGCGATGACCAGCTGCGCCTCGCCGGCGGCGATCTGGCGGGCCGAGGTCAGCACCGCGTCCATCCCCGAGCCACAAAGCCGGTTGATCGTGGTCCCCGTCACTCCGACCGGCAAACCTGCCAGCAACAGCGACATGCGCGCCACGTTACGGTTGTCCTCGCCCGCCTGATTAGCGCAGCCGAAGATCACGTCATCCACCGCTTCCCAATCCACGCCGGCGTTGCGGTCCATCAGCGCGCGGAGCGGAATGGCCCCCAGATCGTCGGGGCGCACCGACGACAGTGCCCCGCCATACCGGCCGATCGGCGTGCGGATGTAGTCGCAGATGAAGACGTCGGTCATATTGATGCTCCAAATGTAGCAGGCTTACAGCTTCTCGATCAACTCCGGGATGGCCGTGAAGAGGTCGGCGACCAAGCCATAGTCGGCGACCCGGAAGATCGGAGCCTCTTCGTCCTTGTTGATGGCGACGATGACCTTGCTGTCCTTCATCCCCGCAAGATGCTGGATCGCACCCGAGATGCCGACCGCGACATAAAGGTCCGGCGCCACGACCTTGCCGGTCTGGCCGACCTGCCAGTCGTTCGGCGCGTAGCCACTGTCCACCGCCGCCCGGGACGCCCCGACAGCGGCATTCAGCTTGTCCGCCAGCTTCTCGATCAGCGCGAAGTCGGCCTGGCTGCCCACGCCGCGCCCGCCCGAGACCACGATCCCGGCCGAGGTCAGCTCCAGACGGTCGCTGGACGCCACCTTGTCCTCGACCCAGGCCGAGAGACTGCCGTCCACGCTGGCCGAGACCTTCTCGACCGGGGCGTTGCCGCCCTTGCCGACCGCATCGAAGGTCGCGGTGCGGATGGTCATGACCTTCTTCGCATCCGAGGTCCTGACCGTCTGGATCGCGTTCCCGGCATAGATCGGGCGGTCGAAGGTCGAGCCGTCATGCACGGCGAGAACTTCCGAGATCACCATCACGTCGAGCAGCGCGGCCACGCGCGGCAGCACCGACTTCGACAGCGCGCCCGAGGCGGCGACGATGTGCTCGTAGTCGCCCGCCAGCGACACGATCAGCGCGGCGGTGGGTTCAGCCAAGCCATGGGCATAGGCCGCATCCTCGGCCAGAAGCACCTTGGCCACGCCGTCCAGCGTTGCGGCCTCGGCCGCTGCGGCAGTGGCGTCCGGACCGGCGACCAGCACCGTCACCGGACCCAGCGACATCACCGCGGTCAGCGCCTTGGCCACCTGGTCGGTCGCCATTTTGCCATCGACCACATCAGCAAGAAGAAGAACGGCCATCTCAGATCACCCCCGCTTCGTCTTTCAGTTTCTGGATCAGCTCGGCCACGGAAGCCACCTTGACCCCCGCCTTGCGGCCCGCCGGTTCAACGGTCTTGACCACCGTCAGGCGGGGCGAGACGTCCACGCCATAGTCGGCGGGCGTCTTGGTGGCCAAGGGCTTGGCCTTGGCCTTCATGATGTTCGGCAAGGACGCATAGCGCGGCTCGTTCAGGCGCAGATCGACGGTGATGATGGTCGGCAGCTTGACCGAAATCGTCTGCAACCCGCCGTCCACCTCGCGCGTCACGCGGGCCGTGTCGCCCTCGATGGCGACCTCGGAGGCGAAGGTCGCCTGGCTCCAGCCCAGCAGGGCGGCCAGCATCTGGCCCGTGGCGTTCATGTCGTTGTCGATCGCCTGCTTGCCGCAGAGGACGAGGCCCGGCGCCTCTTCCTTGACGACCGCAGCCAGCAGCTTGGCCACGGCCAGCGGCTCGATATCGGTGTGGACGTCGGCGGCGGCCTCGATCAGGATCGCCCGGTCCGCGCCCATCGCAAGCGCATTGCGCAGCGTCTCTTGCGCCTGCTTGACGCCGATCGAGACGACGACGACCTCCGTCGCGACGCCCTTCTCCTTCAGCCGGATCGCCTCTTCCACCGCGATCTCGTCGAAGGGGTTCATCGACATCTTGACGTTCGCAAGGTCAACCCCCGACCCGTCCGCCTTGACCCGAACCTTCACGTTGTAGTCGATCACCCGCTTGACCGGGACCAATACCTTCATGGGAGGGCTTCCTTTCTCAAATCCCCTGTCCGCCCGGTCGAGCCGGGCGGACAGGGCAGGCTTTGGGGTCAGTTTGCGGTATAGCCGCCGTCGACGACGATCTCGGCACCATGGACGAACGAGGCTTCGTCGGACGCAAGGAAGAGCACCGCGTTCGACACTTCCTCGGGCTTGCTCGGGCGCTTGAGCAGCGTCGATCCCAGGATCGCCTGCCGCGTGGCCGGATCGGCGTGCAGCAGGTCCTTGGTCATCGGCGTGTCGATGACGCCGGGGTGGATCGAGTTCACCCGGATCCCGGTATCCGCCAGATCGACGGCGCAGGATTTCGTCAGCATCCGCACAGCACCCTTGGAGCCGATATAGGCCCCCGCCATCGCCGCACCGACGATGCCGTAGATCGACGAGATGTTGACGATCGACGCCTTGCCCGCTTCCTTCATCAGCGGCACGGCGGCCCGGATGCCCAGATAGACGCCCTTCACGTTGACGTTCATCGTCAGGTCGAATTCCTCGGGCGTGGTTTCGTGCAGGGGCTTCAGGATCAGCACGCCCGCGTTGTTGACAAGAATGTCGAGCCGCCCGGCCTTGGCGCGCACGGTGGCAATGGCGTTGGCCCAGTCGGCTGCGCTTGCCACGTCATGCCTGATGAAGTCGGCCTTGCCGCCAGCGGCCACGATGCCTTTGGCAACCCCCTCACCCGCCGCCACGTCGCGGTCGGTGACGAAGACATGCGCGCCTTCGCGCGCCAGAAGTTCGGAGTGGGACTTGCCCATCCCCATTGCAGCACCCGTCACGAGGGCGACTTTTCCAGATACACGTCCCACAGACTCTCTCCCTTTTTTTGCTGTGTGGTTTTCTTGGCGCACAGCGATGGGCCGGGCAGAATCCTGCCCGGCCCGCCGTGTGTTCCGCTGCGTCAGGCGCTTGCCATCTCGCGGTCGAAGATCATGGTCTGATAACCACTGTCCTTCACCGCATTGATCGCATTGCGGTAATTGCCGATGCCCGCCATGTAGAACATCACCGCGTTCTTCTTGCCGGGGATGTTCGCACCGAAGATCCAGCTTTCGGCTTTCGGGAACAGGGTCATGTCGGCGATCGTCCGGCAGAGCGTGACCCATTCGTCGCGGGCGGCCTCGGTCGGCTCGATGCAGCACAGACCCTTGGCTTCCATCATCTCGATGGTGTCGGCGATCCACTCGACCTGCGTTTCGATGCTCGGCGGCAGGTTGGTGAAGGGGCCGTTCGGGCCAAGGATCATGAAGAGGTTCGGGAAGTCCGTCTCCATCATGCCAAGGTAACCGAGCGGGCCGTCCTTCCACTTGTCCCGCATGGTCACGCCCCCGCGGCCGCGCATGTCCATCTTGACGTAGTTGCCGTCCACCGCGTCGAATCCGGTGGCGAAGATCACCACATCCAGTTCGTGTTCCGCGCCGCTTTCCAGCCGGATGCCGGTCGGGGTGAACTCGGCAATCGGGTCGGCCTTTACATCGGCGAGGGTCACGTTCGGACGGTTGTAGACCTCGTAGTAGTTGTCCCCGCACAAGGGCCGCTTGGCGTAGATGTCGCGCGGCGTCAGCGCCTTTGCGGTTGCGGGATCCTTCACGATTTCCCTGATCTTCTTCTTGATGAAGTCGGCCGCCGCATCGTTTGCGATCTGACTGGTCGCGATGTCGCAGAACGTGCCGAACATGAAGTAGAAACCGCCGCCGCGCTGCCATGCGGCCTCGAACACGCGCTCGCGTTCTTCAGGCGAAGCGGTTTCCGCCGGCACGGTGCTTTCCTGGAAGCCGAAGGCCACAACCGACGATTTGACCTGCTTCCAGATGTCATCGTAGTTGGCCTTTTGCTGGGCGATGGTCGCCTCGTCCTGGGGCGTGTTGCCGATCGGCACGACATACTGGGGCGAGCGCTGGAACACCGTCAGATGCCCGGCAATCGGCGCCGTCGCGGTGATGACCTGAACCCCCGTGGAGCCGGTGCCGATCACACCCACGCGCTTGCCCTTGAGGTCAATCCCCTCAGGCCAGGCGCCGGTGTGCAGCACCTGTCCCTTGAAGCTGTCGATGCCCTTGAACTTCGGTGTGTTCGTTGCGGACAGGAGCCCGAGACCCGTGATCAGATACTTGCAGGTCACTATCTGGCCCTTGTCGGTCGTGACATGCCACAGACCGGTTTCGTCGTTGAAATGGGTCGCTGTAACGCGGGTGTTGAACTGGTAGCTGCGGCGCAGATCGTAGGTGTCCGCGACCTCGTTCATGTAGTCGAGGATTTCGGGCTGCGTCAGATAGCGGGTCTTCCAGCGGCCCTTTTGCAAAAGCTCGCCGCTGAAGGAATAGCGGTAGACGAAGCTTTCGGTATCGGACAGCGCGCCGGGATAGCGGTTCCAGTACCAGGTGCCGCCCACATCGCCCGCACTGTCGAAGGCCTTGACGTTCAGGCCCTGCTCGTTGCGCAGCTTGTAGACGGAATACAGGCCGCCAAAGCCCGCGCCTATCACGACGGCGTCGAAATCGGCGCCCTTGGTCTTGGTGGTTTCCAGAGATTTGGTCATGCTACTCCTCCCAGAGCATGACACCGCCGCCCCGCGAACCGCGGGTGAGGTGCCGGTTGACTGTTATGAAAGGTGGGGGGGTGCCCCGCGCCGTCGGGCGGCGCCGGGGCGGGGGGATCAGAGCGCGCGATACCAAGCGGCGATGCGCGCCAGTTCCTGATCGGCCTCGGGGGCACGGCCCGCCAGGGCCGGGAAGACGTGCTGCATGCCGGGAACCACCGAAAGTGTCACCTTCACGCCCTGAGCCTTCGCCTTGGCAGCGAGGGTTTCCGAGTCACTTTGCAGCGTCTCGGCGCCACCGCAGTTGATGTAGAGCGGCGGGAAGCCAGTGAAGTCGTTTTCCAGCGGATTGGCGAGCGGGTTGAGCGGATCAGTGGCGCCGCCGAGGAACATGCCGGCCATCGCCTCAAGGATCGGCTTGCCGACCAGCGCATCGGTCGCCGCATTGGTTTCCAGCGTCTTGCCGCGCAGCGCCATGTCCAGCCACGGCGAATAGGCAATCACGGCCCCCGGCAGGGGCAGGCCAAGGTCGCGGAACTTCAGCACCGAGGCGATGGCGAGGTTACCCCCGGCGCTGTCGCCTGCCGTCAGGATGTTCTTCGCCTCAAATCCCTTGGCCAGCAGCGCCTTGTAGGCGGCAACCGCGTCCTCGATCTGGGCGGGGAAGGGATGTTCCGGCGCACGGCGGTAGTGCAGAATGCAGGCGGTCACGCCCAGCGCCTTGGCAAGATGGCCCGCCATCTTGCGGTGGCTGTCGGCCGAACCGACGGCAAAGCCGCCGCCATGGGTGTAGACGATCACGCGCTTGGTGTCGGCACCCACGGGGAACGCCCAGATCGCCTCGACCCCGCCGACGTGGTCGCTCTTATAGGTGACGTTCTCCGGTTCCAGCGCGGGCTGGCCCCATTCATCGAACATGCTGCGCAGGTTTGCGATCGTCAGGTTGGGGTTCGCGACCATCTGGTCGGTCCAGCTCTGATAGAGCGCACGCAGTGTATCGGCTTCTTTGCTGATTGCCATTTCATCCTCCAAAGGTGGCGTTCCGGTCCGTTCCCCCTGCGTCCGATCCTCCATCGGCGCGGGGTTCGCGGCATGATCCTGATCTTTTGACGCTACACGTCGTGGCGTGGTCAGTATTGAACGTGCTTGCTTGCCGTGTTGCATCTTCTTGCTGTTTTGCGCCCTTCTGCAGTCACACGCGGGGCAAAGTTCTCAGCCGCGGCCATCGGCGGCGTTCAGGCTGTCCAGGGTCAGACCCTGTGCCGCAAGCCGCGCCAGCAGCGGCGGCACCGACCAGCCATGCGGATCGGCTGCGGCCAGCGCCCCATAGCGCGCCACCAGGGCGCTCACCCCAAGGCTGTCGGCATGATGGATCAGCCCGCCGCGCCAGCGCGGAAAGCCGTAGCCATGAACCAGCACAAGGTCGATGTCCTGAGGTCGCTCGGCGATGCCTTCCTCGAGGATCGCGCAGGCCTCGGCGATCATCGCAAGGGTGATCCGTTCGACGATCTCGTCGGCTGTGAAGTTGCGCCGGGCATTGCCCAGTCGGGTCGAGACCTTACGGATTTCCTCCGTTACAAGGGCTGACACGGCGGACTTGCCATCGGGTCCATAGTCATACCACCCCGCGCCGGTCTTGCGGCCAAGCCGCTGGTAATCCTCGACCAGCCGCTCGACCAGGGGCACGTGGCGCGGGTCTGCGGCCGCGTCCTGCCGCCTGAGATTGGCGTAAGCGATGTCAAGACCGGACAGGTCCTGCGCCGCAAAGGGACCCATCGCCATGCCGAAGCCCTGCATCGCGGCATCGACCTGGGCGGGCAGCGCGCCTTCCGCCAGTAGCAGGTTCGCTTCGCGCCGGTAGCGCGTCAGGATACGGTTGCCGATAAACCCGTCGCACACCCCCGACAGGACCGGGATCTTGCCCAAGCGCCGCGCCAGCGCGAAGGCCGCGCCCAGCGTTTCGGGCGCGGTGCGATCCCCCTTCACGATCTCCAGCAGCTTCATCACATGCGCCGGGCTGAAGAAATGCAGGCCGAGAAAGCGCGACGGGTTCAGAAGGTCATCGGCCAGCCGGTTCACGTCAAGGTAGGAGGTGTTGGTGGCCAGGATCGTCTCTGGCGGCAGGGCGGCTTCAAGTTCGGCAAAGATCGCGCGCTTGACCGCGAAATCCTCGAAGGCCGCCTCGATGGCCAGATCGGCGGGCGGCAGGTTGGCATAACCGACAACGGCGGTCAGCCGGTCCAGGATCGCCGCGCCCTCGGAGGCGGAAAGCGTGCCTCGACCGATACCATGGTCAACCAGCTTGCGCAGGTTTCCCTCGGCCCGCCCCGCCGCCGCCGCATCGCGTTCGACGACTGTCACGGAAATGCCCGCGGTCGCCAGCGCATAGGCGATGGAGGCCCCCATGTTGCCGCCGCCAACCACAATGGCAGTCGCGATGTCCCGCGCGGGCTTGGGATAGTCTCGCCCCCTATTGCCCGCCGCCCGTTCGGCAAAGAACACATGCCGCAGCGCCCGCGCCTGCGGCGAGGCGCGCAACTCCAGAAACGCCGCGCGTTCTCGCGCCAGCCCTTCGGCGAGGGGCAGACTGGCCGTTGCCGCAACCAGACTCACCGCGACTGGCGGGGCGATCTGGCCCGGCATCCGCCGCTGCGCCTGCGCCTGCATCGCCGCCACGGCCGCGTCATCGGCCAGCGGCGCGGGCCGCTGGTCCGGCCCCTGCGCCGTGGCAAGGATGGTGCCGTCCAGCGCCAGTGCCGCCGCCACCGGGTCGTCGGCAAGCTGATCGACCAGCCCCACCGACAATGCCTTGCCCGCCGCGATGGGCTTGCCGTTCACGATCATGTCCAGCGCAGCCTTGACCCCGATCAGCCGTGGAAGCCGTTGCGTGCCCCCCGCGCCCGGCACGATGCCCAGAACCACCTCGGGCAATCCCAGCTGCGCGCCGGGTGCGGCGATGCGATAGCGACAGGCCAACGCAATCTCCAGCCCGCCACCAAATGCGGCGCCATTGATCGCGGCAATGGTCGGGATGGGAAGCCGTGAGAGGTGCAAGAGCACGTCGTTCAGGTGCGGTGCAGTCGGAGGCAGACCGAACTCCTTGGCATCCGCCCCGGCGACAAAGGTCGTGCCTGCCCCGGTCACGATCAGCCGGTTCGCGCCCTGCGCTACCGCCGCGTCCATCCCGTGCAGAAGGCCCGCCCGAATTTCGGCACTCAGCAGGTTCAGCGGCGGGTTGTCTATGGTCAGGATGGCGGTGCCACCGCTCAGTGCAAGATCAACAGGCATGTCACACCTCACCGGACCGGCGCAGAATTGCGCGAGATGAACTTGGTCGACAGGTAGCCGTCAAAAGTCTCGGTCCCGCCCTCGCTTCCATAGCCGCTGTCACGCACACCTCCGAACGGCGTTTCCGGCAGTGCAAGACCGAAGTGGTTGATGCTGACCATCCCCGCCTGAAGGCCCGCCGCCGCACGATCGGCGCGGTCCAGCGCGTTGGTGAAGATATAGGAGGCAAGGCCGAAGGGCAGGCCATTGGCGCGCGCCAGTCCGTCCTCGATTTCGCGGAAGGGCGACACGACCGCGACCGGCCCGAAGGGTTCCTCGCGCATCAGGTCGATGCTGTCGTCCGGGGTGTTGACAATTGTGGGCGCGTAGAAGCTGCCGCTGTTGCCGATCCGCGTGCCACCGGTCAGCACCTCGGCGCCGTGTTCGCGCGCATCCGCAACCAGCTTTTCCATCGCCGTGACGCGGCCCGCATGACAAAGCGGCCCCATCTGCGTGCCCTCGGCCAGGCCGTCGCCGACCTTCACGGCCTCGAACGCCGTCACGAGTTCCGACAGGAACCGTTCGTGAATGCCCGCCTGCACGAAGAACCGCGTGGGCGAGATGCAGACCTGCCCGGCATTGCGCAGCTTGTTGCCCGCCAGCGCCCGCGCCGCCGCCCCGGCATCTGCATCATCGAACACCAGCACCGGCGCATGGCCTCCCAGTTCCATGGTTGCCCGCTTCATGTGTTGGCCTGCCAGCGCGGCCAGATGCTTGCCCACCTCGACCGACCCTGTGAAGGTGATCTTGCGCACGACAGGGTGCGCGATCAGCGTTTCCGAGATGAAGGCCGAATTGCCCCAGACAAGGTTCAGGCAGCCCTCGGGCAGACCCGCCTCTTGCAGGAAGCGCGCGATGGCAAGGCAGCCCGCCGGGGCCTCGGCCGGACCTTTCAGGATCATCGTGCAGCCGGACGCCAGCGCCGCCGCCACCTTGCGCACCGCCTGGCTGAGCGGGAAGTTCCAGGGCGTGATCGCCAGGCAAACCCCCACCGGTTCGCGCACCACCAGATGCTGGACCGTCGGATTGCGCGATGGCACGATGCGACCATAGATGCGGCGGCATTCCTCGGCGTGCCAGTCAACGTGGTCGGCAGACGACCGCACCTCGACAAGCGCCTCGGCCAGCGGCTTGCCTTCATCCAGCGTGATCCAGCGGGCGATCATCGCATCGTTCTGCCGCAGAAGATCGGCGAACCGGCGCAGGATTGCGCCACGATCGGTGGGCGCGCGATCCTTCCACGACGCAAAGGCCGATTCGGCGCGGCGCACTGCACGCTCCAGATCCTCGGCCGTGGCCTGTGGGATTCGGCCGATTTCTGCCCCGTTGGCGGGGTTGATGACTGCCCGGTCGCCGGCGGCTGCGGTGGCCAGCCAGTCCTTGCCGATGAGGTGGCGGATCTGCGGGTAATCCAAATCTTTCATGATGTTCACGTCCTCGATTGGCGGCGCCACCCGCTTCTTCCTTGGGGCAAGCGGGACAAGGTGGGCATTACCTGTATTCCGCTATGCGGAAAACTCTTCCGCACTATTGACGCGAACCATAGCTTTGGCTTAGACAGGATTCAAGTCGCAGCATTTGTCCTGGGGAGGGACACTCGTGAGGCCAAGGAAGGACAAACCGGAGGACGACGAACAGGACCGCGATTTCGTGGTGGCTCTCGCTCGTGGCCTTGAACTTCTGCGCGCCTTTCGCCGTGAGGGCGAGGCGCTGGGCAACCGCGATCTGGCCGAGCGCACGGCCCTGAGCAAATCCACCGTGTCGCGGCTGACCTACACGCTGCACAAGCTGGGCTACCTCAGCTACAATCCCGACACCGCCCGCTACCAGCTGGCCCCGCCGGTGCTGTCGCTGGGCTTTTCCTGCCTTGCCGGGATGCCCCTGCGACAACTCGCCAAGCCCTACATGCAGGAACTGGCCGATTACACCGGGATGCCGGTGGCCATGGCCAGCCGCGACCGGCTGTCGATGGTCTATCTGGAACGCTGCAAGGGCACCAATGCGGTGACGCTCGCGATCGAGGTCGGCGCGCATATCAAGCTGGGTACGACCGCCGTCGGCCGCGCCTGCATCGCCGCCCACCCCGAGGACGAGCGCGCCCGGATCATCGACGCCGTGCGCGAGCATGAGGGCGAGAACTGGCCGAACGTCCAGCCCGGCATCGAACAGGCGATCGAGGATTACCAGACCCGCGGCTACTGCACTTCCTTCACCGAATGGAAGCGCGACGTGAACGCGGTGGCGGTGCCGTTCATCCCGCACGACGGCTCGCCCATTGTCGCCTTCAACTGTGGCGGCCCGTCGCAAACCCTGACGCGCGACTTGATCGAAAGCGATGTCGCGCCCCGCCTGATCGACCTTGTCCGCCGCGTGGCGGCCGTAGCCCCCTGACCCCAGAGAACACCATGGCCCTAGATTCCGACACCCTCGCCCAGTTCCTCGACGCGCTCGACCGCTTCGTCAAGGAACGCCTGATCCCGAACGAGGCGCTGGTCGCCGACGAAGACGCGATCCCGCCCGCGCTCGTGCAGGAGATCCGGGACATGGGCCTTTTCGGCATGTCGATCCCGGAGGAATATGGCGGCCTTGGCCTGTCCATGTCCGAAGAAGTGCAGGCCGCCTTCGTGCTGGGCCAGACCTCGCCGGTGTTCCGCTCGCTGGTCGGCACCAACAACGGCATCGGGTCTCAGGGCATCATCATCGACGGCACGCCGGAGCAGAAGGCCAAATACCTGCCTGCGCTGGCCTCGGGCGAGATGATCGCCTCCTTCGCGCTGACCGAACCGGATGCGGGATCGGACGCAGGCAGCTTGCGCACCACCGCCCGCCGCGACGGTGACCATTTCGTGCTGAACGGGACCAAGCGCTACATCACCAACGCGCCGCGCGCCGATGTGTTTACGGTTTTCGCCCGCACCAATTCCGAAACGAAGGGCTCGTCCGGCGTCAGCGCCTTCATCGTCGAGGCCGGAACGCCGGGCCTGTCGCTGGGCCAGCCCGACAAGAAGATGGGACAGAAAGGCTCGCACACCTGCGACGTGATCCTGGAAGATGTCCGCGTTCCCGCCGCCAACATCATCGGCGGACCGGCGCGGGAAAACCAGGGCTTCAAGACCGCGATGAAGGTGCTGGACCGGGGTCGGCTGCACATCTCGGCGGTCTGCGTCGGCGCCGCCGAACGGCTTATCCGCGATGCGCTGGCCTATGCGATGGAACGCAAGCAGTTCGGTGAACCGATTGCTGAAAAGCAGCTGATCCAGGCCATGCTGGCCGACAGCCGCACCGAAGCCTTCGCGGCCCGCTGCATGATCGAGGAAACCGCCCGCCGCAAGGATGTGGGCGCGAACGTGTCCACCGATGCCGCCTGCTGCAAGATGTATGCCTCGGAAATGGTGGGCCGGGTGGCAGACCGGGCGGTGCAGATCCACGGCGGTGCGGGCTACATGGCCGAATACGCGGTCGAACGTTTCTACCGCGATGTGCGCCTGTTCCGCATCTACGAAGGCACCACCCAGATCCAGCAAGTCCTGATCGCGCGGAACATGATCCGCGACGCCGCGGCCGCCTGACCGAACCGGAGCCCATGATGAATTTCAACTTCCTCTGCACCCCCCGGATCGTCTGCCAGAGCGGCGGCCTCGCCCAGATTGGCACCCTGACGAAGGGTCTGTCGGTTGCCCGTGCCTTCGTGATCACCGACCCGGGGATCGTCGCTTGCGGCTTTGCCGCCGAAGCGGTCGCGGCCCTCAACGCCGCAGGCATCGCCGCCGAGATCTTCGACAAGGTGCAGGCCGACCCGCCCATCGCCGTCGTCGAGGCGGCGGTCGAGGCTGCCTGCGCGTTTGGTGCCGATGGAGTGATCGGCCTCGGTGGCGGCAGTTCGCTCGACACCGCAAAGGTCGTAGCCGTCGCTGTGGCCAGCGGCCAGCCGATTGCCGACATGATCGGCGTTGACCGCGTGACTGGAAGGCGTCTGCCGCTGATCCAGGTGCCGACCACGGCTGGAACCGGGTCGGAAGTTACCTGGGTATCGGTGTTGACCTCGGAGAGCCACGAGAAGAAGGCGGTTTATGCTCCGCAGCTTCTGCCCGACATCGCCCTTCTGGATGCCAAGCTCACGCTCGGGATGCCGCGTTCCATCACGGCAGCCACCGCGCTTGATGCGATGGTCCATGCCATCGAGGCCGCGACCAGCCGCACCCGCAAGAACCCGATTTCGGATGGGCTGGCCGACAAGGCGCTGGTCCTTCTGGGCCAGAACCTGCCTCGCGTGCTGGATACCCCCACCGACCTTGCGGCGCGAGAGGCGATGCTCCTGGGCGCGACGCTTGCGGGCATGGCCTTCATCAACGCCAGCGTCGGCGCGATCCACGCGCTGTCCTATCCGCTTGGCACCGGCTTTCACGTCCCCCACGGGCATGCCAACGCGCTGGTGGCAGGCCCCGTCCTGCGCTTCAACCTGCCCGTCGCCGAGGTGGAATACGCCCGCCTGTCGCGTCTCCTTCTGCCCACCCGCCATTTCAACTCCGACGCGGCGGCCGCCCTTGCCCTGATCGACGAGATGGAGCGGATGCTGAAAGCCAGCGGCCTCAAGTCCCGCCTGTCCGAGGTTGGTGTAACCGAGGCCGCCATTCCCGGCATGGCAAACGAGGTCGTGACAGGCATCAGCCGTCTGCTGGACACCAACCCGCGCGACATGTCCGCCGACGACGTGGCAGCCCTCTACCGCGAGGTGCTGTGATGCCCGGCGCGCTTGACGGCATCCGCGTCCTCGACCTCAGCCGGGTGCTGGGCGGCCCCTATTGCACCCAGACGCTGGCCGACCATGGCGCCGAGATCATCAAGGTCGAACCCCCGCAAGGTGACGAGACGCGCGGCTGGGGTCCGCCTTTCAAGGACGGGCTTTCAGCCTATTTCTCCGGCGCCAATCGCAACAAGCGATCCATCGCCATCGACATCGGCAAGCCCGAAGGGCGCAACGTGATCCTGCGCCTGCTGGAAGGCGCCGACGTTCTGGTCCACAACTTCAAGTCCGGTGCCCTGGAAAAATGGGGCCTCGGCTATGATGCGGTGCTCAAGGACCGTTTTCCCCGCCTCATCCTCTGCCACGTCACCGGCTTTGGCGCCGACGGTCCCTTGGGCGGCTTTCCCGGCTATGATGCCGTGGTGCAGGCGATGACCGGCCTGATGAGCATCAACGGCAACCCGGCGAACGGCCCGACGCGGATGGGCACGCCCATCGTGGATATCGGCACCGGGCTCATCGCCTGCAATGCGGTTCTGGCGGCCATCATCGAACGGTACCGCTCCGGGCTGGGCCAAGCCATCGAAGTGCCGCTTTACGACTGCGCCATCAGCATGATGCACCCGCAGGCCGCCAACAGCCTCATGTCGGGCAAGGTCCCGGTTGCCACCGGCAACGGACATCCCAACATCGTGCCCTACGACATGTTCGAAACCCGTACCGGCAAACTCTATCTCGCGGTCGGCAACAATGGCCAATTCGCCAAGCTCTGCGAGGTGCTCGGCCTGTCCGACGTGCCGCGCGACCCCCGCTTTGCCGACAACGCGGCCCGGCTGGCCCACCGCGCCGAGATCACGAAAATCCTGTCCGCGCGCCTTGCGGAAAGCGACGCCCAGGCGCTTGAACCCGTGCTCTTGCGCGCCGGTGTCCCGGCAGGCGTGGTGCGCAACGTGAACGAGGCGCTCGACCACCCGCACACACGGCATCGTGGAATGGTGGTGTCAGTGGGCAGCTACAAGGGCACGGGCGTTCCAGCACGTCTGTCGCGGACCCCAGGAGCAGTTCGCGCCGCCCCGCCACGGTTCGCGCAGCATAGCCGCGCCCTGCTGAAGGAGGCGGGTTTTTCGGAACGGCAGATCGACGATCTGACTCGGTCGGGCGTCGTTCTGGAAGAACAGACGGACACCGTTCAGACATGACACGAAAAGCCGGGCCGCCAACTCGGCCCGACCGCCAATAGAGGGGGAGCCAGATGCAGAAAGCACTCGTGACGCCAGACCGGATCCCCGAGTGGATTCCCGGCACCATCACGATGGACAGTTCCGGTCGGGACTGGAAGGGCATCACGATGAAAGGCTACCACTACGATCGCCAGGACGCCGCCATCCCCGCGATGCGCGATTACATGATCGTAGCCTACGACGGAAATCCGACCACCATGCGCCGAACAAGTGGCGGATCATGGCAAAGCGCGCCCGTTGGCAGGGGCAGGATCTCGCTTTTGACACGGGCAGAGCAATCCACATGGTGCTGGGCAGAATCGATCCAGGTCAGGCATATCTACATCGGTCATGACTGCCTCGAGGCCACGGCGCAGACCGTGTTTGGCCGCGACCCGCAATCCGTCGAGATAGAAGATCAGGTTTCGGCCGACGATCCGGTTCTGCTCAACTGCTTCCAGATGCTTGAAAACGAACTGCGCAACGGTGGCATGGGGCAGCGCCTGATGATCGACGCGCTGCGCAACCAAATTGCGGTGCATCTGCTTCGACGCTATGCCCGGATCCGGCTTGCCGATGATACCGGCTCCGCCTTCAGCCCGGCCCAACGCAAACGCATCATTGACCTCATCGAAGACCAGCTAAGCGAAAACATCAGTCTTGACGATCTAGCAGCTGCCGTCGGCATCAGCCCGTTTCACTTTGCGCGCCAGTTCAAGGCCGACTTCGGGATCGCCCCATACGCCTTTGTAATCCAGAAACGTGTCAGCAAGGCACAGGAGATGCTTCGGCGCGGGCGCATACCGCTGAAGTCGGTCGCGCTCGACTGCGGTTTCTCCGACCAAAGTCATCTTTGCCGGACCTTTCGGAAGATCGTGGGCGTAACACCCGCCCAGTACCAGAACGAAGCATGATTGTCGCCACGGATATCATTTGCAGCGTTGGCGCTTCTGTGAGCGCGAATGAATGCAGATCCCAACAGCCTGAACGACCGTGAGATTGCCGTCAGATTGAGAACACTGTCTGGCGATCCGGGCTTGGGCTTTACGGATCGACAGCAGCTCTGGCCACGTCCCTTGCGCTGCACGCAGCCGTTAACTGCTTCGGCACCGGCTCGCCGACCGTGACCGAGAGATAGACGCAAGCTTCGGCATCACAACGGGTGGTGTCTTGACCCTGTGCATGGCGGCGCCGCCGAGTGGCAGTTCTGTATGGGTCCGTGTGGTCGACGAGGTCTTCGAGCAGGAGATCACCGCCGACCTGCCCGCCGCGACGCAGTTCCTGTCGCCGCGGCTGTTTCTCAACACCGGCGCGACGGCCGCGGCCGTCGCCTACGACTGCGCCGGGGTCTACCTGGAAACCGATTTCTGACGGGCGCCAGGCATTCGGCAGCCAGCGTTGTTCGTGCTCCTGCGGCAGTCGGATCGGACCTCTGGACCGCCGCAAGCTATGCCTCAGCTCAGCTTTCCGAGCGCATCTATCCCGACAAGGGGCGCAGGCGAGAAAGGCAACAGATACACCCGCCGTGCCAACCCGTCTTTCACCCGGGCAATCTGCCGGGCCTCGCCCGCGATCCGGCGCAGCAGGAGCGGGTGCTGCGTGCCCGATGCCGCCATGGCGCGGTTGATCACCCAGGCGTATGGTTCGATCCTCGCGCGGCGCAGGTCCTCCTGCAGGGCGGCCGCTTCCGACACCGGTGTGGTTTCGGGCAGCGTGACCAGGATGACCCGCGTGTAGTCCGGATCCTGCAGACGCATCAGCGGTGTCGTCACCTTCCCCGGCGCATCTGGTGCCAGATGCCGCGTCATCTGCCGGTGATAGGCGCCCGTCGCATCCAGCAGAAGAAGGGTATGCCCGGTCGGCGCGGTGTCCATCACGACAAAGGCGCTCCGCGCCTCCGCCACCGTGCGGGAAAAGGCATGAAAGACCGCCACTTCCTCGGTACAGGGTGAGGCCAGATCCTCGAGCAGCAACGCCCGCCCCTGTTCATCCAGATCCCGGCCCTTGCTGGACATGATCTTGTCGACATAGCGCTTCGTCTCGGCCTCGGGGTCGATGCGGTCGACGGTGAGACCGGGCATGGTGCCATCCACCACGAAGGCGACATGCGCGGCAGGGTCCGTGGTGGTCAGGTGAACCGCGTGCCCCCGTTTGGCCAGCCCCACGGCAATGGCCGCAGCGATCGTGGTCTTGCCGACACCGCCCTTGCCCATCACCATGATCAATCCGTGCCCTGTTGCGGCCAGGCCATCCACCAGCGCGCTCAGCCCCTCGAGAGGCGGGACCTGCGCGACCGGCACGGTCGGTGCTGCGTGCTGCTCGCTCTCGGGCGCGAGAAGCGCCCGCAGGGTGTCGAGCCCGACCATGTCATAGGGCCGGAGCGGAACCTCGAACCTTGGCAAGGCCGCAAGGTCCTGCGGCATGCGGCCCACGACATCGGCCTGGTCCGCGGCCAGCCGCGCGGCGACGGGATCGGCGCCCACGGGCACTTGCAGGACGCCGTTGATCGCAAGCAGCTGGTTGGCAAGCCCCAGCTCCCGCAGTTCGGCCGAGGTGCGGGCGGCTTCGCGGATCGCGCCTGCATCCGGGCGCGTCATAAGCACGATGCTGGTCCGGCCTGCGTCCCCGAGGGCTGCGAGCGCCGCGCGGAACCGGTCTTCCTGCATCTTCAGGCCCGAATGCGGGCCAAGGCAGGAAGCGCCACGGTCGTTGTCCTTCAGAAAACCCGTCCAGGCCTTCGGCAGGCTCAGGAGCCGCAGGGTATGCCCGGTTGGTGCGGTATCGAAGATCACATGATCGAAACCCTGTCCGTCCTCCAGCAGCAGACCCACGAACTCGTCGAATGCCGCGATCTCGGTGGTGCAGGCGCCCGAAAGCTGTTCTCGGACGGTGGACCGCTCGGTCTCGGTCGAGGCAGGGCCCATCTGGTCGAGAACGCGCCGCCGGTAGTCATCCGCCGCCCGTTCCGGATCTACGTTCAGGGCGCTGAGGTTCGCCGTGCCGGGAACCGGCGTTGGCAGCGGACCAAGCGGAACGCCCAGCATCTCGTCAAGGTTGGAGGCCGGATCTGTGCTGACCAGAAGAACCCTTTTGCCGCTGTCCGCCAAGCGAAGGGCGATGGCGCAGCTGAGCGACGTCTTTCCCACCCCGCCCTTTCCGGTGAAGAATAGAAACCTTGGCGGCGACAAAAGGTTCGGCAGGATGGAATCGGCATGCATGATGGTGTCTCCGGTTGGCGGCATCATCGCCGGAAACCGCTTCGGTGCGCCAGATCAGATGAGCCGCGTCGATGTGCAGGGACGCGTCATGCGCCAAGCCCCGGTCAACGGTTGCGGAGAATAGGCTCGCTATTCTACGCATACCTTGCGGCGTTTGTTCTTGCGCTTGCGGAGAATACGACCCACAATCACCGCGCATTATGCGGAGATCGGGATGTACATCTGGGAGCAACCAGACTGGCCGAAGCTGTCTTGGAAGGATGGCAGCATTGCTGCGCCCCTGGCTACAGTCCGTCACGACCAGGGGCGACTGATCGGTCGGATGCAGGCGCTGGGCTTCAAGCTGCGCGAAGAGGCGGTCCTGCAGACGCTGACGCAGGACGTCGTCAAGACAAGCGAGATCGAGGGCGAGCAGCTGGATGCCACACAGGTGCGGTCATCCCTCGCCCGACGGCTTGGCATCGACATCGGCGCCCTGCCCCCGACCGATCGCAATGTGGAAGGCATCGTCGAGGTGATGCTGGACGCGACGCGGAACTTTCAGGCCCCGCTCACCGCCGAGCGCCTTTTCGGATGGCATGCGGCTTTGTTTCCCACCGGCCGCAGCGGCATGACGAAGATCATCGTCGGGGACTGGCGCGATGACAGTACCGGCCCGATGCAGGTTGTTTCCGGGCCATATGGCCGGGAGAAGGTTCACTACTCGGCCCCACCCGCACCGCGGGTCGCGGCGGAGATGGAAGCCTTCCTCACATGGTTCAACGCACCCCTGACCACCGACCCGGTGATCAAGGCGGCGCTAGCGCATCTGTGGTTCGTGACGATCCACCCCTTCGAGGACGGCAACGGCCGCATCGCCCGCGCCATTGCTGACCTGGCGCTTGCCCGGTCGGAGGGAAGCTCGCAGCGGTTCTACAGCATGTCCGCGCAGATCAGGGCCGATAGGAACGCCTACTACGACCAGCTCGAGCGCACCCAGAAAGGCGGCACGGACGTCACGTTGTGGATCCTGTGGTTCCTCGACTGCCTCGGCCGCGCGATTCACGGTGCCGATGGCGTCTTGGCGGCGGTCGTCGCCAAGGGGCAGTTCTGGGAGCGCGCAGCGGCACTGCCGCTGAACGAACGCCAGATCAAGGTACTGAACCGCCTGCTCGATGGGTTCGAAGGCAAGATGACCTCGTCGAATTGGGCGGTGATCGCCAAGTGCTCGCAGGATACGGCGAACCGTGACATCGCGGCTCTACTGGACCTCGGTCTGCTCCGGAAGGGCGAAGGCGGCGGGCGCAACACGCATTACGAGTTGGTGCTGTGAGGGTCGTGACGACGACTATCCGCACCGGCCATGGGGGCCTCTGCAGTAACCGTCCGGGCTGGCCGCTCTGCCGAGGTTGGTGCGTAGAGGATAGTGTCCACTATCGGATAATGGACACTATCGGGGTGGCTTGTGACGAAGCGAAGGAAGCGGCGGGTCTGGTCTGACGACGAGAAGCGGATGATCTGCGGGCAGACGCGCGTGCCCGGTGTATCGGTGAGTCAGGTTGCCCGGCGCTATGACGTGAATGCCAACCTGGTCTTTGCCTGGTTGCGCGATCCGCGGTTTGCAGATGCCGACGCGGCCGATATCGCGCGCTTTCTGCCAGTGGAGATCGTCGCGGAGGGTAAGGTGCCTGTGGCCGCACCCGTTCCCGACAACTGCATCGAGATCGAGTTGGCTGGCGGTCACCGGATGCGCATCAGCGGCAGCTACGACCCGGAATCTCTGGCCCGCCTGATCCGGGGACTGTCGGTTTGATCCCGGTTCCGGCCACTACGCGAGTCTGGCTGGCGGCCGGGGTGACGGACATGCGCAAGGGCTTCGCGGCTTTGGCAGCGCAGGCCGAGGCGGTGCTGAAGCAGGACCCCTTCACCGGGCACCTGTTTGTCTTCCGAGGTCGCCGGGGTGATCTGGTCAAGGTCATCTGGTGGGATGGCCAGGGGGCCTGCATGTTCCTGAAGCGACTGGAGAAGGGGCGGTTCGTCTGGCCCTCGGCCAAGGAGGGCAAGGTGGCGCTGTCGCCTGCACAGTTGTCGATGCTGCTGGAAGGGATCGACTGGCGAGCGCCACAGCGGACGTGGCAACCCTTGGCCGCGGGATAATCTGGCTGTCCTGCAAGAGAAGGATTCCCACGAGGAATACAGTGGGATAAACTTCTTGCATGCTCGATCAAACCCTGACCTTGCCGAAAGACCCCGAGGAGTTGCGCAGCTTCACCGCGCGGCTGCTGGCCGAGGTCAAGGCGCAGGCGGTACTGATCGAGAAGCTGCGCCATCAACTGGCTGGGCACCGGGCGCACCGGTTCGGGGCCTCGTCCGAGACGGCCGAGCAGCTTCAGCTCGCGCTCGAGACCAGCGAGATTGCCGCCGCGGCCATGACGGCGCGGATGAAGCTGCCGGACATCGAGGAGAGGGACAAGCCAAAGCGCCGCCCGATCCCGGACCACATCCCCCGGATGGAGGTCGAATTGACGCCGGGCGCAGATGCCTGTGCCGATTGCGGCGGGCGCTTGCGTCGGATCGGTGAGGATGTGACCGAGGAACTGGAATACGTCCCCGGTAGGTTTATCGTGAACCGCATCGTCCGGCCCCGGTTGACCTGCTCGTGCTGCGAACGCTTCGTGCAAGCCCCGCTCCCGTCGCGGCCCATCGAACGCGGCCGCCCCGGCTCCTTACTCATTGGGTAAATGACTTTCGATATGTGTGGCCGTCGAGTTTGAACGTGGACGACCAGATTCCGAGGGATTTTGAGCGGGCGATTTTTTCGAAAGACCCATATTCCGGGACAATCAGAGTACCTTCGGCCCTGGCGGCGATCGCCATACCTTCAGTCAACGCTTTTTTTGCGACATCGGACCCGTCCGGCAGGAAGCAGCGGCCAAGAACGGTTGCGTATCCGCCCGATCCTTCCTTGATGCAACGAATAGTGTAGCCGAGCGTGTTTTCCGTCAGCCAACCCGCGGCGACGGCTCCGCAAGGCCACGAAATTCCTTGATAGTGAGCGCGTTGGGTGAGGGCACACGCAGACACGCCAAAAAGTTTGACGGTGAGACCACTCTCCACGATCTGGAAACTGGATCCGTCGATAACGCTGACTTTTCCTTCGATGGAATCCGCCTGTGCACCGGCGGGCAGCAGCACGTTTAGGAGGAATATACCGAAGGCAATACACTTTTTGCGTGACATGAGTGCCATATGACAGCTCATTCTCTCGCAAACAAGTCTTCAGTAGATCAATTTGTGTGATGGTAGTGATTTGACTAGATGGTCAAGCAATTGAGTGCTTTAGAACGGATCTAGGCGCTATCCTACACGTAAGGTTGCGCAAGAACCCGTCGGCAAATATCGATAATACTATGACGCATCGGTAAGCGACCGATTTTCTTTGCGCCGCTTGCTGTACCGCTCAAGGTCACCGCTAACCAAACCGTTGCCGCTGATATATTTTTCTGCGGCTCTACGGGCGACTTTTACGTTCACGTCAGTTTGCAGGTCAGCCAAACAGAACTTGTCAAAAATGCGAATAAATTCGTGAAGCGCTTGCTGGTACATGGGCTGCACCGCGCAATGGCCTTTCATGTAACAATCGCAGCCTGCGGGATTGTCGCACTGCGCGAACTGCCAGCCACTTCGCTGCTCGCAAATCGAGATGACTTCCGAGACAAGAATGTCGCTGATCGGGCGAGAGAGGATGATGCCTCCGTACTTTCCGCTGCGGGTATCCAAGAGTCCGACCTTCGCCAAGCTCGACGTTGTTTCATTCACCGTCGATCGTTTGGTGTCGAGAACCTGACAGAGTTCGGGCGTCAAAACCCGGCGTTCTTTGTCCTCCTGAGCGTCGAGGTAGAGGAAGAGCCTGACGGCCAGGTCAGAATGGCTTGAAAGTCGCATCTACTTTAATTCCATGCGGCCGGCCCTTCCGGCCGATTGCCGTCCTTGGCCTTGTTCCAGTGAAAGAGCGATTTGGATAGGGCAAGCTGCCCGTTCTTCGCCTTCGTGATGATGCCGTTCAGATATGCGCCTGGAGACTGGATCAGTCCGGCTTCGTGTTTTTCGAAAATGAGGGCGACGGCGACCGCGGCCTGTTCTCGGCCGAGCGCAAGGGTTGCTGCGTTCCAAGTGGAATCCGCGATCAACAGGTGTCCTCTCATCACAGTTTCGACCGTGTTTATTATGTCCGCCCAGGTCGGAGTTTTGTCAGAAACCACCCATTCCTTAAATTGTGGGCAAAGCAAAAGCAAAGTTTTTGGATCCACGGGTCTTGCTGCAAGCTTTTCCGGTTGTTTTGGACCCGGGCGTCGCAAAGGCTCTTTCTCAGAGCCATTTTCATCGGCGGAGCCGATGTCAGAAGGGAACTGTTGTTCGGCGGGAGCCGAACGCCGTTTCGTGTACAATGAAGAATCTGTTTTCTGGACTGTACTCTGTATGAAGGTGCCGCTAGTGGGACCCATGGGTGCCATTTTTGATACCCTGGGGAACTTTTCTTCAGCGTTATCAACATCGCAGTCCCTATGGGAAAACTTCTCGCTCGCGGCGGCATAAGCGGTTTTGACGCGCTCCAACAGAGTTTCCAAGGCGTCGCACAGCTCGGCCAGCTCGTGGAGCGGAGTATTCGGCCGGCGCCGTTGAACGATCGCCTGAAGATTACGAGCGCATGTCTCCCAGGGACCAGCGATCTGATGGTCGGACGCGGTTTCGATGATGCTGGCAATCAGCCTGCGGGAAATCGTGAACTTGCGACTGTGCTCGCGGTGCTGAACGGCCCGTTGTTTGTCCCGCTCGAATAGATCCTCCAGTTCGGGCGTTTTCAGACCGAGAGGGGAGAGGTCGATACCGAAGGACGACGCCAGCACGATCTTGCCGTTCTGATCGCGCTTTCCGAAGCGCTGCCCTTTGGGACTGTCTTTGAAGCTGATCAGGCCCGCTTCGGCAAGCTTACGAAAATTGCGGCGGAGAGCGGACAGCTCGAAAGAACACTCGCAGACAAGGCGGGAATTATCGGGCCAGACGATTGGCCGGCTTGCCCCTGTCCAGTCCTGTTCCTGGCTGAAACTGAGGAGTTTGTTCATGAGTTCGATCGCCTGGGAATTGAGCCGCAGGAGATGGGTAACGCGGTTGAATGCGGTGACGGCGCGTCTTTTATCGACGGCAGTCTGAGTGCCCCATTCGTCGGCAAGCGACATGGCATCGTTTATGGCAGGCGTGATCTTTCGCAGCCCGGACGGCCTTGGCTTCGGCATAGGGAATATCCTTTTTTAGGCACGACTTTCCCGTGCGCCGAGGTGGCGTTTTGCGTTGACTGATTGTCCGGAGATCCCTATCCTCAGATCACATTTCAGAACTGATCTTCGAGTTGGCGCTCGAGGATTTTGAGGACAGAGCTTCCGTCGCTTCGGCTACGGGAGCTTTTTTCTTTTTAGGTTTGGCTCAATCTTCCTTTTGATACCATTTTTTTCGGTGTTGATTGATTCATCAAATTTCGCTCAAGCTAGTCTTGGAATCGCCTCCAATCAAGTTTGAAGAAGGTCTATCTAGCGTTTCTGCCGCTGCACAATTTTGAACGTGCCGCTCCACATTTTTGGACCTCCCGCTGCACACTTTTGAAACTCTCGCTGCACATTTTTAATTGTACTATCAGGGACTAGCGCGGATTTATCATCCTTGTAACCTCCATTTCGAGACACATGCAGAAGGATGGGCATCAATTCCTCATTGTAGGGTCTTTAAAAGGCTTGCAGCAGAGTCAAAAGCGATTACAACGCGACACGGAATTGTTGCAGCCAGGGCACGAACACGCGGAAAAGATTATAGATACCGTTTGATATCGCTTTATAGAGTGTTACTGAGCGGTTAAAACTCAGCCCGTTTAGACAAATCAAGGGGTGGTCATGGTGGCCGTTAAAGGTGGTGAAAGCCGCCGCAGGCTTATCGCCGGGCTGGAAGACACGCTGGGGTCTACGGTCCTGTCGGCGCTGTCGGACGAGGCCGTCGTTGAGATCATGCTCAACCCGGACGGACAGTTGTTCATCGAGCGTGTCGGCAAGGGCATGGAGCCCTCGGGCGAGATGACACCCCATGACGCCCAGATCATCATGGGCAAGGTCGCTCATGCGCTAGGTACCGAGATCACCTCTGACAAGCCGATCATTTCCGGTGAGCTGCCGATAGGCGGTCATCGTTTTGAGGGTCTTCTGCCACCGGTCGTTTCCAAGCCGTCCTTCACGATCCGCAAGAAGGCATCGCTGCTCATCCCGCTTTCCAAGTATGTCGAGGATGGCGTGATGACGGACGGCCAGACCGCCGTGATCCGCGATGCAGTTGCGGGCCGCAAGAACATTCTTGTCTCGGGCGGCACCGGCACGGGCAAAACGACCCTGACGAACGCGATCATTGGCGAAATGGTTTCCGTTGCACCGGATCACCGTCTCGTCATTCTGGAGGACACGGCGGAAATCCAGTGTGCCGCCAGGAACGCCGTGATCCTGCACACGTCCGACACCGTGGACATGCAGCGGCTCCTGAAATCGACGATGCGCTTGCGTCCCGACAGGATCATTGTCGGCGAAGTGCGTGACGGAGCGGCGCTGACGCTCCTTAAGGCATGGAACACGGGTCACCCGGGCGGCATCGCCACGGTTCACTCCGATAATGCCTATACCGCACTGACGCGGCTCGAACAGCTCATCGCGGAAGTGTCTCAGCAGCCCATGAGCCAAGTGATTGCGGAAGCTGTTGACCTGATTGTCTCAATCGAGCGCTCCCCGGAGAAGGGACGCATCGTTCGGGACATTGTGTCCGTCTCCGGCTTTCGGGACGGCACTTATGACGTCCGCTCAGCCGTTGCATCACAGTTCCTCAACAAGAATTCCAACGACAGACAAGGGACCCTTCATGTCGCGTAATTTTGTATTTCTTCTCTTTCTCGCCGGTGCAGGACTGTACCTAATTGAACCAGCCTTTGCCTCTGGTGGCGGTTCGCTTCCCTGGGAAGGTCCGCTTCAGCAGATCCAGGCCTCCATCAACGGTCCTGTCGCTGGCGCCGTTGGCCTGATCGCGGTCGCGATCGCCGGCGGCATGCTGATCTTCGGCGGCGAGCTCAACGACTTCGCCCGCCGCATGGCCTACGTGGTTCTGGTTCTCGGGATCCTTCTTGGCGCGTCCACGATCGTCGGCCTGTTCGGCTCTTCCGGCGCTTCCATCGGCATCGCTCCGGAAGGGAAAGCGGCAACCGTGGACCCGGCTCGTGACTGATGCGCCGGGCCTCAACAGAGCGCGGATCCACCGCGCTCTTTCACGCCCGACACTGTTGTTCGGGGCAGACCGGGAGCTGGTGCTCGTGACCGGTCTTGCCTCGGTCATTCTGATTTTCGTGATCCTGAAACCCTATGCCGCCGTGCTCGGCGTAGCGATCTGGATCGTGGTGGTTGGCGTGCTGCGGATGATGGCCAAGGCGGACCCGCGGATGCGCGCTGTCTATCTGCGACACGTCAGATACCGCGCTTACTACCGGCCGACATCCACGCCCTGGCGGAAATACTGAACATGGTAGCCCTCAAAAAATTCCGGCATGTCGCACCGTCCTTTTCCGACCTGCTCCCTTACGCGGCGCTGGTCGACAACGGCATTGTGCTCCTGAAGGACGGGGGCCTGATGGCCGGCTGGTATTTTGCCGGGCCGGACAGCGAAAGCTCTACTGCGTTTGAGCGGAACGAAGTCTCCAGGCAGATCAACTCGGTTCTGGCTCGCCTCGGCAACGGCTGGATGATCCAGATGGAAGCGGTTCGCATTCCCTCAACTGGATATCCGGCCAAGGAAAGCTCGCATTTTCCGGACCCGATCACTGCCTTGATCGATGACGAGCGCCGCCGACATTTCGAAGCCGGGGAGGGGCATTTCGAAAGCCAGCATGCCCTCATATTGACCTACCGACCGCCGGAGAAAAACAAGTCCAAGCTGGTGAAGTACATCTATTCGGACGAAGCCAGCCGGAACACGTCTTTTGCCTCCCGGACGCTTGAGTATTTCAAGACCACCATCCGCGAGTTCGAGCAGTACATGGCCAATGTCGTCTCGATCCGGCGCATGGAAACGCATGAAGTGCCAGAAAGAGAAGTGGGGAGGGAAGGGGAGAGGCGCGGCCGGTATGATGATCTGCTGCAGTTCGCCCGCTTCGCGCTGATCGGAGAAAACCATCCGATCAGGTTGCCGGACATTGCGATGTATCTCGACTATCTGGTGACGGCGGAATTCCATCACGGCCTCAACCCCATCATCGATGGTCGTTATGTCGGCGTGGTGGCGATCGACGGGTTTCCGGCTGAAAGCTGGCCGGGGATCCTCAACGCCCTCGATCTGATGCCGATCACCTATCGTTGGTCCAGCCGTTTCATCTTCCTGGATCCGATCGAGGCGCGAGCTGTTCTGGAAAAGACGCGCAAGAAGTGGCTTCAGAAGGTGCGGCCGCTGATGGACCAGCTCTTCAAGACAAACTCCGGATCGCTCGACCAGGATGCCATGATGATGGTCGGGGAAACCGAAGACGCGATTGCCGAGGCAAGCTCGCAGCTCGTCGCCTTCGGCCATTACACGCCTGTCATCGTGCTCTTCGACACGAACCAGGCGCGGCTTCAGGAGAAATGCGAGGCGGTGCGCCGGCTTATCCAGAACGAAGGGTTTGGCAGTCGCATCGAAACCCTGAATACGACCGAAGCGTTCCTGGGAAGCCTGCCGGGCGTTTCCTATGCCAACGTTCGCGAACCTCTGGTGAGCACGCGCAATCTCGCGGACCTGGCTCCGCTGAATTCGGTCTGGGCCGGATCGCCGGAAGCGCCGTGCCCGTTTTATCCGATTGGATGCCCGCCGCTCATGCAGGTAGCGTCCGGCTCATCGCCCTTCCGCTTCAATCTTCATGTCGGGGATTTGGGGCATACGCTGATCTTCGGACCGACAGGTTCAGGTAAATCGACGCTTCTCGCGCTGATCGTAGCTCAATTCTTTCGCTATCTGAATGCGCAGGTGTTCGTCTTCGACAAGGGCAAGTCGATGTATCCGCTCACGCTTGCCGTTGGCGCGGATCACTATGACGTCGGCAAGTCGGAGACGCTGGCCTTTGCACCGCTCTCATCCCTTGAGGACGATACCGACAAGGCGTTTGCTGCCGAGTGGCTGGAAACCCTGATCGAAATGCAGGGCGTGAAGGTTTTGCCGGAGCACCGCAACGCCATCACCACGCAGATCGACTTGATGTCGAAGTCTCAGCGCCGGTCGTTGACCGACTTCGTGTCGGGCGTCCAGAACCGGGAAATCAAGGACGCGCTGCAATATTACACTGTGGACGGCCCGATGGGCGCGCTCCTCGATGCCGAAGCGGACGGCCTGTCCCTCTCCAGGTTCCAGACCTTCGAGATCGAAGAGCTGATGAACATGGGCGACCGGAACCTGATCCCGGTCCTGCTTTATCTCTTCCGCCGGATCGAAAAACGCCTGACTGGGAACCCAAGTCTGCTCATCCTGGACGAGGCCTGGCTGATGCTTGGCCATCCGGTCTTCCGCGACAAGATCCGGGAATGGCTGAAGGTTCTGCGCAAGGCCAATTGCGCGGTGGTCCTGGCAACGCAATCGATCTCGGATGCCGATCGTTCCGGCATCATCGACGTTCTGAAGGAAAGCTGCCCGACCAAAGTTTGCCTGCCCAACGGCGAAGCCCGGGTGTCCGGAACGCGCGAATTCTACGAAAAGCTCGGCTTCAACGAACAGCAGATCGAAATCATCGCCTCGGCGATCCCGAAGCGAGAATACTACGTCACGTCCCCAGACGGTCGCCGGCTGTTCAACATGGCGCTCGGCCCGATCACACTGTCCTTCGTCGGCGCATCAGCTAAGGACGATCTCAAGCGGATCGATGAACTTCACCTCCACTACGGCGAAAAATGGCCCGCCGAATGGCTCAAGCAAAGAGGAATCGACAATGCCGAACAGCTTCTTGTCTAAATCGCTCGCCAGCGTTCTTTGTGTGATCGGCCTTGCAGGACCGGCCCATGCCGGCGGCGGCGGTATCACCGGCGCGACCGAGTTCACGCAGATCCTCAACAACAGCGAGCTCATTGCACTCGGCGGTCAGAACGCCGAGCAGATCGCCAATCAGGTGCAGCAAATCGGCAACCAGATCCAGATGATCGAAAACCAGATCTCGATCTACGAAAACATGCTGCAGAACACGTTGTCGCTGCCGATGCAGGTATGGGGCGAGGTTGAGCAAAACCTCGGTCAACTGCAGAGCCTGGTTCAAAAGGGTCAGGCCATGGCGTTCTCAATGGGCAATCTGGACGACACGCTGAAACAGCGGTTCCAGAGCTACGCGGAGTTCGCGAAGAACGGCCTGCCGGATGGGCAGTCGTTCTCGACCATGTATCAAGGCTGGTCGGATACGAACCGGGACACGATCTCCTCGACGCTGAAGGCGGCCGGATACACCTCCGATCAATTCGCGACCGAAGAGGACACCATGCGCCAGCTACGGCAGCATTCTCAGTCGGCCGAGGGACAAAAGCAGGCCCTGCAGGTTGGCCACGAGATTGCCGCTCAGCAAGTTGAACAGATGCAGAAGCTTCGCGGTCTTGTCTCACAGCAGATGACCATGATGGGGACCTGGTACCAGTCTGAACAGACGGCACGCGATCACACCAAAGCAGCCTCAGATCAGTTCTTCAAAAACCCGAACGTCTCTTCTGGGAACGGGCAAGACTTCAAACCTCAGTGGTAAACATATGACATTCAAACTTCCTATCGTTGTGTTGATCGCGCTTCTCGCGGCTGTTGCCGGTGCGGGCGCAACATACGTGATCGTACCGAAAACCGATCCCGAAGTTACCGAACTGCTGAGACGCCAAGTTGAGTTGGCGGAGGAAGCAAAAGCAAAGCGTGAAGCTTCCCAGAAGGCCGCCAAAGAATTCTTCAAGGCGCCCGATATTGAACCGGGCAGCGGGCAGGATTTCAAACCTCAGTGGTAAGTAAGTAGGGGGCTGTGACTATGGCCAGGGGAAAGTTCGGACCACTTTTGGGAACACTCGTTTTGGGAATGGTGTTCGCAAGCATATTCGCCTCGACTGGATTTGCCCAGAGCGGCGGGGCGCTGGATACTGTTCAAAACAGTTTGGCAAACGCCGCAAAGAGCTGGGAGTCCACGCTCATTAGCGGCGCAACATCTCTCTTCTGGCTGCTTGCCACGATCGAGATCGGCTTGGCGGCTGTCTGGCTAGGCGTGAACGCAGCCTCTCTGGAGGTCTGGGCGACAGAATTGGTCAAACGGATCATTTTTATCGGCTTTTTCGCATTCGTGCTGACCCAAGGCCCACAGCTAGCAAAGGACATCGTTGATAGCCTTTGGGGGATCGGAAGCGGAAGTGTCTCGGGTAAACTCTCCCCTGCCGACCTCTTCGATACAGGTTTGCAGGTCAACGGCATCCTGAATGAGCAAATTCAAAATCTGGATTGGACTGCCATTGCTCAAGCATTGATGCTTGCCGGCTCCGGCCTCATCGTTCTCCTTTGCATGGCGTTGTTTGCGGCAGTTTTGCTCTCTGTCATCGTAGAAATGTACATCGGGCTTATCGCCGGCATGATCATGCTCGGTTTGGGCGGCTCGTCCTACACTAAAGACTTTGCCGTTCGCTATCTGATCTACGCGTTCAGCATCGGCATGAAATTGATGGCCCTCAGCATCATCGCCAAGACCGGTTCAAGTCTTTTGACGAACCTGGCGGCGGATCCGACCATGACGACAACCGCATCTGGTCCCGGCATGCTGGCAGCTATTGCGTTGGCGATGTTCGCGCTTTCAATCTTCGTTCCGAACATCGTCCAGGGCGTGGTTCAAGGAGTGTCTGCCGGCAGCGGTATGGAAGTCATTAGATCCGGACAAGGGACATCCTACTACGCTGGCGCGGCATTCCGGCAAACTGCCAGCGTGGCGGGGGGAATTGCCGGAGCCGGGATCGGCGCGGCCGGATTGGCGTCGAGTTCTTATCAAGCTGGGAGAGCAGCGTCCGATGCCGGGCACTCGCCAGCCCGCAGTGTTGCGGCTGCATTTGGCACAGGCGGAAAAGCCCTAGCCTCCGCAGCCGCGGACAAGTTGACCGGAGCGCCGAGCGCTCACGGGTCTTCAACGCTAGGTCTCGCCAATCACAAGCTGAAGCAATCCCTTCCAAACAAACCAACTGGCGGCGGGTCTTCGCCCAAATCCTCCTGAGCAATAGGCACCTAGATGGCAAAACATACTCCAATCGATAATCCCTATCTTGCCGCTCGGATGGAATGGAACGAGCGCTACGGATCATACGTACGCACCGCTCGCGTTTGGCAGGGTATCGGCCTGCTCGCTATGGCGATGGCGATCATCGGCTTTGGGTTCGCGCTCTACCAGAGCACGCAAGTCAAGCTCGTTCCTTATATCGTAGAGGTGGACAAGCTCGGCACACCCGCGATCGGTGGCTTCCCTGCTCAGATTGAATACGCCGATGAGCGCGTTGTCCGTTCCATGCTCGGAGCCTGGATCACTAATTTCCGCTCTGTTACGCCGGACACGGTTGTCGCCAAAGGATACATCGACCGAGTTTACGCGATGCTGCGGCAGACGGACGTTGCCACCCAAAAGGTCAACAACTTCTACCGGACGAACTCTCCGTTCGATCGGGCGCAATCCCGCACCGTGTCAGTCGAGGTGACGAGCATCGTGCCCCTCTCCAATCAATCCTATCAGATCGACTGGACCGAGATCGAACGGGACAGGAAGGGCAAAGAGCTTCAGACGAAGCGCTGGCGCGGAGTTGCGGCCGTGACTCTATCGCCACCACAGGATGAAGCTATCATCAGGCTAAATCCAATCGGTCTTTATCTCAAGGACTTCGATTGGACCGCGCAATTGTAAGCAAATCACACGCTCAGAGAGTGAAAGTTATGTTCCAGAAAATCAGACTGCACGCGGGCGTGTGCATGTTCGTGGCTGCGGCCGCTGGCACCGTCCTACCTGTTCAAGCTTTGGCTGCCGACTACACGGCAAAGGAGCTGCGCGCCCTCGGGCTTTCAAGCGACTGGCGCAACGGCCGCGGCGTCATTACCAAAGGTCCGGACGGCAAGGTGATCTATCTCTACGGCCAGGTCCAGCCAACAGTGGTTTGCGCTCCCCTGCAGGTCTGCGACGTGGAGCTGCAGCCTGGGGAAGCCGTTCGCAACGTCATGGTCGGGGATACGGTTCGCTGGAAGGTGGATCCGGCAACATCGGGGGGACCGGGGGGAAATTCAGTTCACTTGATCATCAAGCCGACTGAACCCGGGCTTGTCACATCCATGGTGGTGACGACATCGAGGCGCACCTATCAGATCAAACTTCAAAGCGACAGTCACCGTTACATGGCCCGGGTGGGCTTCGATTACCCTGAAGACATACAGGCCAAATTCGAAGCGGCCAATCGCCAGCTTGAAGCAAGCATCATCCCCGGCGCCGGCGTCCCTGCCGAAAACCTGGACTTCAAATACCACGTTCACGGGCAAGCCCGCTGGCGGCCGACACGTGTCTATTCGGACGGCACCAAAACTTACATCCAGTTTCCCTCAGGAATGGCGTCCGGGGATGCACCGGTTCTTTACATCACCTCCGGGGGACAGAACCAGATCGTCAACTATCGCCTGAAGGGCACCCTCATGATCGTGGACTACACGATCGACCAGGCGGTGCTCGTGTCCGGTGTTGGTTACAGCCAGCAAAAAGTTCGCATCAATAGGGGAGGCTGATCATGTTGCACACTCGCCGCTCAATTCTGAAAGCCATCGGCATTTCGGCGCTGGTCACTCCCATGGCCGGCTGCATGACGCAAAGTGGCTGGTTCAACCCGACTACAAGCGTTGACGCTGCCAATCTGTCGCCTTCCGCTGCAAGCATCGTCGCCGGCGACATGGTTGCAAAACTCTCTGAACATGTCGGAGCTGGAACGGGAACCATATTCCTCAAGGCTGACAATTCCCAGTTCGGCCTTGCCCTCGAAAGCTCTCTGCGCGGATGGGGTTACGCGGTCGCCGAGGCCGACCAACAGCCATCGGGCGACACGATCATTCCCCTTGCTTACACGGTCGATTCCGATGCCGGGCAGATCTTCGTTCGCCTCACCACGCCAACCATCGAGCTGGCGAGGACTTATCAGGCAACGGCAACCGGCGCGTCTCCGACAAGTCCGGTTTCCGTTTTGACCAGAACAGTCTAGAGGCGTGCACTCATGAGCAATTCGGATTCCAATGTGCATCTGGCGGGCGACGACATTCGCGCCGACGATGAGGCTCCCAAGATTCGTCGCTTAAACCGGCTGCCGATATTTCTATTCATCGGACTCGTTGTCGTTTTCGGCGTCGTGATCATCTATGGCCTTGCGACCCGTGGCATCACGTCCGGCGGCAGCGTTGTTGAGGATGGAGGTGGATCGCCGGCGAGCGGTTTTGCGGATCAGCTCAAGGCCGGCATCAGCAACGGCGTGATCGATCCCCCAGGGCAACCAATAACGCCGGTTCGGCCGGAACCAGTTGAAGTTGCCAAACCGGAAATCGTGCAAGCGCAGAAGCCGTATAGCAATCCGTTTCAGCAGCGACCCGCCTCACCGGACGCTGTAATCGAACCGCAGGAAACGGAGATAGATTGGCGCGAAAGGATGAAGCGCCGCAACGAAGAGCAGGAAATGCAGGAGTTGCAGCGGCAACGGATGAAGCGGCTGCAATCAATTGACGCGGCTTATGACAGTCCAATCGTCGTGAATATCGATGACCTGGAGGGGCAGGGGCAAGGATCGCAGACCATCCAGGGCAATCAGACAGGAAACGGGGCCTTTACGCGCAGCCCGTCTTCTCCGGATCTTCTGTCCGCTGCCCTGCAGGCGGCGCAAGGCGGGTCTGCCAATG
>NZ_CP045345.1:0-538462 GCF_009363375.1 Labrenzia sp. THAF187b | reverse complement strand
CGCAGTGTGACACAGGGCCTAGTTCAGCGCGAAAGTCTCAAGGCTACCTGCATTCGAACCATTGATCAGGACGCAATCCATCAATTGCTTTTCGTCCTGACCGGTCGATCCCGTCTTCAGGTACTGGTCTGCCTGCTCTACTGCGATCTGGGCCTGCCGGTAGGCTGGTTGCAGCACGGTTGCCTTGATGCCGCCTTCCAGAATGGAGTCGCGTACGTCGTTGCTGCCATCAAAACCGACAACGATCACATCCGTCCGCCCGGCTGCCTTGAGAGCCGCCCAGGCTCCCATGGCCATGGTGTCATTTCCTGAAATGACACCCTTGATCTCGGGGTTGGCCTGAAGGATGGTTTCCATCTTTTCGTAGGCTTCGGTCTGGCTCCAGTTGGCTGATTGCTGGGCAACCATCTCCAGATCGGGGTACTGGTCAATCACATCATGATAACCTGCAGAGCGAATTCCGGCATTGGTGTCGGCTTCGCGGCCCAGCAGCTCGGCATATTTGCCTTCTTCACCCATCAGCTTGACGAACTCCTCCGCGCCGAGCTGTGCTCCCTGGTAATTGTTGGAGACGATCTGGGAAACGGCAATGCCTGTTTCCTTGATTTCGCGATCGATCAGGAACGACGGAATGCCGGCTTCTTTCGCGCGGCGGACTGGAGCGACAGTCGCATCCGCACCGGCATTGTCCAGGATGATCGCCTTCGCACCACGGGCGATTGCCGTATCGAAGAGCTGGTTCTGCTTGTTCGGATCGTCATCGTGGACCAGAACGAGTGTGTCATAGCCGAGGTCTTCGGCACGTTTCTGCGCGCCTTCGGCTTCCGCCTTGAAAAACGGATTGTCATGCGACGGTGTGATGATTGCAATGAGGTCGGCTGCGGAAGCATAAGCGGGTGCAAGCAGGGTAGCTGCAACAGCAGCGCTGGCAAGCAGGATTCGTCTCGTGAATTTCATGTTGTCCTCCCAACAATAGGTTCAATCTCGTGCCAGGTCCCGCGGGGTCCCTCCAAGACCCCGACGGCACCAATCTGAACGTTCGCCATACGAGATGGCGAACCGCTCAATCAGGTGATCTGCCGGATGCTTTGCCTGATTTCGTCCGGCTTGAACACGCCGATCCAGTCGTCTCGCATGAGACGTTTCTTGCCATTGGTGATGGCCTTGTTGCAGGCATCGGAGAAGACGCCGTCGACTTCTTCCATGACGACTGCTCCAAGAATGTTCATGTGTCCCAGAAGAAAGTCTCGGGCCGCCACGGGGTCGACCCCTCGCCGAATGACTTCATCCATTGCTTCCTTCATCACAACGAGAAGGGTCGCGCAGACGGTTTCGGACAGGCCCGGCTCCAGGAGCGCCATTTGTTCCACCGAGACCCGGTGCGAACGCAGGATCGGCTGGAAAATGGTTTTCGCGATCTCCTCCCCGATTGCATAGTCCTCTTCCGGACCCTGCATGAGGGCGTTCACGATCGCCTGTTTGGCAGCAATACCGCCGAAATAGTCGCGTTTCGCAGGCAATTGCGTTTCATCGTTGAATATCGGCGGATGGCAGGGATGGGTGACGAAATAGGTCACGTCCTTGCGCTCAGGAAAGTGCCCCGCAAAAGGGGCAGCTGCGTCCAGTGCGATCAGCATCGTTCCTGGCGCAAGCTTGTCGATGATGCCTTTCGCCACCGCCCGGATCGCAGTGTCCGGCACAGCAAGAATAACCGCACGTGCGTCTTCAAGCGCGGCGTCGACGTCGACACAGTCGACGCCGACTTCCGCCTTCAGCCGGTCTCTGCCTGCATCGCTGACTTCCACATGGGCAACGTTGAAACGGGAGCCTTTCAGGTTCTGGGAGAGCCGCACTCCCATTTTTCCCCCCGCACCGATGAGAGCGATTTTCATGTGTCCTCCAAATTTGTTGCGCAAATAAATTCACATACAAATCATGTTGTCAACTGGTATGATAAGTTGATAGTCATATAAGCAATGCGCAACCTGGAACAGGACAGAGGACGGGAATGGGGAGGCTCTTTGCAACATATGATCTTGAAACACCGACAACTCTGGAGCGGGCCGCCGAGGTAATCGCAGGTGAACAATCCTCGGGAACATTCCTGAAGCTGCCGGGTGAAACAAACCGGTTAAAAGAGCTCTCCGGGGCAAGGGTCGAGCGGATCACGGCAACATCGAGCAGCAGGGTTCCCTCGCTGCCGTGCCGGATCAGTGCGGAGACCTACACGCGCGGCGAGGTCGTTCTTTCCTGGCCGCTCGAGAACATGGGCACATCCCTTCCCAACGTCCTGGCAACCGTTGCCGGCAACCTTTTCGAACTGGCAGACGTGTCCGCGCTTCGCCTGACGGACATTTCGTTTCCTGAAGAATTCGCCATGGCGTATCCGGGTCCGGCCTACGGCCGGCAGGGAACTCTGGCGCTTGCCGGTGTCAGGGACCGGCCGATGATCGGCACGATCATCAAACCAAGCGTCGGTCTCTCACCTGCCGAAACGGCGTCTCTTGTCGCAAAACTCGCCGACGGTGGAATCGATTTCATCAAGGATGATGAATTGCAGGCGAACGGACCTCACTGCCCGTTCGAGGATCGCCTGAACGAAGTCATGAAAGTCATCAATTCGCATGCGGACCGCACCGGCAGGAAGGTGATGTACGCCTTCAACATCACCGACGAGCTGGACGTGATGCGCCGTAATGCCGACCTCCTGCAACAGGCCGGCGGCACCTGTGCGATGGTCAGCCTGTTTTCACTTGGTCTCACGGGACTCACCGCCATCCGGCGGCACGTTGATCTTCCACTTCATTGCCACAGAAACGGTTGGGGCATTTATTCCAGATCGCCGGATATCGGCATCTCGTTTCGTGTCTGGCAAAAGTTCTGGAGGCTTGCCGGAGCGGATCATCTGCATGTCAACGGAATCGCGAACAAGTTCACGGAGGCCGACACCACGGTTGTCGAAAACGCCCGCTCTCTCGATGATCCCCTGTCAGGAGAACGCGGATATCAGGCGATGCCGGTATTCTCGTCGGGTCAGACAGCGGTTCAAATGGAAGAGACCTGCCGGTCCGTAGGGCACACCGACTTTATTTATTGTGCCGGGGGCGGGATCATGGGACACCCCGGCGGTGTTGCCGGCGGTGTCGCCAGCCTGAAACAGGCTGCAGAGGCCGCCGTTGGCGGAATTCCGGCACATGTTTTTGCAAAAGATCACAAGGAACTTTCCGAGGCCCTGGACCTGTTCGGCAAAAAAGACGGCACCGGAGCAAGGAAATGACAGGCGATCTTTTCATTTCCTATTACGGTGACGATTTCACGGGATCGACGGACGTGATGGAAGCCCTGACAACCGGAGGCGTCGAAACCGTCCTGTTCACGTCTATCCCCGGCGAAAAACAGCTCGAAAAGTTCAAGCATTGCCGTGCGGTCGGCCTGGCAGGTATCAGCCGTAGCCAGACACCCGAGTGGATGTCGGAGCACCTACCGGCGATTTTCTCCTGGCTGTGGACGCTCGATGCGCGTTTCTGCCACTACAAGACCTGCTCGACCTTCGACAGTTCGCCGGAAAAGGGCTCCATTGGCCGTGCCCTGGAAATCGGTTTGGAAACGTTCAGCCAGAAACGGACAGCTGTTGTAGTCGGGGCTCCCCAGCTTCGGCGCTACACCTATTTCGGCAATTTGTTCGCGGCTTATCGGGATGAAGTTTACAGAATAGACAGGCATCCCGTGATGAGCAGGCACCCGGCAACGCCGATGCACGAAGCTGACCTGGTAAAACACCTGTCAGGACAGACGAACCTGCCCTTTGAATGCCTGACCCCGCTGGACGGTTCCATCGCCGCCAAGCCCGGCCATGTCCCGAATATCGGCCAGGCGGGCAACCCCAATCTCCTGATAGATGTTTACGACAGCCTGTCCCAGGTGGCCGCGGGAAGTTATCTCGAAGAAAGCAGGCAAGATCTGGGTCCATTCATTGCCGGCTCGTCCGGCGTTGAATACGCCCTCTTGCACAAATGGCGCGAACTTGGCCTGCTGCAGCCGCCGAAACCATCTCCGCCTCTGACGTCCAAGTCCCGTATCGCAGTTGTCTCTGGTAGCTGTTCACCAACAACCGCGCGCCAAATCGAAGCCGCGGAACATTTGGGCTTCAGGGGCATCGAAGTCGATTTCAATGCACTGGCAACCGGCAACGGCATCAAGCAGGAATTCGAACGCGTGCTGCAGATCGCTTCCGAGGCACTCGAAACCGGCCAAAGTCCGATCCTGTACACTGCAAAAGGTAAAACCACCGAAGAGGTAACAGGGTCCTTGAACCTCGATCAGGTCGGCAAAACCCTCGGTTGCCTGCTGGCTACCCTCAAGGACCGGCATGGTCTCGAGCGTGTTGCCGTTGCCGGTGGTGACACATCAAGCCACGCTCTGGCGGAGCTGGACATTTTCGCCCTGACACTCCGGCAAGCGATCCCGACCACACCCGGTTCGCCAGTGTGCACCGCGCATACCCGCGGAGGATCAGAACTCGAAATTGCGCTAAAGGGCGGCCAGATCGGAAATGACAGCTATTTTGCAGATCTTCGAGACGGCACGTTCAAGCGCTGACGACCAAGACAGGAAGGCAAATCTATTCGCAACGTCTGCTCTTGGGGAGCGTTCGAGAATATCTGAATGACCGAATTGGGGCCGCTTTACCGTCATTCAGCTCAACCGCAACAAAGGTTGGCCGGTAACCCATATCCGACCTTCGTTTTTCACTCTTCGTCCGGCTGAAAGACCTCTTCGATTGTCAGGCCGAAGAGCCGTGCGATGCTGAATGCGAGCGGAAGGCTGGGATCATAGCGCCCGCGTTCGAGGGCATTCACTGTCTGTCGCGAGACTTTAAGACGGGTGGCGAGGTCGGCTTGTGACCACTCCCTCTGCTGGCGAAACTCCTGAATACGGTTGTTCATTTGAAGCGCAACCGTCCGATCATGACGCCGACAAACCATATTGCAGCCATCAAAGGCCACACTGCAAACATGGAGAGCTTCGGAAACCCTGCACCTTCAAGGAAGCCATAGCCGAACGTAATCAAAGCAGTTCCTGCAAATGACAGCGCAAGAGCCTCGAATTGGAGCTTGCGTTGCATTTCGTCCAGGCGCCGGATGCTGCGTATAATCACTCCGCAAATGAACGCGGCTGGCAACATCGGGCTAAGTGCAATCAGAATGCCGGCCGGTTTGCTCTCGATACCGCCCGCAATAACCCACTGAGAAACGATCAGCATTGCAGCGTAGGTGGCCAATCCGACCAAGAGAAGAAGCAACCCACGCATTTTTGTCTCCGCATTCGTGTAAAGCACGCTTTACTTATAGGTGGCGAGACCGTGATTGTAAAGCGTGCTTTACACATCATGCGGATCGCCATTGTGTCCGCACTGTTGACCTCCAGCGCTCCGATCTTGCTGCGCGATGTTACGAAAGGCCGGTTTGGAGAAGCTACGCCGCAGCGGGGCCGAACCTGGCGAAGGTCCGCTGTGGGCCGTTTGTGCCTGCCAGGCACGCACCAAGACAGGGTTAGGCACTCTGCGCCGCCGCAAGTCAGCTCCGAGCCCGTAAGGTCTCATGCTGCGTTGTGCTGGATGTTCCGCATTGGACACACCACAAAGTTGACCGAGAAACACTTCCCTGTTACGCAGGGAGCCTGCAAAAGGAGCGCCCTGTCAGTGATCAAGTAATTTCCAACCCTGTCGACGCCCGTGGACATCATTGGAAATTCTTGCACAGGAGCATCAAATGCATCCCATCATTTATGACGTAGCTGTCTCACTTGACGGTTTTATTTGCGGCCGGTCTGGAGATATCTCGAAATTCGCCCAGGACGGCCCCGTCGTGGAAGACTATGCCGGGCGGCTTCGCAGCTATAAAACGGCTATCATGGGCCGAAAAACCTATGAGTTTGGCTACAGGTTCGGCCTTGAAGCAGGACAGAACCCCTATACGCACATGAAAACCATTGTCTTCTCTGACACGCTTCAAGTGCCTGCGGAAGCGAACATATCTGTTCGCCCAACCCCGCTGCGTGAAGAAATTCTGGAACTGGCGCACGACTCTGGCGGCCCTCTCTATCTGTGCGGCGGAGGAGATTTCGCAGGATGGATGCTCGAACAAGGACTTATTGACAGGCTTATCCTAAAGCGCGCGCCTTGTATCTTAGGGAATGGCATCGGATTGTTCGGCCGCAATACTCCCGCCTTGAGCATGTCCCGGATCAATACAAAAACCTATGTGAATGGGTATGTTCTGGAGGAATTTGCGGTCCTGTGACCTTCAAAAAGCGGACAATCCGACAGGTCATTGGATTGTCCGCTTCGCAGCCGTTTTTTCAGCATTCTACAAATGTCCGGTCTTGAGATCTGTTCAGGAGAATCCGACTGCCCGTTTTCGGGGGGGACGCTTTGGGGACGGGCAGGTTACACCATGAACGGTCCATCATTTCCTGGGCTGGCATCAGACCTGCGGTGCTTGCTCGCCGCGGACGAACGAACCAATACTGGCACCAGAGCAATCACCATATTGAACGGGAGCCCCGCAAGCACCTTTGACCGCGCTGGACAAAAAGGACCAGCTTTCATTGGTCCGCAGGTGCGCCATGCCTGCTAAGCCTGGATAGGTACAAGCCTTTATCGGTAGCAGAACCGTTTGCGGCGACTGGCGAGCCGATCTCGCGTAGAAACTTGAGCCGCATCGCTCTGGAAAAATCAGGGAAATCCTGCGCGGTTATGACAAATGCTCCTGTCCCGCCGATGAGATGATGTCGAAAATGTCGGGCAACATCGATCGGGTCTTCCTCAATAGCCAAACCATTTATGACGATACCCTGGGCGATCAGTCTGTCACGTGCTTTTTCAAGCATCGGCACATCATCGGCGTGACCATTGCCGGAGACGTCGATAACCTGACGCACCGCAGGTATGGGAGCCTCCTTGAGCATCTTCCCGGCAAATTCAACACCGGCGTGGATCATCGTGTTGCCGCCGGAGAGAATGCGAGGCATTTTCCTGATTTTTGTCGCCAGAGTGTCGATGTCCTGCTTTTCGCGCAGACGCGTCCACTCAAGCGCAACCGCCTGGTGCCTGATGCTTGCCCATTGCACGATTGCTAAATTGATACCGCCGGGCGCTTGAACAATCGCTGCTTGCACATCCGGATCCCGAAGCGCGATCGCAATACCGGTTCGCTGCAACTCGAATTCCTGATCATTGATACTGGCTGACGCATCCACGGCCAGCACCAGGTTCAAGTGCGACTTGTTCTGTGCCGATGCTCGCGGTGCCATTGCAAAGACGGCAAGTACCATAAGCAGCAATGAACTTGAGGCGATAAAGCGCACGACACCCTCCTTGCCACGCAAACAAACCGGAGAGACGGCAATTGGTAGCCCGTCGACTCTCTCGCGCTGAAATCCGTTCAATTGACCAGAAATGCGGACTCCACTTTTGGCTTCCCTGTCAGGAGATCATTGGATGGAGCGACGGCAGTTGTTTCAACGCACAAAATGGTGAATGGCTTGAGATATCTGCAAGGGTCTCTAAGTCCGTGGGGTTGATCACTTGCTTGTCGCCAACAACTCGTCTTCAGATCAATGGAAAGCTCCGAACACCCAGCCTGATATTGTCGAACCGACTGCAGCCAGCAAGACATCGTCCCATGTGACGACCATGCTGTGAACCCGCCTAAATGAAGCCCCACTCACAGTGGAGTTTCCACGGGGGTATGTCGGAGGAATTACGGCTCCCTGACACCAGGCAAGCGGTGGCAACCTGCCATGAAAAGCGGTATGGTCTTTTCATGGCCACAACCTTTGATATGCTCCCGCGGAGAGTTTCCGACCATATCAACAGGTCATGGACTAACGCTGGCCGCAAACCCAAAATGAAGAATGCAAGCAAGAGGGCTGGCGACCGATGCCGATGATCACGGATCCGGAGGATTTTTTTACCAAGGGCTGTGGTCGTTGTGAACGCTTTGAAACGCCTGACTGTTCAACCCGTCCCTGGATTGACGGTCTAAGGCAACTGCGCCGTATCTGCCTTGACATGGAACTGGAAGAAACCGTCAAGTGGGGGCATCCCACCTATATGCACGCTGGCCGAAACATAGCGATTTTTGGGGCGTTTCGCAGCGATTTTCGTCTGAGTTTCATGAACGCCGGTCTCCTAAATGACACGGAAAATGTGCTTGAACCACAGGGACCGAACGCTCGTACACCGAGCATAATCCGCTTTGCCGATGTAGCCCTGGTTGAAGAGATGGAACCAGTGATACGCGCGTACCTTCGGCAACTTATGGAGCATGCGGAAAAAGGCACGAAGCCACCAAAGGTACGAACGGAAATTGACATGCCGGATGAATTGGCTGAGGCCCTGCAAACGGACCGGGAGCTGGCCGATGCATTTTATGCGCTCACGCCGGGTCGGCAAAGAAGCTACATGTTCAATCTTAACCAGGCCAAACAGTCCGCAACACGAGTCGCTCGAATCGAGAAGTTCCGCCACAAGATCATTGCCGGCAAGGGCGCCATGGAACGTTAGAATGTGCGGCCAACGAGAATTAGGGGCCTGAACTGGCTCCTTTGCAAATGTTGAGTTTGGATAGCTCCATTCACATTTGGAGCGTTTCCTCAAGCTCCTCCATGCATAAGCGAATAGTGCCGAGGGCGTACTGAGTGGGACCGCCTCGACGCCTAGGCGGGCTAACTCTCCAGCCTCGCCGAGGACTTGGCAAGGCGCCAGCACCTTCCAACCTTATTTTTGAAACCTGCACTCTTCCATAGGCGACTGTTAAGCCGCCGTAATTGTTGAGCCTACAGGCGAATATGTCAGCAACTGCGGTCGCCAATTGCGATCGGCTTGTAATTGCGACCCAGAAAGTGCCTCACTTTCTCTATCTTGCCGTGCGGCCACAGGTTTGGAACTGTTACGGACGTCCAGGAATATCCAAGATGTCGCGCAAGAACGTATTTGTTCAGTTTCAAACGGTCAGAAACGTCAAAGTTCAGCAATTTTCTGTAAAATTCGTCCAATCAAAGACCCTACAGTGCTGCACTTATTGCACCTTCAAAGAGAACTGACGGCAAATAGATGTGATTTTTCAATTAGCTAAGACCACAATGTGTTTAACAGTCATAAACAGTAAGACTTACATGATTAATAGAAAAATCATGCCACGCGCTGGTCTCTCGGCGGTTTATGACGCCAATTCGATCACACTGTTGCGGTCGGACGGTTTCTGGCACCCAATAGAATTTCACCATGGCACTGAAACTATCTCAGGCCCGCACCGGCTCGCCTGTCCTCGATTGCCTCTATTTGGAAACGGGCCGATTTCTCCACTCGGGTAGCGGGAAGAGCTTGTCGTAAGCCCAGTTAAAGGCAAAAGCGTAGACCAGGTAGAACGCTACGAAAAACAGATCCATTACCAGAGCCTGCCAAAGGGACACACCCAGATACCAGGCAATGAATGGCATCAGAACGATCAGCAGACCAATCTCGAAGAAAATCGAATGGATGATGCGCACAATGAGCGTCTTCAGGGTCTTGCCCGTAAGGCGCTTGTAGGTGACGTCGAAAACGAAATTATAGACGACGTTCCAGAGCGTCGCGATGGTTGCGCTGACAACGCCGACGACGCCAACATCATGCATTGGCACGCCAAAGGCGACCGTTCCGAGCGGGATGGCCAGGACGAGTGCGATAATTTCGAAGCTTAGTGCTTGGCGAAGACGATCGAGCGGGGACCGCATTGAAACCTCAACAATGGTTGCGGGTCGTCCCGCTTTGTTATTTCCACATATGAGGTCGTCCTCAACGCGCCGATATAGAAATCCAGCACACTCTTTTCAAGTTGGATCGATGACCCCTGAAAGTTACTGGACCTGAGACGGTCACCCATCAAATTCGGCCTTGAGAAGTCTTGGTTGCTCGAGTTCGGCGTTTAATTGGCATCGGTCTCCCTAGGGCGTTACGTGCAAATTCTTCGAAAGTGCATCATGTGAGAGCGTCTTGCAGATCAACCCTGCTGCGGGCGCCAATCAGCCGATGGAATGACGTTGATCATCCACGGAATACCGAAGCGGTCGACCAGAGAGCCGAAACCTGGAGACCAGAAGGTTTCTGCGAACGGCATCACCGTCTTGCCGCCTTCGGAAAGCCGATCGAACCAACGTTCCGCTTCTGCCTTGTCTTCGGTATGCAGCGTGACATCGAAGCCGTTTTTGGGTTTGTCGATGCCGGGCGCCCATCCGGTGTCCATGTCGGCACCCATCAGCGCCTGGTCACCAACTTCCAGCCAGCAGTGCATCAGCCAGGTCTTGTACGTCTCATCGGTGATGGGCATGCCTGGAGGCGCATCGGCATAAGGCATGGCGGCTGTAATCTTCCCGTTGAGTACCTTTGCATAATACTCAAAAGCCTCACGACACTGGCCCCGGAAGCTTAGACTGGTAACGATTTTCACGGTTGTCTCCTTTCGAATGGTGTTTCCAGGTGCTCCCCGCGAGACGCCGAGCCCGGAATTGCGAAACTGAGCTGCTCCTGTCTTTCAAGAAGCGCAACGGCGGCACGTTCGTTGGTATCGCGGAAGAGGTTCATTTTCAGGCGTCTGCATGTACTGCCAGATCGATAGACGGCAATGGGGGTGCATCCAGGCCGTTGAAGGGGTGACGCCAGGCAGCGATCTCTTCGAGCTGCTGATACCAACGAGCGATGGAAGAATAGTCTTCGATCGGCAGTCCTGCGACATCATTGAAGGGCAGATACGCCGCCATTCGGAAGTCGGCATAGGAAACCGAATTTCCGACGAGCCAATCGCGTTGAGAAAGTTCGACTTCGAGAATTGTCGCGGACCTGCGGAAGAGGCGTAGACCTTCCTCGATTTTCTTCGGGTCAATCGGACCAAGCCGGTAGCGCTGTTTGGTCCCCCGTTCGAAATGAACAATATCGCAAGCTTTCTCGAAGTTCTCCTTGCTCCAGCTCAGCCAACGGATCATCTCCGGTTCGTCGTCGCCGGTGCGCCAGAAATTCGAACGTCCGCGGCGCGAAAGCCGGCAGGCAATTGCATCGGTCTCCCAAAGACTTTTTCCCGTGTCTGAGAGTATGGGTAACAACAGATTGGGATTTAGCGGCAGAAATCGCTCAGCCTCACCAGAGGCGAGGGGCGAGGCAAATTCGAACTCGATATTTGCGTCGAGATAGCGAGCCACCGCGACCGCCAATCGAGGATTGGGATTTCGGCTGAAGAACAGTTTCATTCCATTTCACTCCCGGTGTTCGTCCATTCCAAGCGAAATGCTGGCTGCATCCAGCGGCCGTTTCGTTAGCGGCAATATCAATCCGGACATTTCTACCATCGCCTTTGCAGAAGCATTCTTTCCGTAGACAAAAAGCAATCTGCCAGGCAACAAACCGTCGACCTTGGCACTGCTCGCAGGTGTTTTCCTCGACCTTGGATCTACTTCAGGCGGATCTTTTTCCTTGTGAAGGTCACTCTTTTTGCCTCCCCACTCCGCGATTGTTTCGCCAAACAAAGTGGGAGGACTATCGTGCGTCTTCGAAGGATAATAGACTTAGTATTAAAAAACAACTGAACGTATTAAAAAGCGACTATTCGGCCGAAACTGTTCAAATTGCAAACACCTTCCGCTGACTTGTCACCTTAGACGGTGGCTGGTGATCCCTTGAAGTTGAGACCTGCAAGGTCACGCTCTTCATTGTCCATTAAAAGAGAGAAGCCACTCGCGTGTTCTTCGCCCAAGAGAAGGAGAAGTTGCATGCTGGGGTTCAGGCAATCGCCTGCACTTTGCAGGTGGCAAGGGATCGGCGGACCTAATACCGCGCCTGCATCCTTTTCCCCCAAAGCTTTGCCACCGGCTCGAATCCGCTATCGTCGTCCAGATCAACGCGATGAACCACGAGAGGTGGAAGGACAACACATCCCGTGTAGTAGAGAGCACCGTGATTGATCAGAAATTAGCGGCGCAATGTACGTACCAAGACTGCTGTAACGCATTTGGCCATGATTGCTGTCAATCACGAAACGGGCAATGTACCAGCTTGCTCAAGAGCGCCCTATACAAACCGATTCAGCGCAACATGCTCTAAAGTCAACAAAAATGAAAGAGACGCCTCCTCAAGCAATTTTGAAGAGGAGACCGCACCGCCTTTGATGAGATCTACCATCAGGCAAATCGAAATTGACAATGCTATTGTTTTCGATAATATTTTTGAAATACTAATTTGAAATTGAAAATAACGTTAGCAGTCGCACGGTCGTCGATAACGAAGAGATACCTGCGACCAAATATGCCGAGTAGGCTCGATACAAGACTTCTGATTGTACTTTTTGAATGTCGAGCAGCCACGTCGTTTCAGACCAGCCAGGGCTGACAATGGACGTTAATCACCTTTGTTTTCGAAAATTAAATATGGTCCGCTATGAATTCCACTTCGCCGCAAAGTTCGCAATTCAACTATTCCGTACACGGTCTGCGCGGCGTTGCGTCGATCATGGTGCTGGTCGCTCATATTCTCGGTGGAACAGCCGAACACATCTACAATGACAGGCCGGGATATGTTGAAGGGATTGTGCCGTTTCACAACTTCGGCACATCTGGCGTCATGCTGTTTTTCGTAATCAGCGGGTTTGTCATCCTGCCGAGCGTGATGAGGTATTCTCCGTCAGAGTTTGCCCTCAGGCGCCTTCTGAGGCTCTATCCGCTCTTTCTCGTGTCGACCTTGTTTTTTGCCGTCCTGAATGGCGTGACAAACAGATACCCGGAACTGAACAACTTTGAGTCAGTCCTGTTTTCCCTGACCTTCCTGGATTTGTTCACAACAACAAAGCAGGTTGCCCCGAACGCCTGGAGCCTGACCTATGAAGTGATGTTTTATACGTTGGCCTGCATGACGTATTTTTTCCTGACAAGAAAAATGAACATCGTCTGGAAGATCGCATCCCTGGCGATACCGGTACTGTTTACCTACTACTATCCGAAGGCGCTGTTTTTTCTGTCCGGGGCCGCCATCTACTGGATGTACAGGAGCGAAATCACCAGCGGTCTGAAGTACACGAAAACACTTGAGGCCATTTCGTTTCTCGTCTGGGTCTATCTGGCTTCCACGTGGGACTTCAAGTTTCGGACGTACGAGTTCTACGAGGCCTATCCGACCATCATACCCGCCCCGGCGCTCCTGGTCCTGGCCACCGCGACCTACTTCTTTTTTGCGGCTTCGAAAGACAGCCTGACCGGAAAATTACTGAACAACAGGATCATGTTCTTCTTCGGAACAATAAGCTACAGTTTCTACCTGGTTCATCCGTATATATACTTCGCTACACGGCAAATTTTCTCATCTTTCGGCCTGTTTGGCGACAATATTTTTGTGTCCCTTCTAATTTTTGGTGCGGTAGTATTTATTCTTACATCAATCTTCTCGCACTTTTCCTATCTGATACTCGAGCGACTGCCGTACCAAATCTTCTTCGGACAGAAAATCTACCGGAACAGAAGGGTTCAGAACGCCTGACAACGTGGCAAACGCCAATCAACGTTGGACCGCATGTGAACCCGAGGAATTGATGGCCTTATCGCCAATCTGGGTTGTTCGACATGACGCTGGCTGGTTGCTTCAGGCGGGGGCCTTTGCGGGTGATTTGCGCGACACCGCAAGCGATCGGTCAGCGATCGAAGCGACTTTTTCGGCCAGCTCGATGATCCGCTCCTGTTCCCACGTGGTATCCACGAGGAAAGCGAGACTTGTCTCGCCCAGCTGCTTGGCAACGGGAAGCGGTTTGTCGGGCCCCAGCCCGCGATCGCGAAACAATGCCTCTCGGTAGATCTCGGAACAGCTTCCGGAAAACGCGGGCAGACCCGCTTCGGCAATTTCGGCAAGGATCCGGTCGCGCGACCAGCTGTCGGCCATGGCCTCCGGGCGTACGAAGGCGTAAAAGCGATAATAGGCATGGGTGAGGGATTGAGGCGGAACGGGAACCCGTAACGCACTCGACCCGCTGAGGATCTCGGCAAGCGTCAAGGCGTTGCGCGTCCGGTGGGCGCGGGTTTCCGCGAGCCGCGACAATTGTATGCGTCCGATAGCGGCCGAAGGCCCCGCCATGCGAAGGTTGGTGCCCGGGCCTGAATCATGCAGCCATCGAAAGCCGGGCTGATGGTCTTTTTCAAACACCGTGGCATAGCCCTTGCCGTGATCCTTGAAACTCCAGGCACGAGACCAAAGCTCGGGATTGTCGGTGAGAAGCATCCCTCCTTCGCCCCCTGTCGAGATTATCTTGTCCTGACAGAATGAATAGGATCCGAAATCACCCAGTGTACCCACATGCCGTTCACCGATCATCGCGCCATGTGCCTGGGCGCAATCTTCGATCACCCAGATATTGTGGGCGCGGGCAAGGGCCAGGATGCCATCCATGTCGCAGGGCCAGCCCGCCAGATGCACGGGCAGGATGCCGACCGTACGCGAGGTGATGAGGGGGGCAATCGTCTCCGGCGTGATGTTCTGACTGTCCGGATCAATGTCGGCGAACACCGGAATGCCGCCGGCCAAGAGCACACAGCTGGCAGATGCAACGAAGCTGCGTGGGGTCACGATGACTTCGTCGCCCGGCTGAATGTCGAGAATTCGCAGCGCGGTGTCCAGTGTTACAGAACCATTGGCCATTGCGATTGCGTGAGCAGCGCCGGTGTAGTCGCAATACTCCGTTTCGAAGGCAAAGACGTCCGGGCCGGTCCAGGCATTCACCTTGCCGGACCGCAGGACGCCGGTAACGGCATCGATCTCTTCGTCAGTGTAGACTGGCCAACCGCCCATATCCTCTCTCCTCAGACCACATAACGCACAAGGACGAAACCCTCGGCGGCAGAACGGTGAACGGTCGCCCCGCGCAAGGTGGCCAGCGCCCGCAGGGACTCCACCGACCTTTCGTGGGGTGCCTCGCGAACCTGACTTGCGAACAGCTGGAAAGCCTCGAGCTTGCGGTCGAGCGTTGCTGAAATGTCCACGAACACATTGGGAACGAATGCCGGCGTGAGGTACGGCGCATTCCAGTTGGTTTCCGAAAGAGTTTCGTAAGCCGCAATGACAGGGGGGTGCCGGGCCTGATGGGGCCGGCTGGCAACCAGGGTGGACAGAAAGCAGAGCTGATGGTCGAGATGGATGTCGCCCGGATGTGGTGCCAGGACCAGCGTCGGGTCGAGATCCCGAACGAGCGCACCCAGCCCGCCGTTCAGATCGGCATGAGGATACTCCGCCAATTCAGCGGCAGGAAAATCGAGCCAGTGGGTTTGCGAAATGCCCAGATGGGCGTGCGCGGCTGCGGCTTCTTCGCGAACCTTGTGGATCTGCTCGGCTGAAAACCTGGGCGGACGTCCGCGTGTGACAATGGCGACATGCACCGCTCTGCCTTGATCCGCAAGACGGGCAATTGTGCCTCCTGCACCCAGGACTTCGTCATCGGGATGGGGCGCGATTACAAGTGCCGGGCCGTCGCCGGTGAAAATTGGAGAATTCATGATTTTGCACGACTGCTGAATTTGGAGTGAAGACCTGGGCACCGGTCAGGGCCGGTCCATTCGAGAATTTCAAGACATTGGCCGTCGCCGCATGCGACGGTAAATACCGAACCGTCAACCGCCTGGACCTGGCCAGGAAGACCGATGTAACGGCCCTTGTGGGGGCAATGCCTGGCGCGGGTCACGGTCAGCATGGCCCCGTCAGAGGTTTCCGTAAAAGCTCCGGGATAGGGGGGACCGACGGCACGGATTAGCCGATCGATCTCCGCCGCGGAGCGGGACCAGTCGATAAGCCCATCTTCCGGCCGCCGCCGCGCACATATGCTTACGCCGTTTTCAGACTGCGGTTCGGAGGGCACCTCGCCGGACTGGATCCGGGTCAACAAGGGCGGCAGCATTTGCGACACTGCGTTCCTGACGCGGTCATAGAGTTCACGAGCGGTGATCGTTTCCGGGTCTATGTCGTACCGCATCTGAGCTGCGATCGGGCCATCGTCCACGCCCTCACCAAGCCAGAACAGGGTTGCGCCAGCCTCGGTTTCACCCACGAGGATCGTCCAGGGAATGACACCTCGGCCGCGCAGGCGCGGCAGGGCAGAGGGATGGAACCCGATACAGCCGAGCCGTGGTATCGCGCGAAAGTCTGGACCGCAGATCTGCGACCAGCCGATCACAAGTATCAGGTCAGGGTCGACTTCCCGAAGGACCTTGAGCGTCTCCTCGCTATCGGATCGTGCGGTGTGGTGTACCGGCACGCCGTACTTTTTGGCCGTCGGCGCGAGATCGGCAAAATCCGAGTGCCGGCCGGACAGTTGCGGCGGCAGTGTCACCACGAGGGCGGGAGCGTGACCGGCGGCGCAAATTGCGGCAAGAGCTTCAAGAGACCCTTCGACCGCACCCACAAAGACGGTCTTCATGCGGAAACCTGTTTGTTGTCGGCCCCGTTATCGAGACCTTTCCAGGAGCTTGCGGCATCGAGCCGGCTCGCGTTCTTGTGCTCACCGAAAAGTGCAACCCCGATGGTTTCAAAGATAATCTGAAGATCGAGCGCTGCGGAGCGATGCGCGATGTACCATAGGTCCAGTCGCAATTTCTCCTCGTTGCTCAAGGACGTGTTACCGCTCACCTGGGCCCATCCGGTCAGCCCCGGCCGCACGGCCCCGCGCCGGACCCCGTCTGCCCCGAATTGCATCACTGTCTCAGGCTTCAAGGGGCGTGGTCCGACCAGGGCCATCTCTCCGCGAAGGATTGACAGCAGCTGCGGAAACTCATCGAGCCGCATGCGTCTCAGCCAAATTCCGGACGTGGAAACGCGTCTTTCGTCAGGCAGCAGGTTCCCGCCGGCATCGCGCGCATCGCTCATGGTGCGCAGCTTGGCGAGGATAAACACCGTGCCGCCTTTTCCCGCACGCGTTTGCGTGAAAAAAACCGGCCGCCCCAAGGTAAGCACTGTGAGCAATGCCGCGAACACGAAAAACGGAAATGCAAAAACCAGCGCACAGAGGCACAATAAAATTTCAATAAACCTGTTCATCGGAATCCTTGGCTCCTGAAATTAAAAAACAGAGAAGATTCTGAAGGCCAATAAAACCAAAATAGAAAGAAAACTACGAACCTAAGATAAGCATCTACCTCGCAATATTGACACACTAGCCAAATTTTACAAGTGGAAGTCACATCATTGTTTAAGCGCTTGGACAACAACCCGAATGCACCCTGGGAATTCCTTTCCGGAGCCGCCAATTCAGCAACGGAAGGGCAGGGACGGGCTACCTGCTCCGAAGCCGACTAAGAATTGAACAGCACCTTTACAGAGGCGCCTCGAAATTCCCTGACAGAATTCCATGGACAGTGTCTGTCCGCCGCCCTCGCTCCGCTCCAGCCACCCCGGCAGCAGGTCTAACGGGAGGGAAAACGAGTCGTCCGAATGCGGTTCGAACGGCAACAGGAAGGGACCAAATTCATCATAAATCAGGCTCCGCGATAGTGGCGATGACGTTTTTTGCACTGTCAGAATGCAGCATCCTGAACTGGCTGATTTTAATTGTTTTTTCCGTATTTTTTGGGGGTTTGGAAACGCTAAAAAGGCCATCTGATCAATCCGCCCAAGAAATTTGTGGAAAAAAACTATTTATTAACCTTGCGTTATGTGTTACACCTTGGGTTGAAATTGCAAGACTAAATTTAACATGAAATGCTGTGACGTATGGCATTTTTTCATGCTCTGAAGATTTTATTTTTGAGAACTGATCATTATTTTAGATGATCTATGTCCTTTTAAGGGACTAATCTTCGGAAAAACTGAAAATATTTGTCGAAACTACATTCACGAAGTGGGAATCGTTTTATTTATTTTCCATTTTGTAAATACGCCACCGTCGCAGCAACAAAAAACAAAGAATAATCAGTCCGTTAAAAAAATAACGGACGGCGAGGCACAGCTATTTTTGTGCCTCAAGTGTTTAGCGGAGCGTTTGCTTATGGCGGATTTTTATTCTTCTGAGACGACGTCGAAGATTGGGATAAAAGCATCGGGTCACTCTGTCTTGGAAAGCCGGCCGAAAATTAATCGGTGGTGCCAACAATTATTGACCGAGCTGAAAGCTAATCGCAGACTTGTCCTGGGTGACGTCGTTTCAATTACACTGTCTGCAGCGCTTGCAGTGCTCCTGACGGTGACCGGATCGGCTCAAAAGCAGTTATTGCCTGCGATACTGCCATTTGCGGCGCTGGCATGTGTCTGCGGTCTCGTGATTTTCCCATTGGCCGGGTTCTACCGCCGGGACACGCGATCAACTTCGTTGAGAGACATCGTTGTTCTGCTCAAGGGAGCCCTGCTCACAAGCGTTTCGCTTGCAATCCTGTCACGTTTCAACCTTGTGACAGCCTCCGTTCCCATTCCTGTCGTGATCGTTCAGTTTTACCTCGCCGTGCCTGCGCTCGGTGCGTTGCGGGTTATCGCCAGGGGCCGGGAGCTGACCCGTCAAAGCCGCCATCTCAAGGAGAAAGAGGTGGATTCGAGGATTCCGGTTCTTCTGGTGGGAACCGGCGCAAGTTGCGACCTCTTCCTGCGTTCCTTGCGCAATACCGGCTCCCGCTACCTTCCGGTCGGAATTATCGATGATGCCCGCAACACCCAGGGGCTCTACTTCCACGACGTCCAGATCATCGGAACGCTGAGGGATCCTGAAAACGTGATCGAACGGCTTTCGCAGTGGAACATACTGCCACAGCGGCTGCTCCTGACCGAACCGACAACCCATTTCGACAGCGACGGCATCCAGAAACTGACTGTCTGGGCCAGTGGACATGGGGTGACCGTTTCAAGGCTGCACGGGCTGGAGGATCTTGGTTCCCCAGATCTGGGCGAAGGGCAGAACATGAGAACCGTGGATCCGGATGACATTCTGGATCGGCCGCAAAAGGCCGTGGAACGCTCGTTGCTGTTCGAAGTCTTCAAGGGGCGGCGGGTCCTGGTGACAGGGGCCGGCGGGTCGATCGGCAGCGAACTTACACGGCAGATCGCGTCCTTCCATCCGGCAGAGATCGTGATCATCGACAACTGCGAATTCAACGCCTACTCGATCGATATGGATCTGTCGCAGCATTTTCCCGATGTGCCGCGGCGGATGTATGTGGCCTCCATTGTCGATGCGGACCGCGTCAACTCGATCTTCCGGCAGCACCGTCCGGAACTGGTGTTCAACGCGGCGGCCCTCAAGCATGTGCCGATCGTCGAGCTCAACCCGTGCGAGGGCGTTCTGACGAATGTTGTCGGATCGAGAAACGTTGCCGATGCGGCCCGCGAAATCGGTGCTCTCGCAATGGTACAGATCTCGACCGACAAGGCCGTCAACACGACCAATGTCATGGGGGCAACCAAACGCGTCGCGGAATTCTACGTCCAGGCGCAAGACCGTATCACCAACGAGACGGAAGAACGCACCAGGTTCTTCTCTGTTCGATTTGGCAATGTCTTGGGGTCCTCAGGGTCGTTGATACCGCTGTTCCAGCGCCAGATCTCAAACGGCGGACCGATCACGATCACCGATCCCAAGATGGAACGGTACTTCATGACGATCCGCGAAGCTGTCCAGTTGACACTGGTATCTGCGGCGAGCGGCCTGAAGTTCGACACCAGCCAGGGTGAGATCTTCGTCCTGGACATGGGCAAGCCGGTCAAGATCGTCGATCTTGCAGAACGCATGATCCGTCTTGCCGGTCTCACACCTCACCAGGATATCAAGATCAATTTCATCGGCATGCGTCCCGGCGAGAAGCTGTTCGAAGAGCTTTTCGACAAATCGGAAGCCCGCGCCGATTGCGGAATTCCCGGTGTCAGCGCCGCACGTCCGGAAGGCGTTCCGATTGCGCGGTTGCGGGCAATGATCCTGAAGCTGGAGCTTGCTGCACGGTGCCAGAACGGGTCCTTGGTCAACCAGTTGCTTCGGGACCTGGTGCCTGGCTACGGCACAAAAACATCGTGCGCGGTTGAGCCGGCCAAAGTGGGTGCAAGCGCTGCATGGTCAGGTGCGAAGGAAATGACCGTGAAGTTGCCAATTCCGCCCCATGCCGTTCTTCGGCCGGTTGGTGCACCTGAAGTGCTGAGTACTGGCTAATGAGCGCTTCTGCCAACCATATGGACTACGCGGTCAGTGTGTCTTCCAAGTCGGGGACCGGGTCTTCCGGGCGCCGCCGGCGGGCTGTGATCGTCGGTAGCCTGGGGTATTCGCTGGTCAATTTCCGGCTGGATCTGATGCGGCGCTTCCAGGCAAACGGCTATGAAGTGACCGCTTTCGCCGCCGAGATCGATGCAGAGACCGCCAGAATTCTGGACGAGAACGGGATCGCTCATCGCGAAATTCCCATGAAACGCACGGGGACGAACCCCTTCAGCGATCTTGTCAGCCTCTGGGCTCTCATTCGTGCACTTCGCGAGGAAAAGCCGGAACTCGTCCTCGCATATACAATGAAGCCGATCGTCTATGCCTGCCTTGCAGCACAACTGGTCGGCATCCGGTCCCGCTACGCGCTGTTCACCGGGCTCGGATATGCCTTCATGGAAGAACATCCAACCGGACGCAGGCGTTATGTCCGCAGCGCCTCCGTATTGCTGCACCGGATCGCACTGCGCAAGCTTACCGCGGCTTTCTGCTACAATAGCGCGGACCGCCGGGATATCCGGAACTATCGGCTGATACCGGACCAGGTGCCTCTTCACGACATTCCGGGTTCAGGCGTAGACACCGCACGCTTTTCGGCGACACCTGTTCCGCAGGGACCCGTCCGCTTCCTGTTCGTGGGGCGGCTGCTTCGGTCCAAGGGGCTTGCTCTTCTTGCCGAAGCCGCCAAGCTCCTCAAGACGCAGGGGCTCGAATTCGAGCTCGACATCCTGGGCCCGACCGACAGTAATCCCGACGCGATCGAACCAGAGCAGCTCGACGCCTGGCAAAGCGAAGGACTGCTGCGATATCGCGGCGCGACAAACGATGTCGTCCCCTTCCTTCAGGCGAGCAGCGTGCTGGTTCTTCCGACGTCGCTGCGGGAAGGCATTCCACGTTCCATTCTCGAAGCCATGTCCTGCGGGCGCGCTGTCATCACCACCGATGCGCCGGGGTGCGGAGAGACGATAGAACACGGTGTTTCCGGCTTCGTCGTCCCGCGCGGTGACGTTCAGGCTCTCGCCGCATCGATGAAAAGCTTCATCGAAACACCGGCACAGGCTGCAAAGATGGGCGCGGCTGCGCGGGCACTCGTTTGCAGCAAGAATGATATTCACCGGGTGAATGCCAGGCTGATGCAGCTCATGGGCATCGAAGCCGTCCGATATGCTTCCGGCTCACGCAGCCTGGGTTCTCCGGCTGAAGCCGAACTGGCCTGTCAGGTGTCGGAGGTAGCCCTCCCATGACGCAGTCCGTCACAACGGCCCGCACGGCATTCTCCGACCTGATGACCTCCCGGGTCGTGCGCTTTCTTGGCGCCGGCATAATCAACACGGCGTTTGGATACGGGGTCTTCGCAATTCTCGTCCTGGCAGGTGTGCACCCGCAGGTCGCTCTCGTGGCACAGTTCGGTCTCGGGGTCATCTGGAACTATTCCATCCATGCCCGGTTTGTTTTCGGTGTCAGCGGCTTTGGCAGACTTCCGCTCTACGGCCTCGCCTATGTGGCGGCCTATGCATTCAACGCGCTGTTGCTTGCGGTCCTGACCGGCGCCGGGATACCTGCGCTCGGTGCCCAGCTCCTGTCGCTGCCGCCTGTCGTGGCCCTGTCCTATATTCTTGTTGCCCGCGCCCTCGGCGTGCGGACGGGCAGAAAGGACGCACGGCAATGAGTGTCCTTCAGTCCAACCAATTGGCCGCCGCGGTGGATCAGGCTTCACATGCCGCACACCGTCAGAAATGGCTGCGCCTTGCAGTCAGTGCGGCGTCGGTTGCGGGTGTCGCGGTGCTGCTTGGCGCTCTTTACGGCAGGCTGATGACCTTCGGTTTGCGGCGGGACGAGATGATGTTCGTTCCCCCCGCGCGTTATATGCCGGACTGGCAGCTATACCAGGACGTCTTCTTCAATCATGTGCCGAATGTCGCCTGGTTCTTCCACTCCATGCATATCGTCTTCGGCGATCAGGGCTTGCTGGGCTCGGCAAGGACAGGCGTCTTTCTTCTTTGGGTGCTGCTGATCCTTGCGATTGTCTGGACCACGCTGCGCATCTCGCGATCCTGGCTGCTGGCGCTGTTCTCGGCCGTGGCCATTCTCGCCGCGGATCCGTTGCTCGGCCAGGCCGGTATGGCCGCGACCAACAACCTGCTGCCGCTGCCGTTTGCAGTTCTGGGGCTAGGCCTTTTCCTGGTCGAGACCATGGAACAGCGGCCGCGATCCAGCCTGATCTTCGTTGCCGGAATGTGCCTTTCGCTTGCAGCAGGCAGCAAGGTCAGTGCGGTCGTCTTCATTCCCCCGGTCGCGCTTGCCGCCTTCCTGCTTCCGGCACGTATTTCCTTGCGCACGCGCCTGACCGGAACTGTCCTTCCGCTCGCCGCCGGCGGGCTGGTCGGAGCCTTGCCCGTCTTCTGGTATCTGCTGGACGATCCGCAGCTCTTTCTTGCGCATGTTCTGTCATTTCATACCGGCCCGCACATCGCCTACTGGACGGCGAACGCCGCCAGCGAACCCGGCCTGGCGATGGGGCTTGGCGGCAAGTTGCAGCTTGCGTTCGGAGCCTGGTTGGCAGGTGGTTCGCTGATCCTTGCAACAGTGCTTGTTTACCTGTTCTGGATGTCGATCCGGGCAGGGCACAAAGGTGAACGGCAGGACGGCAAATGTCTCGGACAGATTGTTGTCGTCCTCGCTGTCACGGCTCTTGCCGCCGTTCTAAGCTTCGTTCCGACACCCGGTTTTCCGCAGTATTACATTCAGCCGCTGGTCTGCCTTCCGATCCTTGGCGCGTTGTTTTACCGGCAGATCGGAACACGGGACCGTCAGCAAGTGGTGCCGGTTCTTTTTGCCAGCATGTTTGTCATGCTCGTCATCACGCTTCCGCGGCTTATGCCCGGGCTCGCAAGCCTTGCCACACCTGATGACTTTACCTCCGCGCGCCTGGTTCGCGGTGGTCAGGAATTGCAGCAGGCGCTGGCCTCGCACAATGTGCCTGAAGGCCCTGTGGCAACCTTCATGCCGCTTTACCCGATGGAGGCCGGTCTCGGCATCTATCCGGAATTTGCTTCCGGTCAGTTCGCATACCGGATCGCGCCCTACACGGACGCCGAGCTTGCCGCTTTCTATCGGATGGTCGGTGCCGACGGTCTGGGAGATCTGTTCGGCAAACAGCCTCCGGCCGCCATCCTCGTTGGCTACGACCCCGACCTTGAAGCGCCGATGCTCGAGTATGTGCGGGCAAACAACTACCTGGAAGTTCCGGTTGCCGAACTGAGCAACCGTTACGGAGAAGGCCGCCTTTTTGTTCGAACAACGGGAGGCCAGGACTGAGCCGCCGGTCTGTGGCTCTCAATGTTTTGTCAGTGCGATCGTTTCAGTCGGGCTGACTTCGTTTCACACCAAGATGTTGTTTTCAGTGTTTAGACAATCAGGGAGAAGAAAAATGCAAACCGTACTTCTTGCCGGAGGATTAGGCTCACGCCTGGCTGAAGAAACAGTCACCATTCCCAAGCCGATGGTCGAGGTCGGTGGTCGACCGATCATCGCTCGCGTCATGGATATTTACAGTCATTTCGGCCATCGCGACTTCGTTGTTGCGGCCGGTTACAAGGCGTTGCTGATTAAACAGTTCTTCGCCAACTACCATCTGATTGCCAACAATATTTCCGTATCGGTGGATACAGGAAAGTTGCGTCTCGTACCGTCGGAACCGGGCGGCTGGAACGTCTGCGTTGTCGATACGGGTTCTCACACGATGACCAGCGGCCGCATTCGCAGGCTGCGTGACTGGCTCAACAACGAAACCTTCATGTGCACCTATTCGGACGGTCTGGGCAATATCGACATCAACGCCCTGCTCGACTTCCACAAGTCACATGGAAAGCTTGCCACCGTCACCGCCGTTCAGCCGCCTGCACGCTTCGGCAACATCGAACTCAAGGGTGATCGGGTCTTCGCGTTTACGGAAAAGGTTCGCAAGCGCGACACCTGGATCAACGGCGGCTACTTCGTGTTCGAACCGGGTGTTCTGGATTACATGGTCGATGACACCGAACCGCTCGAGCAGTCGCCCCTGACCCAGATGGCCAAGGACGGCGAACTGATGGCGTATCGCCACGACGGTTTCTGGCATCCGATGGATACGGTGCGCGATCGGGACACGCTTAATTCGCTGTGCGACGAGCTTCCGCCGCCGTGGCTGCGGTTCAATGAGGAAATGCCAGCCAATATGCCGGCACTCGCGATCTGAGACGACGACCATGTCCGAGTTTATCGATCCTCATATTGGCCGAGCTTTCGCCGGCCGCCGGGTTCTCGTCACAGGCCACACAGGGTTCAAGGGCGGCTGGCTTTCGGCCTGGCTGTTGCACCTGGGAGCCGATGTCGTTGGCCTGTCCCTGCCTCCCAGTGAGGGACCGGGTGTCTTCAAATCCTGCGGTCTCGCGGATCGCATGGACAGCCGAATTGCCGACATCCGGGATCGGGGAGCATTGCAGGAAGCTCTGCGCGGCGTGGATGCGGATATCGTCTTCCATCTGGCTGCCCAGCCCCTGGTGCGCCATTCGTACCGGCATCCGGCGGAAACCTTTGCAACCAACGTTTCGGGAACGGCCAACGTCCTGGATGCGGTTCGCCAGATGCCTTCGCTGCGCGCTGTCGTCGTGATCACGACCGACAAGTGTTACGACAACCGCGAATGGACCTGGGGCTACCGGGAGATCGACCCGCTTGGTGGCCACGACCCCTACAGCGCGTCGAAGGCGTGTACCGAACTTGTGGCGCAAGCCTACCGCCACGCCTACTTCGCCGATAGCAACGGACCGCAGCTGGCAACTGTCAGGGCCGGCAACGTCATTGGCGGCGGTGACTGGGGTGAGGAGCGGCTGGTGCCGGACATCGTGCGGGCAGCGTCAAGCGGCGTACCGCTCGAGATCCGCAGCCCCGAGGCGGTGCGCCCGTGGCAACACGTACTGGAGCCGCTATCGGGCTATCTCCAGCTTGCGGCGCGGCTTGTCGAGGACGGCTCCGAGTTTGCAGGTGCCTGGAACTTCGGTCCCGAGCTCGAAAGCACGGTCAATGTGCGCGAGCTGATGCAGATGGTGCGAACAGCCTGGGGCCAAGGCGCTCCAGAGGTTCGTTTTCCGGAGCAGCAGGCGGGAACGTCATCGGCTCTGCATGAAGCCGGCATTTTGCGCCTCGACAGCACCAAGGCCCGCACCCGCCTTGGATGGCGGCCGCAGCTCAGGCTTGCCGAGGCAATCGGAATGACAATCGACTGGTACAAAGCACACGCGCTTGGCGACGACATGAGCGACTGCACCGAACAGCAGCTTGCCGGCTACAGCGCCCTGATGGCTGGCAGCAGTCTCACGCGCTACGCGATGGTCGCTGAATAGACGGCGCGAGATCACCGGAGAAATTGACACATGCGAGTTAATTACGGTCAGACAGTACACGGACAGGAAGAGATCGACGCCGTGGTCGAAGTGCTCAAGACCTCGACCCAGATGGGTCCGCGTGTCCGTGACATGCAGCAGAAGGTCGCCGAGCTTTTCAGCAAGAACTTCGGGATCATGGTCAACTCGGGTTCTTCGGCCAATTACCTGGCCGTGGAGATCCTCGATCTACCCAAGGGCAGCGAGGTCATCACACCGGCGCTGACGTTTGCCACCACGGTTGCCCCGCTCGTCCGCCAGGGCCTTGTGCCGGCATTCGTCGACGCCGCCGAGGGCACCTACAACATCGACGAGACAGCCATCGAACGCATGATCACACCTGCGACTTCCGCAGTTATGATCCCGTCCCTGATCGGCAATCTGCCGAACTGGAAGCGCATTCGCGAGATCGCCGATGCCCACGGCCTCAAGGTGATCGAAGATAGCGCCGATACTCTGGGCGCGACGATTTCCGGTGAAAGCACGGGTATCTACTCGGATGTCTCGACGACGAGCTTCTACGGTTCGCACGTCATCAACGGAGCCGGCAACGGCGGCATGCTTTGCGTCAACACCCCCGAGTTGGCGCGCAAGGCTTTGTTGCTGCGTTCGTGGGGACGCAGTTCATCGCTCTTTGTTGAATCGGAAGCAATCGAGAACCGGTTCAATGTCCGTCTCGATGACATCGAATATGACGCGAAGTTCGTCTTCGAAGCGCTGGGGTACAATCTGGAGCCTTCGGAAATCAGCGCGGCGTTCGGGCTCGTGCAACTCGGAAAGCTGCAACACAACATTGCAGTGCGCGAACGGCATTTTGAAGCCCACAAGCGGTTCTTCGCCGACTATGAAGACTGGTTTGTCCTGCCGCGCCAGTTGGAAGGTGCCAGGACGGGATGGCTGGCTTTCCCGCTGACAATTCGGGACGACGCGCCGTTTACCAGGCGCGAGCTTCAGATCTATCTCGAAAAGGCCGACATCCAGACCCGCCCGGTCTTCACCGGCAATATTCTGCGTCAGCCGGCAATGAAGAACATCGACTGCCGCGTCGATCCGTCCGGCTATCCGATCGCCGACAACGTGATGCGTGGCGGCATCCTTCTGGCCTGCCATCACGGCCTCAACGACGATCACGTCGAATACATGCACGCGCGCGTATCCGATTTCCTAAACCGGTTTTCCGCCGGTTTCGGTGCCATGGCGGCAGGCAACGAGAGGGTTGGATGACGCCAAGTCTACCGAACCCTTAAGGAGATGCCTGTCGGGCGATGGGCAGGGACTTTCGGGGAGGGGCGGCGCCGAAAGCTTGAATTGCCGCGAATTCTGCCTGGTGGAATTCGCAATGAACCTGAACCTGACATTGCAAGTCATTTTAAGAGCGATTGAAAAAAATGAATAAATTCGAGCTAGACAAGTCCATTCGCCGTACCTGCAGAACCTGCGGTTCCGAGGATCTTTTGCTGTTCCTTCCCATGGGAGCTCATCCGCCGGCCAACCTGTTTGCCAGCGCGGCAGATCGCGATCAGCCCCAGGTTGCCTTTCCGCTCAACACGCAAGCCTGCCTCGATTGCGGCTTGATCCAGGTTGCGGATCAGGTGCCGGCCGATTTCTTCACCAACTACCTTTATGTACCTTCCGGCGCCGCGACGATGCATTCCCATTTCGCGGAGCTTGCGGAGGTTGCCGTTAGCAAGGCGAACGGTGGGCTGATCGTCGATATCGGCTGCAACGACGGGCTCATGCTGTCCCACGCCAACCGGCTGGGCGGCAAGACGCTCGGCGTGGACCCGGCTGCGAACCTTGCGACAATCGCGCAGGAGCGCGGCGTGAGGGTGCACACGGCATTCTTCAACCCCGAGACGGCAGCGGAATTGAGGGCGTCCGAAGGTCCCGCCGCCGTGATCACGACTTCGAACACCTTCAACCATATCGATGACTTGCACGGCTTCACCGAGGGCGTGCTGACGCTTCTTGACGACGACGGTGTCTTCATCATCGAGGTGCCGTGGGGCAAGGAAATCCTCGAGACCAATGAATTCGACAATGTCTACCATGAGCATCTGTCGGAACTGAGCCTGCTTTCGATTGTCCGTCTGGGCGAAAGCGTCGGCCTCGATGTGGTCGATGTCACCAAGCTTCCGGTGCACGGAGGCTCGATGCGCGTATTCATGCAACCGGCTGCCTTGAAGGTGGAACGCGCGGCAATCGTCGACGAGATGCTTGAAGATGAACGCCAGGCCGGCATGACGGAGGCCGCGACCTATCAGGATTTCGCCGAGCGGGTACACCAGATCCGCAAGGACCTGACCGGGCTGCTGGCGGAATTGAAGGCAGAGGGCAAATCGATTGCCGGCTACGGCGCTCCCGCCAAGGGCAATACGTTGCTCAACTTTTTCGGGATCGGCACGGAGACACTCGATTTCCTGGTCGACAGGAACACGCTGAAACAGGGCCTCTTCTCTCCGGGCATGCACATTCCTGTTCTCTCGCCGGAAGCCGTAGCCGAGAGGCAACCCGACTACCTGCTGGTTCTTGCATGGAATTTCCTGGATGAAATCCGCGAGCAGATGGCCGAATTCGAAGCGAAGGGCGGCAAGTTCATCGTTCCCCTTCCGGTGCCGAAAATCGTTCCCTGAGGCAGAACTATGGCGCGCGTACTCATAACCGGAGCATCCGGTTTTATAGGATCAAACCTGACCCGGGCCTGCCTGAAGCGAGGTGACGAGGTCAGTGTGATCTTGCGGCCTCGTTCGTCCACGGGCCGGATCGCCGATATCGCGTCGCGCGTTGGCCTCTACAGGCTCGACGTCACCGACGCTCGGGCACTTCGCAGCTGCCTGGCAAAAGCCAGGCCGGAGATCGTTTTCCATGTGGGTGCGCGCACCCGTTTCGAAAACCGGCCGGACTTGCAGGATCTCGCCGACAGCGTCGAGGAGAACGTCTCGCCGCTGATCGCGCTCCTGTCGGCCCTTGCCGCTTGCGATTGCCCGCCCCGGACTTTCGTCAGGACGGGGACGATCGCCGAATACGGGGACTGTCCGACACCCTATACTGAAACCGAGCGAGAAAAGCCGGGCGGATCCTATGCCGCCTCACTTCTGGCCGGGACGCATTATCTGGAGATGGCGCAACCGCGACTTCCGTTTTTTGCCGTTACCGCACGGCTGGCCCTGACCTATGGGCCCGGGCAGTCGGAAAGTTTCCTGATCCCGCGCGCCATCACTCAGTTGCTGGCCGGCCAGAAAGTGAGCGTCCGCAGCCCGCTGGATCGCCGTGACCTGATCCATGTCGATGACGTGACCACGGCGCTCATGATGCTGGGCGACAATCCAGAAGGTGCCGGACCGGTAGTCAATGTGGGGACGGGGGATTCCCCGACGGTCGCCGAGGTCATGAGGACCTTGATCAAATTGACCGGCGCCGACGTCGATCTCGTGAATTTCAGCGATCAAGTCCGCGATCCCGTCGAATTGATCGTCTCTGCCGAACGCATCCGCGATCGCCTTGGCTGGTCAGCGGAAATCAAGCTTCAAGATGGCCTCGAAAGGACCGTGAAATGGGCACGAGAGAACATCATTCCAAACTTTGCAACGGAGATGCAGGCATGACTCTCGTCTCGATCCTGATCCCGGCACTGAATGAAGAGGACAACGTTCGCAACACCTACAAACGTGTCATGGACGTGTTCGAGCAGCTTCCCGACTATGAGCCGGAACTCATCTTCACCGACAATCATTCCAGTGATGAGACCTTCTCCATTCTCACGGAAATTGCTGCCGAGGACCCACGGGTTCGCGTGATACGGTTCTCTCGGAATGTCGGGTACCAGGCTTCGGTGCTGACCGCCTACAGGGCTGCCGAGGGCGCTTGCGCCATACAGCTTGATTGCGACCTCCAGGATCCGCCCGAACTGATCCCGCAGATGCTCGATACCTGGCGCAAGGGCTACCACGTCGTCTACGGAATCCGGCGGAGCCTGCCGGACGGTCCGGTCGTCGCGTGGCTGCGCAGAACCTTCTATGCACTGATCGACGCGATCAGCGAGGACGACCTTCCCCGGAACGCAGGCGAATTCCGGCTGACCGACCGGCGCATTCTCGATGAGCTGCGCCGCGTGGAAGACCGCTCGCCCTATGTCCGCGGTCTCATCAGTGGCATGGGTTTCAACCAGACCGGTTTTGAGTACGACCGAAACGCTCGCGTGGCTGGAGATTCCAAGTTCCCGCTCCGTGCAATGATTTCCCTCGCGGTCGATGGCCTGATCAACCATTCGCTTGTGCCGTTGCGGCTGGCGTCCCTGATCAGCCTTCTGGGCGGCCTCTGCGCCTTCCTGCTGCTTTCGGGCTACCTCATCGGCAAACTGGTCTTCGGCCAGGAGTGGCCTGCCGGTTTTGCGACGACCACGACGCTGATCCTGCTTTCGATGACGGTGAACGCGATGTTTCTCGGCATTCTGGGTGAATATGTCGGACGGATATTCCTGCAGTCGAAGAACCTGAACCGGCCACTGGTTGAAATCGAACTGAATGGCAACGGACAACGGAATGATGCGGTTCCGAAGGGTCGACGCACCATGGTGGAGGCTGCGGAATAAACCATGAAACTGCTCTTCGTTCAGGCTAGTTTTGGCGCAGGCGGCACGGAAAAGATCGTTGCCATGCTGGCGGCACATCGTGCTGAGCTTGGCGATGAAGTGCACGTCGCAGCAATGACCTGCCCCGATGCAGGATCGTATTTCGATTATCCGGACAACGTCGTCCTGCACGTTCTCGACAGGGATAACGGCAGAGGGCTGCTTCCCCTGCCGTTGCGCCGGCTTGCCAGTATCCGCAAGCTGGTTCGGGCTCTATCGCCGAATGTGTGCCTCTCGTTCCTGACAAAGGTCAACGTTCTGACCCTTCTGGCCACCGGTTCGTCGGTGCCTGTGATCGCGTCCGAGCGCAACAATCCGCTGGCACAAAAGGCACACCCGATCTGGCGCCGTGCCCAGAATGCCCTGATGCCCAGGGCCGCCGCGATGGTCATGCAGACCGAGCGGGCACGGCAGGACCTGCCGGCGCGGGTACAACCCTGTGCCCAGGTGATCCCGAACCCCTGTGCGCCGATCGACGGTGTGGCCCCTTCAACCGGTGGCAAGAGGCTCGTTGCCGTTGGACGACTGGATCACCAGAAAGGCTTTGATCTGCTCATCGACGCCATGTCTCTGGTGCGCGAAAAACAGCCGGATGCAAGACTGACGATCTATGGAGAAGGCACCGCCCGTGCTTCCCTGGAAGCGCAGCGTGACCGTCTTGGTCTTCAGGATATTGTTTCCCTGCCGGGCAAGAGCGCAAGGCACGGAGAATGGATCCGGACTTCCGACATTCTGGTTCTTTCGTCCCGTTTCGAAGGGTTTCCGAACGTTGTCGCCGAAGCTGTCGTCAGCGGGCTTCCCGTCGTGGCGTTCGACTGCGCCTACGGCCCAAGGGAACTGGTCTTCGATGGCGTGAACGGACTTCTGGTTCAGGACGGCAATGTCGGGGCACTGGCCGACGCGATTGGTCGCCTGATGTCCAACCCGACCCTGAGGGCCGCAATGGCGGATGCGAATGTCCGCCTGCAGCAAAAACTGGCACCTGAGACCATTCTAGCCCTCTGGGACCGGACGATTTCCGACGCGGCCCGGAAGGAAGCATTCAACCGCGGCAAACCGGCAGGGGAGGGCTATTCACATGCGAATGCGTGAGCCTGTCAGCCCTGCAGGTGCCGCGATGTCCGTGGCAACGGACCTGGTGCGAACCGATATCGGAGCGCCCGGCAAAATCGACTTCAATACCAGGACAATCCGGCGGAATTCGTCGGCATTTGGGGGATCTTCATGAGCAGTATTGTTGACTCGCAGCAGGAGCAATATGCATTCGCTGAACGTCCGATACAGTTCGGCTTCTTTGCCATTTTCAAGGTGTTGCGAAGAAACTGGATCTGGCTGAGCTTGGCCATGTTGATGGGTCTGGGGGCCGCCTATCTTGCCCTTCAGGTCATTCAGCCAAAATATGCCGCTCGGTCGACCATCATTCTGGCGAAGGTTGAAACGAGAATTAATCCGACAGAGACGACAATCGAGAATTCCGACACGTCGCTTATCCACATCGAGACCGAGATCGATTTTCTGCGCTCAGTCGAATTCGCCCGCAAGGTCGCCAGCGAACTGAACCTGATCGCAGACACCTATTTCAATCCGTACCTTTCGGCGACCGAAACGCCGGTTCCCACTGATGAACAGCAATTCGAAGCGGTGCTGGTACGCATGCTCAACAGCTATACGGTTGAACGGCGAGGCGAGAGCCTGGCGCTCGATATTCGTGTGCGGCATCCTGATGCCGTCATGGCTGCGCAACTGGCCAATACACTCTCAAGTACATACATCGATGACTCTCTTCGGGACAAGAAGAAAGCCGTACAGTATTCAATCTCAGAATTGTGGGACCGGATAACGTTACTCGGCGGTCGCCTGAGCGAGATGGAAGCGCGTCTGGCGGAACTCATTCGCGAAAACGAACTGGACGACACCAGCCTCGGCGACGAGTTGAGGGCAGAGCTGAACAGATTGACGTCTATCCTCAATCTGGCGCGCGACCAGAATGCGTCTTCCATCCGGATCAATGAAAGCAAACAGCGTCTTGCCGCGGTGGAAACGAAGCTTGAGGAGCGAACGCGCGCCGAACTGACACAGTCCAAGCTGCAGAGGTCGCTGGATGCGGATCTTGCCAGGTACCAGGCACTTGTAGACCGGCGTAACGCACTGGAAACACAGATCGACTTTCTTCAGCCCGATGCCCGGCAGGTGACTGTGGCTTCCGCTCCGCTGAAACCGGCGACACCCAACCGTCCCGTCATTTTTGCGCTTGGGATTGCCGGCGGCCTGATTGTCGGTCTGGCCTTGGTGCTGTTGCGCGAATTGTTCGACCGCCGGGTCTGGACCGGTACCCAGACGATGCAGTACCTGGGCCTGCGAACCATCGGCTACGTTCCGCGGATCCGGTACTGGCGGAAGAGGGACAAGCAGGAACTCTTTCTGAGCAGAACCTCCAGACAGGAGAATTCACCGTACCAGCTGGCGTTGCGAAGCCTGCTCACACTGCTTTCCAACCAGATCCGGAAAAAGGACAGCATGGTCATGGCCGTAACGTCGGCACTTGCCAACGAAGGCAAGACGACCCTGACGTTCTCACTCGCGGTTTCCGCCGCCCAGGAAGGACACCGGGTGCTGTTGATCGACCTCGACATCCACCGGCATGGCCTGACACGCATGTCAGGTTGCGAAATCCCAAAGGAAACGCCTCAGGAAATCTGGGAGGATCAGAACGTCTTCGACGCGCAGATAGTGCCTTGCACCCGTTTCGGACAGATCAATCTCCTGTCGTTCGCTCAGGATTCCATCATTCCGAGGCGCGTGTTCAATACGCCTCGTGGCAAGGCGATTTTGAGAAAATTGCGCGCGTCCTATGACGTCATCCTGATTGACACGGCCCCCGTTTTGGCTGCCGACGAAGCAAACCGCCTGGCGTCGCTTGCGGACTTCGTGATCCTCATCGCCCGCTGGGGACGCACGTCGGAAGATGCGCTTGGAACGGCGGCAGAAGCCTTGCGGTTCAATCAGATCCCACTCGCTGGCGTGGTGTTGAACGACATCGACATGCGGCGATATTCGCTTCGCGACTACGGAGCTCACCGGGCAGGAGGATACTACGCCTATAACAACGGCTACATCTACAAACCGCCAAGTTGAGACAGCTACCGTCACGGTGGCGCGACCCTTTCAGTCGACACGATTCACCCGAAAAAAGCCGTGTCTGACATGCTGTTCTATCTGGAGTTTTTCGACATTTCGCTGCGCACCAGTGTTTCACGCGCAGCTTATTGAAAATTGCATCAAGTGCCGCGGCGCCGCTCAAGTTCTGATCTGGTGTTCCGCAATTTCAAGCGATCGCATGGTTCGGCGCACACGCGCGACACAATGAAGGAGACGATCCCTGTTTTTGATCAACACCAGCTCTCAAACCGCCGGCAAGGTGGCTGATCAGGTGTCAAAACGTGATCGCCATGCCGAAGGTGCTGCCGAGTTCAGACCAGAGAATATCCAGATTCTGACGCTGATCTTCAGAAATGCGGTTCTGATCGTCCTGTGCATACTGGCTGCTGGTGCCCTGATGTGGTTCCGGCTCACCACCGTTGTGCCGACCTACAGCGCGCAGGCCACGCTGGTACTCGATGACGCGGTCCTGCGTCTCGATCCATTCGGTGCCCGGTTGCGGGCCAGAACCTTGTCGATGCTTCAACTGGCCACTGAAATCGAAGTCATGAAGTCACGGGAATTCGCAGCAAGGGTAGCGGAGGAGGTCGTACCTGATGAGATTTCCGGAACAGGTCAGAACGTCTTGTCCGGAAGGGAAAGCACGGTCGATCGCATTCTGGAGAGCTATCAGATCATCTGGCATCCCACGACCTTCGCCCTGGACATCCTCGCCACGGACGCCAGCCCTCAATTGGCAGCAGACATCGCGAATGCTGTCGCCCGGAACTATGTCGACTACACGCTTGAGATACAGCGCGCCGATGTCGAACGAACCAAGATGTCGATCTTGTCGCGCCAATCCGCGCTGCAAGAGACGTTGAAAGATGCGGAAGCCAATCTTCTGGAATTCACCAGAACTAACAATCTCGACGATCTGACCGAGACGGAAACCCTGACAAACAATCTTCGTCGCCTGCAAGCGCAATTGGCGCTGGCAGAAGAACGCGGAGTACCCTTGCAAGAGTCTGCAGAACTCAAGGCCGACCTGGATGCGACGCTGGCAAAACTCGACGCACGTTCGGCGGCCGAAGTTGAGAAAACCGGCTTCGAACGGAGACTGGAATCGATGCGAAGACAGGATGATCTCCTGTTCGATCAGCTTGAAGCACTCGCATTGCAGGAAGCGCTACTGACCCCGGTCGCGCGGCAAGTGTCGATCGCTATCCCAACGACCAGACCAGTTTCGCCTTCTCCCAAAACCGAAATGGTGGGTGCGCTGATCAGCGGGCTCACTTTCGGTTTCCTTCTGGCGCTCTTGCGGGAAAACCTTCGCGGACGTCTGCGGTGGCCGCAGCAGATAACCGCGTTCCGCGCACCGGTTCTGGGGCAATTGCCTCCCCTATCACGGAAATTCGTAAACCGTATGGCATGGACGACCAGGAGCGGGAACTTGCGGCGGGCGCTGCACAAGATCGCACCCCTGCACACCGCCGTACGAACAAACACCAGGGCGGACAACAGGACCGAGAATGGGACCGGTGCAATGGTTCTGATCACGTCACCCGGGAGCCGGGACGGCCGGAGTACACTCAGTTTCGCACTTGCCGCATATGCAGCCGCAGGAGGTGAAGATGTTCTGCTGGTCGATCTTGATCCTTCGCCGAGGGACTTGATCTCGACCCTCTCGCGCAAACGCACTGCGAACGGATTTCTCGATCTTCTGAGCAACCCTTTGCGGATCGATGCGGCCGCGTGGCATCTGCCCGGCCATCCGCATCTGTCGATAGTCGCGCCTGCACCGGGGCCCGTACCAATGCGGTTCAACAACATGTCCAGTGTCGAAGCGTCACTCAGCGTTCTGCGCCGCAAGTACTCGTTAATTGTGGTCGATTGCCCACCGGTACTGAGTGACGACGCGACATGCCGCCTCGGCAGTGTCGCGCAGGCAGTACTGCTGGTCGCGCGCATGAAGAAGACACGCTTCGAAGACCTTTCGAAAGCCGCTCAGCAACTCGAACTGAACAACGCCTCAAACGTCGGGATCGTGGTGAATGATGGCTAGGAACAGAACACAGGCCGCAGTCCTTATCGTCTTCGGCCTCTTGATGCCGCAAACGCTGGCGGCCGAGGCCGCGCCTCGAGCCTTTCCGGGGGCGGTCGGGTTCGGAGCATCTGCAACCGGCTGGACCGGAGGGGAGGTCATCCCCGTCACAACGCTGGCAGATGCTGGCGCCGGCTCTTTGCGAGCCTGTGTCGAAAAGGGCGAAATGCCTCGGATCTGCGTCTTTGAGGTGAGCGGAACGATCACGCTCGACACCCCCCTCTTTTTTCGCTCAAACCTCTACGTCGCAGGTCAGACGGCACCTGGGCAGGGAATCCAGATCAGACTGGGCAAGTCGCGCGCGACGCCCGTTATCATCAAGAATGCCAGCGATGTCGTCGTCAGGTTTCTCAAGGTACGCCCGGGACCGAGCGAGCAGCCTTCGTCGTCGGTCGATGCGGTGACGCTTGAAAACGCGACGCGCGTTTATCTTGATCATCTGTCCCTGATGTTTTCGACCGACGAGAACCTCGGCATCCACGTTTCCCGCGAACGCTCCAGCGACATAACGGTCGCCAACAGCATTTCCGCCTGGGCTCTGGATCATGCCAACCACCCGAAAGGGCGCCACTCCAAGGGGGCCTTGATCTGCTCTGGAGACGGCCGGGATTTCGATTGCGGACGCGTGAGCCTCTGGCGAAACCTCTTCGCTCACAATCGGGACCGAAATCCCGATATATACGGCCATGATGACGGGCCGGTCGAGGTCGTGAACAGCGTATTCTACAATCCGATCAGTCAATTCGGAGAGTTTCGAAACTACTACGGCAACGCGTTTATCGTCTATGCCGGCAATGTTGCCCTGACCGGCCCGAGCACCGTCGACAGACGGCCCGCAGCAGTTGAAGCAATCATGGCAAGCGACCAGTACAGACTTGAAGTTCAGGTCGATGACATTCTCGCAATCGACCGTGGACGCTGCGACCAAGACCGCCCCTTTCGGCAAGTCGATGCCGATCCCGGAGCAGAGATCATCGAGGGTGTGACCGGCGCACTGTCCGTCCCGCGCGTGAAGGCAAGCGAAGTGCTCGACCTTGTGCTTGAGGGAGTGGGCGACCGCCTGCCATCGGGCGGACATCGGGACTCGCTCGACCAGCAACTTGTCGAAACCGTTCGCGATTGCAAAGGCAAGGTGATCGATTCCCCATCCGAAGTCGGCGGCTGGCCGGACCTCCAACCGGAAGAACGGGTCGTGGACAGTGACGGCGACGGATTTCCTGACGCTTGGGAGCAGTCAACAACCGGGCTTGATGCCGGCCAGCCGGACGATCCCTGGCAGATCGTTGCGGGAACGGACCAGTCCTACATACAGCTTTGGCTGGCAGAGCTTGCCGGCGACCGGGAGCTGGATGACTGATGGCCCGCCTGATCAACCTCTCCGCTGAAGACAGCCAGACCGCCGGTCGGCTCATGCGCAATTTTTCATGGGTCTTCTCGTCCCAGGCGGTCAGCGGCGTGATCAGCATCGGGACGCTTGCCATCATGGCTCAGTCGCTTGGTCCGGCAGGCCTCGGCCTGTTTGCGATCTTCCAGGCTTATGTTCGCATTGTCGACCGGCTGTTGCGGCTGGAGCCCTGGCAAGCCGTGATCAAATACGGTGTCGACGCTCTGTCCGATGATGACGGCAACCGGTTCATGCGGTTGCTGAAGGGTTCGGTTTACGTGAACCTTGCAGGCAGCACTTTGGCTGCCGGGGTTTCGATCCTTGCAGCTCAGGTGACCGCCCGAATGATGGGCTGGCCGGAGGATAGTGCGGCTTATCTGGCTTTATTTTCGCTGGCGCTTCTCTTCAACCTCAAGCCGACCGCGGTCGCGGTCCTGAGGATTTTCGACCGGTTTGATGTTCTTGCCAAGGTCGACGTCGGAATTGCCCTGATGCGTCTGGTGCTGTCGGCCGGCGTATGGTTGATGGGCTACGGCCTTTGGGGGTTTGTCCTCGTTGCGGTGATCGAAGGTCTGGCGAACAGTCTGCTGCCGTTCGTCTATTCGCTCCGATATGTCCATCAGCGTGGCTACGGCAAGTTCATGCGACTGCCTATTAGGGGCATACGCGAAGAGAACCCCGGAATTCTGCGGTTTCTCTGGAATTCGAACTTCAATGTCATTATCCGCCAGACAGTCCAGCGTCTTGACGTGATCCTGCTGTCGGTTCTCGTTGACGAGAAATTCGTCGGATTTTTCCATATTGCCCGCCGGGTTGCCGACAGCGCGCTCAAGCTGGGGCGCCCGCTGAACCAGGCGATCTTTCCGGAACTGGCCCGCAAATGGAGTTCCGGCGAGGAACGCGGGTTTTACAAGCTCGTCAATGGCGTGCTTCTGGCAATAGCTGGCCTTTGCGTGGTCGTGCTGGTTCCTGCCGCCTTCCTGATGCCATACGTCCTGTCAGTCATGTTCGGCGCGGGCTTCAACGAGGCTGCGAACATGGTCAACGTCCAGTTGCTGGCAGTCATACTTCTCCTGGCAACCATGGTGCTCAACCCGGCAATGTTGAGCATGGGGCGCGACCGCGAGCTTCTGTGGGTGACCTTGCTCGGAAGCGTCATGTTTTTGGCCTCTTTCGCCCCACTGGTCGGGATGCTGGGGCCGGTCGGGGCTTCGGTCGCTCATGTTCTGTTTAATGGCACGCTCGTGGCAGGCACCTTGTTTGTCCTTTACTGGTCGCGCCGACGGCCCACCGTGAGGAGGCCGGCTTGACCCCAAGCGCGATACCGATCTCTTCGCACAGCGGTTCTCCTGTCCGGAGCACGACGAGCCAGGAAATCGAACGCCTGCTTGTCATTGCCGCGGTATTCCTGTCGCCAATGACATACCTTCGAACCGACATCGTGTTCTTCACGCTGTCCGATCTCGTCGCCAGCGCCGCTTTCGTCGTGATGATTGCAAACAGGCGCGTGCCGCTTCGCCCGTTCGCGGACATGACATCTTTCTGGCTGTTCTCGGTATTGCTTCTTTGCAGTGGCCTGATTGCCGGATCGTTGTTGAGCGGCGATCCGCTAACGGGTGCGGTTGGCGTCATCCAGTACGTCTTTTCGTTTGTATGCATACCGCTGCTGCTTCTGGGGCGTCCTGCGCGGGAGACGATGTTCCTCTGCAAGGTGATGGCGTTTTCCCTTGTGTTCGTGATGTTGCACGGAGTGCTCTATTCGGTGTTCAGCCCGGACGATGCGCGTTTCTTTTCCAGAAACGGCCGACTGACCGGACTGATCGAGCGGGAAAACGGGGTCGGTCTCCTGGCTGGAGTAGGGATCGTCTACGTGATGTGGCTTTACTTCATCTCCCAGATATCCGGCATCGTGTTCCTGGCACTGGTGGCACCCGTTGCCTACGGCCTGTTGTTGTCCGCATCGAATTCAGGGTTCATCGTCGCGGTTGTCGGGATATTTGGAATCTCTTTTTTCCACGGCTCCGCCAAACATATCCTGGCTTTCATCGGGATTGGAGCTCTTGCACTGGCGGCCCTATTCCTGTTCGGACAGTATTTCCTGCCCGAGGTGTTTCAGGAGCGGGTCTACGGCGCATTGACGACCGGCGATTCCAGCGAGGCGGGAACCTTCGATGGGCGACTGCTTCTCATCCAGGAGGCAATTTACCTGATCGATCGGTCGATCTGGTTAGGGGTCGGAGTGGATCAGCACCGGTTGATCAGCCAGTACGGAGCGCCGGTTCACAATACCTATCTGTTGCTGTTTTCCGAAGGCGGCCTCGTTTCGCTGCTCGGCTTCGTCTGCTTGCTGCTTACACTGGCATTCGTCGGCTGGCGGTCATTCAGCAATCCCAACACGCGCTGGTCCGGGGTTCTGATGTTCACGATACTGCTCATGTTCGCGGTTGCCCTCAACGGAGTGACCCACGTTTACGGCAGGTTCCTGTCCGTTCCCCTCTTGCTTCCGGCGGCGATCTGTCTGTCGGGTTACCGGGTTCGCCGGCACCAGAGACGGGAGCACAGATGACCCATGAAAAAGGTCCTTACCAACGTTCGTCGAGACCATCGAAAAAACCGGATGCAACTAAAGCATCCCGAAAGAATCATTAACGCTATTTCGGGAAAAATTTCTTTTTCGTTGTTTTCCGATTTTCGTGATAATCTTGGATATATTGATAATAATTTTGTTTCTTTAAGTTAAAATATGGGAGATCGCGCATTGAGTATTCGGTTTATAATTGCCGTACTTTCATTATCGACTTTTCTTGTGTCGGGTCTCTCGGCCGAACAGTACAGGCTGTCCGGCGGTGAGACACTGGAACTGCGTGCCGGCGCCTGGGATGCCAGAAACAAGACATTTGCCAACTGGGATGGCGTGGCCGGTTCCTACAAGATGGCACCGGACGGCAATATTCATGTCCCGATTGCGGGAGCCGTGGAAGTTGTTGGCAAGACCCTGGACGAGGTCGCGGATACTATTGCCAGCCGCATGCAGCGCATCGTCGGCTTGACGGAATTACCCGCGGTCTCCGTCGAAGTATCCCGGTATGCCCCGGTGTTCGTGGGCGGAGCGGTTACGGCTCCCGGACAATTCGACTTCATCCCCGGCATGACGGTCGAGAAGGCCCTGGCTATTGCCGGTGGCTATTATCGCCTGCCGAACGAAGAGGGGACACAACAGACCTCGCTCACCCGAATAACGGGAGAGATCAATCAGCTCCGCGGAACCGCATCCAAACTGTTGCAGCAGGAGAAAAGGCTCGAGCAGGAAGTGCAGCTCTATTCGGCGGAGACATTGCCAGACGCCGTGGAGTCGCAATCATCCGATCCTGTGCAGTCGAAGATCCTTTCCGCCAACATCAAGGTGATCAAGGCCGAGCTTCAGAGCCTCAAGGATCTTCGTGTCCTGCTGAACGAGAAAATCTCTCAACTGTCCGAAGAAATCGTCTTGCGTGACAACCAGATCGAACTGGCCCGCAAGGATCTCGCATCGATGGAGCATCTGAAGGACAAGGGGCTGGCCGTGACGACCCGCGTGTCCTCTGCCAATACGGCGCTCAACGATCTGGAGGCAAAACGTCTGCAGCTCGAAGTCGCCCGTCTCGACGCGCAGCAGCGTCTCAATCTTGCATCGAGAGACGCCGCGACCCTGTTCGACAGGACCCGCGGGGAAAAGCTCTCCGAACTCACGGAGGTGAAATCAAAGCGTTTCGAGGTCGAATCCCGTCTTGAGCTGGCCCGAAAGGTCTACGCCGAGACGCTGTCCGCGAACTCTGTTGATACCACCGCCCAGGACAGCATTGTCACACCTTCCTACAGGATATCGCGGCTCGAGAACGGCGAGATGCAGAGCCTGGACGTCGACCTGAATGCTTTCATGCGTCCGGGCGACAGTCTGACCATCAACCTGACGATTTCTGAACCAGCGTCCAAGTAGGTCCGGAGCAGTGATGAGACGCATTCGAATATTATTTCCGTTCGTAGGCGGACCTGTCCTGGGCGGCAGCCACATTTCGGCGCTCAGCCTTGCCGCCGCCCTGGATCCGAACCGTTTCGAGGCACGTGTCCTCGTCCATTTCGAACCTGGCGCCATTGGCCAAAAGGCGCGGGAGCTTGGGCTCGATTACGAGGTGCTGGAGGACACGCCACTGATGTCGTCGCCCGGCCTGCCTCTGCCCGGCCGAGTAGGAGGGCTCGGCTATCTGACGCGAACACTGCCGGCCTTGCGACGAACGCTGAAAAAGATCGATCCCGATATCGTGCATACGAACGAAGGACGCATGCACGCCAACTGGATCTTGCCCAGCAAACTGTCTGGTTGTCGCCACCTCTGGCATCATCGCCAGGATCCGGCCGCGAAAGGGGCGAACACGCTCGCCCCCTTGCTCGCCGACCATATCGTGAGCGTTTCACATTACGCCATGCCATCGCGTCCGATCCGGCCGATTGGCGACCGTGCAATCGTGATCCGAAGTCCTTTCGATTTTCCAGCCATTCGGCCCGATCGCACAAATTCCCATGACAAGCTTTGCGACGAACTCGGTCTGCCAAGGGACGCGGTGCTGCTCGGGTATTTCGGCTCGATCATCAAACGCAAACGTCCCGACGGCTTTGTTCGGGCGGTCGATGCGGCTCGCCGCGCCTTGCCGTCACGTCAGGTGCACGGATTGCTGTTTGGCGATACCGTCGATGCAACCCGGGGCCTGGACGAAACCTGCAAGGCGCTGGTCAGAATCCTGGGACTGAACGACAATTTTCATTTCATGGGCTTCCGCTCACCGGTTTTCGAGGCAATGAGCGGTGTCGATGTCATGCTTGTTCCGGCTGTCAACGAGCCATTCGGCCGGACCCTGATCGAGAGCATGTATCTGGGGACGCCCGTCGTCGCGACACGGCACGGTGGCAACATCGAAGCGATCGAGGACGGTCTGACGGGGTTCCTTGTTGAGCCGGACGATCCGGAGAGCTTTGTCGAACCTATTTGCAAACTGCTCAGTGACCCTTTGTTGCAAACCCGGATTGCCGACGCTGCGCAGGCTGATGCCGCGGCCAAGTATGGCGCCGAACGCCATGTTTCCGAAATTTCCCGCCTTTACGAACAGCTCGTTGAAGGCACCCAGGTAGCAGGTACCGCATATGCTTGACTCAAACATACGATTTCTGATTTTCGGCGCGGCCAAGTCCGCAACAACCTGGCTGCAAAGATCTCTGGAGCGCAGTCCGACGATATCGATGCCCAGCCCGGAGCTGCATTACTTTTCCGATGAGTATCACCGTGGAGCGGACTGGTACCTGTCTCAATTCGACTTCAGTAAACCGGACGCAATCGTCGGAGAGAAGTCGAATACCTATCTCACGCAGCCCGAGGCGGCAGAGCGCATCCGGCGGGACCTTCCCGATGTCCGGCTGATCGTTCAGATGCGGGAACCTTCGGCGCGTGCCTACTCCGATTACTGCATGCTCTTGCGACGCGGGGAGGTGTCTCGAAACATCGAGGATCATCTCGACCCGGCGAAGGCCGCAGGACAGCGTTTCATCAACGACGGCCGTTATGCCCTGCATCTTCGCCGGTTCTACGACCTGTTTCCGCCGGAGCAGATCCTGCTGCTGCTGTTCGAGGATATCCGGCGCCAGCCTGAAAATCAGCTCGCCCGCCTTGCCACTCATATCGGTCACGAGGCACCGCTGGCTCCTCCGGTAGACAGCAAGGTGAAAGACAAGAACGCAGCCATCGTTCCACTGCCTCTGCGCAAGGTCCTGAAGCCGTTTCGCCCCGTTCTGGACGGCGTTCGGCATACCAGGCCAATGAAGGTGCTTCGCGATGCCGTCGCCCGGCCACAGGAATACCCGCCGTTGAGCCCCGATCTGGAAAAAAGGCTGCAGGACTTCTTCGCTCCGGAAGTCAGCGAACTTGAACAGCGGATCGGCAGACCCCTCGACGTCTGGCAGGGTGCACGAAAGGCGTGACCTGATGGACTACGTTGGCAGCGAAGGTGCTGGACTGGAGGCTGGAACGGGCACTGCCGCACCGGTCATGCATGTGATTACGAATTTCGCCGCCAGCGGCGGAGCGGAAACGATGCTGGCAAGACTTCTGGCGGCGACATCCGAACCGGCAATCGTGGTCCCTCTGATCGGCGTTTCAGAGCGCAACCTGAGTTTGGCCGGACGTCCGGACGTGGAATATCATCCGCTCAACGCACGCGGAGCGGTGCACATGCCGGGTGCAATCTTGAAACTGACAGGGCTGATGCGGGAGAAGCGCCCGCGAGCAGTGCTGTGCTGGATGTATCATGCGATGGTTGTCGGCACCTTGTCGGCGCGCCTGGCCGGGGCGCCGCCCGTCTTCTGGACGGTGCGCCAGGCACTTGACGATCCGCGCAGCCTGACGCGAAGCACGCGCCTCGCTGTCGCAGGGGCACGCATGCTATCGTCTCGCGCTGCCGGCATCGTTTACAATTCGACACGGGCTAGAGAGCAGCACGAACAGTATGGCTATGCCGCACGGTTCGGAAAGGTCATCCCGAACGGCGTCGTGGTTCCCGAGCAGGCGGACCCCACGCCGCGCAAGGCCCGTGTGTTCGGTATAGCCGCGCGCTTTCATCCTCAAAAGGACCACTTGAACTTCTTCCGGGCCGCAGCGCAGATGGCCGCACAATTTCCCGATGCCCGCTTTGTTGCCGCAGGTTTCGGTCTTGATGACCGCAACAGCGAAGTTATGGCCATGATTGAAGACGCAGGGCTTGATCCGGCACGTCTGAAATTGCTGGGAGAGCTGCGTGACATGGGTGATTTCTATTCGCAGATAGATGTTCTCGTCCTGTCGTCCAGAACGGAAGGGTTCCCGAATGTCGTCGCCGAAGCCATGAGCCATGCCCGCCCGGTGGTCACCACCAATGTCGGCGACGCCGCACTTGTTGTTGCGGATACCGGCAAGGTTGTTTCACCAGGCGATCCGGATGCGCTGTGTGATGCGATGGCCGAATTTGCCCGAATGCCCTCCGATGAGCTTGCCGACCTCGGAAAAAGGGCTCGACAACGCATCGTGGAGAACTACCAGGTGAAGCACATTCTCGGTGAATACCAGGAGGTTCTGTCGCAGCACGGCCCAGCATGAAGGCACACTTGCGGCCCACAGTTAGCTATTTCATCGAAACCGTCTGGACCGTCAACGCGCCGTCGAGTTCATCCAGCGACGTTATTTCGACATGGGCCGCGTGCGCATCATCTTTCGCGTGCGGCGGATGCACGGCGCCCGCCCGCCGGATCTGAACGGTGATCCAGCCGCGCGCTTTTGGCGTCACGAAGTCCTTGGCGGGATTGTCGGCGACGTAGACCATCGGCCCGTCGTCTGCTGCAAGTCCTTCCATTTCCTCGTAAGCGCGGGGGTGTGGTTTGCCATATCCCTGAGGCCAGTCTCCGGTCTTGCGGATATTCTCAATCCAGCGGTCAAGACCAAGGGCAACGATCTTGGCGTTTTGAGTTTCCGCCGGACCGTCCGTAATCAGACCGAACGGACCGCGGTGACGCTCGAGAAAACGCACCGCGTCCGGAGCCAGCGCAATCTGCGGCGGGTGGCCGCGGTAAGCCGCAACAAGATCAGCGATCAAATGGCTGTCGCCGCAGTGCCCGAGCCTTTCAAGCGCGCGGTTGAAGATCTGGCGCCGCTCGCCTTCCTCGAACAACACCTTGCAGGCCTTGCCAAAGCCTTCCAGGCTTTCGCGTTCTTTCGCCCAACCGTCGAGAAAACGATAGCCGCTGAACGCAAACTCCCGCTCCAGATAGAGCGTATCGTCCAGATCAAAAACAATCATCGCAATCCGCCAGTTAACGAATGTGAGGTCGACCGGACAACGCTACCGGCCAGGGTTTCTACTGCCAGAACAGAGCCGAGGTGCGGGTTCTGACAAAAGACCATTGCGGCTCCGGCAAACCTGCGACGATCAGCCGTCGTAGATCGCGCTGTCGTATCGGAGCATTTTGACATTTTCTCGCCAGTCATCGTTTGCGCTGCACGGGAGGCCCGACACTTCCTCAAGAAGCCATTGTGCAAAACGCGCGCCGGCATGGTCTGCCAAGGGATACCCGCCCCCGAATCTCGCATTGATTTCAATGACACGCGGTCCCAGCTCCGGGTCGTCGATCACCTGGAAACAGGCCACGCCGGTCAGGCTCGGCAAGGCCCGGTGCACGCCTTCGGCGATTTGCCGGAAGTCATCCCGTCGCACCGTTCTTCCCTTCTCGACTTCACCCGCGCGGATCTGGATGCGCAGATGAGGAACCACCGTTCGCAGGCTGCCGCCTGAATCGACGAACATGTTGATCGTGTATTCCGGGCCACGCAGAAACTGCTGAAAGACCATTGGTTCCTCAAAACGACCGGGCAGCTCTTCGATAGCCTGAAAGACCTGCAGACCCCGGCTGGCGCTGCCGCCGCTCGGCTTGGCAAACACCGGCCAGCCGAGTGCGTCCGGATCGGACAGCAACGCTTCATGTCCCAGCGATTTCGGCACCGGCACGCCTGCAGCCTCGAGCATTTCAGACGTCAGCCGCTTGTCCCTCACAATTTCGATGACTTCAGTCGGCGCCACATGCACCCGCGCTCCCAGTTGGGTGAACGCGTCGGACACGCAGGCAAGTGCCATCAACTCCGTGTCAATCGTCGGAACCACCAGATCGACCCGATTGTCACGCACAATGTCGAGGATAGCGTTGGCATAGCTCGGGTCGTCGCAACGCGGCACCGCAAACGCCTGATCCGCAGCTGCGCATGCCGCACTTAAATCCGGAGCGAGGTCACAAGCTAGAATTTCCAGCTGGATTCCCAGATGGTCGGCAGCAGATCGGAAACATTGAAGCAAACCTACGCGGCGTCCCGCAGAACAAAGCAGCAATCGTAAATTTTTGACCGGCACAACAAATTCTCCGGAAATGTGAGAGGCAATTCAAATGGAATATCAATTCAGTATACGCGGCAATTTCGACCGCAGAGAGAATATAACCAGCCTTGGCTAGTTTGTGAATTCAGATTCAAGAACGTAATGAAGTCAGCGTGATCTTTTTGATTGTTGAAATTCACCTGCGTAACAAAGTTGCCGGCATGCTCATCCTGGTGTCGTCACGTTGCTGGAAACGCTTCAGCCTTTCCACGTTTCTCAACGTCCCCCTGCGGTTCCTTGATCGAGACAAGGCCGGTGAGAAGCAGTGCGATGAGGTCTGCCTGACGATTGGTGCCGGTCTTTTCGAAGAGATTGCGCAAATGAAAAGCGACTGTTGTCGGTGCGATTGAAAGCTCCTGCGCGATGTCTTCCTTTCGCCGCCCCTGCGCCAACGCGCGGGCGACCTCCGATTCAGTCGGCGTCAGATCGAACAGGCCTGCCAGGATCTCGTCCGGCATCCTTGGCCGATGCGCGAGATCCGAAATGAAAATCACCGCCTTCGCGTCATCGTTCGGCAGTCCTGTACTGTCCGGAAGCGAACAGACCGTAAGCAGAAAATCACGGCGTCCGGACGGTCTTTGCACCGTCAGGCTGGCAAGGTGGTCCTGGCCCTTGCAGGCAGCCTCACAGGCGCTCGCCAGCAGTTTCCTGATATCGTTGGCAAGCTGCGATGAACCGGTATGGAGCGTCCGGTCAATTACCAGCCCGTCCCTGGCCATATGAATTTCCCGCGCTGCTCGATTTGCGAAGACGACACCGGACAACGACACCAGCACGATACCGAAGGAAAGCACGTTGAGAACGCTCTCCATGCCGTTCATTCCAAGCGATCGGTCCGATCCACTGCCTGCCAGGGCCTGCCGAAGCGTTTCCAGTTCGTTTTTTTGCCTGTCGTCGATCCGGCTGACCTGGCGCAAGCGAGCCTCGATCGTCGCCAGCAACAGGTCATAGTCTATCGGTTTGACCAGATAATCGTCCGCACCCGCGCGCTTGCCATGAATGATCTCGTCGCGCTGGTTTAGCGCCGTCAGGAAAACGAATGGAACATCTGCGAGGTGCGTGTGCCTGCCTCTGACGGTTTCGAGCAAGCCGTAACCATCGAGCCGGGGCATGGAGATATCGCACAAGATGAGATGCGGGCGGACCGTTTCCAGCACGTCCAGCGCTTCACGGCCATCAGCTGCACCGACCGCGTCATAGCCTGCAGCGGAAAGTTCATCGATGATGTCCTGGCGAAGATGGCACTGGTCCTCAACACAGAGAACCGTCAGTTTCGAACCGGATTTGGGCATCGATTGCATCAACTGCTCTTTGAACCAGACCACGTTGAAATCCGACCATGATGAACCCGATAGTCGGTTCCATGGATGGCGGCGTCAATGGGCGGTCTTTCTTGACGCGATTTCATTCACCTGTCCCCGTTCAAACGCAGGGGGACAGTATTCACGTTCGACAATATTCTCCCGCCATATTGCAACAGAGCGTTCAAGGAGACGCCAGATATGTGGGATTTTTCTATCGGCCGTGCATTAGGCCTGATGTTTCAGACACTGCCCTTCATCATCTTGCGCATGGCGGTCTATTTCGGAGCTGCCGTTGCCTACATTCTTGCAACGGGTGTCGGCGCCGGCGTCGGCTGGGGCATCGGCGGGTTCGGCGATGCCGATTTCCAGGCAACGACCACGACCTGGGGCGGTGTCATCGGGTTCGGTGCGGTCGCCGTCGTGATGTATCTGCTGAGAGAATACGTTCTGTATGTCGTCAAGGCCGGGCACATTGCCGTTCTGGTCAAGCTGCTCGACGGCAAGGAGATGCCGGGCGGCCGGTCGCAGATCGCCTACGCCCGCGAAGAAGTCTCTCAAAGGTTTATGCTGGCCAGTGTGCTTTTTGGTGTCGACCAGCTGATAAAGGGCGTGCTGCGCGCAATCACGGGCCTGGTGCGGGGCGTCTTCACGCTTCTGCCGATCCCCGGCGCTCGGCAACTTATCTCGATTGCCGAGGCCTTCCTGCGCATTGCGGTCGGTTTCATCGACGAGGTTATCCTCGCCTATACGATCCGGACAAATTCGGAAAACGTGTGGGCTTCGTCCCGGAGCGGGCTGGTGCTTTACGCCCAGAATTACAAACCGATGCTGAAGAATGCCGCCTGGCTCACTCTTATCGTCTACGGCCTGTCCTTTCTTGTATTCCTCGTCATGTTGGCTCCGGCCGCCCTGGTCGCATATCTCGTTCCAGGCAGCTGGTCTGCGGGCGGCATCGTGTTTGCAATTTTGTTCGCGTGGTCCGTCAAGTCCGCTTTGCTGGAGCCTTTTGCAGTCACCTGCATCATGGAGGTCTACTTCCGGACAATCGAAGGGCAACAGCCTGATCCAGCCTGGGAAGCCAAGCTCGAACAGCTTTCGACAAAATTTTCCAGTCTGAAGGAAAAGGCGGCGTCCTATCAGCCTCCCCGGATCAACGATCCTGTCAAGGCGGCTGGCTGATTATCACGCACGCAGTCAGGTCTGCCTTGTCCTGTCCGCACCGGCATCCAGCATCCGGCATCCGGCATCCGGCATCCGGCAAATCAGCGCCCTGTTTCTTGTTGTTCGCGTAGCGGGAACTCGGGACAGGGCGAAATGTGCAATTTTCGGCGTGGTCAACATCGGAGGTCTGGCATCGGTTGAATGTTTGCAACATCGACAACCGGTGCCATAATAATTTTTTTGACCTTTGCGGGCCCGATCATTGATTGAAGCATTTGAAAAACAAGCGTTACCGGCAACGAGACGAAAAGACATGGCAGCGGCGTTGTGCCGGTGTTGCAGTCACGTTGGCTGCTCCGTCAGGTTCACAATTCTGCTTTCTTCCCTCAAACGGTCAAAGGCATTTGCAGGGACAATGCTCATGCTGATCGGTGTCGGTTTATCCGTTCCGACAGCTCGATCGGAAAATGTGTCACTGACCGCCCCAGCAGGCGAAGTCCGACTGACAGTCACCGGCAATATCCGCAAGACAAACTCGGAGGGCACTGCGCTTCTTGACGATGCAATGCTGGAAGCACTGCCCCGTCACACCCTCGAGACCTCAACTGTCGTCACGGATGGCGTAAAACGCTTCGACGGCTTCCTGATGCGCGACCTGCTTGAATTCGTCGGCGCCGACGGCAAGACGGTTACCGCCAGTGCGCTCAACGATTATACCATCGACATCCCGATGGAAGACTTCGTGCGGTACGATGTTCTTGTCGCAACCCATATGGATGGCGAACGGCTACAACCCTCGGATAAGGGCCCTTTCTGGATCGTCTATCCCCGGGACGAGCATTCCGATCTTCAGGACATCCGTTACGACTATCGCTGGGTGTGGCAGTTGATCCAACTGAAGATCAAATGACGCGCAGGAGCGACCTTGTCGCCTATATCGTCGCAGGCACTGCATCCGTTGCCTTCGTCTTGCTGCTCGTTTTTTCCCTCGCACGGCTTCTCGATACCGAAGCGGAATTGCGGCGCAACGAGGGGGACAACATGCTGTGGGCGATCTCACGAACGCAGTCCGCGGCGCTCCTGCTGGATGCCGAGGTTTCCCGTCATGTCGGCAGCATCTCCCGCAAGGCGGCTGAACTGGACAAACGATACAACGTGATGCTTAGCCGCTTGAACCTCTTATCGGAGGGGCCTCAACAACGCTACATGCGAGAGCTGGGCCTGGACGGCGAGCTGGAAAAGGTGACTGGGTCGCTACGAGCGCTTGAGGCAAAAATCCTGGACATGTCGTATGGCGACGTCCAGACGGCTACTGCCGTTCATGTCCTTCTCCAGCCCTTGATTGAGGATCTCGGCCGCGCCGGAAACCAGTCCATGGTCCGGCAATGGGAGGCAACGGGTGCGCGGCTCGACAATCAACGTGCCGCAATCGTGCAGGTCATCATTTCCATCGTGGCGATCATTGTTCTCGGTGCCTTTCTGTCCTTCACGATGTTGCGGGCGATGGCCGAACAGCAACGCATCCGGCTGTCGCTCTTGCGTGAACGCGAAACCGCCGAGATCTACCGCAGTTTCGTTGCTCTGGTTTCTCACCAGTTTCGAACGCCGCTCGCCGTCATCGATTCCGCGATGCAGCGCGTCTTGCGAAGCGGGAACCAGATGCCAACTGAGGAAATCAGGCAACGGGCAAGCCAGGTGCGCTCCGAAGTCCGGGGCCTGACAAGCCTGCTGGAAGCGACGCTGGATGTCATACGGCTTGAAGAAAGACAGGTGACGGCCAAGCCCGGAAACTGCCATTTCGAGGATCTCATTCAACGGGTGATCGCCCGTCAGAGAGAAGAGACACCGGAGCGGGCGTTTTCCCTGGAAATTGGCAACAAGGTTCCCCAATCGATCGAGACGGACCAGTTGCTGGCGGAACAGATCCTCGACAATCTTCTATCGAATGCGGTGAAGTATTCGCCGGTTACCGAGCCGGTTTCAGTGAGTGTCCGGGCGCAGAACAGGTCCATTTTCATCTCCGTGCACGATCGGGGTGTTGGTATTCCCCCGGAGGAGCAGGAGCGCGTGTTCAGCCGCTTCTTTCGCGGTAACGGCACTGCGGGAATTCCCGGCACGGGTATCGGGCTCAACATCTCTTCCCAGGTTGCCAGGTTGCTCGGGGGAGAGTTGTCTTTTGAAAGTCAGGCGGGAATAGGATCGACCTTTACTTTGAAACTGCCGGAGAAATGGCCGGGTGTGCAATAGATGGCGTTCTTGTCACCAAAACTGCTATGAGACTGGATTCACGGCTTTTGTTCGCACGTGAAGTGCGAACATTGATCTGAGCACAGACCTACTTGCGCAGATTCTGCGAAATCAGGATCTGAGCTCGGAATCCATCAGTTTCCAGGGGAGGGGAAATGAAGCGCAAAAAACCACTTGTGACCCTGCGCGATGTGGCAGAGGCAACCGGTGTCAACGTGTCGACAGTTTCGCGCGTGCTTCAGAACAAGGGACGTGTTTCCCAAAAGACCAGAACCCATATTCTGGAAACAGCCGAACGACTCGGCTATCACGGCAACCCGGTTGCGAGAGCCCTGAAAACCGCAAAATCCTCGACACTTTTGATGGTTGTCCCGCAGATCGAAAACCCGATCTTTGCGTCGGCGATTGTGGGAGCCGAAATCGAGGCACGCGAGAAAGGTTTTGCCCTTCTGGTCTCCTATGACAAGGGGGATGGGCGCGAGATCATCACGGACATTTCTCGATCAAGCATCATCGAGGGTGTCATCATCGCGAGTTTCGATGAGGATGACCGGTTGCGACAGATGCTGAACAGCACGGGATTGCCGCATGTGATCCTCAACCGACATCTGGCCGGTGACCGGAATTGCGTTGCGATCGATACCCGCGAGGCGGCCCGCATCGGGGTTGAGCACCTCATCGCCATGGGGCATCGCCGGATCGGGCATCTGGCCGGGCGGCTCGGCCGGTTCAATGGCGACATGCGGCGTCAGGGTTGGCAACAGGCTCTTGAAGCCGCCGGCCTCGACCACGGCGAGGAATTCGTTGCCCAGGCAGGCTATGATCCTGCAGCCGTACCTGCTGCCGTCGACAAACTGCTGGCCTGCGGCGTGACCGCAATTCACGCCGCGACGCTGCTGACCGCGGCTGCGGCCATCGCCAGATTGCACGAACTCAAGCTCCGTGTGCCGGAAGATGTTTCCGTCGTCACAATGCATGACGACCTGCTTGCCCGGGTCGTTTATCCCCAGGTGACCACAGTGGCTTTACCCTCCCAGGAAATGGGCCGCGCGGCAGCCAGCCGGCTCATCGACCTGATCCAGGGAACTGCGCCCGACGAGGGCTCAGCGCTCGAAAGTCTCCTTCTTCCTCCAGGCGATCTCATCGTGCGCGCATCGGTCGCCTCCATCTGAAAATCAGCAAACCGGGCTTGACATCCAGACCAAAGTGCAATTGTTTGTGTTTGAGCAAACGTTTGCCCAACACGATTTCTAACAATCCGATTGGGCATGGAGGAGGAAAAATCTTTGAGTAATCGTGATCTCGTTTCCGAGCTTTCGGAGCTGGTCGGTGCGGAAAACGTCCTGGTGGACGAAGGTTCGCGCGCCGGCTATGCACACGACCGTCTGCCCTATGCGAACTTCCGTGCAAGGGAAGGCGCGCTGGTCGGTACGCTGCCAGGCCTCGTCGTGCGCCCCGCCACAACGGAGCAGGTCTCGGCAATTGTCGGGAAGGCAAGCAAGGCAGATCACCCCCTCATTCCCTATGGCAGCGGCTCCGGTGTCCTCGGCGGGATCATTCCCCTGGGCGGCGAAGTCATGCTCGACATGCAGCGCATGAACCGCATCCTGAAGATCGACCGGGACAACCATCTGGTAACGGTCGAAGCCGGCATGAACGGCGAAGTGTTCGAAGACGCGCTGAACGCAGAAGGTTTTACATCCGGTCATCTGCCGCAATCGCTGACCATCTCGACGGTCGGCGGGTGGGCCGCCTGCCGCGGCGGTGGTCAGGAATCGAGCCGCTTCGGTAAAATCGAGAACATTGTTGTTGGTCTCAAGGCGGTCATGCCGGATGGGCGCGTGCTGGAAATCAGGCCGCTTCCCAAGCGAGCCTCCGGACCATCGGTTCTCGATATCATCGTCGGCAGTGAAGGCACGCTTGCCGTCATAACGGAACTGACCCTGCGCATCTGGACGCTGCCGCCCGCCGAAGAGGCCATCGTGCTGGCACTTCCCGATCGCACCGCAGCCCTCTCGCTTGCCAAGCGCATCATGCAGGCGGGGCTGCATCCGCGCATCGTTCGTCTCTATGATGAAAAGGAAACCGCCTCGCGCACCGAAGACATCAGTGCTTTTGAAACGCGCCCGGTGATGGCCAACATCGTGGTTTGCGGCGAAGAAGCCATTGTGGCTGCAGAAGCTGCACTGGTACGCGAGTTTGCAAAGAGCGTGGATGCCGTGGAAACGGAAACACGTCCCTTCGACGAATGGCGGGCAAAGCGCTACGTCTCCATTACGAAACAGTGGCTTGATAAAGGCTACTACAACGACACGCTCGAAGTCTCGGTGAACTGGAGCAAGGCTTCGTCGCTTTACGACACGATCGCAGCCCGGATTGCTGCGGAGGTCTCCAAGGACGCTCATTTCAGTGCCCACTGGTCGCATGTCTATCCGGAAGGCGTGTGCCAATACATGACCTTGCGCCTACCTCCCATGGATCAGTCTGCAGCCTTGCCGCTGCATGAAAAAATGTGGGACATCGTCAACGGTGAAACGCTCGCGCATGGCGGCTCGATCGCTCACCACCATGGAAGCGGCCTTTTCCGCGGACCCTGGATGGACGGAGAGCACGGCGTCGGAATGGATATTCTGCGCGGTATCAAGGCCTCCGTTGATCCGCAAAACCTCTTCAATCCCGGCAAACTCGGCTTTCCACCGCGCGCCGGCTCCATCGATCCGTACCGGGACAGGGGTGCCAATGTCTGACGCCCTTTTGCTTGGGATCGACCTCGGAGCAGGATCGCTCAAGTCGACGGTCATCACCACGGACGGGAAGGTCGTGGCTTCGGCCTCCTGTCCGGTCGAAACACTCACACCGAAACCCGGATTCAGCGAACAGGATCCGGAAGGCTGGTGGTCGGCACTCGTCACATCCCTGCAGAAGATCTGGCAGGGCGGCCTGGAGCCGCATCGCATTGTTGCGCTTTCCCTGACGGCCGGAGCTCACACCCACGTGCTCGAAGACGGGTCAGGCAGCACATTGCGGCCCGCAATCATGTGGAATGACCAGCGTTCCGGTTCTCAGGTGGTGCGGGAAAGAGCAGCGCGCGGGGCTCAGATCCTCGACCTCTCGGGCAATCGCATCAGCCCCACCTGGACACTGCCGCAACTGATCTGGTTGCAGGAAGAAGCGCCGGAGACACACGGCCGCATCCGCCGGCTTCGCCCGGCCAAGGATTGGCTGCGCCGTCGTCTCGACGGCAGCGATGCAACCGACATCACGGATGCCTGGGGGCTCATGCTTGCCGATGCGCGATCAGGGGGCTGGTCTTCCGAACTCTGCGCGATGGGAGGGCTTGAAACCGAAGTTCTTCCGGAAATAGTTGCATCAACGGCGACGACGGGGACCGTGACACCAAGGGCTGCTCAGGAAACCGGTTTGCAGGAAGGCACACCGGTCATTTGCGGAACCTCCGATACCAATGCGGAAACCTATGCAGCAGGCATGACGCGCAAAGGCATCGGAGCCCTGAAGCTCGCCACGGCGGGCACGGTCTCTACATTGACGGACGCTCCCCGTTTTTCCGATGATGTCATTCATTACCCGCATCTGGTGTCCGATCATCACTACTCGATCCTGGGAACCAACTCGTGCGCCTCGGCCCATCGCTGGCTGCGTGACGCGCTTTTCTCGGACATGGGTTTCGAGGGCATGGATGCCAAAGCTGCCGAAGTCCCTGCAGGGTCGGAAGGTTTGCTTTTTCATCCCTACCTCAACGGCGAGCGGAGCCCCTACTGGGACCCCGACTTGCGCGCTTCTTTCGTAGGGCTGGGGTTCCAGCACGGAGCACCGCATTTCTGCCGGGCTCTCTATGAAGGCGTTGCCTATACGCTGCGCGATTGCCTGTCCGTTCTGCAACAGCGCGGCATGGGCTTCACCACCGCCCGTCTCGTCGGCGGGGGGACACGCAGTGCCTTGTGGCGGCAGATCATTGCGGATGTCACAGGACTGACGATCGAAGTTCCCGCCGAAGGCGACGCGTCCTTCGGTGCAGCGCTTATCGCGGGCATTGGTGCGGGCGTTTTCTCTGACACGGACGACGCTGCCCGCGTCATCCGCGTGGCAGAGACTTTGACGCCCGATACCCGGGCAGCGGCGATTTACGATGAAGGCTTCGTTCGGTTCCGGGAGGCAAAGGAAGCCCTCACACCGATCAACCACAAAACCGTGCGGGCAACCGGGGAGGCCAAGTAATGGCGGAAGTCAGTCTGCGCAAACTGCGCAAGACCTATGGGGCCGTGGTTGCGGTGGAAGGTGTCGACCTTGAGATCGCCAAGGGCGAACTCATCGTTCTGCTCGGCCCTTCCGGGTGCGGGAAATCGACAACCCTGCGCATGGTCGCGGGGTTGGAAACGATCAGCGCCGGGGAACTGCATATCGGAGGCCGGAACGTGACCACCCTGGAGCCCAAGGACCGTGACATCGCCATGGTGTTCCAGAACTACGCGCTTTATCCGCACAAGACCATTCGCGGCAACATGTCGTTTGGTCTCAAGATGCGCGGCATGAAAGGGGGCGAGATCTCCAGGCGGGTCGACGCTGCAGCGGAAATGCTGGACATCACGCACCTGCTCAACCGCAAGCCGGGCCAGCTTTCAGGCGGACAGATGCAGCGTGTCGCACTCGGCCGCGCCCTTGTTCGCGACCCGGCGGTGTTTCTGCTCGATGAACCGCTGTCCAACCTGGATGCGAAGCTTCGCTCCAGGATGCGGGAGGAAATCGCCCTTCTTCAGCGGCGTATCGGAAAGGCAATGCTTTACGTCACGCACGATCAAACGGAGGCAATGACCCTTGCCGACCGGATCGTCATCATGCGCGACGGACATGTGCAGCAGATCGGCTCGCCGCTGGAGGTATACGACCGGCCGGCAAACGCCTTTGTCGCGGGCTTCATCGGCTCGCCCGAAATGAACCTCGTTGAAGCTGACCTCAAGAACGGTTTTCTCAGCCTGTCGGCTGGTGTCTCCGTTCCTGCCGGAAGTGATACCGGTGAGCGGGAGGTGATTGCCGGCATTCGACCGGAAGCCATCACGATTTCCGACGAAGGTCCGGAGTTCGCGGTCCGGGGCATCGAACAGCTCGGCTCGCAAACGCTTTTCATCGGCGAGACGGCTGGTCATCGCCTGCGGGTCATGACCCAGCGCAGGGACGACATCAAGGTTGGTGAGAGCGTTCATCTCGCTCTTCCCGCAGCAGCAATCCACCTGTTTGACCGCGCCAGCGGTGAACGCCTCGAGATGCCGGGAGGGGCAGCTTGAACAAAAGGGTTTAGCCGCACCTGAAAGCGGTCAATTGGAGGAGAAACATGACTAAGAGCAAATTCGAAACAGGTCTCTGGACTAGACGCCAGGCCCTCAAGACCATGGGTATCGCCGGCGCCGGGCTGGCAGCCTCGTCCCTTGCGGCCCCGGCGCTCCGCGCCCAGGGCAACAAGCCCATCCGGTTTTTGAACTGTGAAACGGGCAAGGACACGCTCGCCTTTTTCTCGAAGGTGGCCAAGGAATACCAGGAAAAGACCGGCGTTGAGGTCGTCATCGATTCCGTACCGCTTGGCGAAAGCTTCACCAAGATCACCAATGGCATTCGCTCCGGAACCCCTTATGACGTGGCAAACGTCGGTTTCATCGGCCACGTGCTGCTATTGGCCGAGCAGGAACAAATCGTCCCCTTGAACGAGCTGACGGACGAATACCAGTGGGGGAACAACATCCTCTTCCCCATCGACAACAAGGTTTACTGGTACCCGTTCGACTACAACCTTGCGCTGATCTATTACCGCAAGGATCTTTATGAGACGAATGGTCTGTCCCTGCCAAACACGTGGGATGCGTTCGTCCAGAACAGCGAGGCGCTTGTCCAGGGCCGCCAGAAAGGCGCGTTGTTCCCGATCGGATCGAACGGTGCAACCAACTGGATGTCGTTTGCCTTCCTTTGGGCCGAGGGCGTCAAGCTGTTCGACGACCAATGGAACGTGATCCTGGACAACGACGAGATGAAGCCTCGGGTAGCCGCCTACCTCGACTTCATGACCAAGCTCTACGGGACGATGCCTCCGGGTGCTCTTCAGGCCAGCTACTCCGATGTCCTGTCCAACCTGGTTGGTGGTGCCGTGGCCCACGGAGCCTATGCCGGACGTGTTCTGGAAGCTGCAGAGCGGGACAACCCGACCCTGGCCGAGAACCTTGGCGTCATGCCCTACATGGATATGTCCGGAAAGCAAAAGGCGGTCAGCCACGGCTACGACGGCTGGGTGGTCCTGAAGACGGACAACACTGGTCCGGCAATGGATTTCATGCGGTGGCTTACGACCGATCGCATGGTCGACTTCCTGCATACCGCACCGGTTCACTTCCAGCCGACGCGACTTGATATCTATGAAGACCAGCGTTGGCGCGACAACGCCATGATCCAGAAATACTCTGGTGTGGTCGAGCAGATGCGAGAACTTGTGACCGACGAGTCTGTTGTGCTCACGTCCATTGATACGCAAGGCCCGGCGCCTGACGTCAGACCCGGCAAGGTGTTCGAGTCCTTCGTCATGCCTGAAATGCTGCAGAACAAGATCCTTCGCGAGATGGATTCTGCAGAGGCCGTCGATCAGGCCGCAGCCAAAATGCGTGAAGTGATCAAGTGACGAAACGGGAGGGGAGCGGAAGCTCCCCTCACTTTCACACCATCTGGAGTTCGTGAATGACTCGCTGGTTGTTGCCGGGTTTTCTCGGTATCGGGTTTCTTGCGACCCTTGTCCTGATTGTCGGGCCTGCGCTTTATGCGGTTTCGCTCAGCTTTTATGACATGCCGTCGCTTACGGCCGATCCGGTCTGGGTCGGCTTCGCAAAATACGCCAAGGTTCTTGCAAGCGCAGAGTTCTGGAACGCGCTTTGGAACGGCTTCGTCTATGCCGGGTTGGCGATTGTCCTGCAGGTGGTGCTGGGCATCGGCTTCGCGTTGCTCTTGAACCAGAATTTCATCGGCCGCTCTCTGCTGCGCGGACTGACATTCCTGCCGTATCTTCTGCCGACGGTGGTCGCCGTCCTGGTCTTCAAGTGGATGGTTGACGGCTCGCTCGGCATCATCACCGTTCTGATGGATGACCTGGGCCTGCCGCCGATCTACTGGTTCGAGACCGAGACCGCATCCATGACGTCCGTCATCCTGATTTCGGTCTGGTTGTGGACCCCGTTCGTCACCACGACCTTTCTCGCAGGGCTGCAGACAGTTCCGACCCAACTCTATGAAGCGGCGCGCGTAGACGGTGCCGGGCCCGTTCGGCGTTTCTTTCACGTGACCCTGCCGTCGCTGCGCCCGATCCTGACGGTCATCATTCTTCTGCGGGGCGTGTGGATGTTCAACAAGTTCGACGTCATCTGGCTGACGACGGGTGGCGGTCCGCTTGGTGCCACGGAACATCTGCCGGTCCTGTCCTACCGGGAGGCATTTGCCCTTTATGACATCGGCAGCGGCGCAGCGATCGCAACGCTTTCCTTCTTCGTCCTGATGGTCGCCGTTGCAATCTATTTCCGGGTGTTCCCGATGGAGGAAGGCAAATGAGTGGACAAATCCAGGCTCGCCGCGTTGCCGGCCGGGCGGGACTTTACTTCGCGGTGATCGTTCTAGCGGTCTACAGCGCCTTTCCCATCTACTGGATGGTCGTTTCTTCCCTGCGCCCCACGCAGGAAATGCTCATGAACCCGTCTCTGGTACCGCAGCGATGGACGCTTGAGTATTACACCAGCCTGTTGGCGCAGACCGACTATCCGCGGCAGTTCCTCAACAGTCTCATTGTTGCGGTGACCACCGTTGCCCTGACAATGCTTCTGTCCGTCATGATCGCCTATGGCGTCACCCGCCAGCGCATTCGCGGCAAACAGATGATCATCGCCGGCATGCTCTATGCCTACATGTTCCCGCCGCTGCTGCTGGCAATCCCGCTTTACGCAATGTTCGCGGCAATCGGCCTCAACGATACGCTGCTGTCGCTTGTCATTTCCCACCTGACCATCACGATGCCGCTCGGCGTCTGGTTCCTGTGGGGGTTCTTCAAGACAATGCCCTTCGAGCTTGAGGAAGCAGCCATGGTGGACGGCTGCACGCGCCTGGGTGCTTTCCTGCGTGTTGTGCTGCCGCTGTCGGTGCCCGGGCTGGTAACGGTCGCGATCTTCGCCTTTCTCCTTTCCTGGACCGACTACACCTTTGCCCTGGTCATGATCGGATCGGACGCGAACAAGACGGTGCCCCTGGGTCTGGCTTCGATGATCGGCGCCTTTGACCTGAGATGGGGAGATATCATGGCCGGCTCCACACTGATTGCCATGCCGTTGTTCATAGCGTTCATCACGCTCTCTCGTTACTTCGTCCAGGGCCTGACCGCCGGTGCGGTGAAAGGATAACTCATGACAATGCGCATTCTGGGCGCTCCACTGCGCTATGTGCAGGGACCGGGAGCCATCGACCGCCTGGCCGAGGAAATTGCCATCATTGGCGGTGGCCCTGCGGCGGTGGTCATTGATCCGGTAGCCCGCGACCTGCTTGGTGAACGCATCAGCTCCCAGCTTCCCGACGCCCGCCTCATGGAATTCGGGGGGGAATGTACCGCGGCGGAAATCTCCGCCAGGGCAAGGGAAGCCGGTGATGCCCGGCTACTTGTCGGCATCGGTGGGGGCAAGGCGATCGACACCGCCAAGGGAGCTGCAATCGAGCGCGGTCTGCCGGTTGCCATTGTGCCGACCATCGCTTCCAACGACAGCCCGACCAGCCACATTGCCGTTGTCTATACGCCGGACCATGCGGTTGAGGGCGTCCGTCACATGAAGACCAACCCCTCCCTTGTCCTGGTCGACACGGCAGTCATCGCCGGAGCACCGCGTCGCTTTCTGGCGGCCGGTATTGGCGATGCGATGTCAAAGCCGTATGAGCTGGCAGGCGCTCTTGCCGGAGGTGGTCTCAACTTCTTTGCTGGCCGTCCAACGGAACTCACCCAGGCCATTGTCGCGCGTGCCCGCGACATTCTGCTTGCCGATAGCGAAGCGGCGATGTCGGCCGAAGGCCCGAACGAAGCTTTCGAGCGCGTGGTGGAGGCCACCGTGCTTCTCAGCGGTCTTGCCTTTGAAAGCGGAGGGTTGTCGATAGCCCACGCGATGGTGCGCGGCCTGTCGGTCACACCGGCGTTCTCTGGGTTGCTGCACGGGGAAATGGTCGCTCTCGGCACCTTGACACAACTGGCAGCCGGGCAGGGGGCCAATGAGGAAATTCGCACCCTTGCAGCCTTCTTCCGACGGATAAATCTGCCCACATCCTTCGCAGAATTCGGCGTCACCGGCGCAGCGGAACTGAAGCATATTGCCGAGGTTGCGCTCACAGCCCCCTATGCGCCGAACTACTACCGCAAACTCGGCGTCTCCGACCTCGTTCGCGCGATGCAACTGCTCGACGAAGGACATTGATCGATGCCGCCATCAAGAAATGTTGTGGTCACCGGCGGAGGTACAGGTATCGGTCTTGCGACAACGCAGCTTTTGACCGAACGCGGCTGGCAGGTAACGGCCGCAGGCCTGGAACGGGAGGAAGGCTTTCCGCAAGCTGCCCGGTTTGTCGAGGTTGACGTTACTGATGAGGCCGCGCTTGCCCATCTCCTTGAAGAAGAGCAAGAGCTCGGCGGCCTGGTCACCTGCGCGGGCACGATCCAGTACAGCCGGGAATGGGACGCTGCGGTATTCGAGAAGGTGATGGCGGTGAATGTTACCGGCGTGCTCACCTCCTGTACGGCCGCGCGCGATGCGCTTCAACGCGGCAACGGTTCCGTCGTCAACATCGCCTCCATGTGGAGCTGGTTCGGCAACCCCGTAGCGCCTGCTTACGGCACCAGCAAGGGGGCGGTCGCTGCCCTCACCCGATCCCTTGCCGTTGCCTGGGGAGGAACCGGTATAAGGGTCAACGCGGTCGCACCGGGTTGGGTGGAAACACGCATTTCCGAAGGCGCGCGATCAGACCCGGCACGGCGCGCACGGATCGACGCCCGCATCCCGATCGGCCGTTGGGCCGCGACGGTGGAGATTGCGCGGGTCGTCGCGTTCCTTCTTTCTGAAGACGCTTCCTACGTTCATGGCGCGATCGTTCCGGTAGACGGTGGCTATCTGGCGGCGTGAACCATCCAAGGTATTGCGTCGCTGCGGCATGCTTAAAACGCCAGAAAGCGTTGCCGGTTCTGTTCTTCCAAACCCGGCAACGCCTTCTGATTTTAAGGTCACGCGACAGCCGCTTTAGAGTACGCGTTCTTCCCGGAACGCTCGTCCGAAGGACTGCAGCACAGGATCCAGCAGATAGCGCATCGGCGTATGAGCTCCTGTTTGAATAAAGACCTGCGCGGGCATGCCTGGCACCAGCTCAAAACCGCCTCCGGCTTCCCGGATGTCGTCGGACGTAACCCTGACCCGCACCGTGTAGTATTGCTCTCCCGTCTGCTCGTCCGTTTCGGCGTCCGCACCAACCTGGAAGACTTCCCCTGTCAAGGGCTTCATGTGCCGCCCCATGAAGGAGGTGAGCTGAACTTTGGCGTCCATCCCGATCATCACGTTGTCGATGTCGGACGTACGCAGGCGCGTATCGAGGATGAGTTCCTCGTTCTCTGGCACGATCGTGATGATCGGTTCACCCGGCCGCACGACACCGCCGACCGTCTTGTAGTTGACCTTGAGCACCCGCCCCTCGATCGGAGAGACGATCTCTGTGCGGTTCAGGATGTCCGAAGTCGCGGAAAGCGCCTCGTCGGCTTGCGCAATCTCCGCGTTGATTTCCGACAACTCCTTGGCCACCTTTTCGCGTTCTTCGCTGAGGGCCGTCAGTTCCGCGATCTTGATTTCCTCGATCTTCTGCCGCGCACGAGCGATCGTTGATCCTATGGCATTGCGCTCCGACCACAGTTCGGCCCGTTTGCGTTGCAGAACCAGAAGCTCGGGCTGCCGCATCAGACCTTTGTCCATCAGGACCTTTTTGCTATCCAGCTCCTTGTCAAGCAGCAGGATCTGATCATCCATGCCGTCTATCTGGGCTTTCAGGCTGCTGATCTCGGCTTCAACCTGGCCTGCCTGCACATGATAGGTCGACTGCTGCCTTCCCAGCAGCTCGCGCCGTACCTTGAATTTTGTAATCTCGTTGGCGACGAACTGCGTGTAACTCTTGTCGGCCGACATGACCGACGGCATCTGGACCTCAAAGGTTTCATCGCCACGCTCTTGCGCCAGCAGCCGGTCTCTGGTCACCACATAGCGTTGGTGCTTGCGGTAGATCGACAGATAGTTCGCCGTTGCCAATGCCTGGTCAAGAACCATGAGAAGCTGACCGTCCTTGACGACATCGCCCTCCTTGACATTGAGATGGCGTACAATTCCGCCTTCCAGATGCTGCACCACGCGCAAGCTTCCGTCCGGACTGACCTTGCCGGCGGCGATGGCGGCTGACGACAGCTCCGCGAAACTTGCCCAAATTCCCGTGCCGAAGAAACAAACCGCGACGACCAACGAACCCATGATCCAGTGTTGCCGGATGGAGCGACGGAGGGACGACGCCGGGTTATTTTGCTCTTTCATCACTGACCTCCCTGAGTTTCGTTGGCCGGCGAAGCGCCTTTCGCTTGCGCCGGCTGGACCTTGCCAAGTTTCTGCAGGATATCGCTGACCGGGCGGATGGCGTGCTTCATGAACTCCTCGCCGGTTTGCGTCTTTTGAATTGTGCCGTCCGCAAGGGTGATGATCAGATCGACTTTCGAGAGCGCCGAGGGTCTGTGGCTTACAATGATGACCGTGCAGCCCTGTTCCCGAAGGAGCACAAGGCACTCCTGAAGCGAGGCTTCGCCATCACTGTCCAGGTTGGAATTCGGTTCATCGAGGATGATCAGCTTGGGCTTGTTGTAGATCGCCCTGGCCAGCCCAACGCGTTGGGCCTGTCCGCCGGACAGACGAAGTCCGCCCGGGCCGATCAGGGTTTCATAGCCGTTCGGCAGAGCGTTGATCATGTCGTGGCAACCGGCAAGGCGCGCGGCAGTCACAACCTTTTCATCATCCGGCTCGCCCATCCGGGCGATGTTTTCCTTCACAGTGCCGTATAGCAGTTCCACGGACTGCGACAGGTAGCCAATGTTCCGGCCGAGTTGCTGCGGGTCCCAATTGCGCATGGCGACACCGTCAAGACGGACCGAACCGGAACTCGGATCCATTGCGCCAATCAACAATTTGCACAAGGTGCTCTTGCCGGAGCCGGAATGGCCGACGATTGCATTCAGGGTTGCCGGCTTGATATCGATCGTGATGTTGCGCAGCAAAGGCCGTTCCTGGCCTGAAACGAGCAGATTGACACCTTTGAGCTGCAGGTGCCCACTGGGTTCCGGCTGCTGGGTCCGGTCGAAGTGGAGCGGAGCTGCCAGAAAAATATCGTTCAGCCGACGATGGGACTGCATCGCGCCGACGATGCCTCGCCAGGCGCCGATGGCCTGTTCGGCAGGCGCAAGCGCGCGCCCCATGATGATTGACGCTGCAATCATGCCACCCGGGGTGATTTCACCCAGCGTGGCAAAATAGGCACCGAGACCAAGGACACTGATCTGCGCCGTGAACCGGATGAACTTGGTGATCGCGGCGGTCTTCGCTGAAAAAGCGGCAACGGCGAAAGTCGAATTGGCCACCAGTTCGTTGTCGTTCCGGTAGCGGGCGAGAACGCCAGGCAGCATTCCCATGCTGTAGACGCTTTCCGCGTGTTGCGTCGCGATGTCAATCGTCTGCTGTGCCCGCACGCGAGCCGCCGCAGCACCCGCCATCCGGCGGCGGGTGACCGTGTCGTTGATACCTGCGATTATCACAAGCAGCACACCGGCCGCGATGGCGACGAAGCCGAGGGCAGGGTGGATGAGAATAATGGCACCGACAAAGAAGGGCACCCAGGGCCCATCGAAGAAAGGCAGCACGCTCGAACTGCCAACAAATTGCCGGATGGTTGCCAGGTCGTTCATTGCATGCGAGTGGGACTTGCCCGTCGACCTGGCCGTCTGGATGACGGCATGCAGCAGGTCGGCATGTACGGTTTCATCCCACCATTTCGCTATGCTGGCGAGGATGGAGCCGCGGATTGCATCAAGAACCGCAATCACAGCCAGAAAAAAAATCACGATCATCGTCAGGAAGACAAGTGTCTCGAGGTGGCCGCTCTGCATCACCCGGTCGAAGATCTGCTGCATGTAGAGGGGTGAGGCCAGAGTTCCGAGATTGACAAAGATCGAAAAGAAACCAACGGCAAGAAACCCGGCCCAGGAAGAGCGATAAACCTTGAGAGCGGGATAAACGCTTTCCCTTGCGCTGCGTACAGCCATGTAGACTCTCCAAAAAAAACATAAAAAAGAAGAGAGGAGAGGGCGCGTGCGCCCTCTCCAGAAGTTTCATGATCAGACGACCAGCGGACCGTCGCCGTCTCCGTCAAATGTCGGGATAAGCATTTCAGGGATGTCGCCCGCACCGTCCGCGGTGGTCCAGTCGTCACCGCCGAAGGTGTTGGTCTTGTCCGGATCTACCGACAGTTCAATATCGAACTCGGCGGAGTTGGAGACCGCATCATGGACATCCACGACAGTCATGGTACCCGAGATGTTGGCGGTTTCGCCCTGATCCATTACCTGGGCCATAATGCGTTCCAGGTTATGGGTGAAGGTCACGCTGCCGTCGGCTTCACCGATGTTCAAAAGCCCTGCGGCTTCCAGATCGGCGATATCCAGCGTCACCTGATGGCCTGCGATGGACAGGCTGAGAGTACCCGAGATCTCATCGATCTGGAGCGTTTCCGTTTCACCATCATCAACGTCGTTGGCAGCCAGAAGCTCAAGAAGATTGAAGCTGCTTTCGTCGTTGTTGGAGTTGCTGTGAACAACAGTGAACGAACCCGTGTAGTCCTCAATAGTCGGGGCATCGTTCGTGCCGTTGATGGTGATGGTCACGTCGGTGGTGACAGTGCCGCCGTTGTTGTCGGATACGGTTACCGTATAGATTTCTTCGACGCTGTCGCCTTCGTTGAGGGCCTGAACATTGGCGTTGAACTGGTCAATGGTATAGGTCCATTCACCGGTATCCTCATCGATGCTGAATTGACCCAGTGCCCCGTCGACGACAGAGGCGGAGTAGGTCAGGACGTCCCGAATATCGACGTCCATTCCGACGATCAGGCCAGTGGCAACGTCTGTACCGTCTTCCCCGACACCGGATTCCGTCACCTCGCCCAGGATATCCGCATCGGAGATCGTGGGATCGTCGTTGGTGCCGGTCACGACGACCGTCACTTCCCGCGTGTCCGTCGCACCGCTATCGTCCGTAACGGTCAGGAGGTACTTGACTTCCAGTTGTTCGCCTTGGGCAAGGAAGTCGAGTGCCGTTGCGGCGATTGCAAAGGTCCAGGTGGCGCCTCCGTTGTTGGCGTTACCGGCCGATTGCTGCACCGTCAGCGCATTCGTGAAGGCAAGCTTTTGCCCCTCCGTCAGCGTGAAACCACTGCCTGCGACTGGTTCGACAGAGGTGAACTGAGCGGTCACTTCCGGCGTGTCGGACAGGTCTAGGTCGGTGAACAAGACCTCACCGGATGTTTCAAGCTGTGCCGGGGTATTGGCTTCCTCGAGAACGCCATCGAAGACACCGCCAGAGAACACCGGTCCATCATTGGTGCCGGTGATCGTGATGGTGATCTGGGTGGTGTCGGTGCCTTCCGGGAACCAGTTCCGGTCGCTGACTTTGACGTCGAACGTCAGGGTCAGCGTTTCGCCGTCCGCCAGCCAGTCGAGTGGAGCCGAGCCGTTGTAGGCATAGGTGAATTCAACATTCCCATCTTCGCCCTTCGGCACGGAGAAGATGTTGTCCAGTGCGTCTCCGCTGGTGAAGTTGAAGTTGCTGGATGCCAGAAGGCTGCTGATATCGACACCATCCGGAAGAGCGCCTTCCGAATAGGCCGGCGAACCATCGCCTTCGACCGAGATGTAGAGCGTGTCGCCCAGATCCGGATCGTCGACCACGATGTTGCCGCTCAATTCGCCGATATTCTGCGGATTGGCGTTGAGTTCTTCGTCGACTGCGAAGTCGAGAACGCTCTGCTCGACGAGGATTTCCGGCTGGTCGTTGGTGCCGATGATCGTCACGGTGATCGGACGCTCGACGAAGGAGTCCGGGTCATTCTTGTCCTGGACTGTAAGCGTGTAGTCGATCGTCAGAACATCGCCTTCGGCAAGGAAGTCGATAGCCTTGTCCTGGACCTTGTAGGAATAGGTTACCCGGCCCTGGTCGTCGAACTGGTCGAATGTCCAGAAGAGGAAATTCGTATCCTTGGCTGTCAGCGCAGCGTAGATATCGCCCGGCATTTCCAGAATTTCACCGGCACCGGAGGCCAGGGAAAGGTTCGGTTCGCTGATCTGGACTTCAAAATTGTCCGGATTGACGACCGTGTCGGGATCGTTGATCTCGAAGACACCGCCGCGGGTATGGACGTAACCTTCGTCTTCCGCACCCGGCCATTCAACGATGGGCAGGAAGTTCAACGAGAGATCGCCGCCGATCGTCGGAGCATCGTTGGTGCCCGTGATCGTGATGGTGACATCCTGATCCACGACACCGCCGTTGCCGTCATCGACCGTCACGGTGTAGACGACTTCGACCTGCTCACCTGCGGCGAGGAAGTCAAGATGCTCTTCCGCGACGCTGTAGGACCAGTTGATCGTACCGTCGTTCGTGTTGCCCGGATCAGCGGACAGCCCGAAACCGGCCTGGATATTCGCGATCTGGCCGGCGGTGAGGCCGACACCATCAAGACCTTCAACGCTCTTGACTGCGAAGGTCGCCGTTGGCGTATCGGAGAGATCCAGATCGGAGAAGTCAATCGAGCCGCTGTCGGACAGGGTTGACGGATCGCCTTCAACGATGGATCCGCTCACGTCAACTGCAGTCAGTGTCGGAACGTCGTTTGTGCCGGTGATCGTGATGGTGATCTGGGTGGTGTCGGTGCCTTCCGGGAACCAGTTCCGGTCGCTGACTTTGACGTCGAACGTCAGGGTCAGCGTTTCGCCGTCCGCCAGCCAGTCGAGTGGAGCCGAGCCGTTGTAGGCATAGGTGAATTCAACATTCCCATCTTCGCCCTTCGGCACGGAGAAGATGTTGTCCAGTGCGTCTCCGCTGGTGAAGTTGAAGTTGCTGGATGCCAGAAGGCTGCTGATATCGACACCATCCGGAAGAGCGCCTTCCGAATAGGCCGGCGAACCATCGCCTTCGACCGAGATGTAGAGCGTGTCGCCCAGATCCGGATCGTCGACCACGATGTTGCCGCTCAATTCGCCGATATTCTGCGGATTGGCGTTGAGTTCTTCGTCGACTGCGAAGTCGAGAACGCTCTGCTCGACGAGGATTTCCGGCTGGTCGTTGGTGCCGATGATCGTCACGGTGATCGGACGCTCGACGAAGGAGTCCGGGTCATTCTTGTCCTGGACTGTAAGCGTGTAGTCGATCGTCAGAACATCGCCTTCGGCAAGGAAGTCGATAGCCTTGTCCTGGACCTTGTAGGAATAGGTTACCCGGCCCTGGTCGTCGAACTGGTCGAATGTCCAGAAGAGGAAATTCGTATCCTTGGCTGTCAGCGCAGCGTAGATATCGCCCGGCATTTCCAGAATTTCACCGGCACCGGAGGCCAGGGAAAGGTTCGGTTCGCTGATCTGGACTTCAAAATTGTCCGGATTGACGACCGTGTCGGGATCGTTGATCTCGAAGACACCGCCGCGGGTATGGACGTAACCTTCGTCTTCCGCACCCGGCCATTCAACGATGGGCAGGAAGTTCAACGAGAGATCGCCGCCGATCGTCGGAGCATCGTTGCTACCGGTAACCGTGACCTTGAATTCGGCCTTGTCGCCACCGACAACCTGATAAACGAAGGTATCGACACCCTCCTGGCCATCGGCGAGGCGGTTCGCTTCTTCGGAATAGACGTAGCTGGCTTCGCCCGTTTCGACGTTCAGCAACAAGGTGCCGTATTTGCCCTCGACCTCCAGCATGCCATCTGAATCAGCGACGGCATCAACGTTGACAATCGAGCCGCCAGCCGTTTTGAAAGCCAGCTGGGTGATGACCTGGCCGCCGGTTTCGCCGATTTCGTCGTCGTTGCCGAGAACGTTGAATGTCGCTGCAACTTCCGCTTCGTCGTCGCCGGTGGTTTCGGTGACGTCGATCGCATCGTTATGAGCGACGAGTGCGCCATCCGTGACGCTGAAGAGATGGATGTCACCGACTTCACTGCCTTCGCCGAACTGAACCAGTTCGATATTGTAAAGGGTGGTCGTGCCGGTGCCGTTGGTGATGCTGACGGAACCGTCTTCGTTGGTCTTGATGTCGTAATCTTCAGCCTTGCCCGCAAACTGGGCAACGTCCTTGGAGCCGCCACGGCCGTCAATGATATCGCTGCCGCCGTTGCCGAAGAAGATGTTGTTCAGGCCGTTGCCGAGCATGACATCGTCATTGACCGTGCCGATGGCATTTTCGATGGACGACAGCAGATCGATATCGCCGCCCTTGCTCACGGCGATACCGCTGCGAAGGTCGATGAAGATGCCGTTTTCTGTGCTGTTCAGGTAAGAATAATCAATTGTATCAACGTCGTCGCTGCCGAGCAGGATGTCGATGCTGCCGTAACCGACAAGCATGTCGTTTCCGCTTCTGGCAAGCACGAGATCAAGACCAGATGTTCCTTCGAGCGGTACATCGGCACCGGTCGTCCCATTCACGAAATTGATGCTGGAGACGTCCGGGGTCGGATCGCTGCCGTCTTCTTCGATGTAAGTACCGACAACGTCAACGTCGCTGATCGTGGAAGTGCTGTTCTTGATGTCCGCCAGAGTGGCGCGGATGGAGTCGAAAAATTCCGACAGATTGATGTTATTAGGCATTAATCCATTCCTGACTAGCTCCACCGGCTGCCCGAGAGGGACAACCGGTGATTAAAGAATGGGTGTAAAAATCACCCTTGCTGAAATGCACGAGCAGACTTGGCAGACTGTTTCAATTTGAGCCATTCCCCAAATGGGGGCTGCGTTAACCAAGAAGTTTGTTAACCTTGCCTTCAGACGAAGCCGCAGAAAATACGCAGCGTAAACAACACTTCGGAGAAAGCTTTAGAATTTCAATGCGTTGAGGGGTGTTAAAATGACGTATGGTCAACATTTGCACCCTAATTAACCATTTGTTAATTTTTTTGGCACGCGAGAAAAATAATTCCTCACGGAATACGTTATTGCCTCCCCTTAGAGTTGTGTATACGATTGCATAGTTTTTGTCGTGCCATTCTTCATATTTTTTTACTGTCAGAATGTTGTGTTTTAGCAATGTCCGAGCAACTCGAGAAGCTTATCGCAGAGTTATATGAGAACGTAGAAACGGAGAGGTTGTTTTCAGAAACTCTTTCAAAAATAGTTACTTATCTTGGCGCGGCTCAATCTCATTTATGTCTTCTTGGGAAGGATAACTCTTCGATTGGACTTAATTTCACCGCCAATATGGATCCGAGTTTTCTCGATGAATACCACCAGCACTATGTCAACATCGATTACCGCTTAAAACTCATAACGAAATCACCTGTGGGGGCTGTCATGACGGACGATCAGTTCAATACACAAGAAGGTTTACGCTCCAGTCCGATCCATCACGATCTGTTTCCGCGATACGATGTGAACAGGATCATGGGCAGTAACATCACCGTTGACGGTCGCCTTGGCTGGTTCGGTGTTACAAGCATGCGCAAAGACGGGACCTTCTCCAAAGAGGTAATGGAGGATTTTTCGAGGCTCGTTGTCCATGCCAGGAAGGCGCTTCAACTTCGGCAGCTGCGCATGGAAACCGGTGAACGGGAACTCGTTCACAGGTCGTCCAACGATGCGCAAACCCATGGCGTCATCATGCTTGCCAATGGCGAGACCGAATACGTCAACCAAATCGCGCAGGATATCCTCGACCTGGGTTTCGTGAGAATACAAAATGGCAGGCTGGTCTGCCGCAATCCAAGAGAACAAAAGAAGCTGGACGCGGTTCACCGGCGCGTTCGAAACGGGGAAGCGCCACTGGTGCGTCTTCTCGATAGCAAAACCAACACGACCTACGCCGTACAGGTGTTCAACCCGCTCCCCCGGTTCGTTGACGGACGACTGGAACCGGCACGCTGGGTGACCTACAAGATCGTGGTGCTCAATCCGCAGGACATTCTCTCTCCGCGTACGCTCGACCGTATCAGCCAGTTTTTTGGACTGAGTGGAAGCGAGAGCGCCGCCATTGCCGCTGTCATAGCGCTGCAGCCGCTGTCAGAATACTCCCGAGTCAAGGGTGTCCAGCAGGATACAGTTCGAAAACAGCTGAAGTCTGCGATGACAAAGATGGCCGTCAACTCACAAAAACAGCTGTTCCAGGTCTACGAGAGGTTCAAGGTCTTCGAGTGACAGCCCGGGCTTCCAGGGCACAGGTGAAGATCAAACCTCCACCTGCTCCCTGGCAGTACACTCTCGTACAAGCAAAAGAGCATGGCCGTCAGAGTAGTGCAGGCTTGGATGCGGTACGATGGCTCGACGATCCATCTCGCGAAAGCCCAGTGACGCATAGAGACGAAGTGCCGGCACATTCCTGTCGAAGCATATGAGTGAAACTCGCGTGAGACCTTGCGCGGCCGCAAGACGGTCGGCAAGGATCATCAGCTTTCGCGCGAACCCGCGACGGCGAAACTCCGGACGGACAGCCACGCCGGAAACATACAACGAGCCTGGATCTTCCAGCTCGGAGTAGGGCCTGAGGACTGGATCGGTCTCGGGTGTCTCGTCACTCTCCATCTTGAAGGCATGCAGCATGGCCACCACCTGGCCGCCAATCTCAACCATGTGGCAATTCTGATAGGAAAACGCCGTGTTTTCCCGCGAATACCGCGATGCCCCAACCTCCAGGAGGTCCGCGCCGGGAGCCCCGACGCGAGACCAGATGTAAGAAGCAAGTCCATCTGAGGACATCAGGAAAAGCGAGGCGATTTCACGTGCGTCTGCCTTCGTGGCCGGACGGATCTGTTCGCACCGTGTTTCGCCTTTCGATTGGACCGACATTTTCACTTCACTTCTCCCGCGTTGACCTCATTGCACATCCCATCACCATTCGCCTCGTCCAGCATGACAGCTGGAGCGGGCTTCAGGTGATGCAGCGCCCGGATGTCACCGTTACGGATCACATGGCGCACGCTGTCGCGGTTCAATCCGATGTCGCGCAGTTCATGGTCCGACATTCTCTCCAGTGTCTGGATCAGGATGCGGTTCTTCCTGGCTCTGCGCCAACGTTCCAGAATCCCGATCGCGTTCCTGCGACAGGTAATCCTGCCAACCATGGTCGAAACGGTCATTGTGATACTCCCCGTTCCTTACGCCCTGAGGGGCTGGTGGAGGCAGGTCTGCCCGATTGCGTCGACATGCCGGTGGTCGGTACCACAGCAGCCACCGAAGACCCGCAGGTTCGGCAGGACCGCCAGGAGGTTGGCATAGTCCCTGCCAAGTTCCTGCGGATTGCCGTCATCCAGCTCTTCAGCTTCATCCAGCTCGGCGTGGCTCAACCGCGAAGCATTCGCGCGCAGACCCCGAATTCGCCTGGTCCAGTCCGCTCCTTCGTCCAGAACATGCCGGAAGTGATCCGGGTGGGCGCAATTGATCATGTAGTAGGCGGGCGGGCAGTCGGCATCGAGCTCGGCGATTGCGTCCTTCAGGGGTTGGCCTGTCGGCAGGTGCCCATCTGTCTCAACAGTGAAGGCAAGAGCCAACGGCACGTCCCGCTTCGCACAAGCCCGCGCTATGCCCATGGCTTCGCCGGCATGCGTCATGGTGATCGCGCTGATCATATCGACCCCTGCTGCATCCAGTGTGGCGACCTGAACAGCGTGATAGTCCTCGGACTCCGCAGAGGACATCATGGTTTCGGGCGCGTAGCCGTCTCCCCGGGGACCCATATTGCCGCTGATGACAAAGGGATGTTCACCTTCGAACTCGGCACGCAGTTCGAAAAGCATTGCAACCGCTTCCTGGTTTGCATGTTTCAATTCTTCGGCCGAATAACCAAGACGGTCACCCCAGTCACGGCTGGCGCGCCATGTCGCGCTGTCGAGAATGAAGCCCGAGCCCTGCGCATTCGCGATACGGGCGTAGCGTTCGTAGTAGCGGCGAAGGGCAACGCGGCCTTCTGTTTCTTTCAAGGCATGAAAGGAAGCAAACAGTGGCAGGTCGATGCCATCATGAAAAATCAGAGTTGTTTCAAGGCCACCATCGGTAAGCAGGCAGGCGTCACCAATCTGCGGCAGTTTATTACGGTACTTGTAAAGTTCCATCTTCGGTATTCTCTTGGCTCAAATGATTTGCGTACTGCGTTGCGTCTTTCCTTCCGCCGCAGAGCAACATTTATTTTGTTGATTTCAGTAATTTTGCCGCGCGATGCTTGGCTATCCAATCAAACGACGACCTGACCTTAGATAGCCGGGCAAGGAACTTTCACGTATGACGGCCGTCACACCGAATGAGGTGGACGCTCATCTTCGAGAAACTGACCTTTTGCGAAGGGGAATTGCCACGAGGGGACAATGGCCAGGAGAAGGCATTGAACCGATCAACGCATCTAACGCGTGCCTTGCGGGATATCGGCCAAAGACACAAGCAACCGGCAAGGGGGCTGGCCGGAACTTGCGGAGGCTGAATAACGAGCCGGCGCGGTCCCAAGAGACCCAGCCGGCTTGGCCTTGTCCGCAGTCAGGCGGCTAGACGGGTTTGACTGACTGCGGGCGTTGTTTATCGAACCGAACGGAGCCCGTTAGAGAGCCCGGTTCATGACAAGGCAGCCCGGCCGGGCAAATGCGGCGTCGTACGCAGTTCAACATCAAGCTCCGACGCAAGGTCGAAGAAACGCCGGCGCACGCCCGAGGCGTAGGGGTTCAGCCCCTCGATCGCATCAAAAAGCTCCGGCGGATCGTGGCGAACCATTTCGATAGCCTCGTTGAGAAGGTCGAAGCTTCGGGTGGTGGTCATCCGGGGAAGTGGCCCCATCTTCACCAGCACCTTGGCAATCAAGTGGGTAAGGCCCTGGGACAGCGCTGCATCGCGATCATGCGCATCCGGTGTTGTTTCGAACACATCCAGCCCAAGGGCCACCTTGAGAAAGGCGGCAACACGTTTGTAGCTTCGGCCTTTCAAAGGGCACAGTGCGATTTTCAGTCCCTGCAATCCGTTGCGAGCGCTTTGCGGTCCGAAAAGCGGATGGGTCGCAAGGATTTCGACATGTGGTGGCAGCAACTCCAGCATCAGACGAGCGGGCTCGACCTTTACCGAACCGACATCCAGCACCAGCGTATTCGGCCTCAGATGCGGCGCTATTGCACGCAGTGTTTCTTCCATACAGGCTACCGGAACAGCGACCACCACGATCCGGCAGGCGGCGACCTCGGCAAGGTCCGCACTGCCATCATAACGCGGATCATGGATCAGCAGTTCGACATGAGAAGAAAGATGCTCGGCGATCAATCGCCCGAACGCCCCGTAACCAATAAGGCCGAGCGTGAAAGAGCGATGTGGTTTACATATTGCAGCTTGGAAAACAGTCATGGCTTAACTCGGTGAATTGGCTGCAGGGCCAAGAGCTGTATACCGAGTCACAACCGCTGGCGATGCAGCGGTAAACAGACAGCAAAGTCCCTCCGCTAACTTGGCGGATAATAATAGTTCGCAGTGTTGTGCAGGACGTTGCTCATGCTCTTGAGCTAGCAAGCCCGGTGGGACAAGTCAATGCGGCGCGATCATCTCAATATGGCAACTTGTGTTGACCGTACAGGTAGGTAGTCGACAACACGGCAATTCAAACAACCGTTTCCAGCGCGTCACCCAACGCAGCCGGCCCAGCGAAGATGAATTCAGCGACCCTTAGTCGAAGTAGTTTACCCAACCGATAACCTTGCCGCTGCCGTCCTTGATTTCGTCATTGAAACGTATGCCATGGAGGGATCCAACGTTTGGCGACACGGATCGAGGAAACCTGTTCTCAACGACATTTTTCACCTGGGCGCCAAACGAATGCCAGGCCCAGTCACCAAAATTTTTCGGTTTTGCCGGCTGCCTTCTTGAAAAGGAAGTGGCCATGACTCGTCTCCCGCTAGTCCTGATCCCCGGCATGATGTGCGACGCCCGGCTCTACGGGCCGCAGATCGCAGCCTTTTCCGGGTCGCGTGCACTGCATCTTGCTCCGAAAAGCAACGAGGACAATGTCGAGGCCCTGGCGGCGGCGATCCTTTCCGGTGCACCGCAACGCTTTGCGCTCGCGGGCCTTTCCATGGGCGGGATCGTCGCCATGGAGGTCGTGAGGCAGACGCCCGAACGTGTGGAGCGTCTGGCACTTCTCGACACCAATCCGCGTGCCGAACTGGACACGGTGAAGGAAAAGCGGGCGCCACAAATGGCGGCGGTCCGCGCAGGTGGGCTCTCGGACGTCATGCGCCTCGAGGTCATTCCAAATTTCGCACATGACAGGTCGACCGCTGCCGACCTCGAGATCCTTGCGCTTGACATGGCCGAAAGCCTCGGACCCGAGGTCTTCCTGCGCCAGTCGAAAGCGCTGATTGACCGCCCGTCACAGACCGAAACGCTGCGCGCCTACAAAGGCAAGGCTCTGGTTCTGACCGCCGAGAGCGACAGGCTCTGCCCCCTTGATCGGCATACACAGATGGCCGAACTGCTTCAGAACTCGGTTCTGGAAATCATCGAACAAGCCGGTCACCTGACGACACTGGAACAGCCGGCGGCAACGAATGCCGCACTCGCACGATGGCTTGAGGACTAGGATTAGAATGGATCAAGAATTTCTGGAACTGCTAAAACGCGTGGATACACCGACGGTCTGCAATGCCATCGAGGTTGTCGAGGGCAAGCGCGGCTTCAATGGCTTCACACGAGGCACCATGCTGCGCAGCGCACCGGAGGGTGGCGCCATGGTGGGCTACGCCTCAACGGCCAAGATCGCCGCACTCGAACCACCCACAGAGCCTGCGGACGTCATCCGCGCCCGCCGCATGGAATACTACCGGCGCATGGCCGAGGCCCCCAAACCCTCGATAGCCGTCATCGAGGACGTAGATTACCCGCATTGCATCGGGGCCTACTAGGGCGAGGTGAATACTTCGATCCACAAGGCCTTCGGCATGTCCGGTGCCCTCACCAACGGGGTCATGCGCGACCTCGGCGATATGGCAGAAGGATTTCCGGTGGTCGCGGGTTCCGTCAGCCCCAGCCACGGGTTCGTGCATGTTCGCGAGTTGGGCACGCCTGTCAGCATCTTTGGGCTGACTGTCCAAGACGGTGACCTGGTCTACGCCGACCGCCATGGCGCCGTGGTCATTCCAGCGGAGGTCATACCCGGCCTTAAAGAAGGTATTGCCAAGCTCTTTGCCTCGGAAAAGATCGTTCTGGAAGCCACAGCAAAAGGACCGATGGACTTTGCCGCCTTCGAGAAGGTCTGGAAGGCCTTCGAAGCGGCCCGCGTCTGAGGACACGGGCACAGCAAAGAGGACATGAAACCAGCTAATTGCTATAGCTTGAGGTTCATTCTTTGCCTGTTGCCCGGTGGCCTCGGACTGGCTCAGACCGATCTCATATCAGCCGTCGAGATCGCGTTTGGACAGAATGCGATCGACGAGTCCCCATTCCAGGGACTCTTTCGGTGTCATGCGCTCCTTCGTGCGCAGGATTTCTTCCGCATGGATCGCCATGTCCGACGCCCTCAACAAGGTGTGGCCTGATCGTCAGAAACGTTCGGTTGCCGCTGATCGGCTGTAGCTGAAATTGCACGACATTTTCCAGAAACGGCAGTGGCTCATTGCTCAGCCGGAAATAGATCTCTTCGTGTAGATTCCTTGCCAAGTTCCCGTGCCATATTGACGAAAGCCCGGAAGGCAGCCGAAGGGTTTTTGCGCCCGGGATAATAGAGACACAGCGGCGACGTTGGCGGGGTCCAATCCTGCAGGACCCGTTCAAGTCGCCCGGCAGCGATGTCGTCGCGCACGTTGGCTTCCATGAAAAACCCGATCCCGATCCCGTCGAGAACGGCCATTCGTGCAAGCGAAGCTTCATCAAGTGTAATCGGACCCTCCACGTCGATCAGGAGGGCGTTGCCATCCTTCTCGAAATGCCAGCGATAAAGCGCACCGTTTGGCAGCCGGACACGGATGCACTGGTGTGCCAGAAGATCGGGTGGGGCGATCGGACTCCCATGTTCTTCGAGGTAGGCGGGGGTGGCGACCACGGCAAAGCTGCGAGGCGCACCTAGCGGCACGGCGATCATGTCGCTTGGCACCAGGTCGGCGGTCCGGATTCCCAAATCGAACCCTTCGGCAACGATATCGACGATCCGGCCTTCGGTGACGAGATCGATGTGAACCTGTGGGTAGCGCTGCAGGAACGCCAGAACGAGCGGCGCAAACACTTCCCGGGCAGCTGTTGCGAAAGCATTGATGCGCAATGTCCCCGAAGGCGTGTCCTGTTGCGAGCGCACGGCTGCCATTGCGTCCTGGATGTCACGCAGTGCAGGAGACACCTGTTCGACGAAGGTTCGACCGGCATCCGTCAACGAGACACTTCGCGTGGTGCGATTGAACAGGCGAACGCCGAGTTGCCGTTCCAACTTGCCAATAAGGTTGCTGAGCGCCGTCGTCGACAGCCCGAGTTCGAGCGCCGCTGCACGGAAAGACCCTCGATTGGCGATGGCCAGAACCGCTTCAAGTTCTCCCAGGATCTGACGTGACATTGTTCCGATTTTCGTAATGTTACATCCAGCTTTATCCCAATTATCGCGATTAAGGTCCAGCCATATATTTCGACCATCGACGCCGGAACACCCCGCTGATCCGGCTTGACCATCACCAGAAACGGAGATGTCAGATGGACATCCGGTTACCAGAACCGATTGCGGCCTATTTCGAAGCTGACGGAAACAGGAATGCCGATGCCGTCGCTGAATGTTTCAGCGAAGACGCGGTCGTCAAGGACGAGCAAAACGTGAATGCGGGACGCACCGCGATCCGCCGATGGAAGGCGGAAGCTTCAACAAAGTACTCCTACACGGTCGAACCTTTCGCAATCGAGGTGAAAGGAGATCGCACAGTGGTGACGGGTCACGTTGTCGGGAACTTTCCCGGCAGCACTGTCGACCTGAAGTATTTTTTCCGCCTGACGGGCGAAAAGATTGCCGAACTGGAGATCCTGCCGTGAGCAAGTTCCTCAGTCTTGAAGGCAAACGAGCGCTTGTCACGTCCGGAACGCGAGGCGCAGGGGCTGCGACGGTCAGACTATTCCGGGAACTCGGGGCCGAAGTGCTGACAAGCGCCCGGACCAGACCGGACACGCTTGAAGATGGCGTCCAGTTCGTCGCGGCAGACCTGACCACGACCGAAGGCTGCGATGACCTTGCCGCCGCTGTCCGGGAAAGGCTGGGAGGCGTGGACATCATTGTTCATATGCTCGGCGGTTCCTCTGCTCCGGGAGGCGGGTATGTCGCCCTGACGGATGCCGAGTGGCACAACGAGCTCTATCTCAATCTCTTTCCTGCCGTTCGTCTGGACCGGCAACTCGTGCCGGACATGGTTGAACGGGGTAGTGGTGTCGTCATCCACGTTTCGTCGATCCAGAGGGAGTTGCCGTTGCCTGAATCAACGACCGCCTATGCGGCGGCGAAGGCAGCGCTGTCTACCTACAGCAAGGCCCTGTCGAAAGAAGTCTCGCCAAGGGGTGTGCGTGTGCTGCGTGTATCGCCCGGGTGGATTGAGACGGAAGCGTCGGTGCGTCTTGCCGACCGTCTCGCCAAACAGGCCGGCACCGATTACGAGGGCGGCAAGAAGATGATCATGGATGCGCTTGGCGGAATACCGATCGGTCGCCCGACAAAACCGGAAGAGGTCGCAAACCTGATTGCGTTCGTGGCGTCCGACCGCGCAGCCACGATCACCGGCACCGAATACGTCATTGACGGGGGCACCATACCGACAACGTAGACATGACGAATGCGCGGATCAGGCGGGAGTGCCCCACCCGCCGATCTGAGAATAGATCGTGTCGCGAAGATTTCGGATGTTCTTGTTGAGGCTCGCGAGGTCTTCGGGGCTTTGCATCGAAGCCGTTAGCAGAGCCTCACCAAGGCATCCTGCCCTGGACTGAAGCGCACGGCCCTTGTCGGTCAAGGCCACGACAACCTGTCGCTCGTTGTTTGGGTTTCGGGTTCTTTGCAGCAGTCCCGCCGTTTCGAGACGCTTGAGAAGCGGCGTGAGTGTACTGGATTCCAACGCCAGGGTCTCGGCGATTGCCCCGACTGTCTTCTGGTCGTCGCGCCAGAGAACATTGAGAACGAGATACTGCGGATAGGTCACCCCGAGCTCGTCAAGAAGGGGTTTGTAGACGCGCTGAATGGCAATCCCTGCCGAATAGATCGCGTAGCAGAGTTGATCGTCCAAAGGCGGTGGACTGTTCTTCCGGTCATTCGTCATGCGCTGCTCCTTTGCCCCCGTATATCAAACCACATCGCGAGAAACAATATCGCGATAACATTTCTCTTGACCTGAAAATTCTATCGCTATAATCACTCTTATCGCGATAACTGTTATCGCGTTTTTTTGGAGAAGAGCCATGAAGACCAAGACGAAAATGTTTGTTCTGGCGGCTGCCGCCGTTGCCGTCATCGGACTGAAGTCCGCGAACGCGTCAGACACCATTCCGGCGGATCAGACTGTCAGGAATGTTGTGCTTGTTCACGGCGCTTTTGCGGATGGCTCCGGCTGGCGCGGCGTCTATGACGAACTGACAATGCGTGGATACCGGGTCACCATCGTCCAGAACCCGCTGACATCTCTGGAAGACGATGTTGCGGCCACCAAACGCGCATTGGACCGGCAGGACGGCCCGGCCATTCTTGTCGGGCATTCCTGGGGCGGTACGGTCATTACCGAAGCGGGGGTCGACCAGAAGGTTGCCGGGTTGGTCTATGTCTCGGCGCTTTCACCGGATGCCGGCGAAACGACAGCTCAACAATATGATGGATTTCCAGCGGCTTCCGAGTTCGTCATCGACACTTCGGAAGACGATTTCGCCTATGTCGACCGGGAAAAATTCAAATCCGGCTTTGCCCATGACGTCAGCGACGCGGACGCCGCTTTCATGCGGGATTCTCAAGTTCCCCTCAACTTGGCAGCGTTTGGCACGAAGCTGAAGAATGCCGCGTGGCGCTCCAAGCCGAGTTGGGCGGTGATTGCAACCGAAGACAAGGCGTTCGACCAGGCCATGCTGATCCACATGGCGGAGCGTATCGGTGCAAAGATCACGAAGGTCTCTGCCAGCCACGCTCTCTTCATGACCCAGCCGAAAGTCGTCGCCGACACGATCGACGAAGCCGCACAAACGGTCTCGAACCAGCATTAAACAACACAAGCATCGATAGAGGTCGATCACATGGACAAGACCATGCAGCTCGAAAAGACAAATGCCGAATTCGATTTCATCGTATGCGGTGCAGGTTCCAGCGGGTCGGTTGTCGCAGCCAGATTGGCCGAAGACGGCAATGCCAGGGTTCTGCTCCTTGAGGCTGGAGGCGACGATCTCGCCGAAAGTGTCATGGAACCGGCTCAATGGCCGTTGAACCTTGGCAGTGACCGTGACTGGGGCTTCGTTGGTGAACCAACACCTGCGCTCGCCGGCCGCCGGCTTCCCTTAAGCATGGGCAAGGGGCTTGGTGGTGGTTCAAGCATCAATGTCATGGTGTGGGCCCGGGGCCACAAGGAAGACTGGAACCATTTCGCCGCAGAATCCGGCGACGAAGCCTGGGGATACCAGTCCGTGCTCGGATATTACCGCCGTATTGAAGACTGGCGCGGAACACCGGATCCTCTGCGAAGGGGATCCGGCGGCCCCGTCCACGTCGCGCAACCTGACAGTCCAAAGCCGGTTGCCAGGGCACTTCTCGACGCGGCGGAGATGATTGGTGTTCCCGTCTTTGACACGCCCAACGGCGAGATGATGGAAAGTGCCGGCGGTGCATCGATCGCGGAACTGAGGATCCGCAATGGCAAGCGGGAGTCGGTCTTCCGGTCCTACACCCACAAGATGATGGTGCAACCAAACCTGACTGTGTTGACCAATGCGTTGGTCACGCGGCTCCTATTTGAGGGAAAGAAGGTGATCGGCGTTGAAGCTTTGGTCGCTGGCGAATATCGGCAGTTCCACGCGCGATATGAAACGGTGCTGTCACTTGGCGCTGTTCACACACCCAAGGTTCTGATGCAGTCCGGTATCGGTCCCGAGGACGAACTGCGGGTTCACGGCATCCCCGTTGTCCAGCATCTTCCCGGCGTTGGCCGCAATCACCAGGATCACATCGCGTTTGGGTGTACCTGGGCGTACCGTAAACCTGAGGAGGTCGGCGGTGGCGGTTGTGAAGCGACCCTCTACTGGAAGAGCAATTCCGGTCTTCAGCAACCCGATATCCTTCAGTGCCAGCTTGAGTTTGCCGTGCCCAGCCCTGTTGAAACGGACCTGGAAACACCTGAACACGGCTGGACGATGTTTGCCGGGCTTGCACAGCCGAAAAGCCGGGGACGGCTGCGTCTGTCCGGGCCGGATGCCCGCGACCCTATGCTCATCGAACCCAACTCCTTGAGTGAGCCGGAAGATCTGACGGCTGCATTGGCGGCGGTGGAACTATGCCGTGAAGCGGGAAACAGTGAAGCCTTCGCGCCACTGGTCAAAACCGAGACGGCACCGGGGTCCCGGAACAAGTCAGGCATGATCGACTTCATCCGGAAATCCGCAGTCACCTACTGGCATCAATCCTGTACGGCCAAGATGGGGCGGGACAGCATGTCGGTGGTTGATAATCAGCTCAAGGTATATGGTATCGAGGGCCTTCGGCTGGCCGACGCCTCGATCATGCCGCGCATCACGACCGGCAATACGATGGCCCCATGTGTCGTCATCGGAGAGCGGGCGGCGGATATGATCCGGCACCAGCACGGGTTGTCCGATGCGCCCAACACCGACCATTGACACGTCCAGGGGACGTTTAATCTCTGATTGAAACATGGTCTGGACGCGGCGGCTCCCTCCGCCGCGTCCACTTTTGTTGATCACACAGCCAAACTGAGCCGATCTTCATCTCGGGCAGAGCATGAAGGGACAGGTGTTTCCGAATGTGGATGCAGAAATCCGAACGGGAGAGACCAAACAGTCTTTCAGACGTTCGCTCACAACGGAAACCCCGCCCGCTGACATAGGCAGGGGCGGGGACAAGGCCGGGGACAGGGCCGGGGGACGACGGTGTTGAAATATGCCTGTTTCGCTATCGCAACCGACGAAGTCCGCTGCAAGGATGTCAGGCAGCCACCAGCTGCAACTCGTCAACCACCTCATTGGCTGCCTTCTTGGCTGCGGCGATGGCCTCTTCCTGGAAAGCGGCACCGAAGGCAAGTTTCTCGGCGCGAATGAAAGTGACGTCCGTGATGCCGATGAAGCCGAGCAAGGTGCGCAGGTGAGGTTCCTGGGCATCCATGAGCTGCGCCGGTCCTTCGCTGTAGAGGCCGCCTCGTGTCAAGACGACGATAGCACGCTTGCCTTTCAGGAGGCCTTCAGGACCTGCCTCGCTATAGGAAAAGGTTACTCCGGCGCGCAGCACGTAGTCGAACCAGGCTTTCAGCGTGGACGGAATGCCGAAGTTGTACATGGGCGCACCGATGACCAGCAGGTCGGCCGCTTTCAACTCGGCAATGAGTTCGTCGGAGAGGGCCTGCGCATTTGCCTGCACTTCGTTTTCAGCTTCGGGAACACGCAAGGCAATCGTGGAATCCTGCGTCAGATGCGGTACGGGATTGCTCCCCAGATCGCGGGCAATGACCTTGCTTTTACCGTTCTTGAGACGCAACTGGTTTACGATGTGGGTGGTAAGCTGGTTGGATACGGAGGCATCGCCCAGAACACTGCTTGTCAGTACGAGAACTTTAGACATTGATTGTACGTCCTGCTTTTTATGAAAGAAATTCAGTCGTCAACTTGGTTCCCGGATGCCTTTTCCGGAACCGTCATTTTCCGCACCAGATTGTTGCTCTGAGAGGAACGCATGATTGATCTGGACGATATGCGATGCTTCATCGAAGTCGTGGAATGCGGCAGCCTGAGCGCGGCCGCGACGCGGCTCGGCATCTCGAAATCCATCGTCAGCCGCAGAATTGCGCGGATTGAAGACCTGCTCGGCACCCGTCTTCTGGATCGGACGACCCGCGGCATTGCCCCCACGGAGGCTGGCCAGGAATTCAAATCCAGAAGCGAGGATCTTCTGGCCAACTATGAAGACACGCTCGAAGCAATCTCCGAGCACTCGAACGAAATCGTCGGAGAATTGCGACTGTCGGTCCCTCTTGCCTTCGGGACAAGACATCTTGGCCCGATCCTCGGATCTCTGGCCTGTCGTCACCCGCGGTTGAAAGTAGATGCCTCGTTTTCTGACCGTGTTGTCGATCTGATCGGCGAGCGGTTCGATGCTGCGATCCGAATTGGGAAGTTGCGCGATTCCAGCTACGTCGCTCGCAAGATCGCACCAATCAACTCGATCGTCGTCGCCAGCCCGACCTACCTGAAGCAAAACGGCACACCGCAAACGCCTGAAGACCTGACCGCCCACGAATGCCTCATTTACACAGCTGCGCTTTCACCGGACTGGATCTTCCACAGTGGCAACGGGACCATCTCGGTACGCCCCTCGGGACGTCTGCGCACTGACAACGGAGACATAACCGTAGCCTGGGCGGTTGCGGGGCTTGGAATCGCTCACGCACCCCTGTTTCTCGTCAACGATGCGGTTGAGCGCGGTGACCTTGTTCCCCTGCTGCTTGACTATCCAACACCTGAAGTCGGCCTTTACGTACTCCGCCCCCCTGGCGCGAATACACCCCGGAAAGTCAGGGTCCTGATCGACGCGCTCGTCGAGACCTTTTCCGGCAAGCTGGAATGGAAAGGCTGGACCAGTCCGTCCGAATGAAACGACATGGGCCAGAGACGCCGCAAAAGGCAAAGCTGAATTGGCAGCGGCGGCATTGCCAGGAAGGGCCTGCCGCCGCGGCTTTTGTTATTGCGGGGGACGTAACGCCTGAAGTTCAAGAAGCTTGTTCGCGCAACTCGGCGACATGCTTGCCGCATTGGCCTGAAGGCACTGCAGAAGCCTGCCACCGCCCGGCTGTATGCCGGAGCACAAGCTGCGCACGTCTGCTTCGCAGGCGGTCCTGATTTCCCGCATCTGCTGACGGGTCAGCTCCTGGGCATGAGCCCCGGAGACGCCCAGAAGCAAAAGAGCCGAAATTAAAAATCTCATGAAAATCATCCTATGTCTTGAGGGGGACGACGGGCGCGTAGAACATTGGCGGCCACGCGCCCGTCTTTGCCGGTGCGGCGGGAGCACCGGCAATTCTGTCGTATTGAGATGCGGGTTATCTGAGGGTAAGGCGAGGAAACCGGGAGGCCTCAAGCTGTTCTTCCGTTAGCGCTGCGCGCAGGTTCTCGACTGCGGTTTTCAACGCTGCACCCTTTTCGCCATAGACGGAGAGGACGTCCGCCAGAGCTTCAATCCGGCCGAAAGCTTCCGGACCTGCGGGATCTTCGTCAGGCGCTCCTGCAAGGGCGCGCACGGTGCCGGCATCCGGGACCAGAGCGAGCATTGCAGCGGTATAGGCTCGCCATTCGTCCTGCTGGTCGGCCCGGATGCCGATTGCCGTTTCCTGCGAACTCAACGCTCCGGCCAGCCTGAACCTGGCGGCTTTCCCGGTATAGAAATGCCGAAGATGATCGAGGCGCTCCGCAACGTCGTAGATGTCGGGAACGCCCCCGAAGACGATAGGCAATTCGGGTGGATAGGCAGGGCCTTTGATGGCGAAGGGATTGTCCTGCGACACCGCGGCAAAAGGCATGACGGCGGCAAGCGTGACGCCGGCCACAAGTGACAAGGGGATCAGCTTCTTCACGGTACTCTCCAACTCGTTGTCGATGGAGAGATCCTGCAAATTCCGCATATCCGCCGGTTTTCCGGCTGATGGGAAATTGTAGCTTTTTGTTTCCCGCCCGGTGGTCAGCTTGACTTGAAGAGGGGCAGCGTCACCTTCACCCGACCACCCCGAGGGTTGTTTTCCAGACTGATGGCCCCGTCATGGGCTTCGGTCAGTGACCGGGCTACCGAAAGACCGAGGCCTGCACCGCCAGTTCCCCGGGACCTTGATGGTTCCGCGCGCACAAAGGGCTCGAGCAACAGCGATCTGGCTTCTTCCGAAAAACCGGGGCCATCATCATCAATCAGGATCGTTATCCGCTCTTCGTCCAGGACGAAGGTTGCCCGCGCGTGGGTGCCATATTTTATTGCGTTGTCGACCACGTTCAAAATGATGCGCCTGAGCGCGACACGATCGCCGACGATCCATGCCTGCTTCTGCGCGAAATCCTCGCTCGCTTCGGCAGGCAGTCCTGCTTCCCTGAACTCGGCAAACTCCGCGCTGACAAGCTCGCAGAGATCAAGCAACTCCTCGTCGAGCACGCCGACGCCGGCCCGGGAAATCAGGAGAGCATTGTCGAGCAGGGAGATCATGTCGGTGATATCGGACGTTGCCCGCTCCCGCTCCGAGGCGTCGGGCAGATTTTCCAGACGCAATCTGAGGCGGGTGGCGAAGCTGCGCACGTCGTGCTGGAGCCCGCCGATAAGCGCCATTCGCGAGCGGGTCATGGTGTGAAGCCGCTTTTGCAGCCTGTCGAACGCCCGGACGAGGGCTGAAATTTCCGGCGTACCGGCGCGGGTGTCCGGCAAGGGAACAGGTTCGGTAGACGGATCGATGCGGTCCACCGCCGCCGCCAGCCTTGCAAGCGGCCGGATCTCACGGTGGAACAGAAGCAGCGCAATAAACGCGAACACCGTACCAAGCAGACCCGCCCCCAGGCCGACAGGCAAGCCCAGAGGCGTGACCGGGAACGGCAGATGAACCCCGATTGCCAGAGCCTTGCCGTCTCCCGCTGTGATCCAGAACTTGAGCGGGCGCATCGGGCCGAAACGCCAGCGGCTGCCGTCCAGACCGTTCAGCTTGCGAGACTGTGCGGCAAGCAGGCGCTCTCCCAGAATTGCCCGGTAGGGTTCAAGCACACCACTGTCACGCAGTTGGCTGTCGGTTTCGGGAACCTCGGAAACGGCTACCAGTTGAACATCAAGCCCCGGCGAGCGGACAGCTTTCAGAACTGTGTCCTGCTGCGCGGGAGGAGTACCAGCAAAAAGCTCTGCAATCGCGGCAAGCTGCGCCGGTTCGGGGTTGGATGTTGCGCGCGAAAGACTGCCTTCGCGATAGGCGACGCCAAGCACCAGCAACCAGAGGACCAGAAGCAGGCTCGCGCCGATGGCAACAAGTCTTGCGACCAGGCCGAAGCGCATCTCACGCCACCTGCCGGACCGAGGCCGTCAGAAGATAGCCGCCATTGCGAACGGTATTTATCAAGCTGCTGCCGGGGCTGTAGCTTTCCAGTTTCTTGCGGATGCGCGAAACCAGGATATCGACTGTACGGTCGAAAGGACCGGCACTGCGACCACGGGTCCAGTCCAGAATCTGATCGCGGGAGAGAACCCTGCGCGGGCGGAGAACAAAACACGACAGAAGATCGAATTCGGCACTGGTGACGGACACCAGATCTCCATCGTCGGTCTCGACCTGGCGCGCGTCCAGATCGACAATGAAGCGGTCAAAGGCAAACCGTCTCGACATGGGCTGCGAGGGGTTGGAGGCGGCCCTGCGCAACATCGCCCTGACCCGTGCCAACAGCTCTCGCGGACCAAACGGCTTGACGACATAGTCATCGGCGCCGAGTTCCAGCCCGACCACACGGTCGGTTTCATCCCCTTTTGCCGTCAGCATGAGAATGGGCGTATTGCCTTGAGCACGCAGCCTGCGGCAGATGGATAGTCCATCTTCGCCCGGCAACATGAGGTCAAGAATGAAAAGGTCCGGCTGGACGCGTTCAAGCGCCGAATCCATGTCCCGGCCATCCTGTGCAGAGACGACTTCGAAGCCTTCCCGGCTTAGAAACTCGCCCACAAGGCGGCGGATTTCATGATCGTCATCCACGATCAATATTGTCTTTGCATCCGGTTCCATGAGTTCAATTGCACATGACGCCCCTGCGAAATCAAACGAAAACAGGCAGCGATTACAAAATCATACAAACCGGAAATCTAACGAAATGCCTTGGCTGCCAGAGCGCCGCACAGTGCAGAACCACCGCGACCACGGCATTTGTCTTCCTGAACGCGTCAGCAGGACCAACGCCGGCCGAACGGTCATGTTTTACAAATTGAAACATAACGCAACGCGCCGGAAAGACCCGGTGCAAGCGACAGGTCGAGGGTCTCCAGAGGCCGCTGCCAAGGCGGCGACGCATATGGAGAACACCATGATGAAACGACTGTACCTCGCGCTGGCGATCCTGATCGGCGCACCATCGCTTGCGGCGGCGGCAACGGTTGCCGTCTCCACCGGAAACGTGAACCTGAGGGCTGGTCCGTCGACCGGCTATCCCGTCGTCACTGTTGTTCCCGCCGGAACACGGATCACGACTTACGGCTGCGTTTCCGGCTATTCCTGGTGCGACGTGAGCTTCGGCGCGTATCGCGGCTGGGTGTCGGCCAGCTACATTCAAGTCGTTTACCGCGGCAACCCGGTCATCATCACGCCAGTGGTCGCACCCGCAGTCGGCCTCACCGTCGTTGCCTATAACCGCGCTTATTGGGACACCTATTACGCCGCGTATCCCTGGTATGGCCGCTGGGGTCATTATTACCGCCCGGGTTATCCGGTCGCGCCGGCGGCACGCGTTACTTCGCATGACAGGGCGGTTACCTGCACAGGAGACAGCTGCACGGCCACGCGGACGACGACGGGGATCTACGGCGGTTCGGCCAGCCAGTCCCGCACCTGTGCCAATGGTGAATGCAATGCCACCCGAAACGTGATCGGCCCTTACGGCGGCACCGCGTCACGCACTCGCAACTGCAGCACCAACAGTCAGTCCTGCACCGTCAGCCGGACGGGACCTGCCGGCGGCACCAGAACGCGGGTTTTCCAGCGTTGAAACGGTTACCGATCTGCGGACGGTTCGCTCATTGCGAACCGTCGCCAGGCACCCTATAGCGCCAGCTTGACCTTGCCGCCCTTCACAGACCGCGAGCAGCAGGACATCATGCGCCGGTTTTCCGCGCGTTCGGTGCGCGTCAGTACCACGTCGCGATGATCGATTTCTCCCTCAAGAACTTCAACCTCGCAACTGCCGCACAAACCTTCCCGACAATCGCAGGCAATGTCGATACCTGACGCGAGCAGTGCGTCGAGCAACGTTACATCTGCTGCGACTTCAAGCGTCAGGCCGGAATCCTTCAGTTCGACCTGAAAGGCGTTTTCCTTCGATGGATCGAGAGCGGTCTCCTGCGCGGAAAAATGCTCGAAATGCAAGGTGTCGGCCGGGTGACTTGCAGTGAGGTCTTCCAGCTGGGAAATCATCCGCTGCGGACCGCAAGCATAGATCTGCCCGCCGTCGCGCAAGCCGGCGACAATGGCGGCCAGGTCCGCGCGTGCACCTTCGTCCCCGGCATAGATCGCAAGCCTTCCGGAGTGATCGGCCTGCAACCGGTCCAGAAAAGCCATGCTTCCGCGGGATCGTCCGCAATAGTGGATCGTGTAGTCCCGCCCCAAGGCTTTCAACCGGTCTGCCATGGCGAGGATTGGCGTGATGCCGATCCCTCCGGCAATCAGGACGTATGAGCTGGCCTGTTCGTCGAGCCGGAAGAGGTTGCTGGGTCCGCGAAGGCGCAGTTCAAGCCCCTCTGCGGCGACCTCGTGAATTCGGCGCGACCCACCCCTCCCATCTTCTTCAAGAAGCACGGCGATATCGTAGTCCCTGCCATCGGCTCTGCCGCACAGAGAGTATTTGCGATCAAAGCCCTCAAGGCACACTTCGATATGTGCCCCTGCACTCCAGCCCGGCAGGGACCGGCCCTTGGCATCCTCGATCGTCAGCCCGAGGATGCCGTCTGCTTCCCTGCGGACATTCTTGACGCGGATCTTGCGCTCGATATCACGGCGCGCAGGCGCTCCGACCGGGAAATGATGGTTGCCGTTTGCAATCGAGGGCGTGGCCCGCTCGGGGTTCTTCACCGGATCCCACTCGACCCAGACATGATCCGGACCTCTGAAGGACGTATTGGCGAGGTAAGTGAATTCCTGTTCGGACAGTTGCAGGTGTGGCAGCCGGCGCGTCATTTCCTCCAGGAAGATCCGCATTTCCATACGGGCAATGTTCTTGCCCATGCACTGATGGCTGCCGTAGCCGAACGTAAGGTGATCGACGGCGTTGTCGCGGTAGATGTCGAACTTGTCGCCATCTTCGAAATGCCGCTCATCCTGGTTACCAGACGCCTGAACGATAAGCAGCTTCGCCCCTTCCGGGATCTCGACGCCACCGATGCTGGTCGCCGCCATCGCCTGCCGCCGCCACGCGACAATGGAACCGGAATAGCGCAGGCATTCTTCTACCGCGTTGGGAATCAGGCTCGGATCCTCGCAGATATCCTGCCAGGCCTGCCTGTGGGTGAGCAGTGTCTTGAACATGCCCGCCGAGGCAAGCGACGTCGTTTCGTGGGCGGCAACGATGATCGCCATCATCATCGAATGTACGTAGCTGTCCGGCACGACATCCGGCATTTCCGCGTTCTTGCGGATCGTCTCATGCATCCAGCCGGTTCCGTCCGGCTCCTTGCGCATCTTTTCGATGATCTTGCCCGCGTAGTTCCAGAACTGCCCAACGTCATGCGCAATGGCGACCTGTTGCTCGTCGGTGGGCTTGCCCCAGGTATTGACCGAGTGGGCGACCGAGAAGTTCTTGAGGACCGCGATGTCGTCTTCCGGAACGCCCAGAAAATGCAGGGCGACATTCAGTGGCACTTCGTAAAGCATGGCATCGACCAGATCGACCCGGCCGCTGTCGATGAAGGCGTCGATCTTTTCTCGCGTCAGCCGGCGCACCATCTCCTGCCTGGCTTCCAGATTATCCGGAAGAAAGTGGTCCATCAGGGCGCGCCGCCGTTCCATGTGTACGGGCTCGTCCTCGTTCACCATGGTCCGGTTCATTGCATAGCCGTAGCCTTTCAGAACCTCCATTGCTTCCGGCGTTGCCGGTGTGATTTTTTCCAGGGCGTTCCGGGGCGAGAAGAGGATGTTGTCACGAAAGACCGCCTTGATGTCATCGTAGCGACTGACCACCCAATAGCCGAGCTTGGGACTGTAGAAGACGGGTAACTGCTCCCGCGACCAGCGCAGTGCTTCTGCGGGGTCCGCCTGATAGGGTCCGGCGAACGCATCGAATTCGGCAGCCTTTTTGGAAAACGGACACTGGGCTTCGGCAGCGGCCGGGTTGTCCGGTCTGCCCCTTGAAGACTTACCGCCTGCCATCGCGTCTGCAGGGCTCGCAGTGCGTTCCATTTTCTCCTCCTCCCAGAAAAGTAGTCGGACCGCATCCCCCTTTGAAAAGGTACGTCTGCGGTCTGTGTCGGCTCCGATGCCAGAGGCTTGCCGGCAGATGCCAGACCAAATCTGATCCTACATCTGGTTTGGCAGCAAGAGCACTAGTCCCGGCAGTGTCAGCAAGATGATCAGACGAATGATATCGACCATCCAGAACGGCGTGACACCCTTGAAGATCGTGGCCGTCGGCACGTCGCCGACAACCGCCCGCAACACGAAGACATTCAGGCCGACGGGAGGTGTGATCAGGCTGATTTCGGTTACCACCACGACGATGATGCCAAACCAGATCGGATCATAGCCAAGCCCTGTGACGACCGGAAAGAAAATCGGCACGGTCAACAGCAGCATCGACAGGCTTTCGAACACGCAGCCGAGCGCAATATAGATGAGCAGGATCAGCCCCATGACCATCCACGGCGGCAGATTGTAGGCGGTCACCATGTCGCTAAGTGCGGTCGGTAGGCCTGCGATATTGACGAAGTTGGAGAAAATCCAGGCGCCGATCAGAACTGCAAACAGGCTGGCTGCGGTCATGGCCGTTTCGCGCAGGGCTTCCAGGGCATCTGCGAGCGACAGGCGTCTGCGGGCAAGCGCAATCAGAAAAGCCCCCATGGCACCCATGCCGGCGGCTTCCGTCGGCGAGAAGCTCAGGTTGATCGGCGGCACATCGAAAACACCATAGAGCCCGCCGATCACCAGAAAGAACAGCAACAGGACAGCCCAGACATCCTTCAGGGCGGACAGTCTTCCGCTGAGGTTGATGCGTTCACCTGCCGGACCGGCTTCCGGATCGCGCCAGACCGTGAACTGGACAGCAACCAGATAGAGTACGACACCCAGAAGGCCGGGAATGATGCCGGCGACAAAAAGCTTGCCGATAGAGGTTTCGGTCAGCAGACCGTAAATGACGAGGATCACCGATGGCGGTATGAGGATGCCGAGCGTCCCGCCGGCGGCAATCGATGCCGTCGACAGTTTGTCGGCATAGCCGAACCGACGCATTTCCGGCATGGCCACCTTCGACATTGTGGCGGCGGTTGCAAGGGACGATCCGGATATGGCCGCAAACCCGCCACAGGCAACGATGGTTGCCATCGCGAGACCACCGCGAAAATGGCCGAGGAACGCATTGGAAGCGGCATAGAGCTCCCGGCTGATCCCGGCCTTGTTGACGAACAACCCCATGAGGATGAACAGCGGAACGACCGAAAGGCCGTAATCCTGACTGGTATCGATGATCAGGCGAGCCGTCATGGAAATCGAGGCACGGTAGCCCGATTCAATCATGAAGCCGATCATTCCGACAAAGCCCATGGCGAAGGCGATGGGCACTCGCAGCAAGACCAGTACGAGAACCGCTGCGAATCCGAGAAGTCCTTCAAGCATGCCGGGGGCTCATCAATTTCGGTGCGAAAATATGGCCGAGCCCGCGGATAATGAGGACTGCGGCGGTAATTGCCGTGACGATGGAAATGAACCATCCGACATAGTGCAGGGGCAGGCGCAGATATTCCATGACGTCGCCATAGGAGCGGCTTCGTTCGGCCAGATCAAATACGCGCATGGCCGGCAGGACCAGCATCAGGCCGCAAAAGAGATCCGTGAAAGCGTTGCGCCAGCGGGTCAGTCCGGCGCGCTTGAACATGCCATCCGTCAGGTCGACGCAGATGTGGCCATCCTTTGCGGAAACGACCGGCAGAACCGAGAAAACCATGATTGCCATGAGCAGGCGCGTCATGTCGGCGGCAACTTCGATCGGCGCGTTGAACACCGACCGGAGCACCACGTCGCAGAACGTCATGACCATGAGGACGAACAAGGCAAACGAGGCAAGCAGCGCCGGCAGACTGGCCGCAAACTTGAGTAGACGGGACACGTCCAGATCCTTCAGCTGCGGGCGGTCCGGACGAACCGGACCGCCCGGACTCGTTTAGTTTCCGGCCATTTCCTGCTTGACCATTTCGTAGGCGGCTTTCGCGTCCACCCCGGCTTCCTGCAGTTCCGCCAGAACCTTGTCCGTGACTTCCTTGCTGATTTCCTCGAACTTGGCGATGTCATCATCGCTCGCAGGCGTGATCTTCGTGCCTTCTGCGTTTTTGGTCGCTTCATAGGCAATCGTGTCGGACTCGTCCCAGGATGCGCCTGCCATCCGGCTCGCGGGCTCGCCAAACACTTGCTCGTCCAGGGCCTTCTGGACATCCTCCGGCAGGCTGTCGAATTTTTCCTGGCTCATGATCACGGCAAAGGAGCCGCGATAGAGACCGCCCGGCATGTCATAAAGATACTTGGCCACTTCGTTCAGCTTGAAGCCGACACGCTCGCCGACATTCATCGCAACGGCGTCGGCCGCACCGGATTCCAGCGTTTCATAAACCTTCGGAGCCGGAACGTTGATGCCGATCAGGCCGAGCGCGGACCCCACATCGCCGGCAACACCGCCGCCGATACGCGTCTTCAGGCCGTTCATGTCGGCAAGACTGCTGACTTCCTTGCTGGAATGGATCTGACCGGGGCCATGGGTGTTGAGTGAAATGACCTTGACGCCACGATGCTCATTGAGGTCGGCGAGGTATTTTTCATAAACGCGCCAATAGGCGACGGATGCGTCTTCTGCGTTGCCTTCATAACCCGGCAGTTCAATCAGCTTCGTCCCGACGAAACGGCCCGGTTGATACCCGTGGAAGATGATCGCCATGTCTGCGGCACCATCGAGAACCAGATCCATCTGGGCTGGCGGCGGGGCGAGGCCAAAGACCAGCTCACCCGAGACTTCGCCGCCTGTAGCTTCTTCCATCATGGTGATCAGATTGGCAAAAATGCCGGTATTCACGCTATGGGTTGGCGGCAGCCAGCTTGAAATCTTGAGAACGGTTTCCGCCGAAAGCGCCGAAACGCTGAGGCTCAGTGAAACTGCGGCAGCGCCAACAATCTTGAATAGCGACTTCATCTTCCTCTCCCTTGAATGATGCGTCTGTCTGGCTGGGCTCCTCCGCAGGCCCGAGACCGTTTTTGAATACTTCCATTGATGAGCATGCCTTGTCAATAAATATGAAACTGCATGTATTTTTTGCAATCGAAAATAGAAACCGCCGTCGCTCCGCAATCATTTTCACGACGGATCAACGCTTCACGAAACTCCGAATATTCTTCTTGATTTCAGATATTTATCCAGATTTCTCAGCGCACAGCCCGCTTTACGCAGGCGATGAGTTAACATCCTGGCGAACAATCCACGTGTTGAAGCCCCTCCGCGATATGTGCAAAATCAAATAAATAAAATTGGGCCGCCGTTACATGGCGAGCCAGCCAGTGGCAGGGAGAAACGCATCTTGGACGTTCCATTCAAAACCACCCGCATGCTCAACTTCGGTGATTGCGACATCTCCGGCACAGCCTATTTTCCATCCTATCTGAACATCCTCAACGGTGTGAACGAGGAATTCTGGCTGAAGCTTGGCTATCCATGGCACAAGATTATCTGGGAGGAACGTTGGGGAACTCCGACTGTCCATCTATCCAGCGACTTCTCAAGCCCTTCCTTTTTCGGGGAAGAGCTGGAGTTCGAAGTAACCGTGAAGCGGGTCGGCCGGTCGTCGGTCACCATGCATCACGAGATCAGCTGCAAGGGAGAGAAGCGCTGGTCGAGCACCCAGGTGCTGGCCGCCAGCGATCTCGACAAGCATTGCTCCATTCCTTGGCCGGACGACGTGAAAACAGCCCTGCTGGCCTGTATGCCGCAAGATCAAGAAGACAGCTGACGGCTCAGAGGCTTCAGAACAAATCGCGTTGGTTTCCCGTCAAACGCGGCTCCCGCTAGTCACCCGAATCTGAAGTTCGTCTCAATTTCCGGCATGCTCCGAACGAACTTCAGATTCAAAAGGGTGACTAGCAAATATATGTTTCTAGTGTGGTTTTCGAATTTGAAATACGCTCTGGCAGTTGCAGCACCAATGAGGCGTATTTCAAATTCACCACACTAGATCGTCAGGGTTCCGACGCTCGCACCGCCGCAGACATAAAGCGTCTGACCGGTCACAAAGCTGTTTTCCGGATCGCAGAAGAACAGGAAGGCATTGGTCACGTCCCGGACATTGCCAATGCGCCCGACCGGGATGCGTTTGGCGAGGGCTTTCTGTTGCGGGCTGTCCTTTTCGACGATGCCCCAGAAGTTGTCGGTCAGGATCGGGCCGGGGGCGACCACGTTCACGGTGATGCCATGCGGGGCAAGCTCCAGGGCCCAGGTGCGCGCCATGCCGATCATGCCGGCCTTGCTGGCACTGTAGGCGGTTCGGGTCGGTGCGCCGAGCGCCGCCCGTGAGGCGTTGAACATGACACGGCCGAACTGGCGCGCCTTCATGTTCGGCAAGGCCGCCTGCAGGAGTGTTAATGCCGATCCCAGGTGCAACTGCGCAAGGCCGGTGATGTCTTCGGGCTTGGCATCCTCGACAAGGTTGGGCCAGATGAGCCCTGCATTATGGATCAGATGAGTGACGTCGAACTCCGCCGCGATCGTGCCGGCGGCAGCGGCCACGGCTTGTGCATCGAGAAGGTCGGCTTCCACCGAGTGCAGGTTCGGGTGAGATTTTTCCGGTGCGGTTCGTGCGACCGACACCACCGTGTAGCCCTGACCGAGAAGCCTTTCGACCAGGTCGGCACCAATCCCCTTGTTGCCGCCGGTAACGACTGCCGTAAATTCACTCATTCCGTCACCATCGCCAGAACCCGAAGCGGGCTGCCGGTTCCATTCTTGATTTTCAGGGGAGCCGCGATCAGCACTGCGCCTGTCGCGGGCAGCTGATCGAGATTGGCCAGACATTGCAGGCCGTATTTTCCCGCGCCATGCAGAAAGTAGTGAGCGGGGTAGGGCGGCACGTAGTGCGCCCCCTGGCCTGCATCCGTTCCGACGGTCTCGGTACCGAAACCGCGGATGTTCCGCTCCTCGATCAGAAACCGGATCGCCTCCGGCGTCGGCCCGGGCGAATGCGGTCCGTCTGCCCGCATGTTCAGATAGTCGGCGCCTCTGCGCTTGGACCAGTCGGTGCGCATCAGCACCCAGGCATCTTCCGGGATGCGGCCATACTCGCTTTCCCAGTTTGCGATGATCTCGGGCGTCAGTTCGAAGTCGTCGTTCTCTGCCGCCCCTTTCGAACAATCGATTACCACCACAGGACCGACAAAAGCCTCGACCGGGATCTCATCGACAGACCCGTTTGGCACGTCCTTTCCTGAAATCCAGTGCGAAGGCGCATCGAAATGGGTGCCGGTGTGTTCGCTCATGGAAATGTTGTGCCATTTCCATGCCGGACCACGGTGATCGTAGGCGCTGATTTCCTCCATCCGGAAACGCGCGCACTGACCGAACTCGGGCGGTAGCACGATGACCGGAAAGTCCGGATCGAGCGTGTGGGTCAGATCCACAATCCTGACGGCTCCGGAGGCAAGGCCGGAAACCAGCTGGTTCAGACCGCTCATGTGCCTTCTCCCCCTTGCGTGAGTTCACGTTCCAGGACTTTCGGGTCCCGCCGCCAGCGTTCGCGTATTTCCATGGCAACGTCACCGCACCACACGTCCTCGAGCCCCTGTTGCAACCCAGTGACCACCGATCTTGCGAGAGCCTTTGCATTGACCTTGGGAGGCGGCACCGGTTGGGTCCAGTCGTCTTCGTCCGGTCCGGTGAAGACAGTCATCACACGCAGTCCGGACGCACGGAATTCTCCACGCAGGGACTGCGACAGCGAATAGGCAGCAGCGTTGGAGGCAGAAAAGCAGCCGAAGTCCGGTGTGTTGGACAGGGCGAACACTGACAGGATATTCACCCAGGCAACCGCCGAGTTGACGCCATCGTTGGTGCGGGCGCACATGCCCGGTCCGAAGGCCTGCGCAAGACGCATCAGACCAAGATAATTGGTCTCCATTTCCTCACGCGCAAAGGCAGTATCGCCTCTTGCCAGAACACCGCCCGGCCGCAGAAACCGGGCATTGTTGACCAGAATATCCGTCTTGCCGCCAATTTCCCCGGCAAGCCGCTCTACCGAAGCGGTGTCTGTGACGTCAAGCGGCAGCACGCTGACCTTTTCGAGCCCGGATAACAGATCGCGGTTGGCGTGCGGACGCCAGCTTTCGGCCTCGCCGACAAAGATGGTTGAAGCCCCTGCCTCCAGCAGCGACGTCACCAGAGCCGGCGTATTCGGGTTTCGCAGGTCCGTGATCAGGATACGCCTGTGTTTCGGGTCGGCTGAAAGGGCACGCATTTGCGGATCGTCTTCCATATTGCTTGTCCTGTCCTTGGGCACTGCCAGCAAAACGCCCTGGCCGGACGCGTCAAGACGGTTGAGTAGTGTAACTTCTCCGCCGCGCTCGCAGTCGCCATGCACATGGCACAGGACCACAGGACCGGCATCCAGCTGCACCGAGCCCATGCGCCAGGGCGTTCTCTCCCGGAAGTAGAGATTGATCGACGTGCGGATCTGCGTCTCTGCCAGCAGTGTGCCCGCAGGCGAGATGTCCTGCCATTCCAGCCCGGCCGACAGGCAGCTTCCGCAAACGTCCCGGGGCGGATATTGCACCGTGCCGCAGTCGTCACAGACCTGAAGAGCGAAACGGCCTTCCGCAGCAGCCGCGGTCAGGCCGAGAGCCGCACGGGATCGGGCCTCCGGGGGACGTAGCGGAGACTGTGTGCGCTTTTGCGGATCTTTCTTGCGGGGAGGGGAAAGCGGTGTGCTCATGCCGGGCTCCCTGTTTTCACAATGGCCGCACTCGTGCAGACGCCGCGGTCGTAATTGATCATGCCGAATCCGGACACCATCGCGGTCGTCGCATCAGCCACCTGCGTGCCTCCGGCCGTGCCCAGTACCTGGCGCAGCGCTTCAACGAGGCCGATGAAACCACCCGCGGCCCCGGCCTGACCGGCAGACAGTTGTCCGCCGGACGTGTTGTGCGGAAAGTCTCCGGAAATTGTCAGGTCGCGGTTCCTGACGAAATCGGGGGCGCCGCCCTTGTCGCAGAAACCGAGATCCTCGATCTGCATCATCGAAATGACGGGATAATCGTCATAGGTCTGCAGGAGATCGATGTCGTCCGGCGAGCAGTCCGCCATGGTGTAGAGTTCTTCGACATCGAGCGTCCACCCCCCGCGCAACTGCACGGGATCCTCGGCATGGGCGTTGTGGCGCTCGATTGTTCCGCCGATCACGGCATAGGGCAGGTTCCGCCGCTCAGCCTCTTCAATGGACATGACGAGAAAACACTCGGACCCGGCGCAAGGCATGACACAGTCGAACAGGGCAATCGGATCGGCGATCGGGCGGGCGTCGAGATATTGCTCGAGCGTCAGCGGCTTCTTCATAAGCGCGTTCGGATTGCGCAGGGCATTGGCACGCTGCGCAACGCAGATCCTGCCGAAATCCTCGCGTGTCGCGCCATATTCCTGCATGTACCGGTCGGTCAGAAGCGCGAAATTGGCATTCGGCCCCCCAAATCCGTAAGGGTAGGAGGCATCCTGGGCAAAGCGGGAAAAGCTCGACAGCAGATTTCTGAAGCTGTCGATGTGGTTGGTGTCGCCGGCAACGCAGGCCACGATATCCGCGTCGCCCGCCTGGACTGCACGTGCGGCCCTCCGCAGGGCAACCACACCACTGGCACCACCCATCGGAATATTGTCCAGCCACCTGGGGCACAGGCCCAGATGCTGCGTCAGCCCGACAGCCGTATCCGGAAACAGGGTGAAGCTTGCAACCGAAAACCCGTCAATATCCGCAGGCCTCAAACCAGCGGCCTGAAGGGATCCGCGCAATGCGCTTGCGATCCACCAATGGGCCGTTTCGATGGAGTAACGCTGGTAGGGAATTGAAACCGGTGCGGTGACCGCAACGCCCTCATAGCTCTGTCGTTTCCCCATCAACTGGCCTGCCGCTTTTTCATGTGACCGGTGGCGATTGTATCGGCATCGTCCAGAAGCTGCAGTGCCAATTCCTTCAAGGCGGCCCGCTGGATCTTCTGGGTCGGCGTCAACGGCAGCTTGTCGACAAAGGCGATGTAGCCCGGTGCCTTGTAATAGGCCATCTGCTCCAGGCACCAGCGTGTGATCGCCTCGGCCTTGTCTCGGCTCGGGTTCTTCACTTTCAGGCAGGCAAACACCTCGTCGCCGCGCACCGGGTCGGGCACAGGGGCAATACCAGCCGCCTCGATGTCGGGATGGCGCATCAGGATCGATTCCACCTCTACGGCAGCGATGTTCTCGCCCGATCGCCGGATGACGTTTTTCTTGCGGTCGACAAAAAACAGGTTGCCGTCTTTGCCCTGGCGGACGATGTCGCCGGTATGGAACCAGCCGTCTTTCCAGGCCTCATCCGTCGCGGCTGCGTCCTTGTAGTATTCCGAGAAGAAACCGTAGCGCGGATCCGGCCCCGCGTGGCGCACCAGCAATTCACCCTGAACCGCCTCCCTGCCACTGTCGTCAACAAGTCGGCATTCGACGCCCGTGCCTGGCTTGCCGATGCTTGCCTGGGCCACCAGCCGGTCTTCACCCGAGGCGGCAATCACCGCCCCGGCTCCGGTTTCCGTCATCGCCCAGGCTTCGACCAGCGGAAAGCCGAAACGGTCCTCGAAGGCAATCTGCAGCTTCGGGTCAACACCTGCGCCAAAGCCGAAACGCACCTGATGCGCACGCTCTTCAGGGGAAGGGTCGAACCCCATCAGCATGGACGGCATCACGCCCAGGTAGTGCAGACAGGTTGCCCGGGACGCGGCAACATCCTGCCACCACGCACGCGGGTGGAAGCGATCCAGAACGGTAAGACACCCGCCAACCATGACCATCGCCATGAAGGAATAGGCCATTGCGTTCATATGGAAGACGGGCAGGGGCGTGATCATACGCTCGCCGTCTTCCGTCAGCGTTGCCAGTCCGCCGACACTGGCATACCAGCGGCCAGCAAGCAGGAAATAGGTATTGGGAAGGACGCAGCCCTTCGGTTTGCCGGTCGTGCCAGAGGTGTAGAGGATAGCCGCCTCGCGGGCCTCGCCTTCCAGCGGCCGGGCGGTGACCGCCTGGTCGCGCGGCCCGGGGGCAGGGTCGCCGGGGGCTATCACGGCCGCCTTGATGCCGGCAGCGGCAACGGCAGCCTCAAGTTCCTTGTGGCGGTCTTCGATCGATATGATCAACGCCGGTTCGGAGTGGCCGATGAGATATTCAAGCTCCGCAGCTCTCAGGTCCGGATTGACCGGCACAACGGAGCCGCCAATTCGGTTTACCGCGAGCCAATGCAGGAAGAACGTGGGCCGGTTTTCCAGAAGCAGGGCAACACGCACGCCTGCACCATAGCCAGCCTCCATCAAGTTCTGCGCAAGCGTGTCGACTTCCTGGCGTGCGGTGCCATATGTCAGCTCGCCGGGCGGTATGTCGTAGATATCTGCAGTGCCGGGCAGAACGTTCAGAAACGGTCGGTCCGGAAATTTCTCCGCCGTTGCAGCGAAGGCCTCATAAACTGTTTCAACTGTCATGGCTGTCATGGCAGCAACTGGATATTGCCGAAAGCGGCGTCGCAATTGAGGATGTCGACCCGCTTGTTGGCTATCCTGATCTCGCCATCGACCACTTTCAGTTCGTGCGTTGCCGTCAGCGCCAGCAGAAACTGCTCGTCCAGGCGCGTTTCGACATAATGCATGGATGTGTTGGTGACGATCCTATCCCCATCCATCTCGTCGATGAAGGGCCGCTGGATGACATGGTGACAACGGCTCTTGGGCTTCTGGCTGAAGGTTCTGGCCCCGTTCAGCCGTTCCACGCGCAAGCGCAGCATGAACATGTCCTCGTAGAGCAGGGACGTCACCAGATGCGGATCGGTCTGCTTGTAGTCGAGCGGCATCCAGTAGTGGCCGTCTTCCAGCCACAACGACAGCCATTCACTGTAGCGGCCCTCGTCCAGCATTCTTGCTTCGTCATAGATGAAGTCGATGACCTCTTCCCTGGAAACCGCCATCACGCATTCTCCATCGTAGCTGTCATGAATTTCACCCAGGCATCGAACTGGTTGCGCATCTGCCGTTCCGTGGTGCCGTTTTCCACGGCCTCCTCGCCAAAGTCTTCCTCTTCCGTTCTGAGGCGCTGAACATTGACCCATTCCATGCCATTGGACATGAGGCCTTCCTGCGCGCGCTCGTACATTTCCAGATCGTCGTGGCCGACCATCGATGTCGGAGCGTTGATCATCCGGTTGTACATGGCGGTGCGCGCCAGAAGTTCGTCCGGCGCCCCGACCAGACGGTAGATGTAGCTTTCGACCAGTGTCTTGTCGGGCCCCAGCGGAATGAAATTGCGCAGCTGCTGGATCGGTCCCTTGATCATGATGTTCGGGAAATAGACCGTGTTATGCCGGTTCTCGCCGAGAATTTCCTTCGCGCGCTCCTCGCCGTGGGTTTCGCTCAAGGCCTCGAAATAGCCAGGTATCGCGGAATAGTCGGAATGGATCGAGTGATGCACGCCCGTATGCCCGTGCCCGTTCGGCCAGGTACGAATGCCCATGTTCTCGAAGAACTCGTAGGGCGACATGAAGGGCGCGATGATCTCCATCGCGGGCGGACGCGGTTCCGGGTTCCCCATCTCCTTCCAGATGTTCACAGCGGTTCCGGCGGAGCTTTCGTGGGCGACCATCGGGTGACAAGTGTCGGTCTGGTTTTCGACCAGCATCTTCCAATTGCACTTGTGCATGTAGCGCAGCGGCGGACCGGCGATCTCAAGCCGTCCTTCCGGCGAGCGGTCGACCATGTTGTCGATGGAACTCAGGCTGTCGCCGAAGTAATCCTCGAAGCTGATGCCCTCGGCAGCCAGGCGGGCAAAGACGAACCCGCGATAGTTCTTGACCGCACCAACGGCTGTCATGCCCTTGGCATTTTTGGTGTTTTCGAAGCCGGTGTTCTCGTAACCCTTCTTCAGCGGGATCGCGAGCAGGCAGCCGTCCGTCTTGAACGACCAGGCGTGATAAGGGCACCGGAAGAACTTGCCCGTATTGCCTTCCCGGTCGATCGCGATCTTGGTGCCCTTGTGCGGGCAGCGATTGTAAAGAACGTGGATTTCGCCATCGGAGTGACGCACCTGGATGACAGGCTGGTCGCCGATCTGCGTGGTGAAATAGTCGCCCTTGTTCGGGGTCTGGCTGTCATGGCCGACAAACACCCAGGTGTTTGCGAACAGATGCTGCATTTCCAGCTTGTAGATTTCCGGGCTCGTGTAGACGTCCCGATGCACCTGCGGCCCCGTGAACAGAGCGGCGATTTGGCTGGCCGTTTGCATGCTGGCTCCTCCCTGGAATGCGAAACCCTAAAGATCGAGGACAAGTCGCGCGGACTTCGCGCGGCTGACACAAATCTGCATGACCTTTCCCGATGCCTTTTCGGCATCCGACAGCACGACGTCGCGATGATCGGGCGTACCGCTGATCACATCCGTCTGGCAGATGCCGCAGTCGCCGCGCTGACAGTCATACATGACGTCGAGGCCGGCATCTTCCAGTGCCTGGATGATGGTCTGGTCCGGGGCGACAGTCACTACCTGTCCCGTGCTGTGTACCTCCACCTCGAATGCCGCATCGCCGGACTGCGCCTCTGGGGCGGTGAAGAGTTCAACATGAATGGCCTCTTCCGCCAGTCCGGCTGCGATCGCGGCAGCGCGTGCGGCATCGATCATTCCCTTCGGGCCGCAGATATAAAGATGCGTTCCGGAAGGCTGGGCCTTCATCAGTGCGGCCAGATCGAGCGGGTCCGTGTCGTCAAAGTAAAAACGGGCACTGTCACCGAAAGCGTTCTTCAGCTTGCCGGCGAAACCCATCCGCGCAGCCGAGCGGGCAGAATAATGCAGCTCGAAAGACCGGTCTTTCGATTTCAGCTGGGTCGCCATCGAAATCAGCGGCGTGATGCCGATGCCGCCGGCCAGAAGCAGGACGTGCGGAACATCTTCGGCAAGCGGGAAGTCGTTCTTCGGTTCGCTGACGGAGATCGATTGGCCTGCGCTCAAGGCATGCATGGCCTTGGAGCCCCCCTGGCCGCTCTCCTCCCGCTGAACCGCGACCGTATAGAGGTCATCAGTCTCCGGCCAGTCGATCAGGGAGTACTCCCGTTCGCCCAGAGGACCGAGATCGAATTTGACATGCGCACCGGGCTCATAGCCCGGCAATGACCCGCCTGCTTCCGCCCGAAACCTGAAAACGCGAATCTGATCGGTTTCCGGTTCTACACCTTCAAGAACAAGTTTCACCGCAATGCCTCCTCCTGTAAAAAATATGAAATTTCATATAAAATGAGTCAAGCCTCTTTTTTTCCCGATCTGTCCGGGATAAATGACACTTTGAAAACAGGTGCATAGTTGGAGGGGGTGTTGACCCTGACGCCGGAAAAATTCGTTTCTTCTTACCTGCTGTACCTGCTGGCAGCATCAAGCGAAGCGGCAAGCCACCAGTTTCACCTCCGTGTGCGCGAATTGGGCCTGCGCGTTCCGGAATGGCGGGTTCTTGCCTGCCTTTACGATCAGGACGGACTGATGATCACGCAGCTGGCGAAATACTCCCTTCTGGAGCAATCCAGAATGACGCGTATTGTCGATCAGATGGAAAAGCGTGGACTGGTCGTGCGCAGGAGCGACAAGGGTGACGGCCGCCGCGTCCGCGTTCACCTGACCGACGCCGGGCAGAAGCTGAGCTCCGAAGTGGTCGAAGAGGCAAGGGAACACGAAAGAACCCTGCTGTCTGCCTTGAACCAATCGGATGCGGACCGGATCAAGCCCTCCCTGGAACGGCTCCTGGCATCTCTCAACAGCTGGAACAGCGCAAACGAATAGGCGTCTGGCGCTGGTTGCTCTTGTTGTGACGGACGACGGCAAGGCACATCAGGATCGCAGGCAGCCTCGCGGTATGTCTTCTTCAGCCTCGCCGGCGCCTTGCCGCCAATAGCCGCTCAAGCCGACTTGCCCGGCGGTCATTCTCCCCATTGCCCAATTAACCCACCGCAATCGCCCGGCTCTGCGCGCACTGCAGTTCCGGTTGCCGTTTGCTGCAGTGGAACACCAGACCGATTTTTCCATGTGTTGATGGCCAGCTGCCCGCTCGGCCCGAACGACAGATGCCGCGCTTCCGGTTCCATTCCCGACGAGCCCCGCACGCACCCGAACAATTCCCTGAATGGATCGGCACACCCAGCTCGCTGCGACTTCCTTGCTGTTGGGTTGTTGCCTGCGAGGCCTGCGCTAGCGCCTTCCAGTCATACACCGGGAAGAACAGAGCTCTTGCTTCTAAAAATCATATGTGAATATAGTATTCACATAAGAAATTGGGAGGAGCCATGGAAACGTCATTCGCACCGACGGTCGGGATCGACAGCACGCTGTCGAAGGATATGCCGGCGGCGCATGCGGCCATCCCGGTCTGGAATTCGGAAAACTGGTATTACGAAGACTGGCAGCCGGGGCATTGCATACGCTCCCTGCGTCGGACGATCGCTGAAGGCGAAAGCCACCTCTTCAACACGCTGGTCGTCGACATTCACCCTTATGTGCAGGACCAGATGTTCGCAGAAACGGAAGGGGTCTTCGGCAGGAGACTGGTTGCCGGAGCGTTCGTCTTTTCCGCAGGCCTCGGCCTTGTTGCCACGAACTGCGTCAACGCGTTTTCCTATGGCTACGACAAGCTGCGCTTCATCAAACCGGTCTTCATCGGCGACACGATCTATACGGTCCGGACAAACCTCGACAAGAAGCCGAAATACGAAGAGATGGGCCTCGTTCGGGCGTCCTACGAAGTCTTCAAGGGGGCAGGGGAACTCGTCCTCTACTGCGAGCATCTGCAAACCGTGAAATACCGCAACCCGGCCGCCCACGCGGACCGGACAGAACCTGAAAACCGGGCCTGAACCGACATGAACTCCACTTCAGAACTACCGCTCGCCGGAATCACCGTGCTCGACATGAGCCAGTTTCTCTCCGGTCCCTATGCCACCTTGCGCCTGCAGGATCTTGGCGCGCGCGTTATCAAGATCGAACGGCCAGGCTCCGGAGACCTGTCGCGCAGCCTCTATCTGAGCGACACGGAAATCGGCGGGGATTCGACCATCTTTCACGCCATCAACCGCGGCAAGGAAAGTCTTGCAGTCGACCTGAAGAAGCCGGAGGACATAGACCGTCTCAAGCGCCTGATCGCCAAGGCCGACGTGCTGGTCCAGAATTTCCGGCCGGGCGTGATCGAACGGCTGGGCCTCGACTACGAGACCGTGCGGGCGATCAATCCGGGTCTGGTCTACGGCTCAATCAGCGGTTACGGGGAAGACGGCCCATGGGTTGCCCGCCCAGGGCAGGACCTGCTTGCCCAGGCCCGCTCGGGCCTCATGTGGCTCAGCGGTAACGATGGTGACGGCCCGGTACCGATGGGGCTTGCCGTCGGCGACATGTTCGCAGGGGCTGCCCTGGCGCAAGGCCTTCTTGCAGGCCTCGTGCGACGCGGTGTTACCGGCAAGGGCAGCCATGTCCAGACCAGCCTTCTCGAAGCTCTGGTCGATTTCCAGTTCGAGGTTCTGACCACTTATCTCAACGACGGGAGGCGCATGCCGAAACGATCCGGTTTCCGCAACGCCCATGCCTATCTCTCCGCGCCTTACGGCGTGTATGAGGCAAAGGACGGGTACATTGCGGTTGCCATGACGCCGATCCCGAAACTGCGTGACCTGATGGAACTGGAAGCTCTCGAGCCTTATTGCGGTGATCCGGCGGTCTGGTTTTCCGAGCGCGAGACGATCAAGAAGCTGATCGCAGGCGCGATTGCCGAACGAACGGTCGACGACTGGATGTCCGTTTTCGAACCCGCCGACATCTGGTGTGCGCCGGTGCTCGACTGGGACAGCCTGCTGGAAAGCGAAGGGTTCAACGGGCTGGACCTGCTGCAGCGCGTCGAGCGTGAAGACAATGTCTCGATCCTGACAACCCGCTCCCCGTTGAGAGTGAACGGCGCCCGTCCGAAAATCGCCCGGGCTGCACCGCGCGTCGGCGAACACACGGCCGCGATCGAGAAGGAGTTCGGCCTGTGAGCGCCGTTCGCCTGAAAGGCATGACCTGGAGCCACCCGCGCGGCTACGAGCCCATGGTTGCCTGCTCGAAGCTCTGGGAAGAGCAGACAGGCGTCGGGATCGACTGGGACAAGCGCTCGCTTCAGGACTTCGAGTCCTACCCGGTTGAAGATCTCGCGCGCCAGTATGACCTGATCGTCATCGACCATCCGCACGTAGGCGAAATCACCACGCAGAACTGTCTCGCTCCACTCGACAGACACGGGGATCCGCAAAACCGGCAGGCCGTCGCCAATGGCAGTGTCGGCGGTTCTTATGAAAGCTATTTCTGGGAGGGTCACCAGTGGGCCTATCCGATCGACGCCGCCGCGCAGATCCAGGCCTATCGGTCAGACCTCGTCGGCGCGGCACCCACACGCTTCGACGAAGTCCTTGAACTGGCGGAAGCGGGCAAGGTGCTGATCCCGATGCGCCCGCCCCATTCGCTGATGACCTTCTTCACCCTGTCGGCAAACCTTGGAACACCCTGCGCGACGACAGGACCGGGCGAGCTTATTTCGATTGAGAACGGCGCACCGGTCTATGAGCTGATCTCGCGCCTGATGCGGCACGTTCCTGACCGGTGCTATGGCATGGACCCGATCGCGGTCTTTGAGGAGATGTGCAAGACGGACAGCCCGATTGCCTGTGTTCCCCTGATCTACGGCTACGTCAACTACGGTATCGAAGGCTTCCGGCCGAAACGCCTCTCCTTTGCCGATATCCCTGCTGCAGGCGACAACGGCCCGATGGGCTCCGCACTTGGCGGCACCGGCATTGCCGTTTCCGCGTTTTCGAACCATGTCTCGAAGGCTGCGGACTTCGCTCTCTGGATCGCAAGCGGATCAGTGCAGCGCGGGCCTTTTGCAGCTGCCGGTGGCCAGCCTGGTCATGCGGACGGCTGGTCTGACGAGACCGTCAATGATGTGACAAACGACTTTTACCGCAACACCCGCCGGACCCTGGACAACGCCTGGGTCCGTCCGCGCCACAAGGGCTACATGGCATTTCAGGCAGCGGCTTCAGAACGGCTGAACCTGGGCCTGCAAGGTGGTGAGACAGCGCAATCCGTCATCGGCGACATCAATGCGCTTTTCGCCGGGAGTTTTGAGTAAGCCCTTCCAAGACAATGCGTCTGCGGATAACCGTCCAAACGCGCCTCCAATCACATTGGGGGCGCGGTTCAGTTGATCAAAGCTGCCAGATACGTTTTGCGTTCCCGGACAGCAGCTTTGTACGTTCATCCTCGCTGACGCCTTCCAGCAAGGCGTGGGTCGCAGCAACCCATGCCAGCAAGCCGCCACCAAGCGTGCAGACCGGCCAGTCACTGCCCCAGACAACACGGTCCCAGCCGAATGCCTGAATGGTATGCTCGGCCCAGGGGCGCAGGGTTTCGGCAATCCAGCTTTCAGGATCGGCATAGGCTACGATCCCGGAGATCTTGGCGCAGACATTGGGGCGTTTCGCGAGTTCCGTAACCCGCTCCTGCCAGGGCTGGCGTTCGTCGGCGGCGATATCCGGTACACCGCAATGGTCCAGTATGAAGGTGACGTCGGGAGCCAGATCGACAAGCTCCATTGCCCGCTCAAGCTGGCGGGGCAGGACGCAGAGGTCGAAGGTGAAGCGCGTACCGCCAAGGCGCTTCAGGTTTTCCCGGAATAAGGGCTGATCGGACAACTCGTCCGGCATGACGTGCAACACACGCCGGAAACCCTTCACAAGCTCATTTGCCTGCTGCCGCTCCAGATAGGCTGCAAAGCTTTCCTCCTCGGGACGGCAAGACGCAATTGCCCCCTTGATGAGGCTGTCCGGCTGGTTTGCCAGAGTGCCGACATATCCTGTCTCAGCTTCGATGAGGGGTTCAGCGACATCGACCTCCATGTGAAACGTGGTCGAAATTCCTGCGCGCCGCGCGTCACGGGCATAGGTCTCGTATGTCCAGTCCCGATTGAGCGGTTCGACACCCGCCAGCCAGGGATAGTCCAGAGCCGACCGGTCTATGACATGAAGATGGGTGTCGACGATCATGCTGCTCCTCCTCGCAAATAGCCGGGCAATCCTTCCACAGGAAAATAGATTATTCAAATAAGAATTTATTCGACTGCTTTACCGTCCGTTCCGGTCAGTTCCGACAGTTGCCGCGCGGTTCTGGTCAGAAGTTCCAGCGTCCCGGTGATGTCGGGCGCTTGCGGGGTGTTCACCAGCGTGATGAAAGGAACAGTCAGCGCCGCAATGGCCCGTCCGTCCGGGCTCAGGATCGGAGCGGACAGGTTGTAGACACCGGCAGTCTGGAGGCTCGGCATCATTTCGTAGCCGCGTTCCGAAATCTGGTCGAGCCGGTCGAAGAACTCCTTCTCGACGGTCGGATGTTCGGTGCTACGGGAATATTCGTTGATCATCATCAGGCGTTCCTCTTGCGGCCTGAAGGCCAGAAGAACGTGACCGGATCCGGTGTCGTAGAGCGAAATATTCGAGCCGACGCGGATTGAGATCCCCCAGTAGCTCGGTGCCTCCTGCTGCGCGACGACGACGACCGATCCACGGTCGAAGACGGAGAGCTGGTTTGCCTGGAGCGTCTTTTCCGCAAGGTCTCGCATGAAGGGCGTTGCAAAGGAAACAAGACGGCGGACCGGCGCATGGGACTGCGCCAGACCGAAGAGCTTGAGCGTCAGCGAGTAGCGGTCACCGTCGATCCTTGTGACGTAACCCCGACGCACCAACCGGTCCAGCATGCGGTAGAATTCGTTGGGGCTGCGGCCGAGATGCTTGGCGATCTCCGCCTGGGTCAATCCGCCGTCAATGCCTGCAAGAAGTTCAAGAATATCGAGCCCCTTGTCGAGGGCGGGTGCCCGGTATCGATCCTCTTCCTGTTCCATACTTTTCTCCGTGAAGTGCAATATTCATATACGCACACCCTTCTCGAAAAACAAACAAGAATGCGCCGGAGCAGCTTGACCATAAATGAAGAGCATGTTTGTATATAAATGAACCACTCATTAGTGAGTTGTTTGGGCGGACACCCGCCTTCTTTGAAAGTCTCGGGAGGAGGCTCATGAAAAATCTACTGGCCGGCGCGTCCGCCGGCGTTATCGCTCTTTTTGCCGTTGGCTCTGCGCTCGCGCAGGATCTGCCGGGCAAGTTTGACGGGGTCACGATCGATGCCAAGCTGATCGGTGGCCAGCAGTACGAAAAGCTCTATGCGCGCATCGGCGAATGGGAGGCGGCGACGGGGGCCAAGGTCAACGTCATCTCCAAGAAGAACCACTTCGACCTCGACAAGGAGATCAAGTCGGACATCGCCGTGGGTGCGTTGAACTGGTGTGTGGGTTCGAACCACTCATCCTTCGCGCCCCAGTATCCGGGCATCTACACCGACCTTGCAGCACTGCTGCCGAAGGACGAAATCGACGCTTTCGTCGATGCCAACATCTCCGCCTCGACGCTTGACGGCAAGCTGGTGATGCTGCCGCGCGCCCAGTTCGACGTGTCCGCGCTCTACTACCAGAAGAGCCTTTATGCGGACGAAGACAACAAGGCGAAGTTCAAGGAAAAATACGGCTACGACCTGACGCCGCCGGACACCTGGCAGCAGGTGACCGATCAGGCCGAGTTCTTCGCCAATCCGCCGGACTTCTACGGCACACAATTTGCCGGCAAGGAAGAGGCCATCAACGGCCGTTTCTATGAAATGCTGCGCGCGGAAGGTGGCGAATACCTGGATGCCGATGGCAAGCCTGCGTTCAATTCGGAAGCCGGCGTGCGTGCGCTCAACTGGTTCGTGGATCTCTACAAAGCGAAAGCCGTTCCCGCCGGTACGACCAACTACCTCTGGGACGACCTCGGCCAGGGCTTTGCCTCCGGCACGGTTGCCATCAACCTGGACTGGCCGGGCTGGGCCGGCTTCTTCAACGACCCCGGTGCTTCCAAGGTGGCCGGCGATGTTGGTGTCGTTGCACCGCCCAAGGGCTCCTCGGGTGCCCGGACCGGATGGTCGGGACATCACGGTTTCTCCGTCACCGAAAACTGCGAGAACAAGGAAGCCGCAGCTTCCCTCGTCTGGTTCCTGACCAACGAGGACAGCCAGAAGCAGGAAGCAGCTGGCGGACCGTTGCCGACGCGCGACGCCGTCTGGGACTGGGTGATCGCGGAAGCCTCCGACGACCCGTTCCGCAAGGAAGTTCTGCAGGCCTTCCAGGAAGCCGCCAAAGGCGCTTACCCGGTTCCTCAGTCTCCGTCCTGGATCGAGATCTCCAACGCGGTCTATCCGCAGCTGCAGGCTGCCATTCTCGGCGACAAGACGCCCCAGCAGGCGCTTGACGATGCAGCGGCCGAGGCCACCGAAATCCTGCAGGATGCCGGAGAGCTCTAAGCTCGCTCAAGGACAGGCGCGGCCCTGCCGCGCCTGATCCCGCCGGGTTTCCCGCGCGCGACATTCGCGGGTCGGCTAGCTCCTTTCGTAAAACGATATGAGGATAGAATGAGAGGCTGGAAGCCCGCGCCGCATGTGCTTCTGCTGCTGCCGGCGTTTATCGTCCTGGCGGCAGTTGTGGTCGTGCCACTCCTGTTGTCACTGTATTCAAGTTTCACGCCGTTCCGCCTGACCCGGCCGGACACGATCTATACGTTCATCGGCTTCCGCAACTACGTGCGGCTTCTGACGGACATGGATTTCTGGGTCGCCTTCGGCCGCACGGTGCTGCTGCTGACCTTCGCGCTCAACCTGGAAATGCTGCTCGGCCTGGGCCTGGCGCTGCTTGTTGAAAAGGCCACACGCGGACAGCGGATCCTGCGCACCATCATGATGTTTCCCATGATGTTTTCGCCGGTTCTGGTCGGCTTCCAGTTCAAGTTCATGTTCAACGACAACATCGGCGTCGTGAACAACGCGCTGCAATCGCTCGGGCTCACGGATATCGCCATTCCCTGGCTGATCGACGGACAGCTTGCCTTCATTTCCATCCTGATTGCGGAAATCTGGTCGTCCACTGCGGTCTTCGCGATCTTCATTCTGGCGGGCCTGATGGCCATGCCGCGCGAGCCGCTGGAAGCGGCCAAGGTGGACGGTTGCACCTCGTGGCAGAGCTTCCGCTTTGTGACTTGGCCGTTCATCATGCCCTTTGCCTATATCGCCATGACCATCCGCTCGCTCGACATCGCGCGCGCCTATGACATCGTCAAGATCATGACCGATGGCGGTCCTGCCGGGCGCACCGAGATCCTCTGGACGATGATTGCCCGCACCGCCTATTCCGACGCGCGCATGGGGCTGGCCAACGCCATGGCCTACATCGCCATTCTACTTTCAATCCTGTTCACGGCGCTGTTCTTCCGGCAACTCGCAAAGGCCCGCCAGCAGATCGGCGCGGAGTGGTGATCATGGACGAGAATACCGCACATCGCCTCAAGGGCCGTTTCCTGAAGGCCGGCCACCTGATCGGACTGTTCCTCGCCATGACGATCATCTGTCTGCCGGGGGTCTGGATCGTTCTTTCCTCGCTCCGCCCGACAGTCGAGATCATGGCCAAACCGCCGGTCTGGATCCCCCGTGAGTTGTCGTTCGACGCCTATGTGGCAATGTTCTCCGGCGTTGGCCAGGGCGGCATTCCGGTGCTGGAGTATTTCCGCAATTCACTGATCATCTCGGTCACCTCGACCGTGATTGCCCTGGCGGTCGGCATGGCTGGTGGTTACGCGTTTGCGCGTTACCGGTTCCGCGGCAAGTCGGCAATTTTCCTTGGCTTCATGCTCACGCGGACCGTGCCTGGCATCGCGCTGTCACTGCCGCTGTTCTTCGTCTATGCCAAGATCGGCATCATCGACACTCACTTCGGACTGATCCTTGCCTATGTGGCACTCAACGTGCCTTTCACGGTCTGGCTGATCGACGGTTTCTTCCGCCAGGTCCCCCGGGATCTTGCGGAAGCGGCCCAGATCGACGGCTGCACCCGGTGGCAAGCCTTCTGGCAGGTTGAATTTCCGCTGGCGCGTTCGGGCATCGCCTCCGCCGGTATCTTCGCCTTCCTGATTTCCTGGAACGAATTCGCGCTGGCATCCCAGCTCACCCGGTCGACCAATTCCAAGACGCTGCCGGTCGGTCTGCTGGATTACACCGCCGAATTCACCATCGACTGGCGGGGCATGTGCGCGCTGGCAGTGGTCATGATCATTCCGGCACTCACCCTGACATTCATCGTACAAAAACACCTCGTCTCCGGCCTCACCTCCGGCGCAGTGAAGGGATAGACATGGCTACCGTCTCTTTGAAAAACCTGGTCAAGAAATACGGGCAACTGGAGGTGGTTCATTCCATCAACCTTGAGGTCAAGGACCGGGAGTTCATCGCGCTGGTCGGCCCGTCCGGCTGTGGCAAGTCGACCTCGCTTCGCATGATCGCCGGGCTGGAGGACATCTCGGGTGGCGAAATCCACATCGGCGACCGGGTGGTCAATGACCTGCCGCCGCGCCAGCGCAACATCTCCATGGTCTTCCAGTCCTATGCGCTCTACCCGCATATGACGGTTGCAGAGAACATGGGATTTTCGCTCAAGATCGCCGGAAAGTCCCAGGCGGAGATCGATACGGCGGTCGCGGAAGCAGCGCGCACGCTCAGCCTCGAGGCCCTTCTGGAACGACGGCCGTCCCAACTTTCCGGCGGCCAGCGCCAGCGTGTTGCCATGGGCCGTGCCATCGTGCGCAATCCGGATGTGTTCCTGTTCGACGAACCGCTTTCCAACCTTGATGCCAAGCTGCGCATGCAGATGCGCACGGAGATCAAGAAACTGCATTCCAAGGTCCAGTCGACGGTCATCTACGTGACCCACGACCAGGTGGAAGCCATGACCCTGTCCGACCGGATCGTGATCATGCGCGACGGCCATATCGAACAGGTCGGCACGCCGGAGGAAGTCTTCCAGCGACCACGGACGCGCTTTGTCGCCGGGTTCATCGGTTCGCCGACCATGAACCTGCGCGAAGCGGTCATCGACGATGGCAAGCTCGCCTTCGCAAATGGCGCCAGCCTGCCGCTGCCGATGCAATTCCGGAACGCGGTCAGCGTTGGCCAGAAAGTCGTGTTCGGCCTGAGACCGGACGATTTGTATCCGGCAGGACATGGCCTGCATTCCGGCGAGGCGCATGACGTGCACACGACGCAGGTGCCTGTCTCGATCACCGAACCGCTCGGCAACGAGACGCTGGTCTTTGCGGAGTTCGCAGGTGAGGATTGGATTGCGCGCATGCTCAACCCGAAGGCACTGCACACCGGTGACAAGATCGATCTCAGTTTCGACCTCAGCCAGGCACATCTCTTCGATGCCGCCACCGAACAGACCTTGAGGAGCTGAACGCATGGCACGGATTGAAAAAGTCGAACTGCGCATGGTCGACCTCGTTCCGAAGGTCAAGCGAACCGATGCGATCCAGAGTTTCGTCAGCCAGGAAACACCGATCGTCACGATCACCGATGCGGACGGTGCGACGGGCACAGGCTACAGCTATACGATCGGCACCGGTGGATCGTCGGTGATGCGGCTTCTTGCGGACCATCTCGCCCCGGTTCTGATCGGTCGTGACGCAGACATGATCGAGGGCATCTGGCACGAACTGGAGTTCTTCACCCACGCCACCACGATCGGCGCCATTTCCTCCATTGCTCTTGCTGCCATCGACACGGCCCTCTGGGACCTGCGCGCGCGCAAGATGGGGCTGCCGCTCTGGAAACTGGCGGGTGGAGCCAAGGACCGCTGCCCGCTCTATACGACCGAAGGCGGCTGGCTGCATATCGAAACCGAAGCCCTGGTCGAAGATGCTCTTGCGGCCAAGGCAAAGGGCTTTACCGGATCGAAGGTAAAGATCGGCCGCCCGCATGTCTCCGAGGACTACGAGCGGCTTGCCGCCGTGCGTGCCGCCGTCGGTGACGGTTATGAGATCATGACCGACTGCAATCAGGGCTTCACCGTCGATGAAGCCATCCGACGCGCCGACCGCCTGCGGGACCTGGACCTTGCCTGGCTCGAGGAACCGCTACCCGCCGACGACATCGGTGGCCATGTGCGTCTTTCGCAGAGAACGTCGACGCCGGTCGCTGTCGGCGAGTCGCTCTATTCGATCCGGCATTTCCGGGAATACATGCAGGCCGGAGCGTGCTCTGTGGTGCAGGTCGATGCCGGACGGATCGGCGGCATCACCCCCTGGCTGAAGGTTGCCCATGCTGCAGAAGCCTTCGACATGCCGATCTGTCCGCACTTCCTGATGGAGCTGCACGTCAGCCTGACCTGTGCCGTGCAGAACGGAAAATACGTCGAATACATTCCGCAGCTCGACGAATTGACCAATAGCCGCATGACAATTGAAAACGGCCATGCGCTCGCACCAGTCGAACCGGGCATCGGCATCAATTGGGACTGGGACGCGGTGCGCGGAAAGAGCATTCCCGAATTCACCAGCACAATCACCCGGCAGGAGGCGTAGGTCATGCAGCGCATGGGCATGGTGATCGGTCTCGAGCCGGAGAAAGTCGCCGAATACAAGCGGCTGCACGCTGCGGTCTGGCCGGAGATCCTCGACATGATCTCCAAATGCAACATCCGCAATTATTCCATCTTCCTGAAGGAGCCGGAAAATCTGCTCTTCGGCTACTGGGAATATCATGGCACGGACTTTGAGGCCGACGCGGCGAAGATGGCCGCCGATCCGAAAACGCAGGAATGGTGGGACGTCTGCATGCCTTGCCAGAAGCCGCTCGACACCCGAAAGGACGGCGAGTGGTGGGCGATGATGGAAGAGGTCTTCCATCATGACTGAAGCTTTCGATCCGGCCAGCCTTTCCCAGGACTGGCCACGGCCCGCCAATCCACGCCCCATCGTGACTTTCGGCGCAGGCTCCATCGTCGGTGATGCCCATTTCCCCGCTTACAGGAAAGCCGGCTTTCCGATTGCGGGACTTTATGACCCGGATGCCGGCAAAGCGCAGGCTCTGGCGGATCAATGGGGCATCAAGGCCTTTGCCAGCGCAGAGGAAGCAGCCAGTGTGCCGGGCGCGGTCTTCGACCTTGCCACCCCGCCCCAGGTGCATGCCGATGTCCTCGGCCTGCTACCGGAAGGGGCCGCAGTGCTGATCCAGAAGCCCATGGGCAGCGACCTGGACCAGGCAACGGATATTCTCAGGATCTGCCGCGACCGCAAGCTGATCGCCGCCGTCAACTTCCAGCTCCGCTTCGCACCGATGATGCTCGCCCTCAAGGACGCCATCGCCAAGGGCTGGCTTGGAGAAGTTGTCGATTTCGATGCCTGGCTTGCTCTCGCCACGCCCTGGGAACTCTGGGCCTTCTTGAAAGGACTGCCCCGGATCGAGATCACCATGCATTCGATCCATTATCTCGACCTGATCCGACAGGTGCTTGGCGACCCGAAAGGCGTGCACGCGAAATCGCTCGGCCATCCGTCCCATGAAATGGCCCAGACCCGCACCAGTGCCATCCTCGACTACGGAAACAAGGTGCGTTGTGCGCTCTCCATCAATCACGATCACAAGTTCGGCCGCCGGCACCAGGCTTGCGAGTTCCGTGTGTGTGGCACGGAAGGCGCTGCCTATCTGCAGCTCGGCGTCAATCTCGACTATCCGCACGGCGAACCGGACATCCTGGAGATCCGCCCCAGGGGTGGAGACGAGTGGATCCCCGTCCCCCTGAAAGGGGCCTGGTTCCCGGACGCATTTGTCGGCCGCATGGCAAATCTCCAGCGCTTTGCGTCCGGCCAGGACGCCGAGCTCGTGAGTTCGGTCGAAGACGCCTGGAACACGATGGCCCTGGTGGAAGCGGCCTATGCCTCCTCCGCGTCCCCTGCAACTCCACTCGCACAAAGACCATAAGTCATGGAACAAACGACCTATTTCGAAGACTATGAGCTCGGCTATGAGCGCATCACCTATGGCCGCACGATTACCGAAACCGACTTCGTGGTCCACGCAGGCCATACCGGAGACTTCTTTCCGCATCACATGGACGCGGAGTTCATGAAGACCCAGCCCTTCGGTCAGCGGATTGCCCATGGCACCATGGTGTTCGCCATCGGCGTCGGCCTGACCGCCAGCGTCATCAACCCGGTTGCCTTCTCCTATGGCTACGACCGGATGCGCTTCGTGAAGCCGGTTTTCATCGGAGACACCATCCGTTCGCGCGTGACCATCGTTGCCAAGGACGATGATCCGAAACGCCCGGCATTCGGCCGCGTGGTCGAGCGGACGGAAGTTCTCAATCAAAGCGACGAAGTGGTTCTCGTCGCCGATCACATCCACATCGTTGAACGAAAGAACAAGCCCGCCTAAGGGGCAGATGGAGCCGACATGACAGACTGGGTGAAGGACAAGACCGTTCTGGTGACAGCCGCGGGACAGGGGATCGGACGCGCGACTGCGCTCGCCTTTGCTGCCAGAGGCGCAAAGGTCGTGGCAACGGACATCAACGAAACCGCCCTATCGGAACTCGAAGGATCTGCGGGGATCGAAACCCGTCGCCTCGACGTTTTGAAGGATACGGACGTCCAGACCGTCGTTGCCGAAACCGGCCCGGTGGACGTCCTCTTCAACGGGGCGGGTTTCGTTCATGCAGGCTCGATCCTTGAAATGAAAGACGAGGACTTCGACTTTGCGGTCGACCTCAACGTACGCTCCATGATCCGCACCATTCGGGCGGTGCTGCCGGCAATGCTGGAACGGGGAGGCGGCGCCATCATCAACATGGCATCGGTCGCAAGTTCCATGAAAGGCGTGCCGAACCGCTTCATCTACACCACCACGAAAGCGGCCGTGATCGGCCTGACCAAGGCGGTTGCCGCCGATTTTGTGGCGCAGAACATCCGTTGCAACGCGATCTGCCCGGGCACGGTGGAAAGCCCTTCGCTGCAGGACCGTTTGCGCGCCCAGGGCGACTATGAAGCCGCCCGGGCCGCCTTCATCGCGCGCCAGCCGATCGGCAGGATCGGTACGCCGGAAGAGATCGCAGATCTCGCGGTTCATCTTGCCAACGCGACCTATACCACCGGACAGGCCTATGCCATCGACGGCGGCTGGACCATCTGACATTTCATTGAGGACGTGAACCCGTGACGACAATCACCGGTCTGAAGACGTACGATCTCCGCTTTCCGACGTCCGAAACCCTCGACGGGTCGGACGCCATGAACCCCGATCCGGACTATTCCGCGGCCTATGTTGTCCTTCAAACCGACGAGGACGGCCTTGAAGGCCATGGCCTGACCTTCACCATCGGGCGCGGGAATGACATCTGTGTTGCCGCAATCGAGGCCATGCGCCATCTGGTGACCGGGCTTGATCTTGCCTGGATCTCCGAAAATCCCGGCCGCTTCTGGCGTCACGTGACCTCGGACAGCCAGCTTCGCTGGATCGGACCGGACAAGGGTGCAATGCATCTCGCCACCGGCGCCGTCGTCAATGCCGTCTGGGACCTCTTGGCCAAACAGGCCGGCAAACCGGTCTGGCGTCTTGTCGCGGACATGAGTCCGGAAGAGATCGTTTCCATCATTGATTTCCGCTATCTGACCGATGCGATCACGCCGGAAGAGGCACTTGCCATCCTGAAAGCGGCGGAACCGGGCAAGGCGGAACGGATCGCGCAGCTCGAAGCACACGGTTATCCCTGTTACACCACCTCGGCGGGCTGGCTCGGCTATCCCGACGACAAGCTGCGCCGGCTGTGCCGGGAAGCGGTCGAGGCAGGCTACACCCATGTGAAGCTGAAGGTCGGACGCGATCTCGCCGATGACATCCGCCGGCTGAGGATCGCCCGGGAGGAGCTCGGGCCCGACCGGTTCCTCATGATCGATGCCAACCAGGTGTGGGACGTCGGACAGGCCATCGACTGGGTACAGCAACTCGCGTTCGCCAAACCCTACTTCATCGAAGAACCAACCAGCCCGGATGACATCGCCGGCCATCGCGCGATCCGCGAAGCGGTGGCACCGGTGAAGGTGGCAACCGGTGAAATGTGCCAGAACCGGATCGTCTTCAAGCAGATGATCGCAGGCGGTGCCATCGACATCGTGCAGATCGACGCCTGCCGGATGGGCGGTCTCAACGAGGTTCTCAGCGTTCTGCTGATGGCGGCCAAATTCGGCACGCCCGTCTGGCCGCATGCCGGCGGCGTCGGTCTTTGCGAGTATGTGCAGCATCTGTCGATGATCGACTTCGTTGCGGTTTCCGGAACCAAGGAAGGACGCGTGATCGAATATGTCGATCATCTCCACGAACATTTCGTCGATCCCTGCACCATCCGAAATGCCGCCTATATGCCGCCGCACATGCCGGGTTTTTCCGTGGAGATGAAACCGGCCTCCATCGAACAGCACATCTTTCGAGACGGTGGCGCAGACGCCGCCTGATGTCACAAGCCACACATCAAAACCGAGGATAACCCCATGAAACTTCTCCGTATTGGAGACGCCGGACGGGAAAAGCCCGCCATTCTGGACCGTGATAACCGGCCGCGGGATCTCTCCGCTCTCGTTTCCGACATTGCCGGCGACACGCTGACGCCGGACGGGCTGGCGAAAATTGCTTCCGTCGATCCGGCCACCCTGCCGTTGCTCGAGGAAGGCCGTATCGGTCCCTGCGTTGGCCACGTCGGCAAGTTCATCTGCATCGGCCTCAACTATTCCGACCATGCCGCCGAAACCGGTGCGGAAGTGCCCAAGGAACCGGTGATCTTCCTGAAGGCGACAAGCGCGATCTGCGGACCCAATGACGACGTGAAGATCCCGCGCGGGTCGGTCAAGACCGACTGGGAAGTCGAACTTGGTGTCGTGATCGGCAAGGGTGGCAGCTACATCGAGGAAGCCGAAGCCCTTGACCACGTCGCGGGATATTGCGTCATCAACGATGTTTCCGAACGCGAATTCCAGATCGAACGCGGTGGCACCTGGGACAAGGGCAAGGGCTGCGACACCTTCGGCCCGACAGGGCCCTGGCTGGTGACCCGGGACGAGGTTTCCGATCCGCAGAACCTGAAGATGTGGCTGGAAGTTGACGGCAAGCGCTATCAGGACGGGTCGACGGAGACCATGGTCTTCGGTGTCGCCCATCTGGTCAGCTATGTCAGCCGGTTCATGAGCCTGCAGCCGGGCGACATTATTTCCACCGGCACACCTCCGGGCGTCGGCATGGGACAGAAACCGCCAATCTATCTGAAGGGTGGAGAGGTGATCGAGCTGGGCATTGAAGGACTTGGCGTCCAGCGGCAAAACGTGGGCAAGGCTTAACGCCGTCTCTCCAGTTCGAATGAAGCGAAACAGGCCTTGGCTGACCCCATACAGGCAAATCGGCTGAGACCTGCAGACCCTCGACAACTCTCGTCTCCCGCTGCGCGGCACAGGCGGTGGGAGACGACTGCCCGATATCATTCCCTTTCAGATCTGTTTCCCAGCCCCGCGTTCAGGCTTCCATCGAAAACAACGAAGTGACGCTTTCTGAAGCGTACCTCACGTCTGAAGAGAGTTGCTCCGCATACCTATCGTGCGGCCAATCCGGCGATGCCGCCGGATTGAGCCTGGTTTGAAGGGCAGGGGCACGAGTTCGGCCTGGATTCAATGGTCTTCCGCTGGAGCCTGCAGAGCTCTTCAACCCTGGCTGCCGTCCGGGACCGCATGGATGGCGCGGAAAGAGACACAAAGCCGATTGAAGGTGTTTATCAGACCCAACGCGACAGTGAGGTGTGTCAGCTCTCTCTTGGAAAAGTGCCCCAAAGCCTCTTGGTACAAGGCGTCCGGCACGCCCCCGTCGGATATCAGTGTCACTTTTTCGGTCCAGGCCAAAGCAGCACGTTCACGCGCCGAGAACAGAGGAGATTCCCTCCAGGCAGAGACGAGGAGCAACCGATGTTCACTTTCGCCGTTTTCAAGGGCTTCCCGGCTATGCATGTCGACACAATAGGAGCATCCGTTGATCTGGGAGGCACGTAAGTTGACCAGGTGAATCAGGTCTTTTTCCAGTACGCTTTTGTCGACGGCTTTCTTCAGTTCCATCTGAGCATTCATCAACTCAGGCGCTTCTGCATAGAAGTTCAGTCTCGGTTCCACAGGTCGTCCTTTCGGTGTTGTGTGCCTTTCGGGTATTCTGCTTGCCCGGTGGCTACACCTACAAAGACGGAAGCAGCGCCCGCTTGTGACGGCCGCATTGGTTTTTCTTTCTCGATAAAAAACTGACAATTACCTGTCACAGAAACCCGCCCGGTTTCGTCTGGTACCTTGAGGACAATGTTCGAAAGGAACCCGGCATGCACATGATTGCGGAAACAGAAAAGCTAAGACCAAGGCTGTTCAGCTTCGCATACCGGCTGCTCGGCTCCCGCCAGGAAGCAGAGGACGTCGTCCAGGAGGCGTTCCTGCGTTGGCACAGCGCGAAAACAACAGACATTCGAAGTGCCGAAGCCTGGCTCGTCACAGTCCTGTCCCGACTGTGCGTCGACCGGTTGCGGGCCATTCGGGCGGAACGCCAGAACTATGTCGGGCCCTGGTTACCCGAGCCGTTGCTTTCAGTCGAACAGTCTCCTGATCACACGGCAGAACTTGCTTCCGATCTATCGATGGCTCTTCTGGTTGTCTTGCAAAGACTGTCCGCGGAGGAGCGGGTCGGATTTCTGATGCATGATGTCTTTGACTGCGACTATTCGGAGGTCTCGGTCGCGCTCGGCAAGTCCGAAGCTGCGTGCCGCCAGCTTGTCTCCCGCGCGCGCCGGAGGGTCAGACGGGACAAGCCCCGCTTTGAAGTTTCCGATGCCGCGCACGGACAACTGGTGAAGCAATACGTCCAGGCCGTGCAAGAGCGCGACGCAGATCGCATCGCAAAGCTGCTCGCACCGGACGCCGTTTTCACCAGTGATGGTGGAGGAAAGGCCTGGGCGGCCCTTCATCCGATCATCGGGGCAGCCAGGATTGCGCGCATGGAAGTGGGGGTCATGACGAAACTACCCCGCGGTTACTCGCTGGAACTGGCGGACGTGAACGGCCAAGCCGGCATCATCGGGAAAGTCGATGGTCAAATCTATGCCGTGACATCCTTTACAACGAATGGCCTCCGGATCCTGTCCGTCATGCGCGTCCTCAATCCGGACAAGCTGACTGGTGGCCTGCACCCGCGGGCATAGCCCCCGTGCCTGGCCGTTGGCCCGACGGCCACATGGATCGTTGCAAGGCGATCGACGGTAGACTATCTAATCCTGGTATCCGTGAATTTGGAGTGCCTTGTCATGGGAAGTTCGAAGTCAGCAGAAAAGTAAGCCGCAACAACCATATCGTTGTTGCGGCGCTCTGTTAGACCGGCAAACTGAATCGACTGACAAGCTGCCGCCGCCCTTTGTTTCCTGAAAGAGCGGTTGAATTCTCATGACATCCCAACGACCGAAATGGGCCTATACGCTGCCAGCGGCGCTCCTGCTGCTGGCTCCCTTCGACATTCTCGCCTCGCTGGCGATGGATATCTACCTGCCTATCGTTCCGGCAATGCCAAGTATCCTGAACACGACACCTGCCGTCATCCAGCTGACCTTGAGCCTCTACATGGTCATGCTTGGCCTGGGACAGATTGTCTTTGGTCCAATCTCGGACCGGATCGGTCGGCGGCCTGTGCTGCTGATCGGAGTGGCGGTGTTTATCGTCACTTCGCTGGGGGCAGCCTGGCCGCTGTCGGCTTCAGCCTTCGTCGCATTGCGTGTGGTTCAGGCTATAGGAGCCTCCGCAATGCTGGTGGCGATGTTCGCAACTGTTCGTGACGTTTATGCCCAAAGGCCGGAAGGGGCTGTCATCTATGGGCTACTGGGTTCAATGCTGGCCTTCGTTCCTGCGATCGGCCCCATGATCGGGGCATTGATTGACAGGCTGTTCGGCTGGCAGGCAATCTTCATTACCCTTGGCATTCTGGCCTTGCTGGCAGGCCTGCATGCCAGCTGGAGATGGACCGAGACGCGGCCAATCGGCCATGGCAAGCTGCACCGGCCTGTTTGGCCTATTTTCAGAAGCCTGTCCTTCTGGGTCTACACGACGGCATTCAGCGCAGGCATGGGAAGCTTCTTCGTCTTTTTCTCGACGGCACCCCGCATTCTCATAGGCCAGGCCGGCTACTCGCAGATCACCTTCAGCCTCGCTTTCGCAAGCGTTGCTCTCGCCATGATCGCGACAGCACGGTTTACCAGAAAGTTTGTCGAGGCATGGGGGACAGCCGGATCCGTTGCGCGGGGTATGGTCATGCACATTTGCGGTTCGGTTCTGTTGGGGATTGGACAAGTATCCGGCGCGCCTTCATTTCTCGGCTTCATCGTACCGATGTGGGTCGTCGCTGCAGGCATCGTTTTTACTGTGTCGGTAACCGCCAACGGAGCCCTAGCGCAGTTCGACGATATCGCCGGCTCTGCGGTCGCATTCTATTTCTGTATCCAGAGCCTGATCGTAAGTGTATTCGGCACGCTGATGGTTACAGTGTTGAACGGCGACACTGCATGGCCGGTGATTTGTTACGCCCTCACCATGGCATTCCTGGTCTCCTGTGGCCTTCTTCTGCTGCGGGCGCGCAGGCCACGGGGGAGAGACGCATGAGACGTTCATCGCTCAGCTGATTGGCGTCACGACGACGGAAGTCACTGTCTGTGCTGACGGTGCCCCCAACTAGGGGCGCCGCCAGACGGCGCTCACTGGCGCAAGACCTGCCTGCACATTGCAGACGTTACGGGTCACCGGTCCCGGCCTTCCCTCCGAAAAGGAAATCATGATGCAAAACGATACCTACCGCCGGCACGTCATCCTGTCCGGATGTTCGGGTGGCGGAAAGTCAACGCTTTTGACGGAACTGGAACGACGGGGTTTCGAAACTGTCCCGGAACCCGGCAGGAGGATCGTCGCCGAAGAGCAGCAAGCTGAGGGGAGGGCGCTTCCCTGGGTCAATCTCGAAGCCTTCGCCAGAAGAGCGATCGACATGTCATTCCGTGACAGGGAGCGACTGAACAGCGCTGAAGGATGGGTCTTCTTCGACCGGGGGCTGATCGACGCAGCTGTTGCCCTGGAATACGCGGCCGGCGTAGCCGTGACAGATACCCTCGGCAAAACGAGCCGATTTCATTTTCAGGTCTTTCTGACACCACCCTGGCCGGAGATTTACGCCATAGACGCCGACCGCCAGCACGGCCTGGATGAAGCAATCGGAGAATACCAGCGATTGCTCGATGCCTACGGCCAACTTGGCTACGAGAAAATCATCTTGCCGAAGACGGATGTCGGGAAGCGAGCGGATTTCGTCCTGGGTCGTCTCTCCGGCCACTAGAGACGCAGCTCTAGATCGACATCACCACTCTGGTGCGTACTGCGTATCTATTCTTCGCTCGGCTGTTCTCGCTTGCCGGCCAGGATCTCGCGCTTGCCGACATGGTTGGGCGCGCCGACAAGGCCTTCGTTTTCCATTTTCTCGACCAGGGTAGCCGCGCGGTTGTACCCGATGCCGAGGCGGCGCTGGATATACGAGGTTGAGCAGCGCTTGTCGCGCAGGACGATCTTCACCGCCTTGTCGTAGAGATCATCACCGTCTTCGGACGCGATGGCACCCTTGTCGAAGACAGCTTCTTCTTCTTCCAGCTCTTCCTCTTCTTCCGCAGTCACGGTTTCAAGGTACGCGGGCCGGCCCTGGCTTTTCAGGTGGGCGACAACCTGTTCGACTTCCTCGTCCGAGACGAAGGCGCCATGGACACGGTTGATACGTCCGCCACCCGACATATGCAGCATGTCGCCCATGCCGAGCAGCTGTTCCGCACCTTGCTCGCCGAGGATCGTGCGGCTGTCGATCTTCGACGTGACCTGGAAGGAAATCCGGGTCGGGAAGTTTGCCTTGATCGTGCCGGTGATCACGTCGACCGAGGGACGCTGTGTCGCCATGATGAGATGAATGCCTGCGGCGCGGGCCATCTGCGCCAGACGCTGGATAGCGCCTTCGATCTCCTTGCCGGCGACCATCATCAGATCCGCCATCTCGTCAACGATGATGACGATGTACGGCATCGGAGCGAGGTCCATTTCCTGCTGCTCGTAGACCGGTTCCCCCGTATCGCGGTCGAACCCGGTTTGCACGGACACGATAACCGGTTCGCCCTTCTGACTTGCAGCGGCGGCACGCTGGTTGAAACCGTTGATGTTGCGCACGCCAAGCCGTGCCATCTTCCTGTAGCGATCCTCCATTTCGCGCACAGCCCATTTGAGAGCTGTCACGGCCTTTTTCGGATCGGTGACGACAGGCGTCAGCAGGTGCGGAATGTCGTCGTAGATGGACAGTTCCAGCATCTTCGGATCTACCATGATCAAGCGGCACTCTTCCGGCTTCAGGCGGTAGAGCAGCGACAGGATCATCGTGTTGATGGCAACCGACTTGCCCGAGCCGGTCGTTCCGGCGACCAGCAGATGCGGCATCTTCGCAAGATCGGCAACAACCGGCTCCCCGCCAATCGTCTTGCCGAGGCTAAGCGCAAGCTTGCAGCTGGTCGCGCGGAAGTTGGTCGAATCGATCAATTCGCGGAAGTAGACAGTTTCACGCTCCGTATTCGGCAGCTCGATCCCGATGACGTTCCGGCCGGGCACGACCGCAACACGGGCAGAGATGGCCGACATGGAACGGGCAATGTCATCGGCAAGGTTGACGATGCGCGAGGACTTGATGCCCGGGGCCGGTTCGAATTCGTAAAGGGTGACCACAGGCCCGGGGCGCACGTGGATGATCTCGCCACGCACCTTGAAGTCTTCCAGAACGCTTTCCAGAAGCCCCGCATTCCGTTCCAGTTGCTCCTGCGTCATCTGGAAGCCCGGACCATCCTGCGGCAGTTGCAGCAGATCGCCGGACGGAAACTCGTAGCTGCCGAACAGCGACTGTTGACCGGATCCCGCTCCGATCGGCGGCAGAGCCTGTGTGCTGGAGGACAAGGACCGGGGTGTGGGGCTTGGCATCGAAATCGACACTCTTGCCCGACCGGCAGCGTCCTGATTGCCTTCCGGGTTTTGTCGTGCTGCCGGCCGTTGGCCGGTCGGCTGCGGAGACGGGTTTGCAGGCCTTGCGGCAATTGGTCTGGAAGAGGAAGGCGTGGGGGATGCAGAACCGTTGCATTCGACGACCTTGTACAGCGACACGATTCCCTCCGGTGGCCGCGCCACCTGTCCCGCGACGGGCACCTCCTCGTAAGCCGTCCTGACGGCTCGTACCGGCTCCGTGACCTTCTGCGCAGGCACTTCCGCACTCGGCTGCGGAGTGATGGCATCGTCGGACATGAATTCAAAGAAGGCGTGATCGGACAGGAAACCAAGGTGCGCCGTGGAAGAATGCGCGTCATTGGCAGGCGCCTGCACATTCACGGGTCCACCATCGGCGGCCTGACCAATCACCTGTGCAACTGGCATTGTTCCGGTCACAACAGGGGAGGGCTTTGGCGAGACCAGTGGCTGCTGCGCAACGGGCTCCGCCTCGACCGGGGAAACAGTTTCACCGGCGCTGACTTCGCTCGTGTTTTCTACCGTTGCAGATCGCTGCTTTGAACCGCGGTCTGGCGTCCGGGTGAAGCGAACGTTGGGTGCAAGGTAAAAATAGCTCTGGCAAGATTCGTCCGAAGGGGTTTCCACCCCCTGGTTTCCATCTCCTGCCTGCTGCTGCGGATTGCCTGCAACATGTGGCAACCGGCGCGTCTCAGGCACCCGTTCACCATCTGTGGTGGCGGGTTGCCCGAGCGGGTTTTCGCCCTGCACTTTCCGACTGGAATCATCGGGTGAAGCTGGCTGACCGGCATCGTTCGAATTCGAAAGTGAGAAATTCTTCCGGGAAATACGCATGGACAAAGAAGACTAGTGTTTCGGGTTGAACGCCTTTGGGAGAGATGTAGGAAAATAAGGTTAACAGTCTCTATCCAAACCCTGTCATTCTCGACCTTTGAGCCACCCCCGCTCGACCGTCAGACGTGCAAATTTCGGCGAAAATGCGCTGAAAACAACACCTTGATGCCAGTTCAACGATATCGCGTTTATGTGATGAGCCCTTTTTGTCGGGCTCACCCTCCTAGCCGATGCAAAAACGGAAGCTGGCGGCGATGATCTTGCGGTCCATGTCGCTGAGATCGATCGCCCCGCGCACCTCGCCACCGGACGACATTCCAAGAAACAGGCTGAACTCGATCCGCTCGGTAACCGATAGCAGTTCAACAACCTTGTCGTTGATTTCGACCTCGACGCTGCTGTCACCGACAACCCGAAGGATGTCCTTGGTGGCTGTCGCCGTGATGCCACGTCCTTTTGAGAACATGTTGATGCTTGTCGTCGGCAGGTCATCAGGGTTCAGAATACCGCCATCGGTCGTGATCAGTACGTAGGGCTTGTTCTTGCGGCAATAGCTGGAAAACTGGCTCGCGAGATCATAAAGGCGCGTGACGCTCTTGCGCTTGCTTGCTGCCACCAGACCCTGCTTGTAGGGCTCCAGAAAGAACTCCCCGAACCCTTCCGGCGTGACAAGGGCAAATTCCTCAAGCTGCGCCGCGTCGGGAACGAACATGTCGTCCGGCTTCGCACCCGTACCAAGAACGAAGATGCGAGCATCGATTCCCATTTCCAGAAGGTAACGTACAATCCGGCTGGACAGTTCCTGCGCGGACATCAGTGCCTGGTCCACCTGGCTGGACGACACCTGGCCAGTCCTCTCTCCGGACAGGTAGAACTGGTGGAAGCCCAGACGGTTTCCCTCGGGAATGCGTCTGACTTCACCTCCCAGGAACGCGTAGGAACAGGCGCTCATGCAGTAGCCGCCGTCCACCGTGTCCCCGAATGTGCCCTCGGACTTCCAGATGCCGATTTCCGTTTCCATTCCCCTGGCACGGATCAGCTCTCCCAGTTCCAGTCCCGCAATCAGACTGCCGCCGGGGCTGTGCAGCAGAACCTTGTTGCCGTCGGAATGCTCATTCTTCAGGTAGCTGGAAAAGAGCGCGGGCGTTTTCGCGGTAATCTGCCCTTCGGCTCTCACATAACAGGACGCCGCGTTGTTGCCCTTGCAGACGTTTTCGAACGTCATGCTTTCTGCCCGGGCAGCATCTGGAGACAATGCAATAAAGGCAACAACCGCGAACACCGCCAGCCGCCAACCACGTGCGGCGAAAATCCGCCCCAAAGACTTTTTCATTTCGTTTCCCTGAACCGGTAAGACCTGAACGTCGGTCAAACGAGAAAACAACAAAGCCATTAAAGAGAGCCTGAAAAATCAGGACAAGAGAACGATCGCTCTGGTCCCAGTCTTATCAAGCCCGATGTCTTTGTTGCCTTCTGAACTGGCATCAGGGGAAAACGGAATTGCGTTTTTCACCAACCCCTATTTGGGGGGTCTTGAAGGCTAGAAGGAGGGTGGCAGGAACCTGCATCATTTCCCGTAGCGGGCCTCCAGGGCGTCATAGTAGCCCTTGTTCACCACGCGTTGGCGCTCTTCGAAGCCTGCGATAACGCCTGTGTCTTCAAACTTGCGGTTTTTCTTCAGGTCAGAAAGAGCCATGCACATTCCTCGTATTGCAGCCTGCAGCGCGACATTGGCATACAGAACAAGAGAAAAGCCCATGGCTTCCAGCTCCTCGAACTCAAGAACCGGCGTCCTGCCGCCAACCACGATGTTGAGCATCTGCGGTGTTTCTTTCAGCCGGGCGGGAATAGCGCGTATTTCTTCCACGGATTCAGGTGCCTCGATGAACGTGATGTCCGCACCATCTTCAATGAATGCCTCGGCACGCTCCAGAGCAGCGTTAAGGCCGAGCGTCGCACGGGCGTCCGTACGAGCAAGGATCATGAGGTTCGGGTCTGTGCGTGCGTCCACGGCTGCACGGATCCTGTCACGAGCCTCTGACAGATCGGCCACATCCTTGCCTGAAAAATGCCCGCACCGTTTTGGATTGAGCTGGTCCTCAATCTGGATCGCGGAAGCGCCTGCCAGTTCCAGCGTTCGGACGGTGTGATACAAATTCACCGCATTGCCAAATCCCGTGTCGGCGTCCGCGATAACGGGAAGCGTTGAAACGTTGCGAATGGCCGCAGTATGCGCCGCGATGTCGCTCAGCCCCATGAAGCCGAGATCCGGCTTGCCATAGTAGCTGTTCGTGAGACCCGCTCCTGTCAGGAAAATCGCTTCAAACCCACAATCCTCGATAACTCGCGCCGCAAGCGCATTCGCGGCGCCCGGCAGCAAGAGAGCTCGATCTTCCTCCAGGCGTGCGCGAAATGCAGCGTTGATCTCGTGATTCATCATCTGGTCGGATTTCCCTTTTTGGTATTGTTTGAAGTGTCGTCGGCGTAGCCCATCCGCTCACAGAAGGATTTCCAGCTGTTGCGAATGTGACGGCGCATCAGGATGTCCGCCAGTTCCGGATCGCTCTCTACCACGGCCTGGCAAATGCCGTGATGTTCACCGATCGCCTTGCGAAGGCGCCCACTTGCATTGCGGCTGTGAATGCGAAGCAGCATGAGCTGCGGATAGAGCTGTTCGGACAAAAGGCGCAGCAGCAATCCGTTCTCGGACAGCCGGGCAAGCTCCAGATGAAAATCATTGTCCGTGCCCTGCATTTCCTCGGATGTGAAGCGGTCTTCCGTGATGTTTGCCAGCGCGACCAGCGCTGATTTGCCGGCTTCGTCGGCGCGGATGGCCGCGAGACGGGCCGCTTCGGCTTCAAGCGCCTCCCGCAGTTCGTACAAAGCCCTTGCTTCTTCTTGCGAGAATTCCCTGACCCGCGTGCCGACATTGGGCACCGAAACTGCAATGCCGATTTCGACGAGACGTGAAAGCGCATCGCGGACCGGCCCACGGCTTACGCAAAATCTCTCCGCGAGCGCCGCTTCCCCAAGCCTTTGACCCGGTGTCAGCTCGCCGGAGAGCATCTGGGACTTCAATGTATCGGCAATCAAGGAAGCAGTATCTCTGTGCTGGCTCATTGTTAACAATCTTGCTTTCGCGATGGATTGAAAATTCTGGACGACATTGCATTCTAGTCACAATATATTTGTTATGTCTAGGTTTTTTGGATTTCGACATACCATTTTTAGCCAGTTGCAAACACAAATAAATGGGACTAAGGTTTCAATTGTTAACAATATGGGTTCGTGTTGCAGGGCCCTGGTGTCTGGGAGGATCAATAATGACCAAGACTTTTCGCTCGGCCTTAAGAGCACTTACTCTCGCAATGGCGATTGCGACCGGCACAATGGCGCAGGCAGAAGAAGCCTGGCCGACACGACAGATCACGTTTGTCATCCCCTTCGGTGCGGGCGGATCTGTCGACCGTTCGATGCGGCTCGTTGCCGAGCAGCTGCAAGACAAACTCGGGGTGCCTATCCGTGTGGTGAACCAGAAGGGTGGCGGCGGCCACGTCGGAACAACCTATTTCCTGAGCCAGCCGACCGACGGGTCGTCCTTCCTCGCAACCGCCATTCACCCTTATGTCTCGAATGCGATCCTGAAATTCGATCCCGACTACACACTCGACGACCTGGCCTTCATCAACGGCCAATGGACGGACGTGGACCTGTTCGCGGTCAACAAGGAATTGCCATTCAACACGCTGCAGGAATTCATGCAGGCCGTGAAAGATGAGCCGGGTCGCTACCGCGCATCGGTTGTTACCGGGTCAACCGGTGAAATCAATCTTCGACTTGCGCTTGAAGCCTTTGGTCTTTCGGACGACGCCGTCAACGTTGTCACCTATGAAGGTGGCGGTACGGCCCGAACGGCCGTTGCCGGTGGACAGGTCGATCTGGTCGTGATCAGCGCATCGGGCAGCCTTCCCGTTGCAGAGTTCATCCGTCCTCTGGCGGTTGCCTCCGAAACCCGACTGGAAGATTGGGACGCGCCGACCCTGAATGAAACACTCAAGGACGAAGGCGTAACGTTGACGCCGCTTCTCGGATCCATTCGCGGCATCGCGGCCAATGCGAAGTTCGCTGCCGAGCATCCGGAAGACTTCGACCGCTTTGTTGCGGCTTATGAAGAAGTCCTGCAGGACGAGGACTTTGTCGCACTGCTCAAGGAACAGGACATCGGAGCGGACTGGGTCGGCCCCGAACGCACGACGGAAATCGTCAAGTCCAACTTCGAAATCCTGAAGCGCTTCTCCGCCGATCAATAAGAGATCTGCCACTTCGGACAACATCAAGGGATGCCGGGGATCCCCCTCGGCGTCCCGCTCCTGAGCCATCCGACAGCCACAGGTCGCCCATGTCCATTCGATTAGCCCCTTCCCACGCGATCTTTCTTGCCCTTGCGCTGGCCCTTACGTTCGCCATGAACCGCAGTGCAATTGCCGCGAAGTTCTCTCTCAACAACCTGATCATCCTCGCGCCGGCCAGCCTCCTGGCGATTGTTCTGGTCGCGGTCATCGTGTTCTCCCAGTGGGGACGTGAAGAGGATCAGGGCGAGAGCCTGCGCAAGACGGCAGGGGATATCCTGCTGCTCGCACTCTTTTGCGGGTTTTGCGGATCGATGTTCTACATCGGGTTCGACGTCGCGACCTTCTTCTTCGTCTGGCTCGGAATCGTGATCTGCAGCGAGCGATCCCTGTGGAAGCCACCGCTCTTTTCCCTGGTCTTCACCGCAACAGTCACCAGTGCCTTTGGCGCACTTTTTCCCTTCCCCATGCCCACGCTGGTGTTCTGATGGTCGACTTCTCCGCACTTACATCCGCACTTGACCTGATGTTCAGCGGCATGGGTCCCTGGATCTTTGTGATCCCGGGTCTGCTCATCGGGTTGATCTTCGGTGCCGTCCCGGGTCTTCAGGTATCAATGGCGATGGCGCTTTTCCTGCCACTCACCTTCACGATGGACTTTATCCAGTCGATCATGTTCCTGACCTCCATCTTCACCGGCGGGGTTTATGGCGGTGGGGTCACGGCCATCCTGATGAACATTCCGGGCTCGTCGTCTTCCGTGGCAACCGCGTTCGACGGTTACCCAATGGCCTGTAATGGCCGCCAGAACGAGGCCCTCGGGCTCAGCCTCGGCGCGTCGGTAATCGGAGCCTTCATTGGCTACGTTGTACTTTTCCTTCTCATCCAGCCGCTCGCCGTGGTGGTTCTGAAGCTTGGTCCGCTTGAAATGGTCCTGGTGATCGCCTGGGGTCTCACATTGATCGCGGCGCTGAGCGGAGCGTCCATGGCAAAAGGCCTGCTTGCGGGGATGCTCGGACTCATTCTGAGCCAGGTCGGCATGTCCACGACAGGTGTTCTGCGCGCGACTTTCGGCAGTTCGTATCTTCTCGATGGCGTACAGGTGGTGCCCGCGATGATCGGCATTTTCGCCGCTTCTGAGCTCCTGCGCATACGGGAAAGACAGACACTGAGCACACGAGACGACGTGCCGCCTGTCGCCTTCAGGCCGATCATTCGTGCGATGTTTTCGACCTTCAAATATCCCTCTGTCCTGCTGCGCGGCAGCGCAATCGGCGTCCTGATAGGTGCAGTGCCGGGGGTTGGATCTTCCGTTGCCAATCTCGTTGCCTATGGCGAGGTTCGGCGAACATCTTCACGTACAGAAGAATTCGGCACAGGCCTTCCTGAGGGGGTGATTGCTGCGGAATCCGCCAATTCATCCTCCGAAGGCGGATCAATGGCGGCGCTTCTGGCGCTTGGCATTCCCGGCGGAGCGGCCACGGCAGTACTCATGGCGGCCTTTTCTTTCCACAACATCGTCGGTGGTCCGGCTTTCATCCGGGACCAGGGCGACCTGGTCTACGCCATCATTGTCGGCAATCTGGTTCAAGTTCTGCTTCTCGGCATTGTCGGCCTGCTGGTGCTGCGTCTGCTGGGCATGGTAATCAAGGTGCCACTTCGGTATCTGGTCCCCTCGGTCCTTGCCCTGTGCGCCTGGGGCGGCTTCGGCGTGACGGGCACGATTGCCGGTGTTCTGACCGTTGCAGTCTTCGCTTGCCTCGGGTGGCTGATGCGCCGGCATTCCTACCCCGTGGCGGCAACGGTTATCGGGTTGCTTCTGGGAAGGATGGCTGAGGGCGAGATGGTGCGCAGCCTTCAGATTTCCGGCGGGCATCTCGGCAGCTATCTGCTGGAGCGACCGTTTTCCATGCTGCTGCTCGCAATGATGGTCTTTTCGATCGTCGCAGCTTTCCTGAAGGCACGTTACGCACGCCGCGCCGCCCTGTCTCCCGATACCCAGGAATAATCAAATGACATCAGACTGGAACACCGGCGCGGACTTGACCGTCGCCGACAAGACATACCGATATGCGTCTCTCGCCCGTCTTCAGGAAGCCGTACCCGGCGCGGTAATTGAGCGCCTTCCTTTCGTGACGCGAGTCCTCCTGGAAAACCTTTTACGTCATGTGGATGGAACTAAGGATGCTGCCGAACGTGTTGCGGCTGTTGCAAGGGGTGAAGACGTCGGCGACATCGAGTTCTTTCCTGCCCGGGTGCTGATGCCGGATTCTTCAGGTGTACCGCTCCTTGCCGACCTGACGGCCATGCGGTCAGCGGTAGCCGAAAGAGGCGGTGACCCGAGCAAGGTGAACCCGAAGATTCCCGCCGAACTGGTGGTGGACCACTCCGTGGTCACCCAGTTTGCCGGAACCGCGGATGCTGAGCGTCGCAATATCGCCCTCGAATATGAACTGAACGCCGAGCGCTATACTTTCCTGAAGTGGGCGGAAGCCAATTTCCGCAATTTTCGGCTGTTTTCACCCGGCAAGGGCATCGTCCATCAAGTCAATCTGGAATACTTGGCAAGGCCTGTTCGAAGCGCAAAAGTCGAAAACACGCTTTGGGCCTATCCGGATACGCTTGTCGGCATGGACAGCCACACACCGACGATCAACGGGCTCGGTGTCATGGGCTGGGGGGTCGGCGGCATCGAAGCCGGCGGCGCCTTGCTTGGCTTGCCGATCTCGATGGCTTTCCCGGATGTTGTGGGGTGCCGCTTGACCGGCGCCTTGCAACCAGGTGTCACGAGCACGGATCTGGTACTGACGGTGACAGAGGCACTGCGCAAGCACGATCTGGTGGGCAAGATCATCGAGTTTCATGGCAACGGGCTGGATTCGCTGAGCGTGCCGGACCGGGCGACCCTTGGAAACATGGCACCGGAATACGGGGCGAACATGGGGTTCTCGCCGCTCGATGCCAAAACCATGGAATATCTGCGCCAGACCGGACGTGACGAACACGATATCGCGCTTGCAGAAAATTATGCAAAAGCTCAGATGATGTGGGCGGACGGGGCTGATACGCCACAATATGCCCAGGTGATCACAATCGAGCTGGACCGGATCAAGCCGTCCGCGGCTGGCCCGCGCCGGCCACAGGACAGGCTCGATCTGGAAGACGTTCCCGGCAGTTTCGACGACTTTCTTGATGCGCGTACCGACGTTTCAAAACCCGGCCCCGGCGCCTTGTCCGACGGGGATATCGTAATCGCCGCCATCACATCTTGCACCAATACGTCAAACCCTTCGCTGATGATTGCTGCCGGGCTCGTTGCTCGAAATGCCGTAGCGGCGGGACTGACGGTCGCCCCCAAAGTAAAAACCTCCCTTTCTCCAGGATCGCGCGTTGTTTCCGCTTACCTTGCAAAATCCGGTTTGCAGGACGATCTCGACCGTCTCGGATTTCAGGTAACAGGTTTTGGCTGCATGACCTGTGCCGGCGGGTCCGGACAGCTTGCGGCTGACATCGAAGAGGAAATTCGCACCCGGAACCTCAGCGTGACTGCAGTTCTTTCCGGCAACCGCAATTTCGAAGGCAGAACACACCCTCTGGTCCGGGCAGCCTATCTTGCTTCGCCACCGCTCATTGTCGCCTATGCGTTGGCCGGCACCGTGCGGATAGATCTCGCGAACGATCCACTCGGAAAGCGCGCTGACGGATCTCCGGTCTATCTCGCAGATCTATGGCCGGACCTTGGGGAAATCGACCTACTGACGCAGTCGATGGTGACTGCAGACCAGTTTCGGGAACAATACGGCCGGATGCAGGAAGCAGACGAATTCTGGGAAGCACTGGCAGTGCCCGAAGGCGAAGACTTTCGCTGGGATAACCAAAGCACCTACCTGCTGCGTCCACCTTTCCTAGATGACGTTACGGGCGAGGCCCGCAACATCAGCTCCTACAGGCTGGAAAATGCCCGCCCGCTGTTGATCCTCGGAGACGATATCACGACCGACCACATTTCGCCTGGATCCGCCATTCCGGCGAACAGCGCGGCCGGGCAATATCTTCTTTCGCTTGGCGTTCCGGAGAACCGGTTCAGCTCCTACATCGGGAGACGCGGAAACCACAACGTCATGATGCGGGGCACCTTCGCCAATATCCGCATACGCAACCTGATGGTTCCGGGGACCGAAGGTGGGATAACCCGGCATCTTCCAAGCGGAGACACCTGTACGATCCATGAGGCTGCCGGCAGGTATCGAGCAGAAGGCGTCCCGCAGATCGTGATTGCCGGACGCAACTACGGCAATGGCTCCTCCCGCGACTGGGCGGCAAAGGGAACCCGTATACTGGGCGTACAATGCGTTGTTGCCGACAGTTTCGAGCGCATCCACCGGTCCAACCTCGTCGGCATGGGCGTGCTGCCGCTTCAAACGACCGACGGACACACTGCGGAAACACTGGGCCTTACAGGCGATGAAACTTTCGATATCATCTTTGAAAAGGGACTTGCCCCCAAAGCCAGAGGATATTTGAGGATCTCTTCCGCCGATGCTCGCCCTTCACGCGAGATCCCGCTGCTCTGCCGCCTCGAAACCGCACGCGAGGCGGAAATCTACGCAGCAGGGGGCATTCTGCCCTATGCGATGAACGAGATGATCAGCCCTATCGGGAACTGATTGATAGCCGTGACGACCATGACCAGACGAACGGGCTGAGGACGACAAGGCAAAACGCGATCACGTCCTCAGCGCCAACTGCAGCTGTGCCTGTCGACCACAACCACTTGTGTCCTCCGCGCAATTTTCTCCACCTGAAAAGATCAATCAAATCGCGGTTGCGCAACACATAAGTTTGTGCTTATGTGTTGCCATGGTGGAAAATGACATCTTCAAGGCTCTGGCCGATCCAACGCGGCGCGCAATCTTCGAGAAGCTGGCCGATGGCCGCATGAACGCAAGTTCCCTGCGCAACGGCATGGACATAAGCCAACCGGCAATGTCCCAGCATCTCTCCGTCCTGTGTCAGGCAAAGCTTGTGCGACAGGAACGGCAGGGCAGGTTCGTGAACTACGAAGTAGACCCTGATGGGCTGGCCCTTATCGCCGGCTGGCTCGCAAAATACCGCGCCTATTGGCCGGCCCGCATCGATGCGTTGAAAACCCTGCTGAAGGATATGGACCAATGAGTGACCAAACGCCTGATGTGGAGTTGGCGACTTCCGTGCAAGGGGAGATGGAAACTGCTGACATCGTTCAGGAATATGAGCTGGAGGCGCCACCGGAAAAGGTCTGGCGAGCCATCACCATCCCCACTTTCAGGGAACGATGGCTACCGGACCACGATCTCGCACAGGTAGAACCTGTTGCCGTGGTACCGAACCAAGAGATCCTTTTCCGGCTGCGCGATGATGCCCCACCATTTCTGGAAAGTGTCGTGCAGTTTCAGCTGCACCCGATCAGCAGCGACCGAACGCTTCTGACGATCAGGCAACGCCTTGCCGATGGCCGGCTGGCGTCTCGCGATACCTGGGCAGCAAACAGCAACGAGCCGGTCATGATGCTGGCCGCATAAGCTCTTTCCGACCAACCCAAATCATTGAAATACAGGAGTTCGCCCATGCGCGAAGCGATGCAGCTCGTCCCGATGGTCGTGGAACAATCCAGCAGCGGTGAACGCTCTTTCGACATCTATTCGCGATTGCTGCGCGAACGGATTGTCTTTCTCAATGGCGAGGTGAATGACACGGTGTCGGCCCTCATCTGCGCCCAGTTGCTTTTTCTGGAGGCGGAGAGCCCCAAGAAGCCGATCCAGCTCTACATCAATTCACCCGGTGGCATGGTCACCAGCGGCTTCGCGATGTACGACACCATGCGCTACATCCGGGCACCCGTTCATACGCTGTGCATGGGCACTGCCAGGTCGATGGGATCTTTTCTGCTCATGGCCGGGGAACCTGGCGAAAGGGCCGTGTTGCCGAACGCGAACATCCTTATCCATCAACCGTCCGGCGGCTTCCAGGGGCAGGCGTCGGACATGGCGATCCATGCGGAAGAAATCCTGCGCACGAAGGAGCGCATGACACGGCTTTACGCGAAGCATTGCAACAGAACCTACGAGGAGTTCGAAGCCGCGATGGACCGGGACCGGTACATGACACCGGAAGAGTCCCTGGAATGGGGACTGGTCGATCGCATTCTGTCCGAACGCGACCTCGACGGCTGAACCAAGACCTACGAACGTCGTTAGCGCGACAGATATTCTGCCGGTACGACGATCTTGCTAGACCCGGTCGACACGTTTTGCATGCGCTTTTCGAGCAGGTCCCAGGCATTGTCCACGATTGCATTGACGGGATAGCGCACACAGCCGATTGGCGGGGTCACCAGATCCCCCCAGTCCGGGTCATCCAGCGTAACCACGGAAATGTCGCGATCGCTGGACGCGCCTTGCGCCTTCAGCGCTCTCAAGGTCCAGATTGCAACGGAGCTGTTGCCGACGACAATTGCGTCCGGTGGTGTTGAGGACCGCAGCGCCTTCTGAAACCGCGCTTCAAAATCGGCAGCATTCTCACCACGCTCCAGAACGCTGCTTTGGATGGCGCTGCCGCTGTTCGCAATTGCCTGTTCGATGCCCGCAGCTCTTTGCCGTGACACGATAAGGTCCTTTCTCTGGGGAATGAACAGGATGTGTTTTCGCCCCCGTTCTGCAAGTTGGCGAACAATCTGCTGCATCAGATCGTTCTGATCGACTGTCACGTAATCGAAGCGATCGTCTTCGTTCAAACGTTCGATGATCACGGCCGGAACATCGGAACCGGCAATCAGGTCGAGCGACTTTTGCGGCTGCCAGGTCGGCAGAAGGACCAGACCGTCAACCTTGCGCTGCAAGAGGGTCTTCACCCGGCTGAGTTCCCTTTCAGGATCCTGGTGAGAAACGGCCATGACCATGTCAAAGCCATGCTTTTCCGCTGCATCTTCGAAAGTTTCCGCGAGAGCGCTGAGGAAGGCAGGCGTTGCATATGTGGTACAGAACCCGATCGTCCGGGTTTTTTTGCGCCTGAGGGTTTGCGCCGTGCTGTCCAGCTGGAACCCGAGGTCACTGGCAGCTTTCAGAACGAGCTGCCGTTTTTCTTCGCTTACAAATCGGGTGTTGTTCAAAACGTTCGAAACAGTTCCAACCGAGACACCGGCAGCTTTGGACACATCTGTAATGTTAATTTTCTTATTTGAATCAGACATTTAAAAATATCGCTCTAGCACTGCCCAGAATCTCTCTTGCCGGTACCGGATGATAATGCTACACCTATTGAAACGTTTCAATAGCCAATGCCGCCTTGAGCGGTTTTTTTGAAGTCATTCATTGAAACGTTTCAATAGCTTGGCATTTATCGGCTTTCAGTTGGAGGAGATGAAAGATGAGGAATTCTGGAAAATGGCTGCTGGCAGCCAGTTGCGGGACCATGCTGGCGGCAATGAGCTCCCTGCCGTCACAGGCGGAGCCCGTCACCATCACCTGGCAATCGACGTCGCTCAGCGAGAAGCAATTCGCGCCGCTGGCGGAAGAAATGATCGCCGAGTTCGAGGCCGAAAACCCGGACATCAAGATCAAGCCGATCCTCGTTGCGCGCAAGGAAGACTGGACAAAATTCGCAACCGCTGCCCAGGCTCAAAAAGCACCGTGCATCTATCGCGGCGACGTCACGACTGCGGCCTATAACGGCTACCTCCATCCACTTGACGAGTTCTTTGAAGCAAGCGGTGACGATTTCAAGTCCGTCTGGCCGCAGGATATCCTCAGCGCGGTTACCTTCGAGGGCAGCCTTTATGCGTTGCCGGTCTACGCCGGCATCTACGCTGAAATTTACAACAGGGATCTTGTCGAGGCTGCCGGTCTGGACCCTGAAGCTCTGCCGACCACCTGGGACGAATATTCACAGTGGATGCAGAAACTCACCACTGACGACCAGTGGGGCACGGCCATTCTTGCCGGCCCGACGACGACCACCACACGCACGTTGTTGAGCTGGATCTATTCCAACGGCGGCCGGGCCTTCAATGACGACTATACGGAATCCCTGTTCTCCAAAGATCCGAAAACGGTCGAGGCCATAAAGTTCTATCTCGGCCTGGCTGAAAAGGGCGTCGCGGCTCCCGGACCGGCCACGATCAACTATGCGGAACAGACGACCCTGTTTGCCCAGGGCAAGATCGCATCCATGCGCAACGCCTATTGGGGCCTGGCCAAGGTCCTGAACGACAATCCGGACCTGAAAGGCAAGCTGTTGGTCGCCTGGCCACCCGCAAATACGGATCAGCCACGCACCGTCGCCAAGATCACTGCTGAAATGATCTCTTCCAGCTGCGAACACCCGGAACAAGCCTGGAAGTTCCTGCAGCATATCGTCAGCCCGAAGTGGCAGACACGTGCCATGCTGGAAGCCAACTACATGCCGCTTCGCACGGACGTCGCAGAGCAACCGGAAATCAAGAACGACCCCGTCGTTGCCAAATTCCTGGAGATCGGGGCGGTGGCAAAAACAATTCCGGCGCCAACACCCGTATGGGCAGATGTCGCCGGCAAGGACGTCGTGCAGGCCCTTCAGGAGGCTCTTCTGCAACCCGAGCGCCTGACGGAAATCCTGCAGGAACTCGATGAGACCGTAACAGCCAAGCTGAACGACCTCTGATCACACCCGGCCCCAGGAAACTATCATGACGACTGTAGACACAGCTTTCCAAGACGCGGTCAATACGCCCGGGAAACGCGACATATGGCGGGCATCCGGGCTCAGGCGAGAGCGCTGGTATGGATACCTGTTCCTGGGGCCGGCAATCGTTTCGCTGTCCCTTTTGATAGCAACACCGTTGATCCAGGCTTTCTGGACATCGCTTCATCGAACCCGCGGACTTCGGTCTTCCTTCGTCGGTTTCGACAATTATGCCTACATCCTCCAGAACAGCGATTTCTGGCACAGCTTGAGTGTATCGGCCGTTTTTACGGTGGCTTGTGTGTTTCTCCACGTAAGTGTCGGAATGCTGCTGGCGCTGGGGCTGAATTCCATCTCCTACGGCAGAACGCTTCTGAGGCTCGGCTTCCTGATGCCCTGGATCGTTGCCCCTTCCATCGGCTCGGTCATCTGGGTCTGGTTGCTCGAGCCACAGTTCGGCGTGATCAACTACATTCTGGAAAGCGCGGGGCTCATCCGTGAAACAGCCCTTTGGCTCGCGGATCCCGTGCTGGCGCTGGTGTCAGTGATTACGGTCGATTTCTGGCGGGGCATGCCCTTCGTCATGCTGCTGCTTCTTGCCGGTCTCCAGGGCATCCCGCGAGACCAATATGAGGCGGCTGCACTCGATGGCGCCAACGCCTGGCAGCAGTTCAGGCACGTAACCCTTCCGAACCTTAGGTATCTGCTCATCGTCGCCGCGACGCTCGATACGATCTACACGGTCCGGCATTTCGACGTAATCGCCGTGATGACGGGAGGAGGCCCGGCAGGCAGCACCGAGGTACTGCCGGTCATGATTTACAACACCGCTTTTGAAGCCAACCGCCTCGGCCGGGCATCGGCGATCGGCATACTGCTCCTCGGCATCGTCCTGACCCTGTCGGTTCTCTACCTCTACATTGTCAAACCGGAAAAAGATAAGGGGGGAGCGTGACAATGCGGTCTGCAATTCGCCTTGAGCATGTGCTCCGATATCTGGTGCTGATTGTCCCGTTGGTGGTGATGCTTTTCCCACTCTACTGGATGGTGAACACATCACTGAAGCCGGCATCAGAGATTTTTCTGGATCCGCCGACCTTCTATTCCTGGAACTGGTCTTTCGATGCTTACGTCAGCGTTCTGGAGACCCGGCCTATCCTCCGCTACTTCGTGAACAGCCTTGTCGTTGCAACCGGAACAACCGTTCTGGCACTCGCTCTGGCAACGCTTGCCGCCTACGGCATCACGCGGTTCAGGATGCGGATCGAGCCTCTGGTGATCATCGCACTCCTGTTCGTGAAGATGCTGCCGGAAGCGCTGCTGGTGGTGCCCTATTTCAAGCTCATCTCGGATGTCGGCATGCTCGACACCTATGCCGCGCTGATTGCCGTCTACACTTCCTTTGCGCTTCCGCTTGCGACGTGGATGCTGGTCGGTTTCTTTCGCCAGATCCCGAAGGAGATAGACGAGGCTGCCATGATGGACGGGGCCAACCGTCTGCAGGCGTTCGTCAGGATCGTGCTGCCGCTGGCAAAGACGGGGATCGCGGCCGTTGCCATGTTCACCTTCCTCACGGCCTGGAACGCATTCATCTGGGCGCTGGTACTTGTCACGGAACCGGACATGTATCTGCTGCCTGTCGGGATCGCGACCCTGATGGGGGAATATCAGGTCGAGTGGAACGAACTCATGGCAGCAGCCGTCATCGCTGTCGTGCCCGTCCTCATCATCTTCAGTTTGCTTGAACGACACCTTGTCGCCGGCATCACAGCCGGTGCGGTCAAAGGCTAGAGCCTCTTGCACCGACACCGTGTTCAAACACCTCAAGATCAATCCATTTCCGATCCTTCAATCGACGCGACTGAAGGGTCTGGATCCAGGGAGAAACAGAAATGGCGACTGTTGAAATCAGAAATTGCCAGAAATTCTTCGGAAAAGCCGAAATCCTGTCCGGCGTGTCTGTCGATATCAAGGATGGTGAATTTGTCGTGCTGGTCGGCCCGTCAGGATGTGGAAAATCGACCCTTTTGCGCATGGTTGCCGGGCTGGAGGAAGTTTCCGCCGGCGACATCATGATCGACGGCTCCATCGTGAATGATGTTGCACCGAAAGATCGCGACGTGGCGATGGTCTTTCAGAGCTACGCGCTTTACCCGCACAAGACCGTTGCCGAAAACATGGGCTTCAGCCTGCTTCTTGCCAAGCGGCCGCGCGACGAAATCAAGATGCGTGTCCAGGCCGCAGCGGAAATTCTCAACCTGGAAACGCTTCTGGACAGATATCCGAAACAGCTCTCCGGCGGGCAACGGCAACGGGTTGCGATGGGCCGCGCCATCGTGCGTAACCCGAAGGTCTTTCTCTTCGATGAACCGCTCTCGAACCTCGATGCAAAGCTGAGACTTCAGATGCGGACCGAGATCAAAAAACTGCACCAGAAGCTCGGCACTACATCCATCTATGTCACGCATGATCAGGTCGAGGCCATGACCATGGCAGACCGTATCGTGGTGATGCGCGATGGCCGAATCGAGCAAATCGGCACACCGGCTGAACTCTACAACAACCCGCGCAACATGTTCGTTGCCGGCTTCATCGGCTCGCCTGCAATGAATTTCATTCGAGGACAGGTTCAAAAGACGGGCGGCGAAGGTGTCTTCGCATCGGCGCCGGATGTGCGATTGCCGCTCCCGAATGCGGGCAAGCTGCACGACGGCCAGGACATCGTTTTTGGTGTCCGCCCCAGGCATTTCAACCTGTGTGACCAGCATCATCCCCAGGCTTGCCGAATGACCGTCGACGTCGTCGAACCCACAGGCGACGAGACCGAGGTATCCGGCTGGCTCGGGGGTGAACTGATTTCAATTTCCCTGCCTGGCGAGAAACGCTTTACCCCGGGAGAGGGCCTTTTCGTAACGCCGGTCCCCGGCAGGGCTCATTTGTTTGATGCAGCTTCAAAACAGCGGTTGGAACTATGAGTATTCAAATGACGACGAACGCGGATTTTAAGGACAAAGACCATATGTCTGCTCTGGCCGCAGACGAACGCGCGAGAGTTGTTGCCGTTCGCCATTGGCTGGTCGGTGTCCCGCTCAAGAACCCGATCCTGTGGGCGACGGGCGTGCGCTCGCGTGTGACGCGGATGCTGGTGGAGGTTGAAACCGCCTCAGGTATCAAGGGTTACGGCGAAACGATCTGCCTGCTGGATTACATTCCCGCGGTCTTCGAGACTGTCGTGAAGCCACTGTTGCTGGACAGGCCGGTGCACGACACCGAACGGCTTTTCCGGCACGTTCTGGGCGCAGGATATTATCATCACCAGCGTGCGGCGGTTTATGCGGCGGCAGCCGCGGAAATGGCCATGTGGGATGCGGTTGGCAAGTTCGCCGGCCTGCCGTTGCACCGCCTCTGGGGCGGGGCGTACCGGTCCGATATCGAGATCGCCAGCTATCTGTTCATTTCCTCACCCGAGGAGCTGGCGAAGCTGGCTCGTACCGATTACGACGCCGGTTACCGGTCCTTCAAAATCAAGATAGGCCTCGATCCGCAACAGGATCTGGCCCTCGTCAAGGCCATCCGGGAGGAACTGGGCCCACATGCCCATATCCGTGCGGATGTAAACGGGGCCTGGACCATCGGCACCGCCAAGCGGATGCTCGAGATGCTCAAGCCATATGACCTTGCCTATGTCGAGCAGCCTCTGGAACTGACGGATCTGGCAGGCCATGCTGAACTACGGCAAAGCCAACCGATACCGATTGCACTGGATGAAAGCGCCTACACGCTTCAGGAAGTCGCCAATATTGTTGCCAACAGGGCCGCAGACGTGGTGCTTCTGGACCCACACCAGGCAGGCGGATTGAAGCAGGTCCTGAAGGCTGCCGGCCTTTGCGAGGCCTACGGCATTCCCGTTACGCTCCACAGCGGCGGAGAACTGGGTCTCAGTCAGGCTGCCTATCTCCATGTTGCAGCGGCCTGTCCGAACATGATCCTGGCGATCGACAACGAGCTGCCGTATCTATCAGGAGACATCCTGAAAGTGCCGTTCAGGATCGAGAATGGTCACCTGCGGGTGCCGGAAGCTCCCGGCCTTGGTGTCGAGATTGACCTGGACGCTATTGCCCGTTTCGAAGTCGACCGCATCGAAGGGGCCTATCTCGATCCGAGACGACCGGACTGGTTTCCGCAGAAACCGGCTTACTGACAGACTGACTTCAACCGGCCGGGTGTTTGGCCGAGCTCAAGAGCACGCCGAACACCCGCCTTTGTTAGGCGCCTTGATCAAGGCTGAACCAGGACCTGAATGCGGATCGCGATAACTGGAACACACGGCTCCGGCAAGACAACGCTCGCAAGCGATTTCAGGGAAGCCAGTCCCAGCTACGAAGTGCTTCCCGAACCCTACTGGCAACTTGTTCAGGAAGGTGTGGCGTTTTCCGCCAGGCCGACGGTTGAAGATCTGGAAGAGCAACTGGGGTACAGTTGCCGGCAAATCCTCGACATCGCCACCGGTCAGAGTGTTGTCTTCGACCGCAGTCCGCTGGACTTCCTGGCCTATCTGGACGTCGTTAGTGCGGGGCAGGGATTTGACTGGGAACCACAGGGCCGGCTTCTGGGCCGGATAGACCGAGCGCTGAAGTCGCTTGATACCATCATCTTCGTTCCCCTTGTCGAACCGGACGAAATACCCGGACCAATCGAGCTGCCCAGATTGCGCGCCTGGGTGGACCGAAGACTGAAGGCCATCTTCCAACAGGACGATCTGGGCCTGTTGTCAGACGGCCCGCAAATCCTGGAACTCTCAGGATCGCGAAACGAACGGCTCGACAAGCTGCTGGACCATATCGTGGCGACCAGCAACTGCTGAGGCAGGCTTCTGGTTATTGCATTCAGACAACTTCATCAGCTTTGGTGGTCATGAAGCGATGACCTGATCGATTGCGCAACCGCATTGCGTGGATGCCGACAAGCGCATTCAGAACGGGCTCTCCTGCCGCGTGACTTGCAGGAATTCCAGCGATTTCAAACGCACGCGCATAACGATGAACCAGCGCTTCGCTTCCGGCAAGGATCACACCTTTGCCAGCTTCGGGAAACGTATCTCTGCCTTCACGGATTTCCGCGCCAATGAGAAGCCCCGACAGATAGCTCGCCACGGATGTTGGCGGCATCACATCCATCAGAACCCGCGATCTGGCTGCAAAAAGATCCGAAATCGGGCGAGCCGTCTCAAGTGCCTTTGCAACAGCCGCATCAAACACCGGAAGGTCCAGAGCGACACCGTCGGCTAGGCGCCCGGCGAGGGAATGGTTGAGCACCAGGTCGAAGAGTTCGCCGGTCATGATCGTGGTGAACCGGCACGCCTGTCCGTCGCGCCCTAGGGCCCATTTCGAATGCGTGCCGGGCAGCACCACAATTTGCTCGCCGATGCCATCAGCCAGACCAAAGATCTGCAGTTCCTCACCACGCATGACGTCTGCGCTTGCGCCGCGCTGGCACAATCCGGGCAGAAACACCAGATCCAGGCCCTTGCGATGGACGGTAACGGCCTCATCGGCGAGATCCACCAGCCCGGCAGGACAGACGGCATAGGGTGTTTCGACCCACCCGGAACGGCTGGTGATCATGCCGGTGAGATAGACGTCTTCGACCTGTCCCTTCCAGTCGGCGATCAAAGCGTCAAAGACACCTTCGAAGTCGTCTGCCGCCAGGTTCTTGACCCCGGTCGCCAGCTCCTTGGAGGCCTCGATCCGGCCATCGACGCACAAATAGGCCCTGCAATTGCTGCTGCCCCAATCCACTGCGATAAACGTCGTGTCACTCACTGGCGTGAACCTCCAGCACCCTGCCGGCGCGTCCCAGTTGTTCGGCCCGGGCGATCTCGTTCAGATGAATCGCCATCTCTGACAACCCGAACGGTGTCGGCTGCAACGACGGTTCCCGGTCCATGATGTTGCGAATACCGGCCTTCTCGGCGAAAAGCCTCTTGCCGTAACACAGCATGGCCGGCACCGAGCGCGACATGAAGACGACCGCAGGCAGGATGGCCCGATGAATGGCTTCCGCCTGTTTCAGCCCGTCTTCCGTCCCTGCGCGCCAGAGCCGGTATAGGTTGACCTGGGCTTTCAGGAAATCGGGAGCAGGGATCAGCCCGCGCCCTCCGGCCCGTAATAGCGAAGGAAACTCGATCCCACCGTGGCCTCCGAAAACGGCAACGTCGGGCAGGGCGGTGATGACGCGGGCGATATCCACGCTGAACCCTTCACCTTTCAGGATCCTGATGTTCGGCTGGATTTCGAATAGCCGGACCAGGTCATCTGCCGACAGACTGACGGCCAGGTTCACCGGGTTGTTCTGGATGCCGACGTCGAAATCGAGAGCGCTGGCGATCCGGGCGAAAAAGTCGATGGTCGCCTCGGCGCCCATGCCGCCGGTAGCGGGCGGCTGAAGGATGACCCAGTCGGCCCCAAAGCGCCGGGCAGCCCGGGCAAACGAGATCTGACCCTCAATGGACGGTTCGCAGACGGTAACTGCATACGGCAGCCGTCCGCCGATCAGTTCGCCGACCATTTCCACCAGATAAAGCCGCTCGTTCACGTCCATCTTGTGTGTTTCAGTCACGAGGCCGAGAACGGTGATGCCATGCGCACCTGACTGAAGGCAGAACTCCACCTGCCTGGCCATCGCATTCCGGTCAAGCCTGCCCTGGTCATCCCAGAAGGCATAGAGAACGGGATAGATGCCATGCCAACCGTGCATCTCAAGCGTCCTCCAGCATGGCGAGCAAGGCTTCGCTCGGCTCGACGCCAATGCCCGGTCCTGTGGGCACCTTGTAGAAGCCGTTTTCGCAGGCCATGTCGCCGTTCGTGAACATCAGGTTCCGGTCGAAGATCGAATGCTGGTACTCGTGATAGGGCAGGCCCAGGAACACGGCACTTGCCTGCAGACTGGCCGCCATGAAAATCCCGATCGAGATCGCAGCATGCGGAATGATCTTCATGTGGAAGGCCTGGGCCATCATGCCGATGCGGGCAAATTCTGTGATGCCGGTATGACCCATTTCCGGTTGGACGATGCTCATCGCCCGGGCCTCGAAGCGCGGGCGATATTCATAGGCGGTGCGCAGTTCTTCACCGAGCGCAAGTGGCACGCCAATCGAGTTGGCGACACGGATCTGGCCGGTCATGTCTTCCGACTGAACCGGCGCTTCGGCAAAATAAAGTCCGTGCGCTTCCAGCTTGCGGATTATGGAAACGGCTTCCGCCGCCTCATGCTTCCAGTGCATGTCGACCATCAGGTCGACACCGGGTCCAACGGCCTCCCGGAGAGCGGCCATTTCCTTCACCATACCGTCGTCCGCGACGGCGCCGGCGAACTTGATTGCCTTGAAGCCCTTGTTCACCCATTCGACCGCAAGATCGCAGCGTTCCTGCAAGGTTGCGCGTGGCAGGCCAGAGACATAGGCCGGAAGCGTTTCCTGCCGGCGGCCGCCGAGCAGCTGTGAGACGGAAAGTCCCGTTATCCGACCATAGAGATCCCAAAGCGCAATATCGACACCGGCAAGCGCATCGACAAAATATCCGCCGAAGAACCCGCGCACGCGCATGAGGTCGTAAAGATCGTCATGGATCACAGCAGGTGCGGAAACATCCCGGCCGACAATGACCGGAGCCAGCAGGTTGTCGACAATCGCCTTGACCGCTTCCGGCGCTGCGATGCCATAGGTTTCCCCCCATCCGATCCGGCCGCTTTCCGCGGTTACCTTGAGCACCACCGTCTGGTCTGTCGACGGATAGATTGACCGGTTACCCTTGCGGATCAGGTAGCCCTTTTCATTGATGAATTCGCCTTCGCGCAAGGGACCGAGGTAGGGCACGTCGCGGGGGACGCGGACAATGAAACACTCCAGTTTCTGGATCGCGTCGAGTGGAGCAGTGGACATGTTTCGGCTTCTCCTACTCGGCGGCCTGAAGAGTGGTCAGTGGATATTTCGACAGTTCTCCGGTCAATTGCCCCAGAAGAGCTGCCAGTTCGTTGCGGTCGCCCTGATCCATGCGCGGGCCTTTGCCGCGAACGAACGTATGCTCCAGCACACCCCGCTGGCGCAGTGTTTCCTTTGTCATCTGCATACGGAAGATGGCCTGGAAATTAAGCGCCGGCATCATCACCATGAAGAGGCGCCGGGCTTCGGTTTCCTGACCGTCCAGCCATGCATTGACGAGCTTCACATGCAGGTCGGTAAACTCGGCTGCCGGCATGGTGCCCAGTGAACCGCGGGCGAGTTCGTCGGTGATATACCGGCCGCCAGCCCCTCCGAAGACACCAAGGATCGTGTCGCCGCAGGCTTTGGAAATCCGGGAAAGGTTCTGCCCGCAGGGCATGGTCTCTTCCTTGACATACAGAACGTTCGCAATGTCGCGAACGATCGCCGAAACGCTTTCCGGCGACAGGCCAGCGCCGATCGGCACCGGTGCATTCTGCAGCATGATCGGGATCGGTGAGGCAGCGGCAATCTCGTTGAAGAAGGCCGACTGTGCGGCAACATCCTGGCCGAGAGCTCCCGGCGCCATCACCATCGCGGCAGACGCGCAGGCCGCCGCACCGGTCTTGATATGCTCCAGCACTTCCTCAGGTGTCGCCGCCGACGCACCGACAACAAATGGAATGCGACCGGCGAGGCGTTCGCCGAGGCGGGCAATCATTGTCGCGCGTTCTTCGGCCGACAGTGTGTCTACCTCACTGGCGACACCCGGATAAACACATCCATTCGCACCACACGCGACGACATAGTCGATCAGCCGGTCGAAATCTGTGTCCGAAATGACGCCATCGTCTTTGAATGGCGTGCATAGGACAGGGTAGGTTCCCTTGAGGATCATTTGACGGCTCCTGCGGTGACACCCTGAATGAAGAAGCGCTGCAGCAGCATGAAGCCGATGACTACCGGACAGGCGGCCATCAGGGACGCGGCCATGGCTCCGCCCCAGTCAGAGTTGGTTTCGTTGAGATAGTTCAGAAGAAGGCCCGGACCGATCGTGCGCTTGTCGTCGGAAACGATCAGGGTCAGGGAATAGAGAAGGTCGTTCCAGCTCCACATGAAGCTGTAGAGGAAGACCGTTATGATCGGCGGAAGCGAGATCGGCAGAACGATCGTATGGAAGATCCGAAGGTCGCTCGCACCATCCGCCCGCGCCGCCTCGATCAGTTCGTTCGGCACCTGGCTGAAATAGCTGTAGAGCATGTAGGTGGCCACCGGCAGGGCAAAGACGATGTAGCTGATCATCAGACCGAAGCGGGTGTCGATCAGGCCGAGTTCGGTGAACATCGGATAGATGGTGATGAGCAGCAGGCCGAAGGGGAACATCTGCGCCGACAACATGAACAGCATTACCGGCCGGCGCCCGAAGTAACGGTACTTCGCAAAGGAATATCCGGCATAGACCGCAAGCGTTGCATTGATAGCCGCCGAAGACAGCGACACGATCAAAGAATTGGTGAGTTGCAGGCCAAGGCCGGCTTCAAACAGCGCCTTCCTGAAATGCTCCAGCGTCAGGACATGCGGATAGAAGGTCGGCTCGAGAGCATAGAGTTCGGCATCGACTTTCAGCGACGAAATGAACAGCCAGTAGACTGGAAAGAACAGGAAACAGCCGATCAGGAGTGTGCAGACGGCAAAGATTGTCTTGGCCTGCCAGGACGAGAGGTCAAGCATCAGTCGGCTCCCTTCATGAGCTGGCGCAGGTAGAAGTAGGCAGGGGGCAGGATGGTTGCGACCCACAGGACGCCGACCGTTGCCGCCATCCCGATATCCCATTGCTCAAAGGCCCGGCGGTAAACCTCGACGGACAGCACGGTTGTCGCCCGTACGGGTCCACCGCCGGTCAGCGCCCAGATCGTGTCGAACTGCTGAAGGTTGCCGATCATGGCCAGCACGATCACGACCAGGAGGACAGGGCGCAAATGGGGGATGATATGGTCCTTGAGGACCGAGAAATTGCCGGCGCCATCCACGCGTGCGGCCTCGATCTGCTGGCGGTCCATGCTCGAAAGGCCCGCAAGAAAGAACGCCATGAACAATGGAATTGACAACCAGACCTTGGTGACGATGACGGCTGCCATGGCACCACTGGGTGTCGACAGCCAGGCTTGCGGATAGTCGATCAGATCAGCGCTCATCGCGGCGTAATTGAGCAGCCCGTATCTGGAATTGAAAATCCAGCCCCACAGGAACGCCGTCACGACGGAAGGCATGATCCACGGAAGCAGGGAAATGGAGCGCATGACGTCACGCCCCCGGAAAGGTTCGTTCAGGATCAGGGCCCAGGCGAAGCCGAGAACGATCGAAAAGAAGGTGGTCAGCACCACATAGATTGCCGTGACGGTGAGCGACTCCCAGAAGCCCGGGTCGCTCAGGACCTTTTGAAAGTTCGCAATTCCGACCCAGACGGGCTCGGGTGTGTAAAGCGTGTATTCAAAGAACGAATAAGCGAGGGCCTGCAGAAACGGCCACATGACAACCAGCCCGAATGCACAGAGGGCCGGCACCAGAAGAAGGACACCGAACCGGCCTTCACCGGCTTTCAGGCCACCTCTTCGGGCATGGGCTGAGACCGGGGCATCGGTCAGCCGTGATCCTGACAGGTCTGCAACAGACATGGGATTCAACTCGCTTCTTGAACGGGTGGCCAGAACTGCCGCCCGACTGGAAAGACCGGCCCCGGAAACCGGGACCGGAAGTTGGGGGGACGAGCGGTCCTTACATGGCCGCTTCGAGTTTGCTCTGCATGTCGTCGGCCGCCTGTTGCGCAGTTTTCATGCCAAGAACTGCTGCCTGCACCTCGGCGCCGATGATGTCCGAGATCTGGGCACCGTTTTCCAAGGAGGCGATCGAGTTACGCCGCGGAGACACGGCTGAAGCAGCCCAATCCGCCAGATAGGTATTCGATTTCACGGCTTCCGAAGCGATACCGGCCTTGGTGGCGGGCAGGACGCTCTGGTCGGTCGCATAAGGCACAAGGACATCCGTGGACAGCAGATACTTGATCCATTCCACTGCCGCGCTGTCAGGTTTGCCGTTCTCGTCACCGAACAGGACCAGGACATGGCCCCACTGCATGGATACAGGCGTATCGCCTTCCTTCAGGACCGGCGCCTTGACCGGTTTGACGACGGCGTCGATTTCCTCGCCTCTACCGGACAGTTTGCGGGCGAAGGAAAGTGCTTGGGGCGCGTCGATGTAGAAGGCTGTCGCACCATGGGCGAATAGGCGGCGCGCATCTGGCCGGTCGATTTCGGGGGCGGCGAGACGGTTCTTGACCGCATCTGCCATGAATTCCAGCGCAGCCACTGCTTCAGGAGAATTGACGGCCGGCTTGCCGTCCGCCGTCAGCGGATCGCCGCCGAAGATCCAGACCCAAGTCATGTAGTCGAGAAGAATGGAGTTGTTGTTCTTCGTGGCAAGGCCAAGCGGAACGGAGTTCGGCACCTTGTCACGCACCTGTTCCAGGGCTGCTTTGAACTCTTCGACTGTTGTCGGCACTTCGCTGATGCCGGCTTTTTCGAGAACTTCCAGATTGGCGACCATGCCGATGGTGCCGGTGATCCAGGGCAGCGCAACCTGCTTGCCGTTGACTTCGCCCATGGAGAGGAAGCCTTCGTCGAAGATGTTCAGCAACTCTTCGCGGCCAATGACTTCGTTGAAATCCTGAAGCTGATCGATGTTGCCAATGACCGGCAGCAGGCGACCTTGCGACTGGCCGACATCAGGCAGCGTGTTGGAACGGGCCCGCAAGATATAATTCTTGTTCATCTCGCCCCAGGCATATCCCTGAAACTCGACCTTGTTGCCGGTATTCTCCTCAAAACCGGCAGCCATCTTGCCCACGATTTCCTTGCCGGTCTCTTCCGCAACCGTCCAGCTCATGAAATCGACCTCATCGGCCAGCGCCTGACCAACCGAGGACGACACCATCGCAGCGGCGAAACCCGCCATCAGAACCTGCTTCAGCTTCCTCATCATTTCCTCCCATGAAAAGTTTGAAACCAAGTTTCAATTTTAAAGCTAGCAGAGCTGATCCATCTCCGCAAGTTAGTTGAAACTTAGTTTCAAAAGTAATTCGTCAGACGACGCCACCATCGACGACAAAGGTCTGGCCGGTGATCATTCGGCTGTCGTCAGCTGCCAGAAACAGCGCCATGCGGGCAACGTCCGGCGGCAGCAGGAATTCCTTCAGGCACTGCTTGGAGAGGTAGTCATCGAACTTGTCCTGAAAGACCTTTTTCGCACGGGTGACTTGCCGATCGGTCAGGATCCAGCCGGGGGCAATCGAGTTCACCCGGATCTTTCGTGGCCCGAGTTCCCGCGCGAGACATTTCGTCAGTCCCTGAACTGCAGATTTTGCGGTCGTGTAGCAGATGAGGGTCGCAACACCCTGCATCCAGCTGTTGGAGCCCATGTTGATGATGGCACCACCTTCCGCCATATCCGGAAGGACAGATTGCGCCGTAAAGAACTGATGCCTGAGATTGGTGTTGAAGCGCTCGTCCCAATACTCCGGGGTAATGTCCTCGACAGGCAATCTGTCATCGTTACCTGCGTTGTTGACGAGAACCGTAAGGGACCCGAGGCTTTCGCGAAGCGCGGCAACGGCCGCTTTCAACTGGCCTATGTCCGTAAGATCTGCAATCCGGAACTGCGGCCTGTTCCCGGTCTCCTGTTCGCAGACGTCCGCCACGCGGGTGCTGGCTTCCGCGTTGATATCGATGAAACCGACCCTGGCTCCCTGCGCGCAGAAGGCCTCGACCAGATACATGCCGATGCCGGATCCACCCCCGGTTATCAGCACACCCTTCCCCTTAAGGCTCGGATAATGTGCCGCATCGATCGGGATTGGTCGCAATTCCTCATGATCGGATGTTTCCAGCGTCATGCCGCATCCGCCCGCTCGTTCGTCAGCGCAACGGTTTTGCCGGCCTGATCAAACGCATAAACGGAGGCCAGATCGAAGGTCACCGAAACTTGCGAGCGGTGATCCAACCGCCGCTCGCCCGGCAGCCGCACCATGATCGGGCGGGGCTGACCCTCAAGCTGAACGATTGCAAAGGTATCCGAACCGAGATGCTCCGTGGTCTCGACTGTTCCGGTAAAGACTCCATCGCCATCCGTTCCAAGGCGCAAATGCTCGGGCCGGATGCCGATTTTGCTCACGTTGCCGGCTTCCGCCGAAACCTTCAGCAAGCCACCCGGCAGCACATATCCGTCCGGTCCCGGCTTCACCGGCACGAAATTCATTTTCGGCGAGCCGATGAACCCGGCCACGAACCGGTTGACGGGTCGTTCATAAAGGTCAATAGGACTGCCGACCTGCTCGACGACGCCGTCCTGCAACACCACGATCTTGTCGGCCAGCGTCATGGCTTCGACCTGATCGTGCGTGACGTAGATCATCGTCGTGCCCAGTCGCTCCTTGAGCCGTGCGAATTCCATCCGCATGTCCACGCGCAAGGCGGCGTCCAGATTGGACAGGGGCTCGTCGAAAAGGAAAATCTTGGGCTCACGCACAATCGCGCGTCCGATGGCCACACGCTGGCGCTGGCCGCCGGAAAGCTGACGCGGCTTACGGTCCAGAAGATGATCGATTTTCAGGATTTCCGCGGCCTGCTTCACCCGCGCTGTGATGAGGGCCTTGTCTTCACCGGCAAGCCTCAGCGCGTAGCCCATGTTCTGCGCCACATTCATGTGCGGATAGAGCGCATAAGACTGGAACACCATGGCAATGCCGCGCTTGGACGACGGCACGTCATTGACCTTTTCACCGTCGATCAGAAGCTGACCGGCGGAAACTTCATCAAGACCACAGATCATGCGCAGCAAGGTGGACTTTCCGCAGCCGGACGGTCCGACAAACACGACGAATTCCCCGTCCTTTATGTCCAGGTCGATGTTTTTCAAAACCTCCACCTGGCCGTAGCGCTTGCACAGCCCTTCAATTTTAAGATCGGCCATTTTTCCTCACCAAGTTCCCGGGGTGCGTTCAGCCGGCAAAGATGTTGCCGGCGAGCCCCTTCGCATTTGTCTCGATCGCCAGAACGCATCCGGAGAGCGGCGCTTCGACGAGCTGCTGTGCCGACAGACGGATACGGGCAGTGGTCACGTAAAGTGTCGACATGTCCTCGCCGCCGAAGGCACAGCTTGTGGGGCGGGGCACCGGCACGGGAAACGAGCTTGCCAATGTGCCGTCGGGCGCATACCGGCGGATGCACCAGCCATCCCACATCGCGACCCAGAGATAGCCGTCCTCATCGACGCACAGTCCATCGGGCACACCATCGCCTTCCGCGACTTCGACAAATGCCCTGCGGTTCGAGATGGTACCTTCCTCGAGGTCGAAATCGTAGGCCCAGATGGTCCGACAACCGGAATCGGTAAAGTAGAAGGTCTTGTTGTCGGGGCTCCAGCCAAGGCCGTTCGACACGTGGAAGTTCTCGTCCATCTTCACGGCCTCGCCATTCGGCTCGACCCGCCATAACATTCCCTTGCCGGGTTCGGTCGTTATGGCGAGCGAACCAACCCAAAGCCGCCCTTTCGCATCGCATTTGCCGTCATTGAACCGATTGCCCGTGTGGTCCTTCTCCGGCTCCGCCAGCGTTTCAATCTGTCCGTTGGAGCTAATGGTCTTGATGCCGTTTTCGGTCGCGCAGACAAAGCCGCCACTCTTTTTCGGAATGGCCACCCCGACCAGCTCAGGCAGGGGACGCGTGCTGCGTTCGCCTGTGGCAGGGTCACCGGTCACAACGGCCGGCGCGAGGATATCCACCCAGTGAAGCTTGCCGGTTTCCGGCGACCAGAAAGGACCTTCGCCCAGAAAATCCTCGCCCGGAATGGCGCAGCTGACGTTGTCCTGTACCGCTCCGAGCGGCTTTGGCGCCACCGAGATCGACATGGCAAGTTCCCCGACATTTCCAGAAATTCTGCGCGCCGCTTCGATCACCTCCCGGCCAAGCGTGTGCAGCCGCTCGGTCGAAAGCCGGTAGCTGGGACCGACAACGCCGATTGCTCCGATCGGCCTTGCACGGTGATCCAGGATCGGAGCCGCGACAGCACTGATGTCTTCGAACTGCTCGCCGATGGAGACCGCATAACCGCGTGCCTTGATGATGTTCAGCTGCTGATCCAGGTCACCGTTTGAAACAATCGTTTGATCGGTGAAAGCCTCAAGCTCACCGTCCATCACCAGCCGGTAGCGTTCCGAGTGAGAAAGATGAGCTGCCATCGCCTTTCCAAGCGCGGTGGCATGGATGGCTGAACGAGCGCCAATGCCGTTGGAGATGCGCACCTGCTGTTCAGGATCCCGCTGGTCGATGTAAAGAACCTTGTTGCCGTCAAGCCGTCCGAGGCGGGTAGCCTCATTGGCAAGCGACGTCAGGCGTTCCAGCTCCGGCAGCGCGGCACCGCGCAGATCGAATTGATCCCAGGCCCTGTGCGCGAGCTGAAACGGACGGGAGCCTAGCCGGTAGGTCTGGTTCCATTCGTCCAGAATGAGATAACGCTCCTCGATCAACGTTTGCAGAAGGCGGTGAAGCGTGCCTTTTGGAAATCCTGTTCCATCAAGCAGGGTCATGAACCGGACAGGCGTCGAGGCTTCCGCAATAAAGTCCAGAACTCTCAGCCCGCGCGTGAGGGCCTGCATCCCCGGCTGGGTTGCGGATTCCTCACCAGCTGCTTCGATTTTTTGTACGGAGCGCCGCACCATATTCCCTCCCAAAGCGCAAATTCAGCTTCCAATCTCCACCAAGGATATATTTTGGAACTTAGTTTCATGTCAACACAAAGATGGCTATCAGTGATTAGGAACGCTGAGTGCGAACCAATTTTGGTTGAACCTGCGTAGTATGAGAGAGGGGGGCGAAACGGCAGAATAGATGAAGGTCGACAATGGCTACGACCTCGTGAGACAGGTGCCACGGGCCGCAACCATTGTCGGAAGTGTTTTGTCCGAAATCTTACTTCGGCATCAATCCGCCGATTGCGTACATGCCGTCGTCGCCTTTCACCAGCATCAGGATCACGCTGTCGCCCGGGGTGAGGTCATCCGACATCTGTGCGCCTTCCAGAAGGGGCAGATCCATCGTCATGGCCGGCCAGCCGATTTCCGGAATCGGATCGTGGCTGACGTTTGCAGTCCCACCGCCGATGGAGTTGACGACGGCATTGGCGTGGACCGCGCCGTCCATCTGTTCGGCGGTCATGGGCATGTTGGAATGATCCATGCCGCTATGCGACGCCTGGGCAAGGACAGCCGGAGTGGCCGCCAGGGACAGGAATGCTGCGAGGATGAGGGTCTTCATTTCAGTTGCCTTTCTTGGGGTTTATTTGTGAGTTGCAAAATCATTCGGCCGGCTGCACCGCACCTTTGATGTCCGGGGTGGCTGTGCTCAGCTCACGGTTGACCCGCGAGAGAGCAAGCCGCTTCCAGATCGTGAAAATGGCGGGAATGACGAAGAGGGTCAGAAGGGTGGCGGTTGCCATGCCACCGACCATGGGTGCTGCGATCCGCTGCATGATTTCCGAGCCCGTGCCGTCGCCGTACATGATCGGGATCAGCCCGGCAAAGATCGTCGCAACGGTCATCACCTTTGGCCGCACGCGCAAAAGCGCACCTTCGAAAACCACTTCCTCTACGTCGACAACCGTCAGGGAGCGGACCTCGGCGGCCGCAAGCTTCTTGCGTTTTTCCCAGGCCAGGTTGAGGTAGAGCAGCATCACGATGGCTGTCTCGACCGCAACGCCTGCAAGGGCGATGAAGCCGACGATCACCGCGACCGACATGTCGAAATCCAGGTACCAGAGGAACCACACACCTCCGGCCAGTGCCACGGGAAGGGCGGCAAGGATGATGCCGACTTCGATGACCCGGTTGAACGCCATGAACAGCATGAGCGTGATGATCAGCAAGGTCGCCGGAGCCACCAGCTTCAGGCGTTCCTGCATGCGTTCGATGTACTCATACTGGCCCGACCAGGCGATCGAATAGCCGGGAGGCAGTTGCACCTTCTCCGCAACCGTCCTGCGCGCTTCATCAACGTAGCCGCCCAGATCCCGGCCGGTGATGTCGATGAAGACGAACCCGGTACGTCGGGCGTTTTCAGACCGGATCATGCCCGGTCCGTCGACAACGCTGACCTCTGCCAGGGCACCGAGCGGAATATGGGCGCCGGACGGCGTGACCACCGGAAGTTCCCGCAAGCGCTCTGGACTGTTGCGCCAGTCCTGCGGATAGCGGAGGTTGATGGGAAAGCGCTCCAGGCCTTCGACGGACTCCGACACTTGCATGCCGCCAATCGCAGTCTGCACGACGTCCTGGATATCCCGCACGCTCATCATGAAGCGGGCAGCCGCCTCCCGGTCGACGTCGATCTCGATGAAGCGCCCCCCGACGGGCCGCTCGGCGTAGGCCGATGCCGTGCCATCAATTCCTGCGACCGCGTTTTCGACTTCAATGCCGATCTTCTCGATGACGCCAAGATCGGCCCCTGTGATCTTGACCCCGACAGGGGTCTTGATGCCGGTTGCCAGCATGTCGATGCGGTTCTTGATCGGCTGTATCCACACGTTGGTGACGCCCGGTATCTGGACGGCCTGATCCAGCTCGTCCCGGATCCGGTCCATCGTCATGCCTTCCCGCCACTCGGCGCGCGGCTTCAGCTGGATGGTCGTCTCGATCATCGTCAGCGGGGCAGGGTCTGTCGCCGTATCGGCACGGCCCAGCTTGCCGTGGACCGTCTTTACTTCCGGTACGGTGGCGATAAGGCGGTCGGACTGCTGAAGAACTTCACGTGCCTTGCCGATGGAAACACCGGGATAAAGCGTCGGCATGTAAAGGAAGTCACCTTCGTTGAGGGCTGGCATGAACTCCGTGCCAATCCTCTGAAGGGGCCACCACATGGAGGCGACCAGGACACCCGCCAGAATGGTCGTTGCCCAGGGCCAGGCAACGGCCGCATCCAGAAAGGGGCGGTAGAGCCAGATCACGATCCGGTTGAGCGGGTTCTTGTTCTCCGCAAGAATGCGTCCGCGGACAAAGTACCCCATCAGCACCGGAACCAGCGTGATGGAGAGTATGGCCGCGGCCGCCATGGCGTAGGTCTTGGTGAAGGCCAACGGCTTGAAGAGCCTGCCTTCCTGGCTTTCCAGAACGAACACCGGCAGGAAGCTGACGGTGATGATTGCCAGGGAGAAGAAGAGGGCAGGGCCCACTTCCGAGGCACATTCCCCCACGATCCGCCAGCGGTTCTCCGCGGTCAGTTTTTCATGTTCCAGCCGACGGTGCATCGCCTCGATCATGACGATCGCCGCATCCACCATTGCACCGATGGCAATGGCGATGCCGCCAAGCGACATGATGTTCGCATTCACGCCCTGCAGCTTCATGATGATGAAGGCCGCCGCAATGCCGAGAGGCAGGGAAAACAGGATGACGAGCGACGAGCGCAAGTGCAGCAGGAACGCCGCGCAGACCAGAACGACAACGATGAATTCTTCGGTCAGCTTTGTCTGAAGATTGTCGATCGCACGCTCGATGACGCCGGAGCGGTCATAGGTCGTGACGATCTCCACCCCTTCGGGCAGGCTGCTGCGCAGTTCGCCGATCCGTGCTTCGACTGCCTTGATGGCTGCCAGCGCGTTGCCGCCCCAGCGCAGGATCACAACTCCGCCGACGGCATCGCCTTCGCCGCCGAATTCGCCGACACCACGGCGCATTTCCGGCCCGAGGCGAATGTCGGCAACGTCTCCGAGCGTCAGCGGCGCCCCGCGGTCGTTGACCATCAGTGGTGCCTTGGCAAGATCGGCAAGTTCATCGACGTAACCGGTCGAGCGCACCATGAATTCGGCTTCGCCCATCTCGATCACGCTGCCACCGGTTTCCCGGTTGGCGGCCTGGATGGCGCCTCGGATCTGCGACAGTGTTATGTCGTAGGCCCTGAGTTTGTTCGGGTCCACGACCACCTGGTATTGCTTCACCATGCCGCCGATCGTGGCGACTTCCGAGACGCCGTCGACGGTCTGAAGTTCGTATTTCAGGAACCAGTCCTGAAGGGCACGCAGTTGGGCAAGGTCATGATTTCCGGTGCGGTCTATCAGGGCGTACTGGTAAATCCAGCCGACACCCGTCGCATCCGGGCCAAGCTGTGGTGAAACATCTTCAGGCAGGTTTGCAGCGATCTGACCGAGGTATTCCAGAACACGGGTTCTGGCCCAGTAAAGATCGGTGCCGTCCTCGAAAACGATGTAGACGTAGCTGTCGCCAAAGAAGGAAAAACCGCGCACATCACTGGCACCTGGCACGGCAAGCATCGCCGTGGCGATGGGGAATGTGACCTGGTCCTCCACCACCTGAGGCGCTTGGCCGGCGTAGGGCGTGCGCACGATGACCTGAACGTCCGAAAGGTCCGGGATTGCATCGACGGGCGTTTCGCGGATTGCCCAGATACCGGCGACGGCGATCATGGCGGCGATTGCCAGCATGATCACGCGGTTGGCGATGGAAGCACGAATGATTGCGGCAATCATCACAAGCCCTCCTCACGCCGGACTCCGACCAATGTCATGGAAAAATCCGGATTGCGCTGGAGCAAGAGTGTTACCTCCTGATCCAGTGGCAAATCACCAACGGCAATGGCCTGATCAACGGCAAAATCCATGGTCATGCCCGGCATGCCGATCTCTGCCATCGGTCCGTGAGTGATGTTGGCCGTGCGAGCATCCCGATCAAGGGCATTGATGGTGCCCCGGACTTCCATCGGCGGCGTGATCGGCTCTGCCTTTGCCAGGACCATCGTCATTCCGTCCGGCCTTGAAAAGGTGAGCGTGGTTTCCGTGCCGACTGGCAGGGCATCCAGATCCAGGGTCTTTTCCACCGCGAATGCCATGGTCATGCCAGGCATGCCGATTTCGGCAATGGGGCCATGGGTGATTGTAGCCTTCGCGTTTTCGGTATCGATCGAGTTGATCGTTCCCGACACCACGATGGGTGCGGCTTCTGCTTGCGCGTCGTCGGCAACTTCCTCGGCCTGCTCTGCCGCCGGATCCTCGGCAACGCCCGGCTGCCTTACCGCCACGATCGAGAAGAGACCACCGTCGCCCTTGGCAAGGTCGAATTCGACCGGAACATTCACTGGAACCGACTGCGGATCGAAGCCCGAGACATCCATGTCCATTTGCATGGCGGGCCAGCCGAGATCCGGGATCGGACCATGTTCCATCGTCAGTTTGCCGTCGCTTGTAACAGCAAGAACGGTTCCCGACCCCGTGGCTGCAATGCCGTCGTCTGACCCGAGTTTGATCAACCCCAGCAGGCCATCAGCGCCGCGCGCTGCCTTGAAGGAAACCTGCTGGCCCTCGCTCAACCGGTCGAGAGGGATGGACGCCGCAACAGGAAAACGTGTTGTCATCGCTGGCCAGTCGAGACTTTCCAGACTGTCGTGGCGGATGGTTGCCAACCGGGCTTCGCGGTCGAGCGCGACCAGTTCACCGGTCCCGCGCGCAGGAACTTCGTTCGTCGGCGCCATGCGCATCAAGCCCGCATTGAGCGCGCTTTCGCTGTCGATCAGGAACTGGGCCGAAGCAACAACCTCTTCACCGGGCTCAAGCCCCTGAACAACCTCCGTGCGCCCGTTTTCTCCAAAATTGTCACGCAATCCGGTGGATATCAGCCTTGGTTTGAAAGTGCCTTCGCCGACCTTGATGACAACACGCTCCGCTGTTCCCGTCCGGATGACGGCTTCGGAGGGAATGGTGACGGCAGTGCGGGTCTCGTTTGGAAACAGCCTGACGTTGCCGAACATGTTCGGCCGCAACAGACCTTCTGCGTTGTCGAACAGGAGCCTGACAGGCAGGGTTCGCGTTTTTGGATCGAGTTCCGGGTAAATGTAATCGATCTGGCCTTCGAATGTCCGTCCTGGCAGATGTTCGAAGCGGGCAACCGCGCGCATGTCTTCCGTCAAACGCGCGATATCGCGCTCGAAGACATCCACAATCAGCCAAACCTTGTTGAGATCCGTGATGGACATGGCCTGTGCGCCGGGCTGCAGGAACATGCCGTCGGCAGCCGCAAGGGCAATAACAACCCCGTCGCGCGGCGCGACCACCTTGATCCTTCGGGCGACCTTGCCATCTGCCTCGATCTCGGCAATCTGCTCCTCTGAAGCCCCATGACTGCGCAGCTTGTTGCGGGCAGCCTCCAGGGACAGACCGTTGCCGTTCGAAAGCGAGCGCAGGAAATCGAAGCTGGCAATGCCGAATTCGGGCGAAAACAGCTCGAAGAGCACTTCTCCCTTTTTCACCCGGTCGCCAACGGCGCGAATGTTCAGCGTCTCGATCCAGCCGTCCACCCGGGTGTGAACATGACTGGTCAGATGTTCGTCGTAACCGACGAAGCCGACGGTTTCGATTTGCCGGGAGATTTCACCGACACGGGCCAAAGCGGTACGTACGCCGATGGCATTGACCTCGGCTGCCGACAGGCTGACTTCAGCCGGATCAGCGGAAGGTTCCTGTCCGGCATAAACCGGTATCAGATCCATTCCCATCGGCGACTTGCCGGGCCCGGGCTGGCGGAAGTTCGGGTCCATGGGGGCGACCCAATAGAGAATTTCTGGTCCCCCCGACGCATTGCCGTCGCCCGGGTTCAGATAAAGGCGCTCAAGAAACACCCCGCCTGCCACACCTGCGGCAAGGGCGATGATGCTGAGCGCGGCATAACGTCCACGCATAGTAACCTCTGAGTTGCCAGCGGCTGTTTGCCGAAGGCATGTCCATCACTTCTGGCTCCGCAAAAGTCTGCGGAGGAACGATGTTTTCAGAGGCGGCGGGGAGGTCGTTCGGGAAGGGTGATGTCCGAGACGTGAAGGGCATCTGGCGGCAACTGCGTGAAGGCGAGGGCCTGGGCAAAAACCAGCGCGATTTCCTGGCTATCGCGAACCGTATCGGCAGCGCACAACGCACCGCCGCAGCACAGGTCGAATTTCACCTGTCCGTCGTCCGGCATTTCATCGCCCATCATTGCCGAGGCATGACCCATCATCGTTTCACACGGCATGCCGGCGTTGGCCGCAACATGTTCTCCAGGAGCCATCATCGCCTGGTGCGCCGGTGCAAACCCGGCAAACAGCAGGGCAATCGCGAACAGGATCGTCGCGGCCAGTCTGCTGAAGTGATGCACGGGTCGGGTCATGTTGCGCGATATAATCCGGTCCAGCACAATTACAAGTGCCTGATAGGTGCCTATGAGCATGCCTTCGAAGGGCGGTTAATAAATTTCCGTTCTTGATCTGGAGCCGTGAAACTTCCGGTTCTGCGACAGTTCTTCCGATCACAAGACAACCTGAGACCTAAATACGCCTGGCGGGGCCGAAGCAGAAGCGAATATGAGCGTCGGTCCTTCAATTTTTCGTTTGCGTCAGGGAAATTGAAGCGGATCTGAACAGGATCGGAGCTATTCAAGCAATTGGATACCGGCGAAAAGGATAATGAGAATTCCGGCAGTCGCATCGAGCGCTCGGGAAACCACGCTGAGGGTCGCGCCGTTCCTGAGAGCGACATCGAGAAACAGGCGCTGGCCGGCAACCGCCAATCCTGCCACTGCACAAAGCGTGAAGGCGATGCCGACAAGCATCGATGCCGCGAACATCAGACCCGCCCCCGGTTCGCCTTGCGACAGGGCAGCCACCACGACAAACAATGTCAAAGGACACGGTACGAGACCGGCTGTAAGGGCCACCCAGAAGCCTTCGGCTCGCTTCCTGCCTGGCCTTGAGCGGATTGCCCGGACAAAAAGCCATGCGCCGATACCGATCAGTGTGACGCGGCTGATCAACTCGAGGGCCGGGGCCCGGCCGCCGCCAACAAAGGATCTTTCCACAAGCTGGGAGGCAAAGAAGGCGATCAGAACGGCTGTGAGCACATGTGTTGCCGCCAGAAGTGTCGAGACCGAAAATGCACGGGCGAAGCTGCTTCCGGCTCCGGCGACATAGCTGGCCAGGATCGTCTTTCCATGCCCGGGCGTCAAAGCGTGAATGGCGCCGAACAGCACCCCTGTCCCGATCATGCTCGCAAGAAGCCAGAAATCCCCCGACTGGCTGGTTTCCAGCAACGAAGCTCGCACGCCGCCATAAATCCAGCGCTGCCAGGAGATGAGAAGATCCATCATGGCTGGCGATCCGGCCAGGTGTGGTGAAGGCTGTCGATCACGAACGCATGTGCGTGTCGTTTTCCATGCGCTTTGGCAAGATGCGGGTGGTTTGCCGGCAGGTCGGGGTGCGCATGGTCGAGAATACTGTGATCGTCTGCAGGCCAGGACTTGCCGGCCACAGTCCAGCCAAGCACAGCCAAACCGGCGAGAACGACCATTGTCACAGACATCGAGGAATTTGCTCCAAGCCAACCGGCAAGCGGATAGGCAATCAGCCAGCAACCGTGCGAGAGAGCAAATTGCGCAGCAAAAACCAATGGACGGTCCTGGGGATGGGCGGAATTTTTAAGAAGCCGTCCAGAGGGCACGAGAACCGCCGACATGCCCGCCCCCATGGCAAACCAGACCAGCAGTAGGGCTGGCCAAACGAAAGGCACCGGCAGGACCGTCAACAGGCCGGCGAATATCAGCAACGAAACGGGAAGCAGTGCCCCGCCGGCGAGCATGACGAACCGTTCGGAACGGCTTGCTAGAAGCTTTGGCAACGTCAACGCGACGACCATCGAGCCCCCGCCATAGGCCGCCATCGACAAGGCCAGGTCGGTGTCGTTGAGACCAAGGTACGATTTCACGATGACGACACCGTTGACGATCACCATGGCTCCCGAGGCGGCAACCGCGAGATTGAGCGCCAGCAATCCTCTCAGGCGTGGTGTCTTCAGATAGATCTGCAGGCCCTTGACGGTTCTTCGGAACGCGGGCTCTTCCGCGTCGGCCTGCGGCGAGACGAGCCGAATGGTCAGGATCAACCCGGCGGAGAACAGGAAGCCGGCAACGGTGCCGGCGAACAACCAGTGGAAGCCGACAAGGCCAACCAGGACGGCTGCAATCATTGGGCTGAGAAGGTTTTCAAGATCATACGCCATGCGCGACAGCGACAAGGCACTCGTGTAGTCCTTTTCATCCGGAAGGATATCGGGAATGCTGGCCTGGAAGGCAGGGGTGAAGGCCGCGGACGCGGTTTGCAACAGGGCGATCAGAACGTAGACCTGCCAAATCTCGTCAACGAAGGGCAGGGCCACCGCGGTCAGAGCCCGGACGATATCCAACGTGACGAGAAACATCCGGCGCGGAAACCGGCTCGCATAAGCGGCAGCAATCGGGCTGATGCCGACGTAGACAATCATCTTGATCGCAAGGGCTGTTCCCAGAACGGCGCCAGCCTCATCGCCTGCAAGATCGAAGGTCAGCAGTGCCAGGCCAACCGTCATCAGACCTGTGCCGAACAACGCGATGACCTGCGCGAAAAAAAGATGGCGGTAGGTTTGATTTGCAAGTACCGAAATCACTTAACTCTCCAGCCGTCCAGCTTCACCGCGCCTTGCGATCGAACCTGTGCCGCAACTGCAATGCTTCATAGCCGTATGGCGAAAACGTACAGCCTTCAAGACGATGGGGCCCCTCCTTGCGCATTGATGAGGTCATGCCTTTCACGGATTTCCTGCGGCCACTGCGACTTGATCCAGGACAGGACGGCGATGATTTCGGTGTCTGTCAGCACGCCTTCAAATGCCGGCAGGTTCGAGTTGAAATTCTCAAGGCCAACCGCCTTCGCGGTGCCATGCTTCGTGATACGGAACAATAGATCGTCCTGATGATGCCAGGTGTGCCCGGTTTCGTCGTGCGGCGGCGCCTTCAGGGAACCGTCCGGATTGGCGTCCATCCAGTCGGGCTCTCCTTTCAGGTCGTCTCCGTGGCAAGCTGCGCAATTACGCGCGTAAATGTCTGCTCCCAAATGCACAAGCTTGAGGTCGTCCGGCTTCAGCCGGACGACACCTTCGTCAACATCGGGGGGTGCCAGGAGGAAAATGACACTGGCGACGACAATCACCACTGCCGCAGAAAGGACACCGAGCAAAATGCGGCTTCTCATGGTCTCTCTCCTTCAGATGGTCAGCCGTCCCTCTCCAGGAGATAGGTTGCCATTGCTTCCCGGTCCTCTTCGGACAGGAAAGCAGTGCCGTCGCGCACGACCTCGCCCATGGAGCCGCCGAAGACATCCCCGTCGGGCATGATCCCGGTTTTCAGCGCATACTGCAGAGAACTTATCGTCCAGCCCTGTCTCTTCAGCGCGGCACTCGTGATGGGTGGAGACTTGCCGCCGTCAGGCAGTTCGCTGGCGCCATGCAGAGCCAATTCCGCCTGACGTGCACCAGCGGCATTTCTAGGGGTGTGGCAAGCGCCGCAATGAGCCGGTCCCTCAACAATGAACTTGCCCCTGTTCCAGAGATCAGAGCGCGCAGGATCCGGGTCGAATGTCTCCGGCACGTAAAACAGTCCGCGCCAGAGTTTCAGACCCATTCTGAGATTGAATGGCGGCAACATGTCATGTGGTGTCGATGCTTCAGCAACGGGAGGAACCGTCTTGAAGGCTGCCCACAGGTCCGCGATATCCTGGTCGCTAAAGGAACCGTAAAACGGATAGGGAAACGACGGATAGTAGGGCTCCCCTTCCGGCGAAATACCCTGTCGTACCGCCGCTGCAAAATCCTGCAAGTTCCAGTTTCCGATGCCGTGATCCGGATCCGTCGTCAGGTTGGGCGAATAGAATGTGCCGAAGTCCGTCGGCAGCCTGACACCGCCAGCCAGAGGTTTCCCGCCACCTTCCGTATTGGTATGGCAGGCGATACATCCCGACATCCTGGCAAGATAGGCGCCGCGGCCCGGATCGCCGGCAAGGACTTCGATCCGTTCGGGCTTGTCGACAGGCCAGAGGTAAAACACGGCGAACGCCGCTCCCGCCAACGCGGGAGCAACGATCGCAACAATGAGCCAGAGGCGCATCGATCAGTTTTTCTCGACCCTGAATTTTGAGTGACAGGCCGAACAGGTCTGCGCGACCATGTTGAAAAGCCCGTCCGCAGGCATCTGGGCCAGCATTTCGGGATCGGCCATGTGACCGGCGTTCCCCATCATGCCACCCGACCCCATCATTCCTCCGGAGCCCATCATACCACCCTGGGACATCATGGAATTTCTACCCATCATGGTGTCTTGCCCCATCATGCCCGACTGACCCGTCATACCTGCACCGCCCTTGCCGTGTGCCAGGCCGTTTTCTGCCGCTGCGCCAAGTCCTGCTGCAAATACGTCCAGCTGTTTTGCGAGCTCAGAGAATTCTTCCCAGTCAGTCCAGATTTCCGGTTTCGCCTCCGATGGGCCTTCGATGCTGTGTTCCGGGAACAGCTTGGTCAGGGCCTCGCCGGAATGGGACTGGATAACCGCAGCGCCCTCACGCACTGCGTCCGCATCATAGTCCTTTTCTCCACGCATGATGGCAGTCAGCGACTTCATCACGTCGCCCATCTCATCCATCGCGTCCATGCGTTCCTTGACGATTCCGGACGCCCCACCATGTGCAAAGGCGCCAGCAACGCCTGTAAGCAACAGCGCGCCAGTCACTGATATAACCGTAAATTTCATTGATCTTGTCCTGTATCCAGATTGCGTGGCGGATATTCCGCCTCAAGCGATTTCAAACGGATAAAGGAGCCGGTCGTGGGGGAGGCGGATCAATCTTCCACACCCGGGACACATTGGACACCACGGTGTCACGGACGCTGTCTTCGATGAGGTCAGGGATGCTCAGATGCTCGTCATCCGTCAACGCCAGCAAATAGGCCCCACAATGCACGGTTTCATGATCTGCCACATTGTGATCGGAATGGTTTGAAGCATGATCGTGGGGAATATCGCCGCCGGAGGCGGCAGCGGTTTCATGTGAGTGTTCGTGGGCAGTTCCGGCAAGCGAATGACTGAACGATCCTCCGGCAGCAACGAAGGCCGCCACGAGGAGCATTTTCAAAGTCGTCCAAAAGCAAGACTGCAACCGCATCAGCAATGACCTACTGGATCCTGTTTGCCAGCATCGAACCCGAACCTCTGTCACAATCCGGTGAACCTATGCCCCGGTCAACCCTTGTCTGGCCGGCATATCGCCGAACCGCACCATTAATGCTTGATCGAGACCGTCTTGTGGGCACTCAGGCCTATGTCCTCAACGCAACGTATGGTCTTGGCCGGTCGCCCGGGCTGGCGCGAGACGTCCCCAATGTTCATGTCATCCCCTCCTATTCAGCAGGCGCGGCTTCGGCACTTGGCGTGAAAGCGACCCTGGACCTTGCTTCATCCATCACTGGCGCGATCCGGCGAAGTCGCAAGGCATTGGTGAGGACGAACACCGACGACAACGCCATGGCGCCTGCTGCAAGAACGGGTGACAGCAACAGGCCAAAGGCTGGATAAAGCGCCCCGGCGGCCACCGGGATCAGGGCCGTGTTGTAGGCAAATGCCCAGAACAGGTTTTCCTTGATGTTGCGCATGGTGCGGCGCGACACTTCGTAAGCGTTCACGACGCCTCTCAGATCGCCCGACATCAGCACGACATCGGCGGATTCAATCGCCACATCGGTACCTGTGCCGATCGCGATACCGACATCGGCATGGGCGAGGGCAGGGGCATCATTGATGCCATCTCCAACGAAGGCAATACGGCCCTCGTCACCCTTGAGTTCGGTCAGGGCGTCAACCTTGCCGTCGGGCAGAACACCCGCGATGACGATGTCGATCCCGGTTTCCGCGGCAATTGCCTCGGCGGTTTCCCGTTTGTCGCCGGTGATCATCGCGACCTTCAACCCCAGCTCATGAAGCGCTGCAATTGCGGCACGGCTCGATGGTTTGACCGGGTCGGCAACTCCGACAACAGCTGCAATTCTGCCGTCAATGGCTGCATAGAGAGCTGTGCGCCCACGGGTCGCCAGCCTGACCTCCTCGTCCACCAGCGCATCGGTCGCAATACCTTCGCGCTTCATCAGCCGATCAGCGCCGACGAGCACCCGTTGACCGTTCACAATAGCGGAAACACCATGACCGGTGATGGAGTTGAACTCACTGACCGCGAACCTCTCCACGCCCTCCTTGCCCGCTGCCCGCACGATGGCCTCGGCAACAGGATGTTCAGAGCGAGCCTCAACCGCGGCAATGCGCGACAGAACGAAAGAGCGTTCAAAACCGTCCGCCAGGACGAGGTCGGTCAGTTCCGGCCGGCCCTCTGTAACGGTGCCCGTCTTGTCCAGCGCAACAATATCGACGTCGGCAAGCTGCTGCAGCGCGTCCCCCTTGCGGAACAGGACGCCCATCTCGGCTGCCCTGCCGGTGCCCACCATGATCGATGTCGGTGTTGCAAGGCCCATGGCACACGGACACGCGATGATGAGCACCGACACACCGGCCACAAGGGCCAGCGTCAATGCAGGGTCCGGACCGAAAGTCAGCCACACCAGGACCGTGGCCACGGCAACGGCCATGACAGCGGGAACGAACCACAGCGTGATGCGGTCCACCAGCCCCTGGATCGGCAGCTTGGCGCCCTGGGTTTCCTCGACCATGCGGATGATCTGCGAAAGGGTCGTATCGGCACCGACACGCGTTGCCTTGAACTGAAGTCCTCCGGTGCCATTCACCGTGCCCCCAGTCACCGCGCTGCCAGCCGATTTCGCGACAGGCACGGGCTCGCCGGTGATCATGCTTTCATCGACGTGGGAGAACCCTTCAACGACTTCACCGTCAACCGCGAGACGCTCTCCTGGGCGCACCACGACGATGTCGCCAATAGCCAGCGTTTCGATAGGCACTTCCACCATCTCTTCGTCCCGCAGCACCCGGGCCGACTTGACCTGAAGGCCGAGGAGGCTCTGGATGGCCGCGCCGGTGCGGCCCTTCGCCCTAGCCTCCAGGAAACGGCCCAACAGGATCAGAACGACAATCACGGCGGCTGCCTCGAAATAAACGGCGCGAACCTCGGCGGGCACCAGATCCGGCAGGAAGGTGGCAACCACCGAATAGAGATAGGCGGCTCCGGTTCCCACGGCCACCAGGCTGTTCATGTCCGGCGCCCCTTTCAAGAGCGCCGGAAACCCCTTCAGATAGAAAGATCGGCCCGGACCGAAAACCACCACGCTCGTCAGCACGAACTGCAGGATCCAGCTCATTTGCTGACCAATGGTCACCGCGATCAGGTGGTGAAAAGCGGGGATCAGATGCCCGCCCATTTCGATCAGGAACACGGGCAAGGCAAAGGCTGCGGCAATCGCCATCTTGCGCGCCAGCTCACGGGCTTCTTCCGCCTTGCGTTCACTGCGATCCTGAGACGTTCCTGCGTCTGCCAGACTTGCAGGATAGCCGGCATCCGTGCTGGCCTTCACCAGCTCCTGAACGGTTGTGGCACCTTCTGCAAAGACGATCGTTGCCGTTTCGGCCGCAAGATTGACGCTGGCACTGAGGACCCCGGGCACCGCCAGCAACGCCTTGTCGACACGTCCGACACAAGAGGCACAGGACATGGACTGAATAGTCAGCGTGACCGTCTGCGTTCGCGCCGGATAGCCGAGATCATCCAGTTTGGCGACAACGGCGGTGATCTTGTCAGGAGTGGCCGTAAACTGCGCGCTTTCAGTTGCCAAGTTCACACCGACATCTTCAAGCCCTTCGACAGCCGCCAGGCCGCGCTCGACGCGTCCGACACACGATGCGCATGACATTCCCTGAACCGACAAGGAGAATTTGTGTTGCCCAGACATGGGTCCAACTCCGGCATGGATTGTTCGATTTCCCTCAAATGAGGCTTCCAGTCACTGGAAGGTCAAGGATCGTTCAAGATATTTTTCAAACTTTTTTCTTCTTGACCCTCCAGCCGCTGGAACCGGGAAAAACAGAAAATCGATCAACTACGGAGCCAATCATGAAGTTTAGCGTTCCAGATATGAGCTGTGGTCACTGCAAGGCAACCATCGGCAAGTCCATTGAGCAGGCGGACGGATCTGCCCAGGTCGAATTCGACATGGCGAACAGGACCGTGACCGTGACGAGCGCCCGATCTGCACAGGAAATCGCAGGCATTCTCAAGGAGGCCGGCTACAGCTCCGAGCTGTTGCAGCAAACCCCGTGAGAATTTTATCCCTCTTCTCCGGGGACATTGCCTGATGTTTTCATCCATTGTTCTGCTGGGCGGCACCGGCGACGTAGGTCGCCGGGTGGTCAACCTCTTGAACGAACACACGGATTGCCGGATTTATCTGGTCTGAAGGAAAGGCGGCACAGATACCGAGCGTGTCCGGCACCTGAAGATGGACCTCGGTGCGAAAGAGGCACTGGACAGGCTCCCGAAAGGCGCCGCGGTCGTGAACCTCACGGAAACGACCTCTCACGCTCTTGCTGCCGTGGTTGTCCGGAGAGGGGGTCTTTTCCTCGATGCATCCGCGTCTCCAGAATATGTTTCGGCTCTTGAACCCAAATCACGACCAGGGTCAGTGATGGGGTGACTGGCCAGACGCCAGTGCGAGATGGTGTTCCTGATGATGCGCGCCCAGTGTCATCACGCCGATAAACCCGAGTCCCGAGAGCTTCTGCAGGTCTGAAAGCTTGCTGACGTAAACCGACAGAATTGCCCCGCCGGGCACTTCCGCCACTTCATAGCGGAAACCACGGGTTCCGTTCATGGTGGCGGCATGGGCCGTCAACATCCGCCTGATCGAGTTGGTGACATCGCCGTCTCCCGTCACGGTGAACCGGTAACCATCCTCGACCGGCAAGGTTTTTACATCTGCCCGCAAGGTGACGTTGTCCATGTCGGCAAGATGGTTCCGCAGTGCTTCGATATCGACCCTGGACCAGTCTGTTTCAGGATCTGCTTCAAGGATTGCCACGATTTCCTGAATTGCTGCGAAAGCGGACTGCCCCGGTTCACGCGGAACCGCCTTAGCGGACGATGGTTTGGTGCCATGTGCCGCATGCTGCGTGGCAGAATGGTCATGATGCTGCGTTGTCTGGGTCTGGGTCTGGGTCTGGGTCTGGGTCTGGGCCAGAACCGGAGTGCTGCACACAATGGCGGCGGTCAGGGCAAGAATGTACCGGCTCATGGTTTCTCCTTTGCTTTGCGTCCCATCTTGCCTGAGGAACTAAAATCAGAACATGATAGCTATCATGTCGATGGATATTCCCGCCTTCTTTGAAACGTCTGGAACCTTTGAGCGCCGAGTGCCGGCGGGAGCGTATCTGTTCCATCAGAACAGCAAGGTAGAGAACCTGTTTCTGGTGACCGCTGGTGAAATTCAGCTTGTCCGCCACCAGACAGGGGGAGCCGCACTCGTTCTACAACGCGCTTTTCCAGGTGCAGTCGTGGCTGAAGCCTCTGCTTTTGCCGCAATTTATCACTGCGACGCGATTGTCCGATCAGATGCCACCGTACGTGGGATCTCGAGGCCGAGCTTCCTCGACCTTTTTCGCACTGACCCGAAACTGGCAGAAGCCTGGGCGGCACGGCTTGCCCGGGAGGTACAGACAACTCGCCTGAGGAGCGAAATTCTGGCCCTCAGAACAGTCGCGGAACGTCTGGATGCCTGGCTCGCCTGGCACGGCACATTGCCGCCGAAAGGTGAATGGCACCAGATTGCCCGACAGATAGCTGTCAGTCCGGAAGCCCTCTACAGAGAAATCGCAAAGCGACATAAGAGTAAGAGCCAGTTCCTCGCATGAAAGCTCAACTTACTTCGAACCGCTGTTGCGGGCCGCAAGGCTTATCCAGGCCTGTCCGAGAACCAACGGAAGAAAACTCATCGCGCCAGCGACCAGAAGACCCGTCAGTCCTGGCCATGGCAATGCCAGAAGTGCTGACAGATCCGTATTCAGAAGCGCCATTGCGACAAGTGAGAGGCACAACGAGATAGCACCCCAGACATAACCATTGCGAAGGACATCGCTTTTCCAGAACGGGCCTGTTGCGGCACGCATGTTGAAGACGTTCCAGAGCTGTGACAGTGCCAACGTCAGAAAGGTAACCGTGATGGCTCTTTCCGTTTCCAGACCAAGCAGAAACAAAGCGATGACAAATGCAGCAAGCGTCGAAAACGTAATCGCGCAACCAAGGTAACCGATCAACATCCAGCGGGACCCGTCGACGATAGGCTCACCGGGGTCCCGTGGCGGGCGCTGCATTACCCCGTCTTCCCCCTTACCGAGCCCCAGGGCAAAGGCGGGGAAGACATCGGTCACCAGGTTGAGGAACAGGATCTGAAGTGGCAGGAGCGGGACAGGCAGGCCGACACCAACCGCAATGCCCACAATCAAAACCTCGCTGACGTTGCAGGACATCAGATAAACGACGAACTTGCGGATATTCTCGAAAATGATCCTGCCCTGGCGCATTGCGGCGATGATCGTCGCGAAGTCGTCGTCCTTCAGGACAATGTCGGACGCTTCACGGGCAACCTGTGTGCCGCGCTTGCCCATGGCAATTCCGATATCCGCTTTCTTGAGAGCCGGAGCGTCGTTGACGCCATCGCCCGTCATGGCGACCACATGGCCGCCATCCTGAAAGAGTGAAACCAGGTTCAGCTTGGTGTCGGGTGCCACCCTTGCAAAGACATCGGTCGCCATGAGCTGTTCGCGCTGCTCTGCCGTCGCCTGTGCCATGTCGATCCCGTTTAATTCATGGCCGGACAGCACTTTCAGGCCGGACGTTCCGATGCCTGCGTCCTGTGCGATCTTCGCCGCGGTCTCGGCATGGTCACCGGTCATCATCACAACCCGGACACCCGCCTGCTGACTGGCCCTGATCGCTCCTGGAACGTCTTCCCGTATCGGATCAAGAAAGCAGACCAGTGCGACCAGCGTCAGACCTTCATAGGGATCTTCGGAAGGTGTTGCTGCCGTTTTGAAGGCAAGGGCGAGGAGACGCTGGCCGCATCGGGCCGCCTCTTCCTGACGGCCGCGCCATGCAGCACGGTCCGCATCCGTAAAGGCGCGGGTGCCTTCGGTTCCTAGTACCCCGGATGCCGCGTTCAGGACGGCTTCCGGAGCGCCCTTGACGGCATAAAGAAAGTGGCCATCACCATGATGGACCGTTGCCATCATCTTGCGCTGCGGAGTGAAGGCATACTGTTCTGCCGGCTTCATTGTCTCAAGCAAGCGAGATCTTGCAAGACCCGCGGCAGATGCAGCGGCCAGTAACGATATCTCCATCGGATCACCGATCCGTACTTCATCCGGACCATCTGAATATTCCGCCGAATTGCACAGCGCACCAATCCTGAGAGCAGCGGCAAGGCTCTCCGTGGAGGCCGGTTCGATGTTCTGGCCTTCTGAACAAAAGCGAATGCCGGTGCCTTCATGCAGAATGTCGATATCCGCGCTGTCGAGAAGATAACGGACGGCCGTCATCCGGTTTTCCGTCAAGGTTCCGGTCTTGTCGGTCAGGATCAGTGTCGTCGCCCCTAGCGTCTCTACAGCCGAAAGTTCGGTGACGAGCGCGTTGCGGGCCGCCATGCGCCACATGCCTCTGGCCAGGCACAACGTCGCCACGATCGGCAGGCCCTCCGGAATGGCGGCAACCGCAAGCGCAATACCGGTTTTCAGCATCTCTGACAGAGGATGGCCCCAGAGAATGCCTGCCATGATCGTGAGCGCGGCAAGCACCAGCGTCAGCCAGACCAACTTCTGCCCCAGCCTGTCCAGTCTCCTTTCGAGGGGAGAGATTTCGGCGTCGGCCTGTTGCGCAAGGGCGCTGATCCGGCCGAGTTCCGTCGACATGCCGGTGGCAACAACGATGCCTTCGCCAAGCCCCTGAGTGACCGCCGTTCCGCTGAATGCCATGTTGAAGCGTTCGGCAAGCACCGTTTCTTCGGCCATCGTGGAAGTCTGCTTTTCAACCGGAACGCTTTCCCCGGTCAGCAGGGACTCATCGCAATGAAGATCGGAAGCGACCGTGAGGCGAAGGTCAGCCGTGACGACATCTCCTGCCTCAAGGATCACGATGTCTCCAGGAACCAGCGCCGTTGCCTCGATCTCAAGCACCTTGCCGCTTCGGCGCACACGGGAGTGCGTCGTGGTGATCCGCAACAGGGCTTCCATCGACCGGGCCGCCCGCAACTCGGTGAAGAACCCGATGGCACCGTTCAGAACCAGGACGATGGATATCGCGATCGCGTCGGCGAAGTCGCCCAGAAGCAGAGACATGAAAACGGCGGCTGCAAGAAGCCAGACAATGATGCTCGCAAATTGATGGGCAAGGATTGCGAATGCGCTCTTGGTTTTCAGCTCGCGAAACCTGTTGGTGCCATAACGCTGTCGACGCCTGACAACTTCATCTTCCCCGAGCCCCGCCATGGGGTGAACCGAAAGTTCCTGAGCAACCACTTCAGGGTCGATTGCGAAGGGAGTGTCGATGCTGGTTTGGTGCAAACGGTTCAGGGCTAATGGATCCGTCGAGGCAGCGGCAACTTGGCCGTTCAAGATAAGATGAGAACGCTGAATACGCTTCTGTCACGGACGAATTCTCGCGGGTGGAACGCGGCACGCCAAGTCGGGACCAATGCTTATTCCACCCGGAACACCTGCCGACTGGCTACGTAGTCACCACCAGTTTGCCTCTCAATCGTTTTCCCGGAAAATGCAGATGATGATCTGCACGGCGCGCGCCCACGCAGGCGAACAGGGGAGGGAGCCGGTACGATGACCTACAAGACGATACTCGCAATCACGGAACTTGATGTCTCTGCGGAAACCGTCGGGAAGGCTGTCACGGTAGCGAAGGCTTTTGATGCTCATCTCACAGTTTTGCCGATCGGTGAAGTCCCGCAACTGCCGTTCTACGGATCTGGCGGGCACGGATACATCGAAATCTGGGCGAAGGAATTCGACCAGCGAAAGATCGAGCTGACATCCCTTGCATCCCGCGTAGAAGCACAGCTTGCAAGGGAAGGTATCTCGTTCGACGTCCGGCCAAGTCTGTCTTCTACCGCTCGCCAGGACAATCTTGTTGCCCGCCATGCCATCTATTGTGATCTGGCTGTTGTCCTGCGCTCCGTGGAGCAAGAGCTCAATTCCGTCGAAAAGAATGCGATCGATGGAGCGCTGTTCGATTCCGGCCGGCCCGTGCTTTATGTTCCGAGTTCCTTCAAGGCCGACCACATTGGCACAAAAGTGGCCATCGCCTGGAATTCACGGCGGGAAGCCGCCCGTGCCGTTTCCGAGTCGCTGCCGTTTCTGAAGTCAGCCGAGGAAATCACGCTGCTGCTGGTTGACCCGGTCGTCGGCGACAATGATCACGGGGAAGACCCTGGCAGCGATATCGCAACGGTCCTTGCCCGCCACGGTCTCGGCATTTCCGTTCAAAGTGTGGCGTCGGCCGACAGGCCCGTGTCCGAAGCCTTGCTGGACAGTGTACGCGAACTGGGAGCCGACCTTCTGGTAATGGGTGCCTACGGACATTCACGCCTGCGGGAGAACATTCTGGGAGGCACAACACGGGAAATGCTGGAGCAAACCGTCATCCCCCTGTTGCTGTCGCGCTGACCGACGCAGCTTCTGGCCCCTGGATTTGTCAGGGGCCAGAGGCCCGCGAAAGGCTCAATGCTGACCTTTACCGCGCACGCCGTTACGTTCGCCACCAATACACCGTTGGATTTTCGGCTTGTTCGTCGCTGAGTTCTGCACTCTGCTCCTTAGCTCTGATCCATGTATTCATCCTCGTCATCAATGTGACGATTGGCAAAATCGAACCAGTTCATGCCGTTTTGCCGCTGGGTCATTACCGGTTGTGCGCCGGGGAAGCTGGGGCTGGGCGTTATGGGGGGAGGCATTCCGATCGGATCTACCACGTCCATTTTCGAATCCAGTGGGTCCGCAATGCGCCAGAACATTTGATCATCGACGGAGCTGTGGGTGTTGTCGATCTGGTAGCGTTTGAGCAGCGAGTTCGTGTCGTTCAAGGTCAGGTCTACCTGGAATCCCGAGGGGCAAAGCCCGCGGGTGTGCGACAGAGAACCATTGTAATAAAGATGCACGGTCATCTTCACCAGATTGTCGTGCGCTTCTTGCTGCTGCGCGATCTCATGAACCTCGACTTCCATTCGCCGCCATTCGCCGTTCCGTTGGAATTGCGACCATTGCGGACAGATATTGGCCGGGACATCGGGGCCACCCAACTCCAGAGCGATGATGTGTCCCTTGTCCATGTCGACCTTGCCGCTATTGCGTGGGCTGATCAGTTTGGCCTTCTTGGGAATGCGCTTGGTCGCGCCAATCCGAAAACCCGAAAACGGTTCCGGCGCCGACTTACGGCCCGACGTGGTGTCAAGAGGATAGACATATCCATAGACCGAAGTCTGCCGCTCGTATTGATGATGGGTTCCAGGGCAAATGATTTCAGTCAATACAGTCACCGCACCGTATTCGTCGGGACGTTTTTCTTTTCGATCGTACAAAGTGTTGAAGGTGTAGACAGGCATCCGGCAGGCCCTTTGATAGCTGATCAAGTCATTGGTTGTAAAAATATGTCAATAAACGCGAATGTTGCAGACAGAGAAGATCCGTTCAAGTAACGGATGCAGTTTGATCGTTTTTAGACGGCTTGAACATCCCGTCTGCATTCTTTTGAACGCAGGTTGCTCGGGGCCGGGAGACTGACGGCGGAAAGGTCCAGCCCCCGCTATGACGAACGGCCCCTGGAGCTTTCCACCGCCGATCACTCACGGTCCGTTTCGTTGTTCGTGCCGGGCCCCGTGACGGTGTCAGCCTGATCCGGGACAGGGACTTCTCAGCGCTTAAAACCTGAAGGAAAACTTGAGCGCACCACTGTGGCTTGAATAGTCGTTGCCGAACGCACCTTCGTATTCCGCGGTCAGATCGAAACCGGAGGTGTGGGTAAATTGTGCGCCGGTTGCCACTCGGCCAACGACATCAGCAAGTGCAAGAGAGCCTTCGAAAGTACCGGAACCCACAGGCGCTTCAATGAGTGCGGCCGAGGTGGTCCAGTTGTCCTCGGAGGAAAAGCTTACGCCCCCCCGCACAAAGCCGCGGGCGACCCAGCCCTCCTGGAGCGCAAGACGTGCACCCAGTTCCAGTGCCGGTGTCGCCACGAACGTAGTCTGGCTCTCACTGTCGACCCGGAGGTTATAGATTCCCGCCCCGCGTTCGTCATAGCCGCTGGTGTAGGTGTTGATCACGTCGAGGTCCACGAAGGGACGCACATAACCCTTTTCATTGCCGAAGGTGTAGGCGGCCCGGATGCGGCCGGCCACAGTTGTCACATCCATATCGCCGTTTGCTGTTCCGCTGAAGCTGGGCAGGTCGATCAGGCGAGTTGTGTTGAAGGTGCCATAGCCAGCCGACACCGCGCCCGCCAGCAGCCATCCTTCCCATTGCCGTTTCAATGCCGCTGCGACGAAGCCGGTGTCGCCTTCCACGTTGGACAAGCCGTCATTGCTGTCATACGAGGCGTTCTCGTAGCCTGCGGCAAAACCAACGAACCAATCGGGGCGCACCTCGAATTGAGCTCCGGCGGCCAGACCGTAGACGTTGCCATCATAGCCAGGGCTGCCGCCTTGTGTGACAGCTGCGGCGCCGACTTTGCTCCAGATACAGGCTTCTTCCTCAAGGATTGCCGTGTCCCCGGCAAACACCGGGCAGCTCAAAACTTTACCGAGACGACCCGAGGCCAGTTGAGCCTGTGCTGCGGCGGCTGCCTGCGAGCCTCCAGGTGCAAGAGCGGACAGAGCTTTTGCAAAAGACTGACCGCTGGTATCGCTTTTCGACAAGCGATCCAAATCTGCGAGCAACCCTCCATAAGGACCACTCCCGGCGTCGAAGATCGCATCCAGGTGAGCCCCCATGTTTCGTTGATTTCGGTTGAACACGCTGAACGCACTTTCAAACCGGGTGTCCGCCACAGATACTTTCACGGAGCCGCCTTCAGTGCGGAGACTGTAGTCGACGGCGGCGGTGTCGGCGGCTTCCAACGACCCGTTGAGAGCGCCAACGACATTCACGACTTCGAGCTCAACATTAGGCGCAAGTGTGCCGGCATCCACCGACAGTTGTCCAGAAAACGTCGCATTTCCTTCAATCGAAAACAGGTCACTCCGCGCGCCAGAAAAATCGACGCCAACCTGCAAGATCCCGCTCTCGCTCTGTGTGAAATCGCCCGAGAGCCGTGTGGTGCCTTTATTACCCCGATCGCCGATTGCCACCGTCCCGGAGTTGGTCAACGTACCGGTATAGACAGTTGCGCCCCGAAGCGTGCCACCGGTGTTGTTCTGGATCAGACCTGCCACCGGGTCGCCATCCGCGTGGAGTCTGATGGATCCGTCGATGACACCGCTGTTGTCCACCAGCAGGGTACTCTCTCCAGAGACGCCTTCGTCATCGAGTGTTTCATGTCGAATTGCGTCGCCTCCGGTGCCGGCAAGAACGAGCGCACCTTCGGTCACTTCAACCGTGTTGTCCGTCGTGCCCCCCGATGTGAGGACCGCCGCGCCGTTCGATCCGGTTCCCCCCGTTACGGTTCCGTTTGTCGTAACATTGATGGCCTGCGTGTTCGCATAACCCGCGCTTTGGGCGTAAATGCCGATCGAGCCTTCACCGCCCGCCGATATGGTACCGGACTGGACAACTGTAACGGCTCCGCCGCTGCCGGTGCCGTCGCCACCCGCAGGCGAAGTCGCGCTACTGCCGGCGTAAACACCGTTGCTGTCTCCGGCGAGACCGCCACCGCCACCGACGGACTGCGCCAGAATTCCGAAGGCGCCGTCGCCGGATGTGGTGATGTCCGCATCGACGTCCACATAGATAGTGCCCCCGGTACCATCGCCGTCTCTTACTCCGATTGAGTCGTTGTTGAACGCCCCGCTGATATCACCCATCAAGCCGCCACCACCGCCGATCGACTGTGCGATGACGGCATGCGCTCCGCGCCCTGTGGTGGTAACTGTGGATCCTGAGTCCAGGGTCACCGACACCTCCGCGCCATTGCCGGTCGTGCCATCAGTGCCGTTGAGAGCCAGGCTACTGATACTGCCGCCGTCAGCACTGCCCGATACGCCACCACCACCGCCAATGGATTGAGCCAGGATGCCGTAGGCGCGGTCGCCAACAGTTTTAATGGTTACGCCGGTGTCGATAGTGACCGTGCCGCCATTGCCGCTGCCTCCGCCGTCGCCACCCAAGGACAGCCTCAGACTGTGGCTATCGTCGTTGTCCGACGCTTCGCTGCTGCCGGCGCCACCGGTGCCGCCGCCACCGCCAATGGATTGGGCGAAAAGAGCAAACGCATCATCGCCCTGCGTGCTGGCCGACAGCCAATCGCCACTTACAGATACCGCGCCGCCGTTGCCGGACGCACCTCCGCTACCACCGATACCGCCACCGACGGCAATCTGGGCATCGGCAGAATCGGAACCGTCCGCGCCGTGGCCACCACCACCGCCAATGCTTTGGAGGAGCATGGCGTGTGCGCCATAGCCCATTGTCGCGACCGAAGCAGCCGTGTCTGTGAGGGTTACTGAAACTTCACCGCCGTTTCCGCCTGTGCCGCCCGTACCGCCCACAGCGAGATCGAGAGAGGCGGTGGCTTCGCTGCCGGCGGCGACGGCAGTCCCGGCCGTGCCGCCACCGCCACCAATGGATTGCATCACGATACCATCGGCCCAATCGCCCTTGGTGGTTACGTTGCCACCGAAGGAAAGGACGGCGCCGCCGCCATTCCCGCCTGTGCCGCCTGTGCCGCCGACGGAAGCCGTGAGCGTGTAGCTTGTGTCTTCGTCGCCGCCCTGGAATCCGCCGTCGTTTTCGTCCCCGTCACCATCATCGCCGGCGTCGCTACCGGCCGAGCCACCGATGCCACCAGAACCGCCGATGGATTGAATAACGATACCGTCGGAATCGCCTCCAGTTGTAGAAACCCAACCCAGGGCGGTAACTTCGGCAGTTCCTGCGGTCGTGCTGTTGCCTCCGGTGCTCCCAACGTTGACGGTGACGGAGGCTGAAAGATCCGACGAGTCGTCGTCGTCGTCACCGCCGGTCTCCCCGGAGGCCGACAGACCGATGTTCCCCCCCTGGCTGGTGCCGCCACCGCCAGTGATCGCCTGCGCCACCACCCCATGTGAGTTTGCGCCGTAGGTTGCAACGGTAGACCCTGTGTCCAGCTCGACGGTGGCACTATTGTTGGAACCTGACGTTCCACCTGTGCCTCCAAGACCGATATTCACCGTGGCATTGAAGCCGCCACCGATTTTGTTGCTGCTGGAACTGCCGACACCGCCGTTGCCGCCGCCGCCACTAATGGTTTGTGCAACGATTGCGTTGGCGTGGTCTCCATAGGTTTGGACGCTGGAGCCTGTATCGATGCCGACGATAACCACATCGGAATTCCCGCCGGACCCGCCGGTGCCACCGATACTGGTAGAGACATCGACCGAAATCGTATCGGCATCGCCGATTGTGTCTGCGAGGGAGGAAGAGCCGCCGCCATCGCCGCCACCGCCGCCGATAGATTGTGCCAGGATACCAAACGCCCCGTCACCGCCTGTCGCAATTTCCGAAGGTTCCTTCGTGCCGGTGAGGCCGACGCTGACATAGTCGCCATTGCCACCGACGCCACCAGACCCACCAACTGCGGTGGAAATCGTAACGGCAAAGGAAACATCTTCACCGGTCGGAGCTGCCAGGGTAATGGCATCCGCCGTCGCTGTGCCGCCGGCGCCGCCACCGCCGCCAATGGATTGGGCAATCACGCCGTGAGAGTCGGTTGCGGACGAATTGGCGGCCGTACCATCAGACCCTTGATAGATACCTGTCGCGATAACGGTACCCTCGTCCAGCAGGACATCGGAAGTCCCGCCGTTGCCACCAGCTCCACCGCTGCCGCCAACGGCGGTCTCGATGCTGATCCCGACGCTGCCATCATATCCCGACGCTGATCCCCCGGTACCGCCACCGCCACCAATCGACTGGTTGACGACGGCCGCCGCATTGGCACCAAGTGTTTTTACAAATGTGCGATTTAGTTCGGTTGTCGCGCTGTCGCCGGTTCCACCGACGCCAGAGTTGCCGCCGACTTGCATAGGAAGAAGTGACAAGGCGTTCTTTGCAAGCGCATTGCCTCCATTGCCGCCACCGCCCCCAATAGACTGGTTAAGCAAGCCTGTGGCGTTGTTGCCTCGCGTTTCGACTTTAAAATCATTGAAGGAAAGCCGGGTTTCGCCGCCGTTGCCGCCGGCGCTCCCAGAAGCGCCCACCTGGAGATTGGTGACCGATGCGATGTCCACACCTGTTGCCGAGCCACCGTTGCCACCGCCACCTCCGATGGATTGAGCCATTGCGCCCACGGCAAAGTCGCCAATGGTTAGGATACTCGCCATGCTCGTCGCCGGTGCCTCGGACCTATCGTCACTTGGCGCATTCGAACAACCAGAAGCGGTGTCGTAGAAATTTGTGACACACACGGACCCGCCGTCGCCACCGGCACTGCCAGAGCCGCCAACACCAGCAAGGCCGATGGAACCGATCGAGAGGTCCAACACATTACCGCCGTTACCGCCGCCGCCACCAATGGATTGCGCCGTGATGCCATGCGAGAACTCGCCTGCAGTGCTCAGCGCGCCGCCGACATGATAGACCTCGACTTCGCCTCCGTTACCGCCGGCGGACCCTGAACCACCAACCACGAATATTCCCGCGCTGCCCGCGGCCGAGCCGCCGCCACCGCCGATGGACTGGGCCACGATCGCCACCGACGCATCGCCGCTGGTTGTCACGTTGTTGTTGTTGGTCGCATAAGCACGCGCGCCGTTGGAACCGGCGCCCGCTTGGCCGCCAATCGACAAGGTACCACCATCAACGCCCGCCACGCCGCCACCGCCGCTCAGCGACTGGACGATGATGCCGTTTGAGCCGTAGCCCCTGGTGACAATAACGCCCGTGTTGTTGACAATTGCCTGTTCGGCAGAACCGCCAGCACCGCCGTCACCGCCGAGCCCCAGGAAGAGCCCCGCGCCAATACCGCCTGTCCCGCCAGATCCACCAATGGACTGCGCGATGATGCCCGCTGCATAGTCACCGCTCGTAGTGACTGCGGAGCCGGATGAGAGTTCCACCTGTCCGGCATCACCACCGTTGCCGCCGTTTCCGCCGGACCCTGCCAGCACACCCGTAAAATTATCTCCTGTGCCACCGCCGCCGCCCACGGAATGCAGCGTGATACCAGAGGCAAAGTCACCGGCCGTGGTCACCGACCCCGAAGTGCTATAAAAGCCGACGTAACCGCCATTGCCCCCAAGTCCGCCGGTCCCGGCATTGCCTCCGCCAAGCGCGCCGATGGATTGGCCCATGACACCGTAGGCCTCATCGCCGGAAGTCGTGATCGAACCGCCAAGGCTCACCTGGATATCACCGCCGGCACCACCTTTCCCACCGGTCGAATCCGTATCGCCATCGCCGTCACCACCTGCGCCGCCTTCGGAGCGAGCGATCAACCCCGATATGCCGTCACCATCGGTCACGATCGTGCCGGAGGGATTGGCGGTGACGGTGCCAGCCGAACCGCCAGCACCGCCTGTGGCCTTGTTGGATGACTCGCCTCCAGCTCCGCCAATCGATATGCCAAGCAATGCAGCAGACTCGCCCTGGATCGGATTTGCTGTGGCCGAAGTATCTACGCGGACTGAACCGCTGTTGTTGATGGTGACTGCCCCGCCGGACGCCCCCGCACCACCATCGTCGCTATTGTCATTCGACTCCGTTCCACTACCGCCCTCGCTGCGGGCGTAGAGGCCAGCAACGCCACTGGAACCGGTTGCACGCTCGCTATAAAAAACGTTGACTGTACCTTCGTTGGTTATGGTGACGGATCCGCCTTGACCACCAGGACCGTTGTCGTCACCACCGGTCCCTCCCTGGCTCACCGCTTCAATGGCACGGCCCACATTTTCACCGGACACGGGTGCGCCATCGCTGCCGAACGAGATGGTCCCGCTCGCCGAATTCGTCACCGAGACGGTATTCCCGTCACCAGCCTGACCGCCATACTGATCACCGATCACCAGGCTTGAGTTTTGGTCGCCGCCGGCGCCACCGTTGCTGTGCGCGCGTATGCCCCGAAGTTCTGCGTTGACGTCCTGCGTTGCGGATGGGTCGATGATGATGCTGGCATTGTTGGTGATGGTCACGGTGCCGCCGTTAGCACCCGAACCTCCGGTACCATTGTCGTCCGGCGTCGCGCCGCTTCCACCGTTGCTGAGGATCTCGATAGGTGCGATTTCAGTGACCGTGTCTGACTGAGATGCGGTGCCCGTTGCTGTGATGTTGCCATTGTTGATGACCGTGAGTGACGGTCCGGCAACGCCGTTTACTCCATCATCGGTAGTTCCGTTCAAGCCGAAGAAATGAAGATACAGCTCATTGCTGTTTTCCTCATAACTCGCGGCGTCAGTGTTCTGCGAGAGCGTCGCATTGTTTTCGAGTGTCATCGAGACGCCGGACTCAAAACCGTACTGGACGATCGAGACACCGCTTGTGGTGCCTGAGTCCAAGGTGCAGTTCACCGGACCGTTGTTGGGTACGGGATATGTACAATCATTGGCGTGGCCAGGGAGTGCATAAATGAGAGCAAGCACAGATGTTGAAACCAACATTCCTTGCTTGGCTGCACAGGCGCGAACGTTGCTCTTGTTCTTGTCGTTATCGTCAAAACGGCGAGCGGACAGCATGCGGCACATCATTTAAGGGAACTCCGGAAACAAAATTCAGTCGCATAGGCGTGGGTCGGTTATGCGAAGCCTCAATGCGCAATCCATTTCATTTCGGTCGAACACACTGCAAGTTTGGATCGATGAATTGACAAAAACACTCGACGAAACAGCATTTTCAGCATTGCTTGAAAGTACCGTGAGCGCCCTTTGTGTTGACTGCCGCGCAATTACCTCGCATGCTCGCCCGGCGCGAGCGCAGTACGTAAAACTGCGGATCCTCTTTTTCGACCCCACGTGAGAACGAACCGACCGATGCGCGGTGCTCAATTGAAGAACGATCCCTGGGACAACTCGCTGGCGCCTGCAGACGAATATGAATTCGACAACCCTGGAACAGCGCTACTGGAAGTTGGCTTTCCTCTCCTGAAAGCACATACGACCGCGTGGCTCTTCCTCGCTTCGATTGGGTTTCTCGCCCGCGTCGTGCTTTACAACGATACGCTTCTCGCCGCGCAGATGACGCTGACGTTGGACTCTCTCGGTTTCTTGATGACCGCTGGCTTCCATATGACCGCTGTCCGCCTTGGGGTCGTCAGGATAAGCCCTCGTTTCGCGTTCTTTGGCTTTACGTTCTGCGTCGTTGCCGCTGGCGTTCAGATGTTGATCGGCGGAGGGATCCTCGCCTCTTTCGAAAAGACCTTGCCTTGGCGCGATGGCGGCGTTGCCGCGATCCCTGGCGCCTATTATTTCGCAATTTTTGTATGCTGGTTTTCGCTCTACGCCTGGATGATTTCCTGGAGCAAGGCGCGCGCTGCTGAAACCCGCCGTATCCTCGCGGAAACCAATGCAACACGTGCCGAGTTGCATCGTCTGCGTACTCAGCTCGACCCGCATTTTCTTTACAACACGCTGAACACGATTGCGGCGGAGATCCACTATAATCCAGACGGCGCGCTTGAAATGATCCGCAACACCGCGGCTTTCCTGCGCCATAACCTGGAGGAACATCAGCGCCCGGTCTGTTCTCTCGCCGAAGAAATCGATAGTTTGCGCACTTATCTCAGGATCCAGGAAGGCCGGTTCGAAGTGCCATTTCTGATGGGCCTCGATGTCACTCCTTTTGCGGCACAACACCTGTTGCCCCGATGGACCCTCCAGCTACTGGTTGAGAACGCCTTCAAGCACGGCTACACGTCGGACCTGAACCTCCGAGTTTCGGCACACAAGGACGATAAGGGTCTGCTCCTGCAGGTTCGAAACGCAGGTCAACTGATCCCGGGCAAGACCGATACGGGCATTGGCCTCTCAAATTTACAGCGCCGCCTCGACCTGCATTTCCCGAACCGTCACCGATTTCAGTTGCGTCATGATGGAGACGAAGTTGTTGCAGAGCTCACGCTCTCGGGTGAACCATGCTTCGCGTGATTGTCGTTGATGATGAACCGCCGGCGCGGCGTCTTCTGAGCCGCATGTGCAATGCCCATGATGCAGTGGAAGTGGTCGGCACGGGCGCTTCGATGGCGGAAGCCAAGACACTGCTGGAAACGCACGCTCCTGATGCAGCCTTCCTCGACATAAACCTCGGGATGGGTAAACCAGACGGGTTTGCGATACTGCGTGCGGATGAAAATCCGTACGATTTTGTTTTCGTCACAGCGCATGCAGATCATGCGGTACGTGCATTTGACCATGGAGCGGCGGACTATTTGCTGAAACCAGTCGAGCCCGAGCGCCTTGAGCGGGCCATCGATCGCCTTATCGTACGGCAAAGGGAGCGGCGTGCGGTCTCCCCAGGTGCCAGTGACGAACGTATAGCAATCCGTGTCGATGGTGCGACGCAGTTCTTGTTGCTCAATGAAATTGCGATGCTGCAAGCGGAAGGTGATTACACACGGGTTCATCTGACGCGTGGCCGTGTGATCCTTGTGAGCCGGCGATTGGGTCAGTTTGAAGTCGAGATCGAACACCGCGAACTGGTGCGCATCTCCCGTTCGATTATCATAAACAGCAGCACCATTGAGGCCATCAAACACGACGCTGGTGGCAAACAGGCAGTCACATTACGCGGTCAAACCGAACCCGTGATCATCGGTCGAACCGCCGCCCGACGCCTGCGCGCCTGGTCCAAGGGTTAGCCAATTCAGGCGTTGGCGTCCGGTGCCCCTGCGTCCTCCGATTTTGTACGCGTTGCCTTGCGCGCTGGTTAGGTTGTCAAGCCCGTTGCAGATGAACTAAATGTTGGTTGTATGCGCAAACATTTCTACTCTAGGGGCACAGCCAAGTTTCAAGGACATTGCCCCATACGTGGCATTCAATCGGGGATTTGTATGAGGCCAAAGGTACTGAACCAAATATTTTGGGCTTCGGTTTTCTTGTCTTTTTCGTCTGCCAACACAGCGTTTGCGGATCAGCTGCTCGGTAATTGGCAACGAGGAGACCTGATTTTTCAGGAGACGCGCAACTTTGAAGCGGAAATGCTTAAAGCTGCCACTGGCAGCAGATTGACCCATGTTGGAATCCTGCGTGCTTCTGGTGGCGGCCCCATTGTCGTCGAAGCAACGTCGGACGGCGATGTTTACGAATCAGAGTTAGATGTATTCTTGCAACGCGGAGTTGGACATGACTACGAAATATACCGGATCAAGAATTTAACCCCACCCAAAGATTGGTATCACCCGATCGTACTTGCTGCGACAGATTATTTTAACTGGGAGTATGACCTCTATTACAGAAAAGGTGAATCAGAAATCTATAGTAGCGAATTAGTATACCTGAGCGCAAAGAAGATCGGCATTGAACTTGGCGGCTATGAGCGCTTAGGCGATCTGAATGTTGAGAACGAGGCCGCCCGGTCTTTCTTTCTTAATCACTGGAAGGAACATCCTGATTGCAAGGAACTTGGATCAAGTCGTGAGGATTGTTGGTCTCTAATTAAAGACCAGCTCGTCATCACGCCTGCCAGCCTAGCACGCAGCCAACAGCTGGAGCTTGTTGTCTCAACTTTTGCTAAGAACTGAAAAGATTACTGACTGACGCGAAAGACTTGTCAGAATTCTATTCCTTGGCGAAAAATTTCGGCTGGCGTTTTATATCCGAGGCATTTCCTTGGAGTGTTGTTCAACCGATCGATCAGGGGTCGTATCGGTTCCTCAGGAACTGACAAAACATCGCTCCCGAAAAGCAGGCAGCTTAGCGCCTTTGTTGCAGTTCGGGATAGAATGTGCCCCGCTCACAAGCGAGAATCGCGTAATTTTGATTATGGAATATTTTTAGTGTGGGCGACATTTCGGAATGCCGCCCGCACCATTCTGGTCACGATGTCAGTTTGCAGGCGTAACGTTTCTATCCGCTTCGGAATCAATCAGCGCCTCAGGAGCTTTCTCAACCGGTGCATTGTTCAGATCCTCAGCGGTTGCCGGCCTGGTTTCATCCACGCTTTCATCAGCTGGAACGGGGCGATATGCAGCTTCCTCGAAGGGCTCCAGCGCATCCAGCTTTTCTGCGGTCGTTTCAACCACCAGCACCTCGCTATCGTTGCGATCTTCGAACTTCACAAGGCCGTACTCGATCGCGACGTTTTTCTCGCCCAGGCCAAGAAAGCCTCCAACTCCGATCACGATTGCCTGAATCTGACCGTCAGGACCCACAGTGAAGTCGTTGACGTCGCCAATTGCTTCAGACTCTTCACTCGTACCATTGTAGACCGTTCGGCCAAGCAGATCCGTGGCAAGGTGTCCTTCGGCCTTTTTCACCATCTGAACGGGCTCAGGGGTGGCAGGAGTTGCCGGCACGGTAGTCGTAGGTACTTCAGTCGAGCTTTGCGCATACGCACCGCCGACCATGAACAGTCCGATTGCGGACGCAGTGACAAGTTCACGTAGCATTGTAACTCTCCCAGATTGAAGTCGCCGGTATCTGACAGGGATGAGGCGACGATATGGGAGTAACGCCTCGGAAACCGCCGAGTTCCGGCGCATTTCAAGATTGAAACAGAATGTGAATGTACTGCTTTCATTTGCAGCCATAAATTGAATCAGCGATCGGGGGTACAGGGCACCCCAAAGACACATAACTGTGCCAACAGAGGATTTTCTGTGAGACGATCGTCAATCACCGAAGATTTTTCAGCGCCGTGGACATCTTTGAAGACCGACGCAATTCCGGCGGAAAAGGTGCTCGCTAACTTGCCGACAGGCCTGGGTTTGCAGAACAACCGAATGCCTGAAGCCCTCTGAGACACAGACGCCAGGAAGTTGACCAGTTATATTGTAGCAAGGGGATGCCTCGAGCCCGATCCACAAAAGATAGCCACGTTGCAAGTCCGCGAGACGCGGTTCTTATCAACTCGGCGGTTATGAAATCAGTGTATTCCCACAGCAAAAGTGGAACTCATTCCATATGCATATCCATGTTCACATGATCAGCGGAAGAGATATTAATTCAATCAACTCTGATACTTAGAGATATATATTTCGAAACCTAGGTAACTTTCGCAAGGTATCATTGCGTACTGTTGCATTAACCTTTTCGGAATCAAGTTCACTCAGTTTCATCCCGTCAGACCGACAGCAAGCGACCTCAAGCTCTCGATAATAGAACATGCGCACACCGAGTTACCTACTGGCAGTTTCCGTAATCAAGGGCGTAATCACAGGCACTGCGGCAGCGGCCTCCGCAACAGTCACGCCTGTTCACGCTGAGAATATCAAACCTTACGTCTGGTCTTTTTCAAAGCCATCTGAAAGTTCCTACAACATGACGGTAGGCGCTCAGCTTCCTGTTCCGGGCCGGCCTGCATTTGGATCGGATATCAACATGCCAGCAGCTTTGCCCAGGCATGTGCTCAATGCGCCACGCAGCTACGTACCGAGTGGAACGCTATGGACACGACTGCGTTTCGAAGACGACTACAAATTGGCAGGAATGGACGAGACGGACCTGACCTTGCGCTTTGACCCGGACAACGACCTTGCATCGACCAGATTCACTGCAGGAAAGAAAATCAAACTCACAAGGCACGCCAACCTGATCTTGCGAGATTCCTATTCTTTCCAGACGCCCGGTTTCGAGACGAATGACATTGACTGGAATACCACCAAGAGCGTGGAAGTGTCTCTGGGCCCGACCGCGACAGTCTTGGCAGCGGAATTCAACAACTCAAAAGACGACGCCGTGTGGCACTCGAGCGTTTCGTTGCAACAACCCTTGACCAAAGCCTTCACACTTCGGGCAAGCATCAGGGAAATACAGACACAAAATCCCAGTTCGGTTTTCAAGGCTCGGTATTCCCGCACTTGGTAACTGTGCCCTTTGCCACATCGGGAAACTATTCCAATTCCAGGTGCTCCGCTATCAATTGCCCGAGCCAGGTTTCACTCAGGACATCATCGCCGCCTTTCAGAAAAGCGCGCGCCTCCACCGGGTCACGCCCGTCGATCTTGACATCGAACGTCAAGCGCCAACGATCCGTACCGACGACAGGTTGAACGAAAAGATTTATTGGCTCACCCTTGGAAAGCTCCACAACGGCCTCAACCTCGTCCTTCTTCTTCATCCCGTTCAAGGATTTGCCCTGGAATTCGACCACGACTTTCATCTGGTCCTTCGGTCGAGGTTGTCCTGGAATTCCTCCCTGGCCGATACGGGTTGCGAAAACCCGGGCACCGGACTGAGGCAGCGGATGCTGATCACGCCATGTCATCTGGTAGGAAAACGTACATTCGTCACCCGCTTTCGGCAGTTCGTCCGGTAAAAAATAAGCGACTATGTTGTCATAGATCTCGTCGTCCGTGGGGATCTCCACCAGTTGAACCACACCCTTTCCAAAAGGTTCGTCAGGTTCGATCCAGACGGACGGTCGACGATCATAAAACACTCCGTCATCCTGAAAATTCTCAAACTCCCGGTCTCGTTGTGCGAGGCCAAATCCTCTCACATTGTCCGCCCGAAAGGTGGACGTGCGAACCTCGGACGGGTTGTTGAGGGGCCGCCATATCATCTCTCCCGACTGGCTAATCATCGCAAGACCATCGGTATCGTGCACTTCAGGGCGCCAATCCCGGCCTTTCAGGCGATTGGACTCAGAGTACCAGTACATGCTTGTGAGTGGCGCTATTCCCAGTCTTTCCACGGACTTTCGGAAGAATAGGTGGCTTGTCACATCCATGACCTGCCCACTGCCCTCCTCATTTTTCATGTGCATTCGATAGGCGCCGGCGACAGATGGGCTATCAAGAAGTGCATAGACAACCAAACCGTCATCTGTCGATGCGGATGGTTCGAACCAGAATTCCGTAAATCTGGGAAATTCCTCCGGCATCGAAAGTCCGGTGTTAAGGGCAAGTCCGCGCGCCGACTGCCCATACTGGCGAGACTGGCCATCTGTCCTGAAGTAGGATGCACCCAGGAAGGAAACCCAGTCGGTTTTCAAATCTTCCCGCATGACGCGGAACCCGGCAAATCCGAGATTTTCGGGCAACTTTCGCGCCGGACTGTCGTGCGGCATGTCGAAATAGTCAGGTGAATAGAGAATTTCTCGGGAAACGCCATCAGCGACTTCGTTCAGCTTGACCGGTTGCTTGAAGAAGCGGCCCAGGTGAAAAAACTGAATTGGGACGCCTGGTACCAGCTCCAGGGTGGCCGACTTGCGAAAGCTGATCTTCCAATGCGCGTCGTAGTCAATTTCCTCCAGAAGATCTTCAGATCGCACTTTTTGCGCTTCATACGGTCTTGTCCCGAGTTCCCGAGCCTTCGCGATCACCGTCGCAAAACTGAATTCTTCAGGGTCTCCCCGGTGGTTCTTCAGTTCACTGGATTTCGCGTAAGCGCCTTGGACAAATGCCATGAAAAAAAGTGCAATGAAAACAGATCTGCTCATGAAGTTTCCAGTCGGTCTTGCTTCGTTGTCGTTGAAAGACGAACGAACGGACAATTTAGTTCATGGTGCAAAACACCGGGCTTCCAGGTGGGGAACAGGATCGCAGGAATGAGGCGTCGTTTTGACAAAAGTCAGCCATGCGTAAGGCAAGTTTATGAAGGCTCGAATCCAGCGCCGCCTACGTGCCCTGCAGCGATTACCCGTGTTCGTGCAGGATCAGCACTCCCGGGAAGACCACAAAGTTTCAAGATCCCTTCATTTTGGCGCCCCCTGCCCGGAAGCAGTACTCGCACAAGAGGATCCCGCTCCCCGCGGCGCCCGATCAGCGCGCAGCGAGGCCGAACAGGGATTTTGCCAGCGCAAGTTTGCCTTCGGTCGCCCGTTCACAACATGCCCGGAAGTAACCGCCCGGCGAGCTGATTTTTTCCGGATCCCGCAAGGCCTTTTCGGCCACCATCGCAAGAATCGCCGCAGCAACATGCCGCCCCAGCCTTCCGCAGGCTTCGGTAAAGCCTTTTTCACTTAATCCGATACCGATCCTCAGCACGTCGGTTGCGGCAATGAGGTCCGGCCAGCTTTTGAGAGATAGCCCAAAATCGCCTTGGATCGACGTACATGCGCTTTCCAGCAAAGAGATCGAAACAGCGTCCAGGGTTTCCGATCGGACAAAATCCGCCTTACCGGAGCCTTTCTGCAGTGTATATCCCCTGTTGGAGCCCCCACCCCGCTCCGCTTGCTCCCTTTCAGGAGCTATTTCGGCGCCGTAGGCGACGTTAGTTTTATTTTTGATTTCATCTGCGTGAGCAGATGTCCGGTTATTTGAACAAGAGTCTGGTGAGTTTGTATTAAATATAGGGGTGACATTGATGTCATCTTCGCATGACGAATCCCCATTTTTATGTGCAGTTGACTGCGTATTGGAGGCCTCCTTCAGAGCTTCCATCACCAGGTCGTAAAGGTCCAGCAACGCCTGAGCTTTTGCCTGAACATCAGTCTCCGCGTCCAGAATAGCTGCCATCTGATCCAGGAAGTCTGTCAGGTCGACGTCTTTCGTTGCATCGACGATGTCGACAATCGCCCTGGAGATCCTCATGACCGTCCGTTTGGCTTCCCGGACGGCATTGAGATGAGCCTGCCATTCGTCGGCCTGGCGCTTGATTTCGCGGTATCGCACTCTTGCCGGCGTGAAATCGAGACCATAGGCAAAGGTAATGTCGCCACTGTCGTTGCGGTGCACCCACCTGCGGCCGGTCGAACTGTCCCTGTAGGCAAGAATACGGGCCTCGACCAGCTGCTTGATGGCGCGAATGACCGTTCGTTCACTCTTGCCGACATATGAGGCAAGCTTCTCATTGGAGATGGCAACAACGGGCCTGTTGTCCCCTTTCCAGTCGTCCGGCTTTGACAGGCCAAGCAGGATGTCCAGGACATGATAGGCTGTCGACGTGAGACCGATCGGCTGGGCCGCACGTTTCAAGGCAATAGCGACTTCGGATTTTCCAATATCGGGAATGTCGTTCGACATTGCCAGACGCTGGGACGCAAGTATCCCCGGCGTCACCTTCCGGAAGGAAGAGACGTTCGAAACAGCAGGCATGACAACCTCCGTTCACCGACACGAGCCAACGTGCGGCGTTATGCGTTTCAGGAGGTTCAACTTCGGGAAATCGGCAGAAATCCACCGTTCACACAAGATGGATCTTGCGCGTGATTCGGAATTCGCCTAAAACAGGGAAGTGTTGAGGTTCCTGTTTGGACGTTCCAAGTTGAACCGTGATTAAAGAGACTGAACGGTTGCCGCCGTTTCGGTCTCTTTTCATTTGGTCTCTATTTCTCTCGCACCGTCTCCTTCTTCACGGGGCCTGGCCGAAATCCGGCCTCTTGCCGATATGGCCCGGGACTACATTTGAAAACCTGCCCCGGATCATTGTGCGCCCGGCATTCCCTTTTGAGGTATGCCACGACCATCCTCAGCCCTTCGTACGTCCCGTTTCCTGCCGTTGGCGCAGATAATCGCGATAGACGTCCGGAAGGTTCTCCTCCAGCCAGTGACTGAATTCAGCTTCGGATTTCGGTATCGAGAACACGGTTGCCGCCGATGTTCTCTTCAGTTTTGCCAGTACCGTTCCGTTCGATGTGATTTCTGCTGCTGCCAGTGTTGCCGGTGCAGCCTTCTTTTGTTTGCCTCTTGCTGCCTGCGTTACCATGGACATTCTGTCCTGCGCAGCAGCCAGCCTGAAATCCTCACCGTCTATGACGGATCGAACGCGCTGTTCGGCGGCAGGGTCTTCAAACAGCTTCGCCAGTTCCATCCACGCTGGCCGGCCAACATTCCTGGCACGGCCAATCGCGCGAATGATATCGTGCGGGATGCTGTCGGCGATCTTCCGCATATTGGAAATGACCGTTTGAACCTGGCCGAGCACCGGCTGCATCTCGCGCTGCTTGAGCCCTGCTTCGCGCAGCTGCACAGCCCACAGGACCATCTCCGCGAAGGTCAGGTTTTCGCGGACGCCGTTTTCAAGCGACTGTTCCTTGATCAGCTCGGCATCGCTAAGCTTGCGAACGTACGCCTTGACCTTGAACGTCTCCGGTTTGCCGGCTTCCGCCATCAATGTCTGAATGGCAAACAACCTGCGGTGTCCATAGGCCAGCTGATAGCGGTCCCGTTCCGTGGGGTGCGGGCGCACCAGAACGGGGATCCTCTGCCCCTCATCCTGGATCGAAAGCTTGAGTTCTTCGAGAGCCTCCTGCGCTTCGAGGTCTGTTTCGAAGCGATCGGAAAACGGGCTTGGGTCGATTTTCGACGGATCAAGGGCAACGATGCTGTCCTCGCGCATATGCGACAAGGCGCGCCCCATGGAATTCACGACGGGTGCGGTTACCTTCTGGCCCGCAACCGGTTTGGGCGGCTCCTTCTTGTCGGCGGCTGCAGCTGCCGCGTCGGACATCATTTTGACGATCGACTTTTTCATCGTCAAACCTCCCTGCCCCATACACTCTTGATCAGATCGAGAATTTCGGCGTTGACGCGGTCTGCGCTTTCCAGCGCCCGCTTCAGGGTTTCCCGGCCGACTTCACCGGATTCGATTTCGTAGAGACTTTTCTTGGCAACGCCGGCAGATGCGATGGCGGTCGATTCAATCGCCTCGGCGACAAGGACGTCGGTCCCGAACAAGTCCCGCATCGTGCCCGACATGATCTTCTGCGGCCCGTCGTTGGGGTTGACCCTGGTCAGCAGGAACTTCGTGAAGTCATGTTCAAAAACCGCACCGCCTTCGGACAACGTATGGGTCACATCCGAAATCATCTTCAGGAACTGGGAGCATGACGAGACGTCGAGCATGGCCGGGTGAACGGTGATGATCAGGCCCGTTGCCGCATAGAGAGCCGCCATAGTCGTGTAGCCGAGCGAAGGTGGCGTATCGAGGACAACGACGTCATAGTGCTCTTCAACCGACTGGATCACGGCATCGAGGCGCTGGAAGAACAGGCCAAGCTCGTCGGTCGTCCTTTCGGCAAGCGCGGTCGGCGTATCGTATTCGAAATCCATCAGGCGCAGGTTGCCGCAGGCAAGGTGAATGCCCGGGAAGTAGGTCTCACGTATGACCTCGGAGAACGGCACGCGGTAATTGTCGTACCGCAAAGCGTCGTAGGTCGTATCGGTCCGTTCGTCATCGTCTTCGCCGGACCGAAGATCACGATCGGGCTGAATGCCGAAGGTCGTGGTCATGGAGGCCTGGGGATCCAGGTCGACACACAGCACGCGGTAGCCCTGGATAGCCAGGTAATGGGCCAGATGAACGGAGGTGGTCGTCTTAGAGCTGCCACCCTTGAAGTTAGCAGCGGCAACGACCTGCAGTTTTTCTCCCGGTCGGCGATGAGGCACGAGGCGATGCGCATCGTCAGGCCTGAGTTCCGCGAGGAATGCCCTCAGTTCCCAAACCTGATCGACTGTATAGATCCGGCGGTTGTTTTCGGCGCGATGCGGCTGCGGGCCCTTGCCTTCCAGCGTCAGGGTGCGAAGCGTGCTTTCCGGCACGCCCAGCAGACGAACCAGATCCGTCGTGGAAAACGTCCGGCCGAAAACCTTGCGGGCTTCCGGCGGGTAGGTCATTTCGCGCATCGTCTGCAAACGGTCCGAAAGCTTCTGCGTGAAACTTTCGATTTTTGCGGTCGTATCGCGTCCACCGGAAAATTGTTCGGTAACGGCCATTAATGCCCTCTGACGGTTTCGTGCCCGATATGAGCGGTAACTCCGTCATGGATGCAGGATTCCAGCAGATGGTGCAAGGAAATTTAAGTTAACGAAACCCTAACCCGGCCTGGTTGAACCGGCATTCCAGATGCCTCTACGAAACTTTCCGACCCGACGGGTGTGCCAATCTTTGCGAGTTCCAGAGCATCATTATAGCCGATCCTATTTTTTCCTTATTTATTTCAATTACTTAATTTGCCCTTGAAACCTACCGCGAGGTCTCCGGCGATGGACCGGCCACATATTCAGAACACTGGCTGAAGTTAAACCCACGCAAAATCTTCCTTGAAACTTTTCCGGGTGTTTTGCGGGTTAAAGGCAGATTTTCTGATGTTTCAACAGAATCGGTACGGTCGGAACAGGCGATCAGAGCTCGCTCAAGACTGGCGCAAGGTTCACCACAGAACTGGCAATCCGGAGAAATGAGAGCAGCTCACCAGAGGCAGCTCCTACTTTTTCAACTCTCCATAGAGCCCAAGCAGAGCGCCAGGAAGCCTGGAAAGGTCCGCGAGCTTTCTGACATTCTTGCCGCCAAAAATCCTGCCGGAATAATCGTTGCGGTTGTCGCCGAGCGAGAAACAGAAAACATCGATGCCGGCCATCGCCAATTCGCGCAAGGCGAAACGGGCGTCTTCCAGGAGATAATCCGGATCATCGACGTCAATATCGGACGGCTCGCCGTCAGTCACCACCAGCAATACCTTTCGATATGCCGTCCTTTCGGCGAGCTCACGCCCACCGTGACGCATAACCGGGCCCAGCCGGGTCGAAAAAGCACTTTCCAGACCGGCCAAGCGTTCATACACGCCTTGGTCGACCGGTTGGCCGAAGTCCTTGATCCGCGCATATAGGACCGTCTCCCGAGTGTCCGAGCAAAACCCTGCAAGTGCGCAATTGTCGCCGGTCGTCTCCATCGCCCCGGCCATTATCGCGGCAGACAGGCGTTCAAGATCGAGAATGCTGGCGCCCCCCTCGCCTGCCGGCTCGCCGGTTGAGTGTGACTGGTCGATCAGCAACAGGATGTCCAGGTCCCGTCCCTTGCAACTCTTCCGGCCGAAGATCCTCGGATCGGGGATCTCCCGGTTGCGGCGACTTGCCTGAGCATCGATGCATGCATCCAGATCGAGAAAGTCACCGGTTTCCAGCCGACGCTCCCGCTGGAAGGCATTCACATTGGCACCGGAGATCAGAGAGATGAGAGAACTCTGTATCCTGGTTTCTTGCCTGAGGCTCCGCAACAGACCGGTTGCCGCCTTTCGCGGTGCCTCAGTGACATGAACAGTGCACCAGTCCGGGCGCATGCGGCGGCTGACATGATCGTATTCGGGATAGGTGATCAGCCGGGTTACCGCGTCCTCATCTCGAAGCCGTAGCTTTTCCGCAGCCGCGGCCTCTTCCTCGCGCTTTTCTTCCTCTTCGGGCTCCTGCCTGTCGGCCTCGTCGCGTTCTTGTTGCTCCAGGCGCACACCTTCCGTTTCAACCGCAACATCCATCTCGATCAGGTCCGGTTCCTCGTCGAAGGTCCAGATACCGAGGTTGTCGTCCCTGTAGGCCGGCTGCACCATATAGGTGCGGGCGTCGAACTGCAGCCGCATCTGCCCCAGATCGTTGGCAAGCAGCCCGCCAATTCTTCGGCAGAAGGTCTGGTCGTTGGGGGTCGCGGCAAAGGCTTCCTCGAACAGGCGTTTTCCTTTCTCCACCCAACCGTTGGTATCGCTGTATTCCGGATCTATCAGCGTGCGCGACAACCGTGCCATCAAGGTTATCGCCAGGTCCGCGGAGTTTGCATCCATGGTGTGGAAGCTGCTCCAGAGTGACCTCAGCCCCGGCATCTTTTGCAGAGCGAGCTTTTCGACCCGCGCGTCTTCAAGCAAGGAGATAACGGCGACTTGCAAGGGTTTCAGGGACTTTCGCTCAAACACCTGCCGGGTGAAGGCAATGTGAGCGCCGACATGGGCAAGAGCCGCATGATAAAGCTTCAGGCTGTCCGCGCGGTCAAAACCCGGGAATCCCGACGGCAGACGAATGCCATCCCGCCCGAACCCGGCTCTGCGACGCATTTGCTCCGGAGCTGTGGCCGGGGTTTCGACGATGGGCGGAAGCTGACCCCACAAGGCGGCATGAAACGTCTTCAACCGAAGCTCTTCGTCGTCAAATCGCAAGACTGACGACTGCCGGTCAAGAAAGTGCCGCGCTTCCGGGTCTTCACCAGCGAGAAACAATCGCGCCTTTTCGCGGCTCGTCAGTCTGAGTGCCAACCCCATGCCGACGAATGTCCTGAAGCCGGACAAGCCGATTTCTGCCAGGGATCTGTCAGAGGTCTCAAGCAGTGCCTCAACGGCTTCCGGCAGGTCGCGTCCGGTCCGTTCCAAAAGAGCGCACCACTCCGAAAAAGCAGGAAATGTCTTCAAGTGCTCCGCTGCGCGAGCCGCTGTATGCGGCACCCTTGCAGCGGCGCGCCGGCCGGAACGAATGGCAATCCAGGAAACCAGGCGTCCAAGATCGGCTGCGGCTTCTTCCGAAACCGCCTCCGCAATCATCGGGCCACACGTGCGATAGGCTTGCGTTACGGTTTCGCCGTAACCGGCCTGGGAAATCCGGGACAGGGCCTTTGTCCAGACGGCAGACATTTGCCGTTCACATTCGCGCGTCTCAACGGTGTTCGCCTTTGCCGTGGCAGCCTCGGTCATCGTCACAGCCATGTCTCAGAGGCAGGCTGAAACAGCGGAGGACATCGCAGCGCGGATCTCCGGCTCATCCACCAGCGGCAGCACGATGGCAATCTGGCAGGCCTCTTCCAGCGGCACGCCTTGCGCTGTCAGCTGACCGGCTGCAATCAACATGCGCGTCGATGCACCTTCGCGCAGTCCGTGACCCTTGAGGTTCCGGGATCTTTCCGCAACCCGGACAAGAACCCTTGCTGTTTCAGGCTCGACACCGGCTTCACGCGCCACGATTTCCGCTTCGATTGCCGCATCAGGATAGTCGAAGGAAATCGCGCAGAACCGCTGCCGGGTGGATTCCTTCAGATCTTTAAGCACACTCTGATAGCCGGGGTTGTAGGAAATCACGAGCTGGAAGTCCGGATGCGCCTGGACCAGTTCATTCTTCTTTTCCAGCGGCAAATGGCGGCGATGGTCGGTCAGGGAATGGATGACGACCGTCGTGTCCTGCCGCGCTTCCACCACTTCATCGAGATAACAGATCGCACCGTGCCGGACGGCCGCCGTCAGCGGTCCGTCGTGCCAGACGGTACCGTCGGCATCCAGCAGAAACCGTCCGACCAGATCCGACGCGGTCATGTCCTCATGACAGGACACCGTGACGAGAGGACGCTTCAGCCGCCATGCCATGTGCTCGACAAACCGCGTTTTTCCGCATCCCGTGGGCCCCTTCAGAAGGATCGGCAACCGTGCGGCATAGGCGGCTTCATAATGGCCGACCTCCTGTGCAAAGGGGCGATAAAAGGGTTCACTGACAATGCGATAGGCGTCAATCGGGTCCTCAACCGGACCAGCTATCGGTGCATTCATTCCTGAACTTCCTGTTGAAGACGCTGCAGCGGGGGAAATCGCTGCAGCGCCAGGAGGATGCGGCGCTGCGAACCGCATCGCTCGGGAGGATCGCCGGATCAGCGCGTGCTGCCAGGTTGTTGGCCTGCGGCAAGAGCTGATCGATTTCGAACCGGGCGAGAGACTTCCCGCCCGGATTGGACCTGAGCCCTAGCGGTGGGTGCTTGCGCCGTTCGGGATGCCTTCCATCGGACATTCCTCGGTGCCGACCGTCGTGCGGGTCATGGCCTCGACCATCTCCCGCGTTCCTTCCGGATCGTTCACCCAGTTGGCGTAGAAGTTATAGGGGCAGGCTGCCTGGCCCTTGTCGCCGTCACCGGAGTTGATCGTGCCGGTGTAGCCACGGTGTAGCAGCTTGAAGAGGTGGTTCTGCGACTGCATGTTCTTGCGGGCATCGCGGATCCCCGACACCGACATCTGGGCATATTGAATGCCGTTTTCTTCGGTGCCGCATTCCCCCAGCGTCCGGCCATCGAAACCGATCAGGGCTGAATGGCCGAAATAGGAATAGACGCCATCGAAGCCGGCGGCGTTTGCAACCGCCACATAGCAGTTGTTCGCCCAGGCCATGGATTTGGAAATCTGGATCTGCTGCTCCTTGGCCGGATACATGTAGCCCTGGCAGCGGATGATGAGTTCCGCCCCGCGCATGGCGCAGTCACGCCAGATTTCCGGATAGTTGCCGTCGTCACAGATGATCAGGCTTATCTTCATCCCCTTCGGGCCTTCCGAGACGTAGGTGCAATCGCCCGGATACCAGCCTTCGATCGGCACCCAGGGCATGATCTTGCGGTATTTCTGGACGATCTCGCCCTTGTTGTTCATCAGGATGAGCGTGTTGTAAGGCGCCTTGTTTGGGTGATCCTCGTGTCGCTCGCCTGTCAGGGAGAACACGCCCCAGACGTTCGCCTTCTTGCAGGCTTCGGCGAAGATGGCCGTTTCCTCTCCAGGCACCTGGGAAGCGGTTTCGTACATCTCCTTGGGGTCATACATGATCCCGTGGGTGGAATATTCCGGGAAGATCACCAGGTCCATGCCCGGAAGGCCGATCTTCATTCCCGCGATCATGTCCGCGATGTTGCGAGCATTGGCCAGCACTTCCTCGCGGGTATGCAGACGCGGCATCTTGTAGTTGACCACCGCCACGCCGACGGTGTCGTTGCTGCTGGAAATATCACCGTGATACATCAATTCCTCCTTCTAGGAACGGGTTGCCGCGCCTCAGACCACGAGGTGTTCGTGGACAAGGTCGTCGGACAGTTGGGCAATGCCGGAAGTGACCGCGACGGTGCCGCGGTCGAGAATCGCGAACCGGTTCGAGGCCCGGCGTGCGAAAGTGAGGTTCTGCTCCACCAGAACGATGGTGAGGCCCCTGGTTCGGTTCAGGTCGATCAGGACACCCTCGATCTGCTCGACGATGTTCGGCTGGATGCCTTCCGTCGGCTCATCGAGCAGAAGCACCTTGGGCTGGGAAAGAAGCGCCCGACCGATTGCAAGCTGCTGCTGCTGACCTCCGGAAAGGTTGCCGCCCCGCCTGTTCAGGAACTCCTTCAGGATCGGAAACAGCTCCAGCACCCAATCGGCGATCTCGCCCTGGCCCGACTGGGCGGCGAAGGTGCCGATCATCAGGTTCTCGCGCACGGTGAAGGCCGGCAGGATGCCGCGGCCTTGCGGGACATAGCCGATGCCGGCGAGCGCTCTTGCGTGCGTCGGCAGGCTGTTCAATTCCATTCCGTCCAGCTTGACCGAACCGGACGTTCTGCTCATCAACCCGAGGACACTGCGAAGAAGTGTCGTCTTGCCCACGCCATTGCGGCCGAGAACGGAGAAAAAATCACCCTCGTCAATGTCCATGGAAACGGACTGGAGCGCACGGCTTCGGCCGTAGAAACCATCGAGGCCGTTCAGCTCAAGCATGGCCGGCCTCCTTCGTTCCAAGGTATGCTTCCTTCACTCGCTGGTCGCTGGAGACTTCCTCCAGCGAACCTTCGGCAAGCAGCTTGCCCTGGTGCATGACTGAAATGGTTTCAGCGATGTCGCGCACGAATCCCATGTCGTGCTCGACGACTATCAGCGTGTGCTCGCCCCGCAGCCTGTTGAACAGCTCGGCCGTCTTGCCGGTTTCCTGCGCGGTCATGCCGGCTGTCGGCTCGTCCATCAGGATGAGTGTCGGGTTCTGGGCCAGGATCAGCGCGATCTCCAGCCATTGCGTCTGACCGTGAGACAGATGTCCGGCAGCAAGATCGAGATCGTCCTGAAGGCCGACCAGAACCGCAAGACGTTCGATTTCCTCGTCGTCGTGACTTGCACCGAAACGTACGAGGTTGGCCAGAACGCCGGTATTTCGTGATTGACCGATGTTCAGGTTTTCCCGAACGGTCAGTTCGCGGAAGACACTCGGCACCTGGAACTTGCGTCCGATACCGATGCGGGCGATCTGATATTCCTTCAGGGTATGGATCGCCTCCCCCTTGAAACGGATCTCGCCTGAGGTCACACGGGTCTTGCCGCAGATCAGGTCGAGCGCCGTGGTCTTGCCCGCACCGTTCGGTCCGATCAGGCACCGCAGTTCGCCGCTGTTCACATCCAGCGACAATCCTGAGATCGCCTGGAAACCGCCGAAGGACACACTGACGTCCCGAAGGCTGAGGTGGTCGGTTGCCGTCTTCATGACGCCGCCTCCGTGGTTTTCATGACATTGCTCGCGGATTTCCTGGCGCTGCCGGCGAAAAAGGGCAGCCGGTCGACGGCCATCGAGACCGCACCTGCAATGCCTTTCGGCAGAAACAGGACAGCGAGTACGAACAGCCCCCCCATGATCAGCATCCAGCTTTCCAGGAAGACTTCGGATTCCGACAGGGCACCCTGGACGCCGGTCACGATCAGGGCTCCGATGGCAGCCCCCAGAAGGCTCTGCCGGCCGCCCACGGCTACCCAGATCACCACGGAGAGGCTGAGTGGAACGCTAAGGAATGTCGGCGAGGCGAATTCCATCACGATCGTGTAGAGCATGCCGGCCAGACCGGCGATGCCGGCCGACACCGAGAAAACGAAGATCTGATAGAGCGCGACGTCGTAGCCGAAGAAACGGACCCGGTTTTCCTGATCGCGGATCGCTTGCAGGATCATGCCGGTCTTGCTGCGGGTAACCGCGAGCGACAGAAACAGCACGACACACAGGCACAGCGCGACCAGGTAATAGGTTGTCGCGGAATAGGCGTCGAAGAAGAAACCGGCCACTTCGAACTGGGCGAGATCCGTGATGCCGTTGAAGCCGCCGGTGTAGCGCTGCTGATCGATGATCAGGAGATTGACCACCACCAGAACGGCCAGAGTGATGATCGACGCATAGACACCGGTGATGCGCCCGCGAAACATGAACCAACCGAGCAGCGCAGCAAAGGCGGCAGGGATCAGGAGGCCCGCCAGAATGGCGAAGGTCATGGAGTGAAACGGTGCCCAGAACCAGGGCAGTTCGGTGACATTGTTCCAGACCATGAAGTCCGGAAGCCCTTCGCTGCCGGTGTGCACCGGCACGGTGCGCAGCTTGAGGCCCATGGCCATGGCGTAGGACCCGAGGCCAAAAGTGGCTGCCTGGCCGAGATTGAGAATTCCGGCATAGCCCCAAGAGAGACTGAGCGAGACTGCCAGGATGGCGAAGACCAGGTAGCGGGAATATTTGTTCAGGAGAAACGCATCGTCCAGCACGGACGGCACGAGCAAGATGGCTGCACAGAACGCCAGATAGAGCACCAGCCGTGCTGTTGATTTTCCAGTCAGGTTCATTGAATTGCGATCCTTTTTCCGGCCGTGATCACGAGCGCACACGGGTCGAGAACAGGCCTTCGGGCCGAAAGCGGATGAGGATGACGATCGCCAGCAGGACCAGCGCCTTGGCCAGGGTGTCGTTACTGTGGAAGGCCAGGAAACCCGAAAGTTCACCCAGGATCCCGGAGCTTGCGACAGTGCCGAGCAGGCTCTGGGCACCACCAAGGACAACCACCATGAAGGCGTCGACGACGTAGGTCGTCCCCATCTCCGGAGAGACGCTCTTCAGCGGCGACACGAGCGCACCGGCGAGACCGGCAATGCCGGCGCCATAGGCGAAGGTCGACCGGTAGATGCGGGCGGAATTGATGCCGAAGCTGGAGGCGATCTCCCGGTTCTGGGTAATCGCGCGCAGTTTCAGCCCGAAGCTGGTGCGTCGGTAGATGACCCAGGTGATCCCGAAGAGGACAAGCGCAAGACCGAGGATGAACAGCCGGTAGGCGGACTCGCTCGCGCCGAACAGGGACACGCTGCCACTGAGGAACGCCGGGATCTCGACATAACGCAGCTCGCCACCGGCAATCAGCCGGATCGCCTGCTGCGCCATCACGCCAATACCCCAGGTCGCCAGGATGGTGTCGAGCGGCCGGTCGTAGAGATGGCGGATGACCAGGGCTTCCACAGCCCAGCCGAACACCGCGAGAATGAAAAAGATCGGGATCAGGCTCTCCAGCAATCCCATGCCAAGCTGGGACTGCAGGAACCAGGCGCAATAGGCGCCCAGCATGACGAATTCGCCATGCGCGAGATTGATGACCCCGGTCACGCCGTAAATGACGGCGAGGCCAAGGGCGACCAGCATCAGGATCGAAGCGATACTGAGACCGGTCAGGAGTTGGGAGACGACAAGTTCCATCTGCAAGCCTTCAAGGTCTGGAAAACATCAGGTCACGGAAAAGCCGGGCGGCGTGACGACACGCCGCCCGTTTGCGCGCGTCAGCTGCTCTTCAGACCGTCAGCGGTGCAGACCTGGCCGTCGTATGCCTTGTAGGGAATGGGCTCGAGCCAGTCGGCGGATTGTTGCAGGATCTCGAACTGGCCATCCGACTTGCACTGGCCGATCTTCGGTCTCAGCCAGGTATGAAGGTTCTCGCCCTCGATCTTGACCAGTCCCTGCGGCGCGTTGAACTGCTCGCCCTTGACGGCCTCGCGGATGGTGGTCGGATCGATATCGTCCGGCGACAGTTTCTCGACGGCCTGCTTGAACAGATGCACCTGGAAATAGGACGGCTCGGAGACGAAATGCGTGACCTTGTCGCCGCCCCAGCGGGACTTGTAGGCCTCGACGAATTTCTGGTTTTCCGGTGAATCCCAGACCATGAAATATGGTGCGGAGGTAAAATGTCCCGCGGCAGCGGCCCCCCCCATCGCCGCCACTTCGTTTTCGGAAGTGGTCAGGCTGGCCATCGGCATCTTTTCCGGGTCGAGCCCGGCCGCATGATATTGCCGGTGCAGGGCGACAACGGAATCGCCGACCACAGTCGAGAAGATCACATCCGGCTTTTCCGCCTTCAGCTTGTTGATGACGGACGAGAATTCCGAATGGCCGAGCGGCACATATTCCTCGTGAACCACTTCGGCTCCAAGTTCGGCCAGCAACTTCTTGCAGTAGTTGTTCTCTTCCTTCGGATAGATGTAATTCGACCCGATCAGGTACCAGCGCTTGCCGAAATTCTTCACCAGCCAGGGCACGAACTCGTCCTGCTGCTGATTGGGAACGGCACCTGTGTAGACGACATTCTTCGAGCACTCGCGCCCCTCGTAGAGGGTCGGATACCAATAGAGATTGTCCCGCTTTTCGAACACGGGCAGCACGGCCTTCCGGCTGGCCGAGGTATAGGAGCCGAAGACCGAAACGCATTTGTCCTGGAGGACAAGCTTGCGCGCCTTTTCCGCGAAAGTCGCCGGATCAGAAGCCGGGTCCTCAACCACCGGAACGATCTCCATGCCGTTGACACCGCCGGCGGCGTTGATTTCCTCGATCGCCATGATCGTCGCCTTGTTGAGCGACTCTTCGATAATCGCAGTCGTCCCGGTCAGGGAGAACAGAACCCCCACCTTGATCTGGCCGCCGGCGGCGCGCGCCAGTCCGCTGTTCTTGCTCCAGATATGCGGGAAGGTGCCGAGACCGGCTGCCCCGAAAGCGACCGACCCGAGAATAAAATTACGCCTGTTGGTTTTCACGTTGCTGCTCCATAAACAAAAAAGCCCCGTCCGCCCTGCCTTGCGGCAGCTCGTTCGGGGCATCGTCGCCTCTGATTTTTGTGAACGCGGCTATGGTGCCGCTGAGGGAAATGTCTGAATTTCAGACAACAAAAAACCCCACGTTCCGCCAAGACGAAAACCGTGGGGCTCTTTTACCCGGATGTACGTGGCGCTGTTGCCACGAATAACTTTGAAAGATTAGCTAAGAAGTTCGTGCGAGTCAATTATCGCATTTGCAACTGCGCCAATAGTTACACGCCGTTCCATCGCCTGCCGACGCAAATAATTGTAAGCTTCCTCTTCGCTTACATTCTTGACGCGAACCAACAGAGACTTTGCACGTTCAACAAGGCGCATCGTTCTGAGATTTTCGTCAAGTTTATCGATCCGGTTTCTTAGTCGACGCTCGTAAAGAAAGTGCTCGCGCGCCAGGGCGACACAAGTCTGAACCGCGCGCTGGACGACCGGATAGTGCAGCACGCCATGGGCGGCGCAATTATGGATCAGCTTGAGATCCAGATTGCTGACACCGCGATCCACCAACACCAGACCGGCTTCCGGCTCTCCCGGCAACCAGGGGATACGTTTGGGCATATCCTCGACCAGCGTGCAGAACACAAGATCGCAATCGACAGGCAACTGCGGCGGGATCGGCCAGATATGGCGCACCTCGCAACGCAGGCGCTGCAACTCCCGGATCAGGCGTTCGCCATCCGCATCGGGTTCGACGATAACCGCGATCCTGAGGTTCTGATGCGGAGTTGTCGCGGTGGCGTTCTTGCGCATGGCAGCCGCAGCCGACGTTCGTTGCGAAAGCGGACGCTTGGTCTTGGCCGCCGCGTTTGTGTCCATTTCCAGTGTCTCCCCGGTTGTCTGCTTGTTTGTCCAGGTTCTTCGGGAGGTTTGTGTCAGCTGTATTCGAGGCATCGGCCGTACCCAATCAAGTAAGGATCCGCCTTCACGCTGGAGGGCGATTCAAAAACGATATCGAACTGGCCGCTGCGGTTCGCGCGGCCGATGCGGGTCCACAGGTCGGCATGGCCCCAAACGGGGTTGATGGAAACTTCGCCCTGCGGGGCATCGAATTCCGATCCCATGACCGACTGGCGGATCATCGAGGTGTCCATCGAGTTGGTCTCGGCAAGGGTCTTGGCGAAGACATTCACCTGGAAATAGGAAGCCTCCAGACACATGTTGGTCGGCTCGTCCTCGCCGTAGCGCTTCTTGTAACGGTCGATGAAGGTCGCATTGCGGTCGTTGCCGACGCCCTGGAAATAGGAAGCGGCGGTCAGGTGGCCGTCGCCGACATCATATCCCATCGCCCGGATCTCGGCCTCGGTTGTCGTCAGGCTGGCGATCGGCATCACCCTCGGGTCGATGCCGAGATCCGCGTAGGCCTGGTAGAGATATGTAGTCGTGTTGCCGACCACCGTGGAGAAGATCACGTCCGGCTGCAGCTGCCGGATTTCGCGCATGATCGGTACGAAGGAATTTCTGTCCGCTCCCAGCCGGACATAACTCTCGCCGACGACACTGCCGCCGTTGTTGCGGATCAGCTCCCGCATGATGCGATTGGATTCGCGCGGATAGATGTAGTCCGACCCCACGAAATAGAACCGCGTTCCATAGAGCTCCATCAGGATCCGGCACAGCTGGACGCTGTTCTGGTTGGGCGTTGCTCCCGTGTAGATCACGTTGGAGGAAAACTCGAAGCCCTCGTAAAGCGTCGGATACCACAACAGGCCGTTCAGTCTTTCAACCACGGGCAGAACGGCCTTGCGGCTGGACGAGGTACAACAGCCGAATATCGTGCTGCAGCCGTCCTCGACCATAAGCTTCTTTGCAAGAAGCCCGTAGTTGCGCGAGTCCGAACCCGGGTCATAGATAATCGGCTCGATGGGCCGTCCATTGATCCCGCCGCTATCATTGATTTCATCGATCGCCGTCAACGTCCCGCGCAACTGGGTTTCCTCGATCACCGACATGTAGCCGGATTGCGAGAACAACACACCGACGCGCCACGGTTCGGAAGTTTTGCATGAACTGGTCAACCCAAACTCTCCCCTTTCAGTCCTGCGCCGGCCGCAAAAGCGGCCGGCCGGGCTGGCCTTGCCTGTCAGGCACTACCCGCAAGTATTTCCTTCAGCTTCCCGTCCAGAAACGCCACATCAACCGGGCTGGTGCCCGGCCCACCTGCAAAATGTCCCCAAATGGATTCAATCGGAATCAACGTCGCATTCGGCATGTTCGCGACTTCGATTTCGCTGTCTTCCGGCGGGAAGTATAGATCCGTTCGGCCGGGCATCACATATGCCTTCGATTGTATTGCCCCCAGCGCCTTCTTGTAATCGCCATGGTAGATGTCGTTGGCGCTGATATCGCCGTTCTGCCAGGTCCAGAGCATGGCCAGCAGGTTGTTAGCGTCCTTGGGCAGGAAAAATCCTTCCCAGAACGCAACCAGGAAATCCTCCAGCGAAGAATATCCAAGCGTCTTCAGGTCCAGTTCTTCCCGGTAGAATGATTGCGAGAAACCCCAACCGGCGTAGACTCGCGCCATCGCCCGAAGCCCTCGTTCCGGCTTTTTCTCGTACCAGCCTTCCAGAAAGGCGGCATCGGCTGTCAGGGCCGCTTTCACCCCTTCCAGGAACACGAAGTTGTGCCGGGAGCATTTGGCGGACCCGCAAAACGGCACGATCCTCTCGACCATGTCGGGATACATCGCGCCCCAGTGGAAGGTCTGCAGAGCCCCCATGGACCAGCCCGTGACCATCTTGATGCGCTCGACACCAAACTTCTGTGTCATGAGCTGGTGCTGTGCGCGGACGTTGTCATAGGCGGTCACTTTCGGAAACCGCGCCGCGTTGTAGGGCTCGGGCGTATTGGACGGCGAAGATGACAAGCCGTTGCCGAACATGTTCGGAATCACGATGAAATACTCATCGGGATCCAGCGCCATGCCCTTGCCGACCAGCCATTCGTTGTCGACGTGCTGGCCGGAATACCAGGTCGGGTAAACGATGACGTTGTCCTTCGCCGCGTTGAGTTTGCCGAAGGTCTTGTAGGCGAGCTTGCACTCGCGAAGCGTTGCGCCACTCTGAAAGGTGAAGTCGCCCAGTTCGTAAATTTCGTAGTCTGCCATGGAAGGCTATCCTCTGGTTTTTGGTATTGTCCGGCGGCCTTAGCCGCCGGAAATGGGTCAGGCACCGGCCCTTGCGGCCTCTGGCATCCTGTTGAACAGGAGGTAGGCAACCCCACCCGCAAGCCCCGCGGAAATTGCCGTCGAAAACTGCGGCGCATAGAACTCGACGATCACCGCAACGATGGAACCTGCCGCCCAGGCAGCGAATGCAGTCGGGCGCCAGTCACGGTCGATCGTGGCGTTGCGGCGCTGCAGATACTGGTCAACCAGAATGATCGCGCCGATCGGCGGAACAAGGATGCCGAGCAGGGAAAGCCACTGAATGAAGAACGCCCAGACGTTGCCGGCGGCAATGACGATACCGATGACACCCAGGACAACTGCCATCAACCGCATACGGCTGTTGAGAATACGCGACCAGCCGGTTGCGGCATTGTAAAGGCAATGAGCGCAGACAGAGCCGAGATTGCAGTAGAGAAAGAGGAAGGCAAGGACACTGAGAAAGGTCAGCTGCTTGCCGTTCATGTAGCCGAACATGTTGTCCGTGCCGAAGGGATTGGCATCGGGAACCGCAAGGGCTGCCGTCATGATGCCCCCGACCAGCATGGCGCACATGTTGGCGAACGGAAAGGCGCTGAACGTTGCGATGACGGATGCCTTGGTATCCTTTGCCCAGCGGTTGAAGTCCGCAGTCACTGTCCCGGCATCGATGAACAGGGCGATGACCACTGTCAGTCCGACACCCATGGACATGGTCGCCGCGCCGTTGTTGCCGGGATAAGCCGCGATTTCCGCCCAGCTTGTCGTCGACAGGCTGTCGGCAACCACCCAGCCGCCAAGCAGCACGAACAAGGGCACCGACACCAGCCCGATCAGGTGAAGCCCGTGTACGCCGACGAAGGTGATGCCGATGTAAAGCAGGCCGGCGATCACGGTCATCGCGACATAGTTCAGCTCGTAGGCCGAGCTGATCAGGGATCCCGTGATGCCGGTTTGAACCGCGTACCAGCCGAGCAGCAAGGTCGACAGCAGGCCGGAGGCAAGCATGTATCCCTTCCGTCCAAAGACCACGCTGGCGAGAAGTGCGAAATTCATGCCCCTGCGGGTGCCCAGAACTCCCAGCAGGCCGACATAGGCAAACATGATCAGGTTGCCCAGGAGCATGGCCCAGACCGCATTTGTGAAACCCATGCCCAGAACCAGGAGAGACCCGGTCATGGCGCCGGTGATGATCATTGGAAAACCGATCCAGACGGTCGTGACCGAAAAGGTGCTCCTGCGGGCCGACATCGGGACCGGCGTGTGTTCATATTCTTCTCCGAGAACATGATCCACTTCGTCCAAGGCTTCCGCCTCGCCGTGTAACTTGCTCATTTTTACCCCTCATTTTTATTGTTCTGCCGCGCCCCGGCAGTTGTTCGGGGTTTCTCTCGCGGCACATCGCTGAGCGCAAAAGAAAAGGCCTCCCTACAGCTTCGTTTCCGAAGACATAGAGAGGCCTTTTCGCCTGCGAATTTTAAAGTGGCCCCGTTGCCACGTTCCAATCACTTGGAGATTGAAACGTTATCGAGAGGTTTTACTTCTGTCAACAAAATCGGCACACGGCTTCTGCCGAATTTTTGACCAGCCACCTAAAAGATTTTTCTTATTAATTTCAATTAATTACAGCAAATGCTTCACACAGGCGCCCGTCAGGCAAACATCAAAGCACTCTATTCGGGCTGCTGTTTCGCGATGTCAGGGGTTGGAATTTTCTTTCGCCAAGCCCTGACACCGGTTTCCGAAAATGGCGCAACATCGGCCTCTTCAACTGCGTAGTCCGCCTGCTGTGACGCGCTTCTGCGTTTGTCTCGATGCCTATTCCTGGGTCAGATGCTCGAAGAAGGTCGAGCCTGAATAGTCCTTCCGGAAAAGGCCCAGATCACCCAATGCAGGAACCACCTGTTCCAGGAGCAGGCGTACCGCGTCCAGAGATCCGCCCGGAAAGGCGACGAAACCGTCGATCGCACCTGCCGCTGCCCAGTCCTTGATTTGTGCGACCGCATCGGAAGGTGTGCCGACGACGAGCCAATGGGCCGAGCCGATAACCTCCGGCCGGCGCAGCAGGTCTTCGACGGCCGGTTCGTCCCGCTCGATCATCCGCCGCAGAAGTTGCGAATGGGTACGGCTGCGCACCGTTTCCGGTGGCGGGGGCAGATCCGTGGCTTTCACCTGTCGTTTTGCCGGCCAGTCGCAAAGATCGAGCCCGGTCATTTCCAGAACAGTTGCCAGGCACCGGTCCCGGCTCACGCGTGCGTTGGTTTCGGCAAAGAGCTCCTCCGCCTCCGCCCTGGTCGGCGCAAGATAAAGGCTCAACCCCGGCAAAACCCGGATATCGTCACCCTTTCGTCCGCGCTGTTCGGCCCGTTTGCGCAAATCGGACCGCAAGTCCATGGCTGCCGCCTTGTCCGGTGTCGAGGCGAAGATCGCGTCCGCCACCGAAGAGGCAAAGTCACGGCCTGCACCAGAAGCCCCAGCCTGCACAAGCGGTATCCGTGTCTTGCCGAAGCGCGGCAAGTTGAGCGGGCCCTTCACGTTGAAGAACGAACCTTCGTGGTCGACCGGTTTGACCAGATCCGCATCGGCGAAAAGCCCGCTTTCCCTGTCGAGCTTGAGAGCTTCATAAGGAAAGCTCTCCCAGAGCTGCCGGACGACTTCGGTAAATTCGGCAGCCCGTGCGTAGCGTTCCTCCGGGCTCGGCATTTCGGAAAGGCCGAAATTCGCGTTGCCGTCCAGCGCGGTGACGATGTTCCAGCCGGCCCGCCCGTTGCTGAGCCAGTTCAGCGACTGGATCTGCCGGGCGACGATATAGGGTGGAAAGAAGGTCGTCGACGCTGTCGATAAAAGCCCGATCTTCGACGTCTCGCGTGCGATCGAGGCCAGCAGCAATGTCGGGTCAAGACTGGCGAACCCGGTGCCGGATGCCAGCAGCCCGGCGTTCAGAAACAGCGAGTCCGGCAGAAACGCAAAGTCCAGTTTGGCCTGCTCCGCACGGAGTGCGACGTCGAGATAAAAATCACTGCCGTAAAGGCCTTCCACGCCACTATCCGCACGACGCCACGCGTCGCCGCTGAGCCATGTCGGGGCGAGCGACATGCCGATATGCAATTTCTTTGAGGGGGTCATCAAATCCGCTCTTGATTGGATTGGAAACGAGTTCGAGGGCTGGCTTTGGGTTTGCTGGCTCGTTTCGGATAGTATAAAGACTTCTGCATTGCAGAAGGTCAAGAGGTCGAAATTGCTGGAGACAAGACACGTAAGCGCGGCTTACGGACCCTTGAATGTGCTCAGTGATGTCTCCGTCCGGTTCAGCAAAGGCCGGCTTACGGCGATCGTCGGGCCGAACGGGTGCGGCAAGTCCAGCCTGTTGAAAGCCATCATGGGCTTCCTGCCGATCAGCACCGGCGACATTCTGCTGGAAGGCGCACCTCTCCGTGGCATCGGCCGAAAAGCTCTTGCCCGCCGGATTGCCTATCTGCCTCAGGATTGCTTCTGCCCGGATTACATGACACTTGGCGAGCTGATCGAGCTTGCCGGCTATTCGCGGTATTCGCTGACGGGTGGTCCGTCGGCGCAGGATCGTGATCTTTTCAAGCAGGTTCTGGAGACGGTCGGCCTGAGCGACCGGGCCGGCTTTCCCGTGAACAAACTGTCCGGTGGCCAGCGTCAGCGCGCCTGGATCGCTATGGTTCTGGCACAGGATACCGATGTCATCCTGATGGACGAGCCAGTCAATCATCTGGACATGAAATACCAGTTCGCCGTTCTCGAACTTGTCAGGGAGTTGATCGAAACCCACGGCAAGACGGTGATTGCCGTTCTGCACGACCTGAACCTGACCACCGCCTTCGCCGACGAGGTCGTGCTGATGCAGTCAGGCCGGTGCATTACGGCAGGACCGGTCGCAGACACCGTCACCAGTGACAACATCGAACAGGTCTTCGGTCTCAGGACCCAGATCTTTCCGCGCGATGGGCGCCTCGTCTGCTTCCCGGAGCGCATTGGGCACGCATCGGTAGCCTGATGGACCGGCGTAGTCTCCACCTTCTGCTCATCCTTGCAATGCTTGTCATCGTACTGGTGGTGCATTTGTTCTTCGGTTTCCACGCGGCCGATCTGCCGAACCTGATTGCCGCGCTCCAGCGTTTCGAAGCTCAAAGTTACGAAGAAGCGGTCCTTCTCTTCCAGCGTTTGCCGCGCACCCTGATTGCGATTTACGCCGGCGGCATTGCCGCGGCCAGCGGCTTCGTCCTGCAGAGCCTGGTGCGCAATCCCCTGGCCTCCCCTGCCACACTGGGCGTCAATTCAGGTGCGGCTCTCTTTCTCGTTGCCAGTGCACTGCTATTCGGTGCTGGTGCCGAGCTGCAGGGCATTGCGGCGCTTGCCGGAGCACTTGCCGGCTTTCTCTCCAGCCTTGCAGTTGCCCGGCTCGCAGGGCGCCGGAACGACCCGCGCGGATTGTCTCTTATTCTGTCCGGCGCCCTGGTTTCCATGCTGTTCACCGGCATGACCAACGCCTTGCTGTTGTCCGACCCGGCCCGACGTGCCGATTTCCTGAGTTGGGTAACCGGCAACATCAACCACGTCTATATCGACCGCCTTGCCATGTTCTGGTGGATCGGGGCCCTTTCCGTCGCAATCCTGCTGCTGTTTGCCCGGCCGCTGACCCTGATCCTGCTGGGCGCCGACAAGGCCGCCTCAACCGGTGTCAACGTTCCTCTTGTCTCACGTCTTGCCGTCGGAGCAGCCGTTCTCGGGTCCGGCTCCGCGGTTGCAGTGTGCGGTCCGATCGGCTTTGTCGGGCTGGTCGTGCCGCATATCGTGCGCCCCTTCATGGGCAACAATCTTGTTCACGCCCTGCCGGTCTCCCTGATCGTGGGAGCGATTGTCGGTCTGGCTGCGGACCTCATCGCACGGGAAGCCTTTTACCCCTACGTCGTGAACACCGGCCTGGTTACGGATCTGATCGGCGGCATCGTATTCATCGTGATCGTCAAACGCTTCTATCTCTCTCCCGGAAGCCGGGAGGCCTCATGATCAGAGGCGGTAGAGCAATCGACGGCAAACGGGTGCTGCGTCTGGCTGGCGGACTTCAGATGAGGACCGGCAATCTGCTTGCCGGAGCCTGTCTTGTGGCTGCTGCGCTTGCACTCGCAGCTCTTGCCACCGGCCTCGGGCTGACCGACACCGGGCTAACCGATCTTTTCCGAACGCTTGCCGGTGAACAATTGCCGGGTGCAGAGGACTATGCCCTCTGGACGGTCCGCCTGCCGCGGATCCTGCTCGGGTTCATGGTCGGCTGGGCGGTCGCACTTGCAGGAGCAATGCTTCAGTCGGTTGCCAGGAACCCGCTGGCTGACCCGGGACTTTTCGGCTTCAGCCAGGGGTCGATGACGATGATCATGTTGCTGTTGGTCTTCCTGCCTGCGGCACCCAAGAGCCTTGTGGTTCTTGCTGCGCTCGCCGGTGGGCTGACGGTTGTCGGTCTGCTTTTGTGGCTTGTCGGCAGCGAGCGATCCAGCGGCCTTTCCATCGTCCTGATGGGGATAGCAATCGAGACTGTCCTGTCTTCCTTCGGATCGCTTCTCATCCTGTATCTGCCGACCGAGACCTCCATCGCCCTTTCCGAGTGGCTGGCCGGCTCGCTGTTCCAGGCCAACTGGACAGTCATCGCCGCCTTTACACCGTTGTTCGTTCTCAGCCTCGCGGCAATCTTCGTTCTCGGCCCTGCCATGGCCACCTATGACCTGGGCAGCGAAATGGCGATGGCATTGGGCGAACCTGTTGGCCGTTCACGCCCGTTGATCCTGCTCACTGCCGTTGTGCTGAGCTCCGCTGCCGTAACGGCGGTTGGGCCCCTGGTCTTTCTCGGCGTGCTGGCACCTCACATCGCCGGCTTTCTTTCACCGGCCGTCGCCCGGGCACGGCTTTTCCTGTCAGCCTTGATGGGCGGGATCCTCGTCCTGATCGCCGATGCACTGACACGCGGGCTTGGCGGCTCCCTGCCAATGCCTCTCGGTCTCAGCCTGACCATGGTCGGCGTGCCGCTCTTCATCATCGCGCTGCGTCTGCAGGCGCTGCGCAAACTCCAGTCACACTGAAAGGATCTTCATGCGTTTTCTCGTCTCCTGCGCAATCGCAGCCCTACTGGCGACAAGTCCGGTCCTTGCAGCCGAGCGCACCGTCACCGACGACACAGGCCGGAAGGTCACGATACCGGAGCAGCCCGAACATATCGTTGTCATGCACGAGCCGTTGCTCGGCATTCCTCTGATGGATCTCGGCCTCGATCTTACCGGCAGCTTCGGCCGGGCGGACGACGGCAGTTTCGTTATCGCAGTCGACTTCATCGACACCGTTCTCGGCGAAGGCAAAACGAAACCGAAGGGTTTCGGCCCCGTCGGGCAGCTCGACCTTGAAAAACTGAGAGCGCTGGAACCTGATCTGATCGTCGCGAGCGAACTGGATGCCGGCAAAGCCGATCAACTGGCCACTGTCGCCCCGGTCTATCTGCAGAATGTCGGCAGCTCGAAGGTCTACGGTTTTGATGTCGAGGAAGACCTCGCAGCTCTCGTCGGCCGGGAAGATGTCTTTGCCGCCCGCAAGGCGGCCTATGAAAAGCGCGTGGAAGATCTGCGCGCCAAACTGCCCTTCGATCCTTCAGGCAGGACCTACCTTCCCGTCTTTCTGACCGACCAGCTCAATGTTGTGGGCGATTCCTCCGGGATGGTTCAGGCACTGGAAGATCTCGGATACAGCCGTCTGGAAGTCGGCGCGCCGAGTGGCGCCTCTCCGGCAGGCGGTTCCATGATGCTCATGCCTTTGAGTGCGGAGGAATTTGGCAAGCTCAATCCTGATGTTCTTGTCCTGCTCAACAGCTACATGGCCGGCGGCCGCGATGAGGCCGGCACCCGTGCTTCGCTGAGCAAGATTGTTCCCGGTTGGGATCAATTCATGAAACCGGCCAAGGAAAACCGGATCCTGTTCGTCGATCCCGCCAAAGTGATTACGCCGAGCGTTGCAAGCGCGGAACACATGCTGGATGCGATCGCAAGCTGGAACGAGACGACGCAGTAAAACCGGTGCTGCTCAGTCTATCGGTTTTCTGCGTCGGACACGCCCGGGCGGCACACCAAGTGCTTGTCCGGGGTGTCTTGCCTTCTCCCGTCCAGAAAACATATCCGGCCCACCGCGATGGATGCCGGGCTTAAAAAAACATGAGTATTTGATACAAGTTTAATTGCTCCCGCTGGCTGTGCCTGCTAACAAATGCAACTCATATCCGCTTACTCAGTGAGCCCCCGCGTCGTCGGCCCGAATGGCTGCGGACGAGCTCCCAAGGCAAGCAATCAGCACGACACATGAGTATCGGGAGACTGACATGACCGGAGGTTTAGACCGCCTGTTGACAGCAACCGAGTTCGAGCGTTTTGACGCGGAACTCAAATCCCTGGACGGGTCAACCCAGCCTGCCGTCCCGGCTGGCCGTTTGCCGGAAAAAGGCCGGGAGCCGCACACCGTCACGCAGCATCAGGAACGTATCTGGCTGGCGCAACAGCAAGATCCGGACAAGGTGCTGCGACATGCCCAGGCTTACCGGCTCGGTGGCGCACCCGATATCGCACGCCTCGCCCGCGCCGTGGGCACGATGGTTGAAGCCTTTCCCGAGCTGGCGATGCGCTATCGCTTCAGTGACGAGGGAGAACTCGTGAAGTCCCCCTCGCACGGGCCGGACGGAACACTTGAAATCATCAAAGCTGAAAACCAGCAGGAAGCTGTTTCACTTGTCCTGTCCGCCCAGGAAGCACATTGGAACAGCGAAGCCGAACCCCCTTTCAAGGTGCTGATGATCTTCGGCGGCCAAGAGGTGCTCCTGGGCCTGCTCATGCACCGCATTCTCGAGGAGGTCTGTTCACCGGAAGATGTCCTGAGAAGTCTTGCGGCAGCCTATGACGGCAAGGTCATTGCTGCACCGGCGCCGCATCAGGTGAAGCATTTCGAGCCTGATGTTCCCGGACTTGCGCCGGTCACCTGGTTACGACGGGGCGAAGGATTGGCCGATACGGCCGTTATCGATTTCAACGAAACACCTGGTCTTCTGCCAACGGGCGACCGGCTCGCGCGGAGGTTCGGAACCTTGCTCGAACCTGTCCTCAATCATGACCAGGTTTACTCTTCATCAGACCACGCCACATTGCTGGCACAGATTGGAGCTCGTTTCGCGCAGTTCCTCTGCAAGCTCGGCGGTCACGAACGGATCGAAGCCATTTTTCCGGCACGGCAGACAGGCAGCCTGACTGACCATTGCGGCAGTTTTGCCCGTTCGGACAGCTTTGCTGTTTCGGTTGAACGGGATACGTCTCCCGAAGATATTGAACGACAAGTTCTGTCTCATCTTAATGCAATTTCGAAATCGGAAAAACACGACAACAACGCACTGGCGACGGACCTTCCAAAGGTCTGGATTCAACGGCTAGCCGATCCGAAAACCATCGTCCCGACAGACACACTCGCCTTCGAACGGATACCCCTGCCGACATATGAAGCCCGCCCCGATTTCGAGCTGGCAGTGGGCTTTGACACAGAAGGCAGGGCAATTCTTGAACTGGTCACGGGACAGAGGATCAGGCGACATGCCGGCAGTTTGGTGCTGGATCTGTTTTCCGAATACCTCCGGAACCCTGAAGGTCTTTCAATCGCGACGGGCAAGCAGCTTCTCCAGGGCGAAAGTGCCTGTGTTTCTGACGCTCCTTTCCACACACGGCAAGGAACTTCTCTCGACGTGACGGCCATTCAGGCGGCCATCCTGCAGGAATTTCGGGATGCGCTCGCGGTTGCAGACCTCACACCAGACGACGACTTTTTCGATTTTGGCGGACATTCGCTGGTTGCCACCCGGATCATCGGCCGCCTGCTTCATGATCATGGAATAGAGGTTCGTTTCAATGATCTTTTCGGCAACCCCACAGCAGCTGGTCTTGCCCGGCACGCAACACTGGTGGATGGGGCCGGCGAAAGCGCCGGGAACCGCAATGTCGAGATCAGAAACGGCAAGGCCAGCGACGCTGCCACACCTCTAGCTCTTGCGCAGATGTCGCTCTGGAAGATCTATTCGGCTCTTGGATACCGCGAGATTTTCAACTTGCCGTTTGCCCTGGATTTTCTCGACCCCGTGGACGAAACCGTTTTCGAGGCCGCCTTCGGTGACTTGATGAAACGGCATGCCGCCCTCAGGACACTCTACTTCGAAACGGAAGAAGGTGACGTCTTGCAGAAGGTTGTCCCAGTTGACGAGCTGGCGACCTACAAATGGTTCTGGACCAGTACGGAAAGCGCCGGTGCGGACCGCAATGCCGAAGCCATTTATTGCTTCGACCTTGCAAAGGAATTGCCGGTCAGGTTGCGGTTTCTCACCGATCCGGAAACAGGTCGGCAAGTGCTTTCGTTCCTGTTCCACCACCTCGCGCTCGACGAATGGTCCGTCAACCTGATGATGGACGAACTGGTTGAAGCCTACCGCGCACGCAGCCTTGGCGTAGCGCCCGAATGGCCGGACGAACCAGCACCTTTTCACGAGTTTGCCCGCAAGCAGGTGCAGTCGGGCGTCAATGCCCGGCACCTTGCCTTCTGGACGGACATGCTCGGTGATGCACCCAGGGAACTGGCTCTCTTCACCAACGAACCCAAACTCCCCGATGAATCCGCCACCGACGATAGTTCGGTCGCAGGCGGCTGGGTTGAAATGCGGCTGGAGAGCGACGTTTCCGAGGGGCTTTATGCCATTGCCAAGGAAAACAGCGCTTCCCTTTTCAACGTCGTCTATGGCGCGATTTCCGCCGCGCTTCAGGCCCTTGGGGGATTGTCCGATCTGGTGATCGGCACCTCTGCCGCTGGCCGTACAGACCCCGACTATTTCGACACGATCGGCTACTTCACCACTGTCGTCGCCCACCGGGTTCGCTTCGGAGACGATCCGACTGTCGGCACCCTGATCGGCAACATCAAGGACATGATCAACGGATCGATGCCCTTTACCGACATTCCGATCGACCTTGTGGAAGACGCCCTTGGCATGACGCCCGGAATGGATCACCTGTTCGATGTGTTCATTCAGATCCATGCGCAAAACAAGTTGAACGGCAACCTGCCAACGCCGAATGGCGGTACCATCGCGTTTCGCCAGGTCGACCCGGACAAGCATGAATCCCATCTCGGACTGCAATTTGAAGTGATGGAAGAGGTCATCGACGGCAACCGCGCCATCCGCGTGCTGATGAGCTACCAGGCCAGGCGCTATTCGCCTGCGCAGGTAGAGGCAATCCGCGCTTCAGTCATGTCAATGTTCACGCAATTCTCGCGTGGTGATGCCTCCAACATGAATATTTCCCAACTGGCCAGGACTTGACCTTCTCACATCATCGCAAAAACACCTTCGGGCTGACGGCCCGAAGGTCTCCGGCCTCAGGCGCAGCTCCTGCAACCGCTGACCGCATCCGGCTGGACTGACTTCCGTTTCACACTGGCGCGAGACGCTGAATTTCAGAAATGAATTTGATAATCGGCGGTATTTCCGTCGATTTTTCTGAATAGTTTTCCGTAAATGCAAAAATATGATTGTAGATGCGGAAGAAAACCTGCAGACCAACTTGACCGGCAACGTCGGTTTAATCGCTGCTCGATATCCACGGACGTCATTCCTGGAGAAACGATCAAACTCCGGAATACTGCGTGGAAGGCCGCATGAATGACCGTAACCTCTAATATTAGCGCGCCCGAGCTCAGCCACGGCTCTGAAAATCCGTCGCTGAAAAATTCGACTGCTGATCGCCAGAGCCGGTCCTGGATCGCAGCTCTTGCCAAATTCCGGAACATCAGTGCGCGCCGCAGCAGTTTCGAGATTGCAATCACGGTCCTCCCCTTCATTGCACTGTGGGGAATTACCGCGACACTCGTCTTACACGGCTACTGGTTCGGATTGATCCTGACGGTCCCGGCGGCTGGGTTTCTGGTCCGGCTTTTCATCCTGCAGCACGATTGCGGCCATGGGAACTTGTACGCCCGGCGCAGCATGAACGACTGGATCGGCCGGGTCATCGGGGTACTTACCTTTACCCCTTACGATTACTGGCGCCGAACTCACGCCATCCACCATGCCTCTGCCGGGAACCTCGACCGTCGCGGCGTCGGTGACGTCGATACACTGACCGTGCGCGAATACAGAGCCCTGTCCCGCTGGGGCCGCCTGCGCTACTGGCTCTATCGGCATCCGGTCGTCATGTTCGGCCTGGGACCGGCATGGCTGTTCGTCGCCCAATACCGGCTTCCCTATGGCCTGATGCGCGCCGGAATGCAGCCCTGGGTGTCGACAATTGCCACAAATCTCGGGATCGCGGCACCGTTTGCGCTCTTGATCTGGCTGGTCGGCGCAAGCACGTTTTTCCTTGTGCAGGTCCCGATTACTCTGATGGCAGCCAGCGCCGGTGTTTGGCTCTTCTATATCCAGCACCAGTTCGAAGAGACCCATTGGTCTGAAGAAAGTGACTGGGATTTCCAACATGCCGCGCTTGAAGGCAGTTCACACTACGACCTGCCGCCCCTGTTGCGCTGGTTCTCCGGAAATATCGGCATCCACCACGTGCACCACCTGTCTCCCAAAATTCCCTTCTACCGGCTATCTGAAGTCCTCAAGGAACATCCGGAACTGCGCAATGTCAGCCGGCTTACTTTGCGTCAGAGCCTTGGCTGCGTGAAGCTGGTCCTGTGGGACGAAAACGCAAGGCGCCTTGTCTCCTTCCGCGATGAGCGGCTAGCAAGACTGGCCGCCCCGGCCTGACCGGGTTCGAAGCGGCAAAGCCCGTCAGGAGCGTCCTGAAAAAGGACCAATGAAACAACGAGGCGTGACGGGCACCACGATCGCGCTCTCAAAGCGACGGGACAACCGCAGCATGAGGCAAGTTGTATCTAAATGAAATTACGATAACTACAGATACAATTTTCAATAATCTTCACACCAGCACCTCGACAACGCCCATAGACTTGTTTCAGCCAATTTACGTTCAGCAGATTGGACCATGCCCAGTCGTTGGCCGAGTTTTCGAATTTCAGCCTAACCGTTACCACCGGCGGATCGATGTATCTGAAGATATGCGGCGGCTGCTTCAGTCCTGTTCGACACGCCCATTTTCGAAATGATGTGGTGAATGTGAAGTTTGATCGTGTGCTCCGACAGCGAGAGATTTGCAGCAATATGCTTGTTTTGCTGCCCTCGTGCGATCAACTCCAGCACTTCCCGCTCTCGGGGCGTCAGCGAACTTACGATGTGCGCCCCGGACACGCCGCTGGCAGCAGTCGCCTTGCGCGCCTTTTCCAGCAGCACGCTCCTGTCGTTCTCGAGAAGTTCGACAAGATCCGGTGGCATGTAGGAACCACCATGCAACATGATCTGGATCGCATAGAGCCAAAGATCCAGACGGAGGTTCATGGGTATGACGTTATTGATGATACCGGTTTTCAGACATTTTCGAATGTGCAGCTTGGATGTGTACTCACCGTTAAAGGTTAGACACAGGATGGCATTGGGATACGTGTCCTGAAACACTTGCAACAAATCGGCATTCATCGCGCCGAAGGCTTCATCAACCAGGATCAGGGAAGGCAAAACACCTTCCTGTTCGGCCTTTTCAACCAGAACATCCCAGTCAGTTGAAACCTGCACAACGAGACCCGGCAGCTCCCGAACCAATGAATTTTCCAATGGTTTAGGCAATTTGTCCCTGGGACCTATAAAAAATAAATAACGCAAATGCTCGGACATAGAACGTCTCCCGAAGGACCATGACCAGCTCTATTGATTACGTAAAGGAATTTCGGGTCATGACTCGGCTGAAAAGCATCAATGGGTTTTAAGTTCCAGCCAACACTTTATGGTAAATAGTCTACACCGGGGAAAAAATCAGTGACATAAATCATTATATCTAATCGCCCAGATATCAACTCAGAAATTTCTTTTTTTATTTTGAATGTAAAAGCATCCACCAAAAGCAACGCCCGATGCCAATGAAAATAATTCAAGCAAGTACAGTCGAACTGCACCTCATTTTTATTGCTTTTTCATGCGGGTTTTGATTATGACCAAACGCTTCTCCAGACAAATATTTAACCGGAGAATTCGACTGATAATATATCTTCAAACCGCCTCTTAAACGCTAAAGTCTTATCTACTTCCGCGTGGCACTTAAAATGCGTGAGAGGCATAACCGGCAAACAAACAAATCGGTAAAGACTACCCGGCTTTTGCCTGTCGCTCCGCTGGCGACATCCCGGGTGGTAGAGGCGATCTCGTCTTTAGCGGCCTGCACTTGAAAACAGGCCCATCACCGCCCAAGCAATCGATCACTTCTTGTCTTCAGAGAGCGTGGCCGCGACGATCGCATTTGCATGTCCGTGCCCAAGCCCGTGCTCGGTTTTCAGAAAGTCGACAATATCCATGTGCTTCTTTCCGTTCTGGGCGCGCACGAGAGCTTGCCAGTCGCCGATTGGCTTGCCGTATTTCTTTTCGATAGACGGAAAGTACGACGCAGGCCCCTTCACCTTGGAGACCTGATCTTTTTCAGCCACCGCAATCTCCTCTCGTGATGCAGGCGAACGCCGAGACGTAGCATCTGACGTCGCCGGGTTGATTTATCTTGCGCGAAAGATAAACTGAATTGTCTCGCACGCAAGATAAAATTGAGAATGAGCAAAAGCGATACTGATCACGTTGAACGCCGACGCCGGCAATGGGAGCTGGAGTTGCCAGAGGTTGATACGCGCGGCATGGCGATCCTTGGCCGCGCGCGGGTGATTACCCATTTGGCCCGGCCGGGCATCGAGGCCATTTTCTCAAGACACGGCCTCGATACCAGGGAATTCGATGTTCTGTCGACGCTGCTGCGCTCCGGATCACCTTACCAGCTTCGCCCCACGGAACTGTTCAATTCCCTGATGCTCACCTCAGGAGGGCTAACCGGCATTCTGGCACGCCTGGAAAGGGCGAAATTGATCGAAAGGCCAAAAGACCTTGCAGACGGCCGGAGCTCACCCGTCCGACTTTCCAAGAAGGGGATCGACCTCATCCGGTCCGCTTTCAAGGAAGACATGGCTCATGAAGCCCGATTGATCGACTGCCTCACAGATGAGGAGCAGCGCACGCTTTCGGCATTGTTGGGGAAGTTGACGAAGGCTCTGGAAGGATCGGAAGGCGGTCGCAAGAGCTGAAAGGCCGAACAGCCTTACTGCTCTTGCCAAAAAACTATCCGTAATGTCGCAATTCGAATGTCAGAACCGTCCTTGTAACTATGGAACCGTTTTTCATGTTGTACATGCTGCTTTGCTATAATGATGAAGAGGTCACCTCCGCGTGGAGTGACGAGGAAGACGCCGCTGTCATGAAACGGCTGCAGGTCGTCCACGAGAAGTGGGCTGATCAGTATGAGCTGGCTGCCCGCCTCATGCCCACCAAAACGGCCTCTACCCTCCACAAGAAGGAAAATCTCGTTACCGATGGCCCCTATGCGGAGACCAAGGAACAGCTGCTCGGCTTTTATCTGGTCGAGGTTGAGGATCAGCAGCAGGCCCTGGACTTTGCCAGAGACCTTACCGAAGCCAACCCCGGTGGAGCCTATGAACTGAGGCCGGTCAAGAGCTTCCACCCGGGCACCACGACTGACACCGACAATGCAACCGCCTGATCTCACATGGATTGACAGCAAATTGACTGCCTCGCGGCCACGGGTGATGGCCGCTTTGCTCCGGTATTTTCGTGATCTGGATCTGGCCGAAGAAGCTTTTCAGGAAGCCTGCCTGCGTGCCTTGAAAAACTGGCCGGAGAACGGACCGCCGCGAAACGTGGAAGGATGGCTGATCACCGTCGGCCGCAATCTGACGCTGGACGTGTTGAAACGAGAGGCAAGGACCTCCGGCCTGCCCTCCGAAGACGTTCTGTCGAACGTGGAGGATGCCGAACCGGACCTGGTTGAACGGCTCGATACGGCGGACTACCGTGATGACATCCTGCGCCTTCTGTTTATCTGCTGTCATCCGGATCTGCCGGCTACCCAGCAGATCGCGCTTGCATTGCGCATCGTTTCCGGCATTCCGGTTGGTGACATCGCCCGGGCATTTCTGGTCGGCGAACACGCGATGCGGCAGCGGATCACCCGTGCAAAGGCGACGATAGCCGACGCTGGCGTGCCGTTCGAGACACCGGATCAGGCAGAGCGGGAAAACCGCCTGGCGGCTGTATCCGCGATGATTTATCTCGTCTTTAGCGAAGGCTACAGCGACCCTGATCCGGCTGGCGAGCGCTCGGGTCTGTGCCACGAGGGTATTCGCCTGGCCAGGCTGCTGCTGCGGATGTTTCCCTCCGACCCGGAACTCATGGGACTGCTTGCGCTCATGCTGTTGCAGCATTCCCGTCAAGACACGCGAGTTGACGCAAACGGCCTGTTGGTCCTGCTGGAAGATCAGGACAGATCACGATGGAACCGGCCCATGATAGCCGAAGCCCTCGTCCTCATAGACAAGGCGATGCTCCGCCGCGGACCGGGGCCCTATCAGATACAGGCGGCAATCGCTGCTCTGCATGCGCGTGCCGCGACACCGGAAGACACCGACTGGAAAGAGATCGAACAGCTATACGCCGCGCTCGAGCGTCGCTCGCCATCTCCCGTTGTCACACTCAACCGTGCCGTCGCGGTGTCGAAAACGGAAGGGGCCGAGGCTGCGTTGCAGATGATCGAACCGCTCGCAGTCAAACTTAACGGATATTTCTATTATCATGGCGCGCGTGGGGCGCTGCTCAAGCAATTGGGGCGGACAAGCGAGGCACGCTGCGCATTTGATCAGGCCATTGCCCTTGCCGGGACTGTTGCGGAAGCCGCTCATATTCGCCAACAGCTCGACCAGATGACAGGCCTTGAAAAAAACTGAACTCATTTGTCGCACGTGCCATTCTTCAATCGTCCTTGAGCTATCAACAACAGCGCAATGGACGAAATCAGATGTCAGAACAACAGCATGCACTCGAACTGATCCTTGATCTGGATGCCCCGCGAGAAAAACTCTGGCGTTGCTGGACGGAGCCGAAACTGCTTGAAAAGTGGTTCTGTCCCAAGCCCTGGTATGTCTCCGATGCCCGTATCGATCTGCGGCCTGGCGGCGAGTTTTCCTGTCGCATGCATGGCCCAAACGGCGAGGAATTCCCAAATACCGGTGTCTTTCTGGAAGTCGTTCCAAACGAACGTCTGGTCACCACCGACGCATTCCATCCCGGCTGGAAACCAACCGGCCGCCCCTTCATGGTGGCTGAGGTAACCTTTGAAGATCTGGGTGGTGGCCGGACCCGTTACCACGCTCAGGCTCTGCATTGGACGAAGGAAGCCAGGGAAGAACACGAACGGATGGGGTTTCACGAAGGCTGGGGCAAGGCTGCCGAGCAGCTTGAAGAACTTGCCAAGTCTATCTGATGGAGCGCGAAATGAGTAACGGAACCACCTTGCTATGGGCAGGCCGCATTCTGACGGGCCTGTTCGCCTTGTTCATGCTGGGCGCTTCCATTGCGCCGAAGCTGCTCCATCTGCCTGTTGCCGAAGACACGCTGGCCGAGCTTGGTTGGCCTGCGGGGTACGCATTTCCGATTGGCTTGATCGAACTGGCCTGCCTTGTTCTTTACCTCATTCCGCGCACCAGCGTATTAGGAGCAATCTTGATGATGGGGCTGCTTGGCGGTGCCATGGCAACCCAGATCCGGGCCGGGTCACCCCTGTTCAGCCATGTGCTGTTCAGTCTTTATCTGGGCCTGTTCATGTGGGGTGGCCTGTGGTTACGCGCTCCGGACCTGCGCAGGCTGTTCCCGTTGCGAGGATGGACTTGAACTGACACTGCCGATCAATCGAGAAAGACCTGTCCAAAGGTAACTCTTGCAGCTCACTGGCCTTGTCCACTTCCCAGTGACCCTTCGTGAAAGGATACTCGTCTTCCTGGACAGTAAGGGCACTTCGCGTTGGACAGGTCTTTCTCGAGGCCATCAGTATCTCAATTTTCAATGCGCATTTATGATGCGCATTGAAAATGCGTAAGCGTGCCGCTATTATCCGGGTACCGGGTATGAATGGTTTGGAAACACGATGGCACGCGTTCACGCACGCAAGGCGACCAATTTGACGATTGATATGACGCTGGTCGGTTCGGCGAAGGAACTGGGCGTGAATATTTCCCAGGCAGCCGAAGAAGGTATCCGGCGCGCGGTTTCACAAGCCCGCGCAGAACGGTGGAAACTGGAAAACAGGGCAGCCCTGAACAGCTCCAACGACTTTGTCGACGAACACGGCCTGCCGCTTGAAGCGAGACGCCTGTTTTAATGGCCAGAAATCAGCTCTACCGGCTGAAACCGGACAGCGTTCTGGTGCTAGATGTGCAGGCAGACCTTCTGGAAAGCCTCAACACACGTGTCGTCGTGCCGCTTTTGCCCAGGTCTCGCGCACCAGCGCCCGCGGCCTACCTGAACCCGATATTCAGCTGGGAGGGCGAGGAATACGTCATGGCGACCCAATTCCTCGCCGCCGTGGCGGTTTCCCAGCTGGGAGACCCGATCGGCAGCCTCGACGAGAACTTTGCGGAAATTACCCGCGCGCTGGACACCCTGTTCCAGGGCTTCTGATTACCGGTTCAGCCGGCTTCAAAAAACGCCGTACCGCTCAAGCCATTTCCACCCGGCTTTCACTTGCTGCATCGAAGTAGATGGCCTGATCGGTGTCATAGCCGATCCAGACGGTTTCGCCCCCGGAGGTCATGTCATGGCGCGGGGCGGTCACGATCAGCCTGCCGACGTCGCTTTCACAATGCAGGACCAGATTGGCTCCGGTCATCTCCGAAAAGACAATCCGTGCGGGGATCGCGGGAACGTCCGGGGACGAGGTGTGTACCTTCATATGCTCCGGCCGCATGCCGACGGTGAGGCCTGTTCTGCCGGACCAGAAGGGCAAGGTTTCTATGGGCAGAAAATTTGTCGGCAGCATTCCGAGGAACCCGGCGACGAAACGGTTCGCCGGCCGGTCGTAGATCGTGCCGGGCGTGTCGAACTGCAGTAGATCTCCATCTTTCAGGACGGCGATCCGATCCGCCAGGGAAAGGGCTTCACCCTGATCGTGGGTTACGTAAACGACAGTCGCCCCCAGTTGCCGGTGGAGCTCCTTGATTTCCGAGCGCATGGCAACCCGCAGGGCGTTATCCAGATTGGACAGCGGCTCGTCCATCAGGAAGATGGAACTGTTGCGCGCCATGGCCCGGCCCATCGCGACCCGCTGACGCTGGCCGCCGGACAGGGCGCCCGGTTTTCGGTCGAGATAAGGATCAAGCTTCAACGTTCTGGCCACTTCCTCGGCTCGGGTGTTGCGCTCTGACTTGGCGACGCCGCGCAATTCCAGACCAAAGGCGATGTTCTGGCGCACGTTCATATGCGGATAGAGAGCGTAATTCTGGAAGATCATGGCAATGTCCCGATCTTGCGGCGCAAAGTCGTTGACGCGTTTGCCACCGATGCGGATATCGCCCTGATCGCATTTCTCCAGGCCGGCGATGAGGCGTAGCAGCGTGGATTTTCCGCAGCCCGACGGGCCGACGATCACGATGAATTCCCCGGCTTGCATATCCAGCGAAACGCCATGCAGAACTTCCGGCCCGCCAGGATAGGATTTGCGGATATCTGTCAGTTCTATCCCGCTCATGACCGCCCTTCCCCCTGCCAGCGATTCCGGATCGCGATCGCGAGACTGGGCCGGTCGGTGGTGAAAACCTTCACACCGAGCCGAAGGGCCTTTTCGATCTGCGCACAGGTATGTGCTGCCCAGCAGCCGAACTGAAGTCCGGCGTTCTCGACAGCGGTCATCAGCTCTTCATCTGCGCAATCGATATGAACACCGATTTCCGGGATCCCGTGAGCCTTTGCCACTTCGAGCGTGCCTGCGGTTCCCAGTTGCTGAAGAACCGGCGGGCTGACCAGCCATAGTCTTGGTCGCTCTGTTGCCCTGGCCAGCTCGTCCTGTGTTTCGACCAGAAAAGACGAAAACACCGTACGCTCCAGCATGTCTTCTGCGGCAAGCATCGCGACCACCTTCGGAACGAAGTCGGCATAGGGCCTGCGATCCGGGCCGGGCTTGATCTCGCAGCGGAAGCCAACGGCACTGCCACGGTAAATCGCGCAGAGTTCCTGGAGGGACAGCGGATGACCTCCCGCCCCGTAATCGATCGTTGCCGAGCGAACCTCGGCCTCGCGCAGATCGCAGATCGCGCCGGATCTGTCGGTCGTTCGCTCGAGTGTCGCATCGTGGTGGACCATGATGGCGCCATCTGCCGTCGGGTGCAGGTCGAATTCGACTTCCTCAAGTGCCATCCGCGCAGTGGCTTCGAAGCCTGCCGGTGTGCTGTCACCAAATTCCAGGGTGCCGCCGCGATGAGATGCAATACGTGTCATTGAAACTTCCATTTACTTGACCGCACCCATGGTGATGCCACGCACCAGGTGCCGTTCGACGAATATGAAACCGAGCAGGACGGGAAGAATTGTGATGGTGGAAGCCGCCATCACCAGCGGCCAATTGACCACGTCTTCGCCCGGGTTGACCCGGTAGAGACGCGCAAGACCGATCTGGAGCGTGTAGAGGTCTTCATCACCAACTGCCACCAGCGGCCAGATGTAGCTGTTCCATTCCGTGATGAAGATGAACAGCCCCATGGAGAATATGGCCGGGCGGGCAATCGGCACGATTACGCGCCAGAGCACTTTGAGCGGTGTTGCTCCGTCCATATAGGCCGCTTCATCCAGTGCGATCGGAATGCCGCGGATGTACTGGCGCAAAAAGAAAGCCGCGAAGCCATTGGAAATCGCCGGAAGAATGAGCCCTGCATAGGTGTCCAGCAACCCCACCTTTGCAAGGGTCAGATAGTTCGGGATCAGCGAGATATGGCTGGGGATCATCAGGGTTGCCACCACGGCTGCAAACAGCAGGTTGCCGCCTGGAAAACGAAACCTGGCAAAGGCAAATGCGGCCATTGTCGACACCGTCAGGGCAATGAATGTGACCAAACCCGATACGACGATGCTGTTCAGCAGATAGCGGGCGAAATGGTATTGCCCGATGGCCAGCTCGTAATTCTCCAGTGTGAACTCGAACTTGCCCGTGTAATAGGCGTCCACCGTCTGAAACGACATGAAGACCGAATAGAGCGCCGGAGACAGGAACAGAAGGCCGGCAATCAGTGCAAGCCCTGCGAGGATGCGGCTGTCAGGCTTCATAATGCACCCTCCGGCCCAGAACCCGTGCCTTGAAGAGGGCCAAAGCCATCAGCAGCACGAAGAGCACAACGGCCAGCGCAGAGCCCTGCCCGATATCGAACAATGTGAAGCCGACACGGTAGAGCATGTTGACCAGCATGTCGGTGGCCCCCGCCGGCCCCCCCTTGGTCATGACGTCCACGACGGTGAACACCTGAAAGGCCTCGATCACCGAGACGACAAGCAGGAAATAGGTTGTCGGCATTACCAGCGGAACAGTTACACGGCGGAAGACGCGGCCTTTCCTGCCGCCATCGACGGCGGCGGCGTCATAAAGTTCCTGCGGGATTGCCTGAAGCCCGGCGATGTAGATGACGATATCGTAGCCGAGCTGCTTCCAGGTGTTGACGATGATCAGCACCCAGAGCGCAAGCTGCGGGTCCTGAAGCCAGGGAACCTTGCCGAAGCCAAGAGTTTGCAGGAAGGCATTGATCATGCCGTAGTCCGTTGCAAACAGCCAGGAAAACACAACCGCGATGGAAACGGTGGACGTTACCGACGGCAGGAACAGCGCGCCGCGCAGAATACGGGACGGCAAGGCCTCCCGGACCAGGTAACTTGCAACCACAAGCGCAAGGCAAAGCCGGATCGGAACGGAAATGACAGCAAAGATCGCAGTCACCTTGAGCGAGTTCCAGAACTCGTGGGACGAGAACAGCAGCCGATAGTTTTCAAAACCGACAAGGGGCATCGTCGGCGACAGGAAATCCCATTCCCGGAAGCTGAGATTGAGACTGGCTGCAATCGGAATGTAGGTGAACACCGCGATGAAGGAGATCAGCGGCAGCACCAGAATATAGGGTGTCAGGCGGGACAGCATCGGAAAGGGCTCCGGAGACACCGGGCTTCATCTGGAAGCCCGGTGCTGATGTCGAAAGAAAATCGGGCGATCAGTTGGTGCGCTCGGCTTCCTTTCGGGTGCGGTCCGCAAAATCCTTCAAGGTTTCCGTGACATCACGCTGACCAAGGGCCATGGCCTGCCACATGTCGTATTCGGTTGCGCGCATCCAGGTGACCACCGGCGGGCGCGGACGGCCACGGGCGAAGTCCAGCTGGTCGATCGCAACCGTGATGCCGGGCTTGTCCTGAACGGCGGCGGCGGCCAGCGGCTGTTTGGCGGTATTCTTGTTGATCGGCATGTAGCCGGTGCCGGAGAACCAAGTGGCGTTGGACTCAGGTGATGCGGCAAAGCTGATGAACTTGTAGGCGGCGTCCTGGGTTTCCTTGTCGGCTGACGACAGAATACCGATACCTGCCCCACCGATCGGCACGGCGCACACCTTGTTGCAAGGCATCGGACGAACGGCAAGGTTATCGCCGAGCGCCTTCTTGGAGCGGCCGTAGTTGCCGGTTGAATTCAGCATGATGCCGACCTTGCCGGCCAGGAAGGCATCCCTGCCGTTGTTTTCCTTGGTCACGCCGTCGGCAGAGGCAACCTTGTGCTCATGCACCAGCGAGGCCATCCATTCATAGGCTTCGATCGTGTTCGGGCTGTCGATCAGGATCTCGCCGGTCTTGCTGTCGATCAGGTCACTGTCGTTATCCATGATGAGACCCCAGCGTGCGAACTGGCCCGGAGCGGCAATGCCCGTGATGCCTTCGTCGCCTAACTTCTCGGTGATCTGTTTGGATACCGCCAGAAGATCGTCGTAGGTCTTGAGCGCCGGTTCTTCGGCAAAGCCGGCCCGCTCGAAGATCTCCTTGTTGTAGTAGAGCACCGGCGTGGAGGAGTTAAACGGCACGATGTAGTTCTTGCCTTCAAAGACGCCGACTTCGCGGGCAAAATCGAACAGGTCGTCCTTTAGTGGGTCGTTGTCGACCTTTTCGGTCAGATCCAACAGCACGCCGCGGTCAGCGAAGAGACCATACCGGGTGACTTCCATGATCACCGCGTCCGGCGCCCGGCGCGCCGGGATGGCAGCCTGTAGCTTGGCGACGATATCATTGTAGTTGCCGATGAACTGGGCATCGATCTTGATATCAGGGTTGGCAGCCTGAAAGTTCTCAATGATCTCGCCAAGCGCTTCGCCGCCGCTACCATCGAAGCTGTGCCAGAATTCAACCGTGACTTCCGCCTGCGCGGCACCGACGCTGCCAGAAAGACCTATCAGGCCAGCCAACAGCACTTTCTTCAAATTCTTCAACATGGAGTCATCCTTGTCAGAGTGAACTATTTCCGTTTGCGCACGAGACTTTGCCGCCGGTTCCAACGGCGGTCTTTTTTGGTTTGTTCAGCGATTTCCGTGTCCAGCCCTGCTTCCGGGACAGGGCAGGTCTGCTGGCGAACTCATCTGCGCCAGCGTGGCGGCAGCGATTGACGAAATGCCTTGAATTCCTCCAGGGACCGGATCGATCTACCGCCATCGATACCGGCCAGATCGAGAATGACCGCGTTGGCAATGGTCATCGGCACGACCAGTGACTGGGATTCGCCCGCCTCACCGCGCGAGGCGCAGATCTGATGATCGGGCGCGGGGTCGAACCGGGCTGCGAGCAGGTCCGTCAGCGCCAACCTTCTCGCGCCGCGCATGGACGCAATCCCGTTCGCATCGCTGATTTGCTGTGAAGGGCGGCGGAAGGCGAGCAGCCAGACGACATCGTCCGGTGAAAGCCTGTTCAGCATCTCGGCAAAGTGATGGGTGCGGTCGCCAAGGTCGGCGGCATCATAGCCGGATCGCTGCAAGCGCAGGGCAATCAGCGAGGACAGGCTCGCGGCATGACCGCGACCGAAAATGAAGATCTTGCGGGCATCGCGCAGGGCTTCGGAGAAGGCGCGGATATCGCTGTCGGGGACGGCGGTACGCAAGGCCTCGAGGGCGGCGATTTCACTGTCGAGCACGGACGACAGCACTTGCCCTTCTTCCGCCCGCACCAGCCGGGCTGCCATGCGGGCGGCCGGGTTCTCGAAGTCGTTGCCTTCCTCAACCAGATTTGCCTGCAGGTAGGCTCGAAATTCCGGATAACCTTCAAAGCCGAGCCGCTTGGCCAGACGCACCGCTGCGGCGGGATGCACCCCCGCGCGAAGGGACACTTCCTTGCCGTTTTCGATGGCGGCACGGATCGGGTCCTTGACCAGCACATCGAGTAGACGGGTATCGGAGCCCGTCAGCCGGGAGGCGTTGCGGGTGATGAGATCGGACAGGAAACCGGAGGATGGCACAGGTTTTGACATGCCATCGTTCTAGTTTTGCAATTTGAATTGCAGGCTACAGTTCGATGAAATTTTTATTACAAACCCTGGAGCCGGTACAGACGCCGGTACAGGCGCATGCACCGTCGGGCAGCCGCCGTTCAGCCAACTCAGGCCTTCCGTTGCAGTTTGAACCGCGAGACGAATTCAGCAGCAAGGGACGCGTCTCCCGACACCTCGACCACGCCTTTGGCGTTCAGATCCGCAAGCGGAACTGAGCCATAAACGGCTGAAGCCATCCGGTTGCCGTTGCCGGAAAGCACAAAGGGCGCGTCAGGACGGGAAACCGCCTTGGTGTGAACCTTGCCGGAGATCAGCTGCATCTCGAATGCCTCGCCCTTGAAATCGAACCCGGCAAGTGCGTCTCTTTGCGCCGCGGCCTCCGGAACGACGTTGACACCCATGGAAATCATCAAGGCAGACGGGCTGATGAAACGCGTCGGATCGTGACCGGGCACCAGCAACGCCCACCGGCACAGCGATTCCAGCACGGGCAGCAGAGCCTGGCCCGCCGCCGTCAGCGAATACACCCCCAGCCGCTCGTCGTGTTCGATGACATCGACCTCTACGAGCTGTGCAAGACGGCCGGTCAGAACACTCGCGGTTATGCCCGGCAACCCGGCGCGGATCATCTGAAAGCGTTTTGCGGAAAACATAAGCTCGCGCACGACGAGCAGAGCCCACCTGTCGCCTATTAGGTTCAGGGCGTGGGCGGCCAGGCACCCTTCGTCATAACGAAGGCGCGTTGTTGTTTTTGTCTCTTTGGTCATTTTTTCATACTGGCAGTTGTTTTTTCATACTAACGCTGTCACGATAATGCTGCAACCGGGATGTTCCCATCATCCCGACAAAAAGGAGGAAATGATCGCCATGTCCTATTTCACAGGTGCGGTAGCGGCTGTTCCGGCCGCAAACAAGCAGAAATATGCCGACCACATCGCCGCTGCCTGGCCTCTGTTCAAATCCTACGGCGCCACCCGCATGGTCGAAACCTGGGGTGTTGATGTTCCGAAGGGCAAGGTTACGGACTTCTACGGCGCCGTCGATGCCAAGGAAGACGAGGCAATCGTGTTTTCCTGGATCGAATGGCCGGACAAGGCTGCTGCCGATGCTTCCTGGGAAAAGATGCAGAACGACCCTGCCATGAAGGAAATTCCGGAAATGCCGTTCGATGGCAGCCGGATGATCTTCGGCGGATTTGCCCCTGTCTACGAGGCAGGCAGACACAGCGATGCTGGCTATTATCAGGGGTTTCTGCTGGCGGTGCCCGAAACGAACAAGAAGGCCTACACCGAGATGGCGGACGAAGGCTGGAAGATGTTCGAGAAATTCGGCGCACTCGGGATGATCGAAAACTGGGGCACGGATGTACCGCGCGGCCAGAAGACCGATTTCTACCGGGCCTCCAAGGTTGAAGACACCGAAGTGCCCGTCTTCAGCTGGGTTGCCTGGCCGGACCGCGCCACATGTGATGCCGCCGCCAAAGAAATGGAAGCGGGGATGGCCGATATGGACATGTCCGCAATGCCCTTCGACGGAATGCGGATGATGTGGGCCGGCTTCGATCCGCTCTTCGACTCGGAGAAAGCCGCATGACCCTTACCCTCTACACCTTCGACTGGCTGCCGGAGTTTCCACGCGGGTTCGTGCGGGATCTACGGGTCCGCTGGGGCCTGGAGGAGATTGGTCGCAGCTACCAGGTTGCGACAGTACCCGCACACCCCAAGAGCGCCGAACACCGCAAGCTGCAGCCATTTACGCAAGTGCCCGTAATCCAGGACGGTGAGCAGACGCTTTTCGAAAGCGGAGCGATCCTTGTCTACCTTTGCGAAGGCACCCCGTTGCTGCCGGACGACCGCAAAGCGGAAATCTGGCAGTGGCTGTTCGCCGCGCTGAACACGGTTGAATTGTCGGTGATGCACTGGGTCAGCATGATACTGGCCGAGCGGGTCCCGGAATTCTTCGGCCCTCCTCCGGCAGCCGACGTCAAAGCTCACGCCAAGTCAGACATGGATACCAAGCTGACTGCGCTACAGCAGGCTCTGGGCGACAAGGAGTGGCTCGCCGGTGACTTCTCCGTCGCCGACATCGCGATGGTAGAAGTGCTGCGCGTGGTCGCGGCCGAAGAGGCCCTTGATGCCTATCCGCAACTTGCAGCCTATGTCGAACGGGCAACATCCCGCCCTGCTTTCAAGAAGGCCATGGCAGATCACATGCAGCATTGGCAGGCGGCGGACGCCGAACAAGCGAGACGCAACACGGGCTGACGCTGGTTCTTCCGCAAACAATGTCATGTCGCCCCTGGATCTTTGAGTACAGACATCCGGGGCGACGGTATAACTCCAGGACTGGAAACAATGTCGATTGCAAAGAACACAATTTGCCTCTGGTACGAAAAAGACGCCGAGGCCGCAGCACGATTTTATGCTGAAACCTTTCCAGACAGTGCCCTGAAAGCCGTCAACCACGCGCCCGGCGACTATCCGTCCGGGAAAGAGGGCGACGTTCTGACCGTCGAATTTACCGTGCTGGGCATTCCCTGTCTCGGCTTGAACGGTGGCCCCACATTCAAGCACAGCGAAGCGTTCTCTTTCCAGGTTTCGACCGAGGATCAGGAAGAAACCGACCGTTACTGGAACGCCATTGTCGACAATGGCGGCGAGGAAAGCGCCTGCGGCTGGTGCAGGGACAAATGGGGCATTTCCTGGCAGATCACCCCGCGCACGCTGATGGAAGCCCTGGCTGCCGGCGGCGGCGAAGCAAAGCGCGCCTTTGGCGCAATGATGGAGATGAAGAAAATCGACGTGGCTGCCATCGATGCGGCCCGCCGGGGCGGCTGATCGTACCCGAGTGGCCGGACATTTTGTGAACCAGCCCTGTAATTTCGAGAAGTCCGATATGAAGAAATCACTATTAGGTGCAGCTGCAACGTTGCTGATCACAAGCCTTGCGCAGGCAGACACCGTTACCGTGAACGGTCACGACGTCTATTACGAAGTTCACGGGGACCTGGAGACCGGCGAAACGCCGGTTCTCCTCCTTCACGGCGGCATGCAGAGTATCGCCTCAAGCTTTGGCGCCTTCATCCCTGAACTTGTCGAGGACCGGCCAGTGATTGGCGTCGAGCAGCAGGGGCACGGACACACGCCTTTGAATGACGAACCAATCACCCTGGAGACCATGCGCATTGATACCATCGGTGTGCTTGATGCCTTGTCAGTGGAAAAGGTTCATGTCGTCGGGTTCTCGGCGGGTGGCATGCTGGGACTTGACCTTGCGGTCAACATGCCGGACCGACTGGCCTCTCTGACAAGCATTTCCGGCAGCGCCTCGCCAGACGGCTTTGTGCCCGGCATCATCCGGATGCAGAAGGACCCGGACTATGTGCCGCCGGCCGAAGTTCTGGCGATGATGCCGAGCGAAGAGGAATTTGCGGAGATGTTCGCCGAGATTGCGGCCGTGAACCCGGGAGGTGCCGAGGCCGCGCCGGTGACGATGCAAAAAATGAGCAGGTTCATAACCACGGACTGGGGATGGACAGAGCAACAGGTCGCGGCAATTCCCGTGCCGTCGCTGATCATGAACGGTGACAACGACTTCATCCTGGCAGAGCATGCGCTCTATCTGTCAAAAACCATTCCTGCCGCCCGCCTGGCAATCCTGCCCGGAACCACGCATATGAACATTCTGAAACAACCGGAACTCAAACCGATGATCAGAAAATTCATCGATGACATGGATAGCCAAGCCGGCGAATGAGGTTTCCTACAGCAATAGCCGAATACCAGCTTCCTTGAGCATGATCTCGGAAACCTCAAAACTGTGATCGAGCTTGCCGTCATGCGATGGTCTGGGCGGGCATTCCACACAGGACAGCCCGCTTTGAATGATCGCTCTCGCGCAGTCCGCACAGGGAAACCGGTTGACGTAGAGGGTGCAACCGGCAAGCGCTACACCGGCGCGGGCTGCGTTGTAGATCGCATTGCGTTCGGCGTGTTCCACCCAGAAGAACTTTTCACCGCTCGGGCGGTCGAGACGGGTTTCGTCCGTTCCGGAGACCCCGCGCGGCAGGCCGTTGTAACCTGTCGCGCGGATTTCCTGGCCAGGCCCGACAATGACTGCGCCCACCTTGAAGTCGCGATCTTCAGACCATTGTGCGATGTGATCGCAGAGCCCGAGAAACCGGTTGCGCCATTTGCCGGATTTGCTGTCCAATGTGCTTCTCCTAGCCTGCAAACAGGTAGCTGGTCTTGACCGTGGTGAAGAATTCCGCCGCGTAGCGGCCCTGTTCACGTGGTCCAAAAGACGATCCCCTGGTGCCGCCGAAGGGAACGTGAAAATCAACACCGGCGGTCGGCAGGTTGACCATCACCATACCGGCCCTGACACGCCGCTTGAAGTCGCGGGCATGTTTCAGGCTTGTGGTGCAGATACCGGCTGACAGGCCGAAATCGGTGTCGTTTGCAACTGTAATGGCTTCCTCGAAGTCGGCCACCTTGATGACGGATCCGCATGGACCGAAAATCTCTTCCCGGTTGATGCGCATGGAATTGGTCGTCTCGAGAAACAGTGCCGGGGCCTGAAAATAGCCGGGCACGGCAAGTTCGAGCCGCTCGCCGCCAATCACCTTTGCGCCTTCTTTCCGGGCGAGGTCCACATAGGCAAGGTTCGAAGAGAGCTGTTTTTCGTCGACCACCGGTCCAATCTGGGTAGCGGGATCAAGCGCATCCCCGACCTTCAAGGCCAGCATTGCTGTTTGCAGTTTCTCAACGAAAGCGTCGTGAATTCCCGCCTGCACGATCATGCGCGAGGACGCGGTGCAGCGTTGGCCGGTGGAAAAGAACGTCCCGTTCAAGCATGCGGAAACGGCGACATCCAGATCGGCGTCATCCAGCACCACCATCGGGTTCTTGCCGCCCATTTCAAGCTGGCATTTGCGTTTAAGCCGTCCGCACACTTCGGCAATATGGCTTCCCGTGGCAACGGACCCGGTGAAGGAAACCGCATCGACATCCGGGTGGGTGACGATGGCCTCGCCAACAACAGAACCGCGCCCCATGACCAGGTTGAAGACACCGGGTGGACAGCCGCATTCATCCAGCAGAGTTGCGATCACATGAGCGCAGCCCGGCGTCAGATCCGCCGGTTTCAAAACGACGCAATTGCCATAGGCCAGCGCAGGTGCCGCCTTCCAGGCCGGAATGGCGATGGGAAAGTTCCACGGGGTGATCAGGCCGATCACACCGACCGGCTCACGCGTAACCTCAACGTCGATGTCGGGCCGCACGGAGGCCTGCATATCGCCGGTCACGCGCAGCGCTTCACCGGCAAAGAACTTGAAAACCTGGGCGGCGCGCATGGTTTCGCCGATGCCTTCCGCCAGCGTCTTGCCTTCCTCGCGCGACAGCAGGCGGCCATATTCTTCGGCCCGTTCCGCCAACTTTCGCCCAACCGCTTCCAGCAGATCATGGCGTGTCTGCGGCGTTGCCGCTGCCCAGCCTGGCGCGGCCTTGCGCGCTGCCGTGACGGCGGCATCGACATCGTCAACGCTTCCCTGGGCATAAAGGCCGACGACATCATCGGTGTTCGAAGGATTGCGGTTTTCGGAATAGGTGTTGGAAGGCAGCCATTTGCCGCCGATCAGATTGTCGTGCTTTGTCATTGGAATTCCGGTTTCAAAGGGTTTCGGCAATGCGGTCGAGAGACCCGCGTGCGCCATCGTCCAGTTGTTGAAAGGGAGGCAGGACACGGTTCCAGGTACTTTCATCAGCGCGCCGGCCGACAAGATATTTGACCGCCGGAACCAGCGGATGGGCAGCAATGTCCGCCCGTATGCTGGCGACCCGGCCAGCCACTGCCTCGTTTGCAGGATCCTGCAGGAGCCGTGCACAAAGGGGCGCGCTGATGTTCACGGTGGCGGAAATGCACCCTGCAAACCCGGCTCCAGGCCCTTCCGCGAGCGCCGTTTCAGAACTTGGGAACACCTTCAGGTCTGGCAGCCGCCGGACAAGCTCCCGGCAATAGTCGAGATCGCCGGAAGAATCCTTGATGCCCGTGAACCTTTTCGGATGGGTCTTTGCCAGACACTCGACGACATCCGCGGGTATCTTCAAGCCCGTCATCTGCGGGAAATTATAGAAATAGATCTCGATCGGTGTCGCGCCGAGTGCCCGGTCCAGCGCTTCGTACCAGGCAACCAGCCCCTCCTCGGTGACAGGCTTGTAGTAGAACGGCGGCAGGACCAGCGCGACGCCATAGCCCATGTCGGCAGCTGCGCGCGTGAGGTCCAGCGTGTCCTCAAGCGACGTCAGACCCGTGCCGACCATAAGACGGCTCGTGTCAAAGGCCTCGGCCGCCCAGGCCATCACCTTCTTGCGATGGGCCAGACCGAGAGAATTCGCCTCACCGGTCGTTCCCAGGATGTTCAGGGCATCGCACCCGTTGGCCAGCGCCCAGGCGCAATGTTCCAGAAAGGTATCTTTCACCGGTGCGCCATGCGCATCGAGCGGTGTCGGCACCGCCGCAACTATCCCCTTCATGTCGTCTGTTCCTCAAAATCACGTTTGAAAAAATCCCGCACCGCAGGGTGGTCCCGGAAAGGCGTATCGCCCCTGGTCCAGCCACCCGGCGAAACCAGCCCTCCGTCCGGACCCTGGAACACATCCTTGTTGATCTCGATGAACGCCCGGTCCGCACCGGTCACCTCGTCGTCGTAGCGGATCGCGTCGACAGGGCAGATGCTCTCGCACATGCCGCATTCGATGCATTCTTCGGGGTGGATGTAGAACATCCGCTCGCCTTCATAGATGCAGTCGACCGGACAGGACGTGGTGCAGATCCCGTCCTTCACATCAATGCATTCGCTCTTGATGATCAGCGCCATCTTGATCTCTCAACTTATTTGCCTTGCCAGACCGGCGCGCGCTTTTCCCGGAACGCCCGAACCCCTTCGAGGGAATCCTCGGATGTGAGAGCGGCGATCAGTTCGGGAGACCGCACGGCCTGTGCCTGGTCGGGCGGCATTTCACCGGTTTCGCGTACCGTGGCCTTGATCGCCTGCACGCAAAGCGGCGCACTTGCCAGAATGTCGGCAATCCAGCGGTCCACTTCCGCATCGAGTTCGTCCTGCGGCACGACGGCATTGACGAGCCCGTAGCGCTCCATCTCCACAGCGCTTGCCATCCGGCCGGTCATCATCAGACCGACAGCGATATTGCGGGGGACGAGACGCTGAAGCAGCGTCATCCCGCCTGCCAGCGGAAGGTTGCCCACCTTTGCTTCGGGCAAGCCGAACCTGGCCGTATCGCTGGCAATCACGATATCGCAGCCAAGAACCATTTCCATGCCGCCGCCGAGCGCAAGACCGTTGACGCGGGCAATCACCGGCACCTTCAAGGATCGCCTCAGGGCGATGCCGCCGAACCCCAGCGGGTTTGCGGACGCCCAATATTCAAGCCCACTCAGTCCGTTGCTGTCCTTCAGGTCCGCACCGGCGGAAAAGGCACGTTCACCCGAACCGGTCAACACCACGCAGCGCACGGTCTGATCGGCTTCGATCTTCCGCCAGATGGTTTCCAGCTCGTCCGAAGTTGCCCTGTCGACCGCGTTCATGCGCTCCGGGCGGTCTATGACAACCCGGGCGACATGGTTTTCGAGGGTGAAAAGGACACTCATTCCGCCGCCCCTGCCACCTGTTGCAGGCCGAACTCCGCAATGACTTCGTCGGTGTGTTCGCCCAGGCGCGGCGGCGCGTGCCGCAGTTTCAGGGGGGCTTCACTCAAGTGCACGGGTGACCCCACGACCCTCAAGGGGCCAAGGACCGGATGGTCGAAATCCAGCAGCATGCCGTTGATGGCAGTCTGCGGGTCTTCGAGTGCCTCTCCGAGCGCCCGCACGGGTGCGCAAAGCAGGTCCTGCTCTTCCAGCCTGGCGATCCAGTGCGCCGTCGTGTCCGTTGCGAAGACGGCCCGGAACCGGTCCTGCAGATAGGGCTTGTTGGCACGCTGGCTGGCGAGATCCGGATAGGTGGGTGAAAGGTCCTCAATGCCAAGCGCGGTGCAGATGTCGCGCAGCGGATTTGCCTTGAAGGCACCGACCACCACCAGAGCACCGTCGGTGGTGTCGAAGACACCGGTCAAGGGCATGGCAGCCCAGTTCAGCACTTCACGATGCTTGGTCCACTGTGCGGCTTCCTGCATCTGCATCGCGATCATGGAATCGTAGAGCGACACGGAAACACGCTGGCCACGGCCGGTCTTCGTCCTTGCCAGCAAGGCCGCCAGAATGCCCTGAACCAGGTGCATGCCTGCCGTATAGTCGCACAAGGTTGTGGGATAGATGGACCGCTCGATCGACGGGTCGGCGGTCTTTTCCATGACACCACTCATTGCCTGGGCCAGAACGTCCTGCCCACCCTTGTGGGCATAGGGGCCCTTCTCGCCAAACCCCGTTCCGGATGCACAAATGATGCGGGGATTGATCGCCTTGAGCGCCTCATAGCCGAAGCCCAGACGGTCCATGACACCGGCGCGGAAATTGTCGACGACCACGTCCGCGTTGCGCACCAGATCGTACACCATCTGCTTGCCCTCATCGGACTTGGTGTCGATCTCGACAGACCGCTTGTTACGGTTCAGCGACGAGAAGACGGCGTTGTTCATGCCCTCTTCCGACCGCACGTCGAAGAAGTGCCGCGACAGGTCGCCTGCACCGGGGCGCTCGATCTTGATGACGTCCGCGCCGAAGTCGGCCAGCATCTGGGTTGCACATGGCCCCAGCATGACCTGGGTGAAGTCCAGAATGCGGACACCGGAGAGTGGGAAAGCTTGGGTATTCACGTTTGTTATCCTTTTTATTCTGCAGCGACGGTGCCTTCGACGAGCGCATTTGCTGATGGGATGTCGCCGGGGTCGGCGCCCTGGGCACGCATGCGTTTCTGGATCGTGGCAACGTCGGCGTCGCGCAGTGCACAGTTCTGTTCCAGAGCGACCGCAACGGCGACGCCCGCGGCTTCGCCCTGCGCCATGCACGGCGGTATTTCCCGCGAAAGCTTCTGGGCTTCGCTTTCAACCGAGTAGTGGCGGCCAGCAACGATCATGTTGTCGATGCCCTTGGGCAGCAGGGCCCTGTAAGGCGTGTAGTAGTCCCTGCCCCGGCAGACGCTGTCGGAGAAATGACGGCGGGAGCGCACGTCATCGCGGGTGACCACATATTCGCCCTGCAACAGACGGGTCTGGCGAATGCCGAGTTGTTCCGCGGCACCCAGCATCTTGGCGTTTTCGAAACCGGGCAGATTGGCGCGCACGAAGGCGAGCAGCTTCATCATGCGCTCGCGGCCTTCGACTTCCGCCGCCAGCATGTGTTCCGGCGACAGACCGTCATACCCCGGCATGTGCGGGCAGTTGCACCAGACGATGCCCGGCAGCGGCGTCTTCAGCCACCACATGCCCCAGGCGCCACCGATCACCCGGCGCACCTGACGGTCCAGGGCCTTGTATTCTTCCGGATTTTCGAACTCGAAGGCTTCTGCCTTGTCCGTGTCGACGTCGCACAGGCGGAACACGGTCGTGACGATGTACTGTCCGGTCTGGAAAGACGCCCCTGCGGACGATGCAACATCCAGATCGCCGCTGGCATCGATCACCATCTTCGCCTTGATCGCCTGACGGCCAAGCTTGGTCTGGCAGATCACGCCGGTCACACGGCCGTCTTCCACCATTGCTTCGGAAAACCACGAATGCAGGCGCAAATTGACACCTGCCTCACGAGCCAGGTCGAGGCTCACCCGTTTCCAGCAATCGGGGTCGAAGGCAACTGCGTGAATGATCGGCTGAGGCATGCCGGTCTGATGAAAATCGATGCAGCCCCAACGGGACCACTTCTTCCACACTTCCCAGTTGGTCAGGCAATCTTCCGGCGGCGGAAAAACTGCGCCATCCTGAGCCGACATCCGGTCGACGAATTCGTTGACGATGCCCGTCGTGACGATTTCATTGCCCTCGTTGACCATGTCGTCGAGCACCAGAACCATTCCGCCGGAGGCCATGCCGCCAAGGTGATGGTAACGCTCGAGCAGGGTCACCGAGCAGCCGTTTCTGGCAGCCGATACGGCGGCACTCAGGCCGGCGGGGCCACCGCCGATGACGACCACGTCGCAGTCTGCGACGACCGGAACCTGCTCATTGCGGGTCAAGGAAATCTGCGTTGTGTTGGTGCTCATTTCGGCGCACTCCTCCCGTTGGGCCGCCAAGCGACGGCCCGGTTTCAGTTAAGATTTTCGTTTGGTTCAGATCCGCTTCACCACCGCACGATCATGCGTTCGGCAATGGAAACAGCGGCAAACATCAGCACCGACAGGCCCGACGACAGGAAGACTGTCGCGTAGAGCAAGGCGGAGCGGAAATTGAACGTTGCATCGATGATCAACGCACCCAGCCCGACATCCGCGCCAACCCATTCCCCGACGATGGCGCCGATGACACAGGTGGTGGCCGCGATCTTCAGTGCCGAAAACAGGAACGGCAGCGAAGACGGCAGGCGGATCTTCCAGAACACTTCCGACTTGGAGGCGGACAGGATCCGTGCCAGCTCCAGCGCCTGAGGGCTGACCGACTGCAGGCCGCGCACCATGTTGACCAGTGTCGGGAAGAAACAGATCAGGGCAGCGATGACGACCTTTGCGGTCAAGCCGGCTCCGAAGATCAGAACCAGGATCGGGGCAATGGCCAGGATCGGAATGGTGTTGATGAACACCGCGATCGGGAAGAACGCCCGCTCCACCATCCGGCTGTGCACGAAGGCGATCGCGATCAGCACTGCAGCCACGTTGCCGACGACAAAGCCGAGCACGCTTTCGAACAGTGTTGGCCAGAAGTTCCGCATCAACTGCGGAAATTCGGTCACCAGCGTTGTCGCGACTTCGCTCGGAGCCGGGGCGATGTAGCTCGGCACTCCAAAGGCCCGGACGCCGATTTCCCAGGTGGCGATCAGGCCGACCGCAGTCAGCACCGGGGTCGCGACAGCAGTCAGCCGTGCCCTGCGCGCCATGGCCTTTTCGGCAGCGTCATCATCCACCGGCATGCCCATCGTTTCGTCGACGGCAGTCATCAGCACGCCTCCAGAAGTTTGCGCAAATGCGCGGAGTATCGGGTGAATTCCGCCGTATCCCGCAACTCGGTGGTGCGCGGATATGGCAGATCGATATCGACGATCTCGTGCAGGCGGCCCGGATGCGCCTTGAGCATCAGCACCTTCTGCCCCAGAAAGACCGCTTCCGGGATCGAGTGGGTTACGAACAGGATCGTCACGCCGGTTTCCTCCCAGACCTTCAGAAGCTGAAGGTTCAGGTGGTCGCGGGTCATCTCATCGAGCGCACCGAAGGGCTCGTCCATCAGCAACAGCTTCGGCTTGCAGACCAGTGCACGGGCAATCGCCACACGCTGACGCATGCCTCCGGAAAGCTCGTGCGGCAGTGCGTGTTCGCGGCCCTTGAGACCGACCAGCTCAAGCAACTCCATCGGCGACTTGTCGCTGACGGGGATCTGGATCCCGCGGCTCTGCCCCATTTCCAGGGGAAGCTGGACGTTCTCCAATGCCGTGCGCCAGGGCAGCAGCGTCGCGTCCTGAAACACGAAGGCAAATTCCCGTGCCAGACGGGCAGCCTCGGTCGTCTTGCCAAAGATCGACACGTCCCCGGATGCAGGCGGGATGAGATCAGACACCAGCCTGAGCAAGGTCGACTTGCCACAACCCGACGGACCAAGGATGGAATAGAAGGCTCCCGCCTCGATCTCCAGGCTGATGTCCTGGATCGCGGTGAACTGACCGAACTTGACCCAGGCATTGCGCAGGCTGGCTGCAGGCACCAATGTGCCTGCGTCCAGATTTTCCAATACCGCTTCCATGGCCTTAACCGACCTTCGGGCGGCTGTCTGCGGTGCTCTCCAGGACCGACAGCGTCATCACATCGTCGACGGCGGGCGCCCCGTTCGCGAATTGCTCGAGATTTTCGTAAGTCTCGATCTGGGCCTGCCAGTTTTCGCGTGTCATGGTGCCCCAGCCGTTTTCGGCGGTCTTTTCGTTGAAGGAATATCCGACCACCAGCGGCACCGCCTTCAATTCGCTTTCCCTGTCCAGGTTCGGCAGGCGCTCGACCAGATAGTTGACGGCTTCTTCCTGATTCTCACGAACCCAGCCCCAGCCGCGCGAGATGGCGCGGATCATGGCCTGCACCTTGTCGCCATGCTCGTTCAGCACAGTGTCCGTGGTGTAGAAGGGGTTGGCATAAAGCTGGATGCCCGCATCCCACAGAGACATGTCGACACGCTGGTCCCCAAGGATCGAAAGCGCGTTGACGTTTGTCTTCCAGCCGGTAATCGCATCGACCTGCCCCGTCAGCAGCGGCGCCATGTCACTGCCGATGACCTTCAGTTCAACCTGGGCCTCGGATATGCCGTTCTTGGCCAGAAGCGCGCGGAACAGGATCCGTCCGGTCGCCTGGGTGCCGATGGTCTTGCCGATCATGTCCTGCGGCGTCTTGATCGGGTTCTTCTTGAGCGAGAAATACGTGTAGGGGTGCTGCTGGTAACCGGCGGCAATACATTTCACCGGAATGCCCGCCGAGCGCGCCAGCATGAGAGAGGGGCTGGAAGACACCTGGCCGAGATTGGACCGCCCGGAAGCGACGGACGCCACACCATCGACATTCGGCCCCCCCGGCACGATTTCGAATTCAAGACCTTCTTCCGCGAAATAGCCCAGCTTGTCGGCCGCGATTTCTCCCAGGTTGCCGTTACCGGCCAGCCAGCCGAGCTGCATGGAAACCTTGAAGGTGTCCTGAGCAAAGCCTGGTACGATATTCACAAGTGTTCCGGCGCCTGCCAGACCAGCGCCTGCGGCCATGGTCTTGAGCATCGAGCGGCGGTTCAATCCATTCGAGAATAGGTATGACATACTGTTGGTCCCCCTCATTTGAGATTGGGCGGTTTGTGGCCGACTGTTCCCCTTGCCGACTTCACAGTGAACTCTAACGGGAAGATGCACGGTGCAAAAAGTGCAAAAACATGCTAACGGTGATGCATAAAATGCACCGCACTTTGTGATGCACTGTTTGCCACTCTGTCCGGGGGGACATCGTGCATTCGAATTTTCTGCGTTATTTCGACGAAGTCGCCCGCCAGGGCTCCATCCGCAAGGCATCTGCGGTTTTGAACGTGTCTTCCACCACGGTGAACCGGAAGATCATCAGCACCGAGAACGAGATGGGCGTTCGCCTGTTCGAGCGCACCCCCGAAGGCGTGACGCTGACCGATGCCGGGGCCATCGTCCTGGAACACTGCCGCAAGACGCTGCAGGACTATGAACGCACCCGCACCATGCTGGACGATATCCGCGACCTTCGGTCCGGGCACCTCAACATTGCCGCCATCGATTCCGTAACCTACGGGCTGTTGCCTCGTATCCTGCTCGACTTCAACCGGATCTATCCGCAGGTCACCTATTCGATCACCACCGCGCAGCCGGACGAGATCATCACCGCTGTCGCGGGCGGAATTGCCGATATCGGCATTACCTTCACCTTCGATCTGCATCCAAACGTTCGGGTAATTTCCGATAAGACCGCGCCGATCGGCATCATCATGCGATCCGACCATCCCTTCGCGGGCCGAACAAACCTCGCCATAGAGGAACTCTCCGGCCAGAAAATGGTGCGCACCGTAGATGCGCGCGGTCGCAATTCGATCATCGACCAGGCAATCTCGGGCATGTCCTCCGCCCTCTCGACCAACTGCTTTACCGACACCTTGCACGTGGCAAAACAGATGATCCTGGCCGGCCGAGGCCTCGGCCTTTACACCAAGATCGGTTTCATTGACGAAATCGACCAGGGCATTCTCCGGTTCGTGCCACTGATGCATGACATCCTGTCCAACCTGCGCATTGGCGTCGTCATGTCCGCTTCTTCCGGCATCTCGCCGCCCGAACGGTTGCTCGGCAACGAAATCAAGCGCGCCCTCACCCAGCTGCGGCTGGATTCATGAGTTTGCAAGGACACTGCCGGCGGCCTGCACTCTGTCTGCCGGATGGTTCAAATCGGTCTTACGTACCGGCGCAGTGAAACAGCAATTGTAATTATCGAAAAAAGCGATACAAATAGCTGTTCCAGATTCACAGCCGGGGACAACCCATGCGCGCAAATTTTCTGATCGTCGATCCCGTCAAGGACAAGATCGCCATGAAGGCGATCGCTTCCCAGCCTCGCCTGCACCTGTTGCAGGAGCTGGTACGGACACCCGGGATGAACATCAACGCGCTTTCGGAAGCTTCCGGCATGCCGCAATCCTCCGTGTCCACCCACATCCAGGTTCTGGAAGAAGCAGGCCTGGTGCGAACGGAAGTGCAGCGGGCGAAGAAGGGCAGCCAGAAGACGACCTTCGCCATCTACGATGAGATCATCCTGGCCTTCCGCTCGTCGGAAGAACGCATCGAGCCGAACCAGATCGAAGTATCGATGCCGCTCGGCCTTTACACCAACAGCCTCGTCACAGCTCCTTGCGGCATCTGCTCGACAGAAGGGATCATCGGCCTTCTCGATGTGCCGGAAACTTTCATGGATCCGGAGCGGATGAAAACGGCTTTGTTGTGGTTTACCAGTGGCTTCGTCGAATATCAGTTCCCCAACAATGCCAAGCTGACTGGCAAGCAGATCGACGGTCTGGACGTTGTGATGGAGGTGAGTTCCGAGGTGCCGGGCACCATGAGCAACTGGCCCTCAGACATCGTCCTGTCGATCAACGGCAAGGAGATCGGCGTCTGGACGTCCCCGGGTGATTTCGGCGACAAGCGCGGGGCCTACACACCCGACTGGTGGAAGCTTTCCGGCTCGCAGTACGGCATGCTGAAGACCTGGAGTGTCGGCAGGAACGGCACCTTCGTGGACGGTCACAAGATCTCTGATGTCAAGACAGAAGACCTCCAGCTCGACGAACACCGGTCGGTTCGATTGAAGATCGAGGTAAAGGCCGAAGGACGGCACCCGGGCGGAATCAACGTCTTCGGCCGCGGTTTCGGCAATTACGATCAGGACATTATTTTGCGACTGCACACCCGCAATTGACCGAAACTGCACTTGAAAAGACGTCGGGACATTCACTTCTGGTTGCACCGCAACAACATTGTCCAGTTGACAATTTTCCCCAAGCTCGCATTCTTATCAGAAATAAAGATTCATATCGATTTATTCGATATATATTTCTGGGAGAATGCGAATGAAGGCACGCGTCACCGTGCATCGGGATTTCCGGATCAGTTCCATCGATGAGCGGCTCTATTCCGCATTCATTGAACACATGGGACGGGCGATCTATTCCGGCATTTATGAACCTGACCATCCGCAGGCCGATGCCAACGGCTTTCGCAAGGACGTGCTGAAATTCGTACAGGACCTCAGGATCCCGGCCATTCGTTACCCGGGCGGCAACTTTGTTTCCGCCTACAACTGGGAAGACGGCATCGGCCCGAAGGACAAGCGCCCCGTCCGCCTCGATCTTGCCTGGCGCAGCAAGGAAACCAACCAGGTCGGTATCGACGATTTCGCGATCTGGGCGGAACAGGCCGGCATCGAGATGATGCTGGCCGTCAACCTGGGTTCGCGTGGTCTGGAAGAGGCACGCAACTTCCTGGAATATGTGAATTTTCCCGGCGGCACCCAATGGTCCGACCTACGTCGTTCCAACGGCCGCGAGGATCCTTACGGGGTCAAGATGTGGTGCCTCGGCAACGAAATGGACGGCCCCTGGCAGATCGGCCACAAGGTCGCCACGGAATACGGCCGGCTGGCCAACGAGACGGCCAAGGCGTTCAAAGGCTTCGACCCGACGATCGAGGCGGTCGTCTGCGGCAGTTCAAACGACCGCATGCCCACCTATCCCGAATGGGAACGCGAAGTCCTGGAAGAGTGCTACGAGAACGTCGACTACATCTCTCTGCACAAGTATTTCGGCAACAAGAGCAAGGACACGCTCAACTACTTCGGCAAGATCGAGGAAACCGGCCGCTACATCCAGACCATTGGCGGTGTCATCGATTACGTGAAGTCCAAGAAGCGTGCGAAGAACGACGTCCATATCTGCTTCGATGAGTGGAATGTGTGGTACCACATCCGCGAGGACGACAGCCGCCGCATCAAGGAATGGGACTGGCCGGAAGCACCGCCGCTGCTTGAAGAGAACTACAACTTCGAGGACGCCCTCTTCGTCGCCGGCCTGCTCAACGAGTTCATCCGCCGCTCCGACCGTGTGCGTATTGCCTGCATTGCCCAGCTGGTCAACGTAATCGCCCCGATCCGGGCGGAAAAGGGCGGGCCCGCCTGGCGCCAGACCATCTATTACCCCTATCAGTTCGCGTCTCTTTACGGCCGCGGTGATGCGCTAAACGTTGCCGTGGATGCACCGACCTACGACTGCTCCGTTGCCGACGATGTCTGCTACCTCGACGTTGCCGGGGTACACGACAAGGCAGCAGGCACACTGACGCTTTTCGTCCTGAACCGGCATCTGACCGAAACGGCCGATCTCGACGTGTCCTTGACGGGTTTCGGCTCGCCGTCCCTGGCCGAACATCTGTCCATGGAAGGCTACGGCCTCAATGACACCAACGGTCCGGACAAGCCGGACAACGTGGTTCCCGGCAAGGGGACAGGCGTTGGCGTGGAGGATGGTCAGCTCAAGGGCAAGCTTGCGCCGCTTTCCTATAATGTCCTGCGGTTGAGCGTCGGCTGAGGGGATCCATGCAATGGGGGTTCAGCTTCGCAACATACGCAAGGTCTTCGGCCCGGTCGGGGTGATCCATGATGTCAGCATGGACATTCCGACGGGTGAATTCGCGGTCTTTGTCGGTCCATCCGGCTGCGGAAAATCGACATTGCTGAGGATGATCGCAGGCCTTGAGGACACAAGCGGCGGCAAGATCTCGATCGAAGGCACCGATGTGACCTGGCAGGAACCGGCCAAACGCGGCGTTGCCATGGTCTTCCAGTCCTATGCGCTTTATCCGCATCTTTCCGTCTTCGAGAACATGGCCTTTTCCATGCGTCTGAAACGGGCGCCGAAACAGGACGTGCACGACAAGGTGATGGAGGCGGCCCGCATCCTCCAGCTTGAGGAACAGCTGCAGAAGAAGCCGTCTCAACTGTCCGGAGGCCAGCGTCAGCGAGTTGCGATCGGACGGGCGATCGTGCGCCAACCCAAGGTGTTTTTGTTTGATGAGCCTCTGTCGAACCTGGATGCGGAGTTGCGCGTCCAGATGCGGCTGGAACTTGCCCGGCTGCACAAGCAGATCGGCGCGACGATGATCTATGTCACCCACGATCAGGTGGAGGCCATGACACTGGCCGACCGGATCTTCGTGCTGAAACAGGGTGTCGTGCAACAGGCTGGAAAACCACTCGATCTCTACGACGACCCCGACAACAAATTCGTCGCCGGTTTCATCGGATCGCCGGCCATGAACTTTCTGCCGGCAACAGTGCTCGGCCGGGAAGGCGATTGCCTGCGCATTGCCATCAACGGAACGGACGCAGTCCTGCTGGCGAAAGTTTCCGGCGATCTTCCGGCCGACAGCCGGATCACCGTCGGACTGCGTCCGGAACACCTGACCAGCGCGGACAAGGGCATTCCCGTGACCGTGGAAATGGCGGAGGACCTGGGAGGTGTTTCCTACCTGCACACGCATATGCCGGACGGCCGCGAGATCGTCGTTGAATGGCGCGGCAGCCGCCATGCCGGGGGCGGTGAGGCAATCAAGCTCACCTGCACACCTGAACAGGTTCTGGTCTTCAACGAGCAGGACCAGCGTATTCGGTAGACCTTCTGTCTGCCTGGTACCTTTGAACCGGCCTTGATGGGAAATGCCGGTTTTTCATACGGGAGGAAGAGTCGATGAAATACCTTAAGACACTTCTGGCAGCGGGGGCGATGAGCCTTGCCAGCCTGCCGGCATTTGCCCAGCAGGACATCACCTGGTGGGACTTTCTGAGCGGTGGTGACGGCGTTCGCATGAAAGCGTTGATCGCACGCTTCAACGAAGAACATCCGGACGTCAAGATCAACGGAACCACTCTGGAATGGGGCGTGCCCTTCTACACCAAGGTGCGCACTTCCGTTGCCGTTGGCCAGGGCCCGGACGTGATGACCTATCACCTGTCGCGCATGCCGCTCGGGCTTGAGGAAAATGTGCTGGACGTGATCAGTGATGAAGATCTTGCCACCGCCGGTCTCAGCAAGGATGACTTCTTCCCGGCAGCCATTGCCGCCGCGAGCGATGCGGACGGCAAGCTCCACGCAGTGCCGTTCGATATCCACGCCATCGTGCTCTACGTAAACAAGACCTATTTCGAAGGATCCCGCTTCCTCGATGACCAGGGCAATCTGACCGGCATTGAAAGCCTCGCCGATTTCGAGGAAGCGCTTGCGCTTGCCAAGGAAAACGGCTCCGAAGCTCCCGTCTCCTACGCAACAGGTGATGACGGCGGCACCTACCGGGTCTTCTTCACCCTGCTCAAGCAGCAAGGCGGCGAGCTGATCACCGACGGCGAGGTTCTGGCAGGCGACAATCTGGACAAGGCCGCCAATGCCATCGAGATCATGACCAACTGGCACAAGCAGAGCTGGCAGCCGGAGCAGGCCGAATACGAAGCCTCCGTTGCGTTGTTCACGTCCGGCAAGGCCGCTTTTCACATGAACGGCGTCTGGGAAGTGCCGACCATGGTCGACATGGCGGAAAAGGGAACGCTCGGGTTCGACTGGGGTGCGGTACAAATTCCGACGCTGCTTGGAACCACGGCCACCTGGGCGGATTCCCACGCCTTCGCCATTCCTCAGGGAACGGAAATGAGCCCGGAAAAACGCGCGGCGGTGATGACCGCAATCGGCTGGATGGAGAAGAACTCGATCTCCTGGGCCGGGGCAGGACATATTCCAGCCTACAAACCTGTCGCGACCAGCGATGAATTCGGGGAAATGGAACCCAACGCCACCTATTCGTCACTCGCCGAAACCGCGGCCTACGATCCAAGGTCGCCGATCGCAGGGGTGGCCTCGCCTGTCTATGATGCAGCCATCAACATCATCTCGCCCGCCATGCATGGTTATCTGGAGCCCGCGCAGGCAGCACAGCAGATGAAAGACGAGCTTCAGTCGAAGCTTCAATAGACGAAGGCTTTGCCCGGGACGCCTGCCGCACGCACACAATATGCGGCAGGCGTCTCCTGCGGCGAGAAAAGGACGATTACTCAAGTGGCCATGATTACCAACCGGCGCAGGGAAGTGGCGGTCGCCATGACGCTCATCGCGCCCTTTGTCCTGACCTTCGTGCTGGTCTTTCTCTATCCGACGATCCGGATGATCGAGCTGAGCTTTACCAACGCGCCTTTGATCGGTCCGGGGGAATGGGTCGGCCTTGCCAATTTCAAACGGCTGCTTACCGACAACCTCTTCTATACATCTCTGAAGAACAACGGTTATTTCGTTCTCCTGACCGTCGTTCCAACGACCGCACTGGCCCTTGCCATTGCAATGATGATCACGCGCCTCAAGGGGCCGCTTCAGGCGCTGATCCTCGCGCTTTTCTTTCTTCCCTACATTCTGCCCGTGTCGGTGGTGACGCAAATCTGGGCCTGGATGCTGGACTTCCAGTTTGGCGTGCTGCAGCCGGTGTTCGCGTTCTTTACCGGTAAACCGGTACCGGTCTTCAAGAACCCCTATTGGGTCATGCCGACGGTCGCCACGGTGACAATCTGGTGGACCAACGGTTTCAACGTACTTCTGTTCATCGCGGGCCTTCGAAACATCTCCAGCGATTACTATGAAGCAGCGGCACTGGACGGGGCGACACGCTGGCAACTGTTCACCAAGGTCACCTGGCCCCTGCTTTGGCCGGTAACCGCCCTTGTTCTGACCCTTCAGCTGATCCTGCAGCTCAAGATTTTCGACCAGATCTACCTGTTGTCGTCCGGCGGACCGTTCAATTCGTCCTACGTTCTGCTTCTGATGGTCTACCGGGAAGCCTTCCAGTTGAACCACGGCGGCTATGCCTCTGCCATCGCCCTTGTTCTGTTTGTGCTGATCGTGGTCGTGTCGGTGCTGCAGTTTCAGTTGCTGCGCGCGGGAGGGAACAAGCAATGAAGACCCGCAAACTGGAAAACTGGGTTCTGGGCATCGGCAGCCTCTTGGCGGCGGCCATCTGGATCTTCCCTCTCTACTGGGCGTTCATTACCTCGATCCGCACCGAGGAAAGGGTCGTCAGCGAGGGCGCGGGTGTCATTCCCGACGAGTTCAACCTGGCCTCCTACATCGACGTTCTGTTCGATACCAAGCTGCTCAACTGGTACTGGAACTCCATCGGCACATCCGTGATCATCACGCTGGTTGTCATTGTCTCCGGAATGATGTGCGCCTATGCCATCTCCCAGATGCGCTTTCCCGGCCGGAGGCTGCTTTACGGCGTGGTGCTCGCCAGTTTCATGGTGCCCTCGCAGGCACTTGTGGTGACGCAGTTCATCCTGATGAACGACATGGGCCTGATAAACACCTGGGCCGGCATCATCCTGCCGCAGCTCATCGTTCCGGTGGTGATCATCGTCTACAAGCAGTTCTTTGACGCCGTACCGAAGGAAATGCGCGAGGCCGTCGTCCTGGATGGCGGCGGTGACTATACGCTGCTGTTCAGGATCTACCTGCCGCTCAACTGGGGCATCACGACCGCTCTGGCGATCATCACCTTCATCATGGCCTGGAACCAGTTTCTCTGGCCCTTCCTCGTCATCACAACGGAAAACCAGATGACGATCCCGGTCGGCATCACCCAGGTGAACGATGCCTTCGGCGTCTATTACGCCCGTCTGATGTCCGTCGCGCTTCTGGGTGCCATGCCCGTTGCCGTTGCCTATCTGATCTTCCAGAAGAAGGTGACGGAAGCCGTCATGATCTCCTCGGGCGTGAAAGGCTGAAGCCTGCCCTTTCGGAAGCATTTCTTCTTCCGGTTTCCTGTAACTCCTCGGCCCCGCGAACAATGTCGCGGGGCAATCGGTATTCTGCAGGCACTTGGATGCAGGCGCTGCAGTTCATATGTCTACGTCAACAAGATCAGAATGACGAAGACAGTTGAGCACTCACACCGTGTGTGTTTGGCAGACGGATGAGGAGTTCAGAATGACAGTTGGAGCCGGTCTCCCGATAGTCCTGGCGGGACCGATCCTGCGACATATCACGGCGAACAACGTTAGCGTCTGGCTCGCCACTTCCCGACATTGCGATGTTCGATTTGAGTTTTTCCCCGAAGCACAGCCGGACCTCAACCAGACCTATGAAACCGGCGATCAGGACTGGCAGGTTCTGAAGGCGGGAGAAAGCCTCTATTATCATCTCGTCGATATCGAACTGGGCACTTCGCTGCCGATCGATGTCCTGATTTCCTATCGCCTGAGCGTCAAGCCGACTGGTGAAGCTGAGCAAGCGTGGCAGGACCACACGGTGTGGGCTCCCGATCTCTGCTATCCGGGACGTGACCTGCCTTGTTTCAAGGTGCCGGACCGTATCACCTCCCTGTTCCACGGGTCCTGCCGCAAGCCGCATGCGCAAACCCCGGACGGCCTTGCCGGAGCCGACGTTGTCCTGAGGCAGGCCCTTGGCCCTGAGGGCGAAACCACAGCCGGCAGTCCCGCCTTGCCATCGCTGCTCGTGATGAGCGGTGACCAGGTTTATGCCGACGACGTTGCCGGACCGATGTTGCAGGCAATCAGCCTGCTTGTCGAAAAACTGGGCCTGCCGGACGAACCGCTGGACGGCGTTGAGCCTGGGCTACCTGCGTCCGGCAACGAACTGCGGAATGTCGGCAACCTGCTCTATCACCGCGATACGCTTCTGCCCCGGGTCTACAAGAACAAGACCGTGTTCGACGTCCTGTTCGGAGGCACCGAAAAGCCGGTTTTCACAACCCAGCACGCCCGCAACCACCTCGTCACACTCGGCGAAATGCTGGCCATGTATCTGCTGGTCTGGTCGCCGGCATCCTGGCAAGGCATGCCGGAGCTGAAAGCGCCGGAAGGCCTGGAGGCCAAGGACGCGGAGATGTACGCCGAAGAGACGGTGACGCTAAAGGATTTCCGGGCTGATCTGCCTGCCTGCAGACGGGTCATGGCGCATCTTCCAACGGCGATGATTTTTGATGATCACGACATCACCGACGACTGGAACCTGTCACTTGCGTGGGAACAGGCCGCTTACAGCCATCCTTTGTCGCGCCGGGTGATCGGCAATGCCTTGGTCGCCTATGCTCTGAACCAGGCCTGGGGAAACCGGGCACGCACCATCGGTCCGGACATTCTTCCGCCCGTGCAGGCCGCGCTTGCCGATCCCGGGTCCGAGGCGCATGAGACCGCGATCACCACGCTGCTTGAATACGAGGAGTGGGACTATCAGTGGCAGACGTCCCCGCCGTTGATCGTTCTGGACACGCGCACGCGGCGCTGGCGGTCAGAACGCAACGCGCATAATCCCTCTGGCCTTCTGGACTGGGAAGCAGCCACAGACCTTCAGACCCACCTGAAAGGCAAGGACGCCGTTCTGCTTGTGTCCGCTGCCCCGATCTTCGGCGTCAAGCTGATCGAAACGGTGCAGAAGATGTTCACGCTGGCCGGCAAGCCGCTGACTGTCGACGCGGAATACTGGATGGCGCATTCGGGAACCGCCAGTGCGATCCTGAATGTGTTCGGTCACCGCGGCACCCCCCGGCACTTTGTCATCCTCTCCGGCGATGTGCACTACTCGTTCGTCTATGACGTTGAACTGCGCCAGACCGCACCGAGCCTGTCCGGTGCGACCGACGACGGATCAAAGATCTGGCAGATCTGCAGCAGCGGGATAAAGAACAAATGGCCGGACAAGCTGATCAAGATTCTGGATCGCGGCAACCGATGGGCGTTTTCACCCCGTTCGCCGCTGAACTGGTTCACCAAACGCCGTGGTATGCGTGTCATCCCGCGCAAGCCCGTCGGAACGCCACATGGCCGCCGGATCCTGAACGCGTCGGGGATCGGCCTTGTGGAGCTGGACGAGACGGGCGCGCCCGTCGACATTCACCAGGTTCTGCCGGACGGTTCGCTGGTGTCGTTTGAACGCCGTGAAGCCGAAGCCCGGGACGACTGACCGTTCCGGCGGACGGTTCTGCTTCAGCGCGTTACCGCCATCAAGGCGCTTCCACCGATCATGAACCCGCCCCCGGCATAGCCCATGCGGCGCCGGGCGAGGCGTGTCTGAAAAAGTTTGCGCGCACGCGCGGCGATCAACGCATAGCCCGCCAGAAGCACCATGACGACAACGCTTGAGGTCAGTGTCAGCACAACGAGTTGAACCGTCATGTCTGCGGCCGGGTCGATGAACTGAGCGAGGAAGGCCATGTAAAAGACGATCGCCTTGGGATTGAAGATAGCCGTCAGGGTACCTGCCCAGAAACTGCCCCACGCAGACCCTGCGCGTATGCCCGGTTCAAGGGCAACGCTGTCGCGACGTGCCGCCCTGATCTGGCTGTAACCCAGCCAGGCGAGATAGACGACGCCTGTCCATTTCACGATCTGGAACAGCACAGTGGACGCGGCCAGAATGGCGCCGACACCTGCGAAGGAAAGGCCTGTCAGAACGATACTTCCGACAACGTCGCCGAGAATGCACATCACAGCAGCGGTTTTGCCGCGCATCAAGGTTTGCCCGACAACCAGCATGACACTTGGTCCCGGAATGATGGTCAGAACGACACAAGCGAGTGTGTAGGCAAGCCAGGTTTCCAGAGACACGTTCAACTCTCCCTTGGGGTCAGGCAGCGGCGGGTTGCGGCAAGAGGCAGTGAGGCGAGGAGCGCGGCACACCCGATGAGGAGTATGCCGGCCAGATCTGCCCTGTCTGGCATATCCGCAAAGAAGACGACACCCCAAACCACCGCGAAAACGAGGTAACCATTGTCGAAAAGCCCGATCAGAGGTGCCGGTGCCAACTGATAGGCAAATGCCACGGCCACCGTGATGAGGGCAAGCAGCAGACCCAGCAGGATCAGAAGTCCCCACGCAGCAGCTGAAAGAGCTGGCCAGGCGCTCAGCAGGAACCCTGCCCCGGCAGGGACGGAAAAGAGATGAAGCCCCAGCACGTAGGCACCGCCCGCCAAGGCAAGCACCAGGTTCAGATTGAACGCCATTGCCAGCGGTGCCTCCTTCCGGCACCTGGCCGACGTGACGACCGCCGCTAGCGCATAAAAGAAGCCTGCCAGCAAGGGCAAGACCACTGCCGGAGACATGTCATCAATTCCCGGCCGGAGGAGCATGACAACACCCGCCATCCCGAGAACAATTGCAACCGTGCCTTTTGCACCGACGGGCCTTCCCTGAAAGACAGATGTCAGAATGGCCATCCACAGGGGCGCGGTGTAATAGCAGGCTGCCGCAAGTGACAGCGGCATCAGCGGCAATGCGGCGTAGTAACAGCCCCACATCAGTGCAAGGCATACGCTGCGCGTCCAGACCCAGACGTTTGCCGCAAGAAGGGGCTGTGATGGGCGCCCTGTGTACGCGAATGCCAGCCCAAGCAGAATGGCTGCGACGAATGAGCGGACCAGAAGCAACTGCCCAAGCGCGATACTGCCGCTGTTCAGTTTGACCAAGGCGTCGGACAAGGACAGCAACAGCACTGCTCCGGTAATCGAAATGATCCCGGCAAGGAGCGATCCAGCTTGTTGTTTCGGCAGAAATAAAGATATCATTTCAGCATGGAAGCATGTCCACTATCTTTGTAAAAATGAGAAATTTCGAGAAATACATAATTGAAACGCATGCATAAGGATGACCTCTCACTGGCCCGCCTGAAACCGTTCGAGGCTGCTGCCCGATATGAAAGTTTCACACGCGCGGCCGATGAACTCGGCCTGACCCAGACGGCCATCAGCCGGCAAATTGGTCAGCTTGAAGAGGAACTGGGTGTCCGCCTGTTCGAGCGGCGCAACCGCGCGGTGTTCCTTACCGAGGAAGGAAAACGCCTGGGCCAGGTTGTCGGAGAAGCACTCAGGGCAATCCGCACGGAAGTTGCCGCCATCCGCGGGACAGGCGATCCAGATACCATCGTCCTGCGATGCCAGCTATGCGAAGCTTTCTACTGGCTGATGCCGCGTCTCTCGGGTTTCCACGCGGCACATCCTGAAATCCAGCTTCAACTGGTCAGCGCATTGGAACCCCTGACGGAGGCGCGCGAACCATTTGACGTCGCCCTTCAGACCACCGGGCGGGCGGCCGGAGCGGCACGGTTGGTGTTCACGGCATCCGACGAGATCTTCCCGGTCTGCGCTCCGGCGCTCTTGAAGGACGTTTCGTTGCCGCTGACACCGCAAGAGGTCTCCACCTTGCCTCTCCTGTCGCACCGTGTGGTGCCACAGGACTGGTTTGACTGGCCGGACTGGTTCGAAGCTGTCGGCGTTCCACGACCCGCCCACAAGAAGGTCATCTATTTCGACAGCTACCCGCTTGTCCTTCAGGCCGCCGTTGCCGGTCAGGGTGTTGCCCTCGGCTGGAAGCGCACGGTGGACGGCCTGATCGACGAAGGCAAGTTGCGCTCCATCTGTGATGTTGCCCTGAAGAGACCAAGCGAAATCTCGGTTTACCGAGGCACCAAACAGTCGCGGCACAGTGCCGTCGACCAGTTGATCGCGTGGCTCCGCGCAGAGCTGGCGTAACTCGGCGATACCCTTCGAAAAACCTAGCTTGGCCAGGCCAAGAACGCGTGAGGTTCAGTTATAGCGCTGTGCCATCGCTTCCAGCGGCAGCGGGCGAATGCGGCTGGCGTGGCCGGCTGTTCCGAAAGCCTCGAAACGGTCGCGGCACACCTGCGCCATCAACTCCATGGCCGGCTTCAGGTATTTGCGTGGATCGAATTCGGACGGATCGTTCGTCAGGGCCTTGCGTACGGCTGCCGTCATTGCCAGGCGGTTGTCGGTGTCGATGTTCACCTTGCGCACACCGCTCTTGATGCCGCGCTGGATTTCCTCGACCGGAACGCCCCAGGTCGGGCGAATATCACCGCCGTAGGAATTGATGATTTCCTGGAGATCTTCCGGCACCGAAGACGATCCGTGCATGACGAGGTGCGTGTTCGGCAGACGGGCGTGAATGGCCTCGATCACATTCATTGCCAGAACGCTGCCGTCCGGCTTGCGCGTGAACTTGTAGGCGCCGTGGCTGGTGCCCATGGCAACGGCAAGCGCATCGACGCCCGTGTCGGCAACGAACCGTTCAGCTTCTGCCGGGTCGGTCAGGAGCTGGTCTTCGCTCAGCTTTTCGGTTGCGCCATGTCCGTCTTCCTGATCGCCCATGCCGGTTTCGAGTGACCCGAGCACGCCAAGTTCGCCTTCCACCGACACGCCGGCCGCATGAGCCATGTCCACGACCTGCCGGGTTATGCCCGCGTTATAGGCATAGTTGGCAGGCGTCTTGCCATCCGCTTCCAGCGAACCGTCCATCATCACGGAGGTGAAGCCATGCTGGATAGCAGTCACGCAGGTTGCCAGGTTGTTGCCGTGGTCCAGATGCATGCAAACGGGAATATCGGGATAGGTTTCGGCGAAACCATCAATCAGGCGGGCCAGCACCCTGTCGCCGGCGTAGGCCCGTGCACCCCTGCTTGCCTGCAGGATGACCGGCGCATCGCAATCGGCCGCGGCGCGCATGACAGCCATGCCCTGTTCCATGTTGGAAATGTTGAACGCAGGCACAGCGTAGCCGTTGTCAGCTGCGTGATCCAGCAGCTGACGCAAAGTGATGCGGGCCATCAAAAGCTCCTTAGGTGTTGTCCGTGCAATAGGTAATGAACATGTCGACGTTTTCGGGTGACCCGAAAATCAACGGAATGTTCTGGTGCAGGCTCTCGGGCATCAGGTCGAGGATAGGCGTTTGCCCGTCCGTCGCCTTGCCGCCGCCCTGCTCGATCAGAAACGCGATCGGCACCGCTTCATAGACCAGACGCAAGCGCCCGTTCTCATAGCCGGGCCGCCGGTCGCCTGGGTAAAAGAACAAACCGCCCTGAAGCAGGATCCGGTGAAACTCGCCAACCGCGGAGGCCAGCCAGCGCATGTTGTAGTTTTCGCCAAGACGCCCCTCCTTGCCTTTCAGAACGTCATCTGAAAAGCGCCGGACCGCATCCGGCCAATGACGGGCATTGGAGGCGTTGAAGGCAAGTGTTCTTGATTTAGCGGGCACCTGATGGTTCTCCCGCAACATGCGGAAGACACCCGTAGCGCGGTCGAAGACAGCAAGGTGAAGGCCGTTGCCCAGGCTGAACCCCAGGTCTGTGGAATGGCCAAACGAAACATATCCCGCCGCAATGACGGATCTGCCCGTGCACAGAAAACCCTGGTCCGATGCCGGCAGGATCGAGAACAGGGTCCCGAGCGGAGCGCCTGTTCCGATACTGCCGGATCCGTCGATGGGGTCGATGGCAACGTCAAGCGTGCCTTCCGGGTTGAGAACAATGATCTCTTCGGCTTCTTCCGAAAGCAGCTGGCGGACACCCGCTGCCCGCAGCACCTCGACCATGTGAAGATGGGCACCGACGTCGAGTGCCTTCTGCTTGTCGCCACTTTCATTGGTGCCGACGACCTCGCCGGGGTCCCCCGGCAACCGGCCTGCGGCAAGCCTGTCTGCCAGGACGCCGGTCGCATCCGCAATGGCCTGAAGAACGGCGGCAGTATCGCTCGCCCCATGCTGTCTTGCCAGATACGCCTGCAGCGTTTCGGCATTCACGTCCGTATCGTTCGGAAGTCTCAGCATGGTCTCATCATTCCTCGGGTCAGCAATTTCGATCAGACCGCATGATACTTCGAATCGACGGCATTGATCGCGTCAACATTGCTAGCAGAGCGGCCGTTGACGTCGAATGTTTCCTTCAGGAAGGCGTCGGCGATGGATTTGGCGAGTTCGGGGCCAACCACGCGCGCGCCCATGGTGATGATCTGGGCATTGTTGGAAAGGGCTGCCCGCTCGGCGGAGTAGGTGTCGTGGGTCAGTGCGGCGCGAATGCCCGGCACCTTGTTGGCGGCAATGCACACACCGATACCGGTTCCGCACACCAGGATCGCCCGGTCGTAGGCACCGGAGATCACCTGGCTGGCAACACGCTCGGACAGATTGGCATAAAACGCATCCGGCCCTTCGGGCGTTCTGGAGATCTCGTCGACCTCGAAACGATCCTTCAGGTAGTCCGCCAGCAGTTTCGCAAGGCCTTCGCCTGCACTGTCGCCCGCAATTGCAAGTTTCATGTCAAACCTCTCCGAGTTTCGACGAGCACCTGGCGAGAATGTCGAGGTAACCCTCGACTTCCCAGGCGGATCGCCCGATGAACAGCCCGTCCACATGAGGACAGGAAATGAGCTCTTCGCAGTTTCCGGGATTGACCGACCCGCCATAGAGGCAGGGGATACGCCGGTTGAGGACGTCCTCTGCAACGGCAATAATCTCCGCCTGGCGGGCGTCTGCATAGTCCGACGTTGCCGGCACACCATTGACGCCGATTGCCCAGACCGGTTCATAGGCAAGCAGGATCTCGGCCTGTTTCTGCCCATCGGACAGATTGCCAAGAGCCGCGCGAACCTGTGCCTCAAGCACCGCCTGTGCCTGTCCTGCCTCTTTTTCCGCCAGCGTTTCGCCGATGCAGATCAACGGAACGAGCCCGTGACGCACGGCCGCTTCGGTCTTCAGGCCGACGGCCTCATCGGTTTCACCGAAAAAACTGCGCCGTTCGGAATGCCCAAGTTCGACAATGTCGAGACCGCAATCGGTCAGCATGAGCGGCGAGACTTCTCCCGTCCACGCCCCTGCATCTTCCCAGTGCATGTTCTGCGCGCCGACCTTCACCGATGTGCCTGCGAGCATCGCCTTCACTTCGCGCACCGCGGTGAAGGGAGGGATGACAAACCGCTGGATCCGGGGATCCCGATCCGCGTCGGACGTGACAAGCCCGTCCGCAAACCGTCTGGCATCTGCCAGCAGCTTGTTCATTTTCCAGCTCGTACCGACCCATTTTCCGGTGAGGGCAGCCATTCGCTCAGTCCTTTGCGATCATCAGCTTGAGCCCCGCCGCCTCGATTTCCTTCGCCGCATCTCCGGCCGGCCGGTCATCCGTGATGATCCAGTCGAACCGATCCAGATCGGCAAGGGTATGAAGTGCGGTGCGTCCGAAACGCGTGTGATTGACGAGCAGGCAACGCCGAGACGCAGCACCCATCATCTTTTGCTTGGAACGAACGACGTTGTCGTCCATGTGAAAGGCCTTGAGGTCCGCTACGGCCGGGGTCGACACGAAAGCGATATCCGCGCGCAACTGCGACAGCGCCGCTTCGGTAACGACGCCGAAAAAGCCGTTGAACTTGGCCGAATAGACGCCGCCGAGGCCCAAAAGGGTTATGCCGGGCTCATCCCGCAAACCATCGAGAATGGCGGCGTTGTTGGTGATGACCGTCAGCGGCCGCTTTTCCGGCAGCATCGAGCCGAGCACTGCGGCCATCGAACCGTCGTTGATCATCACGGTCATGCCGGGCTCGATCAGCTCGAGCGCCGCACGGGCCATCCGCTCCTTCGCGGCCGCGTCCTGGCGGGCCCGGATGCGGAAGTCGCTTTCGAACTGCGTTCCTGAATCCGCAGTGGCACCCCCGCGCACCTTGCGCAGCACGCCGGCCTGTTCGAGCTCGTCCAGATCCCGGTGAATTGTCATTTTCGAGACGGCAAATCGCTCCGCAAGGTCGTCGAGATCGACTTCCCTGTGTTCCACGAGCAGATCCATGATCGCCTGTCTTCGTTCTTCGCGTTTCACGCAAATCCTCCTCGTCCGGCGTTCACCGGATGCTTGATACCTAACATCACAAAATCACAAAATCAAAGTTATTTTGTGATTTTGTGATTTATTTTTGTGACTTCCTCCGCTACGCCTATGCCGTAAGCGCAGAGGAGGACCTCATGACTACAGACACATTTCTATCGTCGAAAGCAGCCCTGGACCCGGAAAATTTCAAACTCGCCAACTGTATTCGGGCGTTGTCCATAGATGCCGTCGAGGCAGCCGCTTCCGGACATCCGGGCGCGCCCATGGGTCTCGCGGATGCAGCGACCGTGCTGTTCCGCAAACACCTGAAGTTTGACGCGAAAACACCGGACTGGCCGGACAGGGACCGGTTTGTGCTGTCAAACGGTCATGCCTCCATGCTCCTCTACAGCCTGCTGCACCTGTGCGGCTATGAAGACATGACGATCGAGGAGATCCGAAATTTCCGGCAGTGGGGCTCGATAACCGCAGGTCATCCCGAGCATGGTCACGCCAAAGGCGTCGAAACCACCACCGGCCCTCTTGGCCAGGGCATTGCGACCGCTGTCGGCATGGCCCTGGCCGAACGGCGTCTTGCAGATGAGTTCGGTGATGAACTCGTAGATCACAACACTTATGTGATCGTCGGTGACGGGTGTCTTCAGGAAGGCATCGGTCAGGAAGCGATCAGCCTTGCCGGTCATCTGGGCCTTGGCAAATTGATCGTTCTCTACGACGACAATTCCATCACCATCGACGGCCCAACCAGCGTTTCCTTTTCCGAGGATGTTCCCGCCCGCTTCGCAGCCTGTGGCTGGCATGTGCAAACGTGCGACGGACATGACGGTTCTGCAGTCGACGCCGCACTGACCGCAGCCAAGGCAGCCACCGACAAGCCCTCGATGATCGCCCTGAAAACGGTGATCGGCTTTGGCTCCCCCAACAAGGCAGGCACCGCCGGCGTACATGGCGCGGCGCTTGGCAAGGACGAAGCGGACGCGACCAAGAAAGCTCTCGGATGGACGGCCCCTGCTTTCACCATTCCGGATGAACTCGCAGAAAGCTGGAAGAAGATCGGGATACGTGGCCAGGACAGCCGCGAGGCCTGGGAAGGCCGGCTGGCAGGTGCGCCTGAAGACAAGCGCCGCGAATTCGAAAGACGCGTGAGCGGCACCTTGCCGGCAGGCTATGAGGCTGCGGTCTCCAGTGCGCGTGACAGCCTCTTTTCAGAGCCCAGGTCCGCTGCTACCCGCAAGGCAAGCCAGATGGCTCTGGAAGCCCTTGCCCCGGCCCTGCCAGAAATGATCGGGGGATCAGCCGATCTGACCGGATCGAACCTGACCCGTGTTCCTGCCGTCAACAGCCAGTTTTCGCGCGAAGCGTCCGGCCGTTATATCGGTTACGGAGTTCGTGAATTTGCCATGGCGGCAGCCATGAACGGTCTCGCGCTGCATGGCGGCTTTCTGCCCTACGGCGGCACTTTCCTTGTCTTTTCCGACTATGCAAGGAACGCCATTCGCCTCTCGGCCCTGATGGGGCTGCGCTCCATCTATGTCATGACACATGATTCCATCGGTCTTGGCGAAGACGGCCCAACCCATCAGCCGGTCGAACATCTCCTCTCGCTGAGGGCAATCCCCAACCTGACGGTGTTCCGACCGGCAGACACGGTTGAAACGCTGGAAGCCTGGGACTGTGCCATTCGCTCCATGAATGCGCCGAGCCTTCTGGCCCTTTCCCGTCAGGCTGTCCCGCAACTGCGCCTGGAGCGGACAGAGGAAAACCTGACGGCACGCGGTGCCTATGTCATCCGCCAGTTCGGAGAGGGCCGCGACATCACGCTGATCGCGACCGGAACCGAAGTCGCACTGGCGGTCGAGGCAGCAGAGGGCCTGGCAGCAGATGGACTGGCCGTTGCGGTGGTATCGATGCCGTCGTGGGAACTGTTCGACGCCCAGCCGGACGCCTACCGCGCCGAAGTTCTCGGCACCGCCCCGCGCATTGCCATCGAGGCCGCGGGAAAACTTGGCTGGGCCCGTTATGTCGGCAGTGAAGACAATGTCATAGGCCTGAGTGGTTTCGGAGCTTCAGCCCCGGCCGAACGCCTCTACGAGGAATTCGGCATCACGAAAGAAGGGATTACCCGCAAGGCGAAGTCTCTGGCCGGCTGATCAAGCCGTCTGCGCATCCTGACCGGTCACGCTCCGGTCAGGGCATGCGCGGTGGTCTCGTCGGTGATGAGGCCACGCAGGCGTCCGCTGCGCAAGATAGCGCGAATGGCCTCGATCTTCTCAGGGCCACCTGCAATCGCGATGATCTGACTGTCGGCCCGTTCATCCAGCGTGGCCGCAAGCGTGCGGGCAGTCAGGGTCGTTTCGAGTGTCCGTCCACTGGCATCGAAAAAATGGCCGAGCATTTCACCAACGCCGCCACCGGCCTTGATTTCCTGGATCTCACTGAGTTCGATCATGCCGGACGAGACCAGCTGCGCCTGCGGCTCGACGGTGCCTATGCCGACGAGCTTGATATCGGCTGCGTTTGCCATGTCGAACACGTCCTGAACCCCGCGCTGCGCGAGCAGCACCTCCCGGTCTTCCGACGAATTGGCAAAGAAGGGCACCGGCATGACAAAAGCGCTCGCTGCCGTCTTTTCGGCCAGGCGATGCATGACGTCGTACGGATTGGCGGAAAAGTTGCGGGTCAATCCGCCGAGCAGGGACACGAACTGGACACCGCCTGCATCCATGCGGCTCATCAGACGAACAGCGTTGGAAAGCGTCCTGCCATGGCCAAGGCCAATGACCTTGTGCTCCTTGCGCTCGATTTCCCGGCGGATGAAATCCGCACCGGCCTGGCCCAGAGCCCGCAGCGGCATGCCGGGCTCGCCCAGATCCGGGGCGACATCGCAGAATTCGAGGCCAAAACGGTCGCAGAGGCTGTCCTCCAACTCGACGCATTCGATGATCGCACCATCAATGGAGACCTTCACCACCCCTTCGGCAGCCGCCTTTGCGATCAGCCGGTGCGCCTTGACCGAGGCAACCCCGAGCCGCTTTGCCACGGCCGCCTGTGTCAGTCCACCGGCGTAATGCAGCCAGGCAGCCCGCGTCGCGAGCGATTCCTCCGGGTCGATATCCCTCACCTTGCGTACCTTCCCAATAATTCGCAATGCCGCTTGCCGCCGCCAGCCGAACCGCGACGGTCACCTGATTTCAATAGCTTAGATATCGGGGCCTTGCTACCGCAAGCCCGTTGGCAAATAGCCGAAGACGCGATCAGCTAGATGTTGAGATCCTGCTGGCCCGTATCGATATGAGGTGCCCAGAAGGCAACACTCTCGGCGATCTGCGGAATGACCTGCCGGTCATTTGGCTCGCGCTCCTTGAAGCTGAGTTCCAGGCAGATCTCATTGTCCTCGGCGCCGCCTTTCGCCAAAGCTTCCAGAAGCGGCCCGGGATGGATCTGGCCGCGGGCGTTGAATTCCGCCGTAAAGGGCCGATGGCCGCTCTTGTCCAGAAGGCTCTGCTTGATGTGAATGATCGGCGACACCCGTGGAACGGCTTCGGCCCAGGCAAAGGGGTTGAAATCGTCCGGATTTGAGCTGGTCACGTCACCGTGGTCGATATCGGCCATCATCCACATCGGAATGGCCATCGGCGTGGCGGAAATTCGCTCCTGAAGGGCAAGGCAGGTCGCTATGGTCTCACCGAATTCCCGGCCAATGCTCATCGGCTCCCAGAAAACATATTCCAGACCCGCCCCCTTCGCGTGTTCGGCAACCTCCGCCCAGCAATCGATGGCGATCCTGATCAGGTCGTCCCGCCGAACCGGATCGTCGTAATCCTTGTAGGTGAAAATCGCGAACTGGGTGCCGACGGAAACGCCTCCGAGATCACCAATGATGTCGGCGAAGGTCTTGAACCAGTCTACATAATAACGCCGCACATCGGCATCTGGATGACCGAAATGATTGAGACGGCCGTAGGGGCCCGTCATACCGCTGGTCACCCGCACTCCTGTCCTGGCAAGTGACGCCGACATCTCGCGCGTCAACCGCCGGATAAGGGGCGCCGGCCAGCTGGGGTTGACGAACTCGTGCGTCAGCTGCAGGTCGCGGATCTTCAGGTCGCGTGCAACCGTCTCGATCAGATCCGCGGGATCCGCGTAGCGATTGACCAGCGGGTTTGTGTTGAGCGAAAGCGTCAGGGGCATGAAGTGTCCAGTCGTCGGGGAAATGGCAGGCGTCCGAGCCGGATATCAGGCGGCGCGTGCGGCGTATTCGGCGTTGAACCAGCTCGAGAAGGCTGCTTTTTCATCCGCACTCAGGTGCAAGCCGTGTTTGGTCCGCCGGGTCAGGATGTCATCGGCGGTCTGCGCCCATTCCTCATTGACGAGATGGCGCACCTCGGCCTCATAGAGTTGCGCGCCGAAGTGTCTGCCAAGCCCGTCCAGTGCGGTGGCCGAGCCGATTATCCGGCTGGTTCTTGCCCCGTAGCAGCGCCCGTAGTGTTTCAAAAGGGCGCGCGGCATCCACGGATAAGCCTCCCGCATCGTTTCCGAAAAGCTTTCGAAATCCGCATTCGGAATTTCGCCGCCAGGCAACGTGGCGGTTTCCGTCCAGTCGCCGCCCATCTGCGGGAAGATCCGGTCAAGCTTGTGCATCGCGCGCTCTGCAAGCTCGCGGAATGTCGTGATCTTGCCGCCGAAGACATTCAGAAGCGGGACATTGTCCGTCATGTCGAGATCGAACACATAGTCGCGCGTTACGGCAGACGGATTGCCCTTGCCGTCGTCGAACAATGGACGCACACCCGAGAAGGACGTCAGGACATCCGACCGGCGCAGCTTTGCCTTGAAGTACCTGTTCACGGCCTTGATCAGATATTCGATCTCGAATTCTTCGGCCTGCACGTCCTCGGCGCGGCCTTCATAAGCGATATCCGTGGTCCCGATCAGGGCCTTGTCGCCCTCATAGGGGTTTATGAAGATCACCCGTTTGTCGTCGTTCTGGACCAGATAGGCCTGTTGTCCCTGCCAGAACTTCGGCACGACGATATGGCTTCCCTTGACCAGCCGCACGTTCCGGCTGGAATTCGATCCGGCTACGTTCAAGATGACATCGGATACCCAGGGACCTGCCGCATTGACGATGCACCTGGCTCGAACTGTTGACGTTTCTCCGGTCTCGCTGTTGCGCAATGTTGCCAGCCAGACGCCGTTGTCGCGGCGCGCGCTGGCAACAGCCGTACGCGTGAGAACCCGGGCCCCTTTCTCGAAGGCATCCAATGCGTTGATGACAACAAGGCGGGCATCGTCGACCCAGCAGTCGGAATATTCGAAACCGCGTTTGTAATTGTCGAGGATCGGCGCGCCTTCCGGATCCCTGTGCAGATCGAGCGTCCGGGTGCCCGGCAGCTTCTTGCGGCCTCCCAGGTGATCGTAGAGAAACAAGCCGAGACGCACAAGCCAGGCCGGGCGGTCCGCCGGGCTGTGCGGCAGCACGAAGCGCATGGGCCAGATGATATGGCTGGCAGAATTCATGAGCACTTCCCGCTCGATCAGTGCTTCGCGCACGAGCCGGAATTCATAATATTCCAGATACCGCAGACCACCGTGAACCAGCTTGCCCGACCGGGATGACGTTCCTTGCGCAAGGTCGTCCTTTTCGCAGAGCCAGACGGACAGTCCCCGGCCGGCAGCGTCGCGCGCAATGCCGGCGCCATTGATGCCACCACCAATCACCAAAAGATCGATCGTCTGCGTTTCGCTCGTCATTTCATGCTCCTGTGGTGACACTGCTGGCAGGTTCCGTCTCGTCGCGGCTCTCGGTGCGCAGTTTCGCGAGCAGGTCCCATGTGCCTGCAAGATCCCTGCGAAGACCTGCAAAGACCGGGAAAATAGTCTCGTAGGACCGGACCAGGCCGGGATCGGGTGCTTCCGCCTGTCCAAGCAAGGGCGTGACCCACTCGCTGATGCAGCTGCGCATGTCCGGATAAACGCCGGTGGCAACCGCCGCCATCATTGCGGCACCCGCCGCTCCGGCCTCGTCCCGCGCCGAGACGCGAACCGGTGCGTTCACCGCAGCTGCCAGTATCTGACGTAGTGCCGGGGAGCGTGCCGCGCCTCCGGTCAACCGAAGTTCGGAAGGGAGTGCTCCCATTGCGGCGTAGCAATCACGGGCGGCCATACCGAGACCTTCCGCCACCGCACGCACCAGATCCGCGTAGCCATTTGCGGCGGAAAGCCCAGTAAATCCGGCGCGGGCGTTGGCATTGACGAAGGGGCCGCGTTCGCCAGCTTCAGAGATGTAGGGGTGATAGAGGATGGCTCCCGGCTTGCCGGCGGCAAGCCAGCCCTCGATGTGGGACACCAGATCGCGGTGAGAGACATCCTGTCCCATGCCGCGCATCACGTCCGCGGCAATGTTGAGAACCCAGTCAAGATTGAGCGTAGCCGACATGTTGGTCTGCACCTGGGTGACGATGCCCGGCACCGGTAACGCAATCACATAACCTGTGCCTTCAGCATTGAGGTGCACTTCTTCTGCTGGCTTGGCATGCATGTGCACACCGGTGGAGCCAATCGTCGAACAAGCGGCATCCGCTTCGCCCGTGTAGACACCGGCGCCAAGTGCCGTCATCACCATGTCGACGTAGCCGAGCGAAACCGGTGTCCCAGCCCGAAGGCCCGTCACCTTCGCGGCTGCATCGCTCAGCCCGTGGGTCGTTTCCGTTCCCTCGACGATCTCCGGCAGCAGATGCCGCCGGTGCCTGAGGCCGAGCGCTTCGATAGCCACATCATTATATTGCCGGGTCCGGAAATTGCCGAAAGTGAAACTAGCCTCGGACGGGTCCGTTGCCCGGACACCCGTGAGGTTCAGGTAGAGCCAGTCCTTGCAATGAAGCGCGACTTCCGCGCGGTCCAGGCTTGCCGGATCAAACCGGTCCATATGCGCAAGCTGGGCGCCTTGCTGACAGGTATTCAGCCCTGTTCCCGTTGCCTCGAACCGGGCCCGGTTCAGCGCATTTCCTTCCAGCCGGCTGACAGTAGGTGCGGCGCGGGCATCAAGCCAAAGCCAGGCGTCACCGACCGGAACATTGTCCCGCCCCACCAGCCAGGTTCCGTCTCCCTGCGCGGTCACGCCGATCGCGACAGTCCGCCCGCTCAGGCCTTCGACCAAATTACCAAGCTGTTTCAGGGCTGTGACACAGTCCTGCCAGGTTCGGCTCATGCACTGGGTCGCGGCACCTCCGGCGCCGGTGTCATAGGCATTCGTGACCGAAGCCACCGCAATCTGGGTGCCTGAAAGGTCGAACGCCACCGCTTTCACCACGGACGTGCCGGAGTCGATTCCGATAAGAATGTCGCCCTTATGCATGATGGCGTCCACCGCCCGAGCCATGCTCAAGAGCCGCTATTTCGGCTTGCATTTCATTCCTCCCAGAAAGCTTCAACTGACCGGACTCTCGCAGATCCTGACTGTTTGCACAGCCCTGCATGCGCCGTTCGGGACGAAGCTTCTGCAGTCTATATATAACACTATTATCTCATGTGCATGTATTTTTTTACTGACAACGTAATTTATTTCATCTAGAGTGATTGTCATCGGGAGGCATGCAGAAGGCATTTCTCCCGGTGCGAGGGTGGGAGCAACGTTCGCAGGAACGGGACCCTCAAACGAAAAAGCCGCGCAAGCGCGGACTGGGAGGAGAACAATGGTTTTCACGTTAGAAATGACGGTCGTCCGGAAGCGCATCGCGGATCAATGCCGCACGCAGCACCGGTCATTTGCGCATCCAGTCGCGCATAGCCGCTAAGAACGTGCTGAACGGGCGCGGTTAACGGGCGCCCGACGCATCCAGCTACTGACACGAGAAGAACATGCCGGCCGCAAGCCTTTTCGCGGCCGAACGAGAATTGCATGCCGGAGGAAGATATGGCCAAGGTCGAAACAGCAGTCGGCGGCGCCTCATTCGTGAAGCCCAGCTATGGAAAGTGGATCACGGTCGCGATCGTCGCTGTGGTGGCCGGTGCCATTGCCCTGGATACCAAGGTCGTGCGTGTCGGCTCCGAGAGCGACATTCGGCAACAGGCTTTTTCACCTGACGTCTATGGCGTGGACACTTTCCCGCGTATTCGTGACTTCGTTGCGCAGAAGGCCGTCGAAGCTAGCGAGATCGGAGCCCTGGCGCTTTCCGACAAAACAAAGCTGGCCGAAACCTACGGCACGGCTTCGTCTACCGGTTCGATCATTCCGGTGAAGTTCGAAGGTGTCGTCGGCGAAGGAAAGTCGGGACTTTACAACGTCACGATCGACGGTGTGCCGTCGGAAATCCGGGTTCGCGTCCAGACGGGTCCTGCCATCAACGGCACGGATCTTCGCGATGTCCCGGGGGATATCGCCTTCGGCGATTTCAAGAACCAGATCGAGTATCAAAACGCCGCTTCCGCCATCAACCGGGCAATGAAGCAGGTGGTGCTTGAAGGCCTCGACACGAGCGCCCTCACCGGCAAGACCATTCAGGTCACCGGCGCGTTCCGCCTGATCAATCCCAAGAACTGGCTGGTAACACCGACGGAGGTCACCGTTCGATGAACGCGATCCATCCCGTTGCCGCAGTTGAAGACGAAGTCGTGCTCGCCGCGCGTAATGTCGCCAAATCCTACGGTGCGATCCAGGCTCTGAAGGGTGTCAACTTCGACATTCACCGTGGCCAGGTCACCACCCTTTTCGGTGAAAACGGCGCCGGCAAGTCGACCCTGATGCGCATCCTGTCCGGCATCACGACGCCGACGACGGGTGAAATCATCCTGGATGGCGCACCGATCACCTTTGCCTCGGCCACCGAAGCCCGAGACAGAGGCATCTCCATCATCCACCAGGAGCTGAGCCTGGCGCCGAACCTTTCCGTGCGGGACAACATCTTCATGGGCCGTGAAATTCGCGGACCGATGGGGGTCGACTTCGCGGAGGAAGAACGCCAGACGCGAGCGCTGATGGTGGAGCTGGAAGAGGATATCGACCCGCTGACGCCGGTTGAGGATTTGCGCCTCGGCCAGCAGCAAATCGTCGAAATTGCCCGTGCGCTTTCATATGACAGCCGCATCCTGATCATGGACGAGCCAACCTCTGCCCTGTCCGCATCGGAAGTGGAAGTGCTGTTCAAGGTCATTCGCGACCTGACGAGCCGCGGCGTTTCCATCGTCTATATTTCCCATCACCTGGAAGAAGCGCTCCAGATCACCGATCACGCGGTTGTCCTGCGGGACGGCGTGATGACCGCCTATGCGCCACGCAGCGATATCGACCTGGAATGGATCGTCCGCAACATGGTGGGCGAGAACTATGATCTCGGCTCACCACCGACCGGTTACGAATTTGGCGAAACCGCCCTTTCCATTCGCAATCTGACCGTCGCCGACCCGTCAGGCGCGGATTACAACGTGGTCGACGACCTGTCGCTTGACGTGAAAGCCGGCGAGATCGTCTGCATCTATGGATTGATGGGCGCCGGACGCACCGAACTTCTGGAAACCGTCGCCGGGCGGTTGAAGCAGGAGACGGGAGACATCCTCCTGAACGGCGGCAATGTCTCGCCACTCTCGATCGGCCAGAGAATTGCCAACGGTCTCGCGCTTGTTCCCGAGGACCGGCAGAAGGACGGCCTCGTCCAGACAATGACGGTCGGCCAGAACCTGTCGCTTGCCTCCATCATGGATTTCACGCGCGGCATCTTCACGTCCAGAAAGCTGGAATCCGATCTCATCGAAACCAGCATCCGCAAGGTCACCGTCAAGACCTCCGGACCGGACGCGGCGATTGGTTCGCTGTCTGGCGGCAACCAGCAGAAGGTCGTGATCGGCAAGATCCTGGCCACCGAGCCGAAGGTGATCATGCTCGACGAGCCAAGCCGCGGCATCGATATCGGCGCCAAGGCGGAAGTGTTCCGGCTCCTGGCCGAACGTGCCCGCGAAGGTCTGGCCGTCATCTACTCGACCTCGGAAGTCGGCGAATGCCTGTCCATCGCCCACCGCATCATCGTCATGCACCGGAGCCGGATCTCGGCGGAATTCGATTCAACCATCAGCAAGGAAAAGATCATGGCCGCCTCCGGCGAAGCCGTGGTCGCCTGACGGAGATCAGATCATGAGCGTTACGAGCGCCAACACGCAACCGGTCGCCAAGAACCGCCAGTCCCGCGAGCACAATATAGGACGGCTCCTTCTCGAAGGCCGCGCTTTCTTCGCCCTTATCGCGATCATTGCCGTTTTCTCGTTCCTGTCGCCGCATTATTTCACGGTCGGGAACTTCCTGATCATGTCCTCGCATGTGGCGATCTACGGCATTCTGGCCATCGGCATGCTGTTGGTGATCCTGAACGGCGGCATCGACCTTTCGGTCGGCTCCATTCTGGCCCTGTCCGGTGTCATTGCCGGCTTCCAGATGCAGGGCATCGTTCTGGATGCCTTCGGCGTCATCGTCTATCCGCCGGTCTGGGCGGTGGTCGTCATTACCTGTGTCGTCGGGGCGCTGGTTGGCGCGGTGAACGGGATCCTGATTGCCTGGTTCCGCGTTCCGGCCTTCGTGGCAACGCTCGGCGTCATGTATGTCGCCCGCGGTATCGCCCTGTTGATGACCAACGGCCTCACCTACAACAACCTGTCAGGCGATCCTGCGCTTGGAAACACCGGTTTCGACTGGCTTGGTTTCAACCGTCTGTTCGGCGTGCCGATCAGTGTTCTGGTGCTGGCGGCACTTGCGATCGTTGCCGGTCTGATGCTCAGCCGTTCCGCCTTCGGTCGCTGGCTCTACGCTTCCGGCGGCAATGCCCATGCGGCTGATCTTTCCGGCGTTCCCGTCAAGAAGGTGCAAGTGTCGGTCTATACGCTCTCCGGCATTCTTGCGGCCATCGCAGGTCTTGTTCTCTCGTCCCAGCTGACATCCGCTGGCCCGACTGCGGGAACGACCTACGAGCTGACCGCAATTGCTGCTGTGGTGATCGGTGGCGCAGCCCTGACCGGTGGCCGAGGCACCGTCCGAGGCACCATGCTGGGTGCCTTCGTCATCGGCTTCCTGTCCGACGGCCTCGTGATCATCGGCGTCTCGTCCTACTGGCAGACCGTCTTCACCGGCGCCGTGATCGTGCTCGCCGTCCTGATGAACTCCATCCAGTACGGCGGCGCCCGAAAGAAGTAGCCACCGCCTCGATCAGATTTCGCCGCTCCCGGAGGACTTAGGGAGCGGGAATACCCGCCAATTGGCGACCCCCATTCACGCTAAGGGAGGAATACTCGATGTTGAAATTTACCAGACGGACCCTGCTTGCCGCTGCCGCCGTCCTGCCGATGATTGCAAGCCCGGCTCTTGCCGACGGCCTGATCTCGATCATCGTCAACGACCCGGCCAACCCCTACTGGTACACCGAAGGCCATGTGGCAAAGGCTACTGCGGAAGAACTCGGTTACGAGGCCCAGGTCAGCGCCCATAAAGGTGACACCAACACCGAAAGCACCCTGATCGATACCGCGATCACCAACCAGTCCAAGGCAATCATTCTCGACCCGGCCAACGCAGACGGTTCCGTCGGCGCGGTGAAGAAGGCCGTGGCCGCCGGCATTCCGGTGTTCCTCATAAACGCTGAAATCAACCAGGAAGGCCTTGCCCAGGCACAGCTCGTTTCCAACAACGCCCAGGGCGCTGCAATCGGTGCGCAGCAGTGGGTGGAAGCCGTTGGTGAAGAGGGCAAATACGTCGAGCTCTTCGGTGCGCCGTCCGACAACAACGCAGCGACCCGTTCCAACGGTTTTGAAACCGTGCTGACCCAGTATCCGGATCTGGAAAAGGCAGCGCAGGAAGTCGCCAACTGGGACCGTACCCAGGGCTATCAGAAGATGCAGTCCATGCTTCAGGCCAATCCGGACATCATCGGCGTCATTTCCGGCAACGATGAAATGGCTCTCGGCGCAATCGCCGCCTTGAAGGAAGCCGGCAAGCTTGACCAGGTGAAGGTCGGCGGCTTTGACGGTTCACCGGACGCGGTCGCTGCCATCCGTGCTGGCGAACTTCAGTACACCGTGCTGCAGCCGGTTGCAGTCTTCTCCGCCGAAGCAATCCGCCAGGCCGACAAGTACATCAAGACCGGCTCCACTGGCGCTGAAAGCGAAAAACAGCTCTTCGATTGCGTGCTGATCACGGCCGACAACGTCGACAAGGTCACGGCGGCCTTTACCCTGACCCAATAATACCTCCCCACCTGACGGAGGCATCGCAAGGTGCCTCCGCTTTTTTCCGGGCAACCGGACCGCAACGCTGCCACTTTGCCAAATTCAGACTTTGACGTTAAGTGAAGCTGATCGAGCAGCAGCAGAAGCGACACAGCGTGGCATCGGACAACACCAGTTCCCCCGGAAACCGGCCCCACCTTCCCACCGACAGCCGACAGGCGCGCCAGATTGCGCGCAGGCGTTTGATCGCCGACTACGTCAACAGCCGCCAGAGTGCGCGCATCGACGAGATTTCGAAACGCTTCGGCATCAGCCTGATGACGGTCCATCGCGATATCGACACGCTGGTCGAGGACGGGCTTGTCTCGAAGTCCCGCGGTGTGATCACCTCCAGAACCAGTGCTGCTGGTTTACCTGAACCGGCTGAAACCGCGGCAACTGACGCCGGCCACTATCAGGCGATCGCAGCGGTCGCTGCGGATCTGATCCAGCCCGGCCAGACCGTTCTTCTCGCAGGCTCCCCGATTCTCAGGCACGCAGCCAGGTACCTCGCCAGCAAGGTGCCGCTCACCATCGTGACCAACTCCCTCGATCTGATGAACGATTTCCGCGAGCTTCCCGATATTTCTCTCATCGGGCTCGGCGGGACATTCAAATCCTGGTCTGGCTGTTTCCACGGTCCGCAAACGATCCGGGAAATCAACGACATCGATGCGGATGCGGCGATTGTCTCTGCGGATGCGATCTTCGAGGAAAAGACCTTCTACGAGACCGAAGAAGACCTGGCTGTTCGGAAAGCGATGCAGGAAAAGGCTAGACGGAACATCCTGGTTGCCAGCCATGGGTTGTTCGACAAGAAGGCCTTTTACGGTGGCAATGATCTTCGTGACTACGACGCGGTGGTCGTGAATACCGCCGTTCCCCCGCTGCTTGTCGACCGAATGCTGTCCAGAAAAATCGACGTCCGGCTTGCCTGAGATCCTCTCGAAAATTCTTGTCTCCAGACAATCGTAACATTGTCGTCTTTTGTTGCAAGGAAATGACAAATGTTACTTAATGTTGCCAAAAGTCAGATTCACTTTTCGGCAATTGGACTATCGGCCGAAATCGTGCAATTCAGATCGGCAACAAAGGGGGGAGCGGTCATGACAATGGAACCGTCTCGAGAGATCAACCGCCGCGTACCTGCGGAGTTTGACGATGTCGTCGTCTGGGCAGCCTGGCTTTATTACGAAGAATCGCTCAACCAGAGCGACATTGCCGGCATCATCGGTGTCTCGCGCGCGACCATCGTGAACTATCTTCAGGAAGCACGAGAGCGGGGTGTCGTTCGCATCGCCATGGATGCGGGCGTCATGGCACGTTCCGACCTCTCGCGGGAGATATGCGAACGCTTTGGCCTCAGCGAAACGCTGGTGGTGCAGCATCAACCCGGCGCGGATGCCCAGACACGGCTATTGACCCTTGGTGCAGCCGGTGCGCGCCAGCTGGAGCGGATGATCGACCCCGGTGAGATCCTCTGTGTTTCCTGGGGCAAGACTGTTCTTGCGGTTGCCGATGCGTTGAAACCCATGAGCGACGTCGACGGGGTCACGGTGGTTCAGGTGACAGGAGCAGCGACCAGCAAGCGCGACTTTTCGGCAGAACTCTGCACCGCAATCATGGCCCGTAAGCTTGGTGCGATCAGCATGAACCTGAATGCACCGGCTGTTCTGTCCAGTGCAGACCTGTGCCAGGCGCTGCGACGGGAACCTGCCCTCGAACGCCAGTTCGACATGATCCGGCAAGCCCGTACGATCGTTTTCGGGCTCGGCGGCCTTGGGCCGGAAAGCACCATCCGCTTTGCCGACATCGCGACGGACGAGGAAATCGACGCCTACGGTGAAGACGGCGCGAAAGCCGTTCTGATCTGCCGGTTCCTCGATGAGGAGGGCAATCAGATAACGCGGGAATTCGACAAGCGCATGATGGGGATCGAACTCGACGAACTGCGCACCATTCCACGCCGACTTTGCGTGGCAGGCGGATTGTCAAAGCTCGAGGCAATCCGCGCAACGCTGAAGGGTGGCTATGCAACCCATTTTGTCACCGACCTGGAAACGGCGCGGGCCCTCCTCAAGGGCTGAGGCCCGCGCGTTCTGTCTGTCAGGCAAGAACCTTTGCCGAATTCATGAAGTTGACAGTGTCCTCGAAGCTCTTGATGCCTGCGTCAGACCCGAGCCCCGTCGCCACAAGCGCCGCCGAGGCCTGCGCAAAGTTCAGCGCGGTCTTCAGATCCATCTTGTGGTGAAGGGCCGTGATGAACCCTGCATCGAAGGCGTCGCCGCAGCCGGTCGTGTCCACGACGGAAATCTCGAACGCAGGCTGGCGGACAAACTCGCCCTTGTGATCCATGAAGCAGACGCCGTCACCGCCGAGCGTGAAGACACATTGCTTGACGCCGCGATCCAGGAAAAAACGTCCTGCTTCCTGGATGTCACCTGCACCGGAAATCAGACGGGCTTCTTCGATCGACGGCATGAAATAATCGACATTCGGAAGCAGCGGCAGGAGCAGATCGATTGTGTTTTCGTTGGCTCCCAGCAGATCGAAGGTGACCGTGCGGCCACGTTTCTTGGCCTCCGCCAGAAGTCTCGCGCTCGGCTCGCCGTCCAGTTTGGCTAGCAGTCCGGTTCCACCCAGGTGAATGATTGACGGCGCCAGAACGGCATCAAGCATGTCGGTGGGAACATCGAAATGATCGGACGCGCCGCGCTGGTGCAGGGCCGGACGGTCGCCGTTGCGACGCACGTTCAGGATGGTTGCCGAAGTCGGCACGCCCTCGAGCCGCTGCATCAAGCTCGTGTCGACCTTGAACCGGCCGAGTGTCGACAGCACGAAGTCGGCCTTTTCATCGTCGCCGACCGCTCCGACGGCCAGACAGTTCAGCCCGAGTTTCGCCAGATCGATCACCGTACCGCCCGCGGTACCGGCAACCGTCAACCGAATTTCGTCGATGAATTCGACATTGCCGCCCTCGGGGATGGCATCGACCGGACGACCGAGAACGTCAAGAATGTAAAGGCCTATGACAGCAGCATCGTGGCTCATTTTTCCTCCCGGGAAAGTATGTTTCAGGCGCGGTTGCGCAATGCGAAGATCGTGCCCGCCAGCAGGATGAAGGCGCCGATGATGGCGAGTTGAAGCGTGCTGGGGATACCGATGAAGACAAGAACGTTGCTGACCAGAGTGATCAGGACAACGCCGAGCAGTGTGCCGACCACGGTTCCCGAACCACCGGTGATCTTGGCGCCGCCGAGCACCACTGCCGCGATGATTTCCAGTTCCATGCCTGCAAGGTCGAACGGGTTGGCAAGCCGGTTCGAAGCGACATGCACGATACCAGCGACACCAGCCAGAAGGCCAGCCCAGCCGAAGACAAACAACCGGACATAGAACAGATTGAAACCGAGGCGCTCGGCAATGCCCGGATTGCCGCCAGCCGCGAAGATCGCCCGTCCCATGAGCGTTCTTTCCAGGATGAACCAGGTCGCAAAAGCCGCGGCCACAAGCACCAGCACTGTTACCGGCAGGGTCGAGATCACACCATTGGTGCCATGCCACGTGATCAGCGAGGCTTTCCCGAAGCCATCCATTGCGGCCGGAATATTCATGAACAGGGCCGTTCCGATGAACGTCAGCAGGAAACTGCGAATGAAGTACTGGGTGCCGATGGTGACGATCAGCGAAGGCGTGCGCAGCGCATGGACCAGAAGCCCGTTGACCACGCCGAAAGCGGCTCCTCCGGCGGCGGCCAGCGGCAGGATCACCCAGATCGGCATGCCCGGAAACACATTCGTGACCAGCATGGTCAGCGCGTACATGACGAAGGCGGCAATCGCGGTAAACGATACATCGATCCCGCCGGCGGCAAGAACGGCAAGCACGCCCATTGCAAAGATGCCGCGGACCACCGAGGCCCGCAGAATGTCGAAGAGATTGTTGACCGCAAGAAAATCCGGATTGGCAATCGCAACGCCGATCACCGTCAGAATGACGAGTGCAAGCGTGAACAGCTCCGGTCTGCGGCCCATCAGATCCCAGATGCGCTTGAACACGCCGGGTCCGCTGTTGGTAAGGGTCATGTCGGTCACTGTGCGGCTTCCTCGTCCATGTTCGCCGGCGCTTCCGTCGCCGGGCCTGCAGCCATTGTCTGGTAGATCCCGTCTTCATCGATCTCTTCGGCCGCATAGTCGGCGACGATCCCGCCCTGTCGCATGACGAGAATGCGGTCGCAGTTCTGCAGCAGCTCGGGAAGGTCATCGGAAATGATCACGACAGCCATGCCGTCGTCCGCCAGGCGCTGAATGATGCGGAAAATCGTGTCCTTCGAGCCGACATCGACGCCGACAGTCGGGCCGTGCAGCACCAGAAGGCGTGGTTCGATGGTGAGCCAGCGTCCGATCAGAACCCGTTGCTGGTTACCGCCCGAAAGCGATTGCACCGGCACCGTGACATCGGGCGCGACCACCTGAAGATCAGTGATCTGGTCTTCGGAGAGCTTGCGCGCCTTGCGCTGGCTGATCATTCCGAAGAAGTTGCGCAGCCTGTTCAACACCGGCAGCGTGACGTTGTCCTGAATGGATTTCTCCAGGAACAAGCCTTCGGTCAGGCGATCTTCGGGAACATAGCCGACACCTTCCCTGATGGCCTCGGCCGGTGAGCGCAGGGCAACCGACCGGCCGTCCAGACGGATCGTGCCGCGCTCTGCCGGGACGACACCGGACAGCGCGAGGGCCAGCTCATTGCGGCCGGAATCCAGAAGGCCGGTCACACCCAGAATTTCACCCTTGCGTACCGTGAACGACAGGTTCTTGAAGGCGCGGCCCTGGCTCAGGCCTTCGACCTGAAGCAGCGTGTCGCCGATTTTCGGCTCGGTGCGATACCGGGCCTCGGAAATCTCGCGACCGGTCATCAGATGACCGATTTCGGCCTTGTTGGTGGTGGTCACATCGCGCTCGGCAACCTTCTGGCCGTCACGCATGATGATGGCGTGTCCACCAAGCGACTTCACTTCGTCGAGCTTGTGCGTCACGAACAGGACCGTCACGCCCTTGTCCAAAAGCTTCCGGACCACGGAAAGCAGGTAGTTCACTTCCTGCCGGGTGAGCGAAGTGGTCGGCTCATCCATGATGACGAGCCGTGCCTCTGCGGCAATCGCGCGGGCAATCGCGACCAGCTGCCGGGTTGCAAGAGGAAGCGTGTCAATTCTGCGCGTCAGGAAGGCACGGTCCGTCGGCAGATGAACCTGCTCGAGAGCCTTGGCCGCGGTTTCGTAAAGCGCCCCCAGCTTCAGCCTCCGGGCGAGACTGCCGTCTGCTTCCACGAGCTGACCTGTCAGGGCGACATTTTCGGCAACCGACAGATTGGGGAGCAGGGAAAGGTCCTGATAGACCGTCTCGATGCCCGCGCGCAGGGCACCGATGGCACCGAGATCGCCTGCGACATCGCCTTCGGTCTGCACGCCATCGATAAAGATCTGTCCCGATGTCGCCGGTTGGGCGCCAGAGATGATCTTGATCAACGTGGACTTGCCGCAGCCGTTTTCACCCATGAGATGGTAGATCTGTCCGGCACGAAGCGTAACGCTGACATCCTTCAGCGCCTGCACGCCGCCGAACGACTTGCGCACATTGCGGATCTCTAGAAAAGGCGCCGTGCCTGTCTTTTGAGACTGAGCGGGCTGGGGCTGCATGGTGACGTCCTGTGAATTCGATAGGTTCGGGGACGCGGTGTTCCCGCGCCCCCTGTTTTGCAGTCGTGTGTCAGAGGATCAGAACGGGTACTCGCCGTAGTTTTCCTTGCCGACATCAACCCAGGCCTGACCCTGAATGATGATGCCCTTGCCCGGACCCTGGCTCACCTTGACCGAGTTGTAGCCCTGCACGCCGAGGTCAGCGCCATCGGTGATTTCTTCGCCGTTGAGGATCTTTTCCGAAACGACGTTCATCACGTAGCCGGCATCCTTCGGATCCCAGAAGTAGATCCGGTCGACGGCGCCGGTTTCCAGGTAAGGTCCGGTGTCCTTGGGCAGGCCCAGGCCGAAGACGCAGGTCTGATCAGACCGGCCAGCTTCCTCGATCGCACGGCCGATGCCGATGACGTCGATTGCGGACGAGCCCTGGAAACCCTTGATGTCCGGATAGGCGCGCAGGATTTCCTTGGCCTTCTCATACGCCTTGTTGGCGTCGTTGAAGGATTCGTTTTTCGCAGCAACCAGTTCCATGCCTGGATACTTGGCTTCCGCGTTGGCCGCACCGGCATCAACCCACTGATTGTGCGTCAGGCTGCCGAGCGAGCCGACGAAGGTCGTCCACTTGCCTTCACCGCCCATGCATTCGGCCAGACCTTCGTTGATCTTGGTGCCGAACGCGGCGTTGTCGAAAGCTTCGATGTCGGCATCCGCGTTGACGATGCTGTCACCTTCATGGGCGATGACCTTGATGCCACGGCCCTGTGCACGGCGCAGCACGCCTTCCAGTGCGGACGGATCCATCGGCACTACCGCGATCGCGGAAACGCCCTTGGCAACCAGATCCTCGATGATGCGTGCCTGCTGGGCGGCATCGGCCTGTGCCGGGCCGATCTGGGTGGCGTCGATAGCCTCCTTGTCCGCATTGAAGGCATCGACGCCTTCGTTCATGCGGATGAACCAGTTTTCGCCGGTAACCTTCACGACCGTCGTGATGGTCTGCTCGTCTGCAGCCAAAGCCGGGCCGGCAAGTATAGTGCTCAGGACGAGCGCGCTTCCAGCCAGTTTCTTGACTGATTTCATAGTCTTTCCTCCACGGTTTTTTAAAGGGCTGTTCATTCTTGCGCCGCCCGGGGTGCCCTCAGGCCCGCGGCGCATCCGTTCATTGCCTTGATGGCAACCAGATGCTGAAGTTCACGCGAGCCGAGGCCAGCAGGGCGAGCAGAAGGACACCCCACGCAAGGTCGCGAAAGAAGTTCGAGATTCCGAGAAAGTTGAACAAGCTCGACAGGATCTGCAGCGCCGTTGCCGCAAGAAGAACGCACAGCACCTTGCCGTATCCGCCTTCCGGCTTCACCCCACCCAAAACCGCAATCAGGATCGCGATGAGGACATAGGAGCTGCCGTAGTCCCATTTGACGGACAGATTGCGTGAAGCAATGACGACACCCGCGATCGAGGCCAGAATTCCGCAGATCGTATAGGTGATCACGATCATGCGGCGGGCCGGAATACCGCCATAGTGAGCGGCCTTGGCATTCGACCCGAGCAGCATCAGCTTCACACCGAAGGGCGTATAGCGCAGGACATAGGCAATCAGCGCGGCCACCACGACAAACAGCGTGAAGCACAGGGGAACGCCGAGAACGGGCAGGTTTCCGAAGCTGTCGAGCGGCGGAATATATCCGAGGCTGAGCGCCGATCCGTTGGTCAGCCAGACGGCGACACCGGTGAACAGCAGCTGGGTGCCGAGTGTCGCGATCAGCGGCGTCAGACCGGCAAAGGCGATGACTATTCCATTCAGAAGACCACCGACGAGACCGACCGCAATTGCAACGCCGGCGAACGTCCAGGAGAACAGCAGCGGATCATCACCCGGCACGACAAGCGTACGAACGACCAGAAACGAAACGATGCCGGAAAGATTGGCCAGGGCGATGCCGGAAAGATCGATGCCGCCGTTCCCGGAGATCATGGCCAGGGTCACGCCAAGTGCCAGCAGGCCGAGCTCCGGTACCTGGGCAGCCATGATCTGCAGGTTATAGCTGTCGATAAAATTGGCACCTGCAAGCAGGGCACCGGTGACCAGCACGATCACATTGATCAGCGCCAAAAACACCGTCTGTCGGTCAGCTCTAGGCAACAATCTTTCCTCCCAGGGGCCGGAGCGTTTGCACTCCGGATCGTTAATTGTATTTAGACAAGGGTATCTGACAAATGTCAATCACTCTGATTCAAGGTTTGACAATTCACCTTTAACCCATTGTCTTTTCGTCACTTTCCACCCTTCTGCTCACCGAGTTCCGTCAGTGCAGGGGTGTGGCAGGGATGGTCGAGAAGGGTGATGAGTTCGTCGTCCAGCTTCATCAGCGAGAGCGACACTCCCTTCATGTCGAGCGAGGTGAAATACGGTCCGACGAAGGTGCGGTGAACGCCGATGCCATGCGCCTTCAGACGCTGGCGAACACGGCGTGCCAGAATGTAGAGTTCCATCGTCTGGGTGCCGCCGAGCGAGTTGATGAGGAGCGCCACGCGATCGCCGCGCACCGGTGCCATCTCGCTCAGAATGCGGTCCAGAAGCAGATCCGCGGCATCATCCGCCTTGACGATCTTCTGCCGCATCACACCGGGTTCACCGTGGATGCCGACCCCGATCTCCATCTCGTCCGGACCGACCTCGTAGCTCGGCTGACGGGTATCGGGCAGCCTTACCGGCTCCAGGGCCAGACCCATCGTGTAGGTACAGTCGGCCGCGCGCCGCGCAACGATTTCGCAGGCCTCGAGCGAGGCATTGAGATCTGCCGCAGCCCCCGCGATCTTGAAAACGAAGACGTTGCCGGCAACACCCCGGCGCGACCCGCGGGCATCCGGTGGTGACGAGGCGATGTCGTCCGTCGTCACAACCTGACGAACACGAATTCCCTCCGCCGCTGCCATTTCGGCAGCCATGTCGAAGTTCATGACGTCACCGGAGAAGTTTCCGTAGATATAAAGAAGCCCGGCATCGCCATGAACTGCACGGCTCGCAGCCAGAATCGGATCAGGCGGCGGCGCGGCAAAGATGTTGCCCATGACGGCAGCATCAGCGCAGCCCTGGCCGACGTAACCCCAGAACCCGGGGTCATGGCCCGAACCGCCCCCAATGACGATGCCGACCTTGCCGGACCTCGGCCCGTTCCGCGCCATCACGGCACGATGGGTACCCGGCACCTTGGCAAGCAAGGGTTCATGCGCCAGCAAAAGACCGTCGATACTCTCGTCGACAATGTCCCGTGCTTCGTTGATCAGTTTCTTGTCGCCGCCGTGATGGACGCGCGGTGCAGCCCCGTCAACGACAGGGGCCGGAACTTGCGAACGCCGCTTCGGCTCCTGCCAGCCATCCGCCGTGAGCACACCCCTTGCACTGGCGGCATCGGTGATCAGCACATTGACGTATCCGCCGCGCAGCGCAGCAAGGATCGCCGAAACCTTTTCAATGCCGCCGGCAACGGCAATGCGCTGCGGGATTGCCCGCAACGCAGCAAGATCAAGGCCGATCGTCCGATCGTTGACCGGACCGATGACCGGTTCCCCGCGTGCCGAGATGAAGCGCCCGCTGACGCTGCCGACCGCGTCCTGATAATGCGCTTGCTGGTCGACCCCGTCGAGAAAGCCGCTTGTGTGAATTGTGCTTTCCGGGCGCATCGACGAAATGCCCATCACGATGCGATTGGCTTCCGAAAGAACGACCATCTGCTCCGACAGGACGGTTTCGGCCAGAAGCCGTTCGCGCATTTCCGGCGAGGATACGATGGCAGGTGCCGACAGGGGTACCCAACGAGCCCCGAGCGCTTCGGCAAGGCGGGCGGCGCAGGCCTCCGGGGTCCAGGGTATACGTGCCGTCGTGCTGCCGGACGCCTGAACGACGCGAATGTCGGCAAGGCCCGGATGGTGCAATTCCTCGGCAAGGGACAGAACAGACCGGCCCCAGGCCACTGCAATCGTGTCGCCGGCGCGCACCAGCCTCTTGAGCACCTGCGCACCTGCAGCGCCAAGCCGTTCGAACAGAGAGCGATCACCGCCTTCGCTGGGGATGACCAGGCAATCCTGCAGGTTGAAGCGGTCCTTCATGGCCTTTGCAATCATGACCGAACGGAAACGATCCGGTTCGATCTCGATATTTACCAGCCCACGCGTACGCGCATCGGCCAGATAGGTATTTACCGACGCCCGGGAAAGCCCCATGAGGTTGGCGATGTCCGCCTGGGTCATGCCGTCTTCGTAATAGAGCCAGGCAGCCCACAGCAGCGGATCGTCACCAAACCGCATCGGCATTTCACTCAGGATGGCCTTGTCGGATTTCCCGCCGGAACGCTTCACCATCAGCTTGCCTCCCCTTGCAGGAGGTTCGTGAGGCCCTCGCGCAATGCGGCAATGATGATGACTGCGGAGGCGGCTCCCGGGTCGACATGCCCGAGCGATCTTTCACCCAGTCTTGCGGCCCGGCCGACGGAGGCGACCATGGCGCGCGTGGCTTCTCGCCCTTCGCTCGCCGCCTCCAGCGCCGCATCGAGGCAAGCAACCGGGCCTGCCCCGTTCTGCTGTGCTTCTGTCACGGCGCGCGCGGCCGGTCCCCAGGCATCCAGCATGGTCTTGTCGCCCGGGGTCGCCTTGCCGCGTTGTGCAATCCCGTCGCAGAAGCAGACGACCATCTCCGGGAGACGATCGACCGAAATATCCTGCTGCGCATCAAAGGCCTGCCCAGCCCGAAGAAAGGCACTGGCATAGAGCGGGCCGGTCGTTGCACCGACGGCATTCAGGAACGAGCGTCCTGCAATCGGCAACAGGGCACCGGCCTTCACGTCCTGGTTTGCAGCCTCAACGCATGCGGTAACGACCGCAGCAAATCCGCGTGCCATGGTGTTCCCATGGTCGGCATCACCGATGGCGCCATCCAGGGCACCAAGTTCGGCACTTGCTTCGTCGATCCGCATCGAAACGATGCGGAGCAATTCGGTCATTTGCGTTGCGTTGAGGTTTGTCATGGTTCGTCTGCTGCTCCGTTTAGCCCAGCCTCTTTTCAAGTGAGTCGGCCAGTGCCACCAGGATAAGGCAGCAGGATGTCGCGCCTGCGTCCAGCACACCGCGCGATCGTTCGCCCAGACGGCTGGCACGTCCGATCTTCGCGACCAGGTCGATCGTGCTGTCACGTCCCTGTTCTGCGGCCTTGCGCATGGCGGCAAGGGCAGCAACGAACCCTTGCGATTTCGCCCCGTCAAAGGCTTCGACCGCTGGAACAAGCGTGTCGATCAGCGTCTTGTCGCCGACCTTTGCCGAACCGGTCCGGCGAACGCCTTCAAGCGCGGCATTGAGAACGGCAGAGAACCCGTCGGCATCGATGGCGGGGCGCCCCTGAACGGTCGTTGCCATTTCCTGGAACATGAAGCCGTACAATGGCCCCATGGATCCGCCGATCTCGCTCATCAGGACATCGGACAGAACGCTCATCGCCTCATCAAGTGAAAGGGACTTGCCGGAAATACGCTCCGCGGCACGACCAAACCCCTTGGCCATGTTGATCCCGTGATCACCGTCTCCGATCAGACCGTCGATTTCGGAAAGATAGGCCTTGTTCGCGACGATCACCTCGGCAACTTCCGCCACGATCTCCCGTGATCCTGCAACAGGCACAGAAGGTCCCTCGATGGTGACATCCTTTGCGACGGTGGACCGCGCTTCTTTTCGGCTTCCCCGTGACCTGTGGGTCGGAGCGCCTTCGGCAACTTCCGGCGCTTCGACTTTCCCTGTCGACATGCCCGGTGCCTCGGCGGCCATGTCCAGCAGCTCCTTCAGTTCACTGTCGAGCGCCATGACCGTCAAGGTCGCACCGATCATTTCCAGGGAGGTGAAGTAGTTGCCGACAAACGCCTTGTGCACACGAATGCCCTGCGCCTGGAGACCTGTCTCGATGCGGTTGTAGAGGACATAAAGCTCGTTCACGGGCGTGGCACCGAGACCCGAAACAAGCACGGCGACTTCCGCACCGTCCTTAAGTCCGTGATCATCGAGTACGATCTTCAGCATGTCGTCGGCCACGGCATCGGCAGAAGCGAGCTTTTCGACACGAACTCCGGGTTCGCCGTGGTGACCTATGCCGACTTCCATCGTACCGGCTTCGATCGAAAAATTGGGATGACCCACAGCGGGCAAGGTGCAGGGCCCCAGACCCACACCAACGGACCGGCAGGCATCGATTGCCTTTTGCGCGGCCGCCTGCACTTCCGTCAATGATCCGCCGAGCGCAGCCTTCGCTCCGCCGATCTTCCACATGAAGATTTCTCCGGCGACACCCCGGCGCTTTTCCCGCTCGGAAAGCGGAGCAGAGCAGACGTCGTCGTTGGCAACCACCGTAACGACCTCGATGCCGTCGGGAGCCACCATTTCCTTGGCCATTTTCACGTTCATGTTGTCGCCGGCATAATTGCCATAAAGGACGGCAACACCCTTGCCGCCATCGGCGGCGCGGATCGCGTCGGCAAAGCTCTTGGCGGTCGGTGAGGAGAACAGCTCGCCAACAGCGGTGGCGTCGACAAGGTTCCGGCCGGTATAGCCGATAAAGGCCGGCTCGTGACCCGATCCACCACCAGTGACGATACCCACACGACCTGGCCGCGGCGCTGTGGTGGACACGACAACACGGTCGTTTTCCGGATCCAGCCGGACAAGGTCGCTATGCGCCCTCACGAAGCCGGCAACGGTCTCGTCCACGAGGTTGTCTGGGTCGTTGATAAATCTCTGCATTCTCTTTCCGCTTGAAAAAACGTCACAGAAGGGCTCAGCCCCGGAAGCCATGCGCGAGACGCCTTTGAACAAAGGTCCGCGCTCGGCCAACCGAAGTTTCCGAGACAAGAGTGACGCTGATTAGCTCCTCCCTGAGCCGCCCTGAACGTGCAGGTCCGGCCTTGATGGGTCCTATGCTTCATCCGTATTTTGTCATTTGTCAAGCAAGAGTCGAATAATATCAAAAATTGACATCTTCCGTGTCGAGACGCTGTCGTCCAGCGACGCTACAGCATTGCAGCCGCAATCTCGGCCAGGGCCGGAACCGCATTCCCACTACCTAAGGTTTCGGTATCTGCACTTGTTTGGAGAACGAATTTCGATGCCGTCACTTTGACCTCGCTCCGGCCAAATCGACAGAACGGCGGGCAATGACAAATGGATCTAAGAAACTGATCTAAATGATCATTCAGACATGCGTTTTGGCTGCTCTCATAGACACAGGGAAGCGAAGGCCTTGCAGATGCCCCCAGCATCGATCGCCCTTCGCCACCCCTTGAACGCCCGACGGCACAAATTGGCACTTTCTAGTTATGAGGGTAAAATTCACCCGGATGCGGAAGGTCGAAAATCCGCCTTGGACGGACCACTTCTTCCAAGGGTGCGGCTAATGAAGAAGGTCAGCCCGATCAGTCCCGTCATGAGCGCCAGCCAGAAAAGGGAGCGTTCGGGGTGGCTGCCGATCTGGCTGAGCTGATAAGCGATCGTGGCACCGGAATAGGCGACAAACGTTGTCCAGGCAGCAGCAAAGACGGCCCAACCGGCACCGATTTCCCGAGCAATCGCAGAAAGGGTCGCAACGCAGGGGATGTAGAGCAATACGGCCAGCATGTAGGCAAATGCAGCGCTCTGGCTGCCGAAATACCTGGACATTTCGGCAAATACGGCTGGCTGGACGTTCTGTTCGCCTGCCGCGGCTTCGAAACTGGATATGTCACCGACATCCAGCCCAAGTGGATCAAGCAGGGCATCCGCAAGGCCGATCAGGGATTCGCCCAGGGCAAGCACCGTCGCTTGTGCGGTTTCCATCGGATTGGGAACCTCCTCACCTGTCGTTTCACCGGACGCGTAGAGAGCCTGCAGGGTCCCCACCACGGTTTCCTTGGCAAACATGCCGGTGAAAAGGCCGACCGCTGCCGGCCAGTTGTCGGCACTGACGCCCATGGGCTCAAGAACGGGTGTAACCTGCCGGGCTGTGAGCGCCAGTATGGAGGTGCCATTGTCCTCATTTCCGAAGCTGCCATCGGGGCCGACGGAATTCAGAAACGACAGCAGCGCAACCACGATCACGATGGTCTTCCCGGCCTCGGCAACGAATTGCCGGATCCGGGCCCAGCAGAGGCGCAGGACCCTTGAAAGCGGCGGCATCTGGTAGATCGGCAGCTCGATTGCCAGAGGCCGGGGTCGCTGCAAGGTCAGCCTGGGAGCCAGCATCCAGCCGGTGAATAGCGCTGCCGCGATGCCGATCAGATACAGCGCGAAAACAACATTCTGACCCCCAACCGGGAAGAAAGCAGCGGCGAACAGCGCATAGACCGGAAGGCGCGCCCCGCAGGACATGAAGGGCGCCATCATCGAGGTCAATATGCGCTCGGCGCGCGTGTCGAGTGTCCGCGTCGCCAGCACCGCCGGAATTGTGCATCCGAAACCGAGCACAAGCGGCAGGAAGGCGCGGCCCGACAGTCCCAGACGACGCATCACACGGTCCGCGACCACGGCTGCGCGGGTCATGTATCCACTTTCCTCCAGAAAGATCTGGCACAGGAACAGGAACCCGACCACCGGCACGAAAGTCCCGACCGTCTGAATGCCGGTACCGATCGCGCTGACGGCAATGTCGAGGACCGTGCCGGACAGCCCCAGCTGATGGAAAACGAGCGCTGGCGTATCGACAAAGGCAGCCTGACCGAGGCCGTCGAACAGATCGATGAAGACGCCGGACACATTGATCGTCAGGAAGAACAGGAGATACATCACGCCAAGAAACAGCACCGGGCCGAACCATGGCGAAAGGGCGACCCGGTCGAACCTGTCGGACAGGAATCTGCGACCCGCAGGTGGCGGCATATCTATGCGGCGCGTCAGAAGGGTTGCCTGTGCAAGGGGCGCGTCCGCCAGATACTGGTCGAGCGGCACGCCTTCCACAGGTCCGGTCTCCTCGATCAACCGGTCACGGATTTCAAGAAGGTCTTGTCTCGCGCGTTTTTCCGTCAGCCAGTCCCGTTCCATCAACCGGCGCGATGCGGCAACGGTGTTGGCGTTTTCATATTCGGGCCTGCCGTCCAGTACCTGTTGCAACGCCTCCAAGGCATCGCAGACCTTGCCGGGCAAGGATGTCTCCTGAGGGGAGGAAACGCGCTGCCGATCTTGCAGGCAACGTGCAAGCTGGTCATGCAGCTGATCGAGCCCGGAAAGTGTTCTGCCGGAAACGGCAACCACTGGAACATTCAATTGTTCGCTCAGAACCCGCGCGGCTGCGTCCACGGCAGCCGACGTCCAGCAGTCGGCCTTCGTCAGAACCGCCACGACCGGCACGCCGTTGCCACGGGCCTGCAGCAACATGGACAATCCGCGATGCGGCGCGGACAGATCCACCGCAACAATCAGGGCATCGTGCGCCACGTTGACGAGAGCGTCTCTGGCAACCCTTTCATCTATCCGCTCCGCCTGGGGAGCGGACAGGCTCGAGATTCCCGGCAGATCGACGAATTCAACGGTCAGACCCTTGATGACAGCCGTTCCGCTCTTTCGATCGACAGTCACGCCGGGCCAGTTGCCGATCGTTTGCCGGGCGCCGGTCAGCATGTTAAAAAGCGTGGACTTGCCCGAATTGGCAGGGCCGAGCAGGAAAACCCGGTACTGGGCCGGTGCACAGGGCAGAAGGTCCCGCCGAACGCAACCGGGTGCGGCACAACTAAAACAGCCCATCAGACGTCCCTCCCCCGGAAAACGTGTTCGTGTGCCTGTTCCTTCTGGCGATTGCTGTCGCAACCGCAGCCGCAGTCACAAGGAGAAAGCTGGACCGACAAGGCCAGATCCACGCCGATGGCGGCGCGAATGTCGCCACAGGCCACGATACGCGGCCGCAATCCGTTGCCGCGAAGAAGATTGATGACCGTGTCGGGTGCAAGTCCGGCCGCAAGAAGTTCCATGCGCGAGTGGCGCGTCTCGCCCAGGCAGACAACGTGATACGCCTTGCCTGGCACGGCATGCGCAAGCGTCAGAACATCCGCGCCATCGGCTGTCGGCTGCGGCGTTATTTGTCCACTCTCGGTTTGCAGGATTGGTTCAGACATTGGCGAGGCCCTTCTTGTTCCGAATAAGGGCGTAGCACCGGGAGAACCCGACCCAATTGACCATAGTCAAGTCTGACAGGGGGCCGGTCGCGGTGAAAGATCACAGATCGACCGGCAAAGGGCCACCGGAGACTAATTTCAGGCTCGTTCACCAGTCCATCGCCGCAGGCTGTCTCCCGGATCGATCCCCGCCGTTGCGAGCGCCCGGGCAGCAATCTGCCGGGTCATTTCCTCTATCGTTGAAAGGCCCAGATAAAACGGAGGCACCGGCGGTGCGACGATCGCACCCATGCGGGTAACCTTGAGCATTGCCTCCAGGTGCCCTTCGTGGAGCGGGGCTTCACGTGCCAGCAGGACAAGTGGCCTGCGTTCCTTCAGGGTGACATCTGCAGCGCGCGCCAGCAGACCCTCCCCCGTGCCGTAGGCTATGGCTGCGAGGCTGCGCATGGAACAGGGCGCGACGATCATGGCATCCATCTGAAAGGATCCGCTGGATATGGGTGCGGCGATATCCGAAGCGGCATATTCTTGCGTCGCGAGATCGTGGATTTCCCGGCGGGCCGCATCACCCAATTCAAGCTGTATCGTCCGTTCCGCCGCAGCGCTCACCGTGGTGAAGGTTTCGAGCTTGAGTGCCTTGCACAACCGCAGAAGTTCAAGTGCAATTGCCGCACCCGATGCCCCGGAAATGCCGATTGCAAGTCGTTTGCGCCGGCTCATGGGTGCACCTCGGAATCAGATGTCTGAAATAGCTGCGCGAAGAGGCTGTCAGCGCGCTTTTCCATCTCCGCCGGCATGGTCAGTTTCTCCGCAAATATCCGTGTCGTATCAGCGCCTGTCTTGATCGTCGCATCGATGCCGAGCTTGCCGCCCAGTCCCTCGCGCGGACTGGCAAAGTCCAGTTGATCGACCGGGGTGCCGGTCAGGACGAGCAGGTCGCGCTCCGGGTCGGACCGTGTCGCGACAGCCCACATGACATCGTCCCAGTTCCGGATGTCGATGTCCTGATCGACAACGATCACGTATTTGGTCATCGAAAACTGCGGCAAGAGTGACCAGAAACCCATCATCGCCCTCCGTGCCTGACCGGGATAGGTCTTGGCGATCTGAAGGATCGCCACTCTGTAGGAACAGGTCGCAGGGGGCAGATGGACATCGACAATTTCCGGAATGGCCTGTTGCAGCAGCGGGCGGAAGAGATCCGTCATGGCCTCGCCGATAACAGAGGGCTCGTCGGGTGCCCTGCCTGTGAAGGTCGACAGATAGACGCAGTCCCGGCGCATCTTCATGGCCGTCAGCCGGAACACAGGATAATCGGCGGCTTCGTTGTAGTAACCGGTGTGATCGCCGAAAGGACCTTCCAGCGCCGTCTCTCCCGGCTGGGCCTCTCCTTCCAGGACAATCTCGGAACTTGCCGGGACATGAAGATCGATCGTGTCGCAAGGAGCGAGCCTTGATGGCGCGCCGTTGAAGATGCCGGCCAGCGCCAGTTCACTCACGTTCGCCGGAGCCGGGATAACGGACGCCAGCAAGGTTGCCGGATCACAGCCGATCACCACAGCAACAGGCATTGCCTCGCCTGACTGCTGCCACTGGCGATAATGCTGGGCACCGCCGCGAAACGGCAGCCAGCGCAGGATTGCCCTGTCCTTGTCCAACACCTGGATACGGTAGATGCCGAGATTGTAGCTTCTGGGGTCGTCCTTGCCGGGACGACGGGTGACGACCATTCCCCAGGTGATCAGCGGTCCCGCATCGCCCGGCCAGCAGGTCTGTACCGGAAGCTGCGAAAGGTCCGGCTCAACCCGCTGGAGTTCCTTGGGAACGCCTGTCATCTTCGGCCTTGAATTAAGCCCTGCCTTTGCCGCCTGGACCAGGGTTCCAGCCTCCCGCCAGGAAGCGGGCGGCTGCGGGCTGCGCAAGCTGGCCAGAAACTGTCCGAGATCGGGCAGGTTTTCGGAGTGAAGACCCAGTCCGTTCGCAACGCGCTTCGAGGTGCCGAAGAGATTGATCAGAAGGGGTGCGGCAAAACCGCCCCGGTCTGCCCGGACTGGATTGGAAACCAGGACCGCGGGACCGGCACTCCCGATCACTTTCTGATGTAACGCAGTCGCTTCAAGATGAACATCCACGGGGGTGTTCAGGGTTTTCAGATCGTCCTCACAACCCAGAAAGTCCAGGAATTTCCGCAAGTTGGGAAAGGGAGGCAGGTCGCGACCGGTCTTTTGCATCGTGGTTCCAGCAAGACATGCGCGTGTGGCAACACGCTGCTCAGAGTGTCCGGCGATATCGGCAGAACGACCGATGCTCGCCTTGATAATTGTCAAGTTGGCAAGGGGCGATGCCGGTCTAGGCTCCGCTCACAGAAAGTGAGATCCGGATGCAAACACACCCCTCTTCGGAAAGCCTGCCACCACTCGTTTCCTCCCTTGTTTCGCCCCTTCCGAAACCCCCAATGGAAGCGCTGTTGTCTACCCTCACGAAACGCCTCGTCGCACGCCGTCCGGATCTGATCCGCAGGCTCGGCGACGTTGTCCAGGTGCCGATCGCGATCGTGCCGGACGATTTGCCCCACGCCTTTCTTCTGTCACTGGACGCGGACAACTCCAGGGTCCGGATCTGCGACAAGAGCCGGATCGGCGATGCCAGGGCGATCGTGCGCGCTCCCTTTCTGGTACTGCTGGGACTGCTGGACGGCACCTATGATGGCGACGCCCTGTTCTTCAGCCGTGATCTTCGTATCGAAGGCAGGACAGAGCACGTGTTGGCCCTGCGCAACACGCTGGAAGAGGCAGACCTCACCCCGGGCGAATTCTTCGGCCTGAGCGGACAATCGGCCGACTGGGTGAACACCTTCAGCGACAAGCTGCTGGGCCAGGTTCGTGCCTTTGCGCAAAAATCCGCCCAGGCTGAATCTTCCCGGCAGAAACTCTCATGAAATCCCCTGAAGCTAAACCTATGGAACTGGTTTGCCCGGCGGGAACACCCGCCGCATTACGCGCAGCAGCGGAAGCCGGTGCCGACGCGATCTATTGCGGCCTTGCAAACGAGACCAACGCGCGCAACTTTCCCGGGCTGAACTTCTCGCCGGAAGAGCTGGCGGAGGGTGTTGCCTTTGCCCACCGCAAGGGGTCCAGGGTGCTGGTCGCGATCAACACGTTTGCCCGGGCCGGAGATGTCGGTCTGTGGCGAGAGGCTGTCGATACGGCCGCGCAATGCAGGGCCGACGCGGTCATTGCCGCAGATCTTGCCGTTCTTGACCACGCGGCAAGCAACCATCCTGCCCTGAGGCTTCATCTGTCCGTGCAGGCGGCCGCCAACACGCCCGAGGCGATCCGGTTCTATGCGGACACTTTCGGGGTGAAGCGCGTCGTCTTGCCCAGGGTGCTGTCGGTGCCTGAAATCGCGAGCCTGAACAAGGAAATCAATGTCGAAACCGAGGTCTTCGTATTCGGCGGGCTTTGCGTGATGACTGAGGGCAGATGCTCGCTTTCCTCCTACGCCACGGGCAAGTCGCCGAACCTGACCGGCGTGTGTTCGCCGCCGGAACATGTCGACTACACCGAAGACGCCGACGGCAAACTTCAGGCCCGGCTCGGCGGGTTCACAATCGACAGTTTCGAGCAAGGCCAGGCAGCCGGGTATCCGACGCTCTGCAAGGGCCAGTTCACCGCGGAAGGCAAGACCGGCTACCTGTTCGAGGATCCGGTTTCCCTTAATGCCTTCGAGCTTCTCGGAGACCTTTCCAAGGCGGGTGTCACCGCGCTGAAAATCGAAGGTCGCCAGCGCGGCAAAGCCTATATCGCGGGTGTCGTCGGTGCGTTCAGGAAGGCCGTAGACAGTCTTTCAAACGGCGCTGACCCCGGTCCGGCCATCGGCGCCTTGAAGGCCTTTTCGGAAGGCGGCCGTCAGACCGCAGGCTCCTACAAGAAAACATGGCGATAAAAGATGCCGGACAATCCGAATATTGAACTTGCGCTCGGGCCCTGTTTCTTCAACTGGTCTACAGAGCGGCTTGTCGACTTCTACCGCGGCATCGCCGAGGAAGCGGACATCGATCGCGTGTATCTGGGTGAAGTCGTGTGCGGCAAGCGTATGCCGTTCACCGATGCGATCTGGCCGGACATCATGGAGATGCTGACCAAGGCCGGTAAACAGGTGGTCCTGTCGGGGCTTGCGCAACCCGTCAACAAGCGGGAACGAGAGATCCTGCGCCAGCAGGCCGGTTACGACATGCCGATAGAGATCAACGATCTGTCGATGGTCCCAGGCCGTGCCGGCCAGGAATTCACGGCCGGCCCGTTTCTGAATGTCTACAACGAAGCCAGCCTCAGACTGCTTGCCGACAGAGGAGCCACGGCCTGGTGCCCTCCGGTCGAACTGCCTCTTGTTTCGATCCAGAAAATCGCCGCGCTCGTGCCGGAGGTGGACATTGAACTATTTGCGTTCGGCAGGCTTCCACTCGCACTCTCCTCCCGTTGTTATCATGCAAGGGCACATGGGCTGCGCAAGGATGCCTGTCAGTTTGTCTGTGATCGCGACCCAGACGGAATGAACATCGCCACACTGGACGATCGCAGGTTCCTGGCGGCAAACGGAATTCAAACCCTGTCGGATGCCGTTCATGTTGCGGGCGTAACAAGCGGACAATTGCAGGCAATGGGTATCCGCCGGCTGCGCCTGTCTCCTCATTCGCTAGACATGGTGAAGGTCGCAGGAAGCTTCAGGCGGTTTCTGGACGGCGATCTGACATGTGAAGACTTGAGTGCAGAGCTCACAGGCCAAGGCCTGCCCGGCCCTGTCTGCAACGCCTATCTCGCAGGAGATGCAGGATGGAAGACAGCGACACTCCCGGCCTGAGACCGGGCATCGAAGCGCGAAGCGAACCGTTTCCGGATGTCATCGAGCAGATCCACCGTGAACTGCAACGTCTGGACATGCCCTGTACGTGCAAGGAACAACTGGACCGGACGATCGTCGCCATAGAAACCTGGAGAACCCTCAAGCTGCAGAAGGACCTGACCGGCAATATCGAGACAGAGTATGCGCAGTTGGCTGCCGGTATATCCTTCCTGAGCGATCTGGCGCTCCTCAGTCGCAAGCCGCTGACAGCGCAGGAGATGGTCGATCATGCCGAAAGCCTCAAGTTTCTGGCAGATATGGCGGATCGGTGTGCCCGGCGGCTGACGGAACTGGCCAGAATTTCCGGCAAGTCTTGAAGACCGCCGCCTTACGGCATCAGCGTTGCCACGGGATCGACACCTGCAAACAAGGGGTGCGCAACAGCCAGGACGATGTAGAGCACAAACCCTGCCGTTGCCCTTATCAGGATTGCTTGCCAGTTGACCGACACCTCTCTGGATGAACGCTTCATGTCGGCAAGCAGGCAATTCCAGGTATTGCCCATTTCCCTTTGTTTGCGCCGGTCGATCAGTCTCATGCCAGCCAGAGAGAAAACCGCAAACGTTCCGAACAGGATGACGTGTGCCAGATCTCCGTTTGGAACCACATGCGCTACCGACCACAGAAACGCAGCCACCAGGATCGGGTGACGCATCAGGCCAACGATGCCTGGGCGCTCGGGATCGAACCGGTTGTTGTGCCGCCCGCCGAAGGAGAACGGGTTTGGTGCACCGACCCCGAAGGCGAGGATCAGACAGACGGGCAGCATCATCAATACGGGTAAAAGGGTCTGCCAGGGCTCCCAGCGCCAAAGCGCAACGTATGGCGCATCACGGGCTGCCACAATCAGCCACCACAGGATCACCAGCGAAAGCAGCGAATAGCAGAGTGAAAACCCGCGCGGTGAGAGGAAGGCGACCAGAAGGGGACGTATCGGCGGCCTGACCAGAACCATGTGGGAGGCGAAAAAGACCAGGAAGGCCGCGATAAAATTGAGCCAGTTGAGGCTGGGCATGGATGGGGCGCTCTCTTCGGGAACACGTTTCCGGAACCTGGCAGCTCCGTCGATATACATGACTCTTATAGTCATAAATCCAATCCGACTTGACGATGGTCAAGACACTTGCAGACCCGCCTTGGAATCATGAGCCAAGGGCCCTTCGGCCTGTTTTATCTTCAGCTGCATTTGCCGGTCGGCCGGCAGAAACACCCTGAAAGGCAAGCTCATGATGGCAACTCATCGTTTCGGGGCATTGGGCGGCCCTAACCGGATCCCGACAGTGTTGACCGCCGGGTTCAGGTTCTTTTTCCTGTCCGCAGGCATTTTTTCGGTTTTTGCCATGTTCGCCTGGACAGTCTGGCTCGGTGTGCACGCTGCCGGAGGCACCTTTGTCTCCACACCCCTGTCCATGGCTCCGCACCTCTGGCACGCGCATGAAATGGTTTTCGGCTACACGGCTGCCGTGATTGCGGGGTTCTTCGTGACAGCGGTGCCCAACTGGACCGGAACGAAGGAAGCCGGTTCGCTGTTTGTCATTGCCAGTGGCGCGGTCTGGCTTGCGGGACGGGTTGCCATCTGGTTTTCCAACGGCATCGACCCGGTGATCGTTGCCGCGGTGGACCTTGCCTTTGTCCCGGTCCTCTCCACTGCCGTACTCGGGCGCCTCGCTCGCAAATCCCAGGCCCGCAACATGGTGTTCCTGGCTCTGCTGACGGCTCTCCTTACCGGTAATCTGATGATGCATATGGAGTGGGTCGGCTGGACGGACGACACCGCCCAGGCCGGCGTTAGAATGGGGATTTTCACCAGCACGGCCATGATCGCGATTATCGGCGGCCGGGTCGTGCCGGCGTTCACGCGCAATGCCCTGCTTCGGGCGGGCTATCAAGGGCCCCTGCCCGTGTCGCGTGTCTGGCTGGACCGGGCAGGTATCCTGCTTGTGCTGCTGACAGCTCTCGCATTCCTGCCGTTTGTGCCTGAAGTGTTGCGTGGTGGGCTTTGCCTGGCGGCCGGGCTGGTCACGCTGTTACGTCTTGCCGGCTGGCAAGGCTGGGCGGCGCGAAAGGAACCGATCCTCTGGATCCTGCATGCCGCCTATCTGCTGCTTGGGTTCGGGTACCTGGTTTACGGCGTGACTTTACTGACCGGCGAATACTCCGAAACCGCTGCCCTGCATCTGCTTGCAGCCGGCGCGATCGGCAGCATGACACTTGCAATGATGACGCGCGCCTCGCTCGGTCACGCGGGTTTGCCGTTGAAGGTTTCGAAGCCGATCGTGCTCGCCTATGTGCTTCTGATCGCCGCCGCGCTGGTGCGAAGTTTCGGGCTCGGCGCCCTCGGCTATTTCGAAACCATGTTGCTGTCGGGCGGTCTGTGGATCGTGGCCTTCGGTTTGTATGTCGGGGTCTATTTTCCGATCCTGACGACGCCTCGAACACGGAAATAACAATATTTATCAAGGCGCTCGCCACAGGTGAGCGCCTTTTTTTCATCTCCCCCGAAATCGATTCCGACACGCTTCGTGAGTTGTGGTCTTCAATGAACCCTGGATCGCGCCACGCGGATCTAGCGCCGAAATGTGAGCAGGAAAGCGAGCGTTTCCCTTCCTGTCCAAATGCTAGCTTCCATTCTTCACGCCTGTTCCACACCAAGAACGCCGCGCCTTCCTCTACAAAAGGCGCTGCCCGGATACAGCATCTCAATCCTGAACTTGGCTGGCGGTTGGTCGACACAAACGGCCCAAAGCTGCCTTTTATTGGTGGAACCGCATGCTGCGCTGAGGCCCGCTATACCAGCCATCGGCTGCTGCGTTGTCTACCTCACTGCCAAGGCCCACTCATCGGACAATGTGAGCTTTCGCCGCAGATGCGCCAATGACTGCTTTCGGGACCGCCGCGCCCACACCTATTGAATTGGCCCGCGCCAGAAAAGTCCGGGTTTTGCATATCTTGCACGGCGTGGAGCTGGCCAGTCTTGCCTCTACCGTGGGGCACTTGCCATTATTTAAATAGATATTTATATAGACAGATGTTAATTTAAGAGAGGCTTGGCATTGACACCTGATCTCGCTTTTGCCGCGCTCGCCGACCCAACCCGCCGGGCCATCATTGCGCACCTCGCGGGAGGCGAGGCTACGGTCGGAGAAATCGCCCGGCCCTTTGCCGTAAGCCAACCGGCGATTTCGCACCACCTCAAGGTTCTCGAAGAAGCTGGGCTCATCACGCGCCGGGTAGACGGCACCCGCCGACCATGCCGTCTTGCCGATGGTGCACTTGAAGAAATTGAAGGATGGCTCGCGTTGCTGCGTCGCGGCCTGGAAGCCAACTACGACCGCCTCGACGCGGTGCTCGCTGACATGGCGACGGAAGAGGCCTCAAGGAAAAAGGACTGACTATGACCAATGCCCCCCTTTCAATCAAACTCGACGGCGAGACCGACCTTACGGTTACACGCCACTTCCATGCACCGCCGGCCTTGGTGTATCGCGCGCATACCGACCCGGAGCTTGTGCAAAGATGGATGCTTGGCCCGCCTGGCTGGTCGATGCCGGTCTGTGAGATGGATGTGCGTCCCGGCGGTGCGTTCCGTCACGAATACAGCGACGGGGCTGGCGCCGGTTTTACCATTATCGGGGAATATTTGGCGCTGGAGCCCGACCGACGGATTGTCCATGTGGAACGGATGCTGATACCGGATCCCACACCGGACAACAACATCGACACACGGTTCGAACCCGACGGCTCCGGCACGAGGATGGTTCTGCGCATGTCCTTGCCCGACGCGGGGACCCGCAAGGCAATGCTCGAGACCGGCATGGCTGATGGCATGGAGGCCAGTTACGCGAACCTTGACGCGCTGGACGTTGCGGAACTTGAAAGTTGAAAGCCAAATTGATGAGCAATCACAAGACAATAACAGGTCCGGTCATTGGCGGTAAAAGCGCGGTTCTAGCAGCATCGACAGGCGCGGCTTTTCTTCTCCTAACCGCTTTGCATTTGTTGCGCCGAGAGGTTGACCCGACCTGGGTCTTCCTCAGCGATTACATGCTTGGCAACTGGGGCTGGCTGATGCGGTTTACCTTCGCAGCGATGGCTCTGGCGCTCGGAAGTTCAGCGGTAATCCTGGCCGTGCTTCTTCACGGGTGGGTCCGCTGGATTGTATCAGGCCTGCTTGGTTTGGCCGCGTTCGGAATGGTCATCGGCGGAGTATTTCCGCCCGATCCCACCGGGACTCCAATAGAGGCGCTGACAGGAACCGGAACCCTCCACGTAATCGGGGCGTCGCTGGATTTCACCCCTATCGCTGTCCTGATTGGAAGCATCGCTTTGGCACGCCAATCAGGCTGGCGCGGGTTTGCGTTGTGGCTTGTTGCGATATCCTTGTTCGCGGTTGTTGTGATGGTGGCGTTTATCATGTCCATGCCGCCCGATCATGTATTCGGACCTGAAACACACAGCGCTCTCATCGGTCGCCTGCAATGGCTAAGCTATTTTGCCTGGTTTGTTGCGCTGGCTTTTGCGGCTTACCGCGGGCGACCTGAAGAGCCCCACGCAACAAGGGGGCATTGAACCATGACTGAAGACCTTGAGAATTTCCTTGAGAGCCGTGTTCAGCAACAGTTTCACGATATCGTCCGCGCATTCGTTTCACAGATGGCGCTTGTTGCGCCAGAGGCCTCCTTTCGTATGCGCGGTGGAACGGAGACGTACTATTCAGTGCCTGTCTTCAAAATGAACAGAGACGTCGTGGCGATCAGTCCGACAAAGACTTGCGTCACCTTCTCTTTCACGAGGGGTGCCCATTTTGATGATCCATTCGACATGTTGCGCGGGTCTGGCAAGCATTCCAGAACCGTGCAGGTCAAAACCATGGAAAACTACCCGGAAGAACCGTTCCGGCACTATATTCGTCAAGCAATTGAACTGGACATGAACTGACTCGTGGCAAACGCCCGCAGCTTGTCAGGTAACGGAGCCAGACATTTGTTCGAAGTGCAGCATCTGCCAAATTGGGCTCGAAGCGGACTTGCCGTGGCACCGCATCCCGACCGAGACCTTGCCTGGCAGCTGGTTAACACAAACTGGACCATTGCTGTCATTCAACACTTATTGGTCCAGTGGCTGCTTTGCGTCACCTAAGTCGTCATGGGTTCGAGTGCTGCGCTGAGAGGCACGGCGATATGGCCTGCACTCAATCCGAATTTAGATAAAAGACGCCCCGAGCCCCGCAATAGCAAAACGTGCCTTGTGGGATCCCTGTTTCAAAATTGGCGACTTGACACTAATGACAAGGCCCCCGATTGTATCGGCCATGGTTCCCGAAGGCTGGCCGCCAACGGGATTAAAAGGGAACACGGTGAGGCGTAGCCAGAAGGCACCAAATCCGTGACTGCCCCCGCAACTGTGAGCGGCGAGCGAACCTGAAAACTCCACTGGGTCAAACCGGGAAGGATCAGGCAAGCAGCGACCCGCAAGTCAGGAGACCTGCCATTTCATCTTCAACCTCAACCCGGGCGGGGTGTCCCGGAGGAGCGAGTGACATGGCATTTCAGCGTCTGCTGACACAATTGCACATTCGGTTCGCCAACGCCCCGCGCTTTCGCGGAGGGCGATATGGACCGGACAGACCTCGAATCGTCTCAAACAAAATTTCAGCCATCTGACATCGTCTCGAGCCTGGGCCCGCCCGCTACACGCGCCATGCGCCAGCAATGCCCTAGAAAAGAGCTTGTCACATCAGCTTTCTGTAATGTAATAACATTACTATTTGACGAGCCTGAACACCTCTCGAACAAGAGCGGGCAGCGATGAACAGACAAGATATCAAACGGTTTCGCGCATGCGGCTCTCATCACGCCGCCATTCGTATTTCCGCACGCTCTCTCTGATGCTCCTCTTCCGGCACGTCTGCAGATCCTGCGGTTCCCGCTGAACAGCAATCGCCAGCTTCAAAATCGCCTCTCACATCTATTCCCTCCCGACAAACTTCGGAGCAAATCAATGACACCGGCACCAATCCCAAGCGCGTTTGCGCGTCTTTTAAAAGTAGCAGCCTTGGCGCTGCTGGCAGGAGCGCCCCTGGCGGCCGCGGCGCAGGAGAACATGGCTGCGCCGGAAGACCAGGTGCTACGTCTCGTCACGGTGAATATGCCGCGCTCGCTCGACCCGACCAACATCGATGCCCAGCGGCTTATTGACAACGGCTTCGCCGAGCCGCTTGTTTATGAATCCTTCGATGGCACGACGCTCTTCAAGGGCCTAGCCGTCAGCTGGGAGCTGGTCGAGCCGACCCTGTGGCGGGTCGAGTTGCAACCGGATGCCGTCTTCTGGAGCGGCGCGCCCGCCGATGCAGAGGCCGTTGCCGCCTCGCTGCGCCGGCACCAGGAAAACAATCCTCGCGCCCGTAGTTCCCTGAAGGACGTGGTGTTCACGCCGGTCGGAAAGACGACGCTGGAGATCCGTACCCTGTCGGAAGATCCAGCCTTTCTCTACAAGACGACGACACTCGCCATCGAGAACGTCGCCATCATCGACGAGCTCGGCGATCAATATGCGACGACGGGTGACATGACCGGCTATTTTCGGCCGGTGGAATTCGTCCCGGGCGAGTTGATCGCTGGTGAACCCTTTGAGAACTATCACGGCAAACAGCCCCTGCTCAAACGCATCGAGGCACGTTTCGTAGTCGATCCCCAGACCCGCTACCTCGCAATGAAGTCCGGCGAAGCCGACATGGACGGCAACGTGCAGTTCGAGCAATTGCGTCTTTACAGGCTCAGCAAGGACTTCACGATCGCGGAACTGCCACGCAGCACGTGGAACATCTGGATGAACTACGACAATCCGCTGCTGAAAGACCTGAAAATGCGCCAGGCCATCAGCCTCGGAGTCGACCGTGACGAGATCGTCAATTCGATCATGGCCCCCTTCGCCGTCATGCCGACCGGGCATTTTCCGGCCGGCCTTCCCTATGCGATCGACCGGACGCAGGTGTCGGACGCCGAAAAGGCGAAGGCTCTTCTCGACGAGATGGGCTGGGTGCCCGGCAGCGATGGCATCCGCGAGAAGGATGGAGAGCGGCTCGAATTCGATCTTCTGACCTACGGCTGGTGGAACACCATCGCCGTCGCGCTGGAGTCCCAGATGCGTGAGATCGGTGTGGCGTTGAACCTGAAAGTGGTGGAACCGGCCGCCTCGAACCAGATCATGCTGGATGGCGCCTTCGACATCGCCACCTACTGCTCCTGCCCGAAGCCGACGGGCGACCTGCACGGCACGCTGAACCAGTGGTACCACACCGACTCCGTGCGCAACTGGCAGGACTATTCGAACGCCGATGTCGATGCCCTGCTCGACGAATTGCGCACCCAAACGGACCAGGAACGACGGTTCGAGCTGGCCAGACAGATCCAGGACATCGTCTTCGATGACACCGGCCTTGTCTGGGTATCGAATACGGCCGTTCTTTCCGTTGCCTTTGCGGCCGATGTGCGCGGCGTCGACCCCGAACGCCCCCGGGACATCACCCCGGGCATGTATATCGCGTCCGAGTAACGCCGGCCCATGCTGCGATATGCACTCAGGCGCGCGGCGGCCGCCGTCGCCGTCCTCTTCGGGACAACCTTGGTGGTCTTTCTGCTGCTGCGGTTCATCCCGGGGGACCCGGCGACGGCCGTCCTTCTCACGATGTTCGATCCGGGAGCGGGCAGCGCCGAGCTCACCATGGCCGACATCGAGGACCTGCGCACGAAACTCGGGCTGTCGGATCCGCTCCCCGTCCAGTACTCCAATTGGTTGGGCCAGATCCTGCAAGGAAACCTGGGAACCTCCCTGCGCAGCCGGCAGCCGATCCTCGGCGAACTGGCGCTACGCATCCCCGGAACGCTCATCCTTGCCGGTGCGTCGCTTGTTGTCATGTTCGCAATAGCGATTCCGAGCGGCATTCTGGGCGCGCTTTACGCCGGACGACCGGTCGACCATGTGACCCGGATCCTGAGCCTGACGGGGGAATCCCTGCCGAACTTCTTTCTGGGTGTCCTGCTGATATATCTCTTCGCGATCCAGCTCGATTGGCTGCCGGCCATCGGCCGGAAAGGTCCGGAGAGCATCATTCTGCCCGCCATAACGCTCGGCACGGGCATTGCCGCCGCCACCTCGCGTCTTCTGCGCGCAAGCCTGCTCGACACGCTTTCCCAGCCCTACATGCTGATGGCAGAGGCGAAAGGGCTGCCGCGTGGACGGCTTCTCATGCGCCATGCGCTGCGGCCTGCCCTGATCCCTGTGCTGACGTCCTCCTCGCTTGTCGCGGGCGGGCTTCTCGGCGGCGCCGTTGTGGTGGAAACCGTCTTTGCCTGGCCCGGTGTCGGCCGCTACATGATCGAGGCCATCGGCGGGCGCGACTATCCGGTCATCCAGGGGTTTACCCTCTTCATGGCCGGCCTGTTCGTCATGCTGAACTTCAGCGTGGATATCCTCTACCGCTTCCTCGACCCCCGGGTCCGCGTGGAGGAACAGGGCCATGTCTGACCGGTTCGGCAGAAACCTTGCCACAAGGCTGCGGTGCGACCCGCCCGGCATTGCCTTGCTCGCTATCGTCGCGGTCCTTGCCGGCATGTGCCTCCTGGCGCCGCTGATCACCAGCGCCGATCCGCTGAAGACTGATTTCGCGGCAATGCTGCTTCCGCCGAGCCTGGCGCATCCTCTCGGCACCGACGATTTCGGACGCGACGTTTTTGCGCGGCTTCTCTATGGAGGCCGGGCCTCCCTGGCTGTCGCGGTCGTCGCGGTCGCGATCGTCATGACCGTCGGCGTTTCGGTCGGGATTGTCGCCGGCTATTTCGGCGGCATTGCGGATCTCGTGCTGACCAAGGTGATCGATGTCCTGCTCGCCTTTCCGCGCCTGGTGCTCGCCATCGCGGTCGCCGCGCTCATGGGCGGCGGCATGCTGCCGCTCATCGTCGCCATCTCGGCAGTCGCCTGGCCAAGCTATGCCCGGATCATCCGGGCCTACACCATGCAAGTCTCGCAGGAGGGATACGTTCTGGCGGCGCGCGCAATGGGGACCCCGGCCCGAAAGGTGCTGGTCCATCACATCGCGTTCAACCTGATCGGACCGATCCTCGTGCTGGCCATGCTGGACCTCGGCAACCTCATCCTCGCCATATCCGCCCTGTCATTCCTCGGCCTCGGCATCACGCCCCCGGCGCCTGAATGGGGCGCGATGCTCAACGAGGGCCGGGCGATGATGGAACTTGCACCCTGGCTGGTGGTGGCTCCCGGAACGGCAATCTTCCTGGTCGTTCTTGCCGCCAACTATTTCGGCGACATCATAAGGGACAGTACCGAAGGACGCGCCGTCCATGGTCCGCGCAACTGGCTTCGCCTGAGGTCCCGGCGCAAGGCGGCTTCCGCGGCGGAGATTGCTTTGAGCGGACAGGCATCGTCGGCGCCGCTGCTTGCCTTCGACAATGTGACAGTCGATGTCACCGATCGGAGATCGCCCTATTTCGGCCGGCGAATCCTTGACGGCGTCAGCCTGAATGTCCGGCGCGGTGAATGTCTCGGCCTGATCGGGGAAAGCGGATCCGGCAAGAGTACGCTGGCATCGCTGGCCCTCGGCCTGACGCGACCTCCCCTCGCCCTCACCTCCGGTGACGTCAGAATGTTCGGCGCGGAGACCGGAAACTGGATCTGGGACGACTGGCGGAAAATTCGCGGCAATCAGGTTGCCCTGATCAACCAGGACCCACTGTCCGCACTTAATCCGGTTTTGCGGATCGGCGAGCAGATCGGCGAGACCATGGCCGTGCACCGGGGCGGCTCGCCGGCGGAGATCTCTGACCGCGTCCGGGAAGTTGTCGGCGAAGTCGGTTTGCCGGAAAGGGTCATCGGGCAGTATCCGCATGAGCTGTCAGGCGGCATGCGCCAGAGGGTCGTCATCGCCATGGCGATCGTCAACCGCCCTGCACTGCTGATCGCGGACGAACCGACGACGGCACTCGACGTCTCTACGCAGATCCGCATTCTCGACCTCCTGGCCAGCCTTCAGGAACAATACGGTCTCGGCCTCATGTTCATCTCTCACGATCTTCGCGTCGTCTCGCGGGTGGCCAGCCGGGTCGTCATCCTGCGCTCCGGAAAGGTCGTGGAGGAAGGTGAAACGTCGCGGCTGTTCACGGCCCCGGAGGACGCCTACACCCGCGAACTGATGGACGCGATCCCGGGCCAGCGCAGGCTTCACAAGCAAATGTTGGAGGCTTGAAGCATGTTGTTGCTTGAAGGCGTCGCCAAATCGTTCAAAAGCCAGCAGGCTGTAACGGATGTGTCATTCGAAGTCTCTGCCGGCGAGATCGTCGGGCTCGTGGGGGTTTCCGGTTCGGGCAAGAGCACGATCGCAAGATGCATTCTCGGGCTTTCCCGGCCGGACCGGGGAACAATCTCCTGGAACGGTCAGCCGCTTGCCGCACGAGAGGTCCGCCGCCTCGCGCGGCGCGAGATCCAGACCGTCTTCCAGGATCCCCGGTCCAGTCTGAACCCGCGTTGGACGGTACGGCGAATCCTTTCCGAACCGCTCGACAACTGGTTCGGCTCAAGCCCCCGTGGGGCGCGGACAGCACGGCTCGAGGCGCTCCTGGCGCAGGTCTCGCTGACGGGCGATCTGCTGGCGCGCTATCCGCACGAACTCAGCACTGGCCAGTGCCAGCGCATCTGTATCGCCCGCGCCCTGGCGCCGGAGCCGAAACTCCTCGTCCTTGATGAGCCGCTTTCGGCGCTCGATGTGTCCGTCCAAGCAAGGGTCCTGCGGATCCTCAGCGACCTGCACGAGCGGACCGGCATCAGCTATCTGCTGATCACCCATGATTTCGCGGTGGTCCGCGACATCTGTCAGCGGGTCATCGTTCTGGACAAGGGGCGGATCGTCCAGAGCGGAACGGTGGAGGACGTCCTGGACCGTGCGAGCGACGCCCGCACCAGATCGCTTCTGGCCGATGTGCTTCCGCTTGCCTTCACAACGCCGCCCACCGACACCGCGATCACAGACGGAGCCGCAAGACATGAGTGATGCACTTTCGGAATTCACCATTGTGCCGGTCGCGGAGATGTCTCTCGGCGAGACACCGCTCGACTGGCCGGACCGTCCGGATACCCTTGCCGGAACACTGGAGATCGCGGGACAGATCGGCGAGCGCTTCCCGTTATTGCACTCCGGTCTTGCCGGGCCGGATGTCCTGGCGGCTGACAACCTCACCGACGCGGACATCGCGCGCGGCATTGCCGACCGCGGGCGCGATGTCGGCAGCGACGAGGACAGGGTCGCATCGGTTCTGTTTCTTCAGACATATGTCTACAGGGTTGCTGCACCCATGCTGGCGGCCTGGGTGCTGCACGGCAGGATCCCGGACGTCACCGCATCCAATCTCGTTCTCCGCTTCAACGGCATCGGACGGCCCCAGGACGTGGCAATGAAAACGCCTCGTGTCTACGCTCTTCCCGGCGACATCACGCGGGACGCTGAGACCGTTACTGTGACGGACCTTACGGATGCCGCCATCAGGGTTCTGCTCGACGGCCATCTCCTGCCCATGACGGAGCGCCTGCGCCAATCACGGAAAATGGGATTGCCGCTCGCCAGGGGTTCCGTCGCCTCGCAGATCGGCATGGCGCTGACCTTCATAGATGCCCAGAGCGCCGTGCCGTGGCAGACGACTGCCCGAATTGCCGTGGAGTTCTTCGAACGAACCGCTGACCTGATTGCAGGACAGGGCAGATCAGGCGACATGCATTACAAGCAGCTTGGTGACCGGGAGGGGGTGACGTTCCGGCGGGGCACCTGCTGCCTCGTCTATCGGGTGCCTGGCAAGGGATACTGCGGCGGGTGCCCGCTCCGCAGCAAGCCGGAACTCCTCGACACCTGGAGCACACGCCTCCTCGCCCGTCCGACAGACAATCTCGTCACGCCGCATGGGCGCTGCGACCTGGAGAGCTAACAGGTTTCGACCGCTCAAAAGCCGTTGACTGACCGGGAAAACCCGCTCGACGGCCATCTGGCCGGAACCCCATCAGAAATCCCAGTCCTCGTCTTCCGTCGCGACCGCCTTGCCGATGACGTAGGACGAACCGGAGCCGGAGAAGAAGTCGTGGTTCTCGTCCGCGTTCGGTGACAGGGACGCCATGATCGCAGGGTTCACCTGGCAGACGCTGTCCGGAAAAAGCGGTTCGTAGCCGAGATTCATGAGCGCCTTGTTGGCGTTGTAGTGCAGGAAGTGCTTCACATCTTCCGTCAGCCCGACGCCGTCGTAGAGGCTTTCGGTGTATCGGCTCTCGATCTCATAGAGATCGAACATCAGCGCGAAGGCGAAGTCCTTGACTTCCTGCCGCTCGGCCTCCGGCAGCCGTTCCAGCATGCGCTGGAACTTGTAGCCGATGTAATAGCCGTGCACGGCTTCGTCGCGGATGATCAGGCGGATAAGATCGGCCGTGTTGGTGAGCTTTGCCCGGCTCGACCAGTGCATGGGCAGATAGAAGCCTGAATAAAACAGGAAGCTCTCCAGGAAGACGCTGGCGATCTTCTTCTTCAGCGGCGAGGAAACCGTGTCGTACTCATCCAGGATCAGGCGGGATTTTGCCTGAAGGAACTCGTTCTCCTCCGACCAGCGAAAGGCCTCGTCGACATCAGCCGTGCGGCAGAGCGTCGAGAAAACGGAAGAATAGCTGCGCGCATGCACCGCCTCCATGAAGGCGATGTTGGTGAGGACCGCTTCCTCGTGCGGTGTCAGCGCATCTACCATCAGTGCAGGTGCGCCGACCGTGTTCTGGATCGTGTCGAGCAGGGTCAGGCCGGTGAAGACCCGGATGGTCAGCTGCTGCTCGTCCTCGTGGAGCGTTGCCCAGCTCTGGATGTCGTTGGAAAGCGGAACCTTTTCCGGCAACCAGAAATTGACCGTCAGGCGGTTCCAGATTTCCAGATCCTTGTCGTCTTGAAGCCGGTTCCAGTTAACCGCCTTGGGCACCTTGTGCGCTTGGCCCGATACGGGGGTGTGAATGGTCATGATCAAGGTTCCCTAAAGTGAGCAGGACACGCAGCCCTGCACTTCCGTGCCCTCAAGGGCCATCTGGCGCAGGCGGATGTAGTAGATGGTCTTGATACCCTTCTTCCAGGCATAGATCTGGGCGCGATTGACGTCCCGCGTCGTCGCGCTGTCGCGGAAGAAAAGCGTCAGGGACAGGCCTTGGTCGACATGCTCGGTCGCGGCCGCGTAAGTATCGATGATCTTCTCGGGACCGATCTCGTAGGCATCCCGGTAATAGTCGAGATTATCGTTGGTCATGTAGGCAGCCGGATAATAGACCCTGCCGATTTTTCCCTCCTTGCGGATCTCGATCTTCGAGACGATGGGGTGGATCGAGGATGTGGCGTTGTTGATGTAGCTGATCGAGCCGGTTGGCGGAACGGCCTGGAGGTTCCGGTTATAAAGCCCGTGCGCCATGACAGCTTCCTTCAGCGCCAGCCAGTCCGCCTGGGTCGGAAGATCGATGCCAGCTTTCTCAAAGAGTTCCTGCACCCGACCGGTTTTCGGTTCCCACTCGCGCTCGGTGTATTTGTCGAAGAAGGAACCGTCGGCGTATCTGCTCTTCTCGAAGCCCTTGAAGCTTCTGCCGCGTTCGCGCGCCAGGGCATTGGAGGCCCGGACGCAGTGATAGGCGACCGCGCAGAAATACATGCTTGTGAAATCGACACCCTCCTCCGAACCGTAGTGGATGCGTTCACGGGCGAGATAACCGTGAAGGTTCATCTGTCCGAGACCGATGGCGTGGCTTTCGTCATTGCCCCGGCGCACAGACGGCACGCTGTCGATGGCGCTCATGTCGGAGACAGCTGTCAGGGCCCGGACGGCGGTTTCCACCGTCGCGCCGAGATCGCCTCCGTCCATCGCCTTTGCGATGTTCAGCGACCCGAGATTGCAGGAAATGTCCGTGCCGAGGTGGCTGTAGGAGAGGTCCTCGTTGAACTCGGATGCCTCGTTGACCTGGAGGATCTCCGAGCAGAGGTTCGACATGTTGATGCGGCCGTCGACCGGATTGGCCCGGTTGGCGGTATCCTCGAACAGGACGTAAGGGTAACCACTCTCGAACTGGATCTCCGCGATCGTCTGGAAGAAACTGCGCGCCCGGATCTTCTTCTTGCGGATGCGTGGGTTGTCGACCATCTCGCGGTATTTTTCCGTGACCGAAACCTGCGAGAACGGCATCTCGTAGACCCGTTCCACATCGTGGGGCGAGAACAGATACATGTCGTCATCTTCCTTCGCGAGTTCGAAGGTGATGTCCGGGATCACGACGCCAAGGGACAGGGTCTTGATGCGGATCTTCTCATCTGCGTTCTCGCGCTTGGTATCAAGGAAGCGCAGGATGTCCGGGTGATGGGCGTTAAGGTAGACAGCGCCCGCGCCCTGGCGTGCGCCAAGCTGGTTGGCGTAGGAGAAACTGTCCTCCAGAAGCTTCATCACCGGAATGACACCGGAAGACTGGTTCTCGATCCCCTTGATGGGCGCGCCCGCCTCGCGAATGTTGGTGAGCAGCAAAGCAACACCGCCACCGCGCTTGGAAAGCTGGAGTGCGGAATTAATGCCGCGTCCGATGGATTCCATGTTGTCTTCAAGACGCAGCAGGAAGCAGGAGATCAACTCGCCGCGCTGTTTCTTGCCCGCGTTGAGGAAGGTCGGCGTTGCCGGCTGGAACCGGCCAGAAATGATCTCGTCCATCAGCCGCATGGCGAGATCCTCGTCGCCGGCAGCCAGGGTCAGCGAAACCATCACCACCCGGTCCTCGAAACGCTCCAGGTAACGTTTTCCGTCGAAGGTCTTCAGCGTGTAGCTGGTGTAATACTTGAAAGCACCGAGAAACGCTGGGAAGCGGAACTTGCGGGCATAGGCAGCTTCGAAGATCGCCTTGACGAAGACCGTGTCGTATTGTTCCAGCACCTCGTTTTCATAGTAGCCCTCGCGCACCAGATAGCCGAGTTTTTCCTCCAGCGAATGGAAGAAAACCGTATTCTGGTTGACGTGCTGGAGGAAATACTGCCGAGCCGCCTGACGGTCGGCGTCGAACTGAATTTTGCCGTCCGTGTCGTATAGGTTCAGCATTGCATTGAGCGCATGATAGTCGAGGTTTGCCGCCGGTGCTGCAGGGCGGTCTAGGACTGTCGTTTCCAAAATTCTGTCATCCCGTGTTGGACGCGGTGGAGGTCGGTTTCGGTTCCGGCAAGCTCGAAACGGTAGAGCAGCGGAACGCCGCATTTCTTCGACACGACATCTCCGGAATAGGCAAAATACGCCCCGAAATTGCGATTGCCGGAGGCAATGACGCCTTTCAGGAAGGATCGGTTGGCGGCATCGTTCAGGAACCGGATCACCTGACCGGGCACAGCGCCCCGCCCCTCTCCATCCGAAAAGGTCGGCAGGATCAGGAGAAAGGGGGCATGGACAACAGGAAGCGTTTCCGACCTGTTCCGCGGGATGCGGAGTGCCGGGTTTCCAAGTTTTTCGATGAACCGATGTGTGTTTCCCGAAGCGCTCGAAAAGTAAACGAGCCGTGTCAAGGACCTAGCTCAGGGCTGCGATCTTGTCCGGACGGAACCCGGCCCAATGATCACCGCTGACTTCAACGACCGGCACCTGCTTGTAGCCGAGCGACTGCACGTGCTCGAAGGCATTCGAGTCTTCACTCAGATCGATGACCACATATTCGACGCCGCGCTGATCGAGGGCGCGATAGGTGGCGTTGCACTGAACGCAGGCAGGCTTGCTGTAAACGGTGACGGTCATGTCTCTTGCACCCCGAAGATGTTTCCAGATTGTGGACGGATGGAGGCACGAGAGAACATGTGGGAGGCACATGCCTTCAAGCGTCGCCCGGACCCGCCGTCCGCTGACGTTTTTCGCTCAAGGCAGGTCTCCTGGCTCACGGGTCGAGGCCATGTCATCCGCCTTCCCGGGGAATCCCAGTGGTTTATGGACAACGGCTCGCCGTTCACAGTTGCGGGGGCAGCGCCGGATTTGCCTTTGGTAGAGCGCACCGGCTTCCCTCTTAGCCGGCAATTCAAAAGAATCGCCAGACCCTGAACACTAGATACAGTATGGGTCGCAAATTTTAAGTCAACATGAAGCGCCAAAAGCTGATAATTTGGGTGGGGAAAATTGGCTTGAGGTCTGAACTTCACTACTCCAGCGTCGTGTCGAGACGCAGACGGCCTGTAGAACTTACACCAATGGAAAGCCTGCCAAGAGATTAGCGCATTGCCTTCAGTCAGACGCCTCTTCCAGGGTGTTTTTCTCAACCTGGGGTACGATTTGTAGAGTTCCATGCCTAACCGAACGCTCAGCGATGACGTGCTCTGCGAAGTGCTGCACTTCGGAGGTTGGCCCTTTGAGAACCCCGATTTCCAGACAGTTGTCGTGATCTAGGTGCACATGCATGCTGGCAACCGTCAGGTCGTGATGATTGTGAAACGTGCTGGTCAGACGCCGCGCCAGATCCCGTGAAGCATGGTCGTAGACATAGCTGAGCACACCAAAGCAAGGCTGACGGGTGTCGGACGTTCGCGCTGCCTGTCCGAGCCCTGCGCGTGCCAGGTCCCGGATTGCTTCAGACCTGTTCTGATATCCCCGCTCCTCAATCAGCTTGTCCAACTCATCCATCAGATCATCGTCCAGAGTGATCGTTACACGCTGCATTGCCATACCTCGAATGAGTATGATGTTTTTCTATAGACATCATACTTTTTGACTCATAGTGTCTGCCGACAGCGGCGACAGCCACGGTCCGCCTGACTCGTCCGGCAGGATATTAGGAGCGATTTCATGACAATGCCAATCTCCGGAACATTGAGCCTCATCGCGTTCTTCCTTTGCCTCGGGATTTCCACGACCGCACTGGCTGCCCCTAAATCCGAGATCGTGCTTGCCATCGGCGGCGAGCCGGATGAAGGCTATGATCCGCTTCTCGGATGGGGCCGCTACGGACATCCTCTATTCCAGTCGACCCTGCTGACGCGCGACGCGCAAATGCGCACCCAGCCCGAGCTTGCGAAGAACTTGTATTTGTCCGAAGACCGGTTGACCTGGACCATAGAGCTTCGTCCGGATGCCAAGTTCTCGGACGGCAGCCCTTTGACGGCAAGAGACGTGGCCTTCACCTTCAACCACGCGAAAACCGCGGGCGGTGAGCTCGATCTCGGTGTCCTAGAGCTGGCAAAAGCAATTGACGACACGACCGTGAAAATCACGCTGTCCCAGCCCTGGATCGCCTTTTCAGGTTTCCTGTTCACGCTCGGTATCGTCCCGGCGGACAGCTACGGGCCGGAATACGCCCGCAAACCTGTCGGTTCGGGCCCTTACCAGATGGTGTCGTGGACCGAAGGCGAGCAGCTCATCGTCAAGAAGAACCCCTACTACTTCGGAAAGCAGTCGCCCTTCGAGCGGATCACGTTCCTGTTTACGAGTGAGGACACCAGTCTTGCCGCCGCCCATGCCGGCCAGGTTGACGTTGTGTCGGTTCCGGCGACTGCGGCCGATGCGCCGCCCGCCGGGTTCAAGCAGATCGCCGTGGACTCCGTCGACAATCGCGGCATGAGCTTTCCAATGCTGCCTGACGAAGGCAAAACTACGCCTGCCGGCAATCCGATCGGCAATGACGTGACGTCCGACCTGGTAATAAGGCAGGCAATCAATCTTGGAGTCGACCGGGAGCAGATCGTGGAAGTCGCCCTTTTGGGTCACGGGACGCCCGCCTACGGTCCAGCTGATGGTTTGCCATGGTCAAACCCCGAAGCGGCCTTAAGCTTCGATCCGCAGGCCGCCCAGGCACTTCTCGACGGTGCAGGCTGGGCGGTCGGCTCCGACGGCATCCGCAGCAAGGATGGAATTCGTGCCAGTTTCCCGCTCATCTTCCCGGCCTCCGACAGCACCCGGCAGGCCATCGTCGTTACGACCGCAGAACAGCTGAAAGCCATCGGCATCGAAGCGGTGCCGCAAGGCAAGAGCTGGGATGACATCGAGCGCCAGATGCACGCCAACCCGGTTCTCTTCGGTTGGGGCAGCCACAGCCCCCAGGAGGTGTACAGCCTATACCAGAGCTCGGTGGGTGGTCGGGGCTATTACAATCCCGGTTTCTTCTCCAACCCGGAGGTCGACGAGCACTTCGCATCGGCGCAGGCATCCGAGAGCCTTGAAGCCTCCTATCCGCATTGGCAGGCCGCCGAATGGGATGGGAAAGCCGGTTATTCAGGCAAGGGCCTGGCCGGCTGGGCTTGGCTCGTCAATCTCGACCACATCTACTATGTCAACGAGTGCATAGACCTCGGCCCGACCCAGATCGAACCTCACGGCCACGGCTGGCCGATCACGTCCCTGATTCAGCACTGGACATGGACCTGCGACTGATCTCATGACGAACAACTGGCCGATCCTCGTGGTAATCCGCATCGTGCGGCTGGCATTGTTGCTGGCCGCCGTTGCGGTCGTAGCATTCGCGCTGGCGAAGATGTCGCCTGTCGATCCGGTCCAGGCTTATCTTGGCCCGGCGATCTCCAAGGTCGGGCCAGAACAACGCGATCTCATCGCGCAGAAATGGGGACTGGATCAGCCCCCCCTCACCCAGTTCGTCAAATGGCTCGGCAACATCGCCCAGGGCGACCTGGGCACCTCCATGACGTATAACGCGCCGGTTGCGGAGGTGCTTGCAAAGCGTGTGCAGGCATCCCTGCCGCTCATGGGAATGGCCTGGTTGCTGTCGGGCCTTCTCGGCTTCGCGCTCGGTGTTACCGCAGGTGCAATGGCAGACACGTGGTTTGACCGCATCATTCGCACCTATGCCTACATCCTCGCATCGACCCCCACATTCTGGCTGGCGATCGTCCTGCTGGTGGTTTTTTCGGTCGGCCTCTCCTGGACACCTGTGTGCTGTGCCGCCCCAATCGGAGTTCTGCCTGAAGACGTGACGCTTCTGGAACGCTTGCATCATCTCATTCTTCCGCTGGTCACGCTGATGGTGCTCGGCGTGGCCCAGATCACCCTTCACACCCGCGCGAAAGTGATCGAGATCATGCAGTCGGATTTCGCGCTCTATGCCCGGGCCCAGGGCGCATCTCTCGCCGACGTTGCGATCAGGCATGGCGCGCGCAATGCTGCACTGCCGGCGATAACGGTGCTCTTTGCGTCGCTCGGTGAACTCTTTGGCGGATCGGTGCTGGCCGAGCAGGTTTTTGCCTATCCCGGGCTGGGGCGCGCCGCTGTGCAGGCGGGTGTCTCGGGCGATGTCCCCCTGCTTCTGGCCGTTGCGCTCTGCCTGACGTTGTTCGTCTCCGTCGGCAACACGATCGCCGACATCCTCTACCATGTCGTCGATCCCCGCATCGGTGCGACTCCCGACATGGAGGTCAGGCCTTGACTCAAGTGCTCGAGACAACGTCCAGCTCTTCTCCGCGTATGCGCATGAACAAGCGCATCCTCACGCTTGCCGCCACGGGGATCGGCGCTGCTGGCATAGCCTTTGTCGTTGCCGGGGCAATTGTCTTCGGCGACTTCGGCATCTCCCCCGACTTTTCCGCAAGACTTGCCGCTCCGTCCTGGGCGCACTGGTTCGGGACCGACCAGTTCGGACACGATATGTTCGCCCGAACCGTACACGGCCTGAATGTGAGCCTGTGGGTCGGCCTGATTGCGGCAACGCTGTCGGCCTTTATCGCGCTCGGCCTTTCGGTGTTTGCGACGACGTGCGGCCGCTGGGCCGACATGCTCGTGTCTTTCCTCGTGGATGCAACCATGGGCCTGCCCCACCTGGTGCTGCTGATCCTTATCTCCTTTGCCCTTGGCGGTGGCACCCATGCGGTGATCGTCGCCGTGGCGACAACACACTGGCCAAGGCTGACGCGTGTCCTCCGGGCCGAGATCCTTCAGCTTCGGCATGCCGATTTCATCGTCGTCTCCCGGCGGTTGGGTAAATCGTGGTGGTTTATCGGACGTCATCATTTCCTGCCCCACCTGTTGCCCCAACTGCTTGTCGGCCTGGTGCTTCTGTTTCCCCACGCCATCTTGCATGAGGCGGGCTTGACGTTCATCGGTTTCGGCCTTGAACCGACCAAACCGGCCATCGGCGTGTTGCTGGCGGATTCAATGCGCTACCTGACGGCCGGCAATTGGTGGCTTGGTCTCTATCCAGGCCTCAGCCTCTTGCTACTCGTCCTTTGTTTCGATGCGATCGGCAACGGGCTGCGCCTGTTGCTGGATCCAAGGCAGGCGCACCGATGAGCTTTCTTCGTCTCGATCAGGTATCGGTCGGTTTCACCCGCTACGACGGCCTCATTCGTCAGCGGGAACTTCGCATACTCGACGGCTTGAGCTTCGGGGTCGAACGGGGTGAGATTGTTGCGCTGATCGGAGCATCCGGTGGGGGGAAGAGCCTTCTTGCGCACGCAATCTTCGGCATATTGCCCACCAACGCGGTCGTGGGAGGCAACATCCGGATCGAGGGAACCAAGCTAGATGCTGCGCTCAGACAGAGGTATTGCGGAGCGCGGATAGTCCTGGTGCCGCAGTCGCTCAGCCATCTCGATCCGATGACCCGGTGCCGCAAGCAGATCGCCTGGGCAGGTCAGCGCGCCGGCCGTCAACTCGACAGCGGGAGCATCGACACCCTGCTTGTGCGCTACGGCCTCGATGAGGTGGCGGCAAACGCGTTTCCGCATCAGCTTTCCGGTGGAATTGCCCGGCGCATGATGATGGCCATCGCGACGGTAGGCGATCCGGATCTGGTCGTCGCCGACGAACCGACAAGCGGACTGGATCCCGCGAACTGTGCAAATGTCCTGGCCCACCTGCGCAATCAGGCAGATGCCGGAAAAGCTGTTCTCCTGATCACTCACAGCTTTGCCGAAGCGCTTCCGTTCGCGAACCGTGTCGCTGTCATGAAAGGCGGTCGCCTCGTTTCCATCGAAACCGCTTCGGATTTCGTGGGTGGCGGCGCGGCCCTCCGGTCACCGTTCGCGCGGGCCTTGTGGTTGGCATTGCCCCAAAACGCGTTCAGCGCTACGGAGGCGAAATGCTGACCGCAAATCGCCTCAGTTTCCGCTATGGCGCAAGAGCGCCCTATGTTTTGCGTGACGTTGCCCTCTCCATCCATCCTGGTGAAATCGTCGGATTGTCCGGCCCTTCAGGGCGGGGCAAGTCGACACTCGGAAGGCTGCTCGCCGGGCATCTGGAGCCAACAAGTGGGACTATCACAATAGACGACAGAGCAGGCTCAAATGGACAGTTCCATCCTGTCCAGTATCTGCACCAATCGCCGATCTTCGCGACAGATCCCCGCTGGCGCATTTCCAGGATTATCGCGGAAGGGTGGTCGCCTGATGAAGTCACCCGCACGGAGCTCGGTATCGATGACAGTTGGTATGCTCGCTATCCGCACGAGGTTTCCGGCGGTGAGCTGCAACGGGTCGCTCTTCTTCGCGCCTTGGCTCCCGGCTTACGCTACCTGATCGCCGACGAAATCACGTCCATGCTTGATCCGGTCGCCCAGGTGGAAATCTGGCAGTTCCTTCTCAAGCGCGTGCGGCAGGGCCTCGGCATTCTGGCAATCAGCCACGATCGGGCACTGCTTGAGCGCATCGCGACGAGGGTTGTCACAATCTGAGACAAATTGGTCTGGGGAGCCGCCCGGAAAGGATCTTCCCGCAGTGTGTTCAGGCGTGGGAGTGCGAAAAGCTCGTGAAAATCATCACGAGTCTGATCGCCACTTTCTTGATCTGTAGACAGGACAACAAAACCGTAATCGCGGAGAGGTACGGAACAAGGCCACCGGAGAGTCCGAAGAGGATCGTCTGCAAGGTCGAGAAGTGGCCGGGCTTGAGCTGCGCCTCGAGGTCGCGCTCATGCACCAGGGCACGTGCGTCCATGTGGGAATGACCGTGTCCATTTCCGTGGGCGTGCATCGTCCCGGTCTGCGGGGCAACGACATGCGTTGGTGCTTTCGGCCCTAATCGGTCATTCGTTTCATCTGCGAAGACGGCTAGCAATCAGACGCCGGCAATGCGGACGCTTTGTTGACCGTCCTGAAACGTGAAAGGAAACAGGCCCTCTTTTTCAAACAGCGTTTGAACTCTCCTGACATTCGGGCTACATACTTCACATCAACCGAGGAGGGAGTATGGGGCCGGAACCGACACGCCAGCGCCTATTGTTGAATGCGGAACGCCTGATGGCAGAAAAAGGCATTGCAGCCACTTCCGTACGCGAGATCACAGACGCCTCGGGGGCAAATGTTGCCTCGGTGAACTATTATTTCGGAAGTAAAAGCGACCTGCTTTTGGAACTTCTGAAGAGCCGCTTTCAGCAATTGGATGCCGAACTTCTGGCGCGCCTCGAAGCGGTGAAAAGCGAACGCAACGGCTCTCCTCCGGGTATCGAGGACCTCACCGGCGCTTATTTCGATGCTTTGGTCAATCTTGGCTTCAATGCGAAAACCGGACAGAGAGACCCGTTCATCTATCTGATCCAGCGGGCCTCTTCCGAACAGGAGAGCGTCCTGATCAATGCGCAGGATTACAGCGCGGCAGGTATATCCAAACTGTTTGACATGCTCGCCACGACGGTCCCAGAACTCGACAGGGACACCCTGCATCCGAAGATGCTGATCGGCCTGATGTTCACGACATCTGTCGACGCCATGGAAGCAATGGCTGCGGGCGAAGACAATGGCGCAATGGTAAATGCCGTCCGTGCGTTCCTCGTTGCCGGGGTCAAGGCCTACCTGTCGAGCCTTAAAAGATCAATTGACACCTGAGAACAGTTGAATTCCATGTCGGCATTTGGCATGACGAACCAGCCGAAGGCGCTTGGATCGATTGGTCCTGCCGCACATTCAATTTCAATACGCTCAGCCATTTCAGGGGAATAGCCAGGCGTCCACATCTGGAGACGCATCATGCGCAATTTCCACTGGGTGGCGCTCGCCTTTGCGGCTGCGCTCGGTACGCAGGCAAGCCTGGCCGACACGATTTCCATCGAAACGGCGAGCGGTCCGGCCGAGGTCCCGTCGCAACCGGCCAAGATCGCCGTTTTCGACATCGCGGCGATCGACACGCTCTCTGCCCTGGGTGTCGAGATCGCCGGTGCTCCGGCAAATCTCTACGTCGACTATCTTGAAGGTGTTGCCGAAGCGGCCGAGCCGGTCGGGACCCTGTTCGAACCGGATTTCGAGGCGATCAATGCGCTGCAGCCGGACCTGATCATTGCAGGCGGACGGTCTTCGTCCCAGGTTGAAGCCCTCTCCACCCTTGCCCCAACAATCGACATGACCATCTGGGGCGACGGCCTCCTGGACCAGGCACGTGCGCGACTGTTCGCCTACGGCACACTTTTCGGCAAGTCTGAAGAAGCCGGCAAGCTGGACCAGGATCTGGCGAACGCGATTGACGCCTTCAAGCAGCAAGGGGCAGCAGCGGGCAAGGCCCTGATCGTTTTGACCAACGGCCCCAAGATCAGTGTCTACGGGCCGGGTTCGCGCTTCGGCTGGTTACACACGGAACTCGGGATCGCCCCGGCTGTGGTTGAGATCGAGGACTCTACCCACGGCGAGGGGGTCTCCTTCGAGTTTATCCGTGACGTCAATCCTGACTGGCTGCTGGTCATCGACCGGGCGGCAGCCGTTGGCGCAGACGGTGCTTCTGCCCGGGAAACCCTGAACAACAAGCTGGTCGCGGAGACGACGGCCTGGAAAAATGGTCAGGTCGTCTATCTGGACGCCGCCAGGATCTACATTTCCGCCGGTGGTTATCAGTCCGTGCTTGGAACCCTGTCCGATCTGTCGGCAGCGTTTTCCAAGGCCAATTGATCGGTAGAAGGTTCCTTGCGCCTAAACGTCCGACGTTTCCCCTCCTCCGCGCAGATCTGGTTCTGCGCGGTGGTCGGCCTGCTGACAGCTCTCAGCCTGGCAAGTCTTGCCATCGGGGCTGCTGATCTCGGGATTGTGGAGCTGCTTCAGAGCAAGGAAGGTCTTGAACTCTTTCTGATCAGTCGTGTGCCACGAACTTGCGCGGCGATTCTGTCCGGCGCATCTCTGGCCGTGGCGGGTGTCATCATGCAAATGCTGGCACGGAACCGGTTTGTCGAACCGGCAACCGCGGGCACAGGTGAGTGCGCGGCCCTCGGACTTCTGATCGTGACGCTTCTGATGCCGTCAGGGTCGGTCTTCCTGAAGATGGCCATCTCATGCTGTGCTGCGTTCGGCGGCACGGCCATATTCTTGGCTCTTGTGCAGAAACTGCCGCCAGCCCAGCCCTTGCTGATGCCCTTGACCGGGATCATCTATGGCGGCGTCATTGCCGCCATCACCACGTTCATCGCCTACGAGAACGACCTGATCCAGTATCTCGGCATCTGGATGCACGGCGAATTTTCCGGCGTTCTTCAGGGCCGCTACGAGCTGCTCTGGGCCTCCGGCCTGGTCGCGCTCGCAGCCTATCTCTACGCCGACAGGTTCACCATCGCAGGCCTTGGCCGGGACGCAGCAATCGGCCTTGGGCTCAACTACCGCCATGTGCTGATTGTCGGCCTGGGCATCGTTGCCCTGATCACGTCCTTCACCGTGACTACGGTCGGCATGCTACCCTTTGTCGGCCTGGTCGTTCCCAACATCGTCAGCCGCTTTCATGGCGACAATGCCCGCAGAACCCTGCCGCTCGTCGCACTGACCGGCGGGACACTGGTGCTGGCCAGCGATGTGGCAGGCAGGCTGCTGCGCTATCCATACGAGATTCCGACCGCAACAGTCTTCGGCGCCATCGGCACCGGTGTCTTTCTCTGGCTGCTGTTTGCAAGGCCGGCGCATGCCCGATAGGAAACTCCTCCTCCTGGGCGCTTGTGCAGTGCTTGCGATCCTGGCCTATCTGACTTTGGGCGCGCGGGGCAACTGGGGCTTTGTCCTGTCGTTCCGGGGCACCAAACTGGCCGCGCTTGTGCTGGTGGCAGCTGCCGTCGCCCTGTCGACGGTTCTGTTTCAGACGCTCACCAGCAACCGTATCCTGACGCCCTCCATCATGGGGTTCGACGCGCTCTATCTCCTCGTCCAGACGGGCCTGGTTTTTGCGCTTGGCAGTTTCGGGTATGCCGCCCTGGCGCCGGAGACGAAGTTCGCTTTCGAAGTCATCCTGCTCACGGCCGCTGCGCTCGCCCTTTTCGGCACGCTACTCGGCAACGGTCTCCAGGATCTCTTCCGCGTGCTTCTTGTCGGGGTAATCTTCGGCGTGCTGTTCCGCAGCCTGACGAGCCTGCTGCAGCGCATGATCGACCCGAATGCCTTTGCCGTGGTGCAGGGTGCCATGTTCGCGAGCTTCAACCGTGTCGATACCGAACTGCTTGTGATCTCGGCCGGTCTCATCCTGTTGTGTTGCGTTCTGGCCTGGCGCAAGCGTCATGTCCTGGATGTCATGGCACTCGGCCGGGAGCAGGCGATCAGCCTGGGGCTCAACCACCGGCGTGAACTGTTCATCGGCCTGGCGCTCGTCACCGTGCTGGTCGCGACCTCGACCGCCCTTGTCGGACCCGTGGCATTTTTCGGCCTGCTGGTGAGCGCTCTGACCTATGAACTTCTGAAGACCCATCATCATGACAGCCTGCTGATCGCGTCGGTGCTGATTGCGGTCATCGTGCTGGTCGGCGGTCAGACCCTGTTCGAACGCGTGCTCGGCATGGGCGGCAGCCTCAGCATCGTGATCGAGTTTCTGGGGGGCCTCGTGTTCCTCTTCCTGATCCTGAGAAAGGTGCGGGCATGATCGAGATCGACAATGTCAGCTTCCACCATGGCCGCGCGCCGATCCTGAAAAATGTGTCCTTGAAAATCGCAAAAGGCGGTATCACGGCTCTGATCGGGCCCAATGGTGCCGGCAAATCCACACTCTTTGCGCTGATGGCACGCCTGCTGCCGCTGCAAACCGGACGCATCAGCTTCGACGACTTGGATGTCGTCCAAAGCCCGGCGATGAAGCTCGCCCGAAAACTGGCAATCCTGCGCCAGGATACCAGCGTCGCCTCCAGAATTTCCGTCAAGGAGATGGTCGGCTTCGGCCGCTTTCCGCATCACCTCGGACGGCCGGCGGAGATCGACCGCGAAAAGGTCGATGCGGCTCTTGAAATGTTCGATCTGACGGATCTTTCCAAACGCTTCATCGATGAACTATCCGGTGGCCAGCGCCAGCGGGTCCTGGTGGCGATGGCCTATGCCCAGGATACCGATTATCTGCTGCTCGACGAGCCGCTCAACAATCTGGACATGCATTACGCCAGGAACCTGATGCGGCAGCTTAGAAGCCTTGCCGATACACACGGCAAGACCATCGTCGTGGTCCTGCATGAAATCAACTATGCGTCGGCTTACGCGGACAGGATCATCGCCCTGAAGAACGGCGAAGTGGCCGCAATGGCCCCCACTGCCGACTTCATGCGGGAAGACACCCTCGCCGCTATCTACGACATGGATGTTCCGATCCGGGAACTGGACGGCAAGCTGGTGGCGCTTCACCATGCTTGAAAGCGCTATCTCCTGGCTCTGCCCCACAGACGGCGATTTCAAAAAAACTGGCGGCAGGATCGGTAGAAATCCGGCCGCCAGCACGATGTTCAAGGTGCCTTGGGGGCCCGAAATCAGAACTTGACTTGCGCCTTCAGCAGGAAGGAGCGCCCAGGTTCATAGAGCGGCGTCAGCACATCGGTGCCGTATTCAACTCCATAGGTCGAACGGGACGCATAAGCTTCATCGAAGATGTTGTTTGCCTCCAGCCGCAAGGTCAGGTGCGCTACCTGCTGTGGCTTGTACTCAGCAAAGGCATTGGCGACAAAATAGCCAGGCAAAGAGTTCTCACCTGCATCTTCCGTTCCATCGTAATCAAGAGCGGCATCGATGCTGGAGCCAACTGTGACACCGAAATCGGTGAAGGTGTGAACGACTTCCGCCGAGATAACCTGACCGATGGGGGCGCCAACATCGCTGGCGCTGTAGGAATCTACATAGTCGCCGTCGACCTTCAGATCGCTATTTGAGTAGGAAACCTTTACGAACCCGTCGTCCCAGGCGTAACCGGCTCCCAGCTTGAAGCCCTGAACCCTGAAATCAGTATTGTAGACGGTAGAGCTTGCGAATTCCCGGTAGTTCTCGAAGTCGGTCTGGTAAATGTCTCCGGACAGGGTAAAGCCGTTATGCGCGAACTTCACGCCCGCGATCAGGTTCTGGGAACGGACAGGCTTCAGGCCGTCATAGCTGGAGATGCTGTCGAAGATGTAGTTTTCTTCCAGATCAATACCGCCGAACACATTCGAGTATCCGGCGCTGAACGTGATCTGCTCGGTCAAATCGAAGGCAGCGAATGCATTACCGCTGAGGCCGAAGTTTTCCAGCTCGGTGCCATCGACACCTGTGAACCATTGCTGGTCGCCGCGGCCGCCGAAGGAAAGTCTTATCCTGTCTGTCGGCGACAGGCGCGCCTGCGCATAGAAACCAACATCACGTGCCTTTTCCTTGTACCCATCCGGGCTGTACAGGGCATCGGAGTATTCACTTTCCGAATTATAGAAGTCCACCCCGGCCGTGATCTTGTGGTCTTCGGAAAGATGGAAGGTGTTTTCCACCTTGCCCGACCACGTCCAGGCATTTCCGTCGCTCTCGATGTTGAGAAGACTGCCGGACCTCCTGTGATAGAAGTAGGGGATGTCGGTCGAGGACTCGCTGTAGCCGATCACCACTGCCGGATCGAACAGTCCCGTCCCATTCACATATTCATATCGTCCTGAGTAGGTCTGTTGAGTGATATCATAGAGGCGTGTCGCCGGTTCTGCTGACGGCAATCCGCCAAAGTTTGCCCGATACGGCCGCTGAGCGTCGTCCTGGACTTGCTGCGCACTGAATTCGAACCGGTGGCCTTCGCTGGACTCAAACGCTCCCTTGGCGAGATAGCTCAGGAAATCCGGTGCTGTCCCTTCCATTTCCTCGCCATTGCCGGCCGTGTAATTGTCACCATTCGCATTTTTGATATAGCCGAGTAGTTCCAACCCCTCATAGCGGACATAGCCTGCGCCGGCTTCGGTGAAAGCATTGCTGTTGGTATCATAGGAGAGCGAAGCATAGCCGCCGTAGAACCGCCCCTCCTCCAGAAGATCGCCGACATCAACCGTTTCGTAGACGATGGAGCCGCCAAGAGCACCCGGCCCGGCATCTGCCGGTGCCACGCCCGGGTCCACTCGAACAGACTTGAGCAATGTCGGATCTATGTAGTTGGTCGAATTGTGATGGAACACTCGATTGTTCTGAAGGACACCATCGACGGTTACCGCTAGATTGAGTTCATCTATGCTGTTCACATAGACCTTCTGGGTGGGACCCATGGCGCCACCGACCGAAATCGAAGCGTCCCCTGCAAAAACATCCTTCAGGTTCTGCGGGTTGGTAAGCTGAAGATCTTCCGCGGAGATGTAGATCGAATTTGCTCTGTCTGCCGCGCCCAGATGTTCGTCATTTTCTTCCGAAACACCTGGCGTCACCAGAATCGTCTGAAGCGTGGTCGCCTGCGCAGTTTCCGGAGAAGACGCAGGATCTTGTGCGCTTGCGCCCCCAGCCAAGAGCGTCGATTGTAAAACTGTGCCGGTAAAGAGCAGCGATAGACGCACGCGATCAAGCATGGCCGAATTCCCTTTTTCAGATTTTTAAGCAGCTGGTACCGGCTGAACAGCCGACTGTGGCTCGGCCGTTCCAGTGGCACGGCACGCCGCAACATATACATGAGAATAATACTCATGTAAAACAGTGTTTGAAATAATGTTTTGCACGTGCAGCCAGAGGCTTTCTCCAGAGCCAGGCTGTGTAGAAATGGCGCTCTTCTGCGGATCAGGCGAACGGGTCGCGCGCGTGTGCATGAAATCGCGACGCACTTTTCAATGCACCAAGGCCCGCCTGGTAGACGAGCCTTGGTGCATTTGACCCCATTCTATCCCGGTCGGTCAGTTCGGCGTGAACCGCATGGGCACTTCGATGTTCAACCACGCAAGACGCATGTCACTCGGGAAATTGGGCATGGGAGAAGCCCGGCGCACCATGTCCAGTGCTGCATTGTTCACTTTCAGGCCCGCGACCAGGTCTTCGGAAGGCCCGATCACGGAGACGCCGCCGCCCGCAGATGCCGCGATCGACACTTCATCTGGATCCTTCGCGAAAAACGCCGAGCCGTTGCCGTGCAGCGCCAGCGAAACGACAACGCCTGCCGCAAGGAAACGGGGGAACCTCACTTCGAGCCTCGTCTGGTAATCAGAACGATATCGCTGCGCCTGGCACCCTTGAGGTCCTTCAGAACCTTTTCCAGCGCATCGGCCTTCAGCGCTCCGTCGGCAGCGACCATGATGGGCCGCTTTCCTCGGCCGTCTCGTCCCGCTGCACCAGCCAGTCTGCAACCGAGATTTCGGTCTCCCCCGCAAAGCTCCAGCCCTCGGGATCGACGATCAGCGCACCGGTGGATCGGCAATGGCGCCGGTAAAGAAGGCCGCTGCGAGTGCTTCCATCTCGGGCTGTTCGGCTTCAATGCGGCTGTCGAACCAGCCAACAATCGCCGAGACCGGGATGGTGACCGCAAGACCGACCGCCGTCGTCAGCGGTGTGACCCAGATACCGCCGGCCAGCACGGAGGGATCGACCGCCGCTCCCGCGCCCTGTATCGCCTGGAAAGCTTCGATCATGTCGATCAGCGGCGCGGTCTGGGCGATCATATCAAGCGGGCAAAGATACGCCCGGAGCGTATTGATCCGCTGGATGCAGATACGCTCCACATCCTCCTTCAAAACGTCTGCCTGGGCTTTTCCGCGGCTGCTGCCCTGGATCGGCTTCAGCATGATGTCCGCAGCAATCGATTTGCCGCGCGCGGAGATTGCCTTGGCATCGTGCGGATGCCCGTCCAGCCAAACGGCAAGCGCCTTGCGGGCGTTGTTTAACCGGCCAACACCGAGAAATGTGAACTGCAGGACCTTGGCGGCGATCAAGGAAACATCGACAAGCGACAGGACCTCCCTGATCGACCAGTCCTGTCAGCGGCGAAAGGAAGTGCGGCAAGGCCGCGTGAATGTCTTCGGGCATAGCTCAAGCCAACTCGAAACAAGTCAAAGGATGAAGTCGATCTCGGACCGGGCGCTGATCTGCAGCTTGGGCAGACAATCTTCGGATGGGCTGCCCTCGATTTCGCAGGCCCGGACTTCGTTGAGCAAAACGCGCGAGATGCCGCTGCAGTCGCCCTTGGCAACGTCATACTGGCGCACCCGCGTCTTGCTGGCCGGCAGATCGCCGAAGTCGATCGCCGCGTAGCCGGACACGCCGTCGGACTTGTCGAACATCACCAGATCCAGCCCTAGCGCGTTGACAGGGCCGGCAAGTTCGTTGCGGATGACGAATGTCAGCCTGCAGGCATCGCCGACCGTCTCGGCGCCGTTCAACTGGATCGAAATCGTACCGGCTGGCTGCGCGCCAACGGCAGCCGCACCCAGGCAGGCCGAAACAAGAGCCAGAACCGGAACCAAAGATTTTTTCATCCTGCCGCTCTCCTGTTGGAGCATTCTCGCGGGCGTCAGTCCTGGCCGGGAGCTTCTGCCTCGCACCATGTGAGTTTCAGTTTTTCTTTCCAGGCGAACCGCTCGAGGTGATCGTCGATCACGAGTTTCATGCGAGCGATCTTCTGCTCTTCATCGGCTTCGCACCGGATGCTCAGGTGCACCGGGGAAGCCTCCATCCGGCAATGGCCGAATGGAAAGGACACCTCACCGGTCTCGGTGTCCCACTCGGCGGGAACCTTGTGTGCGAAGTGTTTGCAGAGTTGCTGGAGATATTTCGCGGCTGAGGCGGTCCTGGCCGTCGACGTGACGATAAACATTGCCCTGGCTATCCGTTCTTTACACCGAAATGGCGAGCCGGGGGAACCGGCTCGCACGAAAAAAGTTGAATTTTATATTCAGAATTTAGCCGTCGCCGTCAGGAAGAAGCTCCGGCCTGGCGAGTTGACCGGGGTCACCCGGCTTGTCGCGATGTAGCTACCCCGGCTGTAATAGGTCTCGTCGAAGACGTTGTTGACCTCGGCTCTCAAGGAAAAATCGGTTTCACCAAGCTTGGGCGCCCACTCGGCAAAGACGTTGACGACCTCATAGGCAGGGATAGGGTTTTCGAAGCCGTTGTCAGCAAGGTCTTCGTTCGAATATTCGAACGCGATTTCCGCATTTGCACCGAGGGTGAGATCCCACTGGGCAAATGTGTAGCCGGCACCCAGCGTCATGATGTCGCCAACCGGAACGGCGGCATTCACGTCGCCGAAGAGGGCAATTCGGTCGCCATATTCGACATCCGTGTGGGTATAGGCGGCGGAAACATAGGCCTTGGCCCAGTCGAAGCGGGCGCTCAGATCGAAGCCCCTGGAGGTCAGTTCGTCCCCGTTGATCCGCGAGAGGGTCGCGTAGTCATAGGCGATCGGATTCAACATCTGGACATAGAACAGATCCGCGCCGAGAGTTAGCCCGTTCCACCGGTAGGTCAGGCCGAGCTTGGCATTGTGCGCCGTCGTCGGATCGAGGTCGGCGGAATAGGTGTAGTCCTGGGCGTGATAGAGCGCTGCCTCGGCCTGCTCCAGGCCGCCGAACACATAGGAATAGCCGCCATTGACCGTCAGACCGGTGAGGATCTCGTAGCTGAGGTTGATGTTCGGCGACAGGCCGAAATTGTCGAAGGTCTGGTCGTCCACCGCATGGTAACTCTGGAAATCGGCCCGCAGACCTGCGGACACATCAAAACGCTCGACCGGCGTGACACGTGCCTGCAGATAGGCGCCGACATTGGTGATGTCTTCCGAAGCATCAGTCGTAAAGTGGAACCGCTCGATGTCGACTTGGTCATGGTAAAAATCGACGCCGGCCGTCAGTGTGCCCATGGCAAAGTGGAAGCGATTCTCGATGTGGCCGCCGATGGATTGCAGGTCGGAGTTGAAATCGCCGCTGGCCCTTGTGTAACCGGACTTGTTCGGCCGGTTCAATTTGTTGCGGTTGTAATAAAGCAGGACATCCGGATCGAACTGGCCTTCGGCACCTTCCAGCGAGTACCGGAAAGTTGTCGTGATGCGTTCGTAGAGATTGTCGTTGAAGGCAGTTCCGACAGCGCCCATGTTCGTGCGCAGGCGCCGATATCCGTCATCGCGATAATATTCGCCCGAGAGTTCGAACCGGTGTCCCTCCTGGCTCTGATAGGCCACCTTGCCGAGACCGGTCCACAGATCCGTTGCGGTACCAAGTTCTGTGAACCCCTCGCCGTCGTCGTAATCCTGGCCTTCTGCGCGGGTCAGGGTTCCAAGATATTCAAACCCTTGCGCCATACCGTAGGCGGCTGCGGTTCCGGTCAGCGTCATGGAATTGGTGTCGTAGCCGAAAGAGACAAGCGCACCGAGCTTCTGGCCTTCCTTAAGCATGTCGATAGCATCGACGGTCTCGAATGCAACGGTACCGCCAAGCGCACCGGGTCCACCGTCTGACGGCGCGACGCCCTCGTTGACCTCAACTGCCTTCAAAAAGCGCGGGTCGATGCCGAGATCACCATTGTGGTGCCAGACATTGTTCTTCTGCCTTGCGCCATCGACCGTCACGTTGAGTTTGGACTGATCGATACCGTGCACGTAGATTTTCTGCGAGGCAGGGCTGCCGCCGGCAGTAGTGACGGACGGCGTTTCCTGAAACAGCTGTTTCAGATCGACTGGCGCTTGCACTTCGATTTGCTCGCGGCTGATGTTGACGCTCTGCTCCAGCGTTTCGAATTTATCCGTGTCCTTGACGACGACGGTCTCGAGCTGCTGCAAATCCTCGGCCACGGCCTGTTCCGCCATCAAGGCAAGACTGCTGACAGACGCCGCAACGATAGCCCGCGTTGATACTCGACACTTCATATTACACCCCAACCACAGCCGTTTCACGGCACCACTAATCGTCCGCCACCCGGCATTAAACTTGACTTGAAAAGTCAGGTATTTGATAAGTGTCTTGCCGGGCTCAGACAATTCCGAATGCGTTTGCCAGTCACCCAAAGGCCTTTGCGATTGCTGCCTGCCCGCAATCCAGGTCTTTGACAGCCAGACAGACCAGCCTATCCGGGCAGTCTCCGGCTCAATTCTTTGCGAGAAACGTCACAGGTATGTTTGTTCCAACCGATCACCACCGGCACTATGTCACCAAGGACGACCTGATCCGTCAGCCGGAAGCCCGGCCTGTAAGGTGGCTCGGGCCGCGGCTGGAGACAAACGACCAGGTATTGCGCGGTGCCATTGATTTCGTGAAGATCGAACACGGCCTGTCCGTGCATTTTTCCAACGCGGAAGATCTGCATGACTTGAAGATTGAGTCCGATACCGAACCGCGCCTCAGCGTCTCGCTGTTTCTGGAAGGCGCGATTGAGGCTTATGTCGGACCGTTCCGTGTGCCGACGGCAACTTACAATGCTCAGTCAAGGCACTGGCAACCTGTGGCGACACTCTACTCTCAGATCCGGCCGGAAAAGTTTGTCCGGCAGGCGCGCCGCGGCGTTCGGCTTAAGAAGGTTATCATTTCGGTCTCTCACGCATGGCTGCAGTCGTATCTCGAACCGTCCGACAGCGACTATGTCAGTTTCCGGAATTTTACCGCAGAACACATGGCAAGTTTGAGCTGGCACCCGAGCAGTCACGCGATCAGTCTCGCCGAACAGATCATCGCCGCGCCGAGCCGATCGCCGTTCCAGCACCGGCTTTATATTGCTGGACGTGTCTACGGCCTTCTGGAAGAAGCCTTCCGACAGTTTTCGGAACACCGGCCGGATCAGGAAGCTACGGTCCAGGGCGGTGGCCAGGACCGGCAGCGCCTGCAAGCCGTGGAACATTTTCTCAGCGGCCAGAAAGGCCATTGGGTAACAGCCGAAGAACTCGCCCACCAAATCGGGATGAGCCAGAACTCCCTACAGCGACTGCTGTCGCGTAGCTATGGCTTGTCGACTTCCCGTTTCATCCGCCGGTTCATGCTGGAAAAAGCACGCGAAGCACTTGAACGGGACGCGGTCTCAATTGCGGAGGCGTCCCATCTTGCCGGCTATTCGTCACCGGCCAATTTTTCAACCGCGTTCAAGCGGGAATTCGGCCTTTCGCCAAAACAGGTGACATGACGTGCCAAGCGTTCGCGGAGTAAAAAATCCGGCAGCTTGCGCATACAGCTCGACAGGTATTGGGGAACGACTTGACGAACCAAAATCAACCGAACAATGACAAACGCACGCGTGTCACCATCAGGGAGGAAGGACTCTCCAGAGACGAGCAGAGCGTACTCTGCGCCGTCAGACTGATCTGCATGAATTATTCCAACCCTGCATGTTTCACATGGGAAAGCGCCCTGGAAACCTGCGAACGAGATTTCGGAGCCGAACGCGGTCCACAGATCGGAATGGTAGTGATGAAATGCATGCGCGCCCTGCGCATGACCCGGACCAGTGGCTTCAACTTCACCAATCTGGCCTGCCCCTGCTGTCGGGAGAAACTGTCCGATCACGAGCTCGCCTTCATGCGGCTGCTGACGGCCCAGCGAACTGGCAACGGGCTTTCCCGCCAGACGCACGCGCTTATCCTGTGCGAGGGAGCCGACGCGAGCCGATTGCTCGGTCACATGGAACAGTTGGCAATCCTGTTGGCTCAACATACCGAGGTGATCAGGCAAGTCCCAGTAAGGCCCCCAAAGCTTAAGTTCAGGTTTTCAAGCTAGAAAGTTTCAACCCCAGCCGCGCGGTCTCGGCTTGCCCGCCTCCGGATCTTGTCGCATGTGTTCGCAATCCTGGTCCAGCCAACTCTTGCGGTAAGTGCTTTGATAAGCAGGCCTGGCATCCAGCATGAAAGCCGACTTGCAATTGTATCGCCGGGCGACCTTCCGGAACATTTCAGTGTGCAGTCCTGTTGCTCACATGCCATGTGGGCGCCCACCCTGTCCAGCCAGCCATATCGGCTAGCTGCGCTACCTTTCGCTATTCGTAGCGGCTGCAAAAAGCAGCCATCAAACCGTCTGTTGGGAGCGCCAGTGCCTCTTGCGAGAACTCTTTCAACAAGGCCAAGGTCCTTCATTGGCGAGGGCTGTTGCGAAGCTTCGAAGTCGTCGAGTTTGCAACACTCGAATGGGTTGACTAATTCAAACAACGGCGCTCGCTGAAGCCTATAGGAAACACATCCTGGCTGAGTGAAGGAACAATATTACGCCATGCTGGATCAAACGGCTGCAGCCGAATAACGTAAACCAAACTGCCTCAGGCAAGGTTGGGGGCAATTTGGTATTTGCATGGCCTGCCGAAGCACTTGGACTTTAGCCGGATTGATGCCATGGTCCGCCCCACCAGACTGGACCACTCTGGTGAGGCAGATCATCCGGTATTCCGGGACTTATTTTGAAGCGGCTGTACGATTGCAATCTCTGAAGAGAACGGTCGGGTTGCGGGCTGATAGGTTTCGAGGAAAATGCAACGAAAACACTATAAAAAACTGCTGCGGAGCGCTTTGCGCTTTACTTCTTCCACAGCAGAGGCAGAGGATCTGGTTCAGGATGCCCTGCTAATAGCGGTCGAGCATGATCGATTCGACCTGACCCAGCCGTCGAACCAATCGTGGTTGCGTGGCGTTATACGCAAGCAGGGTGCAATGAAGGTTCGCTCCGCCATTCGTCGTCGCAGGCGTGAAGACTATTTCGCGCAAATCCTGGCGACGCCGGATTGCCAAATCCAGCATTCAACTCTCCACGAGTTTGTCACAGGTTTGCCGCGATCACTGAGGCAGACCGTCCTCCTGCTGGTATCGCTACACTCGAAGGACGAAATCTCTTGGTTGCTTGGGCTAAGTGACACGGCTTTCCGCAAGCGGATTAGCGATATCCGACGACTATGGCGATTGAACTCAGCTGATAAGTTACAACCCGCCGTCGGCCTTACGGGTGACCTTGCCTATGGCATTATTCGACAGTCATTACTTGCTCGCATGAGGCAACCTGGCAATACGCAAAGGACCCTGGGCACACACGATCCAGATGGGCATCTGATTCAAATTTCCTCACAAATCAAACTCATGCGGCAACCAATAAAGTCGTAAACTTGAAACAAGGGAAACTTCAATGTTCGCAAACGTCCGCATCGGCAACATTTGCTACTACGTCAAAGACATCACAAGAACCGAGGCATTCTATCGTGACACCCTGGGACTGGAAGTGACCAATATGGGAGACGATGGCTCTGGAAACGACTGGCTACTTGCAACCACGTCAAATGGTCCTGATCTCATTTTCTTCAAGAACGAAAGCAGACCTGGAAATTCACCGATCATAGTTTTTGATCTCGCCGAAGGCGGCATTGACGCGGCAATCAACTCGCTCATCGAGAACGGCACAACCATTGTCACACCCGTGAGCCATGCGCCTGGCGGCTGGTCAGCAGAATTTGAAGATCCAGATGGACATGTCATTTCCATGTACCAATCGGAAGATACCCCACGCTAGACTAGCGTGCGAACAAGGCAAAGTGAGCGCTAGCGCAAAACATTTTCTCTGTTGTCTACTCGATACGTCCCAGCGAATTTCGTCCATGACCTGGATCGGCATCAGCGACGGATAAGGTTCGTTGGGATCGCTAAACCACAGCCGCAGAACTCCCATCGCGCCAGAACATTATGATGGTCGATCTAAGCTCGGCACAAGTTTCGTGGCAACTCGCAAAGTTGGGCAAGACTTGTTGTTGGCATTTTTCGCGTGCGTCTTTCGACGCTTGATGGCATCAGAACCACGAGTTTCCGATGCGCGAAAGGTGGTGCAAGTTCTTGTTCGAACGGATCGCGATGCTGGTTGCCTTTCCCACCCATATTGAAGTGATTGCACTTCTCTTGCGCCAAATACCCTGTCGTATCGCGGTTATCAACGCAATTACCCCCTTGAATTAAAGCTAACTTCAACTTGTAGAAAGGAGTCGTGAATTCAGCGAAGGGACGCTTAGATGACCCATACACAAACTTCGACGTCATACAAAAAATCTACCGTTGACAATGCAAGCTGGCGCGAGTGGGCCGGTTTGGCCGTTCTCACTCTACCGACACTGATACTGGCCATGGACATGACGGTATTGCATCTTGCAGTGCCTACGATTAGTGCGTCGCTTGAACCTTCCGGTACTCAGTTGCTCTGGATTGTAGATATATACGGGTTCATGATCGCGGGCTTCCTGATCATCATGGGCAATATCGGAGATTGGATTGGTCGACGGCAGTTGCTTCTCCTAGGTACAATGGCTTTTGCCGTAACCTCGATAATTGCAGCCTATGCACCCAATGCCGAGTTACTGATCGCTGCAAGGGCCGTTCTTGGCGTCGCCGGGGCTTGCCTGATGCCGTCGACCCTTTCCCTGGTCCGCAACATGTTCAAGAATTCCACAGAACGGACAAAAGCCGTCTCGATCTGGATGATGAGTTTCATGGTAGGGACCGTGATTGGTCCCCTGGTCGGCGGTCTGATGCTTGAATGGTTCTGGTGGGGGGCGGTGTTTCTGCTGGCCGTGCCATTTATGGTGGTCATCCTGGTTCTTGGGCCGAAGCTGTTACCGGAGTATCGGAACGAACGGAAGGGTGGCCTGGATCTGCTTTCTTCGGCTCTGGCCATTTCCGCCATCCTCTTGATCGTCTTCGCACTCAAAGAAGCCACCAGGGAAGGGTTGGCGTGGCCCGTGGTCATTGCAGGTGCTGTCGGGTTTGGCATCGGAACGGTCTTTATGTTTCGCCAGAAGCATCTTGAAGAGCCGTTGCTCGATCTAGACCTTTTCCGATATCAAGGTTTCTCGGCAGCGCTTGTTTCGCTGACCCTTGCGATTTTCTCGATCGGAGGGTTAATGTTCCTAGTATATCAGTATTTGCAATGGGTTATAGGGCTGTCACCGCTAGAGGCCGGGCTCTGGCTGTTGCCCTCAACCCTAGCCGGCCCGTTCGTTTCATTTGCGGTTCCCACGTTCGCACAGCGCGTGGCTCCCAATCGTCTCATCAGTTTGTGTCTCGCCCTCGGGGCGGCCAGTCTTGCCACACTTGTGTTGATCGGATCGCTGCACGAGCTTGCCGTCATCGTCGTCGGAATGACGCTTCTAAGTGCCGGACTTGCTCCCGTAACCATATTGGGAACAGACCTGATCATCAGCGCTGCACCTGCCGAACAAGCCGGGGTTGCGTCGGCCACCTCGGAAACCGGTACCGAACTCGGCATGGCTCTAGGAGTTGCCGTGTTCGGAAGTCTGGCAGCAATGATCTACAGTTCGGGCTTGGAAAAGGCAGTCAGTGAGGAGGTTCCCATTGAACTCAGCACACGTGCGTCGGAAACCCTTGGGGCGGCGATTGCCATTGCGCAGTCGGTCGAAACAAATTTGGCGTCGGAGTTAGTCGAAGTGGCACGGCAGTCATTTGCGTATGCATTTCAGGTATCTGCGGTTATCGCCGCTGCGATCCTGGGTGTAACCTGTGTTGTGGCACTACGATTTCTACCTAGCGAGTGTAGAGCAGAAACCGAACAGGTCGACGCGAGCGGATCAAATCCTGACACTTGAAGATTATCAACCCTCACACGCAATTTCTAGCCGCCGGACGCGTCGTCGGAGATCCAGGCGCGCGGTCCGGCACCTTTCTCCGCAAACCGATCTCCAGGATTTATGATCTTGCAATCTTTCAAGGAAAGACAACCGCATCCAATGCAACCGGCCAAGCCAGATTTCAATTGCTCCAACTGTGCAATCTGTGCCTCGACGCGTTCGGTCCACTTTCCCGTCAGCTTTTCCCAGTCCTTGCCCGTTGGAACATGATCTGTGGGCAGTTTGTCGAGTTCTGCCTTGATCTCCTCGAGCCGCATTCCAAGTCGTTGCGCAAAAACAATGAAGGCTAAACGGCGGAGAACGTACCGTGGGAAACGCCTGTGTCCAGAATTTCGTCGTTCGGAACTTATGAGGCCCTTCTGCTCATAATAGCGCAGTGCAGAAGCGGCCAACCCGCTTCGACGAGCTATCTGTTGAATCGAGAGCGTCGTTTCCATTAAACGAAATGTAGAGTTCCAGAATTGAAGTTCAATATCACTTCATGTTTGCAAAAGGCCTGTGATCCTGATTTCGTCCGGAAGACTCAAGCCCGCCCAGGGGCACGTTGGGTCGCACTGCAACACCCTGAACGGAGCAAGCTTGTAAGCGAGGAAATTCGAGGAAGCAGCGCATGACACTTCGCTGAATGAACTCGGATCCGCGTTTCCGCTCAATGCTCTGATGCCACCTCACAGAAGACGTGCAAACAACTTTCTTAGCTCATGGTTTTCTGCCCGAAGCAGCGACTTCAACATCGCTGTCAGTGGATGATTTTACGCCACCAGCTCAGCCAGTACATCGGGGGGTGTCGCTTGGGACGTGACGCTGTCTGGCTGCCATTTTTGTTTCTCGTCGTCAGAACCTTCAAACGAAGAGGCGCAACCCGCAGCCGTGCGATCGATTTCGTCCTGACCCTGGTTTGTCTGAGGCTCTACAGTAGTTTGTGGCAACGCCTACATTATACGCGGCACAGGCGGCGGGGACTGAGGCTGCTTTGCACTCTACGGCGTTGAGCTTCACCGGAGCTGCAGCAGTTACGCGCCTTGATTTCGCTGTTCAAAGTCTGAAACAAAAGTAGCGGTTCACTCCACGTTGTGTGTGGTTCTCAACCAATCTGCCGGTTAAGCTTGCCTGCATCCGCGCAGATCTGCGGATACTCATTTGGCGCAACGGGAGCCTGGTGACTATGAAGTGTCTTCTCGCCGTTCTGACAAGTCTTCTTCTGTCCTTCATGGCGTCATCGTCTGCCGAGGCTGCACAGAAGGTGGCACTGATCATCGGCAACTCGCACTACCTAAATGTTAGTCCTCTCGACAATCCGGTCCGCGATGCCGATTTGGCGGGCCGAACGTTTTCAGCCCTCGGTTTCGAGAGTCAGGTGGTTCTGGATGCCAACACGGAGAGTCTGCGGCAAGCCCTTCGAAATTTCCAAACAGCTTCGAAAGGGGCGGAGGTCGCTGCCATCTTCTTTGCGGGCCACGGGGTACAGGCGGGCAACGTAAACTACCTGCTGGCAACAGACACGGGCGCCGAAAACAAGGCAACTTTCGAGAACACTGCCGTACGAATGGAAGAATTTCTGGCCGCTTATGCGCAGAGCGCGAAGGTCAAGCTGCTCATTGTCGATGCTTGTCGCGACAACCCGTTTGCTTCCACTCGTTCGCTCGAAAAGATCTTTGATCCCAGCGCGAAGGGGTTGTCCCGGGTCAACCATCAGCTTCAGGATCTGATGGTGATCTACTCCGCTCAGCCGAACCACCGGGCATATGACGGCGAGGGCAATAACAGCCCGTTTATGGAAGCTTTCTCTTCTGTTTTGACAGCCAAAGAAAACGTGCAGTTGAGCGATGCACTGATCGACATTACCAATTTTGTGCGCACCAAAACGGCGAACAAGCAGCTGCCCTATACCGAAGGCACGCTGTCCGTTCACGTGCAACTTACCCTGGAGCAGCCTCTGGAAAAGGCCTCGGAAGAGGATGTGTGCCCGGCAACAGGAAAGGTGATCGCTCTAGAACGTGTCGATGACTATCTGGAATTCGACACTGGACCAGAAAGCCTGATCATCAATGATGCGGGTAAGCCGGTATTGGAAGTCTGCCTTCGCGAAGGGGCAATCCTGGTTCACGGAAGTTACGACGAGATCTTCTCTGCCGCGGACCTCCGAAACTCGGAAAACGAGGGCTCCGGCTATTACTTCAAGACGCAGGAGGGCAAAGACGCCCACTTGTGGCTTTACGCCGATCCGGACGACCCAAATGCCGCGGCTCAGGTCGGGGTGTATGTAGGTGACCAAGAGGTCACCTGGATTACTACCGGCTGGGTATTCTGATCAGTTACTCGCAATAGATGGCGACGCGGGGGCGCACGCCCTAGCTCATATCGACCTGGTCGGATATCGAAAGACACCCGACCAGGCCATTTTGTTGCAATGAATGCACGGAACCATCGACCGCTAATAATGTCTTAACAATATGTAAATAATAACAACTAACCCTACGGAAATAAACTGACTGACAGTTGAGACCCCCAAGTCTTCGCGCGCTCCTTGAATTCTCGATAAGTCATTATTGAAAAATAACAAATCTGACATTTCTCTCATTTTTTAGATTTTAATCCTGGTATTGCAACGCGTTTAATTTTCAAAAAATGATTTAGATAAAATGTTTTACATATAAAGTTAATAATAAATAAAAACTGAAACACACCGAACATCAATTGTACCTTGAAATAAAAACTCGTAATTTTGACAAATTTATACATTCACGAAGTTACGGTAATATATTTAGGCACCTTTGATCATGTGTACTAGAACTGCAGCGTGCTCTTAAGATATTCGCCTGACAATCGAGCACGCTGCTTTTTCATTCCGAAACAGTTTCCAAGCGACACCCCACAAAAAATAGTTTGTGGGGTACAAAAGATGGTACGCTTACCCCACAGAGAAAATTATGTGGGGTAAATATGTCCATGAGCTATCATAGCTCAATCGGCGTTGCAGCTTGGACTGACCTGCGACGATCTTTGATTGACCGTGCTGTTTCAGACCTCCGAGGAGTGCCTCGATCGAAAATCATCGGCAAGAAAACCTACTGGTATGACCACTTTCGCATCGGCAACAAAACTGTCGATCGTTACATCGGAGAAGACACCCCCGAGCTGCGCAACCGATTGAATCGGCAAACTGAAATCGCGGATGCTGCCAAGCAGGCAAATCTCGAGCGAGCCAGGTTGATGCGTGTGCTGCGAGCCGAAGGGTATCTCTTCGCGGATGTAGGCTCCGGTCAGGTTGTCTCGGCAATGGCGAAAGCCGGTGTCTTTCGGCTGGGAGGTACGATCGTCGGCACGCATGCCTTTCGCTGTTATGAAGGAGAGCTTGGCGTCCGGATTGGTTTCGATCAATCGGCAACAACAGACGATATCGACATCGCGAGTCTTGAGCGCTTGTCCCTGGCTCTCGCCGATACAGCCGAACCGCCGTTGCAAGAGGTCTTTTCCGAACTTCAATTCGATCCGCTGCCAACGCTTGAGAGCGGCAAAACCTGGCGTTGGCGGCAGTCAAATCGCCAAACGTTGGTAGAATTCCTGACACCTTCATTTGAAGAGGACGAGGGCATCCGCGATCTTCCCGCCCTTGGGGTCAACGCTCAAAGTCTGCATTTTCTCAATTACCTGATTGCCGACCCAATTCGAGTACCCTTTCTGTATAGATCCGGAGTGTTGGTGCAAATCCCGAAGCCGGAACGCTTTGCAGTTCACAAGCTGATTGTCGCTGACCGAAGACAAGGCGGACCGGACGCGCTCAAAGCACACAAGGACCGCGCACAGGCGGCATTTCTAATCGAAGCCTTGAGCGAAACCAGACCCGACGATCTGGTCGAAGCGTACCAGCTGGCGATTGAATCCGGTTCAGCGTGGAGAACAAGGATCTTGGCGAGTCTGCAGCGAATGCCAACCACAGCCAAATTGCTTCAGTCAATGCAATGAGTTCGTACACTTGCAGGTTCAATCCCGGAACGCCGGTAATCACGTGGCCGAAGGCAGTTGTGCCAACGAACGAATTGCCGACGTTTCTTTGACGGATTTGTCACGGCACCTCCTTGTGCAGGTAGGACCAGTAGACCCGAACATCAGATCGATTGCGTATGGTGGAGCTTCAGTTGTTTGCCGGATCCGTTTCAGCCTCGAACGCCAGAATACCAACCCGTACACAGGCCCAGGCTGTCGGCAACAAGATCACCGCATTTAGAATGGCAAATGGGACCAGCGAAAGCCTGAAATACCCAGCCAACGCCCATAGAATTAGGAATGCGAAGGTGAGGAGTAGCGTGTCGACCAGAACGACTGCTGACACAAAGCCAAACATAGTGCCAAAGGTGATCAACCGTTCCGGTTGCTCACCCTCATTGTCTTCAATTTGAGAGGACATGATTACCATCCAGGAGATATCTGAAATCTAGCGAGAAGGATTTCCTACTTCGCTAAAGTTCAGCATTCGATCGGTCGCCGACCGTCTAAGCTTTCAGATAATTCGCTTCTGACCACGCTTCTATTAGACTAAAAAAAGAATTTCTGCGTCATCTTCGGTCAAACATTTGACTTTATTTGCGAGAGCAAGTCGTTTCCTCTAGCTTGTTTTTTCTGACGGAAGTAGGTTGGCGGTTAGTGCAGAGGTTTTTCTTAATCAGCCACTTGCAAAGCCGTATTATCCGTCCCACGTCCTTTCAGCGCGATTTGAGCGCGCCCTGCACGATTATCCAGCCCTTCTCCGTGCTTGGTGCCAGTTATTGGCGCTGGTGGAATTAAAATCATGAACCCGTTGCTGACGGAAGTGATGGATCATCCCAATCGGCACCAAGCGGAGGTGAACGTGAGCCCTAGTGACATCGTTACAAACTACTCTCTTTTACAAGATGGCAGATAAGGGCCGGCAGCGGACTGGCGGGTTTTGGTTCTGAGTTGCGCAACATCGACCATCCTGTGACTTGAAACCTGATGTTGATTTCGGCCCGCCGGCATCCTTCAGGGCTCCTGTGTAGAAAGTTTGCTTTCTGCGTTTTCGCGACTGGCTGAAAACCTCAAGTCTTGACCCGTTCCATTTTCGGATCGTAGAGAGGAGCGAGCGTAACGTCGGCCTGTACCCGCTCCGTGCCGACTTCAAGTTCATAGTCGGCGGAAAGGACGTGGTCTCTCGTGACGCCCTCGGGATGCCGGACGTAACCAATCCCGATGCTTTTGCCGAGTGTATGGCCAAACCCGCCTGAACTCAGCCAGCCGCACCGTTTTCCGTTCCGGTAGATCGTTTCCCGGCCTGACAGAATAACATCGCCGTCGGTGGTGAAGGTTGCGAGCATTTTCTTCAAGCCGTTCTCACGCTGTGCTTGTACAGCGCTGCGGCCCTTGAAGTCGGTATCAGTCTTCATCTTGACGGCCCAGCCAAGCCCGGCTTCGTCCGGCGTGTGGTCCGGCCCGATATCCGCACCCCAGGCGCGATACCCCTTTTCGAGACGCAGCGTTTCGATCGCCCGATAGCCGGCATTGCGCAGGTTAAAATGGTTCCCGGCTGCGTGCAGGGCATCATAAACCGTTTGCGCAAATTCGGTTGGAAGATGCAGCTCCCAGCCGAGCTCGCCGACATAGGTGATGCGAAGTGCGAGAACTGGACAGCCGGAAATCCCGATCCTGTGCGCCCGGCCGAAGGGAAATGCCTCGTTGCCAACGTCTGCCCGGGTACAGGCAGAAAGAATGTCGCGTGCCCTCGGCCCGAACAGCGACAGAACCGCATTTGATGACGTGACATCGACAAGCTGTGCGTTCAGACCTTTGGGAATGTTCCGCCTTATCCAGTCGAAGTCATGCGTGGCAAAGCCTGTTCCGGTGACAATGTAATATTCGTCGAGAGCCGTGCGCACGCAGGTTAGGTCACACTCGATGCCACCACGCTCATTCAGCATTTGCGTATAAATGATGGACCCGACCGGTTTGTCGACGCGGTTGGCGGCGATCCAGCTCAGCGCAGCCTCGGCATCTCCCCCCTTCAGGATAAACTTTGCGAAAGACGTCTGGTCGAAGAGGGCTGCGGTCTCGCGAGCTGCCATGTGTTCCCGGCCGACCGGACCGTGCCAGTTCGGCCGCTTGAAGGTGTAGATGTCACGCGCCTCTTCGCCAGCTTCGGCGAACCAGTTCGGCCGTTCCCAGCCAAGCTTTTCGCCGAAGACCGCGCCGGCCGATTTCAGCCGGTCATAGAGCGGCGAACGGCGGCAGGGTCGACCGCTGTCGTGCTCTTCCGAGGGCCAGGCGATCGTGTAGTGCTTGCCATAGGCCTCCAGCGTGCGGGTTCGCACCCAGTCGGTGTCGGCATGCGGCCGTCCGAAGCGCCGGATGTCGACTGGCCAGAGGTCGTAAGGTGGCTCCCCCTTGGCGACCCATTCGGCCAGTGCCATTCCCGCTCCGCCACCAGCGGCAATACCGAAAGCGTTGAAACCAGCTCCGACGAAGACATTCGCCATTTCAGGGGCTTCGCCCAGAATGAAGCTGCCGTCCGGAGTGAAACTCTCCGGTCCGTTGAGTAACTGCCTGATGCCGACCCGCTCCAGGTCTGGCACACGCGGCAGCGACAACTCCATCAGTTGTTCGAAATGATCGAAATTGCTGTCCAGCAACTGATAATCGAACGGGTCCGGGACACCGTCGAGCGCCCAAGGAATTCCGTTGGGCTCGTACCCGCCCATGACAAGGCCGCCGACTTCTTCCTTGTAGTAGGTGAGCCTGTCCGGGTCGCGCAAGGTCGGCAGGTTGGAAGGCACGCCAAAGGCTTCCGTGATCATGTACTGGTGCTGGATCGACACAAGTGGCACCGTAACGCCGATTGTCGCGGCAAGTTCCCGGGTCCATTGCCCGCAGCACAGGACCAGCTTTTCGCACGCAATATTGCCCTGTGCGGTGCGGACGCCCGTCATCTTTCCGCGTTCGGTGAGGATCTCGAGAACCGGTGTGTTTTCGACAAGCTTTGCACCGCCAATCCATGCGCCCCTGGCGAGAGCCTGGGTGATGTCGGAAGGACTCGCCTGACCATCTGTCGGCAAAAAGGCGGCACCGACAATGTCGCTAATGTCCATCAGCGGCCATAGGTCCTGCGCTTCCTTCGGTGTCAGCAACTGCATGTCCAGACCGAAACTGTGCGCCGTGGTGGCCTGGCGCTTGACCTCGGTCCAGCGTTCTTCGTTGCAGGCGAGACGGAGGCCGCCATTCATTTTCCATCCGGTTGCCTGTCCGGTCTCTTCTTCCAGCCTGTCGTAAAGCGAGATCGAGTATCCCAGAAGCTGGGTGATATTGGCATTGGAACGGAGTTGACCGACCAGGCCCGCGGCGTGCCATGTGGATCCGGATGTCAGGGCCGCCTTTTCCAGAAGCAGAACTTCCAGCCCCATCTTCGCCAAATGATAGGCCGTAGCACAACCGACAATGCCGCCGCCAATAATGATGATCTTCGAAGATGAGGGAAGCGTCATGAGGGCCTTCACAATTCACGGAATTCGGAAAGAGCGGCATTCAGCCGGTCCGTGTTTTCGCGGGTATATGCGGAGTAGTTGAAGTCCAGATCCGAGTGGATCTCCGATGTCATCGACCAGAGGGATTCACGCATGAGGGAGGTGCATTTCATGGCCTTGTAGGCGCGCCATCGGGTTTCGGAGGGTGTTTCGAAATACTGCTCGAGCATCTTGCGTTCCTGCTCTTCGCTCAAGCCATTGTTGGAGGCGAGGCCGGCAAGATCGAAGAGCGGCGAATTGAAACCACCATATTCCCAATCGATCAGCCAAAGCCTTTTGCCGTCATCGAGCAGATTGGCGGCAAGCAGATCATTGTGGCCAACAACGAGCTCAACCGGTCCGACCGCCTTTTCAAGATCAGCCATCGTGTCCATCAGATCCGGTAGCAAGGCCGAATGGTCTGATCCATCGGCTTTCAGGCGCGCAGCATAGGTCCGGTTCACCTGGAACGGCCAGAAGGCAAGTACCGGTCCGGTCAGATGGTTTCCCAGATCCTGGTGAACTCTGGCAACCAGCTCGATGATTCTTGTCAGATTGTCCGAATCCCTGACATCGGCTTCCTCCATGGTTCTTGCCTCCACGAAGTCCAGCACCAGGGCACCGGGTTCCTGATAAAAAACCGCAGGCGAAACACCGGCCGTCTCGGCAGCCCTGCTGAGCGCCAGCTCGTTCCAGCGCATGACGCCGTGTTCGGGAATGTCGTCACCAAGGCGGACGACAAAACGGCGGCTGCCATCCCGAACCAGGAGATTGATATTGGTGATGCCACCGTCCAGCAGCGTTATGTCCTGAGGATCGGAAAAACAGGCAAGCGTCGCGGCGCGGGCAATCGCAGTTTCGGACATACATCAATTCCCTCAACCTTTCACACTGGCCTTATTGAGTTCGACCGCTGGCAATTGAAATGTCAATGGTCAATGGATGCGGATATCCTGGCCTTGATGTGCTCCCGTTAAACACCCTCGATTTGGGTTAGAGTTTTCCGCGACGAGTTTCCTGGCTGGGAAGGAGCGGAATTGATGAAGGCATCCAAGTTTTCGGATGCGCAGAAGGCGTTCATCGTCAAGCGCGGGAAAAGGGAGTTCCTGTTGCGGAGATCTGCCTTGAAGCCGGGATCAGCCAGGCGACCTATTTCAACTGGCGCAAGGACTGCAACGAACACAGACCTCACGGTGCCATCGGCTACAAGGTGCCGGTGGACCGGAGGAAATCAGAACACGCAGCCAGCCCGTGTTCCTGATTGGGTCCAGAAAACTCTCGCCCACCACAAGGGCATGTTGGGTAGCACGTCACTTCGAACAAACCGGGCCAGTAAAGGTCACCGGCTCTGTCGAGAGCATCACTTTTGATGCGGGCTACTTGACTATCGTCAAGAAGTTCCACGCTGCAAAGGCCGACAACGAACTCCAAGAGAAAACACACGACTTCTTGGAGCGCGTCTCGTGGGTCATCCCCGTCACATTTTTCTGTTCGCCTTCCTGAGCATTGCTGTTGCCCTGGGTCTGGTGGGAATCGCACCGGTCAAGGCAGACGATGCACTGGTTCAGCATTACCTCGACAAGGTAGCGCCGGGCGAACTCGTGCCGGGGGCCGAAACCTTCGGACAGTTGAAGAACGATGTTCCGGTCGTGCCTGCCCTGAAGGGCAAAGACACTCTCGGATGGGTTTACCTGACTTCGGATTTCGTCTCCACAACGGGCTATTCCGGCAAGCCGATCCACACACTGGTCGGGGTCGACAAGGACGCCGTCATCACGGGTGTCCGACTGGTCAAACACTCCGAACCGATTGTCCTGATCGGAATTCCGGACAAGAAAATCCGTGCGGTCACGGAAGGATATGCAGGTCTCGACCTGAAAGCGGAAGCCGCCAGCGGTGGCTCGGCACACGATCTCGACATCATTTCCGGAGCGACCGTGACCATCATGGTCATCGACGACTCCATCATCCGTTCGGGCCTGAAGGTTGCACGGACCCTGGGTCTGGGCGGCCTTGCCTCCGAAGTTGCGGAGAGTGGCCCGCAAAGGGAAGTCGATACCGGCAAGAAAGACATCAGTGACTGGATGACGTTGACCGGTGATGGCTCGGTACGGCGCCTCTCCCTGGATGTCGCGCAGATCAACGAATCCTTTGTGAGCCAGGGTGACAAACGTGCGGTCAAACGGCCCGAAAAAGGCCCGGAAACCGACACCTTCATCGACCTCTATCTCGCTCTTGCAGATGTACCGTCAATCGGCCTGTCGCTGTTGGGCGAAGCGGAATATGCCAACCTGATGGCACGGCTTGACGACGGCGACCACGCCATTCTTGTGGCCGGCCGGGGGCGCTATTCCTTCAAGGGGTCTGGTTATGTACGGGGCGGGATTTTCGACCGGATCCAGCTTATCCAGGACGATATCTCGGTTCGTTTCCATGATCGCCAGCACAACCGTGTCGGCACGATCGCCGCCGACGGTGCCCCGGCCTTTTCCGAAATGGACCTCTTCATCATTCCGGCGGACTCAGGTTTCGATCCTGCCAGGGAATTCCGGCTGCAGCTGCTCGTGCAGCGCCCGGTCGGGCCGATCGAAAAGGTGTTCCTGACGTTCGACCTCGGCTACCGGCTGCCCGACAGCTATCTGAAGGCCGTTGCACCGGCCGCAGCGCCTGTCGCAGCTTCAGGTCAATCCAGTGCAGCCGCCGCGGAAAAGGACACAGGTGTCCAGGCCCTCTGGAAACGGATCTGGAATGACCGCAAGACGGACGTTCTGATCCTTGGCGTTGCCATCGCCGTGCTCACGCTGGTGTTCTTCTTCCAGATGCAGGTAACCCGCAACGAGCGTTTCACCTTCTGGTTCCGCATCGGCTTTCTCACCTTCACGCTGGTCTGGCTTGGCTGGATGGAAAACGCCCAGTTGTCGGTGGTCAACGTGCTGGCCTTCTTCTCCGCCCTCACGAGCGACTTCAGCTGGGACGCCTTCCTGATGGATCCGCTGGTGTTCCTGCTGTGGTTCTCCGTGGCTGCCGCCCTTCTGTTCTGGGGACGCGGCGCCTATTGCGGCTGGCTGTGCCCCTTCGGCGCCCTGCAGGAGCTGACCAACCGTATCGCCAAGCTGTGCCGTATCCCGCAGATCGAAGTGCCCTGGGGTCTGCATGAGCGCCTGTGGCCGGTGAAATACATCATCTTCCTGGGGCTGTTCGGACTGTCGCTCTATTCACTCGATGTGGCCGAACACTATGCCGAGGTCGAACCCTTCAAGACGGCCATCATCCTCAAGTTCCAGCGCGCCTGGCCCTTCGTCCTGTTCGCGGTGGCCCTGCTGGCAGCCGGCCTGTTCATCGAGCGGTTCTACTGCCGGTATCTGTGCCCGCTCGGCGCGGCCCTCGCGATCCCGGCACGGCTGCGGATGTTCGACTGGCTGAAGCGGTACCGCGAGTGCGGCAACCCCTGCAATCGCTGCGCCAAGGAATGCATGGTCCAGGCCATTCATCCGGAAGGCCACATCAATCCCAACGAGTGCCTGAACTGCCTGCACTGCCAGGTTCTGTATCAGCACGACCAGAAATGTCCCGTTTGCATCAAGAAGCTCGCGAAAAGACGGCGGTTCGAGGTGCAGACCGGTCTCGTCAAGCCGGACACAAAAGCCAAGGCGGAAACGCCGGTGCCGGCCAAATAACCTTCAAAAGGCAACCTAAGGAGATCAGCCATGAAGGACACTCAAGAACAGCGCGGCGTATCCCGCCGGGATCTGTTGGGCGGATCAGCCAAGACCGCCATTGTCGCCGGAATGGGCGCAGTCGCCCTCAGCGGTGCAGACCTTGCATATGCGCAGGGAGATGGACAGAAGTTCGAACTCGCACCGGGTGAACTCGACGAGTACTACGGCTTCTGGTCGTCCGGCCAAAGCGGCGAGTTGCGCATTCTCGGTTTCCCGTCCATGCGCGAACTGATGCGTGTTCCCGTCTTCAACCGCTGCTCGGCAACCGGTTGGGGTCAGACCAACGAGTCCCTCAAGATCCTGACGGAAGGTCTGCTGCCGGAAACCAAGGCGTATCTCGCGGCGCAGGGCAAGGTCACCTATGACAATGGCGACCTGCACCATCCGCATATGTCCTTCACCGACGGCACCTATGACGGCCGTTACATCTTCGCCAACGACAAGGCGAACACGCGCGTGGCCCGCATCGATTGCACCACGATGAAGTGCGACAAGATCATCGAGATCCCGAACGCACACGACATCCACGGCATGCGGCCGCAGAAATATCCGCGCACGGGCTATGTCTTCGCAAATGGCGAGCATGAAGCCCCACTGGTCAACGACGGCAAGATCCTGGACGATCCGTCCCAGTATTCCTGCCTGTTCACCGCCATCGACGGTGACGAGATGAAGGTCGCCTGGCAGGTGATCGTATCGGGCAACCTCGACAACTGCGACGCCGACTACCAGGGCAAATACGCCTTTTCGACCAGCTACAACTCGGAAATGGGCATGAACCTTGCCGAAATGACCGAGAGCGAACTGGATCATTGCGTCGTCTTCAACATCAAGGCGATCGAGGAAGCCGTCGCTGCGGGCAACTACCGGGAACTCAACGGTGTGCCGATCGTAGATGGCCGGAAAGAAGCAAATTCCCAGTTCACCCGCTATATCCCGGTACCCAACAGCCCGCACGGCTGCAACGCGGCACCGGACAAGAAGCACATCGTCATCAACGGCAAGCTGTCACCCACCTGCACGGTGATCGACGTGACCAAGGTCGACGCGCTCTTCTCTGACAATGCCGATCCACGCTCGGCCGTTGTCGCCGAGCCGCAGCTTGGCCTTGGCCCGCTCCATACGGCTTTCGACGGCAAGGGCAATGCGTTCACCACCCTGTTCCTCGACAGCCAGATCGTGAAATGGAACGTCGACAAAGCCATCCGCGCCTATGCGGGCGAAGAAGTCGATCCGATCATCTCGAAGGTCGATGTGCATTATCAGCCGGGCCACAACTCCACATCCATGGGTGAAACCGCGGAAGCGGACGGCAAATGGCTGATCTCGATGAACAAGTTCTCCAAGGACCGGTTCCTGAATGTCGGTCCGCTGAAACCGGAGAACGAACAGCTCATCGACATTTCCACCGACGACATGAAAGTCGTTCACGACGGGCCGACGTTCGCCGAGCCGCATGACAGCATTATCGTGCACGCGTCGAAGCTAAATCCGGCAACTGTCTGGGATCGCAACCATCCCTGGTTTGACGATGCCAAGAAACAGGCGGCCGCCGACGGTGTCGAGCTGGAATATGCCGCGGACGTCATCCGCGACGGCAACAAGGTGCGTGTCTACATGCACTCGGTCGCGCCGACATTCAGCCTCGAGAAATTCACGGTAAAGCAGGGCGACGAAGTCACAATCTACGTCACCAACATCGATCATATCGATGACCTGACCCATGGCTTCTGCCTGTCCAACTATGGCATCGCCATGGAAGTCGGTCCGCAGGCGACCGCATCGGTCACCTTTGTTGCCGAACGCCCAGGCGTCCATTGGTACTATTGCCAGTGGTTCTGCCATGCGCTGCACATGGAAATGCGCGGCCGGATGTTCGTGGAACCGAGGAACGCCTGAGCCATGCACCGCGCCTTTTTCAAATCACTGGCACTTTCCACCGCTGCTGTGGCGAGCCTGACCGTCTGCGGTCCGCTACAGGCGGAAGAATGGCAGGTACCAGCCGAAAAGGGCGCCTTGCAGCAGGTTCTTCAACAAGCGCAGGCCGGGGACATTCTCCGGCTTGCACCCGGCAAGCATGAGGGCCCAGTGGTTCTCGACAAACCCTTGACGCTGAGTGGGGCGGGCAAGGCGGGCATTGCCGGAAACGGCACCGGCAGCGTCGTCACCATCAACGCACCGGACAGTGTCGTGGAAGGGCTGGAACTGACCGGCTCCGGCCTCTCGCAGGAAACGCTGGATGCAGGCGTCAAGCTGTCCAAGACCGCGCATCGCGCCATAGTTCGCGACAACCGGATCCTCGACAACCTGACAGGTGTCGATGTTCATGGTGCGCGCAACGCAACTGTGTCCAACAATCTCATCGAAGGCCGCCAGGACCTGCGCATGAACGAGCGTGGCAACGGTATCTACGTCTGGAACGCACCTGATCTTCTGGCGGAATACAACACGATCCGGTACGGCCGCGACGGCATCTTCGTCAACACCAGTCCCAAGGACACCTTCCGCAACAACCGGTTCGAAGACCTGCGTTTTGCCGTTCACTACATGCACGGCAACAATGGTGTCATCGAGAACAACGTTTCCGAAGGCAACGACATTGGCTACGCGCTGATGTTTTCAGACCGGCTGAAGGTACGCAACAACGTCTCGATCGGCGACCGCAATCACGGCCTCATGCTCAACTATGCCAATCACGCCGAGATTTCCGGCAACCAGGTCGAAGGCGGCGGCGAGAAGTGTCTGTTCATGTACAACGCCAACAAGAACACGGTGACAGACAACAGCTTCGAAGGCTGCCCCATCGGTGTTCACTTCACAGCGGGTTCTGCAAATAACGCCTTCAAGGGCAATGCCTTCATCGCCAACAAGACCCAGGTGAAATACGTCGGCAGCCGCCAGCTTGACTGGAGCACGGACGGGCGCGGCAACTACTGGAGCGACCACCCGGCCTTCGACATGAACGGTGACGGCATTGCCGACACCGCTTACCGGCCCAACGACATGGTCGACCAGGTCCTCTGGACCCAACCTTCCGCCAAGCTTCTGGTCGGCAGTCCGGCTGTTCAGCTGCTGCGGTGGACCCAATCTCAATTTCCGGCGCTGCTGCCAGGCGGCATCGTCGACAACGCCCCACTGATGCATCCGCCGGTGCGGGCGACACCGAATTCGGGAGTTCAAGGATGACCGAAACGTCCCTTTCTGCACCGACCCTCCGCGTGGACGGCGTCTGCAAGACCTTTTCCGGGCACAAGGCCGTCGATGACGTGTCTTTTTCCCTGAACGCAGGTGAACGGGTTGCCATGCTCGGGCACAACGGCGCCGGCAAGACCACATTGTTCAAGATCGTGCTCGGGTTCCTGAAGCGCGACCATGGAGACGTCGCCGTCATGGGAGCTGCCCCAGGCAGCCACGATGCCCGTGTCGGCACGGCCTATCTGCCGGAATCGGTCGCCTTTCCCGCCTCGCTCACCGGCAAGGAAGTGCTGACCTTCTACGCGAGACTGAAAGGCGAAAGCCCTGCCAGGGCCTTGCCGCTGCTCGAAAGGGTCGGTCTCGCGGAGGCTGCAAAACGACGAGTCGGCACCTATTCCAAGGGCATGCGTCAACGCCTTGGTCTTGCCCAGGCTCTTGTCGGGAGACCTCGGCTGATCCTGCTGGACGAACCGACGACAGGCCTTGATCCAATCTCCCGGCAGACGGTCTATGAACTGATCGGTGAAATCGCGGGACAGGGAACGACGGTGCTGCTGTCGTCTCACGCCCTTACCGAACTGGAAGCACGGACAGACCGGATCCTGATCCTGTCGAAAGGCCGGCTCGTCGCGGACGACATCCTGAGCCGCCTGCGGGCCCAGGCCGGGTTGCCGATCAGGCTCAAGGTCTGGACCAGGCCCGAGGATCTTGCCCATGTCTCCGAAAGCCTCGGCGGCGGGCAGATGAACGGACGTTCGGTCGAATTCAACTGCAACGCGGACGACAAGGTCAAGGCGCTTTCGGCAATCAGCGCGCTCGGCAACCTGGTTGAGGATGTCGATGTGCACGCGCCGAGCCTCGACGACGTCTACCGGTATTTTTCCAGCGCCGCTGGCAAGGGGGCCTGAACCATGTTCTCCAGAATCCTCACTGTAGCAGGACAAGAAATCCGCATTGGTATCCGCAACAGGTGGATCCTGCTTGCAGCCATGATCCTCGCCGTGTTCTCGCTGGCGCTTGCCCTGCTCGGCTCGGCACCAGCCGGAACGCTCGGCGTCGACCGCCTGACCATTACCGTTGCTTCTCTGGCCAGTCTGTCGGTCTATCTCGTGCCATTGATCGCCCTGCTGCTCGCATTCGACGCCATCTGCGGCGAGATCGAACGCGGCACACTGCTGATGACGCTGTCCTGCCCGATCTCCCGTGTCGAATTCCTGATCGGCAAGGCCGTCGGCCACACGCTGGTTCTGGCATTCGCACTGGTTGTCGGATACGGCCTGACGGCCGGATTGCTTGTGGCAGCAGGCTTCGGCTCCCTCTCGGGTCTTGCGGATTTTGCGCGCCTGATCGCAACCTCGATCCTGCTCGGCGTCTGCTTTCTCGCCACGGGCTACGTTCTGAGTTCACTGACACGCCAGTCGCGCACCGCGGCGGCGGCTTCGGTTGCCGTGTGGCTGATGCTGGTCGTCCTGTATGACCTTGCACTGCTTGGCGCGCTGGTCGCAAACCCAAGCGGTGTCTTTGCGTCCGACGTTTTCCCCTACGCCATCCTGCTCAACCCTGCCGACGCCTTTCGCCTGTTCAACCTGGCCGCCCTCGGCGCAAGTGATCTGGTGGGTGGCATGGCCGGTGTGGCGGACGCCCTGCCCTTCGATCCCTTGCTTGCCCTTGGCTCCCTGGCAGCATTTGCCGGCCTGACCATGGCTGGCTCCGCTCTTCTGATAAAAAGGATTGCGCCATGAAACGCGCGCTCATTTCCATCTTCATGCTCGGGTTCCTGGCTGCCTGCCAGGAAGAGGTTCAGATTGCCAGACCCGATGCCGTGCATCTGACACCGGAAGCGGCTGGTCACTACTGCCAGATGACCGTTCTGGAACATGACGGCCCCAAGGCCCAGATCCATCTGGCAGGAAATCCCAATCCGCTCTGGTTCACACAGGTGCGCGATGCGGTTGCCTTCCTGCGTTCTCCCGAAGAGCCGAAGGATATTGCTGCCGTTTATGTCAACGACATGGAGCGGGCAGAAAGCTGGACCCAACCAGGCACCGACAACTGGATCGATCTGGATGGCGCCTGGTTCGTCATCGGCAGCAACGTGGCAGGCGGCATGGGTGCACCGGAAGCAATTCCCTTTGGTACGCAGGCCGGAGCAGATGCCTTCGCACGGGACAACGAGGGCCGCGTCGTCCGCGCCGAAGACATCCCGACCGAGTACGTTCTGGGAGCCGTCGATGTGTCCGCCGCCACCTCGGTCCCCATGGCTGCAGAACACGGGGCTGCGCAATGACACATGCAACCATCAATCAACCACCCATGAACCGCAGGCGTTTCCTGCGGATCTGCGCCGCCGGTGTTACTGGCCTTGCTTTGCCGGCGGGTGCCGCAATGGCAGGTGGACAGGCCCAATTGCACCGCTGGCGCGGCATTGCGCTCGGGGCAGGCGCCGAGATCGATATCCTGCATGAAAGCGCAAGCGAAGCGAAACGTCTGTTCACCAGGGTGGAAGCGGAAATCCGCAGGCTGGAAGCGATCTTCAGTCTCTACCAACCGGACAGCGAGCTGGTCCGGCTGAATGCCAACGGACGGCTTTCGGCGCCTTCTCTGGAAATGGTCGATCTGCTCGGCCTGTGCGACAGGCTTCATGCCGCGACTGAAGGAGCCTTCGACCCGACCATTCAACCTTTGTGGGCCTATTACGCCAGGCAGGCGTCCGGCGACACCGGCGAGAATCTTGCGGCTGCCCGAAGTCGCACAGGCTTCGGACACGTCGTTTATGGCCCGGGCGAGATCCGCTTTGCGCAAAAAGGCATGTCCATGTCCTTCAACGGCATTGCCCAAGGCTACATCACGGACAGGGTGACGGCCCTGCTAGCCGCGGTGGGATGCACGAACATGGTGGTCGACCTCGGTGAGATCGTCACCAGAGGCGGGCCGGATGAAGAACCTGCTCTTGACGCAGGCGCTCACCATGGCTGGCCAGTGACCCTGCAGCCAGTGGCCGAACGCGCAGAGGCGAAGACCAGGATCAGATTGACGAACGCCGCAGTCGCCAGTTCCGCGCGGCTCGGAACGACCTTCGATCAGGCCGGCCGGCGCTCCCACATCATCGATCCGCGAACCGGCCTGCCGGTTGCGGGTGCAGTAGATGGCGCCAGCGTCATAGCTCCGGCCGCAGCTCTTGCCGATGGCCTGTCCACGGCCGCATTGGTGCTTGAAGAGAACCTCTTTGGCAGTGCCCTTACTGACTTTCCGGCAACCAGTGCCTTTGTTGTGCGCCGCGATGGTTCGACAGGGTGGCTGTCATCCTGAGGAGGGTGTCTATCAGCGGATTACGGCGCGCAGGGCGGTCGAGGTAACGATCGCCCAGAAGCCCGTTCTGAAGATCAATGCCACGAGAGTACGCGTTTCATGAGGCCCGCCCTGGGACACATACACAAGGAATGCACATAAGACGATCGCGGTCCCGATCAGAATCGCGATGGCCATCCAGCGAGCCCACCCTCTGGCGAACCAGAGCCCGAGGCCGGTCATTGCATATGCAAAGCCCGCCAGGAAATTGAACCACAGGACAAACGAGACGACGTTGCCAGCCAGTCTGGATAGCTGATCGCCACCAAAGAGAACCGTTCCACCGCTCACGACTGTCATGACACCGAAAACAGCGGCTGCGGCACCAGCCATGCGCAGGCCAGATCCCTGGCGCAGGTCCCTTTGTATCAACATGGTCCGTATCCCGTTCACAAAGCTATCAATCTGCCGGTGGCAGTTTTCCATCTGCTTCGTCCATCAGTCGCCGCACCCACTTTGCTGCAAGCCATGTGGCCGGGATGCCGAGTGGCAAGCTGATCCAGATCGACACGATCGGCGACAGGGCCGGCAAGCCGATGGCCTGCCCCATCAGGCTGAGCATGAAGAGATTGATGGCAACGGCAGCGGCCGTGAACGGATAAAGCACGATCGCAAGTTTGCGCACCGGCCAGCCGGTTTCGATCCGGGTCACGCCGCCAGTTCCTTCAGATTGGCGCTCTCCAGCGCGCAGGCAATGAGTTTGGGTACGAATGGCGCCTCGATCAGCGGAGCAAGGCGCAGTCCCTCGAACCCGGCCTTGTCGAGAGCTTCCGGAATGTCCTGGGTCACGTGGTGCCCGTTTCCGGCAAACAGGGGTAACAAGACCGTTCTCATGCCGCAACTTGTAGCCGTTTGTTCCAGGAAGGGTGCTTCTTCAAGGAAGCCCAACCGGATCGGTCTTTCCGGCAACCATTCGGCAAGAACAGCGGCAAAGCGGACGGTGCTTTGCGCGGTCGACCGGCAGGTCGCCGACCCATGGGCCGCGAGCAGCAGTTCGTAGCCCGACGCGTTCCAGTGGGTTCTTTCTGCCGTCATTTCCAGAAAATGCGCCGTCAACCGTGGCAACTCGGGATGAATACCGAGGGCAGGCAGCTGCCGGGCACCCGTCCCTTTCAGCCTGCCTGTCAGAGCGGTCTGCGTGAACCAGCCTTCGGCCATGAAAACCGGAAAAACAAGCGGTTCAGGCCCGGCAAGGCCCAGGGCCCGATCAAGAGCGCCAGGCGCGGCCAGCGTGGCCGAGCGAATGGACCAGCCGGGCAGGAATTCGCGGACCTGCTGCGCAAGTGCGCGCAAATACGCTTCACCTGCCTGCGGGTGCGACGGCTGGCCGTGCGAGACGAGGATCGCCTCAATGGCTCGTTCCTTCCGAAAAGGTGATCTTGTTCCAGACATTGTACTTCCCCGAAGGTTTGCGCATGGGCAGGCGCCGGATCTCTTCCAGCGTGCTGGCGTCATAGACAATCACTGCGCCGTCGTCCTCCCAGACGGAGACAAGGGCATGACGGCCATCTTTCGTGAATTCGACATGGGCTACCGTCGCGCCCTCGACGGGCTTTAAGGTCTTGACGATTTCCAGGCTTTCCTTGTCGATCACATGAATTTCGTCCTTGTTCGGACCGAAGAAGACATCGGCCCAGAAATAGGGCGTGTTCTCGTGACTGCGCAGGAAGAAGCCGGGACCGTCGGTCTTGATCGTCGCGATCTGCTTCCAGGTTTCGGTGTCGATGACCGACAGCTTGCCTTCCTTCAGATGCGGGGTCGCCATGACCCTGCTGCCATCCCGCTCCCAGCTGATACCGGAGCCGAGATGCGGCATGCCTTCCAGCGGCAATTCAGCGATTTCACGGCCGACATTCAGGTTGACCACGACACCGCGCGCGCCGTCGCGCGACGCTCCGACGAGATGCCGGTAGTCATCATCGAAAAAGAAATCGTCAAGCGGTTCCGCCGTCAGGATCCGGCGGCGGGCGAAGAGACCGACGGAGGAAGGCAAAGCTTCGACCATGCCTTTTTCCCGGCTGTGCACGAAGCCTTCGTAGACCGGTTCCGCTTCCGGATCGGTCGCTACTTCCCAGATTTCCGGAGCATCCTTCAAGGCAAGGATAAAGCTCTTGCGGTTGGGAGCCTGATAGACCGCCGAAACACGACTGGCCGTTCCGTCCTTGGCCGTCACATCCATCACGGTTGCGACCGAAAGATCTTCGGTCGACAGGATCGTCAGCGTCATCGGCAGATAGTTGGCAACCGCCAGCCACTTGCCGTCATGGCTCATGGCAATGTTGCGGCTGTTGAGCCCTGCCCTCACCCGGCCAACTTCCTGAAGCGCGTAGAGATCGTATTTCTGGACCCAGCCGTCGCGCGACATGATGAAGACATAGCGCCCGTCCGGCGAGAATTTCGGCCCGCCATGGACCGCAAACGGCGTTGCGAACCTGTCGAGCGTCTCGAAGGTGTCGCCGTCTAGGACACTCACGTGATGATCACCTGTTTCGACGACAAGGGTGATGTTCATCGGATCGGACTGCCAGAGCGGCTTTTCGACGGGCTGATAGTCCTCGTTGATCACCTGGCTGGCGGCAATATCCGTTTCGGTCCAGTCCGGAACCTCGCTCAGCGGTTCTTTCAGGAAAGCGGCCAGGGCCTCGATCTGATCGGCATCTAGAATATCGGCGAATGCCGGCATCTGCGTCGCCTTGCGGCCGTCGCGAATGACAGCATCGAGATCCGGTCCGCGCATGCGGCCGAGGGTCTCCGGGATCAGTGCCGGTCCGACACCACCAAGACGGCCTGCTCCATGGCAGTCCTGGCAGTTGTCTGCATAGTCCTGCGCGGGGCCTGCAACCGAAAGCGAGGTCATCAGAAGGAGTGCGCTAAGCGAAGCGGTGAGCCGGATCATGGCGTTTTCCTCGGAACGGGGTCACGGCCAGGCGCTCGCCGCCAGGGCCGGCAAGCCCGATTTCGTCGTCATTGAGATAACAGGCAGGGTCTTCGGCCCAGGGATCGCCAGTCAGTTGCAGTGCGCGGATACGGGTATTGCCGCCGCACACGTCCTTGAAGGCACAGGCACCGCAGCGCCCCTTGAGCGGTCTTGGCCTTGTTCTGAGCCGGGCCAGCATGGGGTCTTCACCGGTCCAGAGTTCGGAGAACGGAACGGATTTCACGCTGCCGATGGTGTAGTCGGACCAGTAGGTATCCGGATGCACGTTGCCGAGGGTGTCGATGTTGGCGACACCGAGACCGGAGGAATTGCCTCCCCAGGCCGCAAGATGACCGCGCACATGGGCTGCCGTTTCCGGACCAAAGATCCGCTGTACCCATTCCAGAAAGTAAACCGCGTCGGCATCATTGTTGCCGGTTACGATATCGAGTGGCCGGCCACCGCTGACACCTTGCCATGCACGGTCCATCAGAATGTCCATTGCCCATCTGGAGCGCTTGTGCTCGGCATCTTCGCCGCGGTGCTTGTCGCCCCTGCCGGCATAGACGAGATGGGACAGATAGAACTTGTCGACACCTTCATCGTCGCACAGACGCAGAAGATCCGGCAGGCTTTCGTGGTTGCCCTCGGTCAGGGTGAAGCGCAGCCCGACCTTGATGCCACGTGACTTGCATTCGCGAACGCCCCGCAGGGCAGATTGGAAAGCGCCCTCGACGCCACGAAACCAGTCGTTCGTGGCCCCGATCCCGTCAATGGAAATGCCCACATAATCGAAGCCGATCTCCGCCACCTTGTCGGCAGTCTCGCCGTGCAGCCTGGTGCCGTTGGTCGACAGAGCCAGCATGCGCACAAGGCTTCTGGCGCGCCCCGCGATCTCGAACAGATCCTTCCTGTCGAGCGGCTCACCTCCGGACAGGATCAGGGCGGGAATGCCGAAGCGTCCAAGATCCTCCAGGGTCGCCATGGCCTGGTCGTGGCTCAACTCACCTGGAAAATCGACGTCTGCCGACACGGTGTAGCAATGCCGGCATTTCAGGTTACAGCGCCGGGTCAGGTTCCAGATCACCACCGGTTTGACCGCACCGGTGCCGCGGCGTGTCCTGACAGGTGTCGGCTCCACGATCTGGTGCATGTATTCCGAGAGGCGGAACATCGTTCAGCCCTCCTTGCCGCGAAGGCGCATGCCGGTCTTTTTCAGGATGCGCGTTGAAAACAGGATGTCGCCGGCACGGCAGGCCTTGCCCAGCAGACTGGAAATCTCCGCCCGCTTTGCAATCACTTCCTCGCGGGTTTCTCCATGAACCATGGCAAAGAGGTTGTAAGGCCAGTCGGGCAGTGCCCGCGGACGGCGGTAACAATGCGTGACGAACGGCAGGGCGCCGACCTTTTCGCCGAGACTGTCGACCACTGCGTCATCGACATCCCAGACGGTCATGCCATTCGCGGTCATGCCGAGCCTGTAATGATTTGGTGCGGCCCCGATACGCCGGATGACACCTTGCGCCTTCAGCTGCTTCAGACGGTCGATCAGCTCCGCTTCGCTCAGTCCCAGGCTTTCCGCGACGACAGCAAAGGGTCTGGTGACCAGAGGCAATCCGGCCTGTGTGGCTTCGACGATCGTTCGGTCCTGTGGGGTCAAGGTCATGCGTTCACCCGAAAGCCTATGAAAAACTCGCGTTCCTTCGGAAACAGCAGCACCGGCAAGCCTGTGTCGCGTTCGATTGCTTCGGCAGTTGCCGAAATTGCGGCCTGACTTTCCGTTGCCAGGACGAACCACATGTTGAGCTTGTGATCCCGTTCATAGTTATGGGCGACTTCGGGGTAGGCATTGACTTTGGTTAAGACGTCTTCGAAACGCGCTGGCGGTACCGCGATGGCGCAAAGGCAAAAGGCACCGCCAAGGGCTTCCGCATCGAAGAAGGGTCCGAACCGTGTCAGCAGGCCGTCGTCGCGCAAGGTCCGGATGTGCCCGGCAACCTCTTCTTCACTCAGGCCCAGTTCCTGCGCCAATTCCCGAAAGGGATGCGAAACCAGCGGCAGATCGTCCTGCAGACGATTGATCAAGGTCCGCTCAAGAGGAGACAGTTTCCGGGTCATGCCGCAACTCCCTGACGAGAGATCAGCGCCCCGGTCTGCTTGAAGCAACGGGTGGAAAAGAGGACGTCATGCCTGACGCCCGCCACTTCCCGCAGGCGCGATGCCTGAATGAGAACATCCAGTGCCTGCGACCGGCTCCGGCCGTGAATCATGCAGTAAAGCCGATAGGGCCACACGCCTGCCACGGGTCTGCGTTCGTAACACAGGGTCACCCCCGGATGCGCAGCAAGCGCCGGGCCCGCCGAGGCGATCCTTTCCGGTTCGATATCCCAGACAACCATGGCGTTCGCGCGCCAGCCAAGGGCGCGGTGACGTACAATCACGCCGAAGCGGGAAATGATACCGGCTTCAAGCAGCCTTCCAATCCGTTCCAGAACGTCCTCTTCCGTTCGGCCGAGTTGTTCCGCAATTCGCAGGTAGGGGCGCTGTATGATCGGTAGTCCTGTGGTCAGAGCCTGCAGGAGGTCATCGTCTCGCTCCTGCAGTCGCTCCAACCGGACCGGCCGGGGCACTGGTGGCCGGCCCAGGCCGCCGTTCAAGCTGAAGCCTAGGTCTATATTGAACGGACGGATGATCGGGAGATCCAGTACGGCAAGCTGCGTCTGCTCCCGTATGGTGTCCAGAACCCCGTTGACATGCTCCCGGTCCGGGCCGGTGGCAACGAACCAGAGGTTTCGGTAATTCTCCCTTAGATAAGAATGATTTATGCCCGGCTGAGCACCGACGATCCCGGCAACGGCCTCGATGCGATCGTGTGGCACCGACATGGCCGCCAATGTGCTTGCCGAAACCGTGTTGGGTGCACAGGTGGCACCAACGCGGGTGATCCGGCCGGTCGCAGCCATATCCTGCAGCCGCCCGATAACGTCACCTTCGGAGCAGTTCGTTCCCGCTGCAATGATTTCGAAAGGTCTCGGCACCAACGGGAAGTCCCGTTGCCAGTTGTCGAGCAGGTTCAAGTCAATGGGATCGATGAGGCTTGTCATGGCTCACAACCCCGTCCTGTGTGCCCGGGCTGTAAAGAAGATGCCGGATGGGCTCTCGGCGTCGATTTCGCCTGTATTCTCGAAGGTCCGGGTGTCGTAGATCATGACCTTGCCGGCATCGCGCACGGAAACCCAGACCTCGTTACCGCGTGGCGTGAATTCCATGTGCAGTACGGCAGGGCCGGGTTTGAATTCGTGAACGACCTGCTTTGTGATCGTATCGATCACCTGGATGGTGTCATTGAGCGGATGTGCGAAGTTTACCCAGACCTGGCGGCCATCGGGTCTCGCCATGGCAAAGACCGGTTGACCATGGGTACTGGTGCGTCCGGTTTCGGCGAGCGTTTCACCATCGACCCACAGAACCTCGTGGTGCCCGACGGCAGGCAGGACAAACTCCTGGCCCGCGCGTGCCCAACCTTCCAGATGCGGCATCTTGTAGACCGGTAGCTCCGCTTCCCCGCGGCCATATCCGGACAAAACGCGAATTGGTTCGGGATTTTCCTGCCACAGGTCGAGCGCGGTCAATCCGTCTTCGCCAAACAGGCCTGTGATGTAGAGACGGCCGTCACCGGTGATCAGAGCATCATAGGGGTTGGTGCCCATGCCGGTAATCCTGGTGATCTTCGGTTCCTCCGAATTGAGGTCCGCGATCCAGGTTTCGCCTGCATCCCACAAAGTGAAGACAAAGCGTTTGCCGGGCGCATCGACAAGACCGATTGTCTTCGACCCGGTCGGAATATCTGCAACCATCTCCAGCGTCTGAGCGTCGAAGATACGCACACCGCCAGGCTCATAGTTGGAAACCGCGACCAGTGAGCCGTCGTCCGAGATGGCCCCACCGATGGCGTTTCCGGATTGAATCACCCGCTTGGCTATCCGTTTCTCGACAAGATCGACCTTGGAAAGGCCGCCATCGCGGCCGAAGACATAGGCGAAACGTTCGTCCGGTGAATAGACCAGGCTTGCATGGGAAAGGTCGCCAAGCCCTTCTATCCGTGCCAGGGAGGCACGGTCGGACTGATCGACCAGCAACAGAGACCCGCTCGCCCGTTCCACCACAAGACCGAGATCGCCGGTGGCAACGACCGACTGCGCCTGGACAGTGCCGGTCAACATGGCTGCCAGAACGGCTCCACATAGCCACTTCATTTCGTGTCTCCCTTCAAAAGATATTCGGCAATTTTTCTCGCGTCGGCCTCGCTCAGGATCGGACGCCAGGGAGGCATTGCCGTTTTCGGGATGCCGTCCAGAACCACCGTGGACAGGGTGTCGATGTCGTAATGACCGAGGGCATCCGGCCGGATGTCCGGTCCAAGACCACCTTTCAGCGTCATGCCGTGACAGGACCCGCAGTCCTGCCGCACCAGGTTGACCAATGCCGCAGGCGTTTCCTGTTCCTCGGCAAGCGCGAGGCTTGTGATGGCCAGAAGACAGAAGGCAATGGTGAGCAGCGTCTTAAGCATGGACCAGCCTTCCGGCTGTGCCGCTGTCCACGGCACTGAGCATGGCGTCCAGGGTGGCTGCCGGCCATTCGGCACTCAGGGTCACGACCTTGCCGACAACAAACAGCACCGGTGCCTTGAACCTGGCGTCGCGGATATCGATCGCGATCCTGTCGAGTTCGGAATAGAGCCTGGTTTCACGCGGTGTCGTCGCGTTTGCGATGGCTAGTACAGGGGTTGTCCCGCTCAGTCCTTCGGCAATCAGGCGCAGGGCAATCTGCCCGATGTTGGCAACCCCCATGTAGACGACGAGCGTGGTGTCCTCGCAGGCGAGACTTTTCCAATCGAGGTCGAGAACGCCGTTTGCCTGCCGGTGTCCGGTCACATAGCGGACGCCGGTTGCCAGACCACGATGGGTGAGCGGCACACCTGTTACGCAGGCAGCCCCCTGGGCAGCGGTGATGCCGGGCGCATATTCGACCGCGATGCCGCGTGACAAAAGATGTTCGGCTTCTTCCGAACCGCGACCGAAGATCAGCGGATCGCCGCCTTTCAGGCGGGCGACGGTCAAGCCTTCCAGCGCCAGTTCTTCAAGGATCTCGTTGATCCTCTCCTGAGGAACGGGATGATTGTCGGGCGATTTTCCAACAGGCACCTGCAGGGCACCGGACGGAGCCAACGACAGGATTTCAGGTGAAACCAGACGATCAAAAACAACGGCATCCGCTTCCTGGAGCACTCGCAAGGCTTTGAGCGTCAGAAGCTCCGGGTCACCGGGTCCCGCACCGATCAGATAGACCTTCCCTGGCTGTTTCATCGTTTGCTCCTGCAGGCGGCATGGAAGAAAGAAACGGGAGAGGCGGAATTCCGCCTCTCCCGGCGGGACGTCAGTAGACGTCGGCGCGCGTGTTGAAGACGTTGAACTTGCCGGTCGGAGTGATCAGCCGTTCGTCCTTGATGACGTGCTTCAGCTCGAGCGTCTTGTCGTCAACGACGACGATCGCGCTTTCCTTGTCCTTGGCGTTCCAGACGGAGAACCAGATTTCCTCGCCCGCCTGGTCGAATTCGCCCTGAACGACACGCGGCTGGCCCTCGCCGACATCCGCCCATTCGACAATCGGCAGAACCTTGTATTCAGGTTCTTCCTGGGTCAGGTCGTTGACGTTGAACACAGCGATCGCGCCCGAGACTTCCGCGTCCGGGTTCAAGGGTGCATCCACGTAGAGATGGTTCGACTTCGGATGGGACTTGACGAAGAGCGAGCCCCCGCCGAGACCATAGAGGGTCTGCACGACCTTCCAGGCACTGTCCGGATGGCCTTCCGGATCTGTCCCGATCAGGGCGACGGTTTCGTCGCCGAGGTGCGAAGTCACCCAAACCGGTCCGTATGTCGGGTGGATCAGGTTGGCACCACGCCCCGGATGAGGTGTCTGACCACCCGTTTCAAGCAAGGCCGTCAGCTTGCCTTCCTTGGTGTCGACGACCGCAACCTTGCCGCGGGCGTTGGCAGCCACAAGGAAGTAACGCTTGGAACTGTCGAACCCGCCATCATGCAGGAAGCGTTCGGCTTCGATCTCGGTCGTCTTCAGGTTCTTGATGTCCGAGTAGTCGACCAGCAGGATCTTGCCGGTTTCCTTCACGTTGACGATGAATTCCGGGTTGTAGTGCGATGCCACGATGGAGGCGACGCGCGGCTCGGGATGATAGGTCTGGTCGTCGTAGACCATGCCACGGGTCGACTTGATCTTGAGCGGCTCCAGCGTGTCGCCGTCCATGATCACATATTGCGGCGGCCAGTAGGAACCGGCGATCGCATACTTGTCTTCCCATCCCTTCATTTTCGATGTTTCGATGGAGCGGGCCTCGGTGCCGACCTTGATCTGCGCCACTGTTGCCGGCTCTTCCATCCAAAGGTCGATCATGTTCACAAGCGCATCACGCCCGATCACGTAAAGATATCGGCCGGAGGCGGAAATACGCGAAATATGAACCGCATACCCTGTGTTGATCACCGCATGGATGGCATAGGTTTCACCGTCGATAAGGGCGACCTGGCCGCTGTCGCGCAGGGTGACCGAGAAGAGGTTGTCGATATCGATATCGTTCAACTTCTCTTTCGGACGGTCTTCCGGCGCAACCAGCACCTTCCAGCTCTTGCGCATTTCGTCCATGCCGAACTCTGGCGGTGACGCCGGTTCCAGCAGGATGTAGCGCGCCATCATGTCGACCTGTTCCTCGGTCAATTCACCCGAGGTCCCCCAGTTCGGCATGCCGGCGGGCGATCCGTAGGTGATGAAGTCGCGCAAATATTCGTAGCCGTTTTCCCGGGTGATATCCGTGGTCAGCGGCTTGCCGGTCGCGCCCTTGCGCAGCACGCCGTGGCAACCGGCGCAGCGTTCGAAATAGATCTGGTTTGCATTCTGATATTCATCAGGCGTCATCACGGGATCGCCTTCCTTGCGCCCCGGAATCTCGACCTTCAGCTGGCCGAGAGTTGACATGCTAGGCTCATAGGCAGCTGAAGGACCACTGCCGTGGTCCGCCGGCTTGTCCTGGGCAGAAACGCCGACTGCCGACAATCCGAGTGTGAAAGCCACACTCATCAGCAGCGCATTTCTCCGAATGGCTCGTGTCGAGATCATGATTAGTCTCCGTTCGACTGGTGAGGCAATCGGACGGTGCGCGCAGGCTGGGTCTGCTTCCTTGACTTTCGTTAACTTGAAATTTTCAGGCAGGTTTGTTCAGCCATGTTCGGCGGGAAAACCGGCAAGATACGATCTTTCTAAGCCTTTGTTTTCATTTAGATAATTACATGTTCATCGCCTGCAAAACGACACAATTGTCGCAGGGAAGCATGCCCTTCGCGGCAACATCGGCGAACGCGTCGATCCCATTGCGATGATTTTCACCGTCTTCGGCACGCCTTTCCGGTCCACTTGACTTTGGTTAAGGAAATGCGGCTACGCGCTGGCACCCTCCCGGCAGGATCAACTCCGGGGAAAGGAGCGCGCTATGCGCGAAGTCATGACCAAAAGCATGGCCCGAAACATATTCTATGGCGGGTCGCTTTTTTTCATCATCATCTTTGTGGGGCTGTCGGCGCACAGCCACCTTTACATCACCAGCACATCGACGAATGCGGAGACGCTGACCGAAAGCGTTGCCGCAGGTAAACGGGTCTGGGAGGACAAGGCCTGCATCAATTGTCACACGATCCTCGGCGAGGGTGCGTATTTCGCCCCCGAAGTCGGCAACGTGATGACCCGTTGGGGTGTGCTGGACGATCCTGACCTGGCATTCGAGACCCTCAAGGGCTGGATGGAATCCCAGCCTTCCGGCATCGAAGGCCGCCGACAGATGCCGCAGTTCCACCTGACGGACGAAGAGATCCGCGATCTCTCGAACTTCCTGATCTGGACAGACAAGATCGACGCCCAGGACTGGCCGCCGAACGACGCCGGCTGATTTTGAACGCTGAGGAAACCCAAGATGAAATACCAATCTCAAAAGGTTGCGCTGGCGTATTTCGCCGTGGCGCTCGGCCTGTTCGCCGTCCAGGTTCTGGGCGGGTTGCTCGCCGGCTACATCTATGTGGCGCCGAACTTTCTGTCGGAGCTGCTTCCCTTCAACATCGTGCGGATGCTGCACACAAACAGCCTGATCGTCTGGCTGCTGCTCGGCTTCATGGGCTCCGCCTATTTCCTGATCCCGGAAGAAGCGGAACGGGAAATCCATTCCACCAAGCTCGCCTATCTGCAGCTCATCATTCTGGTGGTCGGCACACTGGGTGTGGTGCTCACCTATGTCTTCAACCTGTTTGAAGGCAACTGGCTGCTGGGCAAGGAAGGCCGCGAGTTCATCGAACAGCCCAAATGGGTCAAGGTGGGCATCGTTGTTGCCGCCCTCATCTTCCTGTTCAACATCACCATGACAGTGCTGAAGGGCAAGAAAACCGCGATCACCAACATCCTGCTTCTGGGCCTGTGGGGCCTGGCGCTCCTGTTCCTGTTCAGCTTCTACAACCCGAGCAACCTCTCGCTCGACAAGCAGTACTGGTGGAACGTCGTGCACCTGTGGGTCGAAGGTGTCTGGGAACTGATCATGGCCTCGGTCCTTGCCTACCTGATGCTGAAGCTGACCGGCGTCGACCGCGAAGTCATCGAGAAATGGCTCTACGTCATCGTTGCCGCCGCACTGTTCTCCGGCATCCTGGGCACCGGCCACCATTACTACTGGATCGGGACACCCGGATACTGGCAGTGGATCGGCTCGATCTTCTCCTCGCTGGAGGTGATCCCCTTCTTTGCCATGATGGCCTTTGCCTTCGTGATGGTGTGGAAAGGCCGGCGGGACCACCCCAACAAGGCCGCGCTGCTGTGGTCGCTCGGTTGCGCGACGCTTGCCTTCTTCGGCGCCGGCGTCTGGGGATTCCTGCATACCCTGCATGGCGTGAATTACTACACGCACGGCACGCAGATCACCGCTGCCCACGGACACCTGGCCTTCTTCGGCGCCTATGTTTCCCTGAACCTGGCGATCATCACCTACGCCATGCCGCTTCTGCGCGGCCGGGATCCCTACAACCAGGTGCTCAACATGGCGTCCTTCTGGCTGATGGCCGGTGGCATGTCCTTCATGACCTTCGTGCTGACGTTCGCGGGAACGGTTCAAACCCACCTGCAGCGTGTCCTGGGCGAATACTACATGGACGTTCAGGACCAGCTGGCCGTGTTCTACTGGATGCGCTTCGGAGCCGGTGCAGCCTTCGTCCTCGGCGCCATCCTGTTCATCTACGCAGTTGCAGTGCCACGCCGCGAAGTCATCCAGCCGGGTGAAGCAGCCGGCGCCCCGGCGGAGTGACGGATATGGACGCAACAGTCTCCATGGAAAAGGGGGCGGCACCTGCCCCCTTCTACCTCTCGCAAGGCGACGAATGCGATGTCTTCGAAGCCGCGCACCGGAACGGCCTGCCGGTTCTGCTGAAAGGACCGACCGGCTGCGGCAAGACCCGGTTCGTCGCCCATATGGCGGCAAGGCTCGGCCGCAAGCTTTACACGGTCGCCTGTCATGACGACCTTGCCGCCGCCGATCTGATCGGCCGGTATCTTCTCAAGGGTGGCGAGACCGTCTGGGTGGACGGACCGCTGACACGGGCCGTCAGGGAGGGCGCAATATGCTATCTCGACGAGGTTGTGGAAGCGCGCAAGGATGTGACGGTCGTGCTGCATCCCCTCACGGATGATCGCAGGACCCTGCCGATCGACAGAACCGGAGAAGAGCTGATGGCCGCACCCGGCTTCATGCTCGTCGCCTCCTACAACCCCGGTTACCAGAACATCCTGAAGACCCTGAAACCATCCACCCGCCAGCGTTTCCTGTCGCTTGAATTCGATTTCCCGCCGGCGGATCTGGAAACCGAAGTGGTTTGCGAGGAAAGCGGCCTCGATCGCGACCGGACCGCCTCGCTGGTACGTCTGGCCGGAAAACTCAGGGCTTTGAAAGGCCAGGATCTCGAAGAAGGCGTGTCGACCCGTCTGGTCGTCTATGCGGCAACGCTGATTGCCCAGGGCATGCCTGTCGGCCGGGCGATCGAAGCTGCAATGATCGAACCGCTGACCGACGATGAAGACGTGAAACGCGGGCTCCTTGATCTTGTCACGGCCGTGTTTGGGTGAGGCCAGACCGATGGGCAAGATCGACATCGAGCCATGGGAACCCGAGGAAACTGTCGGGAAACTGTGGCACGCGTTTGCAAGCCGCCTGGGTGCACCCGAGGTGCATCATGGAGCCGCGGTCGGCCTCGATGAGGTCGGCGGGCGGCTTGCTGTCCTTTTCCGGGGACTGGGCGGAGCTCACAGTGTCGAGCTCCGTCCGGTCGCCCAGGAGGTGTCCCGCCATCGCCTCGGATTTCTGAGGCGGCTCGGCACGGAAGCGGAAACCGTGACACGGACCAGCTTCGACGGCGAAATCCTGAGACTGCCGGCCAGTCTTGCGGTGTTCCCGCTGCGGGAGGCAAATGCAGTCCTCTATGTCTGGCTGACGGCCCTTGCGGCCCATGCACCAACCCATATTGCCGAAACGGACCCGCTCCGCGCCGACCTGCAAGCGCTCAGGGCGATTTCCGCGATGGTGCGGGACACGCTCGAACATGCTCCCGGCTTGCGGGATCTCTACGCCGCACTCTGCCAGCAGGTGCTGGCAGCAAGACCACAGGCCCCGCTGCCGGACATGGAAGCAAGGGTCGACAGGCTCATACGTCAATTTCTGGGAGACCCCGCCCTGCCGCCCCGCGATGTCCTGGAACTTCGGGAGCGGGTTGACCGGAATTCGTTCGAGGAGATAACTGCCCCGCGCGGATACCGCCCTTTCCGGCCGGTACCGCTTTGGCCGGATCTCAGAGCAATCGTGTTTTCTGCGGGAGACGAAGTCGACAGCCGCGAGACAGACGGCCCACCCGAGGAAGCGACCGGCAAGACCGTGCGCGCCCGCAGACGCAAGGCAGATCAGGCGGAACGCAAGGACAGTCTGATCCTCCACAAGTTTGAAGCCATATTGAGCTGGGCGGAGTTTCTCAATCTCAATCGGCGTGTCGATGACGACGACCACGACAGCGCCAAGAAAGCGGCAGACGATCAGGAGGAGATCGGCCTCGGGCAAATCTCCAAGGCACCGGCAACCCGTCTGAAGCTGCATCTTGACCTCGCCCCGGAGGATGTGGACCGCGAGAGACTGTCCGGACGGCATCTCTACCCCGAATGGGACACACGCAGCGGCCGCTATCTGGCAGACCACGTCTGCGTTCTGACCAGCACTGCAGAAGCGGATCCTGAAAAGGGATCTGCCGGCATGGACGAGCGGGCCAAACGGCGCATCCGCTCGGTGAAGAAGCAGTTCGAGGCCCTTCGCCCGGGCCGGGTGACGACACGTGGACACCTGGAAGGCGACGGACTGGATCTTGATGCAGCCGTGCGCTCTGAAGCCGAACGGATTGCAGGCGGCACCGGCTCGGAGCGAATCTGGCTGCAGACCCGTCCGGAAGCGCGTGATCTTGCGGTTTCCATCCTGCTCGACGTTTCCCGCTCGACCGAAAGCGCCGTCACCGGACGCGCCGTGATCGATATCGAACGGGAAGCCCTGACAGCGCTGGCCTGGGGTCTGAACGCCTGCGGCGATGATTTCGCCATCACTGCGTTTTCATCCCTGAAACGGCAGCGGGTGTACCTGCAGTCCTGCAAGGGGTTCCATGAACCGATGAGTGCCCTTGTCGAACAGAGGATCGGAACGCTGCGTCCCGGCTTCTACACCCGCCTGGGTGCAGCCATTCGTCATGTGTCCGCCGACCTGGCAGCGCAGTCGCGCAAGCGCAAGCTCCTTCTGGTGATCACGGACGGCAAGCCGAACGATCTCGATCACTACGAGGGGCGGCACGGCATCGAAGACACCAGGATGGCAGTTCGGGAAGCCCGGCGGGCAGGCCAATCCGTCTTTGGCGTCACCATCGACAAGTCGGCCAAGTCCTGGTTTCCGCGGTTGTTTGGTCAAGGCGGCTTTGCCGTGATCCCGCATCCCGATCGGCTGACACAGGCCTTGCCGCAGATCTATCGCCAGATTGTCGGAGGCTAGAGCCACTGATGCACGCTCCGTCACCGAAGCCGGAACAAGACGGCGACGCCGGCATCCTCGACGAGTTGCCGGGAGAACTGATGATGTGGGTACTCATCGTCAGTGAACTGCTGGTGTTCGGTGCCGGTCTTGCCGCCTTCATGGGTGTGCGAATTTCCGATCCGGCAGGCTTTGCGGCCGCAAGTGCCCATCTCGACCCGGCGCTTGCGGGCATCAATACGATCGTTCTGATCACCAGTGGTTTTATGGCGGCCAGAAGCCTGGAGCTTCGGCTCGTGATGAAACGCACCGCAGCGCGTTTGCATCTGATTGGCGCCATGGCCCTCGGCTGCGTGTTCCTCGCCATCAAGATACAGGAATATGCGGTCAAGATAGAGCAAGGGATCTCCACGGAAACCCATCCCTTTTTCACCTTCTACTACCTGCTCACCGGGTTTCACGCGGCTCATGTGCTTGCCGGTATCGTTGTACTGGGCCTGGTTGCCTGGAAAGACGAACCACGTACCATCGAAACAGGCACCGCCTTCTGGCATATGGTCGATCTCATCTGGGTTCTGCTGTTTCCGGTGATCTATGTCCTGGGATAGCGAATGATGACCCTTCCCTCCGTCACGCTTGCGTGGATTGCGCTATTGGGCCTGTCGGCCGCCACCGTTCTGGTGACAACAGGCGGAACCGGTCATTTCAGTCCGGCTCTTTTCGGCGGACTGCTGTTGCTGCTGGCCTTCATCAAGGCACGGATCATCCTGTCCCGATATCTCGGGTTGTGGCAGGCGCCTGCCTGGCTGTCAGGCTTCAGCTGGGTGATCGGGTTCTTCTGCCTGCTGTTACTGGTGCTTTACGCGGCACCGGGGCTCAGTCCCTGAACGCTTCGGCAAGCTGCTTTGGAAGATCGAATTCGGCAAGCACCCGGGCCCGTCCGTCCTCCGACATCTTCCGTGCCGTTTTCTGCACGATATCGAGCACCTTGCTGTCCTCGTGCTTGGCGGCAAATGGCGCGAAATACCATTTCAGGAACACAAAACAGATCACGTTTTCCAGCGCCTGCACGTCCGCGTCCCGCTTGAGGCCTTCCTTGCGCAGCATCTTCGCCGCCGCCTCGATCTCCTCCGGTGAATAGCCCGCGCCCGCCATGATTTCACCGACCCGGTCCGCGTGATGACGGGCCTGATCCCGGCGCCAGGCGTGGTAACCGGCCTTGCCTTCGGGGTAGGACTGGCGCGGAGTGATCCAGCGCTCGATGTGCTGGCCCCTGGCCGCGACCTTCAACGGATCGGCCGCATCCGGGTAGAGCCGGTCCAGCTCTTCGCTCATCCGTTGCCCATATAGAAGAGCCGCGGGCTTGCCGTCTTCCTGGTTGGGGTCGGCAGCGTTCGCGGTGTCGATAGCCGTCAGGGCAATGTCCCGTTTCATCATGGTCACCCCTTGGTCCAGGCATCCACCGGATCTTCTTCCGAGAAGGCCCGAAGCCGTTCGATATCCTTGATTTCCGCATGATTTCGATTGATGCGGACCCCAGCAGATTTCAACCGCGCAAAAGACCGCGACAGGCTTTCCGGCTTCATGCCGAGACGGCCGGCGATCAGGAACTTGTCGTAAGGCAGGGTTACCTCGCAGCTGCCGCTTTCCTGCTCGCACAATTCAAGCAAGAACTCGGCAACCCTTTGCGGTCCGGTTTGCGCCTTCAACTGCTCCAGCTGCGAAACGAGGGAATGCAGGTGAATGAAGGTCGACGCCACAACGGACACGGCAATGTCCGGGTCCTTGCGCATGGCTTCCAGGATGGCCGTGCTGGGTATGCGCATCACTTCGCAGGCGGTTACCGCTTCCGCCGAAACCGGATAGGCAAGCCCGCGGAACGCGACCGCTTCACCAAAGCTTTCGCCCTTGGCAAAGACATTCACGACCGCTTCGCCTCCGTTGGGCGCGATCCGGTAAAGCTTGACCCAGCCGTCCATGACGATGTGGATTGCCTGGGCTGTCTCGCCATGCAGGAACAACGTCTCACCGCGGTCATATGTCCGCCAGCTCGACATGCCGAGCACCATGTCTCGGATCTCCTGCGGGAAGCTTTTCAGAAGCAGGGAGTTCTGGGCAATTTTCCGCTGGCGGTCGGTTGGCATCGATGAAGGTCCTGGGCAAGTGATATGCAAGAACGTCTAGCCCGACCTGATGACTTTGCACAATAGCAAGCGCAGACCATCGACGGATTCTTGCCTTTCTTGACTATTGTCATTCAGCCTGCCCCGCCCCGCAACTAGCGTCTACCGGACACTTGAGAAAGCGGGGACGTCATGGACTATCAAGCCTTTTTCAAAAGCCGTCTTGCAGACCTGAAGCATGATGGAAACTACCGCGTCTTCATCGACCTTCAGCGCAAACGCGGCAATTTTCCGGAAGCGAAGTGGACCAGCGGAGAGAGCACCAAAGATGTCGCCATCTGGTGCTCGAACGATTACCTCGGCATGGGGCAGCACCCTAAGGTTCTGGCAGCCCTGCACGAGGCGGTCGACCGCTGCGGAGCCGGGGCAGGCGGAACCAGAAACATTTCCGGCACGACACACGATCACGTGCTGCTGGAAGCCGAACTCGCCGATCTGCATGCCAAGGAAGCCGCCCTGGTGTTTACATCCGGTTACGTCTCCAACTGGGCGGCGCTCGGTACGCTCGCCTCGCAGATCCCCGACTGCATCGTTTTTTCCGACAGCCTGAACCACGCCTCGATGATCGAGGGAATACGCCACTCGCGCGCCGAAAAGGTGATCTGGAAACACAACGACCTGGAAGACCTGGAAGCCAAATTGCGGGCTGCCGACCCGGCAAAGCCGAAGCTGATCGCCTTTGAAAGCGTCTACTCCATGGATGGGGATATCGCGCCGATTTCGCAGATCTGCGATCTTGCGGACCGATTTGGTGCCATGACCTATCTGGACGAGGTCCATGCCGTGGGCCTTTATGGGCCGCGCGGAGGCGGTATTGCAGAACAGGAAGGCGTGATGGACCGCCTGACCGTCATCGAAGGCACCCTTGGCAAGGCCTTCGGCGTTGTCGGAGGATATATCGCAGCGTCTGCCGAACTTTGCGATTTCGTGCGCAGTTTTGCCAGCGGCTTTATCTTCACCACAGCCCTTCCCCCCGCGATCGCGGCAGCCGCAGCGGCATCCATCAGGCATTTGAAGGAAAGTTCGGTGGAACGGGAAGCCCACAAGGCCGTCGTCGCGAAGGTTCGGCGGCGTCTCGATACGCTCGGCATTCCACATGTCGACAATCCCAGCCACATCATACCGGTGATCGTCGGCAATCCGGCCAAGTGCAAATTCCTGTCGGACACACTCCTGGAGGATTTCGGCATCTACATCCAGCCGATCAACTACCCGACCGTTCCAAAGGGAACCGAGAGGCTTCGGATTACCCCGTCGCCGGTTCACACATCCGGGGATGTCGACCGGCTGGTCTGCGCACTTCATTCGCTTTGGTCGCAATGCCAGCTGGCAAGACAGCCCGTTGCCGCCGAATAGCCGGAGGCTCGCTTGACGGATGTCAAGGATGTGAAAGGCGATCACCGGCTTTCTGGCCTCGCACCCTCACCATGACCTCGTCCGTCCGACAATGAGGCCTGGGGACGGACCGGTCAGGCCGGGCAAACAAGGTTTGCCCGGCCACCATGAAAACCCACCGCGGCCGTCCGCCGGCCGTATCGTCGGCAAAGTGCCGGCAACAGGAAAGGAAACATCATGAGAAAGACACTCACCTGCCTTGTCACGCTTGCGGGTCTCTTCGCAGCGGCTCCTGCCTGGGCTGACGGCGACGCTGCTGCAGGCGAAAAGATCTTCAAGAAATGCCAAGCCTGCCATGCTGTCGGCGACGGCGCCAAGAACAAGGTTGGCCCGGCGCTGAACGGGATTGTCGGCGCGCCTGCAGGCCAGGTCGAAGGCTATAAATATTCCGCCAGCATGACCGAAAAGGCTGACGGCGGACTGGTCTGGGACGAAGAAACCCTGACGGCCTATCTGCATAAGCCAAAGGAAGTCGTCCCCAAGACAAAGATGTCCTTCGCCGGGCTGCGCAAGGACGAGGAAATTGAGAACGTCATCGCCTATCTGAAGACGTTTCAATAAGCGGATTGCAACGGGCACACCGGGCTCGCGCCGTTAACTCAGGTGCGGTCCGGTCGTGGCCTACCTGTCGGTAATTCCTGGGCTCAAAAGCCCGGCACGGTTGGTGCACCGGCCGCGGTTACCTGGCGTTCCCCCAGGCTTTCCGAAAGCCGTTGGGTGATGGTTTTCATCACGTCGGGAGCGTTTCTGTCGACGCCATAGACAAACCCCGGAAAGTCGAGCGGCTTCTGGATCGTCCAGATGGCTTCATGCTGGTCTGCCGAAAGGATCCGGGCCGGGTCACCGACAGCGACCCATCCGATCGGAACGGTCGATCCGGGTTCCAGCCGCGTGCGAAGGTGAACCGTGCCGTTGACGCGAACCTCCGACCCGTGCCCCACCTGCGCGCCATGGAAAACGGCAGCTCCGGTTGCGATGAAGACTTCATCCTCGATTTCCGCGCCGACAACATGAGTGTTCGGACCGATCAGACAATGATCTCCGATTTTGCAATCGTGACGGGACGTTGCGCGGATCACGGCGTTTTCGAGGACGATACAGTTTCGGCCGATACGGATTGTGCTGCCGCCTTCCGCCACCAGCCGGGCACCATTCATGATCCTGCTGCCCGCACAGATCCTGACATCGCCCGCAACCGTCGCGTCGGGCGCAACCCATGCATCCGGATCGATGTAAGGTGAGGCGTTTCCTTCAGACGTGCTCATAGCCGCTCCTACGCTTTCTCGATTTCGCTGGCCTTGCAGCCAATCGGGCAAACATCGGCGCTGCAAAGGTTATGCTCGCACAGCCGGCAAGTTGTTCTGGCAAAGGATCGCGATGTCGTCGCCTCTTCAAGAACCCTGTCCAGCAGCAAAACGAACCGGTTCCGGTCTTTCTCGGGCAAGGCGCCAAGCAAACCGTCCAAAGCGGCCAGCCGGCGAAGCTGCAACGCTTCGGCCTCATCGTGACCCGCCTTTGTCAGGCTGAGCGGGGTGACACGCCCTACCTGCTCGCCGCGCTTGATCAACGCCTGTCGTTCCAGCCCATCTATCAACCTGACGGCAGTCGGTTGACTGACGCCGACGACTGTTGCGATTTCACTCGTCGTCAACCCGGGCTTGAAGTGAAGCATCGACAGAACGGCGGCAGCGCTTGGCGACAATGGTCCCAGCGCCGCATCTGTCCGGTCGCGGATCAAAGTGCCGAGGGCACCCAGTTTGTTGGCGTCCAATAATTGCATAGCCTATGCATATATTAATTCCTCACCTTGTCAACGTCCATGTCCGCCTCTGCCAATACAAACCCTTGGTGCTCATAACGCTACACAAGATCCGATGCGCTGGAGCAAGAAACGCCTGAAAGGTTCCCCCCAAAGGTCTTCTCATCTCGAAGAATTCAAAAAGGCAGTACCTCGAAGGCTTCTTCCTGTGCCCACTCCGAAGGTATGTCCGACAGGTTGAAACGCAAACCTTGGATGCAATTTCGTGCCGAACGGAGTGTCAGCTGACTGCTGTGACGTTTCGATAAAAGGCCGGTCCTTGCCGCTTTGCCTGTACTCGACGAACGAGTTGCGAATACATTTTCCGGAACACTCTGAGACGTGACTATTCAGTACGTGTCTTGTTTCACAAGCCTGACAAAGTCTAGCGTCTCGATAAATTGACCTAGGTATTGTGATATCTGATGTAAATTATTTTCTTCATCCAACTCACATCAAGAATTATTCTTGAATTACTGAAAGCTTCGCATTAACCAACTAAATATTATTGCCTTCTTGAAGATCAATCACATTGACGAACTTTGCAATTAAAAGGTCTCAGGCCTCTCTGAAAAACTTTCGACATTCAAAGCTTTCCCTGCGCAGCGTTAATGGTGTATTATTTGTTAATATAGGGCTGATGGCTGATTATAATTTATTTCTTCGCTCCTGTGCGGCAAGTTCAGGTAGTGGGTTGGGCAACCTGACAGCACGGTGAGGGAAGCGGCATCGTCCGATCTGCGAGCATGAAGAGTGCTCGTAGAAACATGCGCAAGACCACGTTTGGAATACCAGCTATTGCAGTTTGATTTTGGAAATATTCCTAAATGCAAACGACATGAACACGGAAGGTTCTATTTCAATTTAGAAAATAACAAAGCTTAAGCAACACAAAAAGATCCCAAAACAAGTTGCTTCCTGATTGATAAAGAATGCCAACCATGCGGTTGGTGGCAGCGCTATATTTTTTACAGTGTATTTCTTGGTGGATATTCTTCTTACAGCGCGTTAAGGGCAAACGAAATCCACCTTCAGCGTAATACGTCCTGTAAATCTATAGCCATAGATAGTTCCTACAAGAATAAATTTCGTTTCCAATTGAATATGGTGGGGTGACATGGGCAAGCTACATAGTAACTTTATCGACCAATTATCCGCTGAAGCGTTCCCTTTAAGACGTCAAGCCAGAATTACGCGGACGACTGGAAGGGCACATACCAAACGCGCAGCGGATGCCAAACTCGAAATATCCCGGTTCGATGTCTCCGCGTCGGAACTGACCCTCGGCAACGGCATTCACTGGGGTATCGCCGTCATGTGTGAGCGCGCGCGGAGGCATGGAGCGACTTCCGAGATCCAAAGTCCCGTCAGGCAAAACAGGACCTGCATTACGGTCTTCCATTCTTCAAATCATCACTAAAAGACGATCCGAAGGGAAGCGTTACAATGACGCCAAAGCTTACCCGTATGGTCATCGCCGACGAGCATCAAGTGATGATTGCTGAAGACCGGGCCCAAATTGAACTATCAGAGACTAACAGGCATCCGGCACCGAAAGGCTTCACCAGCCCAGCAGCGAGAAAGGACCCGTAATGCGTGTTGTGTTTGTTCTTGCGGGCCTCGGAGCAGGCGGCGCTGAAAAAGTCGTCAACCTGCTGGCGCACCACCGCCTTGCCGCTGGCGACGATGTACATGTGATCGCCCTGAATGCGACCGATTCCACCTCCTATTTTTCCTATGACTCCAGAATTCAGGTCGAAGGGCTAAGCCGCACCGGTAATTACTCCCGGCATTTTGTCACCATGCAACGGGTAAAGGATCTGCGCAGGCGCTTTGCAAGGATCAGACCGGATATGGTCGTCTCCTTCCTGACCAAGATAAACGTCATCACCGTTCTTGCGACCGCAGGTACCGGAACGCCAACGATCATATCCGAACGCAACAATTTTGATGTTCAGCAAATGAGCCGCTTCTGGCGCTGGTCTCGGCCGATGGCGGCCTTTGCAGCGACCAGTCTCGTCGTCATGACGGAGCGCGCGCGCGCAAGACAACCCGCCCGCGTTCGCAAGAAAACCATCGTTATTCCAAATCCGGTCACGCCGCTGCCGCGCGCCATGCCGCGGCCCGATGCGGGCCGCAGAGTGGTCGCGGTAGGACGGCTCGATCGGCAGAAAGGCTTTGATATCCTCATCGCCAGCTTTGCCCAGGTTGTGGAGCGCGTCCCAGATGCGGTGTTGACGATCTATGGCGAAGGGCCGGAGCGGTCCGCACTCGAAAAGCAGATTTCCGACCTCGGGCTGCAGGAAGTCGTCCGTCTTTCGGGTGTCACGCAAGTTCCTGGCGAATGGGTATCGCCCGGCGACGTATTTGCCCTGAGTTCGCGCTTCGAAGGTTTTGCGAATGTCGTCCTCGAGGCGATGTCGAGCGGGATGGCCGTTGTGTCCGTCGACTGCCCGTGGGGACCCAGCGAGATCGTGCAGGACGGAACCACAGGTCTGCTCGTGCCGATGGGCAGCAAGGAGGCACTTGCTTCAGCGATCACTCGGGTCCTTACCGACCCAGAGCTGCGTGGATCTTTTTGCGAGGCCGGCCCACCTTCGCTGGACCGCTTTTCCACGGCAACCGTCCTGGCCAAATGGGACGAGACAATTTCTCAAGCCGCAGGCCGTCCTCCATTGACCGTTTTTGCCGATGCTTGACATGGGGTTCAACGGTACCAAAACGGCCGTGTATGCCGATTTCCGGTTTCACCTTATTGCCGTATCGCCCTTGAGCGCAAAACAGGATCAATGCACCACAACGGTGAAAAGGCGCATGAGAAGCCGGGGCATTGCCTATTTGGCGCGTCCAGGCGCTGGTTCCAAAATCGCACAATCGAGAACTTCCTGGCTTAACGCCCCCTCCCCGACAGCCCGTGACAGGACAAGTGCCCCGACCATGCCGGTGATCAGCCGAATTGCCTCGCAGCGGGTCTGGGCACTTTCGGCGCGGGTGTCGGTCAGCAGAGTGATGGATTTCTCAACGGCTTCACAAAATGCATCCTGGAGATCCTTGCCGTGACGCGGGGCTTCGGCCGCCAACGCGGCATAAGCGCAGCCTGCGTCACGTCTGTCGACATGTTCCCGGGATAGATACCAGCGTCGTAGAGCGTTCAAAGGGTCGTCCCGGTGTCCTTCAACAACGGATTGCCAGGCAACGAGATTTTCGTCCAGCGCCTGCTGCGTTGCTTCGGTGATAATGGCGTCCTTGTCGGCAAATTGCTTGTAGAACCCGCCCTGAGTCAGCCCGGCAGCTTTCATCAATCCTGCGATACCGATCCCGTCGTAGCCGTGTTCCCGAAACTGTTTGCTCGCGGTTTTCACGACGTTCTCGCGGTTTCTTGCTGCCGTTTCCCTGCTGACACGCATTCCTACCTCCGTTGGCTGTTGGAATCGTAATTCGGATTACGATCCAAATCTATTCTTGATTTTATCAATTATGATCATAATCTAATTCTGGTAACCAACCAGGAGATACCCATGAGCGAGCCCGATCCGATCGTTATCTGCGCCGCCAGACGCACACCGCTAGGTGCTTTCATGGGGGCCTTGAGCCCCGTAGCAGCTCCGAAGCTCGCCGCGACAGCGATTGGAGCAGCGCTTGAGGATGCGGGAGCTGGGCGAGACTCGATCAGTGAAGTTCTGATGGGCTGCGTTCTTCCTGCTGGTCAAGGACAGGCTCCGGCCCGGCAGGCGGCCCGTGCAGCCGGTCTTTCCGACCACACGGGTGCAACCACACTCAACAAGGTTTGCGGCTCCGGCATGAAGGCCATCATGCTTGCACACGATCTCCTGACTTCCCGGTCGGCAGACATCGTCGTTGCAGGTGGCATGGAATCGATGTCGAACGCGCCATTCCTGTTGCCGCAAATGCGCGCGGGTCGAAAGTTCGGTAGTAGCGAGGTACTTGACCACATGATGCGCGACGGCCTGGAGGATGCCTATGAGGCCGGCCGCCCGATGGGGTCTTTCGGAGAAGCAGCTGCGGAAAAATACGGTTTCACTCGCGCCGACCAGGACGCCTTTGCCCAGGAAACGCTCGTCCGTGCGCAAAAGGCGGTGACCGGTGGTGCCTTCCGGGATGAAATCGTCCCTCTTGAGGTTGCAGGCCGCAAAAGCACGGTCACTATCGAGGACGATGAAATCCCGGGACGGGTCGATCCGGAAAAAATCCCGAGGCTTCGCCCGGCCTTTTCTGAAAACGGCACCATCACAGCTGCCAGTGCCTCGGCCAATGCGGACGGTGCCGCGGCCCTGGTTCTGACCCGCAAGAGCTATGCGCAAGCCAACGGACTGCCGGTATTAGCAATCGTGCGTGGCCACGCGACCCATTCGCAGGACCCGGCCTGGTACACGACCGCGCCGATCCCGGCGATCCTCAAACTTCTGGATCGCACCGGCTGGTCTGCCGATGACGTCGACCTCTGGGAGATCAACGAAGCCTTCGCGGTGGTCGCAATGGCTGCCGCACATGACATCGGCATTCCGCGCGAGAAACTGAACGTCAACGGCGGCGCCTGCGCGCTCGGCCACCCGATCGGCGCGACCGGTGCCCGTCTGGTTGTCACACTCATTCATGCCTTGAAAGCACGTGGAGCCCAGCGCGGCGTTGCAGCGCTGTGCATCGGCGGCGGCGAAGCCACCGCGCTGGCCATCGAACTCTCCGCCTGAACACTTTTAAGCGCGCAGGACTAACGGCAGCGCATTCCCCCGCTTTCAAACTGACAAGAGACAATCGTCATGATCGAATTTGAAATCCACACGGCACAATCGGCGCCGGATCGCAGCAAACCCTTGCTCGAACAAACAAAGGCCGCCTTCGGGGTCGTGCCCAACCTCCATGCGGTCATGGCGGAAGCGCCGGGCTTGCTGGAAGGGTATCTGGTTCTTCATCGCCTTTTTCTGGAAAGCAGCTTCACGGACGAGGAAAAGACTGTTGTCTGGCAGTCGATAAACGTCGAGCACGATTGCCACTACTGCGTCCCCTCCCACACCGGCATCGCAAAGCGAATGGGCGTTGATGATGCGGTCTCGGACGCCTTGCGCAACGAAACGTCATTGCCAACACCCAGGCTTGAAGCGCTTCGCCGGTTCACGCTGCAGATGGTTCGCGAGCGCGGATCGGCCGGCGACAAGCAGGTGGAGGCGTTTCTGGCTGCCGGTTTTACCAGCCGGCAGGTACTCGAAGTCGTGCTTGCCATCTCGCAGAAGGTGATGAGCAATTACACCAACAAGCTGGCCGATACGCCGATCGAGCCGTATTTCGAGCAATTCACCTGGCAACGCACGCCGGCAGCAGAGCTCGTCAGCTGAGAAGGCGACGAGCAAAACCAACTCCTCGCTGTCGCCCGGCATATGGCGCCGGGCGACAGTCGATCGTGCATTTTTACCGGTGCAAGTGAACGAGATTGCCCTCTGCGTCGTCATCCGAGCTGTGAACAAGATGCAGAAATGGCCTGCCTTGCCGTCTGCCGGATAACGGGCCTTGCGGTACGTCCATGCGAACACCACCCATGGCTTCTGGTTGGTAGGCAACCCCGATCACCGTGAGTGTCCTGCTCTGACGACCAAGGCCCGTTAGCTCAATGCTCTGCTTTTCCGACATGCCAAGCAGGGCCATTCCCGTTGTCGTCGTGATCGGCAAGGTGAGGCCGACAAGACTGTCGGCTTCATCGGGAATGACCACCCTTGTGTCGGGTGCATGATCGTCCACCTGGAAGGTCACGCGGCTGTTCATGGTGACGACGTTCACCGGGATCTCCGATGAGGGCACTACGTGGGCTTGCGCCAATTTCCGGCGCAGCAGGGAAACAAACGGCGTATTGGTTCGCGGGCATTGCGACACCATTCTGGTCAAAGTCGCGTAGTCCTTGTTGGTGAAGATAAACTGCTTTGGTTCGCGCATGCGGTGTCTCCTTCGGCCCCGCTTTGGCAAAGGCCGGTGTTGGAACTGATTTCAGCTTCAAGACTGTTCCCCCTGTCCGGCCATCTCGGGTGCGAGAGACCGGCAGGGGCTAAGTTCCTGCGAGAAGACTGCCTGCATGATCCAGGAAACGGGGTTTGTGAAACGGCGAGCCGGAAGTCATGACTAGCCGCGATCCGGGCTCTGCAACTCCGGACCTCCACCGACGAGCGGCGGCTGGCTGACCGACACGACGGTTAGGCGATGCCGACGTCCGTCGTTTGCACACCAAGCGATCGACTGGCCCGCGGAAAGGCCAATGAGGGCGGTGCCGATGGGTGTCAGGATGGAAATCCTGCCGTTTGCGATATCCGCGTCGCCCGGAAAGACCAGTTGCAGGATCTTTTCGTCCGTATCGTCGGTACGGAACCGGACGACGGAACCCATTCTCACACTATCGGCAGGCAACGCCCCATCAGGGACGAGTCTGGCCCGGCTCAATTCGGCCAGGAGATCCTCCGTGACACTTGGCAATCGTGTTTCAAACGAGGAAGCGAGGCTTTCCAGTCGTTCATAGTCGGTCGTGCCGATAACGATGTCAGGCTTCGAAGCAAAATCAGTCGGTTCGCGCATAAAGTCCCCCTTGCCGGGTGCCTTCAGGCACCAATGGACGGAACACGTCCGGACGGCGGAGTTAAGTCTCAAGATGTGGTGATTTGTGCGCTTCGATGATTTCAACCGGCAGGACCGGTTCCTGTTGCATCATCTCAAGTGTTTACCCCGAGGCTCGGGGCGCATGACAGCCGAGCCGGGGGCTACTCTCCCGCTTTGGGGATAGCTCTGAAATCTCGTTTGTAGCTGGTCGCGGCGGCTTTGTTCATGACGGGATAGTTGCGAAGAATTTCATGCAAAGTCAAGCCGCCCGCAAATGCTTTGGCTACACTGGCGGGCGGCAAGGAGAGTTGTCAGGTCTGAACCAGGAGTATCAAGCCGCTTCGGCCTGCTGCCGGTCCAGGATCTCACGAACCTTACCGGCAATGGCCTTGCCCAGGTCGATGTTGTTCTGGGCCGTGAAATGAATGCCGTCGCAGCCGTCAGTGGTGATGTGGTCAGCCGCGCTGAGGAAATCGACCTTCATGAAATCGGCCATGTTCCGGTATTGCTCGGCCAGCGCCGCCGACTTTTCGTGGCCCCCGCCAAACATGCCCTGGAAATAGGGATGCGGCATAGGCGTCAGGGGCGGCGGTGCGACGACAAGGCACTTTGGCGCCGGATAAGGCGTGCCAATGCCGCCACCACATGTCAGCACCTGCCCAACCAGCTTCGACATGCCGTAGGCAATGTCATAGGGAGTGCGGTTGAAGAACGGCTTGGTGTCGTTGGTTCCCAGAAGGATGATCGCCAGATCCAGCGGCAGGTGGCTGGCAAGGGCCGACGGCAGGTACTGGCTACCGTTCAGACGGGGGTCGTTGGGATCATCGGCGCTCGTCGTGCGGGCACTGAGGCCTTCCTCGATAATCCGGTACCCTTCGCCCAGCTCGGCGGCCATTGCCCCCGTCCAGCGCTGTTCATACGGGTAGCGCATTGTCGGGGCGCCTTCGACGACGGGGATCCAGCCCCAGGTCAGCGAATCCCCAAAGCAAAGTATCGACTTTTCGTTTGCCATTGTTTCCTCCTCAAATTTTACGGAAAGGCTCAATTGGATCTGGACGTTCTGATGCCGTAGAAGATGGCGGCGAGCAGGATGATCAGCCCCTGGGCGATGAGCTTGCCCGGGTCATCGATGCCGAAAGTGGTCATCACCACGAACAGGAGGGCGAAGGACAGGACCCCGAAGAACGGGCCCCAGACACCGCCTTCACCCCGGCCGAAGACGACCCCGCCGAGAATGGTTGCAGCCACTGCCAGGATCGGCAGATCGAGGCCGACGCGGACACTGCCGACCGCGATGGAGGCGGTTTGCACCAGGGCTGCTACTGCTGCGATGAAACCGGCCAGCGTATGGGCGAGAATGACGGTCCGCTCGACCGGTACCCCTGAAAAATGCGCGGCTTCCGGGTTCTCGCCGACCGAAGTGACATATCTGCCGAACACCGTCTTTGAGAGAAAGAGCGCCATCACCACGGTCAGGGCAAACCAGAACAGCACCGGAACCGGGGCCGGCCCCCATTTGATGTTGTAGATGTCGTTCAGGTAGGACGGCACGTCACCGGGTGGTTTGCCGCTTGAAAGATACTGCACGAACCCGACCAGGATGATGCTGACCGCCAGTGTGACGATAACTGCAGAGACCCGGCGCTTGCCGATCATCCAGCCGTTGAAGAGACCGATCGCGGTGCCGGTTGCCAGACTTAGCCCGATGAAGAACGGCATCGACGCCCCGGGAAAGATGCCCGAGGAAATGAAGTAGTTGACCAACAGGATGATGCCACCGCCGGAAAGGTCGATGCTCTTCACGCGCATCACCAGCAACTGAGCCAGAACCAGCACGCCGAGCGGCGCCACCTGGCGAATGAAGATGCCCATGATATTGGCGTTGAGCATGTGCGGCCTGGCAATCCAGAGCGTGATCAGCAGGATGGCGAACACGTAGTACGCCGGCGGAACACGCAGCAGGCGCTGCAGGAAAGGATGCTTCACGATCGCTGACATGATCAAAGCCCTATTTTCTTGCGGGTCTGGAGCCCTACGACCAGGAGCAGGAGACCGCCCTTGATCGCGGTCTGGATGAAGGGCGACACGTTGGTGAGGTTCATGCCGTTGGACAGCAGCGCCAGGACCAGTGCCCCGATCACCGTGCCCTGCAGGCTGCCGATACCGCCGGAGAGCTGTGTTCCGCCGACGGCGACGGCGGTAATCGCATCCAGTTCGAACAAGAGACCGACATTGGGATCGCCCGAAACAATCCGGCCGGCCAGGAAGACACCGGCAAGGGCCGCAAAACACGAACAGGCGACATAGGCGAGCAGGATGTTTCGACGATCCGGAACGCCGAAATTTCGCGCAGCATCCGGCGTGCCGTTTGCAACTCCGCCGCCGATCGCAAACAGATGCAGGCCGAAGCGCGATCCATGCAGCAACTTCCAGGCCACCAGAACCACCGCGACACCCCAGAACACCGGCATCGGTACTCCGAGAAACGTGCCGCCGACCGACTGGATGACGATATCGGGCACGGTGCCTCCGGAAACCGGACGCAGGATGCGCGTGATGCCCAGAATGACATATTGCATTGCCAGCGTTGCGATGATCGGGTGGACATTCAGCCGGGTGATCACAAGGCCGTTGCTGAGGCCAACCAATACGGCGAACAGGAAAACCGCGGGTATCGTCACGTAGCCCGGCGCATCAAGCGCCAGAATGGCCGTCGTGAAGCTGATGAGGGAACCCACCGACAGATCGAGGCCGCCCACCACCACCACAAACATCTGGCCAATGGCCGTGATGACCAACGGCATCGCCTGGGCAATCAGGTTGAAGAGGTTTTCAGAACCGAGGAACTGGTCGGTGCGAAGACCGAGATAAACGCTGATGGCGATGGCGATCAGCAAGGGCAGCATCCACAAACCCTGCCGGCCTTTCGGCTGCGTCAATCTCGCGAGAAATGCTTGTGTCATGATCACTTCAATCTTGTGGGCAGGGTCAGGCGCTCAAGGCAGCGTTCAGGATCTGGTGCTCCGTTGCGGTCTCGGCGGGCAGCTCCGCGACAATGGCCTTGCCATGGACGACATAAATGCGGTCGCACAGGCCGATAAGCTCAATTGTCTCGCGGGACAGAACCAGAACCGCGCCACCTTTGTCCGCAAAGCTGCGCAACAGCTTGTAGATTTCCGCCTTCGCCCCGATGTCGACACCCCGGGTCGGTTCTTCGATGAGCAGCAGATCAAGACCCGCCGCAAGGTAGCGCCCCAGGAGCACCTTCTGCTGGTTGCCACCCGAAAGCGTGCCGACCGGTGCGGATGGGCCGGACGCCTTGATGTTCATGCTGGCCATCGTCTCGGAAATCGCCTTGCGATAGTCGTGCGCGATGGAGAGTTCGCCATGCACGGAAGACAGACCGACGGCAATGTTGTGTGCGATGGAAAGTCCCAGGAAGAGACCCTCTTCCTTCCGGTCTTCGGGAACGAAGCCGACTTTCCTTGCCTGAAGCTGCCGGATGCCGGATGCTTTCGGCGCGGGGAGCGGCAAGATCTTGCCCTTGATGGAGGCGGTGCCTGTCGAAGCCGGGTAAAGCCCGGCGAGCGATCTCAGCAATTGCTGTTGCCCCTGCCCTTCCAGTCCAGCGAGGGCGACGATCTCGCCCTTGTTGACATGAAGGGACAGCGGTGTGCTGCCCGGATCGATCCTGAAGTCTTCAAGGTCGAGGACGGTTTCTGTTGACGCTTTTCCTCGTGCGGGAAAGAGGTCCTGCAGTTCGCGGCCGACCATCAGGGCAATGAGGCTGTCCGGCGTCATGCCGCTCAGGGGCCGCGTTGCGACCAGCTTGCCGTCCTTGAGAACCGTCACCGTGTCGCAGATGCCGAATATCTCGTCCATGCGGTGCGAAATATAGACAATCGCCTTGCCTTCATCGCGCAAGCGCCTGATCTGCGCATTCATCACCTCGACATCGGCCGCATTCAGCGCGGCTGTCGGTTCGTCCAGAATGAACACCGAGGCATCCGCCTTGATGCCATGGGCAATTTCAACGAACTGGCGCTCCGCAATCGACAGCTCGGAAACCAGAATATCGGGGTTCAACTCCAGCCCCAATGCGGCAAGGGCCTTGCGGGTTTCGCGCCGCATCCTTGCCCTGTCGACCGTTCCGAACGCTGTTACCGGCTCGCGGCCAAGGAACATGTTTTCCGCAATCGTCAGGTTGGCGAGCAGAGACAGCTCCTGAAACACGGTCGATATGCCTGCTTCAAGAGCTTCCCTCGGCGTCTCGAAACCAGCTTTCCGCCCCTCGCGGAAGATCTCCCCGCTGTCGGGCTGGTGGACACCGGCCAGGATCTTCATCAGCGTCGACTTGCCGGCACCGTTCTCACCCATCAGGGCATGGACCGTGCCGGGCATGAGCTTGAGTGACACACCGTCGACTGCTTTGCTTCCGCCGAACGATTTGGAAATGTTCGACATTTCAACGAGGCAAGTCATTGCCTTCTCCCCCGGATCATATTCTGGATCTTTGCTGTCGGTGACCAGCCGGTGCGCGGAACTGCAGCACCGGCTGGCCGTCCGGCCTCGGGAGGAGGCTATTTCTTGCCGTAGAGCTCCTGCAGCTTTTCCTCCGGCAGCTCGGTTGGCCACCAGACGTTGGCAGACAGGTCCTCGCGGTAATATTGCTTGGCCTTGTCGACGTCCCAGCCTGCCGGGTTGTAGTCGTAGTGCTTCTTCAGCTCCTTGCCTTCCAGCAGGGCGACAGCAGCACGCACCCCGGCAGCTCCCTGGGCAGGCGCGTATTCCGCAGACACGGATTTAAATCCGTCCCGGATCCACTGACCGAAAAAGCCGTTGTTGCCTTCGCCGGAAATCGGCGGAATTTCAGCGCCGAACTGCTTGAACACGTCAACACAGGCACGGGTCATGTCGGCACCGGAAGACCAGATCCCGTCGACAGACGGGTTGTTCAGATAAAGCGTCTCACACAGGTTCTTGGCCTTGTCGTACTGCCAGTCGCCATGTTCTTCGGCGATGACCTCGACATTCGTGCCTTCAAGAGACTGCAGCAGGCCGTTGTAACGGTTGGTGTCTTCCGGGTGTCCGGCGAGACCGCGCAGAACCCAGATCTTGCCGTCGGTGCCAACCTCGTTGACGAGCCAGTCGCCCATCACCTTGCCGAAGTGTTCGGCGCCGCCCTGGATCTCGGTCGTATAGGCATCGCTCTCGATACGGCCGGTGTGCAGGACAACAGGAATGCCGGCTGCCACGGCCTTGGCGATCGACGCATCCGCAGACGTTGACGTTACAGGCTGAACGATGATCGCATCGACGTTCTGTGCAACCAGATCCTCGATATCGGCCACCTGCTTTTTCTGGTCGAAACCGGCGTCGAGCAGGATGAACTTGGTAATGCAGTCGTTCTTGGCAGCAGCCGCTTCGGACTCATGTGCCACCTGAACGGTCCATGTATTGGCGTTCACCCCAAAGTGGCTCATGCCGATGGTCCAGGGGCAATCCTTCTTGTATTTTCCCGCTTCGACGACCGGATTGTCGCCTTCCCTGGCCGTAACGCCATCCATCAGAAACGTGTCTTCCGCGAGCGCCGGGTATGACGAGATGGTGACGGCCAGACAGCCTGCCAGCGTGGCAGGTTTTAAATAAGTCATCGAAATTCCTCCTCCAAGGTCAGGCTTTTGATCTGCTTGCAGGAAGACTGCCGAGCGCCTGACCTCGGCGAACAGCCTTCCTCTACGCACAGGTCAGCCGTTCCGGCAGCGACAACGGGTGCCGGCCGGCAGACAAGGCGATGCCGTTCGCCGAAACGCATTCCGGCGGCGGGTGAACGCAACTGCGATGGGTGGGACCTCCTCCCAGGTCCGTTAAAAATCACGGCAGGACTTGCCTGTCAATAGTTATTCATATTGAATGATTAATTGGAAAGCTTGTCAGATCCCGCGAGCGATGCAATGTATGGCAACAGAGATTTCGGCCAACCTTCGGGACAACCGACTGTTTTCAATAACCAAATCAGGACGCTGCCAGCATGCGCACGATCTTGTGTTACGGCGACTCGAACACGCACGGACAAATTCCAGGGGGGACACCACTGGATCGCTACACTCTGCTGCAGCGGTGGCCGGGTGTGCTTGCGCGTGAACTCGGCAAGGGCTGGCACATCATCGAGGAAGGCCTCAGCGGTCGGACAACGGTGCATGACGACCCCATCGAAGGCGCGCTGAAGAATGGCCGCACCTATCTGCGCCCCTGCCTCATGAGCCATGCTCCTCTGGACCTTGTCATCATAATGCTGGGCACGAACGACCTGAAGGCCCGGTTTGGCCAGCCGGCGTCGGAAGTGGCAATGGGCATCGGTTGCCTGATCCACGACATCAAGGAACTCTCGCCCGGCCCTGACGGAACGGTACCCGAGATCATGGTGATCTCGCCGCCGCCGATGCTGGACGACATCAAGGAATGGGAGAACATCTTCAAGGCCGCCCAGCAGAAGTCCCATGAACTTGCCCTGCAGTTCGAGATCATGTCGGATTCGCTTGAGGTGCATTTCTTCGACGCTGGGTCCGTCTCGACCTGTGATCCGCTGGACGGGTTCCACATCAACGCACAGGCACATGAGAATCTCGGTGTCGCCCTGGCGCGGGAAGTGGAGGCGATCGGGTGGAAATGAGTTCGCTGCGCGCACAGCTGCCGGCAGGAATTTATGCGGCACGGCAACGGAGGGCCTTCCATGCCTGACATGAGATTTGCTCCGCCCAATCCGCTGCGCATAGCCGACCGTGCGTCAGGCCTGAATGCCGTCAGTGTGCGAAGCTACAACGAGCGCCTGGTGCTTTCGCTGCTTCTGCAGAACTCCTCGACGACACGGCTGGAGATCGGCGAACAGACGGGCCTTTCGGCGCAGACCGTGTCCGTACTCGTCAGGTCGCTGGAGCAGGAAGGACTGGTGGCGAAGGGGGAAGCGCAAAAGGGCCGTGTCGGCCCGCCAACGGTGCCTCTGACCCTCAACCCTGAAGGCGCTTATTCCATCGGCATCAGCGTCGGCAACCGGCACACCGATATCGTTCTCATCGATTTTGTCGGCAAGATCCGCTTTCACAAGACCTTGCCCAATCCGCAGCTTGCCCATGGCAGCAACCATTCGGAATTTCTGGAGACGATTGCGAGCGCGGTGAAGCTGCTGCCGGATGCGGAACGCGAACGCCTGGCTGGCGTCGGTCTTGCCCTGCCTCGCCGACTGTCGGGCGGCATGGACGAAGAAGCCTATTTCAAGGCCTTGCAGGCGGAGATCGAGGAACAGCTCGGCATTGCCGTTTTTGTCCAGAACGACATCACCGCAGCGGCCAGCGGTGAGAGCATGTTCGGCGCTGCCAAGACACTTTCGGACTATATGTTCTTCTACCTCGGCGCCGACCTGCACGGCCGCCTTGTCCTCAATCACCAGATCTATAACGGCAATTCCGAAGTCAGCTTCGATGTCGGCATTGCGGCGCTGGAGAGAGATCTGTCGGCGCAGGGCAAGGAAGTCGACCCGCTCTGGGACCGTTCAGGATCCTGGCCAGACTACGGTGCTCTGGTGAGTGATTGGGAAGAACGGCTGATTGCCCAGATGCGCGCCTCCCTGCATGGGGTCGGTCAATTCGTGGAAATCGAAACAGTCATCCTGTCGTCTTATGCGCCTGAAAGCATTTGCCAGGACATCTGCCGGAAACTGGAAGCAGCAGCCCCGCAGATCAAGGCAATCGCCGGCAACATCGTGCCGGCACCGAAGGCGATCGGCGCTGCCAGTCTGCCGTTCAGTTCCAGGTTCATGGTCAGTGGAAACTGACCCGCTGAGGTCTATACCCTCCCGACAACCGCCTGATCTTTTCCGCGGTCGGAAATTGCTTGATTTAAAATGTTCATAATTATAATAAACATAAAATCATTCGGGAGAGAGCCATGTCGACGTCAGCGATCGTTCAATTCGGGACCAGCCGCTTCCTGCAAGCGCATGCAGACCTTTTCGTTTCCGAAGCCATTGCCGAAGGGCAGGACGTCGGACCGATCACAGTGGTTCAAACTAGTGGCGACGCGTCCCGGGCACATCGCCTGAAGGCGCTTGCAGACCCTTCCGGCTACGAAGTCCGGATCAAGGGCATCGACAACGGTACCCTGGTGGACACAAGCAAGACCGTCAGCAGCATCAAACGTGCCTTGTCCTTGCCGGAAGACCTTGCCGAGGTCGCGAAAGCCGTGGCCGGCGAGGCAAGGATTATCCTCTCCAACACCGCTGATGCGGGCTATCGGCCAAGTGAGGCAGACAAGAGCACCGACTTTTCCATCGACATGTCCTATCCGGCCAAGTTGACGTGGTTCCTGTTCCAAAGGTTCGGCATGGGCGGCGCTCCGGTGCAGGTCATGCCGGCCGAACTCATTCCCGAAAACGGCAATGTTCTGAGAGATCTTGTCCTTTCCATTGCAGCTCTTTACCCGCCTGAATTTGCAGACTGGCTCCGCTCAAACGTGACCTGGGTGAATTCCCTGGTCGACAGGATCGTCTCCGAGCCGCTGGAACCCGCCGGAGCTGTGGCCGAACCCTATGCGCTTTGGGCAATCGAGAAACAACCCGGCCTCATTCTGCCCTGCGTGCACCCATGCGTGCAGGTGGTCGAGGATCTGGAACAGGTCGAGACCCTGAAGCTATTCATCTTGAACCTTGGACACACCTACCTGGTGTCACGATGGCTGGCTGCAGGCGGTTCGTCCCTGCAGTTTGTCCGGGAACTGATTGACAGTCCCGACTATGGCCCCGACCTTACAGATCTCTATCGACGTGAAGTCATCCCTGCCTTCGAGGCTCATGGCCGCAAGAACGAAGCGGAAGTGTATGCCGCCACGACAATCGACAGGTTCAAGAACCCGTTTCTGGACCACAAGCTTGCCGACATCGCACAGAACCACGGGGAAAAGATAGAGCGACGTATTTCATCTTTCCTGTCCTGGGCACGGAAAGCCGACGCGTCACTTCAGATGCCCCGGCTGGATGCAGTGGCGGCTGGTGCCGAGGCAGCACGCGCATGAGGGCACGCAGACAGATCGGCAACACAGGTGTTCTGGTAACGGATATCTCCTTCGGAGCCTCCGCCATCGGAAACATGGCTCGGGTAGTGCCGGAACCAGAGGCAAACGAGGTTCTTCAGTCTGCCTGGGACGCCGGGATCCGGTACTTCGACACCGCACCTCATTATGGCCGTGGCCGGTCGGAAGAACGGTTAGGCAGGTTCTTGAAATCCAGGCGGCGTGAAGACTACGTCCTGTCCACCAAGGTTGGGCGCGTTCTGTCACCGGGAACTCCTCTGAAGGAGGCCGACGGTTTTTTCGACCCGCTTCCGAACGCTGTTCGCTACGACTATTCCGGTGACGGCATTGAAGCGTCGCTGGAAGGCAGTTTCGAGCGGCTGCAGACGCGCCATGTCGATATCGTCTACATCCACGACATCGGCACCTACACCCATGGCGCTTCAAACGAAACACATATGCAGGACTTGCTGGCGACCGGGCTCGACCGGTTGCAAAGGTTGAAAGCCAAGGGAAAAATCCGCGCCTTCGGCCTCGGCGTGAATGAAACCCGGGTTTGTCTCGACCTTCTGAACGAGACCGACCTGGACGCCATCCTGCTTGCAGGACGCCTGACCCTGCTCGACCGGGAAGCAGAAGACCAGCTCGTCGGGCGGTGCCGGGAAAAAGGCACAAGCCTGGTTCTCGGCGGGATCTTCAATTCCGGAATTCTGGCAACGGGACCGGTTGAGGGCGCCTGGTTCGATTACGCACCCGCGCCAGCGGAAATCCTGGCAAAGGTGACCGCACTCAAGGAACAGGCGAAAACACTGGGACTTTCGCTTGCCAGCGCGGCCCTTCACTTCGCCCACAGCTATCCCGGTGTCGCCTCTGTTCTGCTCGGCACATCGAAGGCCTCATCCCTGAAGCGCAATCTCGACTGCCTCGCCGAAGCACCGCCCGCCAGCTTTTCAAGAGTGTTTGGCACCCCTGCGCAAGAGGGCCTTCAGGCGAACTTGTGAACCCGCAGCGACTGCAGAAGCGTTTCCTTCGATCTCCGCAGATGCTTTAGCGCTGCGGCTTCCGACCTTGCGCCGTCCTTGTCGAGCATCGCGTCGATCCATTCCAGATGCTCCTCGATCGCGGCCGCATTGCGTTCCAGTTCGTCGCGTTTGTCCCACATGTAGTGGTAGTTGAAGATCAGCTTGATGAGCTTCTGTGCCTCGAGAACAAACCGGTTTTTGACCACGCTGTTGACGGCTGAATGAAACTTTTCGTCCAGCAGGGAAAAGTCGTGATACCGCTCCTCAAGGACCGACTTCAGGTCCTCATGTTCGCGCTTCAAGGCCTTGAGCTTTTTCCAGATCTCGTGCTCGGGCGGAAGGGTCAGCAGCTGCCGGACCGCATTCAGCTCGAGAACCATTCGAAACTCTGACAGTTCAACCGCAAATTCCGACGTGAACCCAAGGAGCGACCACCCTCCTCTTGGACGGCGCTCCACAAGACCGAGACGGCTCAGTCCGGCCAGAAATTCCTGCAGGTTGTGGACGGGAACACCGAATTGCCGCGACAGTTGCGCCACATTGAGCGACGTCCCCGCCGGAACGTCGAAACGCAGGATCCATTCAAAGAACCTGTGCTCCAGCTCCTCCGTGGACAGGGAACTTTCGGCAGGAACCAGGCGGTGCTCCGCTTGCGGTTTCCGGATCAGCGTCTTGGTACGGCCTTCCCAGCGAATGAGATTGTCGCTGTCCAGCTTTTGCAATGCGGTGCGAACGATGGTTCTGCTGACTTCCATCTTGTCCGCAAGCGCGGTCTCGGCGGGCAACTCGTCGCCAATCGCCATGGCGCTGCAGATGTCCAGCAACCTGTTGTATGCGCGCCTGAATCGTTCGTCCGTTCTTGCCATGGCAGCAACCTAACATATCCAAAACGCTGAACAATTCCGATTGTTTGTATTAAAAAATAAAAAACTGTTGACGCGCCACATTACCTGACCTCATATTGTTTTTAATAATTTTATTCAATATCCGGCCCGGGAGGATTTATGGCGGATCTTGATCGAGGCGCAGAGCCTGCTTCCTGGACTTTCAAACTGTCTGCCGGTTCTTTTCACAAGTTATCGGCGCTCCTGACCCTTGCCCTGCTGATCTTCGCGTTCTCCTTCGGAAATGCGGCCTTTTTCTCCATCAACAACGGACTGACGGTGCTGCTGCAGACGTCCGTCATCGGCTTGCTGGGCATCGGGATGACGATGGTGATCATTACCGGCGGCATCGACTTGAGCGTCGGCTCCGTACTTGCCCTTTCGGGAACCATCACCGGATTGAGCATCAAGGCAGGCGTGCCGGTCGGTCCCGCCATGGCGATCGGCGTGATGGCCGGCGCCGCTTGCGGTTTCGTCAACGGCTTCGTCATTACCAAAATGCGGATCACCCCGTTCGTGGCAACGCTCGGCATGATGCTGATCGCCCGCGGCGTTGCCCTCCAGCTGACGGGCGCAGCGCCGATTTCGCGCCTGGGTGAAAGTTTCGGTCTTCTGGGCAATGGCTCCTTGTTCCGCATCGTAGAGAAAACCGGCGGCATCTTCCCGAAAGTCGTCTTTCCCGGAATTCCCTATCCGGTCATTCTGCTCGCGGTTGTCGCACTTGCCGCAGCCTATCTTCTCAGGCGCCGCCAGATCGGCCGGCATATCTATGCCACAGGCTCGAACGAGGAAGCCGCGCGTCTCTCCGGTGTCCTGGTCGATCGCACCAAGATTTTTGCCTACGTCCTTTCAGGAGCGCTTGCCGGGCTCGCGGGCAACGTCCTGATGTCCCGTCTCGTGACAGTTCAGCCGAATGAAGGCGTCATGTACGAGCTCGACGCAATCGCCGCGGCCGTCATCGGCGGGGCTTCGCTCATGGGCGGTGTCGGCAATATTTCCGGAACGATGATCGGCGCAGCCATCATCGGCGTTCTGCGGAACGGCCTCAACATGGCCGGCGTGTCCGCATTCATCCAGCAAATCGTGATCGGGGTCATCGTCATTCTGGCGGTCTACGTCGATCAGATCAGAAACCGGCGCTGAGAAAGCCGGACGATTTCCAGAGCAACTTCAGACGGAGGAGAATGAAATGAAGAAGCTTTTGACAACAGCGATGATGGCAAGTGCCCTTGCGCTGTCCGCAGCAGCCGCGCAGGCCGGAGAAATTGCGGTCATCGTCAAGACGACGAATTCCAACTTCTGGCAGAACGTGAACAAGGGCGCCAGCGCAGCCATCGAAGGCCAGTCGGACCACACGATGACCTTCAACGGTCCGGCCTCGGAATCGGCCGTTGCCGATCAGGTCAGCCTTGTCGAGAACGCCATCAACCGCGGCGTATCCGGAATTGTCCTGGCACCATCCGATCCGGAAGCACTGATCCCGGCGGTGAAGAAAGCGTATGAATCCGAAATTCCTGTTGTCATTATCGACTCCGGTCTCGCCGACAACGGCAAGGAATTTTACCAGTCATTCCTGTCGACCGATAACTGTGCTGCTGGTCAACTGGTTGCCGACAAGATGATTTCGGAAGTCGGGACAGAGGGCAAGGTTGCCGTGATGTCCTATGTCGCGGGTGTCGGCTCCGAACTTGGCCGCGTCGGCTGCTTCGTCAAGCGGATCGAGGATCAGTCCAAGATCGAGATCGTCGGCCCCTATTACTCCCAGTCCCAGATGGCAACCGCCTTGAACCAGACCACCGACGTTCTGGCGGCAAATCCGGATCTTGTCGGCATTTTTGGCGCCAACGAACCGACGGCCATCGGCATGGGCCGGGCACTGGCACAAGCCGGAAAGGCGGGCAAGGTCACGGCGATCGGCTTTGACGGCAACACAGACCTTCAGGATTTCGTCCGCGATGGAACTTTGGCCGCGACTGCCGTTCAGGGCTCGTTCCAGATGGGCGAGATCGGCGTTCAGACCATTCTGAAGCTCTTGAACGGTGAACAGGTGCCGAACTTCATCGACACCGGCGTCGTGCTGGCCACCAAGGACAACATCGATCATCCGAGCGTTCAGAACGTCCTTTACTAACGCACCACAACGCGGCCGGAAGCCTTGCTGCTCAAAGGCTTCCGGTCTTTTCAATCGTCGATCGGGACACGGAATATGAAACCAGATGCACAATCCGCGGCACCGCTGGTGCAGATGGAGGCAATCGAAAAGCACTTTGGCGGCATCAGGGCGGTGAATGGTGTTTCTCTGGAGCTTTATCCAGGTGAAGTCGTTGGCGTTCTCGGCCACAACGGCGCCGGCAAATCGTGCCTGATGCGCATCTTGTCCGGAGCCATGATCCCCAATGAGGGGACGATCAAGGTCAACGGCGAAATCGCCGACATTCAATCGCCCCACGACGCCCGCGATCTGGGCATCGAAACCATCTACCAGACGCTTGCCCTGGCAGATCATCTGAACGCACCCGCCAACCTGTTTCTCGGCCGGGAACTGAAAACAAGGTTCGGCAATCTGGACGACAACAGAATGATGGCCGAGGCGGTCCGCGTTCTGAAAAGGCTCAACCCGAACTTCAAGAACCTGAACGATCCGGTGTCGAGCCTCTCGGGCGGCCAGCGGCAGGTTGTTGCCATTGCCAGAGCGATCTATTTTGACGTCAAGATCCTGATCATGGACGAGCCGACAGCCGCTCTCGGCCCTTCGGAAACGGCCATGGTCGGTGCCTTGATCAGACAATTGCGCGAAGAAGGAATAGGCATCCTCCTGGTGAGCCACGACATGCATGACGTGTTCGAACTCTGCGATCGTGTCATAGTGATGAACAAGGGCCGTAAGGTCGGCTCGCACCGGATTGAAGACGTCACCAAGGATGATGTTCTCAGCCTTATCATCAAGGGCGACCTTCCTCACGACTGGGCTCCCAGGAGCCGGAAAGCCGTTCAATGAATATTGAAAAGACCAAATCACCGGCAGTGGCCCGATCAATGGAATGCGGTACCGTCATCGAACCGGGTGTCTTCAGGCTCGAAACGCAGGCCCTGCCCGAAGACGCGCCGGACGGCTGGGTGCTTGTGGACATCGAGGCCGTCGGCATTTGCGGCACCGACTACCACATTCTGGAAGGCAAGCACCCTTTCCTGAACTACCCGCGTGTCATTGGTCATGAGCTTAGCGGCAGGGTCGCGGAAAGCGTCGGCCCGTGGACTGCCGGGGAACTGGTGGTGGTCAACCCGTATCTTTCGTGCAACGCCTGCCGGGCCTGCACGAAGGGCAAACCGAACTGCTGCAGCAGCATCGAGGTTCTCGGTGTTCACCGGGATGGCGGAATGTGTTCCCGCATCGCAGTCCCTCAGCAAAATCTCTATCCGGCGACCGGCTTGACGGAACTTCAGGCGGCGATGGTGGAGTTTCTTGCGATCGGGGCCCATGCCGTTCGCCGGGCGGCGCTATCCGCCGACGACAGGGTTCTGGTCACCGGGGCCGGTCCCATCGGCATCGGCACAGCTCTCTTTGCCCGGCTTTCGGGAGCCGAAGTCCATCTTCTGGACATGAGCCAAACGCGGCTGGCCCAGGCGACGGAAAAATTCGGCTTCAAGAACACGCATCTCGTCGGAACCGACATTCTGTCAGGTCCTCTGCAAGACGGCTTCGACGTGATTTTCGATGCAACGGGCAATGCGGCCGCCATCGAAGCCGGCTTTCCTCTTCTTGCGCATGGCAGCCGCTATGTGCTGGTGAGCGTCGTGAAGGAAACCATCAGCTTCAGCGACCCGGAGTTTCACAAACGCGAAACCCAGATCATCGGCAGCAGAAACGCCACGAGAGAAGACTTCGAGACCGTCATGTCGGCAATTCGCTCAGACCGGATCGACACGGATGCGCTGTGCACGCTGACCGTGCGCCTCGAGGACCTTCCGGCGAAGATCAAGGAGCTGGCGACAGACAGGGAAGCCTTGATCAAGGCCATCGTGACCTTGTAGTAACGATCGGGTCTGCCAGTTGAAGATTTCTCAAGGCTTCTGTGCGGCGATCTTCTCAGATCGCCGATCTTGCGTTGACCGCAATCTCATAAACCGACGTGGTTGCGGTGATCAGCAACCGGTTGCCGCGCACGCCACCGAAACACAGGTTGGAGACGACTTCCGGCACCAGGATCTTCCCGAGCCGGGTCCCGTCGGGGTGGAAACAGTGAATGCCGTCGGACGCCGAACTCCACAGATGGCCGGCAGCATCGACCCGCATTCCGTCGGGAAGTCCACGGTCTATTGTGGCAAACACCTCGTCCGACAGGATCCCACCGGTCTCGTCCAGCTTGAAAGCACGGATGATGGAGGGAACCTCGGCATCATGACTGGAGCCGGATTCCGCCACGTAGAGAACGCTCTCATCCGATGAAAAGGCCAGGCCGTTCGGCTGGGTGAAATCTGTGATCATCGCTTCGACCTCTCCGGTTACCGGATCCACGCGGAAGACATTACGGGCCGCCTGTTCCGGCTCTGAGGTGTAGCCTTCATAATCGCTCAGGATGCCGTAAGTCGGATCGGAGAACCAGATCGCGCCGGTCGACTGGACGATCACGTCATTCGGTGAATTGAGACGTTTTCCCTGGTAGCTGTCTGCAATCACGGTGCGGGTGCCGTCCAGTTCGGTCCGGGTAACAGAGCGGGTTCCGTGCTGACAGGACACCAGCCTGCCCTGACGATCCCGGGTGTTGCCGTTGGAATAATCCGCAGGCTGGCGATAGGTGCTGACCTGGCCATCAAGCGTCAGCCGCATCATCCGGTTTGCGGGAATATCGGAAAAAAACAGGTGCTGGTGATCGGCAAACCAGACGGGCCCTTCGGTCCATTCAAAGCCGGTCGCAAGTTGGCGCAACCTTGCGTTCTTCTGGATCAGGTTCCTGAAACGGGGATCGTCGATCTGATAGGGAGAAGAGAAACTGTTCATGTGGGTCTGCCCTTTCCGGATGCGGCAGCGACGATGCCAATGATGATGGCGCCGGTCATGATCAGGCGCACGCCTGCGCCGAAGCCGTAGGAATTCAACATCGAAACGACCAGGAACATCAGCAGCGCCCCGCCCCAGATGCCCGGAACATTCGAATTGCCGCCGGCAATGGAGCAGCCTCCGATCACGACAACGGCGATGGAAATCAGGAGATATTCCGTGCCCATGTTCAGTGCGGCACCTCCTGAAAAGCTCGCCAGAAGGTATCCGGTGAACGCCGCAAGCACGGCGGAGACGACATAGGTGACCGCGCGGACCGTCTCTACCGGGATCCCACTCAGCCGGGCGGCGCGCGTGTTCTGCCCGAAGGCGGACACCCAGCGTCCGAAGATCGAGCGTTCCAGAACCACCCAGCTCAACAGCGCAATCAGCACGCCGATGATCGTCAGGTTCGGCAGGCCGGCGATGGCGCCGGTCGAAAAATCTGCGAGCGCCTCCGGCGGCTTGATCCTGAGGCCGCGGTTCCACCAGATCGCCAGCGACTGATAAAGGAAAGATGCCGAAAGGGTCGCAATGATTGGCGGGATCCGCAAAAGCCGGATCAGCAGGTAATTGAATGTGCCCGCTCCGATACCGACGGCAAGCGCGACGGCGAGCCCCGGCAAGATGAGATTTGCCGCGCCATCCATGAACTTGAGCGACAGCGTGCCGGCCAGCGTCATCGTCGCGGGGATCGACAGATCGACATTGCCCGGCCCAAGGGTGATGACGAACATCTGACCCAGCCCGACAATGGCCGAGAAGGAGGCAAAGGTCAGCGCTGCGGAAAGAAGCTCCCCTCCACCGCGTCCTTCCGTCAGCGAAAGGGTTGCGAAATAGGCAAGGGCACTGGCTGCGAATGCCCAGAACCAGGGTCTTCTGGGGATGGCGAGAACGGTCGAAAGACGGGAGTTATCCATTTTCGGCTCCCTTCCATTTCCGGCTGCGGCGCGAGAAGATCAGCCGCACCGCAAGTACAAGGATGAGGATCGCGCCCTGAGCGCCGATCTGCCAGTCCGGCGACAGGCGCATGAACGAGAGGAAGCTTCCCGCGAGCGCGAGTGTCAACGCACCGAGCACCGCACCGACAGGCGAGACCCGACCGCCCGTGAACTCTCCTCCCCCCAGGATCACTCCGGCGATGGAGAGCAACGTGTAGCGCAAAGCGATGTTGGCATCGGCCGACGTTGTCAAGCCGACGAGGCAGATACCGGCCAGGACACCGAAGAAGCCGGCAAGCGCATAGGCACCCGCCTTCAGTTTCGTGACCGACCAGCCGGAGCGTGCAACCGCCTGGGCGTTGCCGCCGACTGCGCGCAACAGCGTGCCCGTCGAAGACCGCATGATCAAAAGATGCGTCAGACCGGCGATGAGGATGCAGGCCACCACCGCCATCGGCACCAGTGGCGGTTTGACGGTCATCACCGTTCGGATCCATGTCGGCGCCGCACCACCCGGCGATGGCAGCAGCAGAACCGCCAGGCCTCCCCAGACGAATGACATGCCGAGCGTGACCACAATCGCCGGAAGCTGGCGAATGTGAATGAGCGCGCCGATGGCCGCATACGCGAGGATCGATGCCAGCAGGATAGCCGCGCCGACGAGCGGCGCATCATTCAGGAAGGTTGCCGTGACACAGGCGACGAAGCTGACGAACGTCCCGACCGACAGGTCGATGTCGTTGACCATGATGATCATCATCTGCGCGATGGTTGCCAGCGCGATCGGTACCGCGAGATTGAAGAGCAGGTTCAGGCCGAAGTAGCTCATTGCCCGGGGTTGAAGGTAAAAGACGGCCGCCAGCAGCACAGTCAGGGACAGGACCGGAAGCAGAATGCGGTACTTGCCGTTCATGCGCCGGCCCCCTGCATCTGGAAAGAGGCGGCCAGAATGTTTTCTTCCGTGATGCCGTCTCCGGTCAACTCCGCTGATATCTGCCCGTTCCGGAACACAAACACCCGGTCACACTGGCAGACTTCATCCGTTTCCGTCGAATACCACAGGAAGGTGCGCCCGTTGGCGGCTTCCGTTCGGATCATGTCGTAAGCTTCCTGTTTGGTGCCGACATCGACACCGCGCATCGGGTCGTCCATCACCACGATCGGGGCCGATGAGGCCAGTGCACGGGCGAAAAGAACCTTCTGCTGATTGCCGCCGGACAGGGACAGGATGAGATTTCCCAGATTGTCGGTCCGAATGCCGATACGCTTCTTCCAGTCTGCGCCCAGCGCCTGCTCAGCAACCCTGTCGACCAACCCTCGCCGGGTCAGGCTTGGCAGGTGCGTCAGCGTGAGATTTCGAAGGATCGACCAGAGCGGCATGACCCCGTCCCGGCCGCGGTCACCGGCAACGAAGGCCGCTTCAGGATCCTTCACCCGCGCGAGTTTCCCCGACCGGGACATGAAGAACCGGGCCAAAGCTTCTGCCTGCCCATGCCCGGCAAGACCCGCCAGGCCAACGATTTCCCCTTTGCGGGCACTGAGCCCTTCCGGCGTCTTCAGCACTTCTTCGCCGATGCGTTGACTGCTTTCGACCGCCGCCCGGGCGGCGGCCTTCTCGTTTGCCACATGTCCCATGGCATCGATCAGGCCCTGCTGGGTAAATTCAGACGCCGGTCTGCTGGCGATGATCTTGCCGTCCTTCATCACGTCGATCCGTGATGCGACTTCGAAAACCTCTCCCAGCATGTGCGAAATGAAAATGACCGCACCGCCCTTGGCGCAGAAGCGACGGACATGTTCGAGCAGTTGCCGGGCAATCGAGGCATCAAGGGACGATGTCGGCTCGTCGAGGATGACGAGACGTGGTGGTGTAGGGCCACCTGCAAATCCGGCAGCGATCTCGACCATCTGCCGTTCCGCCAGGGTCAGGTCGCCGACGATCATGCCCGGTTCGATCCTGTGTCCGGGAAAGATTTCGTCGAGAGCAGCGGCAATCCGCCCGGCAGCCGTTTTGCGCCAGCCAAATCCTGTCAGGTCACGATGTGGAACCCTCAGATTTTCCAGTACGGACAGGTTTGGGCATAAGGAAAGTTCCTGAAAAACACTGCGGATACCGCAGGCACGCGCACGTGCTGCCCCCGTTCCTTTTCTGCCGTCCTCATGCCCGTAACGGACTTGTCCGTCCGTTGGCGTCAGTCCGCCATTGATCACGTTGACGGCTGTCGATTTGCCCGCACCGTTGTGACCCATCAGACCGACACATTCGCCGGGACTGACGGTCAGACTGACCCCGTCGAGCGCGCGCACTGCACCGAAGTGAACGCACGCGCCCGAAAGGGCAACCAACGGGACATCCGGCTTCGGCTTGCCGGCGCCAGTTGCCACTTCCAATTCCGTCTCTCCCTCAGTTGGCGGCTGCAATGACGGACTTGGCGTCTTCCTGACTGTATTCGACGTTCGCCACCGAACCGGCAGGTGTTGCGGCAAGCGTCTCGTCAAGCGTTTCCTGGGTGACTTTCAGGAAAGGTACCGTGAGATCCTTGGGCACTTCTGCACCGTCGAGCACTTGCTGGGCGACCCAGAAGGCAAGCGTGCCAACACCCGGGGCAATGGAAAGAGACAGGGTCTCGTAGCCGTTTTCGTCACGCGCTTCGGCCCACCATTTCATTTCGTCCTGGCGGTTACCCATCACGATGATCGGCGTATCGCGGCCGGCCGCCTTGATTGCCTGGGCTGCCCCGTAGCCATCACCGCCCTGGGTCACGACCCCGACGATCTCCGGCAAACTCGGCAAGACGCCTGCAACTGCCTTCTGGGCGACGTCCTGCGCCCAGTCGCCGTGGACCGATCCGACGATCTTGAATTTCGGGAATTCCGACACGCCCTGCTCGATACCTGCGTGGATTTCATCGTCCACGAAAACCCCGGCCAGACCGCGGATTTCAAGAAGGTTGCCGCCATCCGGCAGGCGTCCGGCGAGATACTCGACCTGCTGACGGCCCATTTCCTTGAAATCGACCGCAATGCGCCATGCGCAGGGCTCGGTGACGATACCGTCGAACGAGACGACCGTGATGCCGGCGTCGCAGGCTTCCTTGATCGCGCCGTTGAGGGCCGTTGGCGAAGCTGCATTGACCACGATCGCATCGTAACCCTGCAGGATCATGTTCTGAATCTGAGCGGCCTGTTCGGTTGCCTGGTTTTCGGACGTGGTGAATGCGTCGGCCGAGGCGACCACGCCGTCTTCAACAGCCTTGTCGCCGACCTTGGCCCAGCTTTCCAGCATGGCTTGTCGCCAGGAATTGCCGGCGTAATTGTTGGAAAGGGCAATACGTTTATCCGCGGTGTCCGCTACAGCGTGACCCGGCAGGGTGACCGCAACAAGCGCGACCGCCCCCAAGAGCTTGGCTTTGGTGTTCATGTTTCCTCCCTGACGCCAGCAGGCGTCTTTGATAACGGGACACGGTTCTCCCAACGCATCCCGAGCTCAGATTGCTGACGTTAAGGAAATGCGTAAAGCGGAAGAAACGCATCACGGTTGCGGGAACCCGCAACCATGATGCACTGGAGCGCCCAACAGATGGGTTGCCGACGCAAGCCCTGTACCGCACACTGGCACGCAATAAACGGGAGGAGCTTGTTGTTGCCATGCGACAGGGAGCCAATGAAAACCAGGAGGTGTCAGAGCCGACGGCTCTCGTCTCTCTCTTGCGCATTTCCAGTCATCTGGCCGGCCAGGTCGAAATCCGGGCCGCCCTGAGATCGGTGAAGGCCGAGATCGAGAACCTGCTTCCGATCGATCACCTCGACGTCTGCCTGGTGGACGACAAGGTTACCTGGAACACCAGTTACGAAGTCGGAATCAAGACGCGCTGGAGCCTGTCACGCACGCCTGTCGCCATCTCGCCCGTTCGCAGCATTCTGCTCGGCGAGACGGATTACATGCTCACCGGCAACGCCATGGAAGACGAGCGCTACACCTATGAGGGTGCGCTGGCCCAACCGATCATCAAGCACAAGCTGCGCAGCCGGGTAAATGTTGCGATGAAGGTGCTTGGCCGCACCATCGGCGCGCTGAACTGTTCCTCCTGCACAGCGGACATCTATGACGAGGCAACAGTTGTGCGCGTCAGGCAGATTGCCGATGTGCTTGCCCCCTATTTCTATTCCCTTCGCGCGAACGAAAAGGCCAAGCGCGCAGCCGTCGTCCGCGCGGAAGCCCAGGCTCGCGAAGAAGGCCTGCGGCAAGGCGCACTGGAACTGACCCGGGTTCTGGAACAGGAACGCCAGCGCATCGGCATGGATCTGCATGACCAGACCCTTGCCGATCTGACCCGGATCATGCGCGATGTCGAGAAGATGGATACGGCCTCCGACAAGGCCCGGGTGATCGGCAGCATTCAGCACTGCATCGGCGACCTTCGCCGGATCATCGACACCGCCGTACCAACGATCCTGGACCTGTTCGGCTTTGCCCACGCCTTGCGAATACATCTGGAGCGCGCGGTGGAGGACGTTTCGTCCACCATGCTTGAAGCTGCGGACGAGACGGACGGCCTGATCGATACCCTGGACCCGACCATCCGGATTGCCCTGTTTCGCATCGCCCAGGAAGCCATAAACAATGCCGCTCGCCACTCCGGAGCCGACCAGATAAGCGTCTCCGTGAAGCGGGTGAAATCCGGACTGCAAATGACAATCAGGGACAATGGCAAGGGGCTTCCCGGTTCACGTCTCGGCCGGCACACCAGCAAGGCAACAGGAGGCATTGCCCATATGCGCACACGGGCAAGGCTGATCGCCGCGGACTTCGGCATGTCGAGTAAGGAAGGCACGACCATCACGGTGAAACTGCCGATGACCTGCGCCCCGTGCCAGGAAACCGCACCACAGACGGGTGAGGAAGAGCTGGCATGAAGGTGCTTCTGGTAGAAGACGATCAATTTCATGCCGGGTATCTCAGCGAAGCCCTGCAACTGGCCTTGCCGGACGTCGAGGACATCTTCCACGCGACCAACGGCCTGGAAGGCGAGCAGTTGGCGCGCAGGCATTCCATCCAGTCGGTGGTGATGGATCTTCAGATGAAGGAACGCAACGGCATTGATGCTGCCCGGACGATCTGGCGCGAACGCCCCCAGACCCGCATCCTGTTCTGGTCGAACTATTCGGACGAGGCGTACCTGCGCGGCATAGCCCGGATCGTGCCTCAGGAAACCTCCTACGGATATGTTTTGAAGACGGCAACTCAGGAGCGGCTTCACCTGGCACTGCGCGGTGTTTTTCTGGAGTCCCAGATCGTGGTGGACCAGGAAATCCACCGGGTTCAGCAGCGCCACATCCGGACACATGACACGCTTACGGACAGCGAATATGCCGTTCTTCTGGACATGGCTCTCGGCCTATCGGACAAGGTCATTGCCGTTCGGCAGGGACTGTCGCTTCGCACCGTCCAGAACCGCCTGCTCTCGCTTTACGACAAGCTGGGCGTGGACAATCTCGAAACGGTACCTGCCGATTTTGCGATCAACAAGCGGACACGTGCCATTACACGCGCCTTGAACCTGCGTGCCATAAACGCCGAAAGCCTGGAAAGTGCCGAGCGCGACCTGCAGAAGTGGCTGGACAGTCATACCGAGCAGATCGAAAAGGCCCGTTGACGCTTCGGCCCGATCGCCACAAACCACCCGGCATCCAGATCCGTCAAAGTCGCTTCTCGATGCTGTAATTATGTATGTCGACATCGCCGATCTTCAGGTCGCGACGATGCAGACGTTCAAAGCCCTGCTTCAAAAATACCGGCAGTGCCGTCTCGCTTGCCTCCGAATAAAGGCGGCCCAGACCCCGTTGCCTTGCCGCGCCTTCAAGCGCCCTGATCAGGCTTGAACCAACACCACGGCCGGCCGCACCTGGATCAACGTAGAGGAACTGGATATGACCATCCTCTTCGAGGTCGGAAAATCCGATGACCCGCGCTTCGTGATCTACCGCCACAAGCGCGAGCCTTCCATCCCCATAGGCCGTTTCCATGACATCACCCGTCGGTGCAATGGAGAGCCAGGCAGACCGCTGGATTTCTGAGTAGTCGGCCCTGGCAATCTGATCGACCGCGCCTTGATAGATGGCGGCAAGGGCATCACCGTCGCCTGGCTCAAATGCCCTGATCTGGTAGGTCTTGTCAGTCATGGGTCCAGTGGATCTTTCGAGGTTGGCGGAGGGCGTGAACCAGCGCACTGGTAACGTGATGGCCTCTGCGTGAAGCAGCAGGCCATCCGTTTGATCCATCAGCCGCGAGCAGTCAACAAAGCGGCCTTCGCCACTGCAATCATGTTCTGGATAATTTAGCCCTGCGTTTCCTGACCAGGTCGAACTTCGAGTACCTCGGTCTTTCCGACCAGGTCAAACTTGACCTTGTGATCCAGTGGCTCAAGGCTCCTGGTGACGCTTGAAAGGCCGCGTACGGAACCAATGACTGTTCATGGCTGGACGGCAAGCAGCCTTCGGTTCTGGTCGCGTGCGATCTCGATTTCACTGCCGATCCAGGCCCGCAGATCGCGATATCCCTCCGTGTCTGCATAGGCAGCCGTCGTTACCAGCCAGTATTTTGCCTTCGAGGCGACCGGCTTACCGACGACTTCCAGAAACCCTGCCTCGATGTCGTTTTCGATCAGTAGTGTCCTGCCGAGCGCGACCCCCATGCCACTGATGGCGGCCTGGATCGCGAGGTCGGCTCTGGCAAAGGAAGCCACTGGTCTTGAAGGTGGCTCGGGCCAGTTGCGGCCCTTGAAATAGTCGGTCCAGCTGAAGCCCGTTCCGTCTGTCCCCCCGGACCTGTCTGCAAGCAGAGCCGGTGTTCCCTTGCCGGGAACCATTTGCCCCTTCAACAAGCCGGGCCGCGCAACGGGCACAAGTTGCGCAGTCATGAGCGCTTCGGCGTGGAACCCCGGATAAGGGCCGGTCCCGTAGCGGATCGCCGCCTGGGCCTCACCGGCGTGAAGGTCGACAAGCCTGTCTTCCACATCGACCACAAGGTCAAGACCGGCCTCCTGCGCGCGCTGCAGCGCTGGAACGATCCATTTCATGGCAACGGAGGACGACACGGACAGACGTATGGTCCTGGACGTCTTCACATCCGCTATCCGCGACAGTGCACTGCCCCAGATCTCCTGACAGCGCTGCGCGGCGTCACAAACGATCCGTCCCGCTTCCGTCGGAACGATGCGCCGGGTCGTTCGCTCGAAAAGCCGAATTCCGAGCGCGGCCTCCAGAGACTTGATGCGATGGCTGACCGCCGACTGCTCCAGCCCGACCGCGACAGCTGCCCGGGAGAAGTTCCCCTCTTCTGCAATAGCGTGCAGCAGCTGTGCGTTCAGCAAAAGACGGTTTTGCAGTTCGTCTCGCTCATTCATGAAATTCACTCATGTATTCAGGCATTGAACCAGCAATACGACGACATCATTCTTGTGTCCAGTTAATGATTGAGAGGTGCACGGAATGAGTGAAACGAAAGAAATTGTCGCCCGCATCGTGAACGGGTTCGTTACGCGCCGGAACGGTTCGGAAGCCTTTGGCGGAAATCCGGCCGGCGTCATCCTTGATGCCGACGGCTTGTCGGAAGCAGACATGTTGACCGTTGCGGGAAAGATCGGACTCTCAGAGACAGCCTTCGTGTCTAAATCAGCGAAAGAAGGGTTCAAGCTGGACTTCTTCACGCCAAACAGGCGGATAGCCCATTGTGGCCATGCAACGATAGCGACCTTCAGCTATATGGCAGAACTGGGCCGGGTTCGGGAGGGTGCCACTTCAAAGGAAACCGTCGATGGTCCGCGCAAGATCGTCATCAAGAACGGTGCGGCATACATGGAACAGCTTGCCCCGTCTTATGAACGGAGCCCAGCCTGGGCCGAGCGCGGTGTCAGCGAAGCCGACGTGCTGGCTTCGCTCGGTCTGAAGGCAGACCAGCTGGATGAACGCCTGCGCCCTGTCCTCGTGAACACGGGCAACAGTTTCGTCGTCGTCGCTGTACGCGATGCAGACGTCCTGAAGCAGCTCGTGCCAGACCAGTCGAGGATCAATGACATCAGCAACAAGCTTGACCTGATCGGCTACTACGTTTTCACGACCGATCGAAACGCCACGCAGGCCGATGCCACCACCCGCATGTTCGCACCGCGCTATGCAATTGACGAGGAATCCGCCACTGGCATGGCGGCTGGCCCCCTCGCCTGTGTGCTGCACGACCTGCTTCACGAAAGGAAATCACGGTTCGTCATTGAACAGGGCCACTTCATGACCCCGGCTTCCCCCAGTGTCATTACCGTGGATCTTGACCTTGAAGATGGCAGGATTACCGGCCTGATGGCGGGTGGTTATGGATCCGTCATGGAGGAAATGACCGTCACGATCTGACGGCATGAAACTCAAAAGCCTGGAGGTCTGCGCTGGTGGGCCTCCAGCGATGTACAGTGATGACAGGATCAGTTGAAGCTCATGTCCAGCAGGCGAGAGAAGAAATTCTGGGCTTTTTCGTTGCCGGGTTTGTCCTTTTCAAGCCGGACAGGCAGAAACTCGAGCACGATCTGCCGCGAAGACTGTTTGCCGATGAAACAGGTGCGAATTCGGTAGTGCCTCTTGAGTCCGATGTGACTTTGAACCTGCCACACACGGCCAGCGTCCCAGCCGACCTTGTCGAGAACAAGGGTCAGATCACGAACGTCATTCGCGCTCATGAGCGTGTCGGATAGCCGTTCGGTTCCTATTTGTTTTGCGGACAACCCCAACTCGCCGCGCCCGGCCTTGTTGGCGTATTTGATGCGGCGAGTATCCAGATCGGCAACCAGAATTGGGGTTGGAACCGCATCCAGAACTTCATTGGCAGATATTTCTACTGAATTGGCAGCAAGTTCCCCTGCAAAGATGATACCGCCGTTCGGATCATCGAGTGCCATCGGATGCAGATCGTAAAGAACTTCAACAGGATCGCCTACTGTCTGAGGCAGCTTGAGCGTTCCCTTGGACGCAAGGCGGCTTCGTAACATCTCGGCAAATGAGCCGGCGAGCTTCTTGCCTATGTAATTGGGGATCGTTCTTGCATCTCGGCCGACAACCTGTTTGGCGTTACTTATGCCGAACAGCTTCAGAAACTGGCGATTGGCCGACTGAACCACCCCCTTGTTGTCCGTAATGAGGACAGCACTGGCGTTCGAGATAAAGACGTTGGACAGGTTTTGCAGAATGTCCGGCAATTCCGCGTTGACCGGCGCTTCCGGCGCACACTCCTTCATCAGCCCTATGATCAGAAACGCCGGTTTGCCGGAAATGCGAGAAGCCACCAGGTCGTAGGACTTGTGACCGCCATCCGTTTTCATGGTGACACGTGTCGTCTGCGACAGACCGTGTTCCACCGCATTGGAAATCACCTTTAGGAAGCGGGTTCTGTCACGCTGGATGTAGTACTGAAGTGCTCTTTGAATGGACAGCTTTGCAAGGCGATAACCTCTGACAGAGGTCGGATCCGACCTTTGCCAGCACAACTCTTCCGCAACCGGATCGTAAGCCCAGTAGGAAACACCCATCGCAGTCAGAATCGCGCTTGTTTCCGGATTGGGAACCAGCTGACGCATGGATCGAATGAGAATGTTGACTTCTGTAGACATGCTGCGTCTTCGTGATTAGCGCCAACTTGCACCCCAGTATTGAGCACGTCAAAGCTGAAAAAAGCCTGAATCCGCATTTCTAAACCGGGTCTATTTAATTGAGAAAGATCTGCATTCGTGAAGATTTAATCCGGTTCGACCACGCTGTCAGTTCAACCTCCTTCTACCCTGCGTCAAGTTGCAGGATAAAGCGGGTTTTCGACAAACATTCAGCACCCTTTCTTCTGTAGAACTCAGCTGCCTGACAGTTCCAGTCCGGCGTCTGCCATTCAAGCCGAACGCACCCGGCAGCGTGCGCTTCTTCACGCACCTTCAGGAACAGTATCTGGCCGACGCCCCTGCCGCGATATTCCTTCGCAACGAAAAGGCAGTCGAGATGCCCGTAGCGCGCTCCGGACCAGAGCGAATAGTCCGTCGTCAACGCGGCATATCCCGCGATCTGATCTGATTCAGCGACAAGGATCCGAACCGGCGGCTCCTCGACCTGAAGCAGTCGTTCCAACACGCACTTGTCGATAGTGGCTCTCCCGCCCTCATACTGCGCATGATCTCGGATCAACCGGAGAAGTTGCGGGGTATCCTCCAACCGCGCGGTCCGAACCATCATTGCCCAGCTCGCAGCATGCCCACGGCAATTCTGTAAGGGCGTTTGGCAACGAAGGCCTGTTTTGAAACTGGGGGCATTTGAAGTTCCGCGTTCAATGTTGGCCCGCAGATGTGGCGGAAACCCCGTCTGGGAAGCAATCGGGTTCCAGGACTAAATACGTAAAAATCGTGCCATGATTTCCGGTTGCCCGAACCCTGGGAGGGCCACACCCCTTTCAAATAATACTTAAGTACTCCCACGAATTGAGAACGTTCCCAATCACCGGTAAAAAAGATGCAAGTTTCAAGTGCTCCCATCGCCCAAAACCAAGAACACCGCCCTTGAAGCTGCTTACGACAATAAAAACGGTGTGCCAAAAATGTCTTTAAACATAAGAATTCTTGAGCCATTGGAAACAAGCAGCTGCACAACGCTCGAAGACTTGCAGGAAAAAGGATACTCACTTTCCAGCTATTGCAAGTCATGTAACGATCTTAATTCTCTGGAAATTGATTACTGGATTCAGGCGCTCGGAAGAGCGTTCCCGCTATACCTCATCGATACCAAAATCGAATTGTTCGGGATGGACCAATGCCATCCCGAAACCAGGATCTGCTGTTTGTCGAGAAGCGCGGAAGATACCTGGGTGCAAAGCGCGCCCGGCTGCGGATGATTGCCCCGCCGGCAGGAGTTCACGCTTGCATGAGAACATCCGCGGCAAACTCTCCGCTTCAAACGACACTTCCACAATCTTCAGGAATGTGAGGTGTCGTCACTTTCCGCTTCTGCGGGCACCTCAGTTTCCTCACTCTGTTCAACGCTCTTCTTGAGAGCACCCAACATATTCGCTGCGTAGGCAGCGTAGGGACCGATCCAGCGCTCGTGAACCGCTTGAATTGGTAGCGCGTCAAGGTGGTTCCACCGTTCCCGCCCGCGGCGTTCGACCACCACCAGCCCGGCTTTTTCCAGAACCTTCAGATGCTGCATGACTGTGCAGCGGTCTATCTGCGGCAGCGCCTCGCAAAGGTGGCCTGTGGTCAGCGGACCCTTCTTCAAAAGGTCAAGCATGCGCCTGCGCGCCCTGTGGCCAAGCGCCTTGAAAAGCGCGTCATCCTGATCATCTGTTGACATGTTATATTTTTATAACATAATAGCTCGCAAGGCAACAAGGAACAGGTCCATGGAACTGAAATTCACAGTAGGCGGGAGGATTTCAAAACCCGTCGCGGAGGTGTTTGAGGCTGTCGTCGACCCGGCACAGCTTTCGGAATTCTTCACGACCGGAGGAGCTCGAGGCCGCATCGAAGCAGGTGCGGAGGTGACCTGGGACTTTCATGACTTTCCCGGTGCATTCCCTGTTCTGGTGCAGGAGGTGGTGCCGAACGAAAAGGTCGTTCTGCAGTGGGAGGCAGGAGATGACGCCCGCACCTGGACCACCGTGACCATCACGTTTCAGGAGCTGGAAGACGGACGCACCTATGTCCGCATCAACGAATTTGGCTGGCCCGGGACCGAAACGGGTCTGAAGTCCTGTCTCGGCAACTGCGAAGGCTGGACGGGCATGCTCTGCGCCATGAAGGTCTGGCTCGAAAACGGCATCAGGCTACGCGACGGATTTTACAAGTAGGCAACACGCATCGAAAGGGAATTGGAAATGGAACCGGGCAAGAACATCGCGATCAAGGTGCCGCTGTATCGGTGGGACGAAACCGTAGCCTTCTACCGGGACAAGATCGGATTGCAGGTGACGCGTGAACTCAAGGACAGCACCGGCTTCTCGTTTGGCCCCATGACATTGTGGATCGACCGCGTGCCGCATCAAAGCCAGACGGACGTCTGGATAGAACTGTTCGATGAGGATCCCACCAATGCCCTGGCAGCTTTGGGATCTCCCAAACGCGATGAACTGGAGCCGCTGACCGATGTCACCGGCCATTGGACATGCGATCCGGCAGGAACCGTCATATTGCTTCGGAAAGGTTCCTGATCATTCTGGCCACGTCTCTCAGGTCACTTTGTATGGCCTTGCGGCGTGGCCTTTTGTCATCAAATGAAATACGCAGAAATCTTGCCGTTTGTTTGTCACGTCGTGTTTGCCTTGGCACACAGGAAGTCTGATCAGGACCTGGCGAGCGGGTGTCATTGCGCCAGGCAAACGCGCCATGGAGCCGCCGGGACGCTCAACCTCATCACAAAAGCGCTCGAATGCAACCGGGTGAACAGAACCATATCCGGTTCAAGGTATTCAATTTCCTCCAGCCGCATGGTTGTTTCTCCGTGACTGTTAGACGGGTAGATCGCACCGGAAAATGCAGTTTCAGCGCAAATTTGCAGGTCAAATTCTGTGAGCCCTACAGGGATTTCTCGACTGCTTGCCTGAACGACACGCCTTTCATCACGAGCAAACACAGTCCAGGTGCTATTGCCACGGTGACGAACAGCCAACGAGCCGCATTCGCAACATCCATGCCTTCGGTTTGCGTGGCTGCGCCAGCCAGGTTGACCGACAGACCGGCAAGCGCGGCCCCGAAGGCGGTTGCGCAAAGCTGAACCGTCATGATTGATGACGCCGCATTGTCCGCTTCCGCTGGAGGTGCAACACTCAGGACCATCGCCGACAGATGCGGATAGGCAAGACCGACACCGGCTCCCCCGATCAAAAGGGCAGTGCAGATCAAGCTCAGAGGCAACCAATCGCCTTCGGCTCCCGTCCAGGGCATCACTGCAACGAGGATACCCATCGAAGCCAGAGAAAGCATCGGCCCCATGCGCACCGCCATGGTGCGTCGGCCGGCCTGAAATCCGGATGCAACAATGGCCGCAGCCGTCCATCCCGCAGACATGATGGCTGCGATGTAGCCCGCCTGCAGAGGCGAGCGGCCGTGAAGTTCCTGGAGAAAGAGCGGCAGGAAAATTTCCGTACAAGTGACGGTCACTGCCAAAAGTGCCGATGTCGCATAAAGACTCCCGAGAGCGCTTGGAAGTCTGAAGACACCGCCCGGTAACAGCTTCCGCTTCGAACCGCGTTCCGCCACAACAACCAGACCAGTCAGAACGAGGGCTGTCATCAATCCAATGACAGTCGACGTCATGTGTTTGCCGACACCACCCCAGGAAGCGGCAAAGACGGCGAGTGTCAGAAGGGCAAGCTGTGCGACCGGAAGCGGATCCACGCTCTTGCGCTCTTCATTGTCACGCGGCAGGACAAAGCTGGCCGAAAGAGCAATACCCACCGCAGCAGGTATCAGGACAACGAATGCACCGCGCCACAAGCCGAGTTCTGCGAACACACCACCAACTGCAGGTCCGAGCAGTGTCGCGATCCCCCACATGCTCGACAGGAGCGCCATTGCCCGTGGCCACAATGGCTCCGGGTAAACGCGGCGTACCATTGCATAGGCCAACGCCAACAGTACTCCTCCGCCGAAACCCTGCACGAACCGGCCGGCAAGCATGATTTGCATCGTGTTGGCACTGGCGCAGATGGCCGTGCCGGCAATGAAGATGAGCGCAGCAACACCATAGCCGCCCCGCGGACCGGTTAGTGCGAGAATATGCGAGGACAGCGCTGCTCCAAGGATAGACGCGACCACGAACAGGGTCGTGTTCCAGGCGTAATAATCAAAACCGCCGATTTCCCGCACAACCGAGGGCAAGATGGTGGTGGAAATATAGAGATTGAGCGCATGCAGCGCGACACCACCGCTGAGCGCAAGCGAACGCACGAGATTGCTGCCGGAAAGCAGGTCGGCCCAACCAGGAGAATGAGATGCGGCGCGGATGTCGGTCATTGTATCGTCCTTTCGGAGCCGTCGAGCCGGGCCAGTTTGTCCGGATTGCGCATGATGTAGATGCTGCAGAGGCGCCCCTGGACGTCCCAGGCGAAGCTGATTGACGCAGCAAGCACCACCCCGTCAAAGACGAGTGCTCCTCGCGTTCCATTGATATCGATGTGTTGCCACCTGTAGCCGGTCCAGGAAGACTTGAGGGTGTCGCCGAGGAACGACAACACACCCTCCTTGCCGGACAGAGGGTGCAGCAATGCAAGCACCTTCCCGCCACCATCAGCGCGCAGCTCGATGTCTTCCCTCATGAGGGTGGCAAGTTGCCCCGTGCGGCCTGTTGTGATTGCGGCCTGGAAAGCTGTCAGCAGCATGTCCTGGCGCTCCTTGGGAACAACGGCACCTGCCTCTTCACGGCCGACACGAATGCGCGCCCGCGAGACAAGCTTGCGGCAGGCCGCTTCGGTAACGTTCAAGGCAGCCGCGACGTCTTCATAGGACTGGTCGAAAATCTCTCGCAGAAGATATGCAGCCCTTTCCTTGGGAGCGAGCCGTTCCAGAACCAGCATGAAGGCGAGCGAAAGGGTGGAGGAAAGTTCAACGACCTCCTCCGCGTTTATTTCGGTCATCGTGTGAACCGGTTCCGGCAGCCATGCACCGACGTAGTCAACACGTGACAGGCGCGCTGATCGCAACATGTCGATGCAGCGGCGTGTACAAGTTGCGGTCAACCAGGCTGCCGGGTTGGCAATGGCTTCGTGCTCACCCGCCTGCCATTTCAGGTAGGTGTCCTGGACCGCATCCTCGGCCTCTGCCAGCGAGCCGAGAATGCGGTAGGCCAATCCGGTGAGAAACGGCCGGCGGCTTTCGAAAAGGCAGATGTCGGTCGGCTCCATGTCAGTGCGCAGAAACCTGAATGCGATTCCAGAGATTGATCATCGCAATCGTCGCGGTCAGAGCACTGATCCCGGCTTCGCTGAAATGCTCACGCAAGTTGGCACGCAGAGGCCCGTAGTCGGTTTTCCGGTCGATGTCCGTCAAGGCTTCGGTCCAGGCAAGCGCGGCACGTTCTTTCGGTGTGAAATCGTTCACATGTTCCCAGACCGCGAGACGATCGAGCCGTTCGTTGGTCTCGCCATCATCGCGGGCTTCCCTGGTGTGCATCTTGACGCAATAGGCACAGGCGTTGATCTGGGACGCACGCAATTGCACCAGGTGGTGCAACATGCGCTCAAGGCCATGCTCATCGATCGCGCCATGGACCGCCTCCAGAGAGGCAAATACGTTCGGAACATTCTTGTAGTGATTGACAGGTTTCGTCGTCATGGTTTGCTCCATTCAAAAGGTTCTATGCCTATGACGATCTTCACCGCGTCTTTGTGACGTGCTCCCCGGGGAAAAGACACGTGTTGCCAGACAACGAGTGTTGAGACGGGCCTCAATCAACGCGCGCTGACAACGCTCAAGGCCAGTCCGGCCAGAACCGAAGCCATGACCCATCGCTGTGCTTTAAGCCAACCGGGCCTCATGGCAAACCATGCCGCAACAGAGGCCGAGGCCAGTACAATCAGTGAATTTACGGCAAAGCTGATCATGATCTGGACACTGCCGAGCAACACGCTCTGCGCCAGCAAATGTCCGCCGCTCAGATCTAGAAACTGCGGTAACAACGACAGGTACAGAAGGGCAATCTTCGGATTGAGGAGATTGGTCAGAAAGCCCATCATGAAAAGACGCCGCGGAGGATCGAGCGGAAGATCGGTTTGCGGCTGAAAAACCGAACCGGCACCCGGCTGGATAGCGCGCCAGGCCAGATAGAGCAGATACGCGGCACCTGCGATCTGAATGACCCCGAAGGCAAACGGAACGGCAAAGATCAGTGCCGTCACGCCGAAGGCCGCGCACAGCATGTAAAATACAAATCCCGCAAGAACGCCGAACAACGAGATGAAGCCGGCTGCACGTCCCTGCAAGATGGATCGGCTGATGAGATAGATCATGTTTGGCCCTGGCGTGATCACCATGCCGAACGAGACCAGAGCGAATGCCGTGAGATTGGTGAGCGTGACCACAACTTTACTCCGGCATTTGCTTGATGCGTTTTCCGAATGCCGCCACGAGGGCGGTTGCAACCAGGGCCGCTCCGGCAACGGCGTATGCTGCAGAACTCCAGCCAAAACGCTCGATAGCGCTGCCGACGGCCGTCGGACCAAGGATTTGTCCCAGGTTGTTGCCTTGAATGATCAATCCAAGGACCACCGGAACCAGACCCGCTGTTGGAGCAACAATCGGAGCGGAAGACAGGATCGTTGCCGGGATCAGCCCACCAACGGCCGAGAACAGCATGCACAGAGCAAAAGTCGCGGCAGCGGGCAGCAGGGGCAAAAATATGCCGAAACTGACCACGCCCATGGTTATGCTGGCACCGGCGAGCAACACCGCACGACTGACACCACGGGACAGCAGAAGACCCGCCGCAAGATTTCCTAAAACATTCACTGCGGACGCAAGCGCGCTCAACAGTCCCGCAGTCTGGTGGGAGACATCCATTTGCTCCATCAGCAACACCGGCAGGAAGCTGAACAACGCAAAAAACATCAGACTGTAAAGAGCCAACATGCCAGCAAGAGCGACCGGCACCCTGGCGTGAAACACGGACATCGTATCGGTTTTCAGCTTGCGCCACGACCAGGGGCGATGTTCGTCATCGACCGGAACCATCAGTGGCACAAGCAGGCAGATGATCAGGGTGAGCAGGCAGCTCGCCCACCATATCGTCCGCCAGTCATCGAACATGGGACCGGTCAGCATCGCGATCGCCATGCCGACAGGCATGAAGCAACTCCAAAGGGCAAAGGCCACATCACGGTCGGAGGGTTTAGCGACTTGGCTCAGGATCGAGGGAGCCGCAACTGTCACCAGGAGGAAACCAGCGCCCTCGACGACGCGGGCAAGCAAGAGCCCGGACAAGCCTGAAACCACCGCTCCGAAGCCGGCCCCAAACACTGTCGTCAACAATCCCATGATCAAAAGACGCCTGCCACCGAAACTGGCGACAAGCGCGCCTGTCGGGATTCCACCCGCGAGCCCGAGAACTGCAAAGATCCCCGTCAACCAGCCGATGGCCGCCAGGCCAATTCCCAGATCTGATTGCAGCAGTGGCGCGGCAATGGCCGCTTTTCCAACCTGCAACGCCGTAACGATACCGGCGCAGACGATCAGGAGCACCGCCGACCACCGGGTGGACGACGGCTCAACTGTCAGAGCAGAGGCTGTCATTCGGCCACTCTCACCTGTCGGCCAAGGGCCAGGGCCATAGCAATCTCGGCAACGTGCCGCCCCTGAAAACGGGCGCCTTCCAGTTCGTTTTCACTTGGTTGGCGATCACCGCCATTGCCATCATCAGCCAGCGTGGACGCGCCGTAAGGAGAACAACCGGTAATCTCGTCCATCCGCATCTGTCCCTTGAAGCTGTAGGGCAGACCGACGATCATCATCCCAAGATGGAAAAGGACAGTCTGTGTCGACTGAATGGTGGTTTCCTGACCACCATGCTGGCTGCCTGTAGAGGTAAAGACGCTGCCAACCATGCCAACCAGCTTGTCTTCAAACCAGAGACCTCCCGTCTGATCGAGGAAGTTCTTCATCTGGGAAGACATGGTGCCGAAACGTGTCGGCGTACCAATGATGATGGCGTCGTAGTTGGCAAGCTCGGACACCATGGCGACCGGCGCCTGCTGGTCGACCTTGTAGCCGGACTTGCTGGCAACCGCATCCGGGACAAGTTCAGGAACACGCTTCACATCGGCAGTGGCGCCAGCCTGGCGCGCACCGTCGGCGACCGCCATCGCCATTGTCTCGATGTGACCGTAAGACGAATAATAAAGTACCAGTATCCTGGCCATGGTTGCACCTCGCTTCGGTTCATGGAACGCCGGCAAAATGCCTTCTTTGATTAGTCAATCTAAGTGATATAATTTGCATCAAAACGATCAATTGAGGTGATCATGCTAGACGCGCTGACGCTCGATCAGATGCGAACATTTGTAGCCATCGCAGACAGCGGAAGCTTCCGGGCAGCCGCACAGTCCTTGTCGAGGGTCCAATCCGGCGTAAGCGTCGCGATCGCCAATCTTGAAGCACAGCTTGGCGTCGAATTGTTCGACCGCTCTGGACACCGACCGGTTTTGACGCGGCAAGGCCAGATGCTGCTTGGCAGCGCAAGAGACATTCTCCTGCGCGTAGATGTGCTGCGGGCCAAAGCGCGCGGATTTGCGGCGGGTGTGGAAACCGAACTCGGGATCGCAGTGGACACCCTTTATCCATTGCAGAAAGTCGGAACAGCAATTTCGCAAATGCGGGAGAGCTTTCCCTCGGTCTCGGTTCGTGTTCAGGTCGAACCCCTGGGCGGCCCACTTGAGGCTTTGAGGCAGAAGAGTTGCGCACTGGCCGTGATGGTTGGCGAAGATTTTCGGGATCCACGTATCAAGTTCGACGCGCTGACCTCCATCATCCAGGTCGCGTTGGTGGCTGCAGAGCATCCACTTGCCAAGGACAAGGGTGCCAGGGCACTGGAAGCCCTGGACCTTGCAGATCATCTTCAGATTGTCTTGACGGACCCCTCCCAGATATCGGCCGGACGTGACTTTGGCGTGTTATCGCCGCAATCCTGCCGAGTGAACACGCAGGATGCCAAGTACAACCTCATCCTTGGCGGGCTTGGCTGGGGTCGGCTGCCTCTGTGGCTTGTAGAACGTGATCTCGAGCAGGGACGGTTGGTCAGGCTTAACGTGAGCGCACTTGGCCGTAACGGTGAAGTTGCGGCGCAAGCCTATGTTGCCCATCGTCTGGATGAAACGATGGGGCCGGCGGCAAGACATCTTGCTGATGCCTTGATCAGCCTGAACTCGGGCGGCACGTGAACCTGGAGATAGGAACGGCCGGAAACCTCTCAGACCACGTCTTCCTCATTTCCAAATCGTGCAAGAAGCAACTCGGCCCCGCCGTGCTCCTTGAGGGCATTTTCCAGTGCGTTCTCGTAATCGGGCTGCGCGCTTTCAAAATGTGCACGTCCCTTGTCGGTGAGGACGGTATAGACGCCTCGCTTGTCGTCCGGACAAAGATCACGAACCGTGAAGCCACCCCGCTCCAGACGCTCGACCATGCGTGATACGGAACTCTGGTTCAGCTGCAGATGGGTGGCCAGTTCCTGCATTCGCAATTCGGAACTGGGCGATTTGGAGAGGATCTCGAGTGCGCGATAATCCGACAGACCAAGGCCATGCCGGTCTTGCAGGACTTTTGCGAGGTCTGCTTCGACATTGGCGACCGCGTGGATCAGCCTGAGCCACGAACCACTGCTATTGGACATGATCAATCTGGACCTTCGAGTGTTCTACGCTTGCGCTGAACATTTGTATGCTCATGCAAGCGCAGAAACAAGTAACTGCCGTTAGTCGGAAATGCGGCTCATCGCAGCAAAGTTCTGGAAAGGCCGCATAGCTTTGGGGACGGCCAGCTTCGCCACGCGAGGCGACTGCCAGGCCAACGGATCTCTGGCAAACAGCCGATAGGAACCTCGATAATCGAAGCCGTGCCTTGCCACTTCATCACGATCGGCGGCAAAGAACACCTGCGAGATGCCTGCATAAAGCGCGCTCATGTAACACATCGCGCAAGGTTCTCCTGACGCAAGCAGAATGGCCCCATGCAGATGTGGAGTTTTAAGCGTGCGGGAAGCGTCGCGGATCGCGTCGACTTCCGCATGCGCGGTCGGATCATGATGATCCCGAACGCGGTTGACACCGCGCCCGATTATTGTGCCATTTCCGTCAACGACAAGTGCGGTGAAGGGAATGCCGCCTTTGTGGACATGATCCACGGAGAAGGCGACCGCCACCTCCATGAGCTGGTCGAGGCATTCTGAACGATCCGTCCCCATCATGCTGTTTCCGCAAGCTTCGGGCTGTCGGCCAGCTTCAACCAGACGACACCTGCGATAATGATACCAAGCCAGACTGCCTGGATCAGCGTCAACGGCTGGTCGAGCAAGATGCTGCCGAAGACGGCGGCCCCGACCGAGCCGATGCCTGCCCACACCGCATAGCCGATCCCCACGTCGATGGTTCGCAGCGCGGCACTGAGGAAGTAAAGCGTGAGCAGGAAGAAAACGACGGCGGCAATCGACCAGCTCGGAATGGTGAATGCCTGACTGCCGCCGACGCTGAGCGCATAGCCGATTTCGAACGCGCTGGCGAGCATCAGCATGCCCCATGCACCGCCATTGCCCTGGGTTTTCTGTAGCGTATCCATGATTTGCTGTTCCTTTTGATCAGAAGAGAATTGGAGGAGATACTTCGTGTTTCAGTTGCTCAGGCAGCACCACTCAGGCGCAGGCCGACAACGCCGCCGATGACGAAGGCGATGCCGAGGCCTTTCTTCCAGTTGAGCTGCTGACCAAAGAACAGCGCCCCCAGGACGACGATCCCGACACCTGAGACGGAGGTCCAGATTGCGTACCCGACACCGACATCGAAGGTGAGGAGCGCAAGGCTCAGGAAGAAGGTGGCGATAGCACCGCTCACGAGGGTTGCGACGGTCCACCCGAACCGTGTGAACCCTTTTGCATTTCCGGCACTTATTGCGACCGCGATCTCAAAGATCACGGCGATTCCGAGATAAACCCAGCTCATTGCATATTCCTTTTGTAGATTGAGAGTGTGTGAAGGCGGATGCCTTTCGACCTGGCCGCGTCGATTACCGGGAGCGGCCGCTATTGCCGGGGGCGCTTTCCAGCCGGTCGATTGCCTGAAGCAATTCGTCCAGCGGGGGAACTCCCCGGAAAATCTGATCACCGACCACGATCGTGGGAACCGACGTGATTGCCATGTCTTCGCGGGCATGGCGCAGTGCTTCACGGTGACGTGCGCGGTAGGCCCCGGTTTCGAGAGCCTGCCGGGCTTCATCCGGATCGATCCCCGCTTCCGCAGCCAATGCGACAAGAACCTCGGGATCGCCGATGTTGCTATCCTCCTGGAAGAAGGCGCGCAAAATCCGCATCGAATACGGATGATCCAGTCCCCGATCCTGCGCCAGAGCCAGCAGCTCGAAAGCCTTGTTGGTGCGTGGCTGAGGCGAAATCGACGGCAGCTTGATTGGCACCTGAAGGCTTTCCGCAAGCGGATAAACCGACCGGTTCCAGATCGCCGGAAGGTAAGGATCCTCGGGCCTCAGCGTCGGCACCGGGTCGGGCCGCAATTCATGGGCCCGCCAGGATATCGGGATCTTCCTGTCACCGATCGCCGTCGTCACGACCTTTTCCGCGAGCAGGCAAAAGGGACAGACGTAGTCGGTGTAAACTGTAACGGCACTCATCAGGTGGGCTTTCACTTTATTTGTATGTGCATGCAATATAATTAGAACTTCGCTATCGTCAATATATTTGCATGCGCATGCATGTTTATTTTTGCCTTGCGAGTGAAAAATCTCTTCTTGTTGCCGCTGCCAAAGCCTCACGGAGCGACCGTGCGGCACTGCCAACGGGCGTTGGTGACTGGCAACCCTTGAGAGGTTTCGCAGTCGCGGTGGTTCGCCAAAAGTTGTTACAAAGGGATTTTGCTCAAAGGCTCAATCCGCGGGGCAAACAACGCGACGGAAATGCCTGCAAGGCCGGAGCCCTGCGGCGGCGCCATCCCTCATTGGGAACGCAAAAGGAATGGAAGAGCAATTTAGCCTTGGTCGTTAACGCTGCAACACTTCAGGTCACTGGGTGATCCTGAAGCAGCACCGATCAAGCGTTTTATCTAAGTGATATAATTTCTATCAGAATGATCAGTTTAAATGATCATTTTCCAAGCCGCCGCAATATCGATATTCACAACAGTCGCCAGCGGACAGGAGCCCCTTTGCCAGGAGTTTCCGATCCGCAGACACTCAATTGGACGGCTGGGATATCACGCGTGCAAGAGGGCGTTGCCTGTTTCCCTGTCAAACAGGTGGATGTGTTCCGGTTTGATCGAAACGGAGACCGACCGAACGCCATCTTCAACACGAACCGGAGCGGTAATCAGGAGCCCGGGATCCGTATCGGTGAGCACGTAGGAGACTGCTCCCGTTCTCTCAACGAGCGATACCGGAAGCGTCATTTCATTTCCCGAGTCCCCCTGCCCGACCATCAGGTGTTCCGGCCGCAGTCCGACCGTTACCTTCTGACCGGGCAGTTGCAGTCCCTCAAATGCGATCTCCGGTGTCCCGGGAAGAGCAAGACCAACACTCTTGCCCCCCTCCGCAACGATTCCATCGACAAAATTCATCGCCGGGGAGCCGATAAATCCTGCAACGAACTTGTTCACTGGCCTGTCGTAAAGGTCGAGTGGCGCGCCTTTCTGTTCGATGACCCCGCTTCGCATGACCACCACCTGATCGGCCATTGTCATCGCCTCGATCTGGTCGTGGGTCACATAAACGGACGTCGCACCGAGGCGATTGTGAAGTTGCCGGATTTCGGAGCGCATGTGCACCCGGAGGGCCGCATCCAGATTGGAAAGCGGTTCGTCGAACAGGAAAGCCTTCGGGTTGCGGATGATGGCCCGGCCCATGGCGACGCGCTGACGCTGTCCACCGGAGAGTTGCCGCGGATATCTGTCGAGAAGTTCGCCCAACCCGGTCACGCGGGCTATTTCCTCCACCGCCTTGTCGATTTCGGACTTGGGGCGTCTCCGGAGCCGCATGGAATAGGTCAGATTCTGGCGAACGGTCATGTGCGGATAAAGGGCATAGGACTGGAACACCATCGCAAGGTCCCGCTCGCGTGGTGCCTTATCATTGACCGCATCTCCCGCGATCCGCATCGTGCCGCTGGTGATTTTTTCCAGTCCGGCGATGGTGCGCAACAAGGTGGACTTGCCGCATCCCGAAGGCCCGACCAGAGCAACGAATTGTCCTTTGGGGATCTGCAGGCAAACGTCGCGGAGCGCGTGATAGGCGCCATAATATTTCTGTATGTTTTCCAGCTCGATCTGATAGCTCATTTGAGGGCTCCGGAGGTCAGGCCGCTGACGATCTGGCGTTGCAGCAACACAAATATGATGAGAACCGGCGTCACGTAGATCGCGGAGTAGGTCATCACACCGGACCAGTCGGACGTGTTGGGGCCCATGAAGGACTGCAGACCGACAGTCGCCGGCTGTAGCGCCCGCTGCGTGATCAGGGAGCGCGAATAGACATATTCCCCGAAGGACTGCAGGAAGATGAGCACCGACGTCACCAGAATGCCGTTTCTTGCAAGCGGGACGATGATGGACAGGAAGGCACCTATTCGCGAGTTGCCGTCGACCAGCGCGGCTTCTTCCAGCTCCCTTGGAACCTGCAGAAAGGTTGCCCGGCACAGCACGATATAGAGCGGCAGAACCTTCGCCGCCTGCGCCAGTATCACCGATGTTCTTGGCACCTCGTTGAGGCCAACCTGATTGAAGGCAACGAAAATCGGCGTGATCATCAAGGATGATGGCAAGACCTGCATCATCAGAACGATGAAGAGCACCACGTCCATCCAGCGGTTGCGGATGCGAGAGAGAACATAGGCACAGCCCGTGCCGCAGATGGCGACGATAATCGTCACCCCCGTGGCAATCAGAAGCGAGTTCCAGAGGTAGACGTCCATCTTCAGGCGCGTCCAGACTTCGCCAACCATCCATTGCGGATTTTCCGGCCAGAAGGTCGGCGGATTGGCGAAGATTTCCGTGCCGCTTTTCAGGGCCGTGATGTACATCCAGTAAAGCGGGAAGAGGTAAAGGCTCACCAGACAGAGCGCGATCGCGGTCAGGCCATATTTTTTCATCATCGCTCGACGCCTCAAGCTAGCTGTTCGTGGCGCGTGGACCGCACGTAGACCGCGGCAACGAAAATCACGAACAGGATCATCAGAACCGAGATCACCGAACCGACGCCAATCTCGTAGTACTGAAACGACAATTGCCAGCTCCAGTACTGGAAGACGTTTGAAGCATTCGACGGACCGCCCTGCGTGAGGGCTGCAAACAGGTCGAACTGCTGAAGGGTGAAAATGACGCCCAGTGAGATCACTGCTCCGAGCTGGGCGCGCATCATTGGCAAGGTGATGGTGAAAAACCGTTGAATGGCATTCGCACCGTCCATTTCGGCGGCTTCGTAGATATCCTCCGGAATTCCCGCCAGTCCGACGGACAACAGGATCATGTTGAACGGAACCCCCAGCCAGATGTTGGCGAGGATGACCGAATAAAGCGCCACATTCGGGTCGGACAGCCAGAAGATACGCTCACCGGTCAGGCCGAGAGACAACAGGACATGGTTGAGAACGCCAAAATCCCCTGCCAGAATCCAGCTCCAGACAGCGCCGACAACAAGAGCCGGCATGATCCAGCCTGCCAGGAACAACCCGCGCAACCAGGTGCTTCCCGGAAAATTCTGCTGAAAGAACATTGCCAGAGCAAATCCGATGGACAATTGCGCTGCGACCGAGATGCCGACGAATTTCACGGTATTGAGGAAGATGCCCCAAGCTTCGGGACGTGACAGCACATCAACGTAATTGTCGAGACCGACATAGGGCCTGTCGAAGGATCCGAGTGAAAACAGGTCCACTTCCTGAAACGACATGACGAGGTTGTAAACGAGCGGAAAACCCGAAAACAGAACCAGGTACCCGAGCGCCAGCGTCACGAGGATCGTGTCGAAACCGGCCCCGTCCCGGAACGGTCTGGTAAAGTTGAGCATCCGTCTCCTCCTCCATGGCGGATGAAAAAGGGTGTGCGCTCCCGTCCGGTCGGACGGCTCGCGAGCACACACCCCAAGGCAGGGCGAACATCGCAAAACCCCGCCTGAACAGACCCTACTTCAGGACCTTGTCGATGCTGGTCTGCGCGGCAGCGAGAGCATCTTCAGGTGTTGCCTGACCGGTCAGTGTCGACTGGATTGCGGTCTGGATCGCCTTGCTGATGCTCGGCCACTGCGGATGAGGTCCGCGGTTGCGGGCATATTTCATCGATTCTTCGAAGACCGCATAGATTTCCGGATACTTTGGATCCTTCGCCTCGACCTTGGAAGCCGGCAGGTAGCCGAATTCATTCCAGACGCGGTCCATGTTGTCATAGAGAAACTCCAGGAACAGGAAGGCTTCGTCCGGATTGTCGGTGCTGGCCAGAATGACGTTGTCGCCCTCCCCCAGTGCCGAGGCACGGTCCGCTCCCTCATCCGGTGCGGGCAGGAGCGCAGCCCTGAAATCGAACTTGGCTTCCGAGCTCATTCGGGGCAGTTCCCAGGGTCCCGAGATAGACATTGCGGCGGTCCCGGCATTGAAAGTACCGGTGCTGTCCCACTGACCGCGGATGAGCGTGTCCGGCGAGGCCAGTCCTTCGTCGAGGATTTTCTTCCAGAGTGAAAGCGCTCGTACCGCCCCGTCCGTGTCGACGTTGTCGTAATCCCCACCGGTCATCTGCAGCCAGGGCAGAAACTGGAAGGTGCCCTCTTCGGTCGCAACCGCAGAAAAAGCGAGGCCGTAGATATTCTCTTCCGGCTTGGTCAGCGCCTTGGCGGCTTCGTAAAGCTCGTCCCAGGTGCGTGGCGGGTTGTCGGGGTCGAGCCCGGCCGCCCGGTACATGTCGGCATTGTAGTAGAGAGCGATCGTGTTCGCCCCGCGCGGAATACCATAGATGCCGCCCTCGTAGCTGACCGATGACAGCGGTCCCGGGAAGATGTCGTCGGCATTCACGATATCGGACTGCTCGATATAGGGTTTCAGGTCGAGCAACAGTCCGCGTGAAGCAAACAGCGCCACTTCCGGATTGTCGATATAGGTGATGTCGGGAGCATCACCGGTCGCCACGCCGCGTGCGAGGTCATTGACCATGTCCTCGAACTGGACGGTCCGCACGTTGATCTTGATGTCCGGATGCTTGGCCATGAACTCGTCGGCCATGACGTAGTGATATTCGCCCGGGTCGTCGATGGTCCACAGATCCAGCTCGACCGGATCGGCAACGGCGGTTGAAGCCAGCGCGATCAGCCCGGATGTTGCCAATGCTATTGATTTCAAGTCCATGTTGGGTCTCCTCCCTGTATGCGACATGAATGACGGACGGCGTTGCCCTAGGTGAGTGAGGGATCGCCGCCTTCGTATTTGCCGGTTCCCGGTATGAAGGCACCGCCCCGGCTAGTTTTCAGATGGTTGAGCGCATGCACCTGGCCGGTCATTTCGAGCTCGTCGCGATAGACCGGGTCGTGCCAGCCCTCGATATCGATGGAGCCTGAATACCCTGCAAGACGCAGCTCGCTGATGATGTCTGTCCAGTTGCTATCGCCAAAACCCGGCGTACGCATGAAGACGAACGGATGTTTTCCGAAGATGCCGTGTTCCCGGATAACATCATGGCGGACTGTGGCGTCCTTGCCGTGCACGTGAAAGATCTTGTCGGCCCACTTGCGGATCTGCGGCAGCGGATCGATCAGATAGACAAGCTGGTGGCAAGGCTCCCATTCCAGGCCGAGATTGTCGTCCGTCGTTTCGTTGAACATCAGTTCCCAGGCATCCGGATTATGGGCGATGTTCCAATCGCCGGTCTGCCAGTTCCCGTCCATGGCGCAATTTTCAAAAGCGATCCTGACACCCTTGTCGGCGGCGCGCTTTGCAAGCTCGGACCAGACTTCCTTGTATCTGGGCAGGCTGTCTTCCAGGGGCTTGCCACGGATCCTGCCGGTAAAGCCGGCGACGCAAGTGGCGCCGAAGTGATGGGCGTTATCGATACAGTCCTTCCATCCCTGAAGGGTTTCGCGATCCAGCGGCTGATCTTCCAGCGGGTTCCCGAACATGCCCAGGGTCGAGATGGTGATGTCCCGGTCGCCGATCGCCTCAACACAGCGCTTGCCGAGCTCGGCCAGGTCCTGCCCGTTGGTCGTCTGCCAGAAGAACGGTTCGAAGCTTTCAAACCCGAGATCGGCGATTTCATCGATCCGCTTCGCAGCTTCTCCGCCCGTGGCGGCGATCATCGTTCCGATGCGAATGGATTTTGCAGGATTGCTCATGAATGAATGTCCTCGGGTCAGATATCTATCTCGACGAAGCGCTCTTCCTCGGCGCTCCGGATTGCAGCAAATGTCATGGCGAGTGAGCGGATGTTGTCGGCGGAATCCGTGAGAGCGGCCCTGCCAGTCTCACGCGCGTCCAGGAAATCGGCGATGACGCCTGCATGGCCGGTGGCCTCCAGCGATGCGGGCAATTCGGGCACCTCGACCTCTTCCAGCGGATACAGAAAGCCTTCGGCCGATTTCACGATTTCGGCCCGGAAGCCTTCGTTGCCGTCCCACAAAAGAGTTCCGCGCGATCCGATGATCCGCCAGGAGGCTTCCCAGTCCGTGCGCGCACCTTCCGCACACCACGAGCCGCGATAGGTCATGGTCACATTGTCATGGCAGTCGAAGATGGCGGCGGCACTGGCTCCGTGGCGGTACCAGGAATGGGACGGATTGCTCTCGTGACAGAAGACCCGGCGCGGTTCCAGCCCGGCGACGAAACGGGCCGCGTCGAAAGTGTGGATCGCCATGTCGTGCAACAGCACGTGGTCCATCTCCTCCCGGAACCCACCGAAATGCGGTGCGATGAAGAAGTCGCAATGGACCTCCGCAATCCGCCCAATGCCACCCTGGTCCAGGAACTGTTTTGCACGCCGGATGCCGGGCAGAAACCGGCGGTTCTGAATCACGGCATGCACCCTGCCCTGATCCCGTCGCACGTCGAGCAGTGCTTTTGCCTCATCCAGCGAATTCGCCATCGGTTTTTCGGAAAGCACATCGCAGCCGGCAGCAAAGCCCTGGGTCACCACCTCGTTGCGGGCAGATGGCACGACGATGTCGAACAAGAGGTCTGGCTTCAGCCTGGACAGCAGTTCCGTCAGATCGTTTCCGGCCTCTGCATTGCCGAAGCCGGAGGTCTGAGCACGTTTTTGCGCAAGGTCCGTATCAAGGTCGACAAAGCCGACAATCTCAACCCGCTTGCCGGAAGAGTTGATGTCCTGAAGTGCACGTAGCCAGCCCTCGGACATGGCTCCGCACCCCACCATGACGGCGGTCTGCATGTGATTTCCTCCCATCGGGCGCGGTTGTGACCTTTCGTCTTTCCGGGCTCCGTAAACGTTTACGACGCTAGATTACGATGGAACTTTGTGTCAAGAAGTTTCGTAAACGTTTTCGGAAATCTTTTCAGGAGCCCCTGTCCTTGAACATAAAAGACCTCGCGCAACATCTTGGGATCTCTATCGGAACCGTTTCGCGAGCGCTGAACGACAAGCCGGATGTAAACGCAAAGACCCGAGAGCGTGTGCTCAATGCCGCAGTTGAACTCGGCTACAGTGCGAACGCTTCGGGCCGTTCGCTGCGTCGTGGAACAACGCAGACAATCGCCTTCATGCTCGAAACCGGGCAGTCGGAACTCAGGAGCGGCGACAACTTCTTCATGCGCGTGATAGACGCCATGCAGGCCGAACTCGACGATCAGGGCTATGATCTCATCATCCTGCCCTGCCATTCCGCCAACGATCCGACGGAGTTCCTGAAACGCGTTATCGCGCGTGGCACGGCGGACGCCATTGTTGTAACCGCGACCATGAAGAACGATCCGCGGATCGAGTTCCTGCTCAAGTCACGGCTCCCGTTCCTGACACTCGGAAGGTCACGCCTGGAAGACCAGCACCCCTGGATCGATCTCGATTTCGAAGGATATGTCGATCAGACAATCCGCAAGCTGGTGGCTCTCGGGCACAAACGCATTGCCATTACCGTGCCGCCGACCCGATCCAACATCGCCAGTGTGTTGCGCGAAGCCTATGAAACCGCAGTTGCCGAAACGGGGCTGGAATTCGATCCCGGTCTGATCTTCGAGTGTGAAGTCAGCGAGTCCGGCGGCAATCAGGTGACCCGCCAGATCCTGGAAATGCCCAACCGGGCGACCGCGCTGCTGCTGAACTACGAACTGATGGCATTTGGCGTTTACTCGGCCCTTCAGGAAGCCGGGCTGTCACCGGGCAAGGACCTGTCGGTTGCAACACTGCGCAGAAGCAAGCTCCTTCGCTTCCTCAACCCGCCGGTAACGGCATTCGAGATCGATCTGGAGCAGCTTGGGCGAACAATCGCGAGGGAAGTTCTGCAAGTGCTGCGCGACAACAGCCACAAGACCAGGATTGTCTGGCCTGCCACGATGGCCATAACCGAGAGTTTCGCGCCGCCACCTGGCCGGTAGCCCAGCTCGTATCCGACCGGCTTGCCACTTGTTTTTCCACGGACGCTGCCCTCCCCTTCCAAAGGCAGTCAGTCCCTTATGATACGTCACTACATCGGAAATCTCTGCGCAGCTGCGTCAAACAGAGCGGACGAACAAGTCGTTCCAAGGACATCGCCGACCGGTCGTGTCAGCCATTCCGGTTGAAGTGCACCCGACAGGAATGACGGCAGTTTCTTTTCGTGCTCGCTGAAAGTCTGTGTGCTCATCAGGCTGGGATCGGCGTCCAGGCACAGGGTCAGGTTGCTTGCGTCACCCTCCCCTCGGAAAGTGAGATTGAAGCCGTCAGCGGGGCCACTGCCAAGAATGTGGCGGCGAGACCTGCAACCGGTAAAAGCCGGTGCATTGAAGGGCAGCACGTTGATCAGGGGAGAGAAGAAGTACCGGCTGCCTTCCGTCAGCCCCTGGTCTTGTGAAATCTGCTCGATACGGTAGCGGCTGTACCGTCTTTGGCGTTTCAGCTCAGCGGCCGAGCCTTTCAGAAAATCTGCCAGGGTGTCGGTTCTGTTCACCTCCATCCGGAACGGCAGAATGTTGACCAGCAACGCCGGCAAATGCGCCCCCACACTGCCCCACCGGCTCATGAAAGGAAGCCAGAGTGTCAACGCATTCTCGGGCGGCATCTGCCGACCGGCCCGTTCGCCCAGAAGATAGAGACCGCAGAGCAGTGTCAGGAGATCCGGCCAGCCAATTTCAACCGCCGCAGCGGTTGCCTGCAGGTTTCGCGTGAACTTCGGAAATAGGGAAACCTGAGCGTGATAGCCGGGGCCACCATAGTCTTCATCTCCCCTCTCCAGAACTTCGATGTCGGCGGCTCTTGCGAAATAGTTCGACCAGAACGCCTTGTCGTCGTTCCACTGCCGGCTCTCCTGATATCGAGCCTCTTCAGACAGAAAACTTGCCAGCGGATGGAATGGCAGACCGGCATCGCCCTGGCCGCGATAATGATTGTACAGCTCGGCACAACGCTGTTCGATCAGTGCCAGACCATATCCATCGACGATGATATGGTGAGCGCGGATGTACCAGAGGTAGTTTCTCTCCCCGACGCGGTAAAGCGCATGCGCCGACAGTTTATCGTGCCGCAAATCCAGCTTTGCGGCCAGATCGGTTTCCATCCGCTTTCTGGCGACTTCCAGTGGCTCGGCCTCCTCGCGCAAGTCCACCTGTATAAGCGCGGGCAGAAACTCCGGATCGCAAACTTGAACCGGCGCTCCACCATCCGGGCTCACCCGAAACCGCGCCGACAGGATCTCGGCCTCGCGGATGGTGCGTGTGATCGCCCTGGTCAGCGCAGGCTCGTCAATGTCGCCTTCAAGCTCGATGTAATGCGCGACCGTCGACACGGGCTGGTCGGGATGAAAAGTGAATTCTTCCCAGAAGTCGAGCTGTGGCAGCGTCAGCGGCATCTCACCGGTTGGACCGATGTCCGGCATGAACGAAACTCCTTTTACGATTTCAAATGACGGCGGAATTTTTCGCAAGGTTGGAAAACGGAACGTCTTGAGGCCAATCAAGGCAACTCTCGAGAAACGAGTTCCTCCACCTGGTTCGCGTTTCGGCACATGAGAAGTTGCTTTGGCGGCAAAGCGACGCCGAATTCGTCGGAGATGCGCTGAGCGATCGTCTTGAGATGCGACGGTAAAAGCCCCATCGACAGGAAGTCGGTAGCCCCATTTACGGCTGACGTTGCTCCGCAGCCGACGACCTCCAGATAGATGTCGAGAAGCCGGCGGTTTGCCGGGGATACTTTCCTTTGCGGCGCCGGTTGTCTGGAAGAAAAATCTGCAAGCAATTGCCTCGCAGCCCTTCGATCCGGTTTTCCGTTGGCAGACAAAGGAATGCTATCCACCTTTAAAAAGTACGCGGGAACGTGGGATTCCTGCAGGTGCTGTCTTGCAAAATTGCGAAGGTCCGCATCGGAAAGTCCGCTTCCAGGAACCGGTTCATAAAGGGCGCCCAATTCGGTTTCCCCACGGCGTTCGTCTCCAAGATCCGTCAGTAGAACGCGGGCGACGTCAGGGTGTTTCACAAGTTCATTCTCGACGTCAGGCATGGAAATGCGGACGCCGCGCACCTTGACGTAGCCCTGAACGCGGCTGTCGAACAGGATCAGGCCGTCGCGCCTGTATCGCCCCCGGTCTCCGGACCGGAATGCGCGAACCGGCTCTCCGTGCTCATCCCGGATCATGACGAAGTCATGCTGCCGCAACTCGCCGCCTTCCAGATATCCGAGCGCCGTGTTCACACCCGAAGAATGGATACGGCCAACAACACCGACAGGGCAGTGCTCGCCTTTCTCGTTGAGCACGAAATACCGGTTTGCCGGCAGCGGGCGGCCATAAGGTATGTTGCCCGTGTCTTCCGGGCAGATCCTGTGCCAGATACTCCAGATCGTGGTTTCGGTCGGTCCGCCGATTGAACTCAGTCGGATGGCCGGGTTGCTGCGCCTGACATCTGCGATCACCGCCGGTTTGAGGTAGTCACCGCCCTGGTTAATCAGGCGCAGGTTGGCAAGTTCCGGCTTTTGGCGGCAGGAAAGCAGCATCTCGAAGATTGTCGGAACCGACGACCAGATCGTTACGCCGTGCGCGTCAATCAGCTGGTTCCACCGAACCGCATCCTTCTCCTCGCCTTCAGCAGGTTGAACCAGCGTTCCGCCAGCGGTCAGACACCCGAAGACCTCATAGACAGACATGTCGTGATGCAATGGACTGACTGAAATGAAGACGTCATCTGAAGTGACTTCCCACTCCGCATTGGTGCTGCCGATGACGTTGTCGGTCGATCGGTTGGACAGCACGACGCATTTCGGTTTCCCGGTCGTACCTGAGGTATAAAGATAGTACGCAGCCTCCGGACTGGACGAAAGCTCCTGAAGCGGTGGCATGAAGTCAAATACGTCGCCGGAGGGGTCTCCCTGCAGCAGCGTCTCGGCAGAAACGACGTCGTAGCCCTCAACCGGCTGCGTTCCGACGACCAGGTCTGGCTTGCAATTGTCGCAGAGAAATTTTCTGCGCTCTTCTGGGGCAGAAGCATCCACTGGAACCCAGATTACCCCACGCAGCGCACAGGCCAGCGTCACCATTGTCTGCTCAGGAGAACGCGGCAGCGCAAGAACCGCAACATTTCCCTTTTGAAGGTTTCGGGCTGCGAGAGACGCCAGCACCTTGTGCACGCCCCTGCCGAGCTCTGCATAGGAGACCCGACGTGCACCGCAGACGAGCGCGTCGTTTTCCGGCGGTGCTGAAAACATGTTGTCGGCAATGCGCCTCAGGAACCCGCAGGCGGCATAAGTCTCCTCCCGCATGTTGAACCGATAGTGGTCGAAATCCAGCACGTTTCGCGCTTCGACCTGAAGCTCATCGCTTTCGCAGATGGCGGTCACGGCCCTGTCGATGGCTGCAAGAATGTCATCAACGACGGTGCGCTCGATAGCTTCGACGGCATGATCGATATCGATCGCCAGGCCTCCGTCGGCCAACGCACCCAGGCGAATGTCCAATGCGACCTGCGGTGTCTGTGTCAGGCCGTCATGCAGGCGAACGTGCGCATCGGAGGAGAGCACTGGCCAGGACAGCCCGTTCGTGAGGACAACCGGCAGGGCGACACCACTTGCACCACCTCCGAGATCCATCAGGAACCGGCTGATGTCGACGCCGGAAAACGACAGGTGATCCAGCCCCTCCAGAACGTCGTCCTGCAAGGCCCTTGCCCTGGCAACAAAATCGTCTGTTCCCTGCCCGTCCCAGGCGACGGCAAAGAACGTCGACCCGTTTTGGTATCCCCCTTCCGTTCGCGGGGCCGCCGGTACTCCGACATGAAGGCTCCCTTCGCTCAACCAGTGCGACAGAACTTCCAGGATTACGGCCGACAGCATCGTATTTCGAAAGAGGCTCGCCTTTGCCCCCATGCGCGTGAGCTTGCGGAATCGCGCTGTATCGATTGTCAAACCGGCGCGCGCATAGCGAGAGGTTCCAATGGTCTCCAGAGATTTCGCCCAGGGAAGCTTCGGCACGCCTTCGTAAGACCGGAGCTTGGCCTTCCAGTAGTTTGCATCAGCCTCGTTCTGGCTCTTGATCGGCTCTATGGCAGAAGGAACAGGCAAGCTTGTCGCGGATTCGATCTGTCGATCCTCAAACAGTTCAACCATCAGCGCAGCTATGGAAAAACCGTCCAGGATCAGCGCATCGAACCGGAAGAAGATTGCACAGTCATCTCCGGTCTCGCCGCCCGTTTCGGGCAGCTGGAACGCGACGACCCGCCAGGGCGGTGCTGTCAGGTCGAACAGCTCATGGGAAAACCCCTGCTTCAACTCGGCGATCTTTTGCTCAGCACTTTCCGGCGTCTGGTCGGACAGATCGATGCGGAGGAAATCGACCTGCGGCGTTGCCAGGACCTGTCTCGATTGGCTTTGGCCGTCGACAACCGTCCGCAGGCTGTCATATCGCTCCGCCAGATGGAGCAGCCGGCGCTCCAGAAGAGCGAGGTTGAAGCGACCGCGATACTCGCGAAACTCCTGCATCGCGACACCGCCGAGAGGCACATATTCGCTTCTGCCAAGGAGGTACGCGCGCTGCAGCGACGTCAGTTCGGATGTCATGATGTCTCCAGCGGATCTATTCGGCAGGTTGAGCTGCAAGCGAAATCCGGCTACTTGCGCCAACCGCCTGCAGAAAAGCTCGTGCGATGCTGTCCGACGCCTTGCCGGAGCGATCATTGATCAGGGATGCCAGGGCAGCAGTTGTGCTCGCAGGCCCAATGTCCTCCGGTGCAATGGCTGCAGACGGAATGTAACGATTGAGAAAGGTGACGAAGTCCGCAAGATCGCCCTCGCCCAGTCCGAAATCTCGGATAGGGAGATACATGTCAGCGTCACTGCCAGTCACCCTGCCCGGCGCCAGCCGGTTCAACAGTTCCAGAAGCATGTCTTCGGTGTATGTGGCGGGCCGTCTTGCAGAGCCGCACGTCATGACGCTGCAAACTGCCTGTTCGCCAAGTGACCGCGGGTCGGCCGCAACTTTCCTCGCGAGCCGCTCATAGCTCTTGAACGCGGCATCGACCCAGGCTTCGGGCAGTGCGTCATATCGGATATCCCAGTTGAGCAGGATACCGCCGTCCAGTTCCGCAACTTGAGCATCCAGGGCAACTTGCGGCCCTTGTGACACGGCCCAGTTCATCGATCCGAAATGCTGGCGGACACGTTCGGAGAAGAGGCCTCCCATAGGCAGACCGAGGCCGGAGGTAAACACGATGGGCGCAGACTGCAGGGACCGTTGATGGCGCGACAGATCACGCATCACGCTGACACCCGGATAGGCAGAATGGGCGAGCAGGTCCAGCATTCTGCCGGCCAGAGATTTGCAAACCTCTTCGTAGGTCTCCCCGGGCCGTAGATCGACCGCCAGAATGAGGGTGTTGGAAAAGTCTCCGACAAGCCGCTCGACACCGGCGGTGTAAGGCGCGCGCCAGAACATTGGCACGTTGAGACGAAAACGGCCGCTGCCGGTGGCCCCTCCCACAACAGCGGCGAACAACCCCAGCATCAATGCCGACACTGTCACGCGCAGCCGGCGTGCGGTCCCTTCCAGTGACCTGCGTTCGCCAGGCGACAGATAGGCGGCGAGCCTGCCGCTTTTGACCCGTTGGCCAGCGGCAACGACCGGCAGATCGGGCGCCGGCGGCATGTCATCCAGACGCTCTTGCCACCAGCGCTTGTCTTCCCGCTGACGCCTGTGCAAATCCACATCATCGGCTTTGGCGTCCAGCCAGTCGAAAAAGCTGCTTTCCCCGGGTTCCACCGGCAATGAGGGCTTTTCGTAGTACCGGGCAAGGTCCTCCATGAGGAGGCAGAAACTCGGCGGGTCGATCGCCGCCATATCCGTGTCGACATGCAAGCGGCCGGCCCCATCGGGCAGCAGGCTAAGTCCGAATGCCGACGTCTCACCGCTGGCAAGGTCCAGCGATCGACTGGTCCAGCTCTCCCGCTTTTCCGCCAATCGATGGGCGAGTGCTTGCGGTTTGAGACGGCTCAGGTCCTCAACCTCGAAAGACAGGCTTTCTTCTGTTTTTCCAATGATTTGCCGGCCATCCGCCGTGATTTGCATGCGAAGCATGGCATGCGTCTCATAGAGTTTGCGAACCGCCTCCTCCAGCCGGGTCGGATCGATGTTGCTGCCATCGAATTCCACATAAAGATGAGCTGATACATTTCCGAGGAAGCTCTTGGCTTCGCGCCCGGTCCAGTAAGCGGCCTGCATGGGTGTAAGATTTTTCATTGCGACTTTTGGTGTTGACAAAACATGAGTATCATACTCAAGTATTGAAGCAGGTCAACCATTCATATAGGAGATGCTCCATGGCAACCGGAGCGAGAGTGATGCGTCACGAAGACGTGGCCATCCAGCCTGATCCCAAGCGAAAATTTCTGTTCACTTCAGGCAGAAACGAACTGCATGCCGACGGAATTCGTGAGCGGATTGCCGTCCCGGCCCGGACCGGAAAAACTTCGGGCGACCTGTTTCAAGCCACGGTTGGCGCAGCCCTGGAACGCGCCCGCAATGCTGGCCAGAAAAACCCGATTGTCGTTGGTGCCATTCCGTTCGATCTCGGTGAGGTGTCCTGCCTCTACGTGCCTGAACGCCATGAATGGCGCACCTGCAAGGAGCCGAACGGAGGCGCCGTCACCAAACGCATCATGCCGGAGCTGCTCGCGCAGCGGAGTTATCCGGATGAGGCCGGCTTCAAACGGGCCGTCCAACACGCCATCGTCAACTTCCAGCACAGTGATGTCCGCAAGGCCGTCCTTTCTGTCATACGGGAACTGCAATTTGCAGAGCCTGTCGATGTCGACCGGCTCATGACAAGCCTGCGGGCCCAGAACACCGACGGCTATCAGTTCCAGGTGCCACTTCCGGATGGCAGCGAGCTGATCGGCGTCAGTCCGGAATTGCTCATTCGCAAGAACGGACGTTCGTTTACGTCAAACCCGCTAGCGGGGTCGACCAGACGCCTGCCCGAACTCTCCGCCGACAAGGACGCCGGCACTGAATTGCTTCGCTCCGAAAAGGATCGCTACGAGCACAGGCTGGTCGTCGAGGACATTCACCGATTGCTGCAACCCTATTGCTCACAGATCGATGTGCCGGATCAGCCGTCGCTTCTTGGCACAGCGGCTTTGTGGCATTTGTCCACCAGGATCGAGGGACAGCTGAACGACCCGTCGATGACCGTGTTGCAGCTAGCATGCCTCCTGCATCCGACGCCGGCTGTCTGCGGATATCCAACCGAGTTGGCTCACCGTCTCATCCGGTTTGTCGAACCGTTCGAGCGCGGGCTTTTCACCGGAATTGTCGGCTGGTGCGACGCCCAGGGCAACGGCGAATGGGCCATCACCATCCGCTGCGGCATCGTAGAGCGTGACGTGGTGCGGCTTTTTGCAGGCGCCGGCATCGTTGAGGCCTCTCAACCGGACTGCGAATGGGCCGAAGTCCAGACCAAACTGGGTACCATGCTCAAGGCTTGCGGCCTCGCCGCCTGAGCCCCTGACCTTACCAAACAATCAGGTTTCCAATGAACGTCGAATTTCAGCGCTGGCCAGAGGATCTGGCAGCGCATTACCGCTCCTGTGCCTACTGGATCGATCAGCCTTTGACCCGAATTCTGGATCAACAAAGGCAAACGCGCCCCTCCGCGCCGGCGATCGTGTGCAGCGAACGAACCCTTTCCTATGACGCACTCGACCGACTGTCCTCCAATCTGGCTGCAAGATTGGCGGCAAAAGGGTTGGGCCACGGTGACACCGCACTGGTACAGCTGCCAAACCTCGCCGAGTTCTACATCGCCTTTTTTGCGTTGCTGAAGGCCGGCATTGCACCGGTCAACGCGCTTTACAGCCATCGGCGTCACGAGATGACGGCCTATGCCCGGCAGATCGAACCGAAACTTCTGATCGCCAGCCGCCAACATGAGCTGTTCAGGACGGAAGACTTCATCGGCACCCTGCAGGAAATGCAGGACGGTGCTCTCACTGTTCTTCTTATGGACGAAGCAGATCCCGCCTCCAGCCTGTCACACTGGATCGAAAGTGCTCCGGACGGCGTTGCCCCCGATTACAGCCAGACACCCCCAGGCGAAGTCGCCTTCTTCCAGCTGTCCGGCGGCAGCACGGGTACACCGAAGCTGATCCCACGCACGCACAACGACTACGACTACAGCGTCAGGGCCAGCGCGGAAATTTGCGACCTGACACCCGAAACGCGGTTTCTTTGCGCGTTGCCGGCCGGGCATAACTTTCCGCTCAGTTCACCTGGCGCACTCGGAGTGTTCCATGCCGGAGGCTGCGTCGTGCTCGCCCCCAATCCGGAACCTCTTGCCTGTTTCGAGCTTATTCGCAAACACAAGGTGACCATGGCCGGTCTTGTGCCTTCCGCCGTCAATCTCTGGCTTCAGGCAGCGCCTGATCATCGCAAGGCGCTGGAGAGCCTGAAACTCCTGCAGGTGGGCGGCGCGCACTTTCCAGAGTCCCATGCGCGTCTGGTCCCTCAGATACTTGGCTGCAAGCTGCAACAGGTCTTCGGAATGGCGGAAGGACTGGTGAATTACACCCGTCTGAATGATCCGGATGAGCTTGTCTTCACGACACAGGGACGCCCGATCAGCCCTGACGACGAAATCAAGATTGTCGGAGAAGACGGGCAACCTGTTCCCGACGGCGAAACGGGCAGACTCGCGACGCGTGGTCCTTACACCTTCCGCGGCTACTTTCGAAGCCCGGAACACAATGCCGATGTCTTCGATGAGGACGGGTTCTACTATTCCGGTGACCTGGTGTGCCGGACCGTTGAAGGCTATCTGCGGGTAGTTGGACGGGTAAAGGACCAGATCAACCGGGGCGGCGAGAAGATAGCCGCGGAAGAAGTGGAAAGCCTGCTTCTGCTTCATCCTGATGTCCGAGAAGCGGCCCTTGTCGCCATCCAGGATCCGGCACTCGGCGAGAAAAGCTGTGCTGTCATCGTCTCGGACAACTCCTGCATCAAGCCGCTTGCTCTTCGCAGGCACCTGATGTCGCTCGGAGTCGCCGACTACAAGCTGCCTGACCGCTTCAGTTTTGCGGACGCCATTCCCCTCACAGCCTTCGGCAAACCCGACAAGAAGAAGCTGCGCATGGATCTCGCGCAGAAATTCACTCCCGCTCTGACACAGTAGAGGTTCCCAATGACCATCCCGACAATTTCCGACTACCCGATGCCGAAGGACTTTCCGGCGAACAAGACCGGCTGGAAACCGGATGCCGCGCGTGCGGTCTTCCTGATCCATGACATGCAGGATTACTTCCTGCGGTATTACAACGCCGATGGTGAACTGATGACGCAGTTGATCGCCAACCTGCAGCGCGTTCGCAACTGGGCCTATGCAAACAATGTCCCGGTCATCTACACGGCTCAGCCTCATGACCAGCCGCCGGAAGACCGGGCACTCCTGAACGACATGTGGGGTCCGGGCCTGACCGTGGCCGACCCGGCCCTGCAGCAGGTGGTCAAGGGACTGGAGCCAGGCGAAAACGACGTGGTTCTGACGAAATGGCGCTACAGTGCATTTCAACGATCCGACCTCAAGGCCCGCATGGCATCCCTTGGCCGCGATCAACTGATCGTCGGTGGCATCTACGCACACATCGGCTGCCTGATGACTGTTGCGGATGCGTTCATGAACGACATTCAGGCCTTCATGATTGGCGATGCGGTTGCCGATTTTTCCGAGGCCGAACACAAGATGGCCCTGAAATATGTCGCCACCCGCTGTGGTGCGGTCACAGATACGGCAAGCCTCACAGGTGCAGCCCAGAGGTCTGAGCCGATGCGGGACTGGCTGCACAGCCGCGTGTTGGAGCTCATCGAAGACGACGCCGATCTCGATCCGGAAGAAAACCTGATTTTCTATGGTCTCGATTCCATTCAGGTCATGAAACTCGCCAGTGAACTGAAGGAACGCGGCATTGTGGTCGGCTTTGACGAACTTGCGCGTGTCCCAACCCTGAACGGCTGGTGGGCACTCATTGAAAGCAAGCGCCTTGCAGCCTGACACAGCAGAGCGCTCCGACATGTCAACTCGGCAGTTCGCAGGCAAGCGCGTGTTCGTAACCGGTGCCGCAAGCGGCATCGGTCGGCGCATCGCAGAAAGGTTTTGTGACGAGGGTGCCATGGTGCTTGGTCTGGACAGACAGGCCGGCGACAACACCCTGCCATTTCGCATTCTTACTGCGGACCTTGCCGATGCCCGTCAGGTTGAAAAGATCTCTACCGGGCTCATGGCGGACCGGTGGTACCCGGACATCCTGGTGAATGCCGCCGGTGTCCTGCGAACCGGGGCGGCGGAGGACCTGTCGCTAGAGGATTGGCAGGCCTGTATGAACGTCAACGTCAGCGGACCGTTCTACCTGCTGCGCCAATGGATACCGGTGTTCAAGGAACGGCAAGGCGGAGCGATCGTGAACATTGCCTCCAACGCGGCGCATGTGCCTCGCACGGGCATGACTGCCTATTGCGCGTCCAAGGCGGCGATGGCGAGCCTCAGCCACTGCATCGGGCTGGAACTCGCGCCCTTCGGCATCCGCTGTAACCTTGTCTCGCCGGGTTCGACCGATACGCCGATGTTGCGCGAAATGGCGGGTGTAGCATCCGGCTACAGGCAGCTCGTTGCAGGCCAACAGGATCGGTTCAAACTCGGCATTCCACTGCAAAAGGTAGCCACGACGGACGATATTGCCGAGACCGTGCTGTTCCTTGCGTCCGACAAGGCCGGGCACATCACGCTGCAGGACATCGTGGTCGATGGAGGCGCGACCCTGGGCGCCTGACAGCCAGCCCCCTCCCCTGCCCTCCATCGAGCCGGACCCTCCGGCAAATTTTCATTTACAAGGATTGCAAAATTGACAGCACCAGCTCCCACACCTTCCGAACACCCGGCAGCCGTTCCGCCCTTCAAGCTGATGGCACAGATCACGGCATATCGTACGTCTCAATGTATTCGTGCTCTTGTCGAACTCGGGATACCCGCCCTTCTGGTCGAGCGGGCGAGATCGCTGGGAGAGCTTGCGGAAATCACAGGAACAAAGCCCCGTCTCCTGGAACGAGTGCTCAGGCACCTGGTCAATGAAGAGGTGATTTCCCTGGATGAGCAGGGGCACTACCTCCCCTCCCCTGTCACCCGCCACCTCGTGCCGGGGCATCCGCAGAGCCTGCGCAACTGGGTGGCTTGTGAACTCGACCCGTTGCTCTGGCGAAGCTGGGAAAACCTGCCCGAACAACTGCGAACCGGCAAGACCGCCTTCGATCTGGCCCATGGCTCCGCGTTTTTCGATTGGCACGCGCAGGATGAGGCAGCGCAAAAACGGTTCGACGACCAGATGAACGGGGCCTCAAAAGGCATCGGTGCTGTCGTCGTCGACAAACTGGCATTCGCACCAGGCACCAGGATTATGGATGTCGGCGGTGGCAACGGGTCGTTTCTGGCGCAAATTCTGGACAGGAACCCTGAAACCACGGGAACTCTGTTCGAGCTTCCGCGCGGTGTCGAAGACCACGACCCGCTGTTCGAGCAGATGCGGTCGAACGGCCGGGCGACTACCCAAAACGGATCCTTCTTCGAGCATGTACCAGGTGGGGCCGATGTTTATCTGTTCAGCCGGGTCTTCCATGACTTTGACGATGAAGCTGCGATCACCATCCTGCAGAACACCAGCCAATCCCTGACGGGAAAAGAGCGCCTTTACCTGATCGACATGATGACCAGCGACGCTGCTGCCGGCGCCCGCGGATCGTCCCAGGATATCTTCATGATGACGCAGCTCGGCGGCAGGGAGCGGACGGCGGACGAGTTTATCGAACTGTTGGCGAAGGCAGGCTTTGAGACTTCTTCCATTACTCCGACGTCTAGCCCCGTCAGCATTCTGGAATTCAGGCTGGCAGGTTGATGCAGCCACTCCCCTCGCCTCTCGCTCGGAAAATCGATTCGCGCCAGGCTGATATTTAGACGGCTAATTTTCTCAAGCAATCAATGTTCTGCCGGCGGCTGGGGAAGCCCGTGCCGCCGGCAGAATTGTGTCGTGGAGCCTGATTTAGAACGTTGCCTTCGCACCAATGCCGAACATGCGCGGTGCCGTCATGGTGGCGAAGGAAGCAACTCCCGGCCGGTTCTCGAGATAGGTCGGAACACGCTCGTCGAAGATATTGTTCACGTAGCCATAGAGCTGGAAATGATCGTGAACCTGGTAGGTCGCCCGTGCATTCGCGATTGTATAGGGATCGACCTGGAAAGCAGGCGTGTTGAGATCGTCCGAAAAGTACCCGTCGAAATGCTCGACATTTGCCGAGAGGGTCAGGTTTTCCAGCACGCTCCAGTCCACACCAAAGCCCAGCATATAGCCCGGCGCCTTGCCGAATTCATTGCCTTCGACCGACGGCAGCGTGTCAAATTCGGAGATTTCGCTCTGAAGCACACCGGCATTGGCATTCACACGCAGATTGTCCAGGACCTGGTAGCTCATCGCCACTTCAAGACCATAAGCGTGGGCCCGTTCTGCGTTCAACGTGAGGAGCTGAGTCACACTGCTGCCAGGCAACACCGTTTGGAAGTAACGCTGGGAGTCGTGATAGTCGGTGTAGAACAGGTTTGCGGACACAAACAGTTTGTCGTCCAGAAGATTGGCACGGCCGAAAATTTCGTAGTTCCAGGACGTCTCCGCCTTGAACGGCAGGGCTTGTCCGTTCAGGAAGTCGAAGGCGACACCACCTGGATTGAAACCCCGATTGACAAGGCCGCCTACGGTAACGTCCGGCGTGATGTTGTAGGCGAGCGCAATCTTCGGCAGAAGCGCGTTGAAGGTCTCGTCGTAATCGAAATCCACGGGCCTGGGCGCAACCGTCGACGACAGGCCCGTACGCTTGATCCGGTCGCTCTCGAACCTCAGACCGCCTGTCAGGGTCCAGGCATCGCTGATCCGGTAATCGATCTCGGTGAATACACCCAGATTGGTCTTGGAATCCTCGAAATCCGGCGAACCATTGAAAGGCAAAAGCAGGGTTTCGTCTGACTGTGTATGAGCTGCATAAAGGCCGGCAACACCACTGAAGGTGCTGTCTTGCGTTCCGAAATTCACCAGGGTTTCGTTCGACCAGTTCTGCTGGTCGATGGTCGCATCGCCGTTGCCGACGGTTTCGACGCTCCGCTTCACTTCCAGATCGGTGTATTGGGTGACGTTGCTGACGACAATTCCGTTTTCGAACTCATAGGAAAGGTCGGCGATCCCGGTGTGTGAACGGGAATAGAAGCTCGGCACGTTTGCCTGGCTGTTTTCAAGCCGGTCGTAGGGCTGGACTGTCGCAGCTTCATATGTCGGCTGATTGTTCTGAGCGGTCGCATAGGTGAGCTTTGCCGTCAGACCCGGAATGGCGTCCGGTGTATAGAGCAACTTAGCCCGTCCATTGAAGGACATGATATCGAGGTTGGTCTCGTCATCCGTGAAGCTTGAATTGATGTAGTCGATGAACGTGTCGCGGCCGTAGTAGTCCAGCGCGACACGGGCGGCGAGCTGGCTGCTCAGCGGTCCGCTTAGCATGCCCGACACACGGTGAGTGTTGTAGCTGCCGTATTCAGCCTGCAGCGCACCTTCCGGCGTGAACGTGGGATCCTTGGTCTTGACGATGATCGCACCGGCGATGCTGTTCGCACCTTGAGACGTTGTCTGTGGGCCCCGGAACACTTCGATCTGGTCCACATCCCAGATCGATGTCGCACCGAACACAGTTTCGAAATAGGTCTGGTAGTGTCCGTCTATGTTGATGGACGCCCGAGGAACGGTACCTGAATAAAACGCGACCGCGCCAGTGTTTGGCCCTTGCGTATCCTGCCCGCGGATAATGGGCGCAACGCCTGCCGTGCCGGGATAGTAGACGTTGGGAACGTCCTGAATGGCACTCTGGACATTCTCCTCATCCGGCCGTGTCGCCAGATCCTCCCCCGTTATGATTTCGACCGAGCTGGCCGTCTCCTGAAGGCTGCGCGAAATCTTCTCGCCGCTCACGAGAATCGTATCGAGGACAGTTACGTCTGCAGCAGTTCCGGTTCCTGCATCTTGAGCCCATGCGATGCTGGTAACCATCTGTGAAACGGTGAACACGGCGGTGCTGCCAAGCATCGTCGCAATACGAGTCGGTTTCATCTCTTGATCCTGATGACTTTGTGACTGCGCGAGCTGGAAAAGCCTTGCCCACGAGCGGTTGGGGAGAGACGACCCTGTCACCGGTTGCGGCTCATGCTTGCCCCAGCCGCCGGTGACCGGATCAACTGAATTTCACTATACAGAACTCGTTACACATTTCAACATGAGTATAAAACTCATAAATAAATGTGGCGAACTGGCAACACCTTCAGTCAACAAACTGAAATTCAACGGAAAATCTGCTGCATTCGCGATTGAACTTGCAACGGTTGCCAAATACCCTGTCGGTGAGACGGGAGGGGTGTGCGTTGTCGAAATATTCAGATTGGTTGCACGACGAATCCAGGCATCAGCCGATTAAGGTGCCAGGCAATGAGTGAAAACGCAGATGGTGAAATGACCGGGCAATCACCCAAACGCTCCGGCAACATTCAATCCGTTTCCATTGCCACGCGATTTTTGAACATCCTGGCCAATGGCTCCGAAGCCATGGCTCTTGGCGTCATCGCCAAACAGGCCGGCACCGGCAGCCCGACTGCACACCGATACCTTCAAAGCCTGGTGAAGGAGGGGCTCGTCATGCAAGACCCCCAGACCGGGCACTACGATCTTGGCCCAACCGCGCTGAGTATCGGCATTGGCGCCTTGAAACGCGTAAACCCTGTAGAGATCGCGGCAAGGCACACGAAGCAACTCGCCAGTGGGTACGCCGCAAGCGCGGGCATTGCCATCTGGACCGAGCGTGGCCCAACAGTCGTGCGCTGGTATCGCAGCGCACTTTTTTCGATCAGCTCCGTCGGGCTTGGTGACGTCCTGCCGGTCGACAATTCCGCGTGCGGTCTGGTCTTCCAGGCATTCCTTCCCGAAAGCCAGATCAACGTTGCCAGGAAATTACAGCCACCTCATTTCCGAGGCAAACCACCCTCGCGCAAGATCCTCGAGACCGTTCGCGCCGAGTGCTGGGCCGAACTGACCGACCACCTGCTGCCAGGTATTACGGGACAGGCTGTACCGGTGTTTGATGCACAGCAGGAGATTGCCTGCGTGATGACAACAGTCACAAATCTTGGCCTCATGCACAAGCCCGAGGACAGAAAGGCTCTATTTGACTGTGCCCGGCAAGCTGCCCGGGAAACTGGTGGCCTGGATGCGTTCACGGGTTTGTAAGCCCCCTCCCCTCTCCGAGCACCCGCAATACAGCAGGCGTGCAAAAAGGCTATTAGCCGGAACGGGTCCAGCCAGAAGGCCAGCGACCATCTAACGACCCGCCAGGCGCTCGCCGCCCCATCAACCAAAAAAGCCTCGGGATTGAGGACAGGCCCTGACATCTGGTGCCCAGCCCTCACAGGTCGCCCACCCAGTTTTTTGTTGCGCATTTTAGCCACAAGGACCGCAGGACTTTTTCGCCTGGAACCCTTGCATTACAAACCATGATCATCGCCGGACAATCGCCAAAATTGGCGTCTGGTTCTTCGCGCCTCTACGAACACTCGGCACGGCACCGCCCCCAATATAGCAATTGCTATAATTTCCAGCGAAGCGACTTTTGTCGCCGAGGGGTCACAACCTACACCCGGAAAAATCAGCTGATATAGCAATTGCTATATTCACAACGTTTTGCCCATGGCAGTGCCTGAAACGTTTACTAACGTTATGAGGCGTCGGCGACTGTGAACCTGAAACTTCCGAAAATTCTGAACAGGCATCACATTGCAGATGGCCATTTAAATCCCCCAGGCCTTGGACAATCCGTAGACAGCACTTTCAAAGAAATACCGCTCAGCTTCCTGAGAGCATTCTCAGAACCAGAACATCGCGCCATCCAACGCTAAAAAAGAAGAGATCAGAAAACACCTCAAATCGGACAAGGTATCGAAAAAAAATTGCTCCCTGACACAACGAGTTCCGGTTCGCACGGGCTGTCGAGATATTCGTTCTTTGAAGCGAGTCAGGACAAAACGGAGCGGGCAGGCAGGTGACACCGAACGAAGAAAGTAGCGAGACCTCTGGTTGGAGACGCAAGCCTCCGCTTCTCACAATGCGTCCAGCCGAAACTAACGGAACATCTGCTCCTCCAGCGCCACCCCGTCTAACGTCTCCTCCACCAATGAGTGCTAAGCAACACCTTCCGCAAACCACGTGACAATACAGAGCTCAATCATTCGGCGGCTTCAATTCAAGGCTAAACGACGAGCCGCCTGTATGACAGCAACCGGACGCCGAACCGGAGATCATTAGACCAACGAAAACTACGTAGCACTTGAAGAAAACGTCTTCACGCCAAGAAGCGCATCGCATTAGGGGAGGGCGCTATAGCCACAGAACCAACCTTACTGCGCTAAAGGTCGTTTCACGCAACTAGCAAAACCGAAAAAGCCATCAATTAACTGGGCTCGATTGCGACCTCTTCCATTTCGAACAAATGCATGCTTTCAGACTGGAAACCAATGCACCGTCAACATCAGCGAAGTCTACGCCAACGCTCCCTTGTTGGCTTCATATTGCTCAACCCGCGTTGGTCAAACCTTCTTCCACGCCGCAACCAAACATAAGCCTCCTGATTGCTGCCTCAAACAGCCGCCCCCATTGGGAATGAAATCCTGAATTGAGTGGAGCAAACGCTAAGTGGACAAAGTTGCCCCGCGAATAAGGGCTGCCAAATCGATGCCCTGCAAACTCTGGCTGATGAAATTGCGCAGCCAGTCAGACAGGAACAGGACGACATTCGTTCATAAAGATGATTGCAGACTTGATGACATCGACCAAACCAGCCGGCCCTTGGACCAGAATCCAACCGATCACCATGAGAGGCACTACGCGCGATGAAGCCCACCAATCATTACATTCAATGATCATGCCGCGCTGAAAAACATTGGGAAATTGCGCGGCAGTCCCGAGCAACGCAAAACGCCGGCCCCAAGAACGACCTCTTTGCAGATGGATCCTGCCAAAGTCAGCACAACACGATATGGATGCACCTTGACCATGGCAACAACCTCTCGTCGCTTGTACGCCGCAAGGGAGTATGAGACTTTATTAACTGTTTTTTAAGGAGTTCAACTCGACTGATGGATCAGCTAATGATTGAGGAGAAGTGATCCGGACGGGCCACAATCAAGACCTGCCCGGATCTCCCTCATGAGCTTCCTTCGCGTTGAACAACACCCCAACATCCTTGTAGAACGTGCGCGGAAAAGACTTGCGGGGCCAGACAGGAAGCCGCGTAGGAGACCTTTACGACGGCTTTCATCGATTGCGGGGTGAGGGCGGATTCAGTGGTTGGCCGACAGATCTCTCTTCAGCAAATCAAAACTGCTCACTGAAGAGATAAATTAGAACGGCCATGCCCACCTAAGCGTCTCTTTGCGAACTTATGTTTCGCAAAGTCACAGTCGCGAGAACCGCCAGAACGATGACCACGACAGCGCTAACAAGCGACGCAACCCCGAGACCTTCAACGAAACTGGATTTTGCCTGCTCAATCAGACCCGGTGGTAGTTCTGAGGCATTCGACATTGCAGCCCATAGGCTGTCATTTACGGCGTCACGTATTTTCGCTGGTAGGTCCAAGGGCGCGAGGGACGCAATGTCTTGCCGATAGACGACGGCAGACACACTGCCCAGAATGGCAATGCCCAATGAAACGCCAAGATCCTGTACGGTTTCCGACATCGCAGATGCCGACCCTGACTTCTCGGCTGGTGCAGAACCAACCACAAGATCGGTTCCAAGTGCGGCAATGGTACCAAGACCAAGATAAGCCAATGAAAATCCGGCAATAACCAAAAATAGCTCGTTAGAGCCGCCATCAAGCTGACTTAGCAAAAAGTATCCAAACGCTGACAACACCAGCGCAGCAGCGACAACAAAGCCAGGCCGGACACGTCGCGCTATCAGAGGCGCACCAATGCCCGCAATTATCATGGCAAGCGCCGGGGGCCCCATCCAAAGACCTGCAACCACAGGAGAGTAGCCCTTGACCAACTGCAGGTACTGCGTGACCAAAAGCATCGTCCCACCGACAGCTACCAAGCCAAAAAGCAAAATGACCAAGGCAATAGAAAAGGCCTTGCTTGCGAATAGACTCAGATCAAGCAACGGATCTTCCAGTCGCTGTTGACGCCGGATAAACAGCACAGCAAACAATATTCCTACTGCCACCGCCCCCAATTCGTCCGGCCCGACGCCAATCTTGGCGATTTGCTTAACCCCATAAACAGCAGGAAACAGCGCAGCGAGCAATAGGGCCACACTGGTCAAATCAATAGGTCCGCTACTCGACGCACGGTTCTCAGGCAAGAGAAAAGGAGAGAGAATCAACAACAAGACAACGACAGGAACAGCAATCAGGAATGCCGCACCCCACCAGAAAAAAGTCAGCATTACTCCGCCGACAATTGGACCTAGAGCCATGCCAAGTGCAAACATCGTCGTCCAGATACCGAAACCAAGCATCCGTTGACGTGGTTCGACAAAAAGATCGCCAATCAAAGCAAGCGTAGAGGGCATGAGCGTAGCAGCTGAAATCCCCAACGCCGCACGCGCAGCGATCAGAAACCCGGCCGTAGGTGCAAAGGCGGCTGCCACCGAGGCGATAGCAAACACGGCCGCACCAATCATCAATAGCTTACGACGTCCGATGCGGTCGCCAAGTGTACCCATTGTAATCAGGAACCCGGCGATCATAAAACCATAGGAATCCATAATCCAAAGAGCCTGGGTGCTGGAAGCCTGCAAATCCGAGGCAAGCACGGGCAAGGCGAGGTGCAACAAAGTTAAATCCAGTCCGAGAAGCGCTGTTGGCAAGGCCAATAGTGTCAGACCCAGCCATTCACGTGGCCCCGCAACCGCCGCAGAACTGTTAGTCAGCTGCGGTGCTGAGCGATCCTCAACAGGACAGGTTTCGCTATGAGATGTCATGATGCCTCCTTGATAGAGGCCGAAAATCAGACCAAGCTTACCCTGATACAAGATTGCATTTTATCCTATTACAAAAGGTAATGGCATGCCCGCTCAGCGCTTTATACGTACCAAGGAAGACCTATCGAATTTCCTTATCCACCACCGGGCGAAGCTCTCTCCTGCGCGCGTTGGCTTGCCCACCACAGAACGTCGTCGAACACCCGGACTACGCAGAGAGGAAGTTGCGCAACTGGCAGGAGTTGGTCTCACCTAGTACACTTGGTTCGAGCAGGGACGAGACATTAAAGTCTCAGAGAGCTTCCTACTGAACATTGCGAAAGCACTGAGGTTGGACGACGCTGATTGTAGCCGTCTTTTCCTATTGGCCCATGGTCGTCCACCGCCACCAGAAGCGTATCAGTGGGTCACTGTTTCACCTGCAATTCAGCAACTGCTGGATGATCTGGTCACGCGGCCTGCCTACGTTCTGAACATGAGATGGGATGTTATTGCCTGGAACCAGGCAGCGAACAGGTTATTCGGCTTTTCGCGGTTCGAAGCCAATTTTCGAAATCTGATGCGACTTGTATTCGTCGATTCCGGGATGCGAGAGCGTATGCCCGACTGGAAACAGGAGGCGCCAAAACTACTTGCACAGTTCCGCAGCGATCTGGTTGTCGCCCCTGACGATCCAAGCATAATATCCCTGATTGAAGATTTGAAAGCACTGTCTCCGGACTTTCGCCGGGGGATGGAGCAGGCGATGTTGGCTGGATACAGCAGAGCGATAAGCGCCGTTCTTGACGATCAAGGGAATCGATTGGACTTCACTCATGAAGCACTACTGGTCGATGAGCATCGGCACCTGAGGATGATCGTCTGCTTTCAAAAGTTGAAAGCCGAAGGACAATCAGATCAATTGCTGTGAGCGGAAAATCGAACATTCTACTCCGCTCCGGTATCACCCCAACAATCTGGCAGACCGCCGTCTGCTGCGCCCGGCATCGCTGTAATAGCTGGACGCCTGGGCGAGGGACCTGTGCCGGGACTGCAGCATGGCATCCTGGATCGGAATGTCCCTGTTGGCCGCTTCCGTCAGAAAGCCTGAGCGCAAGCCATGCGCGGAAAAGTCCTGCGGGTCCAGTCCGGCAAGTGCACAGCGTTTCTTGACAATGGCATTCACCGATTGCGGGGTAAGGGCGCGGGTTTTCAGGTTGCCCCACTGATCGATCGCGCGGAAGACGGCCCCTTCCTGAATCCGGGCCGCTTCCAGCCAGGCCTTCAGCGCATAGACACTCCGTCCGATCAAAAGAACCGAATTGTCGTCCGAAGATTCTTCCGTCTTGGTGCGCCCCAGCCGCAAGCTGGCGGCAGGCAGCAGATCGCTCTCCGGGTCACTCGGATCCAGAGGCAAAAACGCCTCCCAGGTGATCTGACCAAACCGCATTCCGGACAACTCGGAGCGCCGGCGGCCACCGGAGGCAAACCCGACCAGCAGCAAGGCCCTGTCGCGAATGTCCATCAGGCTTGGTGCGGCGTAATCCGTGCCGTTACATGTCGCGAGCAGCAGCTCGAGACAATCGGCCGTGATGGCTTTGCGGCTTTTCCGCGCCCGCGGCCGGTCGGCCACACGGGACGCAAGTCGCATGGCCGAGCGCACGTCCGGATCCGAGAAGTGTCCCTGCAGGGAACGCCAGCGATGCAGCGTCGACCAGGAGGCAAGGCGCCGCTGCACAGTCGCCGGTGCATGCGGGGGCCGTAGGCCCGCCGTATTTTTCGCGCTGCGGAGCAATCCTTGCGCCTCAAGCTGCCTCGCAATGTCTTCAGGCATCCCGTGACCGGGATCAGACATCTTCTTGTCCGAATCCCACAGGTGATGGGCGATGAACTTGAGAATGAGCGGCGCCGGTGCGGGCCAGGGCAGGGGGCTTCCGGTTGCCGCCAGGCACCAGCCTTCCAGATAGGAAAAATCGGAGGTCAGAGCTCGCAGCGAATTCTCGCCCATGCCTTCCCTGGCAAGGTGGCGCAGGGTGTCGATGTCCTCATCGGTCAGAAGCCGGGCCAGCTGCTCCGCCCGGTCTGAACCGGCAAGGGCCGGCAGAATGGCGGACAACGTGTCGAGGGTTTCTATCTTGTCGCGCATTGCCTGGTCCGCGGTCTCGTTCCGTGCAGCCTCGTTCCGTGCGGACTGCGACAAGAGACGGGAAGCGGGGAGGGGGCTTTCGGGCATGGCTGACAGGCTTTTGCGGGTGGGGAACAGGGGCCAATGTCTAGCATGAGGACGCTGAAAAGTCTAACTATCGATAAGCTATAATTATCACTGTTTATAATCCTGAGTTGACAGATATCCATGTGATGATACTTTTTTGCTTGTTGATTATCGTTAATGAAATATTATCAGCCGATGTCAATGAGTTACGATCTCCGCAAGTCCCTGAAATCACTGGATTGGCTCGATCTGGCCGACCCGCTCGATCGCGCCGGCCGGTCCCTGACCCGAGCCGACGAGAGATTGCGACGGACACCAGCGCTGGAAGACGGCGTGCGCAGCCGGTCTCACCTGTTTGACACCTGTGCCTCCATGGCCCTCGATGGAGACCTTGTTCATCTCGAGGACCTTGTCCTGCACGACGCGGGCACCGACAGACGCGCGCCCACCCACGAGTTGACCCGGGCCGCCAGGTTCCTGGCGCTCCGCAGACGGGTCGACCGGCAAACCCCGGACACTGTCTTGAGCCGCGACGGTCTTCTGACACTTGTGGGCCGGCCCTCAGATGACGCCGAGTTCGAGACAACGACGATCAGAAGCTCGGGAGAGGGGAGGGGACGTGCCGCTTCACCCTCGGTGCAACAGGACACTGCCGACACGGAAAAAAATCTTTTTGCCGAGATCGACGCCGTTCTGGAACGCTCCAGACACCTGGCGCAGGGAACCGTCCCGGAAAGACCTGTCTCTTCCCGCCAAACCGGAGACATACCTTCCGCGCACTTCTCTCGGTTTACCGAACGGGGCGATCGACTGGACGACTGGCTGAATATCAAAAAGGAAGCTGAAGCCCTGAAATTGCCGCCGGTTCTGTCGGCTGTCCTTTTGCTTGATGCATGGCAGGTGCTGCAGCCGCTGGACGGATGGCCGGAACTTGGCCGCCTGCTGTCGGCGGTCTTCCTGAAAGCGCAGGTGACCACGTCTCATTTGCCGAGCCTGTCAGCGGGATTGCGAAAGTCGCCTTTTCGCTGGCGCCGCAAGGACACGTTCCAGGTCCGTATCGCCGGCCTCCTGTCCGGTTTTGAAAAAGCCGCCCAGGAAACCATGGATCAGCTGGACCGGCTCTCGATTGCCCAGGAGCAATTGGCACGTCATTGCCAGTCTTGCCGAAGCCACTCCAGGCTGCCGGAGTTTGCCCGGATGTTCCTGTCCCGGCCCCTGGTGACCATTCCCATGGCTCGCCAGGACCTGGGTGTCACCGCCGCCGCGGTCGACCGCATGATCCGTCAACTCGGCCCCGCGCTTCCCCGCGAGCTTACAGGCCGAGACAGATACAGGGCCTGGGGTATCTTGTGACGTTTGCCTAAGTGACCTGTCAGAGGAAGATCCCATGGAACATGGGGGCAGGGATTAGGGATTAGGGATTAGGGATCAGGCACAACGCCACAGTCTCATTCCGGGCGATACCCGCGCCTGTGCTTTTGTGCCGCCAGCTTCTGCTGATGCGCCAGAGCCGATGACACATCCGCAAACAGATCAAGCCGCGTTCGCCCCCAGGTGCCCAGGCGTCCCCATGTCCGGCGAACGGCAAATCCGCCGAACAGGGTGGGCTCAACCGACAGGTGGTAGAACCGGTTCATGTTCCGGCCCGGGTCCACGCGCTTGAGGAGAAGGAGATCGTCATCTGGTTCCATGACCGCAGTGTCGAAGATCTCCGAACAGCGGTCCAATGAATGATTGGAATCGATGCGAAGGAACGGATTCAAATGGATGATGTGTGGCGGGGAAGAACAGTGCCAAAGGCGGAGGCTTCTCAGCCACAGTCGGACGGCGTCCAACATGCCTTAATCTGGCCAAGGGTGACACCTCAACAGGATTGCCCCTGGCAAGACTTGATAGGCGGCCGGTCAATCAAGTCGGCTGGGAGACAACGGTTTGTCGCTGTGTCCCAAGGCCGGAGATGCTTAGATCGACAACGTCACCAAGCTTGAGAAACTGCGGCGGCTCGAGCCCAAGGCCTACGCCCTCCGGCGTTCCAGTGGCAATGACATCAACGGGCATCAGACGCATGAAATTGGCAATGCCGATTCTTTTACTAGGTAAGAAAAAGCGACCGGATGGGGGCGGAGCCCCCATCCCATCAAACGCTCAGGCGCGGGTGGCCTTCACAATGTCCATAAACTCGCGCGCACGCGTAGCATCAACCGCATTCCAGGTGTGTCCGTCAACTTTCAGCGACGATCCCACGATGCAACCATCGGCGATCTTAAGGATATCGGCTACTGTTGCATGCTTGACGCCCGTGTTAGCTAGCACTGGTGTTTCAGGAAGCATTTTTTTTACCGCTTCAAGATCATTCATCCTAGCAGCCTCGCCTGTGATCGCGCCCGAGACCAACACTGCGTCGGGAATGGAAGAGAACACAGCAGATCGCGCGCGGTCCGGTAGCGGGCGGGTGTCGAGTGAATGGGCGAATTCAGCCGAAACGTTGTTCAGGATCACCAGGTCCTTGCGATCGAGCCGGCGCGCTTCGCGCAGTGCCCGACCGGCGTTCGGTGTCCACGGCCCCATGTCTGAGGCGTAGGTTCCGGTAAAGATCTCGCGGACGAACGAGGCTCCTGTCGCCGCGGCCAGAGCAACAGTCGCGTCTGGATCCCAAAGTACGTTGACGCCATAGGGCTTGCGGATCTTTTCGCGCAAGCGTCCGATCACGAAAGCCATCGAAGCAGTGGTAGCGACATTCACGGCAAGTTCGTACGGGCGATCATTCTCGTTGCCGAACATCACGGCATCGACATCTGCGGCCTGGAGCGCTTCCAGATCCCTGAGCGCAGCCTGATAAATTCCCTCGATGCCTGCATCGGCATCGTAAAGAGGTGTACCGGGCATTGGGTTGAGGTGAACCATCGCGATAACGGGTTTGACACCCGGGAAAAGCGACCCGAATTTCATGGCAAGTCTCTCCTTTGTCCCCGCCTGGTGCGGGATTCGTTTGAAGCCAAATGGAAGCAATCTCAGGTCTTTCTGCGTTCGAGCAGAAAGAAGAAGACCACTGTGATGAGAAGAACAATCAGGAGCAGCACGAAGGCGGCTGCGCTGCCTTCGTTCAAGGCAAGGCCCTGGAAGGCGCGTTTGTAGGCAAAGAAGGACAACAGCTCGGTCGAGACACCAGGGCCACCCTTGGTCAGGATGTAGATCAAGTCGTACGTCCGGAATTCGTTGATCAGCTGAATGACCACCGCGATCATCGCGACCGGCCGCAGGAGCGGCAGGGTGATGTACCAGAATTGCTGCAGTGGGCCTGCGCCATCAACCTCGGCCGCTTCATAAGGATCCTTTGGCAGCGAAGCCAGTCCGGCAGACAGCAACAGGATCACGAAGGAGGTCTGTTGCCAGATGTCGATAAAGATCATCGTCTTTAGTGCCAGATCCGAATCGCCGAGCCAGTCGATTATCGGCAGGCCAAGCCCCGCCAGGGTCTGATTGACAATCCCCAGATTGGGCTGCAACAGCATTCGCCAGATCAGCGCGACGGCGACTGGTGACATTGCCATCGGCAGGGTAAGCACTGCGAAATAGACACCGCGCATCACGATTACCTGTCGAAGCATAAGCGCGATCGCCAGCCCGACAACGAACTCACCCATCACCGTGGCAACCGAATAGCGCAGGGTTATGCCGAGGGAGTTCCAGAACAGCGGTTCGGACATGATCGACAGGAAATTTCCGAATCCGGTTATGTTCAGCTCGGGACGAACAAGCGTCATGGACGAGAGAGAGATAGCCGCGGCATACAGCACCGGCAGGCCCATGACGACGCTCAGCATCGTCAGACCCGGGCCGGCGAAGCCCCAGCCCGCGCGCATCATTTCGGTTGTTCTCGTGCTCATCAAGTGTCTTTCGGTCAGCAGGAAACGGGAGGCAGGCACGGGTTCGCCGCCTGCCTCCTTGACGTGCGTTACTTGTTCATCAGATCAGTAAGACCAGAGGCAGCCGCCTGAAGCGCCTCAGTAACGGTGGTGTCTCCGCTGGCAGCCAGGGAAACCTGAGTTCCCAGAGTGTCCTCGTATTGCGCCGAGTACGTGAAGATCGGGAAGGACTTTGCGCTTTCAACCACGGCCATGGCGTCCTTGTAGAACGGGTATTTCGCCAGCACTTCCGGATTGGTGTAGACATCCGCGCGCACCGGAGCATGGCCTTCCAGTGCCCGCGCGACCGCAATCTCCTTGCTCTGGACCCAGGTAATGAACGTCCAGGCAGCGTCCTTTTCTTCCTGCGGGACATTCTTGGCAATGCCCCAGCCCCAGCCGCCACTTTCACCGTGCCCCCCCGGCATGACCGAGAGCGCCACCTTGCCTGCAACATTCGGGCAGCTTTCCGCGTTGTCGATCTGCGGCAGCATCCACCAGTAGGTGACCATCGAGAACGCTTCGCCCGAACACATCAGCCGCATCGTGTCATCGAGCGTGGCTGACAGGGCGCCGGTCTGTGCAGCGTTTTTGATCGCATCGACGTAATGGTTCAGAGCCGTTTCGCCAGCTTCGGACGCAAGCACGACATTGCCGTCGGAATCGAGGTAACTGCCGCCCGCGGAGAACAGGTAATTGGAGAATTCCATTGCGTTCGGGTCACCTTTTTGACCCTGCATCGCGGCGCCGTTGACGTTGCCCTGCGCCTTCATGAATTTGGCAATCCGCACATATTCCTCGAGCGTCTTGGGGGCTTCCAGCTCCTGACTGGTTTCGGACTTGTAGGCCGACTTCAACTCCGGGTCGCTCAACAGGTCGGTGCGATAGATCAGACCCATCGAATAATTGTACATGGGCACCAACGGCATGAAGTCTTCGCGATTTCCCAGAAGATCCATGGTCGAGGGAATGAAGGCCGCCATGTCGAACCCGGATTTCTCGGCATAGGGCTTGAGATCTTCAAGCCATCCCGCTGCCGGGAACTCGCCCGCCCAAAGGAAGTCAACTTCGAGCAGATTGTAGTCGCTCTCGCCACTGACCAGCTGGGCGACCAGCTTGTCGTGCATATCACCGTATCCGACCTTCTCGAACTCAACCTTGATGCCGGTCTCTTTCTCGAACTGAGGGAGCATCTTTTCGATGATCGACGTTTCCGGGACGTCTTCCATCAGCGCGCGCAGTGTCACACCGTCGGCAAGAGCCGTGCCGGCCCAAAGAGACGCCCCAAGGCCAAATGTCAGCGAATAAATAGTCTTTCTCATTTCGTAGTCCTCGTCTGTAAGGTTTGACTGTTTTTATTGTTGTTATTTCACCGACCCGAAGGAGAGCCCTTCGACCAGGTATTTCTGAATGAATTTGGCCGCGATCATCAGCGGCAGGATCGCAAGCGAAACGCCCGCTGCGACATTGGAGATCTGCACGCCATTCGAGGTTTGCAGACTTGCCAGAGCGACCGGAACGGTCGCGGTTTTCGACCCGCCCAGGATCAGGGCGAACAGAAACTCGTTCCACGACAGGATGAAACCGAGGACTGCCGCCGCCAAGATGCCGGGCGCTGCGACCGGCAGCACAACGCGCCAGAATGCTCCCCACCGGGTTGCCCCATCGGTCATCGCCGCGCCTTCAAGATCCTCGGGAACCGCTTCGAAGAAACCCATCAGAATCCAGGTGAGAAAAGGCAGATTGACGGCGGCGTAGACGATCGTCAGACCGGTCAGCGAATTGGTCAGGCCGAAGTTCCGAAACAGCATGAAGGTCGGCAGGGCGAGTGCGACCGGCGGCAGCATCTGGCTGGCAAGCGTCGCGAAACGTGCCAGCCGCCCGCCGGTGCGAAACCGCGCGAAGGCGTATCCTGTCATCGCAGCCAGCGGCATCGTGACGAGCACCGACAGGCTCGCAACAATCAGCGAATTCATGTAGTTGCGCCCAAAATTCTTTTCCGCGAACAGTGCACGGTAATTGTCGAGCGTCACCGACGGGAGGATTACCGAACTGTAGCTGTCTTGCGCGGGAACTAGCGATGTGCGGAGCACCCACAGGATGGGAAAAAGCACGATTGCGACCGCCAGGATCAGGCCGATATGCGATAGGATCCGCCTCCCCATCTCAGGCCTCCCTGCCGATTACATCGCCGCTTGCGGCGTCGAACAGATGCATGTGGCCGAGATCCGCATAAAGCGTGATGGTCTCACCGATCCGTGGCAGGAAGTGACGATCAACCCTAGCTGAAATGGACAGGCCCTCGGCCTCCACGACAATCAGGTTTTCAGGGCCCAGAGCCTCCAGCACCGTCACGGTTCCCTGGAAGGCTTGCGCGCCGGGTCTGGGTTGGGTCAGGATGTCCTCGGCCCGCAATCCGAACAAAAGCCCGGTCCCGGCGGCCGCCCGGTAGAGAGCCGCCTCCCGCTCGGGCAACGGCCCGGCAATGGGACCCGCGCTGAGTTCCACCCTCTCGCCCACGACGGTCAGGTGCGCCTCTATCAGGTTCATTGCCGGAGCGGCGAGGAACTGCGCCACGAAGGTGTTTCGCGGCCTGGCATAAACCTCAAGCGGCGCGCCCACCTGCTCGATCCGGCCGTCGCGCATGATGCAGATCCTGTCGCCCATCGTCATTGCTTCAACATGATCGTGGGTAACGAAAACCGTGGTCTTGCCGACACGTCTGTGAAGCTTCACCAGCTCCTGGCGCATTTCGCCGCGCAGCTTGGCGTCAAGGTTTGACAGCGGCTCATCCATCAGGAAGACATCCGGCTCACGCACGATCGCCCTTCCGAGCGCCACACGCTGCCGCTGACCTCCGGAAAGGGCCGTCGGCTTGCGATCCAGATAGGGCTGGAGGCCAAGCACCGATGCTGCCTGTACAATCCGCCGATCCTGCTCGTCCCTTGGCGTCTTGCGCATCTTCATGCCGAACCGCATGTTTTCGCGAACGCTCATATGCGGATAAAGCGCATAGGACTGAAACACCACCGCCACATTACGGTGGCGCGGCGCCAAACGTGTCACGTCCCGCCCGGCAATACTGATCTGTCCACCCGTCGTCTGCTCGAGACCGGCGATCATCCTCAATGTTGTGGACTTGCCGCAACCGGACGGACCGAGGAGCACCATGAACTCGCTTTCCTCGATGTCGAGAGAGACGTCCCTCACTCCGAAATTGCCGAGGCCATAATCTCTGCTGATCTTGTTGAGCTTGATCTCTGACACGTTGCGTCCCGTAAGGTAGAAGATATGACTTGGGTGACTATGCGCTGACCGCGGCGTTAGGTCATGTAAACGCCGCCAGTCACATTGATTGCCTGACCGGTCATGAAGCGCGCTGCATCCGAACAAAGAAAGACGACCACACCAGCGACGTCTTCAGGGGTTTCGATTCGTCCAAGGGGCGTTTGCGAGACATAGTCCTGCTGCACCTCTTCAGGTGACATGCCGCGCAGTTCGGCCTCCCAGGCTATCTCGCGTTCCTGCATCGACGTGCGCACGAAACCCGGGCAGACCGCATTCACGCGAATGCCTGAAGGCGCCAGTTCGCGCGCCAGTCCCTGCGTCCAGCCGACCACGGCAAATTTGCTGGCCGAATAGTGAGCGAGCAACGGCGCCCCGACCTTGGCAGCGAGCGAGGCGGTGTTCACGATTGTCCCGCACCCCCGGTCCAGGAAGTAACGGGCCGCAATCTGGTTGGTTAGAAACACGCCGCGCGCGTTTACATCCATGTTGAAGTCCCAGTCGCGATCAGTCAGGTCGACTGCGCGCCGCATGCTGGAGACACCTGCGTTGGCAATGCAAATGTCGATGTTGCCCATCGCTTCAAGCGCCGATGAAAATGCCTTCTCGACAGAAACCCGCTCGCTGACGTCAACCTGAACCGCATGGTGCCTCGCACCCAGACGCCTGGCCGCGGCCTCCGCCCTACCTATATCCAGATCTGCCACGGTCACCGTTATATCCTGGGCCGCAAGCGCCTGTGCGATCGCCCAGCCGATGCCGTTTGCAGCACCGGTGACAAAAGCGGATTTTCCTGCGAGCCCCGGATGCGCCTGGAGGGCTATTTGGTGTTCGTTCATGTTTCACTTCTCCAAAATTGATCAAAAGCAAACATACGTTCACGGATTTGACAAGAAAAATGTTTGATTTTGTTCGATTGAAATCTCATGTATGTTCTGATTTGATTGTTTTGTTGATTTTATGAAGAGACTGCCGAGATGACAGACACCACGATCCATCCGACGCAAGACCCATCGGTCAAACGGGGCCGGACACCTGCCCAGGCGCGGCTAGCGGCAATCCTCGATCGTCTCAATCAGGGCGGGTCGGTTTCTGTTGCCGAGATTGCCCAGGAATTCGGTGTTTCGGATATGACCGTTCGACGGGATCTTGCCGAACTGGAAGGACAGGGCTTGCTTGAACGCGTGCATGGCGGCGCCGTCAGCCTGCAGCACGGCCCCCTGACGGTGATCGATGATGTCGAACCTTTGTTCGATGCCCGCCGGCGCCTCAACAGCGATGCAAAATCCAGGATCGCGCACGCGGCTGCGCGGCTGGTGGCGGACAATCAGACGCTGGCATTCGATCTTGGAACGACCGTGCTAGCCGGCGCACGAGCGCTGATCTCTTCCGAGCCCGCACCGGGGCTGCGCATCTTCACCAACAGCTTGCGGGTGGCTCAACTGGCGGCCGCGGCGTCGGTGCCGACCTACGTCCCGGGGGGGCTGGTCCAGCCGGGAGAGCTGTCCGTAACCGGACAAGCCGCTGTTGAGAATTTCTCCCGCTATTACTTCGATGCGGCGCTAATAGGGGCGTCTGGACTGACCCCCGACGGAGTGTTCGATTATTCGCCTGAGGAAGCCGCGATGAAGTCGGTTTACATTCAACGTTCTTCCCGGCGCATCCTGATGGTCGACAGTTCGAAGTTCCGCCGTATCTCCACCGTTCGCGTGGCTGACCTGGCGCAAATCTCTATCCTGGTCACCGACGCCGCCCCGCCGCACGAACTGGCACAGGCGCTCGAAGAAGCCAACGTCTCGATCATGATCGCCTGACTTTCCGAGGATTCACATGTCACTTTTTCTGGGTCTCGATATCGGGACAACTTCAACTATTGGTCTGCTCATCGAGTTGCCGGACCGGATCCTCGCCAAGGCTTCGCGGCCGGTCGCCTTGCAGTCGGCCCATCCCGGCTGGGCGGAAGAGGACCCGGCGCAATGGTGGGCCAATTGCTGCGCGGTAATCCCAGAACTGCTGAAGATGTCCGGACGCAAGGCATCCGAGATCGCCGGCATCGGTGTGGCCGGAATGCTACCAGCAACGATCCTGCTGGACGAGAATGGCCAACCGCTGCGACCCTCAATCCAGCAAAGCGATGGCCGCGCCGGTGCCGAGGTCGAGGAGATGCGCCGGGAAATAGATGAGCCATCCTTTTTGACCGCTGCCGGAAATGGCGTAAACCAGCAGCTTGTCGGTGCCAAGATGCGCTGGTTGAAACGCCATGAACCCGAGGTGGTGAAAAGGGCCCAAACCCTGCTCGGCTCTTATGACTACATCAACTATTGCCTGACTGGTGTCGCCCGTGTCGAACAGAACTGGGCGCTTGAAGCCGGGATCGTGAATGTCGCGACCAACCGGATCGACCTCGATCAGGCTGCGATGACGGGGATCGATCCCGGCCTGCTGCCACCACTTGCGCTCTCGTCCGAGGTAATGGGCATCGTCACCGCCGAGGCAGCTATGGAAACAGGCCTTGCCGCTGGGACACCCGTTGTTGGTGGAGCGGCGGACATGATTGCCTCTTGTCTGGGAGCCGGGGTCGTCGCGAATGGCGATGTCCTGCTGAAGTTCGGCGGCGCGGTGGACATCCTGACCGCGACCGACAAGGCTTTCCCCGACAAGCGGTTGTTTCTCGACTACCATCTCGTGCCCGGGCTCTGGATGCCCAATGGCTGCATGTCCACCGGAGGATCGGTGCTCAATTGGTTTGTGGATACCTTTGCAGCCGGGATCGAGCCGCTCCACGGTTCACGCCATGCCGCTCTCGACGCATTGGCGGCGGACCGCCCGGCCGGAGCACTCGGGCTAACTTTCCTGCCCTACCTGCTTGGAGAGAAAACTCCCCTTCACGATCCATCTGCGCGCGGTGCACTGAACGGGCTGACCCTTTCGCACGATCTTGGTCATGTTTGGCGAGCCGTGCTTGAATCCTACGCTTATGCAATCCGTCATCACATCGAGACATTCAACGAGATTGGTTACGAGACCACACGCTTTTTCGTCTCCGACGGCGGAGCCTGCAGCGATGTCTGGATGGGTATCGTCGCGGATGTGCTGGACGTTCCCCTGCAACGGCTCGGCGGCCACCCCGGCTCATGCCTGGGGGCAGCCTGGACCGCGGCTGTAGGCTGCGGACGCGCTGACTGGACCGGTATTTCCGCCCTGACCGAGCGCGATGCGCTGATTTCGCCGAACCCGTCAAATCGTCAAATCTATGACAGTGGGTATGCTCGTTTCAGAAATCTGTACGAGCGACTGGAAGGAAGCTCCGCATGACTCTTCGTGCAATAGCCTGGGATATTGATGGAACCCTGATCGACAGCGAACCGTTGCATCACCGTGCCCTCGTGGCGGTCTGCTCCCGCTATGGTCTGGAAATCGATCCAGAGGATCAGAGCTTCATCGGCGTTCACATCGGCCATGTCTGGGACCAGCTGCGCCCACGATTTCCGGTCGCGGTAGAAGAGCAGCAGTGGCATGAACAGATCCGCAACTACTACGCCGACCACAGCGATAGCCTGGTCGCGATTTCAGGGGCGGTTGAAGCGATCAAGGCACTCGCCGCGGCCGGTGTTGCGCAGATTTGTGTTTCGAATTCAGACCGGGGGGTCGTCGATGTGAACCTTCGCAGTCTAGGGATCTCGGAGTTGCTGGTCGGGTCGATCAGCCTTGACGACGTGCCCGCCGGCAAGCCCGACCCTGCACCTTACCGGATGGCCGCCGAAGCACTGAACCTGCCGCCGCAGAACATTCTGGCCGTCGAGGATAGCGTCACGGGAATGCGATCGGCCCTTGCCGCCGGTCTGAAGGTTGCGCTGCTGGGAGAAGCTGCACCCGGCAATCCGCCAGATGCGCATTTTCATCCGGCTGCCGTCTCCGAGATTCCGGAGCTCTTGAAACGGTGAGGGCGGTATCCGTTCTCTCAAAAGACACGACTGTCGGCGTCAAGAAATCCGGGGAGCAGCCAAGCCGCGGTTGCTCTCATGATCCAGGAGGTATTGGCACGTTTTTCGTAGGTCACCGCGTTTTGGTTTTTTGCCTGCCTGATCGCTCGGCGGAGCGCGAATGAGGCGTATCGTGTCCAGCCGGTCTGAAGCCGAGAGCAAGACCCACAGGCGGTGGATCTTCGGTTCGTGTCAGGGCTCACCTAGCTTAGCCTGATAAGCGCCGCATTTAGAAGCACCTTGTCTTCTAGGTTCAGACAAACCTGGCGGGTGCAGCAGTGGGTAATTCACGAGCAATCCGGTTCAGCAAATTGAGGATAGACACCTTACCGACGACGATGCCCCGTACTGCCGTAAGATCTTTAGAACCTGCCGAACTCCACGCAAAGCGATGGTGAACTCAAACCGCGTCGTTTACGACCGTTCCAGGCAACTGAAAGCCTTTCACTCGGAGGCGACCAGCCGCCGATAAAATAGCCATGCACTTCAACTTCCGCGCCAACACAACAAGCTAAAATGGCTACACCCGGTTGCTTGTTTCTAAAGCGACTTCACCAGGATTGGGGGATATGTGAGGGGATAAAATCTGTTCAGCTTAGAAGTGGCACTATATTTCATTACAGTCGCTCCCATTCCTACCTCTCCCGCAACGCATGAGCTATCTGGTCGCGGATTGGTTTCACCAGGCAACTTTTTGGTGATGACTGCGAGATTGGCGCCGGTCACCGTGTCGTCCAGTCTGAACAAAAGATCCCCGGCTTCAACAACGTCACCGGGCTTGTCACGTTAACGACGAGGCAGGTGTTTGCGAGATAGGTTGGCTATGAAGACCGTAACTGCCAGCTACAAGCGCCACAGTTTCCCCTCCGAGATCATCGCACACGCCGTCTGGCTGTATGATCGGTTCCCACTGAAGCCCCGTCTGATCGAGGAAGTGCTGTTGGAGCCAGCATGTCGGTTTCCTAGGAAACGGTCCGACGCTGGGGCAGGAAGTTCGGCCCTGCCTATTCGCGTGACCTACACCGCAAGCAGCCACTCCCCAGTGATGTCTGGTCTCTTGATGAGATCCGCATCGTTATTACTGGCAAGAAACACTGGTTCTGGCGAGCCATCGATCTGGATCGATACGTGCTGGACGAAATCGTTCAAACTCGGCGCAATACCAAGGTCGCCAGGCGATTGCTAACCCGGCTTCTGAAGAAGCAGGCTATCGCGCTAAAACGGATGATCACCGACAAGTTGCGTTCTTATGGGGCCGCCGGGCGACAGACGATGCCCACCGTCGAACACCGCTCGCACAAGGGATTGAATAACCGTGCAGAGAATTCGCACGTGCCGCTGAGAAAACGGGAACGTTCAATGCAGGAATTTCGTTTAGCAGGAAGCCTGCAGCGTTTCATCTCGATCTTCTCCGCCGTCCGCAACCTTTTCGTCCCGCTTCGCTCACTTCGCTCCGCTCTTTGCATTCGCAGTCATCTCCTGCGTGCCATGGCCGAATGTAACGCTGTAACCATCGGCCGCTGACAACAGCGTCATAAATCCAATCGCGTCCCGATGTCGTGAACGTGACATCGCCGAAGAAGGAGATCGTTACCGGGCTCCACGATCTCATTCTCGAGGATCCCGAACAGCGGTCCAATGAATGATTGGAATCAGAGCGTGGGAACGGATTCACGAGGGTGATTGGTGCCGAACATGATCCAGAAGGCCAGCTAACGCCCCAACTCTTGCAGAACCGGGGCTGTCCACAAATGGCAATACCCCGGCGTCCTCTCAGGACGTGTGCTTTCAGTTAGCCGGTCAAAAAAACATGTTGCCACAAGCAAGAAAAGTTACTACAAATGCGCAACAATGATCAAAAGTAGTAACTTTTAAAGCTATGCAATATACAAGCGACGAGCCACTACATGCTCAAATTAGAGAACTGATCCGACGTCAGGCAATCGCCGGCGAAATAGTGGATACAGACGGACGTCTGATGACTGAGGCTGAGCTGATAAGCCACTTTGGCGTTAGTCGAGTCACAATTCGCAACGCTATTGCTCCACTAGTGGCGGAAGGTTTGTTCGATCGTACGAGGGGGAAGGGGACATTCCTGAGAAACAACAGCTCGGAGCGATGGGTAGGGCGCCTGCTCGGCTATCAAGAGCTGCTGGAAGAGGCCGGGTTCCAACCAGGCGCTAAAATCACACATCAAGGAATGGTTGAGTGTCCGGATGTATCAGTTCAACAAGCCTTGGGTGAGCGCGTTGTATGGCAACTTCGACGTGTTCGGTATGCGGACGATAACCCGGTAGCTATTGAGCATGCTTTCTATCCACCCGATGTTGGTCTGAAACTTCAACAAAAAGATCTCACAACGATCCGTATGTATGAAGTGTTTGAGCTTGATTTTGGGATAACAATCAAGGAAGGAACGCAGACTATTGGGGCCTGCATTTCAAATGAAGTAGAAAAAAACGATCTACGTCTTCAAAAACCAACAGCACTAGTTTCCATGGAACGAGCAACTATTGCTGATGATGGGCGTGCCGTCGAATTTCTTCGTTCAGTTTATCAACCCGAAAAATTTCAATTCACCATAAACCTTACTCGCGGCAATAGCAGTCAGAGCAACACTAGGGGATAAGCCTGCAATGAAACGGCCCAACATTATTGTCATTCTAAACGACGACATGGGTTTTTCCGATATCGGCTGCTATGGCGGAGAGATCGATACGCCTAATCTGGACTGTCTCGCCCTGAAGGGCCTGCGGTATTCCCAGTTCTATAACACAGCGCGGTGTAGCCCATCTAGAGCTTCCCTGCTGACAGGCCTTCATCCGCATCAGACCGGCATTGGTATACTCACCTATTCAACCGGGCCTGAGGGTTATGTTGGTAACCTAACAGAGAATTGTGTCACAATTCCAGAAGTTCTGAAGTCCGCCGAATACCGCACCTACATGAGTGGGAAATGGCATGTTTCTTCGAACTTAAAAGAGCCTAACGGCACGTGGCCAACTGAGCGCGGCTTTGACGAATTTTATGGCACAGTCATCGGGGCTGGAAGTTTCTACCTCCCAAACACTTTAACGCGTGGCTGTGAAAACATAGAGCAGGAAGCGATCGACGACCCAGAATTTTTCTACACCGATGCAATCTCCAACCAAGCGGCCGCTTACATTAAGACTCATTGTGAGCAGCATCCGGAAGAGCCATTCTTCATGTACGTCGCTTATACAGCACCTCATTGGCCGTTGCACGCGCACGAAAAAGATATCGAGAAGTACCGGGGCCGATTTGACGAAGGCTGGGATTTACTGCGCGAACAAAGACTTGCTCGTCTCGTTAATGCAGGTTTGATCGATGCATCCTGGCAGTTGACGGATCGCGATCCGTCCCAGCCTCCGTTCAAGGAAGCTAACGAAAAAGCTTGGTTGACTCGGCTTATGGAGGTCTATGCAGCCCAGATCGACCGTATGGACCAAGGAATCGGCGAGATACTTACAGCGCTCGAAGAAGCAGGCCAGTATGAAGATACAATGATCGTGTTTTTGTCAGACAACGGCGGCTGTGCTGAGGACATACCGAAGGATGTGGAACCGCGGCAATTAGTCGAAGAATTAATGATCGCCCAATATCAGACACGAGATGGCCGGCCTGTAAAGATCGGGAACGACCCGAGTATCATGCCTGGCGGTGAGGATACCTACCAAAGCTACGGTACGGCCTGGGCGAACCTCTCCAATACACCATTCCGCCTTTATAAGCACTGGGTTCATGAAGGTGGAATTTCAACACCGTTGATTATCCATTGGCCAAATGGAATTCAGCAGGCTGGGATCCGACATGTTCCCGGACAGCTTCCTGATCTGATGGCAACTATTTTAGAAGTGTCCGGAGCGAGTTATCCAAAGAGCAGACGCGGTCACGCTATTCCACCGTGTGAAGGGATCAGCCTGGTTCAGTCCTTTCAAGCAGACTGCGATCGCGAAAACCCTCTTTTTTGGGAGCATGAAGGCAACGCCGCAATACGTCACGGCAAGTGGAAACTTGTGCGCAAATATCCAGACTCTTGGGAACTCTACGATATGGATGCAGACCGGACCGAAATGCACAATTTGGCTGGCCAGAACGAAAACTTGGTAGCGGAAATGGCTGCACGTTACCAGGCTTGGGCAGACCGCTGTGGTGTTATTCCAAGAGAAAAAATTCTCGAATTTCTGCATGAAAGCAATGAAGCAGCTTTCTGGGAGGAAGAAGGCTCCTGAAACAGGGCCACATCATCAGTGAACTTAGGGAGGAATAGATGAAAAAAGATTACAGAAAACCGGGGAGTTTTCTTGGGCCGATTTCAGTTGTATTGGCTCTCACCTTCGGCACACCATCCGTTCAGGCAACAGAGTATAGTTTCCGATTGGCAAATGTATTGTCCAACACGGATGTTACGGCATACGGCCTCAACAAGTTTGCCGAGCTTGTCTCTGAAAAATCAAATGGCGATATCGAAGTAAAGGTTTTTCATGGCGGCCAACTCGGCTCGGGTGTCGAAACATTCGAGGCAGTAAAAAACGGTCATCTGGACTTTGCCGCCGACAGCTTCGCGAATCTTGCAACGATTACACCAGCGTTCGAGGTGTTTCATTTCCCTTTCTTGTTCGAGTCACGGACCCAGTTGCTAAACACAATGAGCAGTGAGAAAGTTCAAAAGCAAGTAAATTTGGAACTCGAGCCAGTCGGGTTGCGTTGGTTCAAGACTTTTGAGATCGGCGGACCACGTGAAGTCGGAACTTCTAAAAAGAAGATTGAAACTGCAGCCGACCTAGAAGGCATGAAGTTCCGTGCCTCGCGCTCTCCACTCGAAATAGCTGCTCACCAAAGCTGGGGGGCAGCGGGCGTGACCGTGGATTGGCCTGAGACACCGGAAGCCGTTCGATTGGGAATGGTAGACGGGTTAACGGTTCCCTTTGCGAGCTTCTACTCGGCGAAGTTCCACGAAGGAGATTTAATCAACTACATCCTGGATTTGAACTTTCAAAACTATGCGCTCGTCCTTGTTGTAAACGATGCGAAATACGCTGAACTCCCCGAAAACGTTCGTAAAGTGTTGGAAGAAGCAGCAGAGGAAGCCAGTCAGTGGCACATCGCCTTTGTGAGTGACTTCATTACCGAAAACATCACAGCGATGAAAAAAGAAGGCGTCGAGGTCTACAGCTTGCCGGAAGCGGAATACAGGAAAGTTCGGGAAAAAACTATCGAAACTGTTTGGCCACAATTCGTTGGAAATGAAGGCATGAGTCAGGAAAAGATTGATTTGATCCGTCAAGAGTCGGGCGAGATTGGTGATGATGGTTGGGGCTACAAAGTAAACTGATCTCGAACATGAATTTAAACACCGTGGGCCCGCTACTTTCAATAGCGGGCCAATCGACATCATTTTATAGTTGGTGTTCCTATGCCAAGTCCAGCTTTCAGAAGTAAAATTCAGTCCCTAGACAGTTGTCTTGCATTCAGTGTGACGGCCTTGTGCGTTGCATTCCTTGCTGTAATTGTCATTACTATCAGCGCGTCGGTGTTTTCACGTTTCGTAATTTTCACGCCGCTGAATTTCGCCGATACGATGTCCAAGTATCTGATGCAATGGATGGCTTTTTTAGGGGTCGGGCTTGCGATCCGCGAAGGAGAGCACGTTTTAGTCGACATCATTCATCATGTCATGCCGTCACGCTGGTATAGATGGATTGTGATATCTATGGCGATTTTGTTGTCCATTCTGTTTGCAACGGTCTGTTACAACGGCTTGATCAATGCTTGGAGCGCCCGCAATTCTTCAAATCCGTTCGTCTTTGGGATCAGTATGATGATTCCGTATTTATCGGTTCCCGCAGGGGCCCTTTATGCCCTGGTTCAAACCGTTATTTCTGCATATCTCCTCTTAACAGACATAACCCGTCCGTTGAATAAATTACACTTGCCGGTAACGGGGGCCTAAGAAATGCTTGCACTTTACCTCGCGACCTTCTTACTGCTGATCGCTGCTTCTGTTCCAATAGCCTTCGCTCTAGGCCTTTCAACACTTGTGGTATTCTGGATAGGAGGCGAACCACTACCACTTTTTGCGCAACGGTTGTGGACAGGTTTAGACAAGTTCACGCTGGTGGCAATTCCGTTGTTTATCCTAGCCGGTGAACTGATGGGCGGTTCTGGCATTCTGCAAAGGCTGCTGGATTTTGCTAGGTTGTTGGTTGGCCGTATCAAAGGTAGTTTGCTTTACATCAATATTCTTGTGAGCATGTTTTTTGGTGGCATTAACGGATCTGCTATAGCCGACACAAGTGCAGTCGGTTCAATGATGATAAAGGCCACTGAAAAGGAATATGGAGACGCAGAGCTTGCTGCAGCGACGACGGCTGTCAGTTCTGTTGTCGGGCCAATCATTCCTCCAAGTCTGACGATGTTGATCTTCGCTTTTGCAGCGGGAAACGTATCCATCGCAGCACTCTTTTTGGCCGGCATCGTGCCAGGGATCCTGCTAGGCACGTCTCTATTAGCCGCAACTGCATTCATAGTTAGGCGAAAAAACTATCCAGTAAACCAGGAAACATACCGCCTTCGCGATGTCCTCCGAATTCTTGGTAGATTCATGATAGCAGCCGTTCTTCCTATCATTATGGTGGGAGGAATTGTAGGAGGCATAGCAACACCTACAGAAGCTGGCTGCCTTGCCATAGTCTATGCTGTCTTGATCGGTTTTTTCGTTACCCGTGAACTTACGCCCGGCCGTGTTTATGAAGCTATGAAACGAACCGTTATTGTGTCAGCAGTCGTTATGGTAATCATCGCATTTGGCAATGTTTCTACATGGTGGCTAACAATTGAGGGGGTTCCCAAAACTATCAGCATGTTCGTGCAAGGATTCACCGAAAACCCGCATGTTTTCATGGCTTTGATGCTTGTGATTTTTCTCTTGATAGGTCTTTTCGTCGAACAGGCTGCCGCGATTGTAATGCTGGTACCAATCTTCGCGCCCTTGGCTGTCTCATATGGTATTGACCCGGTTCACTTCGGCTTGTTCACATGCCTATGTCTTGCATTGGGACTGGTTACACCACCAGTAGGATTATGTCTGTTCGTATCCAGCGGCATAGCGGGCGTACCAGTGCACAAAGTATTCAGCGCTTCTATTCCATACCTTGTAGCCATGGCGATCGTTTTGCTTCTTGTGACGTTCGTACCGCAAATTTTTCTCTGGCTGCCGAGATTGTTTGGCTTCTGAAATGGCATTTTGTTGTCCAAGGCTGGGAAGCGCCTCTGCACTTCAAACCCAACCTCGGTTGGAACGTGGTTCACCAATCGTAGTAGAAATCGACTGGATTGAGTTGACTGGTGGTGCCTTCACCATGGGCGGCCCTATCGAGGAGGGCTATCCAGAGGATGGAGAGGGGCCGCCAAGAAAGGTAACCATCGATCCATACAGCATCAGTCAGACACCGATACTCAATAGGGAATTCGCAAAGTTTGCTATCGAAACAGGTTATCTGACAGATGCTGAGAGGCGCGGCACATCATTCGTGTTCCATCTCCTTCTATCACCGCGTGAAAAGATAAATGTCAGAAATATAGCTCAAGAAACGCCCTGGTGGTATCTGGTTGAAGGAGCATATTGGATGAAACCGGAAGGTCCCGATAGCAGCATTTGCAACCGTGGCAATCACCCAGTGACGCACATCAGTTGGAACGATGCGTTAGCATACGCGGACTGGGCCGGAGGTGCCTTGCCGACGGAAGCGCAATGGGAGTTTGCCGCCAGGGGGGGGCGTCAAAGCCTTCGATATCCTTGGGGCAATGATCTTGAGCCCGGAGGCGTTCACATGTGCAACGTCTGGCAGGGAAGATTCCCGGGTTTGAACACCGCCGCAGATGGTTTCGTCGGAACTTCACCGGCAGGTTCCTATCCGCCCAATGCATTTGGCTTACACGACATTGTCGGTAATGTCTGGGAGTGGTGCCGAGATGATTTCTCTTCCGACTATCACGCCGTAACTAAAGGACACGAACCATTTTTTGCCAACGGAAGCAACTGGAAGTCCCAGCGCGGCGGTTCGTTCCTTTGCCATGAAAGCTATTGTTCGCGCTATAGAACTGCTGCGCGTCACGCAAATTCGGCCGATGCGTCCGCGTCAAACACCGGGTTTCGCATCGTGAAAGAGAAGAAATGATAAACGTTTCGTTGGCAAGTGACACTCGGAATAAACCTAATCGCGAATTTACTGCTGCCGAAATTGGAGCATTGGCTCATTTGTACCGAGGCGAGGTCTATCGCAGTACCATTTGGAGAACTCGGCTCGATACGACGACCAACTGGGCTGTTGTAACGTTAGGAGTGGCTCTTTCAGTTACCTACGCCTCCGCAGAAGCATCAGCATTACCCTTACTCCTTGTTGGAATATTGATCTGGCTGTTTCTGATATTGGAAGCGCGGCGTTATCGTTACTTCAATGTTTGGCGCGCGCGCGCTCGGTGGATGGAAACACACTTCTATGCACCTATGCTTATTGATGGAATACTTATAACAGAAAAAAACTGGGAGCATACTCTTGCACACGACTACATCAAACCTCAGTATCATGTGTCGTTTTTCATCGCTATGGGTAGACGGATACGAAGAAATTATCTTTGGATCCTAACGATTCAGGCAATTGCTTACTTGGGAAAAATTTTTGTACACCCTCTGCCTGTTTCGACATTGGATGAATTTATTCAGCGTGCAGATATTGGTCCGATTCCAGGAGAGTTCGTTTTGATTGGCGGTATTTTTTACATCGGGTGTTGTGGGATTATCGCCAACTACGCAATATGCATGGATGTGAAGCGGGCAAAATTGCGGGGCACGCGTGATGCTCCCATCGGCTAAACGCGCAAATAGAGCATGATTTGGCTCGACCAACCTGCAGCAGTGTCTCTCTTGCGTATCCGTTCAAATAGTGATTTTCTTAGACTGAGAATGAAAACCTCGCGTCGAATAATGGCTAGTGGATTAGCTAATCCCCCGTATCCGGAACAACTTACAAAATACGTATCAAGAAGAAATTAAATCATGCGGCTCTTTCAACAACTCTACCTCAGCGTCGCAATTTTCTCATTGGCTTTAGTTCTTCATGCAGTGTTATCTTATGACGCGATGCAAGAAGTAGAGCGCCTGTCTCAAGAAAAGATTTACCCTCCATTTGCTTTTTAAGCCTTTCCATCAATATTGGTGTAATCAAGCAAATGTTGCTAATCAGGCGGGCGTGTCGCAACTTTTTCCTTCGGGCAAGTTTCTCCCGTTTTGGGAGCCCTTTCAGGTTTCGTTAACTTTTTCAATTCCGAAGAGAACCGCAAGCAGATCGTTCTGTTCGCGGACGCTTCACTGACTGACAAAGCCGAAGCCCTTCCTGAGCCACAGCATGGCTTCGAAACCGGCGATGGATTTTCTGGCTGAGTTGAACGAGCAGAACCCACCGACCCTGGGCATGTTCTTTTTCACCCTGAAATGATCGCTCTCGATACCCTGTTGCAAATGTTTGGTCACATAGTGCACCGGATCCGGAGCAAGCAGGCCGCCGTCAACCGCATCCCCGATAGCCGGAGGAAAAGTGTTGGCACCATCTGTGCCGATTTTGCACGGTGACAGCAGCGGGGCATCCTTCAATATTTTTCGAAAGAACCGCTTGGCCGCATTCAGATAGCGCTTCGCCGTGAGCAGGAAATCGACTGGATTTCCATGCTTGTCGAAGGCCCGATACAGAAAGCGCCATTGGCCCTTGATGCGCACATAGGTCTAATCGACGCGGACCAAGCCGCAATGCGGTTTGCGGAAACGCCGCAACCGTTTCTCCATCAGGGGAGCGTAGGTCAGAACCCACCGGTTGATGGTGCTGTGATCGACTTCAAAGCCATGTTCCAGGAACATTTCTTCCAAGTCATGATGGCTCAGCAGATCACGCAAGTAGCAGGAGACTGTTTGGATGATCAGCCAGGCCTCGCACTGTCTGCCTTTGAAGTCATCCTTCGATTGGCGTTTCAGCTTTTCTACGATGGCACTCAAAATCATGATGCGGAACTCCAAATACTGGAGCGCCCTTTCAACAGCCAAATCTCAAGGCGTGGCTAACGCGAAAAACTTTGCGACATGTGTAGACGCCCGAATTTCAAGAGAATTTTTTTGGATTTTTCTGGCACGGTCGGGTTCTGACATGTGTCCGGCCTGTAATGCGGCCTTTCAACTGCCGCTGGCCCGTATGGTGTTCGAAGGTCGAGTCCAAATCAAGCCCACGTGCTCAAAGGCACTGTGTCGCAAATTGGTTTTCCCGACCCCATCCCACGATTGTTGCGCCAAACTTCCAAAAACCTCTCTTGCGCCGCCGCCTCCGCAGTCGCTTGCTTTATTATGTTTGAGCAACCGGAGCCTGGTATGTCTGATTGCCTGGCATGATCGCCCAGACAATACGTGCCATCTTGTTCGCTAGCGCCACTCTCACCAGCGTAGCTGGCTTGCGCGCGAGCATCCCCTCAAGCCATGTTCCCGGCGCAACTCCTTTCTTTGAGCACCACAAAACCACACTGTTTGCACCAATAATCAGGAGACGACGCAGGGAGCGTTCTCCCATCTTTGTCGTGGCCCCCAGCCCCTGTTTCCCACCTGTTGAGTTTTGCCTCGGAGTCAGTCATAACCAAGCTGCAAAGTCCCGTCCTCGCCGGAAAGTTTCTGGCGGAGGAGCCAGGGCCGCCATGGCAACGGCAATCAAAGGACCAATCCCAGGAATTGTCATCAACCGCTGCGCCGTTTCATCCGCCTTGGCGAGATCGGCAATCTTACGATCCAGTTCCCGCACCTGATCTTCCAATCGCAACAAGCTGTCTGTTGAATAACTCAGGGCTGCTCGTGCCACTTCGGGAAGAGAGGTTTCAGGAGAGGCAATACGCTCTATCAACTTTGCAACATTGCTTGCACCTTTAGGAACAATCACACCAAATTCCGCCAAATGACCGCGCAATGCATTGATGGTCTGCGTGGGCTGCCGGATCAGTATTTCTCGCGTGCGTAACAAAACCACAATGCCCTGACGTTCTTCACTCTTCACCGGCACAAAGCGCATTGTCGGACGGTTGGCTGCTTCACAGATCGCTTCGGCATCCGCAGCATCGTTCTTTTGGCGCTTTACGAACGGCTTTACGTAGATTGGTGGTATCAACTTCATTTTATGGCCGAGCCGAGCAAGCTCACGCCCCCAGTAATGGGCGCTACCGCAAGCCTCCATTGCAACCAAACAGCGCGGCTGATCAGCGAAAAAGGCCAAAACCTATTTCCGCCGCAGTCGCTAGCGAAAAACAACCTCGCCTGATCCATCAGCTCCGTGGGCCTGGAAAACAGACTTCGCAAGATCAAAGCCGATTATGTGAACTTCAGACATTGACGCCTCCTGGAGGATCGAGGAAATCCCACCTTCCCACAGCAAGGCAGCGGTGGACGTCTACATCATCAAGCCCGTCCAAAACGGGGAACAACGCTCGCCAACCAGAATAAGTTGGCAATGCCAAAAGTTCTATTCTATTCTTGTCAGGTTTTCGCCTTATATCAATTTGCGAAAGTGTGAACCGCGTTCCGGTTGACCGCAAGATACACTGTGTCGCCTTCCTCGATCGAAAGCGTTCCGTCGACACGTGCAGTTAGAACGTTACGGGTGAAAGGCACACCGAGATAGAGCAGGGTCTCTGCGCCGAGTTTCTCGATCATGCTGACCTTTGCCGTGAAGTCCGATCTTGCGGACGACACGAGATCAAGATGTTCCGGACGGATGCCCACGGTCACCGAACCGCGCAGACCGGTGGGTCTGGTCGGGGTCAGTACCAGGTCTCCAACCGTCACCTTGCCGTTGTCACCAGCAGTCCCGTCTAGGAAGTTCATGGCTGGAGCCCCGATGAAGCCGGCAACGAAGGTGTTGATCGGGTTGTGGTAGAGCTCCATGGGTGTGCCTACCTGTTCGATCTTTCCACCATTGAAGACGACAATCCGATCCGCAAGCGTAAGTGCTTCAACTTGATCGTGGGTCACATAGATCATCGTAACGTTCTTAAGGTCCTTGTGCAGCCGGGCAATCTCCAGTCTCATCTGCACGCGCAAGGCAGCGTCCAGATTAGACAGCGGTTCATCGAACAGGAAGACGCGTGGGTCACGAATGATGGACCGTCCAATGGCAACACGCTGGCGCTGGCCGCCCGATAGCTGCCGGGGTGTCCGATCCAGCAACATTTCCAGCTGCAGGGTTTCAGCTACCTTGCGCACACGCTGTTCGATTTCTGCTTTTGGGACCTTGTTCAGCTTGAGGCCGAAGCCGATGTTTTCCGCCACAGTCAGATGTGGAAACAGGGCGTAGGACTGGAATACCATGGCAAGCTTGCGCTTGGACGGCGCGACATGCGTGACGTCGACACCATCAATTTGAATGAATCCTGAGGATACATCCTCAAGCCCGGAAATCATTCGTAGCATGGTGGATTTGCCGCAACCGGACGGCCCGACGAAGACGACGAACTCGCCCTGTCCGATTTCGAGATCAACGCCTTTGATGACCTCGACCGAGCCAAAGGACTTGCGGATGTTTTTTAAAGTGACTTCAGCCATGGCTTATCCTTTGACCGCGCCCATTGTCATACCTTTGATGAAGTAGCGCTGGAAGAAGAGGAAGATGAGCAGGGTCGGGAGGCTGGCGATCAGCGAAAGCGCTCCCTGGACTCCCCAGGCAACGGTGTATTGACCGCGCAGATTGACGATGCCGACCATGATCGTGCGCATGTCGTCGGACTGCGTGAAGATCAGCGGCCAGAGGAAATCGTTCCAGATCCAGGTGAATTGCAGCGTGGCGAGCACAGCCAGCGCGGGCAGGCTGAGCGGCAGGGCGACGCGAGTCAGGACTTGCCATTCGTTCGCACCTTCCAGGATGGCTGCTTCCCGCAGGGCATTGGGAACAGTGGCGAAGAAATTGCGCATCAGCAGGGTGCAGATGGGGATCCCGAGCGCGGTGTGCACCAGACCGATAGGCCAGAGCGTGTCGATGAGCCCGAGGCCGTTGAACAGCCGGAACAGCGGCACGAGAATGACCTGCGGCGGAAAGAACATGCCGGCGACGATCAGAAGAAACAGGAGGTTCGATCCGCGGAACGGCAGTTTCGCGAAGGTATATCCCGCTAGAACCCCGAGAGCGGTCGAGGCGATGGTCGCGGGCACCGTGACCAGCAGGGTGTTGAGGAAATACCGATGCACCGCCGGATTGTTCAGCACCTCTACATAGTTGCCCAGAAAAAGCGTGTCGGGGAGGGACCACAGGTCTCCGAGGGCAATCGCCCGCGTGGTCTTGACCGAGGACAGCACCACGCCGAGCGTCGGGGCCAGGAACAGGACGGCAAGGCAACACAGGATCAGGAAGATCGTCACCGGCCACGGATTGAAACGACGCGGAACCGAAGAGGTGGCAAGCTCAGCCATAGATTTCGTCCACCTTCTTCAACTGGCGGAAATATAGGCCGATGATCGTCAGGGCGATCAGAAAGAGCACCACCGAAATCGCGCTGCCATAACCCATGAAGTATTTCCGGAAGCTCTCGTTGTACATGTGCATTGCAAGGGTGTCGGAACTGTTGAACGGGCCGCCGCCGGTCATGATGAACAGGATGTCGAAGCCCTTGAGGGAGTTGATCACGGACAGCGCGACCACGACGACGGTCGATGGGGTGAGAAGCGGGATGAGCACATGGCGGACACGCTGCCAGACCGAAGCGCCCTCGATCTCGCAGACTTCGAGAAGATCAGAGGGCACTGCCGTCAGTCCGGCGAGATAGATCACCATGGAAAGGCCGGTCTGCTGCCAGGACCAGGCGACGATGACGGAATAGAGCGCGCTGTCAGGCCGGGCGAGCCAGGCATAGTTGAAGCGGCCGCCGGTAATCTGCTCGATCACGGTGTTCAGAAGGCCCCAGTCCGGCTGATAGATCCAGACCCAGATCTGCCCGACGACGATGGCCGAGAGGCAGATGGGCAGATAGAAGATGGTCTTGAAAACCTTGGCGCCCCGGACCTTGGAATCCAGCAGCAGCGCCAGCCCCAGACCGAGAACGGTCGGCAAAAGGATTGCCGCGACCATCCAGATGGCGGTGTTCACGATGGCGTTGAAGAACAGCCGGTCCGTCCAGATCCGGATGAAATTCTCAAAACCGACATAGTCATAGTCGCTGTTGAACCCGTTCCAGTTGGTGAAACTGTAATAAAACGAACTCAACAACGGCCAGATTACGAGAACGGAGAAGACAAGCAGAGGAAGCGCCAGAAGGATCAGGCGCCAGATTCGGTTTTCTCGTTCCATTGACCTCTCCAGAGTTGCGGGCTGGCAGCGGTGCCGCAGTCAGCCCGCAAATATTATTGTTATTGTTGTTCGAATGCCGCTTTTGCGTCGGTCGCAGCCTGCGACAGGATATCCGTCACCTTGTTGGGATCGTCCATAAAACGGGCAAACATGGACAAGCCGACTTCGGCGACCGGCGGCGGCGTGGCAAGGTCGTAGTTGAAGGCGAAGACCTCTGATTTGTCGACCGTGTTGAATGCCTTGAGCATGACCGGATTGTAGTTGGAAGGATCGACATTCACGTTGGCTGAAAGCGCACCCTGGGCCTTGCTCCAGTCGGCCTGAACGTCCGTGTTCGATACCATGAACTCCAGAAACGCTTCGGCGCCTTCCGGATTGGCCGCGTTGGCGGCAATGACGAGCCCGTCGACAGGTCCGACCGACGTTACCGGAAGACCGTCGTCGATGACCGGGAACGCGAAGAAATCGTAGTCTTCGCCCGGAACGAGGCCGAGGCCGTTCCAGTAGCCGGTGATCCACGTTCCCATAAGGGTCATGGCGGCGTCGCCGCGCGCAACCTTGTCCGAAGCATCAGTCCAGGTGTCGGCATTGGCGTTTTCGGTGAAGTAGCCCTTGTCCGTCAGGTCCTTCCACATGCCCATGGCACGCTGGACTTCGGGATCGTCATAGGAAGCTTCGCCCGCCATCAGCCGGGCGCGGTATTCGGGGCCGGCGGTGCGTAGCAGCAGATAGTCGAACCAGAACTGCGCTGGCCAGCGGTTTGCCGAACCGAGGGCGATCGGCGCGACGCCAGCAGCTTTCAGTTTTTCGCACAGGGCCAGGAAGCCGTTCCAGTCGGTCGGCATGTCGCTGACGCCGGCATTTTCGAGAACCGCCTTGTTATAGAAGACACCGGCATAGTGATAGTTGAACGGCACCAGGTAGCGGTGATCGTTGTATTTCGTTGCGCTGGCGGCGATGGCGCCGGCGATGACATCGCTCAGGCCCGCACGGTCCCACATGTCGTCAATCGGATGCAAAGCACCTGAATCGGCAATGAACTGAACCCTCGCCCCCGCCCAGTAGCTGAAGACGTCCGGCAGGCTGTTGCCCGACGCCCGCACGAGAATGTCCGTTTTGTAGTCCTCGTGGCCAACCGGGCTGTCCTTGAGTGTGTAGCCGGACGCCTCTTCGTAACGCTTGATCTGCTCGCCGAAGGCCTTCAGGCCGAGTTCGCCGGTGAAATAGTGGCTGATCGTGACGTCCCCGGACTGCGCATGCAGCGGGGAGACGAAACCGGCCGCGGATACCGCCATTGCGGACGCGAGCAAGGTACGGCGAGTAATGCGTATCATCGGAACTCCTCCCAGAAGTTTACATATGCTGAACTATTTTGCCAACAACTTCGCCATACGTACAAAAGATTTCGCCTATGTCAACAAAAAGTGTTGCATATTTCAATTTCAACCGCGATAACTAAGAAAAATCGGCTCACGGACCAAATAAGTTTGACTATGTTAAACAATAAGTACAGCATAAGTGAACTTTCTCCACGCGATGCGTTTCCCAAAGGAGTGAAATCCGTGCGCCTGCTTCAATCCCTTACCCGCGGCCTGCGAACCCTCGACCTGCTCCACGCGTCCGATCAGCCAATGCGGCTGACCGAGATCGCAGACGAACTGAGCGTCGACAAATCGAATGCCTCACATGTTCTGAAGACCCTGGTCGCGTCCGGATATGCGGCCCAGGACGGATCCCGCCGCTATGTGGCTTCCGACCGTCACAATGGCGGCGGCCACGAGCATTCGCTGTCCGATGTGGTTGCCTGCAAGGAACGCTGCCGGCCCGCGCTGGAAGCGCTGGTGCGAGAGACGGGTGAATGCGCTCATCTGGCCGTGTTGGTCGATACGCGGGTCTGGTACATCGACAAGGTGGATTCCATCCTGCCACTGAAGGTCGATCACCCGATAGGATCCCTTTCCCCGCTTCACTGTACGGCGCTGGGGAAGGCGTTCCTGTCCTTCGGCAATGCCACCTTGCCGGCGGATCGTCCCCGCTACACGCCGAAAACCATCACGGACGAAGACGCGCTTTTGGCGGAACTCGCCCAAACCCGGAGCCGCGGCTTCGCAATCGACGATGAAGAATTTGCACCCGGCATTCGCTGTGCCGCCAGGCCTGTTTTCGATGTCCGGGACCGCATGATCGCGGCGCTCGGTGTCTCGGGTCCGTCGGTCAGGGTCGATGACGACCGCCTGAAAGAACTCGGCGAGCTGGTGCGCGCCACTCCACTTACCCCATTCAGAGAGCCTAGATGATATGAGCAAGACGCCTCTTCGCGTTGGCATTGTTGGCACAGGTCGCATTTCCGATCTCCACGCCATCGAATACACGCAGAACCCGCGCGGACGCATAACCGCCCTGTGCGACAGGGACCCGGCGCTGGCCCGCTCGCGCGCGGCGGCCTGGGGATGCACCGATGCGGCAATCGAAGAGGATTACGAAGCCCTTCTGGCACGGGACGACGTCGATCTGGTCGAACTGCTCCTGCCGCATCATCTGCATCTTTCTGCGGCGCTGAAGGCAATCGAAGCCGGCAAGATCGTCTCCCTGCAAAAGCCTATGTGCATGAACCTCGCGGAGGCGGACCAGCTGGTTGCCGCGGCCGAAGCCCACGACCGGCCGTTCAAGATTTTCGAGAACTTCATTTTCCATCCGCCGGTCATGAAGGCGAAGGAGCTGATCGGCCAGGGGGCAATCGGTGAGCCGCTCTCGATCCGCATCAAGTCTAATCCGGGGAAAAGCAAGACCGCCTGGGAAGTTCCGAAGGAAGCCGATGCCTGGCGCCAGCAGCTGGAAATGGCGGGCGGTGGCCCGCTTGTTTTCGACGATGGCCATCACAAGTTTGCCCTTGCCTGGCATTTCATGGGCATGCCTTCGGAAGTGCACGCGTTCATCCACCATACCGAACGTCCCGATGGCGGTCTGTTCGATGCGCCGTCCATCATCTCGTTCCGCTTCCCCGGCAACCGGATCGGCAATCTGGAAATCGTCTATTCGCCGGAACTCGAAATCGCCGGGAAATATTATGCCCAGGACGACCGGGTCGAGATTACCGGCACCCACGGCGTTCTCTGGATCAATTGCGGCCACGGCAGCATCGGCAACAGCGCGCCGCTGGTTCACTTCCGGGATGGCAAGGTGACGGAATACACCGACATTCCTTCCGGCTGGGAGCAGAGTTTCATTCATTCGACCCGCCACTTCCTCCATGTCCTGCATGAAGGCGGCGACCCGGTGCTGACCGCCCGCCAGGGCCGGTCCGTGCTGCGCTTCGCCCTTGCGGCGGAACAGTCCGCCCGTGAAGGCCGGACGGTCAGCCTCGGGGGGGATGTCTGATGAGCGCCTTTCCGGACACGCGGGAAAAACGGGCCGCATGGCTGGCGGCAGCCGGCGGGCTGAACGCGGCAATCGAGAGCGGCGTGCTGTCGGATGTCGTTTCTCTGCCCCTTACGGAGGCACTGGTGCTCGGGCTGCTGCGGCAAGGGGTCAGCAAGTATCTGATGATCCTCGGACACGGCTCGACCGAACTCGGCGAAACCCTGCGGATCTATGAGGCCGCAGGGCTGGTCAAGGGGTTCCAGTTCCGCAACGAGGTTGAAATGGCTCATGCGGGTACGGCGCTGCGGTGGTTCTACGACGAACCCTGCGCCGTGATCACGTCCATCGGACCCGGTGCGCTGCAGGCTCTCGCCGGATCTCTGGCGGCCGCGTCCAACGGTGTCGGTCTCTATCACATCTATGGGGACGAGACGACGCATGGCGAAGGCTACAACATGCAGCAGGTGCCCAAGCCCGAACAGGGACTGTTCGCGCAGATCACCGGCGCGATGGGAACCTCCTATACGCTGCATGCACCCGAGGCCCTGCGCGATGCCTTGAGGCGCGGTGCCGGGACTGTCTTCCATCCCTGGAAAGCGGGACCCTTCTATCTGAACCTGCCGTTGAACACGCAGCCCGAAACGGTCTCGCTGCGGCTCGATGCCCTTCCGGCACGGCCTGTCTTCGGGGCAGCGGCAATTCCGAACGAGGACGTGCTCGACAGGGCCGCAGCGCTCATCGGGTCTTTTGAAAAGGTCGCGATCAAGGCAGGGGGAGGGGCGCGCGGCGCGGCGCAGGAACTTTGCCGCTTTGCGGAAGCCGCAGGTGCAGCCGTCGTCCTCAGCCCGGGGTCGACCGGGGTCCTGCCGGACGATCATCCGCAAAACATGCATGTCGGCGGGTCCAAGGGCTCGATCAGCGGCAACTATGCCATGGAGGAAGCGGAGCTGGTGGTGTTCGTCGGCAGCCGCGGCGTCTGCCAGTCAGACTGTTCCGGCATCGGCTGGCCGAAGGCGAAGGCCGTCATCAACATCAATGCCGATCCCGTCGACGTTCAGCACTACAACAACACCCTGGCGCTGGCGGGAAATGCGGGCGTGATCCTGGCGGCGCTGGCGACCCGGCTTCGAGCAGAGGACAACAAGGCCGGTTGGCTGAAGGCCTGCGCCGCGAGGAAAGCCGAGTGGCAGGCCTTCAAGACCGCCCGCTACACGTCCGGCCCGCTTTCGGACGATGTCTGGCCGGAGACCTGCCTGTCTCAGCCGCAGGCAATCCATGTGGCGGATCTTTTTGCGCGCGATGTCGGGGCCTTGAAGATATTCGATGCCGGCGACGTCCAGGCCAACGGCTTTCAGGTTGTCGAGGACAACCGTCCGGGCGAGACCTTCACCGAATCCGGAGCCTCCTACATGGGCTTTGCCGTCTCGGCCCTCCTGGCCGGCGGGCTTGCGGATGAGGGCCGGTATGCCATCGCCTTTACCGGCGACGGATCTTTCATGATGAACCCGCAAGTGCTGATTGACGGCGTCGAGCATGGGGTCCACGGCACCATTCTGCTGATGGACAACCGCCGGATGGCGGCAATAAGCCATCTGCAGCTTTCGCAGTATGGCACGGACTACCGCACCAATGACGGCGTCGCCGTGGACTATGTCCGGATGGCGTCCTCCGTGCAGGGTCTCAAAGCCCTTTGGGGTGGTTACACTGGCGAAACGCTGAAGGCGGCGCTGGCGGAAGCGCATGCCCATAAGGGACTGAGCCTTATTCACCTGCCTGTCTATTACGGTCCGGACCCGCTCGGGGGCATGGGCGCCTATGGAAGCTGGAATGTCGGCAACTGGTGTGCCGACGTGCAGGCAAAATACGCCAAAACGCTGATCTGACGGCGAGGGAGTTTTCAAGATGTTCGAGAAGTATGGCCTTCTGGTCGAAGGCGAATGGCGCCCTGCGGCCGATGGCGGGACCCTTGCCGTGATCAGCCCCGTCAGCGAGATGGAAATCGGGCGGATCCCGGCAGCAGGGCGGAAGGATATCGATCTTGCCCTGTCGGTCTGCGCCTCGATCGCACCGGCCTGGGCGCGTGTGCCTGCCTGGGAAAGGGCCGCCATCCTGAGAAAGGCGGCGGAAAATCTCAAGGACGATGCCGAGACCTATGCCCGCATCATGTCCACCGAAACCGGCAAGCCGCTAGCCGAAGCCCGTGCAGAGGTGCAGGCAAGCGCCGATCAGTTCGAGTGGTATGGCGAAGAAGCAAAGCGGATCTACGGCCAGATCATTCCGGGGCGGAATCCAGACGAGCGCCTGTCCGTGTCCTATCAGCCGGTCGGCCCGTGCCTGGCGCTGTCGGCCTGGAACTTCCCGATGCTGCTGCCGTCCAGGAAGATCGCAGCAGCACTGGCGGCTGGCAACCCCGTCATCGCGCGCCCGGCCTCCGAAGCACCAGGGTCCTGTTTCGCCATAGGCGAAGCCCTGATGAAAGCAGGCCTGCCGGCAGGTGTCCTGTCGATCCTGACCGGATCGGCCGTGCCGATGGTGGGAGACCTGATCGCTTCACCGGTTATCCGGAAGGTATCGCTGACCGGATCTGTTGAGGTGGGACGAAGCATTCTTCGTCAGGCGGCTGAAGGCATCAAGAAGGTGACGATGGAACTTGGCGGTCATGCGCCGGTGATCGTCTATCCCGACAGCGACCCGGTGGCGGCAGCGCATAAGCTGGCCGCAACCAAGTTCCGCAATTGCGGTCAGGTCTGCATTTCGCCGACCCGCTTCTACATTCACCGGGACATCTACGCCTCCTTCGCCGAAACCTTTACGGAGTATGCGCAAGGCCTGAAGGTGGGCGATGGCCTCGAAGAAACCGTGACAACCGGGCCGATGATCCGGGCGCGGGGACTGAAGACCGCCCTGTCGCTCGTCGAGGATGCGATCGATTGCGGTGCCGAACTCCTGACCGGCGGCCGAAGGCCTCCCGAACATAACACCGGCCATTTCCTGCAGCCGACCGTTCTCGGCAACGTCCCGGACAAGGCCCGCATCATGTCGGATGAACCCTTTGCGCCGGTGGCGCCGCTAACCGCCTTCGACAGCTTCAACGAGGTTATCGAGCGAGCCAATTCCACCGAGTTCGGCCTTGCCTCCTATGTCTTTACCCGTGACAGCGACCTGGCGGCGCGCACGTCGGAGGCGCTTGAAGCCGGTATGGTCGGTATCAACGAGACCCTGCTTGCGACCGCGGAGGCGCCTTTCGGCGGTATCAAGGAAAGCGGTTTCGGGCGGGAAGGCGGCAGCCTCGGCATTCTCGATTACCTGACGCCCAAATACACACGGCACAAATTCCTGAAAGGGACGCTCGATGTCTGATCAGCCAAAGGGGCCGCAGGGGATCACCGGCGGTCTGACCAATTACGGCGATCCGGAATTTGCCCGCTACTTGCGCCGTTCCTTCGCCAAGTCGATGGGTTATACGGGCAAGTCTCTCGACAAGCCGATTGTCGGAATCTGCTACACTGAAAGCGGGTTCAACAACTGCCACCGGCATTTTCCAGAAATGCTGGAAGCGGTGAAGCGCGGCATTCTCGCTGAGGGGGGGTTGCCAGTTCCCTTTCCGGTTATCTCGCTCGGCGAGGTGTTTCTCAACCCGACTTCACTCGTCTATCGCAACCTGATGGCCATGGCGACTGAAGAGATGATCCGCGCCCAGCCGATGGATTCCGTCGTCCTGATGGGCGGCTGCGACAAAACCGTTCCTGCGCTTCTGATGGGGGCGGCCTCCGCCGGAAAGCCTGCGGTCATGCTTGTTGCAGGCCCCATGATGACGGGCAGGCACCGAGGCGAGCGGCTGGGGGCTTGTACCGATTGTCGACGTTTCTGGGGGCAATACCGGGCAGGCAACATCGACGAACAGGAGATCAACCAGATCGAGGGCCGGCTAGCCGTGACTGCCGGAACATGTGCCGTCATGGGGACTGCTTCGACCATGGCGCTGATCGCCGAAACCTTGGGCTTTGCCTTGCCGGGTTCAGCCGCAATTCCGGCGGTTCATGCAGACCGTTTGCGCGCTTCAGAGGAAAGTGGAACGCTGGCCGTCAAGATGGCCCTTACTGGCGGGCCTACGCCAAACAAGCTGATCACACGGGCTTCGGTCGAAAATGCCATCCGGGTGCTGCTGGCTATCTCCGGATCGACGAATGCAGTCATTCACTTGGCCGCGATCGCAGGCCGCATGGGGATCGACATTGACTTCGACCGTTTCAACAGCCTTTCCGATGAAACGCCGGTTCTGGTCGACCTAAAGCCGGTTGGTGCGAGCTACATGGAAGATTTCTACGCAGCAGGGGCGCTTGACGGCGTTCTGCAGGGACTCGCCGCCGATCTCGACAAGACACCGATCGACGTCACCAGTCGGAGCCTTGGCGACAGGCTGACAGCACCACTAGCCGACCCGATCGATCATGCAGTTATTCGCAAAGCTGACGATCCGATCCATCCTAAGGGCGGCTTAATCGCGCTGAAGGGAACACTGGCACCAGATGGAGCCATCCTGAAACGTGCCGCAGCAACGCCAGAGCTTCTTGAACACGAAGGCCGAGCGGTCGTTTTCAGCTCGCTTGAAGATTTGGCAAATAGGATCGACGACCCCGATCTGGACGTGGCAGCCGACGACGTTCTGGTGTTGCAGAACGCAGGGCCTCGCAGCGCTTCCGGCATGCCGGAAGCGGGTTACCTGCCCATTCCGAAAAAACTGGCCCGCCAGGGCGTAAAGGACATGGTGCGCATTTCAGATGCGCGAATGTCCGGCACAGCGTTCGGTACCATTGTGCTGCACGTTGCGCCCGAGGCAGAACTCGGCGGACCGCTCGCATTAGTTCGGGATGGTGACAGGATTCGTTTGTCGGCGTCTTCGAAATCCATCGACATTCTGGTAACGCCGGAAGAACTCGATCGACGCCGATCCGATTTGGTCCGGAGCCCAGACGGCTGGGACCGCGGTTACCGCAAGCTTTATAGAGACAGTGTTCTGCCGGCTCCTGCCGGGTGCGATTTCGATTTTCTTAGGCAGAAACCGTGAAGTGATCGTCCAAGAGGTTGCCGCGCGGTCCTCTGCTATGGCAGAGCGGCATCTAGCTGGTTCTCCCCCACAGAGTTCATTGTACGCGAAAAATCGGTCGGGTTGATGGCACTTGGCGACGTTTTGAGATGCATGATGTTGATTTCCAGAGAGAATTGGCTCTGCATCATATTTGCTACTGTTGGAAGGCAGGCTTTTGCTGATTCACCGGAGGATCAGCTTATGTAACATCGATTTCCGCGCGCAAGCCTCGCGCCTGATGGCTTTTCAGTAGATGAAGTGAAGGTTGTAGCGGATAGCGTTCAAATCCAGTTGCGATCGCGCCAGCGCTCGGGAAAATGTCCGGACTGTGGGCGACCGAGCTGAAGAGTTCAAAGCCGATATTTGCGCCGACCTTCTGACCTTCCGCTTTGTGGTCCGCGTGTACAGTTAACGATAGTAGTGCGTCGCTTCTGGTGTGATTCAGTTTTGTGCAGTCGGCGCATCTTCTGCGAACAATTCGATGGTGGCGTATTGGCTCGCTATGGTCGGCGTACCCAACTGCTGGAAACAATCGTCCACCATCTCGGCCTGGCCCTCGGCGGAAGACCGGCTGCCGCCTTTGCCAACCGCCTCATGATGCCAGTGAGCAACGACACACTGTTGCGCGTGGTTCGCCGGCGTATTGCCGATCACAGCGATGAACTCACTGTCATAGGTATTGATGACTTTGCCTTTTGACGCGTCCAGACCTACGGCGCAATCGTTTGCGATCTGGAACGGCGGAGGCCTGTTACCCTCTTACCAGATCGAGCGCTGGATACGTCTCGATCATGGCTTGCCCAACATCAGTCGATATCGATCGTCGCTGGTGACCGGGGTGGCGGCTACGGCGACGCCATCACGAAGGCCCTGCCTGATGCAGAGCAGGTCGCCGACCGTTGGCATCTGATGGAGAATTCCAGCCGGGCGTTTCTTGACGCTGTCGGCAGGTCAATGCGCCAGATCAGGCAGGCGGTCGGCAGCAATGTCATTGACCCCAAGCTTTTGACTTATGCGGAAAAGTTGCAATACGAGAGTTATCTACGCCGCCAGGAAACGAATGAAGCGATTCGAGAGCTGTCGAAAATGGGCAACCCAATTCGGCAGATCGTGCGGCAAACCGGTCATAGCCAGAAGCTTGTCCGCGACGTATTACGCGGCCAGCGCCTCGATGTCTTTCGAACACGGCCAAGTTCGCTCGATAGCTGACTAGCGTGGTTTAACAACCGCTGGGACGAAAGGGCTCGAAATGCCTTGGCACTTTGGCGCGAGATGCGGGAGGAGGGCTTTCCAGGGCAAAGTGGCGTCGTCTCACAATGGGCGCAGCGCCGCCGGCTGGCAGAGAAGGCCAACCAAAGTGGATTTGCCCGAACCCCATCAGTAAGGGTTATCGCTCGATTGATGACTGCCACACGCGATGAATTGGCGAAGACCGAGGTAGTCTTGGTGGCGGCGATTGAAATGAGTGTTCCGGAACTAGTGGCCGCGCGCGATGCCATTGGCGACTTTCAATCCATGATCCGCTCGAAGACAGCATGCAGGCTTGATGACTGGCTTGCAGCAGCCAAGAACAGCTTAGTCGCATCTTTCGCCAACGGCGTCGAAAAGGATATCGACGCCGTTCGGAACGCTTTCATCTCTCATTGGTCGAATGGGCAAACGGAGGGACAGATCACGCGTCTGAAGCTCAACAAACGCCAAATGTACGGGCGAGCAAAACTCGATCTATTGCAGGCGCGATTGATTGGCGCATCCTAATAGCTACACGTCAGCAAAAGTGGGTCAGAGCCAGTTCTCAGTGAAAATCAACAGGCGTCCCTTGCGGGCGGCCTCGACTATGAGGTCGCCATATGCCTATGCGGCAGCTTCAGTCAGTCCAATGATCCGATCTGCAAATCTGCGCCACCAATCCGAAAGCCCTTATTCCAGGCGATCGGCGCGCTGATTCGGACGGATTTTCTGAATCCCGAACGCGATCTCGGCGATGACAACCGTCAACAACGCCAGCTCCGCGTCATGACGTACCAACCACGCCACTACACCTGGTTCTGGCGCTTTATTTAGCGTTTCCGAGATCATACTGGTGTCGAGGAAAATCAAAGTTCAAGCCTTCGGCTAAACTTGACAAAACAAATGCGCTATTTTAACAACAATAAAACAATTGTTTCAATTTTTCATTGGGAACGATATGCGTATTGGCGTCGCCCGGCTCTGGCACGAGGCAAACTCATTCTCCGTCTGCGAGACCCGCCTGGAGCAATTTCAGGCCCGCGAATGGGTGCGCGGTGAAGAAGCCCGCGAACTGTACCGGGGCACCTCCACGGAATTGGGCGGTGCGCTCGCCTGGTCCGAGCAGCGTGGTAACATCGAGTTGGTGTTCTCCCGTTGTGCTTCGGCAGCGCCCGCCGGCCCGGTCGACCAGGCGCTGCTCGAGCGGCTGACGCAGGAACTCATTGACGATGCATCGCTTGACGACATCGACGGACTTTATCTTTCGCTTCATGGCGCATGCATCGGAACGACAGATCTCGATCCAGAGCTGTCGCTTGTCAAAGCCCTGCGCCAGCGATTTCCCGATCTACCGATTGCTGCATCCTTCGACATGCATGCCTGCATCGCACCTGAACTGGCGGACATGTTGAACGCGGCAACTATCTACCGCACGTACCCCCATGTGGACATGGTCGAGACGGCGCAGGCAGCACTCGATATGCTCGCCCGCATGGTGACAGGCGGACTGAAACCGCGCGTGATCCTTCGCCGGATCGGACGCATTTTGCCGAGCTTCAACATGCGCACAGACGGGCCGGGCCCGATGCGCGACATTGAGGCGAAGGCGCAAACCCTTGCGCCGGACGCCGTCGCAGCGTCGTTCCCCGCCGCCTACCCCTACGCAAGCTTTGCCTATGCGGATGTGCCCGTTGCCGATGCCGGCGTGCTGGTAACCTGTCTGGACGAAGCCGAAGGCGCAGCGCTGGCGGATGAGATTGCGGATTTTATGCTATCGCAGCAGGCCCGGTTTCGGCCGGACCTGCCGTCGGCGCACGAGGCGCTCGCGGCCCGTCCATGGGCGAGCGGCGAGCGCATCGCGTTTCTCGAACCTTCTGACAATCCCCTGTCCGGCGGCATTGGCGACACGCCGGGCCTGTGCACCGAAGCTCTTCGAGCCGACCTGCCGGAAGGTAGCGTTTTGGCCTTCTTCTGCGATCCGGATCTGGTGGCGAAAGCCCATGCTATGGGCGTCGGCGCGATGCTTAAAGTCTCGTTGGGCGGACGGCTCGACGACCGGTTCGGCGAACCACTATGCTGCATGGCCAAGGTGCTCTGTGTCACCGATGGCAGATTCCGGAACGAAGACGCGATGGAACGCGGTATGCCGGTAGATCTCGGCCCCACCGCGCTGATCGGCGTCAATGGCCTGAGGGTCATCATCACTACGGGTTGCCAGTCGCCCAACGACACGGCCTATTTCCGCCTCCACGGCATCGATATCGACACGGTGCCCGTACTTCTCGCCAAGGCGAAAAACCATTTCCGCGCTGCCTTTGGCAGCCGGTTCGACGTCATCCAGTCTTGCGAAACGCTGGGGCCAGCCATGGCTGACGTTTCACAACTGACCTTCCGAAATGTGCCTCGGGAGCGCTTCAACCTGACAGAACAGAGGGAAACATGAAGAAGACAATTACTGCCGCCCTGCTCGGCCTTGCAGCAAGCACCGTCAGCGCGGCCGCCATTGAACTGACCGTCAGCTCATGGGTCGCGCCGTCGCATCCGACGATCTTTGCCGGCTATGAAACCTACTTTTCGGCCGTGTCCAAGGCCTCCGGTGGTGACGTAACTTTCAAACTTGTTTCCGGTGGCGCGCTGCTGGGTGGAAAGGAAACGCTGACGGGCCTTGGCGACGGTGTTGCCGATGCTTCCGTTCTGGCACTCACCTACAACCCGGCCCAGCTGCCCACCAGCCAGCTAGTTGCAGAACTCGCCATGATGAGCGGCGATTCACTGGCCGTTGCTGCTGCCGTGACCGAGTTCACGCTGCTCAATTGTGCGCCCTGCATTGACGAATTTGCCAAGCAGAACGTCGTATACACCGGTAGCTACGCGACTGCGCCCTATGCGCTGATCAGCAAGGAACACGTGACCGAAACCAGCGATGTGGCTGGCAAGCGCATCCGTTCGCCCGGTGGCGCCTGGGATCGCTGGATCGGCGAGGCTGGCGCGACCGTCGTGCATACCTCCAGCTCAGAGATGTACGAAGCTCTGGACAAGGGCATGATCGACATCGCCATGCAGCCTGCCGCATCGCTGAAGACGCATTCGCTCTGGGATGTGGCCGACACTATCACGCTCGGCAGCTTCGGCGTCTACAATTCCGGTCCGCTTCTTGCCTTCAACAAGAACGCTTGGATAGAGCTTAGCGCTGAAAACCGTCGCGTACTGCTCGACGAGATGGCGGACGCAATCGTGGCGACCACCAACGCCTATGTGGCCCAGAACGAAGACGCCAAGGCGGAAGCTGCCGACCATGGCATGAAGGTTTTCGACAAGCCGGGAGTGCTGGAGACGGAAATTGCCGCTTTCAACAGTCAGGACATCGCCTCCATCGTCAAGAAGGCGCAGGACGTCTACGGCGCCAAGAATGCAGAAGCGCTGATTGAGAGCTATCAGGCTTCGCTTACCAAATGGGAAGAGATCACGGCTTCCGGTCTTTCCGGCGAGGCGTTTGCCGAGCGCATGAAGACCGAGATCTTCGACAAGCTTTCGGAAAACGAATACGGCCTTTGAGCCGGTCGCGGCGGAGCTTCATGAGCGCCGCCCCCTCTCTCTCTCTCTGAAACTCCGGATTATTCATGCAACAAATCGATGTCTTTTTGGGCAGGTTGGGGTGCATTCTCGCGTCGGCAGCGAGCTCTTGCCTCGTCGTCATGATGTTCCAGATATGCCTTGATGTCGGCGGGCGTTACCTCTTCGGAACGCCGATGCCCTCAACGCTGGAGATTGTTTCGGACTGGTGGATGCCGGCGCTGATTTTCCTGCCGCTGCTCAATGTGGAATGGCGCAACGAAAACATTGCAGTCGACTTGCTCTACCAGGGGCTCGGTCCCCGTGCGCAGGCCGTACTCGACGCGATTGCACTCGTATGTTTCGGTGTATTCCTCGCGCTCATTGCCTATGCCGGTTTCGAGCAGGCCATGCGCGCTTATCGGCAGGGCGAGTTTATCATCGGTATGATCCCCGTTATCACTTGGCCGCCCCGTTTCTTCCTACCGGTAGCGGGCTTCCTGACGGCCGTTCTTTGCTTTGTCAGGGCCGTGCGCTTCGTTGGCCGTGCCGCCACGGCCAAAGTCGAAACCAGCGACGACATCTAGGAGCCTACCGTGGATAGCATCACACTCGTCTACTGGGCGCTTGGAGCCCTCCTGTTCCTTCTGGCGTTGCGCGTTCCCGTTGCAGCATCGCTTGGCCTTGTTGCCATTGTCGGCATGTTTGTCCTGGTCGGCGATCGGGCAACCTGGGGGGTTCTTCGCTCGGTCCCGCATGCGTTTGCCGCGCACTGGAGCCTGAGCGCCATCCCCATGTTCCTTTTCATGGGTTATGTCTGCTTCTCGGCTGGCCTGACCGACGGCCTGTTCCGCGTGGCGCGGGCCTGGCTGAACTTCCTGCCGGGCGGCCTTGCAATCTCGTCCGTTGGCGGTGCTGCGCTCTTTTCTTCCGTTACCGGCTCCTCCGTCGCCTGTGCGGCGGCCATGGGCAAGATTGCCGTGCCCGCCATGCTCGACCGTGGTTATGACGCAAAGCTCGCAGTTGGCACCATCGCAGCTGCCGGCACCATGGGCTCGCTCATTCCACCGAGCACGATCCTGCTGCTTTACGCCGTTTTTGCCGAAGTGCCGGTCAGCGAACTGTTCATTGGCGCGGTCATTCCGGGTCTGCTCACCGCACTCATGTACGGTCTGATGATCCTGATGCGGGTCAAGTACAATCCACTGCTAGCTCCGCGCGAGATGAGTGTCGACTGGCGTGAGCGTTTCATGGCACTCGGCGAGACCTGGCCGCTATTCCTGCTGGTCATCACCGTTTTCGGCGGCATCTTTGCCGGCCTTTTTTCAGCAACGGAAGCAGGCGCAATTGGTGCGCTGGCGGCTATCGTCATCGGTCTTGCAAAGCGCACGCTCTCCTGGCAGGCGCTGAAAGACGCTGCCTTCGAGACCATCCGCTCCACCTCGGCCATCTTCCTGATCGCCGTGGCCGCAGCGCTGCTGACGCGCCTCTTCGCCTTCGCCGGCTTCCCTGACTACGTTCAGGGACTGATTGGCGAGGACATGTCGCCGCTGCTCATAATCATCTCCGTTTCGCTGATCTATCTCGTTCTGGGAATGTTCCTCGACCCGATCGGCGTGATGCTTTTGACGCTGCCCGTTCTGCTGCCGATCTTCGAGACCGCAGACATCAGCCTCATCTATGCGGGCGTGATGATCACCAAATATTTGGAGATCGGCCTCATCACACCGCCTGTCGGGCTCAATGTGTTCGTCATCAAAAATGTCATTGCGGACAGGGTGTCGGTCAGCGACGTCTTCCGTGGCGTAGGCTGGTTCCTGTTTGCCGATTTGGTGACGGTGGCCATACTCATAGTCTTCCCCGCGACCATTCTGTGGTTGCCCAGCCTGATAAGCGGGTGACATCATGACCGAGACTCCTACCCTTGAAACCCTGAACCAGCGAATGATTGCTGAGATGGAAGCCTTGCCGCGTCGACTTGCCGATGGCGCACGCTATCTGCTTGATCATCCCGATGATGTGGTGCTCCTTTCGATGCGAGAAATCGCCACGCGCGCCGGCATCGCGCCGGCAACGCTGGTGCGGTTGGCGCGCACGCTGGAGTTTGCCGATTGGACGGAATTGCGGGCGGTCTATGCCGACAGTTTTCGCACCGGCCCGGCCCGCTATGCCGACAAGGCGGTGGCGGCGGTACAGCAAGACAGGGGAGCGGGGCTTCTGGCCGAAACGTTTCGCGCGCAGGAGGCGTGCCTCGCCTTTGCGCTTGAAAGTAATACGCTTGAGGACATCACGGCGGCGGCGCGCACTCTTTCCTACGCCGAGCGCATATATGTGGCCGCTTTCATGAGCTGCAGGGGACCGGGCCTCACCTTCACCTATCTGTGCAAGATGCTGCGCCCGAATGTGGAGTTTCTCGGCAGCGAAGGTTCATCGTTGGTGGCCGACCTTTCCATGCTTACCGGGGGTGATGCGGTTCTCTCGATCAACTTTCAGCCCTATGCGCGCGAGATCGACATGGTGGCTGAAGCTGTCGGGAAGTCTGGGGCGAGCCTGATCAGTCTGAGCGACAGCCGCGCCACACCTCTTCAGCCGCACGCCTCCACCTGCCTGCTGTTCTCCGCAGAGAGCCCCTCCTTCTTCCCCTCCGTCATATCTGCGGTCGGTGTTGTCGAGGGGCTTGCAGCGGCCATGCTGACCGAGCTGCAGGAAACGGCCACTGAGCGGATCGGCCGCATCGAAGAACAACTTTATGCGTCCGGTTCCTACCACGCGCACCGCCGTGTGCGATAACAGAGACGTCCCAATGACCCACGTGTTTCATCGCTCCCCTAAAAACCCGCTGCCACTCGCAGTGAAAGGGGCTGGCGCCTATATCACCGACGAGAACGGCAAGCGTTATATCGATGCCTGCGGCGGTGCGGCCGTTTCTTGCATAGGACATGGGGACGTGCGCGTTCTCGAGGCTGTTCAGCGTCAGATGAGTGAAATCAGCTATGCCCATACGGGCTTCTTCTCGTCGGCACCTGCCGAGGCGCTTGCAGACCATCTGTGCGCGGCAAGCTCCGTGCCACTCGACAAAGTCTATCTTGTGGGCTCCGGTTCAGAGGCCGTTGAAGCGGCCATCAAGCTGGCGCGCCAGTATCACCTGGAGCACGGAGAAGCGTCACGCAAGCTCGTGATATCCCGCCACCAGAGCTATCACGGTAACACGCTGGGAGCGCTTTCCGTTGGAGGCAACCCACCACGGCGCAAGCCCTATGGCCCCTTACTTCTGGAAGAGCCGAAGATTGAGCCCTGCTTTGCCTATCGCTATGCGAAGGAAGGCGAGAGCGTGGAAGACTACGCCCTGCGCGCGGCGAACCTTTTGGAAGACAAGATCCTTGAGCTCGGTTCGGAAAATGTCGTGGCGTTTCTGGCGGAGACTGTGGTGGGGGCAACGGCCGGCGCAGTGGTAGCAGAAGTCGGTTACTTCCGCCGCATACGCGAAATCTGCGACCGCTACGGCGTGCTTCTCATCCTTGATGAAGTGATGTGTGGCTCTGGCCGGACGGGCACATTCTTCGCCTGCGAAGAGGAGAATGTCATGCCGGACATCCTGACGCTCGCCAAGGGACTGGGCGGCGGATATCAGCCCATCGCGGCTGTGATGTGCACAGCGAATGTCTATGACACCATCGTCAAGGGCAGCGGCGGTTTCGTACATGGGCACACCTACTCGGCCCATCCACTCGCATGCGCGGCAGCGCTTGCGGTTCAGCAGGTCATTCGCGACGATGACCTGCTTGCCAATGTGCGTGCGCGTGGCGCGCAACTGCAGGAGCGGCTTCAGGCGCGTTTCGGCAGCTGTCCCCATGTGGGCGATGTGCGCGGGCGCGGACTTCTGCAGGCCGTCGAACTAGTTGAGCATCGCGATGCCAAGACGCCGTTTCCGCCCGAGCGACGGATCGGCGCGGCGATCAAGAAGGAAGCGATGGCCGCTGGCCTTATGGTCTATCCAGGAGCCGGCACTATCGATGGCGTCTCGGGCGATCACGTGTTGCTCGCGCCGCCTTACAATGTCGACGCAGAGACCATTGACCTGATTGTCGACAAGCTGGGACTGGCGGTGGACTCGGTCCTCTCCCGTTGAGGTTGGCTTAAAGCGACGAACGTTGGGTTTCAGCTGGCCGTGGAGTTCGAATGCCCGATCACCGACCAAAACCCGTTCCGAGAGAACAAAAGAACGATCAAATTGCCGCACAATCCGAACGGGTGTTTGGGTATAGAATAAGGTTAGCGAAATGAATTGGTGAACTTTTATTCGAGGAGCTGCTCTTGATGGATAGTCTCCGCTTTTTGAGCGTTTGGGACCACATTTCGAAAATTAGATTGGCTTTTGATAGTGGTCAACGACGATATTGGATTCACGGATACTCTACGGCCGAGATACGGGCGTTAAAAACAAAATTAAAGAAAGAATTTCCGGCGATGGAAATGAGAGAGATGTCGGAGCTCGATATTGCTGTGTTTTGCGCGAATCCGGAAGAATACCACGCTCCGAACTTGTGGAACATAGCCTATGAAAGGCAAAAGCTCCTCGAAACAGGAAAGACAAAAGATTTACCTACATGAATCTTGATCAATAGTTACGAGGCTAAGTACCCTTAGTAAGGTCTAATTACTATCAAAACACTCACAATTTTGACATAGAACCTCAAACACGCGTCAGAATTTTGATCAACCCCACCTGAGTGGTCCATTTTGATTGTTAGTGCACGACTGGGCTTTGGTCCATCCGGGCGATAGTTTCTGCTGCCGGTGGTCGGTAGCCCAAGGCGCTGTGTGGACGCTTGGTATTGTAATGTTTTCTCCATTGTTCAGTCAGGATCTGTGCTTCCTTCAAGCTGTAGAAGAATTCACGGCATTGCCAAGTTGTTTTGGGCAGCCAGTACGAGTCCCGTCTTGGACGGATTTCAGGCGTTCATTTCGACGGCGTATTCCTCCCATATGTCGAACGCATCAGCTCTTGCATGCCGGTATGAGGGCGCGGACAGTTTGTATCGGCCCGGCCGGAAGATCGTGTTGATCTGATCGTGGGCGGACAGAAACCGTTGATCTTGGCGGGGCGATTTGAACCGGCCAAAAATCTTCTCCCGCTTGCGTGTCGGACGATTACGCCCCGCTCGGCGAGCAGATCCTCTACATCCGCCGTGCTCAGCTCAAACCGGTGGTAGACCCAAACAGCGTAAGCGACGACTTCGCGAGGGAACCGGTAGTCTTTCAAGCGTAGCATCTCAGATGATATCTTCATGAAGACCGCCTAAACTCCACTGCAGGCGACGACAAGTTGGCAATGCCGACCAAGCATTTGCAACAGGTATCGAGAGCGATCATTTCAGGGTGAAGAAGAACATGCCGAAGGTCGGCGATTTCCGTTCGTTCAATTCAGCCAGAAAATCCATCGCCGGTTTGAAGCCATGCTGAGACTCAGGAAGGGCTTCGAATTTGCCGTTCAGTGGAGCGTCGGTGAACAGAACGATCTGCTTACGATGTTCTTCGGAATTGAAAAATTATTCAAGCCTTAGAGCCGCTCCCAAATTGGGACAGATCTGCCTTTTGGGGAGTGCCCTTCAGGCGGCGAATGCTTGGCCATGACACCTGGAGATCGGGAATTAAGCAGCCTTTGCGAACTCCCGACACCAAGGTTTCATGATCTGGATGCGATATCTGCTTCTAGCGTTTCCTTGGCTAAGCAAAATCACACACACCTTTTCGGCGACTGGCAGAAGTGTTCGCAGCTCCGACCTCGACACCGTGCAAAGGCGTGAGACGGGTGAATGGCCGGTTCAGCAAGGCAGCACTGCGACGAGATCCAACACAACGAATGGTGGCTATGGGTCGTTCGTGTGGCCACCCGTAGCTAAAATTCAGCTGATGCTGCGGAGCATCGGAGGTCGGCTCTGAGCCCAAACCAATTGATGCTGCTAGCCGACGAATGACTGCTCAATTCCGATTTCTCAATCAGAATTGATGATTGCAGTTGTAATCGCCTTCCATTGGTCGCGTGTCACCGCTTGGGGGCTGGCGAGCAGCCAATAGCTTCGGTGATGAGAAAGAGCCCCGGGGTCCAAGCGGACCAACGCACCCGATGACAAGGCCTCCGCGCACAAAGGCAGCGATGCCAGAAAAACGCCCAGCCCCGCCTTCGCCGCGCCAAGAGCCGAAAGATGGGTGTCAAAGCGTAGGTCGGGCAATGGGGTAGTCAGGATGGCGAACTCAGTAGCCCAGTCATGCCAGCCGGGTCGTTGACCGGCGCAGGAGATGCGCGGCCACGTCGTCCAATGCCCGGTGCTGGCCATCAGGGACGGAGCGGCCACCGGGGAGATTTCCTCGGCATAAAGCCGGGCGCGATACGTGTGCGGCCAGTCGCCCGTTCCATAGCGGATGCGAATGACGTCGTCCTGCGGGGCGTCATGTGTACCAATAACCATCGACTGGATCGAGATTTCTGCCTTCGTAAGGGTTTGCAAACGACCCAGCCTTGGAAGCAACCACAGGTCGATGATGGTCTGGCTGGCGGACAGTGTCAGGCGTCGATGTCCCGTGCCGAAAACCGCCTCGGTGCTGTCGCGCAACCCTTCCAGCGCAAGCCGGACATGGGGCAACCACGCTTCGCCCTCAACAGTCAGAGAGATTGCCCGCGCCTGACGGTGGAACAGGGGGATGCCAAGTTGTTTCTCCAGCTGTCCGATCCGCTGACTGACTGCTGCCTGCGTCAGTCCAACGTCTCCGGCGGCGGCGGTAAAACTGCCAAGCCGCGCCGCCGCTTCGAAAGCGCGGATCCATTCCAGTGGTGGAAGACGATCCCTTTTCATAAGTAAAACGATGCCTCAGGCTATAGATTCCTGATTTGAAATTATCTGTTGAGCTTGAGAAACTCCAGCCCAGTCGAAATTAACCTTTGGGGACTCCCATGCCGTCAGTCGCTATAGATCCGTCCGGAACCTTTCTGACCCTTGAAATCGCCACTGGCCCGCACCGTTTTCATGCGATCTGGCTGCGTGACAACGCGCAAGATTCAGTAACACGTGCTCCTGGGAACGGGCAGCGATTGATTGCCTTGCGCGAAATCCCGGCCGAGACCCGTATTGCAACGGCCGAGATCACGCCGGACGGCGCGCTTCATGTCCGTTTTGTGCCGGAGGAAAAAACCGTTCGCTTCGATCCCGCTTGGCTTGCAGCAAATGCGTATGACCGGCACCCAAGGTCAGTTGCGCGGGGCTGGCTTCCCGATGGGGTCGAGCCTTGGGATGCTGGATTGATGGACGCCGTGCCGTGCGGCGACTTTGCCCAATTGCAACAAGGCGGCGCGCCGTTGCGCGACTGGCTGGGGCAGATTGTCCGCCGTGGTTTCGCCAAGGTCGTGAACGCGCCAGTTGAAACAGGGGCGCTTTTTCGGATCGTCGATCTTTTCGGCTACGTGCGCGAAACGAACTATGGCCGCCACTTCGAGGTGCGGACTGAGGTAAACCCGACCAACCTCGCCTTCACGGGCCTCGAGCTTCAGGCGCATACCGACAATCCATATCGCGACCCGGTGCCGACGATTCAGGTTCTCTACTGCCTCGAAAGCTCTGCCGCCGGAGGCGAGAACATGGTGGTCGACGGGTTCGCCGCGGCACTGCGCCTGCGTGAGGAAAACCCTGAGGGGTTTGACCTGCTGGCCAATCATTGCGCGCGGTTCGAGTATGCTGGTGAGGCAGGCGTTTGCTTGACCTCGCGTCGCCCGATGATCGAATTGGCACCAGACGGTGAACTTATCGGTATCCGCTTCAACAACCGCTCTTTCGCTGCGGTGACGGATGTGCCCTTCGACAAGATGGAGGTCTATTATGCCGCCTATCGCCGGCTGGGCGAGATCATCGACGATACGGCTATGGAAGTGACTTTCCGATTGGAACCGGGCGAGGCCTTTGTCGTTGACAACACGCGCGTGCTCCACGCACGCAAGGGCTATTCCGGTGAGGGAACGCGCTGGCTGCAAGGCTGCTACGCCGACAAGGACGGTCTGCGGTCCGCCTATGACGCGATGTGCCGCGAGGACGTGCTGGAGGCCGCGGAATGAGACCTGATATCAACAACCTAACCGCCGAAACCATTGTCGCCTTCATCGGCTCGATATTTGATCGGCGCGGCGGTGAGGAATACCTGGGGGAGCCCGTGACAATGGGCGAACACATGCTGCAGGGCGCCACGATCGCCGAGCGCAGCGGCAAATCCGAAGAAATCATCGTCGGCGCGCTACTGCATGACATCGGCCATTTCACCAGCGAATTCGGGACCTTCACGATGGACGACACCGAGGATCGGCATCATGAAGACGCAGGCGCCGAGGTGTTAGAGCGGTACTTTCCTTCTGTCGTGACCGATTGCTGCCGATACCACGTCGCGGCAAAGCGTTACCTCTGCGCGACCCGCCCAGAGTATTTCAAGCGCCTGTCTGAAGCCTCGATCCATTCGTTGAACCTGCAAGGTGGCCCGATGTCGCCCGAGGAAGTGGCCGAGTTCGAGAAGAACCCGAACCTCAAGGAGATCATCGGAGTTCGCTATCTTGACGAGGCAGGGAAGGTCGCGGGGATGGAAACGCCCGACTTCTGGTATTTTGCACCGATGGTGCAGCGGCTGGTCGACAGACATTGCGGGCGCGTTGCATGACCCGCGTTCTACTCGTCATCATGGACGGTGCCGGCTACAACGCGGCCCTTTCCGAATGCGGCTGGCTCGAAGGAGCTGTCGCGCTTGGGCAGGCACGTCGGTGGAAGATGCGCACAGCACTGCCCAGCCTTTCTGGGCCAATGTACGAAACCATACACACCGGCCTTTGGCCGCATCATCATGGTATCGTCTCGAATGATGGGATGCGCGCATCCTCCTCACCCAACGTTTTTTCTCTGACCCGCGCGGCCGGCAAGCGCACGGGCGCGGTGGCGCAATCCTACTTTCACCAACTCTACGTCGGACAACCGTGGGATTCGTTGCGCTCCATCGAGCATCTGGATGACAATGCAGATATCCAAGCCGCCCGGTTCTATTCTATGGAGGGCTACGGCCCCTTGAACGCCTGTGCCCCCGCCGAAATCGATCTTTGCGCACAAACGACGCTGATGATGGAACGGCACGCGCCCGATTACATGTTGCTGCATTCCTGCTCCGCCGACACGCTGGGACATACGTTTGGCGGTGACAGCAAAGAATATCGCCGCCAGATTTGGCACATCGACAATGCGCTGTCGCGATCGATACCTGTGTGGCGCGATCTCGGCTACGATGTCATCATCACCGCAGACCACGGTATGACATCAGACCACTGGCACGGTGGAACGGCACTGGCTGCAACCGAAGTTCCGTTCTATTTGTTTTCGGATGCTGAAGGCCCTGAAAAGGGGGCGGAGCTGTCCCAACTGGGAATCGCCGCCTCGGTTCTGGCGCTGATGGATGTCCAGCCAGCGGAGGGCATGGGCGATGCTTTTCTCATGCCACTACCACATGCCAAGTGACTTCCCAAACTTTTCCCGACCGAATTTTTCGCATCCGTTCCAATAAGACGAGCTGCGGTCGTCACAGACTTCTTCGAGTTTTGGGCAAACGCAGCGAACACGCGCTGCTCGTCATTGTTGCTTTTCAACACAAACAAAAAAGGACTGACAGCGGACGTTCAGCCCATTGGCGAGGTGTTCCTTAGCTCGTTGCAGCTTGCCAGCTTTGACGACCGGTTTGCGGCCACCTTTTCGTCCGCGCGCAGTGGCAGCAGTCAACCCAGCCTTGCTGCGCTCCAAAATCAGGCCGCGCTCGAACTAGCGCAGTGCACCGAATACATGGAAGGTGAGCCGTCCGCCCGGGGTTGTGGAGTCGATGTTTTCGGCCAGAGACCGGAAACCGACACCGTTCGACTCAAGCGCGCTTAGCGTCTCGATCTGGTGATGCATCGAGCGGCTGAGCCGATCCAACCGCCAGACTCCCAGCACGCCGCCTTCGCGCAGGTAAGACAGTGCATCGTCCAAACCAGGCAGATCGGCCCTGGCCGAAGAGGCAATGTCCTCGAATACCCGCGGGCAACCTGCTTTTGGGCAGCGCATCCGTCTGAAGGGCTGTTTCCCGTCCCGCCGTCGATATCCGCGCGTAACCGATCAGAGCCATTTCCACGGTCTTTGTCCGTCGTCCCGTCCGCCTAGTTTATTGTCCGAACATCCGTCGTTCAAACAGGTTGCCGGACTATGTTCTGTATCACCGGCTAACGGACACTTGACGGACTGCAATGAACGGGCAAGTTAATCACTAGGGATCACCAAGTAATAGGAGGGTTGTAATGGCAACGTCGCTCAAGATCGACGATGTGCTGAAAGGCCGTGTCCAATACCTCGCTGTTAAGCGCCGCCGCTCGCCGCACTGGATCATGCTTGAAGCCATCCGGCAATTCTTCGAGAGGGAAGAGGCTTGTGAGTGCCTCAAGCAGGAAGCCTTAGCTTCCCGGTCGACTTATCAGGAAACCGGACGGCATCTGACCGGACAGGAAGTGCGCACCAGGTTGAACACCTAGGGCAACGAAGAGGAAAAGACGGTGCCTGAGTGCCACGAGTAATCGTTACCGAAGGCGCGGCGCTCGGCTTGGAACGATGTCGACGGTTTCTTGCAGTCAAGTCTTCGGAAGCTGGCAGGCGAGCGGGTCAGGCCATCGAGCGCCAATTCTTGCTACTGGAAACGCCCCCCGACTTTGGCCGACCTAACCCTGATTTGCCTGAGCTGCGTGAGTTGCTGATTACCTTTGGGGATTCAGGCTATGTGTCCCTCTACCGCTATGAACCGGCGGTCGATGTGCTCTATGTCCTGGCATTCCGACACCAGAAAAAGCAGGCTACTGAGGAAAGAGTAAGCGTGGTTTAGCTGAAGCCTGTATCGGAGCGACCCCAGTCCCTGTAGGGAGAGAACCGGGGCCTGAAGCGAGCTTGCGGACATGCCTTTCTCCAAACTCAGTTCACTCTTGGAGAAGTTGGAAACTGAGTGGTGGTATCATAGTAAGTGCAATCAGAAGATGCCAGTGGATTATGCACTCGTATGCTGCCGCTCCTGCTGACACAGTCTTGATGTTTGTCTTGGAGAAAAAGATGGCGGCGTTACGGCAGTGGGTTGAAGGCGACGCAGCCGCGGATTTGGATCTGGCACAGGGAAGAGGTCGGTTCCTGGAGTAGAAGACGGCTTTCGAATGTGCGATGGCGCCGATCCGATGCAGATGGATGGTGAGGGATGAAGATTTCGAGCGAGGTGGAACGAAGAGATTTCGAACCGCGGAGAAGACATACAGGAAACGTTGCAATCCGCTCGGCGACCGAAATCCCTGCATACCCCGTTCTCGTTTTCGCAAAGACCGCTATTCGTCACACGCAAAATTTTTGCGACAGAACCTGCGAACACGCGTCATCCGTACTTGAATATCAACTCTTTGAATAGTTGATTGGTGTAGAGCTAACCCAAAGCTCCGACGACGTTTCATTACCCAAAACTTTCGAATAATGCGGTTTAGATGTGTCGTGGTGAATGCTGTCGCCGGGTCTCATGATGAAGACTTTGTCACCGAGGTGGTATTCTAGGCTACCTTCCAACAAATAACAGAAGACTTCGCCTTCGTGCTTCATATGTTCGGAAATGTGCCCAGGTGGGCGATGAATGATGCACGGATATGTAAGTGCACCGGGAAAACCGGGCCCGAGTTTTTCATAGAGCCGTTTGGATTTTCCGAGAACATAAGTTTGACGATTGTCCTTCGAAACGAACTCTGAATAAGGTTCGGGCAACTTGATCAGTTGTTCCAGGCTAGTTTGAAGAGCGCCAGCTATCCTCTGAAACGAGGAAAGCGACGGCGATGAAATGCCTCGTTCCACCTGTGACAGGAACCCGATCGTCAGATTGGTTGCTTTGGCGACGTCGTCCAGAGTCATGCCGAGAGCCTTTCGCCGCTGCCGTATTATGGGACCGTAGTTAGGCGTGTCCTGGTCCGCTTGTCCTGTGGCTGTTGGTTCGCTCAGCGTCATTGCTTTTCTCCATTTCGGCAGCGTCTTATACCCGCCGGAGACAGTAAACACCAGTCGTATCGGAAAGTGACTTTAACTATGCTAAAAATTTTTTAAGCACAAAATTATCTCCCTTAAATTCCAATTACTCCATAATTTCATATACTTGAGCAAAAATCGAAGTTTAATATTGGTTCAAAAAAGCTGCAAAAACAAAAGTCTGACTAAAAAATGTCTTGCGGCGGCATTCCGTTTGGATAAGCTCCGGAGCCTCATGACATGTGCATCTGGGAGGACACACCATGAAGGCGGCAGCATTTGCCACCGTGCTGGCAATGAGCACGGCTCTGAGCGTATTCACATATGAGGCCGCAAGCGCGGTCGAACGCGGCGGCACCCTCGAATTCGCCCGCTACGACGGGTCGAAGCTTGTCGATCCGATCTATGCAGACCGCAATCCGGATATCTGGATGGTGGGCAGCCTGTTCTCGACGCTGCTGGAAAGCGATCCGGAAAGCGGTGCGATCACCGGCGCGCTGGCGGAAAGCCATGAAGTCTCCGCCGACGGCAAGACGATCACACTGGGCCTGCGCGACGGCCTGAAATTCTCCGACGGCAGCCCGCTGACGGGTGAGGATGTGGTGTTTTCCCTGGACCGGGCGAGGAACCCGGATCTCGGGCCCTGGTCGGATCTCTTCTCGGCGATTTCCTCTGTGACGGCAGACGGCAAGACCATCACCATCTCGCTTGCCAATCCCGACCCGGCGCTGCTCTCCATGCTGGCGACGTTCAATTCGGCGGTCGTCTCCAAAAAGGCCTTTGAGGCCGCTCCGGGTGCGACCGACCAGGAAAAGTCCGCGGCGCTCTTCGCAGCCGGTGGTCCCGGCGTCGGTTCCGGCCCGTTCTATCTCAGCGGCTTCGAGCAGGGATCGTCGATGACGTTCTCCGCCAATCCGCACTACTGGAAGATGGGTGAGGACGGCAAGCCGCTGCCCTATCTGGACAAGGTGCATTTCCAGGACATTCCGGACGATGCCACCCGCATTCTCAAGCTGACGGCAGGCGAGGTTGATATCGCCGAGTTCATCCCGTTCTCGCGCGTTGCCGAGCTGGATGCGGATCCCGCGGTCAACATGTATCTGTTTCCGTCGACCCGGATCATCTATTCGCCGATCAACACCCGCGAGACCCGCGCCGACGGCTCGCCGAACCCGCTTGCCGACAAGCGCGTACGCCAGGCACTCAACTACGCCACCCACAAGGACGCGTTGATCCAGCTCGTCCTGCAGGGTGCCGGCAAGCCTATGTCCTCGCCTCTGATGTCGTCGTCCACACCGCTGGCGATCGACATGAACCCGCTCTACGGCTTCGACATCGAGAAAGCCAAGGCGCTGGTCGCCGAGGCGGGACTTGCGCCGGGAACGGAAATCACCCTGACAACGCTGGCGGGGTCCGCGGACGACGCCACCATCTTCGCAGCCCTGCAGCAGATGTGGGCGCCGCTCGGCATCAATCTCGTCGCTGAACAGGTGGACGGGCCGACACGCGGCGCCAAGAACCGCTCGGGCGAGTTCGACATCCACACCTATGGCTGGGTGGATGACGTCGCCGACCCGAGCCAGGTGACCGGCTGGCTCGGTTATTTCCCGACGCGCAAGGCGGTAGGGACCGGCTGGGACAATGCCGACTTCAATGCCCTTTACGAAGCCTCTTCCACCGAGATGGATCCGGAAAAGCGCGCCGACCAGTACCGTCAGATGCAGGAACTCTACGCGGATGCAGCTCCGCTCCTGTTCATGTACGAGACGCCGTTTGCGGTCGCCGTGTCCGGAAAGGTCTCCGGTTACGTCCAGACGCCGCTCGGCGCGAACATCTTCGAAAAGGCTTCGCTGGAACGCTAGAGCATCCTCCGTTCGGCAGAACTTCAAACAGGTTCGATTGAAGTTCTGCCGATCACGCGTTCCTCCCAAGAGCGGAAGGCCCGGACGTCCGTCCCACTGGCACCCGGGCCTTCCGAACCCTTCTCGGCAAATGACGGCAAAACAATATGGCTGGTGTGCAATACACCCTGAACCGGCTGGTTCTGATGATCCCGACCTTCCTTCTGGTGATGATCATCATTTTTCTTCTTGTCCGCCTTCTTCCCGGCGATCCGGCCATCGCGATCGCGGGTGACAAGGCGTCCGACGCCGATATCGCCGCGATCCGCGAGAAGCTCGGCCTGACCGCCCCGCTCTGGACCCAGTTCTGGCTGTTTCTGAAGAACACGCTGCAGGGCGATCTCGGGCGGTCCATTCTGTTGCGCGCGCCGGTGCTCGACGTGATCCTGGCTCGGCTGCCGACAACGATCTTCCTGACCCTCTATGCGGTGACGCTGTCGATCCTGATCGCCGGACCGCTCGCCTTTCTGGCAGCGGTCAATCGCGGCAAATGGCAGGACAACCTCATCCGGGCCGTGTTCCAGGTCGGCCTTTCCATGCCGGTCTTCTATATCGGACTGATCCTGCTGACGTTCCTGGCGGCGCAGCTGCGGCTTTTTCCAGTCGGCGGCTATGGCGAGACCTTCGCGGACCGGCTTTATCACCTGTTTCTGCCGGCCGTGACCGTGGCGCTCTACACCTCCGCGATCCTGATGCGGAACCTGCGCTCTGCCATCATCGAAGTGCTGGATGCCGAATATGTGCAGTTCGCCCGGGCGAAGGGCCTGCCAAACCGGCTGATCCTTGGCCGGCATGTCCTGAAAAACGCGCTGATCTCGACCGTGACGCTGCTCGGCCTTTCCATCGGTCAGCTGATGAGCGGCACGCTTGTCACCGAGACGGTCTTTGCCGTGCCCGGTGTCGGCCGGTCGATGCTCGAGGCGATCTTCGCGCGCGACTATCCGCTGATCCAGGGTCTGACCCTGACCTTTGCGGTGCTGGTTTCGCTGGTCTTTCTTATGACCGACCTCTTCCAGAGCTGGCTTGACCCGAGGATGCGCCTGACATGAGCGATATCACTCTTGCCCCGGGTGCGGCCCCGATGAAAAAGCCGGGCCTGTTGAAGCAGGCCCTGTCGAAACCCGGCTTCATGACCGGTGTCGGCATCATCGGCTTTTCCACCCTGCTTGCCCTCTTTCCGGGTCTCTTTGCGCCCTACGATCCTAATCAGATCGACTATGTCGCGGTGCGCCAGACGCCAAGCTGGGAACATATCTTCGGCACGGACCTGCTGGGGCGGGATACCTTTTCCCGCGTCATCTGGGCCTATTCCGTCGACATGCGCATGGCGTTTTTTGCCACCGTCTTCGCCCTTGTCATCGGCGTCGTCGTCGGGGCGCTGGTCGGCTATTACCGCGGTGTCGCGGATCTCGTTTTCGGCCGCGTCGTCGATGCGGTCATCACCTTTCCGTTTCTGGTTCTGGTGATCGCCATCGTCGCAGTGCTCGGGCCGGGGCTCACCAACATGTATATCGCGATCACGCTGGTGAACTGGGTCTATTACGCCCGGCTGATGCGGGCGGAAGTGATCTCGCAAAAGGCCAACGACTATGCGTCGGCGGGCATCGTCATGGGCTATTCCGACCGGCGTATCATTTTCCGGCATCTGCTGCCGAACGCGATCACGCCGATCATCGTCTACTGGATGACCGACATGGCGCTCGCCATCCTGCTCGGCTCGTCCCTCGGCTATCTCGGCCTCGGGGCGCAGCCGCCCCAGGCCGAATGGGGTGTACTCATCGCCGAAGGGCGCAATTTCATCACCACCGCCTGGTGGCTGAGCCTGATGCCGGGCATTGCTATCGTCATGACCGGGCTCGGCTTTTCGCTGATCGGCGACGGTCTGGCGGATCTGTTGAGGCCTCGCGGATGATCCTGACCTCTGTTCACACCCCCCTTCTGGAGGTGGAAAGCCTCTCAACCACCTTCAAGGCCGGTAGCCTGTCGATCCCAGCCGTCCGCGACGTCGGCTTCAAGCTCGGCAAGGGCGAAGTCCTCGGCCTTGTCGGCGAAAGCGGATCGGGCAAGAGCGTGACGCTGCGTTCGATCCTCGGCCTCACCCGGCGCTACGGCAGCACGACGGGCAAGGTTCAGTGGCGCGGCGACAATCTGGTCGAGCTGCCGGAGACAAAACTGCGGAAGATCCGCGGCGGCGAGATCGCGATGATCTTCCAGGAACCGATGACCTCGCTCAACCCGCTGCTGACGGTCGGACTTCAGATCGACGAGACCCTGAAGGCTCACACAAGGATGCCGGCAACCGAGCGCCGCAAGCGGGCCATCGAGATGCTGGATCTGGTCGGCATTCCGGCGGCCTCCTCACGGCTCCACGAATATCCGCACCAGTTTTCCGGCGGCATGCGCCAGCGGGTGATGATTGCGATTGCGCTCGCCGCCCGGCCGAAGCTGCTCCTGGCGGACGAACCAACCACGGCGCTCGACGTCACCATCCAGGCGCAGATCCTCGACCTGATCCTGTCGCTGGCGAAGGATTTCGACATGGGTGTCATCCTGGTGACCCACGATCTTGGTGTTGTCGCCCAGACCTGCGATCAGGTGGCGGTGATGTATGCCGGGCGGATCGTGGAGGAAGGCACGGTGCACTCCGTCCTGAAGACACCGCAGCATCCCTATACGGTCGGGTTGATGCGCTCGGTGCCGCAGGATGTCCCGCCGCGAACGCCGCTCTATTCGATCCCCGGAACGCCGCCGAGCCTTCTGGCGCTGCCTGAGGGCTGCGCCTTCGCACCGCGCTGCCCCAACCGGACGAAAGAATGCGAAGCAACCCGGCCGGAGCTTCTTCCGACCGGAAACGGCCGGGCGCTTGCCTGTTTCAACAGGATCGAAAAACGCGATGGAGCGGCGGCATGAGCGATACGGTTCTGGAAATTCGCGATGTCAGCCTGACCTTCAAGGGCAAGTGTGGCGTGCTTGACGTTGTCGCGGGGCGACCGCCGCGGGATGTCAACGCGCTGAACGGGGTTTCGCTTGAATTGCACCGGGGAGAAACCCTTGGCGTTGTCGGCGAATCCGGTTGCGGCAAGTCGACCCTCGCGCGCTGTATCGTGCGGCTTTACCAGCCGAAGAACGGCGAGATCCGGTTCAACGGCACGGATATTTTTGCAGCCGGAGTGCCGCGGGACCGGAGCTACAATCGCCGGGTTCAGATGATGTTCCAGGACCCCTATTCTTCGCTCAATCCCCGCATGACCACCGGGCAGATCCTGAAAGAAGCCCTGCTGGTGCACAGGATGTGCGGCGAGGCGGAGGTCCCGGCGCGACTGGAACGCCTTATGGATCTGGTGCAGCTGCCGCACGACGCGCTGGAGAAACTGCCGCATGAGTTCTCCGGCGGCCAGCGCCAGCGTATTGCCATCGCCCGGGCGCTTGCCGTCGAGCCGGAGGTGTTGATCGCCGACGAGCTGGTCTCCGCGCTTGATGTCTCCGTGCAGGCGCAGATCGTCAATCTGCTGCTGGAGCTGCAGGAACGTCTCGGCCTGACGATCCTGTTCGTCGCCCATGATCTGCGCCTGGTGCGCCACGTTTCCAACCGGGTCGCCGTCATTTATCTCGGCCGGATAGTCGAGATCGGTGACAGCGAGACCCTGTTCGCAAGGCCGATGCATCCCTACAGCCAGGCGCTGCTCAGCGCCGCGCCTTCGCTTGATCCGGACGACAAGGGCAGGAAAATCCATCTCGAAGGGGAATTGCCCTCGCCGATGGATATTCCTCCCGGCTGCCCGTTCCATGTCCGCTGCCGCCACATGACCCCGAAATGCACCACGGATTTGCCGTTGCTGCGTACCGTTGAGGGCCGCGGCTCGGTTGCCTGTCACCATGCCGAAGAGATCGAGAATGCCTGAAACGACCCGTGCCGTGATTGCCGGCCGTCTTACCGACCTGCGTGCGGAAATGTCTTCCCGCGGCCTGAACGCCCTGATCGTTCCGCGCTTCGATGCACATCAGGGCGAATATATCGCTCCACATGACATGCGCCTTGCCTTCGTTACCGGCTTCACCGGCTCGGCGGGTGTTGCCATCGTCACCGTGGACGGCGTGCGCCTCTTCGTCGATGGCCGCTATACGGTACAGGCGCAGAACCAGTGTCCGGCTGGGCTGATCGACCGGGATCATCTCCATGAGAGCCCGCCGGAAAGCTGGCTCGGCGTCGTGGCCGACCCCGGCTGGAGCATCGGCTATGACGCCATGCTGCTGCCTCCCGCCTGGGTGGCACGATTCGAGACTGCAGCAGCTCGCGCCGGGGCGAAGCTGATGCCGGTCGACTGCAATCCGGTCGATGCCGTCTGGCACGACCAGCCCGCGGAGCCCGCAGGCCTCATCAGCGCCTTTCCGATGCAGTTCGCGGGGCTCTCGGCGACCGAAAAGCGCGCCGGGCTGATCGCTGTTTTGGAGAAGGACGGTATCGATCTGCTGGTAGACTCCCAGCCGGACAACATTTGCTGGCTTCTAAACGTGCGCGGCGACGACGTTGCCTTCAATCCGATGCCGCTGTCGTTTTTTTTGCTGGAGCGTGAGGGTAAGGGGCACTGGTTTGTCAACGCGGACAATTTCGTGGGTGGTCTCAGAGATACGCTGCCCGGCTGGCTGACTGTGCATTCGAAAGACGCCTTTCTGAATGTACTGAACGAGAAATTACGCGCCGGCGCGAGAGTATTGGTTGACCCGGATTTCTCGCCGGCTGCCGTTAGTCAGGCCGTTATTGCGGCTAAGGCCGAGCCCGTGGCGCGGCGTAGCCCGATGACTTTGACCAAAGCGCGCAAGAACGGCGCCGAGCTTGAGGGCATCCGAGCATGCCATATTGAGGACGGTGTTGCCTGGGTCGAGTTTGGAGCCTGGCTGAAGAAAGCAGTCCCGAACAGGGCAGCAGCCGGCAATCCAGTGAGCGAGTATGAAGCAGAAAAAAGAATCCTGAATTGTCGCAAATCGCGTTCCAGCTTCCTGTCGGAGAGTTTTCAAACAATTTCTTGCGCCGGTGGTAACGCCGCTATGTGTCATTACTCAGCTGATCCGGTCGCATCTGCGCCGATCCTTCCTTCATCGTGTTATCTGATTGACAGTGGCGGTCAGTACGAGACCGGAACCACAGATGCCACACGTACTTTCACCTTTGGGACCTTACCGAAGGGCTACGCGGTAGCATATACCGCTGTATTCAAGGCATTCGTTGCGTTGGCGACACTACGATTCCCTAAAGGGACTCAAGGACACCATATCGATGCTATTGCCCGCCGTCCACTCTGGGACCTTGGACTTGATTACGATCACGGCACCGGCCACGGCATCGGTCATCGCCTTTCTGTACACGAACAGCCGCAGCGCATCGGCAAACCGCACAACCCGGTAGATCTTGCACATGGAATGATAATGTCCATCGAGCCAGGGCATTACGAGCCCGGTCATTATGGCATCCGCATTGAGAACCTGTTCGAGATCATCGAAGCCGAAGACGGGTTCCTAGAATTTGCTAACCTTACCTGGGTTCCAATACAGACGGAAGCACTGCGTCTAGATCGGCTGACTGCGGGCGAAATAGCTTGGCTGAACAGATATCATGAACAGGTGGAACAGGCACTTGGGCCGTATTGTACGGCGGACACAGCAAATTGGCTGCACGAAGCCTGCAGCCCCTTACCTTTGCAAACCGCTGAAGTCGCACTTCAAGTATCGCTCACACCACAATAAGAGCGATCGGAAGCGGTCCGGAAACAAACAGATACTTGTTTGACCGGGACAGCTTCCGAGCGGAACCTGCAGCACGCTCCACTTCCTCAGTACAAATTGTGACAGTACCCTGGTGACCATTCCCATGGCCCGCCAGGACCTGGGTGTCACCGCCGCCGCCGTCGACCGCATGATCCGCCAACTCGGCCCCGCGCTCCCCCGCGAGCTCACAGGCCGAGACAGATACAGGGCCTGGGGGATTCTGTGACGTCTGATTGAGTGATCTGCCCGAGGAAGCCCCCATGGAATAGGGGGCAGGGATCAGGGATCGGGCACAACGCCACCGCCTCATTCCGGGCGATACCCGCGCCTGTGCTTTTGTGCCGCCAGCTTCTGCTGATGGACCAGAGCCGATGACACATCCGCAAACAGATCAAGCCGCGTTCGACCCCAGGTGCCCAGGCGTCCCCATGTCCGGCGAACCGCAAACCCGCCGAAAAGGGTGGGTTCGACCGACAGGTGGTAGAACCGGTTCATGTTCCGGCCGGGATCCACGCGTCTGAGGAGAAGGAGATCGTCATCAGGTTCCATGACCGCAGTGTCGAAGATCTCCGAACAGCGGTCCAATGAATGATTGGAATCGATGCGAAGGAACGGATTCAAATGGATGATAAGTGGCTGGGAAGAACAGCACCAAAGGCGGAGACTTCTCAGCCGGATTCGGACGGATCCGTCGCAAACTTTTCATGGACCGATGTGGAGGTATCGACGTGTCGTTGATTTTTCGATGTTCTGGAGGCGTGCGATGGCAATTATAGTAGAGCTGCGCAAGGGCGACGCCGAGGGCGCCCGGTCCGCTATGCGCAGCCATGTCACCGATACAGCGCTGCGTGCAGGGTTCGAGATCGGCTGACCTGCCTCCCTGTTCTGTCTCTCTTTCCTGGCATCAAGCCTGTGCGGGCTTGCTCTTATCCCGGTGAACTCATATTGAGCCAGCGACCGCTTCCCGGTTGTGCCTCAAGCCGGCCGTCCCGAACGACGATTTCCCCCCGGCGCACGACCGTGTGCGGGAAGCCTCTCAGCTCCTGACCGGCAAAGGGATTGTAGCCGACATTGTCATGAAGGGCGTCGGGGAGCGTATGACACCGCTCCGGATCCCAGATCACGAGATCTGCGTCTTTTCCTGTGATCAGGTCGCCCTTCGTCTTCAGGCCGAATATACGTGCCGGGCCAGACGATGTCAGTTCGACGAACTGCGCGATGCCCTTTCGTCCATCGGAGACCATCGCATCGAACAGGAGCGGCAACCGAAGCTCCAGCCCGGGTTGCCCGTTGGCGATCTTGGGAAATGGCGCGTCGCGGCCGTGGCGGAACTTCCCGCTTTCGTCCATCCGGTATGGGGCATGGTCCGACGTCACGATTTCAAGCTCCCGGCCGAGGGCGACCCAGAGGGCGTCCTGGTCGGCTTGTGTCCGCTGCGGCGGGCTGCAGAGGAATTTGGCCCCGTCCGCGCGATCCAGAATGTCCTCCGTCTGGAAAAGATAATGCGTGCAGGTTTCCGCGTGAATGTTCACACCGCGTGCGCGCGCATTGCGCACGATTGCGATGCCTTCGATGGTTGAGATGTGGAAGATCATCACCCTTGCGCCGGTCAGTTCGGAAAACCGGCACATGCGCTCCACAGCCTCGATTTCGGCGAGGCGCGGGTGCGATGCTGCATGGTCTTTCGGTGCCGTGCGGCCTTCTGCAAGAAGCCGGGCTGTGGCTTCGCGGATCATGGCATCGTTTTCGGCGTGAACGCAGACAAGGGCTCCCATTTCTTTCGCCGTACGCAGTGTGGCGAGGATCTCCATGTCCTGCAGACGAACTTTGTCGTAAGTGGTGAAGATCTTGATGGAGCGATGCCCTTCGGAAATGGCCTGATTCAGATCTTCGATATTCTCACCGGAAGTGTCCGCAACGATCATGTGGAACGCGTAGTCGGTCATGGCTCCTGCAGCAGCCAGCGCACTATAGTCCGAAAGCACGTCGCGAATGCGCATGCCCGGATGTTGGGCCGCGAATGAAACAGTGCTGGTGGTGCCGCCGAAAAGCGCGGATCGCGTCGCAGTTTCAAAGGTGTCTGCGTTCATGATACCTGCGCCCGACATCTGTTCGATGTGGCAGTGTGTATCGACCCCTCCCGGCAGAACAATCTGTCCTTTTGCGTCGATTTCTTCTTTCCCTTTGGGTAGGTTGAGGCCGATTGCGGCGATCCGTCCATTCTGGACAGCAATGTCGCCTTCGGCGAGGTCTCGGGCATCGCCAAGGGTGCCATTTCGAATGACGAAATCGTAAGCGGGTGGGGTCATGCTATGCTCCTCTTTGCATTGCAGGATACTATTGGTATACCATGGATGCAAACTGGACGTGTCGCAGGCACTAGCAGGTGTGGGAAATCGATGTCTTTACAGCAGGGTGCAGAGCCGAACTTAACAGAAAACACGCTCGAGCGTCTGCGCAAGATGATCTTGAGGGGAGAGCTGGCGGCCGGAACGCACCTGCAGGAACGAGCGTTTGCGGAGCAGCTTGGAGTGTCCCGGACACCTTTGCGGGAAGCCATCACGCGTCTGATAACAGAAGGCCTCGTCACGCGCAGCACCCGGGGAACGCCGATGGTCTCGCGTATCTCGGTTTCCGAAATTGTCGAGATCCTGCATGTCCGCCGATTGCTCGAATGTGAAGCGGCGCGACAGGCGGCCAACGTCAATTCCTCACCGGAGGAATGGCTTCAATTCAAGGCGACGATCCAGAATTTCCTTAAAAACGATAGGCCTGACCGGGTGACGCATGCGGATTTCGATTTTGATCTGCATATGCATATTGCCCGGACTGCTGGATCGAAGCTGCTTATGGAATTGATCCAGGGGCTTAAACTGAAGACCCGAATTTACGACCAAGGCGAAATTCCCTCACGCTTCGAACCGGGTGCGCGTGAGCATCTGGAAATTATCGATGCGATCCTGGCGCGCGATCCGGAAGCGGCCGAAAACGCCATGCGCCGGCACATAGACAACGCACGAGAAGCGATCTTGGCGCATATTCACAGGCTCTCCTGATCCGAACCCCGATGACCTTCCCTTAGATCCGCGTGAGTTCGCTTGCGCGGATTTTCTGTGTGTTGACACTTGGAGTTCCGTTGGTATACCAATGGTTCCTGAAAGGATCTGAGGATGACATCTCGCTTGGATAGACCGGCCGCGCCGGAGTTGCAGATAACGTTCCTGTATTTCCATGACGTGCCGCGCGCGCAGGAGTTTTACGAGCGGGTGCTGGGCGCTCGTCTCGCCATCGATCAGGGCTGGTCGAAGATCTATGCCCTTGCCGGTGCGGCCCATGTCGGCCTCGTTGATGAAAGCCGTGGCGCGAAGCGGGCCAGTGAACACAAACCCGTTCAGCTGTGCTTGCGGGTGCCTGATGTCGATGCCTGGCATGCCTGGGCGAGCGCACAGAACGTCTCGAATCTGACGGCGCCGCGCGACAGTGCCCAGCTGGGGATCCGGGCGTTCGTGTTCGATGATCCCGAAGGTTACCAGATAGAAATTCAGTCCGTCCTGGAAACGACGACTGCATAACCAGAAGGGCGGCCAACGCCTGTCATCCCAACATAATCCAGAGGGAGACATTTCACATGTCCAGAATAGCTACAGTGCTTCGTGCGCTGACGGCATCGGTTTGCCTGTCGGCTCTTACTACAGGGGCGGCGCTGGCTGAGAAAAGCCTGACGATCGGCCTCACGGCGGATGCGACGCACCTGGATCCGCAGGCAGGCGAGGAGCTGTCCTCCAATATCATGTACTACCATATCTACGATCCGCTGGTCCGTAGATCGCCTGACCTGACCTTCGAGCCAGGTCTGGCCGAAAGCTGGGAGCTGATTGACGACACGACATGGCACTTCAAGCTTCGCGATGGCGTCAAGTTTCATGACGGCGATGTACTGAAGGCATCCGACGTCGTGTTCACGCTCAACCGGCTCAAGGAATCGCTGATGTTGAACCTTGCAGCCAACATCGAAAGCTTCCGCGCCGTTGACGACCGGACGGTCGAGATCAAGACCCCGGCGCCCTATGCCGCTCTCCCGAATGATCTTGCGGCTATCCTGATCCTGTCGGAAGACCACGTGAACAAGGTCGGCAACGACGGGCTTGAGAAGAACCCGATGGGGACGGGGCCTTACAAGCTGGTCGACTGGGTGCGTGAGGACAAGATCGAGCTGGAGGCCTTTGACGACTACTACCTCGGCGAAGCCGGAATCGAGAATGTTACCTTCCGCCCCATTACCAACCCGGCGACCCGCACGGCCGCGCTTTTGACCGGTGAAGTCGACATCGTTCAGGATCTGGCGGTTCGCGACGTGGATCGGGTCAAGAACGAAGGTGGGTTCGAGGTCGTCACGCGTCCGTCGTTGCTGAACCTCGTCCTTGCGCTCGACATGCGCTCGGAAAGCCCGACCATCGAAGGCGATAACCCGATGGTCGACCGCCGGGTGCGGGAAGCTATGGCACGTGCGATCGATGTGAGCGCCATTCAGCGGGCCATCATGGGCGGATTGTCGACACCTTCCGACCAGTATGTCCCGGCCAGCCATGTCGGATATGTCGAAGGAATGAGTTTCCGGGACATGTACCCCTATGACATTGAAAAGGCGAAGGAACTCATGGCGGAAGCCGGTGTCGATGGCTTCACGCTGACGCTAGACGCAACCAACAACCGCTATGTGAACGACGCGCAGATCGCGCAGGCACTGGCCGGCATGCTGGCCAAGATCGGCATCACCGTCGAACTCAACGTGATGCCGAAGTCCAACTTTTGGGGTTACATCCGCGTACCAACCCCGAATTCCAGCTTCATCATGTCCGGTTGGGATGTTCCCTCCGGAGATGCCGGCCCGATGTACGGTGCACTGTTCTACAGCCGTGACAAGCGCGAAGGCTATGGCCAGGTCAACCGTGGCAGCTACTCCAACGCCGACGTCGACGCCCTCATCGACAAGGCGGACAGCACAGCAAAAGTGGAAGAACGGGATGCCTATCTTCAGGACGCAACCAAAATCCTCCTGAATGACATCCCGATGATCCCGGTTCACTACGAGCAGGACATCTACGGGTCTCGTGACGGCGTCAAGTTCACGCCGCGCACCGACAAGTTCCTGTGGGCCTACGACATGGACGTGGCCGAATAACGCGCAGCTGCGGGGCGCTGCCGGCGTCCCGCAACTCTTGTGGTGAACGGGGGAGAACAGCCAGGTGCTGGGCTATATAATCAAGCGGCTTATCCAGATGACCATCGTGCTCTGGGCCGTATCGGTCATCGTCTTTCTGATGATGAGCTTTACCGGTGATCCGGTCTTCATGGTCGTTCCGATCGACGCGACCGATGCCGAAATCGCGCAAGCCCGGCGTATCCTGGGTCTCGACCGGTCGTTACCGGAGCAATATCTGATTTTCGTCAAGAACATGCTGCAGGGTGATTTCGGCCGCTCCTACGTGTTCCGGGAACCAGCCCTCGATCTCATCCTGGAACGACTGCCTGCCACGTTGGAACTCGTTCTGGTGGCGATGGCGATGTCTGCTCTGGTGGCCATACCGCTCGGCGTTTATGCCGGCGCCAATCCGAAGACCTTCTCATGCCGCTCGATCATGTCCGGTTCGCTTCTGGGCATTTCCCTGCCGAGTTTCTGGGTCGGCATGATGCTTATCTTCCTGTTTGCCGTGAAGTGGCGGATCTTTCCGTCGTCCGGGCGCGGCGAGACCGAAGCCTTCCTGGGGGTGCAGTGGTCGATCCTGACTGCCGATGGCTGGAGCCATGTCATCCTGCCGGCCCTGACCTTGTCTCTCGCAACCATGGCAATGCTGCTTCGCATCACCCGTGCGGGCATGATGGAGGTTACCCGACAGGACTACATGAAATTTGCCAGAGCCAAAGGCGTCTCACGGCGCGGTGTCCTTTTCGGTCATGGATTGCGCAACGCGCTTATTCCCGTCGTGACCATCTTCGGGCTGCAGCTCGGCGATCTGATTGCCTTTGCAACGATCACGGAAACCATCTTCGCCTGGCCCGGTCTCGGCAAACTGCTGATCGATTCCATCTACCGCGCAGACCGTCCGGTGATCGTCGTCTACCTGATGCTGGTGGCGCTGATCTTCGTGGTGATCAATCTGGTCGTCGACATCGTCTATACGTTGATCGACCCCCGCATCACGGTGAAATGACATGATGACGGCGTTCTTCTCTTCCGAGTTCTTTGCAAACTATCGCCGAAACGGATCTGCCATCGCGGGCAGTATCATCCTGGTGTTCTTTGCAATCATCGTCCTGGCGGGTCCGCTGCTGGTCTCCCAGGACCCCTACGACATTGCGTCTCTCGACCTGATGGACAGCTACAAGCCTCCTGCATGGCTGGAGGGAGGTGACCCGCGCTTTCTCCTCGGTACCGACGGGCAGGGGCGGGACGTTCTGGCCGCCATTTTCTACGGCACCAGAATTTCGGTCATGATCGGTGTGACCGCGATGGTGTGCTCGCTCCTGCTGGGCACCTTTGTTGGTCTGCTGGCAGGTTATTTCGGCGGCCGGATCGACGCGTTCATCATGCGCATCGCCGACATCCAGCTTTCCTTTCCCTCCATGCTAATCGCCCTTTTCCTGATGTCTGCTTTCGGAACCGGCATCGACAAGGTTCTGATTGCGCTGACGGCGGTCGGCTGGGTTGTCTACGCCCGAACCGTTCGCGGCCAGACCCTTTCCGAGGTGGGTCGCGAATACGTGCAGGCGGCCCGCGTGTCCGGCCTGCGGGACGGGAAAATCATCCGCCGGCATATCCTGCCGAACGTGACGACACCGCTGATTGTCGTGGCGACCGTTCAGGTGGGCACCTTCATTCTGATCGAGGCCAGTCTGTCGTTCCTCGGGGTCGGTGTGCCGATTACCCAACCCTCGCTCGGACTGCTGATCAAAAACGGCTTCGATGTCCTGTTTTCCGGACTCTGGTGGGTCTCCGTCTTTCCGGGGCTGTTCATCATGGCTCTTGTCTTCGGGATCAACCTGTTCGGCGATTTCCTGCGCGATGAACTCAATCCGAGGCTGAAGTGATGCAGTCCAAGTCAGAAAGCCTTCTGCAGGTCGAAGATCTGCGCACCCACTTCCATACATTCGCTGGAACCGTCAGGGCGGTGGACGGGGTCAGCTTCGAAATCGGCAAAGGCGAAATCATGGGTCTTGTCGGCGAATCCGGTGGTGGCAAATCGGTTGTCGGGTTTTCCGTGCTCGGCCTCATCGATCCGCCTGGCCGGATCGAGAGCGGCCGGATCTTGTTTGACGGAGAAGACATAGCGGGCGCTTCGGAAGACCGGCTACGCAAGATCAGGGGCAAGGAGATTGCCATGATCTTCCAGGACCCGATGACGTCGCTCAATCCGGTGCAGACCATCGGCCGGCAGATGGACGAGATGCTGCGTCTGCATACCGATCTCGACAAGAAGGCGCGGCGCGCACGCTGCATCCAGATGCTCGAAGATGTCGGTATCAGCCAGGCGGCCGACCGCCTGTCCTCTTATCCGCATCAGTTTTCCGGCGGCATGCGCCAACGTGTGGTGATTGCCATCGCCATGCTGGCCGAACCGCGCCTGATCGTGGCCGATGAACCGACGACGGCGCTCGACGTGACCATCCAGGCGCAGATCCTGAAGCTGATCAACAGGCAGGTGCGCGAGCATGGCGCGTCCATGGTTCTTGTGACCCATGATCTGGCCGTTGTCGCGGAAATGGCGGACCACGTGACCGTGCTCTATTGCGGCAAGGTGGTGGAGCGCGGCCCGACGCGCGAGGTCATCGACGACCCGCGTCATCCCTATACGGCCGGGCTGATTGCCTCGATCCCGGATCCGTCCGAACGCAAACATCGCCTGGATCAGATCCCCGGCGCGGTGCCCGACATTCGCAAGCTGCCGAAGGGCTGCAATTTCCAGGCCCGTTGTCCAAGAGCCCAGGCGCTGTGCTCCGAGGTCGAGCCCGCATTGTCCCGGCAGGGCGAGGGGCGTCTGGCGGCCTGCCATTTTCCCGTTGAAGGAGACCCGGCATGACGGCGATGCTTGAAGTCGATAAACTCGAACAGCGGTTCAATATCGGCGGTGGTTTCCTGGATCGGCTGAAATTCGAAAAGGGCCGTCTGCGCGCGCCCAGGCGTGTCGTGCGGGCCGTCAACGGTGTTTCCTTCAAGGTCAAGGAAGGCGAGGTGCTTGCGCTTGTGGGCGAGTCAGGATGCGGCAAGTCGACGGTCGCCAAAACCATTGCGCGGATCCACAATCCCACGGGCGGCAGCGTCCGCATTCAAGGTGAGGAAATACAGGACCTGACACCGCGGCAGCTGCTTCCGGTTCGATCCAAGATGCAGATGATCTTTCAGGATCCCTATGCCTCCTTGAACCCGCGCCAGAAGGTGCGTGACATTGTGGCGGAACCGCTGGCCGAACAGACGGGTAGTTGGTCGCAGGCACATGAGAAGACCGAAGCCCTGCTAGCGCGTGTCGGCCTGAGTGCCGAGCAGGGCGGACGGTATCCGCACCAGTTTTCCGGTGGCCAGCGTCAGCGCATCGGCATCGCTCGGGCGCTGTCGGTCAATCCCAAGCTGATCATCGCGGATGAGCCGGTCTCGGCCCTTGATGTGTCGATCCAGGCGCAGATCCTCAACCTGATGATGGATCTGCGAGACGAATTCGGTCTTGCGTATCTCTTCATCAGCCATGACCTCAGCGTTGTGCATCACATCGCCGACAGGGTTGCGGTCATGTATCTGGGCTCGATCGTCGAAACCGCGCCACGCGACAGGATCTTCGCCAAACCGCGCCATCCTTATACGCGCGCGCTGCTGTCAGCTGCGCCCTCTCTCGACCCAAAGAAAAAGCCGAAGCAGCTTGAGCTGAGCGGCGAAGTTCCCTCGGCGCTGAACCTGCCGTCGGGATGCTGTTTTCACACCAGATGTCCATTCGCCTGGGAGCGCTGTGCGGCTGAGCGTCCAGTGTTGCAGGACACAGGAGGCGGCCAGGAGGTTGCTTGCCATCTCTTGGACGAGCCTCAGCGGGAGATCGCATGAGCATTCGTATTCTTCAGCCGCGCATCATGCTCGGTGATCCGCATGACTGTACCGACGCAGCCGATGAATTGTGCGTGCAGGGCGCGATCTACGACACGTTGATACGCAGAGAGGGGACGCGTTTCGTCCCCGCGCTCGCCGAGGCCTGGACCGTTGCAGACGAAGGGCGAACCTGGCGTTTTTCCATTCGCCCGGGGGTGGTTTTTCACGACGGGTCACCCTGCGATGCGAAGGCCCTTCAGGCTTCTCTGGAACGGATGGCTCGGGCGGACAAGGGCTACACCCTCGGCTCTCCCGCTGTCTGGAGGCAATATCTCGGCGGGGCAGACTATCAGTCCGACGGCCTTGATCTGACCATCCATCTGGCTGAACCGATGGCCGATTTCGCAGACGTGCTGGTGCAGGGTTTGATCGTTGCTCCAAGTGCCTTCGAGGCTCTGGATAAGGGTGAGGCGATGGCACATTGCGGCACCGGCCCGTACAAGTTGGTGGCGCGAGACGACGACAGTATTCAGGTATCCGCATCCGGTGTTGCGCACTGGCCGCGCCCGGCCAACAACGAACTGACATGGGTGCGCGAACCGGATGCAGGAAAGCGCCTGTGCGCGGTTGCCGAAGGTCACGCCCAGGTCGCGGCCAACGTCGATCCAGCGGCGGTGACAACGCCAGACATGACGGTGCTGCGGTACCGTGCACCTGTCGCAATCATCTATCTTCTGAACGCGGCGAAAGGGCCGCTTCGCGATGCCCGGGTCCGCAAGGCGCTGACACTCGCCGTGGACCGGGAGGCCATTGTCCGAGACGTGCTCGACGGCAAAGGCGAACCGCTGTGTGGGTTTGTCAGCCCTGCCCATTTTGGTGCCGGCGTAGGAGCCGAAAACGGGGACGGTATTTCCTATGATCCGGAGGCAGCCCGGCAGCTTCTTGCAGAGGCGGGGCATGCCGGTGGCCTGACCCTTGACGTCGATTGCCCGACCCGGCTTCCCGATGAAGCGGAGCGCTTGACAGAGGTGCTTGCCCGCCAACTGGCTTTGGTTGGCGTGACGTTAAAGGTGCATATTCACGAAGAACGCGAAGAATACGCCCATATGGTGCGCCGAAAGGACATACGGGATCTTTGCGTCTTCGACTCCAGTCCGATGTCAACGTTCCGGGTTCTTTTCGAAAAGATCGACAGCCGGGTCGCCGGAGCATGGTGGCAAGGGTATCGCAACGAGAACGTTGAAGCCTTGATCGACAAAGGCCGGAGAACTGTCGACACGCAGGAGCGCGAGGCGCTTTACCGCGACTCCTATCACTTGCTGCAGCAGGATCCGCCCTGGCTGACGCTCTACAATCCCATGCGAGCCATTGCTTTTGCCGGAGATCATCCCGGGGTTTCCATGCCTGTTGACGGGGTGCCGGACATGCGTGGCCTGCCCAAATTCGAAGGGACACAAAATGGCTGATCTCCTGATCGTCGGCGGCACCATCATCCCCATGGATCCGGACCGCCGCATCATCGAAGATGGTGCGATTGCGATTGAAGACGGCCGGATACTGGCGGTTGGCCCATCGTCTGAAATCCTTAAGGATCATGATGCGCCTCGGCGAATTGACGGCACCGGCAAGGCCATCATTCCGGGTCTTGTCGACGTTCACGCCCATGCCGGGCATGCGCTTATCAAGACCATGTTCATGCATGACGGCGACGCGTGGGAAGCGCTCTGCGGTGAAGTCTATACCACCGGTTCGACACCGGAATTCTGGAAGGCGGAAGCAAGCCTTGCCGCATTGGAGCGCATCAGGTTCGGCGTGACCTGCGGTGTGTCGCTGCTTGGCGGCGGCGACACCATCATGCGCACGGACGATCCCGTTTACGGCGATGCGCATATGGACGGGGTGCGGGCCCTTGGCGGACGCACAGTCATGGCGGTGGGCCCAACGCGCGCGCCGCATCCGCGGACCTATGCCGATGGCGGTAAATCTCCACGCAAGGTCGACTTCCAAACCCAGCTCTCCACATGCCTGGATCTTCTTGGACGCTGGCACGGCCAGGACGAAGGCCGTCTGAATATTGCTCTGCTCTATCCGGTGCTGCGTGACGAGCATGAAGACACCATGTCCGCAAACGACTATGACGCGGCCTGTACCCAGGCGCGCCGTCTTGCGGAGGAAGCGCGGGCTGCGCAAGTGGTGTTTACCCAGGATGGCCACCAGGGCGGGTCTATTCGCAGGGCAGAAAAGCTGGGCCTTCTGGGGCCGAACGCGCTTCTGTCCCATGCCATCAATCTGCATGATGACGAAATCGATATCTGTGCGCAGACCGGCACAAGGATCGCCCACAATCCATCCGCGGTTGCTTCGATCAACGGCTATTGTCCGGCAATCGAGCTGATGGACAGGGGCGTAACGGTTGCGCTCGGTTCGGACGCAACGGCGCCGGACAGGTCGGTCGACATGTTCCGCCACATGCAGCAGGCCATGCATTATCACCGCCGGCACTATCGCAACCCGGGGATATTGCCACCGGGCCGGACGCTGGAGATGGCGACCATCGAGGGAGCGCGCGCACTTGGCATGGACCGGACCATCGGCTCGCTTGAGCCGGACAAAGACGCGGATATCGTTCTGGTCGACATGATGCGACCCCACCTTTATCCACCCAACATGACGGCGCACCGCCTGGTCTGTTTCGCCAACGGCAACGATGTCGATACGGTTCTGGTTCGCGGGGATGTTGTTCTGGAAGGCGGCAAGGCAAAGAAGGCCAGCGAAGAGGCTATCCTGCGGGAGGCCGCACTGGAGAGCGAACGCATGATCGAGCGGACGGGTAGCGCGGCTGGCCTGGAGGTGCCTGAAAACTTCTGGAACGCACAGCGGTACGGGAGCCGCGCATGAGCGTTACCGTTATCCGCCGCGCGTCCTGGGTCATCCACTGGGAGGGCGGTAGGCATGTTTATTCGCGCGACATCGATGTGGCCTTCGATCACGACGGCATTTTGCATGTGGGACCGGATTGGCAGGGCCAGGCCGATCAGGAGGTAGACGGGCGAAACTGGCTGGTCATGCCCGGTCTGGTGAACATCCATTGCCATTCCGGAGATGAACCGCTTGCAAAGGGCCTGTTCGACGATGTCGGCACGCCCGAACTCTGGGGCAACGCGCTTTACGAGTTTTCGACACTGATCGACTCCGATGCGGATGCCAAAGCAGCCTGCCAAACCCTGATGCTGTCGGAGTTGCTGAAGTCCGGTGTCACCTCGTGTCTGGACATTGCAGGCGACCACGAACACTGGCTGGGTGTCGCTACGCAAAGTGGCATGCGGGTCTGGCTTGCCCCCGGTTTCCGACAGGCCAGATGGCGGCTCAGCCCGCAAAAGGCTCTTGAATACGACTGGAACGAGGCTGCGGGCGAAGCGGCAAGAGAAGCAGCCTTATCGGTTCTCGACCGGGTTGCCGCCGACACGACAGGTCGGCTGACCGGGGTGGTTGCCCCCTCCCAGATCGATACCTGCCATCCCGATTTTCTAGCCGCTGCACTGGATGACGCAAGATCGCGCAAGGTGCCGATGACCGTTCATGCGGCGCAGACCATGGCGGAAGTGACCGAACTTCATCGCCGGCACGGCAAGGGCGCGGTCGCGCTGTTGAAGGACATCGGCGTTCTCGGGCCGGAGGTGATCCTGGGGCACGGCATTTGCCTGGATCACCATCCGTTGACGCGCGAGCGAACGGCCATGGACCTCGAAACACTGGCAACGAGCGGGACGAATGTCGCCCATTGTCCGGTGACCTTCGCCCGGTCCGGCCAGGGCATGGAGAGCCTCGGTCGCTACCTGCGCGCGGGCGTTAACGTCGGCATCGGGACGGACACCATTCCCTTCAACATGCTGGAGGAGATGCGTGAAGCGATTGTCCAGTCCCGTTGCCGGTCGGGGGATTTTGCCGACATCGACACGGCGGCAATCTTTCATGCGGCGACCGTTCGCGGCGCGCAGGCATTGGGGCGGCCTGATCTTGGTCGGCTGTTCCCCGGTGCCCGGTCCGATGTGGTCTGCGTGGATCTGACCGCGCCATCGATGCGTCCCGTGCACGATCCTCTGCGCAGCCTGATCTATGCGGCCGCCGAACGGGCTGTTCGCGATGTCTGGGTTGCCGGGCGCAAGGTGCTGGCAGAAGGCAAGGCGCTGGGGCTTGATACGGACGGAGCTCTTGCAGAAATCGATGCCGCCCAGGCGCGGGCCATCAAGGTTGCGGAAAGCGCGCGTGGTCAGGCGTTCAGCGTCATCGCACCGCGCAGTCTGGAGATGCCGGAATGACCATACACATCATCAATCCGAACAGCTCGGCGCATGTGACGGCCCATATGGCGGAAGCGATTGCGCCGATCGCGGCAATGTCGCCGGTCGCGCTGGCCTGCCACACTCTGAGCGATGGCCCGCCAGGCATTGAAACGCAGGCCCATGTCGACGGTGTGATCCAGCCGCTTCTGGCCTTTTCGGACACGCTCAAGGACGAGGCCTCTGCCTTCGTCGTTGCCTGCTTTTCCGATCCGGGCCTTGCCGCGATGCGAGAAGCCCATGACGTGCCGGTGCTTGGTATCGCCGAAAGCGCCTACATGCAGGCAATGCTGATGGGCCAGCGTTTCGGCATTCTGTCGCTCGGCAGGGCGTCCATCCAAAGACATATCCGTTACCTGGGCGCCCTGGGGATTTCAGACCGGCTGGCTGCGGATCTGCCGCTTGGGCTGGGCGTGCTGGAACTGGCCGATGAAGAGCGGACGCTGGAGCGGCTGGGCGAAGTCGGCACCACCCTGCGCGACCGGTTCGGGGCGGATGTTCTCATCACCGGTTGCGCGGGCATGGCGCAATACCGGGCACGACTGGAAAACATGACGGGCCTGCCAGTCGTCGATCCGTGTCAGGCCGCGGCTGCCGCTGCCATCGGCCAGGTGATGCTTTCGGCCTGCAACAATAAAAGGGAGAAACGGGTATGACCCGACTGACGGAAGAGGCGCGGGGCGTCTATGTGATTGCCGTGACGCCGTTTGCGGAAGACGGCGCGCTGGACCTGCAAAGCATCGACAAAATGGTGGACTTCTATCTTGAGGCCGGCGCCACTGGTCTGACAGCGCTTGGCATGATGGGCGAGGCGCCCAAGCTCACAGGCGCGGAATCCCTTCAGGTCGTCAAGCGGATCCTGGCGCGGCTGGGTGGCCGCATACCGATGGTCGTCGGTGTGTCAGCACCCGGCTTTGCACAGATGGCCGAACTCACCAGGGCTTCCATGGATCTTGGCGCAGGCGGTGTCATGATCGCCCCGCCGGGCAGCCTCAAGACCGACGAGCAAGTCGTCAATTATTATCGGCAGGCGGCAGAGTTCATCGGCAACGTACCTTTCGTGCTTCAGGATTTCCCGCTTGCGACCGGCGTTCACATTCCCGTTTCGGCAATTGCCAGGATTGTGGAAGAGGTGCCGACCTGCGTCTGCCTGAAGCACGAAGACTGGCCGGGGCTGGAAAAAATCACCGCCCTGCGCGCAGCGGGGACGTTGAATCGCCGGATTTCAATCCTGTGTGGCAATGGCGGAGTGTTTCTGCCGGAAGAAATGGATCGGGGCGCTGATGGCGCAATGACCGGTTTCTGCTATCCGGAAATGATGCGCGATATCGTCCACCACTGTTCGAAGGGCGAGGGCGACCGTGCGCGCGATCTCTTCAATGCCTATCTGCCCCTGGCCCGCTATGAACAGCAGCCCGGGCTTGGGTTGGCCGTGCGCAAATACGTGCTGGCCAAACGCGGCGTGATTGCCAGTGCCGCATTGCGGCGGCCGGGCGCAGGCCTGACACAGGCGGCGCAACGGGAAGTGGATATGCTGCTTGCGCGGCAGGAACAACGTTTGAAGGAGCTTGACTGATGGATCTGGGGATCAAGGGAAAACGCGCGCTGGCGCTCGGGGCAAGCCGCGGCCTTGGCGCTGCAATTGCCAAAAGCCTTGCAGCGGAGGGAGCCGAGGTCATCGCGGCAGCGCGCAATGAAGGTGCAATTGCCGATTGGGCGAAGGACGCCGAAGGTTCGATTACCGCCCGGAAACTCGATGTGTCGGATGCGGATGCTATTGACCGGTTTCTCGATACGCTTCTGGCGGAAGGCCCCATCGACATTCTGGTCAATAATGCCGGCGGACCGCCTCCCGGGAAGGCGACGGATCCGGCAAGGAGCGACTGGACGGCGCATTTCGAAACCATGGTGGCCAACCTGATCCATATCGCCAACCGCTGCCTGCCGGGCATGGAAAAGGCGGGCTGGGGACGGATCGTGACAATCTCGTCTTCCGGCGTTGAACAGCCGATCCCCAATCTGGCGCTTTCCAATGGTTTGAGGGCCGCTCTGGTCGGGTGGTCGAAGACGCTTTCAAGCGAAGTCGCATCCAAGGGCATCACGGTCAACATTGCAATGCCGGGCCGTATCCACACGGCACGTGTAGACGAGCTGGACGCAGCCGCCGCCAAACGTCTCGGCAAACCGGTGGATGAGGTTGCGGCACAGTCTGCTGCCGGAATTCCTGCTGGCCGCTATGGCCGCCCGGACGAATTCGCCGACGTCGTGACCTTCCTGTGCTCGGCGCGCGCGTCCTATGTTACCGGAAGCAAGATCCGCATAGACGGTGGCAGCATCCGGTCAATATAGGCGTCAGCCCCTTAAAATGAGTATGCAAATCAGTTGAAGTCTGTTTCAAGCTCCAAAGCAGGAGTCTGGTCATGTCCGACGGTTGGTTCTGTCGCGAAGATTTGCCCAGAACGAGAAGCGGCCATTGCATTTCTCGGATCAGACGGCGAAGTTCGCAAAGACCGCTAATCGTAACCCGCAAATATTTTTGCGACAGAAACGTGTCGAAGATCTCCGATCAGTGGTCCAATGAATGATTGGAATTGATGCCTACGGACGGCTTCATATCGATGATCAGTGGCTGGGAAGAACACCGCCAAAGGCGGAGGATCTCAGCCACATCCGGACTGCTTCCAACTTGCTTTAATCCGGCCAAGCATGGCACTGCGGTGCGCGTTGGTTAGGGACATTCAAGAGAGGGAAGAAGATACTCTTTTCGCTCATGTCGAAGATTACTCGGCAAATCGGCAAGGCATCCCGTCCGAGCAAGGGCCTGATGGTCGTACGGGTAAGGCCGCGGACGCGAGTGATATCCCTCAAGAGTGAACGAGCATCAAACGCCGGTTGGCGATCGGCTCGGGAACCGATTGCCGCACCGGCATACACCTGGCGCGTGAGGCGCATCTCAGGACGATCTTTCGCGATTTTCGGTTTTCTGAATTCAAGGCAAGAGCAATCTTTGACAAGGCCATGGTCGCACCGGAGCGTGTCGGGCTGATATCTATGCTGTGCCGGGGGGTGGACGAGCCGCTGGCCGAGGAGGGGCTGTACGACTTTGCCTCGGTGCAGGCGGGGGAATTTGATAATCAATTCGCAAGTGCTGTTAAGTGCAGAAGACTATAAACTTAATCAGAAATAGGTGCCCCATGAAGAAGGTTTTATTACTTGGTTTTTTGATTTGCATGACTTGGACTAGCCCTACGCTTGCTTGCACCGTGAACGGGAAAGATTGGGCCGGTGCAGTCAACGGGGTACTGGAGGCCTTCAAGAATGGGAAATATCAAGACGTCAAAGAAATCATCAAAGAGAATATTAGAGTTGAAAATGGCCAAGAATTTCAAAAATTGGTATCGGATCTAGAGGAATACGAGCCAGATGGATTTGATAAGTGCAGAATATTCATGAGAGAAGAGCGGCCTCCAATAGTTGAAAATTTATTTTTCAATTTATGGGAACAGATGGCAACGGAATTTTTGCCTATTTACTTGTTGTTGACGGAGGACGTGAATTTAAGAGTGGAATTCAAATTCTTCGCGTTTCTACAGACATTGAAGATATTTTGAAGATTTGGAGTAATTCATAATGGGTGAGCAAAGGATAACTTTTACTGCAGCAATATCAAATGGCACCGCAAAAACGGCTCTCGACAAATCACTCGGAGGACTAGGGGCCGAAGTATCGGATAAGTGGCTGGGAGAACACCGCCAAAGGCGGAGGCTTCTCAGCCACATTCGGACGGCGTCCAATATGCTTTAGTCTGGCCAAGAGTGACACCGCGACGGGATTGCGCCTGGCAAGACTTGATAGGTGGCCGGTCAATCAAGCCGGCTGGCTGACAACGGTTTGTCGCTGTGTCCCAAGGCCGGAGATGCTTAGATCGACAACGTCACCAAGCTTGAGAAACTGCGGCGGATCGAGTCCAAGGCCTACGCCTTCCGGCGTTCCAGTGGCAATGACATCACCGGGCATCAGACGCATGAAATTGGACATGTAGGAGATGATTTTCGCCACTGTGAAAATCATGTCGTCGGTTGAGCTGTCCTGGCGTATCACTCCGTTCACCGAGAGCGTCAATCGAAGGTCCTGCGGATCCCGGATCTCGTCCCGTGTAACCAGCCAGGGACCAATCGGGCCAAAGTTTGGTGCGGATTTGCCTTTGATCCACTGGCCACCGCGCTCGATCTGATAGGACCGCTCACTGACGTCGTTGATGAGGCAATAGCCGGCGACCATTTCCAGCGCGTCCTGCTCTGGAACGTATTGGCATTCGCTGCCGATCACGACACCCAGTTCGACTTCCCAGTCGGTTTTTTCCGATCCCTTCGGCAAAATGATCGGATCGTTCGGACCGCTGATGCATGAGGTGGATTTGGAAAACAGCACAGGTTCGGAGGGATTTGGATTACCTGTTTCCTTTGCGTGCCGGGCATAGTTCAGCCCTACTGCGTAGAAATTCCGGACACCCCCCACACAAGCGCCAAGGCGCACGTCCGGATCCACGACCGGCAGCTTTGCAGTGTCCAGGGCACCCAGGGCAGCAAGGGTGTTTTTTGTGAGTGTTTCGGGCGTCAGGTCGCTTATGTGCGCGGACAGGTCCCGAATGCGGCCTCCGGCATCAACACAGCCAGGTTTTTCCTGGCCCAACGGGCCAAAGCGAAGAAACTTCATGTGAAATCCTCGTGGTTCTGTTTCTTGGGGAATTTTTGTCAGGCAGAGAGCAGGATCATGTCTGCGGCCTTCTCGGCGATCATCACGACGGGTGATGCCGTGTTGCCGGAAACAATGCGCGGCATGATCGAAGCATCCACGACACGCAGTCCATCAATGCCCCGCACCCGCAGTTCCGGGTCGACGACGGTTTTGTCATCGACACCCATCCTGCAGGTTCCGACAGGATGAAAAATGGTTGTCCCGATGTCGCCCGCAGCACGTATGAGCGCCTCATCGGACCGGACGTCGGGGCCGGGCAGAGCTTCCTCCGGCTCGTATTTGTTCAAGGAAGGCATGGACAGCAACGCGCGTGCATGACGCAGGGATCTGAGTGCAACCGTCCTGTCACCAGGAGCGGACAGATAGCGCGGTGTTATTTTCGGTGGGCTTTCAGGGCTGTCGGAAGCGATATGCACAGTGCCGCGGCTTTCCGGCCGGAGATTGCAAACCGAAACGGTGACGGCCGGATAGGGATGCAGAGGCTCGCTGAGCCGGTCAGTCGACAGGGGTTGAATGTGATACTCCAGATCGGGCGTCGCCACGTCCGGACTGCTGCGGGTGAAAATGCCGAATTGGCTGGGCGCCATGGAAAGCGGGCCTGACCGCGACCAAAGATATTGGGCAGCCATCGACACTTTGCCTGAGAGCGAATTGACGACCTGGTTCAAGGTCCGGGCATTGCGGACTCGAAAAACCATGCGCAGTTGAAGGTGGTCCTGGAGGTTCTCACCGACGTCATCCAGGGCATGCACCACATCTATGCCGGCTTTCCTGATGACCTCCGGCCGGCCGATGCCTGACAGTTCAAGCAGCGCGGGAGAATGAACGGCCCCCGCCGAAAGAAGGACTTCTTTTCCGGCCGTGGATATAAGCTCCTGTCCTGCGCAACTGAAGGCAACGCCCGTGGCGCGGCGGCCGTCCAGGATGATCCGCTCGACTGTGGCGCCGGTCAAAAGCCGCAGATTGCCGCGTTTCAGCGCCGGTTTCAGGAAGCCCCGTGCCGAACTCCAGCGGCGGCCGCCTTTCTGGTTGACCTCGAAATAGCCTGCGCCTTCGTTGTCTCCTGCGTTGAAATCGGTCGTTCGGGGAATGCCCATTTCGCTTGCGGCACTCTGGAAATCATCCAGGAGGTCCCATCTCAACCGCTGCCGCGCGACCTTCCACTCTCCGCCCGCACCATGCAGCCTGCCATCCGCGTCCGGTCTGTCCTCGGACCGCACGAAGTAGGGCAGCACGTCCTGCCAGCTCCAGCCGGTGTTTCCCATCTGCGCCCAGCCGTCGTAGTCGGCTGCCTGACCGCGCATGTAGATCATGCCGTTGATGGAGCTGCATCCGCCGAGAACTTTCCCCCGCGGGTAGGCGAGGGACCTGCCGTTCAGCCCCGGATCGGCTTCCGTGCGAAGCATCCAGTCCGTGCGCGGATTGCCCATGCAGTAGAGATACCCGACCGGAACATGGATCCAGGGGTAGCTATCCTTGCCGCCCGCTTCCAGAAGCAGAACACTGTTGGCCGGATCTGCCGAAAGGCGATTGGCAAGCACGCATCCGGCCGTTCCGGCTCCTATGATGATGTAGTCGTATTCGCCGTCTAACCTGCGTCTCATGAGGTCGTCTCGATTGCCATTCTTGAGGGAAGTGCGTCAGTGCAGTGCGAGGGCCGGGAACATCACCAAAAGCCCTACCGCAATGACCTGAAGAACGATGAACGGAACCAGGGACCGGAAGATCTCTCCGAGGGAAATCTCGGGTGGTGTCACGCTCTTCAGATAGAAGGCGGCTGGCCCGAAAGGTGGCGTCAGGAAAGACACCTGCATGTTCATGGCAAACAATACGCCGAACCAGACGGGGTCATAGCCAAGTTCCTTGATGATCGGCACGAAGATCGGCATCGTCAGAAGTGCGATCCCGACCCAATCCAGAAACATTCCGAGTATGAAGAGAATGAGCATCATGAACAGGATGATGACTGTCGGATTGTCGGATATGCCCGTGATGAGCTGGGAAATGAAACGGATGCCGCCCATCAGGTTGTAGACGCCCACCAGGGCGCTGGCACCGATGCCGATCCACATGATCATGCCGACGGTTGCCAATGTGTGCATCGACGCATCCAGCAACATGGAGAAGGAAAATTCCCGCCGCAGGATGGTCGAAACGATCACGCCGGCGACCCCGATGGCCGAGGCTTCCGTCACCGAGGCGATGCCGCCATAGATCGAACCCAGGACCACGAACACCACCGCCATCGGCAAGACCAGGCCGCGCAGCAGGGGCAGATGTTCTGAAAGCGAAATCCGATTTTCAGGCGGGGGAGGCGCGACCTTGGGATCGGTGTACGAACGGAACAGGATATAGGCGATATAAAGCCCCGCCAGCATGAAGCCCGGGACGAATGCCGCGGTGAACAGGTCCCCGACAGAGACGTTAGCCGTCAGTCCGTAGATGATGAGAACGATGGACGGAGGAACCATTGTGCCGAGCGCACCGCCAGCGCAGACAACACCGATGGCCAGGCGGCGGTCATAGCCAAGTCTCAGCATCTGCGGCAGGGCGACGAGACCCAGGAGCACGATTTCCCCGCCGATAATGCCGCTCATTGCAGCCAGGATAACAGCCACGAATATGGTCTGGACCGCCACGCCCCCACGCAGCCGTCCGCCGACGAGTTTCATCGCATCGAACAGATCCCTGGCGATGCCGGACCGATCGAGGATCGCCGCCATCAGTACGAACATGGGCACTGAAATGAAGACGAAGGATGAGACAAAGCTGTAGACGCGGCTGGTGATCAACGGAACGGCCATCGGTCCGAACCAGCCAACCGCAAAAAGAAGAGCAACCAGCAAGGTCACCATGGCAAGAGGCATGCCGGTCAGAAGAAGACCGACCAGAAGGGCGAACATCACCAATGTGCCCCAACCGATGCCGAGTGCCTTGAGGTTCAGGCCGAAATCGAGAAGGTCAAGCATCGCTGTCTCCCCCTGTCCGGAGTGGTCGGCGCAGGTAATTCACCGTCAGGATCAGGAACTGGATGCTCATGGTGACCATCACCACGAGCAGGAAGATCTTCAGGAGGGCCGGCGCGGGCGAGTTCCAGGCGCTGCCGCTGGTTTCCAGAAAGAAGGACCCATCCGGACGGAACATCGCCTTCTTGACCATGAGCCAGGATGCCCAGGCAAAGAACAGGCACGCCAGCAGACTGGCCATGGAAATCAGCACATCCAGAACCCTGCGTGCGCGCCGGCTGACCACGTCGTAAATCAGCACGACCCGGATGTGCGAATTGCGAGCGACACAGAAAAGACCACCGAAGATGAAGGTGACGGCACTGAGGAAGGTGGTAGTTTCATGCGCCCAGATAGTGGGCGAGTTGAAGACATATCGAAGGAAGATTTCGACGACCAGCACCGCCATGGCGATGATGATTCCAACCGCGAACAATCGGGCAAGGCGGGTGATGGCCCAACCCAATCGTCCAGATTCAGGCAAATATTCCTGAGCCGGCACAAGAAGTTCGGCCTGATCCGGCACTGGGGCACGTTCTGGCGGCAGAGGCATGGACAGCCACTCCAGTCTGAGAATGGGGGATCAACCACAACGACCAGGAGCGTTACCGATCGTTCCGTGAAACCGGTCGGCAGACGGCAGCGTGTCGGGGCCAGACGCGGTTGCCCGGTTCTCGGACGCATTTGTCCGAGCCAACGCCTTCAAAAGGCTGCTTGCCGGTTGTGGCTTATCAAAAGTTCGAAGGAGGAATTCGGGCGCTGAGGCAGCGCCCGAAAACATGTGTCACTTCAACATGCCCTGACTGTCGAGATAGGAGGTCAGGGTCTCATAGACGTTCTGGGCATTGTCGGAGCGCGCTGCCACCTTGGCCCACTGGTCCATCGCGATCCTGCGGAACTTCGCCCGTTCTTCTGCCGACCAGTTGTGAACGGTGATGTTCGGGTCTGCGGTCGCTTCCGCATAGGTCTTCAGGTCGTTCATCGACAAGATGGCAACCGCATCCTGCGCAAAGTCACGAACGGAGACTGTCAGGATTTCCTGAAGATCGGAGGGAAGCGCGTTCCATTTGTCGAGGTTCATGGAAACTTCCACCAGAGGCATGGAATGGAACCCCGGATAGACCGGATGTTCGGCAACCTTGTGCAGGCCCTGCTGGTGATTGGTTGAAAAGACGGTGGAATCCGCAGCGTCGATAACGCCCTTGTCGAGCGCTGTGTAAACCTCGGAATAGGGCAAGTTGACCGGAACCGCGCCGGCGGCCGCGAAGACTTCCTGAATGAGGCCTTCCGGGGCCCGTACCTTCAGGCCTTTCAGGTCATCGACCCCGTCCAGAGGACGTTTGGAAACGAAACCTTCAAGACCCGTGGTGGTGGCGCCGATGAAATGAAGACCATACGGCTCCTCAAGCGCGTTCATCAGCTCATAGCCACCGCCGTAGTTGATGAAGCGGAACATTTCGTCGGGTGCCGCCCAGGCACCGATGGGGTTTGCAATCAGCCCGAACGCAGGATCCTTGCCGGAGAAATAGCTGACGTCGGTAATGTGGCCGTCCAGAATGCCATTGCCGACTGCGTCCTGGGTTTCATTGTATTCGACAACCGAACCAACCGGCAGAAGCTCAATCGACAACCGGCCGCCGGACATCAGTTTTACACGTTCTGTCCAGGCCTGCTGGATGGCGAAGTTCGGGTTTCCAGCCGGATCGACCGACTGGAATGTCAATTCGAAATCCTGTGCGACGACCGAGGTGCTGCTGAGCATGCACGCTGCGATGAACGTCTTGAAAAACGTCACTTTCATACTTTCCTCCCTGAATTGGACATGTTTGGTGATCCCATGTCCTCGGATCATGTTGCGGGTTGCTGGTCCCGCAGGAGCTTTGCGTCAGGCTGCCCCGCTGAGAGCTGGCGTGACCGGTGAATTGACGAGGTTGCGAAGGCGGCCCTCGCGCAGGAACTGCATGGCCGTTTCCACCGAAAGGCGCCGCGCGTCGGCGACGCTTTCCGGGCTGGACCAGGCCGCATGGGGCGTCACGAACAAGCGCTCACCGACGATCGGATCGGCGCCATTTGCATAAGCAAGGGCGATTTCATCGGATTTGGAAGGCGGCTCGACCGGAAGCACGTCGATCCCGGCACCTGCGATCGTTTGCTGTCGCAAGGCGTCCAGAAGCGCGTTCACGTCGATGATCGCACCGCGTGCCGTGTTGATCAGAATTGCGTGCGGCTGCATCATCGACAGTCGCTCGGCGTTGATCATGTTCCGGGTTTCCGCTGTCAGCGGACAATGCAGGCTGACAACATCGCTTTGGGACAGCAGCTCTTCGAGATGGTCGCACCGGTCCACGCCTGCGGCGATCTCGGTACCGCGCGACACCAACGGATCATATGCCAGAACGCGCATGCCGAAGGCCTTGGCCCGAAGCGCTGTGGCAATGCCGATCCGTCCGAGGCCGATCACGCCGAACGTCTTGCCGCGCAATCGTGCCAGCAGTGGCGCCCGGGCATGGTCAAAGCCGTCTTGGGGCGATTGCATGAGGTTGCGATGATAGCTGGCGATACCGCGCCGCATGGTGAGCATCAGGGCAATGGCATGATCGGCAACTTCGCTGGTGCCGTAGTCCGGTGTATTGCACACCGGAATGCCTGCATTGGCGGCTGCCTGAAGGTCGATGTGGTCAAATCCGACACCGGCTCTCACAATGATCTTGCATCGATCCAGCTTTGAAATGAGCTGGGGTGAAACTGGCATTTCATGCCAGACCACCATCGCATCACACGACCGCAGAACCTCTTCAGGCAACTGCTCGGGAGAGCGCTCGCGGTAAATATCCCAGTCCACATTGTCACCCGCCGTGGCCCGTTCGATCAAGGCATCGTCTGGGTATTGGGCATCAGGGGTCAGGAGACGCAGGCGGGACATGAAATACCTCTTGAACTTCAAAGTGCATTTTGTGTTTGCATTGGACCTTCTAGAATTCTAGAATTTACTCGAATGTCAAACAAATTTTTGAAACTATGAAAAAAGCAAGGTTTTTGGCGATTACAGGTCTGCTAGACCGTGGTGTAGTGAGCCAGGTGGATGCGAGGAGAACAGAGTGTCGCTAACCCAGGAAGCCAGCGAGCGCATTCGTGATGCGATCGTGTCCGGTAAATTTGAATTCGGTGAGCGTCTCTCGGAAGAGCAAATCGCAAGAGCGCTCGGGATGAGCAAGGCACCGGTTCGAGCCGCCTTCATGGAATTGCGTGACATGGGTCTGGTGACCATTGTCCCACAGGCTGGAACCTACGTGTTTACACCATCGCGAAAAGACGTCGAGGAAATGAGCCAATTCCGGGCCATGCTTGAAAAGGAAGCTCTCCAGATGGCTCTGGAGCGGAACCGAAGTGGGCTGGTGCAACAGTTGTCCGCCGCCATTTCGCAGATGGACCACGCAATAGAAATTGGCGACCGGCTGCGCTACAGCACGGCCGACAGCGCGTTTCATCGGGTCATTCTTCAGATTGCCGGAAACAGGTATCTTGAAAAGGCCTATGATCTGACTGCAACTGCTCTGGCCGCGCTGAGAGCACGCCTTCAGTCAGGCGAAGGCGACTACTGGCACCGCTCCTACGCCGAGCACACCCGCATGCGCGACCTGATCGATCAAGGCGAATTCGAAGCCGCTCACGCACTCCTGCAAGAGCATATCCTGATCATCAATCGATCCCTGGCCCTGCCGGATACCAACACCCAGATCCGCCAGAAAGCACAGCTGCGCTCGGACCAGGAGTGTCAGGAATTGCTTCTTCAAAGTCAGGGCTGACTGTTTTGGGTGAGTTGCCGCAAATTTTTGCGGTTAAGCGCTTGCAACAAGCCCTGCGATACTCTCGGCTCCATGACCTTAATGCGAGGGTCTTTTTGGGAATCAGATCACTCGGAATCTGATCCCGGCCGTCGGACGACCAACAGTTTTCCGGCTCCTCCGCTGCCGCAGAAAAAGCGATCACCGCCATCGGATTCAAGTCCCGAGACGCCGGAACCCGATGGCATTTGCAAACACTCCAGCACATCTCCAGTTGCGGCATTGATGTGCCGGATATCGCTTTCGCCGTCCTGCCAGGTGCCATGCCAAAGCTCGCCATCCACCCATGTGACGCCGGTTACGAAGCGATCCGATTCAATTGTACGATGAACCTTGCCGCTTTCTGGATCCACCTGGTGGATCCTGCGGCCGCGATGCTGTCCAACCCAAAGGAACCCCTCGGCCCAAGCCAGTCCCGAATGCCCCCCGTCGCCGGGTGTCGGTATCGTGGCCAGCACTTCTCCGGTTGTGGGGTCGATCCTGTTGATTGCGTCATCGGCAATCTGGAAAAGATGAGTTCCATCAAAGGCGGTGCCGGCATCGGCGGCAGTCGCGATCGATCCCGTAATCTCTCCACTTTCCGGATCAAGAGCATTTAGCCTGTCTCCGGACGCGAACCAGACCCGCTCGCTATCAAAGCTGACCCCGGCAATGTCATCGATGCCGGGAAAGGGCCCGAACTCCCGGATGATCTCTGCTGTTCTGTGTTTCATGTGGCAATTCTAACCGGTGGCGATTGCGAGGGGGAGTAACAAACTTGTCGGGAATCCGGGAACACTCGATAGGGTCCAGCGGCAGGCCCGCCCTCGTCCAAAGGATCGAACCTTCCCGGCAAGGGCAAGGTCTTCAAGCTTCCTTTGAACCGTACGCGAACTTACGTCGAGTGCCATGGCCAGTGCAGAACTCGACCAGGCCTCTCCGTCCGCGAGCAGCGCCAGCACCTCCGGGTGGTCGCTTTCCACCGGCGGCGCCAGCACGGCGACCTGGTGAGCGCCGTACAGCTTCAGAGCAAAACCCAGGCTCGTTGCCCTTACCGCGGCGACGGGTTTGATGACCTTGCGAAGTCGGGCAATCTCGACACGCAACCTAGCCCGGTGCGAGTCGTCCACATGCTTTGCCCCGAAGGCGTGCATGAGAAGGTTTTCGCGCGAAACATCTTCCGGCCAGACCTCTGCCAACGCCCGGGCCAGAGCAAGCAGGACAGGACGGCGGTCGAGTGAGATCAACTTTTCCCCAAGCCGCACAGCATTTCGGCAGGTATCTACAATAAACGTATCGGAGGCGACCAGAGCCTCGACCCCGTCAAGCTGCAGCAAGTCTTGCCTGTCGCGAGAGACAAGACGGGCGGCCGGTGCCTCCAGCGCATGCCTTGCCTTTTCAACCTCGGCCTTGAGGGAAGGAATACCGGCATCCCGGGCAGCACGTGCTGCCTGCTCGAGCGCGGCTCGTGCAGGCCCCGTCCGGATTTGCCGCATGGCTATACCGGCGACCACAAGACAGTAGCCGGCGCGAGACGCAGGCGGCAAGACGCCGATGTCGATGCTGTCGAGTGTCCTGTGAGCATCTTCGAGCCTGCCGATGAGCAGAAGCTGACGGGCTTCGAGATAGCCGGCATGTGCAGCATTCACCTGATCACCACCAGTTTCGAGCGTCGTCCGTGCCGCACCAAGGGTTTGAAAGGAGCGGCCGAGGTCGCGGCAGACCAAAGCGATCTCGGCTTCGGCAACCATGCAGCGTGCACGCGCCATCGGCTCATCCGGCCCGAAGGCGTGGGCCGCATCCTTCAGCAGCTCTCTGGCGCGCGCAAGGTCGCCGAGCTGGGCCATGGCAATGCCGCGCAACGCCAATGCCGGCGCGTCGTTGCGCAGTGCCACCCGTTTCAATACCGCCAGGGGATCTCCGGACGAAAGGGCGCGCGCCGCCGCGGCGATCAGCATGTCCATGGAAATCCCGTCAAACTTGTAACTCTCACCCGCCCCGTCTCCGCATCTATGTCTTTGCTCACCGGGCGATGGTCGCAAACGCCGGATCATACGGAGGACCGATAATGACGATGTTTGCAGGTACAGGGAAGACACAAGGACCCTCTGGGCACTGCCGCGACACAGCAGCATGCCTTCGGCTGGCCGCCGCGCCAACCTTTGGCTCAATGGCGTGGATTTCCGCAACCGGAGTGCAGGGGTGGGAGATCTGTTCATCCGTTCCAGGCTTCCTGCCTGTGAATGACATGACCCTGATGTACGTCCTGATGGGCCTGTTCCACCTGCCGCCCTGGCTCAGGCTGATGTCCGCCCGCTCGCGGCGCTTCGATATCCCCACCACCCAAACTGAAGGAGAATGATCATGCAACACGCTGTTGTTTCACATGAAGACTGGCTCGCCGCGCGGCGGGCCTTGCTGCAAAAGGAAAAGGAACTCACGCACCTGCGTGACAGTGTCGCCAGTGAGCGTCTCGCCTTGCCGTGGGAACGCATCGAGAAGGACTATGTCTTCGATACACTTGACGGCCCGCGCTCTCTTGCCGGTCTCTTCGAAGGGCGGTCCCAGCTCGTGGTGCAGCATTTCATGTTGGCGCCGGGATGGAAGGAAGGCTGTCCGAGCTGTTCTTTCATGGCCGACCACACCGACGGCATGAACCTGCATCTTGCCAACCATGACGTGACCATGATTGCGGTCTCCCGCGCACCGCTTGCCGATATCGAGCGCTACCGCAAGCGCATGGGCTGGACGTTCGGATGGGTCTCGTCCTTCGGCAGCGACTTCAACTACGATTTTCGGGTCAGTTTCACCCCCGAGGAGGTCGCCAGCGGGCACATCGACTACAATTTCGGCGGCTGGAACATGACGGGCGAGGAATGGCCCGGCGTCAGCGCCTTCATCAAGAACGAGGCCGGCGAAGTTTTTCGCACATATTCGACCTACGGACGCGGTGTCGAAGTGATGATGGGCACTTATGCCATGCTCGACCTGACGCCCAAGGGGCGCAATGAGGCGAGGGGCATGGACTGGGTGCGCCGACACGATCGCTACGAAGAAGCACCTGGGAATTGAGTGCGCAATGCATGCCGGCAGCGCCGGTAACGGAAAGCTCGCCGGGCCTGCAAAGGCCCGGCAAATTGCAAATTTGCCTCTAGGCCCGCCGGAACCTTTTCGGACGGCAGCGACCAGGACGAACAGCTATCTGAGACTGCTCGCTCGGGACGTCTACTCCAACCATCTCGTCATTCCGGAAAGACATTGCCTGAAACACGTCGCTTCGGCCTCGGAAGGTGCGTGTCATTCCGACTGCGGATCAGACCGACCTAACGTGTCCTCGGCCAGAAACGCAATTTCCTGTTTCAATCGGTAATTCCTGCAGACATTATGTTCCTGGTGACGTTGGGTCACAGCACATTGGGTGGGGGAACATTCATGAGCACGACGGCAACCACGGCGCAGACGCTGGACCCACCGCCGGATTCCTGGGTCGCGCCCGGCGCCAGCGACGGCTTTGCCACAGCCGGGTTGATTACACTGCTGCTGCTCCTTTTCCTGGTGATCTACCTCTATGCCGTTTTCGACCGCTACGCAGAGCACAAGGGATCGAGGACGCCGATCCGCACCACGATCCCGACCATGCTGGTGATCGGCCTTGCCTATGACCTGGTGCCGCCCTTGCGGGACGTGAGCCTTCTGTTGCCGTTGACCCTGATTTTCGCCGCCTTCGCCTATGACGTCGTTCTCTGGATGAAGCCGGAACCGGTCGCGGACGAGACGTTGCAGGAAGAGGAAACAGCAGCCGTCGAGAACGCGTCGCCTGCCAATGGAACGCCCCCTGCCAAAGAACAACCGATAGCAGAGCAGTCAGTAGCGGATCTGCAGGCACCGGTCGAAGGAAAAGGAGCCAACGCATGATCGAGCTCCTCATCACCTGCTTTCCGCTGTTGCTGCGCATGGCCTATCTGCGCTGGCGGGGCCGCCCCGTGACGCTCTACAACGTCCACCGCGCGCTGTTCGTCTGGATTGTATTGTTCGTCGCACTGATCTTCACGGTCGAGTATTATCATCCGGACACTCCAAATGCGCTGATCCCCTACCGTGTCGTGCCGATCGTCACCGAACGCGGTGGCACGGTCACCGAGGTGCCGGTCAAGGCCGGTCAAACCGTCAAGGTCGGCGATCTGCTTTTCACGGTCGACGACAGCAGCGAAAAGGCGGCGGTCGCGACCGCCCAGACCGCGGTCGGCGAGGTCAACAGCCAGATCGATGTCATCAAGGCACAGATCAAGGCAGCCGCGGCCGACCTCGCCCGGACGAAAGCGGTTCTCGACACGGCCAATCTGACCCTGTCGGAGCAGCAGGACCTCAAGGACAAGAACTCGCCCGCCTATACGCTGAACAGGTATGAAAATGCAAAGGCTGCGCAGGAGCAGGCGGCCGCCAATGTGAACGCCGCCAACTCCAAGATGGAAGCGCTGCAAGTGCAGCTTGATCAGGTCCTGCCTGCAGAACTGAAGTCCGCGGAAGCCGCCCTTGAACAGGCCAAGGTCAATCTTGCCAAGACCAAGGTGTATTCGTCGGTTTCCGGCAAGATCGAGCAACTAACGCTGAATGTCGGCGCTCGCGCCGCGCAGTTCTCGGTTAATCCGGCGATGGTCATCGTGCCGGATCGCGACGAGTCCGATCCCATCGAAATCGTCGCTGGTTTCAGCCAGACAAACAGCGCGGTTCTGCATGTCGGCATGCCTGCGGAGGTCGCCTGTGAGAACAACATCAACAGCGGCATGGCGAACACGGTGCTGGCAGCGCGCATCGTCCGCATCCAGGACGTTATCGCGACCGGCCAGCTCGGTCCTACCGGCGTCCTGATGCAGCCGTCAGACCGTCGCGGCCCCGGTGATCTGGTCGTACATGTTCGGCTCGAATATCCCGAACAGAACGCTTTGCTGGTTGATGGTGCCCGATGCCTGGTCCAGGCCTATACCACCCATATTTCCGGCTCTCTCCAGGGCACCTTCATGGGTGGCATCATCCAGGCCTGGGCGCTGGAAAAGGCGTTGATCATGCGGATGAAGGTCTGGATCATGCTCTTCGCTGGAACGGGACTGATCGGCGGAGACTGAGTTGGCAGAAATACGTCCGATCCTTGACGCGATGCTCGATGTCATCCGCAAGGACGGCGCAAATTCGACTTGTTGACCAGCTGCGGGCATTGCCCGTTAATGATTACGTCCGGTTTCCGGATCCTGACGAGAGCCGCCGAAAGACTGAAATGGGGACGCTTTGCCGGCTGGCAGGCACCGATGGCACCAACCGCGCGCGCAACGAAACCGTTAGTGCGGTGTCAAATGTGATGCCGGTAAAGGTCCTGGGATCTGTTCAGGTGCGAGCGCATTGCGCTTTCGGCCTCTTCAGCGACGCCGCCTTCGATGCACTCGACGATTTTCGAATGCTCGGCAAGCGTGACGTTCTCCCGTCCCGACCAGATCAACAGGTCCGTATGATAGTTGAACAGCCAGTTGAGCATGGCGTCACTTACTGCTGCAAAAATCGGATTGCCCGAGATCGAGGCAATCTTGCTATGAAACGCGATGTCGGCCTTGATGAAGTCGGACGGACTGTCGAGCATGTCCTCTTGATGGCTGATGAGGTGCTTGAGCTCGGAAATGTCTTCGGGCGTTGCCATTTCCGTCGCGATCCTGACCATGCCGACTTCAAACAGCCTACGCGCCTGCTTCAGGTGCTCCAGATTGTCCGAAGACGCAGACAGCAGCATGCGAGCCACCATATCCATCTGCCGAAACGCAAGATCGGCCGAAAGCTCACTGACCCTGGAGCGCTCACCCTGCGAGATCGAAATGAGACCCTGGGTGTGCATCGTCTGCATGGCCTCGCGCACCGCGGGCCGGCCGACGCCGAAACGTTGCATCAGTTCACGCTCAGACGGCATGGGGTCACCGGGTCCAAGCTCGCCCCGTACAATCATTTCACGCAATCGATCGAAAACCTGATCGGAGAGTTTTCGCCGGACAATCTTGTCGTCACCGGCCCCCAAGCCGTTCCAGTTTTCCATGACCCGCCAATCTGATCTCTTCATTGTTGGGGTGTCTGAACGTCGCGACAAGCACGGCGTCAAATTCGCCAGCCGCTTCAACACCCTTGGGAAGACTTATAGCCGGATAACTTCAAATGGGCCAAACGTCCTGCGTTCCCCAAAGCCGATTTCCAGTTCCCGATTTGTCAGATTTGCAGCAAACCGCAAGACCTCACCTTCCTTCTCCACACAAAGAGCAGCTACGTTGGCTGGTGTTTCATCGTTGCAATCGATGACAGCCCCTTCGCTTAGCCCAGCAAGGAGCGAGACAACTTCACCGACAGGCAGAAGAGATCCGCTTTCTGTGTCCACGATTCCTCTCGGGCCTGTGAAACTGGCCGGGATCCATTGGTGGATATCAGCGTTGGCAATTGCGGACGCATACCCCATGGCCCAGGCAGCGGCGAAAAGGCCGCGCTGACGCGGATCCTCGTGGGTCATGCAGATGCGCTCGTTCCCGGGATTGGCGAATGTCTGCGAACCGTAGGGATTCTGACGCATGCCGATGGTTGTCGGTCCCAGTCTGTATTCCTTGTCCTTGCCGATGATTGCACGGGCAGTACGCGTGATGTGCGGCAGGGTCTCAAGTGTTTCGAGAACACTCTCGTCATCAGCAGCATGGACAATCGGATTGGTCGCGTGGGTCACGAAATCAAGCAACGACACCGGAGGTCGCTTGCGGTTCAACTCGGTGAAATAGCTGAACATGCCGCCCCCGAGCCTCATGCCGGGGAAGCAGTGCCTTGCGGCCGTATAGATGTCCGCCAGGGGAGGGCATTGCGGCCATTCGCTTCCAGGCGGTGTCGATTGTCGATCAACGGAAGGACAGACCGCAATGGAAGCCAACTCGAGCCCGCTTCGATCAATCATGTCGGCAAGGTTTTGAAACTCGGCCAAGAGGTCTCCCTTGCAGGAAACCACATATTCAAGTTCATAGGACGCCGGGAAACGAACTTGCAGCTCCCTGAAACCCTCGAGCGCCTCCTGCCCATGCAAAGCAGTTGGATCAAGGTGACACAGGATCGCTGGAGGGTTCACTTTCCTCAGGAGGTCAATGTGACTGATGGCGGACTTCAGGTCTTCCGGGCTGATCAACAAACCGATGCGCGGAAACCGGCTTTTTGTTTTCTTTCCCGCTTTAAGTTCGACACCCCTGGTGGAGGTGCTTAGCGGTGATCTGGTCGATGGGGCAGTCTCGTTTGCAAGATTTTCAATCTGAAGGGTAATCGACTGTTCGACCTCCTTGCCCGCTTCAATGACATATGGCCACGGAAGCGCCAGGGGTCTCACATAGGTCTTGTAGGAAGCGTCTGACCAGTTGCGCTGGTCCTCCATTTCGAACGTGTCGCCGTCCATCTGGCATCGGGCCTTCAAGTGCGGCGCAGGTGCGTGGGTCAGCGACCGGATCGACTTGAACGGTTGCCAGGGATCTATGAGGTCTGGAAACCTGGTTTGGACGACCGAACCATCACAATGCTCCACTTCGACAGGTTCACCGGCTACTCCATTGATCGGATGCAGCACCGTGAAACCACAGCGGTTGGTTTCGAAGGCGCTGTCGGCAACAGCCGAGGAGTCAAATCTCAAGGAACCGGTTTCCGTGCCGGTGATGCGTGCCGTGACGCTGAGACCCGCCCCCTGGTTTTTGTAGCGGGAAACATAGGAAATCTCGAAATTCCCGGGCTCTTCCAGGATAACGAGATCAGAGATGGCTCCGGAAAGCGTGCCCCAGTCCTTGTCACGCACCACGTAGGAAATAGCGCGCAGCACTTCGTGGCCCTCGAAACGGACGTAGCGCAGGTTTCCGTTTTCCAGCCGTACTTCCAACGGTCCTGCGCGCAATATCCGGAAAGACTCCGGCGCACTTTCCGTTCCGTATAGGCGCATGCGGCTCACGGTACTCATCTCAGGCGCTGCCCAGTATGATTGTTCGGCTGTTTCCGGCGGCGGAAAGATACGCAGCCTCGACCAGTTCCAGCGTCTTCAGGTTGTCCGTTCCGGATGTCTCTGGCGTGCTGGCAGCATTCAGGCAATCGATGAAGTGCCGTTGAATGTTGTAGACACTTTCCTGAATGTTGTGCCAGGGGCGCTCCGCCCAGGAAAGCAATGGGGGCGAAACGTCCAGTTCCCTGGTGCCGGAGGCATTGTGCAGCACCAGCCTGTAATCAGGCATCAGCCTCAGCGTTCCTTCACTGCCATCCACTTCAAGAAGGCTTTCCGGAAAGCTTTCCCGGGACAGCCGTGATGCGTAGCTGCAGTCGACAACACTGGTGACGCCGCTTTCGTGAACCAGCATCATAGTGGCAACGTCTTCCGCCTTTATTGCCGGATTGACCCGCTTGGTGCTTGCCGAGATGGTACGCGCGTCACCGAACAGGAAACGGGCGATGTCCAGGATATGAATCCCGAGGTCCTGGATGATGAAACGGTCATCCGTCGCAAGATACGGCTGGCTGGAATAGACATCATAGGCCGAGCGGAAACTGACCCGCCCCCAGAACGGCGTTCCGATACTGCCCTTTTCGATTTCGGCTTTCGCCGCACGGATTGCCGACTGCCAGCGGAAGTTCTCATGCACCATCAGGGTCACGCCGGCCGCTGCAGTAGCATCTACCATTGCAGTGGCGTCTTCCAGTGTGTCCGCAAAAGGCTTCTGGCAGATGATGTGCACTTTCGACCTCGCCGCGAGTTCCACCAGCGGCCGGTGGGTCTGAACTGTCGTCGCGATGTCGACAAAGTCGAGATCTTCCAACTTCATGAGCTCGACCGCGTCGGAATAGGTCCTTTCAATGCCAAAGCGTTCGGTCGTTTCCTTCAGGCGTTTGTCGTCGCGATCACACAGCGCGATGATGGCTGCTCCATTGACATCGGCCCATGCATGCATGTGATTTTGGGCGAAAAAACCACAGCCGATCAATGCGCCTTTCTTCATGAAATTCTCCTCAAGCTGCCGCGGCCTGCTGCTGTAGTGCCACACGGGCCTGCAGCTTTTGCTGCGCCTGGTCGACAACTACGGCAGCGATAATCACCAGGCCCTTGATAACGGTCTGCCAGAAGGAACTGACCCCCATCATCACGAGTCCGTCGGACAGAACGCCTATCACGAATGCACCGACAATCGTTCCACCGATCCGTCCGCGTCCCCCCGACATGGATGTGCCGCCGAGGACCGCCGCCGCAATCGCATTGAGTTCGAAGGTCTCTCCAGTTGCCGGATGCGAAGCCACCAGCTGTGAAGAGATGACAAGGCCGACAATGGCCGCGCAAAAGCCCGAGAACATGTAGACGAACATCTTGACGCGATTGACCTTCACACCCGAGAGGGCGGCTGCCTTCTCGTTGCCGCCAACCGCATAGATGTGCCGTCCCAGTGGCGTTCGGCCTGCTATATACGCGGCGATCAATCCGACAGCTATCAAGAGCCAGATGGACACCGGGATACCGAGAAAGCTACCAGTGCCGAGGATGTCGAAACCCGTAGATCCATAGGCCTCCTTGCCGACGAGGTTTGGAAACGTCGCCCCGTCAGAGGAAAGCAGCGCCAGCCCGCGTGCCACGTAAAGCGTTCCGAGTGTCGCGATGAAAGGTGCCACATTGAGACGCGTTATCAGAACCCCATTTATCGCTCCCACGAAAACACCGACGGCGAGCGTGATGAGAATGATCTCGAAGATATTGAAATAGAGCGAGTACCCAATCCCCAGATCGACACCGTTGAGAATGAGATAGCCGGCCACCATTCCGCAAAGGCCGACAATCGACCCGACCGAGAGATCGATCCCGCCGGTTATGATGACGAAGGTCATGCCGATCGCCAGAAACGCGTTCAGCGCCACGTGCTTGGACATGATGACGAAATTCGCGGTGCTGAGGAAATTCGGAGCCGCAAACGAGAAGAACGCAAACACCGCAATCAGGGCGATGAATGTCCTGAGCTTCAAGAGCAGCAGGATCATCGGTTGTCCGCCGGAGGTGCCTGAAGGCTGCATGGTGGTGACTGATGTCATCCGTTACTACTCCCAATGAAATGACCTGCTTCGGAGGCAGGAGCGTGCCCGATCGCAGACGCCGCGATTATCTGTTCTTCCCGCACGTCGGCGCCCTCGAACTCGCCCGTAATGCTGCCGTTCGACATCACGATGATCCGGTCGGACAGGGACATGACCTCCTCAAGATCCGAGGTGACGAACAGAATTCCCAGTCCTTCAGCCGCAAGCCGCCGCATGGTGCGAAAGACCTCGGCCTTTGCGCCAATGTCGATGCCGCGGCTCGGCTCGTCCATGAGCAGGACCTTTGGCGAGGTCATCAGCGCCTTGCCGATCACGACTTTCTGCTGGTTGCCTCCCGAAAGAGAGCTGACGGGGTTTTCCATGCTGGCAATCTTGATGGCGAGGTCCTTCACGAACCGCTTCACCGTCTCCCGCTCTGCTTTCAGGCTGAGGTGAATGCCCTTCACGAACCTGCCGAGGCTCGACAAAGACATGTTCTCCCGGATCGGCAGGATCTGGATCAGACCTTCCGACTTCCTGTCTTCGGGGATTAGCGCCAGCCCGCGTCCGATACGCCCAGCAACGTCCGGTTCGTTCAGATGGCGTCCCTCGACGTAGAAGTCCCCCGTGCAATGGGGATGCTGAGCCATGATGCACTCGAACAATTCGGAGCGCCCCGCGCCCATGAGGCCGTAGATGCCGACAATCTCGCCAGCTCGCAGGGACATTGACACGTCATCGACAACGAACTTTCCCGTCCGGCCCATCAGGCTGATGTTCTCGCAGCGAAACACTTCGTCGCCGAAGTCATGATCGACCGTCTTGGCGAAGTCCTTTGAGGCTGCACCGATCATGTTCTGCACGATCCAGGGCACATCGACGCCGTCCATGCTCCTGGCACCGGTTCGTGCACCGTCCCTCAGCACCGTGATGTAGTCGCCTATCCGGATCAGTTCCTCCAGGCGGTGCGAAATGTAGACGATGCCGACACCGCGTTTCTTGAGGTCCGCGATGACCCGGAAGAGGATTTCGACTTCTGCCGCACTGAGGGCGGATGTCGGCTCGTCCATGATCAGGATCCGGGCATCCTGGGCCAGTGCCTTGGCGATCTCGACAATCTGCTGCTCCCCGATGCGAAGGTCGGACACCATCGCGTCCGGCGAAATGTCGTGCTCGAGACGCTGCATCAACGCTGCGGCTTCCGACCTCTGGTCGCTGGCGGCGATATCCACCCCGGCGCGGGTCTTTTCCCGTGCGATAAAGATATTGTCGGCAACCGACATGTTGGGAAACAGGTTGAGTTCCTGGAAGACAATGCCGATCCCGTGTGCCGCGGCCGTGCGCGTATCGGGGAAAGAGACCTTTTTCTCTCCCATCAGAATATCACCCGAGGTCAGCTGCTCGACGCCGGCGATCACTTTCATCAAGGTGGATTTGCCAGCGCCGTTTTCGCCAACGAGCACATTCACTGCGCCAAGCCGGACATCGAAGTCCACGTCCTTCAGCGCGTGTGTACCTGGATAGACCTTGTTGGCGGCGCGCACGGACAAGCCGATCTGGTGCTTTGCTTCTGTCATGACCCACCAATTTTTGTCTCAACGGGTGTGATCAGGTACGGCGGACCATCACCGCGCACCGTAAAGGCACCAAGCACGTCAACCGTCTTGCCCACGAGATCGTCGCGGGGCAAATCTTTCAGAGCGCTTTCGTAAGCGCGTGTATTCAGGGAACGGGAGAGCTGGGCAAACTCTATCTGATCGGTAAATGAGGAGAAATCTACAAAGGGAAGGATGTCCCGGAGTGCTGTTCCGCGGATCACCGGACCGAGCTGCAGGATAACGTCTGCCTTGCCATCAGCGGTGACGTCCACTTCCGCAGTGGCGGCACGCGTGTCCGTCTTGGCTGCCAAGATTGTGCCCTGTACCCGGGCTGCGAAATTCCAGGGACTTCCCTCGCTGGACGGACGATAACCATGTGCTTCGCCGGCGACGTCAACATCTCCTGCGATCGCATCGCCGAGAACGACCATGTCGGTCGCCGTTTGCTGAAGATGTGGCAAAACCTGTTTGGCCCAGATGTCGGCGACAAGGGCATCCATGTCGCCGCCCTGATCGCTTGAAACGACTTGCTGGGCCTGACCGTCACCGTCATTCGTGGCAACGTGCTTTTCGAGTTTGCAGCCGCCCAGGCCGGCGGCAACTGCAAAAACTAACAACAGGGAAGGAACTGCGCCGCGATCCACTGTGCAACCTCCTTGAACAGAACCCTTCCGGCGGTATCCGGCAGGACTTTTTCAGGTTTTCGTGGGAAAGATCACACCGCGGCGGGGCATCCGC
>NZ_CP045344.1:2140000-6069958 GCF_009363375.1 Labrenzia sp. THAF187b | reverse complement strand
TGTGGCCTCCATTGGAGGGACCGTTTGGAACCGCTCCCCCCCTGTGCACTGTCTATGAGCAACGACGTTCCGCCTCGCTGCCCGTTTCTTTCGTTAGGTCTTTTGCCCATTTTGGGTCTCCAGACCGGATGGCTTATTAGCGCCTATGAAACACCATTAACCTTTTGCTTACCATGTTTACAAATAGCTTATTTTTATGAGGTCATAGACGTTTCATATTGTAATTTTTGTAGATGACGGGCGCTGCGCATGTAAATTTTACATAGCGAATCTTGCATTTCGTCATCGTCAGGACATGCCGCAAGTCCCGACTCAGTTGTTCTCCTGTTGCTGTTTCCGCTCTGCCTGTGAGCTTGAAGACGATTTTAGGAAAAATTTAACTTTTCAGGATTTTTTCTGCGAGTTTTCAAAAGGACGCTGTCAAATTAAGAAGTTTAGCCAAGGAAAAAGCCGGCTTAAATCGAAAGATCATGTTGTTTATGACAGGGGTGGGTACGCGCCGGTTCACCCGTTATGTGGTGACTGAATCGGCTACCGTTCTATCCAACCGGTCTGGCAGGTCCGTATGGTGGTGGAAGCTGGGGAAAATGGGACGCCTGAAAACGGGCTTCATGACCGGCAAAACCAAAACCCGGGCCTGGTTGCCGTTCCCGTAAACTGCTGACAGATCAGGATCCTAGTCGTGTCAATGCATACGTTGATGGGGCAATCGTATTTGGCAGATCGAAGGAACCTTATCCCCAGCACCGAGGAAACTTCGGCAACCTGCCAGTTTTGACAATTGATCCCTTTCGGCTGTTGCAGGCGGGGCAGGCCTCCCCGGCACTAGGTGCTTTTACATAGCTGAGACCTGGCGCTTTCCAAGTAGAGATCAGTAAATCACGAAGTTCAGCTACGCCAACGTGGCGAAACCGGCATTGGGTGCGCCGGCTCCGCAGCTTGTCAGGTCAAGTTGTCGTCTTGAAAACATTCGCAACAGTCGAGAACAGATTGTTTCTATTCGTGTGCACATCTATCGGAAAACTGGGGCCGGTGTTCGCCCAGATGGGCGCGTCGTTGGGCAGACCGGGACCCCGTTGCACCGAAACGAGGCCAAAGCCGTCGTTGTCCCAGTATCCGTTGGGGAAACCGGGCGCAGGCGGGCCGCCCCACCAGGTGTAGATATTGGGAGCTTCAGGCTGGTTCCACAGTTCATCGCAATATTCGAAGTAGTAAAGCCCGATACACAGCGGATGAGCAAAGGCCTGAGGCAGCATTTTCTGCGCAACTTGCGCCGCCTTGCTGCAGGTCTGATCGTCGGCATAGATGGTGCCGGGGTTGTTCGGGTCCTTGTGACTGGTTGCCGGCATGCCCCACTCGGTGAAGAGAACGGGTTTCAACGCCTTTGGCGGCAGGCTGCCGTAGTCCTTGAAGATGCTTTCAAAGGTCTCGGTCTGGTAGGTGTTGACGCCCCAGAAGTCGATGCTCGGGCAGTTCTCCATGTAGGAGGACGCCTTCAGGGGAATGTTCGGGTCGTCGTGGGTGGCCATGCCGGCCAGCTTGCCAGGAGCTTCTTCCTTGACGATGGCGGCCATTTTCTCCACCTGGCCCCACCAGAAAGCGGCCCAGTCCGGATTGTTGTAACAAACGTCGGCGCCGTCCTGTTCGTTCTGAATGGTGAACCCCATTACCGCTGGATGATCTGCTACGGATCTGACGGTCTCCCGCAGGACATTCGTCCAGTAATCGATCTCTACTTTTGAGGCCTGGTCGTATTGGGTCTTCCAGAACATCGTGGCAGGCAGGGGGATGCCGACCAGGACGGACCGGCGCATCTTTGCTTCTGGCGGCGCAGACTTGTCCCAGGCCAGATCCAGAAAATTCTTATGCGTGAAATAGTGACCGTTGTTCCAAGGCGAAGGGAAGGTTCCGTTGCCTTCCAGCTGCCGCGACAGCATGCAGTAGACCCGCAGCGAATTGTTGTGGAGGTTCCTGAAATTGGGGAAGTCGCGGGACAGCAGGGGAGACCAGCTGGAAATGAAAGTGGAGCCTGCTTCGAAATCGTCCCAATACCAGTCACCTAGGGCGGGGGCATAGGAGTTGGAACCGTTGATCGGGGCCGGGGAATAGCAGACTCCCTTCAATTTGACCTTCTCGGTCGTGGGCTGCTGTCCGTCTTCGGTGAGTTCGCAGTAAAGATTTGCGGTTCCATTGCTGTCGACGGAACATGTCCATTTGGTTGTCGTCATGGTGGGTCGCCTGAAATAAAGGGTTTTTGCGGAAGTCTTGCGCTCAGAAATGAGATACTTTTTCGTGCAATTGCACAATAATGCAACCAAAGAGTGCTGAATAAAGCTTTAAGAATACATCCCTCATTGAAGCGGGTTTGGAATGCAGGCCACGCTGGCAAAGCCGCTCTGACATGAGAGAAGTACGGACAGCTCAAAAAAATGCCGGCGCTTTTGGCACCGGCACTTCTTGTTTGTCGAAATCTGCCGATGACCGGCTTTCAAACGTGCGGACGTGATGTCTGCCTTCAAGAGAAGGCGAAGCGCCCTAGAGGACGCGGCCCGGGTTCAACAGTCCCTTGGGGTCGAATGCGTCCTTGATCCGCTTCATGAGATCCAGCTCGATACCCTGCTTGACGTCCTTCAGGAGATCGCGCTTGAGGCGGCCGATGCCGTGCTCCGCGGAGATGCTGCCGCCGAACTCGCCGACGATGCCGTGAACAATGGTGTTCATCTCATCCCATTTCGCCAGGTAGTCTTCCTTGTCGGCGCCCACCGGCTGGCTGACATTGAAGTGGATGTTGCCGTCGCCGATATGACCGAACGGAACAGGCCGGCATCCGGGCACGAAGTCCTCTACCGCGGCCATGGCCTTGTCCAGGAAGTCCGGGATCGAGGCAACCGGCACGGAAACGTCATGCTTGATCGAGCCACCCTCGGGCTTCTGCACTTCCGACATGCCGTGGCGGATGTGCCAGAAATCCTGAACCTGGGTCAGGTTCTGGGCAAAGGCGGCGTCTTCCACCAGACCTTCTTCAAATGCTTCGCCGAGAATGCTCTCCATAAGGTCCCGCACCGGAAAGGCTTCAGAACCACTGGACAGCTCCATCAGCACGTACCAGGCATGTTCGCCCTCGAGCGGATCTCGTGCGCCTTCCAAGTGGCGCAGGCAGAATTCAACGCCAACGCGCGGCATGATTTCAAAGCCGGTCAGAACCGGTCCGGCCTGTGCCTTGGCAAGGGTGAACAGCTTCAGGGCGGCGTGCGGATCCGGCAGGCCGACAAAAGCGGCCTCCAGCTTCTTGGGCCTGGGGAAAAGTTTCAGCGCCGCAGCTGTAATGATGCCCAGAGTGCCTTCACCACCGATAAATAATTGTTTCAAATCATAACCGGTATTGTCCTTGCGCAGGGTTCGGAGGCCGTTCCAGATCTCCCCTGTTGGCAGCACCACCTCGAGGCCCAGAACCAGATCGCGCGTGTTGCCATAGGCCAGAACGGCAGTGCCGCCCGCGTTCGTGGAAATGTTGCCGCCGATCTGGCAGGAGCCCTGAGCCCCGAGCGCAAGCGGGAACAACCTGTCGACGTTTTCAGCTTCATTCTGAAGCGTCTCCAGCACCACACCGGCCTCGGCCGTAATGGTGAAGCCGGCCGGGTCTACCGCACGAACCTTGTTGAGGCGTGACAGCGAAAGGACGATTTCATCCCCGGTTTCCTGCGGAATCTGGCCACCGACAAGGCCGGTGTTGCCGCCTTGCGGCACGACCTTGAGATCGTTCTGATACGCATAGGTCATGACGGCGCTCACCTCTTCGGTGCTGCCCGGGCGCAGCACCATGGGAGTGACGCCCTGATACAGGTCGCGCCATTCGGTGAGGTAGGGAGCCTGGTCGTCCGGACTTGTCAGAACGTTGGCTGCGCCGATCATCTCGGCGAAGCGGTCGGCATGGGCAGTACGCTCCATGAGCGGGGTCCTCGTGAAGTTTGACAGTAAAATTCGGGCGCCAACATAGTGTCTGAAAGCGCTGGCGTCGACGGTTCATTCCGTCACCGTGTCTCTTGAAGGAACAAACCCCTTGTGCCATAGGAAGCCAGCCCGCTGGGGTGGTATTGGAATTCTTTCGGAGACGACGATGGCGGAAACGCGCGGACTGATGAATGGCAAACGCGGCCTGATCATGGGTGTGGCGAACAACAAGTCAATTGCCTGGGGCATTGCCAAAGCACTGGCCGACGCGGGAGCTGAACTGGCTCTGACCTACCAGGGTGATGCGTTGAAGAAGCGCGTGGAGCCACTGGCAGACCAGTTGAACGCCATTGTTGTCGGCCATTGCGACGTGACCGATGGCGCCTCCATCGATGCGGTCTTCAAGACGCTGGAAGACAAATGGGGCAAGATCGATTTTCTCGTCCATGCCGTTGCCTTCTCCGATAAATCCGAATTGACCGGCCGTTTCGTCGATACGTCTTCCGATAACTTCGCCCGCACCATGGACATTTCCTGCTACTCGCTGACGGCTGTTACCCAGCGCGCCGAGAAGCTGATGCCCGATGGTGGTTCCATTCTGACGCTGACCTATTACGGCGCCGAGAAGGTTATGCCGCATTATAATGTCATGGGCGTTGCCAAGGCCGCGCTGGAAACCAGCGTAAAGTATCTGGCGATGGACCTCGGCCCGCAGAACATTCGCGTCAACGCGATTTCCGCCGGACCGATCAAGACGCTGGCTGCCTCCGGTATCGGCGACTTCCGCTACATTCTGAAGTGGAACGAATACAACTCTCCTCTGCGTCGCACGGTGACGATCGAGGAAGTCGGCGACAGTGCGCTGTTCCTGGTGTCAGACCTCGGCCGTGGTGTTACCGGCGAGATCCAGCACGTCGACTGCGGCTACAACATTGTCGGCATGAAGGCGGTGGACGCCCCGGACATTTCCGTCGTCAAGGATTGACCGTTTCGAATGGCCGGTTTCGCACCGGCCATTTTCATTTTGTCCGGCCCCGTCCGCCAGGGGCATCCCGCTTTCCGGAAACTGAGATGACATCTGTGCTGAGTGCCCCGAAATCCGACCTGCTGCCCAAGCTGCACGATCCGGAGTTCCTGATCTTTGTCCGCCATGGCCAGACGGACTGGAACTTCGAAGGGCGCATGCAGGGGCAAAGGGACATTCCGCTGAACGACACGGGGCGCGGCCAGGCCAGTGGCAATGGCAAGCGTCTCAAAGCGTTTCTGGAGCAGGAGAGGATCGATCCTGCCGGTCTGGATTTCGTATCCTCACCGCTCCACCGCACGCGCTCGACAATGGAGTTGCTGCGCCAGTCCATGGACCTTCCGGTGGAGGCCTACCGCCTTGAGGACCAGCTCAAGGAGATTACCTTCGGTGACTGGGAAGGCTTCACGCTGGAAGAACTGGCAGAGGAAGAGCAGGACATGATCCTGCAGCGCCGCGCCGACAAGTGGGGCTTCGTTCCCCCCAAGGGCGAAAGCTACAAGATGTTGGCCGAGCGCATCGGGCGCTGGCTGGTGACCGTCGATCGGCCTTCGGTCGTCGTGTCGCATGGCGGTGTCTTCCGCGTTCTGCGCGGCTTGCTGGAAGGGCTGGACACGGTTTCCGTTCCCAAGCTGGATGTGCCGCAGGACAAGGTCTTTGTCTGGCGTAAGGGCGCTTTCGAGATCGTTTGACAGCCCCCTCGTCGGCGTTCGGTCGTAGCTTGCGACAGCCTGTTGCAGGTCTGCGTGAGGGAGAGTTCCGTCTGCGGAAATCACCAATCAAGCCATGAAGCAAGCCGAAACCAATCCGCCATATCAGAGATCTGCGGCATTTCTCCATTGGCTCAGTAGATACCCTGGGCATACAGAGAAATCTTCGCTTTTGCGACAACGCTATTGGCAGCTTGTCCCATGAGGGAGGCGTAATTTCTGAGCGTCGCACGGTCGGCCTTCTGCTTGTTGGTGCAGACAAAGGTCATCACGCTTCCCCATTCCCGTTCCGGCTCGTAGCCGAATTTGCTCAGGCCATAAAGCTCACGCCCTGTCACGATGAAGAAGCCGCGTCCGTAATCGTAAATTTCACCCGGGTTGCGGATCTTGGTAACGAGGCAGAATTTCTTGTGGGTGTGAATCGCCCCCAGGATCCAGCAGTCATTGATGCACACCGACCAGCGGGCAAGCTTCTGGACATTGATCGGAAGACCGGGGGTCAGGTTGAAATGTGTCGGGTCTTCCAGGTTGAAGCGCCGGTAAAGCTGTTGGGTCTGCGCCAGTCTCCCGACATACATCTCGCCGCCGGAACGGGCGACCTTGTCGTAGACGGCCCACGCGGTGTGTCTTGATATGTGTGACAGGCTGATCTTGCTGTTTGCATCTCCAGGTGATTCAAATTGGGTCCGGTTGGTGTCCCAGGGGTTCTGCCTCAGTTCGTTCAGCTCATAGTGATTGTAGGAAAGTGTCAGTAGATCCTGATCGAAAGCGGTTCTTGAATACGTCATTTCGGTTTCCTCTGGTACAACGGGCCATGAGCGCTTGCTGTTCGAAATGTACGCATGTGAAGGCCGCTTTACGTGTGACCTTGGGCACTGCAAAGGAACCCCCGACCATCCGTGCCTCGGGTTTGTCCAGTGACGGTGATCGGGCGAAGCAGCTGCGGCGTAGATGTTTACAGCGATTGCGAGGGAACCTGGAGACAATCCGGGTCAGGTGCCGTGTCCGCCAATGAATTTTATAGCGAACTGCCAAGCTTTTCAGATTTCAGCACGGTCGGGGATCTGGCCGATTACCGGCCGGTGCCGGACGACTGGTACGTTCTTGCTGCCGACATAGTCCGCTCCAGCGATGCGGTCGCACAGGGCCGGTACAAGGAAGTCAACATGGTTGGCGCCGCGGTGATCGCCGCGGTGTTGAACCGGATCGGCAGCGACCGTGTACCGTTTGTCTTCGGGGGAGACGGCGCGATGCTGGTCGTGTCCGAACACGATGTCGAGGCAGCCAGCGACGCGCTGGCCGGTGTTGTCGGTCTGGCGCGCCAGGTCATGGAGCTGGAGCTGCGCGCCGCTGCGATTCCGGTCGCTCATCTGCGGGATCTTGGGGGCGACGTCCGCGTGCGCAAGTACCAGCTCAGCCCGGGCAATCATCTGGCCATGATCCTTGGGGATGGCCTGGCCGTTGCGGACAATATTCTGAAAGATCCGGAAAAAGCGCGGCCGTTTGAGATTTCTCTCCCCGATGCCGCGTTACCGCCGCTCGACGGGCTTTCCTGCAGATGGGAACCGCTTCCTTCACGAAACGGACACATCGTGTCTCTGATCGTCAAGCCGACCGGACGTATTCCAATGCAGGATGTCCTGCGGGGGCTGGCCGATAAACTCGGCTATGATCCCTCGAGGGATGACAGCCGGATGAGACTGGCGGACAAGACGCGTCTTCGTTTTCGCTTTCCACCAACCGGTACGCGTCATGAGGTGCGCCTGGGCTCACCGGGAAAAGACTTCCGCGGATGGGCAAAGGCGTTGCTGGAGGCGATGGTCTTCGTCATCAGCTATCACACGGGCTGGCGCATCGGCCCTTTTGATCCGAAACGATACTTTCCCGAACTTGGCCTCAACACTGACCATCGCAAGGTCGGCGACAGCCTGCAGCTCGTGCTGGATCTGACACCGGAGCAGTTTGCAGGTGTCGAAGACTATCTGAAGGCTGGTTACGCCGCCGGGGATCTGGTGTTCGGGCTGCATGTGTCCACGTCCGCTCTGATGACCTGCTTTGTCGAGGATATCGGCAAAAGCCGGCATATCCATTTCGTCGACGGGGCTGACGGCGGGTTTTCTCTGGCAGCTGCCGAATTCAAGAAACGGCAGGCGAACATTGTGCCGAAGGCGGTCGGTCAGGCCTGACTGCGCAGCGGGCTGTGCCGTTCCAGGGCGGGCATCGGGTGTGCAAAATTCTGTTTCAGGATCATCATCGCAAGGTCGCTGTCGGGAACGGCCTTTGATATGAGGAACCCCTGGATGACGTCGCACCCGTGGCGTTTCAGCCAGTCACGCTCGCCTTCGGTTTCCACACCTTCGGCAAGGACGCTGATGTCGAGGCTCTTGGCAAGATTGATCAGCGCACTGGTGAATTTCTGCAGGGCGGGGTCGGCATCGACGCCGGAAATGAAGCTCCTGTCGATCTTGACCCGGTCAACCTTCAGATCGCGCAAGCTCGAAATGCTTGAATGGCCGGTTCCAAAGTCGTCCAGTTCGATGAAGAACCCAAGTTCCGACAGGCGGGCGATATTCTGCTTGATGGGGGCGGCCGTGATTTCGTCGATCATCACCGCTTCCAGGATTTCCAGGCTGACGTCTGCAGGCTGAAGTCCCAGGTCAAGCACCTGCCTGTGGAGCGCATCCACCGCCTTGGCGCTTGTCAGGAGACTGGCGGTGACGTTCAGGCCCAGATGTATGGCTGGCCTTGTCTTGCCGCTCAGGCTGGCGGCAAACTTCAGCGCCCGGCTGCGCACGGCCTCTTCGATCTCCTCGAGATAACCGACTTCCATTGCGGCAGGCAGGAAAGCGCCTGGATACCGGATCTCGTCGTCATCAATCCACCGGGCGAGGGCTTCCGCGCCGACAACTTCGCCCGTGTGAATATTCACCTGCGGTTGGAACCAGGCAACGATATTGCCGTTCTTGAGCGCATTCTGCAGCTCTTTGGCAATCTCGTCGTTTTCCTCGAAGGCAGCGCGCATTGCCGGGGTGAAGCGATCGAACTTGCGCGGCCCCTTTTGCTTGGCCGCTCTCAGGGCCAGAGCCGCATCGGTCAGCAGATGATCGAAGACCTGCTCGCCCGGACTGCTGATGAAGATGCCCGCATTCGCCTCGATGGCCGACCTGTTGTTGCCGATGATCCGGTCGGTCGCAATTTCCTGGAGAAGTGTGAACGCCAGTTGCTCGAACTGCGCCGCCTTCTTGAGGCGCGGACGTAGAAACAGGAACTCCGTTCCGCCTGTCCGGCACAGGAAGTCTTCCGGTTCCGCGTGCTGGGTCAGCTGTTCGGCCACCTGGCGCAGAAGTGAATCGCCGTTGTGGTCCCCGAACCGGTCGTTCACCTTCTTGAACTGGCGCAGGTCGATCAGGATTGCACCCGTGCGCGTTCCCGGCTCTGCCGGTGGCAGGTTGCGTATCGTATTCAGAAGGGCGCGGCGGTTCGGCAGTCCGGTCAGGGGATCGTGAAATCCGAGATTTTCGAATTCCTGCTGCGTCCTGTCGGCAAGTGCGCGCGACAGAGCAATGGCGATTGCAAAAGCTGCAACAATGACCAGTCCGCCGACAAGTCCGGCAAGTGTAACGGCAAACAGTGTCTCGGATCGCTGTCTCTGCAGGTCCATCAGGAGATAATCGACGGTGGACTGCCAAAGGTCGAATGCGGCGCCGACCAGGGCCGGCTGCATCTCCACCACGGGCAGGGCAATGACATCCGCACCCTTTGAGGCGGTGATCGTAGAAGAGAGCAGTTTCGAACCTGCGGTCTGGAAGGCGACGTTCGTTGTCCGGAAGGCTCTTGCCTGTTTTCGCAGCAGATCTGCTTTCTCACCGGTCAGGTCGTTAAAGTAATCAACCGTGTCCCGCGATGCCCCGTCGGCGGCAATCTTGTACTGGCCTCCCTGCACGGGGATCAGCATCTTGTCCCAGACATTGATCTCGCCCCGGCTGGAAATGCTTTTCGCATTGCTTGCCATGATCGCGGATTCGATCACGACGGTCGGCATGGTGTCGGTGATCAGATGCGGAAGTTTTGCGGTCTCGAAGGATGAAGTCGAACTCAGCCTGGTGACCTGGGAGATCATCGAGGCGAGGATACGGGCCTGCCGAAGCGCGAGCGGAATGTTGCCTTCGTTCAGGAAGGTGTCGAGCGGCTGAACGAGGTCGGCGGAAAGCTCATTTCCCCCGAGAGTTTCCAGGCGTTCGCGCAGTTGGGCCGGCGTCTCCCTGATCTTGCCGGTGAGCGCTTTCTCCTGCATCAGCGGCCCGAGTGCCTCGATCAGGTGCAGCCCGGCCAGGCTGTGGTCGATCGAGTTGACTTTCTCGAATTTATTATGAAACCAGAGTGAGGCAAAGAGCAGGCTGGGTGCCAGCAGAAATACGATCAGTCCAGTCAGCCAGCCCCTGATCCGCAACGTTTTGCCTCTTGGTGTTTATTAGATCCCAACGTGTAATAACGGTAGAGGTTTAAGGATTAGCAAATCAAGGGTCGAATTTTGCGAACGGTTCGCGCGATTTCCTAGGTCGTTAATTCAAGACATCGTGAAACTCGTGCCAAGGACGCCAGCTTCCATTCGAAATCTACTTGTCTTTAATTTTGACAAGGGTGGTGGACGAATGGACTTGCCAAAAATACCTGTATACCCGGCTGCGGGCTTGAGCTTGCGGGCGCGATGGCGTATCGCTCGGCGCCTGACAGTTCAATTGCAAGCCTCGGTCACCGTTCATGTCGCATAACAGTTTTGGTCATCTTTTCCGGGTCACCACCTGGGGCGAAAGCCACGGTCCCGCTATTGGTTGCGTGGTGGACGGCTGCCCGCCGCTCATTCCCCTGACGGAGACCGATATTCAGGGCTTCATGAACAAGCGCAAGCCGGGCCAGTCCCGCTTCACCACGCAGCGGCGCGAGCCGGATGAGGTGAAGATCCTGTCCGGCGTCATGGTTGACGAGGACGGTATCCAGAAAACGACCGGGACGCCGATTTCGCTGTTTGTCGAAAACACCGACCAGCGCTCCAAGGACTATTCGGAGATCAAGGACCGGTTCCGTCCCGGCCATGCCGATTTCACCTATGACGCCAAATACGGCATCCGCGACTATCGCGGCGGTGGACGTTCCTCGGCGCGCGAAACCGCCATGCGCGTTGCCGCCGGGGCCGTCGCACGCAAGGTGTTGCAGGGCGTAACCGTTCGCGGCGCTTTGGTGCAGGTTGGACCGCACAAGATCGACCGGGCCAACTGGGACTGGGCGGAAGTCGACAACAACGCCTTCTTTTCTCCGGACGCAAAGGCCGCCGCATTCTGGGTGGACTATCTGGACGGCATCCGCAAGGCCGGGTCTTCTGTCGGTGCCGTCATCGAAGTCGTTGCAGAAGGTGTCCCCGCCGGTTGGGGCGCGCCGATCTACGGCAAGCTGGACACGGATCTTGCTGCTGCGATGATGTCGATCAATGCGGTCAAGGGGGTTGAGGTCGGCAACGGGTTCGATGCCGCAAGCCTGACCGGTGAAGACAATGCAGACGAGATCCGCCTTGATGACGTCGGCCGGCCCGTCTTCCTGAGCAACAATTCCGGCGGTGTTCTGGGCGGGATCTCCAACGGCGATCCCCTGGTTGTCCGGTTCGCGGTCAAGCCGACGTCATCGATCCTCACCGAGCGCAAGTCCATCACCAGCAAGGGTGAAGAGGTCAACGTCATGACGAAGGGCCGGCATGACCCTTGCGTCGGCATCCGCGCGGTGCCGGTCGGCGAAGCGATGATGGCTTGCGTTCTGGCGGACCATTTCCTGCGTCATCGCGGCCAGATCGGCTGACGGGCAACTTCGCAGCGTTACAACTCGTTACAATTCCGGAAGGCAAGGGCCATGGACCTTGCCCGTCATCTCTCTAGTTTTATCTCCAGCATGACGTCTCATGCATTTCAGGGAGTAATGACATGAATGAAATGACGCCTGTGCGCCGTATGACGGCAAAGGATTTTCCTCAGGAGCTTCTGGATCTTTATGATTTCTACGCGCATGGAAAGATTACCAAGCGCGAGTTCATGAACGGGGCAGCAAAATTCGCGGTTGGTGGACTGACGGCGGCCATGCTGCTGGATCAGCTGTCGCCCAATTATGCGCTGGCACAACAGGTTGCTCCCGATGATGCGGGGATCGTCACCGAACGCATCACTTACCCGTCACCAAACGGCCATGGCGAGGTCAACGGTTATCTGGTGAAGCCCGCAGGTGCGACCGGCAAGCTGCCGGCGGTGCTGGTCGTGCATGAGAACCGCGGTCTCAATCCTTATATCGAGGATGTCGCGCGCCGCCTCGGCAAGGCCGGATTCATGGCGCTGGCGCCGGACGGACTGACATCGGTCGGCGGTTATCCGGGCAGTGACGATCAGGGCCGCGAATTGCAGCGTACGGTCGATGGCACCAAGCTGATGAACGATTTCTTCGCCGGCTTCGAGTATCTCCTCATCAGTGACGACAGCACCGGCAAGGTTGGGGCGGTTGGTTTCTGCTACGGCGGCGGTGTGGTCAATGCAATTGCGGTCGCCTATCCGGAGCTTGCCGCGGGCGTGCCTTTCTATGGACGTCAGCCGGATCCTGCGGATGTCTCCAAGATCGAAGCGCCCCTGATGCTGCAATATGCCGAGCTGGACGAACGCATCAATGCGGGCTGGCCGGCCTATGAGGAAGCTCTGAAGGCCAACGGCAAGACCTACGTGGCGCATATGTATCCGGGCGTGAACCACGGCTTCCATAACGACACGACACCGCGCTACGACGAAGAGGCTGCAAAGCTCGCAGAGCAGAGAACCGTCGACTTCTTCAAGGAAAACCTGATGTAGGGTTGCCTGGTTCTGCTCGTCGCACCTCATCCCGGTTCCGGCTTTGCCCGGCCGGGATGATCACGATGAGCAGGCTTGGTTTGGTCGTCTTCCAATAAATTCCGGCCCGGCTTCTTGCCGGGGCCGCGAAATCTCAGACAAACTTGAAGGCGCGGATGCGGCTCAGGATTTCTTCCGGGTCGGCTGCTAGCGTGTGCAGGTTGATCGCAATCAGCTCCCGGCCATGCTCGCGCGGCGTGCGCTTCCAGTTGCGCATCATGAACTTCTTCCAGACCGGAAAGGTCTGTGCCTTGGTGACGGCGTCATCCAGTGAACGGGTCAGGAGGACGTCCAGCCGGACCAGCTCGATGTTGCGGACGGACGTCCGTTTGACGTCCGTCATCCGGATTGCGGCCCAGTCGATGAAACCGATGCGTTCCACATAAAGCCCGTCTTCGTTGGCGCCGAGCTGTGGCTTGCCTTTTTCGATCATCGGATAGTGCCAGAAGGCAATTGCGAGCGGGGCGAGGGCGGCGAGGGCCAGCAAGGGAAGATTGCCGACAATCCCGATCACGGCGAACAGAATGCCGAGGATGAGGCTGCCGTAGACAATGCTTTCGCTCTGACTGCGGTTAAAGCCGACGGTGAAGGGCACCGGTGTCGGCTTCACGTTTTCCTCTTGTTTGACTGCCTCTTTCTTCGCCGCCATGAAAGGCCCCTTCCGAAGGATCCTCAGGTGTCGAGGATCTCTGTTTCGTCAATCTTGATGTCGAAGCCTTCCAGCCCAACGTAATGACGCTCACGGGAAGCCAGCAGGCGAATTGAACTGACGCCCAGGTCCTTCAGGATCTGTGCACCAAGCCCGACCTCACGCCATTGTTCCTGTCTAGCTTGTGCGGAGCTGTGTTCCTCGGAATCAGCGGCTTCAAAGTCGGATCTCGGCCGCTTGGACTGACGGGCAACGCCCACCGACCCTTCGCGGAGATAGACGATGACACCCCGGCCGCGATCCGCAAAGTGTTTCATGATCTGGTCGAGTGGCTGGACGTCTCCGAAGACATCATCAAGCACGGATTCCAGTTGCAGGCGCACCGGCACGCTGCGGCCGTCCAGAATGTCGCCGTAGACGATGGCCAGATGGTGCATCGGGTCATACGGGGTCGAATAGGTGGTGGCATAGGCCGGACCGAAAACCGTGTCGACGGGCTGTTCGTTGACGCGTTCCACCAGTTTCTCGGTACGCTGGCGCCAGGCGATCAGGTCGGATACGGAAACCATCTTCAGGTCGTGTTCGGCTGCAAACTCGGCAACCTGCTGGCCGCGTTTCACGGTGCCGTCGTCGTTCACCAGCTCACTGATGACGCCAACCTGCTCCAGTCCGGCGAGACGGCACAGGTCGACGGCAGCTTCCGTGTGGCCGGAGCGGATCATGACGCCGCCTTCCTTGGCCACCAGCGGGAAGATGTGCCCGGGGCGGACGAAGTCGTCAGCGCCGACATTGGGGTTTGCAAGTGCACGTACGGTGGAGCAGCGCTCTTCGGCCGATATGCCGGTGGTCAGTCCCTGGCGGTAGTCCACGGAAATGGTGAAGGCGGTCGCAAGCGGAGCATCATTTTCGGCAACCATTGGGTCAAGGCGCAGGCGCCGCGCATGGGCAACCGTCATCGGTGCACAGATGATGCCGGAGGTGTGACGCACCATGAAGGCCATCTGTTCAGGCGTGACCTTGGCGGCGGCAACAATCAGATCGCCTTCGTTCTCGCGGTCGTCATCGTCAGTCACGACCACCATTTCTCCACGTTCGAATGCGCGGATTGCTTCTGCGACACGGGCCTGGGACACGGGATGCTCCTTGGTTGTAGACAGTCCGAGAAAGTCGTTGGGGGTTACGGCGCCATTGGTGGCAATGGCGATCTTGCGGGCCATATCCCGCGAGACCCAGACATTGGGGTCGTTGCATAGGGCGGTTACGGAGGCAGGCGACAGGTTGGCGCGGCGCGCAAAGGCGCTGCGGCTTTCCCCTGTCTGCAAGAGCCATAGATCCAATCTCATGGCGATCGATATACGCCTGATTGTTTTCAGTCTCAAGAGAAGGAATGAGATTTTTCAGTAATACTGAAAGATCAGTCGCTTTTGATAAACTCCGCGACGCGCGAGACAAAGGCAGGCGCCATCCAGCTCTCTTCGAGCCCTGCCGTCTTGGCGATACCCGTCAGGTCTTCGTTGAGGTAAGAGGTAAAATAGGGCTCGTGGAAAAGCTGCGGAAAGACCGACAGAAGACCGTCATATTCCGGCACGTCTCCGGTTTGCAGGCTGTCGACGAAAAGGAAGGAGCCGCCGGGTTTCAGAACACGTGCGACCTCCGAGACGACCTGACGCCGGATTTTCGGCGGCAGTTCATGGAACAGGAAAACGCAGGAAACGACGTCGAGAGAATTGTCCGCAAACGGCAGGGTTTCGGCCAGGCCGCAGATATAACTGGCACGGCGTGACGGCAGGCGCTCACGGGCAACGTTCAGATAGGGTTCCGACAGATCGAGCCCCGTGCCCTTTAGGCGCGGAAATGCGGCCAGGGCGGGCCGCAAGAGACCGCCGGTGCCGCAGGCGATATCCAGATACGAAACGTGGCGTTGGTCCTTGCGGCGCAAGATCCTGGCGAAGGGTACCAGGGCCCGTCGACGCATGGCGGCAGTCGCACCTGAAAAAAGCACATCCACCTGGAAGTCATAGAGCCTGGCACTTTCCTCCGACAGCCAGCCGTCGGTCTGAAAATGAAAGTTCTGCCGGTAATAGCGCGGCAGTGCAGCGGCAAATCCCTCGGTGGAATTGACCTCCTGATGCGCACCGCTTGCACGACGGCGTGCCACCTCCGGCACGTCCTTGAAGAAGGCGCGACTGGTCGAGATCAGCTCGCCCGGCGTCATGGTGCCATCGGAAGGCAGCGGATAAATCCCGTCCTCGACGGACTTCAGATCATCCGCAAACAGCTTGACGATGTCCGACAGCATGCGCCGCTGGCTCGGCACCGGGCCGGTCGGCACAACCTTCGGCGTTTCCGGAAGCTGTTTCTGGAGATCCCGGTTCATCCGCCGCATGGCTTCGGAATGAAGGGTGTAGAGCGCGACCCGGCTGCCCTGGTAAAGCGCATAGCGCGTTCGCCGGGCAAGGCTCAGGAACGGCGGCAGGCTGCGGGTTCCTTTGACAGGTCCGAATTCCTCATCCGCCGCGCTCATGGCTCACTCCCTGATCAAGGTCTGGTCAACACCGCCACTGCTTCAATATGGGGCGAATAGTGGAACTGGTCCACCGGTGTGACGCTTTGCAGCACATAACCGCCGTCGAGCAGGATCCGCAGATCCCGGGCAAGCGTCGCCGGATTGCAGGAGACGGCAACAATCGTCTTGACCCTGGATAGCGCCAGTTGCTCTGCCTGGGCTTGAGCGCCTGCGCGCGGCGGGTCGAAAACCACGGCGTCGTAAGGCTCCAGCTCTTCCTTCACCAGCGGCCTGCGTGACAGGTCTCGCCGTTCAAAGGTCACCTTCTTCAGGCCTTGGGGTTTGCGCAGGGCCTTGTCAAAGGCGGCCAGTGCCGCAGCATCGCCTTCAACCGCATGCACATTTGCCTGTCGGCCGAGCCTGAGCGCGAATGTGCCGACACCGGAAAAGAGATCTGCAATTGTCCTGGCCTTGCCGACACCGTCAATTACCAGCTTGGAAAGCGCATGTTCCGCCGCCAGTGTCGCCTGGGCAAAACTGCCGGGCGCGGCAACAATGCCGATGCCGCCCATGTCGAGCAGCGGCGGGCGGAGCTCCAGAATGACTTCGCCGTTGACCGAAAGCCGGGCAAGGTTCTGATCGACGACCTTTTGCGACAGGGCCGGGATCTTGCGCTCGTATCCCTTGTCGGCCTTGTCGAGAGCCACATCCAGACCGGTGGTCGTTACCAGAACGGTCATCCGCAGTTCACCCTTTTTCGGAAGCACTTCCGAGGCAAGGGACTTGAGGCCGGGCAGCGCTTCAACGATGACCGGGTCGAGCACCGGGCATTCGGCGATATCGACCAGCCTGTGGCTGGCCTTTTCATGGTAACCGAGCAAGGTGTGGCGTCCGGCACGGGTGGCCGTCAGTACAGCCCGGCGTCGCCCTCCCATGGTCGCAGCTATCGTCCCGGAAACTTCGGTCTCGATGCCACGGTCGCGCAAGGCCTTTTCGACCAGCCCGCTTTTCCAGACAAGGTATGGCTCTTCCGCAAGGTGCTGTACGGAACAGCCGCCGCAGGCGGAGTAATGACGGCACACGGGTTCGATCCGGTCCGGCGACGGCTTTTCGATCACGGGCTTTTGGGCGCGTCCGTCCACGACGTTCGCCCGGACGATTTCCCCGGGCAGCGCCCCGGCCACGTAGATCGGCCCGGTCTCCGTTTCGGCAACGCCGTCGCCGCGGTGACCGAGCGTGGTGATTTCAATCTCTCTCTCGCTCATGGGCGAGCGATAACGCCAACTAGGGGTTTGGGCAAGTCTTGATCATGGGACGTGCTTCCCGCTCCCTTGATGGAAACAGGCTTTTGCGCTTTCACCAGACGTCGAAGGAGATGAGAGGCGACAGCCCTCAACCGGCTTTCTTTCCGTAGAGCAGCCATTCCGCATTGCCGTCACCACCCTTGACCGGCGAGGGGACGAGGTCGCCTGCCTGCCAGGCGGGAATGGTGTTCAACCACATCTGCAGGGATTTTGCGGTCTCTTCGGCAATTTCCGGATCGACCAGACCGCCTTTGCCGATATTGTCCTTGCCCGCCTCGAATTGCGGCTTCACCAGAAAGACACCTTCAGCACCCGGTGCCGCCAGCGCAAGAGCGGGAGGAAGGGCAAGCTTTAGCGAGATGAAGCTGACATCCGAGACAAGCAGAGCCGGGGCGTCTCCTCCAAGGTTCTGTGAGGTCAGATCCCGGGCGTTGAGGCCGTCGCGCGCGGCCACCTTCGGGTCTGACTTCAGACTGTCGTGCAACTGACCATGCCCGACATCGATGGCGTGAACCTTGGTGGCCCCACGTTCCAGCAGAACCTGGGTAAATCCGCCTGTGGACGCGCCAATATCGAGGCAGATCCGGCCTGTGGGGTCGACCGTGAACCGGTCGAGGCCTTCGATCAGCTTCAGCGCGGCCCGGCTGACATAACCGGAAGCGGGATCTTCAACCGTGATGCTGGCGTCCGCCGAAGTCTTCTGCGCCGGTTTGGTGCATAGATGACCATCGACGCTCACCGTTCCGCGCAGGATTGCGTCACGCGCCCGTGCGCGGCTTGGAAAGACACCCGTATCGACGAGATGCTGGTCGAGGCGTTGTTTGGACATGCGGTCTTCAGAAGCAGCCGGCGATTGCCGAGATCAGGCGGTCGGCATAAACCCGTTCACCGGCATACAGCCACAGAAACGCCGAAAGCGCGACGAGGCCCGTCGCGCCGGCGGTCAGTCCCATGAACAGCGGCATGCGCATTATGTTCGGCTTGCTCCAGCTATCGCCTCAGGAAGAGGCAGGTGCGTTGTCGATCAGCCTGCGCAGCTTCTTCAGGGCATTTTCCTCGGCCTCGCCATAGGCAATGGTACCGACGAACTTATTGTCGGCACTCATCAGGTAGACGGCAGCGGAATGGTCCATCGTATAGTCGCCATCGTCAAGTGGCACCTTCTTGGAATAGACCCGATAGGCCTTCAGCATCGCATCGATCTGTTCCCGCGAACCGGTCAGCGGAACGATACGCTTGTCGAATGCCCAGACATAGTCACGCATGACTTCGGGCGTATCGCGTTCCGGATCCACAGTGACGAAAGCATAGTTGAGCTTGTCCGCATCCGGTCCGAGTTCGGCCATCCAGCCCTGAAGTTCGGAAAGCGTGGTCGGGCAGACGTCCGGACAGAAGGTGAAGCCGAAGAACATCACTGTCGGCTTGGTGGAGAAGGTCTCGTCGGTCACCGTTTCGCCGGTGCCGCTGACAAGTTCGAACGGGCCGCCAATGGCCGCAAGCGGCTCGATCAAGGCACCGGTGCCCTTGTTGCCGGCAGTCTGCTGATAGACCAGAACACCGGACACGACAGCGAGCACGGCAACAGCAGCCCAGGCCACGTACCGGAAAAGTTTCAAACCAGACATCGGTTTCGTCCTGCTTTGGCCAGAGCCTTCAGTGCCGGCTTCGAGACGGGCTGGCGGCTCTGGCGCTTGGAAAAGAAATTGCTGGCGTTGCGTCTTCGCCGAGGCAACGCCCGCTGACGGGGCTTAGTTCTTGCCGTGATCCATCTTGCGGTGGTCCATCGCACCATGCGCAGCTTCGCCATCAGGTGCCTTGGCGCCCATCTTGGCAACAGGAAGTTCAATGGCAACGTCCCCGGCCTTTTCAAAGGTCAGGACAACCGGAATGCTGGTGCCTTCTTCGAAGGATTGGTTCAGGCCCATGAACATGATGTGGAAGCCGCCCGGTTGAAGCGCAACCGTTTCGCCAGCCGGGATGTCGATGCCATTTTCCATCTTTCGCATTTTCATCACGCCGTCGGTGACTGCCATCTCGTGGATTTCCACCTTCGCGGCAACATCGGAACTGACCGCGACAAGGCGGTCTGCGTCGGTACCGTTGTTGACGATCTCGACGAAACCGCCACCGGCCTTTGCTTTGGGCGGGGTCGCGCGGGTCCAGGGTTGGGTCAGGGTCAGTTCACCAACCTTGTAGTCACTGGCAAGGGCGGACAGGGAGACAAGCGAAAGGGCGGCTGCTGCCGCAACGGATTTCCAGAGTTTCATAATGCTATTCCTTGAGGTCTGAGAAGTTGGATTTTCTTTCAGATCAAGGAAGGAGGAGCCCTGATGGCAGTAGCTCTATAAGGAACGGCCAGCACAGCCTGTTGCCCTGCCGGAACGCGTTCAGTGGCGGAAATTTCGGGCGACAGGTTCAAAGGGGCGAAAGCACCTGCAAGGCAGGGCGCGATAGCACAGCCATGAGCGCAGACCGGGCCGCATTGGCAGGTCAGCGGGTTATGCGGTCCAGGCAGGTTTTGTTCCTGCCCGGAGGGCTGGCAGAGACTGGTAAGGCCCGCGGCAACAGCTGCGTCCGGCGTCAGCGCGCTGGCGAGAACCAGCAGAACAAGCCGCATTGCAAAGGCAAGGGTTGCCAGCGCCACCAAAGGGTGACGCTCCTGCCTTAGCTGTTGCAGCTTTGTGACGCGCGCATTCATGCTAGCGGCTATAAGCCGGTTGGAATGCCGTGTCGAGGGGCGAAACCGCGCAGGTGCATGGGCTGATGCCTGTCACCCGCCGCGTGACGGTGTCAGCTCTTTGGAGTTGTCTTGTCTGCAGTCGCATCCGGCGCTTCATCCGTTGCGGCGCCTTCAGCGGACGCGTTGTTTTCCTCTGCCTCTGCCTCTGCATCGGATGACGATTCGAAATTGTAGATGTCGTCTTCGTAGGCGGGGAAATCTTCAGGCGCGATGACGTATTCTTCTGCTGCTGCATCCAGCGGTTCAGCGGAGATAACCGAACCGACCTGTGCCGTGGAAGCGTATTCGAAGTCGGTCTTTTCTTCTGCTGTCGGTGCCTGACGGGTCAGGACGCGGGCAAGGATGAAGATCACCATCAGGATATTCGCCCCAATGATCATGATGTAGAGCCCGGATGGGCCGGTGTTGCTCATGATCATGGAGGCGGCCAGTGGCCCGATGATCGATCCGATACCGAACGACAGCAGCATGCCGGACGACGTGGCGACAAAATCTTCAGCTGCCGCGTGGTCGAAGGCGTGCGCAACCGCGATTGCATAAAGCGGTTGGACGACCATGCCCACGGCCACGGCGCTCAGTATGGCAATCGTGAAGTCCTTCGGTGAGAAGAACACGATAGCAGCCGAAACGGCAGCGGTTGCGATCCCCAGCCCTGCGATCACAAGACGCCGGTCAATGCGGTCGGACAAACGCCCAACGGGCCACTGTGCGATAAGCCCGCCGCCGACGATGGCCGCCGCATAAAAGGCGGCTTCCTTGGTCGAGAGGCCGATCTGGGATCCGTAGAGCGAAGACAGCGTCAGCAGGGCTCCTTGCGAACTGCCGATAAACAGCACGCCGATGAAGGCGGCAGGGGAGTTCTTGTAGAGCTTGACGGGCTGGAACCGCACCAGCGTGATCGGTGCAGGCTGGGTCGAGGTGGTCAGCGAAACGGGCATCACCGCAAGGGACACCATCACCGAGGCAATCGCGAACGGGATGAAATCGGCAATATTCATCGACGCGATCGAGATCTGGCCCAGCATCAGGGCACCGAACAGGATGACGATGTAAAACGACATCACCGTGCCGCGGTTCTCGTTGGACGCGCTTTCGTTGAGCCAGCTTTCGACGATCATGTAGAAGCCGGCAAGACTGAAGCCGGAGATCATGCGGATGATCATCCAGGCATAGGGGTCGATAAGCACGGGATGCAGGATGGCGGCGGCCGACATTAGCGAAACAAGTGCGGCAAAGGCGCGAATGTGCCCGGCCCGCATGATCACCAGAGGTGCGCCGAGACAGCCAAGCACCATGCCGAAGAAATAGGCCGAAGAGACCAGACCGATTTCGAAGTCGGTGAAGTAAAACCGTTCGGCGGCCAGCGGCAGCAGTGTCGTCTGCAGACCGTGCCCGAATATGAGCAGGGCAACGGACAACAAGAGAGCGGACACGGAAAGAAGGGTCTGAGCCATGGCTGCATCCTGACGATGGATCGCCGCAGCTCCAACAGAAGCGTCGCGGCCGGTATCGTGCTCCAGAAATAAAACAAAAGCGCCGGATTGATCCGACGCGTCTGTTTCTTTCGACCAGCCTTTTCAGGTATGGCGGCCTGTGTCAATCAGGTTTGAAACCCGCTCCCCAATCGACTTTGTCCATTACAGTATGCCGCGTGCTGGAGCCGGTGACCTGAAGACCGGTCAGGCGCGTTGCGGCGCGCTGACGGAGGCCGTTCCGAGCGCTGTGAAGACGGTCTTCAGTATGCCGTCGCAGGTGAGGCCTGCCCGGGCATACATCAGGTCCGGCTTGTCGTGGTCGAGATAGGCATCCGGCAAGGCAAGGGCACGCACTTTCAGTCCGTTGTCCAGCAAGCCTTCCTCGGCAAGTCGGGTCAGCACATGGCTGCCGAAACCACCGGCGGAGCCTTCTTCGATCATCACGAGAACTTCATGCTCGCGGGCAAGACGGCGGATCATGTCCATGTCGAGCGGCTTTGCGAAGCGGGCATCTGCGACTGTGGTCGAAAGACCGGCCGCATCCAGTTCGTCCGCCGCCTTGAGGCATTCGCTCATGCGGCCACCGAAGTTGAGAAGGGCAACCTTGGTGCCCTCCCTGCGGATGACACCCTTGCCGATGTCAAGCACGCTGCCGCGTTCCGGCATCTCCAGACCGACACCTTCGCCGCGCGGATATCGGAAGGAGATCGGGCCTTCGTCATAGGCAACGGCAGTTGCCACCATGTGGCGCAGCTCCACTTCGTCCGAAGCCGCCATGACCACAAAACCGGGAAGGCAGGTCAGGAAAGCGGTGTCGAAAGCGCCTGCATGGGTCGGGCCATCCGCACCAACGAGGCCCGCACGGTCTATCGGGAAACGTACCGGCAGACCCTGGATCGCCACATCGTGCACAACCTGATCATAGGCTCGCTGCAGGAACGTGGAGTAAATCGCACAGAAGGGCTTGAAGCCTTCGGTCGCAAGACCCGCGGCAAAGGTAACCGCATGTTGTTCGGCGATACCGACGTCGAAGGTGCGTTTCGGATAGGCTTCGCCGAACAGATCAAGGCCTGTGCCGTCCGGCATGGCGGCTGTAATCGCGACCACCTTGTCGTCCGTTTCCGCTTCCTTGATCAAGGATGTCGCAAAGACGTTGGTGTAGCTGGGCGCATTGGCCTTCGGCTTGGACTGCTTGCCTGTGACGACATCAAACTTGGCGACGCCGTGATACTTGTCCTTGGCCCCTTCGGCAGGAGCATAACCCTTGCCCTTCTGCGTGACCGCATGGATCAGGATCGGGCCATGGTGGGTGTCGCGGACGTTCTTCAGAACAGGCAGCAGGTGTTCCAGGTTATGACCGTCCACCGGGCCGACATAATAGAAGCCGAGTTCCTCGAACAGCGTGCCGCCTGTCCAGAACCCGCGGGCATATTCTTCAGCCCGGGCCGCCTTTTCGAACACGGGTTTGGGCAGGTTCTTCACCAGGTTCTTGGCCGCATCGCGCAAGGTCTGGTAAGTCGGCCCTGAAACGAGCCTGGCCAGATAGGCGGACATGGCGCCGACCGGCGGCGCAATGGACATGTCGTTGTCGTTCAGGATGACGATAAGGCGCGAGCCGAGATGGCCGGCGTTGTTCATCGCTTCGTAGGCCATGCCGGCGGACATGGCGCCGTCACCGATCACCGCTATGACGTTATTGTTTCCGCCCTTCAGATCCCGTCCGGCGGCCATGCCGAGGCCTGCCGAGATCGACGTGGAGGAATGGGCTGCACCAAACGGGTCAAAGTCGCTTTCGGCGCGTTTCGTGAAGCCGGACAGGCCATCACCCTGGCGAAGCGTGCGAATGCGGTCGCGGCGTTCCGTCAGGATCTTGTGCGGATAGCACTGGTGGCCGACGTCCCAGATGAGCTTGTCTTCCGGCGTGTTGAACACGTAGTGCAGCGCGACCGTAAGTTCCACGACACCGAGCCCGGCGCCCAGGTGTCCGCCAGTAATCGACACGGCGTCAATCGTTTCCGCACGCAACTCTTCGGCGAGCTGCTTGAGTTCGCTTTCATCGAGCAGGCGCAGATCGGCCGGGGACTTAACCTTGTCAAGAAGCGGGGTATCGGGCTTGGAAGTCACTCTGGAGATAGCTCCACGATTTGAAACATGGCGGGCAGGCATACACCAACCGGATATAGGGCGCAAATCGGGCAGGGGGTATGCGCCAAATTGGCCTCATGATTTCGGTCGAAAATTTACCCCGCCTTTGCCTCAAAAGACTTAAGACGGTGTTTGGCAGAAACCGTGCAATTTTTAGTGAAAATACGCGCAATCACCCCTTTGGGTGATGCAAAGCATTTGGAACTGGCCTAGGGATTGAGGGTGGTCGATGGGGCCACGTGCACAGTGATCAACTGGGAGTCGTAGTCCACGGCTCCATTTTTTTGTGCGTTGGCCGCATTTCGGTTGCTGAAACAATAATGATAGCAAGTGGCTTCAACACAAAATTCTGCGTTCCTGAATACTTTCAAAACAGGCGGGCGATCCGGTGGACGAGCCGTGCGAGTTGAAGTTGTGTGTGCGCTCCGGTCTTTTCGTAGATCCGTCGCAGGTGTGTTTTTGCAGTGTTCTGCGTGATGCCGAGATCCTGGATCGTAGTGCTCAGTGCGCCTGTCATGGTCAGATGCCAGGCCAGGCGTGCTTCGGAATGTGAAAGCTCGTAGTGGTCCTGAAGGCAAATTTCGACCTCTTCCGGAGGGTCTTTTGATGTTGTCGTGCGGATCAAAAACAAAGGTTGTGCGCAGGCGTCCGGCGGCAGGCCCGGGCACGAAACGGTCTCCAGCGACACCCGGCAGACAAGTCCGCTCTCCGGTGCGGGACAAAAAAGGACGCTTGTCGGGTCTGCGATGCCACCGTCTTCGAAAGTCGCCAGTTGTTCTTGAAGGGCAATCTCAAGGCGTCTGCTGTTGATCGCCAGGTGCCGCTGCCGACGGACGGCGATATCCAGTTCGTTCAACCTTTCCAGCCCCTCTGACGTTTCGGCAAGTATCACCCGGTTAGCGTCGACAAGAACCGCAGCGCCCTCCTGTTCCAAAAGCATCAATTCCTGGAACTGGTTTTCGAGCCGTTGTTTTTCCAGTTGGAAATGCAGATCGAGTGCGGGCAGCAGCGCACTGACAAGGGTGTGAAAGGTCGCGCTGGCCCGGTCCGCGTCAATCCTTTCGGTGCTGTATCCTCTGAAAAGGCAGCCAAACAGGACGGAAGAGTGTGCAGTGCGCCTGACTGGCGTAACCAGCCCGGGAGCATTTTCCAGCCAGTTGCCTGCCATATTCGCATCTGGGTGCGAAGTTTCCTGCGATCCGGTAGCGGGGTCGGATGCCGTCTGACGATGGTTCGCCAGGGATGTCTTCGAATAGGGGTAGAGCTGGGAGGCTTCGGTGAGCAGGAACTGAAATGCGGAGTTGCCGTTCACCGTTTCAATACGGCTGAAAAGGGTCGCGAGCTCTCTGGCCTGGTTTTCGCCGCCCAGGGACCTTAACGGTGTGCCGTCTCCATCGTATTCGGCAAGAAAGGTTCTGCAGTTCAGTTTGTCGTCGATGAAGTTCAGTACCGGGTGCCAACCTTCAGATTGCAACGGACGCTTGAGCATCCGCATAAGTAGTTCTACGTGGTCGCGATGGCTGAGTGCCGGCATGCTCTGCTGCGTCTATTAGTGATTACATTGTCAGGATTCTATTTTGACAATGATTTTATCAACTTATCGAGTAAATAGCAATAAAACCGGAGATAGTAACCTAGGGTACGGATGATTGCGTAGTCGTTGAATAGTGAGGGAATTGTTGTGTCGGGAGCGGGATGGAACTCGAACTTACTTCAAAATGAATGAAGGTGAATGCTGGCTGGTGCTGGCAGCTTGGCCGCGGTTGACGCCGTCGTCTCGATAAGGGTGGTCGACACATCAACGGGGTGACGCGCTCGCAATGCCGGCGACAATGCGGATGGCAGTTGACCAGCTGCAAGCCGGTCAAGACGATGAAGTTTGAAGTAAGCTAAAAGCCCCTGTCGACCGATCAGGCCACGTATAAGGGGGGGGCTGTCCGCGATCTGACGGAATGGCGTCTGGTCGGACTGGAAAATGATCTTGTCGGATTACTGCGGGTCGAGTGCTTCGGTGCCGCTGGCTTCGCCATTTTGACCCAGTTGGATCTTCTCGACCTTGGCTTCCGCCGATTTCAGGAGCGTGTCGCAATGTTTGCGCAGCGCATCACCACGCTCGTACATGTCGATGCTTCGCTCCAGCGGTACGTTACCCTGCTCGAGTTCCCGCACAATGGTTTCCAACTGCTTCAGCGCTTCTTCAAAGGAAAGGCCGGCAATATCGTTGGCAGCATCGGTCATCGGTCGGATCCCGTTTGTCTGGATGGCATCTGGTCTTGAGGGAAACTTGCGGTCTGAGGGCTGAAGGTCAAGGTTTCATTTGGGCCTTCAGACGGTCATCCCCGTGCTTTTCGGTCTTGCTGCGCCGAAGCGGGATCGCTTAACCCGTCATCAGCGTCATGACATGGGCTGCGACCGATCGCGCCAGGCCCTCGAGATCGTATCCGCCTTCAAGGACGGAGATCAGGTGACCGTTGCTGTGGGCGTCGGCAACGTCCATCAGCGCGCGTGTTGCCCAGGCAAAGTCGGCCTCGACCAGATTAAGGCCCCCAAGCGGGTCGCGCATGTGCGCATCGAAACCTGCGGAAATGATGACCAGCTCCGGCGCGAAGTGATTGAGGCGAGGCAGCAGCAGGACTTCGAACGCTTCCTTGAAGCCGGTTCCATCCTCTCCCGGGGCCAGAGGTGCATTCACGATCGTGTTGGCTTCTCCGGTCTCCGAGGCGGCTCCCGAACCCGGATAGAGCGGCATCTGGTGGGTGGAGCAATATATTACCGTGGGGTCGTCCCAGAAAATGTCCTGCGTGCCGTTGCCGTGGTGAACGTCGAAATCGACGATGGCCACCCGCTCCAGTCCGAACTTTGCCTGCGCATAACGCGCGGCAACCGCTGCGTTGTTGAAAAAGCAGAAGCCCATGGCGCGGTCTTTTTCAGCGTGGTGGCCCGGTGGGCGAGAAGCGGAAAAGGCGTTGTTGACCTTTTTCGTCAAGACCTCGTCGACCGCACGGCATGCACCGCCAACGCCGCGAAGCGCTGCTTCCCAGGTGCCGGGCGACATGGTGGTGTCCGCATCAACCCGGGCTGTTCCTTCCGCCGGCGCCAGCCGGTGGATCTGGTCGACGTAGCTCATCGGGTGGGCGCGGGCGATGTCCTCAACGGTTCCCATGGGAGCGAGGTCGCGTTCCACGGACTGGAATTTTTCGTGCTCCAGGATCCTGTCGATCGCCCGGATCCGGTCCGGTCGCTCCGGATGCCCCACGGGTGTCAGGTGGTCGAGATAGGACGAATGATGCAGAAGCAAGGTAGACAAGGGGGCGTTTCCGGAAGGTCGATTGTTATCTTTTGTCGGCTCTGCATCAGAACGGTTGCCGGACAGGCTGTCAATTCCCGCATTGGAATAACGACTGCGGCAAAATTGGTGAGCCGCGGAAAGGAAAGCCGGGAGTTCGGGCGGGGCATTGAGCAAGTCAGATCAGACCCAACTCGGACCCCGATACCGGTTCCACCTCGGCTTGTCCCGCATCGAGGGAGGCGCATCGAGCGCGTTTGAGGCAGGTGACCTACATGAGGCAGCAGACTGGGCCAGTGTCGCACGCGTCCTGGTGTACCGGCTTCCGCTTCGGCTGGTCGGACTTGGGTCATGGAAAGGGAAGGTCAAAAAAAGGGGCCGGCTCTTTGCCGGCCCTTACCGAGGTGCGAGCACCGCAATGCCCGAGGGGAGGTCCGCTGCATCTCAAATCTGATTCTTAAACTACGTGATTCCAGTAAGGGAATGCGAGCTTTTTACCGTAATCCATTTGGGGCATGGTGTTGATAAGTTTGCAGTAGAGGGTCGTATCTCGATAGATATTGTATGGTTTGCTTAACCAAAATCGAGTTGCGAGGGCGACGGTTGCTTGTCCGTTAAAGCGGAAACTTGCGTCTCTCTTCGGTTAACTTAAGGCGGTCCGGATTCAGCTTGAATTTTAGCGCCTGCTTCCGAGTTGCTGTTTTTTAAGGCCTTTTGTTTTGGTGCCAAAGAATGCGCCAAATCATTGCCGGATAAATTTAGCCGGCTCATTCCATCGCAAGCGTTGGTCGGGGTCAGTCGCGTGGTGCCGCCGCGCGGCGTAGCCGATCGTTGATCGCTTCGCCCAATCCAAAGCTGGGGATAAACTGCACCTTGATGACGCGGACACCCCTAGCGTCCAGAAATCGCATGGCGCGAAACAGATTTGCGGCAGCTTCGGCAAGGTCACCTGCCGGGCTCAGGTTGAATTCAGCCTGTGCACTTTCAGCCCCTGGCAAACGATCAGCCCCGAATGAGAGCAGTCCGTCTGCGGCGTTCACCTCGCTGGCGTTCAGTATCATCGCAGCGTCGGGGGCATAGTGAGATGTTAACATGCCGGGGGCCGCCGGAGCGTCCGGCCGCATGTCGGGGCTCGCGCCTTGCAGCGATTGGCCAAGTACGCGTTCGATGTCCTCGCGGGCAAGGCCGCCTGGCCGCAACAGGCGCGGAGTTTCGTCAACAAGGCCGACGATGGTGGATTCTATGCCGACGGCACAAGCGCCCGCGTCAATGACGAAGCTGAGCGAAGGGCCGAGATCGGCAACGACGTCTTCTGCCCGTGTCGGACTGATCTTGCCCGAACGGTTTGCGCTTGGCGCGGCGAGGGGCCTGCCGGTCTTTTCCGCCAGAAATCGCATCACCGGACCGACCGGAGCCCGAAGTGCAACAGTCTGAAGTCCGGCAGTGGCCAGATCGGAAATCGGGGAATCCGGGCGTTTGGGCACGACCAGCGTCAAGGGGCCGGGCCAGAAGGCTTCAGCCAGTGCAAGTGCACGTTCGTCGAAAACACCATGCTCCAGAGCAGCATCCAGCGTCTGGACGTGGGAGATGAGCGGATTGAACTGGGGCCTGCCCTTGGCGGCAAAAATCTTTGCACAGGCCGTGCCGTTGGTGGCGTCGGCGGCAAGGCCGTAAACGGTTTCGGTCGGCACCGCCACAAGGTCACCCGCCATCAGGGCAGCGCACACAGCATCTGCTTCAGGCGCTGCCTTCCAGCCAGGTGCCGCGATGTCGAGCGTCCAAGTCCGCATGTGCCTCACTCGCTTGCGTATCCGGCAGTCGAGAGCTGCCCGGATGTGCGAAGATTTCGGTTTCGACAATGGCGGTACAATGAGTTCCGGAAGGGCTCGAGCCGACCGGACATGTCATTTCCGCAATTGACCAAAAAGACGATGACCTGCCGCTGCGATACGGGTTGACGTTAACGTCAACGGGTCTATTGTCCTTTCAAACCGCTGTCGATAGCGCCTTTTGCGGAGTAGCCTTGCCGCCGTCAAGCTCGGAACAGCGAAAACCGCCATCCGGCGGCAAGAATCGAAAGCCAATTGGTTTTGGGAGGACCTGAATGTATCGCGCACCCGTCGATGAGATTGCCTTCACTCTGAAACATGTCTGCGGTCTGTCCGACCTGCAAAAGAGTGCCCGTCATGCCGAACTCGGCGACGATCTTGTCGATGCCATCCTGACAGAGGCGGGCCGGTTCGCCGCCGAGGAAATCGCCCCTCTCAATGCTGTTGCCGACAAGCACGGCACACCGCTTGCCGATGGCAAGGTGTCTACTCCTCCAGGGTGGCGCGAGGCATATCATGCATGGATCGAGGGCGGCTGGAACAGCCTGACTGCCGATCCGGAGTCCGGCGGCCAGGGCCTGCCGGTGATGATGTCGGCGGCGGCGCTGGAAATGTGGAACTCCGGTTCAATGGCGTTCGCCATTGGGCCCACGCTGACCATCGGTGCTATCGAGGCGATGGAAAAACACGCTTCGGAAGAGCTCAAGGCCAAGTACCTGGAGAAGCTGGTATCCGGCGAGTGGATGGGCACCATGAACCTGACCGAGCCGCAGGCCGGTTCGGATCTGAACGCGCTCAAGGCAAAGGCCGAGCGTCGGGACGACGGCACCTACCGCATCTTCGGCCAGAAGATTTTCATTACCTACGGCGACCACGATCTTACCGACAACATCGTCCACATGGTGCTGGCGCGCCTGCCGGATGCGCCAGCAGGCACCAAGGGCATTTCGCTGTTCCTTGTACCGAAGTTCCTGGTCAACGACGACGGTTCCTTGGGTGAGCGCAACGACGTGAAGGTGGCCGGTGTCGAACACAAGATGGGCATTCACGGTTCGCCCACCTGCACCATGGTCTATGGCGACGAGGGCGGTGCCATCGGCTGGCTGGTCGGTGAGGAAAATCGCGGTCTGGCCTGCATGTTCACGATGATGAACAACGCTCGCCTTGCAGTCGGTATTCAGGGGCTTGGTGTGGCCGAGCGTGCCTATCAGCATGCGCTTGCCTACGCGCTGGAGCGCAAGCAGGGCAGGGCTCCCGGCGAGACCGGCGAAGGCATGAGCCCGATTGCCCGCCACCCGGATATCAAACGCATGCTGCTTGGCATGAAGGCGCGCACGCAGGTTGCCCGCGCCATCTGTTACGCCTGCGCCCACGCCATCGACATGTCGAAGATTGCCGAAGACGAAGCCGGCAAGACCTTCTGGAACGAGCGTGCAAGTCTGCTGACGCCGATCGCCAAGGCGCTGCCGACCGACTTCGGCGTCGAGGTCGCTTCGCTGGGTATTCAGATACACGGCGGCATGGGCTTCATCGAGGAAACCGGCGCCGCACAACATCTGCGCGACGCGCGCATCGCCCCGATTTATGAAGGCACCAATGGTATCCAGTCCATCGACCTGGTCATGCGCAAGCTGCCGCTGTCCGGCGGTGAACACATCAAGGGCTTCATCGCGGAGCTGCAGACCGTGGCCGACGAGGTTGCTGCCTCCAACCGCCCTGAATTCGGTGCCACCGCGGATCGGCTCTCGGCCAGTATCCGGGATCTTGAGGAAGCAACGAGCTTCATGCTGAGCGCGCAGGCGGACGGCAGGATCGGCGATGCCCTGGCCGGGGCGACGCCCTATCTGCGGCTGGCCGGACTGACCCTGGGCGGCGCCTTGCTTGCCAAGGGGGCGCTTGCCTCGACAGGTGAACCGGCACAGCGGCTGTCAGAACGTACGCTGCTTGCCCGCAGTTTCTGTGAAACCACAATGGGGGAAACCGCCGGTTTGAAGTCGGATATTCTTCTGTCCGCCGAAGCAATTCAGGCGTTCGACGCCGAAGCCCTGGCGTCCTGAACCGCCTGATCGGAGTAGATGATGATCCGCAAGTCCCTTGAAGACGGTGTCCAGACCCTGCGTCTGGACCGGCCGGAAAAGAAGAATGCCCTGACCGGGCAGATGTACAGTGATCTCGCCGAAGCTCTGGAAACAGGCAACACGGATGCGGATATTCGCTGCCATCTGATTTGCGGCCTGCCGGAAGTTTTTACCGCCGGCAACGATATTGGCGACTTCCTGCAATACGCTGGCAAGACCGGGCTTGGTGAAACACCGGTCGTCCGGTTCCTGAGGGCTCTGGTTCGCAACGAAAAGCCGTTGGTTGCCTCGATAGACGGTATTGCCATCGGTGTCGGTACAACCTTGCTGATGCATTGCGACATGGTGTTTGCCAGCCCGCGCGCCCTCATCCGTTCCCCCTTCGTCGATCTTGGGCTTGTTCCGGAGGCAGGGTCCAGCCTGCTCGGACCTCAGATCATGGGGCCGGCCCGGGCCTTTGAGCTGCTCTGCCTCGGCAACGCCTTTTCGGCCGAAAAGGCGGCACAGGCCGGACTGGTAAACGAGGTTGTCGAAGGTGACGTCGACGCGGCGGCACTTGCCTGCGCGAAGGAAATCGCCGCTAAGCCACCCGAAGCAATGGCGCTTTCCAGAAAGCTTCTGCGCGGCGACACAGCTCGGCTGTCCGAGCGCGTAGAGGAAGAAATCAGGATCTTCGCCAGCCGGCTGAGTGCGCCGGAAACGATAGCTGCCTTCCAGGCTTTCATGACGAAAAAGAAGGCCTGAGCCACGTTTGCTCGGATGAGAAAATTTCAGACCGCAAGGTTGTCGCCGGAGAGCGGCTTACGGAGGAACCACCATGTCCCTGAAGGGCAAGACACTTTTCATCACTGGCGCGTCGCGCGGGATCGGCAAGGCAATTGCGCTGCGGGCCGCGCGTGACGGAGCCAACGTTGCCGTCGCCGCCAAAACAGCCGAGCCACATCCCAAACTGGAAGGCACGATCTATTCCGCGGCCGAGGAAATCGAGGCGGCAGGAGGCAAGGCATTGCCTGTGCTGCTCGACGTGCGTGACGACGAAGCGGTCAAGGAAGCGATGGACAAGACCGCGGCGCATTTCGGTGGGCTCGACATTCTGGTCAACAACGCCAGTGCCATTCAACTGACCCCGCTGCAGCAGACCGACATGAAGCGGTTCGATCTGATGCACCAGATCAACACCCGTGGAACGCTTGCCTGTTCCAAGCATGCCATCGAACATCTTAAACAGTCCGACAACCCGCATATCCTGATGCTGTCGCCCCCTCTGGACATGCAGGAGAAATGGTTCGCGCCCTTCACGCCCTATTCGATCGCCAAATACGGAATGAGCCTGGTGGTGCTGGGGCTGGCAGGCGAGCTGCGCTCCAAGGGAATTGCGGTCAACGCGCTATGGCCACGCACGACCATCGCGACTGCGGCGATCAAGAACATCATCGGCGGTGACAAGATGATGCAGCAGAGCCGGACGCCGGACATTCTGGCCGATGCGGCCTACGAGATCTTCACCACACCGTCGAAGGAATTTACCGGACAGTTCGTCATTGACGACACGTTCCTGGCCAGTCGCGGTGTCACCGATTTCGACAAGTATCGGGTGGACCCGAGCCTGGCACTGGCACCCGATTTCTTCGTACCTGACGAGAGCAAGGCGCCATGCGACCTGGGGCCGGTCAAGAAGTAGAACCTGGTCTTCCAGACTGTTCAGAAGATCTAGGGGCCGCCGGATAGACATCCGGCGGCCTTGTCTTTTAACCGCGCATGGTTTTCAGGGCGGTTGCCCACTTGGTCAGCTCGCCCAGAAGCTGGGTGGTGCCTTCGCTCATCTTGTCGTTCGGCGTGAAGACGCTTTCGTCGTTGATGAATTCCGGGAAGAAGGGAACCGGAACCACCTGCGGCAGAGCCATTACGTTGACGTTGCCAAGCAGTTCGCGCAGCGTCTGCGACGCGCGCAGGCCACCGGAAATGCCGCCGTAGCTGATGATGCCGGCCGGCTTGTAGTTCCATTCGCGGTAAAGCACCTGCACGGCATTCACCAGCGATGCCGGCGCGAAATAGTCGTATTCCGGGGTCAGGAACAGGAACGCGTCTGCGTCGGCGACAATGCTGCTCCAGCGCTTGGTATGGTCGTGGGTGTATTGCTGGGCAGCCGGATGCGCCGGCTCGTCCAGAAGCGGCAGGTTGATGTCGGCGAGATCGATGCTTTCCACCTCGAAGCCGCCATGCGCTTCGGCGGCACTGGCTGCCCATTTCGCGATCGTCGGCCCGACGCGGCCAGGCCGGGTCGACCCGGAGATGATCTTCAGTTTCAGCGACATGATGAATTCCTTGAGAAACAAAAGCTTGGGAGGAGTATCCAGACGATACCTCGGTATACGTTGGATACCGGTATGAAATGATGTAAGACTGAGCCGGCCGCAAGACGGCACTTTTTGGAAACCGAGGTATCCTTGATGAAACCACTGGCAAAACCCGTCGAAGAGCTGCCGCGTGAACAGTTGCCGCACCACGAGGATCCGCGCTGCGTGCCGGTCCGACGACTGCTGCAAACTGTCGGCAGCAGATGGTGCAGCCTGGTGGTTGCCCATCTTGAATATGAACCGCGCCGGTTTTCCGATCTCAAGCGGTCGATTGGCGGCGTGACCCAGAAATCCCTGACAGCGACCTTGCGGGAACTTGAAAAGGACGGCCCGGTCAACCGCGTCGTGACCCCCAGCATTCCCCCGCGTGTCGACTATTCGCTGACGCCGCTCGGCCGGACGCTTCTGGTGCCACTGAAAGCGCTCACCAACTGGGCGATCGAGAACGAAGCCGCTGTCTCCTCGGCTCGAGAACGGTTCGAGAGGGAGAACGGTTCGGACTGACCTCCGGGGTTGCAATCCGTTGTGTCCTCATGCAATTTGGCGTCGCCGACGAGGGCGGCTGCCGGATCCGCGGAAAGCGAAAGCACCCTGACTTCTGACGCCATATGCCGGTTTTTCACCTGCGCCCGACACCAGCGGATCGCCCGGGCTTTTGACACAGGAGAAAAGCCATGTCCGCAGGACTTGCAACTTCCCTCGACGACTTCAAGAAATTCGCACGCCGTCTCAGAAAAGCCTTTCTGAAAGGCGAGGCGGAAGCCACTGAACGCGTTTCTGCCCACGTAGACCCCTCAAAGCCCCTCTGCCACGCGGATTTTCTTCATGTCATTGCCCGTGAAGCCGGTCATGACAGCTGGCCGAAGCTGAAATTCACCCTCGAAGCAGCATCCCTGAGCAGGGATGAGCGGGCAGAGCGTTTGAAACAGGCGCTCTATTTCGGCCAGCATTGGGTTACGGAAAAACTGCTTGCCGATGACCCGACGCTGAAGGACGACAATTTCGGCCTTCAGGTTGCCCTTTGCGACCTCGACGCCGTTCGCGGGGTGGTGGCAGCGGACCCTGCAGCCGCCACGCGCCTGGTGGGTGTACGCTCGCCGATCCTGCATCTGGCTTTTTCCAAGGAAATACATCGGCGTCCGGAACGGGCGGCAGACATGATTGCCATTGCCGAACTGCTGGTCGCCAACGGCGCGGATGTGAATGACGGTTACCCGGAAAGGCCGGGCGACAAACACATGCTGTCCGCGCTCTACGGCGCTTTGTGTCACGCGGATAATTTCGACCTTGGCCGTTGGTTGCTGGAACAGGGAGCCAGTCCCAACGATAACGAAAGCCTCTACCATGCCACCGAGCTTGAGCATCCGCGTGCACTCGAACTGCTTCTGAAGCATGGTGCGCAGCCGGATGGGACCAATGCCTTGCCGCGTGCACTCGATTTCGATGATGAAACAAAGGTCCGTCTGCTCCTGGAAGCCGGAGCCGATCCGAACATCACCGTGCCGGATCATCCGAGCGGCCAGCCCATGAACACGATTCCCTCCCTACATCAGGCAGCCCGGCGCGGTGGCTCGGTGAAGGTTGTCGAGCTGTTGCTTGCCCATGGCGCCGATCCGGACGCGGTTTGGGACGGCCATACCGGATACGCCATGGCGTTGATTTACGGCAATCTGCCGGTCGCCAAATACCTGGCGGAGAAAGGTCATGCGCACACGCTGGACCGGAACGAACAGGTTCTGGCCGCCTGCGCCGAGGGAAAGGCAAATCCTGGTAGTTTCGATACTGCGCGTCTGAGCAAGGAAGACAAAAGCCTGCTGACCCGGCTCGCCTTCATGCCAGGCAAGCTGGAACACATGAAGGCGCTGATTGCGGCCGGACTGGACCCGAATGAGCCCGACGACATGGGACTGCCGCCTTTGCAGGTGGCGGGCTGGAACGGCCTTGCGGATGAAATGGCCTATTTCCTCTCGCTTGGACCGGATCTTACCCGCAAGAACCGCTTTGGTGGCGATGCTCTCGACACTGTCGTCCACGGTTCGGAATTTGCCCCGAAACGCCGTGAAGCCGATCACATCGCCTGTGCACGCCTGCTGCTTGAGGCCGGCAGCTTGCTTGATCCGCGCTGCATCAGTGGATGCGGCAACGAGGAAATGGCACAGTTTCTCGAGGATTGGCTTGCCGGTTCAGCCGATGAAGCCAGCTCCCCGGCAATATTCCGGTAAGTTACAGCAATCTCAGGGTGCATTGCTGGCCAGTGCCTAAATCTGCTGATAGTACTTCCACGTATTCAAGTGATTGCATGGGAACGGAGGGACTTCATGGAAAGCGCAATCGACCAGGTGAGCGTCTATACGCCACTGATCATCAACGCAGTGAAAGCCATCATCGTTCTGGTGATCGGCTGGTTTCTGGCCGGCTTCCTGTCGAGCATCGTCAAGAGCAGGATCGTGGCTCACCCGCGCATCGACGACACGATCGGCAGCTTTGCCGCATCCATCGTTCGCTGGCTGATCCTGCTCATCACGGTTATCGCGGTTCTGCAGCTCTTCGGCATTCAGGCCACCAGTCTCGTTGCCGTGCTGGGCGCCGGTACACTGGCCATCGGCCTGGCGTTGCAGGGAACATTGAGCGACATCGCCGCAGGCGTGATGCTGATCATCTTCCGGCCCTACAAAATGGGCCAATATGTCGATATCGGCGGAACGTCCGGAACGGTGAAGGATCTCAACATCTTCGTCACCGAGCTTGTGACACCGGACAACGTTCAGATCATCATGCCGAACGGCAAGGCCTGGGGCACGGTCATCACCAATTTCTCGGCGCATTCCACCCGGCGTCTCGATCTGACCTTCGGCATCGACTATGGCGACGATATCGACAAGGCGGTGCAGATCATTCTCGATGTCGCCAACGCGGACGAGCGCGTTCACAATGATCCGGAGCCCTGGGTCCGGTTGACCAATCTGGGAGACAGTTCGGTCGATCTTGGCGTCAGGCTGTGGTGTGATGCCGCAAACTACTGGGAACTGAAGTTCCACATGCTGAAGTCGGTCAAGGAAGCGTTTGATGCCGGTGGCATCTCCATTCCCTATCCGCATTCGGTCGAAATTCAGAAAGCCGGATAATACGGCGTACCATCGCCGCAGGGGAACGTCCGCTGCGGCGATTGTATTCCAATCAGGGGCCTATGCCGTCTCGCGGGTCTTGGTCTTAGGCTTTCGAATTTCCTCAGGCTCGCTCGTGGCGGCGGCCTTTTCAGTTGGTTCCGTCTTGCCCTGGTCCGGTGCTGATGCGTCCGCAGCAGAAGCTTCAAGGCCTTTCGAGCGTGGCTGCGCGTCTTCAGCGCCACCCTTTTCCGGTTCCGCATCGGCAGAGCCGGCGTCGCTCTTGGCGGCTTCCTGTAATTCTTTGCCTTCTTCGTCGTGGCTGCCGTTGTCCTTCTCCGACAGAGACGGCTCTTCAGGCGTTGCAGTGACGGTATCCGCCGCGCTCAACTTCTCCATCAGCGACGGGTCATTCTGCGCGTCCGCCTCATCGAAGGTGAGAATTTCGGTTTCTGTTTCTCCTGCATCAGGCTCCGCAAGAACGGTCTCCGGGGACAGCTCCTCACCGGTCTGGTTGCTGGTTCTGATCTCGGTGAAAATGGGAAAGACAGGATCTTCCATTTCCGTTTCACCATCGTCCAGGTTCATAAGCTGACGCCGTTTGGTCAGCATGGCGACGTGGTTGCGCAAGTCCTCGTTTTCGGCCAGCAGCGCCTTGAAGTCCTGCGCCCGGAGGCTGAGCAACTGGCAATAACCGAGTGCGACGACATCCGCGCTGCGGCGGCCGCCGGTCATCAGCGCGATTTCACCAAACACGTCACCACGGCCAAGACGGATGTTGTGGCTGGGTGCACGCACTTCCACAGCGCCGGACGCAATGAAATAGGCAGCATCACCGCGGTCGCCCTTGCGGATCAGTTTCTCGCCCGGTGTGGCGAACTGCGGCCGCATCATCCGGCGAATGGCCTTTTGCTGCTTGCGGGTGAGGTCCGCAAACAGCGGATGCGCGCTGACGAGTTCGCGGGTCTTCAGGCCAAGATCGAGTTTAGGCCGCGTGTGACAGGCTTTTCGGGTCCGTTCGACATCCCGCAGAAGGTCGCGATGCAGCTCGGTGCCGATCAGCATCTGCTCCTTGGCTTCGTCATAGGCGGTTTCTTCCAGCCGGACGCCGGCCTTGCGCAGGAACTGTCCTTCCAGGGCGTCGGCGTAATCCGGATACTGCAGGCGCAGGGCATCGATGGCTGCAAGGGTCTCGTCCTGCCGGATCGCCAGGGTGTCCTGCAGAATGTCGGCAACACGGTCACCGAGCAGGGGGCGTATCCGCTTGTTGTTGAAATCGACCAGCTCGTCGGCAAGGATCCGGTAAACCAGCAGGAATTCGAACCGGTCGGCAAGCCGGATGGCCAGCGGCCGGGCAATCCTGAGCCGCCGCTGCAGCGTCTGGGCGAGGCGGAAGCCGAGGCCGAATTTCAACGGCTGACGGGCAGCCTGATTGTAGCCGGACCGGCCGTCGCTTCGTGTCAGGTCGCCGGTACGTCCGGTCAGGGCCAGGAACCGCGAAACAGACCGTCCGGAGATGGTCTTTTCATGGAAATGCTCCAGCACGAGCTGCTGTTCCCGGTCGGCCAGCGCAATCAGGCCAATGCGCACGCGGTCCCAGTCCTTCAGTTCTTCCAGCTTGTTGGTTTCCGCAGCTGCGGCTTCCGCACGGCTCTCGTAGTCTTTCAGCACATCGTCCGTGACGCGCGGTGCAATGTGATAGTTGCGGGCGGCGGTTTCCAGCTCGTGCCGGACGTCTGACAAAGCCAGGGCCAGGAACTGTGTTCGCAAGGCCTCGTCGCGGGCATTCAGCTTGTCGAGGCCGAGCAGCCGGATCAGTGGCTTCAGACTGGTGCCGTAAACCAGCAGCGTGAACAGGACGAAGCCCGTCGCCAGTTTGGTGACGAAGACCGACACTTCGTCCGAGAGCATCGCATGCTCGGACACGCTGAGCGCCAGCGTCAGCGTGACGGCGCCGCGCATGCCGCCCCACAGGATCACCGTCTTGTAGCGGTCGTTGACCGCCTGTCCCATCCGGAACACGCTGAGCACCGGCAGCAGTCCGAAGATGACGACCGCACGGGCGGCCAATGCGGCGACGATGACGACGAACAGCAACAGGATGTCGACTGGCGTGAAGCCTTCCACGAAACGCGGGATCAGGATGGCTGACAGGAGGAAGATGAGCGAAGCAGCCCAGAAGGAGATCTGCTCCCAGACCGCATGGAGAAACTGCCAACTGGCCGGCTGAATGCGGGCCGGGCCGTAAAGGTTGAACACCGTGCCCGCACAGACGACGGCAACAACGGCGGACACGTCAACGAACTGGTCGCTGAGCACATAGGTGCCATAGGGCAGTGCCAGGCTCAGGGTCACCTGTGCCAGCGGAATGTCGCGCATGATGGGCAGAAGGGAAACCGCAATCCGGCCAAGCAGCGCCCCCACGATGATGCCGCCGGCGAAAGATCGGCAGAAGGCAATGGCGGCTTCGCCTACGGTCATGGTCTCGTGACCGGCCAGCATGTGCAGCAGGATGACGAAGATCACGATGGCGGCAGCATCGTTCAGCAGGCTCTCGCCTTCCACGATGCGGCCGAGCCGCGCAGGCGCGCCAATGTCCCGGAAGATGGCGACAACGGCAACCGGGTCCGTCGTGGCGACAATCGAGCCCAGCAGCAGGCAGGCGATCAGCGTGATGTCGGTGAGCGAAAACAGCGTTGCCAGCGGATAGAGGGCAAAGCCGATAAAGGCTGTTGCGACGAAGACGGCGACAACCGCCATCAGCAGGATCGGGGCAATGTCCTCGACGATCCGTCGAACTTCCAGAGTGAGTGCGGTTTGAAACAGAAGGATTGGCAGAAAAATGTAGAGGATCATCTCCGAATCCAGAGGGGGATTGATGAAGACGTCCGCAATAGCGTTGAAGGCATTCGTTTCGGCAGTGTAGCGCAGATAGATCGCCAGAATGCCGATCATGGTGCCGACCGTTGCCAGCAAAACGCTGGGCGCCAGCCCAAGCCGTCTGGCAAGGGGCTGCAGCAGGGAAATCGTAATCAGGAGCAGCGCGAAAGCGCCTGTAATTAATGGAGTTTCCATGTCGTTATGGTGCACCGCGATTGCGGCAATTTCAAATTGGCCTTCCAAAATTATTGCCGCCACGGGCAATAGGGCACAGGATTACGCGCAAATGCGTTAACGTCCGAATGCTTTTCGGAATGGCCATGTAAGAAATCTCACCCAGTCGCCGACAAAGAGCCAGATCATCGCCGGAACCAGCATGATCAGTGCAAACGGCAGGAAGAAGACGATCTTCACGAGCTTGAGCGGCAAAGAGGGAGCATCGGCGGCAGCACGCTTGCCCAGCACGAAACGCCAGAACCTGTTCCACCAGCGCCAGAGATACCAGCTCATGAACAGCGTCACGACGGAAAGGACCGCGAGCAGGATCAGGTCGAAATTTGATATCCAGGGTATCCAGCGGCTTTCGACTTCTTCCGTGTGCTCGGGGTCCTCGCCATTGCGGTGAATGGTCCTGACACTTGTGCGCAAGCTTGCGTCCAGCAACCAGCCTGCGAGCGTATAATCGTCTCCGGCAGACGCAGACACCTGAGGGGACGTCGTTACGGGGTTCGCTGCCGGGCTGAAACGGGCGGCGGTAACAAGGCGGAAGTTTCGTTCATCGGCAGCGTGGATCAGTGTCGTGCTGTTCGGAGGCGAAAGTGCCTTGAGCAGATCCGCCTGGGTCATTGCCGACTGCGCGGCCTCGAAGCGCTTTTCGAGCGCTGTTCTTGAAAACCAGCTTTTGCCGGGCTGAACCAGAGACTTGCTTTCCACAAGCATCAGGTTGACCCGCTGGCTTTCAGCCGCCTTCTGAAATGCGTCGAGGTCGATTTCCCGCAAGGACTTGCCGTCACGCACGCTGAGCTGAGGCCGACCGGTTTGCGGGTGCGGGGTGATGCGGCCGGTGACAACCAGCGTCCTGTTTTTGTATGTCGCCAGGCTGGAGGCCAGAATGTCGGCATTCAGGTCGGCAATCATGTCTCCGGGACCTGACGCATTGGCTGCCCCGGAGCTGTTGAACCGCGCCATCTTGAGATCCGCGCGTTTAACCGGCCGGGACAGGAACCTGATGTTTCCGTCGAGCGCCCTTGCGGTTGCCGGATTGATCAGGACGTCTGGAGAAAGCGCAACCGCAAGCCGTGTGCCATTTGAAGCGCGGATCGGTTTCAGGGTGTAGGTCTTGCCATTTGGCCTCACCATCACCGGCCGGGCTTTGGGGGGCAGGCTATCCAGCTGGTCCCGAAGCTTGAAAAAATCGGTTTCCCGAAGCGCAAGTTGCAGGGTGTCGGGCACAGGAGCCTTGCCCGGGAGATCGCCCGCAAGTGGCCGGTGGGCTTGTCTGGCGGCATCATCCAGGGCATTCGGCAAGTCGTGCAGGGAGGAGAGCTGAAGGCTTTTCCCGTCAGGCGTGACAAGCTGCCAGGCGTTGCCGGGTGCCGGCATCAGGGCAAGGGATGCAGCACCTGTGACCTTGGGCAACCGCTTTGCAAGGGAGGCGCCTTCATCGAGAAGATGCTTGGGCGTGTCGATATGCTTGCCTGCGGACCCCGCCGCATCGCCTGCTTCCCGCGCAAGCCGCGACAACAGTCCGGCGTCGGCGCTCGAGACAACACACAAGGTGGCTGCCACGAGGGCAAACACGCGGAGAGAACCTTTGAAACTGCGCAACACGCCTGAAATCCCGGTCAGATAGAAAAGGTGTATCCAAAAAACTCAAAACGGCAGCAAGGATAATGGGCTGCGACCCGGTTGCAACTGGGTCGGCACTGTGCCGATCCGCTTAACCTACCTTGCGCTCCGATAGCCAGATGCCGCCGATTACCAGCGCCAGAGCGGTGCCGTGGTACCATTTGAACGGTTCTCCGAGGATGGAGACCGCCAGTATGGCGGCAAAGATCGGCACGAGGTTGATAAAGACCCCTGCGCGCGCCGGTCCGATCAGTTCGACACCTCGCATGAAGAAGATCTGCGCGAGGCAGGAGGGAAACAGCGCGATATAAAGGACCACGAGCCAGCCCTGGAGGGACGGCCACTGAACGGTGCCGGCAGCGATGTCGTATGCAAGTCCGGGCAGTGATGTGATGGCCGCAATGCCGGACAGAACCGCAAAGAAAGCCAGTGGTGAGACCTGCGGCCGGTCACGCAGGGCAAGCGTATAGCCGGAATAGAGCACACAGGCGATCAGCATGACGCCATCGCCCGGATTGACGGCAAGCGCCAGCAGCACGTCCAGGCTGCCCTGGGCGGCAATCAGCGTCACCCCGGCAAGCGTCAGCAGAATGCCGATCACCTGCAGGGCTCGGATCCTGCTGCCGAAGGCAATCATGGAACCGATCAGAACAAGAATCGGAACGGATCCCTGGATAATGCCAAGGTTGACGGCCGTGGTTTCCGTCGCAGCGATGTAGAACAGGGTGTTGAACCCGATGAACCCGAAGACGGCCATCAGCACCATGCGGAACGAATAGGGCCGCATCAGCGGCCACTCCGCACGTATGTGCCGCCATTGCAGCGGGACCAGGATGCCTGCAACGATCACCCAACGCAGGAACACCACCACCATCGGAGACACTTCCCCCACCGCAAGGCGGCCGGCGACGGTGTTGCCGCCCCAGAACAGCGTGGTCAGGGCCAGCATCAACAGGGCGTTGCCGTAGGTCAGGTCGCCTACACGTTTAACCAGCGAAAACATGAAAACCGTTGCGTGGAAGATGGAGTGGAAACCCATCGGTAACGGATTGGCGGGCGCAGGCAAAGGGCTATCTTTTTGTATACCGACTTATACTGTTGGAGATAATGATCTGGATCTTTTCCAAAATGGAAAAAGTCATCCAATCGACCCGGCAATTGACGATTGCGTGTTAAGACCCCAAAACACGGGCTAATATCAGACATTCAAGTTCGTTTAGGGGAGCTGACAGATGACAGGCCGCGTCGATGCCCATGGATTGCAAGTTGCCAGGGTTCTTTATGACTTCGTCAATGAAAAGGCCCTTCCGGATACCGGCGTCGATCAGGACCATTTCTGGAAAAGCCTGTCCAGCCTGATCCACGATCTTGCACCGAAGAACCGGGCACTGCTGGCAAAGCGCGACAGCCTGCAGGAAAAGATCGATATCTGGCACAAGGCCAACCCCGGTACTCCGGACATGGACGGCTACAAGACCTTCCTGACGGAAATCGGTTACCTGGTGCCGGAAGGTGCGGACTTTGCCGTTGGTACCGCCAATATCGATCCGGAAATCGGCTCTGTCGCGGGCCCGCAGCTTGTCGTTCCGGTGATGAACGCGCGCTATGCGTTGAATGCCGCCAACGCCCGCTGGGGCTCTCTTTACGATGCGCTTTACGGCACCGATGCGATGGGCTCTCTGCCGGCAGGCAAGGGATTTGATCCGGCACGCGGTGCCGAGGTGATCGCCTATGCACGCAAGGTCCTGGATGAAGCTGCTCCGCTGGCTGATGGAAGCTGGTCCGACGTGACCGGTTTTGCCATTGAAGGCGAAGCTCTGGTTCTTTCCACCAAAACGGGCTCCACGAGCCTTGCCGACAGTTCGCAGTTTGCCGGCTATTCCGGGGACAACGCGGCTCCCTACAAGGTCCTGCTGGTCAGAAACGGTCTGCACCTTGAAATCGACATTGATGCGCAGCATCCGATCGGCAAGGCCGATGCCGCCCACATCGCCGACGTGATCCTGGAATCGGCCATGTCCACGATCATGGACTGCGAGGATTCCGTTGCCGCGGTTGACGCGGAAGACAAGGTCGTCGTCTACACCAACTGGCTTGGCCTGATGAAGGGCGACCTGGAAGAAACCTTCGTGAAAGGCGGCGAAACTGTTACCCGCCGCATGAATGGCGATCGCAATTACACCGCTCCCGACGGCTCCGCACTGTCGCTGCACGGACGCTCGCTTCTGCTGGTGCGCAACGTCGGCCATCTGATGACCAATGATGCCGTACTCGACAAGGACGGCAACGAAGTGCCGGAAGGCCTCCTCGACGGCATGATCACTTCCCTGATCGCGCTGCACGACATTGGCCCGAACGGGCGGGAGCTCAACAGCCGGGCGGGCTCGGTCTATATCGTCAAGCCGAAGATGCACGGACCGGAAGAAGTGGCATTCGCCTGCGAGATCTTCAACCGCGTTGAAGATGCGCTGGGCCTTGAGCGCAACACGCTCAAGATGGGCATCATGGACGAGGAACGTCGCACCACGGTGAACCTGAAGGAGTGCATCCGCCAGGCCAAGGACAGGGTGTTCTTCATCAACACCGGCTTCCTCGACCGGACCGGCGATGAAATGCACACGTCCATGGAAGCCGGCCCGATGATCCGCAAGGGCGACATGAAGGCCGCGACCTGGATCAGTGCCTACGAGAACAACAACGTCGATGTCGGACTTGCCTGCGGCCTGCCGGGCCACGCGCAGATCGGCAAGGGCATGTGGGCGATGCCGGACCTTATGAATGCCATGCTGGAGCAGAAGATCGGCCATCCGATGTCCGGAGCGAACACGGCCTGGGTTCCGTCACCGACCGCCGCAACGCTCCACGCGCTGCATTATCACAAGGTTGCCGTGAAGGATCGTCAGAACGAGCTGAAGAGCCGCGCTTCCGCCAAGCTGGAAGACATTCTCTCCATTCCTGTTGCCGAACGTCCCAACTGGGCTCCGGAAGACATTCAGGCAGAACTCGACAACAACGCCCAGGGAATTCTGGGCTACGTCGTTCGCTGGGTTGAGCAGGGCGTTGGCTGTTCGAAGGTGCCGGACATCAACGATGTCGGCCTGATGGAAGACCGCGCAACGCTGCGCATTTCCTCGCAGCACATCGCCAACTGGTTGCACCATGGCGTTGTCGGCCGTGAGCAGGTTCTGGAAACCATGAAACGCATGGCCGCTGTCGTTGACGGCCAGAATGAAGGCGACCCGCTCTACCGGCCGATGGCGGCGGATTTCGACGGTTCGGTCGCCTTCCAGGCAGCTTGCGAACTGGTGTTCGAAGGCACCAGCCAGCCAAATGGCTACACCGAGCCGGTGCTGCATCGCCGCAGGATCGAGTTCAAGGCGAAAACCGCAGCCTGACATTTGTCACCAGGTCTTGAAGTTTCGGCCGCCGGGAGCGATCCCGGCGGCCGAAATCGTTATGATCCCCTGTTCCCGCAGAGCGTGTTTCTTCGTTTTGTGCTGCGCAATACGGGAATGGTAAACGGGTAAAAATCGAAGCAAACTGTCGACGATCGAAGAGACGCAGTCATCTCAAAAAATCTCAAGCATTTACAATCGGTTAAAGCGATTTACCAACCGTTATCCATGTTGCGGGGGATATAGGTGTTTTTACGACTTTAGAGCAGAAAAACGGTACCTTGCATCATCTGGAGTTGATGATGCTAACCGTCCTGTCTTGCATAGCTTTCGAGCACGACCCGTTGTTTGTTGCCCTGGCGGTAATAATCCTGACGGTCGGTGCCGTTTTGACTATGCGGCTGTTTGCGCGTGTCCGGCGGACACAGGGCGATCTCAAGTATCTCTGGCTGCTGTTGTCCGGCCTGATCGCCGGCGGTACGATCTGGAGCACGCACTTCGTTGCCATGATCGCCTACAAGAGCCCGTTCATCCTGGGTTACGATCTCAAACTGACGGCCTTCTCGCTGGTTATCGCCATTGCAGGGACGACAGCAGGACTTCTCGTCAGCAGTATTTCGCAGCGCTCGGCACTTATCGAGGTCGGGGGTGTCATTTTCGGTGCCTCTATTGCGGCGATGCATTTCATCGGGATCAAGGCGCTTCAGATATCCGGCATCATGATGTTGTCGACGCCTTACGTGGTTGTTTCCATCGTATTGGCTTGCGTCTTCTGCCTCATTGCCACCAGCCGTGTCGCCCGCCCGGTGACACGCTACTGCAAATACGGGGCTGTCCTCAGCCTGATCCTGGCCGTGGCCAGCCTGCACTTTGTTGCCATGGCTGGTGTCGAAATTCTGCCCCTGCGGCTGGATGGCAGCGTCAAGGACCTTGTCTCCAACCAGTTGATCGGCATCTCGGTGGTCTTCACCATGAGCGTCCTGTTGCTGTCGGCGATGATCACCTATTCGATCGACAGTGCGAACTCCCAGGTTGCCGAAAGCAGGGTCAACCACATTACTCATCACGACCCGCTGACCGGTCTGCCGAACCGCCGGGCACTCGACCGCCATCTCGATAGTTTCCTGACCAGGTATGCTGCCGACAATGCCCGGGTCGTCGTGCTCAACTGCAGTCTGAGCCGGTTCAAGGAAGTCAACGAAGTGCACGGCCATGCGTGCGGAGATGCCCTGCTACGGCACGTTGCCAAGCATCTGTCGGAGAACCTCGAGGCCGATGAATACATCGCCAGGAATGGCGGCGTTGAATTCGTGATCGTCGGCAAGCCGGTCTATTACCGGGGCTACATACTTGACCTTTGCAAGCGCATCCAGAAGACGGTCGCTCAGCCACTGCTCTGGCAGGGCGAAGAAATCCGCGTCAGTTGTAGTGTCGGCTACGCGAACTATCCCGATCACGCGTCGTCGGGTGTGCAGTTGATCGAAGCCGCGGAGCGGGCCATGCACCGTGCCAAGGCTGCCGGCGGCAATGCCGCGCTTTGTTATGACGTCGAGCTGGATCAACAGACCCGCGAGCGCAGCGCCCTTGCCATGGACCTGCGCAATGCCCTGAAGAACGGCGAGTTCGAGCTTTATTATCAGCTTCAGAACGATGTCATGACCCGGGAAGTCACCGGCACGGAAGTTCTGCTGCGCTGGAACCATCCGCAGCGCGGCATGATCCCGCCGTTCGAGTTCATCCCGATTGCGGAAGAGACCGGCCAGATCCGTGAAATCGGCGCCTGGATCATTCGCACCGCCTGCCGTGAGGCAGCGTCCTGGGACAACCGGGTCAAGATTGCGGTCAACGTGGCGCCAGTGCAGCTTGCCGACAGCAGCTTTCCGGATGTCGTTGCCCACGCCTTGAAGGAAAGCGGCCTGTCACCGGAACGTCTCGAACTGGAGATCACCGAGACCGGCATCATCGCCGACACATCGCACGCGCTTCAGATCATCCACCAGCTGAAACGTCTCGGAATTCGCATCGCCATGGACGACTTCGGCACCGGCTATTCGTCGCTTGCCACACTGCAGGCCTTTCCGTTCGACAAGATCAAGATCGACCGGGAGTTCGTCAAGGATCTTGGGGGCAACAAGCAGTCAGAAGCGATCGTCAAGGCAACGATCATTCTGGGTGAAAGTCTCAATATTCCGGTGCTGGCCGAAGGTGTGGAAACCGAAGACCATCTCGGCTTTCTTGCTTCGCAAGGGTGCAACGAGGTTCAGGGCTTCCTGTTTGGCCGGCCCATGCCGGTGGCCGACGTTCGCCGTGCCTTGATGACCTCAACCGCCATCCGGGTCGAAGAACCGGTTCCGCCCGCTGAGCCCGCGCAGGACATGACCCTGATCAGCAAGGTGGCCTGAGGCGGCGTCGGTCTGAAGAAAGACACCAGCCTTCTTTCCCGTCACCCCATGGCTTGACCATGGGATGACAAAGGCATGGGCCGGGCAAAGGAATACCGCTTTGCCGACACTGATCCCCTTACAGCGGCAAAGCCGGGCTTTCCTGAAACCCGAGATGCAATTCGTTGCCGGTATAGGGATGGGTCCGCGCGACGTCTTCGTTCAGATCATGACCGAGGCCCGGTTCGCTTGAAGGAATGACATAGCCGTCTTCCCAGCAGATCGGCGTCTTCAAGAGGTCGGCATAGAAACCGTCGAAGGTCCGGATCGATTCCAGCACCAGGAAGTTCGGGCTGCAGGTTGCCAGCTGGATGTTTGCGAGCGCCACCAGCGGTCCGCAATAAAGGTGAGGGGCGATCTGCGCTGACCGGCATTCCGCCATGGCGGCAATCTTCTTGGCTTCCAAAAGGCCGCCGACGCGGCCAAGGTTCATCTGCAGGATACTGGCCGCACCGGTTTCAAGCACGCGGGCGAATTCATACTTGGTGCACAGACGCTCACCTGTCGCAATTGGCATGGAAGTAAACCGCGCAACCTCGGCCATGTCTTCCGGCTTTTCGGGCGGGATCGGTTCTTCGAACCAGAGCGGATCATAGCCCTCGATCCGGCGTGCAAGCCGCTTGGCCCCGGAAACGGTGAACTGTCCGTGGGTACCGAAAAGAAGATCGGCCCTCGTGCCAACGGCATTGCGGATCTGCCGGCAGAAGGCTTCCGAGCGTTCCAGATCGTCAAGGCTCGGCTGGTGGCCATCGTAGATCGTATAGGCACCGGCCGGGTCGAACTTCACCGCCGTGAAACCCTGATCGACGGCCTTGACCGCTGCTTCGGCCGCCATATCCGGATCGTTGTAGACATTGGGTTTCGACGGGTCCGGATAGACATCGCCATCGGAGGGATAAAGGTAGGTGTAGGAGCGCAGGCGCTCATGCACCTTACCGCCCAGAAGCTGATAGGCCGGCTTGCCGGCGGCTTTGCCGATGATGTCCCAGCAAGCCATTTCCAGGCCTGATAAAACGCCCATCACGGTAACATCGGGACGCTGCGTATATCCGGCACCATAGGTCTTGTGCCACAGCTTTTCGATTTGATGCGGATCTTCGCCCTCGAACTGGCGCTGGTACACGTCCTTCGCCATCTCGGCCACCAGGTGCGGGCCGAAGGTGGCGTTGTAGATCTCGCCGTAGCCTATGATACCGCAAGCGGTCACCAGCTTGACGAAGATGAAGTAGCGCCCGCCATGGCGCGGCGGGGCGTTTTCGACGACGAAGGTCTCGATTTGGTCGAGTTTCATGGTGGTCCGCTTAGCTCGCGTTGCTGATCGTGATGGACTTTACCTTGGTATAGGCGTCGAGGCCTTCCCAGCCTTTTTCGCGGCCGTAACCTGATTTCTTGTTGCCGCCGAAAGGCAGCTCAAGCCCCCCGGCCCAGTAATCGTTGACCGACACCTGGCCGCAATCCATTGCGCCGGCAACCCGCATCGCCCGCCCTACATCATTGGTATAGACGCTGGCAATCAGGCCGAAGTCCGTGCCGTTGGCAAGGGCGACGGCTTCTTCCTCGCTTTCGAACAGTTGCACCGACAGGACCGGGCCGAAGATCTCTTCCTGAACCGCCGGATCGTTCGGTGCGAGGTCTGCAATTACCGTTGGCTGGAAGAACCAGCCTTTGCCCGTCTCCGCGTCGCCGGTAGCGTCGCCGCCGGTCAGGATGTTGGCACCGCGCGCCTTTGCTGCATCTACATGGGCCTTGATACGGGACAGGTGCAGCTCGGAATTGATGGCGCCCATGTCCGGAGCCGTCAGTCCGTGACCGGTCCTGATCTTGGCGGCTCGTTCGGCAAGGATGGAAAGCACTTCGTCGCGGATCGATTTATGCAGGATCAGCCGGGATCCGGCCGAACAGATCTGACCGGAGTTCGAGAAGATTGCCCAGTAGGCTCCGTCGGCGACCTTTTCCGGATCGGCGTCGGCGAAGGCGATCAGCGGTGACTTGCCGCCAAGTTCCAGCGTCAGGCGGGTCACATTCGGGGCAGCCATCTGGGCAACATTGATACCGGTGGTGACGGAGCCAGTGAAGGTCAGCTGCTTGATGCGTGGATCGCGTGCCATCTGCGCGCCGACATCACTGCCCAGGCCGGTGACCACATTCACCAGCCCTTCCGGCACCCCGGCCTCGCAAAGCAGTTCCGCCATGACAAGTGCGGTAAAGGGCGTGGTCTCGGCCGGCTTGGCAACAACGGAACAGCCCGCGGCAAGGGCAGGGGCGACACCGCGCGCGAAGGTCGAGGTGGGATAGTTCCAGGGAATGATGTGTCCTGTAACGCCGACCGGTTCGCGCGCGGTGAAGGCGGTATAGGCCGGACCAAGATTGACCGATCGGCCATCGAGCTTGTCGGCTGCGCCGGCGTAGTATTCGAAAAGGCGCGCGGAGGACTGAACGTCACCCTGGGCCTCGGCCAGCGTCTTGCCGCTGTCGACCACCTCTATCACGGCCAGCCGGTCTGCGTTGTCGCGGAAGACCCGGGCGACATTGTTGAGGATACGGCAGCGCTCCGCCGGGGAGACTTGCCGCCAATGCAAGGCTGCTTTCTCGGCAGCGTCGATGGCGTTATCCATATCGGTGTCGGACCCGAGAGAAAATTCGGCAAAGGCTTCTGCCCGGCCCGGATCGAAGCTTTCCATCTTCCTGTTCGAGGCAGGAGTGCGTTTGCCGGCGATGAAATGTCCGTCGGGCAAGGCATCCAGCTTGCCGGTGGTCAGATAGTCTTGGGCGATGTCCTGAACGGTCATGAGAGGGCTCGCTTCTGGTCTTCTAGAATGAGATCGGCTCCCTTGAGAGCCAGCATCATGGTCGGGGCGTTGGTGTTGCCGGAGGTGATGTTCGGAAAGGCGGAGGCGTCGGCAACGCGAAGCCCTTCAATTCCGTGCACCTGCAGCCGGCTGTTGACGACGGTTGTCTCGCGGTTCTCGCCCATGCGGCAAGTCGATACCGGATGGAAGACGGTGCTGGCCCGGGCGCGGAAGTCCGCCAGGATGCCGTCGCCGTCAAGGTCTCCGAGGTTCGGAGCGATGGGGTGCTCGACAAGCGCGCTCAAGGCCTGGCTTGCCATCAGCTTCTGGCAGAGCTTGCCGCCATCGATCACGGTCTGGCGATCTTCCTCGGTCGCCAGCGAATTGGGCCGGATCGAGGGCGCCGCACGGGCATCGGCGCTTTTGATGTCGATGCGGCCGCGGCTCGTCGGGCGGGCCGGCTGTGCGCAAATGATGAAGCCGTTGAACGGATCGATGCTCAGCCGTGTCTTGTCCTTGTAAGGCCTCAGGCGATAGCTGATCGGATTGAAATAGAGCTGCTGGTCCGGCCGGCTCAGCTCCGGACGCGAGCGCAGGAAGCCGCCGCACTGGTTGACGGATAGAGCCAGAGGACCCTTGCGGGTTGCTGCGTATTGCATGGCGGACAGCGCCTGACCCAGCAAGGGGCGCAGGATCGCATTGAGTGTCGGTTCCCTGGCCCGGAAGGTGAAATTCGCAGCCAGATGATCTTGCAGATTGCCGCCGACATTGTCATTGGCCTGGATCACCGGAATGCCGAGCTCGCTCAGCAACCTTCCCGGGCCGATGCCGGATACCTGAAGCAGTTGCGGCGAACCGATTGCGCCTGCCGCCAGGATGACCTCTCGGCTGGCAAGCAGGGTTTCCCCGCTCAGGAGTTCGACGCCGACAGCCGTTCTTCCTTCAAACAGGATGCGGGCAACCTGGGCCTGTGTCCGGACGCTTAGGTTCTTGCGGGCAAGGGCCGGATGGAGAAAGGCGCGTGCGGACGAGCACCGGCGGCCATCTTGCGTGTTGATCTGGTAAATGCCGCCACCTTCGGGAGCATCACCGTTGAAGTCGTCGCTCCAGGGAAGGCCCACTTCACGGATCGCGGCAAAGAAGTGCCGGTTCACTCTGTGGATCTGGTCCGACACATTCTGGATATGGATCGGTCCCTCGCCTTGCTTCACACCCTCGCAGGTCACCCGGGTTTCAAGGCGCTCGTAAGTTGCCTTCACATTCGCCCAGCCCCAACCTGCCGCGCCGGAGGCCTCCCAGTCTTCGAAATCGCCAGGCAGACCTCGGCAATAGACCATGGCGTTGATCGAGCCGGAGCCACCCAGCAACCGACCACGGGGCCAGTAGACACTGCGCCCACCCAGGCCTTCGTCTGGTTCGGTCATGAACCGCCACGTGCGTTTTGGGTCGGAATTCAGCTTGCCATAGCCGAGTGGCAGCGACACCCAGGGCGAGGCATCGGACCCACCGGCCTCCAGCAGCAGGACACGCGTCTGCGGATCTGCGCTCAGGCGCTCCGCCAGGATACATCCGGCCGAGCCGGCTCCCACGATGATGTAATCGACCTTATCCATGATGCGCTGCCGGTTGACCGCTGTTTCGGAGAAGTGTCTGCGAGGATGGAAATTTCCTGAAACGAAAAAATATTTGGTATAGCTTTGAAAAAATTTGAAGGAGAAGCTTGTTGCACAGGTGCGAATTCGTTTCAGAAATTGAAAGCAGCTTTCGCACCTGATGACGGAAGGAAGACGAAATGGCCTACAGCCTGCCACCGCTCACTTGGCTGCGCGCCTTCGAAGCGGCTGCGCGCCTGGGGAACTTCACCCGGGCGGCGGAGGAGCTGCTGATCACTCCGGCTGCTGTCAGCTACCAGGTTCGCCAGCTGGAACAGCTCCTCGGCTACCCGCTGTTCGACCGTGTTCACAGGGAACTGGCCCTGACCAGACTGGGGCAGACTTACCTGCCGACGGTCGAGAAGGCGTTTTCGGATCTTTCCATCGCCACCGTCTCGGTGTTTGGCGAGCGGGACAGGCAGCCGGTTCGTTTTCGCTGCCTCAACAGCTTCGGCCAGCTCTGGATGATCCCGCGCCTGCGCGCTTTTCAGGAGGCACACCCGGGCATCGACCTGCAGATGATCTCGGCCTCCTGGGCGGAAACTCTCAGCCCGGAACTGTTCGACATCGATATCCGCTTCGGCGACGGCAGCTGGACTGACGGAGTGGTGGCGTTTCTGTTGAACGACCCGATCATTCCGGTCTGCCATCTGGATCTGGCGCTTGACCCTGGCAAGCGTGAAATCGAGGCGCTTGCGGAAGCAACCCGGCTCGACATCATGGGCGTGATCGACACCTGGGAGAGCTTCTTTCGCAGCCACGGGCATGCGGTCCCAAAACGCAACGGCCTGCAGGTCGACCAGACCCTCTCGGCGCTGGAACTGGCTGCTCTCGGCCACGGACACGCTCTGGTTCTGGAAACGCTGGCCCAGCCGTATCTCGACAGCGGCCGACTGATCCGTTCATCGGACAAGAAGATAAAGAGCCGGCACAGCTACTATCTCGTCACCGACGGCTCGCGTCAGGCGCTCGGCCCCGACGCCCAGATCTTTTGCGACTGGATGTTCCGGGAACTTGGCGGCGAAGCGGCGTGAGGAATTTGTCCAGGGATACGAACTGCTTGCCTGGTTGATCGCAACAAATTCCGGCTCATTCTTCGAGACGCTGCTCTTCAGAGATTGGTTTGAAAGTGTCAGAGGACGCAGTTGACGTGGGTCGTGCAACGATCTTGCGCCCTTCTCAGTTGTCATCCCCGCGAAAGCGGGGATCCAGTAACCTCATGAATTTGCTTTGGAAACTTAATTCTTACCTCATGGCGCGCTGGTTTCCCGCTTTCGCGGGAATGACAAATGTGGTTGTGGCAGTCGCCGCGGGAACCACTTTCGGATCAGACACTCAGGATGAGGAAGTGAGTTTGACTGAGCGAAAGCTCACCCGATCGAGCTGCAAGATCAATCCAGCGAGAAGGTGAACTCGAACAGGCGATCGATCGGATCGAGCGGTTTGGGATCGCGGTAGCGGTTGAGATCGAGCAAGCCTGCCTGAAGTTCATTCTGTTCTTTCAGGGCGGTCTGGATCCGGTCAAAGTCGGCCCAGAATTCCGGGTCGGTTCTGCGGACGCCAAAACGGTCGACGAGCTTGAGGAAATCATCTTGTGACCTGATCTCCCGAACCGTCTCCACGAAGGCCGGCAGGTGATCCTGTTTCACCTTGAACATGAAATTCGGATAGCTGCTGAACTGGCCGGGCACGACCGTCACGCTGTCGTTCTGGGGTTCGCGGCGCAGATCCTCGTTGAAGATGAAGGCAACGTTGCTGTGGGCCATGTCATGCACCAGGGTAAAGACCTGCGTGTCCCGTTCCGTTTCCACGAGCAGAACCGAGATATCGGGCAGGAACTTTGCGTATGGCGCAGGTTTCCGGGCAAGCGGGCGTAATTGCCCTGCTGGCGTGTCACTGGCCGCACAGGCATTTGCGGTGCAGCGGTTGATGGGGTCTTGTTCAGCCCACAGGCCAGCAGGTTCGCGCAGCAGCTCGGTGAGAAATTCCTCCTTGGGATCGCTGGTGGAAAACGCGATACCCGTCGGAGACCTGGTGTCGAGCGCGCTTTCCTTCCAGAGGTCGACCATGCTGACAAGCGGACCCTGATACCAGCTTTCATGCATGGGTTTGCGTACCTGTGGCGGCAGGAACGACAGGAAGGTTCGCTCCCCTTCACGGCGCAGGCTGTCCATATAAAGGCGTGTCGTGAGCTGGTGTTCCACGTTGCCGAAGACATCGAACCCGGCAACGAGATTGTAGTAGATCCGCTCGAACAGCGGGAAATCGATTACCCAGGCGGTTTCGGGCACCGCGCCGACGAAGCCTGTCACCACCGAGGCGGAAGAGAAATTACGGTAGACGGTCAGACGGGCATCGACCTCGGAGCCATCACCTTGCCAGATGTCACCGTAGTCGGGGCCGCCTTCCGCCAGGAACTTGCGTTCATACCGTCCCTTGCGAAACTCCTGATACTTGACCGGTCCGAGCGACAGGAACCCTTCCAGACGCTTGGACAGTTTTCCGTTTGACTGGGCAACCGGCAGTTCGAGGATCGGGGTTGCGGCTTCCAGGAAGCTCGGGTCGGTGACGGAGAGATCGGCGTTGGGCGTCAGGAAGGAGACCCAGAAACGATCCTCGATCACGTTCACCGCGACCTGGCCGTAGCAGACCGGACCACGAATGAAAGAGCGGACAAAATAAAGCGCTTCGTCCAGCAGGAACTGGTAGCGGCTGCGGGCAGGAATGGCGCGGAAGGTCGACAGCGGGTTGCCGCCTGCAGCCGTTGAATAGGGCGGCAGGTTCGCAATCTCCCAGTCGCTTTTCAGGAACAGGTCTTCATAGCGGTTCAGGCGTTCGGGGCCGATCTCATAGACTATGTGCTCCTTGTGCAGGATGGTGCCGTCGATCGGGATGAGCCTGTAATGAAAGGGGCCACCTGGATCGTCAAAGGGGCGGCGCGAGGCAATCTCATCCGGAGGCGAGCCGGACGCGGTTCTGGAACGGATCACGTGGAAGAAACGGTTCTGGTCATCGCCTTCCAGGTGCAGATGGGCCAGGAACAGGTGTTCATAGATATAGCGCGCGACAAGTTTCGACCGTTTGTCGCCGCGGTTGAAGAACGTTTCGATGGTGTGGACCGACTGTTCGACACTCTGTGGCAATCCTTTGCCGGCGTCCGGTGCAGGTGCCCCATCCCTGGCCCAGGACAGCAGGGTCTCGTAGTCGCCATCGGCAAGCGGCGCCATGGCAAAGGGCATGCCGCCCTGCGGGTGTTCCTCGAGGTAGTCCTTCATCTTGCCGGGCATGGCGCAGGTGTTGGCCCGCAGCGTCGAAATGTCGATGTCGTCAGGAAGCGGCGCTCCGAGCTTGAACGAATTCTTGCGGCCGGCCAGCAGCAGTTGTTCCAGAACGGATGGCCCGTCCTGCGCACCGACAACGTCGAAGAAACCCTTGGCGCGCCAGCCCGGAACAGATTTTGCGTCGATCCCCAGGCGTGTCATCGGAGCATCTTCCAGACGCGAGGAATCGTAGACTTTCTGCTTGCTTGCTCCGCGCATCCAGCCCGCGGCGGATGACAGCTTGAGCTGACAGGGCGCGTCATAGCAGCCGTGGCAGACGACGCAGCGCTTGTTGAGGACATCGAGAGCTGACGTATCTTCCTGCGCCGATGCAGCACCGGCACAGCAAATCAGAAGTATGGCGCGAAACGCCTGTTTCAGGATCCGGGACCAGAGAGCCTGAAGGCGGCCGGCCGCAATCATGCCGGAGGCATCAACCTTCATCGTCTTCCATCCGTGGACGGGTCACCCGGCTCGGATCGTCAGGCCCCTTGTAGTTGAACAGGTACGCCCAGGCGGCATAGGCGGTGATTGCCGCCATGATGTAGACCCAGGTGATATTGCCGAACGCATATTCCACACCGGTCCAGCCGGCGCAAAAAGCGACCAGAACAATTCTGCGCCAAAGCGCATCGAACCAGGGATGTTCTACGGGACCAAACACAGTTTTGCCTTCCTTTTGCGTCATCTGAGCCGAGCTGCCCGGGCTTGCTGACGTAGCGGGAGCCTCAAGAGCTTGCAAAATCAGGCAAAACTTGTCTGCCATCACCTGATTACACCTTGAAACTGGCTGCTGAACAAGGGAATGTGGCGTACCACTCCCGGCCACGGAAATTCATGTTGATAAGAGGAGCCTGGCTTCCGACATGCTGACTGCGCTTGATCTCCTGACAGCTAATGACACGCCAGGTCAACACCCACCTTCCTATTACGCTGCAACTGCCAACAGGCAAACGGCTCACCCGGTTCTCGATGGCTCACACACCTGCACTGTCTGCGTCATCGGTGGCGGTTATACGGGGCTATCGGCTGCATTGCATCTGGCTGAACGGGGTGTTGACGTCATCCTCCTGGAAGCCAACCGGATCGGGTGGGGCGCCTCGGGCCGCAATGGCGGCCAGGTCGGTTCCGGCCAACGCATGGACCAGACGGTTCTGGAAGAACGCCATGGCAAGTCTCACGCCAGATTGCTGTGGGACCTTGCCGAGGATTCCAAGGCGCTGGTCAAGGACCTGATCATCAAGCACCAGATCGCCTGCGACTACACGCCGGGGATACTGCATGCCGATCACCGCAAGAGTTTTGTCGAGGAAAGCCGGGACTATGTCGAGCATCTCAGGCTCGTCTACGGCTATGAGGACATTCGCTTTGTCGGTCCGGATGAAATCGGCGAGCAGGTCGGCAGTCCCCGGTATTACGGCGGCTCTCTGGACACGGGCGCAGGCCATCTGCATCCGCTCAATTTCGCACTGGGTCTCGGGCAGGCAGCCGAAGCGGCAGGGGCAAGGGTTTTCGAGGAAACCAAGGTCACCGGCATTGACGGCCAGGGCACGGGACGGATCACCGTGAGGACGGGGCAGGGCGACGTTCGTGCAGAGCACCTCATTCTGGCGTGCAACGGTTATCTCGGCCGCCTTGACCGGCAGACCGCCGCGCACGTCATGCCGATCAACAATTTCATTGTCGCAACGGAGCCCTTTTCGGAAGACGAGGCGCAAAAGATCATCCGCAACAACGTTGCCGTGGCCGACAGCAAGTTCGTCATCAACTATTTCCGTCTGTCGGCAGACCGCCGGCTGCTTTTCGGTGGCGGTGAGAATTACGGCTATCGCTTTCCGGAAGACATCAAGGCCTTCGTGCGCGAACCGATGCTGGAAATCTTCCCCCAGCTCAGCGACGTGGCCATCGATTACGGCTGGGGCGGTACGCTGGCGATTACGCCCAAGCGCATGCCCTATTTCGCAAGGATTGCGCCCAACATGCTGACCGCAGGTGGGTACTCCGGCCACGGCGTTGCCATGGCAACCCTTGGTGGTCAGGTGCTGGCGGAAGCCGTGACGGGAACTGCGGGTCGCTTCGACGTTTTCGAAAAACTGAACGTACCGGCATTCCCCGGCGGTGACCGGCTGCGCTTCCCGCTTCTGGTACTTGCCATGACGTGGTTCTCTCTGCGGGACAGGCTCGGGTTCTGAGATGCCGCAGAGCCGTACAGAAGCGCGCCGGACGATCGGCAGTTATTGGGAAGCCAGTGTTCCGCAGGTCAAGTTGGACCGGCAGCTCATCGGCAACGCGCTTTTCGATGTTGCGATTATCGGCGCTGGGTTCGCCGGGCTGAGCGCAGCGCTACGGCTCGCGCAGGCAGGCGTTTCCGTGTGCGTTCTGGAAGCGGAACACGTTGGTTACGGCGCTTCGGGCCGCAACGGCGGATTTTGTTGCCTGGGTGGTACCAAACTCGATGAACGCCGCCTCATCAAGAAATTCGGCCTCGAGGAAGCGCGCCGTTTCGTTGCCTATCAGGTCGCGGGCGTCAATCTGGTTGCCCAGAGGCTCGACAGCTGGGGTGTTGACGCCGACCGCCATTCCAATGGCGAAATCTATCTTGCCCACCGGCGGAAGGATTTTGCCGGCTTTCAGGCGGAAGCAGCGTTCCTGAAGGAGAACTTCGGCATCAAGGCCCGGGTGCTTTCCAAGACGGACCTGGACGCGGAAGGCTATGGCGGGCCGACATTCCACGGCGGACTGCAGGTACCCTACGGCTTTGCACTCAATCCGATGGCCTATGTCCAGGCTCTGGCGGATCAGGTGCGCCGAGCCGGTGGCAAGATCTTCGGCAAGTCGCCGGTGACAGGGATGACCCGGGACAATGACCGCTGGAAACTGGAGACCGAACACGGCTTCATCCGGGCCCGGAAGGTTGTCCTGGCGGGTAATGGCTATGCACGCGAGGATGCGCCCAGATGGCTGCACGGGCGTACGCTGCCGGTCATGTCGTCAATCCTGGTGACCCGCCCCTTGAGTGAGGGGGAACTTGCCGCACAGGGCTGGACCTCCGACACCATGGCTGCCGACACTCGTAACCTGTTGCACTATTTCCGCCTGTTGCCCGACCGGCGGTTCCTGTTTGGAACGCGCGGCGGCATTTTCGAAAATGCCCAGTCGCTCGCGGCAATGTACAAGCGTGCAAGGTCGGATTTCGACGAGATGTTTCCGGCCTGGGCAGGCATTGAGGCTGAACACAGCTGGTATGGGCATGTGTGCCTGGCACGAAATCTGACCCCCTTCGTTGGGGAGGTTCCCGGTCTTGGCGGCGTCTATGCCGCAATGGGGTGGCATGGCAGCGGCATAGCAATGGCGTCGATCTCGGGGGAGAAGGTCGCGGGTCTGATCCTCGGCAAGCTTCAGCCGGAAGATCTGCCGGTTGCCCTGCGCCGGCCTTTTGCAAGGTTTCCCCTGCCGTCACTGCGCAAACTCTATCTTCAGGGCGCTTACTGGTGGTACGGCTGGCAGGACAGGTAAACCGCAGATCTGCATTCGCCATGATCCGGGACCATTGAAGACAGAAATCGGATGCTTATGACTGATACCATGATCGTTCGGCAGGCCGAGCTTCGGGACCTGGAAGCCGTTTACGATATCTGCCTGAAAACCGGTCAGGCCGGGCGCGATGCGACGGATCTTTATTCTGACCCTGCATTGATCGGCCATATCTATGCAGGACCCTATGTGGCTTTGAAAGGTCCCATCAGCTTTGTCGTTGAAGATGACGTTGGCGTGTTCGGCTATGCCGTCGGCGTCAGCGATACACGGGCTTTCGAGCACGAACTGGAGAGGGAATGGTGGCCGGCTTTGCGGGAGCGTTACCCGGAACCGGTGCAGCAGGAAACCGTGCAGTCAGCCGATGATCAGCGGATCCGCACGATCCACAATCCGTCGCCCGTGCCACAGGCCGTCATCGATGAATATCCGGCGCATATTCACATGAACCTCCTGTCGCGTGCGCGCGGGAGGGGAGTTGGTACCAGGCTGCTGGACGCGTGGATTGCGGCCGCAAAACTGAAGGGCGTATCGGCCGTTCATGCCGGAGTGAGCGCTGCCAACGAAGCCGGGCTCGCTTTCTGGACAGCACGGGAGTTCCATCCGGTTCTGACAGTCAGCAACAGCGGATCTCATGGCACCATCTGGTGCGGACGAAGCTTGTAGTCGCCAAGGGCCAACAAGGGTTTGGCTCCGCACAGTTCGCTCTGAATGGTGTGGTCACGGGAGAGCGGAATGCCTGCAACCTCGAAAACGGAATTGCTCGTCGCAAGCGAGAGCGAGTTTTCAAAGTTGCAAACGCTTCTCGATGACCTGCCGGCGATGCTGCGTCTTGAAAAGGATGCGGACGGTATATCGCCAAAGGATATCGTCGGTCACCGGGCCCACTGGATAGACCTGTTTCTGGGCTGGTACCGGGACGGCCAGGCCGGCAGACCGGTCTGGTTTCCGGCCAAAGGCTACAAGTGGAACGAGACGCCCAGATACAATGCCGACTTGCGGCAAAGGCAATCCGGTCTGTCCTGGCGATCGGTGCGATCCCTTCTGGAGGGAAACCACGTCGAACTGCTCGCCCTCGTGGAAAGTCTGGAGAATGACGAACTCTACGGCGAGCCGATGAAAGGCTCCAACAACAATTGGACGACGGGACGGTGGGCGGAAGCCGCCGGTCCAAGCCATTACCGGTCGGCTTCGAAATATCTTCGCCAACGTCTCGCTCAGTTTCAGGAGGAAAGAGACCGGCGCAATTCAGATGTGAGTGATCAGTCCGGTTCGACCTGAGCCTTGCGTCTGACAACGGCTACGTTGACCTCCCGCCATATTTCGAAACCCAGCTTGCGGTAGAGGGCGATTGCTCCGTGATTGTCCGCGTAGGCGTGAAGAAATGGAATGTCGCCGCGGCTCCTGATGACTTCAGTCACATGAAGAGAGAGCTCGGATGCCAGGCCTCTGCCTCGGAAATCGGGATGAGTGCAGATCCCGCTGACTTCCGTATAGCCGTCGAGGTTGATCCTGCTACCCGCCATTGCAGCCAGACGGCCGTCCAGCCTGATGCCGAAGAAAGTGCCCAGCTCCGGCGTACGTGCGGTGAACGGACCCGGTTTTGTCAGCGTTGCAAGCTCGACCATCTCCGGGACATCGGTTTCGTCCAGCTGCACGATTGAAGTCGATCGGGATGGGCCTGCTGACGGGGAAACTTCCACCATGAGAACACCCAGCGTGGTAATCTCTGCCTCAAGATCTTGGGGCAGGGCGATGTCGTCCGCCTGCAGTATGAAAGCCCGGTCGTCACCGGGTTGAATGAGCTTCGCCAGCGCGGCCAGAGCTTCGGGCGAGTTGTTCGCCGCCGCCGCAAAGGGGGAGATGGCCGGATCGAAACGGCGGGCAAGGTCGCCTCCCTGGCTGAATTGCGCATGCCGGGAGGTCAGGGCTGACCAGACGACCCGCTTCAGAAGGCTGTCCCGGCTCGGTTCATTCATAACTGCGTGCATCTTCGAGCTCATAGTGTTGTGAAATCAGATCCCATCGCTTCAGCACTTCCCGGGCGGCATCGGGCACATAACAGCGCTCGTAATCCGGGCCTTGAAACGCGATGATGTCGTCAAGCGAGCGGAAACTCATGATGGTGATGAACTCCACCTCGGTTTCCAGGTTCCTTCGAAGCACCTCGATGCCGAGATAGCCGGGAATGGCTTTCGCCTCGATGCCCGGAATGACCTGTGTCGTGAGAACATGAGCATAGGTGTCGGCCATGCCGGGGTCCGTCCAGCCGTGCCAGATGCGCTTGATCATGGTTCAATCTCCGGGGGCGTTTGCAGAGAGTTCCAGTCCTGCAACGGCCTGTCCTTGCAGCGGACGGAAAGCGGCCTCGTGCAAAGGGCGTCCTCCAGACCTGCAAGCTGGTCTAGCAAAGGACCTTCCAGACTGTTGCAGGCATCGGCAACTGCCAGTGTGATCGCGGGCCAGAGCGTTTCTTTCAGATGGGCGACGAGGGCGACTCCCTTGTCGGTCAGGCCGATAGTCGTCACGCGACGGTCCTGTTGCGAGGGAACGGATTCAACCAGTCCGTCCGACTTCATCTTGTTGATCGTTCTGGTAACGCCCGGTTGGCTCTGGCCAAGGGTTTTCGCCAGATCGCCGATACTCAGCGGGCCTTGCCGGTCAAGTGCGGCAAGAACAGGGTTGTGCGGCGTCGGCAGACTGGTGTCGGCAAGCTCGGCCGCAACGATCTGCGTTTGTGCCTGCAGCATTTCCCCGATCCGCTTCAGCCGGCTGCCCAGGGTGGCATAGCCAAGCGCGCGGACGACATCTTCGCTCATGGGTCACTCCATTTACATAACTTGATATATAACTAGTTATGTAAATTCGCAAGATCTAGCTGTCGAGAAATTGGAGACTGACCTGAGGTGGAGATGTGGAAGGTTGAAAAACCTCGCCCCACCAGTGGCACTGGCGTGGCGAGATGACGGTCAACAGTTGACGAAGGAGCGGCCTAGTCGAATTCCGGTCCGCGTGCGCGGTACGGAGTGATTTCCTTCCAGGCCCGCATCAGCGTGTCCAATTCGTCGTCGCCATGCGGCGGCATAACGATCTGCAGCTTGACCAGAAGGTCGCCATGACCACCGGTCTTGGTCGGCAGGCCCTTGCCCTTCAACCGCATGGACTTGCCGCTGGAGGCGTTGGCCGGAATGGTCAGGTTGACAGCACCGGACAGGGTCGGCGTACGCACCTTCGCGCCCAGAACAGCTTCATAAAGTGTCAGAGGCAGGTCGAGGTGGAGGTCGGATCCCTTCACTTCGAAAAGCTTGTGGGGCTTGAAGCGGATCTCGACCAGGGCGTCGCCTGCAGGGCCGCCGTTTTCCCCCGGGTGCCCCTGGCCCTTGAGCCGGATCTTTTCGCCTTCGACCACCCCCTTGGGCAGGGTAACATTCACGGTCTTGCCGCTCGGAAGCGTTACCTGGGTCTTGCCGGAGTTGACGATGTCTTCCAGCGAGGCGCGGGCGACGATTTCCGCGTTGGCGCCTTTTGTCTTGGGCGGCGCCTTCGCACGGGCTCCGCCGCCGAAACCTGCACCGGGTCCAGCGCCTGCACCTGCGCCGGCGCGTGCACGGCCACCGCCGAAACTGCCGAAAATGTCATTCAGAATATCGTCGAAACTACCGCCGCCACCGGATGTCTTCTGGGTGCGTGCACCGCCGAAGTCGTCATATCCGGAAAAGCCGTCAAAACCATGCGCCTGATAGCGCTGCTTGCCGTCCGCATCGATTTCTCCGCGGTCGAACTTGGCACGCTTTTCCTTGTCGCCGACAATTTCATAGGCCTGATTTGCTTCGGAAAAACGCTGTGCGGCCGTCGGATCATCCTTGTTCTGATCCGGATGGTATTTTTTGGCCAGCTTCCGAAAGGCCTTCTTGATTTCGCTCTCGCTGGCAGATTTTGCCACCCCGAGAACGCTATAGGGATCACGCATTCGTCTCACCAGGTTCCTAAGATTTTCCGGCAGGCTGCCCCGCGCACTGCTCCGTTCGGCGAGCCGAACACAAGCGTGCAAGTTTAGCAGGTCATGCTTGACCGGACTTGTCCTCTATATCGGGATGGATAGGAAAAAATTCCAGACCCCGAATTCGTCTTGAGGACCTTCCGGTTTTAGCGGTTTTTTGACGGGGTTCAAGCTTCGGCGACAGTCAGGCTGGTGACCGCGAATTTTTGCGTGATGTCCCGGCAGGCCGTGCCGGAGTAAAGCTTGATGCCGACGATGGTATTCGCCGTCGTCTGAAAGCCGAGACAGCCTGTCTCACTGTAGGTGGAGGCGTTGATGTTCGACAATGTGCCGGAATTGCCGCTGATCGCGTTGAGCCACGTCAGCGACAAGGCCTGCGTCGGCTTTCCGGCGGCAAGGTCCTGGCTGATTGTGTCGAGGTTCTGCGCAATCACAGACCGGTCGTCCTCGTTGATATCGGCATAGGCGACGTCGGATGCGGACGGAATGGAGCCGGTCAGGACTGTCGGAGAATCGATGTTGTTGCTGCCCACCGGAACGGACAACTGGCTACAGCCGCCAAGTGCGGTTGCAATGGCCATGCAAAGTGCGGCTAAGGGTTGGATCTTTATGTGCCCGGCAGTATATGAACGCATACGATACATTTTTCAGGCAGCCCCCCGGTCCGGCTTTTTCGAGCCGCTTTAAAGGCTGTCGTTTCCTTCGACAGGTTACCGATGACAGACCTTAAAGATCCCCCTGAAGAGTTAACAAAAGGTGACTTTACAGAGGTAGTGAAGCCATTTGAGCTTTTTGCAGAATGGCTTGAGGACGCCAGGGCTTCTGAGCCCAACGATCCCAACGCACTGGCGCTGTCGACCGTCGACGCAGACGGCCTGCCGAATGTGCGGATGGTTCTGCTGAAGGACTTCGACGAACGCGGCTTTGTTTTTTACACAAATTTCGAAAGCGCCAAGGGGCAGGAGCTGCTCTCCGCCGGCAAGGCTGCAATGTGCTTCCACTGGAAGTCCTTGCGCCGGCAGGTTCGCATTCGCGGTCTGGTCGAACAGGTTTCGAACGAGGAAGCGGACGAATATTACCGCTCCCGGCCGCGCGGCAGCCGGATCGGTGCCTGGGCGTCCAGGCAATCGCGGCCGCTGGAAAGCCGTTTCGCGCTGGAAAAGGAAGTGGCGAAATATACCGCCAAGTTCGGTATCGGCGACATTCCGCGGCCCGACCACTGGTCAGGCATGCGCCTGGTGCCGGTTTCCATCGAATTCTGGCACGACCGGCCGTTCCGGCTTCATGACCGCGTGCAGTTCACCCGAACTGGCGCGGATCAGCCATGGTCCAAGGCGCGCCTTTATCCGTAACGTGCCTGCGACAGGGGTCGAAAGTTTCAAGATGCCGGACCGGTTATAGCAGGCGTTTCCAGCGGAAGAACAGGAACGTCAGCCCGACCGACGACACCATCAGGCCCAACGAGAACAGGAACCCGAGCTGCCAGTTCAGCTCGGGCATGTTGGCAAAGTTCATGCCGTAGATCGATGCGATCAAGGTCGGTGGCAGAAAGATCACGCTGACGACCGTAAAGATCTTCGAGATCTGGTTCTGCTCCAGCGTGACGAGGCCGACCGTTGCGTCGAGGAGGAAGGACAGCTTGTTGTCCAGTGCGTCGCCGTGTTCCTTGATGGAATGGATGTCCCTGCCGAACATCTTGCAGTCGGCTTCCTGTTCCTCATTCAGGTTCAGACGTTTGGCATGTGTGCTGAGGTAAAGCATCATCCGCGACAGGCTGGTGCAGACATCGTGCATCTTGGACACATGCAGTCCGATCTGTCCCAGTTGCTTGATGGCGATCTGATAGCTTGCGGTCTTGCGCATGTTGAGGCCGTCGCCGAACACCTGCACTGCCAGTTTGTCATACCGCGCTGACGCGCTTTCCATTTCATCCGCACACCGGTCGACGATGATGTCGAGCATCGTGAAGAGAACAGCCGGCCCCTTGTGGGCGATCGTCGAATCGGCCTGAACCTTGCGGGACAGAAGGGCGATGGATTTCGGTTCGCCATAGCGCACTGTCACCAGTCGCTTGGCATTGACGACAAATGTGACAGACGAAAGCGCCGGGTCGATCATCTGCGTGGCGATCGGAAGCTGCGCGGTCATCACCACGGCGCCGGGCTCCAGATAAAGGCGTTCGGAGGTTTCGATGGAGGCGATCTCGTCCCGTGTCGGGATTTCCGCGCCCATCAGCTTTTCTGCTGCCTTTTGCTCTTCCTGCGTCGGGGCGACCAGGTCGATCCATACAGACGTGGTCGGAAGGGGGGCGCCGGAGGCAAGCTCAAGACGCTCCAGACCTTTGACGGTCGGGCAGTAGGCAATGATCATGCAGGCAATCTCCGCCGAAGGACACGGAGCGTGCCCTGTTCGGCGGCAGTTTGCCCAACAGATCGGAAGACGGCAACCGTCTGAAGAAAGTGATTTTGCGGCACCCCGACGGGGCTTGGCCGCTTCAGGATCGCGGACATTCAATCGTCACCGATTGCATGTCCGAACGCTATCCTGGACCGGTCATGCCGGTATTCAAACAGCGTCTCGAAACACCATGGCAAGCTGGCCGTCACCAGCGGCTTGCCGCGTCTTCGAACGCTATGGCGCAGCGGCTCAGTTCTTCTTTTTGGCCACCGTGCCCGAATTCTTGCAAAGGGCAGCTGCATTGAGGGCTGCGATGCCGACGGGCTTGTAGAGGTTCACCAGTTTCGCGTCGGCGCTTTGCTTCGGGGCAGGGCGGGCAGATTGCTCAGACATTTGTCTCGTCCGTTGTCTTTTCCAGTGCCCGCTCTCTGGGTTAAAGTTTTCATGGCTCGCGGGCGGTGTGCATGTCGTATCCAATTGCGGCAAACGGAAGGCAGAAAACACGCCTTTCAGCCGGTTTTCGCAATGGATGTGAAAAAGCATGCGCTTATTGGCGGAAATCGGCCAGTCAAAAACAATAACAAGATGTAACGAATCCCGGCCGGATTTGAAGTAATACGGTAAGGATTTATTTACGAATTAAGCTTGCCAGTCATTTGGGTAAGTATATGACTGCCCATTCATATGAAATAGCTTCTGTGATTCCGTAGTGGAGAGCCGCGCAAGGCACTGAAGAATCCAAGCAGCGACCGCGCGTAGCTGAGCAGTACCGTCGTGGCACAAAGCCCCAGTCCGGCCAGCATCAATGCAGAAGAGATCGAAGCTCCGAGAAGGATCATCAGGCCACCAGTGCCGAGGCCTATGACCAAGAGGGCAATGGTTGTCCGCAGGTAGTGATAGTGGGCCTGTAGCCAGCGTCCGCCCGGTTCGGCATAGAGGATCGCAAATGCCAGGGCGATGGGCGACAGGAGTATCGTCAGAACCAGCAGGTGGCACAGGCAGATATTGGCAGAGCCCGGCCGAAACAAGCCAAATGGTGAAAACGCCTTTTGTTTTCCGTCACCGGCAGCGTGGTGTTCCTGTTCGCTCGCCGTATGACGGGACCGCAATCCGGTCATGCCTTACCCCGATTTGCAACTGTAGTTCCGGCGTGTCTTGCTTGCACGTTTATCGTTTGCCCAGAAGGAATGTATGATGTGTTCACTGTCGAAGTGAAGTTCATTTTTGACAAATTGGCTGTAAACGAAGAAACAATCAGGTGGACACCTTGCCGCGCCAATGCGGCAAGCCAGGCGAGATAGGATCTCATGAAGCGCTACGCCGTCTATAAAACAGCTTCGGCACCGGCCAGTCGCACGACCGGCTCCGTGGCGCTGGCGCTCGCGGCAATTGCCTTTCTGGCAAAGCGGTTCGGCCTGATCGACGCGGATGTATTTGTCCTGTCTCTGATTGCAGCGGCTACGATTGCGTTCGCCGCCATTCTGCTCGCCCTGTTCGGCTTTCACCGGATCTGGACCTATGGCGGACCCGGCGTGCCGGCGGCGCTCACAGGTTTGTTCCTGGGGCTGCTGGCGCTTGCGACGCCTGTGCTTGTGGTCGGAATGCTGGTCATGCACGCGGGAGCGAGCGACCTGGCCACCAACCGAACCGATCCACCCGAACTTGAAACAAATGTGGCTTCAAGCGAACAGCCTTTTCTCGACTGGCTGAACACCGCGCTTGTTGAAGACGTCTGGCCGGCCGTTGCCGCTTATACCGGTGCCGCGCCGGGCATGAGTGCTATGGCCAATTCGGCGGAAGACCGTCTTTACCCCGATATCGTTCCGCGCCGATACCGCATTTCTACCGCTCAACTGCATGCGGCGAGTGTCAAGGCGCTTGAAGGTCTGAACTGGCAGGTCGTTGACGAACTGCCGCCCGATCTCCTTGATGCACCGACCTATCTGCAGGCCGAGGGCACTTCGCAGATCCTGGGATTGAAACACGACATCGTACTGCGTGTCCGGCCGGATTCGGTCGGGGCCCTGCTTGACGTTCGTTCGCGTTCGCGCACACCGCTGAAGGACCTGACCGACAATGCGGACCGGATTCGCCTTGTCTTCAGCGAGATCGACCGTGTGCTCCTGGAAACATATGGCGATCTGGCGCGGCTTTCGGTCGACGAGACCGAGCTGGAAGAAGACCTGCCGGCCGAACCGGTTGAAGACTTGCGCGAAACCATTCCGTTGCCGAGCTTCAAACCCTATTTCGAGGACGAGGATGCGCCGGTTGCCGAAGGTCTGGATGCGGTCGATCTGGAAGGCTGATCGCTTGCAGGCTCAGCCGGTGAGGCGATAGCGGGCGGCAAGAGACAGCTCCGGACTGGCTTCGACGCGGCCCCTGTCCGCAAGGTCCTCCAGGTGCGCGAATACGGACAGACCTGCCGCCGGGTGCAGCGCCGGATCAACCGCTGCATAGAGCACCGATACGATTTCCGGAATCGATCTTTCGCCTTTTGCCAGTTCATGAAGGATAGAGGCTTCCCGGTCGAGCCTGTGCTGCTTCAGGTCGCGGACGTAGTCGATGGCGTTGCGAACAATACCGCCGTGTCCAGGCAGATAGACGGATTCGGAACGGGCCAGCAGTTTGTCTATCGAGGCCATGTAGTCCCGCATGCTGCCGTCGGGTGGGGCGACGACCGATGTCGACCAGCCCATGACATGATCGGCCGACAGCAGAACCGGTTCCCCGGCAAGGGCAAAACACAGATGGTTGGACGTGTGGCCGGGGGTGGCGACGGCTTCCAGCGAAATGCCTGCAGCCTCGAACATCTCGCCATCTTCCAGCAACCTGTCGGGCGCGTAGTCCTTGTCGCCGCTGGCGTCGAGCGGATTGACCTCGTTTTCGAGAAGCGCTCGTGCCGGCCGGTGTGGCCCACACCCGATGATCTCGGCACCGGTTCTTTCTTTCAACAGCCGTGCGCCCGGCGAATGATCCACATGCGTGTGGGTGATCAGGATCGCCTCGATGACTGCGCCCTGTGCAGCCTTCAAGATGGTGTCGACCTGACCTTCCAGGGCAGGCCCGGGGTCAACGCAGATCAGACGACTGGTCCCCAGCAGATAGCTGTTGGTGCCATGAAAGGTGAAGGGCCCCGGGTTGTTTACCGTCAGCCGGCGCACGCCCGGCATCAGCTCGACGGCAGTTCCATATTGCGGATCGAACGCGCGATCGTGCTTCATGATGTCTCCAGTTGGTTCCGCCAGGGGCGCCGGTCTCGGCGGGTTCTGCCTCGGTCTGTACGTCATGTATCTGACGTTTGAATCGGCTAGGGAAGCGGTACTTTGCCAAGCCGGGTCCAAATGTGAAACAGTGCGTTTGGGGTTGGAAAGAACGAATTTGACGGAAAATCATGACACATGACACCGAGTGCCGGGTTGAAGGCATGTTGAATCTGCCGCGGAGCCAGGCGTTTTCACTGTTTGTCGACCGGCTTGATCTGTGGTGGACATCGCCTTTCAAGGATGCGGGCGACGGCAAGGTTCAGGCGGGTATCGATCCCTACGCGGGTGGTAGCTGTTATGAGATCGACAGTGAAGGCCAGCACAGGGTTTGGGGAACCGTCCTCTCACTGGAGCCGCCACTTTACATTCGTCTGGCCTGGCAAGTTAGCCGGGATGGCGAGGACGTTGCGGATCCTGCGACGGCAAGCCGTGTCATGGTGAACTTCCGCGAGGCCGGGGACAGCACGCGCCTTGAAATCGTTCACAGTGAGTTTCTGAGACATGGTGAAGCGGGAGCGGAATATCTGGAACGCATGCGCCAGCCTGATGGCTGGCCGCGTATACTGGACAACCTGAAATCCGCCGCCAGACATCCCTTGCCTCAAAATTCGTGATTGGTGCGGGTATTTAGCGCCCGTTCGGCAGTTACAGTTCATCTGACGCGAACAGTGTTGGTGGGGGAGCCCGTTTTCAGGGGTGTATTTGTCTGTCGCTTGGCTGACATGCTTTCCGTGTTAGGGGAGTGGTCCGACGCTGCCCCGATCTCCCTATTCCGGTCTTGCACATTTACTGAGACGTCGAAATAGTGTCTGCACTCGGGACACCTAACTGCTGAAACGAATTCGCTCGACCGTCCATGACCCAACCGCCTTCGCCAATCGAAGAGCCTGCTGAAGACCGGCAGGCCGCATCGCCGCTGACCCGACTTGGCGAAGCTCGCTGGATTCTGCTGTTCGCGTTTGCTGCAGCCGCAGGCGCGGTCTTCTTCCATGAAGTGCCGTTGACGACGGCGCTGCTCGCCATGGCGGCAATTGTTGTCGTGGCCTGTTTCGTGCCACGCAAGTCTTCGAGCCGCAGGGTCAAGCTGAATGCCCAGCGGGAAATCCGCAGGATGTGGCCGGGTACGGGCATGAAGGTCACCGTTGATGCGTTGCCGACACCCTGCTTCGTTGCCGACGGGCGGGGCATCACCCGCTATGTCAACAAGCAGGCGCTGTCGATTTATGAAGGCGTGAAACCGGGGGATCCTCTGTCCTTCTCGCTCCGGGCTCCTTCGCTGCTGGAAGCGTTCGACCGCGTCTGCACAACGGGTGAGGCCGAGAAGATCAGCTGGATCGAGAAGGTGCCGACCGAAACCTGGTACGAGGCTCATATCTCGCCGATCTACATGCCCGGAAGCGCGGGTCTGGAAAAGATGCCGAGCTTGCCGGACTTCATTCTGGTGGTCATTCAGGACCTGACAGAAAATCGCCGGCTTGAACGCATGCGCACGGACTTCGTCGCCAATGCCAGCCACGAACTGCGCACGCCTCTGGCCTCGCTCACCGGATTTATCGAGACCTTGCAAGGACCTGCGCGCAACGATCCGGAAGCGCGGGACAGGTTCCTGTCCATCATGCTGGATCAGGCTGGGCGCATGCGCCGGTTGATCGATGATATCCTGTCGCTGTCGCGGATCGAGCTGAAGGCGCACGTCCGTCCCGCAAATGCTGTCGATCTGTCAGAAATCGTCCGGCATACGACGGATGCGCTGTCCCCGCTGGCCTCGGACATGGGCGTCGAGATCCGGCTTCAACTCCCGGACACCCCCGTGCGGATCAGGGGCGACAGGGACGAGCTCATCCAGGTGACGGAAAACCTGATCGAAAACGCGCTGAAATACGGCCATGACGGCAAGTTCGTCGACGTCGGTCTTGAAAGACCGCAGACACCGCAGGATGCACTGACCTGGCAACTTTCGGTACGCGACTACGGTGAGGGCATTCCGCGTGAGCACCTGCCGCGCCTGACAGAGAGGTTCTACCGGGTCGATGTCGAATCGAGCCGGGCGATGAAGGGGACGGGCCTCGGGCTTGCCATCGTGAAACACATCCTGACACGCCACAGGGGCCGGTTGGAGGTGGAGAGCGAGCCGGGGCAGGGGGCAACGTTCAAGGTCAGTTTGCCAGCCATGGGGAACGTTGAAGGTCTGCCCGAGAAGATCTCCGCCTGATGCCGGATTGGCGACTGTCGTATTCCTGAGACGCGAGACTGCTAGAGACTTGCCACTGCAAGATCGGAAAAGTCTTTTGTGACCGGTCAGGCGATCCGCCGCAAGGAAGGCCTGTCTTGCCGGATCGCGCCAGCATTTTTGTCCAGGAGTTTTAACGTGCCGATGTATTTTTCAGCCCGCGCTGTGTTGTGTGGCGTTTTTTGTTTGGCATCCCTGACCGCCGAAGCGCGTGACCGATTGCTTATCGTCGGCTCGTCCACGGTATTTCCGTTTGCGACCGCGGTCGCAGAAGCGGTCGGCAGCAACGGCGTAAAGTTCCCGATTGTCGAATCCACGGGCTCGGGTACCGGCTTCAGCCTGTTCTGCAAGGGCGTTGGTGAACACACACCGGACATCACCAATGCATCCAGGCGAATGAAACCTTCGGAACTGGACACCTGTCTCGCAAACGGTGTCACGCCGGTCGAAGTGGAAATCGGCTATGACGGCATCGTGCTGGCCAATTCGCGCAATGGCCCGAAATTCACCCTGACAGTGGAGCAGATCTTCGAGGCACTGGCCGAGAAACTTCCGAAGGACGGACAGCTTGTCGACAACGGCAACCTCGCCTGGTCTGACATAGATGCGGACTTGCCGAACGAGGAGATCGAGGTGCTTGGACCGCCTCCGACCTCCGGCACCCGTGACGCGTTCGAGGAACTTGTCATGGAAGAAGGCTGCAAGACGGTCAAGGATCTGGAAAAGGACGGTTGCACCCGCATTCGCCGGGACGGCAGCTTTGTCGAAGCGGGCGAGAACGACGACCTGATCGTCGGTGCTCTGGAGGCCAATCCCGTGACGGTCGGCATCTTCGGTTATTCCTTCCTGATGCAGAACCGGGACAAGATCCAGAGTGTCGGCGTCAACGGGGTCGAGCCGACGTTCGAAAAGATTGCCTCCGGGGAATACCCGGTGTCCCGCCCGCTGTTTTTCTACATCAAGAAGGAACACGTCGGCCTTATTCCTGGCATGGAGGAGTATGTGGCTGCCTTCACCAGCGAAGAGGCCTGGGGTGACGATGGGTATCTGGCGAGCAAGGGACTGATTCCCCTGTCTGCCGAAAAACGCGCGCAAGAGGCGGCCGACGCAATGACGTTGCCGGCCTTGCAACTCTGACCGACCCGAGCCGGGTAATGCATAATCCCGTTCGGCCGCTGCGGCAGGTGCCTGAAAGCCTCCCTTATCAGGCGTAAGGCTCGCCAGATGGATAAAAGGGATTCCTGTCAGCTTTGCCGAGGCAAGCGAGAGCTGCACCATGTGCGCCTCGAGGCGGGTTTTTGTGACCCTTTGCGACATAAAACCGTCAAGGAACAGGTTTTCTTGAGTAATTTCAGCATCTTAAATTGTCACAAAACTGAAAAGGAACTGTCATAGAACTCTCATCCGTGGAGCCTAGGTTCCCCGCATCGCTCGTGCACATCCAAGCGCGGTGATCATCTAGAAACCTTGACATTCAAAGGGAGTGGTCAAGTGAAATTTACGACCCTCGTTAGCGCAACTGCTCTTGCCGTTGCTTCCACTGCATTCGTTGGTTCGGCTCAGGCCCGCGACCAGGTGCAGATTGCTGGTTCCTCCACGGTTCTTCCCTATGCTTCCATCGTTGCTGAAGCATTCGGCGAAAACACCGATTTCCCGACACCGGTCGTTGAATCCGGTGGCTCCTCTGCTGGTCTGAAAAAGTTCTGCACCGGCGTTGGCGAAAACACCATCGACATCGCAAACGCTTCCCGCGCTATCCGCGAGAAGGAAATCAAGGCTTGTGCCGAAGCTGGCGTGAAAGACATCATCGAAGTCCGCATCGGCTACGATGGCATCGTCTTCGCTTCCCAGAAAGACGGCCCGGCTTTCAACGAATTCACCCAGGTTCAGTGGTTCAACGCTCTGTCCCCGAAAGTCCTGAAGGACGGTCAGATCGTCGACAACCCGTACACCAAGTGGTCCGAAGTTGACGCTTCCCTGCCGGACGCGGAAATTGCTGCTTTCATCCCGGGCACCAAGCACGGCACCCGTGAAGTGTTCGAAGAAAAAGTTCTGGCTGTTGGCTGTGAAGAATCCGGCGCTCTGAAAGCCATGATCGACGGCGGCATGTCCGAAGACGACGCTGAAGACGCCTGCATCGCAGTTCGCACGGACGGCAAGTCGGTCGACATCGACGGCGACTACACCGAGACCCTGGCTCGCATCGACTCCAACCCGAACGGCGTTGGCGTTTTCGGCCTGGCGTTCTACGAGAACAACACCGACAAACTCAAAGTGGCAACGATGGCCGGTATCGCTCCGTCCACCGAAACCATCGCCAAGGGTGAGTACCCGGTTTCCCGTCCGCTGTTCTTCTACATCAAGAAGGCACACATCGGCGTTATCCCGGGCCTGAAAGAATACGCTCAGTTCTTCGTTTCTGACGAAATCGCTGGCCCGGACGGCCCGCTGGCCCAGTATGGCCTGGTTTCCGATCCGGAGCTTGCCGCTACGCAGGCTTCCATCGAAGCCGAAGAAACGATGGGCAACTAAGCACATCTTTCCGGAAGGGCGGCTTCGGCCGCCCTTTCTTTCTTCTTTGCCGGTTGGGTCGCCCTATGTCACTTCCATATATTCTTATTGCGCTGCTGGTTCTGGCTGTCGCCGGATACATAGTCGGCCGCGGAAAAGCCTTAAGTTCTGCCGGAGGGGATGTGCGAGAGCTCCATTCCCTGCCTGGTTATTACGGCTGGAACGTCGTTGTTTCGATACTGGTTCCTGCCCTCCTGCTGCTCATTGCGTGGCTGATCTTCCAGCCCATCATTCTTGACAGTCAGGTTTCCTCCAAGATTTCCGAAGAGACCATTGCCGCAAGTTCGCTCGACCTCGTCATGAGCGACGTCGTACGTGTTGCCGAGGGTCTCGACCTTGCCGTTTCTCAAGGTGCCATGTCGGCCGACATGGCGTCTTCCATCCGTACCGATCTGACCGACGTGCGCAGCCGTCTCGGCGAGATAGGTGTCGCGCTCGGTTCCGAAGTGACCGCCGAAACGTTGCGGGCCGCGCAGACATACCGCAGCATCTCTGGCACAGGCCTGCTGTTACGGACAATCGCCGTTCTGGCGGTCGGCCTGATCGGTTTCGCTGTCGGTGTTCTGCGCACCAACAAGGATTTCCGTGCCCGCAACGTCGTGGAAACGGTCGTCCGCTATATCCTGATTGCAGCAGCCTCGATCGCCATCCTGACGACTGTCGGCATCGTGCTTTCGCTGATCTTCAACACGGTCGAGTTCTTCCGGCTCTATCCGGCCGCGGACTTCTTCTTCGGCCTGACCTGGGCGCCGAGCTTCGGCGGTGGATCGGAGCTGGGGATCGTGCCGCTGATCTGGGCGACCATGTATATCTCCCTGATCGCACTCGCCGTCGCCGTGCCTATCGGTCTGTTCGCTGCCATCTACCTGTCTGAGTATGCAACGCCGCACGTACGCGCCGTTGCCAAGCCGCTGCTCGAGATCCTGGCCGGTATTCCAACCATCGTTTACGGTCTCTTCGCGCTGCTCACAGTCGGCCCGCTTCTGATGAACGTCTTCGGCTCCGGCGGTGCGCTCGGCGTAAGCTGGATGTCCGGTGCTTCCTCGGTGTTCACCGCGGGCGCTGTCATGGGCATCATGCTGATCCCTTTCGTCAGCTCGCTCTCCGACGACATCATCAACGCTGTGCCGCAGGCCATGCGTGACGGTTCGCTCGGGCTTGGTGCCACCCATTCGGAAACCGTGAAGCAGGTCATTCTGCCGGCGGCCCTGCCGGGGATCGTCGGGGCCATCCTGCTCGCGGCCTCTCGCGCCATCGGTGAAACCATGATTGTTGTTCTGGGGGCCGGCGCGGCTGCCCGCCTCAGCATGAACCCGCTCGAAGCGATGACCACCGTGACCGCGAAGATCGTCAGCCAGCTCACCGGCGACGCCGACTTTGCCTCCCCGGAAGCCCTTGTCGCCTTCGCGCTCGGCATGACCCTGTTCGTCGTGACCCTGGGGCTCAACATCGTCGCGCTCTACATCGTGCGCAAATATCGGGAGCAGTACGACTAATGACCGACACGACCCTTACGCCACCGTCGGGCAAGACCAGCGCTCCGACCCCGCACAAGACCACGTCGATCCTCGAACTCGATCCGCTGACCAGAAAGCGCAACGCCGCTGAAGCGCGCTTCAAGCTCTACGGCATCATTGCCATCGGCATCGGCCTGTTCTTCCTCGTTGCGCTGCTGTGGGCAATTCTGTCCAACGGCCTTGGCGCCTTCAGCCAGACCTTCCTGAAGGTGGATGTACCGCTCAATCAGGAGCAGATTGCCGAAGCGGAAAAGTCGGTGGTCAAGACGTCCAAGTACCGGGCCATCATCGACGACGCCTTTGCCAAGGAACTCGCCGGTGCAAACATCACCACAGACATGTCGGAAAAAGACCTGCAAAAGCTGTTCTCGTCGGGTGCTGCCGCCACGGTCCGTGACTTTGCGCTTGCCAACCCGGACAAGATCGGTTCGACGGTAACCTTCGAGCTGATCGCCTCATCCCGTGTCGACGGCTACCTGAAGGGCCGCGTCAAGCGCGAGGATCTTGCCGAAGACAAGAATCTGGATGCGGCACACCTGGATCTGGCTGACCAGATGCAGTCCGCCGGCATTCTGGAGAAGCGCTTCAACTGGGCCTTCATCACCGGGACCGATGCTTCCGACAGCCGTCCGGAGCAGGCCGGCATCGGGGCGTCCATGATCGGGTCGCTGTTCATGATGCTGGTGGTGCTGTTCCTGTCGCTGCCGATCGGCGTGGCCGCTTCCATCTACCTGGAAGAGTTCGCTCCGCAGAACAAGTTCACAGATCTGATCGAGGTGAATATCTCCAACCTGGCCGCGGTTCCGTCCATCGTTTTCGGTATTCTCGGTCTGGCGGTGTTCATCCAGTTCATGCATCTGCCGCAATCCGCACCGCTGGTCGGTGGCCTGGTGCTGACGCTGATGACACTTCCGACGATCATCATCTCCACCCGCGCCTCCTTGAAGGCTGTTCCGCCGAGCATCCGCGATGCGGCCCTTGGCATTGGCGCCTCCAAGATGCAGTCGATCTTCCACCATGTCCTGCCGCTGGCAATGCCGGGCATTCTGACCGGCACGATCATCGGTCTGGCACAGGCGCTTGGGGAAACCGCTCCGCTGCTCCTGATCGGGATGGTCGGCTTCATCGCCTCCAATTTCCCGGACGGTGTGGCTGCCGGTTTCTTCTCTCCGAACTCGGCCATGCCGGCCCAGATCTACGAGTGGGCGAAACGTGCCGACCCGGCCTTCTATGAACGCGCTTGGGGCGGGATCATCGTGCTGCTGGTCTTCCTCATGACCATGAACATTATCGCTATCATCCTGCGCCGCAGGTTTGAACGCCGCTGGTAAGGATTGCTCCGATGAACGAGATGCCGAATTTTGAACAGGCGAAAACCATGACCGACAGCAAAATTTCCGCGAACAAGGTGCAGGTCTATTATGGCGATACCCACGCCATCAAGGACGTGGACATCGAGATCCAGCCGCGGTCCGTGACTGCCTTCATCGGTCCGTCCGGATGTGGCAAGTCAACGTTCCTGCGGACGATCAACCGTATGAACGACACCATCGACATCTGCCGTGTGGAAGGGTCGATCAAGATCGACGGTGAGGACATCTACGATCCCAAGGTCGATCCCGTACAGCTGCGTGCCAAGGTCGGCATGGTGTTCCAGAAGCCGAACCCGTTTCCCAAGTCGATCTACGACAACATTGCGTACGGTCCGCGGATCCATGGACTGGCCCGCAGCAAGTCCGAGCTTGATGAGATCGTTGCCTCCAGCCTGCAGAAGGCCGGACTTTGGGAAGAAGTCAAAAACCGTCTGGACGAGCCGGGCACCGGCATGTCGGGCGGTCAGCAGCAGCGTCTGTGCATTGCCCGCGCGATTGCCGTCAGCCCGGAAGTGATCCTGATGGACGAACCGTGCTCGGCACTCGACCCCATCGCGACCGCGAAGGTGGAAGAGCTGATCGACGAACTGCGGGAAAACTTCACCATCGTGATCGTGACCCACTCGATGCAGCAGGCTGCCCGTGTGTCTCAGCGTACCGCGTTCTTCCACCTGGGTATTTTGGTGGAGGAAGGTCTGACGGAGGACATCTTTACCAATCCGAAGGACAAGCGTACGCAGGACTATATTACGGGCCGCTTCGGCTAAGCATTTTTTAGGTTTCTGAAGGGGACACAGGATGTCTGAACATACAGTCTCGGCTTACGATGACGAACTGACGGCCATGGCCGGCAAGGTTGCCGAAATGGGTGGTATTGCCGAAAAGGCTTTCGCCGATGCGGTGTCCGCGCTGGTGTCGCAGGATCTGGAGCTTGCCAAGGCGACGATCAAGGGCGATGTCCGGCTGGACAGCCTTTACAACGAACTTGAAGTCAAGCTGATCGAGCTGATCGTCCGCCGCCAGCCTATGGGGCAGGACCTGCGTGAAATCACCGCTGCAACGCGCATTGCCAATGACCTGGAGCGTGTTGGCGATCTTGCAAAGAACGTTGCCAAGCGCGTCATCGCCATCGACAGCGACTTGCAGTCCAAGAAGCTCGCGATCGGTGTGGAGCACATGACGGAACTCGCTCTTTCGCAGCTCAAGCAGGTGCTGGATGCCTACGCCCGGAAGGATGCGGAAGCCGCCCGCCGGGTTCAGGAAGCCGATGCCGAGGTCGATGCGATCTACACGTCGATCTTCCGTGAACTCCTGACCTACATGATGGAAGACCCGCGGGTCATTACCCAGTGCGTCCATCTCTTGTTCTGCGCAAAGAACATCGAGCGCATCGGCGATCACGCGACGAACATCGCCGAGAACGTCTACTACATGGTCACTGGCGAGCGTTTGCCGGAAGACCGGGCAAAGGTCGACGAAACAGGCGCGGTCTGACCTGCTGGTAATCGTCGGATTTGCAGAAGATCTTAACGGCCGGCGCTTCGGCGCCGGTTGCGGTAATTGGAGCGAGATGTATGCCGAAGGTGCTCATCGTTGAAGACGAAGAACCGCTCAGCCTTCTATTGAGATACAATTTGGAAGCGGAAGGGTACTCGGTCGAGTCCTGTGTCCGGGGTGATGAGGCGGAAATCCGCCTGCGGGAAAGCCTGCCGGATCTGTTGCTGCTCGACTGGATGCTGCCGGGACTGTCCGGAATTGAACTGTGCCGCCGCCTGCGGGCGCGCGAAGACACCGAGCGCCTGCCGGTCATCATGCTGACGGCACGCGGTGAGGAAGCAGAGCGCATCCGCGGCCTGTCGACCGGTGCCGACGACTACGTGGTCAAGCCTTTCTCGGTACCGGAATTGATGGCCCGCGTGCGCGCCATCCTGCGCCGGGCAAGCCCGGAAGTGGTGTCCAGCATGTTGCGGTCGGGCGATATCGAACTGGATCGCGAAACGCACCGTGTTCGCCGCAACACCAAGGAAATACACCTGGGGCCGACGGAATTCCGCCTGCTGGAATTCCTGATGACATCGCCTGGCCGTGTCTTCTCCCGCGAACAACTGCTGGATGGGGTCTGGGGTCACGATGTCTACGTGGACGAACGCACTGTCGATGTTCACGTCGGTCGCTTGCGCAAGGCTCTGAACAAGGGCAAGGCGAAGGATCCTATCCGTACCGTCCGTGGTGCCGGATACGCCTTTAATGACCAGTTCACGGCAGTCGGCTGATTTCACCGGCCAACGCCCTGAATGAAGCCCGCCATTGGCGGGCTTTTTTGTCTTGCCCTCAAGTTTTTCATCACGGAGGAAACACCTCCGGGAACCAGCATGCCAGGCGGCGCGGTTGTACCGTTGTTGTTGATTGGCTAGCTTCGGGGTGGAGATCAGCCCGTTTTGAAAGTGAACTCATGACAGCGTTTGTGATCGGCCAGATGCAAATTCAAAATCGCGACTGGATGGCGGAGTACTTTGCAAGAATTCCAGACCTGGTTGCGGCACATGGAGGGCGGTTCCTTGTCCGTGGTGGCAATCCCAGCGGTCTTGAAGGGGATCTGTTGATCCCGGATGCAGCTTTTATCCTCGAGTTCCCTGACCGGGAAAGCGCTAACGATTTCTGGACTTCTGCGGAATTTCAAGATCTTGCGAAGCTGCGGCGCTCCGGTTCCAGGTTGAACGCGATCCTGGTCGATAGACTAGTCGAATAACCGGATGCCGTTAGCCTCGGGAGCGCGAGAGAAAGTCACACTTCCTGCGAGATTCCGAAAGCGGGTTTGCGACCAGTCATTGGCGATCGAAAGTGTGTTCAAGGAACGAAAAAAGCCCGCCAGATGGCGGGCTTTCTCATGAATTGGTTCGGTGCGAGGCTATCAGCCTGCCTGAGCCATCGTCTTGCGGTCGCGGCGGCGGTCGGCGACCGGCTGATACGCGATCTTGCAGTGATGAGCGCAGTAGGGGACGCCGGCATCGGACTGGCGGCCGCAGAAGTAGAAGTCGTCGGTTGCCGGGTCGCCAATCGGCCATTTGCAGGTCCGCTCGGTCAGCGTCAGGATCGTTGCCCGCTGCGAGATCGGAACAAGTTCTGCAATCGGCTCCACGCGCGGCTTGGCAGCCACCACTGGTGCAGGCGAGATGTCTGCTTTCAGGGCCGTTGCGCCGATCGACTGCGGATGTGACGTCGTCGGTTTCTTCGGCGCTGCACCCGTGGCAGGAGCTGCGGTGCGCGGCCGGCGCGGCTTGGCGCTTGAAGAGGTGGACTTGGCGCGGCCGGACAGGCCAAGGCGGTGCACCTTGCCGATCACGGCGTTACGGGTAACACCACCCAGTTCGCCTGCGATCTGGCTTGCGCTCAAGCCGTCGCCCCAAAGCTTTTTGAGAAGCTCAACTCGTTCGTTTGTCCAACTCATTGCCGCACCCTTTAGTTTGACCGTCCTGCGGCCATTAACCCCGTGTTAAGCATGCGCAAGCACGCTTAATGCTGGCAGATCTAGTGCCTCTTGGTGATTTGCCTCACGAGATCTCGTGTCTGATTGCTGAGAGGTTACAATAACGTTAATTTGTCAGGCAACCACTCGACCCAAACCAGTTGGGGATGAAACGACTTTTCCCCAATTATGGCGAGGTCATTGAGAATTTTATGAAATCCGCCCTCTGCGGCACATGAAATGTCTTGTGCGCCATTTCCATTGACAGTGCATGGTACCGGCAGTGTATAAGAAAGCCGCTGCGTGCCGCCTCATCGGGGCGGCACGTTGCGTTTTGGCCCTTCGGCATCTTTTCAAGGTGACGGCTCGGCGTCGGGGCGACGCAGGGACAGCAGGGGCGTTTAAAGGAGACAAACGAGGTTATGTCCGCGACTGCACTATTCGGAAATTACGCAAGATCGAACCTTTCTTTCGATCATGGGGAAGGCGTCTGGCTGGTTACCACCGATGGCCGACGATTCCTCGATTGCGGTTCCGGCATCGCGGTCAACGCACTCGGTCATGCCCATCCGCATCTGGTCAAGGCATTGCAGGATCAGGCAGCCAAGCTGTGGCATACCTCCAACCTGCACCAGATCCCGGATGGCGAACGGCTGGCGCAGCGCCTGTGCGCGGAAACCTTTGCCGACAAGGTGCTGTTCGTGAATTCCGGCGCGGAAGCGATGGAAGCTGCCATCAAATGCGCGCGCCGTTATCATTATGACAACGGCAACCCCGAGCGGTTCCACATCGTGACCTTCGAAGGCGCTTTCCATGGCCGGACCATCGCGACCATCGCGGCTGGCGGCCAGGCGAAATATCTTGAGGGCTTCGGCCCGAAGGCTCCCGGTTTCGATCAGGTGCCGGCAGGAGACCTGGATGCGCTGAAAGATGCCATCGGTCCGCAAACGGCCGCAATCGCGATCGAGCCCGTGCAGGGCGAGGGCGGGATCCGCGAAATTCCGGCCGATTTCCTGCGTGCGCTGCGCAAGATCTGTGATGACAACGGCATTCTGCTGATCTTCGACGAGATCCAGACCGGTGTCGGACGGACCGGCAAGCTGTTCGCTCACCAGTGGGCGGGCGTGGAACCGGACCTGATGGCAATCGCCAAGGGTATCGGCGGCGGGTTCCCGATGGGCGCATGTCTTGCAACGGCAGAAACGGCAGCGGCGCTGTCACCCGGGACCCACGGCACCACCTTTGGCGGCAATCCGCTGGCCATGGCAGTCGGCAATGCCGTTCTGGACGTCGTTCTGGAAGACGGGTTCCTGGAAGGTGTCCGTCAGAAGGGGCTCAGCTTCAAGCAGAAGCTGGCCGGACTGGTGGATAGCCATCCGGACGTTCTGGCGGAAGTGCGCGGCAACGGCCTGATGCTCGGTCTGAAATGCGTGGTGCCGGTAGCAGATTATGTGCTTGCAGCCCGTGAAGCCGGTCTGCTGGCAGTTCCTGCCGGCGATAACGTGGTGCGCATCATGCCGCCGCTGACCATGAGCGAAGAGGAAATTTCCATTGCTGTCGAGCGCCTGGAACAGGCTGCTGTCGCCGTGGAAGCGAAATTGGCGGAAGGAGCGGCCTGATGACCGCAAACGGAACCTACCGGAACTTTCTGGATCTGACGGACTTCGAAGGCGAAGAACTGCGCGCCATCCTGGACACCAGCCGGAAGATCAAGTCGAGCCGTAACGGCGTGCATCGCGGCCAGGGTCCTCTGGCGGGCAAGGTGCTCGCCATGATTTTCGAACAGCCGTCCACCCGTACGCGCATTTCCTTCGATGTCGGCATGCGTGAGCTTGGCGGCGAGACCTTGATGCTGACCGGTGCGGAAATGCAGCTCGGCCGCGGCGAGACAATCGCCGATACGGCGCGGGTTCTGTCACGCTTCGTCGACGCGATCATGATCCGCATCCTCGATCACAACGACCTGCGTGAACTTGCCGAAAATGCGACAGTGCCGGTGATCAACGGCCTGACCAAGCTCTCGCATCCCTGTCAGATCATGGCGGATCTGTTGACCTTTGAAGAGCATCGCGGTTCGATCAAGGGCAAGAGCGTTGCCTGGACCGGTGACAGCAACAACGTGCTCGCCTCCTGGATTCATGCCGCGCCGCGCTTCGATTTCGAATTGCGCATCGCGACGCCGGGCGAACTGGCGCCGCCGATGGACCTGATTGAAACTGCTCGTGCCAAGGGTGGTTCCATTCAGGTCACGACGGACCCATATGAGGCAGTCAAGGGGACCGACTGTGTCGTGACCGACTGCTGGGTGTCCATGGGTGATGATGATGCGGAATCGCGTCACAATCTCCTCAGCGCCTATCAGGTCAACAAGCGCCTGATGGCTGAGGCAAACCAGGACGCCCTGTTCATGCATTGCCTGCCGGCCCACCGGGGTGAGGAAGTCACCTCGGACGTCATGGACGGTCCCAACTCCGTTGTGTTTGACGAAGCCGAAAACCGGCTCCATGCCCAAAAGGGCATTCTGGCCTGGTGCTTCGGCGCAGCATAAGGCAAGCCAAGTGGCACTTAATCTTGATGAACTGGGCATTACGCCTGCAGGGCTGGACGCTGTCCGGCCCTTTGCCGTGGAAGGGCTCGATGTGCGCGGCCGGGCGGTCGCGCTTGGTCCTGTCCTGGAAAAAATTCTGGACCGGCATGCCTATCCGGAACCGGTCTCGCGCCTGCTGGCGGAAGCGATCGTTCTGACCAGCCTCTTGGGCACGTCGCTGAAATTCGACGGTCGCTTCACGCTGCAGACGCAGACGAAGGGGCCGGTGTCCATGCTGGTCGTCGACTTCAAGTCACCCGACGCAATCCGCGCCTGCGCAACCTTCAATGCTGCAGAAGTCGCGGCGCTGATGGCTGACGGCAAGGCGACGCAGGAGGCCCTTCTCGGCCACGGACATCTGGCGATGACCATCGACCAGGGAATGCACATGCAGCGCTACCAGGGACTGGTGGAGCTGGATGGTGTGTCGCTGGAAGAAGTCGCACGCCGGTACTTCGAGCGATCCGAGCAGATCCCGACAGAAGTTCGTCTTGGTGTCGGTGAACTGTTCACCCGCCAGGAAGGCGAGGGTCACGTGAAAACCTGGACAGCCGGCGGGATCCTGATCCAGTTCCTGCCGGAAGCGCCGGAACGCATGCGCCAGGCTGACATCGACCCGGGCAATGCCCCGGAAGGCACGAGCCCGCACGAGATTGACGAGGACGATGCCTGGGTGGAAGCCAAGGTACTTGTCGAGACGGTCAAGGATGTCGAACTGACAGATCCGGAAGTCAGCGTGGAAATGCTGCTCTTCCGCCTGTTTCACGAACGCGGCGTCCGCCTTTTCGAGCCGCAGCCGCTGGTCGACAAGTGCAGCTGCTCTCGCGAGAAGATCGAGAATGTTCTCGCCGGGTTCAGCGACGACGACGTCGACCACATGACTGTCGACGGCAAGATCATCGTCACCTGCGAGTTCTGCTGCACCAGCTACGAATTCGACGGCAAGCCCGGCCAGTAAGCCGGCCTGTCGTGAAATTCAAAAAGCCCGGATCGGAAACGGTCCGGGCTTTTTTCCTTGCTGCCTTGCGCGTAAGCCCTGGACTTGCGCTGCGCTTGTCCGGGCACGTAGTGGGTCCTAACTCGTGAGCCGATCCACGAATGCCCTGACTGCTTCGGCTGCCAGCTTGATGTTGCCGTCGAGTGTCGCCGGCGACTTGCCGCGCGGGCCGAAGTCATGGTTGCCATCTTCCAGATAGGTCAGGCTGACGTGAGCGGGCAGGGCGACTTCATCGAGTTCCGCCTTCGAGCCGAACGGATCCCGGTCGCCCTGGAGCACCAGAACCGGCCGTTTGGCGTCCTGCAGCGGCTGGAGCCGCCACTCGGCATCGGCCTTGCCGGTCGGGTGGAAAGGGTAGCCGAAACAGGCAACGCCCTTGGCGCGACCAGGCAACGAGCCGCCGCCCGCCAGCATCGCGGCGACCCTACCACCCATCGATTTGCCGCCGATCAGCAGAGGGCCGTCACTCTGGCTGAGGACAGATTGCAGGGCGGTCTGGAACTCGGCAATCAGCTTGTCGGCCCGGGGCGGCGGCTTTTTCGGGCCTCCCGTCCGGCGGCCGGCCATATAGGCAAATTCAAAGCGTGCGGCCGCAATGCCTTGGCTCGAGAGGGCTGCCGCGAGCTTGTTCATGAACGCTGAGTCCATGGCAGCGCCAGCGCCATGGGCCAGCAGCAGGGTTGCCACAGGTGGCGTTTCGGGGCGGGTCCAGAGAAAGTCGGTCATGATGATGTGATCTGTCGCGGCGGCAAGGAATGATATCAGGAGTATTGTCGTATCGCCCTATCGTGCCATCGGGACCGTGGCAAGCAGCATTAGTCAGGACGTTTCAAAAGACCCCATGTTTGACCAGATCGACATCAACCAGGTTCGCATGGCCTGTTTCGGCGGCATCTTTCTGATAATGGCGCTGTTGGAGGCGGGCTTGCCACGGCGGCGCCTGAAGAGCAGCCGTTTGAAGCGCTGGCCGACCAACTGGGGCATTGTTCTGCTTGATGCCCTTCTGGTGCGGCTGATCTTCCCCATCGGCGGTGTCGGCCTTGCAATGCTGGCACAGGAAAACGGTTGGGGTCTCTTTGCATTGCTCGGCTGGTCAGGTGTTGTGGCCGGTCTGATCACCTTTGTCGTGCTCGATCTTGCGGTGTGGTTTCAGCATCTGGTGTCGCACAAGGTTCCCCTGTTCTGGCGCATTCACCGCATGCACCATGCAGATAGTGAGGTGGACGCAACAACCGCGCTCAGGTTCCACCCGATCGAAATTCTGCTGTCCTTCCTCTGGAAAGGGGTGGTCATCATCGCCCTCGGCGGTCCTGTTGAAGCCGTGCTGATCTTCGAGATCGTTCTCAACGGTTCTGCGGTTTTCAGCCACGCCAATGTCCGCTTGCCGCTTTGGCTGGACCGCCCCTTGCGGTTTCTGATCGTCACTCCGGACATGCACCGCATTCATCACTCGGTGCTACCGCACGAGACGGATTCCAACTACGGATTCTACCTTTCGGTCTGGGACCGTCTGTTCGGAACCTACGTGGAAGATCCCGAGCAGGGACAGGAAACGATGGAAATCGGGCTCGGCGCCGCGCTCACACCGCGTGCGCATTCGTTTCCCTTCAGCCTGGCGATCCCGTTCCTGAAAAATCCGGACCGCCAGAAGGAGGCGCGCGTCGAGGACGCGAAAGGCCAAAGCTGACCTGGTCCCTTGTCGGGAATGGCCGGAAAAGTCAGAAGAAGCTCATGGGAAAATAGCGCAGGTAAAGCTCGCGGTAGATGCCCTTCTGGTGCAGCTGGCGCAAGGCATAGGTGAGGGCCGCAGCCCGTTCCGGGTCGTCCTGACGCGTCGCAATAGCCATGCCTTCGTCAAAATAGCCCGGCTCCAGCCACGGGCCGCCGGCAAAGGCACAGCAGCCATCTGCAGCTTCGCTCGGCAGCCAGAACGACAGGTTCAGGCCATCGCCGAACAAAGCATCGGCCGACCCGCCCTTGACCGCCTCACGTGTCGCCTCTGCGGTTTCCAGACTGATGATCTCGGCATCGGGAAAGAAGCGCTTGGCAAACGCCTCGTAGCGGGACCCGGCTTCAACGGCTATCCGCTTGCCGGTGAGAGCCTGCTCGTTGAAATCGGACGCGTTGTACGCTCGAACCACAAACCGCGCCGGCAGCTTCAGATAGTCTTCTGTGAAGTTGAGGCGGCGCGTGGAGGGGAGGCTGCGCGACAGGCCGGAGATGATCGCGTCACCTTCTTCTTCGTCCAGTGCAGGCAGAAGAACCTCGAAGTCCTTGATGCGCAGGGCGCAGGAACTTCCCAGCTCCTGGCAGAGAGCCCGCGCGAGATCGACATTGAAGCCGGTAAGACGGCCATGCTGGTCACGAAAGACGAAGGGCGGATATCCGTCGGTCGCCAGAAACTGGATCTTGTCCGGAATGGCATTCGGCCGGTCGTGGACGGCTTTCGGATCCCAGAAATTGGGAACGCGGACCGAAGCCTCCTGGGCTGAAGCCGACAGGATGCCGAGCGCCAAAGTCCCGAGCGCCAAAGTGCCAAGCGTCAGCAGCCCGGCTGCAACGCGGCAGATAGTCTTGAGTGGTGGCAGTGAAGCAGGCACGCGGACGTCTCGTTCCATATCAGGTCATGGTCGGCAATACGCGCCGGGAATCGTGCAGACAGAATATCGCGAACCGGCAGCGCTTGTCAGCCCGCTCCGTCGAAGATGGCACGAGGCATTCCTGAAAACAAACGCGTGAACTCTGACAGGCACAGCGTCGGCTGAATTCCGCGAAGTGCGGTCAGGTTTCCGGTTCCGGATCATAGGAGCGCAGGACGACGATCGTGTCGAAACCCTTGATGTCGTCTTCATAGAAATGCGCTTCGGTGAAAGTTGCATAGGCTTCCATGGAAGAGCACTGCACGGTTAGTACCAGATCGGCCGGACCTGTGACGTGGTAGATCTTTTTCACTTCCCGAAGCTTCAGTAACTTCTGTCGCAACTTCGCCATACGCTCCGGCTGTCCACGCGACAGCATGAGCATCACGAGCAAGGTGACGGAAGCGCCAGTTGCCTCCGGTGACACGATGGCCACTTCCCGCTCGATTGCCCCGACTTCTCTCAGGCGTTGCACCCTGCGCAGGCAGGCGGCAGACGACAGGCCAACCTTCTCGGAAAGCTCCTTGCCGGTCTGGCGGGCATCGAGACTGAGGAGATGCAGCAGCTGATGATCGAAATCGTCCAGATCCATGATGAGAAGTCCTGTTCGGTACAATTGTGCGGAAGTTTATCAAAAAATCTGAATTTTCGCGAAACTATCGCTGAAGTTCGAGAATTTCGCGCACTGTCCGTCGAGGACTTTTTCTAAGCTTGCACCTGTCCCGTTGGAAAGGAGCAAAACAGATGACCGATCACCTTGTACCCCTGCACCTGGCACGCGTCCGTAGAGCCGGTCTCGGTGCTGCCGTCTTGCACTTTGCGCTGAAGTGCCTGCGCCGTCGGCGCGATATGGCCCACCTGGCGGATCTGCCCGACTACCTCCTGAAGGATGTTGGCCTCAGCCGTGCAGATGTCCGGACCCCCCCACAGGTCGGCGAAACGCTGCGCTGAAGAAAAGTCACTGAAAAATTCGGGAATTGGATTGGTTGTTTGGAGCGGGTGAGGGGAATCGAACCCCCGTCTTAAGCTTGGGAAGCTTCTGCTCTACCATTGAGCTACACCCGCCGAACCTGATGAGCTTTCTGCGCCGACTTGCCCGACCTGTCAAGCACGCTTCTCTGATGGGTAGATGCTTTTCCAAAGCGCTGCGATCTTGCGCTGCGACGCTGAAATCGCCATGTTCCGGCCCGGGCAGTGCGGTACGCACGAAAAGACATCAAACCGGGTCATATATATGCGAAATCAGGTCAGGGCGCTGGTCACCTCACGCAACTGGGAAGTCTGCATCATCGGCGTTATCGTTTTGAACGCGGTGACGCTCGGTCTGGAGACCAGTCCTGCTGTCATGGCAGAGGTAGGCAGTTTCCTCAGGCTGGTCGATCAGGTGATCCTGGGCATTTTCGTCGTTGAACTGGCTCTGCGGCTCTATGCCCATGGCCTGAAGTTCTTCAAGGACCCCTGGAGCCTCTTCGACTTCAGCATCGTTGCAATCTCGCTGATGCCGGCAACAGGCAACCTGTCCGTTCTGCGGTCGCTGCGAATCCTGAGGGCTCTGCGCCTCATTTCCGTCGTACCGTCCCTGCGCCGTGTTATCGGCGGGCTGGTGGCCGCCCTGCCGGGTATGGGCTCCATCGTCGTGCTGATGGCGCTGGTCTTTTACGTCTTCGCCGTCATGGCGACCAAGCTCTATGGCGAAGCCTTTCCGGAATGGTTCGGCAATCTCGGCGCATCGCTCTACACGCTGTTCCAGGTCATGACACTGGAAAGCTGGTCCATGGGCATCGTGCGTCCGGTCATGGATGTCTATCCCTATTCCTGGCTGTTCTTTGTCCCCTTCATCCTGTGCACGGCCTTCACGGTTCTGAACCTCTTCATCGGTATTATCGTCTCTGCCATGCAGGAGGAGCACGAGGCCGAAGCAGACGCCAACCGCCAGGCGATCCATGACGACACAGGCCTGATCCTGGAAGAGGTCAGGGCGCTTCGAGCAGAACTGAAAGAGCTGAAGGCGGAAGCCGGCAAGACGCGGACGTAAGACCTGCGACGCTTGATGCTGGTGATCATTCGGGTGACCTATCGGCGCGGTTTTGCTCTCCAGCAACGGGCAGGAGGGGGCGTGCATCCCGCATGGGTGAGGAGAGCCGTAGTCGGTCGGCTACTTGGCGAGTAGTGCAATTGCTTTGTCTAACAGATCCGGCTCTCAACTCCCGCTGATGCGACGTCGGCCCGGGATATCCAACCATCCGTTCGTCATTGCCGAACTTGATCCGGCAATCCAAGCCGTGATTTCGGTCGAACGGCACAAGGCTGTTTGGTGAGGAAACGGCATGGATCCCATGGTCTCGCCATGGGATGACGTAAGCGACTGTCGGCTATTTGAGGGGGGCAATCAGCCTCATTCGGAAAAGTTGGAAAGAACTTCCCGACTTGGAGACCTTATAGCTCTGCCAGAACCTCTTCGGGCCCTTCGACCGTCAGCGTCACTCCGTCTTCGGTGTAGTCGCGGGTCATCACCGTCAGGCCGAGGGTCTCGATCCGCCGTTCCAGTTCCGATCCGGAAGCAAAATCTGCGCGAACTGTTTTCGACAGTATCTTTCGAAACGGTATCAGGTCGGCGTTGTTGATCGCATCCTGCGCCGCGCCGGAATAGGCCCGGGCGAGGCCCCCACCGCCGAGTTTCGTTCCGCCGAAATAACGCACGATCAGAACAGCGCAGTTGATCAGTTCGGCGCCTTGCAGCACGCGCAATGTTGGCATGCCGGAGGTGCCAGCGGGTTCGCCGTCGTCCTTGCCGCTCTCCTCAATCCGGTCGTCCTCCAGAAGTCTCCGGTGCGCCGTGACGATGTGATTGGCTTTCTTGTGCTCCTTGCGCAGCTCTTCCATCCGCTGGTCGAACATGTCCACCGGCACCAGATGCGCCAGAAAGCGGGACTTCCGGTCTTCCAGAAATCCTTCAAACTCACGGGTGACGGTATTCAGGGCCATCGGCGGTCAGGCGGGTGCCTTGAAGTGCTTGGACAGCTTGAGTGCCTGGCCCTGATAGTTGGAGCCGATGCCTTCACCGTAGAGCGTCGCCGGGCGCTCCGCCATGTGCTCATAGACCAGACGGCCAATGGTCTGGCCATGTTCCACGATGAACGGGACATCATGCGAGCGGACTTCGAGAACCGCACGCGAGCCGACACCACCGGCGCTGGCGTGGCCAAAACCGGGGTCGAAGAAGCCAGCGTAATGGACGCGGAATTCGCCGACGAGCGGATCGAACGGCACCATTTCGGCGGCATAGTCCGGCGGCACATGCACCGCTTCCTGGCTGACCAGAATATAGAATGCATCCGGATCGAGGATCAGCTCCGCCCGTTGGCGGCGATAGATAGGCTCCCAGAAATCGAGGACGTCCTGCGCGCCGACGACATCCACATCGATCAGTCCGGAGTGTTGCTTGGCGCGATATCCGATCAGGCTGTCGGGTCCGGTCCCTTCCAGATCGATGGAGAGCTGCACACCATTGCCGATGCGCTCGTTGCCGCCGCTCATCAGCGTGTGGGCCTTGTGGACCTCTTCCAGTTCCGCATCGGGAATGAGCGATTGACCGCGCCGGAAGCGGATCTGGCTGAGGCGGGACCCGGACCGCACGAGGATCGGAAAGGTCAGCGGCGAGATTTCGGCATAAAGCGGACCGGTGTAGCCGGCCGGAATGGTGTCGAAGGCAAGACCGTTGTCTGTGATGACACGCGTGAAGACGTCCAGGCGACCGGTCGAGCTTTTCGGGTTGGCAGTTGCGGAAATGTCGGGAGCCAGGGCGAGGCTTTCCTGCAGCGGCACGATATAGACGCAGCCAGTTTCAAGGACGGCACCTTCGCTCAGGTCGACCGTGTGCAGTTTCATCTGCTCAAGCCGAGCCGCTACCTGGATGTCGGGGCCCGGCAGGAAGCTGGCACGCACCCGGTAGGCTTCCTTGCCCAGGCGCAGGTCGAGGCTGGCAGGCTGTATCTGACCGGTGACAGGCGGTGCGTCCGCTGAAATCTCTCCGGCGGCGAACATGGCCTGGATTACCCGTTCCGGCAGAATGCCGTTTGCTGTGAGAAGTGCGCTTCCGTTCAAGACCTGACCCGCTGTGACGTTCATGAAGATGTTCCGCATTATGCTGGTCTATGGTCATTAAAGGATCGGGCCGCCCGCGCCAACAGGCATTCTGGCAGAACGGGGCTTTTGAGGCGAACGTGCGCAAGACAATTGACCTGTGCCTGCTTTTCCCGTAGGACAGGCTCACTTCGTGGTGATTTGGGCCGGCCGGCTTGCAGCCACGTTAAACAAGTTGCTAAAAAGGCCGGAGGTGAGAACCCCGGTCTTGAGGCTGGGGTTTTTTGCGTTTGGAGCGAATGAAAGACATGACTGAGACCACCAAGACCGGAAACAAGAACTGGCGCCCTGCAACCACCCTGGTTCATGGCGGCACCATGCGGTCACCGTTTGGTGAGACCTCGGAGACCATCTACCTGACCCAGGGCTTCACCTACAGCGGTGCCGAAGCTGCCGAGGCCAGGTTCAATGGCGAGGATCCGGGTTATGTCTATTCCCGCTATGCCAACCCGACCGTCACCATGTTCGAGGACCGCATCAAGGCACTGGAAGGGGCTGAGGCTGCGCGGGCAACCGCCAGCGGCATGGCGGCCGTCAATCTGGCGCTGATGGCAGCGGTAAGGGCAGGCGATCACGTGATTGCCGCCAAGGCCCTGTTCGGCTCCTGCCGCTATATTTGCGAAACACTGCTGCCGCGCTTCGGCGTTGAAAGCACGCTGGTAGACGGAACGGACATCGAGCAGTGGAAGGCGGCTGTACGGCCGAACACCAAGGCCCTGTTCCTGGAAAGCCCGACCAACCCGACGCTGGAAGTCATCGACATCGAGGCCGTGGCACAGATCGCCAAGGAAGCCGGTGCCCGTCTGATCGTCGACAACGTGTTTGCGACCCCGCTTTATCAGTCGCCGTTTCAGCTCGGTGCCGACGTGGTCGTCTATTCGGCCACCAAGCACATCGATGGCCAGGGCCGGTGCCTCGGCGGTGTGATCCTGTCGGACGAGGAATGGATCAACGACGAGGTCATGCCCTTCATCAAGCATACCGGTCCGCACATGAGCCCCTTCAGTGCCTGGGTCCTGTTGAAGGGCCTGGAAACGCTACCGCTGCGCGTTGCGCGCCAGACGGAAACGGCGGGCAGGATTGCCGACTATCTGGCAAGCCAGTCCAAGGTCGCGCGGCTGATCTATCCGGGCCGGGACGACCACCCGCAGGCCGATGTCGCCAAACGCCAGATGAGCGGTGGGTCCACCATGTTGGCGATGGAAATCGAAGGCGGCAAGGAAGCGGCGTTCCGTTTCACAAACGCGCTGGAAATCGTCAAGATCTCCAATAACCTGGGCGACGCCAAGAGCCTGATCACCCATCCGGCGACGACCACGCACCAGTCGATCGGCGAGGAAGCCCGGGAGGAACTCGGCATCACCGATGGTATCCTGCGGCTTTCAATCGGTCTGGAGGATCCGCAGGATCTGCTGGAAGATATCGAGAAGGCACTCCAGGCGATCTAACGGCCTGTCTGCCGCAACGCCTTCACGCCAATGAGCACCCGGGCGCCGGCGGACACGAAGCATATCGCGGCAAAACCGTAGGCAAGCGCAGGAAACCAGGCGGGAACCAGGGCCATCAGCAGGAATAGCGCGATGGTCTCGGTGCCTTCGGCCAGCCCGCCTATGTAATAGAGCGATTTGGAGCCCTGAGCGTCGGTGGTCAGCTTGTTCTTCTCCGCCATGATGGCAAAGGCCAGAAAGGCCGATCCGTTGGCGTAGAAGCTGGCAAGAAGTGCCACCGCCGGCAACGCGTTGCTGGCCGGGTCCTGTATGGCAAAGGCCAGAGGGATTGCGCTGTAGAAGAAGAAATCCAGTGTGATGTCGAGGTAGCCGCCAAGATCCGTCTTGGCCGTTGCCCGGGCCAATGCGCCATCGAGACCGTCTGCAAATCGGTTGACCACGATCAGGAACAAGCCGATCAGGGTATGACCCGTTGCGATAGCGATGGCTGCCCCCATGCCGGCAGCAAAGCCCGCCAAGGTCACGCTGTTGGCAGTAAGCCCCGTGCCGGCAAGGATCAGGCCCAACCGGTTCAGCGGCGGATCGATCAGCGGGCGCAGGTGGGCATCGAACATGTAGAGATCACTGTTTTGGGTCTGACAGATGGTGTTCTTGCAAAATCCGGCCTCAAATCTCAAGCAATTCCGGCCTCATATGTCACAACCCTCTTTCACGCTTGCGTCATTCGCCCTATAAGCCCCTCCTGAACGAGCGGGCACCACCCGTGGAAGTCGCTTCGGACCGGTCTATTTCAAGGTTCGCAGTTCTGAAATTAAGGAAAAGCCGTGTCTGGCAGTTACACCGCCATCACCCAAGGGATCGAAGTCTCCGTCGAGCCGTTTTATCTGGACGATGAATCGCGTCCGGAAGAGAGCGAGTATATCTGGGCGTATATGGTCGAGATCCACAACGGTGGCAGCGAACCGGTGCAGCTGAAGACGCGTTACTGGCAGATAACCGATGCCAGGGGGCGCCAGGAAGAAGTCAGCGGCGAGGGCGTAGTCGGTGAACAGCCGGTGATAGAGCCCGGCGAGACCTATGAATATTCGTCGCACTGCCCGCTTTCGACCGACAGCGGCATCATGGCCGGGTCCTACTCGATGGAACGTCCGGACGGCTCCATGTTCGACGTCGTCATTCCGGCGTTTTCACTCGATCTGCCGGATGCGATCCACAGCCTGAATTGAGGCTATCAACCGATCAGATACTGAGAAGTCCGCCGACAAAGCCGATCAGCAGCCACAAGATCCACTTGCGGCGGTTGAAGGCCGTCAGCAACGTGACCGCGAGTATTCCGAAGATCAGATAGAGGATATGGCCGGCAAAGCCGGTGCCGAGCACCCATGCGAAAAGATCCGGATCCCGGTTCTTTGCCAGATGGAAATGGTCTTCGGCAAACATCACCAGCGCGTCAGCTGCAAGGCCGCAGATGAAACCTGCAAAGGCAATCATCATTCGCGTGCCCCAGTTCGCCTGCTTTGGAGCGGTGCGAACCTGCACGTACCGGACAGCATAAGGCATGGGGCGCTGTACGCGCAGCCTCTGGCGGCGCCGCCTCAGTGGATAGCGCACACTTGTCCGCTCTCCGATTGCCTGATTGCTCATGTCCCCGTCTCCGCACTGAAGGACCTACAGGTCCCGGCAGCCCACAAGCGTGCTGTCCCCGCACCGGTGATAAGGTGCGGCGGATTGAAGGACCGAAAACAAAAAGGGTTCAATTTGAACGATCTGGTGAAGTTGAAAGGGTGTTTGCTGTTGAGGCCTGTTCCTTGATCCAGATTGTCATGGTGTCCAGCGCGCCCGGTGCGTAGGCACGGCGCCCCAGGACCATGAACAAGGCCTTTGACCAGGATGGCATTTGCCCCTCGAGCTGGTAGTTGAAGGCTTCCGCCCGCAGCAGCGCATGGGTTGCTTCCGGGACGATCACGAAGCGGTTGGCGGGATTGTTGTCCGTCAGGATCTTTCGATAGATGCCGGAATTGAAACGAGGATCGACATTGAGGTCCTCTGCTCCGTGCAGTGTCAGAACGGGCGAGGAGATACGGACAAGGGAGGCGGTCGAGTCGGAAGCCGCATTCCGGCGCGCAAATGTGAAGCGATCTTCCGACATCGGAACCCTGTCCATGCCGCTGTCGAGATAGTCCTGATAGGAAAAATCCCTGTCTAGAAACTTTTGTCCGTCTTTTGCGTCCTGCGCGAGGGCCTTGTCGATCGTCTTGCTGTCCGCACCTGCAAGCTCCAGCCTGCGCCGAGTATAATACACAGCCTGCCGCAGCCAATTGACGGCTCCGCCGACAATCACGAAGAAATCGCCCTGCGCTGGCTCTTCCGCCAGAATGGGCAAAACCCACCCCGCCTGGGAAAAGCCGAGAAATCCGGCTGGAGACGTCTTCAATTCGGGCTGTTCTTTTGCGGTCGCAAGGGCCGTTGCCGCAAGGCGGGCTCGCTCTTCCATGGAAAAGGACAGCCAGTCGCCCTGGCTTTCGCCGACGCCCGGCTTGTCCCAGGAATAGACGGCAAGACCACTGTCCAGAAGACGGCTGATGAGAGGCATGTACCCACCGCCGGAATAGCGGTCGGCGGGCCCGTCCCCGTGAACGATCAGGACCAGAGGCGGGTTTGCGGGTCGAGGATCTTGCAGGCGGGGCAGATGCAACGTTCCGGCGACGGAATATCCGTCGAAGGAAAAGGCTATCGGCCGGGTTTCGTATTCAGAAAGATCGAAATCCTGAAGGCCCTGGAAAATCAGGAAAACACCTGCCAGGACGGTAATCGATACCGCCCCGGCCCAGGCGAGGGCCTTCGTTGCTTTCAAATACCTGCTCCGAGAGGATCAGATGGTCCGGTGACGGGCAATCGCACCGCGCTCGATTGCGGCAACGGTGAGTTTGTCGAGTTTGAAGCGGTCGCGCAGAAGCTGAAGGATGCGCAATTCTTCCTTCTCGACGTGGAGATCGGCAGCCGCGACTTCAACCCCAAGCGCATATGCGGTGTCGTAAAGCCTTGCCGGCAGGACGTCGCCAACCAGCTCCAGCACCAGCTGCAAGCCGTTGTCTTCCTGCAGGATGTCGCCGCAGCGCTGGGCTGCCGGGATGATCCGGTTGCCGTCATAGCCATTGAAAACGGGCAGCATCTTGATCATGTCGCCGATGGTGGCCAGTTCGTTGTCGGTCATCTGGTTGTCCGACGCCGAGACGATAACCATCACGTAGATAAGGGCTTCCTGTACGCTGATCGGCTCGTTCATAGACACTATTCATTCTCCCGTAGCGCCAAAAGACGGAAAATTTCTTCTTGATCGTGCGCCCGATGTAACGGGTTGGAAGACAAGCTTCAAGTCACCGCTACGAGACAATCGATTGACCGGAGTTAACCGCTTTTTTCCGGCGCGATATCTCCGCGGGCGGAAAGAGTTCGCAAAGCCCGAGATTTCGGTCAACTTAGCTGTGTTCATGTGATTGCACATAGAGGCGCGTTGATCTAGTGTCGCGCCGCAGCAACCGGCCGAAAAGTCAAAAAACCGACCCGGTTGCATTCCATCCATTCTCATGAACAGAACGACTTGAAAAATGACCGATCAATCCCTGCCTCCGCTTGACCTTTCGCAAGAGTTTGTCGAGGCGGCCACGAAATCGAAAGCGTGGCCGTTCGAAGAAGCGCGAAAACTGGTCAAACGGATCGAGAAACGGGGAACGGACAAACCGGTTCTGTTCGAAACGGGCTATGGCCCGTCCGGCCTGCCGCACATCGGCACCTTCGGCGAAGTTCTGCGCACCACCATGGTGCGCACGGCGTTTCGGCTGCTGACCGAAGACAAGATTCCGACGCGGCTGCTGTGCTTCTCCGACGACATGGACGGCATGCGCAAGATCCCGGAAAACGTGCCGGACCGCGCAGCGCTTGAGCCATATCTGCAGATGCCTCTGACGGCGGTGCCGAACCCCTTCGGCGGCGACTATGAAAGCTTTGCCGAGCACAACAACGCCATGCTGCGCCGGTTCCTGGATACCTTCGGCTTCGATTATGAATTCGCCAGCGCGACCGAATACTACAAGGCCGGCAAGTTCGATGACGTGCTGCTCCGGGCGACCGAGAAGTACCAGAAGATCATGGACGTGATGCTGCCGACGCTCGGCGCGGAACGTCAGGCGACCTATTCGCCCTTCCTGCCGATCTCGCCGACGTCCGGCCGTGTGCTCTACGTGCCCATGAAGGACGTCAACTCGAAGGACGGCACAATCACCTTTGCGGACGAGACGGGCGAGGACATCACGCTGCCGGTTACCGGCGGCAAGGTGAAGCTGCAGTGGAAGCCCGACTTCGGCATGCGCTGGGCTGCGCTTGACGTCGATTTCGAGATGTTCGGCAAGGATCATATGACCAATGCGCCGATCTACGACAAGATCTGCAACATCCTGGGCGGGACCGCTCCGGAACACTTCGTCTACGAACTGTTCCTGGACGAAAAGGGCGAGAAGATCTCCAAATCCAAGGGCAACGGTCTGACCATCGACGAGTGGCTGACCTACGCTGCACCGGAAAGCCTTGCGCTCTACAATTTCCAGAAGCCGAAGACGGCCAAGAAGCTCTATTTCGACGTCATTCCGAAGGCGGTGGACGAGTATTACACCTTCGTCCAGAAGTACGAGCAGATGCCGGTGGAGCAGAAGCTGCAGAACCCGGCCTGGCACATTCATTCGGGCAACATTCCGAAGATCGACATGCCGGTGCCCTTCGCCATGCTGTTGAACCTTGTGTCCGCCTCCAACGCGGAAAACAAGGACGTGCTGTGGGCATTCATCTCCCGCTACGCTCCGGGCGTGACGGCGTCGACCCATCCGGAACTGGATGCGCTTGTCGGCTATGCGATCCGCTACTTCGACGATTTCGTCAAACCCGCCAAGTCGTTCAAGGTGCCGGACGATGTCGAGCGTACCGCGCTGGAAAAGCTGGACGAAACCCTGGCAGCCCTGCCGGCCGATGCGGATGGCGGTGCCATCCAGGATGCGGTGCTGGACGTTGCCCGGTCCATCGAGCGTTATCAGGACCCGTCCAAAAAGGGTCCCGATGGTGGTCCTGGCGTATCCGTCGTCTGGTTCTCTGCGCTTTACCAGCTTCTGCTCGGGCAGGAAAAGGGACCGCGCTTCGGGTCTTTCGTTGCTCTTTACGGCATTGCCGAAACGCGTGAGATGATCCGCAAGGCACTGGCTGGCGAACTGACAGCCTGATTATCAGACTTCAGGAAAAGCGGCGCACCAGCGCCGCTTTTTTTGTTTTCAGTTTTGCTCTCCGGCGGAAGAAGCGCGGTATCAGTCTTTGCCGGCAATCGTTCTGACGCGCTCCGTGCTGGCATCCAGCCCTTCACTGATCAGATCCGAAACACCCAGTTCCTTCAGCTTGATGAGACCGGCGGCGGTCGTTCCGGCGTAGTCGACCATCTCCTGAACATGTTCCGCCGGAGATCTGGTGTCACCGGCCATGATTTGCCCGGCCGACAGGATCAGCTGTTTTGCGGCGCGTTCGGCAATATGCCTGTCGATACCGTTTGACCTTGCATAGTCAACAATGCAGTCGGCGAAGAAGGCCGCAAATCCCGGTACCGGACCGGTTATGGCGGTGAAGACCTCGATCTGCTGTTCGTCCTGGACTTCATCACTCGGGCCACAGGCCGACAACAGCGACTGGACGAGGTCCCTGTCTTCCTGCGAAAGCGACGAAGCCGCACACCAGGGGGAGTAGGCCAGCTGCTTGCCCGCCGCCGGGCTCGACATGGCACGAACGACCTTTTCCGAGCCTGTGAGGGCTTTGAGCCTCTCACGCGAGACACCCGCCATGACCGATAGGATCAGTTTGCCGGGCGCCGAAATCCTGACCGTATCGACAAGCGCTGGTGGAACCGACAGAAGGATGACATCACAGCCGTCAGCCAGAAGCTGATTGGATGCGGTGAAGGTGATCTCCGGCCAGCTTTCGAAGCCCGCGGCGGTTCCGGAGCGATTGGATATCCAGAGCTGGCGAGGTTCGACACAGCCGCTTTCCAGCCAAGCCGTTGCGATGGCGCTGCCGAGTTGCCCGGTTCCACCGATGATGCCGACCTTGATTTCTCCAGTCATGAATACTCCAGCTCCGGGACTTCCGAACTCCGAAGCCTAATACCAATCAGGAAAAATAAGAAACCGGCTGATCGCAATTGAGCAGAGGTCTGTCAGCAGGTCTGCCTGCATCCAGTGGTGTGAATGGCTGTAGCAGCCGTTCATTCAAACGTGCATGGCGATAAAGCTGGATAAGGTGCCCAAGGGTGCACCTTATCCTAGTTGTCAGCAGGCGTGTCCCGCGAAGATCATTTGTTTTCGTCGAAGAACTGGACGCCCGCCCTGGTGCCGTCCACCCAGATGATATGGCCAAGGCGCTCCTTGCCATCGCATCGGATGCAAACGGTCTTGCCTGCCTTGGCATCCCTTATGCCCTTCAAGCCCACACCGGTCACGGACACGTTTTCCAGCTCCACCGTCTGGGCTCCCCCGTCCAGCAGAACTTCGGCCTTCTTGCCGACGTCCTGTCTTGGCGACTTGCGGGGTTCGGCATCCGCCAGATCGGTTTCCATGGCGGCGGCAAGAACTGTAAGGCCCTTGAGAACTTCCTTGCTGGCCTTGTCTAGGTCAACGAGTGCCGCGAAAGCTTCCGTGGTATTGCCTTGTTCAGTGGCATGCAGCGCCCGGTGACCCGCTTCGTGAACCGCCTTGTGAGGAGCGATCAGGTTGCGGAACGCTGGATGTGATTTGATCTTCTCGTTCTTGATCGAGTCGTACCACTTGCCAAGACGGCAATGATGATGGTCGGGCATGCCGGAAGTTGCCCAGTCGTCGTGGCCGGTCACCGTATCGACGACACGTTTCTTGAACAGGACGTGGTCGATCCGAGCCATTTCCAGCAAGGACTTGTCAGAGTTGGCATCAAAGAAGTTTTTCGCTGCTCCGCTGAAACTGTCGTTGCTCTGCTTCAGAACGCGCTGCATGGCACCGAGTTGCTGATCCGTATTCCGGTTCGATTCAGCGACATTGGCGACATTGCGTGCAATTTCGTGACTGGCTTCTTTCTGCTGGTGCAGGATGCCCGTTATCTGGGTGACCCGTTCGGAGACATTGCCAACCATCCCGTCGATGGATTGCATGAGTTCATTGGCGGCCGCGATGGCATCCTCGCCATTCTGGATGGCGCCTTCGGAGCTCTGGATGGCTGTCTGGATTGTTTCCATGCCAGCGGTCAGTGCTTCGATCCGCTGTGCGATGTCTTCCGTCGCCTTGCCGGTCTGCGAGGCGAGGGTTTTGACTTCCGATGCAACAACGGCAAAGCCTTTGCCGGCTTCTCCTGCACGGGCGGCTTCAATGGTGGCATTCAGCGCCAGAAGATTGGTCTGGTCTGCGATGGATTGAATGACTGACAGGAATTCGCCGATCTGCGAAGCAGCTTCGCTGAGGTCTGACAGGCTCTGCGCGGTTTGCCGGGACGTTGAGGAAATATCGCCGATAGCACTCGATACGGCCGACATCTTGTCCAGACCATCCTTGGCGGCGTTGTTTGTTTGAACGGCTTCGTTGGCCGCGCCTTCGCTGTTTTCGGAAATCTGGCCGATGGAGGCGACAAGCTGGTCCGCCGCGGCGGAAATCGACTGGCCGTTCGCGTTGGCTTCCTGGGTATTGCGCGACAACAACGCCATCGACATCACGATTTCATTCAGCTCGCTGATGGTGTTTGCGGTCGTGCGAAGGTTCTCCAGCCCGATCGTATCCCGCATTTCAGCGTCTTCAATACGGCGCTGTTCAGTTTCGAACGCGCGTTGTGCAAGGATCATGTCCAGAAAGAACCGTGTCACCACGGCCTGCATCTCGGAAACCATGGCCTTTTGCGAGAACCGGTGCTTCTTGACGATGACAGGAAGGATTTCGTTCAACAGCCGGCCAAACGCGGACATCAGCCATTCGGCCTTCAGCCCGATCTTTACGTGAGCTTGACCGATACGCGCAGCCTGTCCGATGAACTCCAGGTCCGGGTCGTGATTGAAGATGTATTCCCAGTGTTTGGTTTGCGCGTTTTTGAGAGGAACGGTGTTCTTCTCATGCGTTCCCATTTTCTGGCGCAGCTCTTCTTGCGAAAGGAGCTCTACGTAGAAGCGATCCAGAATGGCTGGAAGGTGTTTTTGAAGAGTGTTCCAAGCCGTCTGCGCAGAAGCTGTATTGCTTCCGGAACTGGACATGAACTTGATATATTTTGCGATATTGTCAGTTTCGACAGTGTTCTTGGGGGCAGGTGCGCTCATATTTCTTTGGTCCTCGTCACGGACTGATAATGTTTGAGCCACTTTCCCTTAAGGGCGTAAATATAGTTCTAATCGTAGGCGCCTGAAATTCTATGTATTTACCCTATTCGCCAAAGGTATGAGCGCGCCTGGGACATGCATAATGTGCCGACAAGCAGTCCGTGAATTCAGCTTCAGCGCAGGGGGCGATCTGCTTGCGGGTAATCCTCGATTGCCGGTTGACCGTCCCCCGGCTGTTCCGGTTCGGTCCTCAGGCTCCATTCGATGATTTCCGGGGCAAGTTCCTCAAGGCCTGGCAAGGCAGACGGCACTTCTGTTTCCAGTTCGCTCGTCGGCAACTCGTTCAGCCATTCCGATTGCCACTTGCCGACTTTTCCGTCTCTGGCCTTTTCGGCAAGTTCCATGAAATCGGCAGGTGCGTCCGGCGCCGGATCCGCCCACCCATAGCGGACAAGACGCTTGCTGAGGTCCATCGATCCGCGGGTGCAGGTTGCCAGAATCTGTTGCGGTCCGGTCTCCTCGATCTTTTCGCAAACCACCTTCAATTGCCGCACCAGTCCTCTCAGGAAAGTGCGCGCCCTTGCGCCGCAAGGCCAGGTGCCTCCGAGACGGGAAACACAGGTTTCGTCCGATTTCAGCGGAACGATATGGGCAAGCGTTACTGTCAACCGGTCTGACTTGATGCGTCCGCCGTCTAGAACCTGCACGCGCATCAGCTCCAGTGGGCCATCCGGAACCGGTTCAATCGGCGGATCCTTGAGTTCCAGGTAGCGTTTGGAAGGTTCAATACGTTTCAGGTCACCTTGTACCTGCGGTGCCGACACCCCCTCCGGCGAAACGTTGCGAATGTCGTTCGGCAGCGGTGCAGCGGCAACAACGACGGGGTCACTTTGAGTCTGTGCCGGTTTCTGCGTCTGGGCTTGGGTAGTGGACGATTGTGGCGCGGGCTCGGACGTCTTTGCCGGCTCACTTGTTTCCTCGGCGGCGCTGGGGATGCTGCCTGCAGCCACCTGCTCGTCCTGTACGGACGGCGGGTCTGCCAGGAGCAGCCAGGCGAGCAGACCACCTGCGGTGGTCAGCACGATTGCAGGCGTTATGAGAGGCCGAAGCTTCATCAAATGTGTGCTCGCAGGTTATTGGCTCGCCCAGATAATACGGGCAGTCCACTCGATTGCCGAGTGCTGAAAGCGCACTGACTGTGAATTGTCCCCGATTGTGCAAACTGCCAGGTCTTCGTCACCTGTCTCCTGCAACGTGTAAAGCGACAGCCGGCCACTGTTGAGCTTGATGGCAAGCTTGTCACCGGTGCGAAGGGGGGCGCCGGGAGCAACTACGACGATGTCGCCGTTCCTGTAAAGGGGATGGAAGTCTTCGTTGCTGACCTGCAGCGCAAAAGCAGCGCCGATTTGGGGAAAGCTGAAACTTTGCCAGTTCGCGCCGGCCGGCCGGCCGGCACTGTCGAAGGCATTTCGGTCCGAGGCAGCATCCAATCCGGCAAGAGGTACCAAAGCTGGCGCGGCGTCGGTTGGCCCGCCCGGGGTTTCGACCCTGGCGGCAAATGTGTTCAAGGCTTCGCCGGTGGCGGCCAGCACCTTGGCAAGCGATTCTGTCGATGGCCACCGTGGGCGTCCGTCGCCTGCAACGCGTTTCGACGGGTTGAAAGCGGTCGGATCCAGTCCGGCACGCCGAGCCAGGCCGGACGGCGAAAGCCCGTTCTGCGAGGCGAGGGCATCAATGGCCGCCCAGACCTTTTCATGTGAGAGCACGGCTGCCGTTTCTCCGTATTGGCGCGACAGGAATAAATACCTTTCGCTCATATGGGTTATCCCGACCAAAATTCAAAAGAAACAGGCTGGAGCCACTTGTGCGGCTTGTTCGCTACGGTTCGGATGAGTAGTGTCCCGACCGGCTGAGCATGCGCCGGGTCTTTGCCTGCCATGCCGTCACCGGCAAGATGCAAGGCAGACAGATGACCCTGATTTTCAAGATCGTTCCGAAATCCATGTGGCAGGAGGCAACCGACCAAGGCGTCTTCAAAGGCGCGCCGGTGGACCTTCAGGACGGTTTCATTCATTTTTCCGCCGAGGATCAGGTCCGGGAAACTGCTGCAAAGCATTTCGCGGGCCAGCACGATCTGTTGCTGGCCGCCTTTGATGCTGATGGGTTTGGCGACTTGTTGAAATGGGAAACTTCCCGGGGCGGGGCCCTGTTTCCCCATCTCTATGGCTCGCTGGACCCGAAGGCCGCACTCTGGGTGAAGGAACTGCCGCTTTCACCGGACGGGTCACATGACTTTCCGGAGCTGGATCGATGATACCGCCTTTCCTTGAAAACGTCGCGCTGAGAGGCCTGCAGTGCCTGGACGCCGAAACTGCGCACCGTGCGACTATTGTGGCTTTGAAATCCGGTCTGATGCCGCCACGCCGGAAAGTGTCTGACCCGCGCCTTGCAGTGAAGCTCTGGGATCTGACCTTTCCCAATCCGCTCGGAATGGCTGCAGGGTTCGACAAGAACGGCGAAGTGCCCGATGCGCTGCTGAAGCTGGGGTTCGGATATACGGAAGCCGGATCGGTCACCCCGAAGCCGCAGCCCGGCAATCCGCGGCCGAGGGTGTTCCGCTTGCCCGCAGACGAAGGCGTGATCAACCGCTATGGATTCAACAACGAAGGCCACGCAGCCCTGCGCCAGCGGCTTGAAGCCCGCCGGCGGTTGACAGGAATTGTCGGGATCAATGTCGGTGCCAACAAGGATGCAACCGACCGGATTGCCGACTACGTGGCCGGCATCACCGCATTCGCCGATATGGCGTCTTATTTTACCGTCAACATTTCTTCGCCCAACACACCGGGACTGCGCGACCTGCAGGCCCGGTCCGCACTTGCCGATCTGCTGACTGCCGTGATCACGGCGCGGGACGAGTGCACGCAGACGTTTGGGCGCCAGGTTCCTGTGCTCTTGAAGATCGCGCCGGACGTTGCTGATGAGGACCTGCAGGATATCGTCGAGGAAGTGCTCGCCAAGAGCGTCGACGGCCTGATCGTCTCCAACACGACGATCGGACGAGACGGCCTGAGCGGCAAGGGGCCGGCACAGGAAACCGGAGGCTTGTCGGGCAAGCCCCTGTTCCGGAAATCGACCATCATGCTGGCGCGCGCACGCAAACTGGCAGGACCGGACCTGCCGATCATCGGTGTCGGCGGTATCGACAGTGCGGAAACCGCCTGGACCAAGATCACGGCGGGTGCCGACCTCTTGCAGCTCTATTCTGCCCTTGTGTTCAAGGGTGCGGGGCTGATTGACGAGATCCTGAGCGGCCTTTCTGCAAAACTGGACCAGCACGGGATTGCGTCGCTGCGCGACGCGCGGGATGCCAATGTCGATGCCTGGGCATCGGAAACGGCCTAGATACTGCTGTTCTTATGCGTTGCCGAACGTCTCGGCTGCCCGCTTTCTGCACGCCGCCAGCAATGTCAGGCCACGTGTTCCGAAGAACAGCAGGAAGGCGAGCCAAAGACCGTGGTTCCCCAGGATGGGGAACAGAAGGTAATAGGCAGCCAGGTAAACGACGAGCGACAACAGCATCATGTTGCGCATGGTCGATGACCACGTGGCGCCGATAAAGACCCCGTCCATCTGGAATGCCAGCACGCCGAAGACTGGGGTCAGTATCGCCCACACAAGATAGGTCGACGTTACCTGACGGACATCTTCTGCCGTTGTCATGAAATCGATCATGTACTGCCCGAAAAACCAGAACAGCGTCGACAGAATTCCTGCCAGGGCGAAGCTCCACAGTGCTGTCAGTTTCAATGCGCGGTCGAAGGCGGGCCGGTATCTTGCCCCGACCGCCCGGCCGGCAAGCTGTTCCGCCGCGGTTGCCAAGCCATCCAGAAAGAATGCAGCCAGCATGATGAATTTCTCAAGCAACGCGTTTGCGGCCAATACGGTGTCACCCTGATCTGCCGAACGCGCCGTGAAAAACGCGAAGGCGAAGAGCAGGGTGAAGGAGCGGATCATGATGTCCCGGTTGACGGCCATCATGCGCACCAGCAGGCGGCGGTCGAAAATCACCTGAAGAGCCGGCCAGGACGTCTTGCCGGTGGTGAAGACAACCAGGCAGACGCCCAGTGCCGTTGCTGCGATTTCACTCAGGACAGTTGCCAGTGCGACACCTTCCACGCTCCAGCCGAAACCGATGACGAACCAGACGCTGAGGCCGATGTTGAGCCCGTTCAGAACAAGCTGAAGCACCAGCCCTGTTCCTGCGCGCCCGAGGCCGATGAACCAGCCGAGCATGGCATAGTTGGCAAGGAGAAAAGGGGCACTGTAGACACGGATGTCAAAGTAGCGGCTCGTTGCGGCCTGCACCTCCGCACTGCCCCCCAGGAACCAGAGCCCGATTTCCCGCAATGGGGCTTGCAAAAGGATGACCAGAAGACCACCGATGGCCGCAATCACGAAGGCGCGCAGAAGTGTCGCCCTGACTTCTTCCTCGTTCCGGGCACCGAAAGCCTGGGCTGTCAGGCCTGTCGTACCGGACCTCAAGAAATTGAAGGTCGTGAACACCAGGTCGAAGATGATCCCGCCTATGGCGATCCCACCAAGCAGAGCCGGATCGCCAAGGCGGCCGATCACGGCCATGTCGACGATGCCGAGCAGGGGTGTCGACAGATAGGCAAGCGTCATCGGAATGGCGATGGCAAGAACAGTGCGGTGGGTAACCGCAAAGGCCAGTTTCGGCCGCTCGCCGGTTGCTGAAAGTTGGGACATCGATGGCTCGCTTCGAGAGGAAGACCTTCATGTCTGCCTTGCCTTGGCGCGTCAATTCTTTTCGGCGCATACCGGGTATTCAGGGGCATGGCTGACGAATTTGCACCGAGCCGTAAAATTCGGATCTGCTGTGTCGTTCAAAGGGGTGCCCGTGGCGCCGGCGCGCCTTATATTGCGCACAGATGACCCTGCCTATCGTTCACCATCCGGCCTACTGCGCCGATCTTCCCGCCAATCACCGGTTTCCGATGGACAAGTTCCGTGCCGTTGCCGAGTTGATACGGCAGGAAGGGGTTCTCGGCGACAGCGCCTTTTTCAGGCCTCGTCCGGCCCCCTTCGAGTGGGTCGCACTCGCACATGAGCCGGCCTATGTGGATCAGGTCTTCAATGCCCGGGTGCCGGAAAAGGTGGCGCGGGAAATCGGTTTTCCGATGCGCGAGGACATCGCCCTTCGGGCGCGCTGTGCAACGGGCGGGACCGTGTTGACGGGATATCTGGCGCTGGAACACGGCATTGCCTGCAACACCGCCGGCGGCAGTCATCATGCCCGGCGTGCACACGGAGCCGGGTTCTGCGTCTTCAACGACGTCGCAGTTGCCATCAAGGTGTTGCAGGCGGATGGCGCCATCCGCAAGGCGCTGGTGGTCGACCTGGACGTGCACCAGGGAGACGGCACCGCGGATATCTTTCAGGGCGACCCGGATGTCTTCACGTTCTCGCTTCACTCGGAAAAGAACTATCCCGTGCGCAAGGTTCCCTCCCATCTCGATATCGGTCTTGCCGATGGGACGGGTGACGAAGTCTATCTTGCTGTTCTGGAAGAGGTTCTGCCTGATCTGCTGCGCCAGGGGCCCTGGGACATCGTCTTCTTCAATGCCGGTGTCGATCCCTATTCCGGCGATCGCCTCGGCAGACTGTCGCTGTCACGCGACGGTCTTTGCAGGCGTGACCGCTATGTCATCGAAACGGTGCGAAAGGCGGGCGTTCCATTGGCAGGCGTTCTGGGCGGAGGCTATTCGACGGATATCGACGAACTGGCCGATCGCCATGTGACACTGCATCGAACAGCCAAGGCTGTGCTGGCTGAAGAAATCACTATCATTGCCGCGCATGAACAGGTGGCCGGCTAAAGCAAGCCGGTTCACACCAGGATATTGGACACCTGCAGGGAGACCGATGTCGAACCGGTTGCGGTCGAAACCCTGTCCGTACCCGCAGGGCTCGCGGTGGAAGCCGGGTCTGGCTGCGCGCCGAAGTCTGAGGCCCTCAGTGCCTTGATGCCGTCCTTGAGATCTGCACGGACGTCTTTCAGATCGTTTTTTGTTTCGCGTTCTTCGCGCTTGAGCAGGCGTTCTATCTGTTGGGCAAGAGACTTGATGTCCTCAGCCATCTTGGCGAGGGCTTCCTTGTCGCCCTGCAGCCCGGACCTGCGGCTTGCGGCGAGTGCCTTGTTCGTTTCCTGTTGCTGTTCCGTGTAGGTCAGGACAGCCGCTTTCAGGTCTTCCCGCCAGCTATCCGGATCCTGTGCACCTGCGGATGAACCTTCCTGCTCCACTCCGGACTGAGCCTGACCTGTCGTCTGGCTCTCCGGTCCCGAAGTCGTGGCACCCGTTTCAGATCCGGATACCGGAATTTGTGTCTCGGGACTGCTCGCTGCCGCAGACACAGTCTCGACCAAAGCGGAGGATGCATTAACCTGCGCCCCGGCACCGGTTATGATTTCTGCTGTGGCGGCGACGTTTGAAGCGCCTGAAAGAACACCCGTGCCGACGCCTCCACCGCTCAAGCCCTGGCCTGCCGCCTTTAGGTCCTGGGAGGCGGACTTGAACTCCTTGGAGATCTGTTTCAGCTCCTTGAGCAGACGCTTGGCCTGCTCCGGCGTTGCGAACCGCAGCATTTCCTTGAGCCGTTCGATGCGCTTCTGGACCATCTCGATCTTTTGCCTGCGCATCGCATCCTTGTTGTTCTCTACCGACCGGGCGAGGCCGTCGCTGAGCTCAACAGAATCCTTGTAGGTTTCGAAGAGGGATTTTGCCTTGTCCTCGTCGTCGGCCGACCCGTTGGCCCCCAGAAACGTGGTGAGCGTTTGTGCGGCAGCAAGCGAACCTGAGCGATTGCCCGCACCAGAACCCGCGCGGGCGTAGGCCTGGTAGGAGGCGGCAAATTTCGATGTTGCGATCGCGGACATGCAAGGGCCCCTTAAGGCTCGGGGAGGTTCCGCCAGTTTCAGTTAATTATGATTAAGAAAGAGTTAATTTCCCGCAAGGGTTGCGTGCTTGCCTTAAGTGCCAATTGCAGGCCTCTGCCGCTCCTAGCGGTTTCGACCCATGGCCAGAATGCGAGTAACCAGCCAGATCGGGACAACAACCATTGCGCCGATAACCAGATACTTGCCCAGGCGTCCAAGGGCGTTGAAACCCATGTTCCACAGGCGCTCGACAAAATCGATCGACATGGTGATCAGGTCGAGCGGGTCGAGGTTCAGCGCGGACAGGATAATGCCGACAACGAAGGACAGGAACACAAGCCGCAAAAGCACCTGGGCTGGTGAACCTCCCAGAAAACGGCTCAGGCCGGTGTCGGACATATGTGTCTCCTGCATGTCGTTGCTAGCATTCTTGGCCAGAAGTTAGGAATATTCGGTGTCGATTACAATGAGGCCTGGCAAGCTGGGCAGCAACTCCAGCTCTTGCGAAGGCAGTTTGTAAAATTTCTAATTAATTAAGTTTGGTGTCGTAATTCGTAAAGTTCTGTTCGCTTCCTGCCAAAGACGCAGCGGCCAGGTTGGCGTATTAAACTTTCAGGAATGTGCATCTAGATCGTTTGCGGCCACCCACAACCGCGACGGTCTGCCTTCCTCTACCTGCGGTGAAAGACAGCCGCCGGACTTGCACAAGTGCTGAACCGGCAGAAAAGGCGCGCACACTGCAGGATGGGCCAGCCGCCATCGACCCGTCCTGTTCTTCATGCAAATGAAAGAGCAGCCGATAGCGGTATTGGCGGGTTCAGTCGAGTGTTCTCGGCGGAACCGCCGGCAACAAGAATGATCTCTGGCACGGTGGTGACAAGCCCGTAACCGCCGTGCCGCAATTCTCCAGACACTACAGGTTCTCCGTGGTCCAGACATTTGCAAGGGCCGGTATCGGCGTCACTTCGTGGCGGCGGATGGGCGAAGTGTCGAGGAGGTTGCCACAGTGACCCTGGCACGTGGCAGGGGCTGTTTGCTGCCCGTCGCAGACGTACCTGAAGCTTGAGACCTGGAGCGCGGCGCATCCCGAACCTTCTTGGGGGAGACGCCAAACCACGTTTTCACGGCGCGCGAAAAGGTGCTCAACTCCGAAAAGCCGAGGAGATAGGCGATTTCCTTCATGGGAAGATCCGTTCCCAGAAGATATCGTTCGGCTGCGGAACGCCGAACTTCCTCGCTTAGCTGACGAAAGCTGGTGCCTTCCTTTTCCAGAAGCCTCTGCACCGCGCGCTGCGACATGCCAAGTTTCGCTGAAATGAGCGGCAGGGTGCATGTCCCGGTCGACAGACTGGCGGAAACTTCGTTGGCAATGCGCGACAGCGGAGATTCAAACTGGCCGAACCTTTCCAGTTCCGAATTCGCCGACGTCAGGATGATCTCGTAAAGGTGGGCGTCGTGGCGCCGGAGCGGGCGGGAGAGCAACGTTTTCGGAAACGAAATCCTGTTGCGGGTCGCGCCGAACTTGATCCGGCCCTGATATTTTTTCTGAAAATTGGACGTGCAATTTGGTTGTGAGGTCGCGAGCTCGATAAGGATTGGCGGCGCTTTCATGTCGAGTGCATGTTCAATCTGCTGGGTCGCCCAGCCGATGCGTCCGAACACGTTCTGTCGCCATTCACCGCGTCCTTCAAGGATAGGCCATTCCACGAAGCCGCCGGTCTCGTCTTCCTCGAAAATTACCCGATAGGCATTGGTTCTGATCGGACTGAACTTCGCCCAGGCCTGACAGGCTTCCCTGAGTGAAGGAGCGCAGGCAAACAGATAGTCGAAGATTGAAAAGCAGCCGATGTCGATCGTGTTGAACAGATCGAACATGACGGCGTCATCGCCCAGGACATCGGCGATATGTTCAAAAACGGCATGCCAGGCGGCTATCGGCACGGTACCTTGCGGGTCGTCCAGGCTGGCGAGATCGAATTCATAGTCCCTGGCCATTTGAGGCCAGTCCAGATTGGCGTTCGAACAAATGTCGCGCAGAACGCGGAAGACATCCGAGCGCGCCCATTCGCCATCTAGCGGCATTCGTATCTCCAGCCTGCCCATGCTTAATTCCAGGCAGAACTGTGCATGACAAGTCACGCCGGATCAAGTTTTGTCGTAAAATGCTAACAATTGCTGGCGAATGCGACAGGGCGATGCCGCTCCCGTCCGGAAGCGGCATCGGTTGTCGATCAGGCTGCGTCCTTGACCTTGGCCTCCGCCTTCGGCGGGAATTTGCCGTAGAACGTCTCGTTTTCCTTCGCCATGTCCTTCAGCAGCTTGTTTGGCTTGAAACGCGGTCCCCACTTGCGGGTGAACTTCTTGCACAAGTCGACAAAGGCCGGAGTGCCCATCATGTCGATATAGCTGAGCGTACCGCCGGTATAGGGCGCGAAGCCGAAACCAAGGATGGAGCCGACATCGGCTTCACGCACATCCGTTAGGCACTTTTCCTCGAAGATGCGGGCGGTTTCGAGCGCCTGCATCACCAGGAGACGCTGCTTGAGTTCTTCGATGTTGAAGCTCTCTGCAGGCTTCGGCTGTCCGGTGACTTCCGGAATGCCGGGCCACAGGCTCTTGTCCTTGCCCTTGTAGTCGTAGAAGCCCTTGCCGTTCTTGCGGCCGAAACGTTCCTGCTTCACCACCATCTCTTCCAGGATGTTGTCGAGCGGGCCTTCGACGTATTTGACGCCGAGGTCCTTGCGAGTTGCAGAGACGATCTTCCAGGCAAGATCCAGCGCCACTTCATCGCCAAGCGACAGCGGTCCGACCGGCATGCCGGCCATCTTGCCCGCATTCTCGATCATCGCCGCCGGAACGCCGTCCGCCAGCATCATCAGGCCTTCGCGGATATAGGTCATGACCACGCGCGAGGTGTAGAAGCCACGGCTGTCATTGACGACGATCGGGGTCTTCTTGATGGCCTTGATATAGTCGAGCGCCACGGCAAGTGCGCGGTCGGACGTACGCTTGCCGAGGATCACTTCCACCAGCATCATCTTGTCGACGGGCGAGAAGAAGTGAATGCCGATGAAGTTCTTCGGCCGCTTGGACGCCTGCGCCAGAGAGGTGATCGGCAGGGTCGAGGTGTTGGAAGCATAGATGGCACGAGACTTCATCACCGCCTCGGCCTTCTCCGTCACCGCCTTCTTGATATCGCGATCTTCGAAGACGGCTTCGATCACCAGATCGCAATCTGCCAGGGCTTCATAATCGACGGTGGCGGTGATCTTCGACAGAAGCTTATCCTTCTGCTCCTCGCTCGCCCGGCCACGCTTGATCGCCTTGGTGATCAGCTCTTCGGAATGAGCCTTGCCCTTGTCGGCGGCTTCCTGGTCGCGGTCGATCAGGACGACGTCGATGCCCGCCTGTGCCGTGACATAGGCAATGCCTGCACCCATGAAGCCTGCGCCGAGAATGCCTATCTTGCGGATCTTGTTCGGGCGCTGGTCCACCGGGCGGCGGGCCAGCTTGTTCAGCTCCTGCATGGAGACGAACAGCGAGCGGATCATGTTGGCGGCTTCCGGAGCCTGAAGCACCTTGGCGAAGTAGCGGCTTTCCACCTGAAGCGCGAGATCCATCGGCAGCTGCAGACCTTCGACGACGGAGCGCAGCAGGTAGCGGGCACCCGGATAGTTGTCATAGGTCTCGCGGCGGTAGATCGCATTGGCGGCCGGCCAGAACTGGAAACCGGCGGGGGAATAGACCTTGCCGTTCGGCAGCTTGTAACCCTTCTTGTCCCAGTCCTTGACCGGGTCGAGGCCTGCCTTCAGCATCTTCTTGGCGGCGGCGACCAGTTTCCTGGTCGGGGCGACTTCATCCACCAGTTTCATCTGTTTGGCCTGCGGTGCCCGCAGGGTGCGGCCCTGGAGCAGAAACTGCATGCCCTGCTGTCCGTCCGTCATGCGCATGACACGCTGGGTGCCACCGGCGCCCGGAAAGAGGCCTACCTTGACTTCCGGCAGACCCATTTTCAGGCCTTCGTCAACGACGCGGCCATGACAGGCCAGCGCCAGTTCGGTACCGCCGCCCATGCAGGTGCCGGCAACGGCGGCGACGAAGGGTTTGCCGCAGGTTTCCAGCTTGCGGTAGACCTGAGACAGCTTGCGCGATCCTTCGAACAGAGCCTTGGCCGCAGCTTCCGCATCGTTACCGCGCTTGATGTGAAAGTCCTTCAGAAGGCCTTCCAGCATGGTCAGGTCGGCACCACCGGAAAAGGTGGACTTGCCGGACGTGATCACGGCCCCCTTGATGGCGTCGTCACTTGCCACCTGGTCGACCAGGGCATCCAGCTCGTCCATGACCGACAGATCGATGACGTTCATCGATTTTTCCGGCATGTCCCAGGTGATCAGGGCAAAACCGTCCTCATCGGTTTCAACGGTGAAATTCTTGTAGCTCATTTGATGGTCCTCCTCGGGTCAGGCGCCGGTCGACTGCAGATGGGCGCGCTGTTGCGCAGCCGTCTTCGTGCCGTCGACGACAACGTCGCCGGTGTGTTTGGTCTCTGCGGGTTCGAACAGCATCACCCAGCATTCGTCTTCTGCGAGCGGATTGTGCTCGACGCCCTTGGGCACGACGTGCATGTCGCCGGCGTTCAGGACGACATCGTCCCGGTCGCGGTAGCGGATGGTGAGGCTGCCCTTGATGATGAAGAAGAGCTCGTCCTCGTCCTGGTGGTCGTGCCAGACGAACTCGCCTTTCAGCTTCGCAAGCTTGACGCTCTGGTCGTTGACGTCGGCCACCACACGCGGCGACCAGTAGTCGGTGATCTGGGCGAATTCCCTGTCGATGTTGCTGATCATGATCAGACCCGCTCGATGATGGTCGCTGTTCCCATGCCCGCGCCGATACACAGCGTGACGAGGGCGGTGTTGAGATCGCGGCGTTCCAGTTCGTCGAGCACGGTGCCAAGGATCATGGCGCCGGTGGCTCCAAGAGGATGGCCCATGGCAATCGCACCGCCGTTGACGTTGACCGTTGCCGGATCAAGATCGAAGGCTTGCTGGTAACGCAGGACGACGGAGGCAAAGGCTTCGTTGATCTCGATGAGATCAATGTCCTTGATGTCCATCTTGGCGTTTTTCAGAAGCTTTTCTGTAACATCCACCGGACCGGTCAGCATCAGGGCCGGTTCGGAACCGATATTGGCGAAAGCCTTGATGCGGGCACGCGGCTTCAGGCCGGAGGAACGGCCTGCGGTGCTGGAACCGATCAGAACGGCGGCAGCGCCATCGACAATGCCGGAGGAGTTGCCGGCGTGGTGCACGTGGGTGATCTTTTCGATTTCCGGGTGGGCCTGGATGCCGACCGCATCGAAACCGCCCATGTTGCCCATCATTTCGAAGGAGGGGTTGAGCGAGGCGAGCGACTGCATGTCGGTTTCCGGCCGCATGTGCTCGTCCCGGTCCAGAATGGTGATGCCGTTCACGTCCTTCACCGGCACGACGGATTTGGAGAACCGGCCATCTTCCCAGGACTTGCCGGCGCGCTTCTGGCTTTCCACCGCATAGGCATCGCAGTCATCGCGCGAAAAACCGTATTTGGTGGCAATCAGATCAGCCGAGACGCCCTGGGGCATGAAATAGGAGGGGATGGCCACCTGCGGCTCGATCGGCCAGGCGCCGCCGGAGGCGCCAAGGCCGACACGGCTCATGCTTTCCACGCCGCCGGCAATCACCAGCTTGTGCTGGCCTGCCATGACCTGGGCCGAAGCCATGTTGACCGCGTCGAGACCGGAGGCGCAGAAGCGGTTGATCTGCATGCCCGGAACCGACTTGTCGTAACCGGCCGCAAACACCGCCGCACGGGCAATGTCGCCTCCGGCTTCCCCGACCGGGTCGACACAGCCCAGGACGACGTCGTCCACCCGGGTCGTGTCGAGACCGTTCCGGTCGCGGATCGCTTCCAGCGCGGTGGCCGCAAGCCGGACGGCGGGCACTTCGTGCAGCGAACCGTCCTTCTTGCCGCGTCCGCGCGGAGTGCGCACGTGGTCGTAGATATAGGCTTCGGGCATCAGATCCTCCTCTAGATCGGATTGGCCTCAGGTCTTATCCGGCAAGGGATGGCCGGGCATGAGGTCGTAAGGATGTTTCCAGCCGGGCAGAGCCTTGATCCGCCCCAGCCACTTGGTGACATTCGGATAAGCCTCGAGATCAATCCCGAGCTCACCTTCGTAAAAGAGGTAGCTGCACAGCGAGAAATCAGCGCTTGTCGGCTTCTTGCCGATGGCGAAGTCATTCTTCGCGAAATGCTTGTCCAGGATGGCAAGGGCGGATTTCGACCGCCCGTCGAGCCATTTGACGACGTCCGTCTCGCCGGTCTTCATCAATGTGCGCAGGAAGCGCAGCGGACCGAGCAAGCCGGAAACCTTCTGGTTGTCGAAGATCGTCCAGCGCAGGATTTCCCGCCGCTCTTCATCGTTTTCCCAGCCAAAGGCGCCGAACTTCTCGGACAGGTCGTCCATGATGACGGCGGACTGGGTCAGGATGTCGTCACCATGCACAAGCACCGGCACTTCACCCATCTCGTTCAGCGTGTCCCGGAATTCTTCGGTGCGGGTGGCCCCGTTGAAGAAATCCACCCACTCCGGCTTCCAGTCGGCGCCGCACAGCTCCAGCATCAGGGCCACCTTGTAGGAGTGTCCCGACTGGGCCATGCAGTGAAGAACGTATTCAGCCATAACTTGAAATTCCCCTCGCAAATCAAATTGGAACGCGACTATAGCCGCCGGTTTCGATTTGCGGGCTCAAATTTCCGCCATCAGCGAGCTGGCCCGCGGACGCCTTAAAAAGCGTCCGCGGCAACCGACATCATGGTTTCGGACCCGGACGAGATTCGGGCAAGATGGGCACCGGTTTCCGGCAAGGTGCGTTCCATGAAGAAACGCCCGAAGGTCAGCTTGGTTTCCAGCCATTCGGCCTTGTCGCCTGCACCTTCCGCGACCTTTTCCTGAATGGCCTTTGCGATCTTCGCCCACATGTAGCCAAGGGCAACAAGTCCGAAGAGATGCATGTAGTCGACGGAGCCGGCTCCGGCATTGTCCGGATTCTTCATGGCGTTGTTCATGAACCACATGGTCGCGGCCTGAAGATCGTCCATGCCCTTCTTCAATGGCCCGGTGAAGGCGGCAAGGGCTTCGTTGTCCTTGTTCTCCTTCAGGAAGGTATTGACCTCGTTGAAGAAGCTCATGACTGCCCGACCGCCGTTCGCGGGCAGCTTGCGGCCGACGAGGTCCAGTGCCTGGATGCCGTTGGCGCCTTCGTAAATCATGGCAATACGGGCATCGCGAACGAACTGCTCCATGCCCCACTCGCTGATGTAGCCATGGCCACCGTAAAGCTGCTGGGCATTGACCGCGTTGGCAAAGCCGGTGTCGGTCAGAACGCCTTTGAGCACAGGTGTCATCAGTCCCATCATGTCGTCGGAAAACTGCTTGGACTTCTCGTCGTCGGACCTGTGCGAGACATCGCCATGTAGCGCGGTCCAGATGACGAGAGCACGAGCGGCTTCGTTGAACGAGCGGATTTGCATCAAGGTGCGGCGCACGTCCGGATGCACGATGATCGGGTCGGCGGGCTTGTCCGGGTTTTTCGGTCCGGTGAGGGCGCGGCCCTGGATGCGATCCTTGGCGTAGATGACGGCATTCTGATAGGCGACCTCCGACTGGGAGAGCCCCTGAACCGCAACGCCGAGGCGGGCCTCGTTCATCATGGTGAACATGGCGCGCAGGCCCTTGTTCTCTTCCCCGACCAGCCAGCCGGTGGCATCGTCGTAGTTCATCACGCAGGTGGCGTTGCCGTGAATGCCCATCTTGTGCTCGATCGAGCCGCAGGAAACGCCATTGTTGTCTCCCACGGAGCCATCGTCGCCGATCGCGTTGCGGGGCACGACAAACAGCGAAATGCCCTTGGTGCCGTCCGGGGCACCCTCGATGCGGGCCAGCACCAGGTGGATGATGTTTTCCGCCATGTCGTGTTGACCGGCTGAGATAAAGATCTTGGTACCGGTAATCTTGTAGGAGCCGTCGGCTTGCGGCACCGCCTTGGTGCGGATGAGGCCGAGATCCGTTCCGCAGTGCGGTTCGGTCAGGTTCATGGTGCCGGTCCAGGTTCCGGCGATCATGTTGGGAAGGTAGGTTTGCTTCTGATCATCCGTGCCGTGGATCGTCAGGGCCGCAACGGCCCCTGCAGTCAGCCCCGGGTACATCGAGAAAGCCATGTTTGCCGAAGAGGCAAATTCATTGAAGACAGTGGTCAGAGTATGCGGCAGGCCCTGTCCGCCGTAATTCGCGTCCGCCGACAAGGTGCCCCAGCCGTTTTCGCAAAACGCCTTGTAGGCTTTCAGAAAGCCTTTTGGTGTCGTGACCGTGCCGTCGTCGTTGCGCGTGCAGCCTTCGCTGTCGCCGGTCTGGTTCAGCGGCTGGAGAACTTCTTCCGCGAACTTGCCACCTTCGCGCAAGATCGCTTCCACAAGGTCGAGAGGCGCATCGGAAAAACCTGGCAGGTTGGAATATCGGTCATAGCCGAACACGTCCTTCAACAGGAAAAGCGTGTCATCGACGGGAGCGGTATAGCTCGGCATGGAAATCCTCCCAGATCTGCCGTTTATGTCTCGACCTTACGTTTCCGTAAACGTCACCTTGAGGCCTATATACGCGTGTTGTTATTGCCCGGCAAGTGGTGTCCCAACGGAAGGGTTGTCAAAAAAATACGCCTAAAACATGCTGATGGGAATGATTTCCGAAGGTCCCGTACGCGAAATCGTGTTGCGAGGTGTCGTTTTTGGGGAATTTCACAGTTTTTGGAAAAAGGGCGTCTGTTCTCGCAGAAATTGCAAGTTGACGTCCGCACAAACAAAAACCGCCGGCGTTGCCGCCAGCGGTTTCAAAACTCTGAGGTCGAAAGGAAAGGGACTTATGCCTCTTCCGCTTCCTTGTGCTTCAGCATGCCGGAAACGATCTCGACAGTGCGCGACAGTTCCTCGATGGCCTGTTCGATGTCCTTGCGCTGATCTTCCAGAACGGCGATCTGCTCGTTGAACTTGGACAGGGCGACGCGGAGCTGCGTCACCTGACCGTCGCGCAGGTCGTAAAGGTCGAGCATGTCGCGGATCTCGGACAGGGAGAAGCCAACGCGTTTGCCCATCAGTACCAGTTTCAGGCGGGCACGGTCGCGGCGGTTATAGACGCGGTTCAGGCCGTCGCGCTTGGGGTTGAGCAACCCCTTGTCTTCGTAAAAGCGCAGCGTGCGCAGGGTGCAGTCGAATTCTTTCGCCAGGTCGCCGATTGTGAACTGGGTTTTCTTCGTGCTGTCGTCGTTTGCGGACACAACGTCCACAAGATCGTCTTCATTGAGGATCGAAAGCGCTTCGCTCATAGCAGTTTGTTCTCGTTTTTCAGCCGTTGTCCGGCTCATCGTTGATGTTTTGCAGTTTTCGAAACCCGCTCCGAAGACATGATCTCCAGTGCGTTCTCAGGCGATGCGGTTGTGTGCACAGTGGCTCAGCCGGTTTCTTGCGCACTGTTTAGCTTACGTTTGCGTTAAGGTCCAGTCACGGAAGGTCGCAGGGGAAAAATTCGTTAACGCAGCGTTTGCCGATTCGCGTCACCCTGATCGCGTGAACATCGGATTTTCATTCGAAAACAGTCTGTTTTTGCATTTAGCAAGGCCAATTAACGGCCTGTTTACCCTAAAACGACAAAGTCTTTCAAAACGCTGTGCCTGTCCCGTCCTCGACGGAATCATGGCGCAGCCTGTTTCATCAGCGGTCTGAATGACCGTCAGCCCAGGGTCAAGAGATGCCGGCTTGGAAGAAAAACGAGGCAGGACGCCGCGGCCGTGATGCGTATGAAGGCGACGACTTTTACGATGCACCACGCCGCGAGCCGGCGCGAAACCGGATAGAACGGTTGACGCGCACTGCAACGGCGCTTGGCAAAAATGACCGTTATCCCTCCGAGGAACGTGACGAGGATCTCGACGCCGTGGCCGACGAGTTGGACCGGCTACTGGCCGACCAGGCGGAACCACGCCGGACCGAAGTGCGTCGGCCGGAGCCTCACCAGTCTGCACCGCGCCGCAGGGTGTCTCGGCGCGAGCCGGGCATTGATGAAGTCATGGGTGCGCTCGACCGATTGGACGAACAGGTGCAGGGGCTTGCGAGACCGGACCCAAGGGAAGACTATCGCCAGGAGCATCGCGCGGACTACCGGGATGAGTCGCTTCGGCCAGCGCCGACGCCACGTCCTCGCCCGGGAAGCTATGCCATCGACAATCTGCCGGCTGACGAACCCTATTATGACGAGGACGATGCCTACGAAGCGCAATATGCGCCGCAGCCCTCCCGCCAGCGCGATCGGGACGTACGCTCCAGAAGCGAAGCGTCCATGCATATCTACAAGGACCTCGGCCGCCGCATCGACGCGTTGAGAGCGCCGCAGGAACAGGCCTTCAATCAGGTTCGCGATGAGCTTGGTTCGTTGCGCGAGGCACTTGGCGGCCTGTCGCGCGGCACCAATGAAACCGTGAGCCGGCAGAATGCGGAACTGCGTCGCCTGTCCGACATGGTCGAGCGTCTGCGCGCCGACAAGAAGAACGACCAGCTTGCCCGCGAGATCCGCAAGGAAGTCGCCGACCTGAAGGACATGGTCGGCCGCACGAACGTGGAAGGGGCACTCCAGACCCTCGAGCACGGGTATGCCCATATCCTGCAGCGCCTCGATGAATTGTCCCGTGCGTCTGTGGATCCCCGCGTCCTGCGCGGTGTGACTGCGCGCCTCAATGAAATCGAGGACGCCTTTGCCGCGCTGCCGCGGTCCGAGCACATGATGGTGCTGGAAGACCGGGTCGTCAGCATTGCCGAACGCATGGAAGAGCTCCTGCAGCGCAAGGGCCATGCCGATATCGAACCGCTTCGCGCGGAACTGCGAGAAGTGCGCGGCTTTGTCGAACAGATCGATATCAAGGGTCTTGTCGAGGGTATCGATGACCGGATGAAGTTCGTGTCCGGCCGCCTCGACGATCTGGAAGTCCTGGCCCGGGAACAGCGCGGCCTGGACAGCCGCCTGTCCGCCATGGAACAGCGCATGCCCGAGCCGGAAACGATCTCCAGGCTGCAGGGCCGCCTGGAAGACATCGTCGGCATGATGGCCGACGACCGCGCAGCTCCGGTGGACACTCAGCATCTGGGTCAGGTTGACCGGCGTCTCGATGAGATCGTGGACCGTCTCGAGCGGATGGAGCAGGCAGGTCCGCTTCCGTCGACCGACACGGGCGCCTTTGCAGCGCTGGAACAGCGTCTGGAAACGATCTCCGGCAAGATCGATGCGATCGAAAAGAAGTCCGCGCGCCCCGTGCCGGTTCTGGATGCGGCCGCGATGCGGTCCGGCGGCAATGCGCCGGACACCAAGTTCATGGCCCAGCTTCAGGAGCGGTTGAACGATCTGACTGCACGTCTGGATCAGCCGAAAGACACGGTCACGACATCCGACCTCGACAAGCTGCGCGCGGAGATCGGATCCATGCGTGCCAGCGTGTCCGCACCGGCATCGACAGAAGCGCTCGAGCAGCGGATTGCCGATCTGGCGCAGATCGTGTCGAAGGGTGCCGATGTTACCGACGACAGCCGTTTCGAACAGCTCGGAGCCAAGGTTGCCGCGCTTGCGGAACAGATCGAAAGCACGTCTACGCAGGCGTTCAGCATGGAGCAGTTCTCGCCGTTCCTGGAGCGGATCGAGAAGGGCCTGGAAAAAACCCGCTCGGACGTTGTGGGCATCGCCCGCGAAGCGGCAAGGGAAGCGATCGAAAGCGCACCGGCACCAGGAAGCGGCCAGTACGATCAGGCCATCACGGAACTTCAGTCCGATCTGAAGCGGTTGCTTGACGCTGCTGAAGGCACTGACGAACGGACGCGGAACACCTTTGACGGGGTCAAGTCCGTGCTGGGCTCGCTGACCGAGCGCCTTGACAACCTGGAACGTGCCGACCACTTCGGTGAAACGCCGGCCTCCAGCTTCTCGCCGATCAAGGTTGACGAACCGGCCCCGTTGTTCTCCAAGGCCCCCCAGGCCAGGAAGACGGAAGGCGAGCAGCAGACCGCTGATGCACCGCGTGCCGATGACCGGACCCGTGATCGCAAGGCAGACTTCATCGCAGCAGCCCGCCGCGCAGCACAGGCAGCTTCCGCGGAAGCTGCACAGCTGGAAAAGCGGCAGAAGGTAACGGAAGAACCTGAAGCTGCCGATGAGGAACGCGGCAAGGCCCGTGTCGGCTGGCTGCGCAACGTTCTCAAGCGCGACAAGTCCGCTGCGAAGGAAGACAAGGCCGAACCGGTCGGAGATCTGGAGCTGAATGCCGAGGACGTTGCCGACCAGGCGTTTGAAACCCAGGATGCTACCGTTCTGCCGGGTGATCGCCCGGCACCGGAAGCTCCGCAGGCCTCCAGCGGCCGTCGTCGGGCCATTCTCTATACGGCTGCCGCCGTTGTCCTGTTGATCGGAACACTGCAGGTGTTCCGCCTGGCAACCGGTGGCCCGGAAGAGGCCGATCAGCTTGCCGCGAACACGCCGGAAACCGTTGAAGCTGTTCCTGCGCCGGAAATGGCAGACGCTGCTCCGGTACAAGCCGACGTTCAGCCGGACGTTGAGGTTACCAGCGAGGTCGCTCTTGCAGAGAGCCGCGGCGTCGGATCTGCGGCTGAAGGCGCAGAAACCGGGGCTGTCAGTGCGATGCCGGACGAGACAGCCGACACGATGCCAGAACAGGCCCCGGCCGTTGCATCAGCGCAGTCCGCGCCGCCGCAAACGACACCGGTTACCGAAAGCAATAATGTTGAGGCTGCTTCCGCGTCCGGTCCGCTTGCCCCTGAAACCGAACTGGCGTTCGCGCCGCCCGCAGGCGTTGCAAGCAGCTTTGGCAAAGCAGGTGAAAGCACTGTGTCCGGGTTCCAACCGGCAAGCGAAGCGGGTGCTCCGGCAAGCCTCCTTGCAAATCTGCCGCCGGAAGGCGTTGGCCCGATGGCGCTGCGTAGCGCTGCTGCCAGCGGCAATGCGGCCGCAGAATTCCTGGTGGGTGTGAAATTCACCGAAGGCAGCGGTGTATCGGCGGATCTGTCCAAGGCAGCAGTCTGGTATCAGAAAGCGGCCGACAAGGGGCTCGCGCCTGCCCAGTACAGGCTCGCAAGCCTCTACGAAAAGGGCCGTGGTGTCGACAAGGACCTGCCGAAGGCAAAGGCCTGGTATTCCAAGGCAGCCGAAGCCGGTAATGCGAAGGCCATGCATAACCTCGCGGTTCTTTATGCCGAGGGAGGTGGTGAACAGCCTGACTATGCAGCTGCTGCCAAGTGGTTCGAAGAAGCCGCCAATTTCGGCGTCAAGGACAGCCTCTTCAACTTGGGCATCCTCTATGCCGGCGGCATCGGCGTCGATAAGGACCTTGTCGCCAGCTACAAATGGTTCGCGATTGCAGCCGATCAGGGCGATCCGGAAGCAGCCAAGCGCCGCGACGATGTCGCCAACATGATGGACCAGGAAACCCTGGCCAATGCCCGGCTCGCGGTCGAAAACTTCAAGCTGAAGACACCGAACGCGGCGGCCAACAAGGTGACGATGGAGCCGGGTTGGGTGGACAGCGCTACATTGCCGGCGGAAAAGGTGTCGATCCAGGCGCCCGACAACACGGCCATGGTCAAGGAAGCCCAGGACAAGCTCAACTACCTCGGTTTTGACACCGGTACCCCGGACGGCCAGATGGGCCCGCGCACCCGCAGCGCGATCCGCGCCTTCCAGCGGAGCATCGGAATGCCGGAAACCGGAGAAGTCGACAACCGTCTGCTGGACGAGTTGAAGAGCCAGGCGATTTAAACCATCCCTTCAGGCATCCGGGGATGGGCGCGACAAACGGCGACCTGATGAAACGAACACCCAGCCGGGCTAGATGCCCGGCTGGGTGTTCTCACATTGCGGCCCGCATCGTTTGTTCACGGTGACACGAAATGGAAAATTCTTCGCCAACGGCGCTACTGCCTATTCGCCGATGGAACAGGCAGACCCTGAATGCAGTCAGATATTCGAATGCGAAGCACTATAGGCGTGGTTTCAAAAACAGACCGAAACGCGGGATATATCCGCAACGCAATGGTCGAATTCCGCCTGGCACTTGTCTAAAATCGGCGAACCGAACCAAACCGACCTGCTGGCCGGTTGACATGCCGGACTGTACAGGTCTTTAACCATTTCATCGTAATCTTTACGCAGTCATTTCTGCAGTTTTCCGGTTGATCCCGTGCAATTATACCTGCCCATAGCCGAGATTCCGGTGAATATCTTCGTGATATTCGGCATGGGCGGCGCCGTGGGTTTTCTGTCGGGGCTGTTCGGTATTGGCGGTGGCTTTCTGCTGACGCCGCTTTTGATCTTCTCCGGTATCCCGCCCGCGGTTTCCGTTGCCACTGTCACCACGCAGGTGGTTGCCTCTTCGTCATCGGCCGTCGTCACCTATTGGCGACGAAAGGCCATTGACCTGAAACTCGGCACAATCCTGCTCTGCGGCGGTGTCATAGGGTCGTTTATCGGCGTCATATTGTTTGAGGTTCTGCAGTCCATCGGTCAGCTGGATGTCGTGATTTCGCTGTCCTATGTGACGTTCCTGGGCGCCATTGGCGGCCTGATGCTGTTCGAATCCATCCGTGCCATCCGTCGGCGCAAGTCCGGCGTTGCGCCCAAAGCCCGCAAACCCGGTCAGCATAACTGGATCCACGGGCTGCCGCTGAAAGTCCGTTTCCGGCGCTCCAAGCTTTATGTTAGCATCATCCCGGTTGTCGGCCTTGGCGCGATCATCGGCTTTCTCGGCACGATCCTGGGGATCGGCGGCGGCTTCATGATGGTGCCTGCGCTGATCTACCTGCTGCGCGTGCCCACCAGCATCGTCATCGGCACATCCCTGTTCCAGATCCTTTTCACGATGGCAGCTGCAACCGTGTTCCATGCCATGGGCACGAAGACTGTCGACATCGTTCTGGCCATGACGTTGATGGTCGGCGGTGTGATCGGAGCCCAGTTCGGGGCCCGCATGGGCCAGAACCTGCGCGGCGATCAATTGCGTCTGCTGCTTGCGCTTCTGGTCCTGGCTGTCGGCTTGCGCTTTGCGGTCGACCTGCTGCTGACACCGGACGATTTCTATTCCATCGCGATCCGGAAGGGGGCAGGGGCATGAGCCGGCTGATCCTGCTTCTGTCGATTGTCGTTGGCTTGGCAACCGGCGCTGCTGCCCAGAGCCGGCCGAACCAGGAACTGGTGACGTCCCTGTCCTCGGATCTGATCTCGATCCAGTCCAATTTCACGGGCACGGAAATCGTCATCTTCGGGCAGGCCAGCAACATCGAGCGCCAACCCAACGATCCGAGCGGCTATGAACTGGCCATCGTCGTGGAGGGGCCACCGCAGGACATCACTACGCGGCGCAAGGGCCGTTTTCTGGGTGTTTGGGTGAACCGTGAGGCCGAGCGGTTCCAGAACGTTCCCTCCTACTACGCGGTCGCCAGCACCATCAATATCGGCAACCTTGCGAACCGCACGGTTCTTGACGACCTTGGCATCGGCCTCAACCACATCAACCTGGCTGTCTCGGGCGTTTCCAATGTCGCACTGTCAGACAGGGATGATTTTCGCCGTGCCTTCGTCCGGCTGCGGGAGCAGATGGGTCTTTACTCGGAACAGCAAACTTCGATCACCTTTCTGACAGATACGATGTTCCGAACAAATATTCCCCTGCCGGCCAACATCCCGGTGGGAGACTACAAGGTCAAAAGCTTCCTCTTCCTCCATGGCGAGGTGGTGGCCCAGACGGAGCAGACGCTGGCTGTTGCCAAAAGCGGTTTCGAACAGGTCACCTTTGAACTGGCGCAGTCCTATCCGTTCTTCTATGGCCTCCTCGCGGTGTCACTGGCCATTTTCACAGGCTGGCTCGCCGGTGTGATCTTCCGCAAGGACTAGGCAGTCCCGATCTCGGCCCTCCCGATCTTGTCTTCTCGAGCCGATCGTGTCCTCCCCGGCTTACCCATCTGACCAAACGCCGATTGGTATCGTCGGAAACCGCATGTTTGCGCACTTTCCGCTGGCGCTTGCCGCCGCCGCGGCTATTCTCAAGTCCACAGAATTTTCAGACTGTTGGGGCAGGCGGATATGACAGAAGAACCCTCATCCACACCACGGGTGGAAACAGTTGTGAAACCGGACCCGACGCTGGATGCCAAGGTCATCGATATCGCCATCCGCCTGGGCGTTCTGGGGCTCTTTGCCTATTTTTCACTTCAGCTCGTCGCACCGTTCTTTCTGTTCCTGGTCTGGGCGGTGGTGCTGACGGTCGCACTCTATCCGGTCTTTGACTGGCTTGCCGCCAGGCTTGGTGGACGAAAGGTTCTTGCCGCAGTCCTGATCACGCTCTTCTGTCTTGCAATCGTGATCGGTCCGGTTGCCGTCTTGATCGTCAGTCTCGTGGACACGCTTCAGGGCTGGTACCACGGCATGGCGAACGGCGTCCTCAAGCTGCCGCCCCTGCCTGAGAAACTCGCCGGGGTGCCGGTCGTCGGTGCCAAGATTTCCGAAATCTGGCAACTCGCCGGTCAGGGGCTGGAACAACTCCTGGCCAAGGTCGGGCCGACGCTGGTTCCGGCCGGCAGCCGCATCCTCGGAGTTCTGGCTACGCTCAGTGGCAGCGTGCTGTTCTTCATCGTGTCCATCATTCTCGCAGGCTGCCTGTTTGTGCCCGCCCCGTCCCTGGCAAAGGGCACCAAGCTGTTTGCAGACCGCATCATCGCACCGCGCGGATCTGAATTTGTCGATCTGGCCGGTGCAACCATCCGCAACGTCTCGCGCGGTGTCATTGGGGTTGCTGTCGTCCAGGGGCTGCTGACGGGGATCGTGCTGATTGCGTTTTCCGTGCCGCTTGCCGGCGTCCTGACCTTCGTGGCGCTGATCCTGTGCATCATCCAGATCGGCCCGGCACTGGTGATTGTTCCCACGATCATCTGGGCCTGGAGCTCCTGGGACCTGGTGCCGGCACTCCTGTTCACCGTGCTGATGGTTCCGGTGATGCTCATCGACAATGTCCTGCGGCCAATTCTGATGTCCCGTGGCCTCAACGTGCCGATGCTGGTGATCCTGATCGGCGTTCTCGGCGGCACCATTGCCTATGGCTTGATCGGTCTCTTCCTCGGACCTGTCATCCTGGCGGTGTTCTACGAACTGACCATTGCTTGGGTGAAGGCAGGCGAGAAAAGGCCGCCTGAAGCGACGACCTTGCCCGATCGCTAGAGCGTCTGAAAATAGCCACTTACCGGATCTTCGGCGAGATGGCCGGAAATCATGGCCCAGGTTCCGTCAGCAATCAGTCCGTCGATATGTGCCTTGTGGATTGCTTTGTTTTCCCAGCTTTCGACAAGCGTGAAGCGGCATGCATCATCCATGTCTTTCAGAACCTCGACACCCTGACATCCGGACACGCGCGGAAGATCGGCCGAAACCGAGTGCATGATGGCTTCAAACGCCTCTTGCCGGTCCTTGAGCGCCTTGAATTGAACGACAACTTTTATGGCCATGGGGGATCCTTTCCGCGTCGGCTGTATGTTGCCGGAATGGGATAAACAGCCAAGACAGCTGGCGGCAGATCCATTCCTGCTGAACGGCTGCCCGATCCTGCGGAACTTTCCTCAAGTATCGTTCTGGCGAGGTGGGGCCAGCGTTTCGGCATATTGGCGCGGAGCCATGCCGAAAGAGGATTTGAAATCGCGCGTGAACTGGGACGTGCTTGCATAGCCGGCAGCCTCGGCTGCACGGGCCACGCTGGCGTTTGACGTCAGTAGGTGTTGCCGGGCGCGGTCGAGGCGTACCTGCTTGCGGTATTGAAGCGGCGACTGACCGAACAGAGCAGTGAAACCATGTGCGAAATGGGAGGGGCTCATGGCAACTTCGGCTGCGATTTCGGCAATCGTCAGGTCCGGACGTGCCGCGTGGGTCTCGATATAGCGCAAGGCCTTGACCAGCCTTTCATCCCTTGCACTGACCAGGGTCCTCAAGACGCCAAAGGCGTCGGACCGCAGGATCCGGTAACAGATTTCCTGCAGGCACAGCGGTGCCAGCACATGGCAGTCGGCTGGATCCCGAAAAGAGGTGACGAGGCGCAGCAGCGAACCGGCAAGTTCATCGTCCAGTGGTTCACAGGAGATAAGCGCGCCTTTGGCCGGGGAAGACGCATGGGCATCGGTTTCGGCAAGGCGAACCAGTGTTTGAGCAATCAGCTCAGGTGACAATTGCAGTTTGAGGGCCAGATAGGGCTTTGCCGGTGTGCCCTCGACAACTGCGCTGTAAGAAGCGTCACCATGAAACGCGATAACCTGGCTAGGGTCATTGACGATCTGCTCGTCACCCAGGCAAACGCGTTTCAGCCCGGAGACGGCAACGGCGACGGAAAGTCCCTTGTTCCGGCCACGGTGATAGGGAAGGCATTCCGACAGTTTCAGAGCCCAGACGGAGCCGAGAGGGGACGGAGTGACCCCTTCCGTTTTCGCAAACTTCCGAACGGCATCACTCAGTGCAGCGATTGCTGGTGAAGCACTGTCGGTATAGACGGAGTGGCAAGCTTGTACGGGAGAATTCGTCAGCATAGCTCTGGCTTAGCCAACGGCAGCCATGAGCACAAGCGGCAGATGAAGCGTCAGTCCCCGACCAGACGGCTGGCAGTGAAGGGGAACAGGCGGTCATTACCAAGCATGAAAACGGAAAACTGCCGTCGCCGGAAGAGCATGCCATAGGCTTCATCTGTGACATTGAGCCCGCCGGTCAACGCGCCAAAGGCGGGCAGGACAAGACGGGTGCCGTCGGTAACGAAGCAGGCCCGCCGGATCGAGCGGCCGAAGCGGCGCACGCGGGCGGCCGGATGCAGATGTCCGCAGATTTCTCCTGCGGTCGACGTGGAACCGACCTTCTCGATTGGTTCGTGCCGGAAGGTCAGCGGGCCGATGGTGATTTCGTCGACCGTTACACCGCACAGGCGTACCGGTGCAATCGGATCGTGGTTTCCCGTGACCCAGATCCATTCACGGCCGAGCTGAAGGGTCGTCAGCATCGCGCGATAGGGGGCTGGCAACCGGTCGGAGCCGTCGGGATCGTGGAAACTGTCGCCAAGGCAAATGACGCAAGCCGGATCGAAGGCATCGATTACGCCGGCAAGCTTCTCCAGCGTTGCTCCGGTGTCATAGGGCGGAAGCATCACGCCGCGCCGGGCGTAGCTGGACCCTTTTTCAAGATGGAGATCCGCGACGATCAGGGTGGACTCGTCCGGCCACCACAAGATCCCGCTGTCGTGCAGACCGACCAGCTGGCCATTGATCTGAATGTCATGACATACCGGCGCAGCAGCATATTTGCGCAAATGGGATGTCAGGGCACTCATTCCATAGCCTCCAGTACGAGTTCTTCGGCTGCCTCTGCCAACAGCGTGTCCATGGCCTCCCCGTAGACCGGTTCCTTCCCTATTTCCAGGAGAATTGGCACGGCGAGGGGAGAGACGTGCGGGAGTTCAGTATGCGTGATTCGTCCTCGGATCCGGGCAAGAAGTTCCCCCAAACGCGAGATATCCAAAAGTCCTTCGGCGGCGTCGTTCCAGGTTGCCTTGAGTAATATGTGGTCTGGTTCATGGGCTCGCAGCACGTCATAGATCAGGTCCGAGGATACGGTTACCTGCCGGCCCGACTTCTCCAGCCCCGGATGGCGGCGTTCGATCAGACCGGCAATGACGGCACAATTACGAAACGTACGTTTCATGAGGCTGGATTCGGCGAGCCAGGCATCCAGATCGTCGCCGAGGATGTCTTCCTCGAACAATCGGTCGAGAGGAATTCTGCCGGAAGAAAACAGCAGAGACAGGTCTCCGAGGCCCCAGACGGCAAGGGCATAGTCGTTGGCGACGAAGCCGAGCGGGTTCGCACCCAGCCGCTCCAGACGCTTGGTCAGCAGCATGCCAAGTGTCTGGTGTGCCAGTCGTCCCTCGAACGGATAACAGACCATGTAGTGCTTGTTGGCGCGCGGAAACGTCTCCACCAGCAAGCCGTCCCTTGCAGGCAGGACGGATTTCTCCCTCTGGATGTTCAGCCAGTCGCGCACCTGTTCGGGCAGCGCCTTCCAGCTCTCGGGTGTCGCCAGCATCGTGCGGACGCCTTCAGCGAGATAGGTGGAGAGCGGAAACTTTCCGCCCATGTAGGACGGGATCATCGGATTGTCCGATGTGGTGCGCGAAACATAGGCCTCGTTTTCGCGGATGCCCTCGAAACGCACCACCTCGCCGCCGAAAAGAAACGTGTCGCCCGGCGCCATCTGCTCCAGAAAATACTCTTCCATCTCACCCAGAACACGCCCGCCGCGGCCGACGGGTGTTCTTCGCCCCGCGGCCTTGGAGCGCACCAGCCGCACCTTCAGCATCGGGGCTTCGACAATGGTGCCGACGTTCAGCCGGTATTGCTGTGCGATCTTCGGGTGGGAAATCCGCCAAAGCCCGTCCTGGCCTTTCCGCAGCTTGGCATATTGATCGTAGCTTTTGAGTGCGTAGCCGCCGGTAGCGACGAAATCGAGCACCCGCTCGAACGTCTCCCAGTCGAGATGCCTGTAGGTTTCAGAGGACCGTATTTCATTAAAGACATCCAACGCATCCAACGGGTCTGCGCAGGCAAGGCCGAGCAGATGTTGGGCAAGCACGTCCAGCGCGCCCTGGCGCAGCGGCGGCGTGTCCTGATCGCCGCGCATCGACGCGGCAAGGGCCGCCTGACACTCGAGCACCTCGAACCGGTTGGAGGGGATGAGGATCGCCTTCGACGGTTCGTCCATGCGGTGGTTGGCACGGCCGATCCGCTGGGCAAGGCGGCTGGCCCCTTTTGGCGCACCGATGTTGACCACCAGATCGATATCGCCCCAGTCGATGCCCATATCCAGCGAGGAGGTGGCAACCACGGCCTTCAGCGCACCGGAGGCCATGGCCGTTTCGACTTTCCGCCGCTGGCCGACATCAAGAGAGCCATGATGCAGCGCGATCGGCAGCGTGTCTTCGTTTATGCGCCAGAGTTCCTGAAACACCATTTCGGCCTGGCTGCGCGTGTTGACGAACAGCAGCGATACGTTGTGCGCCTTGATCAGCTTGTAGATGTCGGCAATGGCATAGCGCGACGAGTGGCCGGACCAGGGAACGCGTTCTTCGCTCTCCAGGATCGAGATGTCGGGCTTGGCGCCACCGGCAACCTCAACGACATGAGACAGCGCCCGGCCATTCGGGTCGGGCTGATCGACAAGATAGGCGCGCAGGTCATCCGGTTCGGCGACAGTTGCCGACAGGCCTATGGTCCTGAGGTTCGGGGCAAGACGCCTCAGCCGTGCCAGGCCAAGTGCCAAGAGGTCGCCACGCTTGGAGGTCACCAGCGCATGCAACTCGTCCAGAATAACGGTTCGAAGCGAGGCAAACATCCGTGCCGAGGCAGGATCCGACAGAAGCAGGGCAATCTGTTCCGGCGTGGTCAGCAGAATGTCCGGTGGATTGAGCTTTTGCCGCTGGCGCTTGTGAGAGGGCGTGTCACCGGTGCGGGTTTCCAGCCGGACGGCAAGATCCATTTCCGAAACCGGAGCCTCCAGGTTGCGGGCAATATCGACCGCAAGTGCCTTCAGCGGCGAGATGTAAAGTGTGTGGATGCCATTGCCCGCGGAACCGGGTTTTCTTTTGCCCTGTGCTTCCAGTTCCACCAGGCTTGGCAGGAACCCGGCCAGGGTCTTCCCGGCGCCCGTTGGCGCAATCAGCAGGGTGGAATGGCCCTGTTGCAGATGATCGATCAGTTGCAGCTGATGGGGCCTTGGAGCCCATCCCCGCGAGGCAAACCAGCTTTGGAATCTGTTTGGTAGCAACTGCACGTCCATGGCTTTGGTTTTAGGCCAGGGATGGGTGAAAGGCGAGGGGGAATGTTCCTTGATTGTTCAGCTTGTGTTCAGGTGACCTATGGTCAATTCTGCGCGAATATGACCTAGGGGAGGTTCTTTTGAAAACATTGGTATTTATGGGACTTTTGTCAGTAACCGTTCTTTGTGCAGGTGGAAGCGCAAATGCTTCGGAAAGCCTCAATTACCGTTGCAAGCTCGGCAATCAGTTCGTCTTCATTGAAACGATCCCGGAAGAGGGGCGCGCAATTCTCGAGGATATCAACGGCAAGACAATCCTGGTGCCGGACGGGCGGGGTGGTTACTTCAACGATGACGAGGAAATCTCTTTTGAGCGGGCTAAAGCCGTTCCTGAACTCTGGCTTGGAGACGTGTCGCATAACTGCGAAATAGCGGCGTCAGATTCCATCGGCCAGAGCCAGGCAAGCAACGCTGTTGGAAAGAATGAAACGCAATTGAATCTCCAGGGCCAATCTCGAGGGGGCAAGTTGCGCGCAGGTCCGGGAACGAATTTCGCGCAGGTCGGCAGCCTTTCGGAGGGGAACTGGGTCACCATCCTGAAAAACAGTGGTGTTCGAATGGACGGCTACGACTGGTTTGAAGTCGTGACCGACAGCGGATTGCGCGGTTTCCAGTGGGGCGGGATCATGTGCTCCAACGGCTCGAAGATTGCCGGTGTCTATCAAGCTTGTGGTGCGCAGGCGTCTGCGCAGCCGGCCACGAAAGTGGCTCAGCAACTCGGTGGTGGCTGGATGGCGTTTGCCCTGGCTCCTGGCGGAGCCTTTGGTCATGGTGCTGCCCCCACCAGGGCAGCCGCGGAACAATTCGCCATGCAATATTGCGGCAACAATCAATGCCGGATTGCGGACGCCACCCAGGCAAGGTGCCATGCATTGGCTGTTTCGCCTTCCAGCAACGGTATTGGCGCTGGCGACAGCGAGCAGGCAGCGATGAACTTTGCCATGGGCTGGTGCTCGAACAGCGGCGCAAGCGGCTGCCGTATCGAGTATTCCTATTGCCAGTGAGCCACTTGCTAGTGAACCACGACGCCATGGCCATGCGACCTTTTCGACGCATGGCCATGGCACATCCGCAAATCAGACCTATCTAGCGACGGATGTCCGATCTACTGACGCTGACACCCGAAGGCCTTTATTGTCCTGAAGCAGGTGTACATATCGACCCCGTCCGCCCGGTCGAAAGGGCAGTCATCACGCATGGCCACGCAGATCATGCGCGTTCGGGCCATGGCGCGGTGCTGGCAACGGGCCAGACGCTCGACATCATGGCAATCCGCTATGGCGAGAACTTCTGCGGATCGGCACAGGCGATCGGATATGGCGAGGCATTGAAGCTTCGGGATGTCGAGATCTCACTGCACCCTGCAGGTCATGTACTTGGCTCTGCACAGGTTCTGCTGTCATCTGCCGGGCGGCGAACCGTCGTATCGGGAGACTACAAACGGCAGGCAGACCCGACCTGCGCGCCTTTCGAAGTGGTGCCCTGCGATACCTTCGTTACCGAGGCGACCTTCGGCCTGCCGGTGTTTCGTCATCCCCCGGCGCGAGAGGAGATTGCCAAGCTGCTGTCGTCGCTGGAGCTGTTTCCGGAGCAGACCCATCTGGTCGGTGCCTATGCGCTCGGCAAGGCGCAACGTGTTCTCGCAGAATTGCGGGCGGCCGGTTACGAAAAGACGGTCTACCTTCACGGCGCATTGGAGAAGCTGACGGCCTATTACCGAAGCCAGGGGATCGAACTTGGCGATGTCGAACCTGTCGGCCAGCGCGGCAAGGAGCTTGCCGGTGAAATCGTCATGTGTCCGCCCGGCCAGCTTTCGGACCGTTGGTCCCGCCGGTTCGGTGATCCGGTCGCGGCGATGGCCTCGGGGTGGATGCGTGTTCGGGCGCGGGCGCGTCAAAGAGGGGCAGAGTTGCCTCTGATCCTGTCCGACCATGCCGACTGGGACGACCTTTGCCGCACCATTCTGGAAACGGGTGCCGAGCAGATCTGGGTGACCCATGGCGCGGAGGAGGCACTTGTCCACTGGTGCGAATTGAATGGACGAAACGCCCGCCCGCTCAATATGATAGGCTATGACGACGGCGAGGACGCCGACGTTGCGCGGGCCGCACAAGGCTGATCCGGCTCACGCGAAATTGCGGCATTTATTTCCTTTTGGGGAGAGGCAGTCATGGCGGACGACGGTGAATTTGCAGGTGCCGGCAACGGCCAGACAAACGGCGCCGGGGCTGGTGCCAACGGCGAAGCCGAAGAGGCGATTGCACAGCTCTTTGACGACTATCAGGCCGGCTTCAACGATTATGACATCGACAGGATCTGCGACTGCTTCGCCCTGCCGACCATCATCTGGCAGCACGAGAAGGGGCATGTCTTCAACGACGACGAGGAGTTGATCGAGAACATCGAAGCGCTCCTTCAGGCATTGGAAAAGGAAGGCGTGTCCCATTCGGACTTTCACGTCGTATCCAGCCACGTGAGCGGCTCGGTCGCACTGGTGACCCTCGACTGGAGCCAGGAAACGGCGGACGGCGAAGCCGTGTTCGAGTTCACCTGCCATTATCAGCTTATCCAGGACGGAGCGGATTGGGTTATTGCCTGCATCGTCAATGAATAGAACGACAGGCCGGAGGGCAGGGTGCCTTGCCCTGCCGATCCTTTGCCTGCTTTCGGTCCTGTCGGGAACCGCAGCGGGCGAAACGCAGGCTATCTATGGGGCATTGACGCCAGCATCGGAAACCTTGCGAGCCTGCACACTTCCGGAGATGACGCCTGGCAAGGTGTTGCTGGAGACCGATTGCCGTTATACGGAACCGGTCGTAATTTCTGCCGACAACATCCTGCTGGATTGCCGCGGTGGCACGATCACGGGCATGCACCGGCGCGGCATTACCATTCGGCCAGGCCTGAAAAACATCACCATTCGCGATTGTCGCCTCGACGATACCGGCGGCATCCTGATTGAAGGTCAAACGCCGTCGGATGACGCGGCGGCGCGGGACGAGGCGCGGGCAAATTCGTCCCAAGGGGTCGTGCTCGACCATCTGACCATCACCAAGTCCTACATGACAGGTGTCTTTGTCGATCACTACGTTGTCGGCGCAACGATCCGTAATTCCATCGTTGCCGATGGTCATCATGTTGGCATCTATCTGGAGCATGGGTCGCAGAAGAACGTCGTTTCCGGCAATCTGATCCGCAACAATGGCCTCTTCACCAACAAGGGCATCCGGCGCATCGGCCCGACCCGCCGAGAAGGCCTGTCCGTGGATGGATCCGCGTACAACCTGATCGAAAACAACATCTTCGACAGCAACGCTTTCGGCGGCATCTTTCACTACAAGAACTGTTGGGAGTTCCACACCACCAACCCGGAAAGCCGACCGCGCCTGCAAGGATCGGACGGCAATGTCATCCGCGGCAACGTCTTTCGGAACATGGACATCGGCATCTGGGTTGCCTCGCGCCAGGCGCGCGATCTGGTGATGTGGGACTGCGGCGACAAGAGCCCTTACGACAGTCCGGTTTCACTGGCCCCGATGATGGGTGACCGCCCATGGGGGCAGTCCGACAGTTTTCTGGGATATCACTTCAACCCGGAACTCATCGCCGGTTTTGTCGACAAGAACGCGCTTGCTCCCAGATGGCCGTTTCCGATGGAGCTGCACCTTTACGAGGATTTCGCCGAAGACAACACGTACCAGGACAACTGCTTCGAGAACCTTGTCACGGGCATCCGGATCGAGGACGACGGCAACACGGTCCGGGACAATCTGTTTGTGGGAGACTTCGAATACCTTTATCTCGGCAGTCCGTTCCGGGCAAAAATGCTGAACCGGCCGATAGAGGGAACAGTGATAGAAGGCAACAAGAATGCCTCGCCCTCGTCGCGAAGCTTCCTGCAGAACAGCTTTCTGGCCGATGACGAGCACACGGACACTGTCATCGTCCAGCCCGATGTTGGTTCATCCGTGCCTGCGCCGGATACCTGCAAGACGGGACAGACCTAGACCGGTTCAAATGAAAAAAGCCGGTAACACGGGTCACCGGCTGTTGTTGTTCACAGGCCCTTCTGTTTGTCATCCCGGACGCAGCGAAGCGAGGATCCGGGATCGGGGTACCGATGACTTTAAGAAAAACCTGAAAACAGAAAGGCTTGCGCCTCCCCGGTCCCGGCTCGCGCTACGCTTGGCCGGGATGACGACAGGCGAGGCAAGTCTGGTTCATCGTCTTTGCCGGTGACACAGGTTACCGGCTTTCTGTCAGGGCTTTGTTTTCGAGGCCTTGCGCTCGGCGCGCGACGGCTTGTTTTTCTTTGCGGCCTTTTTCTTGGGCGGCGCGGAGTTGGCGGCAGACCGGGTCCGCGGCTTGCGCCGATCGCCGTCCGGGCCATCAGCGGCACGTTCCTTGCGCTTGGGAGCGCGGTCGCCGCCGTCGAGGTCGCGAGCCAGTTCCTTGGTGTTCAGAGGCTCGTAGGCAGGGTGGTGCGGCACAAAATCGTCGTCACCGGACCGGCGGCGGGATTTGCCACGAGGTCCGTCAAACTTGCCGCGCGGCCCGTCGAATTTGCCTTTGGGACCGTCGAACTTGCCTCTGCCTTCGCGCTTCGGCCGGCCGGATTTCATGCTGTCTTCGGCACCGAGGCTTTCATAGTCCGGTGCATCTGCACCACGCGGACGGCGCTTGGGCGGGCCGGAACGGTCGGACCGGTCACGGCGGAAGCCGTCTTCCTTCGGCGGGGCAGGGATCTTGCCGCCACGTGCATCAAGCAGTGTGATGGTGGCATTTTCCTCGCCCGTGCCTTCGCGCTTGACCACATCGGCGAAGCGCTGGCCATGACTGCCGGCGATTTCGAAGTAGAGCTCGTTCTGGAAGATCTTGATCGCGCCGACTTCCTTCTTGGTGACGTGACCGGCACGACAGATCATCGGAAGGATCCAGCGCGGTTCTGCGCGCTGGCGGTGGCCGAGCGACAGCGAGAACCAGATGCCGTCATCGAACTTGCCGGTGATTTCCGCATTGCGGCCACCGCGCGAGCCGGCATCCCTGCCTCGGAGCGACGTCTCATCGAGATCGGAGACTTCTTCCGGAGCGGGCAGACGCGACTGACGCAGCTTGACGAAGGCGGCTGCAAGCTGTTCCGGGCTGTGAAGCGCAAGCAGCTCGTTCGCGATCGCCAGTTCTTCTTCTTCCAGTTCCACCTTGAGTGCGGGATCGGCCAGAAGCCGTTCCTTGTCCTTGGCTCGGATGTCGTCTGCGGTCGGAGCCCCCTTCCAGGTCGCCGTGATGCCGGCAAAATGCAGCACGCGCTCTGCCTGGCGGCGGCGCGGGAAGGGAACCATGAGCACACAGGTGCCCTTGCGGCCGGCACGGCCCGTACGGCCGGAGCGGTGCAGCAGGGCGGCCTTGCCTGTCGGCAGGTCGGCGTGGATCACCAGATCGAGGTTCGGCAGGTCGATACCGCGTGCGGCAACGTCGGTTGCCACACACACACGGGCGCGGCCGTCCTTCATCGCGGCCAGTGCGCTGGAGCGCTGCTCCTGGCTGAGTTCGCCGGAAAGGGACACGATGGAGAAACCGCGGTTCGCAAGGCGCGATGTCAGCCGGCTGACGGCTTCACGCGTCGAGCAGAAGACGATTGCCTTTTCCGCTTCATGCTGGCGCAGCACGTTGATGATGGCGTTTTCGCGCTCGTTCGGGGCAACCGGATGCGCGACGTAGTCGATATCGCCGTGCTGTTCGCGAGCGTTGATGGTCGACAGGCGAACGGCATCCTTCTGGAAGCGCTTGGCGAGTTCTGCAATCGGCTTTGGAACCGTTGCTGAGAACATCAGCGTGCGCCGGTCCTGCGGCGCGGTATCCAGAATGAATTCCAGGTCTTCGCGGAAGCCCATGTCGAGCATCTCGTCGGCTTCGTCGAGCACGACAGCCTTGATTTCCGACAGGTCCAGTGCGCCACGTTCGATATGATCGCGCAGGCGGCCAGGCGTTCCCACGACAATATGAACACCGCGTTCCAGTGTCCGCCGTTCGGTGCGCGGGTCCATGCCGCCGACACAAGAGGCCGTTACGGCGCCGGCTTCATTATAAAGCCAGGTCAGTTCTTCCTTCACCTGAAGGGCAAGTTCGCGGGTCGGGGCAATGGCCAGCGCAATGGGAGCGCCTGCCTGGCCGAGACTGTCCTGGCCGTCAAGCAGCGTCGGGGCGAGTGCGAGGCCAAAGGCAACGGTCTTGCCGGACCCGGTCTGCGCTGACACCAGAAGGTCGGCTTCCGGCGGAGCGTCGCTTAGAACGCTTTCCTGCACGGAGGTGAGGTTTTCATAGCCACGTTTCGCCAGCGCGGCCTTCAGCGCCGGGGCGAGAGAAGTCAAATCGGTCATAGAAATCTTTCAACTGCTCCGGATCTTCTGCATGCCAGTCAGCAGTCTACCGGATAGGGCCATCCAGTCATCGGCCCATGGATGGCCGCGGCTTATACAGGCATTTTGCCTTGCCGTCCATCCCGCATTTTTCAGGCGTGAAAGTGGTGCACTGGCAAAAACTGCAGTGATTTTACACATTGCGCTAGGTCCCGAGCGATGACACAAGCAAACTATTGTTCCTCGTACCCGGTCATCTTGTGGGGCGTTGACCAATTCTCTTCTGCCGTAGCTGAAATGAACTCGGCCTAGAGCCGGTGTTAGCTTTCAGCCCGCATTGAGATGGTGAGCTGAATTTTTTGTCTATGACGTAAGGGCTTGCAGTCCGGGCGCTTTCGCGGTTCGTATAGCGCTTATGCTGGCTTTTTCCCATCTGCTCGACCGGCTTTCGCTGGAACCCAGGCGCCTCGCCAAGGAAGCGCTCCTGATCCGTTATTTCCAGGAGGTCGCGGATCCGGATCGGGGATTTGCCCTGGCCGCACTGACTGGCGGGCTGAGTTTCAAACACGCCAAACCGGCCCTGCTCAGGGCTTTGATCGGCGAGCGGACGGACCAGGAGCTGTTCGCGCTTTCCTATGATTTTGTTGGTGACCTGTCCGAGACCATTGCGCTGATGTGGCCGCAGGCTGCAAACGGAGAGGTTGCCCTGAAAGAAGCTGCCCCCAGCCTGTCCGAAGTGGTCAAGCGGCTGGAAGGGGCCGGAAAGAGCGAAGTGCCCGGTTTGCTGACCGACTGGCTGGACACGCTGGATGAGACCGGCAGATGGGCCCTTTTGAAACTGGTGACGGGTGGTTTGCGCGTCGGGGTATCTGCGCGCCTTGCGAAAACGGCCGTGGCGAAGCTCGGTGGACTGGATGTTGCTTCAGTGGAGGAGGTCTGGCACGGGCTGGAGCCACCCTATGAAGCATTGTTCGCCTGGGCAGAAGGACTGAGCGGACAACCGCAAACATCCGATCCCGCACCATTCCGGCCGGTAATGCTGGCGCACTCCCTGGACGAGGACAAGGACACGGAGCTGCTGAACGCGGAGGACTTTGCGGTCGAGTGGAAGTGGGACGGCATTCGCGTTCAGGCGGCAGCCGGTCTGACAGAGCGTGGCGACCGCGTACGCCGCCTGTTCAGCCGGACCGGTGAAGACATATCCAGGGCCTTTCCCGATATTCTGGATTTGCTGACATTCGATGCCTGCATTGATGGCGAATTGCTGGTGGTGTCGGACGGTCAGGTGCGTCCTTTTGCAGATCTGCAAAAACGCCTCAACCGCAAGACCACCGGGCCAAAGCTGATCCGCGAATTCCCGGCAGCGATCCGTGCCTACGACCTGCTCAGTGTCGGCGGAACCGATTTGAGGGAGCTGCCGTTTGCAGAACGGCGCAAGGCGCTTGAAACCTTTATCACCGGATTGCCGGAGGGCAGTATCGATCTGTCGCCCATGGTGAAGGTAACCGGATGGGAGGAAATCACCTCCGCGCGCGCCGATCCCCATGCCCATCTGCCTCCTGCCGACGCCGATGCCGTTGAAGGCTTGATGCTGAAGCGGTGGGATGCGCCCTATGTCACCGGCCGGCCGAAGGGATTGTGGTTCAAGTGGAAACGGGAACCCTACCTGATCGATGCCGTGCTGATGTATGCGCAGCGCGGCCATGGAAAACGCTCATCCTTTTATTCCGACTATACCTTCGGTGTCTGGCGTGACGGGGAGGCGGGAGCCGAGCTGGTTCCGGTCGGCAAGGCATATTTCGGCTTTACCGATGAGGAATTGCGTGAAATCGACCGCTATGTGCGCAACAACACCATCAACCGGTTCGGACCGGTGAGGGAAGTTGTTCACGGCGCTGAAAAGGGGCTTGTGCTGGAGGTCGCCTTTGAAGGGCTCAACCGGTCCACCCGGCACAAGTCCGGTGTAGCCATGCGCTTTCCTCGCATTTCCAGACTGCGCTGGGACAAGCCGGCAGCCGAAGCCGACAGGCTGGAAACGCTTCAGGCAATGTTGCCAGGCGAAGAAGGGTAATTCGGTGTTCGACAACTCGCTTTTGAAAACCCGCCCTTAAGTCGTGCTTTGGCCATGGAAATATGGCACCCATGACAAGATACAAACGGCCAGACGCTTGTACCCCTGTTTCAACTGAAATGCTTGGGGCCAATAGCGCGAGGCCGGCAACCGGAGAGGCAATATGACGATCCGCAACAAATATCTGGCTCCTATGTTCCGCGGGCTGGCCGTGGCCGTTCTTCTGGCTCCGGCAGCTGTCGCCCAGGACAGTGTCGCCCCTGAAACCGCAGACGCAGTGACAAAGGGACAGGCAGACCGCTTTTCCCTGGTCAGGGTGGATGAGGATATCCTCAGGGTGGACCGGCAGAACGGGACCGTCTCCATTTGCAAGGAGCAGAGCGACGCCTGGCGCTGCAATCCGGTGCCGCTGGCAGAAGATGCCTATCTTGCAGAAATCAACGAGCTGGCCGGTGAAGTGGATCGCCTGACCGCCCGTGTGGAAGAGCTGGAAGGCAATGGCGTAAAGTCCGACAAGCAATTGCCGCCCGGTTCCGCACTTGATCGCCCAAAGGCACCCGGCTCCAGTCAGGGCGGACGCAGCCCATCGACAACCGAGGAAGATGAGGAACTGGAAAAGGTTCTGACTTTCACAGAAAGCGCCATGCGCCGGTTCTTTGGCATGGTTCGCGATCTGCAGAAGGACTTCGAGGGCGAGGCCAACTGATCGCCTGAAGTCAGATGAAAAAACAGCGTGTCCCTGCCAGGGGCACGCTGTGTCCGGCAATGCTTCTTGTCCGGGGATTGGTCAGTCGATCAGCATCTTGTTGATGCTTTGATAGGCTTCATCCGGCTGTTCCACGGCAACACGCCTGGTCAGATCCATCGTCAGTGCGACAACATCCAGAACGGCGGCGAGACGGTTCGTCCGTGTTTCAAACAGGTGATGGCGCATCGAGAAGGTCTTTGGATTGACGCCGGTAAAGCCGGAAATCACCAGCATTGCGTCGCCGGTCTTCAGCGGTGTGATCCAGGTCAGCTTCATTTCAACGGCCACCCGGCCGAAACCGTTTTCCGTCAGATAGGCGTGTGTCATTGGCGTACGCTGCCAGACATGGGCTACGCCGTCCGTGCAGCAGGACAGGGCAAATCTGTCGTCGGCCTTGCCGTCCGGACCGATATCGCGTGGCAAAACGGTTCCCCGGTAGACGATCTGGGCGCCTTTAGACTGCAGGGCCGCAAGCGTCGCACGTGCATTTGCCGGTCCGGCGGAAATCCCCCTTGGTCCGGCCTCTGCAATCATTGGCGTCTGGAAGTCGCGGAAGCGCTGGCGCAAGGTCTTCGCGGCGCTGGCGCTTGGCTCATATCCGTCGAGAGCTGTTGCCGATAGCGTTCCGGTGGCGGCGTCCCGCATTTCATGAATGACGGTGAGCATATGCGGGCCGTCGAAGGCGATGCTGGAGTGAACCGTGATCAGGTCTCCCGTGCGCATCTCCTTGTGGTAGCGCACGTGGCGCACCCGGCGAGCCCCCACGACGGTTTCGCTCAAGCCGGTCATCAGCCGGAACTGGCGATCTGCTTCCTCGAAGCGGCTGAAGTAGAACTGGACGTTCAGATGATCGTTTTCGTCACATTCCCAACGGTTCACAAATGAAAACAGCGTTGCCTGAATTGTCATAATTGCTTCGTGCACTCAGTGATTTTTGATTATGTGATGTGTATTGGACAGGTCATTTGTTGCTGTCTTTGCATTGATTATCAACAAGAAATGTAGATTCTGGAAAATTAGTTCAGGCAACGTTGAGGAAGCCGGTAAAATGAAAAGATCAACTGCGGCGAGGTGATTTAAACTTTAGGTTGTTTTTGTTGGTGGCTCTAACTTAACTATTTTTCTTGCGCCTGAAGGCAGCCTATTTGCCATGACAGCAGCGAATGCGCATCGCGTGAACATGGCGTGTTGGTCAAAAGCATGGTTTGACTTGCGCGTAACCCATGTTGCAAACATACTTCACAATGGCCGCAACAACGGGGCTTCGCCATAAAATCAAGAAGCGAGCGGGTGCAGGATGACTGCGACGCATGGCTCTGGCGGAACCTGCGGGCCAAACGGACCGTTGAGGGAGGAATAACAACGTGTCGGCGACATCGTATCGGTTCATCATCGCGGATGATCATCCCCTGTTCCGGGGTGCTCTGCGTCAAACGCTCGAAACACAATACCCCGATGCTGTGATCGAGGAAGCCGGTGCGTTGGAGGACGTTACGGCCAAGCTGGAACAGGATGGCGAAGTCGATCTCATCCTGCTTGATCTGTCCATGCCCGGCATGCGCGGTTTTTCCGGCCTGATGTACCTGCGGGCCCAATATTCCGGCGTTCCGGTGGTGGTGGTCTCGGCCAATGAAGATCCGCAGGCCATCCGGCGCGCGGTTGAATTCGGAGCTTCCGGCTTCATTCCGAAGTCTCACGGGATCGATGTCATTCGCGAGGCGATTTCGGAGGTCATGTCCGGCAACATGTGGACCCCGCCGGATGTCGACCTTGCCGCCGACGACGGCAGCGGCGATCTGGTGCAGCGCCTTGCAACGCTTACCCCCCAGCAGGTTCGTGTTCTGATGATGCTGTCCGAAGGTCTTCTGAACAAGCAGATTGCCTACGAACTGTCCGTTTCGGAAGCGACCGTAAAGGCTCATGTTTCCGCGATCCTGCAAAAGCTTGGCGTGGAAAGCAGAACCCAGGCCGTTATTGCAGCGTCCAAGATCGAGGCCGGGCAATGGCAGGTTGGCGGCGAAACCGCCGAGGCTGCCCAGGCACAGTGACGCCAAGCACACGCGCGACGTTACTTTCTGGCTGCTCCACTTGGAAACGGTCTCCAATGCAGGAGACCGTTTTCTGCTTTGCGTGCTGAAATCGACCTGCCCGAATGCAATTTCTGTAGGCCTTCAGGGTGAGCTTTCCAGTCAGGATTGCAAAAACATAGCGAAATCCAGACCAACGTTTTTACCGTAATTTCAGGGAATGGCTGTAACCCTCATTGCTGCGGGGCGCTGCCACGCAGAGTGCGAGTAGCCACCCGGAGAGAAAATGCGGTCCAGCTTCAATTGGCGACTGATCTTCAAGACGATCGGCATGGCCTTCGTGTTGCCCGGTCGTCAGCTCAAGGTGGACTTCCAGTCTGACGCGGACACGCAAACCGGACAGCAGGAAAGCAATCCTGTTCGCGCCTTCATGCTCGCGTTCGGACACCCGGTGGTCGACGAGCTCCTGGCCCGCAAGGTACGAGCAGCGCAGATCGCAAGCATCGCGCGCCTGACACCCTTTATCGTGCTGGCAAACGTCGTCAACGTAATCGTCATTACGCTCGCGTTTCAGAACTTCATGCCGTTCAGCTTCATTGCCGTCTGGATTGCGGCCATTGGAGCTTTTCTTGCCTACACCCTGTACAAGTGGCTGAAAGCGAACAGGTCGCCAATTCATCTTGCCTCGCGGCGATCTCTGAACAAGGCGGTCTTGCACGCGACGATTTTCAGTGGTCTTTGGGCGGTCGTTCCAATTGCCGCATTCGGTTATGGCGATCCGGACGGCATCTGGATTGCCTCCTGCGTCACCACCGGCATGCTGTGCGGTGGCGGTTTTACTCTGGCAACCGTGCCGCAGGCAGCCTTTCGCTGGGTCGCGATCCTTTTCCTTGCATCGCTCGTGTCCTTCGCAATCGGACGCAGCGCGGAGCTGTGGCCGCTGGTCTTCCTGTTGAGCAGCTACACGCTGGTGGTGGTCGGCAGCGTTGCTTCGGCAGGCTGGCTGTTTGCCTCCCATTTCCTTGCCGAAGCCGAGCTGGAACAGCGTGGTGAACTGATCGCCCTGCTGCTGAACGAGTTCGAGGAAAAGTCCAGCGACTGGCTCTGGAAATCGGATAGCCACGGTAATCTGCATTCCATTTCCGACCGGTTCTTACATGCCAGTGGCCGGGACCGGGCGGAACTGGAAACCATGCGTATGGTCGATCTGGCCTATTCGCTTGACGAGAACGATGCGCGGTCTGCCGTAACCAGGTTGGAAAACGCCATGAAGCGTCAGCAGGCCTTCCGCGAAATCGTCATCGGGGTGGACGTGAACGGCGAGGAACGCTGGTGGTCCCTGGCAGCACGTCCGGTCTACGACGACCATGGTTCCTTTACCGGTTACCGCGGTGTTGCGTCCGACATCACCGAAGCCCGCAGGGCAAGCGTCCTTGTTTCTCACCTGGCCGAGCACGATTCCCTGACGGGGATCGGCAATCGGAGCTGGTTCCTGAAACAGGCCGAGGCGCAACTGGAAGAGCAAAACCAGAATGGTCAGAACACGCTGACGCTCTTCCTCATTGACCTCGATAATTTCAAGGTCGTGAACGACACCAGCGGCCACCCGGCAGGGGATGAACTTCTGAGGCAGGTCGCAAGCCGGTTTACCGCCCTTGGCGAAGGCAGAACGATGCTTGCGCGTTTCGGTGGCGACGAATTCGCGGCGCTCGGCCGTTTCGTCAGCGATCAGGCGGCTCTTGCATTTGCCGAGGAACTGGTTGCCGTGACACGCAAGCCTTTCCGGATTGGCCGTCGCGACTTCGCCATTGGCGCCACCGTCGGGTTCACCCGTCTGTGCGACAGCAAGGACACTGTCGACGATCTGATGCGCAAGGCTGACATTGCGCTTTACAAGGCAAAGGAAGGCGGCCGGGGACGGTCGCTCGCCTTCGAGCAGGACATGGAGCGTGAGGTCCGCGAGCGCCGCGAACTGGAATCGGATCTGCGCGAAGCATTCGAATACGGCAAGCTCAATGTCGATTTTCAGCCGATCGTGGATGCCCGGTCCGGCAAGGTGGTGTCCAGTGAGGTCCTGCTCCGCTGGCTGCATCCCGAGCGCGGTGAGGTGCCGCCGGACGTGTTCATTCCGATTGCCGAACACGCCGGTCTGATACTGCCGCTCGGCAGTTGGGTTCTGAGGAAAGCCTGTGCAGCGGCAGCCCAATGTCCCGAACTGGAGAGCGTTGCGGTCAACCTGTCGCCGATCCAGTTCATGGATCCGAATCTGGTGGAACAGATCCTGACCGTGCTGCAGGAAACGGGGTTCCCGCCGGAACGCCTTGTCCTGGAAATCACCGAATCCGTGTTCCTGCGCGACTTCGGCACAGCATCGATCAAGCTTCAGAAACTGCGAGACCTTGGTATCCGCATCGCGCTGGACGACTTTGGCACGGGCTATTCGTCTCTTTCGTATCTGCGGCACTACAAGTTCGACAAGATCAAGATCGACAAATCCTTCGTCGATGAAATCGGCGAACGCAGCGACGGTCTGGCGATCATCTCCGCAGTCATTGCGCTTGCGCATAACCTTGGTCTGGAAGTCACGGCAGAAGGCGTGGAACGGCAGTTTCAGGTGGATGCTTTGCGCACGCTCGGCTGCGACACCATGCAAGGCTATTACTTCGGCAAGCCGGATCCCAATCCGATGCGGGTCGCCCAGATCCGCAGGGAAGACTGGCAGGATCGTTCGCCAAGCACCGCGCCTAAGAACCCTGGAGCGCTACGCTCAGTTTCCTGATGCATTGATGCTGACAACGTCCGGACCTCGGCTCCAAGCCGGCTTATTCGGCCGCCTGGCCTGCCTGGCAGCGGGCCAGATGGGCACGCAGGGCAGCCGGTTTCAGGGGCTTGTTGAAGAAGGCGATGTCCTTTTCCTCGGCTTCCGTGCGCACAGGCCGGCTCCGGTCCGCGGTGATCAGGATCGCAGGGATCTGGCGACCGAATTTCCATCTCAGTTTCAAGATCGCCTCGATGCCGGTGCCATTGTCGAGGTGATAGTCCGCCAGTATGACGTCCGGCGTCAGGCCGGCTTTGCTGAGCTCGTTCGCTGCTTCCACGTCATCGGCAGCTGCAATCACCTTGCAGTTCCAGTTCGTCAGCAGGTGGCGCATGCCGCTCAGGATGTCCGGCTCGTTGTCGATGGCCACAACGCAAAGACCATCCAGCTGGCCAGCCATGGTTGGGGCCTGCGGAATGGGAAGGAGATCGGGCATGTCTGCGGAACGAGGCAATTCGACCGAGAAGCACGAGCCCTTGTTGGCTTCCGAGCGGAGTTGCACCGGGTGGTTCAGAACGTGGCTGATGCGCTCGACGATGGACAACCCGAGCCCCAATCCCTTGGCAACGCGCATGCCGTCATCCAGCCGGTGAAACTCCTGGAAAATCGCCTTCTGCTTGCCTTTCGGGATGCCCATGCCGGTGTCGTGAATTTCCACGACCACCCGATTGCCGCGTCGGCGGCATCCCACAAGGACGCGGCCCGACTGAGTGTATTTCAAGGCGTTTGAAACGAGGTTCTGCAGCAGGCGCCGCATAAGGCGTCTATCTGTCCGCACCGAAAGGGACGTCGGCACGATCCGCAGTTCCAACCCCTTTTCCTTGGCGACAGGCTGGAAATCGAGATCGATTCCGCGCAGCAGTTCGTCCAGCCGGAAGACAGTCGGTTCCGGTTTCAGGGCACCGGTGTCGAGCCTGGAAATATCGAGGACGGCGCCGAGAATGTCCTCGACCGATTCCAGTGCCATTTCCACATTGCGGACCAGCGAGCCGTCGTCGCCGTCCTTTAGCTTGTCGACCAGAACCGAGGCGTAAAGACGGGCGGCATTCAGAGGCTGCAGAATGTCATGACCGGCCGCTGCCAGGAAACGGGTCTTGCCGATGTTGGCTTCTTCCGCGGCGTGCGTGGCCTCCACCAGCCGTTCGTTGACGTGGGTGAGCTCTTCCGTGCGTTCCCTGACCCGGCGTTCCAGTGTTTCGTTGGCGCGGGCGAGAGCTTCTTCCGCCAGAACCCGCTCGGTGATGTCTGTATAGGTGGTCACGATGCCGCCGTCGGGCATCGGACTGATGCGGACTTCGAACACCGTTCCGCTTGATTCCAGTTTTTCCTGAAAGGTCTCCTGGATCAGCACCAGCTTCTCGATCCGGTCGGCGACGATCGCCTCCACAGGTCCGGGGCCATGCTCGCCCCGTTCCGCGTTGAAACGCAGGATCGCATCCAGTGTCGTGCCGACCTGACCATATTCGGCAGGCAGGCCCAGGAGATCGCGGAACTGCCTGTTCCAACAGATCAGACGCAGATCCCGGTCGAACACTCCGATGCCCTGACGCACCTGATCAAGTGCCGTCTGCAGCAGGTCGCGGTTGTACTGAATGGCGATGGAGGCGTCGTCGAGCAGCTTCACTGCGCCCTTGGTCGACGGGTCGTGCCTCTTGAGCATCAAGGTCAGCACAAGGCGCGACGAGGCCGCGCCAATGGCACTTGCCAGAAGCTGCTCGGAAAAGCGCAGCAGGTTGGCGTCGGCCAGTGTTTTCGGATCGAGTTCGATACCTCGTTCGCTCGCAAAACGGCGGAACGAACGGGCCGTACGTTCTTCGCCGAGATAGCGCGCGACGGTTGCCTGCAAGTCTCCGGCGGTAACGGACGTACGCCAGTAACGCAGGCTGGGGGAAGGCGCGAACTCGGCCGGTACGAAGACGTTTGCCTGAAGGGTTTCCGCGGGCAGAGGCTTTCTCAGGAAGGAGCCGCCTACAAACAGGACGATGTTGACGAATAGGCTCCACAGGGTGCCATGGATGAACGGATCCATGGTGATCCCGAGCAGGGCTTGCGGGTTCAGTTCGCTAATGCCGAACGGGCCGGTTTCCAAGAAACCGTCGGAAATCAGGCCGGATTTGGCGAAGGTCGGTAGCAGCAGTGTATAGGCCCAGAAGACAAACCCGCCGCTCAGCCCGGCGATGGCGCCCAAAGACGTGGCCCGACGCCAGAAGAGGGCGCCGACGAAAGCGGGAGCGAATTGCGCGATTGCGGCGAAGGACAGAAGCCCGATGGAGACGAGCGCCGCGGTATTGCCGGCCGCCTTGTAGTAGGCATAGGCCAGCAGCAGGATGCCGAAGATGGCGAGGCGGCGGATCGTAAGCAGCCGGTCGCTCATGTCCTGGCCGCCGATGTTGACGATGTCGTCCTCGCTGTGCCGGCGCAGCAGGAGCGGCACAACGATGTCGTTGGAAATCATGATGGCCAGCGCAACCGTCGCCACGATGACCATGGCCGTTGCCGCCGAAAGGCCTCCGATGAAGGCGAAGAGGGCAAGCCACGGGTGTCCGGCGTCTATGGGCAGGGCCAGAACGAAGGTATCCGGATTGACGTCCTGGCCGAAGCGCAGCAGGCCGGCAGCCGCAATCGGGATCACGAACAGGTTGATCAGCACCAGATAGAGCGGAAACATCCAGGTCGCGCGGCGCAGCTCGGCGTCTGAATTGTTCTCCGTCACCGTGACGTGGAACTGGCGCGGCAACAACAGCACCGCAAAGGCCGACAGGCACGACATGACGAGCCAGTTGCCGATGTTCAGCGGTTTTTCGAAAATCTGCGCGACTTCAGGCGCTTCCGAGATGGAACGGATCAGGTCGACCGGGCCGTCGAAAAGCGAGTAGGTGACCCAGAAGCCGACCGCGAGAAAGGCAATAAGCTTGACCACCGCCTCGGCTGCAATCGCCAGCATCAGCCCTTCCTGGTGCTCCGTCGCATCAATGTGTCTTGTCCCGAACGCCCAGCTGAAGATGGCCATGCCGAGGGCAATCAGCAGGGTGACGTCATCGAACACCGGCGTGAAGATGTCACCAGGGGAAATCAGCGGGCCGATCATGGTGGTGATCGACAGCGACACCGCTTTCAGCTGCAGGGCGATGTAGGGAATGACGCCAATGACCGCAATCAACGTGGCAAGTGCTGCGACCGACTGGCTCTTGCCGTATCGTGCGCCGATGAAATCGGCGATCGACGTGATGCTTTCTGTCTTGGAGATCTGGATAATCCGCTGCAGCAGCGGATAACCGAGCGCGAAAACAATCAAGGGGCCGATATAGATGGTCAGGAATTCGATGCCCGTCCGGCTGGCGTTGCCGACTGAGCCGTAGAAGGTCCAGGAAGTACAATAGACCGAGAGCGACAGGGCGTAGATGAAGGGGCGGCCGCCCGTACGCGACGAATACCGGCGCGGCATCCGGTCGCCGAAGCTGGCGATGGCGAACAAGCACAGGATGTAGGCCGTTGCGGCCAGTATCACGAGCCATCCATGCAGCATGATCTGGTAACCGTCCTCCCGAGCGGCATGGGTTCCGTCGGCCTCTTGTCGGGCCGGCTCGGACCTGTTTCCCGGCAACCCCTTACGCTGCCTTGTCCGATCCGACCACAGCCAAATCGATCTGTCTATTCGCCTTGCGACTGATCTGCTTTCAAGGCTTTCCCAAGGTATGTGAATTGATCACCTTCGGTGAAGTCTTCTTCACATCCTTTCATGGAACATTGGCAAGCAAACCCGATAAGGTGGCGCCAATTGACAATGAAGGACCTGCCACGTGACCAGCCTGATCGAGCGATTGAGCCCGGAAGCCAGAACCGCACCTGAAAGCGGTATCGTCGAAGTTTTCAATGCCGGTCGTGACCGGAAAGATCTGATCCCGCTCTGGGCAGGCGAAGGTGATCTGCCGACGCCAGAGTTCATCCGCACAGCCGCAAAAGCGTCACTCGACCGGGGCGAGACGTTCTACACCTACCAGCGGGGTATCCCGCAGCTGCGCGAGGCACTGGCGGCCTATCATCAGGATCTTTACGGCAAGCCTTTTTCGCCGGAACGATTCTATGTGACCGGATCGGGCATGCAGTCCATTCAGCTCGCCGTGCAGGCGGTTGCAGGAGCCGGGCGCGAAGTGATCGTGCCGACGCCGTCCTGGCCGAACATATCGGCTGCCATCGAAATTCACGGCGCGCGTTCGGTCAGTGTGCCGATGCGGGAGGAGGACGACGGCTGGCGACTGGCAATTGAGGACGTCGAAGCAGCGATCACGCCGAAGACGACCGCGCTCTTCCTGAACTCGCCCTGCAATCCGACCGGATGGGTTGCAAGCGAAGACCTCTTGAAGGCTTTTCTGGAGCTTGCGCGAAAGCATGACCTTTGGATTATCGCGGACGAAATCTATGCGCTGTTCTATTACGGGGAAGGGGAGCGCTCGCCCTCCTTCTACGATATCGCCGAGGAAGACGACCGCATCATCTTCGTGAATTCCATGTCCAAGAACTGGGCAATGACCGGGTGGCGGGTCGGCTGGATCTCGGCACCGCCGGAACTCGGCCAGGTGTTTGAAAACCTGATCCAGTATTCCACGTCGGGTGTTCCGTCCTTTTCGCAATGGGGCGCCGTTGCCGCCCTGACCGAAGGACGCACGTTCCTGCAGGAGCAGGTCGCACGTGCTCGCAAGGGGCGCGACTGTGTTCTCAAGGGATTGCAGGGTCTTAACCGCGTGAAGGTGCTGCCGCCCGACGGCGCGTTCTATCTCTTCTTTTCCATTGAGGGCGTCACGGACACACGCAACTTTGCGCTGGACCTTGTTCGCCAGACAGGTGTGGGTCTTGCACCGGGCACTGCGTTCGGCAAGGGCGGTGAACATCACCTAAGGTTATGCTATGCCCGGCGCGAGGATCACCTGGAAGAAGCAGTGCGTCGAATTAGCACTTGGATACCAGAGATTTAGAGCCCTGACGGGTTGCTGGCCTACGGGAAAACCCTTAAACCTAGACGGGACGAGAATTCCATTTGGGTGCGGGGACGGTGGGCGACGACGTTTTAGATCACGATGATGACAATGCAGCCGTAACGGAAGCGCGTCTTGCCAGTGTTTTCGATACCGCGGCCGACGGCATTGTCGTGATCAATGACCGTGCGCAGGTGCTGGCCTTCAACAAGGCCTGCGAACGTCTTTTCGGCTATGAAGCCGCGGACCTTCTGGGGCGCAATGTCAACAGGATCATGCCTGCGGAATATGCCAACGCGCATGATCACTACGTGAACAACTATCTCACCACCGGTCATAAGAAGATCATCGGTATCGGCCGCGAGGTCCAGGCCCGCCACAAGGACGGCACGGTCTTTCCCATCGAGCTGTCTGTCGGTGAGGCATGGACACCGGCCGGACGACAATTCATCGGCATCCTGCGCGACCTGCGCTCGCGCAGACAGATGGAAGACCGGTTGGCCAAGACCCAGGCACAGCTTCTTCACATGACGCGGATCAGCGCACTGGACGAAATGGGCGCGGCGATTGCGCATGAGCTCAACCAGCCGCTGACCGCAGTACTGCTCTACCTGCAATCCGTATCGCGCAAGACCCGTGCCGACAAATCCCTGGATCCCTTCATCATCGAGGTTATCGACAAGGCGGTACGCGAAGCCGAGCGGGCGGGAGAAATCATCCAGCGCATGCGTCAACTGGTGGAAAAGAAAACACCCAATCGCCAGACGATCGAAGTGCGGGACTTTGTCACCAGCTGCCTGGAAATGGCGGAACTCGGCAGCGGCAATGGCAGATCGATCATGAAGGCCGAGATCGCAAGAGGACTGCCGCCACTGATGGCCGACCCGGTGCAGATTCGGCAGATTCTCATCAACCTGCTGCGCAATGCGCGCGAAGCGGTCTGCGAACAGGCCGACCGCAAGGTGGTGCTGGCCGTATGCCGGAATGGAGATCGACTGGAATTTCGGGTTACGGACAACGGCCCGGGCGTTCCCGAAGAGCTGGTTGACAACCTGTTCCGGGCCTTTACGGGTGCCAAGCACAAGGGTGTTGGCCTGGGCTTGGCGATATCCCGTTCGATTGCTCAAAACCACGGTGGTGATTTGCGTTTGGAGAAGGGGGCAAACGGACGAGGCGCCTCCTTCGTGTTGTCCTTGCCAATAGACCCGCCCGAAGAAGATTTTGCAGAAAGAGCCGACACCAACGGTTCGAAAGAAATGAGCTGAGGAAGTGATGGACATGAAAGCTGACGCGGAGGCCATATACATCGTTGATGATGATCCGGCGGTGCGCGACGCGCTGTCGGTGCTTTTCAATATGGAAGGCTATGTGGTCGAAACCTTCTCGGATGGCGACACTTTCGTGCAGTCTGCAAGCAAGGCTGTTCCTGCCTGTGTCATGCTGGATGTCCATATGCCTGGGCGCTCCGGCATCGAGATTCTCAAGGCATTGAATGCCGAACACTATCCGGCGCCGATCTTCATCATTTCCGGCCAGGGCGACATTCCGATGGCTGTTGAAGCCATCCGCAACGGCGCCTTTGACTTCGTGGAGAAACCGTTTTCCGCTGAAACCGTGCTGGAGCGGGTGAAGGAAAGCATCGCCATCACCAAGCAGCGTCAGGACGAGGTCGTCACAGCCTCCTTCCAGGGAGCAGATCTGCTGACCCGCCGTGAGCTGGAAGTCCTGAAGGAAATCACCGACGGAGCTTCCAACAAGGAAGCCGGCCGCACTCTTGGAATCAGTCCGAGAACGGTGGAAGTGCACCGGGCGCGGATCATGGAAAAACTGGGTGCACGCAATGCGGCGGATCTCGTTCGCATTGTTCTGGGCCACTCCGCCTCGGGATAAACCGGGTTCAAGTGAACGGCTGGAATGCATTTCCGGATGACCGGCATGCCGAAACGTATTTCTGCGTACATCCGGCAAGCAAAATATCGCGTATGTATGATTGATCGTCTGCGTTGGGGGCAGGCTTTGAGGATCTACATTCGTGGTTGTTCACATTGTTGAAGATGATGAAGCAGTCGCCGATGCATTGGCGATTGCGCTCGAAGATCTCGATCATCATCCGATAACATACAAAGATGCTGAGAGTTTTTTCGCCGGCGGAATCCCCTCGTCGGACGATTGGGTGATCGTGGACATCGGCCTTCCCGACAGATGCGGTACGGATGTCGTTCGTGAACTCATGGGTCTGCCAACGCCTCCGAGCATCCTTGCCATTTCCGGCAAGTCTAGAGTGAACCTGTTGCAGCAAATTCGTGAGCTCCCGGGGCTCAAGATCCTGAGGAAACCGCTGTCGATAGACATGCTGACGGCGGCCATGGCTCAGAAGGCGATCGTCTGATCTCTCCTCCCCCTGAAGCAATTTCAGAAAATTGAGTGTTCCAGATTGAGGCGCTGCCAATTTTGGCGGCCGTTGGCTTCACGCGCGCGAAACGCGCATGCGGTTCTTGCCTGATTAGACCTTAGTCGGCTGCGTCGTTACGGCTCATATGTAGTTTATCTTACGCAGTCGACCGAATTACGTTGTGTGCACTCCGCGTTTTAGAGTGCATCCTGCAAGCTGCGGGGTGTCGGACGGGACACCTGCAAGCAGTGGTCGATTTTTCGAGCGGTGCGGAAATGGAAGCACCAAGGAATGGAGATCACCCGCTGACGTAGCAAATGAAGGCCGTGCCACAGGCACGAAGGAGGGACATATGGCTTATTTCGACGCGGGTACCCCCGGCCAGGGCGCAGCACCAAGAATGACAGGTGCTCCCATCTGCACACCCAGCAAGACATCGTTTTCGGAATTTGGCGGCAAGGCAGTCCAATACGACACCCATGCGGTGATCTATTACGAAGGCGATCCCGCAAAGCGGCTCTATGAGTTGGTGAAGGGCTCGGTGATGCTTTACAAGCTGCTGCCGGACGGACGCCGCCAGGTTGTCGAAGTCCTTCGTCCCGGTGACATTTTCGGTCTTGCCGGCAGTGACGAGAATGACTGCACCGCCGAAACGCTCACCAATGCCGAAATTCAGGAAATCGATCTGAAGCAGGTCGAACGTTCCGATGCGCTTCAGCGCACGCTCACCAGATGCCTGACCAACCAGATGCGCGTGCTGCACGAGCATGCGGTTCTGCTTGGCCGCAAGTCCGCCGTCGAACGGGTTGCAAGCTTTCTGATGCATCTCGTTCCGGACCGGGGTGGTGTCGGCTGCGTTGGGCCGATTGACGACAGCAACGACGGTTTCGACTTGAGACTGCACATGACCCGGCAGGAAATCGCCGACTATCTGGGTCTGACCATCGAGACTGTCAGCCGCGTTGTGTCCGATCTGAAACGCCGGGGCGTTATTCGCGTCGACCGCGCCGACCAGATCCATCTCAACAAGGTCTGCAGCCTCTGTCAGATGACAGGTATGCACTGATCCGTTGCTTGATAGTCGACCTGGAAAGGGCTGCGATTTTCGCGGCCCATTTTTGTTGTCGGTCTTCGGTGATCCGTAACTTGGCAAGTACGGAAAACCATCCGAGGTTTCGCCTCGGGGCAATTTCTTCAAACCGCGGCAGAATGCCGGGCCTTGCCACTTGCCTGGCTCGCCGCCAGGTAGGCGTCAAAGGCGGCCGCTGCGAGACGTACGTAAGGCCGTCCGGCCTCAGTCACTTCAACCCTTGCAGTTTCATTGCCCACTTCCAGATGGACCAGGCCGTCGGCGGCCAGATCCTGCAAGGCATCGAAGGCATCGTTCAAGTGGCTTGTCGGCAGGCCGAAAGCGCGGCAGGCCGGTACGAGATCGCAGGCATAGTTGGTCATCAGTTCTTCGATGATCCGCGCCCGCAAACGGTCGTCGGCAGAAAGCGCCAAACCTTTGGATACCGGCAATTCGCTCGCCATGATTGCCCGGCGCCAGTTGCCGACATCAGACATGTTCTGAACATAACCGGCAGACAGACGTCCGATGGAGGAGACGCCGAAGCCAACGAGTTGTTCGCCCTGGTCCGTCGTATAACCCTGGAAATTCCGCTTCAGGGAGCCGTCCGAAAGTGCGATGGCCATGCTGTCGTCCGGCCGGGCAAAATGATCAAGCCCGATGGCGACATAACCGGCCTTGAGCAGTTCCGCGCGGGCGAGGTCCGCAAGGGCCAGCCGTTCGGCGGCGTTCGGCAAGGTGCTTTCGTCAATCAGGCGCTGGTGCTTGCGCATCCAGGGCACATGGGCATAGCCGAAAAGGGCAATGCGCCCGGGCGCCAGCGACAGCGTTTTTTCCACCGTATCGAGTATCGTCTCCGGCGACTGGCCGGGCAATCCGTACATCAGGTCGAAATTGAGCGCGGTGACACCGGCTGCTGTCAGAAACTCTACGGCCTGTTTGACGACCCTGTAGGGCTGAAGACGGCCGATGGCCTTTTGAACGTCGGGATCAAAGTCCTGAACGCCAAGGCTGGCCCGGTTCACTCCGATGATGGCCAGCGTCTCGGCGAGCTGTTCCGTAACAAGCCTCGGATCGAGTTCGATGGCATGTTCCAGGTCCGGTGCAAGGTCGAAAGCGACACGCATCAGGCCGGTGAGGTCGATCAGGCTCTGCCGTGGCAGAAGGCTGGGCGTACCGCCACCCCAGTGAATGTGGCGGACAGGACCGGCATTCGGCATGTGCCCGGCAACCAGATTGATTTCCTGGCCGAGTGTCGCTGCATAGGCCTTGAGCGGCGCATCCTGACGGGTCGCCTTGGTATGGCAGCCGCAATAATGGCAGAGCTCACGGCAATAAGGGACATGCAGGTACAGCGAAAGCGAATCCTGCGGCGAAAGCGCCTTGAGCCAGTCCGCATAAACTCCGGCCGTTACGCCGTCATGAAAATGCGGTGCTGTCGGATAACTTGTATAACGCGGTACGTTGCGCATGGCGTAGGAGAGCGGATCTTTCATCATGTGTCGATCTATCCGTCCTTCGCCCGGTCGTGCCTTGATATCGCTCAAGTCCAGCCGTTTGAAAGGCACGCAATTCGATGGAGAGCTTTGGGGTGACCGATTTGCTTGTTGCAACTGAACCGACCCGGAAACCTGAGGGGCTGGAGTGCTATCGCCTGCACGGTTCGCCTGACAGCGCCAATTTCATTGTCAGGATGATACTGGAAGAACTGGGCCTGCCCTATGACTACGTGGCTGTTGACAGGTTGATCTCCGAACAGAATTCGGAAGCATATCGGCGGCTCAATCCCCAAGGTTTGATCCCGGTTCTGGAAGTGCCGGGTCAGGATGCCCCCATGTTCGAAACCGCCGCGATCGCCTTGCATCTGGCAGATGCGCACGGCTGTCTGGCTCCGACGCCCGCCTCTCCACAGCGCGGCCGCTTCCTGAAATGGCTGTTTTTTCTCTCAAACACCCTGCATTCCGATCTTCGGATCTCCTTCAAGCCGGAAAGATATGTTCGCGAACCGGAGACGGCCTTGAGCCTTCACGCTGGACTGACCCGCCGGATTGCCGGCAGTTTCGCACATCTGGAAACTGAACTTGCCAGTTGGAGCGGACCATTTCTTCTGGGGCAGGACCTTTCCATCCTCGACCACTATCTTGCTGCCTGTGCCAGGTGGGCGCAGATCTATCGTAATGAGGGCAAGTGGTCCCTGGCGGCGACGCCCCACCTGCGCGCCCTGTGCGAACGGCTGGAAATGCGCCCGGCAATACACAGGGCCTGTGAACTGGAAGGAATTGAGGGTAAACCTTTCACAGAGCCCCGTCCTGTTCAGTTGCCGGGGACAACCGCCTGATAAAATACAGGCCGTACATGTTGATCCATGCAATCAACCATGCGCTGGCCGATCAATCCATTTATAGCTCAAGGAGCCATTCCAAGCTCAACGGTTCCCGATGCCTGCCAATTCGTTTCAATCTACCGCCGGAAGACTTGCGGTCACACTTCTCATTGCCGCTGCCGGAGGAGCAACATTCAACCTGTTCGGGCTTCCCGCGGCCTGGCTGTCGGGCGCCATGGTCTTTGTTGCCATCGCGACGCTGGCGCAAGTGCCGACGCTCATGCCGGTCCCGCTGCGAGACGCGCTCTTCGTCATGATCGGCATCTCCATGGGGGCGGGTGTTCATCCCGATATCGTTGACCGGGTGGCGGAGTGGCCGGTGTCCATGGCCATGCTGATCGCTGTCATGGTGGCCGTCACGTTCGCGGGCTACGCGGTTCTGCACTACGGGGCAAAATGGTCGAGGGAAACGGCCTATTTCGGCGCCATTCCCGGTGCGCTTTCCTATGTCATAGCCCTTGCCACCGAACGAGGGGCAGACCTTCCCCGCATCGCTTCCAGCCAGTCCTTGCGCCTGTTCGTTCTGGTGGCGGTGCTGCCATTCGCCGTTGTGTCCTCCGCAGAACCGGCGGGCGGTGGCAGCGGCACGATTTATGTCTCCGGTCTCAAGGACTTCCTGATCGGGATACCGCTCTGCCTCGCGGCAAGCTGGCTTGCCATCAAGGTCAGAGTGCCGGGGGGCGGCCTGACGGGTGCGTTTTTCATGAGTGCGGGCCTCAATGCGTCCGGCCTCTTGGTCCTTGTGCTGCCGGGCTACATCGTGCTGCCGTGTTTTGTCATGATGGGCGCTCACATCGGTTGCCGCTTTGCGTCCATGACACTGCGCCAGTTTCTCAGCGTGCTCGGCGCATCGATGGCCGCCTTTGCGGCAGCGTTCCTGACCTCGCTCGCCGGGGCGTGGATCGTTGCCGAACTGGTGGATATTCCCTTTGGCCAGGCCCTGCTTGCCTATGCGCCGGGCGGACTTGAGGTGATGACGCTGCTCGCATTCATGCTGGATCTCGACCCGGCCTTTGTGGCTGCGCACCAGATCGCCCGCTTTACCGGAATGGTGCTGCTGCTGCCTTTCATCACCGGACTTGTTCTGGGGCGTCGAAGCAACTGATCCTGTTCAGCTATCCAGGGCTTCAAGCCAGTCTGTCTGCAGCGGCGACAAGGTGTTTCTGGAGCGCCTGTGCCGGAAACGCGCAGCACTGAGGATCTTCGCAGCAGCTCTGTAAGCTGGCAGCATGTCGCCTTCCGAAACATTGCCAATGCCGGGACATCTTCCGGCTTGAACCATTAGCCCGTCACCGACAGGCAAGACCTTAACCAGGGGGGCTGCTTCCAATCGCGCGCAGATTTCGTCCCGGTTGCCGGCAAGCTGCAATGTGTCTGCACGCAAGAAATTCAGCCATTGGACACGCTTCATCATAGCGGTCATGTCGTAGTCGCCATGCCTGTAGCACAACAGTTGCACTCCAAGACCGGGGATGCCGTCGTAATCAAGACCTGGGTGGTTGAGAATTAACTTTGCTACATGACATTCCATCGTTTTCTGGTGTCTGGAATCATAAACTTCCGAATATGTTTCCAGCCGGTACCCTGCATGCCCACCGACAAAAGAGCCGTCGCGGACACACTTAAGGCCGAGAACCCAGTCCTTGAAACGTGCCGGTTTGGCAATGGGATGGTCGAGTGGAAAGGTCGCCGTTACAATGCTGATTGGAGGCGAGAAGGCGATGTCTGTTTTTTCTAGCGCCATTCTACGAGACCGCCTCAGTTCGCGATCTTGTTCGGTAACTGCCCAGTTTTCCTTAGGATTAAATACGAGTGTTAAGCGCGCAGCGGAACACCCCTTGTCCTGGTTATGGCTCCGCATGCTGAAATAGTGCGTAGGGTGCTTTTCGAAGGAAATGTTCTCGAACATCCGCTGGATCTTTGTTTCGGTTCGAGCGGTGATTTTTGTGTAACGCGCGCCCCAGCTCAAATGGCTCAACAAGTCTCCAAGCGCTTCCCGGGACCGGTCGATAAAGTCTTTCAAACCTTCATAGGGCGCATATCGAAAATAGAAGGTGCAGTGCATGCATCCTGTCGCCAGCGTCTTGCCGTCTTGTTCACAAAGAAGCGCTGCATGAATATTGGATGGCGATAACTGCATGATTGGAAATTCCCTTGAACCGAAGACCTGAAAAACAGTCTGGAAAGTGCGGGAAGTTCTCAAAATTGCAACTGAAGGAAGTGATTTCCTCTATGTCAGGAGACACGTGCTGACATTGTCAGCGGGGGCAAAGGAACAGCCGGTTCCTGAGGGGAACAGGAGACCGGCTGTTGAGGCTCGCTGCAGGCTGTAGCCCTTATGTTACGAGCGGATGAAGTGGAGCGTGTTGAAACTCTGGCGCCATTTGGCCACGCGTCCAGCCATCGCTGCCGGATCGTTCGATCGCAGCGCTTCGGCTATCAGGGTGGCCAGTTCTGGCATGTCGACTGTCGTCATGCCCCAACGGACCAGTTCCGGTGTTCCGAACCTCAGGCCGTTCATGTCACCGGCGACGGGCGCTATCGGCAGTCCGATTCCGCATGCCAGAAACCCTGCCTGGCGAAGCTTCTTTGAAGCTGCCTGACCGCCGCCGAGGGCTGCCGCTTCCAGGGCAAACTGATGTGAAGCGGTTGTTCCCTTGGCGGTTGAGAACACCGGCATTCCCTCTGCTTCGAGAGCAGCGGCGAGCGCACCGGCGCTGGCGGCCATTTCGGCAGCGTAGGCCTTGCCGAAATCGCGCCAATCCAGAAGGGTGATGGCGAGCGCTGCAGACTTTGCAACGTCAAAATTGGCCGTCAGTCCCGGAAAGGCAATCTTGTCGAGCTTGCGGGCAAGATCCTGATCATTGCTGACGATCAGCCCGCCAGCGGGACCACCCAGGCTCTTGTAGGTGCTCATGGTCATGAGATGTGCGCCTTCCGACAGCGGGTCGGAAAAGACGCCACCGGCAATCATGCCGCACTGATGGGCTGCATCGAACAGGACAAAGGCGCCGACTTCATCGGCAATGGCCCGAATTTCTTTCACCGGGTGCGGGAACAGGTTGAGGCTCATGCCGATGGTAATCAGCTTCGGCCGGACCTTCAGGGCCAGGGCGCGCAGACCTTCCAGATCGATCGTGTAGCCGTCGGCATCGACCGGTGCTTCGTGGATATCCAGGCCATAAAGACCGGCACAGCCAGGAGCATGGTGAGTGACGTGGCCACCGACGGACGCGGGCGGTGCGATGATGGCGTCGCCCGGCCTTGTGGTCGCCATGAACGCATAAAGATTTGCCAGCGCGCCCGAGGCGACCCGGATTTCCGCATAAGCCGACTGGAAGATCTCGCAGGCAAGGTTAGCTGCAATCACCTCGATTTCCTCGATGGCTTCGAGGCCCATCTCATGTTTGTCACCCGGGTAGCCGAGCGAGGGGCGGGACCCCATGCCGCTTGCCAGCAAGGCTTCGGCGCGCGGGTTCATCACGTTGGTCGCGGGGTTGAGGTTGAAACAGTCTTTCTCGTGGATGGTCCTGTTGGCCTCGGCCAGCGCTTCGATGCGCGCGGCAATTGCTTCGGATCCGAGAGGCGAAGTTACCTGGGTGATCTCGTCGATACGGGTGGCAGCCACAGCGGGGAGCCAAGGGCATTTGTCTTGCGCGGTCATGTCGGAACTCCGGTTCTATTTGGACAAAGTGTCCATCTCCGCTTGTGTTCGCGCAAATCAGATTTTAGAAATTCAAGGGCTAGAAAAAATAGGCCTTAAAGATGTCGGTAGCTCCTCCTGTTCCCAGACTGCCTTCGCTGAACGCACTGAGAGCGTTCGAAGCGTCCGCGCGCCTCGGCGGGTTTGCACAGGCCGCGGCGGAACTGCAGGTTACACCCGGAGCCGTGGCGGCGCAGATCAAGGCGCTGGAACAGGAGGTCGGTGCGGCCCTGTTCGTGCGGCATGCCAAGGGGGTCCGCCTGACGGCCACAGGTCAGAGGGCACTGCCGGGTTTTGTCGCCGCATTCGACCAGCTAGGATCTGCGGTGCGCGACCTGAGGCGTGATGCTGCACCCGGCAGGATACACATCGCGGCCCTGCCGGCGCTGGCGCAGCTTTGGCTGGCCCCCAGACTGCCGCAGCTACGCGAGAAGTTGCCGGAGATCGACATTTCGGTCACAGCCCTTGAAACACCGCCGAACCTGAAACGGGTGCCATTCGATCTCTGCCTGTTCTACTGCGACAGCCTTCCAGACAACGGGATCGCGTTTTCGGGAGACGAATTGCTGCCGGTCTGCACACCGGCGCTTGCAAAGGCACTCAAGCAGCCTGGTGATCTGAAAGAGGCGGTTTGTCTGACGGACACGGCCTGGGCAGACGATTGGCGGATATGGGCGGATGAAGCTATGCCGGGCGAGGGGTTTGCACCACGCGGACCTGTCTTCTCGCTTTATGCTCTTGCGGTCGAAGAAGCACTGAACGGCGCAGGCGTTCTGATGGCGCACCGCTCACTTGTCGCAGATCAGCTTGCCGCCGGCACCCTGGTGGCGCCTCTTGCGGCAGTCGTCCCGCTAAAGCGTCAGATCTGCCTGTGGACCCTCCCGGCAAGCCGGGGCAAAGGTGCGGCCGGTCAGGTGCTGCAGGCCTTGCGTCAGATGGGCTAGGTGTCTGGAAGGTTGTTCTCGTTTCAAGTGCGCCGGGTCTTCGCCTTGTTGCCGCGCCACAGGATGAACAGTCCCGATCCGACGATGACGGTGCAGCCGACCAGCATCTGCGCGTCGATCCGCTCGTTGAACCAGACGGCGCCGAGCAGCACGCCGAACAGCAGCCGCGAATAGCGGAACGGTGTGACTGTGGCGATTTCGCCGGTGCGCATGGCCTTCATCAGGGCGCTATAGGCAAAGACACCACAGAAGACTGCGGTTCCAAGGGCGAGAAGGGAGGTTGTGTCGGGCACCACGAAGGCGGACCTGTCCCAAAGACCATAGACAAGACCGGCGATAATGATCGTCAGGAAACCGTAGAACCCGAGGATATTGGTGCTGAGGGTTGCCGGAGCAGCGCGGCTGGCAAGGTCGCGGCCGGAGAAGCCGAGCATGCCGATGACGGCCAGGATCGAAAGCAAAGAAAAGCTGTCGCTGGTCGGTCGGAGCACGATCAGGACGCCCACAAGGCCAATAAAGATTGCTGTCCACCTGCGCCACCCGACCTTTTCGCCAAAAAACAGGGAAGCGCCCAGCACCACGAATATCGGTGTTGCCTGAAGAATGGCGGTGGTCGAGGAGAGCGGCGTCAGGGCCAATGCCAGAACATAGAACAGCCGGCCGACCAGTTCGAAGGCGAAGCGAACTCGCATGACAGGCGAGAAAACATCCCGGTTGAGAACTTTCTCGCCTGTGATTGTGGCAAGGCCGAAAAAGGCAATCGTTCCACCGACGCCGAACAGCACCAGGATTTCCGCCACGGGCAACTGTGCGGCAGCCTGCTTCACGAAGGCATCTTCCAATGCGAAGGCGGCCATCGCAGCCACCATCCAGAGGCTGCCGATGATATTGGGATGGAGGCTTGCGCCATTTTGAGATGCAGCGTTCAAGGGAGGGGTCCCGTGTCGAGGTGGAAGGTCGTCAGCGGCAGATCAGGGGCCATCGGACGGGCCAGAAGGCAACGCCTTTCAGCGGAGGGAAGAACGGCGTAACACGTTTCCCGATCCTTGGCTTCGGAAAACCGCAAGACCGGCGGATGAGCAAGGGTGCCAGGACATTGTCGCAAACCGGCCTACGTCCTTCAGGCAGGCGTCACATCCCTTTCACGGCGTGCCTTCATCTTGCCCGCGACAATTTACGCAATGCAATCTGACCTTTGGAGGCTGTTCCGACATCGCCAATTGCTGGCATGTTGATATGAATCAACGCGGCATTTTCAGACTCGTGTGCATGGTCGTGCCATCGTTGGCACCTTGTAACGATTTCAAGACTGGGGCGCTAAAATGGCACAAAACAAGGCCAAAATGATCTCGCTCGAGGAAGGCGGCTTCGCCATCTTCCTTGTGCTGCTTGCGTTTGCCTGCATCATCGTGGCAGGCAAGACATTCGATCAGGTCATGGCATTCCACGCTGGCATAGGCGCATTGTTCGCCGCCGTCAGCGTGTTTCTGATTTTCAAGAACTACTTCGATGACGGCGGGGAAGTGATCCCGGCCGAAATCGACGGCAAACCAAACTACAACATCGGACCGATCAAATTCGGTGCGGTTGCGGCAATGTTCTGGGGCATTGCTGGTTTCACGGTCGGTTTGATCATCGCTCTTCAACTGGCCTGGCCAGCGTTGAACTTTGATTTGCCGTGGACCAATTTCGGGCGCCTGCGCCCGCTGCACACCTCCGCGGTGATTTTCGCCTTCGGCGGCAACGTGCTGCTGGCAACGTCCATGTATGTGGTCCAGCGCACCTGTCGTGTGCGCATGCCCGGCCAGATCCTGCCCTGGTTCGTTATCCTGGGTTACAACGCCTTCATCGTGATCGCGGGAACGGGTTATCTTCTCGGCGCGACGCAGAGCAAGGAATATGCCGAGCCGGAATGGTATGCCGACTTGTGGCTGACCATCGTCTGGGTGGCCTACCTGCTGCTGTTCCTGGGCACGCTCTGGAAGCGCAAGGAACCGCATATCTACGTGGCCAACTGGTTTTATCTGGCGTTCATCGTCACGATTGCCATGCTGCACATCACCAACAACCTGACCATTCCGGTCTCGATCTACTCGACCAAATCCTACATCGTCTGGTCGGGCGTTCAGGACGCCATGGTGCAGTGGTGGTACGGCCACAACGCGGTGGGCTTCTTCCTGACCGCCGGCTTCCTTGCCATCATGTACTACTTCATCCCGAAGCGTGCGGAGCGGCCGGTCTATTCCTACCGTCTTTCCATCGTGCACTTCTGGGCGCTGATCTTCATCTACATCTGGGCAGGTCCGCACCACCTTCACTACACGGCGCTGCCGCAGTGGGCGTCTACGCTGGGTGCAACCTTCTCCATCATCCTGTGGATGCCGTCCTGGGGTGGCATGATCAACGGCCTGATGACGCTTTCGGGTGCATGGGACAAGCTGCGGACCGACCCGGTTCTGCGCATGATGGTGGTTTCGGTCGCCTTCTACGGCATGTCCACCTTTGAAGGTCCACTGATGTCGCTGCGCTCGGTCAACTCCCTGTCGCATTACACCGACTGGACCATCGGTCACGTGCACTCCGGTGCCCTGGGCTGGGTTGGCTACATCTCGTTCGGCGCGATCTACTGCCTGATCCCGTGGCTATGGAACAAGCGTCAGCTGTATTCGCTGAAGCTCGTGAACCTGCACTTCTGGCTGTCCACGATCGGTATCGTTCTCTACATCACCGCGATGTGGGTGTCCGGTATCATGCAGGGCCTGATGTGGCGCGCCTACGATCAGCTCGGCTTCCTGGAGTACTCCTTCGTGGAAACCGTCGAGGCGATGCATCCCTTCTACATCATCCGTGCTCTTGGCGGTGCGCTCTTCGTGCTCGGCGCCGTGATCATGGCCTACAATCTCTGGATGACCGTCCGTCACGGCGAGGCTGAAGAAGCCGATGCCACGCGGGCTGGCTCCCTGGCTCCGGCCGAATAAGGGAGGGACAGACTATGTCTGCATGGAAAAAACACGAAGTCTTTGAAAAGAACTCCTTCGTTCTCTTGATCGGCATTCTGGTCATGGTCGCCATCGGCGGCCTGGTCGAGATCGCTCCGCTCTTCTATCTGAAGAGCACGATCGAAAAGACCGAAGGCGTGCGGCCCTATACGCCGCTCGAACTGGCCGGACGCAATATCTACATCCGCGAAGGCTGCTATCTGTGCCACTCGCAGATGGTGCGTCCGATGCGCGATGAAATGGAACGCTACGGTCATTTCTCGCTGGCTGCGGAATCGATGTACGACCATCCGTTCCAGTGGGGTTCCAAGCGTACTGGTCCGGATCTGGCCCGCGTCGGAGGCAAATACTCCGACGACTGGCATGTGGAGCACCTGAAGGACCCGCGCGCGCTGGTTCCAGCGTCCATCATGCCTGGCTATCCGTTCCTGGCTGAAAACCGCCTCAACACCCGGGACATCGGGTCCCACCTGACGGTCAACACCGTGATCGGCGTGCCTTATACCGAAGAGCAGATCGCAAATGCTGCGTCTGACATCCTCGGTCAGGCGAGACCGGACACGGAAGCGGCCGATGGCTTCGAGGAACGCTGGCCGAATGCCACGATCCGCGATTTCGACGGCAACCCGAGGGAAGTTACCGAGATGGACGCGCTTGTCGCCTATCTCCAGGTTCTGGGTACCATGGTCGATTTCTCGATCTATGACGACAAGGCAAACGCGAGGTAAGGGCGATGAACGAGACATACTCAGCATTCGCAGGCTTCGCACAAACCTGGGGCCTACTCTACTTCATGATCCTGTTTGGCGTTGTTCTGGCCTACGCATTGTGGCCGAAGAACCGGAAAAAGTTCGACGACGCTGCTCAAATCCCGTTTCGGGAGGACTGATCCATGGCAGACACACATAACAAGGAAGTCGACCAGATCTCCGGGGTCGAAACCACCGGCCACGAATGGGACGGTCTGAAAGAACTGAACAATCCTCTGCCGAAATGGTGGCTGTATCTGTTCTACGCCTGCATTGTCTGGGCGGTGATCTACTGGGTTCTCTACCCGTCCTGGCCGCTGGTCTCCAGCTACACCACCGGTGTACTGGGTGCCAACCAGCGGACCGAGGCGATCGCAGCCTATGACAAGGGCATCTCCGACCGGTCGGTCTTTGCCGACAAGATCGTGGCAGCCTCGCTTGAGGACATCTCCACTGATCAGGAGTTGCTGCAATTTGCCCGGGCCAACGGCCAGGCAGCTTTCGGTGACAACTGTGCACCGTGTCACGGGTCCGGCGGCACGGGTGCGGAAGGTTATCCGAGCCTGCAGGACGACACCTGGATCTGGGGTGGCACGCTGGATGACATCCACACCACGCTGGAATTCGGTATCAGGTCCGGTCATGACGAAGCACGCATCGGCGAAATGCCCGCTTTCGGCCGCGATGAGCTGTTGAGCCGCGAGGAGATCAATCAGGTTGCCAACTTCGTCGCATCCCGCGCGGGACTTGAGACCGACGAAGGCGTCGATCTGGCAGCGGGGCAGACCATCTATGACGACAACTGTGCAGCCTGCCACGGTGAAGATCTGAAGGGCATTCAGGATGTCGGTGCGCCGAGCCTGCTGTCCGCCAGCTACCTCTATGGCAAGTCGCTGGACGCCATCAAGGCGCAGATCAGCAATCCGCGCAACGGCGTGATGCCGGCCTGGGTCGATCGTCTCGATCCGGCGACCATCAAGTCGCTGACGGTCTATGTCCACTCCTTCGGGGGCGGGCAGTAGATCCTGCGGATCTGGTGCGACAAATGCGCCAGATAGCCTGAACGATTTGATCCGGCGCAAAGTGTGACGCTTTGCGCCGGTTTATTTTGAGCACTCGCTGCTAATGGTGGGTGGCGAATGATTTTCCAAAGATCCTATTGGGGCAGGATCGCGTTGAAGAGGACGGACGGTATGTCTACGGACACCGAGACGCATGAGGGCGCGCAATCCGACGAATGGTTTGCATCAGCCAAAAAGATCTATCCCATGGCGACGCACGGCCTGTTCCGCAGGATCAAGTGGGCGCTGCTGTTCATCACGCTAGGCATCTATTATTTCCTGCCTTTCATCCGGTATGACCGTGGTCCGGATGCTCCAAGCCAGGCTGTTCTTGTCGATATGGAAGGCAGCAGGGCCTATTTCTTTTTCATCGAGATCTGGCCGCAGGAAGTTTACTACCTCACCGGTCTCCTGATTCTTGCAGCACTGACACTGTTCCTGATGAACGCGGTCGCAGGACGCGTCTGGTGCGGCTACCTGTGCCCTCAGACGGTCTGGACGGACCTGTTCCTCTGGGTCGAGCGCAAGGTGGAAGGCGACCGGCGCGAACGCATCGTACTGGACAAGGACCCCTGGACCTTCGACAAGGTTCGCAAGCGCGTGACCAAGCACTTTCTGTGGCTGATGATCGCGTGGTGGACGGGCGGTGCGTGGGTGCTTTACTTCAACGATGCACCGACCCTGGTATGGGAACTCCTGACCTTCCAGGCGCCGATGATTGCCTATGTCTGGATCGCCATCCTGACCACGACGACCTATCTCCTCGCAGGCTTCATGCGGGAGCAGGTGTGCATCTACATGTGCCCGTGGCCCCGCATCCAGGCGGCGATGACCGACGAGAAGGCCCTCAACGTCACCTATCGCTGGGACAGGGGCGAGCCGCGTGGTTCTCTGAAGCAAAACAAGAAACTTGCCGACCAGGGCATGCCCGCCGGCGATTGCGTGGACTGCTACCAGTGCTTCCAGGTCTGCCCGACCGGTGTCGACATCCGCAAGGGCATGCAGCTCGACTGTATCCAGTGCGGCCTGTGCATCGATGCCTGCGACAACGTCATGGAAAAGATCGGCAAGCCGAAGGGACTGATTGGCTACGATACGGACGAAAACATCCAGCGCCGCCTGGAGGGCAAGGAGTCGGTCTACGAGATCGTCCGCGTCCGAACGGTCATTTATGTCGGCATCATCGCCGTGGTCTGCGGTATCATGCTGTTCGCACTGCTCAATCGTGATTTCGCCGATATCAGCGTTCTGCATGACAGGAACCCGGTGTTCGTCGAGCAGTCGGACGGGTCCGTGCGCAACGGCTATACCGTGCGTCTGTCGAACAAACGCCGCCACGAGCGCCATTTCATGCTGCATGTGGAAGGCATGCCGGCCAACACGATGGTGGAAGCTGTCGGTACGGAGGACACTTTCGCCGGCCGTCCGATCATCTCCGTCGGTCCTGACACGACCCGGGAAGTCCGTATTCTCGTGACATCGCCGCCCTGGGCAAAGATGCCACATTCGACGCCGGTTACCTTCCGGATCACCGAAAGCGTCATGGGCGAAGTGGTCACAGCCAAAGATACGTTCAAGGCACCGGAAAAACCTTGAGGAGCAAAGAATGACGATGGTTCAATCGAACATGAAAGATCCCAAGGCGATCACCGGAAAGACGGTCCTGGTCTGGCTTCTTGCCTTCTTTGGGGTGATCTTTACCGCCAACGCCGTGTTCATCTATCTCGCGCTCGGGTCTTTCCCGGGCGTAGTGGTGGAAAGTTCCTATGAAGCCGGACAGGCCTACAACGAGGAAATCGCGGCCGCCAAGGCTCAGGCAGACCTGAACTGGCAGGTCTCGACCGAATTTACCCGCACCAGCGGTGCGGACGGCAAGCTGGTCGTCACGGCCAACGACGCGCAGGGAACGCCGCTTTACGGGGTGGTCCTTCATGCCCTTTTGCGTAATCCGGTTCATGACGACGCCGACGTGAAGGTCGATTTCACGGCTGACGGCGGTGGGCGCTATGTCGGAGCAGTCGAGAACCTTGCCGACGGCAACTGGACACTCATCCTGGAAATCGAACAGGATGGCGAACGGAAATTCCGGTCCGAGAACCGGATCTTCGTCAAGAACTGAGGCACGTACCGTGACGGTCCATCAGCGTGATTGGCAGGCATTCGTGACGCCGGGCGAAGACGGTGCGGTCCACATGGACCTTGCCGTCGACGGCATCACCTGCGCTGCCTGCATGGGAGACATTGAGCGAGGTCTGAAACGGCTTCCGGGTATCCGGACGGCACGCGTCAACCTGACCAGCCAGCGGCTCGCCGTCGACTGGTCGGAAGACCAGACCGGGGCTGACGAGATCGTCGCCGAGCTGGAGCGTCTCGGATACAAGGCCCACCCGTTTGATCCGGCAAGCCAGAAGGAGCGTCAGGACAAGACCGGCAAACAATTGCTGCGCTGCCTGGCGGTTTCCGGCTTTGCCGGCATGAATATCATGCTGTTGTCCGTTTCCGTGTGGTCGGGCAATGCCACGGACATCACCCCGGAAACCCGGGATTTCTTCCACTGGCTGTCTGCGCTGATTGCCTTGCCGACGGTTGCCTACTCCGGGCGGCCGTTCTTTCGCAGCGCCTTCAACGCCCTGGCTGCCGGCCGGTTGAACATGGATGTGCCGATCGTGATCGGCGTGACACTGGCGGTCGCCCTGTCGGTCGTCCAGACCATCCAGCACCAGCATCATGCCTATTTCGAATCCGCCGTCATGCTGTTGTTCTTCCTGCTTGTCGGACGGTATCTCGACCACAACATGCGAGGGCGGACGCGATCCTTTGCAGAGAACATCGCCGCTCTGAAGGCCGAAGTTGCCGCGCTGATTCATCCCGACGGCGCAGTCCGCGAAGTTCCGCTTTCAAAAATCGCCGCAGGCGACCTGGTTCTGGTATCGGGCGGCGAGCGGGTGCCGGTGGATGGTGTGGTTGAAACCGGTGTTTCCGAGATCGACCAGAGCCTTGTGACCGGTGAAAGCGTGCTGGTGCCGGTTGCGGCCGGTCAGCGAGTCTATGCCGGTACCTTAAACGGAGCAGGGGTGTTGCAGGTCCGGGTTCAGGCTGCTTCCGGCGCGACGTTGCTGGATGAGGTCAACCGCCTGCTCGAAGCGGCATCCCAGGCCAAATCCAAATACGTGCGCATTGCAGACCGAGCCGCCCGCCTATATGCGCCTCTGGTGCATGGCGCGGCTGCGCTGACATTTCTTGGCTGGTTGCTGGTCGGGCTCGACTGGCAGCCTGCCCTGATCATCGCCATTTCCGTCTTGATCATCACCTGTCCCTGCGCGCTCGGTTTGGCGGTTCCCGCCGTGCAGGTGGTGGCATCCGGGCAGCTCTTCCGGTGTGGAATCCTGCTCAATTCGGGCGACGCCATCGAACGGTTGTCGGATATCGACACCATCCTGTTCGACAAGACCGGAACGCTGACGCTTACCGAGCCGGATCTGTGCGGCTCCATCAATCCAGATGACGAAACGCTTGCGCTGGCCGGACGCCTTGCCCTGGCAAGTCGGCATCCCTTGTCGGCCGCCCTGGTCAAGGCAACAGGAGCGTTGCAGCCTCTGCCGAACGTCAGCGAGACATCCGGGGCGGGTCTTGAAACCCTGGTTGCCGGACAGCGTCTGCGGCTTGGCAGCCCGCTGTTCTGCGAAGCATCCGACGAACAGGTCGAGGCAGCACTGCAGTCGAACCCGGGTGCCTCTCTGCTTGCTATCCGCTTTGGCGCGGATCCTGCCCGCCTGTTGGCCTTCCGGCAACGGTTGCGGCCGGATGCCAGGGCGGTGGTCGATCAGTTGAAGTCAGCCGGCTACGCGCTTGAAATTCTCTCCGGGGATACGAAACCTGCTGTGGCCGATTGCGCGGCTGTGCTGGGTGTATCGGACTGGCGGTCGGGCATGAAGCCCGCCCAGAAAATTGCGCGTCTCGAAGAACTCCAGGCCAGTGGCCGCAAGGTCCTGATGGTTGGCGATGGCCTGAATGATGCTCCGGCGCTGGCCGGGGCGCATGTCTCGCTGTCGCCTGTCTCGGCCGTGCATCTCAGTCAGGCCGCTGCAGACGCCGTTTTTCTCGGTGACAAATTGCAGCCGGTGGCCGATGCGCTCAGGCTGTCGAAACGGGCAAGGGCGGCAATTGAGCAGAACCTCTGGATTTCGGTCGTCTACAACATCATTGCCGTGCCCATTGCCGTGGCCGGTTTCGTCACACCTTTGATGGCGGCAGCAGCGATGTCCGCTTCCTCGCTGGCAGTTACCGCAAACGCGCTCAAGCTGCGCTGGGGAGAGGGCGGCAGGAACGCGGGAGCGAACGCACCCACAGTGCGACAGCAACAGGCCGCTGAATGAGATCAACATGGACGTTCTGATCTATCTGATACCGATTGCACTGCTCCTGGGAGCGCTAGGGCTTGGGGCTTTCCTCTGGTCCTTGAAAAGCGGCCAGTATGACGATCTCGAAGGTGCCAAATGGCGCATCCTTGACGACGACGATCTGCCAGACAAGTAATTGCAGGCAATCTTGACTTTGTGTTCCCGTGCGCCTAGCCCCATGCATTCCTTTAGGTAACTGGAGCTATGCATGGATTCGTTTCCGGACGCGCACAAACCGGGCTACGCCGTTTATTCCAGAACGTCGCTGGCTATCTACGATGCCCTGGTGCTGGGTTTGTCGAACCGCTGGATCTGGCGTTGCCCGAGCTCTCATCTGGTCGCGCTCTATGACCAGCATGTTTCCGCCAATCACCTGGATATCGGCGTGGGCACCGGTTACTTCCTGGACAAGACCAGGTTTCCCGTTGCAGATCCAAGGGTGACGTTGCTCGATCCCAACCGGGAGTGCCTCGACAAGGCTGCTGCCAGAATTGCCCGCTTGAAGCCCGTCACCGTTCAGGCAGATGCACTCGTGCCGTGGCCAAAAGATATCGGCAGTTTCAAGACCATCGGCCTCAACTACGTGCTTCATTGCCTTCCGGGAACCATGACTGAAAAGGCAGTGATTTTCGATCATGCGGTACCGCATCTTGAAGAAGGGGCAACGGTCTTTGGGTCCACCATCCTGCAAGGCGATGCGCCGCGGTCCGGTGCCGCCCGCAAGCTGATGCAGATCTATAACCGCAAGGGTGTCTTTTCGAACGAAGCCGACACGCAGGACACTTTGCGAGCGGAACTTGAAAAACGCTTTGCCGAGGTGACGATTGAAAGGATCGGGTGCGTGGCACTCTTCAGTGCCCGGAAGCCGCGCCTTGCCTGAGCCCTGCCACGGCAAGGCGCAACGGGCAGCTTAGGAGAGGACGTTGGACAGGGCCATTCCTGTGGCAAGCAGGACGAGCCCTATGCCGGCAAGCAGAAGGAGATTGTCTCTCAGTCTTGCATTTGTGCCGAGGTCGGACGGTTCATGCTCCATAGGGAGCGGATCGTCTTCCCCGAACGTTTCAGGATCCCGGGACATGGTTCTTACAATCGTTTGCAAAAGGCTGCTCGTTCAGTTCGATTTCTTGCCTGCAAGATGGGGGCGTACAATTGAAAGTCCCGTTAATATCGAACCGGGCAAAAGATTAATTGAGCGCAATATTACCAATAGGTGAAATCCTTCAGTGTATTGCGAGTAATTTCTCAGCCTTTCCGAAACTATTCAAAGTCGATGCCGCGTTGGCGGATGATTGTGGGCCCCTCGCGGCGGGAGACTAACTCATTGTTCAGACTTTCATGGCAAAGGTTAAGTCAAACAAGGAGGACTAGGTGAGCCTGGATCTTGCCTCTCTGACATTCTTGCTGGTCGAAGACAGTGCTTACATGCGGACCATCCTGCGCACCATGCTGCAGGGGTTCGGTGCGCGGCGCATTGTCGAGGCCGAAGACGGCGCGTCCGGCCTTGAAGCCATGGACCGGGCGAACCCTGACATCCTTATTCTGGATTGGGTCATGCCGATCCTGGACGGGGCGGACATGGTTCGCATGATCCGCAGTCCGAACAATCCCTTCGCCTATATCCCGATTATCATGGTGACCGCTCACACCGAGCGTAGCCGGATCGTGGAAGCGCGCCGGCTCGGCGTTCACGAGCTTCTGTCCAAGCCGATCTCGGCAAAGGCACTGTATCAGCGCGTATCCAGCGTGATCCTGCACCCGCGCGATTTCATCAAGACGGCCACCTATTTCGGCCCTGCACCGCGCGAAATCCGGAACCGCCAGAAGATCTGGCAAGGTGGCCCCGGCCAGCCGCAACAGCAGGGCGGCGAAGGCGACGGTAATCTCACCGCGATCGGTTAAGCGTAAAATTCAGCTGAAAGTGATGTGGACGCGTCAGGCGGCCGACTGTGCTGCCGTGCGGTTCTCCGCTGCCGCATAAGACGATGCCCCTTGAGCATTGGCACTTTCTGCCGCTTCGGCAAACTGCGCCAGAACGTCAAGATCAACCGTGTAGTGGTCAAGCAGGAACTGGGAAAGAACATCGATAGGGAGATGATGGTAGCCTTCGATGGCGGCCATCAAAGCTTCAAGTGTGTCCAACCGTTCGCGGAGTTTAATCATGGTTACCCGATGAGCCGATTTTTTCTCACACTGGAGTTTTATAGTTAATAATGCGTAAAACCGAGCGTAGCAAGGATGCGCGACCGCGGTATCACCTCCGAAAACAATCGTCCACAAACTTTTGCCGGAAATCTTCGAATTTCTTGGTAAAAATCGCCGGTGCGGGGCAAGTTGTCGCTGAAGGTCTAGGGAAAATTCAATGGCAAAAATCATCTATGTTCTGAACGGTCCGAATCTCAATCTGCTCGGCAAGCGGGAACCGGAGATCTACGGGCCCCAGACCCTGGATGACGTCCGTGCGATGTGTGAGGCAGCCGCTGCGCCCAGGGGGCTGGAGATCGCATTCCATCAGAGCAATGCCGAACACGTGCTTATCGACTGGATCCATGAGGCAAGGGAAGCGGCGGCGGGTATCATCATCAATCCGGCGGCCTATACGCACACATCGATCGCAATTCTGGACGCATTGAATACCTGCACCTGCCCGGTGATCGAGGTTCATGTCTCCAACATACACAAACGGGAAAGCTTTCGGCACCATTCCTACGTTTCAGCCCGGGCGGATGCGGTGATTGCCGGCTGCGGTGTGGAGGGTTATCTGCTGGCTCTGCAGCGCATGGCGACTTTGTGCGCAGACGCATGATCCTGCGTCTCTGCCAGTGACACTGTTTGAGGATTTTTTGGCGGTTCAGTAACCGTTGCCGTTGAAGAATTCCCTGGCGACCGTCGTCGCGAGGATTTTGACATCGAGGATAACCGACTGACGCTCGATGTAGGCAAGATCATAGACCAGCCGCATGCGGGCCGCATGAGCGTTTTTGGTTTCCCCGCGAAAGCCGTTGACCTGTGCCAGGCCTGTGATGCCCGGAAGCACCTTGTGGCGGTCCATATACCTGGGGTGGAAGTCTTCATAAGGCATTCCGGCGGCCAGCATGCCGGGCACATGCGGCCGGGGACCTACCAGGGACATCTCTCCTCGCATCACGTTGATGAGCTGCGGCAGTTCATCGAAATTGCTCTTGCGCAGGAAGGCGCCGATCAATGTGACGCGCGGATCGTTGGCAACGGTTTGCGAAATCCCGGTGCTGTCGCACTGGTTGGCATACATCGTCCGGAACTTGAGAACGGCAAACTTCCTGCCATTCAAACCGTAGCGCCACTGACGGAAAAACACCGGTCCGCGGCTTGTCAGTTTTATTGCAACCGCGATTGCAACAAATAAGGGAAAAAGCAGTAGAAGGCCGGCACTTGCACCGGTCAGGTCAATACATTTCTTCAGTCCGGATTGAATCGCTCCGCGTGCCGGACGGAGGTCGCGGGAGGCACGGTTTGTCGCATCGAGCAGGTCGGGGTGCGGATAGCCCCACGTCGCGAAGCCGGCAATATTCATCGCTTCGCGGCCGTGATCATCTGCTTCGTAAGATACTGTTTCGTCTGCCAAGATATGCCAGCCTCAACCCGATTTACGAGACCACTTGATGTGCGCCAGCATCCTGTCTGGAGGCAGTCGCAATCACGATCGTATCGTTAATATTTGGATAACAAGATCGGGAAAATTGTTATCCATTAAGGGTTTGGTTACCATAGTGACGCGACGGGAGCAATGTTCCGACGTCAAAAGTGATGTGAAATTTAATTAATTTTTAAAATATTGAACGCCGGGCTAGGGTTAGCCCGACGTTCGCATAGGGTATTAAATTCTGGAGTGGGAACCGGCCGCTTAGTAGCTGCGGCCGACGCTGGTGTACTCGAAGCCGCGGGCTTCCATGTAGTCCGGCTTGTAGATATTTCGCAGGTCGACCACCTTGGGCGCCGAGACCAGGGTTTTGACGCGGTCGAGGTCAAGCGCACGGAACTGATCCCACTCCGTAACGATTACAACCACATCTGCATTCTCGATGGCATGATAGGGTCCATCGCAGAACATCACGCCCGACATGACCTTCTCGGCTTCTTCCATGCTGGCCGGGTCGTAGGCGCGGATCTTGGCACCAGCAGCCTGCAGTTTTTCCACGATGTCGATGCTCGGTGCTTCGCGCATGTCGTCCGTATTGGGCTTGAATGCGAGGCCAAGCAGCGCGACCGTCTTGCCACTTACGTCGCCGCCCATGAATTCGATCACCTTGTCGGCCATCTTTTTCTTGCGGGCCGCGTTTACCTCGATGACGGAATCGACGATCTTCAGATCGGACTGTGCGTCCGCGGCGATCCGCGAGAGGGCAAGAGTGTCCTTCGGAAAGCAGGAGCCGCCGTAGCCTGGGCCGGCATGCAGGAACTTGCCGCCGATGCGGTTGTCGAGGCCGATACCGCGCGAGACTTCCTGGACGTTTGCCCCGACTTTCTCACACAGGTCTGCAATTTCGTTGATGAAGGTGATCTTGACCGCGAGAAACGCATTGGCCGCGTATTTGGTGAGTTCCGATGTGCGGCGGCGGGTCACGATGATCGGGGTTTCATTGAGATACAGCGGGCGGTAAAGCTCACGCATCACTTCGACTGCGCGCTCGTCATCGGTCCCGACCACCACCCGGTCGGGGCGTTTGAAGTCGCTGATGGCGGCGCCTTCGCGCAGGAATTCCGGATTTGAAACGACGGCGAATTCTGCGTCAGGGTTGGTCTTGCGGATGATCGCTTCCACTTCGTCTCCCGTGCCGACCGGAACGGTCGATTTGGTGACGATCACGGTGAAGCCCTCGATCAGTCGCGCGATTTCCTCTGCCGCTGCATAGACGTAGGACAGATCGGCATGGCCATCACCTCGGCGTGTCGGCGTGCCGACGGCAATGAAAACGGCATCCGCTTTGCGGATCGCTTCTTCAGGAGCAGTGGTAAAGAAAAGGCGTTCTTCGGCAACGTTCTTTGCAACGAGTTCCTGCAGGCCAGGTTCATAGATCGGGATCTGTCCGTTGTTCAGGGCGTCGATCTTGCTTGCATCCTTGTCGATGCAGGTGACGACATGTCCGAAATCGGCAAAACAGGTTCCGGACACCAGACCGACATAGCCGGTCCCAATCATTGCAACACGCATTTTAAATTTTCCTGCTTCTGGGTGGTCTTCAGGCGTTAGTCAATCACCATAAGCCCGCTAGGTGCTGCCCGAATTACATGGACCGACAGCAAAAGACCAGTTCGTTGAAATCGTATTGTTTGAAATTTTGAAATTCTGCTCCGTACACTACTCTGAACAGGGACAGGATGAGGCGTCTGCAATTGCCTGAACGCGTCCCGGTCCTGAAGACTAACGGAACGACACAAAAAACGGGAGCATTTTTCTGTCTAAAGAGGGGATGTGTTCCTCCGGAAGGAAGGCCCCTGTGCGAAGAAGGGCCTTCTCATTTCGGAGCAACTGGATTGTCCTACGTCGGTGCGATGCCGCACCAGGCAGCGGTAAACAGGGCGATCGTCTTCGTCACTCTTTTCAGCGACGGCAGGTTCACGCATTCGTCTATGCCGTGAATGTTCTTTGTCAGCGGGCCATAGGTGAGGGCGGGAATGCCGCAATGGTTCACGTAAAGAGCCGCATCCAGATAGCAGGCCATGATCGACCGCTTGAGCGCAGTTCCGGACGTGATGTTGTGTGCGGCGGCGAGCGCATTTTCCGCATCGCCGCCTTCGGGAAGAAGATACCCTGCCTGACATGTCCCGATCCATTCGAGCTTTGGATTGGCTTTCTCAAGCCGGGGATCCTTCGTACCAAGCGTTTTCAGCATCTGTTCCAGGCTGGCCATCCGGTCTTGCGGGGCGTCACCCGGATAAAACCCGATCCGGCCTTCGAAACGGCATTCGAACGGGATGGACGCCGGCCATTCGCCGCCGTTGATGGTGCCGATGTTGAGGCTTGCAGGATTGCGCAGCTCGTCGAAGCCGGGATGGCTGGTCTTTTCCTCATTCCAGCGAGCTTCCAGCGCCTTCAACTCGTTGATGACGAGGAACGCCGCCTCGATTGCGCTGAGGCCTGACTCCGGCTCGCGTGGGTGAGCCGGCACACCCTGGACGGAGATCCGGAACTTGATGACACCGGAATTTGCATAGGTGACCTCTTCGTCTGTCGGCTCGGGAATGAGAACCGCGTCCGCTGTCGCACCATTCATGATCGCAGTTGCGGTGCCATTGCCCGTCACCTCTTCGTCGATGACAGACTGGAACTCGAGCGGTCCTTTCAAGCTGAACCCGGCAGCCTCGATGGCATCGACTGCAAAGAGATTGGCTGCGAGGCCTGCCTTCATGTCCCCCGCGCCCCGTCCGAAAAGCCAATCGCCCTCGCGCACGGCTGCAAACGGCGGATGGGTCCAGTTTGCCGGATTGGCAGTGGGCACGACATCGACGTGGGCATTCAGGATCAACGAACGCCCGCCATGGGCAGACTTCTTGCGACCACTGACGTTGAACGTGTCGGTGTAGTCGATAGTGGCCGGAGAATAGGCCGGATGGGACTGCAGTTGCGCCACATCGAGCCCATAGGTCTCGACGTCATAGGCACGGTCACGGAGAGCGTCTGCAATGATCTTCTGGACACCGGCCTCCTCACCGCGAAGGGATCTTGCCCGCACGATCTCCTGCAGGAAGGCGATCTCGTCCTCGAATGCGGCATCAACGGCAGCGGTGATGGCGGAAATGGCTTCGTTGGAAAGTGGTTCTGACATGACGATCCGGCTGGAAAGGATGATGAGGTGGGCGATTTGCCCGCACCCTATCAACTGCGCGGTCTGCGTCAAATGCGGGTAGCAGCACGCCTAACCCCATCATCCCTCTCAGTATGGCTGAAGCAGCGCCCCAGGATGATGAGGAAAAGTGAGATTTGGCAGACGTGACCCTGGTCTAGACAGTCAGATACCGACGGACTTCCGTTTCAGAAAGGTCAGCACCCGTGCCCGAGAGCACCACTTCGCCGCGGTCCATGACGGCATAATCGTCGGCCAGATCACGGGCGAACTCGAAATATTGTTCCACCAGTACGATGGCCATCGTGCCCTGGTCGCGCAGCCACGAGATTGCCCGACCTATGTCCTTGATGATCGAAGGCTGGATGCCTTCCGTCGGTTCATCAAGCACCAGAAGTTTCGGACGGGTGACCAGAGCTCGTGCAATCGCGAGCTGCTGCTGCTGTCCGCCGGACAGATCACCGCCACGGCGTGACAGCATGTCCTTGAGCACCGGGAAAAGTTCGAAGATCGTATCGGGAATGAACCGTTCCTTGCGCGGGATCGGGGCATAGCCGGTCTCAAGATTTTCCTTTACCGATAGAAGAGGGAAGATCTCGCGTCCCTGCGGCACGATCGCGATGCCTTTCTTGGCGCGGGCATGGGCTGCCAGCGAGGAGATGTCCTCGCCGTCCCACAGGATCTTGCCGGCGCTGATGCCGTGCTGACCGGCAACCGCACGCAAGGTGGATGTCTTGCCGACACCATTGCGTCCCATCAGACAGGTTACCTTGCCGGTCTCGGCCTTCAGCGAAACCTTCTTCAGCGCCTGGGCGGCGCCATAATGAAGATCGATGTTTTCAACTTGCAGCATGAGCTGACTTCCCTTGGCTGATCGCGATGCGCCTTGTGGCCGTTGGTTCGTTCGTTGTCGGTACCGCCGTATCACTTCCGCGAGCGACGAGACGCGAACGACAAAGCCTACTCCTCATCGTCCGAGATAAACTTCCACGACACGTTCGTCGGCTGAGACATGGTCGAGTGAGCCTTCAGCCAGGACCGAGCCTTCGTGGAGAACAGTGACTTTGACACCCAGGGAGCGCACAAACACCATGTCGTGCTCGACCACGACGACCGAGTGATCATTGGCGATATCCTTCAGAAGTTCAGCGGTTTCAGCGGTTTCGGCATCCGTCATGCCGGCAGCAGGCTCGTCCACGAGAAGCAGCTTCGGATCCTGGGCCAGCAGCATGCCGATCTCCAGCCACTGCTTCTGACCGTGGCTGAGGTTGGCTGCGAGCTCGCTTCTCTTCGAACCAAGCCGGATCAGATCAAGCAGATATTCAACCCGCTTCTTCTCACCACCCGAAATGACATGAAACAGGGTGGCGAATGGGCCACGCGGTGCCTTGAGCGCCAGTTCCAGGTTGTCCCAGACGGTATGGCTCTCAAAAACGGTCGGTTTTTGAAACTTGCGGCCGATCCCGAGCTCGGCGATTGAAGCTTCGTCCTCGCCGGTAAGGTCCACGGTGCCGTTGAAAAAGACCTCGCCACTGTCCGGCCGGGTCTTGCCGGTAATGACGTCCATCATCGTGGTCTTGCCCGCACCGTTGGGACCGATGATCGCCCGCATTTCGCCCGGGGCAATCGTCAGCGACAATTCGTTCAGTGCCTTGAAGCCGTCGAAGGAAACCGACACGCCGTCGAGATAAAGAAGACTGGAAGATCGTGCCATGGCTTTACTCCGCGGGCTGGGGTTCGGCATCCGCCGGAACGGTCGAGGCAGATTTTTTCGGGCTGACGTTGGCCGGGGAGGCGGGCGACTGCGGCGCCTGGCTCGGAGGTTGGTCCGACCCGGCCTCGAAGTCTTTGGAGACTTTCCGTTGCCGCAAGGCTGTCCAACCCTGGGAAAGGGTGCCGACGATGCCCTTCGGCAGGAACAGGGTCACGACCACGAAGAGGCCACCGAGCGCAAAGAGCCAGATGTCAGGCAGCGCGGCGGTGAACCAGGTCTTGGCGAAGTTGACCAGAACGGCGCCGAGGACGGCCCCGACCAGCGTTCCGCGCCCGCCGACGGCAACCCAGATCACCACCTCGATGGAGTTGGCGGGTGCAAATTCACCCGGGTTGATGATGCCGACCTGCGGCACGTAAAGGGCTCCGGCGATACCGGCCATCATGGCCGACAGGGTCCAGACGAACAGCTTGTAGTGTTCCACACGATAGCCCAGGAAGCGTGTCCGGCTCTCTGCGTCGCGCACGGCCACCAGCACCTTGCCGAGTTTCGATCGGGTGATTGCCCGGCAGATGAGGAAGCACAGGACCAGCGCCAGGCCTGAGGCTGCAAACAGGCCCGCGCGGGTCGTGTCGGCTTGAATATCAAAGCCGAGAATGTCCTTGAAGTCGGTCAGGCCGTTGTTGCCGCCGAAACCCATGTCGTTGCGGAAGAAGGCAAGCAGCAGCGCATAGGTGAGGGCCTGCGTGATGATCGACAGGTAAACGCCGGTGACGCGTGAGCGGAAGGCGAACCAGCCGAAGACGAAGGCCAGCACGCCCGGCACCAGCAGCACCATGAGCGCCGCAAACCAGAACATGTCGAAGCCGTACCAGTACCAGGGCAGTTCTCCCCAGTTCAGGAACACCATGAAATCCGGCAGGATCGGGTCGCCATAAACGCCGCGGGTTCCGATCTGGCGCATCAGGTACATGCCCATGGCATAGCCGCCGAGCGCGAAGAAGGCCGCGTGACCGAGCGAGAGAATGCCGCAATAGCCCCAGACCAGATCTACCGCCAACGCCAACAACGCGTAGGTCAGGTATTTACCCATCAGCGTGACCGCGTAGGTCGGCACGTGGAAGGCCGAGCCTTCGGGGACAAGCAGGTTGCCGGCAGGAACCAGGACGATCACGGCCGCCATAATGGCGAGGAAGATCCCTGCTCGGGCATCCATGGCGCGGAAGAGGAAAGAGGTCATCATGCTTCAACTGCCCGGCCCTTGAGGGCGAACAGGCCCCTTGGACGCTTCTGGATAAAGAGAATGATAAAGATGAGCACGAAGATCTTGCCGAGCACGGCGCCGGCATAGGGCTCCAGGAACTTGTTCACGACACCGAGGGTCATGGCGCCTACCAGCGTGCCCCACAGATTGCCGACCCCACCGAAGACCACGACCATGAAACTGTCGATGATGTAGCCCTGGCCAAGGTTCGGTGAAACGTTGTCGATCTGGCTGAGCGCGACGCCCGCGATCCCGGCGATACCAGAGCCGAGCCCGAAGGTGAGCGCGTCGATCCAGGGAGTGCGGATGCCCATCGAGGCGGCCATTCGCCGGTTCTGGGTCACGGCGCGGGTATAGAGCCCGAACGGGGTCTTCTTGAGGACAAGCATCAGTCCGGCGAAGACCAGCATCGCGAAGACGATGATCCACATGCGGTTATAGGTGATCGTCATCTGGCCGATCTCGAAGGCACCGGACATCCAGTCCGGGTTGCCAACCTCACGGTTGGTCGGGCCGAAGATCGAGCGCACCGCCTGCTGCAGCACCAGCGAGATGCCCCAGGTCGCAAGCAGCGTCTCCAGGGGGCGCCCATACAGCCAGCGGATCACGCCACGCTCGATGGCAACGCCCACCAGTCCTGAGGTGAGGAAAGCAAGCGGCAGGGCGATGAACAGGGAATATTCGAAGAGCCCTGGCGCGGAGGAGCGAATGAATTCCTGAACCACGAAGGTGACGTAAGCCCCGATCATCACCATCTCGCCATGCGCCATGTTGATGACGCCCATGACACCGAAGGTGATGGCAAGGCCAATGGCAGCGAGCAGCAGCACGGATCCAAGCGACAGGCCGTACCAGACATTCTGTGCCGCATCCCAGGCGGCGATGGACTTCTCGATCTTGGTGATTTCCGTGGTTGCCGCTTCGCGCAAGGCACCTTCGGAGGAAGATTGCACGGCAATCAGAAGCGACAGCGCATCGCGATTGCCCATGGTGCCGAGCGTCGAGACCGCCTGAAGTTTGGCCGCTTCGTCCATATCGGAGTTCAGAACGGCTGCGGCCCGGGCTTCTTCCATTTTCTTGCGCACGCCGTCGTCCGCTTCTGCGGCGATGGCGGCATCCAGGGCTTCGATACTGTCCGGATCCTTCGCCTTGAACACGGCTTCCGCGGCCGCCATCCGCACCTTCGGATCGGGCGCCATCAGGGTCAGCGACCCGAGCGCGGACCGGATCACCCGGCGGAGTTTGTTGTTGACCTTGATCTTGTCGATTTCGCCCTTGGCCGCTTCGCCGGTCGTTTCCATGGTCAGCGGGTCGATCAGGGCAAGGTTCTTGCCGGCCTTCCTGGTGATGAAGACTTCGCCATCAGCCTTGCGCACGTATAGATCGCCATCGCTCAGGGCCTCGAGGGCAGGGGCCACTTGCGGGTCACCGGTCGCGACAAGGGCACCGATCTGCTTTTCGGTTTCGGAATATTTGCCCTTGGCCAGGTCGTTGATCAGCGGACGGAGTGCCTCTGGATCGCTTTGGGCCAGTGCCGGTGCGGCAAGGAGGCTGGCAGCGAGGCTGAGGAGGAGTAGGAAGGATCTCATCAAGGACATCGTGTCCACCGGTGTTTTGAACTTTCACCTGACGACCTCATCCTGAGGAGCCGCATTGCGGCGTCTCGAAGGATGGGCCACTTGCTTCCGGGGTTGCCGCCCATCCTTCTGGACGGACCTTGCGGTCCTCCTCAGGATGAGGGGAGAGCTAAGAGCGACTCTCCAGGCAAACCTTTCCGGTTGGAAAACCGGGGAAAGAGGACGGGTCTCGTAAGACCCGCCCGAGGTCCGTTCTCCCTTAAGACCCGGAGCCGCCGCACTTGCCGGTGGCAGTGTTGAAGTTGCCGCAGGAAAGCGGTGCGCGCCAATCGGAGATCAGGTCCTTGGAGCCGTCCAGATAATCGGACCATGCGTCGCCGACGACGAGGCCGGAGGTTTCCCAGACGGTTTCGAACTGGCCGTCTTCCTGGATTTCACCGATCAGCACCGGCTTGGTGATGTGGTGGTTCGGCATCATTGCGGAGTAGCCACCGGTCAGGTTCGGAACGCTGACACCGACGATGGCGTCGATCACGGCATCTGGCTCGGTGCTGCCCGCCTTCTTGACTGCTTCAACCCACATGTTGAAGCCGATGAAGTGCGCTTCCATCGGGTCGTTGGTCACGCGCTTGTCGTCGCCGATGTAAGCGTGCCAGGCATCGATGAATTCGGCGTTGGCTTCGGTATCTGCGGACTGGAAGTAGTTCCAGGCAGCCAGGTGGCCGACGAGCGGAGCGGTGTCGAGGCCGGCGAGCTCTTCTTCACCAACGGAGAAGGCGACAACCGGAATGTCTTCAGCCTTGATACCCGCGTTGCCGAGTTCCTTGTAGAACGGCACGTTGGCATCGCCGTTGATGGTAGAGACCACAGCGGTTTTCTTGCCGGCGGAGCCGAAGGTCTTGATGTCGGACACGATCGTCTGCCAGTCGGAATGACCGAACGGCGTGTAGTTGATCATGATGTCTTCTTCAGCCACACCCTTGGACTTCAGGTAGGCTTCAAGGATCTTGTTGGTCGTGCGCGGGTAGACATAGTCGGTACCGGCCAGAACCCAGCGCTCGACGCCTTCCTCGTTCATCAGGTAATCGACGGCCGGAATGGCCTGCTGGTTCGGTGCGGCGCCCGTGTAGAAGACGTTGCGCTGGGATTCTTCACCTTCGTACTGAACCGGATAGAACAGCAGCGAGTTGAGTTCTTCGAAGACCGGCAGGACGGACTTGCGCGAAACGGACGTCCAGCAGCCGAACACGGCGTCGACGCCGTTGACTTCGATCAGCTCACGCGCCTTTTCAGCAAACAGCGGCCAGTCGGAAGCCGGGTCGACGACAACCGCTTCCAGTTTCTTGCCAAGCAGGCCACCCTTCTTGTTCTGCTCTTCGATGAGCATCAGCATGGCGTCTTTCAGAGTGGTTTCCGAAATGGCCATTGTGCCGGAAAGCGAGTGCAGGATGCCGACCTTGATCGTGTCTTCCTGGGCGGATGCGCCGCCGATCATCGTGGAGGCCATCAGGCCTGCCAATGCGAGTTTGGTGAATGTGTTTTTCATGGATGTTCCCCTTTGCTTGACGTCACCGGTTCCCACGCCGGCGATTGGCGGCTGGAAGGTGTGCCGCTGTCAGGAAGGGATCGTGCACTGGCACCACTGCACCGCAACATACGTCAATTGACGTAACCGGCTTGAACGCCTGCCAAGGCGTTCCAGAAGCAAAGACGGCATGAAATGTGCTGAAGAGAGGAGCTGAATAAAAAAACGGGGCGGAAAGCGGGCGATGAAGGACGGCATTTGCCGAATAAATAGTCATATGTCCAGTTATTGGGCATTTGGTGCCGGCATGGAGGCGGACGCGTGAGGGCGCGCCAACGCATTCTGCCCGTTCGGCGCCAGTACAACAAATGGGTCAACAACCAGACCCTGGAAGACTATGCGCTCAGGTTCACCGCCAAGAGCGCACGCCGCTTTTCCTCACGTGCGATTTCCCAGACGGCGATCGGTGCCATCTCCTTTCTGGCTCTGGAGGCGATCGGTGGTGCGATCACCCTGTCCCACGGAACAGCCAATGCGTTTCTCGCCATATTGGTCGGCAGCCTGGTGCTGTTGGTCGTCGGTCTGCCGATCAGCCGCTATGCCATGCGTTACGGCGTCGACATAGACCTGCTCACACGTGGTGCAGGGTTCGGCTACATCGGTTCGACGGTCACCTCGCTGATCTATGCCAGCTTCACCTTCATTCTCTTTGCGATTGAAGCTTCCATCATGTCGAGCGCGCTGGAATTCGCTTTCGGTGTGCCGCTCTGGCTGGGGTATGTCATCAGCGCGGTTGCGGTCATTCCGCTGGTGACCCACGGCATTACCTGGATCAGCCGCTTTCAGCTCGCAACCCAACCCTTCTGGATCATCCTGAACATTCTGCCGTTCGTCTTCATTGCCTTCACCGACTGGCAGGCCGTCGGCGAGTGGTTGACGTTTTCCGGCATCGACCCGGTAACACAGGCGCCGCGTGCGACAGCTGGCGGCTGGGACAGCATCAACCTGGTCAGCTTCGGCGCAGCCTCCGCAGTCATTCTGGCGCTGATGGCACAGATCGGTGAACAGGTGGACTTTCTGCGGTTTCTTCCGGCGCAGGATTATGCCCGCCGCCGGCACCGGCTCGCCCTGTTTCTGGCTGGCCCCGGCTGGGTTGTTCTCGGTGCCCCCAAGATGATTGCAGGCTCTTTCCTGGCAGTCCTCGTTTTGTCGCACGGTGTTCCGGTTGACCATGCCGACGAACCCTCGCGCATGTATGCGGTCGCTTTCGGCTACATGATCCCGAACGAAACCGTCGTCCTCTTGCTGATGGCGGCATTCGTGGTGGTGGCGCAGCTCAAGATCAACGTCATGAATGCCTACGCCGGGTCGCTTGCCTGGTCGAATTTCTTCTCGCGCCTTACACACTCCCATCCCGGCCGGGTCGTCTGGCTCGTCTTCAATGTCGGCATCGCTCTGCTTTTGATGGAACTCGGCATCTATCGGTTGCTGGAAGAAACCCTTGGCGTCTTTTCCATCATTGCGATGGCGTGGCTTTCCGCCATTTCGGCTGACCTCTTCATCAACAAGCCGCTCGGGCTGTCGCCTCCAGGAATCGAATTCAAGCGCGCGCATCTTTATGACATCAACCCGGTCGGCACCGGGGCGATGCTTCTGGCCGCCGGTCTCGCATTGGCCGCGCACTTCGGCGAGTTTGGAAAGACGGCGGAGGCCCTCGCCACCTTTCTGGCCATGGCCATCGCCTTTGTCGCCGCGCCCCTGATCGCTTATGCGACCAGGGGACGTTTCTACCTGGCTCGCAAGCCGCGCCAGAGCTGGCAGACGAAGGAGCACATCGCCTGTTCGATCTGCGAAAACCCGTTCGAGCCGGAAGACATGGCTTATTGCCCGGCCTATCAGTCTCCGATCTGTTCATTGTGCTGTTCACTCGATGCCCGCTGCCACGACAGCTGCAAGCCGAAGGCACGTTTGTCCTATCAGGTCGGCACCGTCGCGGGCCGCATTCTGCCGGAAAACGCGATGGCGTTCCTGCAGTCCCGGCTGGGGCGCTATGCGTTCATCTCTGTACTGTCGAATGCTGCAATCGGCCTGGTGCTCTGGATCATTTATGCCCAGGCGGAAAACCGTCTGGGAGATCCGACCGGCATCATCGGCCAGACGGTGCTGTTGATTTTCTTTGTTTTCGCCATCGTCGTCGGTATTGCCTGCTGGTTCCTGGTACTGGCCCATGACACCCGGCGGGTCGCCGAAGAGGAATCCATGCGCCAGAACGCGCTCCTCCAGAAAGAAATCGACGCTCACAGTGTTACCGACGCGGCCCTGCAGAAGGCCAAGGAAGATGCCGAGGCCGCCAATCTTGCCAAGAGCCGCTACGTGGTCGGCCTAAGTCACGAACTCAGAACGCCTTTGAACGCGGTCATGGGTTATGCCCAGGTGCTGGAGCGGGACGACAGCGTGCCGACAGCCCGCAGGCCTGCAATCAGCACCATCCGGCGCAGTGCAGAGCACCTGTCAGGGCTGATCGACGGCCTGCTGGATATTTCGCGGATCGAGGCTGGCAGGCTGCAGATCTATTCCAACGAGATCAACATTCACGAGTTTCTGGATCAGATCGTCGACATGTTCCGCATGCAGGCGGCTGCGAAGGGGCTCGGCTTCGACTATGCGCGCGCACCCAACCTGCCGGTGTTTGTACGAACCGACGAAAAACGTCTGCGACAGATCCTGGTGAACCTCCTGTCGAATGCGATCAAGTTCACCTCTGAGGGCACTGTTTCGTTTTCGGTCAGTTACCGGTCACAGGTGGCCAGCTTTGTCGTGTCGGACAGCGGACCGGGCATCGCGCTTGACGAACAGGTCAAGATTTTCGAACCGTTCGGCCGCAGCAAGACCGCCGACGGGGCGAAGACACCGGGGTTGGGGCTCGGGTTGACCATCACCAAGCTTCTGACGGAAACCATGGGTGGAGCCATCGCGCTGTCCAGCGAACCGGGGAAGGGCGCTTCCTTTGAAGTGCGGCTGATGCTGGCGGCTGTCGACCGGCCTGTCGATACCATCCGCCTGGAAAGACAGGTGCGAGGCTACGAAGGCGAGCGGAAGACGGTTGCCGTGATCGATGACAATCCGGATCACCGTGCGCTTGTCTGCGATATCCTGAAACCGATCGGATTTGCCGTCGTCGAGGCGGATACGGGCAGGGCCTGCCTGGAGACGGTCGAGCCGCTGCGGCCGGATCTCTACCTGATCGATATCCTGATGCCGGGAATGAACGGTTGGGAGCTGGCCGAGGACCTGAGGGACAGAGGCGTCAGCGCGCCGATCATCATGCTGTCGGCCAACATCGGTGACAAGGCTTTGCGGCCGGACGGTCCGGCTCACCATTCGGCAACCCTTGCAAAGCCATTCGGCATCGGCCAGCTTTACGACCTGCTGCAAAAACACATGGGTGTTGTCTGGACCGAACAGCCGGTCGAGCGAAACCAGGAACCTGCCCGAAAGGATCCCTTGAAATCACCCGGTGCCGATCACGTCGCCGATCTCATCTCGCTTGCGGAGATCGGTTATGTGGAAGGCATCGAGGCCAAATTGAACGAACTGGCGAAAACGCCGGAAAATCTGCCCCTGATCGATGCATTGAATGTTCATCTCGCCCGGTTCGATTTCGATGCCTACAAAAACGTCTTGAGTGAATTGGAAACACATGACGGATGATCGTCGCGATACGGTCCTTGTGGTCGACGACAGCCCGGAAACGCTCGGCTTCGTCACCGAAGCCCTGAAAAAGACCGGCGTAGCCGTTCTGGTGGCGACCAGCGGCGAAACCGCACTCAACATCTGCAACAAGGTGACACCGGACACGATCCTGATGGATGCGATCATGCCCGGCCTCGACGGTTTTGAAACCTGCCGGCAGATCAAGGAAAATCCGGCGCTCCAGCACGTGCCGGTGATTTTCATGACCGGGCTGTCCGAAACGGAACATGTGGTAAAGGCGCTGGAATCCGGCGGGGTCGATTTCCTTACCAAGCCGATCGACGTCGACGAGCTGAAGGCGCGGATCAAGGTGCATCTGAAGAATGCCCGGTCGGTTCAAAGCGCGCATGTGGCGCTGGACGCAGCCGGGCGCCATCTGGTGGCTGTGTCGCAGGAGGGGACAGTGTTGTGGTCGACACCGCAGATCCACAACCTGCTGGCAAAGACAGGGGCTGCCGAAACCAGTCTTTTCCGGCTGGGCCGAGCACTGGGGGACTGGCTGGACGGGCCGAATTCCTCGGGCGAGCGTCGCAAGAGTTTCATGCTCGGCTTATCTGAAAACCTGGCAGTGCAACTTCACCCGCTTGGCCGTGTCGGCCCTGATGAAAACCTGTTCCGTGTCACCGCAGAAGACGAGGCCGGACAGGTCCAGGCGCTGCAAGGCAGCTTTGAACTGACACAGCGCGAGGCGGAAGTCCTGATCTGGATCGCCAAGGGCAAGTCCAACAAGGATATCGGCGAAATTCTGGGTCTGTCACCGCGCACCGTGAACAAGCATCTGGAGCAGATCTTCGTCAAACTTGGTGTTGAGAACAGGGCCTCCGCTGCCGTTCGCGCAGCAGAGGTGATCTACGCGCTTTAGGGCTTCGTGGGAAACGGGTCCCTCGGCTCGATCTGCAATCTGGTTCCGTAATCGCGTTCGATCTGTGAGAATGGCGGGTTTCCGCCATCTGATGCCAAGGTGCCGACCGGCTCGACAAGCACCCGAGCTTGGCCTATGGATGCATTAAGCCGTTGAAGAACACGAATAACCCACCGGCAATGCGAAGAGGAGCCCGGCATGGCTGAGTTTCGGGAAGTGCGTCGGTCATCGCTGTTACCGGACCGCATCGCAGCAGACATCATGGCGAAAATTCAGGATGGTGAACTGAATCCCGGCGATACGTTGCCGACCGAACATGCACTCGCCGGAACCTTTGGCGTCAGCCGCAATGTGGTGCGCGAAGCCATTGCCAGGCTGCGGTCTGATGGCGTCATTGAATCGCGCCAAGGGCGCGGGGCCATCGTCAAGCCTGTTTCAGAGCGTGAAACCTTCCGGGTCGATATCCGCTCACTCGACAAATCCGGCAACCTTGCGGACCTGTTCGAGTTGCGTGGCCTCCTGGAAATCGAAGCTGCGGGACTTGCCGCGATGCGTCGCACAGGGGCAGATCTCAGGGAGATGCGAGCGGCGGTCGCCATTCTGGAAGGGCACAAGCAGTTTGACGAACAGCGGCTGGAAGCCGACGCCGTATTTCACCGCGCAATCGGCAAGGCGGCCGGCAATTCCTATCTCTTCGGCATCATCTGCTACATCTCCTCCAGGCTTAAGGAAACAACGCGGGTGACATCCAACATCTACGCCAAGGACGACCTGGTGGAGATCACTTTGGGTGAACATTGCAGGGTGCTTGAGGCCATCGAGGCAGGTGACAGGACAGGCGCCCGGGAAGCCATGGCAGCTCATGTTCAAGGCGCTGCATCCCGTCTCAACGTTCAGGTCAAGCTGGGCGCCAGGGTTTAGCGCCTCCGGCCCTTTTGCGTGCAAGTGGATTGTTCGTGCGGTTGATTTCCACGTCAGCAAGCCGATGGTCTCAAGTGGGGGCTCTGGCAGACAGGGGCGTAGCAGCGGATCAGGTTCGGTACAGTCCTGTTCTTTTTAGGAGCCGTGTCAACTTGTTGGAATTGCGCTCTGCTCGCATTGCCTCATAGAGTTGCAGATCGAGTTGATTGTGTCTCCTGACAGTGTCGAGCTGACGGTCTGAAAGCGAAAGCGCAGGATAGCGGCTCGGATTGTCCTGCCGCATTGTCAGGGGCAGGCCGGTTTCTTGCGAGATCTTTTCGTAGAGATCCGGCATTTCATCGGTAAATCCCATGATATCCACCGAGCGACCGGTCGAAATAGCACGTTTGAAAAGGTTGTCGTGATCGTCGATCGGATCAAATCTGGAGGCAAGGAAGCGGTCGGACAGCTCTTGTCCTACCGCTTCTATGGCCGCACCACCCAGATATCGGCACAAAGCATTGTCGGGAACTGGCAATCTTCCCTGATCCAGGCTGTCAAGCGCTTCTGCCTCTGTGGTTTTTCCGTCTGCGAGAAAATGGCGAATGTGGGAAATGGCACGCTCTACCGGATCACGCAGAACGACGATCGTCAGTGTATTCCTCGGAAGATATTTTCGGACCCAGAAGCCGTAGTGTCCCCGAAACAGGCGATAGTCCGGTTTATCGTGAAGCTCCTGCAGGGCCTCGTGAAGCGGCGGATAGCGGCCACCATGATGGAAAATCAGCGTTTGAGAGGGAACAACGGCTGCGTCTCCGACAGCCTGTTCCAGCGACAGGCGCAACGACGTGCCGGCTGTTTTCGGGATATGGCAGAAGAAGATCTTTCTATCAAACTTCAAAAACGTCTCCCTGTTCCTGCAGTGTATTAACCGCATTCGCGCAGATCAGCGCAGTGAAAGGTGCGCCAGACGATCGTGAAAGTTTGAATATCCTATTGCAAAGCTGACAGTTCTTGAAGGGTGCGTTCTTTGCAGGCCACTAAGCGGATTTGCCTTCTGCTGCCCAGAGTGCACCGCGACGGATAATTTCCGTCACCTGGGGAACCTTCAGGTCATCCAGTTCGTGTCCGATGGAGCAGTAGAACACTCGGCCCTTGTCCCAGCGCCGTTTCCAGACAACGGGAATGACGGTGCCCTCGATCCACCACAGATAATCGCCTGAGAAGGTCGTGGTGGCCAGCACGTCGTTGGAGGGATCGACCAGCATGTAATATTGCTCGGACCTGAGGCGGAAACTCCTGATGCCCTTGACGATCGGATCGTCCGGTTTGCAGATCGTCACGTCGTAGTCGATGTAGTCCTCCCTGGGCTGCAGGTTGTCCGGCCAACCGGGAGGATGGGCGACGAATTGGCCTCCAATCAGGAAGTGGTAGGTCGGCCGGTCGCGGAAAGCATCTCCCATATGTCCGTGCCACCCGGCAATGCCGCAGCCGTTGGCGACGAGTTTCAGCAGCCCGTCCTCCTGCGGCTTGGTCATGTTGCCGAATTCCTGCTGGTGACCCGACCGGGCCGAAGACCAGATAGGCGTGATCAGGTCGACGTCGGCAAGGTCCTCCGGGCGTTCCAGCGGTTCCATTGTATCGTAGACGGTAACGCTGAATCCATTGTCGCGAAGCAAGGCCTCATACCAGTCGCTGAAATGGGTTGGTGTGTGGCCTTCCCAGCCACCGACAAACAGAACTGCTTTCATTTCAGGCCCTTGTTCACGAAAGAAAGAATGGAAGCCATGTCGCGGTCGTCATATCCGGCTGATCCGGCGGCCTTCAGAACCGCATGATTGAGTTCCGCTTGCGGCATGACCACACCGCAAGTGGATGCAAGTTCCAGCGCCAGCCCGACATCCTTGCGGGCAAGTGCGACCGTGAAGCTGACGTCGTGCGCAGCCTCATCCAGATAAAGCCCCTTGCGATAGGCGAGAACCGGAGCGGCAGCCGCCGAGTTTTCCACGACCTCATAGGCTTGTTCTTTTTGGATGCCGGCTGCTGTAGTCAGGGTAAGGGCTTCTGCCAATGTCTGGTTGAGGCCATGAATGAGCATGTTGACGCCGAGTTTCATGGCAGCGCCTGCGCCGGATTTGCCAAGCCAGACGGTTTTCCGGCCGAGAACCTCGAAGAGACGGGCCAGATCAGGCACATCAGTTGCTTCTGCTCCTGCCATGATAAGCAGCTTTGCATCCGCCGCCGCTTGTGTGGCACCGGAAACCGGCGCATCGACGAAGCATCGGCCTTTCTCCGGTGCAGATAGCGCCAGACGTTCTGCCATCGGTACGGAAATGGTACCCATTTCAGCCAGAACCCGACTGCCCCCTGACGCCTCGAACAAGCCATCCGGCCCGAGATAGACTGTCTCCGCAGCAGCATCGTCGGCGAGCATGGTGATCACCACATCCGACCGCTCCGCCAGGTCTTTCGGGGTGGCTGCCGAAAAGGCGTTGTGGGCGGCGGCGAAGGCCTGTGCAGGTCCAGCTGTCCGGTTCCAGACGCTCACATCCAGACCGGCGGCGGCCAGATTGGCAGCCATGCGCACGCCCATCCGGCCAAGCCCCGCAAATCCGACCCGCATCAGGCGGCCTTGTCCGGCCGAATGCCGGAAATGGCCTGGATGAGATTGTCTTCGGTAACTTCCTCGGAGGTGAAAGTCCGGATGATCTCGCCGCTGTACATGGCGACGATCCGATCACTTACATGCAGGACCTCCGGCATTTCCGAACTGATGACGATGACAGCATAGCCCTGGCTTGCCAGTTCGCGGATGAGGTTGTGGATCTCGGACTTGCTGCCGACATCGATCCCGCGTGTCGGTTCATCGACGATCAGAACGCTCGGGTGCATCGAGAGCCATTTGCCGATCACGATCTTCTGTTGGTTACCGCCGGAAAGGTTGCCGGCAAGCTGCTTCCAGCCGGGCGTGCGAATGTCGAGCCGGTCCCGGTACTGGTCGAAAATCGAGATCTCCGCGCCTTCGGCGACGAATGGGCCGGCTTTCAAGTCGTCTACTTGAGGCAAGGTCATGTTATCCCGGCAGTTCATGCCCAGAACAAGGCCCTGCGTCTTGCGGTCCTCAGGCACCAGCGAGATACCCTTGGCGATGGCATCGGCCGGCGAGTGAATGGCAGTTTCTTCTCCGTTCAGGAAAATAGCGCCGCTGCTGGGTTCTCTGAGACCGAACAGCGTTTCGGCGATTTCCGTGCGGCCGGCCCCGACAAGGCCATAAAAGCCGACAACCTCGCCCTTGCGCACTTCGAAGCTGATGTCACGGAAAAGCGAGCCACAGGAGAGCCCTCGCACTTCCAGCGCCACATCACCCAGTTCGTGGTGGACGGCGTTGCGTGACAGGTCGAGCTTGCGGCCGATCATGAGCTGCGTGATCTCGTCCTCGCTGGTTTCGGCTGTGTTCAGTGTGCCGCGATACTGTCCGTCCCGCAGCACGCTGATGCGGTCGGTGATCCTGAAGATCTCTTCCATCCGGTGCGAGATGTAGATGATGCCGACGCCTTCGGCTTTCAGGTTGTCGATGACATCGAACAGAACCACCTTTTCCGCATCGGTCAGCGAGGCAGTCGGTTCATCAAAGATGACCGCCTTGGCTTCCACTGTCAGGGCACGCGCAATTTCCACCATCTGCTGGTTTGCGATGGAGAGATCGCCGACACGCGTGCGGGCGTCGAAGCCGACTTTGAGCATCTCCAGAATGCGGTTGGTCTGTTCATGCAGCTTTTGCCAGTCGACCCGGCCGAAGCTCTTTCGCGGCAGTTCGCCGAGATAGATGTTTTCGGCAACCGTCAGTTCCTCGGCGAGGCTCAGTTCCTGATGGATGAAGACGATGCCCTTGCTTTTCGCCTGAAGCGGCGACGTCATGACAACCGGTTGCTCGCTGACGATGATCTTGCCTTCATCAGGCTGATAGATGCCGCCAAGCACTTTCATGAGGGTCGATTTTCCGGCGCCGTTTTCACCCATCAGGGCATGCACTTCGCCGGGCAGGACGGAAAAGGACACACCGTCGAGCGCGCGCACGCCGGGGAAGGTCTTGACGATGCCTTCCAGGCGCAAGGCGGGGGTGGTGCCGGTCATATTCTCAGCTCCTGTTTGCCTTTCAGGTTCAATTGACGGTCGAGGAACAGGACGGCGATCAGGATCAGGCCGATCACCAGATTGACTGTTTCCGTGTCGGCGCCGATGTGTCCAAGCCCCTTTCGCAGAAGCTGGATGGCCAGAACGCCGCCGAGCGTCGAAAGCACGGATCCCGCACCTCCGGTAAGCTTGGTGCCACCCAGAACCACGGCGGTAATGACCCACAGCTCATAGAGTTCGCCGTCGTTGGGATTGACCGAGCCCGATTCCGAATAGAACACCACCGCAGACAGGGAGGCGAGAAAGCCGATGATCATGAAGTTGATCATCATGTGCGGCCCGACGCGGATACCCGCATTGATGGCCGCAGAACGGTTGTCGCCGATGGCATAGGCGTTGCGCCCGTGGATCGTGCGGTTCATCACGAACCAGATCACGGCGGTCACCACGATCAGGAACCAGGTGGCGGTGTGCAGTCCCAGGAAATGGGCTTCAGCGAAATCAACCAGCGTCCAGTTGAGATGAGATGTGGGCTGTTCGCCATTGTACATGAACACCAGGCCGCGATAGCCGAGCATGGAACCGAGCGTGACGATGAAGGCATCGACACCGGTCTTCCAGACGATCAGCCCGTTCAGAGCGCCCAGAACGATCCCTGTCAGCAATGCCAGTCCCCAGGCAATGGGAATGACGCCGTCGCCGAGGCCGGCGAAAACCGGCCAGGTCATGCTGTCGAGCAGGACGACGGCGCTCAGGGCAAAGGTCGCTCCGACACTGAGGTCGATATTGCCATTGATCATGATGATCGTCATGCCGATGGCGATGATCCCGATGGGGGCAGACTGCTTGAACAAAAGCAGCATGTTGTCCACGTCCATGAAGGCCTTGTCACTGAGCGACAGGAATTCGCCCGCGACCGAGAAGAAGACCAGTTCGACGAGAATGAAGCCCCAGATCGCGCCACGTTTCAGAAAAGTGCTCAAGGTTCCCGGTTCCATCAATCCCTCCCTCACGCGATCGGCGACCAGAGCTTGCCGCGTTTGGCGGCAATATCCAGCCACACGGCAAGAATGATGATGATCCAGGTCACCACATACTGGACATAGAACTGCAGTCCGACGAGCAAGAGACCGTTCTGGATGAAGCCGAGGATCAGGACACCGATAACGGTCTTGAAGATCGTGCCGGAGCCGCCCATCAGCGACGCTCCGCCGAGGATGACCGCAGCCAGAACTTCAAGCTCAAGCCCCTGGCCAACCGTGTTCTGGCTTCCCAGCGACCGGCTGGCCTGGATGAGACCGGCAGTACCGACGCAGAAAGCGGACAAGAGGTAGCAGGTGAAGACGACACGGGCTCTGCGAATGCCCGAGAAGGTTGCCGCGGTGCCGTTGCCTCCAACCGCGTAGACCTTGCGACCGAACGGTGTCTTGGCAAGGACGATCCCCAGAACCGAAGCGACCAGCGCAAACAGCAGGATCGGTACCGGAATGCCGAGGACGGTCGACTGGCCGAACACGCTGAACCAGGTGCCTTCCTTGTCGGCAATATCCATGTTCTTGCCGCCGGAATAGGTGAGGGTCAGTCCGTGGATCGCCGACAACATTCCTAGGGTCACGATCAGGGAATTCAGCTTCAGATACCCGACGAGGAAGCCGATGAAGGCGCCCAGGCACAGTACCATGGCGTACATGGAAGGAATGGCGAGCAAAGGCCCCAGCTTGTCGTGCAGATCGAGGACGACGATGGTGGCAAAAGACATCATCGATCCGACGGAGAGGTCGAGATTGCCGCTGATGACGACAAAGGTGACGCCAAGGGCCATCACGCCCAGGATTGCTGAGGAGCGGACTACGCCCATGATGTTGTCTGGGTCGAGAAAGCGCTGGTTGGCGATCGTGAAGCCGATCATGAAGACGGCGAAGGCGATCAGAATGCCCTGTTTCGCCAGAAATCCCCCAACGCCCGACAGACTGAAGGGCTTCATGGATTTTTCCTTGGAACTGCCGGGACGGCTGGCAGCCTTGGTTGATATGTCGGACAACAGACCCTCCCTCATCCTGTTGTAAAGTTTCAAACGAGCGTCATGCCACCATCGATCATCACCACCTGGCCGGTCATGTAATCGCTTTCTGGTGATGCAAGGAACGTGGTCGTTCCCGTGATGTCGGACGGTGTCGCCACCCGGCCGCGCAGGATCTCGGAGGAGAATTCCTCCATCGCCTGTCCGGGCCGCTCGGCAGCACCTATATCCAGAAGATCCCGGTCCACCTGTTCCCACATTTCGGTAGCCACGACACCCGGCGCGAAGCCTGTGACGGTGATGTTGTGTCTGGCAAGGTCTCTTGCGCCGGATTGCGTCAGCGAGACCACGGCCCATTTCGAGGCGCAATAGGGCGCGACATTGTCGAACCCCTGTCGACTGGCGATCGACGCGGTGTTGATGATCTTGCCGCCGCTGCCCTGGTCAATCATCTGACGGGCGGCCTCCTGCATGCCGATCAGGCACCCAAGGCCGTTCACTCCCATGATGAAGTTCCAGTTGTCCTCAGTGACATCGAGAAAGTTCATGGGCTTGTTGACGCCGGCATTGTTGAACTTGACGTCCAGCTTGCCGAAAGCCGCGACGGTTTTCGCGATCATGGCACGAACCTGATCACGATCGGTCACATCGACCTGGGCCCATGTCACCCCGGCGCCGGTTTCGGCAGCACGGTCGCGGTTGGCTTCGGCAACGGCACTTGCCTGTTCGCCGTTGATGTCCGCAAAGCAGACATCCGCTCCCTCGTTGATAAGGGCTTCGCCAATGGCACGTCCGATCCCTCGGGCAGCGCCGGTGACGATACAGGAACGCCCGGACACTCGGCCCATGGTTTCCTCCCGGTCAATGTATTGGGAAAAAATGGGGCGCAAGGCTTGGCTCGCGCCCCAGTCGGGCTTGACCTTCAGGCTCAGAAGACAGGCTTGTCGAATTCGGCCATGTTGTCCTGGGTGATCTTCGGCGTGTCGAAGTAGTTCAGGAACGGAACATCCTTGCCGGACAGGATGTCGATTGCCGTCTGCAGGGCAGCTTCGGCATCGTCAACGGGCGACTGGTAGATCGAGCCCCAGTATTCACCGCGCTCCATTGCCTCGTAACCAACGGAGAAATTGGTCGCACCGACGAAGATGATGCCCTCACGTCCGGCGGCCTTGGCGGCATTCAGCGCGCCGACACCCATGTTGTCGTCGCCGGCGTAGACGCCGTCGATGTCGTCATACTTGACCAGGAACGCTTCCATGACCTTCTGGGATTTTTCGCGGTTCCAGTCGCCCGGCTGGGTCTCCACCAGGGTCACATTCGGGCAGACTTCCGGCAGGCGGTCTTCGAAGCCCTTGGCGCGCTCGATTGCAGTCGTGTAGCCCGGCTGGCCGGAAATCTGAACGATCTGGGCTTCGTTCTCGATGCCCATGGCCTTGAACTTGTCGCACATGATCTCGGCGGAACGGGAGCCCTGGGTGATGTTGTCCGGACCGGAGAAGGACTTCACGAACTCGAAGCCCTGTTCGGCGATGTTCGAATTGGTCACAATCACCGGAATGTCGGCCTTGAAGGCCTTGCGGACGGCCGGGATGACGGCTTCACCGTTCGTCGGCCAGATAATGATCGCGTCCACTTCCTGCTGGATCAGGTCTTCCATCTGGGCGATCTGCCGGGCGACATCGCCGCCGGCGTCCAGAACGACGGTTTCGACATCCGCATTGGCGTCGGCTGCCGCGATAAAGGCCTTTTCATAGGTGGTCTGGTAGCTGTCGACGCCGACGTTGTTCTGCGTGATGCCGATCTTCATCGTTTCTGCACCGGCTGCGCCAGACAAGGTCAGGCCTGCAGCAGCCGTCGTGGCGACAAGCAGCGAACGGAAAGTGTTCATTGTTTCATTTCCTCCCTGAGAGACCATTTCGAATGGTCTGAATTCTGAACCGTGCCTCCTCCTGACACGGATATGCGCCCACCGTGAGCGTCACCAAAAAGCCTGCACGCCTCGGCAGAACGACGCCCCCTCGAAAATATCCAAAATGGATGTTCTTATATCCAAAATGGATTTTTTGGCCGTTTTTCTAATCGGCCACGTCGCTCACGCTTAGGAGGACATTCAATGTCGATCCAAAAAATATCCAAAACGAGGAAACGCAGCAGTGGTTCATCCCGTCCGGAAAACTGGAGCCGAGCGATGAACCAGCAAGAGGGAGAGTTGGTTCGCGAAAAGACTTATCTGACGCAACAGGCCAAGACGGAAATCCTCCAGGTTCTCAGCTTTCTGGAGAACTTTGAAGAAGAGATGGATGGTCTGTTGGAGATATCTGCTCCGAACCCCTATGTCAAAATGTCGACCTATCTGGTGAAAAGGCATCTGGAAGCGAAGGCGGTGACCCCGACCTCGCTCATTGGCGCGTCGGGCGTTCCCTACGCGACAGCCAGCCGCCGCATGCGCGAGATGATCGACAACGGCCTGATCGAGCAAAGGCCGAGGACGTCTTCCGGCAGAAGCTATTCCCTCCATCCGAGCGCTGACATGCTGGAGGCATGGACCCAGTTCAGCAGCCGTGTCCGCAGGATGGCGGCGCAATCGTTCGGGGCGGCCGATCTGCGCTCCGGCACACAGGACTATTATTTCGGCGGGTCTTACCTGGAAGCCCAGACAATCCAGCCGCCCCAGGTCCTGCTTGAACCCTTGAAACTGTCCGGCGATCTTCGCGTTCTGGTCCATGGCGATCCCACCTTCATGGTGATGCATGGTCTGAAGCGCCAGTTCGAGCAGGTGGTCGGGTGCTCCATTCAGCAGCGGGCCTTTTCAATCGACCGGCTTCACGAAGAAGCGGTCAAGAACGCCCACAGGGCGACAAGCCGCTATGACCTGATTGCCCTGGACCTGCCGTGGCTGGGCGAGTTTGCCGAGAACGGGTATCTCCTGCCGCTGGACGAAGTGCTGGATGTCGAGCGGCTTCAGCCGAGCGATTTTCACACCGCCGGCTGGCAGGCAGCTCACTGGGGAGGCAAGCCATACGGTGTGCCCTCGCAGACCACGCCGGAACTGCTGTTTTACCGGAAGGATCTGCTGGCGGAAGCAGGGCTTGAACCGCCCCTCACGACGGACGCGCTGCTCAAGGCCGCCGCCCGGCTCAACGACCCGGTTCAGGGCAGATACGGAATTGCCTGGAACGCGGCACGCGGGACCGCGCTGGGCCATACATTCATGATGACTTGCGCGGACTTCGGCCAGCCTATTCTGGATTTGCCCAAACAGGCCGGTGGTTATGACGCCTCGCGACTTGCGGACGGGGGCTATCGGCCGGTCATCTATTCCGAACGGGCATTGGACGCAGCCGAATACCTGATGGCGCTGTTGCAATATTCGCCGCCGGACATCCTGTCGATGTCCTGGTACGAGCGCGTCCGTCCGTTCGCAAGCGGACGTGTGGCGATGGCCTACGGCTATACTTTGCTCGCTCCATACTTCGAACAGAATCCGGCCTGCGCGGCTCATGGCAAGGTCGGTTTCCTGCCGCATCCTTCCGGCCCGAATGCGCAGAATATCGCCCCGGTCGGCGGCTATCTGCTCGGCATTCCGGCCAATATCGCACCGGAACGGCTGGAGGCGGCAGCCGAAGCGCTGATCGTCTTCACTTCGCCTGAAGCGCAAAAGCTCTACGTCGAACACGGCAGCCGCACCAATCCGCGCTACTCGGTTGGCGCGGACCCGGAAGTCCGGCGCCTGTCTCCGATCTTTGAAGCGGTGGACGCCATGTCCTGGCGGGACGAACTGCAGTTCTGGCCACGACCGCCAATCCCGGAAATCAACGACATCATCCGCATCTGCGGGGAGGAATGCCACGACATGTTGCGTGGCGTGAAGGCGCCAAAAGCCGCGTTGCAGATGGCTCAAGATCGTGCCGACCGACTTCTGCGGGAGGCTGGAAAACTTTAATGGGAGGAATTCATGGACCCCAATCGGCTCAAGGGAAAAAACGTTCTGATTACCGGTGCCGCACGCGGCATGGGCGCAACCAACGCCGAGCATTTTGCAGCTCAGGGCGCCAATATCTGTCTTGGTGATCTGGACCTCGACGAAGCCCAGGCCGTCGCGGAGCGGATCAATGCGGCCGGTAACGGCAAGGCGGTTGCGGTCAAGATGGACGTGACGCGTCGCGAGGACAACGCCGCGGCGGTGGCGGCAACTGTCGAAGCTTTCGGCAGCATCAATGTGGGCCTCTTCAACGCCGGCCTCAACAAGCCCCGTTTCTTCATGGATATCGATGAGGACAACTGGGATCTCATCATGGGCGTCAACACCAAGGCGATGTGGCTTGGCATGCAGGAAACCGCCCGGCAGATGATTGCGCAAGGGCCACAGGATTTTCCCTACAAGCTGATCAATGTCGGCTCCATCGCCTCGCGCAAGCCTCTGGTGGATGTGACCGTCTATTGCACATCCAAATACGGCTGCCTGGCGTTGACCCATTGCGGGGCCGTTGCGCTCGGCGAACACAACATCACCGTCAACGGTTATGCCCCCGGCGTGGTGGTGACACCGCTGTGGGAACAGCTCGACAAGGACCTTGTCGAAATCGGCTTCAAGGAACGGGCAGGACAGGCCTACGAAGACATCGCCAACAACGAACTGGTGATCAAGCGGGTGTCCTATCCGGATGACATCAAGGGCACCGCGTCGTTTCTCGCCAGCCCCGACAGCGACTACATGACGGGCCAAATGATCCACATCGATGGCGGCTGGTGCATCCAGTAACACTCTGAAAAACAATATTCTTTTTACATGACGGATGTGCGCAGGTGCATCCGAAGGAGAGAGCCATGTCTCGCGCACTGTTACCCAACCTCCTGACGCCGCAGGATCTCGAACCGCATTGGCGCTGGGAGGGGCGTTTGCCCGCCTGGGGTCACACATCCGTCGATTTCGAACGCCGCATCGACCATGATCGGTTGCGGCGGTATCGCCTTGCCAGAACACGGGAGGCGCTGAAGGCCTCTCCCGCCGGTACGCTTCTGCTGTTTGACGTCAACAACATCCGCTACGTCTCGGCCACCAAGATCGGTGAATGGGAGCGGGACAAGATGTGCCGCTTCTGCCTGCTAACGGGTGATGACGCCCCTTACGTGTGGGACTTCGGTTCAGCCGCCGTCCACCACAAGAAGTTCTCCGACTGGCTGGTGCCGGATCATTGCCGGGCAGGTGTGGTCGGCATGCGCGGCACCATCCCGCCGGAATTCGGTCTGATGCGCAAATATGCCCGCGAGATTGCCGGGCTGATCCGGGACGCGGGCATGGCGGATATGCCGGTCGGTGTCGACTATGCCGAAACCGCCATGTTCCATGCGCTGCAGGCAGAGGGGCTTAACGTGGTCGACGGACAGCAGATCATGCTGGCTGCGCGCGAGATCAAGAACTGGGACGAGATCCAGCTTCTGACTCAGGCGGCTTCCATGGTCGATGGCGTCTATCACATGATCTACGAGGAACTGAAGCCGGGCGTGCGCGAGAACGACATCGTCGCCCTGTCCAACAAGATGCTCTACGAAATGGGATCGGATGATGTCGAGGCGATCAACGCCATTTCCGGCGAGCGCTGCAATCCGCATCCGCACAATTTCACCGATCGCTACTTCCGTCCGGGCGATCAGGCGTTTTTTGACATTCTGCAGTCCTATCAGGGCTATCGGACCTGCTACTACCGAACCTTCAACATTGGTCGGGCCACGCCCGCGCAGCGTGATGCCTACGTCAAGGCGCGTGAATGGATCGATGCCTCCATCGCCATGATCAAGCCCGGCGTCTCCACCGACAAGGTGGCGGAAGTCTGGCCCAAGGCGGAGGAATTCGGCTTCCCCAATGAGGAAACCGCCTTCGGTCTGCAATTCGGCCACGGCCTGGGGCTGGCCCTGCACGAACGGCCGATCATCTCGCGTGCGGTCTCGCTCGACCATCCGATGGAAATCAAGACGGGCATGGTGTTCGCGCTGGAAACCTACTGCCCGGCCGCCGACGGCTATTCCGCCGCCCGGATCGAGGAGGAAGTCGTGGTGACGGACACGGGCGTTGAGGTGATCAGCCTGTTCCCGGCCGAAGAACTTCCGATCGCCAACCGGTACTGACCTGCCCATCGTGCCCGGCCGCGCGGCGGCCGGGCCCAGTCAAGGGACAACAAGATGAGCGCTGCGAAGAAAAAGAAACACAACACGGAAGAGTATCTGCGCATGTACACGCAGATGGTGCGCATCCGTGCCTTCGAGGACAACGCCAACCAGCTTTACCTGTCGGCGAAGATGCCGGGCCTGACCCACATGTATTCCGGTCAGGAAGCCGTGGCCGTCGGCATCTGCGAAGCGCTGACGCCCGAAGACAAGATCACGTCGACGCACAGGGGGCACGGTCACTGTGTCGCCAAGGGAGCGCATTTCAAGGAAATGTTCTGCGAGCTTCTGGGCAAGGAAGAGGGCTATTGCCGGGGCAAGGGCGGATCGATGCATATCGCCGACCAGGCCAACGGCAACCTGGGCGCAAACGCCATTGTCGGCGGTTCAATGGGCATTGCCACCGGATCGGCACTCACCGCCAAGCGTCTGGGTACCGGGCACGTCACCGTGTGTTTCTTCGGAGATGGCGCGACGGCACAAGGGCTCTGGTACGAGGTCATGAACATGGCCGCGCTCTGGAAGCTTCCCGTCATCTATGCCTGCGAGAACAACGGCTACAGCGAATACACCAGGACCGAGGAAATCGCGGCTGGTTCGCTGACCGCCCGGGCGGAAGCCTTCGGCATCGAGAGCTTCAAGGTCGATGGCCAGGATGTGCTGGCCGTGAACAAGCTGGCGGGCGAGCTCGCCGCCAGATGCCGAAAGGGCGAAGGCCCGTTCTTCATCGAACTCGACACCTATCGCTATCACGGCCACCACGTCGGCGACATCAACCGCGACTATTACCGCGCCAAGGATGAAGAGACGGAATGGAAGTCTGCGCGCGACCCGATCACCAACTTCGGCAAGTGGCTGATCGACCAGAAGATCATGACCGCGGACGAACTGGTGGCCATCGACAATGAAATCGCGGCCGATGCCGAAGCTGCCGTCAAATATGCGCTCGACGCGAAATATCCGGATGTGCGGGAAGTGGACATGCATGTCTACGCCGGCACGGCCGCCTGAGGAGGGACGCCATGACACGTGAAATCACCCTGTCCAGGGCAGTCAACGAAGCCATCGCGGAAGAAATGCGCCGGGATCCGTCGATCATTCTCCTGGGCGAAGACGTCGCGGAGGCCGGAACGCCGTTCAAGGTGCTGTCCGGCCTGGTGGAGGAGTTCGGAACGGACAGGATCATCGACACGCCGATTTCCGAACCCGGCTTCATGGGCATTGCCGTTGGTGCGGCGATGACCGGACTGAGGCCGATCGTCGACCTGATGTTCGGTGATTTTCTCTATCTGGTCATGGATCAGCTCTGCAATCAGGCCGCCAAGACCCACTACATGTCCGGCGGCAAGCTGAACGTCCCGCTGGTCCTGCGCACCAACATGGGCGCGACCCGGCGCTCCGCTGCTCAGCACAGCCAGTCCCTGCAGGCGCTTGTTGCCCACATTCCGGGACTGAAGGTCGCCATGCCATCTTCGGCTTACGAGGCAAAGGGCCTGATGAAGACCGCAATCCGGGACAACAATCCGGTGGTCATCTTCGAAGACAAGCTGATGTACAACGACAAGGCCCCGGTGCCGGAAGAAGAATACCTGATCCCCTTCGGCCAGGCGCACATCAAGCGCGAGGGCCGGGACGTCACGCTGGTGGCGACCTCCTCCATGGTGCAGGTGGCCGAGGAAGCGGCGGAAACGTTGTCCCGCGAGGGCATCAGCGCGGAGATCATCGACCCGCGCACGATCGTGCCCCTGGATGAGGAAACCATCCTGCGTTCTGTCCGCAAGACGTCGCGCGCCATCGTCATCGACGAGGGCCACCAGAGCTACGGCGTGACGGCGGAAATTGCCGCGCGGATCAGCGAGAAAGCTTTCTACGACCTCGACGCGCCGGTCATCCGCATGGGCGCCATGGACGTGCCGGTGCCGTTTTCGCCTGCCCTTGAAGACATCACCGTGCCGAATGCCGCAGGAGTTGCCGACAACGCGCGCAAGATCTGCCGCGGGGAGCTGATCCATGCCGCATGAGGTGATCATGCCCGCGCTCGGCATGGCCCAGGACAGCGGCCAGTTGCTGGCCTGGCACAAGAAACCGGGAGAGGCAGTGGCCGCTGGCGATGTGCTTTTCGAGGTGGAAACCGACAAGGCCGCCATGGAAGTGGAGGCGCAGAAGGAAGGCTATCTGACCGACGTCTCCGTGGAAGCAGGCAGCGATGTTCCGGTTGGACAGGTGATCGCGATGATCTCTGAAACCCCGGAAGGGGCTGGTCAGGCAAACGGGAGCCCATCGCCGGACAACACATCCACCGGGGAACAGTTAAAGGCTAACGGTCGGGAAGCCGGGGCAGACGCCGGGGGTGAAGCCCTTCCGGACGGGCACCAGGTAATCATGCCGACACTCGGCATGGCTCAGGACACGGGCCTTCTGGTTGCCTGGTGCAAACAGCCCGGAGAAGCCGTTGCGGCTGACGACATTCTCTTCGAAGTGGAAACGGACAAGAGCACGGTTGAGGTCAACGCCGGCCGCGACGGTTTCGTGGCCGCGCTTCTGGCGGAAGCGGGTGAGGAAGTGCCTGTCGGCCAGACGATAGCGGTGATATCGGCGCAAAAGCCGGACAAGGCAGTGTCGCGTAAGGCTGCTGGAGCAACAGCTTCTGCGGCCGGTGAAACAGCGCCGGAGCGGCAGGAAAAGACGGAACCTGCCAACACGCCTGCACCTTCTCCTGAAAAACGGGTGGCGGCCAAGACCGCGCCCGGGGTGGCCGGGAGAGTTCTTGCGTCGCCGAAGGCACGGCGGCTTGCGCAGGAACAAGGGCTGGACCTGCAGCGTCTGGCCGATGCCGGCCACCCCCAGCCGTTTCACGTCAAGGATCTGGAGACCCTCAAGACCCTGCGCGCGGAAACGCCGGCGGCAAGTGCCACGGCGCAGCGCTTCGAACTCAGGGCAAAGGTATCGGGTACCGGATTTGCAGACTTCGTGGCCTGGGCGAAGGACAGCGGCGGGCAAGCCGATCAGGCAGCTCTGCTGGCCGGGTTTGCGGCTGCCAGTTTCGGGAACTTTCCCGCCAAAGTCCGCGTTGAGAATATGCGGCAGTCGCAAGTCTACTCCGCTGCTTCGCTCTGGCTTGGTCAGGTCAAACCGGCGGACGATGATCTAGAAGTGGATCTGCTGGTGCGTGACCTGAGAGCAAGCCGCATCTCGGCGCTTCAGCTTGATGCAGGCAAATGCCCCGTCATCAGCATTCTGCGGCAGGGGGAGGATCTCGCTCTCGTGCTGGAATGGGCCGGGGACCGACTGACTGCACCTCGGGCGATTGACCTGCTTTCCAATTTCGCGGGTCGGATGGAGCAACCGCTCCGCCACCTGCTTTGAACCCATGGGGACCATTATGGACCATAACGATCTTTACATTAACGGCACCTGGTGCGCGGGAGCGAGCGGCGAAAGGTTCGACGTTCTGAACCCGGCAACCGAAGAGGTGCTTGCCTCCGTCGCCTCCGCCGACATCAAGGATGCGGACGCCGCGCTGGATGCCGCGGAAGCTGCGATGGCAACATGGGCCGCCAAAACGCCGCGCGAACGTTCGGAAGTGTTGCGCAAGGCGTGGGAATTGATGACGGCGCGGCTGGAAGACTTTGCCCGCATGATCACGCTGGAAAACGGCAAGGCGCGCAGCGATGCCATGGGCGAGGCGACCTATGCCGCCGAATTCTTCCGCTGGTTTGCCGAAGAAGCCGTACGCGCCGACGGCCTCATCACCCATGCGCCTGCCTCTGGCGCGCGCATCATCGTGCAGCACAAGCCTGCCGGCCTTGCGGTTCTTGTCACGCCCTGGAACTATCCGGCGGCCATGGGCACCCGCAAGATCGCTCCGGCTCTGGCCGCTGGCTGCGGGGTGATCATCAAACCGGCCTCCGAAACGCCGCTGACCATGCTGGCGCTCATGCCCCTCCTGGAAGAAGCCGGCGTTCCGGATGGCCTTGTCAATGTGCTGCCTTCCAGGCGCACCGGCGCACTTGTCGATCACATGCTGCACGACCCGCGCGTGCGCGTCGTCTCCTTCACAGGTTCCACGGCGGTTGGCCGCAAGCTGCTGCATTCTGCGGCCGATCAGGTGCTCAAACCGGCGATGGAACTTGGCGGCAATGCACCGCTGATCGTTTTTGACGATGCGGATCTTGATGAGGCGGTGCAGGGCACGATGCTGGCCAAGATGCGCAATCTCGGTGAAGCCTGCACCGCTGCCAACCGGATCTACGTGCATGAAGCCGTTGCCGACGACTTTACCCGCCGACTTGTCGAGGCCATGAAAAAACTGAAGGTCGGCGACGGATCTGACCCGGACGTGGATGTCGGCCCGCTGGTCAATGCGGAAACCCGCGACAAGGTCGCGGATTTCGTTCGCGATGCGGTTGAGAAGGGAGCGAAGATCAAAGTCGGCGGCGACCTGCCGGGCGGGAAGGGCTTTTTCTATCCGCCCACGGTTCTGTCGGGTGTGCCCGAGACGGCCGACTGCGTGCACGACGAAATCTTCGGGCCCGTCGCCGCCCTCCAGACCTTCACCGATCAGGACGACGTGATCCGCAGGGCCAACGACACGGAATACGGTCTGGTTGCCTATGTCTTCACGAAGGACATGAAACGCGGCCTGCAGGTCTGTGAAAAGCTGGACTATGGCATGGTCGGGTTCAATCGCGGTCTCGTCTCCGATCCGGCGGCTCCCTTCGGCGGCACCAAACAGTCCGGCCTCGGCCGTGAAGGTGGCCATGAAGGCATGCTGGAGTTCATGGAAACCCAGTATATTTCGGCAAGCTGGTAGGAGGTGGAGATGTCCGACGTGATCGCACCGCCTTCGGTCAGGGCGCTGGCCCGGCAGAAGGGTATAGACATCGAGAAACTCGCGCGCGACATCGGACGCACGTCCATCGCCCGCGAGGATGTGGAAGGCGAAGGCGATGCTGGGATGTCGCCCTCCGCCGGGGTCTCTCCCGCGCAATCGGGCGACAGGTCCTACTGGGACGTCGACCACACGCTCTATGGCCCGGTCACGGAAGAACCCGTCTCAAGGTTTGCCCAAGTCGCAGCGCAAAACATGGCCGCGGCCCAGAGGCTCATTCCCGCTGTCACCCATCATGACCGCGCGGAGATGACGGCCATCGAAGCCCTGCGCAAGGAATTGCGGACGGAAGCCGGCGAGCGCGGCGTGAAGCTGACGGCGCTGGCTTTCCATGCCAAGGCCTTGTCGAAGGCCTTGCGGGAATTCCCGAAGTTCAATGCTTCTCTCAGCTCGGACGGCAAGACGCTGTTCCTGAAAGACTACGTGCACCTTGGAATCGCGGTCGACACCGCCCACGGCCTGATGGTGCCCGTTATCCGGGACGTTGACCGGAAAGGCCTCTGGCAGATCGCGGCGGAAATCGCCGATCTCGCCTCCAGAGCACAAGAGCGCAAGGTGCGCCCTGATGAAATGGGCGGCGCGTCCATGACCATCACCAACCTCGGCGGGATCGGCGGCACCGCCTTCACCCCGATCGTCAATCCGCCGGAAGTTGCCATTCTCGGTATCACCCGCACTGAAGTCGCCCCCGTCTGGGATGGGGAGACTTTCCAACCCGTCCAGATGGTGCCCCTCGATCTCAGCTACGACCACAGGGGCATCAACGGCGCAGACGCCGCGCGCTTCCTGAGCTATTATGCAGGTCTTTTGAAAGAGCCTCGGCGGATGTTGATCTGACGGGCTGTCTGCTGGATTTACCTCACTGCAAGATTGAGGTTCCCGGAATGTGTAGCTGCCTGGGAGCTTGTGGATGTTAGGCGGTCCTTGAAAAACCTGGGGGATAGCCGGAACGACGTTATCTCTGTTCTCCACGAAGTTACCGAAATCGCGTTTCCGACTGTCCAGCTGCGCTTCGAACAGGATTGGAGCCTGGTCCCGCGTGTTCCTCTCCGGGGGTGGTGAATGAGCCGCTTGAATAGCGGACAACCTCTTCAGCGCCAGCTCAAGGGCAGGGACTGATACCGAACGACAGCAGGAAACGGTCGATCGCTCTTGATATGGCCTCGGACGGATCGTCCGGGCAGGGGGTTCGGTAGATGTGCTGTCGGATGCCGATGTAGACGATGCCGCCGTGCAGGTTCCAGATATCTTCCATGACCGGTGTGACGCCGGAATTTGCCTCGTGTTCGATCTCGCCCAGGAGCGGTAGCAGGATGACGTCGCCTAGATGTTTGAGATAGCGGCGGTTGAGTTCTGCACCATAAAGGCCGGAAAACATGAAAATCCGCATCCACTCGTACTGGAAGATGAGTGTGCTGTATTCGGTGTAGAAATCGAGCAGGCGCCGACGCAGCGGCACTTCCCGGTCGGTCAGCCGTTCCGGCCAGTCGGGAGAAAGACGCCCGAGGTACACCTTTTCATAGACCGCCTCTATGAGATCGTCCTTGGTGGCGAAATAGTTGAAAAGCAGCGATTGCGTGACGCCGATACGCTTGGCGAGATCGCGTGTGTTGCCGTCAAGGCCGACCTCGGCGAAGAAGGCGACGGCACCTTCAACGATCTGCTGGCGGCGTTCGGAAGGGGGCAGCCTGCGACGGCTGGAAGTGTCCCCCGTTTCGGCGACATCGGTCATTCCATTCATGTTCCTTTTCCTGCCTCCCTCATACGGCACGCAATAATCTACTTGCAATCTTCCGATTTTTATAGATCATCTGATCAATAAAGTTGAGCAGATGCTCAATAAGCGATGCTGGAGGGCGTCGCGATGAAATCGGGAGGGAGACGCCATGAAGGCATCGGCGGGCGGTTATGCCCGGGCATCCAGTTTGCGCAACGCGCTGGAAATGCTGGCCGCAAGCGACGGCAACGGCCGCGTGCTTGCAGGTGGCCAGAGCCTGGTTGCGGCCTTGAACCTGCGTCTCTCCGCAGGCGACGTCCTGATCGACATTTCCCGCCTGAGCGAGCTTTCCGGGGTAACCGAAACGCAGGACAGTCTGCGGATCGGCGCGCTGACTTCGCATGCGGAGATTGGTCGCAATCCGCTGATCCGGCAGTCTGCTCCGCTTCTTTCTCAGGCGGTGGAATTCATCGCCCATGCTGCGATCCGCAACCGCGGCACCATAGGAGGTGCGCTGGCTCATGCCGATCCGGCTGCGGAGTTTCCAGCCTGCGTTCTGGCCCTTGGCGCCACGCTTCATGTCGAGGGCCTCAACGGCTCGCGGGACATACCGGTGGAAGATTTCTTTCAGGACATTTTCGAAACGGCCATCGAGGAGGGGGAAATCCTGATAGGCCTCTCGATCCCGAAGGCAGAGCCCGGCGAAAAGCAGGTCATCGTCGAGGTTGCCAGGAGATCCGGCGACTATGCACTTGCCGGAGTGTGCCTCGTCAAGCGGGGCGATGGACACCGGCTGTCGCTTTTTTCCGTCGGGCCCAAACCGGTCCTTGCCGAAGGGGCCATGGCCGCTCTCGACCAGGGCAACATTGATGGCGCCGTTCAGGCTCTGCAGGCGGAAATCGACCCACCGTCGGACACGCAGGCAAGTGCCGCTTACCGCCGCCACCTTGCCGGTGTCCTATTACGCCGCGCCGCCGCCAGGATCGAGGGAGGAAACGCATGACGGAGATGTTCCGCGACAAGATCGACATCAGCCTGACCGTGAACGGGGAGCCCGTCGAGGCGCGTGTGCCGGCAGGTCAGCATCTCGTTGATTTCCTGCGCGGCGAGCTTGGCCTTACCGGCGCCCATGCAAGCTGCGAACACGGTGTCTGCGGTGCCTGTACGCTGAAGGTCGACGGCAAAGCCGTGCGCGGCTGCCTGATGCTGGCCGCCCAGGCGGACGGTGCCGAGGTTTGGACAGTGGAAGGCCTGTCGGACCTGGGCGCGATAAAGGATCTTCAGGACGTCTTTGTCGAGCGCAATGCGCTCCAGTGCGGCTTCTGCACGCCCGGTATGCTGGTTGCCATTAACGAGCTGCTGGAGGCCGGCGGCACGCCGTCGCGTGATCAGATCCGCGAACATCTGTCGGGCAATTACTGCCGCTGCACCGGCTACGAAGCCATCGTGGATGCGGTTGAAACGGTAGCGCGTGTCCGCGCACGGAAGGGGGCCGCATGACCATTCAATTCGGTAATCCGGACCGGCCCAATTCCTATATCGGCAAGACGGTCCCCCGGCCCAATGCCCGGCGCCTGGTCCAGGGTCGCGGCGTCTATGTGGACGACATCGTGCTGCCGCGCATGGTCCATGTCGCCTTTGTGCGCTCGCCCTTCGCGCACGCGAAGATCAACCGTATCGACGCCGAGGATGCAAAAGCGGTGAAGGGTGTGCTCCGGGTCTTCACGGGCGAGGACATCGCCGAGGTCTGCAAGCCATGGGTTGCTGTGCTCGCCCATCTGAAAGGCCTGAAATCGCCGCCGGAACACGCGATCGCCGTTGACCGAGCCTGCTGGGTCGGCGAACCGGTGGCAGCCGTTGTCGCGACCTCTCGCGCTGCTGCCGAGGATGGCGCGGCTCTTGTCGATGTTGACTACGAACAACTGGACGTCGTCACCGACATGATGACCGCGCTCGATCCTGAAACGCCGGTGCTGCATCCGGATATGGGTGACAACCTCGCCTTCCGGCGCCTGCACGAACAGGGGGACGTGGACGAAACCTTCCGGACCGCGCACAAGGTCGTCTCGGCGCGCTTCGTCACCGGACGGCACACGGGCGTGACGCTGGAGCCGCGCTCGATCCTGGTCGACTGGAACCCGGCCGAGGAACAGATGACCGCCTGGCATGCGACGCAGGCGCCCCACATGATCCAGACAGTTCTGGCCACTCATCTCGACCTGCCGGAAAGCCGGGTCCGTGTGATCTGTGAGGATGTCGGCGGCTCCTACGGCATCAAGGTGCATGTCTATCCGGACGAAATGGCGACGGCGGCAATCGCCAAGATCATGAAACGGCCGGTGAAATTCATCGCCGACCGGCTGGAAAGTTTCTCCAGCGACATCCACGCCCGCGATCATCAGATCGAGGCGAAGATTGCAGTTGGAGAAGACGGCCGGATCCTCGCCATGGATGTCGATGACTGGACGGCGATCGGCCCATATTCGGTCTATCCGCGCACCTCCGCCATCGAAGGCAACCAGGTGGTGAACCTCTGCGGTGGCCCCTATGACTTCCAGAATTACCGGGCCAGGACCACGGTCGTCTTCCAGAACAAGACGCCGACCTGCCAGTACCGGGCAGTCGGCCATCCGATCGCGGTCGCGATCACCGAAGGGCTGGTGGACATGGCGGCCGCCGAAATCGGCATGGACCCGGTCGAGATCCGCCGGCGCAACATGTTCAGGGATGATGCCTATCCGGTGACGTCTCCCGCGAACATGCGTTTCGAGGGGCTGTCGCATCACGCCTCCATGGACAAGCTTCTGGAGCTGATGGATTACGACGGCTTGCGAGCAGAACAGGCAGAGCTCCGCAAGAAGGGCATCTACAGGGGCATCGGTATTGCAAGCTTCATCGAGCTGACCAATCCCTCGCCCTTCATGTACGGTATCGGCGGCGCGCGCATCTCGGCACAAGACGGTTGCACGGTGCGGATGGATCCGGACGGATCGATCGTTGCGCTGTCCGGCGTAACCGAACAGGGGCAGGGCACAGAGGCGATGCTGAGCCAGGTGGTTGCCGAGGGTCTTGGCGTGTCCCCCGCGCGTGTGCGCGTCATTACCGGTGATACACAAGTGACGCCCTACGGTGGCGGCACCTGGGCGTCGCGCGGGGCCGGTATCGGCGGCGAGGCTGCGCTGCAGGCGGCGCGGGCGCTTCGCGATTCCATCCTTGAAGTGGCCGCTTCCATGCTCCAGGCCGATCAGGCGCAGCTCGACATCCGCGACGGCGCTGTGGTCGACAGCACTTCAGGCGAAGCCCGCATGCCGCTCGAAGAGCTCGGCCGGATCGTCTACTTCCGCGGCGACACATTGCCGAAGGGCCTGCCGCGGGAGCTTGTCCAGACACGGCACTTCATCACGTCCGAATACCCCTTTGCCTTCACCAACGGCGTCCAGGCCTCCTACCTCGAGGTCGATACGGAGACCGGCATCGTGAAGCTGCTGAAGCATTGGTGCGTCGAGGATTGCGGGCGGGTGATCAACCCGCTTCTCGTTGACGAGCAAATCCGGGGTGGCATCGTTCAGGGGCTCGGTGGAGCGCTGTTCGAGGAAATCCACTACGACGCGGAAGGCCAGCTCCTGAACGGCTCGATGGCAGACTACCTCGTGCCGATGGCGGCTGAAATGCCCGACATGATCATCGGTCACGTTGAAACGCCGACGGGGGAGAGCCTGCTCGGGGCCAAGGGCGCGGGCGAGGCGGGCACTGCCGGGTCTCCGGCCGCCGTCATGAATGCGATCAACGACGCCCTGCGGCCCATGGGCGCGCAAGTGACAGAAATGCCGTTCACGCCTGAACGGATCGTGAGAGCACTTGGAACCTTGAGTGACTGAACCAGAGGAGCCTGGGAGGATAAGGCTCCGAATGCAGGGAGGAAAATCATGAAGTTCGTAACATTGGCAACCGCAACGGCCATGCTGGCCAGTTCTGCCGGCCTTGCCGCCGCGCAACAGGCGATCACGGTCAACATCGGTTCTTCGCATCCGGAACAGAATATCTGGGTCTACGCGATGAAGAACACCTTCCAGCCGGAAGTGAACCGGATCCTGGAAGCCGCCGGCGAATACAAGGTCGACTGGGTGGAGTCCTACGCCGGCACGCTCTACAAATTCACCGACACGCGTGAGGCCGTCATGGACGGCATCGTCGATGTGGGCATGGTCGGCACCGTCTGGGAAGGCGCGAACATGCCGCTCCAGAACGTGACCTATTTCACGCCGTTTGCCACGGAAGACCACAAGATGATCATCGAGATCTTTGATGATCTTTCGGCAAACCTGCCGGAGCTGCGTGACAGCTGGGCGGAAAACGGCATGGTTCATCTGTCATCGCTCATCACCGACAGCTACGACATCTATGCCACCTTCCCGGTCAACTCCATGAAGGATCTTGAAAACCGCAAGCTCAACGCCCCGGGAACCTCGGCCAACTGGTTGCGCGGAACGGGTGCAACGCCGGTCGACGGTGCACTGACGACCTATTACACCAACATCCAGACCGGCGTGACCGAAGGTACGCTGTCCTTCGCGTCGGGCATTCTGCCGACCCGCGTCTATGAAGTCGCGCCTGAACTCACCCGCGTGGGCATCGGCTCGATGTATTTCGGCGGCATCGCGGCCAACAAGGACTTCTTCGACGGTCTGCCGGAACCAGTCCAGGCCGCCTTCCGGGAAGCTGCGAAGGCAACTTCCGCGGCACACGGTCAATATGTCGAGGATCTTGCCACGCGAGCACTCAAGGAAATGCAGGAAGCGGGTCTGACGATCCACGAACTGCCGGAAGCAGAAAAAACCGCCTGGGTGAATGGACTGCCGAATATCGTGGAGCCGTGGCTGGAACAGACCGGCGATGCCGGCCGTGTCGTGCTGAAGGCCTATTTCGACGCCCTGCGCGCACGTGGTGCGGAACCGCTGAGGTCCTGGGACGAAGGGCTCTGAGAGCGGCCTTGCCTCACACCTCTCCCGCCCGGCATCTTGTCCGGGCGGGTTTATTGAGAGCGAACTGGACGTAACGATGACGGATGAGACCAGAACCGAGGCCGACGACGCCTATGTCCCGGCTTTCTCGGAAGCGCCTTTCGGCGCAATGCTCGGCGGCACGGCCGCCATCATGTCATCGGTCGGTACCCTTTCCATCGGCGCGCTCATGATACTGATCGTCGCTGATGTCCTTGGTCGAAACTTCTTCAACGCGCCGATTACCGGCGTTGCGGAAATTGCTGCGCGCACCGTTGTTGCCATCGTCTTCCTGCAGGTTGCCGCTGCCATCCTGCAAAAGCGCCTGACCCGGGCCGATTTTCTCGTCCGGCGTCTTGAAAGCGTGTCGCCGAAAGGTGTCTGCCTGATCGAGGCCCTGTTCTCCCTCTGCGGCGTCATCGTGTTCGGTCTCATTCTCTGGGCTTCCTGGCCGAAATTCGCCAGTGCCTGGGCGACGTCCGAATTTTTCGGCGTCCAGGGCGTCTTCACCATTCCGACCTGGCCCTTCCGGGGCATAACGGTCCTGGGCTCGGCGGTGGCTGTTCTGGCCGCGTTTTACCGGGCTCACACAGAAATTCGCATGTTCCGGAGCTTTTCATGACGACGTTGACCATTGGCTTCCTGCTTGTCGGCGCGTTGATCGTTCTGGTTCTGCTCGGCATGCAAATAGCCTATGCGCTGTTCCTTGTGGCCTTTGCCGGGATCTGGATCATCCGCAATAACATCGACCTTGCCTTCAGGATGCTGGAGCTGACCGTCTACAGCGGCATTGCCGATTATCTGTTCGCGACCATTCCCCTCTTCGTCCTGATGGGGCTGCTGGTGAGCGTTTCCAACGTCGGGCGGGACACCTTCGAAGTTGCAGAGGAACTGCTGCGCCGGGTCATCTGCGGTCTCGGGGTCGCGACTGTCGCGGCCAACACGATCTTCGCTGCGGTCACCGGCGTCTCCATCGCCTCAGCGGCGGTATTCACCCGTGTCGCAGTCCCTGAAATGGAGCGTCACGGGTATCGCCCGGCCTTTGCTGCGGGCACGGTCGCGGGCTCATCGGTACTCGGTATGCTGATCCCGCCGAGCTTGCTCCTCATTATTTACGGGGTTCTGGCAGAAGTCTCCATCGGTGGCATGTTCATCGCCGGCATCGTGCCGGGGCTGATGCTTGCCGGTGGCTTCGTGGCAATGCTCGTTGCCGTGACCGTCCTGTTCCCTGGTTTCGTTCTCACCGATCCGGCTGCTGCGAAGGAGCGCCGGCGCGACAGCGCCATCGAACCGATGCCGCTTGGTAGGATGATCGCCAAGCTGGTGCCGATCATCCTGCTCGTGGTTCTGGTGCTCGGCGGACTTTATTCGGGATATTTCACACCAACGGAGGCTGGCGGTGTCGGCGCCTTCGGTGCGCTGCTGGTTGCTCTTTCACGCCGTTCCCTCAACCGCCATAACCTGTGGCGGGTGATGAAGCAGACCGGCGTGATCTCGGTATCGATCCTGCTGCTGCTCGTCGCTGCCAGTTACTATTCGCGCATGTTGTCGATTGCCGGCCTTCCCAACGCCATCGCAAGCCTCGTCAACGAGACCGGGCTCGGCCCGATGGGCTTCATGGTTCTGTGCTCGGCGCTCATTCTCGTCATGGGCATGATCCTCGACAGTACGTCGATCCTCCTGATCATGGTGCCGATCGCAGCGCCCATCGCGCAGCACATGGGAATAGACCTCAGCCAGTTCGGCATCGTCATCGTGATCGCTGTTGAAATCGGCCTCCTGACGCCACCCTTCGGCATCTCGGTGTTCACGGTGCACAATACGCTCAACGATCCGGACGTTTCCGTCGAACAGATCTTCGCGGGCACGATGCCTTTCATCGCGGTCATGCTTCTGGTTTTGCTGCTCGTTATTCTTCTGCCCGGCATTGCCACCTTGTTCTTGTGATGGAGAAAACAACGCGAGGATATTCCGTTCGTCCAGGCAACGCCTTCTTTCGTGGCCCCGAGACCGAACGACCTCGCTGGTGACAGCCATTTTGACAAGACACATCTATGAGGCGGTGCAGCCTACCGGCTGGTGATCCTCCGGAGGAGGGTCAAGACACGTCCTCTATTCTGCTTACGCCATGCGGGGCGCAAAGTTCGGCAAGTACCGTGTGGATACGCGCGATGATTTCAGCCCGCGGCGATACGATCCGCTCAACGATGCCGATTTGCCTTGTCACCTGCGGATTGCCGAAAGGGAGTTTTGTCAGCCGCTGGTGATCCGGTTCCTGCAAGGCGACATGGGGTACAACGGAAACCCCCATGCCTTGCCGTACACATGTGACGATGGATCCGATCGTGTCGATCTCGGCAATGTCGTTGGTTGCGATCCCCATGCGAGAGATCTCCGTGTCGATAAGGTTGGCAAGCGGCACGGCGCTGCGAAATCGAATGAACGGACAGGTGGCCAGCAGGTCGGCAGGGTCGGTGGATTTTGTGTCTTCCGGTGCGATCAGCCAGAGCGGCTCACGAAGAAAGGGGCTCCAGCGCAAGGCGGGCGGAATGCCGACATGCTCCGCGACCACGGCAGCATCGAGCCGTCCGGAAGCCACATCGGCAATCAGGGTTGAAGACAGAGAAACTCTGAGATTGGTTTTCAGATCGGGATACTGGTTTCGCATCTGGACAATGGCTCTCGGCAGCAGATTCAATGCACTGGAACGAACAGAGCCCAGCATGAGGGTGCCGGCGAGCTTGTCTCCCCGCAGATTAGCCTTGGTATCGTCTTCGAGACGTAACATCTCCTGAGCCATTTCAAGGACTTGAAGCCCCTGCGAGGTCAACTTCGGAGGACGGAACGACCGTTCGAACAGGGTAATGTTCAGTTCGACTTCCAGCGCCTGGATCTGTTGGCTGACTGCCGATGGCGTCAGGTTTACGATCTCCGCCGCCTTGGTGAAGGTGCCACGGGTTGCAATAGCGACCAGGGTCTTGAGTTGACGGGTGTCCATACCTTCATCCAGTTTTTCTTAACATAAGAACCAGATTAATTCGCTTTTGTTAAGTCATTCTATCCGTTACCCAAGATGGCGGAGGAATTCAACCGTGCAAGCTGGGAGGCGGACGCGGTCACTCATCCCCTATCAAAGAACAATCACTTTCCGCTTGCGGAGAGCAGAGAGACGTACGCATGAGCAAGAAAATCCTTGTGACCGGCCCCGACCTCGACCCAAGTGCTGTCGCGCTTGTGCAAGACCATGGATACGAAACCGTTCATACCCCGGCCTATGCAGACAGTGATGTGATCTCCACGCTTCTGGTCGAGACCGGGGCGGAAGGGATCGTCTCGCGAATGGGCCGACTGGATGCCGACGTCCTGGAAAAGGCTCCAAATCTCCGCGTCATTTCAAAGCATGGTGTTGGCGTCGATAACATAGATCTCCAGGCAGCCGCATCCCGCGGCATTCCGGTACTTGTTGCAACAGGCGCAAATGCAGTTTCAGTCGCCGAACATGCGATTGCACTCATGCTTGCCACAGTGAAGCGCATCCTGCCGCTTGACGCAGGGCTTCGTGCCGGCCGCTGGGAAAAGGCGGGTTTTCTTGGCCGCGAGCTGGCAGGAAGCCGACTGGGCCTTTTGGGGATGGGGTCTATTGCGCAGGCGACAGGCCGAATTGCCAAGGGCATTGGCCTGAACCTGATCGGCTTCGATCCCTATGCCGACAACGACGTATTCGAAAGACTGGACGTAAAACGCTGCAGCTCGCTCGAAGAGCTGCTGGAACAATCCGATGTCCTGAGCCTTCATTGTCCGCTGACCGATCAGACTCGCCAGATCCTGAACGCCGAAGCCATCGCGCGCATGCCGGAAGGCAGCTACGTGATCAACACGGCACGTGGTGGGCTGATTGACGAAGACGCGCTGCTCGCTGCAGTTCAATCAGGTCATCTTGCAGGTGCAGGACTTGACACCTTTGCCGTGGAACCACCCCAGGCGAACCATCCGTTCTTCAGTGAAAACCGCATCGTTGTCACTCCGCATATCGGCGGCGTCACGCGCGAAGCCGGTGCACGTGTGGGAGTGGAAGCCGTGCGCGGCATCTTCCAGGTTCTGGATGGCCAGCCTGTCGCCCGTGAACGCATAGCAAATCGTGCACTTCTGGCCGACGCCGGTGCCATGTACGCCAAAGCAGGAGAATGAACATGTCGGTTGGCTTTCGTATTTGCAGCCGAAAACAAGCTGCGCCGCTGGAACTCGTTGCTGAATTTGCCAAGCTTCCGGTTGCCAATGTCTCCGACTGCATGGGACGCCTCGCAGCCGCCGGTCCGCGTCTGCGACCGATGCATTCCTCCGGCGGCCTGGCCGGTGTGGCGCTGACCGTCAAGAGCCGTCCGGGTGACAACCTGATGCTGCACAAGGCGATCGATCTGGCCAAACCCGGTGATGTGATCGTTGTCGATGCCGGTGGGGATCTTTCCAATGCCCTCATGGGTGAGCTGATGCTTGCCTATGCCGTCAAGAGAGGGGTTGCGGGCTTTGTCTTGAATGGCGCAATCCGCGATGTCGATGCCTTTCTCAAGACCAACCTGCCGACCTTCGCCGCGGGGGTCACCCATCGCGGCCCCTACAAGGACGGCCCGGGTGAAATCAATGTTCCGATCAGTCTGGACGGAATGGTGATCGAGCCAGGTGACATCGTGCTGGGCGATTCCGATGGCGTGCTCGCGGTTCCCCTGGATGGGGCCGAGAAAATTCTTCGCCAGACCCTGGCGAAGCAGGATGCCGAAGAACGGCAGATGAAGGCAATCGCTGAAGGCAAGAACGATCGCAGCTGGGTGGACGCAGCCCTCAAGGAACGCGGTTGCGAATTTCCGGATTACTGAACAGTCTCAACAAAGGGAGGAGACAAATGCTTACTTACCTGAAGGCTTCTGCAATTGCAGGTGCGCTGGTTATGGTCGCTGGGGCTGCCATGGCCGACTATCCCGAAAAACCCATCGAGGTCATTGTCGGATATTCCGCAGGCGGCGGCACGGACGTTATGGCCCGCACCGCTGCACCTTTCATCGAAAAATATTTGGGCGAAGGGGCAAGCCTCGTCGTCAAGAACATGCCGGGTGCAAGTGGGCAGATCGGCATTACGGAAACGGCGAGATCTTCTCCGGACGGCTACACGCTCGGCACCTTCAACCTTCCGGGCATGATGGCGCGCACGATTGATCGTGAAGCGGAATATGATGCCGACAGCTTCACCTATCTCGCCAATGTGGTGAACGATCCCAACGTGATCGTCACCTCCAAGGCGAGCGGTCTCGACACGCTCGACAAGTTGATCGCGGAAGCCAAGGCCAATCCCGGGGCCATCACCGTCGGGATGTCCAGCCTCGGAGGCGATGATCACTTCGCGCTGATCAAGCTTGAGGGCCTGACCGAAACCGAGTTCACCATCGTTCCGTTCAAGGGCTCCGCGCCGGCGCGAACCGCACTCATGGGCGGACACGTGGCGATGGGTATCCTGAACATTTCCGAGGTGGCCGAGTTTCAGGAAGAACTGAATGTACTTGGCGTTGCGACGCCGGAGCGCTCTGACTTTGCGCCAGACCTGCCAACCTTCAAGGAGCAGGGGCTGGACCTGATTAACGGATCCATGCGGGGGTTCGTTGCGCCTGCCAGCCTGCCTGAGGATGTCCAGGCAAAGCTTCTTGCCGCATTCGAACAGCTTGCCTCTGATCCGGAGTTCCTCAAAGCCATGAAGGAAACCGCAAATCCGGTCGAAGTGGTAACCGGGGACGATTTCAAGGCATTGACCGAGGATCTGCATACCCTTGCAAAGCAGGTCTGGGATACGACTCCCTGGAACTGATGCGCGTTGCGCGGGGCACGCCCCCGCGCGGCCTCTCTTACTCAGATAAAGCCAGTGCCATGTCCGACCATCGTACACACCGCCTTCTCCGGCCCGAGACACTGACCGCTCTTGGCATCGCCGCGGCCGCGTTTGCTTTTCTCTACCCGACCTCGACATTGAGGCCGATATCTGCCCTGCTGCCAGCCGTGATGCTGGTCGGGCTGATCATCCTCTCGCTACTGCTTCTTATCGCCGATCAACGCAAGGCGTCGGCTGGTGAAGAAACCGAGCCCATGAGCAAGTCGCCCGGCCGGGTCGCAGGTGCCTTTCTGCTGATCCTTGGCTACGCATTGGCCACCGACCTGATCGGCTTTTATCCGAGCACGGCCATAACCATTCCGCTCGTTGCCTGGCTCTTCGGCTATCGCAACCCACTTGGACTTGCAGTGGCAACCCTGGTCGTTGCCGGAGCCATCTGGCTGATCTTCGATTACGGAATGTCGCAAGACTTTCCGGCAGGACGCCTCTGGCAGGAGTGATCTCAATGTACTCCGATCTTCTCAGCGCACTTCCCGAAGTTTTCGGGCTGGCCAACTTTGCCGCTGTCGTCATCGGCGTGATTGCGGGCATTGTTGTCGGTGCAATGCCCGGCCTGAGCGCCACGATGGCCATCTCCGTGCTTGTGCCATTCACGTTCGGTCTCGAACCTCTGGTCGCGCTCGGTCTGATGGCCGGCATCTACAACGGTGCAATGTATGGCGGTGCCATCCCCGCAGTTCTTCTGCGGATTCCCGGAACCCCCGCAGCCGTTGCGACAACGTTCGACGGTTATCCGATGGCGCAAAAGGGCGAGGGCGGATTTGCGCTGCAAGTGGCCGTCGTCTCATCTTCGATCGGCGGCATCGCAAGCGCCTTTGCCCTGATGCTGCTCGCGCCTCCGCTCTCCAAGGTCACGCTCCTGTTTGGCCCTTCGGAAGTGTTCTGGGTTGCCGTGTTCGGCCTTGCCAGCATCATTTTCCTTCTGGGAGGCAACCCGGTGAAAGGGCTGATCAGCGCCTGTTTCGGTGTTTTCGTCTCAGTGGTGGGCTCGGACCCGATCTATGGAAATGATCGCTACACTTTCGGACAGCTGGAGCTTCTGGACGGCGTCAATATCGTCATTCTGCTCGTCGGTCTCTACGCGCTGCCTCCGGTCATCGATCTGCTCGAAACGCCTTTGAAAACGGACGGCGTCAACAGTTCCAAGCTGGGAACGGAGCCGATCTGGCGTGCGCTGCCTCGCATGTACCGCTTCTGGAAGACATGGATCCGTTCATCGATCATCGGGATCTGGATCGGAATTCTTCCGGGAGCCGGCGGTTCGATGGCTGCTTTCATGTCCTATAACGAAGCTCGCCGGGCCTCGAAAACACCGGATACCTGGGGCAATGGTGAACCCGAAGGCGTTGCGGCCGCGGAAACAGCAAACAATGCCGACACCGCTTCCGCGCTAATCCCGGCCCTGACACTTGGCATCCCGGGAACTGCTGTCGCTGCGGTCATGCTGGGTGGGTTGCTGGTGCATGGTCTGCAGCCGGGGCCCATGCTGTTCCGGGACAATCCGGACGTGGTATTCGGCTTCATGTGGCAGTTCCTGTTCGGCGCGATCCTTCTGGTGCTGCTTGGCGGGGCTCTGGCTACGAACAGTTTTGCGCGCCTTTTGAATCTTCCGCGTCCTCTCCTGGGGTCGGTCATCATCGTCTTGATGCTGATCGGGGTTTATTCGATCCACGGACGGATGTTCGATGTCTATCTGATGCTCGGCTTCGGTGCGATCGGCTGGGTAATGGACAAGCTCAAGTTCCCTCTGCCACCGGTTGTCCTGGGTCTAATCCTGGGTGGGTTTTCCGAGGAAAACCTTCGTCTTGCCTTGCGGATCGGACGCGGCGACTGGCTGGTCCTGTTCTCGAATACAACCAGCCTGGTTCTGGTAGCCCTGACGGTCGCGGTTGTCGTCGGGCCGATGATCAAGCGGCGGATTCAAGGCGCCAAAAGGGAAGAGGCTACCAGCTGACAAGACCTTGAGTATTTGACGGGAAACTTGCCTGAAAAATCAGGACCCCGGTGCAGAGCGATCAGCTCGCATCGGGGTTTTCTGCCTGTTTCATTCCTTTCCATGAGATCCGTTTGCTCTGATTTCTCGGGGATCCGCCACAGTACCTTACGAAGGACTGACGGAGTCGCAACATGGGTTGGTTTCGACTGTTATTCGTAGCTCAGCGCATCCTTTGGAAAACAGCGGGCAAGATGGTCGATGAATGATCGGACAGCTGGCGGCAGCCCGCGCCGCGTCGTGAAGACCAGATGCACGATCCCTTTCTGACTTCGCCATTGCGGGAGGACACGCACAAGATCCCCGGTAGCCAGTTCCGCGCTGCAGACGTGGTCGGGCAAAAGCGCTACACCGAGACCCTTCTTCACGGCCGTTCGTGTTGCCGAAAAATCCGCGCAGCCCATCCTGGCCTGCTTTCGAAACGCGCGGGTTTCGCCCATGTCGGTTTCGATGTTCCATTCGATTTCATCCGCGCTATCACTCGTCGATAGCAAGGGAACTTTGTCCAGGTCATCGACCTCATGAACGGTCTGCGCCAGACCTGGATTTGCAACCAGAATTCTGATTGACGTACCGATCGTACGCATTGTCAGCGAGGCATCGCTGGTCAACGCCGTACGCACACGCAAGGCGAGATCAATGCGTTCCGAGATCAGGTCCAGCGCCCGATCGGCTGCTACGAGCTGCAGCCGTACCTTGGGGTGACGAGACAGGAACTCGCTTATCAGCGGGGCAACAACCTCAACGAGGCCGGTTGGGCATCCGAAGCGGATCAGCCCGTGCGGTTCTGCCCGGGATTCCGCAACCAGGGCATGGGCGTGCTCAGCTTCCGACTGCATGCTGCGGCACCGCTCATAGAATTGCTCCCCGATGTCGGTGACCCGAAACCGCCGGCTTGATCTTTCGATCAGCCTTACGCCCAGGCGCTCTTCCAGAGCCGCTATTCGCCGGCTGAGCTTTGACTTGGGAACGCCGATCGCCCGGCCTGCCGGCGCAAATCCGCGATGCGCCACCACCTCGGCGAAATAAGCCAGGTCATTCAGGTCTTGCTGCATAGATCGTTCTTTCTATGGAACGCTAAGTGTTGAAAATGCCCACTACAGAAACGATCGTTCCATTTGCATCTTCATGTCAACGGCAATCGTGCCGTCAGACAGGAGAATGAAATGACACAGAACTTCGAGAACAAGGTTGTGGTTGTCACCGGCGGAACCAGTGGCATCGGTCTCGCGACGGCAAAAGCATTCGCATCTGCGGGGGCATCCGTCTTTATCACCGGTCGCCGCCAGGCAACTCTTGACGAAGCCGTCAAGTCCATTGGCGGGCGAACGACCGGCGTGCAGGGGGATATGTCCGTGCTTGCAGATATCGACCGGCTGTACGACGCGGTCCAGCAGCAGCACAGCCAGATTGATGTACTCTTCGCCAATGCCGGTGGAGGTGAATTTGCCCCGCTCGGCGAGATCAGCGAAGAGCACTATCAAAAGACATTCGATACCAATGTGAAAGGTGTTCTTTTCACCGTGCAAAAGGCGCTGCCGCTGCTGCGGGACGGAGCCTCGATCATCCTGACGTCTTCGACCACGGGCACCGCGGGGACACCGAACTTCAGTGTCTATTCGGCAACCAAGGCGGCAGTGCGCAATTTCGCCCGCAGCTGGATCCTCGATCTGAAGGACCGCAATATCCGGGTGAACGTTATCAGCCCCGGGCTGACCGAGACCGCCGGCCTCAACGATCTCTTCGGTGGCGGTGAGCAGGCCGAAGGTGTCAAGAACCATATCCTCGGCAATATTCCCTCTGGCCGGATCGGCCGGCCGGAAGACATCAGCAACGCAGTGCTCTTTCTTGCTTCAGAGGCATCGAGCTTCGTCAACGGCATCGAACTGTTCGTCGATGGTGGCATGAACCAGATTTAAGTCCGCGGTTGACCAGACGGTCCGAGCCGACAACCGGTTTGGCCGTCTGGCCCACGCGCTCACTTCAATACGCTCTCAAGGAGTCTCTTCGATGGAAATCGGAATTCTGGGCGCAGCGTCGCTCGGGCAGGCCCTCGCCAGTCGGCTGGCCGCTGCCGGTCACTACATAGTCCTGGCCAACAGCCGTGGGCCGGAAAGTCTGCGTGATGTCGTGACGCGACTTGGGAAAGGGATAGCCGCCGGCCATGCGGCGGAGGCCATGAACAAACCGGTCGCTGTCCTGGCCATGCCATGGACGAAACTCAGCGACGTGCTTACGCCTGATATCGACTGGGACAACCGCGTCTTGATCGACGCGACAAATATCTTCACCAGCTATGCACCGTCGTTCGAGATCGATGATCTGGGGGAAGAGACCGGCAGCGAGATTGTCGCCCGCCTGGCCCCCGGCGCCCGTGTCGTGAAAACGTTCAACACTCTTCCGGTCGCTACAATGATCGCGCCGTTACAGGAAGACCGTTTGCGGCGAGTCCTGTTCGTTGCCGGTGACGACGAAGACGCTGTCGCCATCGCACAGCATCTGGTTTCAGACATCCATCTGCACCCGGTGTGCATCGGTTCGCTGGCGGCAGGCGGGAGGCTGATGGAACTCGGCGGCGCGCTGAGCGGCCTGGAACTCTTCATCGATGGCGGCAGGTGATAAAGCTGACCCGGAGCCATGCGTTCAAGCAGCCGAAGGCTGCAGCGCAGGAATATATATGGCGGAGAGAGGGGGATTCGAACCCCCGGAACGCTTGCGCGCTCAACGGTTTTCGAGACCGCCCCGTTCAACCACTCCGGCACCTCTCCGCGGTACTTGCGATAAACGGGTCTCAAGTGGCGCGGAACATAGACACACTCTGCGCGCCCTGCAAGCCCGGAAATGAGTTCTTTTTTCAGTTTGTGGATTGGGGCTGTTTTTGCCCGGTTTGTCGGCTTCCTGGGCGTGAATTGACCGCCTGCAGACGTATTCGCACGACGCGAAAAGCGGTCTGCAGGGAGCTCGGGGAAGGGGAGGAGGGAACGCCATGGAGATTCGGATTGACCGGATGTCGGCTTGCCCCGATAACGGCCGTCAACGCTGATTGGCGTTTCCCTGTTTGCGGGAATCGTGGTGACCACGAGAGAAACCGCCGCGAATGCGAGGGCGCCAGGGAAACGAAAACAAGCGGTTTTGCGGCAGAAAGGCCAGATTTCCGTTTGACAACGAGAACGGGCCGACTATATTGCGCGGGCTCGAAAAGGTTCGCTTTTTCGAGTTATGTTTGTCGTTCAAGGCCTGCCGGGCTTTAAAAGCTTCACGCTCAACCCGACACAAAGACTTGTCAGCCAGGATCAAGACCTGGAGAGACAGGCGCCTCGGTTCGACCTGAAAAGCAGCCGGTTCGATGGTTTAACAGCCCGTTCCGGTGTGTCAAAAACGAAAAGAAGGACGTGCGAGACATGTTCGCAGTGATCAAGACGGGTGGCAAGCAGTACACTGTTGCCGCCGATGACCTCCTGAAGGTCGAAAAGCTCGATGCCGAAGCCGGCAGCACCGTCACCTTTGAAGAGGTTCTGATGGTCGGCAATGGCACCGACACCACCGTAGGCGCTCCGCTTGTCGAAGGCGCAACCGTGGTTGCCGAAGTGGTCGAACAGGGCCGTAACCGCAAGGTTATCATTTTCAAGAAGCGCCGGCGTCAGAATTCCCGCCGCCGCAACGGCCATCGTCAGGCTTTCACCCTCGTGAAGGTGACCGATATCCTGACCGGTGGTGCAAAGCCGGCCAAGAAGGCAGCGCCGAAGAAGGCAGCGCCGAAGGCTGAAGAAACCGCTGAAGCCGCACCGGCTGCAGCAGAAGGCGCCGACGACCTGAAGAAACTCGATGGCGCCGGTCCGGCAGCTGTGAAGAAGCTGAACGAAGCAGGTATCACCACCTTCGCTCAGATCGCAGCAATGTCTGCTGACGACGTCGCACGCGTTGAAGAAGAAACTGGCCTGAAAGGCAAGTTCGAACGCGGTAATTGGGTTGAGCAGGCCAAGGAACTGGCTGGCAACTAAGCCGCCGCTCCCGAACCTAAAAAGTATTCGAAGAACGAGGAGTTCTAACGATGGCACATAAAAAGGCAGGCGGCTCGTCCCGCAACGGCCGCGACTCAGCTGGCCGCCGTCTCGGCATCAAGAAATTCGGCGGGGAAGCTGTGATTCCCGGCAACATCATCGCGCGTCAGCGCGGCACTACCTGGCACCCGGGCACCGGCGTTGGTATGGGCAAGGACCATACCATCTTCGCAACCGTGGAAGGCAAGGTAGAGTTCCAGGCGAAAGCCAACAAGCGAACCTACATTAACGTGCTCCCGGTAGCGGAAGCAGCGGAGTAAAGCCGACGTGAAGTTTCGAAACGCCGGCGTCCCGTAAGACCCCGGCAATTCGAGACAGGTCAGCAATCCGACCAGTCAAGATCCAAGGGGGAGATGGGGCGCCATCTCTCCCTTGATTTGTTTTGGCTGGAGGAAAAGATGGTTGTTGAAAGTGACGGTTTATTAGACGAAAGCAGTCTGGCTGCGGCCCCATTGCCGCAGGAAGCGGTTCGTGTGCGGCTCGACAAGCCGCGTATGGACGATTTGGCCGATATGGTATTTCTGGCCAACAACAAGAAAGTGGCGGCAAACCTTTCCACCATGCCGCATCCCTTCGCGTTGGACGATGCCCGGGCGCTGGTCGCCAAGGCCGCGATCAACCAGCCCCGTTCTTCAAGCTTTGCCATCCGCCTGAAGTTAACCGGCCGGCTGATCGGCATCGCGCGGTATGCCAATGTCGAGCCCGGCGGTCCGGTGCATGTCGGCTATTGGCTGGGTGAACCCTTCTGGGGCCAGGGTCTGGCAACAGAGGCGGTGCATGCACTGGTCGACCATGCCTTCACCTATCATGACATCGGCGAGCTGCAGGGATCCTGCAGGGTCACCAACCCGGCATCGCGCCGGGTGCTCGTCAAATCCGGATTTCAGTATCGCGACCAGGCCATGATCCGCTCTCTCGGGGCGGGTGGCTCGGTGCCCATCGAGCGCTATACGCTGGAGCGGGCTGTCTGGAAGTCATTGAAAAGATGGGGGCAGGGACGATGAGCATGTTGCCTGAGCTGAAAACAAGACGCCTGATCCTGCGGTCGATCGAGATGTCGGACGCCGAAGCCATGGTTGCGCTGGCGGGCAAGGATTTCGAGGTCGCCCGCTGGATGACGTCGTTCACCTGGCCTTATGAGGAAGGGGCTGCGGAAGCCTTCCTGAAAACGGTGGTCGGCAAGGATCCGTTCGAAACCGAAGCGTTGTTTGCCATTACGCTCGGTGGGGTGTTCATCGGGGTGGTTGCCATCGAACCGCCGGGTGACCTGGATGATCTGCCGAACCTGCCGACACTCGGCTATTGGCTCGGCCGGGCGTTTCAGGGGCATGGCTATGCCAGCGAGGCTGTAGAGGCTGCTCTCGCCTGGGCGTTTGAAGCCTTTGAGACGGACGCCATAGCCGCGCGCGCCTTTGAGGACAACTTCCGCTCCCGCGGTCTGCTGCGGAAAATGGGTTTCAAGCCCTATTCCATGACGGAACGTTTTTCGAAGGCACTCGACCGAAGGGTTTCCAACGTGATCGTCCGCCTGGCGCGCACCGATTTCGATGCACGCAAGGAAGCGGCCTGATGTCGCCAGTTCTGAAGACCGGGCGTCTGGTCCTTCGAGCCCCGCGCCCGGAGGATCTGGATCGCTGCGCCGAGCTTCTGGGGGACTACGAAGTCGCCAAGATGCTGTCGCGGGTTACCTACCCTTACGATCTGGAGCAGGGCCGGGCCTATCTGGCGCTGTCTGTCGAGCGCTGGTCGACATGGCAGGAGGCGGAGGAACTCGGTTTCCAGATCGACTGCGACGGCCTGATGATCGGTGGCATCGGCTTCAAAAAGTTGCGGGAGACCCCGGAGATCGGCTATTGGCTGGGGCGCGCCTATTGGGGCAAGGGATATATGAGCGAAGCAGTGCAGGCGGCGGTCGCCTGGCTGTTCGGCAATACGGATCACAAGTTGGTCGCCTGCGAAGCCATGATGGATAACCCAGCTTCGCTCGGCGTTGCCCGGAAATTGGGTTTCCGGGAAGTTGGTGAAGTGGGCTGTGCCAGCGTGTCGCGAGGCTGTACGATGCCCGCCATTCGCACCGAGCTGACACGAACAGACTTTCTGAACGGCCATTGATCCGATCGGGATCCGGCCTGACACAGGACGAAAAGAGAAAAAGAAAATGAAATTCCTAGATCAGGCCAAGATCTATGTGCGCTCTGGCAATGGCGGAGCGGGCTGCGTATCGTTCCGACGCGAGAAATACATCGAATATGGCGGACCGGACGGTGGTGACGGCGGCAAGGGTGGTGATGTCATCATCGAATGTGTCGACGGCCTGAACACGCTGATCGACTATCGCTACAAGCAGCATTTCAAGGCGGAAACCGGCATTCACGGCATGGGCCGCAACCGCACGGGCGCGCACGGCGGCGACGTCGTGCTGAAGGTTCCTGTCGGTACCCAGATCTTCGAGGAAGACAACGAGACGCTGATTGCCGACCTGACCGAGCTTGGCCAGAAGGTGATGCTTCTGAAAGGGGGCAACGGCGGCTTCGGCAACGCCCATTTCAAGTCGTCGGTCAATCAGGCGCCGCGCAGGGCCAACCCTGGTCTTGAAGGCGAGGAAAAATGGATCTGGCTGCGGCTGAAGCTGATCGCCGATGCCGGCCTGGTCGGCCTGCCCAATGCGGGCAAGTCCACCTTCCTTGCGACGGTATCGGCTGCAAAGCCGAAAATTGCCGACTATCCGTTCACGACCATTCACCCAAATCTTGGCATCGTGCAGATCGACGGCCGCAGCTTTGCCATGGCCGATATTCCCGGCCTGATCGAGGGCGCGCACGAAGGCACGGGTCTTGGCGACCGCTTCCTTGGGCATGTCGAACGCACCCGCGTTCTGCTTCATCTGGTCGACGGCTCCGGCCAGGAAGACCCGGGCGAAGCCTATAGGATCGTGCGCGGCGAGTTGGATGCCTATGGCGCCGGGCTTACGGAGAAACCCGAGATCGTGGCGCTCAGCAAGTGCGACGCTCTCAATGAAGACCTGATTGCCGAAAAGGCGGCGAGCCTTGAGGAAGCCTGTGGTCAGAAACCGCTGATCCTGTCCTCGGCCAGTGGCCTCAATGTCGACCGGGCGCTGCGCATGATCGTTCGCGCGATTGACAGGGATAAGGAAGAAGAAGCCAACCAGGTGCCTGCACCCGAACAAGAGGGCTGGCATCCCTGATGTCCCGCAGTCTGAGAGACTTCAGCCGCATCGTTGTCAAGATCGGCTCCGCCTTGCTTGTCGAGCAGGGCGAACTCAAGCGTAGCTGGCTCAACGCGCTGATCGCCGATGTGGTCAAGCTGTGCGATGCCGGTGCGGAGGTGCTGCTTGTCTCCTCCGGATCGATTGCGCTTGGCCGCGGTATTCTCGGGCTGCCGGGTGGGCCGCTGAAGCTGGAGGAAAGTCAGGCGGCGGCCGCAGCCGGTCAGATCGCGCTGGCCCAGGCCTACGCGGATGCCCTCGGTGCGCATGGCAAGAAGGCTGGTCAGATTCTGCTCACCCTTGGCGACACGGAAGAAAGGCGGCGCTATCTCAATGCGCGCGCCACTATCGGCACTCTGTTGAAGCTTGGTGCGGTACCGATCATCAACGAAAATGATTCCGTAGCGACTTCCGAGATTCGCTATGGCGACAACGACCGGCTGGCAGCGCGTGTTGCCACCATGGCCAGTGCCGACTGCCTTGTGCTTTTGTCGGATATCGACGGGCTTTACACCGCCCCGCCCCAGCAGAACCCCGATGCAGTGTTCCTGCCGGAAGTGCCGCGCATTACCCATGAAATCGAATCCATGGCCGGCAGCGCCGGGTCGGAGCTTTCGCGCGGCGGCATGAAGACGAAAATCGATGCCGGCAAGATCGCGACCGCGGCCGGAACGTCGATGGTGATCACGTCCGGCAAGGAACTCAACCCGCTTCAGCGGCTGGATCAGGGCGCCCGTGGCACCTGGTTCCCGGCGCTCAGTTCACCTGCCAGCGCCCGCAAGGCCTGGATTGGCGGCCATCTGGAGCCGCGCGGCGAAATCCGGCTGGATGCAGGCGCGGTCAAGGCGATGACGTCTGGCAAGAGCCTCCTGCCTGCCGGAGTGACATCGGTATCGGGAAGTTTTTCGCGCGGCGACGCCGTGACATTGCTCAACCCGGAAGGCCGGATCATCGGCCGGGGGCTGATTGCATATGACGCGGACGAGGCGCAGTTGATTGCAGGCCGCAACAGCCGCGAGATTGAAGCCATCGTCGGCTATCCGGGCCGGGCGGAAATGATCCATCGGGACGATCTGGTTCTGGAACTGCCCGCGCTCGAGTGAGTGTGAGCGAACCGATGGATGCCTTTTGAGGCAGAACGCGCTAAAACGCGGAAAGACTGGCGGCGGAGAGCGCCGCAAAACGGGAGCAAGTGAGTATGCTGGAAGTAGTCGAGGCAAGGACGACCGAGGACTTGATGGCAGAGATCGGGCAGCGCGCCCGTGCTGCCGGCCGGATCCTTGCCATCGCTCCAGCAGACCAGAAGAACAAGGCCCTGGCCGAAATGGCAGCCGCCGTTCGGGCTGCAACACCGGATATTCTTGCAGGCAACCGTCTCGATCTTGAAGCGATGAAGGCAGGCGGCCAGACGGCAGCGTTCCTGGATCGTGGCACACTTACCGAAGAGCGGATCGAGGCGATTGCCAAAGCCCTTGAGGACATCGTCGCGCTGGACGATCCCGTCGGCAGTGTTATCGCCGCCTGGGACCGGCCGAACGGCCTGAAGATCGAACGTGTGCGCACGCCCCTGGGTGTTATCGGTGTCATTTACGAAAGCCGCCCGAACGTGACCGCGGATGCAGGCGCGCTGTGTCTGAAAGCCGGCAACGCCGTTGTTCTGCGTGGCGGCTCCGACACCATCAATTCCAACCGCGCGATCCACGCAGCCCTGCAGAAAGGCCTCGTCGCCGCCGGTCTGCCGGAAGATGCGATCCAGATCGTTCCGGTGACCGACAGGGCCGCTGTTGGCGAGATGCTGCGCGGTCTTCAAGGCAACCTCGATGTCATCGTTCCGCGTGGTGGCCGCAGCCTTGTCGAGCGTGTGCAGACCGAAGCTCGCGTGCCGGTCTTTGCCCATCTGGAAGGCCTGGTGCATATCTTCGTCGACAAGGCGGCAGATCTTGAGAAATCCGTCGAGGTGATCGTCAATTCCAAGCTGCGCCGGACCGGCATCTGCGGTGCGCTGGAAACATTGCTGGTGCATGAAGACGTGGCCCACAGCCACTTGCCGGTGATCGTGAAGGCACTTCAGGAAAAGGGCTGCGAGATCCGGGGCGGTGCGATTGTGCGTGACATCTGCGAAAACATCGTGCCGGCAAGCGAGGATGACTGGTCGACGGAATATCTGGACAAGATCCTTTCGGTGAAGGTGGTCGCGGATCTCGACGCTGCCATGGAGCATATCGCGCGCTACGGTTCCAACCATACCGATTGCATACTGACCGAAGATCAGGCGACCGCCGACCGGTTCCAGCGGGAAGTGGATTCCGCCATCGTGCTGCACAATGCTTCAACCCAGTTTGCCGATGGTGGTGAATTCGGCATGGGTGCGGAGATCGGCATTGCCACTGGGCGCATGCACGCACGCGGACCAGTGGGCGTGGAGCAGCTGACCAGCTTCAAGTACAAGGTGCATGGCACCGGCCAGACCCGCCCGTGACGACCGCCCTTGAGGACCGCCAGGAATGCCCGCCCGTAATGACCAATCGTGAGTTCGCCTGAATGAGCCCCTTGAGTCTTGGCGCGGGACTGGACCGTGACTGGATGAAACTGCCCCATGCCGAGCCGGGCAACCGCATCGGCATTTTCGGCGGATCCTTCAATCCTCCTCATTCAGGTCACCGGCTGGTGGCTTCGACCGTGTTGAAGCGGCTGGGGCTGGATCAGGTCTGGTGGCTGGTGACACCTGGCAACCCGCTCAAGAGCCACGCGGACCTGGCGCCGCTGGAGCGGCGGCTGCGCCTGACGGCGGACCTTGCCGACCATCCACGCATGAAAGTCACCGCCTTCGAGCAGGTTCTGGGAACGCCCTATACGGCCAGAACGCTGGTTGCCCTGCGCCAGATGCGTCCATCTGTCCGATTCGTTTGGGTCATGGGTGCTGACAATTTAGCCGGCTTCCATCGCTGGCAGGACTGGCGCGACATCGTCGGCTCGGTGCCGATCGCCATTGTCGACCGGCCCGGAGCCTCCTTGTCTGTGATGTCGTCTCCCATGGCAAAAGCCTATGAAAAATATAGGCTTCCGGAAGAAGACGCGGCACTTCTGCCGGAAATGGAAGCGCCGATCTGGACTTTCCTGCACACGCCATTGGACCGGACATCGTCCACCGATCTGCGCCTTGGGCAAAAGCGGTAAACAGCGGATTTGCCAAGAATTCCCGCGTGTCTTGAAAATGCCAAACGGGAAGCGGTATTATAGGGACGGTCGCGATGAGCGCGGCCGAGGTACGGTCAACCGGTCCTGCATCCAAAACGGGTGACGTACGAAGTCGGACGTTTCAGTTCGTGACGACGTTGGGCGCGGGACGGCATAAACGGCGAAAGGCACAACACCTGACCATGACCTTTGAAAGTGGGCGGACAGACATGTCCTCTCCTCTGCAGGCTTCCGTAGGTAAAGAACTTGCGGCAGACCTCCTCGATACGGTCCTCACCAGTCTTGACGACTCCAAAGCTGAGGACGCTGTTACCCTCGACATCGCAGGCAAGAGTTCACTGGCCGATTACATGGTAATCGTGTCCGGTCGTTCCCATCGTCACGTGGGCGCGATTGCCGAGCACTTGCTGAAGGACCTCAAATCGGCCGGCGCCGGATCGGCAACGGTTGAGGGTCTGAACATTTGCGATTGGGTGCTGATCGATGCGGGTGATGTGATCGTACACATCTTCCGTCCGGAGGTTCGCGGCTTCTACAATCTTGAGAAGATGTGGGCACCGGAAGAGGATGCGGCACCGCATTACATCGGCTGAGCCGGCATTGAGGCCCTGAGGCAGGGCCTCCGTCTGCTGCCGGGCAGATTTATCACCGGATCGATCTCCGGCAGGGACTTATGCGCTTTACGCTCTTCTGCATTGGCAAAATGAAAGCCGGTGCGGACAAAGAACTTTTCGACCGATATATCGACCGCGCCCGCAAGACAGGCCGCGGTCTCGGCGTTACCGAAGTCATCCTCAACGAAATGCCGGAAAGCCGTGCGCAGCGCGCCGATGACCGCAAGGCGGAAGAGGCGCGGGGAATTCTTGCCGCGCTCAACACCGGTGCGCGGCTGGTGGTGCTGGACGAGAACGGCAAGAACCTGACCAGCCCGGCCTTCAGCCAGAAACTGGAAGCCTGGAAGGATGAAGGTGTTCCCGACGTGGTCTTTGCCATTGGCGGAGCGGATGGTCACGGCCAGGAAGTTCTGAGCCGCGCCGACCTTAAACTCGCTCTTGGCGCCATGACATGGCCGCATCAGATCGCCCGCATTCTCTTGGCGGAGCAGATCTACCGTGCCATGACGATCCAGTCCGGCCACCCTTATCACCGTGTGTGAGACTTCTGAAAGAGCCCTGGGAGCGAACCGGTGATACCGGCACTTGAGACCGAAAGACTGATCCTGCGGCCGATGACCATGTCGGACTGGCCGGCGTACGAGGCTTTGATGGCCTCAGAACGTTCCCAGTATATGGGAGGCCCGCTACCGCGGTTTGCAGCCTGGGGCCTGTTCTGCCACGACATTGCGCAATGGCAGTTGATGGGGCATGGGGCCCTGATGATGGAAGCACGTGGCTCCGGCGAGGTCTTCGGTCAGGTCGGTATCAATCATGGTCCGCTTTTTCCGGAACATGAACTCGGCTGGTTCGTCTATGAGCATGCGGAGGGCAGGGGCTACGCTTTCGAGGCGGCCAGGGCCTTTCGTGACTGGGCACGGCAGGAACGCCGTCTACCGTCGCTCGTCAGTTATATGGATCAGGAAAACACCCGCTCGGCGCGCCTTGCCGAACGGCTTGGAGCGCATCTCGATGTCGATGCTGCGCGCCCGGACCCCAAGGATATTGTCTACAGACATTACTGATCGTGAAGGACAGGAGATGGGGTTTCCGCCGGCAAACCTGTTGTCGTAACGGCACTATGACCAAAAATTAACGATTGAAACGGCGGAAAAAGGCGAGAATGCCTGTATCTCGCCGCATTCGCCACGTAACGGTCATCGATCAGACAGAAGAGGGAATGCGATCCTCGGTGGGAGCAGAAGTTAATTGGCCGGTCACTAGGGTAAACGGTTCGTTAACGCAGACTGTGTATCGCATTGGAAGATAACCCTTTGGGAGCTTAGGCAGGTTGATAGCGGATCGCATGACAGCGGCGCGTTCGGAACTCGAGAGACGGAAGAAATTCCGCCCGCTCTTGAGTGGCCTGACTGCGGCCTTGCTCGTTCTGCCCATGCCAGCCGGATCGACGGAAAGTGTCGATGAAACCACCACCCAGGAACAGGCGGCTCCGCCTGCTGAGGTGACTGCTGCACTTGAACGCAAGAAACAACGCGAAGAGGAACTTGCCGCGCTGTCGCGCGATATCGAGGTATCGACGGACCGGCAGGCGACCATCGCACGCGAAATCCGCGCACTTGATCGCGACCGGGACACGTTGAATGCCAAGATCATCAGCACGTCCGACACGATCAAGGGCCTGGAAGGCGAACTGACCGATACCGAGCGGCGGCTGCGCGCGCTGGGGGAGAACGAGGACGCGGTGCGCTTGTCGCTGATTGCTCGCCGTGACGTGCTGGCAGAAGTTCTGGCTGCCCTGCAGCGAATCGGACGCCGTCCGCCACCTGCGCTGGCCGTGCGCCCGAGCGACGCGCTGTCGGCTGTGCGCAGTGCGATTCTCCTGAACGCGGTCATGCCGGAGCTGAAGGTGGAAACCGAGGCGCTTGCAGCAGATCTTGAGGAATTGCACCGTCTGAAGACGGTGATTGCAGAGGAAAAAAACCGCCTGCGCGGAGACGCGATGCGATTGGCTGAGGAAAAGTCCCGGCTGGAGCTTCTTCTGAGCGCGAAAAGGCAGGAACATCAAAGATCGGTACAGGACCTTCAGGAAGAGAAGGAGCGTGCAGCGGAACTTGCGGACAAGGCGGGATCTCTCCAAGAATTGATCGCGACCCTGGAAGTGGAAATCGAGAGCGCCCGGGAGGCGGCGGAAAAGTCGCGTCAGGCAGCACTCGAGGCCAGGAAAAATCCTTCTCGCTCGTATGATCCCTTCGCGGATCCGGGGCGTCTGGCACCGGCCATTTCGTTCCAGGAAGCCAAGGGCAAGCTGCCTCAGCCTGTTGCCGGTACGCTTTTGAAGGACTATGGCCAGGAAGACGATTTCGGCGGTGTGACGGAGGGTCAATCTATCGCCACACGGCCTGGGTCCAATATTACGTCACCTGCCGACGGATGGGTGGTCTACTCAGGACCGTTCCGTTCGTTCGGACAGCTCTTGATCCTGAATACCGGCGACGGCTACCATGTGTTGCTGGCCGGAATGGACCGGATCGATGCGGAGTTGGGGCAATTTGTTTTGACCGGGGAACCGGTCGGAGTGATGGGCGCAACCCAGTGGGCAAGCGCTTCGACGTTCGGTTTGGGCTCGACCCAGCCGATCCTTTATGTTGAATTCCGGAAAGACGGTCGTGCGATCGATCCCACACCCTGGTGGGCACGCACTGAAGAAGAAAAGGCTCGCGGATGATACGGAAAGCTTCCTTGCTGCTTGTGGGTGCTCTCATGGGAGCAGCAGCAATCACGACACTGTCCCAGATGCCGATCAATGTCTCGGTAGCGGCCAATGCGGCGGCAACGGATACGTACCGGCAGCTTAACCTGTTTGGCGACGTGTTCGAACGCGTGCGGTCAGACTACGTGGAAGTCCCTGATGACGCCCAGCTCATCGAGAGCGCCATCAACGGCATGTTGACCTCCCTCGACCCGCACTCCAGCTACATGTCTCCGAAGAGCTTCCGGGACATGCAGGTGCAGACCCGCGGCGAATTCGGTGGTCTCGGCATTGAAGTCACCATGGAAGAAGGCCTCGTGAAGGTCGTGTCGCCGATCGACGATACGCCTGCCGCCAAGGCCGGTGTCCTGGCAGGTGACTACATCACCTACATCGACGGCGAACAGGTCCAGGGCCTGACCCTCAACGAAGCGGTCGAAAAGATGCGCGGTCCGGTCAAGACGGACATCGTGGTGACTGTGCGCCGCAAGGGCCGCGCCGAGCCGTTCGACATCACCATCACCCGCGACATCATCCGCATCCGTTCGGTTCGCTGGCGGGAAGAGGATGACGTCGGATATGTTCGCGTCACCCAGTTCAACGAACAGACCTTCGACGGCCTGAAGGAAGGCATCGAGGAAATGACCGCGAACATTGGTGAAGACAAGCTCAAGGGCTTCGTCATCGACCTGCGCAACAACCCGGGTGGTCTGCTGGATCAGGCAATTGCCGTTTCCGACGCGTTCCTGGACCGTGGCGAGATTGTTTCGACACGTGGCCGTGAAGCCGACGAAACCCAGCGCTACAACGCACGGGCTGGCGACCTGACAACCGGCAAGCCGGTAATCGTGCTGGTCAACGGCGGCTCCGCCTCCGCTTCGGAAATCGTTGCAGGTGCGCTGCAGGATCATCGCCGGGCAACCATCCTCGGCACACGGTCCTTCGGCAAGGGCTCGGTGCAGACGATCATCCCGCTTGGTGCCAACGGCGCCATCCGCCTGACCACGGCTCGGTACTACACCCCGTCTGGCACATCGATCCAGGCCAAGGGCATCGTGCCGGACATTGAGTCCCTGCAGGATCTGCCGGACGATCTGGTCGGTCGTGTCGATACCAAGGGCGAAGCCGGTCTTCGTGGCCACCTGGAAGCCTCCGAAGGTGAGGAAGAATCCGGTAGCCAGGCCTATGTGCCGTCCGATCCGAAGGACGATACCCAGCTGAACCTGGCACTCGACCTTCTGCGCGGTAATCAGGTGAACAGCGCCTTCCCGCCGGTCTCCGACAGCGTGGCTGTCAAAAACTAAATCAAAAAACGCGCGCCGGTCCGCCGGCGCGCGACTTGCCGTTCTCGTTCTGCGTATATCAAAAACAAACTTTCCGGTTCGGGGACATCCTGAAACCGGGCAATAGGCTCAGGACGATATGTCGAGCGAAGATCTCACAGCTCCTTTAGGCATGGGCAAGCGGCGGCTGGTCAGGCTGCCGTTCGGTCTTATCGGGGTCGGAATTCTGAGCGTGATCCTCACTTCTACGCTCGTCTGGATCACTGTTGTCGACGACCCGCTTGGCGGAGAACCGGTTGCCGTTCTGCCGCTCGACGCCATTGTCGAAGGCGTGACCTCCCAGGACATCGAAGTGGTCGAGATCCGCCCGGGCATCAACGGTGACCTGGGCCCGAACCTGCGCCCGGAAAGCAGCAAGGATCTGCTTGGCCCGCGCTACGACATGGTCATGCGACCGGACGGACTGGGCCCGGAGGCTCCGGTGACCGGCCTGTCGATCAATCCGGACAGCCGTGTCAGCGAACGGTCCGATTTCGGGTTCCTGCCGAAAGTCAGCGATGCCGGTATCCGTCCGCTGGATGCCTATTCCCGGCCCATCGTTCGTGAGTTCACCTCGATCCCGAAAATTGCCGTCATCGTGACCGGGCTCGGCCTGAGTGAAACCGGTACCCAGAACGCCATTACCCGGTTGCCGGCCGATACGACCTTTGCGCTTGCCCCTTATGGTGAAGACCTGGACCTGTGGATGCAGCAGGCCCGGACCAAGGGCCATGAACTGCTGCTGCAATTGCCGCTGGAGCCGTTCGATTTTCCCGACAATGACCCGGGCCCGCACACGCTGCTGGTCAGCCTGCGCCCCAATGAAATGATGGATCGGCTTGGGTTCCTGCTCACGCGGGCGACCAATTATGTCGGCGTCATTCCTGAAATGGGCGCGCGTTTCACGGCGACGAAACCCTCCATGGAGTTCCTTCTGGAAAAACTGAAGGCGCGTGGCCTGATGTTCGCCGACAACGGCACATCTTCCCGGTCCATCGCCGATGATGTCTCCAAGGAAATGCGCGTTCCCTTCAGTGGGGTGGACGTGGTGCTGGACGAAGTGCCGCGTGAAGACGATATTAACGCCAAGCTGCTGCAGCTTGAAAGCGTCGCCCGTGCCCGCGGTGTCGCGGTGGCGACCGCATCAGCATTGCCTGTGACCGTGCGCCAGCTGGAAAAGTGGGTGCAGGACCTGGAAGAGCGCGGTCTGCAGCTGGTCCCCGTCAGCGCGACCATCGATCGATAATTCTGAGAAACTGAGCTCCAAGAGGTATTCGTGACGAAGCTGGCACTCGGACCGGGATTTCCGGAACCCGTCGACGGTCTTCCCTATCGGCCCTGCGTCGGTATCATGCTGATCAACAAGGCGGGCAAGGTCTGGATCGGCAGCCGCGATGATGGGGGCAGTTCCTCCAACTACGAATATTGCTGGCAGATGCCGCAAGGGGGCATCGACAAGGGCGAAGCGCCAGAACCGGCTGCTCGGCGCGAACTTTACGAGGAAACCTCGATCAAGTCCGTTTCCCTTCTGGAAGAAGCACCGGAGTGGTTCGCCTACGACTATCCAGAAGACGTCGTCCGCGCATCGCGCAAGGGCAAGTATCGCGGTCAGGCTCAGCGCTGGATCGCCTACCGGTTCGACGGATCGGAAGACGAAATCAATATCCTCACGCCACCGGACGGCCACACCGCGGAATTCAGCGAGTGGCGTTGGGAAGATGCCGACCGGCTGCCCGGTTTGATCGTGCCGTTCAAGCGCCCTGTCTATGAGCGTGTGGTTGCAGCGTTTTCACATCTGACGTCTTGAATCGAAGCTCATTCAACACGGGCTGAGCGGCGCCCTGGAACCTGCCGGGTTTGCGGTCTTTTCGTCCGTGAGGTGTTCCAAAGCGTCAGCATTGGAGTCCCGCTTGTCGTTTTTCAAACAGACAGGCTGACTCCGCGCGGCTAACATCCGGACCAAAATGCGGGGTAGGTCCTGGGTTCGCCTGTTCGAACCATCAGCCGGCACCGCAAAGATCGAGAGAGGAGCGCGGACGCGAAATCCAGATGCGCTCCAGCAATACGGGAGGTACGCCAATGTCTTTCGGCAAGGGGCTTTCACGCAAGCCGTCCCAGCCAAAAGGGCGTCAGTTGGAAGATGCGGCCCTGGACGAAGTCCGGAATTTGCTGGGTGATGAGCCGCGCCGGCGCGACCTGCTCATTGAACATCTGCACAAGATCCAGGACGCATTTGGCTGTCTTGAGGCTCGGCACCTGCGCGCATTGGCCGACGAGATGCGCCTGTCGCAGGCAGAGGTCTATGAGGTCGCGAGCTTTTACCACCATTTCGACATCGTACGGGAAGGAGATGCAAAGCCTGCACCTCTGACCATTCGTGTTTGCGACAGCGTTGCCTGCGCGCTCAAGGGGGCGGACGCTCTGGCCGCTGCTCTTGAAGCCGGGGTTGATCCGGCAAAAGTCCGCATCCAGAAAGTTCCGTGCATCGGTCGCTGTGCCGGTGCCCCGGCCGTGCAGGTCGGCAAGCGGGCCATCGACAACGCGAGCGAAGTGTCCGTGCGCGCTGCCTTGTTCGAAGGAACTTCCGATCCGGTGGTTCCCGATTACATCAAGCTGGATGCCTACCGCGAAGCTGGTGGTTACAAGTTGCTGGAGCGCGTGCGCGCGGGTGAACTGGATGCAGCGGCACTTGCGGACAAGGCGCTGGAAGCAGGCCTTCGCGGCCTGGGCGGTGCAGGCTTTCCGACCGGCACGAAATGGAAGATCGTCCACGACCTGCCGGCCCCGAAATACCTCACCATCAATGGCGATGAAGGCGAACCAGGCACGTTCAAGGACCGCGTTCACCTGGAACGCGACCCGCACCGGATGCTAGAGGGCGCGCTGATTGCCGCCCATGCGATTTCCGCCGCGCGCATCTATCTCTATATGCGCGACGAATACCCGGCGGTACTCCGGATCCTGAAGACGGAAATCGAGGCCCTGCGCGAAGCGGGCATCATCACGACCATCGACATTGAACTGCGCCGCGGAGCGGGAGCCTATATCTGCGGCGAGGAAAGCGCGATGATCGAATCGATCGAAGGCAAGCGCGGCCTGCCACGCCACCGCCCACCGTACATTGCCCAGGTCGGCCTGTTCGGTCGGCCGACGCTCAATCACAACATAGAAACCCTGTTCTGGATCAGGGATATCGTCGAGAAGGGTTCGGAGTGGTTCGCCAGCCACGGCCGCCGTGGTCACAAGGGCTACCGCTCCTTCTCGGTTTCCGGCCGTGTCAGGGACCCAGGCGTCAAGATGGCCCCGGCGGGGATCACCATGAACGAGCTTCTGGCAGAATACTGCGGTGGCATGGAAGAGGGGCACGTCTTCAAGGGCTACCTGCCCGGTGGTGCCTCCGGGGGCATCCTGCCCGCGTCTCTTGCCGACGAGCCGCTGGATTTCGGTACGCTCGACAAATACGGCTGTTTCATCGGCAGCCACGCGATCGTCGTTTTCTCCGATCAGGATGACATGCGCGATGTGGCATTGAACCTGATGCGCTTCTTCAAACACGAGAGTTGCGGTCAGTGCACGCCCTGCCGCTCCGGAACGGAGAAGATGGAACATCTGCTGGCAGCAGGCGATTGGGACAAGACGAAGATCACGGATCTCGATGAAGTCATGCGATCGGCATCCATTTGCGGTCTTGGGCAGGCCGCCAGCAATCCGGTCACGTCGGTGCTGAAATTTTTCCCGGAGGAGTTCGAGAAATGAGCCAGGTCACTTTCTCCCTCGACGGTCGGATGGTCACCGCGGAAGACGGCGAAACCATCTGGCAAGTTGCCAAGCGCGAAGGCGTCGCCATTCCGCATCTCTGCCACAAGGACGCTCCGGGATATCGCTCCGACGGCAATTGCCGTGCCTGTATGGTCGATATCGAGGGCGAGCGCGTGCTTGCCGCTTCCTGTATTCGCACCCCAGCCGAAGGCATGGTGGTGAAGACCGCCAGCGAACGGGCGTCCAAGGCACGCGAGATGGTGTTCGAACTTCTGGCAGCCGACCAGCCCTCGCGCGACCACCACCCTGACCCGGAAAGTGATTTCTGGAAATGGTCCGACCATGTCGGTGTTGCCACCAGCCGGTTTGCCCCATGCGCCAAACCGGCCCAGGACATTTCGCATCCGGCCATCGCGGTCAATCTGGACGCCTGCATCGCGTGTAATCTGTGCGAGCGAGCCTGCCGGGAAGTCCAGGTCAACGACGTTATCGGCATGGCGGATCGCGGTTCGCACACGGTGCCGGTGTTCGATCTGGCAGACCCTATGGGGCTTTCCACATGCGTTGCCTGCGGCGAATGCGTGTCGGCCTGTCCGACCGGGGCCCTGATGGAAAAGAGCCTTCTGGATGCCAGCGCCAGCAAGCGCGAGATCTTTGCCGAAGAAACCGTCGACAGCGTCTGTCCTTTCTGTGGTGTGGGCTGCCTGACGTCGGTCTCGGTGAAGGACGGCAAGATCGTCAGCGTCGAGGGACGCGACGGCCCGGCCAACGAGAACCGGCTCTGCGTCAAGGGCCGCTTCGGCTTCGACTATGTTTCCAGTCCCGAGCGCCTGACCAAGCCGCTGATCCGCCGGGACGATGCGCCCAAGCGTGGCGACATTGCCATGACACTGGAAAACCATCTCGACTATTTCCGTGAGGCAACCTGGGACGAAGCGCTCGAGCGAGCCGTTGGTGGTCTTAAAGCGGTTTATGACGCCAAGGGCGGCCGTGGTATTGCGGGCTTCGGCTCGGCCAAGGGCTCCAACGAAGAGGCTTATCTCTTCCAGAAGCTGATCCGCCAGGGTTTCCAGACCAACAATGTCGACCACTGCACCCGTCTCTGCCACGCTTCTTCCGTGGCTGCGCTCATGGAGGGCATCGGTTCGGGCGCAGTGACCGCCCCTTTCAATGCAGCCGGCGATGCAGACTGCATGATCGTGATCGGCGCTCGTCCGGAGCAGAACCACCCGGTTGCCGCGACCTACATCAAGCAGGCAGCCAAGAACGGCACAAAGCTGATCGTCATGGACCCGCGCGGCCAGGGGCTGATGCGCTTTGCGGACTACGGCTTGAAGTTCAAGCCGGGCACCGATGTGGCGATGTTGAACGCAATCCTCAACGTCATCATCACCGAAGGCCTCTACGACAGCCAGTATATCGCCGCTCACGTGGACGGGTTCGAGGCACTGAAGGAAAAGATCGTCGACTTCACGCCGGAAGCGATGGAGCCGGTCTGCGGCATTGACGCACAAACCCTGCGGGAAGTCGCAAGGCTTTACGCCACCAGTGCCAAGTCGATCATCTTCTGGGGCATGGGCGTTTCGCAGCATGTCCACGGCACCGACAACGTCCGCTGCCTGATCGCCATGGCGCTGACAACCGGGCAGATAGGCCGCCCAGGCACCGGTCTGCATCCCCTGCGCGGTCAAAACAACGTGCAAGGGGCATCCGACGCCGGCCTCATTCCGATGGTGTTCCCGGACTATCGTTCAGTTGAAAACCCGGACATCCGCGCCGAATTCGAAGACGCCTGGGGCCGCACGCTCGATCCCGTGCGCGGTTTGACCGTGGTGGAGATCATGGACGATATCCTGGATGGCGGCATCGAGGCGATGTTCGTTCAGGGCGAAAACCCGGCCATGTCCGATCCGGACCAGGCCCATGCCCGCAAGGCACTGGCCAGTCTGAAACATCTTGTGGTTCAGGATATCTTCCTGACCGAAACCGCCTGGCATGCGGACGTGATCCTGCCTGCCTCCGCCCATGCGGAAAAACTCGGCACGTTCACGAACACCAACCGCCAGGTTCAGATCGGCCGTCCTTGCGTGCCGATGCCCGGTGAAGCACGTGCCGACTGGCAGATCCTCATCGATATCGCCAACCGCCTGGGCCTGAACTGGACCTATGACGGCGTCCCGGCGATCTATGAGGAAATGCGGTCGCACATGAATTCGCTGGGCAACATTTCCTGGGAAAGGCTGGAGCGCGACGGCACGGTCACCTATCCGGCGGATGCCCCGGACAAGCCTGGCAACGAGATCCTGTTCGGCCAGTCCTTCCCGACGGCAGATGGCCGCGGACGCATCGTGCCGACGGATCTGGTGCCGCCGGATGAGCTTCCCGACGATGATTTCCCGTTGGTGCTGACCACGGGGCGCATGCTGGAGCATTGGCACACCGGTGCCATGACGCGGCGTGCGGAAGTGCTCAATGCCATCGAACCGGAGCCAGTCGTTTCCATGAACCCGCGTGATATCGAGCGCTCGGGTCTGGATATCGGCCAGCAGGTGAGGGTGGAAACACGGCGCGGCGCAATCACGTTGACCCTGCGCGCAGACCGGGACGTGTCGACAGGCATGCTCTTCATCCCGTTCTGCTTCAGCGAAGCCCCGGCCAACTTCCTGACCAACCCGCAGCTGGACCCCTTCGGCAAGATCCCGGAGTTCAAATTCTGTGCGGCGCGGATCGGAACGGTCGGACAGCAGCAGGCGGCAGAGTGACGCCGGGTCTCGCCAGAACTCAAAGAACGAGCTAACTGCCTGAAGGCAAAAAAGGGCGGCCACTGGCCGCCCTTTTGGTATTCGCATTCACGTGGTCAGAGCAATCAATTGGCAACAATCTTGACTGCAAGCAGATCCGGCAGGGTTTGCGGTGCTGCCATCGAACCAAGGATCTGTGCCAACGGAACCGGGTTCGGCGGCGTCAGGGTCACCTTCAGTTCACCCGGATTGTCGAGGAACTTGGACGCTGCTTCAGTAACCATCTGCGTGAAGGCCGCGTTCTGGATCGGCGCGGTCATTTGTGTTGCCTGTGCCACCAGAGCTTCCCGGAAGACATTTTCGGGGATGTTTTGAGCCTCGGCAATGTGGGCCAGGCCCTTCTTGGTGAGGCCGGCATCCTTGAAGGTCAGGGATGCGTCGACGAACTGGGCAACAACAAGGGCCATTTGTCCCTGGTTCTCGGGATCTTCGAACAGGGACTTCGGCACGTTTGCAAGACGTGCGGACAATTCGGCGCGGCCGAGCCCTTCGACGTCCACCATCATGCGCTCCAGGCGCAGTTCCAGCGTTGCCTCGTCCCAGTAGAGCCGGGTTTCGTCAGACCAGACGACCGTTTCCAGACCGAGAGCTTCCAGCAATGCCTGGGCTTCCGGGTCATCGATGGCCGCGACAGGCACTTTCAGCCCTTCGGTCCTGGCGTGAAAGCTGGTCGGTATTGGCGGCACCGTGGTGGACAGCGTCATCTCGGCTCTGCCGATTTCGGTCCGGCCGAGGTCCGGCACGGCAACGTCCAGTCCTTCCAGCTCATAACCGAAAGAGCGCGGCATGAACGCGCGGGCCACCTCCATGGGGTGATCCTCGCCGAAGCTCGGGTCCGCCATCAATGTGCTGATCATGGCACGCATGGGCGTATATTCGGCGAATTCGATATCGCCAATCGCCGCCCAGTCGATCTTGACCGATGCACCTTCCGGCAGGTCCGGGGCATCGAGACCGACCATCATCATTTCGCCGATACCGTCGGAGTTGATCTCCGACATGGACATTTCCTTGATGGCTATTTCCATCGGCTTTTCTGGACCAGGCGTCGGCACGGTCACGTTGATACCGCTGATGCGGGCATCGGTAACGCCGAACGACCGGTAGAACTGGAATACGCCGGTGATCAATTCTTCAGGAGCTGGAACCTGCTTGGCGAACAGACCGTCAAACAGGGCAAGGATGTTGTTTTCACGCTTCAGAACGGTGACTTCTGAAATCGAGGTCTTGTCGACGGCAATTTCAATCGCAAGCCCGTCGGCGATGTCCTGTTTGGACTTGTAGTCGATCGCCGAAGCCGAGCCGAGCATGACCACTTCATCGCCGGTTTCGGGAACATCGGGGTCGAACAGATCGAAGAACGCGGCCGCGTCCATGTCCGTGTAAACGGTCTTGCCCTGGCTGGTGGTCTGGTTCAGCATCTGGCCCGAGGTCGTGTCCAGGGTCTGCATCGACTGGCTCATGCTGTCGATCGTGTATTCCCCGATCCGGCCATCCACAGCGTCGGCCATGCGGTAGCCGGCAATCTGCATGGTGCCTGACAGAACCAGAGTGTCCTTGCCGTCTTCGATCTCATGCGCCTCGATGGTCATCGCCGTGTTGTCTGCCTTGACTTCGTCGTAGGAAGTCAGGAGGGCGGCCTTCACGAACGGCAGCCAGCGGCTGACCTGATGCGCCTCGTCTTCTGCCGGCACTTCCGGCATGGTGAAGCTGTAGTTCGTCGCGGAAACTCCGCTCAACCGGCCGTCGATCTTCAACCGGCCCTTGCCTTCGGCGCCGGCGGAAAGAACCATTTCTGAATCGTCGGAATAGACCCAGCTTGCGGCCTCGAAATCGCCGTTCTCATGGCTGAGACCTGTAATGGTCACCGTGCCGCTGCTGAATGAAAGCGAATAGGTCAGGTCGGTCAGCTTTTCCGGTTCGATATCCGTAGCGCCGTCATTGCCCGTGACATCCGTTTCCTCGGCCGGAATATCCTCGATGGTTCCGCTCAAGGAGATCGTGCTGTCGGTCAGGGTCAGCGTGTCGGTACCTTCGTCGTAAGCGACGCTACCGTTTTCGACCTCGACACCCAGGTTCTTCAAGCCTTCTACATAAGCTTCATAGGCGGTCTCGCCGGTGTCCTGCGCAAGGGCGGAGCCGGAAACCAGCGCAAGCGCGGTGCCGAGCATGAGGAGCCGGACACGGGCCCTGGCTGGTTTGGATGAGAAAACGGAGGCGGGCTGAAAATTCAATGTCGTGGCTCCAATAAAATGATCGGAATCGAGCGGTTTGAACGAGATCGGTCCCGATAGGGTTGGACATCCAAGTCCTCATCAAGACCTAGGCCATTCCATGACTATGTACCAATCACATGACAAGGTCGAATCGGGAAAAGCCGGATCAGGATTGCGCGAGCAGCCATTCAGAACGCACGGTCTCGTCTGTTTCGACGCGTAACGCCGCGGTTTTGCGGGCTTGAAAATCTTCCTGTGCAGAAAGTTGGCCGAGTGCCCAGACGGCGGTGCCGCGAACAAGGGCGTCGGCATCGTCAAGCAGAGCTTCGATCTTTCCGAGCAGTTCAATTTCTCCGGAATTGCCGGCGGCAATCAAAACGTTGCGCAGAAACTTTCCCCGTCCGATCCGTTTCACCGGCGATCCGGAAAAGAGCTGGCGGAATGCTGCGTCGTCCAGCGACAGGAGGTCTGCAAGCTTCGGGGTAATCATCTCCTCCCGGGCAATCAACTTGGCCTCCCGGGCTGCTTCGGCAAACTTGTTCCAGGGACAGGCAGCCAGGCAATCGTCACAGCCGTAAATACGGTTTCCGATGGCTCTGCGAAACGCGTCCGGAATGGGGCCGGGGTGTTCGATGGTGAGGTAGGAAATGCAGCGCCTCGCGTCGAGCTGGTAGGGCGCGGGAAATGCATTCGTCGGGCAACTGTCGAGGCAGGCGCGGCAGGAGCCGCAATGATCGCGTTCCGCACCGCTCGGCGGCAGATCCAGTGTGGTGAAGATCGAGCCGAGGAAAAACCAGGACCCGAGATCACGCGACACCAGGTTTGTGTGCTTGCCCTGCCAGCCAAGCCCGGCAGCCTCCCCGAGCGGCTTTTCCATCACCGGCGCTGTGTCCACAAATACCTTCACATCGCCACCGGACCGGGAAACCAGGAAGCTGGCCAGTTCCTTCAAACGACCCTTGATGACATCGTGATAGTCGCGGTGTCGCGCATAGACGGAAATGCCGCCGGTGGTCTTGTCGGCCAAATGGGCGAGGGGATGTTCGTGCGGTGCGCTGCCGGGTCCATAGTTCATCGCCAGCATGATGACAGAGCGAACCTCCGGCCATAGCGCTTGCGGTGAGGACCGGCGGTCGGCGGTTTCCGCCATCCAGCCCATGCTGCCTTCGTAGCCCTTGTCCAGGAAGTGCCGCAGGCGCTCGCCCGCTTCCGGAATGCTGTCGGCAGCGGCAATCTTCACGCCTTCGAAACCGAGGGCGCGGGCCTTCTCCTCAAAGGCGGTCAGAAGCTTTTGGGTCTTTCGGTCCAAGGCCTTCGGCTGCTCGCTGGAACAACGTTCAGTTCAACCGGAACCGGTTGAACGCACGAAGAATGCGTCAGAAATCGAGATCCGCATAGGTCTGTGCGGCGGGCATGCCCAGCACCTTCTCGCCCAGGAGCGGGCGCATCGACGGCCGCGACTTGACCCGCGCATACCAGCTCTTGATGTCTTCCTGATCGCTCCAGGGCACTTCGCCCAGATAGTCGGCACACGACAGGGAGGCAGCAAGGGCGAAGTCGGCGAAGGTCAGCCGGTCGCCGGCAACCCAGCGGCGGGAGGCGACCAGATAGCCGAAGTATTTCAAGTGGTGATGGATGTTCGCCCGGGCAACGCGCAGGGCAGCCGAATCCGGTTCACCGCCGCCGGCGGACTTCGGCATGATCTGCTTGTAGATGCGTTCGCGCACAAGATGGCCGATCACTTCCTGATCGAACTTGCCGAGGCTCCACTCGACCAGGCGTCTCGTTTCTGCGCGGGCATCGGGATGATCCGGCATCAAGCGACGGTCGGCAACCGCATAGCCCCGGGTTTCGTCCAGATACTCCATGATCGGTCCGGCGCCGCAAATGGCAGGGCCTTCGTTTTCCACGATAACCGGCACGGTGCCTGCCGCGTTCAGCACCAGGAGCGCCTGAGGCCGCTCCCATGGGTTCACGTGATGCTCCTCGAAGGCGGCACCGTATTCGCTCAGGATGAGCCGGATGAACCTTGAAGATGGCGAGAACGGATGATGGTAGAGCGTCAGCATGAAGGGGTTAAGAGCCTGAACTGTGGCAAGACTACGTCAAAGCGAAAGCCGAATGCTGCAATCGCCTTAACGGAGAGTTTGCCCCGAATATGGTTATCAAGGGTTTGACGGCGTGACTTCGCTTCGTCAAATAAGCGGCGACTTGGGAGACGCCCTGAGTCGCGAGACATACTTGGTCAGGCTGGTTTTCATCAAGCCATTTGGAGACAAGATACACAATGGACGGCCAAACGATTGTTAATGCTCTCATTTTGGGGATTGTCGAAGGTCTGACCGAGTTCATTCCCGTCTCGTCCACCGGCCACATCCTGCTGCTGGGGCATTTTCTCGGCTTCGACAGCACAGGCAAAACTTTCGAGGTTCTGATCCAGCTCGGCGCCATTCTGGCGATCCTGTCGGTTTATTTCGGCCGTTTGTGGACGCTTCTGATCACGCTGCCAAGCGATCCCTCCAGTCGGCGCTTCGTGGCCGGTATCCTGATTGCCTTCCTGCCGGCCGCCGTCATCGGCGTGCTGCTGCATGGTTTCATCAAGGAAGTGCTGTTCGAAACGCCCGCACTTATCTGCACGACGCTGCTGCTCGGTGGCATCGTCCTTCTGTGGATCGACCGCCTGCCGCTGAAGCCGCGCTACACCAACGTGATGGATTATCCGCTGTCGCTTTGCCTGAAGATCGGCTTTTGCCAGTGCCTTGCCATGGTGCCCGGCGTTTCACGCTCCGGTGCGACGATTGCCGGTGCACTGCTCATGGGCACCGACAAGCGCTCGGCCGCCGAATTCTCGTTCTTTCTGGCCATGCCGACCATGGCCGGTGCCTTTGCCTATGATCTCTACAAGAACCGCAACGTGCTTTCGATGGACGATGCCATGCTCATTGGCATCGGCTTTGTCGCGTCTTTCATCGCCGGTGTGTTTGTGGTCAAGGGGCTGCTCGACTTCGTCTCCAAACACGGCTTCGCGCCCTTTGCCTGGTGGCGCATTTTCGTCGGCATTGCAGGTTTCGCCGGGCTTTATTTTCTGGGCTGAGGTCGCTTTACCAAGGTCCGGATCAGCGCGCAGCTTTTGTTGCGCGCGTCCGGAACGACGGAGCGTGTGTGACGGGGGCTTGGCTCAGGCCGAGCGGTTGAGCCGTCTCTTGGCGGCGTAGATGCCCGTCAATGCCTCGAGTTCGCTTGCAAGCTCCTGACGAAGGTCCTCCGGGCCTAGCAGTTCCGCCCCCGGCCCGAGCCAGCGGACGAGCGGCAATATGCGGGCCCGCTCGGTAGAGGGGATGCTGACGAGGATCCGGCCTTCTTCGGCCGGTGTGAAGACAGCGTGACGGTAATACCAGTCGGCGCTCAGCTTCTTGGCCTGTGCGGCAGTGATCAGGATCTCGGCAATCGCTTCTTCCTGCTCCCAGCGACGCATCGCCTGTGACAGCCATGCCCCGCCAAGAAGGCTCTTGATGGAGAAGGTCTTGTCGGGCCGGAAAAAGAGCCCGCTGATTTCCAGATCCCGCACCCGGTCCGCCCGATAGACCTTGAGCGTGTCCGTATCGACGCAGCGTCCGGCCAGGTACCAAAGGTCCCGGTCGAACATGACCCCATAGGGTTCGACGTCATGGGCTTTCACGGTCCGCCTTGTGGGGTTGACGTGTTCGAAGCGGACCCGTTTGCCATCCAGGATACCGGCCATGAATCCGTCGAGGGCCTTCTGCCAGTCGCCCGTCGGTTCCGCCTTAGTGCCGGAATGAAAGATGTCGGGCGGGATCGGTTCGATGCCGACGATCCTGTCTGCCTCTTTCAAGAGCCCGTGAACCGTTTTGGGCAGGGACGCCAGCAGCTTCTTTTCCGCGGCCGCAAGATCGTCTGCCAGCGGTACCGTGCGGCTGGAGCGCACCAGTGCCATTGCTGCCAGCAGGGCAGCGGTCTCATTACGGGTCAGCGCCACGGGTGGCTGAAGGTAACCGCTGGCAAGCCGGTAGCCGCCTTCCGCACCACGCTCCGCATCCACCGGCACGCCAAGCGCGATCAGCCTGTCGATGTCGCGATAGATCGTGCGGTGGGAAACGTGAAACCGTTCGGCAAGTACGGTTGCCGGGACAAGTTTGCCGCCGGTCAGCAGAAGCAGGATGCCGAGTGCGCGTTCAATCGGGTTCATGGAAAATCGGGCTCTGTGAGGTCGGGACAAAAAAATCATAACCTGAGAACAGAACGGGATCAAACATGACTCACTGCTGTCAGGATTGATTTGTCATTCTCATCTCGTCCCCAGGAAGGAACGGGCGTTCAGCCCTTAGGAGAAGAGAGATGAGCCTTGAGATCGACACCATTTTCCGCAGCCGCGCAAACAGCCGCAGTGTTCTGTTTTCTGCCCTTCGTGTTTGTGTGGCAGAGTTCCGGAATTATCTTCGCCGCCGGGAAACTAACCGAGCACTTTCTCGCCTGAACGAGAGTGAGCTGAAGGATATCGGCCTGCAACGCACAGAGCTCGGCTACAGCGAGCTGCACGACGACCGCTTCAAGTTGGGGCCTCGCCGTGGATAAACTTTTCCGGCGGCTGGCAAGTTCTCCTGTCAGCCGCCCGATCCACGCATCAATGCCTTTATCTCCGGCTTGTTCCAGGCAAAGAACATCACCACAAGCGCGGTGAGAGCCGCGATGATCACGCCGTAGAACGGCAGATCAAGATCAAGCCCGATCAGTTCCCCGCCCAGCAGCGAGATCACGCCCGCCACCAAGGTGAAGACGGCGATGGTCACGCCCATGACCCAGCCCTGTTCCTTGTCGCTGACCGCTGCCGAATAAAGCCCGAGAAACGTCGGGTAGGCGATGCCGAAGGCAAAGTAGAAACAGAAGACCGGCACATAGGTCAGGATTGCGTTGGGCGAGGCTATGAAAGCTGCCGCCGACACCGCCCAGACCGTGAAGGTCATGCCCAGAATAGCTTCCTTGCTGAACCGCTTTTGCGCCGGCACCACCAGAAACGTGCTGGAAAAGGCGAGGGCTATGCCGATCGTCAGCATCACCATCGAGCCGCCGAGCGTGCCGTAACCGAAGCGGCTGGTCAGGTAGTTGTCGACGAAGATGTAGAAAGACAGGTTGGCGACGTGAAAGAAGAAGAACACCATCGTCAGCCGCATCACTGTCGGATATTTCCGGATACGCCATAGAAGTTCGAGGATTTCCGAAGGCCGGAACACGAATTTCTGCCGCTCCGCCTCGGCGTCGTGTGCATCCCTGAATGAGAATATCACCAGCAGGATGGCAATCAGCACCAGCACGAAACAGGCATAGAACGGCAGTTTGATGCTCGCCAGGTCGCCAAGCAGGACCGGGTCGGACAGGAGACCGCCGAGCAGCGGGCCGCCGACCAGCCCGAAGCTGACACCGGTGATGATATAGCCCATGTTCCGGTTGCGGTCCTCGTCATCCGTGCTGCCGTCGATCATTGCGGCCTGCGCGATCGGCTGGTTGCCCGCAGTCAGCCCGGTGATCGCACGGCCCAGGATCAGGAGCAGGAAGCTGTTGAGATAGAGCGCTGCTATGGTGAGCGCATAGCCGCCGAGCGCGCCGAACAGGCAGATCAGGATCGCGTTCTTGCGGCCGATGACGTCCGACAGTTTGGAGATGTAGGGCGCACCGAAGAACCAGCACAAGAAGAAGACGCCGATGATGAGGCCATAATCGAAATGGCGCATCGCGTCGCTGGTGGACTGCGGCAACATCGATGTCGACGGTTCCATCACCAGGGAATTGATGATCGGAAACACCAGCCCCTGACCAAGCAGGTCGACAAAGACAACAAAAAGTAACGTGACCTTGGCAAGAAATGACATCTGCGCCTCCCGTCAGTTTTGACGGTAGGCGAAGGAGCGGGATGCGGCAACGAAAAGCTGTGCCGGGTGGGCGGCGGATGAAAGGTTCTGTGTGCGGACGGGCTGTTGGCGTGCGCATACCCGCCCGGCACCAGGTAAGTTTCATTCAACAGAAAACGGGCCCCGAAGGGCCCGTCGAAGAACTCATGTGCAAGCAGGCGTTACGCCGGCCGGTGCGCGTCGTACTGGCCGTGTTCGCGGTAGCGTTCCAGATAGGTCGGCAATACGGCGGCGAGCGTTGCCGGGGGAACGCCGATGCCTTCCAGGGTGCGGCCTTCCGCCTTTGCCTCGTCAGACACCACGTTGTCGGTTTTCAGCAGCTCGACCTGATCGGCGGTGAACGGCGCGTAGGGGAAGAGCTGCAGAACCTTGCCCATGGCAGATGCGACCGGGAAGGGCAGCGGCAACAGAACGCGGTTGCGGCGGGTGACTTCCAGCACGTCTTCCAGGCAAGACTTGAAGCTTTTCACTTCAGGGCCGCCGAGTTCATACGTGGTGCCACCGGCAAGCTGGCCATCGACAGCGCGGGCAACCGCTTCGGCAACGTCGCAGACATAAACCGGCTGGAATTTGGACTCGCCGCCACCAAGCAGCGGCAGCACCGGCGAGAAGCGGGCCATGTCGGCAAACTTGTTGAAGAACTTATCTTCCGGACCAAACACGATGGATGGCCGCAGGATGACGCTGCCGGGCAGGGTTTCCAGAACACCGGCTTCGCCGACCGCCTTGGAGCGGGCGTAGGCGGAGCTGCTCTGTGCGTCCGCACCGATGGCAGAGATATGCGTGATCCGATCAAGGCCTGCAGCACGCGCGGCTTCCGCGATTGCTCGCGGACCGAAACTCTGCACTGCGTCGAAAGACTGTTTGCCACTGGGGGCCAGGATGCCGACGGCGTTGACCACCGCATCCGCGCCGATCACGGCCCGGTCAACCGACCAGCGATAGCGCAGGTTGGCCTGTACCGGCATGATCTGGCCAACGGCGCCAAGCGGCTGAAGATGAGTCGCCAGATCGGGACGGCGGACGGCTGCGCGCACGCGGTAACCGCGCTTGGCGAGCGCCTGAACGATATGACGGCCAAGGAATCCCGATCCGCCGAAAACCGTGACGAGTTTGCCGTTAAGTGCTGTGGACATCCTGAAAATGCCTTCTGTCGCGTCCAAAAGGAGAGGCGGCCTGGAATTTGGCCGGCTCAGTCTGGGAGTTTCTTAGCCCTTTGCCGCGGGTCTGTGAAGGGCTGGCTGCGAATGAATAAAAAAAGTCACACAGAGTGATTGACAAGCCCCGGAACCACCCTTACAAGCCCCCCTCACAGCCCAGGTGGCGGAATTGGTAGACGCACTAGCTTCAGGTGCTAGCGCTCGCAAGGGCGTGGAGGTTCGAGTCCTCTCCTGGGCACCAAATTTTGGTTTTGGACACACTACCAAGGTCCAGAACAATCTAAAAAAGCTCCGGTTTTCCGGAGCTTTTTTCGTTTCTGGGGCCGCTTCGGCGTTTTGGCCTAGTGGCCTACCGATTTCGAGAAAACATTGATGATCACGACCCCGGACAAGATCAGTCCAAGGCCGATCAGGGCCGGCAGGTCGAGTTTCTGGTCGAACACCAGCCAGGCGACCATGGTGATGAGAACGATGCCCGCTCCGGACCAGATTGCGTAGACGATTCCCGTCGGCAAAACGCGAATCGGATAGGACAGCAGCCAGAAAGAGATCGCATAACCGGCTACGGTGATGATCGAAGGCAGCAGGCGGGTGAAATTTTCGGTTTTTGCCAGGGCGGAAGTTGCGATCACCTCGGCGATGATGGCCGCGACGAGAAAAAGATAGGTGGCGGCGAGGCTGTTCGGCATCTCAGGCTCTTTTAGGCGGTGAAGGCGCTCCGGATGAAGGTACGAAGGCCTTTCAGGGAGCGAGTGGTTTTCGTGTCGTCTGTTTATACGAAAAAGGCCCGCGTGCGCGGACCTTTCTGAAGGCTGGGGCTTTATTTCCGGGCAGCTGCCTGGCGCAAATCGCGATGCACGATCCTTCTGGTTGAAGGCGACACTCTCTAGAAGGTGTATTTGCTTTCCAGCAGCAGGCCGTAGCGGTGATAGTTCTGGTCGAGAACCACTTTCTCGCCAGTGACGACATATCTGCGGTCGAAATTCGAGTGGAGCCACCAGTAGCGGCCGCCGACGCCCAGTTGCCAGTTCTTGGTCAGGTCGACATTCAGCATCGCATCTGCTTCCAGACCATAGGTCCAGTCACTTTCCCAGGTTTCGATCTTGTTGTAGCTCCAGGGAACACCTGCCACATCGACGGACCAGCCAGCGCGTTGGCCGATGTCGCCTTCAGCGGTCATGCCCAGGCGGATCGCATGCCAGTCCCGGGACTGTTCTACGGTCAGGTTTCCGTATTTCGCCGAAACGTCGTCGGACAGGTACTGGTAGCCGACGAACCCTTTCAGCCGCACCTGGTTGTTTGCAAATTGCGCAAAGCCCCAGCCGCCGTCGAGAACAACATATCCGAGCGAGGTCTCATCGGTTTCGTCCATCTCGTAGCCGGAGAAATGCACATCGCCGCCGTCGCTCCTGCCGAGGCCGACATAGCCCCTGAAGAAGGTGTTGGACGTCGTGTCCTCGAGCGTTCCGACCAGTTCAGCGGTGTGCGAGGTCACATTGTCCGTGCTGGAAATGTCGAAGCCGCTGTTGTCCAGATCGGAGCGCGACTGGCTGTACCAGTATCGCAGGCCGATGCTGCCGCGCAACGTCGATGGCTGATAGAGCTCGCCGGACCCTGAGTAGACATCCGCAGCGGAGGCAAGGGGCGCCGAAGAAAGCGCAAGGAAGGCCGCAATCGGAAGGGACTGCAAAAGTCTTTTCATGGCTGAAACACCGCTTGTCTGAATACGCGGGAATGCGCGCTATTGGTGTGTCAGGTATTGCAATTTATGGTTAACAGTGCGTGAAGGCACACCTGATTGAGCCAGGTGACGCAGCGTCCCGCCCGGCGGGCCTTGAAAAGGAAGCAGGCCCCGGCACAGCCCCAGTGCAGCACCAGCGCAGCCTTGGTGCGGGGCCTCTGGTGAAAAAATGATTTGGCCCACCCGCCTCCCGCACACTTTCGGGGGGAGGCGGCGAGTTACCGGTGATGGATTAGATCGGATAGCCCTGACCGGGGTCTTCGATGGTGATCCAGCGCAGTTCCGTGAACTCGTTGATGCCTGCCGTACCGCCGAAGCGGCCATAGCCGGAGGATTTCACACCGCCGAAAGGCATCTGCGCTTCGTCAAAGACAGTCGGGCCATTGATGTGGCAGATGCCGGACTGGATGTCCTTGGCAACTTCAAGAGCCCTGCGGGTATCCTGCCCGAAGACAGCGGCCGAAAGGCCGTAGTCCGTGTCATTGGCGATCTCAATGGCATGGGCGGTGTCGCGGGCGCGAATCATCGTGGTGACAGGACCGAAGCTTTCCTCGCCGTAGATGCGCATCTCCGGTGTTACCAGATCGACGATGGTCGGAGCCATCACGGTGCCTTCCTCCGGCACGCCGCCGCACAGAACCTTTGCGCCTTTCGCAACCGCGTCGTCAATCAGGGCTTTGACATGGTCGACCGTGTCGCGATCGACAACCGAGCCGATATGAACCTGTTCGGTTGGCGCGCCCACTTTGAGAGCGCTGGCACTGGCCGCGAACTTCTCCGCAAAGACGTCTGCAACGGACTGATCGACAACAACTTTTTCCGTGGACATGCAGATCTGTCCCTGGTTCATGAAAGCGCCGAACCGGGCCGCATTGACCGCGCCGTCGAGATCGGCATCGTCCAGCACCACCAGTGAAGCCTTGCCGCCGAGTTCCAGAAGGCAGGGTTTCAGGTGCTTGGCAGCACGCTCTGCGATGATCCGGCCAACGCGGGTCGATCCGGTAAAGTTGATCCGGCGCGTCAGCGGGTGGTCGACCAGCGCGTTGACCACTTCTGGAGCGTCAGCTGCATCATGGGTCAGGATGTTCAGGACGCCCTTGGGCAGGCCCGCATCAGCCATGACATCGCCCAGAAGCCTGTGCAGGCCAGGGCATTTCTCGGAGGCTTTCATTACCACCGTGTTGCCGCAGGCAATCGGCAGCGCGAAACAGCGGACACCCAGAATGGTCGGAGCGTTCCACGGCGCCATGCCGACCAGAACGCCAACGGGCTGGCGGTAACCCATGGAAAAGGAACCGGGCTTGTCGGAGGGGATGATCTCGCCCTTGATCTGAGTGGTGGAAGCGGCCGCTTCACGCAGGATCTTGGTGGCGAACATGTTGTTGAAACCGAGCCATGGCGCAGTCGCCCCTGTCTCGCGAATGCCGACCTCGACGAACTGCGGCGTGCGTTCTTCCATGAGATCGGCAGCCTTGTTGAGGATCTTGCGCCGTTCGCTCGGGCCAGTCTTCGACCACGCGGCAAAGGCAGCCTGCGCGGACTGCACAGCCTTGTCGACGTCGGCCGCCACCGCGGCTGCCGCCACGCTGGCGCGTTCGCCGCTGACCGGGTTCTTGCGTTCGAAGACAGCCGCGCTGCTGGCTGCCTGGTCCTCGTTGTCGATGAAAAGGCCGTAGTCCATGGGATCCTCCGTTGTGTTGGTCTTGTTTGGTCCCGTCAGTCGTCCGGGCCTGCGAACAGGGCGGAGTAGACGAGTGTCTGGTTGGCGTGTTCGCGCATGATCGATTCAGCGCGCTGTGGGTCGCGTTTCGAGATCGCGTCGAAGATGAGGCAGTGCTGCATGTTGCCCAGGCGCAGGCGCATCATGTCTTCTTCGGCCTTGTCGGCGCTGAACACCACCGTGCCCAGCTTGAGCATCGGGAGGCTTTCCATGCGATCGAACGCATAGCCGATGTAGTCGTTGCCGCACTGGCGCATGATCGTCTCGTGAAAGGCGACATTGCCGTCCTGATAGCGCGAGATCTTGTCACCATCCGCCGATGTGTCGGTTAGCGCAATGTCCATGTCCTTGATGACGGATTTCAGCGTCGCCTCGACGTCCTTGGTCATGCCGCTCTTGGCAAGCGTGCCGGCAGCCAGGCCCTCCAGCACACCGCGCACCTCGTAGGCATGCTTGATGTCGCCCAGATTGAATTCCTGCACCGTGAAGCCGCGACCGTCACGCTTCTTGATGAGACCTTCCACCTCCAGTGCGCGCAGTGCCAGCCGTGCAGGTGTTCGCGACACGTCGAACATGTCGGCAACGCTCACTTCGCTGATCTTCGAGCCCGGTGCCAGCGAGCCGTCCATGATCATGCGGTGAAGAACTGCCAGCACGCGCTTGTCGGACGGGGCTGTTTCATTTGCCTTGGTCGTCATCTGTCCTTGCCATTTTCGGATCCATACCAGTTCGAGGGCATGGACCTTATCATGAGCATTTTCATATTTATGTATCCAAAAATAGCTCATTGTCATTACAAAATTTCTGAAATCACTGTTATTAGATGCAATATGTTGCAAAGTGGAAAATTTATGGATACAAAATTGATGCGCGATCAAACGCATGATCTGCGCGACTGGGAGGAGTTCTGATGCGTAGAATAGTTTTTGGAGCGACCGCGCTTGCCGCGGCGCTGCTGGCCTCCACGGCCTTTGCCGCGGACCCGATCAAGATCGGCCGCGTGGTGCATATGACCGGTCCGGCGGCAGGAGGTGATGCTGCCAGCCACAGCCCGAATGTGGAGCTCTGGGTTAGCCAGGTAAACGGACGCGGCGGCCTGATGGTCGGCGGCGAGCGCCGTCCTGTGGAGCTGGTCGAATATGACGACAAATCCAATCCGGCCGAGATGATCAAGGCGGTGCAGCGTCTCGCCACGCAGGATGAAGTCGATTTTCTGCTGACGCCCTGGGGCACCGGTTTCAACGCGGCAGCCGCGCCGATCTTCGCAAAATACGGTTATCCGCAAATCTCGGTGACCAACATCACCGACGAGATCGAGGAATTATCCGAACGGTTTCCGAACATGTTCTTCACCCTCGGCAACACGACCGGTTTTGTCGAGGGCCTGCGCGACACCTTGAACAAGCTTCGTGACAACGGTGCCATCGGTAACAAGGTGGCCATGGTCAACGTCGCAGATGCCTTCGGCATAGAGCTTGCGGCCGTCGCCCGTGAAGTCCTGCCGGCGGCTGGCTACGAGATTGTCTTCGACAAGTCCTACCCCCTCGGCACGGCGGATCTGTCCCCGGTGGTCAAGGGTGCCAAGGCGACCGAACCGGATGCGTTCATCGCCTTTTCCTATCCGCCGGATACCTTTGCCCTGACGGAGCAGGCGATCATTGAAAATCTCGATGTCGGCGCGTTCTATACGGCTGTCGCGACAGCGTTTCCCGCCTACGCCGGCAAGTTTGGCAGCAAGATCGAGGGTAATCTCGGAGCAGGGGGCGTCAATCTCGATCTGGAGCCGATGACGGAATACCGCGCGGCCTTCAACGAGCTTCATGGCAACCAGCCTGAATATTGGGCTGCAGCCACCTACTATGCCAGCCTGCAGGTTCTGGAACAGGCGATCGAAGGAGCTGACAGTACGGATCGCGAGGCCGTGACCGAGTACATCAAGGCCAACAGCTTCGACACCGCCCTCGGCACGATCAGCTTCGACAAGCATAATGAATCGAAGCACTACTGGACGGTGGGCCAGTGGCACGACGGCCAGTTCAATGCCGTCGCCGGCGTCGGTGTCCCGGTTGCGGTCGAGCCGGTTGCCAAGGAAGGCTGGAACTGAAGACCTTCGGACCGGCCGGCTCGGGCCGGTCCGGATCGTCTCGCGAGATGGTAGTTTAGATGGACATCCTGATTTCCGGCCTGCTTCTGGGCGGAACCTATGCGCTCATAGCCATGGGGCTCAATCTGCAATATGGCGTCGCCCGGATCATGAACCTTGCCAATGGCGAGGTTCTGGTCATGGGAGCACTGGCGTCGTTTCTTGCCTTTACCGCGGCTAGCTTAAGTCCGCTGATCACGGTGTTCCTCGTGGCGCCATTGGCGTTCGCAACCAGCTGGCTGGTTTACCGCGTCCTGCTTCTGCCGCTTGTCCGGCGGGCAAAAACGCAGGGCCAGCTGGAGGTGGACTCCATTCTGGCAACCTTCGGAATGGCTTTCATTCTGGTGGGCACCATGGTGTTGATCTATCCGGAACTGTTTGCCTATTCCTTCCTTGCCGTTCCGGTGGACGTTGCCGGAACGACGGTTGCCGCCAACCGGCTGGTTGCCTTCGGCGGGGCCGTGGCCATCAGTCTGGCGCTTTATCTCTGGCTGAACCGGTCCAACGCCGGATTGGCTGTCCGGGCTGTTGCCGTCAGTCCGATGGCCGCCGGTCTTGTCGGCATCAACGTCGAACGCATCAGCGCGCTGGCCTTTGCCATCGGTGGCACGATCACGGCGATGGGGGGCGTGCTGATTTCAACCTTCGTCACGCTGGATCCGTCGTTCGGTGTCATTTTCACCATGAAGGCGTTGATCATCGTGATCATGGGCGGGGTCGGCGACATTCGCGGGGCGATTGTGGCTGCGCTCATCCTGGGCGTGGTGGAAACCGCCGTGGCGACGCTGATAGATCCGGGGCTGACCCTGGCTGCTGCCTACACGATCTTTCTGCTTGTTCTCCTGTTTCGGCCCCAGGGTCTGTTTGGCAGGAGACCTGCATGAACAATTCAGCCCTTGCGATGCCCGGCGCCGCAGCGCTTCTGGCTGCCGCCGCATGCGTTCCCTTTGTTGCAGACGGCTACTGGCTGTCGATCGCCGTTACCGTTCTCATGTATGCCGCCCTTGCCACTTCATGGTCGCTGTTTTCCGGGCCGACCCATTACATTGCCCTGTCGACGGGCGCCTTTTTCGGCATCGGTGGCTATCTGGTCGGCCTCGGCATGAGCGACTACGACCAGAGCTTCTGGGCCATGGCGGCACTCGCTCCCGTTGTCGCGACAGCGCTCGCCGCGCTGATCGGCTGGGCAACCCTGCGCCTGTCCGGTGTCTATTTCGTCATCTTCACGCTCGGTCTTGCGGAAATGGTCCGCAACCTCGTCAGCTGGGTGCAGAACAATTTTCTCGGCAGCCGCGGGCTCTATGTGCTCACCGACCTGGATGAAACGCATATCTACTGGATGCTGCTTGCCGTTCTTGCCGCCGTGTTCGTGTTCGGCTGGTGGCTTGGGCGGTCGCGACTCGGGTTCGCGCTGCGCATTCTCGGCAATGACGAGGCCGTGGCGCGTCATGTCGGCATCAACACCGCGCGCACCAAGGTCCTGATGTTCATGACCACCGGCTTCGTCGCCGCTCTCGTCGGCGCCATCGTCGCACCGCGCTACTACTACATCGAACCCAATGTCGTGTTCTCGCCGGAACTCAGTTTTGTCGTTGTCATCATGGCTCTTCTGGGCGGCACGCGGAAACTTTACGGCCCGCTTCTGGGCGTTCTTCCCTTCACACTCCTGTGGGAGGTGATTTCTGTCTCTTTCCCCAATGCCACCACGCTGGTTCTGGGGCTCGCCTTTCTTTTGATCGTCTATTTCCTGCCGAATGGTGTCACCGGTCTTTTCGGCAAGCTTCTGGCAGGGAGGTCGTCATGACACCAGGACAACCGATCCTTCACGTGGAAAGCCTCAGCAAGCGCTTCGGTGGTCTTGTTGCAGTCAACAATGTCAGTTTCCAGGTACTCGAGCACGAGGTGATGGGGCTGATCGGACCGAACGGGTCCGGCAAGTCCACGACCATGAACATGATTTCCGGCGCCCTGAAGCCGAGCTCCGGGGCAATCATTCTCAAGGGGCAGGATCTGACCAGGAAAAAGCCCCACGAAATTGCCCGCTCTGGCGTTTCCAGAACCTTCCAGCTTGTCCGCATTCTGCCGGAGCTGACCGTGCTGGAAAACGTCATCGCCGGCGGCGTCTTCGGCCATGCCAGGCGCTGGGGCAAGGAGGTTGAAACCTTCGCAATGGAGCTTCTGGCAAGGGTCGGTCTTGAAGGGCAAAGTGGCAAGCCGGTCTCCGCGCTGACCTACATCGACCAGAAGCGGCTGGAACTTGCCCGCGCGCTCGCAAGTGAACCGGAAGTCCTTCTTCTGGACGAGTGGCTCGCCGGTCTCAATCCGTCCGAACTCACGGTCGGCATCGATCTGATTGCCAGCCTGCGCCAGGAGGGGCGGACGATCATTCTTGTCGAACACGTCATGGACGCCATCCGCTCGCTATGCGACCGGTGCCTGGTGATCAACTCCGGCGCCCGGATTGCCGAAGGCACACCGGAAGACGTGCTTTCCGACCCGGAAGTCATCCGGGCCTACCTGGGGGACGGCTGATGCTGGATATCAACGGGCTCACTGTCACCTATGGTCTTCATGCAGCCCTTCAGGGTGTCAGCCTGACCGCATCGAAAGGCGAGATCGTCGTCATTCTCGGCGCAAACGGGGCCGGCAAGAGTTCGCTGTTGCGGGCCATCGCCGGGATCAGTGAAGGAACGGTCAGTGGTGAGGCGGCACTGGCTGGCCAATCCCTTCGCCAGATGAAAGCGGACAGGATCGTCGAGGCTGGCATAGCCTTCGTGCCGGAAGGCCGCGGCATATTCGGCGATCTCAGTGTCTGGGAAAACCTGATGCTGGGTGCCTATCCGGAGCGGGCGCGAGCAAGCCGGCAGCAGAATCTGGAAAAGGTGGTTGCTCTCTTTCCGAAGCTGGCACAGCGGCGCAACCAGACCGCCCGAACCATGTCGGGTGGCGAACAGCAGATGGTGGCCATCGGTCGCGCCATGATGTCGAACCCGGACATCCTGATGCTGGACGAGCCGTCCCTTGGCCTGTCGCCACTCCTGTCGGGCGAACTCTTCGAGAACCTGTCGCGCATCCGGGAAACCGGCATCGGCGTCCTTCTGGTCGAACAGAATGCCAAGCGAAGCCTGGCGATCGCGGACAGGGGGTATCTGATTGAAAACGGCCTGATCACAGGCGCTGATACGGCATCTGCCCTGCTCAATGATCCGGCCGTACAGAAAGCCTATCTCGGATCGGGATAAACGACGGCTCGGAGAATAAGCAATTGCCCGCCTTGACCTTCCAGCAACTGGAGGGCCTATCTGATGGGGAGATCGAAGATCCATCAGGGCGAACATCATGCAGGATACAGCGATCCAGCCGAACCAGACTGGCGAGGCAGGCAAGGTCACGGACCCGGTCTGCGGCATGTCGGTTACTCTTGGAAAAGGCAAGCCGAGCCTGAAATACAAGGGCGAGGAGTTCCACTTCTGCAGTCCGAAGTGTCACGACAAGTTCGAGGCTGATCCTTATTTCTACGTGTCCGGCAATAGCGGGAAGAAAAAGGCGATGGAGGCGGAACAGTCCGCCAAGGGCGCGCTTTATACCTGCCCCATGCACCCGCAAATCGTCCAGGAAGGTCCGGGAACCTGCCCGATTTGCGGGATGGCACTGGAACCGCAGAGCGGCGTTTCCGACGAGCCCAACCATGAGCTGGTCGATTTCACCCGCAGGCTCTGGGTCAGCGCCCTGGCGGCTGTCCCGCTTCTGATCCTGACCATGGGGCCGATGGTAGGCGTGCCGATCCGTGACTGGATCGGCGAAGGCGTTGCGATCTACCTGGAAGTCCTGCTGGCTACGCCGGTAGTTCTATGGGCAGCCTTGCCTTTTTTCCAGCGGGGCTGGGCATCTCTGGTCACCCGCAATTTCAACATGTGGACACTGATCATGATCGGTGTCGGCGCGGCCTATCTCTATTCCATGATCGCCGCTTTCCTGCCTTTCCTGTTCCCGGATGCGCTGAAGGGACCGGAGGGCTACATGCCGGTTTATTTCGAGGCTTCGGTGGTGATTATCGCGCTGGTCTTTGTCGGTCAGGTGCTGGAACTGAGCGCCCGGGAACGCACGGGCGACGCGATCCGCGCCCTGCTGGACCTTGCCCCCAAGACAGCCCGGCGGATTACACCCGAGGGTGACGAATACGACGCACCGCTGGAGAATATCCTTGCAGGGGATCTGTTGCGCGTTCGCCCAGGCGAGGCTGTTCCGGTCGATGGCGTGGTCAAGGAGGGGGGCTCATCCGTCGATGAAAGCCTTGTCACCGGGGAACCGGTTCCGGTCGAAAAGAACCCGGGAGACAAGGTGACCGGTGGAACGCTCAACAAGACCGGTTCTTTCACCATGGAGGCGGAGCTGGTTGGTGCGGACACCATGCTGTCCAAGATCGTCGACATGGTTGCCTCGGCGCAACGCTCACGCGCCCCGATCCAGGGGCTGGCCGATCGCGTTGCAGGATATTTCGTGCCTGCTGTACTCGGCGTGGCGGTGCTTGCTTTCGTGGTGTGGCTGTTCGCAGGTCCAAGCCCTGCGTTCGTTCACGCGGTTGTCGCAGCCGTTTCGGTGCTCATTATTGCATGTCCGTGTGCACTCGGCCTTGCCACCCCGATGTCGATCATGACGGCAACAGGCAGAGGCGCGCAGGCCGGCGTTCTGGTAAAGACTGCCGAAGGTCTGGAACGGCTAGCGGCGGTGGATACGATCGTCGTTGACAAGACGGGAACCCTTACCGAAGGCAAGCCGGTTGTCGATGAGATCGTTCCGGCCGCCGGCAAAAGCGAAATGGAGCTTCTGCGACTGGCCGGTGCGCTTGAAAAAGGCTCGGAACACCCGCTTGCCGAAGCGATCCTCGGGTCAGTCAAAAATCAGCAGCTGGAACTGCCCAGGGCAGAAAACTTCGAAGCCGTCACGGGGAAGGGCGTGCGTGCACGGGTCGATGATGCCGTCGTTCTTTTTGGCAACGCCGCTTTTGCCAGCGAAAGTGGCGCCGATTTGTCCGATCTTGGCGATCGTGCCGAAGAACTGGCTGAGCTGGGCAAGACGGTGATGTATCTGGTGCAGGAGGTTGGTGAGGCAGCGCAGCTTCTTGGGCTTATCGCCGTTGCGGATCCGGTCAAGGCAAATGCCAGGGCAGCCATAAGCGCCCTGCATGACGACGGTATCAGGATCGTCATGGCAACGGGCGATGCGCCCCGCACGGCAGACGCCGTAGCCAAGCTGCTGGGGATTGACGAGGTTCACGCCGGTGTGTTGCCGGAAGGCAAGAAAAAGCTCATTGAAGACCTGAAGTCCAGGGGGGCAACGGTTGCCATGGCTGGTGACGGTGTCAACGATGCGCCCGCATTGGCTGCTGCCGATGTCGGCCTTGCCATGGGCACGGGAGCCGATGTCGCGGTGGAAAGCGCCGGACTGACGCTGCTCAAGGGCGACCTGGAAGGCATCCTGCGCGCCCGGAAACTTGCCCGCGAGACGGTTCGCAACATCCGGCAGAACCTCTTTTTCGCCTTCGTCTATAATGCGGTCGGTGTGCCTGTGGCGGCCGGTGTGCTCTATCCGGTCTTCGGCATACTGCTGTCTCCGATGCTGGCCGCCGCCGCCATGAGCCTGTCTTCGGTTTCGGTTATCAGCAACGCGCTGCGACTGCGCACGCTGAAGCTTTGAGGAAAAGAAAAATGAATATCGGTGAAGCCTCCGAACAGAGCGGACTGCCGGTCAAGACGATCCGCTACTACGAGGATATCGGCCTCGTCCGTCCTTTGCGCAGCGAGAACGGTTATCGCGATTTTATCGACGCGGATCTCCAGCGGCTGAAGTTCCTTCAAAGGTCGCGCAGCCTTGGGTTTTCCATCGACGAGTGCCGTGAACTTCTGTCTCTCTACGAGGACCGCAACCGGGCAAGTGCCGACGTCAAGGCGATCACCCGGGCGAAGATCAAGGAAGTGGATCGCAAGATCGAGGAACTGCGCTCACTCAAGAAGGTTCTGTCAGAGCTGGTGACTGCCTGCCATGGTGACGATCGGCCTAATTGCCCGATCATCGACGATCTGTCCGGCCAGCATGACCACGATCAGCTGGACGAAGATAGCAGGCAGGCTTGATGAAGAGGATCTTTCTGACAGTTTCAGCGATCTTGTCCGTTATTGTGCTGGGCACTCTGTTCTGGGGACTCGTGTCCGGAAAGGAACAACCGCCTGCCGCCAGTGGAGCCGCGCTGGTGTCGGTGCAAGTCCCGGCCCTGGAAGGAGACGCCCTGGCTGGCGAAACGCTTTTTCGCGAAAACTGCGCGAGTTGTCATGGCGACAACGCTGCCGGGCGCGATGGCATCGCGCCTCCGCTGGTACACAAGATTTACGAGCCTGGCCATCACGCCGACGGGGCCTTTCTGCTCGCAGTCTCCCGTGGCGTGCGCGCGCACCACTGGCCATTTGGCGATATGCCGCCCGTGGATGGCGTCAGCCAGGAGGATGTGCAAAAGATCGTTGCCTATGTGCGCGCGCTTCAACGGGCAAACGGGATCAACTGAACTCGAGGGGCGGGACGCGAGCTTTGAACTTGAGGGATTGTTTTTTGATCTCGGCTGTCGCGCCATCTTTCGGAACCGGTCTTGGAAGTGGGATGGCCGGTGGCCGAGTGTCAGGTGCATTGATTGCGACTTAGGACTGGGATTGCAATGAGCTGCCACAAGGCAATTCGTATCAAGAAACAGCATTCTCTTCACGTATCGGCATGGTTCTGCGGTCAACCGGCTTGCCTCATCCCGCTGCATGTTTTACCTGACGGAAAACTTATTCGAACTAGCGGCCTGTCGTTTGCCAGTTACGGGCAGCCGGCAGGCAATAGCATTTGCGGTCGTTCAACCTGTGTTCATGTGTCTTGGCATAAATGCAGGTGCGGTCATTGAAGATAAGAAACAGGTGTCCTGCTGGATCAGCATGGCAGGAGCACCGACAGAAATTGTGCTCGGGACAGGCCAGAGGAGACGAAACGTCATGACCATCCGCTATCACAAGGGTGATTTGCCCGATCTGAAAGCCTATGAAACGGCAAGTGCGGTGGCGGTCGATTCCGAGACCCTGGGCCTCAACCCGCATCGTGACCGGCTTTGTGTTGTTCAGCTTTCACCGGGCGATGGCAGCGCCGATGTGGTCCAGATCGCACGCGGCCAGAGCGAGGCGCCGAACCTCGCAGCGCTGATGACCGATACGGCCAAACCGAAAATTTTCCACTTCGCCCGGTTTGATGTTGCGGTGCTTCAGCACTATCTGAACATCCAGGTCTCACCGATCTGGTGTACGAAAATCGCCTCCAAACTGGTTAGGACCTATACGGATCGCCACGGACTGAAGGATATCACGCGCGAGCTTCTCGGGGTCGAGTTGTCCAAGCAGCAGCAGAGCTCGGATTGGGCTGCAGAAACCTTGAGCGACGCCCAGCTGGCTTACGCGGCTTCGGACGTGCTTCATCTGCACGCCTTGAAGGAACGGCTGGAAATGATGCTCGAGCGTGAAGAACGTAGTCATATTGCCCAGGCCTGTTTCGATTTCCTGCCGACGCGGGCGGAACTCGATCTGAAGGGCTGGGAAGAAAACGATATTTTCGCCCACTCGTAATGGCTTAGGTGCCAGGAGATCGGGCACACGATTTCGGAGAATGGATTGAGCGCTGTTGGCGATCATATGCATGGACATGCGGCCAGGCGGCCATTGAGCCGCGCCCAACGGGCCGCGCGCCGGCACAGCCTGATGGTGCACATCTTGCGCTGGCTGTTTCCTGGCGTCGGGCTGTTGATTCTGGCAGTCATGGTCGGGCTTGTGGTCTTGTTCAACGTGCTCAGCGGGCTTGGTGCCACCAACATGATGCTGACCAGCGAGGGGCTGGTGATGGATCATCCCGAACTGTCGGGTCATGATGGTGACCGCTCCTACCGGGTAACCGCCTACAGGGCGATCCAGCGCCTCAGCGACCCGCGCGTCATCGATCTTGAGACCATTCGGGCCGACATCACGCTCAGCAAGGACCAGAGCGCGCAGATTGTGGCGCTGAAAGGTACCTACAACAACGCGACGGAGAGCTTGCGGCTCTACGAAGGCATTCAGCTTGAATGGAGTGAAGGCTACACGGTCGACCTGTCCGAAGTGGAAATCGACCTTAGCAACGGGGCTCTGAAGACCTCGCAGGTCGTGTCCATTCGTTCCGATCAGGGCCGTGTCGTGGCGGGCAAACTCGACTATGATAAAGCCAAGGGAATCGTCAGGTTTTCCGACGGTATCAAGATGACCCTCAATCCTGCTTCGCAAGGACAGTAAGAGATGACTTTTCTGAAACGCATGACGATTGCCGCCGCCGCAGCCCTTCTTGCCGGTTCGGCCCATGCCCAGACCTTCTCCGATGCCTTCGCCGGCTTCGGGTCGAACGATGGTGAGCCAATCGAGATCGAGGCGAGTGAACTGAGGGTCGAAGACAACAACAACACCGCAACCTTCGTCGGTGACGTGCTGGTCACGCAGGGCGAAACCAGCCTCAAGACGCAGCGGCTCAAGGTGTTCTACGTCGGCTCAGGTGCTGAGAAGACAGAAGAAAGCGCCGTCCAGCAGCGGATTTCGAAGCTGGAAGCGGCGGGAGGCGTGTTCATCACCTCCAAGGACCAGACTGCGAAGGGCGACGAAGCCAGTTTCGACATGAACAAGGAAGTCATGGTGATGACCGGCAAGGAAGTCGTGCTCAGCCAGGGACCGAATGTTGTCGTCGGGAACAGGCTGACCGTGAATCTGAAGACCGGCCAGGCCAATCTGAGCGCCGGCAATGGCAAGGTATCCGGCCAGGGCAGTGGCCGCGTCAAGGTGCGCATTCAGCCCAACAGTGTGAACAACGACCAAAACGGCAACTGATATTGACGGCTGGTTCGACTCGACAGTGTCGGCCACAGACCTTATGTGAAGCCGCGGCAATGATCGGATGGACGGCGCGCCAGTGAAGAGAACGTCTTCGGAGTATAACGGATTGCAGGGAAGCATGCCGGAAACGGGCCACGATGGCGAAGAACTGTCGCAGGCGCTGGTCGTCGATGGCATCGGCAAGACCTATGGCCGCCGTCAGGTGGTGAAATATGTGAGTCTGTCCGTGAAGCCTGGCGAAGCCGTCGGCCTTTTGGGGCCGAACGGCGCCGGCAAGACCACGACCTTCTACATGATCACCGGGCTGATCCGGCCGGATCAGGGCAAGATCTCGCTGGAAGGCTTCGACATCACCCGTATGCCCATGTACCGGCGCGCCCGGCTCGGCATCGGCTATCTGCCCCAGGAAGCGTCCATCTTCCGTGGCCTGACGGTGGAAGAGAATATCCGCGCCGTTCTGGAAGTGATCGAGCCGAACCGGCAGAAACGCCGGGAGGAGCTCGACGAGTTGCTGGCTGAATTCGGCCTCACCCACTTGCGGAAATCGCCGAGTATAGCCCTTTCCGGTGGTGAACGCCGCCGCGTGGAAATTGCCCGCGCACTTGCAAGCCGCCCGTCCTTCATGCTGCTCGACGAACCTTTTGCGGGTATCGACCCTATCGCGGTAGGGGATATTCAGCAGCTCGTGCGTCACCTGACCCAGCGTGGCATTGGCGTTCTGATAACCGACCACAATGTTCGCGAGACGCTCGGCCTCATCGACCGCGCCTACATCATCGCTTCGGGCGAGGTTCTGACGGAAGGGCTCCCCCAGGAAATTGTCACCAATCCGGATGTGCGCCGGCTTTATCTGGGTGAACAGTTTACGCTTTGATGACACGCCGCCAGCTACGTTATACACTCGGTCTGCAATCAAGAAGCAAAAAGCAGACCAACTTGAAATAACGCTTGCCTGGGAACTCAATGGCCATTTCAACCAAGCTGGAGATGCGACAAAGTCAGTCGCTGATCATGACGCCGCAACTGATGCAGGCGATCAAGCTGTTGCAAATGTCCAATCTCGATCTCGTTGCCTATGTCGAAGCCGAGTTGGAACGAAATCCGCTTCTGGAAAAGAACGAAATCGCCGAAGGCGGAGGCGAGGGGGATGGCGGCAGGGAAGCCGCTGCAGACGCGTTCGGCGATGGCGCGGACAATCAGACCCGCCAGGGCGACGAGCCCGATACCGGCGACTGGATGCAGAACGATCTGGAAACCGGGTCGGAGGCCATTGCCTCACGCATGGATACCGATCTGGGCAACGTCTTTCCCGACGAGCCCGGCGTGCCTGCATCGCCGGACCCGGCTCTTCTGAAGGCCGGTGACAGTTACAAGAACGCCGGCAGCAGCGGTGCTTCGGAAGATTACAACCTGGAGGCCTTCGTTGCCGACGAAGCCTCCCTGGTCACGTCTCTTGAAGAACAGATGCATCTGGCGATCGGCGATGAAGCCGACAAGCTGATTGCAACCCACCTGATCAACTCGCTTGATGAAAACGGCTACCTCTATCTGGATTTCGATGAGACGGCGGAGCAGCTCGGGGTCGAAACCGAACGGCTGGAAAGCGTTCTGGCCATCTTGCAAACCTTTGAGCCCGCAGGCGTGTTTGCGCGTAACCTGGCCGAATGCCTGAAGCTGCAGCTCATCGACAAGAACCGCTACGATCCGGCGATGGAAGCGCTGATCGACAATATTGAACTACTGGCCAGACGCGATCTGCCGGGGCTTCGCAAGGTTTGCGGTGTCGATGATGAGGATCTGGTCGAGATGATCGCGGAAATCCGCGCACTCGATCCCAAGCCCGGCAGTCTCTTCGGATCGGCGCTGGTGCAGCCGGTGGTGCCGGATGTCTTCGTGCGCCCGGCCAACGACGGCACCTGGGCGATCGAGCTGAATTCGGACACTCTGCCGAAAGTGCTCGTCAATCAGACCTATTATGCCAAGGTCATTAAGACGGCCCGAAACGAGACGGAGAAGGAATATCTCACCGACTCGTTGCAGACGGCAAACTGGCTGGCCAAGAGCCTTGATCAGCGCGCCCGTACGATCCTCAAAGTATCGACGGAGATTGTCCGGCAGCAGGACGGGTTCCTCACCTACGGCATCGCCCATTTGCGTCCGCTCAACCTGAAGACCGTCGCGGAAGCGATCGGCATGCACGAATCGACGGTCAGCAGGGTGACCTCGAACAAGTTCATGGCGACCCCGCGCGGCATCTACGAGCTCAAGTACTTCTTCTCTTCCGCCATTTCTGCAACGGTGGGCGGAGATGCCCATTCGGCGGAGTCCGTCCGGCACCGGATCAAGCAGATGATCGATGCCGAGGATCCGAAGTCGATCCTTTCGGACGATACGATCGTCAAAATTCTGAAGGACGACGGTGTCGATATTGCCCGCAGGACGGTCGCCAAATACCGCGAAGCCATGAAGATCGGTTCGTCCGTTCAGCGCCGGCGTGAAAAAAACGTGCGACTTTAAGTCCTGATGTGATCTGCCGTTAGGGCTCAATGGTGCAATATTTAAAATGTTTCAGAGATTTCCACTGAAACAATACAAGGCAATTACACGGCTCTTTTTCAACTTTGTTTCTTTAATTCATAATCAATTGACTCTTTGAGCGAGCGCAATTATAGCACCGCCCTCGTGACGTAAACAGGGGATGGCGCTTCGGCGCTGACTGGTCCATTCTGTAAGCTTGAAACGTCTCGCGTTTCAACACCGGCGGCAACGCCGGTGACCTATCGGTCAATAGAAAAAGAAGAGGTCCCCATGGCTTTGCGGATTTCGGGTAAGAATGTCGATGTAGGCGATGCACTGCGCGTCCACGTCACAGACCGAATCGAAGACGCTCTGGAAAAATATTTCACAGGCGGCTTCACAGGCCACGTTACGCTCAGCAGGGAGGGCACAGGCTTCAAGTCTGAATGCAGCCTGCATTTGGACACCGGTATTGTACTTCAAGTGTCCGCGCAGGATCAGGACCCGCGCGCCAGTTTCGATATGGCTGCGGAAAAGATCGAAAAGCGGCTTCGCCGCTACAAGCGCAAGCTGAAGGACCATCATGGCCCCAACGGCCACGACCGGGAGGCTCTGGAAGCAGCATCTTATGTGCTGGCTTCGCCCGAGGAAGACGAGGAAGTGCCGGTGGATTTCAATCCGCTGGTGATTGCCGAAACTTCCGCGAAAGTTAAAACGATGACCGTCGGTATGGCGGTAATGGAGCTGGATCTGACCGAAGCGCCGGTCGTGTTGTTCAAAAACGCGGCAAATGGCGGTGTCAATGTTGTCTATCGCAGGCCAGACGGCAATATTGGCTGGATAGATCCAGCATTGGTAGCCAATCAGGCTGCCGAATAAGGATGCGGATGGGGTCGGCTTCCTCAGGGAAGCCGGCTTCTGAAACTTGTAGGCGGACTAATGGATCTTGGTGATCTTCTGGGTAAAGACGCGGTAATTGCCGGGCTCAAGGCCAAAAGCAAAAAACAGGCAATTCAGGAACTCGCCGGTAAGGCGTCTGAACTGACCGGTCTTTCCGAACGGGAAATCTTCGACACGCTTCTTCAGCGCGAACGTTTGGGCTCTACAGGTGTCGGTCACGGCATTGCGATCCCTCATGGCAAGCTGACACGGCTCGACCGTCTGGTAGGACTGTTCGCGAAGCTCGAAAAACCAGTCGATTTCGATGCTCTCGATGATGAGCCGGTTGACCTGGTGTTTCTGCTTCTGGCGCCGGAAGGCGCGGGTGCCGACCATTTGAAGGCTCTGGCTCGGATCGCACGCCAGCTCCGCGACGGCGCCGTCACCCAGGGCATTCGCGCGTCCCATGATGCGCAAGAGATCTACGATCTTCTGACCCAGCCGTTGGCATCTTCCAACGCGGCTTAATTCGTTTCAAAGTCTCAGATGCAAAAAGACCGGCTGCGAGGCCGGTCTTTTGGTTCGTATGCAGCGCTTTACGCCAGCAAGGAGGCTTTGGACGGTTCACCTGGTGTCACCCGGCCCTCAATGGGCTTGGCAGGTCCATTTGCGCGAGCCTGAACCGTGTCAGGCCTTCGCCGGATTGGCATCGCCCTGAACGAGCCCTTGCTGCTGGACGGTGACTGCACCTTTGGTAAGCGCCGGCAGGTGAAGGTCTGCGAGCTCTGCAGGTGGATTGGTCTCTTCTGGAATACGCCACAGGGTTGAACGGATCGCGATCTGCCCAAGTGTTCTGGTCGAGGTTGTCACTGCGATGACAGCTGCCAGAAGCGGCCCGATGGCCACGGGAATGACCGGCCAGACCAGATCGATAGGCTGGGTGGAAAGCCAGGCAAGACCTGCAAGTCCGAAGAGTGTCTGCGGCCAGAGCTTGCGGGCCGCCAGCAAGACCGGCAGTCGTTGGACACCACGTGCCTGCGCGCCCCAGCCGATGGTTTTGCCGAACAGGAGCCCGCCCATGAACAGTGAGTGCGCCACGGCCATGATCGGCGCCAGCATTGCCGAATAGAGGATTTCCGCAAGAACGCTCACGACGACACGTATCGGCCCGCCGAAGGCCTTGCGAAGGTCCGGACGGGCGAGCACGTCGGCGACGGTTGCCAGTTTCGGCGCGAACACCATCGTCAGGACGGTGAAGAAGAGCAGGGCGCCAGTGTCAGGGCGATATGGCATGTAGTCGGTGACCATGCCGAGGATGGCCGCCGATGTCATGAAGCCCAGCCACGCAGGAGAGCCGAGGAACATCAGGATAGCCAGCACCAGCTGCATCCGGCTAACGGGTTTGAGGCCGGGAAGCCCGATCAGCCGGCGGTATTGCAGGTTGCCCTGGCACCAGCGCAGGTCACGGCGGATAAACTCCAGCAGATGAGGCGGATTGGCTTCATAGCTGCCCGTTTCAAGCGGCAGTACGCGCACTTCGTAGCCGGCGCGGCGCATCAGGACGGCTTCCACCTGATCATGGGAAAGAATGGTTCCCGAGAGCGGGCCCTTCCCGGGCAGTTCCGGCAGACGGCAGCTTTCCTTGAACGGTTTGATCCGCAAGATGGCGTTGTGTCCCCAGTAGGGGCCGCAGTCACCCTGCCACCAGGCACTGCCGATGGTGTAGGAACGCATGCCAAGACGCATGCCGAACTGGAAGACGCGGGCAAAGGCGCTGTCTGTTGGAAGGCCAACCACAAGACTTTGCAGAATGCCGAGCCGGGGATTGGCTTCCATGCGCCGCACCAGTCCGACAATGGCGTCGGCCGACATGTAGCTGTCGGCATCCAGCACCAGTGCAAACTCGTGCCGCTCCCCCCAGCGTTCGCAGAAGTCTTCGATGTTGCCGGCCTTGAAACCGCGATTGTCCGTGCGCCGCCGATAGACCACCTCCATCTGGCCTTCGAAGCGATCCTTCAGCCGCGACGTCATCTGCTGCTCCAGAAGGGCAACGTCGTCCATGTTGGTGTCGCTGAGCACATAAAGGGTGAACCGGTCTGCTTCGCCTGCACGTATCAAATGAGACACGATGGCGTTCAGATTGGTTTCCAGGCTTTCTGTATCTTCGTTGCGGACACAGGACAGCAGTGCTGTCGAGCTTCGCAGCGGCTGTGTGGGGTCGCCGTGCTCGATCGGGCAGACGGCATCAGCAGGGTCTTTGGAAAGCCGCATGATGAGGAGGCCGATCACCGCATTCCAGAAACCTATGATGGTCCAGGGCAGGGTGATCATGAAGCAGACAAGAATGAAGAGGTCGAGCGCCGAATATCCACCAGGAGAAAGCGTCAGCGTCATCAAGGTGGCAAGGCCGGCAAAACTGAGCCCGATAAGGGCCGCGAACGTCAAACGCCGTGCGGTCATAGGAGCAATTGATCCATTGAATTTTGGCATGTCAAAGACCCGAAACATTTTTTTGACTTCCAATCGGAGCGATCATCGCAATAGTGCGCATGTCAAAATGTCCTAACGTTGACAAAGGCAAGGGTTGATGACCGCAGAGGATAAAGGATGACCGCAGACGTACCGGTGACGCGCGACACAGGTAAACCGCAGGCGCTGTGGTACACCGAGCCCGGTCGATGCGGACTGGAGACTGTTTCCTTGAATGAGATGCAAACCGGCGAAGTGCTGGTCGAAACGCTCTTTAGCGGGATAAGCCGGGGAACGGAAGGCCTTGTCTTTCGCGGCGACGTTCCGTCGAGTGAATGGCAGCGCATGCGGGCGCCGCATCAGGAGGGGGATTTCCCGTTTCCGGTTAAATACGGATACGCAAACGTCGGCAGGGTCATTGCAGGCGACCCGGATCTCAACGGCTGTCTTGTGTTTTCTCTCTTCCCTCATCAAAGCGTCTTTACGCTCCCCTCCATGTCGTGCGTGCCGGTTCCCCAGGGCGTTTCCGCCGAAAGAGCCGTCCTGGCGGCCAACATGGAAACGGCACTTAATGCGTTATGGGACGGAAAACCATCACCGGGGGATCACATCTGCGTGGTCGGCGGTGGTGTCGTCGGTCTCTTGACCGCATACGTTGCCGGACGGTTACCCGGATCAAAAGTAACTGTCGTGGATACAAACCCTGACCGGGCGGAAGTTGCCATCGGGCTGGGTCTGGAGTTTGCACTGCCGGAAGATGCGCCGGATAATCAGGATCTGGTGTTTCACACAAGCGCCACGTCGGCGGGACTGGCGACGGCGCTTGCCTGTGCCGGCGACGGCACGTCCATTGTCGAGCTGAGCTGGTACGGCGCGCATGCGGTCACGGCTCCGCTCGGAGCAGACTTTCACTGCCGCCGCCTGAAGCTTGTTTCCAGTCAGGTTGGTACGATCCCGATCGATCGGCAGGCCCGCTGGACCTACCGCCGCAGGCTGGAAACAGCTCTTGGCCTCCTGGCCGATCCTGCCCTCGACCGTCTCATCACCCACAAGGTGGCGTTTGCCGATCTGCCGGATCGTCTTCCCGATTTGTTGAACAAGGCGTCAGATGTGCTTGCCGCCCTCGTCGTATATGACGGAACCAACCAAGGCGTCAGTTGAATAGCTCTCAATTTTCCTCATGATTTCAGGATGATAAGATGTTTGCAGTTGAAGTACGCGATCACGTCATGATTGCCCACTCCTTCAAGGGAGAACTGTTCGGTCCGGCCCAGGCGTTGCACGGCGCCACGTTTGTCATCGATGCGGCGTTTCTGGCCGACAGCCTTGACGCCAATGGCGTGGTGATCGACATCGGCCGGGCGCATGACGCGTTGAAGGAAGTCCTGCAGCCTCTGAATTACAAGAACCTCGACGATGTGCCGGAATTTGCAGGCATCAACACCACGACCGAGTTTCTGACAAAGCACATCCATGATCATCTGGCCAAGGCTGCCAGAGAGGACAAGCTCGGACGTCCGGGATCTGAACTGAAGGCGATCCGCGTGACGATCTCCGAATCCCACGTCGCGCGTGCCTGGTACGAAGCCGGGATCTGACCGCTCATGTCCGCAGTTGTCTTTGCCTATCCCGGAGATTTCAACACACCGACCGGTGGCTACGGCTACGATCGCAGGATCGTCGCCGGTCTGCGCACGCTTGGCTGGGAGGTTGATCTGGTTTCGCTTGGGGACGGCTTTCCGTTTCCCACCGAAGAAACGCTTCGGCAAGCCGAAGCCCGGCTGTCTTCGGTGCCGGACGGATCGCTTGTTGTCGTCGACGGTCTCGCACTTGGCGTAATGGCGGAAGCCATGGAAAGACTGCAGGACCGGATCACTCTGGTTGCGCTTGTGCACCACCCGCTCTGCGTCGAAAACGGTTTGTCGAAGGAACAGGCCGACGCACTTTTCCAGAGCGAAAACAATGTGCTGGCTTTTGCCCGTCGTATCATCGTGACCAGCCCCGCAACAGGCACCCAGGTTGAGGAGCTTTTCGGCATATCTCCGGACCGCATCACCGCCGTTCTGCCCGGCACGGAAAAGCCTGAGCCGTATAAACGCCCACAGAACGACGTCACGAGGCTGTTGTCGGTCGGCACCTTGCTGCCACGCAAGGGCTACGATCTCTTGCTGACGGCCCTTGCAAGCCTCAAGGAGTTGCGCTGGCATCTGGATATCGTCGGCGGGCTTGAGGCGGATCCCGAATGTTACCAGGCGCTGTTAGGCCAGGCGCGTGAGCTGGAACTACTCGACAGGATTACCTTTCACGGCGCGGTTCCGGCGCAAGACCTTGGCGACTTTTATCGCTCGGCAGAGATATTCGTGCTCGCAAGCCGGTATGAGGGCTACGGCATGGCTTATACCGAAGCGCTTGCCCATGGTTTGCCGGTAATCGGTAGCGGTGGCGGCGCGGTGAAGGAAACACTTCCTGAGAAAGCTGCCATCTACTGCGGCGTCGAGGATGTCGATGCCTTGCGAGACGCGCTCGAAACACTCATCTCCGACCGCGAGAAACGTGCGGGATTGAGCGCTGAAGCCAGAAAGGCCGCTGAACTCTTGCCGGACTGGACGGACGCGGCACGGAAGTTTGCAGACCTGTTGCAGGATACTGGCCGATGAGTGGTTTTTCACCAGAGTGGCTTGCCTTGCGCGAACCGGTCGATCTGGCGGCTCGCAATGAGGAAGTGGAAACCGCATTCTTCGCGGCTCTCGGCAGTCAGCCGATGCGCATAATGGATCTTGCAAGTGGAGCAGGATCGACTGTCTCGGCTCTTGCTCGGCATCGAAGCACTTCGATCGAATGGCTTTTGACCGACTACGATCCGGCTCTGTTGGAAGTTGCCGGGCAGCGCTGGCAGGGCAGGGTAACAACGCGGCAGATCGACCTTGCGAGCGATCTGGAGGAGCTGCCGTTTGCCGAGGTTGACGCGGTGACTACATCCGCCTTTCTGGACTTGGTCGCAGAGCCGTTTCTTGTCCGGCTGGTCGATCAGGTCGTGAAGGCGCGAAAGCCGTTTCTGGCAAGCTTGACCTACGATGGCCGCGCGGTGTTCACCCCGCAACTTTCCTTTGATGCCGCGTTGTTGGCCGCACACAACACGCATCAGCTGTCTGACAAGGGGTTCGGTCCGGCCCTCGGTCCAGCCGCTGCCATGCGTGCCATCGAACTGTTTCGGGATCGAGGCTACAAGGTGGTGCAGGGCCGGTCTGACTGGCAGGCAGACAGTTCGTCAGCGGATTTCCTGAAAGAGCTTCTCGGGGGTTGGTGCAACGTCGGCAGGGAAGTCGCGCTGGACGAGGCGGAACTGGCGCAATGGTGGTCGCTGCGGCAGGAACACATCACTTCAGGTCAACTCACTCTTAGCGTCGGTCACGTCGATTTCACTGCCTTGCCGTAAGACACGGGGTTCCGGCTCCCTCCCGGGACTTGTTGAAACCGGGTGGGCTGCCTAAACTGTGTGCAGGCAGGAGAGGAGAGGTGCGATATGGGCGCAAGTGATGAACGCTATAGCCCGATTGCCCGGTTGATCCATTGGCTGACCGCCATTCTGGTGCTGACAATGGTGCCTGCCGGCCTTGTCATGATCCGGATCGACAGTGGCCCCTTGCAGAACCAGCTGTTCGATTACCATCGCTCGGTCGGCATCGTGTTGATGATATTGACCCTGGCACGTCTCGGTTACCGGCTGACCCACAAACCCGCGCCCTTGCCGGAAAGCATGCCGCTCTGGCAGAAATTTGCCGCCAAGGCTACCCATGCCTTTCTGTACGGGTTTCTGCTGGTCAATCCCTTCATCGGTTGGGTGGCTACCTCCGCCTATGGCGCGGCAATCTCGGTCTTCGGCCTGTTCACCATGCCGGCCATTGTCGCCAAGGACCGCGCGTTGGCAGACCAGCTTTTTCAGATTCATCTTGTGCTCGGGCTGCTCTTCACTGCCGCCGTGGTGCTGCATATTGCCGCCGCGCTATATCACGGTCTTGTGCGCAAGGACGGTGTTCTCGGTAGAATGATTTAAGTTTTTGGAGCGAATACTCTGCGGTAATGTTGAGTGTCTTGAAAGATTTTTTATGATTGAGGAAGTGTTAACTTAACAAATTTTAATAGTTCCTGTTTTGTAATTTTTTACCATGCCCTTTAATTACAGTTTATCGTTTTTTGGCCTAAATGACGTCTCGGAACCCAAGGACCGGTTCAAGTGTAACCGTTAGAAAATGGTAAGGACTAAAATGAAACAGACCATTCGGACCCTGCTGGCAAAACACGGCAATCTGCCGGTTTCTATCGACGACGTCGCGGACGGTGCTGACCTCTACGATGCCGGTCTGTCTTCTTTTGCATCCGTCCAGGTGATGCTGGCGCTCGAGGAAGAATTCGATATCGAATTTCCGGAGCATTTGCTGAACCGCAAGTCTTTCTCCTCCATTGATGCGATCGACGCAGCTCTGACCGAAATCCTGAAAGAGCAGGCTGCGTAATCCATGACCGCCGCAGCCAAGATCACTGCCATGGGGTTGGCAGATCGCGCCAAGCGGGCCGCCAAGGTCGCTTCCGAGTTTGCCGACAAGGTTGATGTGGAAGGCCGCTTTCCTGTTGAAGGCATGAACGCCCTGAAAGCGGAACGCCTGATGGGTGTCATGATCCGTCCGGAATTCGGCGGCGAAGGTGCAACGCTGACCGAGATTGCTGATGTTTGCGCAATTCTTGGACAAGCCTGCGCGGCCACCGCGATGACTTATGCCATGCACCAGATCCAGATTGCCAGCCTGGCGGATTACGCCGTAGGCAGTGCCTGGCACGAAGGTTTCCAGAAGCGGATCTGCGATGAGCAGCTTCTGATCGCCTCAGCAACCAGTGAGGCGGGTATCGGCGGCAATTTGCGCAATTCGATCTGTGCGGTCGAGGTCGAGGGTGACACCGTGCGCCTGACCAAGGATGCAACCGTGATTTCCTACGGCGCCAATGCGGACGCCATCATGGTGACCTCCCGCCGGCATGTCGACGCGGCTCATTCCGACCAGGTTGCGACCATTTTCCTGAAGGATCAGTACACGCTTGAGCAGACCAGCAAATGGGATACGCTCGGCATGCGTGGAACCTGTTCCGACGGCTATATTTTCAAGGCGGAAGCTCCGGCCGAGCAGATCCTGCCGCGCCCGTTTGCGGAGATTGCCGCCCAATCCATGCTGGCCGTTTCCCATCTTCTTTGGGGCGCGCTCTGGTATGGCATCGCTGCTGATGCAGTTGCCCGTGGGCAGGCATTCGTGAAGAACGCTGCGCGCAAGGCTCCCGGCCAGGTTCCTCCGGGAGCCCTGCGTCTGGCGGAGGCGTCAAGCCTGCTGCAGCTGGTCAAGGCCAACGTCGTTGCCGGCCTGAAACAGTTCGAAGGCTGCAAGGGCGACAGCGATGCGCTCAATGCCATGAGCTTCTCCGTTGCCATGAACAACGTGAAGATCGGCACGTCACAGACGATCCTGACAATCATCAACCACTGCATGCTGATCTGCGGGATCGCAGGCTACAAGAACGGTACGCCGTTCAGCCTCGGACGCCACCTGCGTGACGCCCATTCGGCGCAGCTGATGATTTCCAACGACCGTATTCTGGGCAACACGTCCACGATGCTCCTGGTCAACAAACAAGACACCAGTCTTTTGGGGTAATGATGGACGCGCAAATCTCTTTTCTGGATCAGCTCTTTGCCAAAGGCGTCCTGCATGACAGCGGCGTCGACGGCCTCTATGCCCGCAGCGGCGAATTTGAAGACGTTATTGCCCTTTTCGAAAAATTTGCCCTCACGTACGGTCAGGACGAGATCTCCGAAGCAATGGTGTTCCCGCCGGGAATGACCATGCAGGATTTCGAAACCAGCGGTTACATGAAGAACTTCCCGCAGTTGGCAGGAACAGTGCATGCCTTTTGCGGCAACGACCATGACCACATGGGGCTGTTGCAATGCATGGCGGCTGGCGACGACTGGTCCAAGGATCAGAAACCGACCCAGGTGGCGCTGACACCTGCTGCCTGCTATCCGCTTTATCCGATCCTCTCGCGCCGTGGTGCATTGCCGGCAGAGGGAGCCTACGTTGCGCTGCAGTCCTATTGCTTCCGCCATGAGCCTTCCAAGGATCCGGCGCGGATGCAGATGTTCCGTCAGCGCGAATACGTGCGTGTCGGTTCTGCCGAACAGACCATGGATTTCCGCGAGACCTGGAAACAGCGCGGCTCGGACATGATGGAGCGGCTGCAGCTCCCGCATCACGTTGATGTCGCCAACGATCCGTTCTTCGGCCGAGCCGGCAAGATCATGGCGTCCGGCCAGCGTGAGCAGGAATTGAAGTTCGAAATGCTGGTGCCGATCACGTCGGAAGAAAAGCCGACGGCCTGCATGAGCTTCAATTACCACATGGACAACTTCGGCAAGGCCTGGAACATCCGTCAGGCTGATGGAACGCCTGCCCACACCGCCTGTGTCGGCTTCGGTCTGGAACGACTGGCGCTGGCGCTCTTCCGCCATCATGGTTTCGACACGTCCAAATGGCCTGAAGGCGTCCGTGCCACGCTTTGGGGATGAGGGGACGCAACATGACGCAAGCCGTGTTTGACCGCTTCAATGCGGCGACCTACGTGCGTAGCCCGCTCCATTCCCAGGACCGGGACTGGCCCGAAACCAACTGCTATCTTGATGTCTGGATCGAGGTATTGCCGTCCCTTGGCCTGCCGGCGGAGGCTTGTCTGTCCTATTCGGTCACCCAGGATTTTGAAGGAGACCAGTTCACCTTCTTCAAGGTGCCGCTGGAGGATCTGGAAGCGCTTTATGGTCTCAAGGTCACGGAACTTGCGATCTACGACCGGGTGGAAGCCCACGTCCAGCAACAGATCGAACGCGGCCGCTTGTCACTGGTCGAAGTCGACAGCTATTTCCTGCCGGACACACACGGTGTTGGTTATCACGAGGCCCACGGCAAAACGACGATCGCAGTCAACTGGATGGATTTTGAAGCCAGGACAATGGAATATTTCCACGGTCTGGGCCTGCACAGGCTGGAAGGCGACGATTTCGACGGGGTGTTCCAGCGCGGTGCACATGAAAAGCCGACGCCCTTCCTGCCATATACGGAATTCGTGAAGGTTCCGGACACACTGCCAACGCCGGCTCACATCCTGAACGTTTCGGAAGGCCTTCTGCGCCACCACCTGAAGCGCCGCCCTAAGCAGAACCCGATTGCAGCCTTTGCACAGGTCTTCCCGGCACAGGTGGAAAAGATCTGCGAACGCGAGTTCGGCTTCTTCCACTTGTATGCCTTCAACACGCTGCGCCAACTCGGTGCGAATTTCGAGCTGTTTTCGTCCTATCTCGAATGGCTCGTGACGGAAGGCAGGGACGATCTGACCGAGGGTGTGCAGATGGCCAAGACCATTTCCTCCACCTGCAAGATGGTGCAGTTCAAACTGGCGCGCGCCGTCATGCGCAAGAAGTTCCAGGGGCTGGACGAAGGCTTGCTGCCGGCGGTCAACGCCTGGGACAACCTGATGCAACTTCTCGACACCCACTACGGTGATCAGGAAACACGTTTTACTCCCGTAGTCAGCGCTGCCGGGGCTTGAATGATCGACCTGGGTGAAGTGACCTGGGCACTGTCGATGACAGAGCCCGGTGCCTTTGAAACCTCGCTTTCGACGGGGCACCAGTGGGATTTCGTTCCGGCACACGTTCCGGGAACCGTCGCCGGTGCTCTTACGGAAGCAGGACTTTACGACCCGGAAAATCCCGTTCCCCTTCATGGCAAGGACGTCTGGTATGAAGCCTGGTTCGACGCCCCGCCGGGCCGGTATCGCTTGCACCTGGAGGGGTTGGCGACCATTGCCGAGGTTTTCCTGAACGACGTTGAGGTGCTGTCCAGCCGGAACATGTTCCGCAAATACAGTGTTCCCGTGGAACTGGCCGATCGCAACGTTCTGAAAATCTGCTTTCGCGCGCTAGAGCCGCACTTGAATGCAAAGGGGCCGCGCGCCCGGTGGAAACCTCAGTTGGCAACCAGCCAGGGGCTGAGGCTCGTGCGGACGACGCTTCTCGGTCACATGCCCGGTTGGTGCCCGGAAATCCATGCGGTTGGTCCATACCGTCCGATCCGGCTCGAACCCGAGACGACACCGCGTATTGTTGAAAAGCATATTCTTGCGGACCTGGCTCCGGATGGCACTGCCGCACTGTCAGTTACGGTCAGGCTCGAAAATACGGATGTCGTTCCGGTGCTGACTTGCGCGGGAGCATCGGCGAAGATGAGCCTTCAGGACGACGGTTGCTATGCGGCGACCGTCCGTCCTGAGGGCGCCAAGCCCTGGATGCCGCACACACACGGCGAGCCTGCTCTTTACGACGTAACCGTTCAGGCCGCTGACAATTCTCTTTCGCTGGGCAAGACAGGCTTCCGCCGGATCGAGGTGGACCACGGTGCGGATGGACGCGGCTTCGGCCTGAAAATCAACGGTGTGCCGGTCTTCTGCCGGGGCGCCGTCTGGACCAATGCGGATCTCCTGAACCTGTCGTCCAGCCGCGAAACCTATCGCCCGCTGTTGGAAAAAGCCCGAGACGCAGGCATGAACATGCTGCGCATCGGCGGGACGATGCTTTACGAGAGCCGCGCCTTCTTTGAGCTATGTGACGAATTGGGCCTGCTGGTCTGGCAGGATTTCCAGTTCGCCAACTACGATTATCCCGTGAAGGATGCCGCCTTCGTCGCGGAGGTTGAGGCGGAACTGCGCGATCAGCTCGATGAAAGCATGGGCAGCCCTTCACTTGCCGTTCTGTGCGGAGGAAGCGAGATCTACCAGCAGGGCGCCATGATGGGGCTTTCCGAGGATCGCTGGAAGGGGCCGCTGTGCGAGGAGATCTTGCCGGCTATTGCCACAGCGCTGCGGCCGGATGTGCCCTATGCAGCAAATTCGCCCTGCGGCGGGGTCCTGCCGTTTTCGCCGAACGACGGCATCGCGCACTATTACGGCGTTGGGGCATATCTGCGGCCTCTGGAAGACGCAAGGCGGGCCGATGTCCGATTTGCAGGTGAGTGCCTCGCGTTTTCCAACATTCCCGTCCAGCAAAGCCTGGAAGAAGGATTGCCGGTGAAACCGGGGCATGATCCACGCTGGAAGGCACGGGTACCGCGGGACCGCGGCGCCGGCTGGGACTTCGAGGATGTGCGCGATCACTATCTGAAGCTGCTCTATGATGTCGATCCGGCCGCGCTTCGCTACGGCGATCCGGACAGATATCTCGACCTCGGACGGGCGGTCACCGGTGAGGTCATGTCCGAGACCTTTTCCGAATGGCGACGGCCAGGGTCCAATTGCCAGGGCGCACTGGTCTGGACCCTTTCCGACCTCTCGATTGGTGCCGGGTGGGGACTTGTTGATGCAGCCGGACGGCCCAAACCCGCGTGGTATGCCCTCAAGCGCGTATTCAGGCCGGTAATCGCCTGTGTCACCGATGAAGGCACGAACGGCCTTGCCATTCACGTCCTCAACGAACGGGCGGAGGAAAAGTCGGTCAGTATCAGCATTGCCTGCCTGAGGGATGGCCAGCTGCCGGTGGTTTCAGGAGACAAGGAGCTGTTGTTGGCGCCAAACAGTGCGCAGACGCTCAATGCGGTGGACCTGATCGGAGCCTTCTTCGACGTCACCTACGCTTATCGTTTCGGCCCACCCTCGCATGATGTAACCGTGGTGCGTCTGTTCGATACGCAAACCGGAGAACTCATTTCCGAGGCGCATCATTTCCCGCTCGGCCGAGGACAGCATCGCCATTTCGATGCTCCCGAGGTGAGTGTGGAACAGGACGAGGCCGGCAGATGGTCGCTGATGATCCGTGCCAGGCGCTTCCTGCAATCGACCGTCGTTTCCATTCCCGGATTTGAGGCGGAGGACAACTGGTTCCATCTGGCTCCGGGCGAGGCGAAGTGCATTCGACTGCAACAAACGCCAGACGAAGAATGCGATAATCAGGCAGCCCCCAAAGGGCAACTTACGGCCTTGAACTTCGCCGGGCGCGTGCCTTTCTGACGCCTTTCTGGAAGCGACGGATCAGCCTGCGGTTTCGTCTGGTTCGGGCGCAGGTACCTTTGTCCAGAAAATGAAGAACCAGGTGCCCGCGGTCAAAGCAATCTGGATGCCAAAGCGGAAAAGCGCTGCGCCGGCCAGGCCTCCTAGCGCAGCTCCAAGGCTGACGACAGGTATCAACAAAAGACTTGTGCTGATGAGCAGCGCCATTCGCACCCGTTGACGTCCGGTAGCCCGCAAGATGTCAGCGCCTACACCGGAAAACCCCATCAGGAGCGGATAAAACGCAAGGCACATCACGACGGTCGGTGTTTCTGCGAAATCTTCACCCAGAACAAGGGGGATGAAACCGGCGATCAGCAACAGGAAAGCCGCGACCGGCAGGGCGAGGAATACCGTCACCGGCAACAGCTTGACGCCGAAAGCAAGGCTGCTTGCCTGCCCATCTTGTGCCTGGCGAAAATGGCGGGTGTAGGTTGCATAAAGAAACGCTCTGACGGGCGCGGAGGCTGCGTCGATGATGCGGAACCCGGCTGCGTACTGCCCGCCTGCATCTGCGCTCAAAGTGTGAACGACCACCGGCTTGTCCAGATCCTTCATGCCGCCGATGGCAAAAAACTCGATGCAATAGAGAAGGCTGAGCTTCAGGTCGTCCCGGATCAGGGTGAAAGTCGGCCGGCCGAGATCACGCAAAACAAGCCAGCAAGCCGCAAGAGCAGACAGAATTCCGGCGGCGAAATACCACCACGCCCATTCCTGGAGCGTGAGACTTCCGGGGAGAAGCGTGGCAACGAACAAGAAGGCGAGTTTCAACGAAGCAGCCAGAACATTGATGACAATCTGTTTTCTGGCCCGGTCGAAGGCCATGTAGGATTGCGCGGACAAGATCACCAGCTTTGTGAGGAGCAGATCCGAAAGAGTGACAATCGCGATAGTCGATAGCGGAACGGTATCGCCGATGAGGACGTACAACAAAGCGATTGTCCCGGGCAGGACAAACGGAAAGGTAATTCCCATCATGATCAGGGAATGCCCGAGGTATCTGCCGAAAGACTGAGGCTCAACCGCGACCCGCTGAAGGAGAAGGTATTCACTGCCCAAACCGACCAGGAAACCGGCCATGATGGAGACACTGACGATGGTGATGAAAAGACCGTAGTCTGCTGCCCCCAAGGCACGCGAAATGAACAGGAAAAAGACGAGCTGAATGACGAGCAAGAGACCAAAATTGATCGTGTAGGAAATTGTATTGGCAACAAGCGGGCGTCGTGAGAGGCCAAGGGCCTTGTCATAGAGCGCGCGAAATTTTCTCGATGCCGAACTGGAATTCATTGACACGAAATTGCCTCGAGGCGTGGGCCGTTGATCGAAAAAAGCGGGACCCGTGGCCGCTGGCCTTGGACCGCAGGAGCGGATTTTTTAATCTGCCCCCTGGATAAGTCGCAACAGAAACTAGGCGCCAAACCTGACTGCGCCGTTAATAGGGAGGCAACGCGAACCTGCACAAACTATTTTAACTTCCCTGCGTCAAGGATCTGGCGTCCTGTTCGAAAAGGCGGAGAAAAAATGCTGGCAAAAACGCAGGTTCTCACTTTCCACGGCATTGGTGTACCAGCGGTGCCTGTTTCGCCGGAAGAGAACCATTACTTCGTCCCGATAGAGACTTACCAGCGCACAATTGAACACCTTCCTGCACTTGAGCAGAAACACGGAGTGAAGCTGGAAATCACCTTTGATGACGGCAACCTGTCTGATTACGAGGTTGGGTTGCCAGCCCTTGTGGAGGCGGGCCGGCCAGGTCGTTTTTTCGTTCTGGCTGCACGTATCGGGGCAAAGGGCTATCTGACCGCTGAACAGATGCGGGAGATTGTTTCGACGGGATCGGTCATCGGCAGCCACGGCCACGACCATGTCGACTGGCGCAAGCTGGATGCTGCCGGCTTTCAACGGGAACTTTACGACGCTCGAAAGAAAATCGAGGATGCGGTAGGGGCTGCTGTCACAGAAGCGGCGATCCCGTTCGGTGCTCTGGACGCGAACGTTTTGCATCGTCTCAAGGAAGCCGGGTACCGGCGGGTCTTCACAAGCACACCAGGACTTGCCTATCAGACGGCATGGTTCTGTCCGCGCTTTTCGCCTGCAAATGGCTTCGACCCGGATCGTGACATCCCACCGATGTTTTCCGCCAAGAAGCGCCTGAAAAGCTCCCTCTATGCCTTCGCACGGCGCGCGAAATTCCGCATTTGAAGGCATGTCCGAGGCGTAGGCGCCAGCTGGTTCAATCCGGTTTTCTATAGAGCTCTGCAAGAGGCAGGTTGAATACAGCGCGCAGCTTGCCTGTATTGAGCGCAAGTTTTTGCCGCATCCGGAAAGACCGTCCCCGGTCGAGAAGCCGGAATGCGAGCGCTAAAACACCGGCAACTCCACATTTTACCAGTGCTCCAATTGCGAAAAAAACGTGCCAGAAAGGGTCTGGATGCCGGGCGAGACGCATCTGGCCATAGGATTGGCCTGACCGTGTCGCGCGGCTGAGAATGAACTTCGTCGACAATCGGTCTTGTGGAACATGTTCGTGGGCAATCGCATCGTCCGTGGCAAAGATACGTGCCCCGCGTTCGGCTGCTTGAGCAAAGAAGATGGTGTCTTCGCCACCTGTTCGGCCATAGGCTTCATCAAATCTCAGTTCCAGCGCACGAACAAAACCAACCCGCACCAGCGTGTTGCCGCCCCGGCCGGTGTAAAGCCGTTTTCCCCGGTGCCCCCAGTCGGTGTAAAGCGGGTTCGCGAGCCGCATCCACTCGGGCGTATTGTCCGGATAGCGTGGTTTTACCGGGCCGATCACGACGTCTGCGTTGAAGTCTTTCTGGCAGGCGAAGAGTTTTTCCAGCCAATCGCGCTCCACCCATTCGTCGTCATCGACAAATATCAGCCAGTCGCCATCAGCTGCATCGAGCAATGCGTTGCGGGCTGAAGAGATATTACCGCTCGCCACGGCAAGGCAGGTCACGTCCAGCGACTTGATGGGATGACCGGCAACGAGTTTGGTCGCCGCACCGGATTTGGAATCGTCGGCCACCAGCACGTTGAGTTCTATCCCGACCGGTTTGGTCACCGCCGCCAGGGAACGTAACGTATCGAGCAAGGTTTCACGGCCAATGCTCGCTATGGCGACGGAAACTTTTTCCATTCAGACTGGGCTCCGAAGCAGAGTTGGAAGCAATCAACAGGATGTGAGACGATCTTTTAATGCACCAGAAGTTCCTGCAGCATTATTAAACAATGGCTTAGAAAAAAGGCGCAAGATGCCCCGGAATTTGGAAAGACCGCCTTCCACCCGCCATGAAGCTGGAGCTCGCACGTGATATGAACCGGCAAGGTTTTGATACCTCCTCTGCCACACCTGTTGCCGGAACGTCTGCTGTGGCCTTGCCGATCTCGTTCGATGGGCTTGCTGGTTATTTTCATCCAGCTGCGGGAGGAACAGCAATCCTGCTTTTGAGCCCCTGGGGGTATGAAGAGCTATGTTCCCGGAAAAGCTACAGGATGCTCGGCGAAAAATTCGCTGCATCCGGGTACCCATGTCTGCGGTTCGACTATCCGGCAACCGCGAATTCACACGGTGACAGCGCGGACATTCAGGGCAAGTCGGCATGGCAGGCTTCCGTTCGAACAGCCCTTTCCGAACTCAAGAGATTGGCAAACCCGGATCGGGTTGTAGTGGTCGGACAGGGGATAGGTGCAGGTCTCGCAAGCAACCTGGCAGCAGACGGAGAGATTGCAGGACAAGTGCTACTGGCGCCAGTGGCCCAGGGACGCGCTTATCTGCGGGAACTCGCAGCCTGGACTGCGTTGACGCAGCCGACGTTCCTGGTCAGTGCGTCGGATGGTCCCGAGGGCGGGTTGATGGCAGGCGGTTTCGTGCTCTCGGCCGCAACAGCCGACGAAATCAAATCGCTCAATCTCTACAAGACGGAATTGCCCTCCGGATTGAAAACATTGCTTGTTCAAAGGACCGACCATCCGGGCGATCAGAAACTTGCAGATCACTACGCCGAAAACGGTTTGGCGTTCGAGAGCCTGTCGTTTGAGGGGTACGTCGACTACGTGTCCGACCCGACTCTGTCCGTCCCCCCGGTTCAAACGCTGGATCGGATGGTAGCGTGGGTAAAGGCCAATTTCCCGGCAGGGCAATTGGAGACAGCACCTCTTGCCGAAATCTCTGCTGTGTCGGAGCCATTGCCAGATGTCGAGGAGGAGGCGCTGCGTTTCGGGCCCGACAAAATGTTCTTCGGCGTGCTCGCGAGCCCCCGTGGCAAATGTGCGGAAACGGCGGTGATCATGCTCAATTCCGGATATGACCATTCCATTGGTTGGGCACGCATGTCGGTCGGCTTTGCCAGGTCTCTTGCAGAAAGCGGCTGCGCGGTCCTGCGCACGGATCTGGCTGGTATCGGTGAGAGCTGTTATTGGCCGGATCAGCCGTCCCAGGTTCTTTATTCCGACAGGCAACTTGAGGATGTCAGGGCCGCCGTCGGGTTCGTCAAGGAACGGACCGGGGCGAAAAACATTATCCTGTTCGGCCGTTGCAGCGGTGCCTATCTCGCCCTTCTGGCGGCTGCAGACGATGACCGCGTCAATGCGGCCTTTCTGGTGAATTCACGCAAACTGGTCTGGGATCCCGACGAAAACGTGGACAAGGCAATCCGTGAGCCGATACAGACGCTGTCCAGTTATGGACGCAAGGCGGTCGATACAGCGACCCTGAAACGGGTTCTGTCAGGGGAAATCAATCTGGTTTCCGCTCTGAAAAAGGTAACCCGGCCCGTGAAGTTGAAGGTCGACCGAACCCTGGCTCCTGTTCTTGGCAATCTGTCACGCCATTACCGGCTCTTCAACGTCCTGACCGGTCGCCTTCAGAAACTAGAGCAACGTGATGTCCCGGTGTCTCTCGTCTATAGCGACAACGACCGGGGGCTTCTTGAGTTACACAACTGGTTCGGCGTCGACCGGCACGGATTGAAAGCCTATCCGAACATCGAGATGCACGGCCTGCAGGATGCGGATCATAACCTGACACCTATCGCCGCCCGTCAACAGATGTTCGCCCTGTTGACCGAATTCGTTGCGAAAGTCTCCGCTTCAAGATCTCGCAAGTGATGCCTCAGCCGATCCGTTTCACGCGTATTTACGGCGTGATGGCGGCGGAGTGCCGGTCATCGTTCGAACGAGACCGGAAGGTCGACCTTCTGCGATCGTAAGCAGGTCACGCGACAGGATCGGCATCGAGATCTGATCTTCTTCACGCTCGGCAACCGTGACCAGGAATTGCGTCGAAAGACCTGCGAGCGGATCATCTTCAACAAGTTGCGGCAGGGCAACGCCATCGATGATTACAAGATCGTAGTCACGCGCGATGTCTGCGAAATCGAAAGCTTCGCGGATGTTCATCCGGTGGTGCTTGTACTTCGGCAATCCGGAGACCAGCGACAGAAAGGAAATATCCAGCTCGTCGTAGTCGACGACCCTTTCGCGAAGCGTTCCGCCAATGTCTTCCACATCGTCGATGCTCAGGTCATGGCTGAGCATTCGCTGTTTCGGTTCACCATCGGCAAGGAGCACGTGCAATCCGCGCTGAGCCGCCCCGAGGGCGAGGGCGAGGGCAGCAATGGTCTGGCCATGGCCAAGGGCGGGAGAGGTCAGAAAGACGATACGGGTGCCGTTTTGGGCAGGCGCGCTCTGGATGGATGCAACGATCTGGTCAACGCCTTGTCCGAAAGACCATCCAGGTCCGGCTTCGTCCGAATAAAACTGCTCTATCGCGTCTTGTACGGCAGAGATGGCGTCAGAACTGAGCGGACGGACACTGCCGTTTTCGTCGGTCTCCGTCAGCCAGGGCAACTGGCTGATAACTTTCAGCCCGGGATCTGATTGGGGCACCTGCCTGGAGGGAGTGCGTTTGCTTCTCGTCCGCGATCCCGGCAACCCCACTGATGAGCGTGCATCGCGGGAGGTGTCGACAGCCGTGGTTACGGGAGCAAGCGACTGCGCAGGGCCGGCCACAGCCATTGCAGGTTGGGGGGGCTGCAGGATCTCCGGCAACAGGTGTTTTTTGGCAATGCGAATGGCTTCGCCGCCAACGGCGATTATGGTGCCGAACAGCAGACCCAGGATTCCGGCCAGCACCACCATGATCTTCCGTTTCGGGTAGACCGGGCTTTCCGGCGGAATGGCAGGTGAAATGATGCGGGCGTTGGGCAGAACAACCTGGTCGAGCTGCGAAATTTCCTTGGCCCGGCTCAGAGCGATCTCATAAAGCTGCCGAGTTGCCTGTGCTTCCGTTTCCAATTCACGCAACCTGATGGAAGCCGCCTGGTCGACGTCGGAAAGATTTCGCGTGGAATCGAGCTGCTGCTCGAGCCTGGAAACCCGTTCCTGATTGACCTGGACATCGATACGTGTGGATTCCGCAATCCGCCTGATTTCGTCCCGGATGAGATTGCGTAACCGTTCCAGCTGGGACCTTGCCTGCACGACAGAGGGATGTGAGGGCAGAAGATCGGCCATCAGCTGAGCTTCCGTGCGTGCAGCCGTGGCATATTGCTGGCGAAGTGAGGAGATCGTGGGGGAATTGACCACATCTCCGATGGATTCCGCGTCGACACCGCTTTGCAGAACCCGCTGGATCTCATCGTATTTGGCGGTTGCCTCTGCCAGTGCTGCTCGTGCATCGATGAGCCTGGAATTCAGTCCGGTCAGTTCCTGTCCCGTCAGCAGCGACCCCTCGTCGGAGTTCTGCAGCTTGTTGGCCGCGCGGAATTTCTGGATTTCTTCTTCGGCTTGCCTCAGGCGTTCCCGCAAATCCACCAGCCGATCATCGATCTGGGCGGCAGCTTCGTCCGAAGCCAGGTCAACCTGCCGTTTCTGGTCGGACAGATAGCTCTCGGCGATCGAATTCGCCAGAACGGCAGCCTGGACCGGTGACGGGGATTCCGCGGCAATGTTGATGACGAAGGTCTGACCAACGCGCTTGACGCTGGTTGCGTCTGCAAGAGCTTCGACCGCGGCGGTTTCCTGCGCTTCAAGCGTTGCCGCGTCCTTCTTGGTTGCCCCGAAGATCAGGCTCTTGAACTGGCTCATCAGACCCGGCTTGCCTTCGCCGAAATGAGGATCTTCAGCCAGGTTGTTTTCCCGGGCGACGGGGCGCAGCACAGTGTCGGAATGGATGACCGACATCTGACTGTCGATCACTTCCGAGCCTTGTCCCGTGCGGCTCGGGCGGTTCGGGTCATCGAAGGGCTGGCGGACGGTTGGGTCGAACAGGACTTGCGAGGAGGCTCTGAAAATCGGTGTGATGGTCAGGGAGTAGGCGGCAGTCAACGCTGCAAAAACAAATGCGATTGCCGCGATCAGGAAGATGCGGCGGCGCAAGACCTGAAAAATGGACAGGATGTCCAGAGCAATGGCATCGCGGCCTTGAAGGGCCGCCTTATCGTAAGCCGGGTTTTCTACCTGTCTGGGGTCCACAAAAAGTCACCTTATGTCCTCGCGGGCATGCGTCTTATTGCTTGTAAGCACTTATGGTTAGTGAACTGCTAATTTGCGGCAAGACTACGGTGCTCCGACACCACGAAGCCCGCTGTCATTTGCCTGCGGCCAGACAGAAAAGCACTAGTTCTGCGAACGATTGTCCCAGGTGCGAACCACTGCATGCGGCAGCAGCGCGGCAAGCAAGAAAATCAGCCAGTTCAGGGAAAAGGAACGAAACCAGGCGCTTTCCAGCATGTTGTGACAGGTGACGAAGAGGATTAACGAATAGCAGAGAAAGGCTATCCGGTAGTCCAGCGAAACGACCCGGGCTGCGGAAAACAGAGCGGTCAGGATAACCAGGAACAATAGCGTAATTCCGACAATGCCGAGTTCGAGCATGACATCGAGATAACCGTTATGAGCCTGGATCAGCAAAATGACGAAACCCGGCGCCTCACGGAAGGCAATTGAATCGGACCCCGTGGCCCAGAAAGACGCATAGCCCTGGCCAAGTACCGGGGCTCTGGAAATCACATCCACGACAAACGCCCAGATGAACGTCCGGCCGGTGTAGGTCTCGTCGTTGAACAGGAACAGAGACAGGTCCGAGAACCCGAACCGCGTAAGGAGCGAGAGGAAGGACAGAAGAACGGCGCCGGTAATCGCTCCGAAGATCAGCAGCAATGCGGCATTGATACGGAAGAGAAACGCCATGCCGACTGCAATATAGGCGATGACCGGCATGAGGACGGCAAGCCCGAGGGATGTTTTCGACTGGCTGAGAACAAGCAGGCCAAAAGCCAGTGCCGAAATGATCAGCATACCGAAACGTTTCAGAAAACCGCGCGAAACCAGAAACCCGTAGATATTGAACATCATGGCCAAAGCCATGACCGCGCCCAGATTGTTTTTCTGGGTGTAGATGCCTGCGTGACCGATCGGTGTCGGCGGTAGCAGGACGACTGCAACCGCATTCATCAGAACAACGGTATTCATAAGCAGCATCAGTCGGCCTAGCAGTGAGCGGGCGTCGTCCGTGAACGAAACCGAAATCACAAGGCTCATCACAATGATGATCTGCAAAACCACGCGGCGAAACGCAATTCCGGGTGCATGAGACCAGAGCACGCTCGTGACGGCGAGCAGCAGATAAAGCATCAGGATCCAGATAAGCGGACTTTTCAGAACCGTAAACGCGTTGAGCAAGCGCCGCCCCGCCGATATCAGCAGAACCATGAACAGGCAGATCCAGAACAACTGGTTCAGTGCGTTGGACTTTGACGCGCTGATGTTCGCCGCGGTGTCTTCACCTCCGGAAGACACCAGAAAGAATGGGCTGATCAACATCGGATAGGCGAGCAGCAGCACCGGAATCCAGTTGAAGATCCTGTCCAGCAACGTTTGCCCGTGCATGGCGGCCTGTGGCCCGGACTGTTCAACGGGGTGAACTGTCAAATCCCAGTCTCCAGATCAATTGCAGCTGCAGAAGCTTTCTGCCGGCCCGCACCGCTAGGTCAGTCACTAGGCATGATTCGCAGCTGTCAGCTCAATCTATCAGTCACGATTTCGCACAGTCGACTGCAAATTCCGCATCAACTGTCGTGTCAGGATGGCACGGTTCATAGCGCGTCTGCGTTGAGCCCCAAAGCATCGACCATAGCCGGCTCGACGGTTCTTTTGACGTTGTCGGTCATCAGACCGAAGCCTTCATAGTAGTCCCACAACGCCCAGCCAAAGCCGCGTTCCTCCACCACTGTGCGGACGTCCCTGATCCAGGCAAGCCTGCTTCCATCGTCCGGAAGTCCTTTCGGGGGACGGATAGCACTGAATTCGCCAAGCACAATCTGGTCCGGGGAAATGTCATGTTTTTCCGCCCACTGCGAGATCGTGTCAAAGCGGCTTTCAATGAAATTCCGGTCGGGCCTTTCACGTTTATAGTAGTCCCTGATACCGTCCATCGCCTTGCCGAAGGCATAGTCGGGAACGTCGTCATCGGCTGCCTTGAGGGCGGCGATATGCTGACGTGTCCTCTCTTCGGCAGTCTCCACGTCACCCGCCGTCCAGGGATAGCTGAGGCCTGCGATATAGCGGAGAGGGTCCAATACCCACGGAAGGGATTGATGGGTGAAATAGAAGGGCTCGTAGAAATGGAAGTCGACGATGATCTTGTCGTCGTAGCCGTCGAGACTCATGTACTCGAGGCCTTCCATTGACCGCCAGCAGCCCGGGGTAAGGACAATCGGCAGGTCTGGCGCAACACTGCGCGCCCTGTCATACAGCTGCTTTTGAGAGACAGACCAGTCTTGGCTGTCTTCTTCGAAACAGACGCCCTGCGGCTCGTTCATCAGTTCCAGTGCGACCTTGTCCGTCGGCAGATCGCGGATCCGCTTGGCGACTTCTTCCACAAGATCGGAGTAGGCCCGAAAGCGCGGGCCATCGGGTGCATCGCTCAAAATGTCGACAGGTGCCCATTCCGTGAGATACGCAGCCGGATGCAGATCGACCATCACGGTAAAGCCGCTGTCCAGTAAGCGAACCGTTATGGATTTCGTATCATCCAGCAAGATACGGCGTTCGCTGTCCGTCGCGGCCAGAAAGACGCCGGCGTCGATCGGAAAGCGAATGAAGTCGAACCCGAGCGTGCGCAGGCGTTCAAGTTCGGCGTCGGAGACCTTGGACAATTCGCCCCGGAACGGTGGCCAGAGATATTTTCCCGGCCGTTCGGGATCCCGATAGGCAAAATTTTGAAGTCTGGAAACATTGATACCCCGTTTGAATATGGGTATCGAAATCGTCTCCTCCTTCGCTGCCTGAGTTCCGGCAGCGATGGCGTTCTGACGTTCGTCCAGATACAGGAAACCACCAACGAAAACGAGGAAAGCCAGACCAAAAGCAAGCGCGGTCAGCCAGGACCATAGGCGCTTCGACTTTTTTGCGGTCACGTTCGGCTCCGTTGTTGATCTGGCGTCAAGACAGCTTCCAGGTCCTGACGGTAACTTTCAAGGATCATTGCAGGGTTGAACCGGTCGTGCAAGATTTGCTCGCTTGTTACTATCTGGCTGCGAAAGTGAGCTGATCTTTCCGCCAATTCCTTGAAAGCGGCCGCAATTCCGGCGACATCACCGGGTTTCACGCCGATGCCGACATCGATGTCATCAAGATAACCGTCGATACCCGTATCCTTGCCGTAGATAATCGGCAAACCGGCAAACAGCGCTTCCAGGTAGACCATCCCGAAGGTCTCGTTGTAGCTGACCAATGCCATCGCAAGATAGTGCGGCAGAACCTCGAACAGGTCCTTGCTGTTCATCGGTCCAAGGATCCGTACGCTGTCACCGAGACCCAGTTCGGCAATTTCCTTTTTCGCCGCTTCCACGGCCTCCGCACTGCCGGGGCCGATCAGGTCCAGTCCGATGTCCGGGTGTGTTTTTTGGAAAACGGCAAATCCCTGCAGCAGGTCGGACATGCCTTTCCGGCGGCGCATGTCCAGATCGAACACGCTGACGAACCGGGGGATCGGATCCTTCACCGGCACTTTGCTGGTGGAGTTCCCAACGATGTTTGGAAGCAGTCTTTCCTTCTCAGGCTGCGCCGGAACATGCCTGTGGTAGGTGTCCCGGAACCAGGCAGAGATATGATAGATCTTGTCTGCACGTGCCGCGATCCGGCGCATCAGGCTCCGGTACGTCGGCTTGAACAGCAGTATCTTGCGCTCGGATTCACCGCGAACGGAAATGAACAGCCGGGTATCCGGTCCAAACCGTTCTGCCAGCCACAATCCCGCGATGCCTTCAAACGAGAGTTTATGTGCGTGAACAAGGACAGGCGTCTCGTGCTCGGTCCTCAGCGTCTTAAACACATGTCTTGCGATACGTCGCATCGCCGAGGCGAGACCTATACCCATCGGCAGGCCGAAATAGCGGTAGGAGTATAGCCGCACGCCTTTTATCTCACCGCAATCCTTGAAGCTGGCCTGCCAGGGCAAGCTGGTCCGGTCCATCGTGACGACGATGTGCCTGCCAAAGTCCACGCCGGTGACCAGACGCTCGATTGCGGTGGTTCTGCGATGGAATTGCTGCGGGTTCGGGTAGTCGGCGCTCAGATGCAGGATGAGGGGCGCTGCTGCACCCGGTTCACCGAATTCTGCTCTTGTGTCCATTGTTTCCCTCGGCAGCGAATATTGGCGGCAGAACGGTTGCACCGCGCTCATCGGTCTTTGATTGCAACAAGGCCGCAGGTCGTTCCATCAGCCTGTTTGATCTTCATTTTCGGGGCAAACTTCTCTCATCACGTTTCAATAAAGAGTGAATGCCGCGACCTAGCGTCACCAACGGCTTCATTCTGGAGCGTCATGGGACAGCGAAAATGTACAATCGACAAAAATAACTAACTTTAAACGACAGTTCGTCACATTGCCGGCAGGCAGCCCCCAAGGTTGAGTGGCGTCCCCATGTTGGCCGGGAACACGTTTCACGAACAACCTGCTGAAGGAAACTGCGCAGGAGGACGATGAATGCCGAACCAGATCGACGAAGACAGGGACGCCAGAGCGCTCGGCGCGCAAAGCTTCGGCCTGAAGAACAGGCTGTTCCGTATCCTCTGGGGCATTGTCTGGTTCCTTCTGGCCTCCTGGACGCAGCCGTTGCATGGTTGGCGTCGGTGGCTCTTGCGACAGTTCGGAGCGACAGTGGGGGAGGGTGTCTATGTGGCTCCATCCGCCAGGATATGGCATCCGGGCAACCTGATCCTGGAGGATTTCGCCGCGATCGCAGACGGTGCGGATATCTACAACATGGGCCCTGTCACGATCGGCCGGTACGGTGTCGTCTCCAAACGTGCGCACATTTGCGCGGGAACGCACGACATCAACGACGACAAGTTCCTGCTGATCGCAAAACCCATCGTTCTGGAAGCCTATAGCTGGGTTGCCGCTGAAGCCTTTGTTGGCCCCGGGGTTCGCGTCGGTGAGGGAGCTGTCCTGGGAGCGCGTGCGGTGACGGTGAAAGACCTGGCTCCATGGACTGTTTATGCAGGTAATCCTGCCAAGGCGCTCAAGGAGCGGACGCGGTTTGAGCGTAGTGACGTGCCGAAGCGGGGATGGCGTGAACCGTTGGAAACCGCCGACTGATTTTCCATCCGATTCAGTCTGCCGTTCAGGCCCATTAAATATCGGTAACTACGAACTTTCTAACGGCTATGTTTACAACTGCTTAGAGACCGATCGGATATTGCTCTAATGCGTTCGCCGCCGTCGTAACCGGGACGAACGTATCGGGGAGACTGGGAACGGAATGCTGGCAAGAGATTTCGAGAGTGAACTGCTGGGGTGCCGGATCGAAGCAACCGCTATCGGTCCGTTTGCCATCGGGCGTCTTCGCTCCCGGGATGCCATCCAGCTTGTCGAAGCCGCCGTTCAAAGGCAGCAGAACCTCGATATTGCCATCTGCAACGCCCATACGCTCCTGTCAGCGATGGATGATCCCCGCTACGCTGCAACGCTCCAGAAAATGACGCTTCTGAACGACGGCATCGGTATGAGCCTTGCCAGCAAGCTGCTCAGGGAAGAGCCGTTTCCGGAAAATCTGAACGGGACGGACCTGATTCCCCGAATCCTGGCGAACATCGGCATTCCGCTGCGGATCTATCTGCTCGGCGCCAAGGAAGAACAGGTTCGCCTTGCCAAGGAGCATATCGAGACTGCCTATCCGAAGCACCAGGTGGTCGGTTACCGGGATGGCTATTTCGCAAGCGATGAACTGGACAGCTTGTGCCGGGGGATCAACGAGGCAAGGCCGGACCTTTTGCTTGTTGCCATGGGGAACCCCAGGCAGGAGAATTTCATCGTTGAGAACCGGTCGGCGCTGGCTGTACCGGTCGCGATCGGGGTCGGGGCGCTGTTTGACTTCATGTCCGGGGCCGTTGTCCGCGCACCGAAGATATTCCAGGCAGCCGGCCTTGAGTGGCTGTTCCGCCTGTTGCAGGAACCTCGCCGCCTGTTCCGCCGCTATGTCATCGGCATACCGCGCTTTCTGTTTGCCCTGATGAAAATCAGATTTTCCAGGTCCGGCGTTTCGCGCTAGCTCTCACGTGCAAGGATCTGCCGTAACCGGTCAACGAGCGCTGCATTCGTTGGAGCAGTTTCGGCCTCCGGTAGTTCTGGCCGGGCGATCATGATGACGGGAAGTTTCAGGACCCGCGCAGCCTCGATCTTGGCGTAGGAACGACTGCCACCACTGTTTTTCGTCACCACATGAGTGATGTTCTTTTCCAGAAACAGCGAAACTTCCTCGTCGGCAGATGCCGGGGGGCGGGAGAGGATCAGCTCCCAGGTGGAAGGTAATCGTGTTTTGGGCGGCTCGATCATCCGGACAAGACCGAAAATATCGTTTCGATGGGTGAAGCGCTCGATCTCCTTGCGGCCAATGGCCAGGAAGGCGCGCGCGCCGTCAGGAAGGGCCTTGGCCGCATCGTCCATTGTCAGGACATTTGTCCAGGCGTCGCTTTCACCGGGGTGCCAGCATGGACGCTCCAGGCGCACAAGCGGTACCTTGAGCATCTTGGCTGCCTCGGCCGCATTACGGCTCATCTGGGCAGCGAAGGGATGAGTCGCATCGACAATGACGGTGATCCCTTCGTGCCGCATGAAAGCCAGCAGACCTTCAGAGCCGCCAAAACCGCCGACGCGTGTCGGGACGCCAAGATCAGGCAGATCGCGAACCGCTCCGGCAAAAGAGGCGATCAGGCGACTTTCCGGAAAAGTTTCCGCCAGCGTTCTGGCCAATTGCCGGGCTTCGCTTGTTCCGGCGAGCAGCAGGATATGATCTGCCTTAGCGGTCAAAGCCTGTTTCCCCCAGCACCTTGCCCTGGCGATCGGTGACCAGAACTTCCACATCCACCGGTGCATCGCGCAGGATCTGGCGGACGGCGTCCTTCGTTCGCCGCGCAAGTGGGCCGCTGAGATCGATACCGGCAGCCAGGGAGGTATCCAGCACTTCCTTGGCCGTATTGGCCGAGGCGGCTTGTTCGATCAGATCTGCGGAAGCGTTCTCCTGACGCAGAAGATCCTGCAGGAATTCGAAGTCGACGGAGCTGCGGGCCGAATGCAGATCCAGCGCCCCTTGAGCCAGCTTGGTGAACTTCGCAAATCCGCCTGCGAGGGTCAGCCGGTCGACCGGATGACTGCGCAGGTACTTCAGCAAACCGCCGGCGAAATCCCCCATGTCGAGAAAGGCGGTTTCATCCAGATCGTATCGGGCCTTGACCGCGTCTTCGGAACTGGCGCCGGTTGCGCCAACCACATGTGAGAGCCCGACTGCGCGCGCAACATCGATGCCCCGATGAATGGACGCAATCCACGCAGCGCAGGAAAACGGCCGGACGATGCCGGTCGTGCCAAGTACGGACAGGCCGCCGAGGATGCCAAGCCTGGGATTCATCGTCTTGAGGGCAAGCTCTGCGCCACCTTCGATCGAGACGGTTATCTCGACATCGCCGGCCCCGCCATTCAGTTGGGAAACCTCATCGATTGCGGTCCGCATCATCTGGCGCGGCACCGGATTGATGGCAGGTTCGCCCGGCGGGATCGGCAGGCCAGGCCTTGTCACGGTACCGACACCTTCTCCGGCCCTGAAGATTACTCCAGAATCAGGAGGCAGCAGGTTGACGGTCGCACTGACCAAGGCGCCATGGGTCACATCGGGGTCGTCCCCCGCATCCTTGATAATGGCGGCGGACGCCGATTTTCCTGAAAGCGTATGCCGGGTCAGCGCAAAGGAGGCCGTGCCACCCTTGGGCAGGGTGATTTCGACCGGATCCGGGAAATCGCCGGTCAAAAGGGCCTGATACGCCGCCTTGGTGGCTGCTGTCGCACAGGCTCCCGTCGTCCAGCCCCGCCGCAGCTCTTTTGGCTCTTCCTTCGACATGCTCTTTCTATAGACGATGAAATTCCGCTTTGTGCATATTAGTTTATGTGCGCGATGAAATGTCGTTTTCGCATCGTTTTTGATCGCCGAAGCGCTTGGCGTTACCGGGTCACACGGGTAAACAGGAACCATGACTGGAGAAGACGACAACAACAGACCGCATGAAGGCTTGCCGGGAGACCTGCCAGGTGGGTTACCCGTGTTCGAACCCGGCTGGGTTTGGCTTGCCGGTGCAGGTCCGGGCGACCCCGGCCTGTTGACGCTGCATGCGCTCAATGGTCTGCGCCAGGCCGATGTTGTCGTGTTTGATGCCCTTGTCGATCAGAGCATTCTTGCCTGGGTCAAACCGGGAGCCGTGACTGACTACGCGGGCAAGCGCGGCGGCAAACCGAGCCCGAAACAGCGCGACATCACCTTGAAGCTGATCGATTACGCCCGCGAAGGCAAAAGGGTGCTTCGCCTGAAGGGCGGCGATCCTTTCGTCTTCGGCCGCGGTGGCGAGGAAGCGCTCGGTCTTGTCGAGGCCGGGGTGCCGTTCCGTATTATTCCCGGCATCACCGCCGGTATCGGCGGTCTGGCCTATGCGGGAATTCCCGCAACCCACCGGGACTGCAATCAGGCAGTCACCTTCCTGACAGGTCATGACCAAACGGGCCTCACCCCGGACGCGATCAACTGGGATGGTATCGCCAAGGGTTCGCCTGTCATTGTCATGTATATGGCGATGAAGCACCTGGACGTCATAGCCGGCAAACTGATTGCCGGTGGACGATCTGTGGATGAACCTGTGGGTATCGTATGCAATGCGTCCCTTGCGGGCCAGGACGTACTGGAAACCACGCTGGGCCGCTGCGCTGAAGAGGCGAAGGCTGCCGGGATCGAACCACCGGCAGTTGTTTGTGTCGGTGAGGTTGTCCGTCTGCGCAAGGGGCTCGACTGGCTCGGCGCCCTGTCGGGCAAGGTGCTGGACAGTGACCCGCTAGACCTGCGCATATCCTCCCGTTCTGCCGATGCCGGCTGACACTGCCAAGGCGGGCGCTAGGGGTGTTCTGATCGCGGCGCCATCGTCGGGTGCTGGCAAGACCACACTGACGCTTGCCTTGCTGCGGGCGCTGAAATCCGCCGGACGTTCGGTCGTTTCGGCCAAATCCGGCCCGGATTACATCGATCCGAAATTCCACGAAGCTGCCAGCGGGATGCCCTGCATCAACCTGGACGCCTGGGCTATGGACCCGGCGACACTGCAGATGCTTGCCCACCGTCAGGCCGACAGTCATGACGTTCTCGTGGTCGAAGGCGCCATGGGGCTTTTCGACGGAGCTGCCAGCGGCAAGGGCTCGGCTGCCGATCTGGCGGCAACGTTGCATCTACCCGTGATCCTCGTCGTCGATTGCGGCAAACAGGCCCAGTCGGTTGCAGCGCTTGTTCATGGGTTTCAAAGCTTCCGGCCGGATATCAATCTCGCAGGCGTTATTCTCAACAAGGTTGGCAGCCCGCGCCACGAAGCCATGTTACGCGCAGCGCTGGCACCGGTCGCCGTGGATGTTCTGGGTATCTTGCCGCGGGCTCAGGAACTAGGCCTTCCCGAACGCCACCTGGGGCTTGTCCAGGCGGGGGAGCATCCGGATCTGGAAGCCTTCCTGGAAAAGGCGAGCGACCTGTGTGCCCGGAATATAGACCTGAACCGCCTGGAAGCATTGGCGGCACCACTGAGCCCTGCCGGTGATAACAGGGAAAGCCTGCCTGCACCGCTTGGCCAGTGCATTGCCATTGCCCGGGACGTTGCCTTTGCCTTTTCCTATCCGCATCTGCTGGAGTTCTGGCGAAGGCAGGGCGCGAGGCTCGAGTTCTTCTCGCCACTTGCGGATGAAGCACCGGCTCCGGATGCCGATGCAATTTTTCTCCCCGGCGGTTATCCGGAGCTACATGCCGGAAAGCTGGCTGCGGCAGACAGGTTCAAGGCTGGGGTCTTGCGGGCGGCAGCTACAGGAAAGCTGATCTATGGCGAGTGTGGTGGCTACATGACACTCGGCAACGGCATGATCGATGCCGATGGCACGCGCCACGAAATGCTAGGGCTTCTGCCGCTGGAAACCTCGTTTCAGACCCGCAAGCGTCACCTCGGGTACCGAAAAGTCATGCCACTCCGTGGCCTGCCCTGGCAAATGCCGCTATTCGCCCATGAGTTCCACTATGCCTCCATAATGTCGGAAGGCGGGGTGGAGCGGCTGTTTTCAGCGGAAGATGCCGAAGGCAACGAACTGGCGCAGATGGGGCTGTGCGCCGGATCGGTCATGGGCTCCTTTGCCCATGTCATCGCTCGCGCCTAAACCACCTCAAGCACGACCAGCTCGCAATAGACGTCTTCCCTGGTGTGATAGGGACAATGGGTGATCTCCAGCGTCCTTGTCTTGCCGTCCTGTTCCAGCTTCTCGACCTTGGCCTTGAAGCCGTCGGCCTCCCAGGCGCTATCGCGTACTGTCAGGACGATGGGAGCACCCGGTTTGGCGATGCGCAGCAGTTCGTCGATCCCTTCCGGACCCACATGGCCATTCGTGAAGACGCCCGCGCTGACGATGCCGTCATAAATGTTGTCGTCAATGCCTGAGAGCGTGGCCATCATGTCGGCCTGGGACAGATTGCGGTAAATCCCACGGCTGCGCGAATGCTCCAGCATCGCCGGTGTCAGGTCTATGCCGTCAATGGTCAGGGCTGAATTGCGACTGATCAGCTCGCTTCCGACGAGGCCGGTCCCACAGCCTGCGTCCAGAACCAGCGCCGTTTTGGGCAGGCGTTTGACCAGTGCTTCCGCTGCAATCCTGGGACCGACATACCCTATGGTCTGAAGCAGGTCGGCATCGTAGGTCTCCGCCCAGTCCGCGTAGAACTTGCGAATGGCATCGGGATCACCGCTGAGAGAAATCGCCTGTTTCAGAAGTGGGTTTTCATCTGTCATGGGGCTGCTCCTGGCCGGTCTTAATCCTGTTGAGATTAGGCGAGGGCGGGAGCGGTATGCAAATGAGCGCTCTCGGACAGGCAAATCTTCGCTCGATTAACCTGCGAAGCGTTTCGCGACCTCCCGCATGTCGATGATGACAGACAGTGGAAGGCCGCGAAGTGGTTTAGTTCCACCGGATCCTCAGGCTTTCGCCTTCTTCTTCGGGCGCAGCACATGCACGTGGTCGGCGTCGTAAAGGGCGCTGTCGCGGAAGTCGGCTGCAGGCTTCAAGGCATGGCCGACGAAGATCAGCGCGGTGCGGGTGATCTTGGAGGCACGCACCTCTGCGGCAATGGTCGACAATGTGCTGTGAATGAAGGCCTCATCCGGCCAACCGACGCGGTAGGCGACGATCACCGGGCAATCGGCACCGTAATGCGGCGTCAACTGGCGTTCGACTTCCCGCAGGTTCCTGATCGACAGGTGGATTGCCAGGGTCGCCCCGCTCTTGCCGAGCGTGTCCAGGTCCTCGTTGTTCGGCATCGCCGAGGATTTCATTGCCGTGCGGGTGACAATGATGGTCTGGGCAACTTCCGGGATGGTCAGCTCGGTCTTGAGTGCAGCGGCCGCGGCCGCGAAGGCCGGCACGCCCGGGGTTACATCATAATCGATGCCGAGTGAGTCCAGACGGCGCATCTGCTCCGCCGTTGCACCGTAAATGGAAGGGTCGCCGGAATGAACCCGGGCAACGTTCTGGCCCTTTTCATGGGCAGCCTTGATCTCGTCGATGATCTCGTCAAGGGTCATCGGGGCCGTGTCTATGACGCGTGCACCTTCCGGTGCGGCGGCAACGATCTGTTCAGGTACCAGCGAGCCCGCGAAAAGGCAGACCGGGCAGGATTGGATGAGCTTCAGGCCGCGAACGGTGATGAGATCGGGATCGCCAGGTCCGGCGCCAATGAAATGAACGGTCATGATTTGTCATCCGTTTCGAGAATGTCGGAAATGTCGGTCGCTACGTCTTCCATCAGGGACGAAGGCGCGGCTTCAGTGGCAACTGGTGCTGCTTCCACCGGCTTTGGTGCGTCGATCCGCTTGGCATAACCGCGCGGTGTATAGACGAAAGGTTTCCCGTCACCGCGCATGACGGTGCGGGTGTTGGTCGAACCGACCAGCACGGTGGTCAGCATGTCGACATCGTCGACGCTGAGCGCATGCAGACTGGTGACGCGGATGGTTTCCTCCGGCCGGCCAAGATTGACGCCGAGAATGACCGGTGTCGCTGCCGAGCGGTGCTCCAGCAGGATATCCTTTGCGGCTGCAAGCTGCGTACGGCGGCGTTTGGACACCGGGTTGTAGAAGGCAATCACGAAGTCGCCCTCGGCTGCTGCCCTCAGGCGCCTTTCGATCACCTCCCACGGGGTGAGGAGATCGGACAGCGAGATCGCGCAGAAATCATGGCCAAGCGGTGCGCCGATACGAGCCGAGCAGGCCTGAAGGGCGGAAATGCCCGGCGCGTTTGTGACGCTGACCCGCTTGGCGGCATCCGACACGCCGCCATACTCCTCGTTTCGGTGCAACAGTTCATAGACCAGCGAACCCATGGCGTAGATGCCGGCATCACCTGAGGAAATCAGCGCGACATTCTTGCCCTTGCCGGCTTCTTCCAGCGCAAAGCGGACGCGGTCCTCTTCCGCGCCAAGCGGGAAGTTGTGGTGGGTCTTGCCGGTAATGTGCTGGTCGACAATGTCGAGATAAAGCGAGTAGCCGACAACGTCGGTTGCTTCCGCCAGAAGCTTGGTGGCCTCCGGTGTGCGCCAGTCGTCCTTGCCCGGACCGATACCGATAACGGACAGATGCCCGCGAGCCCGGCCGACCGTGTCGGTGTCAATCCACTTCGGAGACCGTGCAATGGCGCAAGTTGCGTTGTCGGTTTTCTGCTTTTCGACCTTCAGCGTTCCAAAGGCGCCGGACGCGGCCAGGGCAGCCCCTTCAGACACTCCGTAACAGCCGACTTCCTTGAAGACGACGGGCGACGGGTTTTTCAGGCGCGGGGTCTCGCGCTGCAGGTCTTCTGCGGAAAAGACCCGAAGCGGCACATCCAGATGCGCAGCGAGAGCATTGACAGCGGCTTCATCTGCCTTGAGGTCGATGGTCGCGATGCAGGCAACAGCGCCCTTGGCAATGTTGGCTCCCGCCAGTTCGGTCTCGACCAGTTCGATCAGTTCGGCCGCATCACAACCGCGCGCGCAGCCAACGCCAACAGCATAGCGCTGCGGGTGGTAGACCAGACGCGTCGGGCCTGCTTCTTCCGGATGTTCGGTTGCCGAAAGCGTGATGGCGGCATCGTCTGCTTGCTGCAGCTTTGCCTCTTTCAGCCAATCGGCGCGGCCTTCCAGGCGAACAGGTGCTCCGGACAGCAGCTCGGCCATCACCGGTTTTGCATCTTCCGGATTGGCGAGACGCCAGCCGCGGGGCGGGGCATCGAGCGCAACACCAAGCTTGGTGTCCCCAGCCGTCGTGATCGCCGCATGCCCACCGAGAGCGCTGGCCAGAAGCTTGGCCAGCTCGTTGGCGCCGCGATGACCACCAAGCAGCGGAACGACACTCTTGCCGTCTTCCGACACGGCGATCACCGGCGGTTCGCTTGTCTTGTCGGACAGGACCGGTGCAAGCGCACGGATCAGAATGCCGCTGGCGCAGAAACCGACGATCGGATGACCGGCCTGAAACAACAGGCGGATATGGTCGATCGTTTCGTTGAACTGGGTGTCCGCTGTCGGCACACGGCCGGCAAGCCCGTGTATGCGGGCAGTCGAAAACCGTCTGGCGATCACTTCGGCGGCGGCGAGGCCGGCCTGGTTCAGGACGAGTAGGATGGGGGAAGCGTCCACGCTTCTTCTCCCTTGTAGATGAGGATCATGGAAAAATAGGGGGCGGTGTCGGTCTCAAGGTCGATGAGCCGATGAACCTTCTGCTCCGGCAGGCTGGCACGTTCCACGTAACCGGCCTTTTCCAGCAGCCCCATGTCGGAAAGCAAGGTCTTCAGCCGTGTCAGGTGACGACCGACCTTCATGATGGCAACCGCCTGGGCTTCTTCGATCTTGCGGCGGATGTCCGCGTCCGGAAGCGGGCCTGGAATGACGGTAAGTACATCGTTTCGTGCCGTCAGCGGTCGTCTCAACTGAGCGGCGCAGGCTGTCAGCGAGGTGACCCCGGGCACGATTTCTATCGTGAAACGGTCGGAAAGGCGCTCGAACAGATACATGAAAGAACCGAAGAAGAACGGATCTCCTTCACACAAGGTCACGACATCCTCACCGTTAGCCAAAACGGCGGCTATCTCTTCGGCGGCCTTGTCGTAGATCTCCTGTGCCGGGAACCTGTCGACCCGCATCGGCACGACAATCGGGATTTCCCGCACCCCATCCGGGATCACATCGGCAGCGATTGACCGGGCAAAGCTTTCGCCGGAATCGGGAGCGGGGTAGGCAATTACCCGTGCGCTTGCGATCAGCCGGTGCGCCTTCAGGGTCATCAGCTCCGGATCGCCCGGGCCAAGACCTATGCCATAGAGTGTGCCTGTCATGATTTCGTCAGGCTCCACTGCGTCACGGGCATTAAGGGACGCCATCCGGTCAAGCCGCCGACAGCGCTTGCCCGGTGAACGGAAACTTTCTTCAAAGTGCCTCCATGAGACTGATAGGCGGAGAGAAGTATGGCCTCGCTCTCCAGGGTCACTGCATTGGCGACAAGCCGTCCCCCGGGGCCTAGCGCTGCAAGACAGGCCTCGATCACACCGTCGGCTGTCAGGCCGCCGCCAATGAAAACCGCGTCCGGCTGTGGCAGATCGTGGAGGCCTTCCGGAGCGGTCGCGTCCAACAGTTCCAGATGTGGGACGCCTAGCGCGACAGCGTTTTCAGCCGCCATTTGCCGTCGTTCCACATGCGGTTCCAGCCCGATGGCCCGGGTTCGGTCGGCTGCCCGCAACCATTCGATGGCAATCGAACCGCAGCCTGCACCCACATCCCACAACAGTGCGCCTGGGTGAGGCTTCAACTCCGCCAGGGTGATGGCGCGGATGTCCTGCTTGGTCATCTTGCCGTCGTGGCGAAAGGCATCGTCGGCAAGGCCGGGTGTCCGCGCACGGAACCGCACACCGGGGTCGGCAATCACTTCCAGAGCAAGTGTGTGAAAATCGGCGACCTCGGCCGACCAGTCTTCCGCGGTACCTGCGACGCACCGTTCCCTGGTGCCGCCGAGATGCTCCAGAACCGTCATCCGGCTGCGCCCATAACCTTCGTCGGCCAGGAGGTCAGCCACCTGGCGGGGAGTTTCCGCATTGCTGGTTAGACACAGGATCCGGGCGCCCGGGTAAAGCGATGCCCGCAACAGATCGACTGGTCGACCATGAACCGACAGGCAGTCGGTTTCCTGCAAGGCCCATCCCATTCGTGCGGCAGCCAGTTGGAAGGCGGACGGCGAGGGCAGCACCATCAGCTCGTGCGCAGGGAAATGTTTCAGCAAGGATGAGCCGATGCCGAACCACATGGGATCGCCTGTCGCCAACACCGCGACGCGCTTCTGCCTGAGCGCTGCCAGATCTTCGAAGACGGTTGCAAACGGGCTGGGCCATGTCCGCTTCTCGGCAGTGATCCCGCCCGTCAGCTCCAGGTGTCGGGTGCCGCCATAAACAATGTCTGCACCTGCCAGGGCTTCTGCGCCACCCGGAGCCAGAACACCGTCCTCGCCCAGGCCAACCAGCGTCAACCAGGGGCGTTTGTCTGTCGAGGAAGTCATTTATCCTCCAGACGATAGGGTTTGATCACCGGTTTTACCGACAGGTCCCGTGGCGTGCCGCTACTGCTTGGCGATATCTGCCGGGCACCCCGTGAACGGTGATGGACCGGCTGGTCACCACTGCCGTCCGCAGGCGTCTTGACCGAACCACCCGGCTGGGACAGGAACCCGCGTGACCGCAAAGGCTTTTTGCTGCCGACGGATTTCAATCCGATTGGTTTTTCGTCGTCTTTCGGCGGATCTCCGGCCATCTTACGTTTCCTCCGGCAGGCCGGCGGCAAGAGCGTTGACTGCGGCGGCAGCCATGGCCGATCCGCCCCTGCGGCCGCGAACAGCCAGGAAGGGAACCTTGAACGGATTGGAGATCAGAGCTTCCTTGGATTCCGCCGCGCCCACGAACCCGACCGGGAAGCCCAGAACCAGCGCCGGTTTCGGTCCGCCGGCGGCAATCATTTCAAGCAGATGGAAGAGGGCCGTCGGCGCATTGCCAACGGCAACGACAGCGCCGTCCAGCGTGTCGCGCCAGAGCTCGACCGCGGCCGCCGAGCGGGTCGTGCCGAGCTCTTTGGCAAGGGCCGGAATCGCGGGGTCATTCAAGGTGCAAACCACGTCGCAGTCAGCCGGAAGACGTGAGCGAATGACGCCATGCACCACCATTTCCACATCGCAAAAGACGGGTGCGGCCCGCGCGAAGGCATCCTGCGCGGCAGACAGGATATCCTCCGACCAGGCAAGATCCTGCGGAATGTCTGTCATGCCGCAGGCGTGGATCAGACGCACCGCGACCGGTTTCAGCCCGTCGGGTAGATGAGACAGTTCTGCTTCCGACCGCACGATTGAAAAGGACTGGCGGTAAATCGCCGCCGGGTCCTTTTCATAGTCGTAGGACGACATGGTTTCGGTGCTCACGGCAGCCTCAGTCTCCGCGGTTCAACGACCGGGGGCCGTGCGGATGGTCTGCGTGCGGGTAGGGGTGGTGGTGGTGATCGTGATCATGCCCGTGCCCGTGCCCGTGCGCATGGCTATGCCCATGCTCGTGCGCATGATCATGAGAATGGCCGTGATGATGCGCGTGGTCATGCCCATGGTCATGGGAGTGATCGTGATGATGATGACCATTGTCGTGGTGATGATGACCACCCGCTTGCACCTGCTTTTCGCAGGCCCCGGTGCAGATCTCGTCACACAGCTTGCATTCTGCTTCCGCGCCGAGGCCTTCCACGTGATGGTGGTGGCTTTCCTGGGCCAGACCCACTTCGGCTTCGAAGCCAAGGACCTGTTCGCGATACTTGCACATCTGGCAGTTCATCAGATTGGCGCCCTGCAGGATCTCCTGCACCCGATCGGCCATCGTGTCGATCACCTGCGGGTGGTCGTTCAGATAACCGGCTTTCAGGAATTCGATTTCCGGATGTTTGGCGGCAACTTCGTCCGTGGTCGAATAGATCCGCTGCACCAGTACGCCGGTGAACAGGAAATAGGGGAACACGATGACGCGCTTGTAGCCAAGCCTTGCCGCATGTTCGAGGCCGGGGCCGACCAGAGGGAAGGTGACGCCGGAGTAGCAGGTTTCCGCCCAGCCGAAACCGAAGCCTTCCCAAAGCATGCGCGTAATCTTGGAGACGTTGGAGTTCGCGTCCGGATCGGAAGCGCCGCGCCCGACCACCATCAGCAGGGTCTCGTGCAGCGGCACGTCGCTGTCGGCAGCGTCGATCGCTTCCTGAACACGGGCAGCGGCGGCTTTCACCATGCGCGTGTCGACGGCCAGTTCGCGGCCATAGGAGATCGTCATCTCCGGATGCATGGCCTGATAGGTGTTCAGGACCGAGGGAATGTCGTTCTTTGCGTGACCGGCGGCAAACAGCATGCCCGGCACAGCCAGAACGCGGGTACAGCCGGCCTCGCGCAGCTTGTTCAATCCGTCATGAATGACCGGGTTGGCGAATTCCAGATATCCGTATTCCACCGGCCAATCGGGGAAGCGGGCCGTCAGGCCTTCCGCCAGCTGTGCAAATTGCTTTACGGCACCCTTGTTGCGGCTGCCATGGCCGCAGATCATCAGTCCGAGTTTTTCGCTCATTGAGCAGCTTCTCCGGCAGTCTCGTCGTCTTCCGGACGGGCTTCAGGCGCGTCTTCGGCTTTTTTCTGCTTCTTGTCTTTGAGGGCGATGATGCCGGCGACGAGCGCGGCACCGGCAAGGGCTGCGACACCGACCCAGTGGGAATGACCGGCGAGTTCGCCAAGATGGCCCCCATGGGCGAAGGCGGAGGTAGGCAGCGCGGCGGCAAGGCCTGCAAGGATGGTCCGTCTGATCATGTCTCTCCCCAGTGGCTGGTGCCGGATCGGCAGCGTGGCAACAGGCGTCGGGAAGAATGAAAGCAAACACGCGCAAAAGCCGGCGGAGCCGGTTGATCTGCAGATGCCTTGGACAGCTCCGGCCTTGGTCCCCTGCTTGGGTCAACCTCATCCGGAATGGCTTTCAGTCCCTCCACGGGACGCCGTCAGGTGGGCGCACCTTAGGGGAGTGGCCATAGCGGATCAAGCATGAAAGCGACATCCATTGGCACGAGGCAGCCATGGCCTGAAACCGGCAATCGTTGCGTCTTGCGGCTCCCTGAAAAGAACCGGTTTGTCTTTGTCATCCCTTTGGATTAGTGATCAACCAGTCTCGATTCGGGGTAAGTGGGGCGTGGAAAACTTCCGGCGAAAACATCCAGACCTTATGGCGGCAGCCAGGCTACTGCTTCTGCTGCCGTTTCTGGTCACAGCGCTTGTGCCCAAGGGGTACATGCCGGACGTGCGCGCGGATGGTGGTTTTACCGTCACGCTGTGTACCACCGAGGGCCTTCGCACTGTTACGCTGGATGCGAACGGTGCAGAAATACCGCCTGGTTCCGACGAGGAAAGCCCTGCGGAAAAGGCCTCCCGCCATTGCGTCTTTGCCGGCGTCGGTGCGTTTGCTGCGCCCGACAGGGTGCCTTTCCTTTTCGTGCAGGAAGAGATCTCTCGCCAACCGGTTTCTCTACCTGCAAAGGTCTGGGCTTCCAGCACTCCGCGCGGTCGGAACTTTGCCCGCGCACCGCCGCTCAACGCGTGATCTTTCCGAACCTTTTCTGAATTCGTTTTGAACCCGAGGTCTGTCCGGCTTTTGCCGAACGGACGCACTCGGGTGTGGAGATCCCATGAGCAACATCTCTTCGGACGCTGTAAATGCGTCTACCCCCAGCCGATTTTACCTGGCTGCCTGGCGTTGGCACTTTTACGCCGGTCTTTATGTTGTGCCGTTTCTGATCATGCTGGCCGTCACTGGCCTTTCGATGATGTATATTTCCATTCTTGATGGCCGTGATGGGGAATACATCAAGGTTGCAGTTGCCGGCGAACCAGTGGCGCTGTCGCAGCAGGCCGACGCTGCGCTGGCAACGCGCGGTCAGGGCGCGAGCCTGGTGGAATGGATCGGCGCCAAGACCGCCGACGGAGCCAATGTCTTCCGCGTCAACGACGCTGGCACCAATTACATGGTGGCAGTTGACCCTTATTCGGGCTCGGTCGTTGAGAGCTGGATCCGGCGTGACGGCTGGTATGATTTGCTGAACGACATTCACGGTACGCTGCTGATCGGCGATCTTGGTGATCGTCTGATCGAAATCGCGGCCGGCCTTGCCATCGTGCTGATCGTGACCGGTCTTTACCTGTGGTGGCCACGGGCAGGCGGTGGAAGTGTTCTTGTGCCGGATCTTCGCGCGAGAGGTCGCGCACTCTGGAAGAGCCTGCACAAGGTGATCGGCGCCTATGTTTCTCTCATCCTGCTGGTCTTCCTGGTCAGTGGTCTCTCCTGGGCCGGTGTCTGGGGCGAGAAATTCGTTCAGGCCTGGAGCACCTTTCCAGCCGAAAAATGGTCCGACGTGCCTCTGTCCGACGACACCCACGCCTCGATGAACCATGGCTCGATAAAGGATGTTCCCTGGGGGCTGGAACAGACCAGCATGCCGATGTCCGGCTCTGATGCCGGCACCGACGCGATTGCTGCCGGAACGCCGATTGATCTGGACAGTATTGCCGCGTTCGGCCGGAAATTCGGCTTTGAAGGGCGGTTCCGGGTGAACCTTCCCGGCAATGAAACCGGTGTCTGGACCATCAACCAGGATTCCATGAGCAACGACTCAGAGAACCCGATGGTGGACCGCACGGTGCATATCGATCAATACACCGGGCGGATCCTGGCGGATGTCGGTTTTGCGGATTATTCCCTGCCGGCCAAGGGCATGGCCATCGGCATTGCCTTTCACGAAGGCGACATGGGGCTCTGGAACGTTGTACTCAACACTCTATTCTGCCTGTCGGTGATTTTTCTTTGCGTCAGCGGGCTTGTCATGTGGTGGCTGCGACGGCCCAAAGGTTCCGCGCTTCGGGTTTTTGCACCGAAAACGCCGGATGACCTGCCGCACTGGCGCGGCGCGATGATCCTGATGCTGGCTGTCTCCCTGGCCTTTCCGCTTGTCGGCATCACGCTGCTGAGCGTGCTGGCGCTGGACTATCTTGTTGTCAAACGCGTGCCGGTTCTGAGAAAGGCCATCGGATGACGAGGTAAGGGGCGTCTGAAGAGGCCACTGTCGGGTCCTCAACATTGCTGTTACCCCGGATAGGCGCCCCGGATAGGCGCTGCGTCGATCCGGGGTGACACGCATCCAAAATTTTTTGTTCGCAGTGTGCGGCAGCAAGCTGCGGCCAACGCTGCCTGCTTACTTGTGCCGGATCACCATCAGCGTAATGTCGTCATGCACCGTTTGTGTGTCGATATGGGCCTTGAGGTCCGCAAGGATGCCTTCCAGCACCTGCCCGGCCTTTGGTGCAGCGTGGCGGCGGGCACTTGCGACCAAGCGGTCCAGACCATACAGCACACCGTCCGGGTTTTCCGCTTCGGTCACGCCATCCGTATAGAGAATAATGAGATCTCCGGGACCGAAAGCCAGTTCCCTGGTTTCGATAAACGGTTCGATGTCTTCATCGAGGCCGATGGGGAAGCCGAGATCGACCGTATCGACGATGTCGCATTGGCCGTTGTCGCGGAGAATGATCAGTTCTTCGTGCTGGCCCGACAAGGTTACCTTGTTCGGTTCGAAATCCAGGAAGGACAGCGTCAGGTGCTTGTCGGTCCGGGTGCGCTTCAGGTTGCGACAGATGGCGCTGTTGAGTGCAACCAGGAACTGGCGCGGATCTGACGGTCCGCGTTCCTGCAGGGCGACGGCGATGGACTGAACCATCAGCATCAGAACACCGCTTTCCAGGCCATGGCCGGTCACATCGCCAATGCCGATCTTCACCTTGTTGTCCAGCTGCAGCACGTCGTAATAGTCACCACCAACTTCGTCTGCCGGTTCCATGAAGGCCGCGATTTCCAGTTCATGAATGCCGCCAAGCTCATCCTTGGTCGGTAGCACCATCATCTGGATCTGCCTTGCGACTTCAATTTCCGCTCCCAGCCGCAGGTTTTCGGACGTCAGCTGCTTGTTGAGATGCGCGATTTCCGTATTCGCGTGCTCCAGATTGACGTTCATCCGGTGAAACCGCGTTGCCTGGTGCCATTGCAGGGCGGTGACCGCAGCACCGATCGCCCCTGCACAGCCGAAATAAAGCAGCAGGTATTTGAACGACCAGAGGTTTGCGGCAATGGGTTGGCTGATGGTGATTGCCTGAATACCGCGCACGTCGCCCGTCTTCCAGTCGGTCTTGGGACTTTCCGGGTGGCTGTTGTGACAGGAAACGCAGGCCTCGCCCATCATGACGGGGGAGGCGATCTGGATCTTTCGGTCGAAGATCGATCCTTCGTAGGCAATCTCCAGGTCTGCAGGATCACGGCTCTGTCTGAAATCGTTCAGTGCCTTGATCTCGAAAGGCGTCAGGTTGTGTGACCCGCGCTCCATGAACGGCAGATCCGACACGAACCGGTATTGCAGATTATGGTCGTTGCCACCGATCACTTCCCCAAGCTCGATTGAGAGCGTGGCGGGGATCGGAATGCCGCCGGTCGTTTCGTGATATTCATGTGTCGGGGTGATGTCGCCCGGCGCCTGTTGAACCCGGGCGATCACGTTTTGCGCGTAATAGGTCCGGATCTTGCCGATGGCCTGGTCCAGGTCAACCGCCTGCGAGCGCAGGGAGGCATCTGAAATGGCGCGCAGGTCCATCCACACGGCAACAGGCAGCATGCCAAGCCCGATCAGCACCAGAACCAGAAAAACCGCCGGTCGTTCGATGAGCGTGAGCCAGAATTTGTCGACGCGGCGGGGTTCTGTCTGCTTCATGGGGAAACCTGATTTTCAGTATGAATTGAAACGGAATGTGGATCGGCAAGAAAGCCTGAAGGGAAACCCGATCAATCTTGCCATTATGACGGTTGTCTGCCGCAACGGCCACAGCTGGAGATGAGATTTTGCAGTCTTGTTTTCAGCACGTTGAAGCTGTCTAGTAGGATGGTCGAGTTCCAATGCGCAAGCGGGGCATCATGCAAACTCATCTTGTTTTCACGGTCATTGCAAAGGACCGGCCAGGCCTGGTCGAGCGGATGGCGGAAATCATCGCCGGCACCGGCGGCAACTGGATCGAAAGCTCCATGGCCCGCCTCGGCGGCGAATTTGCAGGCATCGTGCGCATTGCGATCGAGGGGCTGCATGCGGACGAACTGGTGGAAAAGCTGCAAGCTCTTTCCGCCGACGGCATCGATATCACGCTTCGCTCCGACCAGACCGGTGCCGAGCTGCCGGAAGGCGCATCCGCTCATCTGGATCTCGTCTCCCAGGACCACCCGGGCATCTTGCGGGATATCACCCGCGTTCTTTCCGAAAAGGGTGTCAGCATCGAGCATCTGGAAACGGAAGTCGTCTCCGGCTCGATGCAGGGAGAGGCCCTGTTCAAGGCATCTGCCGACCTGCGCCTGCCAAGTGGACTGGACCCTGCAAGCCTGAGCGACGCACTTCAGGAGACGGCAGGAGACCTGATGGCGGACATCAATCTGATTGACTGACGTCGCTCAATCCTGCCAGACGGAAGCGAGACGACACAGGCCTGGCAGGACAGAGGCTGCAACTTCATGCTCGACCGGCTGGATTTTACCGGCAAACTATGGCTGTCCGCCGGCCCAGGCGGCTGGACCTTTGTGACGTTACCGCCGGCCTGCGCCGATCAGATCCGGTTTTTCACAGGAAGCCGTAAAGGCAGCGCCTGGGGCATGATCAAGGTAAAGGCGTGGATCGGCGAGGCCGAATGGAGCACCACCATCTGGCCGGACAAGGCGTCGGGCTCGTTCCTGTTGCCGGTCAAGTCGGCCGTGCGCAAGAAAGAGAAGATCGCAGCCGGAGACACCGTTGACGTATCACTGTGGCTTCAGGTGCCGCCGGGTTTCTGACGGGGAGGGCTGTTTGAGCTTTTGAGTTCCGTCGGTCAGGCTCGTTCAGCCGGATCCGGGCAGGCGAACTCAGGCGGCAAGCGCCCAATCGGCCGCGTCCGTGCGTGCCCCGATCAGGGCAAGGCCGTTGGCAACCGACGTCAGCTCGTTGCCGCCGGAAATCCGCTCCTGGCCGAAGCGCTCCGCAAACTGACGGCGCACGGCAGGCACGAAGGAGGTGCCGCCGGTCATGAACACCCGGTCGATGTCGGCTTCGCTCAAACCGGCCTTTTCCAGCGTGACATCCAGCGCCAGGTCCATCTTCTTCAGGTCAGGCGCAATCCAGCCGTCGAAGTCCGCACGTTTCACAGTTGCCCGGAAGTCCGAACCGAGCGGGGCAAAAGTCAGCTCCGCCTCGTCTGCAGAGGACAACAGGGCCTTGGTTTCCGAGACGGATTTATAAAGCGGGTAGCCCTGGTCTTCTTCCACCAGATCGATGAAAAGCTCGATCTTCTCCGGTTCCACGCAGTAGCGCAGCAGCTTCTTCATTTCCTTGAAGTCGTCTGATGTCTTGAAAATCGACAGCATGTGCCAGCGGGCGAAGTTGGAAAAGAGGTTGGGCGGGATCTCCAGGATCTTGCCCATGCTCCGGTAGGTGGTGCCCTTGCCGAGCTTCGGCAGAACCACGTTGTCGATGATGCGATAGTCGAACGTGTCACCGGCAATGCCCACCCCGCCTCGGCCAAGTGGCGTCGCTTTCAGGTGCCCGGCTTCGGTCTCGAAACGCATGATCGAATAGTCGGTCGTGCCGCCGCCAAGGTCGGCAACCAGGATGGTCGTATCCTGTTCCAGCGATTGCGCGTAGGAAAAGGCCGCCCCGACAGGCTCCATAACAAAGAGGATGTCTTCAAAACCAACCTTCTGAAACGCCTTGCGATACCGCTCCATCGCCAGCTCTTCATCCGGATTATGCCCGGCAAACTCCACCGGCCGGCCAACAACGAGCCGCGTTGCCGCGGGATCAAACGCAGCGCCGGCCCGCTCGAAAGCCCGCTGCAGAAACGTCGCCATCAGATCTTCAAACTCGAACCGGACCCCGAAAACTCCGGTCCCCTTGAAAACGCGGCTCGCCGCAAAGGTCTTCAGCGACTGGATGAACCGCACATCCCCAAAGCTCTCCAGAAACTGCCGGATCGCCCAAGGCCCGACCTCCGCATTCAGCGCCTTGGCCGGCCCCCGGTCTAGAAAACTGAGAACGGTCGGAAGCGATGTGAAACTGTCATTGCCATCAACAAAGCTGATCGGCGCTGTCGCCCCCACACCCTGCGCCGAAACCGCGACCGTGTTGGAGGTGCCGAAATCAAGTCCGATGGTCTGTTTCATGGCAAAGTCCTTTTGTGTCACAGCGATTTGTACCGACGCCATTTTGCAATTGAATGGCGGTGGCTCATTCGAAACCGACGCAGGAGCGCGAAGGGCACTCCGAATACGGAGATCCTGCAAAAATGAAATGGCTGTGCGGGATAGGCGGGAACAAACGAAAACGCAAGCGGAAACAGGCTGTTTTTGACGCATTCGAGCCTGCATCCGTCGCAGCTTCCACCATCTGCTTGAGGGTGTCGTTTGGAGAAAGGCGAATTGTTGAAAGAGAATTTTGGCGTTGATGCCGGGAGCTTGTCTTCAGGACCTTGCCACAAGGTCGATATAACTAGACCGCACACTATGAGTTTCATCGGTGCTGTGGTCGCGATCGGAGATGGTCGCGGTCTCAGGCTGCAGACATTCGCACTTCCAGTTCGTGCAATTCATCCCGCCTTCGAAATCATTGTGGCATCGTGACACTATGTTGCTGCGCGAAATTCCGTTATGATACGGTCTGTCAGAAGATGGACATGAACTGTCTAAAGGTCTAGTCAAGACAACCAGTTGGCATTCGAAGAAAGCGTCAACAGAGATCAATAACTGCAGATTGACAGTATGCACTCAGAACCTTTGCGCCAGGGCCTGAAACGCCAATTCGCGATCACGTTTGCGTTGGTCGTTCGCGAAATGACCACCCGCTACGGAAACAAGTTCGGCGGTTACATGTGGGCGGTTCTGGATCCGGTTTTGACGATCGCCATCCTGACGACAGTATTTTCAGCAGTCGCTCATATCCCGCCACTGGGAAGAAGCTTCACCTTGTTTTTTGCGACCGGCTACATCGCATTCTACATGTATCGTTCAACTTCTGAGCAGGTAGGTTCTGCAGTCGAGGCAAACAGAGCGCTGCTGAACTATCCTGTCGTACGGCCTTACGACACGATTTTGGGAAGGATTTTTTTACAGGTAGCGACGCTTTTCGTCGTAAATGCTCTTCTTTTCGGGGCACTTTATTTCGTGGTTCCGTTTGAGAGTATCAACCTGGCACCCATCTTCCAGGCTTCCCTGATTGCAATTGCACTTGGTGCAGGAGTAGGGGCTTCGAACATCGTATGGTTTCACTTGAGCAGTACCTACCAGCAGATCTGGGGTATTATTAACCGGCCGGCATTCATCGTTTCCGGAGTGTTTTTTCTGCCAGACACCGTTCCGCATCCTTTCAGGGAATGGCTCATGTGGAACCCGCTTGTTCACATTGTTGGCCTTTTTCGAACCGGGTTCTACCCCACCTACCGGGCGTCTTGTGTCGACATGCCTTACATCGTAGGGCTATCCGTGTTTTCGATTGTTTTCGGATTTTTTCTGGTATGGCTTTATGACGCGCAGCTACGGGAGGCGAAATGATCAGGTTGGACCGCTTGACCAAACGCTTCAAGCTCAAGGGAGAGATGCGCTACATCGCAAGGGATGTGTCGTTTACGGTGCCCAGGGGAAACAGTATTGGTCTGCTGGGGCGTAACGGCGCTGGCAAGTCCACATTGCTGAGGCTGATAGCGGGTACGATCAAGCCGACTTCGGGCAGGATTATCCGTCTTGCCAACGTATCATTCCCGCTTGGTTTTCAGGGCAGCTTCAATGGATCTCTAACCGGAGAGCAGAATGTTCGCTTCGTCGCCCGCATTTATGGGCACGACACGGAACAACTGGTCGACTACGTTCAGGATTTTGCCGAACTTGGGAAATCCTATTACATGCCGGTAAAAAGTTATTCCTCCGGCATGAGAGCGCGGCTGGCCTTTGGCGTCAGCATGGGGATTGATTTTGACTACTATCTGGTCGACGAAATCACGGCCGTCGGCGATTCGAATTTCAAGAAAAAGTGCAAACGGGTTTTTGAAGAAAAACTCCAGAATTCTGACATCATCATGGTATCTCATTCAAACGCTTCTCTTAAAGAGTACTGCACGACTGGAATTGTGTTAGAAGATGGCAACTTAACCTTTTTTAACGATATTGACGATGCAATTAACATGCACAATGACAACATGGCACGCCGATAGGCCGGTCTCTGAATACTTGAAGGTTTGATTGAACATGTCAGCTGTCGAAAAAATGCCTGGAGAAAAGGCAGACGAGATTGGTCCGGGAACGGTGTTCAATCTTCCGTCCAAAAAGGGAGCTGCCGTTGCCAAGGCAAATTCCAAGGACGGTAAGCTGATTAGTAGGCTGAAAAAGTCCGGCCTCGATCCGCAGAAGCTTCTAGATCTGGCATTGCCGGGAACGACTGCGAAATCCGCGACCAAAATGCGACACAGGATGATCCTGTTAGGCTTCATGTTGTTCGTAGCCATGCCGGCTGCCGCATTTTCCGCCTATATGTTTTTCTGGGCAAGCGATCAATATCACAGCACGACAGCATTTGCCGTCCGCAGCTCCCAGCCCGTTGCGGCGACTGAAGTTCTTGGCATGGTAATGGGTAATGCCGGAGGGGAGTCCGCGACCTCCAACAGCTATATTGTTACGGACTATCTGCAGAGCCAATCCGTGCTGGAGGACCTTCCGGACGATCTGGATTTGCAGACCATCTTCAATCGCGAATCCTCGGATTTTCTGTTCAGCATGGGCAGCGATCTGCCGGTCGAAGACCGCTTGAGTTACTGGAACGACATGGTCGACGTCAGTTTTGATGCGACCTCCGGGGTGATCCAGGTTGAAGTGCGCAGCTTCCGGCCGGAGGACTCGGTCGAGATCGCCAAGGCAATCCTGAAGCGCAGCGAAATACTGGTCAACCAGCTTTCCGAGGCAAACAGGCGGGAAACCGTACGTTTCGCGGAAGAAAGCGTTGCGCGTGCCGAGGCGCGCCTGAAAGCAATCCGCAAGCAAATGCTTGCCTACAGGAACGAGACACAGGAAGTCAGTCCGGAGGAAAATGCCAAGCTTGCTGTGGAAATGATTGCCGGACTGGATCAGCAGCGCGCAAACCGGGAAGCAGAAAAAAAGACCTTGATGAGTTATCTGGACGAGGACTCGCCGCGCATCAGGCTTCTGAACCAGCAAATCGAGGCCCTGGAAGGCCAGATTTCAAGTGCTCGGGAACGCCTTGGCTCCGGCATATCGCCTTCCGGTTCGTCTGGCACGAACAGGACAGCTCTTTCCTTCCGTCTTGCAGATTATTCGGAACTTGCATTGGAGGAAGAATTTGCACAGCAGCTCTATGTGACGTCCCTTGCCAGCTTGGAAACGGCTCGTCAGGAGGCCGACGGTAAACACCTTTACCTGGCGACTTTCATCCAACCAACCTTGTCGGAAGACGCACAGTACCCGCACCGTTTGCTGTACTCTCTGGCCATGTTTTTGCTCCTGGCTGGAGCTTGGTCAGTTGTGGTCTTGATGTATTACAATGTTCGGGATAGGACTTAATGTCGTTTCGGAAGTTTACTGATCTTACGATTTTGCCCGAAGAGGTCAGACTAAGTCTTCGCCTAAAATTTCTACATTCACTTTAGGTATGTTCGTGTGTTGTACTGTTATTATTCAACAGCCTCTCGCCCAAACTATCGAAGATTAGGATTCAGAACTCGTGTCTGCCGATATTTGTCAGCATCGATTTGACATGGGAACTACTACCCGACCATTGGACAGTTTTCGGTGTAAATTAAGCTACCGTCTGCATCAGCTGGTTGGGTTAATGTTGATTGATAGCCCGGCAATAGATCTTGGCGAGCGACTTGCAGTCAAGTGAGAATGCGGTCGCGCCTTGTTGTCGAACTCCATCCATATTTGCGTGCCAGCCCGAGCCTGTGATCCGGTCTACCAAGCGTGCAATAGACGCACTCGTATTTGAGCGTGCTCCACAGCGTCTAAATGAAGATATTGTCAAGGAACTGGCCTTGCCGTCCTTCGAGATGCGAACGTCTATCCGTCGAAGCCGGTCGGTACACACGAAGTATGTGAAATGGCTGCCCTGGTCGGTGTTCATGAACTCCGGACTGCCGAACTTGTGAACCGCTCCGTTCAGCGCGTCGACATATAGAAGTCAGCTTTCAGCGTGTTCGAGATGCGTCAGGCTAGCGCCTTGCGGGTGAGCCAGACAATGATTGCGACCAGATAGAGGAACCCGCAGTGTATCGGCAGATAAGTGATGTCCACAGCCCAGACTTGGTTCGATCGATGCACACACGCAGCCCCTTCAGCAGATATGGTCAGATTTTGTGGGTCCCAAGGAAGCTGGTCAGACCTGATCAATTTCTGTACGGCATGTGAGTATGTAATCTAGTGCATCTTCCAACTCGACCAAGTTACCGGTATCAGGATTTACATATGCAGACATTCTTATGCAGGCACCGTAGAATAATTCTTCGATTGTTCGAGTTTTATCCCTGCGAGCGAGCTTTTGCCTATCTTTAGTCAATCCCCAGCCCGAATAGAATGGCAAGCCAAATACATTTACTTCTTTGCCCCGCAAGAGCGCCTCAAAACCAAGTTGGGATGTAACGACGTAAACACTTCTACATTGATCAAGTAACGCTGTGACACTGACATTTTCAGGTATAACTTCAACCTTTGGATCATTCAGAAGTAGCTCGTTTCCTGAGTTATCTGGGTGCGTTTTGAAGTAAATTTTTGAGTCTGGATTTTCGCGAATTGCACTTGCAAGCATAATGTCGAATGTCTTACTCGATGCAGCGCCGAATTCGATACTGGCATCATTTCGCTTTTGATCAATTACGAGAACAGAATCATTGTCTATGTTCATCGTCCGATTGCCTAAGCCTACATTATACTTAGTAATACCCAGGTCAATAATCTTCTTTATCAACTCCTTTGAGCGCGTTTTTTCATCCTCTGAGATGTCGCCTATCTCTGAATTCAAAATTCTCTCTAGCCGGGAGGGTAAGCGAGAATCATAATAATAACCCAAATCGTCAAGAATATAGCCAAAGCATCTTCTGTATTTAGCTGGCACATCTTTATGGAAATAGGGAGCTAGTGCACCAAAAAAACTTGTTTCGACGTAAAAATGTGGTTTGGAATAAGCTGCAGCGCAATACAGTGTTTCTATGAATTCTTTCTGTCCCAATCTCTGGACAGCAATCATCGTAGCATTTACTTCTGAAACATCAAAATCGCGGCCAATGTTTGGTGTCTTGAGCAAAGTTTTGATATTTTCGTGAAATCCTCCATCGAGATCGCGATTTTCACAATTAGTCAAGATAGTCGCATATTCTGGAATTTGATCCAACAATTCTACAGCGCTTGTAACAGTTTTTGCTGCAGAGGAACTTATGATCGTATTCTGAAGTTGAAATGTCGTTGCTTTAATTAGATTGTAGTTAGCACTACTTTTGGGATCACTAATAAGTTTATCAACATTTAGGCGCGTTTTTCTAAGTTGAATAATGCTCTTTATGTAGCCATCTATCTTCTTTCTAAGTTTTGAAGAAGGCATTAAATCCCCATTCAACTTGAATGTATTTTTACGTGTTGTTGTGCGTGAATTAAAGGTGTCATTCGCAAAATATTCGGTCAACGATGCATATTCATACCAATAGTCGGACAATGGGTGGTCTGAGGAGATCCAAGGTTTTCTTTTAAACGTGTAATGTATGATTGCTGGCGCTTCAGCTGCGTCACGGAGCTCATCAATGGTAAAGGTATTTACTAAACCTGCATTAATTTTGCACCAATCGAGATCAAACATACTTCCATGGATATTCCATATAGGCGGAAGATACAAAATTTGATCAGAAAATACAGTGTTTATAATTTGTTGATCGCCCAGCGTGATCACATATTTTTTCGCTTCTAAGTATTTGTCAATTTCTCCTAAAAAATCAAATTTCCTTATCGCCGAAAGATTAATAAGAGACACACCTGCGTTGATATGCTTAGTATGTTTAGGAAGACCAAACTTAACATTATAGTCCTCGCTACGACTATCTTGCACTCCTCCAAAGAAGTTCTCACCTAAATTCACATCAAATAGTTCTTCAATATTCTTCAAAACTATTAGGTCACTATCCAAATATAGAACTTTTGTAATACTATCTGGTAAAAGTTCATGTAAGTATAGTCGGAAATACGTTGCTATGCTAATTCCAGGAGTAGTCTTTAGTTCAGAGAAGCTTGAAGCATCTACGGTAATATTTTTGAGGTCAAATTCTCTGATTTTGTAGAGGTCCAAAAGTTTTGTTAGATCTACCTCGGAGATTGGGTCACTTGTCAAAATAAAGATATTCAACTTGCGCGTAGAATTTTTAAAATTACGCAAGATCGACGCTAGAGTTACCGCTGTATATTTTATGAAGTTATCATCGCTTGCGAATGCTATGTTAACCGAATCGGGCAATTTCACCCCCTCCTGTCGATATGCGAAAAAAGCACAACAGATTTGCTAGAATGAAATTGGTCATAATGAAAATTCTTTGAACTCATTGCGTCGAATAACTGCTTTACACCTTTTCTCCCTATAACTCTCGAATGTATCTCTACCAACACTCTAGTTACACCAAATAGGTTCATATTTGGTAGAAGATCTAATTCCCCTCCCTCGATATCACATACAATGAAAGTGGGACGAAATTCTTCGACAATTTTGTTAATGGATATCGCTTTTACTTGATGCTTCTCAATGTATTCTCCTTGGTTTTCAGAAAGTGACGATCCCCAAAAATGTTCGCGAACAAAAAAAGGAAGTTCGTCCAGGCTAGGGTCTACTGTCAGAACAGCATTTCGTATCTCCGCCTTTTCAACGTTATTTAATTCATGTACTTTCTTGATATAACCAATCAGTCTTGGATCGGCTTCGAAGCTTAAAACTGATTCAACTAAGGGATGTCTTGCAGCGATTGTTGAAATAAATCCGAGCCCCGCACCAAGTTCTAATATCCTATCTCCATTCTTTATCAACTTCTCGACTTCGTTCGCTTCATTTCCCTCGTATCTTCCTGCTGTTATGGATTCTCTAACTCTTTCCGAAAGTATCACTTCGTCGTTTAAAAATTTCACACCTCTACAAGTTAGATATTTTTCTTTCTTCTTTAACATTGAATTTCTACCTTTTCGATCACCCGTCGTTAGTTCGAACTGAATAGTTTTTTTGGATCGAGATTTCAATATGAGGGAGCACTAAAACCAAAATTTGCGAAATCTTTAGGATCAAGTCCGGTCTCTATGATACATCGCCAATTTTTGGGGAGCTAATCCGGCTTCTCGCCAGAAGTCATAATTTTCTAAAACTTCGGTCTCCAAGGCTTCTTTGTTTTTGGAAAGTAAAGTAAAGCAATCTTGCAATTGCTCACTATCCCAAGTTATCTTCTCTTGAACAGTGGCCGTTAATCCATGTTTATTTGCCACCTCCTTAAAACGAGCCGCGCTTACGTCAACGCCCCTTCTGGCGGTGTTTTTTTCGAAAGAATTCATTACATCTGCATAGTTAGAATGATGTATGAATGCGTGGGCACCATGTTTCAAAATTCTGCTAATCTCAGAGATATAAGATTCGATTACATCCATTTCTGCGTGAACCAACGAGTCGAACGAAAAAACAAAATCGATTGTCTCTCCGCCAACTCCGGGCAGGAGATATCCATTTGTAAGAGTAAATTCTCTACTGGCTGCTAAGCCATGCGAAAAATAGTGATTTTTGCAGTATTCAAGCGCGTTGATGGATAGATCAAAGCCTTTGTAGTGCTTACAATTGTTCAATAAAAATTTGGTCCATCTTCCGTAGCCTGGCGCAATCTCTAAAATTGTATTAGCTGGCAAAAAGGAACCAATTCTGGGCGCAATAGATGACCACCACTGAATTTGCGCGCCCCCCCATTGCTTTGACCATTCTTCACCTGCCATAGGCCACTGATATTCTTCATTCCAATACTTCTTATTCCATTCTACATCCGGCATTTCTTTTCCTCGTCAGACAGACTGATTCATTGTTCTCAAAAAACTAGCACGAAAACAGAATTCACACAGCAAATGAATTAGTTAAATAACTATCGAAACTTAGATTATTCTTCGAATTCAGAGCTTGGTAATTAGTTTTCAATCAATTTTCGCAATTTTTGAGAAAATATTTGGTAAGTATGATTATTTTCAAAAATAATATTTAGAGATATTTTATTTTCCATCAACAAACGTTTTTCTTTCAAAAGTGAAATACAGGCGGAGGAAAAGTCTTCATTAGTGTCAGTTTCGGGAGTGCCGTTTTCTCCTCCGATACCTTCCAAGGCTGAAGACGTAGCTACTATAGCTTTACCATAACTCATAGCTTCAATCACTTTTATCTTCATTCCTGTACCATATCGAATTGGGCAAATTACGACGCGGGCGCGCTCGTAAATTTGCGTAAGATCATCAACAAAACCAGAAAGGAAAATTGTTCCGTTGGTTTGAGAGGACATAGCGTAGCTAAATTCGTTATTTCGGATGACGCTTCCCTGGATCAGAAGTGTAGCATTGGGTAATTTTTTCGTCACGAGCGGCCAGCAATCGTTTAAAAACCAGCAGATCCCATCAACATTTGGATCTGAGTTTGAACCGACAAAGAGAAAGTCGAATCTTGTGTTGGAGCAATCGTTGGGTGGCCCTTCGTTGACATCGGCTGAGGCGGCTATGGTAACCAGTTGAGTTTCAACCCCATCGCGTTGTTCAAGCCGAACCTTATCCATTCCTGAAATACAAATCCCAATATCGCACTTGTTGAGGAGTAAGGTCTCGCTTTTCACAGCTCGCGAAAAGTACGTTTTGCGTCTTAGTCGGTTTACTTTGGGTAGAACGTCGTTTTTTATCCGATCGGCTTGAACATCATGAAGATCCGCAATGATGCGCGACCCATTCGCTTTGAAACCAGGTGGAATAAGCTTCAGGTAATTGAACACAATGGTGTCGTATGATCTTTGTTCGATCATCTTCTTCAAACATGTGCGGAGCGCATAGGGATTATGCCGGAGAGAATTAAGGTCTCCATCACGGACAAGTAGGTGTTCAATCATACGGCCAAGTCGATAAGTAATTAGGTCGCGAAAATTATGTAAATTTGTTATTTTTTGAATTATAGGATGTTTTACAATAGTAAATCCTGCACCAGGATAACGAGTTTGCAAACGAGTTATTAGATCTTCGTTTTCGGTTGCCGCTTCGCTTTGATTAAGCAGGAGTACATCAATATGCTGATCAGTTTGAAGAAGCGCCCGTAGAGTATGGTCGGTGCGAAGCGCGCTGCCTCGATTTATCGGGTAGGGAATTACTGACGTAACAAAAAGGATCCGCTTTTTCGCGGATATCTTGGGAGTGTTCACCACGTCAAATGAAATTTTCCTCGTGATGTTTCTGTATGCTCCATCGGACTGCTTGATGCGTTGCGTTTCGAATTTTCCAAAAGAATAAACATTTTCCGTGAGATGATGAAATAGCCTATTCCGTGTATCCCGATCAACCTTGGGCAAATCACGCAATGCTGCAATGACGTCAGATGAGCAAGATACAAATTTATTCAGTTTTTCATGCGAGTAATATGCTGTTCCAGCGATCAAAACAGGCTTTTCCCACATTTGAGCGAGTAGACCTACGCCGCTGTTAACCACCAAAACTGCATCAGCTAGGTCTATCAGGTCGTTAATGTGAGTTTCGTCGTCGACAAATTGAAGGTTTCTCGAAGGCCGTTCAACTTCTAGCGGGTGACGTTTTGCTATAAGTGCCCAATCAGAGCCAGCTTGGCAGAGTTCGGCGTTTACATCTTCAACCAGACTTACAAAATTTTCAAAATTACCTATAGGGTCTGAAAAGTACTTAATTGTGGTATCTGAAGGCCGTTGGAAAGGGACTAGTAATACCTTTTTTCCTTCGAGGTTGAGTTTTTTTCGCAAAGCTTCCGAGTTTATCCGACACCCTTGTTGTTCCAATGGCTCAGATTCGTCTCGCAGACGATGAATAACTTTTTCGACACTCGTATGTTCAATGTCAGTAAGAGGGCGATCCCAGCGTTTAGCCTGGTAGCTATCACTGTCGGCATTAAACCCTGTGTCGAAAAACCAAGAACCCGGCAGCCCGCCGCGATCAAATACGATCACAGGGAATTTCATTGCTCGAAGTTTTTGGTAGATCTCAAGTCGATTGGGATTTCCGTATGGGTTTGGCATAATTGCAGCATCTGCACCACTCGAGAGAATGGTGTTTATGCCAATGACGCAAGATCTGAAGTCGCGCTCAGAGCGAAAGCAAACAATATTAAAATTTTCCTCCAGGGATTCAATTATGCTATTGTAAGCTGCAGAATTTTTTGTGCCCAAGGCAAAAATATTTATTTTATTCTTCATATATCTTGGAGTCGCTATAACGAAAACAGATTGTTGGTGTGGGCTTTGCTGGCGAATGCTTCAGTCGTTAAACAAGTCGCTAAACTTTCAGTCGCTCAACACTTGAGCCAAGTTGTTATGTGCGCCTGTTAGTCGACGTTGAGCAATCACTTGGCTGCGAAGTCTTTGATTCATTGGGCGGATTGTCGCATTTGTTTTCACCTTATTTATATCAGTTTAAAGCACAGCGAAGCTGGTTGGTGTTGGGAAATTTGGTTTTGTCACGAGTTTTAAGTCCACTTGACAAACACGACTGGCGACTATCCTAGCTCGATCATTTGGATAGCGACCTTCGTTTTGACACGTTCACTCTGGTCCGCCAAAACAAAGTAGCATAGATCCTTGGTGCTTCTGCGGGAGACAACGATTAAGTAAGAAGCTTTGTACACCACTCCGCACCTAGTTTTGGGACATCCCTTTGACAAAAATTGGTTTAAGTACCTCCGGGCTATGGAAGCAGCGGTATGCGATTGAGCTCTTGGTTGGTCATAAGCCAAGCCGTTTTTCGGCGTCTGGCCGAGGCTTAGACGCCGTCGCCGGTTGGGGGCACAAGCCGACTGCGCTGCGCGCTCGAGAAATGGCAGCTAAACGTCATCTTCCATATGTCGCTTTCGAGGATGGATTTTTGAGATCCGTCAGGCCTGGCAACCAGGAAAGGCCGATCTCCCTGGTACTTGATCGAACAGGCATCTATTACGACGCCCGCCAGCCAAGTGATCTGGAGTGTTTTGTTCGCCGGCGTTTTGGAAAGCCCATGCGGACGCAAGAGATCCACGATGCCATCGACTTGATCCGGTCCAAACGGCTCTCGAAATACAACAGTTTCGATTTCTCGGACATTTCAGAGCTTTGTTTGCAATCTTCCGACCGCAGGGATCGGGTACTTGTTATTGATCAAACCGTTGGCGACGCGTCGATACCCGGGGCATTTGCAAAAGATGAAACCTTCCGCCAGATGCTGCAAGTCGCCATTCAGGAGAACCGTGAAGCAGAGATTCTGATCAAGGTTCACCCGGAAACGATGATCGGGCGCAAGGCAGGGCATTTCACGCATGAAGTCCTTCAGGCTCTCGCGCAAGTGGACGAGAGTTGCGCCAAGGCCCTGAATGAAGGTCGGTTGCGTTTAACCCCGGAAGCGATCAATCCCTGGCCGCTTCTGGAGGCCTGTGCCAAGGTCTATTGCATATCAAGTCAACTGGGGTTCGAAGCTATTCTTGCTGGCTGTGAGGTCCACACTTTCGGTGTTCCATTCTATGGAGGTTGGGGCTTAACTGTTGAACGAAACCCGGTGAAATTGAACCGACGTCACCCGGTATCCCTGGAAGCAGTCTTTGCTGCACTTTATTTCGACTACAGCCACTACCTGGAACACGATCCTGTTCGGGAGATCTCCTTTGAAGAGGCGGTTTATCAACTGGAAGAACGAATCCAACTTGCATGTAATGAGATCTGAGTTTCAATCGTGCTCGAGCGGTAGGACGCAAAGCTAGATACGGGGCTCACGCTTGCATTGTCAGTGGCTGATCATCCAGGGGCGTTTTGAGGGGAACGTCTTGCTGCCGTCGGCCTTGTAGACCGCACTTGAGCGAAAATTGCCTTTCGAGCCGGAACAGCACGAGCAGCCTGACGGGTGACGTTTTCGGTTTTCCCTCGCACTGTCGTCACGATCCGACCTGGTCGAGAATTTCGGATTGTGCCGGGACGTTTCATTGCGCTGATGGGCAGCCCGGTCGCTGGGAGACAGGCCCGACATATGCGGCGCCTGAAGGATCGCGCGCGGGGCTTCCGCCTTGCAGATCGGACATTCGATCGGATCCGCATGGGCGGACATCGGCCGGTTGGCGGAGATGGGACCGCAGGAAGCGCACAGATAATCGTAGGTTGGCATGATTGATCCTGAAAGACGGAAAGCCGGCTGGCCGGCGAAATGGGTTCGAGACGGGCAGGGCCCGTCTCGTCGTCACGTCCGGATCAGAGATCCGGGGCAAGCGGAACGTCGACCGATCCGTCAATGAAGGTCTTCGGTCCGTCCGCACCCGGCATCATGTCGAAGTCGAAGATGTCGGTGGGCAACCACAAGGTGGCACAGGCATTTGGAATATCGACCACGCCCGAAATATGTCCTTGTACAGGCGCCGTTCCCAGGATGGCGTAGGCCTGCGCGCCGGAATAGCCGAACTTCTTCATGTACTCGATGGCGTTGAGGCAGGCCATGCGATAGGCGATGTGCACGTCAAGGTAATGCTGTGTGCCAGCCTCATCGACCGAGATGCCTTCGAAGATCAGGTAGTCGTCATATTTCGGCGTAATTGGCGACGGTTTGAAGATCGGGTTCTTGATCCCGTATTTCGCGACCCCGCCCTTGATCAGGTTGACCCGGATGTGCAGCCAGCCGGCCATTTCGATCGCGCCGCAGAAGGTGATTTCACCGTCGCCCTGGCTGAAATGCAGGTCACCCATGGAGAGACCGGCACCGTCCACATAGACCGGGAAATAGATCTTTGACCCGCGCGACAGATCCTTGATGTCGCAGTTGCCGCCATGTTCGCGCGGGGGAACCGTCCGCGCGCCTTCGGCAGCAGCCTTGTCGCGTGCTTCGCCCTTGAGCTGTCCCATATGCGCAGACTGGGTGTTCGGCAGGGCGGCAAGCGCCGGAACGCGGTCGGGATCCGTATCGAACAATGATTTTTCGCGATTGTTCCACATGTCCAGCATCTTGCGGTCCGGCAGGCAGCCGATCAGACCCGGGTGGATCAGGCCGGCATAGCTGACGCCCGGCACATGGCGCGAGCGCGTGAACATGCCTTCGAAATCCCAGATGGATTTCTGGGCTTCCGGGAAATGCTCCGTCAGGAACCCGCCGCCATTCTGCTTGGAGAAAAAGCCATTGAAGCCCCAGAGCATTTCTTCCTTGGCGCCGATGTCGAGAATATCGACGACCAGTAGATCGCCCGGTTCGGCGCCTTTGACGCCGATCGGACCGGAGAGGTAGTGCACCTGTTCCAGTTCGACATCGCGCACATCCGCCGCGTCGTCGTCATTCTTGATCTGCCCGCCGGTCCAGTCATAGGTCTCGATCCTGAAGTCGTCGCCCGGTTCAACCCAGACCGCCATCGGAATATCCGGATGCCAGCGGTTATGGACCTTTTCGTTGGTATGCGGGGACTCGCTCAAATCTAACGAAATCAGTGTATCTGCCATGGGGTTCTCCTCTGGATATGCGCCTGAAAAGCGTGCGCTGTTGAACTGGATGAGCTGGTTAGACGGACAGAAACGCGGAGACTTTTTCCTCGTCGACGCTTGCCCGCGGTTCGTCGTGGACAAGGCGGCCGTTTTCCAGGACGAGCACCCGGTCGGCGACGTCGAGGGCGAAGGACAGAACCTGTTCCGACACAACGATGGAAAGTCCGCGCTCGTCGCGGATACGTTTCAGGACCCGGCCCATCTCGCGGATGATCGACGGCTGGATGCCTTCGGTCGGTTCGTCCAGCAGCAGGACCTTCGGGTTGGTCGCCAGCGCGCGGGCAATCGCCAGCTGCTGTTGCTGGCCGCCCGAGAGATTGCCGCCGCGACGGCCCTTCATGTCGAGCAGCACCGGAAACAGCTCGTAGATGTCGCCGGGAACCTTGCTCTGGCCACTGATGGTCAGGCCGGTTTCGATGTTTTCCTGGACCGTCATGGTCGGAAAGATCATCCGTCCCTGAGGTACATAGGCGATGCCTCTGGCGACGCGCTCGTAGCTCTTCATGGTGGTGATATCGACGCCGTCGACCGCGGCAGCGCCGTTGCTGGTGGGCACGATCCCCATCAGGGATTTCATCAGCGTGGTCTTGCCCATGCCGTTGCGGCCCATGATGGCGATGATTTCTCCCGGCGCGACCGTGAAATCGAGGCCGTGCAGGACTTCGCTCTGGCCGTAGGCAACGTGATACTGTGCAACATTGAGCATGGTCGCCTCCTAGTGGCCGAGATAGACGTCAATGACCTTGGGGTCGGCCTGCACCTTTGCCATTGAGCCCTCGGAGAGGATCTTGCCCTGGTGCAGAACGGTGACGCGGTGGGCGATGTCCTCGACAAATTTCATGTCGTGTTCGACAACCATCACCGAACGTCCCTTGGTGATTTCGTTGAGAAGCTTCGCGGTCTGCTTGCGTTCAGAGACGCTCATGCCGGCAACAGGTTCGTCGAGCATCAGGAGTTCAGGGTCCTGGATCAGCAACATGCCGATCTCCAGCCATTGTTTCTGGCCGTGGCTGAGCAGGGCTGCCTGCATGTCCAGGAGCGTGTCGAGGAACACCATTTCGGCAATCTCGCGCACGCGGGTCGTCACCTCCGCATCGCGCTTGAAGGTGAGGGCACCGAAGACACTTCGGCCACGGGGAAAGGAAAGCTCCAGGTTCTCGAAGACCGTCAGGTCCTCATAGATGGACGGGTTCTGGAACTTGCGTCCGACCCCCTCAAGCACGATCTCGTGTTCGCGCAGCTGGGTCAGTTCTTTTTGGCGGAATTTGATTGAGCCGGCAGTCGCCTTGGTGCGGCCGCAGATCAGATCGAGTACCGTTGTCTTGCCCGCGCCGTTCGGTCCGATGATGACGTGGATCTCATTTTCGTCGACGTAAAGGTTCAGGTCGTTCACCGCCTTGAAGCCATCAAAGGAAACGGACAGGTTTTCGATCGAAAGCAGGAAGTCGGTGTTGTTGCTGATGGTGTTCATGTGTCTCTCCTACTCGGCTGGCTTTGCGGTTGCTTCGCCGTCAAGGTCGGGGGGAGGGCTGACTGGTTCTAACCGGTTGCCGCTATTGCCCCGTGAAATCAGCCGGTCGACATGCGGCGCCAGGTAGGTGCGATAGAGACCGGACAACCCGTTCGGGAACACCAGGACAACTGCGATGAAGAGCCCGCCCAGGCCAAAGAGCCACAATTCGGGGAAGGTTTCGGAAAAAGTGGTCTTGGCCCAGTTCACCAGCAGCGTTCCGTAGACCGCGCCGAAGATGGAAAGCCTGCCGCCGACCGCACAGAAGATGACCATCTCGATGGAGGGAACGATGCCCACGAACGAGGGGGACATGAAGCCGACCTGCAAGGTGAACATGGCGCCGCCGATGGCTGACAGGACCGCTGCAAAACAGAAGACGAAGATCTTGATGTTGGAGACGTCGTAACCGGAAAACCGCACCCGGTCCTCCTTGTCCCTGACGGCGACCAAGAGACGGCCGAGCTTGCTTTTGAGAACGAACTGGCTCAGCAGCAGGACGGCGATCAGAAGACCTCCGTTGACGTAGTAGAGAACGTATTTGGCTTCGTCGGTGCGGATGTCCCATCCCTTCAGGGTCCTGAGATCCGTGATGCCGTTGACGCCACCGGTATAGCCCTGCTGTCCGATGATCAGGATCGTCAGGATGGCTGCGATTGCCTGAGTAATGATGGCGAAATAGACACCGCCAACCCTTCGCTTGAACATCGCCGCACCGATAACAAAGGCGAACAGCGCGGGAAGGACGATGATGGCCAGCAGCGTGAAGGTCAGGCTGTTGAAGGGTTCCCAGAACCAGGGCAGGGACGTGATCTGGTTCCAGTCCATGAAGTCGGGAATACCCGGGGTGGACTGGATCGCGGTCGCTTCCGGCGTTGAGGCTTCCAGTTTCAGGTACATGGCCATGCAATAGCCGCCCAGGCCGAAGAAGACGCCTTGCCCGAGGCTCAGGATGCCACCCTTGCCCCAGCACAGCACCAGCCCGATGGCGACGAAGGCATAGGTCAGGTATTTGCCGAACAGGTTGAGACGGAAGATGTCCATCGACAGGGGCATCAAGACGAAGATCAGCGCGGCCACGACCAGCAGTCCGATCAGTTCCTGTCGAGACAGCAGGGATTTCACATGTGTCATCGGAACCTCCTCAGCGACGGATTTTCAGGGAGAAGAGACCTTCGGGGCGCAGCATCAGGATCCCGACGACGGTCAGCAGGGTGAGGACCTTCGCCATGGAGCCGGAAAGGAAGAACTCCATGGTGGACTGGGCCTGACTGATGGCGAAGGAAGACGCGATCGTTCCGAGCAGGCTTGCAGCGCCGCCGAAAACGACGATCAGGAAGGTATCGACGATATAAAGCTGCCCGGCGGTTGGGCCGGTCGAGCCGATCATGGTGAAGGCGCTGCCGGCGATGCCTGCAATGCCGCATCCAAGAGCAAAGGTGTGCCGGTCGACCCTTTCGGTGTTGATGCCGACGGCCCCGGCCATGACGCGGTTCTGGACCACAGCACGGGTCTGCATGCCCATGCGGGAGCGGAACAGGATGAAATAGACGCCGATGGCGATGACCAGGGTCAGCACCATGACGAAGATGCCGTTGATCGGGATTTCGATGATGTCCGTCAGCGGCACGGACCCGAGCAGCCAGTTCGGCAGGCTGACGCCGACTTCACGCGCGCCGAAGATCGACCGGTAGGCCTGCTGCAAAATGAGGCTTAGGCCCCAGGTGGCCAGCAGGGTATCCAGCGGACGCTTGTAGAGATGCCTTATGAGCGACCATTCGACGAGTGCCCCGAGTGCACCCGCAGCGACGAAGGCCAATGCCATGGCGAAGAAGAAGTAGATGCCGAACAGGGACGGGACATAGGTCTCGACGAAATTGGAGCAGAGATAGGTGACATAGGCGCCCAGGATCATGAACTCGCCGTGAGCCATGTTGATGACGCCCATCTGGCCGAAAATGATTGCAAGACCCAGGGCCATGAGGACGAAAACGGAAAACAGGATCAGTCCGGCAAAACCCTGCATGGCGAATATGGACCCGAGTTCCGTCCATGAATAATCGGCGAACATTGCGCGCGTCTCCATGCTGCGGGGTCAAGGCGGAACGCCTGTTCCCCTGCTGCGAATAAGGGTTTGAAACGAAGGGGACGGGCGCTGCGCAGGCTGCCTCCACGCAGCGCCCCGGTTATGCCCGCTTTCTGGAAGGGCGTTTCCATCCCTGGGGGAACTAACGGAGGCTTATTGGTAGCCTTCCGGGAACGGATCCGGCTCCATCAGGTCGGCCGTCTCGTAAACCAGCTCGTACTGGCCATCCGGCTTGGCAAGGCCGATGCGGGTCTTGGACCACAGGTGGTGGTTTTCATGGACGCGGACATAGCCTTCCGGCGCGGTGGTAAGCTCAATGCCCGGAGAGGCAAGGCGCACCTTGTCGATGTCGAAGCTGCCGGCCTTTTCAACCGCGGCCTTCCAGAGCCAGGGGCCGAGATAGGCGGCCTGGGTCACGTCGCCGATGACGATGTCGTCGCCCCACATTTCCTTGAAGGACTTGACGAATTCGGCGTTGTTCTCATTGTCGAGAGACTGGAAATACTTCATCGCGGCATAAGCGCCTTCGATGTTCTCGCCGCCGATGCCGCGGATTTCATCCTCGGTCACCGAGATGGTCAGAAGAACCGGCTTTTCCTTGGTCATGTCGATGCCGGCAGCCTTCAGCTGCTTGTAGAAGGCAACGTTGGAACCACCCACGACAATGGCGTAGATCACGTCCGGCTTCTTCAGCTTGATCTTGTTGATCACCGAGTTGAACTGGGTGTGGCCGAGCGGATAGTACTCTTCGCCGACAACCTCCAGGCCAAGCTTCTCGATGTGCTTGCGGGCGATCTTGTTGGACGTCCGCGGCCAGATATAGTCGGAACCAAGCAGGTAGAAGCTCTTGGCGCCTTTTTCCTTGGCGACCCAGTCGATGCCGGCGATGATCTGCTGGGTGGCTTCCTGGCCGGTGTAGATCACGTTGGGGGACTGTTCCAGGCCTTCATAGAAGGTCGGATAGTAGAGCATGCCGTTATACTGCTCGAAGACGGGCAGAACAGCCTTGCGCGATGCGGATGTCCAGCATCCGAAAACAGCCGCGACCTTGTCGTTCACCAGCAACTTTTTTGCCTTTTCGGCAAAGGTCGGCCAGTCGGATGCGCCATCTTCCTGGATGTATTCGATCTTGCGTCCAAGCACGCCGCCCATGGCGTTGATCTGGTCGATGGCGAGCTTTTCTGCCTGCACTGACCCGGTCTCGGAAATCGCCATGGTTCCGGTGACGGAGTGCAGGATGCCGACCTTCACGGTGTCTTCTGTGACCGCGAGGCCAGTCGTGTTGGCGTCGTCGGCGATGGCAGGTGCAAATGTGCTGGCGGTGGCCAGCATTGCCGCGGCTGCCGTGCCTGACAGCACGGACCGGCGAGACAGCCGGTGGTCAATCAAGTCTTTCAGACGTTTCATTCTCTGGACCCCTCTGAGGTTGAGGTTGAAGCAGAGCGCCGTGAAGCTCCTCCGCATGCATCCAAGGCTCGTCTGGAATTGTGCAGTGCCGCAATGCGTCAGTTGCTGTGGGTTATTTGACTTATTTCTCCGCACTGCCGCATGTGAAAGACTTCCATGTTTGGAATAAATTCATAGTCCAAAAATCTGAAATTCGATCGTAATGTAAGTTGTCATTCGTATTTTTTGAATTCGAACGATTTGTATTGGTGGGTATATTGGGATTTTTTAATATTTTTTGAATGAGGCATAGAAATTGCTAGGAAGTTCGTCGATTGACGGTTGTTGATCAATTCGAGGGGGAGGTCGCAAATCTTGAACAAAAATGTGCATGAAAAATAGATGCAATGCACAATGAGTGGGCTGGCGCGCCGGTTCCGGCGGGCGGGATGGTGATGGGCAATGGGTAGTCATCAGCGGGTTGTGCGCCTGCGGAGAACATACAATCAATGGGTCGCAAACCAGACCCTGGAGGACTTTGCGCTCCGTTTCACCGCCAAAAGCGCTCGCCGCTGGTCTCCGGTCTGGGTTGCCAACACCGCGCTGGGCGCAATTTCCTTCCTGGCCCTTGAAGCGATCGGGGCTGCCGTCACCTACAACTACGGTTTCACGAATGCCGTCTCGTCGATTGCCGTCGTCTGCCTGCTCATCTTCATTACCGGCCTTCCGATTGCCTATCATGCCGTGAAATACGGCGTGGATATCGACCTGCTCACCCGCGGAGCCGGGTTCGGTTATATCGGCTCGACAGTAACCTCGCTGATCTACGCAAGTTTCACCTTCATCTTCTTCGCTCTCGAGGCGGCCATCATGGCAACGGCGCTGGAGCTGTACCTCGGTGTGCCGCTCAACATCGGCTACCTTCTGTGCACGCTTGTGGTCATTCCGCTGGTGATCTACGGCATCACCCTGATCAGCCGGCTGCAGATCTACACTCAGCCGCTCTGGATCGTGTTGCAGATCCTGCCGTTTGCTTTCCTGGCCTGGCAGGGCGTGGCTCCGCTGGACGACTGGCAGAACTTCTCTGGCCGGCTGGGCGACGAGGGCGGCCAGTTCAGCCTCCTGCTTTTCGGTGCTTCAAGCGCCGTTCTGTTCTCGCTGATCGCACAGATCGGCGAACAGGTCGATTTCCTGCGCTTTTTGCCGCGCCAACGGCGCGGGCACAGGCTGAAATGGTGGTTCGCCCTTCTGGCGGCAGGTCCAGGCTGGATCCTTATCGGCGCGGTGAAACTGCTGCTGGGGTCGTTCCTGGTGGTTCTGGCCCTGCAGAGCGGCCTCAGTCCGGACAAGGCAATCGAACCGACGCACATGTATCTGGTCGCCTTCACCAAGGCCACGACGCCGGAGGTGGCAGTCGCCCTGACAGGGCTCTTCGTGATTGTCTGCCAGGTCAAGATCAACGTGACCAACTCCTACGCCGGCTCCATTGCCTGGTCGAACTTCTTCTCCCGTCTCACCCACAGCCACCCGGGCCGGGTGGTGTGGCTGGTCTTCAACGTGTCGATTGCACTCGCGCTCATGGAGCTTGGTGTCTACAAGGCGCTGGAACGCACGCTCGGTCTTTATTCCGTGGTTGCCGTTGCCTGGATCGGCGCGATCTTTGCCGATCTTGTCATCAACAAGCCGCTTGGGCTGAGCCCGAAACATATCGAGTTCAAGCGTGCCCATCTGTACGACATCAATCCGGTCGGCCTTGGCTCTATGGGCGCGGCGAGCCTGATCGCCCTCATTGCCTATTCCGGGGTGTTCGGCCAGACCGCTCATGCGCTGGCAAGCTACATTGCCCTCTTTACCGCCATTCTCCTTGCCCCGCTGATCGCCTATGCGACCGGCGGCAAATATTATATCGCCCGTGAACCGGTACGGGCTGTAACCTCCGACGGCGAACGTCCCCCCGACATTCAATGCTGTATTTGCGAGCATACGTTTGAGCATGAGGACATGGCGCATTGCCCGGTCTATTCGGGGCCGATCTGCTCGCTATGCTGCTCGCTCGACGCGCGCTGCGAGGATGACTGTAAACAGGAAGCACGCATCGGCGACCAGGTCACCGTGCTGCTTCATTCGATCCTTCCAGACCGGATCGCCGGATGGATGAGCTCCCGGATCGGGCTTTATTTCAGTGTCATGATCCTGATCACCGCTTCGCTCGGGGCGATCCTGTCGCTTGTCTATGTCGAGGCGGAAACCATTTCGCCGGGGGCGGGCAGCGAAGGGGTCGGCAGGGCGCTGACCCAGGTCTTCTTCATTCTGCTGGTCACCTCGGGTGTTATGGCCTGGCTGTTCGTTCTTGTTCACGAAAGCAGGAAGTTCGCCAATGAGGAAACAAGGCGCCAGACCAGCCTTCTGATGAAGGAAATCCGCGCGCACAAACGTACCGACGCCAAGCTGCAGAAAGCCAAGGAAGCCGCGGAGGCCGCCAACGAAGCCAAGAGCCGTTATGTGGTCGGCATCAGCCACGAATTGCGCTCGCCGCTAAATGCGATCTCCGGCTACGCCCAGCTGATGCGCAAGGACCCGGCAATCCCCGCCCACAGACGTGACGCCGTGAAGGTGATCCAGCATTCGGCCGATCACCTGGCCGGGCTGATCGAGGGCCTGCTGGACATCTCCAAGATCGAGGCCGGGCATCTCACAATTTACCGGGAACGGTTCAACCTGCATGAATTCCTGGCACAGACCGTCGACATGTTCCGCCTTCAGACCGACGCCAAGGAATTGCGTTTTCTGTTCGAGCCTGCGGAAAACCTTCCGGTCTTTGTGTTCGGCGACGAGAAGCGCTTGCGGCAGGTCCTGATCAACCTGTTGTCGAACGCCATCAAATGGACAGATACAGGAAGCGTCAAACTGAAGGTGTCCTATCACAGCCAGGTTGCCGAATTTGCAGTGGTCGATACCGGCATCGGCATAGCTCCGGAAAATCTCGAGCGGATCTTCAATCCGTTCGAACGCATAGAGGAAGACGGCAAGGAGGCCGTTCCCGGGACGGGGCTCGGTCTGACGATCACCAAACTTCTGAGCGAAGTGATGGGCGGTGACATCCAGGTTTCAAGCACGGTTGGTGCCGGCAGCACGTTCAAGGTTCGCATGCTGCTGAGCGCTGCGGAAGCGCCAATCCAGGCGGGGCGGGCGGAAAAACGCATTCGCGGGTATCACGGTCCGATCCAGACGGTCATGGTTGTGGATGACGACCCCGCCCAAAGGACGCTGGTCAGGGATTTCCTGTCGCCGCTCGGTTTCAAGGTTCTTGCCGCGGCAAGCGGCCGCTCGTGTCTGGCGATGGTACAGGACGAACGTCCCGATGCCTTTCTGCTCGACATAAGCATGCCGGGCATGAGTGGCTGGGACCTTGCCTGCAAGCTGCGGGAAAGCGGATTTGGCGATGCGGTCATCATCATGATTTCGGCCAATGCGGATGACAGTGGCCGGGACCCGGTGCACCGGATCTATCATGACGACTACCTGGTGAAGCCCGTGAGACTGCAGGAATTGCAGGACAAGCTTCAGCTGGCATTGAAACTCGTCTGGCGCACGGACGACCCCGCGGCAGCACCGCCTGTAGAGGGCCTGCGATCGTCGGGCAGGGCGATATTCGAGAAGGCCTGCCTGCCGTCGGAGGAGAGTCTCGGGATTCTAAAACAGCTGAGCGACATCGGCTATGTGCGAGGAATCAAGGCAAAGCTCGACGACATCGAGGCGCATGAGCCGCATGCGGCGGACTTTGTCCATCACATGCGGCGTCTCATCAAGGAATTCGATCTCACCCAATACGACAAGCTTCTGGAAAGGCTCGGACATGATCATGAATGCTCCTAGTCAGGCCGAGACGGTGCTGCTGGTCGATGACACACCTTCTTCCCTGGGCATGCTTTCGGACGCTCTGGAGGAAGCCGGTTTCACCGTTCTGGTGGCTCAAAGCGGTCGAAAGGCGATAGAAATCGCAGCCCGCGTGATCCCCAATGCGATCCTCATGGACGCGATCATGCCCGAGCTCGACGGATTCGAAACCAGCAAGCGCCTGAAGGCGCTGGAAGGCCTTCGGGATGTACCGGTTCTCTTCATGACCGGACTGAGCGAGACGGAACATATTGTCAGGGGCCTGGAATCAGGTGGCGTCGACTATGTCACCAAGCCGGTCAACCCGGACGAACTGATCGCCCGTCTGCGCGTGCATATTTCCAACGCCCGGAATTCGCGCAGCGCCCATGTCGCACTTGATGCATCCGGGCGTTACTTGATGTCGGTCGACCTGTCGGGCGCCGTATGCTGGGCGACACCGCAGGCCTCCGCGCTGCTTGGTACGGGCACGGCCGAGGACGCAGCGGCAGCCGGGCAGTTGCCGGAAGCTGCCGTCGACTGGCTGCGCCATTACCTGCTGCCACAGGGAAAGGCTGCCCAGAAGGAAGAGGACATTGTTGCCCGTATCAAGGGTCGGGAGTTGCGGTTCACTTATGCCGGCAACATCAGTGCGGGTGAGCATCTGCTGCGTGTGTCGGATGTCTCGGACAGCGTGCCTTCCGAAATCCTGAAGGATGCCTTCGACCTCACGGAACGCGAAGCCGAAGTCCTGATCTGGATTGCCAACGGAAAGTCCAACAAGGAAATCGCCTCCATTCTGGACATGAGCCCACGCACGGTAAACAAGCATCTGGACCGGATCTTCGGCAAGCTGGGCGTTGAAAACCGGACCTCGGCCGCGGTCGTTTCACTGAGACGTATCCTGGAAGGCTGATCTCGAGGCGCAAGAAAGTCTTGCTGGAAGAAGCGCCGCGTCGCTTGTTACCTGGTGTCTGGCGGTGGAACTCACTTGCGTTTCACAACAGATCGACGCTCGAGACCCTCATCCGGACAAAGGCTGGATGACGTTCAATAGGCACGGGGGAGCGACCCTCGATATCGTCGCTCCAGATCGTTCTGAAATCCCTGCGGCATGAGAAATAGACTTACACTATCCCGAAGCTTTTTTCCTGTTCTCCGGGGCTCGTTTCCGTATGGAAACGGTTCAGCTCAATCGCGCTCTCGCGGCATCCTGACCGACCTGGGCGATGGTATGAGCCTGGCCATAGCCGATAAGGGGAAAGCGACCCACCGGGGGTTCAATCAAGAGGTCTGCCATCGCCTTGGTTTGGTCCCGGTGGGCGATGCCGCCGACAATGCCGGCACGCACCAGGATTTCAGGCAGGGTTGGCAGCTTCTCCGTCCGGCGTGAAAACAGGCGGGTCAACACATCAAGTGGGCCGAACCGTTCCAGGGCGGCATCGACGACCAGGTCTTCGCGGGGATTGACGTCGACCGCGATCACCTCGCCCGACCCGACACGGTCCCGCATCGCGTCGACCGGGACGTTGTTCAAAATCGCTCCATCCACCAGCAAATGCCCCCGTTTCAAGGTCGGTGGAAAAATGCCGGCCGGAGAGTTGCTCGCGCGCACGGCGAAATGGAGAAGGCCGCTGTCCAGCACCTCGGTGGTTGCCTGGGTAAGGTCGCAGGCAACGGTGATTTGGCAAAGGCGACTTTATTGCATGTCGAGGCTGAGGATGAATGCTGGCCGAGGTGGGATCAATATTTCGATGCTATGGGCCTTTCCGGAAGCGGGCAGGGCAACCGGACGTTCAGCAACTACGTTCAGGCCACCCAGGCTGCGATTGCCGGGATGGGAGTGATGCTGGGATGGGTTTCAAATTCAAGCGACCTGCTGCGGCAGGGGCAGCTCGCAGTGTTCCGGGACCAGCCGCTGTTTCCAGATGGCGCATTCCATCTGGTTCGACCGAAACACAAGGAGGCGAAAGCAGCAGCGACGACGCTGGCACGACATCTCCATCGCTGCGTCGCCGACGTATCTTCCGGCAAATAGCGCTGGCTGCTCTGGCTGGTGCCAGCTTCAGGGTGCCTATCGGAAAGCTGACGGCAGTCCCTGGACAGTCTCTGTCAGCCGACGCGTTTTTTGCCAATGCAAGTGCCAGTCAGCAAAGTGGACATTCTTGTCATTGCCTCTCCGAACAGTGGTCTTGCGACATGAGGCGCGCCATGACCGCATCCGGAATGGTGTCCTGCGCGTTTTTGCTGATCGGCACTGCACATTGAGATCAGCGATATTTTCAGTTTGTCGAAATGCCCGCTGCCTCAGACAGCCGCTGCGCAGGTTTGGTGCAGCCAGGCACGAAATTTCCTGACTTGAGGCCGGCGCCATCTCGACGCTGTCGAAACAGCCCAGTATCCGAGATTAGCATCCCATCTCGGAATGTCTGGTCTCACCAGAATGCCGGAGGCAACGGCGTCACGCGTCAGAACGGGCCATGCCAGCCACAGGCCCTGACCGGAAACAGCAGCCTCGTACGATAGTGACGCGTCAGGCACACGGACCACCGGGTGTCGGGAAGGGTCGAGATGCTTACCGCCTACACTGGAAGACCATTGGGTCCAGGAAACAAGGCTTTGCTCATCAACTATGAGCGGAACCTCGGAGGCTGTTGCCTGGGTCAGGAGTGCTTTGCTGAGGCCAGGAGTGCAGACGAGTTCGATCGACTGGTCGACGATCTTTTCGGTTTTCACATCCGGCCACTCGCCTTTGCCAAATCTGATGGCTATGTCGATGTCTTCCCGATCGAAATCGACCAGTCGGCTGGTGGTGACGAGCCTGATCTCTGTATCCGGATGTTCCGCGTTCCAGTTCACCAGGCGTGGCACCAGAAATCGCGCAGCAAAAGCGAGACCGCACGAAACGGTAAGCAAGGGGCGAGGCTTGGCGCTTATCTCGGCCAACCCGTCCGAAATCACCTGAAACCCTTCCGTGAGTTTTGGCAAAAGCAACCTGCCCTTCGCGGTGGGAACCAAGCCCGTATCCGTCCTGTCGAACAGCGTTACCTCGAGTTGCGCCTCAAGCAGACGTAGTTGGTGGCTCACCGCACTTGGCGTCACATTGAGGCTGGATGCCGCCCGCGACAAACTGCCTAAACGGCCTACAGCTTCCGCTGCTTGCAGTGACTTTAGAGACGGTTGTGGCATCTGGTGTGCAATTTTTCTCAATACTGTTGAAATAGATTAGATTGCTAAATCCCGCGTATTCAAGAGAATTATTCGCGAAACAGAGAGGAATTCAAATGAATATAACGAATAAAATTCAACAGTATGCGATCATTGATGTGTTTGCCGAGAGGCCGCTGCGCGGCAATCCTCTTGCTGTGGTTCCAGACGCGGATGACCTGGACGAGCACACGATGCGCGCGATCGCCGTCGAATTCAATTTATCGGAGACATCATTTGTCCTGGCGCCTACAGAGGCTTCTGCGGACTTTCGAATTAGATCGTTTACGCCGACCGGAGACGAAGTGTTTGGTGTCGGCCATAACGCACTAGGTGTCTGGTGGTGGTTGGCAGAAACGGGCCAACTAGGTGAACGCACCTCGTTTGTTCAGCAATTGGGGGACGAGCTTCTTCCAGTTTCGATCGGGCGGGAAAATGGACGGGCCACTGTCTCCCTGGCTCAGGCCATGCCGCGCCATATTGGCGACGTCGGGGACTTGCAGGCGCTTGCCGAAGCACTGGGGCTCGACAAGACTGAACCGGCCCTTGGGCCGCAGGAAGCGGTCGTGGTCTCCACTGGTGCGGCGCATATGCTCGTCAGGCTCGTTTCCCGCGACGAAGTTGACCGCGCGGAGCCTAACGCCTCCATGCTTCTTCTGCTGTTGGAGCGTGCCGGTGCGCAAGGATGTTATGTATTCACGACATCTGGTGAAAAGAGTGGGGAAGCCTATGCTCGCTTCTTCAATCCAACCGTAGGCATTCGGGAAGACCCGGCAACAGGAAGTGCCGCAGGCCCACTGGGGTGGCTATTGGCCAACCGCAGCGGTGCTGGGGGACAAGAAACGTTCACGGTCGTACAGGGAGTTTCTATGGGTAGGGAAAGCCATATTCGGCTTCTCGTGTGCCCCGACGCTGTTGAACTGACCGGTTCCGCTGTGCTCACTGCAACGGGCCAATTGCATCTGTAGCTTTTGGAGCGGGCTCAGACCCGACCTCTGCTGAACGGCGCTCAGTCCAGGATTTCCGTCGCGAGCCGGGTGCCGAGAAGCTCATCTTCAACCAGGATGTAGATTTCCTTGGGGGGCGTATTGAGAGAATGGACCATCAGGCCTGGATCGATACCCATCTCGATCAGGTATTCCATCGTTTCCCCCTGGCCGTACTGAATCTCTTCCACCGCCAGGAAAACAGGCATGTAGCCGGGGGTGTCATAGTAGTGCTGATGCATGCCTACGGCAGCATCCTTGGAGGCTGAACGATTGACACCGGCTGCAAAAATGTAAGGACACGACGAAAGGCACACCAGACCAGGCAGCATGGTGGTATCCAGCTCAGCTGCGCGCAGGCTACGACCAATTTCAAATGCTTCACTCACATTGCCACCGGGGCTATGGAGTGAAACCACTTTGGGGGCTTCTTCCAGGCTAGCCAGGAAGCTCGTAAAGCGTTCGGCGTCTCCAGATGAGATCCGGCCCTTCAGGAAAATCGCTTCCCCCAATTCGCCCCTCTCGATCACTTCAAACTGAAGCCTGGGAGGCATGTCACCCGGAATTTTGACAGTCGACGGGGCGGGTGTCCGCATGAAGTCGGGAAAGCTTCGAGATGGATCGTAGTGTCTCACCTGATCGCCGGGTGTCGTGGGTCCGGACGGCAGTGCATCGTTGCCGCCACCCCCCGGGGTCCATTGAGCCTGCAGATGCGAAAGCACCAACAAGGCTGCCAGGATCGCCTGGGCGACCAAAACCCACTTCAGGCTGCGCTGAATGGTTATCTGCGACGTATCAAGGCGCTCGGAAAACACGTCGTGCTACTCCGCGGCATTCAGGTTTGCGGGCTCGGAAGTTTCCGCATTTGCGACACGGCGCAAGACTTCCTTGTCTGCCGCCCCCATCGAAGCCTCGACGTCCTTCATCGCATTGATTGCTGCCTTGAGATCTGCGAGCGTCAGGGTTTCCTCGATGCTCAGCCCATCCCGGCCGCTACGGATCGATGCCTGGGTGATTGCGACCACAAAGACCAGAACGGCGGGCAGGAGGTCGATCGCGATAGCACCAGCCCATGAGGGGACAAAGTTGCCTGCGTACCTGATCACAGCGTCGGCGCTTGAGATCGGATTATAGGCCGTCTCCTGTGGTGGCTCCAACGCCAGCACTTCATCGGCTGCGCGCCGCAGGGTCTGGCTGCGTTGGTCGAGGGCGTTCAATACCGATGCGATGGTGCTTGATTGAGCGTCCCGAACGCTGCTGTTTCGGCCATCAAGTTCGGGAAGAACAACAGATGCAGGCAGGTCCTCGGCTGCTCGAGCGACGAGCGGTGCAACGGAGTACTGGTTCAGGTTTGCAATAACGCCGGCAAGACGCACGCTTTCTTCCGAAAACGCGACCGACCTTTGTTCAACCGGCCCGGGGGCAACCGTCAGGGCTCGCATGCGCCCAAGGATTTCGTTGCCCCGGGCAAAGGCGGAGTCGATCAGTGGCTTTTGTTCTGAAATCTGCTCCTCAAGGTTCTGGAGCTCTTCTGTTTTTTGCGTCAGAACTCGAAAGACTGCGCCTTCACCCGCTGTGCCTGAGAGCTCGCCGGAGCGTTCCTGTTGGGCGAGTGCTTCGAATGCTTCCTTTGCACGTTGAACCTCGCGCCCGAGAGCCTGGCCCGAAAGGGCGATCTCATGTGCCTGCTCCAAAGCCGCCTGGTAGTCGCGGACTGTCGTATCCAGGTGCTGTTCGACAGCCGCCGATCCCGCAAGCGCGGCCGCGTTGAGCCAGCTAGACATGGCAATGATTGCAGCCGACCCGACAAGCATTGAAACCGAAAGTCCGATGAAACCCGCCGCACTGCGCATCGCTGGCATGAGCCGAAGCATGTAGCTCCAGAATACGAATATCCCCACTGACACGGCGACGGAATAGGCCACGGCCGCGAAGAAACTCATCGCACCCGTATCCTCCAGCAGAGAGGACACACCCAGGTAGGTGTAGATACCGGAAGCGATTGCCAGAACGCCGAGCGCCGCAGGTGTGAAGGTTTCCAGCCAAGCAAGATGAGCTTCAAGCTCCTTGGCAGTGCGAAGGCCCTTTGCTTCCGCAGCAGTCAATTTCGTCTGGCTCTCATTCATCGCATTTCCTCACAAGCTCGCAAGCAGCTTAGCTAGGGCTTTACCCCATAAAACCAAGCATTGCGGCGTTATTCCGGCAATGGAGCGCGAGGAAGAACCTTGAGGGCCCATGCGCCGTCGCGTTGCAGAAAACAGTCTTCAGATTGGCTTTTGATGAGCGCTTGGAAAACACCCGGAACAAGGATTATAGAGCGCCAGAAATCACCTTACCATTCAAGGTGTTAGCGTCTTTTGCGGGAAGAAATGTGAAATGGTGCTGCCGGAGAGATTTGAACTCTCGACCTCTCCCTTACCAAGGGAGTGCTCTACCCCTGAGCTACGGCAGCATCTGGCTTGTCTTTGGGACAGGCGCGGCGTCGAACTTTTTTGCTTGAAAAGCTTGAGTTGCAAGACGCAAGTGCTGGTGCCGATCAGCGGTGCCGACCGGAATGAGGGGGCTTTTGCCATAAGACCTTCGGGGACGCAAGCAGTGTTTTGGGATTTTTTTCCGCAGTCATTTGCTCCCTCTCGTCAAAGCCGGGACGATTGAAGGGTTGGTGCGGCAAAGCTGGTGCTTTCGGCCCTGTTTCGCCTGTGGATATTAAACAATCCTTCCGGTCGAGGCGCAGAGCAGATTGGCGTTTTCGGGAGAGGGGAGACGGGCCCTCGCCGAAAGGCAGGTGGAAGCAGCCTCCGGGGAATTGGGACGATTGGAAACAGGGAAGACTGAAGGCGGGACACAGCACCGTGTGCAGGCTTCTTGGCGCGATGAGGGTTATGTCTGATGGGGTGCAGCCTGGCCGCGGACACGTTTACGGCAGCGATGGGAAAACCGAATGCTGCTGAAGCTGGCAGGGTAGTCGGCAAACCATGCAGAAGACACAAGATGCCTAGGCAAGCTACGGGCAGCTTGCTAGACAAATGAATCACAGGATCATCAAACAGGCGCGCCATGGGCGAAAAAGACCAGCAGCACAAGTCCGCTGAAAGCGGCGGCGGAAAATCCGGCAAGCAGACAGGCGAAAAGGCGTCGGACAAAGCCGGGGCGAAATCCCGCGAAGACCGGCTGGCCGAAGCCCTGAGAGCCAATCTGCGCCGCCGCAAGTCTGCTGCCAAGACACGGGATGCCGACTGAGGACCAACGGCCGGATGTTCGGCAGGACTGTGTCGCCCCAAAATTGCCCGGTCGCAGCCGGTTGCGCGCCTTGCATGGGCCATAACTTGCGTGTAGACCGCACGTTTGATGTGAGTTTCTTGACGTATGCAAAGGGATGGCCGTGCGGTGAGCACGGTCCTGTTCGGGGAAAAACATGGACAGTATCAAGGTCGTTGGCGGTGCGGAACTGAATGGTGTCATTCCGATTTCCGGCGCGAAGAATGCGGCACTGCCGCTGATGATCGCATCGCTCCTGACGGATGAGACCCTGACGCTGTCGAATGTGCCGCGCCTTCGCGACGTTGCCCAGCTTATGCAGATCCTGTCCAATCACGGGGTCGATTACTCGGTGAACGGCAAGCGCAGTGGCCAGGATGACCTTGCCGGACAGACGCTGAACCTGACCGCCCGTGAAATCGTCGACACGACCGCTCCTTATGAGCTTGTTTCCAAGATGCGTGCCAGCTTCTGGGTTATCGGCCCGCTGGTTGCCCGCAGCCATGAGGCGCGGGTCTCGCTGCCTGGCGGCTGTGCGATCGGTACGCGGCCGGTAGACTTCTTCATCGACGGTCTGGCAGCGCTCGGCGCCGAGATCGAGATCGACGGCGGCTATGTCATCGTCAAGGCCCCGGGTGGGCTGAAAGGTGCTCGCGTCGAGTTTCCGAAGGTTTCCGTCGGCGCAACCCACACCATCATGATGGCGGCGACGCTGGCCAGTGGCGAGACGGAAATCGTCAATGCCGCGCGTGAGCCGGAAGTCGTCGATCTTGCCAAATGTCTGAAGGCCATGGGCGCGAAGATCGAGGGTGAAGGCACATCGACCATCCGCATCCAGGGTGTGCCGCGCCTTCATGGTGCGCATCACGCGGTTGTTCCGGACCGGATTGAAACGGGCACCTATGCCATGGCTGTTGCCATGACCGGCGGTGACGTTCTGTTGCAAGGCGCCCGTTCGGACCTTCTGGAAACGGCGCTCGAAACACTTCGCCAGACTGGCGCGGACATTACGCAGACCGCCGACGGCATCAAGGTTTACCGCAACGGCAACGGCATCCAGCCGGTAGATATCACCACCGAACCGTTCCCGGGCTTTCCGACCGACCTGCAGGCCCAGTTCATGGCCCTGATGACGAAGGCCGGCGGCACGAGCCGGATTACCGAAACCATCTTTGAAAATCGTTTCATGCACGTGCAGGAACTGGCTCGCCTTGGTGCCCAGATCCATGTGGACGGCCGCACGGCAATGATCGACGGCGTCTCGACCCTGCGCGGTGCTCCGGTCATGGCAACGGATCTGCGGGCGTCCGTCTCGCTGGTTATTGCCGGTCTGGCAGCAGAAGGCGAAACGACGGTCAGTCGTGTCTATCACCTCGACCGCGGGTTTGAGCGTCTGGAAGACAAGCTGACCCGCTGCGGCGCGAAGATCGAGCGCATCTCGGCCTGATAAAGCCATTGGATTACAGTGTAAAAACATGGGCGGCGTGGACTGCGCCGCACCCCATGTAATGCATTTTTCGCGAAATCTACTCCGCCGTTTGCCGCTTGATCACCCGGCCTCGTGACGTGAAAGAGGGGCCGGGACCGCCGCTGCCACTGGTCATGATGGCTTCTGCGATGGGGCTGAGGGCACCGCTATCCGACGACCACACGAGCAGGAAATTCGCCCCGACCCCGCCAGTGGTGTCGTTGATCGGGATCAGCACTGTTTTCGACTGCAGGGGTGCAAGGTCCACCGGCGCATCAAGCAGAGTGCGCAGCAAACTGCCATCCTCGTTGTGATAATCGACCTGCTGCAACGTTATGGTGGCCTCAGGGTCGACATTGTGGACGGCAAGTGTTGCCGCCAGAAGGTCGGACCTGTTCGGATGGGAAAAGACCCGCGAATAGGCCGGGACATATATGGTCTCACCCAGAACCTTCTCGGTAAAATCCTGTGACTGGACATCCATCGGCGTCTGGAAAAGAAGCAGGCTGCCTGCCAGCAGGCCGAGGCAGGTGGATCGTTTCAGCATTACGTGCCCATGCGTTCGTGTGATGGTAGGGTGTCGCCCTGATGGTACTGGCGTCACTTTCCAGAATGCGTGCCCTGATTGCAAGACGGAAGGCAGATGGCAGGTGATTACAAATCGACGCTTGGATAACCTGCGGGACGATATTGGAGCGACTGCATGAATGCACAGACAATCCGGTTTTTGGTCCAGCTGGCCTTTGCCTTCGCAGCACTGTTCGCTGTTGTCCTTGTTCCGGCGCCCTACGGGCCGTCTCTGGGCTTCTTCCTGCTTGTGTTCGGGCTCTGGCTGGGCCGGCGGATCTTCCGGCGGATTGCATCGCTGGACGAGGTCAAGGCGGATCTGCGCCAGCGGGTGGATGAAGGCCCTTGAGGGCTCCACGGTGCCGCAAGGCATGTTTCAGGGCATTGGAGATTGCCAAAACCGTTATTCCCCATTAGGCAACAGCCTTGGGACCGGGCAGGAAGTCGCTTATATGCGTCCTGCCAGACAACGCATGACCGGATCAGAACAAGAGCAAATGGACCAGCTGAAACTTGCCGCCCTTGACCAGGAAGACCTTCAGGTTCTTTCCGCCCATCTGCAGGACGCGGTGATCACCATCGCGGATATCCGCTATCTGCCGAAGGAGCAGAAGGCCGTGTTCGTGTTGAACCGGTTCGTGTGGGACAAGGAAGCCGACAAGCGATCGAAGGAACATGAGCGCCGCCGCACGGCGCTGGCCTTTGCGCAAGTCAGGGCCATGAAGGCGCAGAACATCAACCAGAAGGCCAAGGGTGCCGTCCTGGAACTGCTCGCCGTGACATTCGAGCCGGGCGAAGAGCCGGCCGGCACGATCCAGCTCGCCTTTGCCGGTGGTGGCAGCCTTGCGCTTGAGGTGGATTGCATCGAGGCGCAACTGTCGGACCTGGGCGCCGCATGGTCCACGCCGAACCTGCCGCAACACGACCTCAGCTGACCGCTCGCACGGAATGACAGACGGTGCACGGCACCGCACATGATGGAGAATTGCGTGGTTCTACGCCTTAACATCAACGACGCCCGCTTCGAAGACCAGTTCAAGGCTCTCCTTTCCGGCAAACGGGAAGTGTCGGAGGATGTCGACCAGATCGTCCGGGACATTCTCGAGCGTGTTCGCACCGAAGGCGACAAGGCAGTCCTCGACTATACGGCAAGGTTCGACCGGCTGCAGGCCGAGAGCATGGCCGAACTGACGGTGTCCGCCGCAGAAATTGACGCCGCGCTTGCAAAGGTGCCGCAGGAGACGCTGGACGCCCTGCAGCTTGCCCACGACCGCATTCATGCCCACCATGCCCGCCAGATGCCGAAGGACGACCGCTATACCGATCCAATCGGCGTGGAACTCGGTTCACTCTGGACCGCGGTAGAGGCTGTCGGCATTTATGTGCCCGGTGGTACCGCCAGCTACCCGAGTTCGGTTCTGATGAATGCCGTGCCGGCCAAGGTTGCTGGCGTTGAACGCATCGTCATGGTGGTGCCGAGCCCGGACGGGGTGTTGAACCCGCTGGTGCTGGCTGCCGCCAGAATTGCCGGTGTCACGGAAATCTATCGCATTGGCGGTGCACAGGCCGTTGCTGCTCTCGCCTATGGAACGCAGACCATTGCCCCGGTCGCCAAGATCGTCGGTCCGGGCAATGCCTTTGTGGCGGCTGCCAAGCGACGTGTCTTCGGCACGGTCGGCATCGACATGATCGCGGGCCCATCCGAAGTGCTGATCCTGGCCGACAGCGGCAACAATGCCGACTGGCTTGCTGCCGATCTGCTGGCACAGGCCGAACACGATACCGCTGCGCAGTCGATCCTGATCACCGACAGCGAAGATCTTGCAAACCAGGTGGAAGCTGCGGTCGAAGCGCAGTTGAAAACGTTGCCGCGTGAAGATGTTGCCCGTGCCAGCTGGCAGGATTACGGAGCAATCATCCTGGTGGACGATCTGGAGGCGGCAATGCCGCTAGCCAACCGTATTGCTCCTGAACACCTGGAACTTGCCGTTGCCGATCCGGAAGCGCTGCTGAAAAAGGTGCGCAACGCAGGCGCCGTGTTCCTGGGCCATTATACGCCTGAAGCCATTGGCGACTATGTCGGCGGGTCCAATCATGTGTTGCCGACCGCGCGGTCGGCTCGCTTTTCGTCGGGTTTGAGCGTGCTGGAATTCGTCAAACGCACCTCGATCCTGAAATGCAATGCGGATAACCTGCGTCAGCTCGGACCGGCGGCAATCGCTCTTGGTGAATCAGAGGGGTTGTCGGCGCACGCGCGCTCTGTTTCCATCAGACTGAATTTATAGCTCCCGATTTGAAGAAGAGGCTTCGACCAGATGAGCGAACCGCACCCGGATCCCGAACCGCAGCAAACCGGCGGAAAGCTGGTTGATGTGGTTTTGGACGAAGCCTCTATCGCCCGGTCCACACCGGAAGTGGAGCATGACCGTGCTGTTGCGATCTACGACCTGATTGAGGAAAACGCGTTTCAGCCCGTCGGACATCCGCCGGCGAGCTATGTTCTCAACCTGTCGGTAATCGAAAAGAAGCTGGTTTTCCGGATCAGGACCGATGACGACAGGGAAGTCGTCACTCATGTTTTGTCACTGTCTCCGCTGCGCAAGATCGTCAAGGACTACGACCTGATCTGCGAGAGCTATTACGAGGCGATCCGCCACGCGACACCGAGCCAGATCGAGGCGATCGACATGGGGCGGCGCGGGGTCCACAACGAAGGTTCTGCCATTTTGATGGAGCGGCTGGAAGGGAAGATAGAAGTCGACATGCAGACGGCACGACGGCTGTTTACCCTCGTTTACGCCTTGCACTGGAAGGGCTGACGGATATGGCCGGGCCGGGCATGCGTCCGACTGCGGTGCTTTTTGCCTGCGGAATGAACTCCGTACGCTCGCCCATGGCCGAGGCTCTGACGGCCAAACTCTTTCCCGGTCAGATTTATGTGCGTTCCGCCGGTGTCCGTTCCGGCAAGGTTGACCCGTTCGTGGACGCGGTCATGGCCGAAATAGGCGTCGACATGAGCCGGCACACGCCGAAGACATTCGAGGATCTTGACGAATCCGGGTTCGATCTTGTGGTCACTCTCGCTCCCGAGGCGCACCACAAGGCGCTCGACATGACGAGAACGGAATCGGTCGAAGTCGAATACTGGCCGACACTCGACCCCACCCTTGCCACCGGCAGCCGGGAGCAGATCCTGGGCGAATACCGGGCAGTGCGCGATCAGCTCATGATGCGCATCAAGAAGCGCCTGGACTGGGCGCCGCCGCCAAGCGGCTGAACCTGAAGGAACAAGATGAAATTCGAGATCACGTCCCCGGTCCTGACGGACCGGCTGGTACTGCGTCCTATGGAACCAGGCGATGCGGAGGCACTTCATGCCTACCAGTCTCTGCCGGAGGTTGCTCGTTTCCAGTTCTGGGAACCACGGAGCCTGGAGGAAATCCGGTCGAAACTGCCCAAATGGGCGGACATGAAGTGCCTGGATGGTGAAGGGACACTGGCCTTCGCGGTAGAGGAAAGGAAGGACGGTGGTGTCATCGGTGACGTTTCGCTGAGGGTGACGAACGTGGAGGCGCGCCAGGGCACGATCGGGTTTACTTTGAACCCTCAATATCAGGGTAGGGGCTTTGCCACGGAAGCCGGCCGCGCTCTGCTGCGCATGGGGTTCGAGGATCTCGGACTGCACCGCATCTTCGCCAGCTGCGATGCCCGCAACAACGCGTCCTGGGGGGTGATGGAACGCCTGGGCATGCGCAGGGAGGCTCATTTTCGCGAGCATGCCTTGTTCAAGGGCGGCTGGGACGAAGAGTTCTATTATGCAATTCTTGAAGATGAGTGGCGTGAACAGCAGGAAAATGCCGGGTTTTCCGGCGTAAATCCGGCAGGAAATGGTGATCGCAGGGGGTGATGCATAGGTTCTGGCAGTTTCTTTGCATAGCGGTGGAAAGAAAGGTTCACTTTCTGCCGCTAATCCGTTAGTTTCCCCGGCACCCGCGGGCAGGGCCCGCTTTATTCAGGATATCAAATGGCCAAAGAAGAAGCTCTGGAGTTTCCGGGCGTCGTAACAGAACTGTTGCCGAACGCGACGTTCCGCGTAAAACTGGAAAATGATCACGAAATTATTGCCCACACGGCAGGGCGTATGCGCAAGAACCGTATCCGCGTACTGGCGGGCGACAAGGTTCTTGTCGAAATGACCCCGTATGATCTTACCAAGGGGCGGATCACCTACCGCTTCAAGTAAGCGGATCCTTCAAGGTGACCCCGGCTGCAAGGCTCGCTCTTAGATGACCAATGCCCCTCAGTTGATCCTGGCCTCCGCTTCGCCGCGCCGCCTCGCGCTGCTGCAGCAGATCGGACTGGAGCCGGATCACCTCCTGCCGGCCGATATCGACGAAACGCCGAAGAAGCATGAAACACCGCGCAGTCTTGCGCTGCGCCTGGCGCGTGCAAAGGCTGAAGCCGTTCGTCAGATGGCCGATGCGTCCGAAGCGATGCAGGACAGTGTGGTGCTGGCTGCCGATACCGTGGTTGCGGTCGGCCGCCGGGCCTTGCCCAAGGCGGAGCTGACCGATCAGGCGCTCATGTGCCTGTCTCTCCTGTCGGGCCGTGGCCACCGGGTGTTCACCGGGGTGGCCGTTGCAGAGGCAAACGGCAAGGTCCGTTCCAAGCTTGTCGAAACCCGCGTGCGGTTCAAACGCCTGACGCGCAAGGACATGGACGACTATATTTCCTCCGGCGAGTGGCGTGGCAAGGCAGGCGGATATGCCATTCAGGGGCTCGCGGGAAGTTTTGTCGTCAAACTGGTCGGGTCCTACCCGGCGGTGGTCGGACTGCCCCTGGTGGAAACCGCGAACCTGCTGAGTTCGGCCGGCTACCCTGTTCATCAGGGCTGGGCGACAGCGGCGGCCTGAGGCTGTCGAGATCGTGTTCGGCAAGCCGATGAACCATCACCGGCTGCCTTTTCAGCAGTTGGCGCGAAGCTGAAATCCGGAGAGTGAAATGGCCGAAAGCCAGAAACCCGAACGGCGCATGCGCCCCTGTCCGATCTGCTCGAAATTGTCGACGCCGGACGATTATCCGTTCTGCTCGGATCGCTGCGCCAAGATCGATCTGAACCGCTGGTTCTCCGAGGGGTACACCATACCCGTGGTGGAGACCGACGATATCGACGAGAGCAATTTCCCGGACGAAGACCGCTCCTGACAGGCCTTGGCGCGTCATGTGATCCACCGGTTCGTTTGCCGGCGAAGCAGGCGCGAAGGCCTTGCCGGTATTCCAGGCAGAATTCGGAGCTTCAGTGCTCCTTTCCTGAAAATCTTCTCAAAAGTCCCTGAAAACCGCCGGCCACCGGAGTTTTCGGGAAGGCTTGCCATTTGCCTGTTCAGCCGGCTGTCACGGAACTTGGCTCGGCAGAGTTGGCGGGATTGAGCTATTTTTAGGCAGCGCTGCAAAAATATTTATCCAGCAAAATTTTTTTCAGTTTCGTGCCGCCAAACACTTGCAGCTGTCATAAAACTGCACCAAGATCTTTTTATACCGGCGATCCTGACGCCCTGAATTCCGGTTTTGTCCGGTAGGGTTGATGCCTTTTGTTGAGGGGCGTACGGGGTTTTTAAGAACACCGGGAAGCCGGCGTCAGGCGTCTCGTTCCTGATACGGCATAACCAACCTATCCAAGGGCGAGGGTCCGATGAAAAAACGTTTTCTGAGCGCCGCAGTGCTGTCCGTGACCACGGCACTGTCGACGGCAGCCTATGCCGATTATTCGCTGACGATCTTGCATACCAACGACTTCCACAGCCGCATCGAGCCGATCAACAAGTACGATTCGACCTGCGGTGAAGAGGACAATGCGGAAGGCAAATGCTTCGGTGGCACGGCGCGCCTCGACACGATCATCAAGGATCGCCGCGCGGCCAGCAACAACACGATCCTCGTCGACGGTGGTGACCAGTTCCAGGGCACGCTGTTCTATACCTATTACAAGGGCAAGGCTGCCGCCGAGTTCATGAACAAGCTCGGCTACGACGGTATGACCGTCGGCAACCATGAATTTGATGATGGACCTGAAGTCCTGCGCGGGTTCATGGATGCGGTCGAGTTTCCGGTCCTGATGTCCAACGCGGATGTCTCGAAGGAGCCTCAGCTTGCCGATGTGCTGAAGCCTTCGATCGTTATCGAACGCGGCGGTGAGAAGATCGGCCTGATCGGCCTGACGCCGGAAGATACAGATGAACTGGCCAGCCCCGGCGCGAATATTTCCTTCACCGATCCGGTTGCGGCCGTAACCCGCGAAGCGGAAAAACTTGCTGCCGAAGGCGTCAACAAGATCATCGTCCTCAGCCACTCCGGCTATAACGTCGACAAGGAAGTTGCTGCCAAGGCACCGGGCATCGACGTGATTGTCGGCGGCCACTCCAACACTTACCTGTCCAACACGTCGGACGATGCCGAAGGCCCGTATCCGACCATGATCGACGGTCCGGACGGAACGCCGACCGCTGTCGTTCAGGCCTACGCCTATGGCAAGTTCCTGGGCGAGCTGAACGTGACCTTTGACGACAATGGCGTCATCACGGAAGCTGCCGGCGAGCCGATCATCATCGACAACACCATCGTCGAAAATCCGGAACTTGTTTCCCGCATCAAGGAACTCGCCGAACCGCTCGACGAAATCCGCAAGGAAGTCGTTGCCCAGGCCGATGCTCCCATCGGCGCCGACCGGGAAGTCTGCCGGGCCCAGGCTTGCGAAATGGGGATCCTGGTCGCGGATGCCATGCTTGATCGCGTCAAGGGCCAGGGTGTCCAGATTGCCATCCAGAACGGCGGTGGTCTGCGTGCCTCCATCGACGCCGGTGAGATCACCAAGGGCGAAGTCCTGACAGTGCTGCCGTTCCAGAACACGCTGTCCACTTTCGAACTCAAGGGGTCCGACGTGATCGCGGCTCTTGAAAACGGCGTCAGCCAGGTGGAAGAGGGGGCAGGCCGTTTCCCGCAAGTCGCCGGTCTTAAGTATTCCTTCGACAAGACCAAGCCCGCCGGTGAGCGGATCTCCGATGTCATGGTGATGGAAGGCGACAGCTACGTTCCGCTGGATCCGGAAAAGGTCTACGGCGTGGTGTCCAACAACTACATGCGCGGTGGCGGCGACGGCTACAAGATCTTCGCAACCAACGGCATGAACGCCTATGACTTCGGCCCGGACCTGGCCGATGTGGTTTCCGAGTATCTTGCCGGCAAGAACGGTTACTCGGCCTACACGGACGACCGGATCACCGTGAAATAAGATCTTCAGGATCGTTGATGACTGTCAGAAGCGCGCCATCCGTGGCGCGCTTCTTTCGTTTGCATGTCGGTATTTGGAGGAGGTCGGGTGCGTACCGCAGCATAGAGGGGATGACTTGACTGTGGATCAGAGGGCCTCCGACCACGTGCCTTGTTGGGACAGAAGCCCAGATATAAGTGACACAGAACGAAACGATTTTACTCAGCCACGGGAAAGATATTGTTTTTCAGAAGGTTAGTGGGTCTGAAAGTTTTCAACAGGTGAGGTGAGGCCGTTCGGCAAAAAACTTTGCCGGGGTGCTGGACAAGGTTTCAGGGAGCCTCTATAAGGACCGGGCTTTCAGCGAACGGGGCTCGCCCCGGACCACTTGCAAGGCACGCCCAGATAGCTCAGTTGGTAGAGCAGCGGATTGAAAATCCGCGTGTCGCTGGTTCGATTCCGGCTCTGGGCACCACTCTCCCTCTATAGTTTGCCAAGTTTTTCAAGACGTTGCATCGCTTCGGCTTGCGATCTGCAATCACGCGAGTATCGTTTCGCCCGTGATTGCCCGCAGGACTTCGCGCGCCACGATACGGGCGACAGGCGTCAAAACCTGACCTTTTCGGGTCAGGAAGGAGTAGGTCTCAACCGACAAGGTGAGATCGCTTTCAAGGGCTGTGATCGTGCCCGGGCTTCCGTCTGCATTTTCAGCAAAACTTGAGGCAACCGATTGAGCGACAGCGGCAATCGCGTTGGTACGCTGAACAGTCGCGACCGTGAACAGGAACGAAGACGTCGTCAGCACCTTGGTGGGCAGACCAAGCCCCTTGTCGCGCAATGCCTGTTCCGTCGTGGTGCGGATCGGGGCGCCAACAGGCGGAAGCACCCAGTCAAAACCCAGGAGGGCTTCTGCAGGCACAGGGGCTGCGAGGCGGGTCAGCGGATGATCCGTCCGGGCGACCAAGCAGGCAGGTTCGCGCAGGAGAGGGCGTTCCTCGAACAGGTCCGGATCTTCATCCACCGGCACGCGGCTGAGGGAAAAGTCGAGCCGCCCGTCCTCCAGCATCGGTGCCAGATCGAGACTGGGACCGACTTCCACCGAAATGGAAATATCCGGGTAGCTGAGGCGCACGTGACGTATTGCGGGCAGGACATATTCGATTGCAGGGCCTGTCACAGACCCGATGCTGACGTGTCCGCTCTGGCCGGACTTGTGCTGTTCGATATCGCGCCCCGCATCGGCAAACTCCTGCAGGATGCGCACACAGCGTTCGGCCAGTTTGTTGCCGATCTCGGTCAACTCGATTCCGCGGCCCGATCGCACGTAAATGTCGGCTTCTGCCACGCGCTCAACCTCGGAAATCAGACGCGAAGCGGCCGGTTGCGACATGCCAAGAGCGCTTGCGGCGTCGGTGAGGCGAGTGTGTTTTGCAAGCTCCGCGAGCAATCGCAAGTGGGAGATTTTCATTCCCCGCCGCAGCAAGTCCAAGCTCATGGCCGATTTCCGTTATTTCATATCAATTAAGGTATGTAATGATAATGAATAATAATTTGACCGTCATGTTACTTTTCCATTTTGTACTCCCCGGCATCAACCCGTGAATGCCTGTGACTGAATTGGGCCGGCTGGGATCCGGTCCGGGAGGACGATATGAAATTTGTTTCCAAGGCGCTTGTCGCGGTAGCGGCAGCAGCAACCCTTATGTCCGGCGTGGCGCTGACCGGCGCGGCAATGGCCCAGGACAAAGGCTCCATCGGCATCGCCATGCCGACGAAATCTTCGGCACGCTGGATCTCCGACGGCAATTCCATGGTCGAGCAGTTCACCGAAGCCGGCTATGAAGCAGACCTGCAGTACGCAGAAGACGATATTCCGAACCAGCTCGCCCAGATCGAAAACATGATCACCAAGGGTGTGGACGTTCTGGTGATCGCCGCCATCGACGGCACCACGCTTTCCAACGCTCTTGAAAATGCGGCAGCATCCGGCATCAAGGTCATCGCCTACGACCGCCTGATCCGTGACAGCGGCGACGTCGACTATTACGCGACTTTCGACAACTTCAAGGTCGGCGTGCAGCAGGCAACGTCTCTCGTGAACGGCCTGAAAGAGCGGTTCGGCGACGGCCCCTACAATGTCGAACTCTTTGGCGGTTCTCCGGACGATAACAACGCCTATTTCTTCTACGACGGTGCGATGTCCGTTCTGCAGCCGCTGATCGACGATGGCACGATCGTCATCCAGTCCGGCCAGATGGGGATGGATACCGTCGGCACGCTGCGTTGGGACGGTGCAGTTGCACAGTCTCGCATGGATAACCTGTTGTCCGCTCACTACACCGACAAGCAGCTGCACGGCGCTCTCAGCCCGTATGACGGCCTGTCCATCGGCATCCTGTCTTCTCTCAAGGGTGTCGGCTACGGTTCCGGCGATCTGAAGATGCCGATCGTCACCGGTCAGGACGCCGAAGTCCCGTCCGTGAAGTCGATCCTGGCCGGCGAGCAGTACTCGACCGTTTTCAAGGATACCCGTGAACTTGCCCGTGTCACTGTCGGCATGGTTGATGCCCTGCTGGGTGGCGGCGAGCCGGAAATCAACGACACCACCACCTACGACAACGGTGTGAAGGTTGTTCCGTCCTACCTGCTGGAGCCGGTTTCCGTCGACGCCAGCAACTGGGAAGAGATCCTGATCGGCAGCGGTTACTACACTGCAGACCAGGTCAAATAAGAACGACAACACCCCGGAGCATCCTGCGTTCAACTGAGCGCTCACCACCGGATGCTCCGGCACTTTGGACGTGATCAGCTTCAGGAGGATCGATCCCATCCGATTGATCTTCCGCTGGTCCGGCAGCACTTACCACCCATCGACACGGCAATTCCGCTCTTCCTCGCAGTCCTGGAAGAGCGGAATGGACCCGGACCCTGATTGTCCGGCTCGGTGGGCGGGTCTTTCCTCGGAATTCGGAGAACGGGGTCGATGGCACTCCTTTCCATGCAGAACATCAGCAAGACCTTTCCCGGCGTGAAGGCGCTGGACCGGGTCAACCTGGATGTCCAGAAGGGCGAAATTCACGCCGTCGTCGGCGAGAATGGCGCAGGCAAATCCACACTGATGAAGGTTCTGTCCGGCGTCTATCCGCACGGTCAATATGACGGCGAGATTATTTTTGAAGGCGAACCGGCCCGGTTCTCCGGCATATCGGACAGTGAAAAGCAGGGCATCATCATCATTCACCAGGAACTTGCCCTGGTGCCGCAGCTTTCGATTGCCGAAAACATCTTCCTGGGCAACGAATGCGCCAGCAAGGGCGTGATCGACTGGCGGAAAACCAACCAGCGGACAGAAGAACTGCTCGCCAAGGTCGGTCTTTCGGAGCCCCCGACGACCAAGGTCGACTCCATCGGCGTCGGCAAGCAGCAGCTCGTCGAAATTGCAAAGGCTTTGTCGAAGGACGTCAAGCTGTTGATCCTGGACGAGCCGACCGCGGCACTGCAGGAAAACGACAGCCGCAAGCTGCTTGATCTCATGCTGGAACTCAAGGCGCAGGGCGTCACCAGCATCATCATCTCGCACAAGCTCAACGAAGTCCGATATGTCGCGGACAGCGTTACGGTGATCCGTGACGGCATGACCGTGTCGAACCTCGACGCCAAGGCAGGCTTGAGCGAGGACGATATCGTTCGCGACATGGTCGGTCGGGACATGACGCACCGGTTCCCGGAGCACAGCCGAACCCCGGGCGATGTCCTGATGGAAGTCACGGACTGGTCCGTCTGGCATCCCGAGCATTCCGAACGGCGCGTGATCAAGAACGCTTCCTTCAATGTCCGGGCAGGCGAGGTCGTCGGCATTGCCGGACTGATGGGATCGGGTCGGACCGAACTGGCCATGTCCATCTTCGGCCGGTCCTATGGCCGTAACATCAGCGGATCGGTGAAGCTCAAGGGCCAGCCGATTGATGTCAGCACCGTGGATCGGGCAATTGCAGCCGGCATCTCCTACGTCACCGAAGACCGCAAGGCCCTCGGACTGGTTCTGGACGAGACGATCCGGTTCAACACGACGCTCGCCAACCTGAACGGCGTTTCCTCCGGGCCCATCCTCAAGCGCAACGAGGAAACCCGCGTTGCCGAGAGATACCGGGAAGCGCTGGCGATCCGCACGCCGTCGGTGTTCCAGAAAACGGTCAACCTTTCCGGAGGCAATCAGCAGAAGGTGGTGCTGGCCAAATGGCTGTTCACCGCGCCGGAAGTGCTGATCCTGGACGAGCCGACCCGCGGCATCGACGTCGGCGCCAAATACGAAATCTACACCATCATCAACGACCTCGCCGCGCAGGGCAAAGGCGTGGTCATGATCTCGTCGGAAATGCCGGAACTGCTCGGCATGTGCGACCGGGTCTACGTCATGAACGAAGGGGCTCTCGTCGGTGAACTTGCCGCCGGCGATGCGAGCCAGGAGCGCATCATGTCGCTCATTGTCAACGAGTGAGAGAAAAACCCATGGAACTGGCTGATAGCGACACCAATGCGACGCCGGTCGTGAAGACCAAGGGCATCGGCGAGTATATCTCCTCGCATTTGCGGCAATACGGACTGCTGTTCGCGCTGATTGCGGTGATGGCCTTCTTCGAGGTGGTTACCGACGGCACGCTGCTGCGTGCGGTGAACATCACCAACCTGCTGCTGCAGAACTCCTACATCATCATCATGGCGCTCGGCATGCTGATCGTTATCGTCTCGGGCAACATCGACCTGTCGGTCGGTTCGGTGATGGGCTTCATCGGGGCGCTCGCCGCGGTCATGATCGTCAACTACGGCCAATCGCCGTACATCACGATGATCGTCTGCCTGGCCATCGGCGGACTGATCGGCGCTGCCCAGGGGTATTGGGTCGCCTATTGGAAGATACCGTCGTTCATCGTGACGCTGGCAGGCATGCTCGTCTTCCGCGGCCTGTCGCTCTGGCTTCTCGAAGGTCAGTCGGTGGGGCCGTTCCCGAAGGAATTCCAGATCATTGCCACCGGTTTCGTACCGGACATGTTCCCGGCCGGCATGGGGGAAGCACTGGCGGATCTCTTCGGAGCTCGCAAGGTCAATGTTCTTGCGCTCGCAACCGGTGTTGTGGCCGCAGCCCTTGTGGTCTGGATCGGCATGCGCCAGCGGGCACAGAACAAGGCCTACGGCATCGAGGATGAGCCGACGAGCTTCTTTGTCGCCCGCAACGTGATCATTGCTGCCGCACTGGTGTTCGTGATGTTCAAGCTGTCCCTGTTCCGCGGCCTGCCGAATGTGCTCATCACCATGGGCGTCCTTACGATCATCTATGCCTTCATCACCGAAACGACGACGGTCGGCCGTCGGATCTACGCACTCGGCGGCAACCAGAAGGCTGCCAAACTGTCCGGTATCAAGACCGAACGACTGACCTTCCTGGCTTTCACCAACATGGGCGTTCTGGCTGCTGCCGCGGGTCTCGTATTCGCTGCACGTCTCAACACCGCAACGCCCAAGGCCGGCTTCGCATTGGAACTGGACGTGATTGCGGCCGTCTTCATCGGCGGGGCGTCCATGTCCGGCGGGGTCGGCACCATCATTGGCGCGGTTGTCGGGGCTTTCCTCATGGGCGTGCTCAACAACGGCATGTCGATCATGGGCATCGGTATCGACTACCAGCAGATGATCAAGGGCCTCGTGCTGCTCGCAGCCGTAATTTTCGACGTCTACAACAAGAACAAACAGGGGTAACGCTATGCTGATTTCCCAGATCCTGGATGATGCCGGCAAACGTGCCGTGGTCGTCCGCAACGGCAGCGAAGCTTCTGTCCTGAAGGGAGTTGCCTCCACCTACGAGCTGGTTCAGGAAGCCATCGCAAAAGGCCAGAGCCTGACCGAATGCATCCGAGGACATGAACTTGGTGCGGCGGTCGACCTGGAACAGCTGGCCTCCGAAGGCCGGTTGCTGCTGCCGATCGATCACCCGGACGCAGCCCATATGCATCTGACCGGCACAGGGCTGACGCACCTGGGGTCCGCGGCAACTCGTGACGCCATGCACGCCAAGGCGAAGAACGACGATGCCAACGTCACGGACAGCATGAAGATGTTCCAGCTCGGCCTTGAAGGCGGTCGGCCGCAGCCGGGTCATGTCGGCGTCCAGCCGGAATGGTTCTACAAGGGCAACGGTTCCTGCGCGGTGGCGCCGGGCGGTGATCTTGTCAGTCCCGGTTTCTGCGAGGATGGCGGCGAGGAACCGGAGATTGCCGGGGTATATGTTATTGCCGAGGACGGAACGCCGTTCCGTGTCGGCTTCGCGCTCGCCAACGAGTTCTCCGATCACGTGATGGAGCGCCAGAACTATCTGTACCTGGCACATTCCAAGCTGCGTCCGGCCTCCTTCGGGCCGGAGCTGATGGTCGGTTCGCTTCCGGAGAAGGTTGAAGGTACCAGCCGGATCTACCGTGACGGCGCAGTGCTTTGGGAAAAGCCATTCCTGTCGGGCGAAGGCAACATGTCCCACACGCTGGCGAACCTGGAACACCATCATTTCAAGTATGACGTTTTCCGCCAGCCGGGCGATCTGCACGTACACATGTTCGGCACGGCAACGCTTTCCTTCGCCGATGGCATTGGCTGCCGGGAAGGGGACGAGGTCGAGATTTCCGCGCCGGGGTTCGGCGTTCCCCTGAAAAACCGCTTGGCTTTCAAGGCTGCGGAAGCCGGGGCGGCTCAAGTGAAGGTTCTTTAGATCATGGCATTCAAACCGGCGAAATGGCCGCGCAAACTGCGGTCGACCGAATGGTTCGGCGGCACCAGCCGTGACCACATCTATCACCGCAGCTGGATGAAGAACCAGGGTCTGCCGGACGACCTCTTCGATGGTCGCCCGGTTATTGGCATCTGCAACACCTGGTCTCAACTCACGCCCTGCAACGCGCATCTGCGCGATCTGGCGGAGCGCGTCAAACACGGGATCTACGAGGCCGGCGGCTTTCCGGTGGAGTTCCCCGTGTTCTCGACCGGCGAGAGCACGCTGCGTCCGACCGCGATGATGTTTCGCAACCTTGCCAGCATGGATGTGGAAGAGGCGATCCGCGGAGCACCACTGGATGGTGTCGTCTTGCTGGTTGGCTGCGACAAGACCACGCCTTCTTTGCTGATGGGCGCAGCCTCCGTCGATATTCCGGCAATTGTCGTCACCGGCGGCCCAATGCTGAACGGCTGGTTCCAGGGCGAACGGGTCGGATCCGGCACGCACCTCTGGAAATTCTCCGAGGCGGTGAAGGCTGGGGAAATGACCCAGGAGGAGTTTCTGGAGGCCGAGGCCGCCATGAGCCGGTCCCCAGGCAGCTGCAACACTATGGGCACGGCATCCACCATGGCCTCTATGGCCGAGGCGCTCGGCATGGCGCTGTCCGGCAATGCCGCCATCCCGGCTGTCGACAGCCGCCGCCGGGTGATGGCGCATCTCTCCGGCCGGCGGATCGTGCAGATGGTGAAGGACGATCTGAAACCGTCCGATATCCTGACCCGGGAAGCCTTCGAGAACGCCATCCGCACCAATGGCGCCATTGGCGGATCGACGAATGCTGTCATCCACCTGCTGGCCATCGCCGGCCGTGTCGGCATAGACCTCTCGCTTGATGATTGGGACAAGGCAGGTCGGGACATTCCGACCATCGTCAACCTGATGCCCTCCGGCAAATACCTGATGGAAGAGTTCTTCTATGCAGGTGGTCTGCCGGTGGTGATCAAGCGCCTCGGCGAGGCGGGCATGCTCAACAAGGATGCCATCACCGTTTCCGGCGAGACCATGTGGGACCAGGTCAAGGACGTGAAGAACTGGAACGAGGATGTCATCCTGCCGGCGGATAAGGCGCTGACCAGCCAGGGTGGTATCGCGATTCTGAAGGGCAACCTTGCACCCAATGGCGCTGTCCTGAAACCGTCTGCCGCGTCGCCGCATCTGATGCAGCACAAGGGCAGGGCAGTGGTCTTTGAGGATATCGATGACTACAAGGCCAAGATCAACGACGACACCCTCGACATCGACGAAACCTGCGTCATGGTGCTGAAAAACTGCGGCCCCAAGGGGTATCCGGGCATGTCGGAAGTCGGCAACATGGGCTTGCCGCCCAAGGTGCTGAAGAAAGGCATTACCGACATGGTCCGCATTTCGGATGCGCGCATGTCCGGCACGGCTTATGGCACCGTTGTCCTGCATACCTCTCCGGAGGCGGCTGCCGGTGGACCGCTGGCTGTGGTGAAAGACGGCGACATGATCGAACTGGATGTTGCGAACCGGACAATCCATCTCGACATTTCCGAACAGGAATTGTCCGCACGGCTTGCAGCATGGAAGCCGTCGCACCATGTTCCGGACAGCGGCTACGCCCGTCTGTTCCATGACCACGTCCAGGGTGCCGACACCGGCGCCGATTTCGACTTCCTGAAAGGCTGTCGCGGTTCCGCAGTGCCGAAGGATTCACATTGATGGCAGAAAAACTGGCGCTGGTGGGCATCGGCAAGATTGCCCGCGATCAGCACATTCCGGCAATTGCCGGTAATCCGGACTGGCAGCTGGAGGCGGCGGTCAGCCGTCACGCCGGCGTTGACGGGATCGATCACTTCCAGACGATCGACGAGCTTCTGGAAAAGCGGCCGGATATCACCACGGTCTCGCTCGCCATTCCGCCGCAACCTCGGTTCGAGTATGCGGCCAAGGCCTTGAAGGCCGGCAAGCATGTGATGCTGGAAAAGCCGCCGGGTCAGAGCCTGGCCGAATGCTATGCGCTGGAGGCACTTGCAAGGGAACACGGGGTGACGTTGTTCGCCACCTGGCACTCCCGCTACGCCGACAGCGTGCCGGCGCTGAAGGCATTCCTTGCCGAACGCACGTTGAAACGGCTCAAGATCACCTGGAAGGAAGATGTTCGCCGTTGGCATCCCGGCCAGGAATGGATCTGGGAGCCGGGTGGCATGGGGGTCTTCGATCCAGGCATCAATGCGCTCTCGATCCTGACCGAAGTTCTTCCCTATCCGGTTCACCTCACCGGTGCGACGCTGGAGTTTCCGGAGAACCGGGCAACGCCGATTGCCGCCGGGCTGACCTTCGCAGATCCGGTTGGTGCGGAAATGTCCGCCGATTTCGACTGGCGTCAGGAAGGACCCCAGACATGGGACATCGACGTTGAAACCGACCGGGGCGCCGCAAAGCTGTCACTTGGCGGTGAGAAGCTGGAAATCGACGGTGAGCCCGTTATACAGGGGGCGAACCATGAATATGCCAACCTCTACGTCCGTATGGCGGATCTGGTGAAATCGGGCACGAGCGACGTCGATCTCTCGCCGTTGATCCATGTGTGCGACGCCTTTTCTCTTGGGCGGCGCGTCATCACTGATCCGTTCGAATTCTGATCCATCTTCAAAACCAGAAGGTTTGACATGACTTTTATGCCTCACGGAAAGCAGCTTGTTGCAGGGCAATGGGTTGCTGGCGATGCAACATTCACCTCCGAACCGGCGCATGGCGCGTCTCACGCTTTTTCCGTCGGTACCGCCGACCAGGTGGACGCGGCCTGCCGCGCAGCGGAAGAAGCCTTCTGGAGCTATGGTTATTCCAGCAGTGAAGAGCGGGCGAAATTCCTCAATGCCATTGCAGACGAGATTGAAGCCCGTGCGGACGCCATCACCGAGATCGGCACTTCCGAAACCGGTTTGCCGGAAGCGCGTCTTCAGGGCGAGCGTGGTCGCACCACCGGCCAGTTGCGCCTGTTTGCCTCGCATATTCTGAAAGGCGATTATCTCGACAAGCGTCATGACGAAGCTCTGCCGGACCGTCAGCCTCTGCCGCGCCCGGACCTGAAGCTGGTCCAGCGCCCGATCGGACCGGTCGCGGTCTTTGGTGCTTCCAACTTCCCGCTGGCATTCTCGACCGCCGGCGGAGATACGGCATCGGCTCTGGCTGCCGGCTGCCCCGTGGTCGTCCGTGGCCACCCGGCCCATCCGGGCACCGGTGAGATCGTCGCCGAGGCGATCGCCGCAGCCATCAAGTCCTGCGGCCTGCATCCGGGTGTCTTCTCCTTCATCCAGGGCAATGGTTTCGAGGTTGGCCAGGCGCTTGTTCAGCACCCGCTGATCACCGCCGTCGGTTTCACTGGCTCCCTGCGTGGCGGCCGTGCCCTGTTCGACATGTGCGCACAGCGCCCGGTGCCGATCCCGTTCTTTGGTGAACTTGGTTCGGTCAACCCGATGTTCCTGCTTCCCGAGGCGCTCTCCGCTCGCGGCGAGGCAATTGCAAAGGGCTGGGCCGGATCGCTGACAATGGGTGCTGGCCAGTTCTGCACCAACCCGGGCGTTATCCTGGTGCTCGAAGGTCCGGATGCGGACGCCTTCGTTGCGACAGCAACAGAAGCCCTCGGCGGCATTGGCAAGCAGACCATGCTGACAGACGGAATTGCGGCCGCCTACCGGTCCGGTTCCAAGCGGGTTGCCGCTTCCAGCGGTGTCCGCGAACTGATCGGCACGTCCTGCGAGACCCGTGAAGCCGCGCCTTACGTCTTCGAGACCACTGGCGACAACTGGCTGGCCAACGAGGAACTGGGCGAGGAAGTCTTCGGCCCGCTCGGCATCGTGGTCCGCGTGAAGGATGAAGCACAGCTTCTGGAAATCGCCAAGAGCCTGGAAGGCCAGCTCACCTGCACGTTGCAGATGGATGCCGGCGACAAGGACCTTGCCCGCAAGCTGATGCCGGTGCTGGAGCGCAAGGCAGGCCGCGTGCTTGCCAACGGCTTCCCGACCGGTGTGGAAGTTGCCGACAGCATGGTTCACGGTGGGCCTTACCCGGCATCGACCAACTTCGGCGCCACCTCCGTCGGCACGATGGCTATCCGGCGCTTCCTGCGCCCGGTCTGCTACCAGAACCTGCCGGACGACCTGCTGCCGGCCAGCTGAGCCGGGTGGGCGATCAAATGACGACCTCATCCTGAGGAGGACCTTCAGGTCCGTCTCGAAGGATGGGCACCTTGCTCTGAACAAGTGGCCCATCCTTCGAGACGCGCACAAGTGCGCTCCTCAGGATGAGGCGTTTTTTCAAGTTTGAAGCCTCAGATATTCAGTTCGATCTTCCGGCCGGCCAGGATGACGGCGACCATGGCGTCATGAGCGGCCTTCGCGTCTCCGGCCTTGATGGCCGTGACGATGGCGCGGTGACGCTCGACGAACTCGTAGGTTTCCTGGTCGTTGCGCTCGTTGGCCTCGGCAATGAAGAGGGAGTAGAGCGCGGCCTGAACAAGATCTCCAAGCGATTGCAGGAAGCGATTGCCGGAGAGCTTCAGAATCATCTTGTGAAACTCCAGATCGGCCACGGCCACGGCAGCCCTGTCCTTGCCGCTGGCAAGGTTGTCGCAGAGTTTGGACAGGGTCACGCATTCCGCATCGGTTGCGCGCTTGGCGGCGCTGCCTGCCGCCGCCGGTTCGAAGATCAGGCGGATCTCGAACAGGTCTTCCAGAAACGGACGCTGGTTGTTGAGCGCAGCGTGCCAGCGCAGGACGTCCGGATCGAACATGTTCCATTCGGATGCGGGCCGGACATGGGTTCCAACCTTGGCTTTCGACTGGATCAGGCCTTTTGCGATCAGCGTCTTCTTCGCTTCCCGCACCACCGTGCGCGAGACGTCGAACATTTCCGAAATGTCCGGGTCCAGGGGGATCATCGTTTCCGGCGGATACTCACCTGCAACGATGGCTCTTCCCAGTTGCTCGACAACCTGATCGGTATGGTTTCCGATCTGGCTTCCCAACCCGCCGGTGGCGACGAAGGTCATGATTGCGCGGCGAACTCTGTCGCTGGTTTTCTGCGCAGTGTCGTTGCCCAAGTGAGTCCCTTCTGAAGCAAGATGAAGCCGAAGAGCAAACCGCCGATCACGATCTTTGTCCACCAGCTCGAAAGCGTTCCGTCGAACACGATAAAGGTTTGTATCAACCCCATGATCAAAATGCCAAAGAATGTGCCTGCGACAAAACCAGTGCCGCCGGTAAGCAATGTGCCGCCGATCACCACCGCCGCGATGGCGTCGAGTTCGACCCCGACCGTTGCCAGTGAATAGCCGGCGGACGTGTAGAGAGAGAAGATGATCCCGGCTAGTCCGGCAAGGCCGCCTGACGTGGCGTAGATTCCGATGGTGGTTCTTGCCAGGGGCACGCCCATCAGCCGGGCTGTCGACAGCCCGCCGCCAAGTGCATAGACATTCTGGCCGAAGCGGGTGCGGTGAGCGACGATGATCCCGACGAGGAAGGTCAGCAGCATGATCATGCCGGTGAGCCGGAAACGTCCACCGCCCGGAGCCTTCCAGTAAAGCGACTGCAGTGTGTCGTAGAACTCATGGGTGATCGGCACGCTGTCGGTCGACAGCACATAGGCCGCGCCGCGGGCCAGGAACATGCCTGCCAGCGTGACGATGAAGGGCGGCATCTCCAGATAGTGGATCATCGCCCCCATCGCCGCGCCGAAGGAAATGGTGATCGCCAGTACCAGGACAAAGGCGACCAGCGGATGGATCGAGGTATCCCTCAGGATCACAGCCAGAAAGACGCCGGTAAAGGCGATCACCGAGCCGACCGAAAGATCGATACCCCCCGAAAGGATCACGAAGGTCATGCCGACGGCGGCTATTCCAAGAAAGGCGTTGTCTGTCAGAAGGTTCGCGACGACCCGTGTCGACAGCATCGCCGGGTATTGCGACGCGCACAGCGTGTAGGCCAGCACGAAAGTCGCGATGGTGATCAGAAGCGGCAGATGAGTGGAGCGGATCATTGCGGGCTTTCTTTCGCTTCCTTGATGGGGTCGGACGGCTGGGGCTCCGCGGAAGCCCGCAAGATGTAAAGCGCGTGTTTCACGGTCGGAGACTGGATGACCAGGATCGCGATGATGATAAGTGCCTTGATGACCAGGTTGAATTCAGGCGGCATGCCGGACAGCAGGATCACCGAATTGACCGACTGGATGATCAGGGCTCCGAGCAGTGACGCCATGATCGAAAAACGCCCGCCAAGCAGCGAGTTGCCACCAATGACCACCGCAAGGATGGCATCAAGTTCCAGCCAGAGACCGGCATTGTTGGCGTCTGCCCCCTTGATGTCCGCCGCGACGATGACACCGGCCAGGGCCGCGCAGACACCGGAAATCAGATAGACCGAGATGATCAGCACACGGCTGTTGATGCCCGCAAGGCGCGAAGAGCTCTCGTTGATGCCGATTGCCTCGATCAGCATGCCAAGCGCGGTCTTGCGGACGACTGCCGCAACCGCGAGCCCAAGCCCGATCCAGATCAGGATCGGGGTCGGAATGCCCAGGATCGTGCCGGCGCCCAGGTGGATGAGGCCGGGATCCAGGAAGGTCAGGATCGTTCCCTCCGTCACCAACTGGGCAATGCCCCGGCCGGCCACCATCAGCACAAGCGTTGCGACGATCGGCTGAATGCGCAGGACAGCAACCAGCACGCCGTTCCACAGGCCGCAGATCGCACCGACGGCAAGCGCACCGGTAAGGGCGACGTGCCAGCCATGTCCATCCACGGCAAGGGAAGCGGCAACCGCACCGGCAATTGCCATGACAGCACCAACCGACAGATCGATGCCTCTGGTCGCGATGACCAGTGTCATGCCGATACACAGAAGGGCGGTTGGCGCGGCACGATTGAGCACGTCAATCAGATTGCCGAAGAGGCGCCCGTTCTGGAATTCTATCCGGAAGAAATCCGGGAATACCATGAAGTTCAGCATCAGAACGGCAGCCAGGATGATCAGCTGCGGGGTGATCCGACGGAGGGTGTTGTGAACATGTGCGGTCATCAAACGGCCTCCGCCATGGGTTCGTCGGCAATGGCCGCGACAATGTTGGAAGTCGTGATGTCGTCACCGGCAAGTTCGCAAACCTGACGCCGGTCACGCAGCACGATCACCCTGGTGGAATAGGCGACGAGCTCCTCCAGTTCGGACGAGGCCACAAGAAGCGCCATGCCGTCTTCGCGCAGCTTCTCGATAAGGGCGATGATTTCCGCGTGGGCGCCGACATCAATGCCGCGTGTCGGTTCATCCAGGATCAGGAAGGCCGGATTGGTCGCCAGCCATCTTGCCAGCAGTGCCTTCTGCTGGTTACCGCCAGAAAGCAGGCGGATTGGCATGTCCAGGCTGGCGAGGCGAATGTCGAGGGCCTTGACATAGGCTTCCGCCAGTTCATTGACCTTTGCTTTCGGTAGTGGCCGGAACCAGCCCTGGCGGGCCTGCAGAGCCAGAATGATGTTCTCCCGTACGGAAAGATCGCCGACGATACCGTCGCTCTTCCGGTCTTCCGGACAGAGCGCAAACCGGTGCGCGACGGCCTCACGCGGGTTCTTGATGGTGACCTTCTTGCCTTCCAGCAGCGCTTCGCCCTGGTCAGCCTGCACGGCACCAAAGATGATTTCGGCAGTTTCGGTACGTCCGGACCCCAGAAGCCCGGCAAGGCCGACGACTTCGCCCTTGCGCACGGTCAGGTCAAACGGCGTGATCATGCCGCGTTTGCCGAAGTTCGTCAGCTCGATCAATGTGTCGCCGGTTGCCGACGGGGCGCGGTCGTGGATGCGATCTTCCAGCTGCCGGCCGAGCATCAGCGTCACGATCTCGGTCTGGGTTGCGTCTGCAAGCTGACGGGTGCCAACCACACGGCCGTTTCTCAGCACTGTTGCCCGGTCGGAGATCTCGAACACCTGGTCGAGAAAATGCGTGATGAAGACAATGGCAAGGCCACGCGCCTTCAGTTTTTCAATGACCGAAAAAACAAGGTCGACTTCGTCCCGGTCGAGGCTGGCTGTCGGTTCGTCAAGGATCAGAACCTTGCCGGAAAGCTCGACGGCGCGGGCAATCGCGACCACCTGTTGTACGGCGACGGAATAGGCCGACAGCGGTTCGGCCGGATTGACGGAGAGGCCGAATTCGGCAAGCAGGTCCCGCGCCATCTTCATCATCTTGCGCTGGGAAATGAACCCGTGCCACATCGGCTGACGGCCGAGAAAAAGGTTCTCCGCAACGGTCAGGTTCGGTAGCAGGTTCACTTCCTGGTAGACGGTGCCGATACCCAGTTTCTGGCTGTCCTGAGTGCTGTTGGGCGAGATTTCCCGGTTGTTCAGGAGGATGGTGCCGGCATCGCGCCGATAGGCGCCGGTCAGGCATTTGATCAGGGTGGATTTTCCGGCCCCGTTTTCGCCGAGCAGCGCATGCACTTCACCCGGATAAAGGGTCAGGTCCACTGCATCCAGCGCTATGGCTCCCGGAAAGAATTTGGATATGCCCCGGCATTCGAGCACAGGGTCGGTTACGCTCGCCATGTATCGGCTTCCCCCGAAGTCGGACTTCCTGAACCTTGAGATGCCGGGCGGCAGGCCACCCGGCATCGGGATCGTTCTTAGTATCCCAGGTCTTTCTTCATCTCGTAGATGGCCATGTTATCATCTTTGAGCGTGTAGAGTTTGGACTCGGTCTGGATCCACTTCGGCGGCATCGTGCCATCTGCAAGGAAGGCTTCAAGCGCGTCCAGCGCCGGGCCAGCCATGTTCGGGGTCAGTTCGATCGTGGCATTGGCTTCGCCGTTTGCCATCGCCAGGTGGATGTCCGGAACACTGTCGATCGAGACGATCTTGATGTCCTCACCGGGCTTCAGGCCGGCTTCCTTGATCGCCTGGATGGCACCGACAGCCATGTCGTCGTTGTGAGCATAAAGGGCACAGATGTTGGCGCCGCCAACGGCCTTCAGGAAGCTTTCCATGACGACCTTGCCCTGGCTTCGGGTGAAGTCGCCGGTCTGGCTGCGGACAATGTTCAGATTGTCATGACCGGAAATCGCCTGCTCGAAACCCTTCTTGCGGTCGATGGCGGGGCTGGAACCGGTTGTTCCCTGAAGTTCGACGATGTCGCACTTCTCGCCGGCAGTTTCATCAACCAGCCACTGGCCGGCGACGCTGCCTTCGTGAACAAGGTCCGACGTGACGGCGGTCATGTAGAGATCTTCCGGTGCGTCGACAGTCCGGTCAAGCAGCACGACCGGGATCTCTGCATCCTTGGCTTCTTCCAGGACTTCGTCCCAACCGGTGGCAACCACAGGAGCGAGCAGGATCGCATCGACACCCTGTGCGATGAAGGACCGGATCGCCTTGATCTGGTTTTCCTGCTTCTGCTGGGCATCGGCGAATTTCAGATCAATGCCGCGCTTTTCAGCTTCCTGCTTGGTGACAGTTGTTTCAGCTGCACGCCAACCGGATTCAGATCCGATCTGCGAAAAACCGATGGTCAGATCGGCAGCCATGGCGGTCATCGGGACAAACGACATTGCCCCGGCAATAAGCATTGCCTTGAGTTTCATAGGGTCTCCTCCACAAGGTATATTCTCCTCACAAAAATCATTAAGTAATACTTTATTACTTTTGTAAAGCGAGTAGCGTTGTGCGGTGCGAACGGGATAGGTAAGTATCTGTAATAATGAAAAAAATAACGATCTGGATTGCATCTTTCCTTCGTCGTTCCCGGACCTGATCCGGCAATCCACGCCGATGCGGGGCCATTTCCGGGAGGCGTGACAGAGGTCAGGAATCGGCATGGAAACCACGGTCAAGCCATGGGGCAACGAGGAAGGTATGTGGCTCGCCATTGGTCCTCCCGCTCCAAGTCAAGATCCAGGGTACAGTACACACCACCGTGTGGAATTGCCGAGAGCGGCAAGGATGTTGTTCTGTGGCCCTGCTTTCTCGAGGGAGCTGCCCTGAAAACGACAAAAGCCCGGGCAACAGGGCCCGGGCTTCGTGAAGTGCGACGATGGGCAAGACTATCCGTCCAGCTTCACCCAGGCAGCGTTTTTCGCCGAAGAGCGGACGCAGGCGTCGACAAAGCGCACGCCGGCAAGCCCGTCTGTGATTCCCGGAACCAGAGAGCTGGCGTCCTTGCCGGACTGGTGGGCACGGATGGCATCGGCAGCGTCCTTGTAGAGGTTGGCGAAGCCTTCCAGATAGCCTTCCGGATGTCCTGGCGGCACACGTGTGGCCGAGGCGATGCTGTCGAGCATGCCCGCACCACCCCGTGTCAGCAGCTGCTTCGGCTTTCCGAAAGGCGTGTAGTGGAGATAGTTCGGGTCTTCCTGGTGCCACTCGAGCCCGGCCTTGTCGCCATAGATCCGGATCTTGAGATTGTTCTCGTTGCCCGGTGCCACCTGCGAACACCACAGCATGCCGCGCGCGCCGCTGGCGTAGCGCAGCATCACGTGGCCGTTGTCATCCACCTGACGGCCCGGAACGAAGGACTGCAGGTCGGCTGCAAGGCTTTCCGCCGACTGGCCTGTGATGAAGCAGGCAAGATTATAGGCGTGAGTGCCGATATCGCCCGTGGAGCCGCCAAGGCCCGTGCGCGCAGGGTCGGTACGCCAATCAGCCTGCTTGTTGTGCTGTTCCACCGTCAGCCAGTCCTGGGGATACTCCACCTGAACGACGCGGATCGTGCCAAGGTCGCCACTGGCCACCATCTCGCGTGCCTGCCGAACCATCGGATAACCGGTGTAGTTGTGGGTCAGGAAGAAGAGGGCATCGGAGCTTTCCGCAGCCTTCACGAATTTCTTGGCATCGGCCAGGGTCGAAGTCAGAGGCTTGTCGCAGATGACATGGATCCCGCGTTTCAGGAATTCCTTCGCCGCGGGATAGTGCATGTGGTTCGGCGTCACGATCGCAACGGCTTCTATGCCGTCTTTCAGCCGGGCTTCACGCTTGGCCATTTCCTCGAAAGAGCCATAGATGCGATCTTCCTTGAGGCCGAGCGCGCGGCCAGATTCAAGAGCTTTCTCCGGGGTGGAAGACAGGGCCCCCGCCACCAGGTCGTAGGCGCCGTCGATGCGCGCGGCAATTCGGTGAACGGCGCCGATAAAGGCATCCTTGCCGCCGCCGACCATGCCGAGCCGGATCGGGCGCGTCTGCACGGTGTCTTTTCCTTCGATGGCCATATCGCTCCTCCTGAAACTGTTTCTGTTCTATCGTGCCGCGCGCTGTAATCGATTACACGCGTTGTTTACATACATAGAAACCCCATGCTGAGGAAGCGCGGATGCGCTTTTTCGAGGGAGGGGCCACTTGTTTTCAAAATTGCAGCCCACCCTTCGAAACGGACCGGGCGGTCCTCCTCATGACGAGAGTGAGAGGTGGCGAGCGTCGTCGCCGACCCGTTCAATTGTTGCCTCGTCGAAGTCAAAACTCTAGTTGATCCCCAGCATCTTCCGGTTGGCTGCCTCGTCACTGCCGCCGTCGGCAAAATCGTCAAAGGCCTTTTCGGTCACGCGGATGATGTGAGCCTTTACGAAGTCCGCGCCTTCCCGAGCCCCGTCTTCAGGGTGCTTCAGGCAGCATTCCCACTCAACCACGGCCCAGCCATCGAAATCATTCGCGGCCATCTTGGAAAAGACGGCTCCGAAATCGACCTGACCATCGCCAAGGGAGCGGAAGCGGCCGGCGCGGTCAACCCACGACTGGTAGCCGCCATAAACACCCTGACGTCCGGTCGGGTTGAACTCCGCATCCTTGACGTGGAACATGCCGATCCGGTCTTTGTAGATGTCGATATTGTCCAGATAATCCAGGCACTGCAGCACATAATGGGACGGATCGTAGAGCATCTTGCAGCGGTCGTGACCGTTGACGCGCTCCAGGAACATCTCGAAGGTGATGCCGTCATGCAGATCCTCACCCGGGTGAATTTCGTAACAGACATCAACCCCCATTTCCTCGGCATAGTCGAGGATCGGACGCCAGCGTCTGGCAAGTTCGTCAAATGCGGTTTCGATCAGTCCGGCAGGGCGCTGCGGCCACGGATAGACATAGGGCCAGGCAAGCGCGCCGGAAAAGGTGGCGTGGGCTGAAATGCCGAGATTGCGGCTTGCGGCCAGGGCCAGTTTGACCTGGTCGACCGCCCAGGCCTGACGGGCAGCAGGATTGCCATGGACATGCGGCGCGGCAAAGCCGTCGAAAGCCGTGTCATAGGCCGGGTGCGCGGCAACGAGCTGGCCCTGCAAGTGGGTCGAAAGCTCGGTGATCTCGACACCGTTCTCGCGCGCCGTTCCAATGAATTCGTCGCAATAGGTCTTGGAACTGGCGGCCTTTTCAAGGTCGATCAGCCTGCTGTCCCAACTGGGTACCTGAACGCCAAGATAGCCGCAGTCCGCGGCCCATTTCGTGATCGACGCCCAGGAATTGAACGGCGCTTCGTCCCCCGCAAACTGGGCGAGAAACAACGCCGGACCCTTTATTGTTTTCATGACATTCTCCAGAAATCGGGGAAGGTGAGGTGGAAAGGGCCGGGGTCCCATCGCGAAAGACCCCGGCCTGCTACGTCCCGAAGCCTTAGAAGGGCGAATCCGGGAAGTAGTAGTTTTCAGCATTTTCCGGCGTGATCAGCGTCGCACCGAGAATGTAGCGGCCAGCAACCGGACCGTTGGACTTGAAGGCGGCAACCGTCTGGTCCATTGCGGTGGCGATCATCGCCGGCGGATAGAGAACGTCGACCGGAATAAGGGTGTCGCCGTCCATGATTGCCTTGATGGTTTCCTTCATGCCGGCACCGCCAACGACGAACATGCCGTCGCCGTCACGGCCAGCCTGTTTCAGGGCGGCAACCACGCCAATGGCGATGTCGTCGTCCTGGGCCCAGACCGCGTCGATGTCCGGGAAGCGGGACAGGAAGTCCTGCATCACTTCAAAGCCGTCGTCGCGGTTCCAGTTGGCGTGCTTGTGGTCGAGCACGTTGATGCCGGAGCCTTCAATCTCGGCCATGAACGCGTCGAAGCGCTCATTGTCGATGACCGTCGGAATACCGCGCAGGATGACGATGTTGTCGCCGTCCTTCAGACGGGTCTTCATGTACTGGGCGGAAACACGGCCCAGTTCCGGGTTGTTGCCGGCCACATAAAGGTCTTCGATGCCCGGCTGGCTGAGGCCGCGGTCGACGACCGTGATCCATGCACCGGATTTCTTGACGTTCAGCACCGGGTCGGTCAGCGGTTCGGATTCGAACGGCAGAACCACCAGGGCTTTGATCTGGTGAACGGAGACCAGGTCTTCCAGGGCACTTGCCTGTGCTTCCGGATCCGGCGAGTTCACCAGGATGAGATCGACATCCGGATAAAGCGCCTCAAGCCGCTTTTCCGCTTGTTCCGCGTGCCAGTTCATGCCGGCTGCCCAGGCATGGGTCGGGGTCGGATAGCTGACGCCGATCTTGATTTTTTCCTGTGCAACCGCAGCGCCCGCAAAGGCCAGCGCACCGGTTACCGCGATCACTCCCAAAGCTTTCTTCATGAGCATTGCTTCCTCCTTCAATGCTGCCATCTGGACGCACCTCTCCCGTCCGGTGCGATCCGGTATTTGAATTGGGGACGGGTCCCGGTTCGGTTGAAATCAGCTCAGGGGCTTACTTGCTCTTGCGGAGCTTCCAGTCACTGCGCTGAAGAAACACTGCGACGATGATGATCAGGCCCTGCATGGTTCCATTCAGGTAATTCGAGATCACATCGGTGAAGTTCAAAATGTTGCCGATGGTGGTGAGAATGAGCGCACCAAGGATGGTGCCACCGATCCGGCCATACCCACCCTTCAGGACCGTACCGCCGATGATGACCGCGGCGATCGCCTCAAGTTCCCACAACACGCCGGTGGACGCGGACGCCGAGCCGAGTCGGGGCACGTAAATGATGGTGGCAAAGGAAACGCACAGGCCTTGGATGACATAGGTAAGCGTCTTCACACGGTCCACGTTGATCGCCGAATATCTGGCGACAGCCTCGTTCGAACCGATGGCCGTGCAATAGCGGCCGAACGCGGTGCGGTTCAGCAGCAGCCAGCCGCAGATGGCAACCGCGATGAACACCCAGACAGGGAAGGGCAGGCCCAGAAACGTGTCGTAATAGACAGGCCTGTAGGTTCCGCGAATATCGAAGTTGAGCGACAGGGTGCCGCCATCGGCAAAGTAGGTCACCAGCGAGCGATAGATGCCCATGGTGCCGAGCGTTACGATGAAGGCTTCAATCTTGCCCTTGGTGGTCAGGGCACCGTTCACCCAGCCGGCCCCGATGCCCAGCACGATGGCTAGGCCGCAGCCGAGCAGAACTGTCGGAACGCCGCTGCCCATGGTCTCGACGGCGTTGTTCATGATGATGATCATGACACCAGAAATGGCTGCCGCCATGGACCCTACAGACAGATCGATGCCGCCGGCGGTGATGACGAAGGTCGCCCCGACAGCAATTATGCCGATGAAGGCAGAGCGGGTCAGAAGGTTGGTCAGATTGCCTTCGCTGACGAAGGCAGGGTTCAGCAGAAAGCCGATGATGCAAAGGATCAGAAGGGCAACTGCGGGGCCAATCGTCTTGAAGTCTATGGAAGACCTCTTGGCCGGCTTGGCCGCTGTATCGTCAGACGCGGTCATCATGGTCAATGGAGTTCCTCCCGTTTCAGCCCGGCGGCGTAGCGCATGATTTCGTTTTCGTTGATGTGATCGCCGGTCAGAACGCCGGTGATATGGCCTTCGCGCATAACCACCACCCGATGGCAAATACCGATGATTTCCGGCATCTCCGAAGAGATGACCACGACCGAAACCCCTTCGGCGGCAAGGGCTGCGATGAAGTGGTAGATCTGTTGTTTCGTGCCGACATCGATACCCCGGGTCGGTTCATCGATGATGACGATCTTCGGATCGCATTCCATGATCTTGGCGAGCAGCAGCTTCTGCTGGTTGCCGCCCGACAGCTTGCCGACCGTGATTTCCTTGTCGCGGGCCCGAACGTCGAAGCGGCGGATCGCACGGTTGAGCGCGTCTTCTTCCGCCTTGCTGTCGAGACCGAAATTGCGGACGAATTTCGGCAGGGCGAACAGGGTCAGGTTTGGCCGCATCTTCTTTTCGAGAAGCAGTCCTTTTTCTTTCCGGTCCTTGGTGAGATAGGCCAAACCAAGGTCCCGTGCCTGCGCGACGGTCATGGGGCCGGTGTCGCGTCCAAAAAGCCTGATCGTTCCTGCTTCAAACGGCGCAAGGCCGCAAATCGTCTCGAAGACTGCGGTCCTGCCGGAGCCGATCAGACCCGAAAAGCCCAATATCTCGCCCTTGCGCAGGCTGAAGCTGACGTTGTCGACGGACGGCGCACACAGGTTCTGGACTTCCAGAACGAGCTCCGCATCGACGTCTGCCTCATGCATGGGCGGGTAGAGATCGGAAAGCTCCCGTCCAACCATCATCTGGGCCATCATGTCCGGGGTCAGGTCGCTGGAGGCACGCGTGTCGATCCACTGACCGTCACGCAGGATGGTGACGCGGTCGGCAATCTCCTTCACCTCGTTGAGCTTGTGCGAAACGAAAACGATGCCGACGCCGCTTTCTTTCAGCTTTTCCACCTGACGGAAGAAAACCTGTGTTTCCTCCTCGGTCAGAACGGCGGTTGGTTCGTCCATGATCAGGATGCGGGCGTTCCGACTGACGGCCTTGACGATCTCGACCATCTGCTTCTGGGCGATGGTAAGGTCGGAAATGCGGTCGGTGGGGGAAATGTCGAGGCCGATCTCGTCCAGATACTTCCGGACGGTTGCCTGCATGGCCGCCTTGTCCAGAAAGCCGTTGGATTTGATCTCGCGGCCGAGGAACACGTTTTCCTCTACCGTCATCTGTTCGGCGAGATTGAGCTCCTGGTGGATCAGCACGACGCCGAGTTTCTCTGCGCCGCCGTTGGCGGGCAGGTCGGTCTGCTTGCCGTCGAGACGGATCTGGCCGGAGGTCGGATCGTGAAAACCGGAGAGGATTTTCATCAGCGTCGACTTGCCGGCGCCGTTCTCGCCGATCAGGGCATGAACCTCGCCAGGGCGGACGTCCATGCTGACACTGAACAGCACGGGAACCGGCCCAAAGGATTTGCTGATGTTCACGGCCTCGATGACCGCTGCCGGAGCAGTGGTGTCCACGCTCATTCTTGTTCCTCCCAAGGCGCCAAAGCCCTCTTCCTCAATGGCACCATGCGTTTGATGTAAACGTTTTCATGGATCGTGTAAACCTTTACATTGGCCTCTGTAAACCTTTTCATTATGTGCAATGCGTTCTATACAGCGTAGATGGCGTTGCGATTCATGGACTTACCACGAGGCCGCACCGCAGCATGTCTGGAAATAGAAAATGAGCGAACCGGGCGAGCGGCCGGCGACCATTGAAGACGTTGCGAAACTGGCGGGCGTTTCCATCGCGACCGTCAGCAGGGCCTTGCGCTCGCCGGAGAAGGTTGCCGAGAGCACGCGCAAGAAGGTTACGGCCGCTATTGCCCGAACCGGTTACACCGCCAATGCCATGGCGCAGAACCTGCGCATGCAGCGCTCGCAGATGGTGCTGGTGCTGGCGTCTTCCATTGCTGATCCAAACTTTGCCGGCATTCTGACAGGGCTGGAAAAAGCGGCAAACGACCGTGGTTATGGTGTTCTCATCGGCAACACCGAAGGTACCAGCGGACTGGAGCAGAACTACCTGCGTTTCCTGTCGACGGGCATGGCCGACGGGCTTGTCTTGCTGACAGGGCATATTCCGGTTGCCGGGCAGCCACAAACACCGCTCATCAACCTGCCGCCGATCGTTGCGACCGAGCGTCCGGTCTCGAACCCCGAAATCAGCTACGTCGGCGTGGATGATGTCGCGGCCTCCAAGGTGGCGACCGAATATCTGATCTCCCTGGGGCACCGGCGGATCACCTATATTTCCGGCGGGCCAGCCGACATCCGTAGCGATCTTCGCCATTCCGGATATCTGCAAGGGTTGAGAGAATCACCCGAGGCACTGCGCGACTGGCGCGTGGAGGGCGACGGCTCCAGCGAGAGCGGGCGCGCCGCCGTCGAACGGCTGTTCATCAAGGACGACCTGCCAACCGCTTTCTTCTGTTTCAACGACAACACCGCCATCGGGGTCATCTCGGCGCTTCAACTGCGTGGCTACCGCGTCCCGGAAGATTTCTCCGTGCTTGGTTTCGACGACATTCCCTTTGCCAACAATTTCACGCCCGGATTGACGACAATTCGCCAACCCCGGCAACATATCGGCGAAAAGGCCATGACGATCCTGCTTGATCGCCTTGCGAACCGGTCGTTGGAAACGCGCACTCATCTGCTCCACGGGGATCTCATCGTGCGCGAGAGCTGTGGTGGCATTTCCCGCAAGCTGAAGTGACCATCTTCTGCGGAGGGGGCTGGAGCATTCGCAAAGCGCCGCCCCAATTCATGAGGAGAGGGGCAACGAAACTCCATCAAGAAGGCACGGTTGAGCCTTCCCGGAAGCAGTAGACCTTGCTCGTCGGTGCAGCGGGAGTGTTCAGCAGCGTAAGCTTTTACCCGCCTTGCCAGACCTTGATCGCCTCGACCGGGTAGACCAGCATCAGAACATTCAGCGTGAGATTGTCCTTTATCACCCAGAGCGCAAGCAGTTCGAAGGCAATCCCGACCAGGATCGTGACCCAGACCGGCATGCGCCAGGCAAAGAAGAAGCCGGCGAGCATCCAGAGAATATCGAAGACGGAATTCAGGACGCTGTCGCCGGTGTAGCCAACGGCAATGGTCGCTTCACGGTACCGGTCGATGATCCACGGGCTGTTCTCGACAATTTCCCAGGCTGCTTCGATGAAGATCGCTCCGAGCGCGCGCTCACCGACGGAACAGCGTCTGAAAACCAGCCACAGGAACAGATAGAACAGGAAGCCGTGGATGATATGCGAGGGCGTGTACCAGTCGGCTACATGTTGCGAGGAACCGGCGACATCGCTGGCCGGTGTCCACAACAAGACATAGCCGCAATCACAGATCGGGATCCGCCCCATGGCGAGAAGGATGGCGGCGGTGACGGCGATCATCGCGATGCCGACGATCAGGCATTTGCGTTTGCTCACAGGGCTGAGTTCCTAGGCGGAATGAAAAGAGGGATTGGGAGAGCGGAAACTTTGCTCGCTTCTATTGAAGATTTTTCAAATATATTTCGAGCCGCTTGGTGCAACGTACGGTCTTGAGTTCGATTTCGTCATACGGCAGGTTACAGATATTAATTTTGAAGCCCGTTTGACTTTTGTATAAACCGCAATCGCATAACCCAAGGTGCTCGTTCGGATCTTCAGCACGAGTTTCTGCCATGACCTGCGCAAGCGACCTCTGAGCGCGTGCTATTTCCTTCAATTCTCTTGCAGGTACTTTCTCGTCAAGGCAGTTGTAAACCTCGCCATCGATACCGGACACAAGCACACCCTTGGAGGCAATCGGTTGGCTCGCACGGGCTTTTGCCACCATTTCAATAGTGTTGATCCACGTTAAGGGGCACGTCGAACTTGCGATCGTTTGGCTGAAAGCAGGTTTTGATAAAATGCCCAGTGCTATCCATAGTCCGACAACAAACGAAAATACTGAGATGGCGACCGAACACCTAGCAAAGTGAAATCTCATTTGTTGCCCTAACCAAATACCAAACAAAGGATTTTATTCCCTTCAATGCCACTTGTCATATTCGCGCTGGAAATCTTCAAGAATTCTCTCTATGACCTTCCGCCAACGAAACATCAATCCGTCCGGCCCTGAGTGGAAGGTTGCGCCCCGGTTTTCCCGGCGTGTTTGCGCGGCCCCGCCGGATTTGGGATCAGGAGATCTTCATGACTGGCCTAAACGGCACGGCGCCTTATCAGTCCCGGCGCACCTTTGCGATCATTTCACACCCGGATGCCGGTAAGACGACCCTGACCGAAAAGCTGCTGCTTTCAGGCGGCGCGATCCGGGCAGCCGGTCAGGTGCGTGCTCGCGGCGAGCGCCGCCGCGCAAGGTCCGACTGGATGAAGATCGAGCAGGAACGCGGCATTTCCGTCTCGTCCTCCGTCATGACGTTCGAGCGCAAGGGCATCGTCTACAATCTGCTCGACACGCCTGGCCACGAGGACTTCTCCGAGGATACCTATCGCACGCTGACCGCGGTCGATGCGGCCATCATGGTGATCGACGCTGCAAAGGGTATCGAAACACAGACCCGCAAGCTGTTCGAAGTCTGCCGCCTGCGTGACATTCCGATCATCACCTTCGTCAACAAGATCGACCGTGAAGGCCGGCATGCACTTGAAATCCTGGACGAGGTACAGGAGGCGCTGGCTCTCGACGTCTCTCCGCAGACCTGGCCGGTCGGCATGGGCTCGGACTTTTTCGGTGTCTATGACTGGCAGAAGAAGAAATTCCACACCTCCGATGGCGAGCGCGGTGGTGCCTTTACCCAGACCAAGGACGTTTCCGGTCTTGATGACGAGGTCCTGACCGGCACCGTGTTCGACCGGATCATGGATGAACTGACCGAGAACGTCGAACTGGGCGCCGAAGGCTACGCCGAATTCGACAAGGAAAGCTTCCTGGAAGGGCACCTGACGCCGGTTTTCTTTGGCTCGGCGCTGCGCGACTACGGCATCGAGGAAGTGCTCGATTTCATCGCCGACTTCGCCCCGCCGCCGCATTCGCAACCGGCAACCGGCGGGCGCACAATCATGCCGCAGGAAGACAAGGTCACCGGCTTCGTCTTCAAGGTGCAGGCAAACATGGACCCCAAGCACCGCGACCGCATTGCCTTCGTGCGCCTGTGCTCCGGCACCTTCAAGCGCGGCATGAAGCTGAAGCACGTGCGCGCCGACAAGCAGATTGCCGTTTCCGCACCGATCTTCTTCTTTGCCGAGGAACGGGAAATCGCCGACCTTGCCTATCCGGGCGATGTCATCGGTGTTCCCAACCATGGCCAGTTGCGTGTTGGCGACACATTGACCGAGGGCGAGAACATCCACGTCACCGGCCTGCCGGCGTTCGCACCGGAAATCCTGCGCCGCGTACGCCTGTCCGACACCATGCGCGTCAAACAGATGCGTCAGGGCCTTCAGGACCTGGCCGAAGAAGGCCTTGTTCAGATCTTCAAACCGGATCTCGGTTCCAACTGGATCGTCGGCGTGGTCGGCGCACTGCAGCTTGATGTCGTGGTGGATCGGCTGAAGGCGGAATATGGCACTGAAATCGGCTTCGAAGCAGTGCCTTACACCACCGCCCGCTGGATCGAAACCGACAGCCAGACCCTGCAGAATATGCTGGAAGGCCACCGCATGTCGATCGCCAACGACCGTGACGACAAGCCGGTGTTCCTGTTCAAGAACGCCTGGGAAATCGGTCACGTAACCGAAAAGTTCCCGGACGTGAAATTCCGCGAAACCCGCGAGATCGTCTACGAGGCGTAACCGGAAAACCCGGCTCCAGCCTTTCTCCGTTCACTGAGCGCCCCAGTATCTTTGATATGAGGTTACTCAAGAGCTGGATGGAATGAGCATGAGAGCCGGGCCGCCTGGCTTGCCTCAGCCTTTTTCCAGTTCTTTCGCCGCGCCCGACGAGCCGCGCGCTGTCCGCAGGGGGATGTTATCTCGCTTGGGTTTTTCACAAGAAACGAATTCGAGTTTCAGAAGTTGGCTCGTGACTAATGCGTATTCATGAAAGTTGTTTTGAGGATAATTTATCGTAATTTTTAACGGTGATTGTCTTTCGGGTCGAGTATTTGTGAAATATTTGGCTAAGTATTGATTTTAAATAATATTTCTTGTGTTGATAGTGCTGAAACGCTTGTCTAGGATACTTGTGGCTGCCGGAATTTAGGTAATTCCAGCTGGAATGCAGCTAAGAGAGCGAATAAGCAAGTGCGATACGAGCCTGTCGGGCATGGTTCGCCGCCGCTTCAAAAGGCCAAGGGCGAAGCGCAAGCGGTAGAAATCCGCCGTCTGTCCAAGCCGTTCTGGATAACCGTGATCATCAGCGCGGTGAGCCTGATGGCGTTTGTGTCTTTCCTGTCCTGGACCCTCGACCGAAATTCCATCCGATCTTCGGAACATATTTTCACGGCCATGCTTGGCGATCGCTCCGATCATCTGGCGGACATCACACTTGAGTACGGCTATTGGAACGACGCGGTCGAAAACCTTGTCGAATCCTTTGACATGACCTGGATACGGGAAACCTTTGTCGACTACATGCAGGAAGAACTGCAGATCGACGGGATCCACCTGCTGGATGGCAACAACCAGCCCAAGGTTCATGTGGTGGAAGGCAAGGTCGCCAATACGGATTTGCGACTTCGCTATGGGCCTTCGATGAGCGTTCTGATTGCCGATGCCCGGAATACGCCGCGGGACGAATCGCCCGTCCCGGCAACGGGTCTGGTTGGAAACCTTGAGACGCTTTATCTCGCGAGCGCTGTTTTGCTGACGTCATACACTGAGGACAGCGACACCAGTACCGATCACGTGCTGGTCTTCGCGCGGCCGATCAATGCCGCAGTCCTGGCGGATATGGCGGAGAAATATCACTTGCCCGGTCTGGGATTGGCACAAATCCCCCCGGCCTTCTGGCAGGCTGGATATGACATCGAGACCGTGGACAGGCGGCACCTCGGTTATTTCGTGTGGAACCCGGAGCTGGCCGGGTTCCGGATGTTACCTCTTCTGGCCATCGGGGTGCTGGTGGTCTATCTCGGAATGTACCTGTCCGCGCGCATGTTCTTCCACCGTGCAACAGATACGGTCCGGGCGCTTGCGGAAGCCAAGCATCAGGCGGACAAGGTCAAGGAACTGCTGGCCAATCAGGTCAGGAGCGACCCTCTGACGGGGCTGGGCAACAGGCGATTGCTGGATGAAAAGCTGGCGCTCCTGCAGGACGTCAAACCGTTGGCGGACGGTCACGCGCTGCTCTATGTCGACCTCGATCGGTTCAAGGAAATAAACGACACCTACGGCCATGAAACAGGGGACCTGGTGCTTTTGCATGTCGCGGAAGCTTTGACCGGCCTTGTCAATGCGGACGACACGGTGGTCCGGCTGGGCGGGGATGAGTTCGTCATTGTGTTCGGCAGGGCACGGCGCGAGCGGGTGCTTTCGGCAAGCCGGGCAATCGTGGAACAACTCAGCCGGCCGGTGAACCTTGACGGCGCCACCTATACGTTCGGGGCCAGTGTCGGCGTCGCTTTTTCGCACAAGCCTTCGGAACTGCTTCGCCAGGCGGATGTTGCACTTTATTCGGCGAAACGGCGGGGCAGGGCACAGGTTGCGGTCTATTCTTCCGACCTGCTGGATTTCCGGCATGTCCCCATTCAGTCGGCAGCTCAGCCGGGCTGACAGGAAAAGACCGGCCAGAAGGCCGGTCTTGAACGTCAGGAGGCTTTCGCCGGCGGCAATTCGATATCAATGCCGAGCGTGGTGACGTCACCGGTCCTGTCCATTTCGAGACGTACGGAGTCCGGGTCGATCGCAACGCGCTTTGCCACGACGGCCAGGATGTCTTCCCGCAGACTTGAGATCAGGACCGCGTCGGAGCCGTCGTCGGCCCGTTCGTGCGCCAGCAGAATTTGCAGCCGGTTCTTGGCAACAGAGGCACTTTCACCTCTTTTGCCAAAGAGGCTCAGGATGTTCATGCGGCCCTCCCCTTGAAGAACTTGCCGAACAGGCCCTTCTTTTCCTCGGGGATGGTGACCGGGATATTTTCACCCAGCAGACGGCGCACGGCCTCGGTATAGGCCTTTGCGGCTGGCGAATTTTCGTCCGACAGCGTGATCGGCAGACCGACGTTCGACGCTTTCAGCACGTCCTTGCTTTCCGGCACGACGCCAATGAGTGGAACGGAGAGAATGTCGACGACATCGTCGGTTGCCAGCATGTCACCGGTCTTGGCACGCTCGGTGTCGTAACGGGTGATCATCAGGTGCTTCGGCATCCGGCCGCCGTCTTCGGCGATCTTTGTCTTCGCGTCGAGCAGGCCGATGATCCGGTCGCAGTCGCGTACCGACGACACTTCCGGGTTGGACACGATGATGGCCTCATCCGCATGGCGCATGGCCAGCGTCGCGCCGCGTTCGATGCCCGCAGGGCTGTCGCAGATCACCCAGTCGAAATACATCCGCAATTCGCTGATGACGCTGGCAACGCCCTCTTCGGTCAATGCGTCCTTGTCCCGGGTCTGGGAGGCCGGCAGCAGGTAGAGGTTGTTCAGCTTCTTGTCGCGCACCAGCGCCTGTTTGATCGAAGCTTCGCCGCGCACCACGTTGACGAGGTCGAACACGACCCGCCGTTCCGCACCCATGATCAGGTCGAGGTTGCGCAGTCCGACGTCGAAGTCGATGGCGCAGACCTGGTAGCCTTCTTTGGCAAGCGCCGAGGCGATAGCTGCGGTGGTGGTGGTTTTGCCCACGCCGCCCTTGCCTGACGTGACCACAACGACAGTAGCGTTGCTCATGGTGTTCGTCCTGTTTTTGTTGTCAGTCCGGCGGCCTTCTGCAGCCGGCCCTGTGGTTAGTTCAGCTCTTCAAAGACGAGGGTCTCGTTTTCGAAGCGGATCTGCGCAGGTGCGTTGCGCAGGGCGCCATCGAAATCGTCCGCGACCTTGTAGAGCCCGTTGATGGAAACCAGCTCCGCATCCAGCTTGGAACAGAAGATACGGGCGCTGTCTTTCCCTGCGACACCGGCCAATGCACGTCCGCGCAGGGCGCCGTAAACGTGTATCGAGCCACCGGCGATTATTTCGGCGCCGGAACTCACGGAGCCGATGACAGTGACGTCGCCTTCTGGATGCAGGATGCTCTGGCCCGAGCGCACCGGTTCGGTAATCACGATGGAAGATCCGCTTGCGATGCTGGCCGGCGAGGTTTCCCACGCTTCTGGTTCGAAATCGCTGTCACCGTTTGCCTTGCTCACCTTGGTTTTGGGTTCAGCGGCTGTCTTCTTGGACTTTGCAGTTGTGTTCTTGGCCGAGCCACCGGCGTCCTTGGTGTCCCGCTCTTCGGTTTCAGAACCGTTTCCAGCCACGGCCGAAGCGTTCGCAGGGGTCGGGACGTCCACATCGGACGCCAGACGGCCACCGGAAAAGCTCGGCGGCATGCCGGCTTTCAGGCGTGTTCCGGCGACACCGTCAATTCCCATCACCCGGATCGAGCGTTCGGCAAGTTCGGCAAGAAGCTGTTCCAGCTCTTCAATGGGAATCTTGGTTCCCCGAACGTCCAGTATGATGGGCCGGTCGATGAAAAATCCCGGCGAGCGTTCGATGATCCGATCGATTTCACGGAACCAGTCCGCAAAGGGCGGCTCCGGGCTCAGAACGATGGCAATGAAGGATTTTCCCTTGAACTTCATCAAAGAGTCCGGCGGCACAATTGGTCAGGTTGATTTGGTCGGATAAACCTATCATTAACCGAACCGGACAATCGGGCAGGCGACCGTTTTCCACCGATATCAATTTTCATCAGATATTTCAGATAATTGGCTCTTCCACCAAGTGCGCTGGTCAATTGCAATGGGCCCCTCTTGCCAAAAATACCAAGAGAACCGCCAAGAATCGCAGCATTGCATTGCTGCCCGCCTGCTTTGCCGGCGCATTGGTTAACTCAATTCCCGTAAAGAACTGGATTTTTGCCATATTGCAGTGCAAAATGTAAGTTCTGGTGTTTGGGGCGCAGAGCGTCTTGGGGAAAAGAATGAGTAACTTCAGTGATATGATGACATATCTCGGTCTCGATACGAGTGAGGCTGCGATGGTGCTCAATGTATCTGAAGATGAAATTCTTCGCTGGTGCAATACGAGCGAGGCTCCTCCTATCCATATCTGGCAGGGCCTTGTGCGCATGCTCGACGAAATCCGCCTGTCGGCCGAGGAAGCCGCCAAATCGGCCGATCTCGATCATCTGGATGCAACGGACCTCAACCGGATCAACCTGATGGTGCCTGGCGGCACCACGTCGGATCTTGCAGGTCCGAAGCGGGCCGCAACTGCGCTCGCGGTCGCGACACTGGCACGGGTCTTCGTTTGATCTGAAGCGATCCTTCGCTTCGGTTCGCGCCTTGCTCAGGCAGGCACGTGCAGCTTCATCCCGATCTTTTCGGCCAGTGCTTCCGCATCCACCGGCTTGGGCAGCTTCGAAAAACGTTCCGGAAATCTGTCTGAAAACAGGTCGTCCTGTGGCAGATGCCCCGAAACGGCAACGACCCGGCAATCGGGGTGCGCATCAAGAGCTTTCGCCACAAGGTCCCAGCCCGAGTAACCATTGTCGAGCTGCAAGTCCGTCACCAAGATCGAATAAGGCATGTCGCGGCCAATCCTGACATTGGCATCCTCAAAACAATGCTCAGTCGTCACCTTGTACCCGAACCTTGTCATGAGGTCTGATATTGCAGCCGCCGACCTCCGGTCGTCATCAACCACAAGAGCGTGCCTGATCCCGTTCCCGTTTCCGTTCCCGGCCACGGTCTCCACAGAATGGGTGGTTTGTCCGCCAGGCTGCCGGGGAAAGGTCAACGTTACGCAGGTTCCGTGCCCCGGCTGCGATGCAATGTGGATGGTGCCGCCTGACTGGTGCGCGAACCCGTGCACCATGGACAGCCCCAGGCCCGTGCCTTCGCCATTCGCGCGGGCGCTGAAGAAAGGCTCTGCGGCCTGGCGCAACGTATCTGCATCCATACCGCAGCCATCATCCTTCACCGATAGCGAGATCGTCCCGTCTGTCTGCCGCGTCACGGCAATTTCGATATGGCCTACGTCTTCGATGGCCTGTCCTGCATTGACGCACAGGTTCAAGATGGCGCTCTCCAACTGGCCGGGGTCGATCCGCGCATGCATCGGGCCTTCGTCGCACCTGATCGTCAGTGTTACGGTTTCTGGCAGGGCCATCGACAACAGGTCTTCCATGCCTTCCGCAATCACGGCGATATCGGTTTCGATGGGGGCGAGGTGCTGTTTGCGGGCGAAGGCCAGAAGCCTCTCGATCAGTGAAACACCGAGTTCGACAGCGTCATTGATCCTTGCCTTCAGCACGGAGGCCCTGGGGGTAAGTTCGCCCTCCAGCATGTGAAGATTTCCGGAGATCGTGGACAGAATGTTGCCGAAGTCATGGGCAACTTCGCCTGTTACTTTGCCGAGGCTTTCCACTCGCCGGATTTCTTCCAGCCGCTCGTCGATCCTTTTGCGTTCCGTTGTTTCGGAAAACAGCCAAACCGAGCCGCCGTCGGGCAAGGCCGACTGGCGCACTTCCAGCACCCGGCCGGTGGTGTCTGCGTATTCGCCAAATCCGGCGCGGTCGTTTTCATTGGCGCGGCGTTCGAACGGTGACTTTTCCAGAAGTTCCGGCAAAGTCATGCGTTTGCCGCGGCCAGCCCTTTCAAGGCGCAACAACTCCCGGACACGATCATTTTCGGCCAGGATCTGTCCGGTTGGCGACAGGACCGCGACACCGTCGCTTATGTTCTGGAAAACGGTGATGAAAAGCTCGTTCCGCCGCCAGACTTCCCTGGTTTTCCGTTCCAGGCGCAGCGCGTTGGACCGGAACTTGCGGAATGCCTCTGACAACTGCCCGATTTCGTCCGACGAACTTGCCTTCTTTGGGAGCCGCGCCTTCAGATCTCCTGCCGCCAACCGCCGCATGACTGCGGTGATCTGGTGCAGGTTGCGAACCACGTAGCGGGAAACAAACAGGGCGGAGCCGATGGCAACAATCAGACTGATGCCGGTCAGGACAAGAATGACGGCCTTTGCAAAGGTAATGCTGGTCGTTGTCTTGTCGCGTGAATCGCGAAGCCGCAGCTTTGTGTCCGTCACCTTCTGAAGGGCGTAGGCGTTCACCTGCGCGAGCTCGGTGCGAATGCGGAAGAGCGCGTTTTCGGCATCGAGCTTGGCAGCGAGGCTGGCGTAGCGCAGTGAGAACAGGTCGCCCCGCCGCATTACGGCGTCATCGACCTCTGCCAAGGCTGTGCGTACGGCGGCAGGGGCATTGGAAGCAATGTCCTGACGGATACGCCGGAAGCTGCTTTGCTGCTCACCGACCTTGATCAGCTCCTGACTGCGCAACGCACCGATGGCCGCCATGACCAGCTGCTGCAGGGCTGACCAGTTCTGACGGTCTACAGGCGACAGGTCTCGAGATTGTGCGAGCCTCCTAAAGCGTTTTTGAAGGCGCTCCAGATCCTGATCGATCAGTGCGAGTTCTGCAGCGTTCCTGCCTTGCGGAACCATTGCGCGGGCCAGATCGGTGATCGCGACCCGGATGCGGGCAAGAGGCCTGATGAGGTCGGGATCGCCGCCGCCCAGTGTCTCGATGTGATCAAGCGTTGCGAGAATTCGTTCGGCCTCGCTTTCCAGTTGGAAGCTGGGGCTGAGTGTCATCAGAAAGGGCGCGGAGGCGGCCAGTTTCGACGCGTTGCCGGAAAGCTCCAGGGCGTCGGAAACGTCGCTCAAGGTCTGGTCGTGAAATGTGCCGAGCTGCTCTTCGGCGCTGTTGAGTGTGATGAGGGCAATGGCCCCGACAACCATGACCACGACAAGAAGCAGGCCGATGGAGGAAAGCAGCAGCGAGCGGATGCTGGGCTGGCGGAGCCGGGACGTGCTCATGGTCCGTCCGCCTGAAGGACGAAGATGTATCCCTGTGCCCGGCGGGTCTGCAGATGAACGGGCTTGGACGGGACATTCTCGATCTTGCGGCGCAGCCTCAGGATCAGGACATCGATGGTCCGGTCCACATAGCGCTGCATGTCGCTGCCGATCTCGCGCATCAGGTCCGTACGGGGAATGATCCGGTCCGGGTTCTTCACGAAATATTCCAGGAGGACATATTCCGCATTGGTCAGCGGAATCTCGTCGCCGTTACCGTCAAGCAGTTCCCTGCGTTTCAGGTTCACCCTCTTGTCGCCGAAGATGATTTCCTGATCCTTGCCGGCTTTCGCAGCTGAAACGCCATGCCCGTAGCGTCGCAGAACCGCGCGGATGCGGGCGACGAGTTCTCGCGGATTGAACGGCTTCATCAGGTAGTCGTCAGCGCCTGTCTCAAGGCCGATGATCTTGTCGATCTCGTCGCCGACACCGGTCAGCATGACGATTGGAAGCTCGCTGGTTTCGCGGATGTGAATGGCAAGGGTCAGACCGGATTCGCCCTTGAGGCGCAGGTCAATCAGCGCGAGATCGAAATCCTGGGGGCTGCCGGCCGCCTTGAAGCCGTCGCTGTCCTGAAACGCAACCGGTTCGAACCCGCTTGCCTCCATGAGAGCAGACAGGGTTTCGCGCACATCCGCGTCATCATCGATGATGGCAATCACCGGTCTTGTCGCGCTTGCATCCATGCCGTCGCTCTCTTGCACCTTCATGAGCTGTCTAACACAAGGACCAGGTTGCGAGACCAGAATCTCGTTACAATTGTTTCACCCGCCCATGGGTGGTTGTAACACTGTTAACAAAATAGGGCTGTCCAACGGCTTCTGTTAACACTTCGCCGCTCGTTTTCCCTCGCCACATCCCGCTAGGCTGAAGTCGATCTTTCAAGAGCCTTGCGGTGCGATGCGCTGTGAGGCGCGAGTGATCTGTAATGGGAGGAAAATATGAGAAATATGCTGGCCCGGCTCGGTTCCGTGGCTTTTGTGACCGGTTTTGCCCTTTCGTCCGCTTATGCAGCTGAATGCGCGAACCAGGGTGCACTTGATAGCATCTATTGCGATGCCAATGGCGATCTTGTCGCCGATGCTCCGTCCGATCCGGCCAAACTGAGCAACCCGGACACGCTGGTCTTCGCCTATACACCGGTTGAAGATCCGGCCGTTTACGCCGACATCTGGGCACCTTTCATCGAGCATCTGGAAACCGTTACCGGCAAGGACGTGCAGTTCTTCGCCGTGCAGTCGAATTCGGCTGAAGTGGAAGCCATGCGGTCCGGCCGTCTGCATATCGCGGGCTTCTCGACCGGCCCGACGCCTTTTGCCGTCAATCTCGCCGGTGCCGTGCCGTTTGCGATCATGGGCAGCGAAGATGGTCAGTTCGGCTACCGCCTTCAGATCTACACCCAGGCCGACAGCGATATCAAAACGCCTGCCGATATGAAGGGCAAGCGCATCGCGCACACGTCTCCGACGTCCAACTCGGGCAACCAGGCGCCACGTGCCCTGTTCCCGGACCTCGGTGTCGTGCCGGATCAGGACTATGAAGTCATCTATTCCGGATCCCATGACCAGTCGATGCTGGGTGTGGTTGCCGGCGACTATGACGCCGCACCGGTCGCTTCCGAAGTTGTTGACCGCATGGCGGAACGTGGCCTTTACGATCCGGAGGAAGTGCGCATTGTCTGGGAAAGCGATCCGTTCCCGACAACCTCCTTCAACTATGCCCACGACCTGGACCCGGCCCTCGTTGAAAAAATCAAGGAAGCGTTCTTCAGCTTCGACTTCAAGGGCAACAAACTGGGTGAGGAATTCGAGGGCGTAAGCAAGTTCGTCCCCATCACCTACAAGGATCAGTGGGCTGTCATCCGGCAGATCCAGGCCAGCAACGGTGTTGAATACACACCGCAAGGTCTTGCCAAGTAAGACAACTGGCTTTGACGGCCCGCCGTGAGTCGAACTCCGGCGGGCCGGTTCAATCGAGGTAAAACATGCTAAAGATAACAAGCCTTGTGAAACGTTACGGGGCCGGGGATCCTGTGCTCAAAGACCTGGACCTCGAGGTTCCCGGTGAAGAAGTCGTCTCCGTGATCGGCTCTTCGGGCGCGGGCAAGAGTACACTGCTTCGCTGCATCAACCGGTTGGTCGAGCCGACCTCCGGCAAGATCTTCCTGAATGGCACCGATTTCACCAGCCTGGGCAAGCGCGAGCTGCGCGTCGGCCGCCGCCGCATCGGCATGGTGTTCCAGAGCTTCAATCTGGTCGACCGCCTGACCGTCATGGAAAATGTCCAGAGCGGGCGCCTCGGTTACATCTCGACCTGGGCAGCGCTTTCGAGGCGTTACCCCAAGGAAGACATCCGCCGGGCCTATGAGCTCATGGAGCGGGTCGGGATCGCCCATTACGCCAACAAGCGCGCGGACGAACTTTCAGGCGGTGAACGCCAGCGTGTCGGCGTTATCCGGGCGCTGATGCAGCAACCGGAAATCCTTCTGGCCGACGAACCGACAGCATCTCTCGACCCGAAGACCTCGGAACAGATCATGACGCTGCTGCGGGACCTCGCACGCGAACTGAAGCTTCCGGTGATCATCAACATTCACAACGTCAATGAAGCCAAGGAATTCAGCGACCGTATCGTCGGCATGCGCTATGGGCGGATCATTTTCGACGATCTGCCGGATGCCCTGACGAAGGACGCAATGCACGAGATCTATGCCGGTGTTCCTCATGAGGACCGGCAGATGGAAGGCGCTGCGGCATGAGTACGGCGAGGGATACCTGGCGCAAGCAGCCCTTCATCGCCAACCCGCTATTGCGCTACGGCCTTTATGCCGCAATAGCGGTCTACATCGTGACCACCTTTGCGACGCTGCCGATCGACTGGGACCGCATGATGCAAGGCCTGAGCCGTGCAGGGCGGATCTTCGGCGGGGCCTTCCCGCCCAGCTTCCAGCGCAGCGAATTGCTCATCGACGGGTTTATGGAAAGCCTGAAGATCGCGATCCTTGCAACTGTCGGCGGCATCCTGCTGTCGATCCCGATCGCCTTCATGGCGGCCAGGAACATCGCGCCGCTCCCGATCTATTATTTTGGCCGGGCAGTCATCATCATCGCACGCAGCTTCCATCCGGTAATTGTCGCCATCATCTTCGTGAAAGCGGTCGGATTCGGTCCCTTCGCGGGCGTCCTGACGCTGATCGTCTACTCCATCGGCTTTGTTGCCAAGCTGCTGGCCGAAAAGATCGAGGAAATCGATCCGGGGCCGGTCGAAGCAATGAAGGCAGCGGGCGCACCGTTCCTGTCGACACTGGTTTACGCGGTGTTCCCGCAGATCATGCAGCGCCAGATCGGACTCGGGATCTATCAGCTCGACAGTAACCTGAGAGCCTCGGCGGTCGTCGGTATCGTTGGCGCAGGCGGCATCGGCGCCACCCTGGCGAATGCCTTCGGGCGCTACGACTACGACTTCGCCCTGGCCATCACCATGGTCATCGTGGGTGCCATCCTGATTTCCGAAGCCGTCAGCGGTGCAATCAGAAAGCGGATCGCATAATGGAACAGGTACAGCTCCAAGACTGGGCGCGTTACACGCCGGCCCAACGGTTTCAGCGCTACGGCTACTTTGCCCTGACCGCACTTGTCGTTGCCTGGGCCCTCGGCAGCGTCAACATCATCTGGGCGTGGGTGTGGGACGCGCCGACCCAGATGGGCGATCTTTTCAGCCGCATGGTGCCTCCAGACCCGACCCACCTCGACCAGATTCTGAGTGCGTTGTGGGAGACGGTAAACCTTGCCACAATCGCCACGGCAATGGCGGTCGTGCTGGCTCTGCCGGTGGCCTATATCGCCGCGCAGAACACCACGCCGAACGCACTGACGCTCTGGCTCGGCCGGTTCATCCTGGTCTCGTCGCGTTCGGTGAACACGATCATCTGGGCCCTGCTGTTCGTGGCAATCTTTGGCCCGGGTGTTGTTGCCGGCATCGTTGCAATCATGTTCCGTTCCATCGGCTTCCTGGGCAAACTGCTGGGCGAAGCCATCGAGGAAATCGATCCGAAACCGGTCGAGGCGCTGAAGGCGTGCGGCGCAAGCCATTTCAAGGTGGTGCTCTATGCCATCGTCCCTCAGGTCATGCCGACCTTCTTTGCGGTGACTATCCTGCGCTGGGACATCAACCTGCGGGAATCCACGGTTCTCGGGCTGGTCGGGGCAGGGGGCATTGGTGTGATCCTGCAAGGGGCAATCGATACCTTCAATTGGCAGGAAGTCTCCATGGTGCTCCTGGCCATCATCGCCCTGGTGGTGGTGGGAGAGGTCGTATCGTCCTACCTGCGGCGCAAGATCCTCTGAAAAGGGCCGGAACCGGTTGCCCGAACTGAAAAGCCGTTCTGGCAAATTGTAAATGATGGCGCGGCAGCGGGAAACCTCTGCTGCGCCATTTGCTTTGTGGAAACTCTTCGTCATTTGGTCCGAAACCCGTCTGAAACGAAGCGGCCTTTCTTGAACTTTTCTTCGTTTCAGTGATGATCGAAGCAAGACATTGCCACCAACCGCTGATTTGCCATCACCGCTCGGCTGACGAAACAAGACGTCACGTCCGGAACCAGCCCAGCAACCGTCCGGTTTCTGCGGGCGGCCATCACACCATTAAGGCCCGGCCTATGACTGAATCGCTCAAGGGACTTGCCGCCGCGCTTCTCGCATTTGCCCTGTTTTCCACGCATGACGCCATCATCAAGGAACTCGGTGGCAGCTATCCGGTCTTTCAGATCATCTTCTTCACGATGCTTTTTGCCTTCGTGCCGATGTCGATGATGATGCTGGCGGACAAGGCGGTCGACAATTTCCGTCCAAGACACCCCTGGCTGGTGCTGTCACGCGCAGGCCTGGCCATTATCGCCATGTCCTGCGGGTTCTACGCCTTTACGGCGCTGCCGCTGGCCGAGGTCTATGCATTGCTGTTTGCCATGCCGCTTCTGATCACCGCCTTGTCGGTACCACTGCTTGGTGAGACCGTACGGGCGCAGCGCTGGGCTGCCGTGATTGTCGGTTTGATCGGCGTTCTAATCGTTTTACGTCCCGGCGTGACGGAGTTGACCCTCGGCCATGCAGCTGCCCTGACAGCGGCCTTCGCCAATTCGCTTTCCACCATTCTGGTGCGTAAACTCGGCGGCAAGGAACGTCCGGCCGTCCTGATCCTCTACCCGATGATCCTGTCCATGATGGCCATGTCGATGACGCTGCCGGTCTTCTATGTGCCGGTGGAGCTTCTCGACCTCGGACTTATGGCGGCGATCGGCTTTCTCTCGGTCATTGCCCAGTTCCTGACGATCTCCGCCTACAAGGCCGCGCCGGCCGCGGTCGTGGCACCGCTTCAATACAGCCAGATCCTCTGGGCAAGCCTGTTCGGCATGTTGTTCTTTTCCGAAACTCCGGATTTCTACGTCGGCCTCGGTTCTGCAGTCATCATTGCATCGGGTATCTTCGTCGTATGGCGCGAGAGCCGGGAGAATGTCTCTGTACAGACCCCGGTCCTGAAAACCGCCAATCCACGTTTCGATACCGGTCCACAGCCGAAGTAGGGGCGTGCGAGCGTCGGTATTCGGTGTCCACGCCGGCTTGTCGAATTGGACACCTCATCCTGAGGAAGCGCGTGAGCGCTGTCTCGAAGGATGGGCCACTTGCTCCTGAGTATGCAGCCCATCCTTCGAGACGCGCAGAAGTGCGCTCCTCAGGATGAGGTCATGAGGGCGGCGGGGGAAGGAACCCAGGTCACCACAGCAGTTGGCCAAGTAACTGGCCCCAAGCCAGACATTCCTCAGTCCAGCCGTTTCTTGAAGCGGAAAGCGGCGACGATCATGCCCAGAACGAAGAACCCGCACATCCAGAGCACGTCGCGGTGCAGCTCAAGCAGCCCGGCGTCCCGCAGGACGAACCCTCTGATCATGCGCATGAAATGGGTCGCCGGAAACGCCTCGGCAATATACTGCGCGATCACCGGCATGCCTTCGTAGGGAAACATGAAGCCGGACAGCAGGATGGACGGCAGCAGTACGAACACCGTCATCTGGGTTGCCTGCAACTGGCTCTGGGCAATGGTCGACAATACCAGGCCCAGTGACAGACTGGCTCCGATGAAGAGCAATGTGCCGACAAAGAGATCGAATATCTTGTCGCCGAAAGGCACGTTGAACAGCAGGTGTCCGAGCCCGAGGATGATCATCGTCTGCAATAGGCCGATGAAGATGTAGGGAATGATCTTGCCGATCATCAGCTCGATCGGCCGCACCGGTGTGTTGATCAGCATTTCCATGTTGCCGCGCTCGCGTTCGCGCACGATTGCCGCAGAGGTGAACATGATCATGGTCATGGTCAGGATGATGCCGACCAGGCCGGGCACGATGTTGATGGCGGTACGCTGTTCCGGATTGAAGAACAGGGCCACCTCGAAGGTCGGCGTCGACCGGTTCGGGGCCTGACGGTTCAATTCGGCCAGCGGCATGTTGCGCAGCGATTTGATGGCACCTGCAATCATGGTGTCGGAGCCGTCGACGATCCACTGGGCAACAGGGCGGCTGGTTTCCTCGTCGGTGGAAGGCGGCGTGCCCAGGTTGGCGGCGGGCGAGCGGGCGACCCTCTGGGAGAGGTCGTCCGGCAGAATGAAGGCGGCGCGCACGCGGGCAGCCTTGATCGCGGTTTCTGCTTCCTCGATGCTGGTCAGGCGTTCGGTCACCTTTACGACACGGGTCGCTTCCACCATCTGGATCAGGATCCGGCTCAACCCGGTCTGGCTGTGATCGACGACAGCAACGGGAATATCACGAATGTTGGTGTTGATGGCGTAGCCGAACAGGATCAGCTGGATCAACGGGATCATGATGACCATGCCGAAGGTCATCCGATCCCGGCGCAACTGGCTGAGTTCCTTGAAGAAGATGGCCGATATCCGTGAAAGGGGTCTGATCATTGTCGGCCTTCTCCCGTTGCCGTCACGAAGACATCTTCCAGGTTCGGGCGCACCTTTTCGATCAACGTGGCACCGTTGGTCTCGTCCTTGTTTTTCAGGAACGCTTCGGGATCGGCAATGTCGTCCCGCACCAGAACACGCAGGCGTGCGCCCAGCTGAGCGGCGGTAATGATGCCCTCCGTTCCCAGCAGTTTCCGGCGGATTTCGCGCAGGTTGGGACCTTCGATTTCCACGACATTGGCACCCATTGCCGCCATCAGGTCCTTCGGTGCCCCGTCAGCACGTTTCTGGCCTGCTTCCATGATCGCAATCTTGTGGCAGCGTTCTGCCTCGTCCATGAAATGCGTGGTCACGACAATGGACGTTCCGCCATCGACCAGGTCGAAAAGCTGTTCCCAGAAATGGCGGCGCGACTCCGGGTCAACGGCAGAGGTCGGTTCGTCCAGAAACAAAAGCTGCGGTTCGTGCAGAACCGCGGTTGCCAGCGCGAGGCGCTGGCGTTGCCCGCCGGACATCTTGCCCGCGAACCGGTCACCCAGCTCGCTCAATTCATATCGCTCCATGACCTCGGCAATGCGTTGCTTCTTCCGCTTCGATGGCAGGCCGTAGATCGTTGCCATGAAGTTGAGGTTCTCCAAAACCGTCAGATCGCCGTAGAGCGAAAAGGCCTGGGTCATGTAGCCGATCTTGTATTTCAGGGTCTCGGCATCCTTGGGAACGGAAAGCCCCAGCACTTCAACGGTGCCTTCGGTCGGTGTGAGAAGGCCCGTCAGCATGCGCATGGCCGTGGTCTTGCCGCAGCCGTTGGGGCCGAGAAAGCCATAGATCATGCCACGCTCGATGGTCAGGTCCAGCCCGTCGACCGCCCGGAAGCCCTTGAAGCTTTTCACCAGGCCCTCGGCCCGGATCACGATGTCGCCGTCGTTTGAACTCACGGCAGAACAACCTGGGCCGGAACGCCGTTTGGCAGGTCGTTGGCGCTGTCAGGCAACTGCACTTCGGCGACATACATCAACCGGGCGCGCTCGGATTGATTGAGCGCGTAATAGGGCGTGAAGGAAGCTTCGGAGCTGATCCAGCGCACAGTGCCTTCGATCGGCTTGTCGAGGCCGTCAATTCGCACCTCCAGCTTGTCGCCCTGCTTGACCTTTATCCGGTGAGGTTCGGGAACATAGACGCGGGCATAGGGTGCATCGCCGGCCAGCATCACAACAACAGGACTGCCGACCGTCACCCGTTCTCCAAGGTTCCAGGGAAGGTTATCGAGCGTGCCATCACGCGAGGCGGTGATGGTCAGATCGGACAGGATCTTTTCCTGGGTGGCGAGGCTTGCCTGGGCGGCCTCCAGTTCGGCCTTGGCTATGTCGAGGTCTTCCGGTCTTGTGCCGGCGACAAGCTCCTTCAGTTGTTCCTGTGCACTTTTCAGGGTCGCGTCGGCTGCATCGCGCGCAGCCTTGGCGCTGTCGAGCTGTGCCTGGCTTGTGGTGCCGCGCCCGGTCAGGTCGTCGTAGCGCCCGAACGAAGCCTGTGCATCTTCCAGCTCCGCCTTCGCACCCGCAACGGCTGCGCGGGCCTTGGCAATCTCCTCGTCGCGGGCGCCGTTTTCAAGCTTCACGAGATTGGCCTTGGCCTTCTGCACCTCCGCCTTCGCCTGGGCGACGATGGCCTGCTGTTCGGCCGGGTCCAGCTGAGCCAGAACGGTTCCCTTCTTGACGAAGGTTCCCTGTGGCACTGGCAGCTCGACCAGAACCTCGTTGGCTGTTGCGGTCAGTGCGACCCTGTCTCGCTCGAGGTTTCCAAGGGCAACATTCTCGTCTTCACCGTAACAACCGGCAGCAAACAGGCACACGGTGGCTGCGAGGACACTGCGCAGACGGAGTGTGGACATGAATTCCTCCCTATGGATCAAGGGTATGCGGCAAGAAGGGTATCGCCTTGCCGCCACCATAACCTGCTTCGCGGGCCTGTGCCATGGCTGGTTGAGGCTGGTTCGGACCTGCCGTCTTCGGGGCAATGCCGGGCGTCAGCACCGTGCATGCCAAGCAGGAGGGCGCAGGTCCGGTCTTCTGCAAACGATACGATAAAGGCCGCGGTTTGAGCCGCAGCCTTTCTTGCAAAAACGACAGGAACGAACGCCGTCAACTCGCCCGTTTGAAAACGTTGTACCAGCGCTTCCTGGGAACGGTGATAGCCCGTTCGAGGATTTCCGCGGCATAAAGCGAAGCGTTTTCCCGGGCCTTGCCGACGCCGGAGACCAGCGACGTGTCGAGGCCGGAGAGGCCACCGCCGAATTCGAAGAGATCGCGGAACGCGGCACGTTCCACAATCGGGGTCATCAAGACATCGATATTCTGGGCGGACAGGAAGTCCTGGACCGCCTTCATGGCACGCGTCGTCACCGCGGCATTGGTACGGGTCAAAACCACGCAATGCTTGATGTCGTGGCGGACAATCTTTTCCAGCTTCTTGATCAGGGTCAGGATCTTGGCGCCACCGCGCGCATCCATCGAAGACCCCTGGATCGGCACGACCACAAGGTCGGACACTGAAAGTGCGTTGGCGACGATGAGGTTTTCGGTTCCCTCAAGATCGACAATCACATAGTCGGACGTCTCGGTGGCAAGTGTGATCTGCTCTGTAATGGAGGCCGGCGAAATTTCGCTGACGACGTTGATGCCCGGGCTCTTGCGTGGCAGTTCGTACCACTTCGAGATCCATTTCTGCGGGTCCGCATCAAAGATGGTGACACGCTTTCCCCGTGCTGCGACTTCTGTCGCCAGCAGCAGAGCCGCCGTGGTTTTTCCGGCGCCGCCCTTTGCGTTTGCGAAGGAAATGACTGGCATCTGGCTTCTCCTGACCTTGCCGAGCATTGTCTGGAGCAACTTGCGTCTGCGAGCGCATGCCGAAAGCTGCCCCAACACCTTGAAGGCGATCTGTCAGCGGGTTCCCGAGTGTTCCGTTGCAAATCCGCTTGTGTCGCCGATGACCCATTGCAGGCCTATCTGTCTGGCAGTCTTGGATTTTTATGGTTACCAAATCCTTAAATTCGCAATTTGCAGCAGACTTATTCAACAAACGTTAGGATTTGTGGATAAAGACCAGCGAAACGCCTTGGCACTATTTGCAAGGGTCCGGCGAAAAGCTGCGTTTAGCCGCAATAGGCAGCCTGCATGACGCGAATTTGGCAACAGCAACACCTCGTGTGTCTTCTGCCTGGGGTGGAGAGAAATCCTGCCGGATTTTGGATCGCCACCGATTGCATGCGCCTTGGGTGCCGCGTAGGTTGTCGGTGCGGAAGGGGTGCCTGAATCGGTGGTCTTCCGCCTGTTGATCGGTCTCAAGGTATTCGGGGCACTTGTCCGCGTTGATTTGAACGCCAGATGCTTTGGGGTCAGAATTATGTCTTTGATCCGCGCCTTGAAGGACGCCACATGCTGCACCGATTTCTCAACTCCCGCCCGGCCTGCTTGATCCGGAACCTTCTGCTTTGCGGGGTGTTGGCATATGCGGGCACGGCGGGGTCGGCGTGGGCTGAGGCGCTGAAGCCTTACAAGGATGGGCTGTTCAGATACAAGAAGGTCTCCGAAACGCTCTATGATGGCGATTTTATCGTCGTTGAATATTCCAAGCAGAGAGACCTGCGCGATCGCGACGAAGTCGACGAACGCAGGGTCTACGGAAACTATGTCTCCTACAAACCGAAGCGGGGCCGTGGCAGCGGAGAACTGAAAGCCAACGGCCGGGTTGTCGAATTCATGGGTACCGGCAACTGGAAGGGCGGTGCCAATGCCATCGTGATCTACATTCACGGGCAGGGCGGCAACCGCTTTCAGGGCATGAACGACGTTTCGTTCGGTGGCAACTTCAACCGCGTTCAGAACCTGATGGTCAGGAACGGCGGCGCCTACCTGACCGTCGACATAAAGAACTTCGACAATCGCGGCACGGCCGATGTGGCAGCCCTGATCCAGTATCAGAAGCAGCTGTCGCCGCGGGCCAAGGTCGTGGTTGCCTGCGGCTCCATGGGCGGCATCATCTGCTGGAACCTGGTAAAGAACGCCAATTATGCCAGCATGCTTTCCGGCATCCTGCTGCTTGGCTCACCGAAGGATCCCAACTTCCTGTCTTCAGGTGCACTCGGGCGCAACGTGCCGATCTACATGGGGCAGGGGACGCTCGACCAAGTCTACAATTGGGAAGATCAGGCGAACTTCTTCAAGCAGATCAAGACCAGGGCTCCGAACTATCCGATCAAGTTCACATTGTTCGATACAGGCACCCACGGTACCCCCATCCGCATGACCGACTGGCGCCTGATACTCAACTGGATGCTGGGTTAGGCGAAGGCCCGGCACTGTTGAGGATCAAAACGGGCTCGTGAAACACGGCCTGCTCGGCGCCTGATGATACTTGAAGCGCTTTTGCGGTTGCCCTTACGTCACTTTTAATTTCAAACTACCCTCTGGGCACCAATGCCTGTCATCTGGAAGACGGCTCGAAACCGCCGTTTTCGGCGTGTCAGCCTCGATCCTCGGGTTGGTGCCGCGTATCAGGGGGGATGTATCATGTCAGAGTATTTTGATCTCGGCCGCTATACGCGTGTCGTAACGTCAATACCGGAAGCGCAAGTCTGGTTTGACCGCGGTCTGGTCTGGCTATTTGCCTATAATCATGAAGAGGCGATTGTCTGTTTCGAAAAGGCTGTGGCGGCCGCCCCGGCCTGCGCGTTGGCTCACTGGGGTATCGCTTACGGCATCGGTCCGAATTACAACAAGGCCTGGGAAATCTTCACGCCTGAGGAAAAGGGGCCTGCGCTGGCACGTGCACATGCAGCGCTTGCCACCGCAAAGGCACTGAAGGAGGCCAGGCCGGTGGAGCGTGCGCTGATCGAGGCCCTGGCGTCGCGTTATCCCACAGATCCGGAAATCGAAGACTATCAGCCTTTCAACGATGGCTTCGCGGAAGCGATGAAACCCGTTTACGAAGCTAACAGGGAAGACCTGGATGTCGCGTGCATTTATGCAGAGGCCTTGATGAACCGCACGCCCTGGCAATTGTGGGATTTCCACACGGGCGTGCCGAACCCTGAAGGTTCCACCACCGAGGCCGTGGCTGTTCTGGAACATGCATTTGAGAAGTTGCCAGGCGCCTGGGATCATCCTGGGCTCTTGCACATGTACATTCACCTGATGGAAATGTCGCCGCACCCCGAAAGGGCTTTGCGCCATGGCGACAGGCTGAAGGATCTGGTTCCGGATGCCGGGCATCTCGTGCACATGGGAACGCATATCGATGTCTTGTGCGGCGACTATCAGAATGTGCTCTACCGCAATCTTGCGGCAGCCAAGGTCGACGACAAATTCAAGGCTTACGCTGGCCCGGCGAATTTCTATGCGCTGTACCGGATCCACAATCTGCATTTCGCATTCTACGGCGCCATGTTTCTTGGCAGGAAAGGCGCCGCGGTGGAGGCTGTCGAGCGATTGCGCGGCGAGGTGCCCGACGAAGTTGTTCGATCGTATCCGGACGTTTTCGAAACCTTCGTGGCCGCCGCGCCGCATGTCTACATCCGGTTCGGAATGTGGCCTGAAATCCTTGAGCTCGATCAGCCAGCGGACAAGGAACTCTATGTCACCACCAACGCGTTGATCTACTACGCGAAGGCCATCGCCCTGGCCAACCTCGGCCGTCATGACGAAGCGCTGTCCGCCATGGCGGATTTCACCGCGGCTTATGCGCAGGTGCCCGATAGCCGGATGCTCTTCAACAACACCGCAAGGGATGTCCTTGCCGTTGCAGAGGAAATGATGAAGGGGGAGGTGGCTTTCAAGGCTGGACGGAAGGAAGAAGGGCTTGCCCATCTTCGCACTGCCGTCGACCTGGACGACGGGCTTCAATACGAGGAGCCGTGGTCCTGGCCACAGCCAACGCGCCATGCCTTGGGAGCACTTCTGATGGAAGCCGGCAAGTATGAGGAAGCCGAGGCGGTCTACCGCGCGGATCTCGGATTGGACGGCAAGCTACCGCGCCCGAGCCAGCATCCACGCAATGTCTGGGCGTTGCACGGATTGCATGAATGTCTGGTAAGGCGCTCGGAGAAGGTGGAGCTGCCGCACGTCAAGCTTCTGCTCGACCAGGCCATCGCGCGTGCGGACATTCCGATCCGGGCAAGCTGCCTCTGCCGGGCGAAGGCCGCATGAATGCAGAGTTGGGGCAGATCAACGACTGGTTTTGGAGGCGGCAATAAAAGCCCGGATACCTGTGCCACGTGGCTGGGACCGGAGCGGGCGTCTAAATCTTGGTGAGCTTGGCCTTCAGCAAACCTTCCGCCAGATGATCGAACACTACGCGGATCCTCTGGCTGGTGTGAAGTTCGCGATGGGTGACCAGCCAGATTGGAAACGAAACCGGTTCGATATCGGAAAAGGCGGGAACGATCTCGGGGAACCGGGCAGCGATTTCATCCGCCATGATAGCCAGGCCGAGGCCCTGGCGGACAAATTCCCAGGCGACCACACCGCTGGGGGAGCCAAGGCGAATATTGGCTTCGGTCACCTTCAGACCGAAAGCGCGCAGGTAGCCGACGAGCTCTTCGTTGTTGTCGAAGCCGATAAAATCGAGATTTGGCGCATCGTCCCTCGTCAGGGGGCGGCCGAATTGTTCAACCAGTGATCTGGCGCCGAAGATGCGGGCCGGGGCCGCCCGCAGCTTGCGGGCATAAAGGTCTGGATGGTCCGGCTCCACATGGCGGATGGCGATATCGGCCTCGCGCCGGCGCAAGTCGCTCAGGCTGTTGGTACAAAGCACCTTCACTTCCACGCCCGGTGCCTTTTTGCGCAGCTCACGCAAAATATCGGGCAAGAGATGAGCTGCCATCAGATCCGTCGTGGAAACGGTGACCAGTCCTTCGACCTGCTGTGATTTGCCGGATGCCGCAAGGGATATCCGGCTGGCCGCGTCGCCCATGGCGCGCACGTGATCAGCCAGTTCGATCCCGGCTTCCGTGAGGATCAGGCTCTTCGACACACGCTCGAACAGGGTCACGCCAAGTGTCTGCTCAAGCGCGGCCACCTGCCGGCTGAGTGTGGGTTGGGTCAGCCCGAGTGCCCGGGCGGCTGCGGAGAGAGACCCTTCCTCTGCCGTTACGAGGAACGCACGGGCCTGGTTCCAGTCGAATGTGATGGTCTGCCAGTTCATGCAAATATGTATATCAACTAGCCAGAATTCGGCAATTCTCATTCATTTCTGAAGCAAGTAGATTTCTTGTCGAAAGGAGACGCCAATGAGCCCGTCATCTTTGATGATCCAATTGGCAAACATCGTTCTTTCGGTTCTGGAGTTCCTGGCTTCACCCACTGGCGGCCGCGACATCGGCCGCGACATTCTTCATCAGATCGGTCTGCGCGGCGGCCGCAAGAAGAAGAAATAGCGGGTACGGGAGTTTCAAGCAGCCTGTGCTTCGAAGCTGTTTCGAAGCACGGATAACTGCGTGCCGGCTGTCATATTTGCAGTTGGACCAGGTTCGACCGGTTACTGCCGTTCCAGCTTATCTGTTAGAAATGGACTATTCGCCATGGCGACAACATGGACCAATGAAATGCCGTCATCTGCCGGTTTCTGGAGCAAGGCTGCGCGCAAATATGCTGCGTCTCCAATCCGCAATCAGGAAGCCTATGAAAAGACGCTGGAGCGTACGACGGAACATCTGGGGCCGCAGGACAGTGTTCTGGAACTGGGCTGCGGCACAGGATCGACGGCGCTTTTATTGGCCGGCAATGTCAGGTCTTATCTTGCCACCGACTTCGCCAGCGGCATGATCGAGATTGCTCAGGCGAAATTGAAGGATGGACCGGACGGGGAAGATCATCCGCAAGGGTTGAGGTTTGCCGTTGCCGATGTCTTCAGCGACAAGGTCGAACCGGGTGAAACCGGTTACGATGCCGTCCTTGCCTTCAACTTCCTGCATCTGGTGGAAAACGCCGAAGACACCCTGTCCCGTATTCATCATCTCCTGAAACCGGGTGGGCTTTACATTTCCAAGACCGTTTGCCTGAAAAGGCGCGCGTGGCTGTTTGCTCCCCTCGTCAAGGTGATGCAACTGGTTGGCAAGGCACCTTTTGTCCGTTTCTTTTCCTTCGACACACTGGAAGACAGCATCCGGTCGGCAGGGTTCGAAATCATCGAGACAGGAACCTATCCTGCACCCTACAGCCGCTTTGTCGTGGCAAGGAAGCTCTGACGGGGGTGCGCAGAAAAAGATGCGTCCCGGATATAAACTAAATCGATTGAATTGGCCGGTTGCGGCGACTTGCAGATGAGGGCTGTTGAGTGCTAGGTGTGATCTGTCTCGCCACACTTGCTCCCTCGAAAGCTGAAAATGCTCGTCCGCGACCGCGCCTTTTTCGCGTCCATGTTCCTGACGGTTCTGGCCGACCAGATCCTCCTGTTTCTGGTGCCGCTGGTGATCTTCCAGATAACCGGCGATGTCGCCTGGTCCGGCCTTGCCTTCTTCTTCGAAACCTTGCCGCGCTATCTGACATTTCCAGTCGCAGGCATTCTGAGTGACCGGTTCTCGCCGATCCTGCTGCTGCGTATCAGCCGCATCCTGCGGGCTGTGGCCTGTATTGTCGGTATAGTCGGTCAGCTTGCATTTGGTGGGGTCTGGTGGCTGATCGGGCTTTCTGCCGTCGTCGGCATTTTCACGACGCAGGGCATGCTGGCGCTGGAGATGGTGCTTGTTCGTGCCTTCTCCGACCAGCGTTTCGAAAAAGTGGCGAGTTACGGACAGCTTGCCTCGCAAATGGGCGTCGTGCTCGGTCCGTTGGTCGCCGCCTACCTCATGGCGTTCTGGCCCTGGCAGGCAGTGGTCGTGCTGGCAACAGTCCTGTTTGTGTTGGCCGATCTTGCGTTTTACTTCTGGCCAGGTCAGGCGCGAATGGAAGACGCTCCAGGCAGGCGTGTTTCACGCCATCCCGTGGCGGATCTCAATCACGCGCTCAAGCTAGTCTGGACATTGCCGGGCCTGACGCGGGCAATCCTGCAGGCCGCCGGCGTCAACCTGATCATTGGTGCGACGCTGGCAACGGCTGCCGCCATGATGACGGGCTTCTTCAGTCAAAGCGAACAGGTCTACGCCTGGCTTCAGGTCGGTGGAGCCCTGGCGACACTTGCCGTCCTGACGCTGACGGCCCATGTCGCGCTCAGCCTGAAGACCCTCGGTGTTACTGCTTACGGGTTGATCTGCGCGGGGGCCGTGCTGACAGGCCTTGGAGCCCATCCGCTGATCTATGCGGCAGGTTTCCTGCTGATCGCCGGGTTCGACAAGATGTTCAACATCTATGTGCGCACCTTGCGCAAGGAGATCATACCGCCGGAGGAATTCGGCAAGACAACCGGCGTGATTATCTGCCTCAACAATCTGTCGCAGCCGCTCGCTGGCCTCATCGTTGCCATCTTCGCAGCCGGAGACGACGCAAGGGCTGTCCTGCTTGGCCTTGCCGGCGCAATGGCAGTGCTGGGCGTCTTGACATTCCGGCGCGCCGCCACGCAGTCGTAACACGTGGCATGGGGTGGCAGATCAGCTGATAGCCGGCTGGTCTCGCAAGGCCGTCAGTCCTTCTGCTGACCGCCTGACGATATCCGCGATCTCGGCGAGCTGGCCTGCCAGCGGGCTCCTTCTACGCCAGACCATGCCGATTGTCCGGGTCGGTTCGGGGGCTTCAAAACGCGAAATCGCAACCGAGGCCGAACGGGTTTCCACAGGAACGGCCATTTCCGGAATCAGGGTGACGCCCATCCCTGCACTGACCATCTGGACCAGCGTTGAAAGGGAACTTGCGTCCAGCACTTCGCGCGGTGGACCGGATTGCAGGTTGCAGAAGGACAGGGCCTGATCGCGAAAACAATGGCCTTCCTCCAGCAAAAGCAACCGCATCTCGCGCAGGCTGTCGGCGCTCGGCATTGGCGCGTTGGCTTCCCGCGCCGAGCGCACCAGCACGAAGCGCTCGCTGAAAAGGGCCGTTTCGGCAAGTGTGCCTTCGGAAACCGGCAAGGCTACAATGGCCGTGTCGAGGCGACCTTCTTCCAGCTCGTCGATCAGGTTCGGCGTTACTGTTTCGCGCACATGAATGTCCAGCTCCGGGTAGCTCCTGGTCAATGCTCCGACAACGCTCGGCAGGAGGTAGGGAGCGACAGTCGGAATGACGCCGATGCGCAGCCGCCCGACAAGCCTTTCGCGTGATGCCCTGGCAAGGTCACCCAGCTCCTCGGTGGCCCGCAGGATGTCGCGGGCACGCTCGGCGGCAACTTCACCAAAATGTGTCAGGCGGATTTGTCTGGCCCCGCGTTCGAACAAGCTCGCGCCGAGCACTTCCTCCATTTCCTTGATCTGCATGGACAGCGCCGGCTGCGAAATGGCGCAGGCCTCGGCGGCCTTGCCGAAATGACCGTGCCGGGCGAGGGCCTCGAAATAGCGCAACTGTTTGAGGGTGATATTGATCATAAGCATAACTTATCGAACTTATCAGAAAATTCAACTTCCTCTGATCGGTTGCCTTTGCTAGCGTCAATCTGCACAGACGAGATCAGGTGGCATGCAAACACCCCTTGCGATGCCAGCTGATTTTTGTGCGCGGAGATTTTGGGAGATTTGAGGAAACCGATCTGTCCGGGGCTCATACGGGCCTTACGGATATCACGGGCGTCTCACGCGGCCCGAATAATCGAACGTTTCAGATGACAGTGGAGAGAGTTATGGACGCTAAGGTGGAAAAGACAGGCGGTTGCCCTGTAATGCACGGCGGCAACACGGCGATGGACAAGCCGGTAACGAAATGGTGGCCGGATGCGTTGAACCTCGACATCCTGCACCAGCGCGGTGCACGCACCAATCCGATGGACCCCGACTTCAACTACCGTGAAGCCGTGAAGGGTCTCGACCACGAGGCAGTCAAGGCCGACGTCCGTGCGCTTATGACTGAAAGCCAGGATTGGTGGCCGGCTGACTGGGGTCACTACGGCGGTCTGATGATCCGCCTGGCATGGCATTCCGCCGGTTCCTACCGCATGCAGGACGGTCGCGGCGGCGCGGGCTCCGGCAACATCCGGTTCGCTCCGCTGAACTCCTGGCCGGACAACGCCAGCCTGGACAAGGCCCGCCGTTTGCTGTGGCCCGTCAAGAAGAAGTACGGCAACGCGCTTTCCTGGGCCGACTTGATCATTCTGGCCGGTAACATGGCTTACGAATCCATGGGTTTCAAAACCTTCGGTTTCGGTTTCGGCCGGGAAGACATCTGGGGTCCAGAAACCGATGTCTACTGGGGCTCGGAAAAGGAATGGCTCGCACCGGTCGAGAACCGTTTTGAAAACGCCGATGATGCGACCTCCCTGGAGAACCCGCTTGCGGCGATCCACATGGGCCTGATCTACGTCAACCCGGAAGGCGTGAATGGCCAGCCGGATCCGGTCAGAACCGCAGCGCATGTTCGCGAAACCTTCAAGCGCATGGCGATGAACGACGAGGAAACCGCGGCATTGACTTGTGGCGGCCACACCGTCGGCAAGGCCCACGGCAACCGGTCTGCTGAAGGAATTGGTGTCGAGCCGGAAGCCGCCGGCGTCGAGTCGCAGGGCTTCGGCTGGGCGAACACCGAACAGGGTGGCAAGGCTTCCAATGCGTTCACCTCCGGTATCGAAGGTGCCTGGACGCAATTCCCGATCCAGTTTGACATGGGCTACTTCGATTACCTGTTCAACTACGACTGGGAACTGCGCAAGTCCCCGGCTGGTGCCTGGCAGTGGGAACCGGTCAACATGCCGGAAGACAAGAAGCCGGTTGATGCATCTGATCCGTCCATCCGCCGGAACCCGATGATGACCGATGCCGACATGGGCATGAAGATGGACCCGGTCTACAACGAGATCTGCCGGAAGTTCATGGCCGACGAAGCCTATTTCCGCGATTGCTTCGCTCGTGCCTGGTTCAAGCTGACCCACCGCGACATGGGCCCGAAGGTCAACTACCTCGGCCCGGACGTTCCGGCTGAAGACCTGATCTGGCAGGACCCGGTCCCGGCTGGTTCCACCTCCTACGATGTGGACGCCGTGAAAGCGAAAATCGCTGCCAGCGGCCTGACCGCTGCAGAGATGATCGCAACCGCATGGGACAGCGCCCGGACCTTCCGTGGCTCAGACAAGCGTGGTGGTGCCAATGGCGCGCGCATCCGTCTCGCGCCGCAGAAGGACTGGGAAGGCAATGAACCGGCACGCCTCGCCAAGGTTCTTGCCAAGCTCGAGCCGATTGCTGCCGAAACCGGTGCTTCGGTTGCCGATGTCATTGTTCTGGCCGGCAATCTTGGTGTGGAACAGGCAATCAAGGCAGGTGGCTTCAACGTCTCTGTTCCGTTCGCTCCGGGCCGCGGTGACGCAACCGACGAACAGACGGATGCAGAGTCCTTTGAAGTTCTGGAGCCGCTCGCTGACGGCTTCCGCAACTGGCAGAAGAAGAAATACGTTGTCAGCCCGGAAGAGATGATGCTCGACCGTGCACAGCTCTTGGGCCTGACCGCGCGTGAAATGACTGTCCTGGTGGGCGGCCTGCGTGTGCTGGGGACTAACTACGGTGGTTCCAAGCATGGTGTCTTCACCGACCGTGAAGGTGCCCTGACCACGGACTTCTTCGTCAACCTGACCGACATGGCCAACAGCTGGCATCCGGTTGCCGACGGTACTTACGAAGTGCGCGACCGTCAGCTGGGCACGTTGAAGTGGACCGCGACCAGCGCAGACCTGGTCTTCGGCTCCAATTCCATCCTGCGGGCCTATGCGGAAGTCTACGCTCAGGACGACAACAACGAGAAGTTCGTGAAGGACTTCGTTGAAGCCTGGACCAAAGTCATGAACGCAGACCGGTTCGACCTGATCTAAGGACGGTATCTGCAATTTGAGACAGATGGCGGCGCCCCGGGGTTTTCCGGGGCGCCGTTTTCTTTGGGCTGGCTTTCTGTCCAGTGCTGATTTTGCGATGCAGCAGATCATTTTCGTCAGCACAAACCCTTATCTCCTTGAAAAGGTCATTGTTCCGTCACAAGGTTTATGTTGCACTGCGAAGCAGTTTCAGGTTGCGCTTGAGACAGCGAAGTGTGGTGGCCGGCCGGTTTCCCTCCGTCCTGGCTGCCCAAGGTTTCGGGAGCTGTGCGCATATGTTTGATTTGACGGGCCACAAGGCCCTTGTTGTAGGGGTCGCCAACGATCAGTCCATTGCCTATGGCTGCGCCAAGGCCTTCCGTGCGCAGGGAGCAGATCTGGCGATCACTTATCTGAATGAGCGGGCCGAAGCCTACGTGCGGCCTCTGGCCGAACAGCTCGATGCGGAAATCGTTGCCCCGCTCGACGTGCGCGATACAGAGCAGATGGACGCGCTGTTTTCCGAGATTGAGGCCAAATGGGGCCGTCTCGACACTTTGCTCCATTCCATCGCGTTCTCCAAAAAGGAAGACCTGCATGGCCGTGTGATCGACTGTTCCGCGGACGGCTTTTCGCTGGCCATGGACGTCTCCGTCCACTCCTTCCTGCGGCTTATCAAAAGGGCCGAGCCGCTCATGCCCCATGGCGGTACCTGCATGACAGTATCTTTCATGGGCGCGCAGAAGGTCGTCGAGAACTATGGCGTCATGGGCCCGGTCAAGGCCGCGCTGGAGGCGGCCACCCGCTATGCGGCAGCCGAGCTCGGATCAAAGGGAATCTCGGTCCATGCGCTGTCGCCAGGTCCGCTCAAGACCCGCGCCGCATCGGGCATTGCCGAGTTCGACGCATTACTGAACGACGCGGCTGAACGCGCGCCGACACATCAACTGGCCACGATCGACGATGTCGGGGCCTATGCCGCCTTTCTTGCCAGCCGGGAGGCGTTCAACGTCACCGGGGCCGTGCACCCGATCGACGGTGGCTACAGCATTCTTGGATAGGAGGTCCTGATGAAGGACATTTTTGACGCGCTTGAAAAAGGCCAGAACGAATTTCTGGAATCGCTGCATGATGCCACCGCCTGGGGGCCTTCGGAGCGTTTTACGGCACTGCAGGCCCAGGCGACGGAGCTGTCCAACCTGGCGGAACTGATGGGCAGGGGACTGACCAAGCACCTGACCCGGATCTCGGACGATCACAAGACCCGTTGGCAGTCGAATATTTCCGAGTTCGGCAAAGCCGTGGAAGCCATGGGCGGTGCGCAGGAAGCAGGGTCTTTATACGAGGCCTGGGAAGACTACTGGAAGGATGCGGCCCAGCGCATGGTCCTCACAATGGACACGCTTCGCCAGCGCGGCGACATCTTCCTGGATCACGAAGAAGCCGGCTGTCCACCTGTCCTGATCTATGACTATGAAGTGGTTCTGGATGGTGCAGATCTGCCGCGCCCCAGCTGTTACATGCTGCTGAAAATCATTCCGCCCGCAGATCTGCCGTGCCGTGATCCGAAACCCTGGAAACGGCCCTATATCATCATCGATCCACGGGCCGGACATGGAGCCGGGATCGGCGGTTTCAAACCGGACAGTCAGGTGGGCGTTGCCCTGCATGACGGTCACCCGGTCTACTTCGTTGCCTTCAAGAGGATGCCGGAGAAAGGCCAGACACTGGCGGACGTGACCCATGCGGAGGCGGCCTTCGTGCGCAAGGTCATGGAGCTTCATCCCGAAGCTCCGAACCCGGTGGTGACGGGGAATTGCCAGGGTGGTTGGGCGACGCTGCTGCTGGCTGCCATGAACCCGGATCTGACCGGGCCGGTCATCCTCAATGGTGCGCCTGTGTCCACATGGTCCGGCCGGGTCGGTGAAAACCCGATGCGCTACAATGCCGGTGTTCTGGGTGGGACCTGGAACGCGATGTATTACTCCGACCTTGGTCACGGCATCTTCGATGGCGCTGACATCGTGCAGAATTTCGAACTGCTCAATCCGGCCCGGAACTACTTCGGCAAGTACTACGATCTCTATGCCAAGGTCGACACCGAGCCAAAGCGCTTCCTGGAGTTCGAGCGCTGGTGGGGTGGGTATTTCCTGCTGAACGAAGCGGAGATGAAGTGGATTGTCGAGCAGCTCTTCGTCGGCAACCGTCTTTCCAAGAACGAGGCACAGCTTGAGCCCGGCCGAAACGTCGACATCAAGCACATTCGTGCGCCGATCATCGTTTTCGCCAGCTATGGCGACAACATCACACCGCCGCAGCAGGCCCTCAACTGGATCATCGACACCTACACCGATGAGCGGGAAATCGCCATTCGTGGCCAACGGATCATCTATATGGTCCACGAACAGGTTGGCCATCTCGGCATTTTCGTGTCCTCCAAGATTGCGAAGAAGGAGCACACGGAAGTCACCTCGACACTGAAGACAATCGAGGCGCTGGCGCCAGGCCTCTACGAAATGACCATCGACGACTATGAAGGCCCGCTGCTGGAGCGGGAATTCACGGTCAGCTTCCATGAGCGCAAGATGGAAGACCTGACGAAGATAGATGACGGCCGGGACGATGAAATACCCTTTGCCGCTGTTGCCCGTGCATCCGAGCAGCAGGCCGAATTCTACGATGTCTGCGTACGGCCTTTCGTCCAGGCTTTCGTCACCGAGCAGAGCGCTGATCTGCGTCGCAAGAGCCATCCGCTCAGAATGCAGCGTGCGCTGTTCTCCAGCCTCAATCCGGCTCTCGGCTGGTTGCCCGGCATTGCCGAGCGTGCAAGGAACGAAAGGTCGCCGGCCGCTGCAGGCAATCCGTTTGTCGAACTGGAAAAGGTCAATGCGGCCCTGATTGAGCAGTCCATGGATCTTTTCCGGGATTTGCGCGACACAGCCTACGAGAACCTCTTCTACGCCATCTGGGGCACGCCCTACATGCGCTGGTTCGGCCGGACCAAGCAACCGGGCCGGACGCTGAAGCGCAAGGACGAGTTGCGCAGCTTGCCGCCGGTCCAGGCAGCCCTGATGCATATCGAGGAAGGTGGTTTCTGCGAAGCGGTGATCCGTATGCTGATCCTGCTTGCCGACAGCCGGGGCAATGTTCGCCGCGACCGTCTGGAACGCTCAGCCCGTGTCCTGACACAGGATGAGCCGTTCAAATCGCTGAATGCGGACGAACGCAGTTTCATTCTTCAGGAACAGACGCTGATCGTCGAATTTGCTCCCGAACTGGCAATCGAAACCTTGCCAAAGCTTCTGAAAACCCCGGAAGAGCGGGAACTCGCGGCCAAGGTTGTGCGGTTCATTCCCGGCGCAATAGACGAAATGACGCCGCATACACTGGAAACGCTGCAGCAGTTCCACAAGGTGCTGGGTCTGCCGCCTGTTTCGGGAGACATCACGGAAGATCCCCTTGCCGTGACCGATGTCGTCGTCGAGCCGGGCAAGGAAGACGCCCGAGCGGCACAGGAAGAGGCGGCGAGCAAGGCCCCCGCGCAGTCGGCGCCAACGCGGACAGCTCCCGTTAGGGCGGCCTCGGCTGCGGCAGTGCCGAGCAAATCGTCTCCTCGCAAGACTGCAACGCGAAAGGCAGCGGCGCGCAAGGCGACGGCTCCACGCAAATCACGCAGCAGTGCGAAAAAACCGCAGGAACCGGCTGAATAATAATAGGGGGCGTCCGGGCCTCTCGGACGCCCCCACAGAGCCCCCCTGGAATTATTTTTGGAGTTTGGCTCTGATCTGAAACGGTGTTTCGCTTAGCAGGCTAAGACATGTTTCCGGCAATCCGGCACGGGTGGCGCCGATGTCCGACCGCCGGATTTGTCCGTTAAGCATAGCAAGATCGGTGCTGCTCACAAGTGCCGGAACGCTGCTTCCGGCAGGAATTTGAGCTGCCGAATTTCGAACTCTGTTTTTATTGCATTTTTCGCTACGCTCCTGCGTGCTGGCGAAAGACAAACTTCCTATTCGCCACCCGAATGCCTACTTCTTGTCCGAAGCAGAGCCGCTCGCGGTTCGGAGCCCCGTGTGCCTGGGTGAGGGAAAACCCTGCTGCGAGAGAACAATGAAGAGAAAACTGGCGGAGCCGCATGTTCGACTGGGCCTATAAGAAACGCTTGAAGGACGACCTGGAACTTTGGGTCGAGAAGGGCTGGGTGAGTTCTGCCGGTGCAACGGCCATATTGAAGGAGCAGGATCAGGACGACGGTCGTTCACGCCTGCCCATGGCCCTTGCCGGAATTGGAATGGTCTGCGTGGCTTTGGCGCTGCTGGCATTCATAGCGGCAAACTGGGGAGCTATTCCGAAGTCCGTGAAGCTCGTCGGCATTGCACTGCTTGTCGTTGCGAGCAACGGTCTTGCGGCCTTTGCTGCAACAAGAGGGCGCAAGGGTATCGCGGATCTTGCCACTGGCTTTGCCACGCTGGTTTTTCTCGGCGGCATGGCGCTGGTCGGACAGATCTTCCACTTGCCCGCCGACTGGCCCGGTGGCGCTTTCCTTGTCTGTCTCGGTGCGCTGGCTGCCGCGTGGCTCACCGGTTCGAAAACATCCCTGATCGTCGCTGCCGGTGCTGCCATAACCTGGCAGGTCATGCGGTCCGAATTCGGTTCGGCACCGCTGATGGAAGATCTGATCGGGCTTCTCCTTCTTGTCGCGGTGTTTGCACATCCGGTCATCCATCCCGCACGGCTTTCGCGCTGGGCCGCGATTTCGCTGCTCTGGGTAACCTATGGCCGCTGGTTTGGCGAAACAGCGGAACTGATGAGCTCCAGCGATGATTTCATCACTGCAATGTTCCTAGCCGGAACCGGTGGAATGGCGGCCGCGATGATGTTGCTCGATCCCGTTGCCGATCTTTTCGTGAAGTGGTCAAGCGACCGGCCGACGCGCAGTCATGGGCATTGGCTGATGGCAAGGTCCCTTCAGGATGTCGGTATTCTGGTCTTGTCGGTGCTGGTCGTCCTGGCGCTCGTGTTTGTTCCCGAGGTCGCGGACGAACCGTCTTTGGGCGGCCTTGCAACACTCCCTGCTATGGTGCCGTTGGCCGTCGCTCTGGCTCTCCTGGTGACAGGCCTGCTGCTATCCTACAAGACCGTGAAGTCGGGGGCGCTCTTCGGGGCAACCGGCCTGGCGCTGGTGGCCGTGCTGATGCCGGTTCTGACGGCCAACGTTCTCGTGCTTGCAGCCTTTGTTCTGGCGGCACTGATCGGTCTTTGCGCACTGGGGACATGGTATAACAACAGGTTCTGGATGCTTTGTGCCTATTTCGGCCTGACTGCGGTCGCGCTCTGGCTGCTTCAGGTCACCATCGGCAGTTTGCTGGGGCAGTCGCTGTTCTTCCTGGTGGCAGGTGTTCTGCTGCTGGGAATGGCCCTTTGGCTGGCGCGTCTGATGAGGCGCGGTGGCCGGACGCCGGATGAAGGTGACGTCACCGGGGAGGTTCAGGAATGACCACGGCAACTGCAACTCCCGTTTCAAAACCGCAGTCCCGCGCCCAATGGCTGCTTTGGGGACTTCTGGCCCTGATCCAGCTTGGCCTCATCTCAATCCCGTTGTTCGACCGGCTGGACGTGCAACACAGCGGAACCGCTGTTTCGCTTGCCGTGGTGCCGGTTGACCCGAGAGACCTGCTCCGTGGCGACTATGTAGTGATCAATCTTGCGATCGGTACCGTTTCCAATACGGTGCCCGGTGCCGACAAGGTCCAGTCGGGAGACAGCATCTTCGTCGGTCTGAAGTCAGAAGGAACGGGCGCTGCCGTGCCGGTCCTGATTGCGAAGGAAAGAGCTGACGCCGGTGATCTGGCGATCGCCGGTACCGTTCGCTCCGTTCTTGGTGACGAAATACGGGTGGACTACGGTATCGATGCCTTCTTCCTGCCCGAGGGCGAGGGACTTGAAATCGAACGCATGGACACATCGCGCATTCTTCTTGAAATCTCGTTGACCGAAGACGGCCGGTCGCTGCCCGTAAACCTGCTGGTGGATGGAAAAGCTTTCCGGTCTGATGCGATCTTTTGACCTTCGGCCATTCTGGCGGTATGAGCGCGTCAGCTGAAACCCGTCTGAAAGACCGCCATGTCCGATCCCGCGCTCGATACACTCGTATTGCCTCTTGAAACCGGGGCTGTCGAGCTTGCCGACAAGAGCCGCGTCCTGTTCCTGCGCGCAAGGACAGGGCGTCCGCTTGCAGCGCTTGCGGACGTAGATCTTGTTTGCGAACAGAGTTTCGCACCAGATCGGGATGCGCTGCAAAAGGCAGGGCTGAAGGTAGACGCGGAGACGGAAGACAACAGCTTCGACGCTGTTCTCGTTCTTCCTGGTCGTCAACGGCAGGAAGCAAGGGCACAGCTTGCCCGTGCGGTTTCAAAGACACGGCCGGGTGGAACCGTGATTGCCTGCGCGCCCAACACCGAAGGTGCCAAGACGCTGGAAAGCGATCTTCAGGAGCTTCTGGGCAGCGCCGAGAAAATGACCAAGAACAAGTGCCGGGTTGTCTGGAGTGAAGTTTCCGATGACAGCCTGAACACCGCACTTCTCGCCGAATGGCTGGTACTGGATGCGCCGCGGACCGTGCTTGACGGCACATTCGTCAGCCGGCCGGGCATCTTCGCCTGGGACAGGATCGACCCGGCCTCCAGACTTCTGGCAGACCTTGTGCCGGCAACGCTGAAGGGCAGAGGCGCTGATCTTGGAGCGGGCTTCGGTTATCTGACCCGTGCCGTTTTCGAGAAGGCTCCGAAGGTCACTTCGATGGATCTCTACGAGGCGGAAAAGCGTGCGCTGGATCTGGCCGAACAGAACCTGGCTGCCTTCAAGGGCCTCAGAACGATGAACGGCATCTGGTCGGATGTGACCCAGGGCATCGAAGGGCCTTACGACTTCATCGTCTCCAACCCGCCGTTCCACCAGGCCGGCAAGGCCGACCGCGCCGACGTCGGTCAGGGCTTCATTCGCGCCGCTGCCCGCGGACTGCGGCCGGGTGGTGAATTCTTCATGGTCGCGAACCGGCATCTTCCCTACGAGCACACGCTGGGCGAAGTCTTCGCCGATGTGAGACAGCTCGCCGACGAAGGTGGCTACAAGGTAATCCGGGCCGTCAAAGCCAAGGGAGGTCGGTAAGATGCGTCTTGTAAAACTCCTCGCCAATCTCGGCTATGGCAGCCGGAAGGAAATGCAGGTCGCCATCCGCAACGGGTGGCTCACAGACCGCGAGGGCAGCCGTTTGAAGGCGGATGCCAAGACCGCTCACGAGGACATCCTCTTCGACGATGAGCCGCTCGACCCCGCACACGGGGTGGTGATCCTGATGAACAAGCCGCTTGGCTACACCTGCTCCATCAAGGATCAGGGCCGGCTGGTCTATGACCTCTTGCCGGACCGCTTCCGCATGCGCAAGCCGGTTCTGTCCACCATCGGTCGGCTGGACAAGGAAACGTCCGGTGCCTTGCTGTTTACCGACGACGGCACATTCCTGCATCGCGTCATCTCGCCGAAGTCCGAAGTTCCCAAGATTTACGAAGTGACACTCGACCGCCCGATGAAGGGCGACGAAGGCGCGCTGTTTGCTTCCGGCGACATGATGCTGGAAAGTGAAGACAAGCCGCTGAAGCCGGCGGAGCTTCAGGTTCTGGACGAAACCCATGCTCGGCTTACCCTGCATGAAGGCCGGTATCACCAGGTACGCCGCATGTTCGCGGCAACGGGCAATCACGTCACCGACCTGACTCGCAGTCACATCGGCGGCCTCGGTCTGGAAGGTCTCGAAGTGGGCAAATGGAAAGTGCTGTCCGAAGAAGAAAAGACACGCATTTTTGAAGGTGGATGAGGTCACGGTTTCCTGTTTCTGCTGCGAACCAGGAAATTTTTATGATGAGAGGTTTTTCTTTTAAGTTCAATAAATTCAGATACTTATATTTAATTTGATCTCCAATTTCTAAAAAATTTCAAAAAAGATTTCCCCCTGCTGCATCCAAAATTCGATCTGCCGTGTTTCCGGGAAGTGAGGCCAATCCGATGCCTCCTGCCTTTGAAAGACGGAGATCTGAAATGCCCCTTATTGCACGTAGCCTTCTGACAGCATCCGCCCTTGTTCTTGCCGCTGGCGCTGCTCACGCGACCCCTGCGATCGGTCTTGCCGGTGAAAAGACCCTGGTGGTCATCGACAGCAATTCCGGAAAGGTAACCGACACGATGGAAGTTTCCGGTGTCGACAGCCTGCTCGGCATTGACCTGCGGCCGGCGACGGGGCAGCTGATCGGCGTCAGTGGCGCTCACGAAATTGTCGAGATTGATCCGAAGACCGGTGCGGCAACGGTGATTTCCAAGATGGACAAGATGCTGCCGCTGAAAGACGGGCAGCCTGTCATCGTCGACTTCAACCCCAAGGCCAACAAGTTGCGCTTCATGACCGGTGTGACCAACCACCGGGTTGATATCGAAAGCGGCAAGGTGACCGTCGACGGCAGCCTGGCCTTTGAGGAAAAGGACATGCATGCGGGCGAAGCGCCGAACATCGTTGCTGCTGCCTACATCAATTCCTACGGCCAGCCGGAAACGACAGCGATGTATGACATCGACGCGACCATTGGTGCCGTCATCCGTCAGACTTCGCCGAACGATGGCACCCTTGCGGCCGTTGGCAAGCTGGGGGTGGACGCTGCCGAAACCTACGCCTTTGATGTTGCCACCGACGCGGAAGGCAACAACAAGGCCTGGCTGGCAACCGGCACGTGGCTGCACACCGTTTCGCTGGAAACCGGCAAGGTGACCGATAGCTGGGAACTGGGTGGCCTGGAATGGCCGCTGCGCGACATCACGTTCATGACCGCGATGTGAGCCCCATCCAAAGCACTTACTGACAGAGCATCTTCAGCCCGCTGAATGAACAAGGATGCTCTGGGCTTTGCGGCCCCGTCCCACCTGGTTCGCAAAGCCGATTGCCGGAGCAGCCTGGACCACCCACCCCAGGCTGCTCCGGTCCCTTACCGGTACGACTGGTCCGGCAACGCTTCTGATGCGTAGCAGTCAGGAGCCCTGGTGAGATTGAACAAGTGAGACCAACGTGCTGGATATGCCGGAAAGCGTAAGCGAAGTGGATCACGCGGCCCTTCTGGCCGCCTGTGCACGCAAGGACCGTCAGGCCCTGCGACAGATCCTGGAACTGGAAGGCCCCAAGATGCTGGGCATTGCCAAGCGCATGTTGCGCCGGCAGGACCTTGCTGAAGATGCCCTCCAGGATGCGTTGGTCCTGATCTGGCGCAAGGCTTCCCAGTTTGATCCTGCGAAGGGATCCGGACGCGCGTGGATCTACGCGGTCCTGCGGAACAGGACCTTGAACATGCTTCGTGACGGGGCCCGGGAAGCGGCAACCGATGACGACAAGCTGGAACGCCAGATCGACGGCAGCGAACTGAACGAGGCCTGGGAAATGCTGGGCCATGACAGCGAGTTGCGTCGTTGTCTTGGTCGACTGGAAACGGAAAAGCGCAGTGCCGTGCTGATGTCCTATATCTGGGGCTACACCCACGGTGAAATTGCCGGCCGGCTGTCGGCCCCCCTTGGAACGGTAAAGGCGTGGGTGCGCCGTGGCCTGACTTCCTTGCGGGAGTGCATGTCATGAGAACGGCCCGCCGAAACCTTGCCGAACTTGCCGACGAATTCGTCATTGGCCTGTGCGACCCAGAAGAACAGCGCGAAGTGGAAGATCGCCTGATGAAGGAGCCGGAATTGGCCGTTCTCGTGGAACTTGCCCGTCAGCGGTTCGCCGCCCTGGACGCCGCGACGCCCCGGGAAGCCGTGCCGGAGAGCCTTTGGCATCGCGTTGAAAGGCGTCTGGACGCCGTGGAAGAAAGTATTGCCGCTCCCGAGACGAAAGACAGCCGTGTTGAAGCGCCGGTGGATCTCAAGTCCGAGAGAGAAAAGCGCAACAGGCCAATGATGTGGACGGCGGCAGCCAGCCTGGCAGCGAGCCTCGTACTTACCATCGCGCTTGTCTGGAACCTTATGACGACAGTTGAGCCGCAGGTAATAGCCGTGCTTGTCAACGATGCCGGGCAGCCTGTTGCGATGATCGAAGGGGCTGAGAACAACGCAACCCAGGTCACGCTTCTGGGGCAGACCGATGTCCCGGCAGGCACAATCCTTCAGCTCTGGACCAAACCGGATCCGGATGGGCCGCCGGTTTCCCTGGGCATCTTCGATGAGCCCAAACAAACGATCCTGCAAGCTGCCGGGTTGCCGGTTCCCAAGCCTGACCAGCTTTATGAGATCACCTTCGAACAGCCGGGAGGCTCTCCAACCGGGTTGCCGACCGGCCCCATCCTCGGCAAGGGTCTTGCCAGGGAGCCTCGCTGATCATCGGTGGGAAAAGCACCGGAAGGTGTAAAGAACTTGAGAGCACCCGGACAGGTTCGGGCGCTCTTGCCTGTGAGATCCTTAGTTCCTTTTTCGGCTGAGGACTCGTATGCGGCTATCGAATTCGCCGCGGTCGACATAACAGCCGCGCAGGTGGCGGAACCCGGTGCTGGGGTCGAAAGCGGCTCGACCATGCAGGACCCGCCGATTGTCGAAGATCACCATTTCTCCGCCCTTCAGCCGTGTGGTGATGACGTAGTTCCTTGATCGGGTCATCTGCATCAAGGTGCGATACGCCCCGTAATAAGCTTCCATTCGATCCGCCGGCAGATCGAAGATCCCGGCAAGATGGGCATTGAAATGGAGCTCCTGCACGCGTGCGAACAGATCGAGTTCGATCACCGTGTGATGGCGGCGGATGTCGTAGTCCTCGTCGTGAAAGCGAAAGGGCACCGGCGTCTCGGCAAGGAGCCGGAAGGCCTCCGGATCGAGCCGGGCGAGATCGTCCGCAATCGCGAAGCCGTCACAAAAGGTCGAGCCGCCACCTTCTGCTTCATTGGCAAGACAATGCAGGAACTGGAAGCCTGGTGGCAATTCCTGATTGGCCAGGTCCGTATGCAAAGGAAGGGCATGGGACGTATAGGCCAGGTTGTTCGGGTTCGGCTTGGAAATGACCTCAAACGTCGTGCCGAAATTGGTCTCCCGAAGAAAACCGATCCTGCGGGCGACATCGATACCTGCCTCCACGTCGTCAGCCATGCCGTCGACAAGAGCAAGGCCGGTTTTCTTGGCTTCGATCAGGAAAGCAAAAAGGAGATCGTCGTTGACCATCAAGTCGGCCGCCGCCGCTCGCGGAAGGCTTTCCGGGACAAGATCACCGCGCCACAGCTCAGGTTCGATCTCGGCTGGATCGGCAAGTCCGACCCCAGGCCGGTGATCGAACAGCCAGTCGGCCCTGTAGCGGCTGACATGGCCGTCGCCGGACCAGGTAAGAATAATTTCATCCGCATCCTGTTCGGCCTTCGCGATGGAAATATCCATCGCAATGCCGGTCAGGTCGAACTGGCGTTCCTGCGTTTGCGTATGAAACCCGCTCGGGCAGTTGTCGCGAAGCCAGATGAAGGGAAAGTCGGTGTTGGTGCCATCGGTCCAGGCGACAGAAAGCATGCGGTCTTCACCGCGCAAGGTCACGTTCGTCATTTCGAAAATCCGTTGATGTCTTGGAGAGTAAAGACGCCGGCAAGAGCCGGCAAACATCAATGGTCGGCGGGGGGCGGCCACCACCAATAGGCCTTGTTATGCGGATTGCCGCCATTGCGGCCGAGAACAGAAACCATCCACGGAACAGCCTGAACGCAGGCGACGCCTGCTGTTGAACCTGAAAAACGCTACATCAAAAAAAGCGCCCGGCAAACGAAATTCTGCCGGGTGCCAGTCATGTCGAATAATTTCAGGTTCAGTTCTTGGATGCCTTGGCTGCAAGGGCAATGGCGATGTAGCTCCAGCCGTTGATCAGCACGGAAATGCCGGCCAGAAGGCCAAGCGCCCAGGCGGCCGAGCTCGGCAGTTCCAGCCAGATCATGGCACCGGCCACAAGGGATACGAGCCCTGCGATCAGCACCCAGACCCAGCCGTCATGCGGCTTCAGTTTGAAGGCCAGCAGGATCTGGCTGATGCCCTGCGCCACGAAGATTGCGGCAATCACCAATGTCAGTGCGATGGTTCCCGCGAGCGGGTTCACATAAATCACGATCCCGCCGATGACGGCGATAATGCCGGTGATCAGGTTCCAGAGGAAACTGGCGGTACCATGGGTCTTGAAGGAATTGTAGATCTGAACCAGGCCGCCAACGAATAGCACAGCCGCGATCAGGATCGTTACGGCAACCGACGTTGCCAATGGAGCGGCGATCAGGATGATACCACCTATGACCAGCGCAACGCCGAGCGCCAGAAACCAGCCCCAGTTGTCCTGGATTTTTCTTCTCATATTCTCTACGGCCTGAACAGCATCTGTCATTTTGACCTCCTCACGCTCCGGTTGCCGCTGTTGACCGTAACCCCTTTGCAAATAAACGCAATATCCTGATGACAAATTGCCCGGGCAGGGGATCGTTCGACTGTGACTTGACTTTTGATGTGTATATGCACACAAAGCCCGCATGGAAGAAGACGATTTCTCGCTCTGCGTTCTCGACAACGCGCGCAAGGCCGCACGTGCCGTCAGCCGGCACTACGACAAGCTGGCGCGGCAGGTTGGCATGACGGCAGGTCAGTTCTCCGTTCTTGTCTCGATCCGCAAATACGAAGGCGTGACGACGGCAGCACTGGCCAAGCGGCTGTCCATGGAACGTACGACGCTGGTGCGCAACGTCGCTCTTCTGGAGCGCAAGGGGCTGGTCGCATCGCAACCTGTCCGGGACGGTCGCAGCAAACAGTATCGGCTGACCCCGAAGGGTGCGGAGCTTCTTGATACCGCCGTCCCATTGTGGCGGCAGGCCCAGGCAGACGTGAAGGGACATCTCGGCAGCGATGAATTTCTGCGTGCCATCGACACCCTGAAGCGGCTCTCGGAGCTATAGCCGGGCAAAAGGGATTTCCATTCCAGGCGGACTGGCAAACCGCCTCGACACATCTTAACTGCCGGGGCGGGGGCGCTGGCAAACCAATGTGAGGTAAGACATGCGACGTGTGGTCGTGACGGGACTGGGGATCGTTTCCCCGCTGGGCACCGGGGTAGATGCCTTCTGGAACCGGGTGAAAGACGGGAGCAACGGCATCCGCCAGATCACCCACTTCGATGCAGGCGAGCTGGCTTGCCAGATTGCAGGCGAGGTTCGTTCCAAAGCAGAAGACGAGCATGGCTTTGATGTCGATGCAGTGATGGATCCGCGCGAACAGCGCCGCTCTGACCGGTTCATCCACTTTGCCATGGGGGCGGTTCAGGAAGCGCTGGCCCATGCGGGTTGGGAGCCGAAGTCCGACAGGGACAAGGAACGCACAGGCACGATCATCGCGACCGGGGTTGGCGGGTTTCCGGCCATGACCGCCGGTACGCGGCTGGTGGACGAAAAAGGCCCTCGCCGCGCGTCGCCTTTTCTGGTGCCATCGTTCCTGGCCAACCTGGCTGCCGGGCAGGTCTCCATCCGACATGGCCTCAAGGGGCCGATCGGCGCACCGGTGACTGCCTGTGCGGCCAGCCTTCAGGCCCTGGGCGATGCCGCCCGTATTATCCGTTCGGGAGAAGCCGACGTGATGGTGGCAGGCGGGTCAGAAGCCTGTATCGACAAGGTTTCCTACGCCGGGTTCTGTGCCGCGAAGGCCATGTCCTCCAAACGCAATGACGATCCGGCCCATGCGTCCCGGCCATTTGACCAGGACCGTGACGGCTTCATCATGGGCGAAGGCGCTGGCATCCTGATCCTGGAAGACCATGACCATGCCACCGCCCGTGGTGCGACGATCCTGGCCGAGTTGGCCGGTTACGGCACCAGTGCCGACGCCTATCACGTTACCGCGTCTTCGCCGGACGGTGAGGGCGGTCTGCGGGCAATGCGGCAGGCCCTGTCGACGGCCAATCTCTCGCCCGGTGAAATCGGTTACGTCAATGCGCACTCCACATCGACACCTGTCGGCGATGCTGCAGAAATTGCTGCACTGACAACGCTTTTCGAAAACCGTGGCAAGGACCTTGCAGTGTCGTCGTCAAAGTCGATGTTCGGCCACCTGCTGGGAGCTGCCGGAGCCGTGGAGGCAATCGCCTGCGTCAAGGCCCTGATGAGCGGTCTGTTGCCGCCCTCCCGCAATCTGGAAGCGGCCGACGAGGCCATGAGCCGGTTTGAAATGATCCCCGGCAAGGCCATTGCTCGTGACGTCAACCACATCCTCACCAATGGCTTTGGTTTCGGCGGTGTGAACGCCAGTGCGGTGTTCTCGAAGGTGTGAAACTAAACGACCGTCAGACACTGCTCATTCTTTGAGCTTTTTAAAATCAAGAATCCCATATATGAGAAAATTCTCATTTATGGGATTTTTTGATGTCGAACCTTGATCAAGATCTTGCCCGGCGGCTGACCGAGCTGCGACGGGCCAGATACTGGCCACTGGAAGATCTGGCCGAACGCACCGGTATCAGCCGGGCAACCCTGTCGCGGATCGAGCGCGGAGATACCAGCCCGACCGCAAGCGTTCTCGGAAAACTTGCCGCGGCATTCGGCCTCTCAATGGCCGAACTATTCGGAGCGGCCTCCGCTACGATCGAGCGCCTTGTTCCTCGGGACGCGCAGGCCGTCTGGACGGACCCGGAGACAGGCTATGTCCGCCGCACATTAACGCCGGCAGCAAGCGGGTATCGCGGGGCCATGATCGAAGGTTGCATTCCCCCCGGTGCCACCGTTGCCTATGCCGCTCCACCGGTTCCGGATCTGGAGCATCAACTTGTGCTTCTGGAGGGGAACCTGCGGATGGTCATCGGCCCGGATGCCTACGACCTGGAGCCTGGTGATGCCCTGCGGTTCCGTCTCAACGCCCCCAACAGTTACCACGCGTCTGGATCTGTTCCGGCACGCTATTTCCTGACGGTGATCACGCCATGACACTTCCCGTTACCGAAACCGGACGTCTGCAAGTCCAGCCGTTCACGCCTGAAGCTCCCGTCGATCTGATGTCCGCAGATGAGGTGCGCAGGTCGCTTCCCGCCCTGGGGCAGCTTCTGAAAGCATGCGTCGAAGATGGTGCCGGGATCGGCTTCCTGTTGCCGATGCCGCAGGACAAGGCGGAAGCCTTCTGGGCGAGCAAGTTGCCCGCCATCGAAAGTGGGGAGGCATTTCTGCTTGCCGCGCGCCACGGGGCGGACATTGCGGGGGTGGTGATGCTTGTGAAGGCAGGAGCCGACAACCAGCCCCATCGGGCGGACGTCGCCAAGCTGATGGTTCATCCGGATCATCGGCGCAAGGGACTTGCCAGAAAGCTCATGTCGGCCATCGATGGCCTTGCCCGTTCCGAGAACCGCTGGATGCTGGTGCTGGATACGGTCACCGGAGATCGAGCGGAAAAGCTCTACCCGACTTGCGGATACCAGAAGGTCGGCGTCATTCCGGACTACGCCTATAACAGCCACGGCCATCTGGACGCGACAACCGTGTTCTTCAAGGATTTGCGGTGAGAGGAAGCGATTTGCTCCGCAGTACAGCCGGCGGAGGCCCGAGGCTCGGGTCTCCGCTTGGCTTTGCCTGGTTTGTCAGTCGCCAGGGTGGCTCAGCTGAGGAAGCAGGCCTGCCACGCCTGCGTTAGTCGCTGAACTCCACGGAGTCCGGCTTGACGCCAAGCTCCTCGAGCACTTCCTGAACCGCCTCCATCATGGGCGGCGGTCCGCAAAGATAGAAGCGGCGGTCCAGATCAGGCACGAATTCCTTGATCATGTCCGCGTCGATCATGCCGTGGTGGCTGCCGGCCGTGTCTTCGTCTGACAGAACGTGATCGATCTTCAGGCCGTCCATAGCCTCAAGTTCCTTGCGGTAGATAATGTCCTCCGAGGTCTTGTTGGCAAAGATCAGCTGGTTGCCGTTCAGCTTTCCCTTCTTCTCCAGGTCCCGGAAAATCGCAAGGAACGGCGTGATGCCGGCGCCGCCGGCAATGAACACACCCGGCTCGTCATAGCGGAAGGTCTTGAACGGATCGGCGATCAGCACGTGGTCGCCCTCCTTCAGCTTGTGAAGGCGCTCCGTAACCCCGTCATGATCGGGGTATCCCTTGATGGTGAATTCGAGAGTTCGCTCTTCGGGCAAGGACGTCATGGTGAAGGGGCGAGTCTCGTCCCGCCAACCGTCTTCATCGAGCGCAATCTCTGTCGCGTCCCCGACCTTGAAGTCGAACCCTTCAGGCTCGACAAGACGGAAGCGTTTTACATCGTGAGTGACCTGATCGATCTTGAGAATGGTCGCCTTGTGCATCTGTGCGTCTCCTTCTTGCTCGAAAAGGAAACGCGACAGGTGGCGGCAGGTTCCGCCAGAACACGGTGTCCCGACTGGGTGCCATAGGGGCCGATTTGGTGCAATGTGCCCGGTGAGGCGCCCAGTGCTCCCGAGACCATGTGATCGCGGTGCCGGAGTGCAGAGCAGGCCAGTCCCGGAGTTGAATCAATTTCTGAAGTTGATGTGCCGAACAGCTTGCCTAACCCGCCTCGTTCAGCATTTCCAGCTCCAGCCACTGCTCCTCCGCAGCATCCTTTTCGTTCGTGAGATCAGTAATTTGCTGGGAAATCTTGGCAAACTTGTCAGGGTTCTTCACGTAGAGCTGCGGGTCGTTCATTTCCGCCTGAAGCGTTTCGAGACGCGCTTCAAGTTTCTCGATCGTGTCCGGCAGGGTTTTCAGAAGATGCTGCTGGGTGAAGCTCAGTTTTGATTTTGCCTGAGGCTTTTGCGGCGAAGCCTCTGGAGCGGAAGGCTTTTCCTTCTTCACGGGCGCTGCCTTGTCGGCCTTGCGAGCGGTGACGCCTTCGCCGCGCTGTGCCAGCATGTCGGTGTAGCCACCGGCATATTCACGCCAAAGGCCGTCGCCTTCCGAAACGATCACGGAGGTTGCCACCCGGTCGAGAAAATCGCGGTCGTGCGAGACGATCAGGGCTGTGCCGGGATAGTCGGCAAGCAGTTCCTGCAGCAGGTCGAGCGTTTCAAGGTCGAGGTCGTTGGTCGGCTCGTCGAGCACCATCAGGTTCGACTTGTTGGCCAGTGCCCGGGCGAGCATGGCGCGGGCGCGTTCACCACCCGACAGCACACCCACAGGCGTACGGGCCTGTTCCGGCGAGAACAGGAAGTCCTTCATGTAGGACATGACATGCTTGGTCTCGTCGCCGATCACCACCGTATCGCCGCGCCCGCCGGTCAGGACCGAGGACAGCGTGTCGTTGAGGTTCAGGTTCTCGCGCTTCTGGTCGAGCGTGACCATTTCCAGGTTGGTGCCGAGCCGTGTCGTGCCCGTGTCCGGTGCCAGTTCGCCGGTCAACATCTTCAAGAGCGTCGTCTTGCCAGCACCGTTCGGGCCGACGAATCCGATCCTGTCACCACGCTGGATGCGGGTCGAGAAGTCCTTGACGATGGCACGTTCGCCGTAGGTCTTGGAAATGCCCTTGGCCTCGATCACCAGCTTGCCAGAGACTTCAGCATCCGCAGCAGCAAGCTTGGCGGTGCCTTGAGGTCCGCGATGTTCCCGCTTCTGTTTGCGAAGGTCGGCAAGCTCGCGCACGCGCCGCATGTTGCGCTTACGCCGGGCGGTGACACCATAGGTCATCCAGTGCTCTTCGCGCTTGATCTTCTGCGCCAGCTTCTGCTGGTCGACCTCTTCCTGCTCGAACACCTCGTCGCGCCAGGCTTCGAAGTGGGCAAAGCCCTTGTCGAGCCGGCGGGCGACGCCGCGGTCAATCCAGACAGTGGTGCGCGACAGGTTCTCCAGGAAGCGACGGTCGTGGGAAATCAGCACCAGGGCGGACTTCAGGCTCTTGAGCTCCTGTTCCAGCCATTCGATGGCGGGAAGGTCCAGGTGGTTGGTTGGCTCGTCGAGCAACAGGATATCCGGCTCGGGGGCGAGCGTTCGGGCGAGGGCAGCTCTGCGGGCTTCGCCGCCGGAAAGGGACTTCGGGTCTTCCGTGCCGCTGAGGCCGAGGACTTCCAGAAGATAAGCGCCGCGATAGGGATCGTCGCCCTCGGTCAGGCCTTCGTTGACGTACTCCAGTGTGGAGGCATAGGCGGAAAGGTCCGGATCCTGCGGGAGATAGCGCACCGTGCGGCCGGGCTGGAAGAAGCGTTCGCCCTTGTCCATCTCCACCATGCCGGCAGCAATCTTCAAAAGGGTCGACTTGCCGGAACCGTTGCGGCCGACAAGGCACATGCGCTCACCTTCGGAAACGGAAAGCTCGGCACCGGTAAGAAGTGGCGTGCCGCCAAAGGTCAGATGAACGTCGCGAAGTGTCAGCAGCGGTGGAGCCATGAGGGTCTTGTTTTCCCGGTCGGAATGTCGGATCGGCGCCCGGTTTACTGGCCGCGCGTGAACCGCGCAAGCGGCCCGGAAAGAACGCCCAGCATTTTTGATCGCGATCGGAGAGATTTTGGTGCCCGAATGCGTTATTCTGGGCAGCGTGTGGACAGGGGCGACCAACAGGCGCGGGGCGTGCGCCGACAGGAGAGAGCATCATGTCTGACCTGAACCTGGCGAAACGCGAAAGGGGCTCTCTTGCCCGCAAGCGGTTTCGGATCTGTCTTGCCGCTGTCGCCATGTGTCTGGCCGGGGCATTCGTCGGCTTGACCGGCACATCGCCCGCACGCGCCGACGGGATCTATTTCAATGGTGTCGGTATCGGCTTCGGTTTCGGCAATCGTGGCTATCGCGGCGGCGCCTTCTACGCACCTTATGGTCTTTACGGCCCGCCTTACCGTCCCTATGGCGCACCTTACTATTACCATCCCTACGACATGAGAGCCTATCCCTACCGGTCGCGGGTCTATGTGAACCCGCCGCGGTATCGCGGACAACCGCAGCGTGTCCCTTATACCAAGACCGGACTGGCTCCCTTTACCCCTCAGTGGACGGCCTATTGCGCGCGGAAATTCAAGTCTTTCAACCCTGATACGGGCATGTATCTGGCCCATAGTGGAAAATATCGATTTTGCCGCTAGGATTGAAACATAATTGCGCGTGTTGAGGTCAAATTATTTGACCGCCGAGTAAAGCAACGGAAAAATTTTCCGGTATTGCTTAAAAACAAGCAAAAACATCGCCTTTTTGCGACTAAGGTCGAAATGTGCCGTTGGGGGATGCTTGATTGCTCGCAAAGAGCGTGGAATCTTGTGACCTATCGTTCCATTTGCTTCAACTATAACCCAAGAGGGGAGAGCGATATGTTCAAGTCCATGCGTGTGACAGCGCTTGCGGCTGCCTTGATGGCTGCCACATCTATCACTGCGGTTGCAGAGGTGGTCTACCACCGCGGCAACACTGCCGACCCGGAAACCCTGGATCAGCACAAGACCTCCACAGTCTATGAAGCGCATATCCTGCGTGATCTTTACGAGGGCCTGGTTGCCTATGGCGCCGATGGCCAGATCATTCCAGGCGTGGCTTCGGAGTGGAAGGTTTCCGACGACGGCAAGACCTACACCTTCATGCTGCGCGATGATGCCAAGTGGTCCAACGGGGATCCGGTTGTTGCCGGCGATTTCGTCTTTTCGCTTCAGCGCATCATGAACCCGGAAACGGGCGCGAAATATGCCAACGTTCTGTATCCGATCCTGAACGCCGAAAAGGTCAACAAGGGCGAAGCCAAGCCGGAAGAACTCGGCGTGAAGGCCGTCGACGATCATACGCTCGAGATCGCTCTGGAGTCCCCGACGCCGTATTTCATTGACCTTCTGGGCCACCAGACCGGCCTTCCGGTCCATCCGGCTTCTGTTGAAAAATTCGGCTCCGATTTCGTGAAAGCCGAAAACATCGTCACCAACGGTGCCTTCACCCTCGCAGAATTCGTGCCGAACGCACATGTGAAAGCGGTCAAGAACCCGCATTTCCATGACGCCGATCAGGTGAAGATCGACACTGTCTTCTTCTATCCGACCGAAGACCGTGGCGCGGCTCTGCGCCGGTTCCAGGCCGGCGAGCTGCACACCAACAACGATGCGCCGACCGAGCAGGTCGCCTTCATGCGTGAGAACCTGGGCGACCAGTTCCGCGTGGCGCCTTATCTGGGCACCTACTATTACGCGCTTAATCACGAAGACGAAGTCCTGAAGAACCCGGACGTCCGCCAGGCTCTGTCCATGGCGATCGACCGTGAGTTCCTGGCCGACGAAATCTGGGGCTCCACCATGGTTGCCGGCTATTCCTTCGTGCCGCCGGGCATCGGCAACTACGGTGATCCGGCCTATGCCGACTACAAGGACATGTCCCAGATCGACCGCGAAGAAAAAGCGATCGAACTTCTGACCAATGCCGGTTTCGGCCCGGACAATCCTGTCGAACTGACGATCAACTACAACACGTCCGAAAACCACAAGAACACGGCAGTCGCGATTGCCGACATGTGGAAACCTCTCGGCGTCAACGTCAAGCTGATCAACACCGACACCAAGACGCATTACGCCATGCTGCGTGACCGTCAGGACTTCGACGTCGCCCGCGCCGGCTGGATTGGCGACTACTCCGACCCGCAGAACTTCCTGTTCATGGTCGAGAGCGACAACGACGGCTTCAACTACGCCCGCTACAACAATCCTGAGTATGATGCACTCATGGACGAAGCGGCCGTCACGGTGGATCTGGAGAAGCGTGCGGACATCCTGAAGAAGGCTGAAGAGCTCTTCATGCGGGACCTGCCGTTCATTCCGATGATGTACTACGGTTCCATGAACCTGGTCTCCGACAAGATGGCAGGATTTGAGGACAACCTCCTCAACATCCATCCGTCCCGCTGGATGAGCATCTCCGAATAACCTGACAACATCGAGACCGGCAGGGCTTCCCTGCCGGTTCTTGCAAGGCGGCATCAATCAATCAAGATTGACCGAAAGACCGCCGTTAACAAACAGAGGCAAAGCCTATGCTCCGATATGTCCTCGGACGATTGCTCGGCGCAATCCCGACGCTTTTTCTGATTGTCACGATTTCCTTTTTCCTCATCCGCATCGCGCCGGGTGGACCGTTCGATCTGGAACGTCCCCTGGAAGCAAAGGTGATGGAAAACCTGAACAAGATCTACCATCTCAACGAGCCCCTGTGGAACCAGTACCTGCTGTACTTGCAGAGCGTGGCCCGTCTGGATTTCGGTCCGAGTTTCTACTTCCGCGACTTCTCGATCAATGAACTGTTTGCGGAAAGTCTTCCCATCTCCATCCAGCTGGGCTTGTCCGCTCTCTGCCTCGCCTTGGTGGTCGGCGGCTTCCTGGGCGTGGCAGCGGCGCTGCGCCAGAACAAACCGGCAGACTATTCGATCATGGCTGCGGCAACGCTCGGTGTCACGATCCCCAATTTCGTCGTTGCGCCGATCCTGACCCTGATCCTCGGCGTGTGGCTCGGCTGGCTACCCGTTGGGGGCTGGAATGGCGGGGCTTTCGTCAACCGGGTACTGCCGGTCGTGACACTCGCGCTGCCTCAGATCGCGGTCGTGGCACGTCTGACGCGCGGCTCGATGATCGAGGCGCTCAGGTCCAACCATGTTCGTACTGCAAGGGCCTATGGGCTGACCTCCTACATGATCGTGGTGGTGCATGCGCTCAGAGGGGCGATCCTGCCGGTCGTTTCCTATCTCGGCCCGGCTGCGGCAGCGCTGCTCACCGGTTCCGTCGTGATCGAAACCATTTTCGGTATCCCGGGCATCGGCCGCTACTTCGTGCAGGGCGCTCTCAACCGTGACTACACCCTGGTCATGGGGACGGTTGTTGTCGTTGCCTGCTTTGTTATCCTGTTCAACCTCGTCGTGGATCTGCTTTATGCGCTGCTCGATCCGCGTGTGCGCTACGACTGAGGAGGAGACGACTGTGACCCTCACTGCAACATCATCCACCGGGGCGCCTGCGAAGGGGCGTTCCCTGTGGGACGACGCGCGCGACCGGTTGCTCGCCAACCGTGCGGCGGTCGCCTCCATCATCGTGCTGCTGACAATCGGCCTGATCTCGATCCTTGGTCCGATCCTGTCTCCCCATCACTACGACACCGTCTATCGTGACTACGTGAAGGTGCCGGCCAGCCTGGAAGCCTATCCGAAGCCTGAGCAGGTCGAGCCCGGTTTCATGTCTTCCGCCAAACGGGCGCGTCTGACCGTGGAAGCGTTTGAGCGCGAAGGCGACACGATTGTCGCCAAGGTCACCTCCAGCCGGGATATCGATCCCCGGTCCGTGCTGTATTTTGACCGCAGCGACCTGTTCAAGAATACCGAGCTGACGGACATGTCCGCGGACAACAAGTCTGCAACGGTCAGGGCCGACATCAACTTCATGCATTTCTATTTCGGCACCGACGCCAATGGTCGTGACATGATGACCCGGACCTTCATCGCCGGCCGCGTGTCGCTGACCATCGGTCTTCTGGCAACCATCGTTGCGATATCGATCGGTGTTCTCTACGGGGCGACTTCAGGATATCTCGGTGGCCGGGTCGACCAGATGATGATGCGCGTCGTCGATATCCTCTATTCTCTGCCGTTCATCTTCTTCGTGATCATGCTGGTCGTGTTCTTCGGCCGGAACTTCATCCTGATGTTCATCGCCGTCGGTGCCGTGGAATGGCTCGACATGGCGCGCATCGTGCGCGGGCAGACGCTGACCATCAAACGCCAGGAATATGTGCAGGCGGCGGAAGCACTCGGTGTGGCCGATGGCGGTATCGTGCGCCGGCACATCATCCCGAACACGCTTGGACCGGTCGTGGTCTACATGACCCTTCTGGTGCCGAAGGTGATCCTGCTGGAAAGTTTCCTGTCCTTCCTTGGCCTCGGCATTCAGGAGCCGATGACCAGCTGGGGCGTGTTGATTTCCGAAGGCGCGCGAAATCTGCAAGGGGCGCCCTGGATGCTGATTTTCCCGTCCATCTTCCTGACATCGACCCTGTTTGCGCTGAACTTCATCGGCGACGGCCTGCGCGATGCCCTGGACCCGAAGGACCGGTGAGGAGAAGACCATGACCAGCGAAACCAAGAAAACGGTCCTCTCCATCAAGGATCTGAAGGTCGACTTTGAAACCGCGACGGGTACCGTCAATGCGGTCCAGGGCGTCGACATTCACGTTGAGGCGGGTGAAACCGTCGCGATCGTCGGGGAAAGCGGCTCGGGCAAGAGCCAGACCATGATGGCGGCTATGGGCCTTCTGGCGTCCAACGGGCGCACACGCGGCGAGGTGATCTATGAAGGCCGGAATATTCTCGGCCTGCCGGTGGGCAAGCTCAACAAGATCCGCGGCGCCAAGATCACCATGATCTTCCAGGAGCCCATGACCTCGCTCGACCCGCTTTACACCATCGGACGGCAACTGGCCGAGCCCATGGTCGTTCATGGCGGGTTGTCGTGGAAAGCGGCCAAGGCAAAGGCCCTCGAGCTTCTGAAACTCGTCAACATTCCCGAGCCGGAACGCAAGATCAACGCCTATCCGTACGAGATGTCAGGTGGCCAGCGCCAGCGCGTGATGATCGCCATGTCGCTTGCCAACGATCCAGACGTGCTGATTGCCGACGAGCCGACCACTGCGCTCGATGTCACCACACAGGCGCAGATCCTGGACCTTCTGGCGGATCTGCAAAAGCGGCTCGGCATGGCGGTGATCTTCATCACCCATGATCTGGGTATCGTTCGCCGTATCGCGGACCGGGTCTATGTCATGAAGACCGGTGAAGTGGTGGAAAGCGGCGAGACCGGGCAGATCTTCACCCGTCCTGCGCATCCCTACACAAAGATGCTTCTGGATGCGGAGCCGACAGGCCACAAGCTGCCGGTGCCGGACAGTGCGCCTGTTCTGCTGGAAGCGCAGAAGGTCGAAGTGGAATTCGAGCTTGATTCCGGTTTCCTGAAGCCCAAGCATGTGTTGCGTGCCGTTGACGACATCAGTTTCTCGCTGCGCAAGGGCCAGACACTGGGCATCGTCGGCGAAAGTGGCTCTGGCAAGTCCACCCTCGGTCGTGCAGTGCTGAACCTGTTGCCGGCCGGTGGCCGGGTGGTGTTCCACGGACAGCAGATCACCGGCAAGAACCGCTCCGAAATGCGCGCGCTTCGCAAGGACATGCAGCTTATCTTCCAGGACCCTTTCGGGTCTCTGTCCCCGCGTATGACGGTTGGCCAGATCATTTCCGAAGGGTTGATGGTGCACGAACCCTCACTCAACGCCCGACAGCGGGATGAGCGCGCCTGCAAGGCACTTGAGGAAGTGTCACTCGACCCAGTCATGCGCAATCGCTATCCGCACGAGTTTTCGGGCGGCCAGCGTCAGCGTATCGCGATTGCCCGCACCATGGTTCTGAAGCCGGAACTGGTCGTGCTCGACGAGCCGACCTCGGCTCTCGACCGGACAATCCAGAAGCAGGTTGTGGAATTGCTGCGTGACCTGCAGAAGGCTCATGACCTGACCTATCTGTTCATCAGTCATGACCTTGCCGTCGTGCGCGCGCTGTCAGACACCGTGATGGTGATGCAACGTGGCAAGGTTGTCGAGGCGGGGTCCGCCGACGCGATCTTCGAAGCGCCGAAGTGCGATTACACCAAGGAGCTGATCGGGGCCGCAATGCTGACCCAGCAGCAAATGATGGAAAGTGCCTGAGGGCGAACCTTCAAACAGCATCTCGGGTGCGCGGGCGGTCAATCCAAAAGCGGTTGACCGCCCGCAACCTGTGGGCTCTCGGCCTGTGTGAGCGGGGAGGTCGGGTCAACTTACCCTAACGCCAATTGAAACCAGATGCCTGAACAGGCAGCGCGTCGAACTGGTCCTGCAATTCCACGATATCCGTACCGTAAAAGTGTGGGGCCAGCAAAACGGCGCTCGACAGGATATGAGCTCGAAGAGCCGTCAGTGTCGCGTCGACATCATGAGCTTCCAGCGCCTCGATGACGGATCGGTGCGGGGTCACATTGGGCCTGGTCCATGACTGTTCTGAACGCGGTCTCGACAGCATGACCCGTTGCAGGATCATGAAGGTCCTGACCAGCATGGGATCCAGAACGGGCATCCGGGCGATCCTGAAGAGTTTCAAGTGCAGGGCACGGTCTATTTCCGCACAGCCGAACACGTCCCGCTTGTCACGGCAGGCTTCGAACTGGTCTTCAAGGTCATAGAGCTCGTTCACCTGGTCCTTGGTGACATGTTTGACCGCTTCCACGACGCCGGTCGATTCAATGTCGATGCGCAGTTTCAGCATCAGACGAGCTTCCAGCGGGCTCGGATCTGTGACGTAGGTGCCTTGATAGCCGCGGCGAACAACGAGCCCGCATTCCTGAAGCAGCATGAGCGCTTCACGGATGGTGCTCTGCGAGCAGCCATAGTCCTGGGCAAGGGATTGTTCTGTAATCGGGCTTTCCGAGGTCATTTCCCCGGTCAGGATCTGGCGTTTGAGGTCCTGATAGACTGCATCGGACTTGCGCGCGCGCTTGCCCCTGTTTTCCGCTTGAACCGGCGAACGTCTGTCCGCGGTAAGTAGTACATTCACGTCGCTGCCCCCCACTGGCATCGCGTCTGAATGGCAACGCAAAGAAAGACCACAGCCGACAAATATCGCCGTCTGCAATCTCGCGTTTTTTTCTCCATCCGGCCATCCGCAGGTGCGAAGGAACGGTCAATGGGACGTGCCAACCACGCACAACCGCCTGAATACTGCAACCTGCCTGCATCTTGTGCCACCGAAGAGGGTGGGTCTTGAACGTGCAGTTCAGTTGGAATTCCGGATCTAATATTTAGACGGCTGCCAAAAAATAACAATAAATGCATTGTTTCTCCGCCCGGCCACAAATGCAATCGCTATCTGTTTACGCATGGTAACAAGTTTGCGAGGCGGGCGGAGTGATCTTGATCAAAGGCGAGAAAGGCCCCGTTCAGTCGGCAGCTTTCTCCAGTGCGGAGATCCAGTTTTTCCAGGCGATCTTCTCCAGAACCGGTGTATTGAAGCCACGGGCGTCGAGCTCTTCCATCAGACGGGACAGACCGGTGACGTCACCGATGTCGCGCGGCAGGACACAGCCATCGAAGTCCGAGCCGAGAGCCACGCTGTCTTCGCCGAGGCGGTCAACCAGATAGGCTGCATGGTCAGCAATGACCGAAAGCGGCGTGTCACGCGAATGACCGCCATCCTTGCGCAGGAAGGCAACGTGGAAATTGATGCCGACGAGACCGCCGCTTTCCTTGATGGCATCAAGCTGCTTGTCCGTCAGATTGCGGCTGCTTTCGCAAATCTTGTGAACATTGGAGTGGCTGGCAACGATCGGCCGTTCTGTGATGCGCGCCAGGTCCCAGAACCCCTTTTCGTTCAGATGGGACACATCAAGCAGCACCCCGAGCTGGTTGCAGGCGCGAACCAGGTCGCGACCCGCGCCGGTCAGGCCGGGGCCGATATCCGGTGAAGCCGGGTGCGCCATCGGCACACCGTATCCGAAATCATTCTCTCGGCTCCACACCAGGCCAAGTGAGCGCAGGCCGCGTCCGTAGAGCTCCTCCAGCGCATAAAGGTTGGTATCGATGGCTTCGGCACCTTCAATGTGAAGGCTTATGGCAATCTGACCGGATTCGATCGCTGTACGGTTCTCGTCCGGGGTTCTGCAAATGACGACATTGCCTTCCGACTGGGCTTCGATCTGCTCGGCCCGTTCCAGCATACGTTTTGTGAAATCAAACGCGCTCTTCTGCGGTACGGGCTGATAGTTGGCAGGGTCCTTCGGGTTGAAGGGACGGGTGAAGTCCTGTTCCGGGTTGGAAGGTACGAACATGGCGAAAAGCCCACCGGCAAATCCGGCTTCCTGCGCCCGCACCATGTCGATGTGGCCTGTGGTCGAGCGGTCAAAGAAACTGCGCTCGGTGCCTTTCATGGCCTCGATCTCGAGTTTCAGGAGTGTGTCGTTGTGACCATCGAAGACGGGAAAGGGCGACTTTGAAACGTTTGTCTGCACGGAAGGACCTTGAGTGTGGGGTGGGCCGGAGAAGGTCGGCTGAGAATAATCTAAGGATTCATCTGAAGAATGTAAGGCAGTTCGGCGAATGTGACTTGCAACTGTTGAAAACCTGTCTCAAGAAGGAGCCAGAATTTGTGGAGGTCTCATGAAGCGTTCCAATTCGCCGCTCGATGGTGACAGTTCGCCAGCAGGTGGCGCGATGAACAGGCGTGGTTTCCTGACCGCCGGCCTGGTGCTTACGGCAGCCGGCCTAGCAGGATGTCAGTCCGCCGGGCTGGTTGGTCTGCCGGATCAGGCCGATCTGCCGGACGAGCAGTTCGACTATGCGGCTGCCTATGCGGCATGGCCCGATGGCGATTACACCTGGCCGGCAATCAACTACAAGAATTTCGACCAGAAGTACTGGCGGCAGATCGTGGAGTACAAAACCCGCGAGCGGCCCGGAACCATCATCGTCGATCCCTATAACAACTTCCTGTACTGGACGCTCGGCAATGGCAAGGCGCTGCGCTATGGCATCGGTGTGGGCAAGGCAGGGTTCGCCTGGTCGGGCGATGCGAAGATCCGCGTCAAGCGGCCTCATCCGATCTGGCGCCCTCCACGCGAAATGATTGCCCGCAAGCCGTCTCTGGAGCGTTATTGGGAAAAGGGCTACCCGCCCGGGCTGAAGAACCCGCTCGGCGCGCGCGCCATGGATCTGTGGCAAGGCGCCACTGACACGCTTTACCGCATCCACGGCACCAACCAGCCGAACTCCATCGGCAAGAGCGTGTCTTCGGGCTGTATCCGCATGTGGCAGCAGGACGTGATCGACCTGTACAGCCGCGTGCCGCTGCAGACAAAGGTGATCGTGCTTGGCAAGGATCCCAACGCGGACGCCTAAGTGGTCACGCTGATGGAAATGAAAAAGGCGGTACCTGTCGGTGCCGCCTTTTTTGTCGAGCGGTTTCAGGCGGCTTTGATCAGAGCCACGTCGTGGAAGACGGCGGAGAAATGACAGACCGCGGCGGCCAGTACGAAGGCGTGCCAGATCGCATTCTGGAATGGCAGGCGTTTCCAGGCATAGAAAGCTGTTCCAACCGTATAAAGCAGTCCGCCCGCCAGGATCATGTAGAACCCGAATGCGGATGCTTTTTCGATCAGCGGATTGACGGCAAAAACGACCACCCAGCCTAGCGCGAGGTAGATGGGGACGGTGAGGCGATCAAGCCCGGTCAGATGTGCCAGCTTGACGATGGCCCCGGCCAGCGCACCGGTCCACACGACAGCCAGCAGCACGCCGCCCGTCCATCCGCCGATGATCATTGCCGCCAGAGGGGTGTAAGTGCCCGCGATCATCAGGAAGATGGCCGCGTGGTCGAGCCGCCTCAAGATCCCTGTCTTGTGGTCTTTCGCCAGCATGTTGTAGAGCGCTGAACAGATCAGCATCGCCATCAGGCAGGCGGCATAGATCATGACAGTGACCTGCCGGGCGGGGTCTCCCGCGTTCCAGAGCGTGGCTGCCAGGACAATGGTTGCCGTCAGCCCCAGGCAGATGCCGATCACATGAACGGCACCGTCGGCGACGAATTCTGCAAAGGTCTGCGGTCTGATTGTCGGCATCAAGTATCCCTCGGTCGTTTGGAGCGCGATTGCGTGGTCCAACTCCTCTCAGCTGAACGTGCGGATAATTTGACGAAGCAAATTCGCAACGCCGAGGAGGGCCAATCGGTCTCAAACCATTTCAGCATAACTTATGGGCTCACACCCTAAAGCATGGCGTGAAAGTTTTATGAAAGCTTGATGGTGGCAGGTCGCATTTCCCCGGACTTGCCCAAAATTCGCAGACTTGCTTTAAAATTGGGCACCACTGGTATCAAATACATCCTTCCTGATTGCCCGCCATTTCGGAACGCTGCGATGATGAACCATCTCTTTGACGCCCTGACTGCCTTCATACCGGATCGGTCCAAGGTCTTTCTCGAAACACTTGACGGCGGGCAGATTACCTATGCGGACATGTTCGCGCGGTCTGCGCAATATGCCGGAGCTCTCCAGAAGCTGGGTGTCAAGGCGGGAGACCGCGTTGCTGTGCAGGTGGAAAAGACGCCTGATGCCCTGATGCTCTATCTCGGCACGATCCGTGCCGGTGGCGTGTTTCTGCCTCTGAACACTGCCTATACCCCTGCCGAAATCGGTTATTTCGTCGGTGATGCGGAACCGGCTGTTTTTGTCTGCGACCCGGCCAGGGCCGACGTGCTGGCCGGAACGGCGCAAAAGGCCGGCGCGCGATTGCACACGCTCGATCAGAACGGGGAGGGCAGCCTCAGTCTACTCGCAGACCAGATGCCGACGGACTACGACAACCGTCCGCGTGAAGACGACGATCTGGCGGCCATCCTCTATACGTCCGGTACTACGGGACGTTCCAAGGGAGCGATGCTCACGCATGGAAACCTGACGTCGAATTCGCAGACCATGGTGAAATACTGGCAGTTCACCGAAGACGATGTGCTGTTGCACGCCCTGCCGATTTTCCACACCCACGGGCTGTTCGTCGCCACCAACTGTCTGATGATGGCAGGCGGTTCCATGCTGTTCCTGTCGAAGTTCGACCTGGATCAGGTTCTTGCCGTTCTGCCGAAAGCAACAGCCATGATGGGCGTTCCGACATTCTATACGCGCCTGCTGGCATCGGACCGGTTCACGCGGGATGTGGCAGCCCATATGCGCCTGTTCATTTCAGGGTCAGCCCCGCTCTCGGCAGAGGTGCACAAGGAGTTTCGAGAGCGCACCGGACACGCAATCCTGGAGCGTTACGGCATGACCGAAACCAACATGAACACTTCCAATCCCTATGATGGTGCACGTCGGCCGGGAACGGTTGGATTTCCTTTGCCCGGTGTGGGGTTCCGTGTCGTTGATGCCAGAACCGGGCGGGAGCTGCCTGACGGAGAGGTCGGCATCATCGAGATCAAGGGGCCCAACGTTTTTCTGGGATACTGGCGAATGCCGGAAAAGACGGCGCAGGAATTTCGGGCGGACGGCTATTTCATCACCGGTGACATGGGGCGTATCGATGAAGACGGTTATGTTTCCATCGTCGGCAGGTCCAAGGATCTGATCATCAGCGGTGGTTTCAACGTTTATCCGGCCGAGGTTGAAGCGCTGCTGGACGAACTGCCGGGCGTCGCCGAAAGCGCGGTCATCGGCGTGCCGCATCCCGATTTTGGAGAAGCGGTGGTCGCCGTGCTGGCGCCGAAACCGGGAGCCGAACTGGGCCAGGACGCCGTTCAGGCCTCCTTGAACGATCGTCTGGCGAAGTTCAAGCAGCCCAAGAAGGTCCACGTCCTGGAAGCCTTGCCGCGCAACACCATGGGCAAGATCCAGAAAAACGTGCTGCGCGAACGGTTCAGCGGCGATTTCGGCTGATCACGCCATCTTGCACTCATTCGCCTGTCCCGCTTTTTTCGAGAAGGTCGAGACCTTTCAGCGTCGCTTCGCATGCAAGCCACAAGGATTTCTCTGAATGGACGACCTTGCTCAGCGTGTTGATGCCGATCATCAGCGTCTGAACCGCAAGTGCATTGCTGCGAATGTCATAGTCCTTCGGTAGTTCGCCGGTTTCAACACCCAGCTTGAGCAGTCTTTCCAACCGTTCCAGGCTTCCGAAGATGACTTCTGCCAACACCGGCCCCAGTTCGGGATGGCTGCTGCAGAGTTCGCTAATTGCGTTGACAGCCATGCAGCCGCGCCATTCCGGGTCGCGGGCCCGCAGGCGGCATATGTCCTGAAAGAATTCAGTGATTACGCCACGCACCAGCTTGTTGGAATTGTCGTGAGCCAGAACCCTGTCCGGCGAGATCCGGGTGTAGCGGGCAAGCACTTCTTTGAACAACAGCTCCTGGGAACCGAAGGCGTTGTAGAAGCTCGATCGGGTTATCCCGAGAACCTCCGCGAGCGATTTGACGGAATTGTTGCGATAGCCTGTCTGCCAGATCTGGTTCATCACCACATCGAGCGCGTCTTCCCTGTCGAATTTGGACGGTCGTGCCATCGCTCTCGTCTCACGAACATGTTACGCGGATGGTTTTGTTCATGTGTGGACAAAACACTTGTTCCAGTTTTATACACAGATGATCAAAACGTAGCAAGTTCAAGCGTTGTCACGAACTGACGGGACGCATGGTGCGGTTCCCTTCAGTCGCGTTGGCACCCCTGAAGACCACCTCTTTTCTTTTCCTCAGCCCAAGCTTTGAAGGAGCATAAGGCATGTTTGAGTACCACACCCCTGAAACTGCACCGCAAGGATCTCTGGACCTGCTCGAGAGGTCGAAGAAGGATTACGGCTTCTATCCGAAACTGCACCAGGTGATGGCCGAAGCCCCTTCCGTCTATGAAGCCTATCTGGAAACGTTCCGGCTTTTCACTCAAGCCACGGATCTGTCGCCAACCGAGCAGCAGGTCGTGATGATGACAGTGAACTACCTCAACGAATGTCATTACTGCATGGCAGGCCATACCATGCTGATGAAGATGGTGAAGGTGCCGGATGACGCGATTGCCGCCTTGCGCGTTGGAGGGCGCCTGAACGACCCGAAACTGGAAGCGCTTCGCGTCTATACGCGATCCCTCGTCGAGCAGCGTGGACATATCGGTGACGATGCGTTGAAGGCATTTCTTGCTGCGGGTTATTCCAAACGGCAGGCACTTGAAGTTCTTGTCGGCATCACCGCCAAGACCTTGTCGAACTTCACCAACGCGCTGGCTCACACTGAGCTGGATGAACCGGTCAAGCAATTTGCCTGGAAGAAGGAACCGGAAATGGCGTGACCTGCCAGGTCATTTGATCCGGCACCCGGGAGCACTCAGCTCCCGGGTGCTGAACGGTAAGCTGGTGCATCATTGGCGAATGACCTGAAGCCATAGGCGCAACACAGGGCGATCAGAACACCCATCACCCAGAAGATGGAACCAAACCCTGCCTCCATGGCCAGCAGCACGCTGCCCATTGTGACACCGAGTGTTCCTCCAACCAGACGCGCCGTGATGACCAGGCCACTGACCTCTCCCTGCTTTTCCGAAGGGACCGCGTTGGCGGTGATCCGCCCGGTCGGGATCATCGCAAAGGGAAGGGCAATTCCCCAGACCAGAAGAGCCGGGGCTAGCGCCAAATAGTTTTCCGCAAGGGTGAGAGTGCCGATAGCAATGTTGGCCAGAGCCAGAACCGCGAGGGCTACCAGAACCGGCTTGCGCGAACCGTGCCTGTCTCCCAACTTGCCGGCGGGAGCCGACAGGAAGGGAAACGGAAAAACGGCGACGACCGTTGCGAGACCTGCCGCCAGCGCCGAGAATTTCATGTCGAGCTGCAGGAAATGGGGTACGAAGATCGCAACGACGATCTTGTTCATCTGTGTCAGCAGGATCACGAGAACACTGGCGTGAAACGCCTTCAGTCGAAACAGATGCACATCGATCAGCGGCATCCGTTGCCTGGCTTCATAGGCTACGAAAAACACGATCCCGGCAATTCCAGCCAGCAAGCTGCACAGGATGAGTGGCGTCATCCAGCCAAAGTCGGGACCTTCCATCAGGCCGAAAATGATCCCCGTCATGCCAACAAGCAACAGGAACAGACCTATCCGGTCTATAAGCGGGCGGGCAGGCGTTTGCTGTGGCGGTTGCCAGAACAGGCAGGCAAGCACAGTACCAACGGCGACAATGGGGATGTTGACCCAAAATACCCAGCGCCAGGAAAGAAAATCAGTCAGAACACCGCCCAGCAGCGGTCCCGCGGCCAGGAATATCGTTGCCATCCCCGCCAGAATGCCGATTGCACGGCCCCGTTCTGCCTTGTCGAAGGTGAGGGTCGCGGCTGCGAGCGTCATCGGGAACATCACTGCTGCGCAAAGGCCCTGGACGATGCGCATGCCGATCAGCAGTTCAGGCCCGTTTGAAAAACCGGCCAGAAGACTGGCGAGCGCAAACACACTGGCGCTGACAATTAGGGCAGGGCGTAACCCGAAAAGGTCGATCGCCTTGCCGCCGATAGCGGCGAAGCAGGTGAACGTCAGCATGTAGGCGTTGATGATCCAGTGGGTAAGCGTCGGCGAAAGCCCCATTTCGGACCGGATTGCCGGAAGTGAAACGCCAAGGATTGTCTCGTCCAGCATCACCAGGCCGCCAAGCGTACCCATGGCCAGAACAAGCCCGCGTTTGCGATCCTTTTCGGAGAGTGAAGCCACTGCCTGTCTCCCCCGTTCGCCGGAAATTACCGGCTTTTCCCCTTCTCCCCTTGAAAAGCTTACGAAGGTTACTGCTTTGCGCCTAGGTTTTTTTCAAGTCCGACCCGGCAGTTTGACCCGTTCCGCCGAAAGCAAGCGTCGACAAGGCCCTGTCGGACTGGTGGCTCCAGGCGGTCAAGGCAGACGATAGGCGTGCCGCCGGACTGTCCTGCGGGTCCGAGGCGCGGCGCACACACCACCAGTCCAGCGAAACACCGCCTTCGGCAATCGGACGGGAAACCAGTGTTCCGTCAGCCAGCTCCGGCTCGATAGCCCACTTGCTGAAGATGGCAACGCCGAACTTGGCGCGCACCAGATCGATCACGGCTTCCGGTGTCGGCATCGGGGTCAGCCGCCGGAACGGCTGGGTGGGGGCACCAAGGAGGGTTGTCCAGTCAAAACCGGGTTCTGCTGTCAGCGGATAAACGAAGAAACGCTCATCGCCCATGTTTTCGCTGTTGACGACGGGCTCTGCGGCAAGCGGGTGATTGTGCGCCAGCACCGCGACAATCGGGTCCGTGCCCAGCTTCACTGCGCACAGCGAGGCAAGTGCCGGTTCGCGGCCGAAGACCAGCGAAACGTCCACGGAACCGTCGAGGAGCGAGGCCAGGGGATGCGCCGTCGCACGCGATGACAGATCGACCGACAGTTTCGGGTCGGCCGTGTCCAGATACTCCAGAAACGCGGGAAACCAGTGATAGCGGCTGTAGGTTGCCTGGCCGAGGCGAACGAGGATCCTGGCGTCCCTTGCAGAGGCTTCAAGATCCTGCTCCAGACGAAACAACTCGCCCAGAAAGGTCTCGCCCAGATGCCGCAGACGCTCGCCCTCCGGCGTCAGTTCAATCCGGTTCTCGGCGCGGCGTGCCAGAACCACCCCCAGGCGGCGCTCTGCTTCCCGCAGCCTGTGTGAAGCTGCAGACTGGGTCACGCCGAGACGGGTGGCGGACGCGGTCATGCTGCCGGTTTCGCCAAGCGCGGAAAGAAGGGTCAGGTGATGGAGGGCCAGTCGAGGGATCATATTTCTATGAAAGCATTTCATGATCTGAATGAAAACTAGGAATTTTGTTTGCTCATCGTTGCGCGGTATCGACAAGACATGAGCAACATCACCTTTCCTCACATCAGCCTTGGGACGACTGGGGCTACACTCGTCATTGCAGCCTCCGCAGCCTGTTTCGGCCTCGTGCCGATCTTCGTGCGGGAGCTTCAGGGCCTGGGCGCTGGCCCGGCCACAATCGCGCTATATCGTTACGGCTTTTCCGTCCTGTTCCTGCTTCCCTTTCTGCCGTTTGAAAAGCGCAAACGAGGCGGCGCCCTGTTGATGGCGGGGGCAGGTCTGGTGCTGGGGCTCAGCCTGATCGGCCATCTGGAGGCGATCCGCGTGGCACCCGTTGCCGCTGCCGGGGTCGTTTACATGTCCTATCCGGTTTTCGCGGCCCTCTTTGCCTGGGGTCTGCTCAGGCAAGCGTTGACCTGGAGATCATTTGCCTCGGCAGGTCTGGTTATCCTGGCAGCCGGGCTGCTGCTTGATCCGTCGTCGCTATCTCCCGAAGCACTGCAGGCGCTTTTATGGGCCATTCCTGCTCCCATCGCGTTCGGCTTTCTGATTGTTGTCCTCAGCGGGCTGGCAGGCGAATTGAATTCGCTGGAACGGACGGCTTGCGGACTTTCCGGGTCCGTCATTGGTTTGTTGCCCCTCGCAATCAATGAAGGGCAGGGCTCAGTTCTGCCGGCAAGCACCGGCCAGTGGGGCCTCATCGTCGCCATGGGCCTTGGAACGGCTCTTGTTCCACAAATCCTCTATACGATCGCCTGTCAGAAGGTTGGGCCTGTTCGCACCGCGGCTGCAGGAAGTTTCGAGCTGCCGACCATGTTTCTGGTCGGTTGGCTGGTCTTCGGCGAAGCGATTGGCTTGAGCGAGTTGCTGTCCGCAGCTCTGGTGTTGTCGGCAATCCTGATCGCGCCGTCCATCGGGGCAGGACCGCGATTGGATCGGGAAGTCGCACCGACAACATAAAATCTTGGAGTAAAGTATCTTGATATCGAGATAAAAATCACCTATCTCCTGTTCAGCCCGATGGATATATGCCCGGAATAGACTGGAGACACTGCTCATGACTGCCCGTACACCCGATCATCCGATTGAAAACCTGTTCGTCGACCGCTGGTCACCGCGTGCCTTTGACCGGTCGACGATCGAGGAAGCGGATCTGAAAACCATTCTGGAGGCCGCCCGCTGGTCGCCGTCTGCCTTCAACATCCAGCCTTGGCGTTTCGTCTATGCCCGCAGGGGCGATGCCGACTGGCAGGTCCTGGTCGATCTTCTCAACCCGTTCAACCGCGACTGGGCGCAACACGCCTCCGCACTTGTCTATCTGTTTTCCGACAGCGAAGTGGACGGCAAGGACGGCAAACCGAACAGAGCCAACGGCCTGCACACCTTCGATGCCGGTTCAGCCTGGGCGCATGCGGCCCTGCAGGCAACCGCGCTTGGTTTTCATGCGCATGGCATGGCCGGGATCCTGAAAGACGAGATCCACGAAAAACTCGGTGTGCCAGAGCGCTACCTGCCGCAGATTGCCATTGCCATCGGCCGGCGGGGCGACACTGCGGACCTGCCTGAAACCTTGCAGGAACGCGAAACCCCAAGCAGCCGCAAACCGCTGGCTGAAATCGCTTTCGCAGGTGCCTGGGCCTGAACGCCGAGGTCGGCACACAACCACTTTCCCAAAAAGGCAGCGGGCTGATTCCGCTGCCTTTTTGCTGCGGCAATCTGCAAGGGGTTTTTCCGGTGGCGGCAGGTATAGGATTGGCAAGTCGAATTTGCTGGAGGAAGCCAGGGCATGGCCATGACCGACAAACTGCCGGAAGAAAGTCTCCTCAATACCTATAAGGCAGCCGACGATTATCTCGACACCTTTTCGATCCCGATCCGCGGACGGGAAGACCTTTTGACCGCAGATATGCGCGTACTTGCCGAACGTATCCTGATGGCAGAAATCGGCTGGGTGACTGCGCTTCTCTCGTTCCGCGACAAGCTTGCAGGCCTCGTCGGCATGAAGACAACGAAGGCCCTGGCACAGGAACAAGGTGCCGATAACATCATCTGCAAGGGCGAGGGAGACCGGATCGGTTTCTTCAAGATCTATTCGGTTTCAGAAGATGAGATCATTCTGGGCGAGAACGACTGGCACCAGGATTTCCGTGTCTCCGTGTTCCGGAAAAGGGGAGGAGCCGCGCGGATCTATGTCTCGACCTGCTGCAAACGGCATAACCTTGCCGGTCATGCCTATCTTGCGTTGATCCTGCCGTTGCACAAGATGATCGTCAAAACCCAGCTTTCCAGGGGGACTGCCCTCCAGAACTGGGCAACTCAGAACGCCAGGTGACCGGTCTTTCTCCAGACGCGGGCGCCCTGGGTTGTCGTGATTTCCTGCCGGGTTCCTGCCGGCAGGCGTATCCAGGTGCCTTGATCGTGACGGCCGCTCTGGTCTTCGAAACTGCCTTCAACGACAAAATACTCCGCCCCGCCCGGGAAGGTCTGCGGAGCCAGTCTGGCGCCTCTTTCCCAGTCGAGCATCACCACTTCCTCTTCCGGCCGGATGAACAGCGGCAGGATGCTCTCTCCGGGTCTGCCAGCCTGCCAGCCGCTGGGATCCAGCGTGTTCACCCGGACAAAGGCATCATCGTCAGGCTGCATCTGGCGTAATTTCACAAGGATGACGGCACCAGGTTCGCTCGAAGGCACATGGCTGGAGCCCGGAGGATTGCGGACATACATGCCTTTGGGAAAATCGCCGCTTTCATCCGAGAACACACCGTCCAGAACCAGAAATTCTTCACCCATGTCATGCTTGTGGGCGGAAAAGGCAGAGCCGGGAGCGTATCTGACCAGACTGGTGGCTCGCGCGACCTCTTCACCATCGCGCTCCAGCATCCTTCGCTCCACACCTGCCATTGGTGAGGGCACCCAGTCGAGCGTGGCGCTGTCGACAATTGCAGGCTGCGTCAGGTCTGCATGAATTTTCATCCGGTCCATCCCAATATGATTCTTATTATGTTCACATGGGGCAGGATATCCCCATTTGGAAGGGGACAGATTTGAACTCGTTGTGAAGCCTTTCAGGCATTGCACCAATCGAACCAGCCAAATCAGAGCCTGCTTATTTCTCGCGGCTGCCCGGGCCTCAGGACGGGCTGGCCTGGGACTGACCCTCGCCATCGCGTTCCGGCCACAAAAGCCGGTCATATTCTCCGGTGTCGCGAAGCTTCCTCAAACCTTGGTTGAACCGGGTGCACAGTTCCTCACCGCTTTCGATGTTCCTGGAAACGATTACGCGGTAGTCCCAAAGGACGTTGACGTTTTCCAACGACTTGAAACGCGCGGTTTCCTCGGGAGAAAAAGCGTCAGCCAATGCGTCGGCAGCCACCTCTCCGTTGCCCATGACCACATCGACACGCCCTACATCAAGCATCTTGAAGAGGTCTGCCAGGGAACTTTGGCGATAGACGGTGATCTGATCGGCGGTAACCAGTTTATCCAGGTCTTCCCCCAGGGCTGCTCCGTCAAGTGCGCCAAGGCTCAATCCGCTGAGGTCCTGCACATTTTGCGCATTCACAGGTCGGTCTGACGAAAAGAAGAATTGCTCGCGCTCAACCAGAACTGCGTCGCAGAAATGAAAGAAAGGTTCTCGCTCAGCGGTTTTGCCCCAACCTGCGGAGGCCTGCCAGCGGCCGGACTGGGCTTCCAGCAGGGCACGTTTCCAGGGAAAGAAGCCGTACTCCACTGTAAGGCCTTCAAGTTCGAAGGCTTTTGCGACCACTTTGGCGTAGGTTCCGTAACCTTCGTTACTCTCTGAAAAATAAGGAGGCCACTCACCAACGGCGATACGGACGATATCGGCTTTGGCGGGATGTACCGAAAGCGCAAGGATCGACAACACAGCGCCGGCGAGCAGCGTTTTGAGTTGTATAAAAAAGAGCCGGCACGAAGAGCCTGCCAATCCATTGACTGTCACAGCGATTTCCCTGAAAAAGCTCTCGTTCCACCAACCTTAGCACAGAAGTCCTGCTTGGCACCTGGCAAAGCCGACATTGCTTAACGCAGGCCCGAACCGGATTTTCGGCCTCTTCTGGCGGCAGCCTGTCACTTAAAGGTTGCTATTCGGTGGAATTCTGGGAAAACCCGGCTTTCCCGGCAGGCTGGCTTTGCAAGTGGCACGGAATCGTGCTGACTACCGCACTGCACGAAATCCAGAAAACGGAGAAGCCGCAGCGCTGCCGAGGCTGCAAGAAAAGTGGTCGCATGACGGTACAAATCGATATCGGGGAAATGACGGGCGGCGCACGCGCCGGTCTTGATCTGGAAGAACTGCTGGCAACGCGCCTTCTGGTGCAGGGCAATTCCGGCTCGGGGAAGTCGCATCTCCTGCGCCGGCTTCTTGAACAGTCCGCGAGCTGGGTCCAGCAGGCCATTATCGATCCTGAAGGCGATTTCGTGTCTCTGGCAGACAAGTTCGGCCATGTCGTTGTCGATGCGGTCGGCACCGAGAAGGATCTTCAGATGATCGCCGCACGGGTGCGTCAGCACCGGGTGTCGGTGGTCCTCAATCTGGAAGGTCTTGATGCAGACCGGCAAATGAAAGCGGCTGCAACCTTTCTCGACGGCCTGTTCGATGCGGACCGCGATCTCTGGTATCCGATGCTGGTCATCGTTGATGAAGCACAGCTGTTTGCACCTGCCGCCGCCGGCGAGGTGACCGAGGAGGCCCGACGCCGTTCCCTCGGGGCCATGACCAACCTGATGTGTCGCGGCCGCAAACGAGGACTGGCCGGCGTCATTGCCACCCAGCGTCTCGCCAAGCTTGCCAAGAACGTCGCCGCCGAAGCGTCCAACTTCCTGATGGGCCGTACGTTCCTGGATATCGACATGGCGCGTGCTGCCGATCTTCTCGGCATGGAGCGGCGCCAGGCCGAAAGTTTCAGAAATCTCGACAGGGGTCACTTCATCGCTCTCGGACCGGCCATGTCACGCCGTCCCGTTCCGGTCAAGATCGGTCCGGTGGAGACCATGGGGCGGGGCGGAACACATAAACTGCTGCCACTGCCGGAGCAGCCCAAGGAAGACGCCAAGGATCTGATCTTCACACCGGGAGCGGACGAAGTTCAGCCGGTGCGCCAGCGTTTCGTCGAGCCTGTGGTTTCGACCGGCGACGTGCTCGACCAGCTCAGCAGTGCAGAACGAGCTAGTGCTGAAGACGTGCCACAGGCTGAGAGCCTGCTCGATTTCGGCGAACGCGAGCAGAAAATTTCCGAAATCATTGCAGGTATTCTGGAAGACGAGGAAGCTGCGTTCCAGCCGATTGCCACGCTCTATCAGGACTTTCAGGTCCGCTGCCGCATTTCCAAACTGGCGGGCGGCGCACCGGACCTGCAGACTTTCCGAGAAAAGCTCTCCGTTGCCCGTGCGGGCGTCGAAAAGGGCGAAATGGACGACGGAGCTTGGGCCCAGGCGGAACTGATCGCCTCCGAACTGCCGGAAGACATGCGCGGTGTGTACCTGTTGCTGGCAAAGGCCGCGATCGCGAAGGCGCCGTGCCCTGGCAACATTGAAATTGCCACCGCCTACGGCACACGGTCTCCCGGCAGGGCGCGCTGGCTGTTGAGCCATATGGAAGAACGCGGATTTCTTGTCTGCGCCACCGACTTGCGCGGCAATCGTATCGTGACGCTGACCGACCTTGGCTGGCAGACGGCACCGGGTGACGAAGCTGCCGCCTGATGCAGCCTTTCCAGCACACTGACTGGCGAGATGGCAAACTTTCGCGCATGCTTCCGCAGAAGACTGCAAGGGAGGCAAACATGACGCTGGAAGAGACCATCGACATCTATTGTGCAGCCTGGTCTGAACGTGACCCATCCTATCGGCAGGATCTGCTTGGCAGGTCCGTAGCGGAAGACATCAGATACACGGACCCGGAAACCGATGTGACCGGTATCGCTGCGCTGGTTGACCACATCTCCGGCGTCCTGGCCAAAAGGGTCGGTGCGAAGATCCTTCGGACCAGCAGTATCGACAGCCACCACGGCTCAGCACGGTTTGCGTGGCAGATGGTCAATGCGGACGGAACGGCGCTGCCGGAAGGACTTGATGTCGTCTGGATTGACGACCAAAGCGGCAAGCTGAGCGCGGTCTTCGGCTTCTTCGGGCCACTGAAGCGGGAAGGGTGACTGGCGGTGGTTCCCCGCCAGATCTCGCGCTGTTCACGCAGGCACTGAAACCTGAACGCTCTTCAAGTGCAGTCCGCCCTTTGGGGGCCGAAAGTCTGCATGGCAATGACAATCAAATCGCCGGACGCATCCTGCGGCCCAGCTCAGGCCGGTTTGCTTCCGCCGGTTTCGATGCCAGCAGATAGTCGAGTTGTGAAAGCTCCACCGAAATGCCATCGATCGTGCGGGTAAGCACGCCTTCCAGATAACTGCCACCGGGAGATCTGTCGCGGATCGCGATAGCCCGCTCCCGCGCCTTGCGCAGGTAAAGCATCATTGTGCGGACCTCGCCGCGCGTGACGGAGGTCAGTTGTTCCGTGCCTGGCGTCGACGCAGCAGCGGAGGAAACAGCGCAGGAATGCGCAACAGCAGTGTCGGCGAGCCGCATCGATCTTCTCCAGTGTTCCTGTTTTGTTCTTTTTACGTCAGCTCGTATTTTCATTCAAGTGTGGAATCTCAAAACAGCCATTTTCGAGAGCGGGAAATATGCCGGACAAAACAAAAAAACGGGCTCGCACAAGGGTTTGCGCGAACCCGGTTCTTGAGGTTATGTACCTGACCTAAGCGGCGCGGACGCGGCTCAGGAAGTCTGCAATGGTGGCCTGCAAGCCCTGGGCATGTTCGGAAACCGACTGGGACACCGACAGGACGTCGGCTGCCGAGCTGCTGGTTTCCTCGGCTGCCTGCATCACGTCGCCAACGCTGTTGCTCATGTCGCTGGTGCAGCTGGCTGCTTGCTGGACATTGTGGCTGATCTCGTTGGTGGCATCACCCTGCTGCGAGATCGCCGCGGCAATGGCTGCCGTGAACTGGTTGACCTCTTCCATGGTGCTGGCGATTTCCTGGATCGAGCCGACGGCATTGCGTGTCGAGGACTGGATACCGGTGACCTGCGTGGAGATTTCTTCCGTCGCCTTGGCGGTTTGCGTGGCCAGTTCCTTCACTTCCGCGGCAACCACCGCAAAGCCCTTGCCGGCTTCTCCGGCGCGAGCGGCTTCGATGGTGGCATTCAGCGCCAGCAAGTTGGTCTGTTCGGCGATCGCCTGAATGAGGCTGACCACTTCACCGATCTTCTGCGCGGCGCTGTCGAGGCTTCCGACCTTGTCGTTGGAGTCGTTGGCAGCACGGGTTGCACTCGTGACGACTTCCTTCGTCTGGCCGATCTGGCGACCGATTTCGGAAATCGAGGCGGACAGCTCTTCTGCGGCGGAAGCCACGGTCTGGACGCTGCTCTGTGCAACTTCGGAAGATCCGGCAACCGAGGAAACCTTGGCGGAAGTGTCGCGCGCGATCGCATCGAGAGACGCCGCGGTCTGCTCCATGCGCTTGCTGTTGCCGCTGACCTGGTCGAGAACGGCGTGGACGTCGCGCTCGAAGGTTTCGATCAAGGCTTCGACAGTCTTCTGGCGCTCCAGCTGGCTGTGTTGCGCCTGCTCGGTGTCGTTCTGCAGCGAACGCCGTTCGGTTTCGTTTTCAACGAAGATTTCAAGCGCACCGGCCATCTGGCCGATTTCGTCCTTGCGGTCGAGATAGGCCACCGGCGTATCGACATCGCCTTCGGTAAGCTTGCGCATGCGAGCTGTCAGCATCTGCACCGGTCCGGCAATTGTGGAACCAAGCATCCACATCAGGAACGTGCCGGCTACCAGCAGGCCGAGGGCGAGCAGCAGGCTCATCTGCATGGTGGAATTGGCGCTTGCCAGAAGTTCGCTCTCGTCAACGGCGACAACGATGAACCAGTGTTGGCCGGTGCCGTCCAGTTCGAAGCCCTTGATGGCTTCCACGGTACCGTTTTCGGTCGTGAAGGCAGCTTCATTCTTGATCGACTGGATCTTGTCGACCATTGCCGCATCGGCCTTCTGGCCGAGGAGGGCCGCGTCCGGATGGGACACCCAGACACCGGCTTCGCTGAGAAGGCCGACATAGCCGCTTTCATAGGTCTGGCCGGCGCTCACCGCCTTCTGCAGGCCTTCCAGCGACACGTCGATGGTGGCGCCACCGATGCCGCGTCCGGAAGCATCCATGATCGGCGAGGAGGCCGTCGCCATCAGCACGTCGACATTATTGACCGGGTAGAGATAGGGCTCGGTGACTGTGTCGTGGCCCAGGTTCTTCGGCTTGTCGTACCACTCTTCAGAGCCGCTATCGCCACCGAACAGGAGCGGTTCCCAGGCGACTTTTGTTTCGGCGTGATAGAAATACGGAATGAAGCGTCCCTTTTCGTCGGAGAAGTTGGCGCCTGCATTGTCCGCGTCCTTGCCGGCCATGTCCGGTTCCAGGATCGCACCGCCGCCGACAAAATGTTTGTTCTGGCTGATCTGGTGCTGCATCACGGCTGCATAGGCGTTGCGATCGCTGACGCCGGCGTGCTGCATTCCTTCCAGGGCATCGGCCGCAGCGCGGGCCGCAAGCTGTGCCTGTGCCAGCGTCTTGCCGGCATCCAGAGCAAGTGCCTCGGCAGTCTTGCGGATGAGATCTTCACCCGATTTCTGCGACGTGGCCTGGGTCATGAAGGTGACGGCAAGAATAAGCGTCAGGAATCCAACCAGGAACACGCCGCTCGAGGCGAAAAAGATTCGATTTCTAAGAGACATGAAAAGCTCCAACGGTGAGACTGCGGGAACCCTAGGAGACGCACGTAAAGCAAAGCTTACGTTCTGCGGCTTTTTTGCATTGCGGCAGCAGAAAATCCGGCCCGTTCGCAAAAGCATCGACATGCCGCTTGATCCCGGGGATCAAAATGGTTACATATGCAACTAAATTCATCTCCGAACCGGGAGGACGTCATGGATCAGAGAACCGACAGCAATCAAAATCTAGCTGGAAACGGCCGTAACACGGCGGATCTGGAATATATGCCGGGCTTCGGCAACGATTTTGAAACCGAGGCTCTGCCGGGCGCCCTGCCGCAGGGCATGAACAGCCCGCAGAAATGTGCCTATGGCCTTTATGGCGAGCAGTTGTCCGGCACCGCCTTCACCGCTCCAAGCCATCAGAACGAGCGGACCTGGTGCTATCGCATCCGCCCGTCGGTCAAGCACACCAGCCGGTTCAGGAAGATCGACCTGCCTTACTGGAAATCGGCTCCAAATGTCTGCGACGACGTGGTTTCGCTCGGCCAGTACCGCTGGGATCCGGTGCCACATACGGATGAAGGCCTCAACTGGCTGACCGGCATGCGCACCATGACGACGGCAGGCGACGTCAATACACAGGTTGGCATGGCCAGCCACATCTACCTGATCACCAAGTCGATGGAGGACGAATATTTCTACTCCGCCGACAGCGAATTGTTGGTGGTTCCGCAGGAAGGTGTCCTCAGGTTTTGCACCGAGCTCGGCGTGATCGAGCTGGAGCCGAAGGAAATCGCAATCCTTCCGCGCGGCCTCGTTTACCGGGTCGAGCTGGTGGAGGGGCCGGCACGCGGGTTTATCTGCGAGAACTACGGCCAGAAATTCGAACTGCCGGGCAGGGGGCCGATCGGGGCAAATTGCATGGCAAACCGCCGTGACTTCAAGACGCCTGTCGCGCACTACGAGGATCGCGATGCCCCGTCGACAGTGACTGTGAAATGGTGCGGCCAGTTCCACGAAACAAAGATCGGTCACTCGCCTCTCGACGTTGTTGCCTGGCATGGCAACTATGCGCCCTGCAAATACGACCTCAGGAACTATTGCCCGATCGGGTCGATCCTGTTCGATCATCCCGATCCGTCGATCTTCACGGTGCTTACCGCCCCGTCCGGGGTTCCGGGCACCGCCAACATCGACTTCGTGCTGTTCCGCGAGCGCTGGATGGTGATGGAAGATACCTTCCGGCCACCCTGGTATCACAAGAACATCATGTCGGAGCTGATGGGCAACATTTACGGCCAGTACGATGCCAAGCCGCAGGGCTTCATTCCCGGTGGCATGAGCCTGCACAACATGATGCTGCCGCATGGGCCGGACAACAATGCCTTCGAAGGCGCTTCGAATGCCGACCTGAAGCCGGAAAAGCTCGACAATACAATGTCCTTCATGTTCGAGACCCGTTTCCCGCAGCACCTTACGGAATTCGCCGCCAAGGATGCTCCACTGCAGGACGATTACATTGACTGCTGGGACTCGCTGGGCAAAAAATTCGATGGCACGCCCGAAGGGACGTGGAACAAATAGTCAAACCATCCAGGATTTGACCAACCGCAAACGGCAGATTGATCCGCACGAGTAGGTTACCCTGAACCTCCGGCGGTCCCCCCGGAGGCGGACAAGAACAAAGGCAGGAAGCCGCTGGAGGCTTCCCGGGAGAAACCATCGTCGGGCACCACGGTCTGGCGAACATTAGGAGCTGAAAACCCGATGAAACTGGCAACGCTCAAGGATGGCAGCCGCGACGGCAAGCTGGTGGTGGTCAACGACCGCCTGACCTTCTGCACCGACGCAAGCCACATCGCGCCGACTTTGCAGGCAGCGCTCGATGACTGGGAACATGTGGCACCGAAGCTGGAACTGCTGGCCGAGAGCCTGTCTCACGAAGCCGTACCGACGCTGCGTTTCCATGAACACGACGCTCATTCGCCGCTGCCGCGTGCCTACCAGTGGGCGGATGGTTCGGCCTACGTCAACCACGTCGAACTGGTGCGCAAGGCGCGCGGTGCGAAGATGCCGGAAAGCTTCTGGACGGACCCGCTGATGTATCAGGGCGGTTCCGACACATTCCTCGCCCCGCGTGATCCGATCTCCATGCGCGATGAGGCCTGGGGCATCGATATGGAAGGCGAAATTGCTGTCGTCACCGGCGATGTGCCGATGGGTGTCAGCGCGGAAGCCGCGCGCGATCACATCCTTCTTGTGCTTCTGGTCAACGACGTTTCCCTGCGTGGCCTGATCCCGGCAGAACTCGGCAAGGGTTTCGGCTTCTTCCAGTCCAAGCCGTCTTCCGCCTTTTCGCCGGTTGCCGTCACGCCGGATGCGCTTGGCGATGCCTGGAAGGGTGGCAAGCTTCACCTGCCGCTGCATGTCGACCTCAACGGTCAGCCGTTCGGCCGCGCAAACGCGGGCATCGACATGACCTTCGATTTCGGCCAGCTCATTGCCCATGCGGCAAAGACCCGGCCGCTCAGTGCCGGCACGATCATCGGTTCGGGCACGGTCTCCAACAAGCTGGACGGTGGTCCGGGCAAGCCGGTGGCAGACGGTGGCGTCGGTTATTCCTGCGTTGCCGAGATCCGCATGATCGAAACGATCAACACGGGCGAAGCGAAGACACCTTTCCTGAAGTTCGGAGACACTGTCCGCATCGAGATGCTCGACACCGAAGGCCATTCGATCTTCGGCGCCATCGAGCAGACCGTGGAGAAATACGAAGGGTAGTGATCGGATTTTCCGGGATCTAGACACCGTTTTCGGCAAGTAGCCTCTCCGCCTTGTGGGGAGGGGCTCGGGGGTGTGGTTTTCCATCCCGGAGAAAGACAAGAGTGCTGCGTTGGGTTGAGCCCTTCCGCCGCCAGAATATTTCAGGGAGAGGGCAATGCCTCACGTCGACCCGCTTGACCGGGCGGATCTGCCTCAGTTCGAGGAAAAATTCGCGCGTTACGATGCAATTCGCGGCTTTCTGCCGAACTCGATCCTCACCATGGCGCGCCGGCCGAATATCGCCAAGGCGTTCATGGATCTGAACCAGGCGATCCTTTATGAAGGCACGGTGCCGGAAGACCTGAAGATGATGGTCGCACTCATGACATCCATGGCGACCGGCTGCCGCTATTGCCAGGGCCACATGGCCAATCTGAGCCACGTCTACGATGTGCCGGACGAAAAGATTGCCGCCGTATGGGAATGCGAGACTTCGCCGCTCTTTACGGAGGCCGAAAAAGCGGCACTGGTGCTGGCCCGCGAGGCTGCCGGTGTTCCGAACGACGTGACCGAAGCTCATTTTGCGGCGCTCAAGCCGCATTTCAACGACGCCGAGATTGTCGAGATCGTCGCTTCGATCGCGCTCTTTGGCTACCTCAACCGGTGGAATGACACCATGGCAACCACAATGGAAGCCCATCCGGCTGCCGTCGCCAAAAAGGCGATGCCCGCATGGGACGAAGGCAAACACGGAGCCTCTGAATGAGCAAGCAATTCGCATCCGCCGGAGACATGACCGAGAAGAAGATCTCCTTCACCGAGATCGGCAAGGATCTCTGGGCCTTTACCGCTGAAGGTGACCCGAACACCGGCGTCATCATCGGCGACGACAGCGTCATGATCGTTGAGGCGCAGGCGACCCCCGAACTCGCCAACAAGGTCATTGAGAAGGTGCGGTCCGTCACCGACAAGCCGATCAGCCACCTTGTGTTGACGCATTACCACGCCGTTCGCGTGCTGGGGGCTGCCGCTTATCGGGCACCGACCGCGATCATGAGCCAGAAGGCCCGTTCGATGGTCGTGGAACGGGGCGCGGAAGACAGAGAATCCGAATTCATGCGCTTCCCGCGTCTGTTCATGGGCTATGAAAACGTCAACGACATTCCGCCTCTGACCTGGCCGACCACCACCTTCAACGACCGCATGACTGTCTATCTCGGCAAGCGCCGGGTAGACCTCAGCTTCCTTGGTCGCGCCCACACGGCCGGGGATATCGTTATCCACGTGCCGGACGCGAACGTCATGTTCACCGGCGACATCGTCGAATACCACTCGGCCTGCTACTGCGGCGACGGCCATTTCAACGACTGGCCGACAACGTTGGAAGCGATCCGTTCCTTCGATGTGGAGGCTATCGCGCCAGGCCGCGGCGATGCGCTGGTCGGCAAGGAGATGGTGGGCAAGGCGCTGACCAACACCGCCGATTTCGTCTCCTCGACCTATCGGCCGGTGGCCCGGGTCGCCCAGGGTGGCGGATCACTGAAAGAAGCCTGGGACGCCTGCCGTGCCGAATGCGATCCGAAGTTCAAGGATTATGCCATCTACGAACACTGTCTGCCGTTCAACGTTGCCCGGGCCTATGACGAGGCCCTCGGCATCGACACGCCGCGCATCTGGACGGCGGAACGCGACGCCAAGATGTGGGCGGATCTGCAGGGCTGACCCATGAACACTGTCCTGGACCACCTCCGCCTGATGGCCCGCAACAACGCTTACGCGAACGAACGTCTTTACGACGCCTGTTGCCGGTTGTCGCAGGCGGAGTTCGAGGCGGAAAGAACCGGTTTCTTTCCCTCGATCCGGGAAACGCTCAACCACAATTGGGAAGTGGACCGTTACTATCTGGATGCCTTGAAGGAAGAGGGGCAGGGGCTGTCGGTATTCGACACGCCGCATCTTGCCTCTGCAGCAGAGCTGAAACGGGCCCAGGAGAGTGCCGACGGAGCTCTGATCGCATTCTGCGACCGGATGGTGGAAGGAGATCTGGACCGCAATGTCGCTCAGGACCGGGGCAAGAGCGGTGTCTTTCACGAGACGATCGCCAACACGTTGCTGCACCTCTTTCAGCACCAGATCCATCACCGGGGGCAGGTGCATGCCATGCTGGCAGGAACCAGTGTTGCGCCGCCTCAACTTGACGAGTTCTTTTTGGAGTTCGACCGCCACCCGTCGGCGCAACGTTTCTGGGAAACCGGCTAGCGCTTCGGTGCAAGGATCAGCAGGGCGAGCCAGGTGAGGCCACCTGCAAGAACTATGATCTCGCTCACCACGATGGCGATGCCGACCATGCTCCAGTTGTCGGCGAGGACGGTGGCGGGAGCCGCGATGAGAAGCGCAAGGGCGACCGCGGACATCAGTCCGGCAATCAACCGGAATGTCCAGCGTCGGCCGGATGTCAACATGTTCTGACGTGTCAGGACTGGCATGTCACACCTCCTTCTTGGGGGATTGTCTAACGAAAACGCGCAAGCCCCCCTGCGGGTTCCGCGAAACAGGCAAAGGCGAACCGGTTCACGATGCCGGTAGGCCTCGGAAATTGGGAGAAACGCCTGTGACCAAGTTGTTTGAAGCGCCGCTTTATCCGTACAAGCGGTCCCAGGATCAGGATGCGGCGGCACCCGTTCGCCATCCGGTGGTCATCATTGGAGCCGGACCGGTGGGCCTCGCCACGGCTATCGATCTGGCTCAGGCGGATGTGCCGGTCGTCGTTCTCGATGACAACGACAAGGTTAGCGTGGGCTCACGGGCAATCTGCTTTTCCAAGCGCTCGCTGGAAATCTTCGACCGGCTGGGTTGCGGCGACGAGATGGTCGACAAGGGCGTCGTCTGGAACGTCGGCAAGGTGTTTTTCGGTGACCGGCAGGTCTACGATTTCAACCTGCTTCCGGAGCAGGGGCACAAGCGCCCGGCCTTCATCAACCTGCAGCAATATTATTGTGAACTTCATCTGGTCGAGCGCATTCGCGCTCTGCAGGTGGAAGGCAAGCCGGTGGAAATCCGCGGGGGCAGCCGGGTCGCGAACCTCAACCAGCGGGACGACCACACGCTGGTGACCGTTGAAACGGTCGATGGCGCCTACAATCTGGAAGCGGAATGGCTGATTGCCTGCGACGGGGCAGGCTCGCCGTCCCGCCGGATGCTGGATCTCGATTTCGTCGGCCGGGTGTTTGAAGACAATTTCCTGATTGCCGACGTTATCATGAAGGCGGATTTCCCGACCGAGCGCTGGTTCTGGTTCGATCCGCCTTTCAACAAGGACCAGTCGGCGCTTCTGCACAAGCAGCCGGACGGGGTCTGGCGCATCGATCTTCAGCTTGGCTGGGACATCGACAAGGAAGAAGAAAAGAAACCGGAAAACGTCATTCCCCGGCTCAAGCAGATGCTGGGCCCGGATGTCGAATTCGATCTGGAGTGGGTGTCGATCTACACATTCCAGTGCCGCCGCATGGAAAAGTTCCGCCATGGCCGGGTGATCTTTGCCGGTGACAGCGCTCACCAGGTGTCGCCTTTCGGTGCGCGTGGTGCCAACTCCGGTTTCCAGGATGCCGACAACCTCGGCTGGAAGCTGAAGCTGGTCATTGACGGCAAGGCTCCGGAAAGCCTTCTGGACAGCTATGCTTTTGAGCGCGAAATGGCCGCAGACGAGAATATCCTGCAAAGCTCGCGTTCAACCGACTTCATTACTCCGAAATCGGAAATCAGCCGTATTTTCCGTGATGCGGTGCTGGACCTTTCCGAACATCACGCTTTTGCCCGGCCCCTGGTCAATTCCGGGAGGCTGTCCGTTCCTTGCGTCTATGACGGTTCGAAGCTCAATGGACCGGATGTGGAAGGCCTGCCCGCGCGCACAAGACCGGGAAGCCCGGCTGTGGATGCGCCTCTGGCAGACGGCTGGCTGCTGGACTGGCTTGGCAGCGGCTTCCATCTGCTTGGTATCGGCGCCGAAGTACCCGAGAAGCTTCTGATCGACGGTATCGAAATTACCGGTGTCAGTATCGCGACTTCCGCAGCCGGTCAGGAGATCAAGGCCCGCTATCTGGGTGACGAGGCTTCGGCTGTCTATCTGATCCGGCCAGACCAGCATGTGGCGTCGCGCTGGACAGGCTATGACCGCACTGCGGTCGAAAATGCATTTGCAATTGCACTCGGGAAAGGCGGAGAGGCCTAATGGCGGAGATTGTCACCAAACCGAACCTTGAAACGCCCGACGGGTTTTATGCTGATCTGTTGACCGCCCATGAAGGCCTTACAAAGGCCGAAAGCGATGCGTTCAATGCCCGGCTGATCCTGTTGATGGCAAACCAGATCGGTGAGCGGCAGGTGCTTGAAAGGCTGCTCGAGGCCGCCAAGCGATAGGGCACGACCTTCTTCGGTTGCTTTGTTGCAGCTCGAAGCCGTGCGAGAAACCTCCGATCTGACGCCCCACCGGCTTACCTGCCAGTGGGGCGTTTTTTATTCGATTGATACATCGGCGTGACACGCTTCAACCTTAATGCAGGAACAAGGTGGGCTTGCCCGGTGATGCCGCGTTCTTCCTGAGGTGGTACGCCCGGCGAAGGCACATCAAGACAAGAATGATATTGCAACTCATTCGCAACAAGCTTGACAGTTGCGAATGAGTTGCAATATCACTTGCAGAAATGATGTTCGAACCGGGATATGGTGATGTTGAAAAAACTGCTTCTGACGGTCTCTCTTGCGGCACTTGCGGCCGGACCGGTAAACGGCGCTTCCGCACAGGACAAAATGAAGGTGGTGACCACATTCACCGTTCTTGCCGACATTGCGCAGAATGTTGCCGGGGAGACCGCCGACGTGGTGTCGATCACCAAGCCGGGTGCCGAAATCCACGGTTATGAGCCGACACCGCAGGACATCGTGCGGGCATCCGACGCGGACCTGATCCTGTGGAACGGCATGAACCTTGAGCGTTGGTTCGAGCAGTTTCTGTCCAACCTAGGCGACATCCCCTCCGTAACACTTACAGACGGGATCGAACCGATCTCGATCGCGTCGGGTTCTTATGAAGGAAAACCGAACCCGCATGCGTGGATGGGCCTGGACAACGCGCTGATCTATATCGACAACATCTCCAAGGCATTTGCACAATACGACCCGGAGAATGCGGCGGTCTATGCCGGCAACGCGGATGCCTACAAGGCAAAGCTGCGCGAAACCATAGAGCCGCTGCGCCAGGCCGTTGCCAATATCCCGGAAGACAAGCGCTGGCTGGTGACCTGTGAAGGCGCGTTCAGCTATCTCGCTCGTGATTTCGGCATGAAGGAACTGTACCTCTGGCCGATCAACGCCGATCAGGTCGGCACGCCGCAGCAGGTCCGATCGGTGATTGACGGGGTGCGAGAGCACGACATCCCGGTCGTCTTCTGCGAGAGCACGGTCAACACTTCGCCTGCCAAGCAGGTGGCTCGGGAAACCGGCGCGAGATATGGCGGCGACCTCTATGTCGACTCCCTGAGCGAGGCGGACGGCAAGGTGCCCACCTACCTGGATTTGCTGAAGGTCACCTCGAGCACGGTGGTCGAGGGGCTGAAATCCAATTCACAGTGATGGCCCGTAATAAAGACTGCCGGGCAGCATGACCCGATGCTGCCCTTGATTGTGTCACAGTAACTTCGGATTGTACTGGAAAGCCTACATGCTGAATGTCATCAAGGACCCGGTTATGGATATGCCCAACGTCAGGGACGATGGCGGAATTGCCGCCGAAGACGTTACGGTTACCTACCGGAACGGACATACGGCACTCTGGAATGCCAGTTTCTCGATCCCGCGCGGAACCGTCACGGCTCTTGTCGGCGTCAATGGCGCGGGCAAGTCGACGCTGTTCAAGGCCATCATGGGGTTCGTGCCCACAGCCAAGGGGCGCATCCGGATCCTGGATATGACCGTCCGGGAAGCGCTCAAGAAGAACCTCGTTGCCTACGTTCCCCAATCGGAGGAAGTCGACTGGTCATTCCCCGTTCTGGTGGAGGACGTGGTGATGATGGGCCGGTATGGCCACATGGGGTTTTTGCGACGGCCAAAGCCTGCGGACCATGCCGCGGTCGACCAGGCACTGACCCGCGTGAACATGCAGGATTTTCGGCATCGGCAGATTGGTGAGCTTTCCGGCGGTCAGCGCAAGCGCGTCTTTCTCGCCCGCGCTCTTGCCCAGGATGGTCAGGTAATCCTTCTGGACGAACCTTTCACCGGCGTCGACGTGAAAACAGAAGAGCAGATCGTGGCGTTGCTGCGAGAGTTGCAGGCCGAGGGCAGGGTGATGCTTGTCTCCACCCATAACCTCGGTTCCGTTCCCGAATTCTGCGACAGGACGGTGCTGGTCAAGGGAACGGTGCTCGACTACGGGCCAACCGCGACAACCTTCACCCGTCAGAACCTGGAGAAGGCCTTTGGCGGGGTGCTGCGCCATTTCACCATTTCCGACCAGACCCTGCACACCGATGGCGATCAGCGTACGGTGACGATCCTGACCGACGACGAGCGCCCGTTCGTTCAATATGGCGACGAAGTGCAGACGAGAGAGGCGCGCGACTGATGGAGCCTTTCAGTTTCGCCTATCTTCTCGAACCCTTTCAATACGGCTACATGACCAACGCCATGTGGGTTTCCGCACTCGTTGGCGGGGTTTGCGCTTTTCTGTCGTCCTACCTGATGTTGAAGGGTTGGTCGCTGATCGGCGATGCCCTGTCTCATTCGGTCGTGCCGGGTGTGGCCGGTGCCTATATCCTGGGCCTGCCGTTTTCTCTCGGAGCGTTTCTGGCAGGCGGACTTGCAGCCGGGGCCATGCTGTTCCTGTCCGAACGGTCGGGCCTCAAGGTCGACGTCATCATCGGCCTCATCTTCACGTCCTTCTTCGGCCTTGGTCTCTTCATCGTTTCCATCAGCCCCATGTCGGTCTCGGTCCAGACGATCACCATGGGCAATATTCTGGCCATCACGCCGGAAGATACCCTGCAACTGGCCATCATCGGCTTTGTGTCGTTGGCGATCCTGACGCTCAAGTGGAAGGATCTGATGGTCACTTTCTTCGACGAAAGCCATGCCCGCACAATCGGTCTGAGGCCCGGTCTCCTCAAGGCAATCTTCTTTGTGCTTCTGTCCGCCTCCGTGGTTGCGGCCATGCAGACGGTCGGGGCCTTTCTCGTTATTGCAATGGTGGTCACGCCCGGTGCGACGGCCTACCTCTTGTGCGACCGCTTCCCGCGCCTGATCCTGACCTCCATCGCAATTGGCACGCTCACCAGCTTTGCCGGGGCCTATATCAGCTACTTTCTGGACGGGGCCACGGGCGGTATCATCGTCACCTTGCAGACCCTGATCTTCCTGTTGACTTTCATTCTGGCGCCAAAGCACGGCCTTCTGGCCGCCAGACGCAAGTCGGCGGAAGCCCTGCGCCGGGGATACGCTGCGGACGTTGCGAAACCAGAAGCGGGAGATCAGGCCTGATGGACCTCGAGACACTGCTTCTGCCGTTCAAGTTCCCCTTCATGCAGAATGCGTTTCTGATCTGCGTGATCGTGTCCATCCCGACGGCTCTCTTGTCGAGCTTCCTGGTGATCAAGGGTTGGGCCCTGATGGGGGATGCTGTCAGCCACGCGGTTTTACCCGGCATCGTACTGGCTTACATCTTTGGCATACCATTGATCGTCGGCGCTTTTGCCGCCGGCATGGTCTGTGCCGTGCTGACGGGTTACCTGTCAGGCAACAGCCGGGTGAAGCAGGATACCGTGATGGGGGTCGTGTTTTCCGGCATGTTCGGCGTCGGCATCGTGCTTTACGTCTCGATCCGGACAAACGCTCATCTGGACCACATCCTGTTCGGCAACATGCTGGGCGTGGAGCAGCACGAGCTTGTAACAGCTGGCATCATCGCTCTTGTTGTCGGCGGCGCGCTTGTGCTGAAGTGGAAAGACCTTCTGTTGCACAGTTTCGATCCCGCCCAGGCTCAGGCCTCCGGTTTGCCGGTAAAACTGTTGCACTACGGCCTTCTGGCGGCACTGTCGCTGACGATCGTGGCCACGCTTTCTGCGGCGGGCCTTATCCTGGCGGTTGCCTTGCTCATTGCACCGGGGGCAATCGCATTCCTGTTGGTCCGCACCTTCAAGACGATGCTTTACGTGTCGGTGCTGGTCTGCATGGTTTCAATGGTCGCAGGCACCTATGCCAGCTTCTTTCTGGACAGCGCGCCAGCCCCCACCATTGTCCTCATTTTGACAGCGGTTTTCATCGCCGCGTTTGCCCGCCGTCAGATCCTGACCCGGCAAGCTTCCCTGCGCCGCGTTGACGACGCCGCATAGGGACAGATCTGGCCATACCGAAAGAGAACCGGTGCCGGACGCTCGGCACTGGTTTCGGGCAATCACTACGCTATCTGGATAGAAATCCCGGCCAGAAGACGCTCTCACGGCGGTTCCGGTGGCCAGTTTCTATATCATAGGTAGAATTTGCAAAGATGGAACAACTCATTGGCGTGAAAGTGTGTCGTTTCGCTTACAAATTGGTACACCTTATCGATTGTTGGCATACGGGAATTGCCGTAGATAACTGGTTTCAGGAAACAACCGTTTTCGGCAGTGCCGGCAAGTTCTGATCGGAGTTCCAATTGTCAATTTGGAAACAGCTCGTTCTCACCCTCCTGGTTGTCATCGTGGCGGCAGGGCTCTGGGTTCGTTATTATCCGGGGGCCGGCGCACACCTGTCCGCCTGGGGGATCGACTGGCTGGATTTTGCCGTAGCCGATGCAGCGCCAAGCGAAGGTGATCAACCACGGCGTGGCCGGGGTGGGCCGCAAGGCGCCGTCGTTGCAACACCGGTTGTCGAAATCACGATCAATGATCGTCTGTCGGCCATAGGTACCAGCACAGCGCTGCAGTCTGTTGCCGTGACGCCTTACACCAGCGGCCGCATGACCGAGGTGCTGGTCAAGTCCGGCGCCACCGTGAAGGCCGGCGACGTCATTGCCAAACTGGATCTGGACGCCGAACAGATCGCGGTCGAACGGGCTGCAAATGCTCTGAAGGATGCCGAGGCCCGGCTTCAGCGTATGCAGGTGCTGCGGAAAACCAATACTGCGACGGCTGTTCAGGTGACAGACGCGGAACTCTCGGTAGACAATGCGCGGCTGCAACTTCGCGAAGCCGAACTGGCGCTTTCCCGCCGCTCCATCGAAACTCCGATCACCGGCGTGGTCGGCATTCTTCCCATTACCGCAGGCAATTACGTTTCCTCGCAGACCGTCATCGCAACCATTGACGACCGCAGCGAAATTCTCGTCGATTTCTGGGTTCCGGAGCGGTTCGCCTCCGCTATCGCGGTGGGATCTCCGATCACCGCCACGTCTGTTGCCCGCCCGGGAGAAACCTTCGAGGGTGTCATCAGTGCCGTTGACAACCGCATCGATATCGACAGCCGTACACTTCAGGTTCGTGCCCGTTTTCCGAACAAGGCCGACAAGTTGAGAGCCGGCATGTCGTTCCAGGTTTCGATGAAGTTTCCCGGCGACAAGTATCCGGCTGTTGATCCGCTTGCCGTGCAATGGGGCTCCGACGGTGCCTTCGTCTGGGCCGTGCGTGAAGGCAAGGGCGTTCGCGTTCCGGTCAGCATTATCCAGCGCAACACCGACAGCGTGCTGGTCGACGCGGAGCTGACAGTCAACGACGAGGTCGTGACCGAAGGCATTCACCTGGTTCGCAACGGAGCCGACGTGACGGTTGCAGACCGCAAACAGGCTCCGGCATCGGACACTCCGGCGACAACTGCTTCCAGCCAAAGCGGTTCCTGAGAATTGACCTGAAGGTCTTGGAGAGATTGCCATGCAGATGGACCGTTTGAAGGAACTTGGCATCACCGGCCTGTTCGTGCGGCGTCCGGTTCTTGCCTTCGTGATCAACATGCTGATCGTGGTTGCGGGGATCGCGGCAATTTTCGGCATCGAAGTGCGCGAACTGCCCGATGTCGACCGCCCGGTCATCACCGTCAGCACCGATTATCCGGCCGCAGCTGCCGAAACCATCGACCGTGAAGTGACCGGTGTCATCGAAGGCGCAGTGGCGCGAGTCTCCGGCGTGAAGTCTATCTCTTCATCGTCTTCCTTTGGCCGAAGCCGTGTGACCGTGGAATTTTCCGATGATGTCGATCTGGACGTTGCCGCTTCCGACATGCGCGATGCGCTCGGGCGCATCACCAACGATCTGCCCGAGGACGCCGAGCCTTCCCGTATCATCAAGGCTGATGCCAATGCCCAGCCGGTATTGCGCCTGGGCCTGACTTCCGACCGCATGTCGGTCGAGGACATGACGGTGCTGGTGGAAGACGAGATTTCCGACGTCCTTGCCGCTGTTCCGGGTGTCGCGGACGTCCAGGTCTACGGTGACCGTGACAAGATCTTCCGGATCGACATCGACCAGGCCAAGATGGCCAGCCTCAATCTGACCATCGCCGATGTGGCCAATGCCCTGTCCTCCATGGCCTTCGATACGCCGGCTGGCTCGCTGACCAGTCAGAACCAGGATCTGATCGTTCGCGCCACGGCTTCTATTGATACGCCCGAAGAATTCGAAAGCGTCATCATCAATCGCCGTGCAAGGCTCCGCGACTTCGTGACTGTGACACTTGGGCCGGACCTGGGCCAGACACAGCTGCGCGCCAACGGCAAGTCGGGCATCGGCCTTGGCGTCATTCGTTCGGCCCAGTCGAACACGCTCGAGATTTCGGAAGGCGTTCGCTCCGCGGTCGACCGTATCCAGGAGAACCTGCCCGAAGGCATGACCATTGAGGTCACCAGCGATGACGCCACCTTCATCAATGGCGCCATTCATGAAGTCGAGATTGCCCTTGCCATCTCGGTCAGCATCGTTCTGCTGATCATCTTCATTTTCCTGTGGGACTGGCGGGCAACCATCATTCCGGGCGTGTCCCTGCCGGTGGCGCTGATCGGCACACTGGCGGCGATCTATCTTGCCGGGTTCTCCATCAACATCCTGACGCTGCTGGCGCTGGTTCTGGCAACTGGCCTTGTCGTCGACGATGCCATCGTGGTGCTGGAAAACATCGTGCGCAGGCGAAACGAAGGCATCGGACCACGCGCTGCGGCGGTTCTGGGGGCCGAAGAGGTCTTCTTCGCAGTGCTGGCGACAACCGCGACACTGATTGCCGTGTTCGTACCGCTCTCCTTCCTGCCGGGGCAGACCGGCGGGCTGTTCCGCGAATTCGGCTTCGTACTCGCCATCGCGGTGTTCCTGTCCTCCATCGTGGCGCTGTCGCTCTGTCCCATGCTGGCCTCGCGCATTCTCAAGAGCAAACCGGCCGGTAAGGCCGATGATCACGGTGGCGGTGCCGGTGGTCTGGGGCGGATGTTGAGCGCGCTCTACCGGCGCTGCCTGCACGCATGCCTTGATGCACCGATGGTGGTTGTCGCTATTTCGCTGCTGTTTGCAGCCACCGCAGGTGTCCTGTTTCCCACCATCAAGTCGGAACTGACGCCGACTGAAGACCGCTCGATTGCCTTCATGCGCATTTCCGCGCCTCAAGGCGTCAGCCTCGATTACCTGTCTCAGCAGATGCGCCAGATCGAAAACCTGCTGGAGCCTTACCGCGAAAGCGGCGAGATCAACAGCACCTTCTCGATTGCGGGAACAGGCGGTTCCAAGAACAGCGGCTTCATCGTCATGCGTCTGGCGCCATGGGACCAGCGCGAGCGCTCGCAACAGCAGATCCTGTCCGAGGTCAGTGCGCTTGTGCGCGATGTACCGGGTGTGCGGGCCTTCGCCTTCCAGCCCAACAGCCTCGGCATTCGCGGTGCCGGGTCCGGCCTTCAGTTTGCCGTCGCCGGCAGCAACGACTATGCGACGCTCGGCGCTACGGCGGACAAGATCATCTCGGCGATGGAGCAGGACCCAAGGTTCCGTCAGGTGCGCCTGTCCACCGAGGCCACCCAGCCGCAGCTTTCGGTTTCCATCGATCGCGAACGCGCCTCCGACCTTGGCATCGACATCAACGGACTGGGCACGGCCATGCAGGCCATGCTGGACGGCCGCAAGATCGGTCAGGTTTTCATCAACGATCAGGCCTATGACGTGAAATTCGTCTCCACGTCCAATCCGATCAACGATCCGACGGACATGGAGAACATCTTCATCAAGACAGGTGATGGCCGCTTTGTACCCGTGTCGACCATTGCCAGCCTGGTGGAAAAGGCTGTGCCGCCTTCTCTTGCAAGGGAACAGCAGTTGCGCTCCGTCGCTGTTACGGCAGGTCTTGCGGACGATTTCGCCCTCGGCAATGCCTATGAGGAAGCGCTGAAGATCGCCGAACCGTTGCTGCCGCCCGGTGCCCGTATCGTGCCGCTGGCGGAAACGGCAACGCTGGGTGAACAGTCATCCTCCATGGCGCGCACCTTCGGCTTTGCGATCATCATCATCCTGCTTGTGCTGGCGGCCCAGTTCGAGAGCTTCATCAGTGCGCTCATCATCATGGCGACGGTTCCGCTTGGCCTGGCCTGCGCTGTCTTCGCCATGCTGCTGACCGGGACGACACTCAACGTCTATTCCCAGATCGGCCTCGTGCTGCTTGTGGGCATCATGGCGAAGAACGGCATCCTGATCGTGGAATTTGCGAACCAGCTGCGGGATCGCGGACAGGGATTGCGCGAAGCGATCGAGAATGCCTCGAACATTCGACTGAGACCGGTAATGATGACCATGATCTGTACCATTGTCGGCGGCGTGCCGCTGATCATGGCAAGCGGGGCAGGGGCAGAAGCGCGAATTGCCCTGGGGTTTGTCATCGTCGGCGGTCTGGGCCTTGCGACTGTCTCGACCCTGTTCCTGACACCGGTTGCCTATCTCCTGCTCGGACGGTTCATCACACCGGCCGTTCAGGAAGAAGAGCGCCTCCACAAGGAAATGGACGCGGCAAGGGCGATAGGTCAGCAACCGGGCGAGTGACAACACTGGAAAGCCGGCTTTGAGCTGGCTTTCACCCAACCGCAGACATCTTGGACGCAGCGCAGCTGAGATCCGGGATTGGAGAGCCGGTTCGCGCCAGTTGAGGCAGGTGAACTAGGTATCTTCAAAATCGAAAGACAGTGCCTCTCCGATCCCGGCTCATGCTGCGCTTGGCCGGGATGACGATGGGGAGGCTGGTTTTGACAGTGAGCAAAGGCTGCCACCCACCTTCTGGTTTCTCGGCGCAGTCTCCCCTTTCAGTTTGTCATCCCGGACGCAGCGCAGCGAAGATCCGGGATCGGGGTGCCGGTGCAGATGAAACGGGTACCTTGATATCCGAAAGACCAGTGCCGCTCCGATCCTGATTTGCGTCACGCATAGTCGGATTGGCGAGCAGAGGCATCGCGAAAAAAAACAAACCGCCCGCATGTCCACGGGCGGTTTTCGTTTTTGTCTTACCGCCCGGTGATGGCCGGGAAGAACAGCAGGATACCTACGGCGAGTATCTGCAGGGCGATAAACGGCAGCAGCGAGCGGAAGATCGTTGCCAGCGTTATGCCCGGTGGTGCCACGCTCTTGAGATAGAAGGCGGCAGGCCCGAACGGCGGTGACAGGAACGACACCTGCATGTTCATGCAGAACAGAACGCCAAACCAGACCGGATCGTAGCCGAGATCCTTGATGATCGGCACGAAGATCGGCATCGTCAGCAGCGCGATCCCGACCCAGTCCAGGAACATGCCGAGCACGAACAGGATCAGCATCATGAACAGCAGGATGATGGTCGGATTGTCGGAGATGCCGGAAATGAGGGCCGAGACGAACTTGATGCCGCCCATCAGGTTGAACACACCGACCAGAGCACTTGCACCTATACCGATCCACACGATCATGCCGACGGTCTGAAGCGTCTGCAGGGCAGCGCCTTTCAGAAGCTCGAGTGTAAATTCCCCCCGAACCACCGTCGACAGCAGCACCCCGGCAACGCCGACCGCCGATGCCTCGGTGACACTCGCGATGCCGCCGTAAATGGAGCCAAGCACGCCGGCAACCACGGTAAGCGGCAGGATCAGCCCTTTCAGGAGACGGAGTTTTTCCGCCATCGGCACAGGTTCTTCGTCCTGTACCGGTGCGATGGCCGGGTTGAGGTAAGCCCGGATCAGGACGTAGGCGACATAAAAACCAGCCAGCATCAGACCCGGCAGAAAGGCGGCGGTGAAGAGATCGCCGACCGAGACGTTGGCGGTAAGGCCGTAGATAATGAGTACGATGGACGGCGGTACCATGGTGCCGAGCGCACCGCCTGCGCACACGACGCCGATGGCCAGGTGCTTGTCGTAGCCGAGGCGCAGCATCTGGGGCAGTGCAACAAGGCCGAGCAGCACGACTTCGCCGCCGATGATGCCGCTCATGGCCGCCAGGATCACTGCCACGACGATGGTCTGGATAGCGACCCCGCCGCGCAGGCGTCCGCCCAACAGCTTCATGGCGTCGAACAGATCTCGGGCGATGCCTGATCGATCAAGGATTGCCGCCATCAGAACGAACATCGGCACGGAGACGAAGACGAAGGAACCGACGAAGGAGTAGACGCGGCTGGTGATCAGCGGCACGACCATGGGACCAAACCAGCCGAGCGCGAAAATCAGCGCGACCAGCAGGGTGACGAAGGCAAGCGGGATGCCGGACACCAGCAGCACCAGCAGCATCGCGAACATGAGCAGCGTGCCGGTCTCGATGCCGAGCCCTTGAAGGGAGCCGAAGAACTCTGTCACTTGCGCCCCCTGGCGTAATTATAGGCAAGAATGAGGAACTGGACGGCCATCACCGTCATGACAACCAGAAGGAAAACCTTGATCAGACCCGGGAAGACAGGGTCCCAGGCACTGCCGGAGCGTTCCAGACGGAAGCTGCCATCGGGACGAAAAGCCGCCTTCTGGACCATCAGCCAGCTGGCGTAGGCAAAAAAGGTGCTGGCCACCATGCAGATGAGCGAGATGACGACATCAAGGACACGCCGCAGAGGTGGCGGCAACGTGTCGTAGATCAGCACGACCCTGATGTGGCGGTCGCGCGCGGTGCAGTAGAGCCCGCCATAGAGAAAGGCGGCACCGCACAGGAAGATGGTGGTCTCGTGCGCCCAGATTGTGGGGGCGTTGAAGACGTAGCGCAAAAGCACTTCGTTGATGAGGATCAGCATCGATGCAACGATGCCGATGGCAAACAGCAAGCCGCCCCTGTCGATCCAGCGCCCGAGCATGCCGGCCTCGGCAATGGCGCCGGGATCCTTTTCCCGCTCCGGGGTTTCGTTCGGTTCCACCAAGGTTTCCTCCAGCTTCTTTTACAAAACGGGCGCCCGAAGGCGCCCGCCAGGTAACCACATTGAGGCAGCTTACTGCATCAGGCCGTTTTCTTTCAGGTAGCTGGTCAGAACGTCATAGACCTTCTGGGCATTCTCTGAACGTTCGGCGACCTTGGCCCATTCGCCGGTGGCGATGGAGCGGAATTTCGCGCGTTCTTCCGGCGACCAGTCCGTGACGGTCACCTTGCCGCTGGCATTGGCTTCCTCGACGGCTTTCTGGTCGCTTTCGGCGAGAGCTGCCACCTGCGCGTTGGCGAAATCCCTGACGCTTTCTTCAAGGGCGGTCTTGAGATCGTCCGGCAAGGCATCCCACTTGGCCTTGTTCATGGAGATTTCCACCAGCGGCATGGAGTGGAAGCCCGGATAGACCGGGTTCGGGGCAACGTCGTGCATGCCCTGTGCCTGGTTGGTGGAGAAGACCGAGTAGTCGGCTGCGTCGATCACGCCCTTGTCGAGTGCGGTGAAGACTTCAGACCCCGGCAGGTTGACCGGAGCAGCGCCAGCCGCTGCAAACACCTGCTGCACCAGGCCTTCCGGTGCACGCATCTTCAGGCCTTTCAGGTCGTCAACGCCGTTCAGCGGAACCTTGGAGACGAAGGCCTCCAGGCCCGGTGTCGTCGCGCCGATGAAGTGCAGGCCGTAAGGCTCTACCAGCTCGTTCATCAGGTCCTTGCCGCCGCCATCGTACATGAAGGCAAACATCTGGTCCGGCGACGCCCAGGCGCCGACCGGGTTGGCGATCAGGCCGAAAGCCGGGTCCTTGCCGGCAAAGTAGGACGTGTCGGTGATATGGCCGTCAAGAATGCCGGATGCGATGGCATCCTGGGTCTCGCTGTGGGCCACAATCGACTCCACAGGCAGCAGCTCGACCTCGATCTTGCCGCCGGTCTTTTCCTTCACGCTCGCGGCCCAGCCCTGCTGGAGCACGAAATTCGGGTTGCCCGCCGGGTCGGAAGACTGGAAGCGGAACGAATAGTCCGCAGCCATGGCGGTCGTGGCAAGCGCACCGGCCGCAACGGCGGCAAGAGCGGTTCTGGTCAAGAGTTTGAGCATGATTTCCTCCCTAGTCGAAACGTCATCGCTCAAGAGGCGATGGTGGTACGAGGCGGCCTTGCTGGCCGCAGTTCTTTCATGGCTTTGTCGACAAGTTCATCGACAGGCCTTGAAATATCCAGGCTGAAGCCGGCTTCCCCGGCTTGCAGCGGTTCCAGCGTCGCCAGCTGGCTGTCCAGCAGCGTTTCACCGACAAAGTGTCCCTGGCGCCCCCCCAGGCGCTCGGCGATCAGGCCGCGTTCTCCAGCCAGGTGAACAAAAATGCACGAGGGCAGGGCAGCCCTCAAACGGTCCCGATAGGCCCGCTTCAGGCTGGAGCAGGCGATCACCGCGCCACCGGCACAGTAGATCTGCAGCTTGGCGGCAAGTGAAACTGCGTCCAGCCAGGGCATGCGGTCGGCATCGGTCAGCGCTTTGCCTGCCGCCATCTTGCGCTTGTTTTCCGGGCTGTGAAAGTCGTCAGCTTCAACCATGCCGACGCCAAGCCTGTCCGCGAGGCGGTTCGCCAGCAGGCTTTTGCCGGCGCCGCAAACGCCCATCACGACGATGGCCGTTTCGCCAGAGGCTGATGGCAATTCACCCTGCATTTCCGTCCCCGAATGATCTCGTTGTTGGGTGTATTAAAAATGATAGCGCTAACATTTGTCAAACACTTTTTTCTGGGATATTATCGAAGGGTTGATTTGAAATGGTATAAACAATTGTAATGGTTGAATAATTTGAAAATAACGATCGCCGATGTTGCCCGGGAAGCTGGTGTTAGCGCTATGACTGTGTCGCGCGCGCTACGTGATCCTGACAAGGTCTCCGCCAAGACACTGACCAAAATCCGGGAGGTGGTCGACAGGCTCGGATACGTGCCGGATCCGGCGGCCAGCGCGCTTGCTGCGGGCAAGACCAACGTCATCGGCGTTATCGTGCCGTCTGTAACCAACAACGTCTTTTCCGATGTCATGCGAGGCATCTATGAAGCGGCTGAAGGGTCGAAATGGCAGATCCAGCTCGGCAATTCCCGCTATTCCCCACTTGAAGAAGAAAGCCTTGTGCGAACCTTCCTGAGCCAGCGTCCCGCTGGCCTGATCCTGTCAGGTCTCGATCAGTCGGAAGACACGGCCCGGCTGCTGGAGCGGGCAGACTGCCGCATCGTCCAGATCATGGAGTGCGGGCCGGCGCCATATGACATGATGGTCGGCTTTTCCCACGTGGAAGCCTCTGCCGCGGCAACTCGCCATCTTCTTTCTGCCGGATACAGGCGACCGGGCTATATCGCTGCCCGGCTCGATCCGCGCAGCCAGCGCCGCCTTGCGGGGTTTCGCGGGGAGGCGGAAAAGGCAGGCGTCTTCGATGCGGGCCGGATCGTGACGACACCGCGTCCTTCAACCGTCACCCTGGGCTGTGAACTGGTCGCCGACCTTCTGTCGAAGGCGCCGGAAACCGATGCGATCCTGTGCAACAACGATGACCTTGCGCTCGGCGCGCTGTTCGAGTGCCAGCGGCGCGGTATCCGGGTTCCGGATCAGATGGGTATCTGCGGTTTCAACGATCTGGAAATGATGGCCGCCGCCAACCCGCCGATCACCAGCGTGCGGACGTTCCGCCTGGCCATGGGGCGCGATGCCTTTCGCATGCTGACGGGGGCCCTTGCCGGAATTGAGCCGGAACAGCCGGTGGTCGATCTCGGCTACGAGGTCGTGGCACGTGGCAGCACAGCCCGAAACGGGCAAGGCTAGAAGATATCTTTTAAGGGAAGAAAAACTGGCTGGGGTGGAAGGATTCGAACCTTCGCATGGCGGTACCAAAAACCGCTGCCTTACCGCTTGGCTACACCCCAAGGCCGTGGGGACGCTGTATAGCGAGCCTCGATCCTTTGCGCAAGTCTCCACAAGCGCAAACTTTGACGGGGAAGGACCGGTTTTCCCCAGGTGCGTTGCAAGGCCATCGCCGGGATGATCAGAGGCCGTTTCAATCCGCTTCAAGGTGGCGGAACGGCAAGCCGGACTTGGTGTGTCTGCTGGAAAGCGGCGTATTTCGCTCCTGCCTTGCCGAGGTTGTTCACAGTTTCAAAAAAGTGACATTCGGCAATGCAAATCGCTTGCGGGATCAGACCAGCTTTGCTAAATGACCCTCCACGCAGCGAGGGCTTGCCCAGCTGTTCCCGATGAGCCTAGCTTTCTAAGCTCATATTCTGTGTCGGAGTGTAGCGCAGCCTGGTAGCGCACCTCGTTCGGGACGAGGGGGTCGGAGGTTCGAATCCTCTCACTCCGACCATTTTTTTCCTTCCAATTTGAACGCCTCGCGACCTGCAATGCCTGCGGACCTGTTTTCGCCCGCAGCGATTGGTACGCCTGCGTCGACGTTTTCTTCCCTAGGCCACCGTCTCGGCTGATCGAATTGGCACTTGCGATGCCCGTTGCCTTCCTTGCTGCAGCTGTGCGTTTCAGGCCTCCTTCTGCAACCTGCTGCCGTTGTGGCCCGTCTCTCGAGACCGATCTTTACATTCGTCCCCGATAAAAAGCGTGGTTTGATCAGGCTGCGCGCCACTTGCTTGCCGGACTGGAAGATACTAGCAAGTGCTCGTTTTGATTGAGAGTTTTGCGAAATAAAACTGAAATTAAATCGATTGCTAAACAAAAATCCTCAACCATATGAGGCAATTTTCCCGCAAAAATTGCTTGCAACCTGTGGCTTAAACCCTTAGGGCAGCATTAACAAAAAAGACAATGCGGGAAAAGACAATGCGCAACAGTTTCGCTGTTTTTTGAACAACTTGCCGGTTCTGAATTTGAAGGGCCGGCGACGATAGCTGCCTTTTTACGATCCTGATCATTGGCCTGCCGGCTCTCCCGGCAGAACGCCTCTGCACGCCCTGCGTGCTGTCCGTCAAAAAACAGATACTCCAGGCACAGACAATGTTTTTCCAATTTTTCGTACCGCCGAATTTCGTCTCCGGTCATCGCAATGCGAGGTCCTTGTGGCTTGGACATCGCCGCAAGTACTGGAAACCGGTGCTGGTGGCAGCAAGTCTGCTGGCTGTGTGCACGCAAGCCTCCGCCCAATCGGAACAGCCGGACCAGAAGACCCTCACTGAACGGTTCAAGGCTTGGACGGTGACGTGCGTGGAGGCCGAAACACGCACCTGCCGGATGACGCAGGAACTGGTGCAGGAAAAGACCGGGCAACGACTGTCCGCATTGTTGGTCGAGGAACGGGCCGGGGAGGGGCCGGTGCTAACGGTTCTGGCGCCCTTTGGCCTGGCCTTCTCGCAAGGTCTCACACTTGTGGTGGATGACGTTGAGTTGCCGAAGGCGCAGTTCCTGACCTGCCTTCCCTCAGGCTGCGTGGTGCCGGTGCCGCTGGATGAAGCAGCCCTTGAAAAACTCCGGACGGGCAATCGGCTCACCGCAGTCGGTGTCACCGCCACCAACGACAAGCAGGTCCGCATCGAGTTTTCGCTGCAGGGGTCCTCTGCCGCATTGGCCCGGTTGAAGGACCTTTCCGCGGGCAAGACGACCGACTGACACCATGCGAGCACTTGCGCGTTTCCTGGCTCCGCTTGCAGGGGCACTGCTGTTTGCACTGCCCGGGGCGGCTCAAACGCCTGCGGGGATCGAGGACGTGCTGCGCCAGCAGCAGCAGATCATCGAGCGCGAGGAACAGCAGCGCCGATTGGAGCGTGACCGTTTTCTGGGCGGAACGACGGAACCATCCCAGCGTTCGCCGGATCTGCTGCCGCAGGCAACCGGCGGCGAGGGACCGTGTGTTGATGTCGACAGGATCCGGTTCGAAGGCGCAAAGCGCGTTCCGGCAAACCAGCTGGAGTTGCTGGTCCGCAACCGTCAGGGCGCCTGCCTGACGCTGACCGATATTCAGAACGTACTCAGAATGGCGACCAATTATTACGTCGAAAAGGGCTTTGTCACCTCGCGCGCCTATCTGGTGCCGCAGGATCTCGGCTCCGGCGAATTGCGTGTCCTCATCGTCGAAGGCTCGGTGTCCGAGGTTCGCCTTCAGGAAAACGGCAAGGCACGGCGAGGGGCAACGCAGCTTTTCGGCGAGCGTACTGGCCGGATCATGAATATTCGTGATTTCGAGCAGGGGCTGGAGCAGATCAACCGGCTGGGGTCGAAGGAAGCCGTCATCCGCATCGAGCCGGGCGCGGGCGTTGGCCAGAGCATAGTCACCATCGAGGTGAAAGATGCCTACGCGGTGCAACTGTCCGCGTCGTTGGACAATGGCGGAGCCACAAGCACCGGCCGTCATCAGTGGAACGGCATCGCAGGATTTGAGGACGTGCTCGGGTTGAACGAGCTGTTGACGATATCTGCCCGCAGCTCGCTCGATAGGCTGGACGAGCGTATCTATTCGCGCTCGATCAACGCCTATCTGTCCGTGCCCTGGCGGTATTGGACCGTCAACATCAGCGGGTCCTATCTGGACTATCTGTCCAGCCTGGAAAGCCCGTCGGGCGACTACAGCTATGACGGCACCAGCTGGGAAGGCCGGGTGGAACTGGACCGGGTGCTCCACCGCACAGGGCGCTTTGTCTGGCGTGCCGGCGGCGCGTTCTCGCTGAAGGAGGCCAACAACTTCATCGAAGAGATCTTCATCGACGCCTCCAGCCAGCGGTTGGCCGTTCTGGAAGCTTCCACGAAGATCAGCGGCCGGATTGCCGGCGGGTTCGGACAGGCCAGTATCGCCTTCAAGCAGGGGCTGGAAGGCTTTGCCGCCCAGAAGGACAGCCGCCAGCTGAATGGGACGCCGGCGGCCCAGTTCAGCCAGGTGACGCTGTCGGGGTTCTACCAGCGGGTCTGGCAGAACCCGGTCGGCCAGCTTTCCTTCCAGGCCAGCACCTATGGCGCTTTTTCGCCCGACACGCTGTTTGCCTCCGAAAGGGTAACCATCGGCGGGCCTCTGTCCGTTCGCGGCTTCCGCGATGTCAGCCTGTCGGGTGATGCCGGTGGCTACAGCCAGCTTGAGCTTGGTTTCACCCCCGCATTCGCCAGTAAAGCTCCGGACAACCTGAAGCGGCTATTCGGTCTGCCGCAGGTGTTTGCCGGTCTGGATGCCGGCGGCGTCCTGGAAGATGCCGACGATCCGCTGGAAGGCGGAGAGCTGATGGGCGGTGCGGTCGGCCTGCGCCTGAGCGGCGGCATCGTGACCGGTGAAGTGGCTTATGAGCGGGCTCTGGCCCTTCCGACATTTCTGGATCCGGCGGAAAACGGCTTCTTGCGTTTCCGGCTGGGCATTTCTCAAACGTTTTAGGCGGATCGGCTTATGATCAAGTCCGTTTTAAATGGTTTCTTCTGTACCGTCTTCCTGGTCCAGACCTCCCTGCCGGCTTTTGCCGGCGGGCTGACGCCGGATGGCGCTGCTGCGCCCGGCAACCGGCCGGAGATTATCGCGGCGCCAAACGGCGTGCCGGTCCAGAACATAGTCACCCCAAATGCGCAGGGCCTGTCCCACAACAAGTTCACCGATTTCAATGTCGGCAAGAACGGCCTGATCCTCAACAATTCCAAGGATGTCGGCCAAAGCAACCTGGGCGGCTACATTGTCGGCAACCCCAATCTTCAAGGCTCTGGCCCGGCAACGGTGATCCTGAACGAGGTCACCTCGTCCAACCGGTCGCTGCTGCAGGGCGCGACGGAGCTGCACGGCGGGCAGGCGGACTATATCCTCGCCAACCCCAATGGCATCACCTGTAATGGCTGCGGCTTCATCAACATTCCGCGGGCAACGCTGACGACCGGCGTGCCGCAGGTAGATGCGGGAACGCTGAAGGGCTTCTCGGTCGACCGGGGCACCGTCACCATTGGTGCGGATGGCGTCGCGGCGGAAAGCGTCGACTATTTCGACATCGTCTCGCGTGCGGTCGAAATCAACGGCAAGATCCACGCTGGCGAGAACCTCGGCGTCTTTGCCGGTCGCAACGACTACGACTATGCCAACCGCTCGGTTGCGGCCAAGGCCGGGTCGGCGGCGGACAAGCCGGAATTTGCCATCGATTCCTCCGCGCTTGGCGGCATGTATGCCGGCCGCATCAAGCTGATCGGCACGGAAAGCGGCGTCGGTGTGCGCGCGCCTGAAAGCGCGACCGCCGCCACCGGCGATTTTCAGATAACCGCCGACGGCAAGCTGGTGCTTGGCGGCACGGTGTCTGCCCGCAAGACCTTGCGCGCCCGGTCCGTCAACGGTTCGGTGGAGGTTCAGCAAAATGCGTCCCTCTATGGCCAGGAAACGCTGATCCTGAAGGCCGGCGGCGATATCAAGGTTGCCAAGGAAGCAACCCTTGGTGCCGGCAACCAGGTGGATCTGGAAGCCGCAGGCATCGATTTTGACGAGGCGCAGCTCCTGGCGGGCATGGCGCCCGGCGGCACGCTGGCTGCAGGGGTCGGTTCCATCAAGGTGGCAACGACGGGCCTTGCCGATTTTTCCGCCGCCAGCCACATTCAGGCGGGCGAGGCCATCACCTTCAACGTCGGCGCGCTTCAGCAATCCGGAACCGTTGCCGCCGACACCTACACGGTGCGGGCATCAAACGACGTGGTCCTTGGAAGCGCGTCGATCGCCAGTGTAATCGATGTCGCCTCCAGCCTTGGCGACGTCACGGTCGCCTCCGGATCGGTGCTTTATTCCGGCGGAAATCTTGCCCTTTCGGCAGCCGGCCGTTTGACCGTGGCAACGGCGGGCGAGGTCAACGCGCGCGACCACGTCGCGCTGACAGCACCGGTGATCGACATTTCCGGCGGCAAGATTTTTGCCGGTGTCACCGGCGAAGGCGCCGCGATAACGGACGCGGGCACGTTGACGCTGACTGCATCCGGTTCGCTCAACGTTGCCGCCGGGTCCCGCCTCCAGTCCGGCGACCTGACACGGATCACCGCCGGCACCTGGAACCAGCACGGCGCGCTGGAGGTCGGTTCGCTGGCGCTCGATCTTGGCGGGCTTTCCCTCAGCGGTTCCGGTGCGACGGTCGCGGCGCGGGATGTCTCCGGCAGCATTACCGGCACTGCAACGCTTGCCGCTGCTGCCCCGGGGCTGACCGCCACCAACGCGCTGGACCTCAGCGTCAACGATCTGACCGTTGCCGGATTGCTGCGCGTGAATGGAACCGGTCAGCTGACCATTGGCGGCACGCTGTCGGTGACCGGCAAACTGGAAGCAACCGGCGGGCTGACGGTCAACGGCGGAACCACCAATGTCGCCGCTGACGCTTACATCATTGCCAATGATGCTGCCCTGTTCGATGGGCTGGACAGCTTCACCAACCGGGGCGGCGTTCACGCCGGCAACGGCCTGACCATCCGCTCGGTCAACCTGGACAACCATGGCGGCGTGCTTGTTGCCGAAAACGGTCTGATGCTGGAAGGCCGCACGGCGGGCACCAAGGCGGCCAGCATCATCAACCGCAAGGGCGGGATCATCGAGGCACGGTCCGGTACGCTGACCATCCGGGCTGAAAGCCTGAAGAACATCACCGGTGCCACTTTCGACACCAAGACGACCGCATATGCCAATGAAGTCGTCGCCGGGGCCTATCCTCCCGACTGGCTGAAGGGCGGGTTCTCCAAATACTGGGCGGCCGGCGGCATCGGCGACTGGGACCAGTTCTGGGACACTGGCGGCGGGCCCGGCGGCTATGTGTTCGTGCCGCACCCGGAAAAGATCGATGAGATCCTCACGGCCAAAAATGCCACGGCAGCGGACTGGGACCAGAATTGGTGGAAGGACTACGCACCGACATCCATTGCCGAGTTCGACCCGGACAACGGTACCTATGACGACTGGCTGATGCTCGCCCCCGACGAGGACGGCGCAGCGGGGTCGGGCGATGTGGTGACCATCTTCGTCACCGAAGACACCTATGAGCTGGTCGACCCGGTCGCGCGCATCGCGGCGCTGAACGGCAACATGGTGCTGGATGTCGGCACGCTGGAAAACGAATACAGCGACATCGTCGCCTCCGGCGACATGCGCATCGACGGCACCAGTATCGTCAACGGCGGCAAGACCCTGACGCGGGTCATCACTATTCACCAGAGCTGGTCGAGCTACGAAACCCGCACGCTGGGCTTTGCCCCCTCGCACAAGTTTCTGGACAATGGGGTGCAAAGCAAGACGCTGAGCGCCGAAACGATCGATGCCGTTCCTGCGACCATCCACGCCGGCGGATCGCTGATCGGCAACCTGACAGGCACGCTCACCAACGAAGCCGGCGAGCCTTCCACCCCGGAGGACCTGCAAAAGTCCACACAGGACACGTCCATCGTTCAGCTCAACGCCAGCTCCCAGGCCCCGGCCTTCGACCCCGCGTCCTACAAGTTCAACGGCCAGCTTTTCAGCCGCGCTCCGGAAAGCAGCCCGTTCCTTTACGAAACCCGCTTCGCGTTCGTCGACATTGGCGCATTCTTCGGGTCGCAGTATTTCCTGGATACGGTCGGCATTCCCGATATCGACAAGCACATCCGCTCGCTTGGTGATGCCTATTTCGAAAGCCAGTATGTGGCCGAGCAGGTGCGCAGGGCCACGGGCCGCCGCTGGCTGTCCGCCGACCAGACCTCCGATGCCCTGCAGATGAAGACGCTGATCGACAACGCGGGCGCACAGGCCGAGGCGCTGGACCTGGCGTTCGGCGTGTCCTTGAGCGAGGAGCAGATCGCGCTCCTGACCAGCGACATCGTCTGGTACGAACGTGCGGTGGTGGATGGTGTCGAGGTGATCGCGCCCCGTCTCTACCTTGCCTCGACAACGGACCTGAACAAGACCGGCGCTGTGATCGCCGGGCGCAACACGACGCTGGAGGCAGCGGAAATCAGGAACGTTCGCGGCACGATCAAGGCCGACGAAACCCTGGTCGCCAGCGCCGCCGGCGCCCTGCTCAACAGGTCCGGCACGATCCGCGGCAGGGATGTGACCCTGTCCGGCGAGACTGTGTCGATCGAAACTGCAACCCGGGCGACCGGCAACGGCACCACGGCCATCGGCTCCTGGGCCTATGAGCGCGGCACGGTGACGGCGGAAGACACGCTGACCATCCGCAGCGATAACGACACCCGCATCACCGGGGCCGATCTTGCCAGCGGCGGCAGCCTGGAAATCGACGCCGGCCGTGACCTGGTGGTGACCGCCATCGAGCTCGACAGCCATTTTGAAGCCAGTGGCCAGGCGGGCAGCAACCGCTACGATGTGCGCGAAAGCCAGACCCGTGTGTCCGGCTCCACCATCCAGGCGGCAGACGCGGCCGACCTCAAGGCCGGGCGCAACATTGCCGTGGAAGGCTCGCTGATTGCCAGCGACGGCACGGCCAGCCTGACAGCCGGTGAAAACGTCACCATCGGCACGGCGGAGGAAAGCCGGGAAGACCGGTCCGCGCGCAACAAAAGCGGTTTCCTGACCTCAAGTTCCAGGAAACGCGACAGCAGCAGCACCACGCAGGTGGGCTCCATGGTGACCGCGCTCGGCGATCTGGAGATCTCGGCCGGTGCAGGGGATGTCGTGGTCAAGGGCTCCGCCGTATCCTCCGAAAGCGACGTTGCCCTTTTGGCCGGCCGCGATGTGCGCCTGGAAGCTGCCCAAAACACCTCCGAAGACAGCCGGGTCGACAAGAAAAGCGGCTTCTTTGCAGAAACCGGCAACATGGGTGTGGTTGCCGGCTACAAGTCCGAACGGCATACCTCCGACACCAGCTCGTTGACCCAGGTCACCTCGGCGGTGTCCGGCCGGAACGTTTCCATTGATGCCGGGCGCGATGTGGTCTCCGAAGCTGCCTCCGTCGCCGCCGACGAAGACCTTGGCATAACCGCCGGGCGCGACATCGTCCTGGACAGCGTCCACGATCTTTATGCCCATTCGGAAAGCCACAAGATCGACACCTTCGCGCTGTCGGTCGGCGCCTTCGAAAACATCTCCGGTCCGGTGAAATCGCTGGCGGATGCCCCGCGCATGGCAGCCTCGGGCAAGGGCAATCTCGGCTATCAGGCGCTTTCCGCGGTCTCTGCCGGGCTGAAGGCGGTCGACGCGCTCAACCAGCTCAACGCCATCCGCCAGGGTGGCACCATTGCCGGGGTGCGCATCGGCATCGGCATCTCCCACGAGGAAAGCAGCTCGTCGGAGGTTAGCGCCATCGCACGCACCGCCACGCTGTCGGCGGGCAACAACATGTCCCTGGAGGCGGGACGCGACATCACCGCCAAGGGCGCCCGGATCGACGCCGGCAACGATATTGCCATGGCGGCGGGACGGGATGTCATCCTGGAATCGGCGCAAAACCATCTCGCTTATGAGGGCGAAAGCTCCAGCATGTCCGCGGGCATCGGGCTGACGCTTGGTGTCGGCGCCAGTGGCAAGAATGGTGCCCCCGGCGCCAGCCTCAGCCTGGGGCTGGATGTCTCCGGCCAGCAGAGTTCCTACAGCCAGTCGCAGACCTATCACACCAATACGGATGTGACGGCGAGCGGCAACGTGTCGGTCGCAACTGGCCGGGACCTTGCCCTGAAGGGCGCGCGGATTGAAGCCGACAGTGCCGATCTCGACATCGGCCGCAACCTCACCATCGAAAGCCGGCTGGATACGGCCGAAGGCTCCAACCAGAGCAGCGGCTACAGCGCCGGGGTTTCCGTTGGCATCGGGCTGGGGGCAGACGGCGCCGGGCCCACCTTCGGCGCCTCTGCCAGCGTCAACGGGGCCAAGGGCTCCAACAGCTCGGCCTGGGTGAACGCCCCCTCCGGTATCGTCACCGACAACGCGCTCAACGCCGATGTCGGCGAAACGACCTCCATCACCGGCGGGGTGATCGCCTCGCGCTCCGGCGACCTGACCCTTGAAACAGAGCGTCTGGAAACGGCGGATATCGACCTTCACCGCAAGGGCCGGCAGGTTTCCGGTTCGGTCGGCGTCAGCATCGGCTCCAATCCGGAAGGCAAGTCCAAACCGGGCATCACGGTGGAAGGGGCCTATTCCAACTCCGAGACCGAGGGCGTTGCCCGCGCCACCATTGGCGAGGGCGAGATCACCGTGCGCGACGGCGATGGCGACGGCATCAAGGCCGCCGACCTGGAAGCCGAGGCCGACGCGGCAGATGCCGAAGGCGACACGGCCCGCGCCGAAGCCTTGCGCACCGAAGCGGAGCTGGAGGCGGCGGAAGACACCACCGCCACCGAAACCCAACTTTCCAACCTCAACCGCGACCCGGACGCGGTGGTGGAAGTGACCTCGCAGAAGCAGGAAGGGTTTGAGCTTTATGTGAGCGATACGGCGGTGCGGGACCTGGGCAAGGTTCTTTCTGCGGTTGGGCAAGCCATCGAAAAGCTGGATGTGTCTCCCCAACAACGCGAACTGCTAAAGCGCTTGGCCGCCTGCGGCGGTCGCCAAGGGTATAATCGGTACAACCCGCTGAACTGGATTGTTACTCCAGCCTACGCTGCGGACTGCTCTCAGACTGCGATTGAAGATATCATGTTCGGGATCAAACGGGAGACGCTTGCCGAACTCGTAGAATTTTGTGAGAGCCTTGATCCCGGTGTTCAAGCCTATGCAAAGGCTGCTCTGGCAGCGCGCATTTTTGCAGACTTGCCAGCCGCTGACCGCGCTCAACTGAAATCGATCACCAAATGGGACATCGAGAGCGTATCCGGGCTTTCCTATGACACGGTCTTGATGCTTGAGCTGGCGAACGAGGCTTTGCACTGCCAGGCGCCAAGCTGCAAGAGCACCAAGAACCAGACGGTGCTCAAGCTCTACAATACCATTGGTCAGAAAGAGCTGCACCTTGCCACTTTCCTGAAGATGACACCACCGAGCGAGAGCTCTTTGGGCTTCGATACGACGGGAATGACCTGGTCGCAGTACATCACAGTTCTTCAGGCCGAGGAATTGATTGCGCAAGCAGGTGGGCACGTTGTCGGCGAAGCTGTTGCAAAAGCTGGTGCCTTAATTACGAGAAGGCTTGGGTCTAAGATTGCCGAAGCTTTCTCCGCAAACGTGAAGGCTGCAAATAGGACGCCCGATGGGCCAAATCCTGGTACCAGACCTGGTGCCACAGATGCCGAAGCGGGCATCGGCACCAGCACAGTTAAGTTTGATGGAAGTCCGACTGCTCATGAAGCCCGTTTAGGTCAAGAGTTGGCAGAGCAAGGCTTGGACGTTCGCATTCGAGGTGAAAATGTGCCTGGACCAGATGCGCAAATCAATGGTCTTTGGTATGATATTAAAGAGCTGAGTGGGACGGGACGTAGATCACTACAGTCATCCATCAACAGTGCAAAAAATAATTTTAGTAATAATGGTGCTGCAGGCCTAGGATTAGGGAGATCTGATACACGCGCTTTAATTGACGCACGTGGTAACGGAACATGGGATAACGCGGCGTCTATACGAACAGAATTAGATCGTCTATCTCGTAATGGTGACTTAAGTAATGTTGCCGAGGTAAGAGTGATTACCAGCAATGGCCCAATTGTATGGAAACCTCAATGAGTTATTCATATTATCTGACCTGTATCGATTGTGGTTCAAGCATTTTCCTCGGGAAAACAATTGACGTCCATTACGATGGTATTTCGGATGTGAAAACAGGCTTTTCGATGCTGGGCGGCGATAAAGAAAGTGGGTGGCAGCCTTCACAAAAAGCTATGGAGGAGTTGCAGCACTTTTTGTTCGTTCACAGAGGGCACGAGCTTCGAGTCGTACCTGAAACGGTGAATAGGCGTGATGCAAACATTGAATTCGTATTCCCTGCCGATGACGATACAGCCGATCCATTATTCAATAGATCGTCGTTTTTTGATTCAGGTCACGATAAGGCTGACCCTGAGAGAGAGGCTGATATGCTTGAGGAGGGGGTAATCCAGCGTTTGAGTAGTCGCTCACCAACATAATGCTACAAATACGGTATTGCCTGACGGTTATCGTATTTGGGGCGAACCACACCTGGTTTGCTGGAGGCTCCAGCTCCTGAATGGAGTGGAGCAGGTTAAGTAAAACAAATAATATGCCGACGTCGGCGAAACGACCTCCATCACCGGCGGGGTGATCGCCTCGCGCTCCGGCGACCTGACCCTTGAAACCGAACGTCTGGAAACGGCGGATATCGACCTTCACCGCAAGGGCCGGCAGGTTTCCGGCTCGGTCGGCGTCAGCATAGGTTCCAATCCGGAAGGCAAGTCCAAACCGGGCATCACGGTGGAAGGGGCCTATTCCAACTCCGAAACCGAGGGCGTTGCCCGCGCCACCATCGGCGAGGGCGAGATCACCGTGCGCGACGGCGACGGCGACGGCATCAAGGCCGCCGACCTGGAAGCCGAGGCCGACGCGGCAGAAGCCGAAGGCGACACGGCCCGCGCCGAAGCCCTGCGTGCCGAAGCGGAGCTGGAGGCGGCGGAAGACACCACCGCCACCGAAACCCAACTTTCCAACCTCAACCGCGATCCGGATGCGGTGGTGGAAGTGACCTCGCAGAAGCAGGAAGGGTTTGAGCTTTATGTGAGTGATACGAGTGTCAGGGATGCTTTCAAAGCCGTCAAACTGGTTGGGCACGCAGCTTCTTCAATCGTTTCCAGTGTCATGGAAAGGATGGGAGATGAAAACCCAGGTTTAAAAGACCTGGCCCAAGCCAAACGTGCGGGACACCTTTCGGACGAAGCGATCCTGACACAGCTTGCTGGTTGCAACCCTCAACATGGCTTTAATCTCTGGCAATTGTTTGTTTCACCTGCCTACGCACAAGGAACTTGCTCCGTTACGACATCCAATGGGTATGTCATTAACCTGAGCGACGAAGAGACACGTCAATGCCTTGAGATCTATCTCGGCACTATGATCGCCAACCCGGAGGATGCCGGTCGTTGGGCGGATCTGCTCCGCAACGGGAACCTCACGGCTCCGGTCAGGGCAATGGGCGCAATCGCGGCCATGTCAAACGGCCCGTATGTAACAGGCTACGGAGAAGATGGCGAAGACCTTGTAACGACAGACGGCAATGGTCGTTTCCTCTATAAGAATACGGTTACAGGTGACTTATTCTTTGCCAATCCGCTGGATGTGGGGGATCCGGCAGTCATTTCTTATGTAAGCGACGCATCTGCGGTCGGTGGGCCGGGAACCAGCTTCACCACAGTAAGACTCGCTCTCGCTCCGAAGTTTGTTGGAAAAACAAAGGCGACAAAGGGAGGATACAAGGGCCCGAACGTTGATTCCGTACCTCCAGAACAATCACCGTACCCGCCGGGTACGCTGAGCTCCGGGAAGGTCTGGACGAAGTCTGCTCGTGTCAAAGAGGCTCAGTTGCCGAGTTCAGGGAAGATAAGATTCGTTCCTCCGGAGAAATGGGATGGAACTACACCTTTGCCACGTGGTCCGAACAAGGGGTATGTCGACAAATTTGGAAATGAATGGACGCGTGGACCATCCAGAACGGAAGGTCAAGCATTTGAGTGGGATGTTCAGCTATCGAATACGGGGAAGTCGCAGTTGGGATGGGCTACTCGGGATGGTTCCCACGCAAACGTATCATTGGACGGGAAGATTACACACAAATGACGCAAGCCACTTATATCAATATACGGTTTCTCTCTTCTGTGGCTTCGGAGGATGAAGCCGCAGAGCTTGGACGGAGCCTTATGGATGCATTTCGAGATCTTGGGAACATAGTTGCCTTTGAGGTTAAAAAGTACTGGAAAATCCCGGAATGTTATGAGTGCTCAATGGAGTTACATGCAGAAGCCATATCGGACGCGACGCTTCCAATCCTAATAGAGCGGCTAGGTCATGGTTGGGAACGCGTTAGCTCTGTGTGCTTTATTTGGAACCGCTCAGAAGAGTTCCGTTTTGCGGATGAGCGCGTAAATTGGGCTGAAGTCGAGTTCATCGAAGTATGATTGCGCGGCTCAGAGGGTTTTTTCGAAGATCCTCTTGCTCTTTATCACTGTCCTTGGGCAAGGCAATTTTTTCGACGCACAAGGTATATCGCAGAAGCTAAGCTATCCAGCCATGGGCAGGAATTGAATGCGCCGCCGGTCGGTCTGGCGAACACCGCCCGCGCTCTAACAGCCACCGGTGCAAATGGGATGGCCACCGGCACTGCATTCACGTGCTCTGATCTCGGAAAACTCTAGCCCACCTCGAGGGCACGTTGGGTAGCACTCCTGATATTCGGACAGCGCAGAACATGATCATTGATATGGAGGATGCACTTGCTACCCCAAGACCGTGAGTCCCTTATTGATACAAGCTTTCGTTTTGTAAGCTGGTTAGCAAAGAATTTTCCTAGTGTGAAAGATAGCTCTTTGCCTTCCTATTATGACTCATTTGGTGAGCTCATCCGAGAAGCTCCAACTGTGTTTTGGGGAGCGGTCGGTGGGCGAGATTATGCTGAACTTGCCACTAAATCCGCATTTGGTGAAAGTGTTCTTGATCGTGTGGTTGCAATTGTGAAAGACTCTTCGCCAGAAGTTCAAAATGAAATCCTTGTTGGTTTTGTAGAGGCGCATATGTTCCCGCGCCCTGGCTCACCATTGGCTAAGGAGATGGGTGAGGCGCTTGGCATGGATTTGAGCGGTCTATGTTGACTGCAATGCGCCACTTTTTCCGAGTTTTCGTTACGCTCATTTTGTCGGCAATAACTGCTGCGCCAATTGTGGCGTCACCTTTAGATTGGTCTCAAATTTGACCTGCCCCCCTGAAATTTCCCCGTTTTGAGGTTAGTCCGCAGTATTGAACGGATACCAGGAGGAACGCGAGCCCAAGCTGACGCAGATTTTGATGCTTTGAAACTATCCAATGTTCTTACGATTGATACTGATCGTCGTATGGGAAGACTACCTCACGGAACGAAAGTAATTGTGCGTCCGAGCCACGATGGGCGACCGACCATCGAATTTCAATGGACTAACGACGCCGGGAACGTTGGTACAACTCGAGAAATTCGATATGGTGATTAATTGCAAGACTTGGACGTTATTGAGGAGTGCAATTAAAGATAAAGATCTTATATCTCCAGATCTGGTGAAGAGCCATTGCTGGAAGTTGGTTGTAATAGACGATAATAATGTAAGTGACGACGTTGTTCGCTGTCTCAGTGAGGCGCTTATGAAATTAGGTATATCTGAGTATTATTCGGTGCCGATTAATGATCTATCTTTAGAAGTTACAAAAGCGCACATTAGAAAATATAACTCTGATGATGTGAGCTGGAGTAGCTTCTTTAATTTTGACGAGAATGGCAAAGCAGATTATCTCGAAAGCTGTATTTTCTTTTCTGATCCCATTAAATTTCTTTTACTGCGAACCGGAGATGTCCGGCACATGATCTACGCAGGTCCCAGCGATTTTTTGCAGGTCGCCACGGGGATTGATATGGAAAAAATGGAAGCGGTCGCTGTGGGTTCCTATTGGCCCGACGAAAGAATCGAAAAGCTCTATAAGCCGCTCAAGCTCCTTTCGCTTCCGTCAGGTATCACCTAACTCCCTTTGCACCAAATGAGTAACCCACGGGCTATTCAGACTATGTTTCTCGAATTCCTACAAGGACGGAACCATACTGATGATCGACGATCTTCTAATGCAAGCAATCAAGAAGGCTCTCTCCGATCTTGAAATGAGGGGAGATATTGTTGTCTGCTCAGAGATTGCCGGGGGGCCTGCAAAATATCTTCATGATGCTGTGAGTGCATTTGTTCCGAATAGTGCTCTCACGTACTCAGAACTTTCCGGCATCAGATCCCTAATTTTTCACGCGGTTGATGACAAACGTTTTTTCGATTGGGAGATGCCCACCTTGACGGGTTTCAATGCTGACGGCTTCCGAAAAATTGCTGAAAAGCTGCCAACTGGATGATGATTTTTATCCCGGCTTTCATTGTGTTCCCGGTCCACTATCCAATCTACGAATAGGCCAGGATGTTGTAAGTCTCTAATCTGGCCTTCGCCGCCCGGACCCCTCCTGCTGGTGATATACACCCGACAACTGGACAATCTGTGGTTAGAGACAACACCACAGGAGATATTTTTCGCGTAGGTGGACCTGGGTATGTCTATGAATAGCCGAGTGAAAGCATACGTACGTTTGCTAGACGAAGGAATAGACGTTTGGCGTCCTTGCTATGTGCGCATGGTAAGGAAAGAGGTGGCAATAGTTCTACCTGATGGGTATTTACTCGGCGGTTTTAGTGAAGAGTGGGAGTGCAAGCCAGGAGATATTGTTTCAATAGAAATAAAAGGCGATAAAATGCGCATTTTTCCACTGTAGTTAATATCTCTCTGGGTAATATATGCTACAAAGAGGACGCAAAACCATCGATGAACTATTGGCGGGTGATACCCAGATCACACTGAATAGCCCCGTGTTTTCTAGACGCCCTCGGCTTTCCTTTTCTGCTGCCGTCTCAACCGGAAGGGTATTACACTGAATATGTACACCCAACACCTGGAGTAATCGGACAGGGGCCTCAACGAGTGATTCAAGGGCAAGGTGGAGGACTGTATGACCTGCTCCCCCGAAACTTCCCCGTTTTGAGGTTAGTCCGTTTCCAATTCGCACTTTATCCAACTTCACCGCGTCGAGCTTGCCTGTTCCGGTCATACCCCCGTTGCTTGATGTAGTCGCGGATCAGGCCCACCCGGTTGGGGCGGAAGCTTTCGGTGCCGCGCGCCAGTGAGGCGATCCGGCTGACGTGGAAGTGGCGGTAGTCTTGCCGGAGGCGGCAATGGGCGAGCAGCAGCAGCGAGGTTTCGCTGTAGGAAAGACCCATCGGCCAGATTTCCCGGGTGGTGGTTCGCTCCTGCAGGTCGCGATAGGTGATGACCAGGCTGAACTCCTCCCAACAGGCCTCGCGCAACAGGTCGAGATCCACCGTCACCGGCGGGCGCTTGTCCGGCTGCCGCCAGCTGCGCATCACCGTGTGCATGGCCTGGCGCGCCTGCCGGTCGGGCAGGGTGGCGATGATGCGGGCCATGGCGTTGCGGCCGGCCTTTTTCAGTGTCTCGTCGCCGATCTGGTCCAGCCCGCTTTGCGCCAGCATCAGCGCCTCGATTTCCAGCCGGGAGAAACTCTGCGGCGGCAGCACGGGATCTTCCGTCAAAGTGTAGCCGACCCCCGCGGCCCCGTCGATCAGGGCGCCGCCCGCACGCAAGGTCGCGATATCGCGGTAGAGCTGGCGCAGGGAAACGCCGGTCTCTTCGGAAAGGCGCGCGGCGGTGACCGGTTGGGGAAGGCGCCTGAGGGTATCCATCAGACGCATCAGCCTGTCCATGCGGGCCATTTTTGCTCCTGCCGTAAATTGTCAGCAGGGGGAAGCTATACCTTTGGCATCACAAAGAAAAGGAGCTTTCCCATGTTGACGCTTTACCATTCTCCCAACAGCCGGTCTTCGGCGATCGTGACCCTGATCGAAGAGCTGGGCGCCGACGTCGAGGTGAAGGAAGTGACGGTTCGCCGGCAGGATGGCTCGGGCGGGCCAGATGCATCCAACCCGCATCCGGAAAAGAAGGTGCCCTACCTGGTGGATGGTGCCGAGGGGATCCGCGAGCGCGGCGCGATCATGCTTTATCTCACCGACAAGTTTCCCGAAGCCGGGCTTGGGCCGATCGAAGGCCAGCCGGGGCGCGGAGAGTATCTGTCCTGGCTGTTCTACTATCAGGGCGTGATGGAGCCGGTCATCATCCTGAAATTCGCCCAGTTTACGCATCCGGCCGTGGAGGCAAGCCTGCGCGATTTCGACACGATGGTCGCGCGGCTGGCGGAAACGCTGGAAAAGCAGCCTTACCTGCTGGGCGAAACCTATTCCGCCGTTGACCTGTTGTGCAGCGGTCCGTTCCTGTGGCTGCCGGACATGTTGCCGGACAACGAGGCGATCCGTGACTGGGTGAAGCGGTGCAGCGAACGCCCGGCCACCGTGCGGACGCTGGAGCGTGAACGCCAAGCGGCCTGAGAGGTTTTGAACCTCCACTGACGCTGTGGCCTGCCGGGTTTTGCCCGGTGGGCCATTTCTGTTTGCGCAGTTGTCTTGAAAACGGCCCTGAAACTGGATGAACGGCCTGCGCGGCTTTCCAGTTGGCGAGCCCGTCCGTTTCTGCCGGTGAGGGTGAGGGCAAGGGCCGTCAGTCCGGCCTCGTCCGCAACTGGCCTTCATAGTCGCGCTTGCCGATCGGCACGCCGCGCGTGCGCAGGATGTCGTAGGCGGTGACGGCGTGGAAATGAAAGTTCGGCAGCAGGAAGGACAGGAGAAAGGTTTCCGATGTCAGGGGCATCGGCCGAGGGCTGATGTGAACCAGATCAAGGTCGAGAGGCCGGCCCGACCAGTCGTTTACCTCGGCAGGCGTATAGGTCTGCAAGCGTGTCACTGTCTGCGCGATCCGGTCCTGCAGATCCGCATATGGGGCTGGTCCGACAAGCGGCGGCGGGGTGAAGGCACCCGTTCTCATTGCTTCCAGGCCCCAGACGGAAAAATTGTCGACGCACTCGATCTGAAACCAGAACTGAGCCATGTCCGGACAAAGCCGCGCGGTCGCGAAGTCGTCCGGATCGGTGCCAGTCTGCTGGCAATGGGTTGCCGCCTTTTGAAGAAACCCGCTGACGGCGCGTGCCGTTTGCAGGAAGGTTGGCACGCTCAAGTCGTAGAGGGTGGTCGCCACGGGCTGTTTCCTGGTCATGATCCGGGTTCGAAACACGCCTTGGCGTGATCTTCAAAGGGTACGACGGGGAGGCGGATCATATCCAGGAATTTTGAGCGCTGGTGTGGAAGCCGGCATTCTGCCTTGGGCGGCAGGGTGCACTTGCTGGCGGGCTGTCGAACACCGCGAAGAGCAGGGGTATCTGACGTATTTCGCCGCGCGCAGCGTATCAGCGTCTCTTGCCGAAGGTCGGCTTGCCGGCGCCGGCACTTGCGTCCTGCCGGTTGCGGCGCACGGAGGTGCGCTCGTCGGCATGCGGTTCGTCCTGGTGGCGGCGCTGGAAAAAGTTGTCCGGGCTGTCGCGGCGCTCATCGAGTTCGCTTCTCAGCGCTTCTTCGGAGCTTTTCAGCACTTGCGCGCGCTGTGCGGCCACATGCCGTTTCTCGCCGATGAACTGGACGCCGCAGCGAAGGCCTTCCTCCCAGCGGCGTTCGCAGGTGACTTCATAGTCTTCCAGGTCGATATGAAGGTCGAATTCCTTGGGCAGCATGTAGGCCTGCTCGAATTCCAGCAAAGCGCCGCCTTCGGAGATGTTGCGCACCATGCAGGGAATGGATCTCAGCCCGTTTTGAAAGACCATCTTGCCTTTCTTGAACACGCGTGCCCGCCGCTCCCGCGGCATCTGTTCGCTGGCGCTCTCATCCGCAGGTGTGTGCGGAAATGGTTTGGCGTCCGACATGGGTTTCTCGCATTCTCATGGTGTCCAAGGGCACTTTAACCCCCATTTGGGGTAAGTTTAGGCGCAAAGCCCTTGCCAATCGGTGAATCCACGTATGGATCAGTCAGGTAAAGCCCTGCATAGGACCATGTTGGGAGAAACAAAAGCTCCCTTGCGACGGTCAGAGAAACCTGAGCTTTTTGTATTCTGGCGAAAACGTGGAACACCATTCCTTGAATTGATACACTGTACCTTTCTATTTACGGGACAGCCACGCGGGCGGACAGCGCGGGGGGCAATATTTCCCGGCGCGAATTGAGGCATCGATGACTGAAGACCAGATATCTTTCTTGAACCGGCTGGCCCTGAGGGCTGGAGACGAAATCCTCAAAATCTACGCGGAACCTTTCGAGGTCGAGAACAAGGTCGACGGGTCTCCGGTGACCAAGGCCGACGCGGCAGCCGAGGAAATCATTCTTGCGGGCCTTGCGGAAAAGTTCCCCGACATTCCGGTGGTGGCCGAAGAAGCGGTCGAAGCCGGCAAGCTGCCTGCGGCAGGTGCGCGGTACTTCCTGGTCGACCCGCTCGACGGTACCAAGGAATTCCTGAAGAAGAACGGTGAGTTCACCGTGAACATCGCCCTGATCGAGGATGGCCGCCCGGTGTTCGGCGTGGTTTCCGCACCAGCCCTCGAAGAGATCTATTGGGGTGGGGAATTCCGGGAAAACGGCAAAACCGAAACCAGGGCCTTCAAGGGAACCATCGCGAACGGCGGCATCAGCGATGTTGCGCCTATCACCGTTCGCACGCCGCCGGTGGACGGCATCAGCGTACTCGCCAGCCGCTCTCATCTTTCGGAAGAAACCTCTGCCCTGATTTCACGGCTGAGTGTCGCCGAGCAGCTTAACGTCGGCTCGTCGCTGAAGCTGTGCTGGGTGGCCGCCGGCCGGGCCGATTTCTATCCCCGTCTTGCGCCCACGATGCAATGGGACATTGCCGCCGGTGATGCAGTTGTGCGCGCCGCCGGCGGGGCGGTCGTTCTGGCTTCAACCGGCGAGGACTTTGTCTACCGGGTGCCGGAAAACGCCCGCAAGGACGACCTGCGGAACCCGTTTTTTCTGGCAGCCGGGTGCAGAAACCTCCTGCGGGACGTCGCGCCCGCCGCCTGACGATTTGCAAAATTGCGCGGGCGGTTGGCCCGTGCCGAACGATTGATACGGCCGGTTCGCCGGCCAAACGGAAAAGCGAACATGAACATGCAATCTCACGGGATCTCGCCCGAGCGCCTCAGCAATCTGAAGCGGCTGGAAGCAGAAAGCATCCACATCATCCGCGAAGTCGCGGCCGAATTCTCCAATCCGGTGATGCTCTATTCCATCGGCAAGGACTCCGGTGTCATGCTGCACCTGGCGATGAAGGCATTCTATCCGTCCAAGCCGCCGTTTCCGCTGCTGCATGTGGATACGACCTGGAAATTCCGGGACATGATCACCTTCCGTGACGAGACCGCCGCGCGTCTCGGCATGGACCTGATCGTCCATACCAATCCGGAAGGGCTTGAAAAGAATATCGGCCCGTTTTCCCACGGCTCCTCGGTTCATACGCACATCATGAAGACCGAGGCGTTGAAACAGGCGCTGAACAAATACGGCTTCGATGCCGCCTTCGGCGGCGCGCGCAGGGACGAGGAAAAGTCGCGCGCCAAGGAGCGCGTCTTCTCCTTCCGCAACTCCAATCACGGCTGGGACCCGAAGAACCAGCGGCCGGAACTGTGGAACCTCTACAATGCCCGTGTGGCAAAGGGCGAGAGCATCCGTGCGTTTCCGCTGTCCAACTGGACCGAGCTGGATATCTGGCAATACATCCTGACGGAAGACATCCCGATGGTGCCGCTCTATTTCGCTGCAAAGCGCCCGGTCGTGAACCGCGACGGCATGCTGATCATGGTCGACGACGACCGCATGAAACTGCAGCCCGGCGAAGAGATCGAGGAAAAGATGGTCCGCTTCCGCACGCTCGGCTGCTACCCGCTGACCGGCGCCATTGAATCGGATGCCGATACGCTGCCCGCCATTGTCCGCGAAATGCTGATTGCCCGTACATCCGAACGCCAGGGCCGCCTCATCGACAAGGATGAAAGCGCGTCGATGGAGAAGAAGAAGCGGGAAGGATATTTCTAAGATGACGATCGAGAACATACAGGAAGCTGCAGAGACAGCCGTCACCGAATATATCCTGGCACAGGAAAGCAAGGACCAGCTCCGCTTCCTGACCTGCGGTTCCGTTGACGATGGCAAGTCGACCCTGATCGGCCGCCTGCTTTACGACACCAAGCTGATCTTCGAAGACCAGTTGGCCGCGCTGGAACGCGATTCCAGAAAGCATGGCACCGTGGGAGAGGACATCGATCTGGCACTGCTGGTCGACGGTCTTGAGGCAGAGCGCGAGCAGGGCATCACCATCGACGTTGCCTACCGGTTCTTTGCGACCGAAAAGCGCAAGTTCATCGTTGCCGATACCCCGGGCCACGAACAATACACCCGCAACATGGCCACCGGCGCTTCCACCGCCGACCTTGCCGTGCTGCTGGTTGATGCCCGCAACGGGTTGATGGTCCAGACCCGTCGCCACGCGTTCATCGCGTCGCTGCTGGGCATCCGCCACGTCGTGCTGGCGATCAACAAGATCGACCTTGTCGGCTATTCCCAGGAACGATTTGAGGAAATCCGCAAGGAATTCGAGGTCTTTGCCAACGGCTTCGATTTCGAAACCCTGCAGGCAATTCCGATGTCGGCGCGCTATGGCGACAACGTCACCGGGCGCAGCGACAAGATGGACTGGTATTCCGGACCGACCCTGCTGGAGCACCTGGAGACGGTTCAGGTGGGCGAGCATGTGCTGGAAGCCCCGTTCCGCTTCCCGGTGCAGTGGGTCAACCGGCCCAACCTCGATTTCCGCGGCTATTCCGGTACGGTCGCCAGCGGCCAGGTGTCGGTTGGCGACGAACTGGTGGTTGCCGGTCCGGCAAAGCAGTCCAGGGTGAAGTCGATCATCGGCGCAAGCGGCGAAGTCAGCTCCGCCCGGGCCGGCGAGGCAGTCACCATTTCGCTGGAAGATGAAATCGACATCTCCCGCGGCGATCTTCTGACCTCGACCGCACATCGCCCGGATGTTGCCGACCAGTTTGCCGCCCATGTCATCTGGATGTCGGACGAGCCGCTGCTGCCGGGCAGGCCCTATCTGCTGAAGATCGGCACTCGCACGGTGACGGCGACGGTCTCCGAGATCAAGCACAAGATCAACGTCAACACGTTCGAGCATGTGGCCGGCAAGACGCTGGCGTTGAACGAAATCGCGTTCTGCAATTTCTCACTGTCCTCCGCGGTGCCGTTCGATCCCTATGAGGCCAACCACACGACCGGTTCCTTCATTCTCATCGACCGGATGAGCAACTCGACGGTTGGTGCGGGCATGGTCTGGTTCGCGCTGCGCCGGGCGAGCAACATTCACTGGCAGGCCCTCGACGTCGACAAGAATGCCCGGTCTGAAAAACTCGGTCAGAAGCCGGCAGTCCTTTGGTTCACCGGCCTCTCCGGGTCCGGCAAGTCGACCATCGCGTCGATCGTCGAAAAGAAACTGCATGTCGACGGGCGGCACACCTATACGCTCGACGGCGACAACGTCCGCCACGGCCTCAACAAGGACCTGGGCTTTACCGATGCCGACCGGGTGGAAAACATCCGCCGTGTCGGTGAGGTGGCCAAACTCTTTGCGGATGCGGGCATGATCACGCTGGTATCCTTCATCTCGCCGTTCCGCTCGGAGCGTCAGATGGCGCGCGATCTCCTGGAGGACGGTGAGTTCATCGAGGTCTTTGTCGATACGCCCATCGAGGAATGCCGCAAACGCGACCCGAAGGGCCTTTATGCCAAGGCCGACCGGGGCGAGATCAAGAACTTCACCGGTATCGACAGCCCCTATGAAGCGCCGGAAAATCCGGAACTCCATATTCGCAACGTCGGCCGGGAACCGGAAGAAGTTGCCGAGGAGATCGTTGAATATCTGCGCAAGCGCGGGTTCCTGAACAGCTTCTCCGCCGACGGTGGCGGCATCTGACAAGAGGCCGAAGGTGACCTTGCGGGGCTGATGACCTGCCCTGGCATCCGAAAAACAGCCATCCGCGTTACAAGGACGCTGGTGGCTTTTTCGTTTGTGGGACCGATACGATATCCCGGCCAGACGAGCTGGAATTTCGTTCGGAGACCGGTGGCCTTTCCGAGGCTCTGTTGGCGTGTCACGCCGCGGTAATTCATTTTGTACTAGGTGTTGTGGCGTCTGTAAGTGTCGCAGTTCCAGGAGGCCAAGAGGGTTCGGACAGACTTCGCCATTGCCCGAACCTTCGAAGCCTTTTAATAACTTGGCTGACCTACTTACGCGTTTTGTAAAATGAATTTTTGATCGAAAGGCTTTGGGCAAATCATGAAAACCGTTCTGGTGACCGGCTCTGCGGGGTTTATCGGCTTTTACCTGTGTACCCGACTGCTGAAGGATGGCTTTCGAGTGATCGGCCTCGATGCCATGACGGATTACTACGATGTCCGCCTGAAGGAACGCCGGCAGCAGATGCTGATGCAGAACGAGCATTTCAAGCCGGTGAACGACCGCGTTGAGGCGCCGGACCTGCTGATGTCCCTGTTCCGTACCGAGCGGCCGGATTTTGTCATTCATCTGGCAGCGCAAGCCGGCGTCCGCTACTCCATCGAAGCGCCACGCTCCTACCTGGAAAGCAACATCTGCGGCACGTTCGAACTGCTCGAGGCAGCCAGGGCCTTCCCGCCGGAACACATGCTGCTGGCGTCCACGTCGTCCGCCTATGGCGCCAACACCGAAATGCCCTATGCGGAGACCGACAAGGCCGACCACCAGATGTCGTTCTACGCGGCGACGAAGAAGGCAACGGAGTCGATGGCGCATTCCTATGCCCATCTCTACGACCTTCCGGTGACGATGTTCCGCTTCTTCACCGTCTACGGGCCCTGGGGACGGCCCGACATGGCTCTCTTCAAGTTCACCAAGGCGATTCTCGAAGGCAAGCCGATCGACGTCTATAACTACGGCGACATGAAACGCGACTTCACCTATGTGGAAGATCTCGTCGAAGGCATCCGGCTGCTGATGGACGCAGTGCCTGTTCGCCCGGCCGAGGGAGAAGAGGTGAAGGAAGGCGACAGCCTTTCGCCGGTAGCCCCCTGGCGCGTGGTCAACATCGGCAACTCGACCTGCGTTCAGCTGACCGAGTTCATCGAAGCCATTGAGGCGGCTACGGGCCGGACCGCCGAACGCAATCTCATGCCGATCCAGGCCGGCGATGTTCCGGCGACATGGGCCAATGCGGATCTGCTGCAAAGCCTTACGGGGTACCGACCGAAGACCACAGTGCAGGAAGGCGTTGCCAGGTTCGTCGAATGGTACCAGGACTATTACCGGGCGTAACGCCTGCCAGGCACCGGGCGAATGCCTGGCTTCATGTGGCTCTTATGCCTGCGGCGACACATCCTGCGGTGGCTGGCAGACATCCACCCATTCTGCACCGGTGATTTCCGCCATGCGCTCCGGCGGTATCCTGACGGCGGCATTGGTGGCGCCGGCGGCGGGAATGACCACGTCATATTCCTTCAGAGAGACATCACAGTAGACAGGCAACGGCTGGGCGAGGCCGAAAGGGCATACGCCGCCGACGGGGTGTCCCGTCAGCGTTTCCACTTCATCAAGGCCCAGCATCTTCACCTTGCCACCAAAGGTTGCTTTCGCCTTCTTGTTGTCCATGCGGGCATCGCCGCGGGCAACAACCAGAAAGATCTTGTCCTTGAGCTGAAACGACAGCGTCTTGGCAATCTGACCGGGCTCGACCCCATGTGCCTTCGCGGCAAGGTCGACCGTGGCACTGCTGTCTTCCGTCACGATGACTTCAAGTTCGGGGGCGGCACTGGCAAGGTGGTTGCGTACGCTTTCAAGGCTCATGCTGCAGGACTTCCTTCAGGTCGGATCAAACAAGTCCGGCAGGGAGGGACGCGCAAGAGCCGCGCGGGCCGGGCCATAATTTGTGCATATCAACAATTTCATTGTGCTGTAAATTAAGAAAAGATTCATGTTAATCTTAAACGGGTTTTAACCATTTACGACGTAAACGGTACTGTGTGTGGCCGATGGAAATGGGTTCCAGATGGCCATTGGTTAAGTCGTTCAAGGATTGCCGAAATGGCGAGAGCCGCTACAGCCGCAACTGAAGTTGAATCCTCTGGGGTGGAGAGGAGGAAGCAGGCTGACTATGCAGCTCATCAGGGTGGGTCTATGAATTTGCCATTTTTGGTGGCGAAAAATCTCCTGTTCTGGGGGACGATTTCGCTCAGCCTTTACGGTCTTTACGCGGTGGTTGCTGCCATCTAGGCAGCAGGTGCGTAAACCGATTGTGTTTGAACGAACCGCGTCAAGTTCGCGGTCATGGCACATCATCTGCAATCGCATATACAACCCTTCATTGCAATCAGGTTGTCACCTTTTGCGGTCGGCGAATGCGTGAACGCGAGCTCCTTTAGCGATCTGCGTCCAGTCTGCCGCTGCCGAAGTGGTGCGCCGGGCGGAATGTCTCTGGCAAGGGAACAACAGGTTCTCTGCCAGTCATCTCCGCCACCAGGGCATCCGCTATCAGATGTGCAATGCCGAAGGATATCTTGAAGCCGCCTGTTGCCGCGAAGGCGGTGTCAAAGCCAGGCAGTTTTCCTGCCAGCGGGTCTCGCCTGTGATTGCGGGGCCGGATGCCGGCCCAGTCGGAAAGAACCTCGCGGCCCTTCAATTGCGGACAAAAGGCGGTGGCGCGTTCCAGCAGTTCGGCTGAACGGGCTGGAGAGGGGGCTGCGTCTTCGAATTCCCGGTCGGATGTGCTGCCAATGGCGACGGTACCGTCGTCGTGCGGCACGACGTAAAGCCCGTCGCAATAGATCGCTGGCCTGTCTTCCAGTCCCTTGCCTTCCAGCACAAGGGCCTGGCCTTTCTCTCCACGCCCGATGCGTTCGCCGGTCAGCGTCTCGATCAGGTCGAAAGCGGCAAATCCTCCTGAAACGACGAATTGCCGTGTCTTGACGGGGGCATGTCCGTCGGCGAGCAGAACGGTGTGCGTTGCATCGTCATAACCGATCGCTTCAACGCCTTCCCGCAGGCTGCCGTTCTGGCGGACGAAGCTGGCAAGGCTTGCCAGATAAGCCCTTGGGGAGATCCGCGCGGCAAGGGTTTCATAGACTATGCCGAAGGGAGCGGCATTCGCGTCCAGCCAGTCAGACCGGCTTCCGGCAGGTTCAACCACATAGGAAAAACCGGTTTCCTGAGGTTGCCAGCGCAGCTTGCTTTCTTCCGCCCGCTCCAGATGGTGCTCCAACTTGTCGTTTGTCGTCAGCGGCAGGATGCGTCCGCAGCGGTGATAGCCGCAGGAAAGCCCAGTCTGGCTTTCCAGTTGGCGGATGCGGTCTTCCAGACAGAGCAGGGCCTGGAACTGGAATTCCTTCTTGGGGTTCCAGCGTGCCGGCATATGCGGCATCAACGCCCCCAGTACACCTCCACTGGACCCGGCGCCGACGTGGCTTTTCTCAAGAACGACCACCTTCAGCCCGGCCGCGATCGCTGCCCGGGCAACAGCGAGGCCGAAAATACCGGCTCCGGCAATGGCAACATCGAAAGTTTCGGCGTCGGTTGCTGCCATGGGGCGGGGTCCTTTGAGATTGATTGATCCTGCCGGCTCTCTTATGAGAACGCGTTGCAAATGGCAAAGGCTGATGGGTACGCCCCGAAGGAAACCTCAAGATCATGTCGATCAAGGCACCAGATCTGGAATGGCTGCAGGGCGATGTGCCCCGGGCTGAAGGCTTCAACGACACGTATTTTTCCAAGGCTGGGGGGCTTGCAGAAACGCGTCACGTGTTTCTGCAAGGAAATGGCTTGCCTGGCCGGTTCGATGGCTGCGAGCGTTTCACCATTGCAGAGTTCGGCTTCGGGACAGGCCTCAATTTCCTCACCACCCTTGCGGCATGGCAGGAAAGGACCAATCGGCCGGAACTGACCTTCCTGACCTTCGAACTGTTCCCGATGACGGGAGAGCAACTGGCACGGGCCCTCGCGGCCTTTCCCGAACTGGCCCCGCTGGCAGAAGAGCTGCTGCAGGCCTGGTCGCCTGAGCCGGGTTGGAACAGCTTGAAAATTGCCGGAGCCAACCTCCAGATCGGCATTGGCGATGCGAGTGAGCTGATCGGTGAGCTGAACGCCGGAATGGCAGGTGAGGGCGAGGGAGGAGAACCGGCAATTGCCCCCATTGATGCCTGGTTTCTCGACGGTTTCAGTCCGGCTCGCAATCCGGAGCTCTGGGACGCGGACCTTCTGAAGGTGGCGGCTGACCTGACGGCCCATGGCGGAACACTGGCAACTTACACGGCTGCCGGCTGGGTTCGCCGCAATCTTCAGGCTGCCGGGTTCGAGATTGAAAAGGCTGAAGGCTTTGCCGGCAAACGCGAAATGGTGAAAGGGCGAAGGCCTTGAGGTGGTCGATTGCCTCCTTTTACTCCGCTACCGTCTCCAGCATCCACAAGCGGAACTTCTGCATGGCGCTGGTCTCCTCCCGCGACTTCAACCAGGTTAGCCAATAGCTTCCTGTCAGGACGCTGGTCTGGAAAGGCTGCACGATCGCGCCGGACGCGAGGGGGCGGCTGAACATCGCTGTCGGCACCAGAGCGACGCCGGCACCCTGCGTGACGGCTTCAACCATCGCAAGTGAACTGTCGAACATCCAGCCACGCGCTCGCGGCGGCGGCAGTTGCGCTGCCTGGAACCACATGGCCCATTCATCCATCCTGTAGGATCTCAGCAGGGGCTCGTTCACAAGGTCTGCCGGTTCGGACAACCGGGCAGCGGTTCCCGGTGAACAGATAGGCGACAGCGGGGCGTCCATCAGCTTGACCGCGTTGGTGGCATGCCAGGCCCCGTCGCCGAAGCGCAGGAAACAGTCGAGACCATCTGCCAGAATATCCGCGCGGTTGTTGTTGGTTTTCAGCCGCAGATCGATCTGCGGATGGGCCCTGGCAAAGCCGGAAAGGCGGGGCAACAGCCAGCCGGTCGCGAAAGTGGCGACAGCGCCGACCGTTAGCACCTCCCGATAGTTGCCATCCTCGAACCGGCTGAGCGCATCGCTCATCCGCCGGAAGGCATCGCTCAGTACAGGCAGCAGCGCCAGTCCTTCGTCCGTCAGGGCAACACCGCGCGGAAGGCGTTCGAACAGCGACACCTGCAACACGTCCTCCAGCGCCTTCACCTGGTGGCTGACGGCAGTCTGCGACACCCGCAGTTCCAGGCCGGCGCGTGTAAAGCTGCAGAGCCTTGCAGAGGCTTCAAAGGCTCTCAAGGCATTGAGCGGAAGTTTTGAGACGTCCATCCGGATCCAACTTAGGCCAAGTTTTACTCATGTCTAACCTCAGTATTCATCATTTGCGTTATATCTGAGGCAGCGGCACTGTCGCGGTGTCCCGAAGACGAACGGTGCGGGGGGCGACACACCACACCGGTTCGGGCTGTTTGTATTCATCATTGGAGTTGAAGATGAAACTCTGGACACGCCGTAACGCGTTGACGCTTTCGCTTGCCCTTTTTGCCGGGTTTCCGGCTATTTCCGGATTGGCGCACGCCGCCGGGTTCGATCCCGCACCACTTGAGAAAACCGTTGCCGGTGCAGAGAGCCGACTGTCTGCCCGGATCGGGGTTGCGGTGCTTGATACGGAAACCGGCAAGACCTGGACCTACCGCGCCGACGAGCGTTTTCCGCTCAACAGCACCTTCAAGGCCTTTCTGTGTGCTGCGCTCCTGGAAAAGGGCGAGCAGGGTGAGGTTCAGCTGGAACGCCGCGTGAAGATCCGCTCGCAAGACCTTGTCTCCTATTCGCCGGTTACCGAAAAAAAGGTCGGCTCCGGTGGCATGACCTATCTTGAACTGTGTGAAGCGGCCGTTGCGATCAGTGACAATGCAGCGGCCAATCTCGTGCTGGAAGCTGTCGGTGGCCCGGAAGGACTGACGGATTACCTTCGGGGCATTGGCGACACCATCACCAGGCTGGACCGGACGGAGCCGGGTCTCAATGAAGGCCGGCCGGGCGATGCCCGTGACACCACCACCCCGGCGGCAGCGGTTGCCACGTTGCAGAAACTGGTTCTGGGCGATGCTCTTTCGTCCACCGCCAGAGCCCAGCTGACAGGCTGGCTGCTGGACAACAAGGTGGGTAACGCAACCCTGCGTGCCGGGCTGCCGGAAGAATGGCCGGTCGCCGACAAGACCGGGGCTGGGGCCAATGGCTCGCGCAATAACATTGGCGTGATCTGGCCCGACGACAGGGAGCCCGTTGTGATCGCGGTCTACATCACGCAGACCGACGCTTCCTTCGACGATCGCAACAAGGCGATTGCCGATATCGCAGCCGCACTTGCCGAAAGTCTCCACGACTGAGTGTTCTTGTCCGGGCGGATCTTTTCATTCGCCCGGGCATCCCTGCTTCTGGATTTATTCTGCCGCTTCCGACGGAGACAACATTGTCCGTTCCAAGATCCTTGTTTGCCCTGCCGTTGGCGCTTGTCGCGGTATTAGCCGTTTTCTCCCAGGCATCTGCAGAGGAAACACGCGAACAAAAGCGCGCCAGAAGATGCGCCTACTATCAGGAGATCGTCCGGGTGGCGTTCGAAAATGTTAGTCGTTCGCAAATGCGGCCTGGTTTCGTTGCTGAACATGATGCCTTTATCGAAGGGGGGTGTTTCGCAGCGAATGCCGTTTGCCCGAAAACACCCGCCGAATTCGCCTTTGCCGACATTCTGACGATGATGACCGTCAGCGCAAACATGGGCAGTACCTTTACACCGTTCAGGTGCCCGGCCGGTGGAGCGAAGTGAGAAGGTTCAGTTTTGGGCCTTGCCTCAGCAACAGGTGTTTCGGTGCGGACCGGCCCGGAAGGGGCCGGCCCAGGGTGCTGGCGGAGGTTACGTCGCCAGCCACCTTCTGCGACCTGGGATGTCGTCTTCTGCCGTTGCGACGCGCCCCGAGCAAACGGGCCACTTCCGCAGGCAAACTGGACCCGCTGACGGATCCGGGCGAACAGCCGGTGTTGAGTAGGCTTCTGAACGCATTCGTCTTTTGGTTCACCAGCCGTTCCCAGTCGGCATCCCGGCGTGGTTTATGTGGTCTGATGGATCCACGCCTATCGGGTAAGCGCATCGCAAGTAGAAAGGATGCGCTTGATCCATAAACCTATGGCGCAAGTCGGGCGTGTCAAATACTGAGCCGGGAAAAGAATCGGGTAGGGCTGCCGAGCTGCCCTTGCATGCCCTCGATCTCAGCGCATTTCCGGCACTGGCGTTATGGCCCCGCCAGTTTCGAACCAGCTTTTCAGGTTGTCGACCACGAGTTGTCCCATGGCATTGCGGGTCGCCTGCGAGGCGGAACCGACATGCGGCAGTACGGTGACCCTTGGCAGTTTCAGAAGGGCTTCGGGCACATGCGGCTCGTTCTCGAAGACGTCGAGACCGGCACCGTAGATCGTGCCGTTTTCAAGGGCCGCGATCAATGCGGCCTCATCGATGACGGTGCCACGGCCGATATTGATGACGATGCCATCCGGCCCGAGTGCTTCCAGCACCTCTGCATTGACCGCATGTTTCGTTTCCGCGCCGCCAGGCGCCACCACCATCAGCGTGTCGCAGGCCGCCGCCAGTGCCTTAGGCGTCGCGTGATAGGGGTAGGAGAGGTCGTCCTGTCTGCTGCGTCCATGGTAATGGATCTTCATGCCGAAGGCTTCGGCCCGCTTGGCAATCGCCTTGCCGATGCGCCCCAGGCCGAAAATGCCGAGCGTGCGCCCCTGCATGGTTGCCCCGGTCAGCTTGTATGGCCCCTTGCTTTCCCAATTGCCCTGGCGAAGCCACTGTTCGGCCTGGCCGAATTCACGGATGGTCATGATCATCAGCCCGACCGCCGTATCGGCAACTTCTTCCGTCAGCACATCGGGCGTATGGGTCACCATCACCTTCGCCGCCAGGCAATCGTCCGTGTTGACGTGGTCATAGCCCACACCGAAACTTGAAACGATCTCCGCGTTCGGGATTTTGGCAAGCAACTCGGCGTTGACCGGCCCGAATGCCATGGCAACCCCGCGGATTTTCTCGCCGATTTCCGCCAGCAGCGCTTCCGGATTGTCGGCCTCGTAGGGCCGGTGCACGGTAAAGGCGGCATCCAGCTGCTCCTGAACGATCGGCAGCATCGGGCGGGGCATCAGAATATCGATGGAGGTCATGGCAGGTCCGGTGGGGTGATGAAGAAAGGTGAGGTGACCTTAAGGTCTTCGGTTGGGGGAGAAAAGAGCCGAATGGGCAGAGTTGGTACGCCGATGCAACGCCCGTCTGGCGATCTGGTCGACACGCCGCAGCTGGCGAAAGGGCCCGATATTTAGATTTTTTCTTCGCAGTTTATTTTTTCAACGCCGCGCTTTCCTTTTTCAGTGGCCGGGAAACCGGGCAGACTTCCTGCACGTAGCTGTTCAGCGTGTTCGCAAGGCTGTCCTGCACTATGGAATAGTGCACGTACTGGCCGCGCTTTTCCTTGCGAACAAGACCCGCACTTTCCAGCACACCTAAATGCTGTGAGATCGAGGGTTTGGACATGTCGAAACGTTCTGCAATCTCGCCGGCAGTCAGGGAACTGTGGGCCAGATATGCCAGAATCTTCCGGCGTGCCGCAGAGGCAAGTGCTTCAAACACCTTCTGGATGCCGCCTGGCTCGTGCGCGCTTTGAGAGCCTGTCTGGTCGCTCATGAAGATCTCCTGGCTCCGTTAAACTCAAGGTCATCGATTAGGTAGTTGCCTAATTATCGAATTGATGGTATTTAGCTTATAGCCTAAATAGTAAATGCATTTCCCAAAGGCAAGTGTCCGCAAGAACAGCGGGTCAAATTTCAACTGACTGATCGATCTCCGGGGTTGCCTCGGGGAGCGGGAAGAACGCGCCGTCATGAACGGAGCGAAGAGGAACCATTGCCATGTCCGTAAGCGCAATTAGTGATTTTGTGCAGGAGCCGGTGTCCACGGAACGCGTAGATTCCAGAGGCGGAGCCAATCCTGTTGAGGGAAATGTTGTCCTTAAACCCGTGAAGACCGCGTGGATTGCCGGAATGACACTCACTGCGCTCGTCGCAGGTCCTTTGACGTTTTCCGCCGACGCGTTCGTTGTATTTGTTGTGTTGACCGCTGTCACCATTTGCGGTGGTCACTCGGTCGGCATGCATCGGCTGCTGATCCATCGTTCCTTCCGAACCGTGCCCTTGGTCGAAAGGTTCCTTGTCTATCTTGGCGTGCTTGTCGGGATGGCTGGCCCTTTCGGCATGATCCGGCTGCATGACTTTCGTGATTGGGGCCAGCGACAAGCCCAGTGCCATGATTTTTTCTCCCACCGCTCTGGCTTCTGGAACGACGCCTGGTGGCAATTGTGCTGTGGCATCGTTCTGGACAAGGAGCCATTCTTCGAAATTGAAGAGGAGGTTAGGCACGACCCCTTCTACCGGATCGTTGAAAAAACCTGGATGTTGCAGCAGTTGGTCATCGCCGTGCCTCTATTTCTACTTGGTGGGCTGCCATTCGTCGTTTGGGGTGTCTGTTGCCGGGTCTCAATTTCGCTGATAGGGCACTGGCTCGTTGGCTATTATGCCCACCAGCCAAAGGACCATCTGCTTTATGTGAAGGGGGCCTGCGTGCAGGGCTATAACCTGCCGCGTTTCGGTCTGGTGACATTCGGTGAGGCCTTTCACGAAAATCACCACGCTTTCCCGAAATCCGCACGTCTCGGTTTCTTGCCGGGGCAAACCGATCCGGGTTGGTGGCTGGTAAAGGCGCTGGAGCGGGCTGGGCTTGCCTGGGCAGTCAATACGCCTGGTACATTGGAGCCGCGACCTGGTTTGGCGGTAAATGGAACTTGCCCCGGCAAGGCGCCCGGCATCCCCGCATGGTTGCAGACGTTACCAAGTGATTAGTCGCTACTGCCCGTGTGGGCAAAGTCTGAGTTGGAATGAAAAGTGCCAACTAGATCTGTCGGGAGATGCCCCGGTCCCGCAACACTGGTCTGCGCTCAGTGAAGCTTCAGTCAATGAGCTTGAACTCGAAACCTTGTCTCTGAAAGCAAAGACTGCAAACCAACCGACCAATCCACATTCCCCCCATTGCCCCCGGGCGCCATTTCCCCTAAAAGACGCCGCAGAATTCCTGAGAATCCCATCAGATTTTGAAAGCGGAGAAGCGGAGCCCCATGGCGCGCCAGTTCATCTATCACATGCATGGCCTGTCCAAGGCCTATAACGACAAGAAGGTTCTCGACAACATCCATCTCTCGTTCTACCCGGACGCCAAGATCGGTATCCTGGGCCCGAACGGTGCGGGTAAGTCGACTCTTCTGAAGATCATGGCCGGTATCGACAAGGAATATACCGGTGAGGCCTGGGCGGCCGAAGGCGCGAAGGTCGGCTATCTGCCGCAGGAACCGCAGCTCGACAACACCAAGACCGTGATGGAAAACGTCATGGAAGGTGTTGCCCACAAGCAGGCAAAAATCGACCGCTACAACGAGTTGATGATGGACTACTCGGACGAAACCGCCGAGGAAGCCGCACAGCTTCAGGACGAGATCGACGCCCAGGATCTGTGGAACCTGGAAAGCCAGGTGGAAATGGCGATGGAAGCCCTGCGCTGCCCGCCATCAGATGCAGCCGTCGACAATCTTTCCGGTGGTGAGCGCCGCCGCGTCGCGCTCTGCAAGCTGCTGCTGTCCGAGCCGGACCTGCTGCTGCTGGATGAGCCGACCAACCACCTGGACGCTGAAACCGTTCACTGGCTGGAGCGTCACCTGCGTGAGTTCAAGGGCTCCGTCCTGATCATCACCCACGACCGCTACTTCCTCGACAATGTCACGGGCTGGATTCTCGAGCTCGACCGCGGTCAGGGCATCCCTTACGAAGGCAACTACTCGGTCTATCTGGAAAAGAAGACCAAGCGCATGGAGCAGGAAGGCCGCGAGAACATGGCCCGCTCCAAGGCGATTGCCCGTGAGCGCGAGTGGATGGGCATGAGCCCGAAAGGCCGTCAGACCAAGTCGAAAGCCCGTATCCGGGCCTTTGAAGACCTCTTGACCGCCCAAGAAGAGCGTCAGCCGTCCATCGAACAGATCCTCATCCCGGTTGGCGAGCGTCTCGGCGCAAACGTCATCGAGGTCGATGGCGTTTCCAAGGGCTTTGAAGACCGTCTCCTGATCGACAACCTGTCGTTCAAGCTGCCACGCGGTGGCATCGTCGGCGTGATCGGCCCGAACGGCGCCGGCAAGACGACCCTGTTCAAGATGCTCACCGGTCAGGAAACGCCGGACAAGGGTAAGGTCGTCGTGGGCGACAGTGTGCACCTTGGTTACGTTGACCAGTCGCGCGATGCGCTCAACCCGAACAACACGGTCTGGGAAGAAATTTCCGGCGGCGCCGAGGTCATCTACCTCGACGACAAGGAAATCAACTCCCGCGCCTATTGCTCGTCCTTCAACTTCAAGGGTGCTGCCCAGCAGGCCAAGGTCGGCGATCTTTCCGGCGGTCAGCGCAACCGCGTGCATCTGGCCAAGGTGCTGAAGAAGGGCGCCAACGTTCTGCTGCTCGATGAGCCGACCAACGACCTCGACACCGAGACGCTGGCAGCTCTGGAAGACGCGCTGGAAAATTACGCCGGCTGCGCCGTTATCATCAGCCACGATCGTATGTTCCTCGACCGTCTGGCCACACACATGCTCGCCTTTGAAGGCGACAGCCATGTGGAATGGTTCGAAGGCAACTTCGAAGACTACGAAAAGGACAAGGTCCGCCGCCTTGGCGCACATGCCGCCGACCCGCGCCGGATCAAGTACAAGCCGCTTACGCGCTAAGCGAACGGCCTGGAAGCTGAAATGGGGGGCGTGCCCCCTGTTTCCCGAATGTGCCGGCCCCGGAAACGGGCCGGCATCTTTTTTGCCCGGCGGTAAAAATCGGCCACCGGCAACTTTTGTCCTTGCGAGCGGCACAAGGCATGTTCCACAGAACTCTCGTCTGTCTGTTTGCGGCCTTCGCCATCGCCGTTCTCGCCTCGTTTCTGGCGGCAGTTGGCTGGCCCGTCGATCTGCTGGCTCATTTTCAGACCCAATACGTTGTTGCTGGCCTGCTGTTTGCTGCAGGGTTCGTCTTCTTCCGGAACTGGAACATGGCGGCACTGGCTATCTGCCTGTCGGTAGTCGCTCTCATGCGCATGGGCATCTTCGACGACGGACGCTTTGCTCCAACCGCCAACGCGGCAGAACCGCCGATCAGCGTCGTCACCGCAAATCTCTTCGGCAGCGCCGCAGCGCTCGGCAATCTGGTCGAGGAAAACAGCGCCCGCGTCTTCGATCTCATGATCCTCACGGAGCTGCCTGTACCAGCCGACCAAGGGCTGCTCGACCGGTTTGAAGGCATGCTGCATGTGGCAGGAACGCCCGATCAGGCGCTTGGTGGACGTCCCGCCGCAGTTATCCTATCGCGCACTGCGCCGCACAGCGTCGAACTGATCCCTGTAGGCGGGAACCCATACGCGATTACGAAAGCAATCTACTGCGGTGTGCAGGCGGAGCCCTGTTTGAGTGTCCTTGCAGTTCACACATTGCCGCCTTTCAGGCGAGACTTCTATCTTCACCAGGCGGACATTCTTCAGAAGCTTGCATCTGAAGTGTCGATGACGCCGGGACCTGTTCTTGTTGCCGGCGACATGAACGCCGCCTCCTGGGCACCGCTGCTGAAACGGTTTCAGGACACGGCAGGGGTGCGCAAGGCTGTCTGCGGCAGCCGTTGGACCCCGACATGGCTTGCTCCTGTTCCGGGCATCGGTCTCGAACTCGACCATTTTTTCGTCAGGAGCGGGCTTGCGGTCAAAAACTGCGAACTCGGACACTTCAACGGTTCCGATCACTGGCCGGTCTTTGCCGAATTCACTGTTACAGACGGGAAGACGTCCGACTGATCTTCGGCGGCAAGCCTGCGTCCACCGGGTCAAAGCGCCATGGACACGAGACAATGCAGTCCGCATAAAAGATTTCTATTCAGAACGTCGGGGTTTTGCCCTGAAGAGCCGGGTTCAAGTCAGACAGATGCTGCAAGCCGCTTCGGACATAAAGACAAGTCTCCTGCGCACGGACCCCGGCGGCTTGCGGCTGATGCGCGGTGTTCATCTGATGCTGACCGTGCTCGGAGCGGTCTTCCTGGCAAATGTCGTGGCGAGCTTCGTGCCCGGTCAGTCGGCCTTCAAACTGGCCGTTCTGGCAGCCGCTAGCGGCGGGCACTGCCTGATGTTCACGCCGGTCTCCACCAGAAAGGCCGAGGTCCTCGGTATCCTGAAGCTTGGCGTTTTGCTGACGTTACTGTTTGCTCTTGGGGCTGTTGTCGCCGAGGTGTCGGGGAAAAGCGCCTCAACCGTTCTGCAAGGGCTCTGGATCGCCGCGATCATGCTCGGCTTTGCCATGCAGGGGCTTGGTCCTTTCTGGCAACGCGCAGGACGCAGCATGGCGATTTGCTGGCTCTTCGTGGTCCTCGGCAACGTCGGAGGATCGCCCGGCCTCTGGCTTCCGGTCATGGCGGTGCTTGGAATGGTGACAGCGCTCGTGGTTCGCGCAGGACCCTGGCGGCCTTCGACATACCGAACCTACCTGCGGGTCGAAGCTGCAAATCGTCAGGCGATGGCAACTTATCTGAGGCAGCTGTCGGGCCAGGCTACCGGTTCGTCCGGCGATGCGGCGGTTCGGATCAGGGATCTGGCGAAGTTGCGCATGGAACTTCAGGTCTGTGCCGATCTGCTCAGGCCGGAAGGTGAGTTGCAGGGCATGTCGCCGGAAGCAGCTATCATGGTGGAACTCGCCCTGGAAGTGGTGGGCGATGCACGCGCCCAGCTGTCCCGGGACGCACGCATCCGTCTGGCGCAAGATGACGGCTTTCGCCGTGCGGTCGACCGGCTTGTCCATCGCCTGGAAACCGGTGAGGGCGTTCCGGAAGAGAGCGATGTCGGGGAAGGCAAAACCGGCGCAAGCGCACCTGCCGCGAGCTGGCTGCAGGCCGATGCGGTGGTAACGGCACATGACCGGTTTCAGGAATTGCGCATCGCCCAGGCTTTCAAGCGTCTGTGGCTTCTGGCGGCAAAAGACCAGCCGGTTCGCCTGAGCCTCGGTACGGATGATGACAGCCGCGAGGGCGACTGGTTGCGGAAGCTTTCCTGGCGCCTGTCACTTCAGGCAGGTGTCGCAGCCGGGATCGGCTTTTCCCTGGGGCTCGCGTTCGATCTCAATCACGCCTATTGGGTCACGCTCACCATCATCATCGTGCTGTCGAACAGCCTCGGGGCGACGCTGCTCCGAACCGCACAGCGGATAGGCGGGACGGCGGGCGGCGTTGTTCTGGCCATGCTGGTCGACCCGGCGCTGGCGGAGTTTCCCTCCGTCAGGCTCGTACTGGTTGTCATTGCCATTCCCGGGGTCATCGTTTTTCTCGACCGCAATTACGCCATCGCCTCCGGCATCATAAGTTTCCTGGTGGTCATGGGGCTCCAGACGCTTGAAGGGCTGCCCATCGACGAACTCTGGTCGCGTCTCTACGACACGATGATTGGCGCAGGCGTGGGGCTTGCTGCAGCATGGCTGCTGTTTCCCAACCGCACCGGCGCAAGCTTCAAGGGGCTGGCGTCCGATTACCTCAACGCCTGCCGAAGTTGCCTGCGGGCGGAAGGCGGCAAGGCGGATACGGACCTTCAGGACCTCGCCCGGCTTCGAACGGCAGCGAGCACGCTGATCGCCACCGCCAGGTCCTATCGGATCGAGCAAGCTCCCTGGTCGTCGTTCACACGCTCCGCAAGTGACCTCAACGTGCTGGTGATCGTTCTGGCCCAATACGTGGTGCTTTACCGCGAAGCCCGTTCGGACGTCACGCGGGAAACGGTAAAAGCTCAGGCCAAGTCGGGGATAGATGCGCTTGTCGCTCGCATGGACAAGCGCCTGGAAGATGAGTTCTCGGCTGTCCTGGAAGGACGCCCGAGGCAGACCGTCCCGGGCCTTGAGGACGACTGGATGACAGCCATGCCCGAGGGCGCAACAGGCAATCTTTCGCTGGAAACCGGTTGGGTCGCGATGCTCTATCACGCGCGGAAAATCGTCCGATGCCTGGACGGCTTGCGCGAGGAGAAATTCCTCTCCGGCCCAGCCTGAAGACAGCTGTCTCCACTGCAAATCCTGGGTGCAGCGGATCGATCTGCCGCGCTTATGAAAACATCAATGAGATTTGTTGGTCAGGAAGGTGCCTGCGCCGTAGCATCGCCTCTCGACTGCCACAGGAGGCCCCGCATGACAGACCAGCTCCAGCTTCTTGCCGACGACTTTCGGGTTACGCCTGCATTCAGGACAAGCGGCAAGGTGGAGGGCGTTTTCAGGACAGTCTCTGCGGAAGACTTCAGGACCACTGCAACGGATGCTTTGGAGATGACGTTCGAAGGCATTTCGGGAGACCGGCATGGCGGCCACACCCGGAGGTCCGGTGGCCGCGAACCCTGGTATCCGCGTGGCACCGAAATGTGCAACGAGCGCCAGATATCCATCCTGTCCGCCGAGGAACTTTCGTTAATTGCCACTCGCATGGAGATTGCCGAACTGAAAGCCGAATGGATCGGCGGCAACATTACCTTGTCCGGCATTCCCAACCTTACGATGGTGCCGCCGCGCACCCGGCTGGTGTTCGAGGGCGGTGTGGTTATTCGTGTGGACGGCGACAACAAACCCTGCCGTTTCGCAGGCGAGGCGATTGCCGAAGCCAATCCCGGCCGGGAAGGACTGGGCCTGTTGTTCCCGCAAAAGGCAAAGCGCCTGCGAGGCCTTGTTGGCTATGTCGAAATCCCGGGGAAGGTTGCGGCGGGCGAGGCGGTCACCGCCCACGTTCCCGAGCAGTGGATCTACGAGCGCATCTGATTTTAACGCTTGCAGCGAGGGAAACCTGTTTCCCGAGGCGCCCGATATTCTCTAGTCTGGATGCTCTGTCAGAACCTTCCAACAGGAGCCTCCATGCTGCCGATCCACCACATGATCGACCAGGCGCCACAGCCGGTCGCGCCATTCTCCCATGCCGTCGAAATTGACGGCTGGGTGTTTGTAACCGGCCAGATGCCGACACTGCCGGACGATCCGGACGCCCCGCTGCCGGAGGGCATAGAGGCGCAGACTGTGCGGGTGATGGAAAACCTGAAGCTCGTTCTGGGCGGCCTCGGGCTCGGCCTTGAAAACACGACTTTCATTCGTGTCTATCTGACTGAATTCAAGCGCGATTATCAGGCGATGAACGACACCTACCGGTCATTTTTCGAACCCGGTAAATTGCCGGGTCGTACCTGTATTGGCGTGTCGGGCCTTGCCGTCGATGCGCTGGTCGAGATCGATCTGATCGCCCGGCGGCCGTGACGGCAGGCCGCCCGCAAATCACATCCCGGGTTGTGTGCGACGGGCACGGATCCGGTTTGCGCACCGGTGTCAGTCCTCGGTTGGGGAGGTATCGTCAGCTTCCAGGCGTTTCGCACATCCCCAGGAGCTCAGAACGTCATTCATTTCGTCCAGTACGAAGAACCGGGCAGCGTCACGGTCATAGCCTTCGTCCAGCAACGTGTCGTAGTCGGTCAGGGCGTGCCGGACATGACTGGTGGTGGCCTGCCAGAGGGCAATGCCGGGCGGCAGATGGCGCAAGTGTCCGGCGATGGCAACTTCGAGAATGGCTTCCGCATCTGAAAAGGGAACGCGCGGCAGCAGGACCCGCAAGGCCTTGCGCATGTCTTTTTGCCGCTTGGTGCCGCCGGTCATGAACAGGTCCCGGTTTTTCGTGGTTGAGACCGGAGAGGTAAACAAATCCCGGACGGATTAGAAGAGGTCCGGTGGAATTGTTCCGGGTTGCCGGTCAGGCGCGGAAGAACTGAAAGCTGCTGGCCCCGGCAGTGCCGGACAGGGGAAGCCCTGCAACCCTTCCGTTTTCCATGGCATCGGCAAGAAGGTCCTCGAAAGGCAGGGGAGCACTGAAATGGTATCCCTGGACCAAACGGCAGTGCATCGCTTCCAGAAGTTCCAACTGGTTGCTTTCTTCAACGCCTTCGACCACGCACTGCATCTTCATGGACCGGCACAGGTTGACGATGGAGGTCACGACGCCGCTCGCGATCGGATCCTTGATACCGGCAACGAAACTGCGGTCGATCTTGACGCAGTCGATAGGCAGCCGGTGCAGGTAGCCAAGGCTGGAATAACCGGTGCCGAAGTCATCCAGCGCGAGTTTGACACCGGCATTGCGAAGAACCTGCAGACAGGTTTCAGCAGCTTCATAACTGCCGATCACGGAAGTCTCGGTAATTTCGAAGGTGATCTGCCGCGGGTCTATCGCCGCGCGGCGGATGATCTCGAGCAGCGCAGCCACTGTCTCGGCGGAGGTGACGTCATGGGCGGACAGATTGAAGGATAGCGAAAGTGTCCCGGGCAGGGCCTTGATCTGCTCGACCGCCTTTTCGAACAGCGACAGGGTCAGCCTGTGGATCAGTCCGGCGCGCTCGGCAATGGGAATGAACTTGTCGGGTGCAATCCTGCCAAGCTGCGGGTTGTCCCAGCGCGCCAATGCCTCGAAGCCGACAACGAACCGTTCCGGCAACTGCACGACAGGCTGGAAATAGACCTGGAATTCGCTGGCAAGATCTGCGCTTTGAAGCGCTGCCTCGATGGCCCGTTCCGAGCGGATGCGGGCTTCATGTTCGGCCGAATAGACCGTCGTCCGGCCGCGCAGGCTGGTCTTGGAGTTGTAAAGGGCGTAGTCGGACCGGTCGAACAGAACATGGGCAGAAGTGCCGGCGTCAGGATAGAACGCAATGCCGCAGGACGCGCCGACAGAAACCTGCAGTTCACCGATCCGATAGGGGCGGCTGATCAGTTCGCAAATAGACTGCCCCGTCGAGGCTGCCTCGTAAATGTCTCCGAGATAAAGGAACCCGAACTCGTCGCCGCCGAGACGGCAGATCTCGACACTCGGCAGTCCAAGGCTTTTCAGGCGCATGCCGACTTCCATCAGCAATTGGTCGCCCAACTGGTGGCCATAAGTGTCATTGATGGGCTTGAACCTGTCCAGGTCGACGACGCCGACCGCAAACTGCCGGTCCGTGCCTTCCACTTCGCTGATCAAGGCTTCAAGCCGGTTGAAGAAATAGCGCCGGTTCGGCAGGTCGGTAAGCGCGTCGGTCTGGGCAAGCTTGGAGTTTTCTGCGTTGAGAAGCTCCGTTTCTTTCTGTTTGGCGGCAAGGTCCGACTGCGATTCAATCAGTTTGCAGAACCCTCGATAGCCGTTCAGGAGAACCTGCAGGACGACCAGGCATACCAGGAAGATATTGAGCCCAATGGCAATGTAGACGTCCTGGTTCTGGCCGAGATAGTGCACCAGATAAGGGATCGTCACGATCACCATGACCATCAGGGCAGCTTGCGGCAGATGCATCAGGCAGAAGATGCAGCCGATGACGGTGATGGCGATGAAAAGCGCCACATGACCGCGCTCGGCAGGTCCGCCATAGCCGTCCAGGCTCAGCGACCAGGCAATGTAGATGACGGACACCAGACTGCCGAGAATGACGGTCTGCCGCATCTTGCTGATCGCTTCTTGCGGTGTCGGGTCAACTTTGCGGGCGCGTATCCAGGCCACCATGCGAAAGGTCGTGATCAAGAGGATCGGCGCAAGAATTCCGACGGTCAGATAAGTCGGCGCGACATCGAAATGGGTATAGGCAACCGCAACCGCATTGACCATGAGGAGAGCATAGAGTGACGGAATCTGGGTCTTGAGCTCATTGTACTGAGCCTGTGCAATTTCCGGATGGCGAGGATCGATCATCATCCATCTCAGGAAAGCCCTGATTTTTTCCATCATTTTCTCCATTGATATTTCTTCTAATCAAAATGAGATAAAGAATTGTTATGAGGGCGACTTCCCTGACTTTGCGTCGCATTGGGGTTCTTGAAGAGTTAAGGCGCCAATAGGAAATGCTGACGCGACGGCTACGAAATATTTCAACGCGGAAGCCGCGTGATCAAGCGATCAGGAGGTAATCTGGACTGGCACCGGACAACGGTTCAGCGCAGGAAATTCTCGCGACATTTCTTGCATGCTCCCGCCACGCTTGGCAAATAAACGTGGCTGCCAAGGCAGGCTTGTTGGCGGGAAATGCTCTGGTCGCTTCACAATAAGATAAGCAGACTATTTTTTTATCTTTGAAATACGCTATATAGACGGCTATGGCAGATCGTACTCGAACCCGGCTTTTGAACGCGCTGAAATCCTCCGGCCCACAGACTGCGGCAGATCTTGCCAGCGGGTTGAAGGTGACGTCAGTGGCTGTTCGCCAGCATCTGGACGGCCTGTTGCAGGACGGGCTGGTGGACTTCGATGATCAGAAGGGTTCGGTTGGCCGGCCCAAGCGGGTCTGGGACCTGACACCGGACGGGCACAAGCAGTTTCCCGACAACCATTCCAACCTGGTGCTCGGGTTGATTTCCGGCCTGAACGATATTTTCGGCGAAGAAGGTGTCGACAAGCTGATTGCTCACCGTGAAGCGCAAAGCCGGAAATCCTATTCCGAAGCGGTTGGCAAGGCGCCGGATCTGCGCGGCAAGCTGGAAGTGCTTGCCGATCTGCGCAACCGAGAAGGCTACATGGCCGATCTTGTTCCCGAAGGGGCAGGCTATCTGCTGATCGAAAACCACTGTTCGATCTGTGCCGCGGCAACGGCCTGTCAGGGGTTCTGCAGGTCGGAGCTCAATCTTTTCAAGGATGTACTTGGGCCCGGTGTCTCGGTCGAACGTACCGAACATCAGCTCTCGGGCGGTCGTCGCTGTGTTTACAGGATTGAGCCCGCGGCCTGATCAGGCGTCGGTCTCAGTCGAGGAGTGTTTTGCGTGTCAATCGCCAGGCCGCTGCTTGCGCGGCTCATCGACCGGTATTTCCATCCGTTCGAAACCCACATCAAACCGCTGGAACTGCCTGTCACGCCTCTTCCGGATGAAGGGCCGCTGAAGCTGGTCTGGCATTTCGCGATGATGTTCCGCTGGCAACTGGTAATCGTTTCGTGCCTGGCGATGATCTCCTCCGGTCTGGGGCTTGCGGGCATCTGGGCGATAGCTTTCGTGGTCGACGGTGTGACCGAGGCAGGTGCGCAGGCGTTTCTGAAAGACAACCTCACCATCCTGGCCGGTTTCTTCATCCTCTTCGTGATTATTGATCCAATCGCCTTTCTCCTGCGCCAGACCTTTGCCTTCCAGACCGTGCGCATTCTTCTGCCGGCGGCAATGCGCTGGCAGGCGCACAAGGCCGTGGAAGCACAGGACATGGCTTTCTTTGAGGATACATTCGCCGGTCAGGTTGCCTCCCGCATTGCCCAGGTCACCATGTCGGTCCACCGTCAGATGATGTTGTCCATCGAGACGGTTCCGTTCCTGGTCATTCAGTTTGGCGGATCGTTCCTGCTGCTTCTGGCCATGGCCTGGCCGCTGGCCATTCCGGTATTGTTCTGGATCTGCGCGAATATCCTCGTCGCCTGGTTGGCGATCCCGGCCTATCTGCAGCGCTCTGCCAAGGTGGCGGCGGCAAATTCCAAGGCCACCGGCGCGATGACAGACGTTTATTCCAACATCGCCATGGTCAAGCTGTTTGCGGCGGAAGATTCGGAAGCTGGTGCCATTCGCAAGGTCATCGGCGAAACAATCGACACCAGGCACAGCGAGAACCGGTCCTATATCCTGACCGACAGCGGCGTCTATTTTCTGAACGTGCTGCTGATCCTGGCTGTGGTTGTCATTGGCTTCTGGGGAATGATGAAGGGGTGGGTCTCGATTGGCGACTTTGTCGCCGGGCTGACCGTCACACGCTCGCTGTCCCACGCTTCATCCAGTTTCATAGGAATCGGACAGTCGATCACCAGCACACTTGGTACGATCCGCGATGCCATGCCGATCATGACGAGCCGGCCGGCAATCATCGACCAGCCGGACGCCGGCGAGTTGGACGTCAGCGCCGGGGAAATCCGCTTCGACAACGTGTCCTTTGCCTATCAGAGCGACCGCAAGCCGGTCCTGGACAAGTTCAACCTGACAATCAAGCCGGGCGAGCGTGTCGGTCTGGTTGGCCTGTCCGGCGCCGGCAAATCGACCGCTGTGTCTTTGCTGATGCGCTTGCGGGACGTGACCGAAGGCCGGATTTCGATCGACGGGCAGGACGTGCGAGATGTCACCCAGGCATCTCTGCGCAGCCGGATCGGCGTTGTCACCCAGGACATTTCCCTTTTGAACAGGTCGATCCGCGACAACATTCGCTATGGCAGGCCGGAAGCCACCGACGACGAGATCCGTGCGGTTGCCCGCGCTGCCGAAGCGGTCGGTTTCATTGAGGAGCAAAGAGACAGCAAGGGCCGGACGGGTCTGGATGCCCATGTGGGCGATCGCGGTGTCAAACTCTCCGGCGGTCAGCGTCAACGCATCACGATCGCCAGGGTGCTTTTGAAAGATGCGCCGATCCTGATCCTCGACGAGGCAACCTCTGCTCTTGATAGTGAAGCCGAGCTGGCCATTCAGCAGAACCTCACCCGCATGATGGAAGGGCGCACCACGCTGGCCGTTGCCCACCGCCTGTCGACCATTGCTGCAATGGACCGGCTTGTCGTTATGGATCAGGGCCGGATTGCGGAAGAAGGTACACACCGCGAGCTGCTTGCCTCCGGTGGCCTTTACGCTGCGCTCTGGGAGCGTCAATCAGGTGGTTTCCTGGCGCTCAATGCTGCTGAATAGGTTCTTGTGAATAGCTCCTTGCTTGTGTGAGCTTCCCACGGGCTGGTGCTTCGGGAAAATGTCAGCTTGCGTTGATTTTCCGAAATCCGGCTGACAATACTCCTCTCATGGACAAGAGAGACCGCGCCGTACTTTTTCGCGAACGCCTGTCGGATGCCTTGCGCAGCCGGGATATGAACCGATCGGATCTGGCACGCGGTGCCGGGCTCGACCGGTCCACTGTTTCCCAGTTGTTGTCGGAAGACGCACCCCGCCTGCCAAACGGGCAGGCATTGGCTGCCATTGCGACCGCGCTCAGCGTTTCGTCCGATTGGTTGCTTGGTCTTTCCACCCACCGCGGGGCCGCGGCCGAAATCCTGGATCAGGCAGTTCAGGTGGCCGAGACCGAGCGGCACCCGGTCGATGAGCATCTGCTTGCCTGGTACCGCGATGCGGTCGGGGCGAAGATCCGGCATGTGCCTGCCAACCTGCCGGATGTCCTCAAGACCGAAGCTGTTCTGGCTTTCGAATACTCCGGCGAAACGTTGCGCACCGCCGACCAGGCCATAACCGGCACAAGGGATCAGAGGGCACTCCTCAGCCGGGCGGAATCCGATATGGAAATCGCCCTCTCGAAAGAGGCGCTGGAAGGCTTTGCGCGCGGGGAGGGGTTATGGCAGGGGCTTCCGGTTGACCTGCGGCGCGAACAACTGGAGGTCATGGGGCTTACCTTGAGCGAGCTTTACCCCTCGTTGCGTCTGCACCTCTTCGGCGCGACCGACCGTTTCTCCGCACCTTTCACGGTCTTCGGGCAGAAATGGGCGGCACTCTACCTCGGGCAGCGCTACCTGGCGTTTTCCAACACGCGCCACGTCCAGCTCTTCTCCAGCCACTTTGACGATCTCGTTCGTCACGCGGTCATCCGCTCGCATGAGGCAGGTGATTTTGCCGTTCAACTGGCGCGTCAGCTCGACTGACGTCTGTTCGTTTTTAGCTGCAAGAAATGGTCACCTTGCAGCCATGGATATCATGTGAGCCGCAGGCACGGCCCGGTTGGAACGATCGGCAGCAGGTGTGCGTCTCAAGAAAGCCTGCGTCCTGGCAACCTTCACCTTGAAGGACGACGCAAGGCTCCCGTTGGCGCTTTGATCCTAGGCGTGGGCGGACTTTGCGGCTTCCACCGACTTGGCTGGATGAAAGCTTTCCGCTTCCGCCATTTCCCAATAGGTCGAGTAGCCCGGAATGTTGTGCGACTTTTCCAGGAGGGCCCCCTTCTTCAACCAGGACAGCGCGACGCTGGCCGGCATGATTTCGCGAAGGCCTTCGTGCAGATAGAAATGTTCCGGCTTGAACTCGCGCGGATGGCTGAGCCCGGCAGCGGCGGAAAAATCCCGAAGGGACTTGAGCGTATTGCGATGGAAATTCGCGACACGCTGTGCCTTGTCGGGAACAACCAGGGCCTGCTGGCGCTTGGGATCCTGCGTGGCGACGCCGGTGGGGCAACGGTTGGTGTGGCAGCTCTGGGACTGGATGCAGCCGACCGCGAACATGAAGCCGCGCGCAGAATTGACCCAGTCGGCGCCAAGAGCCAGCGCCCCTGCAATGTCGAATGCGCTGATCAGCTTGCCGGCGGCACCGATCCGGATATCTTCGCGAAGACCCGTGCCAACCAGGCAGTTGTGAACGAAGGTCAGACCCTGGCGCAGAGGTGTTCCCAGCCTGTTGGCAAATTCCACCGGTGCGGCGCCTGTCCCGCCTTCGGCGCCGTCGACCACGATGAAATCCGGCTTGATGCCGGTTTTCAGCATGGCCTTGACAATGGCCATGAATTCCCAGCGATGACCGATGCACAGCTTGAAGCCGACCGGCTTGCCACCTGAGAGCTCCCGCAACTGAGCGATGAAATGCAGCAGTTCAACCGGGGTCGAGAAAGCGGAATGAGAGGCAGGTGATATGCAGTCGGTGCCGATCGGAACGCCGCGAGCTTCGGCGATTTCTTCCGTCACTTTCGGGCCGGGCAGCACACCGCCATGACCAGGCTTGGCCCCCTGGCTCATCTTGATTTCGATCATCTTGATCTGCGGTTCGACAGCCTGCTTGGCGAACTTTTCGGCATCGAAAGTGCCATCTTCCGCGCGGCAGCCGAAATAGCCACTGCCAAGCTCCCAGACCAGGTCGCCACCACCTTGCCGGTGATAGCGCGAAACGCTGCCTTCCCCGGTGTCGTGATAGAAGCCGCCAGCCTTGGCGCCCTTGTTGAGCGCCAGAATGGCATTGCCGGAGAGTGAGCCGAAGCTCATGGCCGAAATGTTGTAGAGGGAAGCCGAATAAGGCTGTTTGCAGTCCGGTCCGCCAATCGTCACGCGCATGTCTTCATGGTTGTGCGGTTTGGGACAGATCGAATGGTTCACCCAGCCATAGGAAGTGTCGTAGACATCAAGTTCTGTACCGAATGGCAGAACATCCTCGATATCCTTCGCCCGGTCGTAAACCATGGAGCGCCGCTCTCGCGAAAACGGTCTGCCGTCCTGGTTGCTTTCAAAGAAATACTGGCGCAGTTCCGGCCGGATCGCTTCGAACAGGAAACGGAAATGACCGGAAACAGGATAGTTGCGCAGGATCGCATGTCGGGTCTGGCGGACATCGAGATAACCGATCGCTGAGAGCACAGCAAAAACCAGAAATGGCCAGACGAAGTAGCCGCTGAGGGCAAACGTCAGGACAAGTGCAACCAGGGCAAGTACGATACAAAGAATGAAAACGGTATAGCGGGCGGGAAACACGGACGGGTGACTCCTATTCGGCGGGCTGTCTAGTTGTGTCAGGCTGCGGCCAAAAAGGAAAGAGCGATCAACAGTGTTGATCGCTCTTGCATGGAACCGATTTAAGCTCAGACCATGTGGTGCACGTTCAGCTTGTTGCCGTCCAGGTCCCGAAAATAGGCGGCATAAAAGCCGTTGTCGGCGCGCTGGCCGGGCTTGCCTTCGTCCGCTGCGCCAAGCTCGATGGCTTTGCGGTAGACCGCGTCGACCTGTGCCCGGTTCTGGGCCGACAAGGCGACCATGACACCATTGCCGACGGTCGCCTGTTTGCCGTCATAAGGAATATGCACGGAAAAGGCTGACGTGGTCGGCTGGTTCGCCCAGACGATGAAGTCATCGAACTCCATCAGCCGCTGTGCGCCGAGTTCAGCCAGCAATGCGTCGTAAAACGCCGCTGACCGCTTCAGGTCGTTGGTTCCCAAAGACGTATATCCGATCATGATTTTCTCCTGAAAATTGGTGTGTGCGGTGCCGGCGTGATGGATTTAGGTGTTTGCAAAAATGTTTGGAATAGGCAGATTTAAGGTGGGAGTTTTCAAATTTGAAAGAATATGATGGATTGGAACTACCTTCGAACGTTTCACGCGGTCGCCGAGACCAGCAGTCTCGGCAAGGCTGCTGAAAAGCTCGCAATCAGCCATGCCACGGCGTTCAGGCACATCCGTTCTCTGGAAGAGCAGCTTGGCTCCAGATTGTTCGAAAAAGTGAAGGGCCGTTACCGACCCACCGAGGCTGGTGCCGAAATTCTGGATCTGGCGCAGTCTGTTGTCGTTGCCATGGAGGACATCGACCGGCGGATATCCGGGGCGGATCTGGCTTTGAAGGGGAGAATTCGATTGACAGCCCCTGCAAGTTTCGCAGCCCATTTCCTTCCCGGGTATCTGCGTGACTTCAAGGCCCGGTTTCCCGACATCACCGTTGAGCTACTGACTTCCAACGAGGAGATCAACATGTCCAGCAGGGCTGCGGAGATTGCCCTGCGGGTCACGTCATCTCCACCCGAACATCTGATCGGACGCAAGGTCGCAGATATTCCCTGGGCCTATTTCGCAAGCCAGACCTATCTGGAGCGCAAAGGCGTGCCGTCGAATTCGGCCGATCTCACAACTCATGACCTGATTGGTGCAAGCGGACTGCTGTCCCAGCGGCCCGGTTTCCAACAGATGGACAGGTCGCATCGCGACAGGATCGTGGTCCGAAGTGATGATCTGATGACCATGGCTGCATTGGCGCGCAAGGGGTTGGGGATATGCCTCGTTCCGGTGGATGTCGCACAAGGCGGCTTGCAGAAATTGGCCTTCACCAATGACGTACCAGCAAACGAGCTCTGGGTACTGACCCATTCCGACCTTCGCTCTGTCGAACGGGTCGCCTGCATGACGCGGTTTCTGGCAACAGCCTTCGGGGCCGAAGCCGCCTTTTCAGATACGTAGCTTGGTTTTAGACGACATAGTCTAATCAGTTCCTGTCAGCTTCGATCATCGATAGGAGCCGTTCTGCCGTACCTCGCGCACCCGGTTCGCTTGCCATGATGTCTGCCACCCGTTTGGCGCCGACACGATACACAGGATCTTCGAGTTGCATCAGCGCCCGGGCGAGTTTCGACGGGGTGAGCGACTTTTGCCGGATCGGTGCAGGCCCGGCTCCGATCTTGTGAACCTGCGCCCCCCAGAAGGGCTGATCTCCGAAGACGGGACAGACCAGCGAAGGTTTGCCCCAGCGCAGGGCTTCGTGGGTGGTGCCGGCACCACCGTGGTGAACGATTGCCGCGCAACGCGGGAAAAGCCAGCTGTGAGGTGCTTTATCCAGCAGGAAGACGCGACCTGAAAGTGTCCTCGGCAGGTTTTGCCCGGACAATCCTCCCCAGCCTGTCGCCAGGATCGCACGTTGGCCGGTTTGTTCCAGAGCTGCAAGCACGGTTTCTGTCAGCTTTGCCGGGTTCCTGCTCGGCATGGAGCCAAAGCCCAGATAGATTGGCTCCGGGCCGCTTTCCAGAAACAAGGCCAGGTCTTCCGGCGGAACGTAGTTCGGATCAGGTTCGGTCAGCCAATAGCCGCAGGCCCAGTTGTTCTCCGGCCAGTCTGGTGGTGTCGGCACGAGACCCCGGGAAAAAGCCTGAAGGGACAGCGGCGATCCTCCGCCGGGCATATGGCCGTCCATCAGATCGCCCGAATAGGCAGGCGCATCCATGACCTTTGCTTCCGCGCGAACGGCCCTTGCGAGCGGCGCGATGCCCAGTCGCATCAGGGAGCGGCCTATGGCAAAACTTTGCCGATTCAGGAAGGGGCCGAGGTCGGGCAACCCGAAAAGCGGTAGCGGAAAGGAACCCGTTGCCGCGCTCACCGGCTGAAGCGCTGTCGGCAGGGCGGGTACGTCGAGATGACGCGCCACAAGTGTCAGAACGGTTGCCTTGAGATTGAACAGGATAAGGTCCGGTTTCTCTTGCGTACCGATCTGCCAGAGGCGCCGGGCTGCCTCCTTCTGCAGATCGATATTCTTGCGGGCTGCACGGAATTTGCCCTTCAACGTGAACAGCGCTTCCTGAATGTCCTCATTTTGCAGAAGGGCTTGATAATCGAGTGGAACCGGCCGTGACCGGGCACCGGCGGCAGTGATCATGTCATCGAAACCTTCTCCCGTCGTCACCACGACGTCGGCTCCCATCTTTGCCAGGTCGTGTGCCAGGGCAACATAGGGCTGAACGTCTCCGCGCGTGCCCAGAGAGGCAATGAGGATCTTCTTTCGGGGAGTTGGCATCAGGGCCTCGGTTCGGAAAAACTGGCGGGGCTTCGGTAGGCTTCCCTCAGATGGCGGCCCGCAGCTGCAATTGCAACCGTAGCGTGGATCGCCTAAGCCAGTGCGAAGCGGCAAATGGTCCTCGGAGGAAACGATGCAAACCAGATTCGCAATTGGCACCCGCGGGCAGGGCCTTTACGAATTCACCTCGTCGGTGGCTGAATGGCTTGCAGAAACGGGTGCGGAAGATGGCTTGCTCACAATGTTCGTCCGCCACACTTCGTGTTCGCTGCTGATTCAGGAAAATGCGGATCCGGATGTGCAGCGCGATCTGAAAGCGTTTTTCGAACGTCTGGTTCCACCTGCAGATCATCCTTCCATGAATTATCTGGTCCACACCCTGGAGGGACCCGACGATATGCCTGCCCACATCAAGGCGGCGATGATGCCGGTTTCCCTTTCCATCCCCGTCTCGGCAGGGCGCATGGCGCTTGGAACCTGGCAGGGAATTTATCTGTTCGAACATCGGACCCGAGCCCATCAGCGTCAGATCGCTGCTCATTTTCTGTCTGACAGCTAATCGGATGTTTTGTCTGCGCGATTGATGACCGTGATTGAGAAAAAAGGCGCTTTCGGAAAATTTGTGACGATTATCACATCCTGAAAAATTGAAGCCTGTAGATTGGTTGCACGGTCCGGAAATCCGTCTCCGAAAACCGGAGGTCGGTTGAGTTTCAAGAAGGTAGTCAGATGCGCACCACCCTTTTCCTTGCCGCACTGTTCCTGGCTGGTCCCGCTCTTGCCGATAACGACCCGAACCGCCCGACCGACAGGATCGCCGCAGACCTTGGTATCGAGGAGGCGGTCTTCGTCGAGTGTTTCAAACCCGTCAATCCGGAGCCGGGCAAATATCCCAGCGGTGCGCAGCAACGCGCGAACAAGGCTCTGCTGCTGCCGTGCCTGCAAAGGGCCAACGCTGCCATCACCAATGATCGCCTGGACGCGGTCATGGACAAATACCGGCCTGAGGGCGCATTCCGCAAAGAAGATTGTTCCCGCAAGTCCGCAAACCGGCCCGTGATGCAGCGTTGTGTCTTCCTGAAAGTCTAGTGACGCTCACTTACTTGCGAAGTGCCGGAAGGCCAACCCCCGTACTTTCAAAACCACCATCGGAAGCAATCACCTGCCCGGTGACGTAACTCGCCTGCTCGGAGCATAGAAAGGCGATTACTTCGCCAATTTCAGTTTCCGAGCCATAGCGGTTGAGCGGGATCGCGTCGTGATAGGCATCGATGATGTCCTGGCTGTGCACCGCCATCGCCAGCTTGGTGCGCACGGGGCCCGGGCAGACACAGTTGGCGCGAATGCCGTATTCGCCAAGTTCCGCTGCCTGTTGTTTGGTGAGCTGGATGACTGCGGCCTTGGAGGTTCCATAGGCAACCCGCAACGTTGACGCGCGCAGGCCGGAAATGGAGGCGATGTTGACGATGGCGCCACGGGTTTTCTTCAGGGCGGGAACGACGGCCTGTGAAACCAGAAACACGCCGTCGAGATTGGTCTCCATGACCCGTCGCCACATGGCAAAATCCGTCTCCTCGATCGGGCCGAATTCGGCAACGCCGGCGTTGTTCACGACGGCATCCAGCTGGCCGAATTTCTGCAAGATGGCAGGGATTGTTGCCTCGACCTGCTCTGCGATGGAAACGTCACAGATAAACGGAACGGCACCTGCCAGACCTTCGGACGCAATCGCGAGTTCGTCGACATCCCGGTCAAGCATGGCAACCTGCCAGCCGCGGCTGAGCATGAGCTTTGCCGTCGCAAGGCCGATGCCCCGGGCAGCACCGGTGATGAGGATGGTTTTCTGGGTCATGGGGGAGATCCGTTCAGGGCAGGGAAAGGGGAGGCGGGCCTGTTGAGAAGGTCAGCGCATTGAAATACAGACGCGAATGGAACCGGCATTGTCCGGCAGCGCGACATCCTTGTCGTTGATGCGGAAGGCATAGACACCGGCCGGATCGCGCGAGTTGACGGCGAGCGCGGCAAACTCCGCGAACGGAACTATGCGGCCCGCCTGATCTCGCACAAGCATCTCGCCGAAAGCGTAGGATTGGTCAAACTTGTAGCCGTAGAGCGGGCCTAGCCGGCGGGCGTCTTCGCCCGTGTAGCCACGCGGGCCGACGGCCTTGTACATGCCGGCAATCACGCTCCAGCCGCCGGAATACTGCACGCCGGTGATCTTGCCGCCGGGCAGAGACAGTTGCTGCCAGCCGCGTTTCGCCTGAACATCTACGCAATGATCGGCGGCAAATGCTGTGGACGAGAACAAGAGGGGCAGAAGCAGGCAGAGGCGAACAAGGGTCATGGTCTGATCCGAAATGAACTCGCCTCAGAAGATAACAGCCCCGCGTGTGGGTCAAGCTGTGTCGGGGAGCGCTGGTTCCGGATCACGCAAGCCTCACACAGGCTTGCCTTGCAACTATTTGCGGGAAGACCCACATCGTAGGGTGAACGATGAGGGTCGTTCCTCCCCAGACTGGCGCCGGGCTTTTACGAAAAGCTGCGGCGCCTTCTTTTTTCAACTCTTTGTCGGTATGCTGACCGTGTGGGCGACAAGGTCGCCAAAACCGGAAATGTGCTCCACTGCGCTCCTGGTGGGCCAGGACCTTGTCCTGGAGAGCTGCATGTGGTGGCCCGCGCCGTCGGACGGGGACGGCGCGGGCTTTAACACCGGCCTGAAAAGGAGGGGCTCAGGACACGGTGTTAGCCGTTGCCGCCAGGATGGCAGCAATCTGGTCTTTCAGATTTAGTCTCTTCTTTTTCAGGTCTTCCAGGACATCGTCGGATGCCGGCTCCACATCTGTCTCGATGCGGTGAACTTCGCGATTGACGGTGTGATATTCATCCGCCAGCCGGGCGAAATGGGCATCACTTGTTTTCAACGCATGCAAAGTGTCTGCGGCTTCCGGAAATTCTTCATGTAACTCGTGTGGCACGTGGCTCATTCTTGCCTCCTTGTAAGAACCACAAGGTGCCGCCAACCTGTTCAATTCACCTTGAGACAGATCAATCGTGCTCGAAATTGCATCGGAGTTTTTGTGCCGGCGCCGTTTTGCGCGCAAGCGCGAGGCTGGAAGCCTGGAAAAGCAGGCGGCCGGCGCTGGAACGGGTGTCAGCCGCTGACGGGTTTGAGCTTTGCCAAGCGTCCGCTCGTCGGCATCTTTTCCTTCAAGGTCTGTTCCAGAAGGTAGAGGGAGAAGTCCCGAATGGGCATCGGTTTGGCAAAGAAATAGCCCTGGGCGTAGTCCACATCTCGGTTCCTGAGAGACGCGAGCTGGTCCATCGTCTCGACACCCTCCGCACAGACTTTCATGCCGTGCGCCGAAGCAATGCCGAGAATCGCCTGAACAAAGGCACCGCGGGCCGTGTCGGTGGTGCTGCCGAGATCATCGACGAACATCTTGTCGATCTTCACCAGATCGGGCTTGAGCGCCTTGATCTGGGCAAGGTTGGAATAGCCGGTGCCGAAGTCGTCAATTGCGATCAGGCAGCCGATGCTGCGCAGGTATTCCAGCGATTTTGCAATGCTGGTACCGGACCGGATCCCGGTTTCCAGGATCTCGCAGCACAGGGAAAGACCGGCTTCTGTCGCCATTGCAAAAACCGGCGACTGAATAACGGACTGGATCTGTTCGTCTTCCAGGTCCGCCTGGAAGAAATTGACGGACACCTTGAAACCCGGCCGTCCCGCAAGCAGCGGTTTCAGGTCGCGCAGTGCCTTGGCGATGATGATCTCGGTAAACTCCCAGGTCAGGTTCTCCTGCTGGATTATGTTCACGAATTCATCCGGGAAAAGCTTGCCCTGGGCATCTTCGAACCGGGCCAGAACCTCACAGCCTTCGCATTTCATCGTGTCGAGCGACAGGATGGGTTGGTAGTGCGGCTCGAAACCTTTGCCGCCGTTGGCGATCGCGTGACGGATCCGCCCGGCCGGGCTGTGGCGGTCACGCACGATCCGTTTCACCCTCAGGAAAACGAGCGCGCCGGTGACGACGCCGAAGATTGCAAAAATCGCGAGCAGGCCGATATTTTGCTGAACGATCCGGCTGGCAGGGATCATTGTCAGGTAACACAGCCTGACATCGCCTTCGCCGCAGGCCTGTGCATAGACGTTGCCGAACATCGGGCCGTAGTTGTCGCGGTATTGCTTCAGAAGGCCCGCGTTTCCATTGGCGTGGAACAGAACCGTGTAAGGGTCTTGAACACTCGACACATAAAACATGTCGTCGGCGGCCGTTGCCAGGTTGCCGGTCTGGTAGAATGAAACGCCGTAGCGGCCCTTCTTAATCACTGTAACGCTGTCGACACCCTCGGCCTTGTCGAAGGGCACCCTGTACCAGGTCTCCCTGCCATCGCGGAACAGTTGCGCCTTTTCAGGCGGGCCGAAATCGTGGGCAGGTTCGAAACGCCCGAAGCTTGAAGAGCAGGCTGCTTTCGTGTCGCCGTTCGGAAAAAACCAGACATTGGTAATGTGATTGTCGTTGTAGACGAGCGTGTTAAGCGTTTTCAGGTGCGCGTCGCTGCAATCGTCTTCGGGAAGTCTTTCCAGGGCTCCGTAGAGCTTGTTTCCACGGTCTATGTTGGACTGCCAGATGCCAAGAAGGTCTGCCGTCTGTTTCTGCAGTTCGCTCTGCCCGTCATAGGCGACACCGGCCCAGGCTATAAGCAACATGACGGCAACCGTCGCGAGGCCTGCAAGAGAGCCTTTTAATAGTGGGCGGGTATTGGGCGAGGTACCGTGACGAGCCATTTCATTGCCAATTATTATTCCGCCCAAGTTGCACAGCCGGGATTAAGAACAAGTCAATTGTTAGAATTAACGGCGCTTAACCCGGCAGATTAATCGGCTTTTTGTGTCTTTTTAGGGTGTTTTTTGCCCGAAATGGCCATGAGGCGTCCTCAAGTCAGGCCGAAGTCAGCAATCCGGGCAGGCGCTCGACGACCCACCAGGCAGACAGGATTGCAATTCCCGACAGCGCGCCGAGCCGCAAGGGTTGCAGGGCGGGTTCAGCTGTCTTTCGCACAAGCAGAACAATGGAGAGCGTCACGGCGAGAATGATAAGCTGGCCAAGTTCGATGCCGATGTTGAATGCCAGCAGCGCGGGTATGAGATCCGGTGCGCCCCGGCCGAGAATGTCCGCAAGAACGAAGGAAAAGCCGAGGCCGTGCAACAGGCCGATCGCGGTGAAGACAATCACCGAGCCCGACTTCCGGACCATTGCCGCGATGGCAGCATAAAGAACGGAAGCGGCAATGGCCGTCTCCACCAGCGGGATGAACCATGGCCAGGAAGGTGTTGCCCCGAGGAAGGTTGCGATCAGCGTGACTGAGTGCCCGATCGTGAAGGCGGTGACGAGGTAAATCAGTCTCCGCGTTGCCCCGACGCCCAGAGCCAGCGCGATCACCAGAAAGACGTGATCGAGGCCCTCCAGAATATGCAGGGTGCCCTGGTGGATGAAATGCAGAAATGTGCTGAGCCGGGATCCGTCGAACCGCGCAGGTTCTTCCAGTTGCCCGGGAGCCGTGGTCGAAACCGGAGGGGTGTTGCGGGCATCGACCAGATGATTGTCGATGGCTATGCCGGGTCCCGGGATCAGGGGAGTGTACCCGGACTGCACTTGAAGGATACCGGTCGGATCGCTGCTTTCCAGCCTGAGCGCGTAGTCGATGACTGCTGTACCGAAGAGCGGGTCTTCATTCGGGAAAGCTTGGCTCAATGCGGTTCGGGCGGCAACAGCTGTGTCGAGGTCCTGGTCAGGTCGACTGGCGTGAACCGTAAATCCGATGATCTCCGCCGGCAGGGCAAGGCCCGCCTGCGAAAAGACGAGGGCGTTGCCCAATCGGTCTTCAAAGGCAGATCGATTGCTGTCGACCGCGCCGAGATCAACCCGGTAGCGCTCACCGTCCGGGTTTTGCTCCAGGCGAAGAAACGGCGAGACCAGTGGTACCTGTTCGACCTGCGAGCGACCGACGAGATCCGAGAAGACAAGCGGAGCGGGCACCCGCACATACACTGTCAGAGTGTCACCCTCACGGGAGACCAGAAGCGTGCGCACCTTGGTACCTTCCGAAAAATGCGCGAAGGCAGGCGCGAAGTTTGTCAGCAGAAGCAAGAGGCTGAAAAGGATCATCCGCCAGTGTTTCATGATCTCTCCTTCCGGTTGTCGCACCGCCTTGGTCTGCGTCCCGGCCCATGCAGTTTAGCTGTGACGGCGTGTTGCCGGCAAATTGTCATCAGCCTCTTTTCCGAATTCACCGATGAGCCGAAATTTGCAGGTGTTTACTTGCCTTTGCGTCATATATGTTTGTCGCTCTCTCCTGACAGAATGCTGTCAGGAGAGGTTTGATAAGGTGATCCTCATCACAGCGCCTGAGGAGACTTTCCATGACTTTTGCACCCGATCACTTCAACGTCTGGATGGAGATTCCCGTCTCCGATCTGGACAAGGCGGTCAGCTTTTATAACGACGTTTTCAAAACGGAGCTTAGACGTGTCATCGACATGGGACCAAATGAGATCGCAATCTTTCCCACCAAGGAGCAAGGCGGGATTGCAGGTCACCTTTACCCGGGAAAACCCGCGCAGAACGGAACCGGACCAACCATTCATCTCGCCTGCCCGGACACCCTGGAAGAAACGATGGAACGGTTCGCTGCCAAGGGGGGAGAAATCATTTCCGATCCGGCTGCCATTCCGGCGGGGCGCTTTGCCTATGGCATCGACCCGGACGGAAATTCCATCGGCATGTTCGCACGCTGATTTTAGACTGACAGGATGTTGGCTTCGCAAGGAGCCGGCATCATGAGACGCGCCGACCGCCTTTTCCAGATCGTGCAATATCTGCGCGGCGGCCGGCTCGTGCGGGCACGTCAGCTGTCCGAATGGCTGGAAGTATCCGAACGCACCATCTATCGCGATGTTGCCGACTTGCAGGCATCCGGCGTGCCGATCGAAGGTGCGGCTGGTGTCGGCTACATCATGCGCGATGGCTATGAACTGCCACCACTCATGTTCACCCGGGACGAAATTGTCGCTCTACTCGCCGGTGCGCGTCTGATCCGCGCCTGGGGCGGGGCCGCCATGGCCCGGGCCGCCGAAGAGGCGATGATCAAGATCGACGCCGTCCTGCCGGAAAAGATGCGGGTGCGTCAGAACGAAATCGAGATCCACGCGTTCGCGCCAGAGATGACACCGCAAATCCGGGCTCATATCGATTTTCTGGAAGCGGCGGCCGATGGCCGCAAGCGTTTGTTCTTGGCGTATTGCGACAGCAAGGGGGAGCCGACTGATCGTACGATCCGCCCTCTCGGTCTGTGGTTCTGGGGCAAGGTCTGGACGCTGGTGGCCTGGTGCGAATTGCGCCAGGACTTCCGCATGTTCCGTCTGGACCGGATTTCCGAAATGCGGGAGACGGGAGACCGCTTCGATCCGGAACCCGGCAAGACGCTGAAGGATTTCTACCGGGGCATGGAGGAGGAAAACTACGGCAATACCCGGGGGTGACGGCTTGGCCGCGGGAGAAGGGTACCATTCCCGCGGGCTTATGGCACCTGCACGATCATATCGAGCCATGTCGCAATCGCCTGCAATGCGGTTGGATCGATGGTCGTAGCTATCCGGATATACTCGTTGATACGTCCGGTTCGCGTTGGTTGGAACAGGTGATTGAGGCCAGGCAGCGTTCTGACACTCGAGAGCGGGTGGGTGAGGGCCCTTCGCATGACAGGTGAATTCTCCCTGGCGGAAACCTGCAAGTCGTGCTCGCCGAAAAGTGCCAGCACCGGAATGGTCAGGCCTGCCAGCTGCTCAACCGGATCGTGCCGCGCGTAGGCGGAAGCCCAGGGCGTCGCCCAGACGGCCAGGTTTTGCCTGATCTGGGAACCGCTCGCCCCCGAGTTCTTCAAGGCCTTCGTGATGTCCTCGCGTAATTCTGCCGGTGTTCCGGATTTCAAAAGAGCGTAGCTGATCTCATTCACCGCGCGTCTCTGTCCGGCAATGACTTCATCGGACAGGCCTTCCGCACGCCCGATATCCTGAACCTGAGTGCGCATGACATCGGGAACAAGCGGCAGGGCAGGGCCTGCAAGATAAACATGAAAGGCGGCCGGTTCGATCTGCTGCGCGATCGGCGCGAGATAGCCGCCTTCCGAGTGGCCGATGTATCCGGTTTTTTCGGAAAGAACACGCGGATGAGATTTCACATAGGCAAGCGCGGCGGCTGCGTCGCTCGCGAGATCTTGCGGGGTTGCGGTCGCAAAGTCTCCCGTGCTCCGGCCCACGCCGCGGTCGTCGTAACGCAGCACGGCATAGCCGGATTTCGTCAGGTGATCCGAAAGCACGAGAAATGGTTTGTGGCCCGCAATTTCTTCATTCTTGTCCTGTGGACCTGAACCGGTGATGAGTACCACCGCGGGAACGCGCCCCCTCCCTTTGGGCAAGGTCAGCTCGGCATCCAGAACGGCGGTGCCGGACGCAGTTCTGATGCGGACGGTTTCAATGGAGTAGTCGCGGACCTTCGGGTCCTGTGGCCGGTCGCTCAGTCCGAAGACCGCCAGATAGCCGGCAAAAGTCGCCAGAAGCAGATCAATGTTCATCGTGGTGTTCCCCTTGGCTGGATCCTGCAGGCGACTGCATTGGGGTGTCGGATTGGTCCACGAGACGAGCCGTATCGCGCGTTGGTGTCCAGCCGGGAGGTTTCATGAGCATCTTCAGAGCCTGGGCAAAGGAAGGGGCATTGAGCGCATCTCTGCCAAGGCGAATGAAGTCTCGAAAGTTGATGGTGATCGGATTGGATGTGTTGAGCGGATCGGTGATCCCGTAGACAACCTTGGCACGCTCGAGTGTGTAGGTTCCAAAGAGCCGGTCCCAGACGATCAGGATGCCGCCATAGTTCTTGTCGAGATACTCCGGATTGCTGCCGTGGTGCACGCGATGATGCGACGGTGTGTTCAGAATGCTTTCAAGCCACCCGAGCCGTCTGACCTTTTCGGTATGGATCCACGATTGATAGGCCACCACGACGGCAAGTCCTGCGATCACCTGTACAGGGTCGAAGCCGACAATCACCATGGGAATGAAAAACATCCATTCGAACAGCGCTTCGGTCCAGGCCAGACGCAGAGCCGTCGTGAAGTTGAACTCAGGCGAGGAATGATGAACGCTGTGATAGGTCCAGAATAGCCGTACCCGGTGCTCGCAGCGATGCATCCAGTAGTACGTCAGATCAGCGACCACGATCGCAAGCACCCATGTCAAGCCGTTCATGGGCAGGTCCCAAAGCGCGAACGGTTCTGCAAGGAAAACGGCAATCACGATGATCAGTCCGTATGCGGTTCGTTCCAACAGACCGTAGACAAGACCGATAATCAGATTTGCGCCGGTTTCCGATAGCGATTGACGGTAGCCGGCAAACCGGTCCCACACGGTTTCGGAAGCCAAAACAAGAAGAAAGACCAGCGCCAGAATTTCAATACCGTTGAAGAGTCCAGCCGCCTGCTGAAGGCGAAGTTCCAGATCAGAGTACATGCGACCTCACAAAGAACGAACGTTCGTTCTTAAATTGGGTGCGCGGGCCAGGATTGCAAGACGGCAACGAACCTGAAATGAACAGCGCAGAAGAAGAAGTCGGGCTACGGTCTTTCTTCGTAGCGTCCCACAGGAGATTCCCGATGGCCGAAACCAGGCCTCAATCCACCAGCCGTCTGGAAAAATCCGCCAAGCGTCGACAGATGATCGTCGAAACGGCTGCGGGTCTTTTCATCGAAAAGGGGTTTCACCAGACCGGCATGCGCGACATCGCGGGAAAGGCGGGGATCAGCCTCAGCAATCTCTATAATCACTTCAAGGGCAAGAACGAGATCATTGCAGCCATCTCGGAACTGGAAACAGTGGAACTTGATCCCTTGCTGAGGCGGCTTGAAGACACGTCACGAAATCGGATGGAAAGACTGCTGCAATTTGCAGCGGCGTATTTCGATCTCTGTTCGTCGCCGGCACATGCCGCGTTGAGCGCGGAAATCGTTGCCGAGGCCTTCAGAAATCCCGAGATCGGCGGCCTGTTCGTCCAAACCCGGGCCCGTCTCGTTCAAGCGGCTGCCAACTGCCTGCCGATGTCTGAAGAAAACCCTGCCACGTCGGCCGAACTGGTTCTTGGTTTGATCGAACGCAGTGGCCAGAATGCCGTTTCCAGAGATGTTTCGACCAGAAAACAGCTCAGGCAATCCATGTTGGCTTTTGTCGAACGCGCAGTTGGCACAGAGCTGAAACACGGTTGATCAACTGCCGGCAGTGAGCCGTTGACGCATTTTCTGCTGAACAGCAGGCTTCGTCTGTGGAGGTCGGCGCCGCCAGGTCAGGCTGGTTCATTGAACCTGGAAGGAATGTTCAAGGGGGTGACCACCTGGATATCGCTCGTTTCGCCAGAGGGAGACGTGCCGATGCCGTGGTATGCCAGGAGATGACGAAACGCCGAGTTCATGTCTGACTGCAGATCGTGGTGAAGCACCAGCGTCAGCTGCTCCTGCCGGAGAAGCTCGAGATTGTCCTTGTCCAGATCGTGCGCGACATAAACCCCTGGCATCTGACCCGCCTCGGACAAGGCCTGCAAAATGGCCCTGTTGCCGCCTCCCATGGAGTAAACACCGGAAATCTGCGGAGAGGAGGCCAGCTTCTCGGCGACCTCCCGCCGTGTTTCGGGATTGAGACCGCCGCCTCCACTGGCATCCACCAATCTGCATTCCGGGCGTAGACGATCCAGTTCCTGCCTGAAACCCTCGTAGCGCTCCTCCTCGCCCTGAAAGGTGTGCTGGCTGAGCGTCGTCAGCACCGTTCCGTTTGCCGGCAGGAGCTTGTGCATGAGATAGGCAGCGGTTTTGCCGGCGCTGCGATTATCCAGGCCAACGTAGGCAAGCCGCCGGGAAGCGGGAAGGTCTGTAAAGACGGTGACGACAGGGATTCTGCGGTCTGCCAGTCCTGCGATCATATGCCGGACTTCCTCTGTATCGCGCACCTTGAGGCAGACGCCCTGGCTGCCTCGCTTTGCGATCCGCTGCAGGATCGCGCTGCATTCGGCAGCCGACATGGTTTCGGTGAAAGTGAACCTGGGGCGGATCGCGATTGGATGCAGATCTGTCAGCACGCTTTCACAGGCGAGACGCACTTCTCTGCTGAACCTGTTCGGCGCTTCCATAACCACATCGAAGAAAAGCCGCCGCCCCCTGGCAGCCAGCTGACCTTCCTGTTGTTCTAGTTCCGCAATCGCATCCTCAACCCTGCGACGGGTCTGCGGGCTGACATGTGCTCGCCCGTTCATCACGCGGTCAACCGTGGCAGTGCTGAGGCCTGCCTGAAGGGCGATTTCCTTGATCGGGAAGCGATGGGTCATTTGATGGATTCTTGATGGAAAATGCCGATCCGATCAAGACCGATCCTGCTAACATTGCAGCCAATAAAACCTGGGAGGGGATCATGGACAAACGGGTCGACCATCTGGCGTATTTCAACGCCACCAGCTGCGATGTCGAGGAGTTCAGGCAACTTGTGTCGCAAAAACTGGACGCCGGCATCGTGCCGCACGCCTACAAGGTGGTTGCCGGTATTCCCGTTTACCGGGTTGCCGATCTGGAGACCGTTCTCGCCGGGCGCGAAAGCCGTAGCCGGTTGATGGCAGAATGGGCGCAGGTTATGCGGCTGCACTCGGGTGTGCTGGTGCTGGAAGAGGCATATAAGGATGTCACCCCGATAGACCGGGCAACGCAGGTCTATAACCGGATCATCGCCGAGGAGAAAGCTGCTTCAGGCGGCGGTGCGGATCATTTTGCAGCTGCCGGCGCAAACGACCGGATCTGGAACTCACTGCAGAAACTCTGCCTGGCAGCCCCCGATGTCTTCGCGGACTATTTTGCCAATCCTGCCATCGATGCCGTCTGTGAAGCCTGGCTCGGGCCAAACTACCAGATGACGGCCCAGGTCAATCTTGTACGTCCGGGCGGCAAGGCGCAGCAGGCACATCGGGATTACCACCTTGGTTTCCAGTCTGAAGAAGACTGCGCACGTTATCCGGCCCATGTGCACGACCTGTCACAGGTCATGACCCTGCAAGGGGCGGTGGCGCATACAGACATGCCGATTGAAAGCGGTCCCACGAAGCTCTTGCCGTTTTCACAGCTTTATCGTCCGGGCTACGCTGCCTACCGGCTGGAGGCATTCAAGGAGTTTTTCGAACAGCATTACGTGCAGATGCCACTGCGCAAGGGCGATGCGGTGTTCTTCAACCCGGCACTGTTCCACGCCGCCGGCGACAACTCCAGTGTCGATATCCAGCGCATGGCAAACCTGCTTCAGGTGTCCTCGGCCTTCGGGCGCGCCATGGAAAGTGTGGACAGGGATGCCATGTGCCGGGCGCTCTATCCCGTGCTCCTGGCGAAAACCAGACAGGAAACAATGTCAGGTACCAGCCTGGAAGCGGCTGTTTCCGCGTGTGCGGAAGGATATTCCTTCCCGACCAATCTGGATCGGGATCCGCCTGTAGGCGGGCTGGCTCCCGAGACACAGAAGCAGATTTTCCTTAGGGCCCTGCAGGACAGAATGCCGGCAGCGGATTTCGAAGCGGCTCTTTTGGCCCGGGCGGAGCGCCGGCAAGCCTGAAGTTTATCTCAGCGCAGGGAAGCGTAGCCGCTGCCGAAGATTTCCCGCAGCAGTTTGCGCTTCATTGCCTCGGCGTAGTCGTCATAGCTGGCTGCAACCTCGACAAAGGCACCCGGACCCCTGATGACATGGGTCCGGTAGTAGCGCACCGGCGCTTCGTCGGCGCCTGAAATCACCAGACCGTTGACCGTAACGTCCTGGAAATCGAAGGCCCTGTAGGCGCTTTCCGGGCCGAAACCGTCGTTGTTGATGCCATCACCGGCAACATCTATGACCTTACGAACACAAGACGCGGGTGCCTTGCGCATCAGGGTTGCCGCATGGCCGAGTGCATAACCGAGGGAAGTTGGAAATTCGGTGTAGCCTCGTGGTGAGCGTCGCAGGGTTTCGGCCGCATTCGCAGCGCTTTGCGCATCGGAAAGATGGCTCCACCCAAGCTGGAGCAGTTGCTGGTACCGGCCGCTCCATTCGAAACTTGTAACCCAGATCCCGCCAACGGCCTCGATTGCCTGAACGACGTCCGGGTCTCTCAAGGCATCTGCCAGTCCGTTGAGCTGCAAGGTGTGTTCGCGCGCATCGACGCTGGCCGAACCGTCCATCGCCAGAACCAGCGATAAGGAACACGCGGCTGCAGGACCTGGCAGGAGCAGCAAGGAAAGAAACGAGAAAAGACCGACGACCTGGCGCAAGGTCTTGCGCACCGCGCTTTGTCCGCGGTGGCAGTCGGTATGTGAGGTCCAACAGCAGCCAGTCATGAACCCATTTTAGAGGATAGGGGCGGCAAAGGAATGCGAATACGACGCGCTTTTGGCTCAGAAACGATCATTTTCTAGGCATCAAGCCGATCGTAGCGGACCATTTGAAAGGTCGGTATCCTGCTGTTTCTGGCCCGTTCCGCAAATCGTTCCAGAAATGCCGCCAGCCATCAGGCGGGATGCGCAAAGGGGTGATATTGTTCGTCCGAGCCATGTTGCACTGCAAATTTTTTGGCTTAGGCTCTTGATCCTGCTGAAACATCTGGGCAGGGTTAGGGCATGTATGCATCCCATGGATTTCTGCGGTCGGACATTGGCGACGTCGATGTCGTTTATCACGACGGCATCTATCATCTGTTCCATCTGGTGCTGCCCAATCACGATTTCATCGCGCACGCCGTCAGCACGGACGGCATGACGTGGCGCCGGGTCAAGAACGCACTTTTCGTCGGTGAACCGGGCGAATGGGATGATGACATGCTCTGGACGATGCATGTGACGCCCGATCCGGACCGGCAGGGCGAGTGGCGCATGTTCTACACCGGCCTTGCGCGCGCGGAATATGGCAGGGTGCAGCGGGTCGGGCTGGCACGGTCCAGGGATCTCTACACCTGGGAACGCTGCAATCACGGCAACTATCCCCTGCAGGTGCCTGGCCCGCTTTACGAGAGCACGGTAGACGAAGGCCGGAAGTGGGTCAGTTTCCGCGATCCGTTCTTCTATGTCGATGAAGACACAGGCGAACGCCTGCTGCTGGCCTCTGCCCGTGTCAAGGAAGGGCCGGTCATACGGCGCGGCTGCGTCGGGCTCGCACGCGAGACCAAACCGGACAAATTCACGTTCGAGCCACCTCTTTATCGGCCCGGCCTTTATGACGACGTCGAAGTGCCGAACCTGTTTCGTCTCGACGGCCGCTATTACCTGATGGGATCGATCCGCGAAGACACCAAGATCCACTACTGGTACGCGGAGACGATTGAGGGCCCATACCAGAACTTCTTCGACAACGTGATCCTGCCGACGGGCAATTATGCCGGCCGTATTTGCCGAACCAGCGACCGTTTGCTTCTGTTCAATTTCTTTTCCAAAACGGAATACGTCTACGGGCGCGAGGTCGTGAAGAAGCTGTTGCCGCCGCCGAAGGAACTGGTGACCGACAGCGCCGGCAGGCTCAAGCTGAAATCGAATTCGGACTTCAACGATCTGGTGACGCATCGCCAGGTCGTGACTGCGTCCTACCAGTGCAAGGCACTGTATTCCAACACGCACGCGTCGGCGATCGATCGGCCGGACGGGCTGCATCTGAGCTGCAAGAGCGGGTACGAAGCTTTCATGCTGCCGGGCAAGCATGAGGATTTCCGCCTCAAGGCACAGCTGATGCTGGAGGGACTGGGCAAAACCGGTCTTGTGCTGAGGATGAACGACGAGGGTGACGGTTATTACCTGTCTCTGGATCTCGTCAACGGAATTGCCCAGATGCGGGCATGGGGCGCAAACCCGACACCTGAATTCGAACATGCCTTCCGCTACGAACCGCTTCAGGAAGCGCATTTCAGGGGCAGCGATCATGGCCCCTGGCAGATCGAGGTTGTGGCGCACGGCCTATACTTCGAGTTTTCCATCGACGGCTATGTGGTGCTGTCGCTGGTTGACGACAGTTTCATCGAAGGCGGTATCGGCTTCTACACTGAAAGCGCGGCCGTCTGCCTGAAGGACCTTGTTGTTGAAACATTGAGCCGTCCGGTAACGGAGCACACGGTCGAACCGGCATATTCCGTCACGCACAGGGCGCCCGATCAGGAAGGGGAGGGCCGGTGACCGGCGAGACGGGGAAGAGTGATACGTGGCTTCTGGTCAGCGACATCGATGACACCCTGACCGGTAGCCGGGCCGATCTGGAGCGACTCTGGCATCAATTGAAGAACGCCAAGTCGCACCTGAAACTGGCTCTAAACTCCAGCCGACCGGCCGCCAGTGTCGACCAGACACTTGCCGACTACTTCCCCGAAGGCTTCGAACCGAACGCGATCATCACCGGTTTGGGAACCGAAATCCGTCTGGACCGTTTCTTTCTGGAAAGCTGGCAAAGCCGGTTTATCGACTGGCCTGACGAGGAAGTTCGCAAAATCGTCCGAAAACTGGGGTATGATGCGCACGACGACAAGTTCCAGACGGACGGAAAGGCGAGCTTCGCCGTTCCGGGAAAAGACGGCGTGGACGCGATTCTTGCCGCACTCCGGGACGAGGGCATCCCGTTCAGGCACATCTATTCAGGGACCAGTGATCTGGACATTTTCGCCCCCGGCGCAGGCAAGGACGCTGCCATGCGCCATCTGGCAAGCCATCTTGGCATTCCGATGGAGCGAACGATCGCCGCCGGTGATTCCGGCAACGACCTTGCGCTGTTCGAAGCAGCGGGCAAGGCAATTGCGGTCGGCAATGCCCGCCAGGAACTTCTATCAACCCTGCCGCGGCACAAGACCTATCTGGCATCCGCCCACCATGCGGCCGGCGTGCTGGAAGGGCTGACGGTAATGGGCCTGCTGCCGCAATCGGCAGTCTGATCCGGCCTTTCAAGAGGCTGCTGCCTGCTGCAACGTCGGCGGGCTGATGAGCAAAAAGAGCAAAAGAACGCCTGGGTAGATGGAGATCAAGACACACGAACAAGGTAACGACACATGAACAAGCAAAATATCGGTTCCCTTCTGATGATCTCGCTGCACGGTTACGTGGCCGGATCGCCGGAACTGGGTAAACCGGATACTGGCGGCCAGGTGGTCTTCGTACTGGAGCTGGCAAAAAGGTTCGCGCGGCTCGGCTACAGGGTCGATGTCATGACGCGCCAGTTCGAAGACCAGCCGGCCGAGGATATCATCAACGAAAACCTGCGCGTCGTGCGTGTTCCTTTCGGAGGATCCGATTTCATCCGGAAGGAGGACATGCACGACTGGTACGGTGACTTCGTCACCAATGCGCTGGCGATGATCCGTCATCGCAAGTTGCAATATGACGTGATCAACTCTCATTACTGGGATGCGGGCGTCGCCGGCCAGAAAATCGCCGAGGAGCTGCAGATCCCGCACATCCACACGCCGCACTCCCTCGGTTGGTGGAAAGAACACGACATGGTGGGAGCGGGTGAAGAAGAGATGGCCGGGTACCGCTTCAAGGAGCGTATCCAGAAGGAATTCGTTCTTTACCGCAACTGCGACCACATCATCGCGACGACCGAGCAGCAAACGGACCTGATCGTCGAGCAATACCAGTTGCCGCGCGAGCATATCACCATGATCCCGCCGGGCATCGACGAAGGCCGGTTTACGCCCGCAACACCGGATGTTGTCGCGGAAGCGCGCCGGAAGCACGACTTCAAGGAAACGGATATCTACGTCGTCGGCAGGGCAGCGGAAAACAAGGGCTACGACCTGATCATTGAAGCCTTGCCGAGCCTCCTGAAATTGCAGCCCGATGCACGCCTTGTGCTTGCCGCCGGTGCCAATTCGGACAGCGACAAGGCGCTGCTCGCGCAATGGAAGGAAGTCGCTTCTTCCCTCGGCGTGGCCGATGCCATCAGCTGGCGTGGGTATGTCGCGGATGAAGATCTGGCCGATTTCTATCGCGGTCCGGGCATCTTCGCGCTTCCCTCCCGCTATGAGCCTTTCGGCATGACCGCCGTGGAAGCGATGGCCTGCGGAACGCCGACTGTGGTGACCATTCACGGCGGCCTTTTCGATCAGATCGAATTTGGGCGACATGCGCTGGTGGCCGATCCCAAGCGACCAGAAGAGTTTGCGGCCATGCTGAACATGCCGATGCAATACTCCTGGATGCGTGAAACCCTCTCGGTGGAGGGCGCTCGCTTCGCCCGCCGCGTGTTCGGCTGGACAGGGATCGCCCGGCGGACGCTGCAGGTGTTCGAGCAGTTCAAGGGCCGTTACGACGACCTGCAGACGGACGAAGTGGCGCTGGGCTGACAAGGCGGCGGATGGAAGCCGTCGCAATTAGGGCTGCTGAAGAAATCCAAACAACCGGTTCAGCTTGCGTTCAGGTGAAATTGATTACACCTTGCGCATGACCTCGTGAGCAGACCGGAATCGGACACGTGAAACAGATATTTGCCCTTTTAATCCTGACATTCGCCGTCATTGCGCCGGCGCAAGCCGCTTGTTTGTCCCAGTCGCAGGCCCGTGAAGCCGTGGCCAGCGGCAAGGCCGCCCCGCTTGGGGCGGTTGCAGGGCAGGCAGGCGGTGAAATAGTCAAGGCCCAGCTTTGCCAGCAGGGTGGGGGATACGTCTATCTGTTGTCGGTCCTAAAGGGTGGCAAGGTGACAACTGTCACAGTCAACGCCAACAGGTAATTGCTAGAAGCGACATCTTCCTGCCGGCTTTCGGTTGGTTGATCTGGTTCCGACTCCATCAGTCATAAAGTTGAATTTCATGCGCATTCTTGTTGTCGAAGACGATACCGATCTGAACCGCCAGCTGGTGGCCGCCCTGGAAGAGGCCGGCTATGTGGTCGACAGTGCGACGGACGGCGAGGACGGGCATTTTCTCGGCGACACCGAGCCATACGACGCCGTGGTGCTTGACCTCGGCCTGCCGTCCCTCGACGGACTGTCCGTTCTGGAAAACTGGCGCCGCGACGGGCGCACCATGCCGGTCCTCATCCTGACTGCGCGCGACCGCTGGTCGGACAAGGTTGCGGGGATCGACGCCGGTGCCGATGATTATGTGGCAAAGCCTTTCCACATGGAGGAAGTGCTTGCCCGTGTGCGTGCGCTTGTGCGCCGGGCCGCCGGGCATGCCTCCAACGAACTCACTTGCGGCGCGGTGCGTCTGGATCTGAGATCCGGCCGTGTGACCGTGGACGGCAGCGCGGTCAAGCTGACTTCGCATGAATACAGGCTGCTGTCCTATCTGCTGCATCACCAGGGCAAGGTGATCTCCCGCACCGAATTGACCGAACATCTCTACGATCAGGATTTCGATCGTGATTCCAACACGGTGGAAGTCTTCGTCGGCCGTCTGCGCAAGAAAATCGGCTCGGACATGATCGAAACCATCCGAGGGCTCGGATACCGCCTGGGAGCGGCGAGTGACACCTGAGACCTCTGCCAACGGGGACGGCCGGCCCGTGAACCGGCCTCAGCGGTCGCTTGCCGCACGTCTGGTGTTCGTGGCGGCTGTATGGTCCACCATCGCGCTCGCCATCGCCGGGGTGTTCCTGGTGAGCCTTTATGAAAGAGCGAGCGAACGGGCGTTTGACGCCCAGCTCGAGGTTCATATCAAGGCACTGATTGCCGAAATGCTGGCAACCAATGCAGATGCCAGTGCTGATCAGGCAACCGCAACCCTGACTGCGCCGACCTACCGCGGCGATCCCCGGTTCTCCCTGCCACTGTCCGGCTGGTACTGGACGGTTCGACGCGCCGACAGCCCGTCGATCCTCTATGCATCGGAGTCGCTGGTGGGGGATCCGCTGAACACGCCGCCGATCGGGCAGGACGACGCCAACGCCGGGTTCATCGTCGGGCCGACCGGTGATGAAATCCGCGTGCTCCAGCAGAGAATTACCGTTGAAGACGCGGCCTATGTGATTGCCATCGGCGCTGCAACTGCAGGGTTCTGGGCGGATATCTTCGAGTTCGCTCGGCTTGTGGCCATCACGCTTTGCATTGTCGGGCTCGGGCTCATTCTGGCGATCTTCCTGCAGGTGAAATTCGGCTTGCGGCCGCTTGCGCGCTTGCGTGCGTCGCTTTCGGCCGTTCGACAGGGTGAGGCCGAACGCATTGACGAGGCTCTGCCGCGCGAGATCGCGCCGCTGGCTGTGGAACTCAACGCGCTCATCGTGTCGAACAAGGAAATCGTCGAGCGGGCACGCACCCACGTCGGCAACCTTGCACACGGTCTGAAGACCCCACTGTCGGTCATTTCAAACGAGGCAAGGGCGTCCGGCGGCCCCTTGGCTGACAAGGTGTCTGAACAGGCAACGATCATGTCGACCCAGATCCAGCATCATCTGGAGCGGGCCCGCATGGCGGCGCAGCGGCGCGTCATTGGTGTTTCATGCGAGACCGAGCCGGTTCTTGCCCGTCTCATCCGGGCCATGGGCAAGATCTATCAGGACAAAGGCGTTGATGTCGGTTTCGCGCAGTCCGGCCAGATCCGCTTTCGAGGCGAAAGCCAGGATCTGGAAGAAATGAGCGGCAATCTGATCGACAATGCCTGCAAATGGGCAGGTTCGAAGGTGCGGGTGCAGGTGGCGCCGTTGAACGATCCGGCCACGAACCGGGACATGTTCACGATCACGGTCGAGGATGATGGTCCCGGACTGACGCCTGAACAGCGCGCGGAAGCCATCAAGCGCGGTCGGCGTCTGGATGAAACCGTGCCCGGAACAGGTCTTGGCCTGTCGATCGTGGCCGATCTCGCTGCCCTTTACGGCGGCACTTTCGATCTTGACGGTTCCTCGCTCGGAGGCCTGAAGGCACGTCTGGTACTGCCTGCGCTCAGCAAGGAATAGGGGATTTACCAAACGTTCGCTTGGGCCGCCCTTGCGGGACTGTGATAGGATGTGATGCAAATAGCGGAAACAAAGACACGGTTGTGGCCAAGTTCGGCCACAAATTGAAAATAACACTGATTCATCGACCGGTTTGCGCCGGTTTCACGCCTTCTAGTGCAGTCATTTTGCGCTAGCCTTTGGAAAATGGTCAGCAATCGGATTTCAGCTGCTTCTGGTTGAAATTCGAAGAACTTGGAGCTTTCAAGAATGCGTCTTCGCGGTGCCTCGTGTCTTGCTCTTGCCTTTGTTTTGGCAGGTTGCTCCATGACGTCCGGGTCGAGAGACAGCAATACTTGGGGGTCCTTTTTCGGCGACCCGAATGCGAATGTTTCCGGCTCGGAAGCGAATACGGCCATATCGGTGCTGGTGAACAACGAGTTCGGGGACGCGCTTGAACCGTCTGACCGCAAGGCAGCCGAAGATGCCCAGAGCAGGGCATTGCGCGCGCGTGGCCTTGGGGTTTCTGTTGCCTGGCAGAACGAGCGTACCGGCCGCAGCGGTCAAGTCCGTCCCGGACCGGTCTATTTCGTCAACGAGACCAGCTGCCGCGAGTTTACGCACGAGATGGTTCTCCAGGGGCGTACCTTGCAGGCACGCGGCACGGCGTGTGAAACCGACCAGGGTGCCTGGCAGGTGATCGGCTGAACCAGCCGGCGCGGAAAAGGCTCAAGGGGAGACAGTGTCCTGGTGATGCTGTCCGAAGCCCTTTAAGTTCCCGGTATTTATTCTCAACACTTGCTTAAGTCTTCTAACGTTAAACTCGTGGTAACTAGGATCGCGATGTTGACGCTGTGAATGACATATTCGGACCAGCTTGAAACCAAAATCAAAACCTACTTGCGTAGTCTGAGCCCCAAGGCGGTTGAGGCTCTGGTCCGGAATTTGGAACGCGCCAAGGTTCAAAAACACGCCGATCCGCATATCAAGCTCGTTCTTGCCGCAGCCGTGGCACTCATTCGCAAACCGCAGCCGGTTGCGCCGAGCATGCCGGGTGGCGCTCAGCGGCGCAATCAGATCCAGCGGATGTTCTTCACGCCGCTGGATGATTTTCTGATCAACGAGATGCTGCCACAGCGGCAGGAGGGCCGAATCCAGCGGGGCATTCTCGACCGTGTCTGGAACTGGCTCGGTCGTGATGTCATGGCTGCCGACATTCGCCTTGTGCTGGAACAGGCCGGAAATTCTGCCGTTAGTGGTGAGCGTGTGGATGCCCTGGTGCAGGCGCTGCGCTCGCGTGCCGTGGACGCCATCGGCGACATGCTGCGCCGCGCGGAAACGTCCGACAAAGACAAGCGCCGAATGGCAATCGAACTTGGTGGCGAACGCGGTATCTCCGAAGTCAGGGACATTCAGAAGATCTTCGCGGCAGAACGCTGGCTGGTGCCGTTCCTGCAGAACATACCGGACCGCATCAACGAGCACCGGCTGAAGCAGGACACGGATGTACTGCGCCTCGTCGACAAATGCACCGCACGGTTTCCCGACCATGTTCCGGTGATCGCCGCCGCGCTGGTGGATCGCTCGGACATGCCTTCGGCCTTGTGTGCCTTCGCCGGACGTCTGGCGGGCGACCCCGACCCCAAGGCGATTGCCCATTCCCAGTTCGCACCGTTTGTTGATGTGGTCATGAGCGAGGCCGAACGCCTGCAGATTCTGGCGCTCGAACATCGCAACAACAATCCGGACCCTGTGGCCTTTTCTCAGGCGCTGTCGGAGTATCACCTGCTGGTCCGCGGCGTTGAACGTGACATGGATCTGTCGGTCACCGGCAGGTGGCACAAACGTTTGGCGGAAACCAAACGCAGCATTTCCAGCGTCGTCACCCGGGAATTGAACAGCGCCCACGGCAGTGTGCGGCGCGCCCTGCAGGTGCCGAAGTTCGACAAGGATGGCAAGCTGCAGATCGACCAGATCGCGATTGATGACGCTGTGCGTACGCTGCGCGTGGTCGCAATGGTTCGGAACGCCTCCGAGACCTTTGCCGTCAACGAGATCGGCAAAAGCACACGCCAGGCGGTCGAACAGACGCTTGAAATCCTGACCCGTTCTTTGATCACCGATCTTGGCAGGTCCAAGGGACCTGCGCTGGAGGCACAGATTGCCGCAGCCGACGTCGCCATCATGCTGTCGGAGATCTATTTCGGCACGGATTACGCCGCGCAGCTGCGCCGCAGCCGGCAATCCGCCTATGCAAAGGCGAGCAAGAACGCGGCCGATGCCAGTTCCGGCCCCAGTCCGGAACGCAAACTTGTCGCCAATGCTTTAGGCCGGCGCTGACGGTTCCCGCTAGGTCCTCGAAGGCGTCGCATCGCAAAGCCGGTTGCCGCAATGGATTTGACGGTCTGGCCTCATTCACTGATTTGTTTGCGCCGCGACCGCCGGTCACATCCCAGCCACCTTGCTTTTGTCCGCATTGAATTGTCTATAGTGCGGCCATGGTGTTCTGGATCCTGATTGCCCTGTTGACCGGGGTTGCGACATTGTCGGTACTTATTCCCCTATCGCGCACACGGCGCCATCAGGAGGATGCACCGGCACGTGCGGACGAGGCGGTTTATCGCGAGCAGCTTGCGGCGATCGAGACGGAACTCGAACGGGGCCTGATAGACGCCGAAGCAGCCGAGGCTGCGCGAACGGAAATCGCGCGCCGTCTGCTTGCAGCCCACGACAGGGGCGACAGCAAAAAGCAGGACGGCTCCAGGGGTGGAGGCTTGAAGCTTGCGCAGGGGCTGGCCCTGCTGGCGCTGCCAGCCTCGGCTTTCGGACTTTATCTTGTCCTTGGCTCTCCCGATCTTCCCGACCAGCCATTGCTGAGCCGTCTGAGCGCACCGGCGGAAGAACAATCCGTCGATCTGCTGGTTGCCCGTGTTGAACGTCATCTGGCGGAAAATCCGGAAGATGGACAAGGCTGGGCAGTCATTGCGCCGGTCTACCTGTCACTCGGTCAGCCTCAGGCTTCTGCGAAAGCCTATTCCAACGCAATCCGCATTCTCGGGCCGAACCAGGCCTGGCTCACCGATATGGGTGAAGCCCTGACGATTGCAAACCAGGGTCTGGTTACAGCCGATGCCCGCGCAGCCTTCGAGCAGGCCGTGTCGCTGGAACCTGCAGCCGTAAAGCCACGATTCTTTCTCGCACTGGCGCTTGGCCAGGAAGGCCGCAAGGAAGACGCGATTGCTGCTTGGCAGGCTCTCCTTCAGGGCGCTGATGAGACCGCAGCCTGGGTTGGGGCTGCACGCCAGGAAATGGCCCGGCTGACAGGAGGCGCACCGGTTGGCAACAGTTTGCCGGGGCCGTCCCAGGAGGAGGTTGCTGCCGCCAGCGAAATGGCCGCGGATGACCGTCAGGCCATGATCGCCGGTATGGTTGCCGGCCTTGCCGAGCGTCTGTCCACGGAAGGCGGATCGGTGGAGGAGTGGAACCGGCTGATCCGCGCCTATATGGTCCTGGGTAAGAAACAGGATGCGGAAAAGGCTCTTGAGGAGGCGCTGTCGGCATATGCGGACAAGCCGGAGGACTTGTCCATGATCAAGGACGCTGCCAGCCAGCTTGGTCTAACTGACGGTTGAGCGGCAGACCTGCCGCAGGCGGCGCAGTTGCGCCGGGGAATTGAAAATCGGACGCTTCGCTGATGACACGCAAACAAAGACGATTGACCCTTATCGGTTCGGCTGGCGCGGTTCTGGCCATTGCCCTGACGCTGATTCTGATCGCGCTGAGAAGCGAGATCGTGTTTTTCCAAAGCCCGACCGAAATCACCCAGAACGGCGTTGCGCCCGGTCAGCGGATCCGGCTCGGTGGCCTGGTCGAGGAAGGCTCCGTCGTGCGCTCCGACAATGCCGAGGTCAGCTTCCGTGTAACCGACACGGCCAATACGGTTGCCGTCACCTACAAGGGCATCCTGCCGGATCTGTTCCGGGAAGGGCAGGGCGTGGTGACCGAGGGTGTCGTCGGCTCGGACGGAGTTTTCGTTGCGGACAGTGTGCTGGCCAAGCACGATGAGAACTACATTCCCAAGGAAGTGGCCGAAGCGCTGAAGGCGCAGGGACACTGGCAAGGCGAAGAAGGCAACGCGAACTGATTGTTCGCAGTGCCGGTGAGGAAGAGGAACGGACATGATTGTCGAATTCGGACACTACGCACTTGTGCTGGCCTTCGCGCTGACACTTGTCCAATCCGTTCTGCCGATCTGGGGGGCGCTTCAGAAGGATGAGCGCCTGATGGCGGTGGCACCGCCGGTTTCGGTGATGCTCTTTCTCCTGGTCCTTCTGTCCTTTGTGGTGCTGACGGGGGCTTATCTCAATTCCGATTTTTCAGTGCTGAACGTTGTCGAGAACAGTCATTCGGCAAAACCCCTGATCTACAAGTTCACGGGCGTTTGGGGAAACCACGAAGGCTCGATGCTTCTGTGGGTGCTGATCCTGGTTTTCTTCGGGGCTCTTGTTGGCGTCTTCGGGGGCAACCTGCCGGCCGACCTGAGAGCGGTGACATTGTCCGTCCAGGGCTGGGTTACCGCAGGTTTTGTCCTGTTCCTGCTGGCAACGTCCAACCCTTTCACCCGGATTGCAAATCCCCCGCTGGAAGGGTCTGACCTGAACCCGATCCTGCAGGACATCGGCCTCGCCATTCACCCGCCTCTGCTTTACGTCGGGTATGTCGGCTTCTCCATCACATTCTCCTTCGCGGTGGCAGCGCTTATCCTCGGCCGTATCGATGCGGCCTGGGCACGCTGGGTGCGGCCCTGGACACTGCTTGCCTGGTGCTTCCTCACGCTCGGCATCGCGATGGGCTCCTACTGGGCCTACTACGAACTTGGCTGGGGTGGCTGGTGGTTCTGGGATCCGGTCGAAAATGCCAGCTTCATGCCCTGGCTTGCGGGCACAGCTCTGCTGCACTCGGCAATCGTCATGGAAAAGCGCGAGGCGCTTAAGGTCTGGACAGTACTGCTGGCGATCTTCACCTTTTCCCTGTCGCTTCTCGGCACCTTCCTGGTGCGTTCCGGCGTCCTGACTTCGGTTCATGCCTTTGCGACCGACCCGGCCCGCGGCGTCTTCATTCTCGGCCTTCTGTGCATCTTCATCGGCGGATCGCTCAGCCTTTACGCCTGGCGTGCACCGATGTTGAAGCAGGGGGGCTTGTTCGCACCCATCAGCCGGGAAGGCGGTCTGGTGCTGAACAACCTGTTCCTGACCGCTGCCTGTGCAGCCGTCTTTGTAGGCACGCTCTATCCGCTGGTGCTTGATGCCGTCACTGGCGAGAAGATTTCAGTCGGTGCACCTTTCTTCAATCTGACGTTCGGTCCCTTGATGGTGCCGCTGCTTCTGGCAGTGCCTTTCGGTCCGATCCTGTCCTGGAAACGGGCTGATCTTGGGGCGGCCTGCCAGCGGCTTTATGCGGCTTTCGGCCTTGCCCTGTTGCTGACGCTGGTCTCTTACTGGGCCTGGGGCATGGACAAGGTGCTGGCGCCGCTTGGTGTTGGGCTGGCGGTCTGGGTCATGGCGGGTGCGATTTCCGAAATCGTGACCCGTGTCAAATTCTTCGAAATAGGCTTCAAACGCGGGTTTGCCCGTCTTGTTGGCCTGCCGGGATCAGCCTGGGGAACGGCCACTGCCCATTTCGGCATAGGCCTTACAGTCCTCGGCATTGTTACTGCTTCCGCGTTTCAGGAAGAACGCGTCCTCACAATGCGTCCGGGCGATGTTGTCGAACTTGCCGGATACCAGATGACCTTCGAAGGCGCCGCACCGCGCCGCGGTCCGAACTACACTGAAGAAGTCGGTCACTTCTCCATCCGTCAGGGCGGAAACCTGGTGGCCGAGCTTGACCCCTCCAAGCGCATCTACACGGCGCGCCAGATGCCAACAACGGAAGCCGGTATCTATACGACGGGGTTTTCGCAGGTCTATCTCTCGCTCGGTGAAGGGCGCGGCGATGGCGCTGTCGACGTGCGCGTCTATTTCAAGCCGCTGATCACCCTGATCTGGATTGGCTGTGTGATCATGTCCCTGGGTGCGGTGTTCTCCATTGCCGACAGGCGACTGCGCGTGGGGGCTCCGAAACCGGCCCGCAAACGTCAGCAAAGTGTGGCAGCGGCGGAGTGACCGGATGATACAGCGTCTATTCCTTGCCCTGCTACTTTGTGTGAGCCTCCTTGCCGCACCGGCTCTTGCCGTTGCACCCGACGAAGTTCTGGATGATCCGGTACTGGAAGGCCGGGCCCGGGCGCTATCAGCTGAACTGCGCTGCATGGTCTGTCAGAACCAGTCCATCGATGACAGCGACGCGCCGCTGGCCAAGGATCTGCGCGTCCTGGTGCGCGAACGACTGGTCGCCGGCGACAGTGACGAGCAGGTGATCGATTACCTTGTGTCCCGCTATGGCGAATTCGTACTGCTGAAGCCCCGCTTCGCCTGGCATACAATCGTTCTGTGGGCCGCGGGCCCCGTTGCCCTGATTGCGGGTCTGATTGCGATTGTTGCGGCCCTGCGCAAGCGTTCTCGCAATCGCGCTGCTGCAAACGATGTCTCCGCCCCCAAGCTGACCGCCGAAGAGGAGCGCAGGCTGCAGGCGTTGCTGGACAAGGCCGACTGACACTTCCGCCCGTTCGTATCCGGTCTCAACAGCTGCATACCGTTCAAGATCTGCGGTCACTGTGTTCACACCAATGCGTGACTTGCATGACGGGCAGGTGTGCTTACCTGTGGCCGAGTGAACGCATGGAGGCAGAAGAATGGGACAGCATCCGCTGAAACTGGAATTTGACGGCGCGCACGACGCAAGTCTGGCGGCCCGGCTGGATCTGCCGTCAGGCAAGATCAGGGCTTTCGCCCTGTTCGCGCACTGCTTTACCTGCTCCAAGGATATCGCCGCCGCCCGCCACGTTGCCAGCGCGCTTTCGCAAGAGGGTATTGCCGTGCTCCGGTTCGATTTCACCGGCCTCGGCGGCAGTGGGGGCGATTTCGCCTCAACCGGATTTTCCTCCAACGTCGAAGACCTGAAGCGGGCAGCAGATTATCTACGCCGGAACTATCAGGCTCCACAGCTCCTGATCGGCCATTCGCTCGGCGGGGCCGCGGTTCTGTCCGTTGCCGCCGACATTCCCGAAGTGCGGGCCGTCGTGACGATCGGCGCTCCCTCCGACGCGGATCATGTGATCCGAAGCTTCAAGGGGGTGGAAGAGACGATCCGCGAGCAGGGCGAAGGAGAGGTTTCTCTCGAAGGGCGCAACTTTACCATTCGCAAGGAGTTCCTGGACGATCTGGAAGCCCAGTCGGTTCGCGACAAGGTCGCGGGTCTCGGCAAGGCACTTCTCGTGATGCATGCCCCGCTCGACGAGGTTGTCGGTATCGACAACGCCACCAGCATTTTCGTTGCCGCAAAGCACCCCAAGAGCTTCGTGTCGCTCGATACGGCCGACCATCTACTTTCAAAGAGCCAGGACGCGGCCTATGCGGCACGTGTGATTGCCGGTTGGGTCGGGCGTTATCTCGATCCTGTCGCGGAGCAGGCCGGCGACGAAGCAAAGGATGGTGTTGAAGTGGTGGAGACCGGCCAGGGCAAGTTTCAGGTCATGGTCACGAGCGGCGTACACCGGATGATTGCCGACGAACCCAAGGATGTCGGTGGGTTCGACAGCGGCCCGTCGCCCTATGGATATCTGTCCGCCGCACTCGGGGCCTGCACGGTCATGACATTGCGCATGTATGCGGAACGCAAGGGGCTGGATATCGAACGGATCGGCACCCGTGTTCTGCACGGCAAGGTGCACGCGGCCGATTGTGAAGAGTGTTCGGAAAGCGTGAAGTCGCGGAACGGCAAGATCGATCGGTTCGAGCGCTTGATCACGCTGGAAGGCAACCTTGACGAAACAACGCGGACCAGGCTCCTGGAGATCGCCGACAAATGTCCTGTCCATCGCACCCTGGAGGCGGGTGCTGCGGTGGTGACGCGGGATGTGTCGCCCGGCAAAGCAGAGGCGTGATCTGACGGGAAGCGGGGAGGCGGCCTCAGGCCGCCTGGCCTTCCAGGGTCTGCAGACGGATCTTCATGAAGGACAGCAGACGGCGCGCGTCGCGGTCTGACAGCGACTGGTAGTCGTTCGCCCAGTTTTCCGCCGTCGACTGCGGCTGCTTGTTGTGCATCGCCCGGGCCTTGCACAGCGCATTGTAGTCTGCATTTTCCACTCCCATGGCACGGCAAAGAACCGCCACGCCGGTGGAGTCGTAACGTACCATGACATTGGTGACGTATTTCTGCTCCAGCCCGGCCATTTCCGCCAGCAGGAAGCAGATGTCGAACAGATTGTTGGACAGCGACAGCTGCGTGATCGCCTTGCTGAGCGAACGTTGCCCGGCCCGAATTTCCTTCAAGGTGACCTTCGCATTGATGCGGGTCGCCTTGCGTTCCAGCTTCGAGCTGGCAACAACCTTGCTGGCCTTGTGGAAAAGATCCTGGATCAGGGTTTCGTTTTCCTTGCGCAGCTGGCGGATCTTAGCCTGCTGGGCCTCAGGCATCTGGTTGATCAGTTTGTCGTAGTCGGACTCGGTAATGTCCGCGCGCTCCATCATGGCGTCGCGGATTTTCTCGTCCTTTTCCGCCAGCTTGATCAGCAGGCGGGAGCCCCATTCGGAAAACTCCGCGCCGGAGTTGGCAGCAACAGATTGCTTGACCGGGTTCTCGCCGCGTTCCAGCAGGACATCGGTGACATTGGCTTCAAGATGCTGGCGTTTCGAAATCGCCAGCAGGTGCCCCTGGCCCATGGTCTTGGCCAGCCGCAGGATATCCTCGGTCTTCAGGGCGTTTGAGGACGTCAGCATCGGCCTGGCGATGTCGATCTCTTCTCGGGCAAGCTCATAGGCGACCTTGTTGGAAGTGTCGTCTATCGGCGCCAGCTGTTCGGAAATCGCTTTCTTCTGTTCAGGCTCCATGGTGGGAAGCATGCTTTCCAGAACCGTGTTGAACAGAGCGATTTCTTCAGTCTGGTAACTGTTTGCGCCTCGAACGAAAAGCTCGGTAACGTGTTCCACCAGTTGGTGGCGTTTTTCCGGGGTGCTTTCCTGAGCGAGATTGAGAAGGTCGTTGAGCATCTTTTAGCTGTCCGTTTTTCTTGCAACAGGACTACCGCAGAGACAGTTTACAACTGTCTAAAGCGCAGGATAAAAAAAGGATAAATCTATCGCGCTATCCGTATTAATTACAGGATAAGGCTGACATTTTACGCGCTTATGCGTGCCTCGAGCGTGTTTACTTTAGTTGATAAAGTCTCTGGGAGACCCCGCGCGGCTTTGCTTTGGATAACTACTGGTTGAAGCAAGGTTCATTTTCCCTGTTCAACTTCCAAAGGTCCGGTGTCCAGAACGACCTTGTCCATTGGCACATCCCAGGGCATTGGAAAGATGGAGTTGAGACTGCAGAAAGCGAACCCGATCCCGATGGTCAGCGGTTTGGCCGGCAGCGATGCCAGCGTGCGGTCGTAGTAGCCGCCACCGTTGCCCAGGCGGTAAAAGTGGGCGTCGACGCCAACAAGCGGGGCGATCACGACCTCGGGCACCTGCGATGAGCCTTCTTCTGGAACGGGAATGTTCCAGAGGCCTCGCACCATCTTGCAGCCTGGCTGCCACGGGCGAAAGACCAGCGGAGTCTGCTTTTCGAGAACGACCGGTAGAAGAACTGTCCTGCCCGAGTTGCAAAGCTCTGTCATCAAGGGGCGAAGGTCGGGTTCACCGCGGATTGGCCAGTAGATCGAAATCCTCTGATAGTCGAGTGCTTCAAGGACGGGGCGAAGCTTATCGATCAGCGCAGCGGTCTTTACCGCCCGCTCCGTGCTGGTCAGTCCCTTCCGCTTTTCATAGAGACGGCTGCGCTCGGATTTGCGGAACCGGCTGACATCGCGAAAGGTCTCCTGATCAACGACAAATCCGCCCACCAGCATGTCGGCGTAGCAGACAGGGTCTCCCGGCAGGTCGTCATCTTGGCTCATTCAGGAAAACTCCCTTCGCATCCCTGTGCTTTTACCGCGTCAGGCGGCCTTTCTGTCCGTTGCGGGCCAGACCAGGGCCTCAAGCAGGAGTGAGCGGGTCAGAAAACCTTCGAACACTCCGTTCTGGCACACCGGAACATGATCCAGATTATCGCGAACCATCACATGCAGGGCATCACCAAGCGGCAGGGTGCCGTCGAAAGACGTCACCGGAGCATGCAATAGGTCCCGAGCGAGGGGAGGGGTGAAGTTTGATCCGTCACCGGAGCCTTTGCTCAGGACGCTTAGGAGGTCACGCTGGTTGATGAGACCGGCAAGATGGCCGTCAGCATTCACGACAGCGACTTTGGATGTTTCGGACTGCTGCAGTTTGCTGAGGATTTCCTGAAGAGGCGCGTCTGGAGCAACATGAAGGTGTTCCAGGGCGATCGCATCTGCACAGGATACCCCTTCGAAGGGAGGCTGTATCAACTCTGCCTCGACAGCGGCCACAAGCCGGGCAAGATCGACAGCGCCGAGGTTGGTCGACTGGTGAAACTTCGACAGCAGATCCGACAGATTTTCCTCGGTCAGGCCAAGACGCCGCATTGGTGGTGGCCCACTTTGCGAAAGGCTTGTCCGGAACGGATATTTCCGACCGGAGAAACGATGAAACACCAGGCCGGATGCTACCAGTACACAAGTCATCACGGCTGTATTGAAGACGATCATCAGCGCGCCTGTTTCCGTCAGAAGCTCAGGCGACAAGCCAATCAGCAAGGCGACAGCTCCGCCAGGTGGATGCAGAGCCCGGCCGAGCATCATCGCGGCAAACGCAAGCGCGACAGCCAGAACCGGTGCGGTTTCCAACGGCAGCAAGGCAAGCGCCACCACACCGCACACCGCCGACAAGGTGTTTCCCAGAATTGCGGACCAAGGCTGTGCAAGTGGGCTGTTTGGTACGGCAAACACCAGTACGGCAGAGGCACCAAGAGGCGCCATCAGAAAAAGCGGCAGGCCGCCATATGCATGCATCAACCACACCATCAGCGCGCATGCGCCGATACCGACAGCGCCGCCCGTCATGGCCAGAAACGCTTCGGTTGGCTGCGGCCAAGGCAACGCCGGGGCAAACGCGGTCCTGAAGGTTTGTTTGGGATCTATATGCATGAAGTCGCCTGAAAAATGTGCATTTGCACAAGTTCTAGGCGAAAAATCTGGAATTGACTTGGATTTTGAAACTCAATTTTGGTCCTGTCGCGAAACGGATTTTCGCACTTGGGCCGAGGGCGATCAGGCAGCCTTCTCGTGTTTGGCTGCTTTCAACCTGATTTTCATGAGCGCCAAAAGCCGGCGGGCATCGGTGTCATCGAGCATGTGGTAGTTCGTCAGCCACTTGCTGCCGGTGCTTTCGGGAAACTTCAGATGCTTGCAGCGTTCCTTGCACACGGCCTGGAATTCCATCGCGCCGATCCCGGTGGCCCGGCAGACGGTGGCGATGCCGGTGGAATCGAAACGGACCATGAGATTGTGCACATACTTCATGTCGAGGCCGGAGAAGAACGAGAGCAAGGCGACCGCATCGAGAAGATTGTGTTCCTGGGCCAGCTGGTAGACCGCCTTGTTCAGGGTCGTCTTGCCGAGACGGATGCCCATCAGCCACGCCTTCGGGCTGATCTTGGATTGCTTTTTCACCAGTTCCGCACCGGCAGCGACTTCACCGTCGTCACGGAACAGATCTTCCAGCAGCTCCTCGTTCGACTTGCGCAAGTGACGGATGCGATCACCAAGCTGCTTGGGCATGTCCTTCACCAGGCTTTCGAACACCGGCATGGTGATCTCGGCGCCGAGGTTGGCGGCCAGCGTGTGTTTGACATCCCTGCTGCCGCGCTTGATCAGGATATTGCTGATATCGTTGCTGACGTGGTCGCGCTTGGCGAGGGCCAGAAGGTAACCCTGGTCCTTGGTTTCCGCGATCTTGCGCAGGTCTTCTTCGCGAAGCGACTTGGAGCGTTCCAGCACTGCCTGGGCCACAGGCAGGTCGTCGCTGGCCATTGCCGCGGCAAGCTTGGAGGACATTGACGGCACATCTGCAAGACGTTCGGACATCTTGCGCTTGGCGTCGTGAGCAAGGGAATCGTAGACGCCCTCGAGCATGTTGTTCAGAAGATGCGTCTCTTCGGAGCCGGGGTCGTCTGCGCGGGCAACAAGCAGGCCTGTCACGTGCTCGGCAAGCTCGTGTTTTTTCTCTGAAGAACTGTCCCTGGCAAGCTTAAGAAGCGAGTCGCTCATGTCCGTACCCTATCGGCATAAGTTTCGCCAAATTTCCTTTATAACCTGTGAAAACCACCAAGTGCTTTGTTGCAATAAGGTGATTTCGGCACTGTTGACCTTCCGGCACCGATGGGTCATTCCACGCGCATGAACGCAACCTTGATGCCGATCCTCTATTCTTTCCGCCGTTGCCCCTATGCCATCAGGGCAAGGCTCTCGATTGCCGCAAGTGGCGAGCAGGTCGAATTGCGGGAAATCGTCCTGAGGGACAAGGCACCCGAGTTTCTGGAAACGTCTCCCTCGGCAACGGTACCCTGCCTGAAGACCGGTGAAACGGTGATCGATGAAAGCCTCGAGATCATGCTCTGGGCACTTGACCGGTCCGACCCGGAAAACTGGCTGAAGCCGGAAAAAGGCGATCTCGATGCCATGCTGGAATTGATCGGCGTTTGCGATGGCCCGTTCAAGCGCCATCTGGATCGCTACAAGTACGATACGAGATATCCGGACACAGACAGGGAAACAGAGCAAGCCGGTGCTGCGGAGTTCCTTTGGCATCTGGACAGCCGTCTCGCGGCTACGCCCTGGCTTTTCGGCGACAAGGCCTCGCTGGCCGACTTTGCGATCCTGCCGTTCGTTCGTCAGTTCGCCAACTCGGACCGCAGCTGGTTCGACAGCCAGGAGTGGACGTCACTGAAAGCCTGGCTGGAAGCCTTCGAAATGTCTCCCCGCTTCCAATCCGTGATGTCGAAATGGAACCGATGGCAGGCGGGTGATACGCCAGTCGTCTTCCCCTGACAGGCGAATCGACCCCCTCGTAACGCGAGGCAGAGAACGCTCTGCCCAGGTCGCTGGCCGGCTGTTTCATGCTTCCTGCAACCGGTTTTCACCTCTGTGCATGTTCGGGACGGAAAAAACCGTAGCCAATTGAGGCCCGATGCTGGCGGTTTTCCTCACGTTTTACGCCCGGGTTCCCAACCTTACAAAACCGTAATGCCGCCGACAGGCGCCTGTAAGACTGGTTCACCTACTTTCACTTTCGAGCCTGGAGCGCTTTCCCCGCAAGCGGTCCCGGAAATGGTTTTCAAACCTTATCTCGAAAGAGGAAGACAACATGCAAAACAGTCGCTCAGTTTCTCCCCTGCGCTCCCGTCGCGCCAAACTGTTGGCAGGCGTCGTCGCGCTCGGCGCAGCCGGACTTCTGACGGCACAGACCATTGTTCCGAGCCAGTTGGCTCTGGCTGATGCTGTCCGTGTCGATACCGCGGCTCCGCTGGACTTCTCCCACGTCGTCACTGCCGTCAGCCCGGCGGTTGTCAGCGTTCAGGTCAAGCAGGCCGCAGAACCGCGCATGATGAACTTCGGTGGCGGCAACGACAATTTCGAAGACTTCTTCAAGGGCCTGCCTGATGGCCATCCGTTCCAGCGCTTTTTCCGCGAGTTCGGCGGCAAGGGTGGCGGTGACCAGCAACAAAATCAGCGCCGTGCCCCGCGCCAGTATGGCATTTCCCAGGGCTCCGGCTTCTTCATCTCTGATGACGGATACCTCGTCACCAACCATCACGTGATCGAAAACGGGACCGAGTTCACCGTGATCGACCGTGACGGCAAGGAGTATGATGCCAAGCTCATCGGCGCAGACAAACGGACGGATCTGGCCCTTCTGAAGGTCGAAAGCGACGACACGTTCACCTATGTCGATTTCGCCAAGGAAGCACCGCAGGTCGGCGAATGGACTGTCGCAATCGGTAACCCGTTCGGTCTCGGCGGCTCCGTCACGGCTGGTATCGTCTCGGCACGTGGCCGCGACATCGGCGCCGGTCCTTATGACGACTTCATCCAGATCGATGCCCCGGTCAACCGCGGCAACTCCGGTGGCCCGGCCTTCAACATGCATGGCGAAGTCATCGGTGTGAATGCGGCGATCTTCTCGCCGTCCGGTGGCAACGTCGGTATCGCCTTCGCAATTCCGGCTTCGACCGCGCAGGATGTCATCATGGAGCTGAAGGACGACGGCACCGTCGTTCGCGGCTGGTTGGGCGTTCAGATTCAGAACGTCACGGATGACATCGCGGAGAGCCTTGGCCTCGAAGAGGCCCGCGGCGCCATCGTCGCGGAAGCGCAGGAAAACAGCCCGGCACAGAAGGCTGGCCTGCGCTCGGGCGACACCATCCTTGCCGTTGACGGCACTGAAGTGAAGGGCCCGCGCGAGCTGTCCAAGATCATTGCAGCTTACGAGCCCGACAGCCAGGTGGACATCACGGTCTGGCGTGACGGCCAGAAAGAGGACGTCACTGTGACACTGGGCCGCCTGCAGGATCAGGAACAGGTTGCAGCCGTTCAGCCGGAGGCCGGCGAAAGCAAGACCAGCCTGGATGATCTCGGCCTGGTCCTGACGACGAAAGCCGAAGCTGGCCTGGAAGGTGACGGCGTGGTTATTGCCGAAATCGACCCGGAAAGCCCGGCAGCCGAAAAACGCCTCAACACCGGTGACGTGATCCTGGAAGTGGCCGGCATGAAGGTCAACAGCCCGTCCGACGTGCTGAAGGCGCTGGACAAGGCGGAAAAGGATGGCCGCAAGGCGGTTCTCTTCCGGGTTGAAAGCAACGACACGACACGGTTCGTGGCCCTGCCCATGAACCTCGCCTGATCAGGGGCCGGTTCTGCCCCGAACCGGACCTGTGAGGCAAGACCGGCCTGCCCTCTGCCCCCAAACCCCGACGGGCCGGTCATTGCCAAGGGTTTATCTGCTAAACCCTGACTGACTGGCGGCGGCGACTCTCACATCCATCGCCGCCGTCAGCCATTTTCTTTAGGGCCAACTCAAGCTAAAAGGATGAGATGTTGAGGATTCTTGTCATTGAAGACGACCCGGAAGCTGCAAGCTACCTCGTCAAGGGTTTGAGTGAACTGGGCCACACCGCCGACCAGGCTGCCGATGGGCGGACCGGGCTGGATATGGCCCTCGACAGGGACTACGACATCCTCATTGTTGACCGCATGCTGCCGAAGATGGACGGCCTTTCGGTCATTCAGGACCTGCGCCGGGAAGGCAATCACACACCGGTGCTGATCCTCTCGGCACTCGGTCAGGTCGATGACCGCGTCAAGGGCCTGAAGGCCGGTGGCGACGACTACCTGCCCAAGCCTTACGCCTTTACCGAACTTCAAGCCCGCATAGAGGCACTGGCACGACGCCCCAAGTCGGCCAGCCAGATTGAGACCACCTATACCGTCGGCGACCTGACGCTGGACCGGATGGCGCATTCGTGCCGCCGCGGCGAAACGGAAATCCCGCTGCAGCCGCGCGAATTCCGCCTTCTGGAATATCTCATGCAGAACGCCGGCCAGGTTGTGACCCGTACGATGTTGCTCGAAAACGTCTGGGAGTATCACTTCGATCCGCAGACCAACGTGATCGACGTTCATATCTCCCGGCTGCGCGGCAAGATCGACAAGGGCTTCGAAACACCACTTCTGCACACCATCCGGGGTGCCGGATATACGATCCGTGACGCGGCTCACTAGGTTTACCAGAACCACAGCCTTCAAGCTGTCGCTGCTCTACATTGCCGTCTTCACGGTGATGTCCGGTGTGCTGCTGTTCTATCTCGCGGACAACACGGACAATCTGATGTCCGAGCAGGTGGTTCAATCCGTCGATTCAGAACTGAAAACCCTTGCCGACGTCTATGTGCGCGGCGGTGTTCGCGATCTTGTCGAAACCATCGACAGGCGCTCCCGCCATCCAGATGCCAGCCTTTATCTCCTCGTCGATTTCGCCGGCAATGCGCTTGTCGGAAATATTGCCCGCCTGCCGACCACCGTTCTCGAAGAGGCCGATGGCGGATTGCGCCGGGTCCGTTACACGCGCCTTGGCCAGGATGCTGAGGACGTAGAGCGGCAGGCCATGGTGCGCACGTTTGAGCTGCGCGGCGGCTTCCGTCTGCTGGTTGGGCGTGACCTGGGCGACCAGCTCCGGTTCTCCAACCTTCTGGCCAACGCCTTGCGCCTGTGGCTGGTCGTTGTGGTGGTCATGGCCGCGATCACCTGGCTGTTTGTCAGCCGCAGGGTGATGAAGCGCATCGACGAGATTTCCGCCACCAGCCGCACGATCATGCAGGGTGAGCTCTCCGGCCGTCTGCCGGTCGCGGGCAATGACGACGAATTCGATCGTCTGGCGATCAATCTCAACACGATGCTCGACCGGATCGAACTGTTGATGCAGTCGATGAAGGATGTGACAGACAACATCGCCCATGACCTGAAGACACCTCTGACGCGCCTGCAGACCCGGATCGAAAACGCCTTGCGGGAAGCGAAGGGGGAGGAGGGCTACCGCAGCGCCCTGGAAGCGACACTGGAGGAATCCGACCAGCTCCTGAGGATATTCAACGCGCTGCTGCGTATTGCGCGTGTTGAATCCATGGCACCAGCCTCCGTTATGGAGCCGACCGATCTCAACAAGCTGGTTGCCGAAGTTGCCGAACTTTACGAGCCGTTGGTTGAAGATGAGGGCGGCAAGCTTGAAACCGATTTGCCCGAAGGGCTGAAGGCAGACTGTAATCGCGACCTCATCAGCCAGGTACTGGTGAATCTCATTGAGAATGCACTGAAATACGGTCGTCCTGAAACTGGCGACCTGCTTATTCGCCTTGGCGGGCGGGAGGACGACGGCCGCATCGTCCTCAGCGTCACCGACAATGGCCCCGGCATTCCGGAAAAGGACCAGGACCGGGTGAAGGAACGTTTCGTTCGGCTGGAGGAAAGCCGTTCCGAACCTGGAACAGGCCTTGGATTGAGTCTTGTCAAGGCGGTTGCCCGCTTGCATGGCGGAGACTTGCGCTTCATGAATGAGGACCCGGGGCTGAGCGCCCGGATCGATCTCAAGCCGGTGAAACCGGACAGCAGCAGGAGCGGGCATGAACAAGGCGGCACAGCCGGGCAAACGGGAGAAGGGAACTGACCAGGACGGTGGCGCGGGCGTTCTGGCCGACCGGATCGCAGTGGTCCCAACGGCACCGGATCCCGATCATGCAGCCCTGTTCCTGAAAGATCTTCTGGCTCATGCCGAAGCCGGCGAGGCCCTCAACGTTCTTCTGCACGATAAACCGGACCTGGAAGGTTTCCTGATCGGGGTCATTGGAAACTCGCCTTATCTGCGCGATCTGATGCTTGCCGATCCACCGCGTCTCCTTCGCTTGCTGCAGGAAGCGCCGGAAAGCCGTCTTGAAAACCTGCTGTCTGCCGCCCGTGAAGCACGGGCAGAGGACGAGGCCGGTATCATGCGGACCTTGCGCCACTTCAAACACGACCTCGCATTGACGCTTGGCCTCGCCGATATCTCCGGTGCGATCGGTCTGAACCGCGTTACCGGTGCCCTGGCCGGGTTTGCCGACGCCGCGCTGACAGCGGCAATCAGGTTCTGCCTTGGCGATCTGGTCCGTCTGAACAAGTTCGCACCGCATGACCTGGAGAAGCCGGAAGTCGATAGCGGTCTCATCGTTCTTGCAATGGGCAAGCACGGCGCAAACGAGCTGAACTATTCGTCCGATATCGATCTGATCGTTCTTTACGACCCGGCCAAGGCGCCCATGGCGGGAACCGCGGAAGCTCCGGTGGAATTCGTTCGGCTGACGCGGCGCCTGGTCAAGATCATGCAGGACCGGACCGCGGACGGTTACGTCTTCCGTACGGATCTTCGCCTGCGCCCCGATCCCGGTGCGACCCCGCTTGCCATGTCGGTGCCCGCTGCGCTGGTCTATTACGAATCCCTGGGGCAGAACTGGGAACGGGCGGCGCTGATCAAGGCGCGGCCCTGCGCGGGCGACATTCCCGCCGGCGAATCCTTTCTGCATGAAATCGTGCCGTTCATCTGGCGCAAGTACCTGGACTTTGCGGCAATTGCAGACGTGCAGTCGATCAAGCGCCAGATCCATATGCACAAGGGGCACGGGGCCATTGCGGTTGCCGGACATAACGTCAAGCTCGGCCGTGGCGGCATCCGGGAAGTGGAGTTCTTCGTCCAGACCCAGCAGCTGATCGCGGGTGGCCGCAACCCGGCCCTTCGCGGACGTCGCACACTCGACATGCTGGACGCGCTGGTGGATGCAGACTGGATCAAGGGCAAGACACGCGACGAAATGGCCGCCGCCTACCGGTTCCTGCGCAATGTCGAGCATCGCATCCAGATGCTGAACGACGAGCAGACCCAGCTGCTGCCGAAGGATGAAGACGGCATGAAGCGGGTATCCGCGCTGATGGGCTACGACACGCTTGCAGCCTTTGAAACGGCACTGCTCGACCACTTGCGAACGGTTCAGCACCATTATGCCGAACTGTTCGAAGATGAACCGGCACTCTCGTCCGAGCTGGGCAATCTGGTCTTTACCGGCGATGACCACGATCCCGGGACCCTGGAGACGCTTGCCGGTCTTGGTTTCAAGCAGCCTGCGGAAGCGGCCGCTATCGTCAAGGCCTGGCATTTCGGCCGCTATCCGTGTACCCGCTCGACCAAGGCGCGCGAGCGGCTGACCGAAATGCATCCTGCGCTCCTCAGTGCGCTGGCGGCCACGGACAACGCAGACGCTGCCCTGCGGGCGTTCGACAACTTTCTGGCCAAGCTGCCGGCGGGCGTGCAGCTGTTCTCGCTGCTGAGGTCCAATCCACAGCTCCTGACGTTGCTGGCAACCACCATGGGCGCCGCGCCACGCATGGCCGAAACGGTCTCCAAGCGGGTTCATGTGTTGGATGCAGTCCTCGATCCGGCGTTTTTTGGCGCCATGCCGAGCGTCGAGGAATTCCGCGCCGGGCTCGACAGAACCCTGTCTCAGGCTCGCTTCTATGAGGAAGCACTGGACAGGGCGCGGATATTTACCCAGGAGCAGCAGTTCCTGATCGGCCTGCGGATGATTTCAGATACCTTGTCCGCCGACCGGGTAGGGTTTGCACTGGCACGGTTGGCCGAAGTTGTCGTCGACCGGATCCTGAAGCAGGTGATCGTGCATGTCGGCGAAAGCAACGGCACGGTACCGGGTGGCAATATCGCGGTCCTGGCCATGGGCAAGCTTGGGGGGCGCGAAATGACGGCAGCCTCCGATCTGGACCTGATCCTGCTTTATGAAGCGCCGGAAGACGTCAAGCAGTCTGATGGAAAGCGGCCTCTTGCGATCACCCAGTATTACACCCGTCTGACCCAGCGGCTGGTCACGGCCCTCAGCGCACCGACGGCCGAAGGCTCGCTTTACGAGGTTGATTTCCGGCTTCGTCCGTCCGGCAATGCAGGCCCGCTCGCGACCAATCTGGACGGCTTCATAGCCTACCAGCAGAAAGAGGCCTGGACCTGGGAGCACATGGCTCTGACGCGTGGACGGGTGATCGCGTCCACGACGCCTGAGTTCAAGCAGAAGATCGTCGACAGCATCTGCGGCACGTTGGTGCAGACGCGTGATCTGACGAAGCTGGCCGACGATGTTCGCACCATGCGTGCCCGGATCGAGAAGGAAAAAGGCACCAAGGATGTCTGGGATCTGAAACAGGTGGCCGGCGGTCTGGTCGATATCGAGTTCCTTGCCCAGTTTCTGCAGCTTGCACACGCTCAGGAAAACCCGGAAATCCTGGCGCAAAGCACGGAGCAGGCTTTGGAACTGGCCCGCGACGCCGGCTTCCTGACCCTGGGCGACGCAGGGCTGTTGCTGGAAGCTCTCAGGCTTTACCACCGTTTGACCCAGGTGTTGCGACTGGCCCTTTCCGGCAAGTTCGTGCCGGCAGAAGCACCCCGCGGAGTGCTGGATCTCCTGGTTCAGGCCTCAGGAAGTCCGACCTTCACCCGGTTGGAAGCAGAGCTCGCAGATCTTCAGGTGAAGGTGCGCGAGACGTTTGTTCGGCTGATTGGCGAGGTTGAAACGGTCAGCAGCTAGACGCGGATTGCCAAGCCGGTTTCATTGGGCTAGGGAGTGACCGCGCCGGCGGCCGATTTCAAATCATTCGCGCTCTCTTGAGCGAACCCTTTTCCATACTCTGAGAAACCTCATGACTTATACATTCGACGAAACGGTCCGTCGTCCGGACCGGAGCGACCGAATTGCGCTGGCTGGCAACCGTGTGTTTGCCTGGTCTGAATGGGGGCCGGTGACAGGCACCCCGGTTCTGTTTCTGACAGGCGCCGGCATGGCCGGCACACTTGGCTTTGGCCTGGAACATCTCGAAAAGCTAAACCTTCGACTGATTGCACCGGACAGGCCGGGCCTCGGCGCTTCATCGCCCGATCCTGACAAGTCACTGGCAAGTGTCGCGCGTGACGTTGGCGAACTTGTTGCGAACCTTGGCCTTGTCGGCATCCCAGTGGTCGCCTTTTCACAAGGAGCGCCCTTCGCTTTCGCCACTGCAGCGTCGGGAACTGCAAGCTCCCTTGTGATCGTCTCCGGTCAGGATGAACTCTACCGTCCGGAATTCGCGGATCGTTTGCCCGATCAGGTGAGGGATATGACCCGGCATGCACAGGAAGATCCCGAAGCGTTTTCTGCCATGCTGGAAGGCTTCGCCGAGCCGGATGGCTTCTACGACCTGGTGCTGTCGATGAGCTCGCCGGAAGACAGGTCGGTATATGGCGTCGAACCTTTCGCCGCGGCCTACAGGCACGCACTTCGGGAAGGCTTCAGGCAGGGGCCGAAAGGATACGTCCTTGATACGCTTGCAGCGCTCAGGCCCTGGTGTATCGACCTTGGCATGATCAACTGCCCGACCTCGGTTTGGTACGGCGGCAGGGATGCCAGCCCGGTTCATTCACCGGACTTCGGTCTTTCGCTCGCAAGCAGATTGCCCAATGCAAGCCGCCGGTTCTTTCCGGAGGAAGGCGGCGCATTGCTGTGGACGCGCTCGCTCGACATCCTGAGCGAACTGGCAACAACAAGCGGCAACGACTGATCTGCTGTGCTTTAGGGCTACGGACAAGCCTGGTTCGCCTGGAGGGTAAAGCTCTTCAGGCGGCTTCCTTGTCGGCAAGCGGCAAGGTGAAGCTGACAGTGGTGCCTTTCTTGACTTCCGACTTGATTACCAGCGCTCCGCCATGAAGTTCAACCAGTGAGCGGGCGATGGCTAGTCCGAGGCCCGAGCCCTGGTGGGTCTTGGTAAACTGGTTTTCCACCTGCACGAAGGGTTGAGCGAGGCGTTCTATATCGCGCTCCGAAATTCCGATGCCTGTGTCGATCACTTCGAAATGCAGCTTGTCTCCGCGCGGCCGTGCCCTGAGCGTAACGGTGCCATTGTCCGGCGTGAACTTCACCGCATTGGCCAGCAGGTTCAGCAGGATCTGTTTGAGCGCCCGCTTGTCCGCGTGCACCGAGACGTTTTCAACGACATCGGTGGTGACGGTGATGTTCTTCTCGGTTGCAGCTCCCGTGACGATCCGGCTGGCATCTTCGGCCGATTCCGAAGCATTGACCGTTTCGGTCTCGATACTCATGCGACCGGCTTCGATCTTGGACATGTCGAGGATGTCGTTGATCACGTTCAGCAAGTAAGTGCCGGAAGAATAGATATCCTTGCAGTAGTCGGAATACCTGTCGGTGCCGACGGGGCCGAACATTTCCTGCGTCATGATGTCGGAGAAGCCGATGATGGCGTTGAGCGGCGTTCTCAGTTCATGAGAAATATTGGCCAGGAATTCGGACTTGGCCTTGTTGGCGGCTTCCGCGCGGGTTTTCTCTTCCTGGTACTTCTCTGCCATTTCCACCAGCTGCCGGGCCTGAACCTCAAGGGTCTGGCGGGACTTCTGGAGATCGGAAACGGTTGCCCTCAGCCGCTTTTCGGAGTCGATCAGCTTTTCTTCGTGTTTCTTGAGCGGGGTGATGTCGGTCCCGACAGACACGAAACCGCCGTCCTTGGTGCGCCGCTCGGAAATCTGCAGCCAGCGACCGTCTTCCAGCTGCGCTTCGTAGGAGCCGTCAGGAGCACCGCCACGCTGGCGAAGAGTGACCGGTTGCGGTGCTACTTCGGCGTTGGAGGCAGCTGCCATCACGTCCTTGTAGGGCGTGCCCGGCTTGATCACGGCGTTCGGCAGGCTGTGCAGCGACTGATAGTTGGAATTGCAGATCACAAGCTCGTTTCGGGCATTCCACAGAACGAAAGCTTCCGAGATTGTCTCGATCGCATCACGCAGGCGAAGATCTGCCATACGGCTTTGTTCGGCAAGCTCGTGCTGCTCGGTAATGTCGATGCAGATACCGATCAGATGCGGCTCGGCACGGCCGGGTTCCGACTGGATTTCACCACGGGCGCGAAGCCAGATCCAGCTTCCGTCGGCGTGTCGCATGCGGAAGGTCTCGTCGACCAGGGTTTCACCGCTTTCCAGCAGGTGCTCGGCGAGGCCCAGAAGGTCGATATCATCGGGATGGGTGATGTCGGCGACATCGGCAAAGCTGAGAATATCGTCCTTGGGTTCGCGTCCGAGGAGCTCGTACAGGGAAGACGACCAGAACATTCTGCCGCGCGACAGATCCCAGTCGAACAGTCCGCAGCGGCCGTGGGTGAGGGCGGTGTCGATGCGGGCACGGGTTGCCGCATACATGTCGTCGGCCGCTTCCGCGCGGGTTGCCTGGCTGAAGAAGCCGTAGATGACCGCTAGCAGCACCAGCGAAGTTCCGACGAAAAGCGTCACATTTGCCGAAAGGTCATCCCGCCACTGGCTGAAGATCTCGTTTTCCGGCTGCAGCACCGCCACCATTCCGAGGCGGCCATCGAGGTGATGAACCGTTGCAAGAACCTGTTCTTGGCCCCGGCCTGTGCCAAGGTTGGTGGCAACCGGCATCACGCCGGCACGGGCGCCAAACACCATGAGTGGCTGTGACGGGCCGAGCAGGTCGCTGATCGGCCGGCTCTCAAGCGATGGCTGGAGCGGTGCCGAGGCAACGATGGTGCCGGATTGGTCGGCAACGAGATAGATGCGGCCCTTGCTGGTCGCCCCTGTGGGCAGACTGTCGGCAAGGATGCGTTTCAACGTTGTCCGGTAGCCCGTTTCAGGCAGATCATTTTCCGACGACATCAGGCCGCTTGCGACGACAGTTGCCATCAGGCTCAGCGTGACCTGGGCGTTTTCCTGGGTCCGGGTGTAATCGCTGACGAGGTCGCCTGTGCGGAACAGGGCGAGTATGACGATGAAGATGATGGCGAGGCCGGGAATGAGGCGTCGCATCAGGCTATCGGAGCGGGCCAGGCTTTCGGCCAGAGCGCCGAGGAGGGTACGCAGAGGCAGGCGTTTTGTGCCTGCGTCTGTCTCCCACTCAGACTCCTTCTCGCCGCGCCGCGCAGATGCGTCGCCAGCTAATGCTCTCGCCATAGGAAGTGTGCCTCAAAAACCGCCGCGTCGGGGGTGCCCCGAATCACTTCCATTTGAATCAAATCGTCTGTTTTTGTCCAGACCCGTCAAAGAATAAAATGGTTAACGCAAATCCGGATTTTCCGTTCTTTCGTTAACCTTTCTCAGTATTGCAGACTACTGCAAGGTTCTGTCGACGATGTCACGGCTGTCTCTCGACAGATTTTCGCATGCTGAAATCCTCAAGAGGGCAGATTCAGCAAGGGCACTTCTTTGTGGGTCAAGTGCGCGCCACGAGCGGAAGCTCGTCAGAAGTCTCGATGCCACTTGTGGATTTCGCTTGTCGATCTCCAGAACTGATTCGGCGATCAGTTCAAATCCGGCACCATCCATCCGGGCAAATTGTGTCGGGTTGCCGGTGGCAAAGGATTGCAGCAGCGAGCGGACACGGTTCGGGTTGCCGGCATCGTAGGAAGGGTCCGACATCAATGCCTTGACCCGGTCCAGCGTTTCGTTGCCGGGTGCGGTGGCCTGGGTCATGAACCACTTGTCCATGGCCAGAGAGCTGTCCGTGTGCCGCTCGCGGTAAGCTGCAAGCGCTTCCTCTTCACGCGGCATATGATCGTGAACCAGCAGGGTGAGGGCCGCGAGGCGGTCAGTCATGTTGTCGGCAGAGGCAAACCGCGACCAGACCAGGTCAGTCGCATCGGCTGCGCCGGAGACTGCGTAATAATGCAGGCAACGGTTTGCGAGCGCTCGTTTTCCGGCTGCCTGCGCATCCGGCGAAAAGGTCCCACTTGCGGACTGGTCGGTAATGAACGGGACGAGGGAAGATCCGAGGCGGGCGGCAACTGCGCGCCGCAGCATCTGACGGGCGGTATGAATGGCGTCCGGGTTGACGTCCTTGCCGATTTCCTGTGCGACATCCGCTTCGCTGGGCAAAGTGAGTGCCTGCGCACGCAGGGCTTCATCCAGCTGGTTTTCACCCAGAACAGACGCGAACACACCAATGACGTCTTCGGACGGCGTGCCTTCCGAGCCGTCACGGACCAGGCCGGCAAGCCTCACAAGGTCCTGCATCGCCAGCGTCTGCACCGCCTGCCATCGATTGAACGGGTCTCGATCCTGTGCTGCCTGAAACAGGAGTTCCTCGGAATGCAGGGGCTCGTTCAGACGGACGGGCGCGGAGAAACCGCGCAGGAGAGACAGAACGGGAGCGGCGGCGACATTGTGGAAGACGACGTCCTGGTGAGCCTTGTCGAGCACAAGCACATCGCCGGCGACGTTGGCACCCTCCACGGAGCCTGTCTCCATGTCCTCGCCATTAGGGCCGATCAATCCGAAACGAAGCGGGATGACTGCCGGTTTGCTGGACTTCTGGCCGGCAATGGGCGGAATTTCCTGGGACAATGATACGGTGAAGGACTTGCGGTCGGGATCATATTCCGTTTCCACCGACACGACTGGTGTTCCTGCCTGCTCGTACCAGAGCGAAAACTGTTCAAGATCGGTGGACGATGCTTCCTCGAAGCACGACAGGAATGCCTCGATTGTGGTTGCTTCGCCGTCATGGCGGTCGAAATAGAGGTCCAGTCCGGCCCGGAACTTCTGTTCGCCCAGAAGCGTCTGCAGCATGCGAACAACCTCGGCGCCTTTTTCATAGACGGTTGCCGTATAGAAGTTATTGATTTCATGATAGGTTCGCGGACGCACGGGGTGTGCGAGCGGGCCTGCATCCTCCGGAAACTGATGCGATTTCAGCAAGCGCACATCGGCAATGCGCTTGACCGCGCGCGAGCGCATATCGGACGAAAACTCCTGGTCGCGGAACACCGTCAGGCCTTCCTTCAGGCACAGCTGGAACCAGTCCCGGCAGGTGATGCGGTTTCCGGTCCAGTTGTGAAAGTATTCGTGCGCGATCACGGCTTCAATGTTGGCGTAATCCTGGTCGGTTGCCGTTTCCGGGTCGGCCAGAACGTACTTGTCGTTGAAGATATTGAGGCCCTTGTTTTCCATCGCGCCCATATTGAAGTCCGACACGGCGACGATGTTGAACACATCCAGATCGTATTCGCGGCCAAACACTTCCTCGTCCCAGCGCATGGACCTCTTCAGGGAATCCATGGCCCAGTCACACAGGCTCTCCTTGCCGTGCTCGACGTAGATGTTGAGTGCGACCTCCTTGCCGGACATGGTGGTGAACTTGTCCGGAACTTCGGCGAGATCGCCCGCAACCAGTGCGAACAGATAGGCCGGTTTGGGGTGCGGGTCGTGCCACACGGCATAATGCCTGCCGGTGCCTTCGATATCTCCTGTCTCCGTCAGATTGCCGTTGGCCAGGAGAACGGGGCAGTCTTTCTTCGAGGCCTCCAGACGTGTCGTGTAGACGGCAAGGACATCCGGTCGGTCCAGAAAATAGGTGATCCTGCGAAAGCCCTCGGCCTCGCATTGGGTGCAGTAGGTTGCAGAGGAGCGGTAGAGCCCCATCAGCTTCGTGTTCGCGTCCGGATCGAGTTCGGTCACGAGTGTCAGCTCGAACGGATCGGCGGGCGGTGAGGCAAGTTCGAGACGGTCGGCTGTCGCTGCATAGGCAGTCTCGGCAAGCGCTTCGCCATTCAGCTTGATGCCCGCAAGTGACAATTCGTCACCATCCAGCACAAGCGGGGCGCCAGCCTCTGTTCCCGGTTGCCTGCTGACCTCAAGCGTCGCGGTCACGCGGGTTGCGCCGGGGGCGAGTTCAACGTTCAGGGCGACCTTGTCGATGCGATAAAGTGGCGGTTGATAGTCTTCCAGCCGTATGGCTGGCGCCGTTTCTGAACGCATCGAATTCTCCTGCTGATGTTAGGCGCAATTGCCTGCCTGTGCCTGGCCGAAAGGCCCTTATTGAAGGCCGCAACCGCACCCTCATGGAAATGTGAGGATGAGCTAAGGCGTTAGCATGATCGCAGATTACGGCAAAGTCCTGTTTGACCTTCCGCAAGGGCCGGTATTCCGTCAGCCTTTGATAACACCTAAATACGGACGGGAGGTTTTGACGGCAGCCGGGGCATTGTCTATGTCAGGTGCGTCGTAAGTTGCAGGGAATTTTTTAATGAGCCGTTTGGACAGTTTTATTCGTCGAATGACATCCCAGAAAACATTGCTCGAATTTCTGGTCGAAAAGGTCAACGAAGTCGAAGGACCTATCCTCGAACTCGGGTTGGGCAATGGCAGAACCTATGACCACTTGCGCGAGATTTATCCGAACAAGGAAATTTTCGTATTCGATTTCGCCATGGACTGCCACCCGAGCTGCGCGCCGGACGCGCATCACATGATCCTCGGCAACATTCGCGACACGCTTGTTTTTTGCGGGCCGCGGATCGGGGCGAAGGCGTCGTTCGCCCATATCGACATCGGTTCGGCTGATCCCACGAATGATCTGGCGACAGCGTCCTGGCTGGCTCCGTCAATCGATGCCCACATGGCCGTTGGCGGAATTATCCTGTGCGCGCTCGAACTCAACCTGCCGAATTACGAGACCCTGAAAAAGCCGGATGGCATTCACCGGGGCCGCTATCATATCTATCGCAAGACATCAGAAGCCTGACCGTCGGCACTATTCAGGAAGAGACACATGACCGCGCCGCTCAAAGGCATCAAGGTTGTCGAACTGGCCCGTATTCTGGCCGGCCCCTGGACGGGCCAGACCCTCGCGGACCTGGGGGCAGACGTCATCAAGGTGGAAAGTCCGCAAGGCGATGATACCCGGGGCTGGGGACCGCCATTCGTCAAGGACGAGGCGGGCGCGGACCGGGATGCCGCCTATTTTCATGCCTGTAACCGCGGCAAGCGTTCCATTGCGGTGGACTTTCGCACACAGGAAGGTCAGGACCTCGTCCGCCGCCTGGTGGCGGATGCCGACATTCTGGTCGAGAACTTCAAGGTCGGTGGGCTCGCCAAATACGGCCTCGACTACGACAGCCTTTCCAACGTCAACCCGAAGCTGATCTATTGCTCGATCACCGGGTTCGGCCAGGACGGGCCCTATGCACATCGGGCCGGCTACGACTTCATGATCCAGGGCATGGGCGGCATCATGGATCTGACCGGAGACCCGGAAGGCGACCCGCAGAAGATCGGGGTGGCGTTCGCGGACATCTTTACCGGGCTTTACGGTGTCATCGGCGTTCTTGCCGCCTTGCGCCGCCGCGATGAAACCGGCGAAGGCGAATGGGTCGACATGGCATTGCTGGATGCGCAGGTCGGTGTGCTTGCCAATCAGGCGCTCAATTACTTTGTTTCCGGCAAGGCACCGAAACGTCTGGGCAATGCGCATCCCAACATCGTTCCCTACCAGGTCTTTCCGGCCAGCGACGGGCATCTGATCATCGCGGTCGGCAATGATGGCCAGTTCAGACGCCTGTGTGCTGTTCTTGGCCAGCCGGAACTTGCCGACAATCCCCGCTACGCCACCAACGCAGCTCGGGTTGCCGCCCGCTCGGACCTTGTGCCGATCCTGACGGCTGAAACGTCGACGAGAGCCCGCGACGATCTCCTTGCCGCGCTTGAAGGCGAGGGTGTTCCGGCTGGACCGATCAATTCCGTGGAAGATGTCTTCAACGACAAGCAGGTGTTGCACCGGGATATGAAGGTCGACCTGCCGGCGACCGGTGTCGAAGGAGGCTCGGTTGCCTCCGTCCGCACGCCCATCAGGTTTCGGAACGGGACACTTGTGCTGGACCGGGCCGCACCGGCACTTGGCGAGCACACGGAAGAAGTCCTGAAGGAACTGGGCATCACGTCTGACCCGAAATCCTGAACGAAGAAAGCATTGCCATGAGCACCCCGGAATACCTCAAGGTCTCCGATAGCGAAGTTCTGTCCAATTCCTGGGGAACGCTGACCCGCCACCGGATCGAGTACAGGCGCCGGGACGGCGATTGGCAGGAACAGGTGCGTGAAGTCTACGACAGGGGGCATGGCGCAGCCTGCCTGCTCTACGATCCGGAGCGCAATTGCGTGCTGCTGACGCGCCAGTTCCGGCTGCCTGTCTGGGCTGCCGGCCGAGATCCGATGCTGATCGAAGCACCCGCCGGTCTTCTGGAAGGTGCGCATCCGGAGGATCGCATGCGGGCGGAGCTGATAGAGGAAACAGGATTTGAGGTTTCGGACCTGGAACATCTGTTCGATGCCTTCAGCAGTCCGGGATCCGTAACCGAATATGTGGCATTCTTCCGCGGGACATACCATCTGAAGGACAAGGTTGCCGAAGGTGGCGGCAAGGAAACCGAGGGCGAAGATATCGAGGTGATGCACGTTCCGCTCGACCAGGCACTCGAGATGATCCGCTCGGGTGAAATCATGGACGCAAAAACCATTATCTTGCTGCAGGAACTGGCCCTGCGTCGATTGACCGGCTAAAGGCAAAAGACATCGCGGTGGCAGTCCTTTGCGGTGGAAAGTCGAAAGCTTGCCTTAATTTGACGGAAACTGTCATGCAGGTAAGCTGCCTGTTCGCAACAAGGGTCACCGCCCAATGAAAAAATCGAAACGCACCGGCCGGCGTATAATGCTGCCCCTGACAACCATCGTCGGGCTGGGGTTCGGTGCGTTTGTTGCGATTGCGATCGGTCTTGTCCTGGGCCTGTCTGTCTCGGCCAACTTTCGCAACACGTTTTCCCTGTTGAACGACAAGACGATCCTGAGCACCCAGGCGCTCGAGACGCAGCTGCGGACGCATTTCGTGTCTGTCGAAAACGCGATCATCGGCCTGAAGCCCTATTTCGACGACGGCACGCTCGGCTTCGACGATACGGAAAGGACGCTGCAGGATCTCTCGATTGCGCTGAAATCCAATCACGACATCACCACACTGGTGGTGACTTCGACCGACAGAAGCAAGCTGGGGATCTATCGGGCACCGACCGGCAAACTGTGGCGGATTGAAACCGACGCGCCACCACCCGGCATGAACATGCAGGAAATGCCGCAGTTGAGCGCCGACAGTCCGCCGACCTGGGGCCCGCTCGTCAAACACGAGGTCGGTCTATTCGCGAATGTTTCGGTGCCGTTGGTGCGGGACGGCAAGGTTGCCGGCATGCTGACAGCTGCGACGTCCATGGAAGAACTTGCCCACATCGTTTCTGCTCAGGACGAGGGTGGCGACAATACCGTTTTCATCATCGCGGACGGCGATCAGGTGATCCTGCATTCGGACGCTCCCTGGCTCCAGACCGGTGGCAACATTCAGGACAAGTTGCCGGGCTCCTGGCAGACGATCGGCGACCCCGTTCTGGCCGCCATGGTAAATGAAGAAAAGCTGGACGAATTCAAGAAAGCCGCGGAACTCGGCATCGACGTTTCAACCGTTGATGCAAACAACGAAGAATATATCGTCATGAAGGCCCAGCTGGATGGTTTCAGCGACCGGCCCTGGACTGTCGGGCAGTATTACCTCAGCGCGACGGTCTCCCGCGAGCTGCGGCGTCTTGCAGGCTCCATGTTTGTCGGCTTCGGCGCACTGGTGGTGTCGGTGCTGATCGCATTCTGGATGGGGCGGCGTGTCGCTCGCCCGTTGCGGTACCTTGCGGTTCAGTCCAAGCGCATCGGCAGCCTGTCGCTCAACGAAGTAGAGCCCCTGCCGCGCAGCCGCGTTGCGGAGATCGATCAGGTGGCGCTCGCCTTCAATTCCATGGTTGAAGGCCTCAAGGCCATGAACACCTATGTGCCGCGCTCGCTCTTCATCAAGCTGATGCGATTGGGAGGCGGGAATGCTGCCCAGGCGCGTGGTGCCGAACTCACGATCCTCTTTACCGATATTGTCGGGTTCACGGCCTTGTCCGAGCACCTGAGTGCGGAAGAGACCGCCAGCCTGCTGAATGACCATTTCGCTATCCTGGTCGAGGCTGTCGAAGGGGAGGGCGGCACGGTCGACAAGTTCCTGGGAGATGGCATGCTGGCCTTCTGGGGCGCGCCTGATGCCCGCCCGGACCATGCGGAGGCTGCTGTCAGAACCGCACGCCGGATTGCAGCCGCGCTGCATCAGTCGAATCTGAACGCGGTTACCCAGGGGCGTCCGCCGATGGCGCTTCGGATCGGTATTCACACCGGCCCGGCGGTTGTCGGCAATGTCGGCGCGCTTGATCGCTGGAACTATACCGTTGTCGGCGACACCGTGAACGCGGCCGAACGCCTGCAGACGCTTGGCAAGGAAGTTCCTGAAAACCCGGAAGTCGTCATCCTGGCGAGTGCGGACACCGTTGCGCATCTGCCTGGTGAGCGACACCAGCGGCCGGTCGGCGCGCATCACCTGCGCGGCCGAAGCGGGCAGATGGAAGTCTATTGGCTCGATCCCTTTCCGCAGTCAAAGCCGGTACACAGGCCCGTGGAGCGGCCGGTGTCTGCCGCGGAGTGATTCCTTCCGGACCATTGGATCGCCGGCTAAGCTTCCAGCTAGTCTGTTTCGTGTTCAGATGAACGCAGAAAAAATGATTTCAGGTTCGTTCGACAATTGCAGTTTAACGTTCGGTTGCACCCGTTAATCGAGTGGTGGAACGGGTCTGCTCTTGCAAACTGTGACGAACATCACAGTTTGTTTTCATGAATCCTGCATTGCTATCCACTGGCGAATTTGGTTGTCTTTCAAATGCAATGAGGGCTTAGTAAGCCTCTGTCAGACAATCCTTGCCTGGGAGGAAATGCGCGGTGAATGTTCTCTCGATTGAGGGACTGACGGTTGATTTTAATACGGCGGAAGGTCAGGTCCGAGCGGTCGACAATGTGTCATTTGTCGTACCCGAGAACCGGACTGTCGCGCTGGTGGGCGAATCCGGGTCGGGCAAGACGGTCATATCGCAGACGATCATGGGTCTTCTGCCCCAGGCTGCATCCATTACATCCGGGAAAGTGATCCTGGCGGATCCGACCGGCGCAGAGCCGCCTGTCGATATCGCAGCGCTTGAGCGCAAGGGACCGCAGATGCGGCACCTGCGCGGCAACCGGGTTGCGATCATTTTCCAGGAGCCGATGACGTCACTGTCGCCGCTGCATACCATCGGCGACCAGATCGGCGAAGCCGCACTTCTTCACCGCAATGTTTCCAGTGCCGAGGCACGTGAACTGACCAAGACCATGCTGAGCCTGGTCCAGTTCCCCGATCCCGAGCGCGCTCTCGACACCTATCCGTTCGAACTGTCAGGCGGCCTGCGCCAGCGCGCGATGATCGCAATGGCCATGATCTGCCGCCCCGCGCTGTTGATCGCGGACGAGCCTACCACCGCGCTCGACGTCACAATTCAAGCGGAAATCCTGAAACTCATTCGCGAAGTTCAGGCCGAACTGCGCATGTCCGTCCTGATGATTACCCACGACTTTGGCGTGGTTGCCAACATGGCCGACGAAATCGCGGTGATCTATCATGGCCGCATCATGGAAAAGGGCACTGCCCAGCAGCTCTTCTCCAATCCCAAGCACGACTATCTGAAGGCTCTGCTCAACGCGGTCCCGAGCTTCCACATGGACCGGGACGAGCGGCTGGTGCCGATCCGGCCCATCAAGGTCCGCTCTGAGGAACTGACGGCCAATCGCCCGCATTGCGATGTCAAGCCGGGCGAGCCACTGGTCGAAATGCGCGATGTCACCAAGCGGTTCACCCTGCGCAAGGGGTCTTTCCTTGGTGGCAAGGTCAAGACCATGACCGCGCTCGACAGCATCAACCTGACGATCCGCCGCGGCGAGTGTCTCGGCCTCGTTGGGGAATCGGGTTCCGGCAAGACCACCGCAGCAAAGGCCATCCTGAGGGCAATCGGTATCGAAGGCGGCAACGTCCTCTACAATCGCGGCAAGGGGCTGGAAGACATCTCCAAGCTCAAGGGCGCGGAACTGATGGACTATCGCCGCCGCGTACAGCTTATTTTCCAGGATCCGTTCTCCTCGCTCAACCCGCGCATGACCATCAACGACACGCTGATGGAACCCCTTGAGGTGCACGGCATCGGCACCCCTCAGGAGCGGGCCGAGCGCGCACGCAATCTGATGAACCTGGTGGGGCTCGACCCGCGTTTCCTGCGCCGCTATCCGCATTCGTTCTCCGGCGGTCAACGCCAGCGCATCGGGATCGCACGAGCTCTCGCGCTGAACCCGGAATTCCTGTTGTGCGACGAACCGACTTCGGCGCTCGACGTCTCGGTACAGGCGCAGATCCTGAACCTTCTGCAGGATCTCAAGCGCGACCTGAACCTGACCTATCTCTTTGTTAGCCATAACCTGGCCGTGGTCGACTATGTTGCCGACCGGATCGCGGTCATGTGCCGTGGACGACTGGTCGAGATGGGCGAAACACGAACTGTCGTCGGCAATCCGCTGCACCCGTACACGAAAGCATTGCTTTCGGCCGTGCCCGAGCCGGACTTGTCGGCACCACTGGATTTTGCCGCCCTAGATGCCAACAGAGCATCGGAGCCGCAATCTTGGCCGGAACCTTTCCGATTGACCGACGGCCAGGCGCCGTCGCTGGTGGAAATGGAACCGGATCACTTTGTCTGCGCACCTGGCCTGAAGAATGCCGGGGCGCTTGAGGGGACTGCAGCATGAAGTTTTTGAATTCCGTAAGGGCCGGTCTTTTCCTGACCGTAGCTCTGATAGCGGGGCCACTGGCCGCGCTGGAGTTGAAGGAAACACCGGGCCTTGATCCGTCTCTGCCACCCGTGGCGGAACGGGTTCCTTCCGACCCTCTGATCGTTGATCTTGAAGCCAAGGGTCGAACCGTCGGCAAGCCGGGAGGCAAGATCGACACCCTGATCGGCCGGGCAAAGGATGTCCGCCTGATCAACGTTTGGGGCTATGCCCGCCTCGTTGGCTACAACGAGCAACTGGAACTGGTTCCCGATATTCTGGCGAACGTCGATGTTGAAGATGGCCGCATTTTCACGCTTCACACGCGCGCCGGCCACAAGTGGTCTGATGGCCATCCCTTCGGTGCCGAGGACTTCCGTTACTTTTTCGAGGACATTGTCAGCAACGAAAGCCTGACCCCGTCAGGTCTGCCGCCGTACCTGCTGGCCAACGGCAAAGGCCCCAAGTTCGAGGTCCTGGACGAAACCACCGTCCGCTTTACCTGGGACTCGCCGAACCCGCTGTTCCTGCCGGAACTGGCAAAGTCCCGTCCGCCGTTCATCTATCGGCCAGCCCACTATCTGAAGCAGTTCCACGAGAAATACGGCGATCCTGATGTGATCGCCAAGGAAGCTGCAAAGGTGAAGGCGCGGGACTGGGCACCGCTCCATAACAAAAAAGACGACATGTACAACGCGCAGAACGTCGACATGCCGTCGTTGCAGCCTTGGGTGCGCAACCGCGATGACAGCGACCTGCGCTTCGTTCTGGAACGCAATCCATACTATCACCGGGTCGACAGCACCGGTCAGCAGCTTCCCTATGTCGACGAAATCATCATGACGGTTGCCGACGGCAAGCTGATCCCGGCCAAGGCCCAGGCTGGCGAAAGCAACCTGCAGGCACGCAACCTCAACTTCGCCGACATTACCGTCCTGAAGAAGGGCGAAAAGGACAATGGCTATGTCACTGCGCTCTGGTCCAACACCAAGGGTGCGGAGATCTCGATCCTGCCGAACCTGACGGTCAAGGATCCGGTCTGGCGCGAACTGATGCGCAACACGAAGTTCCGTCATGCCCTGTCGCTCGGGATTGACCGCAACCTGCTCAACCGGGTCCTGTTCTTCGGGCTGGGAACACCGGGCAACGACACGGTTCTGGCGTCCAGCCCGCTTTACAAGGCCGAGTTCACCACCAAATGGGCGGAATACGATCCGGAACAGGCGAATGCACTTCTGGATGAAATCGGCCTCACCAAGCGCAACGGAAACGGCATTCGTCTGATGTCCGATGGCCGTCCGCTGGAAATCATCGTGGAGACCGCTGGCGAGGAGCAGGTCCAGGATGATGCCCTGGAACTGGTCAAGGAAATGTGGAAAGAGATCGGCGTCGCCCTGTTTGCCAAGCCGAGCCAGCGTGACAACATGCGCGAGCGCGCTATTACCGGTGACCTGCTGATGTCTGTGTGGTCCGGCTTCGAGAACGGCATTCCGACGTCCGAAATGCCGCCGGAAGACTTTGCCCCTGTGCGTGGTGACGCGTTTTCCTGGCACAAGTGGGGTGACTATTTCGAAACCCAGGGTGAGGGCGGCGAAAAACCCGACTGGGCCCCGGCCGAGCGTCTGATGGAACTCTATACCGCATGGTTGAGCTCCAGAACGCCGGAAGAGCGCACCGAGATCTGGGAAGAAATGCTCCAGATCCATGCCGACGAAACCATTCATATCGGTCTGGTTTCCGGCGTTCGTCAGCCGGTTGTGATCAAGAACGTCGAAAACGTACCGCTTGAAGGTATCTACGGCTGGGATCCCGGCGCGCATTTCGGAATTCACCGCATGGATGAATTCTACATGGCCAAGTAAGCAGCAGTGCTGCTTGTTTTCCGGTCCGGCTGGTACTGACGCCAACCGGACGGGGAAGCTGCCAGGGATATCGTTCGGTTCGGAAGATTATCCGAACCGAACGCTTTAAAGGCGACGGGCTGACTTGATCCGGCCCGTTCCGCCAGACGTTTTTCCGGGGACTGACTCTTGGTTGAAAAACGTCATACTATCGAAACCGAATTTGACTTTAAGTGCAGAAATCAGAGCCTGATTTGCGCAAAGTGCCGGGGCTGAGGGGAGTTTAGGTGCTCTATTACATTGTCCGACGTATTTTGATGATGGGTCCCACCTTGCTGGTGATCAGTCTGCTGACTTTCTTCATCATCGAGTTGCCGTCCGGTGATTACATTTCCAACCAGATTGCTGCCCTGAAGTCCTCCGGTGAAAGTTCCTCGGTTGCCAAGCTCGAGTTCCTGCGAAAGGAATTCTCTCTCGATCGTCCCTTCATGGAGCGCTACCTCATCTGGGTCGGCCTCTGGCCGGGGCCTCACGGTTTCGACGGGTTGATCCAGGGCAACTGGGGCTGGTCGTTCGAATTCGACAAGCCGGTGGAGCAGGTCATAGGACCGACACTTCCCTTGACCGTGGTCCTGAACTTCGCGACGATCCTGTTCGTCTACGTGGTGTCATTCCCCATCGGTATTTTCTCTGCAACGCGCCAGTATTCCTGGGGGGACTACGGGTTCACTTTCCTGGGCTATATCGGTCTTGCCACCCCCAACTTTCTGCTTGCGCTCATTCTGCTCTATTTCTTCAATCGCTGGTTCGGCCTGTCCGTCGGTGGCCTGATGGATCCTCAGTACATCGATCAGCCCTGGAGCTTCGACAAGGCGATGTCGGTGTTGGCGCATCTGATCGTCCCGACCATCGTGATCGGGACCTCCGGCACGGCAGCCATGATCCGGCGCTTGCGCGCCAACCTGCTTGACGAGCTTCACAAGCAATATGTCACCACGGGCCGGGCGAAGGGGCTGAAAGAAAACCACCTGCTGGTCAAGTATCCCCTGCGCATGGCCATCAACCCGTTCATCGCCGACATCGGCAACCTGATCCCGTCGCTTGTTTCTGGCTCGGTGATCGTTTCGGTGGTGATGAGCCTTCCGACAGTCGGCCCGGTTCTTGTGTCCGCGTTACAATCGCAGGACCAGTTCCTGTCAGGGTTCATTCTGCTGTTCGTTGCCATGTTGACGCTGATCGGCATGCTGATCTCCGATCTGCTGCTGGCGGTTCTCGATCCGCGCATTCGTCTTGGCGGGAGGGCCTCGTCATGACCATGGACGTGAAGAACACGCCCACGCGCGAAGTCGAGCATTACGTCGATCCGACGCCGTTCAACCCGGCTGTCACCGAGGAGATGACCGCCGAGCAGGAGCGCTTCTACCAGGCTTCCCAATGGAAGATCATGTGGTGGAAATTCAAGCGCCACAAAATAGCGGTCTGGTCAGGCGTGGTCCTGATCCTGTTCTACCTGTGCGTTCCCTTTGCCGAAGTAATTGCGCCCTATGGCGCCAACAGCCGCGACAGCATGCATCTTTATGCTCCGCCGCAACCGATCCACTTGTTTCACGAAGGCAAGCTTGTCGGTCCGTTCGTCTACGGCATGACCTCGGAAATCGACATGGAAACCCTGCAATGGGTGTTCAAGGACGATCCGAACAATGTCCAGCCGCTCCGCTTCTTCTGCAGCGGCGCAAAATACAAGTTCTGGGGGCTCTGGGACGCTTCCTTCCACCTTGTGTGTCCGGCGGAAGGCGGCACGATGTTCCTGTTCGGGACGGACCGACTTGGCCGCGATCAGTTCTCGGGCCTGGTCTACGGGGCCAGGCTGTCACTCACTGTCGGTCTGATCGGCGTCGTGATCTCAATCGTTCTCGGGCTCTTCTTCGGTGGGATAGCCGGCTATTTCGGCGGCTGGATCGACAGTCTGATCCAGCGCGCGATCGAGATCCTGCGCTCACTTCCCGAACTGCCTCTGTGGATGGCACTCTCCGCGGCACTGCCTGTTACCTGGAGCCCCGTCTGGATCTATTTCGGCCTGACGATCATCCTTGGTCTGCTGGATTGGCCCGGGCTAGCGCGTGCCGTCAGGTCGAAGCTGCTGTCCCTGCGTGAAGAGGAATACGCCAAGGCGGCGGTCCTGATGGGGGCCAAGCCGAAGCGCGTGATCACGCGACATCTGCTGCCAGGCTTCACAAGCCACATCATCGCGTCGGCGACGCTGTCGATCCCGTCCATGATCCTGGGTGAGACTGCGCTGTCCTATCTTAACCTCGGTCTGCGTCGGCCGGCGGTTTCCTGGGGTGTTCTCTTGAACGAAGCGCAGAACATTTCGGTGGTGACCGTCTATCCCTGGCTGATGGCTCCGGTGCTGCCGATCATCATTGTCGTCCTGGCGTTCAATTTCCTTGGCGATGGTTTGCGCGACGCGGCAGATCCCTATAAGTGATGCATCTGAAATCTGAAGAACCGGCGGGCCGTTCTGGCCCGTCTTGCTGTTAGGAAGTCACAATGTCGAAGAATGCCACCACCGCCGCTGGCTGGGACGAGGAATATGAAGCCGGTCGCTGGGCCTTCCTGCGCTCGCTGCCTGAAAGCGGCCGATACGGCATTATCGGCATGTGGCTGAGCCTGACCGGCTCCATGGACGACGTTCTCGATATCGGCTGCGGCGAAGGCCTGCTCTACGAGCGTTTGCAGCCCATGGGCGTCAAGCGCTATGTCGGCATGGATCTTTCCCCGGCGTCCCTGCAGATCGCCAATGTCGACCCGGCCATCGCCAGCCTGCGGGCAGGCGACATGCACACTTTCGAAGCTCAGGAAGGCGAAACGTTCTCAGCCATTGTCTTCAACGAGGTTCTTCACTTTGCGGATGACCCAGCTGCCGTCGTTGCCCGCTACGTCCCGTTCCTAAAGGAAAACGGTGTCATCGCGCTGTCGATGTATTCACCGAAAAAACCGGAATCAGGTGCAAACAAGCTGATCAACAAGCTCTGGGAAGCAACCGACGATACCAGTAAGTGGGAAGTGCTGGATGACTATCGTCTCGTCTCCGACAAGAAAGGCGTCACCTGGCGCATGCGGCTGGTGAAGCCGGTGCGATAAGCGCCGGAGAGCCCGAAAATCAGCATTCAATTTGGCGAACACAGTCCTGCTTCCTCGGTCTGAGGAAGCAGGACTGTTTTGATTCCAGGGGGCGGCGTGCTCAGGCAGCGGCACCGCCGTTCCCGGAGTGCACCTGACGTTCCTCCTCGGGAGGACGATTTGCCAAGTGACAGGTGATCAACCCGGAAGCACGACAATCGTCGACTTGCCGCCCTTGTTCCGAAGCGCATGCACATCGGCAAGGTCCGGGTCGCGATGCCAGGCCTTGGCGGCATCGGGCGTGGGGAAGGACAGCAGGGCAACCATGTTCGGCGCATCGATAGCCGCTTCCAGAACCAGAGGTTCGGGATCCGCGGCGATGACGCTGCCGCCATGGCGGGCGAGAGCGTCTGCAGCTTTTTCACGATAGGCGCTGAGCGCTTCGCGATCCGTCACCGTGATCATGGCAATCGCTTGAATGGACATCTCTTGGTCTCCTTTGCTTGAGATGCCAGAAATCTATCGCAGAGCCCGAATGCGAAAAATTCTTCAAATTCGTAATCGAACTGTGCAAAAATGCACGTGCCATGTATAGCTGGGATGATCTGAAATTCGTGCTCGCCATTGCCAATGCCGGCAGCCTGACAAAGGCCGCCCGTAGCCTTGGTGTGACGCATTCTACAGTGTCACGGCGGCTGTCTGCGCTGGAAGAGGAAATCGGCGCACGTCTGTTCGACCGTCTGCCGGAAGGGTTCACGCCGACCACCGCCGGCGAAGAGGCGGTTGAAGCCGCCCGCCGGATGGAATTGGAAGTGCTTGCGCTGGACATGCGCATTGCCGCCAAGGACGATGAACTCGAAGGCCCGCTGCGCGTCACGGCAGCACAGCTTGTTTTCCAGGTGCAACTGGCCGAGATTGTCGCGCGCTTCAAGGAGCGCCACCCGGGCATCGACGTCACCATGAACGCGGCCAACGAAATTCTGAGCCTGCACCGGCGCGAGGCCGATATCGCGGTGCGTGTCACCGACAAGCCCGATGAAAGCCTGTTTGGCCGTCTTGCCACAGGCCAGAACCGCTGTTTCTACGTGTCGAGAGACTTTGCCCGCCGATACCGGGAAGCGGCGCTCGAAACGGTCACATCGCAGGCGGTGCCTTTCATCGCCTTCAAATGGTGGGGCAACAAGGTTCCGAAGGAAATGCGCGATCGGTACCCCAATGGCGAGGTGGCAACGGTCACCGACGACATGATCACGATGCATGCGGCCGTACGGGCCGGCATGGGCATCGGCCGTTTGCCCTGCTTTCTGGGGGATCCTGATCCCGACTTGATCCGCCTGCCGGGTGTCGAGCCTAGCCGTTACTTCGATATCTGGATCCTGACCCATCCGGACCTGAAGAACGTCGCCAGGGTACGAACCTTTCTTCGCTTTGCGGCCGACGCCTTCAAGGAAAAGAGCAGTCTCTACCTCGGGAATTGAGTGACGTTGCCAGCGGTCAGAGCCAGCGGCGAACGCGCGCGCAATAGTCGAGATACTCCTGACCGAACAGGCGCCTCAGATGCTCTTCTTCAGGCCTGATCTGGAATTCGGTCAGGTACCAGACAAAAGCCGGAACGACGGCGAAAACCGTCACCGTGCCGAGGTAGGTGCCGAATGCCAGCAGCAGCAGAACGTCGGCGACATACATCGGGTTGCGCGACACCCTGTAGAAACCATGGGTCACCAGAGTTCTGGCTTTATCCGGCGTTATGGGGTTGAAGGTCGTTCCCGCCATGACAAAGCGAAAAAGCGCGTGTCCGCCAATTGCCAGTCCGGCAATGAGGAACACCGCGGCGATCGAAGTCTGACCTGAAAAGGTGAGGTTGAGCGCCGGAAACAGCCTGGCGCTGGCATACAGCAGAAGCAGTCCGATGCCGACGACGACCGGAGGCGGAAGCAACAGGCGCATTGTCACCTCAGGACCTCTGAAGAACGATTGGTGCGCCGTGCGGGGTGGCCCTGGCCGCGTCGTCCCAGGCCTTGCGCAGGTCTGCAAGTTGTCCGGCGGCGGCAACGTTCTTGGCTGTGAGCAGACCTTCGAAGGCCGCCAGCCAACGGTCGTAGTAGCCTTCGGTCTCGCCGCTTCCGTCGCCGTCCTTGGCAAGCTCGGCGCCCAGAGCCTCAGCCCATTCGCCCCAGGTAAACACTCCGGCTTCATGGGCCTTCACCGTCATGGCGAAAACCCTGGCTTCCCAGGGAGCGCCGAACACCGGCCCGCCGTCTTCATCCAGCGGCAGGCGCGGCGTTTCGAGAAACTTATCGGGCAAGGTCAAGATAAGGCTCCCAGAGATCGATACGCAGGGAAAGCTTGGGATCGCTGTCAGGCCCCCAGATATCGGTCCCCTTGAAGAGGACACCATAAAGCCAGGTCGGCTGTTCGCCTTCGCCGTGCGCATTGGTATCCGGAAACACATGAACGCCGTGAATGGCCTCGATCGTGCCGACAGCATCGCGGGCATAGCGGGGAAGGCGGGTGTGGTGTTCGGGGTTCATGCGCCGCGTATGGACCTTGTCACCGACGCGGAAACGGGCGGGCTGATATTCTTCTCGGTCGACCGGTGCACCCTTGGCCAGAACTCCGGCAACAGCCTCTGCCGCGAGCACGCGCTTGACCGGCTTCGCGGCTTCAAGTTTCCGGCCTTGTTTCAGTTCCTCTTCCGTAACGAGGCCGTTGGCCAGCACAAGTTTTTCTAGGCCCCTGGTCCAGATCTCGTAATAGCTGGAGGTCAGGTAGGTAACTTGCGGCAAGGATTCGCGGGCAAAGCGCGAGGCATCAAGCGTCCAGGAACCGGTTGCGCCCATGGCTAGCGTTACTGCAAACGCGCGTTCTTCCCATTTGGCATGGAAGTTGGGTTCGTTTTCTTCCAGTTCGATGGGACCAAAGCCCATCTGTCCGCCAAGATCTTGGGCGCCGTTCATGCCGCATCCTCCAGTTCGGAAGGATCGAGCGCAAGTCCGGTACCGATCATGCTGTTGCGGGTGACGAGATCCGCCAGGCGTTCCTCGCTCCATCCGTCTGTTCCCGCAGGGCGTTTGGGGATCACCAGATAGCGGATTTCAGCGGTCGAATCCCAGACGCGGACTTCGGTGGCATCTGGCAGCTTTACGCCAAATTCATCCAGAACACCTCGCGGGTCGCGCACGGCGCGGGACCGATAGGGAGCGGACTTGTACCAGACAGGCGGCAAGCCCAGCACAGTCCAAGGATAACAGGAGCACAGTGTACAGACGACCATGTTGTGGGTCTGGTCGGTATTCTCGACCGCCACCATGTGTTCGCCCTGACGGCCAGTGAAACCGAACTCGGCAATCGCTGAGGTCGCGTCTTGCAGGAGCCGGTCCCGGTAGTCCGCATCCGCCCAGGCCCGCGCAACAACGCGGGCACCGTTCTTGGGTCCGATCCTGGTTTCGTAAGTCTCGATCAACTCGTCCAGGGCAGGGGGATCGATATATCCCTTTTCCGTCAGCAGCGTTTCCAAAGCGCGTACACGCAGCTCTATTTCGCTCAATTCGGAATGGTCGTGATCGTGGGAATGATCGTGCTCGTGAGCGGACATGGAAAGCTCCTCGCTGGCAGGTACCTCATATGAGAACGCGGGTCATGGCCTGTCAATTCCAACACGAGGTTGGTCGCCTGATTTTGAGGAGGGTTTGTCATCCCGGATCGGTGTTCGACCTGGTCGCATTTGTCCGGGATGACGGTGTTGCGTGGCTTGGCCTTCAAATTAGTTACGAATGTAACCAATTTGACTTAGGTCAAGGCGGATAGGCTGCGGAGCTATATGGTTACATATGTAACTAATTTGGAGGAGCGGTCCCATGAAGATCGAGCAGATGCATCACGTCGCCTATCGTTGCAAGGACGCCAAGGAAACCGTGGAATGGTACGGCAAGATGCTGAACATGGATTTTGTTCTGGCGATCGCCGAAGATCATGTGCCCTCTACCCACGATCCCGATCCCTACATGCACGTCTTCCTGGATGCCGGAAACGGCAACGTCCTGGCGTTCTTCGAACTGCCGACCAAACCCGAAATGGGGTTTGACCCGAATACGCCACGCTGGGTGCAGCATATCGCCTTCAAGGTGAAGGATCGGGACGAGCTGATTGCGTTCAAGGACCACCTGGAAAAGAACGGTGTCGAGGTTCTGGGCGTGACCGACCACTCTATCTTCCACTCCATCTATTTCTTCGACCCCAACGGTCATCGTGTCGAACTGGCTTGCCCGGATCCCGAAGAAGACCAGCTTCTGGCTCGTCTGGACGAGGTGAAGTGGCAGATGCTGGAAGAATGGTCGAAGACCAAAAGGGCACCGAAACACGCTGAATGGCTGCACGCCAAAGAGCTGGCCGATGTGTGAGCAAGACACATGCCGCCAGTGCGGCAAATGCCGTTCGATTGATGCCGCCTTGGCGGATCTGGGAGGAAAGCCCGATGTTTCAGACCTATCAATATCCGCAATACAGTTATCGTCAGTCGGAGGAGCAGCAGACAGGTACGGTCAAGCGCCACAAGGTGGTGGTGATCGGAGCTGGGCCGATCGGACTGACGGCTGCGCTTGATTTCACCCAGCGGGGCATCCCCACCGTTGTTCTGGATGACAACAACACCGTTTCCATCGGTTCGCGCGCGGTCTGTTACGCCAAACGCCCGCTGGAGATCTGGGACAGGCTCGGCTGCGCCACGCGCATGATCGACAAGGGTATCGAATGGAAGATCGGCAAGGTCTTCTTTCGCGACGACCTTGCCTACACATTCGACCTTCTGCCGGAAGACGGCCACAAGATCCCGGCCTTCATCAACCTCCAGCAATATTATCTGGAGGAATACATGGTCGACGAGGCTCAGAAATCGAACCTCATCGACTTGCGCTGGAAGCACAAGCTCCTGAACTTGCAGCAGGGGGACGATCATGTCGTGCTGACCGTCGAAACGCCTGACGGCGTCTTCAAGATGGAAGCAGACTGGGTGGTTGCCTGCGATGGCGCCAACTCCGATACCCGCAAGATGGTCGGGGCAGGCTTTTCCGGCCAGTTCTTTCAGGATCGGTTCCTGATCGCCGACATCATCATGAAGGCCGATTTTCCGACCGAGCGCTGGTTCTGGTTCGACCCGCCGTTCCACCGGGGGCAGTCTGCTCTTCTGCACAAGCAGTGCGACGATGTCTGGCGGCTGGATTTTCAGCTTGGCTGGGAGGCCGATCCGGAAGAGGAGAAAAAGCCGGAAAACATCATTCCGCGCGTCAAGGCGATGCTGGGAGAGGACAAGGAGTTCGAGCTGGAATGGGCCTCCGTCTACCAGTTCGCCTGCCGGCGGATCGATAACTTCCGTTATGGCCGGGTACTGTTCGCGGGTGATGCTGCCCATCAGGTTTCACCCTTCGGCGCACGCGGCGCCAACACAGGGGTGCAGGACATCGACAATCTGGGCTGGAAGCTGAAACTGGTGCTGGACGGAGACGCCCCGGAAAGCCTCATCGACAGCTACCACACGGAGCGAGCCTTCGCGGCGGACGACAACCTGCTGAACTCGACCAGGTCCACCGATTTCATCACACCGAAAAACGAGGCCTCTCGCAGGTTCCGGGACGCGGTTCTGGATCTTTCGGAGGTGACCGACTTTGCCAAGCCGCTGGTCAACTCCGGACGTCTGTCGGCGCCGACACCTTATGTTGAAAGCGCGCTCAACACGGCCGACGAATCCAGTTTCGCAGGCAAGATGTCCCCGGGTACCTGTTGCGCCGACGCACCTGTAAACGTGAACGGAGAGGCGGCCTGGTTCCTCAACCAGATCGGCGACGGGTTCACCTTGCTTGTCTTTGGCGATGAAGCTGCAACAGATGTGTCAGCCGGCAACGTCAAGGCTCAGGTCCTGCGTGTGGGCAAGGACCTGCAGGACAAGGACGGAACGCTTGCAGCCCGTTACGATGCGGCTCCCGGTACGGTCTACCTGATCCGCCCGGACCAGCATGTTGCCGCTCGCTGGCGCTATTTCAACGACAACAAGGTGGAAGCCGCCTTGAAAACCGCGATGGGAGGCGCATGAACCATGGCCCTAAATCTGAAGCTGAACCTGACACGAAACCTTCCCGATCCGGACGGCTTTTATGAGTATCTGGTCTCCAGTCAGCGCCATATGAGTGACGAGGAAGCAAACTGCATGAATGCCAGGCTGATCCTTATCCTCGCCAACCAGATCGGCGATCCGGATGTCCTCAAAGCCGCCATCGACTTTGCGGCCAATCCGAAGGCGGCAGAGAAAAGGGAAGCGGCCTGAGGCAGAAGGTGCTGGAGCACGTGTGCATCTCATTGCCGTGGCTGTTGTCCGGATGGCTTCAAAACCCTTGATTTTCTGCAACGTCGGGCATGAGGAACTCGTCATCCCGGCGAAGGCCGGGATCCAGTAATCTGCTGCGCCTGCCGTGGTTTTCAGCCGGGTCTCGCGGATACCGGGGCCCGGTCTTGCCGCTTGCGCGGCAAACCGGGACGACAAGGAAAGAGATCAGAAGCTGGCGCCTTTCACTCACACCCTGAGCCGCGCCATCGCATAGGCGTCGACAAACGACCCGGAGCGGAAGGCAAAGTCCTTGTGGGTGCCTTCTATTTCGAAACCAAGTGTCTGATAGAGCCTGACGGCGGCTTCATTGTCGGTGAAGACGGTCAATTCCAGACGGCGGATGTTCATCCAGTTGTCCGCAATCTCGATCAGCTCTGTCAGCATCGCCCGGCCGATCCCGCGTCCGGTGTAATCGTCGTGTACGCCCATGCCCAGACTGGCCGCATGTCCACGCCGTCCGGCGGAACGGGCAAAACCGGCGGCGGCGACCAGAGTCCCGCCCAAAATGCCGACAAGGGACACCTTGTCCGGTGAGGACTGGTTCACACGGGCCTCGATGTCCTTGCGCCGTGGGTAGGGCAGGCGCAAGGTACCCGCCCGGAACTTCGGCAGACCTTGCAGGACGGTCAAACCGTCCACGTCGTCCGGTCTTTCGGCGCGTATAATCAGGCCTTCGGGCCAGTTACCTGCCCTGGAGACCGGTGCATATTCCGCGGGGATGTCTGATATGCTCATTTTGCTCTCATTCGTTGGATCGAGAGAGCAGGCATCTGACAAACCCTGCTCCTCGAAGCAGGGTTGCGATGCGATCCGGCTAGATGTCTTCAGCCAACAGTGATCCCCTCGCGTCCCCTGCGGGAACGACGATATGCACCACGGTTAGATGAAGGGTCGCGCGATTGATCATGCCTCACAATCTTATGTTGTGCGCTGCCTGTCAATTGTCGGCATAAGATCTCGTCTGGGGGAATCTCCCCCAAGCCGTTTTGCAAACGAAATGCCTGACGTCACACTGGGAGCATCGATCATGACATTGGAGGCCGGGGTGAAAATCGGGCTGGGCGGCGGGTGCCATTGGTGCACGGAGGCCGTCTTTCAGGCAATTGCGGGCATTTCGAAGGTGGAACAGGGCTTCATCCGCTCCGATCCGCCAGAAAATGCCTGGTCAGAAGCGGTGGTGGTGACCTTCGATCCGGTCGCGCTGCCGCTGGAGGTCCTGCTCGAGATCCATCTGCGCACCCACTCCAGCACCTCCCACCACAAGATGCGCGGCAAGTATCGCAGTGCCGTTTACGTCTATGACGCCGGGACAGGTGTGAAGGTCGGAAGGCTGATGCGCGCCTTGCAGCAGCGCTTTGACGAACCGCTTGTGACGCGGGTGATGACGCTTGCCGAGTTCAAGGCCTCCGACGAACAGTTCCGGAACTACTATGCCAAGGGGCCGGAACGCCCGTTCTGCAAGACCTATATCGACCCGAAGCTTGCCCTCCTGCGCAAACAATTTGCTGCTGCTCTGAAGCCGGAACGACTGGAAGCAGCGGAATAGACGAAGACTGTAAACAGGTCTGATGTTTGTCTGTCAGGGATGGGGATGCGGAAAGCCGTGGCGTTCGGTGAGGGCGGTAAGGATAGCGTCCTTGTCATTGATGAAGCCGCCTTCGGCGAGCACCAGCACAGGCAGGGACTGATTGTCTTCCCCCAGAAGTTCGGCCACTTCCCTGCGCGGTTTCGGCCAGGCAATGCGGCGAACGTCAAGCCGGTCCGCAAGCTCCGGAAACGAGGCAAGCACGCCTTCCATGAGCGCACAATGCCAGCAATAGAAGGTCTTGCCGGGATAGGCGGGGTCTTCGAAGCCCGGCGCGAGAATATAGAGCGTGTCTTTCATGCCTTGGGCCTTTGCGTCGACTCACCGGATTTGGATCTGGCGCAGCTATGCGGCAGACCAGCCCAAGCTGCAAGCTCCTGATCCATTCTGGTAAGGAAGACTATCTGGCAGGAGTAGATCACCCTTAAAAGGTGACCCAGCGTGACCGCAGGGAGTAAGTTCCGGGTCTAAGCCTGCCTGGCCGGGGAGACGCATAGTTTGTGCTCGTCTGGCGCCTCTTGCCTCAGACAGATGCTCTCACCCGAACGGCCAGGAACCGTTCTCGCCAAAGAGGTTTTTCACGTCCGGCCATTCCGCACCTTCATGATGAGCCGCGATCTCCAGAAAGATCTCCAGAAACTCGAAGCAGCCATCGTCATGCACCAGATGGTGCGTCAGGAGGCCAACCGGCTCGGAGCCGGTGTTGCGCCGGCGGGTGAGCTGCAGGTCGAAGCGCAGCCGCGCGCTTTCCCAGCCGATGAAGCGCACCTGCTTTTTCCATTTCAGGATGTCGATGTGCGACTGGAGTTGATGCGCCCGCGGAAAGTTATGCCAGGTGAAGGTCGAAAGACCCGACAGGCCGATACCGGGCAGGCGGCGGGAGATTTCAGGGTCGATCCGGTTCCAGGGCGGCACCATGGCCTTCACGAACTTGTCGCCAAAGAGTTCCCACAGGCGGTCATGACCTGCCTTGAGCTCGGCCATCAGGTCGTCAGGATCCCGCCGGGAACCAAGCTCGGCTGCTTTTTCGCCGAGGTCCTTTCGCTGGAAATTCTTGTGCTGCCAGCCGTGTTGCAGAACCAGCGCATGTGGTTGATCGACGAACCGTTCCGCAAGGGCTTTCGTCGCCATCTTCGGGATGACCGCGAACGCCACATCGACGTCATGATTGTTGGCAAGCGACAACATGCGTTCAAGGGCTGGTGTCGGTTCGATAGCGTCGTCGTCGCGCCACCAGAAGCGGACCTTGCGGCCGCGTTCGGCGAACCAGTCGAGATGATCGGTAAGTTCTTGCCGGAAGCGCTGCGGGTCAGTGGTCATGACATCCGGTCTTTCAGGTCTTGAAGCAGGATACGGGCGCTTTCCTCCGCACCACCCAGGCGGACGGTGTGCTTGCTGCGCGGAAGAGCCAGCGCATCGTCAATGGCAGCGGCAAGCCGCTCTGGTGTGAGGTCTGCTTCCGGCGTAACGATCGCCCGTCCATGGCCGGCGAGCGCTTCCGCGCGTTGTGTCTGTTCGGTCTCGTTGATCTGGGCAAAGGGCACGAAGACAGCCGGAACACCGGCCTGAAGAATATCGAGCACGGTGTTGTAGCCCGCCTGGCTTACGGAAAGGCGCGCCCGTTTCAAAAGGTCCGGAAAGTCGCGCCGGGCGCGCTCTACGATGACCCCGTCCACCGCGCTTTGCCGGTAAATGGCAAAGGCGTCGTCGGAAATGTCGTGACCGATCAGCACTCGCCACGGCGTGTCTTCCGCGCGGCGCGACAGTGGTCTGGCTTCCAGCGCCGCCGACAGCAGGCTTTCGGCAACGGCGCCGCCACCGCAGGAAATGATCACCTCGTCCTCGCCATCCGGTCCTTCCACAGCAGGCCGTGGATCGCCGCCGACATAACCGGTGTAGCGAACCAGGTGGTCGACCTCCTCGGCAAAGGGGAAACTGTCTGCAAGGCGGATGAAGCCCGGATCGGAATGGACCAGGGTCCGGTCGTAGAATTTCAGCGCCTGGTCGGCCATCCAGCGTTCTTTCCAGAGCTGCTTCTTGCGCACCAGAATGTCGCGAATGGAAGTGGCAATCAGTGGGACCTTGCTGCTCGCCTTGGCCGTTTCCAGAAGAGGGGCCAGTTCGAAGTCAAGCTGGCGACGGCCGAAGGGGTAGGTCTCGGTCAGGAGCAGGTCGAAGTCGTCGGCCTCAAGAACTTGAATCGATGCTTTAACGCGAGCGATTTTCCAAGCATCGTCAATATCTTCATTGTCCAAAGTCACAAGGCGCTTGAAGGTCGCATCCGGACTTCTGCAGGCTGGCAGTTCGACGATCTTCAGTGATCCGGTGTCGAGTGTGGGCGGTATGGTGTTGCCGCTGGCAAGTGTCACCTCAACGCCTTCGGTGGCCAGTGCCTTGCCGATGGCAGCGGCCCGCACGACATGGCCTGTCCCGAGCAGATGCTGAACATGTATGAGGGCCTTGAAGCTCATGCGTCTTTCGTCTCCCGGCGGCTCAAGTGGTTCCGCATGGCCTTTTCGGCAAGTGCTTCCAGCCGGGCAGCGCCTGCCGAAAGCGTGTGGAAATGAAGGATGTGGTGGCGGGCTGCCAGGCCAAGCCTGTCCACAAGCGCCGGTTCCCGCATGGCGCGGCTGAGGTTGGCGGCAAGTGCGGATACATCGCCTTCGGGGGACAGCAAACCGGTTTCGCCATCACGGACAATGTCGGGAACACCGAAGGTGTCACCGGCAATCACGCCGACGCCTGCTGCCTGTGCTTCCAGAAACACGAGACCAAATGCTTCCCGGATAGCGGGCCAGACGAAAAGGTCGTGCCGTGCGTATTGGGCTGGAAGGTCGTCACCGGCAAGGGCGCCGAGCCAGGTAATCCGTTCAGGCGGAAACAGCCCAAGAACCTGCTCGCGCATCGGGCCGTCGCCGATGAGCGTCAGATGCCAGGGAAGGTCCCGAAGTTCGCCCAGTGCGGCGGCAAGCACTTCGTAAGAGCGCTGCTTGTCGCCTTCGCGCATCATGCCCACGGAGAGCAGTTTCAAAGGACTTGCCGCAAGCGGCTTGGCAGTGGTCGATGCGGCGAGAAAGGGATCGGCATCCAGAAACGGCAGGAGGACCGACAGGCAACGATGCGGCACGACCGCCGCAAGGCATTCGGCATCAGCGTTGTGGATGGCGGCAACGGCATCGGCGCGCTTCAAGGCTTCATCCGCAGCGGCAAACCCGAAGGCCCAGTCGCCCTGCTGCCGTTTCGGCGCACGGCTGGCTTCAACGATCGCATAGGGAAGGTCGAACCGGTCGGCAAGCGCCGGGCCGATCCAGTCCGGCGCCTTGTGATAGAGATGATAGGTCAGGAAAAGATCCGGCCGATAGCCTGATTGTTGCCAGTCGGCGCTTATCCGGTCTGCCTCTGCCAGCGCCTCATTCCGCACCTCAGACTGAATGCCGTCGCTGCCATCCTTGCACCAGGACCTGAAACGGCTGGCAATCGTCACTTCGTGCCCCAGGCTTTCCAGAGCCTTCACGATCAACCTTCCCATGGTCCGGTCACCGGAAGGGACCGGATGATCCAGGGGTTTCATCGGGGCAGTGAAGGCAATTTTCATGGTTTTCCTGGCGTTCTGCCTAGAGGACTTTGCGGAATTTGTCTGCAAGGCGGTCGAGGCCGGGGTCTGTCGAGAACGTCGTTCTGACCCTCGTGGCCGCGGCAAGGCCGAGACCGTGACGGGTCTCGGGGGCGGTAATAAGGCGCTGCATGGCCTCGGCCAGTTCCTTTGGTGCGCCAGGGGTAACAAGCACACCGGTTTTACCGTCGAGGATCAGTTCGGGTATCGCTGAAACCTTGGTGGACAGGCAGCAGATGCCCATGGACTGGGCTTCCATCAGGACATTGGGCAGGCCGTCGCGGTCACCGGATTTCGCGAGCTTCGATGGCAGGACGAACAGATCAGCCTCGCGGCAGGTGGCGATCACCTCCTCGCGAGGCTGTGCCCCCCGCCAGGTGATTCTGTCCGACACTCCAAGCGCATCCGCCTGTGCTTTCAGGTGCTCGGAAAGGTCTCCGCCGCCGATATGGGTGAAGTGCCAGTTGAGAGCCGCAGGCAGCTTTGCAAGAGCATCCAGAAGGTCGTCATAGCCTTTCTTTTCCACGGCGCGGCCAACGGAAACCAGGCGCACAGGCTCACCGCTGCCATCACGTGTCGAGGCTTTGGTCTTGGGCTCGGGAAAGCCGGAAAAGTCGAGGCCGTGATAAAGCAGCTCGATCTTGTCCGGATCCTCGGCAAGGCCTTTCAGGTGTTCGGCATTGACCGCGGTACAGGTCACGCCCCAGGCCGCATCGTTGATCTTGGTTTTCAGGTCCCAGTCGGGGCTGGTCCAGATGTCCTTGGCATGTGCGGAGAAAGACCATTTGCGGCCGGATAGATGCGCCGCATAACGCGAGGCGGAGCAGGGGGTGTGCAGATAGTGGGTGTAGATCCAGGTCACGTCTTCCGGCAGTTCATGGGCGAAGACGCAACCCTGGGCCCACCGGCGTCGCCGGTCGGCGTTGGGTTGATGCGCGAAATCGGCATCGAACAGAGCCTTGGCAGCCTCGAAGGTCGGCTGTTTCTCCGCCCAGCGTTTGGCGCGGGCAACGCGGGACGGGTCGTCTTTCACGTATTCCGGCAGATACATGACTTCGGCTGAAATCTGCCGGTGCAGATCGTGAATGTACGGGTCGTACGGCTTGCGCAGGGCGACGATCAGGATCTCGATACCTCGCCGCTCCAGACCAAGCATTTCCTGGGCGATAAAGGTTTCGGACAGGCGAGGATAGCCTTTGACCACAACGGCGATACGGGACATCGGTCAGCCCTTGAAAGAATGCGATTTGCGGGTGGCGATGGTCAGAAGTTGACCAGCTTCCGGCTGGCTGCCTGTTGTTCGTCGAAGATTTCTCCAACGCGGTTGGAGATGACATCCAGACCGCCAAGCAGATTGTCGACGCCGGCTGCCGAAGGCGAAGCCATGCCCGGAAGTTCGGACAAGGCCGCAGCCATCAGGTCGGGATCCGGATACTGGTCGATCGGCAACACCTTCAAGAGGCCGCTTTGTTCGGCCCGCTCAGCCCGGATAGCCTGTTCCCGGCGCGGAATGACGCGCGGTACCATCAGGGTTGGCTTGTCGAAGGACAGGATCTCGCAGAATGTATTGTAGCCCCCCATGCCGACAATGGCTGTGGCATTGGCAAGATAGGGTTCGATCTGCGGTGTGAAGCGGATGATCTCGACGTCGCGCAGGTGTTCGGCGCGCTCGCTGAACTGGGTTGCGGCGGCCGCCGGCATGAAGGGGCCAAGCACGATCAGGGCCGGGAAAAGCGGACGCTGCCGGGCTTCGTAGGCGCGCATCACCCAGTCGACCATTTCAACGCCATCACCGCCGCCGCCTGGCGTCACCAGGATATAGGGTTCTTCGTCAAACGGCGCGGGTGCGGGATTCTCGAGCGCCGATTTCGGCAGCTCACGGCGCAGGTAACCGGTATAGCGCAGCTTGTCGCGTACCGATTGCGGCAGGTCGATGCCTTCCAGCGGATCACAGATATCTTCCGGTCCGTAGATCCAGATCTCGTCGTAAAGGTCGCGCAGGGCCGGATAGACGTTCTTGCGGTCCCACTCTTCCTTCAGCACCTTCGGGTCGTCCATGACATCGCGCAGGCCGAGTACGAGCTGGGTGTCGGTATCCTTCAGGGCTTCCAGCGTCCGCAGCACTTCCCCGCGCAGGCCAAGTGGTTCCTTGTCGACGATGAAGATATCCGGATCGAACACCTTGGCGGTGTGTTCGATGATCGATGATCTGATCGCCAGCGTCTGGTCGATGTTGATATGCAGCGACAACGGTGTGTACTCGCCGTTGCGCAGCTTGATCACGCCGGGAATGCGAACGAAATCGACACGGGAACGAAACTCGAAACTGCCGATGATGGGGGAGCCGGACAGGATCAGGACAGACAGCGTATCAAAGTCCCCGACCAGGGACTGCGCAATGGCCCGGCAGCGTCTGAGATGGCCCAACCCGAAGGAATCGTGGCTGTAAATGAGGATCTTCGGCGTCTTGGAACTCATACTGCCCCTAAATTTGTAAAACTGCCCCGAAAGGCTTATGTCTCAATTGATTGGCCCTTGTCACGTGCGGATATTTCTTGACAGGGGACTTTCGACAAGGAACGGTCTGCGGACCTTTTTAAAGCGGTTGTGGCAAATGTTAATCCCGGCTGGCGCAACTAACTCGGATCGCTAATATACCAAATATGATCTGCTTGCACATATTTGATCCTTGTCTGTTTGGATGAGCTTATGGAAAAGAGCCTTTTCGGTTTTATTTGGAAATACAGCGCCAGACAGCAAATCTTCATTCTCATGGTCACCGTACTCACATACCCGGTGGTCTATATCCTTCTCGAACTGCCAAAACTGATTGTCAATGATGCCGTCCAGGGGGACAATTTTCCGCGGACGATCCTTGGCGTCGATTTCGATCAAGTTCCATATCTTCTTCTTCTGTGTTTTGCCTTTCTGTTCCTGGTCGTCGTTTCGAACGGGCTGAAATTCTATCTCAACGTCTACAAGGGGCGTCTCGGCGAACGCATGCTCCGGCGCCTGCGGTTCGAGCTGTTCCAGCGGGTGCTGCGCTTCCGCCTGCCGCATTTCAGGAAGGTCAGTTCAGGCGAAATCATTCCGATGATCACGTCGGAAGTGGAGGATGTCGGCGGTTACATTGGTGAAGCCTTCGCGCTGCCAGCCTACCAGGGCGGCATGCTGATCGTGCAGATCGGCTTCATCTTCATGCAGGACCCGCTTCTGGGTCTTGCGGCCATCAGTTCCTATCCCATCCAGGGCTATGTGATCCCGCTTCTGCAGCGCAAAGTGGTGTTGTTGTCCCGGCAGCGGGTGCGCAACATCCGCGTCATTGCCGACAAGGTTGGCGAGAGCATCACGGGCGTTGCCGAAATCCATGCCAACGACGCGGCGGCCTGGCATTCAGCGGATATCTCCGACCGCCTCTACGAGAACTTCAAGATCCGGTATGACATCTTCAACCGGAAATTCCTGATCAAGTTCCTGAACAACTTCATGAACCAGCTGACGCCGTTCTTCTTCTACCTGATCGGCGGGTACCTGGTCATTCAGGGTAATCTGAGCATCGGTGCCTTGCTGGCGGTCATCGCGGCCTACAAGGATCTGGCTGGCCCCTGGAAAGAGCTGCTTTCCTTCTATCAGATGACTGCGGACGTCAGCGTCAAGTATCAGACCGTTGTCGAAAACTTCGACCCGTCGGATATCTATGACAAGGAGCGCCTGACCTCGGACGATACGGTCGACCTTTCCGGCGACGTCAAGCTCGAGAATGTCAATTTCTCCGGCGGTGCGGCCGGGCAGGAGGTCGTCGACGTTTCGCTGACCGTTCCCGCCGGTAGTGCTTGCGCGATTGTCGGTCCGGACGGATCCGGAAGGTCGGAGGTCCTGCAGCTTGCTGCCGGGCTCGTTGCGGCCGTCTCCGGCAAGGTCTGCATCGGCAGCCACGATCTCGACAAGCTGACGGACGCCACTCTCGGCCGGCAAATCGCTTATGTCGGCGGAGCGGTGCATGTCTGGACGGGAACCATCCGGGACAACCTCTATTACGGTCTGCGCCACCGTCCGCTCGTCCCGCCTCAGCGGGAAGGGGAAAGCCTGAAGAACTACAAGCGGCGGCTTTCCGAAGCCAAGGAAACGCGCAACCCCACGTATGACCTTGCCGCCGATTGGGACGATTTCTCTGCCGCGGGTGTCAGCAACGAGAAAGAACTCGACACAAGGGCGCTGGAACTGCTCGAAACCGTCAAGATCGACAAGGACATCTATCGGCTCGGCCTGCAGTCTCGGTTCGATCCGACCATGGACGATGGCTTTGCCGACAAGATCCTGAACGTGCGCAAGGCACTCGCCGAGCGCATTGCCCACGAACCCGAACTTGGTGGCCTGGTCGAGCTGTGGCATCGCGATCGCTTCAATGCGAGTGCCAGCCTGGCGGACAACCTGTTCTTTGCCGTGCCGGCCGATCCGGAAATCACAATGGACCAGGTGCCGGACCTCGATGAGGTCAAGGCCTTCCTGGCGGAAACGGGCTTTGATCAGAAGCTTCAGCAAATCGGCCTCAAGATTGCCGAAACCATGCTGGAACTGTTCTCCAATGTTTCCGGCGACAGCGGTCTGCTCGGGGCTTACTCTTTCATCACGCTGGATGAGATTCCGGATTTCGAGCGCATTGTCCGTATTGCCAAGTCCGATCAGCCACGCCCGGGCCTGACAGACGCCGATCGGTCACGTCTGACCGGGCTGGCCTTCAAGCTGGTCCCCGCCCGGCATCGTCTGGGTGTCATGACCGACGAATTGAAGCGCGACATCATCAGCGCCCGCCAGACGTTCCTGGAAGAGGTCGTCAAGAACAGCGAAAACTTCGTTGCCTTCGACCCGGATGTCTATCTGCCACCGCTGACCATCGAGGACAACCTTCTGTTCGGGCGTGCGCGCGTCGACCGCCGGGATGCCCGGCGGCGTATCGACGATGTTATCCGCACCATTGTCGAGGAAACCGGTTTACGGCGCCCGATCATCTATGCGGGCTTCGGATATCACGTCGGAGTGTCCGGTTCGCGCTTGTCTGCCGGCCAACGCCGCAAAATCGCTCTGGTCCGCGGTCTTCTGAAAAACGCAAAAATCACCATATTGGACGATATCGCCACCGGTATGACGGACGAGGACAAGACGCTTCGCGAAGGCTTGAGGCAAATCCTGTCCGGCAAAACATTCCTGTTCGGCACGTCCAATGCCGAAATAGCAGCTGAATTCGATCAGCGCTTCATTCTGGATCAAGGACGGCTTTCAGAAAAAGGGTAAGACGGTGGGTGTGACAATAGGTGGGCAACCGGTCTGCGGGGATCGGCCGGGCGATTCGGTTCGGTCGGAGCGAAAAAACAACGGGCGCGGGAGAAGAAGATGACACTTGAAACCGAAGTCGAGGCACTCCGCAAGGTGCCATTGTTCCGCGGGATCGACGAGACCAAGTTGAGGCTTCTGGCCTTCATCAGTGATCGGACCGAGTACCCCTCCGGCGAACGTCTTTGCTCTCAGGGAGAAGAAGGCGATTGCGCCTTCATCATCCTGTCCGGCGATGCGGATGTTCTGGTCGACACGCCTGAGGGCGAAAAAAAGGTAGCGCAGGTTTCGGAAAATTCAATTGTTGGCGAAATCGCTATTCTGTGCGACGTACCAAGAACCGCGACACTGGTCGCAGCGAATGACATGGATGTTCTCACTGTTTCGAAAGACGATTTCTTGAAACTATTGAAAGAATTTCCGGATATCTCGCTGGAGGTGATGCGGACACTGGCGCTGCGGCTTGAACGGACGACCCGGGATCTTGCCGACGCACGTCGAGGGGCTGCCAGCGGTTAGGGAGTAACACGTGGCTGAGGAATTTTCGCTTCGTTGCTGGGGCGTCAGAGGGTCCACCCCGACGCCGGGGTCGAGCACACTCCGCTATGGCGGCGAAACGTCGTGTTTCGAGATCCGGGCCGGTGACGCACTGGTTCTGGTCGATTGCGGTTCCGGCGCCCGAAATCTGGGCATGGAAATCTGCAGGTGCAAGACACGAACCTTCGATTTGCTCTTCACCCACACCCATCTCGACCACATCTGCGGTCTTCCCTTTTTCAAACCTGCCTATGATCCGAGCTTCTCCGTCACTGCCTGGGCCGGACACTTTCAGGACGAAACCAGCCTCGTTGACATCGTCAGCCGGATCATGTCGCCGCCGATCTTCCCGGTAGCTGCCAAGACGTTGAAGGCGGTCGAGTTCAAGTCCTTCAATGCCGGAGACCTGATCCCGCGCACCGATGATCTCGTCATCCGCACCACGCGGCTTAACCACCCCGGCGGAGCTTGTGGTTACCGCTTCGAATTCAAGGGCAAATCGATTTGCATCATCACGGATCACGAACATGGCGATCCGGAAATTGATGCAGCTCTACCTGATTTCGTGCGTAATTCCGACGTCATGATCTATGACGCCATGTTCACTGACGACGAATACGACACCTACAAGGGCTGGGGACACTCCACCTGGCAGAAGGCTGTCGAGCTGGCAAAGGCCGGCAACGTAAAGACCCCCGTTCTCTTCCATCATGATCCGCGCAGGTCCGACGACGAGCTCGATGAAATCGGTCTCGCCGCTCAAAACGCTTATCCCGGAACACTGGTCGCCAGCGAAGGCATGACTCTCAAGCCGTAAACAGCGCCCTGCCAGACAAGTCTCGTTTCAATAATAAAAAAAGGGCGGCTCAAATAGCCGCCCAAAAAATCAATAAGGCTTAAAAATAGATCGATCGCCGGTTGCTGGAATGCGGGAATCCCGAGATTGCCGCCGGAAAACAAACCCTTGCGACTTGAAATGCCGTCACACGTGCCTGCCGGATACGATCAATAGTTTTTTACAGGGTGTAAGAATTACTTGCATGGTCCATTTGGACTATAAATATGTATTTTCCGCAGCTGGGGAAGGGCGGATAGTTGGCCAGTATTTGGAAGTGTGCCGGCCTCTGAACGACCGGCGTGATGAAGAAATGGTCGGAATTTGATCAATGTTAAAGCGCTGCCTCCGGTTTTTGCATATGTATTGAGGTGGAGCTTCGCGAGGCGGAGCGCGCTTATCGGCAGCTGAAGCGTCAATCTGGTCTGCCCGATTTCGTTTACTGGCGTGATGCCGCAAGAACTCCCGGGGGGAAGGGTTGGCTGTCGCAGCAGAAGAATTGATTAGGCTGTCGAACCTCGCTGTATCGGCGGCACTGGATCCTGGGCGGTGGCAGGTTTTTCTCGACACGCTGAGCTGCAGCCTTGGTACGCGCGTATGCACGCAGCTGATCGGCTACGACGACCTGACCAAGGCTACACCGCTCACCTTCTCGTCCGGATACGACCCGTACATTCTGGAACTCTACGACGAGCACTACGCGGACAAGAACCCGTTTGCTGCCAACTTTGCCACCTGCAAGGTGGGAGACGTCGTATCAACCCATCAGCTGTGCCGACCTGAAACGCTGAAAAAGACCCAGTTCTACGCCGACCTTTTGTTGCCGCTTGAAGATATTACCGGTGGCGGTGGGTCGATGTTGGCGCTGGATGGCGATCGCATGTTTCTGCTCGGTGGCAACATGCGCTCGAAAGATCGCGACAAATACGAAGACGACTGGCTTCGCCTGTGCGCGCAACTCGCCCCGGTCATCCGTCAGTCACTGGAAATCAATCGGACCATCTCCGGACTGACCTTCGAGAAATGGGCTGCTGAACAGCATCTCATGGGATCTGGAACGGCGATTTTAGTGATCGATACCGCAATGCGGATCCACTATGCCTGCGCGGAGGCGCAAAAGCTCCTGGCCTCAGGCTCTCTTGTCGGTTGTGGTTTCGACAGGCGTCTGCATTTCCGGTCCGAAGAGGATCAAGGCAGGTTCGCTGGTTTCGTGCAGCTTCAATCCATGGGTGGTTTCGATGTGTTTCGGAACTGGCAGGCAAGGGATGGCAGAGGCAGGAACTGGACCTGTCGCTCAATAGGTTTGCAACTGGGGGATCTGGACAAGACGCCCTTCGGTGTTTTCATGAACAAGGCGGTCTCTGCAGTCCTTCTGGCGGTCAGGCCCGAAGCCGGCAGCGATACGTTCCTGGCTCAAATGCAGAAGAAGCTTGGTCTCAGCCCGGCAGAAGCGGCAACGGTCCTGAAGCTCGCAGACGGCCGGACACCGGCGGAAATAGCCCAGGACCGTGAGATCAGCATTTATACCGTGCGCAACCAGATCAAGGCTGCGCTCTCCAAGACCGGGTCGCGACGTCAAGCCGAACTTGTGCGCAGTGTTGAGCAATTGCGTTTGCAAGGCAACCGGTAAGGGCCTGCTCACGTCCACTCACTTTACCGCGGGGTCGCTTGCGCAATTCGCGGCGCCGGTGGAAAATCCGCGCACGAGCAACGTCTTATCGGCGGCGAGATGACCACCATATCCCAGACACTGCGTTACATCCTGCAAGGCGGACCTCCGGATACCGGCATTCCGGAACGGGTCAGGGCCGAAATCCGTGCCCGAGAAGCGTCCTCCGAGCGCCTGATAGGCTGGGTCCAGCTTGGGCTCGTTCTGTTTTTCTCTCTGCTTTACGCCATTGCACCAAGGGCTGAGGGATCGGCCGGTTTCAACTTCGTGCCGATTGCCCTTGCTGCCTACTTTCTGTTCACCGTCCTTCGGCTTGTGCTGTCGTACAAGTTTGAATTGCCGCGCTGGTATCTATTTGTGTCGATCGGTGTCGACATGGCGCTCCTGGTCGGGCTGATCTTTTCGTTTCACATTCAATACGGCCAGCATCCGACGTTCTATCTGAAGACCCCAACCTTGATGTATGTCTTCCTCTTCATCGGGCTAAGGGCTTTGCGGTTCGATCCTCGTTTCGTATTGACCACAGGCCTTGTGGCGGTCACTGGCTGGCTCGGACTGGTGTTTTATGCGGTGTTCGCAGACATGGACCACATGCGCGTGACCCGTAATTATGTCGACTACCTGACGGGCAACACCATCCTGATTGGCGCAGAACTGGACAAGACCATGGTCATCCTGGCCGTGACGATAATCCTGTCCGTTGCCCTCTACAGGGGACGGTCGATGCTGTTCGAGGCTTCGAAAGACCACGCGGCTGCAATGGACCTGAGCCGCTTCTTCTCGCCGGAAGTTGCGGCCTCTATCACCGGAGCGGACACGGAGTTGCAGGCCGGCGAAGGAAGCTTGCGCGATGCCGCCATTCTTTATGCCGACATCCGTTCCTTTACGCCCACCTCCGCCACTTTGCCTCCGGAAACTGTGCTGGCGGTCCTGGCCGAGTACCAGAACCTGGCTGTTGATGTGATCGTTGAGGAAGGAGGACGGGTAGACAAGTTTCTGGGTGACGGCATCCTGGCAACCTTCGGTGCTGTCTATCCCTCCACGACCTACGCCGCCGATGCGCTTCGGGCTGCAAGACGTCTGGTGGAAACCGTGGAGCGGGAACAGCAGCGTTTTCGGGACGCCGGCTGGCCGGGACAATTGCGCATTGGAACAGCGGCTGCCGCCGGGCCGGTCACGGTCGGTGTGATCGGTTCCAGGGAGCGCCTGGAATTCACGGTGATTGGTGATGCCGTCAACTGCGCTGCCAAGCTGGAAGACGCCAACAAGAGCCAGGGAACGAAGGCGCTAACAGACAAGGCGACATTTGATCTGGCCGTTGCACAGGGGCACGACCTGCCCTTGATCGAAGCAAGGTCGGATGCGGCAGTCCAAGGTATCAAGCGTCCTGTCGACCTGGTGGTTCTGGCCAGATAGGCCGTTGAAGGCCCGCCGAACTGCCTTTTTGGTCAATACTGAAACACTTGACCGAACTGTCAATCTGGGCCAATTTGCCTTCAAAATTGACCTAATCGTCAATTGAGTAGATTAAATTCATTGATTTCAATGAATTGCATCCGTTTGGAGGTTTCTGTGAAACTGGACTCAACACTTTCAGCCATCGTGACAGGCGGTGCATCCGGGCTCGGAGCCGCCACCGCGCGCATGCTTGCGGCCGAAGGCGTCAAGGTGACGCTGTTCGATCGCAATGCCGGTCAGGGAGAAGACGTCGCCGCAGAAATTGGCGGTGTCTTTGCCGATGTCGATGTGACTGACCAGGCGAGCGTCGAGGCCGGTTTCGAAAAGGCGCGCGCAGCTCACGGCCAGGAGCGGATTCTGGTCAATTGCGCGGGTATTGCACCGGTGGCGAAGACGACGTCTCGCGGCGAACCTCACCCGATGGACATGTTCGAGAAGGTGATTTCCGTCAACCTGATCGGGTCTTTCCGGTGCCTGTCGATTGCAGCAACGGGCATGGCCGCACTGGAGCCTGTCACGGCCGACGGTGGACGTGGTGTGATTGTTTCCACGGCTTCGGTTGCTGCCTTCGATGGCCAGATCGGTCAGGTGGCCTATGCAGCCTCCAAGGCAGGGGTTGCAGGAATGACGTTGCCTGTCGCCCGTGACCTTTCCAAGTCCGGCATTCGTGTCATGACGATCGCACCGGGCATCTTCGAGACGCCCATGCTGTTGGGTCTGTCACAGGAGGTCCAGGATTCGCTTGGCCAACAAGTTCCGTTCCCTTCGCGCCTCGGCAAGGCGACCGAATATGCGAAGCTGGTCAAATCCATCTGCGAAAACGACATGCTGAACGGCGAAACCATTCGTCTCGACGGCGCGATCCGCATGGCACCCCGCTAACACCGCTATTTGCGGGGGGGCTGCCAGAGCGGCAAGAAGAACAGATCTATCCGGTTGGTGGCTGAAGGGTTGCGGCCGGATAGGTTGTGTCAAAGTCCTCCAAAGTCACACTTTTTCATACGCATGACCGGAAATCCCTTTTAAGGTTACGCTACTGCTTCCGCCATATCGGGCGGAGCGAGGGCGTAAGGGGGAATTCCGATGGCGGAAAATATGCACGAGCTTGCTCCGCATCATCTGCCGCCTTTCATACCGGCTGCGGACGGTGGTGATTGGCTTTTTACCGTGATGCTGGTCGTGCTGATTTTCGGCGGGATCCTTGTCGGGGTGTTCTATCTGCACCTGCATTCGATCCCCGAACGGCTTGCTCACAAACATGGGCGCATGCAGTTCGAGCTTGTTGCGGTCCTCGGCCTTCTGGCTCTTTTCACACACAACAACATCTTCTGGGTTGCAGCGCTTCTGCTCGCCTTCATTCAGCTTCCCGATTTCTGGACACCGCTGGAATCGATGGCCCATTCCCTGAGTCGTCTGGCCGGAACGGGTGGTGTTTCGTCCGAAACCTTGGTCGAGCATGATCTTGAGCAGGAAGAGCAGGAGCTGGAGACCGGCACGAGTGCGTCGGAGGGAGCGCCTCACGAACCACCGTCAACGCCAACCGGTCTTTCCACTGCATCGACAGCCGAACAGGAGAACAAACATGTTTGAGCTCCTGTTCTGTTCCCTTCTCACCATATTGCCCGACTATCTGATCCGCAGATATGTGCAGGGCAAGCGCATCGGCCGGGAAATAACGCTCTATTCGGTCTGGTTCGAGCTGCGCTACGGCATCGTGCTGTGCCTGATGCTGACCGTGTCCCTGATCACGCTGATTTTCTATTTTCATCCAACGGCAACTACGGCGGTTTCGACATTCCGGACAATTCCGATACTGCCGGAAAGTTCCGGCAGGGTCGTCGAAACCTTCGTGCCGCGTGAGCTTGAGGTGGACATCAAGGCAGGTGACCCGATTTTCAAGCTCGACAGCACGCGCCAGGAAGCGGATGTCGTGACCGCGCAACAGCAATTGGTCGAAATCCAGGGAGAGCTTGCGCTGGCCCAGAGCGAACTGGCTGTTGCCAATGCCCAGACCGAGCAGGCGCAGGCAGCACTGAAGCAGGCGCAGGACGAGCTAGACACGAGGCAGGAGCTTTTCACCCGCAATGCCAATGTCGTGAGTGAACGGGACATCGAAAAGCTGCAGAACGCGGTGGATGCGCGAACCGGCGCACTGCGCGCGGCGCAGTCCAATCAGGAACTCATCCAGACCAAGATCACGGTATATCTGCCCGCGCGCCTGAAAAGCGCGGAGGCCAGATTGCACGAGGCGCAAGTGGAGCTGGAGAAGATGACTGTCTACGCCGGCGTGGACGGCACCATGAGCCAGTTCATCCTGCGTCCAGGTGATATCGTCAATCCGATGATGCGGCCTGCAGGCGTGCTAATTCCCACGGATGCACAGCGAGAGCGAATCGTTGCGGGCTTCGGCCAGATCGAGGCCCAGGTTCTCAAGGAAGGAATGGTGGCGGAAGCATTCTGCGGGGCCGTACCTTTCACCATTATTCCGCTGGTCGTGACAGAAGTGCAGTCGCAGATCGCCTCCGGGCAGATAACAACCTCAGGTCAGCTTTTCGATGCCGCTCAAAGTGTGAAACCGGCAACGATCACCACCTTGCTGGAACCGCTTTACGAAGACGGTCTGGCTGACTTGCCGCCGGGCGCAATTTGTACGGTCAACGCCTACACCAGCAATCATGATCGCCTGTCGTCGGGCGAACCGATTGGAACCGGTGAGTTCATCTTCCTGCACGTGGTCGACACGGTCGGTCTCGTCCATGCGATGATCATTCGGCTTCAGGCGCTGCTGTTCCCGATCCAGACGCTGGTGCTGACGGGGCACTAGAACGTAAACATCCCGGCAGGACGGTGGGCAACCGTCCTGCCGGGGTTCGTCTCATTCACTTCTTGTAGCTTACCACTTCAAACTCGATGCCATCGTCATCATCGAAATAGAACCTGCGGCCCGGCTCGTAGTCGCCGTGATTGTGCGTGTGATAGCCATCGGCCTTGATCACTGCTTCGGTTGCGTCGATGTCGTCGACGACGACCGCGATGTGGTTGAGCCCACCGTGGTGGCTGTAGCTGTCTCCGGCAACCTTGCTGGTTGCACCTGGCGGTGAATAGGCCGCCACGTAGCTGGTTTCGTTGCCGATGTGATACGTCGTGCCGCCGCCAAGGCTTGCACCTTTCCAGCGAACCTTCCAGCCGAACCAGCTTTCCAGACGTTTGGCGGTCGCTTCCGGGTCACTGACCGTGACGTTCACATGTTCCAGGAATGCACTGCTCATCTCGGTGTCCTTTCAGGGTTTGACCTTTTGTGGACACCAGACATAATTCCTCAACCATAGTTGAGGTCAAGAGAGGCGAGGCGATATTTTGACGAAGGTTATGAAAGGCACCGATCTTCTAACCATCGGGGATCTTTCCGAGCGGACGGGACTGTCCGTTTCGGCGATCCGGTTTTACGAAGAAAAGGGACTGGTGCACCCAAGCCGGAACGCTGGCGGCCAGCGGCGATTTTTAAGGGCCGACATCAGGCGCCTGTCCTTTGTGCTGGTCGCACAGGAATTCGGGTTCTCGATTGCGGAGATCGCGGCGCAGCTCCAAAGGTTGCCGGAGGGGCGGGCACCGACCAAGGCGGACTGGACCAGGATCAGCAGAGATTTCAGATCTCACCTCGATCGGAAAATCGAGCGGATGACCGCCTTGCGCAACAAGCTCGATGGCTGCATCGGCTGCGGATGCCTGTCGATGAAGACTTGCCAGCTCTACAACGCAGGAGACGCCGCTGCCAGCAAGGGACGTGGGCCCCGCTTTCTTCTTGGCGATCGTCCGGAATTCGCCAGGGACTGACCCCCGGGCGCCGTTGGGAAAGTTGCCGGGACGCCAATAGGCTGTCCCGGCTCCTGATCTCATCTGTTGTCCAGTTGAGCCCTCACGCGTTTCAGACCCAGCGGCGTGATCCGATAAGGGCCGCTGTTCCTGGAGGCGATCAGCCGTTTGTATTTCAGCTTATGGAAAAGCTGTGGTGAGCAGCCACCCCAGAACCAGCCTTCACGGGTGACGGTTTCATGTTTGATGACACGGCCATCCTCATCCTTTTCCAGAAGGATATAGCCGCCTTGAGCCAGCAGGTGGAGGACCCGCTGCTCGGCTTTGGAAATGTCCATTGATTTGAATTTGCCTGAAAGTATGCACAGAGCTTCAGCCACCGCAGCTAATCGCCTGCAGTGCTGATGTGACTGGCCCCGACTGACGTCAGCCGGGGTCTACCGGGACTGTTGCAATCCGCGCATAAAACCTCTCAGTTGGTGAGAAGGCCCTTAGCACACGCTGCCGAACGCGACAACGCGTCGAGGCTCAATGCAGCGGTGAGGCTGGGTGATTTGCAGAGGCTGTTGCAAATCTGCTGCGATCTGGAAACGCAGGATTTCGATTTCCTGGTTCGGCCGGGCGAAAACGCTTCAGCTGTGTTCAGCCGGCCAGTAGCCGTTGTCCGGGTTGCGGGAAACCGCAATGGCCTCGACATCCCGCGAGCCGCAGGAAGCGCAAGTAAGTGTTTCGCTCAAGGACGAGACTTTCTGGTCTCCGGTGAACCGTGAAAAGTTCATGTAACGGAACCGGCCACAGTGATTGCACAATATGGCAAGGCGTCGGTCGGTCTTGAAGAGCGTGTCGACTGTTGGGTCGTCTGTTTCAATAGATGAGAGTAAAGTCATGGCCTTTAAAACTTATTTTAAGGAATGGGAGCTGCCAGAGGCAATGCATGTCAAATACTTGCATTCACAAAAGTAGCACAGAGTTTTGCTGTACAAAACCGTCTAAATTTAGGTGAGCTGAGGGTCATGTCCCGGCGTCATGCCAGGAAAATGAGACTGTTTCATTCAATTACATGGCTTTACGGCCAACTGCTGAGACGAGACTGCAGCAATTTGCCGCCGGACGAATGTCCTTAAACTTGGAAACCGGCTCGCATTTTGTCCCGCACAAGGCTATGAGGAAGCCATGATGACGCTTTCAGAAACCTGGTACGACCTCTTCGGCCTTGCAGGCCTGCTCAACCCGTTTGCGCTGCTGATCGGCGGATATCTGGGGTGGAAGGCCGACCGGCTGCAAAAGCTCTGGATCGCGGGATTTGCGGCGGCAGCGCTGACGCTCATTCTGGATGTGGCGATTGGCGCGCTGCCTGTGCCGCAGCCTTTTGCGCATGACGCCGGTGCGCTGGCTGTCTTTCCATTCCGCTTTGTCGGCGGTTTGATTGCGTCTGCCGTGACCTATTGGCTCAGCCGCCGCGTGAAGCGCGCCTGAGGCCGGTGCTGCCGCGTTTTCAGCTGTCGATCCAGCTGTTGAACAGGGGAGCGTTGGGGCAGTTCGGCAGGGCTTCATCCGCGCCATCGGGATGGCTTTCAAGCCAGGCACGACAGGCTTCGGTCTCACTGCAGTTGATGCATCGATAGGCGGCAGACCTTAAGGCTGCATCTGTGTGCGCACCGGTCGGGACGTGGTTCATCGCGCCGATTGTGTCCAGCATCCTGCCCATCAGTTCCGCGCGCTCGTTGAGGCGATCCATCCAGTTCAAGCCGTTTCTCCTTCCGACGGGACATGTACAGACATCGTCTGCCAGGGCCTTCTGTCTCTTGATGCCGCTCTGGTTTCCGGCACCGGTTATGAAGGACACAATGCAGCAGAAACACCTGCGTTACCTTGATCAGGGTCAACTCTGGGCAAGCATTGCGAAACCAGCCATACTGCAGGTTCATGATTCTGAACCCCTGCCAGGCCGCCTCCTGCAAATCGGAGCGCCGCAACACCTGGAGACGGTGTGATGGTTGAAACGGTAAGCGCCTCGCCGCTGCCCCAGGCAACCGGCAATGGCACAGTAGCTCAGGGGCTTGAGCCGGGAACGGAACTCAAGGCCAAGGTTGAGGCAAACCTGCCGGGTGGTGTGGTGCGCCTTGCAACAGCCGACGCAAAGCTGGAGCTGCGCGTTCCCGCACCGCTTCCTGAAGGCGGCGAGGTTACGGTTACCGTCAGCGGCTCAAAACAGCAGCCTGCGATCCTGATCACTGTGGGCAAGGAGCAGCCGCAGCAGCAACCTTCGGCGCCGGCGACAGCTTCTCAAGGTCAGGCATCCCAAGCCCAACCCTCCCAGGCTCAAGCTCAAGCATCCCAAGTACAGGCGTCAAAGGGCCAGACCGGCCAGGCTCCTGCGCAATCCGAAGCCGGAGCGCCCCTGCAGCCGCAACCTTCAAGGGCAACCGCCTATCCGCGGCCGTCGCCGGTTCTGGCGCATCTGGTTCAGGTTCTTTCTGTCAATACGGCTCCGGTCCAGACTGCCGGCAACGCACAGACCTTGCCGCAAACACCTCTTCCGGGGGCGTCTCCGCCAACCAGCGCTCCACCGGCGGCCGGCGGCGCGCAGCCTCCGGCTTCAGGAAACGTCGCGACCGCTCAGCCTCTTCCGCCGACGGGAGCATCTGGACAAACAATCGCAGGAGCGACACCTCCGTCAGGGGCTTCTCCGCAGAATTCGGCGCCGACGCAGCCTGCTGTCCCGTCCCAGGGTTCCGCACCTGCGCCAAATGGCCCTTCGGGTGGGCCCGTGCAGCCGCAAGTCGCTACCGCGCCACCGGCGGGCACACCATCTTCCGGGATCTCTCAACCGGGACAGCCTGCACCTCCGGCAGGGTCTGCGGCCGGGCAAGTGCCGTCGGGGGGAGGCGTACCTGTTACGGCCGCTCCCGGACAAGGTGCGGCGAGCCTGTCGAACCTGACCGGTGGACAACCGGTTTCGCAGCCGGCAGCAGTTGCCTCAACGGTTACAGGCATGCCCACGCAACCCGGAACATCGGTGAACCAGCCCCTAGCGAACACTTCCGCAATTTCACCTGCCGGTGCTTCTGTTCAGGCACCATCTTCCACGCTTTCAGCAGGCACGATGGCTACGCCAGCATCGCCGCCTTTACAAGGTAACCCGGCAGCTCCAGTCGGGGCTCCTTCAGGAAACGCGCCTGCACCTGCCACAAACGCCCCTGGTGTGCAAAGTGCAGTCCCCGGAACGGCGCCCGGTCAGGTTCCGGCAGGTGCAGGGACCGGAGCGCCGGTATCAAGCACGGTACAGGCAAATCTCCAGTCGGGAGGATCGTCGGGACCAACGCCTGTCCAGGGCTCGCAATTGGCATCAACCGCCGCGGGGGCAGGTGCCAATTCCGCTTCTCCTCCAGCTGCAAACCTGCCTGGCACAGGCTTGCCCAATCAAGCCACAGGGCAGTCAAACGGCGCATTTCAGACAGTTGGAGGACAGCCCGTAGTCCTGACGAGAACGGCGATCCCTCAGACTTATCCTGCATCCGTTGGTGCATCCGTGCCGACTGCGGGAGCCCCGAATCCAACTGCGCAGGCTCCAGCGGTGGGTCAGCAGCCTGCCGATAAGATTGCGGAATTGCTGAAACAACCGCTCAGTGAGCAGCAGGCCGGCCTGGGGAGCCTGTTCGCCCAGATCGGAAGCCTGATGTCCGCGCAGAGCAGCGGGAACGTTTCTTTGCCGGATCCCGTGGTCAAGGCAATGCAGCAGATCCTCGGTTTACGCTTGTCGTCGGCCCAGGCACCGACCGCGCAGGATCTGCAACAGGCAGTAAGATTGTCCGGACAGTTTCGCGAGGCACAATTGTCCCTGCCTTCCGGAGCGCAGCCGCAGGGTCAAGTCGCGCTGCCGGATTTGAAATCCGCCCTTTTGTCGTTCAAGGCACTGCTTCAGCAGTTGGGTGCCCGCTCTGAAATCACCCACCCCGCAGGACAGCCGCCAGCGCCATCCCGGCATGGTGCACCACAAGGCCAGGCGCAACAGACCAGCAGCGGGTTCTGGGCAGGAGCTGCTTCGCAAAATCTGCAGGCACTTCTGAAGGAAACGGATTCGGCCCTGGCGCGCCTGCGGCTGACGCAGCTCAGCAATACGAAACTGTCCAGGGACGATGGACCACGCGCAGCGTCCCGTCCAATGGATCTTGTGGTTGAACTGCCGCTCGCGTTTGGCAATGAAACGGCCGTGATGCAAATGCAGGTCGGTCGCGATGGGGCCGGAAACCAGGACGAGGATGAGGGGGAACCCGCCTGGCGGCTGCGGTTTGCACTCGATCTGACCGCGACAGGACCGCTGGAAGCTGCCATCAGTCTGCGCGGCGGCGGTACCTATGCCAGCTTGTGGGTGGATCGCAAGGAAACCTTCGACAGTCTGAACGCCGTTCGCGAAACCATGGAAGCCGCTTTTGCCGATGCGGGGCTGGATCTTCAGGAACTGCGGCTGATCCGGGGGCTCCCCCCCAGAACAGCGGCCAAATACGGCGCCCTGATCGACAGGCAATCGTGAGACGGAACCGGCAATGAGTGAAAAGGACAAATCCGGGAAGAAGCTTGCGGTCGCACTGCAATATGAGAACGAGGGCGCTCCCGTTGTCACCGCCAAAGGCGCGGGGTCCATGGCTGAACAGATCGAACGTCTTGCGCGGGAAGCTGGCGTGCCGATTGAACAGAACCCGATGATGGCTGAGGCCCTGTCGCAGATTGAGGTCGACCAGGAAATTCCGATCGAGCTTTATCAGGCGGTCGCCGTGCTGATCGGCTTCATCATGCGGACTGGCCAGGCCAAGCACCCGCCGCAGGAATGATGGCGCAAGGCCGAGTGTTGTCGCGCTGACAAAGCAATTGCCACTGTGACCTTCCGTTGCACGCGTGTTGGTCGTGCTTCCTGGCTCTGGAAATGATCAGGCCGGGGGTGGCATTACGCTCGTCCGCGACGGCACGGATGCTTGTTGCAACGCTTCGCAATGCGCGATTGCCAGGCAGACAGACAGGAAAGGCGCGTCCTGCTGTGCGAAAGCTGACGCTTCAGGCAAGGAAAACCTTGCAGCCAGGACAATTCCCGACTAGGTCATCAAACGGCTACAAATTCGCGCCGCAGCATGTCTTTCCAGCTGGTTGACCAGACGCGAAATCAAAACGAACAGGATTTTTGACGACTATGACGATTGTCGACGTACGCACACCCGATCCGAAGAAATTCATCAAGGGCGCGACGGGCGATTGGGAAATCGTGATCGGTATGGAAGTCCATGCCCAGGTCACGTCCGAAGCCAAGCTCTTTTCCGGCGCCTCAACGGAATTCGGCAAGGACCCCAACGATAACGTCAGCCTCGTGGACGCGGCCATGCCGGGCATGCTGCCGGTGATCAACGAGGAATGCGTGCGTCAGGCGATCCGCACCGGCCTCGGTCTCAAGGCCGAGATCAATCTGAAGTCCGTGTTTGACCGCAAGAACTATTTCTATCCGGATTTGCCGCAGGGCTACCAGATCTCCCAGTTCAAGCAGCCGATTGTCGGAGAAGGCAAGATCCTTCTCGACATGCCGGACGAACAGGTCGAGATCGGTGTGGAGCGCCTGCACCTTGAGCAGGACGCCGGCAAGTCTCTGCACGACCAGCATCCGACCATGTCATTCGTTGACTTGAACCGCTCCGGCGTGGCGCTGATGGAAATCGTCTCCAAGCCGGATCTCCGGTCTTCCGACGAAGCAAAAGCCTATCTGACCAAGCTGCGCACGATCCTGCGTTATCTCGGCACCTGCGACGGCAACATGGACCAGGGCTCCATGCGCGCCGACGTCAACGTGTCCGTCCGCCGTCCGGGTGGTGAATTCGGCACCCGCTGCGAGATCAAGAACGTCAACTCGATCCGCTTTGTCGGTCAGGCTATCGAATATGAAGCCCGCCGCCAGGTCGCACTTCTGGAAGACGGCGGCTCTGTCGATCAGGAAACCCGCCTGTTCGATGCTGTGAAGGGCGAAACACGGTCCATGCGGTCCAAGGAAGAAGCGCATGACTACCGCTATTTCCCGGATCCCGACCTGCTGCCGCTGGAGTTCACGCAGGCGTTCGTCGACGAACTGGCACAGCACCTGCCGGAACTGCCGGACGACAAGAAGAACCGCTTCATGGGCGACTATGGCCTCACCGCCTATGACGCCGAGATCCTGATTGCAGAAAAAGCTTCTGCCGATTTCTTCGAGGAAGTCGCCAAGGGCCGCGACGCCAAACTGGCTGCCAACTGGGTGATCAACGAGCTCTTTGGCCGCCTGAACAAGGAAGGCAAGGACCTTTCGACCAGCCCGGTTTCCGCGGCGCAGCTTGGCGGTATCGTCGATCTGATCAAGGACGGCGTCATCTCCGGCAAGATCGCCAAGGACCTGTTCGAGATCGTGTGGACCGAAGGTGGCGACCCGGCGAAGATCGTCGAAGAACGTGGCATGAAGCAGGTGACCGACCTTGGTGCGATTGAAGCCATCGTCGACGAAATCATTGCCGCAAACCCGGACAAGGTTCAGCAGGCAATCGCCAAGCCGGGTCTTCTCGGCTGGTTCGTCGGACAGGTGATGAAACAGTCCCAGGGCAAGGCCAACCCGCAGGCCGTAAGCGACATGCTGAAGCAGAAGATCGGTCTGGAATAAGACCATGAGCGGTGAGGGGACAGCACCGAAAGTCGAGCTGCCCATCACCGGTTCCTGCCATTGCGGGGCGGTGTCTTACGAAATGAAGACACCGCCTCGACACGCCGTTGAATGCAACTGCTCCATCTGCCGCCGGCTGGGCACCATCTGGGGGCATGGCGAAGCTGGCGATATCGAGATCAAGGCGGCACCCGGAGCAACGCTCAGCTACGTCTGGGGCGACAAGGGGCTGGCTTTCCACACCTGCAACACTTGCGGCTGCACCACCCACTGGCAAAGCCTGTCGGCTGAGTTTCCCGATCGGTTGGCAGTTAACCTCCGGCTTGCACCTCCTGGAACCATCGAGGCCATCGGGCTGCGTCACTTCGATGGCGCGGATACCTGGACCTTTCTGGACTGAGGGAACATAGCGTGCTCTGATCGGGCCCAAGCGCTGCTGCGCACGTGATGCCATCCACACCTTGGAGGGGCAATGAACGAGCATCTTGCGAGCCTTTTTCTGGCTCTCGGCATCTTCTCTCTTGGTTTCATCAGCATTGGGCCAAACATCCTCGCCATCATCGGGACGTCGATGGAACGCGGTCGCAAGTCCGGCACCCAGCTCGCGTTGGGTGTAGGCGCAGGCTCCGGTCTATGGGCAACCTTCACGGTTGCCGGACTGACTGCCCTGATTGCCGCTTATGCCCAGGCCGTTACCGTTCTGAAGATTTTCGGGGCGGCCTACCTGTTGTGGTTGGCATTCAAGGCATTCCGTGCGGCTTCAAGGCCAGCCAACGCAATGCATTTGACCGGTGCAAGGGGACCCAATCTGTTCCTGCAGGGGCTGGCTATTCAGATGACCAACCCGAAGGCCGCACTGCATTGGATCGCGATTGTCGGGATAGGCCTGGGAGCTGATACGCCACTGTGGGTCGGTCTGCTGCTGATTGGCCTGAGTACGGCAATTTCCATCATCGGGCACGTCGCCTATGCAGTGACGTTTTCAACCGCACCCGTCATCCGCTTCTATCGGCGCAGTCAGCGCTGGATAAGCGCAACGCTGGGCGTCTTCTTTTCCTTCGCAGCCTACAAACTGGCTACATTCCGGCCTTGAGCGGAAAGACCTCGCTGCCGGCTGCCTCTTTCAAGCTTTCGGGCCAATGTCCACTGAAGCTCAGTGGACATGACTGTTCGGCAGACAACAGGTTTTCGGTGACGTTCTGTTGGTGCGCTTGGTTCAGATCCGGTCTGCGGCCTCTTGGGCAGGTGAGCGAAACCGTTTGGGCAGTGCTGCGAGCAACATCACCGTCGCGACACACGGTATTGCAAACAGAGCTGCAGTTGCGCTCATTGAGGCTACGCCACCCGTTTCAAGCATCCATCCGCCCACGAAGGTACCAAGTGCAATGCCGACATTGGCGGCTGCAATGTTCATGGATGCCGCGAAACTCTTGTGATCAGGCCCTGCCGTCATCACGCGCACCTGCGACAGCACGAAGCCGGCAGCGTGGGCCATGCCCCAGGCAATCAGGACAACTGTCAGAAGCAGGGCGGGAGCAGTCGCCAGAAGGCCGAAGACCAAGGCTCCGCCTGAAACAAGCAATGGAACAACAATGGCGCCGGCCAACGCATGGTCGGCAGTCCTTCCACCGACCCAGTTCCCGGCGAGGCCGGCTGCACCGAAAACCAGCAGCGCGATGGACATCTGGTCTCCTTCAAGTCCGGCGTTGGCCAACAGGCTGGTGAGATACGAATAGCCAGCGAACATTGCCGAGAAAACGCAGACAGACAGAAAAAGCTGACAGAGAAACGATGGACGGCGAAGCAGGGAAAGCGCGCTGGCTGTCTTTGCCTGGAAAGGTGGCAAATGAAGCCTCAGATTGGCGAACAGCAGGACCACTGACAGCAAACCAAGGCCTGCGACAGGGGTTTGCCAGCCAAACCGTTCTGCAAAGAATGTTCCGCAAGACGGCGCCAGGACGACACCGAGCGTAACGCCGATATAAACTTTCGCGACGCCTTTGCCAGCGCCATACACCTGGGAGAGGTGAGAGCTTGCGAAACTGATGTAGACCGGCAATGCCGCTCCCTGAGCGACCCGGAGAGCGGCGGCAAGCTCGAAATTCGGCAATACGATCAATATCAGGTTGGCGGAATTGGGCAGCATCATCCAGCCGAGCACCTTCGCCGGCGATGTATCAGACAGATACGCGGAAAGAAACGGCGCGGCGAGGGCGGAGCCAATGGCAAACCACGTCACCAGCCAGCCGGATTGCGAGGGTGTCATGTCCAGCTGCGCCGACATTGCAGGCGCAAGGCCGATGACGACGAACTCCGTCGCCACCAGCACCAGTGCCGACAGCCCGATCGTCAGGGCTGTGGCTTTGGAAGAACCTCTTGTCATCAGGCGTTGGCACCATTGTCGATCAACCAGTCAGCTCCTGTAACAGACTGTGCAGCGTCCGAGGCGAGAAAAGCGACAACATTGGCAATTTCTTCAGGCTGTGCATAGGCTTGCCGTGCCATGAGGGCCCGTTGCCCGTCGGCAAACGGACCGTCGGCAGGGTTCATGTCCGTATCTGTGGAACCCGGATGCACGGCGTTTACCGTTATCCGCCGGGAGCCGAGGTCACGCGCAAGCGCATGGGTCAATCCGGTGACGCCTGCCTTGGTTGCGCTATAGGCCACCAGTCCGGCCATGGGCGCCTGAGCTGCAAGATTACTGCCGATCGAGATAATCCTGCCTCCGTCCGGCATGTGCGTGACCGCGGCTTTTGATGCAACGAACACAGCACGAAGATTGACCGCCAGGGATGTGTCGAAGTCTTCCAGGGACAGTTGGTCGACCGGGCCAACGAGAAAAACGCCGGCGTTGTTCACCAGGATATCGATCTTTCCGAAGGTGGATGCAGCCTTGTTGATCGCGTCCTGCAGGTCATTTGCCTTGCTGTTGTCGGCGCGAATGGCCAGTGCCTTGCGGCCCGTCTTTTCGATCGCGGCAACGGTACCTGCGGCCGCGTCCTCGTTTGACGCATAACTGATCGCTACATCAGCGCCATTCTCGGCGAGCTTGCGGGCGATTGCTGCGCCGATGCCCCGGCTTCCCCCTGTTACAAAGGCTGTTTTTCCAATCAATGTCATCGTCGATTCCTATTTTGTAGTGATTGATACAAAATTAGATGGACTGCTTGTGTTCAAGGGTCAAGTGATTTATTTATCGATCGATACAGAAAGGGTTTGAATGGCAACGAGAGGCCGTCCGAGAAAATTTGACCGGGAAGAGGCGCTTGAGCGGGCGATGCGTGTTTTCTGGTCGAAGACCTACGAGGGAACATCGCTGAGCGATCTGACATCAGCCATGGGAATTAACACGCCCAGCCTTTACGCTGCCTTCGGCAGCAAGCAGGAGCTTTTCCGCGAAGCCTTGGCTCACTACGTCGAGAACTATCACAACGGTATCTGGACCGGTTTGGACGAAACGCCCTCGATTTTCGATGCTGTCCGGACCTTCCTGACACGCTCTGCAGAAGCCTATTGCATGACCTGTCAACCACCTGGCTGCATGGTCGTACTGGGAGCACAACACAGTTGCACTGAGGACCAGTCCGTTCCGGCGGGCTTGAGCAAGATGCGGAAGAACAATCTTCTCCAACTGCAGGCACGCATCGAGCAGGCAAAGGCGGATGGCGAACTTCCCGGTGACTTCGATACCGCAGCCGCGGCAACGATGCTCTTCTCGATGCAAACCGGAATGTCGGTTCTGGCCCGTGATGGCGTGTGTGAGGAAGCCTTGCTTGCTGCAGCCGACCAATGCGTTGAAGCCTTCAGGGCGATGGCAAAACGGCCCCGATAGCAGCGGTTCAGCGAGCCAGTCGCATCCATAGGGTCAGTATCTATCGGGCAAGCGTTTCAGATTGAACGTCCAGGCATCCCCAGGGTCTTGACGTCGTGATAGCTGCACGATGCACACCACGAACCCGGTGCTTGATCAGTTGTTCCAGGCAGCTCGGTATCTGCGTGACCACCGGTCATACCTGCTTGTCAGGTCGGACTGCCTTGTAATTTTGCCCAATATCGAGGCAAGTGCCTCTGTTGTTCGCGCATCCTTGAAGTTCCGCTGCAGGTTCATGGCGAACGCCTGCAATTCTTTCCTTTGGCACAAGCCTTGCTCTTCCAACTCTGGTTTGAACCATTGGAAGTTTTTGATGAAGCACGGCCTTGTTTCTCTGGTTGGTATCAATGTCCAATCTTAGATTTTTCGAGATCTACCGGAATCCGGAATATTTGTGGCTGCTCGCCAAGGGCGCATTGATCAGCGCTGCGCTGACAATCGGCGGCGGTATCCTAGGGTTTCTCCTCGCCGTGCTGCTGGCGGCAGTCCGCCACTACAGGGTGCCGGTTCTTGCCCAACTGGCGGCAGCCTATGTCGAATTCATCCGCAACACGCCATTGATCGTGCAGATGTTTTTCGTCGCCTTCGGTTTACCGCTGCTTCTTGGGTACCAATGGCCCTTCTGGGCCCATGCGCTGCTGGCACTCTCCATCAATTTTTCCGCCTATTTTGCGGAGATCCTGCGCGCGGGCCTGGCGTCCCTCGGTGCAGGGCAAACAGAAGCCGCCGATGCGCTCGGTCTGCCGCGCTGGCTCAGCTTCGTGAAGGTATGCCTGCCGCAGGCCGTTGCCGCCATGTATCCTTCGCTCAACAGCCAGTTCATCTTCCTGTTCCTGACGACCGGCATCATTTCGGAAATCGGCGTGACGGACCTGACATGGGCAGGTCTTTTCATCGACAGCCGGAATTTTCGTTCGTTCGAGATCTTCTTCACCCTGACGGTGATCTACCTGTTGATGTCGCTGGGGTTCAAAACCCTCCTGGCGCTGCTGCATGACCGGTTGTTCAAATGGAAGGTGGTTCGATGAAAGACGCCTTCGTCGCCATCCTTGGCAAACCTTTCGGCATCGTCCTGTTCCAGCTTCTGGAAGCCACCCAATACACGATCTATCTGTCTCTGATCGCTTTCATCGGTGGGGGCTTGATCGGCGCATGCGTAACCGCTTCGCGGGTCTCGCCGGTCAAGATATTGCGGAAGGTCTTCACGGCCTACACCTGGCTGTTCCAGTCAGTGCCCTTGCTGATGCTGCTGTTTCTGCTCGGGCTGGGTATTCCGCATCTTTTCGAAATCCAGATTGACCCGTGGCGAGCGGCCGGCATTGCCCTGACGCTTTATACAAGCGCCTATCTGGCCGAAGTCTGGCGCGGGGCACTGACGGCCATACCGGCAGGCCAGCATGAAGGCGGCAAGGCGCTGGGCATGACCTTCGCCCAGATCATGTTCCTGATCATTCTGCCACAGGCGTTTCGCCTGGCCATTGCGCCCACGGTCGGCTTCATGGTGCAGATCATCAAGGGCACGTCGCTTGCCTATATCATCGGCTTTCACGACCTGATGACGGTCGGCAAGCGCTGGGCGAATGCGCCCGTGCCGGGCACCCAACCCTTCGTCATCTATCCGCTGATGGCGATGATCTATTTTTCTCTTTGTTTTCCGTTGTCTGTGTGGTCGCGGCGCCTTGAAAAGCGCCTCGGATCCACATCGTCCAAGGGCGGGGCTGCCGCCGCCGCCTGACAAATCGCGCTTCAAGAACAACCGAAGGAGGGTCGCGTAATGTTGAAAAAAATTCTGGGGCTGACAGGCTTGGCAGTGTCTGCTGCATTGATGATTGCAAGTCCTGCATCTGCAGAGCTGAAGGACATTCTGGAAGCCGGCAAGATCAAGATTGCTACACCGGAGAATTTTCCGCCGTTTGGCTCGCTGGGCAGTGAAGGCGAATATGAAGGCTACGATATCGACGTCGCAAAGATGATCGCGGAAGACCTTGGCGTCGAACTGGAGCTGGTGCCCGTCACGTCCAAGCAGCGCATTCCGTTTCTGGAAACCGACAAGGCCGATCTCGTGATTGCAACGCTCGGTGCCAATCCGGAACGCGCAAAGTCGATCTGGTTCTCTCACGCCTATGCTCCGTTCTTTTCCGGAGCCTTTGCCAAGCCTGACGTGGCCGTGTCCACCATTGCGGATTTTTCCGGCAAGAAAATCGCCGTGACCAGCGGCACGCTTGAAGATCTGGCAATCACGGCGGATGCACCGGAAGATGCGGAGATCATCAGGTTTGGCGACAACGCGGCCACCATTGCGGCTTATGTTTCCGGCCAGGCCGACGTTATTGTGACCGGCAACATGGTGGCTTTGGGCATTTCCAATGACAACCCGGACTTCAATCTGGAAAACAAGTTCATCATCGCCAACTCGCCGTCTTTCATCGGTGTGAAGACGGGCAACATCGACCTTTTGCAATGGGTCAACGTTTTCGTTCTGCACAAGAAGCTGAACGGCAAGCTGGGCGAGCTGTCAGAGAAGTGGCTGAAGACGCCGCTACCGCCTTTGCCGGCACTTTAAAACCTGTCGGCTGAATGCTTGAAGCGCGCGGCGTCGAGCCGCGCGTTTTTTGTTTTCGCGAGAGAAAATGCGAGGTTACAGACTTCTGAAAATCTAGTATCCCCCTGCCATGATGTTTCGCAGTTCGACCGCCGGTACAGGGCCGGCTCCGTTTTATGCCACGCCCCTCGGGGTCTGGGGCGTCGTTGCCCTTTGGGGGCTCACGCATATCCTGCTGAGGGCGTTGAACACGCCCGTCCTTGGTACGGACGATATGTTCGAGAACGTTCTGGTGCAGACACTGGAGCCCGGTTACATGCTGCGTCAGCCGCCACTTTACGAGTGGCTGCTCTGGTCTGCGCAGCGAATGTTCGGCCCTACAATCTGGGCAGCGCTTTTCGTCAAATACACCCTGATCTCGATTGCCGCGCTGTTTCTGTTCCGGATCGCACGCAAGGCCATTCACGACACGCGTCTTGCAGCCCTGTGTGTCTTTTCCTATTCGCTCTTCTACCAGTTCGGCTGGAACCTTCATGAAGGCGTCACCCACACGGTGGTGTTGACTGCAGCCTGTGCCATGAGCGCCTTCTTCTTCCTGAAGGCGCTGGAGACACAGCGGCTCGGCTACTACGTGCTGTTTGGCATGGCGGCCGGGGCCGGACTGCTGGGCAAGCATTCCTACCCGATTTTTGTACTTGCCCTGATCCTCGCGGCGGCCAGCGACCCGGCATGGCGCACCCGGTTGCGCCTTGTCGGCCTGGTGCTGGTGCCTTTCGCGGCGGCACTGATCTACAGCCCCTATGCCTATTGGATCTTCAGCGAAGGGCTGCAGCTGCTGGCATCTGTCTCCGACACCATGGGCGTCAGTGCTGAGACATCGCATCTGATGCGCGCAGGCGAGGGGCTCGGGAAACTTGCCTTCGGACTTGTCGGTTTCTCGGTTCCGCTGGTCCCGCTGCTGCTCCTGCTGTTCTGGCCGCGCTATCTTGGCCGCAAAAAGCCCGCAATACCTGCCGTGAGTGACGCAGCGCGCCTGTGCGGGCGCACGGTTCTCCTGATGATCCTGCTGACGGCGTTGATGATTGCGATCACCGGTGCGACCTACGTCAAGGAACGGCACATGCATCCGCTGCTTCTGCTGCTGCCGGTGTGGCTGTTCGCTGACCTGGAACGCTTCGGATTTGAAAGGCAATGGCGCTGGCTGACGGCCGTTGTTCTGGCAGTTGTCGCGGTCGCCTTTCTCGCCCGGGTGCCCGGGTTGGTTGCGCCGGACAAGACATGGTGCGGTGGCAAGTGCCGGCACATGAAGCCTTACGCGGACCTGAAGGCACCGCTGGCTGACCTGGGAGCAGCAGACGCCACACTGATTGCCGATGATGGCTATACCGGCGGTAATCTGAGGGTCTTGTTTCCCGATGCCCGGCTGGTGACCAAGGCCATTCCGGCCAGAACGCCGCCGCGACAAAGCTGCTTCTTCATCTGGGAAGAGGGTGACAAGGAGCCGGACACGTCTGCAATGGAGCGCTTCAGTCAGGTCGCCTTCTGGGATGCCGCCGAAGCGCTTGAGGCAACGTATCTCACCGGCGCTTGGCCGCATTTGTGGAAGGCGCCCGGCTGGCGGACAAGCTGGTGGGGCGTAGCAAAACTCCCGCCCGAGAGCCCCATCTGCCGCTGACCGTAATCTTTCCTGACCAAAGGCGCGAACCGAAGATGCCGGACACAATTGCCTCGACCGTTTCCATCGTAAAAGCCCGCCTGGAGCACCTTCGCGAGATCGTTGCCATCATCAATGCTGGGGCGACCAGTGTTCGCAAGGACAGGGAATTTGCCGACTGGCAGGACTACCGCCCGGCATTTGACGCGCTTGTCGCCGCACCCGAGTGCGATATCTACGTCGCGCTTGCCGAAAGCGGAGAAGTGGTCGGTACGTTCCAGATCCATTTCATGAAGGGGCTCGCCTTCCAGGGGCGCCCGAGGGTTGAACTGGAAAGCGTTCACGTGCGGGCGGACCAGCGCGGCACCGGTGTCGGGCGGCTGATGATGGCACGGGCTGAAGACCTGGCACGGCAGGGCAACGCCTGCATGGTGCAGCTGACGTCGAACAAGGAACGCGAAGGCTCACATCACTTTTACAAGCGGCTTGGCTACGACCAGAGCCATCACGGCTACAAGAAGATGTTCGTCTAAGCCATCATTGATCAGTTGGTGTCTGGCGCGCTGTGCCTTGATGGAACCGTAACTGCCAGGCTCCGTCTCGTCTGCTCCAGATCGAACTGCGGTTTGCTCTTTCAACGTTACCAAGCTCACGCCTGACTTCACTGACATAGGTCACGAGAACCGAATTCGTGTCGATCACGGTGAACTTGAGGCAGGGCAGGGGCAGGCGTACGTCGATAGGCCGTGCGGCACTCGCGGGCAGGATCAGGTCTTCACGCGGATAGATACGGCCGGATCGGCCGAACTCAAAAAAGTCATCCGCAAAGATCTGGTCCATCAGGACGGGGTCGTAACGCGATTCCGCTCGCCACAGGCTTTCTTCCAGTTTGGTGAGCGTTTCGATATCGTCGGGCGTGAGGCACGTGTCAGACATGGATCCGGGCTGAACTGGTAAACCGGCGATGTCAGTCGACCCGTCGCCAGGTTTCCTTTTCGCAGACATTGAAAACGACGCGGACGCAGCCCTGTACTTCCAGGGCGGAGGCGTTCTTCGGGCGCAGAGTGGCATCCGCGCTGAAGCCGCGACGCGGATCATAGACCCGGCCTTTCCAACCATCTTTCTGTGGTGCCATGCGCCAGAGCACGGTCAGGCCGAGCACCTTCCGTTTGCGCTTGCTTTCGTCCTTGTTGTTGAGATCCGGCGTGTTTTCCATGGAATAGCCTTTGGGGGCCGGAAACCGGACAATCTTGCCACAGGGCACCTTGCCGCATTTTTGTATCTGGATGACGGCACCTGCCGGTGTCAGCCATTTGCCGTTGATGTCCGGGGCTGCAAGAGCTTCGCCACCTGTGCCTGCAAGCAGGAGAGCGAACAGACCGGCTTTCGATAACAGTCTGGAAGTCGGAAACGCAGAAACAAAGAAAGAAACAGGAACCACGATTATCCCCCGTCGCAATGCTGGTGACGACTGCGCCACAATCTCTGACCGGCAATTGCGACGGAGGAAAGGCCAAATCGACAGGATCTGGCGATTTCGGACTTTGTTCAGCCGTTTATTGTTCCCGTTTCCAGGTTTCGCCCTTACAGATGAGGCCACCCATCACGCAGCCCTCCAGTTTCAACGCATTGGCGGACGTCAGCTCGATGAAGCCGGTATAGGTCTTGCCGTCCTCGGCGTTATAGACCTTGCCCTTCCACTGGTTTTCCTTGTCGGTGGGTTTCATGGCCTGAACGATCTGTACTCCCAGCAGCGGGCGGTCCCGCTTGGCTGCGTCCGGGTTCCTGATGTCGTTTCGCGGCTCCCGCAGCCATATCAGCTTGCCGCACAAGGAGCTGCCGCAGGAGCTTATCCGGATCTTGGATGCCCCGTTCGGGCGGACCCAGTCTCCCTTGGCATCGCCTGCGAAAGACATTGTTGCGGATGTGGTGATGAGAGCGCCCGCAAGCAGTGCGGACGACAGAATGGTTTTCAGCATAAGTTCCTCCCAAAGCGGAATGCCTTCCGTTTACGGAAAGGGAATGTATAGCTCGGGAAACGTGCTGAAAAGCCGTCACCCAACGTCAGGTCGTCCGAAAATCCTCCTGAACGCCGAAGGGAGGCAAAGTCTGGTTTTCTGAAAGGAAGGGAACGAAATAAAACCGGACAAAGAATTGTGGAAACGAATCCATGGTGAACAGAAGGTTGATGGGCCTTGTCAAATTTTCGGAGAATGTGACTGACTAAAAAGGGAAAATCGCAACCATATACTTACCGCAATATGAATTTCAGACTTATTTAAAATTTTGTTCGCATTACGTTAAACCTGTCTTTTAACGCCCCTTTTAACTGCTGCTGATGAAGTAGACCTCAAGAAACAACGGGGAAAGCTTCACGAAAGCTTGTGTTTCTTAGATCGGTCCTTGCCAAGCCATTGTGTTCAGCAAAGTGACCGGTTGGCAGTAGGGAACCGGGACGGTGGATCCAGAAGGATCGGAGCTGTTCCGCAGAAGTCAGACAGACGAAAGGGGAGCGTTATGGCTCGTTTTGAAATGCACTCGGCCGATATGGCCATCATGGGCGAAAAGCCGGTTACCGCGGACATCCTGTTCCAGATGGGTCTGGATAGCGCTTGCGGCCGTCACGGAATGACCGATCTGATCACAGCGCACAAGTGGTTCAACATTGCCGCCCTCAAAGGCAACAAGGACGCAGCGCGCTACCGCAAGGAAATTTCCGGTGAAATGTCCACTTCCGAAATCGCCGAAGCTCAGCGATCGGCTCGTGAATGGCTGTCGATGCATTGAACCGGATCAAGGCTGCCGGCCGAACGGCACCTGAACCGGTATCCACAACCTGACGCGGCAGCACAGTTTTCTGCCGCGTCCAGTTTCCGGCCCCTTGCCGGGACCGCTCCAGTCAATGGATCGGCGCCAGACCGTACTCATCCCAGATCGAGCGGTCGATTGGTGCACCAAGGGCATATTCGAACCCGCTGACGATCTTGCCGCTGGCGTCCAGCCGGCATCGATAGGCGATCTCGTACCAGACCCGGTTGCTTCTGAGGGCTCCGGCGGGCACGACAATCATATCTTCCTTCTGAAATGAATTGCGGAAAGCATGTGGCGCAAGCCGTGTCGGCTTGAACCCCGGCCGCGCATGGCGAACCTGCTCCATTGCCTCCAGCGCGCAAATCTGTTCGCGTCCATCTTCACTGGTCAAGGTTGGCAGAAACTCGCGTGCCTGTGCGGAGCGTGGGTCGTTCAGGACATCATTGGCAAAATAGGCATTTGCAGTAACCCATTCCTGCTCGGGCCTGGTCCTCGAAGAAGTTGGGGCCGTGGGCGCAGGCAACGTGGCATTCGAAGAAGGCACCGGTTCCGAAGACACGTTCGAACCTGACAACGGATCAGCAGTGGATTGCGGGGAGACTGCCGCAGTTTGCGATTGGCTCTCGTCGGTTTCTTTCAGCGCGGTTTCCGGCAGACTTGGCGGCAGGTATTCGGGAATGATCTCAACGGAGACAGGCTCGGGCGGCTCTGGCAGGACACTCCGCCACAGCGCCGCATCGCTCAACACCGCATAGAGCGCAAGGTGCAGCCAGAGCGCACAGATCCACGGAAACCTTTCCGCGACAAACCGTGTCAGATGCGTCGGAGGGGCGAGCTCGGCTATGGCATTTCTCCGATACCCGGCCAAGTTGAAGAGTGTCCATCGCACCAGAGGACTGCGGCTGAATTATGAAGGGGAAGGCGGGAACTGCGTCTGTTCCTACGGAGGGCGGCAGGCCAGGCAATTATCATGCGAGAAGGGTTTGAGACTTTCAGGTCGCGCGATAAACCGCCACTGGAAAAACGTTCCCTAACCCAACAGCCTGGCAGAAGCCCTGGGCAGAAGCCTGGTCAGTTTCTTCCGGGTGCGATTTTTCCGTTTCGACATCTTTCCGCGCATTATGTCCAGTGGCGAAACAGCCCTGGCTCGTCTGAGCGCCGCAGTCCACTCGTCCGTCCATGCATTGAACTGTTCGGGGTAGCGATCGTCACGCATCGGGACGATTTCGAATGTCGTTCTTGCAGACCGGTTGCACGAGCAGGTGCGCCGCAAATTTTCCCTGAGGGCGTGATTGTCAAAACAGGTCGCGGGTATTGCAAGGAGACTGACCAGAGAAAATGTTTTGTCTGGATGCAGACGCGCCATCATCTCCTCAAAAAGGGTTGTTTCGCTTTTCAGATGCGAAACTTCTGCATGAAAGTCGTTTATCGAATTTTCTTCCGCCACTGCCGCGTTGCGATAGTAAATGAAGGTCGTTTTTTCGCCGGTGTCTTTGATGAGTTTTCTGAACCTGTCAATCCGAACCCTGTAGTCCGCCAATACGTCACTGTTGTCGTGTGGATTGGAGTGCAGATGCGCGATTTTCGGGTAGTTCTTGAAAATGAGGAACTTCTCAACCGGATTTATTTGATGCGAGGCGTAAGTATAGTCGTGCTTGCTGGTCAGGCCCTTGAAGTCTGTCGCGATAATTTTCGAGACGTAGTCCAGGCCCGCATCAAGGTTCCAGAGCCAGTCGAAGGGGTATTGCTCATGCCTCAGGCCCAGCTTCTTGAGGTTTGTCGCAGCGTCACACCCGCCACCCAGCGAAACAAAAACGTTTTTCAAGTATCACCCAAATTCAAATTCATTGATGAAAGAGGGTCGTTTTGCCGGTGGCGCGCCAAAAGTCAACTCTAAGATGTGACGGTGGCCGGGTGGGGAGGAAAATAGCGAAACCTGGCGAGCGAATTGCCAACCCGACCTGCGACGGGTGGAAAGAGGCGGTTCATTTTCAAACGAACGAAGCGTCAGGTTCCGTGATTTGTGAAGACGATGCCGGATTTCAGCGTTCGATGCCTGTCTTCACCTTCCAGAAGTTGCGAGGCCAAGCGCGGTGGAAAAAGTGACAAGGCGTAAAAAACGCCTTGAACTGTGAGGCTTTTATTCGTACACGGGCGTTACCGGAGAGGTGGCCGAGTGGTCGAAGGCGCTCCCCTGCTAAGGGAGTAGACGGGCAACCGTCTCGAGGGTTCGAATCCCTTCCTCTCCGCCACTTTCCTTCTTCCCACCTTCGTAGTCCTATTTCGCTGCGCTGCAGGTAATCCAGTCTGTATGCTGGTGTGTCGCAAACATTGTTTTGCGAGAGTGTGTTGTTGCAGGCGGAAACACTGTTGCCGCAACTTTGCGGCCTTCGGGTCGAATGTTGCCGGCAATGCAATTGATTCACGCCATTGCCCGGAATTTGAAGCCACCGGTTAGCGCCACGACACTGCGTTGCTCTGTCTGTTCCTGCGGTTAGCCGCGGGTTTACCACGGCGAAAATGCGGCTAATTTGTGAACAGTTTTCTTTTGATGTTGTCCTGAGGTTTCCGTAGTGTGATTTTGAGTTGGGGGATCGGTGTAAGCGATGGCCTGAGAACATGTTTTGTGTGGATCTGGAATGTCGCGTTTATCGGATTTTTTTCGACCGTTTTCGAAGTCTCTTTTCGGATTACTCATCCTTTCCGGCGCCGGCGGCGTTGATCACGCAGCAGCTTTTTCAGACGAATTTCGGCAGTATCACCAGCAGTTTATCCAGTCAGGCGATGTACGGGCGCTGGTCGATTTCGTGTCCCAGCTCGAAAACGGCAGGGGCGCCGGCGATCGCCTGATCCTGGCGCAGGCCGAACAGAATGATGACTTGCTGACACCCGCTGAAGACGCGGTTTCGGATGAGACGATTCTGACGGACAGCAGTGACGACCTGCTGCCTTCCGATGACGGAAGCGATGATCTGCTGACCGCAGAGGAACCCGGTGCCGCCTCTGCTTCCGATGGTGACGATCTGCTGGCAGGTGATGATCCCAAGGCTGATGGAGATGACCTTCTGGCTGGCGATGACCTGCTTGCCGGTGATGATTTGCTTGCCGGTGATGATTTGCTTGAAGGTGATGACCTGCTTGCGGGCGACGGGGCCGATGTTTCCGGTGACGACCTTCTGGCCGGAGACGACGATCTACTTTCCGATGATGAGCTTCTGACAGTTGGCGATGATGACGACCTGCTGAGTGGCGGCGGAACCGGGCTGACCGAAACCGTTGAAGGCAAGAAAAAGGAAGAAACGATCCGGCGAACAGCCAATGCGGAGCATGAAAAGCTCTTCCTGGAAAGCAAATATCCCTCCGCAAACACCTGTGCGACCTGCCACCCTGGCCAGTATGAGCAATGGTCCGTGTCTCAGCATGCCTATGCGCAGCTGAGCCCGATCTACATGGCGATGCAGACCACCATCAACATGAAGACCAGCGCGACCAATGGCGACTTCTGCATTCGCTGTCACAACCCGGTCGGCATGAACATCGGCGAGTCGCTCTATGTCTCAAACCTGAAGCGCAACCCGACCTCACGGGAAGGCATCACCTGCGTTGCCTGCCACCGCGTCAGCCGGAACTACGGCAAGATCAGTGGCCGGTTCGCGCTGGAAGAAGGGGATGTGTTCTCGCCGGTCTACGGCCCGAAGGGCGGCGAGGAGCTGAAGCGCGTTCTGAACACGCCCGAGGAATACCGGGTCTCCCAAAGCAAGGATGATCCGGGACGCAGCATCCATACCGAGGCGAAGCCTTTCTTCGCGCTCACCAAGCCAGGCTTTTGCGGCACCTGTCATGATGTGACGCTGTTCAACGGCTTCAAGCTGGAAGAGGCTTTTGCCGAATACAAGCGCTCGCCGGCCGCCAAACGGGGCGAGACCTGCCAGGACTGCCATATGGGCAAGGTTCAGGGCGTTGCCTCCGGTTATGACTATGGCCCCGCCGCAATCGTCGGTGATGTCCCGACCCGCAACCGCAAACTGACCAACCACATGTTTGCAGGCCCTGATTACTCGATCATTCATCCGGGCATTTTCCCGCACAACGTCGAGGCGGCGGAGTTCAAGACGCTGGCTGAATGGCTGCAGTTCAATGTCGGCGCCGGTTGGGGAACGGACAAGTTCGAGGACAACGTCAAGGACGGCTACAAGTTTCCCGAGGCCTGGTCGTCCATCGATGATCGTTATGATGGCCGCGAGATCCTGGATACCCAGTTCGAGCGGCTGGAAAAGGCGCGTCAGGCACGGCTTCAGGTGCTGCGCAACGGCTTCAAGCTGAGCGACATCACCATTGTCGACAACACCAGCCGGGCTCTCAAGTTCTCCGTCGATGTCAGCAGCGGCACGGACGGACACGGTGTGCCGACCGGGTTTGACGCCGAACGGCTGATATTCCTTCAGGTGACGGTCAAGGACAGCAAGGGCAACACGGTTTATGTGTCCGGTGACCGGGACCCCAATGGCGACGTTCGCGATGCCCACTCGCTTTACGTTCACAATGGCGAGCTGAAGCTCGACAAGGACCTGTTCAGCCTGCAATCCAAGTTCGTGGTCCGGTTGTTGCGTGGCGGTGAACGCGAACAGGTGCTGGCGGTGAACACTTCGACAGACGTTCTGCCGCTCGTTCGGCCGGAACGCCGGGCAACCACCATCTACGGACGACCGCGCGGGGCCAGAAAGCACAAGCAGAACCTGGAACCGGGGGCGAGCCGCACCGCGACCTATGCCGTTCCCGCCGAAAACCTCAAGCCCGGTGAACGCTATTCCATCTCGGTGAAGCTGATTTCACAGATGGTGCCGGTCAACCTGATCGCTGCCATTCAGGGAGCGGGCTTCGACTACGGCATGAGCCCGGCCGGTATCGCGCGCAAGGTTGTTCAGGGCAGCTCCGTGCTTTGGACGCGCAAGGCGAGTGTCGTGCTCAAATGAGGTATCAGGCAAGCAAAACTCGGGGACGGCGGTTCAGTGCATGGGCGGTTTCAACGGCCGCTGCGACTGCGCTTCTGCTTCAGGCGGACGAGCAGGTATGGGCCGCGGGCAGTGCCTTGAGCGACGAACCCATTCCCATGGTCACGGAAGCGGAAGTCCGCAAGCATCAGGCAGAAAACAGCGGGCCTGCCCCCCTGATTGCCGGTGACCACCATTCAAGCGAATTGAGCACCGATGCAGTTCCGATCATAGCGGAAGATGAGGAGCCCGAACCGACGCCACCGATCTTCCAGCGCGGCGAGAAATTCCTCGCCAGCGGAAATCTTGCGCCCGGTATTGAATTGCCTACCGGGGCAATCTGGCAACCGGCGCTTTGGGTGTTCGGCGACGCGCGCACCGCAATTGGCCACTATGCCAACGGCGTTGAAGATCCGCGCCAGTTCTGGGCGAGCCGTATCGACATCTTTGCCAATCTGAAACTGACACCCACCGAGCGGATCCTCATCGGGTTTTCGCCCTTGACGGAAAAACGCCGGAACACGGGCATTCTCTATACGGATGAAGGCGGCGTTGAATATGTCAACGGGCTCAATCCCTATGTGACGACACTGTTCTTCGAGGGGGAGTTCGGAGAGATTTTCCCGAACCTCGACCCGGATGACAACCGCAATTTCGACTTCGGATTTTCCATCGGCCGTCAGCCCCTGTTCTTTCAGGAAGGCATGATGATCAACGACAGTGTCGACGCGCTCGGCATCACGCGCGACACGATCGTCATTCCCGGCCTGACGCCGGATCTGAGAGCAACCGGCGTTTTCGGCTGGAACAATATCCGCCGCGGCGACAATGAACTCGACGACAGTGCCTTCCTTCTCGGCCTGTTCACCGAGGCCGATTTCCGCAAGAGCACGGCCAATCTGGATCTTGCCTATGTCATCAGCGATGAGGACGAGGGCGGAGACGGCTTCTATTTCGGGGCGTCCGCCGTACAGCGGTTCGGACTTTACAATACGGCGTTCCGGATCAACACCTCGACCGCGATCGAAAAGCGAGGCCCGGCCGTCGACAACGGCGTGCTGATGTTTTCGGAAGTTTCGCGTACCGTGACGGCGTCCGAAAACGTCGTCTATGCCAATGCCTTCTGGGCTATCGGCAACTACACCTCCGCTGCCCGCGACAGCCTCACGGGTGGTCCTCTGGGTCAGGTTGGCATCCTGTTTGCCGCTCCGGCTGTTGGTCTGGGCGGGTCTGCACTTTCCAACCGGGCAGACAGCGTCTTCGGTGGATCTATCGGCCACCAGATGTTCTTCAACGAGGACAAGACACAGCTTGTTATGGAACTCGGTGGTCGCAAGGATACCGACGGCAGCGACGCCGGTGTGGTCGCATTCGGCGGCCAACTCTTGCATGCCCTCAACAACAGGAGCAGCATTCAGGTCGACGGGTTTGTTTCCGCCGGACAGGACCGGAAGGCGGGAACGGGACTGCGAATGGAACTGAGAACGAGGTTCTGATGAGAAACATCGGCTCATTTCTGGTCGGAAAGGCGGCCTGCCCATGATCCTGGCACTGCAAATCGGCGGTGGTACGATTGTTGCGCTCGCCCTGTTTCAGCTCTGCCTCGGGGTTTATTCATCTGTGGCGGCCGTCTTTCGCGAAAGACGCCTGGACGCCAGGCACCTGCAGCATTTCAACGATCTGGCACAGGCTGCCCTGCGCAATGCACAAGTCGACAGGCTCAAGTCCGGAACGACCTGGTCCGGCAAACGCAAGTTCCGGATTGTCGAAAAGCGTGTCGAAAACAAATGCGGCGATATCTGCTCGTTCTATCTTCAGCCGCATGACGGAGGCGAGCTTCCACCGTTTCTGCCGGGCCAGTTCCTGACGTTCGAACTGCCGATTTCAGATCAGCCCGCACCAGTTATCCGGTGCTATTCCCTGTCCGACAGTCCCTCCCGTCTGGACCGGTACCGGGTCACGATCAAGAAACTGTCACCGCCGCCGGATGCCGGTGAAACCGTACCTGGCGGGCTATCCTCGACCTATTTCCATGCCAACCTCAAGGAAGGCGATGTCGTCGATGTGCAAGCGCCCAGGGGCGGTTTCGTATTGGACCTGCAATCGGAACGGCCGGTTGTCCTGATTGGTGGTGGTGTCGGCCTGACGCCGGTGCTGTCCATGCTGAAAGCGCTTGACGATGCCGGCAGCCACCGCGAAGTGCATTTCTTCCACGCCGCGCGTAGCGGCGATGACATTGTGCTGTGCGACGAAATCCGGGAGATTGCCGAGCGGCGGAACAACGTCCATTACCGCGTGCTCTACAGCGCACCGACCGATGCTTGTGTTGAGGGACGGGATTACGATTGCCCGGGTTTCCTGACAGTTGATGTGCTGAAGCGGTATCTGACGTCTTCCAACTACGAGTTCTATGTTTGCGGCCCTCCGCAGATGATGTCTTCGTTGACGGAGCAGCTGCGCGATTGGGGCGTACCGGACAGCGATATCCACTTCGAGGCATTCGGGCCTGCGTCCGTCAAAACCGTCAAGTCGCCGGCAAGTTCACGGGAGGCGGCTGAAAGCGTGCAGGTGGAATTCTCGCGCTCCGGCAAGAAGGTTTCCTGGCACGAGCAGGACGGAACGCTGCTGGATCTGGCCGAACGCAACGGCATCCGGGTCGCTTCCGGCTGCCGGGCGGGCAACTGCGGAACCTGCGCGACAGCGCTCAAGGAAGGCGACGTGACCTATGTCACGCGGCCCGCCAGCAGCCCGGCGCAAGGGTCCGTGCTCATGTGTATCGCTTGCCCGGGAGGCAATGTCATTCTGGACGCCTGACGACGCGAGAGGGTGTCCATCATTTTTGGATCAAAGGATTGAGGGATTGGATATGGCTGGATTACTGAAGGGCTTGCGCCAGGCGGCGTCCTGCCTTGCCGTGTGCGCTGTCGGATATCTCGTGCTGGCCGGACTTGCCCCGGCTCAGGCCGACCCGAGCATGATTGTCGGACCGAACGAATGTGCGGAATGCCACAAGAAGGAAACCTCGATCTGGCAGAATACGCATCACTTCAGCACCTTCAGGGATCTGCCCAAGAGCGAGGATGCCGAAAAGATCGCCGCCAACATGGGCGTGAAGCGACTTAAGGCGGAAAGCCTCTGCACCAACTGTCATTTCACCATGCAGACGGTGGACGGCAAGGAAAAGGCGATTGCCGGCAATTCCTGCGAGTCCTGCCATGGCCCTGCCAAGGAGTGGTACAAGGTGCATTCGGATTTCAGCGGCAAGAAGGAAGGCCAGGAAACCGAGGCGGAAATAGCGGCCCGCTGGGAAAAGGCCGAGGCAGCCGGCATGATCCGGCCCAAGATGACCTACGCACTGGCGAAAAACTGTTTCAGCTGTCACCTGGTGCCGAACGAGGAACTGGTGAATGTCGGCGGTCACACGCCCGGCAGTGCGTTTGAACTGGTTAGCTGGAGCCAGGGCGAGGTGCGTCACAACACCTGGTACAACAAGGGCAAGTCCAACCCGGAAGCGTCCATCGAACGCAAGCGGATGCTGTTCCTCGTCGGGCGTATCGTCGAGCTGGAAACGGCGCTGATCGGCGTCAGCAAGGCTACCGAGAAGAAGGACTACGCCGTGAAGATGGCCAAACGGGCAAGCAATGCCACGAAGGTCATGGCAAGTCTTGCCAAGCTGTTGCCCGAGGCGCCCGAACTGGGTGAGATCCAGGAAATCGCAAGCGGTGCCAAGCTCAAGCTGAACAACCAGGATGAGCTGACCGATGCCGCGGCAAAGATCTCCGTGCTCGGCCTCAAGTTTGCCGACACCTACGACGGGACGACGTTTGCTGCGGTCGACAAGTACATTCCGGGAGCCGACAAGTTCAAGGGACCCGTGACGCAGTAGGGAGCCGGACTGTTGGATCAGGAGCTTCGCGACGAGCGAAACCGGCGCTGGGACGAGCCATTCGGCAAGGAACCGCTGGACCGGGAGACGGTGGACCGTGTCCTGGCCCTGCCGGCGTTTGCCGACGTCAATCCGGCCGACTTTCCCTCGTGGCTGCCGGTTGCAAGCGTCATCGCGAATGACGGCCGGATCAGGACCTTTCAAAAGGGCGAAACTGTCCTGCGAAAGGGTGACTATGGAAGTTCGCTGTTCATCATTCTGTCCGGATCCGTGTTCGGCCTGACTGCGTCGGCGCCGACCGCCGGCTCGGGCCGCAAGCAACAGAAATCCTGGCGCAGGTCGCTTGCCCAGCTGTTCGCTCGCAAGCGTCCGCCAGAGTACCGCCCTGCGCGGCGGCGGTCTCGCAGACCTTCGTCTGCAGCCGCTCCAGCCGGTGAAGGCACACGAGCAAATACGGTGGAAGCTGCCCTGCGTGTCGACGCGGACGAGCTGATCGCGAAACATGAGACTTTCCTGCTGGAAGCCCCGCAGATGTTCGGCGAACTGGCTGCCCTGACCCGAAGCCCAAGGCGCGCGACCATCTTTGCCCTTGAGGACGACACAGTCCTGTTCGAGCTGCGCTGGCAGGGGCTGCGCGAAATTCGAGACTGGTCGGATGGCTTCCGCAAGCAGATCGACCAGCTATACCATGAACGCGGTTTGCTGACCCGTTTGCAGGAATGCCCGGTCTTTGCCCATGTCGACAGCGCCGCGCTGGCGGAAATCGCAGAAGAGGCCCTGTTCGAAACCTATGGCAATTTCAACTGGACCCATCGCTTCAAGACTGAAATTTCCAAGGAAGACGGTGCACAGCACATCATCCAGCAGGAGCCGGTGATTTGTGAACAGGGCAGTCACGTCGACGGCTTGTTGCTGATCAACAGCGGCTTTGCCCGGGTCAGCGAACGGATCGATCACGGCGACAGGACCATTGGCCATCTGTCGAAAAACGACGTATTCGGGCTGGATGCGATTGCGGCGTTTGCGCGGGACAAGGTTTCTCCGGTTCTGGATACGAGCCTGCGCGCCATCGGCTATGTCGACGTCATCCGCATTCCGACGCATCTGGTCCAGAAACATGTTTTGCCGGGGCTCGATCCTTCCTTCCTGCGGCAAGGCAGGCCGGATGATCGTGACGGCACGCGCGGGGAACTACGCCAGGGCATGATGGACTTCCTCGTCGATCACCGTTTCATCAACGGTGAGGAAGCCATGCTGATCAACCTGGAGCGCTGTGTCGGCTGTGACGATTGCGTGCGTGCCTGCGCGACCGCCCACGACAACAACCCCCGCTTTCTTAGGCAGGGGAGCCGGTTCGAGAACGCGATGATCGCGAGCGCCTGCATGCATTGCACCGATCCGGTATGCCTGATCGGCTGTCCAACCGGCGCCATTCACAGGGCCGAGGACAGCGGAACTGTCGTCATCGACGACAACACCTGCATTGGCTGTGCGACATGCGCCAATTCCTGTCCGTACAGCAATATCCGGATGGTCGAGATCCGTGACGAGAACGGGCAGTTCGTGACGGATCGCGAAGGGCAGCCCATCAGCCGGGCGACCAAATGCGACCTGTGCGCCGATCAACTGACGGGCCCCGCCTGTGTCCAGTCCTGCCCGCATGACGCGCTTGCGCGCGTCAACATGCGCGACACCGAAAGACTGCTGGAGTGGCTGAAATGAGCTGGCTCCTCAATCGCAACATCCTGTTGAAGCTTGGTGCGGCCGCTGTTTTGCTGGCGGTTTTCATGACCGTAAACCAGGCTTACCGGATCTCGTTGCGCGACAGCCAGTTCTTCAACGGTTGGGTTCTGGTGGCGGTCATGGCCGGCATGTTGCTGCTGACGTTTCGCAAACAGTTGAGCACGTTGCCGCTCGGGCGCGTGCGCCACTGGTTGCAGGTGCATTATTACCTCGGGTTCCTGACCATCGGCGTCTTTCTGGTGCATACGCATCTTCGGTTTCCGAATGCGCCGCTGGAATGGCTTTTGTGGATCCTGTTCGTGCTGGTTTCGGCAAGCGGCTGTGTCGGCGGTTTTCTGGCCCGGATCATTCCTGTGCGCCTGGAAGGCCGAGGTGACCGGGTCCTGTTCGAGCGCATTCCCGTGTTGCGCGCGCAAATCGCAAACGAGGCGGAAACTCTGGCGCTGGCCTCGTTGGAAGACGGCAGTTCCGTCAGCCTTGCCAATGTCTACCAGCGGGAGCTCGGCCGGTTCTTTGCGCGGCCGCGGTACGTGTTCGCGCATTTGCGCCAGTCGAGCCTGCCGATCTCGCGGATCATGGGCGAGTTGCAATCGATCGAGCGGTATCTGGACGGCAAGGGCAAGGAACGTCTGGAACGGATGCGCCAGCTGGTGCGCGCCAAGAACGATCTTGATTTCCAGTATGCCAACGGCGGATTGCTGAAACTCTGGCTGTTTGTGCATGTACCGCCAACTTACGCCCTGATCCTGGCAATCCTGGCGCATGTCGTTGTTGCCTATGCCTTTTCGAGCGGAATTGCCTGACGATGAGCCTGTTACGCAGAATTGGTGTTCAGGAACGCCGCTATGAACGGCCGCAGGACGACTGGGTCTGCGGACATCTTGCCGACGGGTGTCCGTGTCGTCTGGGACCGGACCGGAAAGGAAACTGCAGGGCGGGGCCTGCCTGCCAGCCTGTACAGGACGGCGACCGCTGGATTTGCCGGCGCTCGAGCCAGGAAGGCGGACCTTGCGAAGATGGTCCGCTGCCGGACGGAAGCTGCTGTCTGAACCAGGAACCCTGCGTACCGAAGCCAAGCCTGCGCAAGCGCAGGCGGCGGGCAGCTGTCTGGCTCACGGCGCTGACTGCCGGGCTCGTAGCGATCATCCTCTCCGGCGGTGTGGCAAAAAACTATCTGATGCCGGGCCGGCTTGCAGCCCAGCACGCCAATCTGACAGATTGCCAGTCGTGCCACGCCGACGCACGTCCACAAGGCCTTGGCTGGCTTCATGGCCTTGCCGCGACAGCTGCAGGACCGAAACAGACAGCAGCGCTCTGCACCACCTGTCACGATGTAGGTTCGCAGCCGTTCACGGCACACACGACGCCGGTTGAACAGCTTCGGCAGATGACACTTGCCCGCACGGCGGAGGCCGGCACCGGGCGTGATCAGAGCTGGACAAACCGCATAAAGTTCTCACTGCCGATGGCAGGGCAGACGCAAAATAGCGCAGATGCCGGATCGCAGAACATCTATTGTGCCACCTGTCACCAGGAGCACCAGGGAAGCCTGGGCAAACTGACTGAAGTTTCCAATGACAGGTGCCAGACCTGCCATGTCGAGAAGTTCGGGCGTTTCGAGGACAGCCATCCGCAATTCACAGGCTACCCCTTTTACCAGCGCACCAGCATCATCTTTGACCACAAGTCGCATTTCGGAAAGCATTTCCCGGATACCGCCGAGAAGCCCGATGTTGCCGGCAAGGTTCCGGCCATGTGCGAGACCTGCCATGAAGCGGGGAACGACGGCCGCTACATGGCGGTGCGAGATTTCGAAGGCATGTGCGCGACCTGTCACAGTGGCGACATTCTCGGCCAGACCATCGTGAGCGGACCGAAGGGCACGAATTTCCTCTCTGTTCCGGGCCTGGACGTGGAAACGCTTGCGGAACGGGGGATCGACATCGGGTCCTGGCCGGAAAGGTCCGAGGCCGGAATTACGCCCTTCATGCGAGCGCTTCTGGCGCTGGTGCTGGACGGCCGGGATATCGTGGGAGAAGTGTCGGACCTGGATCTTCTGGATCTGCGGGAGGCTGATGAGGACGCTCTGGCAAAGGTTCAAACGCTGGCCTGGGCGGTGAAACGGTTGCTCGCGAATATCGAGCGTGATGGCCTTCCTGCGGCAATGGGCGCCGGGGCGGCGGACAGCGAAACCATGACGGACCACAGGCAAATGGCGCTGATGGTCGGCGTGATGCCACACGACGTGATCGCCGCCGCCAACCGGGAATGGTTGCCGGATCTCGCCGAGGACCTTGCCCGGCACGCCGACGGAACGCCAACCAACGCGTTCGAGGAAGCTAGGCAAGCGCTAGAAGAGAACGAAGCGGTACAAGCCGGAGAGGCCGCACCGGACAACCTTTCCGGGGTGGACGACAGCGATATTCTGGCCGGGACAGACGATGCTGCCAGCGAAGACAGTGGTGCGGAAAGCCTCATCCTTGACGGCGGAACGGATGATGGCGCAGAGCTGGCTTCCGAAGACCTGTTGCTGGCGCCTGCAGGAACCGATGACGCATTGGCCGGCAAGACAGATACCGACGATGACATTCTTGTAGACGTTGGCTCGTTGCTTGAAGACGATCTTGCCATAGAGGATGACGCGGGCGCCGACGTGTCGGACGGCTTGGACATCCTGACGGAGGAGGACGCTTCGAGCAGTTCGGAGGGGGACGCTCTCCTCGGCCAGCCTGCGGGTGGTGAGGAAATACTTGCCGGTGACGATATTCTTGCCGGTGAGGACATCCTTGCGGCAGACGAAGGCGGAACGGGCCTGTTGAGCGATGCGGCCGAACCTGTCGACACATCGACTTCACCTGACGACCCCTCGGCGCAAACCCGGGAGGAACCGTTCGATCCGGAAAACTGGGCTCTTTACGGCGGCTGGTACCGGCAGGACCATACGATCCGGTATCGTCCGACGGGACATGAAGACCCCTTCCTGAAAACATGGCTCGATTATTCGAGCCATGCGGCAACGGATCAGGAAAAGGCCCTGCGGGACCCCGTGTTTGCCTCGCTCAGTGACCCGGGCGCGGTGGGACGCTGTACCAAGTGCCACAGCGTCGACACGGCTGGCGTTGAAAAGACCGTGCGCTGGCACCCCTTCGATCCCGCTCAGGTGACGACACGTTTCACACGTTTTTCTCACGACCCGCACATCAGCGCAGTCGGAACGGAAGGATGCGTGACGTGCCACGCGCTCACCACGGGGGCGGACACCTATCTGAAGAGCTACGAGCAAGGTGACCCTGCCATCCACGCTCCGAACTTCACCCCGATCGACAAGTCCACTTGCGCGACCTGCCACACGGAACGTGCGGCTGGAGAGGAATGCACGCTTTGCCACCAGTATCACACGGGCGGATTCAGCCTGCCGCTGGTCAGAACCGAGGTGCCGAAGGAGTAGCGGGGTGCAGGGTTGCTCCGCAGGCAATCGTCAAGTCGCAGGTGTCAGTCGAAAGCAATGGCGTATTTGCCGCGCCCCAGGCCGGCGTCGAGTGAGACGGACTTCAGGTAGTCTTCTTTGGCCTGGTCGCGTTGACCCAGTTGCAGCCTCAGGTTCGCACGGCTGTAGTAGGCCTTGGCAAATCCGTCGCTGTGGGCGATTGCAGAGTTGAAGTCGTCTTCCGCCTTGTTCAGATGGCCTGCGGCAAGATGAGCCTTGCCGCGGTTGTAAAGGGCAAGGGGGTGGTTGGCGACAAGCTTCAGGACCACGTCGTAATCGGCAATGGCCGCGGCGTAATCTTCAAGTTGAGCCTGGGCGAAACCACGGTTGAAACGGGCGGCGGCGTAATTGGTATTGATCGCCAGGGCTTTGTCGTAGTCGGCTATCGCTTCCCGGTATTGGTCGAGCTTGCGCTTGGCGTATCCACGGTTGTTGTAGGCTGCGGCATATCCGGGCCGCATCTTCAGAGCGACATCGTAATTGGCGATGGCAGCGCCATAATCGCCCATCATGCGGTAGACTAGCCCTCTGTTGTTGTAGGCTTCCGGAAACTCGGGGCGAAGCCGGATGGCAACAGTGTAGCGAAGCAGAGCGGCTGAATAGTCTTTCGACTTCGCCAGTGCCAGTCCCCGGTTGTAGTAGGTATTGGCAAGTCGGCGTTGCAATGGCGCTTCGATCAGGCGGAAGTCCTGACAAGCCGTCTGAAAATCCTGCGTCTGGTCCAGGGTAAAGTCGACGTCCGGCCCTTTGCCCTGTTTCCAGTCCGATGCCTTGTACCCGGTGATTGAATAAACGTAATTGCGGGTTTCATCAGGAAGGCGCCCGCGCCCACGGCGCCAGTTGTCGACACGGTCTTCCCCGGCATTATAGGCTGCGGCCGCCAGGCCAAGGTTGCCGTAGCCTTTCAAGAGATATCCCAGCAAGCGGGATGAAGCTTCAATGGCTTCCACTGGCTCGAATGAGTTTTCAAGGCCCCAGTTGGCGGCGGTGTAAGGCATGAACTGGGCAATGCCTTCCGCCCCGGCCGGGCTGATCGCGTTGGGGTCGAAACGGCTTTCCTTCCAGATCAACTTGGCGAAGAAGCCCGGTGGCAGGCCCTGTTTATTCGCGGCCGCCTCGATGGTGCTGCACATCTGCTGCAGGAAGGCAGCCTCGTCCCGGACCGTGTAAAACGGTCCATGTTCCTTGCGCACTGTCTCGGCTGCCGCCCGGGCGGCAAGAACAGGTGCCATGATGACCGTTTCCGCAGGCTCCGCTGCGTAGGAAGACCCGAAACCGGAAAGGCACGCCGTGCCGGCAATCGCAAGGAGGAGAAAATGTCGAAGTGCCTTGGTCAACGCAGGTCCGTCAATCGGGTGAAAGGCGCACGTCATGTGCGGCGGCAATCATAGCTTCCCCGGCAGGCCAGCTCAATGTCTGCACTGAAGGCTGCAAACATGTCGAAAGCCTGTGTCAGGCAGGCGTTGACAACAGGTTCTGCGCAAGTGCGGGCAGGTCCTTGAAGCTCGAAAAGGACACAGCGTGCGGAATCTCGGAAATGGGACGTTTGCGGTAGCCTTCGGTGAACAGTGCAAAGGGCATGCCCGCATTGACAGCCGTTTCCGCATCGACCTCGCTGTCGCCGACATAAACGACCGGACCGCCGCCGAGGGACGATTGCAGGTAATGCAGCCCGGCCGGGTCCGGTTTGCGTTCCGTCAGGCTGTCCCCGCCGACCAGGCCCTGGAAGTAACGGGACAAACCCAGGTCTTCGATAATCTTCTCGGCGGGCCGCTGCGGTTTGTTGGTGCAGATCGCCAACGTATGTCCGGACTGCAGCAAGTGGTTGAGCGTGGCTTCGACGTCAGGGTAGGGGGCCGTCAGATCGGTCGCATGCGCCTGGTAATCCTCCAGGAAGCTCGAAATGAGACGTGTGCGGTCTCTCGTCTGCAAGCCGGTGGCATCGATGATACGGTCAACCAGCGTCGGAATACCGTTGCCGATGAAGGAGCGGATGGTTTCAAGCGGCAGCGCCGGCAGGCCTTCGCCTTCCAGAAGGCGGCATGCAGCTGCATGAAGATCCTGGGCGCTGTCGATCAGCGTGCCATCGAGGTCGAAAATCAGAATCGGACTCATGCCGCCTTCCATTTGATGGAGCATCCCATGGACGGGATCTGGTCGTCCGGTCCCTTGCCCGTTTCTGCAACCTGTCGCATCGCTTCGAACAGATCACGCCGAAGGTCTGCTGGCCCCGTCTCCCTGCGGGAGGCATCAAGTCGCCCACGGTATTGAAGTTCCAGCGCTGAATTGAAGCCAAAGAAATCCGGTGTGCAGACCGCGTCATAGGCGCGGGCGACTGACTGGTTTTCGTCAAAGAGGTAAGGGAAAGGGAAGTTTTCCCGCTTCGCCAGTTCAGTCATTTTCTCAAAACTGTCTTCGGGATAGCTCTCGACGTCATTGGCACTGATTGCAGCAACGCCGATGCCAATTGCCTGCAGGTCACGGGCATCGCGCAGGATCCTGTCACGGACGGCAACCACATAAGGACAATGGTTGCAGATGAACATGATCAGCGTGCCCTTGGGGCCGGCAATGTCTGAAAGCTTGTAGGTCTTGCCGTCGGTCGCGGGCAATTCGAAATCGGGTGCTTTCCAGCCAAAATCGCAAACAGGCGGAATGGCGGCCATCGTTTCGTCTCCCCTTGGAATGATGCGCTTTGTCAAAAGGATAGAGTAGGTCACCCCATGGAAGAAATGAAGTGACCGGATGGAGGAAAATCGCCAACAGCTAAAGGCCGGAGCACCAGCATCCGGCAAGATGGCAAGCGCTGAACGTAAAAATCAACGACCGGAAAAGCGCACTGGCTCGACCCCAGGCAAACGAAGACACATTCCACGGGCCGACCGGACTTGTGGCACCGATCCGGCAATCCGGACAGGTGCCAGATTGTTGTTTCAGAGCCAGGCCTGTTTCGGATCAGGCAGCGGAATTGCGTCGAGCAGAGTGCGTGTGTAATCCGCTTTCGGATTGGCGAAGAGTTCCGCCGTTTCGGAGTTTTCGACAATCTCGCCCTTGTAGAGCACCAGGATGCGGGTACACAGCCGCCGGATCACCGAGAGATCATGACTGATGAAGGCCAGGGTGAGGCCGAGGTCCTTGACGAGGCTCTCAAGCAGGTTGAGCACCTGGGCCTGGGAGGACACATCGAGCCCGGACACGATCTCGTCGGCCAGGATGAAGTCGGGCTTCAGGGCGATTGCCCTTGCTATCCCGACGCGCTGGCGTTGACCGCCGGACAACTCGTGTGGATAGCGGGTCGCGAAATGCAGGGGCAGGCCAACCATGTCGAGTGCTTCGTCGACCCGGCCCTTGATGTTGTCGAGCCCCTGAAGGCGCAGTGGCCCGGCGATGATACCGCCGACCCGCCGGCGAGGATTGAGTGAAGACATCGGGTCCTGAAAGATCATCTGGAAGCGCCGGCGCAGGGGCCGCAGGCTGTCCTCATGAAGATGGGTGATGTCAGTGCCTTCAAACCGGATCGCGCCACTGTCCGGTTCGATCAGGCGGATCAGTGCCCTGCCGAGCGTGGATTTGCCCGATCCGGACCCTCCGACAATGCCGAGGACTTCGCCCTTGGGAATATCGAAGGATAGGCCTTTCAGAACGTCGATCCGCGGTGCCGCGCCCAAAAGCGGTTTGCGGGACATGTCGGGAAAGGAGACGTGCAGGTCTTTCAGCTCGTAGATGATGTCGCTCATGGCCGGGCTCCTGCCTTCAATTGTGCGTCGAAGGCAGCCACTTCAGCTTCCACCGCTTTCGTCACGCCTTCCGGTACAGGTGTCAGTGAGCCTTGCGGGTCCGTGTATTTCGGCGTTGCCGCGAGCAGGGCCTTCGAATAGGCGTGCGAAGGCGCGGCAAAGAAGTTCTCGACGGAGGTTTCTTCAATCACCTTGCCCGCATAGAGCACTGTCAGTGACTGGGCTATCTTCGAGACGACACCCAGATCGTGGGTGACGAACAGCAGAGCAGTGCCGTGGCGCTGCTGCATTTCGCGGATCAGCTTGAGGATCTGCTTTTGAACGGTCACGTCGAGCGCAGTCGTCGGCTCGTCTGCGATGATCAGCTTCGGTTCAGCGGCAAAGGCGGACGCAATCAGGATACGCTGGCGCATGCCGCCGGACAGTTCGTGCGGATAGGCCTTCATCACCCGTTCCGGTGACTGGATGTGGACCTCTTCCAACAGCTCCAACGCCCGTTTTTCCGCGTCTGGTCGTTTCCAGCCGAGAATGTCAACCAGCCTGTCCGTGATCTGCGGCCCGACACGGCGGGATGGATTGAGCGCGGTGAGCGGGTCCTGTGGTATCAGGGCCGCGCGGGCGCCAATCCGCTGGCGTCTCGCCTTTTGGGAAAGCGTCTGCAGGTCTTCCCCGTCGAGCAGGATCTTGCCCCCGATCAACCTTGCGGCCTTCGGCAGAATGCCGAGAACAGCCTTGCCGATCATGCTCTTGCCTGCGCCACTTTCCCCGACAAGTGCACGCACCTCGCCAGGCTCCACATCAAGTGAGACATGCCGGAGCAGCGGCATGCCGTTCTTCAGCTGGACCGTCAGGTCCTGAATGGACAAAAAGCTCATCGCAGCACCGGATCGAAATGGTCCTTCAGGCCTTCGCCGAGCTGGGAAAAGCTCAGCACCGTCAGGAAAAGCGCGAACAAGGGAAACACGAGAACCCACCAGGCCTGATAGATGGAGGTACGGCCTTCGGCAATCATGCCGCCCCAGGTCGGCTGGTCCGTGGAAATGGAGAGGTTCACGAAGGACAGGATCGCCTCGACGATCACCGCGATACCCATTTCCAGCGTCAAGAGGGCGACGATGGTCGGCAGGACGTTCGGCAGGATCTCGGTCAGGGCGGTGCCGAAACGGGTGCGTCCGGCAACCTGCGCCGAAGCCACATAGTCCATCGCCCCCTGGCTCATCGCTTCGGCCCGGACGACGCGCGCAAAGCGGGTCCAGTCAATGACGACGATGGCGATGATGACGGACATCAGTCCGGTTCCCAGAACCGCAATCAGCAGGATCGCAAAGAGGACCGGCGGGAAGGCCATCCAGATGTCGATGAAACGGGAGATCACCAGATCCGCCCAGCCCCGATAGTACCCTGCGATCAGGCCAAGTGTTGCCCCGATAAGGCAGGTAAGCGTTCCGGCAACCAGAGCCACGATCAGCGCAAGTCTTGCGCCGTAGAGCATGCGGCTGAGCACGTCGCGGCCGAGGCTGTCGGTTCCCAGCAAATAGGCCGGGTCGGCACCTTGTTCGAAGAAGGGCGGCAGACGTCCGGCGAAAAGATCCTGCGCCAGCGGGTCATGCGGGCTGATCAGGGGGGCGAAGACGGCTGCCAGCACCAGGAAGGTGAGCCAGCCGCCACTGAGCCAGAGCCGAAGACCGGGCAGGCGACGGATATGTCCTCGGGCGTCACGCATGGCGCAGCCTCGGGTTCAGGGCGGCATAGGCCATGTCCACCACCAGATTGACCATCGTGAAGAGCAGGGCAAAAATCAGGACGATGCCCTGGATCAACGGCAGGTCACGGTTGATTACCGCGTCGATCGCCATGTTGCCGAGACCTTCGTAGGAAAACAGGCGTTCGATGATGACCGTGCCACCTATGAGAAATGTGAACTGGACGCCGATAAGCGTCAGCGTGGGAAGGATCGCGTTCGGCAGGGCATCACGCAGGATGATCGAGCTTTCCGAATAGCCCTTTGTCCGGGCCAGGGTGATGTAATCGTCGTGCATGCATTCCTTCAGGGATTGCTTGAGGAGCTGCAGGATGATGGCTGCCAACGGGATTGCCAGTGCAAGCGCCGGCATGAGCATGTGCCCCATGAGATCCAGCACCACGTCGAACCGGAACCGGGCGAGCGCTTCGAAGAGATAGAAGTTGGAGCTGAACTCGAACCCGAGCGAAGGCGATATCCGGCCGGAAATGTGAAACAGGGGCCACAGCACGCCGAACAGCAGGATCAGCGCCAGCCCCCAAAGAAAATCCGGCAGGGACAGCGCGATGCCGCCGGCAACGTCGATCCCGCCTTCCACCTTGGAACCGCGGTAGAGCGTTGCCGTGAGAGCGGCAGCACCTCCGATGATGACGGCGATCAGCAAGGCCATGACCGAGAGTTCCAGCGTGGCCGGCAGGCGGCCGATCACCAGGTCGTAGACCGGTTGGCGCAGGGTGATGGACGTGCCGAAATCACCCTGGATCACGTTGGAGATCCAGATCACGAACTGTTCGAAGATGCTCTTGTCGAGCCCGTAAAGCGCTTTCAGCCGGTCAATGTCGGCATCTGTCGCCCCGGGCGGCAGCATCATGGCGATGGGGTTGCCAGGGACGACCCGGATGACCACGAACACGATGATCGCGGCCCCGAACAGGGTGATAAGCGTTGTGATGAGGCGCGTCAGCAGCGCGCGCACGATTTGCATGACGGTATTTGGTCCAAAAATCGGAAAAAGTCGCCGCAACACCCCGGGAGCAAGCTTTGGAGGGTGCTGCGGCGAAGGCGGGTTCGAAAATTCCGGATTTTTAGGAACGCGTCATCAACGCAGGCAGCAGCGCGCCGGAAGCGTGCGGCGTGACCTTGACCTTGTCGCTGTGCAGGATCGGCTGCACATACTGCAGGAGCGGAATGACCAGGGCATTGTCTGCAATGTGGCGATCGACTTCCTTCCAGCCTTCGATACGCTTGTCCTCGTCAGCCTCGCCCCAAAGCGGCAGGATTTGCTGCATCAACTCTTCGCCATCCCAGACGGAGTGAGGCGAGGGACCGAACATGGCAAAGCCGGTCGAGGTGGTCGGGTCGCCAATGGCATTGCCCCAGTTGTAGAAGGCTGCCGGGGCCAGCGTATCGGCCGCGCGCAATTCGTAATGCTTGGCGATTTCGTAGACTTCGATTTCCGCCTCGATGCCGATCTTGCGCCACAAGCCGACGATGGCCTGAATGATCTCGTAATCCTTGGGCTTGAAGCCGCGGGTGGTCTGGATCTTGAACTTGACCGGATTGTCCGGACCGAAGCCGGAGGCCGCCAGCAGTTCCTTCGCCTTGTCCGGGTCGTAGGGAACGGTGATCGAAGCATCATAAGCGGAATAGTCAGGTGTCTGCAGCGTGTCGATGGGCACGCCGTATCCCGACAGGAGACGCTCGATGATGGTCTTCTTGTCGATGGAATAGGCCATCGCCTTGCGCACGTTTTCGTCCAGCATCGGATCGACATCGTTGATGAAGATCATGCCGATGTCGGAGATCGGGGCTGCGGTGCCGACGATGCCGTCGTTTTCCTTCAGCCGGTCGAATTCCTCGTAAGGCATTTCCAGCGTGACATGCGCATTGCCCGACATCACCTCGAAGGTTCGGCTGGACGCATCGGTGACGAACTTGATCGTGACCGTCTTGAACTCCGGTGCGCCGCCCCAGTAGTTCTCGTTGGCTTTCAGCCGGACGAAGGCGTTGCGCTCGAACTTGTCGACCATGTAAGGCCCGGTGCCGATCGGCTTGGCCTCGAAGCCGTCTGCGCCGACTTCCTCATAGTATTTCTTCGGCATCACATAGCCGGTCAGGAAGCTCATCCACTTGAAGATGGTGGGCTCGTATTCCTTGACGTCGGCAGTGATCTTGTTTCCGTCGATCTGGAAGTTGCCGACCTTGCCCCAGATGAACTGGATCGGATTGCCCGTGTCCGGATTGCCGGCACGTTCCAGCGACCAGACGATGTCTTCCGGTGTCAGCGGATCACCGTTGTGCCAGGTGACGCCTTCGCGCACATCCATCCAGATCTTCGACTTGTCGTCGTTCCAGCCCCAGGCGGTGATAATACCCGGCGCAAAGCTGAGGTCCGTGTTCTGATGAATGAACATGTCGAACACGGACTGGTAGATGCCCTGGATGGTCGGGTTGACCGCTGAAGGGCCGACTGTCGGGTCCCAGCTCGGCAGGTTGACGTTATAGGCGATCACCAGCTCTTCGATATCGCTGGCGAATGCTACCGGTGTTCCGACGGCTGTCAGCAATCCGCTGGCGGCCGCACTTTTAAGCAGTGTGCGTCTTGAAACTCTCATGGTTACTGTTCCCCATTTTACCTCTGGTGCCGGTGCGTTTGTTTTTGTCGCTATCCGGCAAGTTTTTGTGCAAGCAGATATCCGGGCCCTGCGCCGGTTCCCGCACCGGGCCAGACGGCCGCGCCGGTGTGGTAAAGGTTTCCAACCGGCGTCGTTCCGTCGGCAAAGCCGCGTACGGGCCTGAACATGAAATGCTGGGTCAGATGATGGCTTCCGCAAACCTGGTCTCCTCCGACCAGGTTGGGATTGTCCGCCTCCAGCAGGGCGGGCGATACGATATGGCGGCCGAGGATCTTGGCCCTCGTGCCGGGGGCATAACGTTCCAGAATGTCGAGTGCGCGTTCGGCGAACGGTTCCGCCGCTTCGGTCCAGTCGGTGGCCGTGATCTTGCCGGCGGCGTCGCCCTTGATGGTGCCGGGTGCCATGCGAACCTGAAGCCAGAGAACATGCTTGCCCTCCGGTGCCCGGCTCGGATCGACGACGGTTGGCTGACCGCAGACAATCACCGGTTCTTCCGGCAGAAGGCCGGCCTGGGCCTGTGCGTAGGTTCGTGCCATCTGATCGAGGTCCGGAGCCATGTGCACATAGGCGAATTTTTTCAGCTCTTCACCTGCGGTCCAGTCGGGCAGGGCATCCATGGCAAGATGGATCATCATCGTGCCCGGCGCATGTGCTGACTTCTTCAGGCCGAGGTCATACCGCGCGTTGCCGGTTTCGCCCGCAAGTTTCAGCAAGGCGGATGGGGCGACGTTGGCGATCACCGCCTTGCGGGCCATGATCTGCCGACCGTCCTTGAGCTCGATGCCGCGTGCCTGTCCATTCTCGACAATCACGCGCGTGACTTCTGCATTGCAGGTCACCGATCCGCCCGAAGCTTCGATCTGCGAAACCATGGCCTTGACGATCGTATCCGCACCGCCCTGACCCAGGACCATGCCGAAAGCCTGATTGACCATGCCTTCCAGGTAGGGGAACAGCGCGCCGCCTGAAATGTCGGGTGCAAAATCCAGATGCATCCCCCAGGCAGCAAGAAGGGCACGCACCTTCGGTGATGTGAAGGTTGTGTTCAGCCAGTCGCGCGGCGAGGATAGCAGAAAGCGGGCAAGGTCCAGCACGCCGTCCGAACCGCTTTTTCGCCACTCCTTGAACAATATATATGCAAATGCACGTTTTTTTGCCGGACTGCCCAGAAGCGCGAACAAGGTCTCTGCGCGTCCCGGAAATTCCGATGTCAGTGCCCGCCAGACATGTGCGTCTTCCGGGCAGATCTTTTCGATTCGCGAAGCTGTCGTTTCCAGATCGTTGCTGACGCCAAGCCAGGTGCCGTCCGGAAAAACGGAAGAGAAACAATTGGATGCTGGCGCGAAAGCCAGACCGTGGCTGCCCAGTTCCTCAGAGTATTGCTTGAAGAAGGCGGAACCTGCAAACAGGGAAAGGTTCATGGCCGCCCAGTCGTGGCGGTAGCCGGGAAGCGTGTACTCGCCGGATTTGACCGCACCGCCAGGTTCCCCCGCGCGCTCGAAGACACCGACTTTCCAGCCTTGAGCTGCAAGATGAACAGCGCAGGCAAGGCTGTTATGCCCGCTGCCGATAATGACGCCGTCCAACACCTCGGTCACGATCAATCCCCTCCGTCGTTCGCAGAAGATAATTGCAAATACAAATAAATCTGTCTAGCATTGAATTGTGATAACGAGCCGACAGGCCACAGAGGTACAGAGGGAACGATTATGTCTGCAGAGAGCGCGCTCAGCGGGCTTGGAGCTAAACTCCTGTCCGGAGAAGTGGAAGTGGTGGATTGCACGGGCGTTCTGGGTCCGAATACGCCGATCCTGCAACTTCCGCCTGATTTTGCAAAGAATACGCCGAAGGTCGAGATCCACAAGATCAGTGAATATGACGCCGACGGTCCTTTCTTCGCCTGGAACTGGATGGTTCTGGGGGAACACTCCGGTACGCATTTCGATGCGCCGCATCACTGGATTACCGGGAAGGACTACAGCGACGGCTTTACGGACACGCTGGATGTGCAGCGTCTGATTGCGCCGGTCAATGTGATCGACTGCTCCAAGGAAAGCACTGCAGATCCTGATTTTCTGCTGACTGCGGATTTGATCAAGGCCTGGGAAGCCGAGCACGGCGAGATCGGTTCAGGTGAGTGGGTCGTGATGCGCACCGACTGGGACAAACGCGCCGGCGATGAAGCCGCGTTCCTCAATGCCGACGAAGCGGGCCCGCACAGCCCCGGACCGACGCCGGATGCCATTGAATACCTGCTGTCGAAGAAGATCGTAGGCTGGGGCAGCCAGTGCATCGGCACTGATGCCGGTCAGGCCGGTGGCATGGAGCCGCCGTTCCCGGCGCATAACCTGTTGCACAGGGACAACTGCTTCGGTCTGGCATCGCTTGCCAATCTCGACAAGCTGCCAGCCAAGGGGGCGATCCTGATTGCCGCTCCGCTGAAAATCGAACGCGGCACTGGTAGCCCCATCCGGGCACTGGCTCTGGTTCCGAAAGCCTGAGGCGTCTCGAAATGGCCGCTCCGCACGTAATCGTCGGCTCCGGTATAAATGCCCTCGTCGCGGCAGCAATGCTGTCGCGCAGAGGGGAGCCGGTTCTGCTTCTGGAACGCTCAGACGTCCTAGGCGGCTGTATGCGGACAGAGGAAATCACGCTGCCCGGGTTCCGGCACGATGTGATGGCGGCCACCTTCGTTCTTTTCATAACCTCACCTGCCTATGCGGAGTTGGCGGAAGATCTTGGCCGGCATGGTCTTGAATTCTGCCACACGCCGCATCCGACCGCCGTTTTACGGCCGGGAGGGGAGGCGCTGAAGCTGACGATGGACCGCGCGGCCAACATTGCCGCCTTCGAAGCCCTCGCGGCAGGCGACGGCAAGCAGCATGCGGCCGACGTCGGCGGTATCGAAGCCGACGCGGAGTTTCTGTTTGCCTTGCTGGGGAGCCCGCTCTGGTCTGGCAAGATGGCGCGCCTGATGCTCGCCCAAGCCTGGAAACGTGGCCTTGGCGGATTGAAGGCGTGGCTCGGTGCCTGCCTGCAGCCGGCTCGCGGCTGGCTGGAAGGGAACTATCGGAGCGAAACCCTGCAGGCGCTTTGGGCACCCTGGGTCCTGCACACCGGTTTGACGCCGGAAAGTACCTATTCGGGTCAGATGGGCCGGGTGATTGCTTTTGCGCTGGAAGCTGCCGGCGCTCCGGTGGCCAAGGGTGGCTCCGGCTCCGTGCCGGAGGCGTTCCGAAAATTGATTGAGGCCAAGGGGGGCAAGATCCGCACCGGTGTCGATGTCGAACGTGTCCTGGTGAAGGACGGAAAGGCGATCGGCGTTGAATCGGCAAGCGGTGAAACCATCAAGGCGCAGTCGATAATTGCCTCCGTCACGCCAACGCAGCTCTATCAGCGGCTTTTGAAACAGGAAGCACTCCCGGAAGCCACGCAGAAATACCGCTACGGCCGCGGCAATTTCCAGCTTCACTATGCTCTGGACGGTGATCCGGACTGGATCGTTGAAGGGCTTGAGGATGTTGCGCTGATCCACCTTGCGGACGGCATCGACAGTGTTTCCAAGTCCGCCAACGAGGCTGAGCGGGGTCTTCTGCCTGAAGTTCCGACGATATGTGTTGGCCAGCCGCATCGTCTGGACCCCTCAAGGGCGCCGGAAGGGAAGGGAGTCCTGTGGCTTCAGATCCCTGACGCTCCGCGCAGGATCAAGGGCGACGCCGCAGGCAAAATCGAGACCGGTCCGGAATGGACCGAAGCAACCCGGGAGGCCTTTGCCGACCGGCTTGAAGAAATCCTGAAGCGGCATATCCGCAACTTCGATCAGATCAAGCTTGCACGGCGGGCTTATTCGCCAGCGGATCTGAACGACATCAATATCAATCTGGTCGGTGGTGATCCCTATGGCGGGGCCTGCAGCATCGATCAGTTTTTCATCTGGCGCCCCTTTGCTCATTCCGTTAATAGCGCCACCCAAATCCGGAACCTGCACATGATCGGCGCTTCGACCCATCCGGGGCCGGGGCTCGGTGGCGGGTCCGGCTACAATCTGGCGAAATGGATGGGTGCATGAGCAACGAGGATCGGACGGACGTCATCACGGAAGAAGCACGTGTGCAGCGGCTTGGCGAAATTGGGCTGGAGAATTTCCCGCCCTATCTGATGAACCGTATCATGGGCCGCTACAACGCGGCGCTGCGTGACGAAATGGCCAATCTGGGCCTGACGACGCCGAAGATGCGTACGCTTGCCGTCTTGTCCGTGATCGACGGCCTGCTGATCCGCGAACTTGCCATTTATGCGGTCGTCGAAGTGTCGACGCTCAGCCGGGCGCTGGACGCACTGGAACGGGACGGGCTTGTCCGGCGCGTTGCCGACAAGGACGACAGCCGTGCCGTCCGCATTCATCTGACGCCCAAGGGGCGCGACACGCATGAGCAGCTCTGGCCGCATCTGGCTGGTGCATACCGGCAGATGTTCAAGGGCATCAGCGACGCGGACCAGCGGGCCTTCGTCGCCACGCTGCAGGCAATTTTGAAGAACGTGCGCAAGCACCCGATATGAGTTGATCGCGTAAGGAGGAGCCGATGGCCGAAAGGTCGTTCAAGGCTGAGGTAGAGCATCTTCGCAAGGGAACAGGAGACACCTTCACGGGTGAAGGTATTCTGGCCATCACCAAGGCACTCCTGGAAAACGGTGTCGGCTATGTCGGCGGCTATCAGGGGGCGCCGATCTCCCATCTGATGGATGTGCTTGCCGATGCGGAGGATCTTCTGGGCGAACTCGGCATCCGTTTCGAGGCCAATGCCTCGGAAGCCGCTGCCGCCGCCATGCTGGCTGCCTCCGTGCATTATCCCATTCGTGGTGCCGTCACCTTCAAGGGTTCTGTCGGCGTCAATGTCGCTTCCGATGCACTCGCCAACCTGGCCTCGTCCGGCGTTAACGGCGGTGCGCTTGTCATCGTCGGCGAGGATTACGGCGAAGGCAGCTCCATCATGCAGGAGCGTTCCTACGCCTTTGCCATGAAATCTCAGTTCTGGCTGCTCGATCCGCGCCCGAACCTGGCATCCATCGTCAAATCCGTTGGCGACGGCTTTGCCCTGTCGGAAGCCAGCAATTCGCCGGTCATGCTGATGGTGCGCATCCGCTCCTGCCATGTCACTGGCCGGTTCGAAACCCGGGATAACGTTCCGCCGCCGCTGTCCGTGCGCGACGCGCTCTCCAGTCCGATGCGCGATTTCAAGCGCGTTGTCCTGCCGCCGATGTCCTATGCGCATGAGCATGACAAGATCGACAACCGCTGGCCTGCTGCTGAAAAGTTCATTCTGGAAAATCGTCTGAACGAGCATTTCGGCCCGAAAGAGGGCAAGGTCGGGATCGTCTGCCTCGGCGGCATCTACAACAGTGTCATCCGGGCACTGCAACGGTTAGGACTTGCCGATATCAGCGGGAACACATCCATCCCGCTTCATGTGCTCAACGTCACCTATCCTCTGGTTAAATCCGAACTGCTTGAATTCTGCGCCGGCAAAGAAGCCGTGCTGATGGTCGAGGAAGGCCAGCCGGAGTTTATCGAGCAGCAGCTCGGGGCGATGCTCTACAAGGAAGGCCGGACGACGAAGCTGGAAGGAAAGGGCATTTTCCCACGTGCGGGTGAATACACCGGCCAGATCATGCTCGACGGTCTGGACACCTTCGTTCGCCAGTACGCGCCCGAGCTTCTGCCGGGCAAGGTACTGGCGCCGAACGCGCCCAAGCCGGAACTGCCGGATCTTTCCAAGACCGTGCCGATCCGTCCGCCGGGCTTTTGTACCGGGTGTCCGGAACGCCCGATCTTTGCCTCGTTGAAGATGGTGGAACAGGAAGTCGGCCAGCATCAGATCACCGGTGACATCGGCTGCCATTTGTTTGCCTGCCTGCCGCCCTTCGAAATTGGCGGATCGACCATGGGCTACGGCCTCGGGCCGGCCTCGAACGCGGCCTTTGACGGCGGCGGCGAGAGGCGTGCAATTTCGATCATCGGCGATGGCGGCTTCTGGCATAACGGCCTCAGCACTTCCATCGGCAACATGGTGTTCAACAAGTCCGACAGCGTCGCGATCATCGTCGACAACTATTATTCGGCGGCAACCGGGGGACAGGACATTCCCTCCAGCCGGGCGAAGAACAAGACCAAGTCGACCAACAACCCGATAACCAAGGCGTTGCAAGGGGCGGGGGTCAAGTGGATCCGGCAGATCGACCGGACCTATGATGTCACCCGGATGCGCGAAACCATTCGCGAGGCACTGACGACCGAGTATGATGGTCCGAAGGTGATCGTCGCGTCCTCCGAATGCATGCTCAACCGCCAGCGCCGGGAAAAGCCCCAGCGCAACAAGGCGATTGCAGGCGGCGAGCGGGTCGAGGTGCCGCGGTTCGGCGTCGATCAGGACGTCTGCACTGGCGATCACGCCTGCATCCGTCTGTCCGGATGTCCGTCGCTTTCGCTGAAGAAACTGGATGACCCGCTGCGGGATGATCCTGTGGTACATATCGACCAGTCCTGCGTGGGCTGTGGCAACTGCGGTGAAGTCGCCGACGCGGCCATCCTGTGTCCGTCCTTCTATGAAGCGAAAGTGGTTCATAACCCGACAGGCTTTGAAGCCTGGTATGCGGGGCTTCGCACAAAGATCATCAACTGGCTGCAGACGCGGCGGGCCGGCTCCCGTCTGACCTTTACCGGGGAGGGCGCGTGATGTCGCTTGCATTGCCACTGGATGCCAGACCGGCAGATCCGGCGCTCGAAGGGATCATCAAACTCGCCATCCTGGCCGTTGGCGGTCAGGGCGGCGGCGTTCTGACCAACTGGATCGAAGGCCTGGCCAGGTCACAAGGCTATCATTGTCAGGCAACGAGTGTGGCCGGTGTCGCCCAGAGAACCGGTGCGACCATCTACTATATGGAGATGGCGCCGGGCGATGTCGCGGCCCCCGTCTTTTCGCTCGCACCATCTTCTGGTGATGTCGACATTATCATTGCCGCGGAAATGATGGAGGCCGGGCGTGCAATCATTCGCGGTTTCGTGACCCCCGATCGCACCACGTTGATTGCTTCGACTCACCGCATGCTTGCGGTTTCCGAAAAAACCGTGCCGGGCGACGGCATGGCGTCCTCGGAGGAGGTAAAAGCGGCAGCTGAACTGGCAGCACAGAAGCTTGTTCTTGCTGATATGGATACGGCTGCCCTGAAAGTTGGGTCCGTGATCTCTGCTTCCCTTTTTGGCGCACTGGCTGGCTCCGGCGCTTTGCCCTTCGAACGGGCGGCTTTTGAAGAGGCCATTCGCGCCGGCGGCAAGGGTGTTGAGGCAAGCCTCAGGGCATTCGCCGCAGGTTACGATCTGGCGAAAAACGGCGAAGAGCCGAAGGTTGAAGCCGCAAAACCCACCAGGCAGGAAATTGTCAGACCGGCCGGGCCGGACATGGCGCAGAAGGCCTGGGCATCTCTGGAGGCAAAGGTCGCGGCTCTGCCGGAGCCTGTTCGCGAGATGGCGCGGGCGGGACTGCAGAAAGTCGTCGATTTCCAGGATACCGACTATGGGGCGGAGTATCTCGGCAGGCTGGAAAGTCTCGTCAGCCGGGATAGCGCGGAGAAGGATTACGAACTCTCCCGCGAGGCTGCCAAGTATATCGCCAATGCAATGGCCTATGACGATGTCATTCGGGTTGCTGACCTGAAGACGCGGTCGCAGCGTTTCGACCGGATCGAAACGGAAATGCAGGTGAAGGACGGCAAGCTGATGCATCTGACCGACTATCTTCACCCGCGTGCGGAAGAAATCGTCGGCCTGCTGCCGGAAAAGATGGGCCGGAAGATGGAGAACGATCCGGTCTGGATGAGCCGCATCGACCGCTGGTTCAACCGCGGCCGCCGGATCCGCACCGATAGCCTGCGCGGATTTGCAATGCTCTATTTCCTCGGTGGTTTGCGCGGCTGGCGCCGCAAGACGCTGCGCCACCGGATGGAGCAGGATCATTTGGAAAGCTGGCTGAAGATGGTCTCCGGTTACCTGCCGGACCGCTATGCCATGGCCGTGGAAACCCTGCGCTGCCGCAGGCTTATCAAGGGCTATTCCGACACCCATGCAAGAGGCCTGTCGAAATTCGACAAGGTGCTGGCCGGGGCAAGGATGGTGGAAAACCGGAACGATGGTCCTGAATGGGTTGCCCGCCTGCGTGAAGCTGCGCTCAAGGACGAAAAGGGCACGGATCTCGATGGGGCGCTGAAGACGGTTGAGAGCTTCGTTTGAGGGAAGGGTGTCCCGGAACTCAATGACGGGACATACCCCTCGATTAACCCCCTGGCGAGCATAGCGAGACCCGGGGGTACCTATTTCCAGAGTATCCGGGCTTCAAGGCAAGTCTTCGCCTCGTTCCTGGCGAAGAGAGCAGGCGAGTGGGGTCCGGATTTGCGTAGGCGCGTGCCGAGTTTGCAGCCCATCCTTCGAGACAGCGCTCCGCGCTTCCTCAGGATGAGGTTGGAGCAAGTTTGCGATTCAGAGAGGCAACTTTCCGGGCTGCTACACCCACACCCTCATCCTGAGGAGGCCGTCAGGCCGTCTCGAAGGATGGGCCGCTTGTGCTGGCTCCGGCGAAACGGCCTCCCGGCTCATCCTGCCAGTGCCTTCCCCAGTTCCGCCACGACTTCGCGTGTGGCCTCTTCGCTCGTCTGGATGCCTGGAGACAGGCGCAGGGTTGCGACACGGGTATCTGCGGAAAAACCGGCATCACGCAGATGGGTCAGCACCTGCACGGCTTGTTCTGGCGAAGCAAGTCCGAACATGAGACTGCCGCCACGATCTTCTTCTGATCTCGGTGTGAGCAGCTTCAGGCCAAGGTCATCCGCGCCATCGATCAGGATGCCGCAAAGGTGCCGGTTGCTGCGCAGGATGGACTCCCTGTCGGCGTCGGCATGCCACTTGAGGGCGGGTACGGAGGCGGCCGCGGGCATGATCGACGGCGTGCCGTTGTCGAAGCGGCGGATGTCAGAAGCATATTCGAAGGCGTCGATATCCCAGTTGAACGGGTTGTCCTGACTGAACCAGCCGCACAGCTCCGGCCTGCAATCCCGGATCAGGTCCGGGTGGACATACAAGATACCTGCTCCTGGTGTACCACACATCCATTTGAGACTGGTCGAGACCACAAAATCCACGTTCGGTGCCTCAACCGAATAGGGCAGGAGACCTGCGGCCTGGGTGATGTCCACGCCGATGATGCTGCCCATCGAGCGGCCATGGTCAACAAGGGTTTCCAGATCCGAGCGTCTTGAGGTAGTGGAGCTGACCCAGGTGATCAGGCAGAGCGCGACATCGCGGTCCCATTCGGCGATCATGTCTTCGTCCGCAACGAAATTTGCGCCCTGACGGGCCCGCACGGTTACCAGCTCGAAGCCGAGCCGTTCCTGCAGACGGGTGAGAAGAAAGTGATTGGAAGGGAAACAGTCTGCGGCCACCAGCACCTTGCGGCCACGCAGCAAACCGTCCGGCAGCGAACGCATGACCATGTCGACGCCCTGGGTAACGTTCTCGCAGGTCGTGGCAGACCCGGCGGGTGCATCGATGATCGCGCGCCAGTAATCGATGAACTCCCCGCGCTTGCCGAGCAGATAGGGCCACTGCTGATCGTTCGGAGCGCTCCAGACGGCAGCCAGCTCGGCCATTGCGGCGCTCAATCCGGCTTCCTTGCCGGGATACTGGCCGATGGAATGATAGAGGAAGTAGCCGTCTTCCCTGGTCGTCATGCGGTCCCCCGAAATGTCGTTTCCTTCGGTCAACCGGGGTGCTGAAACAGATCCATTTCCGTCTCAAACACGCTATTGACCGTCACAGGAATATTCGTATACAGTTTTTGAGATAGTTCAAGCTTAAAGGACTTTTAAAATGCCTGAAAGTGGGTTGAATAGGCTGAGTTCCTGTTTTGGCTTGAACTGTTCTGTATACGAATTTGCCGTGGTGGCGCGGTTCGTGACGAGGGAGGCTTGCCGGTGACAGCAGGAAAATCAACTGCCTCCACTTCGGGCGTGCAAAGCACCAGCGGACAGATCCACGACCTGCTCATGGGGCGCATCCAGCGCGGGGAACTTGGTCAGGATATCCGCCTTGTCGACACCGCTGTGGCGGCCGAATTCGGCGTTTCCCGCATGCCGGCTCGTGATGCCCTGATGCGTCTTGCCCATGAAGGCTATCTGGAACCGACAACGCGGGGCTTTGTGCTGCCGCGTCTCGACCACCAGGAAATTCTGGAAATTTTCGATCTGCGCCGTCTTCTCGAGCCGCGGGCAGCCGCCATGGCAGCGCTCAGCCTGTCGGCAGACGAGTTGAAGGGACTGGACGACATCCTCAAGGATGCGGGTTCGGCCATGGCGGCGGGGGATACCGAGCATTTGCATCGGGCCTGCGAGATTTTCCGCAACAGCTGGATTGCCGCCGTGCCGAATGTTTCGTTGCGCAAGGCGCTGCAGCGCTACATGACGCAGGTGCAGGCCGTTCGCCTGATGACCTTTGCCCATCAGGCGAACCATCCGTTGATCGTTGCCGGTAACACCCAGCTTTATCAGGCTTTCTGCCGCCGGGACGCGGTTGCTGCAAGCGACCGGATCCTGCGGTTCGTTTTTGAAGGGGAGGCGGCCTACCTCGCAGCACATGAGGACTCCGGCAATCAGAACACAACATCCTCTGCACAGGCAGGCTGAAGCGGGGGTACAGGGAGCGATGGACAGGACATGACGGAAACCCGCGCGGAAGTCAGACTACCGACACAGGACCTTGCCAAGGACCTGCCGTTCTTCACCAAGAAGCTGAACATGCGGCTGGACATGATCTATCCGGCCGACAGCCCGGAAATTGCGGTGTTTTCCGGTCACGGCTTGCGCGTGCGGGTGGAAAAGGGTGCAAGTGAAGCACCGGGCACGCTGCGAATTCTGACGGAAAATCCGGATGAATTTGCAGATGGTGAGCGCCTGCTGGTCTCCCCGAGCGGGACACGTGTCGAGATCGACGAACTCAATCCACCGCTCGTAATGCCTGAAACCGAGCACGCCTTCGTGGTGCGCCGTCTGGCAGACCAGGCCCCATGGGTGATCGGCCGGGCGGGCATGTCCTATCGGGATCTTGTGCCTACACGGCTTGGCGGCGCCATGATCGCCTCGCATATCCGGGTTCCGGACGGGCCGGTTCCGGACATGGTTCACTTCCACAAGGTCGGGTTTCAGCTGATCTTTTGTGTCCACGGCTGGGTTGACGTTCTTTATGAAGATCAGGGCGGCATGCGCCGTCTGAGGGCTGGTGACTGTTTCATCCAGCCGCCGGAAATCCGTCACCGCGTGATGCATGCCGCCGAAGGGATCGAGGTGATCGAGATCGGCGTCCCTGCCGAGCACATTACCGAGATCGACCACGAGATGACCCTGCCGACGCCCCATGAGCGACCGGACCGGGAGTGGCAAGGACAGAAATTCGTGCACAGCCTGGCACAGGACGGCGTTTTTGAACCGTTCCGCATTCCGGGTTTTGAGGCACGCGACACCACCATCTGTGACAACACCCGAGGCGTGGCATCTGTTATGGTGGCTCGTCCGGTCGGGGAGGCCTCTCCTTGGACGCGTCATGACTGCGATATTCTATTCAACTTTGTGCTGGCAGGCGAAATGACCCTGGAGGGCGAAGGCAAAGATCCTTACCGCCTGTCTGCCGGAGACGCCTTCGTGATCCCGCCGAACATGGCGACGCGATACGCGGAAGCAACTGCCGACCTGGAACTGCTGGAAGTCAGCCTGCCGGGCCGGTTCGAAACGGAGGTCCTGCGCGACTGAAATGACAAAGCCTGTCGAGGAGGAAAGAACAGGCTGTGCAGGAGTTCAAGGTCAAGCCATGAGGGGATGACAGCATGAGAAAATTGACGACATTTGTGGCCGCAGCAGCGTTGCTGGGCACGGGCACCGCCGCACTGGCGGACGACACCAAGATCGGTATCCTGATGGACATCACGGGTCCGATCGCCAACTTCATTCCGCCGCTTCAAAATGCAGCCGATCTCGCGGTCAAGCAGGTGAACGAGCAGGGCGGTCTGCTGGGGGGCACGGCAGTTGCCGTCTACGGTGACACCACGGGTACCGCACAGGGCGCGGTCGACGCTGCCCAGAAACTGGTGAACGTTGAAAACGTGCCGATCATCATGGGTTCGCTCATGTCTGGCACCACCATTGCCGCTGCCGAAGCTGCAATCATTCCGGCGGGTGTGCCGCAGATCTCGCCAACCGCGACCTCTCCGGCCATGACCTTCCTGGAAGACAACGGCCTGGTGTTCCGCATTGTGCCTTCAGACAACTATCAGGGTGAGATCCTCGCCAAGATGGTGATGGACGAAGGCATCAAGAAAGTCGCGCTCACCTTCGTCAACAATGACTATGGCGTCGGTATCGGCGAAACATTCATCGACGCCTACACCGAAGCCGGCGGTGAAATCGTCGCCGAGGCGAAGCACGAAGAAAAGAAGGATTCCTACCGTTCGGAACTCGCAAGCCTGGCCAAGGGGGATGCCGAGGCGCTGGTTGTGATCGCCTATGCCGGCGACAGCGGCGGCAAGATCGTCCGTCAGGCCATTGAAGGTGGCCTCTTCACCAAATTCATCGGCACGGATGGTCTTCGTGACGAACTGCTGATCCAGAACGTTGGCGCAGATGCCCTGAAGACCTCGTTCTTCTCCTCACCGACGTCTCCGGCTGAAAACCCGGCCCAGCAGTCTCTTCATGATGCCTTCAACGCCGAATTTGGCGAAGGTGCCGACAAGGCTTTTGTCGACCAGACCTATGACGCAACCTTCCTCGCCCTGCTGGCCGTTGAAAAGGCCGGTTCGACTGACCGCGCAAAGATTGCCGAAGCCCTGAAGGAAGTCGCCATGGCTCCGGGCGAGAAAGTCGGCCCGGGTGAATGGGCAAAGGCGATTGCGCTGATCAAGGAAGGCAAGGACATCGACTATGACGGTGCCAGCGGCTCCGCGGAGTTCGATGAAAACGGCGATGTCGGTGGCTACATCGGCAAGTTCGTCGTGGACGGCGACGGCTACAAGCAAGTCGAAATCGTCGAATAAGCCGACAAGGCGACAGCGTGATTGAGCTGGACAAAATCTGCGTCGATTTTGGTGGTTTGCGGGCTATTGACCATGCAAGCTTCAAGATCGGCGCAGGCCGCATCACCGGCCTGATCGGGCCGAACGGTGCGGGAAAAACAACCGCCTTCAACGTCATTGCAGGTGCAATCCGGCCCAGTGCCGGCCGGGTGCTTCTGGACGGGAAGGACATAACTGCGCTCAAACCCCATCAACGGGCCAAGGCCGGCCTCGCACGCACCTTCCAGATACCTCACGAATTCGGGCATCTCTCGGTTCTCGAAAACCTGATGGCGTCTGCCTCGGCGCCGGAAGGCGAGAATGTCTTCAACGTGATCTTCCGCCGCGGCCACTACCAGGCCGAGGAGCAGGAAATCTATGAGACTGCGCGGGACACTGTCCGCCTGCTTGAACTGGACCATGTCATCGACGAGAAGGCAGGCAATCTTTCCGGTGGTCAGAAGAAGCTGGTCGAACTCGGCCGCGCCTTGATGCGCAACCCGAAGATCATCCTGCTGGACGAGATCGGTGCCGGCATCAACCGCACGCTTCTGTCCAAGCTGGCGGACAAGATCCTGATGCTGAACCGGGAACGGGGCCTGACCTTCTGTCTCATCGAGCATGACCTCGACTACGTTTCCAAGCTGTGCGACCACGTGCTGGTCATGGCGCAGGGCACGCTCCTGACAGAAGGTTCGGTCGAAGACGTGCGTAACGACGAACGTGTGATCGAAGCCTATTTCGGCGGCGGAAAATACGAGGCGCAGCTATGACCGAGCGACTTTCCGTCACAAACGTCAGCGCCGGCTATGGCGGTCCGCCCATCATCGAAGAGGTCTCGTTGACTGTTGAACCTGGCGAGATCGCGGTCATTCTCGGGCCGAACGGCGCCGGCAAGTCGACCTTGCTCAAAACCATCTTCGCACTGACCACCGTCTCCGCCGGGTCGATCAAACTTGGCGCAAAGGAATTGGCGGGCTGCAAGACGTCCGCTCTTGTTCCGCTCGGTGTTTCGGCAGTGCCTCAGACGAAAAACGTCTTTGCGACCATGTCCGTAGACGAAAACCTTGATGTCGGAACCTATGCAGCTCCACCAAAGGATAAAGCGGCGACGCGCGAACGTGTGCTCTCCCTGTTTCCCGACCTGCGGGACAAGTTAAAACAGCCTGCTGGCGAGCTTTCGGGTGGGCAGCGGCAGATGGTTGCCATGGGCCGCGCGTTGATGAGCGACCCGAAGCTGGTGCTGCTGGACGAGCCGACAGCGGGTCTGTCGCCTGCCTATCTGGAGCGGATCTTCGACCTGCTTCTCGACATCCGAAAAACCGGGATCACGATATTGATGGTGGAACAGAATGCCCGCCAGGCTCTGCAGATTGCCGATCACGGCCATATCCTGGTGAACGGGCGAAACTATGCCAGCGGAACCGGCAAGGAGTTGCTGGCGGATGAAGACGTGCGGCGCCTCTTCCTCGGGGGAGCGGCGGCATGATCGAGTTCGTGAATTTCTATCTGTTCCCGGCGCTGGCCATTGGCAGCATTTACGCGCTTGGCGCCGTCGGGATTTCCATGATCTTCGGCATCCTGCGCTTTGCCCATTTTGCGCACGGCGATCTGATGACCCTGGGCACTTACGGTGTGCTGGCCATGGCTGCCATCGTCCCGGTCAATCCGCTTCTGCTGATCCCCTTCGGCATGGCACTCACGATCGTCTCGGCGCTTCTGGTCGACCGCTATTTCTACAAGCCACTGCGCGAGCTGCCGACCATTTACACGGTGATCTCGTCCTTCGGCATTGCGCTGGTCTTCCGCTCGATCGTTCAATTGGTCTGGGGTTCTCAAAACCAGGTGTTTTCGACAGGCGTTAAACCGCCGCTGGTCCTGTTCGATACCTTTCGGGTGTCGGTGCTGCATCTGCAGGCGGTGATCTCGACAGCGATCATTGCCGTGCTTCTGCACTACTTCCTGACCGTCACAAGAACCGGCCGGTCCATGCGGGCAGTCGCCGACGATCCGGAACTGGCCGAAGTTTCCGGTCTGGATACCGCCAAGGTCATTCGCTGGACGTGGATTATCGGCGCGGCTCTGGCGGCGATCGCCGGAACCTTTGCCGCCTTGAACACCAGTGCTCACCCCAATCTGGGCTGGAACCTGCTGATGCCTATGTTTGCCGCCGCCATTCTGGGTGGGATCGGCAAGCCGATGGGCGCCATGGCAGGTGGTTTCATCATCGGCCTGGCCGAGGAACTGTCCTCCTACCACTGGATCGGTGACGATGCGCTCATCTCTCCGTCCTACAAGACGGCGGTCGCTTTCGTCCTGATGATCGGCCTGCTCATCTTCCGGCCCCAGGGCCTCTTCAAGGGGAGGTTGCTCTGATGGAACTCACCGGTCTCTTTTTCTATGCGGTCAGTCTTCTGATCCTGGGCGGTATCTACGCAATCCTGTGCCTTGCCCTGAATGTACAATGGGGCATGGGCGGCCTCTTCAACGCCGGCATCGCCGGGTTCTACGGTGTTGGGGCCTATACCTCGGCGATCCTGACAACCGCGGCCTCGTCCAAGCATCTCGGGGGCTTTGGCCTGCCTGTGCCGATTGGATTGATCGGGGCTGCGATACTCGCCGGGCTTGCCGGCTGGGCGGTGGCCAAGATCTGCGTGCGTCTCAAGAGCGACTATCTGGCGATGGCCTCCATCGGGATCGCCGAGATCCTGCGGCTCGTCATCGTCAACGAAAGCTGGCTCACAAACGGCAGTCTGGGCCTGTCCCGCATTCCAAGGCCTTTGGCGGACCTCACCACCGGGCGCATGGGGGACATCGTGTTTCTCGGCTTTGTCTGGTTCGTGGTGTTGCTGGTCTATCTGGCTGCCTCGCGCCTGCACGACAGCCCGTGGGGCCGCAGCCTGCGTGCGATCCGCGACAACGAGGCTTCGGCGGCGGCCGTCGGCAAGAACGTCGAGAAATTCAGGATCCAGACCTTCGTCATCGGTTGCGCCATCATGGGGATCGCCGGTGGCCTGTCAGCGCATTATTTCCGCTTCCTGTCGCCCACGGCCACCGATCCGCTGCTGGTGACCTTCCTTGTGTGGGTGATGCTGATGGCCGGTGGCTCCGGCAACAACAGGGGGGCCATCCTCGGCGCCTTGACCATCTGGACGCTTTGGTCCGTGACGGAAATCTTCACCAACCGCCTGCCGCCGGAATGGGCGACCCGCAGTTCGTTCATCCGCATGCTGCTGGTGGGTCTGCTTCTGCAGGTGGTGCTGCAGCGTTTCCGGTCCGGACTGTTGCCGGAGAAATCGCCGCCAGTGAAATTCCGGCAGGAATAGCAACAGTGCTGTCAGGTCAGGCGAGCGGTGGAAACACCGCCGTCTTCTTGACGGTACCATAAACGAAACTGGTATCGATCGACGCAATGCCGCCGATCGGATGAATGCGGTTGCGGATGAAGGTCTCATAGGCTTCAAGATCCGACACCACCACGCGCAGCTGATAATCCATCGCGCCGGTCAGCACGTGGCATTCCAGAACCTCCTCGATGGTCTGCATCCGGCTTTCGAACCGGCGCACATCTTCCTCGTTGTGGCGCTCCAGCCGGATGCGGACGAAGACGGTGATCGGCAGACCGTAGGCGGCAGCATCCACATCCACCGAAAACCCCTTGATTGCCCCGGAGGCTTCCAGGTTCCGGAGCCGGCGCAAGCAGGGCGAGGGCGACAGGTTGACCGCTTCCGCCAGGTCCTGGTTGGTCATGCGGCCATCCCGCTGCAGCGCGCGGATGATCTGTCGGTCTTTCTTGTCCATTTGAAGCTCGATTGGCAGATTATGCTAATCTAAAGGCTATCACTGACAGATTTTGAAATCTATCACCCTCATGATTGGATCATATTGCTCAGGCTGAAATCAGGGAGACAGCCATGAGTGCCTACAAGGGTTTTGCCAGCCGTGCGATCCACCTCGCTTACAATCCGCTTGAAAACGAGGGGTCTCTGACACCGCCGCTGCATCTGACCTCCACCTTCGTGTTCGAGACGGCGGAAGCCGGCGGCGAGATGTTCGCGGGCGAGCGGGCAGGGCATATCTACAGCCGCATTTCCAATCCGACGCTGGATCTTCTGGAACGCCGCATTGCGGATCTGGAAGGAGCGGAAGCCGGTCTCGCGCTTTCTTCCGGCATGGGCGCGATCACCGCGACCCTTTGGACGCTCGTGGCACCGGGGGACGAGATCATCGTCGACGAAACCCTTTACGGCTGCACCTTTGCCTATATGCGCCATGGCCTGACCAAGTTCGGCATCAAGATCACCCATGTGGACCTGACCGATCCTGAAAACCTGCGCAGCGTCATTTCCGACAAGACCCGGGTTGTCTATTTCGAGACCCCGGCCAACCCGAACATGCGCCTTGTCGACATCAGCCACGTTTCGGAAATCGCACATGAGGCCGGCGCGACGGTAATCGTCGACAACACCTATGCAACGCCTTATCTCACCCGCCCGATCGAACTTGGCGCCGACCTCGTTCTGCATTCGGCCACCAAGTATCTGGGTGGTCATGGTGACGTCGTGGCCGGTCTGGTTGCCGGACGGGCCGACCAGATCCAGGAGATCCGTCTCGTCGGCATGAAGGACATGACCGGCGCGGTGATGGCCCCGTTCAGTGCCATGCTGATCCTGCGCGGTTTGAAGACGCTTGCCCTGCGCATGGACAGGCACTGTGCGTCCGCGCAGAAGGTCGCCGAATGGCTGGAAGGCCATCCGGCGGTCTCAAAGGTCCATTTCCCGGGACTTGAGAGCTTCGAGCAGCACGAACTGGCAAACAGGCAGATGAGCCAGCCGGGCGGCATGATTGCCTTTGAACTGAAGGGTGGTCTGGAAGCCGGTATTTCCATGATGAATGGCCTGAAGATGATCCAGCGGGCCGTGTCCCTGGGCGATGCCGAGACGCTGATCCAGCACCCTGCGTCCATGACCCATTCCACCTACACCCCGGAAGAGCGCGCCGCCCACGGCATCAGCGACGGCCTCGTGCGCCTGTCCGTGGGCCTGGAAGACTTAGATGACATCCTGGAAGACATGGCGCAGGCCATGCCGCAGGTGCCTGTTGCGGCGGCGGCCTGAGCTCAGTCAACGCCCAGGTCTTTCCACGGATCTCCAGAGCTTCTCCTCCTCTCAACCTCATCCTGAGGAAGCGCGAAGCGCTGTCTCGAAGGATGGGCGGCATACTCAGAGCAAGCGGCCCATCCTTCGAGACGCGCGCGAACGCGCTCCTCAGGATGATGGAGCGGTGGAAATGAGAGTCGGGGAACGTGGCGGACAGCCCAAATCAGGGCGTCCGTGCGACACCGGATTTCACGCGCCGCAGCGGAATGGAGCTTTCGATGTTGGCGACACCGGGCACCTTGGTCAGCTTTCCGGTCAGGAAGGTTTCGAAGGCGGCGAGCCCGGTGGTTGCCACGCGCAGGAGATAGTCCCGGTTGCCGGTCATCAGCCAGCAGTCGACGACTTCCGGAAACGCCTGAATGGCGGCTTCGAACTGGTCCAGGGTGACGTCGATCTGCTTGTCGAGCTGAACGGACACGAAGACCGAAACCTCGTAGCCGAGCTTCACCTCGTCGATCAGCGCGCAATATCCTGTCACGATGCCGCGGTCTTCCAGGTGCCTCAGGCGGCGGGCTGCCGGTGTCGCACTCAGGCCGATGCGTTCGGAAAGATCCTGAATTGAAATTCTGCCGTTCTGGCGCAGCTCCCGCAGGATCTGGATATCAAATGTGTCGAGCGTGTCGGAAATCGCCAAGGAAGGCCTCAATCTTGGTGAAACTCTCCAAGACTTAGCCGAAAAGATTAGGAAATAGCAAGAAACCAGTTCTTGCCCGAAGCTAGAGTAACGGCAAGTACGCACTTAACGGGAACGCCTCCATGAGCACCGAACACCTGAAGACCATCGAACAGCGCCTGTTGTGGCTGTCGCACTGGATGATCCATCACGCCAACCACGTGCGTCCGAAGGTGGATGGCATCAAGATCGGCGGGCATCAGGCAAGTTCGGCTTCCATGGTTTCGATCATGACAGCGCTCTACTTCTCTGTTCTCCGGCCGGAAGACCGGGTGGCGGTCAAGCCGCATGCCTCGCCGATCTTCCATGCGATCCAGTACCTGATGGGTAATCAGACGCGCGAAAAGATGGAAAACTTCCGCGGTTACGGCGGCGTTCAGTCCTATCCTTCGCGTACCAAGGACATCGATGATGTCGATTTCTCCACCGGTTCGGTTGGGCTCGGTGTCGCGATTACCTCCTTCGCGTCGCTGGTACAGGACTATATCGCGGCCAAGAGCTGGTCGGGCGACAAGCCGCTCGGCCGCATGATCGCTCTGGTCGGCGATGCTGAACTCGACGAAGGCAATGTGTATGAAGCCCTTCAGGAGGGCTGGAAGAACGATCTCAGGAACTGCTGGTGGATCATCGATTATAACCGCCAGTCGCTCGACGGTATCGTTCGTGAGGGGCTCTTTGATCGGGTCGAGAAAATCTTCGATGCCTTCGGCTGGCAGGTGGTCCGGGTCAAATACGGGGTCTTGCAGCGCGCCGCCTTTGCCGAACCCGGCGGCGACAAGCTGCGCCAGTGGATCGACGATTGCTCTAACCAGGATTATTCCGCGCTCACCTTCATGGGGGGAGCCGTCTGGCGCAAACGCCTGATGGACGACCTGGGCGACCAGGGCGATGTCACCGCGCTGATCGACCGCCGTTCGGATGATGAACTGGCGGATCTCATGGAAAATCTCGGCGGCAATTGCACCGAGACCATGGCGGAAGCCTTTGCCGCCATCGATCACGACAAGCCGACCTGCTTCCTTGCCTATACCATCAAGGGGTGGGGCACGCCGATTGCCGGCCACAAGGACAATCACGGCGGCCTGATGAACAAGACCCAGATGGCCGAATGGCAGAAACACATGGGCGTTGCGGAAGGCGAGGAATGGGAACCTTTCGCGACAGTACCGGACGTTGGAGCGCTGAAGGCATTTCTGGATCAGGTGCCGTTCTTTGCCAAAGGCACCCGCCGGTTCTCTGACGACAAGATCGCCGTACCTGCCATCGAGCTTGCCTCCGACCGGGATATTTCCACCCAGATGGCCTTCGGCAAGGTGCTGGACGATCTCTCCAAGGGCGACAGCAAACTGGCCGAGCGTATCGTTACGACCTCACCGGATGTCACCGGCACCACCAACCTTGGTCCCTGGGTCAACCGGCGCAAGCTTTTCGCCCGCAAGGCCATGGCGGATGCCTTTATCGAGCACAGGATTCCCTCGACTGCGAAGTGGGAGTTCACGCCGGAAGGCCAGCATATCGAACTCGGCATCGCCGAGATGAACCTGTTCCTGCTGCTGGGGGCTGCCGGTCTTTCTCATTCGCTTTTTGGCGAAAGGTTGATCCCCATCGGCACAGTCTATGATCCCTTTGTTTGCCGGGGGCTCGATGCGCTCAACTATGCCTGTTATCAGGATGCCCGCTTCATGATTGTCGGCACGCCATCCGGTGTGACCCTGTCGCCGGAAGGCGGTGCGCATCAGTCCATCGGCACACCGCTGATCGGCATGAGCCAGGATGGACTGGCCGCATTCGAACCCGCCTTTGCCGACGAACTGGCCGTGATCATGGAATGGGCCTTCGATTACCTGCAGCGCGACGGCGAGGGCGATCCGGACGAACGCACCTGGCTGCGCGACGAGACCGGTGGCTCCGTCTATCTGCGCCTGTCGACCAACCCGATCGAACAGCCGGTCAAACGGGCCGACGATGCCTTCCGCCAGGGCGCCATTGACGGTGCCTACTGGCTTCGCAAACCCGGCCCCAACTGCGAAGTTGTGATCGCCTATCAGGGCGTCATTGCGCCTGAAGCCATCAAGGCGGCGGGCGAACTCGCCGGTAACCGGCGGGATGTCGGTGTTCTAGCTGTCACGTCCGCCGACCGCCTCAACGCGGGCTGGACGGCGGCGCAAAGAGCAAGGTCTCGTGGCAATGCGGCTGCCAGGTCCCATATCGAGCAACTGCTGGGCGATCTGCCCGGCCATTGCAAACTGATCACCGTGATCGACGGCCACCCGGCAACGCTCGCCTGGCTTGGCGGCGTCGCCGGTCAACAGACCATCCCGCTCGGTGTCGAACATTTCGGCCAGACCGGTACGATTGGCGATCTCTACCGCCATTTCGGTATCGATGCCGCGTCGATCATCGAGAAGGTGAATGGATTGACGCCGGGGCGGCGAGTCTAAGGGCGACTGAAGCTAAAGGCAGGGGTTGGATATCACATGATATCTGCGGGTCATGGCTCGATAATGCCTTTGGTCAGAATGATGTTGCCGTAGAGGCGGGTCTCGCCTGTCTGCACCACGGCAAAGGCATGGCTGGCTGCGTCATAAAAGGCGTGGCGTTCCAGCGTTGAAATCCTGGCCGGCTTGTCGGCGGTGTCATCGATGATGGTCTGGAACTCGGTGACAATCTCCGGCACCGCGTCCGGATCACCGACCACCTGCATCGTCCGGGCGGGGGTGGCGACGAACGTGTCGAGCGGCATCACTGACAGGATCGCCTTCAGCGTGTCTGTTGCCGAAATGCCATCGAGACGAACACAATCGGGACCGGAGCTTTCCGCCGGGAAATTGGCGTCGACAATGGCGATCTCGTCGCCGTGCCCCATGGCTCTGAGGGCATAAAGCAGCGAAGGGTTCAGGATGGGGGGAAGGTTACGCAACATGGGTGGTCTCGCTCGGCAAGGGGGCATCGGGGCGGATCAGGCCAGCAGACCTGAGGTCTGACCAGAGTGCGGCAGGGATATCGGTCTTCAAGAGAGCAATATTGGCTTCAACCTCGGCCGCGTTCACCGCGCCGGGGATGACGGTCTTCACACTTGGATGCCCAAGCACGAACTGCAGTGCGGCCGCGATCAGCGGCACTGAATGGCTGCGGCAGACATCCTCGATCCTGCGCACGCGCTCAAGGATCTCCGGCGGTGCATCGGCGTAGTTGTATTTCGCACCGGGAACGGCCCCGGTTGCCAGAATGCCGGAGTTATACGGCCCGCCCAGAATGATGCCGACGTCCCGTTGCTCGCAAAGCGGCAGGAAGCTCTCAAGGGCGTCCTGTTCCAGAAGCGTGTAGCGGCCGGCAAGCAGGAAACAGTCGAAATCGGCAAGGCCCAGCAGCTTTTCGCAAACCTGCCATTCGTTTACCCCTGCGCCGATGGCCGCAACGTCCCCGGCCTCTTTCAACTCGGTAAGCGCCTTGTAGCCGCCGAATTCGAAAAGCTCGCGGACGCGGGCATCGCTGGCTTCCTGAGAGCCCTGCGAAAAGGCGCAGACGTCATGTACGAAAAGGATGTCCGCGTTGGCGACCTCCAGTCGCTGTCGGCTTGCCTCGTAGCTGCGCATGACGCCGTCATAGCTGTAGTCGAAGACGATCCGCTTTTGCGGCACATCGACAAAGGCTTCCGGCGTCACCTCGTGCGGCTCGCAATCCAGCAGCAGGCGGCCGATCTTGGTGGAAAGCTGAATGTTCTCGCGGCCAAAACGCTTGATGGCAGTGGCAAAGCGCATTTCCGATCGGCCGAGGCCGTATTGCGGCGCCGTGTCAAAGTAGCGGATGCCGTTGTCATAGGCCGCCTGAAGGGCTGCCTGGGCATCTTCTTCCGAAACCTTGCGGTAGAGATTGCCGAGCGGCGCGCCGCCGAAACCCATCTCCGTCAGATCGATCGGCCTAGCGGTTCTGCTGTTCAGCCGCTGTGTTCTTAGAGCGGTCATGTGTTTCCTCTGGATGTTTCCTCAGGAGCTGCTTTAACGCCGCATGATCTGCGGTCTGGTGTCGGGCCAGGGGCCAGGTTTTCAGTCGAACAGGTCTGGCCTGGTCTCGGCGAGCGGTTCCAGGCGCGTGACAAGTTCGCTCAGGTGCTTTTGCATTGCCTGGCGTGCCCGTTCCGGATCGCGGTCGCGGATTGCTTCCACGATGACCCGGTGCTCGTCATAGGCTTCAAAGGCCCTGCCGCGCATGGGGAGCAGCAGTTGCCGTGCCCGGTTGACCTGCATCCACCCGGTGGCAGACAGGTTGTGGAGCTTCGGGTAGCCGGTGAAGGAGAAGATAAGCTCGTGCATGCGCTCGTCTTCCCGGTAGAAGCCGGTTTCGTCGTGATCTTCCAGGCAAAGAGCCTGCAGCCGCAAATTGCGGTTCAACTCCGTCAACTGCTCTTCGGTGCGCTCCGCCGCCACCTTGGAAACCGCCGCCAGTTCGATGGCTTCCCGCAGGAAGGCGCCCTCGCGGATTTCCGACATGGAGAATTTGGTCACACGGGAGCCGGACTGAGGAATGACTTCGACAAGGCCTTCGCCTGCAAGCCGGGTGATCGCCTCCGTCACCGGCGAGCGGGAGACACCAAGCTGCTCGCAGATGACTTGTTTCCTGAGGAGGGTGCCCGGGGGCAGGTCCATCGCCAGGATGGACGAGCGCAGCGCCTCATAGACACGCTGTGCCAGCGAGCCGGACAGTTTGCCAATGTCGGGCAGGGTGATCTCGGGAAAATCTTGTTCGTTGGTCAGGGACATTGTCAACTCTATTGAATGCTAACATGTTAGTTGACACAGTTACCCTGTCAAGCTAATCGTGAAGAAAGACCGGCCGTGCCGATGCTCCATGGAGAGTGCTCGGAGAAGCGTAAAAAGCTGATTTTTGTCAGCAGGTTGAGAAGGGTCTTGTCATCTTGGAGTGACAAGGCGGACCAACCGTGGCGGCCGTAAAGGGGAGAGAGACGTGTTGCAGCCTCATGCCAATTCGATCCTTCTGAATGCCGATGACAATGTGGTCATCGCCCTTCAGGATATTGCGGCCGGCGCAAGCGTTGCCCATGTTGACTGTCCGCTGCCCGGGCAGGTCATGCGCGGCCACAAGATTGCCCGCAAACCGATCTCCGCTGGCGAAAACGTCATTCGGTACGGTCAAATCATCGGCCAGGCGAAGGCAGACATCAAGCCGGGGGAGCATGTCCATGTTCATAACCTCGGCATGGGCGATCACAGCCAGGACTATCAGCACGCCGAAGCCTCGATCCCGCTTGAGCCCGCAACTGAAGAGCGCACCTTTCTCGGGTACCGCCGGCAAACGGGGCGAGCAGGCACGCGCAATTACATCGGCATTCTGACCTCGGTGAACTGCTCGGGGTCTGTCGCAAAATTCATTGCGGAAGCTGCCGAGAAGTCCGGTCTGCTGGACGAGTTTCCGAATGTCGACGGCATCGTGCCAATCGTTCACGGAACCGGCTGCGGCATGTCCGGCAAGGACGAAGGCTACGCAACGCTGTTCCGGACGCTTTCCGGTTATGCCCAGCATCCGAATTTCGCGGCCATCCTGCTGATTGGTCTTGGCTGTGAGGTCATGCAGATTGCCGACCTCGTCGGTGACCGCAAGATCCGCCCTGATGGCGACTTGCGCTACATGACCATTCAGCAGACCGGCGGCACGCGCAAGACCATCGAGGCCGGGCTGAAAGAGTTGCGGGCGCTTGCCGAACTTGCCAACAAGGCCGAGCGCACGCCGGTGCCGATTTCCGAAATCACCGTCGGAATGCAGTGCGGCGGCTCGGACGGATATTCCGGCATCACTGCCAATCCGGCACTCGGGATTGCCTCCGATCTTCTGGTCCGTCACGGCGGTACCACGATCCTGTCCGAAACGTCGGAGATCTACGGCGCGGAGCACCTTCTGACCCGCCGGGCGGTTTCCGTCGATGTCGGCAAGAAGCTGATCGAGCGTGTGCGCTGGTGGGAAGACTACACTGCCCGCAATGGCGGCGAGATGGACAACAATCCATCGCCCGGCAACAAGCGCGGCGGATTGACCACAATCCTGGAAAAGTCTCTTGGTGCAGCGGCCAAGGGAGGCTCAGCCCCTCTTGTGGACGTCTACAAGTTTGGCGAACCCGTCGACAAGAAGGGTTTCGTCTTCATGGACAGCCCAGGCTTCGATCCGTGTTCGGTGACCGGTCAGATCGCCTCGGGTGCCAATATCATCGTCTTCACGACCGGACGGGGCTCCGTTTCCGGTTACATGCCGACCCCTTGCATCAAACTTGCCACAAACAGCGAGATGTATGGCCGGATGTCGGAAGACATGGACATCAATTGCGGTGACGTGATCTCCGACAATGTCAGTCTGGAAGCCAAGGGTGAGGAGATCTTCGAAATGATCATCGCCGTTGCCTCCGGAAAACAATCCAAAAGCGAGGAACTCGGCTTCGGCGGAGTGGAGTTCGTGCCGTGGCAGATCGGTGCGGTGATGTAGCCGCATCCGGCAGAACGTGGTGACAATGCGCGGACTTTCGGGAGGATTTCAGTGCGCTTGAAAGATAAAACAATTTTGGTGACGGCAGCCGGGCAGGGTATCGGCCGTGCAAGCGCGATTGCCTGTGCCAGGGAAGGCGCAAAGGTCTACGCCGCGGACATCAACGAGGAAACGCTGTCGACGCTTCCCGGCGAATGCCCCGGTATCGAGATCCGCAAACTGGATGTCTGTGATCGCGCAGCCGTTGACGCCCTGGCCAAAAAACTTCCGGCGCTCGATGGGCTCTTCAACTGTGCGGGCTTCGTTCACAACGGCTCTGTCCTCGATATCACCGAAGACGACTGGGCCTTCAGCTTCGAGCTGAACGTCACCTCCATGTACCGGATGACGCAAGCTTTCCTGCCGGGCATGCGCGAACGCGCCAAGACAACCGGTACGGCATCGATCCTGAACATGTCGTCGATGGCATCGTCCATCAAGGGCTTTCCGATGCGCACGGCCTACGGTGCCACCAAGGCGGCGGTGATCGGCCTGACCAAGGGCGTTGCCGCGGATTTCGTCAAGGAAGGCATCCGTTGCAACGCGCTGTGCCCGGGCACCGTCGATACCCCGTCCTTGCGCGGCCGGATCGCCTCGGCGCCGGATCCGGTGGAAGCGGAGAAGAATTTCATTGCCCGCCAGCCCATGGGCCGTCTGGCAACCGTCGACGATATGACGCCGATGGTCGTTTACCTGCTTTCCGACGAAAGCAAGTTCGTTTCCGGTCAGGCACTTCTGGTCGACGGAGGTGTCACCATCTGACGGTGGCGTCTTCGTCGCGGTTTGGGAGGACCGCACCATGACAAATCTGGTGAGGATGACGGGGATCGAAAAACGCTTCCCCGGTGTGCACGCCCTCAAGAATGTCAGCTTCGACCTGAACAGCGGCGAAGTGCATGCCCTGATGGGTGAAAACGGCGCTGGCAAGTCGACGCTGATGAAGATCCTGTCCGGCATTTACCCCAGGGACGGCGGCGAGCTGCTGGTCAACGGTCAGGCAGTGGAGATCGATGGTCCACGGGCCGCCCAGGCGCTGGGCATCGGTATCATTCACCAGGAACTCAGCCTGATGAATGATCTGTCGGTCGCGCAGAACATCTTTATCGGCCGGGAACCGCGCAAGCGTTTCGGCCGTCTGGATGAGACGGCGCTCAACGCACAGGCGCTCGAAATCTTCAAGTCCATGAACCTGAAGATGAACCCGAAGACGATCGTCGGTGAACTCACCATTGCCCGTCAGCAGATGGTCGAGATCGCCAAGGCACTGTCCTACCGGTCACGCGTCCTCATCATGGACGAGCCGACCGCCGCCCTGAATGATGCGGAAATCGCCGAACTCTTCACCATCATCCGCCGGCTGAAAGCCGATGGCGTGGGCATCATCTACATCAGCCACAAGATGGACGAGCTGAAACAGATCGCCGACCGGGTGACGGTCATGCGTGACGGCTCCTATGTCGGCACCGTTGATGCAGCGCAGACGCCTGTTTCCAAGATCATCTCCATGATGGTGGGCAGGGAACTAACCAGCGAGGCCATCGTCATCCCCGACCTGTCCGACGCCGAGACGGTACTGGACATACGCGGATTGAACAGGGGGCGCGAGATCCGCGACGTCAGCTTTTCCGTCAAGAAAGGCGAGATCCTCGGCTTTGCCGGCTTGATGGGAGCAGGGCGGACGGAAGTGGCACGGGCGATTTTCGGAGCTGATCCGCGCGACAGCGGCGAGATCCGGGTTCACGGCAAGCCCCGTTCGATATCGAAACCTTCCGACGCCGTGAAGGCGGGGATCGGATACCTTTCGGAAGATCGCAAGCATTTCGGTCTGGCCACCGGTATGGATGTCCGGACCAATGTGGCGCTGGCCAGCCTCGATCGCTTTTCCAGCCGGTTTGGCGTCCTGAATGACGATGCCATGCGCAAGACGGCGCAGGACTATATCGCCAAACTGGAAATCCGCACGCCGTCCGACCGGCAGGAAGTCCGCCTGCTTTCCGGTGGCAACCAGCAGAAGGTCGTCATCGCCAAGTGGCTCTACCGGGATTGCGACATCCTGATCTTCGACGAGCCGACCCGCGGTATCGACGTCGGTGCCAAGTCGGAAATCTACAAACTGCTGAAGGCATTGGCCAACGAGGGCAGGGCGATCATCGTCATCTCCTCGGAATTGCCGGAGATCATGCGTCTCAGCCATCGCATTGCCGTGATGTGCGAAGGCCGTCTCACCGGCATCCTGCCGGGCGGTGAAACCACCACGCAGGAAGACATCATGCATCTGGCGACGCTTCGGGCGCCATCCATGCAGCCAGAAGGATACCAGCAATGACCGCCGTCAACCCGTCCTCCTCGCCGTCGCTCGTTGCACGTCTGATCGAGACTGGGGCGCACCAGAAGCTGCTGGCCTTTGCCAGCCTGGTTCTTCTGCTGATCGGTTTCTCGATCGCTTCACCCAACTTCATGCAAACCTCCAACATGATCGCGATCCTGCAGGCGACCTCGGTCAATGGCGTCTTGGCTGTTGCGGCGACCCTGGTGATCATCACCGGCGGGATCGATCTTTCCGTCGGAACCTTGATGACGTTCTGCGCGGTCATCGCAGGCGTCGTTCTGACAAACCTCGGCATGCCGCTGCCGCTCGGTGTGATTGCCGCCATCGCGACCGGTGCGCTCTGCGGCCTGTGTTCGGGCACCTTCATCGCCAAGATGAAAATCCCGCCGTTCATCGCGACCCTCGGCATGATGCTGATCCTGAAAGGCCTGTCGCTGGTGATTTCCGGAACCCGACCGATCTATTTCAACGACACGCCCGGCTTCGACCTGATTTCCCGCGGCTCGCTGATAGGCGACATTTTCCCGGCTCTGCCGATCCCGAACGGTGTCTTGATCCTTTTCCTGGTGGCAGGGGCAGCATCCTACATTCTCGGCCGTACGGTGCTTGGCCGCTACACGTTCGCGCTGGGCTCCAACGAAGAGGCGGTTCGCCTTTCCGGCGTCAACACCGACTTCTGGAAAATGTCGGTCTATGCGCTGGCCGGTGCGATCTGCGGCATTGCCGGGATCCTGATCGCCTCGCGCCTGAACTCCGCCCAGCCGGCGCTGGGTCTCGGCTACGAGCTGGAAGCCATCGCGGCTGTCGTGATTGGTGGCACGTCGCTTTCCGGTGGGCGGGGCACGGTTCTCGGGACCCTGATCGGTGCCCTGATCATGGCCGTCCTGACCAACGGTTTGCGGGTCCTGTCCGTCGCCCAGGAGTGGCAGACGGTGGTGACCGGCGCAATCATCATCCTGGCCGTTTACGCGGACATGGTGCGCAGGCGCAAAGCCTGAGTTTCATCAACACACAAGAGGGTGGTCACACCCCGGTACCGGACCTTCCGTCCAACCCAACCACAGGAGAGGAATATGCTGAACAGACGTACTCTTATCGGAGCTGCAAGTGCCGCTGCCCTGATGCTTTCCGGGAACTTTGCCTTCGCCCAGGAAACCTACATTCCGCTCATCTCCAAAGGTTTCCAGCACCAGTTCTGGCAGGCCGTGAAGGCTGGAGCCGATCAGGCCGCCTCGGAGCTGGGTGTCACCATCACCTTTGAAGGCCCGGACAACGAGACCATGGTCGACCGCCAGATCGACATGCTGGCCGCTGCCCTTGCCAAGAACCCGACGGCAATCGGCTTTGCCGCTCTCGACAGTCAGGCTGCCATTCCGCTTCTGAAGCAGGCTCAGGAAAAGGGCATTCCGGTCATCGCGTTCGACAGTGGTGTCGATAGCGATATTCCGGTGTCGACAGCGTCGACCGATAACATTGCTGCAGCAGCACTGGCTGCCGACAAGATGGCAGAGCTGATCGGCGGTGCTGGCCAGGTTGCCGTGGTGGCACATGACCAGACGAGCCGGACCGGCATTGACCGTGTCGACGGTTTCGTCAACCAGATGAAGGCAAATCATCCGGATATCGAGGTCGTCACCGTTCAATATGGCGGCGGTGACCATCTGAAGTCGACAGAACTCACCAAGGCCATCCTGACAGCCAATCCGGATCTGAAGGGCATCTTCGGTGCCAACGAAGGGTCTGCCCTTGGTGTGGTGAACGGTGTCTCCGAAATGGGCAAGTCCGATGTGGTCATCATCGGCTACGACAGTGGCAAGGCCCAGAAGGATGCGATCCGCAACGGCGTTATGGCCGGTGCGATCACCCAGAACCCGGTCGGCATCGGCTATGAAACCGTGAAAGCAGCCCTCGAAGCATCACAGGGCAAGGAAGTTCCGGCACATATCGACACCGGCTTCTACTACTACGACAAATCCAACATTGACGATCCGAAGATCGCTGCTGTCTTGTACGACTGATCGATTTTGTCGTAACCAACTCCATCGAGCCCAGTTGCACGCGCAACCGGGCTCCAACCACTCAAGGACGATCCTTTATGAAATTGCTGAGATTTGGCGCTCCGGGACAGGAAAAACCCGGTGTTCTCGATGCCGACAACCGCGTTCGTGATCTTTCTTCCGTTGTCGCGGATATCGCCGGCGATGCTCTCCTGCCTGAAAGCATTCAACACCTGCAGGGGCTCGACGTCGCTTCGCTGCCACTGGTGGAGGGCGCTCCGCAGCAGGATCTGCGCGTCGGACCTTGCGTCGGCAATATCGGCAAGTTCATCTGCATCGGCCTCAACTATGCCGACCACGCTGCGGAATCCGGCATGGATGTGCCGCCGGAACCGGTGGTCTTCAACAAGTGGACCTCGGCCATTGTCGGTCCGGATGACGACGTGAAGATCCCGCGCGGCTCGCAGAAAACCGACTGGGAAGTTGAACTCGGCGTCGTTATCGGCAAGGGCGGTGCCTATATCGAGGAAGCCGATGCGATGAACCATGTCGCCGGTTTCTGCGTGATCAACGATGTCTCCGAACGCGAATTCCAGATCGAACGGTCCGGCACCTGGGACAAGGGCAAGGGTTGCGATACCTTCGGCCCGATCGGCCCCTGGCTGGTAACGCCGGATGAAGTCGGCGACTTCGACGATCTCGGCATGTGGCTGGAAGTGGACGGCAAGCGCTACCAGAACGGCTCCACCAAGACGATGGTCTACCGGGTACCGTTCCTGATCTCCTATCTCAGCCGCTTCATGAGCCTGCAGCCTGGCGACGTCATCTCCACCGGCACGCCTCCGGGTGTTGGCATGGGGCAGAAGCCGCCGGTCTACCTGAAGGGCGGTGAAGTCATGACGCTTGGCATCGACAAGCTGGGCAGCCAGACCCAGAAGGTGACCAAGGCCTGATCGTTCGGGATCTTGTATGAACAGTCACGGCCGGACGCGGTGACGCGTGCGGCCGTTGACGTTTTTGAGGAAGGGACGCTCTGCATCTCCTGCTTGTCGTCCCGGTTTGTCGCGTCAGCGTCAAGACCGGGATCCAGTATCCTATGTGGCTGGTGAGGCGCATGTGAACAGATTGATAGAAATCCGCTTTGTCCGTGGACGAGCAGCGCCGCCACAGGTTCACCTCAGCCCTCTCTGGCGATCTGCCAGCCGGCCCAGGACTGGCTGACGGGCATCAGTTCCAGCGAGTTGATGTTGAGATGCGGGGGCTGTGTCGCGACCCAATAGACCGTGCTGGCGATATCTTCCGGCTGGATCGCGTTGGCGCCGCCATAAAGAGCATCGTAGCTTTCCTGGTTGCCTCCGGTACGCACCAGCGTGAATTCGCTTTCGCATAGGCCCGGTTCGATGGAGGTAACCCGCACCCCCTTGCCGTGAAGATCCGACCGCAGGCCAAGCGAGAACTGGCGCAGGAATGCCTTGGTACCCGCATAGACGTTTCCGCCCGGATAGGGCCAGTTGGCGGCAATGGAGGAGATGTTCACGACCATGCCCTTGCGCTCGATCAGCTTCGGCAGAAGCTGGTCGGTGATGGTGACGAGACCGGTGATGTTGGTATCGATCATGGTCTTCCAGTCGGAGAGTTTCGTCGCCGGTGCCGAAGCCGTGCCGAGGGCAAGACCGGCATTGTTGACGAGGATGTCGATCTCCTGAAAGTCCTCCGGCAGGCCGGCGAGGGCCGCAGTTGTTGCAGCTTCGTCCATGATGTCGAAGACAAGCGCGTGAAATGCCTCGCCGAGATCCGTCTTCAGCTTTTCCAGCCGATCCGCGCGCCGGCCGGTGCCGATAACCTTCCATCCGTTTTGCACGAACAGCCGGGCCATCGCCTGACCGAAGCCGGAGGTCGTCCCGGTAATGAGGATTGTGCCGCTCATGAGCCTGCCTTTCTGATGTATCTGAAACAGTCGCTTGACCGGACCATAGGCAGCTGCCCCGCCAGCACAACGCCAAAAGCAGGCTTTGGGCCTCTGGCTCCTATGAATTCAAGCGCTGGCTCTACGGCGGGTTTGCGACTGGTCCTAGGAGTGATGGGAATGCTCCGATCTGAAGGACCCTGCGCCATGACCCAGATGCCGATCAACATGGATCACCACTGGCTTCCGTTCACCAACAACCGTCTCTTCCACAAGGAACCGCAGATGTTCGCGCGGGCGGAGGGCGTGCGGTATTGGACGCCCGAGGGGCGGGAAATCCTGGACGGATCGTCAGGCCTGTTCACCTGTGCAGCGGGGCATGGCCGCAAGGAGATTGCCGAAGCCGTCTACAAGCAGCTTCAGGTTCTGGATTATTCCCCGCACTTCCAGCGCGCAGCGCCGATCTCCTTCGAACTTGCCGAGGCGCTCAGCGGAATTCTGCCGGAAGGACTCGACCGCATCTTTTTCGGGTCTTCCGGGTCTGAAGCCGTCGATTCCGCCATCAAGATCTGCCTTGCCTATCACAAGGCCAAAGGCGAGCCTCAGCGCACCCGTTTTGTTTCGCGGGCCTGGGCCTATCACGGGGTCAACCTCGGCGGCACATCGCTGGCGGGCATGGTCAACAACCGGCGGGATTTTTCCGGTGTTACCTGCGACGTCGTTCACATGCGCCACACCTGGAACGAGGATCAGCGCTTCACGAGAGGGCAACCGCAAGACGGCGCGGGGATTGCCGAAGATCTGGAAGAGATCTGCAAGACCTACGGCGGCGAGACCATTGCCGCGGTCTTTGTCGAGCCGATTGCCGGCTCTATCGGCACTATCGTGCCTCCCCTCGGGTATTTGCAGAAGCTGCGCGAGATCGCCGACAAATACGGCATTCTGCTGGTGTTCGACGAAGTCATCACCGGTTTCGGCCGGACGGGCTCAGCCTTCGCGGCACAGGAATTCGGCGTCACACCGGATGTCATGACGATGGCGAAGGCGATTACCAACGGCGCGATCCCCATGAGCGCTGTCGCGGTAAAGACGGAGATCCAGAAAGCCGTCATTGATTCCATCACCGCGGATCGGCCGGAACTTATGCACGGTTATACCTACTCCGCCCACCCGGTTGCCTGCGCCGCGGCGCTGGCAACACTTGACATCTACAAGACCGAAGGTCTTTTCGAGCGGGCGGCAAGCCTCTCGTCAACATTCCTCGACGGTGTTTTCAGCCTTCGCAATCTGCCACATGTCCACGACCTGCGTGGTCACGGCATGATGTCCGGCATTCAGCTGACACCGGGCGAAACGCCCGGAGCCAAGGGATCTCTGGTGCAGCGGAAGCTTTTCGACGAAGGCCTGCATGTGAAAGCAACCGGCGATGCGCTGATCTTCGCCCCGGCACTCACCACATCGGAAGAAGATCTCTCGATGATGATTGATGTCCTCCAGAAGGTGTTGGGCAAGGCAGAGCTGTAAGCTGCCTGTCGCGGGGTATCCCGGCTTTGAGCCGGGATCGCTACCTGCTGTCTGCCAGAAGTTGGCCGAGCAGCTTGATGCCCGGCTCCATCTTTTCTTCGGCAATCGCACCGAAGCCCAGGCGGATCCGGTTTCGCGGACTATTCGGGGAGAAATACCTGTCGTCTCCTGCCTCGATCAGGAGTCCTTGCCGCGCGGCTCTCGATTGCAGTTCCGCAGCGCGGATACTCTCCGGTAGCCTGATCCACACGCCTGACCCACCCGTCGTGACTGTTGCCTGGCAGGTCGGCAGATGCGTTTCGATGAGCCTGAAGATCTTCTTCCATTTCTGCGACAGCACCTTTCGCTGACGTCGGATATGGGAATCGTAATGGCCCTCGGACAGAAAGATCGCCATCGCCCGCTGGTCGAGCGCTGAGGTGTGCCGATACATCAATCGGCGAAGGGCTCGAAGCTCTTTGATAATGCGCCTGTCCGCAGCGATGAAACCGAGCCGCAATCCCGGAAACAGGGCCTTGGAAAGACTGGCAACGTGGATCACACGTCCGGTACGGTCGAAACTGCGCAAGGACGGTTTCTGTGCTCCGATGAAATTCAGCTCATGCTCATAATCGTCTTCCAGAACGATGAAATCATGCGTTTCGGCATGGGCCAGCAACCGCAGACGCCGCTCCATCGACATGGTGACGTTGGTTGGGGACTGATGGCCGGGTGTTACGTAAACAAGCCGTGCCCCCTTCAGCTCGTCTCCAACCCGCATGCCGTTTGAATCGACCGGGTGATACTTCAGCTCTGCCCCGAAGGATTGGAAGATGTTGCGGGTGTCCACATAGCCGGGCTCTTCCATGTCCGTCCTGACCCCGGGTCGGCAAAAGAGCTGCGCCACCAGGAAGAGGGCATTCTGGGCGCCGACTGTTACCAGAATCTCGTCCGGCTCTGCCCGGAAGCCCCGTTGCGGCAGCATTCGGCGGATAATCTGGTTGACCAGCATCGGGTCGTCCTGATCGACCAGATCGCCGATCCAGGTCGGGGCGTGCTGGGCAGTGCCTGCCAACCGGACACAATCGCGCCAGCGCGCGACGGATGTCTTGTCCGGAGCAAGCTGGCCATAGATGAAAGGGTAGGGATAGGACTGCCAGTCGGCCGGTTTTGAAATGTTTTCCTGGGCCGCGTAGCTGTAGGTCAGAAAGGCTTGCGGATTGAAGGGCTGTTCGGCGGTGGGCAGGATGTCCTTGGCGTGATCATCGACCCGGATGTTGAGCTGCTCGCGGATGTGCCGTTCGTTGATGAAATACCCGCGCCGGCTGACCGACTTCAGATAACCGTCCTCAACCAGTCTCTCATAGACGATGGCAACCGTGTTTCTGGAAACCTTTATCTCGCTGGAAAAGACACGGGTTGCCGGCAGCGGTTCGTGCAGGGGCCACACGCCGTCCAGAATGGCCTCTATAAGCCGTTCCTGAATCTGGTGCTGCAGTCGTCTGCCCGGATCGAAGGGCGTATCGAAATAGGTCGCAAGCATTTGAACTTTGTGGTCGTCCCTGAATTCGGTTGGCCCGAAGGCGGTAGTTTGAAGCTGTTTCCCGAACCTGCAAAGCCCGGCAATTCCTCTGGCTCCATAGTTTTCACTCTCTGGCTCTAAGGGTGAATATTGCACCGCAATATCCTTTCTTGCAACGCGGCGCAGGATCGTCCGGGCAATGCGACCCTTTCCAGAAAAATGCGGCCTGTAACGCGCCAGAACGAGGAACAGTTTGGTGAGACCAACAGTGAAGGGGAAGTCATGATCAGTTTTAAAAAGGGAGCATCCGCAACGCGGCGCGATTTCCTGAAAACCGCAGCCGCGGCAGGCGCAGGGCTGTCCATGCCGGCAATCGTCAGCTCCAGCGTGCTGGCCTCGTCCGGTGAAATCAACATCATGATGTGGTCGGACTATCTGCCGGAAAGCTTCGTCAACGGCTTCACGGACAAGACCGGCATCAAGATCAACTTCACCGGCATCGGCTCCAACGAGGAGATCATCAACAAGCTGAAGGCCACCAACGGCGAAGGCTTCGACATCGTTTCACCGACCGTGAACCGCAACCTTCTGTGGGCAGAACTTGGCCTCTTGCAGCCGTTCGATATGTCGAAGGTCGCGCTCGACAAGGTCAACCCTTCAATGGCTCTTGGCGAAACCCACTGGAACTTCGACGGCAAGGGCGTCTTCTGGCTGCCGCATATCTGGGGCACGGAAGGCATTGCCTGGCGGACGGACGCCTTTGTTCCCGGTGGCGAATTCCCGAGCTATTACGATGTCTGGGATGAAGCCAATGCCGGCAAGACAATGGGCCGTGGACATTCCATGCTGCTTGGCCTCGGTCTCGGCCTTGAAGGCCGCGGCGAACTGGAGCCGGGTTCCATGTGGGCTGCTTACGAGAGCCCGGAAAAGATGGACGAGGTCTGGACCAAGGTCGTTGAGGCCGCCATCGCCAAGAAGCCGAACATCAAGCTGATCTGGAACGATGCGGATACCCAGAAGAACGGTCTCCTGAACGAAGGCGTGATCGTCGGCCAGACCTGGGACGGACCTCCGCTTGCCCTGAAAACGGCTGGTGAGCCGGTCATGTACCGGGCGCCGAAGGAAGGTGCGATGGCCTGGGTCGATGGACTGGCCATGCCGACCGGAGCGAAGAACATTGACCAGATCTATGCCTTCATCGAGACGGCTTACGACGCCAAGCTCGCCGGCGAAGCCATCAAGACCCACGGTTACAATTCACCGGTAATCGGCGCGGCCGAATTCGGCGGCGAAATCTATGCCAAGAACTTTGCCGATGCTTATCCGGGCGAAGCGCTGGACAACCTGAATGCCTGGCCGGCGGAAGCCCCCTGGTACTCGGAAAAACGGACCGAATACACCAACAAGTTCCTGTCCGCTTAAGGCCTCTCCGGCTTTCTCAATGGCGGGTGCCGGGCGCAATGCGTCCGGCGCCAAGCCGCCCTTTTTCCGTCTCCCTTTCCCGCCGTCCTTCTGAGAGCGCCATGGCCACAAAAGATATTGTTCTGGATCACGTTTCCATTCGTTTTGGGGCCTATACCGCGGTCGACAATGCACATCTCGTCATCAAGGGCGGCGAGTTCTTCTCCTTCCTGGGGCCATCCGGCTGTGGCAAGACCACCTTGCTGCGGTGTATTTCCGGCTTCTCCGATCCGTCCGAAGGCCGGGTGTTGATCGGCGGGCAGGACATGAAGGGCATCGGCCCGAACAAGCGCCCGACAGCGCTGATCTTCCAGAACCTTGCTCTCTTTCCGCTGATGAGCGTTGCCGACAACATCGCCTTTCCGTTGGAGGTCCGGGGCATCGGCCGCAAGGACCGGCGCAAGCGGGCAGACGAACTTCTGGACATGATCGCGCTTCCCGGTGTCGGCGACAAAAAGGTGCACGAGCTTTCCGGCGGTCAGCGACAGCGTGTGGCGATTGCCCGTGCGCTGGCGGTCGAGCCGGATATTCTGCTTCTTGATGAGCCGCTGTCCGCGCTCGATCTGAAACTGCGCCACCACATGCGCACCGAACTGCGCGCCATCCAGCAGCGCGTCGGGTTGACCTTCATCTATATCACCCACGATCAGGGCGAGGCCCTGACCATGTCGGACCGCGTCGCGGTCATGAACTCCGGCGTTATCGAGCAGGTCGACCCGCCGGAAACCATCTACAATCGGCCGAAGACTTCGTTTGTCGCCTCATTCGTGGGCGAGACCAATGCCATCGAAGGCAAGGTTGCCCAGCAGTCGGAAGCGCTGGTTTCCGTTGAAACGCCACTCGGCCGCCTGCAGGGAAGGGCAGCAGGCGGGCGCCAATACAAGGCGGGCGAAGACTGCATCCTGTTCATTCGACCCGAGCAACTGAGCCTTGGTGATGGTGCCCCCAACAGCCTGACAGCGAACTGGGTGAAGGAAGAGTTCGAAGGCAATTCGCGGCAGATGTTCCTGGAAGCGAACGGTGTCCAGCTTCGGCTCACCCGGGTCAGCCTTGGCGGAGCGCCGGACAATCTCTCCGGTGGTGCCGTTTCGCTCGGCTTCACGCCAGAGCAGGCAATTGTCCTGCCACATGGCGCACTTGCGGGAGCGTGAGGATGAAAGCGCTTCAAAACGTATTCAGGGAAATTTCCGGCAAGCATGGTCTTGGCGCTGCATCGTTCGTCGCCGTGGCAGTCCTGTTCTGGGTCATCTGCCTGATCACGCTGCCGCAGGTGGCAATGCTCGACTATTCCTTCCGGTTCAACCTGCCGGCAGCTGAAGTCGGTGGACCGCAAGATGTCTATACTCTTGAAAACTATTCGTATTTTTTCCAAGGCAACGACGGCACGGTCAACACGCTCGATATCGGTATCCTGTTCAAGACCCTGATCGCGGCGGTGTTCGTCACCTGTATCGACATTCTGCTCTGCTACCCGATCGCCTTCATTCTCGCTCATTCGGCCACCGGCGTTGCGGCGCGGATGATGGTCATCGGCCTGATCGTGCCCTTCTGGGTCAACGAGATCCTGCGTGCCTTCGCCTTCCGTGTCCTGTTCGGTTCAACGGGCCTCATCAACGGCATCGGCATGTCGGTGGGGCTGTGGGATCAGCCTGTCGATTTCATCCGGGCTGACGTCGCGCTCTATTCCGGGCTGACCTATGCCTACATCCTCCTGATGGTTTTCCCGATCTTCAATGCCGTCGAGGCGCTCGACCGCAACCAGATCGAAGCGGCAAGGGACATGGGGGCCAGCTGGTGGCGGGTGCATTGGCGGGTGGTGCTGCCGGTTGCCAAGCCGGGCATCGCCTCCGGGGCAACCATGGTGTTCATGCTGACGGCAGGTGCGCTTGCAGCCCCCCAGATCCTCGGCGGTCCTTCCAATCTCTGGTTCACCCAGCTCATCTACCAGTGGTTCAACGAGAGCGCCAACTGGCAACGCGGTTCGGCCTATGCGGTGATCCTGCTGATTGTCTGCATCTCCTTCGTCATGATGCTGATGCGGATCTTCAAGGTCTCCATCGGGGAGATCGGCCGATGAACCGGGGCACAGGTGGCGGCGTGGTCGCGGCAGGCTTCTCCCTGCTTTTCTTCACCTTCCTGTTCGGGCCGCTGATCATCATGGTGATCACGGCGTTCAATTCGTCCTCCTTCCCGCGGATCACGCCATGGGAATGCTTCACGACGGATTGGTTTGGCGTTCTCTTCGCCAATGACCGTCTTATGAGCGGGCTGGCCAACAGCTTGGTGATCGCCATCAGTGTGGTGGTCATTGCCGTGCCGATCGGGCTGGCGGGAGCGCTTGCGCTCTCGGAGCTCGGACCGCGCCTGCGTGCGGCGCTCTACACGGTGCTGATCACGCCTATCCTCATTCCAGGCGTCGTTCTGGGCATCTCGACCATTGTCTTCTGGGGCGCTTTCGGCAGGTCCGTTGGCGCGGACTACGGTTCGATCTTCTACAAAGGCATGTTTCTGACACTTGCCGGTCAGGTCACCTTCATTTCCGCCTATGCGATGCTGGTGTTTCTCGCAAGACTGCAGCGCTTCGATCCGATCCTGACGGAAGCCGCACTCGATCTCGGCGCGACGCCGGGACAGGCCTTCCGCAAGATCCTGTTGCCGTTCCTGTGGCCGGCCATCGGCTCTGCCGCGTTTCTGACCTTCCTGGCATCTTTCGAGAACTACAACACCACTGTCTTCACGATCCTCTCCGGCAATACGTTCACCACGGCACTGGCTTCCAAGGTTCGTCATGGGACAGACCCTTCCTTGTCGGCGCTCGCGGTCATCATCATCGGGGTTACGCTGATCGGGGCAGTGGTCCACGAAGCCCACATGCGGCGGAAGGAAGTGATGCGGACCGGCACTGCTGCGCGTTCCCGCATTTACGGCAATCCGGTTCTGCGGACACTGGTCCACCCGCTGACGATCTTCGTGATCCTTCTGGGTGTTGCAGGCTTTGCCACCTATCAGGGTTCGCAGCACGATGCTGGCGTTTGCAAACAGCAGATCCTCGATGACAAGCGCGCTCGTCAGCAGGAACTTCTGGAGGAGCAGCGCCGGAAGATGGAAGCGCAACAGCAGAACCAGGCACCTGCGTCCACGGCGCCGCTTGAAGCGCCGGTGAAAGCCAATCCGTCTCCCTTCGGCGGGGCCTTCAAGCCCAATGGTTTGAAACCAGGCGAGTAACAAGCGAACAGAAGCGTGCCATCTATTGTCCAGAAAGCCGGGACAGCAGCACGGCAACGCTTTTGACCTGAAACTTCTTCAGGAGCCGCGCGCGCACGTCTTCGACGGTTCTGGGCGAGAGTCCCAGAATGCGGCCCATCTCCTTGCTGGTCTGCCCCTGGGAAAGAAGCAGCAGGACATCGCGTTCGCGCGGTGTCAGCTTCGGCCCGGCGGCAGCATTGTCGATCAGGGCGAAACTCAGGACGATCCGCGCCAGCGGTGTTTCCGGCGTCAGGGTTCTTGCCCGGAACCGGCACCAGATAGGCGTTCCATCAGACCGGCGCATCAACCGCTCGTCCGTGTAGGGCAGGGACCGGCGCAAGGGCTCCAGGCCAATGTCGCGGATCTGGTGAAATTCCTGATCCGTGCCGTAGAGCAACCGGAAACTCTGCCCGATCAGCTGAGACTTCTTGAACCCGAACATCTCAACGAATGTCTGATTGCAGGCACGAATGATCCGGTTTTCGGTCAGCGCCAAACCCATGGGCGCGTTTTCGAAGGCCAGTTGGTCGAGGTCTGTCATGTTCCACCGTGTTCCTACGGTATTGGCACCGTAGTTTGACGGTAGCATAGTTCTCGTTGCTTTTACCAAGGGGAGGCTGAGACGGGATGGCGCTAGCAGACGACCTGATCCGGGAGATCGACGGAAGGCGCGAGGATCTGATCGCGTTGACCCAGGACCTTCTGCGCATTCCCACGCTCAACCCGCCCGGCGAGAACTACCGCGATATCTGCGATTATCTGCAGAAGCGTCTGTCCAGGTCCGGCTTCGACATCGAACTGATCCGGGCGCATGGAACGCCAGGCGACAGCGACAAGTATCCGCGCTGGAACATCGTCGCGCGCCGGGATGGCGACCGACCGGGCGAATGCGTGCACTTCAACAGTCATATCGACGTTGTCGACGTCGGCCACGGCTGGACAAAGGATCCGTTCGGCGGGGAACTTGTCGACGGCAAGATTTACGGCCGAGGCGCCTGCGACATGAAGGGCGGCCTTGCTGCCAGCATCGTTGCAGCCGAGGCTTTCCTTGCGGTCTGTCCGGACTTTGCCGGAGCTATCGAGATCAGCGGAACGGCCGACGAGGAATCGGGGGGCTACGGCGGCGTCGCCTATCTTGCAGGCAAGGGCTATTTCAGTCCGGACCGGGTTCAGCACGTCATCATTCCCGAGCCGCTGAACAAGGATCGGATCTGCCTCGGTCACCGAGGTGTCTGGTGGGCCGAGCTGGAGACATTCGGAGAGATCGCTCATGGCTCTATGCCGTTCCTCGGCGATTGTGCCGTCCGTCACATGGGAGCGGTGATCGACGAGATGGAGCAGAGCCTGTTTCCGGCGCTCGCGCAAAAGCGCACCGAAATGCCGGTGGTGCCGGAAGGCGCGAAACAGTCGACGCTCAACATCAATTCCATCCACGGTGGTCAATCGGAAGGCGATGCGGACTTTACCGGGCTTCCGAGCCCCTGCGTGCCGGACAGTTGCCGGATGGTGATCGACCGCCGGTTCCTGCTGGAAGAGAATATCGACGACGTGCAGGCGGAAGTTCTGGAAGTTCTGAAGACGGTTGAAGGACGGCGCGACAAGTTCCGCTACGACTTGCGGGAACTGCACAGGGTGCTGCCCACCATGACCGAAAAGGATGCGCCCGTCGTGCGGACCGTCGCCAAGGCCATTGCCGAAACCATGGGCCGTGAAGCTGAATATGTCGTCAGCCCGGGTACCTACGACCAGAAGCATATCGATCGTATCGGCAAACTGAAAAATTGTATCGCCTATGGCCCGGGCATTCTGGATCTGGCACATAAACCGGACGAATATGTGGGAGTGGATGACATGCTCGATTCTGCGAAGGTCATGGGCCGTTCGCTGATCGAGCTGTTGGCAAGGCCTTGCGAAAGCAGCCTCAATAAAGGGGGAAGTCATGCGTTTGCGTAAGTTTGGATTGGGTCTGGTCAGTGCTTTGGCGCTGGCAGCGAGCATGGGAATGGCCCATGCAAAAAGCGATATCGTGGTTGCCATGCAACTGGAACCGCCACATCTGGACCCGACTGGTGCCGCTGCAGGCGCGATTGATTCCGTCCTTTACTCCAACGTCTTCGAAGGTCTGACCCGCTTCGGTCCCGATGGCTCGGTCAATCCCGGGCTGGCCGAAAGCTGGGAGATTTCCGAGGACGGCAAGACCTATACCTTCAAGCTGCACAACGGCGTGAAATTTCACGATGGATCTGATCTGACGGCGGACGACGTAAAGTTCAGCCTCGATCGTGCCCGCGCAGACGACAGTCAGAACGCCCAGAAAGCTCTGTTTGCCGGTATCGAGAGCGTGGAAGTCGTGGATCCGCTGACCGTGAAGGTAACGCTCAAGGAGCCGAACGGCAGTTTCCTGTTCAACATGGCCTGGGGCGATGCGGTTATTGTCGCTCCCGAATCCATTGGCGATATCAAGAGCAAGCCGGTTGGAACGGGCGCGTTCAAGTTCACCGACTGGGTGCAGGGCGACCGGATCGATCTGGAAAAGAACGCAGACTACTGGGGTGAACCGGCCAAGCTCGACAAGGTCACCTTCAAGTTCATTTCCGATCCGACGGCAGCCTTCGCGGCCGTGATGGCGGAAGACGTCAACGCCTTCGTCGGTTTTCCGGCGCCGGAAAACCTGCCGCAGTTTGAGGCCGACGCCCGCTTCCAGGTGCTGGTCGGCTCTACCGAAGGCGAGACCATTCTTGCAGCCAACAACAAGTTGCCGCCGCTCGACAACATCAAGGTGCGCGAAGCGATTGCCCACGCGGTTGACCGGCAGGCGATCATCGATGGCGCGATGTTCGGCTACGGCACGCCGATCGGAACGCATTTTGCACCGCATAACCCCGATTACGTCGATCTGACGGGGAGCAGCCAGTACGATCCGGACCTCGCCAAGAAGCTGCTGGCCGAGGCCGGCTATGCGGATGGTTTCACCACCACGCTCAAGCTGCCGCCGCCATCCTATGCCCGCCGGGGCGGGGAGATCATCGCCGCACAACTCCGCGCCGTCGGTATCGAAACGGAAATCACCAACCTGGAATGGGCGCAGTGGCTGGAGCAGGTCTTCAAGGGCAAGGATTTCGGCCTGACAATCGTCAGCCATACCGAGCCGATGGATATCGGCATCTATGCCCGGCCGGATTACTATTTCCAGTATGACAATGCGGACTTCCAGAAGCTCATTGCCGATCTGACGGCGGAGAACGATCCGGCAAAACGCTCCGACCTTCTGAAACAGGCTCAGGAGACGATCTCCGGAGACTACGTCAACACCTACCTGTTCCAGCTCGCATTCCCGACCATCGCCGACGCCAAGATCAAGGGGCTCTGGGAAAACCAGCCGACCCAGGCAACGGATCTGACGGCGGTCTATTGGGAAGACTGACCCATACCGCAAAGCGGATGCTCGCGCCCGGTGTGCGGGCATCCACCTTCACTCCTTTCCTTTTGCCGGTATCTGACTGCCGATAGGCACGCGACGCGTTCATGCTGCAATATTTCCTGAAACGCCTTCTGTCCCTGGGGCTCAGCCTCGTGGCCGCGTCGGTGATAATCTTCCTGGCGCTGGAAGTGGTGCCGGGTGATCCGGCGTCCTACATGCTTGGCCTCAACGCCCAGGAAGACACGCTTGCAGCCCTGCGCGAGGAACTGGGCCTTGGCGGCAGCATCCTCGAGCGCTATGCAGCCTGGGCAGGTGGTCTTCTGGTCGGCGATTTCGGCACGTCCTACACATATCGCACACCCGTTGCGGGCATGATCGCCGACAGGCTTTGGGTGTCTCTGCCGCTGGCAGTCTATGCGCTGGTACTGAGCACCCTGATCGCCTTTCCTGCCGGTATCTGGGCTGCCTCGCGCCGGGGCTCCCACGCCGATGGCGCCGTCATGGGCGTGACCCAGCTCGGCATCGCCATCCCCAATTTCTGGTTCGCGATGCTGATGGTGCTGGTTTTTGCAATCAATCTGCGCTGGTTTTCCGCCGGCGGGTTTCCCGGGTGGGACGCGGGATTCTTCGCCGCCATGAAAGCGTTGACGCTGCCGGCCATCGCCCTGGCCCTGCCGCAGGCGAGCATCCTGACACGGGTGATGCGCTCCAGCCTGCTGGACACGCTGGGAGAGGACTTCATCCGCACTGCCCGTGCCAAGGGCCTCAGCAAGGGACAGGCACTCTGGCGTCATGCGGTGCGAAACGCCCTTATTCCGGTGCTGACGATCCTCGGGCTGCAATTCTCCTTCCTGCTGGCGGGCGCAATCATCATTGAAAACGTCTTCTTTCTGCCGGGCCTCGGCAGGCTGGTCTTTCAGTCTATCAGCGCGCGCGACCTGATCGTGGTCGAAAGCGTCGTGATGCTGCTGGTCTTTGCGGTCATCGTCGTCAACTTCACTGTCGACATGGCCTATGCCTGGGTCGATCCGAGACTGCGGAGGCGACGTTGATGAGCGTCCTGTTCCACAGCCGCACACTGCTGCCAGGCGCCATTCTGACGCTTCTGTTCACAGCCGCCGCGTTCATCAGCCTCGTCTGGGTACCGTATGACACGACAGTGCTGGATATCGCCAACCGCATGAAGCCGCCAAGCTGGCTGCACCTCTTCGGAACCGATCAGTTTGGGCGGGACATTCTCAGCATGATCATGGTCGGTGCGCGCACATCCATTGCCGTCGCCCTGGTTGCTGTCGGCATCGGCATGGCTGTTGGTGTGCCGCTCGGTCTTGCTGCTGCTGCCAGGAAAGGCGGCCTGATGGACGAGATCATCATGCGCGCCAATGACCTTGTGTTTGCGTTTCCAAGCCTTCTGATCGCGGTCATGATCACTGCCGTCTTCGGGGCGTCGGCACTCAACGCCATCATCGCCATCGGCATCTTCAATATCCCGGTCTTCGCCCGCCTGACGCGCGGCGCTGCGCTGTCGCTCTGGAACCGGGAATACATTCTGGCGGCGCGGGTCGCGGGCAAAGGCTCGGCGCGTATTTCGCTGGAACACATCCTGCCCAACGTCGCCAATCTCCTGATCGTTCAGGGCACGATCCAGTTCTCGCTGGGCATTCTCGCCGAAGCGGGGCTCAGCTATGTCGGCCTTGGAGCACAGCCGCCGACTGCCAGTTGGGGGCGGATGCTGGCCGACAGCCAGACGATGATATCGCTCGCGCCTCATCTGGCGCTGTTTCCGGGCCTTGCCATCCTTCTGACGGTGCTTGGACTGAACCTGCTTGGCGATGGCCTGCGGGACAGTCTCGATCCGAAACTCAGGAGGGCCCGGACATGAGCCTTCTGACCATAAGGAACCTGTCGCTTTCCATTCACGGTCTTCAGATCCTCCGGAATGTCTCAATGGAAGTGGCGCCGGGCCGTATTCTCGGGGTGATCGGCGAGAGTGGGTCCGGCAAGTCGATCACGGCCTTTTCCGTGCTGCAGCTGTTGCCGGGCGGCGCTTCCTGCACCGGTTCGATCAATCTGTCGGGCAAGGATATCCTGTCGCTCAGCGAAGCCGAAATGTGTGGCCTGCGCGGGCGGGACGTCGGCATGGTCTTCCAGGAGCCGATGACTGCGCTCAATCCGCTGAAGACCATCGGCGACCAGGTTGCCGAGACAATCCTGATCCACGAGCGGGTTTCGAAAGCCGAAGCAATGGCTCGCGCAGCGGATGCCCTGCAACGCGCGGAACTGCCGCAGGAACGGTTTCCGTTAAGCCGTTATCCGCACGAACTCTCCGGCGGTCAGCGCCAGAGAGTGGTCATCGCCATGGCCATTGCTCTCAAGCCCAAGCTGCTGATTGCCGACGAACCGACCACCGCTCTGGATGTCACGACCCAGGCACAGATCCTGGAACTTCTGAAGCGTCTCGTCGCCGAGGACGGCATGGGGCTGATGCTGATCAGCCACGACCTCGCGGTCGTGGCCGACCTGGCCGACGATCTGGTGATCATGCGTCAGGGCGAGGTGGTCGAAAGCGGTCCGGCCAAGACGCTCTTCGGCAATCTGCAGCATCCCTATTCGCGTGCGCTGCTGGAAGCCTCCGCCCATGTGCCAGAACGCGGCAACGAAACGCTGGAGCAGCCCCTGCTGCAGGTGCGTGATGTCGTGCGCGATTATACCGGACATACACACGGATGGTGGGGCAAGACCACGCAGTTTCGTGCTGTTGATGGCGTCAGCTTCGAGATCCGAAAGGGCGAGAGCCTCGGCCTTGTCGGTGAATCGGGTTGCGGCAAGTCCACACTGACGCGGGCTATCCTGGGTCTGGAAGAAGTGCAGGACGGCGAAATTCTGTTCGACGGTCTGCCTGTCTTCACCCATCACCACGCCAACCAGGTCGTGCGCAGGCGCATGCAGGTGGTCTTTCAGGACCCCTATGGAAGCTTTAATCCGCGCTGGCGGGTGGACAGGCTGATCACGGAGCCTTTCCATCTGCTCTCTGACCCGCCCAAAGGGGCCGAGCGAGACGCGGCAATTGCCGAAGCTCTTGAAAGCGTCGGTCTTAGCGCGGCGGATGCCCACAAGTACATACACGAGTTCTCCGGTGGCCAGCGTCAGCGCATCGCAATCGCACGTGCGCTCATCATCAAGCCGGACCTGATCATTCTCGACGAAGCAGTTTCGGCGCTCGATGTGTCCGTTCGCGCCCAGGTGCTCGATCTACTGGCGGATCTGGCCGACAGGTTTGGCCTGACCTACCTCTTCATCAGTCACGATCTCAGCGTGGTCCGTTCGATAACGGATCGGGTGCTGGTGATGAAATCCGGCAAGATTGTCGAGCAAGGGCCGACGGACACGGTCTTCGACCGGCCGAACCATCCATATACACAACAACTTGTTGCTGCCGCACCGGTCCTTCCGGCCGGCATCCTTTAGGGGAGGAACCCATGACCCAGGAACTGGACCTTTGGTTCGATCCGGCCAAATGCCTGATCGGCGGAAAATGGGTGGATCCGGCAGGAGGCGGAGAACTGCCGCTCAACGATCCCTCGACCGGGGCACGCATCGGCGCGATTGCCCGCGGTGGAGCGGCCGATATCGATGCAGCGGTGGATGCGGCCGAAGCCGCCATGGCAGGCGAGTGGGGGCGGACCAACGCCGCCGAGCGCGGCCGGTTCCTGTTTCGCCTGCGCGAGCTGGTGCTGGAAAAGGTGGACCATCTGGCGCGGATCGAATCCATCGATGTCGGCAAGCCGTTGAAACAGGCACGCGCAGACGCTGTCGCTCTTGCCCGATATCTGGAATTTTATGGCGGGGCTGCAGACAAGCTCCATGGCGAGACAATTCCCTATCTCGATGGGTACACGGTCTACACCTTGCGCGAACCGCATGGCGTTACCGGGCATATCGTGCCCTGGAACTACCCGATGCAGATCATCGGCCGCTCAGTTGGCGCGGCGCTGGCAACAGGCAATGCCTGTGTGCTGAAACCGGCGGAAGACGCCTGCCTGACGGCGCTTGCCTTTGCCGATCTCGCCCGCCAGGCCGGTTTGCCTGACGGTGCGCTGAACGTGGTTCCGGGTCTCGGGTCGGAAGCCGGTGCGGCCTTGACCGCACATCCGCGTGTCCATCACATCTCTTTCACCGGTTCGGTTGCAACCGGTGTTCAGGTGCAGACGGCGGCAGCCCGGAATGTCGTGCCGGTAACGCTGGAGCTCGGCGGCAAGTCGCCTCAGCTTGTGTTCGAGGATGCCGATCTGGATGCTGCCCTGCCATTCCTGGTGAACGCAGGCATCCAGAACGCCGGGCAGACCTGCTCGGCTTCCTCACGCATTCTGGTGCACAGGTCTGTGTCCGATCAGGTGACCGAGCGCATGGCGGCTCGCTATGGTTCGCTTACGGTCGGGCCTGCACTGAACGATCTCGATGTCGGACCGCTGATCTCGGCCAAGCAGAAAGACATCGTCTCAAGTTTTCTGGATAGGGGCGCGGATCTTCAAAAGGTGGCGGAAGGTGTGTTGCAGGACGCACCGGACGGCGGGAACTACGTCTGTCCAACCCTTTTTGCCGGCGTTTCGCCCAGCCACGTGCTGGCACGGGACGAGATATTCGGCCCGGTGCAGGTGATCATTCCCTTTGACGACGAGGAAGAAGCAATCTCGATTGCCAATGGCACGGACTACGGCCTTGTCGCGAGCCTGTGGACCCGCGACGGTGCCCGCCAAATGCGGCTCGCCAAAAAGATCCGGACCGGCCAGGTTTTCATCAACAACTACGGTGCCGGTGGCGGTGTCGAGCTGCCGTTCGGCGGCATGGGCAAGTCCGGTCACGGCCGGGAAAAGGGGTTCGAGGCGCTTTACGGCTTCACCACGCTGAAGACCGTTGCGGCGTTTCACGGGTGAACGTCCGGACGCTCAATTCGATGCGCGTACAAAGAACAATTGATTGTAGCTCCCCGAACCCGGCTCGCGCTTCGCTCGGCCGGGATGACGCTGGAGAGCAAGGAACCAAGATCGGGAGGTTTGCATGAGACTTGAAGGAAAGAAGGCGATTGTCACGGGTGGGGCCTCGGGCTTTGGCGCCGGCATCGTGCGCAAGTTCGCAGCAGAAGGCGCGAAGGTCATGGTCGCCGACCTGAACCTGGACCTTGCAGAGGAAATTGCCGCGGAAGTTGGCGGACTGGCCATCAAGACGGATGTCTCCAGCAATGACAGCGTCAGCCACTTGGCCGATGTTGCCTCCTCGCTGCTCGGCGGGGTCGATATCCTGGTCAACAATGCCGGCATCACGCATTTGCCCAAACTGATGCAGGACGTCACGGAAGAAGAGTTCGACCGGGTCCTCGCGGTCAATTGCAAGTCGGTCTATCTGACCGCGAAGCACTTCGTCCCGGCCATGACGGAAGCCGGCAAGGGGGCGATCCTGAATGTGGCTTCCACAGCAGGCCTCAGCCCGCGTCCCAGGCTCAACTGGTACAACGCCTCCAAGGGGTGGATGATCACCGCGACAAAGACGATGGCGGTCGAACTCGCCCCGTCGGGCGTGCGGGTCAACGCAATTTGCCCGGTGGCCGGCGAAACGCCGCTTCTGAAAAGCTTCATGGGTGAAGACACGCCGGAAATGCGTGCCAAGTTCCTCTCTACCATTCCCATCGGCCGTTTTTCGACACCGGAAGACATGGGCAACGCAGCCTGTTTCCTGTGCTCGGATGAGGCGGGCATGATTACCGGGGTTGCGATGGAAGTTGACGGCGGACGCTGCATCTGAGGATTGATCAGCCTTGGCCGGATCATGTATCGACAGGTCCGAACAGAGTTGCGCGACATCCAGACGGCCGAAGGACGACGAGATCATGAAGCGATACACCGGTGGCTGCCTGTGCGGGAATGTCCGGTTCGTGGCAGAAGGCGAACCGTATCGGGTCGGCCTTTGCCATTGTCTTGACTGCCGTAAGCATCACGGGGCGCTCTTCCACGCCTCTGCTGTCTTTCCGCAGGATGCCGTTAGCCACGAAGGTGAAACGGGCGAGTATCGGGGGCGGTCTTTCTGTCCTCGGTGCGGATCGTCCGTTTTTTCGCAAACAGGTGATGAAACCGAGGTGCATCTGGGAGCGCTGGACGCACCCGACCAGATGACCCCGACCTACGAACTCTGGACCATCCGCCGCGAAGCCTGGCTGCCGGAATTTCCGATTTCCAGACACTACGAGCGCGATCGGGAAAACGAGGGGCGCGAGGAGTAGAGGTCTTCAAACCAGGGCCGGGTGCCAAGTGGATGGCGAGTAGACCCTGATTTGCCCATCACACCTCCGGATTTCGTTCGCTGACACCTCGAAACCTGTAAGAATTCGCGCGCTCCGATTGCCGGTTTTAGCATCTGCAGCCGGTTGTATCTTTGCAGTCAGACAGGAAGTCAGGGGGCTGGATTCGGCCCCTTTTTTGCTGCGCCATAACGCTCCCGAGCAAATTTTTTCACGTTTAAATTCAGGTGAAAGATCCTGAAATCACTCGCTATTTCTACGCATGAAATGAATGCATTCAAAAAAATGAAACGTTTCATATTGACGTTGTAATTCGGCCGTGCTTTCAATTGTGCAGCCTGATAGCGCCCTTGGAATGGCGTGAGAGGTGCAGCCTTTTTGGGAGGAAAATCATGAAGTTATTGAAAATCGCTGCCGCGGCAGCGACCGGCCTCGCTTTGCTTGGTGGAACCGCTCTTGCCGACGAGAAGCCGGTGGTGGGCCTGATCATGAAATCACTGGCCAACGAGTTCTTTCAGAACATGATGGTTGGTGCCGAGGAGCACCAGAAGCGCCGTGGCGACTATGAGCTCATGGCCGTCGGCATGCAGAACGAGACCGACTTTGAATCCCAGATCAACGCGGTCGAAAACTTCATCACGCAGGGTGTTGACGCCATCGTTGTCGCTCCGGCCGACAGCCGCGCCATGGTCCGTCCGCTGAAAAAGGCGATGGAAGCCGGTATCGTCGTGGTCAACTTCGATGTGGCGCTTGACGAGGAAGCCAAGAAGCAGCAGGGCGTAGAACTCGCGTTCGTCGGCCCGGACAACCGGGGCGGTGCCAAGCTTGCGGGTGATGCACTGGGCAAGAAGCTGGGTGAGGGCGCAAAGGTTGTCATCATCGAGGGCAACCCGGGTGCAGACAATGCCACGCAGCGCCGCCTGGGCTTTGAAGACTCTGTTGCCGAGTACAAGCTGGACCTGCTGGACAGCCGGACAGCGCATTGGGAAACCGAAGAAGCCAACCAGGTCTTCGCCACAATGCTGACAGCGCATCCCGACGTTCAGGGCGTGATGGCGGCCAACGACTCCATGGCGATTGGCGTTGTAAAGGCACTGGAAAGCGCCGGCCGCACCGACATTGAAGTCATCGGTTTTGACAACATTCCTGCAGTCGGCCCGATGATCGAAGACGGCCGGATGCTGGCTACCGTCGACCAGTTCGGCACCGACATGGCGGCCAATGCCATCGACATGGCGCTCGACGTCGTTTCGACCGGTGAACAGCTTCAGGGCTGGGTCAAGACGCCGATCGAATTGGTGACTGCGAAGTAAGCAGTCTCAAGAACGCTCCCGCCCGGTCAGCTTCAGGGCGGGAGCTGTTTATCCATCAAAAAACGACTGGACGCACCATGGCAGCAGCATCGCTTGCCGCAGCGCCCGCCGCTGCACCGGACCGTGCTTTCCTGACGGTCGAGGGTCTGAAAAAGCATTTCGGTGGCGTCAAGGCACTGGACGGGGTCAGTTTCTCCCTGGATGAAGGCGAGGTTCATGCGCTCGTCGGAGAAAACGGCGCCGGCAAATCCACCCTCATCAAGATCCTTTCAGGCGTGTTTCCCTACGACGAGGGTCAGATAGCCCTGGCTGGCGAACCTTACCGCCCCATGAGCCCGCATGACGCCAAGGATCATGGCGTTCAGGTGGTTCATCAGGAATTCAACCTGCTTGAACACCTCACCATCGCCGAAAATATCTCCATAGAACATCTGCCGAAGAACAGCCTCGGTCTGTTGGACCGCAAGGAAATGAACCGGCGCGCGCGAAAGGCACTGGATGCAATCGGACTAACGGATGTGGACGTCACCGCTCCAGTCCGCTCTCTCGGGATTGCCCATCGCCAGCTGGTCGAAATTGCCCGGGCGTTGCAGTCGAAAAGCCGGATCCTGATCCTGGACGAGCCGACCGCAACCCTGACGGAACGCGAGACCAGACGCCTGTTTGACATCGTTGCCGGTATCAAGGCGGACGGGGTCACCGTGGTATTCGTCTCGCACCACCTCGATGAGGTGTTTGCCATCTGTGACCGTGTCACCGTGTTTCGAAACGGCAAGACCATTGCGACCGATCTGATCAGCGAGACCACTCCGGAAGGTGTTGTGCAGCGGATGGTGGGGCGCAAGCTTGCCGCCGAACAGGACGAACAGCCCGATGGCCATGCGCTTGGCGCAAGTGCATTGAGGCTGGAAGACCTTCTGACCGTTGCAAATCCCGGGACAAACGGTGTTTCGCTTGATTTGCGTTACGGCGAGATCGTCGGGATATCCGGACTTGTCGGGGCAGGGCGTACCGAAATCCTGCGCGGCATCTTCGGGATCGATCCGCTCAAGTCCGGCAAGATCTACCGTGATGGCGCGGAAGTGCGCTTCAAGGGGCCGCGTGACGCCATTGCTGCGGGCATCGGTTTCGTCACCGAAGATCGCAAGGACGAAGGCCTCATTCTGGACATGCCCATTGCTGCCAACATATCGCTGGCCAACATGGGCTCGGTCTCGCGCAAGGGGCTTTTGAAGCTGGCCGAGGAAACGCGTCAGGCCATCGCAAGCGCGGCTCGGCTGACCCTCAAATACGGACGGGCCTCGGATCCTGCCTCGAGCCTCTCCGGCGGCAACCAGCAGAAGGTTGTTCTGGCCAAATGGCTTGCGCGCAATCCGAAGGTGTTGCTGCTCGACGAGCCGACACGCGGTGTGGACGTCGGCGCCAAGGCCGAAATCTACGCCATTCTGAAAGACCTGGCCCGAGAAGGGGTTGCCTTGCTTGTCGTCTCTTCGGAAATGCCGGAGCTGATGACACTGGCCGATCGCATTCTGGTGCTTGCCGAACATGAGATCCAGGGCGAAGTGAAACGCCCGGATTTCTCTGAAGAAAACATTCTGAAACTGGCCTACGGGCAAACGCCGAGCGCCGGGGAAAACGACAAATGACAACCGAAACCTTGAGTGAAACGGCCGCCGCCGCACCGAAGTTCTCCATCCGGACGGTGTTGCACAACGCGGGTATCGGCCTGGCCCTGCTGGCGCTGATCGTCTTTTTCTCGCTCTTCACCGAGCACTTTCTGACGCCGAACAACATCACCAATATTCTGACCCAGATCACCATCAACCTTGTGCTGGCCGTCGGCATGACCTTCGTGATCCTGATCGGCGGCATCGATCTGTCTGTCGGATCCGTCATGGCCTTTGCTGCCGTTGTTGCCGGCAAGGCGATTACCTTGCCCGGCTTTGGCCCGGCCGAGGCGATCGCACTAGCCGTTGTCGCAGCCACCTTGACCGGCGTCTTCTGCGGCTTTCTCAACGGTGCCATCAGTGCCTATTGGTCGCTGCCGTCCTTCATCATCACGCTCGGCATGCTGAACATTGCCCGCGGTGCGGCGCTGCAGGTTTCCGAGGCACAGACCATCTATTCCTTCCCTTTCGCGTTCGAGGAATTCGGGTCCGCCATGGTCTACGGTGTGCCGGTAGTGTTCCTGGTGGCGCTTGTGCTGGTGTTCATTGCCTGGTTCGTGCTGAACTTCACGGTCTTCGGCCGTCTGATCTACGGTATCGGCAACAACGAAGAAGCTGTCCGGCTGGCCGGTCATTCGGTGGCTCGCTACAAGATCGCCGCCTTCACCATCTGCGGTCTGACCGCTGGGATTGCCGCGGTCGTCTATATGGCACGCCTCAACATCTCCAGCCCGATTGCCGGCATCGGCTTTGAACTCAACGCCATTGCTGCCGTCATCATCGGCGGCACCAGCCTCAGCGGCGGGCGCGGATCGGTCATCGGGACGCTGCTGGGGGCCTTCATCATCGGTGTCCTCGCCAACGGGCTCATCCTGATCGGCCTCAGCGATTTCATGCGCCAGATGATCACCGGTGTCGTCATCATCGTTGCCGTCATCCTCGACTACTACCGTGCAAAGTACGCATCCAAATGAAACGCACAGCCCTTTTGAACTGCCACCTGAGTTTGCTTGTTGCTTCTCTCGGGCATCTGGACGAAATCGTTGTTGCCGATGCCGGTCTGCCTGTCCCGGCCGGTGTGAAGGTGATCGACCTTGCCGTCACTGCAGGGGTGCCGAGCTTTCGCGAACTGCTGACCGCACTGAAGTCCGAACTTGTCATTGAAGGTGCCGTCTGGGCGGAGGAGGCATCTGCGGAGCTGACCTCGCTGATGCAGCATGAAGTGGCTTCCTGGGCGGAGGAGACGGGTAAGGCGATTACTGTTTCAAGGCTTACGCACGAGGCTTTCAAGCACCGGACGCAAACGGCCAGGGCCGTGATCCGCACCGGCGAGGTGACCCCCTACGCCAACATCATTCTCATCAGCGGAGTTGCGTTTTGACGTCCGTTACCGTTGTCGGCAGCATCAATATCGATCTCACCAGCTATCTCGACCGCTGGCCGAAAATTGGTGAGACGATTTCCGTTCGCGAAACCGTCACCTCGTTGGGCGGGAAGGGGGCCAACCAGGCCGTCGCTGCCGCCCGTCTGGGCGCCAGTGTCAACTTCATCGGTGCCGTCGGCAGAGATGGCTTTGGTGCGGAAGCCGCCGCAGCCCTCAGGCCAGAAGGGGTTGCGATCCTTCTGGAGGAAATGACCAACACCGCAACCGGTCTTGCCTTCATCGATGTCGATCCCGATGGGCAGAACATTATCCGCCTCTCGGCCGGTGCAAATGGCAGGTTGTCACCGGAAAATGTCTCGAAATATGCAGATATCCTCCGCAAGAGCCGCGTCCTGCTTTTGCAGAACGAGATTGGTCTGGAAACATCGCTGGCCGCCGCGCGGATTGCCCGTGAGGCGGGTGCGCTGGTCATCATGGATCCGGCACCCGCGCCGGACCCTGCCTGGCCCGCTGAAGTTCTGTCCAGCTTTGATATCCTGACGCCAAATGCGGGTGAGGCGGGCGGCCTGTTGGGAACAGAACCGCAAACACTGGCCGATGCGCGCGAGGCGGCAGGTGCGTTGCGCAGCTTGGGCTTGCGCGGGGCCGTCGTCACCATGGGGGCAGACGGAGTTGCCTGGTCAATCGACGGCAGTACCGGCGCCTTGCCTGCGCCCAGGGTTCGCAGCATCGATACGGTTGCCGCCGGTGACTGTTTCAACGGTGCTTTTGCGGCAAGAATAGCCTCGGGTAAGTCGATTGAGGATGCAATTTCGTTCGCCATGCAGGCGGCGGCTTTGGCAACAACCCGCAAGGGAGCGGCAACATCGTTGCCACGTCTGGACGAGATGGAGGCTTTCCCCGCCCAACGCATTGCCTGAATGCATTCATTTGCTTGATCAGATCACCGAGGAATGGTTCAAGGGGGCAACGCTTGGGGCGCGGGGAGAAACGCAAAACATGCCAACAATCAAAGACGTCGCACGCAAAGCTGGTGTGTCCGTTGGTACTGTCTCCCGCGTTCTGTCCAAAAACGAGTCGGTCAAGCAGCCCCTGAAGGAGCGCGTGCTCGCGGCTATGAAGGAGCTGGACTACAAGCCCAACCTGGCTGCCAGGGCATTGCGCACCAACAGCATCGACGTGATCGGCCTCGTGGTGCCGGATATCACCAACCCTTTCTTTTCCCAGCTCGCCAAGAACATCGAAATGGAAGCCGCCAAGCGGGGCCACTCCGTTATGCTCGCAAATTCCCATGACGATGCAGAAGCCGAACAGACCCAGATAGCGGCGTTGCTGGACAGGGCCGTGTGCGGGGTCATCGTGGTGGCAACCTCCGACGGTGGCCAGACACACAAGGCCGACGTGCCGATCGTTTCGCTCGACCGCCGCTTCGGTCCCTATCCGCTGGTCGCAACTGACCATTTCGACGGCTCGGCGAAGATCGCCGATCATCTCGTCGGCCTCGGCCATCGCCGCATCGCCTATATCGCCGGCCCACAGTCCATGGAAGTGGCCCGCCAGCGGCGGGAAGGCTTTGTTGCCCGGATCAAGGCCCTGTCAACGCCGGAAGATCCGATCACGCTTACTGTCCACGAAGGTCATTTCGATTACGACAGCGGCGAAGACATCGGCCGGTCAATCCTGAAAGACACCTCCCAGGAGACCCGCCCGACAGCCATTGCCGCCGCAAGTGACCAGCAGGCAATCGGTGTCTTGCGCTGCGCCCGCGATCTGAAGATCGCCATTCCGGCGGATCTTTCCGTCACGGGCTTCGATGACATTGCACTGGCAGCTCTCGTGGTCCCGCGTCTCACCACCTTGCGTCAGCCCATTGAACAGCTGGCCGGGTCAGCGGTTGCAAGGATCTTTGCCGGGGAGGCTGCGGCCGACGAAGCGATTGCCGGGGAGATTGTGGTGCGGGAATCGACTGGCAATATCCCGAATTCCTGAGACGCATTGATCGGTTCCGGACCCGTGTCCAGCCCGACATAAAAGACGATTTGCAGATCGATACCGTCATTTATTTCAAGCTTGAAATTTTAGGCTTGAAATAAATATCTCCCTGTGGTTCGCTGATCATACCACAGCAGGGGAGGTTCGTATGCGGATTGCTTGTCTGGGCGGGGGACCTGCCGGTCTCTATTTCGCCATCTCGATGAAACTGCGAGACCCATCCCACGAGATCGACGTGATCGAGCGCAACCGCGCCGACGATACGTTCGGCTGGGGCGTAGTACTCTCCGATGAGACCCTTCAGAACCTTGCGGTGAACGACGCCGTCAGCGCCAAGGCCATCGGCGAGAATTTCGCTTATTGGGACGACATTGCCCTTCATATGCGTGGAGAGCGTCTCGTCTCCACCGGGCATGGTTTCTGCGGCATCGGTCGCATGAAATTGCTGCTGCTCCTTCAGGAGCGCGCCCGCGAGCTCGGCATCAACCTGAAGTTCGAAACCGAAGTCGACAGCGCCGAGGATTATCGCAAGGACTACGATCTCGTAGTGGCCAGCGACGGTCTGAATTCCAAGACCCGCACGCTCTATCAGGACACGTTCAAACCTGACATCGATCAGCGCCTTTGCCAGTTCGTCTGGCTCGGCACGCATCAGAAATTTGCCGATGCCTTCACCTTCATCTTCGAGGAAACCGAACACGGCTGGGTCTGGGCGCACGCCTACCAGTTCGACGATGAAACGGCGACCTTCATCGTGGAGTGCACGCAGGAAACCTTTGACGCTTTCGGCTTTGGCGAAATGAGCCAGGAAGACAGCATCCGGACCTGCGAGGAAATCTTCAAGGATCACCTTGGCGGCCATCCGCTGATGACCAACGCCAAACACATCCGGGGCTCCGCCTGGATCCGCTTCCCGCGTGTCCTGTGCGAGAAGTGGAGCTTTGAGAATGTGGTGCTGCTCGGCGATGCTGCCGCGACGGCGCATTTTTCCATCGGTTCCGGCACCAAGCTTGCCTTTGAATCGGCAATTGCTCTTGCGGAGTACCTGCACACCGAAGCGGATATGGCCGCTGCTTTCAAGCGCTACGAGGAAGACCGGCGCCTGGAGGTGCTGCGTCTGCAGTCGGCAGCACGCAACTCGTTGGAATGGTTCGAACACGTCGAGCGTTATCTCCATCTCGATCCGGTCCAGTTCAACTATTCCATGCTGACCCGTTCCCAGCGCATCAGTCACGAGAACCTGCGTCTGCGGGATCCGAAATGGCTGGAATCTGCCGAGCGCTGGTTCATGAACCAGGCTGGCGTTTCCCCGAATTCTCCCGTAAGGGCACCCATGTTCACGCCTTTCAAACTGCGCGAGATGGAGTTGAAGAACCGCATCGTTGTCTCGCCCATGGCGCAGTACAAGGCCGTTGATGGTTCGCCGACCGACTGGCACATGGTCCATTACGCCGAGCGTGCCAAGGGTGGGGCAGGTCTCGTCTTTGTCGAAATGACTTGCGTCAGTGCCGAGGGTCGGATCACGCCAGGTTGTCCGGGGCTCTATGCGCCTGAACACGAGGCGGCCTGGAAACGGCTGACTGATTTCGTACATGCCGAAACCGACGCCAGGATCTGCTGCCAGATCGGCCATTCCGGCCGCAAGGGGTCTACGCGGATCGGCTGGGAAGGCATGGACAAGCCGCTTCACGACGGCAACTGGGAACTTGTTTCCGCGTCCGCGATCCCCTGGTCCGACGGCAATGCCGTGCCACGCGAGATCACACTTGCCGAGATGGACGCGATCAAGGCGGAGTTCGTTGCTGCAGCGGAAATGGCTGAGCGCGCCGGCTTCGACATGATCGAGCTTCATGCGGCTCACGGCTACCTGCTGTCGTCTTTCATTTCTCCGGTGTCCAACGCACGGACGGACGAATACGGCGGCTCACTGGATAACCGCATGCGCTGGCCGCTGGAGGTCTTCAACGCCATGCGCGCTGTCTGGCCTGATCACAAGCCGATGTCTGTTCGCATTTCTGCCTGCGACTGGGTGGGCGAGGAAGGCATCACGCCGGACGACGCGGTCGAGATAGCTCGCCGCTTCCGTGATGCCGGCGTCGATCTGGTCGACGTTTCCGCAGGTCAGACAACCCCGAAGGCGCGTCCGGTCTATGGCCGCATGTTCCAGACGCCGTTCTCCGACCGTATCCGCAACGAGGGCGGGCTGCCGACCATGGCTGTCGGCAACATCTACGAGGCAGACCACGCCAACTCGATCCTTATGGCGGGCCGGGCGGATCTTGTTGCCGTCGGCCGTCCACATCTGGCGGATCCGTATTGGACGCTGCATGAAGCAGCCAAGATCGGTGACCGGAACGCCACCGACTGGCCGTTGCCATATCTCGCGGGCCGCGACCAGATGTGGCGTCTGGCCGATCGGGAAGCGGAGATGTTGAAGGTATGAGTGTCGCTTGCCGCCATATCCTTGTTACCGGTGGCGGCAGTGGCGTCGGTGCCGCCTGTGCCCACCTCTTCGCTGAAAAAGGCGCAAAGGTCACCATTCTCGGCAGGACGGAAGCAAGCCTTGCCGAACAGAAGCTGCCGTACCAGGTATGCGATGTAACCGATGCGCAGGCCGTCCAGGCAGCCGTTGCTGCCGCCCGGACGGTCAATGGTCCGGTTGATGTCGTGGTCGCCAACGCAGGGGCTGCCAGCAGCAAACCCTTTGCCCGCACCTCCGCGGAAGACTTTCAGGCCATGCTGGCGGTCAATCTCTTCGGCGTGTCGAATGTCTGGCAGGCTGTCCTGCCGGACATGAAGGCGAGCGGCTGGGGCAGGATGATCGCGATTGCCTCCACAGCAGGTCTGCGCGGCTATCCCTATGTGAGCGCTTATAGCGCCGCCAAACATGCCGTCGTCGGGCTGACGCGCTCACTGGCGCGGGAACTGGCCAGAACCGGCATCACCGTCAATGCGATTTGCCCCGGCTTCATCGAGACGCCGATGCTGCATCGCTCCATTGACACGATTGTCGAAAAGACCGGCATGAGCCGGGAAGCAGCGGCTGACAGCCTGAAAGCGGACAATCCACAGGGACGCTTCATCCAGGTGTCTGAAGTGGCCGAAGCTGCGCTTTATCTGTGTTCTGATGGAGCGGTGTCCATCAACGGTCACGCGCTGACACTTTCGGGAGGAGAGCTGTGATGGCGGAAACCGCAGCGAAACAGGAAGCCCTGTCCAAGACGCGTTTGCGCCTGTGGCTGAAGCTGTTGAAATCCGTCAATGGCATCGAAGCCGAGATCCGCCGGAACCTGCGTGACCAGCATGGCACGACCCTGCCGCGGTTCGACGTCATGTCGGCGCTCGCCCGCTTTCCTGACGGATTGAAAATGTCGGAATTGTCCACGTTCCTGAAGGTGTCGAACGGCAATGTGACCGGCATTGTCGACAAGCTGACCGAGGAAGGTCTGGCCCTGCGTGTCGCCGTTCCAGGTGACCGGCGAGCCCAGGTGGCCCGGCTGACGCCGAAGGGCAGAGCCGCCTTCGAGGAACTTGCAACCCATCACGAAACCTGGATCGACGAACTGCTGGACGGCTGGTCGGCGGAAGACATCGCGGCGCTTTCGAGCCGCCTCGATCTGGTCCTGAAACGTCAAAGCCAAGAGGAGAGCGGCAATGCGAAGTGACGTGACGCATTTCAAATGTGAGATCGCGAACGGCATTGCGCGGATCGCGCTCGACCGCCCTGAACGCAAGAACCCGCTGACGTTCGAAAGCTACGCCGAGCTGCGCGACTGGTTCCGGGATCTCGTTTATTCGGACGATGTCCATGCAGTGGTGATCCTGCCGAACGGCGGCAACTTCAGCTCCGGTGGCGACGTGCATGATATCATCGGTCCGCTGACGAAGATGAACATGAAGGAGCTTCTGGCCTTCACCCGCATGACCGGTGATCTGGTGAAAGCCATGCTCAACTGCGGCAAGCCGATCATATCCGCGGTCGACGGCATTTGCGCCGGTGCTGGTGCCATCATGGCCATGGCGTCCGATCTGCGCGTTGCGACACCGGAAGCCAAGGTTGCCTTCCTGTTCAACAAGGTCGGTCTTGCCGGCTGCGACATGGGCGCTTGCGCGATCCTGCCACGTATCATCGGGCAGGGCCGTGCGGCGGAGCTGCTTTATCTCGGCCGCTCGATGAAGGCCGAGGAAGGTCATGCGTGGGGGTTCTTCAACGCGGTGGTGCCGGCGGGTGAGCTGGACCAGACGGCCATGGATATGGCCAGCCGTATTGTTGCCGGACCGACCTTCTCCAATTCCATGACCAAGACCATGCTGGCGCAGGAGTGGTCCATGGGCCTGGATCAGGCCATCGAGGCGGAAGCCCAGGCGCAGGCAATCTGTATGCAGGGCAACGACTTCCGCCGGGCTTACGAAGCCTTCGTGAAAAAAGAAAAGCCGGTGTTCGAGGGCGACTGATGTCGGATAAATCTTTCCTCCACTGGCCGTTCTTCGAAGAAAAGCACTGGCGTCTCGCTGAAGAACTGGAGATCTGGGCAGGGTCGCATCTGGCTCATGTTGACCATTCGGACACGGACGCAGCCTGCCGTCATCTGGTGACAGCGCTCGGTGATGCAGGCTTCCTGCAGCACAGCGGTGCCCCGGACGGCAAGCTGGATGTGCGCAGCCTCTGCCTCATTCGCGAAACGCTGGCCCGCCATGACGGCCTGGCGGATTTTGCCTTTGCCATGCAAGGCCTCGGAACCGGCGCAATTTCCCTGTTCGGAACGGACGAGCAGAAAGCCGAGTGGCTTCCGCAGACGCGCACCGGCAAGGCGATCTCCGCCTTCGCGTTGACCGAACCTCAGTCCGGTTCCGACGTTGCCAATTCGACCATGACCGCCACCGACGATGGTGATGCCTATGTGCTCGACGGCGAAAAGACCTGGATTTCCAACGGTGGTATCGCCGACGTCTACACGCTTTTTGCAAGAACCGGCGAAGCACCCGGCGCAAAGGGTTTGTCGGCCTTCATCGTGACGCCTGACCTTGAGGGTTTCGAGGTTGTCGAACGCCTCGAAACAATTGCGCCCCATCCGCTTGCCACACTGCGTTTCACCGGCTGCCGCATTCCGAAAAAGAACATGATCGGCACGCCGGGCGCAGGGTTCAGGATTGCGATGTCTGTCCTGGACATTTTCCGCTCGACCGTCGCCGCCGCCGCCCTGGGCTTTGCCCGCCGGGCGCTGGATGAAGCGCTTTCGCGGGTGACGACACGCGAAATCCAGGGCTCGCCGCTGTTCGACCTGCAGCTGGTGCAGGGGCATATCGCGGACATGGCGCTGGATGTCGATGCCGCAGCCCTGCTGATTTACCGTGCCGCCTGGACCAAGGACAGCGGCGCCCCCCGCGTGACGCGGGAAGCCGCCATGGCAAAACTCTTTGCCACCGACCAGGCACAGAAGGTCATCGACAAGGCCGTGCAGCTTCACGGCGGCGATGGTGTTCGCTCGGGCATGCAGGTCGAAAAACTCTATCGAGAAATCCGTGCCTTGCGCATCTACGAGGGTGCGTCGGACGTTCAGAAGATCATCATCGCGCGCCAGACCCTTGGCGCCTTTCAGGGAGACTGATCCATGCTTGGTCCCTCCGCACACGTCGATACCTTTACCCGGGACAACCTGCCGCCGGAAGACAGCTGGCCCGATTTCCTGCTCGATGGGTTTCAGTATCCCGAACGTCTCAATGCAGGCGTTGAGCTTACCGACAGGATGGTGGAACAGGGACTGGGGGATCACACCGCTCTGATCGGAAATGGCCGCCGCCGAACCTACAAGGAACTTGCGGACTGGACCAACCGGCTGGCGCATGCACTCACCGAAGATCTTGGTGTGAAGCCGGGCAACCGGGTGCTTATCCGTTCCGCCAACAACCCGGCAATGGTCGCCTGCTGGCTCGCCGCAACCAAGGCCGGTGCCGTTGTCGTCAACACGATGCCCATGCTGCGCGCGGGCGAACTTTCCAAGATCGTCGACAAGGCGGAAATCGAGTTCGCACTGTGCGATACGCGTCTCATGGACGAGATGGTCGCCTGTGCCAAGACATCATCCTTCCTGAAGAAGGTGATCGGCTTCGACGGCACGTCGAACCATGATGCGGAGCTGGACCGGCTCGCGCTGGAAAAATCCGTGCTCTATGACGCTGTCCCGACCGGACGCGATGACGTCGCCCTGCTGGGCTTCACGTCCGGCTCCACTGGCACGCCCAAGGCCACGATGCACTTCCACCGGGATTTGCTGATCATTGCCGACGGCTATGCCAAGGAAGTTCTGGGTGTCACACCGGAGGATGTCTTCGTCGGCTCACCTCCCTTGGCCTTCACTTTCGGTCTTGGGGGGCTTGCAATCTTCCCGCTGCGGTTCGGCGCTGCAGCCACGCTACTGGAAAGCGCGACGCCGCCGAACATGATCGAGATCATCGAGAAATATAAGGCAACCGTCTGCTTCACCGCACCGACCGCCTATCGCGTGATGCTGCAGGCCATGGAGGAGGGGGCTGACCTTTCCTCGCTGCGCGCTGCGGTCTCCGCCGGTGAAACTCTGCCGGGTCCCGTTTATGACGCCTGGATGGCCAAGACCGGCAAGCCCATGCTGGACGGGATCGGCGCCACGGAGATGTTGCATATCTTCATTTCCAACCGCTTCGACGACCACAAGCCTGCCTGCACCGGAAAACCCGTTTCCGGATACGAAGTCAGGATCCTCGATCAGGACGGCAAGGACGTCGCTCCGGGTGAAGTGGGGCGTCTTGCGGTTCGCGGTCCTACCGGATGTCGCTATCTGGCGGACGATCGCCAGGGGCAGTACGTGATGGATGGCTGGAACATCACCGGTGACAGCTTTTCCATGAGCGAGGACGGCCACCTGCACTTTGCCGCCCGCAATGACGACATGATCATCTCCGCCGGCTACAACATTGCCGGCCCGGAAGTGGAAGCGGCACTGCTTGCGCACCCTGCTGTCCAGGAATGTGCCGTCATCGGTGCGCCGGATGAGGAGCGCGGCTCCATCGTGCAGGCCCATGTGGTTCTTGCAGCTGGGCACGAAGCCTCAGACGACCTTTCCAAGGCATTGAAAGATCACGTTAAAGCGACGATCGCACCTTACAAGTATCCACGCTCGATCATCTTTGCAGATGCCTTGCCGAAAACAGAAACCGGCAAGATCCAGCGCTTCCGGCTGCGTCCGGACGCCTGACCAGACCCTCGCGTGGGGCACGCGGGACACTAAAACGACAAGCCCCTTGCTGACCGTGCCGCAAAAACGAAGCACGGCGGTCCAAACTAAAAAACCGAATGGGAATAGCAGGTCACAAGACCAAGAGGAGCAGCATATGAAATTTGTAACAATGGCGGCCGCAGCCGCTCTCGCACTCGGCCTTTCCAGCGCCAACGCGGAACCGGTGAAGGTCGGCATGATTACCACGCTGTCTGGTGGTGGTGCAGGCCTTGGCATCGATGTGCGCGACGGTTTCATGCTGGCTGTTAAACAGGCCGGCAACACGGATCTGGAAGTGGTAATCGAGGATGATCAGCAGAAGCCGGACATCGCCGTGCAGCTGGCCGACAAGATGATCCAGTCGGAAAAGGTGGACGTCCTGACCGGTATCATCTGGTCGAACCTCGCGATGGCCGTGGTGCCGTCCGCAACCGCGCAGGGCAAGTTCTACCTGTCGCCGAACGCAGGCCCGTCCGCACTGGCCGGCAAGGGCTGCCACCCGAACTATTTCAACGTCGCCTGGCAGAACGACAACCTGCATGAAGCTGCCGGCGCCTATGCCAATTTCGAAGGCCTGAAGAACAGCTTCCTGCTTGCGCCGAACTACCCGGCCGGCAAGGACGCGCTGACCGGCTACAAGCGCATGTACAAGGGCGAGTTCGCGGGCGAAATCTACACCAAGCTGGGTCAGACCGACTACGCGGCTGAAATCGCGCAGATCCGTGCTTCCGGTGCAGACAGTGTCTATTTCTTCCTGCCGGGCGGCATGGGGATCTCCTTCCTGAAGCAGTACAAGGATTCCGGTGTCGACCTGCCGGTAATCGGACCTGCTTTCTCCTTTGATCAGGGCATTCTGCAGGCTGTTGGCGATGCGGCGCTCGGCGTCAAGAACACCAGCCAGTGGAGCAAGGACATCGACGCCCCGGCCAACAAGGCCTTTGTTGAGAGCTTCCAGGCCGAGTACGGCCGCCTGCCGTCGCTTTACGCTTCGCAGGGCTTTGATACCGCCAACCTGCTGCTGTCGGCCATGGCCAAGGCTGACGTGAAGGACGCCGACGCTTTCCGCACGGCGCTGGAAGAAGCTGATTTCGCTTCCACCCGTGGCGGCTTCAAGTTCGGCCCGAACCATCACCCGATCCAGGACATCTACGTCCGCGAAGTCATCAAGGAAGGTGACGTCTACACCAACAAGATCATCGGCAAGGCTTTGACCAGCCATGCGGATGCCTACTGGTCCGAGTGCAACATGTAAGGTATTGACCCAAAAGCCGGTGCGGGAAACCGCGCCGGCCAAAGGGGCGGGGTACTCATGTCACTGATATTGCTCATAGAGCAGGTTCTGAACGGCCTGCAATTCGGCATCATGCTGTTTCTGATGGCCGCCGGGCTGACCTTGATCTTCGGCGTCATGGGTTTGATCAACCTTGCCCATGGTTCGCTTTACATGATCGGGGCGTTCTGCGCGGCGGCTGTTGCGGCTGCAACCGGATCGTTTCTGCTGGGCCTCGTGGCGGCACTTGCCGGTGCTGCCATCGCGGGCGCCTTGGTCGAGTTGGTGGTCATCCGCCGGCTTTACGCCAAGGATCATCTGGATCAGGTGCTGGCGACATTTGCGCTGATCCTGATCTTCTCCGAAGGAACGCGCTGGATCTTCGGTTCCTTTCCGCTGTTTCTCGACGTGCCGGAATTCCTGTCCGGTCCGGTCACGTTGCCGGGCGGCATCGAATATCCTCTCTACCGGCTGACGTTGATTGCCGTCGGGCTTGCCGTGGCGCTTGGTCTCTGGATGCTGATTTCCAGAACGCGTCTCGGTGTCCAGATCAGGGCAGGGGAAAATGACCGCGAGATGATCGCGGCCCTCGGCATCGACATTGCGCGGCTCTATACCATCGTTTTCGCGCTTGGCGCTGCTCTGGCAGGTCTTGCCGGCGCCCTGGTCGGTGCCATCCAGTCGGTGCAGGTCGGCATGGGGGAACCGGTGTTGATCCTGGCTTTCGTCGTCATCGTCATCGGCGGCATCGGCTCCATCAAGGGGGCGCTTGTGGGCGCGATCCTGGTCGGACTGACCGATACGCTCGGTGGCATCTTCCTGCCGGAAATCCTGAAGTTGTTCCTCGATCCGTCGACAGCCACGTCCGTCGGATCCTCGCTCGCCTCCATGGCGATCTATATCCTCATGGCTGCGGTGCTGATCCTGCGTCCTGCCGGTCTGTTCGGAGCGCGCGCATGATCCGGGAACGCTATCTCAATGCGCTGACGCTGGCGCTCTTCGTCGCTATCCCGTTCTGGGCGATCTCGGCGGAAGAACCCTTCACCATCACCCTGATGACGCGTGCCGTCGTCTTTGCGATCGCGGCCGTTGGCCTCAACATCGCGCTCGGCCTTGGCGGGCTGGTCAGTCTCGGTCACGCGGTGTTCTTCGGCCTCGGCGGTTATGCCATGGGTATCCTCGCCTACCATGCCCAGAACTATACCGCGCTCACCGAATGGCCGTTCCTGATCGAAGGCACGAAGTCCATGCCGGTGATCTGGCTTGTGGCCGTCGTGGTGTCTTCCCTGGCTGCGCTGGTGATCGGGATCCTGTCCTTGAGAACGGCAGGGGTCTACTTCATCATGATCACGCTGGCCTTTGGTCAGATGTTCTTCTTCTTTGCCATTTCCTGGGCGGAATATGGCGGAGAGGACGGACTGTCGATCTATGTCCGCAACGGGTTTCCGGGGCTCAATACGCTGGACCCAATCCAGTTCTACGGGCTTTGCCTGGGGCTTTTGTGCCTTGTGCTGCTGTTTGCATGGCGGCTGTCGGGGTCTCCCTTTGGCCTTGCTCTCAATGCTGCCCGGCAGGTTCCCGTTCGTGTGGAGACTGCGGGTCTGGACCCGGTGCGGCTGAAGCTCGTTGCCTTCGTTGTTTCCGGCGCCATCACGGGTCTCGCGGGAGCATTGTTTGCCGACCTGAACCGCTTCGTCAGTCCGACGATGTTCAGCTGGCAGACCAGTGGCGAGATCATGATCTTCATCATCATCGGTGGCGTCGGCCGGCTTTTCGGGCCTGTGGTCGGCGCGCTGGTCTTCGTCGCGCTGGAGCATTGGCTCGGAGCCTTGAGCGACTTCTGGCACATCTATCTGGGGCTGTTGCTTCTGGTCATCGTGCTCTTCGGCAAGGGCGGTGTGATCGGCATGATTTGCGGACGGGAGGCTGTTCATGACTGATGCTGTCCTGCAAACAAACGGCATTTCCAAGAGCTTTGGCGCCTTGCGAGCCAGCCGTGACATTTCCATCGACCTGAAGCCTGGAGAGATCCACGCGATCATCGGTCCCAATGGTGCGGGCAAGTCCACCCTGATCGGGCAGATTTGCGGAACCCTGCGGCCTGATGCCGGGTCGGTTCGCCTGCTGGGCAGGGATGTCACGCATCAGCCGACACGCGCCCGTGCCCGTGCCGGCCTTGGGCGAACCTTCCAGATCTCCTCGCTGGCCATGGAAGACACGGTTCTCCAGAACGTTCTGCTCGGGGCACTGGGCGCCAGCGGCCGGCCCTGGAGGTTCTTCTCCAACGTGACCAGGGACACCTCCTTGCGTGAAACCGCCGAGGAAGCGCTCGACCGTGTCGGTCTGTTGGACCAGGCACGCATGCGTACTGCGGAGCTTAGTCACGGTCAGCGCCGTCAACTGGAAGTGGCCGTTGCGCTGACGCAGAAACCAAAGGCACTTGTCATGGATGAACCCATGGCAGGCATGGGCTCTGAAGGCTCCAAGCTGCTTACCGGTTTTCTCGATCAGCTCCGGCACGAAGCGCCGATCCTTCTCGTCGAACACGACATGGACGCGGTCTTTTCGCTGGCAGACCGTATCAGTGTGCTGGTGTACGGCGAGGTGATCGCCACCGGCACGGTCGATGAAATCCGATCCAACGCCGCCGTCAAGGAAGCTTACCTGGGAGACGAAGCATGAGCAGTCTTCTGACACTGTCCAACGTGACGGCCTCCTATGGCGCCAGCCAGGCACTTTTCGGCGTGGATCTGGAAATCGGCGAGGGCGAAGTGCTGGCACTGCTCGGCCGCAACGGCATGGGCAAGTCGACCACAGTCAAATGCATTTGCCGGATGCTCTCCGCGCAAGGCTCGCTAACATTTGCCGGTCATGACCTTGCCCGCCTGCCGAGCCACAAGGCTGCCAGGTTGGGACTGGGCCTTGTTCCGGAAGGCCGTCGCTGTTTCAGCACCTTGAGCGTTCAGGAAAACCTGATCGCGGCGGCACGGCGCGGCGACTGGACCTTCGAACGCGTCATCGGCATGTTTCCGCGGCTTGGTGAACGGCGCGGCCAGCGAGCGGGTTCGCTGTCGGGTGGCGAACAGCAGATGCTTGCTATTGGCCGAGCCCTGATGACCAACCCGAAGCTGCTGATTCTGGACGAAGCGACCGAAGGCCTGGCCCCTGTCATCCGCCAGGAAATCTGGGCGGTAGTCCGTCAGCTGAAGGCGGATACGGGGCTCGCGATCCTCGTCATCGACAAGTCGATCAAGGAACTGCGCCAGGTTTGCGACCGGGCGACGATCCTGGAACGCGGCACATCCGTCTGGACTGGCGGCATTGATGCCCTGACCGACGACGTCACTGCCAAGTATATCGGGGTTTAAGTGATGTTCCGGTTCGAGCAATCCATCTTGTTCAAGCATTGCGATCCGGCGGGAATTGTCTTCTATCCCCGCTATTTCGAGATGATGAACGATTGTGTCGAAGCCTTTTTCGACAAGGTCGTCGAATGGCCGTTCAAGGACATTCACAAGGTGGGAGCCGTACCGACTGCGGAAATCCGCACGCGTTTCATGGCTCCGAGCAAACTAGGCGATCTTCTGGTGCTCGGCTTGAACGTGACCAAGGTTGGCCGGACCAGTTGCGGCATCGCAATCAGCGCGCAATGCGATGGCGAGGTGCGCTTCCAGACCGAACTGACCATCGTCAACGTGGACAGCAGTGGCAAACCGGAGCCATGGCCGGAACAGGTAAAACAACGATTTCTGGACCAGTCGGCACTCGCTTGAGCGCCCACCGGTTCAACAGGTAGGGAGCGATCAGCCTTGAGAGTTCAATCCAGTCGGATTGATTTTCAGCTGATCCGGAAGACAAGGAAAGTCAGGATCAATGACGGTCAAAAGCATTCAACCCGACGGCTGGGCCCCGGCAAAAGGCTATGCAAACGGCATGTTGACGGAGGGCAAGACGCTCCATATCGGCGGCCAGATCGGCTGGAACAAGGACCAGGTCTTTGAAACCAGTGACTTCGTCGGCCAGATGGAACAGACGCTTGCCAACATTGTGGCCATTGTCGAGGCTGCCGGTGGAGCCGTGACCGACATCGCTCGCCTGACATGGTTCATTACAGACAAACGCGAATATCTTGCCCGGCAGAGAGAAGTCGGTGAAGCCTACCGCAGGGTGATGGGGCGGCACTTCCCGGCCATGTCGGTCGTCGTGGTGGCCGGGCTCATCGAGGACGATGCATTGATCGAGATCGAGGCAACCGCCCAGGTCGGCTGACCGGCAGAGAATATTTCTGTTGCGCTATCTATAGCCCGGCACCTCGTGCCGGGCTTTTGTTTACAGCCTCCGCGACAGGCCGTCTCCGGGACAATCTCCCACCTCGATTTCGTCTTCCCGTACGAAGCGTAGCGCAGACCCTGGATCGGGGAAGCTGAGGCCTGTCGATAGGAGGCGGGCCACCGCCGTCGCCAGCGGCTCCCCGATCCCGGCTCGCGCGTTGCTTGGCCGGGATGACGATGGTGAGTGTGATTGTTGTGAGAGGCGTGGAGCTGCGGTGGCTGATGTTCTTCGCGAGATTATAAATTCACTCAATAAAACAATTGTTTAAACGGGATAGCGCTTTGACTGAAAATTATGTCAGACAAAGTGTTTACAATGTCAGACAAAGTGGTAACGTGAGATGGCAAACAAAGAAGGTCGACATCTGTCCATGCCGGAAAATGCACAACAGCCGAAACCGGAAACGGGGTCTGCAGCAGCGAGTGAGCCGCGGGATGTGCCGCGAGCCCTGATCAGCCTCATCGAGCAGGAAGGCCTCAAGATCGGAGATCGTCTGCCGCCGGAACTGGAGCTTGTGCGCCGTCTCGGCTTTGGCAGGTCGACCATTCGCGAGACGCTCAAGACCTGGGAAAGCATGGGTGTCGTCAGCCGCAACAAAGGAGCCGGCACAAGGCTCATCGCGGAAATATCAACCAATACACTGCGCGTGGCCCTCACCATCAAACATGAAGCCGAGAGCCTGTTGCGAATGCAGCAGGTTCGACGGCCTCTGGAAATCGAGTCGGTGCGTATCGCAACGAGATCCGCAACGCCGGAACAGCGCCGCATCATCAATGCCCGGGCGGCGGAACTGATGGCTGTGTTCGAAGCCGGTGAAGACTGGCGCCCGGCCGACCACCGGTTTCACAACGCCGTTCACGATGCGACCGGCAATCCCCTGTTCAGACAGTTCATCGAACAGATCCAGAAAGCCTTTCACGACATTTACGAAACACCGTTCGGCAAGCCGCATCTCGGCCAAGACACCATCCCGCTGCACCGCCCGCTTGCCGACGCGATCATCGCCGGTGACGAGGACAAGGCAGCGGAACTGACCGAGATGATCATCGACATGGTCTGCGCCGAAACCCAGAAAATTTCAGAGGAACACGATGGCTGACGCTGTGCCGGGTGGATATTCGATCGAGACGCTGCTGGCGGCTGCTGCCGAGACAGGGGGGGCTGTGGCGCCGCCGATCGTGCAGACGTCTCTCTTCACCTTCGACAACTACAAGGCTTTCGAAGACCGAATGGCGGGCCGCTCCAACGAGCCGCTTTACACACGGGTTCAGAACCCCACTGTGGCTGCCTTTGAAAAGCTGATGGCCCAGGCGGAAGAGGGCGAAGCTGCTGTCGGTTTTGCGTCCGGCATGGCAGCGGTCTCCTCCACCGTTCTTGCCTTCGTCAAGCCGGGTGACCGCATTGCCTGCATCGAACATGTTTATCCGGACGCGTATCGCCTGTTCGAGCGTATGCTGCGCCCGTTTGGCGTCGGGGTTACCTATCATTCAATTGAGGAGTTCCAGTCGGATCCGGATCTGCTCAAGGGCGTGAAGCTCGCCTATCTGGAAAGCCCGACCTCCGTCGTCTTCAAGACGCTGGATCTCGGAGTTGTCGCCTCACATGCCAAAAAGCACGGCACGATCACCGTTATCGACAACTCCTGGGCAACACCGCTTTTCCAGCGTCCACTGACCCTCGGCATCGACATCGTTCTGCATTCTGCCTCCAAGTACCTGTCCGGCCATTCCGACACGGTTGCCGGTGTGGTGGTGGCACGCCAGGACCTGATCGACCGGATCCGGGACCTGACCCTGCCGTTGCTCGGCGGCAAGCTTGCGCCATTCGAGGCTTTCCTGCTGACCCGGGGACTGCGCACCCTCGGCCCGCGCATGCGCCAGCATCAGGCGACCGCGAACCTGTTTGTTGACCGGCTGGCGAGCCACCCGCATGTCAGCGCGGTGCATTCGCCCGGTCCGAACATCGTGCCCGGTCTGACTGGCCGCTCGGGCCTGTTGTCCGTTGCGCTGAACGACAACGTCGACATCCCGAACCTTGCCGACAGCCTGAAGCTGTTCCGCCTTGGTGTCAGCTGGGGTGGTTTCGAAAGCCTGATCCTGCCGACACGCATCGGCCTCAACCAGGCCGGTGAGCAGAATTCAATGCAACGCTTTGGCGTATCCGACCGGATCGTACGCCTCAGCCTGGGGTTGGAAGACCCCAACGATCTTTGGGCCGACTTCGAGGCGGCCCTGAGCAAAAGCGCCCGGACATAAGACGGCGCAATTCAAACCAAACCTGAAAGAAGCGGAGTTGAACCATGAGGGGACTGATAGGAGCAATTAGCGCATTGGCGTTTCTGGCAGGCTCGGCAGCGAGCGCGGAAACCCTGAAGCTGGTGGAAGTGATCACCAGCCCGGAGCGCACGGAAGTACTACAGAAGCAAGTGGACGCCTTCGAGGCTGCCAACCCGGGCACGGAAGTTGAAATCGTCTCGCTGCCCTGGGGCCAGGCCTTTGAAAAGCTGGCAACCATGGTGGCCGGTGGCGACATTCCCGATGTCGTTGAAATGCCGGACCGCTGGGCGGGGATCTACAAGGACAGGCTGGTCGATCTGAACGACAAGATCGCCGGTTGGGAATATGGCGGTACGCTGACCCAGAAGACCCTGGACATGGGCCGTCAGACTGACGGCAAGACCGCACGGTTGATCCCTTACGGCTTCTATCTGCGTGCCATGTTCTACAACAAGAAACTGCTGGCCGAAGCCGGTGTCGAAAATCCGCCGAGCACGATGGCGGAATTCATGGATGCGGCCAAGGCCGTTTCCGAACTGGACGGAAAATACGGATATTGTCTCCGGGGCGGACCTGGTGGGCTCAACGGCTGGATCATGATGGCCGCCACCATGAACGGGGACAACACCTTCTTTGACGCGGATGGCAAGAGCACGCTCAACCAGCCGGGTTCCGTCGAAGGCATCCAGTTCCTGATCGACATGTACCAGAAGGGCTATGCCCCGAAGGATTCCGTCAGCTGGGGCTTCAACGAGATCGTGGCCGGCTTCTATTCGGGAACCTGTGCGTTCCTCGATCAGGACCCGGATGCGCTGATCGCGGTTGCCGAGCGTATGGCGCCGGAAGACTTCGCTGTGGTTCCGATGCCTGTCGGTCCGGCCGGCAAGGCCTTCCCGACAATCGGTTTCGCCGGTTGGGCGATGTTCGACACGACCAGCAACGAAGACCTTTCCTGGAAACTGATTGCGCATCTGTCCAGCCCGGAAACCAACAAGGAATGGGCGAAGCGCGTTGGCGTCATTCCGATCCATGAAGGTGCCGAGCAGGATCCGTACTTCAAGACCGAGCAGTTCAAGGGCTGGTTCGACACCCTGAACGGCGACCAGTACATCCCGACGGTCATGCCGACCTATCTGGAGCAGTTCGGTTACTTCGCGGACTCCATCGCCCTGGAATCCAGCCAGGAAGCCCTCCTGGGTGAAATCTCCGCTCAGGAAGTGGCCGACAAATGGGCCGAGTTCCTGACGGAAGAATATGGCCGCTGGAAAGCCGCGCAATGACCACGATCGACACTGCCGTGCCCGGGAAAAAATCCCGGGCTCGGCCCACCTTCTACTTCCGTTACATGGTGGAGCCTTATCTCTACCTGACCCCGGCAATCGTGCTGATTGCCCTGGTGATGCTGGTGCCACTGGTGATCGGCGTTTCCTATGCCTTCCAGGCTGTCAACCTGCTGCGCCCGTTCCAGTCGGGCTGGGTCGGCTTTGCCAACTTCGAGGCCCTGTGGTCTGACCGGAAGTTCTGGCTGGCGCTCACCAACACGTTCTGGTGGACACTCGGGTCGATTTTCTTCCAGTTCTTCCTGGGTCTTGGCCTCGCGATGCTGCTGAACACACAGTTCCACGGCAAGCGCATTGTTCAGGCACTGGTTTTTCTGCCCTGGGCCGTACCGACGTTCCTGTCGGCTCTCACCTGGGCCTGGCTCTTCAACCCGACCATCGGACCACTGCCACACTGGCTGGCTGCTCTCGGAATCCTTTCGGAGCCTTTCAACATCCTGGGTGACAAGGACCTCGCCATGTGGGGACCTGTGACCGCAAACGTCTGGTTCGGCATTCCCTTCTTCGCCATCACGCTGCTGGCTGCGCTGCAGTCCATCCCGGGCGAACTTTACGAGGCTGCGGAAATCGACGGCGCGACCGCCTGGCAGACCTTCACCAAGATCACGCTGCCGTTCCTGGCACCGATGATCGCAATCACCGTCATGCTGAGGACGATCTGGATCGCGAATTTCGCCGATCTCATCTTCGTCATGACCGGCGGCGGACCTGCAAACTCGACGCAGATCCTGTCGACCTACATTTTCACAACAGCCTTCCGGAAACTCGATTTCGGCTATGCCTCCGCAATCGCGGTCGCGCTCCTGGGCCTGCTGCTGATCTATGCGGCAATCCTGCTGGTGCTGCGCCGGAAACTGGTCAAGATCTGAGGTGCTTCGATGAGTGCGCTTCGTAATAGCTCGCCTCTGGCGGTTACTGGAAAATATCTGGCTCTGGGGTTTTACGTCGCCTTTGCGCTTTTCCCGCTCTACTGGCTCGTCAAGATCGCGATCACGCCGGACAAGCTGATCTTCACGGAAGGGACGGCGCTCTTTCCGAGCGAGTTTACCTTCGAGAATTTCCAGACTGTTCTGATCGCAACGGATTTCCTGTCCTATTTCAAGAACAGTGTGATCGTGTCCATTGGCACCGCGGCCATCACCACGGCGATTGCGGCGGCTGCCGGATACGCTTTCTCGCGGTTCGATTTTCGCGGCAAACGGCTGATCATCGCCCTGATGCTGATCACCCAGATGTTTCCGCTTCTGATGATCATTGCCCCGATCTACAAGATCGTTGCGGCGATCGGTCTGCTGAACTCGCTTACCAGCCTGATCATCGTCTACACGGCCTTCAACATTCCCTTCGCCACCTTCCTGATGCAGTCCTTCTTTGACGGCATTCCGAAGGATCTGGAGGAGGCCGGCATGATTGACGGTTGCAGCCGCTTCGAAGCGCTCAGGAAAATCATCCTGCCGCTGACGCTTCCGGGGCTTGGGGCGACGCTAGGGTTCGTCTTTACCGCCGCCTGGAGCGAGCTGCTCTTCGCGCTCATGCTGATCAACTCCAACGACACCATGACCTTCCCCGTCGGGCTTCTGACTTTCGTTTCGAAGTTCTCTGTCGACTGGGGGCAGATGATGGCCGCCGGCGTGCTCGCACTGGTGCCGTCCTGTCTGTTCTTCATCTTCATCCAGCGCTATCTGGTCCAGGGGCTCACCTCTGGCGCCGTCAAAGGGTAGGAGACCCAGACCATGGCTCGTATCGAACTCAAGAACATCGCCAAGGCCTATGGCTCCGTCGAGGTGATGCGCGATATCAATCTCTCCATCGATGATGGCGAATTCATCGTGCTGGTCGGCCCGTCCGGCTGCGGCAAGTCCACGCTGCTGCGCATGATTGCCGGCCTGGAACCGATTTCCGGAGGCGACTTCACGGTAGACGGCAAACGCATGAACGAAGTGCCGCCCCGTGACCGTGACATGGCCATGGTTTTCCAGTCCTATGCGCTTTATCCGCATATGGATGTGGCGCGGAACATGGGCTTCTCGCTGGAAATCCGCAAAGCGGCAAACGAGGAGCGGGTAAACAAGGTGCAGGAAGCTGCCAGGACACTCGGCCTGAGCAATCTGACTGCACGCCTGCCCAAGCAACTTTCAGGCGGACAGCGCCAGCGTGTCGCCATGGGGCGAGCAATCGTCCGTGATCCCAGCGCCTTCCTGTTCGATGAACCGCTTTCCAATCTCGATGCGGCACTGCGTGTCGAAATGCGCCTGGAAATCGCCCGGCTGCACCAGCGTCTGAAGTCGACGATGATCTATGTGACCCACGACCAGGTGGAAGCCCTGACATTGGCTGACAGGATCGTGGTCCTGAATGCGGGCGACATCCAGCAGGTCGGCACGCCGCTGGAGCTGTACGACACCCCTGCCAACAAGTTCGTTGCCCAGTTCATCGGGTCTCCGACCATGAACATCCTCGATATCGAACCGAAGGAAGGTGGCGTTGCGCTGAAGAACGGCGCCAGCCTCGGCCTTGGGTTGAGCAACGGGCAAGCAGCTGCAAGGGAGTTGGGGGTCCGTCCGGAACATCTCAACATCGTCGCCCAGGACGTCGCTCATATTTCCGGAACGGCCGAACTGGTCGAACACCTGGGCTCGGACACCAACATTCACGCAAGTGTGCCGGGTATCGGTCAGGTCCTGGTGCGCGAGCACGGACATTTCGCGCTGAAATCCGGTGATCCGGTCGGCATCGCGCTGGATCTGGACAAGACACATCTGTTCGATGCTGAAGGCCGGCGCCTGGCAGCCTGAGTGCGTGGGGAACTCAACCCCTCGCTTGCTCAGGCTGAGTAAAAGGTACTCGCACGGTCAGTTGCTGCTGCAGAGGCAGGCTTTGTAGGCTTCAGGGCTGGTGGCATCGAGCGCGCAGCCATATGCCTGCCAATTGACAGGATCGATTTCCGGGGTCGCTGATTGGACGGCATAGAGATCGCTGAACCGCTGGCGCAGTGGTTCGTCGTTCTGAAGCGTCTTGGCCAGCGAGGCCCGGCTGGCGGCGGAAAGGTCCGGAACCGCATAGGTGGAGCGGTAGCCATATTCAAGCTGCCAGTCCGGCTTTGCACCGGCGGCGGCAGCTTCGAGGTTCGTCAGATAGAACGTCGCCGAGTCCTTCACCGTGCCGCTGGTCTTGTCGTATAGAAAGACTGCAAAGGCCGGGTTGTTGCCGAAGACAGGGCTGACCGATGCCGTTATCTGGTTCGCAATCAGCGGTTCGCCCGATGCATCGTTGATGACAGTGAAGCCGTCCATATGCGTGTGGCCGGAAAATGTGTAGTCGACGGTGCCCGCATATTTGTACATCAGCTCCAGAAACTCCGTGAGGTAATGCTCTTGCCAGAAGAGATGGATACTTGCCTCACACATCCCCTTGTCTGCATGGCGCGCCGTGTCGCGGGCATCGGCGCCTGGTGGAACATGCATCAGTAGCTGGGCCTTGCGGCCGGCCTGCTGCGTCACGGCAAGCTGCTCATCCAGCCAGGTCATGACGTCCTTTCCGGGATCGCCACCATTGGTATTGCAGGCATCCGAATAGTGTTTTGCCCAGTAGACGTTGCTGAGGGCGATGATGTCCTGATCCGGCACCGTTGGATGGGTAACTTTGTAGAAACCGTCGTGCTTGAACGCCTGGAATCCGCCCGGTTGACGGCTCAGCTTCGCCCACTGCTCGCCGACACCTTCAAGAAATGCACTGTCGGGGGCGAGCTGGTAGTCACCGCAGGCTGAATCCTCGTTGCCCAGAACGCCATAGACCGGGATGTCGCCGAAGGTGTCGCCCAGAAGCTGGGAAACATATTGCGTGGTCTTGATGGCAAACAAGGTCACACCCTGCGGACTGTCGCCCGCTGTCTTCTGGTAGGCGTCATTGAAGTGGTGGCTCAGGTAGTCGCCGGTATAAAGCACGTAGTCGTAGGACATGCCTTGGGCCGCCGCCGCATCCAGGGCGGAGACCATCAGCGAGTAGGTGGCATCATTGCCGTAACTCTTGATGCTTTCGGCAGCCCCCTTGAAAATATCTGTCCACCCGGAGACTGGGCTCTTGTCCAGGGCCGGCACGAGGGCTGGATCACTGAACGGGTCGAAGTGGATGTCGGTGACGATCAGAAACAGACCCTCGTTCGTTCCCGGGTAGAACACCGGTTCCGTGGACTGGGCGCAAACGCCGTCGAGCGTCAAAGTGACGGCTGCGAATGCCGCAAAAGAAAAAGCCAACCTGTCGAACATTCCGGCCCCCTAGCTGTGCCACAAATTCCCTCGCGGAATATTGGCACAGTCAAACACGGCACCGGTAAATGGATGTGAACCGCACTTCCGAAAATTGAGCCGATTTGCGCCTACCGAAAGACCAGTGTCGGCAGCCACATCGAAAAGGCCGGAACGAAGGTCAGCAGCAGCAGCACCGTGATCAGCGGGACGAGGAAGGGAGCCGTTGCCGTCACGCATCGCTCGAAAGGCACTTGCGCCACTTTTGAAAGCACGTAAAGCACCATGCCGACAGGCGGCGTCAGAAGGCCGATCATCAGGTTCAGGATCATGATGATCCCGAAATGCACCGGATCGATACCCAGGCCGACAGCTACCGGAAGCAGCACCGGCGTCAGAATGGTGATGGCGGCGATTGTTTCCATGAACAGGCCGATCACCAGCACGATCAGCGTGATGATCAGTAGCAGAACGACCTTGTTGTCCGTCAATGCCACCATCAGCTCGGAAAAGTGGCGTGCTGTCTGATTGGCCGTCAGGATCCAGGCGAAAATCGTGGAGGCGGCCACGATCAGCATGATGGCTGCGGTAGTCTCCACCGTCTCGAAGGAAACCTTGAGGATCTTTCTGAAATTCAGCGTCCGATAGACGCCGACACCCAGAAAAATGCACCAAGCGACGGCGGCGATCGCCGCTTCCGTCGGAGTGAAAATACCGAACATGATGCCGCCGATAATGATCGTCGGTGTCATGAGGGGAAGCAGGGCATGGAGAAAGGTCTGGCCAAGCCGCGAAAAGCGGAAATTGAGATCGCGCGGATAATTCCTCTGCCGGGAGTACCAGGCAACCATCACCATCAGGGCCAGTGCCATCATCAGGCCGGGAACGATGCCGGCCATGAAAAGCTGTCCGATGGAAGCGTCCGCGATGACGCCGTAGATAACCAGCGGCAAAGACGGAGGAATGATCGGCCCGATAGTGGAAGAGGCAGCTGTGATGCCGACCGCAAAATCCGTATCGTAGCCACTGTCCCGCATGGCCTTGATCTCGATGTTGCCGAGACCGCCCGCGTCCGCCACGGCGGCCCCTGACATGCCGGCAAAGATGACACTCGCGCCGACATTCACGTGACCCAGTCCGCCGTGCATCCAGCCGACCGCCGCGCGGGCGAAGGCAAAGATGCGGGTCGTGATGCCTGCAGAGTTCATCAGGTTGCCTGCAAGAATGAAGAAGGGAACCGCGATAAGCGGAAACGAATTAATGCCGTTGACCATGTTTGCCAGCACGATCATCGGCGGCAGGCCTTCCATCAGCACGAAGGCGAGCGAGGCAAGGGCGAGGGCGGCTGCAACCGGCACCCCGATGATCATCAGGGCGAACAGCAGCATCATCATGAACAGGACGGCCATCGGCGAAAACTCTTCAATCGGTTGGCAGGTGGTCGTCCAGCGAGCGGACGAGGTCTTCGGGGCTTTGGCGAAGGCGGCGCCACAGCCAGATGGCCGAGTAGAACGCCATCAGTCCGAGAGCGACGACGCAGATCGTGTAGATCCATGCCTTCGGGATTGGCAGGGAAATCATCTTCTGCCGGGTTTTCTGGGTCAGTTCGATACCGATCCAGGTCATGGAAGCGAAAAAGCCGAGCGTGATCGTCTGGGACAGAACAGTCAGAGCTTTCGCAAGACGCGGCGGCACCATGCGCATCAGAAACTCGAGCGTGATATGCGCACCACGCCGGGTCGCGGTGATTGCGCCAAGAAAGCAGACCAGGATCAGCAGATAACGGGCCACTTCCTCGGTCCACGCGAGGGAATCGTTCAGCACATAGCGAGTGAAGAACTGGAGGAAAACGACCACGGCAAGGACCCAGAAGACCAGAATGCCGGGGGCATCGATCCATTTGAGCGCGCTGAGGTCGGTTTCGGTCTCGTCAAAGTGAAGCAGTTCGGGCGCGCCGTCTGCGCGCCCTTGCTCCGTTTGTGCGGTGGCCTGTTTCGTTTGGTCAGCCACGGCATCGTTGCTTTGCGTCATTGAGCGAGAGCCTGCATCCGCTCGTAGTGTTCCTGGGTATAGGGAACCTTGGATTCATCGGTCAGGATCGGCTCGACAGCAGCCTGAAAAGCGGCCTTGTCGACTTCGTTTATCTGGATGCCCTGATCAACGAACCACTGCACAAGATCCTGTTCCGACTGATAGATCTCGTCCGCATTCTGCGCGGCGGCTTCCTTCAGAACAGCGTCCACGGTGGCCGCATCGTCACCAAGCTGCCCCATCGCGTTTTCGGAAACGACGATGATCAGCGAATTGCCGATATGGCCGGTCAGATTGATGTTGGACTGGACCTCGTAGAACTTCTTGAACTTGATCGTCGGCAGAGGGTTTTCCTGGGCGTCGACAACGCCCTGCTGCAACGCCAGATACACTTCGGAAAAGGCGATCGGTGTCGGGTTGGCGCCAACCGCATTCGGGAACAGCACCATCAGCGGCGAATCCGGCACGCGGATCTTCAGACCCTTCATGTCGTCCGGTTTGGTGATCGGGAACTTGGATGTCACATGGCGGTAGCCATACCAGGTGATGGCCATCACCGTGTGACCGGTCGCTTCCTTGTAGCCATTGGAAAGGTCGCTGAAGAGGTCACTGTCCCGATAGGCCTTCCAGTGATCATAGTTCTTCAGCATGAAGGGATAGTCGGAAATGGCGATCGGACCGTAGTCGCGTTCGGCGAAGTTGGGCCCGGTATAGATCATGTCGACGGACCCGATGGTCAGGCCTTCATTGATCTCTGCTTCCTTGCCAAGTGACGAGGCCGGGTAGACCGAGATGGTCACGCGGCCATCCGTTTTTTCCTTGATCTGGTCTGCGGCCCACAGCGCCCATTTGTGGTAGCTGGATCCTTCCTCATAGACATGCGCCCATTTCAGGTCCGCGGCCCAGGAATGTCCAGCCAGGGCAAGTGTCATCGCGGCGGCCAGAAGGCCGCGCTTCATCGTTCTTCCAATCATGTCTGTCCTCCCGTCGGCCGGGGTCGAGCTCCTCCACTCAATCGGCCTATCTTGTATAACTGGTATACAAGTTATTTTACGTATATGACATATTGTAAGAATGCAAACGAATTCGGCTGGTCATCCCTTTGCTGGATTGCTAGTAAACCGGAAAAGAGGGGGAGAAACTGTAGAGATTCGAAGCAGATAGGCTCCGTTAAGCTGCATCTTCGAACCTCTTGGTTTCAGGAAAGACGATGGCCGTATCACTGGATGAAACGCCTTCTGCCGGAGGCAAGACGCGCAAGCCGAGAGCGAAAAATGCACCCCCACGCGGTGCTGCTTCCGGGACCGCCAGACGGGCGGCCCGCAACTCGGAAATCGTCTACCAGGACCTGCGCAACGCGATCATAAATGTCACGCTGCCACCCGGATCGCCGCTGGCGGAAAAAGACCTGACCGAAAAATACGGCATCAGCCGAACACCGGTTCGCGAGGCGATCTTGCGGCTGGCGGAAGAGAACCTTGTCGACGTTTTCCCGAAGTCCGGCACTTTCGTTGCCAGGATCCCCGTTTCCGAATTGCGCGAGGCCATCGTCGCGAGGAAAGCGCTGGAGGAAGTCTGCGTTCGCGAAGCCACGATGAAGGCGAGCAAGAGCCAGTTGATGGGGCTGCGGGCGATAGTCCAGCGCGAGCAGGAACTGGCCGACAAAGGCGACGAACAGGCCTTCCATGAGGCGGACAATGCCTTTCATTCCGGTATCGCCGCAGCCAGCGGTTACCCGGGCATCTGGAATATGATCGAGAAGATCAGGCTGCAGGTGGAGCGCTATCGCAGGCTGACGCTGCCGCAGGAAGGCCGGATGCAGCTGATCGTCGGCGAACATGCCGCTGTTCTGGAAGCGATCGAAAATGGCGATGCAGATGCGGCGGTTGCCAATATGAACAACCATCTCAACAAGCTGCAGATCGATATCGACACCTTTCAGGATCTGTGGCCCGACTATTTCCTGTTCGACAAGGATTAGGCCTGCCCGGTTGGGGCGCTGCCCTGATCGGCAAAGGATGGCAGTTAGGGCAGGTGGTAACGTGGTGGCGTGAGCCGGTGCGACTGTTGCGCTCCGGGAAGAGCGAGTTGTTTGGGCTGTACTGTGGAAGACGCAGCGGTACAGGCGGCATCCGCCATTTCTTTTTCAATCGCAACCATTCAAGTGCGCTGTTGCCCGGGTCGGTTTCGGAAAACGGGTCTGGGTGTAGAGGCCAGTTTCAAGTGGCAGGTTCTGATTTCTTTTAAAAAACAGATTGTTATGCCTGATCTCTGAAGCGGGGCCTCGACTGAACAGCTCCCGCGACCGTGCAGGACAGGCATGTGTGGAAACCAGCTCGCACGAGGGCCAAAACATTTGTTCCGGCTGGAGTAATGCCAGTTATTTACAAGACAATACCGGACAGGCGGAAATCCGCCGGGTTTCGGCGTTTGCTGAACGTGGCGAAACAATACCTCTGAGCCTGAAAGGTCGAAAAAATAAATCCAATATAATACCAATAAGCTGCGCGAATGGGCGATTCGGCCTGTGAAAAATGATTTTCACGATTTCAAACTAATAGGTCGACAAGTGGTATCAAATAGGTATTATATGAAATGAGCAGGAGGGCTGAAGCTCTCCGGCGCATATTGTTCTGTATCTGGCGGTAAAACAAAAACGCGAATGGCAACGGAAGGTCCCATTAGGGCCGGCCGCGCCGGGAAGCGGGACGGGCTCCAACGCCGTGAGCGGACAATTTTGAACGTCCAGCAATGGATGGAACTTTTCGGAGGTGTCTTATGAAACGCAATATTCTAGCTCTGGCGATGGCCAGCACTGCGCTCTTTACGTCGACGGCTTTTGCTGAAGATGTCACGCTGACGATCGAAAGCTGGCGCAACGACGATCTGGCGCTGTGGCAGGAAAAGATCATTCCGGCTTTTGAAGCCTCGCATCCGGGCATCAAGGTGAAATTCACCCCGTCCGCACCGACAGAATACAATGCCGTACTGAACTCCAAGCTTGATGCCGGCTCCGCGGGCGACCTGATCACCTGCCGTCCGTTCGACGCCTCCCTGGCGCTTTATGATGCCGGACACCTGGCGGATCTGTCCGACATGGACGCCATGAACAACTTCTCAGACGTTGCCAAGGCTGCCTGGCAGACGGACGACGGCTCGGCAAGCTTCTGTGTGCCGATGGCTGCCGTGATCCACGGCTTCATCTACAACAAGGATGCTTTCAACGAACTGGGCATCGAAGTCCCGACGACCGAGGAAGAGTTCTTCGCCGCTCTCGACAAGATCAAGGAAGACGGCACCTATATCCCGATGGCCATGGGCACCAATGACCAGTGGGAAGCGGCCACCATGGGCTACAACAACATCGGCCCGAACTACTGGAAGGGTGAGGAAGGCCGCAAGGCTCTGATCGCCGGCGAGCAGAAGCTCACTGACGAGCAGTGGGTTGCTCCTTACGCCACGCTGGCAAAATGGGCACCTTACCTTGGCGATGGCTACGAGGCCCAGACCTATCCGGACAGTCAGAACATCTTCACGCTTGGCCGTGCAGCGGTCTATCCGGCCGGCAGCTGGGAAATTTCGGGCTTCAACACCCAGGCCGATTTCGAAATGGGTGCTTTCAAGCCGCCGCTCCGCAACGCTGGCGACAAGTGCTACATCTCCGATCATACCGACATCGGCATCGGCATGAACGCCAAGACCGAACATCCCGAACAGGCCAAGGAATTCCTGGCTTGGGTGGCTTCTCCTGAATTCGCCACCATCTTCGGCAACGCTCTGCCGGGCTTCTTCCCGCTGTCCAAGACGCCGGTTGAACTGGAAGATCCGCTTGCGAAGGAATTCGCCAGCTGGCGCGGCGAGTGTGAAAGCACCATCAGGTCCACCTACCAGATCCTGTCCCGCGGCACGCCGAACCTGGAAAACGAAACCTGGGGCGCATCCGCTGCCGCTATCAAGGGTACGGAAACGCCTGAGGCACTTGGCAAGAAGCTGCAGGACGGTCTGGCGAGCTGGTACGAGCCGCAGAAGTAATCTGCACGAATGACAAACGGTTCCCTGGCGGTGTTCGCATCGCCCGGGAACTCTGGACCTGGACAGGCCTCTGTCTGCCCAAGGGAAGTCTATATCCCGGGCAGACTTCTGCCTGCCCCAGGGACGTCTATATCCCGGGCAGGCGTCTGCTTGCCCGGGGCATTTGACCGGAGCTTTTTATGAGCAGGCCTCGCTTCCGCTGGCATATCGTCGTGTTCCTGGCCCCAGCGGTCCTTGTATACACGGCCGTGATGATCTTTCCCCTCTTCAACACGCTTCGTCTTGCCCTCTACAGCAAGATTGACCAGGAGCGCGTCTTCGTGGGGCTGCAGAATTTCACCACGCTTCTTGGCGATCCGCTCTGGTCGGATCAGTTCTGGAACGCGTTGGGGAACAATTTCTGGTTCTTCATCATTCATATGCTGGTTCAGAACCCGATCGGCATCGCCCTGGCGGCCATTCTCAGCCATCCGCGACTGCGCTTTGCGGCCTTCTACCGCTCGGCGATCTTCATTCCCACAATTCTGTCCTTCGTGATTGTCGGTTTCGCCTGGAAACTGATCCTGTCGCCGATCTGGGGCATCGCTCCGTCCATGCTGGATGCCGTCGGTCTGAAGTTCCTGTTCGCGCCCTGGCTCGGCAAGGAAGAGTACGCACTGACCACGTTGTCGCTTATTTCGGTCTGGCAGTTCGTGGGCATCCCGATGATGCTCATCTATGCCGCGCTGCTGTCCATTCCCGAAGAGATACTGGAAGCTGGCGAAATTGACGGCATCACCGGCATGTCGGCCTTCTGGAAGATCAAGCTGCCGCTGATCCTGCCGTCCATCGGCATCATTTCGATCCTGACCTTCGTCGGCAATTTCAACGCCTTCGATCTGATCTATACGGCACAGGGAGCACTGGCCGGACCGGACTTCTCGACCGATATTCTCGGCACCTTCATGTACCGCACGTTCTTCGGATTCCAGCTTCAGCTGGGCGATCCCTACATGGGTTCGGCAATCGCAAGCGCCATGTTCGCGATCATCCTGATCGGCGTCTGTCTCTACCTCTTCGGCATCCAGACCCGGATGCGCAGATATCAGCTGTAAGGGAGGTCGTCACATGAACAAGGCGCGTACCAACCCGCTCAACACCGCCGCCATGCATGGCGCCCTGATCCTCTATACGCTGATCGCGCTGTTCCCGGTCTTCGTGATCCTGGTCAACAGTTTCAAGACCCGCAAGGCGATCTTCAGGGAACCGCTGGCGCTGCCGGACGCCGAAAGCTTCTCGATGATCGGCTACCAGACGGTCATGAAGCAGGGGGATTTTTTCCTCTACTTCCAGAACTCCATGATCGTCACTGTGGTGTCCTTGACCTTCATCCTGCTGTTCGGGGCAATGGCGGCCTTTGCCCTGAGCGAATACCGCTTCAAGGGCAACATGCTGATGGGCCTTTATCTGGCACTCGGCATCATGATCCCGATCCGGATCGGCACCGTGGCCATTCTGGAAATGATGGTTGCCACCGGTCTGGTCAACTCGCTGATGGCGCTGATCCTGGTCTATACGGCGCAGGGGCTGCCGCTGGCTGTCTTTATCCTGAGCGAGTTCATGCGGCAGGTGTCAGATGACCTGAAGAACGCCGGACGTATCGACGGGCTTTCGGAATACACGATCTTCTTCCGCCTTGTGCTGCCGCTCGTGCGCCCGGCGATGGCGACGGTCGCCGTCTTCAACATGATCCCGATCTGGAATGATCTGTGGTTCCCGCTGATCCTGGCGCCTGCTGAAGAAACCAAGACCCTGACCCTGGGCAGTCAGGTGTTCATCGGCCAGTTCGTTACCGACTGGAATGCGGTCCTGTCCGCGCTTTCGATGGCGATCCTGCCGGTGCTCGTTCTTTACGTCATCTTCTCACGCCAGCTCATTCGCGGCATCACCTCGGGAGCTGTCAAATGATCCGGGTTCTGATCGTCGGCCTTGGCAACATGGGACTTTCCCACGCCCTGGCTCACCACAATCATGCGGACGCCGAGATCGTCGGTCTCGTCAACCGTTCCGGCCAGGTGACCCATCCGGATCTTGCCGGCTATCCGGTGTTCACGGATTACGCGCAGGCGCTGGACACGACCAGACCGGAGCTGGTGGTGATCTCCACCTATTCCGACACCCATGCGGATTATGCGGTTGCGGCGATGCAGGCAGGCGCTCATGTATTTGTCGAAAAACCGCTGGCGACAACCGTGGCTGATGCAAAGCGGGTGGTCGCTTGCGCCGGGGAAACCGGCCGCAAACTCGCGGTCGGCTATATCCTGCGGCATCATCCGTCCTGGGTACGGCTGATTGAGGAGGCGCGGGGGCTCGGCGGACCATACGTCTTCCGCATGAACCTCAATCAGCAGAGCTCGGGAGCGGAGTGGGAAACCCACAAGGCCCTGATGCAGACGACTGCTCCCATCGTCGATTGCGGTGTGCATTATGTCGATGTCTGGTGCCAGATTACCGATGCCGAACCCGTGAAGGTGCACGGCATGGGGCTGCGGCTGTCCGACGAAATCGGCCCGGACATGTACAACTACGGCCAGTTTCAGGTCTTCTTCGACGATGGCTCGGTCGGCTGGTACGAGGCCGGGTGGGGGCCGATGATGTCCGAGACCGCCTTCTTCGTGAAGGATGTCGTTTCGCCCGCAGGCTCCGTTTCGATAGTCGAGGACGACAAGGGCGCATCCGCTGATGTTGACGGCCACACCAGGGTCGGCGGGCTTCTGGTCCATCGCCCGGAAGGTGACCGGCGCATCGATCTGCCGGGTGAACCCGGCCATCAGGAACTTTGCGACGCCGAGCAGGCTTTCATGCTTCGTGCGATTTCGGAAAACATCGATCTCAACCGGCACATGCTGGATGCCGTCCGGTCGCTGGCAATTTGCCTTGCCGCCGACGAGAGCATCCGCACCGGTCACTCAGTCATGCTAAAGGAGCTAACGCCATGACGGCGCTAACCCTGACCAACGTCAACAAGTCGTTCGGCAACGTCCATGTCCTGAGGGACATCAATCTCGAAGTGGAAGACGGCGAGTTTGTCGTCTTCGTCGGACCGTCAGGGTGTGGCAAGTCCACCTTGTTGCGGGTGATCGCAGGCCTTGAAGACGTCTCCTCCGGTGAGGTCAGCATCGGCGGGGAGATCGTGAACACGACGCCGCCGTCCAAACGCGGCATTGCCATGGTGTTCCAGAGCTACGCGCTTTATCCGCATTTGAACGTGCGCAACAACATGACACTGGCGCTCAAGCAGGAAAAGCAGAGCAAGCAGGTGATCGACCAGCGCGTTGCCGAGGCGACCCGCATGCTGAACCTGGAGGACTATCTCGACCGCTATCCGTCGGAACTCTCTGGTGGCCAGCGCCAGCGTGTTGCGATCGGCCGGGCCATCGTGCGCCATCCGAAACTGTTCCTGTTCGATGAACCGCTGTCCAACCTGGATGCAGCGCTGCGCATGAACACAAGGCTGGAGATTGCCAACCTGCACCAGCAGCTCAAGACGTCGATGATCTATGTGACGCACGACCAGTCCGAAGCCATGACGCTGGCCGACAAGATTGTGGTCCTGCGCGCTGGCCGCGTCGAGCAGATCGGCAGCCCGATGGAGCTTTACAACAATCCGGTCAACCAGTTCGTGGCTGGATTCCTCGGTTCGCCGGCCATGAATTTCATGCCCGCAAGCCTGGTCAGTGAAGGCGATGCCCGCACGTTGGGAGTGCGCCCGGAAGACCTGTTCCTGAGTGACCAGGGGCAACTGAAAGCATCTGTGCAGCATGTGGAACAGCTCGGCGGCGACACCAACGTGATCGCGAAGGTGCAAGACCAGCAGATCACTGCACGGCTCTTCGGCCAGCACGAGATCAAGCCGGGTGCTGAGTTGAGTTTCGGAATCGCGGAAGGCAAGTCGTTCTATTTCGACAAGGACGGCGCCCGCCTGCGCGGGTAGCACACTTCTTTTAGAAACAACACAAAGGCCACCTGGAGATATTCAGGTGGCCTTTGTTTTTAGGGCCGTCATTCCGGACAAGTAAGGCGAAGCCGGTCGCCGATCCGGAATCCAGAGATACTCGTGCCGAAGGCACACCGAACCGAAATTGAAGAGCAACGGTGTTCGCTGCGCTCACGCTGATATCTGGATTCCGGATCTGCGTGCAACAGCGGTTGCACTTGTCCGGAATGACGGTGGAGGGGCGGGGCTCTGCCATTAAAAAAGCCGCCCCGGTCTCCCGGGACGGCTTCTCGATATCTCGTCGTTCAGCCTTAGCCGATCTGGGTCAGCAGCTTGTCGAGGCTGGCCTTGGCGTCGCCATAGAACATCCGGGTGTTCTCCTTGTAGAACAGCGGGTTCTCGATGCCGGAGTAACCGGTGCCCTGGCCGCGCTTGGAAACGAAGACCTGCTTCGCTTTCCAGACTTCCAGAACCGGCATGCCGGCGATAGGCGAGTTCGGGTCTTCCTGGGCAGCCGGATTGACGATGTCGTTGGAACCAATGACGATCACGACATCCGTTGACGGGAAGTCCTCGTTGATCTCGTCCATTTCCAGAACGATGTCATACGGCACCTTGGCTTCGGCCAGGAGCACGTTCATGTGGCCGGGAAGGCGGCCTGCGACCGGGTGGATCGCGAAGCGCACTTCCTTGCCCTTGGAGCGCAGGCGCTTGGTCAGTTCGCTGACCGACTGCTGTGCCTGGGCAACTGCCATGCCATAGCCCGGAACGATGATGACGCTGTCGGCATCTTCAAGAGCCGCAACAACACCATCGCTGTCGATGGCAATCTGTTCGCCTTCCACTTCCATGGCCGGACCGGTGGTGTTGCCGAAGCCGCCGAGGATAACGGAGACAAACGAGCGGTTCATCGCCTTGCACATGATGTAGGACAGGATCGCACCGGAAGAACCGACGAGCGCGCCGACGACGATCAGCAGATCGTTGCCAAGCGAGAAGCCGATGGCGGCCGCGGCCCAGCCCGAATAGGAGTTCAGCATAGACACCACCACAGGCATGTCGGCGCCGCCGATGCCCATGATCAGGTGGTAACCGATGAAGAACGCCAGCAGCGTCATCAGAACCAGCGTCCAGATGCCGGCCCCGTTCAGGAACATCAGCAACAAGATGACGCTGAGTGCAGCCGCACCGGCGTTCAGCATGTGGCCACCAGGCAGTTTTTCCGCCTTGGAGGTCAGCTTGCCGGCCAGCTTGCCGAAAGCGACGACAGAGCCGGTGAACGTGACGGCACCGATGAAGACGCCAAGGAACACTTCAACCTTCAGGATCGACTGTTCGATCGGGGTCTTGTGCGCCAGGATGGCGGCGAAGCCCTCAAGCGCATTGCGCTCCTCCTCGCCCATCGCCAGTACGTTGCCGAGCTCGATATAGGCATTGTAGCCGACGAACACGGCGGCCAGACCCACGAGCGAGTGCATGGCTGCAACCAGCTGGGGCATTTCGGTCATCTGGACGCGCTGCGCCACGAAATAACCGATAATGCCGCCGGCAGCGATCAGGATGAGGGAGAGGAGCCACAGGCCGGAGCCCGGACCGATCAGGGTGGCGACAACGGCCAGTCCCATGCCGGCGATACCGTACCAGATGGCGCGCTTGGCGCTTTCCTGGCCGGAAAGGCCTCCCAGAGACAGGATGAACAGAACAGCCGCAACAACGTAAACGGCGGTCGTGAAACCGAATTCCATCTGCCGGCCTCCTTAGGATTTCTGGAACATGGCGAGCATGCGCCGGGTGACGAGGAAACCGCCGAAGATGTTGATCCCGGCCATGAAGACGGACAGGCCTGCCAGCAAGATGACCAGGAACGATCCGGATCCGATCTGCATCAGCGCGCCGAGAATGATGATCGACGAAATGGCGTTGGTGACAGCCATCAGCGGCGTGTGCAGCGAGTGACTGACGTTCCAGATCACCTGGAAACCGACGAATACCGAGAGCACGAAAACGATGAAATGCTGCATGAAGCTGGCCGGGGCGATGAGGCCCACCAGCAGCAGAAGCAGACCACCGACCGCCAGCAGGGTCACCTGCTGCTTGGTCTGTGCCTTGAAGGCGGCAGTTTCCTGCGCACGCTTTTCTTCCGCCGTCAGTTCCTTCGGCTTTTCCTTCGATTTCGCCGCAATTGCCTGCACCTTGGGAGGCGGCGGCGGGAAGGTGATCTCGCCTTCATGGGTCACGGTCGCGCCACGGATGACGTCGTCTTCCATGTTGTGAACGATCTGACCATCCTTCTCTGGCGTCAGGTCGGTCAGCATATGGCGGATGTTGGTGGCATAAAGCGTGGACGATTGAGCGGCCATGCGCGAGGGGAAGTCGGTATAGCCGATGATCGTGACACCATTTTCGGTGACGACCTTCTCGTCCTTGACCGTTCCTTCCGCGTTGCCGCCGCGTTCAGCGGCAAGATCGACGATGACCGAGCCCGGCTTCATGGCCTTGACCATGTCTTCCAGCCACAGCTTTGGTGCGTCCCTGTTCGGGATCAGAGCCGTGGTGATGACAATGTCCATCTCCGGAGCCAGTTCCCGGAATTTTGCAAGCTGGGCTTCGCGGAACTCTGGCGAGGAAACGCTGGCATAACCGCCGGTCGCAGCGCCATCCTGCTGTTCTTCTTCAAAATCCAGATAAACGAATTCGGCGCCCATCGATTCGACCTGCTCGGCCACTTCCGGGCGCACGTCGAATGCATAGGTGATCGCGCCGAGCGACGTGGATGTGCCGATGGCCGCAAGACCCGCGACGCCTGCTCCCACGACCAGTACCTTCGCAGGCGGTACCTTGCCGGCAGCAGTGATCTGGCCGGTGAAGAAACGGCCGAAATTGTTGCCCGCCTCGATAACGGCGCGATATCCGGCGATGTTGGCCATGGAGCTGAGAGCATCCATCTTCTGGGCACGCGAGATACGCGGCACCATCTCCATGGCAATGACGCTGGCGCCCGATTCCTTCGCCTTTTCCAGCCCGTCGGTGTTCCCACCCGGGTTGAAGAAGGAAATCAGGGTCTTGTCCTTTGTCAGATAGCCCAATTCCTTGTCATCGGGCTGCCGGACCTTGGTTACGATGTCCGATTTCTTCCAAAGACTTGCGGCAGTCTTGACGATTTCAACGCCGGCTTCTTCATAAGCCTGGTCGGAAAATCCTGCGGCGGTCCCGGCTCCGCTTTGCACAAGGCAGGAGAAGCCAAGCTTCTGCAGCTGCTTTGCGGATTCGGGTGTCATCGCCACACGGTTCTCCCCGGGGAAGGTTTCCTTTGGTGTGCCGATCTTTAGGGCTTCTGGCATACGTCTCTCCAGCAAGTGTCGAGGAATTGGCCTCTGGTAAGGGCAAGTTGGCCGGATTGACTAACAAACTCCCCCCGTGCGTCCTGTCCCTCACAAACGTGCTGCGAATTTAGAAACGAAAATATTACTTATGACAAGGTGTCTTGCGATTGAATTTGGAGGGTATTACCGCACTGCACAGTGAGAGCAGCGCGATATAAATTTCACGGGATTTACAAAATAGGGGTATCGGAAACTGTGGGAGAGGGCATTCGGCAGTCGGAATACTCAAATAGGGCCCGGAATTAGTAAATTTTCCCGGCCCTATACACATATCAAGGCAAAATGACCAAAGACTGGTCGTGCGTAAAACCCCGGTAGCGGTTCCTGGGGAAAGAGCCGCTGCCGGACGAAAATTTATTCTGCAGCAGGGTCCAGCGCGGCTTTTGCGTCCAGATCCGCGGCATCATGACGCTCCGGAAGCTGCTCGTGATCTTCTCCCCAGGTCCGGTTCACCTTGCGCCCGCGAACAACCGCCGGGCGGGCATCGATCTTCTGGGCCCAGGCCAGGAGATTCTTGTATTCGTGAACGGAGAGGAATTCCGCCGCATCATAGGCGCGGCCAAGAACCATTCCGCCATACCAGGGGAAGATCGCCATATCGGCGATGGTATAGTCGTCACCGGCGATGTAGGGGCGATCAGCCAGCGCCTTGTCGAGGACGTCAAGCTGGCGCTTGGCTTCCATTGCGAAGCGATCGATGGGGTATTGGTACTTTTCCGGCGCATAGGCGTAGAAATGGCCAAAGCCGCCGCCAAGATAAGGGGCGGATCCCATCTGCCAGAACAGCCAGTTCAGCGTTTCGGTGCGCTTCGCCGGATCCTTGGGCAGGAATTCACCGAATTTCTCGGCCAGATACAGCAGAATGGAGCCGGATTCGAACACGCGCGTCGGGGTCTCGGTCGAGTGGTCGACAAGCGCCGGGATCTTGGAATTGGGATTGGCTTCCACGAAACCGCTGGAGAATTGGTCGCCTTCGTTGATCTTGATCAGCCAGGCATCATATTCAGCATCCTTGTGACCGAGCGCGAGCAACTCCTCGAGCATCACCGTCACCTTGACGCCGTTCGGGGTTGCCAGAGAATAAAGCTGAAGCGGATGCTTGCCGACAGGCCGGTCCTTCTCGTGGGTTGAACCGGAAATAGGCCGGTTGATATTGGCGAACTGGCCGCCGCTCGGCTGTTCCCAGGTCCAGACTTTGGGCGGGGTGTAGGTCGGGTCACTCATGTGAAAGGGTCTCCGGAACGGGTCGGGCAGTAAAGGAAGGCGTGGATCGAGCCAAGGTTTGTTCGATCCATCGCAATCTTACGATTAAATAGGCGGCAATGGCAGGATTGCCTAGGGTCGATTTTTGTTCTGAGGCAAATTATTGCGCAAAATTGGACCTCAGTGAAACCCGGTCGCGATAAGTTCCAGTTTTGAGGTTTTCTGTTCTTTCTTCTTCGTCAAAGTTAGGATGCGTTTTCGTCATCGACCCCTGAACGTATTTCGGGCATTGTACTAAAGTCGCAATCGGAAATGCCATTGGTCGGCACGGTGATCTTTGGCGCGGCCCGGCTGCAAAACGCAGGACAAGCAGCACAGGAGATGAATTCGGGAGGTCGGTAACAACAAGAAGAGGAATGCGGACATCCCGTCTTGAATGTCATCACGTTTAGGGAGGACGACATGAATTTAAGGCCCGATCCGAGTTTTTATCCGACGCCGCGCATGGCAATGGAAGCGCCGGTTGAGAAGCTGGCTTTCACCCTGATGCTCAGTCCAGATTTCTCTCAACCCGATGGTCTGGCTGTCGTCAATGTCGATCCGCAAAGTCCTGACTACGGCAAGATCGTGCATACCGTCTTCATGCCGAACAAGGGAGACGAATTCCACCATTTCGGGTGGAACGCCTGTTCTTCGGCATTGTCGCCACTGACAGGGCATGCCTTTCTAGAGCGCCGTTACCTGATCATCCCGGGCATCCGGTCGTCACGCATCTACGTCGTTGACGTGAAAGAGCCGCTTCAAGCGAAAATTCACAAGATCATCGAACCGGAAGAAGTCTTCGCCAAGACTGGTTATTCCCGCCCGCACACCATCCATTGCGGGCCGGAGGGCATCTATGTCTCGACTCTTGGGGGAGGCGGTGCGGATGGCACCGACGGGCCTCCGGGCATCTTTATCATGGACTGCGAGACCTTCGACATTCTCGGCCGGTATGAAATGGATCGTGGCATCCAGGACAAACACTATGATTTCTGGTGGAACCTGCCGCGCGACTACATGGTGTCGTCGGAGTGGGGACTGCCGCCACAGTTCGAGAACGGTCTCGTCGCGGAAGACCTTCTGTCCAATAAATACGGCCACAGCCTGCATTTCTGGGATCTGCGCGGGCGAAAGAACATCCAGACCATCGATCTGGGCGAAAACCACCAGATGGCGCTAGAGGTTCGCCCTGCCCACGATCCCGCCAAACAATACGGCTTTTGTGGCGTTGTCGTCGACACAACCAACCTGCAAGGGGCTATCTTCACCTGGTGGCGCAAGGACGATGGCACGTTTGAAGCCAAGAAGACCATCACCATCGACCCGCAGCCGGCCGATCCCGCAGACCTGCCTGAAATGCTGAAGGGGTTTTCCGCTGTTCCACCGCTGGTGACCGACATCGACCTGAGCCTCGATGACAAATATCTCTACGTCGCATGCTGGGGCACCGGTGAAATGCATCAGTATAATGTCTCCGACCCAATGAACCCGACGCTCGCCGGCAAGGTCGAGATCGGCGGGATCGTGAAGAAGACGAAACACCCGAACGGCAAGGACTTCGGTTACGGACCGCAAATGGTCGAGATCAGCCGGGATGGTCAGCGCGTCTATTGGACCAACTCGCTCTATTCCACCTGGGACGAACAGTTCTATCCGGGAGAGCGCGGCGCCGCGATGGTGATGGCTCGTGTAGGAGCCGGTGGCGGATTGACGCTCGATCCGGATTTCTGGGTCGAGTTTCCGGCGGGCTACAGGTCGCACCAGATCCGGCTTGAAGGCGGGGACTGCTCTACCGACAGTTTCTGCTTCCCGTCGGTCTAGGTTTTGGAAGAGGCGAGTTTGTCGGCTCTCTGGTGGGCCGTCGTTGCGTCTGGTCTCTATCACGGCGTGAACCCGGGCATGGGTTGGCCGCTGGCGGTGTCGGCTGCCTTGATGGAACAACGCACGCTGGCCCTGCCGCGTGCGTTGTTGCTGCTGGCGGTCGGGCATCTGGCGGCGATGCTGGTTATTCTCTTGCCTTTTTCGGCAATGATCACGCTGGTTTCCCTGGAACGGGAAATCCGCATTGGCGCTGCCTGTCTGGTGATCGGCATGGGGCTGTACCTGCTGATCGCTGATCGCCATCCACGCTTTCTGGCCCGTATTTCACCAGCGAAGCTCGGCCTCTGGTCCTTTCTGGTGGCGATTGCCCATGGGGCAGGGCTCATGCTGGTGCCAATCTACCTGGGCATCTGCGCAATGGAGCAGGAGGCAGGCCACGCGGCGGCCGGAACACTCATGGGGGCAGATTTGAGGATGGCGTTGCTCGTGGCCGCGGTCCACACGCTCGCCATGGCGCTTGCCGGTGGCCTTCTGGCCATCGGCGTCTATTTCTGGCTGGGCCTGCGGTTCCTGCAAAAGGCGTGGTTCAACCTGGACAGGGTCTGGGCAGCCAGCCTCGTTTTCGTCGGTTTGTTTGCCCTTGTCCTGGCGCTCCGGAGCTGAGCTGCTCATCAGGTCAGCAGATGTGCCTCGAACGGAAACATCGACAGTGTCTCGATGCCGGTTTCGGTGATCAAGACCTGCTGCTCCAGCTTGACGCCTTCCTTGGCACCATCCTCGCCAATGTAGCTTTCGACACACAGTGTCATGCCCGGTTCCACGACGCCGTCATATCCGGCGTCCGGAAAGTCGCCATGGTGATAGAGGTAGGGGTATTCGCCGGTCATGCCACAGCCATGGGCAGACAGATAGTAGCGGTTGGCATAGTAGCGGTCGGGGATGTTCCACGCCCGGTCGGCATATTCCCGGAAGCTCATTCCGGGCATCAGAATGCCCATGTTGTAGTGAACCTGCTCGTAGGCGACCTTGTAAAGTTCGCGCTGGGTGTCCGTCGGCCGGTCCGGGCCGGAGTGGAAGGTGCGTGAAAAGTCGGCATAATAACCGTGGCAGCCGACAACATCCGTATCGAGGGCTATCAGCTCGTTGGCGCCGATGACGTTGTCAGAAGTTTCCTGGAACCATGGATTGGTGCGCGCACCTGCATTCAGCAGTCTCGTTTCGACATAGTCGCCGTTCTGCGCGATGATCGACTTGTGCAGCACTGACCAGAGTTCGGCTTCGGTAAGCCCCGGGCGAATTGCTTCACGCAGCTTGCCGACGCCTATTTCCGTCGCGCGCAACGAAGCAATCACGCATTTCATTTCTTCCGGCGATTTGATCGCGCGCGCCATCTCCACGGGTTGCTGCGCGTCGACCACGTTGAGCCCGGCTTCTTTCAGCGCAATGGCCGTTCCAGCATTAAGACGTTCCAGCCCCACCGTGGCTTCCTTCAAGCCTGTCAGCTCATGGATGGTATCTGCCATCTCCGCTGCCCATACGCGTTCGCGCTCTGCAATATGAGGACCGGCAGCGACAAAGCTCGCAGTCTTCGAAGGGCGGACCTCATCGACGGTTTCGTACCCCTCTCCAAGATGAAGACAGCCGGTGAACTCGAAAAGAATGGAGCGGTTCTGGGTCAGCAGCAGGTAGCGCGACGGGGCATTGCGCATGGAAAAAACCTGCATGTTCCGCGTGCCGGTCGCATAGCGGATGTTGACCGGGTCGGAAAGGATTACCGCATCAACATCATATTCGGCCATCTTCTGCCGCACGCGCTGCTGCCGGTATGTGCGCACGGCCACCAGATCGATCCCTTCCACCTCGGGTGCGCGGTCAAGCTGCGCCAGTCCCTGAAGGTCGCTGCGCTCCGCGTGCCAGTCCAGTTCCGCCATCTGTTATCGTCTCCAGTTCAACTGGTTGGAATATCGGGCGGGTTTTGAATTCTTAAAAGACTGGAAAAAATCAGTTCATTGGATAACCTGCAGTAATGCAAGCTTATCGGAAATCACTCCCGCCGCTCGACACATTGGTCTTCTTTGAAGCCGCCATGCGTCATCTGAACTTTACAGAGGCTGCAGAAGAACTCTTTGTGACACAAGCGGCCGTTTCCAAACGCATCCGGCAGCTGGAAGACTGGCTGGGCGTCGACCTGTTCGAGCGGTCCGGTCGCAGGCTTCAGCCGACTGAGGCAGGAACATATCTTGCCGAGAAGACCGGCATGACACTGGATTATCTGACTCAGGCGCTGAGCGCGCTGAAAGTGCCGGAGAGGCCCGTCGTGCGGATTGCGTCAGTGACGGCACTTGCTGCCTTCTGGCTCCAGCCGAAGCTCAAGGAATTTGCACTGTCAGACGAAGCCTGCCTGTTCAATCTGGCAACAGCAGACGATCTGGGAGACCTGCTCAAACCAGAGCACGACCTTGTCATCCTGCACGGGGACGGCCGGTTTCCGGGCTGGCAGTCGGAATTGTTGTTTCAGGAGGTCCTGACACCTGTCGGCATGCCGGAAATTATTGACGCCCTGCGGTCAGGAGGTGGCGGTAAACAGCCGGCGCTTCTCAACTACCCGCGTCTTGCTCCGAACTGGATCGACTGGACTGGCTGGATCCAGCGGTCAGGGAGATTGGATCTGAAAGATTGGCCTGTTCAGTCATGTGCAAGCTACAATCAGTCTATAGGGCGGGCCTTGAAGGGGCTCGGCATTGCGCTTGGCGCCTTGCCATTGTTGCGGGAAGAGATTTCTTCGGGAAGGCTCGTGCCGCTGGACGGCGCTACGCTCAAGACGGGAATGGGCTATTACATCGCCTGGCCAAACATGCGGCCGCTCGGCACGGAGGCCGAGCGACTGAAATCCGCGCTGCTGGATGCCGGCTGAGGCCTCAGTTCCTCACCACATAGACCGAGCATTTCGAGTGACGCACGACCCGCGCTGCGTTTGGTCCAAGCAGGAATTCGCTCAGATGCGGCTGGTGGGCGCCAATGACAATGAGGTCTGCCCCGATCTTTTTCGCGACTTCCAGGATTTCCTCGTAAATGGAGCCGGTGGCGACCAGATGCCGGATTTCGCTGTTTCTTTCCGCCCCGAGGATGCTTGAGACCTTCTCGACCAGCTTCTTCTGGGTTTCCGTCACCATCTGGCCCTGGAAGTTCTCGTCAAAATAGGACGCGACAAGATTGATGCCGGCGCTCGGGACGACCGTGATCACATCGAGCTGGGCACCGTCCAGTCGGGCGAGCTTGTCGGCCGTTTCCAGAACCTTGGTGTCGTTATCCTGCTGGACGTCGACGGCACACAAAATGGATTTCGTCATGCCGCTACTCCTTCTTCACGGTTGGTCCGGCCAGCGCGGGCGCGCTGGAGCAGGAAGACAAGGGCCAGAAGCAGAAGCCCCGGAATATAGATCAGTTCCTTCGGCAATTGATCTGCTTCGAGGCGGGCTTCCTTCACGACCACGGGTTCGTCGCCGTAGAAGTCGAACGTTCCGAGCTGTTCGAAGTAGGGCGTCCCCGGGAAGGGTTCCTCCAGCTTCAGAACACCGTCTTCTTCGAGGGTCGTCAGGCCAAGCGCCTGGAGCCTCGCTTCACCGCCGTCTTCACTTCCGGGCATGATCGCAATGCGCGTCTCCATCGTGTTGCCGGTGTCGAAATCCGGTCCACTCAGCACCAGACGGATCTCGCTGCCTGCAGGTGCATCGCCAACTGCCTGGACGAAACGGTCCGGCGAGACGATCTCGAACGGAGGCTGGATCCGGTTCATGAAGAAATCCGGACGGAACAGCACGAAGGCGATCAGCACCAGGGCGACACTCTCGTAGATCCTGTTCTTGGTCACGAAGTAGCCCATGGTACCTGCGGTAAACACGAGGATGGCGATCGTCGCCATGATGAAGACGAGTATGCCCTGGGTCACCGTGACGTCGATCAGGAGAAGATCGGTGTTGAAGATGAAGACGAAGGGCAGGGCGACCGTCCGCAGCGAATAGAAGAAAGCCGTGAACCCGGTCTTGATGGCATCGCCTCCTGACACCGCTGCCGCGGCAAAGGAGGCTAGACCCACGGGTGGCGTTACGTCCGCCATGATGCCGAAGTAGAAGACGAACAGGTGCACGGCAATGAGCGGAACTATCAGTCCGGATTGCGCGCCAAGTTCGACCACAACCCCGGCCATCAGTGATGACACGACGATGTAGTTGGCTGTTGTCGGCAGACCCATGCCAAGAATCAGCGACAGGACGCCGACGAAGACCAGCATCAGCACCAGATTGCCACCGGATACGAACTCAACGAGATCGGCCATCACCTGGCCGATACCGGTCAGGGTGACCGTGCCGACGATGATGCCGGCTGTCGCAGTTGCAAGACCGATGCCGATCATGTTGCGGGCACCGTCGATCATGCCGTGGACGAGGTCGTTGACGCCTGCCTTGAAAGCTTCGACTGTCTCGTTCTCGCCCCGGAAGATCGCCTTGATCGGACGCTGGGTCAAAAGGATCGCGAAGAGCAGAGCTGTTGCCCAGAAGGCTGAAAGACCCGGTGACTTCTGCTCGATCATCAGGAAGTAGACCAGCACGACGATCGGGAGCAGGTAGTAGAGACCAGCCTTGTAGATCTGGGAAATATCCGGAAGCGTGATCTCCTTGGCGTTGGGATCGTCCGGATGAAGGTCGTCAACGCTGGCGGCCAGTTTCAAAAGCGCGATATAGGCAACGAACACCAGTAGCGCGAGGATCCACGACGCGCCTTCCGGTACCAGGGCGACAATCCAGCCAACCGGGTATTGCACGCCATAGCAAAGAGCGGCAAAGGCGGCGAAAAACACGAACATTCCAATGATCGTGCGCAGAGTTGAAACGGTCTTGTGCCCGATGGTGGGCATGTTCCGCTTAACGGCTTCAAGGTGCACGATATAGACCAGCGCGATGTAGGAAATCACGGCCGGCAGAAAGGCGTGAGTGATCACGTCGACATAGGAAATGCCGACATATTCGACCATCAGAAAGGCGGCGGCGCCCATCACCGGCGGCATGATCTGGCCGTTCACGGATGATGCGACCTCAACCGATCCGGCCTGCTCGGATGTGAAGCCGACGCGCTTCATCAGCGGAATGGTGAATGTGCCCGTGGTAACGACGTTTGCGATTGACGAGCCGGAGATGAGGCCGGTGGCTGCAGAGCCGACAACGGCTGCCTTGGCAGGGCCACCCTTCAGGTGACCGAGCGCGCCGAAGGCCATCTTGATGAAGTAGTTGCCCGCACCAGCCTTGTCCAGCAATGCGCCAAAGAGCACGAACAGGAAGACGAACTTGGTGGAGACACCGAGCGCGATACCGAAGACACCCTCCGACGTGATCCACATGTGGCTCATCGCCTTTTGCAGCGAAGCGCCCTTCCAGCGGATGACCTCCGGGACCCATTCTGAGGAGCCGAAGAAGACGTAGAGCAGGAATACGGTTGCGACGATGGCCATGGCCGGGCCGAGTGCCCTGCGTGCAGCTTCAAACAGGACAACGATACCGGCAAGGGCAAACCACTTGTCGGTGTCGTCGGCCAGACCACCGTTGGCAACGATCTTGTCGTAGAAGAAGAAGCCGTAAAGCGAAATGAAGGCGCCGAAAAACGCCAGGGCCCAGTCCTGGATCGGGACGCGGTGTCTCGGACTGCTCGACAGTGCGGGGTAGGCCATGAATGCCAGGAACATCGCAAACGCCAGATGCACCTGTCGGCTGTTGTTGATGATGTCCGACGGCAGTACGTAGTAGACGATGGGGGAGGCTAGCAGAACCTGGAAGCAGGACCAGATCAGGGCCACGGTGGCGATCATCATCCCGACGGATCCGGCAGGGTTCCTGGACCCGGAATCGGAGGAGGCGACGAGTTCCTGAAGTTCTTCTTCGGATAGTCCCTGTCGTTGGTCCCGTCCGTTCGGCTGGTTCTGTTCAGACATCAAGTTCCCCCGGTCTTCCGGCTGAAGCACAACATTGGCGTTGCGCTCGGCTGGCACCCGACAGCCACGCAGCCCGTGGCATCTGTTAATTCAATCAAGAAATGCCTTGGCCAAAATGTCGTTCAATGGGCCGCAGCAGAGAAACGGGCCCGGACATGGTCCGGACCCGAAATGTTGGCAAGGATTAGTTGATCCAGCCCTGTTCCTGGTAGTACTTCGCAGCACCCGGATGAAGCGGTGCGGACAGGCCGTCCTTCACCATTTCTTCCGGCTTCAGGTTTGCAAAGGCAGGATGCAGCTTCTTGAAGGCATCGAAGTTCTCGAACACTGACTTGACCAGCGTGTAGACGACTTCATCATCCACCTTGGCGGACGTGATGAAGGTCGCGCCGACACCGAAGGTGGTGACGTCTTCGTCATTGCCGCGATACATGCCGCCCGGGATGGTGGCCTTGCGGTAGTAGCTGTTGTCTTCGATCAGCTTTCCGACAACCGGGCCGTCAACGTTCACGAGTTTGGAATCGCACGCCGTGGTTGCTTCCTGAATGGAACCGGACGGGTGGCCGACCGTGTAAACCATGGCATCGATCTGGTTGTCGCAGAGGGCGGCAGACTGTTCTGCAGCCTTCAGCTCGGTCGCCTGCGCGAAGTCATCCGTGGACCAGCCCATCGCTTCCATCAGAACTTCCATGGTGCCGCGCTGACCAGAACCCGGGTTGCCGATGTTGACACGCTTGCCTTTCAGGTCCTCGAAGGACGTGACGCCGCTATCGGCACGGGCAACGACGGTGAACGGCTCGGGGTGCACGGAGAAGACGGCTCGCAGGTCTTCGAACGGGCCTTTTTCCTCGAACTGCGAGGTGCCGTTGTAAGCGTGATACTGCCAATCGGACTGGGCAACACCAAACTCCAGTTCGCCTTCACGCACCGTGTTGATGTTGTAGACGGAACCGCCGGTGGACTCCACGGAGCAGCGAATGCCATGGTCCTTGCGGCCCTTGTTGACGAGCCGGCAAATGGCTCCGCCGGTCGGATAGTAAACGCCAGTCACACCACCAGTGCCGATGGTGATGAATTGCTCTGCAGAGGCTGCGCCGGTGAATGCGATGCTGGTCGCCATAACGGCGCCCGCAAGGTTCAGTTTCATCATCATTTGACTTGGCTTCCCTTTGTTTGAATTCTTGTGTCCGGCATGGCGATCCACGCTAGACGTTTTCAAATTCGTCGAGCAGACGATTGTGTCTGTCGACCTCCTGGATCCGGGCTTCCGCCTCGGCTCCGGCCCGCGCAACCAGCATGCCTGTAATGGTTTCGATAAGCACAAGCGTGGCTGCGTAAGACGAGAAAAAGTGTGGACTTTCAGTGCGTTGTATGAAGTGGTAATTCGCGAATTGCAACCCTGGAAAGGCGTGGCTGTCGGTCAGGACGATCACCTGTGCACCATTTCCTGCCGCCACTTTTGCCGCGCGCACCGAACGGTGGGCATATGGGTGCTTGGACAAGACGATGACCGTGTCGGCCGATGTAATGCCGGCAAGCGTGCTGCCCAGAGTGGCGCCATTGCGCCCGGCAACGACCCACCTGTCATCGAACCACTTGGCCAGATAGGCGAAATAGTCGGTAAAACCTGCTGAGGCGAGGGCACCTATCAGTATGATCTTGCGGGACTGGCTGAGCCGGTCGACAGCAGCATCCAGTACGGCCGGATCAATGTCGTCCACCAGTGCCTTGATGTTGTCGATGCAAGCGGAGACCTGACGTGGCAGCAAAGGCAGGTCGGCATCCGAGCGCAGTTTCCTGGCCTTGTCCTGAAACGTGTCCCGCCCACGGTGGCTCAACTCGTTCCGGGCCTGTTCGCGCAACGCTTCGTAATCAGAAAAACCCAGTGCCCTTGCAAGTCGGGTGTAGCTCGCCGGCGAAACACCACTGGCCGATGCGACCGACCTCAGGCTGCGGGTGGCGATTTCCACCTGGTTTTCCGCAATGTAATCCGCTGCCGTACGCAATGCATCGCTCAGGTCGGCATAATTGGCCGAAATTGCGGTGCGAAGATGGGGCGGCGAAATGGTTTCCATCCGGTTACTGTTCCATTTGTTTTTTACATTGTCAATTTGTGAAACAAATGTTTCGCGTTGAAAACGATCCCTCCCTTTCTACCGGAAATCCCTACGGTTTTGCCCGTCTTGCCCGCACTGGCAAGGCAGTCAAATGTCCCTGTCCAAGTTGGTTTGGCACGGCGATGACGGTTCTCGGAAACTGCTCAAAACGTCACTGATAAAAATACACGCATAAATTGATTTTTGAAATTTTATTACACGTTAAGGTTTTGTTAATGATATAATCCATTGGGGGCATTGCACTTTTCCTGTGACCATAAGGGGAGAGAGACATGACTGAATACACATCGAGAACTTTGGCCGAATGTGGCCGGTCGGTGCTGTTGACACTTGCAATGGCAGCTCCGGCAGTCGCCGGAGACTTCTTTGAAGTCGAGCCCGGGGTCGATCTCTATTACGAGGATCACGGTTCGGGTCTTCCGATCGTGTTTGTTCCCGGTTGGACTTTCACCACGCAGGTGTTCGAACATCAGATCGAGGCCTTCGCGAAAGACCACCGGGTCATCACCTTCGATCCTCGCAGCCACGGCCGCTCGACGCTGACTTTGGAAGGCAACAACTACGTTACCCAGGGGGCCGACCTTGCAAGGTTGCTCGATCATCTCAAGGTCGAAAAGCCGGTGCTGGTGGGTTGGTCATTCGGTTGCCTGACCACGTGGGAATTCATCAAGACAAGGTCTGTGGATGCTGCATCCGCCCATATGTGCATCGATCTTTCGCCGACACCGCTAACCGGCAACGACGGCGACTGGGCTGAGGGAAGTGTCGCGGAAATTGCGGAACTTTACAGCGGCATTCAGTCAGCTGAAGGCCAACGCAACGTCATCAACTGGTATGCCGACGAGGTCATGATCGAACAGGACTACACGCCGGAACTGTCCCGCTGGATTGTCGACCAGTCGACCAAGTCGCCACCTTTCGTGGCCGCGGTTTATCTGGCGGCCGGAAATTTCAGCAATTACCTAGAGACGGCCAAGGAGGTCGATGCGAAGCTGCCGTCGGCCTTCGTGATCGCCGATCACTGGTCCGACAGTGCCAGGGCCTATCTCGCCGTCCATACGCCCAACAGCTCGGTTCAGGCCTTTGGCGGCCATATGATGTTCTGGGAGTATCCGGACCGGTTCAACAGGGTGCTGGCCGGTTTCATCGCACAGATCGAATAAGCGCCAGGCTCTAATTGAGTAAGTGGCGGGTGAGGCCTTGAAACGTTGCCACACCCGCATCTGTTTGGTGACCCAAGTCGAAGGGCTTAAGCAGCCTGCAACGTATAGACCGAGAACCAGTAGTTCTCGTCGCTGTCGACGTCGGTGATCTGCCATCCGCCATCGCTGGCGATGCCTTCGAACGCCTCCTCACTGTATTTGTGCGAGTTTTCCGTGTGGATTGTCTCGCCCTTTGCGAATGTGACGGTTTCCCCGGCGATGGAGACCTGCTGCTGAACCAGGCTTTCCAGATGCATCTCGATACGGCTTTCGCTCACGTTCCAGACGGCTTTGTGTGCGAAGGCGGCGATATCGAAATCGCCATCCAGTTCCCTGTTGATCCGCTGCAAAAGGTTCTGGTTGAAGGCTGCTGTGATCCCGGCTGGATCGTCATAGGCTTCCTGCAGGACTTTTGCATCCTTTGGCCGGTCGACACCGATAACCAGGCTGGCCTCCGGCATGGCCGAGCGAATGTTTGCCAGGAGCGCGGCCGCTTCGGATTTTTCGAAGTTGCCGATCGTGGAACCGGGAAAGAAGATCAGCACTGGCAACTCGGGCAGCAAGGGCAGTTGTCCGAAAGGCTGTGTGAAATCGGCGGCAACCGGGATTACCGCCAATGACGGGTATGCGCGGCGAACCCTTTCGGCGGCAGCTTTCAGGTGATTGGCCGAAATGTCGATCGGCATGTAGACGGACAGGTCCGGAAAGGCATCCAGCAACAGGTCTGTCTTGCGGCTGGACCCGCTGCCCAGTTCCACCATCGCTCCGCGTGCGCCCGGTAGACGGCGATATTTCCTGGCATTCCGGGCGAGGATCGAAATCTCCGTTCGGGTCGGGTAATAGGCATCCAGCTCCGTGATCGCTTCGAACAGATGTGACCCCACATCGTCGTAGAGCCATTTGCTGCTGATCGCTTTCCGGTCCTGGCGGAGACCGGAGAGAATGTCGTCGCGAAACATATCCGACTGGATCTCGTCCGTTTGGTTCTCGGGAGAAACATGCTTGGTCATCATTGATCTCCCGCCAGCCTCAGGCCGAGCATCTGCCAGCGTTGGTGTGGATAGAAGAAGGTGCGGTACGACGACCGCAACTGGTCCTTCGGGGTCGCGCAGGAGCCGCCGCGCAGCACCATCTGGTTGACCATGAACTTGCCATTGTATTCGCCAATGGCCCCCTCGGGTGGTCTGAAACCCGGATAGGGGCTGAAAGCGCTGCTGGTCCATTGCCAGACATCGCCCCAAAGGCCGGGTCTGCGGCCAACAGGCTGAAAGGCTCCGCTTTCCAGGAAATTGCCTTCGATCGGGGTTGGCTCTGCAGCGGCTTCCCACTCTGCTTCCGTCGGCAACCGGCGACCTGCCCAGCGGGCAAAGGCTTCCGCTTCGTAGTAACTGACGTGGACGACCGGTGCCGCAAGATCAACCGGTCGCGGTCCCTGCAAGGTATAGGTCCACCATTGACCGTCCTGTTGCCACCAGTAGAGGGGGCTATCCCAACCGTTCTTCTCTCGCACGGCCCAGCCTTCCATCAGCCAGAGCGTTTGGGTTGAGTAACCACCATCTTCCATGAAGGCAATCCACTCGCCGTTTGTTACGGGACGATCCGCAAGACGGTAGGGCTCCAGCCAGACCTTGTGACGTGGCCCTTCGCAGTCATAAGCAAAGCCGGTCCCGTCGTGGCCGATTTCGAGAAGACCGCCGTCGTAGGAAACCCATTCGGCGGTTTCAACCGCGCTGACCGGTGCCGGTTTTGGCTCGATATAGGCAGGCAGCAGCGGATTGAAGGAAAACGCATGGAGGAGATCGGTGACCAGCAGTTCCTGATGCTGCATCTCATGATGACAGCCGAGGGTGATCAGCTCTTCAAGCTTGTCCTGTTCGAGCGAAAAGGCGTTTCGGGCAACTCCTTCACGCAGGGCGTCTTCGACATGTGAGCGGTAGTCAAGCACGTCGGTGGCGCTGGGCCGCGAAAGCAGGCCCCGTCTCGACCGGGTATGCCTTGGGCCGGCTTGTACGTAGTACGAATTGAAGAGCACGGCGAAACGATCATCGCGTGGCTGATAGCCAGGTAGCGAAGGCTTCAGGATGAATTCTTCGAAGAACCAAGTGGTATGTGCCATGTGCCACTTGGGCGGGCTGGCATCCTCCATGGATTGCAACCCCATATCCTCCGGACTGAGGGGGGCGGCGAGAGCAAGTGTCTGTGCCCTGACCCGATCGAACAGGTCGGTAACGGCGGAAAGAGGCGCTTCATGCGTCCGCTCATCCAGCAATGTCATGTCAATCCCTCCACGCGGGAACCGGCTGCTGTGCCTCCAGCCGGACCTGTGTCTGCCACCAAGCGACTTCTAGGTAGGCAGCGAACGGGGCATTCCAATGTCGGAAATTGCACCGGTCCTGTGCACAAATGCGCGATCAAGGCACTTGGTTGCGTGCTGTTGATAAAAAAGAACATTGTTGAGATTGATCTTCAATCGGTTGGATCGGGTGCGGAAAGTCACCAAGTCGTTGAGAGTGATGGAAGTTTTGCGTTTTTCCCTCCCGCAGATCAGGTGTGACCGTCGAGACCCATCCTAAAAAACAGCTACTGACAGGGTGTGTCAGGAGTTGCTGCAACCAGAGTTCACATTGATGTGAGGGAAGCGAAAATCGTTTCGCGTCAGCTTGAAATGACCCGTCGCAGCAGTGCCGCACTGCCTGCCTCGGGCGGCCTGGGTGTTTTCCTGATGAACTTAACTTGACATATTCGGACGATCGTCCTAATTCGTCGATAGGTCACTTGTCCTAACGAATGATGCGGAAATACGAAGGGAGATGGATATGGTTGCGGCAGGCGAGACACGGCGTCAGATCGTGGATGCGGCGGACAGCCTTTTCTATGCCCAGGGTTTTACGCAGACGTCCTTCGCGGACATTGCCGCAGCGGTCAAAATCTCACGCGGCAACTTCTATTACCATTTCAAGACCAAGGACGAGATCCTCGATGCCGTGATCGACAAGCGTTTGTCGGATCGAAGAGAGCTGCTCGCCAAATGGAACGAGACGGCGGATGAAGCACGGAAACGGATTGAATGTTTTATCCGGATTGTCATCGTCAACCAGGCGAAGATCATGGCTTACGGCTGTCCCGTCGGTACGCTGACGACGGAGCTGGCAAAGATCGATCATCCCTCATGGGACAAGGCCAACGAGATCATGGCCTTGTTCGGCGACTGGCTTGAGTCACAGTTTAACGAACTCGGCTGCGGTGAGAATTCGCGGGACAATGCCATGCATGTCCTTGGCTGGAGCCAGGGTGTCGCGACACTCGCCCAGGCATTCAAGGACAAGGCCTATGTCGAGCGTGAAGTCTCGAAAATCCTGAGCTGGCTGGACGGTGTCATTGCCGGAATACAGCAGAACAAGATCCAGTAACTCGCCTTTGCCTTTCTTAAAAACCTACATGGAGAATGACATGTTTGTCGTGACACTCACCTTTGCTGACAAATCCCGGGCAGGCGAATTCATGGAGGGCCACAAGGCCTGGATCCAACGCGGGTTCGAGCAAGGATATTTCCTGATGGTCGGCAGCCTGCAGCCGAACCGCGGCGGCGGGATCCTTGCGCACGGCGCTAACCTGGAAAAACTTGAAGGGTTTGTTGCTGAAGACCCTTTCGTTGCTGAAGGTGTCGTGACCGCCGAAATTCTGGAAATAACACCTGCGCGGCTTGATGACCGTTTGGAGTTTTTGGCTGCCTGATCGCGGATCACGATGCAGTTAGATGTTCATGAGGGACGGGGCAGGTTGCCAGTGACGGGTTTTTGGTGGCACATCGATCTGGAATGACTATCGATGGACATGGGACCGCGCTTTCAGACAGCGCGGATCCGGGAGGACGCCACATGCTCGAACTCAAGGGATCCATTCCCGCCCTTGTCACACCGTTCAGGGACGGAAGCGTTGACATCGAAGCGCTGGAACGCCTCGTTGAGTGGCACATTGCCCAGGGCAGCGACGGGCTGGTTGCTGTCGGGACGACGGGCGAAAGCCCGACTGTCTCCAAGATCGAGCATAAGGACGTCATCAAGCGGGTCGTCGATCTCGTGGCCGGCCGCATTCCGGTTGTTGCCGGCACTGGCTCCAACGCAACGGCACAATCCCTCGACATGCTTCAGCACGCTGAAGCCGTTGGCGCAGATGCGGCGCTGGTCGTGACGCCCTATTACAACAAGCCCAACCAGGCAGGCCTGCTCAGCCACTACCAGGTTCTCCACGACAACAGCGCGATCCCGATCATCCTCTACAATATTCCGGGCCGGTGTGTGATCGACATATTGCCGGAAGCCATGGCCGAGATGGCACGCTGGCCGCGGATTATCGGCGTGAAGGATGCCACCGGCAGCATGGAGCGGGTCAGCAAGCAAAGGGCACTTTGCGGCAAGGCTTTCATGCAGTTCAGTGCAGAGGACGCCGCCGCACTGGGTTTCAACGCCCATGGCGGGCAGGGGTGCATTTCAGTGACCGCAAACGTGGCTCCAGGCCTTTGTGCCGACTTCCAGAGCGCATCACTTGCAGAAAACCTCGAACTTGCCCGGGAGTATCAGGACCGCCTGTTGCCGCTCCACTCCGCGATGTTCCTCGAGCCACCCGCAGCCTGCGCCAAATACGGCCTGTCCAGGCTGGGGCTTTGCCGCGAAGATGTCCGCTTGCCGCTGACCCCGGTGACCGAGGCAACCCGTCGCGAGATCGACAAAGCCATGGAATTCGCCGGTCTGCTCTAGAGCCCCAGCTCATTCGCCGTACACTCTGTGGCTGCAAATCGCTTTCCGTGCGATTGGATATCTGAAGCGCCCCTGCTCGGGGCGCTTCATTTTTTTGATCAAGCCGTGTCGGGCTTACTGAACACGCGGATAAAGCGTCTCGATTTCGCCGAGATCGCTATTGCCTTCCAGCCGGTCAAGTTCCGGCTTCCACGGGCAGGCGACAGCCGGTGCGTTCAGCATGGCAAGAGCCTTCCCGGCAGATGCAGGGATGACCTGTGTCAGCGCTTCCATGACGACGCGCAGGCAGTCCAGCGTCACGTAGATCACCGTCTGGCAACGCTCGCGGGTCTCCTCGTTCTTGATGAGATCCCAGGGAGCCTGTTCGGCGAAGTAGTTGTTCATCTCGTCGGCGACGGTGATGATCGACTGCATGCGAGCCGGGATTTCAGCAAGGTTGACCCATTCGCCCATGCCCTTGGTGGCTTCAAGCACGGACTTGCGGATTGCTTCGTCCTCGGCTGACAGCGGACCCGGTGCCGGCAGTTTGCCGTCAAAACGGGCCTTGGAGAACTTGGCTGCCCGCGACAGCAGGTTGCCGATCTTGTTGCCCAGTTCCGTGTTGTAGGACTGGGTGATGAAATCGACCGAAATCTGGCTGTCGCTGTCCGCACGCATGTGCCGGGCGAGGTACCAGCGCAAGGCGTCGACGCCCAGCTTCTCGATGACCTCGATCGGATCAACAACGTTGCCGATGGACTTCGACATCTTGACGCCGCCCGCACCAACCCAGTGGCTGTGAACAGACAGCTTCTTCGGCAGCGGGAGTCCGGCGGCCATCAGCATGATCGGCCAGTAGACGCCATGCGGCTTGAGGATATCCTTGCCGATCAGATGCTCGCATTCCGCCCACCAGCTCTCGTAGCCTGCGTCCGGCCAGTTGATGTTGGTGAGGTAGTTCGCCAGCGCATCGAACCAGACATAGGTGACGAAGTCGGTGTCGAAAGGCAGTTCGATACCCAGGGTTACACGGGCCTTCGGCCGGGAGATGCAGAGATCTTCCAGCGGTTCGGACAGCATCTGCTTCAGTTCGTTCTTGAACGTTTCGGGCTGCACGAAGTCCGGATTTTCGGCGATGTGCTGCAGAAGGCGCTCGCGGAACGGTTCCATCTTCAGGAAGTAGTTGGTCTCCTCCGTCTGCTCCACCTTCATTGTCGGGTGCAGCGGGCACTGGCCCTCTTCGGTCAGATCGGATTCCTTCTTGAACTCCTCGCAGCCCTTGCAGTAGGTGCCGGTGTAGTTCTTCTTGACGATCAGATCCTTGTCGAAGATCGATTGCTCCATTCCAGCGACAGCCGTCTTGTGGCCCTCGCGGCTGGTGCGCACGAAATAGTCGTAAGCCACGTCCAGACGGTCGAAGACATCGCGGAATTCTGCACAGCGCATGTTGAGGTAGTCTTCAACAGACATTCCCTCTTTTTCCGCTGCTTCCTGGTTCTTCTGTCCGTGCTCGTCCACGCCGGTGGACAGCATCATGTCATACCCCAGCGCCTGTCGGTTGCGTTTCAGGATATCGGCCATCACGGAGGTGAAGGCGTGACCGATATGCGGAGAACCGTTGACGTAGTAGATCGGGGTGGTGATGTAGCTTTTCATCCAAACGCTTTCGAAATGTTTGGGCGGAAACAAGTCCGGTCCGGCCTGTTGCGGCGCATCTGCCGTTCCGCCTAAAGAGGTGCGAGCTATATTCCATACTCGCCCGCACAAGAAAAGCCCCGGCCTTTGAAAAGACCGGGGTTCTGCTTCGTTATATGGGGTGCGGCAAGGCCGATTGTAAGGTCAGCCGATCAGCCAGATGCCGCCCAGAACGAAGAGAGCCAGAAACGCTGTCTGCGTGACCAGCATCCAGATGGCCGGGCCGCCAACTTCCAGCAGTTTCGGGATCGAGGTTTTCATGCCGACTGCCGCAATGGCGGCCAGCAACGCCCAGCGGGAAACGTGTCCGGCCGCCTCCTTGGCAACGTCCGGAATAAGGCCGAAGGAATTGAGTGCGGCAAGCACCAGGAAGGCGACAACAAACGCCGGCATGATCGGAGGACGGGCGCTTCCCGGCTCCGAACTCTTGCGCAGGATGAGCGCCGCGACCAGAACGATGGGCGCCAGCATGGTGACGCGGATCAGTTTCACCAGCGTCGAGAGGTCTCCGGTTTCCTCGGAGATCGAAAAACCGGCCCCGACAACCTGGGCAACATCGTGGATCGTGCCGCCAAGGAAGACACCGGTCGCGTCCATGGAAAGGCCGAGGGAGGAGGTGAGGATCGGGTAGAAGATCATCGCCAGTGTGGACAGGACGGTCACGGTAATCACCGTAAAGGCGAGATCGCGTTCGGCATGTTCGCGCTTCGGCAGGATGGAGCCGATGGCCATGGCCGCGGAGGCACCGCAAATGGCGACCGCGCCGCCGGTCAGAAACGAAAACAACCTGTCTCTTCCGAACAGCCCGCCGATCAAGAGGGAAAAGCCGATGGTAACCAGGACCCCGAGGATCACCAGAAGCAGAAACGGCAGACCCAGCTGCTGCACCATTTCCACGCTGATGCGCACGCCGAGCAGGGCAACGCCGACACGAAGCAGCGTGCGGGCTGCAAAGGCGATGCCTTCGCCCGTGCGCTGTTCCTCCGACAGGAAGTTCAGCGGCATGCCAAGCAGGATGGCCATCAACATGGCCGGTGCCCCGTAGTGCTCGTTGAGGAATTGCGCGGCGATGGCGACAAGCCCGGCAATCGCAATACCCGGGAACAGCCGGTTAGCCCGGTCTTTCAATGGAGCAACCATGAAACGTTCTTTGTCCTTGTTGATGTTTACCGGTCGACGGGAAGGCCGCTCGGGACAGTGGCAGGGATGCCGAAGGGCGGAGCTGTGACGGACTGCGTGCCGGTCAGGCTTTTCAGGAAAGCCTCCAGATCGGCAATCTCCGCATCCGAAAGGGGGAGAGGTTCAATATCCCTGAATCGGGCCTGACGCGCCATCTCACGAGCGTCATTCCAGACCACAAAATCGATCGCCTGCAGCCAGGGCGCTTGTGGAAGGGCTGCGATTTCCGGTGTCCAGGCTTTCAGCATTCCATCGGGGTCGAGATGATGCCGGATGATCCCCTCCAGCGTGGGGTAGGCGCCATTGTGGCCGTAAGGGGCGGTCAGCTCGACATTGCGCAGCATCGGGGTCCTGAACCGGTATGCATCTTCCAGGCGGTCGGTTTCTCCCATCACGCCGACATCGCGCACCATCGGATCGAAGCTGCGGGTGCGGCCAGGACCAAAGGGAGGCAGGCCCAGGGCGTGGAACTTCTGATCGCTGAGCAGTTTGCCCGAATGACACGAGGAGCACCCGGCCTTGCCGTAGAAGAGATCGAGACCACGCTTCTGGGCCGGAAGCAGAGCGCTTTCGTCACCGGCGAGATACGCGTCGAACGGGCTGTCGAAGCTCTGCCATTCAATTGCCTGGAAAGCTGCCAGCGCATTTGCGATTTCAACGATCGTGACCTCTTCAGGGGCGTCGACATGATCGAACGCCTCGACAAACAGGCGGCCATATTCCGGATTGATGCGGACGCGTTTGGCGAGGATCGGCCAGGCGTTGTCGATGCGATCGTAAATGGCCCCGGCGACTTCGTTTTCCTTCGGATTGCCCGCCATCTCGAACTGGGCGGTCACCGGAAAGACAGCCTGGGCGGCGAGCAGTGAATTGAAGCCCGTGGGTAACCGTTCTTCCGCCGGCGAATTGAAGCCGTTTTCGAAGGTATCGGCAATCGACAGGCGACCGTCATGAAACAGGACGTGGAGCTCTTTTGCTCCCAAGTTCCAAAGACCTGGAGCGTTTCGCGGAATCCGTTTCTTAATGCGGCTGTCACCGGTTCCGGCAATCCGCATGAGCCCCAACCCTTCGCCGCCTTCGCCGATGCCGAGCGACAACCGGTCCCCGGTGCCAAGGGTCGGGTGGTGGCATGTGGCGCAAGCAATATTCCTGTTGCCGGAGAGGATCTTGTCGTAAAAAAGCAACTGGCCGAGGGCTGCCTGCTTTCTGTCGAAGGCGATAAAATCGTCTTCCTTCAAGGGCGGTGGCAATTCGGAAGCAATCGCCGGTGCCGACAAGCCGAAGACCAGAGGGAGCAACCGCAACACATGAAAACGACGCTGACCGCCGCTCTTTTTGCTCTTGTGTTGTGCACGAGTTCTGCTCAGGCGGAAATCGAAGCCGCGCGTGACCTGATGGAGGCCAATCGCTACGAAGAGGCGATGAAGGAACTTTGGCCGGCGGCACGATCCGGCAACGCGGACGCCGAAGAGCTTATCGGCGTGATGTACGCCATGGGGCTGGGTGTCGAGCGCGACGACCAGCGGGCATTCGAGTGGTATCTCAGAAGCGCGATGAAGGGGCATCCGGGTGCCCAGTCCGGTGTCGGCTGGTACTACGAGGTTGGCCGGGGCATGCCGGCTCCGGATCTCGTGCGGGCTTACATGTGGTACACGCTCTCCGCCATCGGGGGGGACCCCGACGCCGCGATCTCTCTGGAAGAGGTGGTCAAGAAAATGACCAAAGACGAGATTGAGAAGGCGCATATCCTAGTCGGTGATTACAAGGTCTGGATGTATCCGTTCAATTGAAAGCTGCGGTTCGTTCCTGATCGGCGCAGAACTCGTGCGATCGAGTGCTGGGCGGACCAGACCATTGAACTCTGGCTTTCCCGGGTCTCCCACGGCTTCACCATGGGACGCATGCAGATCTCTGTCCAGTTTACGGCAGGCACGATTCCGGACCGGTGCAGGTGCTGGGATGTGTCACGCCCTGCAGTGGCAAGGCGTGACACGATGTTTCGTCAGTTCAGATCGGCAGAGCGATTGGCGTTGATGTCGGCTTCGGCCGCGGCCACGGCTTCCTCCAGCGCGCCGAAGATCTCTCCGCCGCGTCCGACATTGCCCTTGAACCAGTCATAGACCGGAGCAGCTGCTTCCTTGAAGGCTGCCTTTTCTTCCGGGGTGGGGACGTAGAGATCGCCACCACCGGCCACGAAGTCCTCATAAGCCTTGATCGACTTGCGCTTCGGTGAGGCGAAAGTTGCCTGCTGCAGGGCGTAGAAACCATCCACCACGACACGGCGCAGGTCTTCCGGCATCGACAGGAACTTCTCGTTGTTCATCCACCACAGCGCGCCCATGTAGGCATGGCCGTCGAGCGTGACATACTGAAGCCCGGCATCCGGGAACTTCATGCCCATGATGTCGGTGATGCCGTTCTTGGAACCTTCGACAACGCCGGTTTGAAGCGAGGTGAACAGTTCCGGCCACGGGATCGGCGTCGGAGCAGCGCCAAGTGCCTTGACCAGTTCCTGCGGCAGGTCGGCCACCACGGTGCGGATCTTCAGGCCCTTGAGGTCTTCCGGCTTGGCGACGCGTTGCTTTGTGTTGGCGAAGTTGCGCCAGCCGCCGGTGTTGCCGATGGTCATCAGGCGGATGGTGTCACCGGAATCTTCCAGTGCCATTGTGCGCATGGTGCGGGTGAATTCGCCGGACAGGACATGCTCTGCAATCCGGTCGTCGCTCATCATGTAGGGCAGGTCGAGAACCTGGACATACGGGAAGATGCCTGCCGCGCCGCCGGAGGTGGAGATGTAGATGTCGATCGCACCGTCGGAAATGCCCTGAAGGCATTCAGCGCCGTTGGAGCAAAGCTGCGTGCCGATAAACAGTTCGACTTCGATGGCACCGTTGGAAGCGGATTCAACGAAGTTCTTGAAAACGACAAGACCGTCGTAGTCTTCGTCGTTTTCGTTGGAGTTGGCGGTTGCGCGCAGCGTGTAGTCCGCGGCAAGCGCGCTCAGCGACGATCCGGCAAGCATCGCCGCGACGGTGAGCGTTTTCAGTGCAGTTTTGAGCATTAGGTTCCTCCCTTAGAAAGCTCAGGATCAGTTGGCAAATCCGGTCAGACGCGGGATCGTCATCGAAAGTGCCGGAATGTAGGTGATCAGGAAGATCACCGCGATTTCCACCGCCAGAAACGGCAGGATGGCTTTGGCAATGGTTTCAACCCGTTCTCTTGAAACCGAAGCCGCAACGAAGAGCACCAGTCCCATGGGTGGCGTTGCCAGCCCGATGGTCAGATTGACGCTCATGATGATGGCGAAATGGATCGGATCGACGCCAAGGTTGACGAAGATCGGTCCGAGAATGGGGCCGAGAATGATGATGGCGGGGCCTGCATCCAGGAACATGCCGACAACGAAGAGCAGCAGGTTGATCAGGAACAGCAGGATCAGCGGGTTCTCCGACAGGGTAAGAACGAACTCCGCCATGATTTCGGGAGCGTGGCTGAGGCTGACGACAGTCTTGAAGGCCATCGCCGCACCGACCAGGAGAAGCACCACTGCAGAGGTTATGCCGGCCCTGTTCAGGACACCCGGGATCTCGGAGACCTTGATGGAGTGCAGAACGAAGAAGCCGATAACCAGCGCGTAGGCAACTGCGACCGCGGCCGCTTCCGTCGGCGTGAAGACCCCCAGCAGAATGCCGCCGAGAATGATGATCGGCGTCTGAAGCGGGGCGACGGCTTTCTTGCACACGACCCGAAAATCTTCCGAGACAGCACTTCTGAGCTTCCACAAGAGCACATGGGAAACCGCCAGGAAGACCGCGAACAGGATGAAGGAAGTCGTCGTTGAAAGGGAAGCGAATCCGGTCAGGTTGATAACAAGGTCCGCGATCACCGTGAACAGGGCAGCCAGGTTTGCCCTCAGCACGACCAAGGAGAACCAGTATTCCACCGGTGCCATGGTCTGGCCGGGATTGACGATCCTCTGTGCTTTGGGAAGGTCGTACTTGTTGGCCATGACCTTGACCATCAGCATCAGGCCGATGCCGACCATGACGCCGGGTACGATACCGGCCAGGAACAGCGCGGCAACGCTCTCGCCCATCACATAGGCATAGATGATCATGATGCCCGACGGCGGAATGATCGGCCCGATCACGGAACTCGCCGCGGTAATCGCCGCAGCAAAGCGCCTTGTGTAACCCTGCTTCTCCATTGCCGGGATCAGCATGGATCCAAGAGCGGAGGTATCGGCAACAGCGGAACCGGACAAGCCCGCAAACAGCATCGACGACAGGATGTTCACATGAGCAAGGCCGCCGCGCAGATGTCCCATCAGGGCCTGGCTGAACTCGACCAGCCGCATGGTGATGCCACCCTTGTTCATCAGCTCGCCTGCGAGCATGAAAAACGGAATCGCCATCAGAGGAAAACTGTCCATGCCGTTGTAGACGTTGCGGTAAAGCAGCGTGATGTCTTTTTCCTGGCCGTTCAGCCAGAGCAACAGGCCAGGGGCCGCCAGAAGGCCGAAGAAGACGGGCAGTCCGATCAGCAGAAAGACGAGGAAGACGGGAAGGAACCAGATCAGCATCAGTCAGCTCCTGCCATGTCGGGATCGGGAATGACCGGCATGCGGTCGGCGCCACCGAAGCTGGTGATGATGTTGCGCAGGATCAGCTCGATGTTGACGAGTGTCAGCAGGAATACACCGACGAGGATGGAAGCCATCATCCAGCTGCGTGGCACACGGATCCATTCGCTGAAGGAAAGGTTGCCCGGAACATAAAGCGATGCGGTTGCGAAACGGCCTCCGAAACCGGTGACTTCCGAAAAGCCGATCTTCAGGGCAACGACGAGCACCACAAGTGAAATAAGCAGAAGGAGCAGGGATATGGCGCTTCCCAGCAGGCGAGGCAGGGAATGGGTGAACATGTCGATGGCAACGAAACCGCCTCTGCGGAACGCCGTTGGTGCCATAAGACCTGTCATCCAGAGCATGCAGAAACGGGCTGCTTCGTCCGGCCAGGGCAGGGCATTGTTGAAGACATAGCGGAACACGACCTGAACCAGGATCGCGATCACCATCAGGGCGACGGCAACGATGCCGATGCCCCGGCCAATTCGCAACAGCAGCGAATTGACGAAGTCGAGCGGTGCAAGAACCGCCAGCAAAATGCCCATTCGGGCTCCTCCCTGGATCAACCGGCCTTCATGTGCGCGAACATGAGAACCGCGAAGCTGATCATGTTAAAAGTGGCGAAGCGGTCTTCTGCGTTCTCCTGAGACAGAAGGCTTCTCACTTTCCTCCAGAACGGGCCGGTCGCCGCCCCGTTTTCCGCCCTTATTTTGGAGCGATTTGTCCGAGTTTGCCTGCATAAAACGTCAGGGCCTCGCCTGAACGCATCTCGGCCTGCAACACCTGCCCAAGAACGATCAGGTGATCGCCGCCCTCATAGGCGGTGAAGCGCTTGCACTCGAAGCGGGCGAGACAGTTTTCGATCAGGGGCACGCCGTTGTCGTCGATCGTATAGGTGAGCTGATCGAAAGCATGGGCATTGCGCACGAAACCGTTGCAGACTTCAGCCTGTTCGTTGCTGAGCACGTGAATGGCGTAATGTTCGGCCGTTTCGAAATACCTGAACCTGCGCGATCCCTTGTCCGGCATCCACAGGACCAGTGCCGGTTCCAGGGAGACGGATGAGAAGCTGTTGGCCGTAATGCCGACGGGGCCGTCGGCCGAGCCAGTGGTCACCACGGTAACACCGGTGGCAAATCGACCGAATGCATCCCGCAAGAGGCGGGTGTTGTCGGCGTCCGGTTCGAAGGTCACGGTATGATTGGCATTCTGCATGGTCATCAGGGCACCTCTGTTCCAAGCGCCGCTTCGTAAAGACGGTACCAGGTTTCGCGATCCAGGCTGACTTTCAGCGCGTCGGAGATCTGGGCAATGCGCTCCAGATTGTTCGTGCCCATGACCGGCAAGAGTTGCGCCGGATGAGCCAGAAGGAAGGCGACCGCGACTGCGGACCGGTCGACACCGGCGTCTGCAGCGATTTCGTCCATCACGGTGCCAAGCTTGCCACTTTCGGAAATCAGCGAGCCACCACCAAGGGGAGACCACGCCATCAGCCGGGTGCCGAGGCGCTGGTGGAATGCGAGGTCGCCATTGGTGAACGGCGCGATTTCCTTCAGTGAGATCTCGATCTGGTTGGTCGCAAGCCGGTTCGACATCGCCGACTGCAGCAGCTCCCAGTCCCAGGGGCGGAAGTTGGAGACACCGACATTCCGCACCTTGCCGCTCTTGACCAGGTCATCGAGCGCAGCGCCGGTCTCGTGATGATCCATCAGTGGATCAGGGCGATGGATCAGCAGCAGGTCGATGGTCTCGATGCCCATCTCCGTGAGGGAGAATTCGACCGACTTCTCGATGTGAGATCGGGAGGTGTCGTAGTATTTCACGCTGGCATCCGAGTACCGTCCCATCGGCGCGACGATGTCGCATTTGGTGACGATTTCCATCTGACCACGCAGAGCCGGATTGGCCTTCAGCGCCCCACCAAGCACGGCTTCCGCGGCATAGCCGCCGTAAATGTCAGCCTGGTCGAAGGTCGTGATGCCCTGGTCGAGACAGGTCTGGATCTTGCGTTCCACGTAAGCGGGTGACGTGTCGCTGTCGTCGCCGATGCGCCACATGCCGTAGATCAGCCGGGAGAATTCCAGGGTTTCAGAAAGTTTCACGCGGTCCATTAGCGGCGCACTCCTTGGCCAAGCGGGGTTGCCGGCGTTTGAGCCGGCACACGACCATAGGCGTGCGGCAGGGAACATGTCTTCAGATTCGGCAGGACCCTGGACCCGAAATGCCTGGCTTCTTCCAGGTGCGGATAGCCGGAGAAGATGAAGGCGCGAATGCCCATCTTCTGATAGGCCTCGATCTTGGACATCACCTGATCGGTTGACCCGACCAGCGCTGCCCCGCAACCGGACCGCGCCCGGCCGACACCCGTCCACAGGTTCGGTTCGATGTAACCGAATTCATCGGCGATCTCGCGGTTCTTGGCCTGATGGCTCACCCCCAGCGACCTGGCATCCAGTGCCCGTTCGCGAATGGCGGTTCCCTGGGTCTCGTCAAGTTTGGAGACGATATAGTCCGCGTATTCCTGCGCTTCCTTTTCCGTGTCGCGAACGATCATGTGCACGCGCAGGCCATAGTCGAGTGTGCGGTCGTATTTCTCGGCGACCGCGTTGACCGCCTTCATCCGGCCTTCCAGTTCCTCGATCTTTTCCGGCCACATCAGGTAGACGTCGCAATGTTGACCGCAAAGGTCCAGCGCATCCGGAGAATAACCTCCGAAATAGAGCAGGGGCCCACCGGTCTGGTAAGGCCGGACGGGGTCCGTGGTCAGGCCCTTGAAGTTATAGACCTGGCCTTCGTAATTGATTTCGTCCTGCGTCCAGGCCTGCTTCAGGATCTCCACCACTTCCCGCGAACGCTGGTAACGATAGCTGCTGTCGGCCTGCTCGCCCGGAAAGTCGGACGAGATGATGTTGACCGTCAACCGGCCCTCGAGCATGTGGTCCAGCGTGGCGATGGTCCGCGCCAGCATGATCGGCTGCATCTCGCCGCAGCGAACCGCCGCCAGCAGGTTGATCTTGTCGGTGATCGGCGCACAGCCGGCGACGAAGGACAGGGTGTCCTGGCCAACCTGATAGGACGACGGGCACAGGATGTTGCGGAAGCCCTGCTGCTCGGCTGTTTTCACGATCGAAGAGCAGTGCTCCCAGGAGGAACGCAGATGGCCTTCGGGTACGCCCAGAAACTGATAGTCGTCGGAACACAATGCGGCGAACCAGGATACCTCCGCTGCATCAAGATCCGGTGACGTGACTGGGACTACGGTCATGAAGTGCCTCCCTTGGACCATCTTGTCGAATACCGAAACCCGCATGCGCCGACATGGGCGCGATTGAGGTTTCGCTATTTTCGTTTGTTTTCGAATGGCTTCATTCTGCCTTCGATTTCTTCTTGCATATCACCCGTTTTGATGTAAATCAATAGTGTATCAATTTTGAAAACGAGACCTTCGAACCGCCATGCCAACCGCCTCGCAAACCTCTACCGCGCTGCCGTTATACGTGCAGATAAGCGAGCTTTTGATCAGGGATATCGCGGCCGGGCGGCTGATCGACGGGGAGCGGCTGCCGCCTGAAAGGGACATGGCTGAGGAGCTTGGGATCTCCATCGGAACCCTTCGCAAGGCACTCGCCGACCTTACGCAAAAAGGCTTACTCGAGCGGATCCAGGGGTCGGGAAACTACATACGGCAGGGCGGCACCCATGAGAGCGTCTACGCCATGTTCCGTCTGGAACTCCTGACCGGAGGTGGTCTGCCGCGCGCGGATATTCTGGACGTAAAGCGCCTGGACAAGCCGGACGATCTGCCGCTTTTCGGTACCAGCGCCGAAGGCACCCGTATCCGCCGGCTGAGGTTCCTCAACGATGTGATGATTGCGGTGGAGGAAATCTGGCTCGACGGCGACGCGGGATTCGTCCGGCGCGAGCTCCTGTCGGACTCGCTTTACCGCTTTTACCAGAAACACCTCGGGTTCTGGATCGTGCGTGCAGAAGACCGGGTGACCATCCGTGCGCTGCCGGACTGGACGCCGGAACTCTTTCAGAAGACGCCCGGAACTCTCACAGGCTTTGTCGAACGGTTCAGCTGGGCGGATCGCCCCAAGCCGGTCGAATATTCGCGAACCTGGTTCGACACGGACCGGGCGCATTACGTGCAGCGCTTGAAATAGGTGGACGAGAAATGCCACCGCGCATGGAGGACTGAATGCCTGCAAAGGTAAGATATGGTGTCATTGGCTGCGGGATGATGGGGCAGGAGCACCTGCGCAACATCGCACTCCTGCCCGACACCGAAGTAACGGTGATCTTCGAGCCGGACGCCGGAATGGCGGAAGCGGCAGCGAGATTTGCGCCTCTTGCGCGATTTGCCAATTCCGTTTCGGAACTGCTGGAAGTGGACGAACTTGACTGCATCCTGATTGCCAGCCCGAACCACTGCCATGTACCGCAGATGGAAGAAATTCGCCGCAAGCGCCCGTTGCCGCTTCTCGTCGAAAAGCCTCTCTTCACCGATCCCAAGGATGTTGCCGAGCTGGAGGCTTTCAAGGCGTCCTATCCGGCGCCGGTGTGGGTGGCGATGGAGTACCGCTACATGCCGCCGATTGCGGCGTTGATCGAGCAGGCGGAAACAGCCACAGGCGGCATCAAGATGCTGACCATCCGCGAGCACCGTTTTCCGTTCCTCGACAAGGTCGGCGCATGGAACCGGTTCAACCGCTACTCCGGTGGTACATTCGTTGAAAAGTGTTGCCATTTCTTCGATCTCATGCGGCTGATCATGCAATGCGAACCAGTCCGCGTGATGGCGTCGGCCGGCCAGGATGCCAACCACAAGGACGAGGTGTACAATGGCGAACAGCCGGACATTCTCGACAATGGCTATGTGATCGTCGACTTCGAAAACGGTGCTCGGGCCATGCTGGAACTTTGCATGTTTGCCGAAGGCTCCCGCTACCAGGAAGAAGTGTCGGCCGTTGGCCCGGACGGCAAGATCGAAGCCTTTGTGCCTGGGCCCGGACGTTTCTGGCCAGAAAACCTCGGCGAACCGCCGGTGCCCCAGCTAGTCGTGTCGCCCAGGTACCCGAAGGGACCGCGTCAGATCGATATTCCGGTTGACCCGATGATCCTCGATGCAGGCGACCACAACGGCTCGACATTCTATCAGCACGAAGGCTTCGTGGCTGTGGTACGCGGTGAAAAGCCGGCACCTGAAGTGACGCTTGAAGACGGATGGCGGGCCGTGGAAATGGGGCTGGCGGCACAGCAGTCTGCCCGTACGGGTCAGGCCGTGACGCTACGATCTCAGGCGCTTTCCTCCGTCGCCTGCTGACAAGACGATTTTCCTCTGGAAACCTGGCCGGTACGACATTTGTCGTGCCGGCTTTTTTCTTGCCGACCCGGTAGGCGAGAAAGGGCTACCAGCGTTCCTTCGGCAACAGGGACTGCACGTTGTTGGAACTGAAGCCATCCCGTCCGCGCCGCAGGTTGATAGCGCGGATCGGCACCTGGTATTCTCGGCCCGTGTCCGACTTCTTGCACTGCTGTTTCCGGTAGGCGAAATTGTCCGGCACGTTCCTGTGGTTTTGCACCAGGACGCAGAAGACGTCGTAGCGGCCGTTCACGGCCACGTCCCGCCGCGCGCCCTGGGCAACGATCACCTGCATGTGGCGGGTGAAGGCCTTGTCGAAAAGCATGAAGTTGCAGTAGGGCTCGCTGCCGTTGGGTGTGCGCGTGCTCTGGCAATAAAATATCTCTGCCCAGGCTTTCTGCGGAGCAACGAGCGGGAAAGAGCCGATCGAGACCAAGCCCGCCAATACGGCTGCCAGAGCGTAACGCTTCACCATTCCCTTAAACTCCTGGTCGAAATGCAGTTTTTTTCAACGTGATCTTGCGGATAGAATATCACTCCACGTAAGATTTACCCGTGACGCCCCTCACAGGGAATAGGCGTGACGACGAATTTTAGCTTGCCTCGGGAGCGCACAAGTTCCCGTCACGTGCACAGACACATGCACCGACATCGACAGGGTAGGTTGAACCGGCCCCCGGGAGGTCCCAATGCGTAAGTCACTTTCCGTTCTTTTGTCTTCCACTTTGATTTTGCAAACGGTTTTCGTAAACGGCGTGCTTGCCGCCCCGGCCCTGACGACCGCCAATGTCAATTTCCGGCAAGGCCCGGGAACGAACTTCGGCTCACTGGGCACGGTGCCGTCCGGCACGCAGGTGGAAATGGAGAACTGCGATGACAGCGGGGCCTGGTGTTCGATCAGCTACAACGGCCAGAACGGGTTTGTCAGCGGACAGTATCTTCAGCTTAGCGAACCGGAACAGACGACCGGCTGGCCGCGGTCTTTCCAGACCGACGCCGGGGCGACGCTGGTGCTCTACCAGCCGCAATTCACCGAGTGGGACAACTTCAAGACCCTGAAGGCGATGGTGGCAGCGGAATACATCAAGGACAAGGATGCCAAGCCTGTCTTTGGCGTGATCGGTGTCAGCGGCGCGACCGTGGCCGACCCCGACAAGAGCGAGGTTGACATCAACCAGATCCAGGTAACGGAACTGAACTTTTCGGCTTTGGACCGGGAATCCCTCACTGACCTGTCGCTCCAGGTCGGCAAGATCATGCCGACCGGCACGATCACCGTGAAAGAAGATCGGATCACCGCGGGCCTAGCCGAATACAAGCGCATGGAGGATGTCCAGGGCCTGAGTTCGGAAGCACCGCCTATTTATGTCTCCACCGAGCCGTCCATTCTCGTGCAGACAGAAGGCACGCCGATCTTTGCGCCAGTCAAGGGTGATCAGGGGCTCAGCTTCGTGGTCAACAGCAACTGGGACATTCTGAAAATCGACGAGAGTGGCGAACTCTATCTGCGCGATGAAAAGTCCTGGATGAAAACCAAGGATGTCTCGGCAGGGTGGGAAGCGGTCGACAAACTGCCGGATCTGATCGGGTCTCTTCCGGATGACGATAACTGGAAGGAAACCCGGGAAGCGATCCCGGGGGAACCGTTTGCGGACAATACTCCGCCGAAGGTGATCTATTCAGACACACCGGCCGAAATGATCGTCTTTGACGGCGAGCCGGCTCTGGAACCGGTGGATGGCACCGATCTGGAATGGGCGTCCAACACCGAAAGCGACGTGTTCTTCCTGAAATCCACGTCTACCTGGTACATTCTGGTATCCGGCCGCTGGTTCAAGTCCACCTCGCTCGACGGGCCGTGGACCTTCACCACTCCGGACATGCCCTCCGATTTTCAGAACCTGCCGGAAGACGCGCCTTACTATTCGGTCCGTTCGTCCATTCCAGGCACTTCTGAAGCCTCGCAGGCACGGCTGAAAGCCAGCATTCCGACAACGGCTCGCGTTGAGGTCGGTTCCGTCAGTGCGGATGTCTCCTATGCCGGCGATCCGGAATTCGAGCAGATCGACGGCACGTCGATGTCCTATGCGGTCAATACCAGCGACCAGGTGATCCAGGTCGGTGCGAAATACTACGTGCTGCAGGACGGTGTCTGGTTTGTCGGAGACAGCCCGGAAGGACCGTTTACGGTTGCCACGGCGGTTCCTGACGAGATCTACACCATTCCGCCGTCTTCCCCGGTCTACAACACCACCTATGTGCGCATCTACGACAGCGAACCGGGAGCGGTCTGGTACGGCTACACGATGGGCTATCTGGCTGGGTTCCTGTCCTGGGGCGTCTTCGTTTACGGCACAGGCTATTATTATCGGCCCTGGTACCGTCCGGGACTGCGCCCGATCTACTTCCCGCGTCCGGTGAGCTACGGGATCGGTGCCTTCTACAATCCGGTCCGTGGCACTTTCGGACGCTATGGCTATGCCTATGGTCCGCTGCGCGGCATCGCCGGCGGTGGCATCTATAATCCGCGTACGGGCGGCTACATTCGCGGTGCCGCCATCAGTGGCCCCCGCGGCAGTGCAGGCTTCATCAGTGCCTATAATCCGCGAACCGGCAATCGTGTCGTGGTTGGCGGAGCCCGGGGCATTTACGGCTCCTGGGGCGGCAAGGTCGTAAGCGGGCCGGAATGGTCACGCACGCGCGATATTCAGGCTGGCGCCGTGCAGCGCTGGAAGCAGGACGGCAATCTGGGCCGTGTAGCGAACCTTGATCGCCGTGGAGATGTCTTTGCCGGCCGGGATGGTAGCGTCTATCGCCGCGATGGCGAGAAATGGCAGAAATTCGAGGGTGGCCGTTGGGGCGAAGTCGCTGCGCCCTCCCGCGAGGCAATTCAGGACCGCGTGGGTGACATTCGTGCCGGACTGGCCGGGGGAGCGATCGGCGCCGGTGCAGGGGCAGCCCTTGCCAACCGCCCCCTTGGCGACAAGATCCAGAACCGGCCGAACGTTCAGCGCCCGACCAACCTGCCTGCAGGCCAGCGCCCGAATATCGAGCGTCCCAATGTCCAACGCCCGAATGTGGAGCGCCCAAACGTCCAACGCCCGGCGCAACGGCCCAATGTTCAGCGCCCCAATGTGCAACGACCGAATATCCAGAAGCCGAATGTGCAGCGACCGGCGACCCGTCCCGCCACACGTCCGGCGGCACGACCCCAGGCGCCAGCACACCTGAGCAGGGACAACCGGGCGAGAACGGCAGGCAACCGGCAGGTCAATCGGCAGCGCAACGTTCAGCGTTCACGTCCTCAGGCACGCCCGCAACGTCATGGCGGCGGTGGCGGTGCGCGCAGGGGAGGTGGCGGACGCCGACGCTGAGCAAACCTAGATTGGAAGGTCGCGGGCATCCGCGATCGATTCCATGGTCATGTACGACGTGACCGTGTCCAGGTCGACCTTCTCGATCAGGCGCAGATACACCCGGTCGAAGGCATTCATGTCTTCGGCCACCACTTTCAGCATGTAGTCGTAATCTCCGGCAATCCGGTAGAAATCGATCACGTTCGGAATCGCCACCACTTCCCCCCTGAACCTTTCCAGCCACTCCTTGGAATGGTGCCGGGTTCGTATCATCACGAAGACTGTAAGGTTCAACCCGAGCTGCGCCGGGTCCAGCCGGATCGTATGTCCTTCAATCAATCCGCTGTCGTACAACGTTTTCAACCGGCGCCAGCAGGCGTTCTGGGAAAGACCGACCTTGTCGGCAAGGTCTCTTTGCGAAAGACGTGCGTCGCGTTGCAGGGCGCGCAGCAGCGCGCGATCAATATGATCGAATTTTTTCTCCATGTTCGATCACTTGACACGATCTGGAGTGTAAAACAATCGAATGAGGTGAAGATATCCCAATGAAAGGGGTCGTATGATCCGAAAAAGGCGTTTCGGAGCACAAGATGACCCAAATCCAAATAACAGGCACGGCACTCGATCATTTCATCGAAGAACTGAAATCTCCGGACCTGATTTCCCGCCTGCGCGCGGGATTGATCGGCGAGGGGGCAGCCATCTCAGGTCCGTTCGGCGAGCGCGAGCTGATCTATGCCGACTACGTCGCCTCCGGGCGGGCTCTGCGTCAGGTCGAGGAATTCGTTCTGGAAGAAATCCTGCCGGTCTACGCGAACAGCCACACCGAGGCTTCCTACTGCGGCAGTGCTATGACGAGGATGCGTGAGGCCGCGCGGTCTGAAATCGCCCGCATTTGCGGGGCCGACCAGGGCTACGCGACGGTCTTTTGCGGCTCGGGGGCAACCGCGGGCCTTAACCGGCTTGTACATCTTCTTGGTGTTTCGGCCGCCGCAGAGCGGGGCGAACAGCCACTCGTTGTGATCGGTCCCTATGAACATCACTCAGACATTCTGCCCTGGCGCGAAAGCGGAGCGGAGGTGATCGAGATAGACGAAGCGGAGACTGGTGGTCCTGATCTTGCCGAGCTAGAGGATGTCTTGCGCAAGGCAGGTGCCGGCCGGCTGATTGTTGGAGCGTTCTCGCTGATGTCCAACGTAACAGGCATCGTTACCGACGATGTGGCGGTCACACGCATTCTGAAGCGTTACGGCGCGCTCAGCGTCTGGGATTGCGCGGGTTCCGGCCCTTACCTGCCGGTTGATATGAAAGCCGGCACGGATGCCCGGAAGGATGCGGTTGTTGTCTCGCCGCACAAGTTCATCGGTGGTCCAGCCGCGTCAGGGGTCATGATCGTGCGCAAGGAAGCTGTCAGCAAGGCGACGCCGGTCTTTCCGGGCGGAGGAACGGTACGCTTCGTCTCGCCCTGGGCTCACGACTATTCAGACAATCTTTCAGCCCGTGAGGAAGCCGGAACACCGAACGTGATCGGCGATATTCGGGCAGCGCTCGCCTTTCTGGTCAAGGAAGCCATCGGGCAGCGGCTCATGGACGAGCGGAACGCCGCCTGGCGCGCCAAGGCGCTGGCCGTCTGGCGTGACAATCCGGCGATCGAGATCCTCGGAAACGACAATGCTCGTCACGCGCTTCCCGTGTTCTCGTTCCGTGTGAAGGATCTGGAACGCGGAGGCTATGTGCACCAACAGCTCGTCACCCGCATGCTGTCGGACATCTATGGCATCCAGGCTCGTGGTGGCTGCGCCTGTGCCGGGCCCTATGCCCATCGGTTGCTGGATATCGGTCCGGAACAGTCCGAAGCGTTGAGGGCCAGTATTCTTTCCGGTGAAGAACTGAAGAAACCCGGCTGGACACGGCTCAATTTTTCAGTGCTCATGACAGTAGACAAGGCGGACAGGATCATTGCCGCCGTCGAAGATCTGGCGCTGCATCCTTATCCGGCCGCGGATTACTACGCGTGCGATGAAACCACGGCCCGGTTCAAGGCCATGCAAGACGCTGCTTGAAGGACACCAAGTCGACATGTGCCGCTGGGCTGCCTGGAGCGGAGCTCCCAAATACCTGGAAGAAGTCATTTGCGATCCGGCGCATTCGCTGATCGACCAGAGCCGCAACGCGCTGTCCTGCAAGACATCGGTCAATGCCGACGGGTTCGGCGTTGCCTGGTACGGCGACCGGGACACCCCTTGTGTCTACAAGGACGTCCGGCCCGCCTGGTCGGATCCAAACCTGTTGCAGATCTCCAAGCACATCCGGTCTCGCCACTTCCTGGCACATGTGCGCGCCTCAACCGGAACGGCGACCACGCGGGACAACTGCCATCCTTTCACGTTCCAGCGCTGGACCTTCATGCATAACGGTCAGGTCGGCGGCTACGACAAGGTGAAGCGTCGCCTCGACAACATGATCCCGGACGACCTTTACCGCGACCGCATTGGCGGCACCGACAGCGAAAGCCTGTTTCTGGTCGCGCTCGCCTATGGACTCAATCTGCACCCGCGCGCGGCCATGGCGAGAGCTGTGTTCGAAGCAGAAGCCCTGTCCAAATACGCCGGAACGACGCCTCACATGCGTTTTGCTGCCGGCTGGTCGGATGGTGAAACGCTCTATGCCGCCCGCTATGCGTCGGACAACCTGGCGCCGACGCTCTATTACCGGGTGTATGACGACGGAGTGATGGTGGTGTCCGAACCGCTGGATGAAGCCCGCGGATGCTGGATGGAAGTGCCTCAGGGCCAGATGATCGAGGTCAGGGACGGCAAGGTGAACCAGGTTGCCTTCCTGAGTGATGAACAACTCGCCGACGCCTGAGGTTCCGGACTGACCTGCCAGGACTGACCTGCCAGAACTGAATTGCCAGATGAGACTGGGCAGCAGCCTCAGAGGCGGAAATTGCTAACGGCATAAGCTCATACTGGCGTTTCGATCCAGTGCCAGGCGATATCGATTTCATCCCGGTCGAAGTGTTTTTCCTGAATGCCGACCATCCGTGCAAACGTGGCGTCGATCGCAACGAGGGCGGCAAGCAACTTGCTGTCCGTAACGATGGCGATCTTGTTGAGATGCTGCATGTTGGCAAGCACCCACCGGATGTCCGTCTTGGCAGCCTCGAAGGAAACGCCGACATGATCGCCAAGAACGACCAGAACGCTGATCTTGCCCTGATCTTCAATCATCTCCTCGGCCTTGGCGATCAGGTTCTTTTCCTGATCAATATCGATTTTTCCGGAAATCTCGACACCGAGAACGGCACCCTGGCTGCGGGGCAGAATGGTGTACATGCTGGTTCCTCCGGCAGTGACTGAACGGCACAACCAGAAGGGTAAACCCAAACACGAAAAATAAGAACCTGCATGACCTTTTTTGCTGACCGCCCGGCAAGGCACCAGGCACCCTTGAGCGGCAAAGTCGATTGTGCAATCAGGCGATTTCCCGTCCGGCGTCCGTCATCATGGCGCGGGTCATCTCGTCGACTTCGTCCCGCAACTGACGCGTGAGGGCACTGCAATCGGTGCGATCACGGCCGTAACCCAGGTTGAACTCATAAAATGGAGGTGCTTGCCTTGGCATCAGAACGTGCTGAAGCATGGTCTCCAGCTTGTCGAACGCCTTGGCAAGTCGGGCTTCAGCGGTTCGTGCCGCTGCATACTCATCCCAGAGCGAGAGCAGCTCGCCAGCCACGTCACCCGGCAGCGGTTTGCACAAGGTCAGGAAGTCCCGCCTCTCGCGTTCCTGCCGGTCGTCGCCCAGCGTCTGGAGCGGAGCGGGGACATCTCCGGAGATGGCTTCGCCCAGGTCATGCACAAGCGTCAGCTTCAGGAGTTTGAGCAAGTCGATTTCTTTCAGCTCTGGTTCGAACAACAGAACCATCAAGGCCAGTCGCCAGCTATGTTCGGCAGTGCTCTCCGGCCTGCCGCCGGTTGTCGTTCCCGAGCGAAGCGTGTCCTTCAGCTGCTCTGCAGCCTGAAGGAAGTCCAGCAGGCCCGTCAGTCTGGTGTGGGAAATTTCAGGAAGATCGAGGGAAGGGGGCGTCTTTGTCATGGTAGCCAGATTATTGCGGGCCACCGCGCCAGGCGAGTTACCGCATAATTTATGCGGCATCCTGTTCTTCACGGACCAGCCGCGCAAACCGTCCGTCTGACAGCGGCAGGCGCGAAATCCGGATGGTGCTCTCCGGGATGGTCATTTCCGGGAAATCAACGTGTTCCGTTCGGTAGACAATGTCAGGAGCATCCGGCTCGAACCAGCCAAAGTCGGTCAGTCTGTGCTCTGTTGCCCGAATGCCTTCGGACGCAAAACGCCACAGGGGCCGGTTCAGAAAATCGTTCACCGGCGCGCGCCATTCGCAGGCACGCGGAACGGACATGGCCAGCAGCCTGTGTGTGAGGTCGCAGACCAGATGCACGGGAACCGCGGACCGGGAGACAAGATCAAGCAGGGCCTTGTCGGCGGCGCTCTCCGGACGTGCCCTCAGCAGACGGGTGATCTTCGCCCTGTCGCTGTCATCCGGCTGCGACTTGCCGCTCTCCCAGCGCGATATCCTCGTCTGCGAGACGCCGAGTTCATGTGCCAGGGCTTCCTGCTTGACCCGGTTCAGTACGCGCCAGCGCCGCAGCGACGGACCAAGACTGGTTTCAAGAACGGCGGTTTCTGTTTGCATTGTGCAAGTGTAACGCGTCCCGGGAATTTTGTGCAGCGGGAAAAGAGGGCACGGCTCACCTGAGCAGGTGTCCGCGCCACCTGTGGGATCAGCGGTACTTCTCGATGAACGCGTCGATCGACAACTTGCGAAAATCGGGCAGCCGTTGCTTCAGCTCTTCATGGGACCAGTCCCACCAGGAGATATCGATCAGCGCCTGTTCCTGCTGTTCGGTGAAACGCCGTTTGATTTCCCTGGCGGCCACACCGCCAACTACGGTGTAGGGGGCGACATCCTTGGAGACGACTGCCCCGGCTGCAACAATAGCTCCGGTGCCGATCGAGACGCCGGCAAGCACCGTGACATTGTGGCCGATCCACACATCATGGCCAATGGTGACCCAGTCGTCCTTGCGCCACTGGAAGAAATCCGCGTCGTCTTCGCCAAGGTCATAGGCAGCAGCGCGGTAGGTGAAGTGGTGCTGGGAGGCGCGCCAGGTTGCGTGGTTTCCCGGATTGATGCGGACGCGACGGGCGATGGAACAGAACTTGCCGATAGTCGACCAGACGACATCGCCTTCCTGCACGATATAGGAATAGTCCCCCATGCTGCTTTCGCGCATTTCCGTGCGTGCGCCAACCTCGGTCCAGATGCCGAGATCACAATTCAGCACCCTGGCCTCCGGGTGAATGTTTGGGGCTTCGGTCAGGGAAGGCTTCTGGGTCGGGGCGGACATGGATGCTCCATATAGCGTTGGAAGGAGTGCGGAAACGGTTTGTAGCCGTGTTGCTGGCACCGGTCGTGACGCTTTGATGACACTGGCGTGACTCCCGTCACTTTTTTTGCATGCATCCACAGCGGTGAAAACGGCATTTGGCGGGTAGAAGCCTTGTATTTGAGCACTGATTTCCGAGTGAATTTCAGCCAGGCATGTGTGACGCCGAGGGGGCCCGGAAAGCGCTGAGAGCGCTGCGGAATTCCCGCCGGAGATGGTTGTTCTGCCAATGCTTCAGGCAGGGATGTCATTGATTTGTCATAAAATTTTGGGCTCCCCGACAAAGGAATGTCATTTTTCTGTAATGGTCCGGTGGCTCTTGTCGCGCAGCACGACGAACACAACGGACAGGGCTGGCGCGTGATTCAATTTCAGGAAGTCACCAAGACCTTCGGGTCTCGGACCGCGGTCAACAAAGTAAGTTTTAATATCGAAAAACCGCAGATGGTCGGGATCATCGGTCGGTCCGGTGCCGGCAAGTCAACCTTGCTGCGCATGATCAACCGGCTGACCCCCGCCAGCGCCGGACAGATCCTGTTCGATGGCCGGGACATTCTCAGCCTGAAAGGCGGCATGATGCGCCGCTGGCAGCGCGACTGCGCCATGGTGTTCCAGCAGTTCAACCTGGTGCCGCGCCTGGATGTTGTCACCAACGTCATGTTGGGGCGCCTCAACGGTCACGGCACCTTGAAGAGCCTCTTCAACATCTTCAGCCAGGAAGACGTCAATTCCGCGCTTGGTGCGCTCGACAGACTGGGCATTGCCCAGGAAGCCACCAAGAGGGCCGAGGAGTTGTCCGGTGGTCAGCAGCAGCGTGTTGCGATTGCCCGCGCTCTTATGCAGGACCCGCACATGATCCTGGCGGACGAGCCGATTGCCTCGCTCGATCCGATGAATGCCAAGATCGTCATGGATGCGCTGCGTGAAATTCACGAGCGCGACAACAAGATCGTCATCTGCAACCTGCACACGCTCGACACCGCCCGGACCTATTGCGACCGGGTGATAGGCATGCGCGACGGTTTCCTCGTGTTCGACGGGGCGCCGGAAGCGCTGACCACGGCTGTCGCACGCGAAATCTACGGTGCCGATGAGAGCTTTAACGAGGCGGCGACATCCACCGCCATCGATGCCGGCCAGTCCGGTTCCAGAGAATCCGCCGGTGCGATGACCCCGGCGGCAGCAGCGGTCTGATCCGGCTGCGCACCCGCTTAACGTCATCAAAATTGAGAACTCTCGGGGAGTGTCCCAAATGAAACTCGTTGCTAAAGTTGCTGCGCTTGCTGCCGTCAGCATGATCGCTCTGAACGCTTCTGTTGCCGGTGCAGCGGAAATCACGGAATTCCGTATCGGCCTGCTCGGCGGCGAAAATGCTTCCGACCGTCTGCGTGCCAACGAATGCCTGCGCGAAAAGACCGAGGAACTGCTCGGCGTTCCGACAAAGCTGTTTGCTCCGGCAGACTACAACGGCGTTATCGAAGGCCTGCTCGGCGGTAACCTCGACATGGCCTGGCTCGGTGCTTCCGGCTACGCAAAAGTCTTCCTGACCGACCCGGAAGCCGTTGAGCCGGTTCTGGTCAAGGTCAACAACGACGGCAGCTACGGCTACTACTCCATCGGTTTTGCCCGCGTCGACAGCGAGATCAACTCCCTGGAAGACATGAAGGGCAAGACTTTCGGCTTCGGTGACCCGAACTCCACGTCCGGTTACCTGATCCCGTCCATCGAAATCCCGAAACTCGGCTACTCCATGAAACCGGGTGAGTATTTCTCCGACGTTGTCTTCACCGGTGGTCACGAGCAGACCATCGTTGCCGTATTCAACGGCGACATCGCCGGCGGCGTGACCTGGGCTGACGGTCTTGGCGAATGGGAAGACGGCTACAATTCCGGCGCTCTGCGCAAGGCAACCGATGCGGGTCTGGTCGATATGACCGAGATCAAGGAAATCTGGCGTTCGCCGGTGATCCCGGAAGGCCCGGTTGTCCTGTCCAAGAAGCTGCCGGACGACATCAAGGCAAAGATGACCGAGCTGATGGCAAACCTCGTCAAGGAAGACAAGGAATGTGGCTACGGCGTGATGGCCGGTGAAGCACGCGGCTTCGAACCGATCACCCATGCGGCTTACGAATCCATCGTCGCTGCCCGTAAGGCAAAGAGCGAGTAATCGGAATTTCCGATCTCCGCGCGGGCCGGTCTCCGGCCCGCGTTTTCTCAAGTATCGGCCAGCGGAACCGACTTTCCGCCAGAAGTGGCTCCACAGGGCCAGGATCGCCAGGTTTCGAAGGGTTGATCCAGCTAAGCCGCCCCGCTTCGGATGAAGTGAGCATCAAGTAAAGGTCCCAAACAATGGCTGTTGCCGCACTCGAGCAGGAAATCCTGTCCATGCGCAAACGCCGCCAGCTCTATTCATTGATAGGGTTGCTGCTGGTCGTAGCGGTTCTGGTCTCCGGTTATTCGAAATCCAATTCGATGAATTCCGGCGGATTTCTTCAGGGTCTTTCCAAGTTCTTCGACTATCCGGGCGAGATCGTCGTTGAGGCCTTTGAAGCCGGCCCGGCCTTTTTCTCGCTGATGCTGCAGTTCGTTCCGGCCATGCTGGAAACCTTGAACATTGCCGCGGTTGCGACCCTTCTGGGCGGCGCGATGGCAGTGGTGCTGGCCATGGCCTCCACACGCAATGTCGACAGCTGGGGACCGTTGATCCCGGTGGTTCGCCGCATCATGGACATCACACGTGCCTTCCCCGAACTGATCATTGCGCTGTTCCTGATCTTCGTACTCGGCTCCAGCCCTGTACCAGCCATGATCGCTGTTGCGTTTCATACCGCAGGTGCGCTCGGCAAACTCTTTTCCGAAGTGAACGAGAACATCGACCGCAAGCCCATCGAGGGCCTGTCGGCCTGTGGGGCCAGCTGGCTGCAACGCATCCGGTTTGCGGTGCTGCCCCAGGTGGCGCCGAACTATCTCAGCTATTTCCTGCTGCGCCTTGAAATCAATGTGCGTGCTTCTGCCATTCTCGGCTTCGTTGGCGCTGGCGGCATCGGCCAGGAACTTCGCCGCACGATCGGCTGGGGCAAGGGTGCAGGCGATGAAACCGCCGCTATCTTCGTCCTTCTGTTCATAACCATCATGGCCATCGACCAACTGTCGTCCTATCTGCGCGGCAAGCTGGTCGGGTCCGGCCGGGCGCATTGAGGGGAAATCTCATGACCGTCGATACGCTCGAAACACCCGTCACCCAGGCTCTGGTCTGGAACCAGGTCCGCCGGCGCGCATGGCTCACTGTCGTCGTACCGCTCGCGATCTTCACCTACCTCGTTTACACGTGGTTCGCCTTCGGGGTGCCGGAACTGCTCTCTCGTGCCCAGCCGGAACGGGCGGTGATCCTGGCAACGGATAGCGTCGCCTACAAAGTTCACGTCACAAAGAGCTTCCGGGACAACGAGTTCGAAGTTGCGATCGAAGGCGAGCGCACCGCTACCTACGACAACGCCAAGGTGCCCGACTGGGTGCAGCTTAGCGGCGAAAATGGTGTGGTTGACCTTGGCGATGGCTACAAGGTCGAGATCGATGGCAGGACAGCCCTGTTCACCATCCCGGGCTATGGCGTGGTGGAGGGCACCGCGACTGCCGATGGTGTCGAAACGGTTCTGCCGGCAGGGCCGGCACCGGACTGGATCAAGATCGACCCGCGCAAGCTCGATGTGCGCCCGACCCTTGATCGGCGCCTTCAGGTCACCAAGACGAAGATCGAGGTTCACAACTATTTCGGCGGTTGGGAGAACTTCTGGTTTCCGTTCCGCTCACCACTTTACGGCATGTCCTTCAGCCAGCTTTATGCGTTGGCGTTGAGCTCGGACCGAATGGATCCGGAAACGTCGAACATCTGGTTCATCGTGAACGAGTTTCTGGAAAACCCTGACTGGCAGCACGGCAAGGTTCTTACCGCCTTGTTCGAAACCATCATGATGGCCGTTCTCGGCACTCTCACGGCCGCATTCTTCGGATTGCCGCTGGCGTTTCTTGCAGCTCGCAACTTCACGCCGTCGAAGCTGCTTCGGTTCGGAACACGCCGCCTCTTCGACTTCCTGCGTGGCATCGACATGCTGATCTGGTCGCTGATCTTCATTCGCGCCTTCGGTCTCGGGCCGCTGACAGGAGCTCTGGCAATAGCCTTCACCGATACCGGTTCGCTCGGCAAACTGTTTTCCGAAGCGCTGGAGAACATCGACAACAAGCAGGTCGAGGGCGTGAGGGCGACCGGCGCCAATCAGATCCAGCGGTATCGCTACGGTGTGATCCCGCAGATCCTGCCGGTCTTCGTGTCCCAGGTCCTCTACTACCTGGAATCGAACACCCGGTCAGCCACGGTCATCGGTGCTCTCGGGGCAGGGGGGATCGGTCTCTTGCTGGTCGAAACCATGAAGACCTCGCGTGATTGGGAAAACACCAGCTACATCATCATCCTGACAATCATTGTCGTGATCCTGATGGATCAGACCTCAGGCTGGCTGCGCCGGAAGCTGATTGAAGGCAAATAGGTCCGTCTGACCTGAAAGTGATAAACCCGGCGCGGTAACGGCGCCGGGTTTATCTTGATAACTGCAGGTACCCCCTTTTTGCCGCATTTATGTCGCGCTAGCGTGTCAGCGTTCGGAAATTGCTTCGAAGCTGCGGAGGGGGCTGTGCGCCAGGGCATGCGAAATCATCTTGTGAATGTTGCGTTCGGAACCGGTCTGTCCATGATGGCTATGACAGGATCGGCCTTTGCGATCGAAAGCTGTGTTGCATCCCTGAAGAAACAGGCTGTTGCCGCAGGCGTCCGACCGGACATCGCCGAGCGCATGCTGTCAGGTGCAACCTTTGACGAGAAGGTCATCCGGTTCTCGACGTCCCAGCCCGAGCACAAGACCGAAATCTGGGATTACATGGCCTTTCTGGTCGACGCGCAGCGGATCCAGGACGGCAAGGCAAACCTGAAAAAACACAACAGCACACTCACCTCCATCGAAAAGCGGTACGGTGTCGACCGGCACGTGGTTCTGGCGGTCTGGGGCATCGAGAGTGACTACGGCAACTTCCGCGGCGATTTCTACACCCCACATGCTCTGGCCAATCTGGTTTGCGCCGGCAAACGGCGCCAGAAATACTTCCAGGGCGAACTGATCAAGACCATGCAGATTGCTTCACGAGGGGATGTGCCGGCCAAAGACTTCGTCGGCTCCTGGGCAGGGGCTTTCGGGCAAACCCAGTTCATGCCGAGCACCTACAACAGTCTTGCGGTCGACTTTGACGGCGACGGCCGCAAGGATCTGGTGAATTCCGTCCCCGATGCCCTGGCTTCAACGGCAAACTTTCTGAAAAATGCCGGATGGAGCAACAGCCGGCCCTGGGGATACGAGGTCAAGGCACCGAAGAGTTACAGTGGGCCGTCGGGTCTGAAGAACTATTCGTCCCTGTCGACCTGGGCCAAACGAGGCTTCACCAAAATCGACGGCGGCGGTCTTTCCGGTAATCTGGATGCAGCGCTGATCCAGCCGGCAGGAGCGGGGGGGCCTTCCTTCCTGGTGACCCGCAACTTCCGGGCCCTGCGTTCCTACAACGCATCAACGTCCTATGGTCTGGCGATCGCCCTTTTGTCGGAACTCGTATCAGGCGGCGACCCGTTCAAGACACCCTGGCCGACCGACAACCCCGGTCTTTCCCGTGCTCAGCGTGTGGAGCTGCAGAAACTCCTCAACCGCAACGGCTTCAACGTCGGTGAACCTGACGGGAAGGTCGGCCCGGCCACACGTGAAGGCATCCGCAAGGCCGAGGCACGCCACGGCCTCCCGGTAACAGGACGTCCGTCCTGGAATGTTTACTCGGTGCTGGGGGGGAAATAGCCCACGGGCAACCGGCTGAAATAGGGTGAACCCTGCTTGACTGGTGCCGCTCAGGAAGCGTTCTGGGGAATGGAAAGCGGCACACTGGAATGAAGGCAGCTTCTGTTCCGGCCCGTTTTCTTGGCTTGGTACATGGCCTCGTCCGCGGTCCTGAGAAGCTCATATTCGAGGTCCGGGCCGTTCGCCTGAACCGAGACCCCGACACTTGCGCCGACTGTCCTGTCCACCGCCCCTTTGATCGGGATCGGCAGGTTGATGTCGTAAACGATCCTGTCTGCCAGGGCAGATAGACTGTCCGCGTCAGTGCGCCGTGTTGACAGGATCAGGAATTCGTCGCCGCCCATCCGGATGATCGTCTCATCTTGTTGCAGCAGATCCGACAACCGTTCCGCCACTGCCTTGATGACCTGATCACCGACTGAATGGCCATGGTGATCGTTGACGGTCTTGAACCGGTCCAGATCGATCAGAATGGCGGCAACTTTGACGCCGTGGCCCACGCTGAGCCGGGTCGTTTCGAAGAATTTCGACATCATGCGCCGATTGCCGACACCTGTCAGCGCGTCGTGCAGAGCGTTGAATTCGATCTGGGCGTTGAGTTCAAGAAGGCTCGTGTTTGCCTCCTGCAGTTCCGTGTTCAAGGTTTCGGTTCTGGTACGCAATTCCCTCTCGTAATCAGCCTTGCTGTGTGCAAGCCGGAATTCCAGCCGGTTCCGGAAATCGTTGCTCTGGCGTTCCGTTTCCTCGGTGAACATCTTCTTTTGAAGTTTCACATAGGCCTTCAAATAGTCGAGCGCACTGCGGTGCTCTTCCAGGGCTTCGTGGGTCTGGGAGAGCTTGAGGTAGAAGTTCCGCGTCCAGTGGTGGTAGTCGGCACCGGCAGCATTCAGCAGGCCGTTTTCCAGTTCGCCGCGCGCTTCGTCATAGCGCTTCTCTTCGAAAAGGCTCAATCCGAGCACGTAGTAAAGGTGGCAGGCAACCCGGTGATCCTGGCTGAACTGTGCCGCTGCCAGGCCCTTGGCGGCGCAGGTGCGCGTCTCCTTCAATGCGCCGGTTTCCACCAGCGCCGCTCCCAGCACTTCATAGGCGTAAGGCAGGTTCACGGCGTTGCGATGCTCCAGGGCATCTTCCAGGCACGCCTTTGCCGCTTCGACGGCTGCCTCGGGACTGCCACACCGCAATTCGGTGCGCGATAGGGTTTGCAGGATGTGTGAACGCTCGTAAACAAGGCCCAGCCGATCGGCGATGTCCATAGCTTCCTGAAGCTTGGACTGAGCCTTTTCGTAGTCATGATAATAGGCGCACATGTTGGCGAGCACGGTCAGCGGCTCGATACCGGCGCGTCCGTGAGTTGCCGCTCCGAGGATCTCCAGGCTTTCTCCCAGAATGGCATCGGCCTGGCTGAGTTCACCGAGGCTGTAGACGCAAACCGACTTGATGACCAGAAGCTCGGACCAGCCTTCCGGATCCTGCCTGGGATCCATCATCGAGAAGGCCTTGTCGGCAAGCTTTGCCGCCGCATCGAAATGACCGGACCAACGCTCCAGCCATGCAAGATTGAACTGAAGGGGACGGTTGCCGGGGTCCGGTTCCGGCTGCCGTTTCAGCGCGTCATACAAAAGGCGTTTGCAGAACGCCGGATTGCGCCATCGCAAGGCCCAGCTTCGCTCTTGCAGTTCCTTCAGGTGCGCCTCCCTTGACGGCAGTTTTTAAAAAATACCACTGGTGATCATAGCCATAATTCCGGAAACGCAACGTAAATTCATTTGGATAAGACATAGATTTGTTGCGTTGCGAAAAACATCAGCGCAATATATTGGCGAAATTCTGGAGGTTTAGGCATGTCCGGGCGGATTCTGACGGTTGCACAGCAAAAAGGCGGGTCGGGGAAGACAACCCTTGCGGCCCATCTTGCCGTTGCGCTTGCCAAAAAGTCCGGCGAACCGGTGGCAATCCTCGACGTGGATCCGCAAGGCTCTTTGGGGACCTGGTTCGAGGCACGCGAAGACAACTTTGGCGAAGACAATACCGGTCTTGAATTTCGCACCGCGTCAGGCTGGGGCGCAAGGCGTGAGGCGCGTTCGCTCGCAAAGTCCCATGGTTACGTTGTCATCGATACACCGCCCAAGACTGACAGTGATGCCAAGCCGGCAATCGACGCCGCTGACTTCGTGATCGTTCCGATCCAGCCGACGCCGGTCGATCTCTGGGCAACCTCGCAGACGATCGAGATGGCTGCGCGTGAAGATACACCCGCACTTCTGGTGCTCAACCGCGTGCCGCCCCGCGCGTCCCTGACAGGTGAGATGGCGGACGCCATTGCCGCTTCGGGATATGACGCGCTCAATGCCCGCCTGGGCAACCGGACCGTCTTTGCCTCTGCAATGGGCAGAGGCCGCGCCGTGACCGAGGACGCACCATCCAGCAAGGCGGCCCAGGAAGTTGCGCTGCTGATCGAGGAACTGGTCAGCAGGATCGGCTGAGCTCTCAGACCGTCTCGTCTGGATTTGTGCGACCACGCCCTTGTGTCAGGAGAGTTCACTCTAAAAACTATTTTGCCTTGTCCTTGTCACGATCCAGTGACTTGATAGGGGAAATTATAGGCCCCGGAGGATTGGCCATGTTCGTTTTTTCGTTTGTTTCCCAAAAGCTTTCCCTCAATTTCAAGCATCGTTTCAAGAAGGTTGCCAAAAGCACGCTGCTTCTTGTGGCAAGCGCCGGTTTCGCCGGTGTCATGGCCACCGCAGCAGTCGCGCAGGACCGGCGTATTGTCACCATCGATGATGCGGATTTCTTCGGTGGTGACTATCGCACCGTGAAAGACGTGGATCTGGACGGGTGCAAATCCGTCTGCCTCAGCGACAATCAGTGCCGCGCCTTCACCTTCAACACCTCTGCGGGCTGGTGTTTTCTGAAGACCGACTATGGCGAACTGCAGAGTTTTGCCGGTGCGATCGCCGGACGGGTCGTTGAAGTCAAGGCGCCACGCGCCGACCAGAGCGCAGACCGAAAGGCAGAGCTGGTTTTTATTCCCAAATCCCAGCTGGAAAGCGCACAGACCTATTCCCTCAGCATTGCAAATTCGGTGCGCCCGAACGGGCAGACTGCGGATCAGCTGCGACGGAACGGTCAGGACGCACTCGGCGAGCGTAACGGTGCACTGGCAGAAGCCGACTTCCTGCAGCTGATCAAGCTGGAACCGGGTGAATTTGATGCCTGGACCCAGCTTACCACCGCCCTGCTGCTGCAGGATCCAGACAACTGGCAGGACAGGGAAACCAAGCGCAAGAACGCGATATCAGCCTCGATCAATGCCTATCTGCGGTCGGTCAGCGCACCTGAGCGCGCCTTGGCACTTGAACTTGTGGGCCGCGCGATGACCCGCAGCAGCGAATACAAGACCGCGATCAAGGCCTTGCGGGCATCGTTGGCGGTCGAGGAAAATTCCAGCGTCCGTCGGCAATACGCGGATCTGGTTGCCGAGCACGGCTTCCGGATCGTTGATCACGAAGTCGATTCCGACAGCGCGTCGCCACGGATCTGTCTGGTCTTCTCGCAAAAACTGCCGCTTGGCGAAGACATGAGCCCTTATGTCAGCGTAAGCGGCGAGGGTACTTTCGCGATTGAGGCGGAAGGCAGCCAAATCTGTGCGGATGGTCTCAAGCATGGCGGTCGCTATCAGATCACCGCACGCAGCGGCTTGCCGGCAGCCGATGGCGAGAAGCTGGAAAAGACCGCCGACCTGACTGTCTATGTGAAGGACCGGTCTCCTTCCGTCAGCTTTTTGAGCCGTTCCTACGTTCTTCCTGCTGGTGGCGACCCCACCATTCCGATCGTTTCCGTGAACACCTCCGAAGTCGAGACCTCGATCTACCGCATCGGCAACCGCTCCATCGCCGACATTCTGCGTGACAACCGCTTCCTGCGGCAGCTCGACAGTTGGCGGGCAGACCAGATCGAGGACGAACTGGGTCAGAAGGTCTGGTCCGGAATCGTCGAGACCGGCAACGACCTGAACCAGGACATCACGACCGCCATACCGATTTCGGAAACCGGCATCGAGCTGAAACCGGGCGTCTATGCCATGACCGCACGGTCCAAGCTCGATCAGAAGAACCGCTGGGGCACGCTGGCAACGCAATGGTTCCTGGTGTCCGATCTGGGCCTGACGGCCCTTTCAGGCGATAACGGCATTGCTGCCAATATGCGGTCTCTCACAAGTGCAGAGGCACTGGAGGGCGTGACCGTACGCCTGTTGGCCGTCAACAACGACATTCTCGGTGAAGCTGTCAGTAACGCGGAAGGCTTTGCGGAATTTGCCGTCGGCCTTACCCGCGGCAGAGGCGGTCAGGCCCCCGGTATCCTCGTGGCTGAAACGTCCGAGGGCGACTATTCCTTCCTCGACCTGCGCAAACCGGCGTTCGATCTGTCCGACCGGGGTGTCGAAGGACGTGCAGCACCGGGACCGCTAGACGTTTTTGCCTGGACCGATCGTGGTATCTACAAGGCTGGCGAAACCGTTCACGCACAGGCTCTGCTGCGCAATGCAAGCGCAACCGCTCAGGAAGACTTTCCGCTCACCTTCATCTTCAATCGGCCTGACGGTGTGGAGCACGCCCGCTTTACCGTGAACGACGGCGGGCTTGGTGGCCACCTTCAGGATGTGACGCTGGCGGCGTCGGCTCAGCAGGGTATCTGGTCCTGGCAGGTTTTCGCCGATCCGAAGGGCAGGGCGCTCACCGAGCAGACCTTCCTGGTGGAAGATTATCAGCCCGAGCGAGTCGATTTCGAACTTGAAACAGATGCAAAGACCTTCAACCGTACCGGGCCGACAGCGGTATCGCTGGACGCCAAGTATCTCTATGGCTCGCCGGCCAGCGGCCAGACGCTGGAAGGTGATGTCATCGTGCGGCCCATCCGCACGCTTGAAGCCCACCCGGGCTATCAGTTCGGCATTGCCGATGCGGATGCCTATACACAGCGCGGCTCCCTGTCGTCGGGCCTGAAGACCGATGATGATGGCAAGCTTACCTTCGACGTCTTCATGCCCGAACTTCCCGAGACGACCATGCTTTATACAGGCGAGCTGATCGCACGCCTGGTGGAGGCGGGCGGCCGCTACGTTGAACGGGATATGGACCTGCCTGTTGCCATCGACGGACCACGCATTGGCGTGAAACCCGCCTTCGACGGCGGTGTCGATGAAGGCGGTCCGGCAGATTTCTCCGTAATCGTCATCGATGAAGACGGCAAGGAAGTCGACGGAACGGACATCGGCTGGACCCTGTCCAAGGTCGATCGCCGGTATCAATGGTACCGCTATGACGGCAACTGGTCCTATGAGCCGATCACCACCACCCGCCGTGTTGCCACCGGCACCGTGCAGGTGACCGCCGGACAGCCGGCACAGCTTTCCCTTCCGGTCGAATGGGGTGAGTACCGTCTCGACGTTGAAGGCAGCGGAACGCTGCAGACCTCGACGCGCGTCACCTTCAATGCCGGCTGGTATTCTGCCGATGCCTCGTCCGATACGCCTGATTATCTGGACGTTGGCCTCGACAAGACCAGCTACCGGCCCGGCGACACCGCCAAGCTGCGCCTCAAGCCGCAGATGGCCGGTATTGCTGTGGTCAATGTTGTTTCCGGCGGATTGCTGGCCAGCAAGACCGTTGAAGTGACTGCCGAGGAAACCGAGGTCGAGATTCCTGTCAGCGACGATTGGGGGGCAGGGGCCTACATCACGGCCAGCCTCTACCGACCGATGGACCTGGACCAGAAGCGAATGCCGTCACGGGCAGTCGGTCTGTCCTGGCTGCAGGTCGACCCGGGGGACCGGGCGCTTGACGTGCAGTTGTCTGCACCTGACCGGATTCTGCCCGAGACGACACTGGACGTTCCGGTAAAACTCGCGAACCTGAAAGCGGGAGACCAGGCGTATTTGACGATTGCCGCGGTTGACGTTGGCATTTTGAACCTGACCGGCTTCAAGACACCGGATCCGGAGAAATGGTACTTCGGCCAGCGTCGTCTCGGCACCGATTTCCGTGATCTTTACGGCCAGTTGATCGACCGGATGGCTGGAACCCGCGGGCGTGTCCGTTCCGGAGGAGATGCCGCAGGCATGCGGCTCGATGCACCTCCGCCGGATGAAGAACCGCTTGCCCTGTTCTCGGGACTTGTAACCGTGGACGATAATGGCGAAGCAACCGTCTCCTTCGATATCCCGGCCTTCAACGGCGCCGTCAAACTGATGGCGGTTGCCTGGACAAGGGATGGCGTCGGTCATGCCGACCAGGAAGTGGAAGTGCGTTCACCAGTCGTGATGACGGCAAGCGCACCCGCCTTCCTTGCACCGGGAGACCAGTCGCGAATTTCGCTGGAAATCGACAACGTCGATGGCCCTTCGGGTTCTTATGCGCTCGAAGTCTCGGTCGCTGACGGCCTTCGGCTGGAAGGTGGCAGCACGGATCAGTCGCGTACGCTGGATCTGGAAAACGGCAAGAAAGCCCTGGTGCTGCTTTCTGTTTCGGCAGAAGACATGCTGACGAAGTCGGAAGTCGTGGCGTCGCTGACCGGGCCGCAGGGCGAAGTTTTCGTCAAGCGTTTCAGCCTCGAGGTTGAAGATACCCAGCCTGAAGTTGTCCGTCAGTCCAGCTTGTCGCTGGCATCCGGAGACAGCCTCTCGCTGGATGCGGACACCTTCGACGGCCTGCGGGCGGATACGGTTGACATCACCCTGTCTGCCGGTGGTGCTGCAAGCATCGATGTCGCCGGCCTGCTGGCGGCACTTGACCGCTATCCGTATGGCTGCACCGAGCAGACGACCAGTCGTGCCCTGCCGCTGCTTTATCTCAGCGAAGTTGCCGAGGCCGCGGGGCTTGGCGGCGATAGCGCCATTCGGGAACGGGTGGTCAAGGCCATTGCCAAGATCCTGTCGAACCAGTCCTCTTCCGGCGATTTCGGTCTCTGGAACAGCTATGGCGGCGGTGATACCTGGTTGGATGCCTATGTCACCGACTTCCTGACCCGTGCACGCGAAAAGGGATATCTGGTGCCCGATCTTGCGTTCACTTCGGCACTGGACAATCTGGAAAACAGGTTGGCCTATTCCTCCGACTTCCAGGATGGCGGCGAAGACATCGCCTATGCGCTCTACGTGCTGGCCCGCAACGGCCGCGCCTCCATGGGCGATCTTCGCTATTACCTGGATGCCAAGCTGCAGAACTTCGCAACACCGCTTGCCAAGGCACAGGTTGCCGCCGGGCTTGCCCTTTATGGCGAGCGTGACCGGGCGGCCACCGGTTTCCGGGCGGCTCTTGCCGCTCTGCCGAAGGAGGCTCCGAAGTACTATCGCGACGACTACGGCTCCGTCCTGCGCGACAGCGCGGGCGTGACGGACTATGTCGTTTCGGCGTCCATGGAAGACAGTCTGAAGACGGAAGCCATCGACTTCCTGAAAACGGCCCAGGCCAACAAGCCATACCGGTCGACACAGGATATGGCCTGGATGCTCCTGGCAGCGAATGCGCTCAACGAATCCGCGCAAGACGCCCGGATCACCGTTCGTGGTGAAGTAACGCCCGGACGGTTGGCCTGGTCGCTGGGCGGCCGCGAGGTTGCCGACTTCCCGGTGGAGGTGAAGAACAACGGTGACGCTGGAACGGAGCTTCTTGTCTCCGTGGCCGGCCAGCCACTGGTTCCCGAGCCCGCAGGTGGCAAGGACTATGCGGTTGAACGCACGGTCTACGACCTTGATGGCAATCCGATCGATCCGGCTGCTGTTCCGGTCAACACCCGGCTTGCTGTGGTCGTCACAGTACGGGCCCTGACGGATCATCCAGGTCGGTTGATGGTCGTTGACCGCCTGCCTGCCGGCCTGGTGATCGACAATCCGCGGCTTGTGCGTTCCGGCGATATCGGTGGCCTGTCGTTCCTCGATACGGTTGATCAGCCGGAACATTCGGCGTTCTACAGGGACCGGTTCGAAGTGGCCGTGGACCAGACCCGTTGGAGCAGCAAGGAACTGACCTTTGCCTATCTTGCAAGGGCTGCAACCCCGGGCGACTATTCGCACCCGTCGGCGTCGGTAGAGGATATGTACCGTCCGGATCGTCGCGCCATCACGGCAACCGGCAGGTTGGTTGTTCTCGGCCCGACACGATAAGGCCGTACCATGAAAACGTTGGCGCGGCGGAATTGGCTCATGATCCGGCGGTGGTTCGCTGCCGCCGGTCTTGGTGCCGCCGCGCTGTCTGTTTGCCTGATTACAAAGGTCGGGCACGACTATGCGTCGCTGTCCGCACCGCCCCGTGTCGGCGACCTGCCTCTGTCGGTTGTCGTTCTGGACCGGAACGACCGCCTTTTGCGGGCTTTCACCAGCCAGGACGACAAGTGGCGCTTGCCGGTGGAACTGGCGGAAATCGATCCGCTTTACTTCCGGATGCTGCTGGCCTTCGAGGACAAGCGGTTTTACGAACACGGCGGGTTTGACGCGCTGGCACTTGCTCGCTCTGCCCTGCAAAGTCTCAGGAGCGGCCGAATAGTTTCCGGCGGTTCGACGCTGACCATGCAGGTTGCGCGTTTGCTGGAAGAGCAGCCGACGAAGTCGCTTGAGCGTAAATACGAGCAGCTTCTCAGGGCCGTTCAGCTGGAAGCGGAGTTTTCGAAGGAAGATATCCTGCGGCTTTATGCTCTCAGGGCGCCGTTTGGCGGCAACCTGGAGGGGGTTCGGGCGGCAAGCCTTACCTGGTTCGGCAAGGAACCTGGGCGTCTCACGCCGGCGGAAACTGCGCTGCTGGTGGCATTGCCGCAAAGCCCGGAGGCGCGGCGGCCGGACCGTTTTCCAGAGCAGGCGCGCAAGGCCCGCAACCGTGTCTTGCGCCGGGCAGCTCTGGCTGGTGTCCTTGGTAAAGAGGATGCGGCTTCGGCTGCAAATGAACCGGTCCGGACCACACGTTATGCAATGCCATTCCTGGCGCCGCACGAAAGCCGGCAGGCGCGTGCCGATGCACCTCTCTTGCCTGTCCACCGGCTGACGATCGACCTTGAGCTTCAGCGTGCGATCGAATCCCTGGCGAGACGGAAGAGCGAGACGATGCCATCGCCAGTTTCGCTGGCCATTCTGGTCGCCGATCACCAGAGCGGAGAAATTCTGGCAAGTGTTGGCGCGCCGAACCTTCTGGACACGCGCCGTCAGGGGCATGTCGACATGACCCGCGCCACACGTTCGCCCGGATCAACGCTGAAGCCGTTCATCTATGGTCTTGCCTTTGAAGAAGGTGTCGGTCTGCCGGAAAGTTTCATTGAAGACCGGGCGACCAACATTGGTGGCTACCAGCCGACGAACTTCGACCAGTCCTACCAGGGCACAGTCACCCTGCGCGAAGCCCTTCAGTTGTCGCTCAATACACCGGCCGTGAAATTGCTGGAAGCAGTCGGGCCGGCACGGCTGATTGCCCGGCTGAAACGCGCGGGTGCCAATCCCGTTATGGAGAAAGGCATCGCACCGGGGCTTGCCATCAGCCTTGGCGGTCTCGGCATGTCCTTGCGGGACCTGACCCAGGCCTACGCGGCAATGGCTCGAGGTGGCGAGCCGGTTGCCCTGTCCGTTTGCCGCAAAGACTGCGAAGAGGGTACCTCGCCGGTGTCTTCAGCCCGTGTCCTTTCGGAAAAGGCCTCCTGGATGGTGGGGGATATTCTTTCCGGATTGCCGCAGCCGCAAAGTGCAGAAACTCATCACGTCGCCTACAAGACCGGCACAGCCTACGGCTATCGTGACGCCTGGGCTGTCGGTTATGACGGTCGTCATGTGGTGGCGATCTGGTCGGGGCGCCCGGATGGCACACCAGTGCCCGGGGCGACGGGAGCTTCGGTCGCCGTACCTATTCTCTTCGAGACGTTTCAGATCCTGGGACCCGACAGGGTTCCGCTTCCGGACGGTCCGGCGGAAGCCATGAGTATCGCCGGACAACAGGTTCCCGAACCGCTTCGCTTCGCCCGCTTGCCACAAAACCGCGGCACGGTTCGCACGGGTGACACCTTGCAGATATCCTATCCCCCGGACGGAGCAGAGCTGGATCTCGGGTTCGCACGGGACAGTTCGCTGGAACAGTCGGCGCAGCCGCTGGTCGTCAAGTTCAAGGGCGGTGCCGGGCCGTTCTCCTTCCTTGTGAACGGACGCCCTCTCCACACAGGGCAGCGGGAAAGGCAACTTGTCTGGCAGCCGGACACGCCCGGTTTCGCGGATGTGACGGTGCTCGATGCCAACGGCAACAGTGCTGGAATAACGGTTCTCTTGCGCTAATCGCACAACAGCGCGCCAAATCGCCCCCCTTTATTGTCAGCATCGCGTCAAGGCCCGCCGTCCGGTCTCATCAAAGACGCGCATCGACATGACCTGCCTGCGCATCCGCTTGTTTTGCGAGAGTTCGCATGGATTGAGCGAATCTTCCGAAAAACATGCGGTTTCATCGCCGTGGGGCGAATCTTTCAGCATCGAATCCCGCGACAAAGTATGTGGAAGACAAGAAACACCTACCTTGGTGAGGTTTTAGTGGATTTTCTCCACTCGTCTGAGTGGTGTCGAATCTTCCTCAGGGGAAGGAGGTCGAAATTCTCCATTGATCTTGTTTTCACGTGTTAACAAAGTATAAATTAAGAAAATATCTCAAATAAGAAAGGCATATATATTCGAAATAAAAAGTATGAACTAATTTTTGATTGAGTCTTATATTTCTTGACGGAAGTTCTTTGTTTTTCTGTGTTGCGTTTTGAAGGCGTGGGGTTGGGGTGTCTCATCGCGAAATAGTGATTTTCCCGGGATTTTACGCGAGTTTTTGTTTGGTGGTTCCCTTGGGTAATGAAAAACTGGTTGCAAAACAGCATGTTGCAGAAAAAACACACAGCTGCCTGACAGTGCTGACAGACAGCAGTTTGGACTTGCTGTGCCAACTCGAGTTTGGTTCTTAAGCCCTGCGACGGCGAGTAATCGCCAGAAAAAATAGTTCGGACTTTTTCGACTGAATTGTTTTTGTACGAAATCGCGGGGATGGAGCCCGCCAGGTCCTTGAGGATCAGGTTCGGTTCCAATGAAAATTGACTTTTGGAGGTCAGATATGAAACTCAAGAGCTTGATGCTCGGCGCTGCAGCTGCTGCTGCTGCCACCACCGCACAGGCAGCCGATCTTCCGGTTGCTCCGGAGCCGGTTGATTACGTTCGCGTCTGTGACGCTTACGGCGCACGCTTCTACTACATCCCGGGCACCGAAACCTGCCTCCGCGTTGGCGGCCGTGTTCGTACCCAGGTAATCGTCAACAACACGCTGGACAACGGCGCTTGGGGCAACCGTGATTCTGACGGCTACTCCTGGCTGTCTCGCGGCTACCTGTACCTGGACGCTCGCACCGCAACCGAATTCGGTACCCTGCGTGCATACGTCTCCATGTACTCCACCGTCACCAACGGTGCTGGTTCCTCGACGCTCGACAACGCCTACATCCAGTGGGGCGGCCTGACCGCAGGTCTTCTGACCTCGAACTTCGACATCTTCACCGGTCAGACCTTCATGGGTGTTGTTAGCCGTAACTGGTCCGACCAGACGGTCAACCAGATCGCTTACACCGCAGCTTTCGGCAACGGCTTCTCCGCTACGATCGCTCTGGAAGATCGTTCGCATCGTGAAGTTGGCACCTACGGCGGCACTCGTGCACCGGACCTGGTCGCTGCTCTCGGCGTTTCCCAGGGTTGGGGTTCTGCACAGCTGTCCGGTGCTCTGCACCAGGTTTACCCGGATCGTGCAAACGCACACCAGACCGGCGCAACCAACAACGGTGCTGACGACTCCTTCGGTTGGGCAATCGGCGGTGGTGTTGCTGTCAACATCCCGATGGCTTCCCCGGGCTCCAACATCTTCTTCCAGGGCTTCTACGCAGACGGCGCTCTGTCCTACATCGGCGCAGGCAGCACCGTTGGCGGCGTAGCAGTCTCCGATTACGGCCCGACCAGCGGCACCTCCACCGGCTACTCCCTGTCGGCTGGTGCTTACATCCAGGCAACTTCCACGATCGGTCTTGCTCTCGACGGTTCCTACATGGACATCGATCAGCCGAACGGCGCAACCGATCTGTCCCGTTGGGCAATCGACGGTTCCGTACAGTGGGAGCCGGTCTCTGGCTTCGTAATGGGTGCTGACGTTGGTTACGCCAACACCGACCCGGACAACGCATCTGACGTTGACGAACTCCTCTTCGGTGTTCGTATGCAGCGCACTTTCTAATCATCTGATTAGATTTCTGGCTGTGATCCTCTGAACTCCAGTCAGTCACGCGGCCCGGCAGGCTTCAATCTGCCGGGCCGTCCCCATTTTGATTCCCCGAGAATCCGCATGGGGCGAGGCCTGTAGCCTCCCGGTCAAGTGCCGGTCAAATCGGCGATTTTTGCCGAGATTCCTAACAGTTTCTAAATTTCCGATCTGATTTTGTGACATTCGCGCAACACCGGTTTTTGAAAACAGCCGCTGCGGTAGGTGCAAACCGTATTCTGTGTTGAACCGGGAAATTGGATGCGTATGGTCATCTTTGCGAGCGGCTTCGGGCCGCACTGATTTGTCTGCCTCGGACGTCCAACCTCCGGTCGGTGGCAAACTCAGAAACAATTCGCGGGGACAATGGCGCTTTTCTTTGGTGCCAATTGAAATGACTGATTGGAGGTCAGATATGAAACTCAAGAGCTTGATGCTCGGCGCTGCAGCTGCTGCTGCTGCCACCACCGCACAGGCAGCCGATCTTCCGGTTGCTCCGGAGCCGGTTGATTACGTTCGCGTCTGTGACGCTTACGGCGCACGCTTCTACTACATCCCGGGCACCGAAACCTGCCTCCGCGTTGGCGGCCGTGTTCGTACCCAGGTAATCGTCAACAACACGCTGGACAACGGCGCTTGGGGCAACCGTGATTCTGACGGCTACTCCTGGCTGTCTCGTGGCTACCTGTACCTGGACGCTCGCACTGCAACCGAATTCGGTACCCTGCGTGCATACGTCTCCATGTACTCCACCGTCACCAACGGTGCTGGTTCCTCGACGCTCGACAACGCCTACATCCAGTGGGGCGGCCTGACCGCAGGTCTTCTGACCTCGAACTTCGACATCTTCACCGGTCAGACCTTCATGGGTGTTGTTACCCGTAACTGGTCCGACCAGACGGTCAACCAGATCGCTTACACCGCAGCTTTCGGCAACGGCTTCTCCGCTACGATCGCTCTGGAAGATCGTTCGCATCGTGAAGTTGGCACCTACGGCGGCACTCGTGCACCGGACCTGGTCGCTGCTCTCGGCGTTTCCCAGGGTTGGGGTTCTGCACAGCTGTCCGGTGCTCTGCACCAGGTTTACCCGGATCGTGCAAACGCACACCAGACCGGCGCAACCAACAACGGTGCTGACGACTCCTTCGGTTGGGCAATCGGCGGTGGTGTTGCTGTCAACATCCCGATGGCTTCCCCGGGCTCCAACATCTTCTTCCAGGGCTTCTACGCAGACGGCGCTCTGTCCTACATCGGCGCAGGCAGCACCGTTGGCGGCGTAGCAGTCTCCGATTACGGCCCGACCAGCGGCACCTCCACCGGCTACTCCCTGTCGGCTGGTGCTTACATCCAGGCAACTTCCACGATCGGTCTGGCACTTGACGGTTCCTACATGGACATCGATCAGCCGGCTGGTGCAACCGACCTGACCCGTTGGGCAATCGACGGTTCCGTACAGTGGGAGCCGGTCTCTGGCTTCGTAATGGGTGCTGACGTTGGTTACGCCAACACCGACCCGAGCTCTGCGTCTGACGTTGACGAACTCCTCTTCGGTGTTCGTATGCAGCGCACCTTCTAATCAATCCTCAATCGAGGTTTGATGGGAAACCCGGCGGAAACGCCGGGTTTTCTTTTGTCTTGTCGGGCAAAAAGATCTGTAAAATGCGACGCATATAGTGTCGGCTACAGCTCAGAAGCTCAGAAGCTCAGAAGCTCAGAAGCTCAGAAGCTCAGAAGAGCTAAGCGGAACAAGGCCAGGTGGCCACCAGGTTCAAACGCTTTTCAGAAAATCCGAAATCGTCTTGTGCGTCTCGCCATCCCACAGAACAGGGGCATGCCCTTGGCCGGGAATGGTTTTTGCTGTGGCATTCGGGTGGTTGTCCGTCATACGCCGACATGTTTCCGGGCTCAGCAGATCCGAATGTTCGCCGCGAAGCACCAGAACCGGTCTGTCGGTCAGCTTTTCGTAAAGAGGCCAGAGGTCGGGTGTGGGCGTGGCATCATCGAGACTTGCCAATTGATGGGCGAGGGCAGGGTCGTAGTCCATCATCACATGTCCGTCCTGCTCGCTCGCAAGCTGACCGGCCAGTTTGAGCCAGTCGGCCTTCCCGAAGGCAGGGAATTGATATCCGAGCGTGTGTTCCAGGTTGGCTGCGACGTCTTCATGGGAGGCGCATTTCATATGGTGGCCGAGTGTTGCGGCAATCCGGTGGATCGCGCGCATCTCGATATGCGGACCGATGTCATTGAAGATCACGGCTGCCATACGGGATGCGGGATAACGCAAGCCCATTGCCAGGGCATGCAAGCCACCACGTGAGGTTCCAAGAACGGCAAAACGGTCCAGTCCAAGTTCCGCAATGGCAGCATCGATGTCCTTGTCTTCAACGGTCAAGGCGTAGTTGCGCCAATCGGGATCCCAGTCGCTCTTGCCCCGTCCCCTGTAGTCGAGGGCGATGACCCTGTGGCCGTACGTTTGAAGGAAACGCGCGATCTCATTGAAATCTCGCGTATTTCTGGAAAGTCCCGGCAGGCAGAGAACGGGAATTGGCGACGCTGTCCCTTCTGGTGCCGGTTTGGCAGACGGCCACTCGCAGCCTGACAAAGTAAGGCCATCCGGACTTTTCCAGGTAAAGTCTACAACTGGGGGCATCGGGGCGGTGCTGGAGCTGACAAGCGCTTCTTGCGGCGCAGAAGTCATGGGTGTCTCCCGTAACGTTTCCATCCAAAAGTTGTTTTTTTCAAAGATAGAGTGGATTGCGGGCGGGTGCCAATAGGAAGACTTCGTATCAGGCATTGAAAAGATGAGACCAGGTGTCTCTGGAAGAGCGCAGTTAAGGCAAGAAAAGTCGAAAAGCAGCAGTTCTATAGCATTGGAACCATTGCTCCTTGTTCGGCAGATGAGTATGTTGCGCCTCCATCTGAAACAGATGCCCTTCCGCCCGTCGGAACCACGACAGTCATCCAAGAGGAAACCGAGATGTTTAAAGGTTCAATTCCAGCGCTGATTACCCCGTTTAAGGACGGAGCGCTCGATGAGAAACGGTTTCAGGAGTTCGTGGACTGGCAGATCGCTGAAGGCTCCTCCGGTCTCGTGCCCGTGGGCACGACCGGCGAAAGCCCGACGCTGACCCATGATGAACACAAGCGGGTTGTCGAACTGTGTGTAGAAGCGGCCGCGGGCCGCGTTCCTGTCATGGCGGGCGCAGGTTCCAACAATACGATCGAAGCAATCGACTTCGCACAACACGCCGAAAAGGCAGGCGCCAATGCCCTGCTGGTCGTGACGCCTTACTACAACAAGCCGAACCAGGCTGGCATGAAGGCCCATTTCAAGGCCGTCAACGATGCCGTCGGCATCCCGATCTTCATCTACAACATTCCAGGCCGGTCGATTGTCGACATGCTGCCGGAAACGATGGCAGAGCTGTTTGAAACCTGCGAGAACATCAAGGGCGTCAAGGATGCAACGGCTGACATGGCAAAGGCCAGCCGTCAGCGCCATCTGTGTGGACCGGATTTCGTCCAGCTTTCCGGTGAAGATATCTCCGCACTTGCCTTCAATGCTCATGGTGGTGTCGGTTGCATTTCGGTGACCGCAAACGTTGCACCGCGCCTGTGTGCCGAATTCCAGGCTGCCACGCTTGCCGGTGACTACAAGAAGGCGCTGGAATACCAGGACCGCCTTGCGCCGCTACACCGGGCCATGTTCCTGGAACCGAGCCCGGGCGGCGCAAAATATGCGCTTTCCCTGCTTGGCAAGGTGGACGAAGAGCTGCGGCTGCCTCTTCTGCCGGTGACGGAAGCAGCACAAGCCGAGATCCGCGCTGCAATGGCACACGCAGGGCTGATCAACTGACCGGAAAAGGAATGGCACTGGCTGCCGGGAACTGACGTTCGTCTCGATTGTTTGCCTTTTCGAGACGAACCGAACTTCAAGGCGCTGGCGCCGGAAGGAAAAAAATGGCTCCGAGAAAAGGGGGCGATCCGGGGCGGACAATCATTTCCGACAACCGGAAAGCCCGGTTCAATTTCGAAATCGAAGATACGCTGGAAGCAGGCATCGAGCTGAAAGGCACGGAGGTCAAATCCCTGCGCAACGGCAAGGCGAATATTGCAGAATCCTACGCCGCCGAACATAAGGGCGAGATCTGGATCTACAACGTCTATATTCCGGAATACCTGCAGGCCAATCGGTTCAATCACGAACCGCGCCGTCCGCGAAAATTGCTGTTGCACAAGCGCGAGATCGGCAAGTTGGCTGGTGCCGTCCAGAAGGACGGCAAGACGATTGTCCCGCTCAAGCTCTATTTCAATGAGCAGGGCCGGGCGAAGCTGGAATTGGCCCTTGCCCGGGGTAAAAAGCTGCATGACAAGCGCGAGACTGAGAAGAAACGCGATTGGCAGCGCGAAAAGTCCCGCTTGATGAAGAACTTCAGCTGATTACTGCTATCCACAGCGGCGCTGCGTGACAATTCCATGACTGTGCGTAACCTGTTGAAAGCTTGCGCATAACGTGTGGAAGAGCTGTGCAGTGCCTGTGGGTAGTGGAAACGCCCATCCCGGACTTTTCCCGTGGATTGCCTGTGAGCATTCGCAGTGTAACCGTCTCGACAGACTTGTCCGGTATCTAAGCCGTCAAACCTTCCAGGATTTCCCGTTTCCAGTCGGGAATAGGGCACGGTCTGCGAGTTTCACGGGCCACGTGGACATGGACAAAGCGGCCGTGAGCTGCTGTCGTCTCGCTTTCGCCGGCAAACAATCCAACCCTGAAAATTACAGAAGTTGAGCCAAGTTTTTCAACCTTCAGTCCTGCGGATATGATGGCGGGAAAGGTTAGTTCGGCGAAGTAATGGCAGCCGGTTTCCACCACCAGAAAGATCTCGGGGCTCTTTAGCGGGTCGAGCAGTTTCTTATCAACGTACCAGCTGTTAACAGCCGTATCGAAAAAGCTCAAATACTGAACGTTGTTGACGTGCCCGTAGATGTCCACATCCATCCACCTTGTGGGGATATGTTGAAAAGCTTTGAATTCGGACCTGTTTAGAGGTTCCGGTCTGGCCGCTTGTGGAGGAGCTGTGAAGTTCATAGCGCCGCCCTGTAGATTTCAAGCGCGTCCGTTTCGCCAAGTTCCCGCGGGTTGTTGACCAGCAGGCGGGTTTGCTTCATGGCGTCGCTCGCCATTTTGGGCAGATCGGTCTCGCTGATGCCGACATCGCGCAGGCGTGTTTGAAGGCCCAGTTTTACTGCCAGGTCTGCCAGGTTATCTGCGAACAGATCAGAGCGCGCCCTGGCGTCGCTTACCTCGGCAAGTGCAGGGAAAACAATTGGCGCAATCTCGGCATAAGTTTCTGAAGCAACGGTGTTATTGAACTTCAGGACATGGGGCAGAACCAGCGCGTTGGATAGCCCGTGAGGGACATGAAACGTGCCGCCGATGGGATAGGCAAGCGCATGAACCGCGGCCACCGGTGAATTGGCAAAGGCCATGCCGGCAAGCATGGAGCCGAGCAACATTGCGCCACGTGCGTCCCTGTCGTCCGGTGTGAATACGGCCTTTTCAATGTTGGCGCCAAGCAGCTTCAAGGCTTCAACGGCAAGCGTTCGGGAGACGGGGTTGTTGTTCACGGATTTCGAGGCGTATCCCTCGATCGCGTGGACCATGGCATCTATCCCTGTCGCCGCAGTGACCGGGCCTGGCAGGCCAAGCGTCAGCAGCGGGTCGAGGATCGCAAGGTCGGGAAGAAGGAAAGGAGAAACGACGCCGCGCTTTTCCTCATCCCCCACTGTAATGATCGAGATCGGAGTGACCTCGGAGCCGGTTCCTGCTGTGGTCGGAACGAGGATCAGGGGCAGTCGTGGCCCCTTGGCGTTTCCTATGCCCCAGGCTTCGTCCAGATCCTCGTTGCTGCCCAGCAGCAGCGCAACAAGCTTTGCGACATCCAGGGAGGAACCTCCACCGTACCCGATGATCGACGTTGCGCCGTGCGAGCGGGCCGCGTCCACGGCGGCATCGACCAGGGACCGTGGCGGATCGGCGACGACGTCGCTGAACCGGGCGATTTCATGCCCCGCTCCGACCAGGGATGCCTCGCAGGACGCCTGCAGGCCGAGGGAAACAATGCCGGGATCCGTTACCAGAAAGGGGCGCGGCCCCAGAAAGGAAGCCGCGTGGCTTGCCAGGTTTGCAGCTGCTCCATTTTCGAAGACGATGCGCTGACTGGTGTTGAACGTGAACGCCCCTATCATGAGTCCTCCCGGGTTTTCTTTGCCCCACAGTGCCCGGAAAAGACATGCGCAGTCGAGTGAAGATTGATCCGACTTTTGAAGAAGGCGGGAGGGAGGGAATTTTCGAGGCCGGCAAAGTTAGAAGGTGTTCAGGCATGCATCTTCGCGCCCTTGGAAATTTTGTCTGCGACCTTCTTGTCCGCATGAAAGGCAATGCCGACCACTTTCGCGTCGTCCGGGCCAAACCGCGAAAAGACCTCCCGGTTCGCACTGTCATGGCCCGTGGTGAACATTTCCTCGATGTAAAGACTTGCCGGAACCGAACGGTCCAGCGTCCGCTTGTGGATCTTGCCGAGTGTTTCTGCGTCGGCACTCAGGACGATGATCGGCTGAACACTCATCGGGTGATAGACATTGGTCGCCGCATCGCTATAGGGTTCGCCGATTATGCCGGGCTTTGCAGCGGCAACGCCGGTTGACAGGAAAGCAGTCACATTCAGCTTCTGCCAGACAGCGAGATCTTCTCGGACAACAACGACGAACTTGGTTTCGAACATGACTTTCAACTCCACGCGGGGATTTCATCTTGAAGGCGAAAGCAAGGACCTAGCGGAGCCGAAGCCGAGTGGTCTTGAACGTTTGTGCGAAGTGAAAGCGGACAGGATCCAGGTAGGGCCACCGGAAGAGGGGATCGAGCGCATTGATGCCCGGTTTCACGGCAATGGCTTTACACCTCACCGGCACGACACCTACGCCATCGGTTTGACCATGAGTGGCGTACAGACCTTCAGTTATCGCGGTGAGAAACGTGCTTCGCTGCCGGGGCAGGTGATCGTCATTCATCCGGACGAACTGCATGATGGTGGTGCTGGGACTGAACGCGGGCTCCGCTACCGCATGATCTACATTCCACCGGAGCTGATTTGTGAAACCCTGGCTGTCTCGGGCAACGCGCGCCTGCCGTTTATCGGCTCACCCGTCATCTCCGATGCAGGCTTCAGGAAAGATCTGGCGGACGCCCTGACCGATATCGATCACGAAATGGGTCCTTTCCGGCGTGACTGCCTGATTGCGGATCTGGCAGCTTGCCTGGCTCGTCATGCCGATGACCGCATGGCAGGTGTCTCCTCATTGAACTGGCCGTCCCTCAAGGCCTGCGCCGAGTACTTGAGGGAAGGCTGTGCAGACCGTGTAGCCATGGAGGAACTGGAGGACCTGGCGCAGATGGACAGGTTTTCCCTGTCGCGGCAGTTTCGAAAGGTCTTTGGAACGAGCCCGCACCGGTATCTCGTCATGCGGCGTCTTGAGAAGGCCAAGACGGAGTTGCATCAGGGAGCGTCACTTGCCGACGCGGCCTTTGCCAGCGGCTTTGCGGATCAAAGTCATCTGACACGTCACTTCAAGCGAACATTCGGGATGACACCCGGTCACTGGCGGCAGCTTTGCGCCGCCAGCATGGCTTAGCCCGATCGGAAAACGACCGGGGCTTTGCCTTAAAGCTTGCTTGGCCCGAACTTGTTCGACCGCGGGAAGCCCGTGGGCGGCAGGCGACCGGCCTGACCGCGTTCGCCGCGCCAGTCCGCAAGCTCTTCCATTGTCCGGGTAAAACTGCGGCCGGAACTGTCGGTCCAGGTCAGGCCGTCTTCGCCCTTGAAGACCCGAATGTCCGAGATGTTGCCGTCCCGGTAGCGCTGCAGGCGCACGCCGCGGCCGCGACCCATTTGCGGGATCTGTGCCATCGGGAATACCAGCAGCTTCCGGTTTTCACCGATGATGGCCACCTGGTCACCCGATGCCTCGACACAGATCGAGGCTTCCGCCGGAGCGCTGAGGTTGAGAACCTGCTTGCCCTTGCGCGTGTTGGCAACGACGTCGTCCTCGCTAACGACAAAACCACGCGCTTCGGTGGTTGCCAGGAGCAGGTTTCGGCCAGGCTTGTGAACGAAGGCATTCACCACGTCCTGTGCTTCGTCCATTTCCACCATCAGACGTATCGGCTCGCCATGGCCTCGTCCACCAGGCAGGCGGTCGGCACCAAGCGTGAAGAACTTGCCTCCGGTGGAAAACAGCAGGATCTTGTCCGTCGTCTCGGCGTGGAGTGACAGTTTCAGTTTGTCGCCTTGCTTGAACGCAACACCGGAAAGGTCCGTCTGGTGACCTTTCATCGCCCGGATCCAGCCTTTTTCGGAAATGATCACGGTGATCGGTTCCTTTTCGATCATTGCCTGCTGGATGTCGATCAGGTCCGTTTCCGGAGCTTCGGACTTGTCGGTCCGCCGCTTGCCGATTTCGGTTTCAGGGCCATAGACCTTGGAGATTTCCGCAATTTCCTTGGAGATCTTGGTCCACTGACGCGCATCGGAACCGAGCAGCTTGGTCAGGTCGTCCTTCTCGGCCGACAGCTTGTCGTGTTCCTTGCGGATTTCCATTTCTTCAAGCTTGCGCAAGGAGCGCAGGCGCATGTTGAGGATGGCTTCCGCCTGAACGTCCGACAGCTCGAAAGTCTGCATCAGTTCGGCTTTGGGTTCGTCCTCTTCGCGGATGATGCGAATGACCTCGTCCAGGTTCAGATAGGCGACGAGATAGCCTTCCAGAACTTCCAGACGATGGTTGATCTGGCCGAGACGGTATTCGGAACGGCGGATCAGCACTTCCTTGCGGTGATCAAGCCATTCGCGCAGGACCTGTTTCAGGCCCATGACCATCGGCACCTTGCCCATGGAAAGGACATTCATGTTCAAGGAGAACCGATTTTCCAGGTCCGTCAGCTTGAACAGGGATTCCATGAGGATGTTTGCGTCGACATTGCGCGAACGCGGTACCAGGACGATGCGGATATCTTCGGCAGATTCATCGCGGATATCGTCCAGAAGCGGCAGCTTGCGCGCCGTCAGCAGTTCGGCGATCTTTTCGATCAGGCGTGATTTCTGCACCTGGTAGGGGATCTCGGTGACGACGATCGCCCATTGCCCGCGGCCGAGATCTTCCACTTCCCAACGTGCGCGAACGCGGAAACTGCCGCGTCCGGTTTCATAGGCCTCGCGAATGGACCCCTGGTCCGACACCAGAAGGCCGCCGGTCGGGAAATCCGGGCCCTTGATGTACTCCAGCAGCTCGCCGGTTTCCGCATTCGGGTTCTTGATCAGGTGCTGGCACGCCTCACAGAGCTCGAACGCATTGTGCGGCGGAATGGAGGTCGCCATGCCAACGGCAATGCCCGACGAACCGTTGCCGAGAAGGTTCGGAAAGCCGCCCGGCAGAACGATCGGCTCCTTGTCCTCACCGTCATAGGTCTCGCGGAAATCAACGGCGTTCTCGTCCAGGCCGTCCAGCAGCCGTTTGGCCGTGTCGGTCATTCGTGCTTCGGTGTAACGCATGGCTGCCGCGTTATCGCCGTCAACGTTGCCGAAGTTGCCCTGTCCGTCGATCAGCGGATAGCGCTGCGCGAAGTCCTGGGCGAGACGAACGAGGGCATCGTAAACTGCCTGGTCGCCGTGCGGGTGGTATTTACCGATCACGTCACCAACAACACGGGCACATTTCTTGAAGCCGGACCCAGGGTCCAGTTTCAAAAGGCGCATTGCGTAAAGCAGGCGCCTGTGCACCGGTTTCAAACCGTCGCGCACATCCGGCAAGGCCCGGTGCATGATGGTCGACAGTGCATAGGCCAGATAGCGCTCTTCCAGCGCATTCTTGAGATTGATGCTCTCAATGCCGCTTGGCGGCGGTGTCGTCTCTTTTCCCATACTTGCTTGCTAGCTGTTTCAGGCACGAGGTGCAATTCGCTAACTGCCTCGAATGGCCGGGAACAGCGGATTTTCAACGGATTTCACACGTCTGTGGGTGAATTTCTATCCACCGCAGGCGAGGGCAGGAGAGTACGGAAGGCGTGCGAGCAAGAAGTCCATTCAAAGAAAAACTCGAAGTAAAATATCGAAAACTGCGAATCTTCCTTAATGTCATGTCAAGGAGAGAGCGGTATTAATCCAAGAAAGGCTGCGGATTTTACCGATGCCCGGTTAAACTTTGGAACATGCCTGAATGGGTTCAAACTGGTTGACGTCGGCCTTGACGGCTTTCAAAACGTGGGTTGCTGGTGATAGTGGCGATCCGGACGTTGCCCTTGCGCAATATCAGTTCATCCAGCGCCAGACACCGTTTCTCTACATGATGAGCCTGGCTGGCGGCTGGGGTTTATCGGTGACGCACTGGTCGGTTGCTCCGATCGCTCTGACGCTTGTGGTGCCGCTACTCGTGTCCGCCTTCGCCGTGCAGCGGATCGTGACGGTTCGCAGGCGTCAGAAAGAAACGCCGAGCCACGCCGAAATTCTTGCCTGGCAGAAGCAGGCCAAGGTCCTGGCGGTGGTTTCGCCTGCGATTTTCTCGATCTGGGTTCTGTCGCTTTTTCCCTATGGCGGGCCATACCTGCAGGTTCAGGTGGTCTTCACGATTGCCGTCGCCAATCTGGTGCTGCTTTTCTGCCTGATCCATTTTCGCGCGGTTGCCCTCATCAACGCCTTCTGCGCCAACACCTTGTATTTTATATACTTTGCCATCGCAGGTGAGCATGTCTTCACCTATTTCGCGCTCTATGGAATAGCGGCTTCCATGGGGGCCTTCTTCATCCTGAACAACCACTATCGTGGCTTCATCAAACTGATCCGCACAGGCAGGGATCTGAAACGTCATTCCGAGGAACTGGAACACAAGCAGGATGAAACCCAGAAACTGAGTGATCTGAACTACTACATCGCGAACCACGATCACATGACCGGTCTGCCGAACCGGCGTTGCTTTCTTCTGGAACTGGACCAAAGCTTCAGGTCGGCTCGCCAGTCGGGAGAACCGCTGTCGTTATGTGTATTCGATCTGGGAGGCCTCAGGGCCATCAACAACATCTATGGGCTCAACACCGGAGATCAGATCCTTCTTGAGGTCGTGCGGCGGCTGAAATCCAAACTTGCACCGCAAATGTTCGTGGCCCGGATTGCCGGTGAAGAATTCGCACTATTAGCCGTTGGGGACGAAGTAGCCTTTTCGGACGTCAGCAGTTTCTTTGACGAACTGTTTTCAGAGAGTTGCCAACTGCCGGAAGCCAGCATGAAGCTGAACTATGCCGCCGGTATAGCTCATCTGGATGAAAGCGTTCTGTCACCGACGGACCTGCTGGAACACGCCGTCTACGTTCTCCAGGAAGCAAAACTCAATCGGAACGAGCCGGTTGCCGTCTTCGGACCGCGCCACAGCGAACAGATGCTGTCCCACGCCAGAGTTACCCAGGCGCTGCAGTCGGCGGACATTGAAGCCGAATTGTCGGTTGCCTTTCAACCGATCGTGGATGTGGCACACAATCGGATTACGGGTGTGGAATGTCTTGCCCGTTGGCACAGTCCGTTGCTGGGCAATGTGCCGCCAGGTGAGTTCATCCCCATTGCCGAACGTTGCGGAGTGATCAACAGGCTGACGCTGGTCTTGTTGCGCAAGGCGCTTGAAGCCGCTCGTCACTGGCCAGCCGATCTGAAGCTGTCTTTCAACCTGTCGGCAAGCAACCTGTCGTCCCGTGGTTTCGTGCAGGAGATACTCGACCTGTTGGAGAGCTTCGGATTTGCGCCAGGGCGACTGCATTGCGAAGTGACGGAAACTTCCGTGATGTGGGATTTCAAGGAAGCGAGCCGGGCGATCCTGGCCTTGAAGGAAACCGGGATCCGTCTGTCACTCGACGATTTCGGCACCGGTTATTCGAGCCTTTCCCATGTTCACAAGTTGCCCCTCGACTGCATCAAGGTCGATCGCAGTTTCGTCCACGGTATTCGGCCGGATACAGCCGGATATGGCATCGTCAAGTCGCTGTTGGCCCTCAGCCGCGACATGGGCATTGCCTGCGTTGTCGAAGGCGTTGAAACGGAAGAGGAACTGTCCGTTCTAAAAAGTCTCGGCACAAGCGAAGTGCAGGGCTACCTGTTTTCCAGGCCGCTTTCCGAAGCGGATCTTGGACGCCTGTTTGCCAAGGGCATGACCCTTTCCAGCGGCACTATGCAATCGGACGACCCTCCGGTTGCTTTGGAGGCTGCCCAGGCAGGATGAAGGCGCGTCGTCTAAATACCTTTGGTTGCAGGAAAGGATTGTAGGAATCAGCACCGTCCCTTAGACCGTCGAAAGGTTAATTCAGCCGCACTGCCAATCGTGTGGTTCCTTTGCTGGGGGGGCATGGCTTCCAAACGCAAATCTTTTCGCTGGCTCTTGGTCGGTTTGCTAGCGCTGGTTCTGGTCGTGGTCGCGGTGTCCTGGAACGATTTTTACCTGCTGCGCCTGAAAACCTATTCCAATCCTTCAAGCAACATGCGTCCGACCCTGGAGGTCGATGAAGTTGTTCTTGCGACAAAAATCTTCCCCTCAATGGGCGAGCACTATGAGCCAGTCCGCGGAGACGTAATCGTTTTCACTATCGCCGCCAAAAGAGCGAACGATTATATGAAAAGGGTCATCGGCTTGCCTGGCGAGCGCATACGGCTTCAGGACGGCGTGGTGCTGATCAATGATGTGCCTGTTCCACGTCAGGCCCTTGCAGACTATCGCTACGAGGATCGAGACGGCTCAGAGAGCTCTGCTCCGCGTTTCAGGGAAACTTTGCCGAACGGCAGAAGTTACGAAGTTCTGGATCTCGATCCGCAAGGACAAATGGACACGACAAGAGAATATGTCGTGCCCGACGGTCATCTGTTCGTAATGGGCGACAATCGGGACAATTCGGTCGACAGGCGTTACACGGATTACATCGGGTATGTACCGCTGAGTGGGGTCTCCGGTGTCGTTGAGATGATCCTTCTTCCGAAAGGCGAGGGCAGTTCGCTGTGGCAGCGGCAGCAGCCGGAGTCAAACTAGCATGTGACCTTGAACGGTCAGAAATTCCAGGGAAATTCGGTTCGGTAACGCTTTTCAAGGGCGGTCAGCACCTGGGCGCGCGTGCCTCCGTCCCTGGTGCCATGTTCCTGCAGGTACCTGTTCAGAAAAAAGCTTGTCAGGTCGAACCCCTGGGTGACATCAGCCCAGGTCAGCTCACTGCCGGCCTGCCGTTGCCCCTCAAGAAGAAAGCCGGGCAGGGGCAGCAGGCGGTCATGATAGGGCGTGCCGGCTTCCCGGCAGACCGCACGGGCGGATTTCGGCGACACGTAAGCCAGGTCTTCGTTGCTGCCTGTGGCGGCGCAGGACGAAAGATCGAGACCGATGCCGAGGTCGCGCAATACCTCAAGCTCGAAACGGACCAGAAGCGCGGCTGCCGCGTCCGAAGCCTCCAGATGATCCAGAACCACCGTTAGCGCATTGAACAGTCTCGGGTAGGCGTGGCGCTCGGGCAGGAGACGGAGCAAAAAAGCCAGATGCTGGAGCGCGGCCAGACCGAGGCTACTGGTCATGAGGTCACCCGCCCGCAGGGTTTCCGGCTCTATGTGATACTGACCGAGATGGTCGGAAAGGCGCGCCTTCCAGGTAAGGGTGAGCTCATTGCCGGGCTGCAGGACAGGCCGGTGCCGCCGCGAGCGGCCACCACGGACAAGACCGAGGTGGCGGCCATGATCCAGCGTCATGGCCTCCAGAATGACATCGTTTTCGCCGTGTTTGCGGGTGGTCAGCACCACGCCGCGTCCGCTCCATTCCAAGGGCCGTTTCCCGTTTCATGTCAGGCCGGGAGTTTGGCGGATTCGGCGATCCGCGCAAATTATTTCGGAAATTCCAGTCCCATTTCCCGGTAACGCTCCGGATCGTCGGCCCAGTTCTCCCGAACCTTCACGAACAGGAAAAGGTGGACGGGAGCTTCGATGATTTCCGAGAGCTCTTCGCGCGCTGCCTGTGAAATCGCCTTGATCGTCTGTCCGCGTTTGCCGAGCACGATGGACTTCTGGCTGTCCCGCTCCACGTAGATGGTCTGTTCGATCCGGGCCGACCCGTCCTTGCGGGTCTGCCACTGTTCCGTCTCCACGGTGGAGATATAGGGCAGTTCCTCATGCAGGCGCTCGAACAGCTTTTCGCGGGTGATTTCGGCCGCAAGAATGCGCAGGGGCAGGTCAGACGGCTGGTCCTCCGGAAAGAGCCAGGGGCCGTCCGGAACCTTGGACGCGAAATAGTCCAGGATGGTTTCGGTGCCGTCGCCGGTCAGAGCCGATACCATGAAGGTTTCTTCAAAAGGCACGAATTCGTTGATCTTCTGCGCCAGCTGCAGAAGTTTTTCACGCTTGGCGACATCGGTCTTGTTGAGGATCAGAACCTTCGGTGCCTGCTGGCTGGACAGGCGCTTGAGGATGTTTTCCACTTCCTCGGTCAGGCCTTTGCGGGCATCGACCAGAAGCGCGATCAGGTCGGCATCGCGCGCACCGCCCCAGGCTGTGTCGACCATGGCGCGATCGAGCCGGCGCTTGGGTTTGAAGATGCCCGGCGTGTCGATGAACACAAGCTGTGCCGCGCCGTGCATGGCCACGCCGCGCACAATCGTGCGTGTTGTCTGCACCTTGTGGGTAACGATGGAGACCTTGGTACCGACAAGCTGATTGATCAGCGTCGATTTGCCGGCGTTAGGCGCGCCTATCAGGGCAATGAAACCCGCCCTGGTATCAGCAGGCATCTCCGGCAGCGGCTCGGGCAGCGGCATGTCGAAACGGCCGGTGGGGGCCTGAAAGCCGTTGTCGTCATCTTCGTCCATCGGACCATCGTTGGTCGTGTTTTCGTTCAAGCTGTCTTATTCCTTCCAGACGCCTTCCCGGCGCAATACGGCCTCTGCCGCATTCTGTTCCGCAATCCGTTTGGAACCACCCTTGCCTTCGCCTGGCGGCAGCCCCTGAACGGTCACCGACACGGTGAAATTCGGTGCGTGGTCCGGTCCGTCCCGGCCTGTTACATCATATCGCGGTGTCGGCAGGCTCTTCGATTGTGCCCATTCCTGCAGCGTTGTCTTGGCGTCGCGCAGTGGACCCGACCAGGATAGCATACGCGGCTCCCAAAGGCGCGTAATGAAGCTTTCGGCTGCCTCAAACCCGCCGTCCAGGTAAATCGCGGCAATGACCGACTCGCAAATATCGGCGAGCAGGGCGGTTTTCTTCCGGCCCCCGGTCTGTGCTTCTGCAAGCCCGATGCGCATCGCATCGCCGACACCAAGTTCCTGGGCGATTTCCGCGCAGGTCTCGCGCTTGACCATGTGGTTGAAGCGCCGCGCCAACTCACCTTCGTCAGCCTTGGGAAAATGCTTGTGCAGCATGGAAGCTATCACGAGGCCGAGAACCCGGTCGCCAAGGAACTCCAGACGCTGATAACTGCCCGACACTGTTTCAGACGGTGCAAGGGCACTGGCATGGGTCAGCGCGACCCGCAGGAGTTCCAGGTCCTGAAACTCGTATTGCAGTGCCATTTTCAGGGCCGAAATCGGACCTGGTTGATGCAGTTGTCTTTTCATGCAGCCTGCTTCGGCGGCGTTCCGCCAAAGCCCCGGTTAGAGTGTCCGGCCAATCCGTTCCCAGCGAACGCTCCACGGCCAGGACCAGATATGCCAGGCAGGAGTTCCGTCCTTGACGGAGAAGAACAGGATTTCGGCACGGCCCATGAAGTTTTCGAACGGAACGTAGCCGACCCTGTTCAGATAACGGCTGTCGACGGAGTTATCGCGGTTGTCGCCCATCATGAAGTAATGGCCTTCGGGCACCTTGTACTCGCGGGTGTTGTCCACCTCTCCGCGTGTCGTCAGGTCCAGGGTTTCATAAGAAACGCCGTTCGGCAGGGTTTCCCGATAGCGCGGAACCCGGCGTACGATACCGGATGGAGACTGTTCGATGAAATCATCGATCTTTTCGCGTTTGACCGGTTCGCCATTGATATGCACCACGCCGTCGATCACCTGAATGGTATCGCCAGGCAGTCCGATCACGCGCTTGATGTAGTCAACGGACGTGTCGGTCGGCAGCTTGAAAACAGCGACGTCACCGCGTTCCGGTTCGGAAGACCAGATGCGGCCGCTGAACGGGCCGAGGCCGAAAGGGAAGGAATAGCGGGAATATCCATAGCTGAATTTGGAGACGAACAGATAGTCCCCGATCAGCAAGGTATCCTTCATCGAGCCGGATGGAATGTTAAACGGCTGGAACAGGAATGTTCGCACGATCAGGGCAAGCAACAGCGCCTGGACAACAACCTTGATGGTTTCGGCGAGGCCGCTGTCCTTATCCTTCTTGTTTTCCGTCACGCTCATTTTGTCCCTTGATCAAATTTGTCCGGCGTTATGGTCTGCATCGCCGCGTACAGCCGGACTCTTATCCGCTAGCGCCTGTCAACGCAATGAGAGGAAGGCCCTTGAGGCTGGGCTTTCAGGGGGAATCCGCCCTTGGCGGTTCGGGCCAGTCGGTCGGCCACGCCGAAATGACGACAAACGCCTGTGCTAGCGGATAATCATCCGTAATGGTCAGATCAATGGTGGTCCTGAAACCGGCAGGCGCCATTGCCTGCAATCGTTCGGCAGCGCCACCGGTCAGGGCAATGGTGGGTTTGCCGGAAGGAAGGTTGACGACGCCCATTTCCCGCCAGGCGACCCCCATGCGAATGCCGCTTCCAAGTGCCTTCGAGCAGGCTTCCTTGGCCGCAAATCGTTTTGCATAGGATGCGGCTCGCTCGGCGCGCCTGTCGGATTTTGTCCGCTCGATTTCGGTGAAGACCCGGTTGGTAAAGCGCTCGCCGAATCTTTCGAGTGTTTTCTCGATCCGGCGGATATCGATCAGATCGCTGCCAATTCCAAGGATCATGGCCTTGCTTTCCAGATTGCGGCGGGATGGGTTCTTGGTTCCGATCTTAGTTGGATCGGTCGTTCACGAAAATCAAGCGCTGCCGTCTTCTTCGACTGTGTTGCCCGGTGGGGGGAACAAACGGCCATGTTTGCCGGCGCCCTTGTCGGCCAGCTTGTTTCTGCGGCGGCGCTGGTATACCTCGACGCTCTTGTAAACGACCACATAGGAGACCGTTCCAACGACCAATCCAAGAGGAACCGCACCGATGAACATCGGTTTGAGCATTGGCCAGAGCGCGTCGAGAGATTTTTCGAAAAGGCCTTGCTGAAACTGCTGGTGAACCTGATGCGGGTCCGCCTTTGGAGCGCGCCCGTGGATGATCCACTGTCCGATTTTGAAGGTGAAGGCCCAAATGAACGGGAACGTCAGTGGATTGCCGACGGACGTTCCAAGCGCTGCTGCTATCATGTTGCCGCGCACCAGGTAGGCAAGTGCGAAAGCGGTCAGGAAATGGAAGCCGACAAGAGGCGTGCATGAAGCGAAGGCACCCGCGGCAAAGCCAAGGGCAATCGCGTGGGGTGTCGCCGTGAGGCGCAAGACGCGCTTGCCGAAATAGCGGGTCGAACGCGCCCAGCTGTTCCGGGGCCAGACGGCAACGCGCAGTCGCTCAATCCGTGTTGGCCTATTTCTCCGGCGAAACAGCATGGTCTAAGGTTCGTTCCCGTCTTTTATCGTTCAGCTCAGTCCGCGGCTGCCAGGTTTGACAGCTGGCAAGGCGGCAAGTTCCGGCGGCAGGTTGTCAGGTTCATAGGCCGGAACCTTGTATTCTGCCAGAGCAATCACCGGAACCGAGGCGTCAGCCTCGCCGCCGGAGCGGTCGATCAGGCAGGCAACACCGAGGACTTCAGCACCAAGAGCTTTCAACGAGGTTACCGTTTCCCGACTCGATAGGCCGGTCGTGACGATATCCTCTACAACAATGACACGGGCGCCTTGCGGCATTTCGAAGCGGCGCAGCCGAAACTCCCCGTCCTCACGCTCCACCCACATGGCGGGAACGCCAAGATGGCGGGCGGTTTCGTAGCCCGGAATAAGGCCACCGAGCGCCGGCGATACGATGTAGTCGATCTGGCCAAGGCCGGAGGCGCGGATCTTGTCGGCGAGTGCCTTGCAGAGCTTTTCCGTCTTGTCCGGGTACATGAACACGCGGGCCTTCTGCAGAAATACCGGGCTGCGCAGACCGGAGGTCAGAATGAAGTGACCTTCCAGAAAGGCGCCGGCCTCGCGGAATACGGCCAGAACTTCATCGCGTGTCATTATCAGATCCCCTCAAATTCTTTGGCGGCGGCGGGCCTTCAATGGCCAAGCGGATGTGTCACTCACCGGCAAGCCGCCTTGTCCTTATGTGCCTGCTACCGTTTGTAATCTAGCCATTCACACGGCTGACGCTGGAAACATTAGGCTTGGTTCGCAGCTGATTTATGATCCTGTTCAGGTGCTTCAGGTCCCAGACTTCAAGATCGATGATCATCTGATGAAAGTCCGAGGCTCGCTGCATCATCTTGACGTTGTCGATGTTGCCGCTGTTTTCGCCGATCACCTGCGCGATGGTCGCCAGGGAACCAGGTTCGTTTGCAGCCGAAATGTCCAGACGTGCTGGGAACCGTTCCGGATTGTTGACGTCGATGTCCCAGCGAACGTCGACCCAGCGCTCTGTCTGGTCGTCGAATTCCTTCAGGGACGGCGATTGTATTGGATAGATGGTCAGTCCTTCGGACGGGGTCAAGATGCCGACGATACGGTCGCCGGGAACAGCACCGCCATCGGGAGCAAAAGTAACCGGGATGTCGCCGGACAGACCACGAATGGGAAGCGCCGGGCCTTCTTCTGGCTCGCCACTCTCGCTGGCGGTTGCCTTGTCTGCATCCAGTTCGCCGGGCGGAATGCGGAACTTCAGGCCATGACCCTGTTTCAGGCCGAACCAGCCTTCTTCCAGGGGCGGGCCGGAAATGGCAACGCGCTCGTCCTGATAGTCCGGGTGAGCCGATTTCAGAACCAGTTGGGCGGATAGATCCCCCCGTCCGACGGCAGCCAGCAAGTCGGCGACGCTGGCCTGGTGCAGGAGATCGAGGATCGCTTCCAGCAGGTCTTCCGAATAGGCTTTTTCAGCTCTGGCGAATGCGCGCTTCAGAATATGTTCGCCAAGGGCTCCATATTGCTTGCGCACGGATTCTCTGGTGGCGCGGCGGATCGCGGCGCGGGCCTTGCCGGTAACGGCAATCGCTTCCCAGGCCGGTGGCGGGGTCTGCGCGGGCGAACGGATGATTTCGACCTCGTCGCCGTTATGCAGCTCGGTCACCAGCGGCATGATCTTGCCGTTGATCTTGCAGCCGACACATGTGTTGCCGATACCGGTATGAACCGCATAGGCGAAATCGATCGGCGTTGCACCGCGGGGCAGGGCGATCAAACGGCCTTTTGGGCTGAAGCAGAAGACCTGGTCATGGAAAAGTTCCAGCTTGGTGTTTTCCAGGAATTCTTCCGGCGTGTCGCCCTGAGCCAGCAGTTCGGTCGTGCGGCGGAGCCATTCGAAGGCACGGCAGTCTTCCGTATGCCGGGCGATATTGCGTCCGCCGAATTCGCCGTCCTTGTAAAGCGCGTGTGCGGCAATACCGTATTCGGCCACCCGATCCATGGAAATGGTCCGGATCTGCAGTTCCACACGCTGGCGGGATGGTCCCACAATCGTGGTGTGGATCGACTTGTAGTCGTTCTGTTTGGGCGTGGAGATATAGTCCTTGAACCGGCCGGGAACGGTCGGCCAGGTCGTGTGAATGACACCCAGAACGCGGTAGCAGGCTTCCACGGTGCCGACGGTGACGCGGAACCCGTATATATCGGACAGCTGCTCGAAGCCGATAGCCTTTCGCTGCATCTTGCGAAAGATGGAGTAGGGACGTTTTTCACGGCCCTTCACGAGGGCGGCCATTCCCCGTTCGCTAAGGCGTTCGGTCAGCGTTGTCTCGATGTCCAGGATCAGATCGCGGTTGCGTTCGCGCAGATCGACCAGACGATCGGTGATGGTTTCATAAGCTTCGGGGTTGAGCGTATGGAAGGCAATGTCTTCCAGCTCTTCGCGCATGTCGTGCATGCCCATGCGTCCGGCGAGCGGCGCATAGATTTCCATCGTTTCTTCCGCGATCCGTCCACGCTTGTGCTCCGGCATGTGGTGGAGCGTGCGCATGTTGTGCAGACGGTCAGCCAGCTTGACCAGAAGCACGCGGACGTCATCGGCAATCGCAAGCAGAAGCTTGCGGAAGTTTTCTGCCTGCTTGGCCTTCTGGGAAACCAGGTCCAGGCGCTTGATCTTTGTCAGGCCTTCAACCAGCTTGCCGATTTCCTCGCCGAACAGGGAGTCGATCTCGGCCCGGGTCGCGTCGGTGTCCTCGATCGTGTCATGCAGCAAGGCAACGGCGATGGTGGCGTCGTCCAGGCGCAGGTCCGTGAGGATCGCGGCAACTTCAAGCGGATGGGAGAAATAGGGGTCGCCAGACGCACGCGTCTGGGTACCATGCTTTTGCATGGCATAGACGTAAGCCTTGTTGAGCAAGGCTTCGTCGGCGTCCGGATTGTAGCGCGTAACTCGTTCAACGAGTTCGTATTGACGCATCATGGCCGCAACCGACCCTGGCAAACGGCTGAGACATCAGCGGGACAGACAAAAGTCGCCCGAAGCGCCGGGGAAACCCCGTCGCGCTTCAGACGAACTTGTGAACTCAAATCAGACGTCGTCGGTCCGCTCCGGCGGAACGAGGCCTTCGAGGCCGCGCAGAAGGTCTTCTTCGGACATGCGGTCGAATTCGACCGCGCTGTCGTCAACGTTGTTGACCTGCGTCATCTGATGCTGGTTCGAGGACGGAACCATCGGCACGGCTTCGGCCTCGGGCTCATCCACTTCCACATATTTCTGCAGCGAGTGGATCAGGTCCTCTTTCATGTCTTCCGGGCTGACGGTCTGCTCGGCAATCTCGCGAAGCGCAACAACGGGGTTCTTGTCGTTGTCACGGTCAATGGTCAGCGGCGAGCCGCTCGAGATCATGCGAGCGCGATGCGCAGCAAGCAGCACCAGCTCAAACCGGTTTTCGACCTTGTCGATGCAGTCCTCGACGGTCACGCGCGCCATTCGACGTCTCCATAGGCTTAAGGAACTTGAAGAACCAGCGTATAGTGTTCACGTTTCCAAAAAGCAACCCCTTGTCAAATTTGAGAGGAGGAGGTCAGATCCCGGAACGCATAGGCAAAGAATCCGCTGTTTTTTTGTCTGATTTGGTGCAGGCTACTCGCTTTTGCATTGCGGCACTCCAATATAATGGTGTAGGCCACTAGTAACGGCCCTTTTCAGAATCAGAAGGCCGTTGACAAAACAAAACGATAAGCTGTGTGACGCCACGGAATACGCGGTAAACTTACAGCAAAATATACGTCGCCTTATAGAGTGCGCCTGGAATTGGTCGCGGGAAGCCGGTTCCTTCTACGCCAAATTGCAAGAGCGACGTGTATGACTCGGAAAGGTTTCAAATAAGATGTTTGACGCTCGAGAAAAAGTTGCTTTGTTCATTGATGGAGCGAACTTGTACTCAACGGCCAAGGCAATTGGTTTTGACATCGACTACAAACGTTTGCTGAAAGAGTTCCAGGGACAGGCGTATCTCCTGCGGGCGTACTATTACACCGCGCTGATCGAAGATCAGGAGTATTCCTCCATCCGTCCGCTGATCGATTGGCTTGACTATAACGGCTACAAGGTCATCACCAAACCGGTGAAGGAATTTGTCGACAGTGCCGGCCGCCGCAAGGTGAAAGGCAACATGGACATTGAACTTGCCGTTGATGCCATGGAACTGGTCGAGTCCGTTGATCACGTGGTGCTGTTCTCAGGCGACGGCGATTTCCGCTCTCTGGTCGAGGCGCTGCAGCGCAAGGGCCGCAAGGTGAGCGTGGTTTCGACCTTGAAGACCCAGCCGCCGATGATCGCTGACGACCTGCGTCGCCAGGCCGACCACTTCATCGATCTGGCCAGCCTTGCCAACAAGATCGGCCGTGATCCGTCCGAACGTCCTGCCCGTCCGCAGACCCCCGCTCAAGTCGATGAAGACGACGAGGACGACGACTACTGAGGCTTGATCGGGCAATGTCCGACTATATCGCAGACCATGGGCCAGTCGATCCCCCATCAGATTGTCCGGCCTGTCCCCGCCTTGTTGCCCTGCGTGAAGAGCTGAAAGTTGCCTATCCCGACTGGCACAACGCGCCGGTTCCGTCATTCGGAGCCGACGCGCCGCGTCTTCTGATCATCGGCCTGGCGCCGGGCATGAAAGGGGCGAACTGTACGGGCCGCCCCTTTACAGGGGACTATGCGGGAGATCTCCTCTACCAGACCATGATCGAATTCGGTTTTGCCGAAGGGACCTATAAGGCCCGGCCGGACGACGGTCTGCAGTTGAAGGATGCGATGATCACCAACGCGGTGCGCTGCCTGCCGCTGCAGAACAAGCCAACCGGCGCGGAAATCAAGACCTGCCGCCCGTATCTTTTGTCGACGCTGGACGCCAATCCGTCGATCAAGGCTGTGCTTGCTCTCGGCCGGATCGCGCATGAGACTTTTCTGTCGGCCCTGGATCAGCGTCGGGCATCTTTCGCCTTTGCCCACGGCGCACGGCACGAGCTTCCCGGAACGGGACTGACGCTTTTCGACAGTTATCACTGCTCTCGCTACAACACCAACACAGGCCGCCTCACCGAGGAAATGTTCCACTCGGTCTTCAGGCAGATCCGCTCGTTTATTCCTTAGGAACACGACGGTGTAACGCTCTCGTCGCAGTTCGGTGATGTCGATAAAATTATCAGCCCTTTCCCGAGCGCAGCCCCCCCTTCCAACCTCATCCTGAGGAGGACCGTCAGGTCCGTCTCGAAGGATGGGCCACTTGCTCAAGAGTGTGTCGCCCATCCTTCGAGACAGCGCTGACGCGCTTCCTCAGGATGAGGTGTTGGGGTGGGAGCTGCCGCAATGTAGAGGAGAGGGCAGGGGCAGGCGTGCGCCGCCTTCCACACGGTCATTCCTCTGAATGCGGTTCCGTTTGATACGCCTCAGCGTCGACAACGAGCCAGCCGTTGGGGCCAAGATGTTCCTGCGGTTTGAAGCGGGCCTTGTAGGCCATCTTCTGGGAGCCGTTGACCCAATAGCCAAGATAAACGTAGGGCAGGTTCATCTTCCGGGCCCGTTCTATGTGATCCAGGATCATGTAGGTGCCGAGCGGGGTCCTGGTGTAGTCGGGGTCGTAGAAGGAATAGACCATCGACAACCCGTCCGAGAGCTGATCGGAAAGGGCAACACCCAACAACGGGCCTTCGCCGGCTCCGGTGATGAAGCTGTTCGGACCGCGTTGGCGATACTCCAGGACAATCGTTTCGACATGTGTGTCTTCGACCATCATTGCGTAGTCGAGGACACTCATCTCCGTCATGCCGCCGTTCTCGTGTCGGGCTTGAAGATAATCGCGGAAGAGATCGTATTGTTCGGCAGACGGGCTGGGCGGCAGACGGGCGCCGACGATGTCCGTGCCGGATTTCCAGACTCGCTTGAACGACTTGCTCCACTTGAAATCATCGACGCGGACGCGAACCGAGATGCAGGCCTGGCACCGTTCGCAGGCCGGGCGGTAGGCGATATTCTGACTGCGCCGGAAACCGCCCTGCGTCAGTACCTCGTTGAGGGCGGGAGCGCCATGGCCGACAAGATGGGTAAAGACCTTGCGCTCTTGTTTTCCCTCAAGATAAGGGCAGGGCGCTGGCGCCGTAAGGTAGAACTGCGGATGATCTGTGGGGTGCCGTGTCACCGTTTTGTCCCGCGAAACCTTTAGATTTGTTCTCTATTCCCGGTCCTATAGTCCGTAATACCATGGCGCGACCAGAGAGAAGGTCAACCATAAAATGAGCGCAAGCGGTGTGCCAGCCCGCACAAAGTCGTTGAACTTGTAGTGACCCGGACCCATCACGATCAGGTTGGTCTGATAGCCGATCGGCGTCGCAAACGACGAGTTGGCCGCAATGATCAGGCAGACGACGAAGGCTTCCGGGCTCGCACCGATCTGGTTTGCCAGATTGATCGCAATCGGTGTGAACAGGACAGCCGCCGCGTTGTTCGACAGGAAGTTTGTCAGGATCATCACGATGAAGAACAAGGCCGACAGCATCACGGTCGGCGATGCCCCGGCGAGCAAATGAACCAGTCCGGTGGCAATCGCATTCGCGCCGCCGGTACCCTCCAGTGCAACGGCAGCCGCAAGCGAGGCGCCCACCAGCATGAAAATGCGGCTGTCGATGGCGCGCATGGCCTGGCGGATGTTGAGACAACCCGACACAATCATGGCGAAGGTCCCGGCCACGGCGGTGGTGACAATGGGAACAAGACCGCTGGCAGCCAGCGCGACAACAAGAGCGAAGATGACAAGTGCCCGTGGCGCGTAGCGTTTGCGCGGCACTTCCGCCATCGACCAGTCCAGCAGCAGCACGTCGCGATTGCCGCGCAGGCGCGCGATCGCCTCTTCACTGCCGGCCACGAGAAGCACGTCACCCGCTTCCAGGCGAATGTCGTTCATCGCCATGCGCGGCATGCGGCTGCGGCGCTGGATACCCATCACCAGACAGCCGGTGTCGGTGTAAAAGCCCGACTGGGGCAAGGTGCGTCCCATCAGGCGGGACGCGGGGGCCACCACCACTTCCGCCAGGCTGATCGTACCGGCAGGTGCCTGGGTCTCGCGGCCGGAGTTGCTGGTATCTGAATCTGCTTCCATCAGCGGCTGCCGGCGAGCCAGAGCATTGGCAAGGGCTGCACGCGTGGCCGCCACGATCACGGTATCGCCGGGAGAGAGCACCACGTTTTCAAACGGGGGTAGAATTGGCTTCTGGCCTCGTTGAACCAGTCTTACCGTCATGTCCTTCAATTGCGGGAACATGCCGGATACGGATTCCACGCCCACCAGCGGATGACCATAGGTGATTTCGATCTGGGCGATAAACTGCTTGCCGGAGGAGCTCTGGAACTCTTCCGCCATGGTTTTGCGCACCGGAAGCAGCTTCGGCATGATGAACAGCACATAGATCGAGCCGACACCGGCGATGATCAGTCCGATTGGGGTGAAACTGAAAAAGGTCAGTTTGAGATCGGAACTTTGCGCCGCGAAATTTGCTACCAGCAGGTTGGTCGACGAGCCGATCAACGTCGTCATGCCGCCAAGGATCGCGAGGAAAGACAGGGGCATCAGCACACGGGCCGGCGACTGGCCGACCGTTGCGGCAACAGCAGTCAGGATCGGCAGAAACATCACCACAACAGGGGTGTTGTTCAAGAATGCGCTGAGCGCCGCGACAGTCAGGAGAACAGGGATTGCAGCCCGCAGCGACCGTCCGCGCGTCATTTTGACGATCGCCTTTGCCGGTGCTTCCAGCGCGTCCGTCTGGAACAGTCCCTGGCCGATGATCAGGAGGCAGATGACCGTTATCAGCGCCGGATTTGAGAAGCCGGACAGGAAGTCGCCGGTGGTGATAAGCGAACCGTCCGGTCGCTCGACCGGAAAAACCGAAAAGATGACAATGAAGGCGGAAACGGACCCGAGGGCTATTGTTTCAATCGCGTACCGCTCGACGGCGTACAGGACGACAGTGGACGCGATCACCACGAAGGTCAGCGCCATTGCAATATCAACTGAGTCCATTCACCTGCCCAAAGCCACCTTGGCCAATTTCACGAACCTGCACTTTAAAGCAGGCGGTCCCGGCAATGGAAGAGCCTTAAGATAATATTGCCGTTGATATATTCCTTTGAGGCAATGACACTGTCAAAGTTCATCCGCCGTTACCGCGATTTGATCCGATTAATGGGAACCCGGACTGGCGATCCGCGTTGAAGAAGTCATGAAATCAGATAACCCAATTTCGCCTTCGTTCCCGAAAGACCTGCTCTCGCTGGTCTTGTTTCTGGCGGTTGTCTTGGGTGTCGGCATCACGATCGGCGTTTTGAACACACCAGGCGCCTGGTACGAGGCCTTGCAGAAGCCGCCGTTCAATCCGCCCAACTGGGTCTTCGCGCCTGCCTGGACCATTCTTTACATTCTGATAGCGATTGCCGGCTGGCGGACATTCCTTCGGGCACCTGATAGCCGCGTGATGAAAATCTGGTACGGGCAGATGGTTCTCAACTGGATCTGGTCGCCACTCTTCTTCACGCTCCACTTCATGTGGACGGCTTTTGCCGTGATCGCGGTGATGCTCTACCTGATCCTGAACTTTATCGGTGGAAGCTGGCAAACGGATCGTTTGTCGGCGCAGCTGTTCATACCCTACGCGCTCTGGACCTGCTTTGCCGGAGTATTGAACCTGTCGCTGGCTCTCTTGAACTGACCTTACACCTGGCCGCGCACATAGCCTTGATGGGAGGCCGAGTTGATCACCACCGTTCCCAGTACGAGGTCGTGCAGCAGGCGTTTACGGTCGGAAAACAGTGACACCAGCAAAACGAGCGGCGTCAGCAAAGAGACCGAAAACCAGAACAGGATGACATGGACGGCTGCCAGAAGCGGGTAGGGCTTTGCGCCATACCAGAGGCGCATTTCCAGTCCCATCGCACGCATGCCCAGGGTTGACGCCTGCGAGCCACCAAGGGTGAAGGCGACATAGAGCAGCGCAACCGCCGTCGGCAGGATGCCGTAAAGCAGGAAGCCGAGTCCCAGCGTAAAGACACCCAGGAAGAACACCACGATGCCGGCACCGAAGGTTAACAACGTGATCACGATCAGATCGATGAAGAAGGCAAAGATGCGCCGGCTGCGCACGCCGGAAAACAGCTCCGGATTGCTCACAGGATCGAAAACGTCCTGACGGGCATATTCGGAGGTGGTTTCAGCTGACATGGTTCGGCTCCCTTGGGTTCGATGATCAACATGTGGTGATTTGGAGCGGGTTTCGCAAATCATTTGCCGGGTGAAGCCGAACCGTTCCGCGGGTAATCCACGCCACCCCCTCATCCTGAGGAAGCGCGGAGCTCTGTCTCGAAGGATGGGCGGCATACGCCGGAGCAAGGAGTCCATCCTTCGAGACGGTCCTCCGGTCCTCCTCAGGATGAGGTCGGTGTGTGGAGTGTCCGCATCAATAGCCGTGTAATGAAGGACTGAGGTGGCAGCCCTTCAGTCCATCCGCTCGCCGATTTCCAGGTAGCGCACCACGAAGGCGCGTTCGCGCAGAGCGGCGACGATACGCTCGCCATGTGGACGGTCAAAGGCCTCGAAGGTGACGTCCAGCGTTGCTCCTTTCGCGGGAACATTGAGGAACAGGCGATGGTGTTCAACGTCGACCACGTTGCCCTGCATGTCACCGATCACGGTTGCGATTTCACCCAGAACGCCGGGGCGGTCCGGCGTGTCGATCCGGATCGAGACCAGTTTGCCATCGCGTGCAAGTTCGCGAACCACGATCTTGGACAGCAGTCTCGGATCGATATTGCCGCCGCAAAGAACCAGGCCAACCCTCTTGCCGGCAAATCGCTCGGGTTCGGTCAGCAAGGCCGCGAGACCGGCAGCGCCTGCGCCTTCCGCAATGGTCCGTTGCAAGGTCAGATAGGCGTTGATCGCCCGCTCGATGCTGCTTTCCGAAACAAGCAGGATATCATCGACGGCCCTTTTGACGACTTCGGTCGTCAGGACGCCGATGTCGCGCACAGCGATACCTTCTGCGATGGTCGCCCCTTCGCAGCGCACGTCCTTGCCATAGAAGGCGCCCCACATGCCGGGGTAAAGCGTCGTCTCAACGCCAATCACTTCGACGGAAGGTTTGAGAGCTTTTGCCGCCGTGGCGATGCCGGCGATGAGGCCGCCACCGCCGATCGGCACGACGAGAACATCGAGATCCGGCTGCTGCGCCAGCATCTCGATGCCGATCGTGCCCTGGCCGTGAATGACATGGGCATCGTCGTATGGGTGAACCCAGACGAGATTGTTCTGTTCGGCCAGCCTGTCGGCTTCTTCCTTCGCCTCGGCCAGCGTGTTTCCCGCCAGGACCACCTCTGCACCGTGGTTGCGGGTCGCGGAGATCTTCACGAATGGCGTCAGAACCGGCATGACGATGGTTGCCGGTATGCCAAGCCGTCCGGCGTGGTAGGCAACACCCTGGGCGTGGTTGCCGGCCGAAACAGCAATCACGCCGCGCTTCTTTTCATCCGCCGTCAGGCTGGAGAGCTTCACCAGCGCACCACGTTCCTTGAAGGCGCCGGTGACCTGCATGTTTTCGTATTTTACAAAGACATCCGCCCCTGTGAGCTGCGAAAGCCGCGGAGCGGGCAGGCACGGGGTCTCGATTACGGCGCCCTTCAAAAGCGCAGCCGCTTCCTGAACCTTGTCGAATGTGACGCTGTCAGCGGTGGTTGCCCCGGTGGAGGTCATTTCCCGGCTGCCAGCATTTCGGCCACCTTCGGTGCGAAATAGGTCAGGATGCCGTCGGCGCCGGCGCGCTTGAAGGCGAGCAGACTTTCCAGCATCGCCTTGTCTCCGTCCAGCCAGCCGTTTGCGGCCGCGGCCTTGATCATCGCGTATTCGCCTGACACCTGATACGCGTAGGTCGGAACCTGGAACTCGTCCTTTATCCGCCGGACAATGTCGAGGTAGGGCATGCCTGGCTTGACCATCACCATGTCGGCGCCTTCGGCAATGTCCAGTTCGGCTTCCCGAAGGGCTTCGTTCGTATTGGCCGGATCCATCTGGTATGTGCGCTTATCGCCAACCAGGGTCCCCGACGAGCCGACGGCGTCCCGGAACGGACCATAGAAGGCGGAGGCGTATTTCGCCGAATAGGCCATGATCTGCGTTCCGCGATGACCTTGAGAATCGAGAGCCTGTCGAATGGCGCCGATACGTCCGTCCATCATGTCGGACGGGGCGATCACGTCTGATCCGGCTTCCGCCTGCACCAGGGCCTGCCGGCAGAGCTGATCCACTGTCTCGTCGTTCAGGATCGTCTCGCCTTCCATCAACCCGTCATGACCGTGGCTGGTGTATGGATCAAGGGCGACGTCCGTCATCAGTCCCAGGTTCAGGCCTTCCGCCTTGATTGCGCGCAAGGCGCGACAGGTCAGGTTTTCAGGATTGAGAGCCTCGGAACCTGTTTCATCACGAAGACCAGGATCGGTGTAGGGAAACAGTGCCAGTGCCGGAATGTTCAACTTCGCTGCCTTCTCGGCGTCGCGGACGGCTTCATCCACGGACAGGCGCACAACATCCGGCATGGACGGAACGGACTGACGGATATTCTCGCCGTCCACCAGGAAAATCGGCCAGATCAGGTCATCGACCGTAAGGCTGTTCTCGCGCACCAGACGGCGTGACCAGTCGCTCTGGCGGTTGCGGCGCATGCGGGTGCCGGCCAGAAGTGTGTCCATATGGTCGGAGGTGATCGGCGGGAGGGGAGATTTTGACGGCATCGGCCCTGACTGTTCGCTAGGAGATGTTGGAAAGCGTATTCTGATCGAAGTGAGCCGCCAATCTATCACGCAGATTGACGCAATCCAACATTCTGTAAAATAACTGAATTTAATAAAGAAAAAGAGATTGTTTGACGTTCGCGTCAAATGTGCTTTAGTGCTGCCGCGAAGACAGGGCGCAGACCTTTCCGGAGGAGGAAGCGCGCCGCCACCGCTTGAGGGAGGATAACCCGTGGACTTTTCACTGAACGAAGATCAGCGCGCCTTTCAGGACATGGCGGCAAGTTTCTCGCGGGATGAACTGGCGCCATTTGCCAAGGAATGGGACGAGGAAAGCCACTTTCCGATTCCCACCCTGCGCAAGGCAGCCGAGCTTGGGTTCGGTGGCATCTATGTGAAGGAAGATGTCGGCGGTTCCGCGCTCACCCGGCTGGATGCAACGCTGATCTTCGAGGAACTGTCCAGGGGCTGTACGTCGACGGCGGCCTATATATCCATTCACAACATGGTCGCCTGGATCATCGATACATATGGCTCGGAGGACCTGCGCCAGAAGTATCTGCCCAGGCTCTGCACCATGGACCTGCTCACAAGCTACTGTCTCACCGAACCGGGCTCGGGTTCGGATGCAGCGAGCCTGCGTACCAGCGCCAAGGATGATGGCGACCATTATATCCTCAACGGCTCCAAGGCATTCATCTCCGGTGGCGGCGTTAGTGATCTGTATGCGGTAATGGTCCGCACAGGTGGTGAGGGCCCGTCCGGCGTTTCCTGTCTTCTGGTCGAAAAAGGGACACCCGGTCTTAGCTTCGGTGCCAACGAGGTGAAGCTCGGCTGGAAGAGCCAGCCGACGGCCCAGGTCAATTTTCAGGATTGCCGGGTGCCGAAGTCAAATCTGATCGGATCGGAAGGGCAGGGCTTCAAGATTGCGATGGCGGCGCTCGATGGCGGCCGGCTCAACATCGGCGCCTGCTCGATGGGGGCTGCACAGGCCTGTCTCGATCACGCCCTGGCCTATGTGCAGGAACGCAAGCAGTTTGGTCGACCGATTGCCGACTTCCAGGCACTTCAGTTCCGCCTGGCGGATATGGCAACCGAATTGGAAGCAGCCCGTCTGCTCTTGCACAAGGCCGCTTCGGCGGTGGATGCGAAATCGCATGACGCCACCAAGCTTGCGGCCATGGCCAAGCGGCTTGCCACCGACACCGGCTTCAAGGTGGTCAACGAAGCACTGCAGCTTCATGGCGGCTACGGCTATCTGCGCGACTATCCTATCGAGCGTTATTTCCGCGACGTGCGGGTGCATCAGATCCTGGAAGGCACCAACGAGATCATGCGGCTGATCATTGCGCGGCAGCTGCTGAAGGACTGATCGAGTTTTCCGTCCCATTCCGTTGAAACGACTCTTCTTTTTGCGAGGCGCCAGTGAGCGACGAGATTCTTTTCCAGAAGCGCGGCAAGGCCGGGTTTGTCATCCTGAACCGGCCGAAGGCACTGAATGCGATCAACCACGCCATGGTCCTGGCAATGGCCGAGCAATTGTCGCGCTGGGCGGAAGATCCGGAAATCGCACACATCGTCGTTACGGGTGCTGGCGACAAGGCGTTCTGCGCAGGTGGCGACATTCGCAGCATCTATGATGCCCGAATGAGCGGGCAGACCGATGGCCTGAGCGCCTTCTTCCGTGACGAGTACATGCTCAACGCACAGATCAAGGCCTATCCGAAGCCTTACATCGCTCTCGTCAACGGGATTGTCATGGGAGGCGGTGTCGGGGTGTCGGTTCATGGCAGCTATCGCATCGGCACGGAAAAGACTTTGTTTGCGATGCCTGAAACCGGAATTGGCTTTTTCCCGGATGTCGGCGGGACATTCTTCCTGCCGCGCATGCCCAGGAACAGCGGCGTCTACTGTGCACTTAGCTCCGGCAGGCTGAAACAGGGCGATGCTCTGGCTACCGGCGTCCTGACCCACGCCGTTTCGGAAGAAAGCCTTGCTGACCTGGAACAGGACCTTGAAACAGCAGACGATATCGGCGCAGTGCTTGCGCCGTATCTGACGACGCCGGAGAAGGGGCCCGTCTGCGAAAGTCTCGACGTTATCGACGAGATCTTTTCGGCTGCATCGGTGGAAGACATTCTGTCGCGTCTGGATGCTTCACAGAGTGAATTTGCCGGGAAGGCCGCTGCCGCGATCCGGCAAAAATCACCGACAAGCGTTCTGATTGCTTTCGAGCAAATGAAGCGAGGCCGCAAGCTTTCCTTCAATGAATGCATGAAGCTTGAATATCGCATCGTCTCGCGCATTCTGCAGGGGACGGAGTTCTACGAAGGCATTCGTGCTGTGCTGGTCGACAAGGATCAGACGCCAAAATGGTCGCCTGCCCAGTTTGGCCAAGTGGACAGCGCCGAGCTGGCGTCGTATTTCGAGGAACCTGCTGACGGAGATCTGCCGCTCAGCTGAGCTCAACCTGACCCGGACAGCACATGATTACCAGCTTTCAGGACCTGATCGATTCCCGCCCACCCTGGAGCACGCTGCTGATCTGGTATCTGCGCGGCATTGCGATCATTCTCATCGGCGGCGGCGTCATCTACTGGGCCCGCATTATCGGCATCGTCGAATGGCGTGGATTGTGGTTCTGGGATATGCCCGTGGCGCTGCAGGGAGCCATCGTCTTTTTTGCCGTCCTGGATCTGGTGGCCGCGACCGGCCTCTGGCTGACCGTGTCCTGGGGCACGGTGATGTGGATTTTCCGCTGCTTCTGCCAGATCGTCATGCACACAGCCTTTTCCGATCTCTACGGCCGCCGGCCATATGAAATCGCCTTCTACCTGCTGACAATCGCAATCTATGCCGGACTGGCCTTCCTGATGGACAGGGAAAACAAGGCCAATGCCGGCTGACGGCGGTTGAATCAGTTTTTGAAGTGCCTGGAACGGCAGTTCAAGACGGCCAGCCAACAGATTCAAAATCAACATGAAATCTCTTTGGGAGGAAACCATCATGAGCACTATCGGATTTATCGGTCTTGGCAACATGGGCGGACCGATGGCGATCAATCTCGTCAAGGCAGGGCACAAGGTACTCGGCTTTGATCTGTCCGAAGCGGCCATGGCGGCACACGAAGCGGAGGGTGGTGAAAGGGCAGGTAGTGTCGCTGACCTGGCTGCTGCTGCCGACGTGATCGTCACCATGCTGCCCGCCGGAAAGCATGTCCGCCAGATCTATGAAGGCGAGGGCGGCATTCTCGACAACGCCAAGCCCGGCACTCTCATGATCGATTCCTCGACCATCGACGTCGACAGCGCCCGTGCGGTCAGCGCGGCGGCAGAGGCCAGAGGCATGAAAATGGTCGACGCACCGGTCTCCGGCGGTGTTGCGGGCGCAGCGGGTGGAACGCTGACTTTCATGGTCGGTGGATCCGCCGAGGCATTCGAAGCGGCGAAAACCTATCTCGACATCATGGGCAAGACCATCGTGCATGCAGGCGACGCCGGAACCGGTCAGGCGGCGAAGATCTGCAACAACATGATCCTCGGCATTTCCATGATTGCCGTGTCGGAGGCATTCGTGCTCGCCGAGAAGCTGGGTCTGGACAAGCAGAAGTTGTTTGACATCTCCTCGACCGCGTCCGGTCAGTGCTGGTCCCTGACATCCTACTGCCCGGTGCCAGGTCCGCTGCCGTCGTCTCCGGCGAACCGGGATTATCAACCTGGGTTTGCAGCCGCGATGATGCTCAAGGATCTGAAACTTGCTCAGGAAGCAGCAAATTCGGCCGGCGCGGCAACGCCGTTGGGCGCGGAAGCAGCGGCGCTCTATTCGCTGTTCTGTAATACAGGTGGCGAAGCCCAGGATTTCTCAGGGATTGTGAAGTTCCTCCGCGGAACATCGTAAACAACTTGTTAAAGGGAAGTCTAAAACGCCCCTTGGAAGTTAACGGATGATTCAGCGTGTCTCTTAAGCGGATTTTAGAATCGCTCGGTTAGATTGCGAAACAAGGCGGGAAAAATATCCGTCCAACGACAGGTACTAAAAGAGGCGCAATCACATGATCACCGCAAGTAGGGCAGTCGACGCTGTTGCACAGAGTGAAGGGGAAGAGCTTGAGATCAAGCCGCTTTACCTAGAGGCTCTTACGCTCGTTGAGCGACTGCATCGGCGTCTGCTCGACGTCATCAAGGACGAATTCGACCGCATGGGCCGGTCCGACGTAAACAGCGTGCAGGCACTGCTGCTGTTCAACATCGGCGACAGCGAACTGACTGCCGGTGAACTGCGGACACGCGGTTACTACCTGGGGTCGAATGTCTCCTACAACCTGAAGAAGCTGGTCGAGACCGGTTACATCCACCATCAGCGTTCGCGCATGGACCGTCGGTCTGTCCGCGTCAGCCTGACGGAAAAGGGTCGGGAAGTGGCCAAGATCGTGAACGATCTTTATGAGCGTCACATGCTGTCCGTGGAACAGGTCGGCGAAATCGGTCCGCAGGACTTTGTGGCTCTGAACAAGTCCCTGCGCCGTCTGGAGCGGTTCTGGACCGACCAGATCCTTTACCGCCTGTAAGACATTCGCGGAACATTCAGATGACAAGGCACCGCCCATTGGGCGGTGCTTTCTGTTTTTCAGCCTCAAGTTGCCGACCTCACGCAAATTTGCACAGCCGGAATTCTCGAACGGCAGAGAATCAAAGCTATGGTGCAGGCAGTTTCAACTGCTGAGGCAAAGTTGACATCTTGTGGTCACATTGGAATGGCTTTGTGCAGTGCTCCTGAATCCGAGATGGTTAAAAAATCAAGCGATTTGTTAACTCCCTTCCGTTAGGACTGGGAGCAGGAACCGCCGGGGTGGCCTGTTTTGTTGGTCTCAACCCCGCGTACTTGAAGAACATTTGCGCCGAATGGCGCTGCAACATGGGGTCGGCGATGAACCTTTTATCCGGACCGTTCGGGATAAAGCGTCACTGGAAGTGGACTGCTGGAAAAACGCTCAAGAGCATGATGATGCTGGGCGTGGTAACTCCAGTCATGATCGCAACTGGTGCGCAGGCACAGACGGCCCCGATGACATTCGCACAGAACCAGCAGGTTGAATGGGCGGATAACTTTGACATCGCGACGGACCACATCACGGAAGTGAAATCCTCTGCTCCGACGTTGTCGCCGCAGACGGCCGACTATATCGCGGCAGCGATCGATCGTTATCAGCGCATTGTCCAGGCCGGTGGCTGGGGAACAGTGTCTGCTGGTGGCAAGGCGCTTCGCATCGGTGCCAAGGATCCGCGCGTCGTGGAACTTCGCCGCCGCTTGATCGTTTCCGGCGATCTTGAACAGCAGGCCGGCCTCTCCGACACCTTCGATTCTTACGTGGATGCAGGGCTGCGTCGTTTTCAGCTTCGTCACGGTCTTATTCCGGACGGCGTGATGGGCGACGGCACCGTGACTGCGCTGAACATTTCGGCTGACGTACGTCTGCGCCAACTCGAAACCAACATGATCCGTATGCGGTCCATGTCCGGTTTCCTGGGCGACCGCTACGTGATGGTCAACATTCCGGCAGCAGAGATCGAGGCGGTCGAAAACGGCATGGTCCGTTCGCGCCACACGGCCGTTGTGGGCAAGATCGACCGCCAGACGCCGATCCTCAACAGCAAGATCTACGAGTTGAACTTCAATCCGTACTGGACGGTGCCGAAGTCGATCATCCGCAAGGACCTGATCCCGAAGATGAAAGAGGATCCGCAGTACCTTGCGAAGAACAATATCCGCATCTTCGACTGGAGCAACAACGAGCTGAACTGGCAACAGATCGACTGGAACACGGATGAGGCGACCCAGTATCGCTTCACCCAGGATCCGGGCTCGGAAAACTCGCTCGGGTCGGTGCGCATCAACTTCCACAACAAACACCAGGTCTATCTGCACGATACGCCGTCCAAGACCCTGTTTGGCGAAGCCAACCGGTTCCATTCTTCGGGCTGCGTGCGCGTTCAGAATGTGCGAGAGCTGGTGACCTGGCTATTGCAGTCGACAACTCCTGACTGGGATCGGGGACGTGTCGATGGTGTCATCCGCACCGGCGATCGTGAAGACGTGAAACTGAAATCGCAGATTCCGCTTTATCTCACCTACATCACCGCCTGGGCAAACGCCGACGGTGTGGTGCATTTCCGCGATGATATCTACGACCGCGACGACCTCTACGGAACGGGTGAGCAAGCACGCCTGTAGCAGTCGCCAAGCGTCAAACAATTGTTTCCTGTCCAGAAACGTCGGCCTTGATCGGGCCGGCGTTTCATGGATTCTAGCTCCATTCGCATGCTTGTTCGACAACGGGGTGCTGGATCAGGAGAACGGCAATGAGTCGCGAAGAGCGGCCTGGTGAAATTTATCTTGAGTTTCGGCCGATCGGTCAGCAGGTCAAGGTCACAGCCATTGACGCGGCGACCGGTTTTGAAGTGTCGGTCTTCGGGCCGGCTTCAGCGGCTCAGGAAGATCTGAAGCGGATTGCCGTTCGAAAACTTCGCCGCCGCCTTGAACAGGAAGCCTTGACTGCGCAGAACAGGCCTGACCCGACCCTTTATTGATGGTTTGTCTTAAGTCTCTGCTTCCGCAACAGGTTTCGATAAAACAACTATCAATTTAAATCGTTTTGAGAAGAACGGCGCACCAGATCGATTTGCGAGAGCAGATTTGAATTGTGCCCGGGTATTGTTTTGATGCTGGTCAAATGACCGGCGATGAAGATCGGATCTGTTGCAAGTGTAACTTGTTGGGTTCTCAGTTTAGATTTGGGCTGAGGTTGCGAAAACTTGTTTCGTTCAAGATTTGGCAGCTGTGTCGTTTTCCAAACTGGACGCGTCGGTATGCCCCTTGGTTCTGGTCGGGGGGTGTGTTAATTCCTCGCCTCACACAGGCATGACGGTCGAAAGCGTCCTTCCGGACATTGGCCGCCGATGCTCCTGATCTATCAAAAGAACACAAGGATGGCGCTATGTCTTTGATGGAAAGCTCCGATCAGTCCCTGCAGTCCGGTTTCTTCACCCGCAGCCTTGCTGAAGCCGATCCGGATATCTTCGACACGATCGGCAAGGAACTCGGCCGTCAGCAGCATGAAATCGAGCTGATTGCTTCGGAAAACATCGTTTCCCGCGCAGTGCTGGAAGCGCAGGGCTCGATCTTCACCAACAAATATGCCGAAGGTTATCCGGGCAAGCGCTACTATGGCGGTTGTGAGTTCGCCGACATTGCCGAAACGCTGGCAATCGAGCGCGCGAAGGAATTGTTCGGCTGCCAGTTTGCCAACGTTCAGCCGAACTCCGGCAGCCAGATGAACCAGGCGGTGTTCCTGGCTCTTCTGCAGCCTGGCGACACCTTCATGGGCCTGGATCTCAACTCCGGTGGTCACCTGACCCACGGCTCCCCGGTCAATATGTCAGGCAAGTGGTTCAACGTCGTCTCCTATGGCGTGCGTGAGGACGACCATCTGCTCGACATGGATGAGGTCGAGCGCCTTGCCAACGAACACAAGCCCAAGCTGATCCTGGCCGGCGGCACCGCCTATTCCCGCATTTGGGACTGGAAGCGCTTCCGCGAAATCGCCGACAGCATTGGTGCCTATCTCATGGTCGACATGGCGCATATTGCCGGTCTGGTTGCAGGTGGGGTCCACCCGTCGCCGGTGCCGCACGCCCACGTCGTCACCACCACCACCCACAAGTCCCTGCGCGGCCCGCGCGGCGGCATGATCCTGAGCAACGACGAAGCGATCGCCAAGAAGATCAATTCGGCCGTCTTCCCGGGTCTTCAGGGTGGCCCGCTGATGCATGTGATTGCTGCCAAGGCAGTTGCCTTTAAGGAAGCACTGCAGCCGGAGTTCAAGGCTTATGCCCGCGCCGTTCAGGAAAACGCCAAGGTTCTGGCTGAAGTCCTGAAGGAGCAGGGTCTGGATATCGTATCTGGCGGCACCGACAACCACCTGATGCTGGTGGATCTGCGTCCGAAGAACGCCACCGGCAAGGTGGCTGAAAAATCTCTCGGCCGCGCCAACATCACCTGCAACAAGAACGGTATCCCGTTCGACCCGGAAAAGCCGTTTGTCACGTCTGGCGTTCGTCTCGGCACCCCGGCAGCAACCACCCGCGGCTTCGGTGTTGCGGAATTCCGCGAAGTCGGTCTGCTGATCACGGAAGTGTTGGACGGTTTGAAGGCCGCAAACAGTGAAGAGGGCAACGCGGCAGTTGAAGCGGCGGTCAAAGCCAAGGTAGAAGCACTGACGGCCCGGTTCCCGATCTACGGGGGCTAATCGCGGGCTCGCTCAGGAGCTTTAAGACATGAGATGTCCGTTTTGCGGGGGTGAGGAAACCCAGGTCAAGGATTCCCGCCCGACCGAGGACAATACAGCCATCCGCCGCCGCAGGATCTGCAATACCTGCGGCGGCCGGTTCACCACCTTCGAGCGCGTGCAGCTGCGCGAACTCCTGGTGCTCAAACGCTCCGGTCGCCGCGTTCCCTTCGACAGGGAAAAACTGATGCGGTCCGTGCAGATCGCGGTGCGCAAGCGTCCCGTGGATCCTGACAAGATCGAACGCATGGTCTCCGGCATCGTTCGCCAGCTCGAAAGTTCGGGCGAAACCGAAATCACCGCGGAAACCATCGGCAACCACGTCATGGAAGGCCTCAAGGGCATCGATGACGTTGCCTATGTCCGCTTTGCCTCCGTTTACAAGAATTTCCGAGAGGCGAAGGATTTCGAAGCCCTTCTGGATGAGCTGAGCGATCCGGACGGACAGCCGCTCAAAAACTCCTGACCTGCAGTACCCGGTTCTTGATGTCCGAACTTTCCAATCTTGATGCCCGTTTCATGGCGGCCGCCGAACGCCTTGCCCGTCGTGGTCTCGGCCGTGTGTGGCCCAATCCATCTGTGGCTGCGCTCATCGTCCGTTTCGACGCAGGTGCCGCTGTTCTCGTGGGCAGAGGCGTCACGTCACGTCCAGGCATGGCGCATGCGGAAGTCAACGCCTTGAACCAGGCAGGGGACAGGGCGAAAGGGGCGACCTGTTACGTCACGCTGGAGCCATGTTCCCACTACGGCCGGACCCCGCCTTGCGCCAAGGCTCTGATCGAGGCGGGCGTGAAACGCGTGGTCGTCGGCATGCTGGACCCGAACCCACGTGTCGCTGGCCGTGGTGTCGCCATGCTGCGCGATGCGGGCATCGAGGTGGAAGTGGGGGTGCGCGAAAAGGCCATGCATGCGCTTTACCGGGGGTTCACCTACCGGCAACTGAAGCAGCGTCCGGTGGTGTTCCTGAAGCTAGCTGTTTCCAGGGATGGATTTATCGGTCGGGCAGGCGAAGGTCAGGTCAAGATCTCCGGTGCCCTGTCGATGCGCAAGGTCCATGGATTTCGCGCCGAATGCGATGCAATCCTGGTCGGTTCAGGCACGGCGCTTGCCGATGACCCGCAACTGACCTGCAGACTTCCGGGCCTCGCGGATCGCTCTCCTGTGCGGGTCATCATCGACCGCTGCGCCCGGCTGCCATTGACTTCCAAACTGGTGCAAACCTGCGTCGACGTGCCTGTCTGGCTTGTGTGTGGCAATGCGGCGGATGCTGACAAGCTGGCGGACCTGGCGGCTGCTGGTGTCAACGTCATCCGGGTGCCCGCTGAAGAAACCGGCATCAAGCCCTCTGTCATCCTGAGTGCGCTGGCAACACGCGGCATAACGCGGGTGATGGTTGAAGGTGGTTCCCGTCTGGCGTCGTCTTTCCTGGCGGCGGATCTGGTGGATGATCTTTGTGTCGTTACCGGGGATATCGTAATCGGCGAAGGTGGCATACCTGCTCTGCACGGTCTTGACCTTGCAGATGTTCTCAAAGACCCCAAATTCGAGCGGGTCGATGCGGGCCGTTTCGGTCCGGACAGTTTTGTTTATCTCAGACGGCGCGGAGCCTGACATGTTCACCGGAATTGTGACCGACCTCGGCGAGATCCTCGCTATCGACAAGATCCCTGCCGGAATGCGGACGCGGATCCGCACCGCCTACGATACGAATGGCTTCGACATCGGGGCTTCGATTTCCTGTTCCGGTGTCTGCCACACGGTGACAGCCAAGGACAACGGATCCAATGGCAACTGGTTCGAAGTGGAATCGGCAGCCGAAACCCTGGCGCTGACCAACGTCGCATCCTGGAAAGTGGGGCAGAAACTCAATCTGGAACGCTCGCTGACGATGGGTGCGGAGCTGGGCGGGCACCTGGTTCTTGGCCATGTCGATGGACTTACAACGGTGACAAAGCGTGAAGACCATCCAGATTCGGTCTATTTCCAGTTCGAGGCACCAGAAGAAGCCGCCCCCTTCATCGCCAAGAAAGGCTCGGTCGCACTCGACGGTACGTCCCTCACGGTGAACGAGGTCGACGGCTTGCTCTTCTCCGTCTTCCTGATCCCGCATACGCTCGAAGTCACGACCTGGTCCGATCGGCAGGTCGGTGACAAGATCAACCTGGAAGTGGATATGATGGCCCGCTACGCCGCCCGTCTTGCGGAATTCTCCAAGACCGGGTAGGGGACGGTCCCAACACCTTCGAAAAGAGCTAATATCATTTACCGCCTTAACCACGGGACGAACTCGTCACCGGGATATCGTGGTCCTTTACGAATGAGACTGGACAAACCGGGGCAGACGTGGTTCCTGTCGCGGCCTTACATAGGAACGAAAACCCATGAGCGCTGCACCGAAACTTCTGATCATCGAAGCCCGTTTCTACGAGGATCTGGCCGATGCTCTCGCAGAAGGCGCGATCAAGACCATTGAGGCTGCCGGCGCAAGCTATGACCGGATCGCGGTTCCGGGCGTCCTGGAAATTCCGGCTGCCCTGTCCATGGCTCTGACGGCAATGGAAAACGACGGCGAGCTTTACGACGGCTTCGTTCTGCTGGGTGTCGTCATTCGCGGCGAGACAACCCACTACGATATTGTTGCCAATGAATCGAACCGGGTGATCATGGATTTGATCGTCGATGCGGATCTGGCTGTCGGAAATGGTATCCTGACCGTTGAAAACGGTGAGCAGGCATGGGCCCGCGCGAAGGTGGACGACAAGGACAAAGGCGGCGCGGCTGCCCGTGCTGCCCTCGACATGATCGCCCTGCGCGAGCGGCTTGGAGTATAAGAAGAATGACCGGAAAGGCCGACCCGGAAAAACCGGCTGGAAAAACTGTGCGCCCTGCAAACAAACGCGGCGTGGCTCGCCTTGCCGCTGTTCAGGCTCTTTATCAGATGGACGTAGGCGGTGCGCCGCTGACCAGTGTCGTCAGCGAATTCACTGCCTTTCGCCTCGGCAAGGAAATCGACGGTGCGCAGTATCGCGAAGCCGACGAACAATGGTTCAAGCAGATCCTTGCCGGCGTTGTGGAGGACCAGAAGTTTCTGGATCCCTACATTCACAATGCGTTGGCCGAAGACTGGCCTCTGAAGCGTATCGACAGCCTGCTGCGGGCCATCCTCCGCTCGGGCTCCTACGAGCTGCTGCGCCGCAAGGATGTTCCGGCCAAGGTGATCATTTCCGAGTATATCGACGTTACCAAGGCCTTCTTCGATGATGATGAGCCCGGCCTTGTCAACGGCGTGCTCGACCGTCTTGCGCATGAATTGCGCAGCGGCGAACTCGAGGAAAAGAAAACGGACGGCGCCTCCTGATCATGGGCGCTGACCGGCCAGGCGAATTCGAGCTGATCCGGCGTTTCTTTGCCCCTTTGGCAAAAGACCCGGGCAGTCTCGGTCTGACCGACGATGCTGCGGTGCTGACACCGCGGGAAGGCCATGACCTCGTTCTGACCAAGGACGTGCTGGCGGCCGATATTCATTTCTTTGCTGAAGATGCACCGGAAGCGATTGCCGCCAAGGCACTGAGGGTCAACCTCTCGGACCTTGCGGCGAAGGGCGCAAGTCCGCGCGGCTATCTGATGGGGCTGTCCTTGCCGTCCGACTGGACAGTCGACTGGCTTGAGCGGTTCTGCAACGGCCTGGCGGCTGACCAGGCGGCCTATGATTTCCATTTGCTTGGCGGTGACACGGTCCGTTCCGGCAATGGTCTGCAAGTGTCGATCACGGCAATAGGCGAGGTTGAAACCGGCAACGCAGTTCGGCGGTCCGGGGCACGGCCGGGCGATCTTCTGTTCGTTACCGGAACCATTGGCGACGCCGCTGCCGGTCTTCAGGCGCGCCTCAATCCCGACTACTGCCGCGATCATGATCTGACTGAGAGCGAAGAAGCCCATATTCTCGACCGTTACCTGCTGCCGAGGCCGCGCACGAGGCTTGCCGGGGCGGTGACCGATTATGCTTCGGCTGCCATGGACGTGTCAGATGGCCTGTTCGCCGACTGCGCGCATATGGCCAGCGCTTCGGCGTTGGACCTCACGATCGACCTGGATCAGGTGCCGCTTTCACAGGCGCTCGCCCATCTCAAGATCAAGTCACCAGAGGACTTTGCCCGTTGCCTGAACGGTGGCGACGATTACGAAATCCTGCTGGCGGTGCCGGAAGACCTTTCAGGCACCTTCTGCCGGGTTGCTCATCTGGCCGGCTGTCCCGTCACGCAAATCGGTCATGCCCGGGCGGGTGAGGGCCGAATTCGGCTTGAGGAAGCCGGGCAACCTGTCGACTACGATCGCTTTGTGGGCTTCAGTCACTTCTAGCTGTCGCAAAGGACAGGCGCTGGAATTTTGCCAGGCCGGATCCTTCGCCCGAATGCCTGCCTCCGACGGTGTTGCGCTTTCGTGCCGCTTGGCCGCGACGTGTCGCACGTTACAGCTCTCGGCTGGTCTCCGGTTGCAAATGAAACTTCTGGTCTTTCGCGGTCGGCTGTTGGCGTGTTATGTGCCATGCAAACTTCTGCCTTCCTGAAAGTATCCAAATGACCGTGACGACCCCCGATAGCTTTGTCGACGACAGTCTGGCAAAACGAAACGCGCTGCTATTGGCTCTGGCTCAGGCTATTGGTGGGGCTTCGGCGTCGATCGTGATCGCAACGGCGCCGCTGGTCGGGTATTCGATGCTGGATACGGACAAGTCCCTGGCGACCTTGCCCGTGTCGGCGATGGTCCTGGGAACAGCTTTCGGGACCATTCCCGCCGGCATGATCATGCGCCGCTACGGCCGCAGGACCGGTTTCATGGGGGCAGCTTTGCTTGGGGCCATCGCCGGGCTGCTGGCGGCATTCGCGGTTTTCCAGGACGAGTTTCTGATGTTTGCTCTCGGGTGCTGCATCAGCGGTTTTGCAGGCGCATTCGTGCAGCAATACCGCTTTGCGGCAGCAGACACGGCAAGTGACGCCTTCAAGCCGAAGGCGATTTCATGGGTGCTTGCCGGTGGTGTTCTGGCAGGGGTGGTTGGTCCGCAAACGGTTATCGCCACCAAGGACCTGTTCTCGCCGATCCTGTTCGCCGGTACCTATCTGGCGCAGGCGGGCTTGTCACTGATTGCCTTTTTCCTCGTGGCTTTTCTCCGAATTCCAAAGCCGCAGCGGCATACCCACACCCAGGCGGGTGGACGTCCGCTGCGCCAGATCATGACACAACGCCGTTTCATCGTCGCGGCAGCCTGCGGTATCTGCTCCTATGCGCTCATGAGCATGGTGATGACGGCAACGCCGCTGGCCATGATCGGCTGCGGCCTGTCGCAGAATGACGCCACGCTTGGCATTCAGTGGCATGTGCTTGCCATGTTCGGTCCGAGTTTCTTCACGGGTAATCTCATTGGTCGCTTCGGCAAGGAACGGATCGTCTCGATTGGCCTGCTGCTACTGGCTGGATGTTCGGTGGTCGCGCTGATGGGGGTCGACCTTGCCAACTTCTGGATCGCCCTAATCCTGCTCGGCCTTGGCTGGAACTTCGGCTTCATCGGAGCCACCGCCATGCTGACGGATACCTACCGGCCCGAAGAGCGGAACCTGGTGCAGGCGGTCAACGATTTCCTGGTATTCGGCTTTGTTGCCGCCGCTTCGTTCTCGTCCGGCGCTTTGCTGAATGTCTACGGCTGGAACACGGTCACCATTCTGGTGTTTCCGTTTGTGGTGCTCTGCATCGGCTTGCTTATCTGGCTTGCAGTTGCGGAAAGAAGAGCGGATACAACCGCTTAAAGTACCTTCGAAATTCCATTTCGTCAGCGCAGCATAATTACTGCGCTGCATCAAACAATACCGTAACGGAAGTTTTGAATTAAACAATGTGAGAGCTTGACGAGGCGCGCCGCTTTGCTGCTATCGTTACCCTCCCTCACGTCGAGGAATTGATGTGAAGGGCCGTCAGGCGGCAAAAAACGACAAGAAAATCAGTCCGCCGCAGCTTTGGGAGGAAGTATGATCGAGCTTGTCGTCATCATTTGTGGCCTCTTGTCCATTGCCTATGGGGCGTGGGCCATCCAGTCCGTTATGGCAGCGGATGCAGGGAACGCGCGCATGCAGGAGATCGCCGAGGCGATCCAGGAAGGGGCTAGCGCTTATCTCAATCGTCAATATACGACTATTGCCATTGTGGGGGCCGTTGTTTTCGTGCTCGCCTGGCTATTGCTTTCCGGCACCGCGGCAATCGGATTTGCCATCGGCGCCGTCCTCTCGGGAGCTGCCGGTTACATCGGCATGATGGTTTCCGTCCGGGCCAATGTGCGCACCGCCCAGGCGGCCAGCCAAAGCCTCGGGGCAGGGCTGGAAATCGCGTTCAAGGCCGGTGCCGTCACCGGCCTTTTGGTTGCCGGGCTCGCGCTGCTTGGCGTGGCAGTCTATTTCGCCATCCTCACCGGAATGATGGGGTATGACCCGACGGATCGTACCGTGATCGACGCGCTGGTCGCGCTCGGCTTCGGTGCCTCCCTCATATCGATCTTCGCCCGTCTCGGCGGCGGTATCTTCACCAAGGGTGCTGACGTTGGCGGTGACCTGGTCGGCAAGGTTGAAGCCGGGATTCCGGAGGATGATCCACGCAACCCGGCGACTATCGCCGACAACGTCGGCGACAATGTCGGCGACTGTGCGGGCATGGCGGCCGACTTGTTTGAAACCTACGCGGTGACGGTCGTCGCCACGATGGTGCTGTCATCGATCTTCTTCACAAGCAGCCAGGCGATCGACCTGATGCACCTGCCGTTGCTGATCGGAGCTAGCTGCGTGGTGACGTCCATCATCGGCACGTTCTTCGTCAAGCTCGGCAGCAACAACTCGATCATGGGGGCACTCTACAAGGGCTTCATTGCCACGGCGGTTCTGTCCGCGGTAGCCCTCGCGATCATCATCTTCGGCTGGATCGGTGCCGGCACCGAGTTCACGACATCGGGCGGCACGACCTTTACCGGGTTCGATCTGTTCGTCTGTGGTCTCGTAGGTCTCGTGGTGACCGGGCTGATCATCTGGGTGACCGAATATTACACCGGCACGGAGTATCGTCCGGTGAGATCCATCGCCCAGGCGTCGGTGACCGGTCATGGCACCAACGTGATCCAGGGTCTGGCCGTGTCACTGGAGGCAACGGCCCTGCCGGCGCTGATCATCATCGCGGGCATTCTGGTCACCTACGCTTTCGCGGGCCTCTTCGGGATTGCGATTGCGGTAACGACCATGCTGGCGCTTGCAGGCATGGTGGTAGCGCTCGACGCCTTTGGCCCGGTGACCGATAACGCCGGGGGGATTGCCGAAATGGCGGATCTTCCGGCGGAAGTGCGTTCCACGACGGACGCCCTCGATGCGGTGGGGAACACCACCAAGGCGGTCACCAAGGGTTACGCCATCGGGTCCGCAGGGCTAGGTGCGCTGGTGCTCTTTGCCGCCTATACGGAAGACCTGAAGTTCTTCTCCAGCAATGCTGCGGAAGGGTCGATCTTCTATGGCATCGACGTCGGCACCCTGTTCACATTGTCCAATCCCTATGTGGTTGCAGGTCTCCTGTTCGGCGGTCTGTTGCCCTATCTCTTCGGCGGCATATCAATGACCGCCGTCGGCAGGGCAGCCGGAGCGGTGGTGGAGGAAGTCCGCCGCCAGTTCAAGGAAAAGCCGGGCATCATGCAGGGCACGGAACGGCCGGATTACGGTCGTGCGGTGGACATGCTCACAAAGGCGGCGATCCGGGAGATGATCATCCCCTCGCTGCTGCCGGTGCTGTCGCCCATCGTGGTGTTCTTCCTGGTCAAGGCCGTGGCAACACCGGCCGACGCCTTCGCGGCGCTTGGAGCGATGCTGCTGGGTGTGATCGTGACGGGGCTCTTCGTGGCCATTTCCATGACCGCCGGTGGCGGTGCCTGGGATAACGCCAAGAAGTCCTTCGAGGACGGCTTCACCGACAAGGACGGTGTGACCCACCAGAAGGGAAGCGAGGCGCACAAGGCCTCGGTGACAGGCGATACGGTTGGGGATCCCTACAAGGATACCGCCGGTCCGGCTGTGAACCCGATGATCAAGATCACCAACATCGTGGCCTTGCTGCTGTTGGCGATCCTGGCGCACTGACGCCCCGGAAAAAGAAAGCCCCGACCGATGGCCGGGGCTTTTTGCATTGGGTTGTGGCTTTTGCCTCAGAGACCAAGGCTCGGGTTGGTCGCACCGCGCAGGATCTGCGTCAGGAAGCCATAGTCGGCGCCGCCCGTACGGGTCTTGCGGGTGACAATGTCGACGATCTTGCCGTCTTCAAGCGAGTAGTTGCCGAGGTCCTGGACGTAGCCGTCCTTGTCGAAGTAAACCGCGACGACGCGCTGCTCGACGATATCCGGAGCCATGAAGGCGGTCGTGGCGGTTTTCTGCGAGATGTAATAGTAGGCATCGCCGTTGAGGCTGGACGTTGTCGACGGGGTTCCCAGGACCAGCTCAACCTGCTCGCGGCTGGAGCCGACCTGAACCTGGTTCAGCATGTCGCTGGTGATCACGTGCCCATGCGTATAGGTGGAGGTAAAACAGCCGCCGAGCGGTAAGGTGACCAGAAGCGGAAGGATCAGGGCGCTTGCCTTGAAGTTCATCTAAGAATTCCCGTTTCGCCAGACCGGTCTGGCTGCTCTTGAATTTCGTTGCTTGGCAAAGTCACTATCGTGGGATAGGGCACAAGGCAACACCTGACTTAAAAGGAGATGCCATGTTGTTTGGCCTGTTCCGCCGTCGGACCCGCGATGCCGAGCACAAGGTCTATTGTGAAATCGTGGCTCAAGCACGGCAGCCAGTCTTTTACACCGACTTTCACGTGCCCGATAGTATCGACGGCCGTTTTGACATGATCGTGGCTCATGCAGTGCTGTATTTCCGCCGGATGCGCGGGGAGGGGAAGTCGGTCTCGGAGTTTACGCAGAACGTCTTTGACCTGTTCTTTCTGGACATGGATGCATCGCTGCGTGAAATGGGTGTCAGCGACACGCGCGTGCCCAAGAAGGTGAAAGTCATGGGCGAAGCCTTTTACGGTCGTGCCGATGCCTATATTCCGGCGATTGAATCAAAAAACGTTGATGAGCTGGCAGAGGCGCTCGGCCGCAACATCTATCCGGATGCACCGGAGCCGGTCGCACAGAAGCGTTTGGCGTACTATATGCTGGAAGCTGCCGAAAGCCTCGAGGGGCAGACGGTGGAAGCACTGATGAACGGGAGCATCGTCTGGTCCGATCCTGAAAAATTCAAGGCATTGCCGGTCTGAGAGCCAAGCCGGCGGAGCAAGAGGCCGCGACAAAGGTGCCAAGGTAAAAACAAAAATGACAAAAGAAACTTTCCCCTATTCGTACAAGGTCAACGCCGCCCGCGTTGTCGACAAGGACGAACGCGTCACTGTCAGTCCGGACGAAGCCGCGCTCAAGGCCATAGCCAAGACCTATGAGCTCGATGGCATTCGCGACCTCAAGGCGGATTTCCTTCTGAAACCGTATCGCAAGGCGGGACTGCGCGTGGTCGGTCCGCTGACGGCAACGCTGGAACAGACCTGTGTGGTTTCACTGGAACCATTCGAAAGCCAGCTGAAGATCGATGTCGATCGCACCTTCGAGCCCCAGTCCAGCCGGCCGCGCAAGGTCAGCGATCTCAATGAGGACGGCGAGATTGAAATCGACCTGGAAACGCTCGACCCGCCCGATGTCATTCTGGATGGTGTTCTAGACCTTGGTGCTGTGATCTGCGAGGAACTTGCGCTTACGCTCGACCCGTTCCCCCGCAAGCCGGGAGTGGAGTTCGAGGGTGGCGATGGCGACGACGACAGCGTCGACGAAGAGCCCGAGGCCAAACCGTCCCCCTTCGCCGCCTTGAAGGCACTCAAGGAACAGCCGGATAACTGATATCCATTGTATTCACAGGTGCCGGAACGATTTGGGCTGGGTCTTCATGCAGGTTTTCAACGTCAGAACTCTCCGCGATCAGGAAAACGGTTGTCAGTCTTGCCAAAACCGTTATGTTCGCGCCCGTTCTAGGCCCTTGCCGGACCTGCAGGACTTTGTCTGGAAGCACCACTCGGTGCTGTTCTTGGTAGCGAAACGTCAAAAGACCTTCTAGATGGCGAAAACTATTCCGATTTCTCTGGATGCCATGGGCGGCGATCATGGGGCTGACGTCGTCATTCCCGGGGCGGAAATTGCGCTTGTCCGCCATCCTGACATCCGTTTCCTGCTGTTCGGCAATGAAAAGGTCGTGCTGCCGCTCCTGGAAAAGTATCCAAGGGTTCGCGACGCTTCGACGTTCCATCATTGCGACGTCTCCATTGCGATGGACACCAAACCCAGCCAGGCCCTGCGTCAGGGCCGCTGGCGCTCGTCCATGTGGCGGTCCATCGAGGCGGTAAAGACAGGCGATGCATCCGTTGCGGTCTCTGCCGGCAACACGGGCGCACTCATGGCCATGTCCAAGTTCTGCCTGCGGACAATGGCCAATATCGAACGTCCGGCGATCGCGGCCATCTGGCCGACCATGCGCGGCGAGTCCGTGGTGCTTGATGTCGGCGCAACGATTGGCGCCGACGCACAGCAGCTTATCGATTTCGCCATTCTCGGTGGCGCCATGGCGCGGGCCCTGTTCGGTGTCCAGAAGCCGAGCATCGGCCTGCTGAATATCGGCGTGGAAGAGGTCAAGGGACTGGAAGAGGTTCGCACCGCCGGCCGGCTTCTGCGCGAAACGCCGCTGCGCTCGCTGCATTACGCCGGTTTCGTCGAGGGTGACGACCTTGGCAAAGGCACGGTCGATGTCGTCGTGACCGAAGGCTTTGCCGGTAACATCGCGCTCAAAACCGCGGAAGGCACAGCCAAGCAGATCGGCAGTTACTTGCGTTCGGCCATGAATCGGACCTTTATGTCCAAAATCGGCTATCTCTTCGCCAAAGGCGCCTTTGATCTGCTGCGCGAGAAAATGGATCCGCGCAAGGTCAACGGCGGCGTGTTCCTGGGACTGAATGGCATTGTGATCAAGAGTCACGGCGGGACGGATGCCGAGGGCTATGCCTCGGCGATCGACCTTGCCTACGACATGGTCAAAAACGAACTGACACACAAGATCGCCCAGGATCTTGTGCATTATCATCGTGGCCGCTTCGCTGAAGCCGCGCCGACATCGGAAGGTGATTTGTGAGCGTAATCCGTTCGACCGTAACCGGCTGCGGAAGTTTCCTGCCGGAAAAAATCCTGACCAACGACGATCTCTCCAAGATGGTCGACACGTCTGACGAATGGATCGTTCAGCGCACCGGCATCCAGCAGCGCCATGTTGCTGCCGAAGGCCAGATGACCTCGGATCTTGCTCTGGAAGCTGCCAAGCGGGCGCTGCAAAGCGCCGGCCGGGATGCTCAGGAGATCGACACAATCATTCTGGCAACCGCCACACCGGACAACACCTTTCCGGCAACGGCTGTCACCGTCCAGGCCAACCTGGGCATCTATCACGGTGCCGCATTCGATGTGCACGCCGTTTGCTCGGGCTTTGTCTATGCCCTGACGACGGCCGATGCCTATATTCGGGCAGGCTTGGCGAAGCGCTGCCTTGTTATCGGTGCAGAGACGTTCTCACGAATTCTGGACTGGACCGACCGGACGACCTGCGTTCTCTTCGGCGACGGCGCTGGCGCTGTCGTGGTGGAAGCAGCGGAAGGCGAAGGCACGACGGCTGACCGGGGTGTCCTCACATCGCACCTTCGCTCCGACGGCCGACACAAGGAAAAGCTCTTCGTCGACGGTGGACCGTCCTCCACTGGTACCGTTGGGCATCTCCGGATGGAAGGCCGTGAAGTCTACAAACATGCGGTCGGCATGATCACCGACGTGATTGAAGATGCCTACAAGGCAACGGGGACCACATCGGAAGATCTCGACTGGTTCATTCCGCATCAGGCCAACAAGCGCATCATCGATGCCAGCGCCAAGAAACTCGGTATCGCTCCCGAGAAGGTCGTGACCACGGTCCAGCATCACGGCAACACCTCTGCCGCCTCCATTCCGCTTGCGCTGGATACGGCCGTCAGGGACGGACGTGTCAAAAAGAACGATCTCGTGATGCTGGAAGCAATGGGGGGCGGATTCACCTGGGGCTCCGTTCTGCTGCGCTGGTAAGTCCTGTCTAACTTCCTACGACAAATCTGATTTCCACCAAGAGTTCCGGTTGACCGGCTCGCCGCAAGGCCGTACCGTATGGCCTTGCATCGGAGTTCTTGTGCAAAATCAGCCAGATGATGGCGTCGTTGAGGAGGGGTTATGGGCAATCGGACTATTACCCGCGCTGATCTGTGTGAGGCCGTTTATCAGAAAGTTGGTCTGTCCCGGACCGAGTCTTCTGAATTGGTCGAACGCGTACTTTCTGAAATTTCCGACTGTCTTGTGACCGGAGAATCAGTAAAATTATCAAGCTTCGGGTCTTTCGTGGTCCGCTCCAAGGGGGAGCGCATCGGCCGCAATCCGAAGACCGGCGAGGAAGTACCTATTTCACCGCGCCGGGTGATGGTGTTCAAACCGTCTAACGTATTGAAACAGCGGATCAATGATGCGCTGACAGGACAGGCCAGCAAATAGCCAGAAAATTATAAGACCGGATGAGCTCGCAGGAAAAAAGCCCCGACGCCTTTCGTACTATCAGCGAAGTCGCAGAAGATCTTGACCTGCCGCAGCACGTGCTGCGGTTCTGGGAAACACGCTTCTCGCAGATCAAGCCGCTGAAGCGTGGGGGAGGCCGCCGGTACTACCGGCCGGACGATGTCGAGCTTCTGAAGGGCATTCGTCATCTGCTCTACGGTGAAGGCTACACGATCAAGGGTGTACAGCGGATCCTGAAAGAACAGGGGCCACGCTTCGTCATGCAGATCCGGCATGAAGACATGTCGGCCCTGCAGGCCGTTGCCTCTGCAGAGCCGGTACAGGCGGAACCTGCGCCTGTCCCTGCGATGATTTCCCAGAATGGCCAGCATGAAAGCCATAACGGCCCGTTGCCAAGCGGCGTTCTGGCGGACAATGCACCGGAACCGGCACCAGCCCAGGGGCATGGGCATTTCAGTATTCTTGGTCGCCTGCGCGGCGAGAAACCGGCTCAGGGTGCGGGATCCCATTCGTCCGTGACGAAGGAGGATATCCGCCGCCTGCAGGCAACCCTCTTTGAGTTGCTGGAATGCAAGCGAACGCTGGATCAGGCACGCTGACCTTCATACCAGGCCTTACTGGTCTGCCTTGCGTTTGAAAAGTTTCGCCAGGAAGCCAGGTTTTTTGCCGGCCTTTTCCGAAGTTTCGTTCGAAACCTGAGCCTGCTTGACGAAGTCTCGCAGTTCGGCAACCGACATCCTTTTTGATGAGGGAGAAGTCTTTCCAGCAATGCGGGTGTCATCCAGCTGTCGGGCTGCGGTGGCGATCGTCCGATGAACGTGCGATGCAGTTGATGGTGAAACGGCGGAAGCAGTTTCAGGGTAAGCTGGTATAGCTGACTGATCTGGCCGGTCCAGTGCCGACATCTCCTGCTCGAAAGCCTCTTCGCTCCGAACTTCTGGAGGCGCATGAGAGGGAGACTCTCCCTTCAGTTCCTGTAAACGTTCCAGGATGGCCGCGTCCACGGGGTCGTGCGGGTCCAGCTCTGTGTCCTCGCTCCCGTCCGAATAACTCCCGGTTTCATTCAGGTCTTCATCGTAGCGAACGTATTTTGTCGGCACATCTTCACGGAGGATGCCGAATTTGGGATTGTGGACGACCTTGAGTTCAATCGTACCCAACCCGTCATCGTCTTCCTCATGGTAGATCACCTGGATCTTTTCGTTTTCCTCACGGCCAAAAACGTCTCCATCATCGATCAGGCGACTACTCTTGTTCGTGAACTTTGAAAACGCGACGAGGATCTCGGCAAGGTACTCTGGCGGCAACCTGCAGGGCAGCACTTCCACCCTGTACCCGGTTAGCCACTGGGAGCCGATCCCCATCATGCCGATCAATTGCTCGCCGGTTGCGGGATCCTGTTGTCCGTAAGGATTGGGCAAGAGGTACAGGTCGTCGTGGTTTGAGGCGCGAGCCAGCGCCGAGAAGGCATCCGGCTTCAGCAGGAAGCAGCTTGGAGCCCAAAAGACGGCGTCCGGCCGTGATCTTTCCACGATGATCGCCGTGATCAACCTTGCGATCTCCATGGCTTGCAAGGTTTCCTCAGCCTCGCAGAAGGCCAGACTTTCCACTCCGGAAAGTGTCTTCAGGTTCTCTGGCAGCGAATCCGTGGGGATGAGGCTTTTTCTGACCGAAATCTGCGTGCAGGCCGCGATCTCGTTCAAAAGGTCGGCCGCTTCCGGAAAAGCGGTCCTAGCATAGACCGTTTCAAGCGCAGCATCTATCAGCGGCGTGTGTTCGAAGAGGCCTGTCTGTGTGACAAGAACATGGAACTTACCGCACAGAAAACGCTTGTTGACCTCGTCGGACGTGTTCAACAGCTGGCAGGCGCTGCGCGGAACGCCCGCCTTTTCCGCGACAGCTACAATGACAGCCATGATCGCTTCTCCGTCAAGCGGCTGATAGCGCTTGTAGAGGATCTGGGAATCGACGCTTGGAAGCGGATGCGTTTTCAACGGTAAGACCACACCTGATTTGCGGAACAATGCGGGAGGTTAGGCAATTTTGGTGAAAAAGGCCTTATCGCCTCTCACCTTGGTTGCCAAAACCGGCTCCTGCACGTCACTCCAGTCCGAGGCAGGAGGCATAAAAGCTCGTGGTTGCCGGCCAGTCCGAAAAGATGCCCTTGACGCCAACCTGGCGCGCCAGAACATCCACAACCTCATAAAGCTTGCCGTCGCCGTCGATGGCATCGTTGACGGTCTGATAGTACCAGCCGCCGCCGGACGACAGCGGTCCCGACCTTTCAAGCGTCCAGGCAATCAGCTCGATACCGGCTTCCTTTGCTGCAATCGCATAAGCCGACGGAACGATCTTGCCGTCTTCCTCAGCAAGAAGGACAAACAGCGGCGGCGCGAGGTAGTTGACGCCCATAGCCTTCAGTTCGGTCATGGAAGGGGAGAATGTTTCCGGATCCATGGGATCGACATCGCGGCGGCTTTCAAGGAAGACTGCCTGCTTGCCGAAGTCCGGTTCGTTTTCGATCCAGTAGAGCACGTCATCAAGGTTGAAGGATTGCGGATAGACGTCTTCTGCCGGAATGCCTGCCGCCTTATATTCGTCAATCAGTTTCTGGGCGTAGTCGGCCTGGGTAAAGCCATCAAATGGCATCTCGACTTCAGGGGCCTTCAACTCCGGAGTGAATTTCACGCCGAGGTCTTTGAAGAGGCGGATCGAGGCATCGTGTGTCAGCAGCGTTCCCGTGCCCGCGTAGAGGTCCGTGCGCCAGGGAGCGGTTCCATTCTGGTAAGCTTCAGGCGTTGTCGCCGTTTTGTCTGCGCTGTCCATCTTGCCCTGCAAAGACGAGAATTCCGCCAGGGTCAGATCACTCGTCCGGCATTCGGCCGCAGCCGGCGTCTCACCTGAAGCCGGAGTGAAGCCAGTGGTACATTTACCGGCGAGATCGGTCGTCAGAATATTCGTGGTCGTGTGCAGATCGTTCTGGGAATGCCGGCACACCAGCTCCTTGTCCTTGGTAAAGGTGACGTCGCATTCCAGGATGCCCGCTCCCATGAGTGCCGCGGCCCGGTAGCCTTCCTCCGTGTGCTCTGGAAACTGCAAGGGGGCACCACGATGGCTGATGGAAAACAGAGTGCGTTTTGCCGGCTTGCCGATACATGCTTCCAAGGTGTCCTTCAGTTGGCCGTCAGCCATCTGGGACACAAGGTAGGCGGGGCGGGGCCCAAGCTCGACAGTGCCTGCTTGTGCAGGCAAGACGGCACACAGCCCGGTCAGGCAAAGAACAACTTGTTTGAGGTGCATGAGGTATCCAATGGCTTTCGTGGCAAGAAGGGCAATAATTAGCGGCACGCATGCTGGGAGCAAGTGCAATAGCTGCAACTAGGCAGGTTGCCAGGCAAGTCTGAGTGCTTCCGGGCCTCTTACGGACAGGCCACGCTTGTAGGTGACGTTGTCGTCAACCATCTCAATCGTGCTGAACCTTTTCAGCAGTGTTGAAAAGATGATGTCCATGTCCAGACGTGCAAGATGATTGCCGAGGCAGAAATGTGCGCCCCGGCCAAAGGCAATGTGCCAATTCGGCGTTCGGCCTACATCGAAGCGGTCAGCGTCGGGAAATTGGCCCGGGTCGCGGTTGGCTGCTCCATAGAGGACGCCGAACTTCGTCCCGCGCGGATACGTGTCGCCGCAAACCGTCATGTCCTCAGTGGAATAGCGGTGGAAGAACGGCAAGGGAGATTCATAGCGGAACATTTCCTGCACGGCCGTTTTCATCTGCGACGGATCTTCATGCAGACGCTGCAGCTCATTCGGAAACTTCAGCAGCGCATGCATGCCACTGCCGAGAACGTCGATGGTTGAACCGTGACCGGCCATCAGGATCAGCATGGCGGTCGAGATGAATTCGTCCTCGTTCATCTGGCCGGCCCGTTCAGCCTCGATCATGAGCGACAGAAGGTCCTCCTGTGGTGCGCGTTCGCGCGCTGCCTTCAGCGTTTGCAGATATTGATAGAATTCGGTCGTGTTGCGTTCAGCCAGTTCCTTGCGCTCGTCTGTCCGGTCGATATCGAAGTACTGAACAATGTTTTCCGACCAGATGCGCAGCTGCGGGCAGTCCTCATCGGGAACGCCGAGAACGCGGCCGATGATGTGACCTGGAACATGGGCAGCCAGATCTTCGATAAAGTCGATTTCGGAGCGGTCTGACAGACTGTCGAAAAGGCGGTCGACATAGGCCTGTATGTTATCGCGCAGCTTGCCGACCATCACCGGCGTGAACAGTCTGAACACCTGCTTGCGCAGCCGGTCGTGAATGTCCCCGTCGCTGTCCAGCAGAGAGAACTGAACGAACCGGGAATGATGCGGCATGTCGTGCCAGTTCTGGGCACGTTTCATGTCCGCGATTTCTTCCGCGCTCGCGATGTGGTCCATGGATCGCACCATCTTGCCGTTCTGCACGATTTCCGAAACGTCATCGAACTTCGCTGCCAGCCAGATATCGAAATCCTCGAAGTAAGTCAGACCCTTGCGTTCACGCAGTGCGGCGTAGAACGGGTAGGGGTCTTGTGCAAAGGCATCGGACAAAGGCGCGAAGGAAAGGTCTGTGGACGGGCTCATGAAGGGCTCTTGAGGTCGGGTTGGATGGGGTAGAATTGTGATTCTTGGCAGGGTCGAAGATTTGGCTGGCCAAGTGCAAGCGAAAAGCGGGAGCTATGGGCCATTTTTGACGTGTTTGGGCGAGTTATCCCAAGCCAGGCCTTCAGCTCTTGGGGATTGTGAGGAAATGACATTTCTGACGATATCGGCAGAGGTTTGGAAATCTTAACAATTCCCAAACGCGGGCTGGGAGGCCTGCTTGCACAGACCAGCAGAACCGTGAGTGCGTGAGGCCGAAATGCGTGTGCCAAAGGCTTTCAGTGACGAGTACCAGACCTTCTTGCGGGAGACGGGCTTGGACAACCCCAATCCGCAAGCCCTCCTCATGGAACTTGCCTCGCTCTCCATGGAAGTCTACCTGAAGGAAATTGCCTGGCTTTCCGAGTTCATCGGCAAGATCGAGCGCGCGAAAAAGGCTGCGGCCTGACGGTAAGCTTTTGACTGGATTGCGTCATTTCTGGCGGAAGAAATGTTTCCCTGGAATTTGGTGTCGTGCCTATCGACGATTGTGAGCCAAGCCGTTGCAATTGAGATGACGAACGCCGCGACGTGAAGCATACTCGGACGATATAACGTCCGGAGCAGCTGTATCATGTCCATCAGTCAGTTCTCCACCACCAAGGAAATTCTGAGGTTCGAGGGCGCCGACAAGGCTGCCTATTGGCGCAAGTTCGCTTTGCTGCTGTCACTTGCCGTGATCATCGCGACGATGGGCCTGCTGCGAAACTCGGGCGCTGTCGTGATTGCGGCCATGCTGGTGGCCCCGCTTATGACCCCCATCCTGGGCATCGCCTCATCGATCGTGATGGGATGGGTTGGCAGGGCGCTCGTCCTGATGCTGACTGTCTGGATCGCCGCCGGCTGCAGTATCGTGATCTCGTGGCTGATTGTCTGGATAGCGGATGCGCCTTCAACGCTGCTGCTGCCGGATGAAGTCCTCAGCCGGAGCAATCCCGGGGCGGAAGACATGGTCGTTGCGCTCGCCGCGGGCATTGCCGGTGCCTATGTGCAGATCAGGAAATCGGAAATCAGCCTTTTGCCTGGAGCAGCCATCGGCGTGTCCCTGGTTCCGCCGCTCGCGGCAGCAGGGATCCTGTTGTACTTCGGAGAACAGGAGGCGGCCTATGAGGCCACATTGCTCTTTGCCACCAATTTCGGGGCGATCATCTTCTCTGCAAGCCTGGTCTACATCATCCTGGGCCCACGGGAGCGGCTCTTCCGCAAAGCGCATCGGGGCGTCAAGTTCACGCTCGGCATGACGGTCACGCTTGCCTTCCTGTCGGTCGTTCTGGTCCAGCTTCTGGCGGCAACCTACCTGCGCTACATCGAAACCGGGACAGAGGCCGTTCTGGCACAGCGCACCAAGGAGTGGGCGGGGAACACGCCTGTCGAGATCATAAGGGTCGACGTTCACGCCCGCACCAAGATTGCGGAAATCTGGGTACTTCTCGACCTGCCATCGGACGCGCAGTACAAGATCGGCTCACTCGACGATTTTCTGCCGGCCGCGATGAAGGAACATCCGTTCAGAGAGGCTGCCCGTGAAGTTCTGGGAGAGGATTACAAGGTGGTCGTCAGATACCAGACACGCATTGCCTGGCTTGTGGATCTTGCCACGGAAACGATCGATGTAGCTCCTTCTGTCGATACCGTGAGGGAGGACTGACAGGTCAGGCAAAAACAAACCCCGCCAGAACGGCGGGGTTATGAGAGACTGCGTGTGCTATTTGGTCCTAGAGGGCGGTCGACAGTGAGCGGCTTGCCAGATAGGCGGCCTTGGCCGGAACCGAAAGCCAGGCCTGCGCCTGAGCGATGCGTTCCGGCGTGTAGTGATGCTCTTCGTGAAGCATGTTGACGGTTCCGACCAGCGTATCGCCGAGAACAACGGGCAGGTTGATGACGGAGCCGCAGCCAAGCCGGCCTATCAGCTCGTAATCGGGAAAGACGGTCGCAATATCGGCAAGCGTGTTTGCGACAAAGCTTTTCCGGTCCTTGTGTACGGTTTCAAACCAGCGGTCAAAAGTGATCGGTTTGGTACCGGAGACCGGGTAGTCTTCCGGATGCGAAGTGTAGGAGCGCTGCGCCAGCTCGGTTTTCATGTCGGCTGTCATGAAGGTGAACAGCTTCACGCCAATGGTTTCCTGCGTCAGCTTCAGAAGGGCATCAAAAGGCGCATCCGGTGTGGTCGCGGTGGAAAGGGCATGGTCAAACGTGGCCAAAGGGCCGGTGAAATCGGTCATGTATCGAAATCTCGAGCAATTCTGGTTGACGTTAGGCAGGGTGCAAGATGCCGCCACTGGCGGCATAGAGTTCGCGGGAATAAGGATCTGAGAGCTGACCCGACTTGAGAGCGTCGACACCGGCAATTTCCACCACGCGGCCATAGCGCATGACGGCCAGGCGGTTGCACAGGAACGAGACAACCGGAAGGTTATGCGTGACCATCAGATAGGTCAGCCCCTGTTCCCGTCGCAGCTTTTTCAGAAGGTTCAGGATTTCCGCCTGTACCGAAACGTCCAGTGCGGACGTTGGCTCGTCCAGTAGTAGAACGCGTGGTTCCAGCATCAACGCGCGAGCGATCGCGACCCTCTGGCGCTGACCACCGGAAAGCTGATGCGGAAAGCGGAAGCGGAATCGCTGGTCCAGACCGACGGCGGCAAGCATGTCTTTCACGCGGCCGTCCCGACCGCCAATACCATGAATGGCGAGCGGCTCTGCAAGGCAGGTATCGATGGTCTTGCGTGGATGAAGCGAGCCGTAAGGGTCCTGGAACACCATCTGGCAGGTTTCCGCAAAGGTCCTGTCCGGTGAATGTCCGCGAGGTTTTCCTTCAACGGCTATGGTGCCGTTCCAGTCCGGCGCCAGTCCGGAGATTGCCTTCAGGATTGTCGATTTGCCAGAGCCGGATTCCCCGACCAGCGCAAAACTTTCCCCTTCAGCAACATCGAAGGTGACGTCGTGAACGACAGCCGTGTCACCATAGCTGATGGTGAGGTTTTCAAGATGGATGGCGGCGTCGGTCATGTTCCGGCTCCCGTGGTCCAGGTACTGCGGTCGAGAACGGGCAGCTCATCACGGTCTTCATTCATGCGCGGCATCGCGGCAATCAGGCCACGGGTGTAGGGATGCTGCGCGTTGTGCAGATCGCTCGCCTTGCACTGCTCGACGATCTCGCCGCTATTCATCACCAGGATGCGGTCGCAATAGCGGGACACCAGGTTGAGGTCATGACTGATCAGGATCAGACCCATGCCCTTGCCGGTGACCAGATCGTCGATAATGTCCAGGACCTGTGCCTGCACGGAAACATCAAGCGCGGAGGTTGGTTCATCTGCGATCAGGAGATCAGGTTCCGGGATCAGCATCATGGCGATCATGATGCGCTGGCCCATGCCGCCGGAAACCTCGTGCGGATAAAGACCCGCAACCCGTGCCGGATCGTTGATGCGCACAGCTTCCAGCATGGCGAGCACCCGTTCCTTCAGTTCCCGGCGTGGCAGCTTCTTGTGGGTGACGAGGGCTTCGGCAATCTGCTCGCCTACGGTCATCACCGGGTTGAGCGAGAATTTGGGGTCCTGCATGACCATGGAAATGCGGGCGCCGCGCAGATCGCGCATCTGGCGTTCACTTCGGCTGAGGAGGTCCATGCCGTCAAAGGCCATGCGCCGGGCGGTGACCTTGCCGGGTTTCCGGATCAGGCGCAGGATCGACCGGCCGGTCATGGATTTGCCGGAACCGGATTCGCCGACAATTCCGAGCCGTTCCCGCCCAAGCGTGAACGAAATGCCCTTGACGACATCCACCGGGCCACGGGCCGTCGGGAAGGTGACGGTGAGGCCGTCAACCTCGAGAAGCGGGGCGCTCATTGCTTGTCTCCCTGCTTGGGATCGAGCACGTCGCGCAGGCCGTCACCGAGGAAACAGAAACCGAGGCTCACCAGGATGATGGCAAAGCCCGGCATGGTGGCGACCCACCACTGATCGAGAATGAAATTCCGTCCGCGCGAGATCATCGCCCCCCATTCCGGCAGAGGCGGCTGGGCGCCGAGACCGAGAAAGCCGAGACCGGCGGCCGTCAGGATGATGCCGGCCATATCCAGTGTCACGCGAATGATCGTGGAAGAAGCGCAAAGCGGCAGAACGTGACGGAGGATAACGCGGGCGGAAGACGCACCCTGCAGACGCACCGCCGCGATGAACTCTGCATCGCGGAAGGTAATCGTTTCCGCACGGGCGATACGCGCATAGGCGGGCCAGGCGGTGATCGCAATAGCGATGATGGCATTCTCGATGCCGGGTCCGAGGGCCGCCACAAAGGCAAGCGCGAGGATCAGTTTCGGCATGGACAGGAAGATATCCGTCACGCCCATCAGCACCCTATCGGTCCAGCCGCCAAAATATCCGGAGACCGCGCCGACGATGAGGCCGATTGGAGCGGCGATGACGGCCACCATGGTAACGATCATCAGCGTGATGCGCGCACCGTAGACAACGCGGGAGTAGATGTCCCGGCCAAGCTCGTCGGTTCCCATCCAGTGGGCCGCGGACGGCGGCATCAGGCGATTTGCGAGATCCTGGCCGATGGGAGAATAAGGGGCGATCAGCGGAGCGAAGATCGCCATCACGATCAGGACCAGGATGATGAAGCCGCCTACCACGGCAAGCGGATTGCGCAGGAGCGCTGCAAAGACACGCCAGGCGCGGCCAAGATTGGCCTGCAGGCGCGAGGCGGGGCTATCGTCGAGAAGCCAGTCGATCATTTGCGGGCCCTCGGATCGAGAATGCGGTAGAGCACGTCGGAAATCTTGTTGATGAGGATGAAGACGGCGCCGATGACGAGCGTCGCGCCCAGCACGGCGTTCATGTCGGCATTGAGAAGGGCACTGGTCAGGTAGTTGCCGATACCGGGCCAGGAGAACACGGTCTCGATCATCACGGAGCCTTCCAGAAGAGCGGCATAGGACAGGCCGATCACGGTGATTAACTGGATGCGGATCGGGTAGAACGCGTGGCGCCAGATGACGCGTCGCTCGGGCACACCTTTCACCCGCGCGGTCGTCACATACTCGTGGCCAAGCTGATCCAGCATGAACGACCGGGTCATGCGGGCAATGTAGGCAAGACTGAAGAAACCGAGGATCGAAGCCGGCAGCATGAGGTGATCGAGCGCGTTCCAGAAGATGTCCCATTCGCCTGCGACAACACTGTCGATCAGGTAAAGCCCGGTTACGGGATCAACGATGCCGTCGTAGAAGATGTCGATACGGCCCGGACCGGCAACCCAGCCGAGGCCGGCGTAGAAGACCGCAAGACCAACCAGCCCAAGCCAGAAAGCGGGGACGGAATAGCCGAGAAGGCCGAGGACGCGGATCAACTGGTCGATCCAGGTTCCCTGGCGGGTGGCGGCCAATACGCCCATGGGTACGCCGAGCAGCACACCGATCAGGATGCCGATCGTGGCCATTTCCAGGGTGGCGGGGAAGAACCGCCCCAGGTCTTCAGCGACCGGCCGACCGGTGGAAATCGACATGCCGAGATTGCCGGTGAAGACGTCGCCCACGTAGGAGAAAAACTGGATGACCAGTGGCCTGTCCAGTCCCATCGCCTGACGGGCAGCTTCATAGACTTCGTTCGATGCCCTGTCGCCGACTACTGCCAGAACCGGATCGATCGGCACCACGCGGCCGATGAAAAACGTGATTGCAAGCAGGCCAAGGAACGTTCCGGCCGTTACAAGACAGAAGCGCAACAGCGCCGCCGCACTGCCCAGCAGTTGTCTCGTCAACAGGCCCTCTCGTGCGTCGGTTACGCTCTCGGAAGGCTCAAAAGACATGCCGGTAGCGGCTTGTCGCCGTTCCCTGTTCAACCGGATTCTTCAAGTCCGTTCTCCACACTCATGTGACTCAATTTCTGAATTAGAGTCTTCAGGTTGTTGTTTTTAAACAGCTTTCAGAAAGCGCTCGTAAGGCGCTTTTTTCAAAGCTGTCTAAAAAAGTTCTTGGAGCATACAAAAAAATCTGGTTACATCAAAAAAATTTTGATGGGAGTAAAAATCTTTGAGCAGTTCGACAGCACGCGCCGCTTCCGATGTCGATACAAAGGTTGGCGCGCTGATCCGTGCGCGGCGCCGGCAGCTGGGGTTCACCCTGCAACAGCTGAGCGACGCTTCGAACCTCTCGGTCGGGTATCTCAGTCAGGTCGAGCGCGATCACGCGACACCGACACTCGGATCTCTGGCGGGAATCGCCCGGGCACTCGGTGTCGGGCTGGATTATTTCGTGGCCCAGCCACGGGCCCAGGATGCTCTGACCCGTGCCGCCACCCGGCTCAATTTCTCCATTTCCGGTTCCGCCGTAAGCTATGAGCGGCTGGCAACCGAGTTTCCAGGCAATCAGCTTTCCTCGTTCATTCTCACCGTGCCGCCGGGATATGCCTCGGAAACGGTGAGCCACGAGGGAGAGGAGCTGATCTACATCCTGGAAGGGTCCATCACCCAGTACCTCGACGGGGAGGCGATGGTGATGACCGCTGGCGACAGCCTGCATTATCGGGGCAACACCCCGCATGCCTGGTCGAACCCGAACGATGCTCCGGCAAAGATTCTGTGGACCGGCACCCTCACGATTTTCAACGCCGGCGACGAGAAAACCAGCCGCATCGAGCTGGTGTCGCCTGACAAGAGCGCGGTGAAGCCGAGCCGCGCCAAAAACAAGAACAAATCCTAACCCCCTGACAGACGGAGACGAAGAAATGAAGCTTTTAAGGACCGCGCTTCTGGCGGCCGCCCTGGCAATGCCGATGGCAATGCCTGCCGGCGCCGCGACACCGGACAACATTCTGGTGGTGGCGCAGAACATCGACGATATCGTAGCGATCGATCCTGCCCAGGCTTACGAGTTTTCCTCCGGCGAGCTCGTGACCAATGTCTACGACCGCCTTGTGCAATATGACGCCGAAGACCCGACAGTTCTGGCACCGGGCCTTGCTGCCGAATGGCAGGCTGACGCAGATGCCAAGACCATCACCTTCACCCTGCGCGACGGTGCAACGTTCCATTCCGGCAATCCGGTCCGCGCTGAAGACGTGGTGTTCTCCTTTGCCCGTGTCATCAAGTTGAACCTCACCCCGGCCTTTATCCTTGCCCAGCTTGGCTGGACGGCGGAAAATGTCGAGGACATGGTCACGGCCGACGGCAACAAGGTCGTTGTCAAATACGAAGGAGACTTCTCTCCGGCGTTCGCCCTCAACGTCCTGGCTGCCCGCCCGGCTTCCATCGTCGACGAAAAGACGGTGATGGAGCACGAGGAAGATGGCGACATGGGCAACAAGTGGCTCAATGCCAATTCCGCCGGTTCCGGTCCGTTCGAACTGCAAACCTACCGCGCCGGCGAACTGGTGCGTTACAAGTCCAACGCCGACTACTTCAAGGGCGCGCCGAAGGTTGAAGGCGTGATCATCCGTCATGTGGCCGAAGCCGCAACCCAGCAGTTGCTGCTTCAGTCCGGTGATGTCGACATGGCCCGCAATCTGACGCCGGACCAGATTGCCGGCATGGAAGGCGACACCATCAAGGTGGAAACCTATCCGCAGGCAGCCGTGCACTTCCTGTCCTTCAACCAGAAGAAGGACGTGCTGCAGCCTGAAGCGGTGTGGGATGCTGCTCGTTACCTTGTCAACTACAAAGGCATGACCGACAGCTTCCTGAAAGGCCAGATGGAAATCCATCAGGCATTCTGGCCGAAGGGTTTCCCTGGATCCTACGACGAGACGCCTTACACCTACGACCCGGAAAAGGCGAAGCAGATCCTGGCGGATGCCGGCATCGAAACGCCGATCACGGTAACCCTCGACGTGATCAACTCCACCCCGTTCACGGACATGGCCCAGTCGCTGCAGGCAAGCTTTGCCGAAGCCGGCATCAACTTCGACATCATCCCGGGCACCGGTTCGCAGGTCATCACCAAATACCGCGAGCGCAGCCATGAAGCGATGTTGCTCTATTGGGGCCCGGACTTCATGGACCCGCACTCTAACGCGAAGGCCTTTGCCTATAACAGCGACAACTCCGACGACAACTACCAGGCAACCACCACGTGGCGGAATGCCTGGGCTGTTCCGGCCGAGATGAACGACATGACCAAGGCTGCCTTGGCCGAGAGCGATGCGGAAAAACGCAACGGGATGTATGTCGAACTGCAGAAGGAAGTTCAGGCCAAGTCGCCGATCGTGATCATGTTCCAGGCAGCCTATCAGGTCGCCATGGACCAGAAGGTCGAAGGTTACGTCAACGGTGCGACGTCCGACTTCGTCTACTATCGTCTGGTAACGAAAAACTGACGCCAGATATCAGGCCGTCCCGGTTTCCGGGGCGGCTTTTTTGTTTGCTGACACAGCACACCGACTGACCAACCCCTCCGGAGTTTCCTGAAATGTCTTCCCTTTCCGATCAGCGCCTTGCCGCTTTGCGCGAGCGGATGTCTGCGACCGGGACCGACCTTGTGGCCATCGGTCCGTCCAGTCACATGATGTATCTGGCTGGTCTCGACCCCCATGGCGACGAACGGCCGGTGATGCTTCTGGTTTCCAGGAGCCATGCGGGCTTTCTGATGCCGGCGCTCAATGTCGACAGCTCGCGCCAGAAGACGCACTTGCCCTTCTTCCCCTGGCGTGACGACGACGGACCGGATGCCGCGCTTGCCACATTGCTGGAAGCCTCCGGACTTCCGCAATCGCCAAGTGTCGTCATCGACGAAACCATGCGTGCCGATTTTGCGCTTCTGTTGCTGGACGCGCTCCCGGGGGCTTCGCGCCGGTTTACGGATGACACGGTCGGCTTCCTGCGCGCTCGAAAGGAAGAGGACGAATACCGCCGCCTAAAAGCCAGTGCCGTTCTGAACGACACTGCCGCCATGGCGGGCTTCGACGCCCTGACACCCGGCATCACGGAACTTGAGATCGCTGCCGTCATCCGGGACGTCTACAAGCAGGCAGGCGCGACCCCGGTTTTCACCTCGGTCTGTTTCGGTGGAAACGGCGCCTTTCCGCACCATCACACCGGCGAAACTCAGCTGAAATCCGGCGATGCCGTGCTGATCGACACAGGTGGCCGACTGGACGGTTACCCGTCCGACATGACCCGTGTTGGCTTCTTCGGAACGCCTACGGCGGAATTTGAGAAGGTCCACGCCATTGTCAACAAGGCTGTGGAAGCAGCGCTTGCCGCTGCAAAGCCTGGGGTCTTGGCAAAATCAATCGACAAGGCGGCTCGGGATGTCATTGCAGATGCGGGCTATGGTGACTTTTTCACACACCGGACCGGCCATGGCCTCGGAATAGACATACATGAACCGCCATATCTGACGGCGACCTCCGAAACCATACTGGACGAGGGCATGGTGTTCTCGATCGAACCAGGCATCTATCTCCCCGGCCAATTCGGCCTGCGTCTTGAGGAAATCGTCATCTTGCGGAAAGACGGCGCGGAAATCCTCTCCGACCTGCCGCGTTCGGCGGTTGTAAGGTGAGGGTACTCCAGTAAACGGACACGAAGCCGTTTTGGGAAACGAGGTCGGATTGTGGTTCCTTCGCCCTTGAAGGAACCTGAAAATCTTATACAGATTTGCGGCAAGACCTGCCTTGAAGCGGGGCTTGCCACGAAACGTGACCGCGAGACCCGAAATGGATTCATGCTCGAAGTAATTGAACTGGACATTCCCGAGGTCAAGATTCTCCGGCCGAAGAGGCATGGTGACAGCCGTGGTTTCTTCTCCGAAACCTACAACAAAGCGCTTTTTTCCGACGCCGGAATAGACATCGATTTCGTCCAGGACAATCATGCCTACTCTGCGGAAAAGGGAACGGTCCGCGGTCTGCATTACCAGACGCCGCCGTTCGCGCAGGACAAGCTGGTGCGTGTCGTGCGCGGAGCGATTCTGGATATCGCTGTGGATCTGCGGCAAGGATCTCCGACTTACGGCAAACACGTCTCGTCCGTCATTTCAGCGGAAAACGGCAATCAGATCCTGGTGCCAATCGGATTTGCCCACGGGCTGGTGACGCTGGAGGCGCACACGGAGGTTCTCTACAAGGTCTCGCATTATTATGCTCCGGAGCATGACCGGGGCATCGTGTGGAACGATCCCGATCTGGACATAGATTGGCGAATACCTGAAGCCGATGCCATCCTGTCGCAAAAGGATCAGAAGCTCCCACGCCTTGCCGATGCTGCCAGCTGTTTCACATACCCGGAGGCCAGAGAACGATGAAGGTTCTTGTCACGGGAGGCGCCGGCTTTATCGGTTCGGCGGTCGTGCGAAAGCTGGTGTTGCAAGGCCTTGCAGAAGTCGTCACCGTGGATGCCCTGACTTATGCCGGTAACCTGGCGTCCCTGGCTCCGGTCATGGAAGATCGCCGCCACCGGTTCGTGCAGGCAGATATCCGGGACGGGGAGGTCATGACCAGTCTGCTGGAGGCAGAAGCACCCGACGCTGTCATGCATCTGGCGGCAGAAAGTCACGTCGACCGGTCGATTGATGGCCCGGCTGCCTTTATCGATACAAATATCGTGGGCACTTACACCTTGCTGGAGGCTGTGAGGGGGTATTGGTCCGGCTTGCCAGTGTCTCGAAAGGAAGCCTTTCGCTTTCATCATGTGTCCACCGATGAGGTCTATGGCAGTCTCGGTCCGACAGGGGCCTTCAAGGAAACGACCGCATACGCGCCGAATTCTCCCTATTCCGCATCAAAGGCTGCGTCGGATCACTTGGTCAGGGCTTGGCACCATACGTATGGGTTGCCGGTGGTCACCACCAATTGTTCCAACAATTACGGGCCTTACCAGTTTCCGGAAAAACTGATCCCGTTGATGATCCTGAACGGCCTGGAGGAAAAGCCTCTGCCGGTCTATGGCGCGGGAGCAAATATCCGTGACTGGCTACATGTCGAAGATCATGCGGATGCGTTGTGGCTGGTCTTGACGCGTGGCACTCCGGGCCAGGTTTACAACATCGGCGGTGACGCAGAGCGTCGAAACATCGATGTAGTCCATTTGATCTGCGATCTGCTGGATGAAGCGGTGCCTGAAGGAAAACCTCGGCGAGAATTGATCGAGTTCGTGACAGACCGTCCCGGCCACGATGCGCGCTATGCGATGGACATTTCGCGGATCGCTGCCGAACTCGACTGGCGCCCCGGTTATTCATTCGAAAGCGGATTGCGCCAGACGTTGGATTGGTACCTTGCCAATCGCAGCTGGTGGGAGGCGATCCGTAGCGGTCAATATAGAGGGGACAGGCTGGGACTTGGCGCAAATGGTTTTTCAAGTGCATCTGCCGGTGTTCCATGACCCGTGTTCTGCTTACGGGAGCGAACGGTCAACTCGGTTATGAAGTCATTCGGCAAGCCCGGGCGCTTGATCTTGATGTCGTGGCTCTCGACAGGTCGACACTCGACATAACAGATCGCAAAGCCGTGGCGGAAATCGTCCAGAACTTGGCACCCGACCTGATCATCAATGCGGCTGCATACACGGCCGTTGACCGTGCCGAGACCGACCGGCAGGCCGCCTTTGCGGTCAACCGCGACGGAGCCCGCAATCTTGCGGAAGTTGCCGAACGGCGTGGTGCCGTCTTGATACATTTCTCCACGGACTACGTATTCGACGGGGCAAAGTCGCAGCCTTATGTGGAAGAAGATACAGTCGGCCCGTTAGGCGTATATGGCGAAAGCAAGGAGGCCGGTGAGGCCGCCGTCCGCACAGTCTCAGAACGTCACCTGATCCTGCGCACGTCCTGGGTGTACGGCGTGCATGGTGCGAACTTTGTTCGGACGATGCTGAGGCTCGTACGGGAGAAGGATGAAATTCGGGTGGTCACTGACCAGACAGGATGCCCGACATATGCCGCCGACCTGGCTGAAATCGCATTGCAGCTATCCGTGCAGGTCCTGAAGGGCAATTTTCCGAAGGATGGATACGGAACATTTCATTGTGCCGGACAGGGGCAGGTGAGCTGGCATGGGTTCGCATCCAAGATATTCGAACTGGCCGGGGAACGATCGTGCAAACAGCCGGAGCTGATTGGCATTCCGGCGTCGGAATTTCCAACGCTTGCAAATCGGCCGGCGAACTCGGCGCTTGATTGCTCAAAACTGTCACGTGTCCACGGCCTTTCCGCCAGGGACTGGCAAGTGGCACTGTCCGACATGCTTGACCGCCTGTATCTAAACGCCTGATATCTTGCGGGCAAGCAATTGGAATTGGAGTTGGACAATGAAAGGCATCGTGCTGGCGGGCGGAAGCGGAACGCGTCTCTTCCCGGTAACAAGGTGTATTTCCAAGCAATTGCTGCCTGTCTACGACAAGCCGATGATCTACTACCCCTTGAGTGTTCTGATGCTTGCCGGGATAAGAGATCTCCTGATCATCACAACACCACGTGATGCCATGGCTTTTCAGAGCCTTCTGGAAGACGGCGCGCGCTGGGGCATCAACATCAGCTATGCTGTTCAACCTGAACCGGCCGGCATCGCGCAGGCGTTCCTGATCGGAGAGGAGTTTCTGGCTGGACAGGAATGTGCGCTGATCCTGGGAGACAACCTTTATTACGGACATGGTCTGACGGAAATTCTTGCGCGAGCTTCAGCGCGCAAATCCGGAGCGACCCTGTTCGGATACGAGGTGGCGGAGCCGGAACGATATGGTGTCATCTCGTTCGACCCGTCAGGCGCGCCGGTTTCAATCGAAGAGAAGCCAAAGTCCCCCCGGTCGTCCTGGGCGGTAACAGGGCTTTATTTCTACGACAAGGACGTCGCCGCCATTGCTTCCGATATCCGTCCGAGTGCGCGTGGTGAACTTGAAATCACGGATGTGAACGCCCGGTACCTGGAGCGCGGAGACCTGCAAGTTGAACAGCTGGGGCGCGGATTTGCCTGGTTCGACATGGGGACACATGACAGCCTCATAGAATCCGCGACCTTCGTGCAGGCCATCGAGAAAAGACAGGGCCACCGCATCGCCGTTCCGGAAGAAATTGCGTTCAAGAACGGTTGGATTACTGTGAATGATCTGGAACGGCTGAGCGAAGAATATTCCAGCAGCGGATATGGGAAGTACTTGGAAAAAATAGTCTCCGGGCACTCTAACTCATAAATTAATATTTCCGTGCGGAGGAAAATTGAAAATCTTGTCTAACAATAATCTATTTGATTTACGGGCTAATAAATTCTGTCGAAGGCTATACGAAGCTTTTCTCTCGCCACGAATATTTGTAGCTGCTTGCTGGTGGTACGTCGTTGGTAAAAGGCAGCGTTCCCGAAACCGATTCCGACTGGTTTTCAGCGCTACAAGTATTCAAGGCAAGAATCTTCGTGTCGGACCACATATCTGCTTTGCACAAGCAAATCCGTCTATATCAGAACGAGAAGAGATGCAGCAGGAAGTTGCCGGTTGGCATAATCCTCCAGTAATCTCAATCGCGATGCCAGTCTATAATACAGATCTGGCTCAGTTGCGAGATGCCATCCAATCCGTGAAGAAGCAGATATATCCGCATTGGGAGTTGTGCATTGCTGACGACTGCTCAACGGATCCTGCCATTCAAGAGGCTCTCAAGGAAATTGAAGAAAGCGACGGGCGCATCAAAGTCGTTTACCGGAACGAAAACGGACATATCTGCAGAGCCTCAAATTCTGCTATAGATATAGCGTCGGGTCCTTACATTGCATTCATGGACCATGATGACCTGCTACCAGTTCATGCCCTTTATTATGTTGCCAGAGAAATTCTGCAATTTCCTGAGGCAGATTTCATCTACTCGGATGAAGATAAAATCCGGAAGGAAGGCTGGCTTACCGATCCACACTTCAAGCCGGACTGGAATCTGGAACTTTTTCTAACCCAGAACTACGTCAATCACCTCAGTGTATACAGGGCTTCAATAGTCAGGGATGTTGGAGGTTTTCGACCAGGTTTCGAGGGAAGTCAGGACCATGATCTAGCACTCCGGGTGGTTGCTCGGATTGACGAGAAAAATATTCGTCATATTCCGAAAATTCTCTACCATTGGCGATGCTTCTCCGGTTCGGGATCTTTTTCCGATCGCTGGATGCAGCAAGCCATAGAAGCGCGTCAGCGCGCCGTACGTGAATACTTTAAGGACAATCACCCGGAAGCACCGGTGTCGGTAACGAATGGCCCTTCAGGGTGCAACAGGATCGTTAGGGAGCTTCCGAGCCCGGTTCCGCACGTAACAATCATTATTCCAACCCGTGACCGCACAGAATTTGTAAAGGCCTGTGTCTTCAGTTTGTTTGATAAAACAGACTATCCACGTTTTGACGTTATCATCGTGGATAATGACAGTGTGGAAGTGGAGTTAAAAGAATATCTGAGTGAAGTAACAGAAAAGCACCCTGTAACTGTTTTGCCGTATTCAGGTGAGTTTAATTATTCGGCCATGAATAATTTTGCTGTTGAACATGCTTCCGGTTCAGTTGTTGTGCTCTTGAACAATGACACTCAAGTCATTTCTTCTGAATGGCTTCGGGAGATGGTGTCCTATGCAGTGCTACCTCATATCGGGGCTGTTGGGGCGAAACTCCTTTATGCCAACGGTTCGGTTCAACATGCTGGTGTGATCGTGGGCGTGGGAGGTATCGCAAATCACGCTTTTCAATTTTATCAAGGCGGCGATATCGGCTACCAGAACAGATTACAGCTTCCGCAATATTTTCTCGCAGTTACCGCCGCTTGCATGGTTGTTGAAAAGGAAAAATACCAAAAATGTGGAGGTTTGGACGATAAAGACCTAAAAGTTGCGTACAATGATGTTGATTTTTGCCTAAGGCTATCAAGAGATCTTGGGTTGAAGAATGTATACACTCCATATGCCCAATTATTTCATCATGAGTCTGTTTCGCGCGGTCAAGATATTTCGCCGGAGAAGGTGGCAAGATTCGAGCATGAGTCTATGACCATGAGAAAGCGCTGGGGTGATATCATGCAACGCGACCCTTATTATAACGAAAACTTCTCGCATCATAATGCGTATTTTCAGTATAATGAAAGTTGAAGTATTTTCAGAACATCAATTATTATAAGTTCGTTGATAGGTATTATATGGATGGATTTGTAGGCGGTAGTATATGAGATTATTTGACCTTGGTGTTTCAATAAACGATGAGAAGATGAGAAAGTTTTCATCGAGCAAGAAGAAAGTGTATCTCATTTCTGGAGCAAGTCGTGGAGGAACCTCTGCACTAGCTTATGCATTGCGGCGAGCTAATATATACTTTGGGGATGTTGATGTTAACAATCATGAACTTCCAGATTTGATGATACCTGATCTTACTGAGGACAAAATCAAAACCGCCATAGATGGATTGCTTGTTGAGAAAGATGTTGTTGGTGTCAAACTTCCAAGTTTTTCTTTTCATTTAACGTATCTTACATCGCAATATCCAAATTCAATATTACTTTACGTTATACGCAATCCGTTGGATGTGGCTTCGACGATTATGTCCAGGAGTCCAGTCCATGGTCTTAATAAGTCGGATTTGCAGATGGGTATCCAACATTCATTTCATTTTTATTTCGCAATGGCCAAAGTTCTCGATCAGATTGAACAACCTGTTTATCTGTTATCTTTCGAGAAGATGAAAGCGCAGTCAGAACGGTTCGTAACTTGGCTTGAAGAAATTGGGGTAAATTTATCAGAAGATGTTAGGTTGAAATTGGCCAAAGAAATAGAATCGCCTGGTTACAAGAGTATTGCAGACTAGGTATTCAAGTAATCGCTCATTTTGTTATTCGAGAGCATGAATCTCGAGGAGTTTCCAAACACGCCGACCAGAAGGCTTTCTGTTCCCTTCCGGCAATTTCATTTCGCTCATGAACGGGCGTGAGCGATCCGACGAGATCCTGAAAGTTCCGTTCAATCGACAGCGACAGCAGGTTGTCCACCCAGGTTCGAACGTTGTTTTTCCAGACCAGGCCCACGCGGTTGATGCGAACGAAGTCAGCATAGGCCCAACTGTCGCTGTACACACCAACGCCTCCACAAACGGCATGTTCTGCCAGCTTGTTCGCGGATCGGGCATCGTTGAAGCTGGAAGGTATTACCGGGTAGAGAAGAACGTCAAACCTGTGTTTGAAAAGGCGCTTGCGATAGAAATACCAGTCGAGGTGCCTCAAAACCCGTAGCTTGGGGTGTGTTGAAAGCTGCGGCGGTACGTCGTGATCTCCAACTATTGTCAGTTCGACATTTGCGCCTGTCGCCAACAGGTTTTCAAATACCTCAAGGACGAATTTCCGATCGGCGGCGTGGCTGGCAGTTCCCAGGTAGCCGATCCTGAGCGGTGCATCTGCCGGCAGGTCTTGAAAACACCAGTCCGTCGAAAGTGCTTCTGACCAATACGGATCGAGCATTTTGACCTGAAATCCTTGTTGCTCGTAGACCTCGAACAAGGCAGGCGAAGGGACAACAATCGTGTCGGCTGCAGTTGCCAGCTTGTTGTGCTGTCCATTGCGAAGGCTCAACAAACGTTGCCGGTAAAGTTCAGGCAGCGACAGATCGTGGTCTGCTGCCCATAAATTGTCATCGATCACGTAATAGAGCCGTTTTGTCTTTTCATTCAAAAGACGCTCGACGACGCCTGGATGATCACGACGGCAGACAACAACGGCATCACGGGTAGAAAACGAATTGACGCCTTCGCGCTGCAAGCTCCGCTCGCGGTTGGAATTCAGAAAATAGATGTCTGTCGTTGGAATGGTTTTGAACGAAGAACACAGATTACGCGCGAGGACGCTGTAGCAATAGTAAAAATCATCAGACGACTTTCTCGAAAATTTTGTCGCTATTCTCATCAAAAAAAATACTCGGAATATTCGAATACAAACTGGTAGCTATGATTACTCGGAATACAGCATAATCAGGTGCCAGTTTCGTGCCGTGGCCACAAGCTGCCATACGTTGTCACGGTAGGTAAGTTTACGCATAGCGTGCATCCGCCGGCAAGCAACTGCGGGAAGCGAAATTGGCAGACTGTGATACTTCTGCGTGAAACGTTGGAATGCTGAACGGCAAACGCAATGCGGCGCTGGATGGAAATCCAGCCGCATACTCGTTCAAAATCTGCAAAATATTTGGGGAAGTTTGTGTTGGTCGGGCAGGCCGGATTTGAACCGACGACCCCTTCACCCGCAGCGAGTGGGACCGGGTGAAGAACCACAGAAAACTGCGAGTTCTGGTTTTCAAGGTGCTCGGAAAATCACGGAATGTCCCGGGGTTTCTGAGCGGATTCCATTTTGTTCTCCTTGTTGTGTCATGCGCCTGGTCGCTTTCCTATGGCGTTGGACGCCGCTTGGTGGTGGGTTGAGTTCAAGTGTCCGTAGACGTCGAGCAGCATCTTCAGTGACTTGCCAAGGTAGTTGGCGAGGCCCTGTAGCTCCTGCGTGGTGATAACGTTCTGAATGCCCCAGCTTGCCGCCGTGTGGCGCAGCACATACGGAATGACTTCCGGATCCAGTTCGCGGCTTCGCGAATCTTAACCCACGCTTTTTTGACGCTCTTTAGCGGCTGGCCATCGCAGTGGATCACATGCGTGCAGTCCGCGTCCAGTCTCTGTCAGCGTTCCAGGTGCGCGGCAGAGGCGATCGGGAATAGGGATGCTCGGACGCTTCTTCGAGGTGTTCCGTTCCGCGGCGCCCTGCGTTATGGCCCGAAACAACACCGAAGCCGTGTTCGATGTTATCGGCATGACTTCAGTAGTTATTCGAGCGCGCAGCCTAGCTTATTTGGATTTCCGTTTTAAGCATTTTTATGTCTCGTTCGAGATCTTCAATAAAGTGTTCAAGTTGTATCGCAGAGATGAAGGCGCCTCGAACAATATAGTCGAGTTCTTTAGGCGGTAGCTGTGCCGGGTGTTTTTCATCTTCGACCATTTTTATAGTCGATTGTCTGAACTGTGTGAGGACTGTATTCACAGTATCAAGCATGTGCTTACAGCTAGCTGCCATTCCTATTTCGTGATGTCTTGGCATTGGGAGGGGGTTTTGGCGGCAATTCCCAATGCTTTTGTGAGTGAGATTGAATGGCCCTGCGTCGTTGGGACAAATGGCCAGGAAGCATTTGTGAATGTTGTTTGCAGTATCTCGCAGATACTCCATGTCCATCAAGGTTCGACGAAGTCGTCTGGTTCTTGCTTCACGCGATTGTTTTGCCGCTCTGATGTTTTGAATTTCAAGGCTTGTCCAGGCAATTGCCGCAGCGAATATCGCAAAAGAGCCGCCTATGAGCGTTTGCCATCTGTATGCGACGCACTGCCAACCGTCCTGTTCGCACTCCGCCCCGGTCTTAAATTCGATTGCTATTGGTGGATTGAACAAAAAAATCTGAACCGCCAGCAAAACGGCGATGATGCAAAGAACAAAAAAAAGAGGCTTGTCTCGGCTTTCCATTTGGTTGCGCTCCCCAGCGAAAGCACAACTTTAGCGCACCGCGTTGTGTTGGCAAGACGGAGCGTGCAATGAACCGGCATTCCGCGCATTTGTTGCCCTCGCCGAAGCCGGATCCCAAATCACCGCATGGAAGGAAGACTACAACCGCAACAGACCCCATTTATCCCTGGGCAATCTCACGCCTACGAATTCGCATCGAAAATGACTTTGCAATCACGGGCCGCATGAGGCCAAAAATCAACCAAAGGACTCCGCGCTGAAGTGGAAGAAGATCGGGTCTCAGATCACTTCTCGATCATCGAACGAATCTAGATCCAAAACAGTCATGTTCGCGCAGCGCGGGGAAGTGCACCTGTACGCCGCTGCAAAGCTCGGGGACTCGGAAATCGTGATTTGTTTGATGTTCGCCGGTGGGTGCTGCCTCACCATCCTGTCGAAATGGCGGGGCAGGGGTGTTTCGTCAAGCGTTCAATTCAGCGTCTGGAATTGTGTCAGGTCCAGCGGCTTGCTGTCTCGAAACTCTAGAGGAAGTTTGCTTGGATCTTTTGGGGTGGCTGTGTGCGCTGTGACGGTAAACGCGAGAATGGTTGCCGTCACGATCGAGCGAATCCGTTTCTCAGCGCCGGGGCCTACAGCGTAGTTTCTGAGCGATAAATGAGCGCTCGGAATTCTAAAAAAGCCGTAAGTCATTGAAATGTTTGGTCGGGCAGGCCGGATTTGAACCGACGACCCCTTCACCCCCAGTGAAGTGCGCTACCAGGCTGCGCTACTGCCCGAACGGACCCTACCTAGCTTGTTCGCATGCCAAGCGCAAGCAGGTTGTTGCGCTTCTTTGGAGGCTTTTCCAGACATCTGTTACTTGCGGTAAGGGAAGGCGGGAACCGGTCGTGCAGGGCGGCCATGGCCGAGCTTTTCAGCGGCAATCAGGCCCCAGGCCAAGCCGTACAGCATATACATGTGCCGCCAGTGGTCGGTGTCGATGATCACCGACAGGATAAGATGCGCGGTAAACACCGCGAAGACGGATTGGGTGAAGGCGGTCCACGGGCGGGCTTTGAACAGGAGCGGCACCAGCGCGCAGAACGTCCATAGCGCCATCAGAATGTAGATCGAGCCGCCGAGCCAGCCGTAGGTCGTGTAGCCTTTCAGATAGACGTTGTGTTCGTCTTCCGGGAAATACTTGTTGAACTCCAGCGGGCCGAGTCCGAGCGGGTGTTCCATCACCAGCTGAAAGCCGAGCGAGTAGCGGGCGAAGCGGCCAAGGCGGGCACCGTCGTAGGATTGTACGAGCTTTGCCCGTTCTGCGAACATGTCGGCGACCGTATCGACCGAAAGCGCCGCACCGATCAGGGCGAAGACGGCAAGGATGCCGATTACGCCAAGAAGCACCAGGCGCGCCCGGCGGGCCCCGGCTTTTTCTGTGACGAGCGCCAGGAAATAGACGAGCAGCACCGATGCCGACAGGACACCCCAGGCACCGCGTGAAAAACTCAGGAAGACGCCAAGCAGCAGGACGGCAAGCGGCACCAAAAGGTGCAGGTTACGCAACACCGATTGCCGGAGCAGCTTCTGGATCAGAAGCACCGTCGGCAGCACCAGGAACGGACCGAACACGTTGGGGTCCTGGAAGGTGCCGCGGGCTCGATCGTAGAGTGTGAAATAGGACGCGCCGGGGAAAAGCTGAAAGTAACCGGCGATGCCTATGGCAGCCACGAGCACGGCGCTGGCGATATAGCCGCTCTGGATGACCCTGAACCTGCCGGGGTCTTCCGCGATAATGGCGGCATAGAAGATTGCCGTGATTGCCAGAAAGCCGGAAACGGCAATGTACATGATGGCATCGCCCATCTCCTTGGCCATGGGAATGGAGGCGACGCCGCCTGCAATGTAAAGCATCAGACAGATGATCAGCGGACCGAATTCACGGCGAAGTTTCAGGCCGCAGGCAAGCCAGACGACCGAAAGCAGCGCCATGTAGAGTTCGTAAGGCGCCGGCTCCTCGATTACGAACCCGGACAGAAAGGCTGCAAGCCACAGTGCGGCGTTGCCCAGGCTCCTGGCCTGAAGACCGATAGGCGCGCGCGCATGAGGCGTGCCGCCAAAATGGTCGGTCGCAAGGCTCAATAAGCGTTCTCCGTATTGAGCAACCGGAAGGGCGTCTGGATCAGGATTTTCAGGTCGAACAGGATCGACCAGTTCTCGATGTAGTAGACATCGCACTCCACGCGCTTCTGGATCTTTTCCGGTGTATCGACTTCACCGCGCCAGCCGTTGATCTGCGCATAGCCGGTCACGCCCGGCTTGACCTTGTGCCGCGCGAAGTAACCGTCAACGACGTCGTCCCAGGTCTTGTTGTTGGTATGGGCGTTGACGGCATGCGGGCGAGGTCCGACGAGCGACAGGCTGCCGCCGAGAACGTTGAAAAGCTGCGGTAATTCATCGATCGAAGTCTTGCGGATGAAACGTCCGACCCTGGTCACGCGGGGATCGCCCTTGGTCACCACCTTCTTGGCGTCCGGATCGGCCATTTCCGTGTACATGGACCGGAATTTCAGAACTTCGATGATCTCGTTGTTGAAGCCGTAGCGTTTCTGCCTGAACAGGATCGGCCCCTTGCTGTCCAGCTTCACGGCGATGGCAGCGGCGATCATGACCGGCAGCAGCGTGATGATGGCGAGCGAAGCGAAGACAAGGTCGAAGATCCGCTTTGCGACCATGTCCCAATCGGCTATCGGCTTTTCGACCACGTCGACAAATGGAACCGTACCGATGAAGCTCGATCCGCGGTTACGAAAGCGTACCTTGTCGGTGTGGGCAGAAAGCCGGATGTCGACCGGCAGAACCCAGAGTTTTTTCAAAAGCTCCAGCACCCTTTGCTCTGCGCGCAGGGGAATGCACACAATGAGCATGTCGATGCGTGCCAGGCGGGCGAATTCGACCAGCGCGCTGATGTTGCCGAGCTTCGGATAACCGGCCACCACTGGTGGCGAACGTTCGTTGTTCCGGTCATCGAAAATACCGCAAATGCGGATGTCGTTGTCCGCCTGGGCTTCCAGGTCGTGGATCAGCTCCTGGGCGGCCGTGCCGCCGCCGACGATGATCGCGCGCCGTTCCAGGCGACCGGATTTCATCCAGTGACGCACCAGTCGATAGACAATGAAGCGTGACAGGCAAAGGCCGGTCAGGCTTATCGCGAACCAGGCGCCGATCCAGGCATCTGACAGTTCCGTGCCGATGCCTGTTGTGGTGCGCAGAAGCGCGAACATGGCGAACACGAGCGTCCAGCCGGCGGCAACCCGTCCGATCTGCGACAGACCCTGGCGCATGACCGGAACCTGATAGACGTCGGCGGCCTGAAAAAAGGCGAGCGCAAACAGGATGGCGGCGCCAGTGACAAACAGGTTGCCAAGTCCGAAACCAGCCGCTTCGGGACTGGTAAAGACCGCGAACAGAGCCGTTCCAGCGATTAGAAGTACGTCCGTAAGACGCACCATGCCGGTGAGAACGGTGACGGAAACGCCCTTGCCACCTAAGCCTTGAGCAATTTCAAAGGCATCGGCCGAAAGGCTGGTGTTGGCTGCGGACAGAACCTCGACGTTGCTTTGGCCGGTCGCGCCATGAACGGTATGTCTGAAATGCTTTTCCAATCTGTGCCCCAAACCGGATGTCCCGCCTTGAACAGGCTTCGGTTCGGCCGCATCAGAGGGTTTTAAAAATGGGGTATTCATTATCGGTTGCTCGATCTGGCAAGAACGGTCTGCGCACGCGGCACGGCTGAGACACTATCAGCTTGGGCCGGTGTCGAGCTATCGGTCGGGGTGATGCCCTGGATTTCCTGGTAGAGGGTGGTGATTCTGTCGTTCATGAGGTCGACCGAGAAAGTCTCTGCAAGGCAGCTGCGCAGGTTTTTTGCCTGTTGAGCCATCTTGGCGGGATCCGCAAGTGCTTCTTCCATGGCTGTGGTCAGTTTGCCGATATGGCCTGGTTCCACCAGCCGATTGGCATAGCGGCCAAATATTTCCGGAATGCCGCCGACCCGTGTTGCGATCAGCGGACGTTCTGCTGCCACGGTCTCCAGGATGATATAGGGCATGGCTTCGGCGCGTGAGGGAACAACGACATTCCTGGCGAGCTTGAAAGCTTCCCGAGCGGGAAGGGCGCCATGGAACGTGATTGCGCCGTCGAGCCCCAGCTTCCTCACCATGTTCCGATACCGCTCTTCGTCCGGGCCTTCACCAACGATGTGAGCCTTGGGCGCAGTGCCGTTCTTCAGGCGAATGTTGTAAAGCGCTTCAATGAAAAGGTCCGGTCCCTTCAGGTCTCGCAGCATTCCGATATAGAGGAAATCGGCGGCTGCTTCATCCACCGGAACGGGGGTGAATTCGTCTGGTGTCAGCCCGTTGTAGACAATGCGCGACCGGGCTTTCGTGTGACCGACCTTGCTTTCGTAGGCTGCGGCTTCATAGTCGGACACAAAGATCAGCCCGTCGGTCAGGCGGCCAAGGAGCCGTTCCAGCGTGTGGTAGACCCGGCCTTCGAAGCGATTGGGATCATAGTGCAGACTGCCGCCATGGGGGCAATAGACGCGGGCGGCTTTCTGGCCGCGCAAGCGCAGAACGCTGCCGATCAGGCGCGCATAAGCGCCACCTTTTGCCCCGTGTCCATGCAGGATGTCGGGTTTCAGGTCCCGGATGTGCTTGTATAGGGAAACAGTTGCCGTCAGATCCTGTACGGTCAGCTGACGTTGCATGGGAAAGCGTGCAATACCAAGAGCTAGCCTCGGTTTCAGCTCTTCAAGAAGCTGATTGTCGAAAGCACTGCCCGTGTTGCTGTCACATACGAGGCCGACATCGTGTCCCGCTTCCGACTGGCAGATGGCCAGATCCCGGATATGGCGAAAAATGCCGCCAATGGGCGAGCGCACGCAATGCACGATCCGCATGGGGGTCGTTGTCATGATGCAGTATCCCTGTTGCCACCCCCAGGTCTCTTATCGAACCTGTGGGGCACTGAAACTGCACCCTAACAAAGGGAGGTGAGTCCACAGTTAACTTGGCGGGACCCTAAAAAAAACGCTCACGGACGTAAATTGTATCACCGGGACGCACCGGGTCCGAAATGGGCACACGGCCGTTTAGAATTTCACCGTTGAGCTGTCGGGTGATATCCACATCTGACTGCAGCGCCCGCGAACTGAATCCGCCTGCTGTTGCGATGGCGTTTTGAACGGTCATGCCGGCAACGTAATTATATTGGCCTGCATTTTGCACTTCACCCATGACGAAGATCGGACGATAGGTATCGACCTCCACCGAGACGTCCGGATCGCGGATATAGCCCTGACGCAGCTTGGCCGAAATTTCGGATGCCAGGCCTTGCTGCGTCTTGCCGCGCGCAGCGACGCTGCCGACCAGCGGGAAGGAAATATATCCTGCTTGATCAACGACATAAGTATTGGACAGGTCATCCTGGCCGAACACGATAATGCGCAGCCTATCGCTTGAGTCCAAGCGATAAGGCTGGGTCAGTGTTTCGTGAAACGCTGTCGGCGGCTGTCTGTACCCGCTGCATGCAGCAAGGCCCAGGCACAAGCCCAGGACAACAAGCGCTCTCGTTCGCATCAACGACTCTCCTACAATTCGGAGACAGGATCGCGCTTTATGGTTAATTGAGGGTGAAGAGGAAAAAAGACCTGTCCGGCACCCTGTCAAATTTGCGCATGCATTAATTAACAGGGCGTCCCCGGAGACTGTAACCAGCTTAACCGAACGCTTACCATAATTCGACATAGTTTGCCGGTATTTTGGAGTTTCAAAAGATGAATGCTGAGCGGCAGACACATTCCGAAGACGATATGGCGCTGGATCTGGGTGGTCTGTTGCGGACGATCGGGCGATCCCTGGGCTGGCTTGTGCCACTCACGCTCTTCGTCACCGTTGTCGTCTTTCTGGGGCTCCAGTTCGTAGCGCCCAAATACAAGGGCGAAGCGCGCCTCATCATCGAGAGCACGGACAATCTGCCCGGTGCATCGCGAGGGCAGGAAGAAGAGCGAGCGCTGCTCGACAGCGAAGGTGTTGTCAGCCAGGTGCAACTGCTCAAGTCCGCTGATCTGGCACGTCGAGTCGCGAACAAGCTCAACCTTGCTGCGATACCGGAGTTCGATGCGAAAGACGATGGCAGCCTCGTCAACCTCCTGCTGTCTCTGGTCGGGTTCGGAAACGAGACCGATGGCAATAGCGAGGAAGAACGGGTCCTCAAGCATTACTACGAGAATCTGGAAATCTACCGGTTGGAGGGATCCCGCGTGATCGCGGTCGACTACACCGCCGAAAGTCCGGTTCTGGCGGCCAAGGTCGCCAATACGATTGTTGATGAGTATCTGTCGGTTCAATCCAGCGCAAAACGGCAGACGACCGAGCAGGCCTCTGCTGCGCTGGAGCCTCAGATTGTCGAATTGCGCCGGGAAGTTCAGGCAGCCCGGCAGGCGGTATCGGATTTTCGCGCCCGGGCAGACCTTTTGATCGGTGCCGACAACATCCCGCTCAACCAGCAGCAACTTGCCGAAACGAGTACCGCTTACTCCGACGCCCAGTCCTCCAAGGCCGAGGCGCAGGCCAAAGCCGACCTCATTCGCGAGTTGCTGAATTCAGGCGGTTCTCTCGAGACTGCGAGCGATGTGCTGAATTCCGCGCTCATTCAGCGTCTGCGGGAGCGTCAGGTCGAAATTCAGTCCAATATTGCAGAACTCTCAATCACACTGTTGCCCAACCACCCGCAACTGAAGGCGCTTCAATCTCAGCTTGGTGATTACGACCGGCAAATCCGATCGGAAGCACGCAAGATCCTGCAGGGGCTGGAAAACGATGCGAAGGTGCAAGACCAGCGCGCAAAAGCACTTGGGGCACGCCTTGAGGAGCTGAAGACGGCTGCGGCAAAATCCAACGCCGATCAGGCAAGGCTCGCGGAACTGGAGCGCGAAGCCAATGCAAAGGCGGCGCAACTTGACCAGCTTCTGCTGAGTTTCCAGGAAGCTGATTCCCGCTTGCGTGCACAGGTTCTGCCTGCCGATGCCAGGATCATCTCCCGTTCCAGCGTGCCGGTAGAACCGGATTCGCCCAAAATCATTGCCAGCACCATCATTGCTGCGCTTGTTACTTTTATTCTCGGATGTGCCTTTGTGCTCATGCGCGAATTTCTGAACGGCAATGCGCTCTACCGGATGCAGGATGGTTCGTCCGAAGGGCAGCGCGTCGCACCGCGCATGGATGAGCGGCCGCAGTCAGGTCCTCAGGATACCGTGCGGGCTGAAAACCCAGGCTGGGGTGGCGGCTACGGTCAGACCGTTGCCAGCTACAGGATCGATCCTGGCGAGTGGAGCAAAACCGACACGCATCGCGACGCAGAACCAAGCGTCCCTGAAACAGCCGCTAGCATTGATGAGCCTGCCGAAGAAACGGTTCCTGAGCAGCCCCCGGAACCCCAACCCCAGGCCTTGGAAAAGACACAGCGGCCAAAGGGACGCATCGGGATCCTGTCCGGCAAGCTTCGTGGTCGAAAAATGAAGACTGGCTACGATCACGATGTCAGCCCGGACCGGGTGGGGGACATGCGGGGTTCGAAGGAAACCGAAGCAGAGGTTCCAGGTGCGGAAGTCGCTCCTGTTCCTGTGGTTTCAGCCAGCAAGACAAGCAGACAAGCAAAGCGGGAAGAGCAGCTCAAGACAACGCACGCGGACGACGTTGAAGCGGCGGGGCGCGTCGTCGTGCTCAGCGTCGATGATGAGGCCCTGTCTCACGAACTCGCTTTCGACCTGATCCGGAAGGCGGCCGGGCGTGGCAAGTCTTCTCTCATCATGGAAGTCTTTCCCGATCAGACCAACCTGAAGGGGGCCGAAGGGTTCTCCGACATTGTCGCTGGAACGGCGCCTTTCGCCAAGGTGGTCTATCGTGATGCAGGATCAAAGGCGCATATCATTGAGGCCGGGCGGGTTGAGATCACGGACGAAATGGTAAACTCGGAACGTTTCAAGCTCGCTCTTGAAGCAATCAAGTCGACCTATGAAACCGTCGTTGTCGATCTTGGCGCCATCGATGGGTCGCTGGCGAGTGCCCGTATGTTGAGTTTTGCGGACAGGGTTCTGATTGCGGCTTCCGCTCCTGATCACGGCCACGAACTGCAAAGTGCGGCCAATCTTCTGGCACATAACACCGGCGCGAAGGTCGAAGTCGTGATTTCTGGTGGAACCGGACCGGGGCCGCGTAGAAACGGCGACGGGCACGCCGCCTGAGGAAGATGTTGGCGACAGTTGGTCACCAACTGTCTAACTGTTGCCGGCGAAACCCGCTTTCATCTTGCGCAAACGCCGGATCAGCGGCCACAGCATCGATGAATTGCGGATGTGGGTTTTGGCTTTCAGTCTTGCTGCTTCCAGGCGCATGCGCAGAGCCCCTTTCCAGGTCATCGCCAAAAGGCTGTCCTTCAAAGGCACTGGTTCCGCCCACGTGGTCTTGTAGCGTTCCTCGCCAAGGCCGAGGTCCAGTGTGTCGATGGTCGGATCACCGCACGCTCGTTCGATGATTTCCTTGATCAGGACCAGACCTGGACTGTTGGGCAGCATGTCGTCATGAGCAACGCTGTTGCTGTAGGCATAAAGCGTCTTGCCATGCTGGGCGCACAGATAGGTGGCCCTGATCTGGTCTCCCGTTTCCAGGTACCAGAGATCCAGGGGATGAGCGCCGTGATCCTGAGCGCTGCCCGCTGCATCCAGGCCAAGCACGCAGGACAGGAACGTCTTCGCTGGGGGCGCCGAAAAAACATTCGGAATGCCCGCTTCCTTTGCCCTGATTGAGCGTTGTTCAAGAAAGGCATTAAAGCCACGTTGCCTGTCGACAGGGGAGGCGGCTTTGGTAATCGTGTAGTCACCGGCTGCCTGAAGATGCCGTTCCTTGCGAAGCAGGTTCTTGCGTGCGGATTTGCTGTGTGTGTCGTTGAACAACTGTCCGAAATCGGAGGGCAGGGCGCGTGCGAAAACAGGGCTCGGGCTTGACGTCGCTCCTTTGAATACCAGCGGATGGTCGCGCCCTAGCCAGGTCTCCGGAACGTTCTCAAGCTTGAGGAGATCAGCTCCGACCTGTTTGCAGACGGCTGACAGGTGGCTTTTCATCTCGGCTGCGGCGGCATCTCGGTAGAAATCTGCATGCCAGAGGCCCGTATTCTGGTTGCCATTCTGGTGGCCGAGAAACGTCAGCGCAGAGATTCCAGCAGACCGTTCAAGTTGCAGTGGCAGCAGAAAAACCGCCTGACCGCGACGCCGTCCGACAACTATCACCGGCGTGCAATTCAGGCTCTGGCCGACTGTCTCGAACCAGCTGCAAAGCCAGGCAGGAGACTGGTATGGATTACTGTGCAGCACATCCTTTAGTTGTTGCCAGTCAGCCTGTGCTTCGCTAAGCCTCGTGAATATGGACAATTCAAGGTCTGTTGAGGACACGGTGCTCACCTCGCGCCATGGCGCGTGAAAGACAGGCTGAAACGGTTATTGAAAATCGGATAAACCATTTTGAACGAACATGAAGGACAGACAGGACGTCGCGCTGGCAGATCAAGCTAAGTCTCGATAGATTTAGCAATAATTGTTAAAGAAACCGTGCCTAACTGGCACATTCTAGCAAGGTGGGCATTTCGGCCACATGGGCATGCGGCACAAGACGGTAACACGCGCATTCAGTGTACTTAAGGGAACGGGGCTCGGCCGTATGCTGGCACCGTTTACCCAGGGCTGTGGTGCCGTGTTTATGATGCACCATGTCCGGTCCGCACGCTCCGATGCTTTCCAGCCGAACCGTCACCTGGAAATCACGCCCGAATTTCTGAAGCTTGCGGTCGAGCGGATTAGGGCAAACGGCTATGAAATCATATCGATGGATGAAGCCGTTGACCTGCTCAAGTCCGGTTACGGGCACCGCCGCTATGCAGTTCTGACCTTCGATGACGGGTACCGGGACAATCTGTCTGTCGCCTATCCGATATTGAAGGAACTGGAAGCTCCTTTCACCGTGTTCGTCACAACCGGGCTGATCGACCGGACCAGCGAACTGTGGTGGCTGGCCCTTGAGAAGATCATCGCAGACAACGATGAAGTGGTCTTTACTGCAGCAGGCAATTCAGCCGGCATCCCGTGCATAACACTTGCAGAAAAAAACGCGTGTTTCGAAAAGATCGTCGATCATCTGACACTGGAGGTTGGCGAAGGAGATCAGCGCAAGATCATCCGGGCGCTTGCTGAAAGATACGGCGTCGACCTGAAAGCCCTGGCGGACGGGCAGATGATGACGTGGGACGAGACCCGCCAACTGGCTGGTGATCCGCTGGTTACCATCGGTGCCCACACCCACGATCATTTCGCCATGGCGCGGTTGAACGCAGATGCCGCCTGTGAAGATGTGACCAGGGGCCTTGAGCGGCTGGAGAAAGAACTCGGCCGCAGGCCGAAGCACTTTGCCTATCCGTATGGAAAATCACACGCGGTTACACCGCGCGATGCGGATATCTTGCGGGAGATCGGCTTCGCCTCGTCTGTGACGACGCTTCCCGGTGTGCTTCAATCCGTCAATGCGCGCGACCCGATGATGCTGCCACGCGTCTCCCTGAACGGCCGGTTTCAAGACCCGGCTGTCGTCGATCAGTACCTGACGGGGGCGCCCTTTGCGCTTTACCGGGTTGCCCGGTGGGCTGCCAACGGGTTTGGTGTCAGGTCCGGCTTTTCCCGCCTCTTTCCATCCACCAGATAATCGCGCCTGCCGGGATGACCCAGGCCAGACCTGCGATGCCGAAGTAGATGAAGCGGACCAGGTTTGAGGACTGCTGCAATGTCAGGTCGCCGATCACCATAGCGGTGAGGGCGTAGACCACCACAAAAACAACCAGCAGCACCATGCCGATAAACTTGCGAAACGAGGGAACCATTGTGGGGCGTGTCCGTTGACCGTGTGTGAATCCGCGCGATGAGGGACCTTTTGCCGCAAAACGTCCCGGACCGCTTGCCGTCTTGCTCCTGCACCTATATCTCCGCAAGCCAAAGGTCAAACTCACGATAAGAATTTCCGGAAGCGGGTCATGATTGCGATTGCAGAAGGTGTGAAGAACGAACAGATGCTTCCGGCCAAATTGCAGAGATTGCGACAGAACAGGGCCCTGATCCGGTGGTGGCTCTACTTCGTTTGTGCGCTGATCCTGGCCATGGTCGTCGTCGGCGGAGCGACGCGTCTGACCGAATCCGGTCTGTCTATCACCGAGTGGAAACCCATCCACGGCGTCATTCCGCCGCTCAGCGAAGCCGAGTGGGAAGAGGAGCTGGAAAAATATCGCCAGATTCCGGAATATCAGCTCATCAACAAAGGCATGAGCCTTGACGAGTTCAAGTTCATCTTCTGGTGGGAATGGGCGCACCGGCTGCTGGGGCGCTTCATTGGTGTTGCGTTTTTTGTTCCCATGGTGGCGTTCTGGGCAACCGGCAGGATAGAGCCCTGGCTGAAGCCGAGATTGCTTGTCGGCCTGGCACTTGGCGGTTTGCAGGGCTTTGTCGGCTGGTGGATGGTGGCTTCCGGTCTGGTGGACAGGGTGGATGTCAGTCAGTACCGGCTGGCCACACACCTGACGCTCGCACTATTCATTTTTGCCTATCTTTTCTGGATTGCCCGGCGGCTGAGCCCCTTGCCCGAACCCGAAATTCAGGAACAGGAGCGGCTCGCAGGGCTGGGCAAACTGGTTCTTTTCCTTGTCTTTGTTCAGATGTTCCTGGGAGGTCTCGTCGCCGGGCTGAACGCCGGATTGACCTTCAACACATGGCCACTCATGGATGGCCAGTTCATTCCGCGCGGCATGCTTGCCATCCAGCCTATCTGGCTGAATTTCTTTGAAAACGTGATGACGGTTCAATTCCAGCATCGCATGACAGCCTATGTGCTGGTGTTCACCGGTGTGGCGCTGGCCTGGAGTACCTTCCGCGTAAGCCGGCGCAAGGAGCTGCGCCGGGCAGGCGCCCATGTCGGGGGCTTCCTGTTGCTGCAGGCGATCTTCGGCATTCTGACGTTGCTGTGGCACGTGCCGCTGTCCATCGCTCTGGTGCATCAGGGCTTCGCGGTTATTGTTCTGGCGGCTGCGGTTGACTATGTGGCCATGCTGAAAGGGCCCTTCGCCATTCGCAGCTAGGCTTCGGCAATCTCACGTGTTGGGGAAACGGACAGCCGCGTGGAAGCACTTTGCTCCGAACGCTGCGGCGCTCCAGTCTTGGATTTCCGCTGCGCTTACGGCCTCGGGGCCTGATCGAGTGTACAGGCAAAAAAGCCCGCCAATCGGCGGGCTTTTCGTTTGTTCTGCTGGAGCCTCTTATCCGGAAAGGGCCTGATCGAGATCGGCGATGATGTCATCGACATCTTCCAGGCCGACCGAAATACGCACCACATCCGGGCCCGCGCCGGCCGCGGTCTTCTGTTCATCCGAAAGCTGGCGGTGTGTGGTGGACGCTGGATGGATGATCAGACTGCGCGTGTCACCGATGTTGGCCAGGTGCGAGAACAGTTCCACCTTGCTCACCAGGGCGACACCTGTGTCATAACCGCCTTCAACGCCGAAAGTGAACACGGCACCGGCGCCTTTTGGCATGTATTTCTGTTGCAGGGCGTGGTGCTTGTCTTCCGGCAGGGCTGCGTAGGACACCCATTTGACCTTGTCGTGGGCCGCCAGGTGAAGCGCGACTTTCTTGGCATTGTCCGAATGACGCTGCATGCGCAGCGGCAGGGTTTCGATGCCGGTCAGGATCATGAAAGCGTTGAAGGGCGAGATGGCCGGTCCGAGGTCGCGCAGACCAAGCACACGGCAGGCAATCGCAAAGGCGAAGTTGCCGAATGTCTCGTGCAGGACGATGCCCTGGTATTCCGGCCGGGGCTGGGACAGCAGCGGATAGTTGCCGCTGGCAGACCAGTCGAAGCTGCCGCCGTCGACGATGATGCCACCCATGGAATTGCCGTGACCGCCCATGAATTTGGTCAGCGAGTGCAGAACGATATCAGCACCGTGTTCGATCGGCCGGCACAGGTATGGCGTTGCCATGGTGTTATCGACCACCAGCGGCACACCCTTTGCCTTTGCAATTGCCGCAATCGCCTCGATGTCGACAACGATTCCGCCGGGATTGGCCAGGCTCTCGATGAAGATCGCGCGCGTGCGGTCGTCAATCGCCGCTTCGAAGGACGACATGTCCGCAGGGTCGGCCCACTTCACGCCCCAGCCGAAGCTCTTGAAGGAGTGGTTCAGCTGGTTGATGGAGCCACCATAGAGCTTGTTTGCGGCCACGATGTTGTCGCCGGGCTGCATCAAGGTGTGGAAGCACAGAAGCTGAGCGGAATGACCGGAAGCTGTCGCAAGTGCGGCGGTACCGCCTTCAAGCGCCGCAACGCGCTCCTCCAGAACAGCCGTCGTCGGATTGGTGATGCGTGTGTAAATGTTGCCGAAGGCCTGTAGCCCGAACAGGGAAGCAGCATGATCGACATCGTCGAAAACGAACGATGTCGTCTGGTAAATCGGTGTCGCCCGCGCGCCTGTCGAAGGATCCGGCGCTGCGCCAGCGTGAATCGCGAGAGTGGAAAAACCTGGAATATTTTCGCTCATTAAAAGACCTCCCTGTTGGATTGGCGGCCAGTTTGACCGAAGGAGCAGGGCAGGTCAAAGAACGATTTTGCGGTTTTGTGATCTAAAGGAAATTATGTATGTCAAAGCGTTAGGCAGGATTGTCGGCCTTTGCCTCCTGCCAGGGTGGGGTATGTCTGCCTATTGGTCGGAAGGGTCCTTCCGGTTCTCCAGCTTCACACCGAAATAGACACCGAACAGCAGTGCTGCTGCCAGCAGTGGCAGGCTCCATGCCAGAAAGGTCGTATCTCCGAAGACTGCAAACACAGCGGCCTTCCTCCCGGTTTGAAAACTTGGATGCGAGGCAAAAGGTTAACGATCTCTTATGGAGAAAGTGGAAAGAAATTCATCGGCATTCGGAGCAAATTGAGCGAAAGCTCTTATAAATTGAACTTAAAATTATCAGCTTTCGTCGGTTGCATCATCTTTCGTGCGCCTGCTTGCGCGCGGGCCGTTTGCAGATGGTTTCTGCAGATGAATCAGTACCGCGATACAGACGACGAACGCGACGGTCGCGAGCGCGAATATCATTAGTATTGCCCCCATGTATCTGTCGTTAAAGGCGCAAATTCGCCTGAACGCAGATCAAACCCCATCCCTGAAGTCCTGAAGTATAGCAGAAACACGCAGGGGTAGAAGTGGGGGTGTATACATTGATTTCGGTTCAGCCGCCCTTCTGTTCCCGTTCGCCGGACTGTGCCTGCTCTCGCGCCCAGGTCTCGTCACGGTGGGCGAAGGGGGATCCGTGTTCGGCCTTGTGCACGAATGCGAACAGCAGCAAGGCAACCAGAGCTGCCATAGCCATGAAAACCCACTCAAATGCGGTAAACAGGGTCGGGTCCTGGGTCATGCTGCCTCACGCTACTGATGGCGCCCGGTGGGCTTCCGGACGGCGGTATCTCGACTAACGAGCTATCCGGCGAGCATTGTGCGAAGCTGATGCAATGGGGAAAATTAGCTGTCTTTTTCCCCAGAAAGCCCGCGATGCTGAAACCCTGCTTTCAGGGCAGGGCGCTTGGAGGAAAGCGTACGCGAGTTAACACCTGCCCATCCGATTTCACCTGACAGTCGACCATACTCTATCTTAGGGCAGCGGTTCATCACCATCTTGATACCTGCAGCTTCTGCTCTTGCTGCTGCTTCGTCATGGCGCACGGTCAATTGCATCCAGATGACCTTGGGCAACTTGCCGCTGGCAATTACATCGTCGACGATAACGCCTGCCGCTTCGGAATTGCGAAAGATGTCGATCATGTCGGGAGCCGCAGGCAATTCGTCGAGCGAGGTATAGACCTTCTGTCCCAGGATCTCCTTGCCCGCCTGACCGGGATTGATGGGCCAAACCTCGTATCCCTTGGACAAAAGGTATTTCAGCACGAAATAGGACGGCCGGACGTTGTTGGCACTCGCGCCGATCATGGCGACGGTTTTCACCTCGTCGAGAATACCCTTGATGTAGGCGTCCGGATAAGTGTCGTGATTCATGGAATGGAGATCCTCAGATTTGTCGCGCTATCCAATGCGAAATGACACCTGCCTGCAAGGGGCCTTCTGCCGCAGACCGGTCCGCCTCGAAGAATTGTGAAACCGCGCAGGGCGAGGTCAATTGCCAGCAAAGTGTTCGGCCAGCTTTGCCGCCTGTTCTTTCCTGAGTTCCTTGCGGATCATCAGTTTCAAACCGGACCAGATGCCGTCAACGGCACAAACCTTTACGTCCACAAGACCCATCGGCAGGCAAAGCTCGCGGATGGTGTCTTCGGTGATGTCGGTCGGTAGCTTGCTGGCCTTCTTGGGCCAGGAAACCCAGATCATGCCGTCTGGATCCAGCAGGCCGCGCAGGGTTTCCAGTTGTCCGGCCAGTTCCACCCGTTCGGTGACAAACACATGAGCGCATTCAACACCCGGTTCCGGTGTAGCGAGAATGACCGCGCCGGGGTCTTGTGTCTGCAGCAAGGCGGATATGTCTTCCGGCACCTGGCGACGCCAGCAGATCATTCCCGGTTTCAGCCCCAGTTTTGCGGACAGCGGACGTCCGGAATAGCCGGCTTCAGGCATGTCTTATCCTTGATGTCTCCAAACGGCAGGGCCGATCAGCTGTCCGTCCATTCGGGTTTGCGTTTTTGCAGAAAGGCGTTGATGCCTTCTTCCGCATCCCGGGCCATCATGTTGTCGACCATGGTTTGTGCCGCGAAATCATAGGCTTCCGACAACGGCATTTCCAGCTGACGGTAGAAGGCTTCCTTGCCGATCTTCACGGTCTTGGCAGACTTGGAGGCGATCGATTCCGCGTATTTCTGGACAACCTGCTCCAGGTAGTCACGCGGGACGATGCGGTTGATCAGGCCGAAATCCTTCGCGGTGGATGCGTCGATGCTTTCACCGGTCAGAAGCATCTCCATGGCCTGTTTAGGAGCAACATTGCGCGAGAGCGCAACCATTGGTGTGGAGCAGAAGAGGCCGATATTGACGCCCGGTGTGCAGAAGGTGGCCGTGTCGGTAGCGATGGCAAGGTCGCAGGAGGCAACCAGTTGGCAACCGGCTGCGGTCGCAACACCTGTTACCACGGCGATCACCGGCTTGGGCAGGCGCACAATCTGCTGCATCAGATCCGAACACTGGCGCATGATCCGCTCATAGGTTGCCTTGCCACCATCCGCTTCACCGCGCGCTGCGGTTAGTTCCTTCAGGTCGTGGCCAGCGCAGAAGACCTTGCCTTCCGCACCGAGCAGAACAACACGCACTGCAGGATCCTCTGCCGCCTTCTGCAGTTCACCGGCTAGAGCGGTCATCATCTCGCTCGAAAGAGCGTTCATCCGCTCCGGCCGCTGCATCACGATCCGGTAAACGCCTTCATGAAGAAGCGTTGCGAGCATCGGTTTCTGGATCTCGTCATTTGCGGCGGTTTCAGACATGGAACGCTCCCTGAAGATTTGCTTTGCCGATGTTATAGCCGACGCGGGCAGGGCGGCGAAAGTGTCCGATCGGCTGGTGGCTGCCGCCGATCACAGATGGTTTATCTGACGATGCGTCAAGTCGCTGGCGGTTCTTTCGGTTTCGGTTATCCTTTCGGCATGTGGAGGCTTTCCGAAGTCCGCTCACTTGCAGGTGCAGTCGCTCTGTTGCTGGCACCTCTCGGTCCCGCGCTTGCGCAGGAACAGGTCGATGTCGCTCTGGTCCTTGCTGTCGATGTCTCCCGCTCCATGTCGCCTGAAGAACTACAGATCCAGCGCCGCGGATATGCTGCCGCCATCTCCAGCCCGGAGGTGGTGCGGGCGATCGGGTACGGGGCTCACGGCCGGATCGCTCTCATGATGTTCGAATGGGCCAACGAAAGCCACGCGCGCGAAATTGTCGGGTGGTCGGTGATCGAGGGCGTGGAAGATGCTCAGGAGTTCGCCGACAAGGTTCTGGCGGACAGCACCTACGGTCAGCGGCGAACCTCGATTTCCGGCGCAATCTGGCATGCCACGGCTTTGCTTGCCGACGCACCTTTCAAGGCAGACCGCCGCGTGATCGACATTTCCGGGGATGGTCCCAACAACCAGGGGGCACCTGTCGTCCAGGCACGCGATGCCGCCGTGGAGGCCGGGCTCGTGATCAATGGATTGCCGCTGATGACAACTGGTGGCATGGGCTTCCAGTTCAACATTCCGGATCTGGACGTCTATTATCAGCGGTGCGTCATCGGTGGGCCCGCCAGCTTCGTCATACCGGTAAACGACTGGGAACAGTTTCCCGAAGCCGTTCGTCGCAAGCTGATCCTCGAGATCGGCGGCGTCAAGCCGCCCGAGCCGCAAGTCATCCCGGCCCAATTCACCTTCGAAGAGCCATATGACTGCCTCGTAGGAGAAAAGATCTGGCGGCGCATGCGCGAGCAGTATTTCTGGGATCAGTAGCGGCAGAGCAAATCTGCCGCCCGTTCATGCTTGCTAGCCGAAGGAACAACACTGTCAGCCTCGGCGGCGTCTGCGCCTGCGCTCTCCACCGGCTGCATCCGACCCCGCGTCAACCTCCTTGCGTACCGGCAATTCGACGGCAGCTCGAAGGTTGGGGAACTGATCGACCTTGTTGGGCAAGGCCATCGCATTGACGAAATGCTCCTGGAACTTGGGTTCCAGAGCGGTCTCGATCTTTTCGATATCGCGCACCGTCTGCTCGATCTCGCGCCTGTAGCCGCGGTTGAGCAAAGCCATCCGGGCGCCTGTCCCGGCAGCATTGCCGACGCCGGAGACACCTTCCAGCGGGCAATCCGGAATAAGGCCAAGGATCATCGCGTACTTTGGGTCGATGTAGCTGCCGAAGGCCCCCGCAAGGCGAATGCGGTCCAGATCATAGGTGCCGAGCTTGTCCTGCAGAAGTTTGACACCGGCGTAAAGCGCACCCTTGGCGAGCTGGATCGCGCGAATGTCGGTCTGCAGGATCGATATTTCGATCCCGTCGTCAGCAATCAGATAGGAGAAGGTCCGGCCGGTGGATTTGACGCGCGATGTCCGTTCCGCCATCGAGCCGTCGATAACACCGTCTTCCGTGATGAGGCCCGCCAGATACATCTCGGCAACGGCCTCGATGATGCCGGAGCCACAAATGCCGGTAACGCCGACAGTGTCGACCTTTTCGGCAAAGCCTTCTTCATCCGACCATTCGTCGACGCCAATCACCTTGAAGCGAGGCTCAAGTGTTTCCTTGTTGATGCGGATGCGCTCGATGGCGCCTGGTGCCGCGCGCTGGCCGGACGAGATCTCAGCGCCTTCGAACGCAGGGCCGGTCGGAGAGGACGCTGCCAACAGCCGGTTCCGGTTACCCAGCACGATTTCCGCATTGGTACCGACATCGACAAGCAGCGTTATCTCGTCGAGCTTGTAAGGGCTTTCTGCAAGCGTTGCTGCAGCTGCATCGGCACCCACATGGCCGGCGATGCAGGGCAGCATGTAGACACGTGCGCCCGGGTTCAGTTCCAGGTCCAGATCGCGCGCGTTCAAAACCATGGCGTCGGAGGCCGCGAGCGCGAAGGGAGCGCCGCCCAGTTCCACTGGGTCGATACCGAGGAACAGATGATGCATGACCGGGTTGCCGACAAAGGTCGCATCAAGCACATCCGTGCGTTCTGCGCCGACATCGCCGACCAGTTTGCCGATCAGCGCGTTGATGGCATCGCGCACGGCCTTTGTCAGATCCGGCAGCTTGGACGGGTTCATCTGGACATAGGACACCCGCGACATCAGATCCTCGCCAAAGCGGATCTGCGGGTTGGAGGTGCCTGCGGACGAGACTGTACGCCCGTTCTGTAGGTTGCAAAGGTGGGCTGCGATGGTGGTGGAGCCAATGTCGACGGCAAGGCCGTAGACGGCAGGTTTTTCTCCGGGCCAGAGCGCCACGAGTGTCGGCAGCACGCCTCTGTCTTCGTATATTGCCGCGGTTACCTGCCAATTGCCCTTGCGCAGGATCGTCTGGACCCGCGGCAGCAGCACCGGGTCGATTGTCAGGTCGGCGATACCGGTCTCGGCTATCAGCGCCTCTCGCAGCCGGTCGATATCGCCGCGTGGCGTTTCCATGTCCGGCTCGGCAATCGAGACAGTTATCAGCGAGACCGCGCTGTCGGCCTCGATGTTGCGGGCTTCCGCGCGCTTGCGCACGACCTGACGGTTGGTCTGGGCATCGGTCGGGACATCGATGACCAGGTCGCCCAGGATTTTTGCCTGACAGGAAAGGCGCCGGTCGGCGGGCAGTTTGCGCAAGGTCGCGTAGCGGGTTTCCGCTTCGGTGGCCCCTTCCAGGTTTTCAGCTGCGCTGGTCAGGTTTTCCTTGGCGAACGTGCCTTCCGAAATGGAAATCTGGCAGCGCCCGCAAATGCCGCGCCCGCCACATACCGACTCCACATAGACACCGAGCGAGCGGGCAGCGTCGAGCAGGGGCGTGCCGACGGGAAAGGTTCCACGGCGCCCACTGGGTTGGAAAACGACTTTGGCTTGTTTGACGGTCTCGGTCATGTCTGCGATCTGCCACTACCGGTTTTGAAACACTACGGGGACTAAGCCCACCCTTGACCCTTCACCCACAAGGAGGAGGGAGTTTTTTTCTAAACTGCGAAAGCCGGAGCCATCGTGAAAATGACGCGGATCCCGCGATTTGAAACGTGCCCCTCGACACGCAAAACCCCTCCCTATTAAAGGGAGGGGATTGGGGTGGAGATTCCATCCTGAAACTGGTGAAAAGCCACCCTGTTTGCGGAAGGGGAGAGAACCGCAAACTTGTTATGACATCTGGGCTCAGCCGGCGGACCGACGGGCCGCGCGTCCACCGCGGCGGCGACCGCCCGCAGACGCACCACCTTCACCAGGTGCTGCAACCGCACCTGCAGCAGCAGGCTGGTGATCTCGGTAGGTCATGATCCATTCCTGGCAGTTCGGGTCAGTGCCGTTGAGCACGTTCGCCGCACGTACGGCTTCCATTTCCTGCGGGCGGCACGGGTTCATGATCGCGGAGGTCATGCCGGCACCGATGACCATCGGAATGAAACCGGCATTGATGCCGTGGCGATGCGGCAGGCCGAAGGAGATGTTGGAAAGGCCGCAGGTCGTGTTGACCTTCAGCTCTTCACGCAGACGGCGCAGCAACCGGAATACCTGCTGACCTGCGGTGCCCATGGCGCCGATCGGCATCACCAGCGGGTCCACGACAATATCGTGTGCGGGAATGCCATAGTCGGCAGCATGCTGAACGATCTTCCTGGCGACTTCGAAACGAACGTCCGGATCTTCGGAGATACCGGTCTCGTCGTTCGAGATGGCCACGACCGGCACGTTGTATTTCTTGATCAGCGGCAGGATCGCTTCCAGCTTCTCTTCTTCACCGGTCACGGAGTTGACCAGCGGACGGCCCTTGGCAACGGCAAGGCCGGCTTCGATGGCGGCGGTCACGGATGAATCGATAGACAAGGGAACGTCGACAAGTTCTTGAACTATCTCAAGAGTTTTGACGAGCAGCGGTGGTTCGGTCTCGTTCGGGTTGACCGCTGTCACGCCTGCGTTGACGTCGAGCATGGTCGCGCCGGCAGCCACCTGGGCCAGAGCATCGGCCTTGACGGTTTCGAAGTTGCCTTCGGCCATTTCCGCCGCCAGCTTCTTGCGGCCGGTCGGGTTAATCCGCTCGCCGATCACGCAGAACGGCTGATCGAAACCGATGATGATTTCCTTGGTGGCGGACGCGACAACAGTGCGGGTCATTTATGCGCTCTCATTGGCAGTCAGGATTGAAGACGAGGTTTGAAAAGACCAGCTCCCGCGGCTGTGCAGCCACTCAGCGGTTTTCTGGACACCGCCGAAGGGATAGGCGTGAATCTGGGCCAATTGGGTGTTCGGCTGGCTGGTGACGCGGGTCTCCAGCGGATCGACCATCGTGTCCGGATCGTAGCCTGACAGCATGGAGACGACGGCGCCGCCGCGCTTCTTCAGGAAGTTGAAGGAATTTTCAACACCGGCAAAAGCGGCGTATTTCAGCAGGGTCGTCATCTTTGCCGGACCGGCAACGCCGACATGGACCGGGAACTCGTTGCCCCATTCGCGCAGCTCGTCCAGCCACAGGCTGACGCGGTGCGGATCGAAACCGAACTGGGTGACAATGCGGAATTCCGCATCGCTTTCGCGGGCAAGATCGTGTTTGCGCTGCAGGAAGCTCTTGATGACGTCCGGCTTGATGTCCGGTGCGCCTTCCGGGTGTCCTGCAACGGCTATCTTCTTGATGCCGAGCTTGTCGAAGAGGCCTGTCTCCAGAAGGGCGACAGATGAGGTGAGGGGGCCGGCTTTTTCTGCTTCACCGGCAATGGCCAGAACCTCGGTCGCACCTGCTTCCTGGGTCAGACGCGTGATGCGGCGCTCGAAGTCCTCGCGGCTGGCGAACCGGCGGGCCGCCATATGCGGAACGGCGGTCAGCTTGTTGTCGCGCAGGATGCGGGCGGCATCGACGATCATGTCTTCCGAGCAGTTGCCCAGATCCGTGACATAGACCTGCGTGCCCGCCGGAATAAATTCCAGAAGCTCGGTCTTTTCGACCACCTGCTTGGGAGACATTTCGGTAGAGGCGGGAAGCCGCCCATTGGCCAACAGGCGCTGATCAGTCATGTTCCGAGCCTCCATTTGCGAGCAGGGTTTTCAGTCTCTCTTTCGGATAGGCCGAGACCAGGTCGGTCAGGGCTGCATCCGCTTCCGTTTCCAGGTCGTCCGTGACGGAGACCGGGTCTGTCCGGCGCCACTCCGCCATGTAGGCGTCGCTGTCCTTCGCACCGATCCTCATCGCGCAGGCATCAATGGCTTCCATGAACATGGCCGGCAGTTCCCGTCGGGCGGATTTGCGCCCCTGTTTCACCAGGATCTGTGCCGGGATGTCCCGCCAATAAACGATGATTTTCTGCGCCATTCTCGGACTTTCCTCCTGAGAAACATGTTTGCCGGAAGCTGGCTGATCCAGGACGCCTGATAGCGGCATCATCACGTGAAAAACCGACTTGTCCGGATGCTATTTTGCGACGCTCAGTCCGCCGGGCCCTTGCCCAGAAACGGCTGAAGCAATCCATACCCGGTCCGGCGCATTTCAAACGGCAGACCCAGCCGATCCGCCGCGCGCCGGGCCGCATCCTCAAGGGCAGGGTCATCGGTCTGCGCAAGGTAAAGAACGCGGGTGTAATGAGCGAAATACATGTCCCGCAAATGCGGGTGCCAGTCGAGGCCGAGCGGTTCGATGACCATGGTCTGGAAGTGACGGGCCAGGAAGTCGGTCAGGTAGAAGGTGCCGAGCTGGTCGTCTTCCATCTGGTCGAATTCGTCTATCCCCGTGAAGAAGGCATAGCAGTGCGCGCCATCGATGCGTCTCGCGCCGGTTTCTTCCAGCACCTTGTCGAGCAGGCCACCGGTTCCGCAATCGCCATAGGCGATCAGAATGTCGGAATAGGTGTCCGCATTCTTGAGGATGGCCCGGCGGACTTCGTCAGGGATCTTTTCCGGCGAGTTGTGAAGCTTCGCCGGAAGGCAGGTGATGTCGAGATGATCGAGGCGGTTCTTTTCGCGGATGGCGACGATTTCGCGTGCCAGAGCCCCGCAGGCAATAACAAGAACGCGGCCGGCCTTGTCGTCCGCGCTCCCATCCGTTTCAACCGGAAAGAGAGGCTCGCCCACCAACATTTCGGCAGCCTCCTTGAACATTGCCGTCAGCCCTTGTTGGCCAGCATGTTGTGGCGGCGAGCGATCAGATCTTTCGCCATTTCCACAGCAACGGCCGCGTCGCGGCAATAACCGTCAGCACCGACGGCTTCGCCGAATTCCTCGTTCAGCGGGGCACCGCCAACGAGCACAATATAATCGTCCCGGATGCCCTTGGCCTTCATTTCGTCGATCACGACCTTCATGTAAGGCATGGTGGTGGTCAGAAGAGCCGACATGCCGAGAATGTCCGGCTGATGCTCTTCAATGGCCGCAAGGTAGTTTTCGACAGGGTTGTTGATGCCGATGTCGATCACTTCAAAGCCGGCGCCTTCCATCATCATCGAGACAAGGTTCTTGCCGATGTCGTGGATGTCGCCCTTCACGGTGCCAATGACCATCTTGCCAACCTTCGGTGCACCGGTTTCCGCCAGCAGCGGACGCAGGATGCCCATGCCGGCTTTCATGGCGTTGGCGGAAAGCAGCACTTCGGGAACGAACAGGATGCCATCACGGAAGTCGACGCCGACGATCCGCATGCCTTCGACAAGGGCCTTGGTCAGGATGTCGTAAGGTACCCAGCCACGTTCCAGAAGGATGTTCACGGCATCCGTGATTTCTTCCTGAAGACCGTCGTAGAGGTCGTCATGCATCTGCTCGACAAGTTCGTCGTCAGAAAGGGAGGCGAGATCGATATCGTCTTCGTCAGACATGGGCAGCTCCAACCAGGCACAACGGGCCATCAACTTAGTGCAAAACCTTATGCCTCAAGCCGGATTCGCCGATATCTCCAAAGCGACACGGCTAGTCGTTTACGCGACAGGGAAATCAAGCCAGGCCGTTCAACGTCAATTTTGTGCGCTGACGGGAAATGTTTGTAGCTGTCTAAACTTACGAGAGGGCAGTGGCGCTGCCTGCCGAAAGAAGCTTTACGCCCCGCCAGGCGGTTTCCGCACGGGCGTCGATGTCGTTTTCCGACCATTCAGCCACGGCGCGTGTCACCAGCCGGATTTGAAGATCGCCGATCAGCAGGGAAAGATAGATTTCCGCCGCGGTTTCCGTCTCAAGGCCTGTCAGCAGTCCGTCGCCCTGAACCTGCGCAACAAGGTCCATTACGAGCGGCCTGATCGCGTCGCGACCGCTTTGCGCGAGGGCAGTTCCAAGCGTGCCGGTCGTGTCGGCGGCAGCGGCACGGTTGAGAGCGATTGCGGCCGGGTTCGAAAGAACGCCCAGGAGACGTCGGCCGAAGTTCCGCAGCGCTTCGGTGGGAGACGAGGCGTTTTCGATACACTCTCGAAGTGACTGGCGAATGTTTTCCGCATTGCGATCCACCAGGGCGCTGAACAACCCGGTCTTGTCGCCATACCAGCGGTAGAGCGTTTCGTTGGAGGCCTTTGCTTTTTTTGCGACTGCCAGCATCGACAGGTTGTCATAGCCCTGATCCAGCAGCAATTCGATCGCCGCCGCTTCTATGGCAGCTTTCCGTCGTTCCCTGGCTTCTGCCCGCATGTCGTTCTCTCCGTCGCTTGCTCAAAACCGTAATCAATGTTACGGAAATTACAATCCGTACACTCAATTACGGTTTAGGAGTTCGGGATGTATCGACTTGCACTTGGTACCGGTCTCCTGGCGATTGTTTTTGCCGGGGCCATCTTCGGTTTCTTCTATGCCTGGGTCTGCTCAACCATGTGGGGCCTGGATGCCACTGATCCTCGCATTGCGATAGCAGCCATGCAGGCCATGAACGCTTCCGTTCGCAACGCTGTTTTTGCGCCCGCTTTCTTCGGCACGCCTTTCGTTCTTGCTCTTGCCGGGGTCTTCAGCCTGCTGTCTGGCCGGCGCGCAGCTGGGGGTGCCTTTGTAGGTGGAGCAATCGTCTATGCGCTGGGCGGCATCATGCTGACGTTCCTGGTCAACGTGCCCATGAACCTCGAGCTTGCTGAGGCCGCGATCCCGGAAAAATTGAATGAAGCGGCAATGCTCTGGCGGTCCTATTCCGAGCCTTGGCAGGTGTGGAACCAGACACGGACTGTCTTCTCAGGCCTTTCCCTGTTGTTGGCTGCAATCGGTCTTGTTCTGCTTGGCCAAAACCCACATCGCACTGCCTAGCCACAATCTCAAATTTCTTCATGCGTGGCTCGACCATGGCATTCGCTTTGTTTGACTTACGCAAGTGCGGCCTTCGTTCGAGGCGATGTTTCGGTATGGATTGCAGGGTCGAGCCCTGCAATGACGGAGGACGTGACGGATTGGTACTTTCTTTGATGGATTATGCAATTTGTTGGCAGGCAAACCGCTCCATCTTTGCCTTATCTTCGTCATGCCATGGCTCGACCATGGCATCCATGCCGTTTCAGTTCCTCTTGTGCAGCGTTCGAGGCGATGTCACTCCGCCGCAGGCTGAGAGACCGTGGACCGAGCGCCACAAAAAAAGGCAGGTCTTGAGACCCGCCTTTTTCTGGTATTAGGCATTAATCCCGAATGATCAGAACAGACCTTCGATCTGACCTTTTTCGTCCAGTTTGATGTGGTTGGCTGACGGCACGCGCGGCAGGCCGGGCATGGTCATGATTTCACCGCAGATCACCACGATGAAACCGGCCCCTGCCGACAAGCGGACTTCGCGGACCGGCAGGCTGTGGCCGGTCGGTGCGCCCCGGCGCTGCGGGTCGGTCGTGAAGGAATACTGGGTCTTGGCCATGCAGACCGGCAGATGACCGAACCCGTCGGCCTCCCAACGCTTGAGCTGGTCGCGCACGGACTTGTCTGCCAGAACTTCGTCTGCCCGGTAGATCCGTTTCGCGATGGTTTCGATCTTTTCGAACAGGGACAGACTGTCGTCGTAGAGCGGTGCGAACTGCGCCGCGCCGCTTTCGGCAAGGGCTGCCACACGGGTGGCAAGTTCTTCGGTGCCTGCGGAGCCGTTGGCCCAATGGGTCGCCAGGATCGCTTCAACGCCGAATTCGGCGCAGTAATCCCGCACGGCCTGAACTTCCGCTTCCGTATCTGCAGTGAAGTGGTTGATGGCCACAACTGCCGGAACACCGAACTGCTTGACGTTCTCGATGTGGCGGCCAAGGTTGGCACAGCCTTTTTTCACGGCCTCGACGTTCTCGCTGCCGAGGTCTTCCTTGGCAACACCGCCATTCATCTTCAAGGCCTTGATGGTGGCGACGATGACAACCGCATCCGGGCTGAGGCCTGCCTTGCGGCATTTGATGTCGAAGAACTTCTCGGCACCGAGATCTGCGCCAAAGCCAGCTTCCGTCACCACATAGTCGGCCAGCTTCAGGGCTGTCTGGGTGGCAACCACGGAGTTGCAGCCGTGTGCGATGTTGGCGAAGGGGCCACCGTGAATGAATGCGGGGTTGTTTTCCAGCGTCTGCACCAGGTTCGGCTGCATTGCTTCTTTCAGCAGCACGGTCATGGCTCCGTCTGCTTCCAGTTCGCGCGCGGTGATCGCCGTGCGGTCGCGCCGGTAGGCAACGATGATGTCGCCGAGCCGCTTTTGCAGATCTTCGAGATCGGTCGCCAGGCAGAGGATGGCCATGATTTCGGACGCAACGGTGATGTCGAACCCTGCTTCACGAGGAAAGCCGTTGGCAATGCCACCAAGCGAACAGACGATGGAGCGCAGTGCGCGATCGTTCATGTCCATCACCCGGCGCCAGACAACGCGGCGAATGTCGATGCCCAGTTCGTTGCCCCAGTAGATGTGGTTCTCGATCAGGGCTGCGAGCAGGTTGTGGGCAGAGGTGATGGCGTGGAAGTCACCGGTGAAATGCAGGTTGATGTCTTCCATCGGGACGACCTGGGCATAGCCGCCACCGGCTGCGCCGCCCTTCATGCCGAAACAAGGGCCGAGCGAAGGTTCACGCAGGCAGATCATCGCGTTCTTGCCGATCCTGTTGAGACCGTCGCCAAGACCGACCGTTGTGGTCGTCTTGCCTTCGCCTGCGGGGGTCGGGTTGATCGCTGTCACCAGAATCAGCTTGCCGTTCTTGCGGCCATTGAGGTTGGCAATGTAGTCGGCAGAAATCTTGGCCTTGGTGCGCCCATAGGGCAGGAGAGAGTCTTCGGGAATATTCAGCCGTGTGCCGATCTCCTGAATGGGTTTCATCTTGGCTGCACGGGCAATTTCAATATCGCTGGCCATGGGTTCTCTCTCTCCGAAGCGTTTCCGATTTCTTGTTTTCCGGATGCGGTTTTGCACCGCCCCGACTTGTGCCGGAACGCTATGGGAGAGGGCGGTGCAGCAAATGTTCCGAAAGCGACAGGATGCGCCCCGGAAGCGACGGCAACTCAATCGGCGCGGTTGCGCAGCACTGTTGCGAGAAAAACCAGCATGGTCAGAACCGCCAGAACAGAGCCGGCCTTGGCCATGATTTCCCCTTCGGCGTTGATCGCAAATACGATCCCGGGCACCAGTACGATGACGGTGAGAACCGACAATCCGTAGTGGATGAGTGCAAGGCGCGAGGCGGCTGCCTTTGGTGCCAGGGCGTAGTAGGCACCAAAGACGGCCATCATCACGAAGCCGATCAGGTTGAGATGCCCGTGCGCTGGCGCAAGCGTGTGATCAGTGGTCGCGGACATGTGAATGCCCCAGGCCATGCCGATCAGGGCAAAGAGTGCGGCCGTGGCAAAATAAAGACGTGGTATCGCTTTCATGTGTTCCCCCCGGAAGACGATGGCCAATCCTGTTTTCAGGTCCTGGCCAAGGGAAAGCTTACATGATTTGTGACAGTTGGATGACAGGAAAAGTAAATTGCAATATCTGGCGAAACGGATTTTAGTTCCGCAATGACAGATTCAGACATTCTCTCCCGTTTGCCAGCCCGCCTGAAGAAAGCGCGGCGTGCCCAGGGGCTCTCGCTCGAGGCCGTTGAAAAGCTTTCCGGCGTTTCGCGCTCCATGGTAAGCCAGATCGAGCGCGGGGAGTCCAACCCGACTGTCGCGACCCTGCTCAATCTGACCAGGGCCCTGAATGTCGACTTTGCAGGTCTTCTGGGGGAGGAGGCGGCCGAGGATCGGGTCGAGATCGTGCACGAACATCAGACCCCGGCGCTCGACAGGGCGGGAGACGGTTGCAAGATCCGCATCCTGTCACCACCGCAGGACACTGGCCGGTTCGAAATCTATGAGCTGATATTCGCGGCAGATGGAAAGCTCGACAGCAAACCGCACGAACGTGGAACGCGGGAGCAACTGATAGCCGAAGACGGCCAGCTTGAAGTCACGTCCGGTGTGGCCAAAGGTGTCATCGGAAAAGGGGACACGGCTCGCTACGCCGCCGACGTGCCCCATTGCATTGCAGCCGTGGGCGGCCCGGCTCGGGCGATCCTGATGGTGATTAAGTTCTGAAGGCCGCGCGCGCTTCCTTGACCTTCACGCAGCCGGCAGCGGCACATCAGGCCAGGTTTCCGTGACTTCCGCCTGCACCGGCCGGTCGAGATACGTCGTCAGCACAACATAACTTCTGGTCGCCCTTACGCCTGGCAGGGCATAGACCTGTGCAAGGAAGCGTTCCATCGCGTCGGCATTGGCCGTCCGCACCTTCAGGATGACACAACAGTCGCCCGTGACCGAATGGAGTTCTTCCACTTCCGGAAAGTCCCGCAGCTTCATCATCTGCTCGCTCTTGCCCCATCCGCTGGCATCCACATGCACGAAAGCCAGAAACGGTTTGCCGACAGACATGGGATCAATGGCGGCGTTGGTGGAGGAGATGGTTCCGGACGCGATCATCCGCTTTACCCGGTCATGCACCGCCGGTGCGGACAGCCCGACCTTGGTCCCGATCTCGGCATAGGTCTGCCGGGCATTGCGCACCAGCTCGCCTAATATTCTTCGGTCGAATGCATCCACGGGGCGGCCGGGAGTGCTGTTTTTCTGAATGGTCTCTTTATTTGATTTCATTCGGCCAGATCCTTGTTGCGGTGAATCGTGTTCGTCTGAACAGTCATGTCCGAAACAGATTTCGGAAGAAGGATCTTCGGCTTGATGGAGCGGACAATCAACCCGGACAAGGGCATTTACCCGGCAACACCGGATTATGTGCATGCCCTGGAAGTGACCGGTGCAGGGCGGTTGCTCTTCGTCAGCGGCACCATGGGGCTTGATGTAATCGGCCGGGCTCCGGAGAGCCTGGAAGAGCAGCTCGATCTGGTTTGGGCGAATCTGCGCCGGATCCTGACTGAAGCGGACATGACGACCGACAATATCGTTCGCGTCACCAGTTATCTTTCAGATCCGGACCATGCCGAAAAGAACCAGGCCGCACGACTGGAGGCGCTGGGCGCCCGGCGCGTCCCGACCACGGCCATTGTGGTTCGAACGCTGACACCCGAGTGGATGATCGAAATCGAAATTGTCGCGGCCGCTTAGGCGAAGCAGCAGTTCTCGGCAAATCTGGCGAGCGCAGGAGAAAGCAATGCAGTTCGATACGTATCTGATCTTTCTTGTCACGACAGCTGTCGTGGTTTTCTCTCCCGGTGCGGCGGCGGTGGCCGTCGCGTCGCAAGGGGCGGCGAATGGTGGGCGTCGGGCACTTGGTGGCGTTTTTGGTATTGCGTCTGCCAATGCCGTTTATTTTGCGCTTTCGGCAACCGGCATTGCCTCACTGATCATTGCCTCCAACCTGGTGTTCTCGGTAATCAAATGGGCTGGTGTAGGGTATCTCGTCTGGCTGGGTCTGACCGCACTCTTCACGCCGGCGGGCGCAATCCGTGTCAAACGGTGCGGGCGTCAGTCGAGCCTGAAGGCGTTGTTCGCCCAGGGCTTTGTGATCGAGTTCGCCAATCCGAAGGCACTGCTCTATTTCGCAGCCATTTTGCCCCAGTTTCTCGACATCAATGCACCCATTGTTCCGCAGATCCTCATCATGGGCATGACGACTTTCCTGATCGACCTGACATCCTACACGGCATATGCCTTTCTGGGGGATCGTCTGACCCGTGGCGAGATGAAGAACTGGGTTGTAGGTCTCGTCAACAAATGCGCCGGGGTTGCCTTGCTCTATGCAGGTTTCCGAATGGCGGGTGTCACTGTTATGCGTTAGTATCTGCGGATATTTCCTGGCCGGAAAGGCTGATGCGACCACCTGGATTTGGTAGAAGGGTGGTTGCAAGAATCCGTGATACCGGAAATCGAATCTTTTATTCCGGACAAATATCCGGCATAGTGGAGGAAATATCCATTTTGCCGGAGGAAGCCCAGTGTCCGATGCCTTTCTGTCGCATATTTCCGAGACGCTCAAAGAAATCGAGGCCGAAGGGCTCTACAAACGCGAGCGGTTGATCACCTCGCCGCAGGGTGGCTTGATCACGGTTGGCGGGCGCGAGGTCATCAACCTTTGTGCAAACAATTACCTGGGTCTGGCCGATCATCCGGCTCTCGAGGAGGCGGCCCGCAAGGCTCTTGAGCCGAAGGGCTACGGCATGGCGTCCGTGCGCTTCATTTGTGGAACCCAGGATATTCACCGGCAACTTGAGCAGCGTCTGGCCGAGTTTCTCGGCAAGGACGATTCCATTCTGTTCGCGGCCTGTTTCGATGCAAATGGCGGCTTGTTCGAGCCTTTGCTCGGCCCAGAGGACGCGATCATATCGGACGCGCTCAATCACGCGTCGATCATAGACGGTATTCGCCTGTGCAAGGCCCAGCGCTATCGCTACGCCAATTCCGATATGGCGGATCTGGAAGCGAAGCTGAAGGAGGCTCGGGCTGCCGGTGCCCGCCACATCATGATCGCGACCGACGGTGTCTTCTCGATGGACGGCTATCTGGCCAACTTGCCTGGCGTGACCGAACTGGCCAGGCAATATGATGCCGTGGTGATGGTCGACGATTGTCATGCGACCGGCTTCATGGGACCGAAGGGCAAGGGCACCCCGGCTCATTTCGGGGTCGATGTCGATATATTGACAGGAACACTCGGCAAGGCGCTGGGCGGCGGTATTGGCGGCTATATTGCCGGGCCTCAGCCGGTCATTGACCTGCTGCGCCAGCGAGCAAGGCCTTATCTCTTCTCCAACTCTCTGCCACCGGCAGTGGTCATGAGCGGTCTTGAAGCCATCCGCCTGGTGGAAGAGGGGGACGATCTGCGCAAGAACCTCTTCGACAATGCCGGCTATTGGCGTGCGGGCCTTGAAGCGCTCGGCTTCACGCTTCTGCCGGGCGAGCATCCCATCATTCCGGTGATGCTGGGCGAGGCAAAGTTGGCCCAGGAAATGGCGGCAAAGCTGTTTGAGGAAGGCGTCTATGTCTCCGGTTTCTTCTTTCCTGTGGTGCCGCGCGGTCAGGCCCGCATTCGAACCCAGATGAACGCGGCATTGACCCGGTCAGACCTCGACCGCGCGCTGGAAGCCTTCGAAAAGGCCGGCAAGGCGACGGGGGTTCTGTCATGACCAGCAACCAAATGAAGGCGCTGTCCAAGTCCGAGCCGAAGGAGGGCCTCTGGATGACCCGCGCGCCGGTGCCGGAAATCGGTCCGGACGACGTTTTGATCAAGATCCACAAAACCGGTATTTGCGGCACGGATATTCACATCTGGAACTGGGACGACTGGGCGTCGAAGACCGTGCCGGTGCCGATGATCACCGGTCACGAATTCGCCGGCGAAATTGTCGAACTCGGCAAGAACGTGACCGACCTTGAAATCGGCCAGCGATGCTCAGGCGAGGGGCACCTGATCGGACGGCACTCACGCCAGTCTCGCGCGGGCAAGTTTCATCTGGATCCGGAAACCCGCGGCATAGGTGTCAACGAGCAGGGCGCCTTTGCAGAATATCTGCGCCTGCCAGCCTTCAATGTTGTGCCTTTGCCGGACGAGATCGACGATGAGATCGGCGCCATTCTCGACCCGCTCGGCAATGCGGTTCATACCGCCCTCAGTTTCGATCTGGTTGGAGAGGATGTTCTGATCACCGGGGCTGGCCCGATCGGCATCATGGCCGCTGCTGTTGCCCGCCATGTCGGGGCGCGCAATGTCGTTATCACCGATATCAATCAGGCCCGTCTCGACCTTGCAACGAAGGTGGCCGACGTGGTGCCGGTCAATGTCGCCCGGGAAGATCTGAAAGGCATCGAGAAGAAACTCGGCATGAAGGAAGGCTTCGATGTCGGCCTGGAAATGTCCGGCAGTCAGGTAGCGCTCGATCAGATGGTCGAGAACCTTGTTATGGGCGGACGGATCGCGCTGCTTGGTATCCCACCCGGAAAGTCGCCGGTCGACTGGTCACGCATCGTGTTCAAGGCCATCACGATCAAGGGCGTTTACGGCCGGGAAATTTTCGAGACCTGGTACAAGATGATTGCCATGTTGCAGAACGGTCTGGACGTGCGCAATGTCATCACGCACCGGTTTGGTGTCGATGAATTCGAAAAAGGTTTTGCTGCCATGAAGTCCGGCGAAGCCGGCAAGGTAGTCCTCAGCTGGACCTGAGCCGGCTGAATGGCGAAGGGAGCTTCAGCAGCTATATCAACAATCACGTGACGCAAGATCGCCTTCGATCAGATCGAGGGCGATCTTTTCGTGCGCGTTTCTTTTCTGGCGGCGTTGCACCGTTTCAGGCGAAGCCGGATTTCTGCGGCAAACCCAGCTTTTTCAGGACCATCACCACCGGGCAAAGTCCGGTAAAGGACGCCTGGACGAGATGGGCGCCGAGAATTCCGGTGAGCCAAAGCCAATTGAGGTTGACGTAGACAGCCAGCAATACCGACGCGAGTATCAGCAGGCCGACAACGAGAAGAATGGCGCGTTCGACGGTCATCGTATTCTCCTAAGTTTCATTTATTCGAAACAGAGAAATTATGCGCCTATTTTACCTCGTTGAACAGGTCCCTGGTTCCGGCGTGACATATCGCCAGGCAGGGACCTCACCGGCGTAATCGCGGTAATTTACGGATCGACAAGATAATAATACTCATTTTGAGCATTATTATCTTGCTAATGCTCAAAATGAGTATTAGGTAAATGGCGGCCGAGGAGTTCGGCTGCATTCCATAAATTCGAGGGAGGCTCGAATGTCCAAATTTCACTACGGTGTTTTTGTCGGCCGCTTTCAGCCGTTGCATGCCGGCCATGAAGCCGTCATCAGATCTGCGCTGGAACAAGTCGATACGCTGATCGTGCTGATCGGGTCTTCAGGTCAGGCGCGCACACCGCGAAATCCCTTCACGTACACCGAACGCGAAGAAATGTTTGCAAAGGTGTTCAAGCACGAGCTGACCACCGGCCGTTTGATCCTGAAGCCTGTTTCAGATCATCCCTATTCGGATGCTGCCTGGTGCGCCGAGGTTCAGCGGGCCGTCAATGAAACCGTGCTTGCCGATTACAACAAGGGCGGTGTCGTTCTGCATGGTTTGCAGGATATCGAGATCGCGCTTGCAGGCTATGGCAAGGACCGCACGAGCTACTATCTCAAGCTGTTTCCCGAATGGGGCAATGTGCAGCTGGCCAGCCAATACGGCACCTTCTCGTCGACAGACGTGCGCAGGCAGTTGTTCCAGCGTATCCCGGTCATATCGCGGTCGGTTCTGTCGGCCGGCGTGGTGGAGTGGCTGGAAGCCTTCGTTCTGACGGAGACCTTTCGTGCACTACTGGAAGAGGCCGAGTACCTGGATGCCTACCCCGGGCAATGGGGAAGGGGACCGTTCGTGACGGTGGATGCCGTCGTCATCCAGTCCGGAAACATTCTTCTGGTCGAGCGCGGCCAGGCTCCCGGCAAGGGGTTGCTGGCTCTGCCCGGCGGTTTCCTTGATCCCAGTGAAAGCATAAAGGATGCCGCGATCCGCGAGTTGAAGGAAGAAACCGCCATCAGCGACCACAAGGGAGAAATCCCCCCGGCGATGCTGGCGTCTTTCATAGACGGAACCAAGACAAGGGTGTTCGACCATCCTGACCGGTCGTTGCGTGGCCGCATCATCACCCACGCGTTTCTGTTTCGTCTGCCTGAACGGCGCGAACTGTTTTCAGTTACGGGTGGTGACGATGCCCGGTCAGCCAATTGGCATCGCCTGGGCGACCTGAAGTCCGAGCAGTTCTTCGAAGATCACTGGTCCATCATCCAGCTGATGGCGGACCTGTAACAGCGCCCGCGGGGGAGGCCCGCAGGCAAACGCACCTGTCACGTGAGGAGTTCACAATGACAAATCCACTTCTGGCGACCGACAGCTACAAGCAGTCGCACTTCAAGCAATATCCGCCCGAGGCCCGCAGGATTTCCGCTTACCTGGAAGCAAGGCCAAATCCGTTTTCGGACAGCGTCCTGTTCTTCGGGCTGCAAACCTACCTGAAGGACGTGCTTCTCAAGCCGATCACGGCATCGGACATCGAGGCGGCTGACCGGATCTGCACCGCCCATGGCGTTCCCTTCAACCGGGAAGGTTGGGAACAGATCCTGACAGATCACGGTGGCCTGCTTCCGCTGGAGATCAAGGCGCTGCCGGAAGGAACACTGGCACCGAGTGGTGTGCCGCTGGTTCAGGTGGAAAACACCGACGAGCGCATGCCCTGGCTGACGACCTGGGTCGAAACCGCCTTGTTGCGGTCGGTCTGGTACCCGTCGACGGTTGCGACGTTGTCTTTCAAGTGCAAGGAGATCCTGTATCGCGGTCTTCTGGACACGTCCGATGATCCGGACAGTCAGATCCCGTTCAAGCTGCACGATTTTGGCGCGCGCGGTGTATCTTCTGCTGAAAGCGCCGCTCTTGGCGGCATGGCCCATCTGGTCAACTTTGCCGGCACCGACACCATGGAAGCTCTGGAAGCGGCCATGACCTGGTACGGCGCGGATGTGGCAGGCTTTTCGATCCCGGCAGCTGAACACTCGACCATGACGAGTTGGGGCCGTGAGCGGGAAGTTGACGCGTACCGGAACATGCTGGTGCAGTTTGGCCGTCCCAATGCACTGGTGGCGGTCGTTTCAGACAGCTACGATCTCGGCAATGCTGTCGAGAACCTGTGGTGCGGCCGGTTGAAGGACGAGGTGCTGAAATCGGGGGCAACGGTCGTCATCCGCCCGGATTCCGGCGACCCTGTCGAAATGCCGTTGAAGGTTATGGAAACCCTTTGGCAGCACTACGGCGGCTCGGAAAACAGCAAGGGTGCGCGTGTATTGCATCCGTCGGTTCGTGTTATTCAGGGTGACGGCATGAAGCTCGACACAATCAGGCAACTGGTGGAAGAGCTGGTGCGTCGCAATTGGTCGGTCGACAACATCGCCGTCGGAATGGGCGGGGGACTGTTGCAGCAGGTCAACCGGGACACGATGCGCTTTGCCATGAAGGCAAATGCGATGAAAACCGCTGATGGTACCTGGCGCGATGTCTCAAAGAACCCGGCGACCGATCCCGGCAAGGCCTCCAAGGCCGGTCGGCAGGCGACGGTCCTGGGAAACGGAGTGCTGAGCGCGGTTCGTCTCGAAGCGGTTGGCGGCAGAACCGATCAGTTGCAGACGGTCTACCGCAATGGCGTGCTGGTGAAGGACTGGACTTTCGAAGAGGTTCGTGGTCTGGCCCGTAAGCACCTGTTGGAAAGGGTGGCGAGCTGACCTCATGATTGACCCATGGTGTTGGCCGGAAGACCGGCCAGCACCGTAAACAGCGGTGCGGACGGCGCTAAAGGGCCGTCCGTTGCCAATCCGGTTCGTAGGTGATGTCGGAAACGCCGGCAAAGCGGGCGGTGCGTTCCAGCTCCGCCTGTAGTTTGGCCTCTCGGCCCTTTGAGGCTCTGATGCCTTGTTCCGGCCAGTAGGCCCGCACATGAAGCCTATTCTCGCTCCTGAGTGCCTTCATGTCGATGCGGCCGATCAAACGGTCGCCTTCCATGACAGGGAAGACGTAGTAACCGTATTGGCGTTTCGGCTCAGGCACGAAGATCTCGATCCGGTAGTAGAATCCGAACAGGCGCTCAGCCCTTTTGCGGTCGCGAAGTGCAGGATCGAACGGCGACAGGATCCGCACCCGCGAAGGCGGTTCGGGAAGCTCGGAAAGCGTATCCAGCGTTTCCGGATAGGCGAACACCTTCCGCCAGGATCCATCGACACACTCAACTTCAATTTCGGAAATCGTGCCCGCAGCCTTTGCTGCCGTGCACCAGTCCTTGGCTTCCTGTGGCGTGATCAGGTCCCAGAAGGCAGCAATCTCGCCGGAGGTCGCAAAGCCCAGCCTGTCGAGCGCGGAGCGGGCTGCCCATTCTGTCGTTTCTTCAAGGTCATGCGCAGCATTGAGATGTTGCGCCGGAATGACCCGTTCCGTCAGGTCGTAGACTTTCTGAAACCCGTTCCGGCCGGTTACCGACAATTCGCCGGTACGCCACAGGAACTCCAATGCTGCCTTCGAGGGGTGCCACTCCCACCAGCCGCCATTGCTGCGTTGCTCGTCTTCACCGACAGATGCCGACGTGACCGGACCATGGTCGCTGATCCTGTTCAGAATCTCGTCGAATTTCCGTTCGAACTCGTTCTGGTGCCAGTTGCGCCACCTGTTGATGAGGTTTTCCTTGTCTCGGCTGAATCGCAGGCGCCAATGCCGGAAGAACTCTGTCGGTATGACCGACGCATCGTGCGTCCAATGCTCGAAAAGATGCCGGTCACGTTCGGCAAGAAGCTTGAGGTTCTTTTCCTTGTAGGCTGGTCGCCGGGCAGCCAGGATCATGTGGTGCGCGCGGGCGACAGTGTTGATGCTGTCGAGCTGCACGAAGCCGATCTGGTCTATGACCGCAGCAAGATCATCGCCTTTTCCGCTTCCCTTGGGAGCGGATGCAAGGCCGTGTCTTTCGAGGAAGAGGTGCCGAGCGATACGATTCGGCAGCCGGGGCACGGAGGGGGCACTCATGCGGCAAGGCTAGCACCTTCCAGGGTTCAAAGAAAATGACCGCAGGGATCTTATTGTAAATTTTTGCAAGAGCGACAGATGCCGTTGTCAAAATGAACCTGCAAATACAACGCATGCACACGTAAAACGTGTTTTTTGATTGACCGATTAGTCAAAAGAAGTTTCACTGATTTGTCTGACTTCATTCATGGCTTTGTTTGAGCGGTATAAGATGAGTGTTTTCAATCATTTCAGAAAAAGAATACTGGTTTCGGGTCTTGCTTGCCTGGCTTTGACGTTGGCCTCTGCAGCCCGTGCCGACACGAATGACTGTTCCTCCGTCAAATTGAACGGTTCTAGTGTCTGGTACCCGGTTTCCATGCGCCAGGAAGCCGATGTCGGTCTCAACGGTGTGTTTCCTGACCTGGCAATTGAAATCTTTTCAGCATTGGATTTGCCTTTGGTCATGGGGCCGGATCTGCCGTGGAAACGGCTTTTGACATTGCTTGAGCATGGGCAGATCGACGTCCTGGCGGGCGCTTATCTGACTGACGAAAGGCTCGCCAAATTCGGCGTCAGTCTGCCGGTCATGCACGAAGATGTCGGTGTCTTTGTCCGCTCCAGCCTCGATATCCGCCCTGCATCGCTTGAAGACCTTGCGGGGCTGAGGGGCGTTGCACCGTTCGGGGCATCGTTTGGCGAAGAATTCGAGACCTATGCGGCTGCCAAACTGTCCATCGATCGGCAACCCTTCGACGACTTCAAGACCAACATGTACCTGCTGGCGGAGGATAAGGCCGACTATCTGGTCATTGCCCGCCGGGACGGCGAGATGATGATCAAGGAAGCCGGGGTCGAAGGAAAGGTCGAAGTCCTGCCGTGGTCTGCGGCTGTCAACACGGTTCATTTCCTGTTCTCACGCGCGACACCGTGTATAAGAATGCTGCAGACCTTTGACGAGGAACTGCAGCGTCGCCGTGAATCCGGTGAGCTGAACAAGCTGATCGAAGGCTACACTCTGCCCACGGGCGACGGATAGAAGAAGCAAGAGACCCCATGCAGCAACAGGTGAAGGCGTGACGGATTTAGGCGTAGCCGGTCCGGGACTGATACTGATTGCCGTGCTGGTGTTTCTGAGCGCAGGGTTCATCAAGGGGCTTGTGGGTTTCGGATTGCCGACAATCGGGCTTGGCCTGATGACTGTTTTTGTCGGTGTCGAAAAGGCGATGGTTCTTATCCTCTGGCCGGCATTCCTGACCAACCTCTGGCAAAGCCTGTCCGGTGGTCACCTGCGCGTTCTCTTGCCCCGTCTCTGGCCGTTTCTGGTGTCAGCCGTGGTGATGCTCGCCGCCGGAACCTTCATCCTCACCCAGTTGCCGGAAGGTGCCGCCGATCTGCTTCTGGGGATACTGATGGTTTCCTACGCGGTGCCGATGCTTGCAGGGCTGGTGCTGCAAATTCCGGAAAACCGAGTCGTCGCGGTTGGAGTGATTGTCGGGCTGGTCAACGGTGTCCTGTCGGGGCTGACGGGGTCCTACACGGTGCCCGGTGTCATGTATCTGCAGGCGCTGGGGCTCACACGAGACGAACTTATCCAGGCAATGGGTCTCCTGTTCCTGCTGTCGACGACGGCGCTCGGCATTTCGCTTGGCGGTTTCGGACTGATGGGCGGCCAGGAAGCCGTGGCCTCTGCTGCGCTGGTTGTACCGGCCCTGTCCGGCGTCTGGTTTGGACAGCGCACGCGCAAGAAAGTGTCGGAGGCCGGTTTCCGCCGGCTCGTGCTGGCAGCCATCCTCGCCCTTGGCCTTTACCTCATTCCACTCGGTCTCTGGCGTTTGCTCTAGCTTTTCCGGCAGAATTCGTGGCGGGAAATCGTGGCGCTTGGGGGCGCAGCCAAGGACTTGCCTTTTCCTTGTCATTCCGGCCAAGCGAAGCGCGAGCCGGGACAGAGGCAACGTTGTGTTCGCTGTCTTCTTCGGCTTGCTTCCCCAGACCTTGGTTCACCAATCCCGAATCTCTGCTGCGCTACATCCGGGATGACCATGGCGGGCTACAAAAAAACGCCGCGAAGACCGCGGCGTTCGAGAACTGGTTTTTCAGGTCGCGTCTTACTTGGCGATCAGCCGCATGGGGGTGGCGGTGCCGACCCCGGATGTCGTCTTGGTGTTGGCCCACTGGTAGGACTGTCGTTCCTCCGTCGGTGTGCACAAGAAGCGCTCGCGGTAGCATTTGGTGAAATGCGAGGTGGAGGCAAAGCCGCAGGCCAAAGCGACATCCAGCACCGGGCGGCTGGTCCGGCGCAACAGGTCGCGCGCGGTCTCAAGGCGCAGGCGCAAGTAGTACTGGCCGGGCGTGCAGTTGAAATGACGCCGGAACAGGCGCTCCAGCTGGCGCGGCGACAGGTTGACCGTCATCGCAAGTTGCTGGCAGCTCAGCGGGTCCTCGATATGCAAATCCATGATCCGGATCGCGTCGAGGATCTTGGCATTCGAAATGCCGGTCCGGGCCTCGATGTCATGGCGCTGTGCAGATTCGCCGGAGCGCATGTTCTGGTAAAGAGCGACTTCGGCAACTTCATGGGCAAGATAGGCACCATGCTGGATCGCAATCAGGCGCAGCATCATGTCGAGTGACGCCATGCCGCCGGCACAGGTGATACAGTTGCGGTCGATCGCAAAGATATCGGACGTTACTTCGACATCCGGAAATTCTTCCCGCAGGGATCTCAGGTTTTCCCAATGGATGGTGCAGCGACGACCGTCGAGAAGATGATACCGGGCAAGCAGATAGGCACCGGTGCAGATGGCGCCAAAGGTGCGGCCCATTGCGTTCAGACGGCGCAGCTTGTTGCCGAGTTCCGTGTCCAGCGGCAGGCGCTCGACGTCGATGCCGGTGCACAAAAGTGTAATGTCGGCATCGTGCAGGTCGCGAATAGATTTTTTGACCGCGACTTCGCAGCCGTTGCTCGCCGTGACGGGATTCCCGTCAAGCGAATAAGTTGTCCATTGGTAGTACTCTCTTCCCAAAAGGCGATTTGCTATTCTGACAGGTTCGATAACGCTGGCGAAAGCGTTCATGGAAAATCGCTCCATGAGCACGAATGCTATCTTCTGGCCTGATTCATCGTGCGCGCGTCCGGACATTTACTGTGCCTCTATGGAAGGTATTATTGCCATTTGTCTTTGGCTTTCAGCAAGTTTTGCAGTTTGTATTTATCTGTCAAATAAAAAACGCTTGCAGACCTGATATTCTCGTAAATGTCACAAACGAATTGGCAACGTTGCCCAGCCCGTCATCCAGGTGCGGAACATTTCATCGGCAAATGCTGTCTTTTTCACCGCGATGCCGACGCTGCGCCGCTCCAGGCCTTCATGGTCGAGCGGGACACCTGTCAAAGTATCCTTCATCTTCAAATGACCGGCGGGAAGGATGGCGGCACCAAAGCCTAATCCGGCCAATTCCAGTACCTGCTGATCGTTGACCGCTTCAGCTGAAACGTTCAACGGCAGGCCCGCCAGCGCGAATTCAGCCAGCAGTGCATCATAATTCGGGCAATACCTGCGGGAGATCAGGGAAACGGACTGAAGGTCGTTCATGGAAATCCTGTTGCGCCCTGCCAGCGGATGAGACCTTGCAACGGCAAGTACATAAGGCTCGCTGTAGAGTTCCCTGTACTTGTGGCTCCTGGGGGCACAGGCCTTGTCGACCAGAGAAAGTTCCGCGTCCGCCGCTGCCTGCTCGAAACGCATCTCCAGTGTCGGATAAGTGGTCCGCAGGGCATGGAACGCCCCCTGAAACGCTGGAAGCAGAATATCGGGCGCCGTATAGAGGCTCAGGCGAAGCGGGGGCTCTTTCAGAAAGCGGTTCTCGGCGTCTCCGACAGCCCGCAGGATAGACTGGGCATGGTGATACAAATCGCAGCCAGCCGGTGTCGGGCGTAACCCGGTGCGGGAACGGACAAATAGCGACGTTCCAATCGCGTCTTCAAGTTTTTGCAGGGCCTGGGACAAGGACGGTTGGGAAATACCGTGTCCCATCGCTGCTGCGCTGATCGTTCCCAATTCGAAGGCGCTGACGAAATAGCGAAGCGGGGTCACTTCAAGCATAGGAGTTGCCTATATTAATGATAGAAAGCATAGGAGTATACTGCGAAACAAGCTGAGGGCAAAACTCGGTCGGTCAATTGCAACGCCGTACCGAAGGAACTCCCGAATGAATTCCGCAATACCCCTGTCTCCGTCAGAAACCTTTCCGCTGCCTCGAACCGAACGGATCGCCATTCATCGTGTGCTTGATCTTTTTGAAAAAGGGTCACCGGAACTCTTCGGCGAACTGTCGGAACAGTTGGACTTCCGTATCGACCACTACCGCGATGAAACCGACGTTGCCTGGCAGGTGGCCTCCGGGCTGGAGGAAATGGCTGGTGTCCTACAACGCCTTGCACAGGACGTTTTTCCAAGGGGAACACATATTCTTGCTCTCGCTTCCCAGGCATTGGGGCAGGGATGGTTCCTGACCCGCTTCGAGCAAAGGTTCTTCTATCCCGTCAGGAACTGCGAATGCGAAAGCATCACCTATATCCTCAGCCACGAAGACAACGGCAAGCTCGATTTCTTTCGGGAAACCGTGACGACAATTGAAGAAAGACGCTGACGAATAATGCAAGTGGCGTGGCCGTCCGGCATCGCCGGATGGCCTGTCAGGAAAGGCCTGCGAATGCCTGCAGGCTGGAATCTTGAACATTTTTAGAATGATTTTTTTGAACTAAGTGCGTTTAGTGGATCGCAGTTGCTTCAAGTCAAGGCTGGACTAGTGCTACATGAGGCACAATCTAATACGAGCGCTGACATACGGACCAAGATTGACATGAACGTACTTGCCAAACCCGCCGACCTCGAAGCTGCCGCCCCGGCTGGCGCTTTCGTCGAGGAAGTGAAATCCGTCCAGCATTACACGGACCGCCTGTTCCGCTTTCGCATGACACGCCCGGCGAGCTTCCGCTTTCGGTCCGGGGAATTCGTGATGATCGGTCTGATGATCGACGGCAAGCCGCTGTACCGCGCTTATTCCATCGCCAGCCCGGCATGGGACGAAGAGCTCGAGTTTTTCTCCATCAAGGTTCCGGACGGCCCGCTGACGTCTCATCTTCAGAAGATCCAGCCGGGTGATGCCGTGCTGATGAAGAAGAAACCGACCGGTACGCTGGTGAACGATGCGCTCATCCCCGGCAAGCGCGTCTACATGTTCTCCACCGGAACCGGCATCGCACCGTTTGCGAGCCTGATCCGTGACCCGGACACCTACGAAAAATTCGACCAGGTGATCCTGACCCATACCTGCCGCGAAGTTTCCGAGCTGAAATACGGCGAGGACCTTGTGCAGGAAACCATCAACGATCCGCTGATCGGTGAGTTCGCAAAGGACAAGCTGGTCCATTACACCTCCGTGACCCGGGAAGACTTTCCGCGTCAGGGCCGTATCACCGATCTGATCAAGTCCGGCAAACTGTTCGAAGACCTCGGCGTGCCGCCGCTCGATCCCGCCGTTGACCGCGGCATGATCTGCGGTTCCATGGACATGTTGAAGGACACCAAGGCGCTTCTGGAAGAAGCAGGCCTCACCGAAGGTGCAAACAACAAGCCGGCAGAGTTCGTTGTCGAGCGTGCGTTTGTCGGCTGAGTCGGCAACGGCTTAATCTGTTATTAATGCTTAGATCTTTGGCCGGGGGCGCGTGTTTAACACGTGCCCCCGCAGCTTTATTAATGATCTATTTTGGGTTTTCCAAAGAAAGCAGGGTCGATACACCCTAATATGGGGTTCGCGGGTGGACAGACATTGCCTGCAGTGGCAAGAATCTGTCTTAAAAATGGCAAGTCAGCAGGGCCACTTGAACGCTGCAGGCCAAACATCAAGGTACTGAGCCATGATCTCCGACAGTCGAACCTATGTGATTGCCGAAATCGGTATCAACCATAATGGCGATATCGACCAGGCCCTCGAAATGATCCGCAAGTCGAAGGAGGCCGGGTGCGACGCAGTCAAGTTTCAAAAGCGTACGATCGACGTCGTCTATTCCGCTGAAGAACTGGCACGTCCCCGTGAAAACGTCTTCGGCGCAACGAACGGCGATCTGAAGCGCGGTCTGGAATTCGGCAAGGCCGACTACGACCGCATCGACAAGCTGTCGAAAGAACTGGGCATCGACTGGTTTGCCTCGCCATGGGACGAAGGCTCCGTCGATTTCCTGCTGGACTACGACACGCCCTATATCAAGGTCGCTTCCGCGATGGTGACCGATCGGGATTTTCTGGAGTATTGCGCTCGCAGTGGCCGGCCCTTGCTGGTTTCCACCGGCATGAGCGACATGGCAATGGTCAAGAGCTTCGTTGACGTGATCGAGCGCTCCGGCGGCGAGATCGCCTGCCTGTACCACTGCACCTCCACCTATCCGACGCGCGATGACGAGATCAATCTGCTCGGCATTTCGACCCTGAAGGACGCTTTCCCCCATCTGAAGATCGGTTTTTCCGGTCACGAAGAAGGTATCCTGCCAAGTGTCTGTGCCGCCGCTCTTGGTGCGTGTTCCATTGAACGGCATGTCACGCTGGATCGCTCGGACTGGGGTTCCGACCAGAAGGCGTCGCTTGAAATGCCGGAAGTCGCTGAGCTGGTTTCGCAGGTGCGCCGGGTGGAAGTGGTCCGGGGTGACGGGGTTCTGCGCTTCTATGAAGACGAGAAGCCGATCGCGGAAAAGCTTCGCCGGAAAGTCACGCTGCAGGCGGCGTGAGACAATTGAGGTATTGGTGGGCTGACCGGAACCGGTCGGCCCTTTTTTTGTTCAAGAGCCATTTATGTCCATCATTGACCGCTGCCTGAATCTTTACCGGGGGGAGAGCTACTACGTGGCTTATCCAGCCCGGCCGCTCCCGCAGGACTATTGGGAAGCAAAGACGGATCCGGACGGCAAGGTCAGGGACATTGAAGCCGAGCGTGATCAGCGCAAGGAAGATGTTCGCTACATCGCGGACTACGTCAACGCACGGTCGCCGGGACGAGTGCTTGATATCGGCTTCGGCCTTGGCGAATTGCTTGAGCAGCTCACGGGCAAAAACGAGTGTTTCGGCCTGGATCCTTCCGAGAAGGCGGTAGAGGTCGCTCGCCAATGGTGTTCGGCCGAGCTTCGGCACGGTGTTCTGGAGAAGGGGACGTTTCCTTCAAGCACGTTCGATGTGGTGACCGCCAACCATGTCATCGAGCATGTCGACGAGCCGATCCCCTTTGTTGAAACGATCTTCGAAATCCTGAAACCGGGTGGTGACTTCATTTGTGGTACGCCGAATTTCGCTTCAGCGGCCGCCCGGGTCTACGGTGATCGTTTCCGGTTGCTGCATGACCCAACTCATGTGAGCCTGTTCTCTGACGATTCTCTTGTCAGGCTGCTGCGTGACACGGGATTCCGCATCGAAATGGTCGAATATCCCTATTTCGGAACGCGTTTTGCCACGCGCGAAACGTTCGACAGCATGGTACGGGCCGACGCGGATGTGTCGCCGGCGTTCTGGGGATCTTTCGTAACCGTGTTCGCGCGCAAACCAGAGTGACCCCAGCTTCCCCGAGGTGGTTGAGCAGAAAATGAAAATAGTAGCGGCCATTCCTGCCAGAGGCGGTTCCGTCGGTCTTCCGGGCAAAAACATCCGGCCCTTGAACGGCATTCCGCTTGTCGGCCGGACCGTGCGTGCCGCACGCGGGTCGCGTTTCGTGTCCGAAGTATTCGTCTCGAGCGATTCAGCGGAAATTCTGACAGTCGGTGAGAAATACGGCGCCAAATCCGTTTTGCGCCCGACCGAACTTTCGGGACCGACCGCGAGCTCGGAATCCGCGTTGATCCATCTTCTGCAGAACGAGCCAAGCCTTGTCAGCGAACCGCCGGACATTCTGGTTTTCCTGCAGTGTACGGCCCCTTTCACGCAGGCACATCATGTCGACCATGTTGTGGAAGCGCTGCTGGCCAAGAATGCGACCAGCGCGATCTCGGTGGTCGATGACCATGGCTTCTACTGGGAAGTCGGCCCTGGCGGCGAAGGCGTCGGTCTCAACCATGATCCGAGCAAACAACGCGTTCGCCGGCAGGATATCTCTGCAAGATACAGGGAAAACGGTGCCGTTTACGCAATGCGTGTTCCCGAATTCCTGGAAGCGGGCAACCGTTACTGCGGAAAGACGATCCTGGTTCCGGTGGATTCGACCTGGATCGAGATCGACACTTCGCAGGACTGGGACATGGCCGAGGCTTTCATCCGGTCAGAACCCTTCACCGGCTTCCTGACCGAGACTGAGACCCAGCCCTTGCGGGCGGTGGTGACCGCCTTTGCCGGTGTGCATACGGATAATACGGTTTTCGTCAATCGAGACGGCACGGAATCGATCGTATGCAACCGATATGACGAAATCGGTCTCGACCGTCTGCTTGGCCGCGGCATGATGCTGCTGATGCTGGATCGGGAAGAGGACAGTCTCGCTGTCCAGCGCGCCCGCAAGCTTGCCATGGATTACAAGCATCATCTGTTCGACAAGATGGAAACCCTTTCGGACTGGCGCACCAAAAAGGGGCTGGAGTGGTCCGAGATTGCCTATATCGGCGCAGACATTGCGGATCTCGACTGCATGAAGGCTTGCGGTCTGAGCATCGCGCCGCGCAATGCGCCGGCTGAAGTGAAGGCAACGGCAACGGTGGTTCTGGAAAGTGCCGGTGGTGCCGGTGTGCTGAATGAAGTCTCCGAGCTGCTGATCGCACGGGGCATGATTGCCAACTGACAGGACTGGCATCACTCCAGGTGGTGACATGGAAGAATTTGGGTTCGGGGATCGCGATACGTGCAATCTGCAAATGTCTTCGCTCCCCGGGCACCTTGCGACTGAGAAGGTGAAATATGGCCGTAGACCCACTGCAAAAGAACGTTTCGGTGTTCGATACACTGCAGCAGCTCGGCCTTGCGTCCCTTGAAACCCAGAGTGTTTTTGCACCCCGAACCCGCGACAAGGAGGGGTTGACCGTCTATCGCGACACGGTTTCAGGTGTTGTCTACATCAATGATTACTATGTCGGTGACGAGACCTACGAAGGGGCTGAACACCGCAAGGATGACTTCTACAAGCGCATCGACTGGGACTACGAATACCAGCAGGATCAGTACCGGCGTCTGGATGCCTACAAGCAATTTTATACGGGCAAGACGGTTACCGAGTTTGGATGCTGGAAGGGGCTTTTCCTGAGAGAGGCGGCCAGTCGGGGTGCCGATGTCACGGGGATCGAGCTACACAGGGGCTACATTGAGGCGCTGGTTGCCGATGGCTATCGCTGCGTGGACAATCCAAACCAGATCGCTCCGGCAACGCAGGATGCGGTCTTTGCCTTTCATGTGCTGGAGCATCTTCCCGATCCGCTTTCAACCTTGCGAGACTTGCGAGCACTGCTGACGGACACCGGAACACTCGTTGTCGAGGTTCCGCATGCTTCCGATTTCCTGCTGTCCAATCTTCAGAACGAAGCTTTCAAGAATTTCACCCTCTGGAGCCAGCACCTTATTCTCCACACACGCGAAAGCCTGAGGCGCCTGCTTGTCGCTGCCGGCTTTGCGGATGTCGTGACTGAAGGGGTGCAGCGGTATCCGCTTTCCAACCATCTCGGATGGCTTGCCAACGGCAAGCCCGGTGGCCACAAGTCAAGCCTGTCCGCATTGGAAACATCGGAACTCAGGTCGGCTTACGAGGCCGCGCTCCGCAAGATCGACGCGACCGATACGCTTGTTGCGATTGCCAGAAAGGCTCGCTAAGGCAGGGCGGCCAGCTCAACGAATGATCGCACTGCTTTGCCGCAGGCTCACTGGCAGCGCCTGCAAAGCTTTCTACAGGCCCAACCGTTCGTTCCGTTTGCCAGGATAACCGGCTGCCAGTTCTTCACGCATGACCTGAATGACCTGCGGTACCATCTCCACCGTCGGATGCGTCTCGTCGATGTAGATGTACTTCATGCTTGGATACCAGGGCGGATTGGCCTGGCCGAGCAACAGGGCGGGTTCCACCGGGCCGAAGCGTACGCAGGGAACGCCCAGAATTCCCGCCATGTCCGCAACACTGGTGTTTGCCGAAACCACAACATCGCAAATGGCGGTCAGGTCAGCGGCCGCTATCAGGTCGTTGAAGAGATCGACGTCCGGGAAATAGGTGAACTTGCCTTCCGAGCGGGCCACCAGGAAGTCGAGCTCCTTTTGCAGGGCCATATACTGAAGATTGACGTAGATCGCGTCTTCAGCATCAAGGATCGGTGCAAAATCAGGCGCGGACAGGTAGTAGCGCGCGCGGTATTTCTCCAGGTTCCGTGAGCGCCAGGAGACGCCGATAATCGGTTTCTTGTCGGCGTCCGGCAGCCTGCCGAGATATTCGCGGGCCTTTTCCTGGTTGAATTTGTAAACTGGGTAGGGGGCCTTCTTGAAGCTCTCGATATCCCGCCGGAAATAGCGTGCAAGATCGACCATGTTGGCCGTTATGTCGTAATCCGCATCCTCCGGGGCCTGGTCGTCCTTTGGTGTGCCGGGCCTGACAAGGATCTCCGGAAACGAATTCTGGAAGAAGGGAACCGACTTCGCCGACACTTCGAGAATGAGCTTTTTCGCTCGCGCCTGGATATCGAGAAACATCGTGCCGCACTTGAGCGCGTCACCAAGTCCCTGGTCGCCCCAAAGCAGCACCGTCTTGTCCGAGATATCCTCGCCTTCCCATTCCGGCTTTGGAAACTCACGTCGTTGGGAGGTTGCTTTCTTGTCTTCAAAGCGGGCCGCGTGAATGTCCCAACCCGTTTCGAGGTTGCCCATCGACAGATAGGCGAGCGACAGGTTCCAGTCGAGGCCGGAAATCACGCCGCCAGGCGCTTCCTCCTTTGCCTTCTGCAGAATGTCGATGCTGTCCTGTCCGCGGCCGAGCATGAGGTAGTGAACCCCGAGCGTAACCTTGCAGTGATAGTTGCCCGGCGTGCCTCTGACGGCCTCTTCGGCGTATTTCAGGCCCTCGTGTGCCCTGGAGATCGAGAACAGGACACGGGCCTTTTCGTGGAGCAGGAGCGGGTTGTCCTTGAAGCGCTCCAGGGCCTTGTCGATCGCCTCGAGCGAGGCGTCGAACTGTTTCAGTTCAAGGCGGCAACGGGCCTGTTCGATGCAGTTCTCGACGTTGTCCGGTGCGAGTATTTCCGCGCGTTTGAAGAAGGTGAGCGCTTCTTCAAATCGGTTGTTCTTGCGCAGAAGCAGGCCATAGTTCGTGTAGACTTCACCATGGTTCGGATTGGAGACAAGCAGGCTCTTGAAGATCGTCTCCGCTTCTTCAACCCGTTGCAGTCCGGTCAGCGCGATTGCCTTGATGTTGAGTGCCTCGCGCTCCTTCGGGTTGAGCGACAGGGCTTTTTCCGAAACGGCGAGCATGCTTTCCGAATCCGTTCCGATGTCCATCATCGCTCGGGCGAGGTTGGCATAGAACGATGCCTGGTTCGGGTTCTGGGCAATCGCCTTCTGGATGTATTCAACGGCCTTTTTGGGAGATCCCAATTGCCTGTAGGTCACGCCCAGCAGATTGAGCGCATCCGGATTGGTCGGCGCCTTTTTCAGGACCAGCTTGTAGCACCGCTGCGCCTTTTCGATCTCACCGGACTGGTGATAGGACAGCCCCTTGACGAGCTTTTCGCGTAAAGGATTTGGAGCGGTTTGCGTGGCCATCTTCTATCTGCTCTTCGGGAATCACTTGAAGAACAATAGCAGGAAGGGGTCTCAAAGGCAGGCCGACAAGCCAAACTGTCCGGATTACCTTGGGGATTGAAGCTGAATTTCTTGCTCGATAGAGCTCATTGCCGGCGGAACTGCTGTGACTGGAATTGCTGGCGTTGGTATTGTTGCGGCTGCCCCCGCTGCGGCCGGTAGTCTTCGCGCTGGTATTGCTGGCGCTGATAGTAGGACCTGTTTTGCGGCAGGCCCAGCCGGCGTTGTCTTTCAAGTTGTAAAAGGCGAACTCTTTCTTCACGCAATTGCTGAACGCGCTGCGCTTCTTCCAGTTCACGCCTTTCCTGTGCCAGTCGTTGTCGCTCGAGCTCCAGAATCAACATCTGCTGCTGCAGAAGCGATTGATTGAGCCGCTGTTGCTCGTCGGTGAGCAGGGGGGCAGATGGCAGTTGGATGTTCTGCGAGGACTGCGCGCGAGCGACCGTTGCGGGCGCAAGGACCGCAAATAACAGGAGAATTGCCGCAGCTTTGTTGGTCGCAGAGCGAAACATGTCATCCATGCCCAGTGCCGGAGCCAGGGCTTTGCTGGCGGGCAGCACGAAACCGGATCACTTCCGGTTCGCCCGATCATCAGGATCCGCTCAACGGAACGGATCTGACCAATATACACGCTCACCTTTTGCAGGGCTGGTTTTCAGGGATATTTGCCCAGATTTCTGGCAAGAGTTGCAATTGTGGTGAATCGGATCACGGCAAAGTAGTGAAAATTGCGGCGACCGGATCTGGATGTAAACAAAGGAAAATGGTGGGCGATACTGGGATTGAACCAGTGACCCCTCCCGTGTGAAGGGAAGGGGCGCGCTCAAGATTCCTTTTCATTTTCAGGTATTTGCCTCCTTTTCACTTTCTTCCTGTGTCAGAAACTTGCCGAAATCGTCGAAGTTTGACACGACCGACCGGCGGTAATCCGGCACGTCGTGGGCGTAGGGGATGACGGATTTCACGTCGAGCCATCCGCCCTGATCCATTGCGGATCTGAGGTCGCCCATGCGCAGCATGCGGCTTGCCAGCATGTGGCGGAACCAGTGCTGCGTCACGGTCAAGAGTAGCTGCGCGTCGGCCTCAGCCGCCTTCAGGAACGCCTCGCGCTTTGCCCCGTCGCGGATCTTGCCGGCCTCGATCGCTGCGTCGTCCAGAAGGGTTTGCGCAGCGCGTTCCTTGGCGCCGTTAAAGCCCTTCTTGTTCTGCGTGCCCCATGCCCGGCCGTTGTCCTTGTAGGGTCTGCGCTTGGGTGTCAGGAAGAGCGGCGCCTCGCGCTCGTGAAGCCTGCCGCGCCAAGCCACATACTCGCGCAGGATCGCGGCCGCGCTCGGGTGTAGGGCGGCGTTGACGGGGTTGCCGTTCTTGGTGTCGTGGAATGTGATCTGCTCGCGGCCCTCGGCCAGGATCAGGTCGCAGATCCGGCAACCGTGCAGGACTGACGACACACGGGCGCCCGTCGACCACTCGACGGCCATCTGCGCGCGCAAGGTGATATGCGCGGCATTCAGCAGCCTGGCAATCAGATCCGGACGCAGTTCCTGGACGCGGCGGCGGGCGCGGCGGTTCGGGTTGCGGGCTTTCTTGTCGCGGTGGAAGTCGGGCAACTGTTCCAGCCGGTGGCGCTTGCCCTGGCAGAACTTCAGGAAGCCGAGAAGGGCATTCAGATAGCGCTCGCGGGTGGCCGGCGCATTGCCTTTTTGACGCCGGTCGACAAGGCGGTGCCAGTCCTCTTCGGCGATCTCGTTAAGCCGGCGCAGGCCGAAGGCTGCGACGATTTCCTTGACGATGTCGATTGTAGTTTTGCCGAGCGGGCGTTCGCGCGGGCGTGTTAGGTAGTCTGCAGCTGCGACGGAAACGTAAGCACCCGGCGTTCTTTGGCCTGTCGCTTCGGCGATGATTTCGCTTTCGATCCGCCGGCATTCGGCAAGGGCTGCGTCTTCCGACGTCCGTCCGACTGGAAGGCCAAGACTTGTTCTAATGCGGATTGAGCGTCCGCCAGCCCTGACGGTACCGTGACAGTGCCATATGCCTTCACGGTCGACCGGGGCGAGCCCGCGAGCGCGCCGCCCGGCTCGCTTTCCCTTGCCACTGCTGCCTGCAGTTTTGTCAGTGCTTCCGGCGTCCAAACTTTCGTTCTCCCATGGCGAAGATGAAACTGAAACAGTTGTTCGGAGGGGCGGCGCCGTTTGTCTTCAGCGAGAACGCCTTCCAGCCAGCGCTTTGACTTGCGCAAGCGTTCTGCCACTTCCTCAGCATTGAAGTAAATCGGCAGACTCTGGTCAAGCTTTTGATGGCTGGTCATGGTCCTGGTTTCCGTTTCAGGTGCCCGGCGCCGCTTTGCGGTTCGCCGGGCCGGTGCCGATGGGGCGGCGTGGTTTCGATCAGCCGAGGGCAGCGCGGACCATGCAGTCCTTGGCTTCCAGCAGCTTGCGCAGTCCGGCAGACTTTTCGGGGCCGTCCGGCAGGTCGGCATTCATCTGTTCGGCCAGTTCACCAAACGGCCGGCTGACCGCCTGCAGATGTTCCGGCAGATGCTTGAACTCGAAATATTTCATGATGGGGTTTTGCACGGTCTTTCCTTTCCTTCGCGGTTGCCACGCTCCTTCAGGCGAATGTCATAGGCATTCTTGAGCGCGTTCATGGTGGCTTCGACGTGGGCTGCCACGTCAGCCTGCTTGTCCGCCTTCAGGCGGATGACTTCCCGGTCCAGCGCATCGATCGCGTTCGTCACGATCGCGCGGCTGCGGGTGAGCGGATCGGGCTGGGGAAGGAAAGACATCAAAGCAGCCCCTTCATGTTCGCGGCAAAAAGGGCCTCGCCCACAAGGATACTCAGGGCGAGGCCGTAGATGGCCCGTTCCGTGACCGATTGGACCACTTCAGAAACGGGCAGGGGAGCTTTGGAACTTGCGGCGCTGTCATCCGGCCAGTCGCCGAATTCACCCTGATGCTCGGAATGGGCATTGCGACATGCGAGTACGGCAAGAACCCAGAACAGCAACGACAGGGCGATGACCGAAAACAGAAGATAGGGGGCGGCGGCGCGCAGGGTATCAATCAGGCTTTCCATCGGTGCTTTCTCCTGTGGGCGGGGCCTTGGCACTGTGGAAAGCGCTTTCGCCGCGCACGGCTGCGATGTCGTGAAGGTTGGCCGGGCCGTGGGTGCTGTGTCCGGCCACGGCAAGCGCCGCGGCGACGGCGGCAAGGGCTTCCGGCTTGCCGTGAATGACGGCGTCCAGGTCTGCGTTCGGAAGCTCAAGCACAAGCGTCTGCAGCTGCTGGCCGCTGACGTGCTCTTCCGTGCCGTCCGGCTGCACAATCCAGTAGGCCCGGCCGACGCCCTTGGCCGACTGGTAAAACCGGATCTGCGCTTCCAGGCTGGCAAGGCACTTCTGAATGCTGTCGACCAGCGTTTCCAGCATCCAGACCCGATATTCCGGGGTTTCGTGCGTTGCCTCGCGAAACCACTTCAGGCCGTTCTTAAGAACCTTGAAGGCCGACCAGCTGTTCTGGATGCTTGCAGTCATGATTGCGTCTCCTGATTGAATCACGGTTGGAAACGCTACCCGAGGCCTTGCAGAAATGCGCGCCCGGACAGATTGTGTTTTAGATGCCGGTTCAACCGGCGGAAAATGGTGGCGCGCCGGGAAACCACTCCCGACGCGCCGCTTCGCAACCACATGACCAACCCATGCGGAAGGAACTGGAATGAACGAAATGCAGGCGGAAAAGCTGCAGCGGGACGTCGAAACGCTGAGCAAGCTCATGGCTGACCTGACGGTGAAGCAGCACGTGCAAACGGCAATGCTCAAACGCCTTCTGAAGGACTTCATGAGCAGGTCGGAAGACCGGGCAGAAGACGAACGCATCATGCGGGAAATCGTCAGCCATGATGCGCAGGTCGCCAGCAAACGCGACTTGCAGCCGAACAAGTTGCAAGAGCAGGCCATAGCCAGCCTGGTTGACGGCACAATCACGAAACTGCTGGAGGGCTGAGCGAAAGCCATCGGAGCGCCGCCTAAAGCCCGAACGGGAACCGCGGGCGGCGCGGCCGGTAGGCCGAAACGTCGCCGCGCTTAGGGGCGTGCTTTCCGGCCAGCTTGCGGCCATAGACATGTTCACCCGGCACCCGCCAGGTGCTGCGCAGGGCAAAAGCACCAGGCGGGCCGTAAAATGGTTGGTCCGGAATGATCGGTTTGCGAGGCGTGTTGGGCATATGACTTTCTCTGTGCGACGCTTGCTTTCAAAAACTGTCCAGAATGAAAGCATGACTTTCATCTAAATGCAAGCGTGACAGACGAAACTGGTTTTCTGGCCTAGAATCCCTTGCTAAATAAGCGAGTGTTTCAGGTGGGGTGAAACGACAATGGAGTTGGATAGACTGGTCGTCAGTCGAGTGATCGCGCGATTATTTGATGAAGCATCGCAAAAGGGTGTGCGCCTGGAAGTGAGCCGCGATTTCGGTTTGCTTGAGGGGCTTTTGGAGCACGTTCCTGAGAAGGGCTTAACTGAACACTTTCGCCGAAATCTCAACACTTATTCGCCGCAACAAGCCTTCTGGCTTGGTGGGTTTAACCAGCTGGGAGAGCTGGTTGGATTGGCGGCTGCCCGGCTTGATCAACTCGGTTCCTGGACGCTGGAAAAGTACTGGCGGGAGTATTGGTCGCGCTGTTATCCGGCGGACGACGGTTCGGAAGTCCAAATGTCAGACCGGCAGTACAGGTTCGCAAAGGACATTCAAGGGGATGTAGTCTATTTGGGCGAAATGTGGGTTGCAAAACAACACGCGACCAATGGCGTGTCAGGCCCTTTTTCGAAAGCAATCTTGCTGCTTTCGCTGCTTGAGTGGCAGTTCCAGGTTGCCTACGCTTGGGTGCGTCCGGCCTTCCTGGATCGCGGCTTTGCCTTCAAGTGCGGATTTACCAGCATGCATCCCGGTATCATCTGGGATCGGGGGCCAGCAACAATTGATCAAGACCTGCATATAATGGCGAGTAGTCGCTCAGATCTTTTTGATTTGGTTGATCTTTTGTCTTTCGAACTTCCCGAAGCATTGAATAGCAGTAAATCCACCTGAGGCCACTTTCTGGGGCGGTGAATGGTAGCAGAATGCGTTCGATGTTCAGCCATTCGATGCCGCCAGGCAGTAGATAGTTACTGCCGATAACGTCGAAGCGCGCAGCCCCTTTAGAGGCTTGAATGTAACTTTCACGGACCTGGCGGCGGTACTCTGGCTCTATTTCCAGTCGAGGTTGAGCGTTCCGAGGGTCGGCGGCCTGGGGCAAGAGTTTTGCGAACAAGCTTTCCTCGCCGACAAACAGAATGTCAGGACTGTCTTCCAGTGAGTGAATGGTTTTCAGAATGACCAGCTTCGGCAAATATTCGACGATTGGCGAGTTTTCACCTGGCATTCTGCCGCCGGTTTCCTTCCAGATCCGATAGAAGAACACGCCGAGGCTGTCTGAGCAACCTTGCTCGACGTGTTCCAACGGTAAGTTCTGGACGTAATTTTCTTTCATTGCAGTGTCGTGTGCCGAGGTGCTGTAAGGCGGTGCCCGGATTTCATGGATGCTTCAACCATCTTCTCGCGCAGAATGATGGTCAGATCGTCTCTTTCTGTCTCGGAAAGTTTATTGATCTGTGAGTGTCCGAAAAGTTGCTGGCAAAAAGCGATTGCGCCAATTATTGCGCCTTGTTTCCGTAGGATTACTAAGAGTTCTTCTAACTTATCAGTATGGCCTTTTGACAATCTTGTTTCCCCCTAAAGTGCACAGTCTCAGTGCTCCTCCTCAGAACTGCTCTCAAATTGAGTTTTTCTAATAAGCAACTCATTGTAGTAATTTTCAACCAAAAATGTGAAGTCTTCGAAATCTGCCAAGCCGCCCAGGTGCGTCTGCTCAAAGCGGCGTGCCATGTCGTGAGCCATCTTATAGAGGGTTTTGTCGAGCTTTTTGCCGGCTGACGGCGGCATGGTTCCGGCTGGGGATTCCGGAAACGGTGCGCCTTTGCCGCTGAGCAGCCAGTCAAGGCTACAACCGAAAGTGTCGGCAATTTTCTGCAGGTTCTTCTGCGTAATGCCTTTGTTCTGCTCCCAGTTTCCCACAGCGCCACGCGTCACGTCTATGCGGCTCGCGAAATCGACCTGTGTGAGGCCTAACGCCTTGCGAATGTGCTGAATTCTGTCGCCGGTAGTTTCCATGGCCGCAATCATGCTGCCAACCATGACGCCAGTCGATGAAATTAAATCTTGAATATTCATGAAAGAAATGCTTTCAATCTGTCGCTATGGAAAGCGATAGTTTCAAAGGATTGGCGAAGGTTTTGGAGGCGGCCGAAGGCCCGTCCAATCTCGCGCGCCTGCTTGGCAACATCACGTCACAGGCAATCTGCCAGTGGAAGAGGGTTCCCCCTGAAAGGGTGATTTCCGTTTCCAACGTCACTGGCGTTCCTCCTCACATCATCCGACCGGATCTCTATCCGGTGCCATTCTCGGAGACAGGCGAGAATGTGTCACCGCGTAAATCCAGCGAGGTTACGCAATGACCTTCCGACCAACCACGGACCACGACCGCGCTGCGCTGAAGTCCGCCTTTCGGCGCCTTGTGCGCAGCGGTGGCGGGCAGCTGGAAGCCGCGCAGGCAACGCGCGTCGGCCAGCAGGCGCTTTCGCGCTATGGCTCGCCGAACCATCCCGGCGAACATGTTCCGGTGGACGTCCTGATGGATCTGACCATCGACACGGACGATGCCGACGTGATCCGCGCCATGTGCCGCCTTGCCAATGGCGTGTTCGTGCCGCTGCCGAAGACGCAAGGGGCAATCACCAACTGGCCGGCGGCCGTTGGAACTGCGGTGAAACGCGGTGCGGACGCTGCCGAGGCGATCTGCACCGCACTGAATGACGACGGTCAGATAACGCCGGAAGAAATCACCGACCTTGAAATTCTGAACAAGCTGTCATCGGCGATCGAGGCGCTTGTCGTTCTGCAGACTTATGCCCGGTCGGTCGGGGGTGAGGGATGACCCTACCAGTGGCACGCATCGCGCAGCGGTTGGATAGCTTCTTCCAGTCCGCCGATCTTAAAGGTTGCGGTAAAGCTGTTTTCGCTGAAGGGCGTCATGCGGGCAATCATCTGGCTCTTGCCGAACATCTGCTTGATGACCGGAATTGCCCGCGCACCAGTCCAGAGCCCAAGAGAGCGGTTATTGGTGCTTTCGGTCATCCTGGCCGTTTTGGGTTTATCGTCATCCAAGCGGTAGGTGACCTCGCCGTAACCACCGTGACCGGTCATGTGGCAACCGGTCGAAAAAACCATGGCCGTTGTATTTTCAATGCAACGCACGTGCAGCGTCACACGGTCGCCGCGGTTCCAGCCACAGTCAATAACTTCTTCCGATTGAGTGACCAGGATTACGGCTGTGCTGTCATCCATCTTGGATTTTTCAAGGCTCGTTTGCCAGTCAGTCGGTGCTTTGGTCTCCTGGGTGCTTTCGGGTTTCACCTTGAAGAAGCGGTCGTAGCAAGCAAGGCGCGTATCGTCGTACGGGATCTTGCTGCAGCCCTGAGGCGTGTCGACCGCTGCGGATGTAGGGGTGACCGTAGCGCAAAGGGCTATCCCAGCAATCAAGCTTCGAAATCTCAATTCAAAATCTCCCGTTCGAAAGGCTGCATGACAGCAAATTTTCGCGCGCAAGTCGAGCGGGGTGCTGCGGCATGAGCCTGTTTGAGAATGCAACCGCCGAAGACCTGACCGCGCTCGCGCAGCGTTTGCGTGGCTATTCGGGCATCCGGCAGGGGACGATGCGTTTCGCTGTCCTGATTGCCGAGGAAGAGCAGACAGAGCGCGCACACGACGGCGTGCGTGCCCTGATCAACGAGGCCAATGACCTGATTTTCGTTTCCGATCTTCTGCTGGAATTGGCTGCCGCGAAGAAAGGAAAATCCTCATGAGCCTTGCCGAAGATACACGACACGCGGTCGACGAAACCGGGGACGGCGGTGCGCTGACCTGGGGCACCTTGACGGCCGAAGAAAAGGCCGAGGCTGTCTATTGGCAGCTGGCAGGCGGCCGGACGGCGGAAGAGGCAACCGCAGCCCTTGCGCTGACCTATGGCCCCATTGGCGTCAACCAGGTGCGGCACGTTGCCGAGCGCGAAGGCTTCGACGCTGACCCGGCCGTGATCGGCGCGAGGGGCTACCGTAACCGGCTGGAAAAGAAAGCCCGCCGTGCACGCGCAAACAATGCGAAGCCGGTTCTGGTGAAGGCAGAGCCGCTGCCTGTCATCGAGGCGCCGCAGATTGCGCATCCGGACGCGACCCATGGTGGCTTGACCATTTTCGAGTTGAAGCCCTGGCATTGCCGCCGGCCGCTTTGGGACAAGTCCGAAACGCGGGTTGAACAGCAGTTCTACTGCGGCAACCGGCGCGCCCAGGGCGGTGCCTGGTGCGCCGATTGCCGGAAGATTGTCTACCAGTCGCCGGAAGAGCGCCGCCGCAACCAGCGGGCCGCAGAAGCCCGGAACGCCTTTCCGAAACAGGGGAGGTATCGCCGGTGGAAATGAAATTCGAACCCAAGATTGGCGACGTTCGCCAGACGCTGAAAACCTATTGCTGGGCACGGGCGCAGCATCGGTTGCGGCTGAAAGATTACAGCGCGGGTTTTTCCAGCGCGGTGTTGCTGATCGCCGTTGAAACGGATGTCGAGCCGGGCCGGGTTGCTGCGGTTCTGGCCGGTGGCTTTTCCAGTTCCGATACGCAGAAACGCCTTGCCGCCTGGTGCGGTTTGAAGCTGGCGCAGAAGCACGGCAAGCCCGTGTTGGTGGCGGACCCTGATGCCAGCTTTGACCGTGGTCCAGGCGGCGGGGTGGCGCCGGTGCCGATCGACGAAGCGCGCCGTCGGATCTGCCTTCGCCTTGGCGAAATGCTTCACGCTGCCGGTGACCGGCTGTTTCAGGAAGCGGGGTGTGCGTAATGGCCCGGAGCAGCGCAGAAACTCTGTTTGATGTCGCCGCAAAGACGCCTGAGGGCCAGCGGCCGGGCATGTATGCCACGATCACTTGTGCTTGCGGGAAAACGGAAGACGTTTTCGCCGGGGCCGGTGTCAGCGGCAAGTCGCTGCCCGCCGAGCCGCTGCGCAAGAAATTCCAGCGCGCCGGATGGCACGTTGGCCCGCGCAAGGGCAAGCACAGCTGCCCGGCATGTCAGAAGGCGGCAGCCTGGAAGCCGGATCTGGTGAAGGCCGATCCGCCGCGCCGGCCGACGCCGGAACAGAGTCGCGCGCTGCTGGAAGCGCTGGAAATCGTGTTCTGCCCTGAAGCCGGTTTTGATGCGGGCTATGACGATGCCCGCGTCGCCACCGAACAGAACATGCCGCGCCGCTGGGTGGAAGACATCCGCGAACAGTTCCTGGGGCCGGTGCCTGCCCCCAAGGTCGACCATATCGCCGAAGCGCGGAAGGGGCTGGAAAGCCTGTCGCGGACGCTCGCCGAATTCACTGGCGCGCTTGAGGCGGCGAGCCTCGCCCGCCGGGTTGCGGCCGAACAGCTGGTGGAAATTTCCAAACATCTTGAAGAGGTGGGGCAATGATCGATCTTCCGACCAATTTCCGCAATCTTCGCCCGGAGCGCGATCCGGATTTCATCATCGGCAACCCGCCGTACATGCTGCGGTGGTGGCTGCTGCCGCGCAATCCGACCTTTAACGTCTACTACCATCGCATTCTGCGCGATGACGACGACCGGGCGCTGCATGATCATCCCTGGCCGTCCTTTTCCATCATGATCAAAGGGCAGCTGCGTGAGGTGCTTGAAGATGGGCCGCGCGTGGTCCTGGCCGGTGATTGCATCTATCGCGGTCCCGAAATGGCGCATCGCCTGGAACTGATCGACGGCCAGCCAGCCGAGACGCTGTTCATCACAGGCCCGCGCGTACGCGAATGGGGCTTTCACTGCCCCAAGGGCTGGGTGCATTGGCAGGACTTCACGGCACCGGGTGATAGCAGCCAGATCGGTCGCGGGTGCGGAGAGCTGACATGATGCGCCTGGACCGGGAGGGGCTGGGGAAGGCCTTGCGTGCCGAGCGCGAGGCGCAGGGCCTGACTGCGCGCGACCTGGAACAGAAAACCGGGGTGAGCGACAGCACGATCCTGCGGGCCGAACGGGCGCACCCGGATGTTTTCGCGCGGGCCGACACGGTCTGCATTCTCTGCCATGTGCTGGACGTCGACCCGCTCGCTTTCGTGGAACGTGTTTCACGGGAACACACCCATGAAGCAAGCGAGGGGGGGCGGCATGGCTGAAACCTTTCTCGGCGGCCGGGTAGCTCTGCACTGCGGTGACAGCCTGGATATTCTCAAAAGCCTTCCGGCGGACAGTCTGGATGCCTGCGTGACCGATGCGCCGTATCACCTGACGAGCATCGTCAAGCGGTTTGGCGGAAACCAGGCAGCGGTCAAGAGCGGTAAGACGGGGGCTTACAAACGGGCTTCCGCCGGGTTCATGGGTAAGCAGTGGGACGGCGGCGATATCGCCTTTCGGCCGGAAATCTGGTGCGAGGTTTTCCGTGTCCTCAAGCCGGGTGCATACCTGCTGGCCTTCGCTTCGACGCGGGGTTTCGGGCGCATGTCCAGCGCGATCGAGGAAGCCGGGTTCGTGCAGCATCCGCTGATCGCGCAGCTGTTCGATCCTGATCCCGTCATTTCCGCGTTTCTCGCTTCGCTATCGGAAGCGCAGATGCGGGCATTGGCGCGGATCGTCGACCTGCATGACGGCGGGTTGTTGGCATGGCTGTTCGGTTCCGGCTTCCCCAAAGCGACCCGTGTCCAGGCAGAAGGCTATGACGGGTTCCGCTATGGCGGTCAAAGCCTCAAGCCCGCCATCGAGCCGGTGTTCATGGGGCAAAAGCCTTTCAGCGAGAAAAACGGAACAGAAAACATTCTTAAGCACGGCACGGGCGCGGTGAATATCGACGCGTGTCGGGTTGGGTCTGAAGCGCCGCTAAATTCCGGTTCCTGCAAACTTTGGTCGCACTACCGGTCTGGCGAGAAAAGCGCTGATCGGCGGTACCAGAAAAACGGTTCCACAAACTTTGCAGCAAAGCCTGGTCCGCGCGGTGGTTCACCTGACGGTCGGTGGCCGGCAAATGTCATCCATGACGGCAGTGCAGCCGTGCTGGAAGCGTTTCCGGAGGCTCCTGGTGCGCAGGGTCTTGTGACCGGTAGTGAGCCGACCGGGGCGGGCTTTTCGGGTGATGTCTATGCGTTCAAGACCGGTGATCGAAAGCCGAGTCTGCCGCGCAATGACAAAGGTTCCGCTGCCCGGTTCTTCTATTCCGCAAAGGCGGACGCAAACGACCGCATTGCGTCCAAGCATCCGACAGTAAAGCCAGTGGAATTGATGCGTTACCTGGTCCGCCTGGTGACGCCACCAGGCGGGACGGTGCTGGACATCTTTGCCGGTACCGGCACGACGGGCGAAGCCGCGTTTTACGAAGGTTTCAACGCCGTTCTGTGCGAGCGCGAGACGGAATACCAGGACGATATTCGCCGCCGCATGGCGCTTTGTGTCACCGGCCCGGAAGAGCGCAAACGCGAAATCGTCAAGGCCCGGCAGGCGGATGCCCCTGCTGATGCAGGGCCGCTGTTTTCAACCCAGCCATAGGAGCGTGAGAGCAATGGCAACTTCACCAGGTCGAAATACTGTTTCCGCAGAGCGCTTGCAAAGTTTCGTGGACCGTATCGAGCGTATACGGGCTGAGAAAAAGCAGCTTGCCGAAGACGAAAAGCTCGTGTTCGCCGAATTGAAGGCTGAGGGCTTTACCCCTGCGCGGGTGCGCGATGTTCTGAAGATCCGCGCAGCCAAGCCCGGCGATTACGACGAAGCAAAATCCGAGCTTGATATGTATCTGCACGCGCTCGGTATGGAGCGCGAGTCGCCGCTGTTTCAGGCGGTTGGCCTTATGGACGTGGACGTTGCCGCGCGTGATCAGGTCATAGAGGCCTTCAAAATGCTGGTGCCGAAGAAAGGCGAAATTATCGTCAAGATCGGCAAGAAACCCGTGCGGCTTTACCGCGATGCGGACGGTGAAGCGCAGGCGGAAGACTACCGTGAACCTAAAGCTGCGCCGGTCGACCCTGCGGCCCGCCCGCGTCCTGCGCGCCGTGACGCCCCTGATGTTGATGAGGCGGGTGCAGAAGCACTCGGACGGGAGGCGTACAAGGCAAATGAGCCGATAACCTCCAATCCGTTCGCCTGGGATGACAAGCGCAGGCAGGCCTTTGACAAGGGCTGGCGTGATGCATCCGGCACCGATGGCATGGGTCCGGGTGGTGATTGATGATGCGACAGGTGCCACAGAACCTTGAAACTTTTGGCGACATCCTGGAACCGCAAGAGGCGGTCGAGCCGATCCTGGCCGCGCCTGTGCGGTCGGCGCTCATGGAATGGCTTGAAGAGATTTGGGCCAAAGATGAGTTGGAGGCGGTCGGCCTGAAACCTCGCCGGCGGGCACTCTTCACCGGCATTCCTGGCACCGGCAAAACAACGCTCGCGCATCATCTGGCTGCGCGGCTGGGGTTGCGCATGCTGGTCGTTAGGCCTGAGCGTGTCGTTTCCATGTACGTCGGTGCGAGCGCGGTCAACATTGGTGCTCTTTTTCGGGCCGTCCAAGGACAGCCTGAGCCGATTTTTCTGTTCTTCGATGAATTCGACAGCATCGCTGCGAAACGTATGGGCAGCGGCCATAACAAAGTTGGCGAGCAGGACCATAATCACCAGATCAACGCGCTTCTGAAGAGCTTGGATAGTCTGGAAACGTTCGCAGTTGCGGCCACGAATTTCGGGGACAGGATCGACGAAGCTGTCTGGCGCCGATTTGAAATTCAGATCGACTTGAAAGCGCCGGGCGAGGGTGAACGGCGGCGAATTCTTCAGCGCTATTTTGCTCCATTTGTTCTTCCTGACATGGCCCTGGCGGCGCTCGCTGAAGCGATGGAAACGGCCACCCCCGCCCTCATGCGCCAATTTTGCGAGCACATCAAACGGCAGATCGTCGTAGGGCCGCGCTCGGGGTGGGAAATGAACCGCGAAGCGGTGCTTTCGCGCGTGTTGGAAACGGTAAAGCCGCATCCCGATTCCGGATTGCCGCGGCTTTGGTCCCGCGGGCTGGCTGACCGCGCTTGTTCTGCGGTGCCGTGGCCGCTTGAAACATCCCTTGACGATTATCCGCACGTGGAAACTGCGCCAGCTGTTGGCGGTGTCGTCACTGAACTCAGGCCGAAGGGGCGGGGCAAGTGATGCCGAAACGTATCCAGATGACCAGAACAAAGCCTTGGCGCTGCGACGCGCCGGATGCCGTGATCGTTGACCGCACGTCGAAATGGGGAAACCCGTTCAAGGTGGGGGCTGACCTGCCGGGCATGCCGGGCCAGCCGATGGATGCCGAAGACGCGTGCCAGTGTTTCGAGATTTTCACGATTCCAGAATTGCCGGTGCATGAGCTGGCCGGAAAGGATCTGGCGTGCTGGTGCGCGCTGGATGCGCCGTGCCACGCCGACGTGCTGCTGAAATATGCCGCGCGCTGCACCGCCGACAAGGGGGTGACGCATGGCCGATAAAACCAAGATCGAATGGACCGACGCGACCTGGAACCCGGTGACGGGTTGTTCGCTTGTTTCCGAAGGCTGCCGGTATTGCTACGCAGCCGACCTAGCCGCCAGCCGGCTCAAAAATCATCCGTCGCGCAAGGGCCTTGCCAAGCGCAACGCGGCCGGTGTGGCGCAGTTCACCGGCGAGGTGCGGTTCAACGAAAAATGGGTCGACCAGCCGCTGCACTGGCGCAAGCCGCGCCGGATATTCGTCTGCGCGCATGCGGACCTGTTTCATGAAAACGTGCCAGATGAATGGATCGACAAGGTGTTCGCCGTCATGGCGCTGTGTCCGCAGCATACGTTCCAGGTGCTGACAAAGCGTCCGGAGCGGATGCGCAGATACCTCAGCGATGTTCAAGCGGCCCGCTGGATGGTCATTGAAGGTGAAGCGCGGGCGATGGGGTTTGACCCGAACGCGATGAATGCCGCTGGATTCGAACGGCTCGCGAACAAGGGCTTTTTGCCAAATGTCTGGCTTGGCGTTTCGATCGAAGATCAACCGACTGCCGACACCCGCATTCCTTACCTTATGAAAATTCCTGCCGCGGTTCGGTTTGTATCCGCCGAGCCCCTGCTAGGGCCGGTGGACCTGACGCGGCATCTCGATCCTTGTCTGGAGCATTGCACCCATGGGTGCTGCGCCGAACATGAATGGGAATGTTATTCCATGTTCGACACGCTCGATTGGGTCATCGTCGGCGGCGAAAGCGGCGACCATGCACGGGCAATGAACCCGCAATGGGCGCGGGCACTGCGCGACCAGTGCGCGGCCGCTGGGGTGTCGTTTCTTTTCAAGCAGTGGGGTGTCTGGCTGCCACGTAGCCATGCTGCGCATCTTGGCGACGAAATCAACGACCTGCCGTTCGGCGAGTTTCACGCACCGGACGGCGAGTGGATTGATTGCTGCCTTTGTTCCGAGGGCGCGGCAGACATGCCGATGTTCCGTGTCGGAAAAGCTGCCGCTGGTCGAGTCCTGGACGGCGTGACGCACGACGGGTTTCCGGAGGTGCGGGTTGATGCGTGACCTTCTGACAGATCTGCCGGCCGTTGCCGGGCGTCCTGGCGGGCGCGAGCTGATCATCGATTGCTTTGCCGGTGGTGGCGGGGCGTCGACCGGCATCTTTCAGGCCCTTGGCCGCCATCCGGATATCGCGGTGAACCATGACGCCGAGGCGCTGGCCATGCACCGGGCGAACCATCCGTCGACGCTGCATGTTTCCAAGAACATCTACCAGGTCGACCCGATGGACCTTTGCCATAATCGGCCGGTTGGCCTGCTCTGGGCCTCGCCCGACTGCAAGCACTTCTCCAAGGCGAAAGGCGCGCGGCCGGTCAAGCGCAATATTCGCGACCTTGCCTGGACTGTCGTCACCTGGGCAAAGCGTGCCCGGCCGCGCGTGATCATTCTTGAGAACGTCGAGGAATTCTTGACGTGGGGTCCGGTGGTGCCGGATGGCGAGGGCGGATACAAACCCTGCAAGGACCGTGCGGGCGAAACCTTCGACAAGTGGGTGAAGGACCTGAAGCGCCACGGATACCGCGTCGAGTGGCGCGAGCTGCGCGCCTGCGACTATGGCGCGCCGACGATCCGCAAGCGGTTGTTCGTGATCGCGCGGCGGGACGGCAAGCCGATTGTCTGGCCGGAACCGACGCACGGTGCGCCGGATGACCCGGCGGTGATCGCGGGCAAAAAGAAGCCCTGGCGCACGGCGGCGGAAATCATCGACTGGTCACTGCCGTGCCCGTCCATTTTCGATACCTCGGAAGAGATTTTGCAAAAGCACGGCGTGCGCGCCAAGCGGCCGCTTGCCGACGCGACCTTGCGGCGGATCGCGCGCGGCGTCATGCGCTACGTGATCGATGCAAAAAAGCCGTTTCTGGTTGTCTGCAATCATGGCGGTGACTGGTTCCGGGGGCAGGGGCTGGATGAACCCATGCCGACGCTGACCGCCTCGCGCGATGCCTTCGGGCTGGTAATGCCTGCCGTGGCACCCGTCGTTTCCTATGCACAGCAGGGCGGCGGAAATCGATCGGCAGAAACCCCGCTGCATACGCTGACGGCCAGCGCGAAAGATCAGAATTGCCTTCTGGTGCCGTCCCTTGTCGGCTGCGGTGGCAGGGCCGGGCAAAGCGCGCCGCGGGGTGGCGACATGCCGGTGAACACCCAAACCGCAAAGGCGGACGGGTGTCTGGTTTCCGCCTTCCTGGCAAAGCACAACACGGGCGCGACAGGGGCGCCGCTCTCCGGTCCTGCGCCGACGATAACGGCGAACGGTTTTTCGAAGCGTCCGGGCGGCGCTGCGCCTGTCGGGCTTGTGTCCGCTCACATGCTGTCGATGCGTGGCAGTGACCGGCGGGACTATCCCGCCGATGCCCCTGCGCGAACGGATTCGGCTGGCGGCAATCATGAGGCTGTCGCGGCTGCGTTCCTGTCGCGGCAGTTCGGCAATTCTGTCGGATCTGATGCGGGCGATCCTGTCGGCACGATCACTGCCGGCGGTGCGGGCAAAGCGGCCATCGTCGCGGCGTTTCTGAATACCTACTACGGCACCAGCGAAGCCCATGGGCTGGACGCGCCGATGGGAACGGATACCACGCGCGACCGCCGGTCGCTGGTAACCGTGGAAATCGACGGCCAGTCTTACGCAATCGTCGATATCGGCATGCGCATGCTGACACCGCGCGAACGGTTCCGGGCGCAGGGCTTTCCGGATAGCTACCGGATCGAAACAGGCATCGGCGAGGACGATCAGGAAGTCGCTTTGAGCCAGTCGGCGCAGGGGCGCATGTGCGGAAATTCCGTCTGCCTTGATATCGCCGAGGCTCTTGCCGGCGCCAACGTGCCCGACCTGGTGGTGCGCGAGGTGGCGGCATGAGTGAACAGGCGGAACGCTTTGTCATCACGCGTGGCGCGGAAAGGGCGTTGCCGGACCCGTGTCATCGTCGCCGGGTGCTGATGGCGCTCGCCGAGGCGCACACGGCGGGGCCGCTGCGGATTGAAACGCAGGAGCTGGGCGAGCGCACCGGCCTGGGCGCGTTCGTGCTTTGGCAGGTGCTTATGGATCTGCACCGCGCCAAGTACCTGCAGGCCTTCAACATCGGCGGGCTGATGACGGTTCGCTTTCCCTTCGATTTTCCCACTGATCACCCGGCTTATGTGCATGTGTCGCCGGGCAGCACAAAGGAGGCTGCCAATGGATAGGTTCTGGATCAATTTCCGGGCTTACCGGCGGATGTGTGCCGACAGGCCTGCGGACGAACGAAAGCGCCTGCGGGCAGCCCTGCGCGCCGGGCCTATCTGCGCGCCTCTTCCGTTCCTGGAAGAGTTCGTGAAGCGCCTGAACGCGCACGACATCGACCTGGACGCCTTGCTGAAAGCCGGGGGTGCCAAATGAGCCATGAGGCGACCAATTGGGCGATCAAGCAGAAGGGCTTGCCGCCCGCTGCCAAGATCGTGCTTTGGCACCTTTGCGACCGCTACAATCCGGACTTTGGCTGTTTCCCCTCGCAGGACGCTTTGGCGCGGGATTGCGAGATATCGCGGGCGACGTTGAACCGTCATCTGGACGCCTTGGAAGAGCGCGGATTGGTGGCGCGGGAAGCCCGGCGCGACGAACGCACGCGCAAGCAGTTGTCCACACGCTATCGTCTTGGATTTGAAGCGGATTTTGAGCCTGCGGAAGGCGCAAAGCCGTGTCGCGAAATGAGACACGGGAATGAGGCCGAAACCGTGTCTCAAAATGCGCAAAAGCCGTGTCTCAAAAATGACGATTCCCGTGTCTCAAATTGCGACACTAACCCTGTAAGGGAACCAGTAAGAGAACCAGTAATTGAGAGAGAGCGTGCGAGCGAGCGCGAAGAGGGGCAGGAAGACGACACGCCCACGGTGAGCCGTGAGGCATGGGCAAGACGCTTCCGCAAGGCACATGCCGAGTGGCCGACCTATGCCGACGACAGCCCGGAACAGACCGAAAAGGCCTGGTTCGCGCTTTCGGAAGAGGATCGCAACAGCGCTGTCGAGCACATGCAGGCCTATCTGCATCACATCAAGAACGACCTGAAACGCAAGGCAATCTGCCGGTTTTCGGTCTATCTCAAGGAAAAACGCTGGGAGCGTTTGCCGGAAAAAGCACGGTCTGCCGGCGGTGGCGTTCAAGTCGCTCTGCCGTTCGGCAAGTCCTGGGGTGCGCTGCGGCTGTCGGTTCTGATGGGCGAGCCTGACGGCCCGCCGCCGCGGTTGACTTCCGTCGAAGAGCGGCTGTGCGCTGATGGCAAATACGATCGGGATGAACTGATGCGCGGCAAGTGGGCACGCTGCGGCTGGCCGAAGGTCAACATGATGCAGGACGACGCCATGCATCGGCACAAGGGGCGCAAGGTCGACGCTGTCGCCGAGCGGCTGGGGGCAGACTTCGTGCAGGTGCCTGTCGGCTCTGCCGGCTGGAAGGCCTGGCAGGCGCTGCACGAAGAACGCGGCTGGCCATGGTTCGAGGGTGATCTTGGCCGGGTCGAGTGGGTCTACTTCCCGGCTTCGCCGGATGCGCCGGACAGCTACGCCAGCCCTCTGGAAGCCGTTCGGGCGGCGATGGCCCGATTTGAAACCGAACATGCAGCACTCACGCAGAAGGACGCAGCGGAATGACACAGGAAAAGGTGAAGCGGCCGGAAACTGTTCACAACCTGGAACTGTTCAAGCAGCTGGTTATGGGGTGCGCGGTCGAGTGGGTGGTTATCCACACAAACCCGAAATGCGAGAAACGGGCAGAAGCCGGGCTGATGGCCAAGGGGCTTTTGGCCTATCTGCCGATGGAATGCATCGAGCGGCAGTATGGCCTGAATACCAAGAAAAAGGCTGGCGGAACTTATGTCACCAGGCGGCCGATGTTTTCCCGGTATCTCTTCGCCGGCATCGATCGGAGCAAGGGGCAGACGGTCGACGACGTGCGCGGCTGCGACGGTGTCGAAGGCGTTGTTTGCTTTAGCGAAAGCGGCGTCCCGACACGTGTCAGCAAGGCCGATCTTTGCAGGGTGATTGACGTCTCGCACGGCACCTATGAAGGCGAGAAGGTGCCGGACGGTTTCATTGCCTGGATAGCCGAACTGGAAAGCGGCTGCATGCTCGGCATGGTCAAGGGGGCATGGGCCGGAATTGACTTTGCCTTTACCGGCTATGACGAAGCCAAGAGGCGCGTTCACGGGACGATAGACAGCAAAATCGGCAAGGTGCTGGTGAACGTCCCTGTTGACGCTGTGAAACGTCCTGAGGTATCCAAAGTGCAGGACGATTCGTCGGACCCCTCGGGCACGGGTGAGAGTATTCACCACACAAACGGAGCGACTGAGGCGGCGGACCCAGCCAATTGAAACGCCAGATAGGCGGTGTTGGCGCAATGGGTTTCTATGGCGAATGCAACGGCTCGCAGCGATGCGGGCCTTTTTCATGTCTGGATCATGGCAAAACTCACCAACCTTAAGCCGATGCTTGGCAGGGCGCCGTCGCGTGTCCGGTCGATGCCTAAGATCGCCGCGAGCTTCTACAAGTCGCCTGAGTGGCGAAAGCTTGTGGCAAGCATCAAGCGCGAACGCGGCTGCAAGTGCGAGCGCTGCGGATCGACGCAGCGTGTCATTGCCGACCACATCATCGAGTTGAAAGACGGCGGCGCGCCGCTGGATAGATCCAACATCGAGTTGCTCTGCCATGCGCATCACCAGCAGAAGACCTCGCAAGCGCGCGGCGCACGTGCCGCTGGCCTGACCTGACCGGGGAGGGGGTGGGTCGATCCTGAAACCCGGTCGCCGCCCTGCACCACCGCCCCTCTCATTTGGAGATTTTTTTCCTGTGAGCCAAGAATTTGACCTGTTCGGCAACCCGATTGTGACTGGCCAGAAAGGCCGGGGACGGCCGAAGCATGTGCCGACGCCGGAAATAGAGAACAAAATCAAGATGTTGCTGTCATTCGGTTGGAGCAATGAACGGATTGCCCGCGCGGTTGGCGTCTCGCAGCCGACTTTGAGGCGGAATTATTTTCAGGTGCTCAAACTGCGCGACTATCAGCGCGACATGATGACGGCCGCCAAGGCCATGAAGCTTTGGGAACTTGGAATGGCCGGGAACGTCGGGGCGTTCAAGGCATTCGAAAAGCTCCTGGAACGCAACGACATGATGAAGCTCGATGCCGACTTGCGGGACATGCAGAACGCTCGCGACGATGAGCAGGAAGACGAAATCGCGCCGCGCAAGCTCGGAAAGAAAGAGCAGGCGCAGGCTGATGCCGAAAGCGCGATGCGAAGCGCGGGCGATTGGGGCGGCGACCTTGCCTTCCGGGGTTCCGTCAACTGATGTCGGCCGCTGCGCAGAAAACGGACCTGTCCTGGTCGACGGCTTGTCCGGACTGGAAGGAACGTATCGTCGGCCGCAAGTCGCTGATACCGGATCTGCCAATATTTGACGACGAAGCCGAACGGGCGTTGCGTATCTTCAAGCGCCTGCGGGTGCCGGACATCATCGGGACGCCGACTTACGGCGAAGTTTGCGACGAATGGGTTTTTGACCTGGTACGTGTGATCTTCGGATCATTCGACGTCAAGACCAAACGCAGAGCGCTGCGTGAATTCTTCCTCTTGGTACCGAAGAAGAACGGCAAGTCATCGATCGCGGCGGCGATTATGGTGGTCGCCGCGATCCTGAATATCCGACCAGAAGCGGAATTACTGCTGATCGCGCCGACCAAGAAAATTGCCGAGATTGCCTTCAAGCAGGCAGTTGGCATCATCCGGCTGGACGAAAAGCTGGACGCGGTCTTTCAGGCTCAAAACCACCAGAAGACAATCACGCACCGGGTTTCGCGGGCGATGATCATCATCAAAGCAGCAGAGGCCGACGTCATCACCGGATCGAAGGCAACCTTTATCCTGATCGATGAAACGCACGTGTTCGCAATGAAAGCCAAAGCGGCCGACATCTTCGTCGAGATACGCGGCTCGCTGGCGGCTCGGCCTGATGGCTTCCTGCTACAGATCACGACGCAGAGCAAAGCACCGCCTGCTGGTGTCTTCAAGGAAGAGCTGACCATTGCCCGCCAGGTGCGCGACGGCGAACTGGATTTGCCATTGCTGCCGATCCTGTACGAGCTGCCGTTTGAAGTGGCGAACGACAATGGATGGCGGGATCCGAAAACGTGGGGGATGGTCAATCCGAACCTGAACAGGTCCGTTGACGAAAAGTTCCTGCGAGATGAGTTGATCAAGGCCGAAGCCAAGGGAACCGCCGCTCTTCTGCTGTTTGCCTCACAGCACCTGAATGTCGAAGTCGGTCAGTCGCTCGGCGGTTGGCGTGGATCGCATTTCTGGGCAAAGCAGCAAATGCCCGAGTTAGCGGGCCTTGAAGCACTTCTCGAAAAATCGGAAGTCGTGACGGTCGGTATTGACGGCGGCGGCCTTGACGATCTTCTCGGCGTTTCCGTGCTCGGTCGCCATCGCGAAACCCAGCACTGGCTTTGCTGGGGGCATGCTTGGGCGCAACGCGACGTCCTGGTGATCCGCAAGGAAATCGCCCAACAACTGACCGACTTCGAAAAGGCCGGCGAGCTGACGTTCTGCGACGACGCGACAAGCGATATCGAGGGTGTCGCCGAGGTCTGTAAGCAGGTTTTTGCCTCGGGTCTCATGCCGGAAAAATACGGGGTTGGGCTTGACCCGATGGGTGTTGCAGCCCTTGTCGACGAACTTGCCCGTTGCGGTATCGGTGGCGACCTGGTGACGGGCGTCAGTCAGGGCTTCCGGCTGTCGTCAGCCGTCTGGGGCATCGAGCGTAAGCTGAAAGACGGGACGCTTTGGCACGGTGGCCAAGGCCTCATGTCCTGGTGCGTCGGCAACGCCCGCGCAGAGCAGCGCGGAAATGCCGTGCTGATCACAAAGGAAACTGCCGGCAAGGCAAAAATCGACCCGCTTGTCGCGCTCTTCAACGCGGTGAAGCTGATGGAAGTCGGGCCGGAAGCGGCCGGAACCGCCGCGGCTTGTCCGTGGGATGACCCTGAATTTTCACTGGTGGCCTGATGAGATTTCCCGGATTCGGTCGCAAGCGTGAAACCCGCGCCGCGACCATAGAAAACCCGACCGTGAAAGTAAGCGCGGAAAACTTCATGGAGTTTTTCGGCTTGCATGGTGGCGGGGTTCCTGCCGTCACCATTGAAAGTGCTCTCAAGGTGCCAGCCTTGCAGGCCGCCGTGCTGTTCCTGAGCCGCACACTGGCGACGGTTCCCTTGCAAGCGTTTCGTCGCACAGAGAACGGGCCGGAACGGATCGTCGGCAAGCTGCAGACTGTCCTGGAAGAGAACCCGAACGACGAAATGGATACGTCGAAGTTTCGGCGATACTTCTGGGAACAGGTATTCACCGGCGGGCGCGGCCTTGCCTGGATTGAAAAACGTGGAAATGGCATTGAAGCTATCTGGCCGATGGACCCGACGCGCACCAGCGTTCGTCGCACAGGCCTGCGGCTGGTCTATACCTTTGATGGTCGAGACTATCCGGCCAGCGAGATAATCGACATTCCGTTCATGTTGAAGCCAAACGGCGTCCAGCATCGTGGGCCGATCGCTCTCGGCGAAAAGGCCATCCAGCTTGCGCTTTCAATGAACGAATATGGCTCGATGTTCTTCGCCGGTGGCGGCATCCCGCCGCTGGCTGTCGAAGGGCCAATGCCCGCAAACGCCGAAACGATGAAACGGGCGATCGACGACATCAAACGCGCAATCGAAGTTGCCCGCGAAAGCGGTAAGCCGCTGTTTCAGATGCCGCCTGGATATAAGATTTCGCAGATCGGCTTTGACCCGGAAAAGGGTCAAATGACCGAAGCGCGGCTTTTCCAGGTGCAAGAGATTGCTCGCGTCTATCAGATGCCACCGACATTCCTGCAGGATCTTAGTCGGGCGACGTTTTCCAACGTCGAGCAGAACGACTTGCATCTGGTCAAGCACCTGGTCGTGCAGTGGTGCACGGCGCTTGAAGGTGAACTGAACCTGAAACTGTTCGGCCGGATGAATGGCAACCGTTATGTCCGTCACGACCTGGACGGCCTGATGCGCGGTGACTTCAAGAGCCTGATCGAAGGCATTGTGCGCGGCGTCCAGGGGGCAGTGCATACGCCGAATGAAGCGCGCGAGCGGTTCGGGTTACCGAAGGTGAAAGACCCGGCGGCCGATCAGTTGCACATCCAGGGGGCAACCGTTCCGCTCGGGACGCAGTTGCAGGTTTCCAATCAACCCAATCAGGAAAACGAGGGTGACGATGGCGAGCAAGCCTGACACAGAAACGCGTTGCGTGGTCCGGGCTGTTGAAGCGCGGGCAGCCGATGATGGCCGAATGACTGTTGCGGGCTACGCGGCAGTGTTCAATCGGGACGCCGATATCGGCGGTTGTTTCATTGAAACGTTGCTGCCCGGCGCGTTTGCCCGGTCCATCTCAGAAAAAGACGTGTTGGCTTTCTTTAATCACGATCGAGGTCGTGTGCTCGGCCGGAAGTCAGCCGGCACCTTGCGCCTGAGGGAAGACAGCAAGGGGCTTGCCGTGGAAATCGACCTGCCGGACACGTCGGACGGGCGTGACGTCAAGGCGCTGGTCGAGCGCGGCGATCTTTCAGGCATGTCGTTCGGTTTCCACGTGACGAAAGAGCAGTGGGACGACAACGGCGACGTGCCAAAACGAACGGTAATGGAGGTGGAGCTTATCGAAGTATCCGCCGTGTCCTTGCCAGCCTATGACGGTACAAGCCTCGCCATGCGCTCGCTTGAGGCGGCGCGGGCAGATCGTCGGCAGAAAAATTTCAGCGCAGCGCAACGTCGTCTGCGGATGAAAGTGAACCTGGACGCAAGAGTCCGGAGTAAAGCCTAAGGCGCGCGCCTGAAGGCCCAACCCCCCAAAACTGAACAGGAGTTAGTTCCATGGCAAAACGCATCAAGGAGCTGCGGGAAAAGCAGGCGCGCCTTGTCGAAGAAGCGCGCGAACGTCTCGACCAGATCACTAGCGAAACCGATGAAGCGCGGGCGAAGGAACTGGAAGAGCAGCACGACGCAGCGATGGCCGAGCACGACCGGCTGGAAAAACAGATCGAGCGCGAAGAGCGCCTGGCAGGCATCGAGAAGCGTCACGAAGAGCGCATGCAGCAGGATCGCGAACGGCGCCGGCCCGTGAACGACACTGAAGGGCGCGGCAGTGATGAACCGGGTGACGGTGTCACTTACCGCGAGGTCTTTGCGCAGATGGTCTGCGGTGTGTCGCCGGTCGACATGACGTCGGAGGAAAGGGCGACCCTGCAGCGCGGTGCTACGAATTTTGAACAGCGCATTCAGACCGGTGCAGCGCCTACTGGTGGCGGCTATACGGTCCCGACTGAGCTTGCGAATGAAATCATCCGCAGCATGGCGATGTGGGGGCCGATGTACGACGAAAACATCTGCACCGTGATGAACACGGCTTCGGGTAATCCGATCCCGATCCCGACCGTCAACGACACTGCCAACGAAGCTGCCGAACATACCGAGGGAGCGGATCTGACTGACGATGGCGGTGCAGATGTCGTGTTCGGGCAGAAAACATTGAACGCCTATTCCTATGACACCGAATTCATTCGCTGGTCGTGGGAGCTGGATATGGACTCCATTTTCAACATGGAAACCCTGCTTGGTTCGCTTCTGGGTGAGCGTCTCGGGCGCATTGCAAACCGCCGTTTGACGACCGGAACCGGCGCAGATGCACCGCATGGCGTTGCTACTGCTGCAACGGTCGGCAAAACCACGGCTGGCGCAAGCGCCATTACTTGGGACGAAATCATGGAACTGGAACACTCGGTCGATCCCGCTTATCGCGCATCACCGAAGTGCCGTTACATGTTCAATGACAACACTCTGCTCGCCTGTCGCAAACTGAAAGACGGTCAGGGGAACTACCTCTGGCAGAAAGGCAATGTGCAGGAGGGCACGCCCGCGCTCTTCAATAACAAGCCGTACTCGATCAACCAGCACATGGCGAGCATCGGTACCGGGAACCGTCCGATGGTGTTCGGCGACTTCGGCAAGTATTTCGTCCGCAAGGTCGGCAGCCCCGTGATCGGCGTCCTGCGCGAACGCTTCTGGCCGCAGCTTGGCATTGCCGGTTTGATCCGCTTCGACGGCGAGCTCGGCGATACCGACGCCATCAAGGCAATGGCGAACGCCTAATCCAGCCTGGTTCCGCTTTCTAAGGCGGGCGCCCTTTGGGCGCCCGCTCTGTGAGCAGAAGGAGGTATACGGAATGAAAATCACGATGAAAACGGGCATGGCAGGCAAAGACTTCGCCCTTGACCCCGGTGAAACAACTGAGCGCTTTTCGGATGCAGAAGCCAAGCGTTTGATTGCTGCTGGCATTGCCGAAAAGGCGACGAAAGGTGATGTGACTGTCGGATCGTTGAAGAAAGAATTGAGCGAAGTCACCGCCGAGCGAGACAAGCTGACGAAGACGGTTGAAGTTCTGCAGGACGATCTGCGTGCGACAAAGGATGCTTTGACCGCGCTTGAAGCGGCATTCGACGCGAAGGCAACAGAAGAGACTTCAGATCCCGCAGCACCCGAGGTTCGCGGCTAATGTGGTACGCGGCAACGGTGACAACTGCGCCGGCCGGCCTTGTCGTCGCCGTTGCTGATGTCAAGACGCGGCTGCGCGTTGACACCGCTGACGACGATGCCAGCATCCAGGGTCTCATTGAGGAAACCACGCAGGAAGCGGAAAGTTATTGCAATCTTTTCCTGCGCCGGCAGACGCTCGATATCGTCTGCGATTGCTGGGCCGACCTGGAACGTCTTCCGGTCGGACCTGTGCCGGCCGGTGGCATAAATTCAATCGACTATACCGATCCGGACGGCAGCGCCCAAACTGTTGCCGTCGAAGACTATGAGTTGCGCTTGATTGGCCTGAAAGGGCTTGAGGCGCAAATCAAGCCTGTCTACGGCCTTTCCTGGCCAAGCATCCAGACCGGTTCCCGCATTACAATCGGCCTCGATGCTGGCTATGACGCCTTACCGCTCGACGTGCGCCTGGCGATCTACGAGCGCATCGCGGAACGGTATGAAAACCGTGAGACGCGTGCGACGGGCAGTTTCAGCAGCTGGGATGCAATGCTGATCAATTACCGGCGCGGTATCTGATGGCCCGGTTTGCCAAACTCGACAAGCGGCTGCGCTTCGAAGTCCGTGCGGTGGCAGATGACGGACACGGAAACGAAGAGTCCGGAGACTGGACTGCGCAATTCACGGTTTGGGTGAAGGTGCGCGAGCTGCGCGGTGGCGAAAGCGTGATCGCTGATCGCCTGTCCGGCAAGACACCCGCAATCCTGACCGTGAGGGATAGCAGCGAAACGCGTCAGATTATTCCGGAGTGGCGGGCGGTCGACGTCAATTCCGGCGCTGTCTGGAACGTGCGGGAAGATCCGCGCGAGGCAGATAACGCGGGATATCTGGATTTCCTGGCGGAAAAGGGCGTCGTGACCTGATGACGGCAAAGATGCAGGGGCGCGCTGAACTGCAGCACAAACTCGCGCGGATGCGCAAAGCGGCGAGGGAAGTTGCGCCGCAGGCCGTCGTCAAGCAGGCAGAACGCCTTGCGGCAGTCCAAAGGACACTTGCTCCTGAAGATGATGGCGACCTGATCAAAAGCATTGTCGTCACCAAGCCAGGCGAAGCGACGCCAGCCTATAGCCAGCCTGGCGGTGCGCGGGTCGCCGGCGAGACAGAAGCGCTGGTAACGGCGGGTAATTCCGAAGTGCGATACGCGCACTTGGTCGAATACGATACAGCGCCGCACATCAACGAAGGCCGTTTCGCTGGTTCGCAGCACCCCGGCACGACCGCGCAGCCGTTCTTTTATCCTGCTTATCGGCTGTTACGGCGCAGCATCAAAACTCAAATATCGCGGACGCTTAACAAGGCGATCCGAGGTGTTGCCAAGGGTGGACGCGGATGAGCGCTGAAGCTGAATTGCAGAAACTTCTGGTGGACACGATCAAAGGCAACGCGGGTGTGATGGCGATTGCCGGTGGATGCTATGACCGTCCACCGAAAGACCCGTTCAAGGGAAAATCGGCTTACGTCACGCTCGGTTCATTTGAGCAGCTGGAAGATGACTCAGACTGCATTTCCGGCTTTGAATTTACCCAGACGCTGAACGTGTGGTCGAAGGCAGTCGGCGGTGTCGAATGCAAGAACCTGGCAAGCCTTCTGCGCAGACTCCTGCACCGGGCGGACCTGTCGCTTACTACCGACGCCCTGGTGCAGCTTACCGTCGAGCGTGTCGTGACGGGTAAGGCCCGCGATGGGATCACGCATCAAAGCGTCATGACGCTAAGCGGCCAGATCGAAGAAGTCGTCTGAAACCCCAAAACCCTGATTTCCAAGTGGCCGCAATCGTGCGGCCTTTTTCACATGGAGAAATGCGATGGCTGCGCCAGTCACTGAAAAATTCGAAGAACTTGTCCTGGAAGTGGAATTCGATCCGGACGGTTCGCCGGGTACCTATTCCAAGATCTGCGGCATGGTCGACGCGACCGTAACGCGCACCGCGAATATCGACACCGCCGAAGTTCCGGCGGACTGCGACGACGAAAGCCTGCCATTGCAGACTGAGCGTGCGGTGCGGAACCTTGATGTTTCCATTTCGGCTAGCGGTGTATGGGCGCGCGGCAGCAACGGCAAGCTGCTGGATTGGCTTTATTCGGGGCAGCCGCTGAACGTTCGTGTAACCAACGCACAGGCTGCGAGCGGCGACACTGAAATCGAAAGCGGCCCGGCGCTGCTGTCCCAGCTGAACAATTCACGCACCAAGGGTCAGAAGGTCAGCGCCGAAATCGAAATTCAGTTTGACGGCACGCCCGCGCGGACTGCGGCCGCCTGATGCGTGGCGTTTCTCTGACCTGGGCGGGCGGTCATCACCGCTTTGTCCTGGACATCGATCAGTTGCGGGCGTTGCAGCAGTATTGCGACGCCGGCCCGAATTGGGTGCTGCACAGGCTGACCAACGGGCAGTGGCTCGTTGACGACGTGGTGCAGCCGATCCGGCTTGGACTTGAGGGCGGCGGCCTGGCCGCGGAAGAGGCTGAAAAGCTGGTTCGGCTGCACGTAAAAACGCCGCTTGCGCCCTTTGTACTGCCGGCGCGTGTCATCGTCGCCGCGGCTGTCTATGGCGGCGACGATGACACGGACGACGCGCCGGGGGAGCAGATGGCCCCGAAAGCGGACGGGGCGGACTTCCAAGAGGGAAAGTGAAGTGGTCTGACGTCTACCAATGGGCCGGTATTCTCGGTCAGCCGGTGGGCTCCATGACGCTTTTTGAATTCCGCTGCGCCGTCGACGGATACCGGCGCGCCAATGGCGTCGCAGACAGCGTGCCAATCAGTGACAAGCGACTTTCCGAAATGGGCATTGAGGGATTTTAGGTGGCTGACGACCTTCAGAGACTGATTGTCTCCCTGGAAGCACGGATCAATCAGTACGAGCGGAATATGGCTCGGGCTGAACGAAACTCTGACCGGCGCCTCGGTAACATCGAGCGCCGGTTCCAGCGCGCTAACAAGAACATTTCCGCTAGCCTGTCACGCTTTGTCGGCCCGGCTGCTGCTGGACTGGTGAGCGCTGCGACGCTGCGCAGCCTGACGCAGTTGGCAGATGCCAGCACTCGGGTGCAGAACGCCCTGAAGGTGACCGGCGCTGAGGGGGAAAAACTTCGCCAGGTTTATGACGGGCTTTTCGCGAGTGCGCAGCGCAACGCAGCCCCGCTCGAATCCCTGGTAGAGCTTTATTCCCGTGCATCGCTGGTGCAGGGCGAATTGAAAGTCAGCACCGAAGAGCTGCTGAAGTTCACGGACAACGTTGCCCTGGCTCTGAGGGCTCAAGGTGGATCGGCCGAGTCCGCGCGCGGTGCCTTGCTGCAGCTTAGCCAGGCGTTGGGGTCCGGCATCGTTCGCGCCGAGGAATTCAACTCCTTGCTGGAAGGGGCGCCGGCAATCACCCAGGCGGTTGCGGCGGGGCTGGAAGAGGCGGGCGGGTCGGTTGCCAAGCTTCGCAGCCTGGTCGTTGATGGCAAGGTTTCCTCGCAGGCCTTTTTCCGGGCCTTCGAAGCGGGTGCGCAGATCCTGGAAGATCGGGTTGCCAGTGCCGAATTGACGGTCAGTCAGGGTTTCGTGCGTCTGCAGAATGTCCTGATTGATACGGTCGGAAAACTCGACGATTCGACAGGAGCGTCCAACAAGGCGGGGGCCGCGCTCGGGCGGATGGCTACGGCTGTGGAAGGGCTCGGCGACTTCCTCGCGCGTGCGGCAGATGGCCCGTTGGGTGACTTCATTGCCGGCATTGCCGAGGCTGATCGGCTCGCAAAGTCATTTCTTGAAAAGCTGGCCAAGATCTCCCTCAATGATGAGGCCTTCAGTGCCATCGGCAATTTCCTTGCCCCTGCGGAGCTTTCCGAAACCGACAAACTGCTGCAAGAGCGGATCGACCTGATCGAAAAGCTTGAAACGATGCAGCTGACGCCCAATGCCAAAAAGCTTGGGTTTGCGGACACGTTGGCTGCAGAGCGGGATGAAGTTCAAAGGCGCATTGAGGAAATCAATAGTCTTGTCTCGTCAGGTCCAAAAACACGGCCCGTCGTCGGCCCTCGTAACAGTTCTTCCGCTGCGCCAGTACCAGGGTCGAAGCCGTCGAAAGCAGTTTCGCCCGTTTCGCTCGGCGACTACCCGATCGATCCAACAGGTGGCGCAAAAGGGTCCCGTGCTCGGGCCGATGCCTACGCGCGCGAGGTCGAGCAACTGAAGGCGCGGACTGACGCGCTTAATTCAGAAACGCAGATCCTTGGACGTATGGGGCCGCTGCAGACCGACTATGGGTTTGCCATCGAGAAGGCCCGTGCGGCGCGCGAGCTACTGACCGCGGCCGAACAGCAGGGTTTGGAGGTGACGCCGCAGCTTCAGACGCAAATTGACCAGCTGGCAACCGGCTATGCGAATGCGCATGTAGAGGCGCAGCGACTGGCCGAAGGGCAGCAGAGCGCCCAGCAGATGGTGCAGGAGTTTGCCAGTTCCGGTCAGTCAGCATTGAAAGGCTTTATCAGCGATCTCCGAAGCGGCACCGATGGCGCAGACGCTCTCGCAAATGCATTGTCACGCGTTGGGGATCGGTTGCTTGATCTGGCCCTGAACCAAGGCTTTTCGCTACTCGGCGGTGGCCTAGGTGGCGGGGTGGGGCGCGGGGGTTTGCTTGGCGGTGCAATCATCCCCGGCATTCTCCATTCCGGGGGCATGGCTGGCCGTGACGGGTACGGCCATGGCCGGGCCTTCTCGTCATCCCTCTGGAAGAATGCGCCGCGCTACCACGGGGGAACGGATGGTGCCGGGCTCAAACCTGATGAGGTGCCGGCAGTTCTGCTGCGAGGTGAGAGGGTTATTCCGCGCGGCGCCCAGGCTTCCGGCGCAAGTGTCAGCGTCCAGCAATATTTCACGATCAGTGGAACTGTTTCGGATCGTGATGTTCAGCGAATGATGCAGCAAAACAAGGGAGAAACGATCGCAGCGGTAAAGTCTGCTCTTCCTTCCTGGCAGTCGCGCCGCCAATCGGATGGGGCTCTGGCATGACCACATTTTATGAATGGCCCTGCGCGATCCTCCCGGTTGACGTAATCCTGTGGTCGGGCGGTGCCTTTGAACAAGGCCGGATCTCTTTTGCTGAGCTGGACAATACCTACCGCGTTCCCGGTGGGCGTCTGATGGCAAAGGCCAGTTTTGCGGGCGTCCCAAAGTCGAAAGTCAACTGGTACCAGTGGCTGTGCGGTGTTCTGAAAGGCAACATTTTCCGGCTGCCGCTGGATACCAGCGGGCAGGTATCAACGTCTGCAGCAATGAAGGCGGCGGCGGCGAGTTATCCGACTGGTATTCCCTTTTCCAACGATCAGCCATTTTCGACCGGCTATGGTTTTCGATTTCAGCCGACTGCTGATGTCGTCTCTACGGTCCTGGAAGGTGAAACTACGGTCACGTTAGATCTGGTTCGCTGGCCTGGTGTTCTGACACACGGCAAGCTGTTTGGCCTTGGTTACGGTGTCTATCAGGTTCATGAAATCGAGTACGACGACACGGTCGCGACCATAACGTTTGATCCGCCAGCGCGCCGCGACATCCTTGCCGGTGAACTGGCGGAACTGCGGCCGACGTTGTTTTGCAAGGCGGTAAACCCAGACGCGTTCATTGCCGAAGTGAGGCGGGGGCAACTGGCGTCGCCTGGTTCGTTGACATTCCGCGAGGTCGTCGATGCAAACCTATTATGACGCGATCGACGCGCAGCTGGATGTGACGGCCGGTGGGGATCGGCAGATACAGACGGCGGACGCGGTCTATTTCGATATTCTGGATACGCCGGTCAGGCTGTGGGCCGGTATCGGGTCGATGATCACGCCAGACGGTCAGCGCTGGCACGGTTTCATGGGGGCAGATGAAAACGGCGAGGTGCAGAGCCTCTTTCACATCGAACCCTTGGGGGATGTGCGCGACGGTGCGGCGCCTCTTTATGAAATGTCGCTGCACTTCCTGGATGAGGCGACGTTTCTGGAACTGCGCGACATGGCGGCGGCCAAGGTGAAGGGGCGGGACGTGCTCTTTTATTCCGTCCTGCTGCCCAAGAACGGTACCCGTGCGTTGACGCCGCCGGGGGATGCGCACCGCCTGCGCATGCTGGACACGCGCTTTTCTGTCAGCCGGCCGATGGGGCAGGGCGGCGAAACCCAGATCCAGCGCACGATTACCGTCCTGGCGAAGAACCTGAACCAAGGCCGTTCCCTGACGCACTTCGGCGTGATGTCCGACACCGTCCAGCGAGCGCGGTCCAAGCAGCTGTTCGACATCGACGACGACGATTACTGCCAGTTCACCGGCAAGTACGCCAACGGCTACACCATTCAGATCTTCTGACCGGCCAACCGGATCTTTTCACATGAACCAACTGGAAATTGCGATTTCCGCCACGCTGCAAAGCTGGCGGCAAGACCCTTTTACGTGGGAAGACGCAAACTGCGGCAAGCGGCTTGGCGACTATGCCCGCCGTCTGACGGGCTTTGATCCGGCTGCCCATTGGCGCGGCTTTCGCTGTGGTGCCGAGCGCACGCTTGAAGAGGTTCATGCGCAGGGTGGTATGCTCGCCGTGCTCGATACCGCATTGACGCGTGCAGGTTGGAAGCGTGTCCAGGCGCCGGCACGTGGCGACATCATCCTGGCCGACGTTCGGGGCCATGAGGCAAGCGGGCTCTACCTCGGCGATGGCAAGGCAGCCTACAGCCTGGAAAGCGGCGTTCTGACCACTGGCGGCGGTACCGTGCTTGCATCCTGGCGGTGGCCGCTATGAAGCGTCTTCGCGTTCTGCTGCTGGCTTCTACTTTCTTCGTGACAGCGCCGATCGATGCGCACGCGATGCCGCCGGTGGTGGCATTCGTCGCGGGTGCTGGTGCTGCCCTGTTTGGCGGTGCGCCGCTGGTGCTTGGCGGCATTGCGGCGACAACGTCGGCCTATGCGGCTGGGGCTTTTGTCGTCCAGGCGGCGCTTGGCGTGCTTGGCTCCACGCTGGGTGCGGTGCTGTTGAATGCGGCAGTCGGGTTGGCGCTGAATTCTTTCGTCAAGCAGCCAGGCGTTCCCGACATCCCGCGCCCGAAGCCGCAGGAGCTTCAGTCGAATTTCACGCTGTCCGACCAGCCGCGGTTTGTCCTGTGGGGACCGAACCGGGTCGGCGGTGGCATAAGCTTTGGCGAGGCTAAGGGTGGCAAGCTCTATAAACAACCGGCGCATGGCGACAGTGAAGCGACCAGCGAAATCGGCCTCTGGCTGAATGACATTCCGGTATCCCTGGACGGCAACAGCTATGTCGTCCAGGAAGAATTTGTCTTCCACGGCACGAAGTATATTCGCATCTTCAGACGGCCAGGAACCGCCACGCAGGCAGCGCAATCCCAACTGACCAGTGTCTTTCCGGAATGGACGTCCGGCCACGTCGGGGCCGGTGTCGCCGACAGCCTGATGATCATCAATGCGGTCAACCAGGAGGCGCGACAGTACATCTACAAGCACCGGGGCGTGTTCGGTCTGGGTGAGCCGGATCTGACCCGCGCTGCCTATTGGGGGCGTGCGCACGACCCGCGCGTGCCGTCGTCAGATGCTGAAGACCCTTCGACCTGGCCTGCGTCCAACGGCAACCCTGCCTTGATCTGGGCGGCGCACCGAATGGATATCGAGCGCTTTGCGAACTCGGCGGCAGAAATCAATTGGGACAGCGTCGCGACGGCGGCGGATGTCTGCGACGTTGCGATTGTTGACCGCTACGGCGTCTCGGCGCCGCAATATCGATGCGGCATCGCGATCAACAAGCGCGAAGAAAAGAACATCGATGCCGAAAACCGCATTCTATCGAGTTTCGACGGGATGCGGTTCGAAGATAGCGACGGGCGCATAGGTATCATTGCCGGGACCTATTACGAACCTGACGTGACGCTGACAGACGATGATCTTATCGAGGTTGCCAGCGCCGAGGCTGACGACGGCGAAAGCACCTTCACGCATTTCTATGCCGAGTACACCGAACCCGGATACGGCTGGAAGGGTCAGACGTCGGCCGAATACGTGCATCCGGACTGGCAGGAAGGCGATCGGGTAAAGTCGACGTCTGTGTCGCTCTTCCCGGTCTATCTTCACAGGCAGGCAGTGCAACTCGTCAAAGTTGCCGCGAGCAGGCAAAACGAAAAGCGGCGCTTGGCTGTCATCGCAGGCCTGCGTGCCCGACGCCTGAAGGAAAGGCGCACGGTGCGCATCGTCTCGGCGATCGATCCGGGCATCAACGGCGTCTATGAGGTTGCCGGCTTCAAGCGTGAACAAGGCCAGCTGTTTTCGTCGCTTGCCCTGATCAAGATCGGGTCTGATTGGTGGACGCTTGGCGCAGGAGAAGAGGGCGAGCGGCCGAACCTGAATGTTGCCGTCGAAAATGACAATTCGCTGACGAATATCAGTTCCGGCAACATGTCCATTCAGGCAGCCAGCATCGCGGTGAGTGGCGGCAATGCTGCGGCCCGGTTTGTGGCCGCCTTTCCGGCACCGAGTCGGGCAGACCGGTTGGTGCAGATCCAGTACCGGAAAAAAACGACCAGCACGTGGGAGGAAATGTCCGTTCGTGCTGAAGACGGCGCGGCGGCTTCCGACGTCGTCTCCGATGGGGACACGTACGAATTCCGGTGGCGGGTGTGGTCCATCGGTGGCGACGTTTCCAGCTGGTCGAGCATTGTTGAAAGGGTCGCGGTTGCCGATCAGACCTCGCCGGGAACGTTGCAGGCGTTTTCCGTCAGTTCCCCGTCAGCGGGAAAGGTCGATGTCGATTTTACCTCTCCGGACAGCAGCAACTATTTCGCGACCCGGATTTACCGTGCCGGGTATGCGCCCGGATACAGCGGGCCTTACGACTTCGGCGATGCCTCGCAGGTCCGCGACGAGCCTGGTTTCAAAGATACCGCAGACTCCTGGCAAGACAGCGGACTTGCAACGGGTCACTACGCCTATTGGGCAGAGCCGCTGAACGGTTCCGGCGGTGCGGGCACGCGTAGCGGCCCTCAAACTGTCGACGTCGCCTGACGCCACTCAACACCTCAAAACTCAGCCTAGAACGCAGGAGCGCCGATAATGGTTGCATCTCCCAAGGCTGCCTATAAAGGCAGCCCGGTCAGTGATACGCACAAGCCGCGGCCGAACGACATCATTGCGCTTTGGAACTTCGTTCTGACGTCTGCAGCCGCTGGCGGGCGTGCTGTAAACAGCTTGCCTGCGCTGGAAGCGCTTTCGCCAACTCAGGATGGGGCAGGCGGTCTGATCTGGGCATCAGGCGACCCGGCTGTCGATGGCATCTATTCGTGGGATCTGGGGACGACGACTTGGACGCGTCTTGGCGCGCTGCCGATCGCGTTTTCCGCTCTTGAGAATATCGGCGGTACGGCGAATGCCATCACCGCTGACGTTGCCGCCTATGTGTCGCCTGGTGAATTGAAATGGGCCGTTTTCACACCTCTGTACACAAACACCCTTGGTGGCGGGGAGGTGATTGACCTTGGAAACGGGAATGAGCCGCTTGCGAACGGCTCTGGTGGCGATTTGGCACCCGGAGATCTGGTCGGAGGGGTGACGACCCAGATTTTCAAAGATGATAGTGGCGCCTGGCGTCAGATGGTCAGTTCCAGGCCTGGTGCGACGATGGACTTTCAAGGCACCTGGAACAGCGGAACGGCATACACACAGGCGCAGTTCGTCACAAAATCCAACGTCCTTTATTACCTGGATGCTGCAAGTTCCACGAATGAAGACCCGGCAAGTGGTTCGCCCTGGCTTTCTGTCGTGGACTTCAGCACGATTTTGAGCGCGGGCTCTGTCACGCCTGACAAAATGTCAGACGATGATTTCGGCGCTGACATCAAAATGACTGTCTGGACCAGTGGTCAGCTTCGCACGCTTAAGCAGCGCGCGACTGATACCTATTGCATCCTGGATGCTCCAGGTTCTCCTGACCCGACCGGCACGAACGATAGCGCTACGGCGCTGAAGGCGATGATTGCGGAAGGCATCCAGTGCGAACTGACCAAGGGTGATTTCGTCACAACAGAGCCGCTTCTTTTGAAGAATACGAGCCAGAGAATTGTCGGTCAGGGGATGGGTTACGGCTACGGGCGGCCTGACTATTTTGCTCGGCACTTCGAGCCTGTGTCGCGGATCATCGGGGCGGGCACATTCGCCAAGCGCGTTCTGACAAGGAGAAAGTACCGGGCGAGCGGAAGCGACCCGACCGATGATGCTATGTCAGCGATCATCGAAGTGCACGCCGATGGCGTCTCCCTTGAGGATTTTTGCGTTTGGCTCAACTGTGACTACACAGATCTCTCGCACACAAATCTGGGAGACGATATCGATATCGGTGTTTTCCGCGCCGGTCGACCGGGCTTCAAGACGCGTAATCTTGCGATCATCGGCCATTTCCGCAAAACAAAACTTCTCCACGATTACACGCGCGCTCTGAACCTTCCCGAACTTCTTGATCCGGATGGTGCGGCTCTGCCGGCCGGCGTTTCTGGTGAAACTTTTGCGGGCGGTGACGGTTGGAACCACCACAATATTCTGATGTGGGGTTGGGGGTCCGGGTTCACGGAATATGGCCCAATTCATCCTGGTGGAAGTTACTACGACGAGGCGACCGGAGCGGTAACGGACGAAAGGGGGGCGTCTGGTGACAGTGATGGAAGGTTCACCGGCAGGGGGGCAATCTACGTTGCGCACCAAAGTGGCAGACGGTTGGTTGATCCGACCGGATATGGATCTGCGCTGACGCGAGCCAACATGGAGGCCGAGCCTGACTTTTTCCCTGCGGGTATCGATATCGACGGTTGGGCGGGGAACTCAGGATCAACCGTTTCCGGCAGGGGGCAGGTCAGAAACATGATTTTTGACACGATGCGTGTGTCATCGTCATCTGCCTTTCGTGTCCGCATCCGCGATGCTGAACAAATTGTCTTTTCACCTATCGCCTGGTTCGAGACCGGCGATTGGCCGTCTACCGCCTCTTCCTGGAAGGATTCGTCGGGCTCAGACATCAACCTGAATGACTATGTGAATATCACCTACGGTCATATCGCGACAGACAGCACTAAGACGCTCGGTCACATACAGGCAGATCAGGTTGTCGGTGGCATCTTCCAGACATGGGTCAGCCGGAACACGAAATTTACCGGATCTGGCGGCAACGGTGTCGCACTAGAATATGGTGCTGACGGTGGTGGCGTGACAATTGCTGATGACACTGTCGTTTCAATTGTTCCGCCATTCAAGGGGGGGTGGATGCGCGTATCTTACTCACCTTACAGCAGCCCTATTTTTGGTTCGTCGGCATTGTTTTACTACGATGTAGGCAGTTCGTTGAATTTCGATGCTCTCCATGTTGGGGCTAACGTCACGCTTGGAACGGGTGATCTGACTAACGGAACATCGGACGGCACAGATGGAAACTTAAACATTTCTGTTCGTCCCGGTGTCATCAAATTGAAGAACAGAAGCGGTTCAAGCGGCTTCTGGACTTGGCGTTGGCTTTAATAAAGCCATGCGTATCAATGGTAAAAGCGGACAGACCTAGTTGAATGCGGTGGTGTTTGCTTAGGTAATCAATAATCCCGCTGTGAAACGTCGCGAAGACATTGGCAGCCGTCCATAACGCGACCAGGCCCGCCCGCTCTCCGAGCGGGTTTTTTCTTATCCAGACAACCGGCGCGAATGCTGGAAAAGGTGAACCATGCCTCGATTGATTTCGGACTGGCGCAGCGTTGTTGCGTCTTCTCTCAGCTTTTGGATGCAGATTGCCGGTCTGCTGGTGTTGATCCTGCCTGAGCTTTGGTACGCTTGGACCGGGCAGGACTATGACCCGGTCCTTGCCTGGTGGCTCGGGGTGTTGCTGTTGGTTGCCGGTGTTGTCGGCCGGATCTGGCGACAGGGGCTTTCCTGGTGGCGGGAATGGCTGCGTGTGATCGGTGTTCTGCTGGTCGTTGTGCTTCTGGCCTTGCTGGCAACCCGTGCCGCCGAGGCTGAGCCGGTCAGTGAAATTGAAATGCTGCGCGTCGCGGTGCCGTTCATTGCGAAGGAAGAGGGAAAGAGTAACGAAGCCTATCTCGATGTCGTGAAGGTTCCGACGATCTGTTACGGCTCGACCCGTGGCGTTTCGCTCGGCATGAAAATGACCGACGCCGAATGTCTGCAGCTGCTGCGTGAAGAGGTGGCGGAGTACAGGCGCGGGCTTCATGAATATTTCAACCTGACAACCAAGTATCAGCGGCTGACGCCTGCGCGGGATGCGGCCTATACCTCAACCGCTTTCAACTGCGGGATTCGTGCGATCGGTCGCAGCACCGCAACACGCAGGCTAAACGCGGGTGACATACGCGGCGGCTGCGAGGCTTTGACCTGGTGGAACAAGGCTGGCGGAAGGGTGCTTCGCGGCCTGGTCAACCGGCGCGCACGCGAGCGTGCGCTTTGCTTGCAGGGGCTGTAATGCTCGGCTTCCTGTCAGACATCTGGGGCGCTGTCACGGGCTTCGCGCAGGTTGCGGTTGCCGGCGGTGTGCTGGGGCTCGCCTTCGTGTCCTATGGCGCCCGCTTTCACCCGGCAGTACCGGCACCGGCGCGCGAACTGCTGGTACTCGGTTTCGGTGCTTGCCTCGCCGTCGCCGGGTTTCTCGGTTCCGGCATTTATCACGATCGATCGGCGGAACTTGAACAAGCGCAGCGTGACCTTGAACGCTGGCAAAAAGTGGCGGCGGAACAGGCGGCGCAGCGCGAGCGCTATCAGGGCGTCGCTCGGCGCCAGATGCAATTGGCGCAGGATCGCGCCTTCGCTCTTCAGAATATGCAGGAGATTGTCGATGATTATGAAGACGCCCTGGCATCGGGCGGCGCTGGCAGTTGTGCTGCTGACGACGCTTACAGCCGGGCGATGCGATCCATCCGGATCACTGGACCTGAAACAGCCGAAACTGCCGGACCCTGAAACGGACCTGCAGACGCCTTGCCGTGATCCGGGAACGACCGGAGACAAGGGGCGCGACGCAATCCGGCACCGGCTTGCTCTGGCGGACTGTGAAGCCAGGCGCCGCGGCTGGTCAGACTTTTATCGAGACGTTCAACAGGCGCATGGGGGTGCACCGTGATGGGGGAGACTGTTTCTCTCGATACCATTTTTCAGGAAATGGGAAGGATACGCGAGCAGGTAGAAAGCAATCGCAAGGAATCTTCCGAAGGCCGGCGCCGTACCTACGATGCAATACGGGACGTCAAAACCCAGATAACCGATGTCTCCATAAAGCAAGACGAGCAAGGTCGTCGGCTCGGTTCCGTTGAAGAGCGTCTTGAAAAGCACGACGCGACGGTGACCAAGGTTCAGACGCTGACAATCAAGGCCGAAACGGCGGGCTGGATCGGGCAGCGTTTATTGTCGGTCGGGGGATGGGTCCTCGCTGCGGCAGTTCTTGTTGTCACCAACTGGGAAAAACTGCTTTCAGCCGTCAAGGCTCTGGGAAAGTAGCCTGGTTTCAGTCGGTTGATAAGGCCGGGCCGTCAGGTTCCGGCCTTTCGTGTTTAATGGGGTCAAGATGGTGAGTTTTAAACTTGCGGCAATCTTGTTGGGTTTCGTTTCTCTTGCAGCTGCATACGCTGCGGGTCGCAGACAGAACCGCTCTTTGTACATCTTCGCACTCGCTGGCATGACGATAAGTTTCATGTTGGTACGATTTATCTCACCTGGAAGCTAGGAGCCGAGGCAGATGATTAAACCACCGACGGACGGGCAAAAGATTTTGATGCATTTGGCTAAGCAGGCGCTCAAGTCTGGTTTCGAAAACGCCTGGATTAGCCGTCAAGATCTACTTCGCGGTGACATCATTCCACAGACTGTCGGCGCTAAGCTTTTGTGTGCTGCGCTAACGCTCCCGGATGGTGTTCTGGAGTGGTCGAAAGATCAAAGTGCATTTCGCGTGTCAGCGGCTTCGGTTCGCGCATTGAATGGTGAAAAGCATCCGCGCCGATCCATGTCTGGCGTGCCGATGATCGCTAATACGTAATCACTGGGGATCTTCTTTCTTTGTCAGCCCGTACCAGGTCACCGGGCTGCTGGCCTGCTTGAAGTTGGGGCGTGTCTCGACCCATTTGTTTCCGCACCTGGCGCACCGGAACCGTCGGCGCTTTGGCAGATCGGCGATCACTTCCCGATTGTCGAACGCGTCCAGATCCAAAACAGTCATGTTTGCGCAGCGCAGACAGTGCACTTGTACGCCGTTGCAAAGCTCGCGGGCTTCGGAAATCGTTATTGGTTTGATGTTTGCCTTTGGGTGCTGCCTCGCCATCCTGTCGATAGTGAGCCTCCGCAATAAGCCTTCTAAAGTAAAATGTACCGCTGCTTCTATGTGTCAGTGTTTGGTGGTGATGGGTTGCCGGAGGTTTGACCTTTAGGTTGGGCTTTAAGGAAATTATAGTAAACAATGCGCTGAGGCTGTGCTTGCCTCATATTAAAATTAACTTCCTTTGCCACACCGAAAACGTCCTTTATTCTGATTTTGATTTTCAGGTCTCTTAGATATTTTTCGACTTCCGAGCGGCGCATAAAAACATTCAGGTGGCCTCTCAATGCTGCGCCTGGGAGGACAGGTTGTTGTGTCTTCTCTGGCAACTCATCAGCACCGAGCAGTTTAAATTCGAGGCCGTCGCTCGACCACTCAATGAATTCAATGTGCTCAAGCTGTGTCTTAACTCGTGTACCGTCGTCTCTATATGCAGCTGACGCCCATTCCATAACGGCGGATGGTGCACGTCCTCGATTTACCAATTGAAGGAAGAATACAAACAACGTCTCATCTCTTCCTCGAGGGCCATCGCTTGTGGCAACTTGAATCACTTCTAGGTGCAGGTCTGGTTTGTTGTCCTTGAGCGTTTCTATCTCCGCTTTAAGAGCATGCTCCCTACTCTCAACCTTACATGCTTCGGCTTTTGCTTCCTGCCATATGTTGTATGGCGCAAGTATCAAGCCAATCACAACCATTGCTAAAAAGACGGCAACAAAAACAACGAACGGCGCCCAAATCATGGCCGCCTCCCATTGATTTTGGTGCGCGACGATCCCAAAAAATAAGGCAAAGCCACCGCTGATTTTTTCAGCGTGCCAGAAGCGCCCGCTGAAGGCTCTTTTCGTAACTTCGAAGTAGAATCTACCAATCCCCATGGGCGGCATATTGCACTAACAATCATCGATTGTGGATTCATTTTAAGCCGTCTCCGCGATGGCGTTAAAAGCTAGGTTTCTTTGCTAAATGGGGCCGGCTAATTGTGTCAGGTCCAGCGGCTTGCCGTCCCTAAATTCGGGCGGTGTGTCGCGCGGATCATGGCGGGTGGATGTGCAGCCGGCAGTCAGCACAGAAGAGCCGATTGCTGCCGCGACCAGTGCACGGCGCAGGAACAGACCAAAAACCCGCGTGTCAAAAACGTGCCAGAATACCCGTGCAATCCTGCTTTGTTCTGCAGTTTGTTGCAGTTTGAGTAAAACGGGTGTTTCTGATTTCTTGTTATATATCAGATGGTTGATGGTGGGCGATACTGGGATTGAACCAGTGACCCCTCCCGTGTGAAGGGAGTGCTCTCCCGCTGAGCTAATCGCCCATGCCTTGGCGGCTGGTGGCGCGTATCTAGGGCAAATCAACAGCTTGCGCAACACCCTTTTTCTGGAGCCGACGTCTGTTGCTGGGACTCATCGGTTCTAGCTAATTGCCTTTTTGTGTTGATGCCACGCAAAGAGGTGACCCGCTCTCCCGGGCGAAGATGTTTGTCGTCTGACCGGCAATGTCTGGAATATCGGGGTGCCGTAATGTGGGGCGGCTGCCAGTCGGCGTGGTCTTCCGTCTGGTGAGGTTTTGACCGAGCGGGCGGATCCTGAAGGCTGTCGTATCGCGTGACAGATTATGTCAGGAGCCGTTATCAGTCTTCGCGAAAAGGCCGTATTTAAAGCGGACGATCGTTTCCACTGACTGTTTTTTGGAGTGTTTTTAAATGATTGCACGCGTTTCTTCTCTCGCGCTCGTGGGGCTTTTCCTGCCTGCCGGGGCGTTTGGCGCCGACAATGGGCCCATTACCAGCATCACGCTGTCTTCGGGTGGTCTCGCCGAAGTGGTTCGCAAGGCGGATATTGACAGCAGCGGCCTGATCAACATGACGGTCCCGCTCGAACAGGTGAACGATGTGCTGAAGAGCATTGTCGTGTTCGATGAGGCAGGCGTTGTCGAGGGCATTACTCTTCCCGGCCCGAACCCGCTGGCGGAAACCTTCAAGAACCTGCCGTTCACCGTTGAGGACCTGCAGTCGCCCGCACGCCTTCTGGCAAAACTGCAAGGAACCCGAGTGCGTCTGGAAAAGGCCGGGTCTACGGTCGAGGGGCTCGTTCTCGGCGTGTCGGCGCAGGATGACGGCGACAGGGGGCAGTCCTTTGTCATTTCGGTTCTCAGTGATGGTCGCATCACCGGTGTGGGCCTGTCCGCAGATACCGAAGTCACGTTTCTCGATGAAGACATTCAGCAGAAGGTTGCCAAGGCCTTGTCTGCCGTTGGCAACGGCAAGTCGGACGGCGCGCGAACCGTTGCCTTGAAAGTGGCAGGCGAGGGCGAACGCGAGGTCGCGGTTTCCTACGTCGTGCCGGCGCCCATCTGGAAGACGGCTTACCGCGTCGTGACGATGGCCGATGACAAGGCCCGGCTGCAAGCCTGGGCCGTGCTTGAAAACGCCAGTGGCGAAGACTGGGACGATGTCAGGATAACGCTGTCCTCCGGCGCTCCGGTAACGCTGAAACAGCGGCTCCACGATCTTTACTGGAAGCAACGGCAGGAAGTGCCGGTGGATGTGTCCAGCGGCTATGTGCCTCCTGTCGACATGGGGGCGGAACCGCAGTTCGAGGTTGCCGAGAGCGAGGCCCGCATGCCGGGCGCGGCGCGTTCCAGCTTCATTGGCTCGGCGGTTGCGCCGGAAATGGTTCTCAACATGGCCGCCGCCAATGTCGGCGAGGTGAGCGAAGGCGCGGTCACCGCTTCCTTTACAATTCCTTGGCCTGTCGACCTTGAAAGCGGTGAAACTCTGTCAGCGCCGATTGTCGACAAGGTCGTGTCAGCCGAAACGGTTTCCGTATTCCAGCCGGAAAGCGGCCTGCAGCATCCCATTGCTGCAATCCTGATCAAGAACGAGACCGAAACCAGCCTGCCGCAGGGCATCCTGACGGTTTATGACGAAAAGGAAGGATATGTCGGCGACGCGCAGATCAGCGGCATGCCCTCGGGCGAAAGCCGCATGGCAAGCTTTGCGACCGACAAGAAGGTCAGGATTGCACAGTCAACATCTGCCGACAGCCAGATCGTATCGATCAAGGTCAATGACGGGGTTCTGAACGCGACGGTGCGCGAGCGATCGTCGACGCAATACGCGATCAAGGGAGCCCCGGACGGCGACCGCACGATCGTCATCGAGCATGCCAAACGTTCCGGATGGCAGTTTTCCTCCGAACAGGAACTGGACAGCACCGCAACGCACCACCGTTTGAAGGTGGAAGTGCCTGCAGGAACAACGGAAACGGTTTCCGCCCTTCAGGAGCGGACCTTGTCGGAGACCTATTCGCTGATCTCCACCGATGCGAACCAGCTGCTTTATCTCTCCAGGCGCTCGCCGGACAAGGAAACCGCTGCAAAGCTGAAGGAACTGTCGGAGCTGCAGAACGAGATCGCCCAGATCGAGCGCCAGATCCAGCGCTTGCGGCTTGAAAAGGATGAGGAGAGCCGGGACCAGGAACGCCACCGGGCCAACCTGGCGGCTCTTGAGCCGGGTGCCGATCTCTACAAGCGTGCCGCCCGCAAGCTGGAGGAAAGCGAAACCCGGATCGAGGATGTTGATACGGAAATCGCCGCACTATCCGTGCGACGGGAAGAAATCCGTGAAACCCTGGGCGATGCCATCAGGACGTTCTGATGTCTGACAGAACTTGCCTCAGGACTTGAGCGAAGCGACGGCACCAGCCAGTTCGTCGAAGTGCGAGATGACCCGGTCCGGGGAAAGGTCCCGGACCGGCACGACCGTGTATCCGAAATCGACCGCGATGACCGGAATGCCGGCGTTACGGGCGGCATCGATGTCGGTGCCACTGTCTCCGATCATGATGGAGCCGCCGATTTCTCCACCCGCCCGGTGGATGGCACCATGCACGGGTTCGGCATGCGGCTTTGCCACGGAAAACGTATCGCCGCCGACGACGGCGTCGAAATGCCTGGCGAGATCGAGTGTAGCCAACAGCGGATGCGTCAGCCGCTCGGCCTTGTTGGTGCAGACCGCCAGTTTCCATCCGTCTTTTCGGAAGTTTTCCAGCGCCGCGACAACGCCGTCGAACGGTTTGGTGTGAACCGCGATATTGGCGGCATAATGCTCCAGAAAATGCACATAGAGCGGCGCCACGGTTTCATCGGTCCAGGAAATGCCATTGAATTCCAGACCGCGCTGGATCAGCACCTTTGCACCCAGGCCGACCATGTTGGCGACGTTGTCCTGGGGAATGGCCGAATGCCCTGCTGAGGTCATGACGACGTTCAAGGTGGCGACGAGATCTTCCATGGACGACACCAGCGTGCCATCCAGATCGAAAACCAGAACGGACATGAGACCCTCTGAAATGCAGGAGCGGGACGGCAAGAACGCATCCATGCTGAAAGGCATGATTGCGGGCAGGTAAACCGGCCCCGGAATGTGGGAAAGGCCTGCATTCACCCGAACGCAGGCCACCTTCAATGCCTAGCCGCATAGCCGCTCCGCCGCAAGTGGGGATCGGTTCCGCCGGTTTGTTCTAGAGTTTGTAAGCGGTCCGGAAACCACCCCAGTGACGGCCCTGAACGATGATCGGCGCGTCGATTTCCTTCATCCAGACGATATTGCCGCCGCCCATGTCCCGGGCATAGGACTGGATCAGGAAGGGGCGCGTGTTGCGCGCCGCGCTGAGGCCGGCCCGGTCATCGAAGATGCGCTTGTTGCGGCAGTTGGCCGTGTTCCAGGCCACATCATCCGGTTTTTGCGGTTTCGAGTAGATCAGATTGTGTACCGGCAGATAGCCGTTGCGATCGACCGAGGCGCAAAAGGCCATACCCTTGCATTTGCCGAGGATTTCTTCCTGGATCGTTGGCAGGATCTTTTCCAGATGAGCCAACGCGCGCGTCGACACTTGCGGCGGGTTGGTACCGGCTATGTGCTGGTAATTGGTATCGAACAGGTCATCCATGGTCAGCTGGCGCTGCGCGATGAGATCTTCCATCGCGTTGGAAATGCGTGAAGCCCCGGTTTGCACGCGTTCCACTTCGGCAGCGTGGCTTTCATGAATGGATGCGATCTTGCGCTCCAGGGCCACCTGGAACCCGGCATCCTTGTTGACGAAGCAACCATGGCAACCATGTTCGGAAACGGCGACGACGCGCACATCCACCTGGCCGATCCCGGCGAGATCAAGACGGGCATTCGTGCCTTGTTTCAGGTTGGAGCCAGCTTCGGGCCGGAACAGCGTGCCGCCTTCCGAAATGTCGTGGGTCTCGATCTGTGCGGATGTTCCGCCAGCCGTCACCGAACCGGAAATCTTGATCGGCAATCGGTCGTGCTGACGACGATCGCCGATTTCGGTCTGCCGGATCATCATGGTGAAGCGGGACTGCAGCGCCTTGGAAGCCGTGCTCATTTCCGCACCGGTTTCGCGCGCCAGCATGCCACCTTCTTCAGCCGCCGCCGCAGACTCCGTAATCGTCTGCGCGGTGCGCAGCACTTCCTGAACGAAGTCCGCCGTCTGCTGCGCCTGGTCACCGATCCGGTTCGTTGTCTCAACCTGGGTCTGAACCGCATCTTCGACCGCGGCAAAGCTGGGCCGTATCCTGCCGATAACATCGATGATCTGGTTGACCGAGCCGAGGCTGAGTTCCGCTGACTGGTTGAGGCGGTCGATGTTGGCGACGATCTGTTCCGTTGCCGACTGGGTTTCCACCGACAGCGCCTTCACCTCGCTCGCGACAACGGAAAAGCCACGGCCGGCTTCACCTGCGCGGGCAGCCTCGATAGTGGCGTTCAGGGCCAGCAGGTTGGTTTGCTTGGCAATGTCCGAAATCAGGCTGACGACATTGGCAATGTCATCGATCGCGTTCTTGAGCTCCAGAACACCCTGGTTGACCTGGGCTGCGACGTCTCGCGCCTCTTGCGCCAACTGGTTGGACACACCGACCTGCTGTCCGATTTCGCTGCTGGAGGTGGTGAGATCCTGAATGGACGTGGCCAGTCCTGAAGCGTTCTCGTTGGCAACGGCCGATTGGTCCGCAAGCGACTGACTGTCGCTGCGGATGGTCTCCAGCTTGTCCATCTGACTGACGAGCCGGTCCTGCACCTTCTCGGCCGCGGCGTTGATGGTCTTGGCCGCGACTTGCAGATCGTCTTCCAGGCTGTCCAGTACGAAGCTCATCTGGCTGGCCGCCAGCTGCGCTTCCGGCAGGTTTCCGGAAGTATTGTCAGTTTCCTCAGGGGCAGGTATCTTGTTGTTTAAATTATTGTATTCGTCTTTCTGCCTTGGTCTAAGTCGAAGAATGTTCATTTGATTCTGTGCTTTCCAAACCCTAGACAATTGAAAGCATTATCTATTGTTGGTCTGAAATGATGGTTAATAAACCGCGGATATGGGCGCTATGGCGGTGTTTCCCCGTTGAAGAGGGGGAATGTCACTGGACCGGCGGACGCCGGCCATGTTAAGCACCCGGCGGCCGGATGGAGATGATTGCTTGGTCTTCTCCGCCGACAGGTTGGCCCTAGGAACGGTAAATGAGCGACCAGTACAAGAAACTGGCGGCGGAGCGCGCTGCCGACGATGTCACATCCGGAATGCGTCTTGGAATTGGGACCGGTTCGACCGCGGAATTCTTCGTCCATGCACTTGCCCGTCGGGTACAGGATGGCCTGGACGTTATCGGTGTGCCGACTTCGGAGCGCACGCGGGAACTGGCGTCGAGCCTCGGCATTCGCCTGACCACGCTTGATGAATTGCCGGAACTTGATCTGACCGTCGACGGAGCCGATGAACTGGACCCCCATCTGTCGCTCATCAAGGGCGGTGGAGGAGCCTTGCTGCGCGAGAAGATCGTGGCATCAGCCTCGGCCAGCATGATCGTCATTGCAGACGGCAGCAAGGAAGTTGCGACGCTTGGCCGCTTTCCCCTGCCGATCGAAGTCGTACCTTTCGGTCTGGAAGCAACGCGGCGCGCGATCCTGAAAGTGTTTGGGGATCTTGGACTGCCGTTGAACATGTCTTTGCGCGGCGGATCGGCTCAGCCTTTCGTCACGGATGGAGGTCACTTCATCCTGGATGCGCAGCTTGAAAGCATACCCGAGGTCCAGACCCTGGGCGACCGGCTGGTTGCCATTCCGGGGGTTGTCGAACACGGCCTCTTCATTGAACTTGCAACAAAAGCTTACGTGGCCGGCACAGATGGGGTAAAGACCGTCTTGCCCATCTAAGTGGTGTGGATTTGGCTTTCCAGACTAAAGATGAAAGCCGCCTAGGAGTAGAAAAATGAAGCTTATCAAATCTTTCCCGCGGGCAGCTGTATTGGGCGCAGCCATGATGGCCGCTGGTTTTGTCGCCTCGGGCGCAGCCGCACAGGATGCCGTTTCTGAAAGCCACCTTGCCGCAGCCAAGCAGGTTGCCGTTGTTACCAAGGTTCTGGAACCATTTGACGATATTCTTCCGATCCTTGCTGAACAGACCCGGACGGCTTTCATTCAGTCCGACCCGACCCGTGCGGAAGAAATCGCCGAAGTCGTTCAGAATGTCGCGCTGACGCTGGCGCCGAAGCGGACCGAGCTCAACAATCTGGTTTACAAGGCCTGGGCAGACGCCTTCACCGAAGAAGAGCTGAACCAGCTGGCTGAATTCTACAGCACGGAACTTGGCCAGAAGCTGACCGAAAAGATCCCGACCATCACGCAGTATTCCGTTGGTGCTGCCCGTGAATGGCAGGACAAGGTTTCCACCGAAATGGTGACCATGGTTCAGGAAGAACTGGCCAAGCTGAACGCAGCTCAGTAAGGGCAGGGCTCCCGCGTCGGCCATGCCGATGGCAGGGAACACGCCTTTCACACGAATAAGTGAGGCCGGGGTCATGTCCGGCTTTCGGGCCGCGCAAGCGGCCCAATTCTTTTGAAAATGGCCCGTTTTGGCTGTCCCTGATGGCCTGGCCCTACCGGGCATCCGGACTTGTACCGCAGCTTCGGTTGCCTATCTGCGGGGCTGGCAAGGCTCTGCCGGATGGCAGCCGGCGGACTTTTGATCACGATGAGGCACTGATGACCGACTACGATTACGATCTCTTTGTTATTGGCGGCGGCTCCGGCGGCGTACGCGCTGCCAGAATTGCCGCGACACACGGCGCCCGGGTCGGTATCGCCGAGGAGTACCGTTACGGCGGTACCTGCGTCATTCGCGGCTGCGTGCCCAAGAAGCTGTTTGTCTATGCCTCGAAGTTTTCCGAAGAATTCGAAGATGCGGAAGGCTTTGGCTGGACGGTCGGTGAACGCGCCTTCTCGTGGGACAAGCTTGTCGCGGCAAAGGATCAGGAAATCACGCGCCTTGAAGGCATCTACCGGCGCAATCTCGAGCGGACCGACGTGGAAGTCCACGACAGCCGCGCGGTGATCGAAGATGCCCATACAGTCCGCCTACTGTCCACCGGTCAGACCTTGAGCGCGAAATACATTCTTGTGGCCGTCGGCGCGTCTCCGAACGTGGACGAAGGTCTGCCGGGCGGTGAGCATGTCATCACCTCGAACGAAGCCTTTCACCTTGCTGAACTGCCGAGCAAGATCGTGGTTGCCGGTGGTGGTTACATCGCGGTCGAGTTTGCCGGTATCTTCAACGGCCTGGGGGTCGATACGACGCTGATCTATCGCGGAGAGGAAATTCTGCGCGGCTTCGACGGAGAGCTTCGGACCGCGGTTCGCCAGGAAATGGAGAAGAAGGGCATCAAGGTGGTGCTCAACGACACCTTCTCCAGAATCGAGAAGGCGGCAGACGGCACTCTGACAGGCCACACCAAGGGTGGGCTGGCGCTGGAAGCAGGTCAGATCATGTTCGCCATCGGCCGCAACCCGCATACCCGTGACCTCGGTCTTGAGAAGGTCGGTGTCGAGATGGATGAAGCGGGTGCGATCAAGGTTGGTGCGGACTCCCGCACCAATGTGGCATCCATCTATGCCGTTGGCGACGTCACCAACCGGGCCAACCTGACGCCGGTTGCGATCCGGGAAGGACATGCCTTTGCAGACACGGTCTTCGGCAACAAGCCCTGGACGGTCGACCACAGCCTGATCGCCACCGCCGTGTTCTCGCAGCCGGAAATGGGCACAGTCGGACTTACACAGGAAGAAGCACTGCAGCGGACGCCCAATCTTGATATCTACAAGTCCAGCTTCCGTCCGATGAAACACACCTTGTCGGGCCGCGATGAAAAGATGCTCATGAAAATGATCGTCGATGCAGACACGCAGAAAGTGCTCGGTGTCCACATCATGGGACCGGACGCCGGCGAACTGGCTCAGATCCTCGGCATCACCTTGCAGATGGGCGCGACCAAGGCCGACTTCGACAGGACGATCGCCGTTCATCCGACAGCTGCGGAAGAACTCGTCACGATGCGTGAGCCGACAGAGCGTCTGCGCGGGTAGTTCGGCTGCAATTCAGAAAGTCAGGAGCCGCTGCGGGGCAACTTGTCCCGCAGCGGCTTCATTCTGCAGGTCCCGACGCTGTCCGGCGCAGCAGCTCGTCTTCAGGGTCAGTCAACACGCCGTCCGGTCCAACTTCCAGATCGAGTGAATCGCAGTAGAAGGAATACCGGCCCCTGCCGAGTTTCTTCGACTGGTATAGCGCGGCGTCCGAACGGGTGACGAGTTGTTCGGAAGTTGTTCCGTCCTCCGGGGCGATCGCGATGCCGACACTAAGGCCGATCTGCGCAATATCGCCACTTGAGATCGGTACGGGCAATTCGCCGGCAGCAACAAGGGCCCGGCAAAGCGTGCTCAAGGTTTCCCGCACAACACTTCCACGATAGATCACCATGAATTCGTCGCCGCCGATACGGCAGACCAGACCGGGTTTGCCGACTGCTTTGCTCAGGCGCTCCGCCATGGTCTTGATGACGATATCGCCCGCGGCATGTCCGAAGGTGTCGTTCACCGCCTTGAACTTGTCCAGATCGCAGTGAATGACGGCAAAGGGCTTGTCCGGCAGGGTTTTGACCGAGGATTCCAGGACACGGTTGAACTGCAGGCGGTTAGCGAGCCCCGTTAACGTATCGTGCAGAGCCAGGTACCTGTTCTGGTGTTCGCTGGCCTGAAGCGATGTGGTCAGCTGGCCGATCCGCCAGGCAATGCCGAAGGCGAGGGCGCCAAGGGCGACACTCAGCACCACGATGACAGGGACGATGGTTGGCCAGATGGATTCGCCGACGGTCTGGCTGTCCCAGCGAAAGGTTCCGAGCGGGTCGTCATTCTGATCCTTGACAAGATGGCGCGGCCCTTTGCCGGGCACGCCTGCATTTTCCTCAAAACCGAAATTGGCGAAATTCAGCTGCGCGTTGAGCTGGCCGAGCAGGTAGGCGTCAACATAATGGGCTGACAGCAGCACGGTGGGAGGTCCGTCGGGCAAGGTCTCTTGATAGTCGTCCGGAATGATCGGCATCGCGCCAAAAATGGCCGGCTTGCCGTCGATATGGACAAAACCCATGACAGCATATTCCCCGGGATCTGCTCCTTGCAGGGACTTGTGACCGAAACCGCCAGGCACCCGCACGCGGTTTTGCAGGTAAAGCGCCTTCAGTTTTTCATGAACAATTTCAAGCTCCGGCGTTTCGGAGACGGGACGCCGGATGATATGAGTATAATCGGCGAAGGATTCAGCCAGAACGTCTCCGTTTCCGGAAATCAGCATTACCTTGCTGTGGCGATAGGTTGACCAGAGGGTGTCGAAGCTGCTTCGAACGTAGTCGGGATCGAAATTGCGCACCAGCTTGAGCACCGACTGGTCCGACGACGCGATGCCGATCTGCTCGCGAACGATGGTGCGAAGGTGATCTGCAAGCGTGCTCTGGAACAGGCGTTCCTCGTTGGCGATGGCCTGCTGCCGGGAAGCTTGAGAGGCAACGAAACCGACGAACAGCAACGAAACGGACGTCACGGCAATCAGCAATCCGGCAAGCAGGAACGCCAGCCGGGAAATATGCTGCCGGGGAATTTTCGCGGCTTGGTCGCTATATCTACGCCGAAACTCGGTCAAGTTGCGATCCCGATTGGGTCTCTTCCTGTTATTCTGAATTCTTGCCACTAAAGAGTAAAGTGATTGTATCAACGAATACCTTAACAGGAGGTGGGAGTATTAAAAAACTTGAGAGTTTTAGTGAGGTATATTCACGATGGACTCCGTGTTTTATAGTATTAATGACAATGTAATTTGATGCTTCCGGCAGTGCGCGTTAGCGCGAAGCCGGAAATGCTTGCAGGTCCATCTGCTTGCGGGCCTTGGCAGCCTCGAGACTGTGCGGGCCTGCAAATTCATAGGCATTTCGGCCTTTGTCCTTCGCCCGGTAAAGCGCCATGTCGGCCATGCGGATCAGGTCTTTCTCACTCGTGCCGGACTCTGGCGCGCTGGCAATGCCGATGCTGACACCGATGTCGACCTGCTGCCCCTCACCAATGTCTATCGGCTCGGCAATCGACCGGCGGATTTCGTCGGCCAGTGCTGCAAGCCTGTCCCTGTCTGTATGCTTGGTGAAGAGGACAATGAATTCGTCTCCTCCAATCCGGCTGACGACACCATCCTTGCCGACCAGAAGCCGCATTCGGTCGGCAACAGTACAGATGACCCGGTCACCGGCTTCATGCCCGTATGTGTCGTTCACCGGTTTGAAGCGGTCGAGATCACAGGCAAATATCGCAAATCCACGATCCGGCAGGCCTTCCAGCGAGAAAGCGAGGCAGTCGGAAAAATGATGCCGGTTCGGCAGTCCTGTCAGAGCGTCGTGTCGCGCAAAGTGGCGGTTCTTCCGTTCGCTTTCTTCAAGCGAGGCCGACAAACGGCTGATCTTCGTTGCAAGCGCGAAGGCGACGATTGCGATGATGGATGCCAACAGGACGATCAGCGGCAGGGCCATGATCCAGATTTCGCGACCGGGTTTGGAATGGTCCCATCTGAAATAGCCGAATGTGGACCCGTCTGCCGCCTGCACAAGGTAATTCGTTGGGTGCTTGCGTTCAGGTTCACCGGGAAAAAACCGGAAATCCCTGTAGCCGAGTTGTTCGTTCAGTCCGGTCAGCCAGTCCTGATCTATGTAGACGGCATTGACCAGGATTGCCGGATAGTCGCCCTCCAGCCGGACATGACCTTCATCGGGTAGAACCGGTATGGCGCTGAGGAATGCTCGGGATCCGTCGATCAGGGCAAAGGCGGATTGAGACGTTTCCAGCAACGCGGACTGCGGCATGTACCATTCGGCGAAAACCGAGTTGGAACCGTCCTGCCGCTTCCTGAAAGCCGCAGCCGTCTGTTCGGCAAGCTTCCGAACAAGATTTTCGGCCGGCAATTGCCGATTTTCAATCAGGACATCGTCCCTGATTGCCTGCGCGATCAAGGTCCCGTCCGGCATCACGACGAAAGTCCGGTCGAGGTTGAAATCTTCCCAAAGGTCGCCGATCAGTTCGTCTTCGATGAACTCGCGGTCCAGAGGGGCCTGAAGGGCGTTGAAGGTATCGTCCCACTGAGCCATCGTCACCTGGTCGCGGGCGACCTGGCGGTGGATGTCCTTCAAGGTGTTGGTCAGGCGCATCTGCTCGGCTTCAAGGGCGCGCCTGTCGGCCTCGCCCCAGGCCATGTGGGCAATGAAGGTGAGGGAAGCGGTCGACAGGAAAATCACGAGCGCGGCAAGGCTGTAGATCCACACAGTGATCCGCCGGCCGGCTTCGGGAGCCTCCAGTCCTGGGTGTGTTGCTTCAGATGTCTTTTTCTTCAAACGGAACAAGAAACCGCCATCCCCTCTTATCCGGATGCGACAGCTGTTTAGCCGAAGAACTTTAACACCGGGTGGGGGAGGCGCTTTTCCTGGGGGCTCACCTAGCGAAAACTACCGAGACACTTAACAAAGCGTTCAATTTCCTCTTCGCAATTGAACGCATGAACCGACGCCCGCACCACGGCATCAAGACCCCGGAGCGGCAAGTCGATCCGAGCTGAGCTGGCCTGGCTGACCGAAACGTTGATACCGGCTTGCCCGAGCCGAAGCTTGGTCTGTGCCGGGCTTTCACCGGCCAGCGAGAACGTGACGATGCCGCCCTTGCGCTGGCCCTTGTCGTGAAGGGTTACCTCGGGAAGTGCAGATAGCTCAGACCGGAGCTGAGCGCCAAGCCCGCAGATCCTGTTGCCGATCCGCTCCATGCCGAAGCCGATGGCATAGCTGACGGCAACACCCAGGCCGATCTGCCCCGCGACATAGCGTTCCCAGGTTTCGAAACGGCGTGCGTGGGGAACAAGTTCATAACGATCCTCGTCGATCCACTCCGTTGCCTGAAGATCGACAAACGGCGGTTCCACCTGGTCAAGGACGGCGTCACTGATATAGAGAAATCCGGTGCCGCGCGGACCGCGCAGATATTTGCGCCCGGTGCCGGACAGGATATGGCAGCCGATCTCGTCGACGTTCAGCGGGATCTGCCCTGCGGACTGACACGCGTCGAGGAGGTAGAGAACCCCCGTTTGCTGCGCGATCTCTCCAACCTCTTCAGCAGGATTGATCAGTCCGGAAAAGGTCGGGACGTGCGTTAGGGCGATGAGCCGCGTCTTCGGGCCAATCGCAGCCCTCAGGGCCTTCAGGTCGATCTGGCCGAATTCATCGTCCTCGACAATATCGATCTCGATCCCCTTGCGGCGTTTCATCTGCAGCAGGGCAACGTAGTTGGAGACATATTCGGCACGGCCGGTGACAACCCGGTCTCCTTCGCGGAAGTCGATGCCGTAAAAAGCCATGTCCCAGGCCCGGGTGGCATTTTCGATATAGGCGATTTCCTGCGGTTTGCTGCCGATCAAGGCTGCCAGAGACGTATAAAAGGTGTCCATTGCGGTCTTGGCAGCCGCCGCGGCTTCATATCCGCCGAGGGTCGCTTCAAGATCGAGATGCTGTTTAACTGCTTCAAGAACAGGCGTAGGGGCCAGCCCCGTTCCCGCATTGTTAAAGTGAATGAGCTGACGTACACCCGGAGTATCGTCCCTCATGAGGTCGATATCCTGCTGGGTAAGAGACGGAACGATCATGATACCCTCGGAAACAATCTAAGAAAAACATACAAGCACTAGACAAGCACCAGATGACGATCACATATTTTGGTTATGGTTCCCTAGTCAATATTGACACTATTCCTGCTGGCGTTGAAGTGACGCCCGGAACCCTTCACGGTTGGGTGCGGGAATGGAAGGTGTGCGGCGAGAGCCCGGACGGACAGGGGCGCTGCGCCCTGACTGTACGCGAAAAGGAAGGATCACGCATCATGGGGGTGATGGCGCGTGAACCCAAGACCCGCCTTGCCGAGCTGGAACTGCGCGAGAAACGATACCTGAAGGTCGAAGCTGTCGGCGGCGCATTTCGTTGCGACGCGTCAATGCGGCCGGGGCCCGACGAACTGTTTCTATTCAGAGCGGCGCCAGAACATTGCCGCTGGGGCACGGACAAACATCCGATCCTGCAAAGTTACCTGGATTGCGTTCTGGCCGGGTTCCACCGTTTCTGGGGCGAAGCAGGGATCGACCATTTTCTGGAAACGACTGACGGCTGGCATGTGCCTGTACTGCCGGACCGGGCAAATCCGCTCTATCCGCGCAAGATTGTGCTCGATCCGGAAGTGGCGAAGCTGATCGACAGCAAGCTGAAAGACCTCGGGGTCAACTTTCTTTCCCCGGCCACCTAGGCATTATCGAACCGTCAGCCGAGCAGCGTTTGCAGGCCGTATCCGACCGCAAAGGCAATGCCCGCGGCCAGGGTGCCGATTGCGCTTGTTTCCAGCCCGCAGGAAAACCAATGCCGCTGCGACCAGCGCGCCCTCAGGGAGCCGATGGTGAAAAAGGCGAGTATCGTGAGGATTGTCGCGGTTTCTGCACTGGCTGGCACCGGAATGACGAACGGCAGCAGTGGGATCGAGCCGAACAGAACGAAGGCGGCGAAGGTGTAAAGCGCTGCCTTCATTGGCGATCGCGCCGTGTTCGACAGACCGTATTCGGCCTGCATCATGGTTTCTATCCAGATGGATTTGTTGGAGGAAACCAGCTCGACCAGAGTTTCCAGGTCTGGTTCGTCATAACCCTTGGCGCGGAAAATCTGCCGGATTTCCTCCCGTTCGCCATCTGGTGCCACGGCGATGTGCTTTTCCTCGACCGCCTTGAGGCGCGCGTAATCTTCGATTTCGGATTTGGAACCGGTGTAGTTGGCTGCCGCCATGGAAAATCCGTCGGCAAACAGGTTGGCAGCTCCCAGGATGAGGATAATCGTCGGAGAAAGATCCGCGCCGACGGACCCTGCAACAATGGCAAAGGTGGTGACGGCGCCGTCTATGCCGCCGTAGACCCAGTCTCTCAGGTAGCTTGCGTCCGGTCCGGAAGCGAGCCGGTTCGCGATGTCATCGGGCCTGTGGCTGTGCTCCAGACGAGGTGTCGGCATGAGGTCATCCTGTGTGGTTTCACGCACGATGCATCCCTGGATCACCACCCGCAATGATCCGCCTCAAAGGCGAGGATTTCGTGTCTACGCAGAAGTGGCGAAAATGATCCTTGAAACAGGGTATATTTTGGGGGATTGCCCTGTGGCCTTGGCGGCCCATGAAGTGTATAAGGCCGCACGTTTGCCTTCAATTGGCAGGCCCAAACGAACGAAAATGTCGCGGACCGCGTGATCTAGGGTGTGAAACGAACCTGCGGGTCCAGTGAGGAGTAGGAAGTATGGCGGAGAAGTGGAGCCCGGACAGCTGGAGATCGAAGCCGATCTTGCAGGTTCCGGAATACCCGGATCAAGAGGCTTTGGCGGATGTTGAACAGCGCCTGTCGACTTATCCGCCGCTGGTTTTTGCAGGTGAGGCACGTGCGCTGAAAAGCCAGCTGGCAAATGTCGCGCAGGGCAACGGTTTTCTGCTCCAGGGCGGTGACTGCGCCGAAAGCTTTGCCGAGCATCACCCCGACCACATCCGTGATTTCTTCCGCGTCTTCCTGCAAATGGCCGTCGTGCTGACTTATGCCGCCAGCCAGCCGGTTGTGAAAGTCGGCCGGATCGCCGGTCAGTTCGCCAAGCCGCGTTCTTCCAATTTCGAGAAGAAGGGTGACGTCGAGCTGCCGAGCTACCGCGGCGACATCATCAACGACATCAATTTCACACCGGAAAGCCGTATCCCGGATCCGGGCCGCATGGCCATGGCTTATCGCCAGTCGGCAGCCACGCTGAACCTTTTGCGCGCTTTCGCGCAGGGTGGTTTCGCAAACCTCGACCAGGTTCATCGCTGGATGCTCGGCTTCATTTCCGATAGCCCGCAAGGCCATCGCTACAAGGAACTGGCGGACCGCATTTCGGAGTCGCTGAACTTCATGAAGGCTTGCGGCATCAACGCCGATAGCGTTCCGCAGCTTCGGTCGACCGATTTCTTCACCAGCCATGAAGCTCTGCTGCTTGGCTACGAAGAAGCCCTGACGCGCGTCGATTCCACCTCGGGTGACTGGTATGCGACCTCCGGCCACATGATCTGGATCGGCGACCGGACACGTCAGCCGGACCATGCCCATGTGGAATTCTTCCGCGGTATCAAGAACCCGATCGGCCTCAAGTGTGGCCCGTCCATGTCACCGGATGGCCTGCTGGAGTTGATCGACATCCTGAACCCGGAAAACGAACCGGGCCGCTTGACGCTGATCGCCCGCTTCGGCGCCGACAAGGTGTTCGACCACCTGCCGCAGCTCGTTCGCGCCGTCGAGCGGGAAGGCAAGACGGTTGTCTGGTCCTGCGATCCGATGCATGGCAACACCATTTCCGCTGGCGGTTACAAGACCCGTCCGTTCGATCGGATCCTGAAAGAAGTTGAAGCCTTCTTTGCGGTTCATCGGGCGGAAGGCACGCATGCCGGTGGTGTTCACATCGAAATGACCGGCCGGAATGTGACCGAGTGCACGGGCGGGGCGCGGGCCCTGACCGAAGACCAGCTCGGCGACCGTTACCACACCCATTGCGATCCGCGCCTCAATGCGGATCAGGCGCTGGAGCTTGCATTCCTGATCGCGGAAAACCTGAAGAAGGAACGCGACGGTCGGCAGGTCGAGCCGCTTGCGGCAAGCGCATAAAGAGAATTGCCTCTTCCGTTACGTTATCTGAAAGGGCGGCATTTGCCGCCCTTTTGCGTTTTTTCCGGAATTTTCCGGATGAACGTGCCCTGAGGTAAGCCTCGCTTAACGCTCGACGCGCATACCTTCTTCTCAGGGAAACGGGTGTAGTGGGGAGTTTGAGTTGTGCGCGATAAGTGGGATCTGACGAAGGTTTCCTGCCTGGTTGCGGAAGACAATCCCCATATGCGCTCGATCCTCCGCTCCGTGCTGGCGGGTTTCGGCATCCGTTCGGCCTATGAAGCCAGTGATGGTGCGGAAGCCCTGGAAATGGTCGTCGACCGCAAGCCGGACATTGTGCTTTGCGACTGGGTGATGAGCCCCTTTGGCGGCAATGAATTTCTTCGCATCCTTCGTGCCGACAGGGACCTTGTGATCAGCACCACGCCGGTTCTGATCGTGACTGCCCATGCCAAGCGCGCGACAATCCTTGAAGGCATCGAGATCGGTATTCACGGGTTCGTCGCCAAACCGATAGCTCCTGCAATATTATACCGTCACATCGGCGAAATCCTTGAACGGCAGGAGATGCATGGGCGCTCGAAAGGTCTTCTGGGCCCCGGGCATCAGCAGCCGCTGCGCAAACTGAATGTTACGGACATCTCGTCCACGGCAGTATCGGAACCTTCAGCCGATCAAGCCGGGCTCGCCTTGCTCTGACGCTGCCTTCGGGCATGGTCCGTCACGACCGGGCTTTTGACAGGTGGCCGGCAAATCTACTTCTGGACGTATGCAAATTCAGATTGGACGTTCGCCGATCTAGCGGCTACACCAGAAAGCAATGTCACTTCCTGGTAATTTTCCGATGATTTCAGACCGTTTCAGACTGGCTGTCGCGCAGCTAAACCCGACTGTTGGCGATGTGGCCGGCAACGCAGAGCTCGTTCGCAAGGCCCGTCAGGAAGCCGCATCTCAAGGGGCAGACCTTGTCTTGACCTCCGAACTGATGCTCGCCGGGTACTTGCCGGAAGACCTTGTTCTGAAACCGGCTTTCGTCAGGCGCTGCATGGAGGCGGCCGAAACCCTTGCCGGTGAAACCGCAGATGGCGGTCCGGGCATCGTGCTGGGGTCTCCATGGCGTAGCGAGGAAGGCAAAGTCTATAACGCCGCCCTGCTGCTGGACCAGGGTGAGATCAAGGCCGTTCGCTACAAGTACGACCTGCCAAACTATAGCGTCTTTGACGAAAAGCGGGTTTTTGCTGCCGGCCCGTTGCCCGGACCTGTCGACTTCCGCGGGGTGCGCATCGGCTTGCCGATCTGCGAGGACATCTGGAACGACGAGGTTTGCGAGTGTCTGGAGGAAACCGGCGCGGAGCTGTTGCTGGTTCCCAATGGCTCTCCCTACTGGGAACACCGGGCGGAGCACCGTCTGCAGGTTGTTGTTTCGCGTGTGGTCCAGACCGGATTGCCGCTGATCTACTGCAACCAGCTTGGCGGGCAGGACGAGCTTGTTTTCGACGGCGGTTCTTTCGCGCTTCTTGCCGATCGCTCGCTGGCATTCCAGATGCCCCAGTTTGAAGCAGCTCTCGGTATCAGTGACTGGAAGCGCGAGGGCGAGACCTGGGTTTGCGAGAACGGCACTTTTGCAAGGCTTCCGGAACTCGATGAGGCGAATTGGCGTGCCTGCGTCATGGGCCTTGGAGACTACGTCACCAAGAATGGCTTTCCGGGGGTCGTACTGGGTCTTTCCGGTGGTATCGACTCGGCCATCTGCGCGGCAATGGCGGTTGATGCGCTCGGTGCCGACAAGGTCCATGCGATCATGTTGCCCTATCGCTATACCTCGGAGGAAAGCATCACCGATGCGGCCGCCTGCGCCAACGCGCTGGGTATCCGCTATGACACCGTGCCCATTTCCGAACCGGTTGAAGGCTTCAGATCGGCACTGAGCGATCTGTTTGCCGGCACGAACGAAGACACGACCGAAGAAAACCTTCAATCGCGCGCGCGTGGTGTCATCCTGATGGCGGTGTCCAACAAGTTCGGGCGGATGGTCATGACCACCGGCAACAAGTCGGAAATGTCGGTCGGCTACGCCACGCTTTATGGCGACATGAACGGTGGCTACAATCCGATCAAGGATCTCTACAAGACGCAGGTCTATCATCTGGCCGCATGGCGCAATGCCAACTTGCCGGAAGGGCTGCTTGGTCCGGGGGGAGAGGTTATCCCGTCCAATATCATCACCAAGGTGCCGACTGCCGAACTGCGTGAAAACCAGACAGACCAGGATTCCCTGCCGCCTTACGATGTTCTCGACGACATCCTGGAATGTCTGGTGGAAGACGAGATGTCGGTGGGCGACATTGAAAAACGCGGTCACGACCGGGCACTGATCCACCGGATCGAACATCTTCTTTATATTGCCGAATACAAACGCCGGCAGGCGCCTCCAGGGGTGAAGATCACCGAGCGCAACTTCGGCAAGGACCGGCGATATCCCATCACCAACAGGTTCCGCGATCGCTCTTGAGGGGCAGTGCCTTGAAAGGCGTCTGCCTGGCGGATGTTTCGCAGAATCTGATCGTTTGAATTTGAACGGGCGTGGCAGAAAGCTATCGCCTCATCCTTCGAGACAGCGCTACACGCTTCCGTAGGGTGGGTTGTTTTGTGGATCGTCAGTCGTTTGTTGAAAGTGGGCTTTTGCCTCGATGACCTATTTCTCGTTCCTGCGTGAAAACGCCCGCTGGCTTGCCGCCAGTTACCTGCTCGCGGTCTTTTCCGGCTTCGGGCAGACGTTTTTCATCTCGCTCTCGGCGGGGGACCTCAGGGCGGAGTTTGGTCTCAGTCACGGTGATATTGGCCTGCTTTACATGGTGGCGACCCTCGGCAGCGCACTGACCCTGCCTTATGTCGGTCGCAGCCTTGATCACTTCCCGGTACAGAAGATCGCAGCGGTGGTGATGACAGGTCTCGCCCTGTTCTGCCTGGCGATGGCCAACACGTTTTCCGTATGGATGGTCGGACTTGCCTTTTATGGCCTCCGGCTGTGCGGGCAGGGCATGATGACCCACACGTCGGTGACCGCTGCCGGACGATGGTTCACCGCACAGCGGGGCCGGGCGGTGTCGATCGCCGTTCTCGGTTTTCCGACGGCAGAAGCCCTGTTTCCGCTGTGCTTCGTCGTCCTGGCCAATGCCTTCGGATGGCGCGGTGCCTGGACGGTATCGGCCATCGTGCTGGCTGTTGTCGCCTTGCCGGTCTTGTTGACGCTCCTGGCAAAGGACCGCATCCCTTCCGCGCTCGAAACTGCCTCTGCCAAACCGGAAGGCCGCCAGTGGACGCGGGGGGAAGCGCTTCGCGATGTCCGCTTCTGGCTGGTCAACTGCGGTGTCAACGCGCCGGCCTTTATCGGAACGGCAATCTTCTTCCACCAGGTCTATCTGGTGGAACTGAGGGGGTGGACGCTGGAGCTGTTTGCAAGCGCCTTTTTGCTGATGGCATCCGGGGTGGTCTGTGCTTCCCTGGTGATAGGTCCGTTGATCGACCGGTTTTCCGCGCGTCAGTTGCTGCCTTTCACCCTTGTTCCCCTGACACTGGCCTGTTTCGTGCTCGCCAATTTCCACGCGCCAGCAGCCGCTTTCGTTTTCATGCTTCTTGTCGGCATCTCGAACGGTTTCAACAGCACGCTGGTGGGCGCGCTTTGGCCGGAGGTTTACGGCACGCGGCACATGGGGGCCATTCGGTCTGTGGCGTTTTCGGTGATGGTGTTTGCTTCCGCGGCAGGTCCGGGTCTCGTCGGCTGGCTGATCGACAAAGGCGTCTCGTTCGACCTGCAGGTCATGGCAATGGGGGGCTACTGCCTCGTTTTCTGCGGTGTGCTCGGGTTCGTGTCACGCACCTACCGGTCTTCCGAACATTCTTCGTAAGGTCCGGTAGTTTGGGGTTGCCGTCCGGTTCAACCCCGGCTAACTCATCGCCATGACCGTCACTGTTCGCTTCGCGCCGTCGCCGACCGGCCACATCCACATCGGCAACATCCGTCCTGCGCTCTACAACTGGCTTTTTGCCAAGAAGATGGGCGGCAGGTTCATTCTGCGTTTCGATGACACGGACCTCGTCCGCTCGAAGCAGGAATATGCCGATTCCATCGAGACCGACCTTCACTGGCTCGGGATCGAGCCGGACCTGAAGGAGCGGCAGTCGGACCGGATCGCCAACTACGATGCAGCGGCGCAGAAGCTGAAAGATGCGGGCCTTCTTTACCCGTGTTACGAAACGCCGGATGAACTGGAACGCCGCCGGTCGCGCCAGCGAGCGCTCGGCAGGCCTCCGGTCTACGACCGTGCAGGCCTGAAGCAGACCGCGGAAGAGCGAGCGGCATTCGAAGCCGAAGGCCGCAAGCCGCATTGGCGCTTTGTCCTGCCGAACCACGATGGCGACCCGTTTGAAACCAGACGCACGGATGTCGCCTGGTCGGATCTGTGCCGCGGCGACCAGACGATCGATCTGGCCTCCATGTCCGATCCGGTTCTGATCCGTGCGGACGGTTCGTACCTCTACACCTTCACCTCAATTGTCGATGACATCGACATGGATGTGACCCACATCATCCGCGGCGAAGATCACGTCTCCAACACAGGCGTCCAGATTGCCATCTTCGAGGCGATGGGGGCAAAGCCGCCGGTATTCGGTCATCACAACCTCCTGACGACGATCGATGGCGAAGGCCTTTCGAAGCGCAAGGGGGCATTGTCCATAGGTTCGCTGCGCGAGGCCGGGCTTGAGCCAATGGCGGTCGCTTCCCTGGCCGTTTTGACCGGGACCAGTCAGGCGGTCGAGCCGGTTGCGTCCATGGATGCCCTGATCGAGAAATTCGACCTGACCAGTGTTTCGCGGTCCTCCGCAAAGTTCGATCCGGAAGAGCTGAAGTCCCTCAACGCGCGCCTCGTACATGATCTGCCCTTCGAGGCGGTGGAGAGCCGTCTTGCAGCGATGGGCATCAGTGGGGGGGCTGATTTTTGGGATACCGTGCGTGGCAACTGTGAAACAGTTGACGACGCGCGTGCCTATTGGCAGGTCGTCACGGGGCCCGTGGAAAGCCGTATCGAGGACGAAGACCAGGAATTCGTTTCAGGCGCAAAGGCCTTGCTGCCCGAAGGCGACATCACGCTGGAGACCTGGGGAGAGTGGACGTCTGCTCTGAAGGCTGAAACCGGCCGTAAGGGTCGTGGCCTGTTCATGCCGTTGCGCAGGGTGCTGACCGGGATGGATCACGGTCCGGACATGAAGGCCTTGCTGCCGCTTATTGGGCGACAAAATATTCTGGACCGACTACCCTGACAGGGGCCTTTCGGTCCGGCGCTGCGCTAAAACCGTCGTCTTCTGCCTTGAACACAGGTGAAAAAGCCGCCAGTTCCTCGTCGTCTGCATCCTTGGGAGAATGGATCGACAGGACCGGGAAACCGTCCTTGAATCCGGAACTTGAAGCAACCTTGTCCTCGTCGCGCTCAAGTCGCGTCGCGGCGAGATCAAGCCGTGCCGACACGTCGAAGCCCTTTTCCATGTTCATGAGCGTGTCGGGATCTTCAAAGCGCGGAAGCTGCGTTCTGGTCAGCGGGGTTCTGGCCAGCGGAGAGGGAAGGTCTTCTTCGTGTTCGTATGTTCCACCGCGGCTCGGTTGAAGTGTCCGCCTGGGAAGGCCGGCGCTGATGTCGGTGAAGAATACCCTGTTCCCCGAACCGGTGCTGAGATCCGTCCAGGCCGACTGCGCCTTCGATTGCCGGGTTGCACGGCAACTGCAGCCTTCAACGAATTCGCTCTTGTAGCGATAGGCGAAGGGCTGTTCGGAGTAGAGGTTGCCGGCAAGAGACATCATCTGGGCCTGGTCGCCACCCGGGTTGCGATAGACGTATAGTTCGGTTTCCGCAGCCGGACAGATTTCCGAACATCTTGCTTCGTCATTGGCAAACTGGCTCTTGCCCGTCGAAAAACTCACGGGGAAGAAATAGCCGTCGCAGGTTCTGACACATACGGTCCGGAACGCGCCACCGGAAGGCAGGGAATATCGCTTGGTTTCGCTGCGCGCTTGCCGGCGCACCGAAGCGATTTCTCGGTCGCCCGTCGTTACGGAGGCAAGTTCGACGCGCGGCTGCGGGTTGAAGATGCGGGCCAGAAGAGATTGCGGCTTGTCCTCACCTCTGGCGTTTTGTTGGCGTGCTTCGCGGGTCGGGGCATCACATTTCTGTTTTGCCAGCGAGGCCCGGATCTGCCTTACACGTTTTGCATTCTTCGACGATCCGCCACCGGATTTCGCAAGCTGACGTTCAATCGCAGAGAGGTTGGCCTTCATGCGCTTGATCTTGTCATTGAGACCGCTGCATTTGGGGGATGCGTTTGAAGCGCAGCCGAAGTAGTTTGCATCCCGTTCTGCGGCATTGATGGCCTTTTGCTGCTGGGACTTGGCGGTGGTCCATTTCTGGGCTGCGGGAGACTGTGCCGTCGAACGCGATTCCAGCCGCTGCAGTTCGGCTTTCAGGCTGGAGCAGGTGGCCGCGCTCGCGGTATGTGCGCACAGCACAAGTCCGGCACCAAACGCGACAGCGCGTGCCATTACCTTGGACCCGGCAGACCAGCTACGTCTCATCACCCATCCCCTACAGCGTTTTTGCCACGCCGTATCGGTCTTCAACCGACCTCGGCACTATCGCTGCTGGACCTATCAATAGCAATGAAAGCTCTCACGTTAGGTTAATGGCGGAGCGGCAGGACCACGCAGGTTTTCAGTCGCTTTCCCCGGATCGGGTGGCCTGGTGCAGACGGTCGAAAATCTCGTCCAGGACCGACTTCTGTTCCTCTGTCAGGGCGTCTTCCAGACTCTTGCTGTAGGCGAGGGCTTGAGGGACAATTTCTTCGTACATGGCATTGCCCTGGTCAGAAAGGCACAGGGTCTGTTCCCGCTGATCGTCCCTGTTCTTGTCGCGCACAATAAGGTCGCGCTTTTCCAGGGCGGCGACAGCCCGGCTGACCTTGGTCTTGTGCATGGAGGTTGCCTGGCTGATATCTCGTGCGGTCATGGCCTTGTATTCGCCAAGAGTGGCAAGCACTCGCCATTCGGGAATCCCGATACCGTAGGTGTCGGCATAAATCCTGGAAAAGGACCTGCTGACGGTCTCGGCCAGATGGTTGAGCCTGTAAGGCAGGAATGCGCTCAGCTTCAGGACAGGTTTGGAACGTACCTTGCCTGGGGAAACAGTGGATTTGGACCCTTGCTGATCGGACATGGATAAGTCGACGCCTTGGAGATTCGTTAAGCCTGATTGAGCAGGCAGATGAACAATGCCGTTATCCGGCCATTTTCTGTGACTAGCAAGTATATCCGGTTGAATAACACCGGAAAGACACCCCGGGCAGCTACGAAAAAGTAGCAGGATTGAAAGCAAGTATGGCGAAGAGCTTTGTCAGGTGCAGTCAAAATACGGCGAAAGAGCGGACCTATCTGTTGATAAAGAGAGAATAGTTAAGGAATTGGCGCGTGAAAAATTGCGAATCAGACACCGAAACTGAGACGCTTCAGTCAACAGGAAAAAGCGCGGCAAAGTTCGCGCAGGCCGAAACAGGCAGTCAGACATCTGGCAGGAAAGCGAGACCGTTATGGTAGAGATGACAAACAGGTCCGAAGCCGTTCCGGGTGAAAACGAACGGTTCGAAGAGCTTGGACGCGGCTGTTATGCCTATAGCGCGGATGGTTGTTCCAACACCGGTGTGGTTATCGGCGAAAAAGGTGTTCTGATTGTCGATGCCCAGGCAACGCCGGCCCTTGCGGAAAAGGTTCTGCAGAAGGTTCGCGAGCTCACGGACAAGCCGATCAAACAGGTCGTTCTGACGCACTTCCATTCAGACAACACACTTGGTGCCCTGGCATTCGAACCGGGCGAGGTCATTGCTTCCGATCTGACCAGGCGGATGATGGAAACGCGCGGCGTCGAGGAAATCCGTGTGGCCCGGGAGCGGGATGCGGCACTGTTCGCCGGACTACCCGGCAACACCGGTGTAAGCATGCCGTCCATGACCATTGCATCTTCAATGACCATCGACCTGGGCGGGCTGGACGTCCGGCTGATGCATCTGGGCCGCGCCCATACAATGGGCGATCTGGTCGTGTGGGTTCCGCAAAGTGGCGTGATCTTCGCGGGAGATCTGGTTCAGAAAGCCGCTGTTCCTTATTGCGGAGATGCCCATCTGGCCGACTGGCCGCGCGCGCTCGACCGCATCACGGCGTTCCGTCCGACTGCGCTGATGCCGGGACGCGGGAAATCCGCCATCGGTGCGCAAGCCGTGGCAACGGCTGTTGAAACCACCCGTGATTTCGTCGTCACCTTGCGGGACGCGGCAGCTGCATGTGTCGAGCAGAGCCTTGGTCTGAAGGATACTTTCCAGGCTGTTCGTGACGCACTTGCTGCCCGTTTCGGCTCGAAGGCCGACTTTGAATTTCATCTGCCCATAAGCGTTGCCCGGGCCTATGACGAAGCTCTTGGCCTCGACCAGCCCCAGATATGGACACGGGAACGGATTGCCGATCTTTACGATGCGCTGGACGGAACAGCCGGCCTGAGTGAGGGGACACCGGAGCAGGTTGCTGCGGAAATGGCTGTCGCCGATGCACCCGCAGCGGAAGTCTCGGAAGAGGCTTCGGCAAATGGCGGAGAAGCACAAGCATCCGATCTCGTCTCGGACAGCGATTTTGCTGCCTCGCTTGCACTCGGCTCTGAAGAGGAGCAGCCGGAAGGCGGCGAAGACATGGATCTATCGGCCGAAGACATAGTCGAGGACGAAAAGCCGTCAGATACGCCGGCTCCCGAAGATAAGGCGGCCGCGGACAAGGTTCTTGAAGACGCCCGCTAACATCGCGTCGAAAACCCGGTAACATGAAGTTATGAGGCGCGCGCCTGATGGGCGCGCGCTTTGTTTTTCGTCTGACGCTTGATCGCGCTTTCGTGATCCCCACATGTTGGGCGGTTGAAAATCTGGAGGATTTCTAATGCGTTTTCTGGTCGCCGCCGCTCTTGGCGCATCTTTGCTGCTGCAAGGCGTGGGCGCTGCTCTTGCGGCGGATGAGCCTGATCTGATCTTCAAGAAATCAACCGTCTGGAAGTTCCTGACGCCCGACCACAAGTTGGCGACCTACGCCATAGACGACCCGATTGTTGACGGTGTCTCCTGCCACTTCACCGTTCCGGAGAAAGGTGGCGTTTCCGGTTGGCTCGGCGTTGCGGAAGAAGTCTCTGACGTATCGTTGGCGTGCCGTCAGGTTGGCCCGGTCACCATCAAAGAGAACTTCGAACAGGGCGAGGAAATGTTCCGCCAGCGCCGCTCGTTCATGTTCAAGAAAATGCGGATCGTCCGTGGCTGCGATGCCAAGCGAAACGTTCTTGTCTATCTGGTCTATTCCGACAAGCTGATTGAAGGCAGTCCTAAAAACTCGACCTCAACCGTGCCGTTGATGCCCTGGGGAGATCAGCAGCCTCCGAAATGCGGTGATTTCGTCCAGGACTGAGGCCAACTGGTTTTTGTTGTTCGGGCGTCAGGCGGCCAAGGGAGCAGTGTGCATTTCCAGCACCTTTCTGTAGGCAGGTCTTTCCCGAACAGCCCTGCAAAGCTCACCGACGTGTGGATTGGCCTCAAACAAGGCCTGACGGTCCGCAGACCATTCGCTCAGCATCGCCAGATAGATGTCCAGTGCGGTGAAGCCACGTTCCAGGAAATAGGGACTGCCGGCAATAGCACCGTCCATGACAGCGAAAAACTCCGCTAGATGGCTTTCCGCACGCCGCCGGACACTCTCATTGGCCTCGGCATCGGTCGTGAATTGTTCGGGATGCCAGGCGCGCGAAAAAATCGGGTAACCGTTCGCGGCCATGGATGTCAGCCAGAACAGAAACTCCGGCCTGTCGGGATCGTCCGGCGCGGGGACAAGGTCGGAGCTTGCATGCGCTTCGCCGAGGACAAGCATTATTGCGGAACTTTCGCCAATGACCTTGCCATCCGGCAACCGGAGCGCTGGAATGCGCATGACGGGGTTTAGTGACCGGTACGCTTCCTGCCGATGATCGCCTGCCGTCATGTCAACATGAACAAGACAATGACTGACATCCAGTTCTTCAAGCATGACTTGTGGTGCGATGGCGCCGGACAAACGTTCCCAGAAGAGGGTGTAGGGAGCGAGCATGTTCACGCCCCTTTACAGTTTTCAGTGGTCGGATCGATTTCGCACGTCACTTCGGTGATGCTGTTGGCTGGAAAACCGCTGCGACGGGCGTGTTCAAGGATCGTGGTTTCGTCCTTTGCCAGATAAATGCAGAAGGTCTTGTCCCCGGCAACGTAGGAATGTTGCCACTGTATGAATGGCGCCAATTCTGCCAGTGCTTCATTGGATTTCCGTGAGGCTGCTGCGAGATCCTGGGTACTCATGTTGCCGGCACCGGGAATGTCGCGTTCGATAACGTACTTCTTCATCCTGGTAGTCCTTCCGTGGAAGATGGGGCGAAACTTTTTCTTCCCTCGTGACAATGTCAGTCGGATTACAGATGACAGGATCGCTCCGATTTTCCGTAAGGTCAGCTCATTTTGTCTCGCTACGTGAAAAGAAAATCTTTAGTACTAGGCGTATGAAAGTATCGCATTTGAACGCATTACGAGCTTTCGAGGCCGTGCTGAGGACAGGAACGTTCCGGGCCGCGGCGGAAGAACTTGGCGTCACAACAGCAGCGGTCGGCCAGCAGATCAGGGGACTTGAGGCCTATCTGGGCAGAACCTTGTTTTTGCGCAGTTCGACAGGGGCCAAGCCGACGGATGAAGCACTGCGCGTCAAGGATCGACTAACAGGCGGCTTTTCCATTCTCGATGATGTCTTGATGGAAATGAGACGAGTGCGCACAGCCAACCAGGTTTCTGTAACGCTTCCTGAATCCTTCGCCGAAAATTGGTTTACGCCGCGTATTTCGGATTTCTATCGTCTCAATCCTGCGGTTGATCTCAGGCTCAATGCATCAAACAAGCGGATCGATCTTGCTGCCGACGGCTTCGATTTCGCAATTCGCTACAGTCCGCCACCCGAGTCGGGACTGGATGCGATCGATCTCTTCGGCGACTATGTTGTCCCGGTTTGCACGCCGCAGTTCGCGGACCATTATGGTGTTTCGCAAGAGCTGAAAAGCCTGGCTAAAGTGCCTCTTGTGCATCTGGACAACAGGACACCTGATCCCAAATGGGCAAGCTGGCATGACTGGTCGCTAGCCTTCAGCGTCACTACGGGCAAAAAGGTTTCAGGGGTACGCTTTTCAAGGATCAGTTCGGGAATGCAAGCAGCCCTGTCCGGCCAGGGCCTTGTGCTTTGCGGTGTCACGGAAGCGTTTGACGCCCTGGTTGGCGGGCACTTGATAATGCCCTTTGGTCCCGCCAAACATGTTCAGACAGGCTATCGTTACCGGCTCCTGTCGATAAGTGGCCGTGTAATGCGGCCGCAGCAAAGGCGGTTCTGCGATTGGGCTATCGAGCGGGCAGCTGCGTTCCGGGAAGAAGTCAGAGATTTGCTGGAGCTGAAAGAAGCCTGACCTTGCGGATCAGTCCGCGTCCAGCGCTTCCAGCTGCTTTGGGCCGGGCAGTTCGGCATCCGCGCAAAAGTTCTTGTAAAGCACGGACATGATGTCCCTGACCGGTTCGCTTGCGAGCCGGTAATAGATGGTCGTGCCTTCGCGACGGGTCGAGACGAGACCCTGCGCACGCAGAAGGGCGAGTTGTTGCGAGACGGTCGGCATGCGCATGCCGGTTTTTTCCGCAAGTTCGCCAACACTGCGTTCGTTGTCGAGGACAAGACACATCAACAGCAATCGCGGCGCGGATGCCATCATCTTTAAGAATTCCGCCGCAGATTCTGCTTTATCTTCAAGTGCTTTGTAGTCCATGGGACAACCTTGCCAAACATCGGAGTAAACTGCAAGCAAAGAGGCTGGAATGTCCTGTGCGCGACCAATCTCAGACAAGATTCCCACTCTTTTCAAGTGGAAACAACTTTGAAGGTACACGCGCTTTCAGGTGAACGTTCACCGGTTCCCGCAATGCCTGCGAGCGCGCTTTTATATCCGACTGGCCACCGTGACAATGATATTCCCGTTGCCGCAGCCGGTGCCGGTGGTCAGGCACATGCCTTTTTGCTGGGCTTCCTGGCCAAACGCCTTGGTGCCGTCGGTGATTGCGATGATGGCTGCAAACGGGCCACCCAGGATGAGGGCCAGGAAGAAAATGACGAAGAGGCGGTTCAGCATGGGTAACTCCAGATGGCAATCCGTTTCGATTGACTGGAGATTAGTGGGGCCGGCTTGAACCCATGCTGAGTGCCGCATTCAGCTACCGTTCAGATATCTAAACGGAAGTAAAGTTTAATTAAAACAGTGTGTTATGCCTCTAGAGGTTCTCTGTCATTGCGCTGCGAAGCGCTTCCAGCAGCACCTTGTCGCGGTCGTAGATGTCTTTTCTGAAATGTGTTGATCCGTCCTTGTTCATCCACGCGGTCAGGTAGGTGAGGTGCACGTCGATTTCGACCTTGGTTTTGACGACCGTACGCTCGCCGCTGTCGCGAATGGCTTCCCATTTTCCCGGAGTGGTGTCGGAATCGACCAGAAGAACATCCGCCAGGGCAAAAGGATCCGATACGCGAATGCAGCCGTGGCTGAAGGCGCGCTCCGCTCTGGTGAACAGGGATTTCGACGGGGTGTCGTGAATGTAGATGTTGAACTGGTTTGGGAACATGAACTTGATGCGACCAAGCGCATTGTCCTCACCCGGGTCCTGGCGCAGCCGGAACGGGAAGTTGCCACCGGAATAGCTGTTCCAGGCAACCTGCGTCGGCGCGACCTCGTTGCCTTCCTGGAAGATCCGGATGCTCTTGCTGCTGAGCGCCGTGGGGTTCTGCTTGAGTTTCGGCAGATACTCCTTTGTCGCGATAGAGTAGGGCACGTTCCAGTAGGGGTTGATTTCCACATATTCCAGCCGGTCGGAAAACACTGGCGTTGCGTGGTAGGGCTTGCCCACCACGACCCGCGCCGTGTGAATGGTCTTTCCGTCCCGCACCACCTTCAGGTTCTGGTCTGCCAGATTGACGAAGACGTAGAACTGTCCCGGATCATCCGGCATCCAGCGCCGCCGCTCCATGTTGAGCTCCATCTGGATGAGCTTGTCCTGGATCGGAATGTTGAGCTGGGCAATTGTCGCCTTGCCGATGACACCGTCGGTTTCAAGGCCGTGGTACTCCTGGAACAGCTTGACGGCTTCCACCAGGGCGCCGTCATAGACATCACCGGTGTGATCTCCGGCAACGACAATGTCTTCTTCCATGAGCCGGGTTCGCAAAACCTCCAGGCGCGGATCGCTCATCCCCGGTTTCAGAACGTCACCATCCGGAACCTGGGTAAAGCCGCCGGCAGCGGCCTTCTCCCGGTATTGGGCAAGGCGCCGTTTCAGGCGGGCATAATTGTCGGTTTGGGGTGCGAGGCTTTCCAGAAAGGCCCCGAAGTCCACGGCCTGTTCGGCATTTTCAAAAAGCATTTTCGGATCAGGCCGATCCGGAAAGACGTTCAGCGCCTTGTTGACCTTGTTGGGTTGAACGCGGCCGGAGGAGAGGTGGGTCGCATAGCGCAGGAACTGCACGGACAGGTCCAGATCGAACTGGGCCCACTCCTGCTCGCTCTGGGAAGTTTCCGAACGCTTTATGAAGCCAAGGGGATCGTAATTGTTGGGATTGAGTGCGTGGTCGTTCGCCGCCGCCATGGCGGCAATGGTCAGATGAGCATCTTCCGTGAGGCCATTCTCGTTGAACCAGACCGGCGCGAACGCGCGTTCGCCATAATAGAGCGCAAGACCTTCGGGCAGGTTGGTAGAAACTTGCGCCTGAATGGCCCTGGCGATCGGCGTCTGCGGTTCCTTGAAAACAGGGGGCGGAACGACCTGGGTCTCGCTGGTCGCCGGTGCCGCGGTTTGTGCCTGGACAAATGGTGCCGCAAGTGGTCCGGACAAAAACGCCGCCAGCGCGAAAAGAAGACCAAGATGTTTGTTACGGCACGTGCAAAATATTCCCATCGGAAATACCCCCTCTGATTCCCAACGGGGAAAGTCTAGTGCATCTTGCGCATAATTGAACTGCGTTAAGCTTCCTTGCCAATGCAAAGCCGATCCCGTTTGTTGCCGCGACAGGAAAAGCGCGCGATCCGATATCGCCCGTGGGAGTGACGCGTTGCGGCCACAAGGCACGGAAATTGGCGTTTCGGCGGCAACTGCAGCCTTGACCGGGTTCTGTTTTCCGGTCCATAAAACGCTCCATGATGACGGCCACACGGAACATCATTTCGATCACCATTATTTGCAGCTAGCGACACCGCTGGCTGTGGCCGTTCCCTCTTGGCAAAATTTCCTTTGAGACGGACCGCCCGGCCAGCCGGCCAGGAGACCGTTTGACATGAGCGCCGCTGAGACAGAGAAATCCGGCACTTTCAAGGGCTTGAAGCTCACCAACACATTGACGCGCCAGAAGGAGGACTTCCGGGCGATCGATGACGGGAATGTGCGTCTCTACGTCTGCGGACCGACCGTCTATGACTTTGCCCACATCGGTAATGCGCGACCGGTCATCGTCTTCGACGTGCTCTTCCGGCTTCTGCGCCATCTTTATGGTGCCGACCACGTCACCTATGCGCGCAACATCACTGACGTTGACGACAAGATCAACGCACGCGCACTTCGTGACTTTCCCGATCTGCCGCTCAATGAAGCCATTGCCCGGGTGACACAGAAGACTGCGGACCAGTTCCATAAGGACATCAGGTCTCTGGGTGTGCTGGAGCCGAGCATCGAGCCTCGGGCGACACAGCATATCAGCGGCATGGTCGAGATGATCGCGGCGCTGATCGAAAAGGGACACGCCTATCAGGCGGGCGGTGAAGTTCTATTCGACACCCAGTCCATGCCCGACTACGGCGGCCTGTCAAAGCGGAAGCTGGACGAGCAGCTGGCCGGGGCTCGCATTGCGGTTGATGCCCACAAGAAGAATCCCGGCGATTTCGTGCTCTGGAAACTGTCTTCTGAAGAAGAGCCCGGCTGGGACAGCCCGTGGGGCAGGGGGCGTCCGGGCTGGCACATCGAGTGCTCTGTCATGAGTGCGCACCATCTGGGTGAAGTGTTCGACATTCACGGTGGCGGGCTGGACCTGATCTTCCCGCACCACGAAAACGAAATCGCCCAGTCCCGCTGCGCTCATGGCACCAAGGTCATGGCCAACTACTGGATGCACAACGGCTTCCTGCAGGTGGAAGGCCGGAAGATGTCCAAGTCCGAGGGCAATTTCTTCACCATTCAGGAGCTTCTGGAAACGGACAGTTTCGGCGGCCGCATGTGGCCGGGCGAAGTGCTGCGCCTTGCCATGTTGATGACCAACTATCGAGAGCCGATCGACTTCTCCAAACGCAAGCTCGAAGAAGCGGAAAACCTCCTGGCCCGTTGGCCGGATCCGGTCGAAACGGATGCGGCCCCTGCCGCCGAGGTGCTTGATGCCCTTTTGGACGACCTGAACACCGCAGGCGCCATTCAGGCGCTCCACGCGCTCGCTGTCGAGGCTTCCAAGGACCCTGCCAAGCTGGATGTTTACTCGGCATCCGCCGCGCTCCTCGGAGTTCATCCGGTCAAGGCGGATTTGTCTGGCGTTGATGAGGCCGGCATTCAGGCGGCCATCGAAAAACGTCTGGAGGCTCTCAATGCCAAGAACTGGTCGGAAGCCGACGCGATCCGCGATGAACTGACGTCTCAGGGAATTCTTCTAAAGGATTCAAAAGACTCAGAAACCGGTGCCCGCGTGACAACCTGGGAAGTCAAGCGGTGAGACGGAGCCAGGCGGAAAGACGGGATACCCCCCTCTGTCCCCTATGGGGACATCTCCCCCGCAAGGGGGGAGAGGGGCGTATGCCGCGCCGCCATGCATTTTTGAACCGGCTATGGCGCAAGACCGGAGTTCTGCTCAGGGAGGAGACCTCTCCAAAGCTGTATGAGTTTTCTCATATCAGCCCGCATGCTCCGGTCTCCCCCCTTGAGGGGGAGATGTCCGCGCAAGCGGACAGAGGGGGGTATACAGCTTGTGTAACAAACACTGGTTTCAGGCTATCGCTAAGAGGTCGCTACATGCTGCACCAGACTGTTCCCAAGCAACTCAGATACAACGCCAAACGCCTGCGCTCGCAAATGACGGACGCTGAAAAGAAGCTCTGGCAAGTGATCCGGGCGCATCGGTTGGAGGGGATTTCCTTTCGCAGGCAGATGCCGATCGAAGGGGGCATTGTCGATTTCGCGGCACCTGCTCATCGCTTGATCGTGGAACTGGACGGATCCCAGCACGCAGAACTGCAGGGCCAGGCGCGTGACATCGCGCGCGACCGCAAGCTTCAGGCTCTCGGCCGGACGACCTTGCCCTTCTGGAATGCGGAGGTGACGCACGACCTTGACGGTGTCTGCCGCAAGATCCTGAACGCTTGTGGCAAGGAGAGTTTCTGATGGGCGATAGTGTTCAAAAGCTGAGTGGCGGTTGCCAGTGCGGCGCGGTGCGTTATCAGGTGACGGGAGAGGTCGGTCATCCGCATCTGTGTCATTGCCGCATGTGCCAGAAGGCCTCGGGGAATTTCTTTCTGCCTTTGATCGGGGCTGCGAAGTCCGATTTTGTTTGGACCCGCGGTGAACCCTCCTGGTTCCACTCTTCCAAGCCTGTCCGCCGGGGGTTCTGTGGAACCTGCGGCACGCCTCTAGCCTTTGATACGATTGGCGACGACCACATTGCCCTTACCCATGGCAGCCTGGACGATGTCGCCGCGGTCACGCCGGTTGAACAATCCGGTGTCGAGGGGCGGGTGTCGTTCTACAGGCATCTTTTCGACCTGAACGAAACGCAGTCAAACCGGGATGACCTGCCAGGTGGGATCAATGATGTCACGGCAACCAACAATCAGCATCCCGATCATGACACGGATCATTGGGAAGTGAGGGGCGGATGACGGAGATCCATTCCGGCGGCTGTCAGTGCGGAGCCTTGCGGTTCAAGGTGGAAGGGCCATTGGGAGAGGCCTCCATCTGTCATTGCCGCATGTGCCAGAAGGCCTTTGGTGGCTTTTACGCGCCTCTGGTCAGTGTTCCCGAAACATCGAGGCTTGTCTGGACACGTGGATCTTTGAAGCACTTCCAGAGTTCCAATCACGCATCCCGGGGCTTTTGCGCCGATTGCGGTACACCGCTGACCTATGAAGCACCGGATGGCATTGCATTGGCCATCGGGACCTTTGACGATCCATCGCAAATCCCGCCCAGCATCCAGTTCGGCGTCGAGGCAAAGCTGCCTTATGCCGACAGCATGGCTCAAATTCCCGAAAGGGTGACGGAAGACGATATGGAGGCAGCGCCTTTTCTGGCGTCGCTCGTTTCGTTCCAGCACCCCGATCACGACACGGAAACCTGGCCACCGGTTCGCACCGGGGCAAATGACAACGAATAAAAGACAGCCCCGACGCTGCTCAGGATACGGATATGACCAAGGAACGGCTTTTTCTTTTTGACACGACATTGCGTGACGGCGCCCAGACCAGCGGGGTCGACTTCTCTGTCAACGAGAAGGTTGTGGTTGCCGAACTTCTGGAGCGGCTTGGCGTCGATTACATCGAAGGTGGCTATCCGGGTGCCAACCCGACCGACAGTGAATTCTTCAGTGAGAAGCGGACGCGCAAGGCAATTTTCACCGCATTCGGCATGACCAAGCGCGCAGGTCGGTCGGCCGCGAACGATCCGGGGCTTCAGGACGTGCTGTCCGCAAGTTCCGATGCCTGCTGCTTCGTGGCCAAGGCATGGGACTACCATGTCCGGGTCGCGCTTGGTTGCAGCAACGAGGAAAATCTCGATTCGATCTACGAGACCGTTACCGCAGCCGTCGCGGCCGGCAAGGAAGCGATGATCGACTGCGAGCATTTCTTCGATGGTTTCAAGGCCAATCCGGAATACGCACTCAATTGTGCCCGCACGGCATACCATGCAGGTGCTCGGTGGATCGTTCTGTGTGACACCAACGGCGGCACGCTGCCCGACGAGATCTTCGACATTGTCACCAAGTTGCAGGAGGTTGTTCCCGGAACGCATCTCGGCATCCACACCCACGACGACACCGGTCACGCGGTCGCCAACTCACTGGCGGCAGTAGATGCCGGCGTAAGGCAGATCCAGGGAACCTTGAACGGTCTGGGTGAGCGCTGCGGCAACGCCAACCTCATCACCCTGATCCCGACACTCAAGCTTAAACCGGCATTCTCGGATCGCTTCGAAATCGGTGTCAGCGACGCTCAGTTGAAGGAGATCACCTCAATCTCCCATGCGTTCGATGAAATCCTCAACCGGTCGCCGGACAGGCAGGCTCCCTACGTGGGCGAAACCGCCTTCGCCACAAAGGCCGGTATTCATGCCTCTGCGATCCTGAAGGATCCGCAGACCTATGAACACGTTACACCGGAAAGTGTCGGCAACCAGCGGCGGGTGCTGGTGTCCGACCAGGCCGGCAAGAGCAACCTTCTGGGAGAGCTGGCCCGGGTAGGCATCGAAGTCGACAAGTCAGACCCGCGTCTTGACCTACTGTTGGCGAAGGTCAAGGAACGGGAAGCCGAAGGCTATGCCTACGAGGCTGCCGACGCGTCGTTCGAACTGCTCGCGCGCCGGGAACTGGGCGAGGTGCCGCGTTACTTCGCAGTTGAATCCTTCCGCGTGATGGTGGAACGCCGGTTTAACGCAATCGGTGATCTGGTCACGGTTTCGGAAGCCGTGGTGAAGGTCGATATCGACGGCGAAACCCGAATGTCGGTTGCTGAAGGCAACGGCCCGGTCAACGCGCTGGACATGGCACTGCGAAAGGATCTGGGCAAATACCAGTCTGCCATCGACGGCCTGGAACTGATTGACTATAAGGTGCGCATCCTCAATGGTGGCACGGGCGCTGTCACGCGCGTTCTGATCGAAAGCCAGGACACGGTCACGCACCGGCGCTGGTTCACGATCGGGGTATCCTCCAACATCGTCGACGCCTCTTTCCAAGCCTTGGTCGACTCCATTACATTCGCGCTGATGAAAGCCAACGTGGCCTGATCCTGGTCACGCGCCTTTCGGGCGCCAGAAAGGCAATGCCATGTCGCAGACGGTGACCAGCACCGAAGCGAATGCCGAATTCCGTCAGGGCCTTCTGTTTGGCTTGGCGGCATACGGCATGTGGGGCTTCCTCCCGGCCTATTACAAACTGACCGATACCGTGCCAGCAGATCTTGTGGTGTCTCACCGGATCCTCTGGTCGGTGCTGTTTGTCGGTCTGTTTCTCTATTCGCGCGGCCGCTGGCAGGAAGTGCGCGAGGTATTCCGCCAGCCGAAAGTGCTCATGGGGCTGACGGCGTCTGCCACTTTCATTGCCGTCAACTGGCTGACCTTCGTCTGGGCAATTTCCAACAATCACGTGCTCGATATTTCGCTCGGCTATTTCATCAATCCGCTGGTCAGCATTCTGGTTGGCCTGTTCGTGTTGAGGGAAAAGCTGACGACCTGGCAGGGGATTTCTGTCGGCGTTGCCGCCATTGCGGTGGTTCTGCAGGCGATCCTGGCAGGCGGTTTGCCGTGGGTCTCTCTGGTGCTGGCGTTTTCCTTCGCAGGCTACGGCTACGTGCGCAAGGTGACGCCCGTGAAGGCAACGCCGGGACTGTTCGTGGAAACGCTTGTGCTGTTTCCGCTTGCCGCCGGCTACATGCTGTTGAGCCTCAGCTGGGGTGTCGACGCAATGGTCTTGAACGATCCGCCGGTTCTGCTCGCCCTCGTGGGGACGGGCATTGTCACGGCCTTGCCCCTGATCTGTTTTTCCTCAGCCGCTCGGCGGCTGCCGCTCTTCATGCTGGGGCTAATGCAGTACATGGCACCGTCCATGCACTTCCTGATGGCGATTTATATCTGGGGCGAACCGCTGGACCCGACCAAACTGATGACGTTCGGCATGATCTGGGCTGCGCTGGTGGTGTTTACCTACGACAGCTGGCGGCGCTACCGGAGCTGAAGCTGGGCGATTGCAGTCGGAACACTGTGGAAGATGCGGTCAGTCAGAAGAAACCAGCTGGCCCCGGCCACTGCGTTTGGCCGCATAAAGCCTGTGGTCGGCGGTCTTCAGGGCATCGCCGAACCTGCCGCTTTCGAGCGGGGCGACGCCGACGCTTGTCTTCATCAGATGTTCCTCGCCGTCGTGACGCACGGGCGAGGCCAGAACGTTGTCCAGAAGGTTTTGCAGCCCATCGACAACCTCGGCTTCTTCCTTGTCCCGGAACACGATGCAGAACTCGTCGCCGCCGAGCCGCGAGACGATATCGTCTTCCTTTGCGAGCTTCATCATGTGGCGGGCAAAACTGATCAGAACCGCGTCGCCGAAATCGTGGCCGAGTGAATCGTTGATTGCCTTGAAGGAGTCCAGGTCGAGGAGCGCGAGCCAGTGCGCACGACCTTCGGATACCGGCCAGGTCGCGATTGCCTTGGTGGCCTGTTCCAGAAGGTAACGGCGGTTGTAGAGACCCGTAAGGGAGTCCCGCATCGCCATGTTGTTGAGTTCCTCGATCCGGTAGATGTAATCGAGGTTCTGCGACACGCGCAGCAGCAGCTCTTCCGGAGGGCAGTTCTTGTCGACGAAATCCGCTGCACCGTATTTCAGGAACCGCACCCGGTTGTCCGGATTGGCGTAGGACGACATGCCGATGACGCCGACTTTCTCCGGGTCATGCACTCTGCGTACGGCTTTCAGAAAGGCAAAGCCGTCCTTGTCCGGCATGAAATAGTCCGCCAGGACAAGTTTGATGTCCTTGTAATCCTTCAGGGTCTGGAGGGCTTCGTCCGTAGAGCTGGCCTGATAGATCTTGTAAAGGTGCTTGCCGACGATCTTGGAGATCACGTCCCGCTCCACCGCGGAATCGTCCAGAATGAGAATGCCGATCTTGGGGTTCTGCGCCAGTTTCCGGATCAGGTCCGCAACATAGTTCAGGCTGCCGGGAGAATCCTTCAGGACGTAGTCAATAACGCCTTTTTCCAGGAACTTGCTTCGGGTTTTCGGGTCGAAGCGGCTGGTGAAAACGATCGTGGGGATATTCCACTTCTCGCAAAGATCGACGATTTCGCCGTCGGGGGCGTCTGGAAGCGTCAGGTCGACAAGAGCAAGATCGGGTTCACCGATCGGCAGATTAAGGCAGTTCTCGGCCTCTTCGTAGCTACGTGCCACCATGATCTGGTGTCGTCCGACCTCATGCAGTTTCTTGACGATTGCCTTCTCGAAAAACGCCGCATCTTCAACAAGAAGGGTAGTTTGCATTTAGTGGCCTGTTCTTCCTGCGTTTCGTGCGACGGTACTATTCAACTCCTCAGACTGCAAATCGATTTGGTTCCAATATTCACAGTCATGGGAACGTATTCCCAACCTCTATACACAGTAGAGTTTTAGAGATCTGTTACCGAGGCGCATGCTTCTTGTGCCGGCAGGGGCTCACCGTTGATCGCGCGGCGCAGCATGGGCAGGATGTCGTCCACGGATCGGGCAACAAGATAAGGAACTTCAGTGTCCGGACGGATGTATCCCTGTGCCCGCATATGATCCAGAAGTTCAAGCAAAGGCGACCAGAAGCCGTTGAGGTTGGCCAGTGCCACCGGCTTGCGGTGTTGTCCGAGTTGGGCCCAGGTCATCATTTCGACGGCTTCTTCCAGGGTGCCGATACCGCCGGGCAACGCGATGAAGGCGTCGGCTTTCTCGAACATCAGGTGTTTGCGCTCGTGCATGTCCTGTGTGACGATCAGGTCTTCGAGGGTGTCCAGCATCACCTCGCGTTTTTCCAGGAAACGGGGAATGATTCCCGTCACCTTGCCGCCGGCTTCAAGGGCGGCATTGGCCACGGTTCCCATCAGACCGACAGAGCCGCCGCCGTAGACAAGTCGAAGGCCAGCCTCGGCAATTAGCTGGCCCAGACGGGTGGCGGATGCCTCGTGCGCAGGGTCCGAACCGAAGCTGGACCCGCAGTAAACACAGACGCTTGTAAGCTGATTTTGAGAAACCGTATTCATGACGCAAAGATGTGGCATTCAGATTGCCACAAGGTCAAGCATTCTGTTTGAAAGGCCTTGGTTCTGAACCGGGTTTTCTTGCCGCGCCCGGAAAAGACGGCTATGCATGAAACATGATCTGAAGAAGAGCCGACGGCAAAGGAAACATGGCCATCAAGGTCAGGAGTTCGGCTGAGACAGGCAGCACCCGAAAGGGCGCAAACAGGGGAACGGATTTGGAAAGCGCCGCATCGCCTGGCTGCTTTCCCGGCAGGACACACAATGAATAACAAGACACTCATCTGGACTTTGATCGTAGCCGTGCCTGTTGGCCTGGCCGCTCTCGTGACGGGCTACATCTATCGCGATACGGGGCGTCTACCTTTTCAGAGCGGTCCCGAAGTTGCCGCCACGCCATCGGTCTCCGGCGATGCTGCCACGACCGAACAGGCTGCAGGCTCTGATACAGGCACAAAGACGCAATCCGCGGAAACAGATAAGGCTGATGCGTCAGATGAGGCTACAGCCGCAAAAACGGCAAGCGCTGGCCCGAGTTTCGACGTTGTCGGCGTTGAGCCGACCGGTGAAACGGTTGTTGCGGGCCGGTCTGTCGCAGGTGCTATCGTTGCCTTGACTGCCAACGGCAAGGTTGTCGGCAAGAGCATTGCCAATGAGGTCGGTGAATGGACCATTATTCTGGATGAGCCGTTGAAGCCTGGCGACTACGACGTTGGCCTGGAAGTTCATGACGACACCGGCAAGGCGATTGCCACCTCCGAAGAACGGCTTGCCGTTTCATTGCCGGAAGGCGGCAAGGAACAACCCCTTGTGGTTCTGAACACGCCTGACGGTCCGTCGGACGTCTTGCAAAAGCCTGAGGCCGAGCAGCAGGTGGCTTCCATCACTTCAACTGGCGAAGGTTCGCAAACCGCTGCGACAACCAATCCTGCAGAAGGCGCCGCCGCCGAGGCCTCCAGCTCGACGTCCGCAACTGAAACTGCTTCTGCGGAAACCGCCGCAGGGACCTCTGCAAGCCAGCAGGCGGCTTCGCAGGAGACGAGCGAACAGCCCGCGGGTGCCTCTGAGCAGACCGCAGTTGCATCTGCCGACACGACTTCGTCTGGAACAGGCACCGCAGAGCCGGAAACGGCCGGCAATGGGTCCGCCGTTTCCACGGTTGAAGCATCGGGACAAGGGGCTTTTGAAGAAACCGAAGTCGCTTCGACGTCATCAGTGGCAGCGCCGGCAGCTGTAACGACACAGGACAGTGGCGCAGACATTGCGCAGGCTGGCCAGAATGAACCGGCTGATGTTCCCGCAGCAGCACCGGATGCGCCGACGGTGACCGTGGAAGCCGTGGAATCCGAAAAGGACAAGGTCTTTGTCGCCGGTACCGGCGAACCTGGGTCATCGGTCCGTGTCTACGTCGGCGACGAGTTTCAGGGCGAGGCCAGGGTCGGTTCGGGCGGGAAGTGGCTGATTGAAGGCGGCAAGAATATTTCTGAAGGAAATGTCGAGGTTCGCGCCGATTTGATCGGTGAGGATGGCAGCTCGGTCGACGCTCGTGCAGCCGTTACTTTTGAAAAGGAACAGGACAAGCAGATTGTGCTGACAAAGGTCGTCGCAAGCGGTGAAGGGGCAGGAGCCGATGGCCAGGGCGCGGAAGTGAAAAAATCTCTTCCCGTCGTGATCATCCGCAAGGGTGATAACCTGTGGCGTATTTCCCGGCGTCTTTATGGAGAGGGTGTTCGCTATACGACGATCTACAAGGCCAACCAGCAACAGATCCGCAATCCCGACCTGATTTACCCGGGGCAAGTGTTCCTGACACCAGAAGGCGATCTGAGCTGGCCGAAACCAGACGAAAACAACGGCTGAAGTGACGCCAGACCCTGCCGGCACATCGGCCCTGTCGGCACCTCTGAAAGCGGCCAGGGGTTTATGGAAAGTCTCGGCTGTTGGCGCTGTTTAACTCTGTCTGTTACGCCTTGGTTGAACGTCAAAAATGAAGGCAGGGGATCGGAATGATCCTCTGCCTTTTTGCGTCAGCCCCTTGTTTTTTTGATGATTCATCGCATATCAACGATGAAACAAACAATCGTGAATGAGGAAACCGCCCCATGAGCGGGACGGATCTGCCGGCCGGTGGAAATTGCATGACCTCGAAGGAAGGTCTGGCAAGTTGCGAGGAACTCGCGGCTATCTTCCGTGCACTTGGACATCCGGCCCGGCTGGCAATCATCAAGCAGCTCGCAAGCCGTCAGGGCGCCTGCTGCGGTGAGATCGTCAGTCACCTGCCGTTGGCTCAGTCGACCGTGTCTCAGCATTTGCAGGTTTTGAAGGACGCCGGGCTCTTGTGCTGCGACACGCGGGGCAGGAATTGCCACTACGCGCTCAATTGGCAAGTGCTCAGTCTGGCAGAGTGCCGGACCAAGGACTTCTGGGAGCGCCTGAACGCGGCGCAGCCGGACCAGTCAGGACAGTCGGCCGGTGCGCAAGTGGTTTCCTCTTCAGACTAACCCAAGTGGCCGCCTTCCGCGGCCTGGAGATTTTGTGTGACCGATCAGACAGCGACCCCGCCGCAAAAGCCTTCGGCTGCGGCTGCCGGCAGCCATTCCGCTCAAGCGCACATCCGCAAGCCTGTCAACGCAGACGAAGGCAGCACCTTCACGACGCTGGCCAATCTGTGGCCCTACATCTGGCCGTCCAATCGGCCGGATCTCAAGCAGCGCGTTCTTCTGGCTATCTTCACCTTGGTCATCGCCAAGATCGTGACGGTCCTGTCGCCGTATTTCTTTGCCTGGGCGACGGATGCACTGACGGGTGAAGGCTCCAACCTGCCTGCTTTCCTGGTCGCTCCGGTCATGCTGGTGCTCGCCTACAATGCAGCCCGCGTATTGGCCGTGGCTTTCAATCAGCTGCGCGACGCGCTGTTCGCCCGGGTCGGCCAGCATGCTGTTCGCCAGCTCGCAATCCTGACATTCCGCCACCTGCACCAGCTTTCCCTGCGTTTCCACCTTGCCCGGCGGACGGGTGGGCTCAGCCGGGTGATTGAGCGCGGGGTGAAGGGCATAGAGGCGATTGTCCGTTTCACCATCTTGAACGGCATTCCGACGGTTCTGGAATTTGCCATCATGGCAGCCGTGATCTGGTACCAGTTCGGTTTCCTTTATGTTGTCATTGTCGCGGTGATGATCGTTGCCTACGTCTGGTTCACCATCAAGACCTCGAACTGGCGGATCGGCATTCGCCGCGAAATGAACGACAGCGACACGGATGCCAACTCCAAGGCCATCGACAGTCTGCTCAACTTCGAAACGGTCAAGTATTTCGGCAACGAAAACATGGAAGCTGCGCGCTTCGATGTCTCCATGGCGAAATATGAGAGCGCTGCGACGAAAACCTGGACATCCCTTTCCTGGCTCAACTTCGGTCAGGCGGTAATCCTGGGCATTGGCATGGCGGCCTGCATGGGGCTGTCTGCGCAGGCCGTTCTGGCGGGCGAACAGAACATCGGCGACTTTGTCCTGATCAACGCGCTGCTGATGCAGATTTCCATTCCGCTCAACTTCATCGGCTTCCTCTACCGGGAAATTCGTCAGGGTCTTGCGGATATCGAGTCCATGTTCGACCTGCTGATGGTTCCCGCCGAAATCGAGGACAAGCCCGACGCCAGCCCGTTGAAGGCTGTCGAAGGAAAGATTGCGTTCAAGGACGTCCGCTTTCACTACGATCCCGACCGGCCGATCCTCAAGGGGATCGACTTTGAGGTTCCAGCAGGCAAGACCGTCGCCATCGTCGGTCCCTCCGGTGCGGGCAAATCGACGATCTCCCGTCTCCTGTTCCGGTTTTACGACGTCACCGACGGTTCAGTCGAGATCGATGGCCAGGATGTCCGAAACGTGACGCAGGAAAGCGTGCGTCAGGCCATCGGCATGGTTCCGCAGGATACGGTGCTCTTCAACGATACCATTGCCTACAACATTCGCTATGGCCGCCCGGACGCCAGCGACGAGGAAGTGCGGGAGGCTGCGCGCATGGCACAGATCCACGACTTCATCGAAAGGCTACCTCAGGGCTATGACGCGGAAGTCGGCGAGCGCGGATTGAAACTGTCGGGCGGTGAAAAGCAGCGTGTTGCGATTGCCCGCACCATCCTGAAATCGCCGCCGATCCTCATCCTCGATGAGGCGACGTCGGCGCTTGATACGCATACCGAACGCGAGATCCAGTCGGCGTTGGATGAAGTTTCGCAGGATCGGACGACGTTGGTGATTGCCCACCGCCTGTCGACCGTCGTCAATGCGGACCAGATCATCGTTCTGGAAGGCGGCGAGATTGCCGAGCGTGGCACCCACCAGGAGCTTCTGGCCGGAGACGGTCTTTACGCCTCCATGTGGGCTCGCCAGCGCGAAGCGGACGAGGCCGAGGAACGGCTGCGTGCCGCGCGGGAAAATGACGATCTTGGTATCGTCACACGTGGTCAGAGGGCTGATTACGTACCGGCGAAATAGGTCTCGACAGCTATTCCTGATCATCCGGTATGGCCAAGCTTTGGCCGGGAGAGGGGATGCTCCTTTTCCCGGCATGACGCTGACCCTTGTATGAGAGATCTGGGCTCACTGATCCCGGATCTCCACCACCGGTCTTCCTGCAAGACAAAGAGGCAGAAACTTGCCGGAGGTCAGGCCGCACGAATTGTGTGCGGTGCCTGGTCATTGTCGCAGGCCACATGGCCTGTTGTCGGCAGATTGTTGTTTTGGGCAGCTGCACCCCTTTTGAACAACAGTCTTGAGAGTGCCTTGGCAAGGCGGCGCAGTTCCTGGTGGCGGGCAGCGCGGGCGCGGGCTTCGTAGTCGTCTCCTGTATGTGTCATGGTGCTCTCCATCGCTTGGGATGAGCATTTGTCTCATATTGCGTTCCTTCGAAGAATGAGGCTAGTGTAGAATTAATTCTTCGAAAGAATGGAATAATGAGACTGGAAGACCTGCAGTTTTTTGTCCGCATTGCGGAATTGGGCAGCATGGCTGCAGCCGGCCGGGAAATCGGCTTGTCGCCTTCAGCTGCCAGCACGCGGTTGACCGGACTTGAGAAGTCCTTTGGATCCCAGCTTTTTGCCCGCACCACCAGACGCACGATGTTGACGGAAGCCGGTCGTGTTTTGCTGCAACACGCGCGCACCGCAGTTGGTGAGATCGAACAGGCCCGCTCGATCCTGGAAGCCTCCACAGAAGCGCCGCGCGGCTCGCTTCGGTTTTCCTGCAACACATTCTTCGGGAGAAAGCACATTCTGCCGTATCTGGTGGAGTTCCGCGAACTCTACCCGGATATCAGGCTGGAAATGGACTTTTCCGACAGGATCGTGGATGTGATCGAGGAAGGCTATGACATGGCGGTGAGGGGAGCGCCACTGACCGATTCCTCTCTTCTGGCCCGCAAGCTGGGCGGCAATCCAAGAGCCCTGTGTGCATCACCGGCCTACCTGGCTCGCAAGGGCGTGCCGCACACACCGGAAGACCTTGCCAACCACGACTGCATCGCCATGGCCTCCATGCCGTTCTGGTATTTCAACGGGCCGGAGGGAGAGGTCGCCTTCGAAATCCAGAAGCCGGTCATCAAGGGCGATAGCGGCGACCTGACTTACGACGCCGCACTTCACGGCCTTGGCCTCAGCCTGAAGTCACTGGCACATGTCTGGGAAGACCTTCGTGACGGGCGTCTGGTCGCCGTCATGGAAGACTATACGATTGCCCGCACCGGGGCGATCTGGGCCGTTTATCCGCCAAGTCAGTTCGTTCCGCCCAAGGTGACAGCCTTTGTCGATTTCCTGATTTCAAAGTACGGTCGACCGCCCTACTGGGAGAGCGACTATCGGACGGCTTCCACAGGCTCAAGCGGGTCGTAAACCGTGTGATTTTCATGAAAAGCAGGTTCTCTTTGCCTTGAAAAGCCACTAGAAGCGGGGCAGAAGCTAAAGCGCAACGGGTGCGTTCAGTCCCGGGCCGGGAATACGCCTGCCGCCGGGCAGCAATGGAAAGCGAAGAAAAGAAGATGTCGATAGTCGATTCCGTCTCCAAGGCCATGGTGCCGATCCATCGTGAAGGCTGGCCCTTCATCGCGATTGCTCTGGTGGCGACCCTCGTTATCGGCTGGTTCATCGATCCGCTGTTCTGGATCGGCCTCTTCCTCACAGGGTGGGTCTGTTATTTCTTCCGCGATCCCAAGCGTGTGACGCCTGTCGGCGAAGGGCTGGTGATTTCCCCGGCAGATGGTGTCGTCAGCCTTGTTGGCCTGGCACGTCCACCTGCAGAGCTGGAACTCGGCTCTGAACCGCTGATGCGGGTCTCCATCTTCATGAACGTGTTCAACTGCCATGTGAACCGGGCGCCTGTCGGCGGGCGCATAGAGCGCGTCGCCTACCGTGCCGGCAAGTTTCTGAACGCGGAACTGGACAAGGCCAGTGAAGACAACGAGCGCAACGGACTGGTCATCGATACCGGCAACGGCCGGATCGGTGTCGTGCAGATTGCCGGTCTTGTTGCCCGCCGTATTGTCTGCTTTGTTCGTGAAGGTGAAAATCTTTCTGCTGGCGAGCGCTTTGGTCTGATCCGTTTCGGGTCGCGTCTCGATGTCTATTTTCCGGTTGGAACCCAGCCAAAGGTTTCCCTCGGCCAGACCATGATTGCCGGCGAGACCGTGCTGGCCGATCTGTCGGCACCGCAAAGCCCGGCTCAGTCCCTGACCCGTGTAAGCTGAGGCCGACGTGAACGAGACACCCGACCAAGGACCGGCCGACACCCGCAGGACACCGCGCTTCCGGCGCGTACCTTTGCGCCTGATCATTCCGAACATGGTGACGTTGCTGGCGCTGTGCTCCGGTTTGACGGCTGTGCGCATGGCCTTCGAGGGTCGCTGGGAATTCGCGGTCGGTGCCGTTCTCGTGGCAGCCGTGCTGGACGGGCTCGATGGCCGTGTCGCCCGCATGATGAAGGGAACGTCGCGTTTTGGCGCGGAACTGGATTCCCTCTCGGATTTCGTCAATTTCGGCGTCACGCCGGCCTTGATGCTCTATCTCTGGATCCTCAAGGATGCAGGCAACATGGGGTGGATCGCAGGCCTTATCTTCGCGATCTCCGCCGCACTCCGTCTGGCGCGTTTCAATGTGGCCCTGGACGATCCGAACAAGCCTGCCTGGGCGTCACGTTTCTTTACGGGCGTGCCTGCGCCGGCCGGAGCGTTGACCGTGCTCCTGCCGCTTTATCTCGATTTTCTCGGCCTGTTTCCGCACTGGTTCGCAGATTCAGCTTTTGTTGCAGCCTACACAATCGGAATTGCCTTCCTGCTGATCAGCCGTTTGCCGACCTATTCCGGCAAGACACTGGGCACGAGGGTGCGCCGTGATTTTGTCTTGCCGTTGTTCCTGGTTGCGGTTCTGGTGGTGGCGCTGACCGTTTCCTATCCTTTCCGGATGTTGGCGGGAGGAGCGGTCCTTTACCTGCTGACCATTCCGTTTGCCTGGCGTGCGCACAGGAAGCTGGTGCTCGCAGACGCCTCGCTGGGCCTCGATGACGACGGTGACGAATGCGATACAGATCTCGACAATATCGCGGACAGGGACAAGGACCACGGCGGCTGACGCGAGACTGATCGCAAATCGGGTTTCAGCAGGCGATTTTCTGGTTCAATTAGGCCTCCTCGACAAATGAGGAGCCTTCTCATGCTTGATGGAAAGACAATTCTGATTACCGGTGCCAGCAGTGGCATCGGAGCGGCTGCCGCACGCCTTTTGGCCGACACCGGTGCGAACCTGATGCTGGCTGCCCGACGGCAAGACCGACTGAAAGAGCTGCGGGCATCATTGCCCCATGCCTCCAATCGGATCGCACTGTTCGTTGGTGATGTCTGCGATACCACATTTTCCGAAGCTTCCGTGAAAGCGACGCTCGACGCCTTCGGTGGCCTCGACGGTGCCTTCAATAATGCAGGTACGCTTGGAGAGATGGGGCCGGTGCCGGACATGAGCATGGAAACCTGGAACCATGTTGTCGCCACCAATCTCTACAGCGCCTTTCTGGCCGCCAAATACCAGATCCCGGCCATGCGTGAGCGGGGAGGCGGGTCGATTGTGTTCACCTCGTCGTTCGTTGGCCATACCATCGGTTTTCCGGGCATGGCCGCCTATGCGGCTGCAAAGGCGGGGCTTGTCGGCCTGACACAGGTTCTGGCAGTGGAACACGGACCGGAAAACATCCGGGTGAATGCGCTTCTTCCTGGTGGCACGAAGACCGAGATGGGGGGCGATGACCCGGCATTCCGCGAGTATATCGCCGGCCTCCACGCGTTGAAGCGGATGGCCGAACCCGAAGAGATCGCCAAGGCGGCTGCGTTTCTGCTGTCCGACGCCAGTTCTTTCGTTACCGGTTCCGCCATGCTCTGTGATGGCGGGAACTCCATCTCCAAGGGATGAGCCAGCACTGGAACGGTTCTGGCGAAGACCCGAACCGTTCCTTTTGGGCTGAAAGGCTCATATGGCTCAGTGATAGGGTGCCTGTGGGGGCTGCGAATTTATTTCGGGTGAATTCTTATGAATTTCTGTTCCGTGACGGCCTTGCCCCACTGGTCGCCGACATATTCCTCCGCAAGGGTGAACCCGTTTCTCTCGTAGAGCACACGTGCGGCTTCAAGCCCCTTGAGCGTCCAGAGGTGGATTTCATCGAACCCAAGCGCATCCGAGTGTTCCAGGGCTTTCTGGAGCAGCACTTTTCCCAGTCCTTTGCCTCGCAGGCGTTCGGACAGAATGAACCAGCGCAAATGTGCGATGTTGTTGCCAAGGTCTTCGCCATCGATGGTGATCGATCCGATAACGGCTCCGTTTTCGAGCACGCTCCAGCTGTTGTTCATCGGTTTGCCGATGCGCGGCATGAATTCGGCCATGGCGCTTGAGACCACACTTTCAAATGTTGGCCCCATACCGACGATGTGGCCGTGTGTGCGGGCATGCATTCCGGCAATGTCGCCGATCATCCCGGTTTGATAACCTTCAGCGACCGTGAATTGTGGCTGGTAATCTGCCGGCGTTTCCGGAGGCATGGCGAGCGCTTCCGCATAGGCGGACATGGCATCGCAAATCTCTTGTGCCTTGTCCCCGTTGATCCGATTGAGCGCCCGCCGGGCAAGGGCGTCGCCAAAATTGTCGATCTTCGCAAAGGTGGCCTTTCCGGTTTCGGTCAAAGTCAGTCCGAATGATCGGCCATCGCTGTCAGACCGGGTTTGCGTGATTTCCCCGCGGGCCTCGAGTGACTTCAGCAAACGGCTGATGGTCGATTTCTCGAGCTTTAGTCTCGTCGAGATTTCCTTGGCCGTTATGCCGGGGTTCAAGCCGATTTCCATCATTGCATGGACACCTGAACCGGACAGATCCGTACCGGCGATGGTCTTGTCCAGAAAGCCGAATTCCCGGACCAGTTGGCGGGAGGCTGCTCGGATATCGTTGACGAGGGAGGGGGGATGCTGAGACATGCAAAAACCTATATAGTTGTATATTGCAACTATATTGATTGGTGAGCCGGAATTCAAGAGGCGGCGGCTGGAATTCGGGTGAAGACACGCTGCTGGTTGGAAACAAAAAGGCCGCCGGAAACCGGCGGCCTTTTTGCTTGGAGGTCCTTGGGATCACTCTGCCGCGTGCGGCAGTTCCTCCTGCGGGGGGATTTTCGGCTGCGACGGCTTCGGCATGGAAACCACCTTTGCCGCCGGGCGCTGTTCTGGCTGATCGCCAAGAGCCACAGGTTCGGGAGTTTCCTCCTCGGTGGCAGTACCGGGTTTGCGCCGGACGGAGGACACCACTTTCCAGAAGGTGCTTGCCCAAACACTCGGCAGCGCGATCATGACCGGGATCATCAGCAGTGTCAGCAAGGTGGAGAAAGCAAGGCCGGATATGACCGCCGTTGCCAGCTGCACCCACCAGACCGCCGTGATGCCGCCATAGGTGATCACCTGATTGAAGAAATCGAAGTTGATCATGGTGGCCATGGGCACCAGGCCGGCGATGGTCGTGATGGTGGTCAGCAGAATCGGCCGGATACGCTGAGCGGATGTTTTCAGGATCGCGTCCAGTGGAGGAAGGCCGTCATGAAGGAACCTGTTGTAGGTATCGATCAGAACGATGGCGTTGTTGACCACAATCCCAGCAAGCGCCACCACCCCGGTCCCGGTCATGATGATCGAGAACGGCTGATTGGTGACGAGCATTCCGAGCAGCACCCCGAACACTGACAGAACCACCGTCGAGAGTGTCAGGATCGTCTGGTAGAACGAGTTGAACTGGGTCAGCAGGATCAGGAACATCAGGAACAGCGATGCCACCATCGCCTTCATCAGGAACTCGCCTGACTCCTGCTGGTCCTCATCCGCGCCGCGGAATTTCAGGAACACGTTGGCAGGCCATTCCTGCGTATCCAGCCACTTCTGGAGAGCCGCAACCTGTTCTGTCGGTGTGGAACCGCTTTCCGGATTGACCGCCGCCTTCACGAACATGGAATAGAGCCCGTCACGACGCACGATTTCCGACACCTTCTGGGCCGGTTCGCGGCTGACGAAGTTCGCCAGCGGCACCAGTCCAAGCGAGGTCTGCAGCCGCAGCTGGTCGAACCGGTCGATGGTCCGCTCGTTCTCCGGCAGGCGCACGCGAATGTCCACCTCGTCCTCGCTGTCGCCAGGACGATAGGTACCGATCAGAACACCGTTGGTGACCAGCTGGACCATGTTGCCGACGGAAGCGATGCTTGCTTGGTAGCGGCCGGCCTGTTCCCGATCGATGGAGATCTGCCATTCGATGCCGGGCAGGGGACGGTCGTCCTCCTGGTTCATCAGCGTATCCATGCCGTTGATGTGCTCGCGAATGCGGGCGACAGCAGCAACCATGTCGTTGTAGTCGGTGGACTTGATCTCCAGCTGAAGGTCCTTGCCCGTTGGCGGACCGCCTTCGATCTTGCGGGTCTCCACCTTGATGCCGGGGATGTCACTGGTCGCGGCACGGATGTCGGCGAAGATCTCCTTCGCCACCCGGCGGCAGCAGAAGTCTGCTAGCTCGATATTGATCTCGCCCATCACGTCGGCAGGCTTGTCCTGAACGTCGCCCACGGAGGGGCCGCCGGACGAACCGCCGGGTGTGAACGCGTTGGTGATGACATTGTCGACGCCCGGAATGGACAGGATCCTGTCTTCAACCTTCACAACGAGATCGCGCGCTTCCGAGGCGGACATGTTACCGCGCCCGGAGATCAGAACCACCGCCTGTTCCGGTTCTTCATCGATGAAGAACTGAACACCGGTCGGGTTCGCCATGAACGCGCCGACGATCGCAAAGCAACTGCCGATCAGCAGCACGATGGCGGCGATGTTGCCGATCGGGTTGCCCGCAAACATCTTCAGGATGCGAACATAAAAGCCGGTGAACCCACTCACTTTCTTGACATCGAAAGCTTCGGAGCCGGAAAGGGCCGCAGCCTCCGCACGTTCCAGTTCGGCCCTCTTGGCAGCTCGTGCCTGAGACCAGCGCACAAACGGTAGCAGCAGCTTGTAGGAAACAAAGCCGACAAGGACGAAGGCCACCAGGCCGCACAGGATGGCGACGCCAGTTGCAGCCATCGCTGGCACCACACCTTCCAGGGCCATGGGAACGAAGGGACCGAACGCGACAATGACGGCGGCCAACACGGCAAACGTCAGTGCCAGAAGCGCAGCGGCATGCCGGTTCAGGAAGTGAGAGACCTGCGCCAGGATTCCGCCTGTGACCGGCAGGAACACCATGGCCGTGAACAGCGACGCGGTCAGAACGATGATCACCATGATCGGCAGGTAGCTCATGAACTCGCCGGCAACACCCGGCCACAGCAGCATGGGCAGGAACGCTACCAGCGTGGTGGCCGTCGAGGAGACGATCGGCCAGAACATCAGCTTCGCGGCGCGGATATATGCCTCGCGGTCCTCCATGCCTTCATGGATTTTGCGGTCGGCATATTCGGTCATCACGATGGCACCGTCGACGAGCAGACCAACGGTCAGAACGAGGCCGAACATGACCATGTTGTTGACCGTGTAGCCGACGCCGCCAAGGATCAGGAAGCCGACCATGAAGGAGGTCGGGATCGCCAGACCCACGAGCAGCGCGGAGCGCATGCCAAGCGCCGCCAGAACCAGGATCATCACCAGGAAGATCGCGGTCAGGATCGACGATTGCAGCGAGCCGAGCACTTCGAAGATGTTGTTGGACTGGTCTAGCATCATGTCGACGCGAACGGTTTCCGGCCAGTCCTTGGAGGCATTTTCGACAACTTCGCGGACTGCCGCGTTGTTCTCGATGATGTTGGTACCAATGCGCTTGACGACCTGCAGTGCAATCGCCCGGTTGCCATTGACGCGCGTATAGGCATTGGGATCCTTGAAGGTGCGCCGGATCTCGGCGACATCCGCAAGGGTCACGACACCTTCACCGCTTTGTTTCAGCGGCAGCGTGTAGACATCCTCGGCCGTCTCGACAAGGCCAGGCACCTTCACGTTGAAGCGGCCCTTGCCACCGTCGATAAAGCCCGCAGGAACAAGCTGGTTGTTGAGCTGCAGCGAGTTCAGGAGCTCCTGCTGGGTGATCGAGTAGGATTCCAGTTTCTGGGTGTCGATCAGGACTTCCAGCAGCTCTTCGCGATGCCCGGTCAGATCCGCCGACCGGACTGTGTCGATGGCCTCGATCTCGTCCTTGAGACGCCGGGCGTGCTTGTAGAGCGTGCGCTCCGGCACGTTGCCCGACAATGCGATGATCATTGTCGGCGCAAGCGCGAAGTTCATTTCCGTGATCGTCGGCTCTTCGGCCTCGTCCGGCAGCTTGCTCTTGGCCTGGTCGACCTTGTCGCGCACGTCCGCCAGCGCCTCGTCCTTGTTGAACGAGATGTCGAACTCCAGCACGATACCGGCATGACTTTCCGACGCGATCGCGGTGATTTCCTTCAACCCGTCAAGGCCGCGCAATTCCGTTTCCATCGGCCGCACGAGCAGGCGCTCGGAATCTTCCGGAGAAATGCCCTGCTGGGTGATCGAAATGTAGAAGATCGGCAGATCGATGTCCGGACTGGCTTCCTTCGGGATCGAGATATAGGTGGCGACACCGGCAACGATCAGCGCCAGCATCATCACGAATACCGTCTTGGGGCGCCGAAGGACGCCTTCAAGCATGTCTATCATTGACTCACCTCTGCCGTCTCAAAGACCGGTTGCACGAGTTCTCCATCCGAGACGTATTCCTGCCCCACGGTGATGGCGACGACTTCGTCCGGAAGCCCGCCGATCCACATTCCGTCCTGTTCCCCACCCAGCACCTTCACCGGGTAGAAGACAGTCTTGTTGTTTTCGTCCACTGCGCGAATGCCGACCTGGCCGGCGTCGTTCAACGTCAGGATCGCTGGTGAAATCTTGTGCGCCTTTTCCGCAGCCAGCTCCAGTTTGGTGACTGCCGTCACGCCGTCCCTGGCCTTGCCGTCGGGATTGGGGAGTTCAATCTCTATACGGAAGGTTTTCGTGTCCGGATTCGCCGTCGGCGAGATGTAGCGCACCTTGCCGTTCAGCGATTCACCCGTCACAAGCGTGACCGTTGCCGGCATGTCCAGCGAGATCTGGGAGATATTCAGCTCCGACACTTCGCCGATGGCAATCATTGGATCCGCATCAACCACCGTCGCGCAGATGCCGCCTTGTTCAAGCTGTGCGCCGATTTCAGCCATGGGGCTCTGGATAACACCGGAAATCGGCGAACGGATTACCGTGTGTCCCAGTTCCTGTTCGGCTTCGGTCAGACGTGCCTTGGCGGCATCCAGCTGGGCCTGCAGGGCCGCCACACGTGTCTGCGCGGTGAAACCCTTGCTGTTCAGCTGTGTTGCCGCTGCATGATCAAGTTCCGCCTGTGCCAGGGCTGCCTTGGCTTCCAGGATGCGTGACTGCCGCGACCCCTTGTCGAGAACGCAAAGCACATCGCCGGCGGCGACATGCGCGCCTTCCTGAGCCGGACGCTCCACCACGTCATCGGTTGTCTTGGATCTGACAGCCACCGTGGCTTCGGCTTCGGTGCGCCCGCGCACTTCCAGAACGGCTCGGCGGTCTTGCGCCACCAGACGTTCCACCTGAACGCGGAAGGTCTCGGTGGAAGCCTGACTGACCCTGAGCGCCGGGGGCGGGGTGGCATGTTCGCTGTCGCCGACACCACCGATCACCATCGTGCCGCTATACATCCAGAAACCGATGCCGGCCGCGATGCCGGTCGCCAGGAGGTAGGAAAACTTCACTCGCATTGTCTAAAGCTCCGAAACGTCTCGCGCTTACTCCGCGGCTGCCGCAACCGGCTGCGCCGCTTCTTCGGCAATCCTGATCAGTGCCTCGCCGTGTTCTTCCAGATAGGCGAGGGTGAAATTCATGCAGGCAATTCCGTATTCACGGGTCCAGTTGGACCCGGGGTGCGAACATTCCTGGTCTTTTTCGTTGTCTGTCAGCAGGCGCAATTCAGCGTGCACCTGCGCCTTGCGCCGTTCGACCGCGCGGCGGATCACCTCGGGAGGCAGTTGCGCGGCGTTGAGGGCGATCAACAGAAAGGGAGATTTGAAAGTGTCCGGTGCCTGTGGATCGCACAGGGACTGGATGAAGTCTTCCCGGCCGGCGTCGGTGATGGAATAGACCTTGCGGGCGGGTTTGCCTGCCTGCGGTTCCTCGCGCACGGTTACAAGCCCTTCCGATTCCAGACGCGCCAGCGCCGGATAGATCGAGCCGAAGCTCGCATCATCGAAATAGCTGAACCGGCCTTCGGTCGACTCCTTCCGGATTTCGTATCCGGTGGCATCCCCGAAAGAAAGGATTGCGAGGCAGAGACTGCGTACACTCATTGACAACTCCGTGCCTGGGAGCGTCCTCCCGGCATGACGGCCTTCATACGAGCCCGGTTGCGATCCGGATGACGCTATAGGCATCGTAAGAAGTGTCATATGTTGGTTCGATATATCGAACAAATATATGCTCACGCCTTTGTAATCAAGGGTGCGCTGCACAAATCTTGCGTCGAGGATGAACAAACTATGAGCTGATCTTCAAAATGATCTTAATCGGTCTATTTGACAGGTTGTTGGCAGGTATCGATCGGCGCTAGGCTGATCATGCATCGCAACAGCAATCGCAGAGCGAGGAGTGTGCGCCATGGCATGGTCGATGAAGGGGCCGGTTCGCTTGAAGCTTCCGAGAGATCCCTTGTTTCGTCTGCTTGCAGTCAACGGCCTGGCGGGAACGGCAGTTGCCGGCCTTGTGCTCGGCGGCATTTTCCTCGGCAATATCGGTAATCTGAGAGTGCTTGTCATGTCGGCAGAGGACCCCGTGCTGCCGGTCGTCATGCTGGCATTCGGCCTGTTCATCACGCTCGGGTCCGTGGTCATGGGCTCAGCCATCATGCTGTTGGGTGAAACCGGCCGAAGCGGAAAAGGCGGAGGTGGGGCCGCAAGGCGCAGACTGCCGATATCTTTCACCGGGCAAATGAAACCGGTGCCGGTTCCAGCCAGAGCAGATCGCGGACACGATCTGCGCCGGTGAACCTTCTCGGTCAGTTCGGCACCTTGCGTAAACGGTCAATGAGCGAGTTGCTGGTAAACTGACTTGGCCTTGGCGGAAGTCGAGGGCTGTGGCCCCAAATCAGCAAACAAGGTCATGGCCGCAGCTGCTAAAAGTAGCAGCAATCCCAGGGATGAGAGCCTCATCTCACCGGTCCTTTCGATCATGACGTCCTCCGTTTTGATGCAGCGCTTATACAGTCGCAGGATCTAAAGTCCCGGTAATACGGCATGTAAAATTTTACGTACCTGCAAATACCTACAGGCAAATCTGACAATGCCCCGTTTCCAGTGCCGAGAAAGGGCCGCCTGGTGATGTAGCTGAAGGACTTTCAGCACGTCCCGCACACGTCCGTTCCAGGATCGGGAAGCGAAGAAGGGTAAGTCTCCGAACAGCGCAGACCGCTGTTAACCATGGCGTTCGAAAAAAACGGGCGAACTGCAAGGACAGGTTGCAGATCGTCCGCGCGCCCTGTACGACCAATGGTAGTTTAACGTTTTGTTAATTATTCATTGGGGTTGCAATGCGATTTCTTTTGAGAAACTTGCACGTTTTTGTTTTTGCTAGCCTTTCAGCGTCAGCCGCCTTTTGGGTTGCTAGCCATTCCGACCAGGCGGTAGAGGTTGCACAGCCGCTGGTCGAAGACGCGGTCGAGCTTCATGTGATGGCGGAAAATGCTCTGCGCGAGATCGGTCAACTGGACCTGGAAAAAGTGGCAGATGAGGCGATTTCCTACTATGTCGCGACGCTGCGCATGCCCAGCCTGCTCTTCGAAAGGCTGTCGGATGAACTGGGCGAAGTCAGCGACACGATGGAGAGGAGGGTGCAGTCTGGGCCTTTTCCTCAGACAGCATCACCTGCCGCAAAAGATCGGCCTGTGCCGGTGGTGGCTGGCCCAAGCCGGTTTGGGCGCACTGGTGAATACCGGCACGCCAAACTGTCGATCTGATCAGAAACGCCTCACGCTGCTGCCAGAGCCAGCGCTATACCCTGGCCGACACCGATGCACATGGTGGCAAGCGCCAGGTTTCCTCCTCGCTTTTTCAGTTCCAGCGCTGCTGTTCCCGTGATTCTGGCACCAGACATCCCCAACGGATGACCGAGTGCAATCGCACCGCCGTTCGGATTGAGGATTTCGCTGTCTTCGGGCAGGCCAAGGTCTCGCATGACCGCAATGCCCTGGGCTGCGAAAGCTTCGTTGAGTTCGATCACGTCGAACTCCGGCAGCGCGATTCCGAGGCGCGCGCAAAGCTTGCGCGTCGCCGGTGCGGGACCAATGCCCATGATCCGCGGCGGAACGCCGGCGGTAGCTCCGCCGACGACGCGGGCGATCGGCGTGAGATTGTGCTTGGCCACCGCAGCTTCCGACGCGATCAGCAAAGCCGCAGCACCGTCGTTGACACCGGACGCGTTGCCGGCGGTCACCGAACCATTTTCACGGAACGGCGTCTTGAGCGCGGAGAGGGCCTCCAGCGTTGTGTTCCTGGGGTGTTCGTCCTTGTCCACCAGTATAGGGTCGCCCTTGCGCTGCGGGATCATCACAGGAACGATTTCTTCTGCGAAACGACCGGATTGCTGAGCGACGGAGGCTCGCTGCTGGCTGCGCAGCGCGAAGGCATCCTGGTCCTGTCGCGAGATCTGGAATTGTTCGGCAACGTTTTCCGCCGTTTCCGGCATGGAATCGATACCATATTGGCGTTTGAGAAGCGGATTGACGAAGCGCCAGCCGATTGTCGTGTCGAAGATCTCGGCCGAGCGGGAAAAGGCGGTGTCTGCCTTTGGCATGACAAAAGGTGCGCGGGACATGCTTTCAACGCCGCCAGCGATGGCCAGATCGATTTCGCCGGCCTTGATCGCCCTGGCCGCAGTCATGACGGCATCCATTCCCGAGCCACAAAGCCGGTTGAGCGTCAGACCGGGAACTGTCTCCGGCAGGCCTGCCAGCAGTGCCGACATGCGCGCGACGTTTCGATTGTCTTCACCGGCCTGGTTGGCACAGCCATAAAAGACATCATCTACCTCGGCCCAGTCCGTATCCGGATTGCGCTCCATGAGGGCGCTGATGGGGATCGCACCAAGATCGTCAGCGCGTACGGAGGACAGCATGCCGCCATAGCGTCCGATGGGCGTGCGGACATAATCGCAAATGAAGACATGATGCATGAGCGTTTTCCTCTCCGTCGCGCGGCGTTGGCCTTTGGGGCATTGTCGCGAATTGGGGTGAAGTCTTGCCGGAAATCATCTGGCAGGGCAAGGACACATCACGGGAAAGTCGATCTCGTTAGGGATTTTGTGATGTTTCCGGATGGCGCCGGATATCGTCTTCCTGCAAGTAGGTTCCGGACTGCACCTCAATCATCCGCACCGGAATCTTGCCCGGGTTATGCAACGTGTGCTGCGCTCCAAGCGGCACATACGCGGACTGGTTTTCGCTGAGCAGGCGCGTTTCGCCGTTGATCGTGATCTCGAGCGTACCGGACACCACCACCCAGTGCTCCGTCCGGTGAAGGTGGCTTTGCAGGCTGAGCCTCTTGCCCGGCTTGATCATCATCGACTGAACGGAGAAACGTTCGCCGGCGTTGATGCGTTCGGTGTAGCCCCAGGGACGGTAGGACCTCGGGTGCCGGTCCACCTCATGCCTGCCTTCCGCCTTCAGTTGCTCCACAACGGTCTTGACGTCCTGCGCCTTGTCCTTGTGGGCAACAAGAACGCTGTCGGTCGTGGCGATCACCATGACATCCTCAAGGCCGATAACGGATACGAGCCCGCGTTCAGCATAGGCCAGGCAGTTGTTGCTATCGAGAAAGCGGGCATCGCCCAATCCGGAATTGCCCTGGGCATCCTTGTCCAGGACCGTCCAGATTGCCGACCAGGAGCCCAGGTCGTCCCATTCCGGTGCAACGGGGGCGCAGACGACGTTGTCCGCCTTTTCCATGATGGCGTAGTCGATGGAAATGTTGTCCAGTGCTTCGAAGGCTTCCTGGTTCAGTCGCGTAAAATCCAGATCCCCATGCCGTGTCTTCATGACGGCGACGATGTTCTCGTAAAGCTCCGGCTGGTGCTTCTTGAAAGCATCAATCATCGTATTGGCGGCATAAAGAAAGATGCCGGCATTCCAGACATAACTGCCGTCCCTCAGGAAGGCATCGGCACGGTCCTGGTCAGGCTTCTCGACAAAGGCTTCCACAGGCCGCACAGGCTCGCTGCCACTTGCAACCTTGATATATCCGTATCCGGTATTGGCTTCGCTGGGTTCGATGCCGAAGGTCACGATCTTTCCTGCGCGAGCAGCCGTCTCCGCCTGATGGACGGCAGTCAGGAAAAGATCTTCCTTCCGGATCAGGTGGTCGGAGGGCAACAGCAGGATCAGGGCGTTCGGGTCGGTTTCTGCTGCAATCAACGCTGCCATCAGGGCAGGGGGCGCTGTATTGCGGCCGACAGGCTCAAGCAGGATCGACTGGGCTTCGAGCCCCAGTTCGTTGAGCTGCTCGCCGATCAGAAACCGGTGGGCATTGCTGCCGATCACGATCGGAGCGGCAAAGTCCGGCCGATTGACACGCTTGCAGGTCTTCTGGAACAGACTTTCCCCGCCAAACAGTGGCAAAAACTGTTTTGGCCGGTCGGTGCGTGACAGCGGCCACAGCCGCGAACCGACACCACCGGACAAAATACAAGGGAAAATCATGCTTTGCTTCCTGTTCTGCTGGCACATTCGGGCGCTTGCGGGCGCACCGGTGTTGCTTTGAGTGTTAATCAGCACCGGGACAAGTTGCAAGCAAGTGGCTTGAACGCTACATACGTAATAACGTAACGCCAGGGCGTTGGTTCCCAAAGAGCGCAACAGGCTTCAGGACTATGACAAATTCGGATACCAGGCTTGTTCAGCTTGACCGCGCGGGCATCCGCAAGGGCGGTGAATGGCTGGTGCGCAGCGTAGATCTATCGGTTTCTCCGGGTGAAATCGTGACGCTTATCGGGCCCAACGGTTCCGGCAAGTCGACAACGGCCAAGATGGCGCTTGGTATCCTGAGCCCGAGCGAAGGCCGTGCCGAACGCAAGCCCGGCCTGAAGATTGGCTATGTGCCGCAGAAGCTCGCCATCGACTGGACGTTGCCGCTGACGGTCGCCAGGTTCATGCGGCTGACGAACCCCCTGTCCGATGCCGAATGCCGCGCGGCGCTGGCGCGCACAGGTGCTGAAAGGCTGATGACCTCTCAGATGCGCACGCTCTCCGGAGGGGAAATGCAGCGTGTCATGCTGGCGCGCGCGATTGCCCGCAATCCCGGGCTGCTGGTGTTGGACGAACCGGTGCAAGGCGTGGATTATGCCGGTGAAATCGCGATCTACGACCTCATTTCCGAAATCCGCAACACGCTTGGCTGCGGCATCCTGATGATCTCTCACGATCTTCATGTCGTGATGGCGGCTGCGGATCAGGTGATTTGCCTCAATGGTCACGTTTGCTGCCGCGGAACCCCTTCTGACGTCAGCCGTGATGACCGGTATCATGCGCTGTTTGGCAACCGGCGCAATGCGGCGATTGCCGTCTATGAACATCACCATGACCACGTGCATCTGCCGGACGGAAAGGTGCGTCACGCGGACGGTTCACTGTGTTCCTCCTGTTCCGGCGAGCATCATCACGCATCTGCCGACGCGGCTGCGGAGAAAGAAGGCGGCATTCGAAATGCTGGATGATTTCTTCACCCGTGCACTCATTGCCGGCATAGGTGTGGCACTTGTTGCAGGACCGCTTGGCTGTTTCATCGTCTGGCGTCGCATGGCCTATTTCGGCGATACGCTGTCGCACGCAGCCTTGCTGGGCGTTGCCCTGTCGCTGCTGCTCAACGTCAACACCACGTTGGCCGTCGGGGTCGTTTCCATCCTTCTGGCGATCGTGCTGATGGCACTGAGGCGCAGCGACACGCTGTCTTCCGATGCGTTGCTTGGCTTGCTGTCCCATTCCGCGCTCGCCCTGGGGTTGGTCTGTCTGGCCTTCATGACATGGGTCCGGGTCGATCTGCTGGGGCTGCTCTTCGGCGACATCCTGGCCGTCACACCCATGGACATTGCCATGATATACGCTGGCGGCGCGATCGTGCTCGGTGTTCTCGTAGTCATCTGGCGCCGCCTGTTCGCGGCAACGGTCAGTCCGGACCTTGCCGCGGGCGAGGGGCTGAAGCCTGAGCGGACCGAGCTGATCTTCATGCTGCTGACGGCAATCGTCATTGCCATTTCTCTGAAGATCATCGGCGCGCTGCTGATTACCGCGCTGCTGATCATTCCCGCCGCAGCCGCCCGGCGCCTGTCGGCATCGCCGGAACAGATGGCGGTGATTGCAGCCTTGACCGGAGCCGCCGCCGTCGTCGGCGGGCTCTATAGTTCGCTAGCCTACGATACCCCGTCCGGCCCCTCCATCGTCGTTGCGGCGATGGCACTGTTTGTCGTCAGTCTTGTCCCGGGCGTGCAAATCGTGAGAAGGGTGAGATCGAGCACGAAAGGAGATCGTCCGTGAGCGTTGAGACACATCCCGAACTGACCAAGAACCAGGCCCTGGTGTTCGGCTCGTTGTCGGACGCGGGTGGACCTTTGACGGCCTATGCGATTCTCGATCTGTTGCGCGACAGCGGTTTCCGTGCGCCGCTGCAGGTCTACCGGGCTCTCGACAAGCTGGTGGAATACGGAATGGTCCACCGGCTGGAAAGCCTCAATGCCTTTGTAGCCTGTTCCCACAAGGGCTGCTCCGGCCATGGCACGGCTGCCTTCGCCATCTGTGAAAAATGTGGTGTCGTCAGCGAGTTCACGCCGGACAAGGCCATTTCCCTCCTGAGGGAATGGACGCAGAGCGAAGGCTTCCAGTTGTCCCGGACCACCATCGAGCTGCGCGGCACCTGCCGGCAGTGCACCATGCCGATGTAACCCTGGCGGCGTTTCCCGGCATCCATTTGATTTCCGAGACACTGTCTTTGTTCTAGGATGTCTGCATCGAATCCCCGGAGAGGTTCATGACAGACAAACTGGGCATCGGCATCATCGGATGCGGCACTATCTCAAAGACCTATTTTGATCTGGCGCCAAAGTTCAATGGCCTTGAAATCAGGGCCTGTGCGGATCTGAACCGTCATGCTGCGGAAGAGCGCGCATCCGAATACGGCGTGCGCGCACTCACCGTTCACGACCTGCTTCTGGCGGATGATGTCGATCTGATCGTCAATCTGACTGTTCCCGATGCCCATTATCTCGTTTCCCATGAAATCCTGGCGCACGGGAAGCATGTCTACTCGGAAAAACCTCTGGCTCTGTCGATCAGGGACGGGCAGGCGCTTGCCGATTTTGCACGCAAAAAACATCTGAGGGTCGGGTGTGCACCGGATACGTTTCTGGGCGGGGCACATCAGATTGCCCGCAAGGCAGTTGACGAAGGACTGATCGGAGAAATCGTTGGGGGCACGTGCCATGTCATGAGTCACGGCATGGAGCATTGGCATCCCAACCCGGACTTCTTCTTCAAGCCGGGAGGGGGGCCGGTTCTCGACCTCGGACCTTACTACATTGCCGCTCTGCTCAATCTGATCGGCCCGGTAAAGCGTGTGTGCGCCATGTCAGCCATGCCGTTCAAGACCCGGACGATCGGGAGCGGCACTCGAAATGGTGAAAAGATCGATGTCTCCACCCCAACTACGATCCATGCGATTCTCGAGTTCCTGTGCGGTGCAAAAGTAACGCTGACGGCGAGCTGGGACGTCTGGGCACACAGGCACCAGCCTATGGAGCTTTACGGAACCCGGGGAACACTTTTTCTGGCCGACCCGAACTATTTCGGCGGAGACGTAAGCCTGGTCACCGAAGATGGAACGACAAAACCACTGGACGATGCGATGCACCCGTTCGGTTTGGCGAATGTCGATGACAACGGCCTGCCGCGTGCGAACTACCGGGCTGCCGGTCTGGCAGACATGGCCCAGTCGATCCTGAGTGGAGACGATACCGAGTTCCGCTGTTCGCTCGAACGGGCCTTGCATGCGGTCGATGTCATGGTGTCGATTTTGAAATCCGCCGAAACTGGAACGTTTGTCGAAATCGAACACCAGGCCAGCCGTCCACAGGCGCTTGCTGCCACTGAGGCAGTCAAATTGCTCGTCTGAAGCTGGTTGCAGGTGCACCGCCAGCCACCTATCTTCGCCGCAAGGGATGTCCGGGTCTGAGGGCTCCCGGCCGCTTGCGGGCAAAAGAGGGAGAGCGGGAATGGCCTTGTTGATCGCCGGCCTTGTGCTGTTTTTGGGAATTCACACGCTGCCGATGTTTCCGGCAACGCGCAATGGGCTGGTGTCCAGGCTCGGCGAAACACCGTACAAGGGGCTATATACGCTCTTGTCGTTCGTCGGTCTGGGGCTGATCGTTTACGGTTATGGCGTGGCCCGTTTTGAAGGCCCGCCGGTGCTGTACGATCCGCCGTTCTGGCTGCGCCACGTCACCATGCTGTTCATGGTTCCTGTTTTCATTTTCCTTGTCGCTGCCTATGTGCCGTCGCGGATCAAGACAGTCCTGAAACATCCGATGCTGGTAGCCGTAAAGCTGTGGGCATTGGCTCACCTTCTGGCAAATGGCGATCTGGCTTCGGTGCTTTTGTTTGGCGGTTTTCTCGCCTGGGCCGTGGCAGACCGAATTTCGGTCAAGCGCCGTGGGCCCGGCGCCGGGCAGATTGGTGCACTGGCAACGGCCAAGCCCGGAAAATACTCCGATTTTGTCGTGATTCTGTTGGGCTTGGTTCTCTACGGACTGTTCGCGTGGAAGCTGCACGCCTTGTTGATCGGCGTTCCGGTGGCCTGATAGCGGTCGCGGAGCTTGAAATTACGTTAGAAATCCGGCATTCCGTGCCGGATTGCCCCACTTGCGCCATGAAGGACCGATTTAAGCCCCTTCAGGGAATTGCCCGAGCCGGATCAAGTGGATAATGTGCGCCACTCATGAAGGGGCCGTGCCCGGGCAGACGTGCCGGGCCGAAGAAGTGAATGCAGGAAATAGACACGCATGTCTGACATTTTTCGTGAAGTCGATGAAGATATCCGCCAGGAAAAATACCGTCGGCTTTGGGACCGCTTCGGTCCGTGGGTGCTTGGCGTTGCGGTCTTGATCATTGTTGGAACCGGCGGTTATCGCGGCTGGCTCTACTGGCAGGAACAGCAGTCCCAGAGCGCGGGTGACACGTTCTTTGAAGCCGTGCGGCTTTCCGAAGCCCAGAACTACGAAGAAGCAGCAGCTCTTTACGGTGAACTGGACAATGCCCTTGGCGGATACCCGGCCTTGGCGAAAATGCGCCAGGCAACCGATCTTTCCAATTCCGGCAAGACTGAAGAAGCCCTGGCCGAATTCGATGCCTTGTCGCGCGATACCAGCATCATGGATGCTCTGCGTGATGTTGCAGCGCTGCGTGCCGCTTATCTTGCCGTCGACACGCAAGGCTACGGCGATATTGCCGACCGGGTCGAGAAGCTGACCGGTGATACCGGTCCGTTCCGTGCAGCTGCACGCGAACTTCTTGCCCTAAGTGCATGGAAAGCCGGCGATATTGAAACAGCCCGTCAGTGGATTTCTGCTCTTGAAGACGACGCGGAAACTCCGGCAGACGTGAGCCGGCGCGTGTCGATCCTGAGTGACGTGATCCGGTCCAGCAACGGCGAAGCCATGGCGGACAGTGAAGGAAACAACCAGTGAGTTTTGTAACCGTTTCTTTCCGCAGACGCGGTGTTTTTGGTGCCATTGCGCTTTCGCTCGTCCTCACCGGTTGCGGGTCGGTCAGCGAATTTACCGAGAACATAAACCCGTTTGCTCGCGAGAAAATCCTCAAGGGTGAGCGCCAGCCCGTTTTCGACGGTGCCGATCCGGCAGCCGAAGCGCTTGGCCAGGCAGCAAAGGTCGGTTCTGCGACTGGTGGGCAGTCCTGGTCAACAGCCGGTGGTGGCCTGACCAACGATCCGGGCAACGTCGCCATATCCGTCTCCGGCAATCGTGCCTGGCGCGCTCAGGTCGGCTCGTCCGGCGGCGGGCTGACAACATCCGCACTTCGGGTGTCTTCCCGTCCGGTCAGTGATGGCAGCCGTATTTACGTCTACAAGCCGAATGGCGAAGTCGTAGCGTTGTCGACGGGCGGTGGACGCCAGTGGACCCAGAACCTGCGTCCGGAAGGCGAAAGGGATGTGGGGCCTGGTGGTGGTGTCGCCGTTGAAGGCGGCGTTGTCTACGCAGCCACCAGCTACCGTCAGGTCGCGGCTCTTGACGCCGGCTCCGGTCGGGAAATCTGGAAAGTCGACATCGACACGCCGGCTCGTGGTGCGCCTGTTGCCGGTGCCGGTCATGTCATTGTCGTATCCCAGTCCAACGAAGTCTATGCCCTGAAGCAGTCTGACGGCAGCGTTGCCTGGACCTATGCAGGTATCGAGGAAACCGCTGGTCTGTTGTCTGCGGCCAATCCGGCCATTTCCGGCAACCGTGTCATCGTGCCGTTCTCCTCCGGTGAAATCATGGCCATCGACATCAAGTCGGGCGAACCGGCCTGGATCGACGGCGTGTCTCGCGGCTTCAGGACACTTGCCCTGTCAGGTCTCGCGGACGTTTCGGCGAGCCCGGTTGTCTCCGGCAGTACGGTTTACGCCACAGGTGTTGCCGGCCGCACGGTTGCAGTGGATGCCCGCACCGGCCAGCGCCGCTGGGAACAGGATCTCGGCAGCGTGCACACGCCGGTTGTCTCCGGCAGCGCGTTGTTCATGGTTGATCTCGACGACCGTATGGTCGCCCTCAATCTGAAAAACGGGGAAACCCTCTGGGCAACGGCCTTGCCGCGTCCGGAAAAGAAGAAGAAGCGCCGCAACTGGGCTGGCCCGATCCTGGCGAATGGGGCACTGGTTGCCTTTTCCAGCGACGGTCAGATCGCAATCGTGGATGCCGCTTCCGGAAAAACCATGTTGACGCAGCGGACCAATACGGATGTCTATGTGACACCGATCGTCGCCGGAGGCCGGATTATCGTGCTGACAGGCAATGACGGCGTCGCTGCCTTCAACTAGCATTTGAGGCAGGGCCCGAAGAGGCCCGCCTATCAGGAGAAACTGCTGTGGGCGCTACTGTCGCCATTATCGGACGGCCGAATGTCGGCAAGTCCACCCTGTTCAATCGCCTTGTGGGCAAGCGCCTGGCGCTGGTAGACGACACACCTGGTGTGACGCGTGACCGGCGGCCGGGCGATGCCCGTTTGGGCGACTTGCGCTTCACGATCATCGACACCGCCGGTCTCGAAGATGCGGACAAGGAATCCCTCGAAGGCCGCATGCGCCGGCAGACCGAGGAGGCGATCGAAACCGCCGACGCGGTTCTGTTCGTGATTGACGCTCGTGCCGGTGTTACGCCGCTTGATGCCCATTTTGCCGAAGTTGCACGCAAGACCACCCGTCCGGTGATCCTGCTGGCCAATAAGGCGGAAGGTCGGGCCGGAGAGAGCGGACTTTACGAATCCTATTCGCTTGGGCTCGGTGATCCGATTGCAATCTCCGCTGAGCACGGCGAAGGGCTTGCTGATCTCTATGACGCTCTGAAACCTCATGTCGACCGGGTCACGGAAGAAGAAGAGGCAAAGCGCGAAGAGGCGATCACCAATGTGGATGTCGACGAGGACGGTGAATTCGTCGAGGACGAAGAGCCGGTCGGTACCATTGAAAGACCGCTGCGTGTTGCCATCGTCGGCCGCCCGAATGCGGGCAAGTCGACGCTGATCAACCGCATGCTGGGCGAAGACCGCATGCTGACCGGACCGGAGGCAGGCATCACGCGCGATTCCATCTCGGTAGACTGGGTCTGGCGCGACAGGCATATCAAGCTGTTCGATACGGCCGGTATCCGGAAAAAGGCGCGCGTACAGGAAAAGCTCGAGAAGCTCTCCGTGGCCGACGCTCTGCGTGCGATCAAGTTCGCCGAAGTGGTTGTTGTCACGCTGGACGCCACCATGTCCTTCGAGAAGCAGGACCTGCAGATCATCGATCTGGTTGCGCGCGAAGGCCGCGCGCTGGTGATCGCGATCAACAAGTGGGACCTGATCGAAGACCGGGAAGAAGCCTGGAAGAAAATCAAGGACGCCAACGAGCGGTATTTCAACCAGATCCGCGGTGTTCAGATCGCGACTTTGTCCGGCCAGCAAGGGCAGGGCGTCGATCGCCTGATCGAAAGCGTTTTTACCGCCTACGAGGCCTGGAACTCGCGTGTCTCGACCGCCAAGCTGAACCGTTGGCTGGACAAAGTCACCGCGAACCATCCGCCCCCCGCAGTTGCCGGACGCCGGGTGCGCCTGCGTTACATGACCCAGCCCAAGACGCGGCCGCCACATTTCGTGGTTTTTTGTTCGCGTCCCGAACAATTGCCGGAAAGCTACACGCGCTATCTGGTCAACTCGCTGCGCCAGACCTTCAACATACACGGAACTCCCATTCGCCTGTCCTATCGCAAAGGCGAAAACCCTTACGCCCCGAAGAGAAAACGGGGCTGAGTGGGGAGGGCAGCCTGCCATTTTGCCAGGCTGCCAGCCAGTATTCTTCTTTTCTGGCGGGAAAGCAGCTTCCCGCCGCGCTATCGACACTTAAGGGAGTTTGAACCATGTCCATCGACCGGCTGGAATTCGCCGTCGCCCTTGCCGAAAAGGCTGGCGAGCTCGGTCTCGACTATTTTCACAAGCTGGACACGCTGACGATTACGCAGAAGGGTCATCAGGACCTCGTCTCGGAAGCGGACCGCAATGTGGAAACGCTCATCCGCGCGGAACTCGCAAAGAGCTATCCGGACGACGGTATCCTGGGCGAAGAGCATGGCATGGAAGAAGGGTCTTCGGGCTATACCTGGGTCACCGACCCGATCGACGGTACGGCAAATTTCGTTGCCGGGATTCCGCAGTGGTGCGTCATCATCTCCTGCGTTCATCAGGGCCAGGTGATTGTCGGTGTGATCCATGATCCGGTGTCCAAGGAAACCTTCAAGGCTGCCGCCGGTCACGGTGCGTTCCTCAATGGCAAGCCGATCCGTGCTTCCGACAGCGAAAGCCTCTCTCACGGCTCAGTCGGTGTTGGTTTCAACGGCCGCACTGCCGTCACGGATGCGGTCAACGTCGTCGGTGCCCTGGTCTCCAAGGGCGGTGTGTTCTTCCGCAACGCTTCGGGCGGTCTGATGCTTGCCTACGCGGCTTCCGGGCGCCTTATCGGCTATGTAGAATCCCACATGAACGCCTGGGACTGCCTTGCAGGCATGCTGATCACCAAGGAAGCGGGTGGTGAAGTTCTGGAACAGGACATCAACCAGTCCCTTTACAACGGCGCACGCGTCGTTGTTGGCGCTCCCGGTGTTTTTGCCGACCTGAAGGAAATCGCCGAAAGTTCCTTTGCGCCTTTCGAAGCTGCTTAATCAGCCTCACACATGCTGGTCGACAAGAACCGGGTTTCCATCCGGGTCGACCAGCATGAAGCTGGCCCGACCACTGCCGGCCTCGTCAGCTTCGGATACAAAAGCGTATCCCTTCGCCTTCAGCGCCTTTTGTATATCCCGCACATCCTGAAAATCTTCCAGTGTCCTGGCATCCTGGTCCCAGCCGGGATTGAAGGTGAGTATGTTCTTGTCGAACATGCCCTGAAACAGCCCGATGATGGTATCGCCGTTCTTCAGGACCACCCAGTTGTCCGCGTCCGAGATGCCGATATCCACGAAGCCAAGACCTTCGTAGAACGCCTTCGATTTTTCGAGATCCTTGACGGCCAGACTGACCGAGAACGCGCCGAGTTTCATCTTCCTGGCTCCTCTGCAGCGACCGCCGCTGGATACCCTGCATGCTTTCAAAGTTCCAGAAAGGAAGCAAGTTCCAGGCGGGTCTTCTCGGTAAAATGAAAGCCCTTCCAGCCAAGCGCCTTCGCTACGCGAACGTTTGTGGCGCTGTCGTCGATCAGCAAGATCTCGGACGGGGCAACCTTGAGAGTGTCACTGACATGGGCAAAGAACGCGGTGTCCGGCTTGGCTGATTTGATGCGGCCGGAGGAGAAAATCTGGCTGACGAGCGAGCCGAAGCCGGACTGGTGCTCAATGTAGCTGGAGCGGCGATCTTCATTGTTCGTCGCTATCACCTGAACGACGTCATGGCTTGTCAGATGTTCAAGCAGGCTGCAGGTGAAGGGATCCCGCAGATCATCCTTGGCAAACCAGTAGTCGAGAAGGTCTCCCGCATCCAGGAGGTAGCCGCACCGGTCAAGCCAGTCTTGCAGGTGAGTTTTTATGTCCCGTTTCCCGGAGATGACTTGCAGGAAGGAGGCATCGAAGACGCCGCGTTCGAATGCATCGAGCGCGATGCCGAGGTCGCTCTCCAGCGTGTCGGCCCAGATGAACCTGCCGTCGACGACATTGCGGTTTAGAACGCCGTCGAAATCCCAGGCGATGACACTGATATCTGACCGCATGGTATGCTTCCCTTCCGATCATCGACCGGAAGGCGTAAAGCGAAAAAACGGGCTGTGCAACCCTTGATGGGATTTGCCCAACAGGATCCGCCTTAGGGCTGAATCCATTCTCCGCTGACGCGGTCGTACAGGCGGCCGGTTTCCAGTACGTCCGGCATCAGCAAAGGCAGAAGATCTGCCGCAACATCATCCGGCGTCGGAAGATTGGTGGCAAGCTCACCCGGCATTGCCTTGGCGCGCAGCCCTGTGCGGGTTGGGCCCGGGTCAGCCAGGTTGATCTTCATCTTGGTCTGCAGGCTTTCGTTCGCCCAGGTCCGTGCCATGGCTTCCACGGAAGCCTTGCTGATGGACTGTAGGCCCCAGAAGGGTGTGCAGGTGCTTGCATGAACGGAAGACAGGAACAGTGCACGGCCCGCGTCCGACTGGCGCAGGAGCGGGTCCAGAGAGCGGATCAGCCGCCAGTTGGCAACGACATTCACGGCCGTCACTTTCTCGAAGTCCTTCGGGCTGATGTGGCCGATCGGTGACAGAACACCCAGCATGCCGGCATTGGCAACAAAGATATCGAGCTTCTTCCAGCGTTCGTAGATCGCAGCGCCAAGCCGGTCGAGCGCGTCGAAGTCGGTCAGGTCAAGCGGGACGAGCGTTGTTTCCCCGCCTGCGGAGCGGATCTCGTCATCGAGGTCTTCCAGGCCGCCGACAGTCCGCGCAAGCGCAATGACATGCGCACCACGTTCGCCGAGCTGCTTTGCGATCTGATAGCCAATTCCGCGGGAGGCGCCGGTGACGAGAGCGACCCGGCCTTCAAAGTCTTTGATCATGCGTGATCTCTTAGATCAATTTGCCTTCCGGCGGTACCGCCGAAAGGCATAAATTGAAGCGGTCCAAAGAGTTTTGAGCGCTTTAGCCGACCTCGACCAGGCGAGGGGCGCTGACGAAGTCCTGATCCTCGGAAAGATCGGTCAGCGGCGTCGGATAATCGCCGGTGAAACAATGATCAGTGAACTGCGGATTGGCATCGTCGCGGCCATCGTAGCCCATGGCCTTGTAGATGCCATCGACGGACAGGAAGGCCAGGCTGTCGGCACCGATATAGGCGCGCATTTCCTCAAGACCGTATTTGGCAGCCAGCAGTTTTTCACGCACCGGCGTGTCGATGCCGTAGTAGTCGGAATACTTGATCGGCGGGCTGGCCAGGCGGAAGTGAACTTCCTTCGCGCCCGCTTCGCGGATCATCTGCACGATCTTGACCGATGTTGTTCCGCGCACAAGGCTGTCGTCCACAAGCACGACGCGCTTGCCTTCGATCTGAGCCCGGTTGGCGGAATGTTTCATCTTCACGCCAAGCGCACGGATCTGCTGGGTCGGTTCGATGAACGTGCGACCGACATAGTGGTTGCGGATGATGCCGAGTTCGAACGGCACGCCGCTTTCCTGGCTGAAGCCGATGGCTGCCGGCACACCACTGTCCGGCACCGGAACGATGACGTCGGCTTCGACGTTGGATTCCCGGGCCAGCTGGCGCCCCATTTCCCGGCGAACGTCGTAGACGCTGCGACCGCCGACAACGCTGTCGGGGCGGGAGAAGTAGATGTATTCGAAGATACACGGACGAGCCGGGCGTTTGCCGAACGGGAAGAAGGATTCAATCCCTGTGGACGTGCAGACGATAACTTCGCCGTTTTCCACTTCGCGGATGAACTTTGCCCCGATGATATCGAGTGCGCAGGTCTCCGAGGCCAGGATCGGAGCACCGTTCAGGTCGCCCAGCACCAGCGGGCGAATGCCGAGCGGGTCGCGCGCGCCGATCAGTTTCTTCGAAGTCAGCGCCACCAGAGAATAGGCACCTTCCATCTGGGTGATCGCGTCGATGAAACGTTCGACGATCTTGCCCTTGCGCGAGCGGGCAACGAGCTGCAGGACCACCTCGGAATCGGAGGTCGACTGGCAGATTGCTCCGTCTCGGATCAACTGGCGGCGCAGGGTGAGGGCGTTGGTGAAGTTGCCGTTGTGGCAAACGGCAATGCCGCCACCGTCCAGCTCGGCAAAGAGCGGCTGCACGTTCCGCAGGATGGTTTCACCGGTCGTCGAGTACCGAACGTGGCCGACAGCGGCCTTTCCGCTCAGCCGTTCGATAGTGTCGGCGTCGGAGAAATGATCGCCCACAAGGCCGAGATGGCGTTCCGCACGGAACTGCTCGTTGTCAACGGTGACGATCCCCGCTGCTTCCTGCCCGCGGTGCTGGAGCGCATGAAGCCCGAGCGCGGTCAGCGCGCTGGCATCCTCATGACCCAGAATGCCGAAAACACCGCATTCTTCGCGCAAGGTATCTGCATTGATGTCGAACGGTTCGTGCACGTCGGTTCCGCCAGCCATGGCGAACACTCCTTCGTTCTGGCCGGTGGGAGGACCGGCCGGGTCTTGCGGTCAAATGTCTGTCATCGTCACGCAGGTGGACGAAACATTGGCCGCTTTGCAAATGGTACATCGTCCCGCACATATTTGGGCGCGGGATGCCTCATTCAACGCTGCACCTCAATCGGTGCCCGTTACTGCCCCAGTCTCGGTTAGTGTCCCTGGTTTATGCCCAAGGCCTGTTAGTTACTATCCGTCGTCAGCTGTTCAAGTCCCTGACGTTCTGAATCGCTATAGGCCGGTTCATCAGTCGGGGTTGCTCCCCCTCCGGCCTGGTTGTTCTGCCGGATCTTGTCCAGGATCGCCTTTTCCGGGTCTTCTGGCAGCACAGCCACCAGCCGTTCACCGATGGACAGCAGGATCGGCCGCGACTTGGCGGTCTTGACCCAGTTCGGCTGCTGTTCCGGCTGGACGAACCAGTTGAAGAACATCATCGCGACGACGACCAGCAGCAGACCGCGCACAGCTCCGAACACGAACCCGAGGGTCCGGTCTAGGGCGCCGATCCGGCTGTCGAGCACGAAATCGGAAATCCGCATGGTGATATAGCTGACAACAAGCAGCGTGACCAGAAAGACTGCCGCGGCAGATACGCCCATGGCAACCAGGTCATGGTTGATATACTGCTTGGTGTAAGGAAGAACCCGTTCGTACAGCAGGAATGCCGCAGCTGCCGCAGCCACCCAGGAAACGATGGAAAGAACTTCCCTGACAAATCCGCGGATCATCGCAAGGACCGCCGAGATGAACATGATGACCAAGAGCAGTCCGTCCAGCAGCGTTATCGGCATGTTCCTGAAAAATCCTCTGTCTGGCGCTCTTTCAAGAGCTTAAACTTTTTGCCCAAACCCGTCACCATCTTGCGTCAGGTCTGCCCCGTAGCACTAGCCTCCGCCGAAAGTTTGGCAACAAAGTCCCCAAGTTCCGGCACTCCTGTCGTCCTGAACGAAGACACGGTGCCGTCCTTGAGATTGCCCTCCGGACAGTAAGCCTGATCGAAGCCGAGTTTCTCGGCTTCTTTCAGTCTGGAAGGGGCTTGGGCGACCGGCCTGATGGCCCCCGACAGGCTGACTTCGCCGAAATAGACGCAATTGGCCGGAAGGGCAAGTCCGCTGAGTGAGGAGATTAACGCTGCTGCCACGGCAAGATCGGCTCCAGGCTCGTTGATCTTGAGACCACCGGCGACGTTCAGATAGACATCATGTTGTGAAAAGCGGACGCCGCACCGTGCCTCAAGCACGGCCAGGATCATGGAAAGCCGCGCGCTGTCCCAGCCGATGACGGCCCTGCGCGGTGTTCCCAGAGAAGACTGCGCCACCAGTGCCTGGATCTCGATCAGGAGAGGTCTTGAGCCTTCCAGACCGGCGAAAACGGCTGCGCCGGGCGCAGACGTGTTTCTGTCTCCCAGGAACAGGGCGGATGGATTGGGGACTTCCTGCAGCCCCTTTCCCGTCATTTCGAAAACGCCGATTTCATCCGTTGCGCCGAAGCGGTTCTTGACCGAGCGCAGGATACGATACTGATGAGCGCCGTCGCCCTCGAAATAGAGCACCGCGTCGACCATGTGCTCGACCACGCGCGGACCGGCAATCTGTCCGTCCTTGGTCACATGGCCGACAAGAACAAGGGTGGTGCCGTTCTTCTTGGCATAACGCACCATTGCCTGGGCGGATGCACGCACCTGCGTCACGGTGCCGGGAGGAGATTCCACCTGGTCTGTCCAGAGCGTCTGAATAGAGTCGAGGATGAGAAGGGCCGGCGCCGTGTCGGCTTCCAGCGTTGCCAGAATGTCTTCGACGCTTGTTTCCGCAGCCAGTGCCACGGGTGCCTGGGCGAGACCCAGCCTTTCGGCCCGAAGCCGAACCTGTCCAATGGCTTCTTCGCCTGAAATATAGACGGTCTTGTGCCCGAGGTTGGCCAGTTGCGCAGCCGCCTGGATCAGCAGTGTGGACTTGCCGATACCGGGATCGCCGCCGACAAGCAGGGCAGACCCACGTACGAAGCCGCCGCCGGTCACCCGGTCAAGTTCAGGCACCTTCGTCTGGATGCGCGGGGCTTCCTTGGCATCGCCGGAAAGGCCGACAAGGGGAATGACACGGCCCTTGCTGCGGGAAGCCCTGCCGGGGCCACCACCGACGCCGCCGCCGGTCTGCTCCTCCACGATGGTGTTCCATTCACCGCAGCTTTCACAACGGCCAACCCACTTGGCGGTAACCGCGCCGCAGGACTGGCAGACGAAGGATGTGGAGCGCCGTGCCATGCAAATTGCCTTTCGCTCTCGGCTCCGGTCAGGTCAGGGGCGCATAGACGCGCTCAAACCGACGTCCGAGGCTTGTCAGATATTCGTAGTCGATGGTTTCCGCATAAGCGGCAAGATCGGAAGCTGCAACACCTGGCCCCAGCATTTCCACAAACGCGCCGCGCTGAAGCAGGTGTTCAGGCACATCCGTCACGTCGAGCGTGATCATGTCCATTGAAATCCGGCCGAGGATCGGCGCCTTGTATCCGCCGATCAGCCCGAAGCCACCCGGGCGGTCGTCCGTGGAACCGGCACGACGGATCATGCCATCGGCATAACCGGCGGCCACGACGGCATTGCGCAAGGGGCGCTTTGCGGTTTGTTTCGCGCCATAGCCGATCGTATCGCCCTGTGGAACGTCGCGCACAATCATGATGCGTGCTTCAACCTTGGCGACCGGTTTCATCGGGTTGGGCTCGGATTCGATGGCCAGCCCGCCGTAAAGCGCGATCCCGGGACGGACAAGGTCGAAGTGGTAGTCCGGGCCAAGCAGCACCCCGGCGGAATTTGCCAATGACCGCGGAATGTGAGGGAAGGGGGCGGTTGTCTCCGTAAACAGTTTGAGTTGCCGCCGGTTCATGTCGTGGTCGGGTGTCGAGCCACAGGCAAGATGGCTCATCACCAGTGATGGCTGGAACGGCCCCAGAACGGCGTTGTCACTCAGAGCGCGGGTGAGTTCAGCCGGCGACAGGCCCAAACGGTGGATGCCGGTATCGACATGGACAGCGGCGGCATTGTTCTTGCCCGACGCCTTGCAGACTTCCGCCCATTCCAGGAGTTCTTCCAGACTGCCGAGGACGGGGCGGATGTCATGGGTCAGAAAGTGGTCGGCCGTTCCCGGAAACAGACCGTCGAGCACGTAGATGACGGCGTCCGGAAGACTTGCACGCAACGTCAGCGCCTCGGTCGGCACCGCCACGAAAAACGTCCTGCACCCCGCCTGGTAGAGGGCTGCAGCGGTTTTGTCCTGTCCGGTTCCATAGGCATCGGCCTTCAGAACGGCAGCGCAATCGGTGCTGTCGCTTACCTTGCCTTTCAGCAATGACCAGTTCGACACGATCGCATCGAGGTCGATCGTCAGTCGTCCGCCGTAAAGATTGGATGGGAAGGCTTGTTCAATCGTCGCAGGCACGGTCCGGATATCTCTCCAGTCAGAATCAATGTCTGAAATTCGAGAGTGAGCTTATCGCACCAGGGCGCATTTGCACCAACGGCCAAACCGCCAAAACCGTGACCAAGTGAAGCGCACTGCAGCGCTCCACCCGGGAAGTGCGCTGAAGAGCGGAAGCTCAATCCATATAGAGGAATTCGACGCCGGCTTCGCCGGAGCGCACCCACCGAATTTCACCGTAAAACCGCAATTTCCGGCTTTCGATTTCGATGGTGATACGCTGATGCCGTTCAAGACCCTTGGTGTTGGTCGCAACGCGGCAACCACCGACGCTGATGTCTTCGACCACGCAGGGGCGATGGGTCGCGTCCTGCTTCAAAAGGCCGGACCACTTGCATCTTTTGCGCGGAAAGATGCGAGCTTCTTCGAGGAGTTTTTGTGCCGACGAATACAAGATGCGGTCACCTGGAAAAGATTTTAGGCGAAATTCTTTCTACTTAAAGTAAGTGAGGAGTTTTAACAGTGGCTTAATCGTGAGCGACGGCGTGTCCATTGCCAAATGCCGCAAGTGAGCCGCAGACGAGAGCTTGAACGCGGCATCAGGCGGCTATCGGGGCACCTTGTCTCAAGGACCGTCCAAAATCGCGAAGACGCCTGTTATTCGTAGCGTTCGGGCAGGTGATCTTCTTCGGCAAGATCGGAGAAGCGGGTGTACTGGCCTTCGAAGTGCAGGTTCGCCGTACCGGTCGGGCCGTGACGCTGCTTGGCGATGATGACTTCTGCCTTGCCTTTGAGCCGCTCCATGTCCCGTTGCCAGTTTTCGTGTTCGACAGTTCCGAATTCCGGCTCGGTCTTGGACAGGTAATATTCTTCACGGAACACGAACAGGATCACGTCGGCGTCCTGCTCGATGGAGCCTGATTCACGAAGATCCGACATCATCGGTCGTTTGTCGTCACGCGATTCCACCTGACGGGAGAGCTGTGACAGCGCGATGATCGGGACGTGAAGTTCCTTCGCAAGCGCCTTCAGACCCGTTGTGATTTCGGTGATTTCCTGGACGCGGTTGCCGGAGTTCTTGTTCGAGCCTGACAAGAGCTGGATATAGTCGACCACGAGCAGGTCGAGACCGCGCTGACGCTTCAGACGCCGTGCCTTGGCAACCAGCGAGGCGATGGAAATACCACCGGTCTGGTCCACATGAAGCGGGACGGCCTGCATGGTCTGCGCACAGGCGGCCAGCTTCTCGAATTCCGCTTCGGTGATATCGCCGCGGCGGATTTTCGAGGACGAGATTTCCGCCTGTTCGGAAATGATACGGGTGGCCAGCTGTTCGGCCGACATTTCCAGAGAGAAGAAGCCGACAACGCCGCCGTTGACGGTCTTGATCGAGCCGTCGGGTTGTTCTTCGGACTTGTAGGACTGGGCGATGTTGTAGGCGATGTTGGTTGCCAGGGAGGTCTTGCCCATCGCGGGACGACCGGCAAGCACGATCAAGTCCGAATGCTGCAGACCACCCATCAAACGGTCCAGTTCGCGCAGGCCTGTGGAAATACCGGAAAGGGCACCTTCACGGTTATAGGCGGCGTGCGCCATCTCGATGGTTTCGGTCAGGGCGTCGCCAAACGCGACGAACCCGCCTTCGCTGCGGCCGGTTTCTGCAAGTTCGAACAGGCGGCGCTCGGCATCATCGATCTGCTGGGAGGGGGGCACATCGATCGGGGCGTCGAAGGCGATATTGACCATGTCCTCGCCGATGCGGATCAGATTGCGACGGATCGCCAGGTCGTAGATGGTCCGGCCATAATCTTCGGCGTTGATGATCGAGGCGGCATCACCAGCCAGGCGCAGAAGAAACTGGGTCGCGGACAGATCCGCAATCTTCGCGTTGGCGGGATAGAAGGTCTTCAGCGTGATCGGCGACGCGGTTTTGCCGGCGCGGATCAGATGGCTGATCTTCTCGTAGATATCCTGGTGAGCAGGCACGAAAAAATGATGTGGTTCCAGAAAGTCTGAGACCCGGTAGAACGTCTCGTTGTTAACGAGAATCGCCCCCAGAAGCTGACGTTCCGCCTCGGCATTGTGTGGTGCCAAGCGCTGGATGTCTTCTTCCGTTTCGACCTTCTGTAGCGTGCCCTTCATAACGACCCCCGTTGACCCAAGTTCATTGGGAATACTCTGTGACGGGGGAGGGCTCAAGGTTCAAAAATGGCTGATTTCGATTCCCACCGGCTTGGACAAATCAGCGGGGAAAGAATCGAATCCAGCTTGACTCTGAACTCGATTGAAGACTCAAGGGCCTACCTCTTAGTTATTGAAATTTATGATATTTTCGAGAAGATTAATAGCTGGTTAATGAATTTTCGAGCAGTTTCAAGGCCTTAAACCGGAAACTGAAAAGCCAGGATTAGGCGTGGCTTGCCATCATTCCAAAAAGTTGCCGGCAAACAAAAAAACGGCGCTGAAGCCAGCGCCGTTTTTCGAAAGTCCACAAGGGAAGCGAAGTGCTTAGGCTTCTTCTTCCGCTGCTTCTTCGGAAGCTTCTGCACCTTCTTCGGTGTCTTCTGCTTCTTCGTCTTCTTCGAATTCGAAGACGTCCATTTCCGGCGTGGAGAGATCTTCGCCGGCAGCCTGACGGACAGCTTCGTCTTCAGAACGGGCAACGTTGACGCTGATGGCGACTTCGACTTCCGGGTGCAGCTGGATCAGAACGCTGTGCAGACCGATCGTCTTGATCGGGTTGCGCAGTTCAACCTGGCTGCGGGAAACGGAGAAGCCGGCATTGGTCAGGCCGTCAGCAATATCGCGCGTGGAAACGGAACCGTAGAGCTGGCCGGTTTCACCAGCGGAACGGATCATCACCAGGGATTCGCCGTCGAGCTTGGAGGCAACGCCTTCAGCTTCGTTCTTGCGCTCAAGGTTACGAGCTTCGAGCTGAACGCGCTCACGCTCAAAACGCTCGAGGTTCGACTTGTTGGCGCGCAGTGCCTTGCCCTGCGGCAGCAGGAAGTTACGGGCATAGCCGTCGCGTACGCGAACGGTGTCGCCCATCTGGCCGAGCTTCGCGATACGCTCAAGAAGGATAACTTGCATGTCATTTCTCCTACTGTCCCACCCGTTGAGGATGGTTAGAGGCCGTTTGCCCGCGGCCCCAATTCGGGTCTTCCGGGAAGCCCCGAAAGAAACGTCTCAAGATTTTCGAGAAACGCTTAGCTGATCACGAACGGCAGCAGGCCGAGCAGGCGGGCGCGCTTGATCGCACGGGCCAGTTCACGCTGCTTCTTCGCGGAAACCGCGGTGATGCGGCTCGGAACAATCTTGCCGCGCTCGGAAATGTAGCGCTGCAGCAGACGGATGTCCTTGTAATCGATCTTCGGCGCGTTGGTGCCGGAGAACGGGCAGGTCTTCCGGCGACGGAAGAACGGACGGCGGCTCGGGAGCTGTGCAATATCAACCATCAATCTTACTCCCCTTCTGCGCGGCGCGGAGCGCGCTCACCGCGGTCGCCACCGCGTCCACCGCGGTCACCGCCGCGATCGCCACCACCAAAGCGGCCACCACGATCGCCACCACGGCGGTCGTCACGGTCGCGCTTCTGCATCATTGCAGACGGCTCTTCGTCGAGTTCATCGACCTTGAAGGTCATGAAACGCAGAACGTCTTCGCTCAGACCCATCTGACGTTCCATCTCGGCAACCGCGGCGTGCGGAGCGTTGATGTTCATAAGGGTGTAGTGAGCCTTGCGGTTCTTCTTGATGCGGTATGCGAGGGAACGCAGACCCCAGTTTTCCACCTTGCCGATAGTACCGCCAGCGCCTTCGATGAGGCCCTTGTACTGTTCGACGAGTTGTTCGACCTGCTGGGCCGAAACGTCCTGGCGAGCCAGGAATACGTGCTCGTAAAGAGGCATGGAAATAGCCTTTCTTCGTGTTGACAACGCGGGATCGGCGCAGAGCCTCCTCGTAGCCCCGGAAAGGCACGAGAATTCTAACGAGAGCGGGAACACGGGAAGTCGGATCCGATCAAGGATCCTGGCGTCATGCCCTTCCGTTCAGCCCCCGGCCAAACCCCGGATGAAGCGCGCTCTATACTCTGTTTTGCAGAAATTGCAAGCAGCATACTTCCGAAAGGATCGAAAATCGGGAGAAGATACGAATGCTGCCGATTTGGAAGATTGCCTGACTGTCTATATATATCGATTTCCCGAAGCAGGTAAGGGGAGGACCGGTTTCGCGCGCAAAACAATGCCCATCGGGTTGCCGGGCATTTCAGGGATAATCAGGATAAAGGAAAACCGGCAAAACCGCTCGAAATGCGGAAATGATTGCCCTGTGGGCCTTGACAGTTCGGTCAAGACCGTATCATAGCCTCGCGCCAAGTTCGATTTCAGCCTGCACGGGCTGTCTTCTCCGCTTTCTAATAAGCCGTCGACCTTTCGCTATAAGAACAACAAGGTCCGCTCACGAGTCACGGAGGCGTTTCCAGATGACCATTGCATTCACATTTCCCGGCCAGGGCAGTCAGGGCGTTGGAATGGGTAAAGCCCTTGCCGATGCGTTCCCGGAAGCAAAAGCCGTTTTCGACGAAGTCGACGAGGCGCTTGGCCAGAAGCTGTCCGATGTCATGTGGACTGGTCCGGAAGAAACGCTGACACTGACAGCAAATGCTCAGCCTGCACTTATGGCGGTCAGCCTTGCGACCATGCGCGTTCTGGAAGCCCGCGGCCTCGACCTTGCCGGCAGTGTTTCCTTTGTCGCAGGACATTCTCTTGGTGAATATTCCGCGCTGGCTGCTGCCGGCAGCCTGGATATTGCGACCGCTGCAAAGCTCCTGCGCGTGCGCGGAGATGCCATGCAGGATGCGGTTCCGGCCGGTCAGGGTGCAATGGCTGCGTTGCTCGGGCTGGAGTTTGATGTTGCCGCAGAAGTGGCCGAGGCTGCCGCACAGGGCGAAGTCTGCCAGGCCGCGAACGACAACGCGCCGGGGCAGGTGGTTGTTTCCGGGCATCTGGCCGCCGTCGAGCGCGCCGTCGAGATTGCCAAGGCCAGGGGCGCGCGCCGTGCGGTGATGCTGCCGGTCAGCGCACCGTTCCATTGTTCCCTGATGGGCCCGGCTGCCGACAAGATGGCCGAAGCGCTGGCGAATGCCGAAATTCGCTCTCCTGTCGTGCCGCTGGTCGCTAACGTGCTGGCGCGCCCGATCACTGACGCAAATGAAATTCGCGATCGTCTTGTTCAGCAGGTGACCGGTACCGTGCGTTGGCGCGAAAGCATCACCTGGCTTGCCGAAAACGGTGTCGATACCTTTGTCGAGGTTGGGACAGGCAAGGTGCTGACCGGCATGGTCAAGCGGATCGCCAAGGAAGCCACCGGCATGGCGGTCAATTCTCCGGAAGACATCGACGCACTTATGGAAAAGATCTCCGGATAAGGCTTATATCGGCCAAGGCGACGATTTGGTCCGCCGCGGACCCAAACAGGAACAATGGAAGGATCCCGAATGTTCAGCTTGGAAGGGAAAAACGCGCTTGTCACCGGTGCCACCGGTGGGATCGGCGAAGCAATCGCCCGGTCGCTCCATGCACAGGGCGCAACCGTCTCCTTGTCCGGCACGCGGGCTGAAAAACTGGAAGCGCTTGCTGCTGATCTCGGCGAACGCGCCTATGTGACGCCGGCTAATCTGTCCGACCGCGCGGCTGTTGATGCCTTGTTGCCGGCGGCTGAAGAGAAAATGGGCTCTGTCGACATCCTGGTGAACAATGCCGGGATCACGCGCGACAACATCTTCATGCGCATGAAGGATGAAGAGTGGGATCAGGTTCTGGAAGTGAACCTGTCATCCGGCTTCCGTCTGTGCCGCGCAGCAATCAAGGGCATGATGAAGCGTAGGTCCGGCCGCATCGTCGGCATCACGTCCGTGGTTGGCGTCACCGGAAACCCCGGTCAGGTCAACTATGCGGCGGCCAAGGCCGGCATGATCGGCATGTACAAGTCGCTTGCCCGGGAAGTCGCCAGCCGCAACATCACGGTCAATACGATTGCGCCCGGTTTCATCGAAACGGCAATGACCGATGCGCTGAACGACAAGCAAAAAGAATCGATTTTGACGAGCGTGCCTGCAGGGCGTTTGGGCACTTCCGCAGAGATTGCCGCAGCCGCCGTCTACCTGGCCAGCGATGAAGCCGCTTACGTGACCGGGCAGACCCTGCACGTTAATGGCGGCATGGCTATGATTTAAAAGGAATTTTTGCCGAGCAGGCAAAAAGAATCCGGGCCGCTCACAAGCGGTCTGGATCGGCTGGTAAAGGTCAACAAAGTGTGTTACCAACCCGCCGATTGTTTCGAATTGCACAGTTGGCCAAATAAACTGGCCTGGTGTGCGGCGACATCTTAAAGACCGCGAGTTCGCGCCACCGCTTGTTTGCAAACCGGATGGGGGCAGTTTCGCGAGTGACGAATAGATGAAAACTAAGGAAGTGAAAGATGAGCGATATCGCGGATCGGGTAAAGAAAATCGTCGTTGAGCACCTCGGCGTGGATGCTGACAAAGTTGTTGAAGGTGCAAGCTTCATCGACGACCTGGGCGCAGACAGCCTTGACACGGTCGAGCTGGTCATGGCGTTCGAAGAAGAATTCGGCGTAGAAATCCCGGACACTGCAGCAGAAACCATCCTGACCGTTGGCGATGCTGTCAAATTCTTGGAAGCCAACAAGTAAGGGTTACCCCCTTCTTGTGAATGTTTGAAGATCGGGCCGGCGGGGCGAAACCCCGCCTGGCCCTTCCAACGTAAGTGCGGGTGTATGAGGCGAGTTGTCGTAACTGGGTTGGGCATGGTGACGCCGCTTGGCTGTGGTGTCGATGTCACTTGGAAAAAGATCCTTGAAGGACAGAGCGGGGCCAACAAGGTCACGAATTTCAAAGTTGACGATCTGGCCTGCCAGATCGCATGTCAGATCCCGCGTGACTCGTCCGTTGAAGGCGCGTTCAATCCGGATGACTGGATGGACGTCAAGGAACAGCGCAAGGTCGATGATTTCATCGTCTACGCGATGGCGGCTGCCGATCAGGCAATGGCCGATTCCGGCTACAAGGCCGAGACTTACGAACAACAGGTGCGCTCTGGCGTTTTGATCGGCTCCGGCATCGGTGGTCTTCAGGGCATCGAGCAGGGCGCCAATCTGCTGGCCGAAAAAGGCCCGCGCCGCATTTCTCCGTTTTTCATCCCCGGCCGTCTTATCAACCTTGCCGGCGGGTATGTCTCGATCCGTCACAGCCTGAAGGGCCCGAACCACGCTGTCGTGACCGCGTGTTCGACCGGCGCGCACGCCATTGGCGATGCATCGCGGCTGATTGCCTTCGGTGATGCGGATGTCATGGTTGCCGGCGGTACGGAATCCCCGGTCTGCCGTCTTGCACTCGCGGGCTTTGCTGCCTGCCGTGCGCTTTCCACGGCTTTCAACGACACTCCCGAAAAAGGTTCCCGCCCTTACGACGTCGCCCGCGACGGCTTTGTGATGGGCGAAGGTGCCGGTGTCGTCGTGCTCGAAGAATACGAGCATGCAGTTCGCCGCGGCGCAAAGATCTACGGTGAGATCATCGGTTACGGCTTGTCCGGCGATGCTTATCACATCACCGCTCCGTCCTCCGATGGCGATGGTGCCTACCGTTGCATGGAAGCTGCGCTGAAGCGCGCCCAGGTCACGCCGGCCGACATCGACTATGTGAATGCTCATGGAACCTCGACGCCGCTTGGCGACGAGATCGAACTTGGCGCTGTCACCCGGCTTGCGGGAGAACATGCCGCCGATCTGACAATGTCGTCGACCAAGTCCTCCATCGGTCACCTTCTCGGTGCTGCTGGTGCGGTCGAGGCCATTTTCTCGGTTCTGGCCATGCGAGACGGTATGGCTCCGCCGACGATCAACCTCGATAATCCGTCTGTCGAGACGGTTATCGACTTGGTGCCGCACAAGCCGAAGAAGCTGGATATCAATGTCGCCCTTTCGAACTCGTTCGGTTTCGGCGGCACAAATGCCTCGCTTGTCTTCCGCAAAGTTGCCGCATAACCCATTCAAGTTCTTCAGGCCGGTCCGATTCTCTCGGGCCGGCCTGAAACTTTGATTGTGACAACTGGTCCGTTTGAGCCTAAGTCAGGGATTTGGGGGCTCAATCTTGGAGGTGCGACCCAATATGCGCATTAAGCCCAAAAGCCCGCGTGAAGCCTTGCAGCCGGAACCGGCGCCTGCGCCTCCGCAACGCTCCAGGCACGTACGCAACCCCTTCGTCATTCTGATCAACATGGTCATCACATTGACCGTGTTCGGACTTGCTGCGTTCGGGGGCGCGCTTTATTTCGGCAAACAGAAATTCGAGGAAAAGGGCCCGCTGCAGAAGGACGCCACCGTGGTGATTTCTTCAGGCGCCGGGCTTTCCGGTATTACCGACAGGCTTTCAGGGCAGGGCGTCATCAGCGACAATCTGCTCGACGAGTGGATCTTCAACCTGGGCATCCGCTTCTACAAGAACGCCACCAAACTGAAAGCCGGTGAATACGCTTTTGCGCCCGGCGTCTCGATGCAGGAGATCATGACCGATCTGGTGGAAGGCAATGCCGTCACCCATTCGGTAACGATCCCGGAAGGCTGGACCACCGCGCAGATCATCGAGCGCGTGCGCGAGCACCCTGTGCTTGTAGGCGAGATTACCGAGGTTCCGGAAGAAGGTGCACTGCTTCCCGAAACCTATACCTTTGCACGCGGTGCCTCGCGCCAGGAAGTTCTCAACCAGATGAAAGCGGCGCAGTCCAAGCTGCTGAGCGAAATCTGGGGACGCCGGACGGAAGGCCTGCCGGTCGAAACGCCGGAAGACTTGGTTATTCTCGCGTCGATCGTGGAAAAGGAAACAGCTCTGGCAGACGAGCGACCGCGTGTCGCCGGTGTTTTCGTGAACCGTCTCAACAAGAACATGCGCCTGCAGTCCGACCCTACGATCCTTTACGGTCTTTATGGCGGTGAAGCGTGGCTCAAGGACCGCTCGGCAATCAAGCAATCTGAGCTGAAGGCGGACAACAAATACAACACCTACCAGATCGACGGTTTGCCACCAGGACCAATCGGTAATCCGGGCCGCGCGGCCATGGAAGCGGTCGCCAATCCTTCCCGCACGCAGGATCTCTATTTCGTGGCCGACGGAACCGGTGGCCACATCTTTGCCGAGACCTACGAGCAGCACCAGGCAAACGTCCGCAAGTGGCGTCAGGTGGAAAGAGAACGCCGACAGGCAGAGCAGAACCAGGAAACGCAGCCAGCCACATCCAATTGACCGGAGCCCGCCTTTGCGGCGGGCCGGTGGCGGCACATTCGCAAAGGGGGGCACATGGCACTTGCCAGCATGACGGGCTTTGCACGGGCCCTTGGAGAATCCGGACCGGTTCGCTGGACCTGGGAACTGAGATCTGTCAACGGCAAGTCCCTTGATCTTCGTATCCGTATCCCGACGGGTTTGGAGACGCTTGAACCGAAGATCCGCGAGCGTTGCGGCAAGCTTCTTCGACGCGGAAATGTTTCCGTCGGGCTCTCCATGCAGAGAGACCAGTCCGAACAGCAGCTTCAGGTCAATGAATCGGCTCTTGAAGCTGTCCTTGCGACAATCGATCTCCTCAAGAACCGGCTACCTGATCTTGCTCCGCCGTCGCTTGACGCCATTCTGGCGCAAAAAGGCGTCTTTGAGCTCAAGGAGCCCGAAGAAGACGAAGCGGTTCAGGCAGCGCTTCACAACACTCTTCTGACGACCCTGGATGCTGCGCTGATTGACCTTGTCGACATGCGCCACAGCGAGGGGCAGGCAATTGGCAAGGTGGTCCGAGATAAGATCGACAGAATCGCCGAACTGACCCAGGCCGCCGAGGATCTGCCTGCGCGCAAACCGGACGCCATAAAGGCACGGCTGAAGCGACAGCTCGCAGAGCTGATGGATGCCTCGGACGGTCAACTGGATCCGCAGCGCGTGCATCAGGAAGCTGTCTTCCTGGCAACCAAGGCTGACATTCGTGAGGAGCTGGATCGCCTGCATGCCCATGTGGCAGCCGTGCGTGAATTGATGGACACCGGTGGAGCAATCGGAAGGCGCCTGGATTTCCTGGCTCAGGAATTTAACCGGGAAGCCAACACTTTGTGTTCAAAGTCCAACGACGTGGACCTGACAGCCATTGGGCTGGACCTGAAGTCCGTTATCGATCAAATGCGTGAGCAGATACAGAATCTGGAGTGAGCCACATGACCGACGCACCTGCCGGTACCTCAACGGGAACCACTGTCAGTGCGGAGCAGGCCGAGCAGCAGCGCCGTGGCCTGATGCTGGTGCTGTCGTCACCGTCCGGAGCCGGAAAGTCGACGATCGCGCGCCTCCTGCTGCAGAACGAAGACAATCTTGCCCTGTCGATCTCCGTGACCACGCGGCCACGCAGGTCCAGCGAAGTTGACGGCGTGCACTACCACTTCATTGATGCCGGCAGGTTCGAGCAGATGCGCGAGCACGATGAGCTGCTGGAGTGGGCCGAGGTGCATGGCAACTACTACGCCACACCGCGTGGACCGGTCGAAAATGCTATTGAAAATGGCAAGGACATCCTGTTCGACATCGATATTCAGGGAACCTTCCAGCTCTATGAAAAGATGCGTGACGATGTCGTTTCCATCTTCATTCTGCCGCCGTCCATTGCGGAGATGAAATCACGTCTGAAGCGGCGTGCTGAAGATGAGGACACTGTTATCCTCAAGCGGATGAAGACTGCGGTTGGTGAAATGCGCCACTGGTCGAAATACGATTATGTTGTGGTGAATGACGATCTGGAACGCGCTTACGAAAACGTTCGCGCAATCTTGAAAGCAGAAAGACTGAAGCAGTTCCGCTCGCCAAAAATCGGTCCACTCATTCAGGGCATGGTCGATGATCTGGAAAACGAGCTGGCCGAAAAATCCTGACGTCTCAAGCGCTGTTTGGACTGGCCATTCAGCGTCAATAGAAGCTAGGAAGACGAAGAACCTGCACCTGCGACATGAGCTGTATCCCTTTGCTCTGCTCGAGAGGTTGTTTCTGAAAACCTTTGCCGAAAGAGCTTGGCGACGCGATCCTTGACCTCCGACAGCATCGGGTGGAAACGCAGTCTTTCGTGAAAGCTCATCCATGACTCTCCCTGAGCGAGTGGGGTAGCCGTCAGGCGTGTCAGCCCCTCCGTTTCCGCGATCCAGTCTGGTAGAACGCCCATGGCGTGCCCGGCGTTCAGAATATTGCAGAGCGATACGGAATTGTTGACGGCGTAGCGGCATGTCTTGCCCATCAGAATGGCGTTGAGCAACTGCGAGGACTTGAGCCGCGCCCGGCTGCCGCAATATCCCGCCCAGATCTGTTCCTGCCAGGTCGAGGTGTCAGCAGCGTCCGGTCGATTTCGGCAGTAGTCCTTTGAGGCGTAGACGTGAAACCGGATCTCACCCAGTTTCTGGACAATCAGGTGCGGTTGTTTAGGCTGTCTGTTACCGATGGCGATGTCGGCGGAGTTCCGGCTGAGATCCCAGAAGGCATCGTCCGCGAAAAATTCGATCCGGACACCGTCAAGACCATCGGTAATCTGGTCGACGTGCCGTGTCAGATAATGCTGCCCCCATTCACCGAGCGTGATCCTGCAGACCTGCTCTTTTGAACCGACCTTTTCCAGATCAACCGCGCGCCTGAAGTCCGCCGCTCCGCGTGCCATGGATCTGGCAATCTTGATCAAACGCCGGCCGCCACCTGTCAGTTCGTAGCCGGTCTGGCGCCGATCGAACAATTGTACATCCAACTGTTCTTCTAACCGCGCAATATGGCGGCCGACGGTTGGTTGGGACAGGCAAAGAACCTGGGCGGCCTTGCTGAGGCTCTGATTCTCGGCAACGGCAAGAAAGACGCGTACGGCATCCCAGTCAAAATCGGTTTCATTCATTTTTGAATGATATCATGCAACATCATTCAATTACATTCAGAAAAGGTTCTGACATCTTCTGCCCGTCATCAGCGGGAGATGAGACAATGATCGGCTTTTTAAGGGGCCTGTTTTCAAGAAAACGAAACGTTTGGTACACCGGTCCGGACAAGGCTGACCGAACTGATCTTATGCCGGATTGGATGATGCGCGATCTCGGATTGGATAACCCGGACAACCTGAAAGCCGTTCAGGCGGGCAAGTGCCGTAAATCGGAACCTTCTACAATCCTGCCAGTCGTCAAACTGCCTGAGCGGCCCTGAACGTGTTGGCAAGTTCAACGAACCCGGCGATATCGATTTCTTCGGCACGGGCCGTCGGTTTCAATCCGGCCTTTGTGACGAGGTCTTCTGCGTCCGGTGTCAGTGACTTGAGGCTGGCACGCAGCATCTTGCGTCTCTGGCCAAAGGCCGCAGCGGTAATCTTTTCAAGGGCTTTCAGGTCGCAGGGCAGGGGCGAAGGATTAGGCGTCAGATGAACCACAGCCGACGTTACCTTCGGGGGCGGCGTGAACGCCTTTGGGCTGATGTCGAACAGGATCCCGCCCTTGCAGCGCCAGCCTGCCAGAACTGCAAGCCTGCCATAGGCCTTGGACGCGGGGGACGCGCTGATCCGCTCACCGACTTCCTTCTGGAACATCAGCGTCAGCGACGACCAGAATGGCGGCCACTGCGGTGTCGTGATCCAATTGATAAGCAGCTGGGTGCCGACGTTGTAAGGCAGGTTCGCGGCAATGCGGACCTTGTCTCCTCCAGTCAGGGCTACCGGATCGATTTCAAGGGCATCGCCTTCGATCACTTCCAGACGCCCCGGATAGTGTGCCGAAATTTCGGCAAGAGCCGGCAGGCAGCGGCTGTCCTTTTCAATCGCGATCACCCGCTTCGCTCCGGCGGCCAGCAGGGCACGGGTCAGCCCACCGGGACCAGGGCCGACTTCCAGAACGGTGCAATCTTCAAGACTGCCGGCAGATCGTGCGATTCGAGAGGTGAGATTGAGATCGAGAAGAAAGTTCTGTCCCAGTGACTTTTTCGCATTGAGACCATGAGCGGCGATGACGTCGCGCAACGGGGGCAGGTCGTCTATCTGAGCCATTGATCGCTGTCGCCCTAGAACCGCTCGGGATTGGCAAGTACATCCGCCATGCGCAAGGACGCAGCGAAACTGTCGACCCGGGCGGTGCCGGTTCCGGCCAGGTTGTATGCCGTGCCATGGTCGGGAGAGGTGCGCACGAAAGGCAGACCCAGCGTGACATTGACGCTCTCGTCGAAACCGATGGTCTTCGCCGGTATCAACACCTGGTCGTGGTACATGCCAAGCACGCAGTCATAGTGCTGCCGCGCAGGCGGGTGAAACAGAGTGTCGGCCGGATGCGGACCTGTAGCCTCGATACCCATCTTTCGCAGGCGAGAAATGGCTGGCTCGATGATGTCGCGATCTTCAGTTCCCATCGAGCCGTTTTCACCCGCATGAGGGTTTAGCCCGCAAATCGCCAATCGTGGCGACGTGTAGCCAAACCTGGTCTTGAGGTCGCGTGCGGTAATTTCCGCAGTTTCAACGATAAGCTCAGTCGTGAGAGATGTCGGAACTTCGCGAATTGGAATGTGAATGGTGACCGGGACCACCATCAACTCCGGGCCGGCAATCATCATCACGGGTTTTGCCGGTTCTCCGGGCCAGTGCATTTCTGCAAGTGAGCCCAGATATTCCGTATGGCCGGGGAAGGCGAAGCCGGTTCGGTAAAGCGCAGCCTTGTTGATCGGACTGGTCACGAGCGCGCAGGCAAGGCCGGACTTTATATCGTCGACACATCCTTCAATAGCAGCAACAACGGAAGCTGCCGTTTCAGGTGCTTCCACACCCGGCTGGTCGGGTAGGGCAGGCCCGGTCTGTACAACGGGCAAAGCTTTTGTGAAAGCCGCAACGGCTTCGTCCTGCGCCACCAGCCTGAGCCGCGCGTTCAGGCCCATTTTCTGTGCACGTTCGTGCAGCAGGGCTTCGTCACCGCGAATGTAGAATGGCGGCAATCCAAGGGCTTTGCGATTGGCCCACGCAATCAGAGCCAGGTCCGGGCCGATCCCGGCAGGTTCTCCCATACTGACGGCGATCGGCTTCTGGTTGGAGCGCATGTAGGATCAGCGATAAATGATGGTGGAACGACGGCGGATTTCCAGGAGATACCGACGGGACTGGCTTTCGCCTTCCTTTTGTCGCAGCTCGTTTTCAAGTTCCGTGCGAACGGCAATGTCCGAGGCGATTTCGCGTTTTCCGCAAACCGCGATCATTTCATAACCGACGGGCGTCGTGGACGGTTTCGTCAACTTGCCCGGTGTCATTTTTTCGATTTCGGCGCGCATGTCTTCCGGCAGCTCGGTTTCGAGCCGGCGTCCGATAGGCTGCACAACCACTTCGCTGTATTTGCCGAGAATGGCGCCGGATTCATCGCAGCCGTTGAACGCAGCCCGGATCTGGTTGCTCTCGTTCTTGCGCTTGGACTTGAAGCCACCGGAGGAGTTCTTCGGTACCACGACAATGACCCTTTTGAGGTCATATTCCACGGACTTCTGACGGTCTTCCTCGTCGGTCTTCTTCAGGGCCGCGATCACGTCGGACTCATCCACTTCGATCCGGCCACTGAAACGGGACCGCAACACCTGGTTCCAGGCAAGCTGCGCCTTGAGGCGCTCCTTCAACGTATCCGGCTGAACACCGCCACTGCGAAGCGCCTTGGAAAGCTGGGCCGGAGACATCTTCACATTACGGGCAATATTGTTGAACGCGTTGTCGACTTCCGACTGGCTAACGTCAACGCCGACACGCTCGGCTTCGGCAAGTTTGACCTGGTCGTCGACCAGTTCCTCTTCCGCCTGTTTTTTGGCGATGGATGCGGACTTGCGCTGGGTCATTGTAATCAGCCGGGCGCGTTGGCTGATGTCGTAGTCGGTAATCGGCACATCGTTGACGATGATCTTGATCGCTGCATGGGAAGGCGTTGCCAGCGGCGCTGCCAGGATCAAAGCTAGTCCAAAGAATACCGGAACGATACGAAGTCGCATTGAATAACCATCCGTGCTGGCTTGAGGCCAAACCGAAGTTCGTTGTTTTATGACATGATGTTTCGCATATCATGCCCGAAATTTCAAAGGTTCCACGCATCATGCCTTTTTTCATGGCGGCATGATGACCTACGGTCAGTCAGATGGCCTAGTTGAGAGCGCCGCTTGAAACCTGTGTCGTGCCGATGGTCCTCAACCCGATGCGGAAATAAAGCGTCCGGTTGACGTCATCGCCATCGTTGCGGCTGCGGTCTTCAGCATATGTGACGGACAGCGAGAAACCTTCGTCGTCATAACCGATCCCGAGTCCGTCCTGCACGATGTTGCTGTTTTGCAGATCGTATCGCATGGAGCCGAAAATGCGCCAGTTTTCCTCAAGGCGGAGGCTTGCGGAGCCAAGCAGTTCCTCTCGCGGATCATCGATCCCGACATCCGGCTGCGCGTTCAGGAACGCATAGGCTAGGGAAGACACCACCGGGCCGTAGATACCGCTGGCCTGTGCCTGTATCCGGTTCACGGAAAAATCTTCCTTGTCGAGCCGGGCCTGGGCGCCGACCTTCACACCGTATTGCGTGTCCAGATAGAGGCTGCCGACGTAATCGGACAAGGAGGTTTCCAGACCAGAATCCTGCGTCGCACCGAGAATGTCCGGAATGGCATAGGAGTTGTCGCCGGCAAGCTGATAGGACCGGCCGAACAGACCGCTGACATAGTAGCCACTATCCAGTTGCAGCTTGTAGTTCAGGCCGACGTTAAGACGTGTGCCGCCTTCGGCGCGGTCAAAGCCCGAGAACTTGTCGTAGTCGAACAGGGTCGTCGTATCAAAGACGATGCTTTGCGCGTCATCGTTCGGCAATTCTCCGATCCGTTGCTCGTTCGGACGGGCCACAATCTGGGCGACAGGCTCCAGGATCTGGTTGCCGCCGTCGAAGGTTGCAATGAACGGATAGCGGTATTCCAGGCCGATTGCGGGCATCGCACGGCCGACGAAACTTTCGCCCGTGAGAGCGGTCACGTCAGAATCGGGTGAGGCTAGAAAGAACAGGTCACCGCGCATATAGGCAAACGGCGTGAACGACTGTCCAAGCGGATCGATGAATGTGCGGCGCCAGTTCCCCTTGACGGATACGCGCGAGAAGGTGCCGTCGATACCACGGAACTTCGCAGTTGTGCCGCCATCAATGGAGAAAGCATCCGTTTCATCGCGTGTCAGCGAAGTGAAGTTGGCAGTCAGTGCCAACTCACCGGCGAGGATCGGATCCGCGAACACATAGTCATAGTCGATCACAGGCAGAACGAGCGGCTGCTTGTCCTGCAGGGAGCTGCCGACCGGAGAGAAGCCATTGGCGTTGAACTGGCTGTCCGTATAGTCCTCCTGGGAGATCTGATACGCATAGGCTTTGACAGACAGCGCGTTACGGTCGGTCTTGCCTTCCAGATAGATCGTGGAGGTCTCGCCGTTATCGCCAAAACTGGTGAACGAGTAGTCCTTGAAAAACTGACGGTCACTCTTGTAGGTCAGGTTCCAGCCGAGGGTCCAGTCGCGCGCAATGCTGAAGGAGGCGGTCGAATTGACCGCACCACGCAAGCGATCGTCAGCGCGGTCCGTCGTGAAGTTGCTCGGCTGCGCCTGAAACAGGCCAGCCGCAGAAACACTCACTTCGCCAGCGGCAAACCGATGACGATATTCGACATCGCTGAACACACCCTGCTTGGTGAGCGGCGTCAGAATGGTCGTCACATCGTAATAGGGGCTGAGCGCCCAGTAATAGGGAACGCTTACGCCATACCCGAGCTTGTCGGACACAATGCCGCTCGGCATCAGGAAACCGGACTTTCGGGTGACGGACGGATCCGGCATCGACAGATAGGGCAGGTAGGCAATCGGCTGACCGTAGACCTCGAAGGCTGCGTTCTCGAACCGGATGATCTTTTCCTGCTGATTGTGGATGATCTTCTCGGCCCGCACGCGCCAGAGCGGCGGCTTGTCCGGCGGGTTGGTCGGTTTGGTGTAGACCGTATAGACGCCGTTATCGATGGTCGTGATGTTGTTGCCTTCGCGCCGGGCTTGCTCAGCCAGGAAGCGTGTGCGCCGCGTCGTGTCGATCTGAAGGGCGCGTGCAAAGCCTTCTGAAAAGTCCTCGGACAGGACCATTTCTTCCGTGCGCACGACATTGCCGTTGGATTCGATGAAGATCACATTGCCCGACGCCTTGAGCTGCTGGCTCTTGCGGTCGAAGACAACCTGATGCGCCTGCACGGTGCTGCCGTCGTAATAGACCTGCACATCGCCTGTCGCGACGATGAGATCGCGGTCGAAATCGTAGGTGATCTCACTTGATTCAAGCAGGAGTTCGGCATCGGGATCGACTTGACCGGCCAGACCTGCTGTCAGGTCCTGTGCCGCGGCTGGTGATCCGTACCCATGGCAAAGGGTTGCTGCAATGGCGCACAAGCTCGCCGCAGCTAACAGTCTGCCTTTTTTGGCCCAAGTCTCTGTTGTCAGAAAAACCGGAAAAGTCATCGCTTTACCCGTCTTCCTGATTCAAGAGAATTGTCAAACCCATGAGTACTCCAAATATTCCCGGCGCCCAGGCCGCCACCAAGGGAGGGACAATACCCGCACCCCCGAAGTCCTTGGCAAGTTCGGTTAGAACGTAAAGCACGAACCCGGAAAGGATTCCACCCAGAATCATACTTCCCAAACCGCCAAACCTCGAAACTTTAAGGGAAACCGCCGCTGCGATCAAAATCATAGCGACCAAAAGAAGCGGGCGGGCGAGGAGAGTCTGATACTGCAAATTGTAGCGATAGGCAGGTAACCCAGCGTTTCTGGCCAGTTCGATGAAACGAGGCAAATTCCAGAACGAAATCGATTCGGGGGATCCGATGCTTTCGCGAACTTCAGTCGCTGTCAGGAATGTGCTGATCTGATATTGCCCGTAAGGCTGTGGATCCTGTTCGGTCGTGTAGACGATGGCATCGTCCAGGTACCAGATCTGGTCTCCGAGCCGCGCTTCGTCAGCTTCGATCCGCTCGCGGAAGGTACCGTCCTTGTCGAACGTGAAAATGGTGACGCCCTGCAGCAGCGTGCCGCCTTCCAGCAATTGCTTGGCAAGCAACACCGATTCTCCGTCCAGGCCGTCCTGCCGAACCCAGACGTCGTTCGAGGACTGCAGAAGGAAGCTCTGTTCCGAGCCAAACAAACCGGCAGCTGCCTCGTCCGATTTCTGCTGAAACCAGACAGCCGCAGGATTGTAGACAGTGATGGACAGGATTCCGAGAACGATCCCTACAAGGATGGCGGGAAGAGAAAACTGCCAGACCGAGATGCCGGAAGCCCGTGCCACGACCAGTTCAAGGCCTCGGCTCAGCGTAACGAAGGCCGCAATTGCACCGAACAGGACGGTGAAGGGAATGACCTGTTCCAGCAGCAAAGGCACCCGCAAGGCCGAGATCATGGCAACGCGCAGGACGGAAAATCCTTCGCGGTCGCCACCGCGTCTAACCAGTTCCAGGACGTCGAACAAATAGATCAGGACGGCGGCAAACAGGAAGAGACCGAGGATAGCCTTCAGGAAACGCCCTGAAAAATACAGCGACAGGGTGCGTCCAAGGATCATGCGACGCCTCCCGGCTTGCGACCGTTCAAGCGATCACTCAGTGCATCGATCCTGTCCTGAACAGAATGCTGCAGATCGACCAGCCAGCGTGGCTGCGACCCGCCTTGTTCGCGGAAGATGGAGACGAGGGCGAACACCGCGCCCGCAACGGGAACAATGTAAAGCAGGCTGAGAAGCGCGGTGGAACCGCCGGAAATGGCGGTTACGCCGAAGCCCGTGGTCCTCAACAGGACACAGGAACAGATTGCCCCGAGCACGGCGAACCCACGTCCCTGTCGCGTCGTTCTGGCCTTGCCGAGAAACGCGAACACGATCAGGCCGAAGGAAAGGCAGTAAAGCGGCTGGCTGAAGCGTTCATGGAGTTCCTGCGCCAACTTGTCCGGATTCTTCAGCGCATATTCGTCGTTCCTGCCTGGCGACATCAGGTTAAGGGTGGTCCGCTCACTGGCTTTGAACACCGGCTCGCCAGCTTCAGGAATAAGGTTCGACAAATCGAATGCATAGGACTGGAAGCGAACGATTGAAATATCGCCCTGCTGCTTTGGACGTCTCTGAATTGTTCCGTTCTGCATGACAAGAAGCGTGCGATCGGCAGCTTCGACGATCAGCCCGGTGTCTGCCTGATAGGTAAAGGCCGTCTCCGGGTCGCGGGTGTCGTGCATCAAAAGACCGTCAAGAGTGCCCTTGCCTGAGCGGTTGCGGATATGGAACGTCAATCCGTCCTCGACGGTGATGAAGCGACCCGGCTTGACGATGTTGGCAACAAGGTCTGCGCGCACGCGGGTAATCTCGGTGCGTAACTGAGCCAGTCCCGTCGGAGCCACATAAAGTGACATGCTCGCGGTCAGCAACATGACCACGAAGGCAAAGAGCATGACCGGTTTCAAGACAAGGAACCTGGAGCCGCCACTGGCATCGATCACGATCAGCTCACTGTCGCCGGACAAGGAGTTTAGAACCAGTATCAGCGCGATCATCAGGGCAAACGGAGCCACGATGACGATCAGGAAGGGCAGGGCAAGCATGGTTATGCCAATGAACTGGACAATGGTCTGACCCTTTGAGGTCACCAGGTCCAGTTGGCGCAAGGCCTGGGTTGCCCAAACCACACCCGTCATCGCTGCAATCGTGAGGGTGAAAGCGTAAACAGTCCGGCGGATGATGTAACGTTCAAGCGTTTTCATAACGGTGCCGGTACATGTCCCTGCAAAAATGACGATAATCGGCCTGAGACCGAATAACACGGAATGTGGTGAATGGCTCATGAATAAGAATGGTAAATATACATTAATTTTTGTCGCCCTTGCCGAAAAGCTGTTGAAACCCCATGATTTGACAGGAAAATCACAATCTACGGGATAGGGCGCCTTTTCTTTCCACTGCCCACCCGCTCCAACCAGAAAAACCAACGGGACCGAAGCATGACCAAGCTTGCAAAACTGAACTTCTCCAAGGCCGAAACGCCGAAGGGTGGGGTGGCCGTAATCCTGGCCGGTAGCGACCTTAGCCTCGGGCAGGTTGCTGCAGAAGTTGTCTCGGGTCTCGAGGGAGGCTTGCAACGTTCGGCCGGTATCACAGGTTTCACGGGAAAGAAGAAGGCAAGTCTTGATCTGGTCGCTCCCGCCGGGTCGGGTCTCGACCGGCTGATCGTATTCGGCGTTGGCGATGCCGGCGAGTTGACTGGCGACGATTGGCGAGCTTTTGGCGGCGCGGTGTTTGCAGAATTGCAGAAGACCAAGGCAGATGCAGCAACGGTACTTCTGGATGTCCCGGGCGATGCGGATCCCTCCGGAGTATTGGCTGCAGAGTTCGCGATGGGCGTGAAGCTGCGGGCCTATGCCTTCGACACCTACAAGACTGCCAAGAAAGACGATGACAAACCCAAGAACATGAAGGTGACCTTGGCCGTTGCTGATCCAAAGGCATCAAAGAAGGCATGGTCTTCTGCTGAAGCTATTGCCGACGGCGTCATTCTGGCCCGCGACCTTGTGAACGAACCGGCGAATGTGCTTGGTCCGGTGGAGTTTGCCGAAAAGGCCAAGGAACTGACGGCCCTTGGTGTCGAAGTCGAGGTTCTCGGCGAAAAGGAAATGAAGAAGCTTAAAATGGCTGCTTTGCTAGGCGTGTCCCAAGGCTCGACCCGCCCACCGCAGCTGGCCGTGATGCGCTGGAACGGAGGCAAGAAGGGTGACGCCCCGGTTGCGTTCGTCGGCAAGGGCGTTGTGTTCGACACTGGCGGCATCTCCATCAAGCCGGCCGCGGGCATGGAAGATATGAAAGGCGACATGGGCGGAGCTGCCGCAGTCATCGGCGCCATGCATGCGATCGCGGGGCGCAAGGCCAAGGCAAACGTGATCGGTGTCATCGGCCTCGTCGAAAACATGCCGGACGGTAACGCGCAACGACCAGGTGACATCGTCACGGCCATGTCCGGAACCACGATCGAGATCCTGAATACCGATGCGGAAGGCCGTTTGGTTCTTGCCGACGCGCTTTGGTACACGCAGGAAAAGTACAAACCGGCGATCATGATCGATCTGGCGACGCTCACCGGTGCCGTGCTTGTCGCTCTTGGCAATCTGAATGCCGGTCTCTTTTCCAACAACGACGCTCTGGCAGACAAGCTGTTGTCATCTGCCAAGTCGAGCGGCGAGCCGCTTTGGCGCCTGCCGCTGTCGAAGGAATACGACAAGATCATCGACACGCCCAACGCAGACGTCAAGAACACCGGTGGCCGCTGGGCCGGGTCCATCACCGCTGCCCAGTTCCTGCAGCGTTTCACGAATGACGTGCCCTGGGCGCATCTGGACATCGCCGGAACCGCATTCGGCGCTCCGAAGGACGATATCTGCCAGAGCTGGGCTTCGGGCTATGGCGTGCGTCTGCTCAACCAGCTTGTCGCGGATCACTACGAAGGCTGAGGTCCATCTTGGCGTCCTTCGCATTTTCTTCTGGTGGAGGGCGCCAGGACTGGAATGCCGCTGGGCAAAGAAAAACCCGCCGGGAAGGCGGGTTTTTCGTAACTGACTGTCGACCCTGGATCAGCAGGTCTTGTAGGTCTGGCAGGCCGTTGCCGGTTCAACCAGAAGACCCATGCCAAGTGTCGCGCCTGCAACGACAGCAACCAATGCGAAAAACACAACGACACGCGCAAGCATTCACCAAATCCCCTTTTGCGCCGGCTCGGGAAAACCGCTCACCAGCCAAATTTTTTGATCCATGGCCAAATCAAATGATCATTGGATCGTCCCCGGGGACGAACCCTAGCCAATCGACATTTTCGAAGGGTTAATGATACGAGTCTTATGGCCTGTCCATGTCATGTTTGCCGTCGGGGGAATTTGAACAGTCGAGTGTTGCAGGCCTGCACCACATTCCGGCATGGCGGTGGAAAACGGAAAGCGAAGGTACAAGGATGTGTCTAGACAGGGTCCGGCATGAGCGTTGAAGTTGTATTTTATCACCTTTTGCACAAGCCGCTGGAGATGGCTCTGCCGCAGCTTTTGCAAAAGTGTCTGGAACGGGACTGGAAAGTTGTCGTTCAGACGGGAACCGAGGAGCGATGCAGCGCCCTTGATGCCCATTTGTGGACCTTTACCGACGACGGTTTTCTGCCACACGGCACCAAGGCAGACGGTTACGCTGAACATCAGCCGATATATCTCACGTCCGAACAGGATAATCCGAACGAAGCCGACGTGCGCTTCCTGGTAGACAGGGCAGCGCCGCCCCCGCTGACCGCCTACAAGCGGGCGATCTACATGTTTGACGGCAACGATACCGAGGCTGTTCAGGAGGCGCGCAATCGCTGGCAGGAAGCCAAGGCGGAAGGGTTTGAAATCGCTTACTGGCAACAGACCGAAGCAGGCGGTTGGGAACGCAAGGCCTAGGCCGGCACAGACCCTGCGACGGGCGAGCAGTCTTTGAAAAGTGAGACGCGCACCGGTGCGCGATGCCGATAATGGAGGAAAGCCTCATGAAGAAGCTGAAGATGTCATCGGCCGACATGGTCGCCAAAGCCAAGGCGCGGATCGAGGAAGTCGACACCGACGCCGCCATCGCCCTGGTAGGAGATCCGGATGTGGTGTTCGTAGACCTGCGAGACGTGCGTGAACGTCAGAAGCTCGGGTTCATTCCGGGCAGCATTCATTGCCCGCGCGGCATGATCGAGTTCTGGGTGGATCCGGATAGCCCCTATCACAAGGAGGTCTTCTCGCAGGAAAAACGCTTCATCTTCCATTGCGCCGCAGGGTGGCGCTCTGCACTCACTGTCGCGACGCTTCAGGATATGGGCTTTGAAGCTGCCCATCTGACAGATGGGTTTGCAGACTGGGTTGAGAAGGGCGGTCCTGTCGAGCAAAAGGACTGAAGCAGACCGCCCCGCCGGATTGATGCTAGTTGGACGTCGAGATCAGGCGCAGTTCATCCGGATCGGCGTCTGAGCCGTCCGTTCCATCGTCGTTGACGGCGGTTTCTTCGGGATCAATCGGGTCCGTTCCGTCGTCCGGGGTCTCGGTTGCTTCGCGGATTTCATCGATCTTGCCGTCGTAATCGCCGACCCCGAGAACCTGCTTGGCCCAGTCGAGCATTTCCTCGTCGACGTAGTCGTCGCCATATTCCCGAACGCGATTCTCGTTTGCCATCGCCAGAAGTGCTTCTTCCAGCGCTTCGTCAGAAACATCAGCGGCCAGCCCATCCAGGCCGGTCTTTTCCGTTTCGTAGTTGGTTTCAGCCGTTTTGAAATCCGAATAGGCGTCGCTCTGAAGAGCAGTTTCAAGCGCCAGTCTTTCGGTTTCAAGAGCGGTCAGCTCGTCATCTGACAATTCAGCCGTATCAAGGCTTTCAAGTTCGGCAAGCCGGTCTTCGAGCTGTTGCGAGGTCAGACCTTCGTAGGCGAAGCCGTCATAGCTGTCCACGTCCTGAAGCAACCCGTCGAACAGCGTGCGCGCGGTCAGGAGGTCCTGTTCGAGGCCTTGCAGATCTGCGGAAAGCCGCTCGAAGGCAAGGCTGTCATTTATATAGGCCTGGATGGCCGCCAGATGCGGGTCGTTGGAATTGATATAGGCGTGGTAATTGCGATTGAGGGAATTCAACCGACCAAGCTTTGCATTGAAGTTCTTCGGTTTGCCTGCAGGGCTTGCCTGCGGGGTCACGGCAATGCTTGCCAGTGTCGCGCGTTCAGCCTTTGGAAGCCGGTGGCTCGCGGTGCCGCTGTTGCCTCTGGAGGCGGTCTGACGCTTGCCGGAGTTCCTTGAATTTTCGGTTCCGAATACGGAATTCAGAAAGCCACCGAGGCCTTTTCCATTTCCGTTGCCGCTGTTCGACTTGGCCTGCTTGGAACCATTGCCGCGGTTGAAGATCCCAAGGCCCTTGTTGCCGTTGCCGTTGGAAGCGGAGTTACCGCCGCGGTTGGAGTTACCGCTATTGCCCTTGTTGCCGGAATTGCCCTTGTTTCCGCCACCATTGCCGCCGGAATTTCCGCCGCCGCCACCACCATTGCCGTTTCCGTTGCCATTCTTGGCGAACGCCTTGTCCACTTGGAAGGAAAGTGAAGGCACATCCGGCGACAGGGAAGGGGCAACGACGAGCGCGGTTGCGCCGAGAAATAAGGTGACGGTTCTGGAGAGAGACATTACGTATCCTGGTCTGAAGCGTGCGAAAAATCGAGCTTTGCGAAAACGCCCGCGGTAACTCCGCAAACGTGCCCGCAGTGTCTGAATGTTCACTTACGACAACCCGTCAGACTTTAATTGGTTTCACTTCCGACAGGAATTTTTCGGCCGTAACACCACTATTCAACTCAGGCGAGCGAGCAGCTGCGGAACCTTGCCGATGTGGTCCAATCGGTAAAAACGGTCATGGCCACGTGGCTCGTCCGCCTCTTCCAGTGCCCAGGTCAGGTCATAGGGCACGTGAGCACCGTATGCTCCTGCGTCCAGCGCCGGCAGGATGTCCGATTTCAGTGAATTGCCGATCATGAGCGCTTCACCCGGGCCGCTGCCGTGACGCGAAAACAGTGAGCGGTATGTCTCGTCGGTCTTTTCCGAGACAATCTCGATTGCGTCGAAATAGACATCGAGGCCGGAGGCCGTCACCTTGCGTTCCTGGTCGAAAAGGTCCCCCTTGGTGATCAGGACCAGCTTGAATGACGCCTTCACCTTTTTCAGCGTTTCTTCGACGTAAGGGAGAGGCTCGACGGGATGGGACATCATCTCTCGCCCGGCTTCCAGAATTTCGGCGATGACATCGGCAGGCACCTGCCTGTCGGTGACCTCGATCGCTGTCTCGATCATGGAAAGGGTAAAGCCCTTAACGCCGTAGCCGTAGTGCAGGACATTGCGTTTTTCCGCAGCCAGCAGCCGCTCGGCCAGGTGATCCTTGTCGGTGTAGTCGCCGAGCAATGAGGCGAACCGTTCTTCCGTCAGCCTGAACACCCGTTCGTTGTGCCAGAGCGTATCGTCTGCGTCGAAGCCGAGTGTCGTGATCTTGGCCATCAGGAAGCCTCCTCGAATTCGGCGGAAAGCTCCAGCCATTCCTCTTCGGTATTGATCAGCTTCTTCTCGCAGAAGGCCCGTTCCTTGGCGAATTTCGCAGCCCGTTCCGGTTCCCTCGTGAAGAATTCAGGATCGGCAAGGGCTTCATCCAGCTTGATGATCTTCTCCTGCAGGCGCTTCATTTCCTTTTCAGCGGCATCGATCTTCTGTCTGAGCGGCTTCAGAAGTTCGCGTTTAACGGCAGCATCGCGGCGTTTTTCTTGCGCATTTGCCTTGTCAGCTTCCGCAGCGGCCTTGTCACGGGCTTTCTGAACCGCTTCAGGGCCCTGCAGGATCAGTCGGCGATAGTCTTCCATGTCGCCGTCATAGGGTTCCACCTTGCCGCCTGCCACCAGCCAAAGCCGGTCGGCGCAAGCCTCGACGAGATGCCTGTCGTGGCTGATCAGCACGACGGCTCCCTGAAAGTCGTTCAACGCCATCACGAGCGCTTCACGGCTGTCGATGTCGAGGTGGTTGGTCGGTTCATCGAGGATCAGCAGATGCGGACCGTCAAATGTCGCCAGCCCCAGGAGGAGGCGGGCTTTTTCACCACCAGACAGGTCTTTCGCGGGCGTGTCCATCCGATCGGTCGGAAGCCCCATGCGTGCGACACGAGCCCGAACCTTTGCCTCCGGGGCATCCAGCATGAGGGCACGCACATGCGCAACGGCGCTTTCAGCGGGCTTGAGCTCGTCAAGCTGGTGCTGCGCGAAGAAGGCGATTTTCAGCTTCGACGCCTTGGTGATCTCACCATCCATGGCGCCAAGGCGTCCGGAAATCAGCTTGGCGAATGTCGACTTGCCGTTGCCGTTGGCGCCCAGCAGCGCAATCCGGTCATCGGTGTCGATATTCAGCGTCAGACGCGACAGGATCCTGGTATCGCCATAGCCCGTTGTCACACCCTCGAGTTTCAGGATGGGCGGTGCCAGCTGGCTGTCCGGATCGGGGAAATGGATCGGCTTGCTGCTCTCATCCGTGAGGGCGGCAATCGGCTGCATCTTTTCAAGCATTTTCAGGCGTGACTGCGCCTGCCGGGCCTTGCTGGCCTTGTAGCGGAACCGGTCGACAAACGTTTGCATGTGCTTGCGCTGGGCGTCCTGCTTTTCCTTTGCCTTTTCGGCAAGGATCATCGCTTCGCGCCGTTGCCTGTCGAAACTGTCATAGCCACCGGAGTAGTAGGTCATCTTGCCCCGGTCGAGATGGACGATGCTGTCGACAGCCTTGTTCAGAAGGTCTCTGTCGTGGGAGATCAGAAGCACCTGATGCGGGTAGCGGGCAACATAGTTTTCCAGCCACATCGTGCCTTCAAGATCGAGATAGTTCGTCGGCTCGTCGAGCAGAAGAAGGTCGGGTTCGGAAAAAAGAACCGCAGCCAGGGCAACGCGCATGCGCCATCCGCCCGAAAACGACGAACACGGCCTTTGCTGCGCGGCGGCATCAAAGCCAAGGCCGGACAGGATCGAGCCTGCCCTGGCTTCAGCCGTGTGGGCGCCGATGTCGGCGAGCCGGGTGTGGATCTCCGCAATCCGGGCCGGGTCTGTCTGTGTTTCGGCTTCTGCCAGCAGCTGGCTGCGTTCCTTGTCCGCGGCCAGCACCACTTCCATCAGGGTTTCTTCCGTCCCCGGGGCTTCCTGTGCGACCTGACCGATGCGCGCGCGCTTCGGGATCTGCACTGAGCCTGTCTCGGTGGAAAGATCCCCGGTGATGATCTTGAACAGCGTTGATTTGCCCGCACCGTTTCGACCGACAAGACCTGTCTTGGCCTTGCCGGGAAGCGTAACGCTGGCTCTGTCGATCAGGAGGCGGTCTCCGATCCGATATGTAAGGTCCGTAATCTGCAACATGAGGCGGATGTTTGGCGGAGCGCCCATGCGGATGCAAGTGGAAAGCTGTTCTTGGGACGATCCGGTGGCGGGCTGTGGCATCGCTGCACCGTTGGCCCGCCGGTTTGAAGATCAAGGTTCCAGGAAATCGAGGATCTCGGCGACTATCCGCCTGTGTTGCTGCTCGCGCTCCCGGGAACCTTTGACACAAACAATTTCATCGCCGGGCTCTTCTTCCTTCAGGATTTCGAAGGCCTTCGGTTTGCACACGCCCATGAAGTCGAAATGCCCGGCATCTTCCAGTTCAAGATGGTGCACCATGTTTGCAGGTAAGGCGGCCGCAAGAGCGCGGGATTCGACTTCCTGGTTCAGCATATCCGCACGTTCTGAACCCAGGACCAGGACCGGAATGTCTATTGCGTGAAGACTTTCTTCTGAAAACAGGGGCGTGCCACCGAGGTCCATGCTGATAACCTTCCTGACGCGGCTATCCTTGCGCGAAACGGATATCTGTTTCCTGTCGGCTGCGGTCTCGGCAACGGACCATCCTGCGAAAACTCCGCACACCACCGGCTGGTTTTCGCCAGTGCAGGTTGCCGTTTGCCGTTCAGTGTCAAACCTGGCACCTGCCAACAGCATCACGGTGTACCCGCCAAGAGAATGCCCCGCCGCGTAGATGCGGTCCGGGTCGATCCGCCTTGAAGTTGCCTCGTCTTCCAGCAGGAAAGTGATCACCCTCGACAGATCCACCGGTCGATCCCAGAGTTCGCGTGCCTGATCCGGATCACGCAGGAACGTACTGGTTCCCGGATGATTGATCATGGCGACCAGGTAACCGCGTCGCGACAACTCTGAACCCAGCCAGGCCTGATTGAACGTGTTGCCATACATTCCATGTGAAAGGACAAGCAGCGGGAAACGTCCGTCCGCTGGTTTGCCGTCTGGATCGGCAGCAGCCATCTGCCAGACCTTGCTCTTGTCTGCCTGGCTGTAGAGCTCAGGTGTCTGTGTCGGATACCAGAGACCTCCGGCTAGAGGACGATCCTGCCGATCGTCCTCGACTGTCAGACTGGTTACACCAGGACCATAGGGGAGGGCTGAAGTGTCCTGTGCCTGTGAAAAGACCGGGTAGATGAGGCCTGCAACAAGGATTGCTGCGCTCAGGAATGCGCGCGTGTAAGAGTGCCGTTCGGCGAGGTGAGGAGACATGGGAAATCCATCTGAAAGTTGCGATGCCCTTCAAATGTCCGCGGGCAGATCTGTTGACAATCGCCGCAGGCTCCCGGTCCTGTCCTCAATCGTGATAAAGGACAGGACGTTCAAACTGCCTCTCAACGCCTACCGGTCATGATCAGCATTCCCGTCTCCTTTCTGCTCGCAGCTGTCTTCCTGTCACTCGGCATCGCTGCACTGAACTGGCGCTCGTTGCCGCCTGTCGCGAGAGGGCTGTTCGTTTGGCTCTTCGGTCTGCTGACGCTGGAAGCTGCCCTCGTGGGCGCGCGCTTCGCCTTCGGGGTTGTCGAAATCCTGACCGTGCAAAGGGTGTTGCCGGTGTGGATAGCACCGTCCGTTTATCTGGCTTTCGTCTCGCTGACTGTTTCGGGGGAAAGAACCCGGCAACTCGTGGCATTGAATTTTGGTGCGGCTGCCATCGTGACAGTTGCAATGCATTTGCCTGTGCCGGTTGCCGGTTACGTCGATGGGCTGATCGGCGCAAGCTACGCGGTCTATGCGCTTGCGCTTGCAAGGCTCTGGAGCCAGGGGCCGGATGTGTTTTGCCAAGCTCCGACGAACAAGAGTGGTCTGCTTCGCAATCTGCTCGGCTTTTCCATATTGATCATGCTGGCAACACTGCTGATCGACGCCTTTGTCGCTTACCTCTTCGCGCAGCAAAGCGAGGTTGCTGCCGCGCTTGCGATTTCGCTGGCAAGCCTGTTCTTTCTGGTCCTCGCAGTCGGAGCAGCCTTAGGTGTTCTGGGTGCCCGCTTCGGGCAGTCAAGGGCAAAGGTTGAAGAGAGCGTTGGAAATGACGCGCAGCGGGTAGAGATTGTCGATGTTGCCCGAGAGGTTCTGGTTGACCAGGAGTTCTTCCGGGATCCATCGCTCACACTTACGCGGCTGGCCCGGCGGGTCGGGGTTCCTGATCGGGATCTATCCAGAGCTGTCAACGCAGTTGAAGGCGTCAATGTCAGCCAGTTTGTCAATCTGGTCCGCCTCGCGGAAGCGGAACGACTGCTGGTCACGACGGATGAACCTGTCGGCCGGATACAGGAGCAGGCCGGCTTTTTGACCCGTTCGAACTTCTACAGGGAATTCCAGAAGGCATATGGCGAAGCGCCAGGCGCTTATCGCAAGAATGCTCAGTCCTCGCTCTGAGCTTTTTCATCTTCTTCCGGAACACTCAGATAGATCTCGGCCAGACCGGCGAGAAGTTCATGGCAGAGGATCACTTCCCGCGTCTGCGGATCCCAGAAGGCGTTTTCCTCGCCGCAGGCGGTCGAGCGGAAGGTGACTGTCTTCGGCAGCTCGTAGAAAGTGTCGAATTCCTTGGCGACCATCTCCACCAGTCCGCTTTCCTTCAGGAAAACGGCCATGGCTTCCAGGTCTCTTGTTGCCGGATCGTGGACGACCTTGATCTTGCCCCCGGGCGTATCGCTGTCCCTCAGATAAGGATCGGTCACGATTTCCCACGAAGCCGAGGCCTGTTCATAGTCGAAGGCGCAACTTTCGATCCGCTCCTCCGGCAACTCCAGGTCTCTGGCAAGATCCAGAAAAGCGTCTTCGTCGGCCCCTACCATCAGGCACAGCATCTTGTAGCCGCGTTGCTGGTCCAGATCGTGCTCATCGTAGAAAACCAGGTCGTCGTAGTCTTCCTCGGCAATCAGGAACCAACCGATCATCGCCTGTGTGAGATAAACATCCATGTCGTCGGTGTCCGCACCGAGCATGGAAACGGTGGCCAGATTGTCGACGGCATCTTCTTCCTGGGCCAGGACGGGAAGTTCCAGTTCCGAGACAAGCATATGTCCGCTCTCGTGGTAGAGCGTGAACAGCGTGTTGCCCGCAACGAAAACGAAGAGCTCTTCCAGCTGTTCCGGCGAAAGGGCGGCAAGTTGCCCTGCCAAAGTGGGGAAAGTTTGCGGGCTTTCGGTCTCATGTGTATTGGCCGCCACCGAAGGCGCGGCAAGGCTGAGCCAGAGCGATGCGACGGCCGCATAAAGCAGCGTCGGCAGGATGGCGAAGAGTTCGACCATGGTGTCATTCCCGAAGAGGAGCGCCGCAAACCGTCCGCTCGACCTTTGCATTTGCGCGCAGACTAGGCAGCCGTTCGTATGTTGGCCAGCACCATATTGAGACACAAACCGGTTACCGACATCAAAATGTCATGACCCGGCCCCCTTGCGGGCGTGACGGCACCCCGTTATTAAGGCCGCGAAATTTTAAAAAATCCGGAACCGGCACTCCGCCGGCCCGCTGCTGAAACGAGAAAGATGAAACCATGGCGATTGAACGCACGTTTTCCATGATCAAGCCGGACGCCACCAAGCGCAACCTGACCGGTGCCATCACCGCCAAGCTTGAAGAAGCCGGCCTGCGCGTCGTTGCTTCCAAGCGCGTTTGGATGTCCCTGCGCGAAGCTGAAGCTTTCTATGCGGTTCACAAGGAACGTCCGTTCTTCGGCGAACTGACCGAATTCATGTCCTCTGGCCCGACCGTCGTTCAGGTTCTGGAAGGTGAAAATGCCATTGCCAAGAACCGTGAAGTCATGGGTGCAACCAACCCGGCTGACGCTGCAGAAGGCACGATCCGCAAGTCCTATGCCCTGTCCATCGGCGAAAACTCCGTACACGGTTCCGATGCAGCTGAAACCGCTGCTGAAGAAATCGCGTTCTGGTTCTCCGGTGTTGAACTCGTCGGCTAACCTGCGGACAATGAGTTGACTGAAAAGCCGGTCCCGTCGGGGCCGGCTTTTTCTGTTTGTGCCACTTCCCAGCCGTTACATCGCGTTACACTTTGATGCGATTGTCTGACAGCGTTCTGCTTCCAAAGGCCTCATACTCAATTCGTGGGCGAAGAGATCGGGAGAGAGCGATGCGCATATCCATAGCGCTGGCCGGAGTGCTGATTGCAGCACCGGTTGCCGCGCATGACAGCATGGCGCCACTGGAAGGTGAACAAGCCGTCGAGCAGACGCATGTTATGGAGGAAATCTGGAACCTCTTGCTGCCGAAGGCCGAAGCGTCGGCAGACATTTCAGTCGACAGCAACTATCGCCATATTCATGCCGACGGCTATCCGGTGAAACCACCCGGAAAATTTCCCAACCGCGGGAACCCGCATTCCATTTCGAAAAAGAACTACAATCTGAAGGTCCCTCTGGTGCCGCACAAGAACTCCAGCGCAACCAGGGCGCAGGGGGCGGTTTTTGGCATTGCGGTAAACGGTGTGGTCATGGACCCTGGCACGGCGGAGTTCTGGCAAAACGACCGGCGGTCGGGATGGAACTACGAAGCGCTGGGCGGTGCTTGCAAGCTGGGCCTTGACCGGTACAACGCCCATGTCCAACCGGATGGCACCTACCATTATCATGGCATTCCGACCGGCGTCATGACCTCCAAGGATGGCAGGTCAGTGCCCGCCTTGTTGGGGTTTGCCGCGGACGGCTTTCCCATCTACGGCCCTTACGGCTATTCCGACCCAAAGCGGAATTCGGGTCTCAAGAAGCTGAACAGCAGCTACAGGGTGAAGAAAGGCAATCGGCCGGGCGGACCGGGCGGGCCGGGCGGGCGCTACAACGGCAAGTTCACACAGGATTGGGCCTATGTTGCCGGCGCCGGCGATCTTGACCAGTGCAACGGGCGTTTTGCGGTAACGCCGGAATATCCGGACGGCACGTATCACTATGTGCTGACAGATGCATTTCCTTTCATTCCGCGCTGTTGGATGGGCACCCCCGACAGCAGCTTCATGCGCTTGAAGCGCGGTGGTATGAGAGGCGAGATCCAGAACGAGAGCGATCTTCCCACGGTCGATTTTGCGGCGCTGTCGGACAATCGCGAGGCTGCCGTCGCGCTTGTTCAGGCGCAGGGCGGACACCCGCCACGTTTTCTGCATGGAGGTCGCCCACCGCCCCCGGGCCTTGGGTCCGGCCACGGACCAGGCTTTGGCCCGCGCAACGGAGGTCCTCCACCCGGCGGAAGGCCGGAAGCCGGGCGTGGGGGGAGGTCTCCCTGCAGCGGCAGCTGAACGGAAAAAGTGCGTGACAACCACGCACTTTTTTTGGAAATGAAACATTCAAAAATTCGAAACTTGGAAAGAAAGGAAGTCACATGAAATCGATCACGCTCGGAGCTGCCCTCATTCTGGCAACCGTCGGCACATGTTTTGCCGCAGAAGGGCCTGGGGCGCATTTCATCGAAAACTGGGATCTGAATGGTGACGGTGCAGTGACCACTGAAGAAGCGCGGGAACGGCGCGGCAATGTCTTTGCCAGTTTCGACGCCAACGACGATGGTTTTCTGGATGCGGAAGAATATGTCCTCTTCGATGAGGCAAGGGCCCAGGATCAGGCAAAGAATGAGCCCAAGGGAATGGGGAAAGGTGCAAGAAACCCGGCAAACGGCATGCGCCTTGAAGTCAATGACACCGACGGCGACGGCAAGGTTTCCGAAGCTGAGTTTCTCGACAACGCAGCCTCCTGGATCGAATTGATCGACCGCAACGGCGACGGGGTCGTCACAGTTGCGGATTTCGGCCCACGCGGGTGAAACGAACCACCCGGATAATGGGTAAAAGCGGCCATCCGACTTGACAGGTGGCCGCGCTGGGGGAACCTTGCCGGGCTCATGTTCGAGGAATTCAGTAAGGCATCATGACCCAGCAGCCGCCCAAGAGCACCTTTTCCGCCTGTCCGCACGATTGTCCGTCGACCTGCGCGCTGGAGGTGCATTTTTATCCGCATGGCGACGTTCGCCGGCTGAATGGTGCCAAGGACAATGCCTATACCGCAGGCGTTATCTGCGCCAAGGTCGCGCGTTATCCCGAACGGCTTTACCACCCGGACCGGCTATTGAAGCCGCTGCGGCGCACCGGCAAGAAAGGTGAAGGCCGTTTCGAGGAAATCTCCTGGGATGCGGCGCTGGATCTGATCGCCGAAAAGTTCCTGGCTGCCGAAGCCGAATTCGGAGCCGAAAGCGTCTGGCCCTATCACTATGCCGGTACGATGGGGATGGTACAGCGGGACAGTATCCACCGCCTGCGTCATACCAAGGGCTACTCACGTCAGTTCGACAGCTTCTGCACCAACATGGCCTGGACAGGCTATGTCGCCGGCACCGGCAAGTTGGCCGGACCCGATCCGCGTGAAATGGCGGTTTCCGACCAGATCGTCATCTGGGGCACAAATCCGGTTGCGACCCAGGTCAATGTGATGACCCATGCCATTGCCGCCCGCAAGAAACGTGGCGCGCGCATTATTGTTGTTGACGTCTATGAGACCGAGACGATGAAGCAGGCGGACATCGGTATCATCCTGAAACCCGGCACGGATGCCGCGCTTGCCTGCGCTGTCATGCATGTGCTCTTCCGCGACGGCCATGCCGACCGGGACTACCTGGAAACCTACACGGATTGTCCAGCCGAGCTGGAAGCGCATCTGAAAACGAAGACACCGGAGTGGGCTGCTTCGATCACGGGGCTGGATGTCTCAAGGATCGAGGAGCTGGCGCAGCTGATCGGTTCGGTCAAGAAAACCTATTTCCGGCTCGGCTACGGCTTCACCCGGTCCCGCAATGGCGCCGTTGGCATGCATGCTGCCAGTTCCATTGCCGCTGTCACCGGCTGCTGGAAGGAAGAGGGCGGCGGCGCCTTCCACAACAACGGTGCGATCTATCAGCTCAACAAGGAAATGATCGAAGCCGGTTCGCTGAAGGACCCGGCCGTGCGTGCCCTCGACCAGAGCCTTGTCGGCCGGATTCTGACCGGCGACGAGGCGGCGTTGCTTGGTGGTCCGCCTGTGAAGGCGATGCTGATTCAGAATACCAACCCGGTTTCCGTGGCACCTGAGCAGGACCTGATAAAGCAGGGGTTCGCTCGCGAGGACCTCTTCACCGTTGTCCATGAGCATTTCATGACAGAGACCGCGCAGATGGCAGACATTGTGCTGCCGGCAACCCAGTTTCTGGAACATGACGACCTTTATAAAGGCGGCGGACACCAGTATCTGATGCTGGGTCCCAAAGCTGTTGAGCCGCCGGAAGGTCCTAGGGAAAATATATTTGTTATCAACGAGATCGCCAGGCGCGTTGACTCAAAATCTCATCCCGGATTCGATATGAGCGCGCGCGACCATATCGACTGGCTGTTGCGCAATTCCAACTATGGAACGCTCACAGACCTTCAAGCTGGAAAGTGGATCGATCTGCAGCCTGATTTCGAAACGGCGCACTATCTCAACGGTTTCGGTCACGCAGACGGCAAGTTCCACTTCAAGGCTGACTGGGGGCGTTCGTCTGCTCCCAACAAGCCGGAAGACGGCACGATTTTCGGCCCCTGGCAGACGATGCCGGAGTTGCCGGATCAATGGGACAGCATCGAACTTGCCGACGAGCAGCATCCGTTCCGACTGGTGACATCGCCAGCTCGCTCTTTCCTGAATTCCACGTTCAACGAGACCGACAGCTCGAAGAAGAAGGAAGGCCGACCGGAGGTCTGGTTGCGTCCGGAAGAGGCAGAGCGTTTCGGCATCGAAGACGGTGCCAAGGTGAAGATGGGCAACCGGCGCGGTGTCGTGACACTTCATGCGCGATATGTTGCGACCGTCGCGCCTGGAACCGTGATTTCGGAGGGGATCTGGCCGAACGATGCATTCGAGGACGGCCGCGGCATCAACACGCTCACCGGGGCCGACCCAGTGGCGCCCTATGGCGGCGCGGCGTTTCACGACACGGCCGTGTGGGTGAGGGCCGTCTGACGCTGACTGCCGGTTTGTAAGGTAATAGCGGCCCATCCTTCGAGATGCGAGCGAACTCTCTCCTCAGGATGAGGCGGACGTGCATTCAGGCACAAGCAGAGCAACACACTCATCCTCATTCTGAGGAGGTGCGAAGCACCGTCTCGGAGGATGGGCCACTTGCTCCATAGCCTCTCAAATTCAGAAAAGAAAAGGCGGTGCATCGCCCGTCCGATGTCACCGCCTGCCTCGGGAAAGTCTGGTCATGGGTCCGGCTTGGGGCTTCCGAACGTCAGGCCTGGCTTTCCGAGGATTGGGAAACGGGTGTGGCCAGCTTGCCTTCTTCCGCCTTGTAGAAATACTGGCTTGAGACCAGCCAGCCCTTGAGCGGTCGCAGCATAGGAATGCAGGTCACCAGGATCAGCGGCAGGGTCGTTACCAGATGCACCCAGTAGGGAGCGGTGAAGGCGATTTCGAGCCAGATCGCAAAGGCGACTGCGGGAATGCAGCCGAAGCAGATCACGAAAAACGCAGGTCCGTCCGCAGGGTCGGCAAAGCTGTAATCAAGTCCGCAGTGGTCGCATTTGGGCTTCAGCTTCAGGAAGCCGTCGAAGATGGAGCCTTCGCCGCAACGCGGGCAGCGGCCCTTGATGCCGGTGCGGATCGGCGGAATTTGCGGCCAGCTTTGTGGAGTGGTCATGGAACACCTTTTCCTGCGAGAGGTCTTCCGGTTCGAGCCGGAGACGTTAATCCAGTCAATATTTGAATGAATGGATATGTTTGCAGTCAAAGATAAAGCAAATTGTTTGCATGGCAAGCCAATCGCCTGCGGCAGATTGGCAGACGTATGTGTGCAGTCTTTTCCTTTTCGTTCAGAAGTAGGTGGAGGTTTTGTCCGGCGTTGACGCCAATGCCTCGGAAATGACCCTGAACGCGCTATCGATCTGACCGCGATCATGTGGTCCGCCCAGGCAGAGCCTCACGGATTCATCCGCCTTTCCGGCGATCGTGAAGGCGTCGCTTTCCACAACGCCGACAGCCTGGTTCCTCATCTGGCTGACAAAGGCCGGACGAGACCAGCCTTCCGGCAAGGCAAGCCAGATATGAAATCCGTCAGGGTCGGCTTCAAACTTCTGGCTTTTCAGATAGCGGGCGGCCAGGTCCTGCCGGGCCGCGCTTTCGCTTCGGATGTGCCGAAGCAGGGCTCTGGCAGTGCCGTCTTCGATCCAGCGCGTGGCCAGGGCTGTCGTGAGCGGGGAAATCATGACGCTGGACGTGCGCTGTGAACGAGCGAACTGCCATGCAGCGCTCCGGTCCGGGGCAAGGACGTGGGCCAGCCGGAGACCGGCTCCAACGCTTTTCGAAAGAGAGCCGAGGTACCAGGTGATGTCCGGAGCAAGAGCGGCTATCGGCGGGACCTGCTTGCGGCTGAGCTGGCCGTAGGGATCATCCTCCAGGATCGGCACGCCGTGGCGCTGCGCGACGGCGGCAAGGTCGCGGCGCCGCTGCTCGGAGAGGGTGCGAGTGGTCGGGTTGTGCAGGGTGGGATTGAGGTAGAGTGCCTTCAGGCGACCGTCGAGACAGGCTTTGCGAAAGGCCTCCGGATCAATGCCTTCTTCGTCGCTCGGCAAGCCACAAAGCTCCAGTCTGAGTTGTCCGCAGATGGAGCGGATCCCGGGATAGGTGACGGCTTCGCATGCGATCCTGTCACCCGGCTCGCACAGCGTTGCAAGAATGCCGGCAAGGGCTGCCTGAGCGCCGGGAGCAAACAGAATATCTTCCGGGTCGGGTTTGAGGCCAACTCCGGCAAGCCAGCGTGCTGCAGCCTGGCGGTCCGGATCTTTTTCAGAAATTGTCTGATATCGAAGCAGCGGAATGAGGTCGGCCGAAAGTGCGCCGAGCCCCTCTTTCATACGGGCAATCAGGCCGGGGTCACTGACTTCCGGCGGCAGGTTCATGGAAAAGTCCGGAGGTGACAGCCGCTTGGCATCACGTGTTGCAACGCCGCCGCCCAGCACGCTGTCGGGGCCGGTGACGAATGTGCCGCTGCCAACCATGGACGAGATAGCGCCACGCCTGCGGGCTTCGGTGTAACCGCGTGCAACGGTGGTGAAGTCAAGCCCGAGCCGGGCTGCCAACTGGCGCTGCGCAGGAAGCCGGTCTCCAGGCGAAAGGCGTCCGGTGCGAATATCTTCTTCAATGGCGTCCGCGATCGCGGCATAGCGCGGAGCACTGCTGGCGGAAAGGTCCGGACACCATTCGGTCATGAAGAATTGCTTTCAAATTGACTGGATATTGACTGTATACAGAGGTCGTGCCGGATTGTCATCAATCATTCGCTTCGGGGTGGGGCACCCAATGGAACCTGCGAACAATGGACGGCTGGCGAACAGCGCGCGTGCTGAACGGTCTTTGTTTTCAGAAAGATGTGGTCGTGGCGAACGCATGGCAGCGAGCTGGCAGCAGGGCCCTCTCGAAGTAAGCTGGATTTATCCTCGGTCCAGAACCTCGACGGCCAGCACTGTCGGCAAATGGCGGGCAATTTCCTGCCAGGTTTCACCTTCATCCAGGCTGGCGAAAACCGAGCCTGAGTTTGTGCCGAAGTAGAGCCCGGCGGGGTCTCGTGTGTCGCCGCCCATCGCCTGACGCAGAACCGTGAAGAAGCAGGCTTCCTGCGGAAGGCCCTCACGCTTGTCCCGCCAGGTTCGGCCACCGTCTTCGGACTTCCAGACGGCTGCCGCCGCACCGGGGGGAAACCGGCCTTCGGTGTCTCCGTTCAGCGGGAGCGTCCAGATGGTGTCAGGATCTCGCGGATGAACGCGGATCGGGAAGCCGAAGGTGGAGGGCAGGCCGTCGGTGATGTTGTCCCAGTTGAGCCCGCCGTCTGCGGATCGCCAGACGCCGTGGTGGTTCTGCTGATAAAGCAGGTCATTGTCGCCAGGTGCACGCATCATGTTGTGAACGCAATGGCCGGTCTCGCCGTCGCGCGGGGAGGCAGGGTGATCATGTCCCTCACAGGCGGCCGCGTTGGACAGCCGGTTGCGTCGCTCCCAGGTCATGCCGCCATCTTCGCTGGCGAAAACGCCTGCGGCAGAAATGCCTATCCAGAGCTTTTCCGGATTGTCCGGGTCGGAAACGATCGTGTGCAGCACAAGGCCGGCCGCACCCGGGTTCCAGCTGTCTGCGGACGGATGATTGGCGAGCCCTTCCAGATGCGCGAAGCTCTTGCCGCCATCCCGGCTGGCGAGAAATCTTGCGGGCTTGGTGCCGGCGTAGAGCGTGCCGTGGGCGTACCCGAGCGACCAGATTTGCGAAAAGTCGTCCGCAAAAGGCAGGTCCTGAGGTGTCCAATTCAGAAACTTGGCCGTCTCGGGGTCATTGGCTGCCCAGTCGTCGAGCGTCCCTTTGGTTAGTCGGGTGACCTCCCATGTCTCGCCGCCGTCGACAGAACGCCAGACGCCCGCGCCGGACCATTCGCCGCCGCCGCCGGCCCAGATCGTGCCGCTTTCCGGATCGCCGATCACGTGATTGATCGGCCAGCCATCGCAGAAAGGTCCCTTTACCTTCCAGCCTCCACGGTCGCTTCCACCGTTCAGCAGGAACGCTCCCTTGGTGGTCCCGACAAGCACCGTTACGCCCGAAGTCATGGTTTGCCTCCTCCAGAAACCGGTCGAGCTTAACACGAGTTTTGTTGGTTGCAGATGGGCTTCGTTACTCCTTTACGGCGTGATGCGGCCTAAAGGAAAAGAGCCTCCTAACTGGTTCTGTTGGTCTCGAGGAACTGGATCTTCTCGCGGTACCAGTGAAGCGGTAGACAGTGGGAGCCTGCCGGTAGCAAACTGCCGGCACATGCTAGCCATGGCCTTTCCGGAGATGATCATGCCTGAAGACCTTAGCCATTGGACCGCGCGTCCCCGGCCGGAGCACAAGCCGATTGAGGGCCGTTACGTTGTTCTGGAGCCGCTTGACCCGGTGCGTCACACGTCCGGACTATTTGAAGCTTCCGATGTGCCGGACGGCGATCAGAAATTCCGCTGGCTGCCTGAGTATCCACCGGAAACGGAAGCCGCTTTCCGTGGGTGGGTGGAAAAGGCTGCAGCCAGCAAGGATCCGCTCTTTTTTGTCATCGTGGACAAGGAAACCGGTAAAGTTGCCGGGCGGCAGACGCTTATGCGGATCGACGAGGCCAACGGTGTCATCGAAATTGGCAATATCTATTGGGGACCGCTGATCTCTCGCAAACGCGGGGCGACCGAAGCCCTCTATCTGTTCATGAAATATGTGTTCGATGATCTCGGTTATCGGCGTTTCGAATGGAAGTGCAACAACGACAACATTCCGTCCAGACAGGCCGCCTTGCGTTTCGGTTTCAGCGAGGAGGGCGTCTTCCGGCAGCATCTTGTCGTCAAGGGTCTCAATCGCGATACGGCGTGGTTCTCCATGATCGACAAGGAATGGCCGGCGCTGAAAAAGGGCTATGAAGCCTGGTTGGCCGCGGAGAATTTCGAGCCATCCGGAGAGCAGAAGCGCAAACTTGGCGCGTGTCTTGCGGATGCTGCAAAGAGCGGTCAATCATGAGCGATCGGCGCCAGCCGGATTCGCCAGACGAGACCTTTCGATGAACTCCAGACATATCGGCATCTTGCAGCCCGGGCATGCCCCCGACGAACTGGCACAGGAATTGGGCGACTACGATGCATGCTTTCGGCAGTTGCTGGCCGGTCGCGGGTTTTCCTTCACGACCTATGATGTCGAGGCGGGCCAGTTCCCCGATGGGCCGGAAGCAGCGGATTCCTGGTTGATAACCGGGTCCCGCCACGGAGCCTACGAAGACCACGACTGGATTCCGCAGCTTGAGGATCTTATCCGCGCTATTCACCAGAGCGAGCGCCCTCTGATCGGTGTTTGCTTCGGTCACCAGATCATTGCTCAGGCCCTTGGTGGCCAGGTGGAGAGGTCGCCCAGGGGATTTACCGCCGGACCGGAAACATATCGCGGTTTCGGTCACGAAAAACTGGTGCTCAATGCCTGGCATCAGGACCAAGTCACAATGGCGCCCAAGGGGCTTGAAGTTGTTGCAAGCAGTTCAGGTTGCCCGATTGCAGGGCTTCATCTGCCTGGCCGGATCCTGACATGCCAGCCGCATCCGGAAATAGATCCGGACTACCTTGCGGGCATTGTGAAGCTGCGCGGATATGTTTTGAACGACACGCAGCGCGCTGATCTGCCGAAACGGATCGAGACCATGCCTCTTGATGCGAACAAGGCGGCAGATCTCTTTGCAATGTTCCTGTCGGGCGAAGATCTCGGGATGCTGTTGCCAGGTAACGCCGAAGCCTGATCTGCAGTGCCAACCATGCCCGGTCAATAGCAATGCTCGAATTCGCGTAGGTAGAATTTTATTTCGATATAGACACCAAATTGAACTTCTCGCGCTTGCAGGTGTTCAAGGGCGTGGCGGGTCTGCGATCCGCACATCATTTCAATCAAATGCGTTCCTGGAAGAGCACCAGACATCCGTCGGTGCTCTATGACCACACCTACATGGCTATACCTATGTCATCATGAAGTCTGGCTTCGTCGGTACGGCACTCACCGTTGCGCCTGACCTCACGCTCGCTCAACCAGAAGGTCCGGTCTCCGGCTTCTATACGTTGTATGAACTGGCCTTGAGCGATTGGGAGCAGGCTGTCGGCCAGACATGTCCCGGTCTCGTAGGTGTACAGAAAATCCTACGCTTTGCTCTCTGACGAAAAAGGCAATCGACTGTCTCCTGTCGATTGCCTTTGTTTTTCCGAGCCAACCGCTCGAAGGTCAGTGGCTCTTTGCGGCTGACTTGCCTCTGACGAGCCGCCAGACCGGCAGGATCACCTTGCTGGTGACCGGGATCAGCAGCATGCCGAGTGCAAGGCCGAACAGACCGTCCAGGCTTGCCGTTACCACCCATGTGAGGAAGCCTTGAGCGACCTGTACCGAATGAGCGACGTTGTGGGCAATGTCGTGGATGATGCCGTAGATCTGACCGAAGCCCAGAACGTCCATACCATGCAGCACGATGGAGCCACCGACCCAAAGCATGGCGGCGGTGCCAACTGTCATCAGCAGTTTCATGAAGCCGGGCATGGCTTTCACAATGCCGTGGCCAATGGCGCGGGTCAGCGACAGGCGGCCTCTGCGCGTCAGCATCAGGCCAAAGTCGTCTGCCTTTACCAGCAAGGCAACGGAGCCATAAACGAGAACGGTGATGCCGATTGCGACCACTGCGAGCGTGGCGGCTTCCATCCAGATGGTGCTTTCTGGAATCTCGGCGAGGGCGATCGTCATGATTTCCGCCGACAGGATGAAGTCGGTCTTGATGGCGCCGGAAACCTTCTGTTCTTCCAGATGCAACGGGTCGGCAACGAAGCCTTCCGGCTCGTCGGCGTCATGATGATGCGGCTTGAAGATGTGATAGATCTTTTCCGCCCCCTCAAAACACAGGTAGGCGCCACCCAGCATCAGCAACGGTGTGATGATACCTGGTAGAAACTCATTGAGTATGAGGCCGGCAGGAAGCAGGAAGATCAGCTTGTTCTTTATTGATCCCTTCGCGATCCGCCAGACGATCGGAATTTCGCGTGCAGGGGAAAATCCGGCGACGTATTTCGGAGTGACGGCTGCGTCGTCGATTACGGCTCCCGCCGCCTTCGCGCCCGCCTTGGCCGCCTGGCCGATCACGTCATCCGCGGAGGCCGCGGCAATCTTGGCAATTGCGGCAACGTCGTCGAGAAGGGCAAGCAATCCGCTCATGGCAGCTCCAGGTCTGTGTCCGTCCGGGGCAAGGATATAGCGTGTTGCCGTGTGAGGGGCCAGTAAAGTGACCCCATATTCCTTAATCAGATTGCACCGGATCGAATTGGCCTGACGTTGGTTAGGCCATCGCCGCCAGTGTCGTGCTTTCCTGTGGAAATGCCGTGAAGGCCTCCGCAGACTTGCGGCGTTGCTTCGGCATCGGGTCTGGAACGGCAGACAACAATCGGCGCGTGTACGGGTGCTGCGGGTTTTTCAGAAGCTGTTCGGTTGGACCGGTTTCGACAATCTCGCCCTTGTACATCACGGCAATGCGGTGACTGACCCGCTCCACCACGCCGATATCGTGTGAAATGAACAGGAACGAAAGACCTTCCGTACGTTGCAGTTCCAGCATGAGATCAGTGATCTGCCGGGCAATGGAAACATCCAGCGCGGAAACCGCTTCGTCCGCGATGATGAGTTTCGGTTCCACCGACAAGGCACGCGCAATGCACAGACGCTGACGTTGTCCGCCGGAGAACTGGTGCACGAAGCGATTGATGGCATCGCGCTCCAGTCCAACCCTTTCAACCAGATCCGCTGCGAGTTCCTTCTGGTTCTTACGCGAGACAAGGCCGTGGATTCGCGCCGGCTCCGTGATCAGCTCATGCACCGGAAGCCGCGGATTGAGGCTCGCGTAGGGGTCCTGAAACACCATCTGCATGTCCTTCCGCGTCTCGCGGAGCGCCTGCGGGGAGGAGCTGTTCAGAACATTGCCGTCAAGCCGGACAGATCCGCTTTCAGGTTCGATCAGGTGCAGAATGGACCGCGCCAGGGTCGACTTGCCGCAACCGGATTCGCCCACAAGCCCAAGCGTCTCGCCACGCGCAACCTTCAGCGAAACGCGGTTCACGGCCAGAACGCCGCCGGATTTCCTTGAAAACAGACCGGATTTGCCGGCAAATCGTGTCGACAGTTGCTCAACATCCAGCACTGTCTCGGTCCCGGCCTGCTGCGTGCTGGTTCCGGAACCCGGTTTCGGCGTTGCCGCCATCAGCGCCTTTGTGTAGGCGGCCTTCGGTCGTTCGAAGAGATCGTGAACGCTGGCTTCTTCCATCTTTTCGCCGTTGCGAAGCACGACGACCCGGTCGGCAATCTCGGCAACGACGCCCATGTCGTGGGTGATGAACAGAACGCCCATGCCGATTTCGGCCTGAAGGTTCCTGATGAGCGTCAGGATCTCCGCCTGGGTGGTGACATCCAGAGCCGTTGTCGGTTCATCGCAGATCAGCAGTTTGGGTCTGCAGGCGAGCGCCATTGCAATCATCACCCGCTGACGCAGGCCGCCGGAAAGTTCGTGCGGATATTGCTGCAGCCGCCGCGCCGGATCCGGAATGCGCACCTGATCGAGGGCTTCTTCCGCGGCTTGCATCGCCTTGCGTCTGTCGAGCTTCCGGTGGCGGATGAAGACCTCGCCAACCTGGTCGCCGATTTTCAGAACCGGGTTGAGAGAAGTCATCGGCTCCTGAAAGACCATGGAAATGGCATTGCCGCGCAAAGCTGTCAGCTGTGCAGCCGACAGGCTTCGCAGGTCGTGGGAGCTCGCGCCGTCATTCAGGACGATGCGGCCTCCACCAATCGTTCCGCCTTCTCGTTCGATCAGCCGCAGGATGGAAAGTGCCGTGGCCGATTTGCCGGAACCGGACTCTCCGACCAGGGCAAGTGTTTCCCGCGCATGAATTGCAAAGGAAATTCCCTTCACGGCTTCATGGGCACCGAAAGAAATCCTGAGGTCCTGAACGTCCAGTACCGGCTGGGTCATTTGAGGTCTCCGCGGCGTCTTGCGGCAAATTCCGGATGCTGGTTGAAGTCTGGTAAAGGCGGTGTCCAGCGGTCGGCATGAGGCTTGAACGAATGGGCAATCGGGTCGAGGCCCTGCACCTGCCAGGAGACGGTTTCGCCAAGCTCAAGCAAACCGAAGGCACCGGCAGGTTCGCCCCTGGTGGTGAAGCTTTCGGTGAGCGACTGCTGTGTCAGATGGGTAATGCCGTCCACCGTGGTGATTGTGTTCCAGTGAACGTGGCCGGACAGGCAAACCACCGGATGCCGGGACTGCGCCAGTGCAGCGCGGGCACGTTCTGCCATCGGGTAGGTCGAAGCTGACGGATTGCGTTCGAAGTAGTAGTTGCCGATCTGGCCATGACCGGAAACGGGAACGTGACTGAGCACCAGAAGAGGCTTGTCCGTGTTCTGTGCAACGCGTGACAGCCACAAGAGATCGGCCTCATGCAGAATGAATCCTGAATGCTCCGGCGTCCGATGGATCTTGCTGTCTGCGCGCCAAAGCGCAATTCTCCAGTCACCTGCATCGAAGGTCGCGTTGGCGAGGGACTGACCGAGGATTTCCTCGTTGTCCGAAACATCCAGGTGATCGCGGTCGTGATTGCCGTTGATGTGGTGGACCGGAGCATTGACGGCCTTGAAGGCCTCTGCGACTTCGCGTTCCAGCTGAAGGTCCGTGTCGCGGTCCATATCGGAAATCCGATCGCCCAGGTCGACGACGAAATCGGGGGCGGCATCGTTGGCGAAACGGGCAAACTCGGCCATCAGGTCGAGGGCAGTGTCACCGCGCTTGGTCGCGGAAGGTTTGCCGTGGTGGATGTCGGCGACAACAGCAATGCGTACGGACACGTTGAATTTCCTGAAATGATCAAAGGGTAGGGAAAGCGCCGCCGGAGTACCGGCGGCGCTTTATTTGCTTAGTTGAACGAAATGGAGCCGGCTCGGAAGTCGAGCACGTAGGGAATGTGACCCGGCTTGGGAGCCCAGTTGACGTTGGTCTTCATCGCCCAGCTTTCATAGGGGCGATACAGCGGCAGTACCGGCGGATCCTGCTTGATGCGCTCCATCAGCTCCGCATAGGCCGCGCGACGCAACTCGACATCACCGTTAAAGCGGAACTGCTCCCAGCTCTTGGCGTAGTCTTCGTCCGTGTTGAAACGGCCTTCGGATTCAGACGGACCATTCGGAGCCCACATGACGCCGAAGCTGCCGAACGGGTCGGCGAAATACATCGGGTTGGACCAGTTGCGGGTCATCATGTCCGGGGAGTTGCCGCTCCATTTGTCCTGGACGTTGACCTTGCCCTTGATACCGACTTCCGCCCACATCTCCATGATGGCCTGGGCCGCCAGAAGGCCGTTGGTGTAGTAGCCGGGAGCGGTGTCGTAGGTGATTTCGAAACCGTCGTAGCCAGCTTCCTTAAGCAGTTCCCTGGCTTTCTCCGGATTGTATTCGAAGGTGGTCAGTTCCGGCTGGTACAGTTCGCCGAATTCCGCAAGCGTGTGCGTGGACGGTACCACGGCCTTGCCACCCCACAGGGCTTCGTTCAGCGTGTCACGGTCGATGGCGAGTGACAGGGCCTGACGGATACGGGCATCCTTCAGTTTCGGATGGTTCACATTCATGATCATGACGTGGAAGAGGGCAGTGGCGCTGCCGGCGGCCTTCATGTCCGGATCGTTCTCGATCAGCTGAAGCTGGTCAGGTGCGATGTTGGTGACGATGTCGGCTTCACCGGTTTTCAGGGCCGTGATGCGTGAAGCCGTCTCCGGCATATGCCGGACAGTGACCTTGTCGAGCGGTGCCTTTTCGCCCCAGAAGTCGTCAAAACGTTCCCAGACGACGGTTTCGCCCGGTACGAATTCGGCAACCTTGTATGGGCCTGTGCCGACCGGCTTCAGGGAAAAGGCTTCAAAGTCGTCATGCTCAAGCTTGTCCGGGGCGCCTGCAAGGCTCTTGGTGTAAGCTTCCGGAATGATCATGACCTGCTGCAGGTTCAGCAGTGTTTCCCAAAGCGGCTCCGGGCGCTTTGCATGGATGCGCACGGTGAGATCGTCGACCTTCTCGGCCTTCTCGAAGTTTTCAAGACGGTCGCGGGCACGCACCTGATAGGGTGGGAAGTCGGCCTGATACATCCGGTTCAGCGAGAAAACGACGTCGTCGGCGGTCATGTCGGCGCCATTGTGGAACTTCACGCCTTCACGCAGTTTCAGTTCCATGATCGTCGGTTCGACAAGTTTCCACTCTGTCGCGAGGCCCGGCTGCCATTCAGTGTCGGTGGTGTCGTGGTTCTTTGCGATCAGCGTATCGAAGGCGTTGTAGTAGAACTGTGAGCCGACATTCGAGTGATCGCGGCCCGGATCGAGGTAGCTGGACACGTTGGCTGCACCAACGGTGAGTTCTGTTGCGAAGGCACTTGTCGCCATGAGCGAAGCAAGAGCGGTGGTTGCCAGTAGTTTGGTCATATCGAGCCTCCAAGGCTGCTAGGGTGAAGCGTTGGCCGTTCCGGCTTCTGTGGTTGGGGTCGGTCAGCGGGACCTGAGACGGACATCCGCCTTGTCGCGCAGCCAGTCACCAAGGATCTGGACTGCGAATGTGAGGAGCAGGATCACCATCGCGGGGGCGAGAACGATCCAGGGGGCCGTCGGCAAGTAGTCGCGGCCGATGCCGACCATCGATCCGAGCGTTGCGGTTGGCGGTTGAACGCCGAGACCGAGGAAGGACAGGGTCGATTCCAGGATGACGATGTTGGAAAAGTTCAGCGTGAACTGGACGACGATCGGCGAAACGACATTGGGCAGGATGTGCCTGACTGCAATCCGGAACGGCGTGGCACCTGCCGCACGTGCCGCTTCGACAAAGGGCATCTGGATCAGCTTCTTCACTTCACCGCGTACGATCCGCGTGTATTGCTCCCAGCCGTAGACGCCGAGCACGAGGATCATTACGTCCAGGGATGAGCCCATGACTGCCAGAATGAGAAGGGCAATCAAGGTGAAGGGAATGGCGATCTGCGCGTCGACCAGGCCCATGATGACCTCTTCGAAGACACCGCCGATGATGCCCGCCATCAGACCCAATGTACCGCCGATCAGAAGACCTATGACGGCTCCCGCAAGGGCGAGTGCGAAGGTCAGCCGCAGGCCGTAGATGCAGCGTGAGAAGATGTCCCGGCCGAGTTCGTCGGTGCCGAAATAGAAGCCGTCCTTGTAGCGTTCGAACCCGATTGGCGGACGCAGCCGGGAAATGAGACTTTGGGCATTCGGGTCGAAGGGGGCAACCCAGGGGGCGGCGAGTGCCGTCAAGATCAGGATCAGACCGATGAGAAGCGCGATCCGGACAATCCAGTTCGCATCCGACCAGATCGGAATGCGGAATGTTCTTGTGCCGGTATTACGCGGCGAAGACAGGTTGTGCGTTGCGTCGGTCATGCGCTTATCCCTTGGCAAGGCGGATGCGCGGATCCGCGAAGGCGTAGGCGATGTCGACCACAGCGTTGATCACGATGACCGCGACAGCGACGGACAGGACACCGAACTGGAGGACAGGGTAGTCACGCAGGATGGCGGACCGGACGAGGAGGTCGCCGATACCGGGCCATGCGAAGATCGATTCCACGACAACGCTACCCGCCGCTGCGAGGCTGGCGATCTGTAGTCCGACCACGGAAAGCAGCGTGATCGAAGCGTTGCGCAGTCCGTGCTTCAGGATGACGATCCACTCCGGCAGGCCCTTGGCACGGGCTGTGCGCATGTAGTCCTGGCTGAGCACGTCCAGCATGGCGTTGCGGGTGAAGCGGGTGATCGCCGCAACCAGCGTGCCGGAAATGGCAAGCGTCGGCATGATGAAATGCAGCGCCGTTCCATCGCCAATGACGGGCAGCCAGTTGAGCGTGTAGGCAAAGATCAGCACCAGCAGGATGCCGATGATGAAGGAGGGCACGGCATATCCGAGGAAGGCGACCACCATCACCACGCTGCCGATGATGCTGGTGCGATAGATGGCGGCCAGAATACCAAGCGGTATGGAAACTATCAGCGTGAAGCACACCGCGCTGAGCAGAAGTTTCAACGACGGCCACGCCCGTTCGAGAACGATTTCCGAAACCGGTCGCCTTTCCAGGAAGGACAGTCCGAACTCGCCGGAAAACACGGAGCTGAGATAGCGCCAGTATTGAGTGCCGATGGAGGAATCCAGACCGTAGTACGCGATCAGGAGGGCCCGGTCTTCCTTGGTGATGCCTTCGCCGAGAACGAAGTCGACCGGATTTCCGGAAAGCCTGGTGGCGAAGAAGACGAGCGTCACGATGAGGAACAGGGTGATTGCCATCCGCAAAAGGGTTCGCAGAACGTAGGTCAACATGCGCTCACCTCCACTGACGACGCGTGAGCGAGCGGTAACGTGTCTTCCACCGGAGCGTCGTTCGCGAGCAGCGAGGGCGTTGCGACGAGGTGAATGAAATCGAGACCGGCAAGGGTTGCCGCCGCGCCGTCGGTCGCGGCGTTGTCGCCCACAAAGACAGCCTCGCTCGCCGGAACGCCCGCAGCTTCAAGTGCCGCGCCGATGAGGAACGGTTGAGGTTTGCCGATAACCCTTGGCGCGATCTCCGGGCAGCAGGCCTTGAAGGCTGCAAGCAGGGAGCCGGTTTCCGGCACCGGGCGACCGTCCGCATTCGGATGGGAAAGATCTGGATTGGTCACGACCAGCTCTGCGCCTTGCTCCAGCAGTCGCAACGCCTTTTCCAGTCCGGTCAGTGTGAACTTTGTATCGCGGGCAAGCAGGACGACGTCTGTCCGGTCGTTTGCGCGCTCAAGGCCGAGTTCCGCTGCAAGAGCGTGAAGCGGCTGTTCGGCAATTACGTGGATGCGCGCGCCCGGACGTTCCGCTGCGATCGTGCGAACAGCCAGCTCACCTGCAAGAAAGATGCTTTCCTGCGGCAACGGCAGGCCGATTGCGTTCAGTTTTGCCGATAGCGTGACGCTTGTGTCGGCCGAGTTGTTTGAAACGATCGATAGTCTTTTGCCGGCACCCCGGACAAAATCTTCCGCGCCCGGCAATGCTCGTCCGGCGGCTATCAGGCAACCGTCCAGATCGCACAGGATTGCGGCATAACCGTCAATCTCCGCAGCGCCAAGCCATTGAATTGTTGTTGTTTTGCGAGCCCGCATTGCGAAGTCCATATCTGTCCGGTTTCCTTTCGGTGCCGCCGATCGACATTGAAGATCCGCCGGTACGGCAGGCGGATTGTTCTGGTCAGGAACGGCCGTGTTCCGTTGGCGTGGCCCGCTGAAGTCGCAATCAAATTGTCGTCACTCTGTGACGCTGCCGTAACAGAGCGAACCTATGGTTTGAGGTGATCAAACCTTTGGCTTTGCTAATCGGAGAAAACCTGGAATGACCCTTTCCCTGTCGCGCATTCGGGCCGTCAACGCGGTCGCGTCCGGAGGCTCATATGCTGCAGCGGCACGGGCGCTGAAGATTTCGCAGCCGGCCGTCGCGCGTCATGTGAAAGATCTTGAAGCGGAATTCGGCGTACGCCTGTTCGACCGGAAAAACGGTGTCTTGTCGCCAACACCGCTGTGCAACGAGCTATGTGACGTCGCCGAGCGCATGGCAGAAGCCGAACGCGCTGCAACACGGCTGTTGACCCGTCACAACACCTTGCTGAACGGTCGTTTGAAAATCGGGTTGGGAAATTCGATGCCGGGCATGGCGTTGATCGCGCAATTTCTCAAGCGGCATCCGGGCATCGAAATCGCGGTGGAAACAGGTTCGCATGAGCGGATCACGCGGGCAGTGCTGACCCGCGAAGTCGACATCGGTGTGCTGCCGGATGTGCCTGCGGATGGCCGCTTCCGGCGCGCCTTGCTTGCAAGGCAGAATGTCGTTGCCATCGTCCATCCCGACAGCCCGCTGTCCCGGGAGGCGGCCGTGACCTGCGAACGGCTGATGGCCGAACCCCTGATTTTCCGGACAAGGGGATCTTCCACCCAACGGGTGGTCGACAGGGCCTTTCGTTCCGCCGGGTTCGAGCCGTCGCCGCTGTTGACGCTGGACACACGCGATGCGGTCTATGAAGCAGTGGTCAATGGCCTTGGGGTCGGTTTCATGTGGCGGTTCGGAACCGGGCGAACCGATGTCGTTCACCGGGTTCCGGTCTCGGACATGCAACGCCAATACGAGGAAGTGGTTTTCTCGCTCGGCGACGAGCGCAGTATGCTGTTCGACGTTTTCTTTTCGGCCGTGGAAAGCTTCCGCACGGAGGCGGACGTCATTCTGGACCACTAGCAGGCGAGGGGACGCCTAGGCGGTGATCGCCTCTGCAAGACGCACAGCGGACGCTACACCGTCGATGACGGGTACCTTGAATTGTGCCGTCAGGTCGGCGGCCAGATCCGCCATGCCTGCGCAACCGAGTGCGATTGCGCCGATGCCGTCCAGTCTGAGTGCGGCCTGGATTTCCGCTTCGATCTTGTGGCGGGCATCGCTCTCGGGGTTTTCCAGTTCCAGAACCGGCACGTCCGATGCACGCACCCTGACACATCGGGCGGCAAGGCCGGTGCGCTGCAGGTTCTCTTCCAGCACCGGTACGGAGACGGACAAGGTGGTAACCACCGAAAACCGTTCGGCTGCCACAGAGGCAACATGGTAGGCCGCCTCGCCGATGCCAACCACCGGGACGCGGGATTTCGCCTTCAGTTCCCAAAGGCCGGTATCGTCAAAGCACGCGATGATGACCGCGCTTATGCTTGGGTCGGTCTTCAGCGAGCGCTCGAAGAGATCGAACAGGCCGGGCAGGGCAGCCTCGCCATCCGCTGGCCCCTGAATGGCTGCCGGTCCCTCCAGCGGATTGATGGCCGTAATCCGGCTGAAGGGACCAGCTGCGGCGCGAGCAGCCGCCGCGATCTTCTGCGTCATTGAAGCCGTGGAATTCGGATTGATGACGAGGATGTGTATGTCGCGCATGTAAGGCCCTAGACCATGCCCTTTCCGGCATCCGAGCCGTGCCGTGACCTGCGTTTGTTCAGGATGACGACAATGGCCAGGAACAGGCCGATGATGCCGAAGGAGAAGGCGGTTGTCAGAGTGCCGAGAGCAAAGATCACCGGCGTCGTGACGTTTGTTGTCATGCCGTAGATTTCCAGCGGCAGCGTGTTGTAGCTGCCGGCCGTCAGAAGCGTGCGGGCAAACTCGTCATAGGACAGGGTGAAACCGAACAGGGCGACCCCGATCAGCATCGGCGCGATTATCGGCAGCACGACATGACGGACAGTCTGCCAGGCGCTTGCGCCCTGGTCGCGTGCGGCTTCCTCGTAGGATTTGTCGAAACGGTTGAAAACCGCGAACATGATCAGCAGGCCGAAGGGCAAGGTCCAGGTCAGCTGCGCGCCGAAGCCCGAGGTCGACCAATGCACGGCAAGGCCGGACTGGGAGAAGATCAGACCGACGCCAAGCGAAACCAGGATCGACGGGATCACCAGCGAGGTGATGATCAGATAGAAGATCGCACCGGACCCGGGAAACCGCTTGCGGAAGGCAAGGCCGCCCATGACGGAGACAACGACCGTTGTCACCATGACCATGAGGCCAAGCACGAGCGAGCGCGAGAAACTGCCCCAGATATCCCCGACGGCCTGTTGTTCGAACAGGTCGTGGAACCAGTGCAGCGAGACGCCGCGCATCGGGAAGGTCAGCCCGCCCTGCGGTCCCTGAAAACTCAGGATCGCGATGGTGACTGTCGGGCCATAGAGAAAGACCAGGAAAAGGCCAAAGAACGCGGCAAGCACATAGAAGGAGCGGGAACGTTTTTCCATGATCAGAGCTCCTTCCGGATGTCGACGAAGCGCAGCAGGATCGAGATCACCAGAAGCACCGTGATCAGCAGGATGACCGCTGTTGCCGCGGCGGAGGGATATTGCAAAAGCGCGATATCGTTGGAGATCAACCTGCCGACATTGGCCTTCTGGCTGCCGGACATGAAGCGCACGGTAATGAAGTCGCCCATCACCAGCGTGACGACAAAAATCGAACCGATCATGATGCCGGGTTTGGTCAGCGGAATGATGACGTTGGTGAGTGTCTGCAGACCGGTAGCGCCATTGTCATAGGCTGCCTCGATCAGCGAGCGGTCAATACGCATCATGGTGTTGAAAATCGGAACCACCATGAACAGCGTGTAGAGGTGGACAAACGCCAGGATCACCGAAAAGTCGGAAAAGAGCAGCCAATCCAGCGGCTCGTCTATGACACCCATCGAGATCAACGTGGAATTGGCGATACCGTTGCGGCCCAGGAAGGGGATCCAGGAAATCATGCGGATGATGTTGGATGTCCAGAACGGGATCGTGCACAACAGAAACAGAACGATCTGCCAGGTCAGCGTACGCACGTGAAAGGCGAGGAAATAGGCAACGGTAAACCCGATCACCAGTGTGATCGCCCAGGTGATCAACGCGTATTTCACCGTGTTGAAGAACACCTGGTAGGTTACCGGAGACGTCAGCAGGAATTCGTAGTTGTCGAACTGGAAGGCCGGGTAGATCGAGAATTCCGTCGCCCCCCAGAAACTCACCACGACGATCATGGCAATCGGCAGAACCAGGAAGAAGAACAGCACCAGCGCCAGAGGCAGCGACAGTAGCCAGCCGGTCATGGCATCGGGAAGACGGCTGAGGTTGAAGGGAGCCTTTGCACGAGCTTTCGCAGCCGGGGCCACGCTGGAAATGGACTGTGTCTGATCCGTCATGAAGGTCGGGTCCGGTAAGTAGAGAAGGCGGGTGTCATGCTCGCCCCGGGTATCTTGAAGTGCCCGGGAAAAGATTCCCGGGCACCAGTGTATCGGCTCAGCCTCAGGCGGCGATGAACTCATTCCACTTGCGAACCATGTACTGGTTCTCGTCCATGACAGCGTTCCAGCAGGCAACGGCACCCATGCGCTCGTAGAACGAGCCGCCGTCGCGGGTTTCGCCGGCTTTCGCCAGAACGTCACCGAACGGGTTGGTGATGTCGCCGGTGGCTTCCTTGCCTTCGAACCAGTAACCCCACTCGTTCTCGTCCATGTGGTTCTTGGAGGTTTCCGGCACGGCCGAGTAATAGCCCTGGCGCATCAGGAAGCCGCCGACCCAGCCGTCGAGATACCAGTTGATGTATTCGTAGGCTGCTTCCAGTTCGAGGCCGGTCAGGCTCTTGGAAAGACCGATGCCACCGCCCCACGACCGGTAGCCTTCCTTCAGCGGCTGGTAGACGCAATCGATGCCGCGGGACTTCACGGCGGTGATCGCCGGAGACCACATGGACTGGATCACGACTTCGCCGGACGCCATCAGGTTGACGCTTTCGTCGAAGGTCTTCCAGAAGGCGCGGAACTGGCCGTTCTTCTTGGCTTCGGTGAAGATCGCCATGGTCTTGTCGATCTCTTCGCGGGTCATGTTGCCCTTGTCGCCATACTGGATTTCGCCCATGGCTTCGCAAACCATGGCAGCATCCATGATGCCGATGGAAGAGATGTCGAGGATCGATGCCTTGCCCTTGAATTCCGGGTTCAGCAGTTCGGTCCAGCTTTCGATCGGGCGGCCGATCAGGTCCGGACGGATGCCGAGTGTGTCGGCATTGTAGATGGTCGGGATGAGTGTCATCCAGCCGGTTTCTTCGGTGGCGAACGCCTTGCCGTCCGGACCGTCGACGAAGCCGACCGTATGCGGCGCGGTGCCCTGTGCGATCACGGATTCCGGCGTCAGCTTGCCGCTTTTGAAGATGCCGACGATCTTGTCGTAGTTCTTGATCTTGGACGTGTCCATTGCCTGCAGGTTGCCGGTCGGCCAGACCTTCTTGCAGATCCAGTATTCGATGTCTGCAATGTCGAAGCTGTCCGGCTGGGTCGCCGCACGCTGGGTGACGGCGTCACTGTCCAGAGCGGTCATTTCCAGGGTGAAGCCGAGATCTTCCTTCACCTTCTGCGCCACTTCATTGAGGTTGGACACGCCGGTGCCGAACTGGCGCAGGGTCACCTCCTTGATGTTCTGTGCCCAGATGGTCGGGAAGCCGGTGATGGCTCCGGAACCCAGGGCCGCACCGGCCGCAGCGGCGCCGCCTTTCAGGATGCTGCGACGGCTGACGCCTTTCTTGGTCATCTGTTCAGTTTTTCCCACTGTATCTGTCATGTTCTTACTCCTGTTCCCCTCTGGAGTTTGTTCGGCCTCGGGAGAAGGCCTTCGATCGGCAGCCTTCAGGCAGCCAGTTGGTGTGCGTCTTCCGGCTTCCATGTCAGGAAGACGGTTGCGCCGATTTCGATCGGGTCCTGGAAAAAGGCTTCGTCGGTAAGAGCGGCCGTCAGATCGCCGGCTCCCCCCGCATCGAGAGCCAGATTGACGGTGGAGCCGAGGTATTCGACATCCTTGACGAAGGCCGTCAGAACGGCGCCGTCGTCTCCGGCCGCTTTTTTCACCCTCAACCTGTCTGCCCTCAGCGCGACCGAAGCGCCTTTCTGCTGCAGTACGTTGTGGCCGCCGATGAAGCGGGCGACGAACTCGGTTGTTGGCGTGTTGAACACGTCGCGCGGGCTGCCTGCCTGCTCGATCTTGCCGCCGTTCATGACGATGATGTCGTCCGCCAGCGCGAGGGCTTCGTCCTGGCTGTGCGTGACGTGGATGAAGGAAATGCCGAGCTCGCGCTGCAGCTTCTTCAACTCGAGCCGCATCTTGATACGCAGGAACGGATCGAGTGCCGACAGCGGTTCGTCAAGCAGAAGCACCGAAGGTTCGGTGATCAGGGCACGGGCCAGGGCAACACGTTGCTGCTGGCCGCCGGAGAGCTGCGACGGCAGCCGTTCCGCATAGGCTGCCATATCCACCAGTTCCAGCAACTGACGGGCCTTCTTCAGCCGGACCGGTTTTTCGACACCCTTCATCTTCTGGGAAAAGGCGACGTTATCGACCACGGACAGATGCGGAAACAGCGCATAGTTCTGGAACATCATCGCCGTGCCGCGCCGGGCGGGTGGAAGATCGGTGATGTTGGTGCCGCCCAGAACGATGTCGCCGGTAGAGACACTTTCATGGCCGGCGATCATTCGCAGGGTTGAAGACTTGCCGCAGCCCGATGGCCCCAGCAGGCAGGAATATGTGCCGGCGGCGAATTTGTGATTGATCGCGTCGACCGCAATGGTCTCGCCATAGATCTTGGTGGTGGCTGCCAGTTCAAGGTCCAGGGACTTCGCCATGGCCGGACGTCTCCTTCAGAAAACCGTTTTCGGCTCCTGAGACAGCAAGTGCCGTGCCAACGCGAAAAACTGGCGGAATTCCGGAGATCCTGATGAGAATGTGGAGCAATGAGCAAATTCTCATCGGTAAAAGTGCACAATATTTTGGCAAATTAAATACGATATGAACAAAAATTGTATACGATCATAGATTGCCGCGTCGGGTGGCGGGGAGTAGGATCAAGGCACCGCTCAACCCCCATTGGGCACTTCAAGAAAAATGACCAAACCTGTGACCACAGCCGATCTTGATCAACGCAGAAAGCTGCATGAAGTCTTTGCCCTACCTCAGGGCCGGGCCCTTGAAATCTGCCTGAAGCTTCAGACTGCCATTCTGCAACACAAACTGACACCGGGGCTGAAACTGTCTGAGGATGAGGTGGGCGAAATTTATGGCGTCAGCCGTACCGTCGTGCGCGCCGCGTTGCAGGCACTCGCCCATTCCGGGCTGGTTGCCATGGAAAAGAACCGTGGTGCCTTCGTCGCAAAGCCGTCGATCCGCGAAGCTCACGAGGTGTTTCAGGCCCGTGCCCTGATCGAGCCTGCCGTGGCAAGGCTGGCAGCCGATGTCATCACCGACAGGCAGCTCGCGCAGTTGCACGCACATCTGGATGCGGAACATGCAGCTCTTCATGCCGGTGACATGGGCAAGGCGCTGTTCCTGTCCGGAAGCTTTCATACGGAGATTGGCGATATCGCCGACCATCGGGTGTTCGCCGGCATGATCCGATCGCTGATCTCGCGCTCTTCGCTGATCATCGCTCTTTACTGGAAGCGCTCAGACACTGCCTGTGAAAGCCACTCTCATCACGCCCTGATGAATGCCTTTGAAAAGCGCGACGGCGCCGCAGCCGAGAAGATCCAGAAAAGCCATATCGTCGATCTACATTCCGGTCTGGACTTGCGAGAGAAGTCAGCTCTCGGCCGCTCTCTGGGAGAAGCGCTCGGCAACGGCTGAAGAGCGGAACTCGGAAAGAACGAGAGAAGGTTAGCGTCCGGCAGAAGCTCCGGCGCCACCGGCATTTGCGTTTGCGCCACCGTTTCCGGCGGATGCGCCTGCGCTTGCCCCGCCAGCTGACGCGCCGGTGCTTGCCCCGCCGCTGTTTGAAGCGCCTGCGGAACCGGAGTTACCAGAACCGGAGCCGGCGTTGCCACCAGAGCTTCCGCCAGAGTTACCGCCAGAGTTACCGCCAGAGTTTCCGCTTGAGTTCCCATTGGCGTTGCCACTCGGCCCGCGATCACCAGAGTTGCCGGAGGAGGCATTTGCGTTGCCGTTACCGCTAGCGGCATTGTCACGCCCGCCGGTGGCGGTGTTCTGAGCATTTGAGCTGGCAGGTGACAGGCTTGCCGGGGTGTCGCCGAAGCTGGGCTTGCCAGGTGTGCCTTGCTGGATGGCGGCGCGGGTCTTGCCGACGGATTTGAGACCGTTGAACTTCCCCGGTGCGCTTTGGACGCTTTGGCCTGCACGCAGGTCGCTTTGCTGGCCGGATGCAAGATCCTGAACACCAACGACGCCGCGCTGAACCGAAACCTGGCTTTCGTTGCCGGTTACGGTTACCGAAAAGCGGGTTCCCTTGACGACGGCTGCAAGATAAGGCGTTTCAACCCTGAAAAACGGTCTGCCGCGGGTCTCGACATCGACATCGATCGTTCCCTTGCGTTGAAGCAGCGTGGTCTGGCTGTCGTTGCTGCGATATTGCGACAGCGCAAATTCCGTATTCGGGCCGACCGTGATGCTGTCGTTGCCTCGTTGAAGCACGGCGCGTGCACCCTTTCGCGTCGCAATGGTATGGCCCTTGTGAAGTGCCATCCCCTTGCGGGCCCGGTGCGCCTGAATGCCTGGTGCGACCAGATAAACCGTTCCGGAAATCCGTGTGATCACCCATTCAGCTGCAAAAGCTTTTGTCAGTCCTGCAGACAGGGGAATAAGCAGCAGAGCCAGCAGAACAGCTGCAGCACGAGTTTTCAGTGTCCTGCGCAAAGCCGGAAGGCTGTTAAAAGGAAGGCAGTAAACAGCGTGGCCGGCGTACATCGGCAATACTCGATTGTTGTGTTGTCATCCACTCTTATCGATACCGGCTTAACGTAGGGTGAAGAATAAAGGTTCAATTTATTCTTGCAATTATAAGTTTAAATAGTTTTGTCTAGGTGTTTTGAGTTGACTTTATGTTTTCTGCTATGATGAGAGTAATAAATCTTTCACCATGTCAAGAATAGTTGGTTTGGTTTTCAAATCGGCAACTCAAGTCGGGTGTGGTTCATTTCCTGGCGCAGATTGCGTAGCGGTGCTGCGTTGCTCTTTCCAGGCCCTTGAAGAAAGGCAGGTGACACCGTTGAGCCCGGTGCACGGCTTTCAGATCCGTATCGACAACGATTTGAGTGAAGCCGGCCTGTTGCAATAGCTCCACGACTGCTTCTGCCCTTGCTCCCTTCGAGAAATGAACACGGGACAGGATGCTGCGATGTGTTTCCATCATGTCTGCCGGTTTTGCATCCTGTTGCGCGAGCAGTCCGAAGCGAGCACGAGTTTTTGAAAACGTTGCAAGCAACTTCGCGAACCATCCAGGATTGACAAAGTCTCCGTCGACGACGAGCAGCTGCCCTCCAGGTTTCAGCACCCGGTGCCATTCCGTAAAGGCAGCCGCAGGATCGACCAGGGTCCAGACAAGGTGCCGGCAGGTTATGGCATCGTAGCTTTCGGACGCTTCCATCGTGCGTTCGGCATCGCCAAGCAGAAAGCGGATCGTGCGCCCGCGTTTCCTTGCCTTTTCTCGGGCCTTGGCAAGCATGGGTTCCGCCCAGTCCATGCCGGTCACCTCAAAGCCGAGATCGTCGAGCAGGTGCGAGATGACACCGGTTCCGGAAGCAAGGTCAAGAACGCGCCTGGAGCCGCCCGGGCCCAGATGTTTTTCGAACAGCCTTATCCAGGCGGTGTGCTCTTCATCGGAAAAAATCTCGTGGCCCGGCTGGGTGTCGAAGGTCTCGGCCCGCTTGCCCCAGTATTCCTTGATTTCTTCACGCAGATCGAAATTCGAGAGTGTGTCTGCGTCGCTCATCAGGCGTATTGCTCCGGTTGCTTGGAACCATTCCAAAAGATAATTCTTGACTCATATACTCAGGAAAAATACCAAAAACAAGAATTTAAACCTCAACTTATAACCTCAATAAAAAATCGAGGCGGATGTGAGCAAAATCAAAAGCTTGGCAGCATCTTTGCTGGTAACGGCTACTTTTCTTCCGGCAATGGCACTTGCCGGCGACGTGGTAACGGTCACGGATATTACCGGCCGTGAGGTCGAGGTCGAAGTGCCGGTGGAAAAGGTCATCCTGGGCGAAGGGCGCCAGATCTATTTCACCGCCGCGCTGGATGGTGAAGACCCCTTCAAACGTGTCGTCGGCTGGCGAGACGATTTCGAGAAGGCGGACAACGACGGGTACCATCAGTATCTCGAGAAGTATCCGGAAATGGCCGATCTGCCCACTTTCGGCGGCATGAAGAACGGCACTTTCGATGTCGAACAGGCCGTTGCGCTCCAGCCTGACGTGATCATCCTGAACCTCGACGCCAAGGTTGCCACCGAAGAAGGCGGCTACATCGAGAAACTCGGCAAGGTCGGCATCCCGGTTGTCTATGTCGACTTCCGCGAAAAGCCGATGGAAAACACCGAGCCGTCCATGCGCCTGATCGGCAAGCTCTACGGCAAGGAAGACAAGGCCGAGGAATTCATCGAATTCCGGGCAGCCGAGATCGCCAAGGTGACCGACAAGCTGGCGGCTCAGTCAGACCTCGCGAAACCCGTCGTGTTCGTGGAGCGTGCAGGCGGCTATTCCGATGATTGCTGCATGTCGTTCGGCAACGAGAATTTTGGCAAAATGGTTGAAATGGCCGGCGGCATCAACATGGCTGCCGAGATCATTCCCGGCACCTTCGGCACCGTCAACCCGGAGCAAATCATCGCGTCCGATCCGGACCAGATCATCGTGACCGGTGCAAACTGGGAGCTGTATGTTCCCGGCGGGAATTGGGTTGGTGTCGGTGCCGGTGCGGATCCGGAAGTATCTGCCGACAAGCTGGCTGGCCTGATGGAACGTCCGGGCTTTACTGGCGTCAAGGCGGTCCGGGACAACAATGTCCATGCCATCTGGCACCAGTTCTACAACAGCCCGTACCAGTTCGTCGCTGTTCAGCAGATCGCAAAATGGCTGCATCCGGAACTCTTTGCTGACCTTGACCCGGAAGCGACTTTCCAGGAATTGCACGACCGCTTCCTGCCGATCGACTACCGGCCAGGCTACTTCGTTTCGCTGAACTCGAGTAAATAATATGGCGGTTTCGGAAATCGTTCCGACTGAGGAGGGGCGCGGTCTTTACCGCGCCCTTGCGTTCAGGCGCATTCTGGTTATTTGCGGGCTGATCGTCGCTCTGGCGTTCAGCTTTTCTTTGGATCTGGCCATCGGACCGGCCCGCTATCCGCTGTCGGAAGTGCTTTCCGCCCTGGTTAATCCGTCCGGCGCCGATCTGCAGACACGCGTCGTCCTTTGGGACATTCGCATGCCGATCGCGCTGATGGCGATCACCGTTGGGGGCTGCCTGTCCCTCGCGGGGGCGCAGATGCAGACGATCCTTGCCAATCCGCTGGCCAGCCCCTTCACGCTAGGCATCTCCGCTGCTGCCAGTTTCGGCGCGGCCCTGGGTCTTGTCGCCGGCGTCGCGATCTTTCCGGCCGCAGTGCAATACATGGTCCCGATCAATGCTTTCCTGATGGCCATGGCGGCTTCGCTGTTCATCTATCTGCTGTCCACTGTACGGGGCGTGACTGTTCAGACCATCGTTCTTCTGGGGATCGCACTGGTCTTCACGTTCAACGCGCTGCTGTCGCTGCTGGAATATCTTGCTTCCGAACAGGCGCTGGCTGCGGTCGTCTTCTGGACCATGGGGTCGCTGACCAAGGCGACATGGGGCAAGGTTCTGGCGACCTTCATCATTCTTGTTGTCTGCGTTCCGTTCTTCGCGCGGCATTCCTGGGCTCTGACAGCCCTTCGGCTCGGCGACGTCAAGGCGGCGAGTTTCGGCGTCAACATCAGGTCGCTGCGGCTGAAAACGCTGCTCGGCGTCAGCCTGCTGGCGGCGATCCCCGTCTCCTTTGTCGGGACAATCGGGTTCGTCGGGCTTGTCGGACCGCACATTGCCCGGATGCTGGTCGGAGAAGACCAGCGTTTCTTCCTGCCTGCGGCCATCTTGTGCGGTTCCCTGATGCTGTCGGCAACTTCGGTCGTTTCCAAGATCATTCTTCCAGGGGCGATCCTGCCCATCGGCGTCATCACCGCGCTTGTCGGGGTTCCATTCTTCTTCGCGCTTATTTTCGCGGACCGGAGGCAGTCATGGTAACGTTGCAGCTGAAAGGGGTTGGCGCACGCTATGGCTCCACTCTTGCGGTCGAAGGGGTCACGACACCGGTCTTCTCCGGCGGTGAACTGACAGCGGTGATCGGTCCCAACGCGGCCGGCAAATCGACCTTGTTCAAGCGCATCTCCGGTCTGCTGAAAGGCCCCGGCGATGTCGTGCTGGCCGGCAACCGGGCAGCGCCCCGGGATGCCATCCGCTACATGCCCCAGGATACCCACGCCAATGCCGTCCTGACGGTTTATGAATCCGTTCTGCTGGCTGCCAAACAGGGTGAGGGCTGGCGTGTAAAGGACTCGGAACTCGTCGAAATCGACCAGATCCTGAAAGCGCTTCAGATCGATAGCCTGGCGTTCCGGAACCTTGGCGAACTCTCCGGCGGTCAGCGTCAGCTGGTTTCGATTGCGCAGGCACTGGTGCGCCGTCCGGAAGTTTTGATGATGGACGAACCGACCTCCGCGCTGGATCTCTACCGGCAAGTCGAGGTTCTGAACTTCATGCGCGACCTGGCACGCCGCCAGGGCACCCTGGTTCTGATTGCCTTGCACGATCTAAATCATGCCCTGCGGTTCTGCCGGAACACCATGGTGATTGCCGAAGGGCGTCTCGTCGCAGCCGGCCCGTCCGAAGATGTCATCACGTCAGCGATGCTGCGTGACATCTACCGAGTGGAGGCACGCGTGGAGGCCTGTTCGCGCGGCGAAAATCACGTCATCATCGACCGGTCCGCTGCCTGACGGCGTGTGATCGGCCGAAGGCCGACGCCGATCAATCCTGGTCGACGTCTATGCGGGCTTCTTCGACAGTCGAGGCCAGATCCCGGTTCGCATCCAGAAGTACATTCTGGTGCAACCGGATCCGCCACAGGTGATAGGAAACCCTGTGCAGCCAACGCAGGGCATCCAGTTTCAGCCAGACTGTTTCCGCCGGGACCGCATCGGCAGCGGCCATTGCAATCAGCCGGTCACGATTGAGGCGGCGTTGTCGGCGCATCAGCAGCCGCAACCGGTCCAGCGTCTTCTCCTGTGTCTTGGCGTCCTTTTGACTGGTGGAAATGTCTGTGGCACCGAGAAGCAGGCCCGCCAGGCGCTTGAGCCGGTGATCCAAAGACAGCTCGTCGATCCGCTGCTGCTGGTCGCAGCGGTAGAGAAGGCGGCTCAAGTGGTCGAGAATGTGAAACAGGCCTTTCAGTTCCTCCTGAAAGGCCCTGTCGTTCGGTGGAACGATGATCTTGTCCAGATATGTCCGTGTTTCCGCGATGGCCTTGGCCAGATCTTCCCGATCCAGTTCTTCATAAGCAGATGACTTTGCGCCCAGCCGATTGCGCAGGCGTTCGATGATCAAGGTTTCCAGATGTGTGACGGTCTGCCCTGCCAGGGACGCGGCTGCGTGCGGGTCCCGCAACACGAGCGGATCCAGACGGCTGGTCAGATCGGAGCCTTTTTCGGGAACGAGATGTTCGATCAACCGGGCGAATGGCCGTGCAAGTGGAAGCACCAAAACGACGCCGAGCGCATTGAAGAAACTGTGAAAAGCGACAAGCGCAATCTGGCTGTCGCCGTTTCCGGTCAACACCCCGGCCACAAGCTGAAACGGCCCTAGAAGGAAAAACGCCATGAAACCGGTCATGACGTTGTAGATCACATGCGCGTAGCCCGTACGTCGGGCCATGGTGCCACCGCCGATGGTCGCCAAAGCTGCCGTGAATGTGGTTCCGACGTCCATGCCGATTACCAGCGCCGCTGCTTGCGGAAAGTTGATCGCACCGGCACCAAGTGCAGCCAGCGCCGTTGCAATGCCTGCGCTGGAGGACTGTGTCACGATGGTGATCAGCATGCCGATCAACACCAGCTGCAGCCGGCCGAAGAGTGTGTCCGGCGGAAAGTCGGTCGGGGTTACCACACCGCTGAAGGCGTCCAGACCGTCTTTCATGTGTTCGATGCCGATAAAGATCAGGCAAAAGCCCGCGAGCGCCTGGCCTGCGAGTGCGATCCGGCCACGAAATGCCAGGCGTGCAATCGCGCCAAAAAACACGAAGGGCAGGGCAATCTGGCCAAGATCCAGCTTGAAGCCGAGAACCGCAACCAGCCACCCTGTCAGGGTCGTGCCGACGTTGGCACCGAAGATGACGCCGAGCGCCTGGGGAAAGGTGAGGAGGCCGGAAGCGACAAAGCCGACAGCGGCAACTGTGGTTGCACTGGATGACTGGATGACTGCGGTGGTGAGAGCACCCGTCACGGCGCCCGACAAGGGCGTTGAGGTAAACCTGGACAACACGTCGCGCATGCGCTGTGCCGCCAGGGCTTTCAACCCGTCGGTCAGTAGCAGCATACCGATCAGAAACAACCCGACGCCACCAAGCGCCGACATGAAACTCAAAAACATGCAGGCACGTTATCCGACAGGTTAAACGCCCACAATCAGTCAAGATACTATCCGCTACGCATTTGCGATCCTTGAGCTTCAGAATAAAGCGAAGGGTGCTTCATGGAGCATCTGCAACTTGAGGCAGAAAGTCCTTTGTTCGCCGGCGCGACTGTGGGAGCTTGAACCTGTCAGGCTTATCAAGCTCCTGCCGGATGACGCGCTACGAGGAAGAGAGCAATGAAGAAGTATGAGGCCCCGGGTGTTTATGTCTCCGAGCTGAACTCCTTCCCAAACACGATCGTGCAGGTCCCGACGAGCGTTGCGGTCTTTGTCGGCTACACGGAAAAGGCAATTGTGGATGGCAAGGATGTGACCGGCATTCCGGTGCGGATCTCCTCGATGTCGGAATTCGAGGCCCGTTTCGGCGTGGGGCCCATGTTTCGTTTCGACTTCAGCCTGCAGGATGGCAAGCCGGCTCTGGACCTGGAGGAAGCAAGCCGCTTCAATTTGCATGCGGCCATGGGACTCTTCTTCGAAAATGGAGGACGTGGTTGCTGGATCTTGTCGGTTGGATGTTACGGCGCGGGAGACCCCGCTCTTATCAAGTCCGTGGAGGATTTCGGTGAACCTGTCTGGCGAGAGCTTGCCAAGCTTCAGGAACCGTCGGTCATCGTGATACCCGACGCGGTGTTGTTGTCGTCAGAAGACTACAAGACCGTCAGCAATAGATGCCTTGCCCATTGTACAGACTTGCAAAACCGTTTCGCCATAGTCGACGTGTTCGATGGGGACAGGGAGCGAACTTTAGACGAGAATGACGTAATCTCGGGAAAAAGCGGCCTGCGAACCTTGCTCGCAGCGGAAGATATGAGCTTTGCTGCTGCCTATTATCCCTGGTTGAATACGTCTTACTTTGGTGCGGGGTCGATAACCTTCGAAAACGTTTCGGCTGGTACGCGCAAGGCCTTCTTCGATCATGTTGGCCGGGAGACTTCCATTCAGGCCGATGAGGCCCGGAAAGCCGCTTTCGATAAGGCGGTGAAATCACTTGAGGACGACGACATCTCCGAAGAGGAGAAATTCAAAACCCACAAGATCTTGCAGAGCCTTTCAAAGCGCTACAACGAGCTTCTCTTGCAAGCTGTAAAAGCAATAAATGTCATGCCCCCGTCAGGTGCGCTGGCAGGTGCATATGCAGCGACAGACGCCCAGCATGGTGTCTGGAAAGCGCCGGCAAATCTCGGCCTTAATTCAGTCGTGTCGCCTTGCGTATCCATTTCCGATGCGGAGCAGGAAGACCTGAACACTCCGTTGGACGGAAAAGCCGTGAACGCGATCCGGTCGTTTCCCGAGCGAGGTAATGTGGTGTGGGGAGCACGCACGCTGGACGGTAACAGCTCGGAATGGCGCTATGTGAATATCCGCCGAACCGCGATCATGCTGGAACAATCGATCAAGGCGGCGCTGGATCCTTTCGTCTTTAAGCCAAACACCGCTCCGACCTGGAAAACGGTGAAATCGATGATCGAAAATTTCCTCAACGGGCTATGGAAACAAGGGGCTCTCGCGGGCGCTTCGCCAGAAGATGCCTACGGTGTCGACGTCGGCCTTGGGACGACCATGACAGGCGCCGATGTTCAGGCCGGTTGCATGAACGTGGTGGTGAAGGTTTCGCTCTTGCGGCCGGCGGAATTCATTGTCCTGTCGTTCCAGCAGCAGGTTCAGAAAGGCTAGCCGGAGGGAACAGATCCGTTAGGCGCGTCAGGATCGGTCTGAAAAAATTGCGATCGTTTTGCTGCAAGCGAGGAAAGCCGTCCGGCCTACGGCCAGATGAGCGTTTCCGTCTCTTTGCTGTCGCCGCTGCCGGTTACCCGTGCTCCCGACACCTTGGCCTTGCCGCTGGCAACCATGGAAAGCGCCTTGGGGTAGATCTGGTGTTCAACGTCCAGCACACGGGCAGCCAACGTGTCAGGGGTGTCATTGTCCAGAACCGGTACGGCTCCCTGCATGATGATCGGACCATCGTCCATTTCAGCAGACACATAATGCACGGTGGCACCATGCAACTTGACACCTTCCTGCAAGGCCCGCTCATGTGTGGCAAGGCCTTTGAAAGAGGGCAGGAGAGCCGGATGGATGTTGATCATCCTGCCCGCCCAGGTATTTACCAGGTAGGGGGTCAGGATACGCATGAAACCGGCAAGGGCGACCAGGTCGATCTTGTGGTCCTTCAAAACGGCATCTACCGATTTTTCGAACGCTTCCCGATCACCTGCATGGTCCTTGTGGTCGACAACTGCCGTTGCAATGCCCAGCTCAGCGGCCCGTTCCAGCCCCTTGGCGTCAGGTCGGTTGGACAGGACTAGCGAGATTTCGGCGGGATAGTCGGGAGACATTGCCGCGGAAATCAGCGCGCTCATGTTGGAGCCGCGTCCTGAGATCAGGATGGCAGTCTTCTTGCGGCTCATGCGCCAAGGTCCAGGCTGCCGTCAAACAGCACCGGTGCTGCGCCTTCAGCTTCGATGACGCCGATCTTGCTAACCGTTTCCCCAGCCTTGGCAAGGACGTCGGCAACCGCGTCCGCCGCATCCGCGGCGACGACAATCACCATGCCGGTGCCGCAGTTGAAGGTGCGCAGCATTTCCTTTTCGGCCACTCCGCCCGATTTGGCGAGCCAGCCGAACACCGGTGGAACGTTGATCTGGGTGAGGTCGATGCGCGCGGAACAGTTTTTCGGCAGGACGCGCGGCAGGTTTTCCGGCAGACCACCGCCGGTGATATGGGCAAGCGCCTTGATGCCGGATGTTTCCTTCAGGGCGGCAAGCAGCGGCTTGACGTAAATGCGGGTCGGCTCCATCAGAGCTTCGCCGAGTGTCTTTCCGGCCGCGAACGGCGCTGCATCCGACCAGGTCATGCCGGACAGCTCGACAATCTTGCGGACCATGGAATAGCCGTTGGAATGGACACCGGAAGAGGCAAGGCCAAGCAGCACATCGCCTTCGGCGACATCCGGCCGCGGCAGGATCGCGCCACGTTCAACCGCTCCAACAGAAAAACCGGCGAGATCGTAGTCACCTTCCACATACATGCCCGGCATTTCAGCCGTTTCGCCGCCGATCAGTGCGGCTCCGGCCATCTTGCAGCCGTCCGCAATACCTGCCACCACATCCGTTGCGGTTGCCACGTCCAGCGCGCCTGTTGCGAAGTAGTCGAGGAAGAACAGCGGTTCTGCGCCCTGAACCACCAGATCGTTGACGCACATGGCCACGAGGTCGATGCCCACAGTGCGGTGCTGACCGGTTTCAATGGCAATCTTCAGCTTCGTGCCAACGCCGTCATTGGCCGCAACCAGGATCGGGTCCTGAAACCCTGCGCCCTTCAGATCGAACAGGCCGCCGAAACCACCGATGTCGCTGTCGGCCCCGGGGCGTGAGGTTGCCTTGACCAGCGGCTTGATGCGGTTCACCAGTTCGTTTCCGGCATCGATATCGACACCTGCATCGGCATAGGTCAGGCCGTTGGGACCAGAGGATTCGCTCATGGGGCACTCCGAGACTGCGTGCGGTTGGCTGTGCCAGTGCGGATTACAGTCTGCTGCCAAGGAACACAAGAGGCGAGCGGCTATGCGCAGGGCTTAAGAACAGATGGCGGGGCAACTTCCGCATCTTTCTTGGCTGTCTTGCCCCTTCAACCACCAGAAAGTGCATTGCCGGCAAACAGCAAGGCTGGCGGGCCGCCGTGCCGGGCCAGGACCGTGCAAGGCTGACTATTCTGGACTTGACCCGAGGCAGGGTTTAATCCCATGTCCGCAGGAAAGCCATATTCACGCGCCGGAACAACCGAGGAGCGCCATTCATGACACTTCGCCGTCAGGTACAGTTCTGGCTGATCTCTCTCATTGTCTTCTGCCTTTTTCTGTACGTCTTTTCCAGCGTGCTTCTGCCCTTCGTGGCGGGGATGGCCGTTGCCTATCTGCTGGACCCGGTTTGCGACCGTCTGGAAAAACTGGGCATGGGGCGTATGTGGGCGACGCTGACAATCCTGTTCGCCTTCGTCCTCATCCTCGTGATGTTCTTCATCCTGCTTTTGCCGCTGTTGGGCAATCAGCTTGCCCTTTTCCTGGAAAAGTTCCCGGAGCTGATCCGCAAGCTGCAGGCATTGCTGTCGGATAACTTTCCGGCCGACCTGGCGTCCGTCGCGGGCATCAATGCGGAAGACCTCCAGTCCTCCATGTCCAATCTCATCGGGCAGGGGGCTTCTTTCGTCGGCAAGCTGGCCCAGTCGCTCTGGAGCGGCGGTCAGGCGTTGCTGTCGATCCTGTCGCTCTTCGTCATTACGCCGGTCGTTGCATTCTATCTTTTGCTCGACTGGGACCGCATGGTCGCGCGTATCGACAGCTGGCTACCGCGCGATCATCTGGCAGAAATCCGCGGTCTTGCAAAGGAAATGGATCAGGCTGTTGCCGGTTTCGTGCGCGGGCAGGTGTCGGTCTGTCTTATCCTGGGATCGTTTTACGCTGTTTCTCTGGCGCTGATCGGGCTGAACTTCGGTCTCCTGATCGGAATGGTGGCTGGTCTCGTCAGTTTCATTCCCTTCGTCGGGGCCGGGTTGGGGCTAGTCCTGTCCATCGGTGTGGCGCTTGTCCAATTCTGGCCGGAATGGCCCTGGATTATCGCAGTCGCCGCGATCTTTGGCGTCGGTCAGTTTCTGGAGGGCAATATCCTGCAGCCCAAACTTGTTGGCGAAAGCACGGGTCTGCATCCTGTTACGCTCATGTTTGCCTTGTTTGCCTTTGGATATCTCTTTGGATTTGTGGGGATGTTGATTGCGGTTCCAGCCGCCGCGATGATCGGCGTGCTTGCACGCTTTGCCCTGAAGCAGTATCTCGCAAGCCCGGTCTATCGGGGAACCGGTCATCCCGTATCGGGGCAAGAAGAACAGGTATCAGAGTAGAAAATGGTGGAAACACCGCGCCAGTTGCCTTTGGAATTGCCGCATGAAGCGGCCTTGAGCCGTGACGACTATCTGGTTGGAGGCTCCAACCGGGCTGCGTTCGAATTGCTGGAACGCTGGCCGGACTGGCCATCTCCGGTCGTTGTACTTGCAGGCCCCGTCGGCGCGGGAAAAACCCATCTGGTCCAGGCTTTTCAGGATGAGACCGGCGCTGCCGTTCTGGCTGCTTCCAAGCTCGATCCGCAGTCCGTGGAAACACTCGTTGCCGCACCCGCTGCCGTGATCGAGGATGCGCACCTGGGCATCGACAACACGGCCCTGTTCCACCTTCTCAACGCAGCGCGTCAGGCGGGCAAGACGGTGCTCATCACCAGCCGCACCTGGCCTGCCAGCTGGAAAATTTCCCTTCCGGACCTGCAGTCCCGCCTGCGCGCGGCCACGCCTGTCGAAATTCTGGAGCCGGACGATGATCTCCTTCGCCGTGTTCTGGTGAAGTTGTTTGCCGACCGGCAGATTGCGGTCGATCAAGGTGTCGTCGACTATCTTGTGGTGCGAATGGAACGTTCGCTCGAGGTCGCCATGCGCGCCGTCGAGGCGATCGATCAGGAGGCTCTTGCCGGGCGTGTCAAGATCACGAAACCACTTGCCGGGCGGGTCTTGGAAAATGTGCATAAAGGCCAATAATCGCCAATGCTGCCACAGGACTGTCATTTGCCCGCTCAGAAGTTCATGTTAGTCACGGCGGCGTTGAGGCAGAATGGGCGTGCCCGGTTTTGCCGGATTGAAGCGGAAGCTGCGCGGAACAAGGGATGATGCCATGAACGAAGCCCCTGATCTTTCGGACATTCTGCCTGCCTCCACAGTTGCTTCCGATGCAAAGGGAACCGTGCCGGAACTGACACCGGAAGGTGAGCTGGCTACATCTCCGGCCAGGTTCATGAACCGGGAGCTGTCCTGGCTCCAGTTCAATCTCCGGGTTCTGGAAGAAGCCATGAACCCGAACCATCCGCTGCTTGAGCGCGTTCGGTTCCTGTCGATCTCCGCCAACAATCTCGATGAATTTTTCATGGTGCGCGTGGCCGGCCTGCGTGGTCAGCAGCGGGCTGACGTTACCAATCTGTCCGACGACGGCCTGACGCCGACCGAGCAGCTTCAGAAGATCAGCGATGCCGTGCGTGACCTTCAGGCGTCCCAGCAGAAGATCTGGGTGGAGCTGCGCCGGGAGATTGCCGACAAGGGGATCGAGATCCCGCAGGGCGACACGCTCGACCAGGCGGACAAGGCCTGGCTGCAAGACTATTTCCTTGCTTATGTCTTCCCGGTTCTGACGCCGCTTGCCATCGATCCGGCGCATCCGTTCCCGTTCATTCCGAACCTTGGCTTTTCCATCGTCTTTGAACTGGCGCCAACTTCCGGTGGGCGCGGCATGATTGCTCTGCTCAGAATTCCGAGCCAGGTTGACCGCTTCGTTCAGTTGCCAAACGGCGAAGATGGCGCTGCCCGGTTCATCGCAATCGAGAAAGTCGTCAGCCTCTTCATCGGGCGCTTGTTTCCAGGCTACGAGATCCGGGGCAAGGGGGCGTTCCGCGTCATTCGGGACAGCGATCTTGAAATCGAAGAAGAAGCGGAAGACCTCGTTCGTCTGTTCGAGAGCGCTTTGCGCCGCCGCCGCCGGGGCTCGGTGATCCGTCTGGAAATCCAGGAAACCACACCACCGGCGCTGCGTGAGTTCGTGGGCGAAGCGCTGCATGTCGGGCAAAGCGAGATCTTCCTTGCAAACGGGTTGCTTGCGCTCAACAACCTGTCCCAGATCGTAGACCTCGAGCGGCCTGACCTGAAGTTCCAGCCCTATACCGCCCGCTTTCCGGAGCGCATTCGTGAACACGGCGGCGATTGTCTTGCGGCGATCCACCAGAAGGACATCATCGTCCACCACCCGTATGAATCCTTCGACGTGGTGGTTCAGTATCTGCGGCAGGCCGCGCGTGATCCGGATGTGGTGGCGATCAAGCAGACGCTCTATCGCACCTCCAACGACAGCCCCATCGTGAAGGCTTTGGCTGAGGCGGCCGAAGCCGGCAAATCCGTTACCGCACTGGTAGAGCTCAAGGCCAGGTTCGACGAGGAAGCGAATATCAAGTGGGCGCGCGATCTGGAGCGGGCAGGGGTACAGGTCGTCTTCGGCTTCATCGAGCTGAAAACGCACTCCAAGCTCTCCATGGTCATCAAGCGCGAGCACGGTCAGCTCAAGACCTATTGCCACATCGGGACAGGAAACTATCACCCGATCACGGCGCGGATATACGAGGATCTTTCCTTCTTCACTGATGATCCCGGCATTGCCGAGGATGCGGCCCGGGTGTTCAACTTCATCACCGGTTACGCTCAACCGGCGGAACTGAACAACCTCATGGTGTCTCCGGTCAACCTGCGTCAGCGCATGCTGGAAATGACCGAGAACGAGATCGAGCACGCCCGCGCAGGCCGCCCCGCGCAGATCTGGTGGAAGATGAATTCCCTTGTGGATCCGGCGATCATCGATGCCCTTTATCGCGCAAGCCAGGCAGGGGTTCAGATCGATCTGATCATTCGCGGCATTTGCTGCCTGCGTCCGGGCATTCCGGGTCTGTCCGACAACATTCGGGTGAAATCCATTGTCGGACGTTTCCTGGAGCATTCTCGCATCTACTGCTTTGGCAACGGCCAGGGACTGCCGTCTCCCGAGGCACACGTCTATATCGGCTCGGCCGATCTGATGCCGCGTAACATCGACCGGCGGGTCGAGGTCCTGGCACCGCTCAAGACACCGACCGTGCACGAACAGGTTCTGGACCAGATCATGGTGGCCAACCTGAAGGACAACCAGCAAAGCTGGCGCATTCTGTCGGACGGCAGCCATGAGCGCATCGTTCCGAACGCCAATGAGGAACCCTTCAATGCGCATCAGTATTTCATGACGAACCCCTCGCTTTCCGGCAGAGGCAAATCATTGAAGAGCGATCGGCCGAGGCCGTTCCTGGAACGGCAAAAACGAGGTTAGCATGACTGCTGAGTTTCATCCGGCACGTGGCCGGCTCAACGGGTCCGGACCTGTCGCAGTCGTGGACATCGGTTCCAACTCCGTGCGCCTCGTGATTTACGAGCGCAAGGCCCGCACTCCGACCATGCTGTTCAACGAAAAGCTGCTGGCAGGACTCGGCAAGGGCATTGCGGCGACCGGCCGTCTGGCAGACGATTCCGTCAGCCTGGCTCTCGGTGAACTGACCCGCTTCAAGACCCTGATCAAGCATACCGGCTGTCAGGACATCTATATCGTGGCGACGGCTGCGGCGCGCGATGCGGAAAACGGTCCTGATTTCGTGCGCGAGGTCGAACGGTTTCTGGAGGCGCCGGTTCGCATCCTCGATGGCAATGAAGAGGCCTATTATTCCGCTCTTGGTGTGATTGCCGGGTTCTGGCAGCCGCGCGGCATTGTCGGCGACATGGGGGGCGGCAGTCTGGAGCTGGTGGAAATTGCCGACAACAAGCCCGGCACGGGAGCGACGTTCCCCCTTGGCGGGCTGCGGCTTTCGGAAGAGGCCGAAGGCAAGATCGCCAAGGCACAGAAGATCACCGAAGCGGCTCTCAAGGACTTTCAGTGGCCTGACCTGGCTCCCGGTGAACGGACATTCTATGCCGTTGGCGGCACGTGGCGGTCGCTGGGCCGTCTGCATCTGATGCAGAACAATTACCCGCTGCACGTGATGCACAATTATGAAATCAGTGCGGAAGAGGCGATTGCCTTCTGCAAGCGTATCGCCATTCCCAACCTTGAAGGGGTGGAACTGGCGGAGATCGTTTCCAAACAGCGCCGTCCGCTGGTGCCGATCGGTGCAGTCGTGCTGGAGCAGGTGCTGACGTCGATGAAGGCGGAGCGCCTGGTCTTCTCCGCAACCGGTGTTCGTGAAGGCCTGCTCCATGAAAAGCTGCCTTTGGAAATGCAGGCACATGACCCGGTGATTGAAGCTGCACGCGAACTGTGCACGCTGCGTGCGCGCTCACCTGCGCACGCGGAAGAGCTGATTGTCTGGACGGACAAGCTGTTCAAGGAACTTGGCATCGAGGAAACCGCCAACGAGACACGGCTTCGCCACGCGGCGTGTCTGCTCTCCGACATCGGCTGGCGCGCCCATCCCGATTATCGCGGCGAGCAGAGCCTCAATATCATTTCGAACGCATCTTTCGTCGGGCTGGATCATGCCAGTCGCGCTTATCTTGCGGCAGCCGTTTTCTATCGCCACCAGGGTCTGCGCGAGGGCGATCTTTCACCGGTCATCCGGGAGCTGTTTACAGACCGTCTGCGCATCCGCGCCAAGGTTCTTGGCGCTACCATGCGGGTGGCGTCTCTTTTGAGTGCTTCCATTGCCGGCATGTTGCCGAAGGTCGGCATCACCAAATCGGAAACAGGGTTGTCGCTGGATCTCGGCAAGGACCTTGCCGATCTCGACGGTGAACGCCTGCGCAAGCGTGCGAACCAGCTCAGCAAGGTCATCGATGTCGATGTTGCTGTAAACGCCGGCTGATTTCTGGGGGGCTGCGGAACTGAGGCTGGGGAGGCAGGCGGCAGAGATTACTCTGCCGCTTCCGATTCAACGTTCGCCTGCCGCGGCTGATCAATCGCGACGATCTGACGTTCCTGGAAGGCGAGGGCGACTTCGCCGCGCTTGAGCTTGAGCGCGGTTTCGCCGAAAAGCTCGCGCCGCCAGCCCTTCATGGCTGCCACATCGGCAGCATCATCCGCGGCGATCTTTTCAAGATCATCCACTGTGGCTATGACCTTGGCAGCAACGCCATGGGCCTCGCTGACAAGTTTCAGAAGAACCTTCAGGAGGTCGACAGCGGCCGCTGAACCATCCGGTGCCTGTCGACCTTTCGGCAGCTTCGGCATTTCGTTCTTGGGAAGCGAAACGGCCCGTCTGACGGCTTTCAGGATCTCGTCTGCGGACTTTGAACGCTCGAAGCCGCGCGGAATGGTTCTGAGGCGCGCGAGCGATTCTGCGTCCTGGGGCTGCTGAGCTGCGAGCTCGTAGATGGCATCGTCCTTGATGACGCGACTGCGCGGAACGTCGCGTGATTGCGCTTCCCGTTCGCGCCAGGCTGCAACTTCCATCATCACGGCCAGTTCAACCGGCTTGCGCACCCGAAGCTTCAGCCGTTTCCAGGCCTGTTCGGGATCCGTACGGTAGGTGTTGATGGATGTCAGCACCTGCATTTCGTCCTGAACCCAGTGGCTGCGGTCCTGTTCGGCGAGATTCGCTTTCAGGAACTGATAGGCGTCGCGCAGATGCGTGACGTCCGCCAGCGCATAATCCAGTTGCTTTGCCGTCAGCGGCCTGCGGGCCCAGTCGGTAAAGCGGGACGACTTGTCGATCCGGGCGCCGGTCACCTTGTAGACAAGCTGGTCGTAGGAAATGGAATCACCAAAGCCGCAAACCATGGCCGCGACTTGAGTGTCGAACAGCGGGGCCGGGATAAGTTCTCCGAGATGATAGATGATTTCGATATCCTGGCGGGCAGCGTGAAAAACTTTTGTCACATTGCCGTCGCGCATAAGCTCGAAAAAGGGTTCAAGGTCCAGCCCTTCGGACAGGGCATCGACGATGAAGGCCATGTCAGGCCCTGCCATCTGGATGACGCAGAGCTTGGGCCAAAAGGTTGTCTCACGGAGAAACTCCGTGTCGACAGTCACGTAATCATGAGCGGCAAGACGCTGGCACGCAGCGGCGAGATCTTTTGTTTTTGTAATCACATGCATGGTGACGGACAGCTATACCCGAGTTCTGCCGCTTTGTCGCCACGAAATGGTAATTTTCGCGCTTGAAGCTCTTGAAAAGGCGCATTTTGTGCGCCTATGTTGAAGCTTAAGCGAGCGTCCGCAAAAGAACACACAGGGGAGTGGAAATGCGCAAGATACTGGTGGTGAATTCAAAGGGCGGTTGCGGCAAGACGACCCTCGCCACGAATCTTGCCGTTGCGCTCGCCGCCCGTGGCGAAGATGTTGCACTTGCCGATGCGGACCGGCAGAAGTCGAGCCTTTCCTGGGTCAAGCGCCGCCCAAAGGGCCTCGCACAGATCGAAGGCCTCAACTGGAGCAAGGAGGAGGCTATCGGTGACAAGGACAAGCATCTGGACGCAATAGTCATCGACGGACCCGGCGGGCTTCGATCGGAGCTGGCCAAGAACCTGATCGCGGAGTCGTCCGATATCATCGTTCCGGTGCTTGCGTCAGCCTTCGACTGGGACGCTACCTTGAAGTTTCTCGACGGCATTTCCGATATCAAGCGCGTGCGCAAGGGCAAGGCCGATATTCACGTCGTCGCAAACCGGATCGATCGCCGGTCAAACCAGGTTGCCGATCTGGAGCAGTTGCTCGCCAAAAAGGGCTATCCGCTGCTTGCCCGGATATCTGATCGGGTGATATATGCCCGCCATGCCGCAGCCGGGTCTGGCGTATTCGACTATTCCGATGCCAGTTCCCACGAGATCCGCGGCCAGTGGCATCCACTGTTGCAAGCAGTCGACGCCTGAGAGAAATTCCCGAACCGTTTCGCGTTCAAAAGGGGAGAGGCAAGCCTACCGCAAGCCTTTCCCTTGACTTTCGTCCCGCAACATGGATTGTGCAGCCGGACTCGGCCTGCCTCCAGCGGGCCGTAACGATTTTCTATGCCAAGAAAAATGTCGAGGAATTAGAATGCACCCCTACCGTAGTCACACATGCGGTGACCTCCGTCTGTCCGACGAAGGCCAGACTATCCGTCTTTCCGGCTGGGTCCACAGGGTCCGCGATCATGGCGGGGTGCTGTTCATCGATCTGCGCGATCATTACGGTGTCACCCAGTGCGTGGTCGACCCCGACTCTGCGGCCTTCAAACTGGCCGAATCCGTGCGCTCCGAATGGTGTATCCGCATCGACGGAAACGTGAAGAAGCGCACCGACGAAACCATCAACGCCGAACTTCCGACCGGTGACATTGAAGTCTTCATCCGCGAGATGGAAATCCTGGGTGCGGCGAAGGAATTGCCGCTGCCGGTCTTCGGTGATCTGGACTATCCGGAAGAAGTTCGTCTGAAGTACCGTTTCCTGGATCTGCGCCGCGAGAAGCTGCACCAGAACATGATCCTGCGCTCCAACGTGGTGCGCGATCTGCGTGACCGCATGTGGAACATCGGCTTCAACGAATTCCAGACGCCGATCATCACGGCATCTTCCCCTGAGGGCGCGCGTGACTTTCTGGTTCCGTCTCGTCTGCACCCCGGCAAGTTCTACGCCCTGCCGCAGGCACCGCAGCAGTTCAAGCAGCTGCTGATGGTCTCCGGCTTCGACAAGTACTTCCAGATCGCGCCGTGTTTCCGCGATGAAGACCCGCGTGCCGATCGCTCACCGACCGACTTCTACCAGCTCGACATGGAAATGTCCTTCGTCACACAGCAGGACGTGTTCGATACCATCGAGCCGGTGATTGCAGGCTGTTTCGAGCGTTTCGGCAACGGCCGTCCGGTCAACCGCGACTGGCCGCAGATTTCCTACAAGGATTCAGCTCTCTGGTACGGCACCGACAAGCCGGACCTCAGAAACCCGATCAAGATGGAAATCGTCTCCGAGCATTTTGCAGGGTCCGGTTTTGCAATCTTTGCCAAGCTGCTGGAGCAGCCGGGCACCGAGATCCGCGCCATCCCGGCACCGAAGGGCGGAAGCCGCAAGTTCTGCGACCGCATGAACAAGTTCGCCCAGGAGCAGGGCCTGCCGGGCATGGGCTACATCTTCTGGCGCAAGGCTGAAGACGGTTCCATGGAAGCTGCCGGTCCGCTGGCCAAGAACATTGGTCCCGAGCGCACCGAAGCGATCCGCACCCAGCTGGGTCTCGACGTCGGTGATGCGGCCTTCTTCCTCGGCGGCAAGCCGAAGCAGTTCGAGCCGGTCGCAGGCAAGGCCCGTGTCATCATTGGCGAAGAGCTTGGCCATACCGACAAGGACCGGTTCGAATTTGCCTGGATCGTGGATTTCCCGATCTACGAGCGCGATGAGGAAACCGGCGAGATCGATTTCGAACACAACCCGTTCTCCATGCCTCAGGGCGGAATGGAAGCTTTGGAAGGCGATCCTCTGGATGTTCGCGGTTATCAGTACGATCTGGCCTGCAACGGTCACGAGCTGGTTTCCGGCGCGATCCGGAACCACAAGCCGGAGATCATGTACAAGGCCTTCGAAATTGCCGGCTATCCGGCTGAGGAAGTCGACAAGCGCTTCGGCGGCATGGTCAATGCATTCCAGTATGGCGCTCCTCCGCACGGCGGCTGCGCGGCCGGCATCGACCGCATGGTCATGCTGATGGCTGATGAAGCCAACATCCGTGAAGTCATGCTCTTCCCGATGAACCAGAAGGCGGAAGACCTGATGATGGGCGCACCGAGCGAACCGACATCGGCTCAGCTTCGCGATCTGCATTTGCGTCTGAACTTGCCGGACGCCTGATAACAACCTACTTGCGGGTGACCGTTAAATAGGGATAACCCTCTGCAACAGAGGCTTGAGGCCGGCCTAGCCGGCCTCAGTCGTGCTAAGCTTAGCGAGTTTTTGGAAAGGCGGCTTACAGTGCTCAACCCTGCAAAATGGGAGATCTGGAAAGATCCGGATGGCACGGTCCAAGTCATCAAGCGCCTGTTGAGCGAAAATCTCCGGGCCTACATACCACGCTACATGGTGGCCTTCGTTTTCATGGGCATGGTAGCGGCGACGACCGCCGCAAGTGCCTGGATCATGAAGGATGTCATCAACGAGGTGTTCATCAACCGCGACAAGCAGATGATCTATGTCATCGCCGGAGCGGTCATCTGCATCTTCACCCTCAAGGGCGCCTCGACTTACGGTCAGATGGTCGTTCTCTCAAGGGTAGGCAACGCGATTGTTGCCGACCTTCAGAACCGCTTGTTCAAGCGGCTGACCATGCAGGACCAGGCCTACTACGACCGGATGTCCCTGCCGGAACTGGGCATTCGCGTGAACACGGGTGCCGGCAGTGCCCGTTCGGTCATCGACATGATCGTGCTCAGCCTTGGCCGGGATATTCTGACCCTGATCGGTCTCGTCGGCGTGATGATTGTCCAGGATCCCCTGATGAGCCTGCTCGCACTGGTGATCATGCCGCCGATCGTCGTTGGTGTCAGTTTTCTGGTCAAGCGGGTGAAGACCTACGCCAAGCGGCAGGTGGTTTCGAACGCCAAGATTGGCTCCACCCTGCAGGAAACCGTACTGGGTATTCGCATCGTCAAGTCTTTCCGAATGGAGCAGACGATGCAGCAGCGGATGGCGACATCCGTCTCTGAAGTCGAGCGCCAGTCCAACAAGATCGCAGCGCTAACGGCGCGGACCTCGCCGCTGATGGAATCCCTCGGCGGGTTCGCGATTGCACTGGTTATCTTCTACGGAGGATATTCGGTGGTGGAACTGGGCAAGGACCCCGGTGCGTTCTTCGCATTCATCACCGCCCTGCTGCTTGCGTATGATCCGGCGCGCCGTCTGGCCCGCCTGAATGTCAATCTCAGCAAGGCGCTGGTCGGGGTTCGTCTAATGTACGAATTGATCGACGAGCAGCCGGATCTGGAGCAGGTCGAAAATGCCCCGGACCTCAAGGTTGATAGCGGGCAGATCGAACTGAAGGACGTCAAGTTCTCCTACGGCGAAGGTGCTGCCCTGAACGGGCTGACCTTGACCGCTGAGGGCGGCAAGACAACGGCACTGGTTGGTGCATCCGGCGCCGGGAAATCAACGGTCTTTGCCTTGATCGAGCGTTTCTACGATCCGCAGGAAGGTACGATCTGCGTCGACGGCCAGCCGATCAAATCGGTGACGATGGGTTCCCTGCGCCGTAACATTGCCTACGTCAGTCAGGACTCCTACCTCTTCAACATCAGCATCCGCGACAACATCGCAATCGGCAGGCCCGATGCCACGCAGGAAGAGATCGAGGTGGCGGCAAAGGCGGCAAACGCCCATGACTTCATCCTCGAATTGCCTGAAGGCTACAACTCGTTGGCAGGCGACGGCGGCGGTCGATTGTCCGGCGGTCAGCGTCAGCGGGTTGCCATCGCGCGCGCCATGCTGCTTGATGCGCCGATCCTGTTGCTGGACGAGGCGACCTCTGCTCTCGACGCGGAATCCGAGGCCAAGATCCAGTCCGCGCTCGAAACACTGATGGAAGGTCGCACGACGCTTGTGATCGCCCATCGGCTCAGCACGGTTCGCCACGCGCACAAGATACTCGTTCTGGACAGGGGCCGCGTCCTTGAAAGCGGCACGCATGACGAATTGTTCGAGCACGACGGCATATATCGGCGCCTGTGCGAACTGCAGTTCCAGAGCCGGAACGAGGCAGCCGAGTAAACCTGCATTCTTGAACGCACAAACAAGAAAAGCCCGGACAAGGTCCGGGCTTTTTTGCTGTTTGAAGGCAGAGTTACTGGTTGGCGGTGATGCCAACTGAAAGGATCTGCGGGATCATCTGGGGCGCGAACATCGCCGTTCCCATGATCTGGGACAGGGGAACCGGCGCACCAGGTGCTGCCGTCAGTTCCAGCGAGCCCGGGGTGTTCAGGAACTGGGTCACAGCCTGAGCGACCTTGCCTTCCAGTTCCTTGTTCTGCAGCATGCCAAGCATCATCGGCAGCGTGCCGGTGAGGCCAGCTACATAGGTTGGCGTGTCAACACCGGCCTTTTTCGATTCCTGATCCAGAACGCGTCCCGTCAAAGAGGCGTCGTCCAGCCGGATCTTGGCATTTTCGATGGTCACGTTCTGCAGAAGCGCCATCGCTTCTTCCGGCTTCTCCGACTTTTCGTTGAGCTGGGTGACCACTTCCCGGGTAACCCCGCCCATGGAGAAGGAAAGCGACAGGCTGGCGGCTTCCTTGGCATCGATCTTGAGTTCCGGGACCACAAGCGTGGCTGCTTCCGGATCCCACTTGCCTGACCCGGCAACATCAACAGTCAGGGTTTCATAACCGAGATCCGTGAGGGACTTGGTTTCCTTCGATTCCAGTTCCTTCACATCAATCGTGGCGCCGGTCACGGCGAAACTGCCGGCCGTCGGAAGATCGCCGTCCATGGCATCGATCGAAGACGAGATTTTTGCGATGTCGGCAATCTGGTTGTCTTCATCGCGGATCTGGATGCTGTTGGCTTCAAACGTCTTGTAGCCGGGCCCGACCGGCGGCGTATCGGACGCAGCTTCTTCCGGCGTGGGCAAGAGAAGTTCCGTAACCTTGAGGTCTGCCAGCGACATGCCGCCGTCCTCGGCCGTGAGCTGAAGGTTGCTCATGTCGAGACTTGCCAGTTTGAGCCGGCCGTCAGCCTGGATTTCGCCACCAGTCAGCACGGTGGAAGCGATGGTGACGCTGGCGCCTTCCTCGTCTTCCTTGCTGATGACGATGTCGCTGAGCGTGACGGCGCCACCTGCTTCGTCAACCGAACCATAGCTCTCGACGGTGCCTTTTTCAGCGTCCAGCAGTGACAGGAACGCATCGGCAATCTCGTTCCCGGACGGATCGAAGGCAAGAGCCGGAGAGGCTTGTAGAGCGAGCAGACTGACAGCGGCTGTCAGACCGGCTGCGATCCGGGGCGAACGGGAAAACATCATTGAAAATCTCCACGAAATAGAGGTGATCCCACTCTGGGGTAAGTTCCACAGTGTGGCAAGGCGAAAGCCGGTTGAAGCAATAGCCGGGCTTATTCGAACAAAATATGTCCTGCGTCACACTTTCCCCGGTTGAAACGCGAAGGCGTTGTAGCCAGTGCTTTGCCGGGGCTGATTGTGTCAGGCAGCTGCCTTTTCAAGGAAGGTGCTGTTGGCGCGTTCGATGTCTTCCAGTGTCGGCAGGCTGGCTTCGTTGCCCAGGTGCTGGATCGCATGGGTCGAGGCACCACGTGCAAAGCGGAAGTGCTGATCCCAGCTTCTTTCCGGCCATTGCAGGTAGGACGCAACATAGGCGCCATGGAACACATCGCCGGCCCCGTTGGAATCGACCACTTTCGACAAGGGTACATTCAGGGCCGGCATAACCTTGTCCGGACCGCCGGCTTCGTACCAGACCATGCCTTCGTCGCCGAGCGTGACAGCGCCGACAGGACAGTTCTTGGTGCGCAAATACGCCAGGGTCTCGCCGGTCGACATGCCAAGCTGCTGGCAGAACCGTTCGGAAACGACCGCAATGTCGATCTGGTTCAGAAGCTCGTCCGTGTTCTCGCGAACCGCACCTCCGTCGAGAGACGTCAGAATGCCGAGGTTCTTGCATGTGGTCGCATAGTGGAGGGCTGCATCCGGCATGTGGCCATCCAGATGCAATGCCTTCATGCCGGTAAGCGTGAGGGGAGGGAAAGGATGCAGGAATTCGTTGTCGCGGCAGCGCACGATGGCACGCTTGCCTCCCTTCGGCATGATGAAGGAGAGCGAACTCTCGCGCACCTTGCGCCCGTGAATGGAAATGCCGTAGGCCGCGGCCATGTCCAGGAACATCCGCGCCAGCCAGTCATCCGCCTGTGAACATAACAGTTCCGGCTTGCCACCCAGTTTGGCGCAGCAGAACGCCGCTGTAACGGCATTGCCGCCGAAACTGATCGCGTAATCCCGGGCAATTGTCTTTTCGTCGCCCGTCGGCAGCTGGTCGGTCAAAAACGTAACGTCGATATAGGCTTGTCCAATAAACAATGCCTGCATGTAACCCTCCCGAAGTCCGGCTTTATCTCGTCTGTCCTGCAGCTAACACGGCAATGAGGCAGGTCGCTTTGATCTGAATGAAACTGCTGAATCTTCAGTCCTTGTTTACCCAGATCAGCCATGGTCAGAAAGAGTTTATTCACGAACAGGCCTGCGACTTGTCTTTCCGCTATGTTGGTTTTGTAAAAACGGTGCTGATCGCCCTTGCGCTGGCGACTGCTCCGCTTTTTGCGATCAACGTCATCCTCAACCAATATGCGGAACGCCGCGCCGTCGTCGAAATGGAAGCCATGGGAAATGTGGCTATCCATCGCGCCGAAGAGGCTATTTCCACGACCGTCTCGCTGCTGCAGCGACTGGACCGTGACGACGTGCAAACCTGTAGCGCCGAAGACCGGGGTATCTACGAAAAACAGATCGTTGAGCACGGCATGATCGACGCCATCGGGCTGGCGGACGCGGCCGGTCAACGCATGTGCATCATTCCGGATCGAGATCTGGCCGGAAAGGTCGTTCTTCCTCCGATGCGCGAAGACGGCCCGCTGGTCGGTATCGGCATGCTGGACCGCAACTACCTTGGGGCTCGCGCGGCGGTGATCAGCTGGGATCTCAAGGACCAGACCCGTCTGTTCGCGGAAGTGACGCCTGCCGTGATTGCCATCGATCCCGGCCCGGAATATCTGCGCTCCTATCGCAGGGCCGAACTGCGCCTCGGCAACAATCTGCTCTGGTACAGTATCGGCGGTTATAACTCCGAGGCGACCGATCCTTCGCAAATCCTGTCTGTCGAGGTCTCCTCGCAGCTCTATCCGCTGGTCGCGACGATCACCGCACCGATTTCGGCCGCCGGCAATGTCGTGCAGGATCTGAAGGTTGTTGCCGCCGCCGCCTGTGCCGGCATTGCGCTTCTGTTCGTTGCCATCGGCGTCTGGTTGTCCTGGCGTCCGGAGCGGGAGGCCGACGACGAATTCATCGCCGCGATCCGCAACGGCGAGTTCATCCCCTACTATCAGCCTGTCATGGACATCGAGAGCGGCCGGTTGCGCGGCTGCGAGATCCTGATGCGCTGGCGCCGTCCAAACGGCATGATCGTTTCACCGGGCCAGTTCATGGCTTATGCCGAAAACAACGGCCATATCTTCGACATGACCCGCCACATGATGCGCGTATCGTCGGAGGAAATCGGGGATCTTTATGGCGACAATCCGGACCTGAAGCTCTCGATCAACCTTTTCGCGGGGCACTTCCTGGATCGCGAAATCATTTCCGATATCCGCTCGATCTTCGAAAAGTCCCGGATTTCCTTCCAGCAGATCGTCGTGGAAGTGACCGAACGCCATCCGCTGGAAGATATGGAACTCGCCCGCAAGATCATCGCGGAACTGCAGGCCCTGGGTGTGCGTGTGGCGCTGGACGACGTTGGCACCGGCCACGGCGGCATGGCTTACCTGCAGAAACTGGGCGTCGACATCATCAAGATCGACAAGATGTTCATCGATACCATCGGGTCGGACGACAACTCGACGACCATCGTCGATTCCATGGTTGAACTGGCCGACAATCTGGGCATGGGCATCATTGCCGAAGGTGTCGAGATGGAAGAGCAGATCGACCGGTTGCTTGAACTTGGCGTTACCGCTGCCCAGGGGTACTTCTTCGCAGCCCCCATGCCGGCCGATGAATTCATCGCCTTTGCAGAACGTACCGATGAAGAAGCCAATGAGCGTTCGCGGCTGGCAGCGGAAGCTGCCGCCGCTGAACAGGCGGCAAACGAAGCTGCGATGCGCAAGAACGCTGCAGCCTGATCCTGCCTTCCGGCTGGCTCCTTTTTTTTACCCGGATCGATTTCGATAAAATCAGGTTCTGTCTGTTGGCACAGGCTCTTGCCCGTGCCAGTGTTTGGGGTATTCAGCTGCCAGGACACGTTTCGGGTGTGTGCTGGATGAAAAAGCTGGCGGATTTATGCCAGCGTGCCCCCTTGTCTGTACCGGCTGGACGGTATAAATAGCGCGAAACTGTACTGACTGGACGGTATAGAAATGGCCGCGCGTTCTACACGCAACTCGCATGAATCGAAATCGGAAATACTGAAGGCTGCGCTCGAAGTCGTGAGACGCTCGGGAGCGCAAAGCCTCACCATGGATGCCGTGGCCGAGGAAAGCGGCTTTTCGAAAGGTGGGGTGCTCTATAACTTTCCCACCAAGGACGCGCTGATTACAGGCATGGTGGAATTCCTCGCGGGCCAGTTCGAAGCTGAAGTGGCTGCTGCGCGGGAGCGGAACCTTTCTTCCGAATGCCCGACGTTGAGCGCCATGATCGAAGTCACCGAAGGCTGGCTGAGCGAGCAGCGGGATCTTGCGCAGGCCATGCTGGCCACGAAAGCAGACCGTCCCGACCTGAGTGAACCCTTCATGGGCGTGAAATCCCGTATGAAGGCGGCCATCGAAGCCGAACTTTCCGACCGCGGCAAAGCCTGGGCAATCTGGGCGTGCCTGGAAGGTCTGCATTTCTCCGAGGCGCATTGCGTCACGATTTTCACAGATGAGGAACGCGCGCTGGTTTTTCAGGAACTGCGCAAGCGTCTGACCCAACTCCAAGACTAGAACGGAAGACCAAATGCTGGCACTTCACAAAGCCCCAATCCGCCGTTGGGTCGCTCTCCTGTTTGCTGCGGGAATGCTCGCAGCCTGCCAGGAAGACGCAGTTGATCCGGTTTCCGAAGCAGAAGCAAAGCTTCACGCTGCGCCGAGGCCGGCGAAAATCTTTACGGTGACAGACCAGATAGGTCTGCTGGAGCGGCGGTTTGCGGGCCGGGTTGCGGCGGTAAAGACCGTCGACCTGTCCTTTCAGGTGCCGGGCAAGCTTGTTGCGCTTCCGGTTCTGGAAAGCCAGCGCGTGAAAGAGGGAGACCTGATCGCCACTCTGGACACGACTGACTACGACCGCGCCGTTCGCGAGGCGACGATCAATGCGGAGCAGGCAAAGAGGGAACTCGACCGGCTGGAAACCCTGCGCGAACGGTCCGTGATCTCACAGTCCGCCTACGACGAGCAGAAGAACAAGCACGACCTTGCGCTTGAGACGTTGAAGGAAGCCAAGCAGAACCTCGAATACACCACGTTGAAAGCACCTTTCGACGGGATCGTCTCCGTACGCCTGGTCGACAATTTCACCACGGTCAGTGTCGGCACACCGGTTGTGCGGCTTCACGATGTGTCGGAAGTGCAGGTGGACATCAACGTTGCCGAGGCGCTGTTCGGACGGGTATCCGAGTCCGAAGTCGCCTCGATCGAGGCAAGGTTCCCGGCCTACGGCGACAAGCTGTTTCCGCTGACCTACCGCGAGCATTCCAGCCAGGTCGATGATGTGGCGCAAACCTATCGCATCACCCTTGCCATGCCTCGCGACGGCGTAGAGCAGCTGTCACCCGGCATGACGGCTTCTGTCACCGTGAAGTTTCTGCCGGAAGGTCTGGAACTGGGAGAACAGTTCCTGGTGCCTTCAAGTGCAATTGCCGTCGACGGTGATGGCAGCGCCTACGTCTGGAAATTCGATACAGATACAGGCGCCGTGTCTAAGAACCCGGTCGAAATCGGCACGGTCATGGGCGACTTCATTCCGGTCCGCTCCGGCCTGGACAAAGGCGACGACATCGTTTCCGCCGGCGTCGCCTATCTCAGCGACGGCCAGGTCGTGCGGCGTTTGAACTGATCCGGTTCCGGACAGGCAAGAGGATCAGAAACCTTGGATATTGCACGCTACTCCATTCAAAAGCCGGTCAACACCTGGATGATCGTGATCATGTCGCTTCTGGGCGGGCTCTGGGGCCTGTCCACCGTGGGGCGGCTGGAAGATCCTGCGTTCACCATCAAGCAGGCTCAGGTAATCACCAGCTATCCAGGCGCAACCGCGGCTGAAGTCGAAAACGAAATTACCGAAAACCTCGAAACGGCCATCCAGCAGATGCCGCAACTGGATCTGATCACATCCGTGTCGGAGCCCGGCCTGTCGCGCATCAGCGTCGAAATCAAGCCAACCTACGACGGCGAGGAATTGCCTCAGGTCTGGGACGAATTGAGGCGCAAGGTCAATGACGAGGTCCGGAACCTGCCGACAGGGGCGGGCACACCGCTGGTCTATGACGATTTCGGCGATGTTTATGGCCTTTTCTACGCCTTCACTGCCGACGGTTATACCAACCGGGACATTCGCGACACGGTCAAGCGTATCCGACGCGAACTCCTGACTGTTCCCGGGGTCGGCAAGGTGGAAGTTGCCGGCGAACCGCAGGATGTCATCTACCTGAATGTCAATCAGGACAAGATGGCCGGGCTCGGCATCACCTTCACCGACGTGATCGGTGTGCTGGATGCGGAAAACCGTATCCAGACCAACGGGTCGGGTGTTTCCGGTGACAAACGCATTCGCCTCATGACGGCTTCCGCCTTTGACGACTTCCGCGGCATTCAGGATCTCGTCATCGGCAGGGCAGGGTCGACGGCAATGATCCGCCTGTCCGACATCGCGACGCTTGAGTTGGGCGAACCGGAGAAGCCGGACAGGTTGATACGCCATGATGGCCACGCGGCGGTGACGATCGGCGTGTCCCAGGTCGATGGCACCAACATTGTCGAAGTCGGCGAACGGGTGATCGAAAAGCTTGCCGCCGTCGAAGCGCAATTGCCTGTCGGCATGCAGATCCATCCCATCTACGAGCAGAATATCGTGGTCGATGAATCCGTAAACGGCTTCATCATGAACCTTGCGGCCTCCGTCGTCATCGTGATCGGTGTTCTGGCGCTGTTCATGGGGTGGCGCGCGGCAATTGTGGTCGGCACGGTTCTTCTGTTGACCGTGATGGCCACCGTTCTGTTCATGCGCATCTTCGCCATCGAGATGGAGCGCATCTCGCTCGGTGCGCTTATCATTGCCATGGGCATGTTGGTGGACAACGCCATCGTGGTGGCGGAAGGCATGATGATCAACATGCAGCGTGGCCAGAAGGCGATTGAGGCAGCCAGCCGCGTCGTCGCTCAGACCATGTGGCCCCTGCTGGGGGCAACCGTCATCGGCATCATGGCATTCTCCGGCATCGGCCTGTCCCCGGATGCTACCGGTGAGTTTCTGTTCTCGCTGTTTGCCGTGATCGGGATATCGCTGCTGTTGTCGTGGGTCTTCGCGATCACTGTGACCCCGCTGTTCGGCAAGTACTTCTTCAGAACCGCCACCGGCAATCTGGACGATCACGACCCTTACAAGGGCATCCTCTACAGGGTCTATCGCGCGTTTCTGATTGGCTCCCTGCATGTACGGCTGCTGACCGTTGCCGCTCTTGTCGGGATCACGGTTGTCTGTGTCATGGCCTTCGGCAACGTGAAACAGGCCTTCTTTCCGGACAGCAACACGCCGATCTTCTACGTCCATTACTGGTCACCCCAGGGAACCGATATCCGGTCGACCGAGGCGGACCTGAAGGAGATGGAGAAAATCGTCCTTTCGGATGAGCGGGTGGCAACCGTCACAAGCTTTGCGGGCGGTGGTGCGACGCGTTTCATGCTGACCTACGCACCGGAAGACGCCAACCCGGCCTATGGCCACATGATCATCCGGACGCATGATCGTGAAGAAATCGACATGCTGGCGCTCGAGTTGAGGGAGAAGTTCGCCGAACGGTTCCCGTCTGCTCAGATCATCACCAAGCGGCTGGTGTTCGGTCCCGGTGGCGGTGCCAAGATCGAGGCACGGTTCTCCGGTCCGGATGCCGATGAGCTCAAGCGGCTCGGCAACGAGGCGCAGGCGATCTTCGCGATGCCCGACAACAAGCTTGCCGACGTCAACACGAACTGGCGCCAGCGCGAACTTGTCGTGCGGCCGATCTTCGATGAAGATCGCGCCCGCATTTCCGGCGTCACCCGAGAGGAATTGTCGGTCGCCTTGCAGTTTTCGACCGAAGGTATTCGCGTCGGTTCCTACCGCGATGTCGACGAGAGCATTCCGATTGTCGCCCGCAAGGCCGAGCAGAACGGCATCTCCGTCAACGAGAGCGTGTCGGACTCCCTGGTCCTGAGCAGCAATGAACGCCGCTATGTGCCAATCGAGCAGGTTGTGCGGGAATTCGTGATGGAGCCTCAGGATACGCTCATCCATCGCCGTGATCGCGTGCGCACGCTCACGGTGAAGGCTGAGACGACTGCGGGCGAAACCGCGACTGCTGCTCTTGCAAGGGTCCGTCCGCAAATCGAGGCCATCGAGCTGCCGCCGGGCTATGCGCTGGAGTGGGGCGGTGAATATGAAAGCACCAACGATGCGCAGGCATCTCTGGGTGCGCAGCTGCCGCTCGGTTTCCTGGTCATGCTGATCATCTCGATCCTGCTGTTCGGCTCCGTGCGTCAGCCGCTGATCATCTGGCTGATGGTGCCCATGTCGATCAATGGTGTTGCCATTGCCTTGCTGGCCACGGACACAGCCTTCGGCTTCATGTCGCTGCTCGGCTTCCTGTCCCTTTCCGGCATGCTGATCAAGAATGCCATCGTGCTTCTGGAAGAGATCGATCTTCTGATTGGCGAGGGCAAGGACAAATACCAGGCAATCGTCGATGCCAGCGTCTCGCGTATGCGGCCGGTGATGCTGGCTGCGATCACCACCATCCTCGGCATGGCACCGCTTCTGTCGGATGCCTTCTTCCGGGGCATGGCAGTGACGATCATGGGCGGTCTGGCGTTTGCCACCGTGCTGACCCTGATTGCCGCACCCGTGCTCTATGCCCTGTTCTTCCGGGTTCGCCCGCCGAAGAAAGACAAGACGAAGGCGGAGCCGTCAGTTCCGGCGGATGCAGTTCCGGCCAAGTAACTCCGGACGCAGTCACTTACGAACTTGAAAGGCGGCCTTCGAGCCGCCTTTTGTCTTTCTCTCAAATGACGACCCAATACCAACCACCACCGGTGCCCATGGCTTGACCATGGGATCCAAACCGTTACGCCAGGGAGCGCAGGAAACACGGAAATGCCGTTCCCGTTTTCGCTATGGCCGCTAGAGCCATCTAGTCTCATGATATCAATATCTTGTCGACGTATCCGGACTCATTTTCTCAGTCTGTCTTTCAGCCACGACTGAGTTTCATGTGCCGGTTGACGTCCTTGTAGAGCAGATAGCGGAACTTGCCTGGCCCACCGGCGTAACAGGCTTGCGGGCAGAAGGCGCGCAGCCACATGTAGTCACCGGCTTCAACCTCGACCCAGTCCTGATTGAGCCTGTAGACGGCTTTGCCCTCCAGCACGTAAAGCCCGTGCTCCATCACATGGGTTTCGGCAAACGGGATAACGGCTCCCGGTTCGAAGGTAACGATGGTCACATGCATGTCATGACGCAGGTCGTCCGGCACGACGAAACGGGTGGTTGCCCACTTGCCGTCCGTTCCCGGCATTTCGGTCGGCTTGATCTGTTTTTCGTTCGTTACGAATGCATCCGGGGCAGCCAGTTCCTCGACTGCTTCATAGGCTTTTCGGATCCAGTGAAAACGGACTGGAGCATCGGCCGAATTTTCAACTGTCCAGGCGCAACCGGCCGGTAGATAGGCGTATCCGCCGTCTTCCAGTACGTGCCCAGTCCCCTCGATTGTCAGCGACAGTTTTCCTTGCACCACAAAGAGAACCGCTTCTGCATCGGCGTCCTGCTCCGGGTTCTTGCTGCCGCCGCCCGGCTGCACTTCCATGATGTATTGGGAGAAGGTCTCTGCAAATCCGGAGAGGGGGCGTGACAGGACCCAAAGCCGGGTCTTTTCCCAGAACGGCAGATAACTGGTGACGATGTCACGCATCGTTCCCTTCGGGATGACGGCATAAGCCTCCGTGAAGACAGCCCGGTCGGTCAGCAGCTGGGTTTGTGGCGGGTGACCGCCGCTTGGGGAGTAGTAGGGCGATGAGGTCATGCGGGTTTCCCTGAACCGTTGCCGAAACAGTGTTTCGAGCTGAATTAGAAAGCGCGGCTTACGTGAAGGCAACGAAAAAGAAAACCCGCCAGCGAGGCCTGCGGGCGGGATGTCCAGCTGGATGGTCAGCGTGGTCCGGATGGCGGAAATCCGGTTGGGGCCGAGAACCCGTCCTCTTTTCGGGACGTGGTTCTAACGTGCCGAGACCATCTCGCGCTGGACTGTGCTCCTTGCGGTCTTGACGTTGTCGAGCACCTTGGGGCAGGCGGCGCCCGACGTCTGTTTCTCGCGCAGGAACGAGGCCATGCGAGCATCGATATCCTTCAGGCGGGACTGTCTGGAAGGCGTGCGCTGCAGGGCTGCAAAGGGTGAAAAGAATGGCAGAAACGGATTCATTCAAAACCTCCCGATTGGCGTTGTGTTGCCGGTCAATAGACCAGCTGAGAGGAGCTCAAGTTGGTCTCGATCCGGGTAATCTCATCCCGTAACCGAAGCTTGAATTTCTTCAACGACCGTATGTGCTGCGTATCCGGATAAGGGTGCATTTCCTCTCTGCGGATCAGGGAATCCAGGGTGTTGTGCTGGCTGCGCAGCGACTTCAGTCTGTTGTACATCGCCTGCTCCTCTTTCGTGGGCTGTGTCTGTGACACCCTTGATATGGATACGAGGAGAGAATAGATGAAATACATTGTTTCGATTGATTTGATAGAAATTATCTATCGTACAGGGAGGCGACATGCGGTTTCGGCCATCTTCACGGCAGCTGGACTATTTCGTTGCACTTGCAGAAACCTTGCACTTCGGCAGGGCTGCCTCTCGCTGCCACGTCTCGCAGCCGACACTTTCGGCGCAATTCAAGCTGCTTGAAGAGCAACTTGGCTGCACCTTGCTGGAACGCGGCAGCGGGGGGATCAGTCTGACGGCGTCCGGTGAACGCCTGCTGCCGCTTGCACGGCGTACCCTCGAAAATCTCGACGAAATCGTGACTGTCGCCCAGGCAGGACAGTCCAATCTCGGCGGTCTGATCCGCCTTGGGGTCTCGCCCACATTCGGGCCGTATTTCATGCCCTACCTGTTGCCGATCCTGAAACGCGAATTTCCGCTTCTTGAGCTCTACATCCGCGAAGACAGGCCCAATCTCCTGGAAGAGGGACTGATGTCCGGTGCACTCGACTGCATTCTGACACCGGATTTTGCGTCATCGGATCAGTGGACGGCACAGGTGCTGTGCCGGGAAAGCGTTTCACTTGCCGTGCCGAAGACGCACCCCTTGGCTGGTGTCGAAGTGATCCCGGTGGATATGTTGCGCGGCGAGAAGCTGCTTGCACTCGGTCAGGGGTTTCGCCTCCACAACGATGTTCAGGCATTGGCACATGCCGCGGGTGCGGACTTCCGGCAGGACTATGAAGGCACAAGCCTTGATGCCTTGCGCCAGATGGCTTCGATCGGCATGGGGTTGGCACTCTTTCCGGCCGCTTACATTGCGTCCGAGTTCGGAAAGGAGCCGGATCTTCTGTTGAAGAAGATCGAGGGCTTGCCGATGCGCCGGACGATGTATCTCGTCTGGCGATGCGGGTCTTCCCGAACCACCCATTTCGAAAACCTTCTGTCCCTTGCGCTCCAGGCGGTGAACAGCATGAAAGTTGAGGGGGTCGAGCCAGCCTGAAAGAGGCTCACAAAGGTAATTGGAAGCGCAAAGCCGTAAAAGAGGAACGGATGGTCTCCCGTGCCACGTAGTCCTCCCCATATTGCCGGTCCGCTAAAAACGTGCCAGCCTCGCAGGTACCGGCGGAGGAGGAGAGCCCCATGCCTGAAATTTCAAGCGACCGCGATTGCCAGACCGTCATTACCACTTTCGAAATGACACCGGGCACATGCTACGACCTTCTGGACGAACTGAAGGACGCATACGAGAATTTCATAAGCCATCAGCCGGGTTTCATTGGCGCCGGGTTGCATGTAAACGATGCTCAAACCCGTATCGCCAATTATTCGCAGTGGCGCCGACGGGAGGATTTCCTGGCCATGTTGCGTTCACCGGAAATGCGTGAGCGCAACCGGCGTATCAGTTCATTGTGCAAGAGTTTCGAACCGGTGATGTACGACGTCGTGGACGCCTACGACTGACCTCACCTTCATGACAGAAATCGTGATGGCGCCGGTCATGAACGACCGGCGTTGCGCATCGCTCCGGGCTCCTGGAACAGGGGCCGGAGGTTCCTTGCGAGACTTCCCGCATTTTTCGGAAACTTCCATGTCCTATCAGATTGTCGATTGCCGCTCGTTTGGTGCTGACCAGCTGTGCGAGGCCTTGAACACTGCTTTCTCGGATTACGTCACGCCACTGCATCTGAGCGAGAAGGATTTCCGTGAGTTTCAGCGCCAGCGCGGGTTTTCGGCAGAGCATTCCTTCGTGGCAATGGCAGGGGAAGAGATTGCAGCCTTCTGGTTTTCGAGCTTGCCGAACTCCAGTTATGGCAACAGGGCCTATACGTTGTCCGTCGGGACCAGTCCGGAACATCGTCGCAAAGGCTTGTCGAAAAAGCTTCTTGCAGCGGTCCTCAAAAAACAGCTGGAGGTCGGCGCGAAAGGCCTGCAGCTTGAGGTCATCACGACAAACGAAAAGGCGGTTGCTGCTTATGAAGCCTTTGGCTTTCGCCGCGAAAGGACACTTGGTGTCTTTCGGCTCGTGAACAGCAAGGCGATCAAGGCGCATGTCGGAGAGTGGGTGCTGGAGCGGATCGGGTTGCACGATCTTCCCGATGATGCCGGCCCCTATTTCGATACCTTGCCGACCCCCCAGAACAGTGTTGCCGGGCTTCGTGGTTTGAGCCCGGATATCCATCTTCTGGCTGTTCACCATGATGATGAAATTCTGGGGTGGGGGGCGAGTTTTGCCGATGGCGCGGTCGCGCAGATCGCCGTTCACAAGAACCACCGTCGCCAAGGCATTGGCCGAGCCTTGTTGCAGGGGCTGATGGAGGCCCTGGGCGGATCCGAACTGCGGTTTGTCAACGTCGACACCGCTGCGCAAAGCGCCAACGCATTCCTGCGCCTGTCAGGTGCGGAAGAGCTGCTGCAACAATACGAAATGCGGCTTGATTGCTAAGTGCACATCAAGGTTCAGGTCTCTTGGTCAATCTTGCGGAACGGCGCGTGTTCGGTCAGCGTCTCGTTCTCGCGTTCGACGGCAAGGCGTTCGTGTTCAAGAAAATCGGCGACAGCCTGATGTAGCCCTTCATGGGCGATCCAGTGGGCGGAATAGGTGGTGGTCGGCAGATAGCCGCGCGCCAGCTTGTGGGCACCTTGAGCGCCGGCTTCAACGCGCTTCAACTTGTTGGCGATGGCAAAATCGATCGCCTGGTAGTAACAGAGCTCGAAATGCAGGAACGGATGGTGCTCGGTGCAGCCCCAATGGCGCCCGAACAAGGTGTGCGAGCCGATGAAGTTGAGCGCACCGGCAATGTATTGGCCATGCCGTTTGGCGAGAACCAGCAAGGTGCGGTCAGCCAGCCTCTCATTGATCAGCGAATAGAATTTCCGGTTCAGATAGGGGCGGCCCCACTTCCGTGAACCCGTGTCCATGTAGAATTTGTAGAAGGCGTCCCAATGGGCCTCTGTCAGATCGGACCCGGTGACCCATTCCACCTCAATGCCCTCAGCGCTCAGGGCTTCGCGCCGCTCTTTCTTGACGGCCTTGCGCTTGCGCGACGCCAGATCTGCCAGAAAGCCATCGAAATTGTCGTAACCTTGGTTTTCCCAGTGAAACTGCTGATCGGTCCGTTGCAGATATCCAAGCTCACCCAGACTGTCCCATTCCGGTTTGGTCAGGAAAGTGGCATGCACGGATGAGGCCCCGGAGCGCTGACACACCTGCACCAGACCGGCGGCAAGCGCTTGCAGGCCCGCTTCACGGTTGACACCGGCACCTGTCAGGAACCGGCGTCCGGTTGCCGGCGTGAAGGGCACGCTGATCTGAAGTTTCGGATAATAGTCACCGCCTGCACGGTAGAAGGCGTCGGCCCAACCGTGGTCGAACACATATTCGCCTTGCGAATGGCTCTTGAGATAGGCCGGCACGGCACCGAGAACCTCGCCGCCACCATCTTCCAGCACCATGTGTCTGGGCAGCCAGCCTGTAGCTTCCGTTGCACATCCGGAAGCCTCCAGAGCCTCCAGAAAAGCGTGGGACAGGAACGGATTGAAATCAATGTCCTCACCGGCAAATTCGGAACCGCCGCCAAGTGCTCCGGAAAGCTCGGCCAACGCCTCGCATTTCGGGTCCTTCTTCAAGAGCCCCCGTCCGGAAAGTTGCCAGCCTGGATTGGCCACCTGATCCCAGTTGGAGGCGGTGACATCCTTCAAGGAAGACAGGATTCGCAAGGTCGCTATCTGTCCGCCGTCATCTGTAGCCGGGGAGTCGCTGTCCGTGGACCGGGAGGAGGTCATGCGTCAGAAGAAACCAAAGTTTGAAACCATACTCTTGATGTAGCGCTGGTATTTTGCAGTGCAAGAGGTTGATGTCGTGTAATGGTTATTTCTACAGGGAACGGGCTGCGCTCCTGTCCGGATCAAAGCCCTCGAAAACGATCTGGTCTGCGTAGCGATCGGCCTTTTCCCGTTGTTCGGTGGTCCTCACCGTCCAGGACATCAGCGGCACCTTGAACACAGAGCGCAGCAGACTGGGTCCTACCTTTGGCAGGTCCTTGACGCCGTAGGAAATGAAATGCGGGCGCGTGCGCGGTGCATGCAGGATATGGCGCAGGATGAACCGGTCGACACGGCTGTAGCGGGCATAGTCAGGACCGGGCTCGGCGCCGTCGGCGACGATACCGCGCAGCACCGAGGCGTTGCGGGCCTTTGCAATGGACAACATGTCCGGATCGAATGACTTGATGCATGCAGAGCCTTTGTAGCCCGCCACCTGGTCCGTCACGTGACGGACAAAGTCCATTTGCGCATCACGGCGCATCAACGACTTGATCTCGACCACCAGAGGTACGCGGCCGTCGACAAGATCGAACAGATCCTTCAGGAGCCAGAGCTTGTCTGTTCCGGTCTTCATGTGAATGCCGGTGAGCTCGGATGCGGCCAGGTCGATAACCCTGCCGGTTCCCTCCGCAAGGCGCTCCAGCGTGTAGTCATGGAACACCAGAGCTTCGCCGTCCGCCGTTTCCTGTACATCCACCTCGATCGCGAAATTCTTGTCGATTGCATGCTGAATTGCGGTAGGCGTGTTCTCGATGACGCCGTTGTCGGCATCGTGATAGCCCCGATGGGCGATCGGGCGGGCGAAGATGGCTTCGAGTTCCGGTGTCATGGCGGGGGCTCGTCAGGAAGGAAAATGCCTCACCGGCCGGTCCGGTGTGGCTTCGGGAAGAGTGTGGGGGAGGCCAGGCTCCCCGCAAGCAGTCACTCTTCGATTTCGAAAATCGCTTCGATCTCGACAGCAGCACCGAAGGGCAGGGACGCGGCGCTGACTGCGGAGCGCGCATGGCGGCCCTTTTCGCCCATCGCCTCTACCAGGAAGTCGGATGCGCCGTTGATGACCTGCGGCTGGTCGACGAATTCGGCTGTGGAGTTCACGAAGCCGACGATCTTCACCAGTCGCGCAACCTTGTCGAGATTTCCGGTGGCAGCCTTTGCCTGGGCAAGGAGGTTGATGGCGCACAGCTTGGCAGCGGCCTTGCCTTCATCAATGCCCAGACCGTCACCCAGTTTGCCGGAGATCTGAAGCTTGCCACCTGCCATCGGCAACTGGCCGGAAACGAACAGCTGATTGCCGGTCTGCAGGAAAGGCACATAGTTGGCCGCGGGTGCCGCCGCTTCCGGAAGGGTGATGCCAAGTTCGTTCAGCCGGGCTTCGATCGCGCTGCTCATGGGTGTCTCCAAGTTTGAGAGCTTCCGGCGTGTCTTGGCGTAATTCGTCACAGGTGACAAGGCCAAAATGGGGCGTGTACGGTAAAAGGAAACTGTGGAGGAGCTTGGTTTCGTTTGCCGCGGTCACCACTTTAGAAAGGCGAATTGTGAAATAACAGGCTGGCGGGGCTTGGGGCATCGTTGCACATTCGCGGTGGCGGAATGTGCAGTTTGCCGCATAATGTGTGGAACCGGTCCAGGTGGCGCTTCCACCAGGACGAGAATGAGGTTTTTTTGATGCAATGCGTTCCGAAGTCAGTGTCCTCGACCGTTGGTGCGATCGTTATGGCCGCCGCAGCTTTTGCGGTGTCTGGCGCGACCGACGCTGATGCGAGCGGCACTGTCGGCTTTAAACTCGTGCCCCATCGCGCCGTTTACGACATGAACCTGGGAGACAGCGAGGAGCAAGCCGGGATCGCAGGCCTCGACGGACGCATGGTCTACGATTTCTCCGGAAGCGCTTGCGAGGGCTACAGCGTCAATTTCCGCTTTGTTACCGAGTTTCGGGATACCGACGGTGGTTCACAGATCACTGATCTGCAGACGACTTCCTTCGAAGAGCCGCGTGCCGAGAGCTACCAGTTCCTGTCCAAGACCTTTGTCGATCAGAAACTGGTTGAAGCGACCCGTGGAACGGCACGGAACGGAAAGAAAGCACGTACTGTCGAACTGAAGGAACCTTCGGAAAAATCGCTGGAGATTGGCCGGGAAGTGCTGTTTCCGACCGAGCATCTTCTGACGATCTTGAAGTCAGCCGAGGCGGGTGTCCATTTTGTTGCAGCCGATATCTATGACGGCGCCGAAACCGGAGAAAAGGTTTACGCCACGACGACGGTGATCGGCGCCAAAGCCGTCAACGACGCAAAAACCGATGCTGACCATGTGGATGCACCGCTGTCCGGCAAGAGCTACTGGCCCGTTACCGTCGCTTACTTCGACCCGAGTGCCGAGGACGCAAGTGGAGAGCTTCTGCCGGTCTATCAGCTGTCATTCTGGCTGTATGAAAACGGCATCAGCGGACACCTGAAGCTCGACTACGGCGATTTCACCATCCAGGGCAAGATGGCGTCGCTGGAGCTTTACGACGAGTCCGAGTGCCCGCAGCAGTAACCTGGCAAGACCGTTTATAAAAATGATCGGGTGACAGGCGGACTACTTGTCACCCTGCTTCTTGGCTTCCTTCGCAGTGCGCGCTGCGTGCGTGAGGCCGAGTTCGACAGCTGACGTTCCGAACTTGTCCCGAAGCCGATCCACCGCCAGTTCCGCATTCTTCCGTCGTTCGGCCGACTGGTCGAGCAGGTCTCTCGGATCGGCCCGGTCCGCGTTTTCCAGATCACTGACGCCGATGCCGATAAGCCGGAAGCGGCGGCCATCGGCTTCGATCTGAAGAAGGTTCTCACCCGCTGCGTAGATCTTGTCGGCCAATTGGGTCGGATCGGAAAAATGCCTCGCGCGGGTGATCGTCTTGAAGTCGGCGGTTTTCAGTTTCAAGGTCACACCGCGTCCTGAGAGTTCCGCCTTCTTGAGCCTCGCAGACACTTTCTCGGCCAGGTTCCTGAGAATGGGACGCAGGGTATCGAAACTCGAGATGTCAGTGAAGAAGGTGGTTTCCGCGGAAACGCTTTTCGCGCCCCGTTCAGGAGTGACTTCGCGGCTGTCATCGCCATGCGACAGGCGGGCCAGACGCAGGCCGATGGTGCCGTATCGGCGGGCGAGATCCGTCGCCTCCATTTCCTGCAGTTGCCCAATGGTGCGGATACCGTCTTTCTCCAGCTTTTTCTGGAACACCTTGCCGACACCCCAGATGCGGCCCACTGGCATGGCCGCCAGCACATCTTCGGCTTCCTCAGCGCCGATGACGGAGAACCCACGCGGCTTTTCGAGATCGGACGCAAGTTTTGCCAGAAACTTGTTGGGGGCAAGGCCGACAGACGCCGATATGCCGATATCGGCTTCCATGTCGCGTATGAAGCCCGCGAGTGTTTCCGCCGGAGACTTCTTGTGAAGGCGTTCGGTGCCCGTCAGATCAAGAAAGGCCTCGTCGATGGACAAAGGCTCCACCAGGGGCGTGAGCGCGCGCATTCGTTCACGGATCTCCTTGCCGACGCTCGCGTATTTGGCCATGTCAGGCTTGATCACGATCGCTTGCGGGCATGCCTCAAGCGCCTTGAACATGGGCATTGCGGACCGCACACCGTAGATGCGGGCGATGTAACAGCATGTGGAAACCACCCCGCGCTGACCTCCGCCAACGATTACCGGCTGGTCCTGCAGCTCCGGATTGTCGCGTTTTTCGATCGAGGCATAAAAGGCGTCGCAATCAATGTGGGCAATGGCCAGCGTGTCGAGTTCCGGATGCTTGACCAGCCTCGGGCTGCCGCAGCGGGTGCACCTGGCTGCCGACGGGGCGAGGCGGGCACCGCAGTCTAGGCAAAGGGCACGTAAGGGCGGAACGGGTTGGGACACGGCGTTGGCAATCGGCTGCGGTGCGGATGGGCAATCAGCCGCTCTGCTGGTTTCGGTTCGAGCCCTGCAGAATAGCTCCGATAAAGGCGGCCGTCTCCTGCCAATCGCTGCTCAACAGATCGATGTAACCTGCCTTTTCAGTGGTCTGCAGAAATCTGGCGTCTGCGATGAACTGTATCTGGACAGCGGACGGCAGGGTCGCGTTCACGGAGGTGTGGTTGGTCGGACTGTCGTCAATGAAGACAACCGGCTCCGGACGTCCACGAGACAGAGCTGCAACCGCACCACCTTTGGGACCGGAATTCGTCAGCAACGGAAAGGTGATACCGAGCCCGGTGAGCAGCTTTTCCCGCACTGGCTTGTTGTGACCTCCGGGCAGATTGGTCAGCAGGATAACGTCCCATTGCTGTGCAAGTGCATTGAGCGCATCGCCTGCACCGGGGACCATGTCCTGACGATGGCTGACTTCGTCGAAGAACTCCAGAAGCAGTTTGCGAACGTCGTCGGACGACAGTGGTTCCCGGTTGTCGCGCCGGCCGATATTGCCGGTCAGCCTGTACTCGTACTTCAGGAAAGCCAGGTCGCGAGCGTGAAGATAGTCTTCCAGATGAGCGATCAGATGCAAAATCACTTCATCCACATCGCAGATGATCAAAGGACGGTTCGAAAACGGCAGTGCCTGGATCTGCGCAAGAACTTCGGGCAGCACCTGCGTCGGTTCAGGCATGGTCTTCGTCTCCGCCGGCAATTGCGTAGCGTGCAGCGGCCATCATCGTTGGCCGTATTCCGGCATTTTCACAAAAGGCAAGCAGCAGAGCTTCGTCCATCATGTAGAACTCGAGGACACCGGCAAGAAACCCCGGTTCTCCCGCCGCTTCTCGAATCATTTCCGGTCCAATTCCAGAAAAAGCAAGAAACCTGCCGATCTGTTCAGGGTCACGACTGAGCTGGAGAAGGGCTTCAGTAGCAATTCCTTGTGCTTCTTCAACGGACAATGACTTGCTCTGTATATTTTTCATTGTGTTTTTTTGCCTTTCTGAAACGATTCCGGGTTAGAAGAAATTTAATGCGGACCGGGGAAGGGTTCTACCGCGGACTAAAAAGTGCTGCGAAGATAAAATGGGACCGGCAAGTGGCCGGGTAAAGGGCCGGACATATGGCAAAATCCGTGTTGATCGTCGAAGACAACGAGCTGAACATGAAGCTGTTTCATGATCTGCTCGAAGCGCACGGCTATAATACATTGCAGACCCGGACCGGCATCGAAGCCTTGCAGTTGGCCCGTGAGCATCATCCCGATCTGATCCTGATGGATATTCAGCTGCCGGAAGTGTCGGGGCTGGAAGTCACGAAATGGATCAAGGAAGACGAGGATATCGCTTCCATCCCGGTTATCGCCGTGACGGCTTTCGCCATGAAGGGCGATGAGGAGCGTATCCGGCAGGGCGGGTGCGAAGCTTACATATCCAAGCCGATCTCCGTAGCGAAATTCCTGGAAACAGTTCGGGCATATCTCGGCGAAGCGTAACGGGCCACCGCCGGCGGTAGAACTGCGGCGGGTAAAGATTTCTGCAAGGTTTCACGGTTGTTTGGCATGGCTGCTTGCAACCAATTCCTGCGAATCGCAAAACCTCACGCTCACGCGCTCTTCATATTAAGGTTACGGATTTACTAAAACGGCATTGTTTCTGTGCATATTTTGCGGAAAATATTGCAATCAGGCAACATTCAGGTAGTGTGACCGCAGATTAGTGTTTTTCCTGATCGCCTCAATGACGTGGTAAAGAATGCCGTAGCGTCAAAACAGGCAATACAGTTTCCCCTCGGAGTGCTCAGGTCCGCCGCATCTCCTGGGTCCGTGGGGCAGGTCGGCAGGGAACCGGCCGATGAGTGGCCTCCTCGAATGCCGTGTTCCCGCCGACCACTAATCTTTCAACCGAAAATCAAGAAGCAGCACCAGCAGCAATGCTGAAGCTGCGTCGTCGTGCCTCTGCGTCCGTGCAGTAATCGTTAGTGGAAACAGGTTTCACGACGCTGGCTTGCACCGACAAAATTTCAAAACACATTCGCTTAGACATGAAAAAACCCGCCGTTTCCGGCGGGTTCTTTAAAAATCATCTGGAACCAGATCTTACTTGATCTTGGTTTCCTTGAACTCGACGTGCTTTTTCGCAACCGGGTCGTATTTCTTTTTGACCATCTTCTCGGTCATCGTACGGGAGTTCTTCTTGGTGACATAGAAGAAGCCGGTGTCAGCCGTGGAGAGGAGCTTGATCTTGATTGTTGTCGCCTTGGCCATGGCCTTGGATCCTGTTCTCTGTTGTCGGGCAAAGAGTTCTTGCGGCCAGATGGCTGGCGATGAATCTGCCCCAATGTCTGAAATCAGCGCGCAAACTACTCATCGCAGCGCGAAAGTCAAGCACTTGCTATGGTTCAGCTGCCTTTTCGGACCATGTCAGCCATTCTGCCGCAGTGCTGTCAAAGCCTTCGTTATCGTATCGACCGACTGGTCCACGTTCAGGCTGGAACTATCCAACTGGAGACATGGTTCCGTCCATTGTTCGTAATCATGATTTCGTACCTCAGACCAGCGGGGCAGGGTCAGTCCGTCAATCTCGGTTTCCCTGTTTTCAACGCGCTTGCGGTGTTCGCGCTCATCCGAGCAGACAATCTCGACATTCAGCAGTGTCGCGCCGGTTGATTGAGCGGTCTCCCTCCACAATTGCCTGGATTCGGCAACCGGGTTGACCGTATCGGCAACGACGTTGTGACCAAACTCCAGGTTTCCGGCAGCGATAGCAGCAAGGGCGAGGTAACCCGCGTCTTCAGCCGGATGAATGTTCAAGACACTGCGTTTGAGGGCAGCTTCAACCGCATCCACCCGCAAAAGAAATGCGGGCAGACGCCGGCTCAGTGCCTTTGCTATCGTCGATTTGCCGACGCCGGGCAAACCGGAAAGGGCAATCAGGAAAGGCATAAGCCTGGACACGCCTTTGTGTGTTGCAACGGCCAGCAATCCGCCAGGTACAGGTAGCTTCAGAGCTCCTGTTTCACGAAACCGCCCTTGCGAAAGAAATAGTAGGGGACAGGCGTCGTCGGTGAAAGCTCAGGGTCTTTTGCCAGCCTGTCTTCCAGGTCGGTCAGGATCTTGTTGGTGATCATCGGCAGATCCTTCTGCCTCGCCTCTTCGAAAGTCAGCCAGGCACAGTCTTCCAGTTCGCCGGACGGGCCGGTTCCGTCGGGCAACCTGTCGGCAATGGCGTCCGCCCAGACGGCCAGAAAACGGGTGTCGAAGCGTCGCGGGCGTTGCGGTGGGGTGATGGCCCTCGCAATCATCCGAAGGCCGCTCAGGTCGGGCTTTATGCCGCGCTCGGCAAATGCCTCGAAGCCGGTACCAAGGTGCAGGTGGTTGTTGTGCGCCTGACGGCCGATAAACAGCCCTGCCTCTTCATAGGTTTCCCGAATGGCCGCCAGGGCCAGCGCACGAACGCGTGCGGCCGACTTGGCGTTCTTCAGGTCCTGCGTAAGCTTCGCCTCGACGTCCGGATGATAGGGAAGCACGTCGGTCACACGGGAATCGGAGACATCCACTCTGCCGCCGGGGAACACGAATTTTCCCGGCATGAAGGCATGGCGCATGTGACGACGGCCCATCAGCAGCTTCACGGAACCCCGATCGTCACGGTCCAGAATCAGCAGCGTCGCGGCATCCTTGGGACGGATATACGGGTAGTTTCCGGCTTTTTCGTCTTTTGCCAGCTGCTTTTCGAACGAACCGCTCATGTAACCCTTTCGGAAGGCACCGGAGTGGGAGGCGTGTCGTCTTCCGCATCCGGGTCAAAACCATGCATGTAGAGCGCCCACTGCAGGCCGATCAGCGCGCCTTTGATCGGTCGCAGAAGCGACAGCGACAGGATCAGCGTCAGCGGCACCCAGAGAGACATATGGATCCACAGCGCGGGATGCCACAACACCTCCACGGCCAGAAGGCCGGGAACGATAATGTGGCCGACAATGGTGATTGTGAAATAGGGCGGTGCGTCGTCCGCGCGATGGTGATGGAACTCCTCACCGCAGACAGAGCAGGCATAGTGTGGCTGAAGGAAGCCGTCGAACACCTTGCCTTTTCCGCAGTTCATGCACCGGTTGCCGGCACCGCGCAGCATGGCCTGAAGAACATTGCGCCGCGGTTTTTCGGATGCTGTTTCCGGCGTTTCCAGTTTGTCGTGCACTTCATACCGGACCGTCACGAAGATCTCCTTCGACCCTGTTTCTTCGGTGAGGTCTTGCCGCGTCCGCCCTTCGGCGGCCCACGCCGCACCTTTGGCGCGGCTTTCCGGATGCGTTTGCCGGCAATGCTGCCGTGGCTCAGCAGCTCGAATGTCAGTGCACCGGCAAAGGGGGCTGCTTCCACCAGCCGGACCTCCACTTGATCGCCAAGTTGGTAGGTCTCGCCGGTTTTGTCACCTATCAGGGCGTGCGACCCTTCGTCATAGCGATAATAATCGAGGCCGATTGTGGAGGCCGGTACGAAGCCGTCGGCACCTGTATCGGACAGGCGAACAAACATGCCGGACTTGACCACCCCTGCAATTCTGCCCTGAAAACTCGCGCCGATCTGGTCGCTCATCCAAAGGGCGATCAGACGGTCGATTGTGTCGCGTTCGGCAAGCATTGCCCGCCGTTCAGCGGCCGAGATTTCAGCGCCGATGGCCTCAAGTTTCGTCTCGATACCTTCCGGCAAGCCATCCTTGCCAAGCCCGAGCGCGGATATCAGCCCACGGTGCACGATCAGATCGGCATACCGGCGGATCGGTGAGGTGAAATGCGCGTACCGCCGCAGGTTCAAGCCGAAATGGCCGATGTTCTGCGGTGCATATTCTGCCTGGGCCTGGCTTCGCAAGACCACCTCGTTGACGAGGTTGGCCTGAGGCGTGTCCTTCACCTTGGCAAGTATGCCGTTGAAGGCGGAGGGGCGAAGACCACCGGAGGACGGCAGCTTGATGTTGATCGTCGACAGAAAGTCTTTCAGGCTTTCCAGCTTTTCCGGGGTCGAGGCATCGTGGATCCGGTAGAGCAGGGGCGTTTTCTTCTGCTCCAGTGTTTCGGCGGCTGCCACGTTCGCCTGGATCATGAATTCTTCGATCAGCTTGTGGGCGTCCAGACGCTCCGGAACATAGACATGATCGACAGTGCCATCCGCTTTCAGCTTGATCTTGCGTTCCGGCAGATCGAGTTCCAGCGGTTCGCGCGCCTCGCGTCCCTTCTTCAGCACGGCGTAAGCGGCCCATAGTGGCTTCAGGACGCCGTCGAGCAGGGTTTCGGTCTTCTCGTCTGTCGTGCCGTCAATCGCCTTCTGAGCCTGCAGATAGGAGAGTTTTGCTGCCGAACGCATCAGCACCCTGTGAAAGGTGTGCCCGGTCTTGCGTCCGGTCTTGCCGAACACCATCCGCACACCAAGCGCAGGCTTGTCTTCCTTTTCCCTTAGCGAGCAGAGCTGGTTGGAAATTCGCTCCGGCAGCATCGGGATTACCCGGTCGGGAAAATAGACCGAGTTGCCACGCAGGTTCGCTTCCCGGTCCATCGGAGAGCCGGGGGTGACGTAGTATGCGACATCCGCAATCGCCACATAGCAAATATAGCCGCCTTCGTTGGAAGGGTCCTCGTCCGCTTCGGCGTAGACGGCGTCATCGTGGTCTTTTGCGTCGGGCGGGTCGATGGTGATCAGCGGTACCTGCCGCCAGTCCTCGCGCTTGCCGAGTTTCTCCACCGGCTTTGCGCTCTCGGCCTGCGCTTCTACGGCTGCCGGAAAGACATGCGGAATGCCATGCGATTGCAGGGCGATCTCTGAAACCGCCTTTTCCGAATTCATCGAGCCGAAACGCTCAACCACGGACGCGACGGGATGGCCGTAGCGGCCGGAGCGCGTCACCTGAACGCTGACAAGATCCCCGTCCTCTGAGCCCTTGAGGTCACGCGGATCAATGTCGAGTTCCCGCTGCTTGCGGTCAATCGGTTCAAGATAATGCGGGCGAGTGCCGTCACGCATCCGCAGAATTCCGAGGATTGCTCCCTGACGCTTTTCCAAAACGCGGATGACGCGGGCAACATGTTCTGTTTCGGGGCCGCTCTCAGCTTCGGTCAGGCGTACGAGTGCGCGGTCACCCAGGCCGGGTTGCGTCGCCTTGGTCTTGCCGGTCAGCACCAGAATTTTCGGCGGGGTGCCAGCCTCGTCGTCCCAGTCGACAGGGGTCGCAATCAGCTCACCGTCCCGGTCGCGTGCAATGAGATTGGCCACGAAAACCGGTGGCAGATCGCCAGGACGGATCATGCGCTTGTTGCGCTTTTCCATCAGGCCGTCGTCGGTCAGGTCCTTCAACATCTTTTTCAGATGGATGCGGGCCCCGCCGATAATACCGAAATGACGGGCAATCTCACGCTTGCCCGCACGCCCCGGGTTATCTGCAACAAACGCGAGAATATCCTCGCGTGATGGCATTTCACCCGGAACCTTGGCGTGTTTTCGATTGGTGTGCTTGCGCGTGTTAATCCGTTTTGCGCTCAACTCGCATCATCCCAGGGCACCTCTTCGGACGACGCATCGACCTTTGCCTTTGCGGATGACTTTGCCGTCGTCTTCTTGGTGGCCGTCTTTTTGGTTGCTGTTTTCTTCGCAGCAGGTTTCTTGGCAGCCGCCTTCTTCTTGGTGCCGCCCTTGGAGGCCTTTGCCGCGATCAGCTCCAGCGCCTGTTCCATCGTCACGGCCTTGGGGTCGGTGTCCTTCGGTAGCGTGGCGTTGATCTTGCCGTGCTTGACGTAAGGCCCGTAGCGCCCGTCATAGACATTGATTGGGCCGCCTTCGGACGGATGCTCGCCAAGCTCCTTCAGCGGCGTTGCCGCTGCACCACCGCGGCCACCACCCTTGGCGCGTTTCTGCGCCAGCGCATCAACAGCACGGTTGATGCCGACGGAGAACACTTCGTCTGGCGTGGACAGGTTGGCATAGGTGCCTTCATGCAGCACGAACGGCCCGTAGCGACCGATGCCGGCGGAGATCATCTTGCCGTCTTCCGGGTGTGGCCCCACCTCGCGTGGCAGCGACAGAAGCTGCAGCGCCTTTTCCAGATCCATGTCCGGTGCGGACCAGCCACGGGGCAGGGAGGCTCGCTTCGGCTTGGCTTCCTCGCCCAGCTGAACATAGGGGCCGAAGCGGCCGTTGCGCAGGGAAACGTCAAGGCCGGTTTCCGGATCGGTACCGAGAACCTTCGGGCCGTCGTCACCTTCGCCGTCTTCACCGCTCGGCTTGCCGAGCTGCCGTGTAAAGCCGCACTCGGGATAGTTGGAGCAGCCGATGAAAGCGCCCCAGCGGCTGACCTTGAGCGATAGCTGACCGGTGTCGCAGGACGGGCACTTGCGCGGATCGGTGCCATCCTCCTTCGGCGGGAAGATATGCGGCCCGAGCAGCTCGTTCAGCGCGTCGATGACATGGGCAACGCGCAGGTCCTTGATTTCATCGACCGCGCCGGAGAACCCGGTCCAGAAATCACGCAGCACGTCGAGCCAGGAAAGCTCGCCTGCGGAAATCTTGTCGAGCTGTTCTTCCAGGCTCGCTGTGAAGTCGAATTCGACATAGCGCTGGAAGAAGCTTTCCAGGAACGCGGTAACAATTCGGCCCTTGTCCATCGGAACAAGCTGTTTCTTGTCGAGTTCGACATAGTCGCGGTCGCGCAGGGTCTGAAGCGTCGAGGCGTAGGTGGACGGCCGGCCGATGCCAAGCTCTTCCATCTTCTTGACCAGGCTCGCTTCGGTGTAGCGCGGCGGCGGTGTCGTGAAGTGCTGCGAGGCTTCGATGGCTTGTGCGGTTCCGTCGACAGAGGCAGCCGTCAGCGCGGCACCTTCATCAACGGCCGGCAGGCGCTTGGAGTTCTCGTCTTCCTCGTCGTCCCGGCCTTCCTGATAAAGCGCAAGAAAACCGTCGAAGCGGACGACGGAACCAGTGGCACGCAGATTTGCGCGTTTACCGGAACCGTCGGCGAGAATCTCGATGGTGGTCCGTTCCAGAACGGCCGACTCCATCTGAGAAGCCATGGTCCGTTTCCACACCAGCTCATAAAGCTTCGCCTGGTCCGGATCGAGGAACCGGGCGACATCCTTCGGACGGCGCGAAAGGTCCGTTGGCCGGATCGCTTCGTGTGCTTCCTGGGCGTTCTTTGCCTTGGAGGTATAGACGCGCGGGCTTGCCGGTACGTAGTTGTCGCCGAAATCCTTGGCGATTACGGAGCGGGCGGCAGCGATCGCTTCGCCGGCAATCTGAACGCCGTCGGTACGCATGTAGGTGATGAGACCGGAAGTCTCGCCACCGATTGAGATGCCTTCATAAAGCTTCTGCGCCACCTGCATGGTGCGCGATGCGGAAAACCCGAGTTTGCGTGAGGCTTCCTGCTGCAGTGTGGAGGTGGTGAACGGTGCCGCCGGATTGCGCTTCGCAGGTTTGGAAGCCACGCTGTCGACCTTGAAGCTGGCACTTTCCAGCATGGTCTTGATCGCGGTGGCTTCGGCTTCGTTGTTGATGTCGAGACGGCCGATTTTCTTGCCGTCAAACCCGGTGACGCCAGCCTGGAACATGTCCCCGGTCGGTGTCTTCATGTTGGCGAAGATCGACCAGTATTCCTGCGGCTTGAAGGTTTCGATCTCCATTTCCCGGTCGCAGATCAGCCGCAATGCGACAGACTGCACGCGCCCGGCGGAACGGGCACCGGGCAGCTTGCGCCACAAGACAGGCGACAGGGTGAAACCGACCAGGTAATCCAGTGCTCGGCGGGCGAGATAGGCATCGACCAGCGGTGTGTCCAGCTGGCGCGGGTTGTCCATTGCTTCCAGGATCGCCTTCTTGGTGATCGCGTTGAAAACAACGCGCTCGACCTGCTTGTCCTTCAGCACCTTCTTCTTTTGCAGCACTTCCAGAACGTGCCACGAAATTGCTTCCCCTTCGCGGTCGGGGTCAGTCGCGAGAATGAGGCGGTCGGCATCCTTGACCGCATTGGCGATTTCGCTCAGCCGTTTCTGCGCCTTCGCATCCACTTGCCAGCTCATGGCGAAATTGTCGTCCGGCAGCACCGAGCCGTCCTTGGCCGGCAGATCTCGCACATGGCCGTAGGAAGCCAGCACCGTATAGTCGGAACCGAGATATTTGTTGATCGTCTTGGCTTTCGCCGGCGATTCGACAATGACGACGTTCATTCTTACCCAAAATATTTTTGCCGGATACGGAGCCCCCGCCCGGTGGAGAAGGTGATCTGAGTGCTAATTCAGTGGCGCAGACGATCAAGGATCAAGCGCCGCCTGTCAAATGGACCTTTGATCCTTCCGGGTCAAGCGGTTCGGTCCAGATACGGGTTATCCACTGAGATTCAAGGAAAAACGGCCCCTTACATCAAAGCGGAGATTTTGTTGCCGCGGTGTCTTTCGAGGCGCCCGGCAAGTTCGAGTTCCAGCAGCACGACATGAACCGACCTCGCATCACCATCCGCAAAGCGTATCAATTCATCCATGTCCACCGGGGTTGGACCAAGCGCCGCAAGGACGCGGTCACGCAGCTTTCCGTCCGGTTCGGAGCGGGAAAGAGGGGCGGTTTCGCTCTCTTCGCGGAACTGCCTGCCAAAGGGAAGGGTTGGCGCCAGTCGACCACCAAGGCTTTCCAGCACATCGTCGGTGGTCGAGACAAGTGCCGCACCCTGCCGGATCAAGCCGTTGGCACCTTCCGAACGCGGATCCAGGGGGGAACCCGGCACGGCGAAGATGTCCCTGTTCTGCTCAAGAGCATAACGAGCGGTGTGAAGAGAGCCGGAGGCCTTGGCGGCTTCGATAACGATGACACCCAGAGACATGCCTGAAATCAGCCGGTTGCGCCGGGGGAAATCCCGGCTGCGCGGTTTCCAGCCAAGAGGCATCTCGCTGATGACGGCGCCTCCTGTGTCGAGAACGGCGGCAAGCAACCTGTCATGTTCCGGCGGGTAGAGCACATTGATGCCTCCCGCGAACACGGCGATGGTGCCTGTTTGAAGTGAGGCTTCATGGGCGGCAGCATCGATCCCGCGGGCGAGGCCGGACACGATTGAAAAGCCTTCCGCTCCAAGCCCCTGTGCAAATCGTGTCGCAAGTTTTCTGCCCGAAAGCGAAGCGTTGCGGGCTCCGACGATCGCAATCATCCGCTCCCGGGTCAGCGCGTTGGTGCCGCCCTTTACGGACAGGAGCGGCGGTGGACCGTCGATGTGTCGCAGATGTTGCGGATAGTCGGGTTCATGCAGGCCAATCAAACGGGCCCCGATCCGCCCGTGGGCGTCCAGCTCGGCTTCGGCGTCTTCAAGCGGACAAATCCGGCTTGCCTTGCCGCCGCGCCTTGCAAGATCGGGAAGCAGCTCCAGCGCTCGTTGAGCGGAGCCAGCGTGTTTCAAAAGTTCCGCGAATGTAACGGGACCGACGTTTTCCGATCGTATTAGGCGGAGCCACGCCAGACGTTCCGCCTCGGAGAGGTTGCCGGGAGTTATATTTTCAGGGACGCGGTTCACGCGCTTTCATCGCCGGGCGGAGACGAAGCATTTGCCGCCGGTTTGGATTTCGAGCCGATCTTGCTTTCTTCTCCACGCAGAAGCCGGCCAATGTTCTCGTGATGCTTGGCCCATAGCAGCACCGACAGCAAGACAAACATCTGAGCTATCTGAACCTGATGGAAAACGAGATAGAGCACGATCGGGGTCAGCAGGGTTGCCGTCAGTGCGGACAGAGACGAATAACGGAACAGGAAGGCCATGCCGATCCAGATGCCCGCCGCGAGCAGGAACATGGGCCAATAGAGGCCAAGCAGAATGCCGAGGTAGGTTGCAACACCCTTGCCGCCCTTGAACTTCAGCCATACCGGGAAGAGATGCCCGAGAAACGCCCCAAGGCCGGCGATAAGAGCCATTTCCTGGCCGTAGAAGTGATTGACGATCAGAACGGCAACGGTGCCCTTCAATCCATCCCCCAGCAACGTGGCGGCTGCCAGAGATTTGCGGCCGGTGCGCAGAACGTTGGTGGTGCCGATATTGCCCGAGCCGATTTGGCGGATGTCTCCAAGTCCGGCCATGCGCGTGAACAGCAGGCCGAAGGGAATCGAACCGAGCAGATAGCCGAAGGCGAGGGCGGCGAGATAGTAGGGCCAGGCAAAAGCCCAGCTGATCGGTTCTGGCACGCGATACTCCAATGACGTGCATAATAAATAGCCATCGCAATGTAACGGCATGGCAGCCCGGATCAAGTCCGGCAACTGAGAAAAGAGTGTCTTTGCAGGGAAATAGCGCGGGGTCTATTCCGACAGCTTATATTTTTCCGCTTCCACCAGCAGCGACCCGAACGGAAGGGAAATACTCGCCCGGAGCGGGACGAGATACGGCTTGTCACCAACCGGTGCGAGCCAGACCTCCATGGACTTGTTTGCCGCGAGTTGCTGGATCGACTTGCGCTTCGGCCGGTGGCCGGAAATGGGTTCGTACCGGACACCGCAGACAATGACGTCTCCCTTGAAACGGCCATCAGATGTCCTGGTGGCCTTTCGGGATTTGTACTGCAGGTGAACGTCGTAACGTTCCTTGCCGTCGAAGATGCGCAATGTCCTGTTGCAGCTCTCCTTGGCAAGGCCTTGCGGGGCAGGAAGCACGGCGGCGGTCAGGGGATCGAGAACACTCTTAAGATGCTCTGCGGTTACCTTGACCCGTTCCTTCATCCGATCCTGCGGCGGCCGAACTTCGATAGCGTCGATACTGCCCTTGCGCATCCGCATGGTAATGGTTCCGGTCTCGTCTTCACTCTTGAGGTCAAGAGCGTAGCGGGCTGGCTCCAGGTCGAGTTTTTGTGCGGTTCCAGCGACTTCAACTGTGCCTTTGCCGTCAGACACCAGCCGCCCGAAGGCGGCGGTCTGGCCGTTGGCGTTGACGGAATAGGACTTGCTGTCGACATCCAGTGACAGGACGCCGGAGCCGATAGGCAGCCCAAGGGCGTAAAGCTTGTACTTTATGTAGAGATCAGCCGCCGAAGCGCTGCCGGTAAACAGCGCGGGTATCAGAAAGGCAAGGGCGATCAGGCGCATCAGCATGTTCCGTTGGAAGTTCCGTTCGCGCCAGATTCAGGGAGAATTGTGGCGCGAACAGGATCAGCGTTGGAACGGAAACAAGGGCTTGTTCAGGTGTGGCTGAAAACCGTTTTCCCGCCGACAACCGTGCGCAGCACCCGCCCCGAGAACCGTGCATCCTCGAAGGGAGAATTCTTCGAACGTGACTTGATGGCGCTTTTTTCCAGGACCCAGGGACGCTCGGGATCGAACACGGTCACATCCGCCGGAGCTCCCTTGGAAAGACGTCCGGTTTCCAGTCCCAGCCGGTCCGCCGGGCGGCAGGTCATGGCACCAAGCAGGGTGACAAGGTCGACCTGTTCGGAATGATAAAGCCGCAAGGCGGCCGCCAGAAGGGTTTCCAGGCCGATAGCACCGTCTTCTGCTTCCGCCCACGGATGGCGTTTGGTTTCCACGTCCTGCGGGTCATGATTGGAGCAGATGATGTCGATTGTGCCATCGGCAACAGCCGCGATCATCGCTTGCCGGTCGTCTTCGTCGCGCAGCGGTGGCGACATCTTGAAGAACGTCCGATAGGCGCCGATGTCGTTTTCATTGTGGGTCAGGTGATTGATCGACACCCCGGCGGTGATGTCCAGCCCTTTCGCCTTGCCTGCTCGAACCACGTCTGCGCTGTCGGAGGTGGAAATGAGGTTTGCGTGGTACTTGCCCTTGGACATGGCAACCAGGCGCAGGTCCCGCTCCAGCATGATGATTTCCGCTTCACGCGGCACACCGGAAAGACCTTTCCAACTGGCGTTCAGCCCTGCGTTCATGACCCCGCCGGCGAGGTCCGGGTCTTCCGTGTGGTGGATGACCAGCGCGTCGAAATCGCGGGCATAGGTCATCATGCGGCGCATGACCTGGGCATTCTTGACCGACTTGTGGCCGTTGGTGAAGGCAACGGCTCCTGCTTCCTTAAGCAAGCCGATTTCCGCCATCTCCTCACCCTTGAGGCCCTTGGTCAAGGCGGCCAGTGGCAACACGTTGACAATGGCCGTGTCACGCGCCCGGCGCAGGATGAAATCGACCAGTGCGGGATCATCAATCACCGGATCCGTATCGGGCATGGTGCAAATTGTCGTCACGCCGCCGCTTGCGGCAGCCTGGGAGGCACTGGCGAGCGTTTCCCGGTGCTCTGCACCCGGTTCTCCGACGGAAACGCAGAAGTCGATCAGGCCCGGACAGGCGATCGCGCCCTTGCAGTCGATGATTTCCGCACCGTAGGGAGAGCCCTGGTTGGCAGCTTCCGGCCCGGCGGCGAGAATGGTGCCGTCCGCGATGATGACGGAACCTGGAGCATCCAGGCCGCGTGCCGGGTCAATCACTCTGGCGTTTGAGAGAACCAGAGGTTTGGGTGTGTCGTAAGCCACGTGTCTTGTCCCCTGGATCAGTTGTTCGGCAGATTGGCGGCAAGGGCTTCAAGCACGGCCATGCGCACGGCAACACCCATTTCCACCTGTTCGCGAATAAGGCTTTGGGTGCCATCTGCAATCGAGGCATCGATCTCGACACCGCGGTTCATCGGCCCCGGATGCATGACAAGGGCGTCTTCCTTGGCATAGGCGAGCTTTTCCGCGTCCAGTCCGTAGTAGCGGTAATATTCCCGTACAGATGGAATGAAGGCACCGTTCATGCGCTCGCGCTGCAGGCGCAGCATCATGACGATGTCGGTACCCGCCAGGCCTTCCTTCATGCTGGTGAAGACCTCGACGCCCATCTTGGCGATGCCGGACGGCAGGAGGGTGGTGGGGGCAACAACACGGACGCGCGCTCCGAGCGCGTTCAGAAGAATGATATTGGACCGGGCAACGCGAGAATGGGCGATGTCACCGCAGATGGCCACGGTAAGGCGCGCGATCTTTCCCTTGTGTCGCCGGATGGTAAGGGCGTCGAGCAGGGCCTGTGTCGGGTGTTCATGCGGGCCGTCGCCGGCATTGACCACGGAGCAGCCGACCTTGCGCGCCAGAAGATGCACCGCACCGGCCGCGTGGTGGCGAACCACCAGAAGATCGGGGTGCATGGCGTTCAGCGTTGCCGCCGTATCGATCAGCGTTTCGCCCTTCTTCACCGACGACTGGGACACTGCCATGTTCATCACATCCGCCCCGAGCCGTTTTCCGGCCAGTTCAAAAGAACTTTGGGTGCGGGTTGAGTTCTCGAAAAAGAGGTTGATCTGGGTTCGTCCCTGCAAGACCAGCCGTCGTTTGCTGATCTGGCGGGAAACCTCTACGGCTTCTTCCGCCCGGTCCAGAAGGCCCAGAATTTCGTGGGGGTGAAGGCCCTCTATGCCCAGCAAATGACGATGGGGATAAGGGCTGTCTCGATGGGTGTTGCTCGCGGTCATCGAGACCATTCCTATAAGGAGGAACGCCCGGTTCGACAAGTCAGGAAATCACATCATGCCCGCTGTCCACATACCTGCTAAATATTTGATCGGCTGGACAAAATATGGCTGCGTGCGCGGCAGTAGTCGGGAGAAGTTTCAAAGGCGGCACTCACAGGCGCCGCCAAAGGATTGAATCTATTGTGTTCCACCCAAGATCACGACCGAATCTTGGCGAGAATACTGTCGCAATAGTCGCAAAGAGCCTGCAGGTTTCCATCCGCTTGCAGCTTGCAGTCAACCTTGCCAGACGCGCATGATAAGTTTCTGAAAATTATAAAAAATTTTCAGATTCGGCCAGGCGTTGCACATGGCTCGGTAACTGTGCCGGTCTAAAGCGAAGTGATGACGGGCACGATTTTACGCAATTGGGCGAGCATCTGCTGCCAAAGGGCCCGATCAAGTGACCAGCAGCAGGGCGAGCGGGATCGTCAGAGTCGCTGCCAGGGTCTGAAGCGTGATGATCTCGGCCATCAGCTTTGCATCGCCACCCATCTGGCGGGCGAGCAGGTAGGAGTTGCTGGCGCAGGGCACTGAACTGGCAATGATGACGACGATCAATGCGGGGCCCGTGACGCCGAAAAGACTGGCAAAGCCAAAGGCAAGCAACGGCATGAATATCGGACGCAGAAAGGTGCCGAGGGCGAGCGCCGGTCCCGGTCGGCGGAGTGAGCCAAGGTCCAGCCCGGCTCCAACGCAGATGATGCCGATGGGGAGCGCGGCCCTGGAAAATATCTCCAGGGTATCGTCGACCACGAAAGGCAGTGATATGCCGCCTGCGTTCATGATGCCGCCTGCGCCGATCGAGAGGATGAAGGGGTTGGTGAACAGGTCTTTCAGGATCTTGGCGCCACTTGGTGACGTTCCACTGGCGTAATGCGACAGTACCAGGATGCTGGCGACATTGAGCAAGGGGATCATGAACACCATTGCGACCGCAAGCATGGCCAGCCCTGTTTCGCCGACCACATTGTCGGCAATCGCGAGCGCGATCATGGCGTTCCAGCGCAAGGTGCCCTGAAAGATGGAGGTAAAACGCGGCGCGGCAATGCCCCAGGCTCGCTCGATGGTCGTGCGTGCCAGAAGCAGAAGCAGCGCCATGGACAAGATGGAGGCGAGCAGCGCACCGCCCATGTTGAGCGTCGGAAAACTGGCGAAATCCGCTTGCGAGATCGTGCGGAACAACACCGCCGGAAACAGGACATAATAGGCAAGCCGTTCGACACCACGCCATTGCTCGCCGGTAATCAGTCCGGTGCGGGCGATCAGGTAGCCGGAGGCAATCACGAGGATGACCGGCATCAGGGCGGCAAGTGTGGTCAGCATGTGTTCGGCTTTCGCGTTCGACAGGCCTTGAAACAAGGGCCTGTACCCTGCAGCGGTGGGATCAGCCGTTATCTAAGCCCATAAAGCCGAGTCGGTCCAGAAAGCCCTGCAGGATGTAGGCAGCGGCCATCTTGTCGACCACGTCGGCCCGTTTCGCACGGCTCGTATCGGCTTCCAGCAGCGTGCGCGTCACGGCCGCCGTCGACAGCCGCTCGTCCCAATAGGTGATCGGCAGGTCCGTTTTCTGCGAAAGGTTTCTTACAAAGGCGCGCGTCGCCTGGACACGGGGGCCTTCGGAGCCATCCATGTTGAGCGGCAGACCGAGCACCATGCCGCCAACGCCCTGCTTGGCGCAGATGGCCAGGAGTTGTTCCGCATCCAGGGTGAATTTCTTGCGCCGGATCGTTTCCATGGGAGAGGCGATGCCACGGCCGAGATCTGAAAGCGCCAGACCAATGGTCTTGGTGCCAAGATCCAGGCCGATCAGCCGGGTGCGGTCGGGCACGGCGGCCATGAAATCTTCCAGGGAAAGTGCGGGGTCATTTGCCATTCGGCGGCTTTACCAGCGAGCCATGGAAAACACCAGTTCGATTTTCACTCAGAACCCGATGGCAACACGAAGTTGCCCTTCCCAAACGTCCAGCCCGTTCTGTCCCAGGCTGAGATAGCCTCCCTTTGCATCAAGCGTAACGTTCTCCGCAATCAGGGCAGTCGCCCCACCACGCAACGTAAAGCTCCAGGCCGATGCGGTGACAAAGTTCAATTCATCATCGAGGATCTTGCCGTCGTTCGGTCGCAAATATTCGTAGACCGCGCCTGCTTCCACATAGGGCTGGATCAGAAGACCGTCCTGCAAGGTGAATTGACGGCTGAATTCGGTCGTAAGTTCAATTGTCCCCAGAGAGGCTGCATTGCCCGAGATGGGAACGCTTATGGCCCGGTTGAGGATCGTCCCGTTCAGATCGTAACCATCGGAAAAAACGCGGTTGAAGGTTACGGTCGCCTTTGGGCGTACCTGGATCTCGCTCAGCGAATACTGGCCATGAACACTGAAAGTCGCGCCGAGTTCATGGGTATTGTATTCGCCGCTCAAAACCGAGATATCCGAATGGCTGTTTGAAAAGCCATAGCTCAGCGAGCCGTCAACTGCCCAGTGCTGAGAAATTCGTGCGGCAACATAGGGGCCGATTTCAAAGCCCTGGGTGTCGATTGTCAGGTGGGAATTGAAGCCGTCGGTGTCGATGGTTTCAAAGGTCACGGATATACCGCCGACGATATCTTCTGTCAGCTTGCGGTCGGCACCGAATGCCGCGGTCCCACTGAGTGTCTGAAAGTCCCTGCCGAAACGCCTGTCATCGCTGTAGACCCCGGTTACCGTGCTCCAGGCATTCCAGAGTGTCGGTTCGATCAGATCCCGGCCCGGTGTGATTGGAACTTCGTCCTGCGCCTGCAGACGTCCGGCGGCCAGCAGTTGTTCCCGGGTGCAGAACGTCTGTGCATTGTCAGTCCGTGTCTCCTCGGCTGATCGTGGATCGACGCAGTAACTGATCACCTGACCATCAGCGCGCCTGACCGGCACAAAGCCAGCCGGAAGGCTCGGTTGATTTGGATTGCGGCTGCCGGGCGGCAGGGTTCCGATTGGTGGCGTGACAGTGCCTGGCCCTCCAGGAGAGCCGGGGAGTCCGCCGGATGGGGGAAGCGTGCCGATGGGAGGTGTAACTGCTCCAGGTGCCCCTGGCAAAACGCCTGAAGGCCGCAAAATGCCGATTGGTGGTGAGGCTGTTCCGGGAAGTCCGGGAAGTCCGGGACGTCCGGGTGAAAGTCCAGCCGGTGGCAGTGTCCCTATTGGCGGAGTGACGCCGCTAGAGGGTGGCGAAATCGGGCCTGGCAGGCCGGGCAGCACTCCGCTTGGGGGCAGGACCGCGATCGGAGGAACCGGCCGTCCGAAATCCGGAAACAGCCTTCCGATCGGAGGCTTTACCAGGCTTGGCGGCTTTATGTTGTCGGGAAGCTGGAAGTTGCGTTTCTGGTTTTGTGTGTCGATCAGGCAATCAGACCCGCCATCGACGCCAAAAAGCCTGTGTGTTCCACCGTTTCCGCTCGAAACGACCGGAGAAGTTGACAGATGGAGGCCTGTGCTGGAGCGGGACCATGTGTCGACGGTCTGATTGCCCTGGGCGGCCTCCAGCCGGTAATCCCCCGTGACTGTTCCGGAAACCCAGATCGAACGGCTATCAGACTTGTTGGTTCCCAGAAAAAGCAAGCCGCCATCATTTTTGCAATTGGCGGCAAGGGCGGATGTCGAAAGGCTGCTGAAGAGCAGAGCTGCCGGGCAGATGACTTGCAGCCAGGCACGTTTCGAACGCAATCGCATCGGCATAGCTCCAAAGTCTCGCGAATCCCCGACGTCATCTTGCGTTGAAGCAGAAGAGGAAGCCAGCTCTGGTTGTTGAAATAATTGAGGCGTTGCCATAATTGCACAGATGCACTGTCAAAAATATCGATAACGAGACCGTGCCCTGGAAGGCACATTGAACGCATTCAGCTTGTTGCGGACCGGCTGCCGCTGATAGGGTCCAGGCAATCTGTCGTCGAATTAGGAGACCGTGATGAAACTGACCTGGTATGGCCATTCCGCCTTCAAGATCGAGATTGAAGGAGCATCCATCCTGTTCGATCCGTTCTTTACCGGAAATCCGTCTTTTCCCGAGAGCCTGTCAGTCGATCAGGCGTCAGATGGCGTAACGCATGTCATCCTGACCCATGGTCACAACGATCATATCGGTGACGCCGTCGACATCCTGAAAAAAACCGGCGCGCAGCTGACGTCCAATTTCGAAATCTGCATGTGGGCCAACCGGCAGGGGATCGAGAATATCAGTCCCATGAATTCCGGCGGCAAGGTGAACGTTGGACCGTTCAGCGTCGCGCTGACGCGCGCTGATCACTCGTCGTCCTTCCAGGCAGGCGGTGAGGCCGTCTATCTGGGCAATCCACATGGTGTCATCATCGAAGCCCCTGGGGAAAAGACGCTTTATCATCTGGGAGATACCGACATCTTTTCCGACATGGCCCTGATTGACGAGATCTACCAGCCGAAGATCGGGCTTGTTCCCATCGGTGACCGCTTCACGATGGGCGGCAAATCGGCAGCACTTGCCTGCACCCGTTTCTTCAACTTCGATACGATCATTCCCTGCCATTACGGCTCGTTCCCGATCATCGACCAGACGGCGGATACGTTCCTTGAGGCAATGGGCGGCGATCGCGACAAGGTGGCAAAGCCAAATCCCGGCGAACCGATTGACGTCTGACGGGTTCACTCAAGAGAAGCAATCTTTGCTTGTCTCACTTGGAGGCAGAGGTTTAGTCTTTTTCCGAGAAATTTAAGAAGTAGGGGTGGTTTTCTTGTTTTGTGACGCTGGGAGCTTTGGTTTCAGCGTCAAGCGGAGGATAATATGCCGACTGTAAAAGACGTTACCTTCGATCTGCTTCGCAAGCTCGGTTTGACAACTATCGTCGGCAATCCCGGGTCCACTGAAGAAACCTTTCTGAAGAATTTCCCGGATGACTTCCGCTACGTGCTTTCATTGCAGGAAGCCAGCGTCGTCGGCATCGCTGACGGCCTGGCGCAGGGACTGCGCAAACCTGTCATTGTGAATGTCCATACAGGAGCAGGCCTCGGTAACGCGATGGGCTGCATCCTGACCGCCTACCAGAACAAGACACCGCTCATTCTGACCGCCGGACAGCAGACCCGAGACATGCTGCTGCTCGAGCCGCTTCTTACCAACATCAATGCGACGCTTTTGCCCCAGCCATGGGTGAAGTGGAGTTATGAACCGGCAAGGGCCCAGGACGTGCCGGCCGCTTTTATGCGGGCCTACGCGGCAGCGATCCAGCAGCCGAGCGGGCCGGTGTTCCTGTCTCTCCCGCTGGACGACTGGGACAAGGAAATGGAGGGACCCGCAGAAGTTCGGTCCGTGTCTCTGCGTTCGGCCGCCGACCCTGCCAGAATCCAAGATTTCGCTGAGCGTATCAACGCAGCAAAAACTCCGGTTCTGGTCTACGGCTCGGACATTGCCCGGTCAGAAGCCTGGGACGAAGGGATAGCGTTCGCAGAAACGCTGTCTGCCCCGGTTCTGACGGCGCCTTTCGCGGAGCGCACGCCATTTCCGGAAAGTCATCGGCTCCACGCCGGCACGTTGCCTTCGGCCATCGGCCCGATCTGCAAGCGGCTCGAGGGGCACGATCTGGTCATCGCCGTCGGAGCACCGGTTTTTCGCTACTATCCATATGTCGCGGGAGACTACCTTCCGGCAGGCACAAAGCTGCTGCAAATTACAGACGATCCGGACATGGCGGCCAAGGCCCCGGTTGGCGACAGCCTGGTCTCGGACAGCAGGCTTTTTCTTCAGGCAATCCTGCCTCAGCTGGATCGACGTGAGGAAAAGCCTAATCCCTACAAAAAGGATCCGGCGCCGGTACCCGACTACTCGGCCCTGCCATTGACGCCGGATGCAGTCTACAGCTTGATCCGAGAGGCTGCGCCGTCAGATTTCGTGCTGGTTGAGGAATCTCCATCCAACGTCATCGAGCTGGAGCGGCAAATTCCGATCGACAAGCCGGATACGTTCTACACCTTTGCTTCCGGAGGTCTCGGCTGGGACATGCCGGCCGCTGTCGGTCTTGCGATTGCCGAGGAAACGAGCGGACGCAACAGGCCGGTAATCGCCGTGATCGGTGACGGCTCGTTCCAGTATTCGGTGCAGAGCATCTACACCGGCGTGCAGGAGGAAGCGCATGTGGTTTTCGTTGCCATGCGCAACAGTCAATATGCGATCCTGAAGGAGTTTGCGATCCTGGAGGAAACGCCGAACGTTCCGGGTTTGGATCTGCCCGGTCTTGATATCGAGGCACTTGGGCGTGGATACGGCGCAGAGACTGCGAAGGCGAAAACCGCCGACGAATTCAAGGCTGCTCTTTCCGCAGCCCTGGCCTACAGGGGAACGACGGTGATCGAGGTGGAAATATCACCGAAGCTCAGATCGTTGCTTGGATAAACGGTTCAAGTCATTGTGAAAATCTTGTTGTGCCACGGAAGGTCGTGCACAATGCGACCACATGTCGACGGTCGAGTTGCCCTGCTGAGGGCCTGAAAACGCCGAGATAAAAATCAAACCGGGGACTTATCATGAAGCTGTCCAGCTTTGCTTTCATTGCGGTTCTGAGCGGCGCCCTTTGTGCGACGCCAGTCTTGTCGGCGGACAAGTCGATCACGCCTGACGGCAAGCCCGCGCCGTCCAAGCCGCATGCCAAGCCGGGGTCCAAAGCCGCGCAGGACGAAGAAGCTGCCGCCAAAACGCCTTATGCAACGGTACGGGACGTGTTTTCCGGAGACACGACGGTTGCCGGTGAAAAGGTCGCCTTTCCGCAATCGAACCCTTCGATAAAGGCCATCGAGATTACTATGGAGCCGGGTGAGGAGACGCAGTGGCACCAGCATCACGCGCCGCTTTTTGCCTACATTCTGGAAGGCGAGATTACCGTCACTTACGAGGAACTTGGCAAGAAGGTCTACCGTACCGGCGACGGTCTTCTTGAAGCGATGGATGTCACGCACAAAGGGCAGAACACCGGTGAAGGGCCGGCCAAGATCCTGGCTGTTTTCCTGCTCGGTGATGACGGTGTGGCAACGGTTGCCGAAGACAAGCCGGGTGCAAACAAGAACAAGGTCGAATAGCGGCGAGAAATCTCGCCTGGCTGCCTTGTACACCCATTGATTGTAAAGGCGTATTTCGATTGTCCCTACATTAGGGAATTCGAACTTTTTGTAAAATATTGAAAATTCCTTGCCAGATCACAAAACTTACCTAAGGTAATTAGGGGTTGCGTGCTGGACGATGCGGAAGTGTGTCTGCAATCTGAGCGCGCAGTCCTGACAACCATTCAGGTGGGAGTTTTCATGAGCCATTTTCGCATGTTGCCGCGTTTGAGCGCGGTGGTTCTCGGACTTGCGGCAGCTTTTGCCGTAACGTCCCAGACAAGTCTGGCGCAGGAGGCGCAGAAGCCGAATATTCTCGCTATTTGGGGGGACGATATCGGCACGTGGAACATCAGCCACAACAACCGTGGCATGATGGGCTACCGCACGCCCAACATCGACCGGATCGCACAGGAAGGCGTTGCCTTTACCGACTATTACGCCCAGCAAAGCTGTACGGCCGGACGCGCTGCCTTCATCGGGGGCAATGTACCTGTGCGCACAGGCATGACCAAGGTTGGCTTGCCGGGAGCAGAGCAAGGCTGGCAGGAAACCGACGTCACCATGGCGACCGTCCTGAAGGCACAAGGTTACAAGACCGGCCAGTTCGGCAAGAACCACCAGGGAGACCTGGACGAACATCTGCCGACAAACCACGGTTTCGATGAGTTCTTCGGCAATCTCTATCATCTGAATGCTGAAGAAGAGCCGGAAAACCGGGACTATCCGGGGGACATGGTTCTGGCGAACGGCAAGACCTTCCGTGAACAGTTCGGTCCGCGCGGTGTGCTTCATACCTGGGCCAATGCAGACGGAACGCAGAAGATCGAGGACACCGGTCCACTTACGAAGAAGCGCATGGAAACCGTCGATGAGGAGTCGCTCGCCGAAGCCAAGCGTTTTATCCGCGAAGCGGTGGAAGAGGGCGTTCCCTTCTTTGTCTGGTGGAACGGAACCCGCATGCATTTCCGCACACATGTGAAGGAGGAGCACACAGGGATTGCCGGCCCGAGCGGGGATACCTATCACGACGGCATGGTCGAGCATGACATGCATGTCGGCGAGCTGCTGGACCTGTTGGACGAGCTCGGCATCGCCGATAACACGGTGGTGATGTATTCGACCGACAACGGCCCGCATTTCAACACCTGGCCGGATGCCGGCACGACGCCGTTCCGCAGCGAAAAGAATTCCAACTGGGAGGGCGCTTATCGTGTGCCGACCTTTGTTCGCTGGCCCGGCGTCTTCCAGGAAAACGTGACGCTCAACGGTATCGTTGCCCACGAAGACTGGCTGCCGACCTTTGCCGCGATTGCAGGGGCTTCGGATATCAAGGAACAGCTTCTTGAAGGTGTTGAACTCGGTGGCCGAACTTACCGCAACTACATCGACGGTTACGACCTCAACGCCTATCTGAAAGGCGAGACCGATTCATCGCCGCGTCATGAGTTCTGGTACGTGAATGACGATGGTCAGGTGGTTGCGGCCCGGTACGACGACTGGAAGGTCGTGTTCCTGGAAAACCGCGGTCAGGCCTTCGGCGTCTGGCAGGAGCCTTTCACGGAACTGCGTGTGCCCGCCGTCTTCAACCTGCGCCGGGATCCTTTCGAAAAGGCCCAGCACAATGCCAATATCTATTTCGACTGGTTGCTGGACCGTGCGTTCGTGATCGTTCCGATCCAGGCACTGGCCTCAAGGTTCCTGCAGACAATGCAGGACTATCCGCCAAGCCAGACACCTGGATCCTTCAATCTGTCATCGATCGAGGAGAAGTTGAAAGCCGGCATGAGCGGCAGCAACTGAGTTTAACTCGTCACATCAATAAAAAGCCCGGGGCTTTGCGAGGCTCCGGGCTTTTTGCGCATTTGCCAATATCTCGTCCAGAACTGCAGCAATTGGCGGTCTTCAGATTTTGGATCTCAGAGACGGCGCAGCAGTTCAGGTGTCGGCCAGGCATCGGCCGGCATGCCAAGCTTCTGCTGTACCTGCTGCACGGCATTTCGGGTGCCGGAGCCGAGGATGCCGTCGATCTTGCCGACGTCATAACCCATGCTGGATAGCTTCGACTGGAGCTGCTTCATCTGGGCGTCGTCCAGGCCAAGGTCCGGGTTGCCTTCGGTGTAGACCGGTGCGCCGGCGAGCCTTGTCGCGAAATAGGCGGCAGTGGTCGTGTAGACGAACGACTGGTTCCATTCCAGATAGATGCTGTAATTCGGATAGGCGAGGAATGCCGGCCCCTTGCGGCCCTGAGGCAGGAGCAGTGAAGCGGGCAGGTTGCCGGAAATCTGACCCCAGCGCGGCTGCACGCCAAGAGCCGCCCACTGGGCACCGGTCTTGGTCTTGTCGAGCCCGGTTTCAGCCCAGTTGAGGTTCTGCGGCACCTTGACTTCCTGCAACCAGGGCTCTCCACGGCGCCAGCCCAGATTCTGGATGAAGGCACCGGCGGTCAGAATGGCATCGGCGGCACTTTCCTTCAGCTTCACGTGTCCGTCACCATCGCCGTCGCGGCCGAACTTGATGATGTCTTCGGGCAACATCTGAACCATGCCGATCTCACCTGCCCAGGCGCCGGTGGTGTTGCGCGGGTCAAGATCACCGTGCTGGACCATCTCGATGGCAGCGATCAGCTGCGGCCGGAACAGTTCCGGGCGGCGGCAATCATGAGCCAGCGTGGCCAGCGCATTGACGGTGTTGAAATCGCCCTGAACCGCGCCGAAATCCGTTTCAAGCGCCCAGAAAGCTGTAATGACAGGTGCCGGAACGCCATATTCGGATTCGGTGCGCTGGAACACGCTCGCGTATTTCTTCATGTTCGCGGCGCCGTTTTTCATCCGGTAGCCGGAGATGACCCGCTTGGAAAAGTCCAGGAAGGTCATCTTGAAGACACCCTGCGCCCGATCACGCGACAGCACCTTGCGGTCGACCTGCGCACCCGCCAGGGTCTGGTCTGCCGCATTCGCGGAAAGGCCCTTGGCAATCGCTTCCTGTTTCACGCCTGCAAGGAACTGCCGGAAGTCGCCGCCACACTGTTGCGCCTGAGCAGGCGCGGTGGCGAGCCAGAAACCGGCGAGGGCGGTCGCAGCGATTTTCGGGGAGAAGCGGAGTGTCATGAAAAATCCTGTCGTTGGGCGCAAAGGCAGGCCGGAGCCTTTAAAAATCGGCCATAGTTGACTGTGCTTCGCCTGTAACGTCAACCCGTCGGCAGGGCGAGCTGAAGGCTCTTCCACCAAGTCTTTGGCGGCAAGCTGCGGTGCTAGCGGCAATTGCCGAAATCAGAGCCGACCATGATGCCACCGTTCGGGGATCTTTTCAGCGGCGCGTTGACGCTGGCTGAAGAACGACAGTCGGAGGAAGAAGTTCCGACGCTGGGCGACTGGTAATAGGGGGCGTTTACCCCGGAGGTCTGCTGCTGGCACATCTGGTAGGCCATGTCGTAAAGGGCCTGCCAGCCACCGGGCATCGAGCCCATGTTGTTCAGGATGCCAAGTGCTGCACCCGCGCGGGCGCCGCGATAAGCGCCCGATGCCCCGCGCCATTCGCCGCCAACAACCGCTCCGGCCATGCCGCCGGAAACAGCATCTCCGACGACATCACCGCTGCCCATGCGGGCGTTGGCATAGTCGGTCGCATAGACTGTGCAATCGGTTCCATCCGCCTGAGCTTGCGTGATCGCGGCCGAGAAACCGACGAGAAGGGAAGCGCTGAGGCTGAGGGCTGCACGGTTTGCCATGGTCCGTCTCCTGTCTGCAGTGCCTGACATGCACCGCGAAAGCGCAACAATCCAAATGCCGAGACCGGCCGGAAGAGTGTTGCGACATATCGAGAGCTATCGACACAGGCGCTGCTGATTGCGCCCGTCGATGCAACTGTCCCCGCGGTCCGCAGGGCAAACTTAAATCGACGGGATATTACGCTTCGACACTTAACAAGGCTCTACCTGGCAAATGCAGGTTTTACTCATGGTTGCTGCTGGGGTTCCAGAAAACTTTCACCTACGTAGCCGGTCTTGCCGTCATACTGGACGCCACACCACCAGTTGCCGCACGTGTTGAAACGAACCTCGGCTCCAGCCGGAATGACGGCCAGAACCGTTGCATCCTTGTTCTGCGCTTCACGCAGGTTCACGGATGACTTGATTTTTGCCGATAGCGGAAAGTCCGAAGCAGCGGTGCTGGTTTCCGAAGTAGAGGTGGATGCAGTTTCGGTGCCGGGTGCCGAGACGGCCGCAATGCCAGCTTCCAGAGGCGATGCATCCGATACCGGATTTTCGTCGGTCTCCGGCACTGCTGCAGCAGCGCGGGCAACGAGGGTATTGGTGGTGCCGCGTGCCGATTGGCTATCGGTTCTGACAGGGGCGGGCTGAGCTGGAGCAAGTCGCGACTGGATCTTGTCATCGGCAACCTTGTTGGTGTCATGACCCAGCGGGTTGGAATGGTCTTCAGGTGTAGTGGACGCTATCGACCTTGAGGCGAATACCTCGCGGATACGGTCCTTGGCCGATTTTACCTGCTCTGCGCTCGCGGTCGGTGTTGCGGTCAGATCCGTCCTGCCCTGGTATTCGGGATCTGCGCCTGCAATCAGGCTCTCGATCGTCGGTTCGGTATTGATCAGCTGGGTCTGGACCGTACGGCTGTCTGCCTCTTTGCCGGCCAGCAGGTCGCTCAGGCTCAAATAGACTGCTCCTGCGCCGACGCCGACAATCACAAGTGTACTGATCAACAGGGTTCTGAAACTCGGACCATGCCGGAAATTGGCTGCCGCTTTGGAAGCGGCTGCAGGTGCGGGGACTTGTTCAGGCTGAAGGCCGATATTCCGCGAGCCTCGTACCGGAGTGCGCAACACGCCTGGCATATCAAAGCCGGCTTCGTCCGTTGCACCTGTCAGCGTTGGGCGGCGGGAGGCTGTCGGCTTCAGTTCGTCGGCGGTTGCATGCATCTGAAGGATCTTGGCGGCAAGTGTGCTGGCGTCAGAACCTGTGTCTGCCGCCACTGTGTGAACTTCGGTTTCGCTAAGAGGGACTTCATCGTCCTTGGAAGGATCGTTGGGAACGACGAGCTTCAGCTCGTTCTTTTGAGGTGCATTGTCCGGATCGTGGCCTTCGGGGAAGTCGCAAGTGTTGGCTGGCGCGGTGACGGAATACATGTGGCCCTCCTGGTTTTGCGGTTCGGGCACGCTCGGAGCGGTTGCCATATCTGGGTACCGGAGCATTAATCTTCGTTAATGCGTCGGCACGCAGGCCGGATTGCGGCGGCAGTAGGGAATTTTGCATGAAATGTGACGGGTCTGTGGTCTTGCGCGGCCAAATGGATGTGCGTTTGCAAAAGCCTAACCTGTCTCTGACAAACTGAATGCAAACGGCCTGCCAATAGAATGAACGGCAGGCGTTTCGCCCGGGCAGGGCGAAAGGCGAAGCCAGAAACGACAGGCAAAAAAGATCATGACGCGCTGGATCTCTCACCTCATCTCTCGCACGGTCGGATTGGCGGCGGGCCTTGCTGCTGGACTGGCGTTCGCCTGCCAGTCGGCCGCCGCGCAGGATGTGCAGGAACTGAAGATCGGCCTGTTGGCGACACTGTCCGGCCCGGCGGCCGTCTACGGTGAACACATGCGCGACGGTTTCATGCTGGCCGTCGAGCAATCCAATGGCGCGCTTGGTGGCTTGCCCACCAATGTGATCGTGGTCGATGACAAGCTGGACCCGGACAATGCGCTGGAGCAGGCAACGAAACTGATCGAGGAAAATGGCGTCGATCTCATCGTCGGCGTCAATTTCTCCAAGGTAATGCTTGCCGTGCACGATCCTATCGTGCGGTCGAAGACCTTGTTTATCGGAACGCATTCCGGGCCTGCGCCGATCGCCGGTCGCAATTGCAGCCGTTATTTCTTCTCCACCGCGTCACAGGACGACCAGGTCCACGAGACGATGGGGCGTTACGCCAGCCTCAAAGGGTACCAGGATGTCGTCACCATCGCCCCGGACTATGAAGCTGCCCGGGATGCCGTTGCCGCGTTCCGCCGCCATTTCAAGGGACAGATCGCCCGCGAACTGTTCCCGAAACTGGGTCAGACCGATTTCTCGGATGAATTCAGGCAGATCGAGGAAATCGAACCGGATGCGATTTTCACCTTCATGCCGGGCGGCATGGGGGTGGAACTGGTGAAACAGTTCCACACTTCCGGGCTGAAGGGTATTGTACCGTTCCTCTCGTCCGACACGGTCAATGCCGTCACGCTTCCCTATACGGCGGAGATGGCGGAAGGACTTTACAGCGCATCACATTGGGCGCCTAACCTTGATAATCCGGCCAACAAGAGGTTCGTGCGGGAGTTCAGCAAGGCCTACAAGTACGAGCCATCGGTCTACGCTGCGCAAGGGTATGATGCAGCCAAGATGATCCATTTTGCCCTGGAGCTGACCGGGGGCGTCAAGGACCAGGAAGCGTTGATCTCGGCTATCAGTGCAGCGCCCTTCGAAAGCGTGCGAGGGGACTTCCGCTTCAATTCCAACCAGTTTCCCATTCAGGATTTCTATATTGTGGAAGGGGTCCGGCGCACCAGCAAGCTCTATGAGATGGAAGCCGTTGCCCGGGTCTTCGACGATGTCGGCGATGCCTATGCCGGTTCGTGCCGTATGTAGTCTTATCCTGGACTGGCCAGACGTCGGGATGATCTGAAACGATCGGTCCAGAAATCAGACCTGCTCCTCTTGCATTCTGGACTGCGTAGTCCATATCAGAGGCATGAGAAACGCAGAGGTCCATATTTCCGGCTCGGAAAAACGCGCGGCAGGTCCGGGCAGGCCGCGCAGCTTTGATGAAGCTGCGGCGCTTGAGGCGGCCATGCATGTTTTCTGGCAGAAGGGCTTTGAAGCGACTTCTCTGGACGATCTCACCAAGGCAATGGGGCTTAGCCGTTCCAGTTTCTACGCGACTTTCGGCTGCAAGCAGACGCTGTTTCTGCGAGCGCTGGAGCATTATTCCAAAAACGGAATCCGTGGCCTGAAGGAAGTTGCCGAAACCGCTGAAGATGACGCGGTAGACGCGATGATGCAGGCTTTGTCAGATCCGAAAGGGGGCCCAAGGGGCTGCCTTCTGGTCAATTGCATCACCGAACTTGCGCCCCATGACGACAAGGTTGCCGAGATTGGTCGTCGTCACCTGGAAAACATCGAAGACCTCTTTGCCAGGGCGATCGACCCGGACAACCCGGATGCTGTCCGGGATAGGGCGAGCGCCTATTCATCGCTTGCCATTGGAACCCTGGCGCTGCGCAAGGCTGGAGTTCCGGCAGAGCGGATTGCCAGAACCCTGAAGCAAGCACGGACCGTCCTGATGCCATAATCGCCCGGGTGGTGTGGAAGCGTTCATCAAGAACCACGGAGTTGTGCGCATAATATTGGACTGATTAGTCCAGAAATAGTGAAGCAGACAAACTTCAAAAGGAAAGAAGAAAATGTCAGAAGCAAAACTGTTTTCGCCCGCAAAGGCAGGGGCAATCGAACTGAAGAACCGTATCGTGATGGCACCGTTGACCCGCAACCGGGCCCGGCACGAAGACGATGCACCGCATGATCTGACAGTGAAATATTACGATCAGCGTGCCGGAGCAGGATTGATCATCACCGAGGCCTCGCAGATCTCGCCGCAGGGCAAGGGATATGCATGGACGCCGGGCATCTATTCAGATGCGCAAGTCGCGGGCTGGAAGAAGGTCACCGATGCGGTTCATGCAAAGGGTGGCAAGATCGTCATCCAGCTCTGGCATGTCGGACGCATTTCGCATCCGGTTCTCCAGCCGGGTGGCGCAGATCCGGTGGCTCCTTCCGCAATTGCCGCCAAGTCCAAGACGTTTGACGGGACGCAATTCGTCGATACGCCGACACCGCGCGCGTTGGACGCCAGCGAGATCCCGGGCATTGTCGAGGACTATCGAAAAGCCGCCGAGAACGCGAAGAAAGCGGGATTCGACGGTGTCGAGGTTCACGCTGCCAACGGTTATCTGATCGACCAGTTCCTGCGCGATGGCTCCAACAAGCGTGACGATGCCTACGGCGGATCCATCGAGAACCGGAGCCGCTTCCTGAAGGAAGTCATGGATGCCGTTGTTGGTGTTCTGGGTGCTGACCGGGTCGGTATCAGGCTGAGCCCGTTCTCAAGCGCCAACGACATTGCCGACAGCAATCCGCAAGCGACCTTCTCGCACGCGATCAAATTGCTCAACGGCTATGGTCTTGCCTACCTGCATCTGGTTGAAGGCCAGACCGGTGGTCCGCGCGATATCCCGGATGGTGGCGATTTGTCTGCACTCTACGCACTCTTCGACGGCGCCCATATGGGCAACAACGGTTACGACCGTGCTTCCGCAATCGAGGCAGTGGAAACGGGCGCAGTCGATCTTGTCGCGTTTGGCCGTCCGTTCATTTCCAATCCGGATCTGGTCGAGCGGCTGGAGAAGCATGCTCCGCTGAACGCGCTGGATACCGATACGCTCTATGGCGGCAGCGAAAAAGGCTACACGGATTATCCCACCTTGGCAGAAGCGTCTGTCGCGGCGGAGTAATCCAGAAGGTTTCGGGCCGCCCGACATCCACCCCCTCCGGGGCGGTCTGAAGGATAGCCGGTGCAGGGTTTCGACCCGCACCGGCTTTCTTTTTATGCATGTGAAAGGGTATTTGCCCTGCTGGCAAGCAGGTGAGCGGTGCACCAGCAGCCAAGTCCCAACTCCACTGCGGCAGCGGCGACAAGTGGTGCAGGCGGCATGCCGTCGAGGGCCAGGCTGACAAGCCGGCCCGTGCCATAGCCAAGCAGCAAGGCGGCGGACACCTGCAATCCGATTGTCTCCCACGAACGGTAGAGAAGACCCATCGAAGCGGCGAAACACGCCAGCAAGATGAGGACGCCGGGCGAGCGAACCTCGCTCATCATCGCCGCGGAAGGATTGAGTGTTATTCCGTTTGAAGAAAACAGTAGCTGCGGCGCAAAGACGATCAGGGAGCCGATCGCCAGAAAGGTCAGGGCGGACAGGGCGAGGGCGGCTTTTTTGCTCAGGGTGTTCATTGGCTGTCTCCGGTTCGTTTGAACTGGAAGCCAGGATCTGATACGTGCGCCAGATGATCTATGATATAAAGAATAAGAAAACTTGCAGATCGTCCAGATTTCTGGGCCGGTGACCAGCGTTCAAGAGGGAGTTCCTGATGTCCTTGCCAAGTCCGGTCTTGCAAGCTGACCAATCCTCCCCCTCGCTGGATTTTGCTCCGCTTGGCGATGTGTTGCATCTTCTACGGCTCACGGGAACCTTCTACTGCAATCCCGAACTGTCAGCTCCCTGGGCGATTGATGTTCCGGACATGGGTGGACAGATGGTTCTTCTGGTGGTGACCGAGGGGAGTTGTTTGCTGCAGACGGAGCACTGCGATACGATTTCCTTGACCGCCGGGCAGCTTGTGCTGTTGCCGCATGGCAAACCGGTTGTCATGAGTAGTGATGCCGAAGCTGTCGCAACGCCTCTCTTCGACATTCCTGCCATCCGACACAGCCCGTCCTACGAAACCATGATTTTTGGTGGGGGAGGGGCCGTCACCCGGATGACCTGCGGAGTGTTGAAGCTCGACCACGCGGCTGCCGAACGTCTGCAGCAGCTGTTGCCCCCGGTCATAAGACTGGACACCTTCGCTCAGCACGCCGGCCCATGGATCTACAGCACGCTGAAATACCTGGCAGAAGAGGCATGCAATCCGCAGCCGGGCGGAGAAACAGTGCTGACACGCCTGACGGATATTCTCGTCGTACAGGCGATCCGGGCGTGGCTGCAGAGCAACGAGGCGCTTGAAACAGGCTGGCTTGCAGCCTTGCGCGATCCGAAGATCGGGCGGGCGCTACAGGCCTTTCACCGTGCCCCGCAGGAAGGCTGGACCATTGCCAGGTTGGCGGAAAGGGCTGGTATGTCACGTTCCGCATTTGCCGCGCGCTTCAAGCAACTGACCGGGGAAGGTGTCATGCAGTATGCCCTGCATTGGCGCATGCAATTGGCACAAATGGATCTGAAGGAAGGAAAACGTACACTGGCGGAGATTGCCATTGGGCTCGGCTACGAGTCGGAAGCAGCATTTGCACGGGCCTTCAAACGGATTGTCGGGACGTCGCCGGGGGCATATCGAAGGCAATAATCGGGAGTGATTTCAGCATCGGCCGCGGCTGTGACTGGTAACCGTACCGGAGCGTACTCTTTTTTCCCATTCCGGCCTTTCGTTCGGCAAAAAAACCTGTCAAACCCATATCAGAGCTAATTCGGGCGCGGAAACCTGATCCGCTCCGGCAGCACGTCGCGCCGGAGGGACAAAGGCCTGCACACGTAGGGAGAAACGAAAATGCCCCCGTATCGTTCCAGAACATCCACTCACGGCCGCAACATGGCTGGTGCGCGCGGCCTTTGGCGCGCGACCGGCATGAAGGACGACGACTTCGGCAAGCCGATCATCGCCATCGCCAACTCCTTCACACAGTTTGTGCCGGGCCACGTCCATCTGAAGGACCTCGGCCAGCTGGTTGCCCGAGAAGTGGAAAAGGCTGGTGGTGTCGCCAAGGAATTCAACACCATCGCGGTCGATGACGGTATCGCCATGGGTCACGATGGCATGCTCTATTCGCTGCCCTCGCGCGAAGTGATTTCCGATGCGGTCGAATACATGGTCAACGGCCATTGCGCAGATGCGCTGGTATGTATTTCCAACTGCGACAAGATTACCCCGGGCATGCTGAACGCTGCCATGCGGCTCAACATTCCGGTTGTCTTCGTTTCCGGCGGGCCGATGGAAGCCGGCAAGGTGGTGCTGGAAAATGGCGTTGCCAAGTCTGTCGACCTGATCGACGCAATGATTGCCGCTGCCGACGACCGGATGTCCGATGCAGACGTTCTGACCATGGAACAGAATGCCTGCCCGACATGTGGATCCTGCTCGGGCATGTTCACGGCGAACTCCATGAACTGCCTGACGGAAGCCCTTGGTCTGGCCTTGCCGGGCAACGGCTCGACGCTGGCTACCCACGCAGATCGCGAACGGCTTTTCGTGGAAGCAGGGCATCTGATCGTCGATCTTGCTAAACGCTACTACGAGCAGGACGACGAAAGCGTGCTGCCGCGGAACATTGCGAACTTCAAGGCGTTCGAGAACGCCATGAGCCTCGATATCTCCATGGGCGGATCCACCAACACGATCCTGCACCTTCTGGCAGCGTCCCATGAAGGCGAAATCGGCTTCACGATCGATGACATCGACCGTCTGTCGAAACAGGTTCCGGTGCTGTGCAAGGTCGCGCCCGCGGTCGAAAACATCCACATGGAAGACGTCCACCGGGCGGGCGGCATCATGGGTATTCTCGGTGAACTGGACCGGGCAGGGCTGCTGCACACGGACCTTCCGACAGTTCATTCGGCCACGATGAAGGAAGCACTCTCGCGTTGGGATATCCGCCAGACGAACTCCGAGAGCGTGCACAAGTTCTTCAGTGCAGCACCGGGCGGTGTGCCGACACAGGTTGCCTTCAGCCAGGAGCGCCGCTGGGACGATCTCGACATCGACCGCAAGACCGGTGTCATCCGCGAGGCGGAACATGCCTACAGCAAGGATGGCGGCCTGGCCGTGCTTTACGGCAACATTGCCGAGGATGGCTGTGTGGTGAAAACCGCCGGCGTTGACGAAAGCATCCTGAAGTTCTCCGGTCCGGCTCGGATCTTCGAGAGCCAGGACAGTGCCGTCTCCGCGATCCTGACCAACAAGGTCAAGGAAGGCGACGTGGTGCTGATCCGCTACGAAGGTCCGCGCGGCGGTCCGGGCATGCAGGAAATGCTCTATCCGACCAGCTACCTGAAATCCAAGGGTCTCGGCAAAGCCTGCGCGTTGATCACCGATGGCCGTTTCTCGGGTGGGTCTTCGGGCCTGTCCATTGGCCACATTTCTCCGGAAGCTGCCGAAGGCGGTGCTATCGGACTGGTCGAGGAAGGCGATCCTATCGTGATCGATATTCCGAACCGTGTTCTGAAGGTCGATCTGCCGGATTCAGTCTTTGCCGAACGCCGCGCTGCAATGGAAGCAAAGGGCGATCAGGCCTGGAAGCCGGTCGAGATCCGCAAGCGCAAGGTTTCAACGGCACTTCGCGCCTACGCCAAACTGACCACCAGCGCTTCCAAGGGCGCCTTCCGGGTGGTCGACTGACGACGAGCTGAACTGAAATTCGGCACCGAAACTGCAACGCCCTGCGCCCGAAAGGCCGCGGGGCGTTTGTCATTTGAAGGTTATGACAAGGCAAGACAATCGCTTCAGACTGAAGGCCTGTTGGTAGTTCGGGAAATCAATTCGCCAAAGACCCTTGTCATTCGCATGCTTCCGCCGCAAATATCCGGCTTACCTTCCGGTTCAGATCCAAGGCAGTAGATGGATTCTCTTACCCAGTTTGTTCTCGGCGCAGCCGTCTCCACAGCACTCCTTGGCAAAAAACTCGGCCCCAGAAAGGCCGCTCTTATCGGCGGGGCCTTCGGGACGTTGCCGGATCTGGATGTCCTGATCCCCTATGACGATCCCATCGACAGTTTCGTCTACCATCGCGGCTGGACCCATTCGGTCTTTGTACATGCATTGGCGGCGCCATTGTTGGGCGAGGGGCTCATAAGGCTGTTCAAGGGCTTGAGGGACTGCCGCTGGCTGACCTGGCTCACTGTCTTCCTGTGTCTTGCCACCCATGCAGGCATTGATGCGATGACGGTCTACGGCACGCGGCTGTTCTGGCCTTTTTATCCGGATCCCGTCGGCGTCGGGTCGGTGTTTATTATTGATCCGCTCTATACCCTGCCTCTTCTGGCCGTCGTGATCTGGGCTCTGTTCAGGAAGAACTGGACACGGCGCTTTCAGGCCTGGATAACGGCTGCGCTGGTGGTTTCGACCGGATATCTTGGCCTGAGCGTCGTCCTTCAGCGTCATGTCGAGCAGAAAGCGCAGGATCTGTTCAGGCAGGAAGGCATTCTTCCAGACAAGGTTTTTGCAATTGCCGCGCCCTTCAACATTCTCGTCTGGAAGGTCATCGGCCTTCAGGAAGATCGCTACGACAATCTGTATTATTCGCTTCTGGACGAGGGCGGGAAACCGGAGATCTATACCCATCCACGACACCCGGAACTCGTTTCCTGTGTTGAAGATACGCAGGCCTTCCGGAAACTGGACTGGTTCAGCCGTGGCTACTACAGGGCCGAACTGGACGACGGAAAGCTCGTCATCTCCGATCTGCGCATGGGCATGACCCCGAACTATGTTTTCCGCTTTGCGATTGCCGACGCCCAGGACGATGGCTTCCGGGAGATCCCTCCACGAAGCGCAACGGGAGAGGTGAGGGTGGATCCGCAAGACTGGACGTGGCTGACTGCCCGGCTCAAGGGTGTGGTAGCGGTGCGCCAGGCGGAGGCAGCTGTTGCTGGAACTGGAGAGGCCATTGCCGGGCGGGCATGTGCGCTCCCTGATGGGACTACCGGTTAGAACACTACAGGGCCGTTGAAAAAGATGCTCCTGCAATCCGCTTGTGTGAGTTGATGTGAAACTGCCTGTTGGCAAGTGGCGGCAGAAATTATTCAGGTTTTACAGATTGTTAGCTGCTTGAATTTTGAGCATGTTTTCTGCGGGGATATACCCGGTACGGCGTTGGTGCTGGCGTGGTTGCGGCGAATTTGATCAATTATTTCAGTTAGTTAAATTTAGGATTTTGTTCATTTGAATTTAGGTGAGGTTGCTGAAGAAATGGGCATCCATTTTGCAGTAAAAGACCTGACAAAATTAGCAAGACAGAATTAACCTCTCGGCGAAATCATGCCTGTGTTTTCGAACGACGGGGCAAATACATCATGAGCCGGGCGGCATACACAGGTTCCGTTCTCTGCGGTGCCGGTATTCTGGTGGCGGGGCCTGCAGTGGCCGCGCAGACAATGGAGCTGGCGACTTTCCAGAAGAGCCTGGACATGGTTTGGGTGCTGTTTGCAGCCGGACTGGTTTTGTTGATGCAAGTTGGTTTCATGTTGCTGGAAGCTGGCCTCGTCCGTTCCAAGAACTCGATCAACGTTGCCCAGAAGAACCTTCTCGATCTCGCCGTCTCCGTTCTGATCTTTGCGGTCTTTGGCTTTTCGCTGGCATTCGGCGCCGGCGGAAGCTGGTTTGCGGGATTTGACACGCGGCTGTTCGGTCTGTCGGAGCTTGACCCCTGGGGCCTGACCATCTTCGCCTTTCAGGTCATGTTCTGCGGTACGGCGGCAACAATCATTTCCGGTGCGGTGGCTGAACGCATGCGCCTTTCGGCGTATATCTGGTGTTCCGTGCTGACTGCCGGGCTGATCTATCCTGTGTTTGCGCATTGGGCCTGGGGACAGGCGCTGTTTTCAGATGCCACGGCAATGCTTGCCAACATCGGCTTTGTCGATTTCGCCGGGTCAACGGTGGTCCATGGCACGGGCGCATGGATCGCGCTGGCTGCCTGTGTAATCCTGGGGCCGAGATCCGGCCGTTTCGGAGTGGACGGGCGGGCCTATCGCATTCAAGGCCACAGCTCCGTTCTTGCAACGTCTGGTGCGTTGATCCTTTTTGTGGGCTGGCTTGGCTTCAACGGCGGCTCCACACTTGCCGCCTCCTGGCATGTGCCGATGATCCTCGCCAACACCGTTCTTGCCGCCGCCGCTGGCACCGGGGCGGGGTATCTTCTTGGCCGTCAGAAAGACAAGGTCATTCTGCCGGAAAACTCGATCTCGGGGCTATTGGGTGGCTTGGTTGCCGTCACTGCCGGTTGCCATCTTCTGACCCCGGTCGGTGCATTGGTGATTGGCGCCGCCGGTGGTGCAGTTGCCATTCTCGGTGCGATCCTTCTGGAACGGGTCCTGAAGATTGACGATCCCGTCGGTGCAATCAGCGTACACGGATTTTCAGGCGTTGCCGGTACGCTGGGCCTGGCGCTTCTGGCACCAGCAGACCAGTTGCCGCTGGGAGCTCATCTGCCGCAGTTTCTGGTCCAGTTTACCGGAGCGCTTGCCTGTTTTGTCTGGAGTTTCGGGTCCGGCTGGCTCGTCCTGTCCGTCCTGAACAAGATGCAGCCGATCCGGCTCGACATTGCCAGCGAGGATCTTGGCCTCAACGAGGCGGAGCACGGCACGCGGCTCGGTATCGGACATGTGGAAGATGCTCTTGATCGCCTGATCGCCGGCAAGGCGGACCTTTCCATGAGGCTGGAAGTTGCCAAGGGCGATGATTCAGAGCGTCTGACGCGTCTGTTCAATGCGCTCATGGACACCGTTCAGAACGAGGAACAGGCTCACAATCGTGCCGCAGATGCCAAGCGCACACGCGAAGAGGCCGAACGCCTGTCGGCCCTTGCCAACGCCACTTTCGATGCAATCGTCATTTCGGTCGACGGACGGATCCTGGACGGTAACAAGACCTTCGAGGATCTCATCGGTTATCCGATCGACGAACTCGAGATGCGTGGATTGTACGAGTTTGTCGACAATGAACTCGCCGGCACGCTCGAGGAGCATCTGGTCAAGGCGGAAAAGGAACCGAGGGAAGTCACTCTGATCAACCGCTCCGGTGAGCGTGTACCCGTCGAGATCCGCACCCGTGTCATTTCCTATCGCGGCATTCCGACCCGAGTCTCCGCTCTGGTTGACCTCAGGGAGCGCAAGAAGGCTGAGGCACAGATCCTGCACCTTGCCCAGCACGATCCGTTGACGGACCTGCCCAATCGCGCCGTCTTCAATGCCGAGCTCAAACAGACCATCGGCAAGTGCAAGCAGTATGGTATGTCGGCAGCCCTTCTGATCATCGATCTGGACCGTTTCAAGGATATCAATGATCTGCACGGTCACCCGGTCGGTGACATCGTTATCCGTGTCACCGCCGAGCGTTTGCGCCACTCGTGCCGCCACGGCGATACCGTTTCACGCCTCGGCGGTGATGAGTTTGCGATCATCCAGAACGGCATTCAATTCGCCAATCAGGCAGAGGATATGGCCATGCGTCTGGTCAAGTCCCTGTCGGAGCCGATCGACTGTGGCCACGGGCTAATTCTGAAACCGGGAGCAAGCATCGGTGTTGCACTGATGACCGGATACGACGCCGAAGACCAGGTCATCTCCAATGCCGACATCGCGCTTTATAACGCCAAGAACGGCGGACGGCATACCTATTGTGTCTTCCAGCCGGGCATGGGGGATGAAGTTCGCCAGCGCAGGGCCTTGGAAAAGGACATGAATACGGCACTCTCGGCGGGCGAATTTGAGTTGTTTTTCCAGCCGCGCATGTGCCTGGCATCCGCGCGTATCGTCAGCTATGAAGCTCTCATCCGCTGGAACCATCCCGAGCGTGGACTTGTCAGTCCTGCCGAGTTCATTCCCGTCGCGGAGGCTTCCGGCCAGATCGTTCCGATCGGCAAGTATGTGTTGGCTGAAGCCTTGAGGATAGCCTCCTCGACAATCACCACTGCCAGCATCAGTATCAACGTCAGCCCAGTTCAGTTCCGCGATCGGGATTTTGTCGATGACGTTCGCAGAGCCATCGAAACGTCAGGTGTTCCGGCAGGCCGGATCGAACTGGAAATCACCGAAAACACCCTGATTGAAGACGACGCCAGAGCGTTGGCGGTGCTGACACGCCTAAAGGAAATCGGGGTGAAAATAGCGCTGGACGATTTCGGCGTCGGTTATTCGTCCCTCAGCTACCTGAGCCGCTTTCCCTTCGATTGCATCAAGATCGACCGGTCCTTCGTTTCCGAAGCACAGCGCAATTACGGTTCTTTGGCGATCATCGAAACGGTGGTCAGGCTCGGCAAGGCTCTCAAGATGCGCGTCGTCGCCGAAGGCGTGGAAGACACGGAAAAGCTCTGCCTGTTGGCACAGCGCGGATGCCACGAAGCTCAGGGTTATCTGATCGGAATGCCCGCACCAACGTCCAAACTTGTCCGGAGTATCCCGGAAGAAGTGAGTGAAGCGCTCGATCGGCTGAAGTTCGGCGGGCTGCAGGTGTTTGAAGCGGCCAACCAGAAGAACCTAGCCAGCTAGACGCCCTCGTCAGTTCACATTGGATTCCGACAGTGGCAGAAGCATGGTCCTGTTCAGCAGGGCATCCGGATCGTGTATTTCCGGCACCTGGGTGCAGTCGGGCTGCGGTTCGGTTGTCTCGCCTCGCTTTTCCTTGAGTTCCGCGCAAATGGGAATGGCCGCCTGCCGGGTGCCGTTGACAGCCGTCGTCACTATGTCTTGCAGGGTGCCTTCGCCAGCGTGCAACGCGACAGCGAGATGCTTTCCGAACAGCGATATCGTGCGGTCTGCGGAATAATTGGCTGACTGGCCTGGGCCAGAGGAAATGACCAACGCTTCCGGCCTGTTCTTGTTATCGACCGAATGATGTTCAAGAAGGCCAAGGTCGAACGCCTGAGGATTGTTGGTGTCCAGTATCAGAATGACTTCGCCAGCAGGAATGGCGTGGATCAGTGCCGCAAATGCGGAAGCAGACATCCAGGTTCCGTCGCTGATCGCCTGAAGCGTTGTCTCGGGCCTGGCACTTGCCCAGAGTTCCAGCGCATAGTTGGTTTGGTCAGTGTTGCCGGTTGGCTCGACAACACCAAGTGGCAAGTTGGCGTAGATCACCAGCCTGTCTTCAGGTCCGAGCTTGTTGGCAAGTTCTGTTGCCTTGAGTTTGAGCGCTGCAGCACTGGCGCCCTCGTTGACAAGCAAGTGTTGCCGGTCAGGCCCGGCGTCGAGCCTCGGGGCCAGTGAGGACATCACCTTGTCAACGCTGTAACGGCAGATTTCGACCGATTGCGGGTTCCAGGGAGGGCAGGTCCCAAGACCGAGGATGTGGTTCTTCATCGACGCGCCATCTTCGGCTGCGGAAGGTCCACCATAAAAGGGAAACATCAGAATGGCTGCCGCCCCGAGGCGTCGGCATGCGTCACCCCACGACCGAACCCTGCGTGTCCTTGCCTCTGGTACGCTTACGGCCATCATGTCTCCCTGAAACCTGTTTTGACAGGATTTGGTATTTATACTTTTCAACAGTGAAGGCTGAATAAACCAGACTGCGTATATCTATAGAACTCTGTTGTAATCTGTTAATCAACTTTCTTTTGGCAAAGCAGTCTTCAAATCATGCTGAAACATGCGAAACGAAGATGCAGAACTTATCTTTCGATACTGAAGTTACGTAACGTAAAATTAGATCTCAGGCATTCAGTTGTTTGAGACGCTCAATCACTTGTTGGGTGTCGTCTGTAAGGGTTCCGGTGTCGGCCTTTCCCACCGCAATGACCATGCGGATCAAGTCTGGCAGAGTGTCGCGACCGCCAAGATTTACCGTACGTTTGATGAGGCGCCGGATCATGTCGTCCGGATTGCTGCTCTGATTGGCGAGCCATTTGGCAAACTGGAACAATTCCTCCACTTCACCGGCAGGCATTGCAAACACCGACTGAAGCTGTTCCAGGATCATATCCTGTTCGGCTCTGGAAATGCCGCCATCGGTTTCGGCGACGAGGACCAGTAGAGATGCAGCCGAAACACGAGGATCATCGACACCTTCTGCCGGGTGCTGGTTTGCTCGTGTCCTGAAACCGAAACGCCGCGCGGCTGCCTTGACGTCTTGAGCAGCATCAAGCACCACCCTGGTGTTGTCGGCGACCCTGCGAACTCGATAGATCCAAAAAGCGCCGGCGGCTAAAATGCCAAGAGCTGCAAGCAGAATATGCAAGGAAAATCTCCTTCAAAAAAACTGCGTCAGCTTTACCTCAGGTTGCGGGAAAAATCGTGACAAAAATCACGAGGGTGCCGGGAGTTGAAAGAAAAAAAAAGCCGCGCCGGTTCGGCGCGACTGTTTTTCGACGGCTCAATTAGGAATCGTTGCCGTCGGTCTTGTCCATGAGCGGCTGGTTGGTTGCCTGATTGCCGTCCAGGTCCATTTTGGTTGAAGCGTGGTTTTCAACACGGCCTTCAACCTGCTGTTCGGCTGTCAACGGTTCGTCGCCGTCAAGATCGCCCACCATTGCTTTGGGGGCATCAACCGGTGCATCGGCCGCAGCTGCTGCGTTTGCTTCAGGACATGCAACGATTGGCTTGTCGCCGCTTCCGTCGCTGCCGCAAGGGTCTTCCGCCTGTGCGAAGCCGACCATTGCCGTGGAGGCGATGAATGCGCTCATGAGCGGAACGATTGTCTTCTTAAGGGTAAGCATTGGTTTTCTCCTTTGCTTCGTGAGACACCTGCAACTGGCTGAAACCTGACTTGAGGTCCGTGCCGTTGAGGCGGTCGGGGAGAAAATGCAATGACACCCGGTATCGTTCCTGATTTTTCAGTCACGAAATTTTCAGATGAGGAACATCAAGTTTCAGGAACGAAATGGGCAGGCACTTTTCGTGCGCGTGGGTAAACGGTATTGAGAAACAAGACGTTGAATGGAAAAAGTGAAACGGCGCCATCAACGGCGCCGTTCGTGATTTCAACGTTTGGAGAGGGCTGACATTGCCCGGATGCTCGCAAATCAGGAAGCTGCTGCCACCTGTTGGTCTTTTGACGCGACAAGGCGTGTAACCACGTTTTCTATAATCTTGTGGCCGGCATCCTGATCCAGAGACATGATCGATTCCGGATGGAATTGCACCGCCGCGATCGCTTCTTTCTCGTGTTCTATCGCCATCACGATCCCGTCCTCGGTTTCCGCTGTCACGCGGATATCTGCCGGCACCGTTTCCCGTTTGGCGTAAAGCGAGTGGTAGCGGCCGACGACCACCGGGGCGTTGAGGCCTTCGAACAGCAACGAGTTTCCGGAAACGGAAATCGGCGATGGCTTGCCGTGCATCGGTACGTCAAGCTGGCCCAGTTCCGCCCCGAAGTATTCGGAGAGCGCCTGCAGCCCGAGGCAGACCCCGAAGATGGGCAAGGCGCGAGCGCGCGCTCGGCCGATGGTGGCGGCACAGTCGAAATCCTTGGGATTGCCTGGGCCGGGAGACAGGACCACCAGATCCGGATTGACGTCGTGAAAAACGTGGTCTGCCACCGGGGTTCGGTAGGTAACGACATCTGCGCCGGTCTGTCGGAAATAGTTGGCAAGCGTGTGCACGAAACTGTCTTCGTGATCGACCAGCAGGATCTTCATACCTTTGCCGGGTTTCCGGTCCTCGCGCTTCTCTTGCGCGTTGACGGCAAGACCGGCCTCGCGAACGGCTGCCCGCATGGCTTCCGCCTTCAGTTCGGTTTCGGCTTCCTCGTCTTCCGGAACACTGTCGTACAGCAGGGTCGCGCCGGCACGGATCTGGGCTGTGCCGTCCTTGATGCGCACGGTGCGCAACGTCAGGCCGGTGTTCATGTCTCCATTGAAGAGCACGGCACCAATCGCGCCGCCATACCAGGCGCGTGGGGACTTTTCATGGTCTTCGATAAACTGCATGGCCCAGCGTTTGGGTGCGCCTGTCACGGTTACCGCCCAGGTGTGGGAGAGAAAAGCGTCGAGCGCATCCATGTCTTCGCGCAGGATGCCTACTATGTGGTCCACCGTATGGATCAGGCGGGAGTACATTTCGATCTGCCGCCGCCCGATCACCCGAACGGAGCCGGGAACGCAGACGCGGCTCTTGTCGTTGCGGTCGACATCGGAACACATGGTCAGTTCCGCTTCGTCCTTGGCGGAGTTCAGCAGCTTGCGGATTTGGGCTTCGTCTTCAATGGCGTTCTTGCCGCGCCGGATCGTTCCGGAAATCGGGCAGGTTTCCACCCGGCGACCACCGGTGACCCGCACGTACATTTCCGGCGAAGCGCCGACGAGATATTCCTGATTGCCGAGATTGAAGAAGAATGAATAGGGGGAAGGGTTGATCTGGGCGAGGCGCCGCGAAACGGCGGACGGTGGATTGGCGCAGGGCTCGTAGAAGGTCTGGCCGGGCACGGTCTCGAACAGATCACCCCTGCGGAAGTAGTCCTTGGCCTTCTCGACGAGCTTTGCATATTCGCCAGATTCATGATCACCGCGGCCCGGGTCGCGGTTCGCCGGCGTATACTGCTGCTTGGCTCCCGTCCGCTCCATGCCCTTGGTGGTACGACCACCGACAACAAAGTCATATTCCAGCACGTAGGCGCGTTTGCCGTGGTGATCGACAATCAGGATCTCATCCGGCAGAAACAGGACGACGTCGCGCTGGTCGTCCGGTCGGTCGAGCTTCTGTTCGATGGGCTCGAACTGAAAGGCAACGTCATAGCCGAAGGCGCCGTAGAGCCCGAGCTGGTCATCGCCACAGGCGAACATGTCCTTCAGGGCTCGGATGATCGAAAAGGTAGACGGCTGGCGTGAGCGTTCTTCCTCGTTGAACAACCGGTCAGGCCGCTTGACCGTCAGCTGGATCTTGCCGGCGTCGGCATTGAAGGTGGCCACATCGTCATGTTTTTTCAGCACTTCGGCAATTGCCGGCAGCAGCAGGCCTCCGCGGTCGTTCAGCGCACGGATTTCGACGTTTCTGTCTGTTGCTTCCATCACCAGGGGCGGGTTCACCAGCGCCATGTCCCAGCGAGTATACCGTCCGGGATATTCATAGGAGGAGGAAAGGACCGCCCCCATCTCGGCATCCAGCCGGTCGATCCATTCCGACGTTCCGGTTTCGTAGTCGGAAGGGCGCGATGTGCGCAGGATGGTGATCCCGCAATCGGTTTCATAGGTCTGGTCTGCCAGCACCGGCATGTCTCTGGTCCCGTTCTGGTGGCTGCCTTTGTGACGGCCTTATAAAGAACCAAGGCCGCCAGCGGTGTCCCGCGGCGGCCTTTGGTTTGATACTCGATCCCTTCAGAGCATGACTGATCGCTGGCCGCCTATTTCGCGCGACGCCACCACCAAGCTGCTTTCAGGTTCATGTTCATGGCAAGAGGGATAGATTATACGCTTCTGGATGGCAACGAAAAAAGACTACCTGACGTTTTACCGGCTTTTCCAGTGCGGCGCGGGCCGCCCGTCCTTCAGACCGTGCTTCAGCCATGCGTCCCAGGCTGCATCGATATCATCATACGTCCCATTCTCCTGTATGGCGTGCAGTCCCTCATCGAGAAGGGCTGCTACCGCGCTTGAGCGCTCGGGCGTCAATTTGGAAAATGATACGAAGAGACCGAACCTTGCGAGTTCGTGGACGGCCTTGGGGGCTGGGGAAATGAGATCCTGACTGTTGCTGATGTGAAAGTCGGCAACCTTTTCGTAGGCGACGGCGTAGTCGGTTCGCCTCTTCGCTACCAGCGCAAGTGTCTGCAGATCGGAATCCACCTCTACCTTCGAGATCGTCTCATCGGCATCGAAGGCGTCGGTGTAGGTGTACCCTCTGACCACGGAGAAGGTCTTGTCTTTCAGGAAATCGGGATGAAATTTCGCCGTGTTGTCCGGATGGCTGTAAACCAGGATCTTTCCGAAAAAGAGCGGTGTCTGGTGAAAAATGTAATTGCGCTTGTTTTCATCCGAGCCGGTGGTGTCGAAGCAGCCAAGCTGCCTGCCCTGGGCGACCTCGCGTATGCACCTGTTGTACGGCATGACGTGGAGCGTGACGTCGCAGTGTTTTGCGCTCAAGGCAGCGGTTACTAGATCCACTGCAAAGCCGCGTAGCTCTCCCTCATGAAGGCCTGAATAGGGAAAAAAGGCATCTTCCGCTGCAAGAACGATCTCTTCATGCATCGGGCATTGGCCGGATTGTTCCGCCTTCGCGCTATCGTTCGGCGAAAGCAGCATCGCACTTAATAGAACCAACGCATGCGGCAGCCTGACTGTAATACTTTCAAGCAATGCCATTGCCCGGCACGCCGTCTGGGAAGGCGATGATCCCATTTCGGTGGTCGACCCTTTCAGTGTTGGGAATCCCGTTCACGCCTGGCTGTCGTGAAGGTGCTTCATATTAACGTTTCGCTCTCGAACTTCAGCTTCCTGAAAGGTCGCATGAAATGTGAGGGGAATGGCTCGGCAGAGACCGAGAATCTCATCGATGGCGAGTATATAGACGACGGACCGTGTTTGTCTTGCAACCTGGATACAAGTTCTGGTCAGGACCGGCTTCTCCACCAAAGCTCACGGAAAACCTTCATTTTCCGCTTGCCTTCTTGACCCTTCCGCCAAGATGCTGTTTTTGCAGTGCAGCGATTTTCAACAAGGTGCCTCCGCACGAACGGAGGCCAAGTGGCTGACAGAAAACTGGCAGTGAGGGGCACATGGAACACTACGATCTGGTTGTGATCGGCAGCGGACCGGCCGGGCGCCGGGCGGCGATCCAGGCGGCAAAATTCGGCTACAATGTTCTGGTGGTGGAACGCGGACGGCGGGTCGGCGGCGTTTCGGTGCACACCGGAACCATTCCTTCCAAGACTTTGCGTGAGACCGTGCTCAACCTGACCGGATGGCGCGAACGCGGCTTCTACGGCCGCTCCTACCGGGTGAAGGAAGACCTGACGGCTGCGGACCTTCGCGCGCGGTTGCACATCACCCTCAATCACGAGGTCGAGGTTCTGGAGCATCAGTTTGCCCGAAACAAGGTCGATACGATCCGGGGCGAGGCAAGGTTCATCGAGCCGCACAAGATCGAAGTGGAGGGCGATGCCGGGGAAGTTCATTTCATCACCTCGGACAAGTTCATCATCGCCGTCGGAACCAAGCCCTTCCGCCCCGACTATGTTCCCTTTGATGGAGAATATGTTCTCGATAGCGACGAGATCCTCGAGCTTGGCGAATTGCCCCGATCGGTCGCTGTCATCGGCGCAGGTGTTATCGGTGTCGAATATGCCTCGATATTTTCCGCACTCGATGTACACGTGACGCTGATCGAGCCGCGCGACACGATGCTCGACTTCCTGGACAAGGAGCTCGTTGCCGATTTCACGCATCAGCTCCGAGACCGTGGAATTGCGCTGCGTTTTGGTGCAAAGGTCCAGAAGATCGAAAAACACGGTCCCGCAGAATGTGAAATCACGCTGGAAGGTGGCCGTAGTGTCCGGTCCAACGTCATCCTGTTCGCGGCAGGGCGCATGGGCGCGACCCCGAACCTGAACTTGCAAAGCTGCGGCCTGGAAGTGGACCATCGTGGTCGTCTGAGGGTCGACCCGATGACTTTCCAGACCGACGTGCCGCATATCTATGCAGCTGGCGATGTCATCGGTTTTCCGAGCCTTGCCTCGACCTCCATGGAGCAGGGGCGCATTGCGGCCTGTCAGGCCTTGGGAGAAAAGGCCTACGATCCGCCCGAGTATTTTCCCTATGGCATCTATGCGGTTCCGGAAATTTCGACCGTCGGCATGACCGAGGAGGAGATCAAGGAACGCGGCATTCCCTACGAGTGCGGCGTTGCCCGTTTCCGCGAAACGTCACGCGGCCACATCATGGGTCTCGATACCGGCATGCTGAAGATGATCTTCTCGCTCAAGACCCGCCGGCTTCTTGGATGTCATATTGTGGGCGAGGGCGCGACCGAACTGGTTCACATCGGCCAGGCTGTGCTCAATCTGCGTGGTACGCTGGAGTATTTCGTCGAAAATACCTTCAACTACCCGACGCTGGCTGAGGCCTACAAGATCGCCGCGCTCGATGCCTGGAACCGTATGCCGCCACTGGATCACTGAACCAGCGGTGGCGGCCTTGTCTGACGGGCTCTTGCAGATCAACTGGAATAAGGCGGACGATCCGAATTCAGCAGAGCCAGCAATTCTCCGGCAAGGCTGCCTGGGTGACTTCGCCGCCATCTTCGATCCAGTGTGCAATTCCCTTTTCGACGTTGACCACGTTGGTGAAGCCGGCCTGTCCGGCGAGATATTCTGACAGAGCCTGGCTTCGTTGCCCCGTCTGGCAGATAAACACCACTTCGTCCGAGGGGCCGGAAACCAACTTCTGAAGTTCGCTGCCGAAGGCAGGGTTCACCTGGCCACTGTCATTGAAGAACGTAACCAGGTGGCTGCCCGGAATGACGCCGGTTTGCTTCCACTCGTCAGGACGCCGGATATCAATGACCGTGGTGCCTGAGGCGAGCTTTGCCTTCAGGGTGCCGTTGTCGATATCAGAGAATTTCTTCGCCTTGACCTCAAGCAGTTCGATTTCGAATTTCAATGTGGCATCCGGCGGAATGATCCCGCCTGCGCCTTGCGACCCATAAGCCATGTCTGGCGGAATGATGAGCTCGCGCTTGCCGCCGACCTGCATGCCCTCGACGCCTTTTTCCCAACCGGGAATAACGCGCCGCTCACCCAGTGTGAACGAAAACGGCGTGCCTCGGTCGACGCTGGAGTCGAACTTCGTTCCGTCCATCAGCCAACCGGTGTAGTGCACCACCACCGTTTCACCGACGTTTGCTTCTTCGCCGGTTCCTTTTTCAATATCCCGGATCTGCAGCTCTTCCTGTGCCTGTGCCGGCAGGACGAAAAGCATGATGGCGAAAATGCGCGTAACCAATTTGAGCATGATGTGTGGTCCCGGTGTGTTGTTACGGACAAGAATTGGTCATCTGGGACAGGAAAACAATCCGGGTTTCGATCACAGTGACGGTAAGTCACAAGGCCGGGGCGGCTTGTGGTTTCCAGACCAGAAGCGCCTGGCTAGCGTATGCGCCAGTCAGGTCTTGCCAAGAGGATCGTTGACGGAGCGAATGAGCTTTTCCAGAAGGTCTGACAATTGCTGTTGTTCTTTTTCGCTTAAGCCGCTCACAGCCTTCTGCTGTGTTGCAATGTAGTCGGGCATTTGTCCCTTGATCAGGTCCAGTCCCTTCGGGGTCAGGCAAACGGTGAGTGCCCGTCTGTCGTCCGGATGCGGGCAGCGTTCAACCAGACCTGCTTTCTCCAGCTTATCGACCCGGGCCGTCATGCCGCCCGAGCTCATCATCGTGGTCCGGTACAATTCCGTCGGCGTCAGCTTGTAGGGTGGTCCGGACCGCACGAGGGTTGCCAGAACATCGAATTCACCCGTCTTCAATCCGATATCCGCGTAGGCAGGGGCAAGATAATCGCGACCCATCACCTGAGACGCTTCGTTCAATCGTCCAAGCAGAACCATTGGCGACAGCTGCTCCGCGATCTCGGGTATTTCCCTTTGCCATTGCCTGCGCGCGCGCTCCGCACGGTCGATTAGCAGGTCTTCCGGATCTCCGAACAGGTGATCCGATGGCTTCTTGGTGTCGCTTGACCGGGTGGTCATGGTCGGAAACTCCAGATCATTTCCAGTCAGATGACGCACTTTTTCACGAGGGAGCAAGAGGTTGCGTAACTAGCTGACATATCGACTGTTTTTGTTGTTTCGATACTGGCCGTTTCGGGTGGTTCTGTCAACTGATGTCAAGAATCTTGAAATTAAGTATCTTGAAATCGAGATAATATGCGTTATCTGTTCTGGCAACGGTGCAGCATCAAGCCAGCGCCAAATTGTGAGGAAGGACAGTCCCATGGTGGACACGACCAGATTAGGAACATCCGCAAGTGCGGCTTCCCTGCAGCAACAAGCATCTCTTTCAGGCGAAAGGCGTGAAAATCCCTTGGATCAGCCGTTGGTGCTGTTGTTGATCGTCGGTGGTTTTCTCGCCGTATCCACGGTGATTGCCAAGGCCGCCCCCATGACCGGGTGGCATCCTTTGGCCCTGTTGCAGTGGTCCATCCTTGGCGGTGCTGCGGGTTTGTTCGTTATTAGCAGGATTGCAGCCGGAGGAAGTATCGCCGCTAAAGGGGACACAGACGTCAGCCGGGGCCAGTTTGCCTTCTACCTGCTGGTCAGCGGTCTCCTGTTCATTGCCCCGAACATGATCGCAGTGGTTGCTGCGCCAAAGGTCGGGGCGGGGTTTGTTTCGCTGAGCTACGCATTTCCGCTGGTTCTGACTTATGGATTTGCTGTTCTGTTGCGCCTGGAGAAGTTTCAGGTTCTGCGTGGGGTTGGCGTTCTGTTCGGTCTGGCCGGTGGCATCTTGCTGGCGGCGTCCGGACGTCAGCTTTCCGTGGATGCCTCCTGGTGGGCGATGTTTGCGCTGTCGATCCCTGTATTCCTGGCTTCCGGTAACATTTATCGCTCGGTCAAGTGGCCAGCAGGCGCACGGCCGGTAAATCTTGCTCTCGGCATGATGCTGGTCGGGTTCGCGGCACTCGGACTATTTACTGCCACGGCTGGTATCCCCGTTGTGCCCGGCACCTGGTCGCTTGAGGCCACTGGTCTGTTGGCAGCCCAAATAACGATATTCGCTTTTCAGTACGGGCTGTATTTTCGCCTGCAGCACACAGCCGGGCCTGTCTATCTCAGCCAGATAGGCTCCGTTGCCGCGGTGATTGGTCTTGGCCTCGGATATCTCGCCTTTGGTGAAGTGCCAAACTTGGCGAAACTGGCGGCCGTCGCAGCTGTCGGGGCCGGGATTGTGCTCGTCAGCAAAGGGCGCGGCGCTGTAGCGAAAAAGTCAAACTAGTCTTGCCATACCCCAGGAACCGATCCCGCAACTCGCGGGGTCGGTTTGTCGTCTTTGGCTTCCAGGTGATTTCTCACCCCCAGAGCCAGGCCGCTCCCCGCACACCAGAGCTGTCGCCATGCATAGCCTTGCGGATCGGTGTCTCGAAGGTATCGGAGAAGATGTAAGGCGTCATTGCGGGAGGGAGGTCGGCATATAGCTCGTCGATATTCGACATGCCGCCACCCAGGACGAATACATCCGGATCGAGCAGATTAGCCGACATTGCAAGCGCACGGGCAAGACGGCTGACGTAAGCCTCGTAGACGGCAGTTGCCACCGTGTCGCCGGAGCGTTTCAGCGCCATGATTTCATGGCCTTTCAACAGCGTTCCGGTCCTGTCCTTGTAGTCGAGCTGAAAGCCCGTTCCCGAACACCAGCGATCGATGGCGCCCTTGTGGCCGATCCAGCTGTCGGGACCCGGATACTCTTCCGGCTTTAGCCAGGGCACGGTGATCGCTCCCCATTCGCCACCGATGCCGTTGGCACCAAGATGGGCTTTCGCGTCGATGGCAATGCCCGAACCGCTGCCTGTGCCGATGATTATGGCGTGAACGATATGCGCTCCAGCACCTGCGCCATCGGTCGCTTCGGAAACAGCCAGACAGTTTGCGTCATTCTGGATACGCACCGGGCGGCCAAGTACCCTCTGCAGGTCCTGGTCCAGGGGCTTGCCGTTCATCCAGGTGGAATTGGCGTTCTTGACCAGACCTGTCTTGGGGGAAAGCGAACCGGGAATGCCAAGACCGAGCGTTCCCGTCTGTCCGGTTGCCTTTTCGGCCGCCTCGACCAGAAAACGGACTGCTTCCAGACAACCTTCATAGTCGTCCCTGGGGGTGTCGACCCGTTGCCGGAACAGTTCCTCGCCCTCGTTGGAAAGAGCGATGATTTCGATCTTGGTTCCACCCCAGTCAATTCCCAGCCGCATTTTCAGTCCATCCGTCTTGGCAGTTCGAAGGCAGCTGTCTGGCCGTCTTCAAGTTCGCTTGTTTGTTTTCCGTAGGTTTTGAATTTTTTCAAGATCGCGGTCATTTCTTCCGCATCCAGTATCACAGGTTCACCCAGGATCAGGGCTGATAGATACTGGTCTGCCAGATCTTCCACGCCTTCCGCGGTCGAAAGCGCCTTCTGCAAGGTTGCTCCACCGGCGATCTGCCCATGATTTGCAAGCAGGCAGGCGTTTCTGTCACCAAGTGCTGAAATCATTGCCTCGGACAATCCACGGGTGCCGAAGGTGGTGTAATGGGCGCATTCGATACGGTCGCCACCGGCAAGCGCCACCATATAGTGAAATGCTGGAATGCCGCGCCGGTGACAGGACAGGGCGGTCGCGCGAGGACTATGGCAATGCACCACTGCGCCGCATTCCGGTTTCGCCAGATAGAAGTCGAGATGCATCCGCCATTCGGAAGACGGTAGTGTCTCGCCGCGGTAGCAGCCGTCCCAGTCCAGCGCGACAATCTTGTCTTCAGTCAGATTTTCGTAAGGCGTTCCCGACGGCGTCACCAAAAAACCGGATTCGGTGCGTGCACTGACATTTCCTGAGGTGCCTTTGGTCAGTCCGAGACGAGGCAAGGCACGGGCTGTCTCGATGATCGCAAGGCGCAGGTCAGGTGTGTCACCTGGAAAGGTGGGCATTCGGGGCCTCTTTGGTTCTGGTTCGGGTGCGAGCGTTAGTTTGGCTGCGCGACCGTGGAAGCGGCGCTTACATGACAGGTATCCGGTTGCCTTTTCAAGGTATTGGTTTGATAAATCCCGTGCCCTTGACCACTCGGTTGAGGATCGCGGTGTTAAGGGACTGAATGGCGGGTTTCGCAGACAAGCTCAGGCAATTGCTTGGATCGGCTGCATTGTCGGCAGACCGGACGGGTAGGGGAGCGCATTCCAGGTCGAGGCCGGGGCACCGTTCCAAAGGCCCGCGCTGGGCCGAGCCGGACATGGAAACTCTGTCTGAAGGAGGCGAGCCCAGGAAGTCAGGCCTGCCACCACGCGCGTCCAGATCTCGTAAACGTTCTCAGGTGACGCCGTACTACATCTGGGGAACCCTGGCGTTGCTGGCTGCCGGTTTCGCCGTTGGCGGCCTGTTCCTTCACCTTGCCGGGCAAGGGGGGGAGGAAAGCGTTGCAACCGCCCCCTTGATGCCTGATCCGCTTTCTTCCCTGCAGTCTCCGGCCAAGCAGGTGCTGCTGGCTCCGGAACCGGAACTGTCAGCGGAGCTGAAACGCAGCTTCCTGGGCCAGCCGGATCAGCTATGCGACGAATTACGGTCTCTGGGGCTCGGAAACCCCGGCTGGAGTCGGGCGCCTTTCAGCGAAGGCCGCTGGCAATGTGCATCCGACCTGGTGCCCTTGACTACACCCAGCGTCGACTACGGCTCGACAACTCTTTTCTTTCTGCTGCGCGGCCCATCGGAAAAAAGCATCGATTATCTTCGGCTGAAGCTGGTGGTGGAAGATCCACGCCAGATGCAGATCGGCCTAGATGCGGTCTGGCTGGTGATCGACGCCCTGTCGCTTCGGTATGGCTGGACGGTTCCGGAAGTGTTTCGCGAGGCGGTTTCCGGGTTCAGGCAACTGGAAACGACACACAGGGGCGTGCGGCTGTCGGTTTCGCCGGAAGATCCAAATCTGACGGGTGACCCGCTGGCAAGCCAACGGCTCAACATCATTCTGGACTTTGGCGAGCCGGACCTTATCCGGCCCGCCGACAGGTTTGAAAAAGCACCACCACTGGAAAGCGGCTGGAGTGTCAGGGTCCCGGACGGTCAGGCAAGGGAATGAACTCTTCCGCATCGCCGGGTACCGTATCGAAACGGCCAAGGCGCCAGTCTTCCTTGGCCTGCTCGATGCGCTCTTTCGATGAAGACACGAAGTTCCACCAGATATAACGCCGGCCGTCCATCGGTTCGCCGCCAAGCACTACGAAACGGGCCGGCAGGGGAGACGTGTTTTCGATCACCAGATGATCACCCGGTTTGAACACCAGCAGCTGGGCCGGATCGAAATTCTGGCCGGCAATGGTGATCTGGCCCGAGACCGTATAAAGGCCGCGCTCTTCCCATCCGGCATCCAGCGGGATCTTCGCTCCCGGTTCCAGCGTGATATCGGCATAGAACATGTCGGACGCTGTCTTCACCGGTGCCTTGTGGCCATAAAGCTCGCCCGCGATAAGTTTGACTGAAGCGCCCTTGTCGGCAAATTCCGGCTGTTCCTCAGTGCCGTGGTGCTGGAAGGTCGGGTCGGTCTCTTCCAGGTGTTTGGGCAGGGCCACCCAGCTCTGCAGGCCGAACAGGGGACGTTTTTTCTGCAGGCGTTCCGGCCTCTCACGTTCGGAATGCACGATGCCCTTGCCGGCACTCATCCAGTTCAGAGCACCGGGGGCAATCGCAATCTCCGTTCCAAGGCTGTCACGGTGATACATCTCGCCTTCGAAGAGATAGGTAACTGTCGCCAACCCGATGTGAGGATGTGGACGCACGTCGATACCGCCGCCGACCAAAAGTTCTGCCGGGCCCATCTGGTCGAAGAAGATGAACGGGCCAACCATCCGCCGCCTGGCGGACGGCAAGGCTCGTCTTACCGAAAATCCGCCGAGGTCGGATGTCCGCGGTACGATGATCGTTTCAATCGGGTCACAGCTTGCAGCATTTCCCGGTACGGGATCAGGGCAATTCAACCAGCTCATCTGCCTCTCCATCAAAGAACATTCTGTCTTGCAAACTAGATAGGGCCTGCGAAGCCGAAGTGTCCATTGAACAGTCTGTTTCGGGTTTTCATCCCCTGCACAATCTGTATAACGACCAGCCCTTCCTTGCTTTTGTTTGGTGCGACATGAAACGCGTGATGATCGTTGGCGGCCCGGGCTCGGGCAAAAGCACGCTTGCCGTTGCCCTTGGGCGGAAAACTGGACTGCCGGTGTACCACATGGACAAGATTCACTACCGCTCCGGCTGGAATGAACGGTCCCGGGAAGAGAAAGACCGGCTGACACATGAGGTCCATCTGAAGGATGTCTGGATCTTCGAGGGCGGTCATTCAAGCACCTATGCGGAGCGAGTCGAACGTGCCGACACTTTCATCTGGCTCGACGTCCCGGTAACGCGCCGCATATTTCGAGTGCTGAAACGGTCCGTGAAGTACAATGGGCAGAGCCGTCCGGATCTGGCCGAGGGCTGCCCGGAGCAGTTCAACTGGCAAACTGTTGAATTCCTGAGGTTCATCTGGCGAACGAGACAATCCGCCAGAGCCAAGCTGGAGCACATCTACCGCGAACCTCCGGACCATCTGAAAGTCTATCGGTTCAGCACCCTTGCCGAAATCGACGACTTTCTGGCGAGCCCTCGGCAACAGGGCTGAAGGCTCATCCTGTCTCTTGACAGGTGCGCCTGACGGGCGGCACAACAGGGGCTCACCCGGGGTGCCTCCAGAAGAGGCTGAGATACTGCTGGCGCACTTGCGCAGTGCAGGGACCCGACGAACCTGATCCAGGTCATGCTGGCGAAGGGAAGGTGTTCTCGGTCAAATGCAATTGCCGCCGCAATGCGCCACCCTTGGCCACCTTTCCAAGCCGAATGTCCGAAATGCGGGACCTTTTCCGGTCCGTACGGAGATGCGTTTTATGCAAGCGGGATACCGGTTATCGCGCAAAGGCGAAGGACTTGCGGTCTTTCCCGGAAGAGGGCCGGAATGAGGGTCGGGATAAAGGGAGCAGGTGTCGCCGGTCTGGCGCTGGCGCATGAGCTTGTCTTGCGCGGCGTGCAAGTCGAACTGGTGGAAAAAAGCAGGGATTTGTCCGCCAGTGCTTCCTGGCTCGCAGGTGGCATGCTGGCGCCTTGGTGTGAGCGGGAAAACGCAGAAGAAGAGGTCTTGCGGCTTGGACAAGCGTCCATTGGCTGGTGGCGCAAGGTCCTGCCAGGGCAGGTTCAGCAAAATGGCACGCTGGTTGTTGCTGCGCCGCGCGATACTGGAGAATTGAGCCGGTTCGCTTCTCGGACCAACGGTTTTGAATGGCTCGACAGCGCAGCGCTGGGCGCACTCGAGCCGGACCTCGCAGGCCGTTTTGCAAAGGGGCTCCATTTTGTCGGGGAAGCCCATCTCGATCCGCGCCTGGCTCTCACCACATTAAAGGCAAAGGTTTCAGAAGGTGGTGCTCACGTCAGGTTCGAGGCGCAGGACTTCACCTTGTCGACCGACCTGATTGCAGACTGTACCGGCATGGCCTCGCCGGATCCGCACTTGCGTCCCGTACGCGGTGAAATGTTGATCTTGCATGCACCGGATGTCTCGCTTTCGCGGCCGGTGCGATTTCTGCACCCCCGAATTCCGGTTTACGTGGTGCCTCGTGACAATGGGGTCTTCATGGTCGGTGCGACCATGATCGAAAGTCGCGACCAGGGGGCCGTCAGTGTTCGGTCCACCATGGAACTTCTGAATGCCGCCTACAGCCTGCATCCGGGATTTGCCGAGGCAAAGATCATCGAAACCGGGGTGGGCCTCCGCCCGGCATATCCAAACAATCTTCCTCGTCTCACGTTTACCGGCAACACGTTGTCAATGAACGGATTTTACCGGCATGGCTTCCTGCTTGCTCCGCATTTTGCCACGGAGGCGGCAGACAGGATCGTGCAACACCTTCAGGAGAAGTCCCTTGAAGCTAACCATTAACGGCGAACCTCAGGAAGTTGTCAGCGCGACGCTGGCTGCGCTTCTGGACGAACTGGCCTATGACCATGAGTTTCTTGCAACGGCACGCAACGGCGATCTGGTTTGTGCTGAAGAACGAAGCGCTTGCTTCCTTGAGGCGGGCGACCGTATCGAGATCCTGTCGCCGATGCAGGGAGGATGACGCCCATGTTTGAAGTTTACGGCGAAAGCGTTGCGTCGCGTTTCCTGCTTGGAACTGCCCAGTACCCATCACCCCAAATTCTGTCGGACGCGGTGAAGGTATCCGGGGCTGAAATTCTGACGGTGTCCCTTCGGCGCGAAACGGCAGGAAGTGGCGGAGGCGGCCGGTTCTGGGACCTTATCCGTGAAATGAACGTCAAGGTGCTGCCCAACACTGCCGGATGTCATTCGGTAAAGGAAGCCGTCACCACCGCTAAAATGGCGCGCGACCTATTTGGAACCGACTGGATCAAGCTGGAAGTGATCGGTCATCACGACAGCCTGCAGCCGGATGTCTTTGGCCTCGTGGAAGCCGCACGTATCCTGAGCGATGACGGATTCAAGGTGTTTCCATATACGACGGACGATATTGTTGTCGGCGACCGGTTGCTTGAGGCGGGATGCCAGGTGTTGATGCCCTGGTGTGCGCCAATCGGTTCGGCGAAGGGGCCGGTCAATCCGGATGCCCTTCGTGCTTATCGCAGTCACTTCAGAGGCATCCCACTTGTTGTCGATGCCGGTCTTGGCAGACCGTCCCATGCGGCCGCTGTTCTGGAACTCGGTTTCGATGCGGTACTGCTGAATACGGCTGTCGCAAAGGCCGGAGACCCTGTCGCGATGGCCAAAGCCTTTGCAGTTGCAATTGAGGCCGGTCGCCTGGCCTATAAAGCCCAACCCCTGGAACCCCGCGACATGGCGGTTCCTTCTACCCCGGTTCTCGGAATGGCGGTGTTTGAATGAAGCTCGATCCCTTTTACCTCATCGTCGACAGTTCCGAATGGATCGAGCGACTGGTTCCGCTTGGCGTCAAGCTGGTTCAACTGCGCATCAAGGACGCGAGTGATGAAGTCCTGCGAAAGGAAATCGCAGCATCCAAGAGCGTGTGCGAGAAGCACGGCTGCCAACTTGTCGTGAACGATTATTGGCAGCTCGCGATTGAACTGGACTGCGACTTTGTCCACCTTGGTCAGGAAGACCTTGCTGACGCCGATGTGGCGGCCATTCGCAAGGCGGGGCTGAAACTTGGCGTTTCGACCCATGACGGTGAGGAACTGGAAACAGCGCTTTCTGTCGAGCCCGATTATGTCGCGCTGGGGCCTGTCTATCCGACGATCCTGAAAGAAATGAAATGGGCGCCTCAAGGCGTTGAAAAGGTCGGTCGGTGGAAGCGGCAGATCGGCGAATTGCCGCTTGTTGCCATTGGCGGCCTCAATCCGGAGCGTCTGCCGGGTGTGTTCGAGAACGGCGCAGATATCGCAGCCGTTGTCACCGACATCACCCGCAATGCCGATCCGGAAGCACGCACCAGGGAATGGATAATGGCGACAGATCCCTGGCGGTAGGTCGAGCGCGTTTCACCTTCGGCCTGGCTAGCCGAATATCGCCTTGTCGCGCGCGACTTGATCGCGCAGAAAGTCCTGTGCTGCAGCGACATGGCGGAGAGGGCGTGAACTTTCATGTGTCACCATCCAGTAAGCCCGGTGAAGCTTTATCTCCGGGAGAACTGCGACCAGATCGGCATTATCGCGCGCGATGAAATCGTGAAGGATGCCGATACCGGCGCCGGACCTGACTGCTTCGGTCTGGCCGAGTGCGGAGGCGATTTCAAATCGTGCGGTCCAGTCTTTGAGGATCTCGGTGCCATAGTTCAGCGATGGCGAGTAGAGCAGGTCTTCCACGTAACCAATAAGATCGTGGTCGATCAGATTGCTTGCGGAGGAAGGCGTTCCCCGGCTTTCCAGATAGGTTTTTGACGCATAAAGGCCGAGCGAATAGTCGACGAGCTTGCCGGCAACCAGCCTGCCTGTTTCCGGCCTGTCTATTGTCACGGCGATATCAGCTTCACGGCGGGAGAGCGAGAAGGAGCGGGGTACTGGAACGAGCTGCACCGTCAGTCCTGGATGTTTTTCCGTGAGCTTGCCAAGCCGGGGCGCAAGATACGCGACACCGAAACCATCGGGCGCACCGATGCGAACGGTTCCGGAAATTTCCGGCGTGTTGTTTGTCAGGTCGGCTTCCGCTGCCACCGCCTCGGCTTCGATCCGTTCTGCCCGGTCAAAGAACCGGCTGCCGGCTTCCGTCAGAAGGCAGCCGGATGTTGATCTGTCGAAGAGGCGTGTGCCGATGCTGTCTTCAAGGCTCGTCAGCCTGCGTGCCACCGTGGCGTGGTTGAGGCCGAGACGGCGCGCTGCCGCCAGGATTTGTCCTGTTCGAGCGATCGCGAGAAAGATGCGGATGTCGTCCCAGTTCATGTTGATTTGCTTTCCGCGATAATCAGCCCGCTCTGATTTGTTTTTTTCAACCGATGTTCGGATACCAGGCGCCATGGCCGCCGAGTTCATGGTGGTGAGATCACGTCTTGCTGCGCACCGGCATTTGGTAGAGTTTCAGCCGGGATGACAACCGAGGGGAATTGGACCTATCGTTTGTCTCAAACGCTCTGTGGCATTTTATTGCATAACTTCAAAAAACGCACAACGGGTCCGGAAATCTGGTTCTTGTTTGTAGCAAAAATAAAAGTCAAAAAAGACATCATCTTTGATGCTCGCCCAAAATCCTTTTGGCTGGTGTCAGGACATATTGGGAGAAACGCGACATGCGGAAGATCGGTCATTTTATCGGCGGCAAACACGTGGAGGGAACCTCCGGCCGCTTTGCAGATGTCTACAACCCGGCAACCGGTGAAGTCGAGGCGCAGGTCGCCCTGGCCAGCCAGGCCGAGATGGACGCGGCAATTGCCAATGCCGCTGCCGCACAGCCTGCCTGGGCTGCCACCAATCCGCAGCGTCGCGCTCGCGTGATGATGAAGTTCGTTGATCTTCTCAACCGCGACATGGACAAGCTGGCTGAAGCTCTTTCCCGCGAGCATGGCAAAACGATTCCGGACGCCAAGGGCGACGTTATCCGCGGTCTGGAAGTTGCCGAGTTCTGCATTGGTGCGCCGCATCTGCTGAAGGGCGAATTCACCGAAGGCGCCGGTCCGGGCATCGACATGTATTCCATGCGCCAGCCGCTTGGCGTCGTTGCCGGCATCACGCCGTTCAACTTCCCGGCCATGATCCCGATGTGGAAATTCTGCCCGGCGATCGCTTGTGGCAACTCCTTCATCCTGAAGCCGTCCGAGCGCGATCCGTCCGTGCCGATCATGCTTGCTGAACTGATGATCGAAGCCGGTCTGCCGGAAGGTGTTTTGAACGTTGTCAACGGCGACAAGAGCGCGGTCGATGCAATCCTGGACGATGAAACCATCCAGGCTGTCGGCTTCGTCGGTTCCACGCCGATTGCCCAGTATGTTTATGCCCGTGCAACAGCATCCGGCAAACGCGCCCAGTGTTTCGGTGGCGCAAAGAACCACATGATCATCATGCCGGATGCCGACCTCGATCAGGCGGCCGATGCTCTGATCGGTGCCGGTTACGGCGCGGCCGGCGAGCGTTGCATGGCTGTTTCTGTTGCCGTTCCGGTTGGCGAAAGCACCGCAAACGCACTGATCGAGAAGCTTGCGCCGAAGGTGGAAGCACTGAAGATCGGGCCGTACACGGCCGGCAACGACGTCGACTTCGGTCCGCTGGTGACCAAGGAAGCGCTTGCCCGCGTCAAGGGGCTCGTCGATCAGGGCATCAAGGAAGGTGCGAAGCTGGTTGTCGATGGCCGCGATTTCTCCATGCAGGGCTATGAGAACGGCTTCTTCATGGGTGGCTGCCTGTTCGACAACGTCACCAAGGACATGGACATCTACAAGACCGAAATCTTCGGTCCGGTCCTGTCCGTGGTTCGCGCAGAGAACTACGAAGAAGCTCTCGATCTGCCGCTCAGCCACGAATACGGCAACGGCACTGCGATCTTCACCCGTGACGGCGACACCGCCCGCGACTTCGCGTCCCGCATCAACATCGGCATGGTCGGCATCAACGTGCCGATTCCGGTGCCGCTCGCCTACCACACCTTCGGCGGCTGGAAGAAGTCCGGTTTCGGCGATCTCAACCAGCATGGTCCGGACGGGTTCAAGTTCTACACCCGCACCAAGACCGTGACCTCCCGCTGGCCGTCAGGTCTGAAGGACGGGGCCGAGTTCGTGATCCCGACGATGAAGTAATTCCTCCCGGACCAAGTCCGGTCTGGCGCTCCCGGTTTCGCCTGGAGCGCCTCTTTTTTGCCTTGTAAAATGATAAAAGATGAAATTTATTATTTATTATAAAGTGCGTTTGGAGACCTCTCATGCCTCAGATAATTCCGCCTGTCCTTTTCGGCCTGTTCCTGTTGTCGATGGTCCCCGTCACGATCTTGTGTCCCGGTTCGCCGATGCTTCCTGCACCGTTCCAGTGGACCGGTTTGGCAGTCGTCGCTCTGGGGTTGTTTTTCCTGAAAAAGGGACATGGCACGTTCATTTCGCAAGAAACGGAAATCCATACGTTCCGGCAACCAACCCGCTTGGTTACCTCCGGCATCTACGCGCTTTCGCGCAATCCGATGTATCTTGGGTTTTTGTTGATGCTGCTCGGGGTCGCTGTCTGTACCAACGAAGCATTGAACGTCCTTTTCGCAATCGTCTTTTTTCTGGCCGCGCAGTTCTGGTACATCCCGATTGAGGAGCGGAACGCCGAGAAGACGTTTGGCCAGCCTTACCTGGACTACAGAAAAAATGTGAGGCGTTGGCTTTAGAAATGGCAAGACCGAAGGTTGAAAACGCCGAAATCCGGGACAGCCTGCTGCAGGCTGCGGAACACCGCTTGCGGCGGCAAGGTTCGCCGCGCTTTTCCGTGACTGATCTGGCGGCCGATTGTCGGATGTCGCAATCGAATGTCTACCGGTTTTTTCCCAACAAGGCGGCTCTCATGGCAGGCTTGGCGGAACGCTGGTTCGCAGACGTGGAAGTTGCGCTTCAGGTGGAAATATCAGCTGCGGAAAGCTGGCAATCGAAACTGGCGGCTTTTGTCAGGGTGCAGCTCGCAATCAAGTCAGAAAGGTTCGACGACGATCCGGACCTGTTCCGGGCCTATCTGACACTGGCTGGTGAGCATCCCGAACCTGTCACCATCCATGTGAGCAGACTGCGGAAAATGCTGGAAGGGATCCTCGGCGCTTTATTTAAAGGACGCGAACTGAAAAGGGCGTGTGAATTGGTTGAAGACGCAACGCAACTGTTCAGAGACCCGTTTCTGATTGCCCGCCTTAGGCCAAGGTGCACGGAAGAACGCGCCGAAGCGGTTCTTGCCGCGGTGCTTTCCGAATTGGAGCATCGACACGTGCGATAGCAACCACCGCGAACCACCGCCAAAGGCAACTGTCAGGTAGACACAGCAGCTGCCTTTTTCGGGCGTTTGTTGGAACAGGGCCTGCACAAAGTCGTCTTCTGGAGCTTCAGGAGATAATTTCATGAACAAAGATCTCGCAGACCTCCTGAAAACCTATTCGCAGAATTGTGCATCCGGTGAAAGAAAATAGGCATCTGCAGGCGCAGTACTGCGCCGATACCGGTCGCCCTTGCATGGCATTCCCATTGCCACCGTGGCAATCTGCCTCTTGAATTTGGGCGGACGGGGCGACACTAAACGGCTGATGACAATAAAAAGGGAAAAGATCGGGACGGTGGCTGAGGGTGAGGGGCAGGACAGCGGAGCAGCAGCTGCTTTCGGCTGGCCGGACAAAGGAGAAAGCCGCAGCCTGAAACGGGCTGGTCGGCTGCTTGCCGTATCCGATCTGCTGTGGATCGCACAGGCCGGACTGATTTCCTGGGCGCTCGGATCGCTCCCCATGTTGTTTTCTGCTGCAGATGACGGCCAGGTTATCGAAGGCGATCTGACAGGCTTGGCCTTCCAGGCTGCTGCCGGCATCGTGCTGGTTGCCGTTTTGAGAGTGTTTCTGCAAAACCGAGCTGAAACGGTTGCTCGACAAACCGCTCGTGCAATCCAGGGCAGGGCACGTGCAGAGCTGCTTTCCTTTGCCGCCAGAACGTCGCCGTCTGCAGAATTTCCATCTTCCGGTGCCTTTGCCGCCCATGTTACCGAACAGGTCGACCTGCTTGGACCTTACTATCGGAATTTCGAACCTCAGAAGGTTCGGCTTCGTCTTGTACCCCTCGGCATCGTTGCCGCCACTGCCGTGTTCAGTTGGCTCGGCGCGCTGATCCTGGTTGTCTGCGGGCCGCTCATTCCTGTTTTCATGGCGCTGATTGGCATGCGTGCCAAGGCTGCGAGCGAGACGCAACAGGAAGAACTTGTGCGGCTGAGCGGCAGTCTGCTGGACAGGATCAGGGGCCTGGAAACACTGACCCTGTTTGGCGCAATCGAGCGTACCCAGCGGCAAATCGCTGACGCGGGCGAACGGTTCAGAACCGGCACCATGCGCGTCCTGAAGATCGCATTCCTCTCCTCAACCGTTCTGGAACTCTTTTCTGCTCTCGGAATAGCCTTCTGCGCGGTCTATGTGGGGTTCTCGCTATTGGGTGAAATCCAGGCTGGAACCTGGGGCGGGCCCCTGACCTTTGCGCAGGGCCTGTTCATTCTGCTGCTCGCACCGGAGTTCTTTGCCCCCTTGCGTGCCTATGCGGCAGCCTATCATGACCGGGCGGGCGGACTTGCCGCGCAGAAAAAGCTGGCGACACTTTTTCCGTCGCAGGACACCCCCGAAAACCCTAAGCGCGCTGATCGATCAGCCGAGCCGGTCGGTAACATTTCACTTTCAGGCCCACCTGCAATTCTGTTCAGGTCTGTCAACATCTCCCATGATGAGCGCTGTGTCTTCAAGGGGTTCAATCTGAAGATTGAGCCGGATGAAACGCTTTTGGTCGAGGGGCCGAGCGGCAGCGGCAAGACCACACTGATTGACGGGATACTGGGCTTCCAGGAGCCTGATTCCGGCGAAATTCAGGTGAACGACCTTACTGCAACCGCGATTGCACCATTGCTGCGTCGAAAGGTTATATGGCTCGGCCAGTCGCCCAGGCTGTTTCACGGCAGTCTCAAGGCCAACCTCCTGAGAGCTGTTGATACATCTGCAGCGGTTACGGAGGACGATCTCTGGCAAGCCCTTCGCCTTGCCGGGGCCGAAGCGCTCGTCCAGCGCCTGCCTCGTGGTCTGGAAACACCTTTGGGAGAAGACGGTTTCGGCCTTTCTGTCGGGGAGATCCGCCGGGTGGCCCTCGCGAGGGCGGCGATGCGCAAGGATGCGGTCCTGCTGCTGGCGGACGAGCCGACAGCCTCGCTTGATGAAGAAACGGCGGCAGATGTCATCGAGGGATTGCGGAACCTTTGCGATGGCCGGACCGCCATCATCGCCACACACGACCCGGCCCTTCGGAAAATCGCCTCGCGGCGGATTGACCTGAAGGCGCTCGGCGCCCACGCCGAAGGGGAGGTCTTCGCGTGAGGTCTGTCTGGCATATCATTCGCACCCAGCACCGGTACGACAGCTTCCATTTCTGGCTTGGCATTCTTGTGGCGTTGCTGCCTGCGGCTGCCGGACTTCTTCTGCTCGGCGTTTCCGGCTGGTTCATCACCGCTGCGGCGATTGCGGGTTTGAGTGGCGCGTTCTTGAACATCTTTGCGCCAAGCGCACTCATTCGCGCCTTTGCGATTGTCCGTACTGCCGGCCGTTACGGTGAAAGGGTTCTGACACATGACGCCACGTTCCGGTTTCTGACCGGGTTCAGAAACCGGCTGTTTGCGGCGATGGCACTTAAGACAAACGACGGTCAGCGATCCGGATTGCTGCTCAATCGTCTGACACTCGACGTTGCCGTCCTCGATACGGTTTATTTGCGTCTGGTTGTTCCTCTGGTGCTGTCGCTGGTTGTTGCGGTCTCGCTGCTTCTGGTCTGGAGCAGCGTATCGCTGCTTTTGTTGCTTACCGGAGCAGTCTTCGTTTCGGCCTGGTTCGGGCTCGCAGTCCGGACCTTTGCACGGTCCGACACCAAAACCGCTCGCCGCTCTGACGCGGCGCTGGATGCCATGCGGCTTCGAGCTGCGGATCTGGCAGCAGGCCGACGGGACCTTGCGATTTACGGCGGTCTGGACGCGGCTGCCGACTCGGTTCTTGTCGCCGACACGCGATTGGCGGAAGCCCAGGAGGTCGAAGATCGCCGTACCAGCAAGCTGACAGCGGGCTCTACGCTCCTTGGGCAGCTGTTTCTAGCCGTCATGCTTCTTGTCTGTCTGCACGAAGTCGGGAATGGCTCGCTGACGGCGGCATTTAGCGTTGGTCTGATACTGGTGGTGATGGGGCTTCCGGAAATATTTTCGATGAGCTTGCCTGGCCTTTCCAGGCTGCCTCGCGTCGCGTTGGCAGCTGGTCGGATCATGCATTTGATGCGTCGCCCCGATGAGATCGAGCCTTCGCAAAGCCTTTCCGTAGCAGAGACAGGACACCAAGACGCCGCGCCTGCGCTCGATTTCGAAGGCGTCAGTTTTGGCTATCCCGGTGCTGACAGACGCGTTCTGGAGGGGCTCTCCTTTCACCTCGATCAAGGCGAAATTCTCGCATTGGCAGGGCGCAGCGGTTGCGGCAAGTCGACGATTGGAGCATTGGCTGCGCGGTTACGAAAGCCACGGCAGGGGAAGATACTTCTGGGTGGGCTGGAAATCGACCGCATCACCGAGAAAGAGCTTCGCCGCAAGGTTACCGTCATTGGGCAAAAGGCCTACCTCTTCAACGAGACCGTTGCCGAGAACCTGCGTGTTGCAAACCCGGATGCTCACGATACGGAACTTTGGCGTGCGCTTGAACAGGCGGCGCTTGCTGAACGCATTTCTGAAAATCCGGAAGGCCTGCAGACCATACTCGGTGAGGGGGGACTCGGACTGTCCGGTGGAGAGCAGAGGCGTCTTGCCCTGGCGCGTGCCTTTCTGACGCGGCCGACCCTGTTTGTTCTGGACGAGATGACCGAGGGACTGGACGCCGCAACCGCTGCGGATGTTCTGGACCGGTTTTTGTCCTATCGCGGCGATGCGGCCGTCTTGATGATTGCGCACCGTCGACAGGAGTTGGAGCGGGCAGACCGCGTGCTGGATCTGACGGCGCCATGCAGCAGCGGCATTCGGTCGCCGGAAATAATTCTTTCCGAATTTCAATGAGTTCTCCCGCAGTTTTCCGCATCTTGAGGTTGTCGCGTCCTAACTGTCGCATTGACCTTGGTGGGGCGGTGGGCCACGATCAGCCCATAGGAAGACTCGTTTTCTAAGCCGGTTCATTGACGGGATTGGCGGCTGCAATCCGCATTCACTGTGAAGTTGATTGCCGTTGCCGGATCGGGACGAAAACCGGGTTTTCAATCAAGATCGACACAGGCCCGGTCTCCTCCGACAGGGCATTTACCCGTCGATCGTCCTGATGTGCAGACGTGCCTGTTGCCGTTCGATAGAACGTTGGACACGACTGCCGAAATGCTCGGGCCTCTCCGGTCCGTAAAGGGGGAATGCGATGGAACTGAACGTCGTTGACCTGTCCCGGCTGCAATTTGCCATGACAGCGCTCTACCACTTCCTGTTTGTGCCTTTGACCATCGGCCTGTCGGTCCTGCTGGCCACCATGGAAACAGTCTATGTGATGACCGGCCGTGAGGTCTGGAAGCGCATGGTCAAGTTCTGGGGCACCTTGTTCGGGATCAACTTCGTCCTGGGGGTCGCTACCGGTCTGACGATGGAGTTCCAGTTCGGCATGAACTGGGCTTACTTCAGTCAATATGTCGGCGATGTCTTTGGTGCGCCTCTGGCGATCGAGGGCCTGATGGCTTTCTTTCTGGAGGCCACGTTCGTTGGGCTCTTTTTCTTCGGCTGGGACAGGCTCTCCAAGCGCCAGCATCTGGCAGCCACCTGGGCCGTCGCAATTGGAACAAACCTGTCGGCACTCTGGATCCTGATCGCCAACGGCTGGATGCAACACCCTGTCGGGTCCGCATTCAACCCCGACACCATGCGCATGGAAGTCACCAGTTTCTATGAAGTGCTGTTCAATCCGGTGGCGCAGGCCAAGTTTGTGCACACCGTGTCTGCAGGTTACGTCACCGCGTCGATGTTCGTTCTGGGTATCTCTGCCTGGTACATGCTGAAAGGCCGCCATATTCCGATCGCCAAACGATCCATGGCCATCGCGTCCGCCTTCGGCTTTGCATCTGCACTTTCGGTTGTCGTTCTCGGGGATGAAAGCGGCTATGAGGCCAACCTGAACCAGAAGATGAAACTGGCGACGATCGAAGCCATGTGGGAAACCGAGCCGGCTCCGGCCTCGTTCAACGTGATTGCCTGGGCGGATATGGAGAAGCGGGAGAACGTCTTTGCCATTGAAGTGCCCTATGTCATGGGCCTGATCGCAACGCGCTCCCTCGACACGATCATTCCCGGCATCAAGGATCTGGTTGAGCGGACAAAGGACCGCATCCGGCAGGGTGCGATAGCCTGGGATGCGCTACAGAAAATCCGGCAGGATCCGGCAAATGCAAGTGCGGATGTCCGCGAGACCTTCCTGCAGAACGAGAACTCGCTTGGTTACGCCTATCTGCTGCTGCCGTTCACGGACAATCCGATGGAAGCGACCACCGCTCAGGTAGACGCGGCCGCCTGGTCCACCGTGCCGGAAGTCATGCCGATGTTCTATTCCTTCCGGATCATGGTGGCGTGCGGCTTCTTCTTCATCCTGATGACCACGGTGTTCTTCTACTATTCTTCGTCCGGACGGCTGGACGTTCTGAGAGAAAAGCGCCGTTGGCTGTTGCATATCGCGGTCTGGTCGATCCCTTTGCCGTGGATCGCCTGCGAAATGGGCTGGTTCGTCGCCGAGTATGGCCGCCAACCCTGGATCATCGAAAGTATGCTGCCGACCTCTGCCGGTGTCTCGAGCCTTAGCGTGACCGAGGTCCTGCTGACGCTCGCCGGCTTTGTTGCGCTCTACAGCACGCTTCTGGTGATCGAGATCACGCTGATGATCAAATACATCAAGATCGGTCCTGAAGACGGCGAGAACCCGGATGCAGTTCCGGCCGCGCCGAAGCAGCCGGTCCCGGCCGCAGCCTCTGTACCAGCGGAGTAATCGAAAATGATCCTCTATGAAATGATCGACTACTCCATCCTGAAGATGATCTGGTGGCTGCTGCTCGGCGTCCTTCTGATCGGCTTTGCGGTGATGGACGGTTTCGACATGGGTGTTGGCGCGATGCTGCCCTTTGTTGCCGAGACAGATATCGAACGGCGTGTCGTCATCAACACGATCGGCCCGACCTGGGAAGGAAACCAGGTTTGGTTCATCCTGGGGGGCGGGGCGATCTTTGCTGCCTGGCCGCCGCTCTATGCCATCAGCTTCTCGGGGTTCTATCTGGCGATGTTCGTGGTACTGGCCGCGATGATCCTGCGGCCGGTGGCCTTCAAGTATCGGTCCAAGCGGCCGGATCCCTCCTGGCGCAACGCCTGGGACTGGGCACTGTTCACGGGGTCTTTCGTACCGGCGCTTGTCTTCGGTGTTGCCGTCGGGAATGTGTTGCTCGGGGTCCCGTTCTCGCTCGATAACGATCTGCGCATGACATACGAAGGTTCGTTCTTCGCTCTGTTCTCGCCGTTCTCACTGCTGTGCGGGCTGTTGTCGGTGGCAATGCTCGTCACGCATGGCTCTGTCTGGCTGGTGATGCGGGCGTCAGGTGATATTGCTGCGCGCGCGCGGCGGGTCGGCACAGTAACGGCAGGCCTCAGCATCGCTCTGTTTGCTCTCGGCGGGTATCTCGTTGCCAGCGGTTATGTGGAAGGTTTCCGCATTACATCCGAAATCGATCCGAACATGGCAGCCAATCCACTGGCGAAGCAGGCGGTCATCGAAGGTGGGGCGTGGATGTACAACTACACTGTCCACCCCATCCTCTGGCTGGCCCCCGGTCTTGGGTTCCTTGGCCTGTTCGGAACGCTCGTGCTTTTGCAGACACGTTTCGAAATGCCGATCTTCCTCTTCTCGAAGCTGGCGATTTTCGGGATCATCTCGACAGTCGGTGTCTCGATGTTCCCGTTCATCCTGCCATCATCGATTCAGCCCGAAGCCAGCCTGACGGTTTGGGACGCATCTTCCAGCCACCGGACCTTGTTCAACATGCTGGTGGCGACACTCATCTTCCTGCCGATCATCCTTGTCTACACTGCCTGGGTGTACAAGGTCCTGTGGGGCAAGGTGGATGAAGAAACCATCGAACGTGACAACCACAGCGCTTACTGAGGAGACTGCAACATGTGGTATTTTGCCTGGGTCCTCGGAATGCCTTTGGCCTGCGCCATGGCGATCCTGAACGCGATGTGGCTGGAGCTGAGGTCGGAGGACGAACGCCGTCGCCTGGAAGGCCGCAAGTAGTTCCGGCGTTTCTGGAAATCGTGTTGGAAAATGAAAAAGCCCCGGATTGCTCCGGGGCTTTTTGCTGGACCAGTTCCTGGTGGGTCAGGCGGCCTGCACTTTTGCAGCGCGCAGCTTTTCCAGGATGTTCTGCGGCGAGGAAACGCCGTAAGGATCGCTTTCGCAGTTGTCGGAGAAGCCTTCTTCTTCGAACCACTGCTCGACGATGCCGTCGTTGATGACCGCGCCATAGCGCCAGGAGCGCATGCCGAACCCGAGATTGTCCTTGGCAACCAGCATGCCCATCTTGCGGGTGAACTCGCCGGATCCATCCGGAATAACCTTGACGTTCTCGACGCCCTGGGCCTTTGCCCAGGCATTCATCACGAAAGCGTCGTTGACGGAGATGCAATAGATTTCATCAACGCCTTCAGCCTTGAACTCTTCAAACAGCTTTTCGAAATCCGGAAGCTGATAGGTGGAGCAGGTCGGAGTGAATGCGCCTGGAAGCGAAAACAGAACGACCTTCTTGCCCTTGAAGTAGTCGTCGCTGGTCTTGTCTTCCCAGCGGAACGGGTTCGGACCTTCAATGGATTCATCACGGACGCGGGTGCGGAAGGTAACGAACGGAACTTTTTTGCTGAGCATCGCAAACTCCAGAAATTGAGTGGTTGCAAACTGTCCAGAGTGCCGAAATCGTGCCTTGCCCGCGGGAGGAGAACCGGGCAGGGCACAAGCGCCCTGAAAGTGGAGGAGAAGTTCGGCCTAGCCCATTTGCTGCAATGCCGCAATCCATTTTGCTCCGCAATAAGCAAGAAGCCTGTGCGAAGCACTCAATCGAGGCGATATGCCGCTGGCCGACATTTCCAGGAGCACGGTTGGCGGACTTCTGTGGGTGGTCCGCCTTTTCCGGAAAAAGCTCTCAAATCATTGTATACACGCTCAATTTCGGTCATTAAGCTGACTAAGTCCCGTGTGGTTCGCCTTTGGCGCAATGCGGGGCTGAGGAGGGGGCTCCAGAAGGTCGGGTCTTGAAGCCGGACCAGAGCGAAATGCGACTTCCAGCAGCAAGAGTGATGAATGCGTAGGGTCTTTCGGGCGGTACACATGCTTTGCATGGGGTTTGCCGCGATCGTCTTTTTCGGCCAGCTGGCCATGGTGCTGATGCGCTATCTGCTTGGCTACGGTCTTCTGGAAATCCAGGACGCGGTCAACTACGCTTTTGCAGTCCTTGTGGCCCTTTCTGTCGCCGTTTCCTTCGATGCAGACAAGCACGTGCGGGTCGATGTGTTTCGCCAGAACTGGAGCGAGCGGACAAACCGGCGTATCGACTGGCTTGGAGACCTCCTGCTCGCACTGCCGGTCTTTGCGATCATGCTCTGGACGGCATTCCCGCTCGTCAAAAGCTCCTGGGCGATCTTGGAAGGCTCTCCGGAAACCGGCGGTCTGCCCGGCCTGTTTCTGGTCAAGACCTGTCTAGTGATCCTGCCTGCGCTTGTGGTGATCTACATTCTTCAAAAGCTGTTCGGCGCGATGCGACGGAAATTTTCATGACTGCCGATATCATCTGGCTCATCATTCTGGCCCTGTCCGTATTTGCCTGTATTCTTTCCGGCGTGCCGGTCCTGCTTGCAATCGCCGGTGCACCGACGATTGTCGCGCTGGTCGCCGCCGCCACCGGGCATTTTGACCTCGTGTTCTTTCAGGCTGTTCCCCAGCGCGTTTATGGCGTGATGACAAATCCGCTCCTGTTGGCGGTGCCGTTGTTCGTGCTGATGGGGTTGCTTCTGGAAAAGTCGCGCCAGGCAGAGCGGATGCTGCAGAGCCTGACGGCCGCAATGGGCGGGCAGCAGTCCGCTTTGGCGCTTTCTGTGGTTCTGGTGAGCGCACTCATTGCCGCCTCGACCGGTATCATCGGGGCAACCATCGTCATGCTGGGCACGATCACACTCCCGGCTCTATTGGCCGCGGGCGTGAACAAGCACATGAGCAGTGGCCTCATTTGCGCCAGCGGCACGCTCGGTCAGATCATTCCGCCGTCGATCGTTCTGATCCTCCTGGGTGATCAGGTGTCCAATGCCTACTTCGAAGCGCAGCAGGAAGCCGGCAACTTCGCGCCGGACCCGGTCACGGTGGGGGACCTCTTTGCCGGTGCGCTGATCCCGGGGCTGCTCCTGGTCGCGCTTTATGCGGCATACGTCCTGCTGCGACTGCGCCGGGCCTCTCCGAAAGGACAGGAAGCTGAGACGCCGACACCAAAGCCTCGCGTCTCAGGCCGGGAATTGTTCCGGGATATCGCGCCCACGCTCGGGTTGATCGTCGCTGTGCTCGGCAGCATCCTGATTGGCATTGCAACGCCAACGGAAGCCGCAAGTGTCGGTGTCGCAGGGGCTGTCCTGATCGCGGCTGCAGGAAGCGACGGCAAGGTGGCGCGTGTTGCCATGGCCTGCGTTGCCTTTGCTATTCTGCTGTTGATCCTGCGCAGGCTCGGACTGTTCGGTCTGGAGTTTGAAGGAGGCCGGATCAGCTGGACGACACTGACGATCGTCTCCGTCGCCATGACGGCCGCTGCCCTTGTCATGCTGGCCATCGCAGCAGCTTCTCTGATCCGGGCAGGCGTTCTCGTGTCCGCGCTGCGGGAAACCGTCACCATCACCGGAATGATCTTCGGCATCGTGATTGCTGCCAGCATCCTGTCGCTCGTGTTCCGGGGGTTCAACGGTGATGAACATGTGGCCGAGTTGCTGCACGCCTTGCCGGGCGGCGCCTATGGCATGTTGTTGCTGACAATGCTGGTGATCTTCCTGCTCGGATTCATTCTGGAATTCGTGGAGATCATTTTCATTGTTGTTCCGATTGTCGGGCCGATTATCCTGCAAAGCGACATAAGCCCGGTCTGGTTTGCGGTCCTGATTGCGCTTAACCTGCAAACTTCGTTCTTGACGCCGCCATTCGGGTTTGCGCTTTTCTATTTTCGATCGGTTGCACCGGCGGATATCCGCACCTCTGACATTTATGTTTCGGTGATCCCGTTTGTCGCCATCCAGCTTCTGGCGCTCGGTCTGGTCGCCGCCTTTCCGGCTCTGGCAACCCTGTTGCCGGACGTCCTGTTTTGAACATCGAGGGAGACACAAGCATGAAAAGACGTGATTTTCTGAAGGCTGGTGCCGTTGCCGCACCTGCCAGCCTTTTGGCAGCACCCGCAATTGCGCAAGGCAAGATCGAATGGAAGTTGCCGACCTCCTTTCCGGCGAAGGCGCCGGGTGTCGGCACCAACGTGACCGCCTTTGCCGACCGCGTGGCTGCAATGTCCGATGGCCAGCTGACCTTCAAGGTCTATTCCAGTGGTGAGCTCGTACCGCCGTTCGGTGTTGAAGATGCCGTGGAGCAGGGCACTGCCGAGATCGGTCATTCGACGCCTTACTATGCCGCGTCCAAGAACACCGCCATGCACTTCTTCTCTGCCGTTCCTTTCGGCATGACCGCGGTCGAAACAACCGCCTGGCTTCGCTACGGCGGCGGACAGGACCTGTGGGACAGCCTTTATGAAGAACGCGGCCTCATGCCGTTTTATTCCGGCAGTTCGGGCGTACAGGCAGCCGGCTGGTTCAAGAACCCGGTGGAAAGCCTCAACGATCTCGCCGGCCTCAACATGCGCATTGCTGGTCTCGGCGGCGAAGCCATGCGCAAGCTCGGCGTCAACGCTGTGCTGCTGCCGCCTCCGGAAATCTTCCCGGCCTTCCAGTCCGGTGCCATCGATGCCGCCGAGTGGGTTGGTCCCATGCTGGACCAGGCATTCGGCCTGCAGAAGGTTGCCAACTACTGCTATGTTCCGGCCTTCCACGAGCCGTCAGCCGCGCTGGAAATCGTCGTCAACAAGGAAGCCTACGACAGCCTGCCGGCGAACCTTCAGGCAATCATCGCCTATGCAGCTGAAGCAGCTTCGGTCGAGACCACCGCACAGTTCGATTATTACAACGCGGTTGCCATGAAGAAACTGAAGGAAGAGGGCGTTACCTTTGCCAACTTCCCGGATGATGTCCTGGCTGCGCTGAAGACGGCTGTTGCTGAAGTGATGGCGGAAAACGCTGCCGCCAATCCGAAGTTTGCCGAAGTGCAGAAAAGCTATGACGCGTTCCTTGAGCTTGCCAAGGACTACGCTGCACTGGTGAAGGCGACCACTTTCACCCAGCGCATGTAAGCAGAGTTGATCCCGCCGGTGGCATGGGTCACCGGCGGGGCTTCAGGTTTCCAGCTGCCGTTCGCGCAGCACGATCGCGATGCCGCTCGCGATGATGATCGCCGCACCGACATAAGTCGCAATGTCGGGAATTTCCCCCCACAAGAGCCAGCCGAGCAGGGTCGCCCACAAGAGCGCGGTATAATCGAATGGCGCGATAACGGCTGCCGGGGCAAAGCGGAAGGCCTGCGTCATCAGCGTGATGCCGGCCGTGCCGAATAAAGCGATGCCCAGAAACAGCCAGATGTCCTCCGCGCGTGGCTGCACCCAGACGAAGGGCATCGCAAGGGCACTCATGATTGCGCCGGCCCCCACCAGGTAAAGCATCAGGGTCCAGACACTCTCGCGCGGGTCGACAAGGCGAGCGCTGAGCATCAGCGCGGCATAGAAGAATGCCGTTGCGATCGGGAGGAGCGACGCTGCCTGGAAAGTGCCTGAACCCGGACGGACAACCACCAGAACGCCCAGAAATCCCACGAGGACTGCCGTCCATCGACGCCAGCCCACTTGCTCTCGCAAGACCAGGGCGGAAAGCGCTGTGACAAAAACAGGCATGACAAAAATCAGCGCTGTTGCTTCGGCGAGGCCAAGAAGGCTCAGCCCGGTGAAAAACAGCGTGGCGGCGCAGAGCCACAGCACTCCGCGCAGAAGATGGGCTGCCGGGCGGTGGGAAATCAAGGCAGATCTTCCACCCATTTTCAGTGCGATCAGAACCGCAATCGGAAGCGCGATCAAATTGCGCAAAAACAGGATCTGGATGGGGCTGTAGTCAGCCGTCAGTGTTTTGGCAATGGCGTCGTTGAGGCATAGGCACACGACACCTGCACACATCATTCCGATTCCGGTGGTCACCTGATTGCGACCGCCGGTCATGGCCGTTTCCATTCCCGTGTCTCCCTGGTTTTTGCGCAGTGAAGCATCGGGGCAGGCAGGGCGGCAAGGCACGATTTCACCAAATCAGGCCTGTCCGGACATCAGGAGAATCTGGAATACGGAAATTGCTGATGCCGCTACGTAATTCGTTTCTGGGTGATAGTGTTTTGCGGTAAGGTGCAATCATCGATTGTTTTCGACGTTCCCAGTTCCACTGTCCGGAAGCCCCGTCCCATGGCATTGACGTCTCCCTATTTCCGCAACGTGCCGCAGCTCACCGCAGCGTCCACCAACAGCCCGTGGCTCGGCAGCGGATCAAGCGGTCACGGAGTGCATCTGGTTCAGTTCGGGTTGATTGACCTGGGGTTTCCCATGCCAAAATCCGTAGGAGGAACGGGGCTCAGTCCGGATGGGGTCTACGGCAGTGAAACCGTGCAAAAGGTCAAGGAGTTCCAGCTTTCAACGCATGGCGGAGCCCCGATCAAGGACGACGGCGCCGTCGGACGAAATACCATGGCCAAGCTGGACCGGGCGCTCGCGTCCTTCACTCACAAGGTTCGTGTGCACATCTTTGTCGTGGTGACGCCGGACGCTCCGGTGGCAACTGCGGAAACGACCGCGAAGGAGCTTTACGGACATTACGGTATCGACTTCGAGGTTGCTTCCATCCAGTCGCTGGCATTGACCGCTGCCGAGGAGACGGAGTTTTCGCAGCATGGCCTCTTGTTTGCCCGGATGAAGGAACTTGCCGAGGCGCATACGTCCGTCAGGATTCGTCCGAATGAAATCATGGTGTTCTATATCCGTCGCTTCAATCCCGACACGGACCTGGCCCTCTCCAAGGCCAATCACACGGGTGCTGTCACTCGAATCAAGAAGAACGCGGATGCCAGCACACTTGCCCATGAGGTCGCCCATAATCTGATCGACAGTCCTCGGGGTGTGAGCGAGCATGTGGCGCACAAGCAGAACATCCTGGCGACGCTGCCCCGGACCACGCCCTTTGTGCTGAGTTTCGAACAGATTGAGCAGATGCGGCGCAACATTCGGCTGTTGCGGGCGTGATGCCGGAAAATTGCAGACCAAGGTCATCTGGTCAGCATCGTTAGCGGAGGCTAGCATCCGGTAGTTCAGACCGATCCATCTTTGACAGAGAGACTCGCATGCACGCCTTCCTGCCGTTCAATCTAGACGACATCGTTCCCGAACAAGATGCGCCAGCACCGGAAAAGGTCATTGCAGGTGATCCTAAGTTTACCACCTGGTTGGTTGAGACGACGGACAACGAGACGCTGTTCTCGGGCGTGTGGGAAGCAACACCAGGGGCCTGGAAAATCTCTTATGACGAATGGGAGTTCTGTTCGATCCTTTCCGGCAGGTCGGTGCTGACCGACAAGGACGGCATCACCCGGGAAGCTGCCCCCGGAGACAGCTTTGTCCTGCAGCCCGGTTTCTCCGGAACCTGGGAAGTCCTTGAAACCACTCGCAAGCTTTTTGTGATCCGCCTGCCGGCCTGACAATGGGTCATCCTTGGAAGTGAGCGACGTGACTGTCCAGGATTAGCTGTAAACGCATATGGGCGCGTACCCTGACCTCTCGGAGTTCGAGAAAGTCAGGGAAGTTTGCTAAGTTATTGTTTGGATTGCCACAATAGCATTGTGCTGCTCGCAAGCTGATGAGGCTTTTGAGGCAGCCGAAGGGAAACAGGGAACAGTCTTCCCCGGTTCGATGCTTTTCGGTCAGATTACTTCTGCGACTGAAAACCGGCAGGTTCTGTCAACAATAGGATGACGAACACCAGAACGGGTGTCAGCACCACGCTTGCCAGGAAGCAGCCGAAGGAACCAAGCCGTGTGTCCCGACCGCGGTAACCGACCAGGACACACAAGAGCAGATAGATGACCAGTGGCGCGACAAACATCAGGCGGCTTCCGATTTCTCTTCCGCGATGTCTTCGCCCCTCTTCACCATCTTCTTGAAATGCTCCTTGTAGGCAGCCGCGTCGAAGCTCAGGAAATCTCCACCGGTTTCAAAATGCTGCTGGAAAACCTTGCCGACGGCAAAGGTGAAGGCACCAAGCGTAGCGCCTGATCCGACGATACCGAGCGCAGTGCCGAGCACGGGAATGGTTTTCATGAAGCTGGTGGCGATAAAGGTTCCTGCACCGACACCGCCGAGACTTCCCAGAAGAGTGGTTACTGCGGTTCTTGCGCGATTTTCCGAGAATGGCACATCATAAACGGCTGCCAGCTTGCGGATGAGGTTGAGCTGCGTTCCGATTGCGGCGACGAGATCGAAGATCGGAACCGGAATGAGGCCGGTACCTGTACCGACGATGACATGGTCCCGAATGATTTTTTCTGCTGCCAGCGTACGTTCTTGCGGGGTCAGCGAAGCACTTTCGGGCTGAGCCTTGCCATCTGCCAGCTTTTCAGCTGCATCAACAGTGTCCTCAGCTTCTGATTTTGCGGAACTTGTGCGAGTGGACTTCGTTGTCATTTCACAGTTTCCTTCCTTCAGCGTCGCAGCTCCCCGCTGCTTACTCTACGTGAGCGTAGCTTGAGTGTGGTCCGATTTCAATCTTGCAATCAGCGCGGTATCAATTTTCAGCTTGCGGCTTTGCCGTGTTTTGATCATTCGAAGCAGGCGCAGTTTCACCTGACGCAGAGCTATCGCTGGACGTGTTGTCGCCGGTCGAATTTTCGTCAGGCCTCAGCTGTGTCTCCTGATCCTGAGATGTATCTGCCTCAGCTGTAGGAGCGTTCGGGAAAAGCTGTGGCAGGTTATCAAAATCAGGCAGGCGGTAGCGCTGCGGATTGACCGGAGCGGGCGCCGGTAAATTCGGCTGATTTGCAATGTCGCTGCCCAGGATGAGCGGAAGCTGGTCTTTTCCGCCACCGACAATCACGATCTTGCTGTTGTTGGACTTGGACAGTTCGACGGTCGCTTCTATTCCCCGCCAGGTCAGCAGCTGCGGCGTCAGGGCATCTGCAACAATCGAGTAGAAGGTCTGGTAGCCGATGGCGTCAATCCGCTTGCGTTCCGCTTCCTTGCGGGCCTGTTCCAGCACGTATTCATAGGCGAGGGCGTTCTGTTCCTCGGTCAGCTTACGTGAGATCGCCTGATTGATTTCCTTCGGCAGCTCGATCCGCCGGATGAGAATCTGGTCAAAGGCGACGAGGTCCTGATTGTTGGCTCGAATGGTGTCCATGACTTCCCTTTCGAGGCGCGTCAAGTCGACCTGATAGAGCTCATGAGGGTCGTATTTGCCGATCACCGAGCGAACCGCTTCCACTGCGGTCGGACGGACGAAACGGTTGGCGTATTCCGGCCCGATCGCCTGGTGCAGTTTGCCGGCATTATCTGCCTTCGGGTGATACAGAACCGAAATATCGGAAGTGATGCGCAAGCCGTCCGCTGCAAGGCCGTGGACCGTTTCATCCTGTTTCTGGATGCGGACTTCGTACCGGTAGATGCGGTTCCACGGCCATTTGATGTTGACGCCTTCGGGATAAACAAACCTGGTTTCGGTGCCGATGGTGAGGGTTCTGAAAAGCACGCCAACTTCACCCGGCCCGATAACGAAGAACATCAGCGGCCACAAGACAATCGTGACGAAACCGAGCAGCAGCAGATAGGCGATGGCCTTGTCGGTTCGGCTCATCCTGTGGATCTTGCGCGGCTTCTTTTTCGATTTACCAACTTCGACGTCGTCTTCCGCAACGCTCATTCAGCGCTCCCAGGAATTGAAACGGCTCCGCAGCTCGTTAAGGTGACCTAGTGGCCAAGAAACGCGTAAAAACAAGAACTCTCAATGCTTTCTGAGCAGTCCTGTCTGCGTCAATTGCAGCACAGTTGCAAGAAAACAACTCTGTGGCAAGCGTGTTTCTTGAGCTAGGCAAGAGCCAAAGAATTTGCTTAAGTTGTGTTGTGTGGCGCAGCGTCACTTCAACTTATGGTTAATTTCACGGATTGTGAAACCAAGATCGAAACAGACTATGGGAGTGGTGAGTGTCAGCCAGCACAGGGTCATTCAGTTTCGATCGCAAGGACCTTCGCCGGTTTCTGTTTGACCTTTACGATTACGAACCGAAGCTCTTGCGCAAGCTGATCTCCGCCAGGCCTTACGTCTGTCCATTCGAAGAGATGGAGCGGCATGTTCCCGCAAATGCAAAGGTTCTGGATGTTGGCTGCGGCAACGGTGCGTTGCTGGCGATTCTGTTGGCATCCGGAAGGATAAGCGAAGCAACCGGCTGCGATGTCCACGAAGGCGCTCTTGCCTCGGCCCGCAAGGCAGCGGGAAGAACGGGGCACGCAGCGAATGTAACCTTCCTGCGAATTGGCAGCTTCGCGGAGCTGCCGGACGACTGCTTCGATGTGGTGACCATGGTCGACGTGCTGCACCATGTTGCCGAACCTGAACGGATGACGGCTGTTGAAGAGGCGATCAAACGGGTCGGTCCCGGAGGAGTGTTCCTTTTCAAGGATATGGTTGAAGCACCTTTCTGGCGCCGCCTGGCCCACAATATCGATGACCTGATTTTTTCCGGTGAATGGGTGAAGCAGGTGAAAACCGCAGAAGTTGAGAAGCAGGTAAGGGCTGCGGGCTTCGAACTGGTCGAGAGTCTCGAAATACCGAGGATATTTTACGGCAACACGCTGAGGGTTTTTCGAAAAATTTAGTAAACGTCGAAAATAGATATGTTGAACGACGAATGTGTATAAAAATTAACTTATCTTCTGCGAAGAATTCGTGAATTGTTTTTTATTGCCGTTAGGTCATGAGTCTGAAAAGTGAGTGAGTAGCGAAATTAGACGATCGAATACTTTGCTAAAAACCGTTCTTGGGGGGTGATTTGAGTTCTGGTGTTGCAAATCGTCATATGTTTCTGGCCGGGTATATTCTGGTGCCCGGAAGCCATTTCGCCGGCATGTGGCGCCACCCGTACAGCGAAACGGATTTCTGTGATCCCGATCTCTTCAAGGATACGGCGGTCACATTGGAACGGGGCGGGTTCGATCTCGCATTCATTCCAGAATCGCTCAGCGTGACAACCGGACTGAACGACAACTACGAAACCTTCCTGAAGCATGGAGCGGTTGGTGCCATTCGCCATGACCCGAACCTGCTGGTTTCCCTCATGGCCTCGGTAACGAAGTCGCTCGGTTTTACGGTCACGCTTTCGACGACCTACATGGAACCTTATCATCTGGCCCGTACGCTCAGTACACTGGACCATTTCAGTAGGGGCCGGATCTCGTGGAACGTCGTGACCTCCGCTGGTCCGAGCAACGGGCACAATTTCGGTCATTTCCCAAAGCTTATTTCTCCCGAAGCCTACGACAGGGCGGAAGAGATCCTGGAGATCTGCCGCAAGCTCTGGAAGTCCTGGGAACCGGACGCGCTGGTAAGCGACAAGGCGTCCGGGCTTTACGCGGACACCGGCAAGATTCATCCAATTGATCACGAAGGCGAACGCTTCAAGCTCCGAGGTCCCTTGTCACTTCCCGCCGGACCGGACGGTGAACCGATCCTGATGAGTGTCGGTGTTTCTCCGCGGGGTCGTGATTTTTCCGCCAAATGGGTTGATGTCGTTTTCGCCATTCAGGCAGACGCCGAGGGCATGTCGGAACTGCGTGCAGATGTTCGCCGCCGGGCTGCAGAGATGGGGCGCGACCCGGAGAAGATATTCCTGCTGACAGCGGTGCAGCCCGTGATCGGTGAAACCGAAGCCATTGCAAAAGCGCGGGCCGAATATCTGGACGAGCTGATCCATCCGGATGTCGCCATCGCCTTTCTGTCGGGCATGATCGGCGTCGACGCGACAGGGTTCGATCCTGATACGCCAATCGACGAAGTGTTGGAAAGCTCCGGCAAGTCGCCAAACAAGGCGGCTGTCGATGGCGGAGCCGCATTTCCCTGGTTGGAGAGGATCCGGGAAGAAGACAGGGGAAGGCTCTGGACGCTTCATGACATCGCCATTCGGATGGCACGCAGCACCTCGACGCCGCGTCTTGTCGGAACGCCGGAACAGGTGGCCGATCAGCTTGAGAGCTATTTTACAAGCGGCGCTTGCGATGGCTTCGTGATTACCCCGACCCACTTTCCCGGAAGCTTTGACGAGTTTTCACGGTCTGTCGTGCCAATTCTCCGCCAACGAGGGCACATACGGCCGGCGGGGCACGAACCTTTGACACTCAGGCAGCGCCTCGGGCTGCAAGGCTGACGATATTCCAATTCGGTTTCCGCCGGACGCGCAAAACAGAAACGGCAATTCTTCGACGGAGTTGATCTCAATGACATCCCGCGAAAGTGGTTTCCAGACAGCAAGGGCAAAGGCTGCTTCAGGCAGCATTGCGCGTCCGGATGCCAGCCGTTTGCCGTTGGAAGCAGCATTGGACAATGAGACCGCTTCTGTTCGCGCACTTTTTGCCAGGCAGGTGCAGTCGAGACCTGGTGACACGGCACTGATACTGCCGGATATGGTTCTGACCTTCGAGGAACTGGACCGGAAGGCGAACCGTGTCGCGTGGTACCTCATCGGCCGGGGTATCGGGCCTGGCAAGATCGTGGCACTCGGCTGTGCTGCCGGACCGGATCTCGTTGTAAGCCTGCTGGGGGTGATCAAGACCGGTGCTTGCTACATGCCGCTTGATCCAGCCTATCCTCGACAGCGTCTGATTGACATGCTTCAAGACGCAGAACCGGATCTGATCCTGGCGGAGCAACCGGTCACCGGCGTCGTTGAGGCGGCTGGTCAGACAGCACGGGCGGTCTTTCTTGGAAACGGTTCGCTGAGCCGGGACATCGCCAGACAGCCTGATACCGCACCTGTGGGCGGTGATCTTGTTCGCCGGCTAACCGGCGATGATCCTGCCTATCTGGTCTACACGTCCGGTTCCACCGGGCGGCCCAAGGGCGTTCTGGGGCGGCAGGCCGCTCTTGCCAACAGGCTGGCCTGGATATCGGAAGCCTTGCCCTTCGCGTCAGGTGAGCGGACGCTGTTCAAGACCTCCTTGAACTTCATTGACGGGTCGACGGAGCTGTTGGGCGCCTTGTGCAACGGCTGCGCGGTCGTCCTTGCAACCGGCAATGTTTCCGCTGACCCGAGGCGACTGGCAGAGGCGGTGGCGACGTTTGCCGTCACGCGGTTGACCGTTGTACCGAGCCTGCTGGCAAGTCTTCTCGAGGACGACTGTTTGCCAGGCTTGAAGGGCTGCCGGACCTGGGTCACGAGTGGCGAGCCCCTTCCATCAGGTCTCTTGCAAAAATTCTGCGAAAAACTGCCAGACGCCCGTTTGTTCAACTTCTACGGTGCGTCAGAAGCTGCGGGGGACAGCCTCTGGGCGCGGTGTGATGCAGACGGAAAAATTGCCATCGGCAACGCTATACGGGAAACAGGCGTCTACCTGCTCGACGATCTGCTTCAGCCCGTATCCGACGGAGAGACCGGTGAACTCTACATAGCCGGCACAGGTCTTGCGCTTGGATATCATCGCCAACCGGACAAGACCGCAGAACGGTTCATAGCTTCGCCTTTCGGGCCCGCTGGTGCCTTGCTTTACAGAACAGGCGACGTTGCGCGGCGGATGCCTGACGGTGGCTACGAGTATCTGGGGCGGTCCGATCATCAGGTGAAGGTACGCGGCGTCCGCGTCGAGCCGGGAGAAGTCGCAGCTGCCCTGGACAGATTGCCGGAAGTTGCCCGTTCAGCTGTCGTTGCGAAGCGACGTGACAACACGGGCGTCTATCTTGCTGCCTATGTTGTCTGGGAAGTGAGAGCCGACAGGGATGTCGCAAGGCTTATGGCCGCCTTGGCAGAAGCTCTCCCTCCAGCCTTTCTGCCGTCTGCAATCGTAGCTCTCGATGCGCTTCCGCTCACACCCAATGGCAAGTTGGACAGGGCAGCGTTGCCGGATCCGGTGCCAACGGCTGGGCGGAGCGCAAGCGGAACGCAGAGCGACCTTGAAACCGCAATCTGTGAGGCATTTACAGAGCTGCTCGGCGTCCACTCGGTTTCAGTACAGGATAATTTCTTTCTCCTGGGTGGGCATTCACTGCTGGCCGCGCGTCTTGCGTATCGACTGAGAGACCGTTTTGGTGTGCAGATCGCTCCGGACGAGATTTTCGACACGCCGACACCGGCTGCGCTTGCCCGTCTGATAGGGGCAGCGAAACCATGTTCCCTGAAACAGAAATCCGTTGCGCGGCCCGACAAGGTTCCGCTGTCTTCTGCTCAAAAGCGTCTCTGGTTCCTGCAGCGGCTTCACCCGGAAGATACTTCCTACAATCTGGCCTACCGATTTCGGCTTTCCGGCGCTGTCGATCCGTCCGTTCTTGGGCAAGCCTGGTCAGACGTTATCGAGAGGCACGAGGTCTTGCGGACCGTTTATCCGCAAGACGGGTCCGGAAAGCCGTATCAGGACATCCGCACGGGTTTCGTTTCGGAAGATGTCATACGGATCGTTTCAGTACCGGCAGCTGTAGGCCGGTCAGAACTCTCCCGTCAGTCTTCCAGGCCGTTCGATCTGTGCAAGGACCTGCCGGTGAGGGTGTCCATCGTTTCGGAAGATAATTTCAATCCCGAACTGCAATGCATGATGCAGATTGTCGTGCATCATATCGCGATTGACGGTGGTGCCCTGCGCCCATTGCTTGCCGACTTCGCGACGGCCTTTGAGGCGAGAAAGAGCGGCAAGGAACCTGTCTGGAAAAAGCCGGCAGTCCAATATGCCGACTTCGCAAGTTGGCAGCATGCCTGGCTGTCCGAGGCCGGAGAACAGGAAGTTGCCGCTCGTGTTGCCGAAGTAAGCGAAGACCTCGCAGGCGCGCCGGATTGTGTTGAACTGCCTTGTGCCGAGGGGCAACGAAAGAATACCTATTGGCAAGGCGACGGAGTAGCCGTCGCAATCCCGCCAGAGCTTCATTGCAAGCTTGAGCGACTGGCAATGGACACTCGGACCAGCCTGTTCATGGTACTGCAGGCTGCGATGGCTGCGACCTTGTCGCGGCTCGGCGCAGGGGAAGACATCGTCATCGGAACACCTGTCGATGGCCGCCCGGACAGCTCTTTTGAAGAAACCATAGGCCTCTTCGTCAACATGCTGGCGCTCCGGAGTGATCTTTCCGGCAGGCCGACCTTTCGCGCGTTATTGGCCGATACGCGTCAGCGGAACCTTGCCGCCTATTCCCGCCGGGACGTGCCGTTCGAGCTTGTGGTCGACAAGATCGCGCCACGCAGGGACCTGTCCTTTCATCCGGTATTCCAGACCGTTCTGGCGCTCGATATGGCAGGAGAGACTGTTCTTAGCTTGCCGGGGTTGGTCTGCGAGATTGAAGACGTGCCTGTCGAAGCCTCAAAGTTCGATCTTTCCTTCGACCTGACTGCTCATCGCGACAAGGTCGGAGGCGCAGGCGGTATCGACGGGCGGATCGAATTCCGGACAGATCTCCTGGATCGGGAGGTCGCGGGCAATATTTCCCGGCGTTTCATCGATCTACTTCGCGCAGCCGTGGAAAATCCGGACAAACGGATTGATGACCTCAGGATTGTCGATCCCGACGAAGCGTCACGCCTTGCCGCCTTGTGCGAAGGCAAGCAGGTCGAAAAAGCTGCGATCGAAATGTCTTTGCCCGACCGGTTTCGTCTGTTCGCTAGGGAAAAGGGCGATAAGGTCGCTCTCTCCAGCCAGACCCGCACACTTTCCTACGCTGAGCTTGATGCGTTGTCGGACCGGGTTGCGCAAAACCTCCTCCGCCGGGGCGTTGCACCCGGGGCGCGGGTCGCGGTCCTGATGGATCGTTCCATCGATCTTGTCGTCGCAACGATCGCGATCGTGAAGGCAGGCGGGGCATATGTTCCCTTGAACAGGAACGATCCTGCCAACCGGCTTCAACAACTCCTTGCCGACACCCGGGCCCACCTCGTTCTGACCGACGATGAAGACGCGATATCAGTCAGTTTCAATGATGCACCCTGCGTTCCTTTCAGCCACCTGCAAGTGGCGACGGGAAAGGAGACCTTACCGAATATCACCGCCGGACAGATAGCCTGTGTTCTCTTCACTTCCGGCTCCACAGGCAGGCCGAAGGGGATCGCGATCAGCCACCGCAATATCCAGGCCCTCGCGCTCGACGGATGCTGGCCGGAAGGCTCTCATGAGCGGGTCTTGCTGCATTCGCCCTATGCATTTGACGCTTCGACCTATGAAATCTGGACACCGCTCATGTTGGGGCAGGAGCTTTTCGTCGCGCCGCCTGGCATTCTCGATGCTGAAACGATTGCGCGGCTGGTCGAAGAGCACAAGGTGTCTGCGGCCTGTATCACGACACGTCTTTTCAACATCATTGCAGGTGAAAAACCCGAAGCTTTCAAACCTCTGAGGTCAGTGCTGATTGGTGGTGAGGCGGCTTCCGCAGAAGCCTTGCGCCGGGCAACGGTAGCTTCGCCTGGGACGCGGTTCGTCAATGGCTACGGCCCGGCAGAGGGCACGACCTTCGTGACCTGGCATGCAATGCACACGCTGGAGAAATCCGCGCACAAGGTTCCCATCGGGTTGCCGCGTGACAATTGTAGCGTCCGAATTCTGGATGACCGCCTGCAACCGGTCGGTATCGGCATGGTGGGCGAGCTTTTCCTGGCCGGTGACTGCCTGACGCTTGGCTATCTCGACCGGACCGGTATGACGGCCGAGCGCTTCGTTGCCGATCCCGCGGGGCCCGCAGGCAGCAGAATGTATCGCACCGGGGATCTGGTGCGCTGGCGCAGCGACGGCTTGCTGACCTTCGTCGGACGTGCCGATCACCAGGTCAAGATCAATGGCTTCCGTATTGAACCGCAGGAAGTCGAAAATGCCATAGCAAGGCAGTCGGACATCGGCCAGTGCACGGTGATCGTGCGTGAAGACAGGCCCGGGGAAAAGAAACTCGTTGCCTATATTGTAGGTACGGGCACAGGAGAACCAGATCTTGCCGGCTTGCAAAAAAGGCTTGCCGTGACACTTCCTGCATTCATGGTGCCAGCCCATTTTGTTCTTCTGGAACAACTTCCTTTCACGACCAATGGCAAGCTGGACATCAAGCGCCTGCCTTCGCCCAAAATTCACGGCGATGGAGCGAAGGTACCTGCGGGGCAAACCGAGACCGACATCTGCGCATTGTTTGCTGACGTACTGGGTCTGGAAACCGTTGGGCCTGCCGACAATTTCTTCGCACTTGGCGGCGACAGTATTCTCTCCATTCAGCTGGTCAGCCGAGCACGGCGAGCAGGACTGGTGTTTTCGGCAAGGGATGTTTTCAGCAACAAGACACCAGCAGAGCTGGCAACGGTGGCGCAAAGGCAGCAATTGCCGGAGATCGGAACTGATCTCAAGTCAGGATGGATCAGCGAGGAAGATCTGAGCATTGTCAGCAGCCGCTACGGCGGTTTGCTATCGACGGTCTGGCCGTTGACGGGTCTTCAGTCTGGTTTGCTGTTTCACGGGTTGATGGACGCTGAGACGGGTGAGGACGCCTACAAGGTACAGACGGTGGTCAGCCTGGATGGCCCGGTGGATGCGCAGCGTCTTGAGGCGAGCCTTCAGGCTCTCGTTGCCCGGCACGCACCCCTGCGGGCCGTCTTCTGCCACGAAGGCCTGAGTGATCCCGTCCAGGTGATCCTGTCGAAGGTCGAGCTGCCGTTTGAGCAGGTGGACTTGTCCGGTGACGCAGATCCGGAAGCGGAGCTGGAGCGGTTTCTTCTGGAAGACAGGAAGATCCGTTTCGACCTTGCTCAAGGTCCATTGCTGCGTGCTTGCCTGGTGACACGTCCGGACGGTGGCGCCTGGCTGGTGTTGACCAATCACCACATTCTTCTCGATGGCTGGTCGCTGCCGGTGCTGATGCGGGAGCTGAAGGAGATTTATGAAGCCGGCGGGGCAGGGGCTCTGCCTCCTGTAACGCCGTTTGACCGGTATCTGGGGTGGCTGCAGCAGCAGGACAAGACGGCTGCGAAAGCGGCCTGGCAAGAAGCTCTGTCCGGTCTGGAGGAACCGACCCGGTTGGCGGCCTCTGTCTATGGCCAGTCTGCAAAAACTTCCACCGGCTCCACGTCAGGTGAAGGCAGTGCGGTGTTGCGCTTTGACGATCTCCTGAGCGAGGACGCAACACGGTCCTTGGAAGGCCTGGCCCGCAAGCTGGACATCACCTTGAACACGGTGCTCCAGGGCGCCTGGTCGGTCGTGCTTGGCCGCATCTGCGGGCGGGATGATCTGGTCTTCGGCACGACGGTCTCCGGTCGGCCGGCCGAGATCACCGGCGTCGAAACCATGGCGGGTCTCTTCATCAACACCGTGCCGGTAAGGGCCAAGCCGGTTCCGGCATCATCCGTCAGCACCTTCCTGAAGGAGCTGCAGTCCCGTCAGGCCGCACTTCTGCCGCACCAGCATCTGGGGCTGCCGGAGATCCAGGCAGAAGCGGGACTTGGAGACCTGTTCGACACGCTGGTGGTGTTCGAGAACTATCCCTTCAGCGACGAGACCCATGAGGCTTCGCCGGATGGCCTGCGGATCAGCGGTGTCGAGGTGCATGACCAGACCCACTATCCCTTGAGCCTGATGGTCGTTCCGGGCAAACGGCTGCTGCTGCGGCTGGATTGCCGGGAAGAGAGGATCGGCGCAGACCTTGGCCGCAGTCTTCTTGGGCAGTTGTGCAATGTACTGGCGCAGATGGCCTCCCGTCCGGAAGCGTCGCTCGGATCTCTCGAGATGCTGCCGGCTTCTGAAAGAAAGGCTGTGCAGGACCGGTGGAACGCAACACAGCACGCCTTGCCGGAAGGGGATCTGACGGAGCTTGTCTCTGCAACGGCTTCCCGGTTTGGAACGCGGGAAGCGGTTGTCGGCAGCACGGAGCGGCTGACCTATGCCGAGCTTGAGGCGCGGGCAAACCGGCTGGCGCATCTTCTGATCCGGCGCGGCATCGGTGCTGAGGACCGGGTCGCGATCGCCTTGCCGAGAAACCCGGACATGATCGTGGCGCTGCTGGCGGTGATGAAAACGGGCGCCGCCTATCTGCCGCTGGATCCGGACTATCCGGCAGCCCGCATTGCGATGATGCTGGACGATGCCGCGCCGCGTCTTGTGATCTCCGAGACGGCAACAGCCGCCGCCTTGACGGATGGTGCGCCGACATCGGCGCTTCTGCTGCTGGGCGCCGATGCGACCGGGGCCGAACTGGCTGCGATGTCCGCTTCGGCCCCGACCGATGCCGACCGGAAACAGCCGATTGATCCCGCGCACCCGGCCTATGTCATCTACACGTCCGGCTCCACCGGTAAGCCGAAAGGTGTCGTCGTTACACGCGAAGGGCTTTCAAATCTCGCCTATGCCCAGATCGAACGGTTTGCGATTTCGGAACAGTCTCGGGTCGCGCAGTTCGCATCCTTCAGTTTCGACGCCGCCTTTTCGGAAATCGCCACGGCACTGGTCTCCGGTGCGGCTCTTGTGATCTGGCCAAGACAGGCATTCACAGATCCCGCAGCCTTGAAGACATTCATGTACGCTCAAAGGGTAACGCATATCACGTTGTCGCCGAGCCTCTTGAGCGTGATGTCGGTGACAGATCTTCCCGAAGGTTGTGTGCTGGTAACGGCCGGTGAAGCCATCAGCGTGCCGGAAGTTCGCAGATGGTCTGACCGTTGTTGCCTCGTCAATGCTTACGGCCCTACAGAAGTGACCGTGTGTGGTTCCATGAGCTTGCCGCTGACACCTGTTCAGGAAGGCGATATCGCGCCCATCGGGTTGCCGATCTGGAATTCCGGCCTCTACGTTCTTGATCAAACGCTTCAGCCCGTCCCGAACGGTGTGGCTGGAGAACTTTACATCGGTGGTGTCGGTCTTGCGCGGGGCTATCAGAACCTTGCGGATCTGACCTCTTCCAGATTTGTCGCCGACCCGTTCGCCGGTGCCGGACGGCGAATGTACCGAACAGGGGATCTGGTCTATCGGGCGGAAGACGGCAACCTCTTTTTCCTGGGGCGCAGTGATGCGCAGGTCAAGGTCCGGGGACGACGTATCGAGCCGGGCGAGATCGAACGTGTGCTTCTGGAACGCAGCGATGTCGCCCAATGTCTCGTGAGCGTCTACAGCGACCGGAAGGGCGCTTCGCGGCTCGTTGCCTATGTGATCGGGCAGGAGCAATCGGATCCGAGTGCGGAAGAGCTGCAGCGCTACTGCGCCGAACGTCTGCCGGATTATATGGTTCCGGCACAGATAGACCTCTTGCCCTACTTGCCAAGGCTTCCGAACGGCAAGATCGACAGGAAAGCCTTGCCGGCACCAAGTCGCCCGCAAAGAACCGAAGAAACAAGACAGCAGTCTCCGGCAGAACAGGCGGTAGCCGCCGCTTTTGCCGAAACGCTCGGCATTTCATCTCCCGCGCTCGACGAAAGCTTTTTCGGTCTCGGCGGAGACAGCATATCGGCAATCCGGCTAGTTGGACTGTTGCGCCGAAAAGGGCTCAAGGCAACGCCGAAAGACGTCTTCGATCACAAGACGGTTGCAAAGCTTGCGAGCGTGGCAAGGACGCTTGAAGGACCGGAAGTCACTGGACTGAAGGAGTTCGAGCCAGATACCGTTTTGCCGACTCCGATCCTGCGCTGGTTTGCTGAGTTGGGTGGTCCCACCGACGGCTTTTTCCAGTCGACCAGTCTGATGCTTCCCAAAGGGGTAAATGCCGAATTCTTGCAAACAGCTCTGGGGGCAATCGTCCAGCGACACGGGATGCTGCGGGCTCGAGCGAACAAGACTACGTCGGCGATGAAGATTGCTCCGGTTGCTGAATTTACAAACGTTTTCCCTATAAAGCACATCAGCCTGAGTGAGATCGAAAACGAAAACGGCCTGAAAGATCTTCTGGAAGAAGAGCATGCCGCCGCAGTTGCGGCCTTGTCTCTTTCCCGAGGCAAGGTATTCAGTGCCATCTGGTTTGACCGTGGCCAGATGGAGCCGGGTCTGCTTCTGCTTGTGGCGCACCATCTGGTGATCGATGGTGTCTCCTGGCGCATTCTGACCGACGATTTTCGGACAGCTTGGGCTGATTGGTCAGCCGACCGCCCGATCAGCCTGGAACCTGAAAGCACTTCTTTCCCAGGGTGGAGCAGGCTGCTGCAAGCCGATGCGGCCTCCGATGCGCGCGTATCTGAAGAGGGGTACTGGAGCGCGCTTCTATCATCCGGCGCTGAGCGCTTTCTGGCAGGTGATCTGGATCGCAGGCTAGATACGGTTCAGACGTTGAAGTCCCTTGCCAGCCTTCTGGGTGCTGAGGAAACTGAGCAGATCCTGACCCGTCTGCCTGCTCTTTACAGCTGCGGACCGCAGGATGTGCTTCTGGCGGCACTTGGCCTTGCCGTTGGGGCTTTCAAAACTTTCAGGTCCGGAATACCGGGGGTGCCGATCCTGTGCGATGTCGAAGGGCATGGACGCGAAGCGATTGGAGACGCGGACCTCAGCCGAACTGTCGGCTGGTTCACTAGCGTCTTTCCAGCACGACTGGAGGTCACGAAGGCAGGGAATGGAATTTCCGGTATCTCCGACGCGGACCTGAAGCAGCTCATCATCGAGATCAAGGAGCAAGCCTCGGCACGTCCCGATCATGGCCTTGGTTATGGAATGCTGCGGTATCTCAACAAGGAGACCTCCGCCAAACTTGCGAGCGAAAACAAGGCGCAGATCGCCTTCAACTATCTCGGTCGTTTTCCGGCGGGCGCTGGTGGTGCTTGGAGCGCGGCGCCGTTCTTTGGTGGAATGCGCGGTGGTTTCGATCCGGCAACACCGCTTGCTCACATGCTTTCCATCGATTGTCAGGCGATCGAAGAGGAAAAGGGCTTTTCCCTCCACACCGAGTTCGGGTTTGCCAGCCGACATCTTTCGGAAAAAGAGACCGCTGAATTCAGGACACTCTGGGAAGAAGCCCTGATCCGGCTGGCAGCACACGGCAACTGGTCTAAAGCCGGTGGTCAGTCGCCTTCGGACTTCCCGCTGGCTGCTGTTTCCCAGGACGATGTCGACTTGCTTGTTCAACGCTACGGCGGTTTGCTATCGACGGTGTGGCCGTTGACGGGCCTTCAGTCGGGTTTGCTGTTTCACGGGTTGATGGACGCTGAGACGGGTGAGGACTCCTACAAGGTGCAGACGGTTGTCAGCCTGGATGGCCCGGTGGATGCACAGCGTCTTGAGGCGAGCCTTCAGGCTCTCGTTGCCCGGCACGCACCCCTGCGGGCTGTCTTCTGCCACGAGGGCCTGAGCGATCCCGTCCAGGTGATCCTGTCGAAGGTCGAGCTGCCGCTTGAGCAGGTGGACTTGTCCGGGGACGCGGAGCTGGATCGGTTTCTTCTGGAAGACAGGAAGATCCGTTTCGACCTTGCTCAAGGTCCATTGCTGCGTGCTTGCCTGGTGACACGTCCGGACGGTGGCGCCTGGCTGGTGTTGACCAATCACCACATTCTTCTCGACGGCTGGTCGCTGCCGGTGCTGATGCGGGAGCTGAAGGAGATTTATGAAGCCGGCGGGGCAGGGGCTCTGCCTCCTGTAACGCCGTTTGACCGGTATCTGGGGTGGCTGCAGCAGCAGGACAAGACGGCTGCGAAAGCGGCCTGGCAAGAAGCTCTGTCCGGTCTGGAGGAACCGACCCGGTTGGCGGCCTCTGTCTATGGCCAGTCTGCAAAAACTTCCACCGGCTCCACGTCAGGTGAAGGCAGTGCGGTGTTGCGCTTTGACGATCTCCTGAGCGAGGACGCAACACGGTCCTTGGAAGGCCTGGCCTGCACGCTGGACATCACCTTGAACACGGTGCTCCAGGGCGCCTGGTCGGTCGTGCTTGGCCGCATCTGCGGGCGGGATGATCTGGTCTTCGGCACGACGGTCTCCGGCCGGCCGGCCGAAATGACCGGCGTCGAAACCATGGCGGGTCTCTTCATCAACACCGTGCCGGTACGGGCAAAGCCTGTTCCGGCAACATCCGTCAGCAGCTTCCTGAAGGATCTGCAGCCCCGTCAGGCAGCGCTTCTGCCGCACCAGCATCTGGGGCTGCCGGAGATCCAGGCAGAAGCGGGACTGGGAGACCTGTTCGACACGCTGGTGGTATTCGAGAACTATCCCTTCAGCGACGAGACCCATGAAGCTTCGCCGGATGGCCTGCGGATCAGCGGTGTCGAGGTGCATGACCAGACCCACTATCCCTTGAGCCTGATGGTCGTTCCGGGCAAACGGCTGCTGCTGCGGCTGGATTGCCGGGAAGAGAGGATCGGCGCAGACCTTGGCCGCAGTCTTCTTGGGCAGTTGTGCAATGTGCTGGTGCAGATGGCCTCCCGTCCGGAAGCGCCGCTCGGGTCTCTCGAGATGCTGCCGGCTTCTGAAAGAAAGGCTGTGCAGGACCGGTGGAACGCAACACAGCACGCCTTGCCGGAAGGGGATCTGACGGAGCTGATCTCTGCAACGGCTTCCCGGTTTGGCTCGCAGGAAGCGGTTGTCGGCAGCACAGAGCGGCTGACCTATGCCGAGCTTGAGGCGCGGGCAAACCGGCTGGCGCATCTTCTGATCCGGCGCGGCATCGGTGCTGAGGACCGGGTTGCGATTGCCTTGCCGAGAAACCCGGACATGATCGTGGCGCTGCTGGCGGTGCTGAAAACGGGCGCCGCCTATCTGCCGCTGGATCCGGACTATCCGGCAGCCCGCATTGCGATGATGCTGGACGATGCCGCGCCGCGTCTTGTGATCTCCGAGACGGCAACAGCAGCCGCCTTGACGGATGGTGCGCCGACATCGGCGCTTCTGCTGCTGGACGCCGAGGCGACCGGTGTCGAACTGGCTGCGATGTCCGCTTCGGCCCCGACCGATGCCGACCGGATACAGCCGATTGATCCCGCACACCCGGCCTACGTCATCTACACGTCTGGTTCCACCGGTAAGCCGAAAGGTGTCGTTGTTACGCGCGAGGGACTCAAGAACCTTCTGTGTTGCCTGAGTACCGAGCTTCGCCTTCTGCCGCAGGACAAGGTGCTCAGCGCGACCACGATCGGGTTCGACATTGCCGGGCTTGAGCTCTACGGCCCGCTGCTGGTTGGTGCAGGCGTAGTGCTGTTTGAGGGCAACCAGCGCGAAGCGGACCGCCTCCATGACTGGATCGGCCAGGAAAAACCAACGGTCATGCAGGCAACGCCATCGCTCTGGCGGTCGCTTCTGGAGGTTGGACCACTGCCGCGATTGCAGGTTCTTGTGGGTGGTGAGGCTCTGGACGGCGGACTAGCGTCGCAGCTGCAAGCCGCAGGGCCGGTGACGAATGTCTATGGCCCGACCGAGACAACGATCTGGTCCGTGAGCGCATCTGTTCGCCCTGAAAGTTCGGGCATTCCGTCTATCGGGCAACCTTTGTGGAACTCGCAGGTCTACGTACTTGATGAGACCCTTCAGCCTGTCGCCGACGGTATTTCCGGCGAACTCTACATCGGCGGGCTTGGGCTCGCACGTGGCTATCACGGGCGTTCGGACCTGACGAGCGAACGCTTTGTTGCCGATCCGTTTACAGGCCGTGGAGCGCGCATGTACCGGACCGGGGACACGGTCTATCGCAGAACCAACGGTGAGCTTGTGTTCCTGGGGCGCGGAGACAGCCAGGTCAAGATTCGAGGCCATCGTATCGAGCTTGGCGAGATCGAGGCGACTATCGCATCGATGACAAACATTGCGCGGGCGGTGGTCTTGGACCGGCCAGACAGAGAGCGAGGTTCTTCGCTCGTTGCCTATGTTGTTCCGGAAGAAGGGGCTGAACTCAAAACTGAAGAGCTTCGTTCCGTGCTCCAGCGAAACCTGCCTGACTACATGGTGCCTGCCGCTTTTATCGTGCTCCCGGAATTGCCGCTGACACCAAATGGAAAGCTCAACCGTCTGGCGCTGCCGGATCCTGTCTGGAAACAGGGAGAAACAAGTCCGGCAACACTCCAGGAAACGTTGTTGTGCAATCTCTTCGCCGAACTGCTGCCCGGCGTAGTGCCGGGACCGGAAGACAGTTTCTTCGATATGGGGGGGCATTCGCTGCTCGCCGCACGCCTGAAGGCACTGATGAAGGAACGCATGGGGCTGGACGTCAGCCTTCGGGATATTTTCGAAACACCGACGGTGCGCGGTCTGCTGTCGCTTCGGCAAGGTCGCAAGACCGGTTTGCTGGAGCCGGTGCTGCAGATCCGGCGGGCAGGGTGTCAGGCACCACTATTCTGCGTTCATCCGGGCTTTGGTCTTGGTTGGACGTATGCCGGTCTTGCTTCCGTACTATCAGCCGATGTCCCGATCATCGCCCTTCAGGCGCGCGGCTACATCGGCGAGGCCGTTTTGCCTTCAACGCTGAACCAAATGGCGGCCGATTACGTCGCAAGTATCAACAAGGTGGCCAGCACGGGCCCGGTTCGGTTGTTTGGTTGGTCGTTCGGAGGGCTGGTTGCCTTCGAAATGGCACGTCTTTTGGAAGAAAGCGGCAGAGATGTCGAGTTCCTGATGCTTCTGGACAGTTATCCGATGCACGAAGGAGACCCATTGCCGGATCTTTCGGATAGTGGAGCGCGCGGTGCGTTCCTTGAAATGATCGGCTTCGATCCGCAGGGACGAGTACCCGAAGACATTACCTTTGAGGATGTCCGGAGATTTCTGGAAGACAGTGCCCATCCTCTGGCGGACCTCAGCCCTGTCGACTTCAACAACATGCTGCGGATCGCCCGAAACAACGCGCTGCTCGCACATGGCTATCGGCCCAAGACGTTAAACTGTCCCCTGGTGCATTACGCTTCAAACGATACGAAGCGTATGCTGGGTGTTGAGGCCGATCCCTGGGAAAACCGGACAAGCGGACAATTCGAGGCGCATGCACTCGACTGCACACACCATGAAATGACATCGCAGCAGGCCCTTTGCGAAATCGGCAAGCGGCTGACTGCTTTGATGGACCTTGGCGATCAGCCGTTCAGGCAGGCCGTGGCGGAAGGGAGACTAAAGAATGTCGGTTGATATCCTCAATCCCGTGGAACTGGAACACGCTGTGCAGCGCGCGACGCCCATGACCGGCGCGGAGTTCATCGACAGTCTCCAGGACCAGCGCTGTGTCTATTTCAATGGAGAGCGGGTGACCGACCTGACGGGTCATCCTGCCTTTCGCAACTCGGTACGATCCCTGGCACGGCTTTACGATGCCCTGCACCAGGACCACGACAGCGGCACCAATGTCCTGACCGCACCTGCCGATGCCGATCCAACCGGCTATACACACCGATATTTCAAGGTGGCCAGATCGGCAGAGGACCTGCTCGGGCAACAGAAGGCGATCGCGGAATGGGCGAAGCTGAGCTACGGCTGGATGGGGCGCTCACCGGACTACAAGGCAGCTATCGTCAACACGCTGGACGCCAACGCGGCCTATTACGGCCCGTTCGCTGACAACGCGCGTTGCTGGTATCATCTGGCTCAGCAGCGCACCTATTTCATGAACCATGCTGTGGCCAATCCACCCATCGACCGGGCGAAGCCCTTTAGTGACGCAAAAGACATTCTGGTTCACGTTGTCAAGGAAACAGACGCGGGGCTTTATCTTTCAGGTGCAAAGGTCGTCGCGACTTCGGCAGCACTGACCCACTACAATTTTCTCAGCCACCACGCGGTCTCGGAAACCAACGAGCCACCTACAGCGTTCATGTTCTTTCTCGACATGTCGACGCCGGGCATCAAGCTGATCTGCCGGAACTCCTACGAATATGCGGCGAGCCAATCCTCGACCCCGTTCGACAGTCCGCTGTCTTCCCGCTTTGATGAAAACGATGCCATTCTCGTTCTGGACAACGTTTTCGTGCCCTGGGAGAACGTGCTGGTCTATGGGCCTGCACACAAGCCTATCGATTTCCTGATGGACACGGGCTACCTGCAAGGCACCTGTTTCCACGGATGCACCCGGTTTGCGGTGAAGCTGGACTTTCTCGCCGGTCTTCTGACCAGGGCGTTGCACATCACGAGCGGTGACGAGTTTCGCGGAAATCAGGTTCTGCAAGGGGAGGTGATCGCGCTGCGTCACCTGTTCTGGTCGTTGTCGGATGCAATGGCCCGGACACCCGAAGCCTTTGCGGACGGCGCTTTCCTGCCGGGACTATCGGCCGCGCAGGCCTATCGCGCGCTTGCGCCCGATGCCTACGGTCGTGTGAAGGAGATTGTCCAGAAGATCGTCGCGTCCGCGCTGATCTATCTGCCGTCTTCCGCAAAGGATTTCCAGAACCCTGAAATCGACGGTTATCTGGAACGGTACGTGCGCGGCTCCAACGGCGTCGGTTACAAGGACCGTATCAAGCTGATGAAGCTGCTGTGGGACGCCACAGGCTCGGAATTTGCAGGGCGTCACGAGCTTTACGAACGCAATTATGCCGGCAATCATGAAGAGGTGAAACTGCAGCTTCCTGCAATCGCACGGCGCGACGGTTCAATGGACCAGATGCTGTCGCTTGTTGACCAGTGCCTTGATGATTATGATGAATTCGGCTGGTGCAACACGGCGTGGAAAGACTGACGCGCAAGGTTGGGAGAGACGGCGATGACAAATCCATTCGACGATCCGGACGGCATTTTCCATGTGCTGGTGAATGACGAGGAACAGCATTCTCTCTGGCCCGATTTCGTGCCGATTCCCGATGGCTGGCGGTCGGTCTTCGGCCCCGGAAAGCGGCAGGACTGCGTGGACTATGTCAACGCCAACTGGACCGATATCCGCCCGAAAAGCCTTCGGGATGCTGCCCTGAACTGACATATTTCTCAAGCGGTGATGATCCACCTGGAGCGCCTGGTCTTCGATGAATTTCTTTCGTCTTTTGTATCGTGAAGCAGGCGACAGCAAACGCACCTTCCTGCTGCTTTCCCTGGTGCCCGGGCTGGTCATGGGGCTGATCATCGCCGTCATCAACGCGGTGACGAACTATCAGCAGAACACCGGTCTGCAGTGGCAGTATCTCGGTCTCTTCGTGCTGGGCTGCGCGACCGTTCTCTTCACGATGAATCGCGCCCTCAACATGGCAACCGCAATCATCGCCGATTATCTGTGTCGCTTGCGGATCAGGGTGACCGCGCAAGTCCGCAGTCTGAACCTTGCAACCGTCGAAGAAATCGGCCTGACCCGTATCAGGGCAGCAGTTGGTCGTGATCATCAGACAATCGAGGAAACCGCCCCGGCGCTTGTCGGTCTGATCTATTTCGTCATGCAGTTGGTCATGTCGGCGCTCTATATCTGCTATCTCTCGCCGCTTGCCTTTGTCGTCACGCTGGCGTTTCTGGCCGGCGCCATCTTCTTCTATCGCAAGAGCTACCGCGATGCGGAGGAACTGATGCGCCAGGCAAGCCTGAGCGAACAGGCCTTTCACAACAGCTTCGAGAACATTCTCAGCGGCTTCAAGGAAGTGAAGCTGAACGCGCAGCGCAGCGACGATCTCTTCCACAACTACATCATTCCGCGGTCGGAGCAGGTCGAGGATCTACGGGTGGAATCCGGCCGCTCCTTCAACTATGGCCAGTCTGTCAGTGATGTCTTCTTCTACACGCTCATGGGAACGCTGGTCTTTGCCATACCGTTTTATGTGTCGGATCTCTCGATCCCGGGCAAGATTGTCACGGTGATCGTCTTTGCCAGCGGTGCGATCACCTCGATCATCCGCATGTTGCCAGTGGTTTCGCGCGCCAATCTGGCGGTCTCCAATATCGAGGAGTTGAAAGAGCTTCTGGAAAAACACAGCGAAGCCATGGATGAGCGCAGCGAAGTGCGGCAGGCAAGGCTTTCCAAAGGCATATCCCTGAAGAAGATCGCCTACACCTATCATAGCGAAGATGGCGATCGCCCGTTTTCGATCGGGCCGTGTGACCTGGAAATTGCATCGGGCGAAATGGTCTTCATCGTTGGTGGCAACGGCAGCGGCAAGTCGACCCTCGCGAAGATCCTGACCGGTCTCTATGAGCCGGATGGTGGTTATCTGTCGTGGGACGACAAGGTCGTCAAACCTGAAAACATCGACCGATTTCGCAGTCTGTTTTCGGTCATCTTCTCCGATTTCCACCTCTTCGACCGGCTATATGGTGTGGATCTGTCGGACGAGCAGAAGCTTTACGATCTGCTGGAAGACATGAAGCTGGACGACAAGGTTCACTACCGGAACAACCGGTTCAGCACGACGAACCTGTCCACCGGCCAGAGAAAGCGGCTCGCCATGGTCGTTGCCCTGCTGGAAGACAGGGATGTCTACCTCTTTGACGAATGGGCCGCCGATCAGGATCCGGAGTATCGGCGCTGGTTCTATACCGATTTCCTGATGAAACTGAAGAAAGAGGGCCGCACCGTCATCGCGATCACGCATGACGACCGGTACTTCGATGTTGCAGACAAGATCGTCTGGATGGAAGAAGGCAGGATCAGCAAGGTGTCCAGTCCGGCTGATGCCACGGTATGAAACCGTCGGCTGAGTTCTTGACGGTAGAGCCTGGCCAGTGTCCAGGTCACTTCTCAACAGGGTGAAACAGTCTGCCCTCCGATTACCATCTCCAAAGATCCGGGAGTTAACTTGCCAGGCACCAAGGCGATCATTCTGGAGACGGCCAGCTGCAGCTCCGAGGATCTCGAATCTGCGCTGGAAATTCTCTCGGAGGACGAACTTCAGCGGTTTCGCGCGTTTCATTTCGATCAGGACCGGAAGGACTACGCGCTTGCACATTCGTTGCTGCGGAAAACCCTGAGTGATCTGGAACCCGGTACGGCACCGCGCGATTGGCAGTTCGCGCCAATGGCTACGGGAAAGCCGGCAGTCGCCGGTCGGTCGGAACTCGACTTCAGCCTGACGCATACACGTGGCCTGGTTGCCTGCGCCGTGACGAGGGAAGGCGTGATCGGCATTGACGCGGAAACGGATCAGCGCGCGGTCGAAGTAGACATGTTGATGCGCGACGTCTGTTCACCGGGAGAAAGACAAGAGCTGGCGAAGGTTGAAGGAGCTGACAAAACTTCCAGATTTCTGGATTTCTGGACCCTGAAAGAGGCGTATCTGAAAGCTGTCGGCCTAGGCATTTCAGCCGATCTGACCACCGTCAGCTTCACCTTGGCTGACGATCGGGATATCGCAATTTCCGCGCCGCCCGACCTCCGCCGTCCGGCCAGTTCCTTCCAGATCCGCCGGCGTCCAGGGCACTGGCGTGTCGCGCTGGCGGTCTTTGGCGGAATAGACGCTAAGGACGTTGAAATCACCCTTTGTGAAATGCGGAGCTTTTGAAAAGCCCCGAAATTTGTTATTTCGCGTCTACTAAAGTCGATCGACATGAGAACAAGCTTGGATAACGCACCTCACTGCGTGTCCAGCCTGGACGGTGGACGTCCGGAACCAGTTCCTTGCAGTTGAAGAAAAATGCAAAAGTATCAAGAGCATAAGTTTTCCATCGCCCCCATGATGGAATGGACGGATCGCCACTGCCGCGCGTTTCATCGGCAACTGACGCGGCATGCGCTGCTCTATACGGAGATGGTGACGACTGGTGCGGTGATCCATGGCGACCGGCAGCATCTGCTAGGCTTTTCCGATATTGAGCACCCGGTTGCCTGTCAGTTGGGCGGATCTGATCCGAAGGACATGGCGGAAGCCGCGCGGATTGTTGCCGACTTTGGCTATGACGAGGTCAATATCAACGTGGGTTGCCCGTCCGACCGGGTTCAGTCCGGCCGCTTCGGCGCGTGCCTGATGGAAGAACCGGCGTTGGTGGCGGCATGTGTCGAGGCCATGAAGGCCGCCGTCGATATTCCCGTAACCGTGAAATGCCGGATAGGTGTCGACGAACAGGACACTGAAGCGGCGCTTGACGCCATGGCAGATGCCGTTTTTGCTGCGGGTGCAGATGCCTTGTGGGTACACGCGCGCAAGGCCTGGCTCAAGGGACTCAGCCCAAAGGAAAACAGGGACATTCCGCCGCTCGACTATGAGCGGGTTCTGCGCCTGAAGCAGCGTCTGCCGGACAGGTTCATCGGCCTCAACGGTGGCTTACAGACGCTGGACCAGGCGGAGCCGTTCCTGGAGACCCTGGACGGCCTGATGTTTGGCCGTGCTGCCTATCACACTCCGCAGATCATGGGAGAGGTCGACCGGCGGCTCTATGGCGCCAGCGGACCGGACATCTCGCCCTGGGATGCAGTGAAGGCGCATATGGCTTATCTGGAAGATCAACTGGGCAAGGGCGTAAAGCTGGCACATATGACGCGGCACATGCTGGGCTTGTTCCACGGGCGTCCGGGGGCTAGGTCCTGGCGGCGCATTCTGACAGTGGAGGCGATCAAGCCCGGTGCTGGTCTGGAAGTGGTCGAAAAGGCGCTTGCAGCGGTCAGTCCTGCAGGAGCCGAACTGGCGGCAGCCGAATAGGACTATCGCGCGGTTCCCGATCCGCTCAAGGCGTCATGATCAGCTTGTCGCCTTCGATGCGCCAACTGCGCAGATGATCAAGTGCGGTCATGCCGAAAAGGCTGGAATCGAGCGTCCCCTGACGCCCGACGAAACCGCGGATGTTGCGCAGTGTGTGATCGCCGATCGTGATCGTGTCGATCTTTACCGGCGCGACCAGTGCACGGCCGTTGGCGGTGGAAACCGGTACTGAAAATGTCAGGTCTTGTGGCCGGTAGCCGGCACGCAGCGCGTCTTCATAGGTCAGGACAACGGCACTGGCGCCTGTATCAAGCAGAAACTCTGCTCGGGCACCGTTGATGCGTCCATCCAGCACAAAATGCCCGCCAGCATCGCGGACTATCAGAATGGTGCCGTCGGGCTGGGTCACGGCAAGTCCAGGCGCCAGAGCTCCAAGAACGCGGTAACCCGCCTGAACCAGTTCCGCCTTGTAGACATAGCCGACAACGAGCAGGGCACAGAACCCACCCCAGAAAACCGTGCCGTGCAGAATTTCGCGGGCTTTCGGCTGGCCGAACAGGAAACTGGCCAGAAAAACGAAGGCGAGTGCGGAAAGGGCAACAACCCGGGGGCCGGTATCATCGAAATTGACATTCGCCGGGTCGGTCGGGTCACCAAAAAACGCATAGAAAGCGGCAACTGCCATGACCAGCACCAGAATGACGACCATCAGGCCGCGGTAGTTTCTGCGATTGTTCATCCGCGCACTCCGGGCGGAGTGGTCGGCTGAGGCCGGTTCGCCAATTCTGCGAGGATCTGGTTGCGCTTGGCCTCGGTGTAACTCGCCCAGGACGCGATTTCGTCAAGAGTGCGCAGGCAGCCTGTGCAAAGGCCTGATTTGGCGTCGATCTGGCAGATGTTGATACAAGGTGACTTCATGAAGCGCATATGGCCGCTGATTGTGGCGTTGCCAAGACTGTAATGGGCGGAAAACAGCGAAAAACGACCGGATCAATAGCCGCCTGACGCATAGGTGAACGGCGCGGTGATGACCTTGATCGGCAAGGTAACAGCTGCCTGTGCCGTGGTGCCCACAAAGGACCCCAGGTCGTCGCCAAGATTGGCGCCACGGTTGTGGTCGGCACTGGACCCGAGAGCGGAGCTGCCTAGTGCCTTGCGCAAGTCAGGCTGCAGCTGTGCGAGCTGCGCAAATTTCGAATGGTTCGTGCTGTCCAGCGATTCAAGCTCGGTCACATCGATAACGACCGCACCGAGTTCCGCCAGTTCCTGATCGTTGGAAAAAGCCCCGACTCGTTCCTTGCCGCCTGCAATGGTGCGCGAGATGCGCAGGGCTTTGTCATCACGCGAAACGATAACGGTAAAGGGCCGGGGCATCGGGCCAATCCGCTTGAGCTGGGACTTGAAGAGGTCGATATCGATGTCGGGTGCTGCCAGAACGATGTCGTTGACATGCTTTGCGACAAGCCGGCGGTTCTCCGGTCGTGCCTGTACCGCGGTTTCCATCAACAGCCAATTGCCCATGGAGTGGGCGAGGATGGTGATGTTGTCGGCATTGGTCTTGGCAAGTTCCACAAGCGTTTCTTCAAGGGCTCCGCGAGCAATCGCGGCGCTGTTGAGGTCGTAGACGTAATCCTGAAGCTTGCCGCGTGAGGCCCAGGTAAACAGAACTGGTACCCCCTGGAACTGACTGTCGTTGACAATCTGCGCGAACCGGTAAAGCCCTTCCGGAAAGCGAGTGTTGTAGCCGTGAATGAACAGCATGATGTCGCGTTCGCCGCGCGGCAAACTGGCAAGTCTGGCGTTGACGGAACGCCGGAAGGCGGCCTTGTCGGCAATGTAGTCGGCTTTGCGCGCAACAAAATCGGTCTTGGGGTTTCCCGGCAGACTTTCGGGCCACTCGATCTGGCCCGGTTTGTGAGACGGCGGTACCGAAATCGAGGCTTCCGCGTAATTGACCGCGGCTGAACGCTCACCGCTGAAATAGGTGTCGGGGCGGTCGTCCCGCTGGCGGGTGGTGACGATCAGGATATCATTCACCCTGGCACCAACGACCGGGTCTTCGTTGAGCGCGAGCGCTCCGACTTCCGGTCTTCCGGAACAGGCGGACAAGATGGCAAAAACGATCAACAGGGTTGCTGCACGCAAACCTGTTGCTTCTCGTCTAACTGAATTGCCCGATACTGACATGTGAGCCATTCCCGCCACCAAGGCCTCTATCCGCTACTCACGGCACCATAAGCATCCCTGCAAGAAAGCCAAGAGCGGTGAGTTGTTGAACAGCGCCTAAAACATCGCCAGTGGCTCCGCCAATCTTGGAAACGGCAAGCCGGCCGGTCGCATGTGCTGCGGCGGTGGCGATGGCAAGAGCCAGCAGCAAGGCCGGCAGGGAGAGCAGGAAGAACGCAGGCAGCATCACGGGCAACGTCACAAGAAAAGCTTGTTGCACGGTCGACCGGGAAGGTTTTCCAAAGCGAGCTCCGAGCCCTTCAGGTCTTGCTGATGGCAGACATTGCCACTGCCAGACAAGCAGCATCCGGCTGAGGGCTTCTCCCGCCAGAAAAAGCAGCGCTGCATCAGCCGGCCCGAATTTTTGCCATAGCGCTGCAAGCAGGACGGTACGCAGGAGTACCGAGATCATCAGGGCGAGAGCCCCAAAGGCTCCGATGCGGCTGTCCTTCATGATGTCGAGCCGTCTTTCGCGGGTTGCACCGCCGAAGAAGCCGTCGGCTACGTCGCTCAAGCCATCTTCGTGAAGGGCTCCGGTCGTTGCCGCAAGAACCGCGGTCAGGAGAACTGCAACGGCCAGAAGTGGCAGTTGAGTAAAACCGAGCGCAACACCAACGCCGGCCGCAGGCAGGGCAATGATTGCACCAGCCAGAGGCGCTGCACGGGCGATCCGAACAAAGTCCGGAGGGGACATCGGGTCGTCTTCGGTGTTGACTGCAGGCAGGGGAAGCCGGGAGAAGAATCGTACGCAAGCTGCCGTGTCCGCGGCGAGTGCCTTGCCCCCGTGCAGCCAGACCTGGTGTCGATCCCAGGTTTTTCCGGACCGCGTTTCAGCCTGTGAATCAGGCCCTTGGTCGGTTTCAGAGCTCATCAGGCCGGTCCCGTGCTTGAGTTTTTACCGGGCGAAGTTATAGAACAGCGGCTAAGCGAGACCAAGTGGCCGCTCGACGGCCGCGAACAACCGGAACCAAAAGAACATGTCCCTCTCCGAGACCGCGCTGCCCTTTGACGATATCCGTAATCTGGTGAAATCCATGCCGGGGCCGGACGAGGAAGCGCTCGCGAGGGTGAAGGCCCGGGATGCGGAGTTGACCAAACCTGCCGGTTCGCTCGGAAGGCTTGAGGAAATTGCCGAATGGCTGGCCGCATGGTCCGGCAAGGCTCCGCCCAAGATCACGCGGCCGATGGTCGGCATCTTCGCGACCGCCCATGGGGTTGCGGATGAAGGCGTGTCCGCATTTCCGAGTGCGGTCAACCGGCAGATGGTCGAGAACTTCGCGGCTGGCGGCGCTGCAATCAACCAGATCTGCCGCGCTTATGACATCGGCCTAAAGGTGTTCGACCTGGCCGTCGACATGCCGACCCCCAGCATCACGCGGGAAGACGCGATGGACGAAGCCAATTGCGCTGCGACCATGGCATACGGCATGGAAGCGCTTGCCGGCGGGATTGACCTGATCTGTCTTGGCGAAATGGGGATCGGCAACACCACAGTCGCTGCTGCGGTTATCAATGCGCTGTTCGGCGGCAAGGCTGAAGACTGGATCGGGCGCGGTACCGGCGTTGACGACGAGGGCCTTGCCCGCAAACGCGATGCTGTCGAAAAAGCAGTTGCTCGACTGAACGGCGAACGTGATCCGCTGGAGATCCTGCGTCGCATCGGTGGCCGCGAGATTGCAGCCATGACCGGCCTCATCATTGCCGCACGCCTGCAGCGCGTTCCGGTGATTGTCGATGGCTTTGTCACGACGGCTGCTGCCGCTGTTGTTTATGCGATGGACCCGGCCGGTCTCGACCACTGCCTCTTCGCCCATGTTTCAGCAGAGCAGGCCCATGCGAAGGTGCTCGAGCACATGGGCAAGGATGCGCTGCTCGATTTTGGCATGCGTCTGGGGGAAGGCTCCGGTGCTGCGCTCGCTGCAGGTATTGCCAAGGCAGCCGCCGAAATGCACTCCGGCATGGCCACCTTTGCGGACGCCGGTGTGTCCGAAAAAGACGACTGAAGCTCTTTCAGGAATTGAAGCGGCCTGAAACCGCTGATGCGGATCAGGCCGATCTTGCCTTGCCGGACGGTACGCCGCTGTCCTTGTCGTTCGGGTCCACCCAGATGACATCCGGCGAATAGTTCATGATCCTGGCTCTCGGCAGGGTGACGATCACTTCCGTGCCTTCGCCGGGCCTGGACTTCAGCGAGAACTTGCCGTCGTGCATGTTGATCAGCGCCTGGACGATGGACAGGCCAAGACCTGTCCCGGGTTCTGCCGTCTTGATAGCATGAGACCCCTGACCGAAAGCTTCCAGCACCGTCGGAATTTCGTCTTCCGGAATGCCGGGGCCCGTATCCTTTATCGAGACGTATTGTCCGCCATCTGACGTTGGTCCGACCTTGATCCAGACTTCGCCGTTCACCGGTGTGAACTTCACGGCGTTGGACAGGAGGTTGAGCACCACCTGACGCAGCGCTCGCTCGTCCGCCCAAACGCGCGGCAAGTCCGGCTCGTGGGTGTGGTGAAGCGAAATCGTCTTGGCCTTTGCCCGAACCTTCATCATGGTCCCGCATTCCTCGACGATATCGTCCAGGAAGATCGGTTCCTCATGCAATTCGTGCCGACCGGCCTCGATGCGGGACAGGTCCAGAATTTCGTTGATCAGGTTGAGCAGGTGTTGTCCCGAGCCGTGAATGTCTTCGGCATAGGACTGGTAGTTCTTGTTGTGCATCTTGCCGAGCACTTCATCCTTCATGATTTCGGAAAACCCCAGGATGGCGTTGAGCGGTGTCCGCAGTTCATGGCTCATCGTGGCCAGGAAGCGGGACTTGGCAAGGTTGGCAGCTTCTGCGCGGCGGCGCGCTTCGTCGGACATCGCGTTCGCAGTTTCCAGCTCGGCGATCAGGTGATCCTTGTCGGCCCGGTATTCCAGCATCGTGTTGGCGTTCTTCAGAAGCTGGTTGCCCAGGATCAGGAAGAAACCCTGCGCGCCGATCGCCATGGCGGCGAGCGTATAGTGGATCGGGTTCACCTGCTGCAGGAAGCTGACGGTGACGATCAGTGTCATGGGCAAGGTGCTGGCAAGCAGACATTTCGGCAGGGTGGCCGACTGCATCGTGTTCATGGCAACCACGATCAGCAGCGTCGCGAAATGAAAGATGACAAACCCGTCGCCGGATTCGCTGGTCTGGGGCAGCAGAAAGAAGCTGGCCCAACTGCAGCCATAGACGAAGTCACCAAAGGCGAACCTGCGCCGCCAGTAGATGCGGGCTTTCTGGTCGGACGGAGCCTTCTCGTAGGAGTGGCTGGTGATCACCATCATGAAGTGGGTGCAAAGCGTCGCCGTAAACCAGGCGCCGATGAAGAGCGGGTTGATCCACAGAACGGAGATTGCGGCAACGATCAGGGCGAGAAGTGGTACTGCGTAGGCCGCGTTGATGCGGGTGTCGGCAAACAGATGCTGTCGTTCCAGATCGAAGGACGTGTACCAGTTTTCAGGCGTACCAAGGCGGCTGCGCACATCGTTGGCCGAGCGCGCCATCTCACGACGGCGCTTGGCGCGCTGTTCGTTGATGGTGACTTTGTCGTCGCCGGTTTCTGACGCAACCGATGCCATTTGCTGCCCAAAGTTTTGATTTTGTTATCGCGCTGCCGCGTGTTTATTCAACCTGACTCACCATTCCTTAAGATCGTCCTCAAGATCGTGGTAAGGGAAGTGTTAACAGGCTGTGCCAAGGTGCAACTCATTGTCAGAAAAGACGAATTCGAAAACACTCGACAGACTTGCGGCTGACGTTCGGTCGTGCCGCATCTGCGTCGAGAAACCTGAAAAGTCGGCATTGCCGCATGAGCCCAGACCAGTTCTGCAAGTGTCTGGAACAGCAAGGCTTTGTGTCTGCGGACAAGCGCCAGGCACACGCGTTCACCAGAGCGGCAGACCGTTCACCGATCCCTCAGGTGACCGGTTGAGAAACTGGATGGGCATCGACGAGGATATTTTCTACGACGCCGGTAAACTGGCTATCGTGCCGATGGGGTTTTGTTTTCCTGGACTGGACGCAAAAGGGGGCGATCTGCCGCCGCGCACCGAATGCCGCAAGGCCTGGCATGATCGCTTGTTTGCCGCCATGCCGCAGATCGAACTGGTGCTGGTTATCGGCCAATACGCCCAAGCCTATCATCTCGGTTCAAACCGCCAGAAATCCCTTACCGAGACAGTGTCGAACTGGCGTCAGCATTTCGCTCGGCAGATGGACGGCAAACCGGCGGTCCTGCCGTTGCCGCATCCTTCCTGGCGCAACAATGCGTGGCTGAGAAAGAACCCGTGGTTTGAAACCGAGCTGCTACCGGTTCTGAGAGGCGAGGTTCAGCGCCTTACAATGGTGCCCTAATTGCTGAAATTCGAAAATAATTCTCATTTCGGTGAGAATTGACATTTTCATTGAAACTCCGTTACGAGTTTTTATCTTCAATGAAAATGATTTCCCAACATGTTGCGGACTGCGCGGTCGGGAATCTCTGTTGCTCCTGGCCGGATCTTGAATTCATGATTGATCGTATCGACCGTCGCATCCTGTCCATTCTCCAGGAAGATTGTACCGTTCCGGTGGCTGAAATCGGCCGCAGGGTGGGGCTGTCGACCACGCCGTGCTGGCGGCGCATCCAGAAAATGGAAGAAGACGGGGTCATCACCGGCCGCGTCGCCTTGCTGGACCCGGCAAAGGTCAATGCGAAGGTAACGGCCTTCGTCGCCATTACCACGAGCCAGCACTCCGAAGACTGGCTGAAGAAATTCGCCGATGTCATCCGGGAGTTTCCCGAAGTGGTCGAATTTTACAGGATGGCAGGTCAGGTCGACTATCTGCTGCGTGTCGCCGTACCGGACATCGAGGCCTATGACGCCTTTTACAAGAAGCTGATTTCCCGGATCGACATCTCGGATGTCTCGACCACCTTCGCCATGGAGCAGATCAAGAACACCACGGCCTTGCCTCTCAGCTATGTGGCACCGGAAAAGCCTAAACCCGACCGGGACAAGTGAACTGGCCGGCAACACGTTCCGTTCCGGCCAGCGAACCCCTCAGGTTCATTCATTCTTCTGGTTGGTTCACGTGGACGTTTTGGGCCAATAGGTGCCGATGCTCCAGATGTTTCCTTCAGGATCCTGGCAAATGAATTCCCGGCTGCCGTAGTCCCGGTTCGTCAACCCCTCCAGGATTGTCGCCCCAGCAGCAGTGGCGCGGTCGAACAGTTTGTCGGCATTCTCCACCGCCAGATAGATTGCCTTGCCGCAAGGGCCGTCCGGATGCCCGATGATCTTTGCAAAAGCGTCGTCGCGGGCCTGACCGACCATGATCATGGCTGAACCAAAAGCCAGCTCTGCATGCACCACAGTGCCGTTGTCGTCCCTGTGCACTTCGTGTTCGACAAACCCGAATGAATCTGCGAGCCACTTGATCATCGCATTGGCATTGCCGAACCGGAAAACGGGATAAATTCTACTTGCTTCATGAGACATGTCGTACCTCCTTTGATGAAGGAGGTGATAGCTCTTCGCGATTTTGCGGGATTGAAGTTTTGTTACCTACCAGGTGTTGGCAGTGCCATTCAGCAGCCGTGTGCGCCAGGCTTCCGGTGACTAACCGGAAAACTCGGAAAAGTCCCGAATGAGATGGGCCTGATCGGCATAACCACAATCAACCGCCAAGCCGGCCCAATCGATGTCGCAGCAGTTCTGTGCATGTTTGAGCACCTTGCCGAAGCGGATCACCCGGGCAACCGTCTTGGGCCGAAGGCCGATATCCTTCCGAAACTTTTGTGCCAGGTGCTTTCGGCTCCAGCCAATCTCCTTAGCCAAAGATGTGACTGAGACCTGGCCTCCGGTTTCAAGTAGCCGTCGCAACACATGGTCCGCCGGCGTTCGTTGAACGTTGTCTTGCCGTAGGCGTTTGATGACGTAGGCAAGGGCATGATCAAGCCGCGCATTCCAGCTTGCCAGATCCTCGATCCGGCGGACAAATTCAGCCAGTTCCGGTTCCGCGACATCGGCAAACGGCAACATCTGGTCGGTCAGCAGGTCCATGGGGAACCGGAAAAAATGTCGGGCACCGATGGGAGTAAAGTTTATCTGCAGGCATTTGGCACGGCCATTTGACTGAATGAAAACCGGAGAACTGCTGAGCCCAGCCAGAAAGGTGGGACGCTCGTTTTCAGCGGTAGGATGCTGACCAAGCGCGATTTCAAACGGATCGCCGAAACTCAGGATGAGCGGAATGGTCAGCGAGGCGGTTTCAACCTGCCTGTTTGTCTGCGGGTTTCGCTCTTCGTAGCCGATGATGTCGGTGAAAAGGCTGCGCAAGTCCGGCGGTGCTGTCCGGCGCCAGAAACCGGCATCAATTCCGGGGGGAACCGAGGAGGAGGGCGGTGAGGCGTCTTGCGAGGTGGTCATGATCCTTCCTTGTCGGGGCAGGATAGGATCAACTCGGGTCGTGGTCACCCATAATCATTCAGTCTTACCGGGCCCAGCGGATGACGCGCGCGAAACCTGGCGAATTCGGCATCGGATACGGCTTTCCCGGTAAAGATCTCGATGTAGTGGGGCATGCGCTGAAGCCTGGGGCCAAGCGGCTCGCTCGGCCGATCCTTGACGATGGAGATATAGCCGATCTGCGTAAGATACATGGTGTTGGCTCTCACGTCGGCCGAGGCATGTTCATAGCCAAAACGTTCGAACATCGCCGTAAAAGCCTCGATGCGTACACGGTCGGCTTCTTCCAGCATGGGCGTCAGGTCCGGATCCGCATGTGCCCAGTTGCGCATCGCAAATTCCAGCCGGGAATCGAATAGCTCCGGCAGTAGCCATAAATCGAAAAGGTTCAGGATCGCCTCGGTGATCGTCTCGGCGTAATCCTCGGTCCGTTTCACCAGATTGCCGGTGTTTTTCGTTTGCCACTGGGTGATCAAGGCGTCGAGCAGGTCGTTCCGGTCTGAGAAATGGCCATAGAAACTGGTCCGCGACAGACCGAGCCTGTCGGCCAGGGGCATCACCTTGACGGCATCAATGCCATGTTCAATCAGCGCCTGGTAGGCAGCTTCGATCCAGATTTCACGTGTGCCGCGCCAACCGGACGTTTTTTCGATCAATAGGTCGCTCATGTGCTTGCGATAACAAAGCTCCGGCGTGCCGACAATCAAAATTGACACCAATGTCGACAAAAGCGACACCTATGTCGCTTTTCAGACTTTTCAAAGATGATCGACGGGAATTAATCTTTGCAAACCTGAGGAAATCCGTGACGCGGTGGAATGCCCGGAGAGGAAAGAGATGTCGAAAGATCCGTTGTTGCAGCCCTATCAGCTGAAACATTTGACGCTGAAAAACCGGATCATGATCACGTCGCACGAGCCTGCCTATCCTGAGGATGGCATGCCGAAGGACCGGTATCGCGCTTATCACGAGGTCCGGGCAAAGGCCGGTGTCGCACTGACCATGACCGCCGGCTCCGCGGCCGTCTCTCGCAACTCGCCGCCCGTCTTCAACAATATCCTTGCCTACAAGGACGAAGTCGTGCCGTGGATCAAGCGGCTCACGGATGCCTGCCACGAACACGATTGTGCGGTGATGATCCAGCTGACCCATCTTGGTCGCCGGACACACTGGAACAAGGGGGACTGGTTACCCGCGGTTTCGTCCAGCCATGAACGTGAAGCGGCGCACCGGGCCTTTCCCAAGCAGGTCGAAGAGTGGGACATCGCCCGCATCATCGCCGACTATGCCGACGCGGCGGAACGCATGAAGGCCGGCGGTATGGATGGCATAGAGCTGCAGGCCTACGGTCATCTGATGGACCAGTTCTGGTCTCCGGTCACCAACACGCTGGATGGACCGTACGGCGGTTCACTGGAAAACCGGATGCGCTTTTCGCTCGAAGTCATCGAGGCGGTTCGGCAGAGGGTTGGTGACGACTTCATTCTGGGCATCCGTTTTACCGCGGACGAGGATCTGGACGGAGGCATCACGGAAGACGAAGGTCTTGAAATTGCCCGTCGCCTGAAGGCTACGGGACAGGTCGACTTCCTCAATGTCATTCGGGGCCACATTGACACCGACCCTGGCCTGACAGACGTGATTCCCGTTCAGGGCATGCGCAACGCCCCGCATCTGGATTTCGCCGGTCGCATCAAGAAGGAAGTCGGCATGCCGACCTTCCATGCAGCCAAGATCCCCGATGTCGCAACAGCGCGCCATGCGATCGCCGAAGGGCTTCTGGACATGGTCGGCATGACGCGCGCGCATATGGCCGACCCGATGGTGGTTCGGAAAATTGCCGAAAAGCGGGAAGGGGATATCCGCCCCTGTGTGGGAGCAACCTATTGCCTCGACCGCATCTATCAGGCTGGCGATGCACTTTGCATCCACAACCCGGCAACCGGTCGGGAATTGACCATGCCCCACGAGATCCCGCTCGCGGGCACGAAAAAGAAGGTGGTCGTCGTTGGCGCAGGGCCTGCCGGCATGGAAGCGGCGCGCGTTGCAGGTGAACGGGGGCACGATGTGATCGTGTTCGAGGCAGCGCCACATGCCGGTGGTCAGGTCCGGCTGACAGCGCAGTCCGAGCGCAGGCGCGAAATGATCTCCATAATCGACTGGCGAATGGACCAGTGCCTGGCGAAAGACGTGAAGTTCCGTTTCAACACTTTTGCAGAAGCAGAAGATATCGCGGGAGAAAACCCGGATGTGGTGATCGTCGCAACAGGAGGCTTGCCGCATACGGAAGTCCTGAGCGAAGGCAATGATCTTGTTGTCTCTGCCTGGGATATCATTGCTGGCGACGTCAAACCGGGCAAGCGTGTACTCGTCTACGACGATGCTGGTGATCATCCCGCACTTCAGGCGGCCGAGATGATCGCAAAATCAGGCGCTCATGTGGAGATCATGACGCCGGACAGGTCCTTCGCCCCGGATGTCATGGCAATGAACCTGGTGCCTTACATGCGATCGCTGCAGGACAAGGACGTTCGCTTCACGGTCACCTACCGACTGAAAGCTGCAAAACGTTCCGGGAACTTGATCACCGCGGTCGTCGGAACAGACTATTCCAGCCACACGGAAGAGCGGGAATTCGACCAAATCGTCGTCAATCACGGTACAATACCGATGGACGAACTCTATTTCGAGCTGAAGCCGATGTCGAAAAACCTTGGTGCTGTTCAGCAGGAAGCGCTGATTTTTGGCCGCCCGCAGCCTCTTGAGGCCAACCCGGATGGCACATTCGCGCTTTTCCGCATTGGCGATGCGGTTGCGGCTCGCAACACCCATGCGGCAATCTATGATGCGTTACGTTTGGTCAAGGACATTTGACGTGATGCTGCACCGCACGCGGAAAATTTGGGCAGCGTCTTACATGGATAAGCAAATGACGCTTTTGCGCTACGGCGGTGGGGTCTGGTGGGCCTAACGTTCCCGGCAAGGACAGGCCGGGAGACTCGGCCAAAGAGGATGTGTCACCATGTTCAGCGATGCGGAAATTCTATCACTTCTGATGGGCCGACGAGCCGGGTATTCTTTGCCCCAGGCCTTCTACACCGATGCCGACGTCTACCAGGCGGACCTGAAGAACATCTGGCAGAAGGAATGGATTTTCGCCATTCCGTCTGCCGAGCTGCCGAAGTCGGGAAATTACGTCACGCTTCAGATCGGCGATTACAACATCATCATCGTGCGTGGAGCCGACGGAGTCATTCGCTCATTCCACAATTCCTGCCGTCACCGCGGCAGCCGCATTTGTGCAGCATCCAAAGGTTCGGCGCCCAAGCTGGTCTGTCCGTACCACCAGTGGACCTACGAACTCGACGGCAAGCTTCTGTGGGCGCGCGAAATGGGTCCGGAGTTCAAGCCGGAAAACCATGGACTGAAGACCGTACACTGCGTGACCGTCTCAGGCATGGTGTTCATCTGCCTTGCTGCTGTTGCACCCGACACCACGGAACTGGAAAAGCAGGCTGAACGCTATCTCGGCCCGCACGACCTTTCCAACCTCAAGGTTGCCCACCAGTCGACCATCGTCGAGCAGGGCAACTGGAAGCTTGTTCTGGAGAACAACCGCGAGTGCTATCACTGCTCCGGGTCTCATCCGTCGCTATGCCGGACATTCCCGGACGATCCCAACCTCGTGGGTGGTGACGATTCAACCTCTTCCAACGTCGGCAAGGCGCATGTGGAACGCTGCGAAGGCGCAGGGCTTCCGTCCAGGTTCCTGATTTCGCCGTCCGAGCAATGGCGTTTCGTGCGCATTCCGTTCCTGGGAGATGCGGTCAGCTACACCATGGATGGCAAGGCAGCTGTTTCCAAGCGTATCGGGTCCGTGCCTTTCGACAACGCAGGGTCTTGCCTGTTCTTCCATTATCCGAACACCTGGAACCACTTCCTGTCCGACCAGGTGCTGACATTCCGCGTTCTGCCGATCAGTCCCATGGAAACCGAGGTGACAACCACCTGGCTGGTGCACAAGGACGCTCAGGAAGGGGTCGACTACGACCTCAAGCGGCTGACCGAAGTCTGGGTCCACACCAACGATGAGGACCGTCAGATCGTTGAGGAAAACCAGATCGGCATCAAGTCGCCGGCCTATGAACCGGGGCCGTATTCTCCGGCTCAGGAAAGCGGCGTCATCCAGTTCGTCGACTGGTATTCCCGAACCCTGGAAAACGGTCTGATGGGCCGTTTCCGTGTCGCGGCGGAGTAGTACGATGATCCCGATGCCCGGACGCGATACGCCGGTCTGGTCCGACAGTGAAGTTCTGGAATGCGTGAGTGTTCTGCCCGAGGCGCCGGGGGTGAAAACCTTCACCTTCCGTCCGCCATCGGGCGCGACTTTCGTCTATCGGGCTGGCCAGTTCATCACGCTCGATCTACCGGTACCCGGCGGAAACGTTCAACGTACCTATACGATTTCCTCGTCGCCGGTGACCAACGCCTATATATCCGTAACGGTAAAGGTCCAGCAGGACAGCGTCGGTACGAAATGGATGCTGGAGAACCTTGTTCCCGGCATGCAGATCAAGGCTTATGGACCGGCCGGACTGTTCCATCTGCCGCGCAATCCGGACAACAAGTACCTGTTCATTTCAGCCGGCTCCGGCGTTACGCCCATGATGTCGATGGCGACGACGCTCTTCGAGCGCGGTGAGGATCCGGACATTTGTTTCATCCAGTGCGCAACACGGCCTGTTGATCTGATCTTCCGCAAGCGGCTTGAGTACATGGCGAGCCGCGTCAACGGTTTGCAACTGCACTTCGTCGTCACGAAGAGCGATCCTTACGAGGTCTGGACCGGTTATCGCGGGCACTTCAACCAGCTTATGCTGGGCCTGATGTGCAACGACTATCTGGAGCGCGAAGTCTATTGCTGCGGCCCCGAAGGCTTCATGGAATCCGTGCGTGAGATCCTGAACTCGCTTGGTTTCAACATGGAAAACTATTTCCAGGAAAGCTTCCAGGCGCCCGCAGAAACCAAGGCTGAACTGACAGAGTTCGATGACGTCGTACCTCAGGACGACGTGCAGGCCCAGATCGTCTTTGCCAACTCCAAGGTGTCTTCCTGGTGTTCGGAAACCGACACGGTTCTGGCGGTTGCAAAGGATGCAGGGCTCAATATCCCGTCGGGCTGTACGTTCGGTGTGTGTGGCACCTGCAAGGTGAAGAAACTTTCCGGTGAAGTTCACATGGTCCACTCCGGCGGCATCAGCGATGAAGATATCGAGGCCGGTTTCATTCTGGCCTGCTGCTCCAATCCGATCGGTACCGTCGAGGTCGATATCTGAACCGGAGATAGTCGAGGAAATATTCAAAATTTGCGATGTATCAATGGCGCGGGCATGAAGAGCGGAGTATTCTGGTCTTCATGCTCGGGAGGACGTCGCATGTTTGAAAGTTTCAGGAAACCGTTTCGGATCGCAATTGCTTTTGTGGGTCTCGCAGCTTGCGGCACCGTAGCCGCCAGCGCCCAGTCAATTCCGGAAGGCGTTACCGCCTACCAGGTTTCAGCAGCCTTTGATGATGTGCGTTTCGATCTTGAAAATGCCATCGTCAATCATGGACTGGTCATCGATTACGTCTCGCACATAGGCGACATGCTGGATCGCACATCACAAGATGTCGGTGGTCAGAAACAGATCTTCGTCAAGGCGCAGGCCATGTTGTTCTGCTCGGCAAGTCTCTCGCGCAAGGTGATGGAGGCTGACGCTGCCAACATTGCCTATTGCCCCTATTCGGTATTCGTCTACGAAACGCCGGACCAGCCTGGCACCGTAACGGTCGGATATCGACACCTCGGCGAAACAGGCTCTGAGGAGTCCAAGGCGGCCATCGGCGAAGTGAATGCCTTGCTGGATGCCATCGCCAAGGAAGCGGCAGGTCAGTAAGCGGCAGTTCGTAACTGATCGACAGCTACATTTGACTAGATGTCCGCAGCCTTGTTGAGGCGGTTCAGAACCTTCTCGGACGAAAGCTCCCGGACGGCCGCATTGCCGACCTTGCGCGCTGTCCGGTTTTCGGATGGTGCCAGGTCTTCGGCAATCGCGAGAGCGGCACCATGCAGAGGCAAGGAACGTTTGCCGATCTGGCGGAGGGCCCAGTGCACCGCTTTCCAGACAAAGTTTCGCTCGTCCGTGGCAGCAGCGCGGATCAAGGGAAAGTAGTCCAGAAACTCGGTTTCGGGCGCTGTCTTGGCGTGGACGGCGCGCCAGGCGATCAGTGCAAAGGCGGCCCGCCGGACGAATTCGCGTTCGTCTGCGGCAAGTGCCGGAACCAGTTCATTTGAACCGGCACGCCGGGCCAGAACATTCATGAGCTGATCGCACAGATCCCAGGAATTGATGTCGTTCAGCCACTGAAGGGCGAGCTCGGGTGCCAGGTGTCTGGGTGGGGTCAGAAGGATTGCCAAGAGGCGTGCTTCGTGAAAGCCGCTGGCCCAGAGTTCCCGTGCAAGGTCCGGGGAAGGGCCTATAGATCTGGCCAAAGGACGCAGCACAGAGAGTGGAACGCCGAAGGCCCGATCTGTTTCGATGCCGAACCGCGCCATTCCAGCACGGTTCGGCTCCGTTCCCGCTTCACGCAGATCGTTCAATACGTTTTCAAGTGTGAAGGTCGTGTCCGGGACATGGGGCATGTGGGTGCCCGTTTATGACTTGTCGGCGTTTTCCAGGCGGGCAATCAGGCTGGACGTATCCCAGCGTTTGCCACCCATGGCCTGAACTTCGGCATAGAACTGATCGACCAGCGCTGTAACTGGCAGGCGGGCACCGGTATCATTTGCGGTCTTCAGGCAGATGCCAAGATCCTTGCGCATCCAGTCGACCGCAAAGCCATAGTCGAACTTGCCGGCATTCATGGTCTCCCACCGGTTTTCCATCTGCCAGGATTGGGCAGCCCCGCCCTTGATTGCGGAGATGACCTTGGCGACGTCGAGATCCGCTTTCTTGGCAAAGTGGATGGCTTCGGAGAGGCCCTGCACCAGGCCGGCAATGCAGATCTGGTTGACCATCTTGGTCAATTGCCCTGCACCGCTTTCTCCCATCAGGCCCACGAATTTTGCGAAGCATTCGATGACCGGCTTGGCCTTGTCGAAAACATCCTTATCTCCGCCGCACATTACTGTCAGGACACCGTTTTCGGCACCTGCCTGGCCACCGGAAACCGGAGCATCGATGAAGCCGCAGCCCTTGTCCTTGGCCGCTGCATAAAGTTCACGGGCAACTTCGGCAGACGCGGTGGTGTTGTCGACAAAGATCGCGCCTTCCTTCAATCCATGAAAGGCACCATCATCGCCGGTCGTGACGGAGCGCAGATCATCGTCGTTTCCGACGCAGGCAAAGACGAAATCGCAACCTTCAGCTGCTTCCTTCGGAGTCTTGGCGAAGTTGCCGCCATATTCGGCAGCCCATTTCTCGGCCTTCGCGGTCGTGCGGTTATAGACCGTGACGTCGTGACCACCCTTGGTTTTCAGGTATCCGGCCATCGGATATCCCATGACGCCCAGACCGATAAATGCAACCTTTGCCATGATGACACTCCCTTCGCATGCGAAGGCCCGGAACGAGCCGGGCCTTTAATTGAACTGGTTCATCATGGTTTTAGGCCATTTGCCTCGTGCTGTCAGCTTAGATCCAGTAAGGCCCGCGCTGCCAGAGCCGCAAATGACGTTCCCGCTTCGCCGTCTTGGCGTCCAGGTGCCGCTGGGTGCGCGGATCCGGACGGGTGTTGCTGGAGAACCGGGTTGCTTCCAGGAAGCTACGTGCGTAAATATCAAACATCTGCTTACATCCTCTCGCTGCGTTGTGTGAGAGTAATGTGGCTGTTTACGGCTGCTTATGCCAGTCAGGAAGATTTTCAAAATGTAAGGTGAAATTACATATGGATTGGCGATCTCTCCCATCCCTCAACAGTCTGAGAACCTTCACAGCCGTTGCCGAGACCTGCAGTCTCTCGGCCGCCGGAAGAGAATTGAACGTCACTCACGCGGCTGTCAGTCAGCAGGTCAAGGCTCTGGAGCAGTTTCTGGGGTTGAAACTGATTGTTCGCGAGGGCAGGGGCATTGCGCTGACCCCTGAAGGCAAACAGCTCTTCGAAGGTCTGAGTGAAGGCTTTGAAATCATCAGGGAGACAGTCGATGAATTGACGCGGGAGGATCTGGTCCGTCCGCTCAACATCACCATGACGCCGTCCTTCGCCATAAGTTGGCTGATGCCGCGGATCAGCGATTTCCGGCACAAGCATCCCGACATCGAACTGATGCTCAATCCGACGGCCGAAGTGGTTGAGCTCAGACCTGGCGGCGTCGACCTCGCGATCCGTTTCGGCAAGGGCAACTGGACAGGACTTGAATCGGAACTGTTTATCCCGACGAATTTTGCGGTGATCGGTGCCAATTGCCTGATCGGAGACAAGAAGATCGAAAGTCCCGAGGACCTTCTGGAGTTTCCCTGGTTGCAGGAATACGGCACCAACGAATTGACCATCTGGCTGGAGCGCCAGGGCGTCGTGCCCAAGGGCAAGCTCAACATCACCCATTTGCCCGGCTACATGGTGCTGGAAGGGTTGCGACGCGGCGATGGTATTTCAGCCACCGCCAAGACCTTTGTCGAGCCTGAAATCGAGGCGGGTAACCTCAGGGTCCTTTTTGAAGACGGCGTTTATCCGGGGACGGGATACCATCTGGTGACCCGCCCCGGTGTCAACCGTCCACCGCTCAAGGCCTTCATGAGCTGGCTCCGGGCAATGCGCGCCGAACAGCTTGCCGATTAGCCTTGGCAGACGTCAGATTGCAGCGAGAGCCTGCTCCATGTCCGCAATCAGGTCGTCGCAATGCTCGATGCCGATGGACAGCCGCAACAGATTCTCCGGAATCCCGGAGCCTTCGCCTTCGATGGTGAAACGATGCTCGACAAGACTCTCGGTGCCACCGAGGGATGTCGCTCGCTGGAACAGGTCAAGCGCACCGGTGACGTTCAAGGCCGCTGTTTTGTCGCCCTTGACCTGTATGGACATCAGCGAGCCAAAACCGCCGGTCATCTGGCTTTTTGCAAGTTCGTGATGCGGGTGGCTCTTGACGCCGGGATAAAGCACGGCTTCCACTTTCGGATGGTTTTCGAAGTGTTCCGCGAAAACCTGTGCCGATCTGTTCATGCGCTCCACACGCAAGGCAAGTGTCCTGAGGCCCCGGAGCAAAAGCCAGGTTTCGAACGAGCCGAGCACGGCGCCGGCCAACTTGCGTTCCTCGGTCAGAAATGCCCACGCTTCGCTGCCGGCATTGTCGGTCGTGACGACGCCACCCAGAAGGTCTGAATGACCGTTGAGGGTCTTGGTCGCCGAATGCATCACCAGGTCCGCTCCGAGCGACAGAGGCTTGAGGATCAGCGGTGTTGCGGCAGTCGCATCGACGGCAAGCAGGGCGTCCGCCTGTTTGCACTGGTTGGCAATGCTCTTGATGTCGGCAACCTTCAAGAATGGATTGCTGGGTACTTCAAGCCAGACAAGATCCGGGCGGGTGACGGCTATCTCGTCCTGGAAGGACTGAAGGTCGCTTGCATCAGCTTCTACGAGAGCAATGTTGTTGCGTGCGCACATCTTGCGCAGGAACAACGTGGTACCCCAGTAAATGCCGGACTGGGCAAGCAGTGTGCCGCCTGGCTTGACGATGCGGGCAACGGCGGCGACGGCAGCCATGCCGGATGGAAACAGCCGGCTGTCTTCTCCCTCTTCAAGAGCGGCGATCAGTTTTTCGGTCTTCTTGAAAAGCGCATTGTCGTCACGGCTGTAGAGATGCCCCGGGTTGACCAGCTCATAGTTTTCGTCACGCACGAATGTGGTTGCAGTCTGTATCGGCGGCACGACGGCGCCTGTTGCTGCATCAAAACCGCCGCCGCCATGGGCCAGCAGGCTGTCGAGGTGAAGGCCATGGGCAATGGAGGGCGTTTTCGGCATGGGAGAGCTCCGTGAATGGGTGTCCCTTGGGGGTATCGCCGTCCGCTTGGATAATCAAATGAAATCAAACCATTTCGGAGAGCGGTGCCGACTTGCGTCCAAAGGAATATCGAGAAGGAGAACGCGGGACAGGTAACAGAAAAACGGGCCGGAACTTGAAAAAGCCCGGCCCAAGCATTTCGAACGCTGAAGGTCTGCTCAGCGTATCAGGTGACGCGTCAGGCGTGCTTCGATTTTGTCCCACAGGCGGCGCAGCATCTCCACCAGGAACAGGTAGATCACCGCTGCCCAGATGTAGGCCTGGAAATCATACGATCTCGAGTAGGCCCGTCTGGTTTCTCCAAACAGATCGAACACCGTCACGATTGCCGCAATGGCGGAACCCTTGAGCATGAGAATGATCTCGTTGCCATAGGGGCGCAGAGCAACGATCAGTGCCTGCGGCAGGATGATCTTGAAGAAGGTAATCTGCTTGTTGAGGCCGAGAGCAGCAGCCCCTTCCCACTGACCTCTGGGCACGTTTTGAATGGCGCCGCGCAGGATCTCGGCCTGGTACGCGGATGTATTCAGTGAAAACGCGAAGATCACGCAGAACCAGGCCTCCCGGAAAAGACCCCACAGGCCGACCGCTTCCAGCTGTGCCTGGAAGGTGCCTGCGCCATAGTAGACAAGGAAGGTCTGTGCCAGCAGCGGTGTGCCGCGGAAGAAATAGACGAAACAATAGGCCGGCTTCGACAAAAGCCACCATTTCGACGCCCGTGCAGCTGCGATGGGAACGCTCAGCACCGCACCAATCAGCAACGACAGGCCGACGATCTGAAGGGTGACCAGAAAACCGCTGAGGTACTCGGGCCAATACTTCAGCACGAACGGACTGGCGACGTTTATCGCCAGATAGTAGAGCAGCCAGGCACCAGAGACGATCCAGAGTGCCATGAGGACATGGCCGAGAATTCGTGTCTTGGTCCAACCCCGGGGCGGTGCGGGCGGCCGTTTCATGCCTGTGGCGGGGTTCGCGGAGATCATCGTGCCGTATCTCCGCGTTTGCTCCAGCGCTCGATGCGCACGAGACCGGTGGACGATATCATTGCCAGGACCAGGTAGATCAGGCAGGCGATGCCAAAGAACATGAAGGGTTCTTTGGTCACCCTTGCGGCGATCCCGGACTGGCGCATCACGTCAGACAAGCCGACCACGGAAACGAGCGAGGTGTCCTTGAGAAGGACGAGCCAGCTGTTTCCAAGTGCGGGCAGCGCGAGCCGGATCAATTGCGGCAGTACTACCAGTCGAAGGGTTTTGCCTTTCGACAGTCCAAGCGCATATCCGCCTTCGTATTGTCCCTGCGGGATCCCGCGAAAGGCGGAAAGAAACGCCTCGGAAGCGTAGGAAGAAAAGACGAAGGAGAGTGCGATGACACCGGCGATAAACGAATTGACTTCAAAATAGAAGTCGAAGCCGGCCATCTTCAGCAAGACCTGTATCGCGATCTGTAGTCCGAAGTAGACCAGGAACAAGGTCAGCAGTTCCGGCAAGCCCCGGAAAAGAGTGGTGTAGATATTGGCCGCCAGGCGCAAGCTGGGTTCCGATGACTTTTTCGCAAGCGCAATCAGAAATCCCAGAAACAATCCGAACGGCAAAGTCACTATTGCCAAGCAGACGGTTACAACCACGCCCCAGGCAATTTCGTCTCCCCAACCCTCTGGTCCGAAGGAGAGTAGCGTCAAAGCTTCATTCATAAGCCGGCGCTTCTTTCTGTTTGTCGTTGTTATTCCGGCCGCCCCTCCGGCCGTACTGCGGGATTTTTCCCTGCAGGTGGTGCAGCGCACAGGGCGCGCTGCACCGGAATGCGATCAACTGGAGGCTAATCAGCCGCCGTAAACGTCGAACGTGAAGTACTTGTCGTTGATTTCCTTGTACTTGCCGTTCGCCAGGATGCCTTCGATGGCCTTGTTGAACATTTCCTTCAACTCGCCGTCGTCCTTGCGGATGGCAATGCCGGCGCCTTCACCGTTGATCACCGGGTCCGGCGTCAGGGTGCCCAGCAGCTTGCAGCAGGCACCGTCATCGGTCGCGAGCCAATCGGACAGAACCACAACGTCGTCAATGACGGCATCGACACGGCCGCTGGCAACGTCGAGCTTGTATTCATCCGGCGTCGGATAAAGCTTCAGGTCTGCGGACGGCAGCTTTTCTTCAGCATAGTTGGAGTGGGTGGTGGAGGACTGTGCACCAAGTGCGACACCCTTGAGGTCTTCATCCGACGTACCGGTCAGAGCGGAATCCTTCGGCACGGCAATTGCCGGCGGGGTGTTGTAGTACTTGTTGGTGAAGTCGACCTTTTCCTTGCGCTCTTCGGTGATCGACATGGAAGCGATCACGGCGTCGAACTTGCCGGCCTGCAGGGCAGGGATCATGCCGTCCCAATCCTGGGTAACGAATTCGCACTCGACTTTCATTTCTTCGCAGAGTGCCTTGGCAATATCGATGTCGAAACCAACCAGCTGGCCGTCTGCGGTCAGGGAGTTGAACGGAGGATAAGCGCCTTCGGTGCCGATACGCACCTTTGACCAGTCTTTCGCCTCAGCGCCACTCACGGCAGCCAGTACTGCTACTGCGGCCGCAGCCATACGCAATACACGCATATTTTGTTCCCCTAATATCTTCTTCGCGGCGCAAGCGGGTTCGTCCCGCCTTCTTGCCCGAGCGCTCTATTCCATACACTTCGGTTCAAATTTCAAGCATGCCTACGAAAAAAACACAGCGTGATTTCGCCGAATTTTCAATTTTTCCGGCATGTCGTTGGGGAAGCGTCAAGTCATTGTGGAAACCTGACTGTTCCCTGAGACCGTTTCTTGTGCCGTAGAAGCATGCCACCCTTAAACGAATGTCGGCCGAAGGGCGGAAATCAGGCCTTTGAGTCGGCTGTTGCTTCTGCTGCTTCAGCTTCCTGGGAAGCGTCGTGAACGTCGAGAACGGATTGCAGGGTAATCACCGGTCGGGAAAGCGCGTCCCCTGCATCGGCCCCACGATAGGGTGTCGGCGAAACAACCGGCTGCTTCGTCAATTCGGCGATCTTTTCTTCGTGAACAGCCCTGTTTCTGGGGGAAAGGTTGTCCAGACCGAGTTCGGTCAGCCCGTGATCTTCAAGATACTTGTGCCGAATTCGCTCTTCTTCAGGCAATTCACGCCAATCTGCATATTGTTCCGCAAGAATGCTGCGGAATTGCAGAAACCGGCTTTCGGTTTCGCTCGGCTGCTTTTGGAGCGCCCTGGCGGATTGCGGCGACACGGAAGGCGTGGGCGGCAGAGCAGATGTCATCGGATCCTCTTTCTGGCTGCAAGCATTGCCAAATATGCAAGCAAAAATAGTGCCGAGAGGAGATATTAAAAACCCTGATGAATCTCATGAACTTATTGAATTTGATGCTGGAAGCCGAACTTCCTAGGAAAAGACTACCCGGTGACACATGGTTATTTCTGCCGGGTTTCGGAAAAGGGCCCTGCAATGTCGGACTACGAACTTTTCATCGGAAACAAGAACTACTCCTCCTGGTCATTCAGACCGTGGATCGCTCTCAGGCATAAGGATATTCCCTTCCGGGAGACCCTGGTTCCTTTCGATTTCGAGAATGGAAATCCAGAATTCGCGGCATTTTCACCAAGCAGAAAAGTACCGGTGCTCAAGGATGGCACCCTGACGGTGTGGGACAGCCTGGCGATCCTGGAATATGTCGCCGACTGCTTTCCGGACAAAGGCCTGTGGCCAGAGGACAAGGCCAAACGCGCCTGGGCACGGTCCATCTCGGCGGAGATGCATTCCGGTTTTACCGCTCTTCGCAGCGAATGTTCCATGAACATGCAGCGGCCTGTAGCGGCAAATGCCGTCAGCGACGCTGTTGAGGGTGAGGTCAACCGCATCGTGACCGTCTGGAAAGAATGCCTGGAAGCGTCAGGAGGTCCTTTCCTGTTTGGCGATTTCACGATTGCCGACGCCATGTATGCACCCGTCGTCAGCCGTTTCGAGACCTACCAGCTAACCAACGACCCTGTGGTGAGCAAATACAGCGAAGCCATGAAGGCAACCGAGGCCTGGAAAGTCTGGGAAGTGGCTGCACTCAAGGAAACCTGGGTCGTCGATACCGAGTGAGGTTCCTGTCTGCCCGGCGTCAGCCGCCGGGTGGCCATCAGGCCGTAACCGCGTTGCCGGCCAACGCAGTGTCCTCACTTTGCTGAAAATCACTGCTGCCTGAAGCGGGTTTGCCAGCGTATTGGAACGCGCCTTCGTCTTCGAAAAAGCTATAAAGGCTGTCGACGAACCGGCGCACTTTCAGCGGAATGAACCGATTGGAAGGATAGACCGCATGGACGGGGTGCGGCGGGTATTGCCATTGTGGCAGCACCACTTCCAGGTCTCCCGTTCGCAGGTACGGCTCGATCAGCCAGCGATTGGAGAGCGCAATTCCGAGACCGGCGAGTGCCGCACGGCGCAGGGTCGAAGAGTTGTTGACCAGCATTGTCGGCGTGATCTTGATAGACAGCTTTTCACCGATCGGACTGATGAACGGAACCCGGTTCCCGGTCGCGATATTCTTGTAAAGCAAGTAATCGTGATCGGGCAACTCGTCGGGATGGACAGGGCGTCCACGCTTATCCAGATAGGCTGGTGATGCCACCAGGCAGCGCTGAGCAAGCCCGAGCCTTCGGACAATCAGCCGGTCGTCCTCGATCTCGCCCATGCGGATTGCCACGTCGAGTCGTTGCTGGATGACATCGACAAACTGGTCGGACAACGACACATCCAGCAGGATACCGGGGTGATCCTTCTTGAAGCGGATCAGGAAGTCCGAAAGGATGGTTTCCGCGAAGCCAAGAGGCAGCCCCACCGATAGCGGCCCGGACATCTGGGCCTCCTCGCTCTGAACCGAGCGGTCGGCCTCATCCAGGCGCTCCAGAATATCCCTTGCATAGGCATAATAGCGTTCCCCGGCTTCCGTCAGGCTGAGTTGACGTGTGGTCCGGTTCAGCAGTCTGATGCCCAGATCGTCTTCAAGCGCCCGAACCTGCTGGCTGACGGCAGGTTGCGAGATGCCGAGAAGTTTTGCAGCTGCTGAGAAGCTGCCGAGATTGACGGCCTGCACAAAGCCGGAAAGGGAGGAAAGCTTGTCCATGGCGGTACCGGTTGGAGAGCGAGTGAGGAGCGACCTCATACATAAGCACGGATTATGAGTAATATAAGATATTGGCCGCTTTAAAAACAAAGCCAATGAAACACTTTTAGGGCTGCCGGACCGGTCCAACGGTTCGAGCGTCAAAGTTTTCCATCAGGTCGAGCCGGGAGGCCAATTATGACCACTTCACAGATTTCCGTTTCCAGACGTTCGCTGCTCGGTGCGGCTGCCGGGGCAGGGGCGCTCGCCGCTGCCGGTGGTGTCACTTTTCTTTCCGCACCCGCAGAGGCCGCTGTCGATCAGGCCGGAAAGCCGATGGCAGGCGCACTCCGCTACAAGGTCGGCGATCTTGAAATCACCGCCTTGCTCGACGGGTATCTCGATGTCACGCCGGAACTGGTGATCGGCTACGACGCATCAGAAGGGCAGCGCCTGAGAGATGCAGCCATGGTTGAAGGTGAGGCGTTGCGTATTCCCGTCAATGCCTACTTCGTCAACACCGGTGACCGGCTGATCCTTGTCGATGCTGGCACTTCGGATGCTCTGGGCCCGACCATGGGGCGTCTGCCGGATGCCTTGGCAGCCGCAGGTGTATCGCCCGATCAGGTGGACGCGCTGTTGATCACCCACATGCATCCGGACCACCTCTTCGGCGTGATCGATGGTGACGGTAACAAGGTGTTCAAGAATGCGGAACTGATCCTCCCGGAGGTGGACAAGGCCTTCTGGTTCGATGATGCGGCAATGAATGGCGCTCCCGAGCAGTTCAAACCGTTCTTCCTCGGTGCACGCAAGGCTGCCGATGCCTACAAGGACAGCCAGACCCTGATTTCCGGCGACAAGGAAATTCTGTCCGGCATCCGGCCGATGGCTCTTCCGGGGCACACGCCGGGGCATACCGGCTATCTGTTCGACAGCAACGGCGAAACCCTCGTGATTGCGGGCGATATCGTCCATATGGCCGTCTATCAGTTCAACCGGCCGGACTGGGGTATCGGGTTCGACATTGATCCAGGGCAGGCAGTGTCGACGCGCAAGACATTCCTGGACCAGGCTGCCGCCGACAAGTTGTTCTTTGCAGGCGCGCATATTCCGTTCCCCGGCATGGGCCGCGTTGCGAAGGACGGCGAGGGTTATCGCTTCGTCCCGGCCAACTGGCCCTACGCCTACTAACAAAGAACCTCTCGCTGGCCCGGCAACGCTGCCGGGTCAGCGCAGTCCGAACCCGGAGAAGGGCAGGAAGGACACCAGCTCACCCTTGCGGATCGAGGTCACGTCTTCAGGTATTTCGATAAGACCGTCGGCCTCGCGCAGGCCAGTGATCAGGCCGGATCCGTCGCGCTGGAATTTATGCGCTGCAAGTGATCCGTCTGGACGAGGCTTCAGATAGGCACGGTAGAATTCTCGGCGGTCCGGCTTTTTCTTGGGAACTTCGAAGGCTGCCGGAACCTGAAAGGCCTGCGGTTCCAGAAAGGCGCCGCCGCCAAGAACGCTGAAGACCGGCCGTGCGTAAAGCAGAAAACAGACCATCGCGGCAACCGGGTTTCCCGGCAGTCCGAGGACAACGCAGGATCCGATATTTCCGAACATCATCGGGCGGCCAGGCTTGATCGCAAGCTGCCACATGTGGCGTTTTCCGATCTTGTCCAGAACCTTGAGCATGTGATCTTCCTCGCCGCGGCTTGCCCCGCCGGTGGTCAGGATCACGTCATGGCTGGCTGCGGCCGTCGAAAGCACCTCTTCAAGTGCGTCGGCGTCATCTTTCAGAATGCCCAGGTCATCGATTTCGACAGGCAGCGTTGCGCACAGGCTGCGCAGCAGAAAGTGGTTGGAATCGTAAACGTCTCCGAGCGTGATGAGGTCGCCAGGCCGACGTAGCTCGTCGCCTGTCGACACAAGGGCCACCTTCAGTTTCCGGTAAACGGAAACGTCTGCCTGTCCGGTGGACGCGATTGCCGCGATATCTTGCGGGCGCAAGCGCTGACCGGGGCTCAGCAGCGTCGTTCCCTCCGCCACGTCTTCTCCCGCCTTGCGGCGGTTGGCACCCGTTTTCAGGCCTTGCGGCACAATCACGAAGTCCTGCCCATCCTGCTGGTGCGTTTCACAATCTTCCTGCATGGCGACCGTATCCGCACCGGGTGGCATCACCGCGCCAGTAAAGATCCGGGCTGCAGCCCATGGGCCAAGATCGGCGTTGCTCGCGTGCCCTGCAGCTATCCTCTGTTCCAGACGGAAGAACCCTCCGGCTTCCTCGAAATCGGCGTTGCGGAAGGCGTAACCGTCAACGGCCGAATTGTCGGCCAGTGGTACATTGCGGGGAGCGGTCACCGTATCTGCAAGGATGCGTTCGGCGACATCCTGCAGGGGCACGGTTTCGGTCTCGGCAATGCAATGCAGCCGCTGTTTCAGGATCTCCAGCGCCTCGTGGTGGCGCAAGCGGTCCTTGTCGTGCAGGAAGCAGTCATCCAGAAGCTGTTTACCGGTCATGTTGTCGGCCTTTTCAGCCCGAGATGAGTCTCGATGAAATTCGCCATGGCGGCAATGTCATCCAGATGAAATACCGGCAACACCTCGTCCGGTAAATCGTGATCGGTTGCGATGGCCAGAATATTCGGATCGGAAACGGCAAGGGGGCCGCGTTCGCTTGCCTCGGTTCTGCGTGCCTCGATCTTCGGATGGGGTTCGCTCTTGTAGCCTTCGATCAGGATCAGGTCGCAAGGAGCAAGCCGCTCCAGAACGTCTTCCAGCGGCGGCTCGTCTTCCTCTTTCAGTTCATGCATCAAGGCCCAACGGCGTCCGGACACCAGTGCAACTTCCACTGCACCTGCTTCGCGGTGCCGGAAACTGTCTGTTCCCGGCTTGTCGATATCGAAGCCGTGATGAGCATGCTTTACGGTCGAAACCTTCAGGCCCCGCGCGGTGAACTCGGCCACGAGGCTCGCCACGAGTTGTGTCTTGCCGGAATTCTTCCAGCCGGTGATGCCGAATACAGGGGGGGTGGTCATCTGGAATGTAAGCTCAGCGCGTCTCTGACAGTCGAAAGGTCATCAGGTTTGTTGGCATTGAAGAAGGGGTCCAACCCGCTGTCAGGATCCGCATCGAAGGCGACTTCGACACTGTCGTAACAGTCGACAAAGGCAAGCACCTTGCCTGTCTTGCCGGATTGCAGCCAGTCCTCGAGATCCGCTTTCAGGCTGACAGGCCACAGGCCGAAGACAGGGTGGAGCTTGTCCTCAGAGGAGGCGAGGGCAATGACCGGTCTGTCACCGGGGACTGCAGCACAGAACCGGCTGACAAGGCTGGTAGGGAAAAACGGCGTGTCACCGGCCACCGAAATCACATGGCTGATATCCGGTCGCTCGTTGTGAGCATAAGTCATGCCGGCAAGGACACCTGCCAGCGGCCCTGCGAAGTCGCCTACCGGATCTGCGGCAACAGGCAGCTGAAAGCGCGCAAACCGGTCTGGGTCACCATTGGCGTTCAGGATTATGTCGTGCAGCTGTGGTTTCAGGCGGGCGAGGATCATATCAAGCATCGTCTTGCCGCCAAGATCCATCAGGCTCTTGTCACCGCCGCCCATTCTGCGGGATTGGCCGCCGGCAAGTACGCAGCCAAGCACCTTGTTGCTCTCAAGGGACTTCTTGTGTCTGGTCATTCTGCCGGGACGCTCCCTTTTCGGCGGGCCGTATCCGGCTCGTCTTCCACGTCGCTTGCGGACATGTCGAACACGATCCTGTCGTGACCAGACAGGGCAACGAACCGCTTGCCGCGTGCGCGGCCGATCAGCGTAAGGCCGGCTTTGCGTGCGAGTTCGACGCCCCACGCGGTAAACCCCGAGCGTGACACGAGGATCGGAATGCCCATCATCACGGTCTTGATGACCATTTCGGAGGTCAGTCTGCCAGTGGTATAGAAGATCTTGTCGTGCGCGGGGATGTTGTTCAGGACCATCCAGCCTGCGATCTTGTCGACCGCATTGTGGCGACCGACATCTTCCATGTAGACCAGCGCACGGTCGTGCTGGCACAGAACACAGCCATGGATCGCCCCCGCCTCGAGATAGAGGGAAGGCGTTGTGTTGATGGTTTTGGTCAGCGCATAGAGCCAGGAAGTGTTGAGACGGGCGTCCTCAGCGAGTTGAACGGTATCGAAGCTGTCCATGACATCGCCGAAAACAGTGCCCTGGGCGCAGCCGGAGGTGCGCACCTTCTTCTTCAGCTTTTCCTCGAAATTGGTCTCACGCTCGGTGCGAACCACCACAACATCCAGATCGTCGTCATGGTCGATACCGGTGATGACATCGTCTTCGGCCAGCATGTTCTGGTTTTTCAGATAACCGACGGCGAGAAGGTTCGGATGATCGCCAATGGTCATCATGGTGACCACTTCCTGAGAATTCAGGTAGAGGGTCAGAGGCTTTTCCGTCACGACACGCGTTTCGACCGGTTGTCCGTCCTGATCGATACCGGTTACGGATGTCGAAAGACGCGAATCTTCCGGGTCGGGTTGCAGCACATATGAGCCTGACACAGGCAAACGACTCCATTTGCTTCGATTGTCTCAACACTATGGGACGCGATTGCCGCGGGGCAAGGTGTTACTTTGCCGTTTTGGTTCGCGAAAGTGCCATGAAGGCACCGCCGGCCAGCAGCCCCCAGAATGCACCCGAAACACCCAGGAAACTAACCCCGGAAGCCGTCACCATGAAGGTAATGATGGCACTGTCCCTGTCCGCGGGAGCCTTTGTGGCTTCGCTGATGGAAAAGGCAAAAGCCCCCAGCAGGGCCAATCCCGCAACGGCTTCGATCAGGATAGTCGGCGTGGCAGCGACAAAGGCCATCACCAGCCCTGCAAATAGGCCGAACAGGACGTAGACCGCACCTGCGGTCACTGCCGCCCAGTAGCGCTTTGCCGGATCCTTGTGCGAATCTTCACCCGCGCACATTGCAGCCGTGATGGCGGCAAGGTTGACCGCATGTCCGCCGAATGGGGCGGACAGCATACTGAAGACGCCAGACAGAGTGAAAAGCGGTCCACTTTTGGGGCGGTAGCCATAGGCGGACAGCACGGCGACCCCCGGGATGTTCTGGGACGCCATCGTCACGATGAAGAGTGGCAACGCGATACTGATCAATGCTTCCAGGGAAAACGAAGGCGTGATCCAGACTGGTTCGGTGATCGGCTGGACGTTGCTCAGGTCGATCGGGCCGCTGCCCGAAAGGCCGATCGCGAATGTCATGACCATGGCAAGGGGAACCGCGAAGAGCCTGACAAAGCGCAGGGCGATCGCCCAGACGGCAATGATGGCTAGCGCGCTGAAAGGCAGTTCTGCGACAGCTCTCACCGGCGCAAGGCACAGTCCGAACAGGACCCCTGCCAGCATCGCGTTGGCAAGTGGTGCCGGAATGGCCGCGACCGCCCGTCCGAAAGGCTTGATCAGGCCCGCAAGTACGATAAGCGCGCCACAGACCAGAAAAGCACCAACGGCTGCCGAAAAGCCTCCTTCGAGCGGGCCTGCTGTCGCAAGGAGCGCGGCACCGGGTGTCGACCACGCGATGCTAACGGGGATCTTCGTGGCGAGCGAGGCAACGATCGCGCAAAGGCCCATGGAAATGGATAGCGCCATCAGGCCGCTGGTTGCTTCGGCTGGGGAAGCGCCGGCTGCTGTCAGCCCTTGAATGACGATAGCGAATGAACTTGCAAAGCCGACAATGGCGGCAAGAAAGCCGGCTGATGCCGGCTGAAGGCCGGCGAACCTGCCTGACATGATGCAATCCCCCAGTTAACAAGGGCGCACAATATCGGCATGCCTGGCAATCGGACTAGGACCTTGCGGCCACGAACCGGATAATTTTGCGAAACATGAGATGAGCTGGGGCTCCGCGGCAGAAAACCCGGAGTGGCTCAGATCATCAACATGTCGTTGGTCAGGCGGCCTTCCTGAAGTTCCTGCGCGAAATGTCCGAACGCCCGGTAGGCTTCTTCCCGCGTTACGTCGGCAGGATGGTCAAGCAGGGGGCGCAGCACGTCGTGCTTGGAAGCGGCCAGGCCATCGGTCAGATCCCGGAAGAACATCAGTGAATTCGGGAACAGCCGGAAATCCGCCGGTTCGTGAATGATGCCCTCGATGGCTTCAAGACGCGGATCGTTCATCACGCAATAGACGGTATCAAGCACCGGGCCGGTCAGGCCTTCCAGAACCTGGATGATGTGCTGATCGACCAGCAGAAGCGCACCGGTTACGCCGGCCTTTCTGTTGATCCGCCGAATACGCAGCAACGTCTTGTCGATTTCGTCGGGCAGAGGCAGACGCATCTTGCCCCAGTTGATCTTGCTTCGGTAGCAGGCGCGGTAAAGTTCCATGGCGTGTCCATCCTTTTGCCGATGAAACCAGCCTGCGCTTCAATTCCTCACATTTGCTTAAAATTTGAATCAAATACGAAGAAGAGCTTTTCATGTTACCGAAGCGTTGCCAAGTCCTCCGCAAAAGTGTGCTTTGCAGCCCGGTGAACAGAACAAGAAAACTGTGCAAAACAACGTGCGCACATCTTTGTGTGGATAAGGAGGTCAGGCACCAGCTTCGAGCTTGAAATCCAGACTGGCTCTTACGGCAGGCCACTCGTGAGGAAGAATCGAATAAACCGCCGTATCCCTGAGCGCTCCGTTGGGCGAGCGCTGGTGGGATCGCAGAACACCATCCAGTTTGGCGCCTAGTCTTTCGATGGCGGCGCGGCTTTGGCGATTCATGAAGTGCGTCCGGAATTCGACCGCGATGCAGTCCAGTTCCTCAAATGCATGTGCCAGCAGCATGCGTTTGCATTCCGTGTTGAGGCGAGTGCGCTGCACCGCCTTGCGATACCAGGTCGAACCGATTTCGACGCGCTTGTTGGCCGCATCGATATTCATATAGGTGGTCATGCCGACGGCCTTGCCAGTTGGTGTCAACACGGCGAACGGAAGCATCGAGCCGGCTTCCTGAAGCGACAGCCGCCTTTCAATTTCCACCCGAACGGCATCCGGTTTCGGGACGCTGGTGTACCAAAGCTTCCACAGTTCGCCGTCGGCGGCAGCTTCAGCCAGGTCAGCGGCGTGGGATAGGCTCAAGGGCGCAAGTGTGCCGGTACCGCCCTTCAGGGTTACGGGGAGAGGCCAGGCCATCATGTGTCTCCAGTCGAATTGGCAGGTCAGAACGGGCGCTCTTCACCGCTCCATTTGAAGAACTTTCCGGTATCGGTAACAGACAGGGAACCGGCAATCTTCAAAATGCCCCGCGCCACATCCACCGGGTCATTGTCTGCCAGCTGGCCACCCATGTCTGTACGCACCCAGCCCGGATCTATCAGCGCGACCGGAATGCCTTCCGGTTCCAGATCGGTCGCCAGCCCCTGCATGACCTTGTTTACTGCCGCCTTGGAGGCTCGGTAGGCGAGGGTGTCCGACTTCCGGTATCCCATCCAGGCCATCTGGCTGGAGATGGTCAGGATTCGACCGGATCCCGACCGGCGCAAATGGGGCAGGAAAGCTTGCGAGACCGCCAAAGGTGCAAGGGTGTTGACAGCCAGGGTATCGGCAAAACCCTCGAAATCCATATCCAGTGCGCTTTGACGTTCCGGAGTGATGATGCCCGCGTTGTTGATCAAAAGGTTCAGCGGGGTGTCGAGGTCGCGGGCGACCGCGCGAACGGCGGCATGGTCTCTCACGTCGAAAACCAGCGGATGAAAATCTTTGCCGAGCCGTTCCGCTGTCTCGTCAGCGGACTGCTGCGTGCGGACGGAGCCGTAAACGGTCCAACCACTGTCCAGTGCGGCGCGGGCAAGTTCATAACCGATCCCGCGATTGGCTGCGGTGATGAGGCAGGTTGGCATGTCAAATTCCTGAAGCTGGAATGTCTTGGGAAGGACGCTGTGTAGGGCCGTAACAAATTAACCGGGCCGTCTGGCTGTTCAACGAAAACATTGTCTCCCTTTGAGGAGGGGTAACAATCGGGAGATCCAGCAGCAACCATGGCACCTTCGCTAACAATGAAGGCTTCTGAAGCTTGCAGCTTTCAACTGTGCAGGGCTTGTGTCGGATTCTCACCCCTTCTATGACTCGCGGTCTGAAACCGGAACGCGCCGTGCTTCATTTTGGCAGGTTGCCTGAATGGAGCGGCGAACTAGAGTTCGCACCGGAAATAGCCGGTTGAACACAGTGGCCGGTGTACGAAACAGGACCGAAAGATGACCGACACCATAAAAAGCGCAGTCATGGAACGACTGAGGCAGATCAAGGGACCGGACCTTGAAGGCGATATCGTCTCGTTGGGCCTTGTCTCGGACGTGTTTGTGTCCGATGGCCGTGTTGTTTTTTCCATCACCGTCCCCGCAGAACGCGCACAGGAGCTTGAGCCCCTGCGCCAGGCTGCTGAAAAGGTGGTCAAGGAAGTGGATGGCGTCGAAACCGTGATGGTCGCGCTGACTGCCGAACGTGCGGCGGGTGGCGCTCGCAATGCGGCGCCACAATCAGCTCCCAAACCAGCCCCCCAGCAGCCTCGACGACCTGCGGAAGAGCAGGCTCCCGCAAAACCGGGTGTGCCGGGCATCAAGCACATTGTCGCGGTTGCGTCCGGCAAGGGCGGTGTTGGTAAATCCACCACCACGGCGAACCTTGCGTTGGCGATGGCGTCCCTCGGCAAGAAAGTCGGCGTCCTGGATGCTGATATCTACGGGCCCTCGGTGCCGCGGCTGTTCAACGTTTCCGGCAGGCCGGAAGCTTTGTCGGGCAGGATGCTCAAGCCAATGGAAGGCTACGGCATCAAGGTGATGTCCATGGGCTTCATGGTGGAAGAGGAAACGCCAATGATCTGGCGTGGACCGATGGTGATTTCCGCGCTTACCCAGATGCTGCGCGAAGTGGCCTGGGGCGAACTTGACGTTCTTGTGGTCGACATGCCACCGGGAACCGGCGACGCCCAGCTCACCATGGCTCAGCAAGTGCCGCTGGCCGGAGCCGTGATCGTGTCGACACCGCAGGACCTTGCCCTGATCGATGCCCGCAAGGGTCTCAACATGTTCAAACGTGTCGATGTTCCCGTGCTGGGGATCGTTGAGAACATGAGCTACTTCCTGTGCCCCGATTGCGGTGGTCGCCATGATATCTTCGGCCATGGTGGAGCGCGCGCGGAAGCGGACCGGCTGAACGTTCCGTTCCTGGGCGAAGTTCCCTTGACGATGAAGATCCGTGAAACCTCCGATGCCGGAACACCGGTCGTGGTGTCTGATCCAGAAGGCTCGGTCGCAGGCATCTACAAGGACATTGCTGCCAAGGTACTCGACAGCATTGATCGGGAGAGCGCGGAACCCACACGAGCCGCCCCCAACATCGTCTTCGATTGATACAGGGCAGGGTCGATCCCTGAGTAATTCCTGATTAGGCGACGAGACAAGTTTTGGCCACGGCGAGAGCTGTGGCCTTTTTTCGTCCGGGTTTACCTGGCTGCAGGACTGGCGGTGTTGATCGCGGATTTATCCGTGAAATGCAGCAATTTCCACCCGTTGCGAAGGCTCCGGTCAAGCTTGAAAAGTTGAAACAATTTCAAAGCCAATGAGGGGAAACATTAGCGGTTTCCGCCGTCTTTCGATGGTGGGCCTGTAACAATTCAGGTTTTCACGTCCGGATCACGCGGCCAATATATATTCGAACATGAATATATCGCCCGCGAGGGTGAAAACCAAAAGGTTCCTACCCGGGCATGCTCACCAGCCGAACTCAGACTTCCAGCACCGATGCCAAACCATCCCTGGCGGTGCTTGTAGCGATTTCATCGGTCAGCCCGCTCGCCATGCAGATATACCTGCCGTCCCTGGCAGGGATGATGGTGGTCTTTTCCGCAACCGCGGGGGAGATCCAGCTGTCGATGTCCGCTTATTTCATCGCGGTTGCGGTTTCCCAGTTGTTCTGGGGGCCCTTGTCGGATCAGTTCGGCCGCCGGCCGGTAATCATTCTCGGCATGGCTTTGTTCGTAATCGGCAGCGTGTTCTGTCTGTTCGCACAAACAATTGAAGCCTTGATCGCCGCCCGGGTTCTTCAGGCAGCCGGTGGCTGTACGGGAATGGTTCTTGGCCGTGCGATCCTGCGTGATCTCTACAGCCCCAAGCAGGCGGCCAGCATGATCGGCTATGTCACCATGGGCATGGCAGTGATGCCGACAGTGGCACCCGCAATCGGCGGAATTCTGGATCAATATTATGGCTGGCAGGGCGGGTTTGTGCTGCTGCTGATGTTCGGTGTAGCGGTTCTGTGGGCAAGCATTGCGCTTTTGCCTGAAACGCACCTGAACCGAAAAGCGGCCGGGGGGCGGCAGATCCTGAAGTCCTACGCAACCCTCTGCCGTGAGCCGCTCTACTGGAGCTACAGTCTGACAGCGGCGTCCAACGCGCTTGCCTACTTCGCCTATCTGGGAGGGGCTCCCTTTATCGCCGCCGATCTCCTGTCCCTGAGTGCGCAGGAAATGGGGTTCTACTTCATGTTCGTGGCGCTCGGTTATATCGCAGGAAACTTCATCTCCGGCCGGTTTGCCGAACGAGTTGGCCTGTTTCCGATGATACTGTCCGGCACTCTCATCGGCGTTGTCTGCGTGGCAATTATCTCCGGGTTTGCCTATTTCGGAGCGTTGAGCGCACCCAGCCTCTTCCTGCCGATGTTCCTTCTTGGTCTCGGCAATGGGGTCTGCCTGCCAAGTGCATTGTCCGGTGCTGTCAGTGTGCGGCCTGAGTTGACGGGAGCTGCTTCCGGCCTCACGGCGTCACTTCAGGTCGCCATGGGCGCACTGGCCGGATCCATCGTCGCCTCGCTTTATGCCGATGGCCTGCTGGCCTCGTCGCCCTGGGGCATGATCCTGATGATGGGACTGGGCATCGGGTGCAGCCTGATCGCGACCGTCTGCATCAGGTTCTACACCACGCGCGCCGACCTCGTTCCGGCAGAATAGTTTTGCCGGTTTTCAAGGTCGCTGAACTTGCCGCTGCCTGGGTAACTGAAGTTTTGGCTGTTTAACCGCCGGTGACGCTCATGTGCCGGGAAACTGCAGGCTGGTTGCGGTTCCGGTCGATCACGAAATCATGCCCTTTTGGCTTCCGTCCGATGGCCTCATCAATCGCATCGTTCAGAAGGTCGTTGCCTTCCGAAGCGCGCAGAGGCGCGCGAAGATCCGACATGTCTTCCTGTCCAAGGCACATGTATAGCTGGCCGGTGCAGGTGACGCGCACCCGGTTGCAGCTTTCACAGAAGTTATGCGTCATCGGCGTGATGAAGCCGAGACGACCACCGGTTTCCTCGATGGTCACATACCGGGCGGGTCCGCCGGTCTTGTAGGGGATGTCCGTCAATGTGAACTGCTCGCCCAGGCGTGCACGCACGGTCGAAAGTGGCAGATACTGGTCCGTGCGGTCGCCGTCGATCTCGCCAAGAGGCATGGTCTCGATCAGGGTCAGGTCATGACCGTGCTCATGACACCACTCAAGCATTGTCACGATCTCATGCTCGTTGACGTCCTTGAGAGCAACCATATTGATCTTGATCTGGAGGCCAGCGGCAGTCGCTGCGCGGATTCCGTCCATGACCTTGCCAAGGTCGCCCCAGCGGGTGACTGCCTTGAATTTCTGCGGATCGAGCGTATCGATCGACACATTGATCCGGCGCACGCCGCAATCGTAAAGTTCCTGCGCGTAGCGGGCGAGCTGCGAGCCGTTGGTGGTCAGGGTCAACTCTTCCAGAGCGCCACTGTCCAGATGCCGGCCGAGGCTGCGGATAAGGCTCATGATATTCTTGCGGACCAGCGGCTCACCGCCGGTCAGGCGCAGTTTACGGACGCCTTTTTCGATGAAGGCAGTGCACAGGCGGTCGAGCTCTTCAAGGCTGAGCACTTCGCGTTTGGGCAGGAAGGTCATGTCTTCCGCCATGCAATACACGCAACGGAAATCGCAACGATCGGTCACGGAGACGCGAAGGTAGGTGACGGCGCGGCCGAACGGGTCGATCATCGGACCATGTGATTCCGCTTTTCCGATTGCCGCTTGTGCCGGGACCACAATCTTGCCGTCTGTCACGTTTCGCTCTCCCTCGATTTTTATCTTATCCAGATCATATGGCGTCGATGCGGGCAAGATCAATTGAAACCGGACTGCAAATGTCCGGTTTACGGCATCAGGTAAACTTGTGAGTGTACTCTTGTCAAATCAATTGGAAAGATGCCGGAATTCGCTCGCCTGCGCGACCGGGAGCCCGCATCGAAACGCCCACTGACGAGTGCATGGCCCGGTCACAATGCAGCGAGCGGCACCTTACTGGCCGCTCGCCCGGAATTGGAGCCAATAAATCCGGCACACCATTGATCCGATTGTGTTTTGCGGCGTATCTGAGCTGTAGCAAGCGGCAGGAGCAGCATGACAACACTTGTTTGGTTTCGACAGGATTTGCGCATCAAGGACAATCCGGCCCTGTTCGAGGCGGCCCGCAATGGACGTGTCCTTCCGGTTTTCATCCTTGAGCCAGCAGAGCAGGCCGGTGATACGCACCCGCTTGGCGGGGCAAGCCTCTGGTGGCTGCATCACAGTCTGGCGTCATTGAAGGCGGATCTGCCAGGTCTGACCTTCCTGCAGGGGAGCGCGAGACACCTGATCCCACAGCTCGCAAAGGAAGTCGGGGCCGAGGCTGTCTTCTGGAATCGATGCTACGAACCACATGCAATCGAGCGGGACACCGATCTCAAGAAGGTGCTGAAAGAAGACGGGTTTGAGGTCAAAAGCTTCAAGGCGTCCCTCTTGTTCGAACCCTGGGAACTGGAGACAAAATCCGGCGGCCCGTTCAAGGTGTATTCGCCGTTCTGGAAGGCTGCTCAGCAAAAGACCATCGATGACGCCTTGCCAGCACCGGAGAAGCTGGAATTTGCGGACTACGATGGCGGTGAAACGCTTGAGAGCTTTGACCTCTTGCCCACGAAACCGAACTGGGCAAAGGGATGGGAGGATTGCTGGCAGCCCGGTGAAGCCGGTGCTGCGGAGCGGCTGGACGGCTTCTTCGAGGAAGGCTTGAAGGGCTATGGCACATTGCGCAATCGCCCGGATCTGCCGAACGTGTCGCGCTTGTCACCGCATCTCCACTTCGGCGAAATCTCACCCCGACAGATCTGGCATGCAACGCAGAAGGTAATGGACCGGAAATCGTCGGTTGCCGGTGACGGTATGAAATTCCTGTCCGAGATTGCCTGGCGGGAATTTGCGTACCACTTGCTCTACCATTTCCCGAAATTGCCGTCGGACAACTGGCGTTCAACGTTTGATGCCTATCCCTGGCAGGAGCCGGGCGACGAGTTGGAGAAGTGGCAGAAAGGACAAACGGGATATCCGATTGTCGACGCCGGCATGCGCGAACTCTGGCAAACCGGATACATGCACAACCGGGTGCGCATGATCGTGGCGAGTTTCCTGATCAAGCATCTGCGTATTCATTGGCACCATGGCGAGGCCTGGTTCCGTGACACGCTGGTGGATGCGGACCTTGCCAACAATTCAGCAAGCTGGCAGTGGGTTGCAGGATCAGGTGCTGATGCTGCTCCTTATTTTCGGGTCTTCAACCCGATTACCCAGGGAGAAAAATTTGATCCGGAAGGTGTGTACATCCGCAAATGGGTTCCAGAGCTGCGCGATCTGGACACGCACTATCTCTTTGCGCCATTTGATGCCCCGGCCGAAACCCTGAAAAAGGCCGGTATCGCGCTTGGCGAGACCTATCCGAAACCGCTGGTCGACCATGCCAAGGCACGCAAGGCAGCGCTCGACGGTTATGAAGCGGTGAAGCAGGCGGGACAAGACGCCGCTTGACGGTGCCGGTGCTACCGGTATCGTCCGCGCGCAAGTCCCGGCGACATGTGCCGGGTGGAATCAAAGGACCCGGAGATGACCGACCCGACTGCTCCCTGGCCGACGGAACTACGCGTATCGAAAGACAAGAAGAGCCTGACTGTTGCTTTCAACACGGGTGAACGGCACGAATTGTCTGCTGAATATCTCCGGGTGTGTTCACCTTCGGCGGAAGTGAAGGGCCACAATCCATCCCAGAAGCAGACCGTGCCCGGCAAACGCAACGTCGAGATCATGAAGATCGAACCTGTCGGCAACTATGCTGTCCGTATCCATTTTGACGACATGCATAATTCTGGGATTTTTACCTGGACGTATTTCCTCGAGCTAGGCAGAGATCCGGAAGCACACTGGGGTGTCTACCTGCAGGAACTGGCGGACAAGGGCCTGACACGGGATCGTTGATTGAGAGCAGGCCGAGCTGGCTGAAGCCAGCTGGAATCAGATATAAAGGGCGAGGCTCGACCCAAGCCATCCCCCTCCATCAGGAGCAGCAGCCGAACTGCAGGGTCGTTTCATACTGGCAACCAGACGATCGTGCGTTCGCATAAGGAGGGACAGCGGCTGATGCACTCGATCTGGAGGTCGCACCATGAAACTTACTGCACCCGTTTTCCGCCTGAAGCGTGAAGCCAGGACACTCGCCCGCAGCAAATCCATCGCGTTGAGCCGGGCGTTGGACGAAATTGCTGTTCGCGAAGGTTTCAGAAGCTGGAGCCATCTCGCATCTGCTGTACGCGACCAAGGACCGTCGGTCAGGCTTTTGTCAGCGCTTGAACCAGGCGACATGGTCATCCTTGGTGCACGGCCAGGGCACGGCAAAACGGTGCTGGGGCTTGAGTTGCTTGCAGAAGCGGCCAAGGCCGGCAGAACGTCCGTGTTCTTCTCGTCAGAATGTTCTTATCGCGATGTTCGTATGAAGCTTTCCGCCAGCGGATACCGCGATCCGGAAAAATCGGGAACGTTCCGGATTAGGCTTTCCGACAACGTCTGCGCCGAGAAGATTGAAGAGACGCTGGCTGATGTTGTGCCGGGCTCCATAGCCGTCATCGATTATCTTCAGGTCATGGATCAGCATCGCTCGCAACCTCCGCTCGGTGCGCAGATCGAGGAGCTGAGACAATTTGCAAACAAGCGGCGTATCACGCTTGTCTTCCTGTCGCAGGTTCATAGAAGCTTTGATCCCGAGATCCGGTCACTGCCAGGGTTCTCCGATATCCGCACAACCAATCCTGTCGATTTATCGCACTTCGACAAGGGCTGTTTCCTGCACGACGGCGAGATGATGCTGTCCGGACATTGAGTTGCCCTTCCGGTCTTTGGGATCACCGGCCGGTGTCCTGCTGAACGCAGGGCACCGGTTGCTTGCACGTCTTGAAACGTCCTGGGTTTTCGCGGGCTAATTAGAGTTGTGGCTGGCTAAAGTCCGAGTTCACTCAGGCCAGGATGGTCTGCCAGGCGCGGGCCCTGAGGCCAGTGCATCTTGCGATCATTCGCGGAAATGGCGAGATCATTGATGCTGGCAAATCGGCGATGCATCAGTCCATTGGGTGCGAACTCCCAATTCTCGTTGCCGTAGGAGCGGTACCATTGGCCGGCCGCATCGTGCCATTCGTAGGCAAAGCGAACAGCAATCCGGTTGCCGGCAAAGGTCCACAGTTCCTTGATCAGGCGGTACTCCTGTTCCCTCTGCCATTTGCTGGTGAGGAATTCCACCACTTGCTCCCGCCCAACCGGAAAGTCCGACCGGTTCCGCCAAATGGTGTCCGGTGTATAGGCTAGCGAGACCTTCTCCGGGTTCCGGCTGTTCCAGCCGTCTTCCGCAGCACGCACCTTCTGGCGGGCGGTCTCAAGGGTAAAAGGCGGCAGCGGGGGGCGCTGTTCTGTCATCGCGCAAGCTCCAGGGTCTGAATTTGAGGAGACGAGGCCAACCCCGCATGAAGGCGGGCGTCCAGCGGCTGGGGGGCCGGGGTCAAGGCTGATGTGATCACAAGTACCCCGGCAACAAGTGCGCCGAAGAGGTAGAAGCCGCGCGGATATGCAGGTCTTGGTGAGAACATGGGTTTGCCTCGCAGTGTTAAACAGATAAAAGTGTACCGTTCTGTTCAGTTACGAGTTATATATGTACCGATCTGTACATGATAGCAAGGCGCTAACTTCGTGCTTGAGATCATTAAAACGTGAGGAGGTCGTGTTTCAGCTATTTGGGCAGCACCTATTTTGGGCATCTTGAACGATCGCTGATGTTTGACTATTTACAAGTCAGTACAGAAAGGAAGCTCATGCGACCAAGCAAACGCGATGAACTGGTACGCAAGTCTCTGGCTGTCTTTTACAGAGACGGTTTCCATGCGACCGGCATGGATACGCTTGTTGCTGAAACAGGCATCTCCAAGACGACGATGTTCAAGCATTTCAGAACCAAGGATGATTTGATCCTGGCGGTGTTGAGATACCGGGACGAGACTTTCCGGAACTGGTTCCTGCGCAGGCTGGATGAACGCGATATTTCGCCAAGGCAAAAGCTGCTCGCAGTTTTTGATATTCTGAAAGAGTGGTTCGAAGAACCCGGTTTCAAGGGATGTATGTTTATCAAGGCATCGGCTGAGTTTCAGGAACCAGTACACCCTGCATATGCCCAGTCCACCGAACACAAGCGCCTGCTTCTGTCGGCACTCAAGAGCCTTGCGGAAAAGGCGGGGGCTCGCGAGGCGGATCTGCTGGCACGTCAGATCCTCCTTCTCAAGGAGGGGGCAATCGTTGCCGCTCAGATGGGGTTCGACCCGGATCCGTCAGGCGCGGCAAAGAACGCGGCAGCGGTGCTGATCGATGCCTACATCCCGGAAAATTGATCAAGTCTGGGATCTAGATGTGAGCATCAAAAAAAAGCCGGGCAGGGCCCGGCTTTATTTCTTGATAATTGGTGCCGCAGTTTAGCGCTTCACGATGACCTTCGAACCAACAGTCACGCTGTTGTAGAGGTGGATCACGTCTTCATTTGCCAGACGGATACAGCCGGAAGAGACAGCCGAACCGATGGTCCACGGCTCGGTCGTGCCGTGAATGCGGTAGAGTGTCGAGCCGATGTACATCGCGCGAGCACCCATCGGGTTGTTCGGTCCACCCGGCATGTAAGCCGGAAGGATACGGCCTTTCGCACGTTCACGAGCACGCATCTGTGCAGGCGGGGTCCAGCTCGGCCATTCAGCCTTGCGGGTGATGCGGTGCGTGCCGGCCCACTGGAAGCCATCCTTGCCAACGCCGACGCCGTACTTCATGGCCTTGCCACCAGGCAGGACATGATAAAGACGGCGCTCGGAGGTATCGATGACGATCGTGCCTGCAGGGTACGGGCCATCATATTTCACGCGCTTGCGTTTGACCGGGGACGGGCCGCCCGGGTGATATTTCGGAGTGACCCAGGTGTTGGTGCTGTGGTCAAAGTAGCCATATCGCGGAGCTGCCTGAGCGGTCAGCGCAAAAGCGCCCGCCAGAACCGCAACCATTACAAATAAAAGTTTCTTCATTCCGATCCCCCATCAGCATCGGGCTCATGCCTCAACGATGCGATTCTCAATCAAAGTGACGTTACGAAAATGTCCTTGCCGCACTCTTAATTATTATGTCGCAAAACGGCGTTCGGGAAAATCTCACGTTGATGTGACCACCGACCATGTCCTGGGTCTGTGCTGAAATTGCAACGGATTTTTCGTGAAAAACGCGACGAAGACGCGTTCGCTCGCTGAGATTGTGGAATTTGCCCGTCTTGGCATAAATCGTCAGCTATCTTTGATCCGGATTGGGCGATTCTGTGCCTGTTTCCGAATCGTATGACCGCGATCCAAATCGCGCCAAAACGGCGCGTGGCTACTGTTGTTGGTCTGTCGACAGACAAAAAAGAACCCGCGGCAAAAACCGCGGGTCTGGTGTTTTCAACTGAAGCGGCGTTCAGCCGAGGTTCAATTCCTTGAAGAAGTCGTTGCCCTTGTCATCAATGACGATAAAGGCCGGGAAATCCTCGACTTCGATTCTCCAGACGGCTTCCATGCCCAGTTCCTCGAACTCGACCACTTCCACCTTTTTGATACAATCCTGCGCAAGGCGAGCGGCCGGACCGCCGATGGAGCCGAGATAAAACCCGCCATGAGCCTGGCAGGCGCGGCGCACCTGAGCGGAACGGTTGCCTTTGGCCAGCATGACCATGGAACCGCCAGCTGCCTGGAACTGATCGACGTAAGCGTCCATGCGTCCTGCGGTTGTCGGACCGAACGAACCTGAAGGCATTCCCTCCGGTGTCTTGGCCGGGCCAGCGTAATAGATCGGATGGTTCTTGAAATAGTCGGGCAGGGGCTCGCCGCTTTCCAGCCGGTCGCGCAGCTTGGAATGGGCAAGGTCGCGGGCAACGATCAGCGGTCCGGAAAGCGACAACCGGGTCTTGATCGGGTGTTTGGAAAGTTCGCCCAGGATTTCGGACATCGGCCGGGTCAGGTCGACCTTGACCACATTGTCGGACAGGTGGTCGTCGGTGACCTCCGGCAGGTATTTTTCCGGGTGCATCTCGAGCTGTTCCAGGAAAATCCCGTCTTTCGTGATCTTGCCGACGGCCTGCCGGTCCGCAGAGCAGGACACGGCGAGGCCGATTGGCAAGGACGCGCCGTGACGCGGCAGGCGGATGACACGCACATCGTGGCAGAAATACTTGCCGCCGAACTGGGCACCGACGCCGGTTGCCTGGGTCAGTTTGTGGATCTCGGCTTCCAGCTCAAGGTCACGGAAGGCATGTCCGAGTTCCGACCCTTGCGTCGGCAGGCCGTCAAGATAGCGGGCCGAAGCCAGTTTTGCTGTCTTGAGGTTCATTTCCGCAGACGTGCCGCCGATGACGATGGCAAGGTGATAGGGCGGGCAGGCAGCAGTACCGAGCGTGAGGATCTTTTCCTTGAGGAATTCCACCAGCCGGTCATGCGTCAGCAGTGATGGTGTGCCCTGGAACAGGAAGGTCTTGTTGGCCGAACCGCCACCCTTGGCCATGAACAGGAACTTGTAGGCATCTTCACCTTCGGCATAGAGCTCGATCTGTGCCGGCATGTTGTTGCTCGTGTTTTTTTCCTCGAACATGGAAATCGGCGCAAGCTGGGAATACCGCAGGTTCTTTTTGAAATAGGCGTCCCGGGAACCTTCGCCGAGTGCCGCTTCGTCCGACCCGTCGGTCCAGACCCGACGACCCTTCTTGCCCATGATGATTGCGGTGCCCGTGTCCTGGCACATCGGCAGAACACCGTGGGAGGCGATGTTCGCGTTTTTCAGGAGGTCAAACGCAACGAATTTGTCGTTCTCGGTCGCTTCCGGATCTTCCAGGATCTTCTTCAGCTGTTCCAGGTGGCCTGGACGCAGGAAATGGTTGATGTCCTTGAAAGCCTCTTCGGCAAGAAGGCGTAGACCTTCAGCTTCGACAACCAGTACCTCTTCGCCGTTGAACTCGGCTGTCTTGACGTGGTCCGACGTCAGTTTCCGATACGGGGTCTTGTCTTCTCCCTGAGGGAAAAGGGCGCTGTGCTGATAAGCTGGAGGTGTGAGCGGAGCGTTCATAGGAGGCTTTCCTGATCTGGCTGCTTCCCGTCACATCGGGAAACGCTGGAACGTTGAGTGCTGTTCTCATACGGCAAAAAGGCTGCGGACGCCAAGTGCCGCAGCCTGATCAAATGGTCGGAGCCGGAAGGCTTGTTTGCCGAACGCGATGTCAGCGGATCGCCGTAAGATCCAGGGTAACGGTGACGATATCTCCGACCGTGTCGGTACCGACGCCGCTGCCAAGCTGATAGTCGAGCCTGTTGACGATGGCCGTCCCCTTTGCTGTGGCGGTGTCGCCCGCGATGTCCAGGGTGAAATCCATCTCGACCGGCTGGGAAATTCCCTTGATGGAGAGCGTGCCCTGTGCCCGGTAGCTGTTGCCTTCGACAAGCTCGACAGTGTCGGACGTGAATTCAGCCGTCGGGAAGTCCCCGGCGTTGAACCAGTCCTTGCCAGGCAGGGTGCCATCGAACTGGGCATTGCCGGTGGTGGCGCTCATGGGTTTGATTTCAGCGCTGATCTTGGCGGTTTCAGGGGTCGCAGGATCAAAATCGATGTCTGCTTCCCAGGACGCGAAGACGCCAGTCAGCGTGCCGCCTCCCTGTTTCACTTCAAAGCCGAGCTTGCTCTTGTCCGGATCGACTTTCCAGGTGTCGGCAAACGCCGGTGCGGTGAAGGTCGTCGCCGACAGGACTGCAACGGCATATGTAAAATGCTTCAATGTCATCTGCGGATTTCCAGTTCGTGTTGTCAGCTATCGGCTTTGGCGGGTGCGGTTGAAATCATGCGTTTCAACGTGGTGTCGCGGGCGATGAAGTGGTGTTTCAGCGCTGCTGCGACATGAACGGCAATCAGCGCGATCAACAGATAAGCCCCATATTCATGCAGCAGCTTGAAGAAGGTTTCCGCCTGTTCCTGCGAACCAAGCACACCTGGAACCGGCAGATGCGGCACTGGCCAGGTGTTGAACAGGATGGTCGGAATGCCCCACGGCGAAGCCGACACCATGAACCAGCCGGTCAGTGGCAGAGCAAACAGAAGCGCGTATAGGCCGACATGTCCCAGATGCGCCCCGACCTTTTCCAGCGGGTGCATGTTGTCAGGCAGTTTCGGCGAAGGATTGAGAAGGCGCCAGACAAGACGGAGCACGGCAAGCGTCAGCACCACAAAGCCGATCGACTTGTGCAACTGATAGAGCTCAAAGGTTGCCTGTTCGGTTGGCGGAAGCTGGTGCATGTAGAGGCCGAGGCCAAGCATGCCGATGATCAAGACGGCCATCGTCCAATGGAACGCAATGGCGATCCTTCCATACCCGGTTGAAGTGTTTCGCAGCATGGCGGCTCCTGGAAAACGGAGGCCGGTCTGTCCGGCCTCCGAGGGTGTTCACTTAGTTGGTCGCGTCGGACTTCAGAGCTTCGGAATGGAAGGTCACGGTAATGTCGTCACCTACATAGGGAACATACATGTCCATTCCATAGTCGGAACGCTTCAGAACTGTGGAAACGGCAAAACCGGCAGCTTCCTTTTTCGCCATCGGGTGCTCACCAAGTGCAGTGACATCAACGGTCAGGGTCACCGGCTTGGTGATGTCCTTGATGGTCAGGTCGCCGGTCACTTCCAGCTGGTTGTCACCGGTCTTTTCGACCTTGGTGCTCTTGAAGGTCGCCTTCGGGAATTTTTCTGCGTCAAAGAAGTCCGCGCTCAGGAAGTGCGCGTTGCGCTCTGCCCAGAACGTGTCGAGGCTGCCGACGTCGATCGTGAATTCGATGGAGGAATTGGCAGGTGTGTCCTTGTCGATCAGCAGCGTGCCTTCCCATTCGCCGAAACGGCCTTCGGTCGTGGAGTAGCCAAGGTGGTTATAGGAGAAAGCCAGGTTGGCGTGGGACTTGTCGAAGTCGTAGGCCACCGGTTCGGCAAGGGCGGTGCCTGCGACGAGGGAAAGGGCAAGCGCAGAAGCTGCGAGACGGATCATGATCAAACCTCATAGATGTTACCAGAAGCGTTCGCTCATGAACGCTGCAGACTGGAACATAGGAAGAAAATTGTGCGGTGCAATTTGACTGACTGTTCGTAAATGCTGAACAATAATTCAGTTGATTTCTTCACCGTTAACTGTGTGGCTTTGGAAAGATTTTCAAGCGTCAGGGGGATAGAAAGTCGACCCTGCGGTATCGGGTGAGAATCGCGATAGAGTTCCGAGCCTGAAGTGAATTGTTCAGTCATTCAATTATGGGTTGTCGCAGCCGGTAAGTACATGAAATTGCGAGGGAAGTTGCAGTGTCATCATTTCATCAAGAATTTCAGGCACCTGTTTCATCGACTTCCCTCTAGAGTGGCCGTTTGCCAGCCCTATCCAAGCTCCGGATATCACTCTGGAGACACAGGAGACCTAACCGTGAAACAAGCCGTCGTTGTGTGCCACCGCGGAGCCAGCCTTCAGGCTCCGGAAAACACGATTGCCTCGCTCGAGGGAGCAATTGCGCTTGGCGCCGAGGTTGTCGAGTTGGATGTTCGACCGTCCAGGGATGGCATCCTCTACGTGATGCACGATGCAACTGTTGACCGGACGACGGATGGAAGTGGCCGAATTTCGGATATGACTTCCGACGAAATTGACCGTCTTGATGCAGGAAACTGGTTCAAGGAGACCTTCAAGGGCGAGCGAGTTCCAAGGCTCGATGCGTTTCTGGATACCTGCAAGGGCCGTATTGGCACCTATGTTGAGATCAAGGAAGGCGACCCCGCGGAAATTCGCGACATGCTGGCAGTCCGCGGCATGCTGAGTGACGCCTGGACGTTTTCGTTCGATCAGGCAATCCGCGCTGAAGCCCGTGCTAAGGTACCGGACCTGCGGCGCATGGTTCTTTACGCTCACGTTGGTTCGGTCGAGCGCGCCGTTGCCCAGGGTGCGCATATCCTGGAATTCCATGAGGATGACCTGGAAGAGAATCTCATAAACGAGGCAAAGCAGGCCGGATTGATTACGCAGATGTTCTACGCCGGGTCTGAACGAGCCGTTTTCGAGAAAGCCGTGCGCTGCGGCGTCGAGCAAATGAACATCGACCAGGTCGAAATTTTCAAGTCCGTGGAAAAAGAGCTTTTGGCAACAGTCTGACGCTCCAGCGTGATGCAAATTGCACTGCGACGGAAATCATTGACTGGCGTGGCCGGGAACTTACGGGTTCCTGGCCGTTTTGTTTTGGAATGATTGAAAAAATATTTTGAGCGTCATACGCCATTTCGATCAGGGATCGCAGGTATCTATGATTGTGATTTTTCTCTAGTTATCCAAAAACACAATCTTAAATAGTTTTAATATTAAAATTTTATCTAATATGGGAAAAAGTTGGAAACGTTAGATGATAGAACAATTTTTACTAAAAGAATGAAATAAAAAGGTTTCCCATTATAATTCAAGTCTTGTTAACGGGGGCGGAATAGCTTGCCGAGCTTCCGAAGCTGGGCCAAGAGAGGGCTCCCATGTCCAACAAAATAAACGTCAATTGCTCAGGTCAGGCCAGTTGCATGGCAGCAAAAGCTGATGACGTTGGACAGTTCTGGGATCTCCGGATGCGGTTGGCAGCGTCGCTTCTGCTGGCTGCCCTTATGGCCTTCTGGTTTTCTCAAGAGGCATTGTCGCAAGACGCGGAGACAGGTGGCACGCCGTGGCACTGGTCGGTCGAACGCGTCAGCGGCCGGGTCATGGTGCAAACCCGTGCCGGCGAGACCTTTGCCGTCAAGCGTGGCATGACGGTGCGCAAGGGATGGAAGATCAAGACCGGCGGTGGGCGTGTAGTCATCAATCGGGGTGAAGAAACATTCGTTGTTTCTCCAAATTCTGTTGTGACGCTTGAGCCGAAGGGCGTGCTGATCAAGCGAATGGTCGTCTACCAGGACCTTGGTCAGGTAGATGTGGACGTAAAGCGCCGGTGGTATCGGCATTTCAAAGTGGAAACCCCTTTCCTTGCCGCTGTTGTCAAAGGAACTCAGTTCAGGGTCAAGGTCGGCAACAGGACTGCGTCGGTCAATGTGGGGCGGGGCGTTGTCGGTGTTCATGACTTTGCATCCGGAGATCGTGCCGACGTAGGCGCCGGTCAGGCGGCCGCCACCAACCCTTCGCGCCGCGTCGGTTTATCCGTCAGCGGAAAGAACAAGCCTGCGGTGCGTTCTGGCCCCAAACGGGCTCCTTCATTCGAAACACGCGTCGTGAAGAACGTGCCAGCTACCAAAGTTGAAGCAAGAGCTGCCAATGGCGGCAACCGGGGCAATGCTGGAGATTCCCGCTCGGGGAACAACGGCAATGGCAACTCCGGTGGCAATGGCAACGGCAACTCCGGTGGCAACGGGAATGGCAACTCCGGTGGCAACGGAAACGGTAATTCCGGCGGCAACGGAAACGGTAATTCCGGCGGCAACGGCAACGGTAATTCCGGTGGCAACGGAAACGGCAATTCCGGTGGCAACGGCAACGGCAATTCCGGCGGCAACGGCAATGGCAATTCCGGTGGCAACGGCAATGGCAATTCCGGTGGCAACGGAAATGGCAAGGGTCGGTAACGCCAATCCGTCTGCGAAAAGGTATCGCTCGGGATATTAAGTCTCGCTGCTGCTGAAGACGTTCCAGGAATATGACGACAAGCAATCCGTATTGGCGGATACAAGTCGTGGAGGTCGGGCTGGGTAACTCCGTATTTTACGGAAGATTACCTAGCTCCTTTCTGTTTTGAAGTAGTCGTTTATCGCAACTAGTGACGAGCATAGGCAATATTTTCCGCCTGTCTTCACGTTGGGTTAAACGCTGAAATGCTACACAGGATGTGTAGAACTCAATAAACCTGTCCGTGGGTTCTGCGCACGGCATTGACAGTCAGTCGTAACGTGTTGAAGAGCAAGATGAAAAAAGACGCTATGTATTCAGTCGAGCGGAAAGCAGGATCACTTCTGCGGGTCCTCTTGCTTGCAGCTCTGGTTCTGCTTCCTGCTACTGCGAATGCTTCGGACTGGGTTGTCAAACGTGTGTCCGGCATCGTTTATTTCGTTGCGCCTGGCGTGGAAGCTTTCCGTGTCAAAAAGGGCATGGTGTTTGAAAAAGGCTACACCATCGGAACCAGGGCAGGTGCCCGCGCTCTCATAGGCAGAGGCAGCGAAACCATCGCCGTTGGGCCGAACACCACCTTTGCCATGTCGGCATTTCGCAGCAATGGAGCAAAGACCACACTGCTGCAGAGAAAAGGGACGATCGAGATCGATGTTGAAAAACGGCAGCAGCCGCATTTCACCGTCGAAACCCCGTTCTTTGCCGCTGTGGTCAAAGGCACGCGATTTGAGGTCAATGTCCAGGGCAAGCAGGCTCGCGTTTCCGTCGAACGTGGCGTCGTCGCTGTGGAAGATTTCGCCTCCGGCGACAGGGTGGACCTGACAGCCGGTCAGGCTGCAGCCAGTGCACCGTCGAGCCGGGTTGGCCTGTCTGTAAGCGGTCGCACCAAACCGACCGTAAAACCTGGAGCCAAGCGCGCGCCTGCATTTGAAACACCGGCCGTGAAAAACGTGCCGTCAAATGCAGCGGAAGCGAAATCGGCGAACTCGAACGGGAATGCCGGCAAAGGCAACAACAATTCCGGCGGCAATGGCAACGGAAATTCCGGTGGCAAAGGCAACAACAATTCCGGCGGCAATGGCAACGGAAATTCCGGTGGCAATGGTAACGGCAATTCCGGTGGCAACGGCAACGGGAATTCCGGTGGCAACGGAAATGGCAATTCTGGAAGCGGGAACAACAACGCAGGCGGAAACGGTAACGGCAATTCCGGTGGTAACGGGAACGGGAATTCCGGTGGCAACGGAAGTGGCAATTCCGGAAGCGGCAACAACAATGCCGGCGGGAACGGCAAAGGAAATTCCGGAAACGGAAACGGAAAAAACAAGAATTGACGGTAATCAGGATGCCGCAGGTGCGAGGCTTTGCCTCTGACACCTGAAGTGCGGACTGAGAAAGTGGGCGGTGGGTGTGCTGATCGGAAGCTCTGAACAGCGGAAACGGATAGCGAGCGCGGTCTTGATCGTGGTCGGCGTGATCGCCGCTGTGGCTGTTCTGCGCACGGTCGCCCTGACCACGGCTTTCGATCGGTTTCTCTGGGAGTTTCGTTTCCACACGATCGAAAGACCGGTCTCCGGCGACATCGTGGTCGTGGATATCGATGCCAGAAGCCTGAATGAACTTGGCGTATGGCCATTGCCGCGCCGTCTTTATGCCGACCTGACAGATCATCTGGCTGAAGCGGGCGCCCGCGACATCGTATTCGACATCGATTTCAGCTCAACTTCCAATCCTGAAGATGACACGCTGTTTGCAGCCGCGATCGAGCGCGCCGGGAACGTCAGCCTTGCCACGTTCCTGCAAGCTGCTTCGGCTGAACAGGATGCCGGGCAAGTCGTCAACCAGCCGATCGAACAGTTTCTGAATGTAGCCTGGCCGGTCGTCGTCATGGTTCCGATGGAAACCGACAGCCGCATCTGGCGAAATCTGTACGGTTTCGAGATCAATGGGAATTCGGAGATCTCTGCTGCGGCTCTCCTGGGCGAGTACACCGGAGACGCAGCTGGAAGTTTCGGCATTGATTACAGTATCTCACTGGAACAGATGGAGCGGGTATCGCTTGTTGATGTCCTGAACAAGTCAGCGGCCCCAGGTCTGTTTCTGGACAAGAAGGTGATCGTCGGTGCAAGTGCGCAGGAGCTTCGAGACCTGTTTCCTGTTCCCGTCTACGATGTCTTGCCGGGAAGCATAATTCAGGCACTCGGGGCCGAAACGCTGTTGCAGAACAGGGCAATGGAAGTCAGGGGTGAGGGGATTGCGGTCCTGTGGGCACTTCTCGTCTTCTTCGCTCTGCTTCTGACGAAAATCGAAGGCTGGGCCCTCAAGATCAGCATTCTGGCGCTCTGCGCGCTAATGTTTGAAATTGGTGCCATTGCCATCCAGAAGTCGGCTCCCGTTCTTGTGCCGACCGCAAGCTCGCATCTCATTCTGCTGTTGGCAGCCGCAAGCATCGTCCTGCGGGAACTGGGCTTTCACAAATTCCTCTCGCACATCGCCAACGTCAGACGCCGCAACAGCGAGCGTATGCTCGGTCTTGTCTTCGACGACAGCTTTGATGCAATCGTCGTCCTTCAGAATGACGGTCGTGTCTCCGCTGCAAGCCAAATGGCCCGCTCATTGTTCCAAAGCGATGCTCTTGTCGGTAAGCCTGCCAGGAATGTACTGCCGCTGGAACTGGTTGAGGAAGCTCTGTCAGTGCTTGCCGACACCGGAAACCGTCAGCCTGTAACCAAGATCCTGGACATGCGCCTGGACGATGGTAGACGCCGGTTTATCGAATATGTCGTCACGCGCTCTGAACGCACGATCGCGAAATCGAAGAAACTGCGCGATATGGAAACCGAAGCGGTCGCCTGTCTGACATGTCGGGATGTGACGGAAGAAAAGGAATCCGCGGAACGCCTTGCTTATCTCGCACGGTTCGATCCAAGCACCGGGCTTTTCAACCGGAACGGTTTTGAAGAAGAAGTTGCCGCAACGCTTAAGCTGGCTCGCGGCACAGGACAGGAAGTTTGTCTGGTTCAATTCGCGATCGCCAATTTCGATCAGATCGTTGCTTCGCTCGGATTTTCCTACGGAGACCAGCTTCGTGAAACGGTCGCGATGCGTCTGAAAAGCCATCTTTCCGCGCACACGACATGGGCAGCCATTACAGCAGATGTATTTGCAGGCGTATTTCGCTGTGAGCCGGATCAGGATCTGGCGCTGATCGAGACACTCCAGGAAGTGATTGGCGAAGACTACAAGATCGAAGGCGCCAGGATCTCGGTGCAGCTCAAGTTCGGATACATCGTTTCCAGTGGAGACATGACACCCGAGCATCTCTTGAAGAAATCCGGCAATGCCCTTGCCAAAGTCCGGCGAAACAACCGGTCGCCGGTCCTGCGTTTTCTGCCGGAGATGGACGCAGCGCTGCAGCGCCGGCGCCAACTGGAGACGGAACTCTTCAAGGCTATTGTCCGCGACGAGTTGCACATGGTCTATCAGCCACTCACCAATCTGGCCGACCGGTCGATCTTCGGTGTTGAAGCCTTGCTGCGATGGGACCATCGGGAACTGGGACCGATCTCACCCGCCGAGTTTGTCCCGATTGCCGAGGAGAATGGTTATATCGTGGAATTGGGTGCCTGGGCATTGAACAGGGGAATGAAGGAAGCGCTGACCTGGTCGAGCCACCTCCGTCTGTCCATCAATGTGTCGGCCATACAGTTCAGCCGCGGCAATCTTGTTGCCACTGTCGGCGAGGCGCTGCAAAGAACCGGATTCCCATCGGACCGCCTGGATCTCGAGATCACGGAATCCCTGTTCATCGATGAAACGCTCGACCTGAAGTTCGCCATGGAAGAAATGCGGGCGTTCGGCTGCAGCTTCTCACTGGACGACTTCGGAACCGGCTATTCCTCGCTCGGCTATCTGCCCAAATATCCGTTCTCGAAGATCAAGCTCGACAAGACGTTTGTTCGCCAGTCGATTGCCAGCAAACAGGACATCTCCGTGATCGAGGCAGTTCTGCATATGGCGAAGGGCTATGGAATGTCCGTCATCGTCGAGGGCATCGAAACCGTTGAACAGGCCGAGCGGCTTCGCGAACTGGGCTGCAAGTACGGTCAGGGCTACCTTTTCGGGCGGCCCATGAGTTCCGCCAATCTCCAGTCGACACTGCTCAACGCGGCGTAATGCGTCCCGGCGTTGGGCCGGGACGCAACGCAACTACATGCCAAGGCCGCCGATGCAGCTGTATTTCACGTTCAGATAATCGTCCAGGCCATACTTCGAGCCTTCGTTGCCCATGCCGCTGTCCTTGACGCCGCCAAAGGGAGCAACCTCCGTCGTGATGACACCTTCGTTGACCCCGACAAGACCATACTGAAGCTGTTCCATGACGCGGAAGGTGCGGCCAAGATCCTTGGTATAGAAGTAGCAGGCGAGACCGAATTCGGTGTCATTGGCAAGTCGCACCGCTTCTTCTTCGGTGTCGAACTTGAACAGAACGGCAAGTGGGCCAAAGGTTTCTTCGCGCGCCACTTTCATATCGGACGTCGCCTTGGTGATCAGTGTCGGCTCGAAAAACGTTCCCGGTCCGTTGGGGCGGTGTCCGCCAGTAATCAATTCACCACCCTTGGACAGTGCATCCTGCACGTGATCAGCGACCTTTTCGACCGCAGCCTCGTTGATCAGCGGGCCTTGGGTCGTTCCGGCTTCAAGACCGTTGCCGACCTTCAGCTGCGCTGCCATCGCGTCCTTAAGCTTCTGGGCAAAGGCGTCGTAGACGCCTGCCTGCACATAGAGCCTGTTGGCACAGACACAGGTCTGTCCGGAGTTGCGGAACTTGCTGGCAATTGCCCCTTCGACGGCCTTGTCGAGGTCGGCATCGTCGAAAACGATAAAGGGCGCGTTGCCGCCGAGCTCCATGGAGATCTTCTTCATGTTGCGGCCAGCATTCCCGGCCAGCAGCTTGCCGACTCGGGTTGAACCGGTGAACGTCAGTTTCCGCAAGACGGGGTTCTCGCACATCTCCTCGCCAATCGCCGGTGCGTCACCTGTGATGATGTTGATCACGCCCTTGGGAAGACCGGCCTTTTCCGCCATCACGCCGTAGACCAGCGCCGAATAAGGGGTAAATTCTGCAGGCTTCATCACCATCGTGCAACCAGAGGCCAGGGCGGCGCCAAGCTTGCGGGCAATCATCGAATTCGGAAAATTCCAGGGAGTGATCGAGCCGACGACCCCGACAGGTTCCTTGGTCACCAGAATGCGGCGGTCTGCCCAGGGCGAAGGGATGGTGTCGCCATAAACCCGTTTGCCTTCCTCGGCAAAGAAACGGATGTATTTCACACCAAGCGCAATCTCGCCTTTGGCTTCTGCAAGCGGCTTGCCCATCTCCGTGGTCAGGAGGGCAGCCAGGTCGTCCAGGTCGGCCATGATGGCATCGCAGAGAGCGTGCATATGGTTGGCCCGCGCCTCTGCCGTCAATGCTTTCCAGGCGGGAAGCGCGGCCTCGGCAGCCACAATCGCCCTTGCGGTTTCAGGACGCCCGCAGAAGGGAACGGTTCCGATCGTCTCACCGGTCGCAGGGTTGGTTACGGCAACGGTCTGTCCGCTGTCCGCGTCGCTCCATGCTCCGCCGATAAACACTTTTTCCTTCAAGAGTGCAGCATTCAATGACATGGGTAGTTTCCTGAACCGTGAGAGGGGCAGACGCTGGCGGTCTGACGGATCGCCCGGCAGGGAGTGCATTCTGACGAATGCGAGGAGCGGAGCCAGAAAGGCTGGAGGGTCCAGCATTCGGATTTCGCTCGAATCCGACCAGGAAATCGTTGACCTAGAGATAGGGGGGAGGCGTGAGGTCTGGCAAGCGCTTTTCCCGGCCAAGCGTACTGGTGCCGGAAAATAGCGGGCAGACAAACAAGCAGTCAGGCCATGGTCTGGCGACCCAAGACGGTCGGGGATCCGGATGATGCACTTAACGCCTGCGCCGCAGGACACTGGTCCCATTGCTTTGCAGAAATTTGCGCCAAGCAAATCAAGCGCTTGAAAACGGCCACCTTTCTATTGGCAGCCGTCACAAGAAGAATGGTCAGTCAGCGAAATGGATCAGCCTTCAAGACGATCCTGCAGCGTGGCAATCTCGTCGGCAAGTGCCTGAGCCTGGCGCTGGACCCTGTCGAGGGCAACACGCATGCTGTCGAGATCGGAGGTCGTGCTGCTTTCCGAAACCGGCGGCGTACCGCGGCCAACCAGCAGCCACGTCGGGCTTACATTCAAGATACCGGCAAGCAAAACGAGCTTGTTGGAACGCGGTTCGGACCGGTCACTTTCCCAGCTCTGCAGGGTGGATGTCTTGATGCCCAGCCGACGTGCAAGCTGGGCGGTCGAAAGATTGGAGGCATCGCGCGCCTTGCAGATCCGTTCACCCAGAGTGTAGTCACTGCTGTTCACCGACATGATTGCACCCCCGTCATTCACGGCTGTCTCCGTCACCGAAAAAACGGTTTCCTCCGGATGGGACGGAGTATTTCTCATAAATTGTTTGGTCATGGCAGGCACACTCGCACGAGACGCGAGTGCACCGCAACCGTTGGCGGGCAATTTGTCGCAATCGCGGTTTCCAGCGGCGGCTACACGCTTCGCCCCTGTCAGATTTGCCGGGAACGGGAGTGGGCTCAATACTCGCGTTCAAAAAAGATACCGGCCTTAGAAGATCCGTCCGCACCAACTTCACCACGGACCTTCAGCCCGCGGTCCAGGTCAATGTCGACCTTCACCCGGCTGGAGCCGGTACCCGTGCCTTGTTCAACACCGACATAGATGTTGTCGTTGATGTATTTGCCGACAGCGACAGAAGGGCCGTTGTCCCCGTCCGTGTTGATGTCGATGGCATCCAGGCCCAGAGATTTCCGGATCGTGGCAAGCGGTCCGTTGTCGCTGCCCCCGGTGAGCGTGGCTATGGCCGCCGCAAGCCGTGCCACCTGTGTGGGCGACAGGTTGCCGACGCTCTTGCCGAACAGAAGCAGTGCCAGAACTTCATCTTGCGGAAGTTCGGGAGACGAGGAGAACGCGATCTGGGGATCGTCTGCCTCACCGCTCACGGTAACGGTGATGGTCGTGTCGCTCACCACTGTCGTTGCCGCAAAGTCGAGGACAGGCGTCAATGAGCCCTCGAATGTGGCATTGCCGCGAGAGAAAATCAGGCGGCGTGTGAGAATGTCGAGCTGGCCACGCTTCAGTCCGAAAGCACCGATTGCCTGCGGCGAGGCCGTTGTACCGACGATCTTGAGATCGCCCTGTAGTTCCGCATCAAGACCACGACCGCGAATGAAGATCCGTCCCGGTGCGGACAGGACGATGTCCAGACGCGGCGGGAAGGTCTTTTGCTGCGTCTGTGTTTGGGAGACTTCGCCACCAAGTTCTGCAACCTGCTGCTGGATCGCCTTAGAAGCATTGATATGCCGAACATCAACGGGAGGTATCGCACCGGGCAGATACTCGGGAATTGAGACATCCGCCTTGTTGATCGATACCTGCCCACTGATAAGGGCTGATGCGCTGGTGGAAGCAAGCGGACCGGAAACCTTGAGATCTGCATTCACTTCCGCAGTCACCAGGCCAGGATCGACATAGCGCCCATTGTCCAGTTTCAGGCTGAGATCCGCCGGAAAACCGTCCTTCATGCCAACGGTACCTGACGCCGACATGGAACCGCCCGTCGCAAGGTCACCTGCAATGCCGTTCAGCGACGCTTGGTTCTGGCTGACAGAAGCTGTGCCGCGAATGTTCTGAACAGTGATACCTGTCGACAGGCTGGTGATCTTCAAACCGTTGGGCGTGGCAGTGATCTGGTAAGTGGGGGTTGCCGCAGAACCGCCGACATTGCCGCTCAGGGCGATTGTACCTTCACCGCGCAAACCTGCCTCGATCATGGGGCGTCTGAGAGCGGCGGTCGGCACGTTGCCATTCAGGGTAAGAGCAATCGGATTGGGTTTCTGCAGCCCGACCGTTCCCGCAGCCGTGAGATTCAGTCCATTCGGATCGCTGACCTTGGTTGTCTGGTCGATCCGGTTGTCCTTCAATGTGCCTGAGGTCGACAGACTGAGCGCGGCCAGACCGTTGTTTCGCAACTCGTTTGCCGTCAGACCTGTTCCGGAGATCGACCAGGTCGCCTCTGGAGCCGATGAGCTTCCGGTCGCAGACACCTTCCCGGACAGAGCACCGCCGAGACCAAGCGAGGGAACAAAGGCGTTGGCAAGATTGAGCGGAATGGATGTCAGGTTGGCGTTCAGGTCAAGCGTCTCGCCGGCCTTGCCTGACAACGCAAGCGAGCCATTGCCAAGCTGAAGCTCCAGTGGTTCGATCGTCGCTTCACCGGCCGCATAGGAAATGGTCGTCGGCTGCTTCAACTGGCTGGCGATACCCTGATATCGCATGGCAAGCTCTGAAAGGGCGACGACGTAGGAGCCAGCTTCCGGTTCGTTCACCTGCGCTGCAAGCGTCACGCCATCCTTGCCGTTCTTGTCCAGCTTGACGTCCGCCGTGATTGCGGTGCCGCCATTTTGAGGCTGGGCCTGAAGGCTGACCGCATGAACCGGGGTCGCGTCTGTCAGGATGTCTGACAGCTGAATGTCCGCAGTGACGGTTTCCGGCTCGTATGGGGCAGTAAGATTGGCCTTGAGCTTCACGCTGCCGAGACTGACTGCGGGCACGCTGATATCGCTTCCGGAAACATCAAGTGCGAGTTGCCGCGTTTCCGGATTGGCTGTCACGGTACCTTGAATACGTCCGGCGATTTCCGTCAGGAGGAGCGGAGAGAGCGAGGCAAGGTCCGGAGCATCGATGTTCAACGTGCCCTTGAGCGTTTCAACAGGCTTGTCGAGGTCTGCCAGAGAAAGTTCACCGGTCACGGTGTTGCCGGCCAGTTTTACGGAAAGCGGGCTGACACTTGCCCCACCGTCCTTGCTGGTAAGCTCGACATCAACCGCAATGGGTTGGCCATTCAGGCTGGCACTGCTGGTAATCTTGGCTGTAGGCGCGGCTGGGTTGGCCATTGCCTCTGCAGAAAGCTTCAAGTCATCCAGTGGTGTGCCTGCGAGCATGATCTGCTTTGAAGAGGCGACCGCCTGCACTTCAAGCGCATCGATCGGACCTTCCGTGCTCGCTTCGAGTTCCAGCGAGCCGGCAAGTTGCGGGTTGACCTTGGCGAGATCGGCAAGGCTGGTCGTCAGGCTGGAACTGAGTTCGTTCTGCCGGTAACGGGCATTCCCTTCCGCATCCAGCGCCTTGTTCGAAACAGCGAGACTGGTGACGGTAATATCGTCCACGCCTTGAAGATCGACAGACACGTCGATGCGTGTTTCACCCTCAAGAAGCGCGTCGGCCTGAGGAATTGCCGTTCCGACATCCCTGGTGACGAGAGCGCTGGTGATCGTGCCCGACAGTTGGCTTGGATCAAGATCCAGTGAAAATGTTCCGTTCAAAGCACCGGCCAGATCACGGCCTGCCAGGCCTGACAGACGGGAAAGGTCGGCGAGCGAAAGCGTGCCCGATCCGTTGACAGCGTGGGCTGACAGGTTCGTGTCCGACAGAGCTAGCGAGGCGACAGCGGTTGAAAGGGTAAGGTCCTTGATCTCAGCCGATTGGGTTGAGCCGTTCACGGCGCCCGTAGCCTTCAATTCAAGCGAACCGGTCAAAGGCTCTGTTTGCGGGGTAATGCCTTCCAGCCTGTCAATGGCGAGCGATAGCGAGAAGGGGGACGTCAGACTTCCTTCGGAGAGATCCGCTCCATTCCCGAAGGACGTCAGCGTGATGGCTCCAGTCCTGGCTTCCGTTGTCTGCAGTGACTTAAGGTCAATCTTGGTTTGCCAGTCGACCGCGGAACGTTGTCCGGAAACGCGTACCATTCCGCTCAAGGGACCGAAGGCAATGCGCCTCTCGCCAAGGTCGAGCGCAATCAGCGCGTCATTCCCGGCACTTACGGCAAGATCCGCCGTGGCGTTGACGGCATCGTTCTCAAGATCAGCTTTTGCTTCCAGGGAAAGCGTTTGTGTTTTCAAAGTCAGGTTGGCCGAAAGAGGGGCGAACTCCGTAGAGAACCTGGCAGCTCCTTTGGCATTTGTCGTTCCGAGCAGAAATGCTTGTGCCGCGGGAGGTGCAAGTGGCGCGAGATCACCATCCAGATCGAAGGCCAGATGCCGTTCGGATGCATTTTCCTCGATTTTTGCCGAACCAGTGACGGTGGTCCTGCCATCGAGAGCCACACTCAGGTTCGCTGCCCAGTCGGTCAGGGGACCATCACCTTTGAGCGACAAATCCAGCGCGGGCAGGTCGGGAACTTCAAGAAGACGTGCTGCAAGGCCCCCACGCGGTTCGGACACTTCAATATCGAAGGCAAGCGTTTCGGCGGCGGGTTCAAACTGTGCCTTGGCCACAAGACCGGCTTCTATCCCGTCGATCCTGTGCAGGTCGAGATCGGCAGTGACAAGTGCCGGGTCGAGCGCGAAAGAGCCTGATCCTGCGGCCGTCAGGGAGACAGGTACACCCAGTAGGGGAGCTCCGAGGTTGATTTCGTCAAGGCCCAGACGTTCTAGAGTGACGTTAAATGGCAGCGAGACACCGCCCGATGAACTGCTCTCCTCTGTCGCGGCAACCTCTTCAGCCGGTGGCTGGACAGGTGTTCTTTCCAGATCTATCCGGGATGCGGTGAGAGAAGAAATATCGAGTGTGCCGGCAAGGAGCCGCATGGGATGCCAGTCGGCTGCAACGTTCTCGACGTTCAGCCAGGTTCCTTCCTTGTCGGCCAGGGAGACCTTTCCGACTTCAGCCTTCAGCCCAAAGCTGATGTACAAATCTTCGATCGTGATGATCTGATTGTCGGACGAGGCAAGCGTGCTGACGACGCTGGACACAAAGGTGCGGCCCGCCGGCACTTGCAGCGCACAAAGGGCGAGGACGGGAACAGCAATCGCAACCGCGATCAGGAATCCGAAGATTCGCAAGGAAAGTTTCAGAAAACGCATCTGCGTTAGAATGCCTGGCTCAAACCTACATAAAGGGCGAAGTCCGGGTCATCCTGTCCCGGATCCAGCGGCACCGCAGCATCGACTCGAAGCGGGCCTATTGGAGTAAAGTAGCGCAGACCAGCACCAACGCCCACCTTCAGGCTCTCGGAAAAATCAGGAATGCTGTCTTCGTATGCATTACCTGCATCAACAAATCCAACGATTCCAATAGTTTCGGTTACCATGACGCGAACTTCACCGGAAAGCTCGATAATTGAGCGTCCACCGGTAACTTCACCATCCTTGCGTGGGCCGACGTTGCGATAGGCGTAACCCCTGATGGACCCGCCACCACCGGCGATGAACCGCCGGCTGGCGGGAACCGATTCCACGGACGGCGCCAGGATCGACCCTGTGGAGACACGGCCCGCAAGAATGAAGCGCTTGGCCTGATCGAGCGCATAGTAACTGGAAACAGTGCCTTTGATGAAACCCATCGCGTTGCTGTTCAGGGTATCGTAAGCGGGCTCTGCAAACAGGGCAGCGAAAATCCCCTTGGACGGATTGAGCTTGTCATCACGATTGTCGAAGGTCAGGTCCGCCGGCAACCCGACCAGCAGGTAGTCGCCTTCGCCGAAGGCGTCTTCTTCCTTGGCGTAAAAGACCTCCGCGCCCGCGCGGCCTTTCAGCTGCTCGGAAAACTCCCTGTTGAGATAGGCGTCATAGGTAATCGACCGGCTTTTGTAGGCATCGGGATGTTCCTGGCGTGCCTGCAGGCTGGTCGAAAAGCTGGTAAGCGGGCCGAAAACGCCTGGCTTTTCAAAGGCAATCCGGGCCGAGTACTCCATGTCGAGGACGCTCTCGTTGCCGATCCTGCCAACGGATCCTTCGACAGAGAGCAATTCGCCGCGGCCGAAGAGGTTTCTTCTGCGCCAGTAGGATTCGACACCAAAGCCCTCGGTGCTGGACCAGGAAGCACCGGCACCGATCACGTGGCGCTTGCGCTCGCTCACCTCGATGGTGACCGGCATGGTGCCGTCTGGGCCTTCGATTTCCCCTTCCACGAGCCGGATGGACGAGAAGATGCCAAGTTCGTTGAGCCGTTTGCGTGCACGGGCCAGGTCTTCAGGCGAATAGACGCCTCCGACCGGAAGCATTGCCTGCTGGACGACGAAATCCGGGTCGGTGACTTCCGTACCCTTGACCGAGACCGGGCCGAAACGTGCCTGGTGGCCGGCATCGGCGATCAGCGCCACGGCGAGGGTGTTGGTGCTATGGTCCGCGGTTATCCGGCGTTCTGCAATCCGCGCCTTCGGATATCCGCGATCGCGCAGAACCGCGATCATGCGCTTTTCCGCCGTCAGGATCTTGCCGGAAGCAGCGACCTCGCCTTTCGCGAGGCCCCAGAAGGACGGGTCGGTGGACAGATCGCCGTCCTGGGACGACACGTCGATATTGCTGAAGGTGAAGACCGGCCCCGGATTGACCAGGATCTCAACCTTCACCGGCCGAGCGTCAGGCAAATCACTTTGTTCAAGAGCGGTTTCAAGCGGAATGCCTGCAAGCGTGATATCGACAGTTCCACCGTAGCGGCCATCGGCATAAAGCTGGGCGATCAGCCGTTCGCGATCAGAAAGAGAGCGTGCGAGCAGGCCTGCCTCGCCGGAGGGAGGCTTTTCCTGTTGCTGCACCAGCAGCGAGGCGTCTTTCAATTCCTTGGTGAGATCATCCGCACCATTGGAGATTGTCAGGTCTGCCTCATAGGGCAGGGGATCAGGAACAGCGTTGGCTTCGTCTTCCGCCGATTCGAAAAACTTCCAGCCGAAGATTTCAAAGGAATTTGCGGGAAGGGGAGCTGCAAGAAGAAGGGCACAGGCCAACCCAGCGCCAGCCGGGCGCAAGGCAACAAAAGAAACACCGCCAGCCAACCAGGCTGCCAATGAGGAAAATGCGTTGAAACGCCTGCCGGCGAACCTGCCGGACTTGCAAGACGGTAGACCCTTCACTCACTGCCGCCTGTTTAATTGGTCAGCCGAATTGCGTCTGATTACAGCGCAATTCAACCATCTGCGTTTGCAGCCCCTACGTTACGCACCTTAAAGGGCCATGGTTAAGCGAATACAAACACGATAGACCATGGCACCGGAACGAGTTCAAGAGAGAAGGTGGCACAAGACTTTAGTGAATGTGCCGTAAGAACGAGCGAGAGTATTCTTGCTCGCGCTTTCATGCCGGCCGGTTATTACTCAAAAAAGCGCTTCTTCCTCCGGAAGGTCAAGCAGACGGCGAGCAGCCGTCAAGGTGTTGACCATCAGCATTGCAATCGTCATTGGACCAACACCACCGGGAACCGGTGTAATGGCTCCTGCAACCTCTGCTGCCTCTGCAAAGTTCACGTCGCCAACCAGGCGAGCCTTGCCTTCACCCAGGTCCGGAGCCGGAATTCGGTTGATGCCGACATCGATAACGGTCGCGCCCGGCTTGATCCAATCGCCCTTGATCATCTCCGGCCGACCGACCGCCGCGACGACGATGTCCGCGGAACGCACGACGTCCGGCAGGTCTCTGGTGCGGCTATGAGCGATCGTGACAGTGCAGCTTTCCTGAAGCAGAAGGCTCGCCATGGGTTTGCCGACGATGTTGGACCGGCCCACCACGACTGCGTTGAGACCCGAGAGCGTGTCGCCGAGTGTGCGCTTCAACAGCACCAGGCTACCGGCAGGCGTGCAGGGCACCAGCGCACTGTCCCGTTCTCCGGCAGTCAGCAGTCCAACATTGACAGGATGGAATCCGTCGACGTCCTTTTCCGGGCGGATGAGGCGCAGCACCTTGCTCTCGTCGATATGTCCCGGCAAAGGCAGCTGTACCAGAATTCCGTGAATATCAGGGTCGTTGTTGAGCTGGTCGACAAGTGCCAGTACAGCGTCCTCGCTGGTGTCAGCAGCAAGCGTGTGTTTCACAGAGTGAAAACCGCAGGCTTCGGCGGCCCTGTCCTTGTTGCGTACGTAGACCTGGCTGGCAGGATCCTCACCCACCAGGACGACCGCCAGACCGGGGCGTTTGCCGCTGGTTTCCAGCAGCTTGGCTGCCCGGTTGGTGATTTCTTGCCTGACACTTTCCGCGATGGCCTTGCCATCGATGATCTGAGCCTTGGGCATTCGGCCTCCTCATTGGTCGCACGTCTTCTTAAACCGGCGACAAGCTATAGAGCTCTGTATCGAAATGAAAAAGGCCGAATGCGTCTTTTACTGCTCTGGTTTCGCCATGCATGCCTTTTTAACCCCGACGACCCGGTCAAAGTGATTCTGCGAAATCGTGAAGTTCCGAGATGGCGCAAACGATGTGATAGAGCGAACTTGCCGGTGCAGGCTCATCGACAAAGGTTCCGTCTGGAGAGAGCTTGTCTCGCCACAAGCCGGCGGGGACATCTGCAAAATAGACTTTCAGTGCATGGACGGCTTCCGGAATATCCGCCAGGTAGGCATCCCTTTCCGCGCCTGTTGAAACTTCTGCCAGAGCGACGGCAGCCTTGATCCATTCCGTCTGTCCCCACAGGCGTGCCATAGGGTCTCGGACGGAAAAATCGTCGTTCAAGGCCATGAAGGCAACACCGCGGCTTTCGTCTATGCCGTAGGTCCATGCAATGTCGTAGAGACGCCGAGCAGCTATCAAGGCACCGGCATCCTTTCTCGATTGCCCCCATCTTGTCAGGAGCCACGCCCATTCGAACTGGTGACCGGGCTCCATGACACGGCCTTTGTCACCATCAAACGGGGTCCAGTTGCTGTTGAAGAATTCCCGAAGCCCGCCTGAAACCGGGTCGATGAATCGCGTCAGCGCAAGTTCGGCGATTTCATCGGCAAGGTCCGCCCAGGCCGTATCCGAAGAGACTTTTTCCCATGCGAGGCACGCTTCGAACATGTGCATGTGCGGATTGGAGCAAAGCGGTGCCTTCGCGGGAGAGGCTTCTTGAAATCCTGCTTCCGGATGACGATAGGCCGTCATCAGATGATCCAGCAGCTTGTCGGCCTGTTCGCTTGCGCTGGTTTTACAGGCAGGAAGATCCGCTGCCAGCTTGGCGAAGCCAAAGAGGGAAAAAGACTGATTGTAGAGGTCGAAACTCGTGTCTGTGACGGTGTTATTCATGTCAACGCAAGAGGCGTAGTGTCCGTCCGGCATCAGGAATGTGCTCGTGTACCAGCCATAAAGTCCGGTCGCTAATTCCTCGGCTGGTCCCGTCCACCCGAGCTTCTTGCCTTCCAGAAAGGAATAGATCTGCCTGCTCACGACCCGCGCGCGCCGCGTGACCGGAAGGCCGGCACCTGTTTTGAGGTCGATAACGTCAAGACTGGTTTTTGTTTGCGGGTCGATACCGGCAGTTGACCAGAGCGGCAAGGCCGAATCCCGCAGCCAGATTGTTAATTCTGACGAGAGAATTTTAATGTTTTTAATGTCGTTATGCCGGTTGCTGGCGGTCATAAGATACCCCGAAGACAGATGTTGGAAGCTCTGACGCTGAATTCGATTATCGACGCTCACATGCCGAACAGAAGACGATAAATTGGAAATTTATCAATTCACTAGGAAAAGACGGTGTAGTGTTACAGCAAAGTCACAGCTGGGAGGTTTCTCCCGGGGAAAGCTGCGATGCGTCTTGGACAACCTTGCAAGAGGGTGTTACCAGACTTGGCAGCAATTTGGGTGGATTGGGTACTAATGCGTTTTTTGTCAGTATTGGCGGCTGCCGGAGTTCTGTTTGGGTGCTCCGCCCTGCCGGGCGAGGGTCCGGCTGCGATAAATATTTCGTCGCAAGATGTCGAAAACAGTGCACAGACGGGTGATTACACCGTCGTCGTTGTCGAACCGTCCAACATTGACACCATCAAGAATTACCGTCCGCTTGCTTTCGCCAACCAGTTCCACGGAGTTGGAAGTGGCGGGTCTTCAACGCTCCTCGGTGTTGGCGACACGCTGAATGTCACTATCTGGGAGGCGTCGCCAGACGGCCTGTTCAGCAGTGGCGGTGGCGGGTCGAGCAACATTCCGTCCGTTGTTGACGAGAGCGGCTATATCTTCGTGCCGTACGCTGGCCGTATACGGGCAGCAGGCCTCAGTATTGAGGGCTTGCGCCAGTCGGTGCAGCAGAAACTCGTCGGCAAGGCCGTTGAGCCGCAGGTTCTGATTTCCCTCAGAGACAAGCTGAGCTCAACCGCGGTTGTCGTCGGCGATGTCGCCAAGCCGGGCGTTTATCCGTTGCCGCTGCGAAATACCCGCTTGCTCGACCTCGTTGCGCAGGCAGGTGGCGCGCGCGACGCGACCTATGAGACCGTGGTTACGCTGAAGCGCGGCAACCGCGCCGGTACCACCCGTCTGGAAGACCTGATCGATTACCCGGAAAACAACGTTCTGATCGCGCCCAACGACAACATTCTTCTGTCGCATCGCCCGCGTACTTTCTCTGCTTTCGGTGCCCTCAAGGCAAACCAGCTCGTTCCGTTCAAGACGAAAACCGTCACGATGGCCGAGGCTCTGGCGACGGTGGGTGGTTTGCGGGATGACCGTGCGGATGCAAACGGTGTCTTCCTGTTCCGCTTTGAGGATGCTGCGCTCGTGCGAAAGCTCAAGCCTCTTCTCGCGGACAAGCTGACCGGTCAGAGTGTTCCTCTTGTCTACAAACTGAGCCTTCGCGATCCGAAGGGCTTTTTCATGTCGCAGAAATTCGAAATGCGGGACAAGGACATCCTGTTCGTTTCGAACCATCCGACTGCTGAGCTTGGCAAGTTCCTGCAAATCATCGCTCCGCTCATCAGCAACTACTCTGTGGTAAGTAACATCACGGATTAACAGTTGCCGTACGAAGATTTAACGGCTCAGATAAACATGGTGGGCCGTTAAAGCCGGTAGGTTGGCAGATTGCATGGTTTCAGTCAGTTCAATGGTGGTGCTGTTTCTGCAAGGGCCGCCTGGCGTTTTTGCGCGAACCATTGCCGACAGCCTTGAAAAAGCAGGGGCGTCCACACGCCGGGTGAACCTGTGTGCCGGCGACTGGATCGGTTGGCACGACCGCAGATGTACATCCTATCGCGGCTCCTTGCGAAACTGGCCCAAATGGCTTCGAGCCTACTGTCTCGACCAGAAGATTACCCACATCGTCTATTACGCGGATCGTGTGCCTTATCATGTCGCAGCGGCGGAAGTGGGGGCTGAACTCGGCATAACGTGTCTGACCTTTGAAAACGGCTATCTGCGTCCGGACTGGATAACGCTTGAACATTGCGGAATGTCCGCGCACTCCCGGTTTCCGGATGATCCGGAACTCATCATGAAGGTAGGCAGCAGCCTTCCGGATATCGACCGGCAGGCTCTCTACAAGTACCCGTTCATCAACGAAGCGGTGAACGAGGTAACCTACAATATGTCCAACGTGATCTTCGCGTTGTCATATCCCAGGTATGTCCGTGACAAGCTTTATCATCCGCTGATCGACTACCTGAGCAATATTCCGCGATTCTCGCTCGCCAAAAGCCGCAACAGGCACGCCCACCACGTGATTGACGACATTATTGCGACTGGCCTGCCATACTACGTCTTTCCCCTTCAGCTTCAGAGCGACTATCAGCTGCGCTATAACTCCCAGTATGACCATATTGCGGATGCTGCGGAGGAGGTCATCAAGTCGTTTGCAGAAAACGCACCTGTCGCGGCGCGCCTTGTCTTCAAGGTCCACCCTCTGGACAATGGCATGGAGCCCTGGGGGCGAATCCTGCGGACGCTCGCCAAGAAATACCGGGTCAAGAAGCGTGTGGTTCTGGTGGATGGTGGCAACCTGAACCGGCTACTGGAACACGCAGCAGGCTCTTTGACGATAAACAGCACCACCGGTCTGCATGCCCTCAGGGCGAATTGCCCCACGAAGGTTCTCGGCATCGCACTTTATGATATCGCAGGGCTGACGTGCCAGAACCCTCTTGATGATTTCTGGCGGAACCCGACGATGCCGGATCAGGATCTGCTGGATGCGCTTGAACGGTTGCTTGCAGCGTCCATTCAGGTCAAGGGATGTTTCTATACCAAGGAAGGCAGAGAGGCGGCTGCCGACATGATGGCGGAACGGATGATTGCGGACACGGTTAATTTGCCGCAAGCCTTCTGTGAAATGCCGCCTCGTTTGCAAAAGGCGCAGGCGAGAGGGATCGCGACGACCTTTTCCGAACAACTGGAACGGCGTGGCAAAACCGAACGGTGGACACATGTCTGGCGCGGTTGAGCCGACCCTGGCAACGGAAACTCGCCCAAATGTCGTAAGACGGGTCTTATTTCTGCAGGGACCGCTATCTCCGCTCTACAAGCAAACGGGTGATTGCCTCAAAGCCCTCGGGTTTGAGGTTCATCGGATCAATTTCTGCGCTGGTGACTGGCTGCATTGGCACGGAAAGGGCTGTATCAGTTTCAAGGGGCAGCCATCCGAATGGCCGGCCTACATAGAAGACTATTTGCGCAAACACGAGATTACAGATCTCGTTCTTCATGGGGATCAGCGCCTTTACCATCGCCTTGCAATCGAAAAGGCAGTCCGGCTAGGCGTTTATGTTGCCGTGACAGAACTCGGGGCGTTGCGGCCCGGCTGGATGACGCTGGAGCGAACCGGTTTGTCCACGCTCAGTCACTTTCCTTCCGACCCGGCTGCGATAAGGCGCATAGCCGAGACTGCGGGGGCGGTGGATCTCACCCCGCGGTATCCCTCCAGCTTCTGGCTCCAGACAGCGCCTGACGTGGTTTATAACCTGACGAATGTCTTCCTGAAGCCGCTCTATCCTGCCTATCAGCGGCACACGATCTATTCCCCGGTTGCTGAATATCTGCGCGGAGCAGTCAGGCTGTTGAAGGAAAAGCGGAGGAACAGGGCAGCTGAACGCCAGCTTGCGGAATTGCAGGAGAAGGCGGTTCGCTATTACGTGCTGCCATTGCAGCTGGAGGGAGATTTCCAGTTGCGCAGACATTCTCCATTCCACAGTTTTGAAGAGGTTCTGGAGGTCGTTTTTCGATCCTTGGCAGAAGTGGCAGATGACGACGTTCACCTGGTCTTGAAGAGCCACCCTCTCGATGTCGGCTTCGAAGACTGGCCGGGTGTTGCAGATCAACTTGCAGACCGCTTCGGCTTGCAACACAGGGTGCATTTTCTCGATGGCGGCGGCCTTGCGAAGCCGTTCGAAAAGGCGCTCGGGGTCGTGACGCTGAATTCCACTGCCGGGCTGGAAGCCTTGCAAGCTGGCGTGCCGGTGAAGACGCTGGTGCCGGCCCACTACGATATTGCCGGCCTGACCCACCAGGGTGATCTGGCGAGTTTCTGGAATGAGCCGGATCAGCCGGATCGTGACCTTCTTCTCATTTACGTTCAGGCGCTGGCAGCTTCAACGCAGGTACGAGGGTCGATTCACAATTCGGAAGGTGTCGCAGTCGCGGCAAAAAACATTGCCGAAAAGATTGCCAATAGAGACTTGAACGCCTTCGGAGCCTATGTCGATCCTCCTCCCAGGCTCGCCAGGGCACGTGCGCTCGGAGTGCCGTTGTGATCGGTTGGTTGAAGGGGCATAAGTCGGCGTTGAAGATTGTCGACCCGGAGCTTCGGCCGTTGGAGGCCCGGCTTCAAGCGGCTCTCGAGGGCGGGATCCTTGAGAGTTCAGATACCAGTCCTTATCAGGCAGTTTGGCTGAAAAATGCCAATGCGTTCAGCAGAATGAAGCCTGCCACAGGTAGCCTTCTTCTAGTCCTGGAAGGACCGACACCTGCACAAGCCCGGCGGCTGCCCTCCAGTTTAATTCTTTTGCCAGTGAGCCGCTCCGAGCTGAAAGAACGTTCTTTGATGAGCGTCGCCTTTGACGCGCTAATCCGGCAGTTCGTCCGACATGGCCGAAACAATGCGTCGGTTTGCGATTTTACGGGCACTTGGCGTGAGAAGTTGCTCTCCTGTTCCGCGGCGGGCGAAACTGCGGTTGCTGGAGCCGAAGGTCTTTCGCTTCAGAGGCTTTTGGCCGGAGACGAGGTCCGACAAGAGGGCGCCTTGTTCTGGGCCGAACTCAAGAACAAGGCTGCTCTTGAGCAGCTAGCCATCGACGACCTGCTGAACTGGATATTGTCTTGCCGGACTGCCTGGTTCTCACCTTATACAGGCGATCTTCTGCACCCCGGTGAAGCGCTGGAGATCCACTCGCTCATGCAGGAGCAGTGGCAGGACAACGCCATGCCTGGCCATTGCTACGGCGCGCAGTATTGGAACCATCCTTCGATCAACGCTACCTTTTCCGGAAAAGGCGGGGCGGTCACGTTTCACGAATCCCAAGAGGATGCAGTCTCAGCCGCACGGAGTGACGGCGGGCGGATATATTCCTGGGCGGGACGTACCGATCCCGCGTTCGAGCAGATTTGCATACAAAACGGGATTCAGTTGTCGCGCATAGAAGACGGTTTCTTGCGCTCCGTCGGTCTTGGTGCAGGCCTTGCAAGAGGGGCTATGCTTGCCGTCGATGACCTCGGCATCTACTACGACCCCTCTCGGCCCAGCCGGCTTGAGGTTCTACTGAAAGGGTACGAGCTTTCACCGGAAGAACGGAACCGGGGCGAAGTTTTGATCGACCTGATCATTCGCGCCAGGGTCTCCAAATACAATTTCGGCAAGACGCGTTCATTTGCCTATCCGGCCAACAAGGAAAAGATCCTCGTACCGGGGCAGGTTGCGGACGATGCGGCAATCAGAAAATCCAGATCTGCGACGATCGATTGCGCCAACACACCGAACGTGAATCTCGATCTGCTTCGCCTCGCCCGTGCCCGTCATCCCGAGGCGTTCCTGGTTTTCAAGCCGCATCCCGATGTTGAGACCGGTTTGCGCAAAGGCAAGGTGCCTCGTGAAACCGCGTTGGAATACGCCGATGAAATTGCCGAAGATGCGAATATCATCGACCTCATAGAAGCAGTCGATGGTGTCGAGACTTTTTCTTCGTTATCGGGGTTCGAAGCTTTGCTGCGGGGCAAGAAGGTATGTGTCCATGGAGCGCCCTTTTATGCCGGCTGGGGTCTTTGTGAGGACTTGACCCAGATTGAGGGCAGAGGCACAAGCCGCACCTTGCCGGAGCTGGTCTATCTGGCTCTCGTGAAGTATGCCCGCACAATTGACCCGGTTTCCTTGTTGCCATGCTCACCGGAGTTTCTGGTTGCGCGGCTTGCGGAGCAACGGACAGACAAGCGGCACCTTCTGGTGACCGCGATCAAGCGGCACTCGTCCTGGCTAGGCAGAAAACTTGGAATCTAACCCTCATGGGAGAGGCAAGAATGGCAGGCGAAACACAAAAGGTCATCGTGTTGACCGGTGCCAGCGGCGGCATAGGGCAGGCGCTTGCTCGTGAATACGCTGGTCCTGGCATCTATTTCGCCCTTATTGCCCGGGATGAGGCGCGGCTGGAAGCTTTGCTGACGGAAATCCGCGAGCTTGGTGCTGACGGTGAAATCAGTGCCATCGATATTCGTGATCGCGAAGCACTGCATGGCTATCTGAGCAATCTGGATGCACGGCATCCAGTCGATCTGGTCATTGCAAATGCTGGTGTGACTGCCGGGCTCGGCCCCAACCGAACGCGCGAAACGAATGCGGACAGCGATCGGCAGATCGATGTGAACTATCGAGGCGTGGTCAACACCCTCACGGGCCTCGTCGACAACATGCAAAAACGCCGGCGTGGGCAACTGGTACTTATCTCGTCTCTGGCCGGAATGCGTGCCTTGCCGGATATGCCGAGCTACAGCGCCACGAAGGCGGCACTCATTGGCTACGGGCATTCCCTTCGCGGTTGGTTGAAGCCCTTCGGCATATCCGTGACGATCATCTGCCCGGGGTTCATCACTTCACCGATGTCAGCGCGCCACAACGGTGCCAAACCGTTCGAAATGCCGGCTTCAAAAGCAGCCGCATTGATGCGACGGGCAATCGACCGTCGCAAGCCGTTCTATGCGTTTCCGTTTTTGCTGGCCTGGGGTATTCGCCTTCAAAATCTGTTGCCGACGAAGATCGGCGATCTTTTCATGGGCGGCTTTGATGTGACGATTGATCAGGATCCGCGTTATCGAGAGAACTCTGACAGGTAGGCTTCCTCCGATCCGGACACGACAGCATTTTCGTGTCCGGCAATTGCGGGAGGCATGATGCCCAAATCTGTTAGCGCGTAGCCTTGATAAGCCGGTCGACGGCAGTTCCGTCCGCGCGCATTGCGTCGAGTTCGGAAGCCGTTGTCTCTACAGCGCGCCGGATCTGGTCTTCGGTATGTTCGCTTGTAATGAAGAACCGAATGCGCGCTGATTTCTCAGGCACGGCGGGGAAAATGATCGGCAGGGCATTGATTCCCTTTGCGAGCAAACGATTGGAAAGCGTTGCGGCACTTGCAGAATCGCCGACAATGACGGGAACCACCGCGTAGCCGGCACTGGGCCCAGTGTTCAGTCCGGCTTCCTTTGCGAGCTCCAGAAAGAGTGCTCCGTTCTTCTGTAGCTTTGCGACCCGCTCAGGTTCCTGCTCAAGCAGATCTGCAGACGCAATGGCAGCGCCTGCGAGCGCGGCGGAAAGTCCAACGGAAAACACGAAACCCGGCGCAGACACTTTAAGGTAGTCGCACAGGACCTTGGATCCGGCGATATAGCCACCGCAGGATGAGAAGGTCTTGGACAGCGTCCCCATCCAGATTTCGACTTCAGTCGGGTCTATCCCGAAATGCTCGGCGATGCCCTTGCCGGTCTTGCCGAGGACACCGATGGAATGTGCTTCGTCGACCATCAACCAGGCGTCATAGGCCTGTTTGAGCTTCACGACACGCTTCAGGTCCGGGAAATCTCCATCCATCGAATAGAGACCTTCCACGACAACAAGCACCTTGTCGAACTTGTGCCGATGATCTGCGAGCATCTTTTCCAGAGCATCAAGATCATCATGAGGGAAGTTCATGCGGGTCGCGCCGGACAGGCGAACACCTTCGGCAATGGAGTTGTGCACGAAGGAATCGGTCAGGACCAGATCACCCTTGTGGACCAAATGGCCGATCGTCGTGACGTTGGTGGCATGACCGGACACCATGACGATCGAAGATTCCACACCGTGGATCCTCGCCAGCGCTGCTTCCAGTTCTGCGTGGAAAGGGCGCTCACCGGCAACAATACGGCTTGCAGAAACGCTCGTGCCGAATTTGTCGACATAGGCCTTTGCGGCCTCGTTGACCTTGGGGTGCCCGTTCAGGCCGAGGTAGTTGTAGGAAGCGAAATTGTCGTAGTTGCTGCCGTTGATGACGCTTGTACCCGCTGCCAGCCCGTCGTGAGGTCGGAAAAACGGGTTTTCGATCCCCATCATGTCTGCCGCAGCTCTGTGCATCTGCAACTGCTTGACCTGCGGCAGCTCCTTGAAGTCATAGACCTTGCGCTTCGGGGCTGCCGCTTGTGGACGCGCCGACGAAGACGTCGCCCGTCCACGCGCAGAACGGCGGTTGGCTTTCAAGCTGTCCATCAGCTTGGCGCGATCATCAGCGCCCATACCAGTCAATCCTTTTATGATGCCGCTTACAGGAAGGAACCAAGTTCGCGGCTCTTGTTCTCAACTTCGGCAGCAATGTCGGAAAGATCTTCCGTTTCCTGACGCTGGTCATCCACGTGCAAGCTGGCGAGCTGCTGCGTTTCATCCGAAATTCCGGAGGCATTTTCTTCGCCCAGAACCCGGTTTGCAACACGGCTGGACAGGTCGATCAACGTCGCGCCGTTTGCGAGAGACATCAATGGAATATCGATCCCGAGCTGACGTTCCGCACTCATGCGCAGTTCAAGAGCCATCAGGGAATCCATGCCGATGTCCGACAGCGGCTTGTGCGGATCGATCTCTTCAGGTGCAATCCGCAGGATCTTGCCGATTTCGGCGGCCAGAAGCTTGGCAACAGTCTGTGCGGCAGTGACCTGATCCATGCCTTCCAGCATGGCAGCAAGGTCTATCGCTCCGTCCGCGCCGGTTTCGTCTTCGTCACCAAGGCCAAGCAGACCGACCAGAGGTGTGCCGACCAGTGCCAGATCCTTGCGTGCCGCCTGCCAGTCGATACGCGCATATCCAAGCGCCGCAAGGCCAACGTTTTCCTGCGAAGGCTGCACCATAAGGGCCATGAGGCCGTCGAGTGCTTCCTTGGCAGTCAGGGCATGGCGTCCGAGCTTGCGGGACAGCATCTCGTTGACATCTTCGTTGCGGGCCAGATAACCGGCGTCGGAGATTGCACCCCAGGCGACAGCAAGGCCTGGCCGGCCTTTGGCCCGGCGCTTGCGTGCAAGGCCTTCCAGGTAGCCGTTGGCGGCGACGTAGTTGGCCTGACCAGGGTTGCCGACAAGGGTCGTGGCGGACGAATACAACACGAAATGATCGAGCGGATCGTCGGATGTCAGTTTGTCCAGCAGTTCCGCGCCGCGGACCTTGGGCGCCAGCACTTTTGTCAGGCCGTCATGATCCATGTTGGCGATCAGCACGTCATTCAGCACCATCGCCGTGTGGAACACGCCCTTGATCTGATGTCCTTCAGACCGGATCTCTGCAAGCGCCTTCTTCACTGCTGCTTCGTTGGTGATGTCGCAGGCATAACCCTTGATCGAGATGCCGCGCTTGGTCAGTTGCGCGAGAACCTCCTGGGCGTCTTCACTTGAAGCGCCCCGGCGGCTGAGAACTGCAAGCGACTTTGCACCATGATCGGCAAGGCGGTGGAGCAATGCTGCACCGAAGCCGCCAAAGCCACCGGCAACGACGTAAACAGCCTCACCGTCAAATGAGATCTCGCGCTTGGTCGGCACGTTTTCGGGAACCGCGGGCGGGCGGATCACGATCTTGCCGATATGGCCCGCCTGCTGCATCAGTCTGAAGGCGTCGACCACATCTGCGGCTTCGAACAGGCGATGCGGCAAGGGACGTAGCGTGCCCGCTTCGAATAGCTCGACAAGCTTGACGAACAGGTCGACGGCCAGCTTTGGCTGGCGGGTTAGAAGCTGGTCGGCATCGATGCCAAAGTAGGTCAGGTTCTGACGGAACGGACGCAGGCCGATCCGGGTGTTGCCGTAGTAGTCGCGTTTGCCCAGTTCCAGGAAGCGGCCGAACGGTTTCAGAACCTCAATGCTGCGTTCCATGGCTTCGCCGAACAGCGAGTTGAGAACCACATCGACGCCTTCGCCGGCAGTTTCTTCCATGACGGCGTCAACGAACGCCAGACTTCGGGAGTCCAGAACGACATCTGCCCCGAGCAGCTTCAGGGTGTTGCGCTTGTCTTCGGACCCTGCGGTCGCAATGATTTTCGCACCGCGCCACTTGGCAATCTGCAAGGCGGCCAGGCCGACGCCACCGGCGCCTCCGTGGATCAGGACCGTTTCCCCTTCAGAGAGAGCAGCCAGATGCACAAGGGCATAATAGGCAGTGAGGAAGGTGACCGGGATCGTTGCAGCTTCTTCCGCGGAAACCGTACTCGGCATCGGCGCACAGCCGCTTTCGTCGACCGTGACATGAGATGCAAAGCAGGCCGGGGCGAAGGTGATGACCTTGTCACCCGGTCGGAAGCGGGTCACGTCCGGACCACAGCCCACAACATGTCCACAGCACTCCATGCCGAGTGTCGGTCCGGCAAAGCCATCTTCGAGAGCTTCTTCCGGCAACAGGCCGAGTGCCCACATCACATCGCGGAAATTGAGACCGCTGGCTTCAACGGCGATTTCCACATCCTTGCCTTCAAGCGGCTTGCGCTCAACGGCGTGCCAGGAGAGCTGGTCCAGGGAGCCTTGGCGCAGGATATCCAGCCGCATGGCGGGTTTGGCGCCTTCCGGCAACGTGACGCTTGATAGGACGCCACCTTTTACAAGGCGGATACCGGAACGGGTTTTGCTGTCGAGAACGATTTCCCGTTCGCAATTGGCTACCAGGATTTCGTCGGCCACACGTGCAGCAGCTATCCCTGGCTCCAGATCCGGTGAGACGTCGATCAGCTTCAGGTTCGCGTCCGGGTATTCGTTCATGACCACACGGCCAAACGCCCAGATCCCGGCTTGCTCGGGAGCGGCTGGCTTGCCACCGGCTATATCCTGCGCGCCGGCTGGTGCCAGAACCGTGAACTCGCCGCCGTTTGGTCCCAGCGCCTTGAGCAGTGTCATCAGGCTGAAGGCACGACTATCGACAGATGCGAGAGCGTCGGCAGAGGCAGCATAGGCACCGAGCAGATGAACGACCCGGCCGTTATGTGCGGCAACAAGCGCGTTGAGCGCTTCGTCCGCCACCTGGACATCAACTTTGTCGCCAAGTGCAACACTCCAGATGTCGTCGCCGAGCTGTTCGGTAACTTCACCTGGAACAAGAAGGGTGGCTGTGTGACCTTTACGGGTTAGGCAAGCCTTCAGACCTTCGGCGAGTCGGTGAGACGCGCCCTCTGAGCTGGTCAGAAGAAGATACTTTTTCTTCTCGGCTTCAGCTTCCGGTGCTTCTTCGTCGGTGTCCGTTGCTTCTTCAGCGCGATCACCCGCACGCGCGCACAGGAGATCGGCTTCAATCAAAGTGCTCTTCAGCGGTACGGTCTGGACCTCGGCCAAACCGGCAGCTTCCAGCGTCTTGGTCCAGTCCGCCTGTTGCCTGGAAATCGGGAACTCGGCAGTTGCGCCTTCGTCCCACCAGGACGAGCCGACGCCCATGATTAGGTCGGTGAGCGGATGAGGCAGCGGTTCTGCGCCAAGCACCAGCCCGCCTGGAACCATGGATTTCGTGAACCGCTTCAGCGTGTCTGCATCGATTTCCGCAAGAGACGTATCGAACAGCACGATGTCGAAATGCCGGTCGAAGGTAAAGGATGCTTCGCCTGGTTCAACAAACTCGGTCGCCGAACTGCCCTGCCACAGACGCTCGCCCCTGCCAACTGCGGAGGACGTTGCATCTGTTACGGTCAGCGCCATGTAGGTGGGATCAAGCGCAGCATCGATCGCCGCAGCGAGACCACCGTTCGCCCCAACCAGAAGAACCCTTAGTGCCTGGTCACTTGGCCAGCTGGTAATCAGGCTTTGTACACCAGACTGCAGGGCCGACGACAGGGCCCGCTTGCCAGGAGAGGAGGAACGGTAGGCGTCGAACAGGCTGGAAGAATATTCCTTGCCGGAAGCTTCCTGAAGGCCGAACTTCAGAATATCGGACAAACCCGTCCAAAGTCGTGCCAGCAACGCTGCCTCGGCGATATGTTCGCCTCCGCCATCGGTCAGGGCTTGCAGAAGCGCCGATGCATCCGGATTGCCAGACGGATCCGTGAGTTCAAAACCTTCGTCGCTTTCCGTGCACAGGCCGCTCTCGGCCAGCCAGCCAAAGAGACTTGCTGCAAGCGGCACTGCCGTTTCATGCAAATCGCCGGCTGCGACAAGCGACGCCAGTTCAATTTTCCGATCTGCGAATAGATCGAAAAGTGTCTTGTGCGCAATCGTGCGACCCAGCGCTTCGATCAGAACACGGCTGTCGTCGAGTTCCTGGTCGTCGGCGCCCAGAAGGTCCAGATTGCCTGCCAATGAAGGCAATCCATCGAAGGTTTCCTGAAGCGGCGAGATACGGTCCTGCGCAGGAAGAAGCGTCGCAATCTGGCGGTAAACCAGATCGTCGGGACGCGTGTCCTGTCCAAGAGTAACCGCCTTGAACCGGGTCTTGGTCAAGCGGGCGATCGTCAGGCCGTCGGCATCCAGGAACTCGAAGCTTGCTTCGATCGAGCGCGGAGACGCCTTTGTGACTTCGATACGCACGGAAGCCGGCAGGGTTTCCGGTGCCAGAAGACGCAAGGTGCCAAGGCGGATCGGCAGGAAGGATGTGTTTTGCGGAACATCCTCGACACCGTCCAGGAGCGCGAACAGGCCATGGAAGCCGGCATCCACCAAAGTCGGGCAGAGCGAGAACGAGTAATCCGCGAGGCTCTCGTCCTGCGGCAACAGCGTAACGGTCGCGCTGGTATTCGAGTGCTTGACCACTTTATCAGCACGGCGGAAAGCCGGACCGTAATTCAGACCAAAGCTCTTGGTGACCGTGTAAAGCGTTTCGTGATCGAGTTCCGACAGAACGCTATCACCGGGTTTCACCCACGGGGTTCTGGAAGTCGTCGAAGGCGTCAGGAATGTTCCCCGGGCATTCAAGGACCAGTCGTTGTCGGACAGGCGCGGTCGCGACAGGATCTCGACCACATGATCGTCAGGCGAGATACGGACCTGGGTTTCCCAGACTTCATCGCCTTCGATCACCAACGGGCGAAGAATGTCGAAGTCGCGCAGTTCGATCTGGTCGCTCCGGCTCCACCGGAGCGCGGCGCGCAGGCTCATCTCGATATAGCCCGCGGCCGGATAGACGATGCTTTCCTCGACCTTGTGATCCTGCAGGAAGGGCAGGGAACCACTGTCGATGTGGTTGAACCACTCGGCAGTATCCTGACGCAGACGGTATCCCAGCAGCGGCCAGGTCTGGCCGAACATGAAATCGACGCGTTCAGGGCTGTTTTCCGGGCGATACTCGGAGTTCTGCCAGGGGTAGGACGGAAGCGGAACCAGATGCCCCGGGCGTTCGCCGACAAACCGGATCAGGTCGGTCTGGCCACCATGTGCCACAACGGATGCGGCAATCCTGTCAAGCGGGTTGCCTGCTGCGGCAGCTGCTTTCTTGGAAGGTTCCTTGAGCGTTTCAAGAACCTTGGCCTTCTTGCCTTTGGCCCGCAGGACGTCGTTCACATAGGTGCCGAGAACAGGCTTGGGACCGATCTCGATCAGGACAGAGAAATCATCTGCTGCCATGTTTTCCATGGCGGCAGCAAACCGGACTGGCTGACGAACGTTGTGCCACCAGTATTCTGCATCGACGCGGACATCGCGTTCATCCGGCGTAACCGTCGAATAGAAGGGAAGCGACACGTCTGTCGGCGATAGACCATCCAATGCAGCAAGAAGAGGCTTTTCGATCGGGTCAACCAGAGCGCTGTGGAACGGATACGCCAGGTTCAGGCGCCGCATGGCCCACTTTTTCTTGCGGGCAAACTTCGCAAAGGCATCCAGACTTTCGCTGTCGCCGGAAATTGTGACGCTTCGCGGGCTGTTGTCGGCAGCGAGTTCAAGTCTCGGCAGTCCGCTTTCTGCGATGGCGGCAACTGCCTGATCTGCCGGCAGAAGCAAGGCAGCCATGGACCCGAGATCCCTGACGACTTCCTGTTCGCTGGAACGGGCGCGAATGACGCGGACTGCTTGTTCGAGATTCAGGGCGCCTGCACACCAGGCTGCGGCAACTTCACCGACCGAATGGCCTGCGGTCCCGGCAGCGGTAATGCCGCGCTGGCGCAGCGATTCCACAATGCCGACCTGTATTGCAAACAGAAGCGGCTGCGCGATTTCGGAGCGCTCAAGATCTGCTTCAAGGTCTTCTGCAAAAAGCGTTGTGACGAGTGACCATCCACTCAGACCCATGAAGATCTTGTCGACCTTGTCAAAGGCGGTCCGGAATGCCGTATCGGCCTGATAGGCTTCCTGGCCCATACCGGCCCACTGAGACCCGTTTCCGGAAAAGACAAACCCGACCTTCGCGTTCGACTTGATGACACTGCCTGATACGACATCTGCGTTTTCATCGCCGTTCTCTGCGAATGAACGCAGCGCGTCGAGTTTTTCCGCCTTGGTCTTGCCGAGAACAACAAGTCGCTCTGAAAGCAGATCGCGGCCGTGGGCACTCGAGGCAATCACATTACCGGCTGTTTCCTCCGCCTCGTTGTCGAGACGTTCGGCGAACTTGCCGGCTAGTTGCTGCAGGGCTTCCTTGGACCGGGCACTAATGACCAGCGGCGCGTCAACCGGTGCTGTCGAGGCTTCGGCGGTTTCGGGATCGGGATCGCCTATGACGGCGTGAGCGTTCGTGCCACCGAAACCGAAGGAATTGACCCCTGCAAGTCTGCGGGTGCCATTGCGCTCCAGGGAAACGGCTTCACCGGCAACCTTGAGGTTCAGCTCGTCAAACGGAATATCCGGGTTGGGATTTCTGAAGTGCAGCGACTGCGGCAGGAGGTCTTCTCGCAGCGCCATTACGGATTTCAGAAGTCCGACCAAACCGGAAACAGGCTCAAGGTGTCCGACGTTGGTCTTGACGGATCCGATGGGCAGCGCCTTGTCGCGTTTCTGGCCAATAACCTTGCCAAGCGCGTCAGCTTCTGCAGGGTCGCCAACGCGCGTACCGGTGCCGTGGGCCTCGACGAAGGCAAGATCCGTCGGATTGATTTCCAGGCCTTCGTAAATTTCACGTAAGAGGTCTGCTTGTGCATACGGGGACGGAAGCGACAGGCCAACAGTGCGACCGTCGGCATTGATGCCGGTTGCAAGCAGCTTGCCGTGGCTCTTTGCACCTTCCGGAACGCCTGCACGCGCGGCGCGCAAAACGACCACAGCACCGCCTTCGGAGCGCACGTACCCATCGCCATTGGCGTCGAATGCCTGGCAGAGGCCGGTCGGCGACAGCATTGTGGCGCGGGAGAAGCCGACAAAGGCAAACGGGCTGAGCAGAAGACTGACGCCGCAGACGATCGCGGTATCGATCTGGCCGGACTCGATGGCGGAAACCGCTTCGTGCAGTGCGACGATGGAAGAGGAGCAGGCGGTGTCGACCGTGAAGCTGGGGCCTCTGAGGTCGTAGATGTAGGAAATGCGGTTGGAAACGATCGAAAGCGTGTTGCCGGTCATGAACTGCATGTCGGCCATGGCCGGATCGACCAGGAAGCGATGGTGGTAATCGAGAGACGACGCACCTACATAAACGCCGGTGTTCGAGCCGGCCAGGTCACTGGGGCGGATATTGGCGTGTTCCAGAGCTTCCCAGACCAGTTGCAGCAGCAGCCGCTGCTGCGGATCCATCTGCACGGCTTCACGCGGAGAAACACCAAAAAAAGAGGGGTCAAATCCCCACACATCATCCAGCTGTCCGGCAGCCCAGGTGTAGGTCTTTCCTGACGTGCTTTGGACCGGGTGTCCGAAGCGGGCCAGCGGCCAGCGGTCTTTGGAGACAGACGTAACGGCGCATTCGCCGTTTTTCAGCAATGACCAGAATTCGGCAGAATCGTTGGCGCCGGGGAGGCGGGTAGAATAACCAAGAATATCGATATTTGATGTAAGCGACGCCACAGAACAACCTGTTTTTATTAGTTGGGTACAGTCAAGCTATTGATTTTCATAAGAAAACTTACAGTTTATAAACAGTCATTTCCGTATGCTCCCTCGAGATAAATCGCAGACCGGCGCGACCCAGTCTCAGTGCTGCCATGCGTAAGCTTATCCCATGCCAAACAGCGTTTCCAGCTACCTTGCAAACGCAGGGTTTGGCAACCTTTATCCCATGGAGAAATGCTGGAAAAGGCTAGATACATAAAAAATCGTATTTCTTCTGAGTGTTCTTAAGAAGCGTCGATGCGTTGCAAGAACAGATTTTGAAAATCTCTTGAAAAACAAACGCCCCACACGATGGCGGGGCGTTTTTTTGGTGTTCGGCTGCGGATCAGACGTTGCTGTCCGGGAAAGAGGCCTTGCGTTCGGTCATAAAAGCCAGCAGCGCTTCATCGATGCCCGGGTCTAGTTCCGGGCCCGTGTAACCCGCCAATTGTTCCTTCCAGCGGGCATTGGCACGTTGTGCGGCATCCAGTTGCCCGTCTGCGAGCCATTGCTCGTAGGAGTTATTGTCGGCGATCGAGGACCTGAAGAAAGCGCTCTCGAAATTGCGCTGCGTGTGTGCGGCACCGAGGAAATGGCCACCAGGACCGACTTCCTGAAGCGCGTCCATCGCCAGAGTTTCATCAGAGATTTCGATGCCCTTGGCAAGTACATGCATCATGCCGAGCTGGTCGGCATCCATGACGAACTTTTCGTAGGAAGAGCACAATCCGCCTTCCAGCCAGCCAGCTGCGTGAAGGCAGAAATTCACACCTGATTGCAAGGTGGCCAGAATGGTCTGCGCGGATTCCTGCGCAGATTGCGCATCCGGGCTCTTGGATGCGGTGAACGAGCCACCTGAACGGAACGGCAGGTTGAGCCTGCGGGCGAGTTTTGCTGCCCCGTTGAGAAGCAGGGAGCCTTCCGGGCTGCCGAAAGTCGGGGCACCGGACTGCATGGAGATCGAACTGACGAAGGCACCGAAAACGACCGGGGCACCGGGACGAATCAACTGGGTCAGGGCGCAGCCGGCCAGAGCCTCGGCCAGCACCTGCGACAGCGTACCGGCAACGGTTACCGGGCTCATGGCGCCTGCCAGGATAAACGGCGAAACGATACAAGCCTGATTGTGCTTGGCGTAAACCTTGAGGGCACCAAGCATGGTGGCGTCGAAGACCAGAGGTGAATTGGCGTTGATCAGCTGGATCATGACGCAGTTCTGATCGACGAAGTCCTCACCGAAGGTGATCTGCGCCATCTTCACGGAATCTTCGGCGCGTTCCGGTGCGGTGACCGATCCCATGAACGGCTTGTCGGAATACTTGATATGGGAATAGACCATATCGAAGTGCCGCTTGTTGACCGGAAGGTCGACAGGCTCACAGACGGTGCCGCCGGAATGATGCATCCACGGCGACATGTAGGCGAGCTTCACGAAGTTGCGGAAGTCCTCGATCGTGCCATACCGCCGGCCCTTGTCGAGATCTGTGACGAAGGGGGGGCCGTAGACAGGAGCAAAGACAAGATTGTTGCCGCCGATTTCAACGTTGCGCGCAGGGTTGCGGGCATGCTGGGTAAATTGGGAAGGGGCCGTCTTTACCAGCTCCTGAAGCATGCCCTTTGGAAAGCGGACACGTTCGCCGTCGACTTCTGCACCGGCTTCTTTCCAGATACCGATAACTTCGGGGTCCTCACGGAATTCAAGGCCGATTTCAGCGAGAATGCGGTCGGTATTGGCTTCGATCCGTTCCGCACCTTCGTCGCTCAAAATGTCGAAGTTCGGAATGTTGCGCGAAATGTAGGGAATGGCCAGGCTGGCAGGTCCGGCTTGCCGGCGCTCGCGGCGGGCGCTTCTTCCTCGACGGCCAGATGGGGCGGCGTCTGACATCTTATGCTCCCAAGATGATTTTGGTTGCGCGTAGTCTTTATCAGGAGCCCTGACAACCCGGCTCCATAACCGTCGCACAATACCGTAAAAGCGTCATGGCGCTTTGTTGCTTCATTTTCGCCGGAAAGTCCATTGACTTCGCACAGTGAAAAGTGGTTTCGGAATTGGCGACCAAGCGAAGGTCGAGGTCACCTTGCCGTACAGAAAGACCGCCTTTACGCCTAACCGCGCAGGCCAGGGCTTCGTAGAAGATAATTTGCGCACATGGATTTCCCGGTGCGGTCTGCTATTGCAGAAACAGGCCTGAAAACGGGCGAAGACGACACCAACAAGACGAAAGACTGCTGAATGTCCAAGCTGGAAGAGCTCCTTGCCCAGAAAGGGGCGTTGCTTGCCGATGGTGCAACCGGAACGAACCTGTTCGAAATGGGTCTCGTTTCCGGTGACGCTCCGGAATTATGGAACACGGACGAACCGGAAAAGATCACTGCGCTTCACAAGTCGTTTGTCGATGCGGGATCCGACATCATTCTGACCAATACCTTCGGCTGCAATCGTCATCGGCTGAAGTTGCACAAGGCGGAGGATCGCGTCAGGGAACTCAACATTGCCGCCGTCAAGCTGGCGCGCGATGTGGCCGAAGCTTCCGGACGGACGGTTCTGATCGGAGGTTCCGTCGGACCGACCGGCGAACTTTTCCAGCCCCTTGGCGCACTCAGCTATGAAGAGGGTGTTGCAGCCTTCAAGGAACAGATGGAAGGCCTTGTTGAAGGTGGTGCCGACATTTTGTGGGTCGAAACCATGTCAGCCGTCGAAGAAATGAAGGCCGCCGCTGAAGCAGCGCAGAATTTCGACTTGCCATTGGTCATTACTGCCAGTTTCGATACAGCCGGCAAGTCGATGATGGGTCTTTCACCCAAGGGGCTTGGCGACCTTCAGAGCCAGTTTGCCTGCACGCCCGTCGCGATCGGGTCCAATTGCGGTGTCGGTGCGTCGGATCTGCTGGCAGCGATCATGGACATCACCGAAGCCTATCCTGATGCGATAATCGTGGCGAAAGCCAACTGCGGCATCCCTCAGATCAAGGGCGATGAAGTGGTCTACACCGGAACGCCGGAGCTGATGGCAAAATACGCACATATGGCCCTTGATGCAGGTGCGCGTATTGTCGGTGGCTGCTGCGGTACGTCGCCGATCCATCTGGCTGCAATGCGCGCAGCCTTGGATGCCCACAAGGCGGGTGCCCGGCCGACACTGAACGAGGTGATCACCGAAATCGGTCCGCTTGTTTCGCCTCCGAACAAGGAAGCTGATGCCGCCCGCGCAGAAAACGACGGTTCGGGTTCCGGTCGGCGCAGGGGGCGCAGGCGCAGCTAGATCTTGCGCTCAAGCCACAAGTCAGGGTTTTAAAAAGGCGCCAATCGGCGCCTTTTTTTCGTCGAAAGTCCTGCAACAGTGTTGCAGCTGTCACGTAAGCCCTCTAACGCATCCCGATCGTTTTGTGGATGGGCGGCAAGTCGCGATGATGCTTGAGCAGGAACTGCGCGCCGTCCGATCCGCAAGCTAACGGAACCGCTTCGAGCCTGAAGCCAGAAACGGACACATGTTTTGCGCCCTGTTGGACTTGCACTGATTGCTCTCGCTGCCCTGATCCCTCTTTTCTGGTTCGCCCCGATGGCTGCGTCGCGAGATCCGGTGGCGCTTTTCAGCCAGTATCTTGGAACCGCTGCATTGATCGTGATGGGGATCAACCAATTCCTGGCGACGCGCGTGCCGGGGCTGGAACTGGTGTTCGGGCCGCTCGACCGGATCTACGTTTTGCACAAATGGCTGGGTATCATCGCGATGGTGGGCCTGGGACTGCACGACATCATCGATGCGGATATGGACGGTTTGCGTGGCGGACCGCTGGCCGATGCTGCTGAAGACATAGGTGAGGTGAGCCTTTACGGTCTTCTGATCCTGGTGCTGGCATCCGTCATCACCTTCATTCCCTACCACTTGTGGAAATGGAGCCATCGGTTGATCGGCGTCTTCTTTTTCATGGGAGTATTCCACTACTTCTTCATTGAAAAGCCGTTCGCGAACGCAGACCCGCTCGGGCTTTACGTTTCTGCGTTCTGTGTGCTCGGCCTTGTTTCCTATGTCTGGATGTCAGTTCTGCGGCCGTTGGCACCACGTGGCCACGCCTACAAGGTTGCCTCCGTTCGTCACATCAATGGCCTGACGGAAGTGCTCCTGGAGCCCAGGGGGCGAGGGCTGAAACATGTGGCCGGACAGTTCGCGTTCCTTTCGGTAAAGGGAGGAGGCTTGACGGAGGAACATCCGTTTACGCTCAGTGCCGCGCCACGCGATGACAGGTCGCTGCGATTCACGATCAAGGATCTCGGCGACTACACCAGCCGCCTGTACCGCGAACTGAAGGAAGGTATGGAGGCTATGGTTTCCGGTCCTTATGGCAATTTCTCGATGCCGTCTGGACGGGACCCTCAGGTGTGGGTTGCCGCCGGTGTCGGAATAACTCCCTTCCTTGCGTTTGCGCAGAGCCTGAAACACCGGGAGAGTGGGCCGGTAAAGCTCTACTATTGTGTGCGCGAGCGTGGCGACATTCCATATGTGGTTGACCTTCAGCAATTGGCCGAAGAAACCGGCAAGCTTGAGCTGATAATCGTCAATTCGCTTGAAGGCGTCAGGCTGACACCCGAACGGATTGTCGAAGACCTGAAGGGCGACTTACGCAATGCCCATGTCTTCTTTTGCGGGCCTGCGCCCCTTCGCAAGACACTGAAGAGCAGTCTCGTGCTGAAAGGCCTGAGAGCCAGCCGGTTTCACTTCGAGGAGTTTCAGATGCGAACCGGTATTGGCCTGGGCAGACTGGCGGTCTGGCTCTGGGATCGGGGAATTTACGCCATCGAAAAACGCCGCGCCGAAAAGACACAGCCAGCAGAATAGTGCCTCCGATCTGCGAAAGCCCACTTCGTGCGGGAATGGCGCTTATTGCAGCCAGGGGGCTGACGCACTCCAGAAGATGATGTCAACGCCAAGATAATCGGTGGCAAACTTGATAAATTCCGATCGGGCAAAGGTCTTGCCCGTTTCCGGATTGATGTACTCCAAAGTGGGCTCCTGGATCGCCATCGCAATCACCGGCAATTTGTCCTTGAACTGGTGAAAGAAGGGGTAGGAATTCTTCATCTGTGCCTTTCGATGCGGAACGATATCGGGACCGCCCAGACCGATTCCGAGTTCGGCTGCCTTGTCGAAGCTGCGCTCCATGTAGCCTTCACTGTTTTCCCACTCGCATGGCCAGAAGTTGACGTATTGAACGACATGGGATGCCTGGAACGCAATGCGCGCATGGACCATGTTTTCCAATGTCGCGTTGAAATAGGCGTCGCAACTGAAGCCCGTCTCGTCCTTGCGTCTGTCAACGTCGATCGAGCTTTCCGGCAGGTTGAGGCCTTCGATGCGGCCATCGAACTGGTCCGCAAGGGCGGTCAATAGAGCCTGGTAACGGGTGCGAACCGCTTCGTTCCATTGAACGGCTACCCAGCCTTCTGGTGTCGGGGTTTCGGCTTCACTGTCGTCCACCTGTCGGGCAAGGCCGCCTGCATAGAGCGGATCCTTCAGCAAATAGTCCGGCACAAAGCGAGCACCTTCCCAGAAGAAGCGGTCCTGAAGTTGAAGAAAAAACGCCTTGTCGAATTTTTGGGCTACAGCGAGGTCCCGCTCGATTGCGGAAAAGTCATAACGACCTTTTTCCGGTTCCAGCATTCGCCAGTTGTAGAGGATCTGAACGCCGGAAATCGCTGGATTATGCAATAGTTCACGTGTCTCGGAAAACGCGCCTGCACTGGTGTAGAGGTAATGTTTGACGTCGGCCAGGGCGATACCGGGGAACGTCATCATCGAGACAGCCGCAACAAGCGACGGCAAGGGGCGAAGGCTGCGAGCGGAAAATACTTTGCACAAGGTTGCAATCAGTCTGATCAATTGAAGACCCTCATTATCTGAAAAACGAAAGCCTGACAGAGGACTGAAGTGAGGCCCTTGTGTGTCTGGATCCGCTTTTGCCCAAGAAACGAATTGACGTGAACGTAAGTTGAAATCAGATTATGGGTTGAAAAAGAAAGTGGTAGGGGAGGCTACATGACACCGGTTATGACCGAGACCGAAATCATGGAAATGCTGGACAAGGAATTTCCGCAAATCCATGCAGGTGGTCGTGTTTATGCAATCGACAGCGTCTCACCCGGGAAAGCGGTCCTGCGCCTTTCCGCCAACGAGCTGCACCTGCGCCCGGGGGGCACAGTCTCCGGTCCTTCCATGATGGCGCTTGCGGACCTGGCCGCCTATGTCGTGATCCTGGCTCATATTGGCCCGGTTGCGCTTGCCGTGACCACAAATCTCAACATCAACTTTCTGCGGAAACCTGAGGCAGGAGATCTTCTCGCCACGTGCCGCCTGTTGAAACTCGGCAAGCGACTTGCCGTTGTCGATTGCGAAATTGCAGGTGATGGACAGGAAGAACTCGTGGCTCATGCCACAGCGACCTATTCCGTTCCTCCCCGCTGATAGTATCCGGACTTGCGGCCTCGATGTCAGGCTGATTGCCTGCCGCGCCTTACGGCATTACGAGTTTCTCCTTCGGGACTGCAGAAATGGAGGCCCGGTTCATTGGGCCGGCCAACTGTTCGAATCTAGTCAGATCGGGAAGCTTTTGGCCATTTTTCCTGATCTGGTTGGGGCGATAGACATTGGCCGATACGGGGAATGCAAGCATCACCGTTGTCCGGATGATCAGCATCTGACCAGGTTTGGCACCGATTTATGGGTTCTAATTTGCGGTATTATAATACCGTTTTTTTAAGTCATTGAAAAATATAAAGAAATAAGAGAGCTGTCGAAAATATCGTGCTTGACGCTTATTCTGGGTGAGCGTATAAGCGCCTCCGAACGAAATTTCGGTCCGTTCGCTGGCTTGATACAGGCCGCGCGGGCCTTTTCTTTAACCGACCAGTACGGATCAATCTCATGAAGACCTTCTCTGCCAAGCCGGCTGAGGTCGAGAAAAAGTGGATCTTGATCGACGCAGAAGGAATGGTTGTCGGCCGTCTCGCCGCATTCATCGCCAATCACCTGCGTGGCAAGCATCTGCCGACCTTCACGCCTCACATTGACACCGGTGACAACGTCATCGTCATCAATGCCGACAAGGTTGTGTTCACCGGCCGCAAGTACGACAACAAGAAGTACTACTGGCACACCGGCCACCCGGGCGGCATCAAGGAGCGCACAGCACGTGCAATCCTCGAAGGTCGTTTCCCGGAGCGCGTCCTGGAAAAAGCCGTTCAGCGCATGATGCCGGGCGGTCCTCTGTCCAACAAGCAGCTGAAGAACCTCAAGGTCTACGCTGGTCCGACCCACCCGCATGAAGCTCAGTCGCCGGAACTCGTCGACGTCAAGGGCCTCAACGCAAAGAATGATGGCAAGAGGGCTTAACGATGGCTGAGCTGCAATCCCTGGAAGAACTGGGCGGTGCGGTCGAAACCGCTGCCCCCGAAGCTCCGGTCCATGTCCAGAAGCTGGACGCCAATGGCCGTGCATATGCAACCGGCAAGCGTAAAGATGCTATTGCCCGCGTCTGGATCAAGCCGGGCACCGGCAAGATCGTGATCAACAAGAAGGACTACACCGAGTATTTCGCTCGCCCGGTTCTTCAGATGATCCTTCAGCAGCCGATCATGCTGACCGACCGTGCAGGCCAGTACGACGTTATCGCAACGGTTACCGGTGGTGGTCTTTCCGGTCAGGCTGGCGCTGTGCGTCACGGCCTGTCCAAGGCTCTGACCCACTATGAGCCGGAACTGCGTGCGGTTCTGAAGAAGAACGGCTTCCTGACCCGCGACAGCCGCGTTGTTGAACGTAAGAAGTTCGGTAAGCGCAAGGCACGCCGGTCGTTCCAGTTCTCCAAGCGTTAATCGCTGGATCTGGAAGTTACCAGTTCGAAAAACCCGCCGGAGCGATCCGGCGGGTTTTTTGTTGGCATCAATGCCTGCTAGGGCTTTGGCACGTTTGCAGCCACGCATGACGAGGACAATCCGCTGAGTTCGAATGTGAAAGATCAGGCATCTGCAACCCAGGCAAAATTTCTGTCTGGAAGTCTGTTTCGCCATGTGACCGTGATGTCCCTGACCGCGTCTATCGGTCTGATGGCGATCTTTGCTGTCGATTTTGTCGACATGATCTTCATTTCCATGCTGGGCAAGGCGGAACTGGCCGCGGCAGTCGGATATGCCGGTGCGATCCTTTTCTTCACCACCTCGTTCAACATTGGTGTTGCCATTGCCGCCGGTGCGCTGGTGGCCAGGGCGCTGGGGGCAGGGGACAAAGAGGAGGCACGGCAACAGGCTTCAAATGCTCTTACAGCGGGTTTCCTTTTCAGCGCGGTCTTTGCACTGGCCGTCTGGGTTTCGCTGGGGCCGCTTGTCACGTTGATCGGCGCAACCGGTCGAACCCATGATCTCGCGATTCATTACCTGGCAATCATCGTTCCGACGTTGCCTCTCCTGTTGCTCGGCATGGCAGGCGGAGCCGTTCTGAGAGCGCATGGCGATGCCCGGTGGGCGATGATGTCGACCATTGTCGGCGGGCTGGTGAATGCAGTGCTGGATCCGATTTTGATCTTCGGCTTCGACCTGGAACTGACAGGGGCAGCAATAGCCAGCGCAGCGTCCCGCGTCGCTATTGCCGTATTCGCGCTGTTACCGATCTTCCGCTACCACGGCGGCCTGACATTGCCGCGCCCGAAGGCCCTTTTTAGGGACATGTCGCCAATTGCCGCGATTGCTTGTCCAGCAATTCTCACCCAACTCGCAACACCGGTGGGGCAGGCCTGGGTAACCCGGTCAATGGCCGAATTTGGTGAAGAGGCCGTGGCCGGCATGGCGGTTGTCGCGAGAATGTCGCCTCTCGCCTTTGCAACCATCTTTGCGTTGTCTGGAGCCGTGGGACCCATCGTGGGGCAGAACTATGGGGCGGGACGGTTCGACCGGGTGCGTGACACGTTGCGCGAAGCGCTTCTGTTTACGGCACTTGTGGTCGGCCTGGCCGCGCTGGTTCTATTCATGCTCCGTGAACCGATCGCGCATCTGTTCGAAGCCGAAGGCGTTGCCCTGGCCCTGATTTTCCTTTTCTGCGGTCCCTTGGCGCTGGCCTTCTTTTTCAACGGTGCCATCTTTGTCGCGAACGCCTGCTTCAACAATCTGGGTCGGCCGTTCTATTCAACCATGCTCAACTGGGGACGGCACACGGTTGGTACGATTCCCTTCGTCTGGATCGGCGGAGCACTTTACGGAGCGCCTGGTGTCCTGATCGGTCAGGCAGCCGGAGGCGTCTTGTTCGGTGTCGCTGCCATCCTCATCGTGCGTGGTGTCATTCGCTCCGTCGAACAGCATCATGAGAAACCGAGAGAACCGGGGCTCTTTCAGCGTCAGGCGCGTCAGGTCATCCTGTTCTTTTCAAGAAGGTAGCAGGACAATCACATTCGACCCGGTTTGACCGGAGGCAACTTGTGTGTGACGCGCTCACTTCGGCTTCTCCGGCCACTGATACGGATCAGCTGCTGGAACTTCGGGCATTCCATGTGTGACGGTGCAGGACAGTCGGCGACGTGACGGATCATGTCGCGAAGTGCTTCCAGCGTGTGGATTTGCCTGTCGAGTTCATCTGCTCTCATGTGAAGGCCTGGCCGTGAGAGGGCGGGGCGGCCGTCGGAGCCGAACATTGACTTGATCTCTTCCAGCGAAAAGCCGCCCGTCTTGCCAAGCGTGATCAGGGCAAGCTGGTCCAGCACCTCCGGTCCGAACAGGCGCTTCAGCCCCCGGCGACCGACGGACGTGATCAAACCCTTTTCCTCGTAGTGGCGAATGGCCGATGCAGCGATGCCTGTTTGCTTCGATACTTCGGAAATATCCATTAATTTCATCTATTGACCTCAAGTCGACTTGAATTTGTAGACTGTGCTCCTGGCTTTCAAAAGGCAAGGAAAATCCATTATGTCTTCTCAACCTCGATCAACAGGTCGACCGCTCTGGCTGGAAACGGCAGCAATCGCGCTGCTGATGACGGCAACCTTGAAAATCATGGCGAATGCGACCATCAGCCCGGCGCTTCCCGCGCTCGAGGCAAGCTTTCCGGATGAACCCGCGGCGGCCTATCTGACCCGCTTCCTGGTCGCAGCGCCGTCGCTGTCCGTTGTTCTGATCGCACCGTTCGCCGGGCTGGCGGCAGACAGGTTCGGAAGAGGTCCGCTACTGCTGGCTGGTGTTCTTCTGTTTGCCTTTGCCGGTAGCGCTGGAGCCTACCTGCCAGACCTGCAGTCGATCCTGGTGAGTCGTCTTTTGCTGGGTGTTGCGGTCGCCATGACGATGACTGCGCAGGTTGCGCTGGTTGGGGACCTGTTTTCCGGTCAGCGCCGAAGTGCCTTTATGGGATGGCAGACGGCGGCGATCAACTTCAGTGGTTTCCTGTTCATCGGCTTTGCCGGCTGGCTTGCAGGTCTGTCTCCACGTTTGCCGTTCCTGGTCTATTTGTTGCCTGTTCTGCTGGTGCCGCTGTTGCTGCCGATCCTGCAACAGGAAAGAACCACTCGTCGCGAGAGTGCGGCCAACAAAGCCGCAAATGCAGACCTTGCCCCGCAAAAAGGATGGCTTGTTCCCGCACTGGCTGTTGGCCTGTTGACCATGGTCACCGTCATGTTCTTTTTCCTTATGCCCAGCCAGTTGCCGTATTATCTGGATGAAAACGGCATCGATAGCGCTTCTGGAACGGCAATGGGGCTAGGTGCATTGACACTGACCGGAGGCCTGGTTGCGATTGCCTACAAGAGGATCAGCTCCCTTGTCGGCCTGTCTGCGTCTTTTGGCATCGGCTTTGTGTTGATGGGGCTGGGGTTCGCCATTCTTTCGATAGACGCCCTCTGGCCGCTCATCCTCGGCGGTGCCGCTCTGGTCGGAGCGGGCTATTCGCTGGTTCAACCGTCGTTCTTGCTGCTCGCCTTGCAAGTGGCTCCGGAAGAACGCCGTGGTAGTGTTTCGGGCATCGTGACAACGGCGATGTTTCTGGGCCAGGTCGTCTCGCCGCTACTCCTGACCATGCCCATTCAGGACTTCGGTTTTGCCGCCGTCTACCGTGGAACGGCGCTGGCGCTGTTCCTGTTTTCCGCTGCCGGATTCAGCTTGTTGCTGTTTCGCCCGTTCCGGGCAAGGCACGCAGGCTGAGGCGGCCATAAGCCGGGGCATGTAGGCTTGCCCCGGCAAAGTGTCAGGACTTCAAGGCCTGTCCTGCAGCGTAGGTTTCAACGACTGCACGATCGTCGCCAAGGGTTTGCAGCACGAAAAGTTCTTCCGAGAGACTTTCGGCAGTCTCCATCCGCAAGGCCATCGGTTGGGTCGCGCGTGCATCGAGCACGACCAGATCTGCATCCGTGCCCGGCTCCAGGGTGCCGATCCTGTCTTGCAGTGAAAGCGCTTCGGCATTGCCAAGCGTTATCCAGTGGAAACAGGCAAGCGGATGCAGCCGCTGACGCTGGAGCTGCAGAACCTTGTAGCCTTCATCGAGCGTGCGCAGCATGGAATAGTTTGTGCCGCCGCCAACGTCGGTGGCGATGGCCGTGCGGACGCCAGCCTGCTCCAACCCGGCCTTGTTGAAGAGACCGCTGCCAAGGAACAGGTTTGACGTCGGGCAGAAAACGGCAACGGAGCCGGTTTCCCGCATGACGCCAAGTTCCCGGTCGTTCATATGTATGCAGTGACCGAGCAAGGTCTTTCGGCCGAGCAGGCCAAACCCTTCGTAAACGCCAAGATAGTCCGCCGCTTCCGGGTAGAGCTCCAGCGTGTAGGCGATTTCGTTGCGGTTTTCGTTGATGTGGGTCTGCAAATGGCAGTCCGGATATTCCCCCAACAAAGTTCCGGCAGCTTCAAGCTGCCCGGGTGTCGACGTGATTGCAAAGCGCGGGGTGACGACATAATGCGCCCGTCCGCGTCCATTCCATTTTTTCAGCAAAGCCTTGCTGTCGTCATAGGCGCTTTGAGCAGTGTCGCAAAGGTCGGCAGGCGCGTTCCGGTCCATCATCGTCTTGCCACCCAGCATCAACATGCCGCGCCGTTCCGCCTCCTCGAAATAGGCGTCGACCGAGGCGGGATGGCTGGAACAATAGGCGGAGGCCGTGGTGGTGCCATGGGCAACAAGCGCGTCATAAAAGGCCTTGGCGATCCGTTCCCCATGAGCCTTGTCCGCAAACTTCATTTCTGTCGGGAACGTGTAGTCGTTCAGCCAGTCCAGCAATTGGTCCGCCCAGGACGCAATCACCTGTGCTTGGGGGAAATGTATATGGGTGTCGATGAAGCCGGGCAGGATCAGATGTGGCCGATGATCGATGATGGCCGTTCCTTCATCGGCGGAGGCCGCAACGTCCGCAAACTCGCCGCAAGCAGCAATCTTGCCGCCACGAAGCAGAAGGGCACCGTCCTCGATATAGCTGTAGGCGTCCGTGTCATCCGGCCCATTGGGGGCGGCGGAGAAAGAAAGCAGCCTGCCGCGCAGGATCTTCGGGGTCATGTCTGCCACGGCAGGAATTCCTCATGGAGATGGACCGGCAATTGCCAGTTTGTTCCTCGTTTTAGTCCTGGGGGCGCAAGGCGACAACGGTCCCGTGTTGGTATCCCGTGGATCGCCGCGAAATCCTGAGAAAGACGGGAAACAATCCTGAGGACAAAATATGAGTGTGAGGCAAGCCGACCTTATTGCCCGGATCCTGTCAGGGAAAATAGCGCTCCACCCAGGGCTGCCAGTGTGGCGAGAATGGCAAGGCAGGCATAAAACGTGAAAATGGTGGCCACACCTTCCGGAGGTGCGGTGTTTTCGTTTCTGGCGTTCCAGGCCGTTGGTGCCGGATCCTGCGCCGAATTTCTGTCATAGCCAGCCATCCTGACTTCAGGCTAACCGGCAAGAGATAATCTCGCGTAAACAATCGGGGACTTCAAATGAGCGGCAATGATCGGGTCGGGGGGCTCAGAAACTCAGGAGCCTTCAGTTACCTCGATCGTCACGTGGCCGATGCCATGCCTTGTCTTCAACCGCTCGCGGATCTGCTGCAAAACGGCATCCGGACTGTCTTCCGGTTTCAAGATGGCATGCATGGTGGCATTCACCTTGCCTTCGGCCAGCGACCAGAGATGGATGTGATAAACGTCGGCGAGGCCAGGGACTTCATTCAGCAGATCGGTTTTCAGGGTGTCCCTGTCGATGTCTGCCGGTGCACCTTCCAGCAGGATATGCGCGGACTGGCGCATCACGGCGACCGCAGAACGAACAATCAGCACAGCGACGAAAACCGACAGGATCGGGTCAATCGGATACCAACCCGTGAAATAGATCACGATAGCGGCCGCGATGGCCGCAACGGAGCCGAGAAGATCGCCAAGCACGTGCAGGATCGCAGAGCGCATGTTGAGCGATCCGTCTCCGCCACGCTGCAGAATGAAAAAGGCGCCGATATTCACCAGAAGGCCGATAACGGCAATGATGAACATCGGGCCTGCAAGCACGGTCTCCGGCTCCATGAAGCGCCCGGCAGCTTCCACGCAGATCCAGCCTGTCACGACCAGCAGGAATATGGAATTGGCGAAGGCAATCAGCACCGGCAACCGGTCGCGGCCATATGTCAGCCGGGCATCTGCAGGTTTCTTGGATTGCTGAAAGGCCCACCAGGCCAACCCAAGTGATGCGGCATCCGTAACCATGTGGACGGCGTCCGCCATCAGAGCCAGAGAACCTGAAAGCCAGCCACCGATCAGCTCCGCAAACATGAAGGCAGCGATCAAAAGACCTGCCCATGCAACAGCGCGCGCGTTCTTGTCCGTCACTTCAGGGGTGTGATCATGGTCATGCCCTTGACCATGATCATGGTCGTGAGAATGGCCGTGCGCACTGCCGTCGGCATGGTCGTGATGGCCGCTGTCGCTCATGGCTGTGATCCTTCCTTTGCACGGAGAGGTGGGCGACCCGATCTTTCGACATATCCCGACGGTTGACAAGAAGCGGAACCGGAACAGCACCAAAGACACGGGGGACAAGTGCTGGCTCAACACTCCGTAGCAGACCTTGGGGCTCGGGATTGGCGGGACGATCCATCACTGGTAAAACCTGAATTACCGTCCTCGGGTGTCCGGTAAATGACACACCCGGCAGTCCGTGCCGCTTGATCCGGAGCGGCGCAAAAATCCTGCCACACCAGACTTCAAGGAAATTGTCATGTCAGCAGAATTGCCGCGGGAAACCGACAACGCATTTCTGGGTAAATCGGTCAAGGGCGGTTCGCATGAACCGACCTATGCAGGCGCGCTGTCCTTCATGCGTCGCCGCTATAGTCGCGATCTGACCGGGATTGACCTGGCGGTTTGGGGCATCCCGTTTGATGCGTCTGTTTCCAATCGTCCGGGGGCTCGGTTCGGTCCTCAGGGGGTGCGCCGCGCATCCGCCATTTTCGACGGCGACCCGCAATATCCGTTCGAAATGGACCCTTTCGAGGTTCTTGCCTGCGTGGACTACGGCGACTGTGTTTTCGACTATGGCCGCAACGCCGATATTCCCGGACACATCCAGTCTCAGGCTTCGGATATTCTGGCTTCCGGAGCGCATCTGTTTTCCATCGGTGGCGATCATTTCGTCACCTATCCGCTTCTCAAGGCGCATGTGGCCAAACATGGTCCGCTCGCTCTGGTGCAATTCGATGCCCATCAGGACACCTGGAACGATGAAGGCGACCGGATCGACCACGGCACTTTCACCGGACGCGCCGTGCGAGAAGGCCTTGTCGACCCGGACCGTTCGATCCAGATCGGCATCCGTACCCATGCCCCAGAAACTTGCGGGCTGGAAATCATTCATGGCTATGAGATGGACGAATTGGGTATCGGCGGTGTGATCGACAGGATCAAGGCCCGGGTGGGCAACGGCCCGGCCTATATGACATTCGACATCGATTGCCTTGATCCGGCGTTTGCTCCCGGTACCGGTACGCCTGTTTCCGGCGGCCTGTCCTCTCGCGAGGCATTGTCGATCCTGCGTGGGCTGGGGTCATTGAACTTCGTCGGTGGTGATGTTGTCGAAGTCGCACCGGCTTATGACCATGCCGATATCACCTCGATTGCCGGCGCTAGCGTCGCGCTGACCTACATTGGCCTGCTTGCTGAAAAGCGCAAACAGGAAGGCTGAGGCCAGAATAGGGGGCAACATGGAAACGATCCTCAGCTTCCGATTTGTCAAAACGCCGGGCAGCATGCCGCTGCCGCCCGGTGTCGCCAGGCAGTTCAGGGTGTTTGGCGCCGGGCAAAGTCTGGAGGAAGCACCTGCCATGGTGTTCGAACTGGACAAGCCACACATGAGAGGCGTCACAAGCATCCGCATCGGCTCACAGACTGCCTGGGCACTCGAGTGCAGATCCAGGTCCGGTACTGGCAGCTGGGAACTGAGGACCGGTGCCGACGTCAGCATCGGACAAATCGGGGGACTGGGATCTTTGAAGCAGGGCTGGCAACTGGAAGTCCCAGGAGGCAATGTTCAGTTCAGCCTTACCAATCCTGACAGTGTCGCCAAACAAGCCGTCCGCACGATGCTTGGTGGCGACACGGAAGCTCTGTTGCTGTTGGCAGACGGTAATCCAGCGGGGACGCTGGTCCGCAAACATCGGGATCAGGCAGAGGGCAAGAAAGCCGGTTTGCTGTCAGGTTTGAAGAGATTCGTGACAGGCAGGGATTGGGTGCTCGACATTCACGAGCCGGATTTGCGCAGCAAGATCGCGGTTCAGGAGCAGCAAGTTGCGCTTGCCGCACTTGGTCTGGTCGCCATCGTGAGTCTGGAGTTGAGCACAGCTGACTGAACAGCGACCCGCTTCAGGACGACACTCAAAGGAAATCAGCCGTGTTTGCTGCGCGCTGCCTTCCCGGGAAGGTTGTCGTTGTGCGGAACAGCAGTCCAGAACCGGTAGAGCGGGGTTTTGTCCTTCATGGTCTGGTAAAGCTGGATCAACTTGCCGAAGCTGACGAATTGGGCCGCATACGCAACGGCCAGACCTGTCAGTGACAGGATTGGCGACGACAGGAAGCCGCCGAGCAACGCAATCAGCCCACCCATCCAGAATACGAGATAAAGCGTTGTTATCCGGGCACTGTCGGTGGCGGGAACGGGGAGGAACAATCTGTTGAGCCAGATCTTTTCTCCAAAGCTCACGCGTTTGGCCCAACTGGTGGCCTTGCCGGTCTCACCGACAAGCCTGGGTACAGCGATCACGCCTGCCAGAACCGCAAAAGCGAGCAGAAGTGCGCCCCAGACACCAAGCCAGGCTTGCGTCCACAAGGCACCGGTCAACATGCCAGGTGCGAGTATCTTCATGAAAGTTGCCAGGGCAGGCGCTGGCTTGCCGGTCGCTGCTTTGGGCAGAAGAACGGGAGCTCTCAGGCCGTTTGCATCTTTCAATGCCGGACGGGCAAGGGGGCTCGGGTGACGTTGCGTGGTTTGCATATGCTGAAGCCGGCCTTTCGGATATCCGGCAATCTTACCCGGCGAAATGGGGACTTGGCAAACAACATTCTGTCGCAAGCAACAGTAAAGATCGTGAAAAATACCTAGGCCAAGGCCAGGTATCACTAAGTATTTGAATCGATCTCTCCTAGAGATTTTGGTGTAGTTTCAATGCGCTTGCCCGGATGGGCTAGTTCGTTTGATGAATAACAAATCGCTAATGAGTAAAAAGGCCTACATTCTGTTCAGTTCATTGTTTTTTAGTTTGAAATCGGCAAAGATGGCCAAATACTTGAGAGTGATAAATCCAATCAATTGGACTGGAGCATGGTCTTACAAACAAGCCAGGATGAAGGGGACGCGGAGAATAGCGAAATAGTCTCGTCCCTGGCCTCCGAGCTGGATCGGCTTAACCACATCACGAAGCTGTCAAGAAGTGACGAACTTCGCCTCAGCGGCGACTGGCTTCATACACTGCTTAACGAGGTTTCCGATTATCTCTATGTGAAGGACCGCAGCTCGCGCTTTGTCATGGCGAACTTGCAGGTCGCGCTTGATGTCGGTCTCGATGACGCTTCGCAATTGATCGGCAAGACCGATCTGGAGCTGCATCCGGAGGAGACCGGGTCCAAGTTCCATGCCATCGAACAGGAGATAATGGCCTCGAATATTCCGCGTATCGATTTCGAGGAGCCGTCAATTCTGGCGAACGGCAAGCGGAAATGGTTCTCTTCGTCCAAGTACCCGGTCACAAACAGCAAGGGTGAAGTCGTCGGCATTGTTGGCCTCTCGCGGGACATCACCGAGCGCAAACGGGCGTTACTGCTGCAGCAGGGGCAGAACAAGGTCCTTCAGGAAATTGCCGCGGGCAGACCCGTGAACGAGGTGTTGACGACACTCGTGTTGACCATTGAGGACCAGCTCGATGGAGTTATGGGGTCGATCATGCTTGTGGATGACACAGGCGAGCATCTTCTGGCGACTGTCGGTCCCAACCTGCCGCAAGAATACCTGGACATCACCGACGGTATACCTGTGAGCCCGAAAATGGGTTCATGCGGAACCGCTGTGTTCCGCCGCGAGAGTGTCATCGTCGAAGATATCCAGAAGGACCGACTGTGGGAGGATGTACGCGACCTTGTTGCTCCTTTCGAATTGCGGTCATGCTGGTCGGTGCCGTTTTTCGGCAAGGACAGCAAGGTTCTGGGCACGTTTGGGCTCTACACAAAATCAACGCGCAGCCCGACGGATCACGAGCTGAAGCTTGCACTGGAAGCTGCCCGGCTTGCGTCCGTAGCGGTCGAGCGTGACCGTGCCGAACGCAAGATCCGCTATCTGGCCAATCATGACGTCCTGACAGGCCTGCCCAACCGGCAGGAGTTCAAGACCAAGCTGGAAGAAAAGGTGTCCGAAAGTGACAGGACCGGCGTGCCTGTTGCCGTCGTTTTTGTCGATCTCGACAATTTCAAGTTCGTCAACGACAGCTTCGGACATGCGATTGGCGACCAGGTGCTGATGATCGTCGCGGAACGGATCATGTCCGTCCACGACGGTGCACATCAGGCCATCCGCTTCGGGGGGGACGAATTTGTCCTGATTGTCGACCGAGACACGGCAGAGAAAGCCGCCCTCAACGAATTCATGGCAAGGCTCCGGGACGAGATCACCAAAACGATCCAGATCGATGACCTGTCGTTCCATGTTACCTGCAGCATTGGTGCTGCCTGTTACCCGCAGGATGCCGACAGTGCGGCACAGCTTTTACGGAATGCCGACAAGGCGATGTTCGAAGCAAAGTCCGCAGGTCGTGACAGTTTCAAGATCTATGAACAGACCCGTCCGGAACGTTCGGTCAACAAGCTGACACTTCTGGAGGAAATGCGAACCGGCATCGAGAACGGCGAGTTTTTCCTGGAATACCAGCCGCAATACAATCTGGTCAGCGGCCGTATCGTAGGTGCGGAAGCGCTGGTGCGCTGGCAACATCCGGCACTTGGTCGCATGATGCCGGGCGAGTTCATCACGCTGGCGGAAGAAAGCGGCCTTATCGTGCCTCTGGGCAGATGGGTGACACGCGAAGCCTGCCGGCAGAACAAGGAATGGCAGGAAAGCGGACTGATGCCGATTACGGTTGGCGTCAATGTTTCCGCCCGCCAGTTCCGGGACGACGGTTTGATTTCGGATGTTCGCGATGCACTCGAGGAAACCGGACTTGCCGCGACCTACCTTGAGCTGGAGCTGACCGAAAGCCTGTTGATCAAGAATGCGGATCAGGCCGTTGGACTGATGGACGATTTCCGCCGGCTGGGCGTGAAGCTCGCCATAGATGATTTCGGCACCGGATATTCAAGTCTTGCCGCGCTGAAAAGCTTTCCGCTGACAAGGCTCAAGATCGACCGCAGCTTCATCAGTGATCTGGATTTCGACGAAAGCGACCGGTGTATCGCAAAGGCCATCATTTCCCTCGGGCGGGAACTTGGGCTTTGTGTCGTGGCTGAGGGCGTGGAAACCGCGAAGCAGCAAGCATTTCTTGCCAGCTGCCGTTGTGAAGTCGTCCAGGGCTATCATTTCGGTCGACCGATGGCCGCCCGCAAGTTCGGCAAGCTGTTGGCCATGACATTGACGCCTCTGGACGCACATTTCGGTTGAGATATACGCTTCGGAAACAGCCGTAGTCAGCGCCGGGAGAATGGAGCTCGCGGGGATGTGTCCTGGCGCAGCACGTTACACCTTGGTCATCACATAAGAGCCGGGTGCATCCTCAAGGATCTTGACCCGGTTTGCACCCGGCTTGCGGGCCTTGACCTTGGCGTCGTCATGCGAGCGGATCCACTGATCCCAGTACGGCCACCAGGAACCAGGGTGTTCCTCGGCATTCTTGAGCCAGTTTTCCAGGGTTCCCTTGGCTTCCGCGCCTGTCCAGAACTGGTATTTCTTCTTCGCAGGCGGGTTGACCACACCCGCAATATGCCCGGAACCGGCCAGCACATAATCTACCGGGCCACCAAAACAGCCTGACCCCAGAAAGACCGATTTCGGCGGTGCGATGTGGTCTTCACGCGTTGCCAGGTTGAAGATCGGAATGGTTACCTTGGAGAGATCCAGATGCTCGCCCGCGATTTCCATTTCGCCCTTGGACAGCTTGTTGTCCAGATAACAGTTGCGCAGATAGAACGAATGGTTCGCGGCGGGCATGCGTGTGGAATCCGAGTTCCAGTAGAGCAGGTCAAACGGGAAGGGGTCCTGGCCCTTCAGGTAGTTGTTGACCACATAGGACCAGATCAGATCGTTGGAGCGCAGCATGTTGAAGGCGGACGACATCTTGGAGCCGTCCAGATAGCCGTGCTCGGCCATCCTCTTTTCGAGGACCGAGATCTGTTCTTCATCGACGAACACCTTCAGGTCACCTGCGAAAGTGAAGTCGACCTGTGTGGTGAAGAAGGTCGCGGTCTTGATGCGGTCGTCGCCGATCTTTGCCATATAGGCAAGTGTGACCGCCAGCAATGTGCCGCCGACGCAGTAGCCGATGGAGTTGACCTCTTCCTGGCGCGTTGCCCGCTTGATGACGTCGAGCGTATTGAGGATGCCTTCCTTCATATAATGCTCGAAGCTCTTTTGAGCCTGGCGTTCGTCCGGATTGACCCAGGAAATGACAAACACCGTGTGGCCCTGGTCGACCGCCCACTTGATGAAGGATTTTTCCGGATTGAGGTCGAGAATGTAGAACTTGTTGATCCACGGCGGAACGATCAGGAGCGGACGCTTCAGGACCTCGTCGGTAGATGGCGAATACTGGATTACCTGGCAGACGTCGTTCTGCGAGATCACCTTGCCTGGGGTGGTGCCGAGGTTCTCTCCGAGCTTGAATTTTGTCGGATCGGTCTGACGGATCTTCAGCTCGCCCTTGCCGGTTTTCAGATCCTCGACGAGGTGCCGCATGCCCTTGACCAGGTTTTCGCCGTTGCTTTCCAGTGTCAGACGTAACAGTTCGGGGTTTGTAAGCACGAAATTGGACGGAGAGACGGCGTTGGCGATCTGGGTAACGTAGAATTCGGCCTTGTGGCGTGTGTGCTCATCCAGCCCCTGGGCGTCGTGGACCATGTCCTCCGCCCATTTGCTGGTGATCAGGTAGAGCTGCTTGATGAAATCGAAGAACTGGTTTTTTTCCCAGTCAGGATCGGCAAAGCGCTTGTCACGTGCCGGAGTTTCGATCGCCGGTGTAGACGGTTCGCCCATCATCCGTTTCAGCGAGGAATTCCAGAGATCGATATAGCCGCTCCACAAGCGTGACTGCGCCTCGACGGCGCGCTGCGGATCGGACGCCCAGTATTCGCCAACCTGAGCGAGGGTCTTTACGACACCAGTCAGCTCGTCGGTCGAATCGTGGGTGATCTTGCCCTGTTCCCGGGGCTCGATATAGGCCGCCAGTGCCTTGCCTGCCTGCTCGAGCGTCTTTGCAAGATTCTGTGCAAAGGCTTCCGGGTTGTTGATGATATACTGCAACATGGGATGGTCGCGGTCATCAGCCATAGGCAGGGATTTCCTCCGGTTGTCTTGCCCCATTCAGCCCACGAAAGGCCTGTGAGCCCTTGTTGTTCAATCGCGTTATCTTGTTATTTTTTCGCCGATATTTTGAACTATCGGCTATTTATGACACAAGGTAACGTCTCCGTCGATTGGATTTCAATCCACGTTCAAGCCCTCTGGCTAGTGGAAATTTGTGACGATCGGATGGATGAGGAAACAAAGTGGTGGAGGATCGGTTGAGCTGCATGCGGAACGTGCTGGCACTGGGTGGGTGCCTGCTTCTCGCCTTTGGGTTGTCGGCATGCGCCGTCGGGCCAGGGACACCCTTGCTTGATGCGCTGAAAACCGAACCCGGGCAGGGGAGAGGCAACGTCCCGGCACCGAAAGGCTATGGTGCCATCGTCAATCCCGGCGAGTCTTCCGGCCTCATCAATCCGAAGGAGAGGCAAGAGACGCAGGCCTATCTGGAAACACTTGCGTCTGAGTGACGCAGGGGACGATGCCCAATACATATGCGGATGATGTGAGGTGGCTAAAGAAGATAAAATATTGATAAATATACGGATTAAATCTTTCCTTTACGACTGGCGGTCTAGTCTGCAAGCCTTGATCGCAAGGCCTTTGTTTTCATGACGCTCGATACACCGACACTGTTTACCTGCATTATGATTGCCGAGTTTGCCGGTAGCGTCATTCTGTTCCTTTTTTACATGTTCTGGCCCGGGCGGAGCGTTGCCTGTTCGAGGAGCCTGGCCCTGTGGTCTGCAGGAATGTTTCTGGCGGCTTGCGGGACGGTTCTGCTTGCATTTCGCGGAACAATTCCGGACCTTTTCAGTATCGTTGCCGCTAATTTCCTGGTCATTCTCGGGACCGGTCTGAGGCGAAGCGGTTTCGCCGTGTTCCTGGGCCGCAGCGGTCATGTCTGGGTGTTCGCAACGATAGCATTCGCCTGGCTCGTTCTATGCCAGTTTCCCGAATTTCAGGACAACTTCCTCACCCGGGTGAATTATGTTCAGTCGGTGCTGATCCTGAGTGGTCTCTGGGTCGTGTGGATGGCGTTCTTCGAAAATCGGGAGAAACTCTATTCAGCACGTATGCTTGGCATGACAACGCTGGTCGAAACCGCGGGGTTCATGTGGTTTACCTTTCACCAGAACATACTGCTGTTCCCGTCCTTCCAGTCGACGTTCACTGAAGGGTTTATGAGCACCTACCTGATCACCGTCCTGTTTTCGATCATCATGACGATTGTCCTGCCGGCTTCCATGGTCATCGAGCGATCCTTGCACGGTTTCAGGGAGCAGGCTCTTCAGGACGACCTGACAGCTCTGCCGAACCGAAGGGCGTTTCTCAATGATGCCGAGGACTGGATCGCTTCGAACTCCTCCCCAAAGGGAATTTACAGCCTCATCCTGTTTGACATGGACCAGTTCAAATCGGTGAACGAGCGTTTCGGTCAGGCGATGGGAGATGCGCTCCTGCAGCTTTTCGCGCGCATCTTGAAGGATACACTGGTCGAAAACGCCATTTCAGGGCGTGTGGGCGGTGCGGGATTCGCGGTGTTCCTGCCGGAGGGCAACAAGGAACTCGCCCATTTGACTGCCCAGAGAATCTGCAGGCGTTTCGGGCTGGAATGTCAGGAAGCGTCTGGCGGCCGGCTGATGGTGACCGCGAGCGTCGGTCTGGTCAGTGCCAGCGTTTCGACACCGCTCGAGCGTGCGATGGAAGCTGCCGAAGGTGGCCTGCACAGGGCAAAGAAACAGGGCCGCGCACAAATCGTCACGATGGATCTTGCGCCCAATGGCCGGCTTATCAAGGACGCAAAAAGAACCGGTTTTTCCGTGCTTCGGAAAAAGGCGGCCTGATCTCCTACTCTCTTTGATTGTCGCGACACGCCCGGCACAGTGGAGTGAGGGATCTGGCTCCGGAAGGCGGTCCGCTTACTGCTCCCTTGCAATTCACTCCTCGCCAGATTTTTGCTCCTGCACACCACGATTTGTAGGACATTTAAGCCGTTAGTGGAGCTCGGGCAGCCGAGGACTACTGCCAAAGCAATCATGTTCTAAAAAACGCTACAAATTTAGTCGGCTAGCGACGCAAAGACGGGTGCGTATTTTTATCCGGACTGCTAAAAGAGCCCCGCTGCGCCGTCGCCGCGCCCGGCAAGGGAGCGCAGCTGATACTGTCAACTCGCAAGGATTCGCGTCATGGAGGAATTCCATAAGATCAAGCGGCTGCCGCCGTATGTGTTCGAACAGGTGAACCGTTTGAAGGCGAAGGCGCGCGCGGCGGGGGCGGACATTATCGATCTTGGCATGGGCAACCCTGACCTGCCGACACCGAAGCACATTGTCGACAAGCTGACCGAAGTCGTGCAGGACCCACGCACGCACCGCTATTCCGCATCCAAGGGCATCGGAGGCCTGCGCAAGGCACAAGCGGCTTATTACGGTCGCCGGTTTGGCGTCAAACTGGATCCCGACACCCAGGTGATCGCGACACTTGGCTCCAAGGAAGGCTTCGCCAACATGGCGCAGGCCATCTCCGCACCCGGGGACGTGATTCTGAGCCCCAATCCCAGCTATCCGATCCACACCTTCGGCTTCTTGATGGCCGGTGCCTCAATCCGCAATATTCCGGCGGAACCGGGTCCGGCGTTCTTCGATGCGCTTGAGCGCGCGGTGATCCATTCCGTGCCGAAGCCGATTGCAATCATTCTTTGCTACCCGGCGAACCCTACGTCCTATTGCGCGGATCTCGACTTCTACAAGGACGTGGTCGCATTCGCTCGCAAGCACAACATCTTCATCCTGTCTGACCTGGCTTACTCCGAAATCTATTTCGGCGCGACACCGCCGCCGTCGGTCCTGCAGGTGCCGGGTGCCATGGATGTCACCGTCGAATTCACGTCACTTTCGAAGACCTTCTCCATGCCGGGTTGGCGCATGGGCTTTGCTGTCGGCAACGAACGGCTGATTGCCGCGTTGTCGCGAGTGAAATCCTATCTCGATTACGGGGCCTTCACACCGATTCAGGTTGCAGCAACCGCGGCCCTGAACGGATCTGATGACTGCATCCGTGAAACCCGCGAAATCTACAAGAAGCGCCGCGATGTGGTGGTCGACAGTTTCGGCAGGGCCGGCTGGGATATTCCGGCACCGGAAGCCAGCATGTTCTGCTGGGCACCGATCCCCGAGAAGTTCCGGGCGCTCGGCAGTCTGGAATACTCCAAGCTGCTACTGGAAAAGGCGGAAGTGGCCGTCGCACCAGGTATCGGTTTCGGTGAACACGGAGACGAGTACGTCCGCATCGGACTGGTGGAAAACGAACAAAGACTGCGTCAGGCAGCCAGAAATATCCGCCGCTTCCTTGAAACTGCGGATCAAAAGCTGCACAACGTCATCCCGCTCGGGACCAAAGGTTGATAAGAACTGGACTCATTTCCGTATGGCAGACGCATTGAAGGTAGGCATCGCTGGCCTTGGCACCGTGGGGGCGGCCGTGGTGCAGCTCCTTTCAAAACACGGCGGACAGATTGCAACGAAAACCGGGCGAGCAGTGACCGTGACAGCGGTCAGTGCACGTGACCGGACCCGTGATCGGGGCATCGATGTCTCGGCATTCGAATGGTTCACCGATCCGGTGGAAATGGCCCGGACGGCAGATGTCGATATTTTTGTCGAACTGATCGGCGGCGACAACGGTCCCGCTGAGGAAAGCGTGCGTGCTGCTCTGGCGCGTGGCATTCACGTCGTGACAGCAAACAAGGCGCTGCTTGCGCGCCATGGTGTTGAGCTGGCAGTGCTGGCGGAGGCCAATGACGCCTGCCTCAACTACGAGGCAGCCGTTGCCGGAGGTATTCCGATCGTCAAGACGCTGCGCGAATCCATGGCCAGCAACGACATCAGCCGCATCTACGGTATCCTGAACGGCACCTGCAATTACATCCTGACCCGGATGGAGGCAGAAGGCATAAGCTTTCAGGATTGTCTGTCTGATGCACAGCGCCTCGGCTATGCGGAGGCGGATCCGACCTTCGACATCGAAGGCAATGACACCGCCCACAAGCTTGCCATTCTCACCAGTCTTGCCTTCGGCACGGAAATCTCGAGCGACGACATCTACGTCGAGGGCATCACTTCGATCACGACCGCCGATATTCAGGCTGCGGACGAACTCGGTTTCCGCATCAAGCTGCTGGGCGTCGCCCAACGCACTGATACGGGCATCGAGCAACGTGTTCATCCGACCATGGTGCCGAAGTCGTCGGCGATCGCGCGGATCGACGGCGTGCTGAATGCTGTGGCTGTCGACGGTGACTTCGTTGGTGAAATCGTGCTCGTAGGCCCGGGTGCCGGCGGCAATGCTACCGCGTCTTCCGTCGTGGCCGATCTCGCTGATATTGCCAGGGGCGACGAAACGCCTGTTCTTGGCATGCCCGCTGCAGAGCTTAACAGCTATCAACGTGCCCGCATGCGGCTTCATGAAGGCGGATATTACATCCGCCTGTCCGTATTCGATCGGCCGGGTGCTTTCGCCGAAATCGCCAGATGCATGGGCGATGCCGGCATTTCACTGGAATCGATTGTCCAGAAACGTCATGCAAATAAGGACGTTCCTGTGAAATTTGATGCGGACCTGCCTCAACCTGTCATCCTCATCACGTATGAAACGACTGAAGTGGCAATCAAAGAGGCGTTGGACGTGATCATGTCCAAGGGGGTAGTTTCCGAGCAGCCTCAGATGATCCGCATTGAAAAACTGAACTGACGAGTGAGTGCCCGCCGAGGCGTCCTGCGGAGGGAGAGACTGGAGATGTTGATGTCCAATACTGATAAACAACCGTCGAGCGGCCTGGACCGTATTCTGACGCTCGAGCTGGCCCGCGTCAGTGAAAGAGCGGCTGTGTCGGCAGCGCGGTTGCGCGGTCACGGCGACGAAATGGCCGCAGACCAGGCGGCAGTGGACGCAATGCGGCGCGAACTGAACCGCCTGCCTATCGACGGTACCGTGGTTATCGGTGAGGGCGAGCGCGACGAAGCTCCGATGCTCTACATCGGTGAAAACGTCGGCACGAAGCAGGGGCCGAAAGTCGACATCGCTCTCGACCCGCTGGAAGGCACGACTATCTGCGCCAAGAACCTGCCGAACTCCCTGGCGGTTATCGCACTGGCGCCGGCGGGCGACCTTCTGAACGCTCCGGACAGCTATATGGACAAGATTGCCATCGGGCCGGGTTACAAGGCCGGATTGATCGATCTGGACGCGCCGATTGCCGAAAATATTGCTGCAGTTGCCAAGGAAAAAGGCGTCAAGGTCAGTGAAGTCACGGCCTGCGTGCTCGACCGTCCGCGCCACGCCCGCCTGATTGAAGAAATCCGGGCGACCGGTGCTGCAATCCGCCTGATCGGAGATGGTGACGTCGCCGGCGTCATTCACACGACCGATCCGGACGAAACCGGTATCGATATCTACGCAGGTATTGGCGGTGCCCCGGAAGGTGTGCTTGCAGCTGCCGCTCTTCGTTGTATCGGTGGCCAGATGCAGTCTCGTCTCGTGATCACGCGCGACGAGCAGGTCGAGCGTGCGCATCGCATGGGCATCGAGGACATCAAGAAGAAGTACACGCTTGAAGAAATGGCCGGGCCGGACGTGCTTTTTGCCGCAACGGGCGTAACCGACGGCAACTTCCTGCAGGGCGTCCGCTTCGGCCGTCATCACATCACCACGCATACCGTTGTCATGCGGTCCTCCACTGGGACGGTGCGCTACATCAAGGCCCAGCACACGGATCTTGAGAAGTTTCATCTGGACTAAGCGCGGCTGAATGCTGGGACAATCCGGGGAAAACGACAGGCGGCTCGTACTTGGGGTCGCCCGTTCCGCAAACGACAACGCCTGGCGCGAGCGCCTGAGTGGCGCTGACCTGCGAACCGCGATGGCGATTTCGCAGGTTCACGGTCTGCCGGACGTGCTGGCGCGTGTCATGGCTGCGCGCGGTGTTCAGGCAGACGAGGCAACCGGCTTCCTGGAACCGTCACTCAAGCTGCTGATGCCCGATCCTTCCGGTCTGGTCGATATGGACGCCGCCGTGGCAAGGGTCGCGGATGCGGTCCAGGCCGGTCGAAAGATTGCGATCTTCGGCGACTATGATGTCGACGGGGCGACATCCTCGGCGATTTTCGCCAAATACCTGCAGTGGCTCGGCCTTGACCCTGTGATCCATATTCCGGATCGGATCATCGAAGGATACGGGCCGAACGGTCCAGCCATCGAACATCTTCGCCATGGCGGGGCTGATCTGCTGGTGACGCTCGACTGCGGCAGCACGTCGTTTGAAGCTTTTGAAACTGCCCGGCAACTCGATCTCGACGTCGTGGTCATCGATCACCACCAGGTTGGCGAAACGCTTCCGGCGGTTGAGGCGCTCGTCAACCCGAACCGGCAGGATGATCTGTCGGGGCAGGGGCATCTGGCGGCTGTCGGCGTCACGTTCCTGTTTCTTGTCGGCCTGAACCGCGAGTTGCGACGCCGCGGGGTTTTCCAGGGCAGGCAGGAGCCGGATCTCATGGCGCTGCTCGATCTGGTGGCGCTCGGTACGGTGTGTGACGTTGTGCCCTTGCAGGGCCTGAACAGGGCCTATGTGACACGTGGCCTTGCGGTGATGCACCAACGCCGCAATTACGGGCTGACTGCGCTTGCGGACACAGCGCGCGTGAGCGGAAAGCCGGCGCCTTATCATCTTGGTTTCTTGATAGGCCCGCGGATCAACGCGGGCGGCCGGATTGGCGACGCTGCATTGGGCGCGCGCCTTCTGACGACGGAAGACCCGCACGAAGCGCGGGCGATCGCCGAACGGCTGGACCAGCTCAATACCGAACGTCAGGCCATGGAAGCAGTGATGCTGGAACAGGCCGGCGCAGAAGCCGCAATGGCGATCCAGGCACGTGATCCGGCGGTTCTCCTGACCGGTTCCGATGATTGGCACCCCGGGATTGTTGGACTGATTGCCTCTCGGCTCAAGGAAGCTCACCGCAGGCCTTCCTTTGCGGTCGCCTTTGATGAAACCGGCAAGGGGACTGGTTCAGGGCGCTCCATACCCGGTGTTGACCTTGGCAAGGCCGTTCGCAGAGCGGTTGACGAAGGTTTGCTCGAAAAGGGTGGTGGGCACGCCATGGCGGCAGGGCTTACGGTTCTGCGGGAGAAGACCGCCGACCTGGAGGCGTTTTTCAACGATGTGCTGAAGGACGACGTCGAGGCGGCAAGTGCGAACCGGGAACTGAAGATTGATGCCGCGCTGACGGCAACGGGCGCAAATCTCGATCTTCTGGAGTTGCTGGAAAAGGCGGGGCCCTATGGTGCAGGTCATGCTGAACCGGTGTTTGCCTTTCCCGCCCACCGGATTTCCTTCGCCGATGTGGTCGGTAAGGGACATGTCCGGGCCTCGATTACTTCTGGTGACGGCACTGCGTTAAAGGCAATCTGCTTCAAGGCGGACGACAAACCGCACGGTCAGATGCTTTTGCAGGGCCGGGGACAGTCGCTGCATGTGGCAGGTACGCTGTCAATCGACACCTGGCAGGGGACACCCAAGGTGCAACTGCGCATCCTCGATGTCGCGGATCCGCAGAAAACCCGCCTTTGATGCGGCGCAGGTAAACGTGAATTAACCAAACGCTAAGTCTCCGGGCATAAGGTTTGAACCCACGAAGGAATCGTGAGGATCAGGCATGCGTGCTCAGAATGAGCTGTCGCCCTATTTCGAAGAAATAGACAGGCGTACAGACCGGGCCCTGAAAGGGATTCGGGAAGTCAGACGTTCAGCAAAACTCACCGCCCTGCCGCAAGAGCCGAAAGCAGCCCTTGTCGGAACAGGATTTCTGATGGTCCTGGTAGCATTTCTCGGACTGTTCATCGACTGAACCTTCTGGAAATACCGGACGAGCCACGTTCCGGTGAACGAAAGGCAGACAAGGGCTTGAAACGCTCTGCGTGCTACCTTTAAGTCTTGCGTCTTAGTTTATCGAGACGTCGGGCACCATGACAGATTATCCCATTGCACTTTGGTCCTTTAACCTGAGCCGCGCTCCAGCTTCGGTGGCAGCTTTTGCTGCACAGATCGAAGAAGGAATGCAGCGCGCCGCGGGAGAGGGCGCAAAGCTCCTGATGCTTCCTGAATACCTTGTGGAATGCTGCCTGGCGTTCAAACCCGAAGGCCTGCCGCCTGAACAGGAAATGGCGTTCCTGGCGGACGTGGGCACCGACTTGCTCGCGATACTTGCTCCGCTACCTGCCAGGTATGGCGTGTCGCTGTTGGCTGGATCGATGCCTGTTCAAGCGCCTGCGGGTTTCACCAACACAGCCGTTCTACTGACAGCCGACGGGCGCGAGATCCGTCAGGACAAATTGTGCCTCACACCGTTCGAGCAGGATCCGGAAATCTGGCATCTGGTGCCTGGAGCTGATCTGAAGACGTTCGAGCTCGACGGATTGAAGATGGCGATCCTGATCTGTCTGGATGTCGAAATGCCGGCGCTCAGCAGCCTGCTGGCGAAGCTGGATCTCGATCTTCTGCTAGTGCCTTCAATGACGGAAAAACTCTCCGGCTATCACCGTGTCTTCGGCTGTGCCAAGGCACGTGCGGTTGAGCTCATGTGCGCGGTCGCCGTTTGCGGTCTTGTCGGCACATCAAAGGGCACGACGCAGAACGACACCAACGTTTCCGGGGCAGCGCTGTATCTGCCGTGTGAAGAGGAATTCGGTTTTACAGGTGTTGCCGCAGAGGTAGCCGCGACCTCCGGAAGCAACGGGGAAGAACCGTTCCTTGTCGTTTCGGTCCCCCTCAACGAACTTCGCGACCTGAAGTCCGGCAAGGCGGAAGTTTGGCCGGGAGCCTGGACAGCCGATCACGTTTCCGTTTCGGCGGCCTGAAGCGGACTTGTAATATTTGTAATAAAAATGTGCGCGCACCGAGTGCACTTTTCTCTAGACGTCCCTAAGGGAACTCCCTATACACCTGCTGTTCCAGAACAACAGGTGTGGAGATGGGATTCGCTAAGGCACTGACAGCGCGGGATGCATCGTGGCTGCACGGAATTGCAGGTTTGTTTGTCAAACCGCTCCGTCTGCAGATCGCGGCTCTTTGCGTGCGTCCGGGCGAGGCGGAGCCTGAAATTCTCCTGGTCTCGACCCGCGAGACCGGCCGCTTGATCTTGCCGAAAGGCTGGCCTGAAAAGGACAAGCCCGCATTTGAAACGGCGTTGATCGAAGCCTATGAGGAAGCGGGAATTGTCGGCACGGCCGACCCGCGGGCCATTGGCAGCTTCCGGTCCTACAAGGGCCTTGCGGACGGATTGAAGATCCGCACCAAGGTGATTGTCTTCAAGATCCGTTTTGAAAAACAGTTGAAAGACTTTCCTGAACTCGGGCAACGCAAAAGGGTCTGGCTGCCCTTCTCGAAGGCAATCGAGGCCGCCGAAGAGCCGGCGTTGAGACGGTTTTTGCGGCAGCACAAATCGCAAATTTGCTAGACATTTCCTGAGGGATAGCGAGGCGTGTTCGGGTGCTCACCAACAAGGACCTGAAAAAGAAGGCTCTGGACAAGGATCTCGACAAGATCAGCTTTGTCAGTGAGGCGGCGGAGGCTATGGGCCGGCGTCTTGTCGGACCGGGTCTTGCCCTGGTGTTCCTGGTGATCTGCGCCTGCGTTGCCGCATTCCAGGTGTCTTCCAGCGGTTTCTCCAACATGCTCATCCTTGTGGCCGCCAGTGCAATTGGCGGCTACATGGCGCTCAATATCGGCGCCAACGACGTTGCCAACAATGTCGGTCCCGCCGTGGGCGCGCGTGTCGTCAGCCTCACCGGCGCCTTGCTGATTGCGGCCGTCTGCGAAAGCGCGGGCGCATTGCTTGCCGGAGCGGATGTCGTCTCGACCGTTTCCGGAGATATCTTGAGCCCCAGCGATGTCCGAAACAGTTCGGAATTCATGCTGGCAATGCTGACGGCCATGGCAGCTTCAGCTTTGTGGATCAATTTCGCGACTGTGATCGGCGCACCTGTTTCGACCACCCATTCGATCATTGGCGGTGTTGTCGGCGCCGGGATCGCGGCAAGCGGCTTTGCAGCCATCAACTGGACAACCATTTCGACAATCGCGGCTTCCTGGGTTCTGTCTCCGGTGCTCGGCGGTCTCGTCGGGGCCGGGATCATGGCCTTTATCAATTCAAGGGTCGTCTATACGCCGGACCGGCTGAAAGCTGCCAGATATTGGTTGCCGATACTGCTGGGCCTCATGGGGGCGACCTTCACCGGCTACATTCTGCTGAAAACCTCAGACCGGCTCATCTCTGTTCCTGAATGGCTCGCGATCGCGCTGTCGCTCACCGTAGGCTTCGTTGTCTGGCAGATCTATTGCCGGGTAATCCACGCCCAAACGCTCACGCTGGAAAACAGTGCGCGCGCCTTGCGCAACCTGTTTGCAGTACCGCTCATGGTCGCGGCAGGTTTGCTGTCATTTGCCCATGGTGCCAACGACGTTGCAAACGCCATCGGGCCGCTGGCAGCCATCGTTCTCAGCCAATCGAATGATTTTCCGGATCTCGTGTTTTGGTATCTGGGGGCGCTCAATCCCGAAGTGCCGATCTGGGTGAGTGCAGTCGGCGCATGCGGGATCTCCGCCGGCCTTCTGCTGTTCGGCAGACGCCTTGTCACCGTTGTCGGCAAGAAGATCACCAAACTTAGTCCCGTACGTGCCTTTTGCATTACCCTGGCAACCGCCGCGACCGTGCTGACGGCTTCTGGTGCCGGGCTGCCGGTATCGTCCACCCATATCGCGGTTGGTGCGCTGTTCGGCGTGGGTTTTTATCGGGAATGGTATCGCAACAAGTATGTTGCGGAAGGCGGGGTCATGAAACCGCGCAAGATGATGAAAAACAGGGAAGAGCGTCGCAGACGCCTCCTTGTGCGTCGATCCAGCCTGATCACCATCATCGCAGCCTGGGTTGTCACTGTTCCCGCTTCTGCCTTGCTGGCCGCCGGCCTTTTCACGGTGCTCAAGCTCGTCCTCTCATGAGAACTATGTTCTGCCCTAATAAGTTCGACGGATAACAAGCAGCACACAGTGCGCATTTTCTGGACAAACCTGAGTTCCGGCCTTATCTTCTGAGCGTCACCAACATTTTGGAAAGGGCACCATGGCGCAGCTTTATTCAGCAATCGACACCCGGACTTCCTGGTTTCAGAACCTGCTTCTGTTGTTCCGGCGCCCTTCGAGATTGCAGATCGCAGCGTTGTGCCATCGTTTGCGCGATGGGGAGCGGGAAGTCCTGCTTGTGACGACCAAATCCACGCATCGCTGGATTCTGCCCAAAGGCTGGCCGGTCATGTCGTTGAAAGCACACCACACTGCGGCGGTGGAGGCTTTCGAAGAGGCGGGCGTTATCGGAAATGCGCAGAAGAAACCCTTTGCCAGCTTTCAGTCACACAAAGGCGGCGAAGGCGGCTTGCAGCTCAGGACGGAAGTTCTTGTGTTCCTGGTCGACGTAGAGAGCACGACAAGTAGCTTTCCCGACAAGGACGAGCGCGATGTCCGGTGGCTTCCGATACAGGAAGCGATGCGGCTTGCCGGCGATCCGGGCCTCGTGAAGGTGCTTCGCAAACTGGAAAATTTACCCAACTAAGAAATTTTGGCCAATGAGGGCCGTTTTGGTTGACCTTTTCGGACGATTGTTTAAGGCAGGCGCCAGATGACGCTTGGCTTGCAAGACTTGCCTTCAAAGGACTTCCCGACTGGAACGCCCATGCCGAATTTGAAAAAGCCGACCCTCGACAAGGATCTCGACAAGCTGAGCTACATGGAAGAGGCTGCTGGGTCTCTTGGACGTGGCTTGATCGCGCCGGGTATCGCGCTGGTCTTTATCGTCTTGTGCGCCCTTGGCGCCGGTGCCTCCATGTCAGGAGCACCGGGAACGGTCATCATCGTCGCTGCGGCAGCCATCGGCGCCTATATGGCACTCAACATCGGCGCCAACGATGTTGCCAACAATGTTGGCCCCGCCGTCGGTTCGCGGGCCATGACGCTGCTGACGGCGCTGATCATTGCGGCCGTCTTCGAAAGTGCAGGGGCCCTGATCGCAGGTGGGGACGTCGTCAGCACCATCTCCAAGGGCATCATTGATCCCGCTTCGGTAGCCGATGCCAATGTCTTCATGGCAGCTATGATGGCGGCTCTGGTGTCCTCCGCACTCTGGATCAACCTTGCCACCTGGATCGGTGCGCCGGTCTCGACAACGCATTCCATTGTTGGCGGCGTTATGGGAGCCGGTATTGCGGCGGCGGGCTTCAGCGCGGTCAACTGGGCGACAATGGGTGGTATCGCAGCAAGCTGGGTCATTTCGCCTTTTCTCGGCGGTCTGGTTGCTGCAGGTTTCCTGGCCTTCATCAAGACCTTCATCATCTATCAGGACGATAAAATCGCCGCGGCCCGCAAATGGGTTCCTGTTCTGATCGGTGTCATGTCGGGAACCTTTGCCAGCTACCTGGCACTCAAGGGCCTGAAGAAGATCGTGCATATCGACATGCCGATGTCATTGTTGCTTGGGGTAGTTGTCGGGCTTGCCGTCTGGGCGATCGTGCGACCGCTGATCAGGCGTCAGTCTGAAGGGCTGGAAAACCGTAACCAGTCTCTCCGCATCCTGTTTTCTGTGCCACTTGTCTGCTCGGCGGCTCTGCTGTCCTTCGCCCACGGAGCCAACGACGTTGCAAATGCTGTCGGCCCACTTGCCGCCATCGTTCACACGGCGGAACTCGGAGACGTCGCCGCAAAGGTGAGCATTCCGCTCTGGGTCATGGCTGTCGGTGCTTTCGGCATTTCCTTCGGCCTATTGTTGTTCGGGCCGCGCCTGATCGAAATGGTCGGCCAACAGATTACCAAGCTCAATCCGATGCGGGCCTACTGCGTTTCGCTGTCAGCTGCCATCACGGTGATTGTTGCCTCGGGTTTCGGACTGCCCGTGAGTTCCACGCACATCGCTGTGGGAGCTGTCTTCGGTGTTGGGTTCTTCCGGGAGTGGTATACGGAACGCTCAAAGCGCCGCCTGGATTTCGTGAACCAGAAACAAGGTAATGGCAACGTGGTACGACCTGTCCGCAATCGCGAGGAGCAGGCACGCCGTCACTTGGTGCGCCGGGCGCATTTCATGACCATCGTCGCCGCCTGGGTCGTCACTGTTCCGGCTGCTGCCGTCCTGTCCGCCGGGCTTTACTTCGTCATGGTCAAGCTGATTGCCTGATAAAGGCGATTTCTAGCCGGGTAGATGTCCGGCCGGCTCCAGGGTGAGATTGGCCCAGACCGGCAGATGGTCCGAAGCAACGCGTGCCGTCTTCGATTTATGGACGCCAGCCTGCCTGACGACGAATTCCGGGCTGGTTATGATCCGGTCCAGGCTGCCGACGGGAAGGGGACTGGGAAAGCTCCGTCCCGGCGTCGTCACCTCATAGCGTTCTTCAAACAGCTTGATGCTGCCCGCCGTGTCTCGCCACTCGTTCAGGTCACCGATCAGCACTGTCGGCAGGTAATCAAGATGCTCATGCAGCTGATGCATCAGCGAAGTTATCTGTTTCTTGCGAAAGTGACCGATCAGGCTCAGGTGCATGGCTGCCACGCGGATTTTTTCACCGGCAACTTCAAGGTCGACAGCAACCGCACCACGTGGTTCCAGCGTCGGCAGATCTAACCGGCGATGGTCGAGAATGCCGATCGAGTTTCGAACAAGAATAGCGTTGCCGTGCCAGCCCAGGCTCTTGTCGCCCGTCGCGAACGGCACGGGACGGTAATCCGTTTCCTGAAGAATCGTGTCTCTGTCGAGGGTGCTTTCCCGTGGTCCGAAGCGCTTGTCTGCTTCCTGCAAGGCCAGGATGTCGCAATCCAGTTCCTGGATTACCTTGAGCGTCCGGTCAGGCCGCCTGCGCGCATCGACGCCTATTGATTTTTGTATGTTGTAAGAACCGATTTTCAGCATGCGCGCAGAGTGAAGGGCTCACGTTAAAAGTTGCAAGGGGAATAGGTTGATTTGGTCGCCTTTGCGACCAATTTAGGCAGCCTTGGTCTGCTCCATGCGCTCAGTCGCCCGTTTGAGCGCAGCAAGGCATTTTGCATCCAGGGCTGTGCCGGCTTCGCTTTCCATGATGCCGAGTGCCTTGGGCAACGGCATCGGTCCACGATAAGGCCGTTCCGCGGTCAATGCGTCGAAAATATCCGCCGTCGTGACGATGCGCGTTTCCATCGAAATCCCGCTTGTGGTCAGCCCGTCCGGATATCCGCGGCCGTCCAGTTTTTCATGATGCCCTCTCGCGATCGGCGACAGGTCCTTGAACGTATCGATCCTGGAGAGGATCTCGTCGGAGTAAACGGGATGCATGCGGATTTGTTCCCACTCCGTGTCATCGAGCTTTCCGGGCTTGTCGAGGACAGAGTTGCTGACGCCGAGTTTGCCGATGTCGTGCAGGAGAGCTGCCCGTCTCAGCAGCTGCCTGTCACGCATTCCGTAACCCAACTCTTCTGCGATCATGTCGGTGTAAAGCGTTACGCGCTCGCTGTGTCCGGCGGTGTAGGGACTTTTGGAATCGATCACCAACGCAAAGCCGTGGGCTATGTCGTCGAGCTGCTCCTCATCTGCAAAACGAATGTTCTGCGCGGGCTCAAGGCCGTAGACGATCTTGTCGAGGTTTTCCGATTTCAAGGTGTTCCAGAACTGGGGATTACTTGCGACGGTTTCTGCTGCAGCCACCAAGGCGGGGTCGAACCAGCTGCCAGCCCGTTCCTTCAATTCCTGCAAGGTTCCCTGTACGCCTGCATTGATCTGAAAGACATCCATGACCTGTGCCAGCAAGGCGATCTGGGAAAATACCGGGATGGTGGAACCTGCGATGCCGTGCGGCCGTCCTTTGCCGTCCCAATGCTCATCCAGACTGTAAATTCCGGATACGACAGTTTCCGAGAAATGCATCTGGCGGGCAATATCGCCGCCGCGTGTGCAGCGTGTTTCGATCATCTCGTTGGCAATGTCGCCGCCATTTTGAAGAATGTTGACGATGGCGCGCACACGTTCTGCAAAGCCGTGTTTCAACCCGGTGTGGGAAAGCACGAAGCGCAGGGCCGCAGGCAGGCTGTCGCTGATCGTCTTGAAGTCGTGTTTGAAGGTCAGGTCGTCGGTGAGATAAAGCTCGCAGATCCTCGCTGCATTGCTTGAACAGCCAAGGTCCTTCAAAAGCAGCGTGTAATAGAGATCGCTGAGTTGCGCTTCTGTCAGCCCGACTTGCCGTCCGATATGAATGCCGATCCAGCAACAGCGAACGCAGTGCCCGCGCGGCTGGCCTTCAGTGATGTCCAATGCGTGGCTGAGTGCGCCGAGCAGCTCCGCCAGCCGGAGTTTTCTGGAAACCTGTTCGGACATAAAAGCGAGCCTCGCGCAACGATGTGTTCCGCAAGGCTCGCAAAGCTTCGTTAAAATCAGGTGTTTTCACCGACCCTGGTCAGGCTGCTTCCAGCTCTGTTGCCGATTGGACAAGCAGACCTGCCACGTAGTCCATGAAGGAAACCCAGGCTTCCACCACAAATGTGTCCGCACCTGTCCGCCAGATCATCACTGGCGACTTGTGAAACAGGGTCCTTGTCACAGTGCCGACCGGAAAGACCTCAAGCGAGAAATCGATGAAGACACCGGTGTTGAGCAACCAGGCAGCCTTGTCGCCACTGACGATGATCGCTTCCGATCGGTCAGAGATATCAACCAGGGCGTGAGGATGCGTTGAGAGCTTATCCTCGATGCCGTCGAACACCGCCCTGAGGTCTTCTTCAGGTGCTAGCAATGTCCACTCGTCCGGCCCCATCCAGAGCGCTGCCCGCTTGGCGGAAGTGGAGTTCGACAAGGGAGAAAGCGGCAGTGAGGCACCAAATGCCGTGCCGGCTTCCTTTTGCGCAGCTTCACGGCAACGCAGGGAAAGACGCGTCATGGGCGCGGCTTTCAGGATGGAGACCGACGGTAGGCTCAGAAGCGGTGTTTCGCCCGCGTCCGGCGTGATCAGATCGCTTGCCAGAAGTTCAGACATTGATCCGTGCTCCTTCCTTGTCATAGAACACCGTGCTCGTCACCTCGACCGGAATGCTTCCGGTCGGCATCGGCACATAGAGCGTTTTGCCTTCCAGTGCGTGGCCGTTCTTCACGATCGCGAGGGCAATCGTACGGTCGAGCGCCGGACTGTAGTAGGACGAGGTGACATGACCTTCCGCAGGTGTGCCGGTGGCGGGATTCTCGGCAGTCGTGATCTGGGCACCTTCTTCCAGCTTCACTTTCGGGTCCTTCGTCAGAAGGCCCACGAATTGCTTCCGACCTTCTGCAACAAGGTCAGTACGGGCCAGGCCACGCTTGCCGACGAAGTCGAACTTGTTCTTGCCGATCGCCCAGCTCATGCCGGCATCCTGCGGGGTAACGGTACCGTCCGTGTCCTGACCGACGATGATGTAACCCTTCTCGGCGCGCAGAACGTGCATGGATTCCGTTCCGTAAACGGTACCGTTGTGCTTCTCGATTTCCTTGGCGAGCGTTTCCCACATCATCTTGCCATGACGGCGGGGAACGTTGATTTCGAAGCCGAGTTCACCGGTGAAGGAAATCCGGAAAAGCCGGCAGGGAACGCCGCAGAAGGTCGCTTCCTTGACGCTCATGTGCGGGAAGGCATCGGCGGAAAGATCGACACCTTCGATAAACGGCGCAATCACCTCCCGAGCCTTCGGTCCCTGAACCGCGGCGACCGCAAACTGTTCGGTGGTCGACGTGATCCAGACATCGAGGTCCGGCCATTCTGTTTGCAGGTAGTCTTCCATGGTCGCAAACACACTCGGCGCGCCGCCGGTCGTGGTGGTTACATGGAAACGGTCTTCCGCAAGGCGTCCGATAACACCGTCGTCGGTGATGAAACCGGCGTCGTTGAGCAGCAGGCCATAGCGGCAGCGGCCGGGCGCCAGCTTCTTCCACGGGTTGGTGTACATCCGCTCCAGGAATTCGGCCGCATCCGGTCCGACAATTTCGATCTTGCCGAGTGTGGATGCATCGAACAGGCCGACACTTTCGCGGACGGTCTTGCATTCGCGAGCAACCGCCGCATGCATGTCTTCACCGTTCTTCGGGAAGTACCATGTGCGCTTCCACTGGCCAACGTCCTCATAGACGCCGCCGTTCTCCACCACCCAGTCATGGGACGGCGTCTTGCGAACCGGGTCGAAGAAGTCGCCACGCGATACACCGGCAAAGAGACCGAATGTCGTTGGAGTGTAGGGCTGGCGGAATGTGGTGAGCCCGACATCCGTTACCGGCTTCTGCAAGGCCCCTGACGCGATCTCCAGGGCGTTCATGTTCGAAAGACGACCCTGGTCGGTGGCCATGCCGGTGGTGGTGTAGCGCTTGATATGCTCGATGGACTGCATACCTTCGCGCACGGCCAGCTTGACGTCCTTGGCGGTAACGTCGTTCTGATAATCGACGAATGCCTTGACCCGTGATGCGTTCCGATCGTGGGGCAGGGCACCGAGGATGCCGCCTGATCCGGCTTCTCCACCTGTTGCCGTGACGTAGGTCACCTTTGCGGACTTGCCGGTTGCAGCCCTGGCTGCTTCTTCACCGGCCGCATAGCCGTCGTGAAGCGTTGCCTGCAGGCCGTATAGGCCTTTGGAACCGCCTGCCGAACGTTCCTTCTGAACGGAAATACCGGGAACATAAGCACCCTTGTCCGCGTCCCAGACGACCTTGCCGCGAGACTGGGAATACAGGCTGACGGTCGGCGTCCAGCCGCCTGACATCAAAAGCGCATCGCACGCGATCTGGCCACCGGAGGCAACCTGTCCCGATGTCATCATCCGGCCGAGCAAGGCGCCTTTGACACGCTTGCGTCCGAGGGTTCCTGTTACAACGCATCCTGCCTCGACACGAATGCCCCTGGCTTCAGCGATTGCAACCAGGCTTTCAGGTGGTGTTTCGCGCATGTCCACGATGGCGGCTACGTCGACACCATGGTCTGCAAGGTCGAATGCCGCCTGCCACGCACTGTCGCAGGCCGTCGCCACCAGAACCTTGTGGCCGACTTTGACGCCATAGCGGTTGAGGTAGGTTCTTCCGGCTTCCGCAAGCAGAATGCCCGGTCTGTCGTTTTCCGGAAACACCATCGGACGTTCGATCGCACCGGCTGCAATCACGACTTCCTTGGCGCGCACCTGCCACAGTCGTTCACGCGGCAGTTTGGGATCCGGGTTGGGCAAATGTTCGGTGACGCGCTCTGCCAGCGAAATGAAGTTATGCGCAAAATAACCGAAGGCCGTTGTGCGCGGCAGGAGTGTGACATTGTCCATCGCGGCAAGCTTGGCGATGGTTTCCGAAACGAACTCCGCAGGGTCCTTTCCGTCGATGCTTGCGCTGACTTCAGAAAGCAGCGAACCACCGAATTCAGCCTGCTCGTCGACCAACATTACCTTGGCACCGGTCTCTGCCGCAGCCAGAGCCGCTGCAAGTCCGGTAGGCCCGGAGCCGACGACAAGAACGTCGCAGTGGGCGTAGATGTTGCCGTAGAAGTCGTGATCCGGGTTTTTCGGCGGTTTGCCGAGGCCGGCTGCCGAACGGATGATCGGCTCGTAGACCTTGTCCCAGAAGGCATGCGGCCACATGAAGGTCTTGTAGTAGAACCCGGCCGGAAACAGCGGCGAAAGCAGATCGTTCACGGCGCCGACGTCAAACCCGAGCGAGGGAAAACGGTTCTGTGAAACGGCTTCAAGGCCCTGATAGAGCTCAACCTGTGTAGCGCGCAGGTTCGGTGTCTGATCGCCGTTGCGGTAAACCCCGACCAGCGCGTTCGGTTCTTCCGAACCGGCAGTCAGAATGCCGCGCGGACGGTGATATTTGAACGAACGGCCAACCAGGTGAACACCATTGGCAAGCAGCGCAGAGGCAAGGGTATCGCCCTTGTGGCCTTGCATTTCCTCGCCGTCAAAGGTGAAGGTGAGTTGCTCAGCGCGGTCGATCCGGCCGCCTTTTTCAGTACGGAATGGCTGGCTCATTTGCCGGCCTCCTTGGCAATCGCTTCAAGATCCGGTTTCGGTTCGCCGGTCTTGTAGATTTTCAGGAACTTGTCGCTGACGGTATCGCGGACAGCATTGAAGAACCGTCCGCAGCCGTGGATATGGCGCCAGCGCTCGGCGGCTACACCCTTGGTATTGTCGCGCATGTACAAAAACTCCACCCAGTCCTCGTCCGTGGCCTGGCTCGGATCGGCCGGTCGCGCGATATGGGCTTCACCGCGGCAGGCAAATTCCGTTTCTGCACGCTCGACCTGGCAGTAGGGGCAATAAACCAGCAGCATTCTTGTGATCTCCCCTAGTGGGCCACGGCCGCTGCAGCGGCTTCGTCGATGAGGCGACCGGTCCGGAACCGGTCGATGGTGAAAGGCGCGTTGATCGGGTGCGGCTCGTCCTTGGCAATCGTATGCGCGAAGACATGGCCGGATCCGGGCGTCGCCTTGAAGCCGCCAGTGCCCCAGCCGCAGTTGACGTAGAGCCCCTGAACCGGGGTTTTTGACAGGATGGGCGAACGGTCAGGCGTCGTGTCGACAATGCCACCCCAGTTGCGAAGCATGCGCATGCGCCGGAAATGCGGGAAAAGTTCGCAGATCGCGTCGATTGTGTGGTTGGTGATGTGAATGCCGCCAGCCTGCGAATAGGACACGAACTGGTCAGTGCCCGCACCGATCACAAGCTCACCCTTGTCGGACTGCGAAATGTAAGCATGGATCGTGTTTGACATGACCACGCACGGGAAGGCGGGTTTCACGGGTTCGGAGACCAGTGCCTGCAGGGGGAAGGATTCCAGCGGCAGACGGACGCCGGCCATGTCCATGACGACAGACGTGTGACCGGCCGCGACGACACCGACCTTCTTGGCCTTGATGAAACCTTTGACCGTTTCCACACCCTCGACGGCCCCATTCTGGCCGCGGCGAATGCCGGTGACGGCGCAGTTCTGGATAATGTCGACACCCAGGGCATCAGCACCACGGGCATAGCCCCAGGCGACAGCATCGTGACGGGCAGTGCCGCCGACGCGCTGCAAGGCTGCGCCCATGACCGGATAACGGATGTTCTTTGAAATGTTCAGAGGCGGGCAATATTCCTTTGCCTCTTCCGGTGTCAGCCACTCATTCTGAACGCCTGCCAGACGGTTGGCGTGAATATGGCGTTGTGCCACCTGAACGTCGTGAACAGTGTGCGCAAGCATCATCACGCCACGTGCAGAATACATGACGTTGTAGTTCAGTTCCTGGGACAGGTTCTGCCACAAGCCCATTGCGTGATTGTAGAGCCCGGCGCTTTCTTCCCAGAGATAGTTGGAGCGCACGATGGTCGTATTGCGACCAGTGTTGCCGCCGCCGAGCCAACCTTTTTCGATGACCGCGACGTTGCGGATGCCGTGTTCCTTGGCAAGGTAATAGGCAGTTGCCAGACCGTGCCCGCCGGCGCCGACAATCACGACGTCATATTCGGCCTTGGGTTCCGGAGCGCGCCACTGGCGGCCCCAGTTCTGGTGCGCGGAAAAGGCGTTTTTCGCCAGTTCCAGAAAGGAATATCGCTTCATGAAGCAGCGGCTCCGCACGTTGCCGGCAAGCAAATCGGATAAATCCGCTCGGCCGGCCGTCAGGGTCAATACGCAATTGAACGACGACTTTAGCGACACGGCCGGAGTCTCGTCCATTGGGAGGCATATTCGCGATTGGGGTCGAGGTTGCGTATAAGGTTTCAGTCGCATGCTTGTCTGAATGCGACATGGGTGTCTTACGGCCTGCGATGAATTGTGCCAGACTAACCAAACCCTCGGAGAAACAATGGATTTCAGCGCTTCCTGCAAGGTGTCAGGCGGGCTAGATTGCATCGAATAGCGCAATCCCGACAGCGGATGCCGCATCGGTTCTTGCATTTGCAGATATGGACGTTAACTCTCCCCGGGAAACACACATCAGGAGATCCTTCATGGAAGTTCGCGCCGCTGTGGCCGTTGGGGCCGGAAAACCGCTTGAAGTCACCACTGTAAGGCTTGAAGGCCCGCGCGCTTTTGAAGTGCTGGTGGAAATCAAGGCAACCGGCATCTGCCATACCGATGAATTCACCCTGTCGGGTGCGGATCCGGAAGGTCTGTTTCCCGCGATTCTGGGTCACGAAGGGGCAGGTGTCGTTGTCGAGGTTGGCCCGGGTGTGACTACCCTGAAGCCGGGCGACCATGTCATTCCGCTCTACACGCCGGAATGCCGGACCTGCGAATACTGCCTCAATCCGAAAACAAACCTCTGCCAGTCGATCCGCGCTACACAGGGGCAGGGCCTGATGCCGGACGGCTCGTCCCGATTCTCGACCCTCGATGGTGACCCGATTCTGCACTACATGGGCACATCGACGTTCTCGAACTACACGGTTGTACCGGAAATCGCCCTGGCGAAGATCCGTCCGGACGCGCCGTTCGACAAGGTCTGCTACATCGGCTGTGGTGTAACGACCGGTATCGGTGCGGTGATCAATACCGCAAAGGTGGAAATCGGTTCGCGTGCGATTGTCTTCGGCCTCGGCGGCATCGGTCTGAACGTTCTCCAGGGCCTGCGTCTTGCCGGTGCCGACCAGATTGTCGGCGTTGACCTGAACCCGGAAAAGAAAGAGATGGCCGAGCGTTTCGGCATGACCGATTTCGTCAATCCGAGTGAAGTAGACGGCGACCTTGTTCCGTATCTGGTGAACCTCACCAAAGGTGGGGCCGACTATACCTTCGATGCGACGGGCAACGTGAATGTCATGCGTACGGCGCTGGAATCAGCTCACAAGGGCTGGGGCGAGAGCATCATCATCGGTGTTGCTCCGGCTGGCGCGGAGATCTCGACCCGTCCGTTCCAGCTTGTGACCGGCCGCGTCTGGAAAGGAACCGCATTTGGTGGCGCGCGTGGCCGCACGGACGTTCCGAAGATCGTTGACTGGTACATGGACGGCAAGATCGAGATCGATCCGATGATCACCCACACGATGCCTCTCGAAGACATCAACAAGGGGTTCGATCTGATGCACTCCGGTGAATCGATCCGCTCGGTGGTGGTTTACTGATCGAACGTCAGGCGTAACCCGCCGACATATTGCCAAGGCGTCGTCCCTGCGAAAGCGGGGACGCGCATGCTGCGTCTCTCCGGTCTGGCAAGGCAAGGCCGGAGAAGTCCTTTTGGATAGGCGGCTATTCAGAGATTGGAATTGACTGACAATGAAAACCCTTTCCGAAAACAAGTCCTTTGGCGGCACCCAAGGTGTCTATAGCCACATGTCGGAAGCCTGTGGTTGTGAAATGACTTTTGCGGTCTACATTCCGCCGCAGGCCAAGGACGGCCCCGTGCCATGTCTTTGGTATTTGTCGGGTCTGACCTGTACCCATGAAAACGCCATGACCAAAGCCGGGCTGCAGGCCCATGCAGCAGAGTTTGGTATTGCCGTCGTCTTTCCGGACACCAGCCCGCGCGGCGAGGGCATTGCCAACGATGAGGCTTATGATCTGGGGCAAGGGGCGGGCTTCTATGTCAACGCGACAGAGATTCCATGGGCGCCGCATTTCCAGATGGAGACCTACATTGCCAGCGAATTGCGCGATCTGGTGACCGAGAACTTCCCAGTTTCCGTGCATCACGGCATCACCGGGCATTCCATGGGCGGGCACGGTGCGTTGACGCTGGCAATGAAATATCCCGGGCACTACCAGTCGTTGTCAGCCTTTGCGCCGATCGCAAACCCCACGGATTCCGACTGGGGCCGCAAACAGCTTGGGGCCTATCTCGGAGCTGATGAGACACTCTGGACAGCGCATGACGCGACGGTTCTGGTCAAGGAAAAGGGCTGGGCCGGTGATGTTCTGATTGATCAGGGTGCAGGCGACCAATTCTACGAACTGCTCAAACCCGCTGCGCTCATCGATGCATTGACCGAAACGAAGACGGCTCACACCTACCGCTTGCAGGCAGGCTACGACCATTCCTATTATTTCGTGTCAACGTTCGCGCGCGACCACGTTGCCTGGCATGCCGAGCGACTGAAGGGATAATCTACCACTTTCGGGCTTGGTTCTTTTCGCTCAAGGCCTTCGCGTAGGCGCTTTGGGCGAATTTTCTGGGCAATCTCAATTCGCCCAACATGTACCATTCTTCGATGTGTTCGAGCACGATCGGCTCGAACACATCGTTCATGGCCCTAACTGTTTCCCGTAAATCATAGCCGGTGGTTTCTTCAGGTCTTTCCAGCGGCGGAAGAAGGACCATCCTGAAACGGGCCGGTCCCAGTCGCACAAGATATGTCGGGATAATTGTGCCGCCGCAGGAATTGGCGATCTTCACTGCGACGATCGCATTTCCTTTTTTCGGCAATGGTCGACCGAAACTGGGCAGATGGACCTGCTTGTCGCGAACCTCGTCCACGAAAATGGTCATGGAATACTGCCCGTTGTTCATCAACCGGTGCAGCCGATACGCGCTTCTTTGCCCCGGTGGGAAAAGATACTGGTTTCGCTCCTTGCGGATGGCATGAACAATGCGGTTCTTGAACCGGTTTGGTTCCGGTTGAAATGGACCGATGCTCGGTCCGGCAAGACCCTCGTGAATCGCCACGAAAAGTGCTTCCCAGGTGCCAAGATGCATGGATGTGAAGATCACTGGTGCGCCTTTGGCCTGCGCCGCTTTCAGATGTTCCAGTCCTTCAACTTCAATACGAGCACTTTTCCATAACTTGTTGACGATGCAGAACTCGGACATCGTCCGGCCGATGTTGTGCCACCATCGATTCAGTCCCGCTTTCTGGCCCGTGTCGGTGCTCCAGCGGTTCACGGTCAGCGTTTCAAAATTACGGCTGATGCGCTGCGGAAACAGTTTGTCTCGATATGACCAGCGCATTACGGGCACGAGCAGATTGCCGAAAGCCGATGCGAATGCCGGTGGGCACAGTTTCAGCGAATGATGAAAAAGGATGTTCAGCACACCGTCTTTGACATGAACGAACCAGTAAAGCCTAGCTGTCTCTCTCTCTGCCTCCTGCTGAGAAAAGAGGTCCCGCAGACGAGGAGCGGCGGGCTCTTCTGCAAGAGTTTCAGCGAAGGGAATATCTTCCAGCCGCGTCTGTTTGGTCATGTATGGCGCGGATGCAGCGTCATTGGCAGGTTTTCACCAGGACGCAAGGTCAACCGCGCTACCGGCTGGACGTCCGTGCCGTCTTTCAGCTTCAGCTCGAAATCCTGGGCGAGAATGGCCAGGCTGAGAATTGCTTCCGTCATGCCGAATTGCAGTCCAGCGCAAATGCGCGGGCCGATGCTGAACGGGACATACCCGTATTTATTGGGTTTCTTCGATTTCGGATTGAGAAAACGGCCGGGATCAAAAACGTCCGGTTTCGACCACAGCACCGGATTGCGATGCATAAGCCACGGCACCACCATGACCAGCGAACCTTTTGGCACTGACTTGCCGCCGATGCTTGTGTCCGCCATTGCCTCTCGCGCAAGGATCGGGACCGGCGGATACAGCCGCAAGGTTTCCTCAATGACAGCCTTGGTGTAGGGCAGGTTGGGAACGTCCTGGAATGTCGGTGACCGGCCGGCAAGGACCGTGTCGAGTTCGGCCTGCAATTTAGCCCTGCTCTCGTCGCATTGGGACAGCAGGAACCAGGCCCAGGCCAGTGTGTTGGCGGTTGTTTCATGGCCGGCCATGAAAATCACGGCAGCTTCGCTGATGATTGCCTCACGGCTCAATGGTTCGCCGTTCTCGTCTCGCGCTTCCAGCAAACCGCCAATGACGGATGCTTCGCCTTTTTCCTTCTGCGCTTCGTAGTTGGCGATGATCTTGTCGAGCACCGTCATGATGCGCTCGACAGGTTTCTTGATCGCACGGCCACGAAAACGTGGCAGCCATTCGGGCAGTCCGAAGAGGGAGAGGATGTCGACCTGGTCGATATGGCGCTGATAATCCGAAAAACCCTGAACGACTTCGGCAGCATGATCCTTGCCCAGCTGGCGCCCAAAAATGGTCCGGCAAATGATCTCTGCTGTCAGGTGTGCCATATCGGCGAGCGCATCGACCTCAGCGCCTTCGCCCTGCGATGCCCAGTCGGCTCGCTGTTCCTCAATGGTTTCGATCATGATCGGCGCGAATCCTTTGACCCGCGAGCCGTGGATGATCGGTGCTACCACCTTGCGTCGTTTCGCCCAGGTTTCGGTATCACTGATAAAAAGACCGTCGCCGAGCAGAGGCTGCAAGGCATGACGCATTTGCGGGCTCTTGCGCTGCAAGACCTCGTGATTGGTCTGAAACGCTTCACGAACCACGTCTGGTCGATTGCAGATCACCAGTTCCCGAGTGAAGATCTTTTTGCTTCTGAGGCGGCTTTGAAAATCATCAACGCCCCAAATGGATAGAAAATTGCGCTTGGCCATGCCGATCAGGCTCCAGACCGGCGGCATCTTTTCATAACGGAACGGGTAGGGCGGCACGAAGTCTTCGGCCTTGGTGGCTGTCGGTTCGGCCTTTTGGGTGTCGCCTGAAATTTGTGCGGAAACAGTCACTAAAAATAATCCGAATTGGTTCTGGTTTTACCGGAATAACCTGTCAGATGGCTTTTAGTCACTTGGGCTGAACACGTAAAGCACAGAGCGCGAGCATCAGCCATCCGAGGATCACCGTCATGCCTCCGATTGGCGCCGACATCGGAAACAGGCGCCTTTCCAGAAAGGCCCGCATCAACAGGTCACCACAGAACAGGGACAGTCCTGCGGCAAGGAATATCAAAACGACGGGAAGGAGCGGCACTCTCCGCAATTGGGCGAGAAGGCCGATGCCCAGGAACACAGGCGCGTGAAACAGAAGCATTTGTGCAGCGGTTTCGATCAGGCTTGACGCGCTGGCGTGCGCGGACAATGCCAGACTTACGACGCCGGCTGCACCTGAGACACCGGCCATGGCCATGCCCGTTCTGAGAAGAGGAGCGGTCGGGGTCGCCTGAGGCTGCATGTGGGTCATCCGGTTGTCCTGGAAACGTTTGACCCGCCGACGCAAGCCGGCAGGCCTTGAGAAGAGGTCGGATCAGGCAGCAAAGCCGCGCTTTTCGAGAAGTGCATCGATCCTTGGTGCACGCCCCCGGAATGAGAGATACGCGGCTTCCGGGTCCTGCCGGCCACCGGCTGAGTAGATGTAGGTCAACAGTTTTCCAGCCGTTTCCGGGTCAAAAACGTTGCCCTTCTCTTCAAATGCCTCAAACGCATCCGCATCCATCACTTCCGACCACATGTAGCTGTAATACCCGGCCGCGTAGCCGTCGCCCGAAAAGATATGCTGGAAATGCGGGATACGGTGACGCATGGTGATGGCCTGCGGCATGCCGATCTTGCCGAGTTCTTCCTTTTCGAAGGCTGCAACATCTAGTTCTGACGGATCTTCCAATTGATGGAGTTCGAGATCGATCAGTGCGGAAGCCGTATACTCGACCGTCGCAAATCCCTGATTGAAATTGGCGGCGGCAAGCAGCTTGTCGAGAAGTGCCTCGGGCATCGGTTCGCCGGTCTTGTAGTGAACGGCGTATTTTGAAAGCACTTCGGGTTGCGACAACCAGTGCTCATACAGCTGAGAGGGCAACTCGACGAAGTCACGCGAGACGCTTGTGCCCGAGATCATGGGGTAGGTCACATTCGAAAGAAGGCCGTGCAGGCCATGGCCAAACTCGTGGAACAGGGTCCGGGCATCATCGAACGTCAGCAGCGTGGCCTCACCCCTGGCACCCTTGGAGAAATTCATCACATTGACGATGATTGGCGTTACGTCGCCTTCCAGCCTGTGCTGCGACCGGAAAGCACTCATCCAGGCACCGGATCTTTTTGACGACCGTGCGAAATAGTCTCCCAGAAAGAGACCGACGTGATTGCCATCCTTGCCGAGAACTTCAAACACCCGGACATCCGGATGGTAGACCGGCATGTCCTTGAGTTCTTTGAAAGTAAGCCCGAAGAGACGTGTTGCCGTGTCAAAGGCAGCCTGGATGATGTTTTCGAGCTGCAGGTAAGGCTTCAGCTCCGTTTCATCCAGATCGTGTTCGGCCTTGCGGACCTTTTCGGAATAAAAGCGCCAGTCCCATGCCTCGATAGAATGGTTCTCGCCGGCATTGCGCGCCATGTCCGCCAGCTTGGCTTCTTCTTCCCGCGCCTGAGCGACCGCCGGTTCCCAGACCTTCACAAGCAGGCCTCTGACGTTGTCGGGCGTCTTGGCCATCGTGTCGTCGAGCTTGAACTCCGCAAAGTTCTTGAAACCGAGCATCCGGGCTTTCTCGTCCCGCAGTTTAAGGGTTTCGCTAATGATTGCCCGGTTGTCCGTCTGGCCGCCGTTTTCTCCCCGGGCAGACCATGCCTTGAAGGCTTCTTCACGCAAGCGCCGGTTCGTGGAAAATTGAAGGAAAGGCTCGATCGAGGAACGGGAAAGCGTGATGACGTGCTTACCGTCCAACCCTCGTTCGTTTGCAGCTTCCGCAGCCGACGTCAGCAGGAAGTCAGGCAGGCCGGCACGGTCTTCCTCGGTTTCCAGAACAAGCTGATAGTCCGACTCATCCTTGAGTACATTCTGGGAAAAGCTGGTGCCGAGGGTGGCAAGTCTTTGCGAAATGTCAGCCATCCGCGCCTTGCCGGCATCGTCGAGGCCTGCACCGGCCCGCTGGAACATTTTCTGATACCGTTCCAGGACGCGCGCGTCCTCGGAATTGAGATCAAGGGAATCCCTTTGATCCCACAACGCAGCAATCCGGCCGTAAAGCCTGGAATTCAGCAGCATTTCCGAGGAATGTTTGGCAAGCTTCGGCGCGACATCTCGCTCGATCTTTTGCAGGGCCTCATTGGTATGGGCACCGGTCAGGTTGAAAAACGTCCTTGCAACCTTTGTCAGCGTCTTTCCTGACGTCTCCAGGGCAACAATCGTGTTTTCAAAAGTCGGCGCCACCTCCTGATCGGCAATCCTGTCAGTGTCGGCCTTGGCTTCTGCCATGGCGGCGTCGAATGCTTCCTCGAAATGCTCGGGAGCGATCGTCTCGAAGGGAGGCAGGTCGAACGGCGTGGTCCAGTCGGAAAGAAGCGGATTGACGGTCATTTGTGCCTCGGAAGGTATCTTAAAGGATGTCAGCGACATATGGCGCAGATTGGGATCGGTTCCAAGCACTCTGCGGCTAAATAGCGGCTTGAAGCCGGTCAGGTCGCAGAACGCGATAGGGCAACCTGTGTGTCTGTTCGGCGGGTAGGGAAGGCAGAGGCACTCGCTTGCCTCAGGATGCTTTCTATCGGTCTTTCGATGTCATTGGCATCAATTGGAGGCCGCTTACCACATCGAGGTCTTGGCACGCTCCGGCCATTCGCGGTCATAGGTTTCACCATCGAAACTTGCCTTGATTTCCTTCATGATTTCACCTGGTGACGGCAAGTCGCCCTTGCCGATGCTGCTCTTGGTTTCCCAGAGGCCGGCACGCATGACGGCGCGCGCACATTGGAAGTAGACCGAGCCGATCGTGATCACGATCACCGAACGAGGCAGATGGCCTTCTTTTTCGAAGCTGGCAATAAGGTCCTGCTCGACGGAAAGTACTGCCTTGCCGTTGATCCTCAAAACGTTGTTCCAGCCGGGAATCATGAACATGAGCGAGACACGCGGGTCGCGCACAATATTGCGCAGTGAGTCGATCCTGTTGTTGCCCCGCCGGTCGGGCATCAGCAGCGTCTGATCATCCTTTATCCTGACAACCATGCCGTCGTCGCCGCGCGGAGAGCAGTCGAGCCCTTCTGGTCCACAGGTTGCAAGTGTGCAGAAGTTGGAAGCCTCGACAATCCTGCGATACGCAGGGCTCAAATAATCGATTTCCTTGATCAAGGACGCTTCTCCGGCAGTGCCGTAGTGTGCGTGAAGGTCCTCAAGGGAAGTGAGGATGCTCATTGAATTGATTCCGGGCAGGTGTACGGGGACGAAGGCGAGGGCCGCAGCTTATCCGCCCGGATCCGACTCCGTCAATTTCGCTGCAGGCGCCCTTTGAGCTCCGCGTGATCTTGCACTTTGGTCTAACGCTTTGAAATTTCGGATTTTTGAACTCTTACGTCAAGGTAACTTCGCGTTGCGGTATAGGTGAGAAGTAAGTGGCTGAAAATCAAAAAGAAACAAAATGACGCAATGCAATAAAAATCGCGAAGAAATTCGAAGATTAGCCGTGATTACTTCGAAAGTATAATGAGTTGGTGAGGGTGAGCGATCCGATAGTCGTATTGCTGTTTTGCAGATGATTTTTTTACAGTCGTTGCAGCTTGCAGTTTTGGTGCGGAGGAGCCGGGATCCCGGACGGGGAACAAGCCGGAATTGCTTGCAGCTGTACAGCTATTGCAGGCGTGCCCGAGGTGGGTACGCGACGCCTTTCTGGGAGGAAAGTATGAGCTTAATTCGTAAACCCCTCAATCGTCGTTCCATTTTGCGCGCTGGCGCATTGGGCGGTGCCGCACTGGCAACGCCGACCATTTTCACCAGCCGCGCATGGTCTGCCGGTTATCTCAACGAACCGACAGGCGCTGAAGTCGTTCTGGGCTTCAACGTTCCGCAGACCGGCGCATATGCCGACGAAGGGGCAGACGAACTGCGTGCCTATCAGCTTGCCGTCAAGCACCTGAACGGTGAAGGCGATGGCGGTCTGTTGAACACCTTCTCGTCCAAGGAACTCAAGGGCAACGGCGTCAACGGCAAGAAGGTCGCCTTCGTGACCGGTGACACGCAGACCAAGTCCGACGCGGCCCGTGCATCCGCAAAGCGCATGATCGAAAAAGACGGCGCTATCATGATTACCGGCGGTTCGTCCTCCGGTGTGGCGATCGCCGTGCAGTCGCTCTGCCAGGAAGCGGGCGTCATCTTCATGGCAGGTCTGACCCACTCCAACGACACCACCGGCAAGGACAAGCGCAAGAACGGTTTCCGTCACTTCTTCAACACCGAAATGTCCGGCGCTGCACTGGCTCCGGTTCTGAAGAACAACTACGGCACCGACCGCAAGGCCTACCACCTGACCGCCGACTACACCTGGGGCTGGTCTCAGGAAGAATCCATCAAGAAGTACACCGAAGGCATGGGCTGGGAGACGACAGCTGCCGTTCGCACTCCGCTTGGCGCTGGTGACTTCTCGCAGTACATCACGCCGGTTCTGAACTCCGGTGCTGACGTTCTGGTCCTGAACCACTACGGCAAGGACATGGTGAACTCCCTGACCCAGGCCGTTCAGTTCGGTCTGCGCGACAAGCAGGTCAACGGCAAGGACTTCGCGATCGTTGTTCCGCTGTATTCTCGCCTGATGGCACAGGGTGCCGGTGAAAACGTTAAGGGCATCTTCGGGTCCACCAACTGGCACTGGTCGCTGCAGGACGAAGGCTCCAAGGCTTTCGTGAAGTCCTTCGGCCAGGAATACGGCTTCCCGCCGAGCCAGGCTGCGCACACCTGTTACGTCCAGACACTGCTTTATGCAGATGCCGCACAGCGGGCAGGCACGTTCGATCCTTGCGCAATTGCCGCAGCTCTCGAAGGCTTCGAATTCGACGGCATGGGCAACGGTCCGACCCTCTATCGCGCAGAAGACCACCAGTGCTTCAAGGACGTTCTGGTCGTGAAGGGTAAAGAAAACCCGAGCTCCCAGTTCGACCTTCTCGAAGTGGTGGAAGTCACTCCGCGTTCGCAGGTCGAATACCCGGCAGACTTGCTGGGTGGCGAACTCGGCGCGTGCAACAACGGCGCATAAGCTCTTGAACGTCGGCAGCCGCCGGAGGATCTCCGCCGGCGGCTGCTGCTTATCAGGACGCAAGTGACGCAGCAAATAGCGGCAAGACCATGGATGTGATTATTCTTCAACTGCTGAACGGGTTGGACAAGGGCGGAGCCTACGCGCTGATCGCCTTGGGGCTGACCCTGATTTTCGGGACCCTTGGGGTCGTCAACTTCGCGCATGGCGCCTTGTTCATGCTTGGTGCGTTCTGCGCGGTTTCGTTCAACAAGCTTCTCAGCCTGGAGATCGTGACGACGGACCCGACCAAGACGACGGCCTGGGGAACGCCTCTCGAGATCCGTACACCCTATATCGAGGCCTACTTCGGAGACTTTGGTAACTGGGTTCTCAATTATTCAGTACCGGTTTCCATCCTGCTTGCCATCCCCGTCATGCTGCTGTTCGGCTTCATCATGGAACGTGGCCTGATCAAGCATTTCTACAACCGGGCGCACGCCGATCAGATTTTGGTCACGTTCGGCCTCGCTATCGTTCTTCAGGAAATCATCAAGTCGATCTTCGGCGCAAACCCGATCCCGCAAACCGCTCCGGATGCAGTGCGCGGCGCAGCCGATATCGGCGCAGCGCTCGGGATGGATCCTGGCGTGATCGTCTATCCGTACTGGCGCATGGTCTACCTTGCTTTCGCAGGCGCCATCATCGCAGCCGTCTTCGCCTTCCTGCAATTCACCACCTTCGGCATGGTTGTTCGGGCCGGGATGGCAGACCGTCATACGGTCGGGCTGCTGGGCATCAACATCGAGCGCCGTTTCACCATCGTTTTCGCGATCGCCGCAGTGGTCGCTGGTCTTGCCGGGGTCATGTACACGCCGATCCTGCCACCCGACTATCACATGGGCATGGACTTCCTCGTGCTCAGCTTCGTCGTGGTGGTTGTTGGCGGCATGGGGTCGCTGCCTGGAGCCGTCGCGGCAGGTTTCCTGCTCGGCATCCTGCAGTCCTTCGCATCGATGAATGAAATCAAGGCCATTCTTCCAGGCATCGACCAGATCATCATCTATCTCGTTGCTGTGGTCATCCTTCTCGTGCGTCCGCGCGGGCTGATGGGCCGCAAGGGCGTCATGGAGAACTAAAAAAATGTCTACAAAAACTTCTCCTGCACGCGACTACATCTTCTTCGCGATCTTTGCCGTCGCGGTGCTTACGATGCCGATCTGGCTTGAACCGATTGGTGCCGGTTATCCTGACCTTCTGCAGAAGTTTGCAATCTTTGGTCTCTTTGCGACCGGTTTCAACATTCTGTTCGGTCTGACTGGATACCTGTCATTCGGACACGCCGCCTTTCTGGGGGTCGGTTCCTACACCGCGGTCTGGACGTTCAAGCTGCTTGGCATGAACCCGATCCCTGCCGCGATCATGGCAATCATCGCGTCCGGTATCTTCGCGCTTGCCATCGGCTACGTTTCGCTGCGCCGGTCGGGTATCTATTTCTCGATCCTGACGCTCGCTTTCGCTCAGATGTCCTATAACCTGGCCTATTCTGTTCTGACGCCGATCACCAACGGGGAGACCGGCTTGCGTGTTCTGCGCAGCGACCCGCGTCTGTTCGATGGCAACGGCGGTGCGGATGGACCCTTGATCGCAAACCTGTTCGGCATTGAAATGACCGGGTGGGGCGGGTTCTACTTCTGTGCGGTCATCCTTCTGATCGGCTTCTTCGTTGCACAGCGGATCTTCCGGTCGCCTTTCGGCATCATGCTGCGCGCCGTCAAGACCAACCAGAACCGTATGACCTACACCGGTCTCAACCCGCGTCCCTACACACTGGCGGCGTTCGTGATCTCGGGCATGTATGCAGGTCTGGCAGGTGCTTTGATGTGCATCACCGATCCGCTGGCAGGTGCTGAGCGCATGCAATGGACTGCATCTGGAGAGGTCGTTCTCATGACCATTCTCGGCGGCGCAGGTACCTTGCTCGGCCCGATCTTCGGTGCGGCGCTGATCAAGTATTTCGAGAACATCTTCTCCGCCTTCAACGAGCAGACCCTGCACGAGATTTTCGGCTTCCTTCCGGACTTTATCGAAGGCCCCGTCATCTCCGTTGCCGGCCTGTTCGTCGGTGAAGGCTGGCATCTTACGCTCGGTGTTCTCTTCATGCTGATCGTTATCTTCCTGCCTGGTGGCATCATGGAAGGCGTGTCCCGGATCGGTAAGCTGTTCAAGCGGTCGTCCGGCAAGTCCGAACCGAACCGTGCAACTGCCCCTGCAGAGTAAGGAACAAGAATATGGAAATCCTACGTGTAGAGGGCGTCAACAAGTCGTTCGGCGGTCTGAGAGCCCTCAACAATGTCAACTTCTCGGTGGAGCAGGGCACTGTTCACGCGATCATCGGGCCGAACGGAGCGGGCAAGTCGACCTTCCTGAACTGCATGATCGGCCGGTTGATCCCGGATACCGGCACGGTGAAGTTCGGTGATATCTCGCTCACAGGCATGAAGCCCTACGAGATAAACCAGGTCGGCGTTTCTCGGGTGTTCCAGACCCCTGAAATCTTCGCAGAACTCACCCTGCTGGAAAACGTCATCATCCCTACAATGGCAAAGCGCGACGGCCAGTTCTCATTGCGTCCGTTCAAGCGGCTCGATAGGGATGCAGAAATCCAGGACAAGGCACTTCACATGCTGGAGGACGTCGGCCTGGCGGAGAAAAAAGACGTTATCTCCGGTTCCCTGTCACGTGGTGACAAGCGCCGGCTCGAGCTGGCCATGTGCCTCTCGCAGGATCCGAAGCTGCTGCTTCTCGATGAACCGACCGCGGGCATGTCCCGCGCCGATACCAACAACACGATCGATCTTCTGAAACGGATTGCCGGACGCGGAATCACCAAGGTGGTCATCGAACATGACATGCATGTCGTGTTCTCGCTTGCCGACAAGGTCACCGTTCTCGCTCAGGGAACGATCATCGCGGAAGGCAAGCCCGAAGAGATCAAGGGCGACCCGCGCGTACAGGAAGCTTATCTCGGAGGAGCGCATCTGTGACCCTACTTGACGATCAGTTCAGCGGCCGGTCCGCTCCCAGCGTCCCGCCGCGCAAATCTCAGGGCGGCGCCCCCGCATTTTTCTCGGCGTGGGACCTGCATGCCTATTACGGCGAAAGCTATATCGTTCAGGGTGTCAGTTTTGACATTCGTGAGGGCGAGATCCTGGCACTTCTGGGCCGCAATGGTGCAGGCAAGACATCGACGTTGCGGGCAATCGCCCGGATGGAGGATCCGCAGCTGAAACATGGTGAGGTGTGGCTCGATCACAAGCCGCTTCACACCATGAAGAGCTTTCAGGCAGCCCGCCAGGGCGTCGGCCTCGTTCCGGAAGACAGACGCATCATTCCGGGACTGACGGTTCAGGAGAACCTGGAGCTTTCGCAGATTGCCGAGCCGGTCGGATGGTCGATCGAGCGTATCTACGAGCATTTCCCAAGGTTGGCCGAACGACGGTCGCAGGACGCCATCACCATGTCCGGCGGCGAACAGCAGATGCTGGCTGTTGCACGTATCCTCGCGCGCGACATCAAGCTGCTGTTGCTGGACGAGCCCTATGAAGGCCTGGCACCGGTGATCGTTCAGGAGATCGAGCGCATCCTCGAAGGCGTGAAGGATCTCGGCATCACGACCATCATTGTTGAACAGAACGCAATCGCGGCGCTTCACCTTGCCGACAGGGCGGTCATTCTGGACATGGGAGAGGTCGTGTTCGACGGATCGGCACAGGATGTCCTCGACAATCCGCAATTGCGTCAGGAATATCTGGCGATCTGACCCTGCGGACATTTCAGAAGCTGAAGGCCGGTGCCAAGCACCGGCCTTTTTTGTCTGCCGGCATTGGTTGAAGGCGGCGGCGGCGGCCTATAGTCTGTCCAGACTGTTTTCATTTTTTATCGGGTTTCTTTGTGACCAGCCTCAAATCGGAATTGCCGAGCCTCACGGGATTTGCGGTCTTTGCCGCCTTCACTTTCGCGGGCGATGCCTTGAAGCCGGAAACGATCGGGATTGTCCCGTCGCTGTTGCTGCTGGCGGTCATATTCGTCACGGTTATGTGGTGCGCCTTTTCGGTCGTCCGGCACGCGGAATGCCTGGCAACCCTGCTTGGCGAACCCTTCGGTACCTTGATCCTGACCCTTGCTGTCATCGGGATCGAAGTTGCGTTGATTGTTGCGATCATGCTGTCGGGCGATGCTATTCCGACGATGGCACGCAACACGATGTTCTCGGTCGTGATGATTGTCCTGAACGGGCTGGTTGGCCTGTGTCTTCTGGCAGGCGGCCTGCGCCACAAGAACCAGACCTATAATCTGCAAGGCGCGAATGCGTTCCTATCGGTGCTTGTGCCTCTGGCAATCTTTGCACTCGTGTTGCCGCGCATCACCCATTCGGCTCCAGGCGGAGAGCTGTCTCCGCTACAGTCGGCGTTCGATGTCGTTATGTGCCTGCTGCTGTATGGCGTGTTTCTGGCGATCCAGACGGTAACGCACAGTGATATCTTTCGTCAGCCCGATGACGACGGCCATGACGACGGGCATCATGGTGTGGTCGTCCGGTCGATGCCGTTTCACATCATTGGCCTGTTCGGGGCACTTCTTCCGATCATTCTCCTGTCGAAGAAACTCGCGCTCTATGTGGAATTCGGTATCGAGGGGCTGGGAGCACCGCTGGCCTTGAGCGGGTTCATTGTTGCGGCACTTGTGCTGATGCCCGAGGGGCTCAGCGCTCTGCAGGCCGCACGTGATAACAAGCTTCAGCGCGCTGTAAATATCTGCCTTGGCTCTGCGGTGGCGACCATTGGTCTGACCGTGCCGGCCGTTCTTCTCGTAAGTTGGGTGACGGGACTTAAGATTGAGCTTGGCCTGGAACCTGCTGACATCATCATGCTCGTGCTGACCCTGTTCATAAGCCTGTTGACGTTCGGTAGCAGGGCGACGAACTATCTCCAGGGCGCAGTTCACCTGGCACTGTTCGCCGCCTATGTAATGATGATCTTCGACTTGTCCTGAAAATTACGCTCTCCTGGAGTTTTTCGTCCGAGCAAATGCTTGGACTGCTCCGGGGAATATGATTTGTATCAATAAAAGTTAACACTTAACAGATTGGCTCAACATGCTGCTTTTGACCGAAGACCAGACCCGCGATGCATTGCCATATCCTGATCTGATAGACGCTCTGGCAAAGATGTTCCGGTCTGGCTGCGTGATGCCAACCCGCCACCATCATGACATGGAAATACCCGGTGAGCCCGATGCGACTGTGCTGCTGATGCCGGCCTGGGTGCCGGGCGGATATGCGGGCGTGAAGGTGGTCAATGTGGTTCCTGGCAATTCGGAACGCAATCTTCCCGCAATTTCTGCGCAATACCTTTTGTCGGATGCACGAACCGGAGAGATGCTCGCGCTTATCGACGGTGGCGAATTGACTGCCAGGCGCACCGCAGCGGCCTCCGCACTTGCGGCCAGCTACCTGGCTCGCTCCGACGCGCGACACCTGCTGGTACTCGGCACCGGGCGCCTTGCTCCCAATCTGATCGCCGCGCATATGGCCGTTCGTTCCATTGACGAAGTCACCATCTGGGGGCGGTCCAGGGAAAAGACGGAAGAAGTCGTGCGCTCGCTTGCCGACCAGTTTCCGGTGAAACTGAAGTCAGCAACAAGTTTGAAGGAAGCGCTTGGGGAAGCGGATATCGTCAGCGCCGCAACACTCTCTTCCGAGCCCTTGATCAAGGGGGCATTGTTGAAGCCGGGAACGCATGTGGATCTTGTGGGGGCCTTCAAGCCCAGCATGCGCGAGAGTGATGACGATCTTGTCAAGCGGGCAGAGATCTTCGTGGACACCCGCGACGGGTGCCTTTCCGAAGGTGGAGATATCGTTCAGCCGATCAAGGCCGGGGTATTGTCGCCGGGCGAAATCAAGGCTGATCTGTATGAGCTTTGCCGGGGCGACCATCCTGGCCGGCAGAGTGAAGAAGCCATCACCATGTTCAAGTCGGTTGGGGCGGCGCTGGAAGACCTTGCCGGCGCCATTCTTGCCTACCAGTCAGTCGAGCATTGATTGGAAACGAACAGGGCGGGGCGGTTTGCCGCCTCAGCCCAATTCGAACGTTGTGATGCCGTAGAGCTGGTCTAAAGGCAGATCGGGTGCCATGCCGCGATACATGCGGAAGGTTTCGAATTCCGGTGACAGTTCGTATTTTTCCGCCATCAGCAATGCCGCCGCATTGGGTTCGGGTGTGTCGAGGATAATGGTCTGCCCTTTGACCTGTCCGGCAAGTGTGCGGAACAAGGTATCGGCAATTTCCGGCTCATCCGCGAAAAGGGGCCCGATCTTGTAGCCTTCATGGCACTGGCGGATAATCCCGTAGCCCCTGACATGACCATCTTCGACAAAGGCAAAGCCGCGCCGCGTTTCCAGCATGGGGGCGGCCCAGGTCTGCAGAAATTGCGTGCGTTCAGCCGGAAAGAAGCGCCGGTCATAATCACGGATGCCGGGAAAAAGCCCATGACCAAGTGGTGCAAGGCGCGGGTCCATGGGCGTATCGCACATTGAGATGCCGGCATGCCGGATGTTTCGGTAGACTGATTTGAACCCGTGCTGGGCATAACTCGCAGTCTGCTCATTTACCGCATCCAGACCGATGACCCGAGACCCCAGATATGCCATCGCGTGGTCCCAGATCCGGTGGCCGTATCCCATTGTCCGGAATTCGCGCTTGCAGATATAGAGCCCAATGAAGCCGAACGTATCGCCGTAGCGGACTGCCGAAATAACGTTGATCAGCTTTCCGTCTATTTCGCCAGCAAAATACCCGTTCGGATCAGCTGTAAAGAATGCTGGGCCGTCTTCGATCCCGGGGTTCCAACCTTCCTCCATCGCCAATTCGAGTGGGACGTAAATCTCACTTTCCTTCAGCTGGCGAATCCTGAACGCGTCTGTCATCTGACCTCCCGAGCATTTGCAGGCTTTTGCAGCAGCGTAGGATGACTCGAAATGAAAAGAAACACTTGCCTGAGGCCACGTTCCCCCGGCTTTGCCTGAACAGCTGACGGTTGCTGATGTCGTCTCCCTTGCGTCGGACCCACAAGTGTGCATCACTTTCCCTTAGGGTATTTGATCGACGGGGGCGCCGGACGCTTTGGAGCCGGAAGTGCCTCCGTGTGAGTTCCATCACAGACAGGCGGCAGCTCTAGCGCGATAGTTACACGCGGATTTAAGCGCTGAGGACGTTATGCAGAATCGGGATTATCGACCTCTTGCCACACGAGTTGGCAAATCTATGACCTCCACCAAGCCTGTTGGCCGGTTGAGGAAAGCTGTCAGGATGGGCCTTCTGAGCCTGCCGGTGGGGGCCGCTCTTGCTTTGCCTTCCGCCCAGGCGATGGCACAGACCGAGGACGGGCGCAGGGTTGCGCTGGTCATCGGCAACCAGGAATACCAGTATGTGACCCCGCTGGAAAATCCCGTTACGGACACGACGGAAATCGCCAGGATCCTTCGGGAGGCCGATTTTGATGTGACGATCGGCACGGACCTCAACAAGAAGGATCTGGAGCAGGTCGTACGCCGGTTTCTGAGGGAACTGAATGACGGCGACACGGCGCTGTTCTACTATTCCGGTCATGCGCTTCAGGTAGGCGAATCCAATTTCATTCTTCCTGTCGACGCCAAACTGTCCTCTCAATACGACTTGGAATTCGAAAGCCTCAAGGTGTCCCATCTGCTGGACTACATGAAGGCCGCTTCCAGCCTGCAGATCGTCATGCTTGACGCTTGCCGGGACAACCCGTTCGAAATCGCAAGCCTGTTTTGGGGCGAGGAAGAATATTCGCTCGGAAAGACCAGAGGGCTGCGCCGGATTCCGAACAAGCTCGGCACATTTATCTCCTATGCCACGCGTCCTGGTCAGGTTGCCTACGACGGCAAGGGGCCGATGAGCCCGTTCACCTCTTCTGTGGTCGAAAATGCTCTTGATCCGGCGCTCGAGATCAAGGACCTGATGACCAAGGTTCGCGATGACGTGGTTCGCAAGACCGGCGGCCAGCAGATCCCATATGAGGATTCAACGCTCGTCACCAGCTTCTATTTCGTACCGCCCAAACCGGCTCCGATCGTGACTGCCCATCACAGGGTCAGTGTATCTGCATCGGCTGAATCTGTTCCGATCAGCATCCCCGAGCCGGTTCAGCCGGAAGGTGGAACGCTGAAGGCGAAGCTCACCTTGCTACCCGAAAAAGGTACCTTGAAGCTGCCCGGAGGACGGGCTGTTGCCGAAGGGGACGTGATAGATGCGGCGGAGCTTGCCAGTCTCGAGTTCTTTCCGGAAGGCTCCCAACCCGGCGACGTGGAACTGATCTCCTACGAGGTAGAGGATCAATGGGGTGGTTCTGCATCCGCGATCGCCTCAATTACGGTCGCGCAGGCCGAAGCGCCGGTGCAAAACGAGCAGGTGGAAGAAAACCGCACGAAGCGGCTTCAAGCACTCCTGGAATGGCTGGGCAACGCTGCCTCAAAGGGAGCGGTCGAAGCTGATATCGGCACCGGCCCCGTAAACGTCTATCCGGATGCGCCCGTCGAGGATCTGCCGGCAACAAGCGATTGGCTGAAGGTCGTCTCTGTCGATACGGACCTGCAGCTTGCTTCCGACAACCGATTGCTGCAGGCCGGCGACCGTTTTCCTGTTTCTGCTCTCGCGACGTTGACCGTCCGTCCGCAGATCGGCAGCGAAAGCGAAGCGCGGAAGTTTGCTCTGGAACTGCCGGCTGTCGAAGGAACGCCCGCCAGAACCATCACGCAGATTGTTCAACCCCGTGTAACGCAATGCGATCGCCTGGCGACCCAGCCTTTCGATTTGCAGGCGGTTACGGAAGGACGGCTCGCCAACGATCTTGATGCGGCGGCTGTGGATACGGCCTGCGCCGAAGCGATGGCTGCCTACCCGGAGATCGGCCGGTTCGTCTTCCAGCGCGGCCGTGGAGCATTTGCCGCCGGTAATCTGCAACAGGCTGTCGGTTACTTTGAACAGGCCTACCAGATGGGACATGTTCGTGCCGGCCAGGTGCTGGGGCGCATGTATTTCCTGGGTGCCGGGATCGATCGTGACCGCGAGAAGGCTGTCGACCTGTACCGCAAGGCTGCGGAGCGGGGAGACGCCTATGCTCTGCATTCGCTTGGTATGGCCGAGATCAAGGGCGAAGGCACGGCCCAGAATGAAAAGGACGGCCTGGACAAACTGCTGCAGTCGGTGGAGGCAGGCCACACGTTCTCGTTCAATGCCATTGGTGGCTTCTACCTGAATGGCCAGCACGTGGAAGAAAACATCGACCGCGCCGTTTATTACTACAACCGCTCGGCATCGCGGAACGACATTTATGGCTACCTGAACATGGGTACGCTGTACCGCGACGGCAAAGGTGTGCCGCAGGACTATGAAGCAGCACTTGGCTGGTTCATGAAAGCACATGAAGGCGGGCACCCGGCCGCAGGCACGGCCATCGGACTGCTTTACTACAATGGCCAGGGTGTTGAGAAAAACGCCGAAGAGGCAACTCGCTGGTTCCGTGAAAGTGCCCAGCGCGGAGATCCCTGGGGCGCATTCAACACCGCGTGGATGCTCGGCCAGCAAGATGGCGATGCCGCAGGCCAGGACCGTGTTCGCATGCTTGCCATGGCTGTGGCTGTTGAACCGTCTTCGCAGGCTGCCGAGCAGGCAAAGACCGCTCTCGGCGATGCGCGGAAAAACCTCAAGGCAAAGGTGTTGCAACAGACCCTGACCGATCTCGGTTTCGATCCAGGACCGGTTGACGGGCAGCCGGGACGGAAAACCCGTGAAGCCCTGGCCGACTTCTTTGAAGCCTCTGGACGGGCGCCTTCCGAAGGCGATGAGGCCCTGATTGCACTGGTAAAGCATCAGTGGGAACAGAACCGTCCCAGATATGATCTGTTTTAATCGTTGAGGGAGATATTCAGATGAAATCGTTCTTGTTCTTATTGCCGGTCACAGGACTGCTGACGCTGATGGTGGCAGGATGCCAAACACAGCAAAACCCGGCCCCGCAAGGTGTCAGGCAGCCTGCGACCACGAGCCCGACGACCAATAGGGCTTCGAGACCTGCCTATGATCCGATCAACGATCCTAGCGCTCAAGACCGCAACAACGGCAATAGCGGTGGCGGCAATAGCGGTGGCGGAAATAGTGGAGGCGGCGGCAACAGCGGCGGCGGAAGTGGCGGCGGTGGCGGCGGCGGCGGTGGCGGCGGCCCAAGTGGCGGCGGCGGCGGTAGCTGGGGCTAACCTCGCACAGAAAAGGTAACACCGATGAATGTTCCATTTGGCCTGGCGTCCGGACGATATTTCTGGGCCAGAATGTGCTGCCTGTTTCTTATCGCAGTGAGTTTTGGCTCAGCAGCGGAAGCCGGACAGTGGCGCGCACTCGTTGTGGGCGTCGACGCCTATCAGCACGTTTCTCCCTTGAAAGGGGCGGTCAATGATGCGCGAGACATCGCCGAAACACTGACCGCTGCCGGTGTTACCGACCTGACCACGCTATACGATGCCGATGCGTCGAGGCAGGCAATCCTGTCGTCATGGCAGGATCTCATTTCCCGCGCGGATGCTGATGATGTTCTTGTTTTGTCCTATGCTGGGCACGGGGCCCAGGAGCCCGAGTGGGTAAAGGGTTCGGAAGAAGACGGCATGGATGAAGTCTTCCTCCTGGCCGGTTTCGATATTGCAGCACCGGGTAATGGCGAGAGACTGCGAGACGATGACATTGCCGCAATGCTCCGAGCAGCCGGTGGACGCAGTGTCCTGGTTCTGGCAGACAGCTGCCACTCGGGCACGATGACCCGATCCGTGGATCCGCGTATCACACGGCTGGGGACGCGGCTGGTTGGTTTACCCCCGTTCGAGAACGACGCATTACGCTCTCAACCTCTTCCGCCAATGCTGGCCGGAAACGCCCAACCGTCAGGCGACGTTCAGGACCTTCCCAATGTCATCTACGTAGGCGCTACTGTCGATGGACAGGTCATCCCCGAGCTTCTGATTGCCGGTGAACCGCGCGGTGCCTTGAGCTGGGCCTTTGCGCGCGGTGTCGAGGGAAGGGCGGACCTGGATCGCGATGGCGGTATATCCATGGAGGAGCTCAGCCTGTTTCTCAAGGAAACCGTGCGGGTCGCAACGGAGGGACGCCAGTCGCCCAGCCTGATCATGAGCGGTGATAGCCGCGCCGCTGTCCTGCCACGTGTCAACGAGCAGATATTCGCACATGAAAACGGCGTCTTGACCCTGTCTGCGAGCACCAATGCTGCCACACCGGTATTGCAGCAGCTGGCCGGCAAACAGGAGGGCCGCCTGAAGGTCGTTGAAGATGGGACCGCGGATCTGTTCTGGGATGTGGAAGAAGGCGACGTCCTGACCAAATTTGGCGACGTGGTGCTGCGCGGCAATGCGACCAACATCGACCGGTTTTCCGATGTTGTCACCAAATGGGGTTTTCTATCCGATCTTTATGCCTTGTCGCGTGAGCGCCAGCCAATTGAAGGAACACTCCAGCCGTCAGTCGGGCATATCCCCGAAGGAGATGCATTCAAGGTTGGTCTTAAATCGGACCAGGCAGGCAATATGGTCGTGTTCGCGCTGGAGGCAGACGGCACGCTTCGTCTGCTTGCTCCCAACAAGAAGGCGGACCCGCTTGGCAAGGACACCACGGTTCAGGCAGCCAAGCCTTACGTGTTGAACTTGAGGGCTGCCCTGCCGTTCGGTGCGGACCATATCGTTATGGTACGGGCGGCCAAACCGATGCCTCAATTGGTCGGCGTATTGGCTGCACTCGATGGCAAACCTCTGAGCGCCGAGCTGACACCAAAATTGCTTGAGTTGATTGGCCAGTATGCAGATGCCGTGGGTATTGCCGGTGTCTACACGGAGCCTGCCGGCTGACGCGAGAGGTCTCCTTCTATCTTGTTGCGCTTGAAAAGAATTTTTGTGACCATGGCCACACTCATTTCGCCATCCTCTGGTAATATCGAACCATAGTCAGCGCTGGGCTGCGTCGAAAAGGCCGAGCGTATTTGGAATGACCAGGGAATCAGGAGCCCTTCATGAAACGGATTTTGAAGCATGCCTGTTCAAGGCGAAGTTTGCAGGCCACGAGTGCTCTCGCGGGTCTTATGTTTGCGCTGTCCGCCGGAACTGCACTAGCGGATCCGATTGCGCTGGTGCTGGACAAGTCGGAAGGTGTTGATGTGTCCGCGTTTACCGAGCTAATGCCTGGTGACGTAGTCGATCTCGGCGCTACCGGACATGTCGACCTGCTGGACTATTCCGCGTGTCAGGAAGTCAGGATTCAGGCCGGTGTGCTCAAGGTATCTTCCGAAGGATACACCGCAGAAGGTTCCGAACAGAAAGTTCTGAGAGCGGGTAACTGCTTGCAGGCAGACAGCGGAACCGACAGCGAAAAGGCTGACAAGGGTCTGACCGTCACGCTGCGTGGCCTTACGCTGGAAAACAAGAAAGCTGCGTCATTGATGCTGCGGTTCGACAACAAGCTGCGCGATCAATACGACACGGTGTTTGTTTCCTTTGGTGGCGGTGAACCCAAGCGCTTCGACATGCTCGACAATATTCTGACCGACATGCCGAACCGTGAGCCGGAAGACGAGGCCGTTGAGGTTGAACTGTTCCTGCAAGGCAAGGCGCCAGACTATGGTGTCGTCATGCGTACGATCACCATTGACCCGGTCCAGGTTGGACGGAAAACCGCTGTCGTCATCGTGAAATGATATTTGGCGGCCGGTTCGCGGACGCAGCCATTGGACGAAAACAGCTCATCTTGCTCATCGCACTCGTTGCGGTAGGGGCTGGGATCGCCATCGGTTTATCCGCTCAAAAGGCCATCTGGGAAGGGTGGGTGACAGACCGCCTGTTCCAGATCAAGGCCCTCATGGACAACAAGGAGCAGGCAGGTCCTGCACCTGTTGTCGTGGTCGGTCTTGATCAAAAAGCGCTTAACTCCGACCGGTTGGCACCAATACCTCGGGTCCTGATGACCCCGGTTCTGGCAGAGGCCGGACAAGCCATGCTGAATGCCGGCGCTGTGGCGCTGGGCTATGACTTTGTATTTGCCTATAGTGCGGACGGCTTTGTGGATCCCAGCACCGGCGAAGCCAGATTGAAAGGCTTTGACCTGGCATTTCAGCGGTTCCTCTATCAGAACCGCGGCAGGGTCTTCATTGCTCACACCGAAATAGGCGTACCTCAACGCATGTTTTCCGCTGCAGCCGGTGAGGGTGGTGTCAGGTCGGTTATCGTTTCTACTGACAGCGACGGTGTGGTGCGACGACACGAGCCGCATTCACCTCTCACCGCTTCGCCACATCTGATCGATGCGCTTTTGGGTATCGCAGGTGCCGAGGTCGCTCAAACCTACATTCCGGTGCCATCCGCCCGCCTCGCGACGTCCGTTCCGTATCTTTCGCTCATCGACGTTCTGCAGCTTCTGGAAAGTGAAGAGGGCAGGCAAGAGCTTGCCCGTTTTGCAGAAGGCCGCATCGTACTGTTCGGCGGGCTGTTGCCCTATGAAGACGAGCATCTTTTTTCAGACCGTTTCCTGCCGCATCTGCCGGAAGAGCTGGCGGAAACGGGGCCAAGCGGGCGACCACGCGTACAGCCGCAAACCGCCGGTGTATTTGTACTGGCCGATTTCATCGGCTCGCCTATCGCCGGAAGGATCGTGACCGAGCCCCCCGCTGGTCTCGTCCCCGCATTTGCGGTGATCTTTGCCGTGGTTGGCGCGCTCGCAGGCCTGTCGCTTCCGCTGGTCGTCTTGCCTGTTGTGGTTGTCGGCGGAGTGCTTTGCGGACTGGGCGTGAGCCTTGGCAGTATGGAGCTCGGCATGTTTCCTTCGCCAGGCGTTGCTCCGGTTGCCTTCGTCACCGCGACAATCATCGCGGCTGTCGGGAAGGTTGGCATCCTGCAGCGCCGGCAGAGGTCTCTGGTGAGGCTCTTCGGTCACTACCTTGCCCCGGATGTCATCAAGCTGATGGCGAGTTCCGAACAGTTGCCGGCGCTTGGTGGGGAAACCCGGCATGTCGTCGTGGCTTTCATCGATATCGTGGGCTTCACCAAGATGTCTGAAAAGCTCGCCGATAAGGATGTGGTGCGCGTGGTCAATTCCTGTTTTGACAGGATCGGACAGGTGATCACTGCTCACCAAGGGTATATCGACAAGTATATCGGCGATGCGATCATGGCGGTCTGGAACGCACCCAATACGGTTGAGCATCCCGAAAAATCGGCTGTCGATGCCGCAACAGAAATCATAAACCTGCTAGACAGATTGCGCGAAATCACCGGACAACCGCCGCTGGACCTGCGCATAGCCCTTAACGCCGGACCGGTTCTGGTTGGCGACATCGGTGGTGAACATCGACGTTCCTTCACAGTCATGGGTACCACCGTCAACACGGCAAGCCGGGTCGAATCCGTTGCCAAGGACCACAAGGTTCGTCTCGCAGTCAGTCAATCGGTCGCCGAGAAACTGCCTTCGTCCTATCCGGTTGCTGAGATCTGGAAGGGACAATTGCGTGGTCTCAGTTCCGACATCACCGTTTACACTCTGGATCTACCTGAAATGTACATGGAACCGGAAGAAAGACGGACAATCGCGCGGCAGGAACAGGACAGGAGCAAGCTGGTCACGTTTCCGCGCTCCTGACGAAGCGCTTTCAAACACAGCATTTTTTGCATCTTTCCCAATCATCCGGCATGATCGGGGTATTGATTTTCAGCAGCCTGAGCAGCTGCGACGCTGCGCTTAAGGTCTCACAATGGTCCAATGGCCTGACAACCAAAATCCGGGTGCTCATCGCCCAGAGTTTGACAGGACCGTGATCCGTCCGTCGCAAAAGGCGCCACAAGCTGGCCCTACCGCTACATCACCGCCAAACCCAGGAGCTGCGCCGGCCAAGGCGGCAGCTCCGAAACGGTCACCCATTGTGCTTTATGCCGCAATGGCCATCGGGTTCCTGGTGCTGGGTGGTGCTGCTGGCGGCATTGCCCATCTGATCTCCTCCGGCGCGATATCCTTGTCACCTCCCGAGGAAATCGGGTTACAGGATATCGCCGAAGCGGTGTCGGACAGCGCCTCTCCGGAAAATGCTCCGCAGCAAGATCCCGACGAAACCGCCGCCAATGACCAACCCCTGGAACAGGATGTTGATGACACTGCGTTGACCAACGAGGAGGATCTCGATGTTCCGGCCGATCCGTTTTTCGACATGGCCCTCTCTGCTGTCATTCCGTTGGCGGGCGACCCGGTCCTTCTGAAGGATGGTGCTGCCAATCGGCGGATTGACTTGTCGGAGCGTCCAGTGCCAACCGCTGCGATCGGGGACGGTGCTGCGTCGGTGCCGTCTGTTGCCGCATACGTGCTGGACAGTCAGATGCTGGACGATGACGGCAACCTTGTTATTCGCGCACCGGGTAGCGAGGCGGACTTTCAGTTCGGCAATTTCGGGGGCGGGGATGAAGCCGAGGGCATAGTCGTTGAAGAAGATGCGCAGCCCGCGGACGATGGTTCTCCCGATTTGCCGGTGTTTCTGAAACCGTCAACGGACACATTGAACCTCTATCTTACCGAGCGTCCCATCGGTCAGGGGCCTAGCCGGGTCGAAGTACGCGAGGAGGTAACAAAGGCGGCTCCGCTCAAGGATTTCCTGAAAGGCAAAGGCTTCGACGAGGAAGTCCTGGATTCGCTGGTGGAATTCGTCAGGGACAACTTTGACAAAAGCGATTTGATCGCAGGCGACAAGATCGCGGTGCGTGGTGTTCGTATGCCGAACAAGGTAGGCCGGATTGGCGATTATTATCGGCCTGTCCAGATTTCGATCTACGGCCGGGAAGGGTATATCGGTACAGCCGCCTATTCGGTTGGGAGAGACGGGGACGGGTATGTAGCAGGCGCCGATCCCTGGTTTGGCAAGACTATCGTTGAACAGAAGATCGCGGGTGAGGAGGCAACTCAACCTGCCAATTCGCATCGCTTGATCGACGGTGTTTATGCCACCGCAGTCCGCAATGCCGTACCCGCTTCTATCGTGGGCGAGGCAATCGCATATTTGGCGCCCATGACCGACCTGAAGCGGTCGATCAAACCAGATGAGAGAGTTACTCTGGTATTCACGGACAGTGCTCGAGACGAGAAGCGTGGCGGTGGCAGGGTGCTCTTTGCCGGTGTTCGGCGCGGGGACGACTGGTCCGTTCGCTGCTACGTGCTGAAAGCTCCCGGTAATCGCGGTTTTGCCTGTGTGAATGAAGGCGGCAAGGTCAGCTTGTCCGGCGCCATGCTTGTCCCGGTCAAAGGTGTTCTGACATCGAAGTTCGGCATGAGATTTCATCCGATCAAGAAAACGGAACGCCTGCATGCCGGTGTCGATTGGGCGGCCCCCACGGGAACCGCGATCCACGCGGCCTTTTCCGGAAAGGTCACCTATCGCGATGTTCGAGGCGGTTACGGCAATTTCATTGAACTTACCCACAAGGACGGAATTACCAGCCGCTACGCGCATATGCATGAATACGCCGATGGCATCCAGCTGGGGTCTGTGGTTCAGGCGGGTGATCTGATTGGTTACGTCGGAACTACGGGGCTTTCCACCGGACCGCACCTTCATTTCGAAATCAGGCACAGGGGAGAGCCGACAGACCCGTTGGCCTTTGAAATGGAGACGGGAGCGGAAGCACCGCAGTCTGTCGGGGGCAAGGATCTGCAGGAATACCGGACGGTGATTGCCGACATTTTGAGCGTGCAGTGAAACAGGACTTGCGGCAGCGCTGAAATACGCCAGACTGTGATCCAGGTCCCAGTATTTGTCGCAGGAACGTTCATTCTGGCAAGAGTGGAACAACGCACGAGGCTGCCATGACCAGACCAGCTGCCCGCCTGGGCGATTTTCATATGTGCCCGATGACACCCATTCCGCCAGGGTTGCCGATTGCGCCACCATGCAAGATCAACGTCCTGATCGGCAAGCGTCCTGCTGCGAGAATGACGGACCTTTGCGTGTGTGTCGGCCCACCGCCGGCAAATGTCGACCCCATTATCATGGGGTCGCTGACTGTTCTTATCGGAAGTTTGCCTGCGGCTCGCATTGGCGATCCAACAGCCAAGGGTGGCGCGATCACGACAGGTGAATTTACCGTTCTTATCGGGGGCTGAACCAGGACTTGCGACAATCAGCCGGATTTCCGGGCGGAATCGAAACGCCGGACAGGTGGGAGAACCTGTCCGGCGTTTTTGTTGGTTGATGTCAGTTGGTCGGCTCGATTTCGATTCCGGTTTCCGTCGCTTTCAAGGTCACACCCTTCAGTTCTTCGCCGTTCATTTGCGCGGTGAGGAACGCACGTGACAGCTTCGGCAGAAGGTCGTTGGTCAGGATGTTGTCGATCATGCGACCACCGCTGTCCGGGTCGCGGCAGAGTGAAACGATATGGCTCACCACGTCGTCGCCATAACTCAGCACGGCATCCCGGTTCTGCTTGACCCGTTTGACAATACGGTTGAGCTGAAGCCGGACGATGAACCCGAGCATGGATGGCGATAGCGGATAGTAGGGGATGGTCACGATACGGCCGAGCAGGGCCGGCGGGAACACGTCGAGCAATGCTGGTCTCAAGGTTTCCGCGAGCTTCTCCGGATCCGGCGCGTTCGGGTCGGTTGCCGCGAGGTCCGGATTATTGGAAACCGGCGCATCCAGCATGTGACTTGCTGCATTCATGATGATGTCAGTGCCGACATTCGAGGTCAGCAGTATCAACGTGTTGCGGAAGTCGATCTTGCGGCCCATGCCGTCTTCCATCCAACCCTTGTCGAACACCTGGAAGAAGATCTCGTGAACATCCGGATGAGCCTTTTCGACTTCGTCCAGAAGGACGACCGAGTAAGGCTTACGCCGCACGGCTTCGGTCAACCGGCCGCCTTCGCCATAGCCTACATATCCCGGAGGAGCGCCTTTGAGACCGGAAACGGAATGCGCTTCCTGGAATTCGGACATATTGATGGTGATCAGGCTTTCCTCACCACCATAAAGGGTCTCGGCAAGGGCCAGGGCGGTTTCGGTTTTACCGACACCGGAGGGGCCGCACAGCATGAACACGCCGATGGGCTTGTCCGGATTGCCCAACTGGGCGCGGCTGGTCTCGATGCGCTTCGAGATCATTGCCAGACCATGGGCCTGACCGATCACGCGCTTGTTGAGGCTGTCGGTCAGCGACAGGATCGTCTGCATTTCGTCCTGCACCATCCGCCCGACCGGAATGCCGGTCCAGTCGGAAATGATGCTGGCAACAGCCTCATCGTCGACATAGGCATAGACCATGCGATCGTCTTCGGGGATTTCGGAAAGCTCCGTGCGCATCGCCTGCAGCGCTTCGCGAATGGCGTCTTCGTTGGTCAGGTCCACGTCAAGTTCAAGCTCGATCTCGTCGATCGGAACGAGAGCGGGCTTGTCGTGCTGCGGATCTTCGATTGCCTCGCTTTCCGGATGAGGCGCAGGTTCAACACCGCGAAGCTTTGCAAGAGCCGCATTCAGACGCCGGATTCCGGCTACCAGTTTCCGCTCGCTTTCCCACTGATTGCGGACAGTCTCGATGTCGCTTTCGGTTTCCGTAATCGCGTTGGACAGTGCCTCGAGCTGTTCCTGATGCTCCAGGCCCAGTTCGGCATCGTTGGTCAGGGCCTTTTTCTCTGTCTCCAGAAAACCTTTTCGGGCAACCAGGTCCAGCAACCGGGCTGGCTGTGCTGCTTGCGAGATGTTGACGCGTGCCGAGGCGGTGTCGAGAACGCTGACCGCCTTGTCCGGCAGCTGGCGCGCTGGAATGTAGCGATGTGACAACGATACGGCCGACCGCACAGCGCTATCGAGGATGCGAACCTGGTGATGATCTTCCATCGGACCAAGCAGGCCGCGCACCATGGCAAAGCACTTTTCTTCATCCGGTTCGTCAACCTGCACAGGCTGGAAGCGCCGTGTCAGGGCCGGATCTTTTTCAAAATGCTGGCGGTATTCCGACCATGTCGTGGCCGCGACGGTCCTGAGTGTGCCGCGGGCAAGCGCAGGCTTCAGAAGGTTGGCCGCATCGCCCGTGCCGGCAGCGCCGCCGGCTCCGATCAGCGTATGAGCTTCATCAATGAACAGGATCGTCGGCACGATGGAGCCATGGACGGCATCAATGACCGCGCGCAGACGTTTTTCGAATTCGCCTTTCATCGACGCGCCGGCCTGAAGCAGGCCGAGATCCAGCGCACAAAGGCGAGTGCCCAGAAGAGCTGGCGGAACATCCCCGGCAACGATTTTCTGCGCAAAGCCTTCGACGATAGCCGTTTTGCCGACCCCGGCTTCGCCGGTCAGGATCGGGTTGTTCTGGCGGCGGCGCATCAGAACGTCGATGACTTGCCGGATTTCTTCGTCCCGGCCGACGATCGGATCGAATTCCTTTGCCCGCGCACGAGCTGTGAAATCTACCGTGAACTGGCTGAGTGCATCTTCCCCGGGGCCGCCTGCTGCGAGCGGCTCTGCGCCCGGTTCGCCTGCTGTGCTACCGGAGGCTGGACTTGAACCGTCGATGGGCCTCGCCCGCACTTCGCCGGATGATCCGGCGATAGCGTCCAGGTTGTTCGCGATTTCATCGTGCTTGAGCTTGTTGAGAGCCTTCGACAGCTGGAAAAGCTGCGTGCGGGTGCTCTCTTCGCCAAGCATGAAAAGAAGGACATACGCCGTGCGGATCTTGTAGTCGCCGTATGTCAGCGTGCCAACGAACCAGGCTCCTTCCAGCGCTTCGCGGAAAGGTTTGGACATGGACGGAAGTTCGGTCTGGTTGATCTTGAACTCTGCAAGCGCGGCCTGAAGGTCCTTGTCCAGGGCGCCGAGATCGACGTCGAAATGGCGCAGAATATGAAATACATCAGAATTTTCGTTGCGGATCAGATAGTAGAACCAGTGGACCAGCTCGAGATGCCGATGACCGGCATCCTTTGTAAGCCTCATGGCCTTGTCCAGGCTGTCGTAGGCAGTTGAGTTGGTCTTGTTGACAACTTTTTCAACCGTAATGTCATTCATAATATCGGTCCTTCAGACTTGAGACCTATTGGTAGACTGTGGTGTGGCGACGCACAGGCCGGAAACGGGTGTCGGTAAGCATTTCTTCTTCTTCGGCCTCCAGGTCAGTATCGTCGTCGGGGCCGGAAGCGGCAGGCTTCAGCCAGCCGATATGTCCAAGCGTTGCGGAGTTGTTGGCATCCATCCGGACAGCGGATGCGCATCTTTTCGGCAGCGCAAGTTCAATTTCGTATTCGATTTCCAGACCCAGATAAAAATCGATGAGGTCGAAAAGCTTCTCTGTCCAGGGATTGGGTCTTGCCCGGGTTGGCGGGAGAAACTGCCGATATTCCTCCAGGCTGCTCGTGAAAATCCTGATCCGGATCTTGTCACTCACACTGTAGACCTTGGACCCGACGATCGTGTCGGCGCCAAGTTGCCCGGCACCGCCTGGCCCGAAACCTCCAAGCTTGAGCTGATCATCCTTGTCCAGATGCAGCCACGTCCCGACACACTGATCAATCTCTACCCGGACATCGAAAACGCCCGTGATGAGGGCCTTCAGACGAGCGGCGCTCTTTGTCTTGGGGGCCGTAAGGCCCGCATAGAGCAGCTTGAGCCGATCATCGATCCTGTCGAGGTCCCGGTAAAACGGGGTGCCGATGCCGATCGCCGACCCGAGATAGGCAAGAAACCGGTCGTCGTCCGGCCGGTCATGTTGAACGATCGGTCTGGCATCGGCCCACGCGCGGTAGAACAACTGCACGAAGCGGTTGTTGAACAGGTCAAGGAATCTCGGAAAACTGTCATCGCCTCTGAGCCCACGCATGATCGCTTCATCGGTATAGGCGGAAGGCAGAGCGCCTTGCGGCCCAAGCAAACCAAGGAAGCGCTCCAGCAAGACCAGGCCGCCGTCACCGTCCTTTGTCGCACGCTCAATTGTCGATGTGGCGAATTCGCTGGACGGGTCCTGACCGAAGCGAACGATGTCTTCCATCATGCGCCGGCTTTTACCGATCCTGGGTGGAGCGGGCTCATCGGCGTTCTTCGGTTTTATTCCGGTTTCGGAAATTCCGGGAGCGGTCTGGCCTTCGAGCATTCTCAGCACCGCCAGCAGATCATGTCCCCCTGGATGCTTCTCGATGCGGTCTCCGAGGGCTGCAAGCAACGACGCGTATTGCTGCTGGACCGGCACCTCGATACGCGGGGTTTCCGGAACTGCTTCCTCAGCTGCTGGATCAGACGCAGTCTCTTCGGTCTGCGCTTCAATCACCTCTTCCGTTCCCTCGGCAGGGGGTTCCGCAGGAGGATCGATTTGTTGTGCAGGCGTTTCTGGTTGGGATCCGGCAGGCGAGGGAGCAGCTTGTTCGGGCGATGTGATCGTGGAAGATTCAGTCGCGAGCGATTTGGTGGTCGGCGCTTCTGTCTCGTCCTCAGGTGTGTTGTTGTCCTGCGGTTTTTCGGTCCAGATATCGTCAGCGTCGGCCTTCTCATCAGACTCGATTGCAGTCGCCGTCTGCTCTTTGGTCGGCCATGCCGGGGCCTTCCGGGAGGATGAAGGCACAACGGTCTTGTCCCGTGCAACACGGGTTTTCGTCAGATCCTTGTCTGCCGGACCGCTCATAGAATTCCTTTCGCGCCGATCCGCGGAGGCCACTTCATGATAACGCCGCGCTCGGTCGTTGCGATCACGCACTGCGTGAAGTGATTGATGGAAGCGTATTCGGCGACAAACCGGTCGAGGACAGCCCCCATCAGAAAGGCACTCGCCCCTTCAAAAGCCTTGTCATCGAGCGTGATCGTGATTTCGAGACCCCTGGCGACACCTGTCCCGGACTTCTGTTGCAGGCGGCGCACAACTGGCCTTGTCGAAACCGACCGAACAGACTGGGCCTGCCGGTCTGCCGAACTGTCGGAAAGTGGCGCGAAGACGCTCAACACATCGCGGAAAGACCGACCGTCCTGACCTGCCGCATCGTGTACAAGGCCGGTATGGTTCAAGGCCAGTATGTTAATGAGCCGCCAGGCAATGGCGCCGGCGTGACCCTGTTCGCCTAGTCTTTCATTGTAGGAAAGAAGCGGCGGTCTTGGCGATGTCGGGCCGGCAACACAATCTACCTTGAGACCGATATCCTCCAGTATGCGGAAATCCCCAATCTCGGACTTGTCCGGGTTGGTTCCCACGGGGAGGTCTGCGGCCAGTGACCGGTTGGATGCCAATACCTTCAGTGATAGTTCCGAAAGACGTTTCTTGCCGGTTTGCAGCAGGGCGGCAGCCTGTGCTCCGCTTGAGATAGAGATGAAGGTTTCTGTGCCTATGTAGTGGCTCGGCTGCATGCGCCGGATTTCAGAAGACGACTGGCGTCGCGGCAAACGGCGAATGGTATAAAACCACTCGTGACCGGCTTTTTCAGTGTCTGGTGCAACGCTGTAGAGTGGTTCAACCGGACGTTTCTCGCCTCCTGAGAAGTGGGCGGCAACTTCAGTGACGGCATGCACTTCATAATCCAGTGGCCGTGTCCGGTCCGTGATGACAGCAAACTCGTGCTGTCCTTTCTTGATCGGCACACGGTCAGTCTGCCTTTCGAACAAGTTGACGGCCGGCGCTGCGTGAAGCGCGAAAATCTTGCGTTCAACGTGAGCTGGCAGCCGGTTTTCTGCTTCATCGAACACGAAGACCAGATCGAATGCTTTTGCCTTGACCCTATCCAGGTACCGGCGCAGGCCGTTCAGACGGAACCCGAGGAAGCTGCGCGGAAAGTTGAAATAGTCGCGCAAGTGATCAAAGCCGGTGAACAGGCGCAAATCGTTGTGCAAGAGGGAATCTTCTTCATCGAAACCAAGCTGCTCGATGGCATCGACGGGCAGGCGCTGCAGGCTGGCCTGACCGAAGGCGTCCTCGGTACGGATGTAGAGCGCGATTGTATGTCCGAAGATCTGTTCATAGACCTTCGCGGCCAGATCCAGAGGTCCGATCAACCGAACGGGAAGAGAATCGATCCGACAGCCGGCCACCTGGTATTCAGGTTTCTTCAAGGCTTCTTCGGCTGAAACCTCGTTTTCCGGATCCTCGGACATGCGGTGTGTGAACGTGATGGACAGACCTGCGCGCGTGCGTCTGTCTTCAGCCATTTCCGCACCGAGACCGGAGACCTGCGCAGCTGAGCTCAAATACTTTGCAGCTGTCAGCTCCAGGGGTGTCAGCGTAATAGGAGAGGTGAGAGTGAACCTGCAGCGAACCTCTCCCTGGCGTTCACGGAAGACGGCCTCCATGGGAGCATGGCGATCGACCTTTATGCCGTTGCGCAAATTCGCGTCGCCATATTTCGGCGTCACGCGGGCAAGTACCAGAGAGGGAATGGGCGCCAGCGCGGTCGGATACAATTGTTCGAACAGGTTGGAAGTGAATTCGGCGAATTCATGCTTCATTTTCAGCTGCACGCGAGCTGACAGGAAGGCTGTACCTTCAAGTAATCCGGACAACATTGGGTCGGAACGGTCTTCCAGAAGCCCACCCAGGCGTTCTGCTACAGCAGGATAGGCCTCCGCGAATGACGCCCCTTGTTCTCGCAGGTAGGTGAGTTCCTGATTGTAGAGGTCGAGAAATTCCCGGTTCATGCAGTTGCCCCGATGATCTTGATACGGCCGAAAGCAGGGTCGACGTCGGCAACGAATTCACTCGCGACCCGGATCGGATCGCAGCGTATTTCTGCCTTGATGAGAAATCTTACCTTGAAGGTATCACTTTCGACCTTGTCGTCTCGCTCGACCTTGAGCGTGCGCGGGTCCATGCGCGGTTCGAAATGGATGAGGGCCTGTCGGATGTCTTCGGCAAGTCGATCAATGCGAACGCTGTCAACGATATGGACAGAAAGGTCCGGCAATCCGTAATTGATGATCGAACTCTCAACTTCCGGAAAATCGGAAAGGTCCTGAGTGGAATTGAGGTTGACCGTGTTGAGGAGCGCCTGCAGATCTTGCCGGACTTCAGAAAGCAGCGTGTGTTCAGAAACACCGTAGGATCTGGAAAGCCGCCGACCGGACCTGAGGTTGGCGCCGTTCTGTGCTGCTTTTTGCCTGTCCTGAGCGGCCTTGTAGTCTGGGTCGTCCATTGCACGGAAGGCCCACATCAGCGGGGAGTGCATTTTCACATTTGATTTAGCCATCGGCCAAGCCCACGCTGACTGCTGCCCCGGAAATTCCTAAGTGTGACCGTGGCGGTGCCGCTTCGAAAGTTGAAAGTCTGCATCGCCGGTCTGAACCAAAGAAGGCTGCCGCGCCGAAGCGCGGCAGCCCTGCAGGCCGAAGCCTTATTTCTTTTCGTTTGCTGCAATGTCCCAGGCAAACTCGGGGGCTGCGCCCTTGGAGCCGTCCGGCTTCTGTTCGGTGTAGATGTATTTGTACTCACCGAAGTTCAGCGTGACGCTCTCCGTGATGCGATCGTCGGAGCCACTGCCGCCGGTCGAAACGTTGGTCACGATAATGTCCTTCATTTCGAGCTTGATGTATTCCAGCGGGTTATCACCGGCAGCCTTGCGAACAAAGAGAGTGCCTTTGGTGATATGCTTGCCAGTCGACACGTGCTGCAGAAGCACAGGGGTGGATTTGTCGACGAACTTGGTGATGCTCAGATCCTGGAAGTGTGCCTTGCCGGAGCCGGAGCCCGAACCCATGTGGGTGGTGCCGGACTGGGAAGCGCCCCAGGACCAGGAAAGGACGTCAATCTTGTCCTTGTGGGTCTTGTCCTGTGCTTCGCCTTTGATACCTTCAAGTTCCAGATAAAAATCGACGGCCATTTTAATAGATCCTCTTGGTTGTTGAGGGCCAGGTAAATGTTCCTGGCTCAAACTCTGCTATTCCTGACAACTACCTCGGACCTCGCGGTCCAAACCCCTAGGCGCTTGCGCACCTTGTTTGTACCTCCGCCCGGGAAAACCGGGCTGCATCCCGTGGGATGCATGCCGGGGGGCAGGCTGCCGCCCCGCCGGCAATTTGTGAAATCAATTACCGTCTTGCGGAATGCGGGACGCCAGGCTCATGCCGATGTCCATGCCTTCCAGCTGATAGTGCGGACGAAGGAAGAACTGGGCCCGGTAATATCCGGGGTTTTCCTCGTCGGGCACGATAGTGACCTTGGCTTCCCGCAGCGGCTTGCGCGCTTTGGTTTCCTCGGTCGAGTTGTCCGGATCACCATCGACATAGTCCATGATCCAGTCATTCAGCCAACGCTGCAGCTGCGCCGATTCCTTGGTCGAACCGATCTTGTTGCGCACCATCACTTTCAGGTAGTGGGCGAAACGAGTGGTCGCGAACATGTAGGGCAGGCGGGCAGACAGGTTGTCCGATGCCGTTGCATCCTTGCCGTCCGGTCCGGAGAACTGGCGCGGTTTGAAGACGGACTGAGCTCCAAGGAAGGCTGCCTGGTCCGTGTTCTTGCGGTGGATCAGCGGGATCAGGCCCAGACGGGAGATCTCGTGTTCGCGCCGGTCGGAAATCGCGATTTCCGCAGGGCACTTCTGGTCCACACCGCCATCGTCGGTTTCAAAGACGTGGGTCGGCAGGTTTTCCACCAGACCACCGCTTTCGACGCCGCGGATGCGCACAGTCCAACCGAATTCCTTGTAGGCACGGTTGACGTTGGTTGCCATGGCATAAGCCGAGCTCATCCAGGCGTAATTCTCGTGGCTGTCTTCGCCGAACTCTTCTTCGAAGGCGAATTCTTCCACCGGGTCGGACTTCGCACCGTAGGGCTGGCGAGCCAGCACGCGGGGCATTGTCAGACCAAGGTAACGGGAGTCCTCGGATTCCCGCAGCGTCCGCCACTGGGCATGGATCTCCGTATCGAAGATCTTGGACAGATCACGCTTGGCCGGCAGTTCCGTCCAGCTATCCATCTGCATCAGTTGCGGATTGGCCGCTGCCAGGAACGGTGCATGGGCTGCCGAAGCGATCTTTGCCATGCCGCGCAGAACGGTGATGTCCTGCGGGTCGTAGGAGAATTCATAGTCACCCACGAGACAGCCGTAGGGCTGACCACCCAGCTGGCCGAATTCGGCTTCATAGATCTGCTTGAACAGCGGGCTCTGATCCCACTTGGCGCCGCGGTAGCTCTTGAACACGCCTGCAAGTTCTTTCTTGGAGATGTTCAGGAACTGAAGCTTGAGCGATGCGTCGGTTTCAGACTGGTGCACGAGGTAATCGATCCCGCGCCAGGCACTTTCAAGTGTCTGGAACTCCTCGGCGTGAATGATCTCGTTCACCTGAGCCGTCAGTTTTTCGTCCAGCTTCGCGATCATCTCATCGATCGTGTCGTAGACGTCTTCCTTGATAAGCGCCTGATCGGACAGGGCTTCGGCGAGGAAGGTCGACATGGCGTTGTCAACCAGCTGATTGGCCGTATCGTTTTCGTTCTTGATCCGGAAATTCTGTTTCAGGATCGAGGCAAACTCCTCGGGGCTCTTCTCAACCGCGACTTCGCCGGCTGCTGCGCCACTTGCCTGGGCGCTGGTATCGGTGCTGCTCATTTATGCCTCCTCCGTGCCGTCGCCGTCTGCCTGCTTGTCGGCGGACGATGCCTTGTCGGCTTCGATTTTCTGAGCAAGTGCCTGCATCAGGGCCGGGTCCCGGGTCAGCTCCTCGAGCTGGGAGATCGCCTGGACACGTCCGTCCATCATAGTGCGCAATGCAGCCAGGCTGCGGCGTGCATCGAGCAGCTTCTTGAGTGCCGGAACCTGTTCGGCAACACGTCCCGGGGTGAAGTCGTCCATGCTCTTGAAACGCAGCTGGACGCTCATTTTGGAGTTTTCTTCGCCGGACAGCTTGTCCTTCACGGTGAAGGAGGTGCCAGGTTCAATTGCTTCCATGCGCTTGGAAAAGTTGTCCATGTCGATGTCGAGGAACTTGCGGTCGTCGATATCGGCTTTTTCCACGCCAGGGTTGTCGCCGGAAAGATCGGCCATGATGCCCATGACGAATGGCAGTTCCACCTTCTGTTCCGCGTCAAACGGATCTTCGTAGAAAATGTGGACCCGCGGAGGTCTGTTGCGCTTGATAAAGCCTTGCCCGCTGTTCGATGCCATTGTACTCGCCTTTCATTTTCATGACCCAGAAGAAAAAAGGTCAATTTTAGTCAAATACTAGCGCGCAACTCTTGTTTGCTAATTGCTGTACTTCGGTCGGCGCTGCGTTTCGTTGATATCTATGTACTGCGTTTCTGGGGAACGGGAAGTGATCACGGTCACATGATCGATGGTTTATTTTTTTCTCGAAATATTGAGGACCCGTTGGCCATTGGTGTCAAGTAAGAAGCTGAAAACCCTAGGTAACATAGGGGTTGTAATGGCAGTTGAATCAGTCCTCCTCTGGCCTCAGGAAGAGGTTGAGAAGACCGGTGAATGAACCGGAACTCATATTCTGTGCCTCGTCCAGCAAAAGGGGGATCGGGCTGGTGGGTTCATTGGAAGAATAGTAACCCTTGACCGCCGCAATACCCTTCATGGCGTCACTTCGGCTTTCGATCACCATCACTGCGAAATCATCAATTTCGCCCAGTTCCCGGTCACCACCGTCGTTCAGGTCGATCAGTCGGTCGTTGGAAAGCTGTAAACCGCTCGCACCCAGAATCAGCGCTACGTCGTCGAACCTGCGCGGCATCAGTATTTTCAAGGCATCCAGATAGGACTTGCCGACGAGGCCGCGAGCCTCGCGTACCAGAAACAGTGCCGGATGCGATGGTTCGCGGCTGGCGAAATAGTCCTCGACAGCATCCAGAATCAGTTTTGCCTGGGCGGCATTCTTGATTTCTGATTGAGACGCCTGCGACGTGTCGGCTGCTGCTGCCTCTGCTGCAGTATCTTCAGACGAAGAGGCCTCCGTCTCTTCAGGGGAGAGGCGTCCGAGCCGCTTGTTCAGTTCGGCACTCATCTCCTTCAGGAGAGTGGTCAAGGCCTCATAATTGGGAGGAGCTGCTTTAGCACCGCTCTCCTTGAGCTTTTCGGTGCACAGCTCGGCAATAGTCTGGAGCTCGTCCGGCAGGTCTCCAAGGTCCTTGAGGATCTCGTCAATCGCGTCCTGCTCGAGTTCGCCCGATGTCAGTGCCGCCTCAATCGCGCCAAGAGAGATTGTATGCTCATCCGGACGTGCCGTGGCATCGCCGGCCGCAATCTGGATGGCGCGATAGCTGATGGGCCCCGTCCGGCGGGTCTTGAGCAGGGGCGCTGCTTCCAGCGGAAGAACAACCGTGGGCCTGTTGTTGAGAGATTCGAGCGCTCCGACTCGTTCCATATGGCCGAAGTCGGCATCGCTTGGATGGACGTCGTCCCAATGGTTCTCCAGCAGTTTGCGAATGATGCGTATCGAGTTCGCAAACGTATGGACTTGACCGCTCAGCAGGCCGAACTGCGCGAGAATGACAAGCAGTCTCAAGTCTCTGGACTGCTTCAGGAAGCCGTCCATCTGCTTGAAGAGGTCGGTAAAGTCGATCTCGGATCGGTCGAATTCGCTGAACCGCTCCGGCAGCAATTCCTCACACGAATCCAGAAGCGCGGCAAAGGCGGGCTCGGTGTCGTAGAGGTCCGGCCCGCAGCCAGCACCCGGCGCTACTTCAGTGCCGTAGGTTTCCGGATCGAAATTCATTCGTGCTCCCCAGCCCGGCATGCATTCCGGTGGTATGTCCGGGATCGGTCCCGGTTATTGTTCAGGAGACCCGGACCGGGAAAAGCTCCGGTCCGGCATGTCTGGTGTGTGAATTTTTACTGCTCGAGAACCAGCTTGCTTTCAACGCGGCGGTTTGCCGGATCGTTGACATCTGCAACCTTCGGCCGGGATTCGCCGTAGGCAACAGTTTTCAGGCGGTCCCGGCTGACGCCGAGGTTGACAAGATACTGCGTAACCGCCTGCGCACGGTCTTCGGAAAGACGCTGGTTGTAGTTGGTCGAGCCTATTCCGTCGGTATGGCCTTCGATCACGAATGTGGCTTTGGCCAGGTCGGGATCATTGATGCCCTTGGCAAACTCGCGAAGGTTGGCCTGTGCGGACGTGCTGAGCTTGGCCGAGGCATATTCGAACGAAACCAGCAGGTTGAAGGCAGCGTCGATGGCGTTGGTTTCCGGATCGACCACAAGGGTCTGTTCCGTTTCACCACCTTCGGTCTTTGCACCGTCCTGGGAAACTGCGACCTGGCCGCCTTCTTCCGGTTTGGCGTTCGGATTACATTCGTCGCGAGTACCGATACAAAGAGCTCGCGTTCCGCCAGCCGGCTTCAGTGAACGCGTTTTGAGCTGCTTGAAGTGCTTGCTGACTTCATCTGCCGAATAAGTGGCGTCCTGGGCAAAAGCCGGAGCGGTTCCAAGTGCCGGCAAGGCAATGGCGAGAGAAACGGAAGCAGCCAGGAGAGCGCGGCGAAGGCCGGTCCGAGCGGCATTGTTCCGGTCGAGCGAAAATACAGTAGGGGTCACGATTTCAATCCTCCCTTGTGGAGTGTTCAAAAGCGATGTCGCTTTGGGCTTCGAAATGGATCGTGCCATATGGATAAGAATAATAGTGTGGCGAAAGTCACTAAAGTGCGATTTGATGTCAGTATGTCGTTTTATCGGCAATAAGCAAGAGGAGAGCTGTTGGGGTGACGTCGGTGAGCAGGGTTAGTATTTAAAAGCAGCAGGCGGTGTTTTTTAGCCGCACTTGGGGAAGGGGCAAGTGCCTCCTCCTTCACAAAAGGGTTTGAAGTTCAAAGTATTTGCATCAAGTGTGTTCTTGAGCACACTATTTTTGCCGGAAACGCCTTAGTGTCTGAAACGTGGTAGCCGCCAGGCTGCCTTTTTGCAGAAAACCGCGTTATTTCCGAGGAGATCTTTCGTGGCCGTAGGACAACTTAAACAAGCTAACCGAATGGCCGAGCTGACATCGGTCTTTGGCAAGGATGAGCTTTCCGTTGTCACCATCGAGTGCGACGAGGGTCTCAGCGAAGATTTTGAGATCAGGCTTGAGGTTCTGAGTCAGAAAGAGGATCTGGATTTTGACCAGGCCATAGCGACTTCCATGACGGTGAAGGTTGTCACCAACAATGGAGACACGCGGTATTTCGACGGTCTTCTGACCGATGCGAAATGGATGGGCTATCGCGATTCCTATTACATCTACAAATTGACGCTACGCCCCTGGTTCTGGCTGCTAACCAAGAACTCAAATTGTCGAATCTTCAAGGACATGTCCGCGCCTGAAATCATTCAGAACGTCCTGAATGAGCATGACTTCGTCGATTTCCAGATCAAGCTGACTGAATCCTATGATCCGATTCATTACTGCGTCCAGTACAGGGAATCGGATTACGATTTCTGCTGCCGGTTGATGGAAGAATTCGGAATTTCCTATTTCTTCGAGCACAAGGACGGCAAGCACATCATGATTCTGGCGGACGCCAAATCGTCCTACAGCCCGATCGTTGGTGACAGCTCCATTCCCTACATTGCTCTTGGCGGCGACAGTCAAAGGAACAAGGAGCATCTTTACCATTGGATTCCGACGCGCAAGTTTCGGACCGGCAAGTTTGCAGTCAATGATTATGATTTCGAGAAACCGAGTGCGCTGCTGGAAGCCGAGCGTGATGCAGGTGCTAAATATCGGGCAGGGTCTCTGGAAAATTATGACTATCCGGGAAGGTACACCGAAAAAGACAAGGGCAGCACCTTCAGCAAGATTCGTATGGAAGCCGAACAGGCTGCGGACAAGCGAATTGAAACAGCCGGCGAAGTGCCGCGATTCTTTGCGGGGGGGCTGTTCACGTTAGCCGACCATCCCCACAAACCGCAGAACGTGGAGCACCTGATCGTGCGTGCAAGCCATCGGATCATCACCGAGGCATATCGCTCCGGTGGTGGTGGGGCCCAGGGAGAAGCCTATACCGGGACATATGACGTTCTGCCTTCCAGTATAACGTTCCGCACACCGGCCATCACCCGCAAACCTCGAATACCCGGCCCGCAAACGGCAAAAGTCGTGGGGCAAGGCGAAATCGATGTGGACGAATACGGTCAGATCCTGGTCGCCTTTCACTGGGACCGCGACAAGACAGCGTCTCGGCGGGTTCGTGTGGCGCAAGTGTGGTCAGGCAAGAACTGGGGTGGCATCTATATCCCTCGTGTCGGCCAGGAAGTGATTGTTCAGTTTCTGGAAGGCGATCCGGATCAACCGATCATCGTCGGCACAGTCTACAATGCGGAAAACATGCCGCCTTATTCTTTGCCGGGCGAGAAAAACAAAGCCGGCATCAAGTCGGATTCAACGGTAGGCGGCGGCGGTTACAACGAGTTCGTGCTCGACGACACCAAAGGGAATGAGCTGGTTGGAGTTCATGCCCAAAAAGACATGGAGACCGTTATCGAGAATAACGAAATGCTGCATGTCAAAAACTGCCGCGAAACTCAGATCGACGTTGACCGAACGGAATCGGTTGGCCGAAACACGACCGAAGATATCGGCATGAACTGGAAGGTAACTGCCGGAACGAAGATCGAGTTTATTTGCGGCGCCAGCAAGATCACCATGACGCCTGCCTCGATCAAGATCGAGTCGGTGAAAATCGATATCGTGGCTTCGGGTATGCTCAACGCCAAGGGTACAATGACCAATGTGACAGGCAGTGCGTTGTTGAAGCTCAAGGGCGGCCTTGTAATGATCAATTGATGCTGCGGTTCTTGAACGAATGCGGCCAAGAGAAAAAACGGAGTAGAGCAGATGGGATCACGTATCCGCTTTACAAAGGCTAGACAGGTATTTGAAACTTTTCCGGAGTTGTCGGAAACGGTAAGCGAACCGGCCACAGATATCGCTCCGGACGCCTATACTCTGGAATTGCAGAAAAGCGAGGCACCGCTGTCGGCGATCGCCTATTTCGCTCATATCCTGCCGAAACGGGAATCGGTCTGGTGGGGCATGAACTGCGTTGCCGGTTTGGATCAGGCCAAGAACGAGGATGACCGGCAGGTTCTTAAACTCAGCGAGACCTGGGTCCGCGAGGGGGATGAAGATGCCCGTGTTGCGGTTCACGCGGCGGCTGAGGCCGCCAAGAAGGACAGCGCGTCCGTCTGGATCGGTCTCGCTGCAGGCTGGTCTGGCGGATCCCTCTCGCCCAGCCCCGAGCATCGGGTGGACATGCCGGACGACCTGACGGCCAAGGCCGTAAATACAGCTGTGTTGATTGCGCTTGGAACACTTGAGCCTGCCAAACGGGATGAGGCCCTGAAATCTTGCCTGTCTGCCGGGCTGTCCTTCGCCGGAGGTGGGACGATGCCTGCGGTGACCGTCGGCAGCTCTTCGTCAGCCTTTTCCTAAGCGCAAAGAGGAAACGTGGGAATGCGCATAACGCTCCAGATTGAAAATGTTGACCGGTTGGAGACCGGCGGTCAGCTATCATACAGCTGTGCCGACCGAGGCTTCGACATTGGTCGGCACGAACATCTGGACTGGAGCCTCCCTGATCCCCAGCGGATGATTTCCGGTAAGCATTGCGAAGTGCGCTTTGAAAGCGGGAATTTCGTTCTTTACGACTATTCGACAAACGGCACTTTCCTCAATGGCAGCCAGACCCGCATGGACAAGGCACATGTGCTGCGCTCCGGCGATCGGCTGATGATTGGCGATTACATCATCGTCGTATCGCTGGAAGCCGGATCCGGGCAGCCAGCCATGTCCGCTGCACCAGTCGCCGCCGCTGCTCCGCAGCCCTGGGACGCACCGCAAACCTCGTCTACATCCGGAGGCTCCTCCTGGCCTACGGGGCCTGGTCCGGCGGGCGCGGCTCCCGGTCACTACCCAATGGAAAATCAGGGCGGGCCCTGGGCTGCACCGGGAGCGGGCATGGAAGGGCGACACGCACCGCCGTCCTCCAATCCTGGCATAGGCACGCCGGCAGATGATGTCTGGAGCCAGCAAGGACACGGCTGGGGCACGGCGGATCCTTCGCTGTACGATCCGAATGCGCACATCGGCGAACGCGAAGCCCCTCGACCGGCCCAGGCGGACCCGCTCGATCATCTTGCCCAGCAACCGCATCTTCAATCTGCCGGAGCCGCGCCCGCAGAGCCGCTTTTCGGCTTTCCGGAACCTGAAGCGCAATCTCCGTTTCCGGCGCTGTCTGAAACCCCGGCGCAGGAAAGTGCTGAGCCGCTTTTCCAGATGCCCGATCTTCAACCAGAGGCACCAAGCCAGCAACCAGTGGCCGAATCTGCTCCGCCACCTGCAGGAGAGCCCACAGCGTCGCCGTTTCCCGAAGCGCCTGTCTGGAGTGCGCCAGAGGCTGAGGAAACACAGCCGACAATTGTCCAGGAGCCACAGCCTGAACAACCGGCTCCAGTGGAGCAATCTGCACCTGCGGCCATGCCTGTTGTTGCCTCGCAAGAACCAGCGAAGGCAGACACAGCGGCGGTTGCGAAGGGTGATGTTGAGCCGGCAAACATTCCAGTGGGTAATGTTGATTTTATCAAGGCATTCGCCGAAGGAGCCGGTATCCCGGCTGCAACGCTGGCCGGCCGCGATCCAGAAGAATTTGCCAGGGAAGTCGGGGCCATATTGCAAGGCATCACCGGCGACTTGATGGGTCTTTTGCAGGCACGCAGTCAGGTGAAAGCCATGACCCGGAACGCCAACCGCACGCTTATCATGCGCAGCGGGAACAATGCCCTGAAGTTTTCTCCGACACCGCAAATGGCATTGCAGACGATGCTGGCCCCAGGAGCGGAAGAAAACGGGTATTTGCCGATTTCAAAGGCCATGCAGGCTGCTTTCAAGGACATCCAGAAACATCATGTCTGGACCTATGCAGCCATGCAGAAGGCTGCAGGAAGATTTGAAGAAAAGCTTTCCCCCAAGGCGATCGAAGCAGAAGGCCAGGTCGCCAAGAGTACCTTCGGTAACCAGAAGGCCAAGCTATGGGAGCGGATTCAGGAACGCTGGAGTTCCTTGTCCGGTTCGTACGACGATGGCGTGGTCGGGCTTTTCACGCAATACTTTACCGAAGGTTATGAAGAATTGAGCAGTGACGATCCGGAGCAGAGCTCCGGACTGATGAATTAAGACCTTTGCCAGTTTTAAGAGCGCGAAGGCGCGAAAGTGTTAAGGGAGCAGTACCTTTATGTCGTGGTATAGCAAGGTTGCATGGACCGAAGGCTTATTTCTGCGGCCTCATCATCTCCAGCAGAGCGACCGGTACGCGGAGCACATGCTGGACGAACGGGTCCGTTTTGCCTCTCCCTATCCCTGGGGCTTTTCCGAGCTGGAAATTGATCAGGACGTAGGCCAGCAATGCCGGTTCGCGCTTCGCTATGGCCGAGGCATATTCTCCGACGGAACGGTGTTCAACTTCCCGGCCGACGGTACGCCGCCGCCTGCAATCGACGTTCCGGAGGACGCAGCTGGACAAATCGTCTGGCTGGGAATTCCAGAGACGACCGTCAATGCAGTGGAAGTCGCCAATGGCCGCGACGATGCCGCCACGAGATATATTCAGGGCAGGGAGACGATCATCGATTCCACCTCCACCATCCGCCAGGAGGAGGAGATCGATGTTGCGCATCCGCGCCTGCAGTATTCGATTCGCTCGACACCCCATCCCGGTCAGGTCTGCCTGCCGGTCGCCCGTATCACGGAAATCAAGGATCGCATCGTCATAACCGATGGTTCCTTTGCGCCGCCGGTACTTGCCTGTCATGTGCATCCGGTCGTCACCGGCTGGATTGACTCCGTCATTGGTTGGGTGGAGCGCAAACTGAGCGAACTGGCGCGTTACGCCGCCGATACGTCCGCCGGGGGCGGACTGCAGAATTTCGATTATCTGACGTTGCAGCTGCTCAACCGCACTTATCCTTTGCTGATGCACCTTCGCAAATCCGCTTATGTGCATCCGGAGCGGCTGTACATACTGTTCCTGCAGCTGGCGGGGGAGCTTGCAACGTTCGCAACGGAAGAGCGCCGAGCGCGCAACTATCCGGTTTATGACCACGACAAGCTGCATGATATCTTCAAACCGGTCCTGGCCGACATACAGGCGTTCCTGTCGGCCGGTTATGACCGGCGGGCAATCCGCTTGCCTCTGGAACAGCTGGCGCCGAATGCGTTCAAGTCGACCATTGTCGATCGCAACCTGTTCTCGCAGGCGGGCTTTGTCATCGAAGTGGCTGCCCGCAGGCCTTTGACGGAAATTCAGAACGAGTTTCCGAGGCTCTTCAAGGTTGGCCCCTTCGGTCAGATGCGCCAGATCGTCTATTCCAACCTGCCGGGTATTCCGCTGATCCACATGCCGGTACCACCGGCACAGATCCGGGCTCTCACGGACCGGGTCTACTTCCGGCTGGACAAGACGACCCCGCTTTGGCGCGAATTTAGCCAGGACTCGGCGATCGGGCTGCAATTCTCCGGCAACTGGCCGGATCTGCAGCTTGAGTTCTATGCCGTCCGGGAGGGCCGCTGATGTCGGACAATGACGATCCCTTTGGTGTTTCCAAACGCAAGGGGAAGACAATTGTAATGCCCAATCCGGGCGGGCGATGGAGCGAAGGCCAGCCAGGACAACCCGGGCAGCCCCCGCAACAACCTGCGCCGCCGCCACAACAGGCTCCCGGTCAGGCGCCTCCTGGACACGCAGCTCCGCCTCCGCCACACAATCCGCCTTCCGGTGGCTCGGACCCGTGGCAAAGCGGGGGAGGCGGCGGAGGACGTGATCCTTACGCTCCGACGCCAGCTGGATACGAGTATGGCCAGCAGCAGGCACCGGATCTCAGAACCCCGCCAGGCGGTTACCAGGCGCCGCAAGGCGCTGCGCCACAGCCGGCGGCCGCACCTGCACAAGGGGCCGGTAAACTGGCACATATGCCGGACATCAACCAGATCCGCGTTGCCAATCGAAATCCGATTTCCCGTGCGGCTGCCCCGTTGCTTCTGCTTCTGGGCCGGCTTCACCTGACAATGACGGATGCCCAGTTCGACCAGTTGATGCGCGATGTCTACAGCGCCATCAAGACGTTCGAGAAAGAATTGCGGAGCGCCGGAATCACGGACGACCAGATCCGTTCCGCCGCCTATGCGCTCTGTGCGACATCAGACGATATCGTCCAGAACCTGCCGTCTGCCGGACGCCACCAATGGACGCAATATTCCATGCTGACCCAGTTCTTCGGTCAAGCAACCGGCGGTGTCGAGTTCTATCAGCTACTGGAAAAGGCAAAGCAGGATCCCGGTCGTAACTACGGTGTTCTGGAGGTCATGCATTCCTGTCTGTCACTCGGCTTTTACGGCAAGTACCGTGCGATCCAGGGTGGCCAGCAGGGCCTGGAGCGCGAACGACGCGACCTGCATGAAATTCTGCGTCGTGTTCGCCCGCGGCCTGGAGACGATCTCTCTCCCCATTGGCGTGGCCTGGAACTCCTGCAAAAGCGGGCGGGGTTCTCGGTACCGATCTGGTCGGTCGCGGCCGTTGCAGGCGCATTGCTTCTCGGGGGCTACGTCACCTTGATGCTTCTTCTGTCGAGCGGAAGCGAAGTTGTCGCGGGACGCGCAAGTGCGCTTTACCCGTCGGGCCCGATCGAACTGGCGCGCGAAGGCTATCAACCCAAACCGCCACCCGCGCCACCACCACCGGAAGATGCGGCGATCGATACTGTCTCCGCTCAGCTGGCAGGTATCGATGGCCTGGAAATTTCGCAGGCGGGCCCGGCGATCATGTTGCGCATGCGCGCGCAATTCGACGTCGCAGCCGCCACGCTGCGTCCTGAATTCCAGCTTCTTGTCGAGCAGGTCAGCCAGACCCTCGATCAGGTGGAAGGTGAAATTCTGGTCGTCGGCCATACGGACAGCGACCCGATCCGCAATAATCCGCGGTTCCCGACCAACTGGCACCTGTCTGTTGAAAGGGCAAAGGCAGTTGCCGCCGTCATGGAAGCAGTCCTCCAGACACCAGGGCGGGTGCAGGTGGAAGGACGTGGCGCCGACGAGCCGATCGCTCCCAATACAAGCAGGGAAGGCAAGGCGCTCAACAGACGTGTGGAAGTCTTCCTGAAACCACCGGCCAAAGGGCTGGTGATAAACAACTGATATCCGGGGCAACCGCAGAACAAGGCTGTATCTATGAAATTCTGGCTCGGAATAACGGCAATCGTCATCGGCATACTCGCCCTGATCGGTCTGATCTGGTTTGGTGGGCCGTTCCTGTCGATCGCCGGTGTGAGGCCCTTCGAACCTCTCTGGGTAAGGTTGTCGCTGGTTGCGCTTGTCCTTCTGACCGTTGGCGGCTGGACCGGCTACCGGATCTACAAGCGCGTCAAGGCCAACCGGGAACTCGAGAGTGAGATCCTGCAGCCCAAGGCAAGTGATGCCGACTTGCAGATCATGTCGGAGCGCATGAAGGACGCGCTGAAGACGCTCAAGACGTCCAGCGGAAACGCGCGCACCTATCTTTACGACTTGCCCTGGTACCTGATGATCGGCCCTCCGGGCGCCGGCAAGACCACGGCTTTGATGCATTCCGGTTTGAAGTTTGCCGGTTCGCGCGCTAAGGGAGAGGCCCAGAAGCTGGAGGGCCTTGGCGGAACCCGGTATTGCGACTGGTGGTTTGCTGAAACGGCTGTGCTGATCGATACGGCGGGGCGTTACACAACGCAGGATTCCGACGAGGAGCATGACCGCGAAGCCTGGCACGGGTTCCTCAATATTCTGCGCAAGGCCCGTCCGCGTCAGCCGATCAACGGCGTCATGGTGTCGATCAGTCTTGAAGACCTGATGACGCTGTCTGACGATGAGTTGAAACAGCATTCCGATGCGATCCGCACGCGCTTGATCGAACTTTACAAGACCTTGAAAATCGATTTCCCGGTCTATGTGATCTTCACCAAGGCCGACACGGTTGCAGGCTTCATGGAGTTTTTCGGCTCCTATCCCGAAACCCGTCGCAACCTGGTCTGGGGAGCGACTTTCCAGACCCGCGAAAAAAACAAGAACATGGTGTCGGAAGCGCCCGCCGAGTTTGATCTTCTGGTGGAGCGTCTCAACGAGGAGATGGCGGACCGTCTTCAGGAAGAACCGGATCCGCGTGCCCGGCTGATGCTCTATGGCTTCCCGACACAGGTTGCTGCCCTGAAGGATCGTCTGACCGGTTTCCTGAATGCGATTTTCGAACCGAGCCGGTATTATCCGAATGCTGTTCTGCGCGGTTTCTATTTTACCTCCGGCACCCAAAAAGGCACGGCCATCGACAGGGTCATCGGCTCAATGAGCCAGGCCTTCGGGACAGCCTATCAGGCGGCAGCTCTATCCGGTCAGGGCAAGAGCTACTTCCTGCGTGATCTTCTTTCCAAGGTGATAATCGGAGAAGCCGGCTGGGTAACCCATAACCGGCAGGCCGTCAGAGTTGCGACCGCAACCCGCATTGCGGCTTACGCAGCCATTGCCCTCGTGACCCTGGGCCTCGGCAGCTTGTGGGGGATCAGTTATCTCAACAACAAGGCCTTGATTGACGAAACCGCCAAGGCTGTGGACACGGTGCGCGTAAACGGCGAAACCGTTCTGGCGGAGCGGGTTGTACGCGACGACAATCTGGTGGATACCGCCTACATCCTGTCGATGTTACGAGGCTTGCCGGCCGGTTACGACAGCCGCGATACGCCAACGCCTGTCATGGAACAGTTCGGCCTCAGCCAGCGCGATCGTCTGGAAGCAGCTGGTGTGACGTCCTACAGAAGTGGTCTGGAAAGGTTGTTGCGGCCGCGTTTGCTCTTGAGGATCGAAGAGCAGATGACCGAGGTGCTCGACAATCGTACCGGTCCGGGCGGACAGGACGTCGATACGCTCTACAATCTGGCAAAGCTGTACCGCATGGTGGCAGGTGATGCGCCAGAGATCGACAAGGAGCAGATCAAGAATTCGTTCCGTGCCGACTTCCTGCAAAGCTTCCCTGGACCTCAGGGCGAGATCTTGCGCAACGAGCTCAACAACCACGTTGCTGCGATGCTCGATCTCGATTTCGGTGGCAATGTCCTGACTGATCAGCTTGACGGCATTCTGGTTGCCGAGGTCCAGCGAGAGCTCGGACGCGTCAGCCTGGCCGAGCGTGGGTATGCACTTCTCAAGTCTCGTGCCAAGGGCCTTGCCAGCGAAGACTGGATTGCAGAACAACGTGGCGGCTCCGACATGGAGACCGTTTTCGAAACGGAAAACGGCGACACGTTGGACACGGTTGCGGTCGACAAGTTCTTCACCTATCCGGGCTTCCATCTTTCGGTTCTGCCGAACCTTGCCGGCATTCGTGAAGAACTGGAACGGGACAAGTGGGTGTTTGGAGACGTCGGGGAAGCCGATGCCTTTTCCGACCAATATCAGTCGCTTCCCGGCGAGATCCTGGCGCTTTACACCAAAGATTTCATCGAAGCCTGGGAAGAGGCGCTCGGCAACTTGAAATTCAAGTCGATGCGCAACGACAAGCCGCTTTACACGACGCTTCAGGCCGTCTCGGCACCAACATCACCTGTTGTGCAGCTTCTTGAGAGCATTCGGCGCGAAACCCTGCTCACCCAGGATCTGTCGAGTGAAGGCCTTGCCGGAAACCTGACAGGCGGCAACGCGCAAGATGCCGGCACTAACGCTGCACAGAAGATCTTCCAGCGCTACGTGCTGGATTCGTCCGGTGGATTGAAACGTATCGGCCTTGAAGCCGGACTTCAGGCAATCGCGCCGGGAGGGTTGTCCAACGCGCTTGGAACTGCCGCTGGTGGCGGAGGTCCAACCATTATTCCGGGCAAGGCGATCGAAGATCACTTCCGTCCTTACCATGTACTGGTGGAAGGCGAGAACAGCCGCAAGATCGATGCCTTGCTGCTGAACTTCAAGAACATCCTAGACAACCTTCTGATCGTGGCCAACAACCCGCTGCAGAGCGAAACGGCAAATTCCAACGTGCAAATTCAGGCGTCTCTGCTGAGAAGCAACGCGACGCGTTTCCCGCCGCCTTTCGATAAACTGATTATCCAGGCTGCGAAGGAATTTGACGAGGAGTTCAAGGAAACCTCGATCACGCAGCTGAACGAGAAGCTGAGCACCCAGGTTGTTGGTGAATGCCGCAGGATCGTCGCCCGGAACTATCCGTTTGAAAACGGTCGCTCCGAAGTGCCGATGACGGAATTTGCCAAACTGTTCGCACCGACGGGAATCATGCAGCGGTTTTTCGATGAAAACCTGAAGCCGCTAGTCGATACCTCGACGCGCCCCTGGAACTGGAAGCCTGAAGTGTCTCAGGCGGACCGTCTGTCGAACGCAACGCTTCGGCAGTTCGAACGTGCAGACCTGATCAAGCAGGCCTTCTTCCCGACAGGAAACGCGTTTCCGTCCGTCGGACTTCAGGTGGTTCCGCGCGCCCTGTCTCAGCAGGCTGACGCGGCCAGCCTGGAAGTGAACGGCAATCTCGTACTGGTGACGCGTGGGCCCGGCTTCAATGCGGAAATCGAACCGTTGCCGGCCAACTTTGATTGGCCCAGCAACACGGCTACGCCTCGCGTTGTACTGGTGATCCAGCCGGAAGTGCCAGGCTACAGATCTCGTCGTGAAATCCATGGAGATTGGGCCTTCTATCGCTTCGTTCGCGATAACAGGGTCAGTTCCGGACAGAACAAGTTCGTCGTGCGTGAAACGCTTGGCGGCAGACAGGTTGCCTTCACGGTGACATTGAGAACGAATCCCAACCCGTTCTTCCTGTCTGCAGTCGGCGATTTCAGTTGCCCTACGAGCTTCTAGAATGGGAACCGGTTATTTCGGCAAACTGCCGGCACGAGCGGATTTTGTCATCGGGCAGTGCCCTGCCGGCTTTCTGAAAAGCTGGGAGGCCTTCCTGATGACCGGACTCGCTCAATCCCGTCTGGATCTGGGCGCGGGGTGGGAGGAAGCCTTCATGACAATGCCGGTGTGGCGATTCTGGCTTATGCACTCTTCAGAGGGTGACGAACCTGTTCAGGCCGTCGCCGGTGCTTTCATGCCGAATGTCGACAAGGTCGGCCGGACCTTTCCATTGACACTTGCCAGCGACATCCGACTGGAAAAGCAGAATGGTCGGCCGGAAGAGACCTGGTATGACCATGTCGAGGCAATCTTGCGCGACACCTTGCAGGAAGATGCCAGCCTGGAAAACTTTCAACAGGCTGTCGCAGGTCTGGAATCGCCACTTGCGGTGGAGGCAAGCGGCAAGAAGGGCAGGGATGCCGAATTACCGACGATGCCAGGAACGGATGTTCTGTCATCCGAATTCTGGTGCCGTGCAGGAGATGTGGGTTTTGAGTTTTCGTGTGCAGGCCTGCCGGACGCAAGCGCCTTTCGATGGCTGCTGTTACCGGAAACCTTCGCCGGTTCGGAAGCTCGACAGGACGTGGCAGGGAATAGTCATGGGCGATTTCATCCGGAGGATCATCGAACATGATCGAACAAATGGAAGCCTCTATGCGTGGCTTTGCGATTGGACTGACCCATGTTGGCCGGGTTCGGCAGCACAATGAGGACACGTTCTACGTTGACGAGGGCAAGGGCGTTTTCGCGGTGATGGACGGTGCGGGAGGCATGCATGACGGTGCGATGGCGTCCAGTCTCGTGCGTGAAGCCCTTGCCAGTATCGCGCAACCGCGCAGCGCGGAAGACCTTCTGGAGCAGTTCGAAAGCAGGTTGATTACCGCAAAGGACCGGATCGAACAGGCCGCAGCCAAGGCGAACGGAGCCGCCATGGGCACGACGATCGCCGCACTTCTGATTTCCGGATCAAACTTTGCGTGCCTCTGGGCAGGCGACAGCCGTGTCTACCGTCTGCGCAATGGCCGTCTTGAACAATTGACGACAGATCATACCGAGGCGCAGGAACTGGTGGACCAGAACGTGCTGACGCCTGAAGAAGCAAGGACGTTCGCCCGCAGGCATGTCATCACCAGGGCGATCGGATCCGGGATTGAGCTTGAACTCGAACTGGTTTCCGGAAATCTGCGTCAGGGCGATCGGTTTCTTCTGTGTTCGGATGGCTTGACCGGACATCTGGACGATAGTGTGATTGGTACTTTCCTGATGAACGGCGCGCCGAAGCCGACGGCACAATGTCTTATCAATGGAGCGCTCGAAGAGGGCGGCTCGGATAACGTGACTGTCGTGATTGTCGATATCGATGCAATGTCTGCGCGCGAAGGAGTTCGCAACTGATGAACGTTGGTGCCCACCTGCTGCCTGCCGGAACCCGGCTCAACAATCTCTATGAGATTGAGGAACATATTGCCGATGGCGGTATCGGGACGGTTTACAAGGCGAGGGACGTGGAAAGCGGGGATCCGGTTGCCGTCAAGGTCCTTCTCGCGACCTTCTCGCGCGACCCGATGATCCTGGATCTGTTTAAGCGGGAAGCAAAGATCCTTCGCAAACTCAAGCACGACGCACTGACCCAGTACTACGTCTTCGCGAAGGAACCTACGCTCGGGATTTATTACCTGGCGATGGAGTTCGTCAGTGGCCCGTCATTGAGTACGCGCCTTGAATCAGGCCCGCTGGAGCCGGAGGCGGTGGCACGGTTGATCAAGCGCTTGGCTGAAGCCCTGCAGGCGGTTCACGACCGGGAAGTGATCCACCGGGATCTTTCGCCGGACAACGTCATTCTCCAGAACGGCGATGTCGCGCAGGCCAAAATCATCGATTTCGGTATTTCGCGGGCGAACACGGGTGGACCGACAATTATCGGTGACGGCTTTGCAGGCAAGGTCAATTATGTTTCGCCAGAACAGGTCGGCATTTTTGATGCCAAGGTGACTGCCCGCAGCGACATCTATTCGCTTGGCCTGGTCATTGCGGAAGCCCTGACCGGCAAACAGATCGATATGGGCGGCACGCAGGTGCAGATCGTCGACAAACGACGGCAGACGCCTCCCTTGGAAGGAATCGACAATCGTTTCCGTCCGTTGCTGGAAGCCATGTTGCAGCCCGATCCGGCAAACCGCCCGGCCAGCATGCAGGAAATTGCGGACTGGACGCTAGGTGCTCCGATGGGGCGGCAGGACCAGGACCGTACGATCATTCGGCCATCTTCTGCGCCGCCGCCGGAACAATCCGCACTGGATCAGCCGCCACCGCAGGCAAACTGGGGCAAGCGCATTCTGGTAGCCTTGTCGCTGCTCGGTTTCGCCGGTGTCGGTGCCGGGGGTGTCTATTTCCTGGTCGGTCAATCCGTGCCCGAGCAGGACCAGAAACCTGTACTTGTGGCACCGCCACGACCGAATGCGCCTGACGCACCGTCGCAGCAGACGAATGTGACACAACAAACGCAGACGCCAGCGACCCAGCAACCGGCAACGCAGCAACCAGTGTCCCAGCAGCCGACTGAAACACAAACAACTGCGCTTCAGTCGCCTTCAACACAAACGCCGGAAACGCAGGCGCCGACGACGCCAGGCAACACCGTGCCGACAATTCCGACCACGCCTCCAGAGGAGACCGTCGACACGAAACCGGAACCGACCGAAACCGTTACCCGGCCACCCGTGACAACCGATCCGCAAGAGACGCCTGAAAACGTGACCCCCGAAGACCGGATCCGGAACTTCGTGAGCAGTTACCAGGCGGGCGATTGCATGTATCTCCAGCCGATAGAGATCGCGAGCCGTTCCGCAGAGATTGAGGGATTTGCTTCCAGGACGCCGCCATTCATCAGTTTCGACAGCGACTTCACCCAGTCTCAGGGGTTTGAAGCGAAGATCCAGGTCAACCTTGTGAGCGATGCGCAATGTCCGGCGATAGCTTTTCTGAGAGGAACACCACAGGGAAACGCCAAGACCGAATTGCGTCTCGACATGCAGCGAACGGTCGTGCCGAACGGTAGCAACATGGCTGGCCGCATTTCCGGTTATGAACCATCAACTGGCGGGCTCGGGCTTATATTCGTCAACAGCAAGGGGGAGACGGTCAATCTGTCCCCATATCTGCAGACGGACGACCGGGGCGCCGGTTTCGTTGTGCCGCTGACCTTGAAAACGTCTACTGAAGAAACCGGCCTGATCATTGCCATGGTGGGCCCGGACATAACCAAGACGCTTTCCGAGCGCCGCGAAAAAGATCCGGAAGACTATTTCGAAAAGCTGATGCAGGATGGTCCGGTCTTGCGGGCAACGGCAACCACGGTCAAAGTGGTGCCCTGACCGGGAAGAGACCTGGCGCAGCGGATATTCTGGCCAACCATGAAACGCTACACCAAACCGATCCATTTGCAGGAGCTGAAACCGCACCGGCGTGCGGACAGCTCCCTTGCGTTGATCAACGTGGTGTTCCTGCTGCTGCTGTTTCTTCTGGTATCCGGAACGCTGCGGCCGCCCTTGCCTGAAGGGTTCGACTGGGCGGAAACGCAACAGAACGATGGCAGCGGCAAACTGGAAGGCAGTCTTGTACTGGACAGGGCAGGGACTGTCTGGTTCGACGGTGAAGTTCTGGCTTACGACGACCTGGGCCCATTTCTTGAAGCTCGGCAATCCGACAGAACCCACATGGTGGTTCAGGTCGACAAGCGAGCCAGAATGGAAGCCATTTCCACACTTGCCGACAGATTGAAAGCTGGCGGTGTGAAACGCCTGACACTGATGACTGTTGAGGCAGGTGCACCTTGACCGTTGTCGCCTATAACCAGGACCGGCAATGGGATATCCCGGGGTACGTGTGGCCGGCTGTTTTGGGCGTTTCGGTTGCCTTGCATGTTTCCGCGCTGATCTACGGCCTGCCAGCGTTGCCTTGGACGGAAGAAGCCCCCTTGCCACCGGTCGAGACCGAAGTGATCCTGGAAAGTGGTGGTCTGCCATTTGAAGATCTGGCAAGTGTCGAAACTGAAATCACACAACCGCTCGAACCGGACACTCCCTTGCCCGTCGAGACTTCTGTGCCAGTGGAAACAGTTGTCAATTCCGAGACTGCGGAGATCCTTGAGCCGGTATTGTCTGAGCCGGTGGTCACCGAAAGCCCAGTCAATGCACTGGTTGAAGCCGTGCCGGTAACCGTTCTGGATCAATCGCTTTCGGACGACACGCCTATCATTGAAGCGCAAGAAGTCAGCCCTGTCCAAACAAGCCCGGTCACCGCAACGCCACCGGAGCAGCTTCAGGTGATTCAGCCTTCTGTTGTTCCGCAAACCGCCTCCACCGTTGTCGCCGCCACGCCTGTACCGGATGCCGTTGTCGCTGTGACGTCCGTCGCGCCAAACGTTATTGCCGGGTCTGAAGTCACTCTTTCCGGTGCCGAAGTCCCAGCCACGGTGGAAGTGGTGCCTTCGGTAGCGGTTGCAACGGATATCGGTGAGGTTGCCGCCGCAGGTGAGACGCAGACAATCGTTTCGGCTGTGCAGGAAAGTCCTGTTCTGGCTCCGCTCGTCGTCGATCAGACACCTGCCGAACCCACTGGCAACGAAGTCGTGTCTGAGGTCTTTGTTCCACAAACGCAGCCTTCCGTTGAAAGCCCGGGCATTGTTGCTCCCGATACCAGCGTTACTGTCGATCCGGTGGTTAGTGCGGAGGTGGATGCGGTATTGCCTGCGGAACAACAGGTTGCTGCCCTGCAGCCTACGGAAACGGAAACTCCCGAGCTAGCGCCCAATGCCCCGGTCTCTTCAACGGTCCCCGCAACACAACCGCAGGGGGAGTTGACAGAAAACGTGCCGCCCGTCGCGGTCGCTTCCATAGATCCACTGGCAAAGGTGTCGGACTATGTTGCCGGTTACAAGTTCGGTGAATGCACACATATGTCTGTTCTTGCAGCTGGTGCGGACACCGCGGAAGTTACGGCCTTTGGCGCAGGCATAGCGCCTTTCGCTATCTTCGATCAGCGCTTCAAGGCGGATCAGGGTTTCGAGGCAAAGATCGAAGTCCGACTGGTGACGCGCAGGCAATGCGCCTTGCTGGATGCTCTTGGCGTTTCTGAAGGCATTGAAGCAGCCGGTCTGGTCGAACTGGACCGGACGGTCGTGCGCAGCGGAACTCCTGTATCCGGTGTGATTCAGCGTGACTTGCCGATCGAGCGAATTGCAAGCGCGGAACAGTCGGGACTGGATCTCAGCGGCAAGGGGCCACCTGAACTGTACCTGATCGATGATGCCGGGCAGATCCATGACGGCCGGGAGTTTCTTCTGCCTGCATCGAACAGTCAGACGGCAGGCGGCTGGCGCTTCAAGGTACCGGTGACGATGATTGCCAGCGACAAGAGTGACGAGACAGCGCTCGTGCTCGCAATCTGGAACCGCCCTTCAGAGCGGCAGCCTTCTCGATTCGGACGGCTTCCTTCCGAACGGGTGGCCGAGATACTGGCAGAGCCTGGGGTCTATTCGCTGACGGCGTTCAAGGTGTCACGCTGAGGGTTGCGATGATGAAGCACCGGCAGTGAAGACGCCGGTGAGGAGAACTTCCAGCGCGGCCCGTTCCTTTTCCAGCCTCGTTTCGAACCAGGTGACGGCAATGGATACTGGCATTGCAACGGCAAGGCCGCAGGCAGTTGTCAGGAGCGCTACCCAGATGCCACCGGCAAGCGTGGCAGGATTTGCGGACGCACCCGATTCCTGAAGGGTCTGGAACGTCTCGATCATCCCGAGAACCGTGCCGAATAGGCCGAGCAAAGGCGAAATCTGCGTCACCAGATCAAGCGCCTTCAGCCAACTGGCGAGGCCGAACAGACGGTCGGCAGCCCTGGCAGAAATTTCCTCACGTAGTCGTTCTTCCCTGATGTCGCGCACCTGAGAGGACAGGGGCTGCTGATCCAGCATCTGGATGGCATCCATGGCGCTGCGCACAAGCGCACCCGACAAGGACCTGTCCTTCAAAAGGTTTTGCGCGGCTTTGGTGCGTTCACCACTTCGCCATTGCGTGACAGCCTGACGAACAAGTCCGTGACGGCCAACACGGGCCGTGGAGAATTGAACGGTCTTGGCGAGGATGACTGCAAGCGCTGCAACGGAAATTGCGAGCAGGATGAGCACGACCGGCCCGCCAAGCTCCAGAAGGGAGGAAGATGTCTCGACCATGCGAAAGACGCTCCATCAGACGTTCAAGGGTAGGGTCAATCGCCGAATTCGATGGGGGTACGATTGCTCAGGTCCAGCAGATCCGGGCAATAGACATCGGTAATGCTGGAAGGCACACAATTCATGACGTCGTTGATGTGAAGCCGCGAAAGGCTGTCGCAAGCCTTCCCGGCAAGGTCGAATTGCAGGATCTTGGTTTTACCGGCGGATATGCGGGAGAACTGAAGACGCAGAAACTGATCCACCAGGCCGTCCTTGTTGAAGGCAACCATTTCCAGGCCGAGCTTGTCCATAGGGCGTTCAAGGCCATTGGTCGCGATGATCGAAAGGCGGCAGCCGCCGTCCGCAGTCGGTTGTAACTGGTTGAGTTCGAGGCTGATTTTCCCCGTCACTTGCTGTGCCTGCACGGGTGCCGCCAAAATGGCAACTGCAATCGCTATAAAAACTCTCTGAACCAATATCCGCATCTTGTTCCCCCGGTTAATGCGTCAATGAATGTTGGAAAGGGTTGTGAAGGCCGGTCTTTGCCGTCCCTAATCGTAAGACAATAGGACCGTCCAATCCTGTTTTCCCTCGGTTTCGACCTGAAAGAAATCTGCTTCGATCAGCCCGCGTTGCCAGCACTGATCGCCATCGAAAAGAACGAATTTTTCCTCGCGAATACAAAGCGTGATATCGCCTCCAAGACGGCTTTCGCCAAAACCGTCTGCCACGTGCAGATAGTAGCGTGCTTTCTCGAGAGGTTCCTGCAGCACCTGGCTGCAGGCGTTTGCGGTGATTGTCCACCAGCCTTCAGTCCGCATGCCTTCGTCGGTTTCATAGCCAATCGCGACGTTCACGAGATCAACGGACCCGTTGCAAACACGCAGGCCTGCGTGGGCAGCAGAGGTCGACAAAATTCCAGACAGCGCCACCGCCCCGAATAACGCGATCCCGCGTAACCCGATCCGGCGTCTTTGCCTAACCTTGCCGCTGTCGCGGTCCGTTTTCATGCTCGTGTTTCCAGTTTGCCAACTTGCTAAATACGCTAAGGAATTGCGAACCCGCGGTCAATTTAGGAAAGTCGATTGAGCTGAAGTGGTATTTCGGCGAAACTCGATTTTCGGAATGACCTGAAGACCCGGGATGGCCTGAGCCATGATCTCCATCGAAACACCGCTTGCAAGGCGAAAGCGCATTCCGCTGACACCTCTGATCGATGTGATCTTCATTCTGATCATGTTCTTTCTTTTGTCTTCCACATTTGGTGTCTGGCGGCCGCTGGAAGTTGCGCTTGGTGGCGGAGCGCCGGCAGGGGGGGCAGAGGCACAATCGAACGCCAGCGTTCCCGCAGTCCTGATCGTCGTGAAGTCTGTTCCCGGTGAAGATCTGTCCGCCGTGACTGTCAACGGGAATGAACTGCCACTTGCAGGGTTGGCACAGGAACTGAACCGGTTGGCAGAAGCTGGTGCCAGGGATGCTGTTCTTTTGCCTGGCAAGGGAACCGATTTTCAGCAGGTCGTGCGGATTCTGGACGAAGCCCGAACCTCAAAGCTGACAAGCGTTCGGCTGCATCTCGATTGACAGGAACACGAGGCGTTTCTGCAATGCAAACGAGCCGTTCGTGCGCAAAACCTCACCTGTGGCTACAAAAACGGCCCGGTTTTCAAGACCGGGCCGTTCTGGTTTGACATGTGATTGCAGTATTGATCAGCGACCGATTGCACCGCCGATGATGCCACCCACAACGCCACCGATGAAAGCGGCTCCAGCCGGGTTGATGCCACCACCATTGTTGTTGTTGTTCGCACGGCGAGTGGTGGTGTTGTTGGTACGGCGCGTGGAGGTCGCACTGCGAGAAGCGCTGGCAGCCGCTTGCTGCTTGCGGTTCACTTCAGCCTGGTAAACCGAGTACTGCGTTGCCGTCTGTGCAGTCAGCAAGGCGTATTGGGCGGCGGTGAAATAGCCCGTGGCGACGATGCCGTTGGCAGCCTGCCAGGCACTCACACCGGCGCGGGTCTTCGGACCGAAGGCACCATCCGGGCGACCGACATCCTGACCAGCCAGGTTCAGACGGGTCTGAACTTCGCGGCGGGCAGTACGGTTCCAGCCGAGAGAAGCTTCGGTTGCCTCATTACCCGGAACGGCCTTTTGCGGGTCCGGCAGGGTAGCCACAACGCCTGTCGTGCTGGCGGCAGGAGCCGTTGCTGCACCTGGGACGACGGTCGGATTGACCGAAGCAACCTGGCTACCGGCTTCGAGCCGCTTGATGGAATTGCGCGCAAAGTCCGCGAAGAGGCCTGACGGGTAGGCATCCAGGTAAGCCTTGTAGTCAGCAACGGTGTTGCTGGACTTGGCAGTTTCCCAGATGAGCTTCTCACGTTCCCATGCAATTGCCGACTGGCTGGGGGAGGTCGTTGCTGCATTGTTTACAACCGGCTGCTGCGGAGCGGACGTCGCGGTGTCGCCAAGGGAGGCGACAGTGGTCGTCGCGGCCGGTGCAGCCTGCTTGTTCAGGAACACTTCGCCGATCAGAGATGCATTCACCCACGGGCGCTGCTTCTTTTCCGTCTCTTCATAGACTTCACCGGTAACGCGAGTCATGACGGTCTGGATGGAAGCGTTCGGCGTGTCGATATGTCTGATCAACGCAGAGGTGAAGGGCGAGTTCGCACCGTCGCCGTCCAGGGCAACGTCTCCCGGGCTGGTCGCGAAAGCGATCACGGAGCCTTCGCCGCCGGTTTCCTGAATCTTGATTTCAGCAAGACCTGCACCAATGCTGCCGGAGCGGCTCGGTCCCATGCGGCGCGCGAGGGTGCGGGCCAGCGGATTGTCGCGGCAGGCATCCAGGAACACCATCTGAACCTTCACGTCCTTGGACATTTGGCGCATGATGAAATCAACGGTAATGGTTTCGAAATCGAGCGAGGTTTCATCCTCGATCGTGGCGTCGATAGGTACCAGGTGATTCTGACCGGCGACCTGAAGGCCGTGGCCGGCGTAGAAGAGAATGGCGATATCCGCGCCATATGCCTTTTTCGCAAAATCCATGACGGATCTGCGCATTTCACCATAAGTCTGGTCCTGGCCGGCGACGACTTCGAAGCCGAGGGCCTTGAGTTTGGCGGCCATCTGCTCGGCGTCATTTGCCGGATTAGGAAGTTGTACTGTGTGCTCGTAAGCGCCGTTGCCGAGTACGAGGGCAACGCGCTTAGCCAGTGCCGGAGCCGTCCCTGCGAGAATTATTGCCAGCACGGCGATCATTCGTTTGAACATATCCTGTCCTCTCGTAGATCATGGTTGCCTGTCGGTTGAACCGATCTTTACACGAGGTCTTTGTCCTCTTGAGAGGAACAGGTACCCCGGATGGCACTATGTTTCTGTAATACGCGTCACAGGAACGTCAAATTGAAGAAGCTGTCCCTGCAACCAACTGAATCCGGACCGCAACGGTCCGTTGATGACCCCACTAAAATCAGTTGCAGACTATAGCCAATCCTTTTTTTAAAAACCACTTTTCAACAGACAGTTGCTGCCATTTTTTGAGTTACGTTAACACGAAAGGACGCAAGGGAAGGTGTTAGTGGATTTTTTGCCGGCCAAAACTTGAAAAAGGACCGGATTTTCGACCTGAAAAAACGCTTTGTGACTTGAATCACCGTGTTTGAGAGACTGTCTGGTAATCTGGTTTCATTGCAAATGCGCGTTTTCGCAGGCTCGTTTGAAGCTTGCGCTCAGCGGAGAAAACATTATGGCCGGAAGAGCAGATATTCTCAAACATATGAGAGCCAAGCATGTCGGCGTATTTCAGTCCGCAGCCCGGCTCTACAACGTTGCGATTCTGGTGCGACGGACAAACACAGCATCCCTTGAGCACGTTGGCGAACCCTATGCCACACCCAAGCGTCTGGATTGCAAGGCCAAGACTGCGGATTTCGATGTTAAGCCCGTCGGAAGCAAGTGTCCGGACGCGCAGCGCAAGAGCTTTGCGGGGCTGGTTGTCGATCCAAAAATCGTTGGTGAGAAGGCCTTCAAAGCGAGCAAGATGGCAAAGGTGATCGAGGAATGGGGGGGATTTCAAAAACAGTTGCGACCGGAAATGGCAACCTTCGAACAGCAACGGAAACTGACCTACATTCCGCGTGGAGGCGTTTATTTCGTCGAACGCAATCCGGAAGACCCCTATTACGGCTGTGTGAAGTTCTCGTCCAGTTCGCTTATCACCGCGGCCAAGTGTGTGCACGGAGACTTCGATCTCTACGGCATCGTCGATATGGATGCTCCTGACAAGCTGGTCCGCGTCAGAGAGGATCGTCTGGGTCAGAAGCACACGCGCTCGCCAAAGTTTTTTGACGTGCAGCATTTCGTCAACAACCGGCTCGGCATTGCCATGGTCTTGCACGGATCGCAGGAAACCTATGCGACGGAGCACAAGGATGATGACCTGGACATATTCTTCCCGAGTGGACGGATAGAGTATGCCGGCCCTGCAGCCGCAGATATCGAAGCATTCTACAAGAAGGAATTTCCGGGGCGGACGTTGTTCCGCAAGGACGAACCTGCCCTGGATATAAAAGGCAGTTACATATCGCCAGGTGCACTTTGACCGGTAGCTTACGCCAGTGCCAGGTGCCTGCTTCTGAACCGGAGGGGAAGAAGTTGGCACGCCCAACGGGACTCGAACCCGTGTTTCCGCCGTGAAAGGGCGGCGTCCTAGACCGCTAGACGATGGGCGCGCGGTCGACGCGGCTGCGTCGTGGGGAGGCTTATAGGCGGGATTGGAGCAGCCTGCAAGAGCCTTTGCGACAATTTTTTGCAAGCCCGGAATCCCGGGCTTGCGCCTGTTGAAAACTGTCCGGTTTTACCATTCGCCGGTATTGGGCATGGAGGCCCAGGGTTCTTTGATTTCAAGCGCTTCACCCTTTTGAAGCAGCTCGAAGGAGATGTTGTCCGGCGAACGGACGAAGGCCATGCGGCCGTCACGTGGAGGACGGTTGATGGTGACACCCTTGTTCTGCAGGTTCTCGCAGAATTCGTAGATGTTATCGACCTCATAGGCGAGATGACCGAAGTTGCGGCCGCCGGTGTAGGTTTCCGGATCCCAGTTATAGGTCAGCTCGAGAAGTGGCGCAGCGTTTGCCTTTCCGGCTTCGACATCGTCGGATCCGGCGAGGAAGATCAGGGTGAACCGGCCTTTTTCGTTTTCGTAGCGACGGACTTCCGTCATGCCCATCTTGTTGCAATAAAAATCAAGTGAGTCTTCAATGTTGGTCACGCGGACCATCGTGTGCAAATAACGCATGTCCTATCCTTTTCCTCAATCGAGGGATTTTCCAAACGGGCACCGGACCGGCCGATGAAGTGCATTGATACCTTGCCCGAAGCTCAGCGCTTTGTGGCACAGTTCAAGGACGGTTCCTACCGGCAGATCGTTGCCCTGACCGGGGCGGGGATATCGACGGACTCCGGAATTCCGGATTTCCGTTCACCTGGCGGGATATGGTCCAAACGTCAGCCTGTTCAATACCAGGACTTTGTCGCCGATGAGGATAGCCGCCTGGAAGACTGGGACCGCCGCTTCGAAATGATGGACTATTTCGCAAGAGCGGAGCCGAATGCAGCACACCAGGCCATGACGAGCCTGGCGCAGGCCGGCAAGCTTCATTGCCTCATCACACAAAATGTCGATGGCCTGCACCAGCGAGCAGGTTTTCCGAATGACAAGCTTGTCGAGATCCATGGCAATTCCACATTCGCAACCTGTCTTTCCTGCGGTGCGCGGGCTGAACTGGAATCTCAGAAGCCGATTGTAGACGCCGGGCAAAGTCCGAGATGTCCAGATTGCAGCGGACTGTTGAAGGCGGCGGTCATAAGTTTCGGGCAGCAGATGCCGGAAATGGAACTGGAGCGGGCAGCGGAGGCTGCTGCTGCTTGCGATCTGTTTCTGGTGTTGGGCTCGTCACTTGTCGTGCATCCAGCCGCACAACTGCCGGCCATCGCTGTTCGTGGCGGTGCAGACCTGGTGATTCTAAACGGCCAGGAAACGCCGCTCGATTCTTACGCGTCAACAGTCATTCGAACACCTTTAGCTCAAACATTTGCGAGATTTGGCGAATAACCGGCCTGATTTCCGTAAATGGTCTGTGGTTAGTCCGACAATTTCCCTTCTCGCCAGAAAGCACAATGTTATCCTTTTGTTAGGAATCAGCTGGCTGGTGAGTCGAATTTTGCCTTCAGCTTAATGATGCGGACCAGAGACGGGACAAAAGGCTATGGGGGTTAAAACCGCACGGGAGCCCCGCGCACTCGAAACATTGACGGACGAAGTCGCCGTTGATGTACTCGAGATTGCCGGAACGATTAAGTGGTTCGACGTCGGGAAAGGATATGGCTTCATCGTCCCGGACGACGGCGACGGTGATATCCTTTTGCACGTCACCTGCCTCAGGCGAGACGGGTACCAGACTGCTTACGAAGGCGCGCGGGTTGTTTGCGAAGTACTCGACCGGCCGCGCGGTCTTCAGGCCTTCCGCATCCTGTCGATGGACGAAAGCACTGCGACCCACCCGTCACAGCTGCCACCGTCGCGCACCCATGTTCAGGTTGTCCCCGAAAGCGGTTTCGAAAAAGCGACCGTCAAATGGTTCAACCGCGTCAAGGGTTTCGGGTTTCTGACCCAGGGTGAAGGTTCAGAAGACATCTTCATTCACATGGAGACGCTGCGACGTTTCGGCATCACTGAATTGCGTCCCGGCCAGGATGTGCTGGTGCGCTTCGGCGAAGGCCCGAAAGGCCGCATGGCCGCTGAAATCCGTCCGGTCGGGACAGGCACCCACATACCTGCCTCTCACTGACCCCGCTTTCCGTCATTCTGCACATTGACTTGGCCGGACATGTTCCGGCCTTTTTGTTTGTCGACCTTCAGGCAATCTTCTTTGGCAAACGGGAAGTGTTATTCCGGCCTTGCCCTTGACTGCCAGTTACTCAAACCGGTTCTGCCGGGTCTTTCAGGAAGTTTTCAGAATGCGTCCTTTCTTTCTGTGCCTCTCGCTTTTTGCCGCAACACTCTGGATTTCGCTCGCGGGTTCGCCAGGGCAGGTGCTGGCGCAGGACCCGCAGCTGAACCTGCCGGTGGAAGAGCTCGTGATTCGGTCTGGAGACAAGGAACACCAGTTCAAGGCGGAAGTTGCGGCGACGGACCGGCAACGGTCGATGGGATTGATGTTCCGCAAAGAGATGCCGGCAGAGCGCGGCATGCTGTTCCTCTTCGAAGGGGAGGGCGACCGTTACTTCTGGATGAAAAATACGCCCCTGCCGCTCGACATCATTTTCATTGACGCGAAGGGGGCCATCGTCAGCATCGCCGACAACACCACGCCTTTTTCCGAAGACGTCGTTCCCTCGCTTGGTCCGGCGAAGTACGTGTTCGAAATAAACGCCGGTCTGGCGGAAAAACTCGATATCTCGGCCGGGGACAAGGTCAGTAGCCCGTCCATGGGGCTGGAGTGAACCCGAGCTGTACCTATTCCAGCCCGCCCGAAAATTCTAATAACATGAATTATATGCGTTGACCGATGAGGCGGCCAGACTGGCGACCGACAGGACCAGCAGGACGCCTGTTGGTGCAGATACGGCAGTGATTACCGCGGAAGCAGAAAGCTCCATCACCGCACCGATGCACTGAGCCTTCTTTTTGTCCCCACCTGCAAACGACACGATAATACCTGTCTTGTTGACGACTGTGGCACTGACAGCAACCATCGCGGCTCCTGGCGATAACCTGGTGACACTTGCTAGATTCGCTGTCTGCTGGAATTGGCTCAAAGCAAAAGACCCTGCGCGAACAGCATTCTTTGTCCGACGGTCGGCAGAGGAGTGTCCAACGGCCATATTGGCTACACCCGCTGCTGTATTCGCGATCGACAGCTTTTTTTGGAAGATTGACGAATCTTCTGCGACGGTGATCAGCAGGTCAAAGGTAGCTTGGTATGCTTGCGGATCCTGAAGTATTTTCTGGGACTCGGATCCACCGAAATCTTCTAATGCCTTTGTGAAGTCATCCTTCGTGATCATCTACTTCTTTTCCTGAAATATATATCGAAAATTGTAATTTTGCTGATGTAAACGTTTTGGTATTTGATTCAATTGACTGGATACTTTTCATTCGGGAGAATGCCGCCAGTAATCGGGTTGGGCAAGCAAATATACTGAAGTCCGGTTTGCACTTTCGAAGACCGTGATGGCACGATGCCTTGGCCGTCGCGTTTACGAGGCTCGTTCGTGGTCATCGGGCACGCCGGTTAGCTTTTGTGTGCAAACTGAGAACAAAGTACGGGACATGTTTGTCAGGTTTTGCCCACAAAACTCGGATATTCTTGGTTTGTTCTAGCTTGACGATGGAGTCTGTGGCCTATAAATCCGAGCGCATCAACTGTTCGGGGTATAGCGCAGCCTGGTAGCGCATCTGGTTTGGGACCAGAGGGTCGCAAGTTCGAATCTTGCTGCCCCGACCATTCATTCTCCTGAAAATCGATGTGATGCAGCACGCGTTAGTTGAGCTTTGCAATGCAAATCCATGCGCTTGCTGTGGTTCCGTGCCTAAAGGCCGGGATAACTAGGGCCAAGCTACGCAGGCGTCTTGTGCAACTTATCGCCGCATAACAGACTGGTCAGACAGGCGTTTCCAATGCCTGTGGGAGTGACGCCGCTTGCGACGGCATGCAGGCCGCGCCGGATGGGGCTGATGATACCGGATCCTGACGACCAGGCGACGCTGGATGTATCGGCGGCGATAGCCGTGCTGCAGTCCAGAATTGAAAAGGCTGGGCTTTCTCTGAAGGAAAGCGCGGATTTTGAGCTTTTCGAAAAGACCGTCCGGAGCACCGAAGACAAATACCTGATGGAAGATTTTTCACCGCGGTTTTTCGACCTGCACGGGACGACCGCGTTCTGGGTAGGGGCCGTCAACAGCCATGGTAACGTCGTGTCTGTGCAGGCCGCAAAGGTGGAAGACCTGAAAGACAGGAGCCTTGCCGAGCACTGGCATCAGCAGCAACGCAGGATCTTTGTCGACCCCAACCCCCAGGTTCGCTTCGGTACAGACCACGCGCATGATGCCTATTTCATGCGCGGGCGTATCGTTTATCACGGCAATCTCTGGCTGAGACGGGACATCCGGGGGCAGGGCCTTGCCGAGCCTTTGACCCAGTTGGGGTTTCTGCTCTCACTATTGAAGTGGTCGCCGGATTATCTCTATGGCCTGATGGCAGCAAAAAGCGCAGAAAAAGGCTTCGGCATCCGGGTCGGCTACCGCAGGTTCGTGCCACGCGGCACCCATTGGGAGATTGCGCCTGGACATATCAGGCCGGATGACTGGCTGGTCTATGCCACCAGAAGCGATCTTCATGGCCTTGTAAAACTTATCCTCAGGACGTCCGCTGAAGATCCTGAATGACACCCAGGTAGGCGCAGAAGCGAAGATCGGATTGCAACGAAGGTCGCACGGCGACGATCAACCGCTCGAACGCAACTTCATAGAGTTCGCCATTGACCTGAATTTTCGTGTGGGCGTAGCCGTAATACGGTGTGCCTTCCAGCGCTTTGCGATAACCTTCCGCCGAAGCCTTCTCCAGGTCCGGATCTGGTGTGCGCAGACCGCAGGCTGGTGTCGCAGGGCTAGCCCAGTCTTCGCCGAACAGGTGTCGCTGCCCACTTTCCTTACCGACATAGAAGATCGGAGGGGGAGCGTTTCCGGGCATCTTGTCCGAGCAAAGGCTCAATTGAGGCAGGAACGGTTTCAGGCATTGCTGGATCTGACCCGCCTCGATCGACATGATGCTGTCGTAGAACGCGGACACAGCCGGGTCGGCAAGCCCTTTTTCAATGGCCTGTGTGCCGAGTTCCGAAAAATGAGTATCAGGGCGTGTTAGCACGGTCCTCTCTCATGTTTTGATTTTGTTCCATCCGGCAAAAATCGACCAGCGACACCGCAAATCCTTCGCCGTTTGCCAATAACCATTTCTACCGGTCGAAGGCTTTCAACAACAGCGACATGACATTCAGAAATTCGTCGCGTTTTTCCGGTGACAGATCGGTAGGGTCGGATACCGAATAGTCCAGCGTCAGGATCATGTCCCACATTTCAGTGAGATTGGCGTCGTCAATCGCCGCTTTCAGTTCGACCGGCGCAATTTTTTCCGGCGCTCTGGTAACCGGCCGAACATGTTCCGGAACATAGCCTTCCAGTCTTTTCAGAAATTCGTAATGCATGTCAAAGCCTTATCGTTTTGATCTTTGGATCGGCCCTTTCAGGCTGTCCGGCCCTGCGATTCTGTATTTTTTGAACCTGCACTGCGTTCCGAAAATCGGCGTCTTCCAGACAAGTTCACGTTAGGGTAGTTAATAGCATGAGTTGCGCCTCCATGTCATGTTACGTGAATGTCATAAATCGCCTCTCCAACAACACCGTTAATACATACTTGTGCTGTTAAATGAGTCGCCGACGAACCGAAGATTGCGGGTTGCGGCCAATATCGGTGTTGACACCGGCGGCAAAGGCGGGAAAAAGCTGCTGTAGGGAATTGCATCTCACATATTCAGACTTGAGGGCACTGTCACATGGTTGCGCGTATCTACCGTCCGGCGAAAACCGCCATGCAGTCAGGCAAGGCGAAAACCCAGAGATGGGTGCTGGATTACGAGCCGGAGGTCGCCAAGTCCGTCGAACCTTTGATGGGCTATACGTCGTCTTCCGACATGAAGCAGCAAATCCGGCTTTATTTCGAGACTTCTGAAGAAGCTGTCGCATATGCGAAGCGCCATGGCATTCCGCACAGGGTGGAGAAGGCGCAGGAACGCAAAGTGCGCGGGTCTGCCTATGCGGACAATTTCAAATTCAACCGGTCTGCGCCCTGGACCCACTGAACAAGAACGTTCGGCTTCTCTGACCTATTCGGTAAGAGATCGGATTGTCTGTTGAAAGCGGCGATTTCGAATCGACACGAGCCGGGTTTTTGACGCATTAGGGCAGTGGAGGCGATCGCCGGATCGGGTTGCCTCCGGACGTTTGGTCTCGATCCAAGATTGCATGAACGTCTGGCAGGCCTCAGAGATACTGCCCGATAGTCTCATCTGGGAACGGTTTGCGTTCCTGAGAAATTGGCTCCGTAGCTCAGCTGGATAGAGCACTCGCCTTCTAAGCGAATGGTCGCAGGTTCGAATCCTGCCGGAGTCGCCATCTCCTTCATTTTTTTGAAAAAATCCTGAGCTTCGATGCCTCTGCCTTGCGTGGGAAGGCGTCCTGCTGTGCAGATGTCCATAAGAGGACATTCATGTCAGGTATTTGGAAAAAGCCTGCAAAAAAACAAAAACCGCCGGCCCCTGCAATATAGGAGCACGGCGGTGTTTCTAGACCGCGATTCGCCTGAAGGTCAGAGTGTCTCGGACTTTCCCGATTCCACCTTCTGGCCAACCATGAGCGGTGTGATCTTTGTTTTCAGGATCATGTCCACGTCCTCGGAACCATCTTCCAGGGACTGAAGGGCCATATCCAGGAAATAGGAACAGAACGTACGGCCGTCCTTGTCCGATTCTTTTTTCGTGTAGCGGATCATGCGCTTGATCGCCTCGATTGCAGGCTCCTGCTCGAGTTCAGTGCGGTCCGATTTGCTAACGGTCTTAGACATTTTACTACCCACCAGTATTTGATTTGCCGATTGCAGCGTCGCTGCTGTGACCATCCGATAAAAGCATGCTGTTGCAGCGTGAAATGAGCGTGATAAGGTGCTGTTGTGTTTCAGGTTGCGTGATATTCGCGGTTGCGCGAAGGCGACCACTGAAGCGTGCATTTCAATTACGGGGAATTGATGGCAATCGCGTCCTGCTTTGCATGCCTTGGGCGGCCTTTGCTCCTTGATAGCGACCAGGAACCTGTGGCGGTCAAGACCCGCAAGGCTCTGGCGATCATGGGCTATCTGAGCCGCATGAGCGGTATGGCGTCGCCCCGGGAAGCACTGGCGGATTTGCTTTGGAGCGGGACGGACCGCCACAAGGCGATGCAATCCTTGCGTCAGGCATTGCGCCAGTTGAAGAGCGCCGAGGAAACGGCCGGCATCGATGTAGTGCGCTCAGCGCCAGGTCATATTCAACTCGACCCATCGGCGTTCGCGTCTGATCTCATGCTCATGAACACGCTTCTGGAACGTGGGCAGGCAGCTGATTTCCGCAAGGCGGGAGAACTGTGGCGCGGCGAGTTTCTGACCGGCTACGACGATATCGATTCTGAATTCTCCGAGTGGCTGACGGTCGAGCGTGAACGGGTGCGCTCTGAACTCATCAGCGCCGCCTTCAAGCATCTGAACAGAATATCCACGGAAGACGGGGGTGTGCAGGCAGAGGCCGGGGCGCGTTTTGTCCTGAAACTCGATCCCGCGTTTGAGGCGGCTCATCGCGTTCTTATTCGTCTCTACATGAACCTGGGCCAGCCCGAGCGCGCCGAACAGCAACTCAGGTCCTGCGAAAGGGAAATGCGGCTCCATCTGGATGCTGAGCCCGATGAAGAGACGCGGAAGCTGCTCATCGTTTCGGAGGTCGAAGCTTCTCCGGTGCCGGTTGGAAGAAGTGATGGCAACAGCGGCGGAAACCGAGGGTTCCTGCCAAATTACGATGACTTCGTTCCCTTGCCAGAAATTTCCATTGTCTCGTCATCCCTGTTGAAGAAGGGATTGAATGACGCGATCCATCTGAGAGAGGAAATCGTTTCCGGCCTTTCTTCGTTTCGGTCGTTCGAGCTGTTTGAATCAGAATATTTCGGCGAAGAAAACGTACCACGTCCAACCTTGATGGAAGGTCACGAACTTGGCTGTTATCTGCTCAGGTTCCGGCATGACGAACGATCGGGCAAAGTGGTTGTCCAGTTCGAGGACAGGGGCAACGGTCAGATTGTCTTTAACGAGATAATTGACCTGCAATACTGGGACGGTCTGGTCCCGGCTGCGAGCCAGATTGTGAGCCGCATCCATAACCATGCGACCAGCAGACTAAGAAACCCCGCGAAAACATCCGTTTTCGCCCGTTGGTGTCAGGCCGAAGCCCTGTTGTGGGATTTCACGCCGCAATCCGACGAAAAAGCGATGCGCTTGCTGGATGATCTGGAGCGCACAAATCGTTCGTTCTCGATGACGTATGCTGGCAAGGCGTCGATCATCATGAAGCAGGAATTGCATTTCCCGCTCATGGACAAGACGTTTTCCGGTGAAGAAAACAATCTTCTGAACCTTGCCGAAAAATCGATCAGGCTCGATCCCTGGCAGGCCGTCAATCAGCGCGTTTATGGTTGGGCACTTATTCTGTCCAATATGCCAGACGAAGCGCGAAGGGCATTCCAGAATGCCGGCCGCCTGAGCTCGGCTGATCCGGCCAACCTGATGTCTGTTGCCGAGGGCCTGGCTTTTTCCGGCGACATCAACGAAGCGCGCGTTACGGCCGAAAGAGCTTTCTCACTCTTCGCGTTTGTGCCCCGCGTTTTCTACGAGTACCTGGCGAACATCTATTTTGCCGCGGAAGATTACGACAGCGCGATAAAGCAGATAGAACGGGGGGCCGGAGTTGGTATCAGTGGCTTGACCACTCGGGTGGCCGCTTTGGTCTGTGCCGGGCGAGAAGAAGAAGCCATGCAAACGCTTGAGCGCTTTGGTGAAAATCGTGCCGCCTTGCTGAAAAACTCTCCCGAGCTTGCGCAGGACCCCAAGAGCTGGAGAAAGAAGATCAATTTCTTCCAGAACGAGAAAGTCCGAAACGATTTCGACAAGGGTGCAGCTCTGGTGCAGCGGTTCCTGTTCGACGGTTCCGGTTCAATTTAGCGCGAACGTCGAAGAAAGAGCTTTCAGATACTCCTCATTGGCACTGCTCAGCTTTTCTTCGTTCAGACGAAAAGGCAGAGCTACCGCGTTCGGATTGTTTTTCTGATCAACGATCTTGAACTGCATGAGCGCCACCGTCTCTTTCGGCAGGCCAATATTGGAAATCGCGGCTAACGGGTCTCGCTCGAGCTCGCGTCGGAAGTTTTCGTCGATCGCTGCCCTGGCGATAAGTTTGCCAAGGTCTTTGACGTTGCTCTGGTAGTAGGGAAATCTGGCCATCGTTACCCCAATCGGAAAGAACGACGGCCTTCCTGCGCGAAGCAAGAAGGCCGGAGACGTATCGTGACGACCTTACCGGCTTACTCCGGGACGTCTTCGTAAAAGCAATTGCCGAGAGCTGCTTTACCGAGTTCTTCGAAATATTTCTCATCGCCAGCAGCAACGCGCGCTGCATCGATTTTTGCCGGGATGATGAGGTGGACGAGGTCAGCAGTGTCGGCGAAGATTGCGGCATCGGAGTTGATGCCAACTTCAGCCAGGACTTCAGCCGGGTTGGCAACCAGCCGCTCGCGTGCTGTGGCGTTCTGAATGATCGCGCCAAGTTTCGCGCCAATTTCCAGTTCAGTCCGGGAAGTTGTGTCAGCGTGCATTATGAGCCTCCGATAGGTTGAGTTGCAATGTGTCCTGCCTGGTGGTGGGATGGTCACCCGGCTTTTTGAAATTAGGTCAAACTTTAGTAAATAGTTATGTATTGATACTGTTTACTACTGATCGACTGCTTTCGAATAGAATGTAGAACGAGGGGATGAACTCGCTCAATGGCAGTTTTGTTAATCTACGTTGTGTGCAATTGCAGGGTGAGGCGAAGTAAATTGCCATATCAAAACATAAGCAGCCGTCGCGCACCCACACTGTTGGCGGCGGTGTCTCTTCTATGATTGTTGAAAGTGGAATTGCGGACGACGTACTTGCGGACCTGTCGCGTTTGGGCCTGGTATCGGTGGAGCCGGGTATTGAGGGAGATCGTGTGCGCTTGCTGGAGCCGGACCTTCGTCTTTTCCTGAAGCTGCTTTCGTCATTCTCCCCAAGACTGGTCCCGATGACACGCCCCGGATGCCCGGTGCATTTTTGCACCGGGTTGCTCAAGTCGCCTGAAACTGGTGCAAAAGAAGTACCTGCCGCTGGGGCACCAATTCCTGCCGGGGGGCAGGGGGATATCGCATCAATTGCAGCTATTAGTTGTATTGGAGAGCTGTCCGAAAGGCTAACCCTTTGTAGTATCGGGATTAGTGACAATAGGGTGTTCACTTACGATAAAAAACAACCGCAGGTAGATTTTGGTCGATTGATTGGATTGAGTGAAACCCAGGCAAGTATCGCTCTCGGCAGGCTCCGTCTCGGGCGGGATCTTTCGCGCGTCAACTCTTCAGACTGGTCATCTCTTTCAGGCAGGCGTGTCCGGTTGCGGAATCTGCAGACTGATGAAGAGGCGCAGTGCCTTAGTTTGGGAATTTTGTTTAACGAAGCCGATGACGTTACGGGCATACGTTTGCCTTTTGCTTCGAGCGCAGGATGCGCTGTCTGGCATGATCTTGAGGGAGCGCGAGCACGCGCACTTCTTGAGCTTGTAGAGCGTGATGCCGTTGCGCAGGCCTGGTACAACCGCCTGGGGATAACTTCTCTACCTGAGAGCTATGTGAGGGAGATGCTCCCTCCTGATCTGGTCCAATATCTCGATGACCAGCCGCGGCAATGGGAGCTCTTGCACGTCGACACGGACCTTCCGGTCCAGGTGGTGATTTGTGTCTCTCATGACGGTTACGGTCGGAGGTGTGCGTTTGGATCATCCGCCGGCTGGGACACCGCACAGGCCTGTACCAGTGCAATTCAGGAAATGTTGCAATCGGAAAATGCTCTGTCTCTGATGGACAAGTCCTATCCCGCCAGTCACGGCACAAAAGAAGCGCTGAGGTCGCTACCCAGGCAGCTGGCGTATGCCAGAGAGCACGTGATATTCGAGGATCTGCCTTTGCGGGGTGCGGTTGCCGCCCGTCCTGAGGTTCTGAAGAAGACCTCGACTTTTGAAACCCTGCTTCAGGGCTGTTTCGACCGCGGGATCAGCCTTTGGGAGTTTGATGCGACCCGCCAAGACCTTGCAATTCCCTGCATCAAGCTGTTGTCCCCCGAGCTTTGCAGTTGGGAGCCAAGGTTCGGCAAAAAAAGGTTGTTCGACGGGTTTGTAGAGCGTGGTTTGCGAGACACTCCCGCGTCCGAAGCCGAATTTGCCGCCCGACCATTTCCCTTTTGAACGATTGACAGGCTGATGTGCCGGCCTTAATAAAATATGAGCCGTGCATTCATATTTAGTTTGTGGGGCGTCCGGATGACAACTGGGTCATTCGATCTCTGGAAGAAGCCTTGTTGGCGGAGCTTGGCTCCGCCCTTTTTCCAGGTGTCTTGTTATCGGACGGTCGGTCGGCCGTCCGCATAAGGGCGGGACAGTGTCATCACCCAGAAATTGCGCCATTTGCCATTGTTGCGGTTGGTTCTGGCAATACCTACCCGTGTCACGTAGGGGTTGAGAAGGTTCTTGTTGTGGCCTTCTGAGCCTTGCCAGCCACGGAAGGCTGCTGCCAGATCGGCGTATCCCGCACCGAGATTTTCCGCGCCTGCGTAATTTGCGTATCCTGCCTTGTCGAGCCGTTGTGACAGACCGAAGGCACTGTGGGCCCAGGTGTCCATACTGTCGCGCTCGGCGATATGGCGTGCCATCTTTTGGGAAACGACATCCAGCTCCGGGTCGTGGCGCAAAGCGGGCAGGCCTTTTTGCTGCCGGTAGGCGTTTATCAGCGACAGCATCTGCGCCTTGTCGACCGGCTGGTCCGTCAGCACTGTCTTGTCTTCAAGATCACTTTTTCCCGGCAAGGCGCCGCAGGCACCGAGTGAGGCCGCGAAAAGGCCAAGCAGCAACAGAGCCAAGAAGCGTTTGGGCAGGGCGGTTACGGACATCAGGTTTCATCTCCCGGCCAGACGACACCTTCATCGGCAAAGAAATGATATGGGCCAGGATACGCTTCCACGTATGCCATATGTGACACCACTCCGGTTTTCGGCGAATGATAGTGGAGAAAATAGGCTGCGGGTTCGAAGTTGAACATGGCAGGACCGTCTTCCGTCAGGTCGAGAACGACCTGGTGTCCGGTGCTGGGAGCAAGCGTCATCACCTTTCCGGCAAAGCTCGCGATGATCGGACGGTGAAGATGACCGCACAGGAAGCGCGCAACGTGCCGGTGCGGCGAAACAACTTCCGCAAGTGCATCGGCATCCACAAGTCCGATGTCGTCCATGTGTCGAATCCCGGAAAGAGCAGGCGGGTGGTGAAGGGCGATCAGCGTTGTCTTGGCGCTTTCGCGCAGCCGGCTGTCGAGCCAGTCAAGCTGGGCCTGACCGAGCCGACCACGCGGATCACCCGGAATATGGGTGTCCAGCGCAATCAGGCGGATGTCGCCAATGTCCGCCGTATAGCAGATCTTGTCTTCAAGGCTGCCTGAAAGACCTGGAAAGCTGCCGAGCTCGCGGCGCATGACTTCTGTGCCGTCGTGGTTCCCGGGCACAAGATAGACAGGCATGTCGACGCGCGCGAGGATGGAGCGGGCGAGTGCGTATTCCCTTGGATCGTTTCTGTCGGTTATATCGCCGGTTATAACGAGAGCATCAGGTTTCGGGGTGAGGCTCTGCAGCGACTTGATCGCGCGTTCGGCGAGCATATTGGTGTCCGAAACGCGATAGCAGGGCAAACCTCGCGGACGCAAATGCAGGTCCGTCATATGAGCAATCAATGTCATGGAAAACCTTGTGACTCGTCAGGTGGATCATCTGCCCGGACGATAACCGTGCGTTCGAAGAGGGCAAGCACTAGTTTCCCTTTTTGAAAAGCTCATGTAGGAGAAGCGTTCAGAAACGGGCGGGCAGGGGCGGACCGCCCAGACGCAGGACACCGGGCGCAGGACACCGGACGCAGGAACTGGACAAGAAAGTTGATGTCGGACACGCGCGACGATCAGAAGCCCGAGGCGGCAGGCGAGGCAGCCGAGAATTCCGAACGCAAGGACAACGTGGACAGCCCGTCGGCTTCCCCGGTTCGAAAGCCGGTCTGGTTGCATGTCTTCGGCCACGACATCACTGCCCCGTTTCTTCTGCTGCTTCTGTCGCTTGCCTTGTTCGTACCAGGTCAATGGACGGTACCACCGCTGGACCGGGACGAACCGCGCTTTACCCAGGCAACCAAGCAGATGCTGGAAACGAACGATTACATCGACATTCGTTTTCAGGATCAGGCACGTCACAAAAAACCAGTCGGGATCTATTGGCTTCAGGCAGCTGCCGTAAAGCTGACGGGGCAGGGGGCGGAAGCACCGCTTTGGGCTTATCGACTGCCTTCCGTCATAGCCTCGATAATCAGCGTTCTGGCAACCTTCTGGCTCGCACGGGCATTCATGGGGCCTGCCGGTGCGCTGTTGGCCGCAGGTTTCGTGGCGCTGGCAATCATTGTCGGCGTCGAGGCGCGACTGGCAAAAACTGATGCCGCGCTTTTTGCAATGATCATAATAGCGCAAGGTGCCCTGGCGCGGGTCTGGTTGAAGGATCCGGACAAACGGCTATGGGGTCTTGGGTTCCTGTTCTGGACTGCACTCGCGGGCAGTGTCCTCATCAAGGGGCCGGTTGGGCCCATGGTGATTGGCCTTACGGTTGTTGGTCTCATGGCCATGAAACGGAAAGCTGCATGGTTCAAGGGAACAGCGCCAGTCGCGGGTCTGCTATGGTTCGTGCTGCTCGTCTCGCCCTGGTTCGTGGCAATCTGGATCGCGACGGACGGAACGTTCTTCACCGAAGCCATCGGCAAGGATCTCCTTGGCAAGGTCGGGCAGGGGCAGGAAGGTCATGGTGCACCCCCGCTTACCCATCTCGGGGCGATGTTCGGCATATTCTGGCCTTTGCCTGCATTCTTCGTGATTGCTTTGCCGCTCATCTGGCATGAACGAAAAAGTCCACTGGTGACGTTTGCCGTCGCCTGGTTCGTCCCAAGCTGGATCGTGTTTGAACTGGTTGCAACAAAGCTTCCGCATTACACGATGCCGCTGCTGCCTGCGCTCGCGCTACCTGTTGCTGCTGCGCTGATGGAAGGGGCTGGCGCCACGACAAGAACGTGGCTGCGTTGGGTGGCAGCAGTGTTGCTGGCCGTGCCTGCGTTGGGGTTGGCTGTCGCCGCGTTTGCCGGTCCTTTTGCTCTGGGTGTCTGGCCGTCACCTCCAGGAGCCGTTCTGCTTGCAGTGGGAGCTGTTTTTGCGATTGCAGCAGCATCCCGGGTTTTGCGTGGACCGGCACTCTATGCTTTCCCCGCCATCTGCCTGACGGCGATCTGCGTCAGTATCGGGTTTTGGGGCTTTGTCGGCCCAGCTCTTACGCCGATCTGGGTCAGTCCACGCCTTGTCGCAGCCATGGACGAAATCCCCGGTTGCGCAGACAAGTCGAACCGTCTGGTCGTGACCACCGGCTTTCACGAACCCAGTTTCATATTCCTGGAAGGCACGACGACAAAGATCGTTTCCGCCCAGGATGCCGCCGCATTTCTTGCTGCTGATGAAGCAGCGAATCCAGCTACCTGCCGTATCGCGGCAATAGAAAGCCGGGAAGAAGCCGCGTTTTTGGCCGCCGCAAAAGAGATTGGTCTTGTGCCGGAGGCTGTAAAAAGGGTAGACGGCCTCAATATCAACGGCGGGGACGATGTCGATATCGGGCTATATGAGAAGTCCGTGCCGACGACGGTTTCAGAAGACGGCAATGAGCAACAGCAGTAAATTTGTCTGGCATGTTCTGGCGCGCATGCGCGGGAATTCTCGGCGGGCTGCAATACTGTTTTCCGGTCGCAGGGAACGTGCGCGCCACAACAGGGATCCGCTTCCACCCGGGCAGCGGCCGCAGGATATCCTTGCAGTCCTCTTGTTGACGGTTGGCATTGCGGTCGTTGCGTTCGATGTGCCGACCTATCCGTGGCTGCGCTCGCTCCCGGGCGAATATCGGGCAGCCTTCCGAACCTTTACCGATATCGGCAAGGCCGACTGGATCCTCGTTTCTACCGGTCTTTGCTGCCTGTTTCTGCTGGCGCTCGATGCCGGGCGCTACGCATTCCGCTTGCGCATGGCAATCGGCGCCATGTTCACTTATGCGGCCTTCATCTTTTATTCAGTCGCCGCGACGGGGCTTCTGGCCATTGCATTCAAGTGGTCGCTCGGCCGGGCGCGTCCCAAGCTTTACGAGGAAGTTGGTCCCGTCCGCTTCGACTTTCTGGCCTTCGACGGCACCTTCACCAGTTTCCCCTCTGGTCATTCGACCACTGTCGCTGCGCTTGCAACTGCGCTGGCCTTTATTTTCCCGGCCTACCGGTGGCTGATAATTGTTGCGGGCTTTTGGCTTGCGTTCAGCCGCGTCATGGTCGGGGCGCATTATCCCAGCGACGTCATCGCAGGCACGCTATTGGGGATGACGTTCACCTTTTTCACGGTTCGTGCCATGGCCCGGCGGCGGATCGGCTTTCACCTGTCTTCCTCCGGAAAGATTGTACCCAACATGAATGTCCTGTCTGCCAAGGCCTGTGTGCGGGCTGTCTGGCAGGTTCTGCGCGGCCAGCGCGGCGCTGACCGGGTAGAGGCCGAGGCCCCTGCCGCAGACACGACAGAACGGACAAGCGCATGACACAAAGCTATCTGGAAGCTGTTGCGGCCAGCAAGGGCGCGCTCGCTGTCACGGTCGTGGTTCCCGCAAAGGACGAAGCGGAAAACCTGCCCATCCTGCTGGATGAAATCGAGGCAGCATTGCAAGGCAGGCGTTTCGAGGTCATCGTCATTGACGATGGCTCGTCCGACGGTACGGATATCGTGTTGCAGGATTACGCGGCAACACATGACTGGCTGCGGCCGATCAGGCACGAGAAGTCTTGTGGCCAGAGCTGCGCGGTGCGTACTGGTCTTTTGAATGCAAGGGGCGACGTCGTCGCGACCATAGACGGAGATGGCGAAAACAACCCCGCCTATATACCGGCACTTCTGGACGCGCTCGACGCTGCCGGCCCGGCAGTTGCTCTGGCCGCGGGGCAAAGGCTTGGCCGCAAGGCCAGCCTGGCCAAGCGCTATGCGTCGAAGTTTGCCAACAAGCTGCGCGGCGCGATCCTGCGGGATAATACTCGTGACAGTGGTTGTGGCCTGAAGGCCCTGCGCCGGGAAGTGTTCCTGCAACTGCCGTACTTCGACAGCTGGCACCGGTTCTTGCCCGCACTCGTGATCCGCGAGGGTTACGGTGTCACCCATATCGACGTTCAGGACCGGCAGCGGCGACATGGAACGTCTAAATACGGGATCTTTGACAGGGCGCTGGTCGGTGTGCTGGATCTGTTCGGAGTGTGGTGGCTGCGCCGCCGCCGTAAAAAAATTCCGGATGTCCGGCCGCTGACCTGATTAATGCCCCAATCCGGGTGGAGAAGCCCGCCGACCTTTCAAAAACACTGACTGGACCTGAGACATGAGCGCTCTTTACGATTGGATCCATGCGGTTTTCATCGCGCAATTCGATTTCTGGATCATTCTGGGTTTCTTTGCCCAGGCCATGTTCATGATGCGCTTCGTCATTCAATGGATCGCATCCGAGCGCGTTGGCCGCTCAATCGTGCCGGTCGCGTTCTGGTTCTTTTCCATTGCAGGCGGGTCGCTGCTGTTGATCTACGCTGTTCAACGGCAGGACCCGGTCTTCATCGCCGGTCAGGGACTGGGTCTGCTTATCTATTTCCGGAACCTGTGGCTGATCTTCAGGGAAAAGCGGAACGACCCGACGATTTGAGTGGTTCCGCCATTCGCCCTGCAGTCCGTCAGCCGAATGCCGTCGTCAGAGCCTGATCCAGATCGGCAATCAGATCTTCCGGGTCTTCCAGGCCGATGTGGAGGCGAACCGACTGGCGATCCAGGTTTACCGGGGTTGCCGTGCGGCCGCCCTTGAGGCGAACCGGAATGGCAAGGCTTTCAAAACCACCCCAAGAATACCCGAGACCATAAAGCGTGAGCGCATCCAGGAAGGCGTAGGCCTGTTCCTGTGTCGTGCTTTCACTGAAGTCGAAGGCGCACAGGCCCGAGGCTCCCGAAAAATCACGTTTCCAAAGAGCATGACCAGGGTCCGTTTCAAGGCCCGGATAGCGGATGCGTTCGATGTTGGGCTGGTCCTTCAGCCAGCCAAGCACGGCTAGCGTGTTGCGCTGGTGCCGTTCAAGGCGCACGGACAGAGTTCTGAGACCGCGCAGGCCGAGGTAGATGTCATCCGGCGCGACGTGGCAGCCCATGGCACCACAGAACGCATCCAGTTTTTCCCAGGCGCGTTCGCTGGCAGCGACCGTACCAAGCATGGCGTCGGAATGTCCGACAAGATATTTGGTGCCCGCCTGGATCGACAGATCGACTCCCATGGACAGTGGCTGGCAGTAAATCGGGCTCGCCCAGGTATTGTCCATCAGAACGGTCGCGCCGATGGCACGGGCCTCGGCGGCAATCGCCGGAACATCCTGCATCTCGAAAGTGAGGGAGCCGGGTGCTTCGGTGAAAACGGCTGTCGTGTTTTCCTGAAACAGTGACTTGATGTCGGCGCCGATCTTCGGATCGTAGAAGGTCACGGAAACCCCGATGCCTGGCAGAACGGTGTCGGCGAAATGGCGAGTCGGTCCGTAAGCCGTATCGACAATCAGGATGTGGTCACCGGATTTCACGCAGGACAGGATGGCCAATGCAATGGCATTCAAGCCCGAATTCGCGATCTTGACCCCGGCTGCCCCTTCGATCTCCTTCATGGCATCTTCAAGGGAGTTCGTGGTCGGGTTGCCTCTACGGGCGTAGGAATAGGTCTGGGCGCCCGTCACCATGGTTTTGGTGTCGGGGTAGAGAACAGTCGAAGCATGCACGACAGGCGGATTGACGAAACCGTGAAATGCAAGCGGGTCGCGCCCTGCATGCGCCAGTTTGGTATCCTGCCTCAACGGCGGCTTGGAATTGGTGGAAGACATGAAGGCTCTTGGGTGTGTGTTTTGTGTGAGGCGGCGCGACATTGAGCTGCCGGGTGCCGAGCGCTCACTTTAGTCATTCGCGTCATGGTCGCAACCGCGATTTCACGTGCTGTCCTCGGGTCTTTGTGTGGAGAATTTTTCGATTAGCGTTAACCTTCGCAAGGTCTCCGCTAAATGCATTGAACCCTTTTTAGGCATTGAATGAATTCGATTTAGACATGTTCGCTGTTTGTGCATCCAACCTGATGGCAAATGGCGGATGGCTCGAGAAATTTGACGAGATATCTGCAGCAAGTACTTGACCCGAACAGCTAAATGCCATCGTATGGAACCGTTGGGTGGGACGAAAGATATCTGGAGGAAGCAGCCGTCAAGGCTGGCATCCGTCCGGTTACAAGAGACGGAGAAGATGTCTTTCGAACAAACCCGGCATAATAAAAGTATGGGTAACAAATAAAGGCTGCATATCCATGTCCAATAAATTCCTTCCGCTCGTAATCGGCGCTGCTATGGGAGTCGCCGCGACGACGGCTGCTGGTGCAACGACGCTGGAAGACGTCAAGGCAAAGGGCTTCATTCAGTGTGGCGTGAGTCAGGGTCTGCCGGGTTTCTCGAACCCGGATGCTCAGGGGAACTGGACCGGTATCGACGTTGACTACTGCCGCGCTATGGCTGCAGCAGTGTTCGGCGATGCGTCCGCTGTGAAATACACTCCGCTGTCCGCTAAAGAGCGTTTCACCGCGCTTCAGTCCGGCGAAGTTGATGTTCTGTCCCGCAATACCACCTGGACCATGTCCCGCGACACTCAGCTGGGTCTGAACTTTGCTGGTGTGAACTACTATGACGGTCAGGGCTTCATGGTTCGCAAGGACCTTGGCGTGACCTCCGCACTGGAACTGTCCGGCGCTTCGGTCTGCACCAACACCGGTACGACCACTGAGCTTAACGTTGCCGACTACTTCCGCGCCAACAACATGCCGTACGAAATCGTCGCCTTCGAAAAGGCCGACGAAGTTGTGGCTGCATACGACGCCGGCCGTTGCGACGTTTACACCACTGACGCATCCGGCCTGTACGCACAGCGCCTGAAGCTGACCAACCCGGGCGACCACATGGTCCTGCCGGAAATCATCTCCAAGGAGCCTCTGGGTCCGGTTGTCCGTCAGGGCGACGATGAGTGGTTCAACATTGCAAAGTGGACGCTGAACGCGATGCTCAACGCAGAAGAGCTCGGCGTGACCTCTGAAAACGTTGACGAGATGAAGTCTTCCGACAACCCGTCCATCAAGCGTCTTCTGGGCGTTGAGGGCGCGTTTGGTGAAGCTATCGGCCTGCCGAACGACTGGGCCTATGCGATCATCAAAAACGTCGGTAACTACGAAGAGTCCTTCAACGCCAACGTTGGTCCGGACACTCCGCTCGGCATCTCCCGTGGCGTAAACGCTCTGTGGAACGACGGCGGCTTCATGTACGCACCGCCGGTCCGCTAATCCTCTTCTTTGATTGAGGATTGAAGGGGTTCCGGCGGTTGTTCTGCCGGAACCCTCAATAAATTCCACGCAATAAAAACCGGACAACATACCCGGCAACCGCGTGGGGGAACAGACTGCTTCCGTCGATAGGGGAGTGCCGACGAAGTTCGGCCAGGGAAGCAGGTCAGACACGATTGAGGAGAGGCTGCGTGCCGGGCTCTTTCGTGAAAACTTGGGCGAGGTTCTATGTCAGTAATGGAGCAGGACTCGGCGGGGGCGCCGGCGCGTGCTTCGCTGTTGAACGATCCCAAAGCGCGCGGCATCTTTTACCAGCTGCTGCTGGTCGTCGCGCTGGTGACTTTGGGATATGTCATCGTTTCGAACACGATAGCCAACCTGGAAAGGCAGAACATCGCCTCCGGTTGGGGCTTTCTAGAAAATACAGCCGGGTTTGGAACCAACCAGTCACTGGTTTCCTACTCTGAGACATCAAGTTACGGAAGAGCGATCTATGTCGGCTTCCTGAACACTCTGCTTGTGGCGGGCGTAGGTATCTTCTTCGCCACGATCTTTGGGTTCATCATCGGTATCGCCCGCTTGTCGAACAACTGGGTCATCAGCCGTCTGGCGTATTGCTACGTTGAGCTGGTCCGTAATATCCCGCTGCTGCTGCAGATCTTTTTCTGGTACTTCGCGGTGCTGCGATCGATCCCCGGCAAGCGTGAAAAATGGTCGTTGTTCGACACATTCCACCTGAACATTGGCGGTCTTCGGCTTCCCAAACCCATCATGGGCACCGGATCGGAATGGATCGGCTACGCGTTCCTGATCGGGATAGCAGTAGCGTTCCTCGTGGCACGTTGGGCGCGCAAGCGTCAGGAGGCCACAGGGCAACCGTTCCCGTCATTCCTGACGGGGGTCGGACTTATTATTGGCCTGCCTTTGCTGACGTACTTTGCAACCGGCATGCCGATCACTCTTGAACATCCGAACTTCGTCGAAACCGGGCCAATCCTGCGTCAGGGGTTCGAACTCAATGTCGGGATCAATATTATTCCTGAATTCCTGGCTCTTACCGCAGCCCTGGCAATCTATACCGCATCGTTCATCGCTGAGATCGTACGTGCCGGTATTCAGGCAGTGAGCCACGGTCAGACCGAAGCAGCGCATGCTCTTGGTCTGAGGAACGGACCGACGTTGAGACTGGTGGTCATTCCCCAGGCGATGCGCGTGATCATTCCGCCGCTGACGAGTCAGTACCTGAACCTTACCAAGAATTCTTCACTGGCAGTTGCCATTGCCTATCCGGACCTCGTCTCGATGGGTGGAACGGTGCTCAACCAGACCGGCCAGGCGATTGAAATCATCGGTATATGGATGGTTGTCTATCTGTCGCTCAGCCTCATCACATCGGCCTTCATGAACTGGTACAACCAGCGCATGGCGCTCGTGGAACGGTAAGGAGCGCGCAAAATGGCTAACACTGATATGTTCCAAATCAGAACCGAGGAGGCGCCGCGACTGCCGGCGCCGATCTCGACCACCGGCGTCATCGGCTGGATGCGTCAGAACCTGTTTTCGTCCATCGGCAACACCGTTCTGACTGTGATCGGCATTCTGATCGCCTACTCACTTATCGCGCCTTTGATCCAGTTCGCATTTATCGATGCTGTCTGGAGCGGCGACAATCGCGAGGCGTGTCTGCCGCAGGACGGCGGCCATAGCGGTGCCTGCTGGGCTTACGTGGAAGCGTACTTCCCGCAGTTCATCTATGGCCGGTATCCGACCGAGGAAATCTGGCGGGTGAACATCGTCTATTTCCTGTTCGCGGTGTTGCTCGTGCCGCTGGCAATCCCCAGCGCGCCGTTCAAGAAAATCAACGCAATCCTGTTTCTGGTCGTCTTCCCGATCATCGCATACTTCCTGCTGACCGGCCTGGTCATCGGAGATGCGGTCATCCTGCCGATCGTTGAAACAGCGGTTTGGGGCGGTCTGCTTGTCACGCTTGTCATCGCGGTCACGGGTATTGTGGCCTCGCTACCGCTCGGTATCGCGCTGGCGCTTGGACGTCGATCAAGAATGCCGATCATCAAGCTTGTCTCGGTTATCTTCATCGAGTTCTGGCGCGGTGTTCCGCTGATCACGGTTCTGTTCATGTCGTCGGTGATGCTGCCGTTGTTCCTGCCGGAAGGCGTGACCTTCGACAAGCTGCTGCGCGTGCTGATCGGCGTGACCCTGTTCTCTGCCGCCTATATGGCAGAAGTGGTCCGCGGTGGCCTGCAGGCCATTCCGAAGGGGCAATATGAAGGTGCCATGGCGCTCGGGCTCCGGTTCTGGCCGATGATGTATCTCATCATTTTGCCACAGGCTCTGAAGCTCGTGATCCCCGGGATCGTCAACACCTTCATCGGATTGTTCAAGGATACGACTCTGGTTCTGATCGTCGGCATGTTCGACCTTCTCGGCCAGATCCAGTCGTCCTTCACGGATCCGACATGGTCGACGCCCAGCACCGGTCACACGGGTTACCTGTTCGCTGCAGTGGTGTTCTGGACCTTCTGCTTCGGCATGTCGCGCTACTCCATATTCATGGAGAAGAAGCTTCATACAGGACACAAACGCTAGCAAACCGCTTCCGGGGCGCGCGATGAACCGCAGCGCCCCGGCCACAGGACACTCTTGGAGTTAAAAACTATGTCTGAAAACGCTGTACGCGACGAGGAACTCGCAGCCGACCGTTCCAGAATGACCATCTCCGATACGGACGTGGCTATTGAAATCAAGAACATGAACAAGTGGTACGGGGATTTCCACGTTCTGCGCGACATCAACCTGAAGGTCATGCGCGGCGAACGTATCGTTATCTGCGGACCGTCAGGTTCCGGCAAATCCACGATGATCCGTTGTATCAACCGTCTGGAAGAACATCAGGCGGGACAGATCCTTGTTGATGGCATCGAGTTGACGGACGATCTGAAAAAGATCGACGAAATCCGCCGCGAAGTCGGCATGTGCTTCCAGCACTTCAACCTGTTCCCGCATCTGACGATCCTGGAGAACTGCACTCTGGCTCCGATCTGGGTTCGCAAGATGCCCAAGAAGGAAGCCGAAGACATCGCGATGCACTATCTCGAGCGCGTCAAGATCCCGGAGCAGGCGAACAAATATCCGGGGCAGCTGTCCGGTGGGCAGCAGCAGCGCGTTGCTATTGCACGGTCCTTGTGCATGAACCCGAAAATCATGCTGTTCGATGAGCCGACCTCGGCACTCGACCCGGAAATGATCAAGGAAGTTCTGGACGTGATGGTCGGACTTGCCGAAGAAGGCATGACCATGCTGTGCGTCACTCACGAAATGGGCTTTGCGCGCAAGGTTGCAAACCGCGTTATCTTCATGGATGCGGGGCAGATCGTGGAGCAGAACGAGCCGGAAGAGTTCTTCACCAATCCGCAGCATGAACGTACGAAGCTTTTCCTGAGCCAGATCCTGCACCACTGATCGGCTAAAGACTGCGGATGATGAAACTGCTGCGCAGGTTCCTGATTGGAATTTGCCTTGTTGTCTTCACTGCTGTTGTAGCACTGGGCCTCGGAGCACTCGTTCCGAGGCCTTTGTTCGTTTCCAACCCGGTTATGGAAGTTGCGCAAAGTTCAGCAGATAAACGGCGCATTCTGATACTCAACAATCCCATCCATACTGATATCGCCCTCCCGGCTGATCCGGACGTGCTGGAGGCGTTCGGATTCGTATCGGATGGCGGGCTGGAGCTGGATTATCCGGGTGTTTTCTGGATTGCTTTCGGGTGGGGCGGGCGGTCCTTCTATATCGAAACGCCAACGTGGGGCGATTTGAAACCGGGGCCGGTAATAGACGCGTTGACCTGGGATGCTTCGGTCATGCATGTCCGTCGCACTGGCGATATTCCGATTGAGCAGGAAAGCGTCCGCGTAGTCGAATTGAGCCAACTGGAATTTGGTGAGCTGGTCAATGATATCAGGACCAGTTTCCAGTCAGATGGCACAGCGCCTCCGTCGGCAATTCCCGGAGTGGCGTACGACGCACACGACATTTTCTTTCCGGCAGTTGGCGGCTTCAATGCGATGATGGGCTGCAACACCTGGACGGCCGACATGTTGAGGCGGGCAGGGGTGAAGACCGGCATGTGGACGCCGCTGCCTCTGACACTTGACTGGTCGCTGGATCTACATAACGGGCGCTGAAGCAGCGTCCGGTACAAGCCGGTCAACAGCGGCCTCTGCCAGTTCCACCAGGACATCGCGAGATTCCCCAGCCCGGGCGCGAACCGAAAGACCGTGCAGCATCAAAGACAGATGCTGGGCCGCGAACTGGACGCTTGCTTCCGGAACTGCATCTTTCATCTCCGCGTAAATCAATCCTGCGAACCCTCGATCCATTCGTTCAACGACATGCGCCAGCATTGATCTGAAGTCAGGATCATCAGCAGCTTCAGTCGTCAGTGTGGAGATGGCCAGGCAACCATAGGCCGCATCGCCAAATGTCGACCTGCCGCAATAAAGATCGATAGCAGCTGCCATGATGGCCTTGAGCCGGGGTTTCAGCCCTGTTTTTGTCAGTCCTGCCGCCTTCAGGAGGGCTTGCATCTGGTCCGCGAACCGTGAAATCACCTTCAGATACATGTCTTTCTTGCTGCCGAATGCGGCGTAGAGGCTGGGTCTGTTCAGGCCTGTTGCTTCTGCTATCTGGTCGAGACTGGTAGCAGCATAGCCGTGCTGCCAGAACACCAGCATGATGCGGTCGAGCGTAATGTCTTCATCGAATTTGCGCGGACGGCCGCGTTTGCTTTCGGATTTCATTTTATACCAATTCGCACATAAATATCGACATGTCTATTTTTATGCGATACGGTACATAAAATGGAGCAATCAATGGAGACGTTTTGGGAGATGCCGGAAAACACTGCAGACATGGGGACGGTGGCTTGGGGAAAAAGGCCTGGTCAGTTCAGCAATGGGCGACTGACAAGAACTGAAAAGCTGAAGGTGCTTACAAATCTTGGCCGTATGGGGATGCTTGAAGCGCTGGATGCTTTCAGAGGAAAACTGAGCCTGATCAACAGCTTCGGTGCAGACCTTGAAGGACTGCAGCCACCGGAGACCGCATTGGTCCGGGACGCACTCGACTTTGCCGACGAAGTCCAGAATTTGGACCTGATGCGGCACAGTTGGCGCACCTATTATTTCGGCCTGTTGATAGGTGGCTATCGTAAGCTCACTGTCGACAAGGAAATCCTCTTCTGTGCTGCCATATTGCATGACGTAGGCCTGGCGTCAGGCCGGACCAGTGAGCCGCGGGATTGCTGTTTCGTGGTTCATGGCGCGGAACGCTGCAAGCACCACCTTGTCGGCCAGGGGCATGACCGGGCAAAGGTACATCGGATTGCCGATGCCATCGGACTGCATCTTAACGGGTATGTGTCTGCCAGGAGATATGGTGCAGAAGCACATCTTGTTTCGCGCGGAGCAATGTGTGACGTGTTCGGAATGGGGCAGCGCAGGATTGCGCAGAAGGTTCGCAAGGACATCTTCGCTCGATACCCGAAAGGGAAACTGAACGATGCTCTGGAAATCTGGCCAGGCCATCATCTTGCTGGCACACGTGCCGACTTTCTGATCAGTCTGGAGCCTTCACGCAAGAAACCGGAGGGGATGAAGGCAAGACCCCAGCCGGGTGAGTGATCCTTGTTTTGGACAACCGGAATACGACGAAAGTATCGGTGTCTGTGTTTTCAGGTTGTGTTTGCTGCTCCCATCGGAAAGAATCGGCTGTCGCATTTTTATTGCCTAAAAAACGGCCAAAAACCGGGGGGATTGGTAATTATTCCTATTCCGTTATCGTTGTGGCTCAACCCGCCATTGTCACTATGTCGTACGTAGAAATACAATTTATGGTTTATTTAGAATTGTCGGATGACGTATGGTCAGTTTTTATCAAGGTGACCTGCCATGAGCGATCAGGAATACGACTTCCAATCCCGTTTGAAATTCGCCCAAATTGATCATTCCACAATCGAAAATCTCAGAAAGCTATGGCCAGTAATCGAGCCCGTGTTGGACGATGTGCTGGCGGGTTTTTACGTTCACATCAACACCCAGCCAAATCTGGCTGCACTCGTCGGGTCGCATCAGTCTCGACTTGTTTCAGCGCAAAAGGGCCATTGGAAGAAGCTGTTCACGTCGGGCTTCGACCAGAGCTACCAGCAGAGCATCAACCAGATCGGTCATGTGCATTGCCGCATCGGACTGGAACCGCGTTGGTACATTGCCGGGTATCTTTATGTCCTGCGCCATCTGCATGCCCATCTGACCCGTAAATACAGACGGTCTTTTCAAAACCTTGCCGTCTTGTTGAACGATGTCACGGCGGCCGTCTTCCTTGACATGGACCTTGCCATATCAACCTACGAAGAAGAGCTTCTTCTGGAGCGTGCAGCGCAGACGGAACGGTTGAACAAGGCTATCGAAAAGTTCCAGAGCAGCGTCAAGCAACCGCTGGCTGACGTTGAGGCCGGTGCTCGCAGCGTCGCGGGTGAAGCCGAGCATTTGACGAGCGTATCGCAGACCGCAAGAAGCCAGGTCGAGAACGCCGGTAATGTTTCAAAAGACTCCAGCGTCAGCGTCCAGACCGTAGCCTCGGCAACAGAAGAGCTGTCCAGTTCGATCCAGGAAATTTCGAAGCAGATCTCCGGTGCGTCCCGTATTGCCAGCCAGGCGGCGGGCGGCACAGAACAATCAAGTCTTCAGGTGGCGAGCCTGGCAGGTGCAGCCCAGAAAATCGGGGATGTGATCGGTCTCATTCAGGCGATTGCCGAACAAACCAATTTGCTGGCTCTGAACGCCACGATCGAGGCTGCCCGTGCCGGTGATGCCGGCAAAGGCTTTGCAGTGGTCGCAAGCGAAGTGAAAACCCTTGCAGAACAGACTGCGAAGGCCACCGAGGAAATAAGCCAGCAAGTCACTGAAATCCAAAGTTCGACGGACAACGCCGTTGCCTCCATCCAGTCGATTTCCGAAGTGGTCAAGCAACTTGATGAAATGACGTCGTCGATAGCAGCGGCGATTGAAGAGCAGGGAGCTGCAACGCAGGAAATTTCCCACAGCATCCAGACGGTCGCTTCGGGAACGCAGACCCTCGATGAGAACATTGGCGGTGTCGAACAGGCAATCACCGCCACCGATCAGGCGGCCGACAGTCTGTTGGCTGCATCCAGCAGAATGTCTTCGAGCACCAGTTCTATCTCGGATGAGATCCGGGATTTCTTTGAAACCTTGAAGACTGGCACCTGATCAAGGCGCTATTTGACCTCTCAAGCTGGGCCGGTGACGACGTCCGTGTCGTCCCGGCTTCCCCATTCCGCCCAGGACCCGTCGTAAAGCGCAAGATCCCGAGCACCGAGCACGGTAAGGCCAAGGGTCAGGATCGCCGCTGTTACACCGGAACCGCAAGAGGTCGTGACGGGCTTGTCGAGATCCACTCCAGCATCCTGAAAAGCCTTTGCAAGGTCTTCCTTCTGCAAGAATGTGCCGTCTTCCGCGATGAGCTGGGTGAAGGGCAGGTTGAGCGCGGTCGGCATGTGACCCGACTTCAGTCCGGCACGCGGCTCTGGCGCTTCTCCGGCAAATCGTTCGGCAGACCTTGCATCCAGTATTTGCCGCGAACCATTTGCAATGGTGGAGCGGATCTGGTCGAGGTCGGCAACGGCACCATGGTTCAGACGGGACGAGAAGTGGCTTTGAACTCTGCGGGGCGTATCGTCGTCAAAAGCACGGCCTTCTGCCCGCCACTTCGGAAAACCACCATCCAGAACATAAACTCGTTCCGCGCCCATGCTGCGAAGCGTCCACCAGACGCGTGGCGCGGAATAGAAACCGAAATCATCGTAGACCACCAGTGTCTGACCGTCGCCTATCCCCATTTTCCGCATGGTTGACGAAAACACATGCGGAGCTGGCAGCATGTGAGGCAGATCGCTGGTCTTGTCACAGACCTCGTTGACGTCGAAGAAGACGGCGCCTGGAATGTGGGCGTTCGGATAGACAGGCGGAGCATCTGGATGCGTGACCGGCGGCATCCAGGCATTGATGACAATCAGATCTGGCGAGGAGAGATGATCGTCCAGCCATTGAGTCGATACGAGGGGATGGTCGGTCATTACGGCTCCTTAGGTCTCCAGCAAGCCTTTGGACTTGTGCCAGTCCTCGATGGAGAGGTCCGGATAGTTCTCGAAATGAACGTGTCCGGGACCGCTCGGCACCTCGATCCAGTCAGGCTTGAACGCCAGCATGATATGGACAATCTCTGGCGGTGTTGGCAAGGGGCTATCGACCGCTCCTGCATGTGGATGCACCAGTTCAGGCCAACGCGGATCCCAAAGCCACAGGTGAGATCCGCAAGCCTTGCAGAAATGACGTTCCGCAGGACTGGTCTTTCCATCAATGACAGCGTTGTAGACCGACTTCGTCTCCGCCCCCGACACCTCAAGGCTGCCGGCGTCTCCCATCAGATTGACTGCATAACCGCCGCTGCCACCTGTCTTACTGCAGATGGAACAGTAACAGCGCATGTAAGGGTATGGGGTTCTGCTTTCCAGTTCGAAGGAAACGGCACCACACCGGCAGCAACCTGACAGTTTCATTTCAACTTCCCCCGTTTCTTTGTCAGTCGGTCAGACGGATCCGGACGCGCCTGTTCTGCTTGCCTTTCTTTTCGATCTTGCCGAGTTCAAGCAGGCCGATTTCAGAAGTTCTCGTTACATGCGTACCGCCGCAAGGCTGCAAGTCCACATCGTCGCCGATCCTGACCAGTCTTACCCTGCCGGACCCGCGGGGAGGCTTGACGGACATGGTCTTGACCAGACCCGGGTTGGCATCGAGTTCTTCGTCTGTGATCCATTGCGTGGTTACTTCATGATCACCAGAAGCCAGCGCATTGAGCTTCTCCAGAAGCGCTTCCCGGTCGATTGTTTCTTCGCCCATATCGAAATCAAGCCGTCCTTCGGGATCTCCGATTTGACCACCTGTAACCGGAAAGGGCAGGGCCACGGACAATAGATGCAAGGCCGTGTGCATGCGCATCAACCGGTACCGTCTTGCCCAGTCCAAATGGGCGGTCACTTTTGTGCCGGCGGCAGGCAGGTTTTGTCCTTCTGAAGGAACATGGACGATGGTTTTCTTGTCGTCATCATAGACCGTGGTGGCAATGTCGATCTTCGTGCCGTCTTCCAGCTCCAATGTGCCGCTGTCGCCCGGTTGACCGCCACCGGTCGCGTAAAAAACCGTTCTATCAAGCACGATGCCGCCACGCTCGTTGATGCCGGTCACTTCGGCTTCACATGTTCTGAGATAGGCATCGTCGCGAAACAAAGGCGTGGTCATCCGGAACTCCCTGAAACGAATAGCGTCGAATTGACCAACGAACAGCATGCGGTGCAAGACCCTATTTGCCGGAAACCGGGGTCATGAAAAACAAACGCCCGCAATCCGGCCGGACCGCGGGCGATAACAATGATGTGGACCAAGTTCAGTCGGCGAAATTCAGATCGACAAAACCTTCAGACCAGTTCTGTGCATTTACCTTGCCTTTTGCATTTGTGAAGATTGGCTTGGCCGGGTTTTCGCGCGTCACCGTGAAACAGAGTTTGCCCCAGCCATCGCCGCTCCAGTCTTCGCAATATTGACCAGTCCCGTTAATTTCGACGGCTTCCCACGGAATGTTCCGGATCTTGTCGCCCTTGACCACGACAACGGCGATGCCGTCGGCGTGGTTGTTCTGCTTGTATTCCGTCACACCGTCGGGAAAGAAACCATGGATGGAGTTTCCCGACATCATGTCGTTGATCTCGCCTGCCGTCAGGTTGACCGGATCAGCCAGTGCGTAAAAGCTGCCCGTCAGTGTAGCCAGTGACGTCAGTGCAAGAAGTCGTAGCTGAGATTTCAAGTTGCGCATGTTCCCCTCGATTTCGATGCTTGCATTTGCGCTAAACCCTTGGTTTCGTTCCAGGGCACATTTCATCCTGCAGCACGGTCGAAAGAAGACCTGTGAATATCGACGCCAAAATTTCCAATGAGCCGCAACAAGGTGCGGAGAACGTGCGTGTCAACGAGCCGCTCGGAGAAGCCTATTCGGCGTATTGGAACTGGTGGTTGAGGCGTTTTGCGAAGCAGGCTGAGGCACGGTTTCCCGCAATTTACGGGAATTCCGTTTTGCATGGCGCTGAGGCGAGGGATCCGCTGCCCCGTATCGGAATGCTCTACGCTTCACGAGGATGCGGAGCGGTTTTCAATCTGGCGCGTGCTCTGGGTCGCCTAACCGGTTTCGATGTGATCAGTCATCTCCTGACGAGTGCGCCGAGCATGCCCGATCTGGTGAACAGATGGTCGGGTGTCCTGGCACTGCAGGCGTCCTTTCGGTTTTACGAGAGCGGTCAAGGAAAAGATTTTATTTCTGCCGTCCAGCGCAATTCACTGGTCCTGTCTCCCTACAAGGTTCGTCCCGCGAACCAGAAACCATTCGGACCGGCAATGCTGGCCGGTGTCGCGACCGGAACGCTTGAAAGCGCAGGGATACACATTCAGGACATCTGGGCGGTTAGCCGCGGCACTGCTTCCCGGCCGATCTATCGGTTTGGCAAATTCGTCGAAGGCAACTTGGACTTCGACAGCGATATCCTGATTATTCCTGCAGAAGAAGCTTCCGGGTTCAAATCCGAGATCGGAATGATGTCTTCTGCTTCAAGCCTGTCTTTTCACCACCTGCTGAACAGGCCGCAGGGGCCGGGCACGAACCGACTTCTTGCGCGGGTCGTCGGCAGTCTCGAACTTTCAGTGGGGGAGCATCCCGGCTTGTCGTCAACCGCGGCGGGACTCGGTTTATCGCCGAGAAGTCTTTCCCGCCGGCTATCGGAGGCGGGGTTGGGCTACGCCAGGCTCGCTCGTTTCGTCCGTCTGCGAAAGGCGACGCGTATGATGGCGTCAGGCGACTGCTGTCTCGATGAGATTGCCTACCAGGCGTCCTATTCGGATCGCCACCATATGAGCCGGGATTTTCGCAAGATGGCCCAAGTCACCCCCGCCGGCCTGAGAGAGCTGCTGGCACGCTAGACTGGTTTTGGACGCTCAGTCACCACGGGTCACCGGCAGCCAAAGGAACCGGTTCAGCTGTTTGCCTTTGCCACCAGAAGCTTCAGGGCGAAGGTGCCCATGATGCCCGCAAAAGCCCAGTCGAAGGCACGCATGAATTTCGGCGAGGATTTCAGGAAACGCGCGAACGCACTGGCTCCGAGAACCATCGCAGCGCAAATGGGCATACCCAGAACGACGAAGTAAAACCCGAGGAACATCAGTTTTCCTGTCGCGTTCGGATCCGCCGCGCTGACAAACTGAGGCAGGAAGGTCACGAAGAACAAGACGATCTTGGGATTGAGGATGTTGATCCCGAGCGCCTGTAACCAGACCCGGTGAATAGGTTGCCTCTTCACGGAGGCTGCTTCCAACGCGAGGCAGGACCCGTTCCTGACGGCCTGAACTGCGAGATAAATCAGATAGGCGGCGCCGACGATCTTCAGCACTGTAAATGCAAGTGCCGACGCTGAAAGCAGGGCAGAAACACCGATCGCAGCAAGCACGGTGTGCAGTACCAGCCCACAGGTTGCCCCAAACACAGCAGCAAGCCCGGCGCGTCGGCCTTGTGTCAGCGTCTTGCTCATGAACAGTGTCATGTCGGGTCCTGGCGTAACTGTCAGCACCAGTGCTGCGGCCGTAAAGGCAAGCAGGGTCGCGTAGTCGGGTATGTAAGCCATGGTTTGCAGATGCCGGAGAAGTTGGTCTGATAGAGGTTTAGATCATTCGCCTCAACGGCACCAGCCCGGAAGGGGGCGCTCTTCCTTCGATTTCACAAGACAGGTGCTGGAGATTGCCTTCAAGCTGCACGAGGCGCTCTGCATGGCCACGCAGTCAGGGACTGAATGTGTCCCGAACAATGATCAAAGTATAGGAGACAGCAGCCGGGCGCCTTGAGCCAGGACACGAAAAACATAACTGCGGGACTGGAACGCGTCCGGCCAGGTCAGGCGTGAGTTCTGGAAATCGGTCTCCAGCATGCTTTCGACATTGTCGATCATGCGCGGATGGGTGAACCAGAGGGTTAGTTCAAAATTGATCTGGAATGATCTGTTGTCGAAGTTGACCGTGCCGATGGAAACGAGTTCGTCGTCCATCAGCGTAACCTTCTGGTGCAGAAAACCGTCGATATAGCGGTAAACCTTCACCCCGCGCTGCACCAGGGTGTCCTCGTAGGCGTGGCTTGCGAGCCAGACAGTCCAGTGATCACGTTTTTCCGGCATCAGAACGCGTACGTCCACACCGCGCATTGCTGCCGAGCAAAGTGCTGTCTGGATGTCGAGAGACGGCACCAGGTACGGTGTAGTGATCCATAGCCGCTTTCGTGCCCGGGCTGCCGTTTCGACAAATGCCAGTGCGCATTCTTCCAGCTTGTCTGCAGGCCCTGTCGGCATCACCAGAACGGCTTCGTCACCAGGCATCGGAATTTCGCCAACCTGAGGCAGTTCGATACGCTCGCCGCTCGCCCAGAGCCAGTCTTCGACAAAGGAGAGCGCGCAAGCAACGGCAGCGGGCCCTTCGACACGGACATGGGTGTCGCGCCAGTGGCCAAACCAGTTGTCCCGGCCGACATACTGGTCAGCAACATTGTGCCCGCCGACAAATGTGACGCGGTAGTCGATCACGACCAGTTTGCGATGATTGCGATAGTTGAGACGCATCGGTCCAAGCAGTCGCAGGAACTTGTGGTTTTCGTTGAAACCGCAAACCTTGACACCGGCGCTCTTCAAGCGGGTCAGATAGTCTTTTGACAGAGAATGGCTGCCGACATCGTCGTAGAGGAAATAGACCGTTATGCCATCCTTGGCACGGGCGATCAGGGCGTCAGCCATGTCACGTCCCAGTTCGTCGTCATGGATGGCAAAGAACTGGAAGAATATGACGTTTCTGGCCTTTGCGATTTCATTCTTGATGGCTGTAAACGTCGCATCACCATCGATAAGAAGGTCTGCCTTGTTGCCGGCCATGAAGGGAACCCCGGCAACACGGGAAAGAACCGGCCAGTCTCTGGTTTCCTCGTGATCGGTCAGGCCAAGTTCGTCTGCTCGCCTTGCCCGTTCTGCCCGGCCAAGGGTCGCTTGAATTTTCTCGTAGTCGGAAAAGGATCGCCAGCCGAACACGAAATAGAGCGGCACCGTGAGATAAGGCAGAAAAAACAGGGACAGCAGCCATGCGACGGACCCCTGGGAAGTTCTTGAATTCATTACTTCGCGAACGGCGCAGATGCCTGCCGTCACGTACATGATCGCGACAAACGCCGCGACCAGTCCGAGATTGTTTGCCATGACATCCAGAACGCCGGCATCTGTGACGGCATCGCGGATCACCGCTTCGGCTGCGTCACCGCCTTGCGCCAATGCTTGATCCGCTGAACTCATGCAATGCCCCCCGGTGTCAATCGATCAGGCGAAGGGTGGCTGGATCGTGACTTTTCGTTCCAGCCACTCCGGAACCGGCAAATTCTTCGATCTGAGGAAGTCCGGATTGTAGAGTTTCGACTGGTAGCGGGTGCCGTGGTCGCACAGGATCGTGACGATCGTCTTGCCTGGACCAAGCTCGCGAGCAAGGCGACGGGCGCCGGCCAGGTTGATAGCGGTCGAGCCACCAAGCAGTAGCCCTTCCTTTTCCGCGAGATCGAACACCAGCGGCAGGGCTTCTTCGTCCGGAATTGTGTAGGCGTGATCGATTTTAAGATCGCCGACAATCGCGGTGCTGCGGCCAAGGCCGATGCCTTCGGAAACCGATCCACCTTCAGAGGCGACCGCCTTGCCGGTGGTGAACAGCGATTGCATCGCGGCGCCACGCGGGTCGGCGCAGCCGATGACGACTCCCGGCTTGTTCTCCTGAAGATAGGTTGAAACGCCGGCCAGCGTGCCGCCGGAACCGACCGCACAGATGAAACCGTCAACACGGCCACCCGTTTGGGCCATGATCTCAGGACCTGTGGTTACGAAATGAGCCTTGCGGTTGTCGAGGTTGTTCCACTGATCGGCAAAGATAACGCCATTAGGTTCAGTCCGTGCCATCTCTTCTGCAAGACGGCGGGCGACGTGCTGGTAATTGTTGGGGTCGGAAAAAGGCTTGGCCGGAACTTCGACAAGTTCAGCACCACACAGGCGCAACATGTCCTTCTTTTCCTGGCTTTGCGTTTCCGGAATAACGATCACGGTCCGGTAACCGCGCGCACTGGCTACCAGCGCCAGTCCGATACCGGTGTTTCCGGCTGTGCCCTCGACAATCACACCACCGGGCTTGAGATCACCGCGGGCTTCGGCTTCAAGAATCATCTGCCGGGCAGGTCGGTCCTTGACCGATTGACCAGGGTTCATGAACTCGGCCTTGCCGAGAATCTCGCAACCCGTTTCCTCGGACAGTGCTTTCAGACGGATGAGGGGCGTGTTACCGATCGCATCGACAACAGAAGCGGACACAGACATTTATTCTTTCCCGGCTGATCTGGTCCGGTGGCGCTGACCGGCCAGATGAAATCTGATAAGCCCCGGACGCTAAAGGTCTGAAGGGCCTTGATCAAGGTCGCAATGTAAGGCTTCAAATGGGGAATGCCAGCACCTGAGGCCAATCAGGTTCCTTTTTCCCTCTGGTGTCAAAAACACGCCATCAGTTGTTCCGTGAAATCAGCTCACTGAAATTCTATTTCTAACAATTCTGGTGTAATTGTTGATCCGATTTTTGTTGCCTGTCGTATCGCCGGTAAGGCAACTTGGGATTCTAAAGCCAAATGAGAGCGGTAATGGAAAAAAACGTGACCGGAATGGACGAGTTACTGGCCGGATATGCGGCCGGGACCTTGACCTATCCGGCGCAGGCATTGGTCGGTGCTCATCTCGAAATGAGCGACTGCAACAGGTCATATGTAAACTCACTTGAAACTCTTGCCGGCTTTGAACTGGAAGACGCCGAACCGGTCTCCATTTCCAATCGGGACGAATTTCTCGGATCGATATTCAGTGGCGCCGTTGATGACCTGAACGATAACGCGCCTGCCGCCGAACTGTCTGAGAAAGGCGGACCGGCCGTTCCCGAATCGCTGCAGTCGATTATCGGTTCCTCGATGGATCAGCTACCCTGGAAAACGCTCCTTCCAGGCGTCAAGGAATGCAAGTTCGGTGAAATTGACGGCTGCGCAAGCAGTCTCCTTTGGGTGCGGGCAGGGCGAGCAATGCCGTCCCATACGCACCACGGCACTGAGCTTACGTTGGTGTTGACAGGCGGTTTCAAGGACGAAGACGGCCACTATGTGGCTGGTGACGTTGCCTTTGCCGATGGCGATGTGGACCACAAACCTATAGCTGACGAGGGTGAAGACTGCATTTGCTTTGCGGTGACAGCGGGACGCCTGCAGTTGACCGGCCCTGTCGGCCGCTGGTTCGCACCCTTTATCCGCTAAAATTCGATCCGACACCCGGTCTGTTTGCGTAAAGAGGCAAACGAACCGGGAGAATGAATTGCCCAAGACGAATTACGTTGCCCAAGCTGATCATGGTTGCGCCTGGATCACGGGAGCTAGTTCCGGTATCGGACGGGAGCTTGCACTTGACCTCGCCCGTTCGGGCTGGAAGGTCATTGTAACTGCCCGCTCGCAGCAGGAATTGGCGGAGCTGGAGAACCAGTCCAAGACGCTAGCCGGTTCTATTCATGCGCTGCCTGGGGATGTCACGAAGACGGACCTCATGGCCGAACACGTGAAAAAAATTCAGCAGGACTTCGGCGGTTTGAGCCTGCTCGTGGCTAATGCGGGCATTTATCTGCCGCAGGATGGCCTCGATGCCGATGCAGACGCCTTTCGCAAAAGCTTTGATGTGAACCTCATGGGAACCGTCAATGTGCTTCTGCCGGCAATCACAGCCATGAAGGCGGCAGGCAGGGGGCAGATCGCAGTGGTGTCGTCTGTGGCAGGTTATGGCGGTTTGCCGACGTCAGCTGCATACGGTGCCACCAAGGCGGGGCTGATCAACCTTGTTGAATCCTTGAAATTCGATCTGGACCTTGCCGGGATCCGAATTCAGGTCATCAGTCCCGGTTTTGTCGATACGCCGGCAACAAAGTCCAATCCGTTTCCGATGCCTTATCTGATGTCTCCGGAAGAGGCTGTCGAGGAAATCAGGAAAGGCCTGTCCCATCCAAGCCGTTTCGAGATTGCATTTCCGCGTAAATTTGTTCGGCAACTGAAGCTCTTGCGCTGGTTGCCGTACAGTGCCTACTTCGCGCTGGTCGCCCGGTCCACGGGTTGGAACAAGAAAAAGGCCGGGTGATCCCGGCCTTTGAAATGTGTCTTCAAGATCAGTGTCTTGCTCAGGCAGATTTTACGTAGACCATCTGGCGAACATCGATATTGCCGGACCGGAAGCCTGCCTCGCAATAATGCAGGTAGAACTCCCAGAGGCGCTTGAAGCGCTCGTCAAAACCCAGCGGACTGATCCTTGGCCAGGCCTGTCGGAAGCTCTGACGCCATTCTGCAAGCGTTCTTGCATAGTCCTGGCCGAAGATCTTCTGATCCATAAGGTCCAGGCCCAGTGACTTGCCGATTTCCGCCAGACGGCCGGGCGGCGGCAACATTCCACCTGGAAAGATATAGCGCTGGATGAAGTCTGTGCCTCTGCGGTAGTCCTCGAACATCTTGTCCTGGATCGTGATGATCTGCAGACCCGCCTTGCCACCCGGCTTCAGGCACTTCGACAATTGGCGGAAGTAGGTTGGCCAGTATTTTTCACCGACGGCCTCGAACATTTCGATGGAGGCTATCCTGTCGAACACGCCATTTTCGTCGCGATAGTCCTGGAAGACCACTTCAACTTTGTCGTTGAGGCCGGCCTTGTAGATCCGCTCGCGCGCGTAATCGAATTGTTCCTGTGAGATGGTCAAGGCTCGCACGTTGGCACCAACCGATTTTGCGACATATTCGGCAAAGCCGCCCCAGCCACACCCGATTTCCAGAACCTTGTGATCGGGAGTAATGCCCGTCTGCCGTACCAGAGAAGCGTACTTCTCGGTTTGCGCCTGTTCCAGATTGTTGGTTTCGTTGCTGTAGATCGCCGAGGAATAGGTCATCGAAGGATCGAGCCATTCCCGGTAAAATGCATTTCCGAGATCATAGTGCGCCGAGATGTTACGCTTTGACCCGCGTTTGGTGTTGGAGTTCAGCCAGTGGCGTACCGACATCAGAAATCGTGTAAACGGTTTCCCCTGGAGAGCTTCCAGCGTCGATTCCTGGTTTATGCAGAAGACTTCCAGAAACGTGGTCACGTCGGGCGACGACCAGTACCCCGCCATGAAGGCTTCTCCGACACCAACGTCGCCTGCTTGGACGACCATCCGGAAAAACGCCCAGTTATGGATCTTGAGAACACCGTGTGGGCCATCTTCCTGCCCTTTGATATGGAACCTTCGACCGTCTGGAAATTGAACTTCAAGTGACCCGTAGCGGATCTTGAGGGCAAGGCCAGCCGCCATTTTGGCGAGGCGTGGAGCACCCTTCAACTCCGCGCGGAAGTTTTCCTTGGTCAGAACAATCGGCTCACTCATAGCAGAACCTCTTGAAACGTCAGTTGTTTGAAACTGGCAAGACAGAACCTGTCTGCCCAGGCAACCCGTCATTCCCTGCATCTTCTGCGGGTCGAGCGTGAAATGGTACACGCTTGCGCCAGATTTTAAAGGCTTCCCAATGGATGGCGCCGATGACCTTGAATGTCAGCAGCGGCACCTGAAGGCAGGCCTGCAGAATCGAGCCGTTGGAAAGGGGGTGTTGTGTGCCGGAAAATGTCGCCGACAAAAGCGGGCCTTCGCAATCCTTTTCCAGAATGCGAACGCGGACGGTTTTTCCCGGCGGCATCATGCGGAAGAAATAGTGTTGTTCCATGCTGACGAAGGGCGACACGTAGAACAGCTTCTTCTGATCCTGGCGTATACCTGCATCACTGCATTGGCCGGCACTGACAGGTGCTACGTAGGTGTGGATGCCGCCAAACGTGTTGCGCACCTCGTAAACGAGCGCAATCAGTTGGTTCGACCGGTCATAGGCATAATAGACGCTGAGAGGGTTGAAGCCGTAACCCAGCATCCGCGGATATGCGAGCAGCAGGACCCGAGCAGGTGCCTCTAGCCCTTCCTTGGCGAGCAATCGGTCGACATGGAGCCGCAAATCAGACCCGTCCCTGGGGCCATGGTCCTTCTGATGAAACGACAGCAAATTGAACCGGTTGACGGAAAAGAAGAGGCTGGACTGCGCAGCTTCTTCAAGCCGATCCAGATCGAGCAGCACGGAAAAGACCTTGTAGGAAAACCTGTGCTCACGGGGTTTCATGCGGTGATGCATGACCGAGCCCATGAACAAGGATGCCGCCGGTTCGGGGGGCGGTCCATTGTCATGCATACAATTGCTCGGCCTTGCCTTCATTCGGCAGCCTCCAGATAGGTATCGACAGCCGTGTCTTTTTCCCATGGCAGACGGGCACCCAGCGAACGGGCAACATCAAGTCCGGACGAAAGTCCATCTTCGTGGAAACCGTGACCGCGCCAGGCACCACAATACCAGGTGTTGTTCACGCCTTGAATTTCCCCAAGTCGGTTCTTGGCCTGCTGCGCCATGGCATCGAACTGGGGATGATCATAAACATACTTCGCGAAGGTCTTGTCTTCCTGAGGTGGTGCATAGGGGTTCAACGTAACGAAAACCGGTTTGGAGTGATCGAAGTTCTGCAGCCGGTTCATCCAGTAGCTAACGGTTACGTCCCGGGTTTCGCCGGCTTCGCGATCGGACATGTAATTCCAGGAAGCCCAGACGTTTTTGCGTTTCGGCATCAGGGCCTCGTCGCGGTGAAGGTAAACCTCGTTCGGACGATACCGGATGGATCCAAGAATATCGCGCTCCTGCGGGGAGGGATCACCCAACATGGCAAGGGTCTGGTCCGTGTGGCTGGCAAGGATCACATGATCGAAGACGTCCTGGTGGCCGGATGCGTCGCGCACGATAACCTGACCGTTTTGCCGGAGAACTTCTGTGACCGGCTTGCCAAGCCTGATCTTTCCCTGAAGTGGCGCTAGCAGTTTTTCCACGTAGTTTCGGCTGCCACCGGAAATGGTGCGCCACAGTGGCCGATCGAATGAAAGCAGGCGATGATTCTCAAAGAAAGCCACGAAGCTTTCCGCAGGATAGTCCCGCATTTCGTTGATCGGCGTCGACCAGATGGCGGCGCCCATCGCCAGCAGATAGTCATTTATGAAACCGGAAGAGTAGTGTTCACGCTCCAGGTAGCCACCGAGCGTTTGCCCGCTGAGGCGTCCGGCCTTCAGATCTTCAACGGCTTTGCCATTGAAGCGGAAGATATCACGCAACATGCGCAGGAACCGCGGTGAGACCAGATTACGCCGTTGTGCGAAGACCGCGTTCAGAGAATGGCCTGACCATTCAAGCTTGCCGTTGTCCGCCGACAAGGCAAAGCTCATGTCGCTTATCTCGTTGGCGACCCCCAAATGGTCAAGCAGCGCTGTAAAATTCGGGTAGTTGAGCTCGTTGTAGACGATGAAACCGGTGTCCACCGAAATCCGGGCGCCATCATAGTCGATATCCGCCGTGGCGCTGTGACCACCTGGCCGTTCGCGCCGCTCGTAGAGAACAACGTCATGAAGATCATTAAGGGCCCAGGCTGCACTGTTTCCGGAAATTCCGGAGCCGATTACGGCAATCCGCATATCATATCCTTCGGGGCGTCGGTGTTACCGCGGGAAACCTGGTTGGACGCCAAGTTTTCCAGTTGATGTGCAGCGGTTACGCCTCGCCTTGAAGGGCGGATCACATAGGACGATGAATTTTATGGATTATTTTTGACGCAAAACCATCGGCGCGACTTCAGCCAACGCCATCTGAGGTTTTGCGACCTCGGAAGAGCGGAAAATCTCACACGCGCATCGCCGCTGCCCGGCAAAAAAGCCGGGCAAGCGAATGGCGTGTCGCAAGTCTGCAAGGCAATTGCGCCAAAACAAGCCTCAGGCCTGGATCGTGTCGACAATCCAGTTCCATGCGATTTCCACGCGTGTGCGTGCGGCATCGAAGAAGGCAACGACCTTCTGCCATACCAATTCGCCAAAATCTGCGACCTGCAGCATGGTGCCGCGTTTCTGCGAGGGTTGTTGGCCGGTTTCGATAAGTTCAATTGTGGTCGCATCAACACCTTCATTGACCACACGACGTGTGACCGTGAGGGTGCCTTCATTGACCAGTCTTGATTCATCCTTGCCGGCGACAACCGTATCCTGATCCATGGCGCGAACGACAACGGCCCGGCCATCTGGAAGCAGATGGGTTTCGTTGGTGTTCACTTCACTGTCATAGATAACTTCGCCGAAGGAATCGATCAGTTCTACCCAGATCGTTTTCCGGCCTTCAAGTTCGATTTCGCCCACCCATATCGTGAGCTCACTTTCCAGCGGATCGGCCTGATCCTGTGACGCTGACGCGACTGTGACCGCCAAACGATCCTCAGGCAACGTGATCGTTTCCTGAGGCAATGGGGCCGCAGCAGCGCTTCCCGCCAAGGCAAGGATGAGGCCAAGCGCAAGAGTTCCTGCTCTGGTATTCCGTTGCATGTACGCCTCCCAAGGCTAATACAACTTAAATTACCGCGCGTGGGGTCTATAAACGGAGGTCCATTATAGGACTTTTCAGGTCTTCCGCGCTTTTGCGCCCCGTTCGTGCGGTCACGATTTTGCCATTATCGCACCACAATCTCCCGAATGCGTGTAACAAAGATCACAAATCCGGGCTTTTTCAGTTATATTTCGGTAATAAATGTGGGTTGAACTGCGAAGTTCAAGGCCAATCACCAGTTCGTGAACGCAAAGCCATCGTCATAACTAACAATGAACGTAGAGTAAGTTTGTTGACTGTGGTAATTTTGTCGATGTTTTTCGATGATTTTGATCGGTTTCCGCTATCGCCTGTGCACTTGCCTTGAACTCGAGGTCAGCAACCTGCCGGTTTGCTCAACGCGGCTAGAGGTGTCTACCTCACAGACGTTCCAACTAAAAAGCTCCACCGGCAGAGGTCCGGCGGAGCTTTATGGGATCGGCACAGTTGATGGGGTACGTGCAAATCTCCCGACAGATCAAATCCTTGCAGCAATCAGGCCGTTTTAGTTTGCCGTTGGATCTGCAGATCGGGTCAGGTCCTGAAGGCTGGATTTCGATCGTCCCATAAATTGATACTGACCAACCATTCACATTCAACATTGGTAAAAATTACAATTAGTGTGTTTGAGGAGGCGCTGCTGAGCTCAAGATCCCATGTAAGACTATGATTGATTTGAGAAATGCAAATGCTGGGGGATGACAGATTTTAAATTCGGTACTGAAAATAATAGAAATAAAACTTTGCGAGTGCTTGTATTTGCAAGCATAATGCCAATTATCCGTGCATTCAGGACGCGTTCGGTAAGCAATGCATCCTTTATAGTCGGCTGGATTCGGCGGTTACTCATGCAGTTCGAAAGAGCGCCCAGTACTCAAGCGGATGCCCTGCGGGATAGACTTGTAACCGGTTTCCAATCGAAGGCCCGCTGAAAAGGGTAGCTCGGCACAGGGCGGTGTTGGTTTGTGAGCGCTTCTATGTCCTGGTTAACCGCACCATCCGTGAGGGCCATACGGGCGGGATTGGCGATTGGCGCCAGCTCTGGCGACAGGTATCCGGATTTCACGATCAGGAACCTTGCAGTGGACGGTTCAATGGCAAAGCGCCGAAAGTCCTCCAGTTGATGGAAGGGGCGTCTGTGTTCCGTCAGGATCACCAAGTTACCTGCGATCCTGGTCAACACTTCCCGATTATGATCCTGTTCTCTGCCTATTTTAGTCAGCAAGACAGCTTCCGTGCTAACGACCTTGCAATCGCTGCCCAGGGCACCGCCAATTGTGAGGCGGGACGAAGAGCCGTCAGGCAATGCCCAGAGTTTATCGACCGAAACCGGATCAGCGATCCCTGCAAATACACCTCCAGTCAAGCCTCGTTCCAACCAGGCCGCCAGGGCATCAGATCTGTCACCAACACCACCACCTGTCGGATTGTCGCCACTGTCGGCAAGGATGAGGGGAGACGAGTTTTCTGTTGCTGCATCGTCCAGGCACAGTTCGAGCGGCTTCGTGGGGACACCAAATTCGAAGTCTTGCCTTGCGGACCAGTACTGCGCAGCAATTTCGGAAGCCGCCAGTTGAATGGCATCCAGGTCTGTTCCCGTCACCACGGCAGCCGCGGTGGCTCTTGCCGTATCCGCCCAGACGTACCCCACCATCAGATTGGCATCGGTCACCCCGGATCTCTGATCGAATACCGGCAACGTCGCATAAAGAGATTTTGCCGGTTCATCTTCCGTGCTGGTTCGTTCCCCGGGCAGGAGAACCGGCACGGGAGCCCAGGCCACGTATCTCTTGGGACCGCCACCCAATTGGTCGACGAGATTTGCCGCGGCACGTCGATGTGTTTCGGTCACGTCGATATGAGGGGCAGTGCGATAAGCACAGAAGATGTCGATCTGATCGACAATGGTTTGCGTGACATTGCCGTGCAGATCGTAACTGACAGCGATTGGCACTTGCGGCCCGACGCGTTGGCGAACGGCAGAGATCCAGTCCCCTTCCGCATCGCTCAGACCGATCACATGCATGGCGCCATGCATAATCAGGAGAACACCGTCGAATGGCTTCTCGGCTTCAAGTTCGGCAAGAAAGGCAGACTTGAAGCTCGCATAGCAATCCGCAGACACCGGTCCGCCGGGAATGGATCTGGCGTGAAACAATGGACAAAAGGTGACGTCAGGAAACCTGCCGCCGTCGACGCCTGCCTGTGCCAGCAACTCCTTGCCACGGGTGACCGTGAAGTCTGATGTGGTTTGCTGGACCGGTGAATAGGTGCTGCATTCGGTATGAATGCCGCCAACTGCAATTTTCATCTTCCTGCCTCGTCACGCATTCAAAGCTGGGGGAAGAAGGGGGCCTGTGCTGCAAATCGCAGCCAGGCCTTGTTGGCGGGGGCCGTCCAGCCGGCTTCAGCGACTGCATAAAGCCGCGGAAAGACCATATGATTGAAGATGGCGTTGTCGGTCATGTGCTCGCACCAGATGCAGGCCTGCACCCCCTTGAGGCGCTCTTCACTGCCGGTGCTGAGACCGGCAGCTGCTTCATAGCCATAACAGTCTTCCGGTGTCGAAACGCCGGCCCAACCCGCACCCGGTTCATGCCAGCCGGATGCCTGGACCATATCCATGTAATAGTGCTGTCCCGGGGTACAGATGACGTCGTAGCCCTGATCGATCAGGTCCTTGGTGACTTCCTGTCGCTGCCAGGCCATCAGAAGCACGCCATCCGGGTCAATGCCGCCACCGTGTGAGACTTCGTCCCAGCCGGCAAGTTTCCGGTTGAGTTTCTTCAGGATGTCGCGAACGCGGCCCATGAAATAGGCTTGCACTTCCATTGTATCCGCAAGACCCTTTTCCTCCATGAGGCGTTGGGTCTTCGGAGAGGCGAGCCATGAATTGACGTCGACTTCGTCGCCGCCGATGTGGATGAAGTCGAACGGAAACAGGCTGGCAACTTCTGCAAAGACCTTTTCCAGAAACTCGTAGGTTTCATCCATTGCCGGGTTCAGTGCGTTGTTCGGATAGCCCTGAATGGAATGGTAGCTCTCCGGGGTCTCCGCCTGATCGGCGAAGCGCGGATAGGTTTTCAAAACGGCGGTCGAATGCCCCGGAACATCGATTTCCGGCAGGATGTCTATGTTCAGGCTGGTGGCATGGGCAACAATCTCGCGAACTTCTTCCTGCGAATAGGCCCCTTCGTAGACTTCAGCGGCAAAGCCGAGCTGGGGCACCTGCTGGCAACCAGGGCCACGCCGCGCGCCGCCCTCGGTCAGTTCGGGATAGGCCTTGATTTCAAGTCGCCAGCCTTCATCGTCTGTCAGATGCCATTGGAAGACGTTCATCCGACCCCAGGCGAGAATATCGAGCAGGCGCATGATGTCTTTGGGGCCACGGAAATGTCGTGACACATCCAGATGCGTTCCACGCCAGGAAAATCTTGGGGCGTCTTCAATCACGCCCTGTGCAGGAAACTTGAATGTACCAGGTGCCTCATAGGTGCCGTAAGCCATCTGGGCGAGTACAGTCAGGCCATAGTCACGGCCGACGGGGCCGCTGTAGTGCAAGGCTGCTTTCGCCTGGGCAAATTCGAGCCGGTAACCGTCAGCTGCAAGGCTATCGTCCTGCTGGAACTCAATCGCGATTTGATGATGCGACTGAGAAAAGCGGAAAGGATGTGGCGCTCCTGGGAAAAGCCTTGCTGCGAGCGCGTTGATCTTGGCCGCCGCCGCCTTTTCCTCTGCAGAGCCCTGGGCAACAAGAAAGCTTGTCTTGTCGTCCGCAAAGGCCGTTATTTCCACTTTCTGGGGCCAGGGAACGATATGCAGCGGCTCAGAGAGGTCTCCAGCCGGCATGTTGCGGCGTTCTCCGCTGTCCAGCTCTTCCGGCGCTTCAAGATCATTGCACAGCACCTCGATGACGCTGCCACCGGTGCTGACATAGGCGGACTTCGGACCATCAAGCCGGTGTCTCGCCACGTTCGCCAGGCCGGTGATGGCGAAGGTCCAGGTTTCACCTGGTTCGATCGTTTCGCCAGTGTTTGGCGTGATTTCGTGAAAATTCGCAATCCGGCTGAAACTTGCTGCGTTTTCAAGCTTGGCATTTGCCGTGGCCCGGTTGACGGCCGTGTAGGCCAGCGTGAAATCCTTCAGGGGCTTGGAGCTTGTATTGGTCAGTGCAAACTCCTGACGAGATGCAGCAAGATCCTCCGCAGGGCGGTAGAAACAGTCGAGCACAAACTTGGTCATGACTTAAAATCCGTCGAAGTCGGGAGATTGAGTGAAGGTTCGGGCAAAGGCAGGTGACCCGGCAGTGAGCCCACTGTCGACAGGCAGGCAAACACCCGTGATACAACGCGCCGCCGGGCTGATCAGGAATGAAACGGCCGAGGCAATGTCATTCGGTTCAGGCAGGGATTTGAACGGATACCAGGAAAGGGCCTCGTCAAAGACGTCCGGATTGGCAGCCTGCCGTATTTTCCAGGCCTGGGTCTTAACAGTGCCAGGCGCGATGGCATTCGATCTAATGCCGTACTTCCCATATTCGACTGCGATGGACCTTGTTGCATGGATCAAGCCGGCCTTTGCAGCGCTGTAGGCTGGGTGACCGAAGACGGACAGTCCGTTGACTGAGGCAATGTTGACCACGTTGCCGGCACCGCTTGAAATCAAGGGCTTTTCAAAGGCCTTGAAGCAGTTGAGCGCGGCTTCCAGATTGAGAGCGAGATCCCTGGACAGTGTTTCGGCAGTCATCTGATGCAACGTAAGTGCTGCAGCGGCGCCCGCGTTGTTGATGATTGTATTGACCTGCCCCAGTCTGGCAGCTTCCCTGGCAAGCCGGGCTAGGTCGTCAACTTTGGTCAGGTCGCATTGGATCGCAGCAATATCGGCACCGTGGTTTTCAAGACTTTCCACCGCGCCTTCGAGGGCAATCATGTCTATGTCCACGGCGGCGATGATGTGGCTTGCTGACAGCTGCGCAGCAATGGCCATGCCGATGTCGCCGGCTGCGCCCGTTACCACCGCAACGGGTTTCGAAGTTTGATCAGTCACCGAGGGCTTCCTTGTCGTCCGGATCGCGCGTGTTGCTGAGCTGGTATTTGACGCGTCTGAGGTTCTCTCGCGCCTCGTCGCCTCGCCGCATGGCGACAAGCGTTGCCAGGAGATCTGTCACAAACAGAAAGGCATAGCGGCTGGTACTTGGCCGCAGGATGTTGTCACCTTCGGGCAGATCGATGGCAATCGTGATATCCGCCAGATCGGCGACGGGCCGCCCCGGGCGGGTGAGGGCGATTACGATTGCCCCGTAGGTCTTCGCTGCCTCCAGCGCACGTGCCATCTGCAGGTTCCGGCCAGAGACAGACGACGCAATGATGACGTCGCCGGTCCTCATGGTGGCTGCCTGCATCAGCTGCATGGCATGATCCGTCACGCTCACCGTACGCAGACCCAGGCGGAAAAACCGGTTCTGCATTTCGTCCGAAATCATCGAGGATGTTCCGCCCGCACCGAACGCTGCCAGCAGATTGGCGGTCGAGATCGCATCTGCGGCTGCCAGCACCGACTCCATGTCCAACGCTTTGCGCGTACTGGTCGCTGCATCCTGAAACTGGGCCAGAAGACTGTCAGCAACATCGCGCGGCGCGTCAGAAGCGGCATTAGCGGTCAGGTACCTGGTGCCGGCGAAGGTGACCTGGGCAACCTGCACCTTGAAAGCAGTGTAACTCTCGCAGCCAAGCCGACGGCAAAAACGGGTGACGGTCGGCGGCGAAACACCTGCGCGTTCGGCAACATCCGTAATGCCGGCATTGACGATGAACTCGGCATCGTTGCGCAACAATGCAGCCAGGATCCGTTCCGACTTGGACAGCTCCGGCTCGATCTGTTGCAGAACGGACAGGATATCCCGCATGGGGTCAGGCCGGCTTCTTGTAAGCGACGCAATCAATCTCAACCTTGCAGTCCACCATCATGGTTGACTGGACACAGGCGCGTGCCGGTGGGTGTTCACCGAAATAGCTTTTATAGACGCCGTTAAACGACCAGAAATCGCGCGGATCATCGAGCCAGACACCGACGCGGACAACATGTTCAAGGCCGTACCCGGCCTCTTCCAGGATCGCGGTAACATTCTTGATGGTCAGGTGAGTCTGTTCGACAATCCCCGTGCCGACAATCTCACCATCCTTCATCGGCACCTGGCCGGAGACATAAAGCCAGCCGTCAGCTTCAACGGCTCGAGCGAAGGGCAGATTCTGGCCGCCGGCACCTGATTTTTCAGCACCATAGCGCTTGATAGACATATTTGGCTCCAAAATGAAAATGATTTACATAGTGGTTTGACATTGGTTTTATTTCACCCTTATATTTTTCAAAAATCAACCGTCAAAATGAAAATGGTTTCCGATATGCAGGCCCTTTCAGACAGCCAGACAAATCCATTTGCAGGAAAAGACGAAGATCGCTCCGAGATCTGGGACATGCTTGTCATGCGGGACATCAATGCCTTCGTCGCAGCAGACTGGGAGCAGGTGGCCGATGATTTCGACGAACCCGCCTTTTTTGGCGTAGACGGTGGAAAGGTACCTAATCCCGACGACTGGAAACTCGGGTTTCCGGATCTCGGCTCCTACAGGGAGCGCTGGTTGAGCCAGGCGGAAATTTTCAGAGCGACGGAATTCGCCGAAGACGCGCGTGCCGCCATTTTCGACGCTACCCGCCTGACCGAGATCGACATCAACGGAAATCGGGCGATCGCGCACAAGAAATTCGACGGCCGCATCCGGAAAGCAGATGGCGGCGAGGATCGCTTGTTGTGGCAGACGCTCTATTTCTGTGTCCGAAAGGAGGGACGCTGGAAAATCTGCGGCTTTGCCGGATATTTGCCCAATCCCCTCGGAGCCGCGTCCTGATCATGACGAAGCCCCGCGCTTTTACGGCAGCTCTGGCAACAGAAACCAACACGTTTTCACCGATCCGGATTGATATCAACGCATTCAGGGCGTCGCTGCTGGCAAGGCCGGGGGAGCATCCGGAAACCCCGACCCTGTGTTCTGCCGTCGTCACCGTGGGGCGCCGGTTTGCTTGTGAAAACAACTGGGAACTGGTTGAAGGTACCGCGGCGTGGGCAGATCCGGCCGGATTGGTTTCGCGGCAGACCTTTGAAGGTTTGCGTGACGAAATTCTGGATCAGATCGTGGCAGGTGGACCTTTTGACGTTGTCGTCATTGGCCTGCATGGTGCGATGGTGGCTGACGGGTATGATGATCCGGAAGGGGATCTGCTGAGCCGAATTCGATCCGTGGTCGGCCCGGATGTCCCTGTTATTGCAACGTTCGACCCGCACAGTCATCTGACTGCAAAACGTGTTGCCGCGGCTGATGCGCTCATCGCCTTCAAGGAATTTCCCCACATCGATTTCGTCGATCGGGCCGAGGATGCATGGCGTATTGCGGGGCAAGCGGTTGCAGGCGAAGTCAAACCTGTAATGAGCGTTTACGATCCCAAGATGATTGACGTCTTCCCGACAACATCCGAGCCTATGCGCCGGTTTGTCGATGACATGATCCGCCGGGAGCAGGAAACGCCGAGCCTTTTGTCTCTCTCGGTCATCCATGGCTTCATGGCGGGCGACGTCCCCGAAATGGGGACCAAGTTGCTGGCAGTGACAAACAACGATCCGGCGCTTGGGTCCGAAGTTGCCCGTGACCTTGGAGAGGCTCTGTTCAAGCTGCGCGGCAAGGTTCGAAGTGCTGAACTTGCGCCAGCCGAAGCCTACGCCAAGGCATTGTCCTGTGAAGGTGGTCCGGTCACGATCGCGGACATGTGGGACAATCCCGGTGGGGGAACGGCCGGGGATGCGACCGTCCTGCTGGCAGAAGCCATTGCCGGCAAGCTCGAGAATATCGCCTTCGGTTCAATCTGGGACCCGGTAGCCGTCCAGCTCTGTCACGCAGCGGGCGAGGGGGCTCGCATGATGCTGCGGTTCGGAGCTAAATCAGCACCGGAAACCGGTGAGCCGATCGACGCAGAAGTTGAAATTCTCCGCAACATCCGGAATGCAGAGCAGTTTTTTGGCCAAAGCATCGTTCCCATCGGTGACGCAAGTCTGATCCGGATTGGCGGGATTGAAGTGATCCTGAATTCGACCCGCGCCCAATGCTTCGACACGAGCCTGTTTTCCAACTTTGGTATCGATCCGACCAAAAGGAAGATCCTGGTGGTCAAGTCGACGAACCATTTTCATCAATCGTTTGCCCGCATCAGTCCGTTGATCCTCTATTGCGCCGCCGGACGTCCATATCCCAACGACCCGAGGGTAACCCCTTACAAGAAAGCACCGAGGGATATCTGGCCAATCAACGAGGCAGCCACTGTGAGTGGGCATGAAACCGATACCAGTGCCGGCACCGCCGGCCGCAAGGGAGGCTAAGCGATGAGTGTCGGGCTGTCAGTGCAGGATCTTCTGACCCCTGTCGCCGTGATCGATGAAACGGTCATGGAGACTAACATCAAGGTTGCACAGGAGTATTTCGACCGTATTGGCCGGAACTTCCGGCCTCATATCAAGACACACAAGATCCCGGCACTGGCCGCATTGCAGCTGGCCTATGGTGCACGCGGTATCAACTGCCAAAAAATAAGCGAAGCGGAAGTGTTCGCCGACGCAGGCTTCACCGATATCCTGATCACCTTCAATATGCTCGGCAAATCGCGGCTCGACAGGTTGAAGTTGTTGAATACCAAGGTGGATCTGCAGGTCGTTGCCGACAATGAAGTTGTCGTCGACGGTCTGGCAAGCGCGTTTTCGGGGGATCAACCGCTGAAGGTTCTGGTCGAATGCGATACAGGGGCCGGACGCAACGGCGTGCAAAATCCGGATGCTGCGGTCGCGCTGGCAAAGCGCATCGATGCGTCGCCCGGACTGGTATTCCATGGTCTGCTGACCTATCCCAAGGCATCGTCCGAAACGGCAGTTGAAACCTTTTTTTCTGAAACACTGTCACTTCTGAAACAGGCAGGTCTTGAGTGCCCCGTCGTCTCGCATGGAGGTTCACCGAGCCTGTTCGACAGTGATCTTGTGCCTAGCGCGACGGAGCACAGGGCCGGAACCTATATCTTCAACGACCGCTCGATGGTGCGCGCCGGTATGTGCGATTTTGACGATTGCGCCATGCATGTGCTGGCCACAGTCGTCTCCCGGCCGACCGAAAACCGGGCGGTTCTGGATGCGGGATCGAAAGCGTTGACGTCCGATTTGTTGGGGTTTTCCGACCACGGCCTGTTGATCGATTATCCGGAGGCATCCATTGCCGCGCTCAGCGAGGAGCATGCCGTCGTCGACCTGACGAAGTCTGGCAAAAAACCGCAGATCGGAGAACGGGTCCGGATCATTCCAAACCATACGTGCGTCGTTTCAAACCTTTTCGACCGCCTGGTGTTTCACAGAGACGGCGTGGTGACCCGCATCGAGACGGTCGCCGCCCGTGGGCAAGTCGTCTAGTCCTCCAGACGACTTGCCCGCCGTTTCCCGAAATTTCAAACGGCCGCCTTTCGGGGCGGCCGTTTTCATTCGGGCTATCTGATGCCAAGTGTCAGATATGCATGTCCGCAGCATCCAGTTCTTCAAGCGAAAGCTGGCGGTCAAAAGCGTTTCCGTTACCGTCGAACAGGTGGCAGTCTACACCCTTCAGTCCCATGGAAACCGGCACACCAACTTTCGCCGGAGCGGATCCGGGCAAGACGCTGCAGAAGGTGGACTTGGCACCGGCAACAGTGCTGTAGGTGACGGTGTGAATGCCGAGATGTTCAACGACGGTCGGAACAATCTCAATGGATGCATCGGCGGCACCCAACGTCAGGTGTTCCGGGCGAATACCAAGAGTAAGGCTCTTTCCTGCAACCTCTTCCGCGGCATCTACCTTGACTGTCAGGTCCTTGCCTGATGGCAAGGTGACGACAACGCCTTCAGGACCGGAACTCTTTCCGGACACCTCGATGAAGTTCATTTTGGGGTTGCCGATAAAGCCGGCAACAAAGGTGTTCTGCGGTTTGTGATAAAGCTCCAGCGGTGAACCGACCTGGGAGATGATACCGTGATCCAGCACCACGATCCGGTCCGCCATGGTCATGGCTTCAACCTGGTCGTGGGTGACGTAGATCATGGTCGCGTCAAGTTCCGTGTGCAGCTTGGCAAGTTCAACACGCATTTCCGCTCGCAGTGCCGCATCCAGATTGGACAGGGGTTCATCGAACAGGAAAACAGAAGGCTCGCGCACGATGGCCCTGCCGATGGCGACGCGCTGGCGTTGCCCGCCGGAGAGCTCGCCCGGTTTGTGCTGAAGTCTTTCCTTCAGTTGAAGAATGCCTGCAGCGGCCTGAACCTTCTCCTCCACCTTGTCTTTGGACAGGCGTTCGACGCGCAGGGGGAAGGCGATGTTCTCGTAGACAGACATATGCGGATAGAGCGCATACGACTGAAATACCATGGCGATGCCGCGTTTGACCGGCGGCAGATCGTTGACGACCTTGTTCTCGATCGTGATATCGCCGCCCGTGATTTCCTCCAACCCTGCAATCATGCGCAGCAAGGTCGATTTTCCGCATCCGGACGGACCGACAAAAACAATGAATTCGCCATGGTCCACATCAAGATTGACACCCTTGATGACTTCCATATGGCCATAGCTTTTGCGTACGTCGCGCAGCTGCAACTCGCCCATGGTCATTCCTTTTTTGAAGAGGTGACCGGGCCCCCGAAAGTGGGAGAGGGGGCCCGGACAGTGCTCAAGGTGTTACTTGAATTCCTCAAGCTGTTCCGCGGCGATTTCGACGGCTTCAGCCGGATCGACTTCACCAAGGACAACACCCTGAACGGCTTCGTTGATTGAATCCTGAAGACCGACGTAATCTGTTACGAACGGCTCCGGACCACCGGTCGGGATCGCATCGAGGAAGGCCGACCAGGTCGGGTCTTTCTCAACCAGCGCACGCACTTCCGGCAGATCGCGCAGCGGCGTGAACCCTTCAGCCAGTTCGAAGGCCATCTGGTTTTCCGGGTTGGTCAGAAGCTTTGCGAGCGAAAGCGCCTGCTCTTCAACGCCGGACCCCTTGAAAACGGCCAGGGAGTCGGTGATCAGCAAAGTGCCCGGAGTGCCGGACGGACCGACCGGGATCGGCGCGACGCCCCAGTTCACGTCAGTCACGCGGGTGCGCTCCCAGGGACCGGAAATGAACATGCCGATTTTGCCTTCGGAGAACAGCGGACGCAGCTTCGCGCGGTCATAGGCGATCGGGCCCGGCTGCGAGACTTCGGCCATCTTGCCGTAGAAGGCGAGGGCTTCAACGTTGTTCGGGGAATTGAAGACGATTTCGCCGTCTTCATTGATGACCTGACCACCGTTCGTATAAACGTAGTTCATGAACTGGTGCATGGTGTTGTCGAAGGATGCGGCCGCGAGACCGAAACCGTCAGAGTCGGTCTTGTCCTTGATTGCCTTGGCGAAATCGTACATTTCGTCCCAGGTTTTCGGCGGCGTATCCGGATCCAGTCCTGCGGCCTCGTAGAGATCCTTGTTCCAGTAGAGTGCCTTGGTGGAGAAGGCGCGCGGCAGGCCCCACTGCTGGCCGTTGGCAGTGATCGTTGCCAGGATCGGGGCCGCGTAGGTGGCCTTTTCTTCTTCTGTCATGTTGACCGGAATGATCAGGTCATTGGCCGCGAGCTGCTTCAGCGTGCGCGAGCCCATGTAGGCAACGGCCGGCGGGTTCCCGGCGGACGCGAGCGTCGTGGACTTTTCCTGGCACTGGCCCCAGGGAACGAACTCGAGCTGGACCTTGTAGCCCGGATTTTCGCCTTCCCAACCCTTGATCAACTCATCCTGCAGCGGAATTCCGGCGCCGGTGTTGTCGCCGCAGTTGATCATGTGAATGACCTTGTCTTCTGCCTGGGAGGCTCCGACGAGAGAGAGCGCGAAGACCCCTCCCAATAGCACTGATTTAAGTGTCATCTGTTTTCCCTTTTCTGGTTGGTTTCTACTTTTTGTTATTCTTTGACGGCGCCTGCCGTGAGACCGGCGACGATGAAACGTTGCAGGAACACATAGACGAACAGCACAGGGAGGATGCCCACGAGGCTGGCGGCCATGAGTTCGTTCCAGACCACGGTCTGGCGTCCGAAGAACTGGAACAGCCCCACGGGAAGCGGGTTCAGTTCGTTCACGGAGTTGAAGGTCAGCGCATAGATGAATTGCTGCGCGTAAGCGGTGATGAAAGCGGTGATCGTGACCACCACGATGCCCGGCAACGCTACGGGAATGATCACGCGCCAGAGCGTGTAGATCTTGCCGGCGCCATCCACCCAGGCTGCTTCCTCAAGCTCCTTGGGAATCCGGATCAGATAGGAGCGCAGAAGCCAGATACCGGTCGGAATGACGAAGGCCGTTCCTGGCGCAATCATCGCGAAATAGGTGTTCAGCAGCCCGTATTGCTGCATCAGCTTGAACAGCGGGATGATCAGCACCGCACCGGAGAACATGTTTACCGCTATGAAGATGCCGAGCAGCGAGTTTCGCGCTGGAAACTCGAACCGGGCGAAGGCATAGGCTGCCGGGATGATGCAGAACAGGCCGAGGACCGTCACCACCGTGGCGATGAAGAACGAGTTGAGCATGTAGACCCACAACAGCGGCACGTTCTGCCACATGGTGATGTAGGCATCGAAGCTCATCTTGTCGGTGATGAACTTGTAGGGGATCGAGAACAGGCTGCTGAGCGGCCTCAGCGACACCACGAAGGCTTCGACGAAGGGGGCCAGAACGAAGGTCAGGAACACCGCGAGACCGAGATAGATCAGCACATATTCGTACCAGCGATACTTATGCAGCATTGTGCGGGCTCCTTTTGGCAAGGCGCGACAGCAGCATGAAGTAGACCAGCATGAACGAGCCCAGGAACACCACGATCATCACCGTTCTGGCGGCGCCTTCGCCGTACTTGAAGCGGCTGATCGCGGTCTTGTAGGTGTCGATGATCATCGTGGTGGTTGCGCCGCGCGGACCGCCTTCGGTCAGGATCCAGATGATGTCGAAGGAGTTGAAGGTCGCGATAGCCGACAGAAGCGCCATCGTCGCGATCGAGGGAATGATCAGTGGCAAGGTAATGCGGCGGAACCTGTAGAGCCGAGAGGCCCCGTCCACCCAGGCCGCTTCATAAAGGTCCTTCGAAATGGACTGCATGGCGGCCAGCAGATAAAGCGTCACCATTGGAACGCCGATCCACACGTCCGTGACGATGGTCGACATGAAGGCGGAGTTCTTGTAGGCGAGGAATTCGAATGGCCCGCTCAGAATACCGAGCCGTTGGGCCATTCCGGAAATCATTCCGAACTGACCGTTGTACATCCATCCCCAGATGAAGACGCCAATGGCGATCGGGATCACCCACGGCGGCATGACCAGCACGCGAAACAGGGTGCGACCCGGCACCATCGCGTTGAGAAGCACGGCTCCCAGGGTTCCGATCAGCATTTTCAGGGCAACAGAGAGAGCCATCCAGTAGAAGGTGCGCGCAATCACTTCCGGAAAGCGGCGCGACATGAGCTTCTCGTAGTTTTCCAGCCCGACGTATTCGTAGTTCGGGCTCATGCTCGTGTTGGTGAAGGAAAGCCGGAACGTTTCGAACAGCGGATAGGCGACGATAGCCAGCATGACGAGGGACGCCGGCACCAGAAGCAGATAAGGAAAATAGTCGGTCTTCTTTCGCGAGTGCGCCATGGTGCCCCCTATGCCACGCCGTAGCTGTCGAATTGCTGCCAGGTTTCGGCAAGGTCGATGACGCTGCGCGTCCGGCGCGCTTCGTCCAGCTTGATCGCCGTCAGACCGGCCTCAAGCGCATCCAGAACGCTGACCGGCAGATGTCCGCCGTTACGGAAGTAATGGTCGAGATCACGCGCCATGGCCTCATCGGCGCCATAGTGGCCGTGCCGCCTGGCATCGACGACCTGCGGCTTGTCGATCAGGCAGGCGGATGTCAGGGCGTCATGCACCCGGTAGTAATTCCGAATGAAGTCTCCTTCCGCCATGCCCTTCGTCCCCATGACGGCAAAGCGCCGGAATTCGTCTGGTACATACATGTTGGTGTGAAAACAGAGGTTCGCGCCGTCCTCGTATTCGATCAGCGCTGTCTGGTAGTCGATGATGTCGCCATCACTGTCGAAGTCGGCGTTGCCACCACCCCAGCGTGGTGTGAACGGATCGACCCTGCCTTCGATTTTCGGTGTCGGAAAGGTATGGTCCTGATCCGGCCGGTTCTCCGGAACAAAGCTCTTGCGTCCGCCGAAGCTGGAAACGAAACGTGGCCGACAACCTGTGACACCCTGGTAGAGATCCAGATCGTGGCAGCACTTTTCCAGCATGAAGCCGCCGGAATTCCGGTCATAGCGGCGCCAGTCGCGCATGAAGAAGGAACCGTGGTAGGGACCGATATGCTCGGACGCCTCAATCGAGACCACTTTGCCGATCTGGCCAGACTTTAGACTTTTCTGAAGTTCGGTGTAGAGCGGCGAATATCGCAGCACCAGTCCGACAAGGACTCGTTTCGATCCACCGTGTTCCTTCATCAGGGACAGGAGTTCGAAGGTTTCCTCTTCGCTGACGACAACCGGCTTTTCACAGAAGATGTAGCGAACATCGGATTTGAGCGCGGTTCGCAGATGATCGAGGTGCATGAAATTGGGTGACCCGATCATAAGGAGGTCTAGTTTCTCCTGTCGGATCATCCTGTCGAGATCAGTGTAGGCGGTCAGGCTGTGGCCGCATTTGGCCTCGACATGCTTGAGGCCGGCGGGTGTCGGGTCGACGTAAGCGCAGGGATCAAGATCTCCTGAAACCTCCTGCAGGCAGTTGCTGACATTGGCAATTCTCGCGCCCAGTCCGACATAGCCGGTCTTCATGCTGCGGCCTCCGTAAATTGGTCCATGGCACGGCGAAGTGCCTGGACGACGTTTCCATCGGTGTCCTTGATGCCTGCCTCGGAAACGAAGCCGAGGCGCGTTTCCAGGTCCTGCGGCTCCGGCAAGGGCTTCACGGAAGAGCAGGACGCATGCAGTTCCTGCACGCCGGATCGTTTGAGAATTTGGGAAGCATTGGCGGCAGTGACGCCCGATCCTGCCATGATGGAAATCCGCCCTGCAGCGACATTGACCGCTTGTTGAAGCAGTGAAAGGCCGCGTTCTGCCTTGCTGGCCTGTCCAGAGGTCAGCACGCGTTCGAAACCAAGCGTGATCGCGTCTTCTATAGCTTTTTCGTAGTCGCGTGCGGTGTCGATGGCCCGGTGCAAAGTTGCCGGCAGTCTCGTGCTGTCCAGGGATGCGGCCAGAAAGTCTCGATCGAGGTTGTGCTGGCTGTCGACTGCCCCGATCACGATTCCCGCAAGACCTGCTTTTTCAGTCGCGTGGATGTCGCGCAGCATTAAGGCCTTTTCCAGGTCCGAGTACTCAAAATTACCGGATCGGGGGCGGATCATCGCGTAGACGGGAACCGGTAGTCTGGCCGCGGCCACCATGAACCCCTGGGAGGGGGTCAGGCCGCCTTCGGACAGAGCTGCGCATAATTCAATTCGGTCAGCGCCGTTTTCGGCTGCCGTCCAGGCGCCTTCGAGGGTGTCTACACATACCTCGAGGGGGATCCTGGTCACCGGGCCGCCTCCTTGATGAGCGTACGGGCCACGATGCCGGCACCATGCAGGCCGCCATTGGCGGCAAATTCGCCCTTGATGACGAGTGGCTCGCTATAGTCTGCAAGAACAAGGTCACGTGTCTTTCTATCGATCACGTCGAGAAGAACAAGATCGTTCGAAAGGCCACCACTCACCGGTATGACATCCGGACCAAGGGTGTTGACGAAAGCGGAAAGCGCTCGCGAAAGCAGAGTGGTGAAGGCGTCGAGCGTTTGTGTGGCAGCTGCATCACCGGCATGCCAGGCGGCAGTAATATCCTTGCTTGCCTGATCCAGCCCATGCAGCGACCGGTGGATCTTCTCCATGCCACGGGCCGAGCAGATCGCGTCGATGCATCCGGTCTGGCCGCAGCCGCAGGGGTAGTGCTCAATACCTTTCAACTGGCCACCAGCTGTCGGGTCCATGATGGGGCCGTGACCCCATTCCCCCGCGATGCCGCCATAACCGGTAACAAGGGTGCCATTGACGACAAGCCCGCCACCGACACCAGACCCGAGAATAATACCGAAAACGACCGGCTTGCCTCGACCGGTGCCGTCGACGGCTTCGGCAAGCGCAAAAGCATTGGCGTCATTTGTAATGGCGACAGGACGTTTGAGGGCGGTTTCCAGATCCGATTGCACGGGTCGTTTATGCAGGCAGGGGATGTTGGCCACATCCGCGATGCCGCTGCGGGTATCAAAGGCGCCTGCAAGCGAAATCGAGATGGGAGATCCATCCGGCCCTGAGCAGTTGGCAATCGCGTCTACAAACGCCTGCCAGTCGGTTCCGGGTGTCGCTACCCGGCCTTTTTCCGCAACGGTTCCATCCGCTTGGAGCTCTCCATGTCGGATGAAGGAGCCGCCGATATCAAAACAGGTGGTCATCGCCTGTTCAAACGCCTCTGGGTTATATTTGTTAACGTCCAGTTATAATACCAATATGCAACCAATCGCATTGGTAGTAAACCAAAAAAAGAAATTGGCATCATTTTTTAAAGGAATTGGGCGGCTGACACCTGTCGAAAACAACGGCTACAGCGCCCAAGCTCAATAGTGCTGTAAGGAGGCTAAGCCCGCTGTTTGCGGACGAGATTATGTTCGAAAGCGTGCCTGGTGTCTGTTGGAGGCGCTGGCACGCGTCAAAGGAAGGGGCGCAAGTTTCCACTGTGCTCGTTGAGCGACATTTCGGCGCTTTCCGCGTCGAGGCCTTCTCGAATCATGAGAACCGCAACCTTCACTCTGCCTTGGGCTTGCTGGAGCTTTTCCGCTGCAGTTTCTGCCGTGCAGCCCGTCAGATCCTGAAGAATGCGATAGGCGCGCTGACGCAGTTTTTCATTATCCGCAACCAGGTTGACCATGTGACCACGAACTGCGTGTCCAAGCCTCAGCGCCACCAATGTAGAGATCATGTTGAGAGCAGCTTTTTGGGCACTTGCCGCACCGAGACGTGTAGAGCCCGCGATGATTTCAGGAGGTGTTTTCAGGAAGATCGGAAAATCCGCCTGACGGAGGAGGGGAGTGTCAGGATTGTTTGCCAATGCAACGGTTTTCGTGCCTGCCGCCTGTGCGCCTCTGAACGTGCCAAGAGTATAAGGAGTTGATCCACTTGCAGAAACTGCAATCAGGATATCTCCTTCTCCAAGGCCTGATTTTTGAAAGTCAGCGAAGCCGGCTTCTTCGTCGTCCTCATATGTGCCGGCAAGGTGAAGCAGGTTTGCAGCACCCCCGGCATAGAGCATGCGCATGCGCTCAACGGGAAAGCCGAACGTTCCCGGCAATTCCAGGCAATCTGCGAGGGCTGTCAGTCCGGCGCTGCCGGCGCCGGCATAACCAATTTTTCCACCTGAAACAGTGACTGTCTGAAGTGCTTCGGCGGCTTTTGCGATCTCCGGAATGGCCGTTTCGGTGGCATTCAGCGCATCTTTCTGCCGTTGCAGCAGCAGCGACAGGACGTCTTCATCAGACTTTTTGGACAGGCCAATGGAAATCGGATCGCGGTCTTCGGTCGTCGGCAAATTCATGGTTCAGGAACTCGGAGGCACACCAAGTTTCGTATCGCGGAATTAAGTCTCTCAAGTCGATCACGCTCCGGGAACGTTTCCGTTGGGTGCTCCAGCGGTGGTGATGCAGGTTCGGAAATTGTTTTAACACTTGATTTTCGGTTTCGATAGAGTTTAAATTGGTATCTGAAAGGTATTATTTTCATCTCCTAAGGCGCCCCATTTCATGACTGACTTCATTTCCTTGCTGGAAAATGGTGACTGGTTGGCGAATTCCAGCGGTCCCCGATACCTGCAGCTGCGGCGGCGCATTCAGCAGGCTATTGACGACGGCGTGCTGAAGGAGAATGAGCCGCTTCCGTCTGAACGCGAGATTGCCTCCATTACGGATCTGTCCCGTGTGACGGTGCGCAAGGCGGTTGCCGGTCTTGTCGAGGATCAGGTCGTTGTCCAGAAGCGTGGCAGCGGATCCTTTGTCGCGCCCAAGGTGCACAAGGTTGAACAGCGCCTTTCCAGCCTGACGTCCTTTTCCGAGGATATGGCACGCCGTGGTCTTTCCGCCAGCAGCGAGTGGCTGCGCCGCGGACTGTTTCCAGCTTCGCCCGAAGAAATGTTCACGCTCGGTCTCACGTCCGGTCAGCGCGTTGCCCGTGTCGACAGGCTTCGCAAGGCTGACGGCACACCGATGGCAATCGAGCGTGCCTCCCTTTCCGAGAGCGTCCTGCCTCATCCGGAGCGGGTCACCACGTCTCTTTATGCCATTCTGCGCGCGGCCGGCTTGCAGCCTGTCCGCGCTATTCAGCGCATTTCAGCCCGCAATCTTGAGCCAATCGATGCCGACATTCTCGGTGTGCCGGCCGGGTCTGCCGGGCTGAAAATAGAACGTGTGTCCTATCTCGCGTCCGGAAATGTCGTCGAATTCACCCGTTCCGTTTACCGCGGCGATGCATATGACTTCATCGCCGAACTTCAGATTTCGGAAGACTAATCCTGATGATTGAAGCAAGTACCATGGCCACGCCGACGCACATGCGCCGGGAAATCGAAGAAATCCCGGACGCTGCGCGCCGTCTGTTGGCCGATGGACACCCGTTGATCCGCGACATTGCAAGGAAAGCAGGCGCGCCGGTGTTTCTGGCAAGCGTCGCTCGCGGCTCTTCTGACCACGCCGCAACGTTTCTCAAGTATGCCTCGGAGATCTACCTTGGTCTTGCGATGGCCTCTCTCGGCCCATCCGTTTCCTCGGTTTATGGCGGCAAGGTCAAGCTGGGGCAGGCTCTTGTGATTGCAATTTCCCAATCCGGCGCCAGCCCGGACAGTCTCTCGGTGGTTGAAAGTGCAACCGAGCAGGGGGCGTTCACGGTAGGGTTTACCAACACGTCGGGAAGTGAACTGGCAAAACTTTCCAGTGCCGCCATCGATATCTGCGCAGGTCCTGAGCGTAGTGTCGCCGCGACCAAGACCTTCGTCAATTCCGTCTTGGCGGGCCTGCTGCTATTGGCGGAAATCGGGGCTGACAAGGAACTGCTCGACGCGTTGGCTGCCTTGCCGGAGCATTTTGAAAAAGCAATCGACAAGGACTGGCGCGCGCTTGCCAAGCCGATCGAGCAGCGGGGTTCGCTTTATGTCATTGGACGCGGACCTGGTTTGGCAATCGCAAATGAAGCTGCGCTGAAATTCAAGGAAACCTGCCAGATCCATGCGGAGGCCTATTCGTCCGCCGAGGTAATGCACGGTCCCGTCTCGATCGTCGAAAACGGATACCCGATCCTGGCACTTGGTGTGCGCGATGCAGCCGAAGAGGGGCTGGCCCAGGCTGCGGATCGCATGGTGGACCAGGGCGGAAGTGTTTTTGCAACGACCGACAAGGTGGAGCGGGCAGAAAAGCTGGCGTTCCAGGCAACCGGGCATCCATTGACAGACGCCTTGGTGCAGATTGTTTCTTTCTACGCCTTCATCGAATGGTTCGCACGGCAGCGCGGTTTCAATCCGGACGTTCCCAAGCACCTGAAAAAAGTCACCCAGACCGTATGACCTCCACAACCGCCTATCTCTGCAGCCGGGTTTTTGATGGTGAGAAAATCCATGCGAATGCAGCCCTGCTTGTCGAAGATGGCAAGGTGGCTGGCCTTCTTTCGGCCGATCAGGTGCCCGTTGGTGTAGAGACTGTCGATCTTGGCGACGGCATTCTCGCACCGGGATTGATCGATCTGCAGGTCAATGGCGGCGGTGGCTTGATGCTGGGGGATGCGGAAACAGTCGACGATATCGAACGTATCTGCGCCGCCCATGTCAGCCTCGGGACAACAGCCCTGACACCGACTTTGATCACGGACACGCCCGACGTGACGCGCAAAGTCGTTGATCTGGGAATCGCCGCATGGTCGCGGGGCGTGAAGGGGTTTCACGGTCTGCATCTCGAAGGGCCACATCTGTTTGCGGGGCGCAAGGGCGCGCATGACCCGAATCTGATCCGGCCTTTGAGCCGCGAAGACATGGCACTCTACCTGCGCGCGGCGCGGGAATTGCCAAGCCTCATCATGACGGTGGCACCGGAAACGGTGCCACCAGAACAGGTGCGGGAATTGGCTGACGCGGGAATTCACGTCAGTCTTGGCCACAGCGGAGCAACATACCGGCAGTGCAAGACTGCGACTGAAGCGGGTGCTTCGATGGTCACCCATCTTTTTAACGCCATGAGCCCGTTGCAACACCGCGAACCCGGCCTTGTGGGTGCCGCGCTCGATCTGGGCGCGCTCAACGTGGGCATCATTGCTGATGGTGTCCACGTCGACCCGGTCGCGATGCGGGTCGCGTTCAAGTCAAAGACCGGCCCGGGCAGGATCTTTATCGTTACCGACGCCATGTCCCAGACCGGCACCGATGTTACGTCCTTCTTTCTCGGAGGTCGGGAAATCTTTCGCCGCGATGGCACATTGACCCTCGAAGACGGCACGCTTGCCGGCGCCGATATAGATTTGCCGGCGTCCTTGAAGTTTCTTACCGGTACACTCGAGCTTCCGGTTGAAGCTGCTCTTGCAATGGCGACCAGTGATCCTGCGGACGTTCTTGGACGCCCGCTCGGTCGTTTAGAAGAAGGTTACCCGGCCGACTTCGTACAGCTTGGCAATGCCTATGAGGTTGAGGGCGTATGGATTGCGGGAGAGCAATTCTCGAATACGTAGCCCGGCAAATACTCTGGTGGTTTGGTAACTGCGCCAAACTTGTGGGATTTGCAGCGCGTTTGCCGGTTAGGTCTTGTCGACCTTTTTCAGCGTTGAGCGAACGTTTGGAAGTGTCAGCAGCGTATTTGGTATTTGCAGCAATTCCTTGAAGAAGCGGCTGACCAACGCTCCGCGGCTTGGCTTGTAGGGTGAAGAAATGAACGATTTCAGACCCCACCCAATTCCGCCGACATTCGGAAGGGCGCGGATAGCAGTTTCGTAACAGCGCCGTACCAGCGCGGAATCACTGTTCTTGAATGAATGCAGCAGGCCGCACCGCTCCATGTCACGCTTGAATTCCTTCGAGATGACCACGGTTTCGCGTTTCGTGAAGGTCCAATTGATGTTGATGTTTTCGTCTTCCTTGGCAACCACCCGGTGGTACCAATGGGGAGGCAGATAGAGAAGATCACCTTCTTCCAGGTCGAATTTGTAGAAACGCTTGTTCCGTAGCAGTCGCTGTTCGTCTTTCAGCAGAGAGAAGTTGGTGAACGGGTAGCACGGTAACGGTGTTTCGGGCGAAACCAGTACCCATTCCTTACGACCCTTCACCTGAACGGTGATGACATTCTCGGCGTTGGTATCGTAGTGGAATTCTGTCCGGTTGTTCCTGCTGTTGATCCAGAATCTCCAGGCAACGGAATCTTGCATTATCCGGTCGGATGCGAGGATTTTCTTCAGGAATTCCGGCATCTCGATATCTTGTTCCAGTACTGGTGAGCGGCTGACGAAAAAGACACCTCTGTCGCGGACCTTTGGCAGCGTATGGAGTTCTGCTCGTAATCGGCCGGATTGCCACCTTTCCCGCGCGGGCCAGTTTTTCGCCAATCCCTTGATCAGCAGGGGCTGTTCCTTGTCGCAGTAGGCTTCAAGAAATTCGGCATAACCTGGTGCTGCGGTTACGGTGGCAATGGTGTGCGTGTTGTCGCCGCTCATAAAAGGTACCACGCATTTGAAGATTTGCGGGTTCAGGGGCGCTGGACTTAGCTGCGATTCTTCATGATGCTCCCCTAGGAGAAATTACGATAGGAGCAACCTTGAGCTTTATCAAGAAGCGCGATTCAACAACGCAGAGCCACTGGAGGAGCGATCTTCGTTTTAAACGTAGCCAGGAAATGTTGTTTAGGAAGATGGTACCGAACGTTACTGCCGCGAAAGACGAGTTCGCATCAAATGACTGTCGATTTTTGAGGCGGTGCAGATTGCTGCAAGATCACGCGTTAATAAGATCAACCCGGTTACTGAACAGCGTTCCGGTCTTCAGAAATGCAGCATTCGGGAGGATTAGGAATAGGTGGTGATGGCTCCCCAGGCCGGACTCGAACCAGCGACCCAGCGATTAACAGTCGCTTGCTCTACCAACTGAGCTACTGGGGATCACCACGCTCGGGGCCAGCGCGTTGCCGCCCCGTCGATGGAGATGCGTATATCAAAGGCTTGATCCGTTTGCCAAGCCCCCGAGGGCGTTTTTTTCATCAAGCCGTCATTTTTTTGATCTCGGTGTGGAAAACTCGATATATTTCAGATGGCTAGGCGTTCTGTCGCGCTTGGAAAACCCTACGTTTCGCTACGATTGGAACACCCCGGGCAGACTAAATCCGTTGTGCCTTTTTCTGACTTTGGCGCAAGAAGGCGTCCGTGTTGACTGCCTGGCCGATTTTCAAGGTTAGTCGTCAGCGACTTTCTGCTGCTTGTGTCGGCCTCAAGATACGTTTAGGAAGAAACTGACGGTTCCGGAAAAGGCCTTGCCTGATCCGGATGAAACGGGAATCCGGTGCGGTCTTTTTCAAGTCCAGATCCGGAGCTGCCCCCGCAACTGTGAGCGGTGAGTGGCTGTACGAAAACCACTGGCGTCCTGATGGGGCCGGGAAGGGGTACAGACCGCGCTGAGCCGCAAGCCAGGAGACCGGCCGTCACATTGTCAACCCTATGGCGCTGTCGGGCGGACGGCTGGGAGAAGGAATGACGCATTCAAACGGCGAGAGGACAACGCTGGTCCTCGGCGGTGCCCGCTCCGGAAAAAGCCGGTTCGCGGAGAAGCTTGTCCATGAAACCGGTCTGCAAAAAATCTATATCGCGACTGGTGCTGCCCACGACGATGAAATGACCAGCCGGATCGCCGCTCATAAAGATCAACGCGGACCGTCCTGGCGCACCGTGGAAGAACAGCTCGAACTTGCGGACGTGCTTGAAAACGAATGCAGGCAAGACCGGGTGGTCCTTGTTGACTGCCTGACCCTGTGGCTGTCGAACCTGCTGTTTGCAGGCAAGGACATCCCCGCCGAAACGGCGCGGCTTTGCGCGGTTCTGAAGGGTCTTCAGGGGCCGTGCGTCTTCGTTTCCAACGAAGTTGGTATGGGGATCGTGCCGGAGAACCGTCTGTCGAGGTCGTTCCGCGATGTGCAGGGACGACTGAACCAGGATATGGCGCATAGGTGCCAACAGGTTGTCTTCGTTGCTGCGGGCCTGCCGATACTTTTGAAACCCACCTCACAACCGGATATCAAATTATGACCACTTCATCCTTGCAGCCGGGCGCAAAAATTCCGGCAACGATCGTCACTGGGTTTCTCGGAGCAGGCAAGACCACGCTGATCCGCAATTTGCTTACCAATGCCAATGGCAAACGCATTGCCCTTATCGTCAATGAGTTTGGGGACATGGGCTTCGACGGGTCCCTTGTGAATGGATGCGCTGATCCCGATTGCGCCGCGGAAGAGGTGGTTGAGCTTACCAATGGCTGCATATGTTGCACCGTTGCCGACGATTTCCTGCCAACCATGGAAATGCTGCTCGCGCGGGACAATCCGCCGGAGCATATCGTTATAGAAACCTCTGGTCTGGCTCTGCCGCAGCCGCTCGTTCGGGCCTTCTCCTGGCCGAGCGTCAAGCCGAAGGTAACGGTAGATGGTGTTGTCACGGTGCTGGATGCTGCAGCACTCGCCGAAGGCCGGATCGCACTTGATGAAGATGCACTTTCCGCGCAACGTGCTGCCGACGAAGCTCTTGATCATGACAGTCCGGTTGAAGAACTCTTCCACGACCAATTGCGTTGCGCAGACCTCGTCGTTCTGAACAAGGCAGATCTCGTCTCCGAAGACGCCTTGAAGCAGGTGCATGAGAAGATCGCCGCCGATGTTCGTCCGGCGGTTCACGTGGTCACATCCGAAAAAGGCACGCTTCCGATTGAAGTTCTGCTCGGCAGGGGCTCTGCTGCCGAGGACGACATGGCTGATCGGCACGAGCATCACCACCATCATGATGACCACGACCACGATCACGATCACGATCACGATGGTGATGATCATGATCATCGCCATGACGACCATCATCACCATCACGACGATTTTGAAAGTCACGTGCTGGCAGTCTCGTCTTTCGCCAGCCTGAAAGATGCTGAGGCAAAGGTTCTGGAAGCCATGGCGCAAAAAGGCGTCCTTCGCATCAAGGGGGCTGTAAAAATTGAGGGCAAGGCAGCGCCTGCAATGGTTCAAGCTGTCGGACCGCGTGTCGAAACCTGGTTCGCCGCCGGCGCCGAGAGCAGCGGCAGACTGGTCGTGATCGGTTTGAAGGGCCTCGACCTGACTGCGGTTCGTAGCCTGCTGGGTGAATTGACGGCTGCTGCCTGACACGCTGGATAGAAGCTGGAAATAAAGACCAAGCATGCACATTCTCGCCAGCCAGACGCGCCGGATCGATGACGGCGGGGACGCGGTCGACCTCGACCAGTCCCCTGCCGACATTCTGTTCCTATCCGCTGCAGACACCGAGCTGGGAAGCTTTGCCGCTGCGCAATCACGGCTTGGAACAGCCCGTGCAGACCTGCGGCTCGCCAATCTCATGGCCCTGTCGCATCCCTATTCGGTCGATCTTTATGCCGAACAGACCGTCCGTGGCTCTCGGCTGATCGTTCTGAGAATTCTGGGTGGAGTGGAGTACTGGCGCTACGGCCTGGAAAGGTTTGAAGAAGAAGTCCGCGCGAATGGTATCGATCTGATCGTCATTCCGGGCGACGACAAGTGGGACGAAGAACTGACGTCTCGTTCCACCCGATCATCAGCGGAAGTGCATCGCTTCTGGCGATACTGTGTGGAAGGCGGTGCGGAGAATTACGCCAATGCCTTGAGATATGCAGCGCACCTGATCGGAAAGGGCGAGGAGCCCGCGCATCCGGTGCCCCTTCCTCGCGCGGGTATCTATCTTGCTGGCAAGGCCGCCCCCGATATAGCGCAACTGAAGGCCTCCTGGCGGGATCCTGAAAGACCTGTTGCAGCGATCACGTTCTACCGCGCTCTGGTGCAAGGTGCCCAAACCGCACCACTGGATGCGTTGATCGCTGCTCTCGACAAAGCCGGCGTAAATGCACTGCCGATCTATGTGTCCAGCCTGAAGGAAGCGGAATCCGTCGCCGTTCTGGAAAGCCTGTTCGATGAGGCTCCGCCTGATGTTGTGTTGAACGGTACTGCCTTCGCCGTCTCGAAGGCGGGAGCAGCCCATCAGCCGACACCGCTCGATCGTCCCGGCAAACCTGTGCTGCAGGTCGTCTTTTCGTCTTCCTCCAAAGAGGGCTGGGAAGACAGCGATCAGGGCTTGTCGATACGTGACCTCGCCATGCATGTCGTCTTGCCGGAGATTGATGGCCGGATATTGACCCGGGCTGTCTCCTTCAAGGAAGAAGGGATCTTCGATGAGGCCACCCAGTCGACGCCGGTTGCCTTTACGCCTGTTCCGGATCGGATCGTGTTTACCGCGGCGCTTGCGGCTGCCTGGGGGAAACTCGGCCGGAAACCGGCTGCAGCCAAGAAGTCGGCCCTAATCCTGGCAAACTATCCGAACCGGGACGGGCGTCTTGCCAACGGCGTAGGGCTCGACACGCCTGCGTCATGCGTGCATTTGCTCAAGGCCATGTCCGCCGAGGGCTATGACGCCGGCAGGGTTCCAGCAAGCTCCGCCGATTTGATGGATATCCTGACTTCGGGCGTAACCAATGCCCTGGAGGGCCGATCAGGCAAGGAAGAATATCAGGCCTTGTCGCTTCAGGATTACGAGCGTTCCTTCAACAAGTTGCCCGACGTTGTTCGGTCAGCAGTTGTTGATCGTTGGGGGGCACCGTCGGACGATCCTCATGTAACGGATGGCCATTTCCGGCTGGCCCTGCACCGGTTCGGCAACCAGGTAGTCGGTATTCAGCCTGCGCGCGGCTACAACATCGATCCGAAGGAAACCTACCACGATCCGGCATTGGTGCCGCCGCACCACTATTTTGCCTTCTACATCTGGCTGCGGGAACAATTCGCCGTCGATGCCGTCATACACCTCGGCAAACACGGCAATCTGGAATGGCTCCCCGGCAAGGCACTGGCCCTGGCTGAAAGCTGTTTCCCGGAAGCCGTTCTGGGGCCAATTCCGAACATCTATCCGTTCATCGTCAATGATCCGGGCGAGGGGGCGCAGGCCAAACGACGGACCTCGGCCGTCATTGTCGATCACCTGACACCGCCTTTGGCCCGGGCGGAGAGCCATGGCGTTGCCGAAGAGCTGGAGACGCTGCTTGATGAGTATTATCTGGCGAGCGGCGTTGACCCGCGCCGCCTGAAGGCATTGACGCGGGACATCCTGGACACTGCTGCGCGGCATGGTCTGGACAAGGATATCGGCATTACCGAGACCATGGACGAGGAAACCCGCCTTGCGCGCCTCGATGCTCACTTGTGCGACCTCAAGGAACTGCAGATCAGGGACGGGTTGCATATTCTTGGTGAAAGCCCCGAAGGCGACCTACTGATGGATCTGCTGGTTGCGTTGGCAAGGGTACCGCGCGGCAACAGGCCGGAACAGCAGAGCCTGCAAAGGGCAATCGCTTCGGACCTCGGTTTTGAAAAATTTGATCCACTGGATTGCGATTTCGCAGCCCCCTGGCAGCAAGGTCGACCGGAGCTCCTTGCAAATGTTCTGGAGGCTCCCTGGAGATCGCAAGGCGATACGGTCGAACGTATCGAGCTTCTCGCCCGTGAAATCGTCGCGGGTAATCGAGAAGTATCTGGGGCGTGGCAATCGACCCTTGCTGTTCTGGATGATCTGAACCAGGTTCTGCGGCCGGCTGTAACCGGCTCCGGACACGCAGAAACAAGCGCGGTGCTGACGGCATTGGAAGGTGGGTTCGTTGCCCCCGGGCCATCCGGTGCGCCTTCGCGCGGGCGTCCGGATGTGCTGCCCACTGGCCGGAACTTCTACTCCGTCGATGTACGCGCAGTGCCGACCGAAACCGCATGGCGGCTCGGCTGGCAATCCGCATCTCTCGTTGCAGAACGGTACTTCCAGGAAGAAGGCGAATGGCCGAAATCGCTGGTCCTGACATGTTGGGGCACTGCCAACATGCGAACCGGAGGTGACGACATTGCCCAGGCGCTGGCGCTTATAGGGGCTCGTCCGGTGTGGGAGCAGGGTTCGGGCCGTGTCACCGGATTCGAAATTCTGAAGCTTTCAGAGCTTGGACGACCGCGTGTCGACGTTACCTTGCGGGTTTCCGGGTTTTTCCGCGATGCCTTCCCGCATCAAATGGATCTTTTTGACAGCGCCGCCCGTGCGGTCGGTGCGCTTGAAGAACCGGACGAAGCCAATCCGATTGCCGCACGAATGCGATCGGAAAGTGCACGGCTTCAGGCTGAAGGGCTGGACAAGAACGAAGCCGAACGCAGGGCCGGGTTCCGTGTCTTTGGCTCAAAACCGGGTGCCTATGGTGCTGGTCTGCAGGCGCTGATCGACGAGAAGCTTTGGGAGGAACGTTCGGATTTTGCCGATGCCTTTCTGACATGGGGTGGTTACGCCTACGGTGGCGGTGCGGAAGGCTCCGTCGCCAGGCACGATCTCGAAACGAGGCTGAAAACCGTGGACGCAGTCCTGCACAATCAGGACAACCGCGAACACGATCTTCTGGACAGTGACGACTATTATCAGTTCGAGGGCGGACTGGCAGCGACTGTCGAAGCACTGAAAGGCGAAGCACCGACGGTCTACCACAACGACCATTCGCGGCCTGAGCGTCCGGTGGTCCGTACCCTCTCGGAAGAGATCGGCCGCGTGGTGCGCGCTCGTGCGGCAAACCCGAAATGGATCGCAGGTGTCATGCGGCATGGTTACAAGGGCGCGTTCGAGATGGTTGCGACGCTCGATTATCTGTTCGCATTTGCCGCGACCACCCGTGCCGTGGGAGATCACCATTTTGATCAGCTGTATGATGCCTACGTGGATAACCAAGAAGTTCTGGATTTCCTCAAGGATGCCAATCCGGCGGGTCTCACCGAAATGCTGGACCGCTTTCATGAAGCAATTGAACGCGGCCTCTGGACGCCGCGGCGCAATTCGACCCATGCTGCACTGAATGATTTGAAAACAAGACTGGAAGGGACGGACGCATCGTGACCGCCGACAAGGACAAGCCGGAACTGACCGAAGAAGAACTCAATGCCCGCCATGCCGAGAAGATGCGCAAGAAAAAGGCTGCGCGTGACAAGATCATGGCGACCAAGACCATCGAAAAGGGCTTGCTGATCGTCCACACGGGCAAGGGCAAAGGCAAGTCGACAGCCGGTTTCGGGATGGTGTTCCGTTCTCTCGGTCACGGCCACAAGGTGGGCGTGGTGCAATTCGTGAAGGGCCGGATCGAAACCGGTGAGCGCATGGCGCTGGAACGGTTCTCCGACCTCGTCACGATCAAACGGATGGGTGAGGGGTTCACGTGGGAAACACAGGACCGGCAGCGGGATATCGATGCGGCGAACGAAGCCTGGCAAGCCGCCAAGGACATGATCACATCCGGTGAATATCGCCTGATCCTTTGCGACGAGCTCAACATCGTTCTGCGCTACGATTATCTGGACATCGCCGAAGTGGTCGATTTCCTGAAGAACGAAAAACCGGACGATGTGCATGTCGTCATCACGGGGCGAAATGCCAAGGACGAGCTGATCGACATTGCAGACCTTGTCACCGACATGACCCAGATAAAACATCCCTTCCGGTCTGGTGTGAAACCACAGGAAGGCATCGAGTTTTAGAGCCGGGCACTTGGATCACGAAACCCAGAGGTAATCAAAGGGGATCGAGGATGAGCAAGCTATTCGACCACAGTCTTCGCACGGCCTCGAAGGCGCATGTGGAAACGGTCCGGAAATACGAACTTTACCGAACCGTTGTCGAATTTCTGGCTGCATTGACGTTTCTTGTCGGCAGCGTCTTCTTTTTCTACGACAGCCTGATGTATGCAGGAACATGGTTGTTCGTGATCGGATCCGTTCTCTTTGCCGTTCGGCCGACGGTTCGCTTGATGCTGGAACTGCGGCTCGCCAATCTTCCGGTACCAAGCGAATTTCGGCCATATGGCGCAGCACCATTCGGTAAAGATTGACGTTGCATGGTTGAGACAAAAGCGGCCGGCAAGGTGCCGGCAATCATGGTCCAGGGCACAGGCTCGAATGTTGGCAAAAGCCTGGTCGTCGCCGGTCTGTGCCGTCTCTTTGCCAACCGCGGCCTGAACGTTCGCCCCTTCAAGCCGCAGAACATGTCAAACAACGCTGCCGTAGCAGCCGACGGCGGCGAAATCGGCAGGGCCCAGGCGCTTCAGGCCATGGGCTGCCGCGTTCCGTTGAGTGTTCACATGAACCCCGTTCTGTTGAAGCCTGAAACCGACACCGGTGCTCAGGTAATCGTACAGGGCAGGCGACATGGCACGATGCGGGCGCGCGAATATGGAAAGCAGAAAGCTGAATTATTACCGAAGGTTCTGGAGAGTTTTTCGATAAACGCCTCAGGTGTTGATCTGGTGATTGTCGAGGGGGCAGGAAGCCCTGCGGAAATCAACCTCCGCTCTGGAGACATCGCCAACATGGGATTTGCCGAGGCGGCGGATCTGCCGGTGATCCTTTGTGCGGATATTGATCGCGGCGGGGTTATTGCATCGGTCGTCGGAACTTGTGCGGTGCTGGAAGAAAACGAACGACAGCGCATCAAGGGCTTCTTCATCAATCGGTTCCGCGGAGACCCGAGCCTGTTCGACGAAGGCTTGCGAGAAATCGAGCGGCGCACTGGATGGCAAGGTCTCGGTGTTGTCCCGTGGTTTGCGGATGCTGCGAAACTTCCGGCTGAAGATGCGCTCGGTCTGGCGGACGGATTTGGTGACGGGGGGCTCAAGATCGTCGTTCCCGTGATCTCGCGGATCGCCAACTTCGACGACCTGGATCCGCTCCGGCTTGAACCGGGTGTAACGCTTGAGCTTGTTCAACCCGGCACCCCGTTGCCGGGAGACGCCGACGTCGTGCTTTTGCCCGGGTCGAAGTCCACGATTGGTGATCTCGCCTTTTTCCGCAGACAGGGATGGGACATAGATCTCAAGGCACACCACCGACGGGGCGGGCATATCCTGGGCGTCTGCGGTGGGTATCAGATGCTGGGCAAGATCATCTCGGATCCCGATGGCATCGAGGGATCTCCCGGAACAGTCGAAGGCCTAGGCTATCTGGATGTCGAGACCATACTGACGGCAGACAAATCGACCGTTGCCGCACGCGCGACCCATGTTGCCAGCGGAGCCCCTGTCTCCGGTTACGAAATTCATGTTGGCCGAACGACCGGGCCAGACTGTGCCAATCCCATGATGCGTGTTGATGATGGTCGGTCCGATGGTGCGGTCTCTGCGGATGGGCGTGTTTACGGAACCTACATTCACGGCCTGTTCACCGACGATGCCTTCCGGACGGCATACCTGAATGCCTTCGGCGTTCGCTCAGACATCAGTTACGACAGGGACATGGACAGGATTCTGGATGATCTTGCAGGGCATCTGGACAGCGTCCTCGACGTGGAGGCCATCCTGACGATCGCACGCGGCGCGGCTGAAAACGTCTGACCTAGAAGGCCAGCAATAGCGCCAGACCTGCAATCAGCAACGCCTCGAGTGCGTAGCAGCCAATGAGGATCCTCAAGGCGCGCGAAATATCTTCTGCCCTTGCATCCTTTCGTCCACTCGCATTCAGATACCGGTCATTGACAGTGTAACCCGGATAGATCCGCGGTCCTGCAAGAGCCAGGTTCAGTGCGCCTGCCATGGCAGCCTCCGGCCAACCGGCATTTGGCGAGCGGTGCTTGCGGGCGTCGTCCAGAATACAGGCAATGCTTTTGCGGACCGAGCCTCGGGACAAGGGCGCACACAGGGCGATAAACAGCCCTGCCAGGCGTGAGGCGGGCAGGTTGACCAGATCGTCGAAACGGGCAGCCGCCCAGCCGAAGTCGGCGTAAACCTCGTTCTTGTGGCCAATCATGCTGTCGGCTGTGTTCACCGCCTTGTAGACAATCAATCCGGGCAGGCCGAGCAAGGCGAACCAGAATACGGGCGCCACGATACCGTCGGAATAATTTTCGGCGCAGGATTCGATGGCTGCCCGCGAGACACCGGCTTCGTCCAGCCGGTTCGGGTCACGTCCGACAATCATGGAAACCGCCTTGCGGCCACCTTCCAACCCATCCTTCAACAGGCCATCCCGCACGGCTGCCACGTGACGGTAAAGACTGTTTTGAGCGATAAACACCGCAGCTACGACAGCCTCAAGCACCCTGCCATATGGCAGCCACTTCGCAACGGCCTCAATGACGACACCGGCAAGTCCGGCGCCGGCAAGCAGCGCCAGGAGTGTCAGCACGCCGCCGAGCTTGCGCGTCGCCGGTGCGAATTCCGTTTTGTTGAAATGCCGGTCGAACAGGCCGATCAACTTGCCGATCCAGACAACCGGATGCGGCAGACGTTGCCACATCCAGTCGGGATCACCGATCAGGGCGTCCAGCAACAGCGCGGCGAGAAGCAGCCAGAGAGCGTGGTCGTAAAGCAGCATCCCGGTCCGTCAGACCTCTTTTAGCGCTTCTGCAAGAGCGTCTGTCAGACGTTTGAGATTTTCCGGTCCACCTGGAAGGCCAAAGCGGATCCAGGTTGGTGCGTAGTCGAAGATCCGCGTCCAGATCCTTCGGCGGGCAAGGGCCTCATGCAGGCCTTTTGGATTGCGCAGACCGGCAAGCGCATAGAGAGGCGTGCCGCCGAAGACGCTGAGACCTGCCTCGGAAAGTGCGACTGTCAGATCCGCCATGTCTTCGATCAACTGCCTGGTTGTCCGGTCCTGCCAGGTGCTGTCACGCAGTGCCCTGGCTCCGATTTCCAGTGCCGGTCCGCTGAGGCTCCAGCTGTCCAACAGGCCGGACATTCTGGAAATGGCGGTTTTTTCGCCTGCAAGAAAGCCGATCCGCAGTCCCGCAAGACCGAAGAACTTTCCGAAGGACCGCAAAACGACAACGTTTTCGGTTCCGATGTGCGGCAGCAAGGTAGCGCCCGGAACGACATCGGCAAAGGCTTCGTCCACCACCAGATAACCGCCGCGTGCGCTCAGTGTCCGCGCGATTTCGATCAGGCTTTTGACATCTATCAGACGTCCGTCCGGATTGTTCGGATTGACCAGAACCACGATCTTTGCATCAGCGGGCAGGGAGTAGACGCTGGATACTTCGATAGGTGCTCGGCTTTCCCGCGTCCAGGCATCCCGGTGGCTGGTGTAGGTGGGCGAGGCGAGAACGACCGGCCCTTCGGGAAGTATGATCGGTAGAAGCGACAGCAGAACCTGTGTTCCAGGCGCTGCACAGACAGCGAGATTGTCGGGAATGCGATAAGCTTGGCGAGCAGCTGCAATCAGGTGTTCTTCGGCCCCGCGTGCCGGCAGGCTGGTCCAGGTGGACAGCTGCAGGTCGTCAGGCACGGGATAGCTGTATGGATTTATCCCGGTCGATAAATCCAGCCAGTCGTCATGCGTTCCGCCAAAGCGCTCTATCGCAAGGGTCAAATCCCCGCCGTGTTCCATGAAAATGCCTCTTGCAGTTGGCAGGTCGGCCGATCTGCCTCTTGTCACTCATCTAGCCGGTAGGAAGGCCAAAAGTACAGACGGTTCCCGACATGCGTTGCCGCAAGAACGTCCTGCGCATTTGTTCGTCCTGTCCCAAAAGCTGTTATGCGCTGTTGCCTGCCTTTTCAAACATTTATCCGTGTTCGGTACCGCACTTCTATCATTAGGGTGCAAGGGAGGCGGGTACGGCCGAAAGCAACGCAACTTTGGGCGCATTGACAGATCCGTCAAAGTGCAGAAAAAAGAACAAAAGAAGAACATTGTGCACCGAAGGACGCCCTGATGGCAAAGACAAACCACCATTCACCATTGCTGGACGCGGAACGCGAAGCCCTGTTGACTCAGCTTGCGCTGGCGCGGCAGGCCTTGATCAAGGCGCAGCGCGGCATGCGCTCCAGATCCGGACTGTCACGCTCTGCCGCCGCGGTGATAGAGGAAATCGACGAGTTTGCCTTTGTGCTGACCGGTTCGACCGAGTTTTTTCACACAGGCGCTCACGGAACGCCGCCAAGACAACCTGGTTGATCGTGGCGAGGGCCGACAGCACGATTGGATTGATCAAAGCCTTCGTTGGGTCTCGGAAATCAACTGATCGACAATCCTGTCGAGAATGTCCTGGGGCAGGTGACCGTCTTCAGGAATATCGCCAGCCAGTTCCAGCTGGCGTTCCGCGGAGGTGCCTCTGGCGGCGATCTCCCTCAAATGGCTCACGTCGGACACGCAGTCAAAATGAACTGCGTCCGGGAGAATGAGTTCAATCAGTTCCTCGATCATGTCCGGAAAGGCTGCCGTTTCGTTGCGGCCGAAATCGATCAGTTGTGCATTTGTGCCGTGTCGTTGTGCCTGCCAGCGGTTTTCCGCCAGGAGAAACCGTGAATATTGCCTCCACCCCTGATTGGCGCGGCGCAACCGGTAAAGCATGCGGCACAGGCATCTGAAAGTCGCCGCTATGGCGACGGCGTCGTCAAGCAAGGGGCAGACATCAGTAATGCGCATTTCCAGTGTCGGAAACCGGTCGGAGGGGCGCAGGTCCCACCAGATCTTGGTGGCATCTTCGATGACACCGGCGCGAACGAGAATGTCGACCGTGTGCCGATAGTCGAAGTAGCTGTCGAATCCGGGTGGCAGGCCGGTCCGCGGCATTTCGTTGAAAACCGATAGACGATAGGACTTCAGGCCGGTGTTCCGACCACGCCAGAACGGGGATGAAGTGCTGAGTGCGAGCAGGTGCGGCAGGAAATAGGCGAGCTGATTGAACAGTTCGATGCGCAGTTCTTCGTCTTCGATACCGACATGAACATGCATTCCGCAGATCACCATGCGCTTGACCACGAGCTGCATGGTCCTGGCGATCTCGTTGTAACGTTCCTTGTCTGTGTGCGGCTGGTCCGTCCAGTCGGCGAACGGGTGGGTTGAAGACGCAATCGGCGCCATGTCGAACATTGCCGCCTCGCGCGCAATGGTCTTGCGGAAATAGCCGAGTTCCGTGCGTACCTCCTGCAGACTGAAGCATACCGGTGTTCCGACCTCGATCTGACATTTCAGAAATTCAGGACTGACTCGTCCTTCAAGGGCGGTTTCGCAGGCCTTGAACAGTTCCGGTGGTGGCGAACTCGCCAACATGCGGGTCGATCTGTCGACGAGGAGATATTCTTCCTCGACGCCAATGCTGAAACTCGGTTCCTTCATGCTAGGCAGCTTCCGTGCTGTTACAGCGTTCGGTCAAGGCAGGATAAATGCGGATGGAGCACCTGAGAAACGATCGACACCCGCATCCTTGCCAAAAACTACCAGATGTTACCCGCGCCAGGCGTATAGGCTGCACCCATCACCGTGTTCGCCTTGACGATGTCGCACTCAAGAATGCCGGAAAACCTGGCGATCGGAGTGCTTGTCTCGGTCATGCTGGCAGAAACCTTGAATTTGCTGCCGGCCGAGATCTCGACAGTGTCCATGCCCTGGATGAGCACGCTTTTCGGCGCACTGATGATGACATCCTGGTTCTGTAGCGAAATCACGCTTTCCAGATCAGCAATTCGGTTTTCCAGGTCATTGATGCGCTGGCGCAAGGCTTCCACAAGAGCCGCGGTATTGTCGCTGGCGGAAACAGCTTGAGGTGTCTTGCGCGGCCGGGGCGGTTCAACGCGTTTCATGGTTGATGTCGTGATCACTCGCGCCGGTTTGCCTGGCGCTGGCGGACTTCCACCTGGTGTTTTCATGGCACATCCCCTTTTTCAAGGCTTCTGGACAGAAGCTAACATGACGCAAGGGAAAGATGTAGCATCGGCTTCGTTCAAGACAACGAACGCCCAAAAACATGCAATGATTTGAAAAAGTGTCTGGAGGCCCCGACCGGAATCGAACCGGTGTACACGGATTTGCAATCCGCTGCGTCACCACTCCGCCACAGGGCCCCTAGGTGGTGTGCCGCGCCTTATCAAACAGTTGCGCGATTTGGTCAAGCCCTGTTTTCAACGTCGTACACATTTCCACCGTTGCCGATTATCGATTTGAGGAAAGCCATTAGTTGCTGCTTATTTTCGGCAGAAACCGGGTGCCATCGCAGGATCTGCTCGCGCGGATACTTGTCAGGCAGCCTTTGCATCGCTAATGAACGTTTCTCAAGAGGCGCCGGTAATCCGGCATGTCAAAGTGAGGGCCGATATGACGGACTTTAATCAGTCCCGCCGCAAGATGGTGGATAACCAGCTGCGCACCAACGATGTGACCGATCACCGGATCCTGGACGCAATGGAAGTGGTGCCGCGCGAGCGCTTCGTTCCCGCATCCAAACGTGCCGTTGCCTATATCGACGAAGACCTGCCGATTGGAGCAGTCGAAACCGGCCGCATGCTGATGAAGCCGCATATTTTCGGAAAGCTGGTTCAACTGGCGGATATCCGGGAAGGTGATGTCGTTCTGGTCATTGGAGCTGGCACCGGTTACAGCGCTGCAGTCGTTTCCAAACTTGCTGCATCCGTCGTGGCTCTTGAGGAAAATCCGGACCTTGCCAAGACCGCGACCGAGGTTCTGGTCGATCTCGGCATCGAAAATGCGGTGGTCGTGGAAGGTGCACTGGCAGCGGGCTATTCTTCCGAAGGTCCTTACGACGTCATTTTCGTGGACGGAGCCGTCGAAGTGCTGCCCAAGGCACTGACTGACCAGCTGAAGCCGACAGGACGCCTGACAGTGATTGAAGGGCGCGGTGGTGCTGGTGTCGCCAAACTCTACCAGAAATCGGGATCTGCGGTGAGCAGCCGATTCGGTTTCAATGCCTCCGTTAGCGTGCTTCCTGGCTTCGACAAGGCTGACGAATTCGTTTTCTGAGCGATCAATTTGGTCCGGACTGACAGAAACCCGCCGAATGATGGCGGGTTTTTGCTTTAAAAGCCGAGAAATGGCTTAACGCAGCGATAACTTGTTGCCATTAAGCCGCACTCGCGGAAATTCGCAATTATCCGCTCTCAAACGGTTGAAGAATAACACCCATCAGTTTACTCAACAGGATCAAATAGGTTGACCCGGAAGGAGTGTGGGGTGTCTGGTCGTTCAACTCTAAAAGTTTTGACCATTGCTATTGGGCTGTTGGGTGGCGTTTCCGCCACCGCCTTGACCGGTGCCTCCCTGTCCCCCGCTGATGCTGAAACCATCAGAGAATCGCTGGCGCTTGCCTATTCGAACAATCCCACCTTGAACGCGGCGCGTGCGCAGCTTCGTGGTGTGGATGAGAATGTGCCTCAGGCACTGACAGGCTGGCGGCCAACCGTGACAGCATCCGCAGCGGCCGGACGCCTCGCAGCCGGGGCCGACTCGGCGATCGACTATCGCAACAACGCGTCGATCTCGCTGACGATCAGTCAGACCCTGTTCCGCGGCTTCCGGACGATCAATTCCACCCGTCAGGCAGAAGCTGTCGTGCGTGCTCAGCGCGAAAGCCTGATGTCGACGGAACAGGACACGCTGCTGGATGCGGCAACGTCCTACGTGGATGTGATCAGGGATACGGCTCTGGTGTCGCTTCAGCGCAGTGACCTTGCCTTCCTTCAGGAACAGGTAAGAGCCGCACGTGACCGGTTTGACGTAGGTGAGGGCACCCGGACGGACGTCAGCCAGGCGGAAGCCCGCGCTGCCGAAGCCCGCGCCAGCCTCAACACCGCGATGGCCAACCTGAATACAAGTCGCGCCATCTACCGTCAGGTGATCGGCGTTGAGGCACGCAGCCTTTCGGCCGATACGTCGATCAGCCGCTACGTTCCCAAGTCCATTGACCAGGCGATGCAGCTGAGCGAAACACATCAGCCGTTGATCCGGCAGGCGCAACACCTTGTCGATGCCGCCATTTTCAACATCAAGACGATCGAAGGTGAACTTCTGCCGACCGTCACCTTGGATGGTAGCATTTCCAGATCGTGGAACCCGTCTGCAACGACCGACTACAGCGACAATGCGCAGATCTTCGGTAACGTCAGCATTCCGCTCTATCAGGGTGGTGGCGTGTCTTCGCGTGTGCGACAGGCCAAGGAAGAACTGGGCCAGACCCGTCTGCAGCTGGATGTGGCGCGCGATCAGATTCGCGCCAACGTCATTTCCGCCTGGGGTAACTACCAGGCGGCTGAAGCTTCCATTGTTGCAGCCCAGGCCGCTGTCGAAGCACAGCAGCTGGCTCTGGAAGGCGTCATTGAAGAGCAGCGCGTCGGTCAGCGCACCACGCTCGACGTTCTTGACGCGCAGCGCGAACTGGTCATTCAGCAGTCCAACCTCGTAACAGCGCAGCGCAATCGGATTGTCAGCGGATATCAGCTGGTTGCTTCGATTGGCCGGTTGGACGCTGAATCACTTGGCCTCAACGTTGCCCGCTACAATCCGAAGCAGCATTACGAAGCCGTGCGGGACCAGTGGTTTGGTCTGCGCACTCCGGATGGCCGGTAAGAAACTGGTAACTTATATTCTTCACGATGGCGGCTGACGGTCGAAAGATCTTCAGCCGCTTTTGTTATTCGGCTGAACATCCTGACAAATTTACGAAGGATGACGTGAAACGCCTGGCTGAATTCCACCCTTGATCGGTAATTCCCGACTAAAAAGGGGATAAGGCGATGCTTCGGGGCGCGTTCACTTTGCGCGTTTCTTATTGACCCGCATAATTTCGGTTAACGAATCATTTTGATGGAACAGATTGTTCCTGAGCGTAGCCGGTAAGTACGGGGGAAGTCATGGCGCAGGCGAAGAAGGCTGATGAGCCGTCGATGGAGGAAATCCTCGCGTCGATCCGCCGAATCATATCCGATGAGGACTCCCAGGGAGCCGAAGACGGCGAAAGCGGCAGCAGCGAACCCGTAGAGACACCAGTAGAAGAAGAGGCGGCGGACGATATGGGCAATGCCTCCGAAATGTCCCAGGACGATCTCGACAAGCTGTTCGACATGAGCAGCGACGACGACGAAGACGACCTTCCGGTAGAAGACGACGACGCGGATGACATGGCTGCAGCCATGGCTGCGGATGCCGAAGAAGACGAAGGCGAAGACGTTCTGGAGCTGACCGAGGAACTGGCGATTCCTGACGATGATGCGATGGACATTGTCGAAGGAATGGCAGAGGACCTGGACGGCGACGAAGGGGACATTTCCTTCGCGGCTCCACCTGCTCCTGAATTTGATCCCGAACCGGAACCTGTTTTCGACCCTGAGCCTGTGATGGCCGCTCGGCCGGTGCCTGACGATCTGCCGAATGTGGCGGACGACGCCCCTTTGACATCGCAGAACACCGGTGAAGCTGTTCATGCAGCATTCGACAACCTGTCGAACATGTTTGTAGGCTCGCAGGCGCAGACGGTTGAGGAGCTGGTCAAGGAAATGCTGCGGCCGATGCTGAAGGCATGGCTGGACCAGAACCTGCCCGGAATGGTCGAGCAGATGGTTCAAAAGGAAATTCAGCGCGTGACGCGCCGGCGCTAGGCCGGATTTATCCGACGATTTTCAGTCAGGGGGTGTCAGATGGCATCCCCTGAATTCGTTTCTGGCAATCGCTGAGCACATGCTCTGCCATTCGCAGCCTTGGCATGCCTTGCGGATTGAGCCGTTAGCGAACGCATCCCTCAGAAAAGACAGGGTCTGTCGGTCCAAAACGACGGAATTGCCCTCTTCAAGAGGGCGTCCGAGCACCAGTGCAATATCAGCCGCCGCTGTCCGGTCCCTGTTGCGAACGCTTTCATTTCGACAATGGCAACCCGGTTCGTCCAACATTGGCTGGCACAAGGTGTCAGGACCTTCTACCAGCTCAATGGGTTCACCTTCATTCAGGCGCTGAACGATTGTGCTGTAATTTTCGACAAAGGCCGGCGTATAGCCTTTGCCCAGATAGGTCAGCATGCAAAGCAGGTGGTGTGGACGGATTGAAACGGTCATGCCCCGCTTATCGCAGCAAACGTCATTCAACCCAAGTTCTGATCGGCAGACAGGCACTTCACCTATCAAAAGCGCTACTGGGCAGCAGGTTTGGCCCGCATAGGCGGTTGACTTGCGGCAGCGCATCCGATTTACACGGGCTTCACGAAAATCGAAATTCATTCTCCCATTGAGTGACCCTGATGCTGGATAAGACCTACGATGCGGCCAGCGTTGAGCCGCGGATTTACGAAACCTGGGAAAAGGCGGAGGCCTTTAAGGCCGGAGCTGGTGCCAAAGAGGGTGCAGCCTCCTTTTCCATCGTAATTCCGCCGCCGAACGTAAACGGTTCGCTGCACATGGGGCATGCTCTCAACAACACGCTTCAGGACATCCTGATCCGCTGGAAGCGCATGCAGGGCTTCGATACTCTTTGGCAGCCGGGCACCGATCATGCGGGGATCGCGCTTCAGATCGCTGTCGAAAGACAGATGGCCGAACGCAATGAGCCGAGCCGCACAGAGATCGGCCGCGAGGCATTCGTACAGCGTGCGTGGCGCTACAAGGGAGAAGTCGGCAGCGCGATTATCACTCAGCTCAAGCGTCTGGGCGCATCATGCGACTGGTCGCGTGAGCGGTTCACCATGGACGAAGGCCTGTCGGAGGCTGTCCGCAAGGTTTTTGTCGACCTCTATAACGAGGGGCTGATCTACAAGTCCAAGCGGCTCGTCAACTGGGATCCGAAGATGGAAACAGCCATTTCGGATCTCGAGGTCGAGAACATCGAAACCGATGGACACATGTGGCACTTCCGCTACCCGTTGGCCGGTGGCGCGACCTATGAATACGTCGAGAAAGACGAAGAGGGGAACATCACCCTTCGCGAGACCCGTGACTATATTTCGATTGCCACGACGCGGCCGGAAACCATGCTGGGCGACGGTGCCGTTGCCGTTCATCCGGACGATGAGCGTTACAGGCCAATTGTCGGCAAACTTTGCGAAATCCCGGTCGGGCCGAAGGAACATCGCCGTCTGATCCCGATCATCACCGACGAATATCCGGATCCGGATTTCGGCTCGGGGGCGGTCAAGATCACCGGTGCACATGATTTCAACGACTATGGTGTCGCTCAGCGCAACAAGATCCCGATGTACCGCCTGATGGACACCAAGGGTGCGATGCGCGCCGATGGTGCGCCTTATGTCGAAGAGGCCGCCAAGGCCCAGGCGATCATCGATGGCGCAGAGATGACCATTCAAGAGGTCGATCTCATCAACATCGTTCCGGACGACCTGCGCGGTCTCGACAGGTTCGAGGCGCGCAAACGGGTTATTGAACAGATCACGGCGGAAGGTCTGGCAGTTACGGCGCCGGCGGATCATCCGGACGTTGCCTGGATGAAGGGGCAGGCCCCTGAATGGAACACGCTTGGCCGGGCCGTCGTTCGGCCGCTGGAGGAAGGCGCGGAAGCGCCGGAGCGGTTGCCGCTGGTTGAATCCAAGAAGATCATGCAGCCGTTCGGCGACCGCTCCAAGGTCGTCATTGAGCCGATGCTGACGGACCAATGGTTTGTCGATGCCAAGACACTGGCGGCTCCCGCCCTGAAAGCCGTTCAGGACGGCACGACCAAGCTCATTCCTGGCAACGCCGACAAGGTCTATTTCAACTGGCTCAACGACATTCAGCCCTGGTGTATTTCCCGCCAGCTCTGGTGGGGCCATCAGATCCCCGTCTGGTACGATGAAGATGGCAAGGAATACTGCGCGCATTCCGAGGAAGAGGCCGTTGCAATGGCCGGCGGCAAGGCGCTGACGCGCGATGAGGACGTCCTAGACACGTGGTTCTCCTCTGCGCTCTGGCCGTTTTCGACGCTTGGTTGGCCACACAAGACGCCGGAACTCGAGCGCTACTACAAGACGGATGTGCTCATCACGGGTCTCGACATCATCTTCTTCTGGGTTGCCCGGATGATGATGCAGGGCATTCATTTCATGGACGAAGTGCCGTTCCACACGGTTTACTTCAACTCGATCGTTGTTGATGGCAAGGGCAAGAAAATGTCCAAGTCGACCGGCAACGTGATCGATCCTCTCGATCTGATCGGCCGTTTTGGCGCCGACGCTACCCGGTTTGCGCTTGCAAGCCAGGAGGTGCAGGCCCGCAGGATGCTTCGGATGTCCGATCAGGCAGCCGAAGGCGGTCAGCGCTTTGCGACCAAACTCTGGAACGCTGCCCGGTTCGCCGAAATGAACGGCTGTGCACGGATGGAAGGATTCGACCCGGCAGCAACCAAGCACACGCTCAACCGTTGGATCGCAACGGAAACAGGCCGCTGCATCGCCGAGGTTACCGAGGCACTCGAGGACTTCCGGTTCAACGATGCATCCGGTGCTGCCTATCGATTTACCTGGAACACGTTCTGCGACTGGTACCTGGAACTCGCAAAGCCGATCTTCAACGGTGAAGATGAAGCAGCCAAGGCCGAAACCCGGGCAACGGCAGCATGGGCGTTGGACGAAATTCTGAAGGTCCTGCATCCGATCATGCCGTTCCTGACGGAAGAACTGTGGGAGCGTCTCGGAGACGAAGGCAACGCGCACGATGGCCTGCTGATGCTGACTGCATGGCCGGAGGCCAAGGTTTCCGATGAGGCTGCGGCTGGTGAGATCAACTGGCTCGTGGATCTGATTTCCGAAATCAGATCTGTTCGCGCGGAAATGAACATTCCGGCAGGTGCGAAGGTCTCAGTGGTCGTCGCAGGGGCCAGTGACCAGACCAAGGCCCGGCTCAAGACCCACGAATCTGCCATTCTTCGTCTGGCAAGGGCAGAGGCCGTTTCCCTGGCTGATGCAGCTCCCTCCGGAGCGGCCCAGATTATTGTCGGCGAAGCCACAGTCTGTCTGCCACTCGCCGGGGTCATCGACCTAGGTGCCGAAAAGACCCGGCTTCAGAAGGAAGCCGGCAAGCTGGAAGGTGAGATCTCGAAGATCGAGAAGAAGCTTTCCAACCCGGCATTCGTTGCCAAGGCCCCCGAAGAGGTTGTTGACGGCGAACGCGAAAAAGTTGCCGAATCCAAGGAAAAGCTGGAGAAGGTCCAGACGGCGCTCAGTCGTCTGGCGGAAATCGGCTAGATCATTTCTCGGCCCGGAACGAGCTTTGTCTTTTCCGGGCCGCAATTCGGTGCTAGCGCCGCATAAAAGAACACACGTATGCTTAGCACCTGAGGAATCGAATTGAAGCTGATGGCGGACCAGTTTGACACGATGAAAGCGGTAAAGCGCCTGGGCGCAGGCCTTGGAATCGCGGCGATGGCGATGGTCATGCCCCTGGTTTCTGCACACGCTCAAAAGATCGAAAACCCGGTCGCTGTCTTTTCGGGCCTCGACAAGATCACCGGACGTATCATCTCCTTCGATGTTTACATTGGTGAAACCGTCCAGTTCGGTGCGCTGCAAGTCACGCCGAGGGTCTGTCACACGCGCCCTCAGACGGAATCGCCTCTTACGACCGGTTTTGTTCAGGTCGATGAAATCACACTCAACAACGAAGTACGGCGGATCTATTCCGGCTGGATGTTTGCAGCCAGCCCGGGCCTCCACGCGGTTGAGCACCCCGTGTACGATATCTGGCTGACCGATTGTAAACTTGCCTCAAGCGTTCCGCCGCCAGAAGATTATGCCGGTCCTCCGATCAAAGGCACCGTTGCAGAGGGTGAAGACCCGTTGGCTGGACCTGACGACGGTCTGGATACTGGTCCGGGCGTACCGCGTCCGAAACCCTTCCAGGGGTAGGCAGAAGTCGGAAAACGACTTTGGGTCTTATCGTGTAAACCGTTCTGCTCCCCTGGTAGCGAGCCCGGAATAGAGTTCTTGCGACAACGACAGCCCGCAACCTTCGACCATTCGGCGTGATGTTGTGTTCGTTGCCGCGACCAGTTCATAGACATGTGTCGCAGAAAGCCGTGTCAGTGCTGCGTCCGCCATCAGCGCATTGACGTAAGTGCCAAGCCCTTTACCGCGTTGTTCGGGCGCAACGGCAACGAGACCACCCCAGGCATAACTGTGATAGGGGCTGTGATGATTGTGCGGCAGATAGGCGTGGGCACAAGCGGCAAGACTGCCTGCGTCATCCATCAACCCGACGGAAACAACCGCACCATGATCGCCGTTCAGGAACGATCCTGAGAACGGAGCGATTCCAGCCGTTGCCATGAATTCCTGGAACGAACGCGTCAGTGGCCCCTCTGCGCCGTCAAGCTCTGAAAATGCGCGAATGCCGCCTGGAAGGGCGGTTGAAAGGGTGGGCCTTGTTGCGGCGCGGATCGCATTTGTGTCGCCCACGAAGACATCCCAGGTGTCCAGCCGGTAGCCGTTATCCGTCAGAGCGTTTTCCAGGTCGGGCTGACGGACTTTTTCAAGAAGACGAAACCCGAACACGCCATCTTCTGCCAGTACTTCGAAGATGGTGTCGACCCCCAGGGCATCAGGATCGTCCGTACCGAGCGTGCGTACATTGCAGCAGGCTCCGGGCGTCTTCATGCTCCAGCCGTAACGTTCTTCAGCTCGCTGCTGGAGCTTGATTTGCTGTTCGGTCCCGAAGTAGCCAGCCATCGTGTTCATGCCTCCCGGTTCTCAATCTGGAAAATCAAGGCAGGCAAATACCGGTCTGTCCAGTCTGCTAATTGTTACAAGGACTTGGCGCTTGCTCTCAATTGCGTGCAGGGTACCCTGGAGCGCGCAATTCAAAGCCAGTCTTGGAGGTTGTGAACCCTAGTCTCTCGTAGAACCGATGAGCGTCCTTGTTGGCTGTACCCGACAGCAACATCACCTTGAAACACCCGGCCGAAAACGCCTTGTCGGTGGCAGCACGAAGTAGTGCCTTTCCAATTCCGCTCCCTCGCCAGTCGGAATGTGTAATGACATTTTCAACAAGGGCGAATGGTGCGCAGCCACGTGTCAGATTGGGCACGACAATCAGCATGCAGGTCGCAACCAATGTGCCTGCCAGTTTTCCGACAAGCAAATCGACACCTTGTTGTGTCAGGATCTGGTGAAAAGTTTCGCGGCGAAAATCATCATCAGCGGCAATGTCGTTGGAAATCAGTTGGGCATAGAGCGCGCAAAGTCCCTCGAAATCTTCGGACTTTGCCGAGCGGATGACGAGACTGTCTGTTGAGACGGGCATGAGAACCGCAGGCGTTCGGACAAATGAAAAGCCCGCCGGGTGGCGGGCTTCGGTGTCGTGTCAGTCGATGTCGACGTAATCGGATGGCGTCAGCCCAAGCCGCCCATCCACATATGTGCCGCAACGCTGCATGAGCTCGTCCATATCGTTTTCGAAGAAATGGTTGGCTCCCGGAATGGTTTCGTGATCGATCACGATGCCTTTCTGGGTTTTAAGCTTGTCGACCAGCGTCTGCACATCCTTCTGCGGAACGACCTTGTCGTTATCACCATGAATGATCAGGCCGGAGGACGGGCAGGGGGCCAGGAACGAGAAGTCGTGCAGGTTTGCCGGTGGGGCGACCGAGATGAAGCCTTCCACTTCAGGGCGGCGCATCAGCAACTGCATGCCGATCCAGGCACCGAACGAGAAACCGGCAATCCAGCAGGCGCGGGCGTCTGTATGAACGGTCTGCACCCAGTCGAGGGCCGCCGCTGCATCGGACAGTTCGCCCTGGCCATGGTCGAAGGAGCCTTGCGAACGGCCGACGCCGCGGAAGTTGAAACGCAGCACTGCAAATCCGCGCCGGGCGAACATGTAGTACATCTGGTAGACGATCTGGTTGTTCATCGTGCCGCCGAATTGCGGATGCAGATGCAGAACCAGGGCAATGGGTGCGTTGCGTTTTCTGGCGGGATGGAACCGGCCCTCAAGCCGGCCGGCGGGACCGTTGAAGATCACCTCAGGCATGAAACGCTATGTCCTTGTCATTTTGTCGCGCAGAGGAAGATCGCGCGGTAATTTGGGCTCACGATACGTGGTTTCCCGTAAGTCTAAACTTGACTCTTTGTCTCCGAGTTTCTAGAACCCTGTTTAGAATTATTCGAAAGTTCGCACCATCCCTCAGCAGGCAGACGATGCTCGGTTCGACCGGTTGGGGGCAGTTATCGTCATCATGGCGGAAAAATTCAAGGTTTTTCGCACATGTAGCTGATAGTAAAGCGAAAATTCGATTCTTTGCGAAACTCGAGTTCAAGCGTAAGAGGCGCTATGCAGCAGCAGTCAGCCCCGATCTATCTGGACCACAACGCCGGCGCGCCTTTGCGCGAAACCGCGCGTGAGGTCATGATCGAGGTGCTGAATGATGCAGGCAACGCATCCTCCGTTCACGCTCACGGCCGCAAGGCGCGTGGACGCATTGAAACCGCACGCGAACAGGTCGCCCGTCTTTGCAACGCCAGGAACCGTGCAGTGACATTTGTTTCCGGCGGAACGGAAGCGAACATGACGGCGCTTTCACCGGCCTGGCAGGACCAGGGAGCGCCCGTTTACCTCGACAAGTTGTTCAGGAGCGCTATTGAGCATCCTTCCGTGATGACTGGCGGACGCTTTGCGGTTTCCGATCAGGTGGTCATACCTGTCGACAGCGATGGCCGTGTTGAGCTCGGTGCCCTCGAACTGGCTGTCAAGGACGCCGGGCCAAGCCTCATTTCCGTGATGGCTGCCAACAATGAAACCGGTGTCATCCAGCCTCTTGCCGAAATCGGTGCCATTGCCGAAAGACACGGCCACTACTTTCACGTCGACGCGGTTCAGGCTGCCGGCCGGATGCCGATCGATCTGGAAAGCTGGAAGACAGATGTCCTGACGCTGTCTGCTCACAAGTTCGGTGGTCCGCAAGGCATCGGTGCGGTTGTGGTGCGTTCAACGGCCCGTGTACCTGCGCCACTCATGGTTGGCGGTGGTCAGGAAAACTGGCGCCGCGGCGGAACGGAGAATGTTTCGGCAATCGCCGGCTTCGGCATTGCCAGCAAGGCCGCTCTTGAAGAATCGGCCGATACGCGCCATCTGAGCGATATGAAGGCGAAGCTCGAAGCCGGGCTGTGCGCGATTTGTCCTTCGACAGTTATTTTTGGCGACAAGGCTGAAAGACTGTCCAACACCTGTTGCTTTGCCGTTCCGGGCATTCCGGCAGAAACCGCGCTGATCGCCTGCGATCTCGACCATATCTCGGTTTCATCCGGTTCAGCCTGCTCTTCCGGCAAGGTGTCCGTGTCTCATGTGCTGACAGCCATGGGCGTTCCGGAAGATCTTGCCCGCTGCGCCTTGCGTATCAGCATGGGGTGGAATACCAGCGGCGCCGATATCGACAGGTTCCTTGAGCTGTGGCCGAAAATCGTCGGCAGGCTCAATCCGCAAGCACGTCATCAGGCGGCTTGACGACAAGATTTAGGCAGCTTCGCTGCCAGACATGGCGCAGGTGACAAGGTCCCTGCAGGAAATAACAAAAGCAGGCACGAGGCCTGTTGAATGGAGGCAAGACATGCCAGCTGTACAGGAAACCATCGATACGGTGAAAGCCATCGATGTCGACCAGTATAAATACGGCTTTGTGACCGATATCGAGTCGGAAAAAGGCGCCAAAGGCCTATCCGAGGAAACCGTTCGCTTTCTGTCGGCTAAAAAGAACGAGCCGGAATGGATGACGGAATGGCGCCTTGATGCGCTGCGCCGCTTTCAGCAGATGGAAGAGCCGACCTGGGCGCGCGTTTCCTACCCGAAGATCGATCTCGACGACCTCTATTACTGGGCGTCTCCGAAATCCGTCGAAGGCCCGAAAAGCCTGGACGAAGTCGATCCGGAACTGCTGGCGACCTACGAAAAGCTCGGTATTCCGCTGCGCGAGCAGGAAATCCTGGCCGGTGTCGAGCCCAAGAACCGGGTTGCGGTCGATGCTGTGTTCGATTCCGTTTCCGTCGTGACCACGTTCAAGGAAGAGCTGAAGAAGGCCGGCGTTATCTTCTGTTCCATTTCCGAAGCACTGCGCGAATATCCGGATCTGGTGAAGAAGTATCTCGGCTCCGTCGTTCCGGTGACCGACAACTACTACGCGACGCTGAACTCGGCTGTCTTTTCGGATGGATCCTTTGTCTATGTGCCTGAAGGCGTTCGCTGCCCTATGGAACTGTCGACCTATTTCCGTATCAACGAACAGAACACCGGTCAGTTCGAACGCACGCTGATCATTGCCGAGAAGGGCGCTTACGTCTCCTATCTGGAAGGCTGTACGGCACCTCAGCGCGACGAGAACCAGCTTCATGCCGCTGTCGTTGAACTGGTGGCCCTGGATGATGCGGAGATCAAATACTCCACCGTCCAGAACTGGTTCCCGGGCGACAAGGACGGCAAGGGCGGCATCTATAATTTCGTCACGAAGCGTGGCGACTGCCGCGGCAAGAATTCCAAGATCTCCTGGACGCAGGTCGAGACAGGATCAGCGATTACCTGGAAATACCCGTCCTGCATCCTGCGCGGCGAAAATTCGCGTGGTGAGTTCTATTCGATCGCGGTTTCCAACGGCTATCAGCAGGTCGACAGTGGCACAAAGATGATCCATCTGGGCAAGAACTCTTCCAGCCGGATCATTTCCAAGGGCATTTCCGCAGGCAAGTCCCAGAACACTTATCGTGGCCTGGTTTCCGCTCACCGGAAAGCCTCGAATGCGCGCAACTTCACCCAGTGTGACTCGCTTCTGATCGGTCAGGACTGCGGTGCTCACACAGTGCCTTACATCGAGAGCAAGAATGCCTCGGCCCAGTTCGAACACGAGGCGACCACCTCGAAGATCTCGGACGACCAGATGTTTTACTGCCTGCAGCGCGGCCTTTCCGAAGAAGAAGCCGTGGCGCTGATCGTCAACGGTTTCGTCAAGGACGTTATCCAGCAGCTGCCGATGGAATTCGCCGTCGAGGCACAGAAGCTGATCTCGATCAGCCTGGAAGGATCCGTGGGCTGAGCTGATGATGGCGACCATGAGCCTCCATCGGCCCGTTGGGTTAGTGGAATTGTGGGGGCTCCGAAGAACTGGACGGAATAAATTCCGTGATCGTCGGGAAGATCACCGTTACGAAGCAGTTTCTGCTGGCGGGTTCATGATTTTCAAAACGGTCTGAGGCAGGAGCGAAGCTTTGGGACACGGGTCGGAGACACATGACTTGGCTGTTGCGCAGTCACAGATATTGGCTGCGAAACGCCGAATGGAAGGGCAGGACGGGCTCCAGGATCAGGGAAAATACATGCACTTGTATCTTTCCGAACTCATCTTTGGGACAGTTTTTGGAATCCTGCTGTTCGTGTCGTTCCTGCTGATCTTTGTCGACCGTCAGATGGCGGTTTACGCAGCAGGATTTACGGCCGTGATCGCTCTGGCCCATGTCGCGGTGAAAACGAGGAAAGTCATCACGACACGCAAGAAAAGAGCTGAGGATCTTCGCCAACTGGCGATCGAAAAAGAAAAAACGAACGAGACGACGGAAGCAAACAATGCTTGAGATCAAGAACCTGCACGCCCGCATTGCGGAAGACGAAACAGAGATCCTGCGCGGCATCGATCTGACCATCAATGCAGGCGAAGTACACGCCATCATGGGCCCGAACGGTTCCGGCAAGTCGACGCTGTCCTACATCCTGGCCGGCAAGGACGACTACGAGGTTACCGAAGGCGAGATCCTGTTCAACGGAGAGAACCTTCTTGAGATGGAGCCGGATGAGCGCGCTGCTGCGGGCCTGTTCCTGGCGTTCCAGTACCCGATCGAGATTCCAGGTGTTGCCACCATGGAATTCCTCAAGACGGCGATGAACGCACAGCGCAAGGCACGCGGTGAGGACACGCTGTCGATCCCGGACTTCATGAAGCGCGTCAAGGAGGCTGCCGGCCACCTGAACGTCTCCATGGACATGCTGAAGCGTCCGCTCAATGTGGGCTTCTCCGGTGGCGAGAAGAAGCGTGCGGAAATTCTGCAGATGTCCTTGCTGGAGCCGAAGCTCTGCGTTCTCGACGAGACCGATTCCGGCCTCGACATCGACGCACTCAGGATCGTTTCTGAAGGCGTGAACAAGCTGCGCGGTCCCGATCGCGCCATGGTGGTGATCACCCACTATCAGCGTCTGCTTGACCACATCGTTCCGGATGTCGTCCACGTTCTGTCCAGGGGCCGCATCGTCAAGACCGGCGACAAGGACCTGGCGCTGGAGCTGGAAAAGAACGGTTACGCCGACTACATCGACACGGCCGCCTGAGGGAGCAAAGCGATATGAACGCCAGCGCACCCATCAAACACACCCAGGCGGAAAGCGACCTGCTGGAGCGTTTCGACAGCGCGAAAGACGGTTTGGCCGGCTCGGTTGCCGTCAAGGCTCTCCGCGAAGCGGCGCTCGGCCAGATTCGGGACCGTGGACTGCCGCATCGCCGGGTAGAGGAATACAAGTATTCCGACCTGCGTGCCTACATGAAGTCGGCTGCCTCCCTTGCGGGTGCAACTGACGCAGCCATTGCCAGCAAGCTGATCGAGACACAGGACGGCTTCGGAGATCTCGACCGGTACCGCATCGTCGTTGCCAATGGGTCCTATCTTGCCGAGCTTTCGGACGTGGAAGCGCTCGCAGGCGAAGGTGTAACCCTGACAAACGTTGCCGATGCTCTTGCCGGCGAAACAGGCACCCAGCTGATTGCGTCGCCAAAGACGGGACCGTCCGACGGTGTCGTTGCCTTGAACACTGCCTTCCTCCAAGGCGGCGTCGTCGTGACAGTCGAGGCGGGCGTGGAAGTGTCCAAGCCGGTCGAGCTGGTTCAGGTGGCGACTTCCAAGGGCGCTCAGGCCGTCCGCAACCGCATTAAACTTGGCGAAGGCGCAAAATTGCGTCTTCTGGAAACCTTTGTCGGAGATACCGGCGAAGGCGAACTGAACACGGTGTTTGACTACGATCTCGCCGACAAGGCAGCGCTTGCTGCCACGCGATTGATCGTCGGCAAGACGGACGCCGCGCAGCTGTTCACGACAATTGCTACGCTAGGCGCTGAAACCGAGCTGAAATCGCTTGGGTTCATTGCCGGACCGCAGTTCACGCGCAACCAGCAATTCATCAACTTTACCGGTGAAAATTCGGAAGCGAAGATCTACGGCGTAACCATGGCGGGCGGTAAATCGCTGGCTGATCAGACGCTGATCGTCGATCATGCTGTGCCACACTGTAACAGCCGCGAGTTCTTCAAGACCGTGCTGGACGGCGAGGCCAGGGGTGTCTACCAGGGTCGCATCAACGTTGCCCAGCATGCGCAGAAAACCGATGGCGAGATGATGACCCAGGCTCTGCTCCTCTCCGAGGACGCGGAAATGGCCAACAAGCCGGAACTGGAGATTTTCGCGGACGACGTATTGTGCGCTCACGGTGCGACCAGCGGACAGATCGATGAGGACCTGCTTTTCTACCTGCGCGCCCGTGGCATTCCGGAAGACGAGGCAAAGACCCTTCTGGTACTCGCTTTCCTGTCCGAAGCGATTGAAGAATACGGCGAGGATGATGTGACCGAAGGCCTGGAAGCGCGCGTGCGTGACTGGCTTGCCAATCACTGACATCTGAAGCGAACGGGAATAAGGAGCAGCGCCGCATGACGGTCGCGACCGCAGAAGAAACAACCGGCAACACCGGTTACGACGTCGAAACCATCCGTCGGGATTTTCCGATCCTGTCGCGGGAGGTTTACGGCAAGCCGCTGGTCTATCTGGATAACGGTGCTTCCGCCCAGAAACCCCAGCAGGTGATAGATGCGGTGACCAAGGCTTACTCGGAGGAGTACGCCAACGTTCATCGTGGCCTGCATTTCCTGTCGAATACCGCAACGGACAACTATGAAGCCGCGCGCGAGAAAGTGCGCCGTTTCCTGAATGCCGGATCCGTCGATGAGGTGGTTTTCACCAAGTCCACGACCGAGGCGATCAACCTGGTGTCATATGGTCTCGGGCCCGACTATTTTGCCGATGGCGGTGAGATCGTTCTGTCGATCATGGAGCACCACTCCAACATCGTGCCTTGGCATTTTCACCGTGAACGTCACGGTGCGAAGCTGAAATGGGTCTATGTTCGCGAAGATGGCTCGTTCGATCTCGATGCCTTTGCTGATACCTTGACGGACAAGACAAGACTGGTTGCGCTCACGCACATGTCGAATGTTCTGGGCACGGTCGTTCCGGTGAAGGAAGTTTGCCGGATCGCACATGAACGCGGCATCCCGGTGCTTGTGGACGGAAGTCAGGCGGCCGTGCATCTTCCTGTCGACGTTCAGGATATCGATTGCGACTACTACGTCTTCACTGGACACAAGGTCTATGGGCCGTCGGGCATCGGGGTCCTGTGGGGCAAGCCGGATCGGTTGAAAGCCTTGCGTCCTTTCAATGGCGGCGGCGAGATGATCCTCGACGTGACCGAGGACCTTGTTACCTATAATGAACCGCCACACAGATTTGAGGCCGGGACGCCGCCGATCGTGCAGGCAATCGGTCTTGGCGCGGCTCTCGACTATATGGATGCGATAGGCCGAGAAAACATTGCACGCCACGAAGCAGATCTGAAGGATTATGCCCACCGGAAGCTGCGCGAGATCAACTCTTTGCGAATTTTCGGGGATGCGCCGGACAAGGGCGCAATTGTCTCGTTCGAACTGCAGGGCGCCCACGCACACGACGTTGCCACGATCATCGACCGGGCAGGGGTCGCTGTGCGGGCAGGAACCCATTGTGCACAGCCGCTCTTGGCAAGATATGGTGTGACCTCTACATGTCGGGCAAGCTTCGGGCTTTACAACACGCGTGCGGAAGTGGACGCGCTGTATGAAGCCCTGTTGAAGGCTCAGAGCTTTTTCGGGTAAGGACGGACCCCATGGAAAACGCTACCACAATCGATACCGGCGCGGACGGCGAAGAGTTGCAGACGGAAGTCTCGGCCAAGAGCGCCATTCCGGCAAATGAACTCGACCAGCTGACCACCGATATCATCGGTGCTTTGAAGACGGTCTACGATCCGGAGATTCCGTGTGACATCTATGAGCTTGGCCTGATCTACAAGGTCGATATCGAGGATGACAGGTCGATCAACATCGACATGACCCTGACGGCCCCTGGCTGCCCTGTGGCTGGCGAAATGCCGGGCTGGGTGGAAAATGCCGTTTCTGCGGTTGCAGGGGTGGGACCGGTCAACGTCGATATGGTCTTCGACCCTCCCTGGACACCTGATCGCATGTCTGATGAAGCGAAGGTTGCGCTCAACTGGTATTGAGCTTCAAGCCTTTAATCGGATAAGCTGAAACCCCATATCAGGTTTAGCATTCGCTGCACTGAACGAGGATCATATGGCTTCCGCCGCTAAATTCCAGGTGATGACCCTGACTGACGCCGCCGCCGAGCGCGTGAAGGAACTTGTCGAGAATTCCGACAAGAATGCCATCGGCTTGCGTGTTGGTATCAAGAAGGGCGGCTGCGCCGGTATGGAATACACCATGGAAATGGTGGATGCGGCGCGGCCAGGTGATGATGCCGTTGAAGACAAGGGGGCGAAACTCTTCGTGGATCCTTCTGCCGTGCTCTTTCTGCTCGGCACGGAAATGGACTTCGAAGTGACCAAGTTCCGTTCCGGCTTCATCTTCAAGAACCCGAATGAAGTGTCTGCCTGTGGCTGTGGGGAATCCGTTTCGCTTCAGGCTGCGGACCTGAACGCCCTGGCACGCTGAACGCGCCTTTCTATCTATTCGATGAGATTTTCATGAGCCTTTTCGAGCGGCTGAAGGCCGACGCCGGCCCGCAGTGGTCCGACTACACCCATCACGCATTTGTTCAGCAGCTTGGCGCGGGTACGCTGCCGTTATCTTGTTTCAAGCACTACCTGGTTCAGGACTATCTGTTTCTCATCCAGTTCGCCCGCGCTTATGCGCTTGGCGTCTACAAAAGCCCGTCAGTCGCCGACATGCGTCAGTCACTGGAGGGGGTAAAGGCGATTCTGGATGATGAACTCGACCTACATGTCGAGATGTGCCGCGGTTGGGGCATGGAGCGTGACATGATCGAGCAGGCACCAGAAGACACGCCCACAGTGGCATATACGCGCTTTGTGCTCGATGCCGGTATGGCTGGTGATCTCCTGGACCTCCAGGCCGCTCTTGCGCCTTGCGTGATTGGATACGCGGAAATTGGAGCCAGGCTGGCCGCGGAAGGCTGCGACACCGATGGCAATCCCTACACACGCTGGATCCGGGAATACGCCAGTGAAGGCTATCAGGAACTCGCAAAGGGCTTTATCGCCTGGCTAGACGGAACTGCAGGCCAGACGTTGACGGAGCATCGATACCCGCGCGTGCTGTCCATATTCGAGAAGGCCTGCCGTCTGGAAAGTGATTTCTGGCAGATGGGGCTGAATGCAAAAGACTGAGACAGTTTCTGCTCAGCCCCTGTTTTTCCAATGAATTTAGAAACTTGATACTTGATCAGGGACGATGCCTTGGGTCAGGCAACGTCTTCCCGTTGATCCACCCCTGCAAGATCCTTTTCAGTCTTCACAAGGTTTCGACCGGAATCTTTTGCAAGGTAAAGCGCTTCGTCCGCGCGCGAAACGATGGAATGGACCGTATCGATGTTCTCGTAGGTTGCGATGCCGACAGAGATCGTCACACGGCCGAGATTTTCTCCCGTTGAACGTTTCACGAGTTCTTTGGACATCACCGCATTTCGGATGTTCTCGCCAATTTCGGCGGCATCTTCGAGCCCGACATGTGGCAGAATGATCGCAAATTCCTCACCGCCATACCGGCAGGCGATGTCCTGTGCCTTGATGTTCTGTTTAACCGCAAGTGCGACAAGTCGCAGAACCTGGTCGCCAGTCTGGTGGCCATAGGTGTCATTGAACTTCTTGAAGTGATCGATGTCGGTCATCAGCAAGGAGAAGCCACGACCGCTCTCCTTTGATTGATCGATGACACGTTCAATCGAGTTCTCGAAGTGCTTGCGATTGTTGAGTGTCGTCAACTCGTCCGTCAGGGATTCGTAGCGGATCGCTTCCAGTGACGACTGCAGGTTCTCAATGTGTTTCTTGGACTCCAGCAGCTGGCTCTCCAGCTTGCGGTTGGAAGCAACTGCATTCTGGGTCGATTTCACCAGATGTGTGACGTAATTCTGTAGTTTCTCCGGATCGGAAACCGACCTGATCTTTTCGCCTGCCTGCTCGAGCGCGGTGCCATAATCGGACGTGGCGTCGGCACTCAGCTTTAGCGTATCGACCAGTTCTTCAACTTCCCGGGAAACCTTGGAGCCAACTTCGTCCAGGCGATCACCGAGCCGTGTCGGCGACAGGAAACGGCCATAAAGGGTCAGCATCTCGTCGGTGCTGATCCTGCCGTTGGATTTTATGGATTCATTGACGGCCCTGTTCAGGCCTTGATTGTATCCAGCCGCGTAAGTGTACCAAAGCTCGTAAGAACGAGGGTAGGCTGGCAGCACATTCTTCTTGATGTAACTGATTGCGGACTCTCCATACTGGATAGTCCGCTTATGGTCGTCTTCATCCGCCATCAAGTTTCTCTCACCCATGCCTTGCGAATCCGCCCCACACGGACACAAGAACTAGGTTTTAAACTCGGCTGGAAGGTTTAAGGAGCCGTTAAGCTTAAGGCAAAACCTGGAGAGAATTCGGCGTTACGAGGCCTTTTTAGGCCGCGGCTCACGCAGAAGAAACGCAGGAATGTGAACGCCAGCACCGAAGGCAGGTTCCAGTTTATCGTTTCTGGAGCGCTTGCCACTCTGCCGTTGCGGCAGGTTTGAGACCGGTGTCGGGTTCAGCATTTCCGGGAGTTCCTCCATCTGCTCTTCCACGACTTCGCGTGGCTTGCTCTGCGACCGGCGACGATTGGAAGGCTTGGGTTGTTCTGCAGCCTCGTTGTCGTTGCTCGACCGTGCGTTCCTGGAAGGCTTGCCGGCCTTGCGGCGTGCCTTGCGTTCCTGAGCGGCAGCTTCGAAATCTATCGCATCGCCCAGCCAGTCGATGTCCTTCTTGATCAATGTCTGAATGGCATCGAGGTATTTCTGGTCTTCACCGGTTACGAGCGTGAAGGCAGTGCCCTTGCGTCCGGCGCGGCCCGTCCGGCCGATCCGGTGGACATAGTCTTCGGCATTGCTCGGAACATCGAAGTTGAAGACGTGGCTGACCTCGGGAATATCGAGGCCACGCGCGGCAACGTCACTCGCGACAAGAAGCTTGATCGTTCCCTTCCGGAAGTTGTCCAGCATCATCATGCGTGTGCGCTGGTCCATGTCACCATGGAGCGCGCCCACGTTGTATTCATGACGCTCCAGAGACCGGTAAAGCGTCGTCACGTCCCGTTTGCGGTTGCAGAAGACAATCGCATTCTTGAGGTCTTCAGCACCTTCCAGCAGTTCGCGCAGGGCTGCGCGCTTTTCGTAGTCCTTGGACTCGGCCGCCTTCAGAAACTGAGCGACATTTTCAGCCGTCGACGAGGTCGGTGCGACTTCGATACGGGCCGGATTCTGCAGGAAAGTTTCTGTCAGTCGCTGGATTTCCGGTGGCATCGTCGCCGAGAAGAAAAGAGTCTGACGGGTGAACGGGATCAGTTTGCAGATCCGCTCGATATCCGGAATGAAGCCCATGTCGAGCATACGATCGGCTTCGTCGATGACGAGGATTTCAACACCCTGCAACAACAGCTTGCCGCGCTCGAAGTGATCAAGCAGACGGCCAGGCGTCGCGATCAGAACATCTGTGCCACGGTCGAGCTTCTTGTCCTGGTCGGAAAAGGACACACCGCCGATCAGCAGGGCAACGTTGAGTTTATGGTTGGTGCCGTATTTGGCAAAGTTCTCTTCAACCTGCGCAGCGAGTTCGCGCGTCGGTTCCAGGATGAGCGTGCGCGGCATCCGCGCACGAGCGCGGCCCTTTTCGAGCAGCGTCAGCATGGGCAATGTGAAACTTGCGGTCTTGCCGGTCCCGGTCTGGGCAATGCCAAGGATGTCGCGGCGCTCAAGCACCTGCGGAATGGCTCCCGACTGGATTGCCGTGGGTTCCTTATAACCTGCTGCTTCAACTGCAGCGAGGACCTTCTCGCTAAGACCGAGAGTATTAAATGCCATGGAGCGCTTTGCCCGAATGTTGTGATTGTTAATCGGCGGCGCCGTGGGAACCGCCGGTGCCAATGTGCGCACACCCTACATTCATGCGCTCAGGTGTCAATGCGCTTGAGAGGTAAAATCTCAAGAAAATCGAGTAATTCCGAGTACGATTTGCCATCTCAGTTAATAGTGCAACCAAGTTGGTTCATGAAATCGGCTGCAAAATCAGTATGCGTTGCCCAAAATGCAGGCGCAAACAATGGTATGTGTTTCCGAAAGTATCGTTTCAGCCGGTATTCGATACGTAAAATTGCGCAGCGTCAGGCAGAAAGAGCCGTCGGTTTGTAGAACAGGTCGTAGTCTGACTTGTAGCGCCGCCGCAGCTGCTGAACCAGGCCGTCTTCGGTAAACGACAGCAGCGTGTCCCTGCCGACAAAATTGTCCACGTGATACGCGACAGGAGATTTCGTGCGGAACCTCAGCGAGCTTTCCGAAAGAAAAGTCGCGAATGACTGGTCGAAATCTTCAAGCTGCAAGATCAGATCGGCCGTCAACATTCCTTTGTAGGTGAGGGCAGCTGTCTGGCTGCGAAACAGATTGTCTGCTTCCAGGTCCGAGATCGACGCAACGTGTGACACGAACTCCTGAGGTGTCATGTCCTGATTGAACTGGCGCTCTTCATAATAGGCCGGAAGTGGATCGGCACTCAGGATGACTTTCTCGTAACAGTAGGCCAGCCGGTGCATCGGATCCTGAACCCAGGCTGCGACTTTCATTTCGGGATGCCGCCGTTTGAGTTCGCGTGCTGTCAGTAACTCTACATTCCCGTGGAAGAGCAGCCGTTCCGTGGCGGCGGTCCGAAGATCAAAACCGGAAAGGGCCTTGAGCTTGTCTGTCCCGGCAAGGCAATGAAGAACCGGGCGCAGAAGTTGAAAAGCAGGTTCCGCGATACGGGCAAAGGCGATCTTGTGCTTGGGAAAAGCCAGGAAGACATGATTTCGCAAGGGGCGAAGCCGTCTGTCCAGTATCGAATACATCCGGTTTAACATGCTACGTTTCCGACCGGTCAAATAGGCAGTGCGGGCAAAAATATACGCCCGCCCAACCTCTTCAAAAAAAGATATAGATCAAAATACCTGCTGTTGCGGCTAAATATCAAGATCCTCAGCGAATTCAGCGTTGTCCTGAATGAACCGGAAGCGCGCTTCCGGCTTGTTGCCCATCAGCCGTTCAACGGTGTCGTTGGTGTCTGTTACAGCTTCTTCTTCGACAACGACCTTCAGCATGGTCCGCTTGGACGGGTCCATTGTCGTTTCCTTCAGCTGAGCCGGCAACATTTCACCCAAACCCTTGAAACGGCCGATTTCCACCTTGGATTTACCCTTGAAGACGGTCTCCATCAATTCGTCTTTATGGGCATCGTCGCGTGCATAGAGGCTCTTCCCCCCCTGGCTGAGGCGATAGAGGGGTGGCACGGCCAGGAAGAGATGGCCGCCACGGATAAGTTCCGGCATTTCGCGGTAAAAGAAAGTAATCAAAAGTGATGCAATGTGGGCGCCGTCGACGTCAGCATCCGTCATGATGACGATCTTCTCGTATCGCAGGTCACTTTCCCGGTATTGGGAGCGCGTGCCGCAGCCAAGGGCCTGGATGAGATCGGCAAGCTGCTGGTTGGCGACGAGTTTGTCGCGCCCGGCGTTTGCGACGTTCAGGATCTTGCCGCGCAAGGGCAAGACGGCCTGGTTGGAACGGTTGCGCGCCTGTTTGGCCGAGCCACCTGCCGAGTCACCCTCCACGATGAAGAGTTCGGTGCCATCGGACTGGTTTGCCGAGCAGTCGGCAAGTTTGCCAGGAAGGCGCAGCTTGCGCACGGCTGTCTTGCGGGCGACGTCTTTTTCCTGGCGACGGCGCAAACGCTCATCCGCGCGATCGATCACCCACTCCAGAAGCTTGTTTGCCTGGTTGGGGGAGGCCGTCAGCCAATGGTCAAATGCATCACGGACAGCCGTCTCCGCAATGCGAGTGGCTTCGTTGGTCGCCAGCTTGTCTTTGGTCTGGCCGACGAATTCGGGCTCACGGATGAAGACGGACAGCATTCCGCCGGCTGATGTCATCACATCATCGCCGGTGATGATGGATGCCTTCTTGTTGTTTGTCAGTTCGCCATATGCCTTGAGACCACGCAGCAGGGCATATCGAAAACCCGCTTCGTGAGTTCCGCCTTCCGGTGTCGGCACGGTGTTGCAGTAGGAACTGACAAAGCCGTCGCCGGCAAACCAGCTCACGGCCCATTCCACGGACCCGTGTTTGCCGGCGTTGTCGGTGCGGCCGAAGAACACGTCGTCGACGACACGGCGTTCCTTGGTCAGTCTCTCGTTGAGAAAGTCGCGAAGCCCGCCGGGGAAGTGAAACACGGCCTCGGCTGGTGTTTCGTCCTTTTCAGACAGCAATTCAGGCGCGCAGTGCCAGCGGATCTCGACACCGCCGAAGAGATAGGCCTTGGACCGCGCCATCTTCAAAAGACGCGCCGGGACAAATTTGGCGCCTTTGCCGAAGATTTGATCGTCTGGTTTGAAGCTGACCTGGGTCCCGCGTCTGTTCTGGGTGTCGCCAACCAGCTCGAGAGGGCCCTGGGCGTGACCGCGGCGGAAAATCTGGCGATAGAGCTTGCGGCTGCGCGCGACCTCTACAATCAGTTCCTCTGACAGCGCATTGACCACGGAGATGCCGACACCGTGCAGACCGCCAGAGGTCTCATAGACCTTGCTGTCGAACTTGCCGCCCGCATGCAGCGTCGTCATGATCACTTCGAGAGCGGACTTGTCCTTGAACTTCGGATGAGGATCGACAGGAATGCCGCGGCCGTTGTCGGTGATCGTCAGATAGCCATCGCCGGAAAGAGAAACGTCGATCCACGTCGCATGGCCGGCAACCGCTTCATCCATGGAGTTGTCGATCACTTCGGCAAAGAGGTGATGCAACGCCTTTTCGTCGGTGCCGCCGATATACATGCCTGGCCGGCGCCGAACCGGCTCGAGCCCTTCGAGAACCTCGATGTCGGCCGCTGAATAATCGTCGCTGACCGCGACAGGCGCAACGGGACGCGGCTTTTGCGGAGCTGGGGCGGGCTCATCTTGTGTCATTGGGGCAGAGACCGCCGCGTTGCCTGCAAACAGATCGTCTTTTGCGCTCATTCCGTATCGCCTGATGGGTCTTGGGTCACAGTTTCTACAAACTCAGCGCTGTTACCTACACCGAATCATGTCTCAGTTTGAAGGACAAAGATAGAACGGCAAAGGTAATTGGCCAAAAGCCCCCGTTTTCAACAGCCAGGGGCCCAAAAATCCGACCTGGAAACACATCATCAACCCGCCTGTGTTGAAATAAGGGTCTTGAATGGGAGAGGGGCGGTCACAATATGTGCCAATTCCGCAACAGTTACTGACAGAGTCATTTGCAGGGCCCCGGTTTGCCACCGTTGCCCCTGTTCGGCCATGTTTGCCCGTCACCCGTTACGCTAATGTCTGGGACGACCAGATCGGGTTCAACACCTGAAGTGGTTCACAGTCCGGACAAAAGTGTCAGGAAATGGTCTTATTTCGGCGTCGTATGGCCCAACTTAAGACGAAATGATCGGCCAATTTAGGCCACTCCGAAACAGTGGGTCCTGCAGGCATATGCTTTGGGGCCGAAGAGACAGAAAATGCGCTTGGCGCGGACAAAAAACAAGAAAGTCCGTCGGGGATCTGTTTCGTTGCCGACGGATAATAGTGTGACTGGGATGCCTAAGAACAGCACAAAGCTTCAACGCATGGGAAGAGCCGGAACCGTGCTCGGTGCGTTGATCCTGATCGGCCTGACAGGGCCTGTGGCCGCCTTTGACGGTCAGCCGGCGCCTGCACGGGCGATCGGTCCGAACGATCTTTCCCCGTCTGAAGCACTGCGGGCCGGTGCCCGCCAATATTATTCCGGCGACAAGGCCGCTGCGCTTGGTTCGCTGCAGTATGCCGCCGAAAACGGTCAGCCCATGGCCGCCTGGAAGCTGGGTGAAATGTATGCCTCCGGCGACGGCGTCAAGGAAGACGACCTCAAGGCCTTCGAATATTACAGCCAGATTGTTCGTGAGCACGGTGAAGATCGTCCCGATGCACCGGATGCTCCCTTCGTCTCAAGCGCCTTCGTTGCGCTCGGTTCCTACTATCTGAACGGCATCGACGGCGCTGTGCCCAAGAATGAATCGCGTGCCCGTCAGATCTTCACGCATGCCGCGTCCTATTTCGGCGATGCCGATGCCCAGTATGAACTTGGCCGCATGTACCAGGAAAACAACAGCCGCATGGCTGTTCGTTGGTACAATCTTGCCGCGCTCAAGGGGCATGTTGGCGCCCAGGCACGCCTTGGTGAAACGCTCTATGCACTCGGTACGTCGGACAAGAAAAAAGCTCGCGGCCTGATGTGGATGACCGTTGCCCGGGAACAGGCCAAGGGAACGGATGCCAGCTGGATCCATTCCATGCACGAGCAGTATTTCGCGGTTTCGCCCGAACCAGTCAGGCAGATGGCCAGATCAATGGCTGACGGATGGTTGAAGCAAAATCGCCCGGACGTGCTCACAGCACAGCAGTTGCCCGCACAATAACCTCAAGCTCTAGAGCCCGATCTGAGCACTATGTGGGTGTGATCGTGCGTCTTGGATGGCTTTCGCACAAGCCGTCCCAGCTCTGCTCGGGTTCGAAGCAGGAGCGTGCCAAGGCTGCAGAAAATCAGCTTTATCTTGCGAGTGGGTCTTCAACCTGACGGATGACTTGGTGTCGTCGGACGACTTGTCGTCCTTTTATCGATCGCAGGGCTTAGAATTTGGGTCAGTGGACAAGGCGCGTTGCTGATTTGCCAGGACGTGTTGTTCAGCACCATTTCGCAAGTCGCCATTCGCAGCCCGGACGGGCTCTTCAGGCAGATAGATTCACCTACGCCGTATTTCTCGCCCTTGTATCGGCAGGTACACGAGACGTCCTGCGCCCGAGCTGTGCTGCCTGTCCCAAGAACCAGACCCAAAATCAGTCCGGAAAACAACAAGGCGGTGACCGTAAAAACCGAACGCCCGGCAATCGAAGTCGTTACCGGTGTGTCTGTTCCGCATGTCGCCGTCGCGGATGTTGGTCGGCTGAGCGTCATCCCATGATGGAAAAAAGCTTACCATGACGTCAGCCGACTGCAAGCACGGTTTCCGGGCACGCACCGCGCTTCACGCCTGCATCAGCGGTGGAGCCGGATTTTTGGAGGCAGTTTCAGTCTCAAGCAGCCAGCTTCACCCAGACTGGCACATGATCCGACGGCTTTTCCCAGCCGCGCACATGCTTGTCGATACCGCACCCTGAGAACCGGTCTGTGGCCTGCGGCGACATCAGAATATGATCGATCCGAATGCCATTGTTCTTTTGCCAGGCACCTGCCTGATAGTCCCAGAACGTGAATGTTTCCGGCGCTTCGCTGCAGGACCGGACTGCTTCGGTCAAGCCGAGGTGGGTGAGGGCACGGAAGCGTTGCCGGCTCTCAGGTTGAAAGAGAGCGTCTTCCAGCCAGTTCTGCGGGTTCTTGGCATCTAAGGGATCGGGGATGACATTGTAGTCCCCCAGAAGCAGGAATGGCGTTTCTTCTGAAAGCCGCTTTTGAGCGTGCGCAATCAAGCGGTCCATCCACTCGAGCTTGTACGGAAATTTTTCTGTTCCCAGCGGATTGCCGTTGGGAAGGTAGAGGCAACCGATTCGAACCTGGCCGCTATCCGTCGACAGACTGCCTTCAATATAACGGGCCTGTTCGTCCGCATCGTTTCCAGGCAAGCCGCGCTGAATATCAGTCAGCGGCGTCTTGGACAAAAGCGCCACACCGTTGAAACCCTTTTGGCCGTGTGTTTCGACGGCGTAACCGAGGTCTTCAAACGGCTGACGGGGAAAGTTCTCGTCGACGGACTTGATTTCCTGAAGGCAGGCGACATCCGGAGACGCTTCCTTGAGCCACTCAAGGACAGTGTCGATACGTGCCTTGACGCCGTTTATGTTCCAGGTCGCAATTTTCATGAGCGCGGTTGCCTCAATTGTTCGAAACTGCCGGGGCAACCGGCGTCAAATGGGTATAGCAACAGTGTCAGATCGTGAAACTGGTGCCGCAGCCACATCCGGCGACCGCATTCGGGTTGTTGATCTGAAATGACTGGCCAATCAGATCATCGACGAAATCGATTTCCGATCCGCTCATGTATTGAAGGGAAATGGAGTCGATCAGAACCGTTGCCCCCGGCTTTTCGATCACCAGGTCGTCGTCTTCGCGGCTGTCGACCACGTCATATTTGTACTGCAGTCCGGAACAGCCGCCGCCTTCAACGCTGACACGCAGCATGCTGCCGCCCGGCTCCTTGGACAAAATCGCAGCAATGCGCTTGGCAGCGCGGTCGCTGACTGTTACGCCAATTTCAAGTGTTTCGGTCATCTTTCACCGACTCGCTTAGTTCCGGCAATGTGCGGGAACGTTAAACCTGATTTGTTCAGATAAGTATGTTTTGAGGCCGCCCGCGTCAATGTGTTGCCCGCGGCCCGAGCAACAGCAAACGCAGACCGGTTCTGTGAAGGATGGCTGGAAACTGATGAAAGCGGATATCGGATTTGGGGGACAATCCCGCGCAATATATGCGGAAAACCCTCTGGAAAGCCGGGGCAGACTCTTCCCCGAGCCTGAAAGCCCGACGCGGACACCCTTCCAGCGGGATCGGGACAGGATTATTCATTCCTCCGCGTTTCGTAGGCTCAAGCACAAGACGCAGGTTTTCGTCTATCACGAAGGTGACCATTTTCGCACACGGTTGACCCACACCATCGAGGTATCGCAAATCGCGCGCTCGCTGGCACGCGCTTTGCGGCTTGATGAAGATCTGGCGGAATGCCTGGCCTTGTCACATGATCTCGGTCACACGCCGTTCGGGCATGAAGGCGAAGACGTCATGCATGAGTGCATGGCACCCTTCGGCGGGTTCGACCACAACGCGCAATCACTGAGGGTCGTCACTCATCTGGAGCAGCGTTATGCCGAATTCGACGGTCTGAACCTGGCCTGGGAAACCCTGGAAGGGTTGGTCAAGCACAACGGCCCCTTGATTGATGCCAGCGGTGCGCCGCTCGGAAAGTTCAAGGACAGCCAGTTACCGTTTGCAATCCGCGACTATGCCAGGAAACAGGACCTCCTGTTGCATACCTGGCCTGGCGCAGAGGCACAGGCCGCAGCCATTGCCGATGATATTGCCTATGACGCGCATGATCTCGATGACGGATTGAGGGCAGGGCTGTTTGCGATCGAAGACATGCGCGATGTGCCGTTCCTGGCCGACATCCTTGCCGAGGTCGACGGCAAATATCCGGGTCTCGAAGAGAGCCGACGTATCCACGAGATCGTCAGGCGATCGATCACGCGCATGGTTGAAGATGTCATTCGCGAAGCGGTGCGTAATCTGAACGACGTTGCTCCGCAAAGCGTCCAGGAGATTCGCATGGCGGGACGTTGCCTCGTCGGTTTCTCTGCGGACATGACCGCTGCGGAAAAGGAAGTGAAACGGTTCCTGTTCGCCCGGGTCTACCGGCATGAAGATGTTCTTGCCGTTAGAAAGCTGGTTGCCAGGGTTGTGCGGGACCTGTTCGCAAGGTTCCTTGCGGAACCGGACCTCATGCCGAAACCGTGGAACAGTGGCCTTGGCAACCTGGGTGAAACGGAAATCGCGCGACTGGTTTGCGACTATATCGCCGGAATGACCGACCGATACGCTATCGAAGAGCACCGCAGACTGTTTGACGACACTCCTGATTTGGGGTAGGCGCAGAGGCAACTTTACAGCCCCGTGGCGCCGAAGGCTTTTCCTTCGCAGCGCGCGGGGGCTTTGTGTTTGAAAACCAAAACTTGACCGGTGTTCTATGAATATCTTCGCGGACTTCACGCTGCGCGTCAAAGACGCTCTCCAAGACCTTGATTTAAAAGATGCAAATGGAGAGGCGCCAGATCTTTCGCGAGTCGTCGTGGAAGCTCCGCGTGATCCGGCACATGGCGACCTTGCCACCAATGCTGCAATGGTGCTTGCAAAACCACTCGGCATGAAGCCGCGCGATCTTGCCGAGCAGCTTGTTGCCAAGCTCAACGCTGATCCGGAAATTACCGAGACGACGATCGCAGGCCCTGGTTTCATCAACCTGCGTGTCGCCCAGGGGGTCTGGCACAAGGTTCTGGGCAGCGTACTGGATCAGGGTATCCGCTTCGGAGCACAGGAACGTTCTCCTGCTCCGAAGGTCAACGTTGAATATGTTTCCGCGAACCCGACAGGTCCGATGCACGTCGGTCATATTCGTGGAGCGGTCGTGGGTGATGCCCTGGCGAACATTCTGGCATTTGCCGGCAATGACGTGGTCAAGGAATACTACATCAACGATGCAGGCTCGCAGATCGATACGCTGGCCCGTAGCGCCTTCCTGCGTTACCGCGAGGCACTCGGAGAGGACATAGGCGATATTCCGGCTGGCCTTTATCCGGGCGACTACCTGAAGCCCGTCGGTGAAAAACTCAAAGCGGAGTTCGGTCCGTCGCTGGCAAGCAAGGAAGAAAGCGAATGGCTGCCGCTGGTAAAGGAGCGGGCGATCGCCGCCATGCTCGAGTTGATCCGGCAGGACCTGGCAGCGCTCGGTGTCGAACACGAGGTGTTCTATTCCGAAAGAACCTTGCATGATCGCGGCTCGGGCAACGGTTCGAAGATCGATCACATGCTCGAAACTCTCCGGAACAAGGGGCTGATTTACGAAGGCACGCTTCCGCCACCCAAGGGTCAGGTTCCTGATGACTGGGAAGACCGCGAGCAAACACTGTTTCGCGCAAGCGACTTTGGAGACGATACCGACCGGGCTCTCAAGAAGTCCGATGGCTCCTACACGTATTTCGCTGCCGACGTCGCCTATTTTCAGGACAAGTTCGAGCGCGGGTTTTCCGAAACGATCTACGTTCTTGGTGCCGATCACGGTGGCTACGCCAAACGCCTTCAGGCAGTCGGAAAGGCGATTTCCGACGGCAAGACGGAAGTTATCGTCCGGTTCTGCCAGCTTGTGAAGCTGATGCGTGACGGCGAGCCGGTCAAGATGTCGAAACGCTCCGGCGATTTCATCACACTTCGCGATGTCGTGGATGAAGTCGGGCCGGACCCGGTTCGCTTCATGATGCTGTTCCGCAAGAATGATGCACCGCTGGACTTCGACTTCAAAAAGGTTACGGAACAATCGAAAGACAATCCGGTCTTCTATGTTCAATACGGCCATGCGCGTTGCTGTTCGGTGTTGCGGCAGGCGGCCGATGAACTCAAGGAAGCCGGGTATGCGGTTGATGATCTTGCCGGGGCCGATTTCACCCTGCTGGATGACATCGGCGAGCAGGAGCTAATCGCCAAGATGGCGGAATGGCCGAAAGTGGTCGAAGCAGCCGCAGAAACACATGAGCCGCACAGAATTGCGTTTTATCTACATGAACTCGCTAGTTCTTTGCATGGCCACTGGAATAAAGGCTACGAATTGCCTCATTTACGTTTTATTCAGGCCGGTAACTTGAAATTAACCCTAGCGCGTCTTGCTTTGGTTCGTGCAGTATCTTTGGTGCTCGCTTCAGGTCTAATGATTCTCGGCGTGAATGCTCCTGAAGAAATGCGCTAGTTTTAATGGCCGCTGGGAACGACTAAATGGCTCGCCAGCGACTTGAAGTGGACCGGTTTTCGTAAAGCTCATGTCACAAGACTACGAAACAAAGCGATCAGATTTGCGCGCCTCGCAAAACGAGGCGGGCGGCGAACGGCCGGCCGCGGAGGATCCGCTGGTTGAATTGGCCCGGATTGTCCACAAGAACAAGCAATCGGGGGCAAATGTGAGCAGCGGCCGCGTTGGTAGTACAGATTATTTTGCGGGGCTGGACGATGTGGCAGGCGATGCGCCTGCACAATCCACCCCGGCGCCGTCGCGCATCGAACCTTCGTTTTCAAATCTTCGTCCGGTGTCGAATACTCCTGAAGCCACTGCTGGCGCGGACTTCGCGGAAGAACCTGAAGGAACACACAGCGCCTCCAGGAATGATTTCTACGCGGCTACACCGCCGTCCAGCTTCGAGCAGTCTTTCCAGCTGGAAGAGCCGGTTCAACCCGCTCCAGTGACGCCTTCTTCCCACGTTTCTTCGCTTTGGCCGAGCGAGCCGGAGCAGGTAGCTGAACCTGTACAACCAGTCGCTCCCCCGGTCGGCGCGTCACATGCTCCGGTGGATCATGTCGTGCAGTTTCGCACGCCGCAGGCTGCCCCAGTGCAGGCTGAGCCGGAGGGCGCAAACGACAAATCCTATCTCGCACCTTCAGTTGCCATGGATCTCGAACAGAATCTGACGGCAGAGCTGGAAGACGAGTTGATCGGCGCCTTGCGTCAGTCCGTGGACGAGACACACCCGGCAACCACGCCCGATATGGGATATGCAGACGAGGTGGAAGAGGCTGCTCCTCAAACTCCCTCAGTACCTGTGATGCCAACGGCATCTTCATACTCCCGCGACAAAACGGATTTTGCCGCTTCTGATAGCTTGACCCGCGCAACACAGGTGCCGAGCGCACCGTCCGTGTCTCCCGCCATTGGGACCGCAGCGTCCAGCATTTCGAAGCCAATTGATACGCCTCGTCCATCGGACGACTACCGGATTGGCGGCGTGCAGCACGATGAACCGGTTGAGGCAGTTGCTGGGGATGAGGAGGTATTCGAAACCTCCAGCTACCAGCAGCCGGTAACCGGGCAGCGTCCGCAGATAGACGAGAATGACTTTTTTGCTGCGCTGAACCCGGTTCAGTCCGAACCGGCCGCGCAAAAGGCGGAGGCCGCCGCGCCGGAACAGCCAGGAGATCCTGCCGGCATAGACGCCCTTTTTGCCGATCTTGATTTCCCGGCCCCAACGTCTCGAAAGCCTGTTGGTGGATCGTTCGATCCATCGTCGCAGGACACTTCGTCAACAGAGCCGGATCTGGACGATATGGCTTGGCCGGCCGCAGCTGAGGCGGTTCCTCAATCGGAAGACGACGAAACGCCGCCACCGCCGGAAGGTTATGACCTTGATGCGGTTGCACGGGCAATGCAGGAAAGCGATCCAAGCCTTACAGGTGCTGGCGTCCTGCCGCCTCACTCGGCAGCTGAACGCAACGCGATACCGCATGCGGGCGAAAAATCCCGGAAAGGCTTGTTCGTTGCAGCTGGAGTGCTTGGCGTTGCTGTCCTGGGTGGCGCAAGCTTCTTTCTGTTCGATAGCGACGCCGTTCCTGTACCCAGTGGTCCGCCACCGGTCATCAGCGGTCTGCAGGAGCCGCTCAAGGTATATCCGGAGCAGAGCCAGGCTTCGGCAAACGATCAGGCCGGCAAGCTTATTTATGATCGGGTCGACGGCACTGGTGTAGCCGGACCAGACAGGCTTATCCCGACAGAATCTCCACAACCCGCAGAGCTGCCGCCGGCACCTGCTGGCACCAATGGCGACGCCGATCTCGTTCCCGGAACTCCGAAACGGGTAAGGACTGTGGTCGTGCGACCGGACGGAACCATCATTCCTGAAGGTGAAGAACCTGCCGTGGCGACACCGGCGCAGCCTGAACCGGCGGCACCTGCGGAGCCTGATGCGGCTTCCGGCGAGAACGGTTCGCGGGTGGTTTCCACGTCACCTGTCGTGACCGGTGCGGATGTCGCGCCTGCAGATTCGTCAGCCACTGCACCGGAACCGGCTCAGCCCGATACACCGGCAATCGTAACCGGTGCTGACGTAGCGCCGGAACCGATTGCAAGTGAACCTGCTGCACCGGTGCCGTCAGTTGTGCCACGCAAGAAACCGGATGCACCTGTCCAGGTTGCCAGTGCTCCAGCCGTCACCACACCGGTGCAGGCGCAGCAGAACGATAGTCCGCTTAACCTGACGCAACAGCCTGCTGCCCCGGCAACAACTGCGCCCGCAGCACCGGCGCCTGTTGCCAGCACCTCCGGCGGCAGTATCCCGTCTGGGACCTATATCGTTCAGGTAACGTCTCAACGTTCTGAAGCCGCTGCAAGCGACGCTTACTCAGGACTGCAACGGCGGTTCCCGGCTGTATTGGGCAATCGGAACGCGGTGATCGTTGCAGCGACCGTTGAAGACAGGGGCGTGTTCTACAGGGCGCGGATCCCGACCGGGTCGCGCGATGAAGCAATTGGCTTGTGCGAAAGCCTCCAGGCAGCCGGTGGTGACTGCTTCGTTCGCAGACAGCCCTGAGACAGACTACACAATCGAAAAGCGTAAGTAAGACGGTCGGGTATTCCCGGCCGTTTTATTCTGCTGCTGCGACGGGTTCGTTCAACGAGGTGCCGCGCAACTGCGGTGCCATGTGACGGAAGACCTCGGCGATGGCATCCATGGCCTGGCGCACGGCGGGTTCCCGGCGCAAGTCCCGGTGAACGATGATGTGTTCGACGTTCGTGAGTTCCGCAAGCGGCTCAGTCAATCTGACGAGCTCGCGGTTACCGTCGCCCATGAAAACCGGCAAGAGACACAATCCGGCTCCCGATGCGGTCATGTTCATGAGAGTCGTCATGGTATTGGAGCGCAGTTTCGGCATCTGTGCCAGCCGGGTTTCCAGCCAGCGCATCTGCGAGGGATACCAGAGGTCGTCTGGAGCAAAGCCAAGCCATGTACAAAGCTTGTAACGTTCCGGTGTTCTGGCGGCGGGGTGTTTTGCGACGTAATCAGCCGAACCGTAAATTGCATAGGCCAATTCACCGATTTTCCGTGCAATCAACGTGTCGGTTTCCGGAAGGCAATTGCGGATCTGCAGCTCAATACTGCGTGACTGGTGATTGACATGCTGGTGGCTTGATATCAGTTCAAGCTCGACACCATCGAGCAGGCCTGTCAGCAGTTCAAACCGGTCAGTCAGAACCCGCGCACGGACTTCGTCCACGGCGACCCGAACAACCTTTAGTGCCGATCCGGACAAATCAGGCAGGATCCGTGCTGCCGCCTCCGCCTTCTTGCGCATGTCATCTGCTAGTGGGATCAGGCGCAGCCCGGCATCCGTCGGCTTCAGTCCTGTCGGCGTACGGTCGAATAGCCTTGCGCCTATCCGGTCTTCAAAGCTCTTCAGGCGGCGGCTTAGTTGCGGTTGGCTAATGTTCAGTGCCTTTGCCGCCCCGGAGAGAGAGCGCATGCGGGCAGCCGCATCAACCAGTTTCAGATCATCCCAGTTCATGGGTAGGTTATACCAATATACAGGGAGAGGAGCAATGTGATGCGTATACGCATACCCGTTATGGGGTTTTCACGACTGATTTGGCTGCCAGAGCAGTGATAGGACTTTCCTGAAATTACCTGGAACCGCTGAATGTCACAGAACTCTGTCTATCACCGCCCGGAAAACACGTTGCTTGCCCTGTTGCTTGCACTTGCCGGCATGGCTGCTTTCACACCGATATTTGCCGCAGGCAAACTGTCTGGAGGTTTGTTGCCGGTCGCTGTGCTGGTATGGCTTCGGTTCATTGGGGGAGCTGCAACGATCGTGAGTGTTGCTGCCGTCAAGCGTGTTCCGGTGTTCACGCGTGTCAGCCCGCTCTGGAAACTGCACCTCATGCGAGCGTTTTGTGGTGTTGGCGGACTTGCCTGCTCCATTTACGCCGCCAGCGTTCTGCCCTTGGCGGACGCAACTGCAATCGGCCTCACAAAAGGTATCATCGCCATCGTTTTGGCTGGTCTTGTCCTCAAGGAGGTGATCACCGGTCGTCATTGGGTCGCAGGTGTCCTGTGCGCTGCCGGTGCATATCTCGTGGTCCGGTCTGCGGAAGGTTCTGCGGGTTATGACGAGCTTGCACTGGCTGGTGTCATGTCAGCGCTCATGGGCGCCGTGTTCATGGCCTGCGAAGCCCTGATCATGCGCTATATTGCCCAGCGCGAGGACACCGTCACGATCCTGGCATATGTCAATGTCTTTGCCGCGGTGCTGTTGAGTGGGCCGGTCCTTTGGCTGATCGTCAAAGAGGGAGTTTCCTGGAACGATTTGCTGATTTTTGCCTGGATGGGTCCACTGGCAATTATTGGCCAGTCCATGAATATTTCGGCCTACAGACGAGCAGGGGCGGCAACACTTGCCCCCGTGTATTACGGCACAGTGGTGTTGTCGGCTGTTTTCGGTTTTGCAGTCTGGGGAGAAGTTCCCACTCGCGTCGCTGTCTTTGGGGCCGTTCTGATTGTGGCAGGAGGTGCTATTCTGACGCTGCCGAACCCTTTCAGAAAGTTCCGCCAGGCTTCCTGAGATGCCTGGCGCCAAAGGTCACTGACTGAGCTTTTCCGCAAGAAACGGCAGGCTTTCATCCAGCCGGTAATCCACTGAGGAATGATTATCGCTGAATTCCTGATAGACGTGGTCAACGCTGGCTTCGCTCAGTTTCCTGTGCAGGCGGCGCGCACCATAGACCAGGTTGTATTGATCGACATCACCGCATTCGATCCATAGCCCCTTCAAGGATTTCAGCGCATCGATGTGATCACCTACGATGTGCACAGGGTCCCACTTCAGCCAGGCATTCCAGCGTTCTTCAATGAGTTCGCATGTTTCCGGATCGACAGGCAGCCGGATACCGCAAAAGACCTCCGGATCGGGATCCGGATCGTAGGTTGCAGCCATGGCAAAGGTCATCAGGTCATGAAGTGAATTGCCCGGATATTTCGGACCCTTTTCAAAATCCCTGACGAAGGCTTCGATTGAACCCGCTTTTGCAATTGCCCTCAATGCGCTTGGCATTTCAGGCAGGTAACAAAGTTCAAACGCCATGTCACCGGAATGGCAGGCGGCGGCAGACCAGACGTCTGAGTGTTTCATCGCGTGAATGATCGCGCCGTAGCCACCTGAGGATTTTCCGAAGATACCGCGCTTGCCGGTGCCGCCGCACTTGAAGCGATTTTCAACATCTTCCAGCATTTCGGTTGTCAGCCAGGTTGCCCAGGGCCCCATTGCGTCGCTGTCGATGTACTGGTTCCCGCCAAGACGCGTGAAACAATCGGGAAATGCGACTGCAACAGGTGGCATGGCACCGTCATGGATGAGCCGGTCGAGCCGCTCCGGTACGTTCTCTCCGAAATTCTTCCAGTTCGTGTGCGCCGGGCCACCGGCGGTAAATCCGACGATATCCACCAGAAGCGGCAAGCCGCTGCCGTCATGACCATGCGGGGTATAGACGTGGATCTCGCGCGTTGCCGTATCTCCCAGCCGGTTTCGTCCAAGGATTTCAGATCTATGGGAAAAACGGTGCAGGGTGCCGGCAGGAATGTCGAGACGCGCGCGCATGGGGGCTCCAATCAGATCTGGGACGAAGGGCATCTAGATTGCAAGATAGTGACTAGGGTGCAAGAGGCAGCACTTGCATTTCTTGACGGCTCCCGGCACTGCGGCTAAGCCGGATCAATGACCAAAGCCTTTGTATCCGGGTGTGCCGGACTGACCCTGACGAGTTCCGAAATCGACTTTTTCCGGCAGGAAGACCCTTGGGGACTGATCCTGTTCGCGCGCAACATCGAAACGCCGGAACAGGTCAGGACACTCACGTCGGCTTTTCGAGATGCTGTAGGCCGGAGCGATGCTCCCGTTCTGGTGGATCAGGAAGGTGGCCGGGTGCAACGGATGAAGCCACCTCATTGGCCAAAGTATCCCGCAGCGAAGGCGTACGGTGATCTGTACGACCGGGACGCTGCAGCAGGACAAAGAGTTGCCTGGCTTGCCGGGCGGCTGATAGCGGACGATCTCAATCAGGTCGGTATAACTGTCGATTGCCTGCCTTGTCTGGATGTCAGGTTCCCTGAAACTGTCGATGCTATCGGAGACAGGGCGTTTTCACAGGACCCGGAAGTCGTTGCAACGCTCGGCAAGGCGATGGCGGAAGGTGCTCTGGCGGGGGGCGTCTTGCCCGTAATCAAACATATTCCGGGCCACGGACGCGCACGTGTCGACAGTCATTTGGAGCTGCCGCGTGTCGACGCGGCCATTTCTTCTTTGGAAAGCGTGGATTTCCGGCCCTTCAAGGCCCTTTCTCACGTGTCATTGGGGATGACAGCCCATATTGTGTACGAGGGGATCGATCCGAATACAGCCGGGACGCAAAGCGCGAAGGTCATTCAGGAAATCATCAGGGGTGAAATCGGCTTCGACGGCTGTCTGATGAGCGACGATATTTCCATGAAGGCGCTTGGAGGCAGCTTCGAGGAACGGTCCGGCAAGATCATCGAGGCAGGGTGCGACATCGTTTTGCACTGCAATGGTGATATGGATGAAATGATTGCAGTCGCGAAGGTGGTGCCCGAGCTTTCGGGTGAAGCCAGGCGGCGATGCGAGACGGCCTTGAGCGGCTTCCAGGTTCCCGATCCGGAATTTGACAGGCTTGCGGCCTTTGATGAGTTTCACTCCTTGACCGGCTGGCAGGGCGTTTGACCGGAGCGGCAATGGCGGAATTGGAAAACAGCTCGAAGCGACAGCAGGATGGTTCCTACGATCTTCTCAGTTCTGTCAGCACTCCCGAGGAGCGTGCGAGTTCCGATCCGCAACTTGTTGTCGATGTGGAAGGTTTCGAAGGTCCGCTCGACCTCCTGTTAGGCCTGGCGCGAACGCAAAAGGTAGACCTTGCGCGTATTTCCATTCTCGAACTCGTCGAACAATACCTGGAATTCGTGGCCGAAGCCCGCAGGATGAGGCTGGAGCTGGCCGCGGACTATCTGGTCATGGCTGCATGGCTCGCCTTCCTGAAGTCCAAACTGTTGCTGCCTGAGCAGAAGAATGAAGACGAGCCGACAGGTGAGGAACTTGCCGCGGCTCTCGCTTTCCGTTTGCGGCGTCTGGAAGCCATGCGGGAGGTTTCCGAAAAACTCCTGACCCGGAACAGGCAGGGTCGGGACGTGTTCCATCGTGGTGAACCTGAAACCATGTCGGTGCAACACAAGAGTATCTGGGACGCTTCCATCTACGATCTGCTGTCTGCGTATGCCACGCAGCGCCAAAGGCAATCCGTAACCTCCGTGCGCGTGTTGCGCAGGACGGTATGGTCGCTGCAGGAAGCGCGCGAACTGCTCACCAAACTGGTTGGCCGGGTCGGTGAATGGGCCCCAATGAATGCCTATCTGCGCGATTATCTCTACGACAACAAGGATTGGGCGACGATTGTCGCAAGCACCTTCAGCGCCAGTCTCGAGATGGTGCGCGAAGGTCAGGTCGAAATCCGGCAGGGCGAACCATTTTCCCCGGTCTATATCCGTGCCGTCATGAAGGAGCCGGATCATGGCGTCTGATTTCGATCTTCTGCAGTTGGAAAACGACGAGGAAACCGCTCCATCAAAGCCTCTGGATCCGGCCGGCCTTCGCATGGTCGAAGCGTTGCTGTTCGCCTCGTCCGAGCCGCTGTCGCTTGAAGAGCTGACACTACGTCTGCCTGAAGGCACGGATGTGTTGAGCCTTCTCGAGCAGTTGCAGAACACCTACGCCTCAAGAGGTGTCAATCTGGTCAGGGTTGCCGGGAAATGGTGCTTCCGAACGGCTGAGGATCTCGCCTATCTGATGCACCGGAACGTCGAAGAGCAGCGCAAATTGTCGCGCGCAGCACTCGAGACGCTTGCAATCATCGCCTATCATCAGCCGGTCACACGCGCCGAGATTGAAGAAATTCGAGGCGTTTCCACGTCCAAGGGAACGCTTGATGTTCTGCTTGAAACGACATGGATACGAATGCGGGGACGCCGCAGAACTCCCGGCCGTCCCGTCACCTACGGAACCACCGATCAATTCCTGATCCACTTCGGTCTGGAGAATGTCCGAGACTTGCCAGGACTTGAGGAGCTGAAGGGAGCGGGGCTTCTGGACAGCGCCGTGCCGGCCTCGTTCCTTGTGCCGACACCCAATGACGATATCGCATTGACGGAAGATGAGGATCCACTAGAAGACGGGTCTCTGTTTGACGATGATGACGCGGACGAGACCGCCGGATCCTGATGCCCGATCGCAAGATGCCGAATTCAACCAATGGCAATGGCCATACGCTGAGCTGGGGTGCGCCCGGAACAGCCGGGGCAACCATCGCCGCTGGTCTCGTCTTTGAGAATGTGTCTCACGATTATGATGGCGTGACATCGGTTCAGGACCTGAGCCTGTCCATCGCACCGGGCGAGATCCTTTGTCTGCTTGGTCATTCCGGCTGCGGCAAGACCACATTGATGCGTATTGCCGCAGGCGTTGAGCGTCAGAGCAAGGGCAGGGTACTGATCAACGGTCGGGAAATCGCCGGCGATGAACTGTTTCAGCCTCCCGAAAAGCGCGGTGTCGGCCTGATGTTCCAGGATTACGCGCTTTTTCCGCATATGAGCATTCTGGCGAATGTAATGTTCGGCCTGACCAATATGCCAAGGCGGGAAGCCCAGACCGCCGCCCTGAGCGCACTCGGTCGCGTCGGTCTGGCGGACTATGCAGCCGACTATCCTCACGCGCTTTCCGGTGGTGAACAGCAGCGTGTCGCGCTGGCCCGTGCACTGGTTCCCCGGCCCGGTATTCTCCTGATGGACGAACCATTCTCGGGTCTCGACAAACGTCTTCGAGACAATGTGCGCGATGAAACGCTCGCGGTTATTCGCGAAACGCGTGCCACCTGCATCATTGTGACCCACGATCCGGAAGAAGCCATGCGCATGGGCGACAAGATCGCACTGATGCGCCAAGGCCGCCTGGTTCAGCACGGCACGGCAGCAGACCTCTACAAGGCGCCCGTCGATCTGTTTGCCGCCAGGTTCTTTTCGGAATTGAACCAGTTGGAAGGTGTTGTGACCCCGGCAGGTGTCGAAACGCCGGTCGGCGTCTTGTCGTCGGAGGGATTGTCCCCGGGGCAGAAGGTTGATGTTTGCGTTCGGCCACAAGGCGTTGTCCTGAACAATGCCGGATTGTGCGGTGTTCCCGGCAGAATTCGTTCGAAACGATTCGTCGGGGAGGTCGATTTGTTGTCTATTGCAATAGACGGGCTCAATCATCCCCTTCAGGCAAGGGTTCGTGCGGGCAGTCCCTGGGAGCGTGGAATGGACGTTGCCGTCACGACTGATCCGAAAGACGTGCTTGTTTTTCCGCGTTCACCTTCCCAAGTCTAAGGGGAGGGCAACTTATCATTCCGTCTAAGTGATCGAAATCAAATAGACTGGCATGTTGCAGGGAGTGGGCCGTTTTTGTAAGAAGGGCCTAAGGGCTTTTAAAGCCGATTATCAGGAGTTTGGCGTATGGGCATTAGTATTTGGCAGATCTTGATCATCGCAGTGGTCGTTGTTCTGCTGTTCGGACGTGGCAAGATTTCCGATCTCATGGGTGATGTTGCGAAGGGAATCAAAAGCTTCAAGAAGGGCATGGCCGAAGACGACGTAGCCGACTCTCCGAAGACCATCGACCACAAGAGCAGCGAAACGGCATCGTCCGTGAACGCCGAAGATCAGACAAAAGCGAGCTGATCTCAATCTGCATCGCGTCTCCTTAAGGGACGATACATCTCATGTTCGATATCGGGTGGACCGAACTATTGGTGATCGCCTGTGTGGCGATCATCGTCGTGGGGCCAAAGGATTTGCCGCGCATGCTGCGCACACTTGGCCAGACGATTGGGAAGATGCGAAAGCTTTCGCGTGAGTTCCAGTCGACCTTCAACGACGCGCTGCGTGAGGCCGAACAACAGGCCGATATCGCGGACATGAAGAAGCAGGTCGAATCGGCTGCCAACTTCAATCCGCTGGGTGATCTGAAAAAATCCATCGAAGAAGACGCGACCAAGAAAGCCGACAAGCCAAAAGTGGCAGCCAGCGAACCGGCGTCGCCGCCGGCAGACAGCGCAAATGCGGACAAGGTGTCTCCTACGGAAGCAGCCCCGGCTGAGACCGAGGCAAAGCCGAAAACCGCGCCGGTGACGGAAGATGTAAAGGCATGAGCCAGGACGAAATCGACGCCTCGAAGGCGCCACTGATCGAACATCTGATCGAACTGCGCCAACGACTTATGTGGTCGATCGGTGCGATCCTCGTGATGTTTGTTATCTGCTTCTATTTCGCCACGGATATCTACAACATCCTGACTGTGCCGTATCTGCGTGCTGCAGGAGAGGGCCACCCGGTGGAGATGATCTTCACCGCGCCACAGGAATGGTTTTTCACCCAGCTGAAGCTCGCGCTTTTCGGCGCGCTCTTTCTGGCTTTTCCTGTCGTGGCCAGCCAGATCTACATGTTCGTGGCGCCCGGGCTCTACAAGCATGAGCGCGGTGCGTTCCTGCCGTTTCTGGCCGCAACGCCTGTGCTTTTCCTGATCGGCGCCTGTCTCGTCTATTTCCTGGTCATGCCCATGGCCATGGGCTTTTTCCTGTCTCAGGAACAGGCTGCGGCAACGGGAAAGGTCGCCATTCAGCATCTTGCCAAGGTGAGTGAATACCTGGGCCTGATCATGATCCTGATCTTCGCCTTCGGCCTGGTGTTCCAGTTGCCGGTGGTGCTGACCTTGCTCGGCAGGGCAGGCCTGGTGAGCTCCGATACGCTTCGTCAAAAACGCAAATATGCGATTGTTGGTGCCTTTGCTGCTGCTGCAATTTTGACACCACCCGACCCGATCTCGCAGATCGGTCTTGCGCTGCCTACGCTGCTTCTCTACGAAGTCTCCATTCTGTCCGTCAAACTGGTGGAACGCCAGCGTGCCGAAAGGGAGGCTCAACGCGAAGCCGAGGATGCGGCCGCTTGAAGCCTTGATCGCTACGCTTCCCGGATTGACAGACGGAATGGATTGAAACGACCGTCGTTCGGGAAGCGAAGATGTTTGATATTAGATGGATACGGGAAAACGCAGTCGCCTTTGACCAGGCTTTGGCTAAACGGGGTTATGAAGCTTCCGCAGCCAAGCTGATCGCACTGGACGATTCCCGCCGCTCCCATATCACCAGACTTCAGGAAGCCCAGGAACGGCGCAACGCCGCCTCCAAGGAAATCGGCAAGGCCAAGGGCTCGGGCGATGACGCGCGTGCGCAGGAGCTGATTGACGAAGTCGCACAGATCAAGGCTTTCATTCAGTCGGGTGAAGAAGAAGAGCGTAAGCTCATTGCCGATCTGGAAGCGGCTATGGCTGTCATCCCCAATCTGCCGCATGACGATGTTCCTGTGGGCGAGGATGAAGCCGACAACGTGCTTCTGAAGACGCACGGTGAAAAACCGGTCTTCACGTTCAATGAAGCTCCGAAAGAACATTATGAGCTGGGCGAAGACCTCGGCGGCATGGACTTTGCCGCAGCGGCCAAGCTGTCTGGGTCGCGCTTCGTGATCCTCAAGGGTCAGATTGCCCGGCTGGAACGTGCTCTTGGCCAGTTCATGATTGACCTGCACACCCAGGAAAACGGCTATATAGAGGTTTCGCCGCCGCTTCTGGTTCATAGCGATCCGCTCTACGGGACCGGTCAGCTGCCGAAATTCGAGGAAGATCTCTTCAAGACCACTACGGATCACTACCTGATCCCGACGGCCGAAATACCGCTGACCAATCTGGTTGCTGGTGAGATCCTCCCAGAAGATCAACTGCCGCTTCGTGTGACCGCGCTCACCTACTGTTTCCGGTCCGAGGCCGGGTCTGCCGGGCGTGATACGCGCGGAATGCTGCGCCAGCATCAGTTCCAGAAATGCGAACTCGTGTCCGTTACCAAGCCGGAAGACTCGCTCAACGAGCTGGAACGCATGTTGGGCTGCGCGGAGAAAGTTCTGCAGAAACTCGGCCTGCATTACCGGGTGATGACCTTGTGCAGCGGCGACATGGGTTTTGGCGCACGCAAGACCTACGATATCGAGGTCTGGCTGCCCGGGCAGGATACCTACCGCGAGATTTCGTCCTGTTCCGTTTGCGGCGACTTTCAGGCGCGCCGAATGAATGCAAGGTTCCGGCCTACCGACTCCAAGCAACCGCTCCACGTGCACACCCTCAACGGATCGGGTATCGCAGTTGGCCGGGCTCTGATTGCCGTTTTGGAAAACTATCAAAATGGCGATGGCACCATCACCGTTCCCGACGTTCTGAAGCCTTATATGGGTGGTCTGGAAAAGATCGGCTGAGCGGAACCGGCGAGAACGGCGGCCTGATCGGGATTGTCTGGATCCGGAGCGCTGGCATTCAGTCGCAGCATACCGCCGGAATTTTGAATGCAATGGACGGCAACCGCGCAAGTTTGCCGTCCATCTTCATTTGGGGCTCTTCGGACCTGATATCAGAAGAGCTCGTGGGAAAACGGAGCAAAGATCGAGATGCGTATCCTCATCACCAATGACGACGGAATTCAGTCTCCCGGGCTGACGGTTCTGGAAAACATTGCCAGGACTCTTTCCGACGATGTCTGGGTAATCGCTCCTGAAACCGACCAGAGCGGTGTTGCCCATTCCCTGACACTGAGCGACCCGCTGCGCCTTCGTAAGATCGATGACCGCCACTATGCCTTGAAAGGGACGCCAACCGATTGCGTGATCATGGGCGTGCGAAAGGTGCTTCCCGGTTTACCGGATCTAGTGCTGTCGGGTATCAACCGGGGCCAGAACCTCGCTGAAGACGTGACCTATTCCGGAACCGTTGCCGGGGCGATGGAAGGAGCCATCCTCGGGATCAGGTCGATCGCCGTTTCACAGGCTTACAACTGGGATGTGCGTGCCGAGCCGGACTATTCGACCGCTGAAGCCCACGCACCAGCGCTCTTCCGTCGGCTGATCGATTTCGAACTTCCGCAATATACTTTGCTGAATGTCAATTTTCCGGCCTGTGATGCCAAGGACGTGAAGGGGATCAAGGTTACCGTACAGGGGCACCACGAACAAAGCGGACTGTCCATCGACGAGCGTTCGGACGGGCGTGGTTATCCCTATTACTGGCTGCGTTTTCAGGATCGCGGCAAATCCGTACTTGATAATTCCGATCTGCAGGCAATTGCGGATGGATATGTTTCCGTTTCGCCGCTACGCATAGATCTGACAGCCCACGACCTGGTGACACACTTGGCGGAGGCTTTGGGGTAAACCCTGAGGGGGAACGGTTCATGGCCGGTCAATTGCCCGGCAAGGAAAACAGGACGATGGCGTCCGCTTTGCCGGATGAAGCGGAAGCCCGCGCTGCATTGGTTCTGGCACTGCGACAGCGCGGTGTCGGGGCGAGGGACGTACTGGCTGCAATTGAACGCGTCCCTCGGCGCCTTTTCCTGTCTGCACGCCATCACAGTCTTGCTTATGAAGACGCAATGCTGCCGATCGAATGCGGGCAGATCGTTTCGGCACCTTCAATCGTTGCCTTCACGGTACAGGCGCTTGCAATCGCCTCCAGTCACGTGGTTCTGGAGATAGGGACCGGTTCCGGCTATCAGGCAGCCGTTATGTCCCATCTGGCAGCCCAGGTCGAAACGCTCGACAGGTTCGCCACCTTGACGGATCTGGCAACACGGCGTTTTGAGGCGCTCAAACTGACGAACGTGAAAGCCCGGCAGGCCGACGGTTTGAGCGAGATTCGCCAGAAAGGCCCCTACGACAGGATTGTCGTCAACGCGGCAGTGGAAGAAGTGCCAGACCCTTGGCTGCAGCAGCTGAAACCGGGAGGCATCCTGATCGCGCCGGTTGGTCAGGCAAAAAAGGCCCAGCCGTTGATCAAGTTCCAGAAAACCGAGAGTGTTGTGACCGCGGAAACGCTGATGATGGTGCGGACGGTCATGTTGCAGCCGGGAAACGCCAAGAAGCTCTAGAACGATGTTTCATGCCGATTCTTGGGCCCATGCATTCGTTGAGCTTACTCGACCACTTGCCTGTTCAAATTTACTATAATCGGCGCGATTGCTGGCTTTCTGGTTTGCTTCAATACTGAGAAATCGTTGTTTTTCAGCGAAAGCGTCAACCGTCTTTAGCCTTTATAAACCTTACTGCCGTCTACTCTTAACCATAACAGCCACAGTCAGCGGTTAGAGTTAAGGCAATGATGAAGCGGAAGCGTACCCTCCGCAGGGATCTGATGGGCAAGGTGGCGACAGTGTCGCTGGTTGCTGTTGCTCTCGCGGGATGTTCCAGCGCGGTCGAGCGATTTGGTGAACCACCCTATTATACGGGCAATACCCAGAATCAGCGGGATATTCTCAACGGCGGCCAGAAGCAGCCGACATACCGGGATATCGTGAATGGGCCTGGAGGGACCGCCGCAGGGCTTCCACAAAGTTCGTCCCAGCCGGTGACAACGGGATCCATTCCGAACAGGGCACCGTCAGTCCAGTCTGCGCCGTTGCCGGCGCCGGTGACGACGGCTCAGCGTCCTGCACCTGTCCGCGCAGCACCAGTAGCGACACAGCCCGCACCTGAAGCAGTGGCATCGGCCGGGAATGTGAGGAGCTGGAAAGGGTGGACGTCTGCCGGCGGAACCCGGGTGCAAATGCGTCAGGGTGATTCCATCAATTCCATGGCACGCCGGTATGGCGTTCCGATCCAGGCTATTGTTGCTGTCAATGGCATTGACGACCCGGCAAAGGTACAGCCGGGCCAGAGCGTCATCATCCCGACTTACGTTTACGCGGAACGAAACGGTTCAACGAGCACGACTGAAGGCGAAAGTGGCAAGGTCAAGCTGCCGACAGCTGGACGAAGCGATAATGTTGTGACTGGCTCCGTGCCGACGTCTGTCGGAACGATGCCGAGGCCCGATCAGAAGAACGGTCAGCAGCCGACCTTTGCTGATATCAGCCAGGGCAAGGTCGACGTTGTCCGCGTCAGCACCTTGCCGAGGCGCAAGCCCGGTGGATCCGATCAAACTCTGACGACAGCTTCCATTTCGTCCGGATCGTCTGCCTCAAGCGTGCCGACGCCGCGCCGTCAGCCGGAGACTTCATCCGCCGGTTCGCAGCCCGTTGCTGCGGCACCTTCGGGAACGGTAGAGAAAACCAAGCTGCCACAACCTGCTCTCACGCAGGAAGCCCGGCCCACGGAACCGATCAAAACGCCAACTGTCGTTGCCAATGTTCAGGAAGACGATAGTGCGGATGCGAAGTTCCGGTGGCCTGTTCGCGGCCGTATCATCTCCGACTTCGGCGCGAAGCCGGGTGGTGGCAAGAACGAGGGCGTGAATCTTGCGGTTCCTGAAGGAACACCTGTTCATGCTGCGGACGACGGCTCTGTGATCTATTCAGGCAACGAACTGAAGGGCTACGGTAACCTGATCCTAGTGCGACACAATGACGGCTGGGTCTCGGCCTATGCGCACAACAGCGAGTTGAAGGTCAAGCGGGGCGATACGATCCGTCGGGGCGACGTGGTTGCGCTGGCGGGCGCGACTGGGTCAGTCAACCAGCCGCAGCTCCATTTCGAACTGCGCCAGGGCAACAAGCCCGTCGATCCGCTGAAATACCTGCCGCGACGCTGACGCTAACTATTCTCGTATCCGGTGGGACCTTGCGATCCGCCGGATGAGAAAGGCCAGTCCGTGGCCAAAAACCGTGAATCTTGTCAATCAGCCCGGCCCTTGCGCCGGGCTTTGTCATTTCAGGAAATCGTCTTGCCGAGCCTGCCGGCCAGATCCTGAATGAACTGAAAGGCGACACGGCCCGACCGGCTGCCGCGCGTCGTCGCCCATTCCAGCGCTTTTGCCCGCAATTCGTCGGCTTCGATCTTCAGCTCAAAGTGTGCGGCATAGCCGCGCACCATATCCAGGTAGTCGTCCTGGCTGCATTTGTGAAACCCGAGCCAAAGCCCGAACCGGTCCGACAGAGAAACCTTTTCTTCAACGGCTTCTGCGGGGTTTATTGCTGTCGAGCGTTCGTTCTCGATCATGTCCCTTGGCAGAAGGTGGCGACGGTTCGAAGTGGCATAGAAAATGACGTTGTCAGGCCGACCCTCGATCCCTCCCTCAAGAACGGCTTTGAGCGACTTGTACGAGGTGTCGTCATTGTCGAAACTCAGGTCGTCGCAAAAGACGATGAACCTGCAGGAAACGTCACGGATGAGGTTCATGAGCTTGGGCAGCGACTCGATGTCTTCTCGATGTATTTCAATGAGTTTCAAGCCGGTGGATGCGTTTTCGGCGGCGATAGCTGCATGGGCTGCCTTGACCAATGAGGATTTGCCCATGCCTCTGGCGCCCCACAGCAACGCGTTGTTTGCAGGTAATCCCTTCGCAAACCGGCGCGTATTGTCGAGAAGAAGATCACGCACATGGGAAACCGCACAAAGCAACGTGATATCGACGCGATTGACCTTTTGAACCGGTAGCAGCTCACCCGGATCAGGCGCCCAGACGAAAGCGTCCGCAACCGAAAAATCCGGGCTGCCGGGACGGGCCGGCACCGCACGTGCGATAAGGTCGATCAGGGAATCGAGTTTTGCATTTAATGCGGTGAGGTCGTTTTCAGCGTTCATTCTTCTTGCAAGCCCTGTCAAAAAGGCCCATGTCAGGCCCTGAATTAAGTGATGGCAGGATTAACACGGTGCGGGAAACACGAAAACGTCAGTTATTCCCATACCGGTACGCTGGAAACTGCTTGCAAAGCTTGAAATGAGGCGTGCCGCAGTTATAGTCCGCGCCACCAGAATGAGAGCGTTTTTGCCGAAGACCCGACAGAGGGGTCGGTGGTCATCAAAAACGCCACTTAGGAGAAGTGAATGTTTATCACCCCAGCCTACGCGCAGGCAGCCGGTCCGGCAGGCGCTTCCGGTTTCTTGATCCAGATCCTGCCTTTCGTGGCGATCTTCGCAATCATGTATTTCCTGATCATCCGCCCGCAGCGTCAGCGCATGAAGAAGCATCAGGACATGGTTGCCAACCTTCGCCGCGGTGACACCATCGTGACCACCGGTGGCCTGATCGGCAAGGTTTCCAAAGTCGTAGACGACGGTGAAGTGCAGGTCGAACTTTCCGAGGGCGTCAAGGTTCGTCTCGTACGTTCCATGGTGCAGGAAGTGCGCTCCAAAACCGAACCGGCCAAGGAAAACGCGTAACGCGATCCCCGCCGCTTCGATGATATCGCCGGGCCGGTTCAGATCGGCCTGGCTGCATTTAAGGCTTGACCATGCTCTATTTCGCACGCTGGAAAATCGCGCTGATCGTGCTTGTGGTTGCCGCTGGCATCCTGACCACGCTGCCGAATTTCTTCTCCCAAAAACAACTTGAAAGCTGGCCGGACTTCCTGCCGAAGAACCAGATGGTTCTCGGTCTCGACCTTCAGGGCGGTGCCTATCTGCTTTATGAAATCGACAAGCAGGATTACATCCAGAAGCGCATGAAGGCGCTTGTCGGCGATATCCGGTCAACTCTGCGCGAAGATCCGCGCATTGGGTATACGGGGCTCGGAGTTCAGGGAGACGCCGCTCAGGTTCGTATTCGCGATCTGACCCGGCTGGCCGATGCGGAAGAGCGTCTGCAACCACTCGTCAACCCGCTGGCCTCCAGTGTTTTTGGCGGTCAGGCGGTCAATGAGTTTGACATGACCGTGACGGAAGACGGTCTGGTTCGATTTTCCTATTCCGAGCGTGGCCTTGAGGATCGCATGACGAATATCGTCCAGCAATCCATCGAGGTCATCCGGCGTCGTGTCGATGAACTGGGGACTACAGAACCCAGCATCCAGCGCCAGGGCGCCGACCGGATTCTGGTCGAAGCGCCCGGTGAAGATGATCCGGAACGCTTGAAAGATCTCGTCGGCCAGACGGCGCAGCTGACCTTCCACATGGTCGATACGTCCATGTCCGGCGAACAGGCGCTTCAGAACCGTCCGCCTGCGGGCACTGTCATCATGACTTCGGTTGATGATCCGCCCATTCCTTATCTTCTCGAGGAAGCGCCGCTCCTGTCGGGCGAAGACCTTGTCGATGCTCAAGTCAGCTTCGACCAGCGCAACAACGAGCCGGTTGTGAACTTCCGCTTCAATCAGTCCGGCGCGCGCAAGTTCGCCCAGATCACGCAGCAGAACGTCAACCGTCCGTTCGCAATCGTGCTCGACAATGAAGTCATTTCCGCGCCGGTTATCCGTGAGCCGATCACAGGTGGTTCAGGTCAGATTTCCGGCAGCTTCACGCTGGAGGGCGCCAACGACCTTGCCGTGCTGTTGCGCGCCGGTGCATTGCCGGCCAAATTGACCGTAATCGAAGAACGCTCCATCGGCCCAGGCCTCGGCGCTGACTCCATTGAAGCGGGCAAGTTGGCGTCGATCATCGGCGGCGGTCTGGTGATCGTCTTCATGATCCTGGCCTATGGCCGCTTCGGCATCATTGCCGACCTTGCGCTGATGGTGAACATCTTCCTGATCTTCGGTGCGCTGACAATGCTACAGGCAACACTGACCTTGCCCGGCATTGCAGGTATTGTTTTGACGATCGGTATGGCGGTGGATGCGAACGTGCTGATCTTCGAGCGTATTCGCGAAGAAGCAAGGGCAGGGAGATCTGTCATTTCTGCGGTGGATGCAGGCTTCAGCCGTGCCCTTGGTACGATCCTGGATGCCAACATCACGACCCTGATCGCCGCCGTGATCCTGTTCCAGCTCGGCTCGGGTCCGGTCAAGGGCTTCGCCGTGACATTGGCCATCGGTATCTTCACCACAGTGTTCTCGGCATTCACGTTCAGCCGGTTGCTGGTAGCCCTTTGGCTCCGCCACCGCCGTCCGTCGAAATTGCCGATTTGATCCGGGAGACTTTCAAATGTTGCTGAGAATTGTTCCGGACAACACCAAAATCAAATTCATGTGGCTGCGGAAAGTCAGCTTTCCGCTGTCCATCGTACTGGTGATCGCCTCCGTTGCCGCCTTTTTTACCGTCGGGCTGAACTACGGCATCGACTTCAAGGGCGGTACAATCATCGAAATCAAGACCGATGGCCCGGCCGATATCGCCTCGATCCGTTCCGATCTGTCTTCCCTGAACCTTGGGGATGTCCAGGTGCAGGAATTCGGCGGGTCGGACGACATTTTGATCCGTGTTGAAGAACAGCCGGGTGGCGAACTTGCTCAGCAGGCCGTTATCGGCAAGGTGCGAACCATTTTCGAAGGTCAGGAAGTGGATTTCCGCCGCGTCGAAGTTGTGGGCCCGCGTGTTTCGGGTGAGCTGGCTCAGGCAGGTGCAATCGCGGTTGCCGCCTCGTTGCTGGCGATCCTGTTCTACATCTGGTTCCGGTTCGAGTGGCAGTTTGCGGTTGGGGCCATCCTGACAACGGCAAACGACGTGGTCATTACCATTGGCCTGTTCGTCCTGCTGCAGCTTGATTTCTCGTTGTCCAGTATCGCGGCCGTTCTGACCATCATCGGTTACTCACTCAACGATACCGTGGTCGTATATGACCGTATTCGCGAGAACCTGCGCAAATACAAGAAGCGGCCATTGACGGAAGTGCTCGACATGTCGATCAACGAGACGCTGTCTCGTACGACCATGACGTCTCTCACAACGCTGCTGGCGCTTTTCGCGCTCTACATCTTCGGCGGTGAGGTCATCCAGTCGTTCACCCTGGCAATGATCTTCGGTATCGTGATCGGCACCTATTCGTCGATCTTCCTGGCGGCTCCTTTCCTGATCCTGTTCAATCTCCGTGCGGAGGCCATGTCTCCGAAGGACGACGACGGCGAAAAGGATCCAAAGGCGAAAGCGTCGGCTTAGGGACGGTACGATGGAAATCCGCGATGCGCATTTTCCCGGTCGGGCGCCGCTCGAAGCCTATGGCAACGGCGGCTTCCGGTTTGCCGGGATGTCTCATCGCGGATCCTTGTTATGCGTTCCGAGCGGAATTTACGGCTGGGACGTTAGCGATGCGTCCGCCTTTACTCCTGAAGCCTTTCAGAAGGTTCTGGAAGAACAGGCGGACATTGAAGTGCTTTTGGTCGGAACCGGCAAGGAACTTCGACCTTTGCCTGCAGAACTGAAAACGCTGTTTCGGGAGGCGGGCATATTGTCCGATCCTATGTCGACAGGCGCCGCGCTTCGGACCTTCAATGTGCTTTTGTCGGAAGACCGGGCTGTCGCAGCTGCACTGATCGCTGTCGACTGAAGCACCTCAAAGGCTATCGGGCTCTATGACGACCGATTTTGATCATGCCGCCGATGTGGTTCGTCAATTTGACAAGGACCGCTATCTCAGTGCGTTGTTAGCACCAGAAACCCATCGCAATGGCCTGATGGCGCTCTATGCCTACAGCGCCGAGATTTCCCGCATTCGAGAACTGGTGTCGGAACCGCTTCCTGGTGAAGTTCGGCTTCAATGGTGGCGAGACCTGCTCGAAGGCACGGAACATGGAGCTGTTGCGTCCAATCCGGTTGCCAGTGCCTTGTTGCAGACGATCGACCGATACGAATTGCCGAAAGAAAGCCTTGTGGCAATGGCGGAGGCAAGGGTCTTTGACCTCTACAACGACCAGATGACAACTCTCAACGATCTGGAAGGTTACGCCGGTGAAACCGTTTCCGGTGTGATCCAGCTGGCTTGCCTTGTCTTGAATGATGGCAAGGAGGCAGGCACGGCAACGGCCGCGGGGCACGCCGGCGTGGCGTATGCGCTGACCGGTTTGATGCGCGCACTTCCATGGCATGCATCGCGGCAGCAGATGTATTTGCCGAAGGACGTCTGTGACCGGCACAACCTTGACGTCCAGCCAGTGTTTCGAGGCGAAACGACGGCTGAACTTCGGGCAGTGCTTGCTGAAATGCGCGGCCATGTCCGCCATCACCTCGGCCGTGTGCGTCAGGCGTCGGAGGATGTACCAACCGCCTGTGAGGCAGCCTACCTGCCACTGGTTCTTGTGGAGCCATTCCTGAAAAAACTGGAACGGCAAGAACTGGATCCGTTGAAGCAGGTCGCGGAGATGTCTCAACTCAGGCGGCAATGGATACTCTGGCGAGCGTCCGGGAACGTACTGAAGGCCATCTGATCCCGTATGGGCTGATTTCCAGACACGCGAACAGGCGCTTTCCCGCGAGAAAAAGCACCTGTTTGCAAATTATCAAGAATGCACTCGATCCGGCCGCACATGCCTGATCATTGGGCCAATCGGTACTGATTACTCTGCAGCCTGTTTCACAAGGTCCAACTTGGCCTGCCAGTCCGAGAAGTCGGTCTTCGCCCGATTGGTCATCGCAAGTTTCTTGGCACGGGTCTTGTCCTTGCCTTTCAGTCGCTTGCCGTTTTCATCCTTGGTTGGTGCGTCCACTTCGGGGAACAGGCCGAAATTGACATTCATCGGCTGGAAGGAGCCCGGTTTGCCGGCACCTTCGTCCCGTGTGATGTGTCCGCCGGTAATATGACCGAGCAGCACACCCATGGCAGTCGTCGCAGGTGGTGGGACGATCTCCTGACCGCGGGCTTCAAGGACTGCAAACAGTCCGGCAAGGCAGCCGACGCTCGCCGATTCCACATAGCCTTCACAGCCGGTGATCTGACCGGCAAACCGCAGCCGAGGATCGGCTTTGAGCCGTAAGGTTCCATCTAGAACCTTAGGAGAGTTCAGGAAGGTATTGCGGTGAAGTCCGCCAAGACGGGCAAATTGTGCGTTTTCAAGGCCTGGAATCATGCGGAAAATGTCGGCCTGGGCACCGTATTTCAGCTTTGTCTGGAAACCGACCATGTTGTAGAGCGTGCCGAGTGCATTGTCCTGACGCAGTTGCACAACCGCGTAGGCCTTCACCTCCGGATTATGCGCGTTGGTCAGGCCCATGGGTTTCATCGGGCCATGCCGAAGTGTTTCGCGGCCGCGGGCAGCCATGACTTCAATTGGCAGGCAACCATCAAAGTAGGGCGTGTTTTCTTCCCATTCCTTGAAGTCCGCTGTTTCACCTTCAAGAAGCGCATCGATAAAGGCCTCGTATTGCACCTTGTCCAGCGGGCAGTTGAGATAGTCCTTGCCAGTTCCACCAGGCCCAACCTTGTCATAGCGGGACTGGAACCAGGCCTTGGAAAGATCGACACTTTCGAAATGGACGATCGGTGCAATAGCGTCGAAGAATGCAAGAGCATCTTCCCCGCTTCTTTCCAGGATTGCTGCCGAGAGAGCCGGTGAGGTCAGCGGTCCCGTTGCAATGATGACCTTTTCCCATTCAGAGGGGGGCAGACCCGCGACTTCTTCACGCGAGATCGTCACATTCGGATGATTTTGAAGCGCGGTCGTGACGGCGTTCGAGAATCCGTCCCGATCCACGGCAAGTGCACTGCCGGCAGGTACCTGATGAGCATCAGCGCAAGACATGATGAGCGAACCGAGCTGACGCAGTTCATGATGTATCAGGCCAACGGCGTTTTGCTCGGAATCGTCTGAACGAAAAGAGTTCGAGCAGACCAGTTCGGCAAGACCTTCGGTCTGATGAGCATCCGTTTTGCGGACAGGGCGCATTTCGTGGAGGACGACGGGCAATCCGGCTTGTGCGATCTGCCAGGCAGCCTCTGAACCGGCAAGGCCGCCGCCAATGATATGGATGGGGGTCATTTTGTGTCCCTGGGACCTGTTCCGGCCGCCTTTCGTCACCGACTTGCGGCAAGGTGGATCCGGACAATTGCTTTGCCGCCCTGATTACAGGCAAAGTCGGGCGACCGCAATGTGCGCCATATCGATGTGACCGAATGGTCTGAAGTCAGGCGCCGATATGATTGCCGACAAAACAAAAAAAACGCCCGCCGGTGGGAGGAGGTACCGGCAGGCGCTTTTGGAGTTCCACGCATGGAGCGCGGAAGATGCGGTCATCAGGTTGGGAGGAGGATACCTTCTGACCGCGAAGCTTTGTTATTTCGCAGACATGCGCGCGTAGCGGGCGATGTCGGAGCGGGCAATGCCCAGGTCGTCCAGTTCGCGGTTGGACAGGTTGGACAGCTCGTCATAGGTCTGACGGAAGCGTTTCCAGTTATTGAATTTGCGAACAACAGTATCGATCATGGTTTAGGCCTTTCGCTATCTCATGGCCATGGCACCGCGGATCGGCGTCTGGCCCGTTCATCTCTTACAGGCTGGAAGATAGGTGTTTTGTGCAGTGCGAGGTAGAGGGGAAATCGCGAAGCTGATATGCAAAAAATGCAGATTAAAAAAGCCTTAATGGGGTTGAAATGGCATAACGGCCCGCATGTCTCGCATAGCTGCCATGATTTGAGTGTTCGCAGGTGCGAAATGAAAATGCCGTCCGGACGGTTCCTTTTTACGGATCAGTCCGTCATTTGGTGTCGCCTGAAAACTCTGAACTGACCTGGCACGCACAAGTGATCTGCGCTGACGGAAGGCTGGCGGCGATAGACGGAGAAGACGGTCGAGTTTGTAAAACAGGTTGTCGATATACCGGCCCATTCGAAAACACGGCATCGCAACAAGCGAAGACAATCATTTATCTGAATGCGATTCCATCTCGGGTAACGACCCAGCTTGTGGACACCTTTTTGTGCCGACCCGCATCGCTTGGGCGTTCGCACTGGGATCGCTTCGCTTGGAGGAATGAACGAGCTTTCACCGCAAGAGAAGAGACATCGACTTGGAGAAAGTTGAACACATCCGGATGTCGCACTTGGCGTTGGAGCGTCAGAATTTTGAGGTGTCTCTTGCCTGACCAGACAGGCATGGGAGGAATTCAGGACGCCAGAAAAACGAACGCCCGCCAGCGGGAGGAGGTGCTGGCGGGCGACGTTTCGACGTGACAGGGCTGGGAGGAGGATGCCCTGCGTGTCACACGCCCGTCGGCTGGGAGGAGGATGCCTAGGGACGCGATCTCTTTATTTCATTCAGCCAATCTGACGACGTGCGACAAATTTGATGTCGCTGCGGCAGATGCCGAGGTCAGCAAGCTCACGGGCCGAAAGGCGGGACAATTCGTCAACCGCACGGCGGTAGCTTACCCAGTTGCTGTACTTTTGGCGCACGGTGTCAAACATCTTCTTATTCCTTAATTATCGAAACGCGTGTGCGTTCCGCGCCGTTGTTGTCCAATGATATATTTCACCACTCGAAATAAAAGAAGTGCCATCTCTGCATGCCTGACATGCGTTTGATGCAATGCAGCAAAGCTTGCGCAGCCAGAATCGGGATGATTCGTGGAACGTGCGGAAATACAAATGAAAAAGGCATGTGTGCGGTGCACACGTGCCTGTCGTCACGTAACTGGAGACTGGTTAAGACTTATTCCGCAGCGTCGTGCGCCCGTTGCGGACGTCGCTGCAGCAGTTCCTGCAGGAATTGTCCCGTGTAGCTTTCCGAAACCTCGGCAACGTCTTCAGGGCGTCCGGTTGCAACCACCGTACCGCCACCGTCGCCTCCTTCCGGTCCCAGATCGATAATCCAGTCTGCCGTCTTGATGACTTCGAGATTGTGCTCGATCACCAGAACCGTGTTGCCTTGATCAACCAGTTCGTGCAGCACTTCCAGCAGTTTTGCGACGTCGTGAAAATGCAGGCCTGTCGTGGGTTCATCCAGAATGTATAGCGTACGCCCCGTCGAGCGCTTGGAGAGTTCCTTCGCAAGCTTTACGCGCTGCGCTTCACCACCTGAAAGCGTGGTCGCCTGTTGGCCGACCTTGATGTAGCCGAGACCGACACGTGCCAGGGTCTCCATCTTGTCGCGCACTGCAGGAACTGCGGAGAAGAACACGGCGGCTTCATCCACGGTCATGTCGAGCACGTCGGCAATCGACTTGCCCTTGAACTCGACCTCGAGCGTTTCCCGATTGTACCGTTTGCCTTTGCATACGTCGCAAGTGACGTAGACGTCCGGCAGGAAGTGCATTTCGATCTTTATGACGCCGTCGCCCTGACAGGCTTCGCAGCGGCCTCCCTTGACGTTGAAAGAGAACCGACCGGGCTGATAGCCTCTGGCCTTGGCTTCAGGCATGCCGGCGAACCATTCACGGATCGGGGTAAAGGCACCGGTGTAGGTCGCCGGGTTGGATCTGGGTGTCCGGCCGATCGGTGACTGATCGATGTCGATCACCTTGTCGAGCACTTCCAGGCCTTCGATGCGATCGTGCGGGGCAGGGTTGTCCCGCGCGCCATTGAGGCGACGAGCCGCAGCCTTGTAGAGCGTATCGATCAGGAACGTGGACTTGCCGCCACCCGACACACCGGTGACACAGGTAAATGTGCTGAGCGGCACGTCAACGTCAATGTCCTTCAGATTGTTGCCGCGGGCGCCGCGAACGGAGATCTTCCGCTTCTTGTTGATTTTTCTGCGCTCGTCGTTGCGCGAAACCATCATGGAGCCAGACAGGTACTGCCCCGTCAACGAATTGGGATTGGCCATGATTTCGGAGGGAGTGCCCTTGGCGACGATCTGCCCGCCATGGACACCCGCTCCTGGTCCGACGTCGACAACGTAATCGGCAGTCAGCACCGCGTCTTCGTCATGCTCGACCACGATCACCGTATTGCCGAGGTCGCGCAGGTGTTTCAGCGTTTCCAGAAGACGGGCGTTGTCGCGCTGATGAAGGCCGATGGACGGCTCATCCAGTACATAAAGAACTCCGGTCAGCCCCGAGCCGATCTGCGAGGCGAGGCGGATACGCTGGCTTTCGCCGCCTGACAGTGTTCCGGAAGACCGGGACAAGGTGAGATATTCAAGGCCAACGTCATTCAGGAACTTCAGCCGCTCGCGAATTTCCTTCAGGATGCGGCCTGCGATTTCGCTCTGTTTGTCGTTTAGTTGCTCCGGCAGGGCTTCAAACCAGAGACTTGCATCGCGAATGGAATGTTCGGTGATCTGACCGATATGCCTGCCGGCGATCTTGACGGCAAGCGCTTCCGGCTTCAGACGGAACCCGCTGCAAGCCGGGCAGGCATGATCGGATTGAAACCTTGCCAGTTCCTCGCGAACCCAGGTGGATTCCGTCTCGCGCCAGCGCCGTTCGATATTGCCGATTACACCTTCAAAGGTCTTCTCTGTCCGGTAGCTGCGGACGCCGTCATCATAGACGAATTCAATCTTCGCATTGCCGGTTCCATGAAGGATTGCCTCGCGCACTTCCGAAGGAAGATCCTTCCAGGGCGTTGCCATGGAAACCTTGAAATGACTGCAGAGTGCTTCCAGCGTCTGGGCATAATAAGGTGAAGTCGATCCTGTCTTCGCCCAGGGCAGGACAGCTCCTTCGCGCAGGGAAAGCGAGTGGTCAGGAACAACCAGGTCCTCCTCGAAGGCGAGTGTCGTTCCAAGGCCGTCACAAGTGGGGCAGGCACCGAAAGGATTGTTGAACGAGAAAAGGCGCGGCTCGATCTCCGGAATGGTGAAGCCTGATACCGGGCAGGCAAATTTTTCGGAAAAGATCAGCCGTTCCGGGTTGCCGTTCTCGTCGGTCTTGTCGGCAAATTCGGCAATTGCAATGCCATCAGCAAGTTTCAGCGCCGTTTCCAGTGAATCGGCAAGCCGACCGGAGATATCGTCACGCACGACGATACGGTCTACGACGACGTCGATATCGTGCTTGAATTTCTTGTCGAGGGCAGGGGCCTCGGAAATCTCATGGAATGTTCCGTCGATCTTGACGCGCTGGAAACCCTTTTTCATCAGCTCGGCAAGTTCCTTGCGGTACTCGCCCTTGCGGCCGCGAACCATCGGCGCGAGCAGGTAGAGTCGGGCACCTTCTTCCAGCTCCAGAATACGATCGACCATCTGGCTGACGGTCTGGCTTTCGATCGGCAGGCCAGTGGCTGGGGAATAGGGAACGCCGACACGCGCAAACAAAAGGCGCATGTAATCGTAGATTTCCGTAACCGTTCCGACCGTGGAGCGCGGATTGCGGGACGTGGTCTTCTGTTCGATGGAGATTGCCGGCGACAGTCCGTCGATCTGGTCGACGTCCGGTTTCTGCATCATTTCCAGGAACTGACGTGCGTAGGCGGACAGGCTTTCCACGTACCGCCGCTGTCCTTCTGCATATATGGTGTCGAAGGCGAGTGACGACTTGCCTGAGCCAGACAGGCCGGTCATGACAATCAACTTGTCGCGGGGCAGGTCCAGGTCGACGCCCTTGAGGTTATGCTCGCGTGCGCCACGGATGCTGATGACCCGTGTTGGGTCCGCCTTCCAGGCTACTTCCGACTGCGATCCCTTGGCTGTCTTCATTGTCGTTCTTCCTGACCGCATGCGTCGCCCAAAGCCGATTGTTGCTCGCGCATACGCTAAGATGGTCCATTGCCGATGATGTCTGTTTGCCCCGATATAGCAGTTTCGGGCGGAGCTTCCAGTGAGGCATTTTCAATATCGTGCCTGAGGCACTTGTCGATGCGATGCCTGATTGAATCGCTTTTACAGAAATGATAAGAACAAAACAAGTACATTAACGATTGCCGCGTCAGGAGCCGAGCAGAAATAGGTGACCGAAACCTCGCAGTTCATGAGATAATGTCCTGACAGAAAAATCGGGGCTTGATTGGAACAAAAGTGGAGCAAATTGTAACTTGGCGCAATCAAGGATTGTGTCTGTCGACTTTGCTCGAATTTTAGGCGGATGAACCAGGCGGCAGTTTGTGAGCTGCCTTGTGGAAAATGAGTGAAGCCTGGCGAAAATAGCGGCGAAGCTGTTGGCGTGCCGTTAGGGTTCTGGTTTCTAGCAGCAAAGCTTGCAACGTTGACCGTTTATCGACACGTGCCGGAGAAGCACACGAACATCGTCGGCGGGGTCAACGAAAAACAAACAGGAGTTCAGTATGGCGGGCAGCGTCAACAAAGTAATTTTGGTCGGCAATCTGGGAGCAGACCCGGAAATCCGCCGTACGCAGGATGGCCGCCCGATCGCCAATCTCCGGATTGCGACGTCGGAATCCTGGCGCGACCGAAACACCGGTGAGCGCCGAGAAAAGACGGAGTGGCACCGTGTCGTGATCTTCAACGACGGTCTTTGCAAAGTTGCGGAGCAATACCTGCGCAAGGGATCAAAGGTTTATCTCGAAGGCCAGCTTCAGACCCGCAAATGGCAGGATCAGTCCGGTCAGGACCGGTACTCCACCGAGATCGTGCTGCAGGGCTTCAACTCCAACCTGACCATGCTTGACGGCCGCGGCGAAGGTGGCGGTGCATCCGGCGGTCTTCCCGATTACGGCAATGACTCACAAGGCGGCGGAGGTGGCTTCGGCGGCGGTGGTTCCGGTTCCGGTGGGAATTTCGGTGGTGGCTACGGCGGCGGATCCAGCAGCGGTGGCGGTTACGGCGGTCCGTCCGGCGGCGGTGGCGGCCCCATGGACGACGAAATTCCGTTCTGATCTTTTTCTGCCCTACCGGGTGCGGTCCCATGCTTTGGGGCCGCGCACCAGGGTATGTTGATCAACCGCCGACGTTTGGGTCGTAAGGCGTGCTCGGGTCATCGACGCCGTCGTAATATTCCTTCGCACTGCCGAGACCGCAGTGATAGACGGCTTCTTCTGCGCGTGTGTCGCCACCCGTAATCGGGGCGCCGTTGTGATGCGCGAATTCATGAATGATGGTGGCCAGCACCATCCACCTGCCCATTTTAAAAGCCCGGTCACCAACCGCGATTTCCCCGGAAGGAACGTGGATTTCCCCATGTAGCGGTGAAATGGTCGGTCCGTAATTCACCCAAATCGAGCTGTCGCTGATCATGTCCGACAAGCTTCGCCCCTTGGGCAGCGTCCGGAAATAGGCATTACATCCCGGGTTGTTCTTGACCATCTTGAAAAGCTTGTTTCTGGCCCATTTCAGCTTTGAATACTGGGAAGAGTTGAAACTTGTGTATTTCCAGATCGGTGACGAATGGTCACCAACATTGAATTGAAACGGCATTTGGCTCTCCGGTAATGTCTCACGTACTCGTGAAGCCGTAGATACCCCTTTGACGAAGTAGGCGGCGTGATGCCAATCACGCCAGGTTGTTTTTCCAAACGGCTGCAGTTCTGCCGTTTCTGGCACCGTGATGGTGGGCAGTTGTACTGTCAGCAACGAGGCATAATCGTCACAGTCGACTGATTTCAAACCTGTGTAAGACGGCGCCCCTTAACCATCTGATGAACCCTGTTATAGTATCAAACGGTTTACGGGCGCAGTTTCCGGGAATCGGGTCGCGGGACCGGATGCTCGGTAACTGCGTTGCCATATCACGCTCGGATGAAGAACATCCTCGGCGGATATGCCGAACAGCCTTCGATCCTTGCAGGGAAGCAATAAAACCCTGGTGACTTGGGCAAGGCGTCAGGTTCGAAAAGATTTAAAATAAGCGGGTTTAGACAATGCGAGCGAATGCAATGGCACTGAGCGAATGTACCAGGAAAAAACCGAAACGTTCTGTCCTGGGGACGTCCCTCAGGGCTGGCTTGATGGCAACGGTGCTTTTTTCCGGTTTTAACTTGGTCTCGGTTGAGCCTGCTTCCGCGCAGGGGTTGTTCCAGCGTCTGTTCAATCCGGAAGCGCATCGCCGGCAGCAGGAGCGTGAGCGCCAGCAGGATCTTCGCAAGAAGGTTGTTACCGCAAAGGTCTCTGCGCCGCGCTACCTCAATTACACGGCCGACAGCTGGAAGAAGGTTTCGCTGGCTGAACTGTCGGAGATCAAGTCCGCCGAGGTGAAGCCTGATGTCCAGCCCGTTGAATCGACGGATGCCCCGAGCACCGAAAGCGATAGCCTGCCACAGGCTCCGGTCGTTCTGACCGCATTCGACACGGCACGTCCTGCATTGAAAGACATGTCGCTCACCGTCCTTCCGGAAGTGGGTTCTGCAGTCATTTCATTCTATCGTGAGCATCCCGATTTCGTCTGGGTGAAAGACGGTAAGCCGACAGAAAAGGCTATCGCGGTCCGCAGCAGTCTCGCTGAAACAGGCAAATTTGCGCTGAACCCGGAAGACTATGTCGTCGATCTTCCCGTTACTGAAGGTCTTGAAGGAGAGGCACTCGATGCCGCCACGATGCGGTTCGAGATGGAGATGAGTGCAGCCGTTCTGACATATGTTCTGGATTCCAGGCGCGGACGTGTCGATCCGAACCGGATTTCAGAATATCACGATCTTCCGAGGCATGAAGTCGATCTCGTTGCAGCCCTGGAAGGCTTCAAGGCAGCGGCCAATGCCGAAACAGCAGTTGGCAAAGCGCAGCCTCAGAGTGAACATTTCCGCAAGCTGACCGAAGAGTTGGCCCGCTTGCGAGCAGAAGATGAAGACGCCGACCAGATCGTCATCGCGCCCGGCACTTTCCTGAAGGCTGGCAAATCCAGCCCGGAAATGAAGAACATCGTCGCCGCGATCGCCAAGAACGGCTCAGAGGAACTCAAGACGGCTCATGGAGAGACGCTGACTGCCTATGATGGCGCTGAACTTTATTCTCCGGAACTCGTTGAGCTGGTGAAGGCTTTCCAGAAGGAAGCCAAGCTCACGCCGGATGGTATCATCGGCAAGAATACCATCAATGCGATGGTCGGCGAAACCAACGCAGCGAAGATCGCCAAGGTCGAACTGGCAATGGAGCGCAGCCGCTGGCTTCCCGAAGAGCTCGGCGAACGCAAGGTTTTCATCAATCAGGCTGCCTTCACCGCGACCTATACCGCGCCTGACGAAGCGCCATTGAGCATGCGGGTGGTTGTCGGCAAGAAATCCAATCAGACCAACTTCTTCTACGACAAGATCGAAATCGTTGAATACAATCCCTATTGGGGTGTGCCGTATTCGATCATTGTCAATGAAATGCTGCCGAAACTGGCAAACGACCCGAGCTATCTCGACCGCGCCGGTTATGAGGTAACGACACCAGGCGGCCGGCAGGTTTCGTCTTCTGCAGTCGACTGGTACGCGGTTGCTTCCAAACAGCAATCGGTCAACGTCCGCCAGTACCCGGGTAGCTCGAACGCGCTTGGCGAAGTCAAGATCCTGTTCCCGAACAGGCATCACATCTACATGCACGATACGCCGTCAAAGAACCTCTTCAACAAGGATATGCGCGCATACAGCCATGGCTGCATCCGTCTGCAGGATCCGAAGGCCATGGCCGCTGCGGTTCTCGGCAAATCCAAGGATTACGTGAGCTCGCGTATTTCGGGCGGTCAGAACCAGCAAGAACAGGTGACCGGTGATATTCCGGTTTATGTGTCCTACTTCACGGCGTGGCCTGAGCTGGACGGGACGGTTGCATTCTATACCGACGTCTACGACAGGGACATGCATCTGTTGAAAGCCATCGAGAAAACCGAAGCAGAACGGGAAAAAGTCAGAACCTCCTGATCTGGCATTACAGAACAAAAAAAGCCGCCGAAGGGGTGACCTCCGGCGGCTTTTTTGTTTGCCCTCTCGAAGAGGCAATATCAGGAGGCGCCGCCGAGGCATTCCTTCAGAGAGCTTGAAAGCCCCTTCAGAAGTTGCGGATAAAGGTCCGGGCCATTTTCAAGATCGGTGCCCAGCGGGTCAAGCGTACCTGACCGTGCGCTGCTGCCTTCCAGAACAACCGAAACCAGCTTTGCGTCAAATTGCGGTTCCTGAAAAACGCAGCTTACGCCGAGGTCCTTGATCTTGCCCTGGATTTCCTGAATTCGGTCTGCACTCGCCAGAGCTTCCGGAGAAACGGTAACCGATCCGCTGGCCTCGATTTCATAGTGATGTTCGAAATGATGATAGGCATCGTGGAAGACGATGAACTTTTTGTCTGCAAACGGAGCCAGTTCAGCGGAAATGTCCTGATCGAGTGACGCGATCCGCTTGGAAAACGCCGCTGCATTCTTCTTGTAGGTTTCGGCATTGGCAGGATCCTGTTTCGCCAGGGTATCTGCCATGATTTTTGCGATCTCGATGCCGTTTTCCGGGTTCAGCCAGATATGCGGATCGACAGCCTCATGTGCCGCGTGCTGATGCTCTGCGTCGTGGTCGTGACCCGAGTGGTCATGGGCCTCGGCGTGGCTGTCGTCGTCATCATGTTCGTGGCCGGCATGTTCATGTTCGCCTTCTTCGTGATCATGTTCGCCGCCAGCGTGTTCGTGGTCATCTTCTTCTGCATGATCATGCGCATGCTCTTCGCCACTGTGCCCATCGTCATGATCGTGATCATGGGCGTCGAAGCTGGCACCTTCGCGAATGTCGAGTTGATGAATTCCAGACGCATCGATCAGTTCGACCGTTACAGCATTCTTGGCCATGGTTTCGATCGGCTTCTTCAGCGAGGGAGCCAGTTCTGGCCCAACCCAGAACACCACATCGGCTCCCTGTAGTAGAAATGCCTGCGACGGTTTCAGCGCATAGCCATGAGGAGAGGAGGCGCCGTCGACAAGAACATAGGGCGTCCCGACACCTTCCATAACAGCCGACGCGATGGAATGGATCGGTTTGATGGACGTGACGACACTTGGGGCGTCGGCGTGCGCATTCGCTGTCAGGGTCACAAGTGCTGCTGCTGCGGGAGCCGTCAGATTGAGTGACATGCAGGCGCTGTTCTTGATGGCGGAGAAGGTGAGGGGCATAGGAGGGCCTTCAGGATGATGTAATTTTATAACGTGTTATTTTATAACGTTCAAAAATCGGGTTTTCAAGTCCACTTTCGCCGGAATGTTGTCGAGAGCATCCGTGAACATCTTGGTTTGCAGCCGCCGTACAGATAAGCTTTAGAAAAATGCTGACGGATCAGAAGCTTCATGCACACCGGAACCGAAATACTTGCTGACAGTTTCCTGCGGCCCTTTCCGCCCAAGGCTGCGCAGCTGATCGTGACCATCTACGGCGATATCGTTGAACCGCGTGGCGGCGTGCTGTGGATGGGAGACTTGATCAGCCTTTGCGCCGGCTTCAGTGTTAATGAATCGCTTGTCAGGACCGCGGTGTCTCGCCTGGTTTCAAAAGGCCAGTTGAAAGGTGAGAGGGAAGGCAGGCGAAGCTTTTACGCTCTGACGCCGGATGCCCGGGAGGAATATCACCTGGCGGCAGACTTGTTCTATGGCCCTGAGGATCCGGATTGTGGCTGGCTGTTGACCCGTTGTACGGAAGCAGCGGATCAGGCCGTTCTGATGCGGTTTGGTTTCGCGTCACTTGAGGGAAATGTCTACATCGGTGCCGACAGACCGGGACGCCCCGTCCTTGGTACTGCGTTTCGCGCATCGGCTTTGAACCTGAAATCAGGTGAACTGGAAAAAATAGCTGCTTCCTCATTCGGACTGGAGCTGCTGGCTCGGGACTACACAGGCTTCGTCTCGCACTTCAAACCCATGCAGAACCTGATCGCAGATGGTGTTGCGCCTCCGTCAGCACTGTTGTTCCGACTGGCATTGGTGCATGCCTATCGTGGCATTCGCCTGCGGGATCCCCGCCTGCCACGCTCGGTCCTGCCGGCAGACTGGGCCGGATATGAAGCGCGTTCGTTGTTCGCCGCGCTCTACGCTGGCCTTTCTCCTGCAGCCGACAGTTACATCGGTCGGAAACTGTTGAATCAGGACGGCCCACTGCCGGCCACTCCGGATGCGGTGCAGGAACGTATGCGGTCACTTTCCCTAACTCATTGAGGTCTAAGGTGTTTCACCAATTTTCTGAAGCAGGCGACAAAACATCACAAAAATAATTAATTTCATGCTTTTTCTGTGATGTGTTGTGAGGTATCCTTTTGGAAATTCAACATGACGAAAGGAGGCGTCATGTATGCCCAGATGGTAAAAACCGACTCGACCAAAGTTCTCTCTCTCGCGGAGATGACGGACGAGGAAAGAGCCTTTCAGGAACGCATTGACCGTGGTGAGAAAATCGAACCCACGGACTGGATGCCGGAAGGCTATCGCAAGACCCTGATCCGTCAGATCGGTCAGCATGCTCATTCGGAAATTGTCGGCCAGTTGCCGGAAGGCAATTGGATAACCCGTGCGCCTACACTCGAGCGCAAGGCAATCCTGCTCGCCAAGGTTCAGGATGAGGCAGGCCATGGCCTTTATCTCTACTGTGCGGCAGAAACCCTCGGCGTCAGCCGCGACGAGTTGATCGAGCTGCTCCACGCCGGCAAAATGAAATATTCCTCGATCTTCAATTACCCAACCCTGACGTGGGCCGATATCGGTGCCGTCGGATGGTTGGTGGATGGCGCGGCAATCATGAACCAGGTGCCCTTGCAGCGCACGTCCTTCGGGCCGTACTCGCGGGCGATGATCCGTATCTGCAAGGAAGAAAGCTTCCACCAGCGCCAGGGCTACGACATCATGATGAAGATGGCGAAGGGTTCGGAAGCGCAGCGCCGCATGGCGCAGGATGCCTTGAACAGGTTCTGGTATCCGTCGTTGATGATGTTCGGTCCGTCGGACAAGGACTCTGTCCATTCCGCCCAGTCGATGGCCTGGAAGATCAAGATCAACACCAACGACGAGCTGCGCCAGAAGTTTGTCGATCAGACCGTTCCCCAGGCTGAGTATCTCGGGCTGACAGTTCCTGACGAGAACCTCAGGTGGAACGAGGAAAAGGGCGGTTACGATTTTTCCGAACCGGACTGGAGCGAGTTTTTCGAAGTTCTCAAGGGCAACGGTCCTTGCAACCGGGAACGTATGGAAGCCCGGGTGACGGCCTGGGAAGATGGTGCCTGGGTGCGTGACGGGTTGATGGCGCATGCTGACAAGCGGGTCGCTGCCAGAACCGCGGCCGAGTAAGCGCCATGACCGAAACTCACCTGGCTGAATTGAATGTGGCTCGGCTCCGTTACGATATCAACGATCCGCGGATTGCCGATTTCGTCAACAATCTGAACCGGGTAAACGCCGCCGCCGAACGCAGCAACGGATTTGTCTGGCGCTTGAAGGATGAGGCTGGCAACGCGGTTTCCATGACGCGCGAAAGCGACCCGTTGGTCATCCCGAACCTTTCGGTATGGACGGACGTCGGGTCTCTGGAAAACTTCGTGTTCAAGACCGTTCACAAACGCATTTACGACCGACGGGCGGAATGGTTTGAAGTGATGGAGCGCATGCATTTTGTCATGTGGCCGGTTGCCGCCGGCCATGTGCCAACGCTCGAAGAAGCCTGGCAGAAGCTCGACTATCTGAACGAGCACGGGTCAACGGATCTTGCCTTCGGCTGGGAGCATGTGAAAGACGCCAATCTGTGGCGGTCGGCACGATGCTCAAGTTCTGTAGCCTGACATTTCGGAGGAAATCATGAAAAAGGAATGGCCCCTCTGGGAGGTCTTTATTCGCGGCCAGCATGGTCTCAATCATCGCCATGTAGGGTCACTGCATGCACCGGACGCTGAAATGGCGATCAAGAATGCGCGCGACGTCTATACGCGCCGCAAGGAAGGCGTTTCGATCTGGGTCGTGCCGTCGGCACAGATCACTGCTTCTGATCCGGGCGCGAAGGATTCCTTGTTCGAGCCGTCCATGGACAAGATCTATCGTCACCCAAGTTTTTACGACATTCCGGATGAAGTCGGAAAAATGTGATGACCAGAAAAGACGAACTAGTCGCACGCGACACTCTCTTCGAATGGTTACTGCGCAGAGGCGATACCGCGCTTGTTCTGGGGCACCGCGTTTCGGAATGGTGCGGGCATTCTCCTGTCCTGGAAGAGGATATCGCGCTCGCCAATGTCGCGCTCGATCTAATCGGGCAGGCTCGTATGTGGCTGGGCCTTGCCGGTGAAGTCGAAGGCAAGGGGCGCGGCGAAAATGAGCTGGCTTACCTTCGTGACGCCTGGGACTTTCGCAACTTCCTGCTGGCAGAACAGCCAAATGGTGATTTTGGCCAGACGTTGATGAGGCAGTTCCTGATCGATGCTTATCAGGTTCCCTTGCTCGAGGCCCTGAAAAGCTCGAAGGACGAGCGGATCGCTGCCATTGCAGCGAAGGCTGGCAAGGAGGTTGCCTACCATCTCGACCGATCCGCGGACCTCGTGATCCGTCTAGGAGACGGTACTGAAGAGAGCCATCGCCGCATGCAGCAGGCTCTTGATGCGTTGTGGCCCTACACCGGTGAAATGTTCGCCAGTGACGCCATCGACACCGCGATGGCGGAAGCAGGGCTTGCTCCAGATGCGGCCTCCTTGAAAGCGGAATGGAAAGAAACAGTCGAAGCTGTTCTGGATGAGGCTACGCTTACCTTGCCGGAAAGCGACTTCGCCCATATGGGCGGCTTGACTGGTCGTCATTCGGAACACCTGGGGCACATGCTGGCAGAAATGCAGTTCCTGCAGCGGGCCTATCCCGGCGCAACCTGGTGATCCGATGCCTGTTTCCATGGACACGGTTTGGCAATGGCTTTCCGAGATCCCCGATCCGGAAATTCCGGTTCTGTCCCTGACGGACCTGGGCGTTATTCGTGACGTCTCCTGGCAAGACGAAACGCTTGTTGTAACCGTTACGCCGACCTACAGCGGCTGCCCGGCAACAGCGGTGATCAATCTGGACATCGAAACCAAGTTGCTGGAATGCGGAGTTTCCAAGGTGCGTCTTCAGCAGCAGCTCAGTCCGCCGTGGACGACCGATTGGCTGACGCAGGAGGGCCGGGCGAAATTGCGTGCCTACGGCATTGCACCGCCGGTAGACGGAACCGGTTCGGACAGTTCGGCAGCCGGAAGGGTCGCGCGGCTGACAGGTCAGGGGAGCTTTCAGGTCTCCTGTCCTCGCTGTGGTTCGGAAAACACGGAAAAGGTCAGCCAGTTTGGCTCCACGCCCTGCAAGGCGGCTTATCGCTGCCGGTCGTGCCTGGAGCCATTCGATTACTTCAAGTGCCACTGAGAGGGCACTGCAATTGGTCGGGACGCACGGGTAGGTGAAAAGATTCCATTGGCCGTCCTGAGTTTTTTGGCATCCGTTTTTGTCGATATCGGCAGGGTGCAGCAGATCATGTTTCGGGAGGACATGCATGTCGCGGTTTCATGCGCTGACAGTGACTGACGTAACGCCGGATACGAGAGATTCCGTCGTTGTGACCCTTCAGCCGCAGTCTGAGGAACAGGATCTGTTCCGTTTCGAGCAGGGGCAATATCTGACCTTCCGGCGTGACTTCGACGGACACGAGGTGCGCCGTTGCTACTCAATCTGTGCCGGGACCGAAGACGGTGCCCTGAAGGTCGGGATCAAGCGCGTCGACGGAGGTGCTTTTTCCTGCTGGGCGCATGAAAGCATGCGGCCGGGAGACATGGTCGAGGCCATGCCGCCACTCGGCAGCTTCAACGCCCCGATCGAACCTGATCTCGCACGTTTCTACGTCGGTTTCGCCGGTGGATCTGGCATTACACCGATCCTGTCGATCCTGAAGACAGTACTGGCCCGCGAGCCGAATTCTCAGTTCACACTGGTCTATGCCAACCGGCAGATATCCTCGATCATGTTCCGAGAGGAACTGGAGGATCTGAAAAACCGGTATCTCGGTCGCCTGCAAGTGATCCACATTCTCAAAAGCGATGCGCAGGACACCGAGCTGTTTTCCGGCCGCGTCGATGAGGAGAAGCTGAACGATCTCTTCGATACGCTGATCGATCCTCAGGACATTGATATTGCTTTTCTTTGCGGTCCTCACGGCATGATGGAAACCGTTCGTGGCAGCCTGGAAGCGCGCGGTGTTGCGGCGGACAAGATACGGCAGGAACTGTTCAAGTCCGACCAGCCGGGGCGTTTGCCGGCACGGCTGCGGCCGGAGGTCATTGAAGGTTCAGCGAAGGAGGCCGATCTTCGGTTGACCATCGACGGCACCACGCGGGAAATCCACATGGAACCGGGCGAGACCATTCTGGAAGCAGCGCATCGTCACAACATCGATGCACCATATTCCTGCTGTGCAGGCGTGTGTTCCACATGCCGCGGCAAGGTGCTGGAAGGTGAGGTCGAAATGGCGGCCAATCATGCTCTGGAAGACGACGAAATTCGGGATGGCTACGTTCTGACATGCCAGTCGCGGCCGCTGAGCAAACGCCTCGTCGTGACTTACGACGCCTGAGACCATTCCGTTTCAAGAACTGGAATTCAATATGACCGTTCATCCGCAAAAAGTCCGCGTTTTGGAAAGCTATCTCGCTGGCAGCTGGAGGCAAGGCAAAGCCGAGGGAAAGCCACTGCTTGACGCTGCAACCGGTGCGCCTGTCGCCGCGATCGACGCATCCGGTCTGGACCTTGCCGAGGCACTTGCCTGGGGGCGTGACACCGGTGGCAAGGCCTTGCGCAAGATGACCTACCACGAGCGCGCCTTGATGCTGAAAACCCTTGCGCAGGCGCTGACCGAGCAAAAGGAAATCTTCTACCAGGAGAGTTTCGCGACCGGGGCAACGCGCAAGGACAGCTGGATCGATATTGAAGGCGGCATTGGCACCATGTTCGCCTATTCCTCCAAGGCCCGTCGCGAGATGCCGAACACCCGGGTGTTCGTCGAAGGTGCGGTGGAGCCGCTGTCACGGGACAATAGTTTTTCAGGGCAGCATGTGCTGACACCACTGCGCGGTATTGCCGTTCATATCAACGCCTTCAACTTCCCCTGCTGGGGAATGCTGGAAAAGATCGCCCCCGCCCTGATCGCGGGCGTACCCTGCCTGGTCAAGCCAGCCAGCCAGACTGCTTATCTGACCGAGCTGATGGTTCGCCACATTCTGGCGACCGGCATTCTTCCTGAAGGCTCGCTTCAGCTTCTTTGCGGGTCGGCGGGAGATCTGATCGACCATGTCTCGGGACAGGATGTTGTTACCTTCACCGGATCCGCCGCCACCGGACAAATGCTGCGTCGGAACCCGGCAATCGTGCAGAATTCCGTTCGCTTCTCCATGGAGGCCGACAGCCTCAATGCTGCGGTTCTGGGGCCGGATGTCAGCCCTGAAGATCCCGAATTTGACCTCTTCATCAAGGAAGTTGCCCGGGAAATGACCGTGAAGGCAGGGCAGAAGTGCACTGCGATCCGCCGGGTCATCGTGCCGCGCAATTTGTCCGATGCGGTTGCTGATGCGCTCGGTAAGCGGCTCGGGAAGGCCGTGATCGGAGATCCGCGAGACGAAGCGGTGTCGATGGGGCCACTCGCTTCAGTCGGTCAGCGTGAGGAAGTGCTTGCGCGCGTAAGTGATCTGAAGGTGGAAGCTGAGATCGTTTCTGATCTTGACGGCTCAAGCCCCGCAACCGGCGCGTTCGCGGCTCCCGTACTTTTGCATTGCGCCAACCCGATGAGCGCAGAAGCGATTCATTCGGTCGAAGCGTTCGGACCGGTTGCGACATTGATGCCCTACGACGAGCTGGAGGAAGCGGTCGAACTCACCCACAAGGGCAAGGGCTCTCTTGTTGCCTCGCTGTTCACAAACGACCCCTTGGTTGCCGAGGAAGCCGTTCTCGGCATGGCGCCTTTCCATGGACGCGTCATGATCGGCAATCGGAAGAGTGCAAAGTCTTCAACCGGACATGGTTCTCCCTTGCCCATGCTTGTGCACGGCGGACCGGGCCGGGCAGGTGGCGGCGAAGAACTTGGCGGCCTGCGCTCGGTCAAACATTACATGCAACGGACGGCGGTCCAGGGAACGCCCGCCTTGCTGGGCGCAGTGACCGGCCGCTGGATTTCCGGTGCACCAGGTCAGGAAGACAGCCGGCACCCGTTCCGCAAGTCATTGGCCGACCTCAAGATCGGCGATCAGCTGAACACCGGGGCACGGGAAGTTTCCCTGGAAGATATCGAGCATTTTGCCAAGTTCACCGGCGACACCTTCTATGCGCATATGGATGAAGCCGCTGCGAAACGGAACCCGTTCTTCGAAGGCCGCGTGGCACATGGCTATCTGATTGTTTCCTTCGCCGCCGGTCTGTTCGTCGATCCTGATGAAGGTCCGGTGCTGGCGAATTACGGCGTTGATAATCTGCGTTTCATGACGCCGGTGAACGCAGGTGATGCACTCAAGGTTCAGTTGACCGCCAAGGAGATTTCGCCGCGTATTTCAGCAGACTATGGCGAAGTGCGGTGGGATTGTCTTGTGACCAACCAGAATGATGAAGCTGTTGCCCAGTACGACGTTCTGACATTGGTCGCCAAGGAATGGCCGATGTCTGCGTAAGTCAACCACATATCCAAATGAAAAAGGCCACCTGATCAGGTGGCCTTTTTCTTTGGCGAAAGGTCTGGAAAGGACCGGCTGATTTTGATGTCTTGGAGAAACGTCCTCCGAACGCCTGGCCTACGTGTTTCCTTATTCCTTGGGTCTGTTGTCGACGACCCGTTTTGCCTTGCCGGCGGAACGTTCCACTTTGCCGGGCTCGGCAACATCGATCCTTGCGGATACGCCGACCACGCTCTTGATGTGATGAGAGAGTTCCTTCGCCGATGCCTGACGTGCGTCACTTGTTGCTGCTGTCGGCAGGGCTTCGACGTGCACTGTCATGACGTCCAGGCGGTCGGAGCGGGAGAGCTCTATCTGGAAATGCGGCGACAGGCCTTCGCATTTCAGGATCTGTTCTTCGATCTGAGTCGGGAATACGTTGACGCCGCGCAGAATGATCATGTCGTCAGATCGGCCGGTGATCTTTTCCATTCGCCGCATGGACCGGGCCGTGCCGGGCAGCAGCCTGGTCAGGTCGCGCGTGCGGTAGCGGACCATTGGCAGGCCTTCCTTGGTAAGCGTGGTGAAGACCAGCTCTCCAATTTCGCCGTCGGGCAGAACGTCGCCGGTCACCGGATCAATGATTTCCGGGTAGAAGTGGTCTTCCCAGATGTGGAGACCATCCTTCGTTTCAACGCATTCGTTGGCAACGCCCGGTCCAAGCACTTCCGACAAGCCGTAGATGTCGACGGCATGCATGTCGAACGCGTCTTCGATTTCCTTGCGCATTGCGTTGGTCCAGGGTTCGGCGCCGAAGATCCCCGTCGCAAGCGACGTTTCCCGAGGATCGATGCCTTGCCGCCGGAATTCATCCAGAATGGACAGCAGGTAGGACGGCGTCACCATGATGATGCGCGGTTTGAAGTCCTGGATAAGTGTCACCTGGCGTTCCGTCATGCCACCGGAGACCGGTACAACCGTGCAGCCTAGTTTTTCTGCGCCGTAATGGGCACCCAGTCCGCCGGTGAAGAGACCGTAGCCATAAGCAACATGGATGATGTCACCCGATCGGCCGCCAGAGGCTCGAATGGAGCGGGCGACGAGACCGGCCCACATGTCGATATCGTTGGCTGTGTAGCCAACCACCGTCGGTTTGCCGGTCGTGCCCGAGGAGGCGTGTACGCGTACGATCTTGTCGCGCGGGACAGCGAACAAACCGAACGGATAATTGTCCCGGAGATCGCTCTTGGTCGTAAACGGAAATTTCGACAGGTCCGAGAGGGTCTTCAGGTCGGAAGGGTGTACGCCTTTCTCGTCGAAGCGTTGCTTGAAAAGCGGAACGTTTTCATACGAATGGGTGAGGGACCATTGCAGTCTCTTCAGCTGCAGGGCCGACAATTCGTCCCGGCTGGCTGTTTCAATAGGCTCAAGATCTCCCGGTCGCGGAGCCAGATTTTCCATATTTTCCTCCCTTGAGCAGCCCGTCTGGCCGCTCGCCGTCATTCCGGCAAGATTGTACCTTTGGTCGTTCTGGAATTGCCGCGGAATTCGGCAATGACAGTGCCATTCTGGTTGGCCACCGTCACGTCGTAGAGGCCGGATCGGCCGGTACGCGATTTCTCGCTGGCCGTAGCCGTCAAGCGGTCTCCGAGATGGGCCGGTGCCAGAAACGTGATGTCGCAATGCTGGGCAACCGTAACCTGGTTGTACGTGTTGCAGGCAAAAGCGAAGGCACTGTCGGCGAGCGTGAAGATATAGCCGCCGTGGCAAATGCCGTGGCCGTTGGTCATGGCCTTCGTAACCGTCATCGCCATCGACGAATGTCCGGCACGTACATCTTCAAGTTTCATGTCCAGGTGCTGTGTCGCCGTATCCTGCGACCACATGCGATCGGCGCAGGCGCGCGCAAATTCATCCGGTGTCATTCTGTGCCTCATTCAAGCGCCGGTAAATCGGGCGGACCGCTTTTCAAGGAAAGCGGTGACGCCCTCCCGATAATCATTCGTGCGTCCTGCCTGACGTTGGCTATCGCGCTCGGCGTCCAGTTGCCGATCGAGTGACTGGTCTGCTGCCGATTGTATCAGTTCCTTGGTAAGCGCAAGGCCGGTGGTTGCCCCCGCGGCCAGCTGCGTTGCCAGCGTCCCGGCCTCCGTCATGAGGTCCGTATCCGGAACTGCCTTCCAGATGAGGCCCCAAGAGGCAGCTGTCTCGGCCCCCAACGGTTCGCCCGTCATGGCGAGTGCCTTCGCACGGGCTTCTCCAATCAGGCGTGGCAGCAACCATGTGCCGCCCGAATCGGGCACCAGGCCGATCTTGGAGAAAGCCTGGATGAAACGGGCAGACTGGGCGGCGAGGACGATATCGCAGGCAAGCGCTACATTGGCGCCTGCACCCGCGGCAACGCCGTTGACCGCACAGATGACAGGCTTTCTGAGAGCCCTGATTTGCCGAACCAGGGGATTGTAAAGTGTCTCGAGTGTTACGCCGAGATCAGGTGCCTCGCCACCTCCGCGCATGTCGCGATCGGAAAGATCCTGACCAGCGCAGAAAGCGCGGCCGGCCCCGGTCAGCAGCACAGCCCTGATTGAGCTGTCTTCCGTTGCTGTGGTCAAATGCTTGCGAAGCGCATGATGCATGGCTTCGTTGAAGGCATTGAGCCGGTCCGGTCTGTTGAGTGTTAGAAAAAGACAGCCATCCCGCTGTTCAGCGAGCACAGTATCACGGTCTGTCATGCGCCCCTCCCAAAGCATCACACCTTTTGCATGAAAATCGATAATGTTGTGACATTAATGCACGACGAACCGTTCTGGTCAAAGGCAGAATGCAGTTTTCCGGTACGCCAAATCACTTTGGTCGGTTCGCCACTGGCAACACGTCCGGTTTTCAACTCTTGTGAGAAAAGGCGCTTAAAATATGGTCAGCCCGATTCAGCTGATATTTACTTTAATCGTCAATAGTTAGCCCAGTTTCGGCCAGCGCTAGGGCAACATGTTTATCCGTAAAACCACCGCTGACAATTTTTCGTTGGACATTCCTCTGGAACTTGAGGAAGGCCCGCCGCCAGTCGCGTACCGGCGCGTTTTGCAGGTTTTGTCGCTGACTGCGGCGGCTTTTCTGGCGTGGGCGGCAATCGGTCAGGTGCGTGAAGTCGCCAGTGCGACAGGGGAAATTGTTCCGGCAGGCAAGGTGCAGACTGTCGGACACCTGGAAGGTGGCATCGTTGCAGAAGTGTTGGTTCAGGAAGGCCAACTGGTTGAAATAGGCACCCCCATCGTTCGGTTGCAGGAAACCGCGGCGTCGAGTGATCTCGAGAAGGTCCAGACTCGCTTGAAGTTTCTGGCGACCGAAGAGCAGCGGCTCGGAAATCCGGGTCTTGGCAGCGCCGCCAATGGCCTGAGACTAGGCGCCGATGCAGGTTTCAGCGAAGCGCAACAGGCTGCCTATGACGCGCAACGCCTGGCACTGGAAAAAGAACAGCAGGCCTTGAAGGCGAGGGTGAGCGAAAAGCAGGCGGAGCTAGCCAGTATCCTTGAACGGATAGCCCTGCAGGAAACCCAGATCGAGATCCAGCAGGAACAGTACAAGATCCAGGAAAACCTCTTCGAACAGGGTTACACATCCAAGCGGCGCTTTCTGGAAGCCAAGTCGTCTCTTCAAAATGCCCAGAGCCTTTTGAGCGAACTGAACGGTATGAGCGGCAGCGTTCGAGCACAGTTGACGGAGGCAACCGCCAGCCTGGAACGTTCGATTGCCGTAGCCGAAGAGGAGCAGGCCGTGGAGCGCAGCCGGGTTGCGCAGGAGCGCAGTGAGCTGACTTTCGAAGCCGATAAACAGAAAGACCGGTACGACCGACTGTTCGTGCGAGCTCCGGTCAGCGGGCACATCAAGGCGCTTTATCTCAAAGGTCCGGGCAGTGTACTGGCGCCTGGCGATGTGGTTGCCGAAATTGTGCCGAGCGATAGCGATCTTGTTGCCGAGGTTCGTGTTTCACCGCGCGATATCGGCCATGTGGATGTCGGTGACGAGGCGGAAATCGCCGTTACGACCTTCGACCCGAACATCGAAGGCACCTTGAAGGGAGAAGTTTCCGTCATTTCGGCGTCAAGTTTTCGGGACGAATACGGAAACTACTATTTCAAGGCCATGATCCCGCTGAAAACCAACACGATCGGGCAGGGTGCGCGCGCTGAAACAATCTCACCGGGCATGGTCGTCGACGCAAAGATCGTCACAGGGTCCAAGTCCGTGCTCCAGTACATGTTGAAGCCGGTCACCCGCGCAATCGGAGATCCGCTCAGCGAGCGTTGAGCCGGGTCAAATCCAGATCCCATTTTCCGAATACTGTCTCTGGCAGATAAATGAAAAGCCCCGCCGTTTCCGGCGGGGCTTTTCGTCAGTTACCGCTGTCCGGTGACATCAGCTACCAGCGGATTTCCTCAACATCGTTGAAGTTGACGCGGCTGCCGTCTGCAAAGTCGATGTAGCCGTCGGCATCCTGGGAAAGGTCGAGCCTGCCGCCTTCAAGGTCTGTTGTCTCGATCGAGCCGTTGGTGATCGTCACCGTCCAGTCCGTACCGTATTCGCCGGCGGCAGTGATCCCTGGACCACCACCCAGATCGATAACGTCAGTCCAACCGGCCCCCATGCCTGCGTTGATGGTGTCACTGCCGTCGCCCAGGCCGTACATGAAAAGGTCGGAACCGTCGCCACCGCTCAGGTTGTCGTTGCCAAGACCACCGATGATCACATCATCTCCAGCGCCACCGCTGATGTTGTCGTGCCCGTCGCCACCGAAGATAAGGTCGCGGCCGTCACCAGCCGAAATGTTGTCGTTGCCTGTGCCGCCTTCGATCCTGTCGTTGTTTGAACCGCCCTCGATAACGTCATCACCGCCGGCGCCGTCAAGGTGGTACGTATAGTCGTAGCCTGCACCGCTGCCGGTATTGCTTTCGTCAGTATCGTTGTAGGTGACGTCATATTCGCCGGTAACGGCAATCGAGAAGGATTCACTCGACTGGGATCCATCCGCGGAAGTGGCGGTGATCGTCAGATCGATCGAATTTTCAATCTCGCTGTCGAAGAACGCATGGTCTGCAATCGTGACATTGCCGTCGGCATCGATCTCGAAGCGGTCGTCACTCAGAGTGTAGGTAACTGCATCGCCGTTCGGGTCATCGGCAAAAGCAGTGATCCCAACCTGTGTGCCGGCACCATCCAGTTCGTGGATTGTGTTGGCGGACGCGTTGGTATCGGTCACATCACTAATTGGGCGATCGATCAGATGTTCCGATTGGATTTCTCCGTCGGCAAACCTGAAGTTCTCGACGTTGGACACCGTATCGATACCGTCAGGAGCGCCGGAGCGAAGATCGGAAATCGTGTAGCTTCCATCCTCGTTCTGGACGATGTTGTAGTCTTCCCAGTTCCCGGAATAGATGGCGGTATCCGCGCCCTTGCCGCCGTCGATGGTATCGTTGCCGGAGCCGCCTTCCAGCATGTCCGCCCCGTCACCGCCAATCAGTGTATCGTTGCCTGCACCGCCTTCGAGCGTGTCGCCCGGAACCTGGTACTCGGTGTCAAGCCTGTTGGCGTACATGCTAGCGTCGTTGATGGTCAGCGTATCAAGTGAAATTCCAACGATAGGTTTGCTGGAAAGCAGGTCGGAATCCGCATTCGACATGTATTCCGGAGCCAGATAGACATCACCATTGTCGAGCTGAATGACGACCGCCGAGATGGTTCCGGTGGTTCCGTCCGTGAACGTGACTGTCGCATCAAAGGTCTGCAGGGAATCTAGGGCATAGTTCGTGCCGCCGATAGTCAGGGTCTCTGCCGTGCCGTTGAAATCGTTGTCCGCCAGTACCCCGTCACCATTGGTGTCGTTTGCGGTTGCTCTCACCGTCTGCGTGTAGAGGGGGGTACCTGCATCGCCATAAGATCCCAGCAGGCTGGAGGCATTCTCGCTGACGCCGTTGTTCTCGTCCGTGTCGACATCCGCCATGGTTCCCAGGTGGATGAGAGAGTAGGTGGCGCCAACCGTATTGGTTCCACCGTTTGTTGGGGCAGCGCCGTCGCCGGCAATCAACGTGTCATCGCCATCGCCGCCCTGAAGCGTGTCGGAACCCGCTCCACCGGACAGCGTATCGTTGCCTGAACCGCCAATCAGCGTGTCATCACCTGCGCCACCATAAAGGTTGCCACCGTCGTCATGGGCAGTGATCGTGTCGTTGCCAGACCCGCCGCTGATCGATGTTTCAGACACACCGGCGTCAGTGAAGGTGGCGCCGCCGTCTGCAAGCTGCAGGTCTTCTGCCACATCCATGACATCCAGAGTGAAGGATTCCTGCGATGTCGATCCGTCTGTGGAAGTTGCCGTAACGGTGATCGTGATTTCCGTCTCGGTTTCGTAGTTGAAATTCGCACCGCTCGCGACGGTGACCACACCGTTTTCGTCAACCGTGAAACGGTCGTCATCGACAGTATAGGTCACACTGTCAGAGGTGTTCGCGTCGTCGGCAAAGGCTGTTACGCCAACAGTGCTGCCAGCGCCTGCGTTCTCAGCGATGCTGTTGGAAGAACCGTCCGTATCCGAAACCGCGGAAATATCTTTCGCGACAAGATCGCCTGCAAGAATGTCGCCATCCGCGAAACGGAAGTTCTCAACTCCGACGACAGTGTCGGTTCCGTCCGGCGAGCCGGATCGGTTGTCGACTACCGTGTAGGTGCCGTTCGCGTTTTCGGTAACGGTATAGTCGGAACGGTTACCGGAATAGATTGCGGTGTCTGTACCGCTTCCGCCGTCGATATAGTCGTTGCCAGCCCCACCTTCGAGCGTGTCGTTTCCGGCGCCGCCGTACAGCTTGTCGCTGCCTGAGCCACCCTGAAGGGTATCGTCGTCATTTTCGCCGGACAGGCTATCGTTGCCTGCGTCGCCGATCAGTGTGTCGTTCCCGCTGCCGCCAAAGATGGTGTCGTTACCTTCGCCGCCATCCAGGTAGTTGTCACCGGTGTTCGGCTGGGTGCCGCGCTCATCATCGATGAAATCGTCGCCCGCACCGCCGTAAACGACGTCGTTGCCTTCGCCGAACATGATGGTGTCATTGCCTGCGCCGCCATAGATCGTATCGTCGCCCGCTCCGCTGTAGATGGTGCTGCCGTCGTCATGAGCGGTAATCGTGTCGGCACTGTCGTTGCCGGTGATGGATGTTTCGGCGACGCCGGTGTCGGTAAAGGTCGTTTGACCTTCGGCCATCTGATAGGCTTCAGCGACGTCGGCAACCGAAAGAGCAAAGGTTTCCTGAGACGTGGAGCCGTCAGAAGACGTCGCGGTCACCGTCAAGTTGATGGTCGGTTCGCTCTCGTAGTCAAACGTTGCTCCGGCGGCTACCGTTACCAGGCCATCGTCGCCAACGGTGAACCGGTTATCGGACACCGTATAGGTTACTGTGTCGGTCACATCACTGTCCGTTGCCTGAACAGTAATACCGACTGTGGTGCCTTCGGCAGCATTTTCCGCGAAGCCATTGGCCGTCGCATCGATGTCGGTCACCGCGGATACGGCAACTTCATTGACGTCGGAAACGGCGATCGTGAAGGTTTCCTCCGAGGTTGAGCCATCGGTTGAAGTTGCCGTCACGATGATGTCGATTGACCCTTCGGTTTCCGCATCAAAGCTCGCACCTTCCGCTACCCGAACCACGCCGTTTTCGTCCACGGTGAAGCGGCTGTCGTTGACAGCATAGGAAACCGTATCCGAGACATCGGCATCGCTTGCCGACGCCGTGATACCAACCTGTGTGCCTGCGGTCGCATCTTCTGCGATTGTGTTTGCCGAGATGTCTGCGTCAGTCACGCTGGAAACGTCGAATTCGTCGACATCAGACACCGCTACGGTAAAGGTTTCCGTTGAAGTCGAGCCGTCAGAAGACGTCGCGGTCACGGTAACGTTGATGGACCCTTCGGTCTCTGCGTCGAAGCTGGCACCATCTGCAACACGAACCTCACCGTTTTCATCGATTGTGAAGCGCGTGTCATTAACGGCGTAAGAAACCGTGTCAGAGGCATCTGCATCTGTTGCCAGGGCTGTGATGCCAACCTGAGTGCCGGCAGTTGCTGCTTCCGAAATCGTGTTATCAGAGGTGTCCGTATCGGTGACGTTTGAAACGGCGCCCTCGTTGACGTCGGAAACGGCAATCGAGAAGGTCTCCTGCGACGTGGAACCGTCAGAGGAGGTGGCAGTCACGACAATGTCGATGGATCCTTCGGTTTCTGCATCGAAGCTGGCGCCATCGGCAACACGGACGACGCCATTCGCATCGACAGTAAAGCGGCTGTCATCGACGGAATAGCTCACAGACGCGGTGATATCCGCGTCACTCGCGTGTGCTGTAATGCCAACCTGTGTCCCGGCAGATGCGTCTTCGGAAATCGTGTTCGTCGCGGCGTCGGTGTCGGAAACGGCTGAGACGTCGTATTCGTTAACGTCGGACACGGCAATCGTGAATGTTTCTTCGGAAGCCGAGCCATCGGAAGACGTGGCGGTTACAACGATGTCGATGGAACCTTCAGTTTCCGCGTCGAAGCTGGCCCCATCCGCAACCCGGACAACGCCGTTTTCGTCCACGACAAAGCGATCGTCATCTACGGTGTAGGACACAGTATCTGACGTGTTTCCATCTTCAGCGAACGCGGTGACGCCGACAGCCTTTCCTGCAGTAGCGTCTTCCGCAACCGTGTTTGCGCTGCTGTCCTTGTCGGTAACGGCAGAAATATCCTGCGCGATCAAATCGCCCGAAAGAACATCGCCATCGGCAAACCGGAAGTTTTCAACATTCACGACGGTGTCGGTACCATCGGGAGAACCTGGACGATTGTCCGTAACGGTGAAGATGCCTTCGTTCTCGGTAATGGTGTAGTCAGCGAAATTGCCGCTGTAGACCGCTGTGTCAGTACCCAGCCCGCCGTCGATCATATCGTCGCCGGCACCGCCCATCAGCGTGTCGTCGCCCGGGATAACCGCGGCCGCACTGACAAAATCGGAGGTGAACAGGTCTACTGACGTTCCGCCCGGAGGCGTTACCGTTGCATCGAGAACCTCTTGTCCCTGGTTCTCCCAGACCTTGACGACAATGGTGTAGATCTCACCCGGTTCCAGATCAACGTCCGCCCAGCGGGTGGTCGCTGATTGGTGGTAATCGTTGTCGAGATAGTCGGTCTGCGTACCGTTCTGGTTGGTGAACGTCAGTCGGTTGCCATAGGCATCGAAGATCTCGATGGTGGATCCATCGTCCGAGCGGGTGGAGAAACGATAGGTGCCGCCATCTGTGGCGGTGAAGTTGGACGTCAGAATGACACCAAAATCTTCAGGGTTATCAGCCGACCCGCGTGCACCCTGGACAATTGTGTCCAGGTCGAACGCATCCGTCGTTCCCTCGTCGATCAGCGTGCCTGAGGAGATGTCGACAGTCTGGCCGGCATCGCCACTGAAGTTGTGGTCATAAACCTGGTAGTGCCAGGTGCCGGACACAGGTGCATTTTCACCATAGATCGTGTCATTCCCGGCGCCACCTTCGATCGTGTCGTCACCCGCACCACCTGCAAGAGTATCGGCAGCATTGTTTCCGGAAATCGTGTCGTTGCCATCTGCGCCATCGACGTTGCCACCGTCGGCGTGTGCCACAATGGTATCGTCACCGGAGCCGCCGGTGATGCTGGTTTCAGCGACAGAAACATCGGTGAAGGTCTGGCCGCCGTCTTCGAGCTGATAGTCTTCAGCAACGTCGGTTACTGAAACCGAGAATGCATCCGAAGACGTGGAGCCGTCTGAAGACGTCGCGGTCACCGTCAGAGTGATGTTGGGTTCGCTTTCAAAGTCGAAAGAAGCACCATCTGCAACGCGGACTACGCCGTTTTCGTCCACCGTGAACCGGTTATCGTCTACCGAGTAGGATACCGTGTCAGTGATGTCGCTGTCGGTCGCAAGAACCGTGATACCAACCTGCGTTCCGGCAGCGGCATCTTCGGTAATCGAATTTGCCGCTGCGTCCGTATCAGTTACGGGAGTAATGGCACTTTCATTGATATCGGAAACAGCGATTGTGAAGGTCTCTTTAGAGCTCGATCCATCGCTTGAGGTCGCCGTCACGATAATGGCGATAGAACCTTCGGTTTCTGCATCGAAGCTCGCCCCCTCAGCCACACGGACGACACCGTTGTCATCAACAGTGAAGCGCGTATCGTTCACCGAGTATGAGACAGTATCTGTGACGTCCTTGTCTTCGGCAAATGCGGTCACACCAACCTGGGTACCTGCCACAGCATCTTCCGCTACGGTGTTCGCAGAAGTGTCGGCATCGGTAACAGCTGAAATGTCAAACTCATCAACATCAGACACCGCGATGGTGAAGGTCTCTTCCGAGGTCGAACCGTCGGAGGAGGTCGCCGTGACAGTGATATCGATGGACCCTTCGGTTTCGGCATCGAAGCTTGCGCCGTCAGCAACCCGAACCACGCCGTTCTCATCGATAGTGAATCGTGCGTCGTCGACGGAGTAGGAGACAGTGTCGGTGGCGTCAGCATCCGTTGCCAGGGCCGTCACGCCGACCTGGGTGCCTGCGCTTGCATCTTCTGCAATTGTGTTGTCGGAAGAATCCGTGTCGGTGACAGCGGAGACTGCGCTTTCGTTGACGTCTGAAACGGAAATCGTGAAGGTCTCTTCCGAAGTCGAACCGTCAGTCGAAGTCGCCGTGACGATGATATCGATGGAGCCCTCGGTTTCGGCGTCGAAGCTCGCGCCATCTGCAACCCGAACCACACCGTTTTCGTCCACCGTGAAACGGGCATCGTTGACGGTGTAGGAGACCGTGTCGGTGATGTCCTTGTCTTCGGCGAATGCGGTGACACCAACCTGTGTGCCAGCGACAGCATCTTCTGCAATGGAATTGGCAGATGCGTCTGTGTCGGTCACGGCGGTGACGTCATACTCATCAACGTCAGAAACGGAGATCGTGAAGGTCTCTTCCGAAGTTGATCCATCGGTGGAGGTCGCCGTCACGATGATGTCGATGGAGCCCTCGGTTTCGGCGTCGAAGCTTGCGCCATCCGCAACTCGAACCACACCGTTTTCGTCGATGGTAAAGCGGCTGTCGTTTACAGCATAAGAGACGGTATCGGTGGCGTCTGAATCAGTTGCCAGGGCGGTCACGCCGACCTGAGTGCCCGCGCTTGCATCTTCCGCGATGGTGTTGTCGGAAGAATCGGTATCGGTAATAGCGGACACGGCGCTTTCGTTGACGTCGGAAACCGCAATCGTGAAGGTCTCTTCCGAGGTCGAGCCGTCGGTGGAGGTCGCCGTCACGATGATGTCGATGGACCCTTCAGTTTCGGCATCGAAGCTTGCGCCGTCAGCAACCCGAACCACGCCGTTCTCATCGATGGTGAAACGTGCGTCGTCGACGGAGTAGGAGACAGTGTCTGTGGCGTCTTCATCCGTCGCCAGTGCAGTTACGCCAACCTGGGTGCCCGCGCTCGCATCTTCCGCGATGGTGTTGGCCGAAGAGTCCGTATCGGTCACTGCGGTGACGTCATACTCATCGACGTCAGATACCGAGATCGTGAAGGTCTCTTCCGAGGTTGAGCCATCGGTCGAGGTTGCCGTCACGATGATATCGATTGACCCTTCGGTTTCGGCATCGAAGTTTGCGCCGTCGGCAACCCTAACCACACCGTTTTCATCAACCGTGAAGCGGGCGTCGTTGACGGTGTAGGAGACCGTGTCGGTGATGTCCTTGTCTTCGGCGAATGCGGTGACACCAACCTGTGTGCCTCCGACAGCATCTTCTGCAATGGTATTGGCAGATGCGTCTGTGTCGGTCACGGCGGTGACGTCATACTCATCAACGTCTGAAACGGAGATCGTGAAGGTCTCTTCCGAGGTCGAACCGTCGGTGGAGGTCGCCGTCACGATGATGTCGATGGAGCCTTCGGTTTCCGCATCGAAGCTCGCCCCATCCGCAACCCGAACCACTCCGTTATCGTCGATGGTGAAGCGACTGTCGTTGACTGCATAAGAAACGGTGTCGGTGGCGTCTGAATCAGTTGCTAGTGCGGTCACGCCAACCTGCGTACCAGCGGTCGCACCTTCCGCGATGGTGTTTGCGGAGGAGTCCGTGTCGGTGACAGCGGACACTGCGCTTTCGTTGACGTCGGAAACCGCAATCGTAAAGGTCTCTTCCGAGGTCGAGCCGTCGGTCGAGGTCGCCGTCACGGTGATATCGATGGAGCCTTCGGTTTCGGCATCGAAGCTCGCACCTTCGGCAACCCGAACCACGCCGTTTTCGTCAACGGTGAAGCGGGCATCGTTTACGGTGTAAGAGACAGTGTCTGTAATGTCCTTGTCTTCGGCGAATGCGGTGACACCAACCTGCGTGCCGACGGTTGCATCTTCCGCGATGGTGTTGGCGGAAGTGTCTGTGTCGGTCACCGCGGTGATGTCATGCTCATCAACGTCAGACACCGAGATCGTGAAGGTCTCTTCCGAGGTCGAGCCGTCGGTTGAGGTCGCCGTCACGATGATGTCGATGGACCCTTCGGTTTCGGCATCGAAGATTGCGCCGTCGGCAACCCGTACGACACCGTTTTCATCAACTGTGAAGCGGGAATCATCGACGGAGTAGGAGACGGTGTCCGTTACGTCCTTGTCTTCGGCGAATGCGGTGACACCAACCTGTGTGCCTGCGACAGCATCTTCTGCAATGGTATTGGCAGATGCGTCCGTGTCGGTGACAGCCGTGACGTCATATTCATCAACGTCGGACACCGATATCGTAAAGGTCTCTTCCGAGGTCGAGCCGTCGGTTGAGGTCGCCGTGACAGTGAGGTCAATGGACCCTTCAGTTTCAGCATCGAAGCTTGCACCGTCAGCAACCCGAACCACGCCGTTCTCATCGATGGTGAAACGTGCGTCGTCGACGGAGTAGGAGACGGTGTCTGTGGCGTCTGCATCCGTCGCAAGTGCAGTCACGCCAACCTGGGTGCCCGCGCTCGCATCTTCCGCGATGGTGTTGGTCGAAGAATCCGTATCGGTCACTGCTGTGACGTCATACTCATCGACGTCAGACACCGTGATCGTGAAGGTCTCTTCCGAGGTTGAGCCATCGGTCGAGGTGGCTGTCACTCTGATATCGATGGAGCCTTCAGATTCCGCGTCGAAGCTAGCACCATCAGCAACCCGCACCACGCCATTCTCATCAACAGTGAATCGGGCATCATCGACGGAGTAGGAGACGGTGTCCGTTGCATCTTTGTCTTCGGCGAATGCAGTGACGCCTACCTGCGTACCAGCAGCAGCATCTTCCGCGATGGTGTTGGCGGAAGTGTCTGTGTCCTGAACTGCGGACGTAGCGTATTCGTTTTCGTCTTCGACCTTCAATGTGAATCTTTGCGTGGACTGCGAGCCGTCGGTGGAGGTGGCGGTCACAGTGAAGGAGACAGTCGCTTCGGTTTCAGCGTCAAACACGGCGTCTTCGGCAATGCTGACCACACCCTGGTCATCGATGACAAAGCGCGGGTCGTCTATGGAGTAGGAGACACTGTCGCTCACGTCCCGGTCGGTCGCCACAACAGTGATGCCAGCCTGACTGCCGCTGTCTACACCTTCGGAAATTGTGTTCGCAACAGCGCCGACCGTGCTGATCGGGCTGACGTCGTATTCGTTCACGTCACGGATATTGATCGTGAAAGTTTCGGTTTGCGTCGCTCCGTCGGATCCGGTTGCAAGCACAATGATCTGGTGACTGCCAGCGGTTTCGGCGTCGAGCGAACCGGCTACCGTAACGATGCCCGTCTCGGGATCAATGGAGAACAGGCCACCCGCATCGTCCAGGAGGCTATAGGTAACGCTTGCCCCTTCTCCGGCAGTTGCGCTTGCCTGAATGCCGGTTGCAGATCCGACTGCTGAATTTTCGTCAACGGCGTTTTCAGTTGCATCGATATCGGTGACCGCAGACAAATCGGAAGCGACAATGCCAGCAGCTCGGTCGTCGTTGCTGTCATCGAAACCTGCGCCTGACTGCACCTGGCCATTCTGGCTGCTGAAGGTGCCGTCGCCCGGGTTGGTCGCAGGGCCATTCGAATAGGTCTGGTTCGATCCATCATCCAGAGCAGAAGCGATGCTTGCGGACGTACCGCCACCCAACGGGAAATCGTCGCCGTTCGAACCTGAATAGTCCTGTGTACCAGTTGAATTGTCGGAAAATTGCTCTGCGTATGCATTGACTGCATCGCTGTCTTCAAGGGCAGAAAGCTCCGTGCCGTCATCCTCAAACCCGATACCTTGCGCGCCGGACGATGGGTCTTCCTGTTCGCCGTAGCGTTGCTCTTCCTCGTCGCTTCCAAGGTGCAGGTTGGCGTTGACCTGCTCCATGGATTCGCCCATGTCCTGGTCGAGATGATAGTCGTGCGCCTTGTCGAGATGCTCATCCCGATTATCGAGAAGCCCCGAATGCAGGATGCTATCGGAATTCAGGGTCGTCCTGGTTTCCGTAGTATTGCCCTCTGCCGAGGTGTTTTCCTGGGTGTCTCGATTCTGAGTGTCGCTTGCCATTTCGGTCGCACGTCCGCACAATTTCCGATCATGCCAATGAACGTCGGCGTCCTTAACAAAGCGCAAAATTGCTCTTGGATTCTGAAGTTTAGTTCTAATAAAATTCAGGAAACACGGCGTAGGGTAAACGCTTTTTAAACCCGATCAGCACAGTTTGAGCGAGTAGCTACACGACTCTGGCCCGCATATGCTGAAATCGGTATTTTCATCTTTCTTTTTGCCTCGTCTGAGGATCCGGCATTCTCCGTCCGGACACTGGATTTCTTCGCCCGGATTGCCGCGCGACGTCGTGGTTGCTTCCGTTTTCGCAAATATCATGGGGCTGGCTATGCCGCTGGCCATTCTGCAGGTTTATGACCGCGTTCTGCCAAATGCTTCCACCGACACTTTGCTTGTGCTCATTCTCGGGGTCGTTGTCGTTCTAATTGCCGATGCTGTCATCAAGGTCTCCCGTACTGCAGTTGTCGGCAGGCTCGGGGCAGGGTTCAATCACCAGGCGCACACAGAACTTTTCCGCCGGGTGCTCGATGCCGAGCCTTCCCAGTTTGCCAAAACGCCTGTTTCCGTGCAGGTGCACCAGCTTCGGGCGTTGCAATCGGTTGCAGATCACTATGGTGACCAGAACCGCCTTCTCGCCATCGATCTGCCTGCGGGTGGTATCTTCCTGGCGGCGCTCATCTTCATCGCAGGGCCGCTGGCGCTGGTGCCGATCACCTTGCTGGGCATCTTCATGCTGTTTGCCCTCAACAGAAACAAGGTGCTGCAGCAGGTTGTCGCCGACCGGGCAGATCAGGACGATCGCAAATCCGATTTCATCCTCGAGGTTCTGTCCGGCGCCAAGACCGTGAAGTCCCAGGCTATGGAAGCACTGATCATGCGCCGTTTCGAGCGATTGCAGCGGGCAACGGCAGAGCTCAGTTCCAGATATATGCGCTTGTCCGGCCAGGCGAGGGACGCGTCCGCACTTTTCGGAACCCTCACGACGATCTTTGTCGTCATTTGCGGGGCATTGATGGCCATCTATGGCAATTTCAGCGTCGGCGGTGTCGCAGCCAGCACACTCTTGTCCGGTCAGTTCGTTCAGCCATTCCTTCGCGCGATCAACCAGCTGACAGACATGCAACGACTGAAGCACGACTACGCTCAGGTCAATTCGCTCTTCAAGCTGCCGGAGGTTGCACAGCAGGAGCCTTTGACGGTCGATACCGATGGTTCTATTCACCTGATCAACGTGTCGGTCGAACTGGGCGAAAGCCAGCGCCGGGTGTTCGAGGACATCAACCTGACAATTGAAGCTGGACAATTCGTCGGTTTCCGCGGTGCGGACGGCAGCGGCAAGTCCACACTCATGAAATTGCTGACCGGTGAAATGACGCCGACGACCGGCAAGGTCATGATCGGCGGGCAGGATTATGATGGCCTCCACCAGCATGCACTGCGCAAGACCGTTGCCTATGTCGACAACCAGTCTGCTATCTTCAACGGCACGATCCTTGAAAACATCACGATGTTCGGTGCCGTATCCGACATCGCTCATGCGCGTATGGCGGCGAAGCTGATCGGGCTTGAAAAGGAAATCCACCTCTTGCCGCGCGGTTATGAAACGCAGCTTGGGTCAGATCTGGGTGGCAAGGTTCCTGCGGCTACCTTGCAGCGTATCTGCATTGCAAGGGCATTGGCGGGCGAGCCAAAGATCCTGATCCTGGACGAGGCGAATGCGCAACTGGACCAACAGGCAGAAAAGGCGCTTGTCGATGCGCTGATCCGTCTGAAGGGCTATCTGACGGTTATCATCATCAGCCACCGTCCCTCCATGCTGGCAGTCGCGGATCACCAATACGAACTCAGGGACGGCAGCGTGCATGACCTCGGCACGATGAACGTAACCGGTACACCTCAGAAAATGGGGATGCCGGCGTGAGCAGACCTCTATTCAACCTTGAAGACGTCCACGCTGCCGACAACGCCGTGCACCGGCAGTGGCGCGATCTGTCGGCCGAACTGGCTGCCGATGGAACCGCGACAGGTCGGCTAGGACTTCCTGAAGACGGGGCGGCACCCGCTGAAAGGTGCCTGATCCCGCTTTTGCAAGAGATGCGTTGGCAGGGCAATGACCGGCTTCTGTTCGAGGCATTGCCGCACTTTGACCGGATCGAAACTTTCCAGGTCTTGCGGACTGTTCTTAGCCGCCTGACAGTCAAGACGACACCTTTTCATGGAAGTGCCGGGGAACTGACCCATGCACAGATGCCGTGTCTTCGTGTAACCAGGGACGACGTTCAGGTTCTCGTCGGAAAAACCGGAACGGGTGAGTTTCGCGCCTATTCCGGTCGCCAGGGAGAGGCAATTTCCGTTCCTGCTGCCGATATTCTGAAAAGCGAGATCTATCTCGCTGCCGAAGACACTGAGGAACAGGGGCAGGTTCAAAACAACCGAAGCTGGTTCTCGACCGTATCCAAACGGTTCCGGACCAGTATCATCTCCATTCTGGCCCTCGGATTTGTTCTCAACATTCTCGCTCTTGCACCGCCGTTGTTCATCATGGCGATCTACGACAAGGCAATGGGAGCAAAATCGACCGAAGTGCTTCTGACCATGGCGGTCGGCGTTGGAATCATTCTTCTTTGCGAAGTTGCGCTGCGCAGGATGAAGACATGGCTACAATCCTATCTCGGCGGACGGGTCGATGCGATTGTCGGCAACAAGACCTTTGAGCGCATCCTGCATCTTCCATATGCGATGCTGTCCGAAGCACCGATCGGCACGCAGGTCATGCGGCTGCGCTATTTCGACAGCGTGCGAGACATATTCCAGAGTTCGCTGTTCAACGCGATCGTCGATATTCCCTTCACGCTGATCTTCATCGTCGCGATCTTCCTGATCGGCGGACCTGTTGCGCTGCCACCGCTCGCGCTGCTGACCATCTACACGCTGCTGGCCGTTTATGTCCTGCCGAAGGTCCAACGCGAAGTCGCTGCCGTTGGCGAGCAGAAGTCGAAACTCAACAGCTTCATGATCGAGACCTTTCGCAACCAGCGGGCTCTCAGGAACCTCTCCGTAGAAGACATCTGGCTGGAGCGGTTTTCGGCGCTTTCCACCAACTTCAACAAACTCAACATCCATGCGCGTCACATCACGCATGTACTGCAGACACTTTCACAGACGCTGATGACCATTTGCGGTGTCCTGGTTCTGGGTATCGGTGCAATACGTGTCATGGAAGGGGAAATGAGCCTGGGCGCCCTGATTGCCACAATGGCCTTGAGCTGGCGGGTTCTGAACCCGATGAACCAGGCATTTCTCAGTATTACGCAGCTCGCGCAAAGCCGCACGGTGATCGAACAGATCAACAACCTCATGAAAGTGCAGCTCGAGCGCGAGCCGGGGCATCTGCCGAAAATCACACGCGACATTCGCGGTGATCTGAAAGTGTCCTCACTCGTCCTCAGGTATCCAGGGGCAACAGAAGCCTCGCTGAAGGGCCTTGAGCTGACCGTAAAGGAAGGCGAAACCGTTGCCATCACGGGCCCGAGTGGCTCGGGTAAAACAGCGTTGTTCCAGGCTGTCATCGGTTTGTTCCAGCCGCAGGTGGGGTCCATCCTGTTCGACGGTCTGGATGTTCGCCAGCTGGATACGGCGGAGTGGCGCTCCTCCATTGGCTATGCACCCGACGATCTCGACTTCTTTTACGGCACGGTAAAACAGAACCTGCTGATGTCGGATCCGGGTGCGAGCGACGAGCGCCTGATCGAGGTCACCGGCAAACTTGGCCTGCTGTCCTACCTGGAGGAGAACTTCAACGGACTTGAAACGCGCCTCAATGGCGAGGTTCTGAAGCAGATCCCGGACAACATGAAGCAGCGCATTGTTTTGGCCCGCGCCTTCGTGAAGGCGGCACCGCTCTATCTGTTCGACAATCCGGGAACACATCTCGATTTCGAGGGCGACAAGAAATTCATGGCGATGATCGAGGAACTCAAGGGCAAGGCGACCATCCTCATCAACACCCAGCGGCCTAGCCACATGAAGATGGCCAACCGGGTGGTCGTGCTCAGAGGTGGCCAGATTGCGATGATGGGGCCACCGGAACAAGTTGTACCAGCACTCATGGGACAGACCGCGAAAGCCGGATAGGCAGCTTTCCCACCGAAGATACCAAAAAGCCCGCCGGACTGCTCCGACGGGCTTTGTCTTTTGTAGGTGTCGTTTCTTAGAAGACGGATTTCACTGCTTTCACGGTTGCATCAACAACCTTGTCGATTTCAGCTTCAGTGATGCACAGGGGAGGGGCGAACCCCAGAATATCCCCCTGCGGCATCGCTCGGCCGATGACGCCTTCCTTCAACAGGGCAGCTGCAACCTGTGGGCCGGTTTTGCTTGCCGGATCGAGATAGGTTCTGCTGGCCTTGTCCGATACAAATTCGATCGCGCAAAGCAGGCCGTCACCGCGGATGTCGCCAACGTTGGCATGATCTGCGAGTGCATTCGTAAGTGCACTTTTGAAGTAGGCACCTGCGGAGCTGGCGTTCGCCACCAGGCCGAGACTGTCAATAAGCTTGAGGTTCGCAACGCCGGCTGCGGCACCGATCGGGTGTGCGGAATAGGTCCACCCATGGCCGATCGGGCCAAATTCGTCGGTACCGTCCTCCAGCACCTTCCAGACCTTGTCGGAAACGATGGAGCCGGACAGGGGAGCGTATGCCGATGTCAGGCCTTTTGCGATGGTGATGAAATCCGGCTGGATACCGTAGTGGTCTGATCCGAACATCGTGCCGAGACGGCCAAAGCCCGAAACAACTTCATCTGCGATCAGCAGAATGTCGTGTTTCTTGAGCACGGCCTGAATGGCCTCCCAGTACCCTGCTGGGGGCGGTACGATCCCGCCCGTACCAAGGGCCGGTTCGCCAATGAAGGCTGCAATGGTGTCAGCGCCTTCACGTTCGATCAGGGTTTCCAGTTCAGCAACACAATAGGCAACAAATTCGGCTTCGGACTGGGAAAGGTCTTCCCTGCGGAAATAGTCGGGTGCGACCGTGTGCAGAACCTGTGAAAGCGGCAGGTCGAACTTCTTGTGAAACAACTCGAGGCCCGTCAGAGAACCGGTCATCAGGCCAGAACCGTGATAGCCGCGCCAGCGCGAAATGATCTTCTTCTTTTCCGGGCGGCCGAGAATGTTGTTGTAGTACCAGACCAGCTTGATGTTGGTTTCATTCGCATCCGATCCACCCAGTCCGAAATAGACCTTGGACATGTGGTCGGGTGCTCGCTCCATCACCATCTGTGCAAGCGTGATGGAGGCTTCGGTGCCGTGGCCGACGTATGCGTGGTAATAGGCCAGTTCACGAGCCTGCTCTGCAATGGCGTCAGCAATTTCGGAACGGCCATAGCCGACGTTGACGCAATAAAGACCGGCGAATGCATCCAGTAGTTTGGTGCCGTCACGGTCTTCGATATAGACGCCGCTGCCACCGGTGACGATCCGGTTAGGGCTCTCTCCGCGCGCATGTTGGGCAAGATGGGTCGAGGGATGGAAGAAGTTCTCTCTGTCCCAGGCATCCAGTTGGTCGTTCTTGAGCATATTCAAGTCCTTCTAGTGTTGGTTGGGCCAGGTCAGCTCCAGTCCCGGCAGACGTATTTGATTTCGGTAAAGGCCTCCAGTCCGTAGCGGGCACCTTCGCGGCCAAGGCCGGATTGTTTCACGCCTCCAAAGGGGATCGGGTAGCCGGTCACTTTTGTGCGGTTGACGGCAACCATGCCGTATTGAAGCGCGCGGCTTGCACGGTAGATGCGGCGCGGGTCCTGCGTGTGGAGATAGGCGATAAGGCCATATTCGGTGTCGTTTGCCCGTGCAAGGGCGTCCTCCTCCGTATCGAAGGATGCCAGGGCTGCCACCGGACCAAATGTTTCTTCCCGGAAGATCGATGCATCGGCGGGAACGTCCGCCAGAACGGTCGGCTGAAAAAACAATGGGCCGGCCGTGTGACTGTAGCCACCGGTGAGGAGGCGCGCACCTCTTGCGAGCGCATCACGAACATGGTCCTCCTGCTTGGCAATCGCCCGCTCATGCATTAGCGGTCCGATGTCAGGATCTTCAAGCCCTGGTCCGACAGACAAGGCTTCAACACGGTTGGTGAAGGCCTCGCAAAACGCCTGGTAGACCGGTCTTTCAATCAGAATGCGATTTGCCGCGAGGCAATCCTGACCGGATGTTGCGAATTTTGCCGCGATTGCCTGATCAACGGCATGGTCAAGATCAGCATCTGCAAACACGAGGAAGGGGGCGTGACCGCCGAGCTCCAGCACAAGTCGTTTTACAGTCTGAGCACCCTGCGAATAAAGAAGCCGCCCGATACCAGTCGATCCGGTGAAGGAAACCGCTCTGACGCGCGGGTCTGACATCCACGGTTTCACGATGTCTTCCGCGTTCCCGGGAAGCACGTTGAAAACACCTGCCGGAAGCCCTGCCTGGTCAGCAAGTTCAGCTAGGGCGAGTGCGGAATACGGCGTTTCCTGCGAAGGGTGCACAACAACGGTACAGCCGGCTGCGAGTGCGGCAGCTGCTTTTCGCGTGATCATTGCGCAGGGAAAGTTCCACGGTGTGATCAATGCGGCAACGCCAACAGGTTCCCGCCAGACTTCCATCTCTGCATCAGGCAAGTGGGAAGTGATGCTCTCGATATTCGGTCGTTTTGCCTCTTCGGCGTAAAACGATACGAAGGAGGCTGCATAATCGATCTCGCCGCGGGATTCCGAAAGCGGTTTTCCCTGCTCACGCGTCATCAGACGTGCCAGATCTTCCTTGTTTTCCAAGATCAAGTCGTGCCAGGCCAACAGAAAGGATGCTCTTTCCTGAGGCAGCAAGGTGGACCAACTCGAAAAGGCGTCATCGGCGGCATCGACTGCTTCGGCGGATTCTGCGCCGGAAAGAGATGTCACTTCCCCGAGAAGGCTTCCGTCCGCCGGATCGGTTACCTGAAACACGGCACCATCACGTGCCGCTGCCCAACGTCCACCGACATAGGCGAAGTGCTTTACCAGGTGACGGTTGTCGATCCGGTGAAAAAGCGAGCTTTCAAGGGATGTCTCGGCAAGGATTCGGGACTGCATGGCGTTGCTCTCCAAAGTGGTGAGCAGAGCCTAGAACGGCCCCCGGGAACGAAACGCCTTTTCTCGACAAGTTTGGCAGCTGTTTCGTTCTTATTCGGAGTTTTCGGCAGTCGTATCTGTTCCAAGCATGCCGGCCAGCAACTTATCGAGTGCTGGAGCAGCGCTCTGTTTCACCGGTTTTGTCACCACGTAAGTGAAGTAGCGAACGACACCGAGGCCGCGGTCGAGCAGGGCATCCATGAACCGCTGATAACTGTCGATGTCACGCGTGACGGTCTGCATCAGATAGTCGAGCCCGCCACCGATCGCCCAGCAGGCAACGACTTCATCGCAATTGCGGATTGCCCGCTCAAAGGCCTGAAAATATTCTGCGCGGTGATGTTCCAGTTCGAGCGTCACGAAGACGGTGACATGAGGCGCGATATTCTTGAGCGAGAATCGCGCGCCATATCCCTCGATGATTCCAGCAGCCTCAAGCCTCTCAAGGCGTTTCCAGCACGGGCTCGGGCTAAGATTTATGCGCTTAGCGAGATCCGCTTTGGAAATGCGTCCTTCCTCGGCAAGCACCTTCAGGATTTCCAGGTCTCGGTTGTCCAGTTTCAGCATCAATGTCTCTTGCCGGTTCAGGAAACGAGCATCGTGCCCGCATTTGCCTTCTTGACCTTGCCAAGAGAAAGCGTGGCAATGGCCGTATCCTGAACGCCGGTGCCGGTCAAATCGCAGACTGTGATATCGGCATCACCAGTCCTGCCTTGCGCCTTGCCTGAAACAATTTCACCGAGTTCACGTACACGGTTCACATCCAGCAAGGTGCGGTTCTCAAGGGCGGAACGCAGCTCTCCGAGTTTTTCGCACTGGCTTATCCGATCACAGACAAGGACATCGGCTTTAGCCAGTATTTCCGGGGCAAGTTCATTCTTGTCCTCCTGGTCAGATCCCATTGCAGTGATATGCAAGCCGGGATGAAGACAATCCGCGCCCAGGATAGCCTCCTTAGCTGGGGTCGTGGTGACGACAAGTTGGCTGTCGGCAACCAGTTGCTGCCGGTCTTCAGTTGCGACCACGTCAATCCCGAGCGCTGCAGACATATCCTTGGCCAGGGCTCTGGCCTTGTCACGGTCTCGTCCCCAGACCAGCGCTCTTTCCGCAGGCCGCACCTTTGCTGCCGCAATCAGCTGCAACCTGGCCTGAACGCCGGTTCCCAGAATGCCGATCGTTGAAACGTCTGCAGGTGCAAGGTGGCGCGCCGCCACCGCTCCGGCTGCAGCCGTGCGGATGTCGGTCAGATAACCATTGTCCAGATAGACAGCCTGTACCAGACCGGTTTGCGCCGAAAAAAGCACCATCAACCCGTTGAGACTTGAAAGCCCGAGAGCAGGGTTGTTGAAAAAGCCGGGAGATACCTTGATCGCGAAACCGTCGAGACCTGGAACGTAGGCGGTTTTCACATCGACTTCCGCATTCACCTCCGGCAGGGCCATGGACAGTACGGGAGGCATCACGACTGTTCCGGTTGCCAGCTTTGCAAATGCTTTTTCAATGCAGTCAATGACTTCAAGATCAAGATGAACAGCCCGGCGCAGATCGGCCTCGTTCACCAGCCTGATTTCATGCGCCATAGCGTTTTCCCTCCAACAGATAGTCCCCAAGCATAACGTCCTGACCGGTCATGACCTTTGTGAATTGAACCATGTCGACATTTCGACCCGTAATGATCGTTGCGACCGGACCTTCTGGCGCGGTCAGCTTTCCGGCCAGGATTGCTGCAATGCCAACCACGCAAGCGCCTTCCGCGACATGACTATCCTCGTAATAAAGAGCCTGCATGGCCCGGTAGATTTCGCCTTCAGTCACCAGAATGATCTCGTCCAGAAGGTCCCGGCACATTGCGAAGGAAAGCCGGTTGTCGAGGCCAATGCCGCCTCCAAGCGAATCCGCGAGACTTGCCACCTCTGGCACTTCCACTGGCCGGCCGGCGTCGATCGATGTTTTCATCGCCGCGCCTCTGTCCATGGTCAATCCGACAACCCGGACCTGTGGATTGATGGATTTTGCGGCAAGCGCGACACCCGCGGCAAGCCCGCCTCCCGACAGAGGAACCAAAAGGGTGTCGAGGTTTGGAACATCTTCCAGAATCTCAAGCCCGATAGTGCCTTGCCCCGCGATCACGTATGGATCGTCGAACGGTGAGATTTCAAAGACGCCGGTTGCCTGACCCAGCTTACGGCACTCGGCAAGAGCATCGTCCTGGCTGTTGCCGACGATACGAGTTTCAGCCCCAAGGGCTCTGATGCCATCCAGCTTGGTCTGCGGAACCAGGGAAGACATGCAGATCACGGCCTTCAATCCAAGTTCCCGTGCCGCATAGGCAACACCGCGGCCATGATTTCCGGTCGAGCAGCATGTGAGCGTCGTGGTGCCTTCGGGCGCATTACGGGCCGCGTTCGTCGCACCGCGCAACTTGAACGCGCCTGTTGGCTGCATCGTCTCCATCTTCAGGAAAAATGGCTGTCCGGTTTGTTCGGTCATGAATCGTGAGGGCAGGAGGGGTGTCCTGACCACTCGCTCGGCGATGGCTTTTCGCGCTTCGAAAATATCCGTGAGCGTCAATTGCATGGACTGTTACCGGTATCGCTCGTGGTCATCATGAAGATCCTGCAAGGGGGAACATTCTCATTTGTGTACAAATGACCCAGAAAGTGCAAGAGACGATGTTCTGGTGTGTTTATTTTTCTTGATTTTTAAAATGGCTGAGTTCTTATTTGTGTACAAATAAACGACGAGGCCCAACCATGCCAGGTCACGACCTTCCTTTCAGCAGTGCCGAGTATCAACGCCGTCTCGATCTTGTCCGTAGCGACATGTCAAAACGGGGAATAGATGTCCTGTTTCTCGAGGACCCCTCCAATATGGCCTGGACCACCGGCTATGACGGGTGGTCGTTCTATGTGCACCAGGGTGTCGTTGTCTTTCTGGACGAAGAGCCGATCTGGTGGGGACGCAGGCAGGACGCCAATGGTGCCCGTCGAACCGTCTGGATGGACGATGCACGCGTCGCTTCCTACGCTGATCACTTCATTCAGTCGTCTGAACGCCATCCCATGCAGGACCTTGCCAGGCTGCTGGAATTGAGGGGGTATGGGAACAAGAAGATTGGTGTTGAACTTGAGAACTACTACTTCTCGGCCAAGGCGTTCCTGACGCTGCAGAACGAGTTGCCGAACGCTGATTTCATCGACGCCACAAGCATGGTCAACTGGTTGAGGGCGGTCAAATCCGACGAAGAACTCGTGTTCATGCGCAAGGCAGCCAGGATTTCCGAGAAAATCATGGACGGTGTCTTGGAGCGTGTTGTGCCGGGTATGCGCAAGGCCGACCTTGTTGCAGAGATCTACGCCGACGCCATCCGTGGACTAGATGATGCGTGGGGGGACTACCCGGCTATCGTACCGCTGCTTCCCAGTGGCGCGGATGCGTCCGCTCCACACCTGACCTGGGATGGACGTTTCATGCAGGAAGGCGAGGCGACATTTTTCGAACTCTCCGGCTGTTTCCGCCGCTATCATGCTCCGTTGTGCCGCACCGTTTTTCTTGGCAAGCCGGAACAGTACCTGCTTGATGCCGAAAAGGCGTTGGTCGAGGGGCTCGAAGCCGGCCTGGACACCGCAAGGGCCGGCAATACCGCGGGTGACATCGCACGTGCATTGGCGAAGCCTCTTGAGGCCGCGGGGATCGAGCGCGGCGCGCGGGCAGGGTACCCGATCGGCATTTCCTATCCACCTGATTGGGGCGAACGCACGATTTCCATTCGCGAAGAAGACAACACTGTTCTGAAGCCCGGCATGACCTTTCACTTCATGCCGGGGCTTTGGATGGATGGCTGGGGACTGGAAATCACCGAAAGCATCCTCATCAAGGAAAACGGACCTGCAGAATGCCTGTGCAACAGGCCGCGCAGATTGTTCGTGAAGTCCTGAGGTGCATATGCGCTCGGACTTGTTGACCCGGACGATTTCCATACTGGATCGCCTGATCGGTTTTCCGACGGTTTCGGCAGACAGCAATCTTGAATTGATCAGCTTCGCCGCGACCTTGCTTCGTGAAGCTGGTGCTCAAGTGACGGTTTCCAAGGATGCGACCGGCAAGAAAGCCAACCTGTTCGCAACAATTGGCCCAAATGTCTCCGGCGGAATTGTCTTGTCAGGGCACACGGACGTCGTCCCGGCAGATCCCGTAGAGTGGACATGCAACCCGTATCAGATGCGCGAAGAAGGCGGCTTGCTGTACGGACGAGGCAGTTGCGACATGAAAGGCTATATTGCTGCGGTCCTCGCGAAATCGCAGGACTATGCGCTACTCGACCTGAAACGTCCGCTGCATGTCGCCTTGACCTATGATGAGGAAGTCGGCTGCTTTGGCGCCAGGCATCTGGTTGAGGAACTGAAGCGTAGTGATATTCGTCCTTCCGTAGCGATTATCGGTGAGCCGACGGAAATGCGGGTCATTGAGGGGCATAAGGGGTGTTACGAATATACGACAGCGTTCCACGGCACCGATGGGCATGCCTCCGAACCGGACAAGGGTGTCAACGCTATCCACGTCGCCGCCGCTTTCATCTCCAGGATGATGGAACTGGCCGAAACCATGAAGGACAAGTCAGGTCCGGACAGCGAGCGCTACTCACCGCCGTGGACGACACTTCAGGTGGGCCGGATAGACGGCGGCTCTGCACGCAATGTCATTGCTCGGCATTGCGCGGTGGAGTGGGAAATGCGCCCGGTTCGGATGCAGGACGCACTTGAGATAAAGTCTGCCCTGGAAGCCTATTGCCAGGACGTGCTGTTGCCTCAAATGACGTCCGTCTATCCCGATGCTGAGATTGTCACGGAAATTATAGGAGAAGTCGCCGGACTGGCCGTGATGCCGGAAAACGAAGCACGGGACATCGTTACATCGCTCACCGGCGCGAACCTGTGTGATGTCGTTTCATTTGGCACTGAGGCCGGGTTGTTTCAGGCCCTGGGGCTTTCCGTTGTGGTTTGTGGCCCGGGCTCCATCGCACAGGCGCACAAGCCTGATGAATATCTGGCGGTTGACCAGCTCGAAAAATGTCTCGACATGCTCACGGGACTGGAAAGGACCTTGTTACAGGCCTCATGACCGATCAGGACATAACAGCGACGGCCGACGTTGCAGAACTGTTGAGCCAGGCTGCAAGCGCTCAGGAACGGTTTCAGATCATGTATTCCGTTTTGAGAGACCGGATCTGCATGCTTGTCTATCCGCCTGGAACGCAACTGAGTGAAGAGGCGTTGGCATCTGAATTCGGTGTCAGTCGCTCGCCATTGCGCAAGGCGCTGCAGATACTCGAAGCAGACGGGTTGTTGTTGTCGCAGCAAGGCGTAGGCACACTGGTGACTGAAGTGGATCTGGAAGAGCTGGCGCAGGTCTATGAACTCAGGCTTGAGCTGAATGAATTGACCGGCAGGTTGGGCCCGCGTTCTCTCGACTCGGAACTGGAAGCCACATTCAACAGTCTCAAAATTCGGGCGGAGCGATTGAGCTCAACACCGGATCGTGCGGTTTTTGCCCGACTCAATATCGATTTCTTTCAGGCCTTCTTGCAGCTCACACTGAACATGCCGCTGCGCGAAGTTTCTGAAAAGCTGTTCTACAAGACCTGTCGCATCTGGCTGACTTTGATAGATGAGAAGGACCTGCCAACAGAGGTCGCCATCTTCTGCGGCGAAATCGCGGAAATTTCGAATGCTGTGCGACTTGGAGACTTCCAGGCCGCAGCCTTGATTAGGCGAGCACATCTCTCCATGGGGTTCAACCGACTGAAAACCGCTACACGACAAAGCACCGACCGGATGGCCGGTTAGCCAAGGGCTTCTTGGAACTTCCGGGGTTGGTTGAACGAATAAGACCGCCCCCGGAAGCGATTGTGGTGGGATACAATCAGTTGCTTCCGGGAGCGGCCCGGGCTTTCAAAGAAGATGAACGAACTTCTTTGAACGGGTAATCCTTTCAATGACCTCAAACAAAAGCGGCGTTTTCACCTCAAATACGCTCGGTGTGCCCAGTTATTCCTAAAAAATTCAGTGTCTCTTTGCCATTTTCGTCAGTTTTCTGACTGTAGAAGTCGTGATCTTGCAATCGGATTCTACGTTTCTCTGAACGTATTTTCCTTTTTCGAGAGAATATTCGAGAAATACACTAAGTTCGTTTGCATGTGCGACAAGCACTCTGTGACCGGAAACCACCGTGTCGGTTACTTCCAGATCCTGACCCCAGGCCCAGCCACCATACGAAGTGCCACCGTTCGACCTGAGGACGATTTCGAAAAAATTGCCCCCGTCGCTTTCAGGCATTTTGAAAACGAGATCCAGATTGTCTTCGTCGTCTTTCGTCGGCTCTCCCGCACCAAGCCAGACGGAACTGATATTTGCGGAGATCAAATCGCCAAGAGGATAAAATGGGGAACCTTCGTACCAAAGAAATTCCGTAATAACGGACCCTATGTCATTAGCCCTCTCAAATGGTCGTACATTGTCTCCGTACCCTGCATAGGTCCTCCTGAAGGAGATCTTACCAGACATGAATGGTTTCCTTACTATCTGATAATACGTAGTTTTTGCTATTGGCCGCGAAGCGTGATCACTCTTCGTCCCTTCGGCAAAGCTACATTCCCAATAGCGCCGTCACACAGGCGTGACTCCGTCACGGCAGTGGTGTTCTTCTGTGAGGGGAACTGTGTTAGAAAAAATTACCAGGGGGCAACGTGATGAATAAAAGTAGTTCAGGCACTAATATTCGACTACTTGGCGTTCCGTCAGTGTATTACTCGCGGAATACCCCGTTTCCTGCAAAGGGATACGCGTTGCTTGCAGTATTGTTGCTTGTTCCGGGCAACGAGCTTGCTCGTCAAAAGGCGGCTGCCCTGCTTTGGGAGGATGTCGCCCAAACCAGGGCCATGGCAAACCTCAGGCAATTGCTTGTGAGGGTGCAAAGCAGGCAACCCGAAGCCGGACCGCTCATTGAAACAACCCAGACCAGAATCAGTCTTGGGCCCGGAGCGCAGAGTTCCGATCTGGCCGCTTTTCTCCAGTCCTGCAAGGCAACCGACCTTGAAGGCATGATGTCCGGGATAGAGCAGTTCACCGGTGAACTGCTCGATGGCATGGAGTTCGAAGGTGAACAGCTGAACCTCTGGCTGCTGACCGAGCGCGCGAGCCTGAGGGAGAAACTGTTTAACAGAGCAGCAGCAGCCCTTGAGGAAACGACACGCTTCGGAGCGGATCGTGGCGGCAACATCGGCAAGATCGCTGATCGGCTTCTGGCTTTCGAACCTGACAGCCCCGAATGCTATCGTATCATTTCAAAAGCTTATGGCAGGTGTGGTGATCAGGATGGCGTCGATCGTATCGACCGGTTGATGAATTCGGTTCTCAATCCCGCTTTGCCTCGTTTGCCTGGCAATACAAGCGGCAAGCCTTCGGGAACTGTCTGGGTCGCGCCGACGGGCGTCAAACCGGTTGAGGAGCGTCCGGCAACTCCCAAACCACCGGTTCCGCGAGTTGCCTTTTCCTCGCCCCGCCACATCGATCAACATCCGAATGCGCAGCTTGCCGAGGCATTCGTCGAGGACGTCGCGAACAGTTTCTCCAGGTTCAAGACATTTGTCGTGGTCTCGCCATTCAGTACGATGCGTGACTTTCGCGGCGGCAATATCAGCAATTGGGAAAAAATTCGGTCCAACTACTCCGTGCAGAGTTTTCTGCTCCCGGGCAGCCAACAGATTTCCTTTACCGTTATCGATGACGGCACCGGGGAGATCATCTGGTCTGCGGAGTATTCGATGGAGCCGGAAGACCTTCACTATACCTTCCGGCTTCTCGCAAAAACCGTGGCAGCCAATCTCGCTCAGCAGATCGAACGACAGATGCTCGACTCCGGCCGGTCGATCAATGCCCAGAGCTATCTGCACGTCCTGCGCGGGCAGAACCTCATCAAGACCTGTAATCTGAGCATGATCCGCCGGGCTCGAAAGGAATTCCGGCAAGGCCTCACGTACGACAAGGACTTGTCCATCGCCCGCGCTCGCATAGCGCAGACGATGCAACTGGAATGGTTGCTTCTCGGGGGAACTGATCCGCACCTTCTTCACCGCGCCAAGGCGGAAGCGGACGCAGCCATCGAGATCGATTCGACGGCCGGTATCGGCTACTGGATGGCTGCGGTCATCGCGCTTTATCAACGTGATTACACGACCTCGGAAGCCAAGTTCCAGGAAGCCGAAACCTTGAGCCCCAACTCTTCGGATCTGCTCATACAGCACGCAGATGCGCTTGCGCATTTCGGCAAGCCCAAGGACGCCTGGAAGCGTTTCAAGCACGCGATCGATCTCAATCCACTTGCACCGGACATCTACTGGTGGGCGGGTGCGAGCATCGCCTTCAAGCTGGCCGACTACGCAGAGGCCGTCCGGCTGTGCAAGCAGATGGACGACGAGGAACCCGCATTGCGCGTCCTGACGGCAAGCCTCGCTCTCGACGGGCAAATTGAGAGCGCAAGACAATATGCGCGGCGTCTCATGGATGTTTATCCGGGGATGACCGCACAGGAAATCGTTCGTTTCCAACCAGACAAGAATCCAGAGAACAACAAGATCTTTCTGGAAGGTCTGAAACTCGCCGGCTTCGACTAGGTAAACCCATTTACAGGAGAAAATTATGCCTAATTCGTCATTTTACGTGATCGGAAAACGTGGTCACGGTGTTGTTTTTTTGCGGATGGATCCGCTGCGCGTGTCTCGTGTGTCGCATCAGACAATTCTGGCTTACGAAGCGCAAAATGCCGGTGTCGACGGCTATGCACGCATCGCCGCTGCTGCCCGGGTTCTGTTCGCCGAAAGCGACGGCAATCCTGAAACAAGCCTCAGCCAGGTCGAGTCGGAAGGTATCTACCAGGCAATCAAGCAGGGCAGCACGATCTCGGATGTCGATTTTGCCTTCCTTACTGATGTCGATGACAGCGATTGGGACCTCAACAGGCTGAGCTGGGCACCGATCCAGGATCCGGTTTCCAAGACCGGCTCCGGTTCTGATTCCGGTAATCCCGACACGCTTCAGGACGCCGTGCTTTCGGACGATTGATCCGGAAGGCGGCCTGACTGACAAAATCGCACCGCTACAGGAGGTATTCGCTGTGCAATCCGATCCTTTCTCTCCGCAATTCCTGCGCAGCTTCGGCATAACCAGATTGGGTGAGATCACCGGGCTGGACACGATCGGGATACCGGTCTGGTTCGCAACCAGGCCGAATTCCAGGTCTCTTTCCGTTTCCCAGGGAAAAGGTGTGACCGACGATCAGGCGAAGATTTCAGCGATCATGGAAGCCGTGGAATGTGCTGTCGCCGAACAACCGCGGCAGCACGTCACGGAGTTCGCGACGATCGAAGACATGGCGCGCCAGCAAAGGAGCGTCATTCCGTTCTTTGATCTTGCAAGGGTCAACCCGCATCAGCTCGACCCGACCCGCCAGCGTGCCTGGGTTCCCGGAACGTCCCTGATATCCGGCGAGCAACGCTTTGCGCCCTACGAGTTGGTCGGGATGGACATGCGTAGCGACATGCCATGGGACCGTCATGCCTTCCGTATGACATCCCAGGGGTTGGCGGCGCATTTCTCGATCGACAAGGCCATCGAACACGCCCTGCTTGAACTCGTGGAACATGACGCGTCCAGTGTGATCGATACCTTTGGTTTGTTCGTCAACAATATCCGGGAGGTCACCGACTACGAGGGCGCGAACGCCGATCTCGACGCCATTCTGGAGAAGGTTTCAAAAGCCGGGCTTGATCTTCACATCTACGCCCTTCCGGGACGCGTGAAACTTCCGGTCATTGCCGCTGTCATTTCGCGGCAGGTGAATGGGCCATCTGGCGTCATTTCGCGTGCTCCTGCCGGAATTGCCTGCCGGACGAATGTTGCCGAGGCGATACTCGCAGCCCTGCTGGAAGCGGTGCAGTCACGTCTGACGGACATTGCCGGTGCGCGCGACGACCTTGCGATGGATCGTTTCCAGCAGTCCAAGGATGGCGTAGCCAGGAACCAGCCACCACTCATTCCTCTTGCCAAACTTGAGGCTGAGTTTCGCCCTGCAAGGCAGTCGTCCATGGGGTGGCAGGACGTCCTGAAGCTGATGCGGGCGGCCGGCATTGAAGATGCCTACATGTTCCCGCTCAAATCGCCGGTGTCGGACGTTCACGTGGTGAGGACGATCGTCACAGGCCTTGACGCCCATTCCGGCAGCTTCTCCGAAATGTCCATGAACTCGATACTGTTGACGACGGAAGTGCTGAGCACTGCATGTTGAAACCCGTCGTTTTTGCAGGACCGAGCGTTCACGGCTTGGCCGGCGATCTTTTTGACGACCTGGACGTGTTCCCACCTGCCGCACGCGGAGACATTCTGCGAGCCGTGGGGCAGGGGCGCCGCGTAATCGGATTGATTGATGGCTACTTCAACTCCACCCCTTCTGTCTGGCACAAGGAAATCCTGGTCGCCCTAAAGGAGGGCTGCAGGGTGTACGGCGCGGCCAGCATGGGCGCATTACGGGCTGCAGAGTGTTTCGCTTTCGGGATGGTTGGTGTCGGGGCAATTTTTGCAGACTATCAAGCGGGAAGGCGTCAATCGGATGCGGATGTTGCTGTTTCGCACGCTCCGGCAGAACTGGGCTATTGCCCGCTCACACTGGCGCTGGTGGATGCGGAGGCGACGCTGTCTGCAGCTTTGCAAGGCGGGTTCATTGCAGAAAGCGCACATGATGCAATGCTGAAAGCTGCAACCGGTTTGCATTTTTCCACGCGCACCTGGGTGCGAGTGCTGAGCGAAACAGGACTTTCCGAAGCTGAAGGGGCTCACTTTCTGAAGTGCCTGCCCGAGTTCGAGCAGAGCTTGAAACGGCAAGACGCTCAAAAGCTCCTGACCAATCTGAAAGAGAACATCGAGATTGAGACGCATGATGGTCAGGACAGTTGGAAAATACAGAACACTCTTTTTCTCAAGTCACTTGAAAAAGAAATTCTCGGCAGGTGACAGCTAATGAAAATGGAGATTGTGAAAGCCAGGACCACATGGTCGATCGTGCCGGATTGTGGCGGTCTGATTGAAACGATAGCGATCTCACTACCTCAAAAGGTCTTTGATCCCGGCAATCCTCACGCCGAAAAGATACTCGCTGCCATCGGAAATTTGCTCAAGGCCATGCCTTCGAGCGTTTCAATCCTGGTATTTGCCGATGCATTTAACGAGACGGCTGCAAGAAGCTGGATCGAAAAACAGACCGAATGTCGCTATGACATTGTCCTGGCAGGCGCTATGCCGCTTGAAAGTGCAGATATCTGGGCACAGGATTCCATCCTGGTACAAATGCGAGGCAACGACCTGCGGATTGCCGCTCCAGCATGCGACTGGCCCAGGGGTATCCTGCCGGGGTTACTGGCCGAACACCTCTCTGTCGCCTGCCACGATCTGCCACTCTTTTTGCCGGGTGGGGACCAGATCGTTGGGGAGGGCTTTCGCCTCATCGGTCACACAAGCCGGTTGAGATCAGCCTCCGGCAAGTATGGCGGTGACAGCACTTTGCTTGCCGCAGATCGGCGTATCGGTGAACTCGATAACAGGCCTGTCTGCTATTGGGGATACCGAAGACAAGACCTGTTCGAAAAGCCCTCCGGCGACTCTCAAGAAAGCAGGGCCGGCAAGAACACTGCAGTTTCGAACCGTGAGGGAGAACTGGACCGGCAAACAGCGAATGATCTGCTCGTTGACCTTCCATTTTCTCATTTACGGCCGGATCTGGTTACGACCATTGAGCGGTGCGAAAGCCATGTCGACAGATATGTTTCTCCAACAGGTTTGCGCCACAACGGCAAGCACCTGCTATTGCTGGCAGACCCGGTTGGCGTGGCTCCAGAAGCCATCAGCAAGGCAAAGCGGGAAAAGAGACTTCTCGATGCATCGGAACACTGGTTGAGGGACCAGGGTTTCGAAATCATCCGCAATCCAGTTCCCTTTGGGGTCGACGTAAAGAACGCCGTCAGACCGCGGCTCTACAACAACGTTCTTCTGGAAAATGCGGTGCGAGGGGAAAATGGCAAACCAATCATGTGGTTGCCATGCTTCGGTGAAGACCGCAGGTTTACGGAATTCGATGTGGAGAACGCCAGGATCTGGAAGGGTCTCGGCTTCGATCCCAAGCTGGTCTTCGGCTGGGAAAGCCTTGCCCACGCAAACGGCGCACTGCGCTGTGCCAGTAAGGTAATCAGACGGCAAGCAACTTGATCGAACGGACCTAGATGTAAACCGACACGGACAGGTGCGTCTTCAGCATCTGGCTAGGTTTTTTCAGAAGAAGAAGTTGGCTTGGGATACTGGATTCGACCCTGAACCAACGAAGTTGAGCCCCCTAAACGTTCTCCGACGTGTATACCTCGAACCCCAGAGTGACGCTCTGCGCGCCGACATCCGAGCCCGTGCGTTTGGCCTTTACGAGGGCTGTGATCGTTTCGCGGGCTACTTCCTTCATCGGGTGGCAGATGGCCATGGTCAGGACGCCGTCGATCAGGGCGGTTCGGGTCACGTCTATCAGTTCATAACCTACGCTGACGAAATCCCTGCCCGGATTGATGTCGCGCAGGGCAGCGACAGCGCCGGTGATACCGCCGCCGGAGATGAACAAGCCGCACATGTCCGGGTGCTCCTGAAAGAGCTCCTCGGTCATTTCGCGCGCCACGGCTGCGGATTCAAAGGTTGAGCGTGGTTCCAGCAAGGTGAAGCCGGAATTGTGTTCGCGCAGATATGAGCGGAAGCCACTTTCGTTGAGGTCCTGGTTTCTGTAACGGTGGTTGCCGACAAGGATGCCGATCTTGCCACGTTCACGGCACATCCTGTCAAAGGCCCAGGCCGCGGTCCGTCCGACCTTCCAGTGATCGAGGCCGATATAGCCGACATTGCCGCGGGCGGAGAGCGGCGCGACAAGCCCACAGACCGGTGTACCCGCGCGCAGCACCGTATCGATCGCCTCTGAAACCAGCGGGTGCTCCGCCGCCACCAGGGCAATAGCGTCGCAATCGCCGGAGATCGCCAGAAGCCGGTCGGCGACGTTGTTCGGGGACAGGTCGTCGAGAAACTCCACAACCAGCTCCACCCGGCCGTCCTGGTAGTCTTCTGCTGCCTCGGTAAGCACAGCGCCGAGATCGCGATAGAAGGACCGGTTGCCCTGTTGCAGCAGGATGCCGAGGCGATGGACTTCGGCACTCTCGCGGATTGAGTAGTCGATGGTGCCGAGACCATAGAAGCCGATGCGCTCTGCGGCATGCCGAACGCGTTCTCTTGTTGGCTTGCGTACCGAAGAGGCATCGCTCAACACCCGGTTCACAGTCGAGACGGAAACACCCGCGGCGTCCGCCAGATCCTTGATCGTTGGTCGTGTCATGATGTTTGGTTATCTCATTTTGTCTCATTATTCTATATCATTGAAACAATTTGGTATGAAATAAATATTCCATTCTGATGCGTATTGATTATTTTTGTGTCATTCAGGCATCCTCCTGTCAATCCGGTGCGGCGCTCCAGCGGCGTCTCAGACATCGGTCGGGAGGAAAAATGGACGATCTCAAATACGGGACCCGCGACAAGCGCGGTAACTGGTCGCCAAACGCCTTGGCGCAGATTGCACCGTTCTGGAGGGGCAATTTCAAGGAGATCGGCCATTGGTTCCTGGAGTATCTGTGGCCGTGGAATGCCTTCCACATGGCGACGGCCTTGCTTTACTGGTTCTTTGTCATCCCCGACGTCGCAACTCTGAAGACACTGTCCTGGGGATGGGCGCTGTGGCTGTTCGCGGTAAATGCAGTCTGCATCTTCGTCATGTACGGCGCGGTCGAGCTCTTCTACTACGTAAAGCGCAAGCAGGGCACTCGGTTCAAGTACAATGCCAAGTTCCCGTCGGAACATCCATCCGACGTTTTCTGGTTCAAGAGCCAGAACCTGGACAATTTCCTGCGCACCTATCTGGTGTCCATCCCACTATGGACGCTTTGTGAAGTTGTCGCGCTCTGGGTGTTTGCAAACGGTTGGGCAACCTGGCTGAACTGGGAAGACAACTGGCTATGGCTGAGCCTGCTCGTGTTGCTGGTTCCGGCGATCCACGAAGTGCATTTCTTCTGCATTCATCGGCTGATCCATACGCCGTTCCTCTATAAACACGTCCATTCCGTGCATCACAACTCCATCAACCCGAGCCCCTGGTCGTCGCTGTCGATGCATCCGGTGGAATCGGCGCTCTATTTTGCCGAAATCTTCTGGCACCTGATCATCCCGTCAAACCCGATCGTGATGCTGTTTCAGCTGCATGGCACCGGCTTCGGCGCGATCAACGGACACATCGGTTTCGACAAGCTCGAATTGACCGACGAGAAGGCTCTCGGCAGCCATGCCTATGTCCATTACCTGCACCACAAATACTTTGAGGTGAACTACGGCGCAGATGGCCTGATCCCGCTCGACAAGTGGTTTGGCTATTGGCACGACGGCTCGAAAGAAGCCGAAGAACAGATGAAGGAGCGCTTCCGCAAGAAGAAGGAACGCGTCAATGCCAAGGCTTCCCGGTCTCGGGTTGCAGGGTGAGGGCGAGACCATGGACGATCTTCATTTCGGCACCCGTGACAAACGTGGCAACTGGCGCCCGAACGATGCCCTCAAGCTTCCCTGGAGCGGTAGGGTAACCCTCAGGGCAGCGCTGCGGTTCTTCAAGGATTACCTGAGCGGCTGGAACCTGACCTTCTTCGCCATCTCGCTGGCCTACTGGTTCCTGGTTCTGCCGTCGCAAGAAGCGATGTCGGTCCTCTCCTGGGGCTGGACGATGACGCTTCTTGCCGTGAACATGGGCGGCATCTTCTTTTTCTATGGTGCGTTTGAACTGCGCTACTACGTTCAGCGCAAGCAGGCCAGACGCTTCAAGTACAACGGCAACTTTCCGGCGGAACAGCCCTCGGACGTTTTCTGGTTCAAGAGCCAGAACCTCGACAACTTCCTGCGCACGATCCTCGTGACGGTTCCGATCGGCACAGCCGTGGAGGTTCTGGTGCTCTGGCTGTTTGCCTCCGGAGCGGTGCCGATGGTGAGCCTGGACGGCAACCCGGTTTGGTTCGTTGCAATGATCCTGGTGTCGCCGCTTCTGCATGAAGCCCACTTTTTCTTCATTCACCGCGCCATTCACTGGGGCCCGCTCTACCGCTGGATTCATTCGGTCCACCACAACTCGATCAATCCGAGCCCGTGGTCGTCCATGTCGATGCATAAGGTTGAAGGTCTGCTCTATTTCGCAACGCTCTTCTATCACCTGGTGCTCTGGTCGAACCCGTTCGTCGTTGTCTGGCAGTGGAACCTGGCAGCCTATGGCGCGGTGGTGGGACACATCGGCTTCGACAAGCTGGAAGTCACCGAGGAAACGGCCGTCAACAGCCACGCCTACGCGCACTACCTGCACCACAAGTACTTCGAGGTGAACTATTGCGACGACGGCGTTCTGCCCTGGGACCGATGGTTCGGTACCTGGCACGACGGTACGAAGGAAGCCGACGAGCGCATGAAGGAACGTTTTCGCCAGAAGAAAGCGCGGACAAGACAGCGCAACACGGAAGTGCCGGCGGAATAGCCGAGACGGAATTGCTTGGCACCTGCCAGTTGTTTCGCGACGCGAGCGATGGATCGGAAGGTGATCGAAGCAAGTTGAGAGGGCTCGCATCCGGGAGGAACAAGGGTGTCGCCCAAATGTACCAAGCTCTGAGGAGACCTGTTCGCCAAAGGCTTTAGGGAGGAGACTGAAGTGAAACTGATCAAGACCTTTGTGGTGGCGGCCGCTACCGCGATCATCGCCACCAATGCAATCGCAGCGGACATCTTCGTCATTGGTGGCAAGCCGGACGATCCGTTCTGGTCACGGGTGAAAAAGGGTGCGGAAGACGCCGGCAAGGTTGCTGAAGCCCAGGGCGGATCCGTTACCTGGCTTGGCCCGCAGAACTACGACAACCTTGGCCCGGATGCAGCTGAGTTGATCCGCCAGGCGATCGATCAGGGGGCGGATGCGATTGTTGGTCCGGACTGGGTTCCTGAAGCCATGGATCCGGCTTTCAAGGCTGTTGTCGATGCCGGCATTCCGCTCGTGATCTACAACGCGGGCGGTATCGAGGCGGCCGACCGTCTGGGTGCAATGAACTATGTCGGGGCCGTTGATTACAAATCCGGTTATGCTGGTGGGGAATACCTCGGCAAGGCCGGCCACAAGAACGGCGCATGCGTCAACACGCTGCCGGGGGCTGCCAATATCGAAGCGTTCTGCAGCGGCTTCAACGATGGCCTTGCCGCCGCCGGTGGCACCGGTTCAGTCCTGCAGCTGCCGGCGACTGCCTTTGGCGATGCGACTGCCGTTGCCCAGGCCGTGCGGGCGCACCTGTTGCAGAACCCGGACATCGACGCGATGTTCGCGATCGGCGACGGCGATACCAACGCGACTGTCTCGGGTATCCAGCAGGCTGGCAAGCAGGGACAGGTTCATGTCTGCGGCATGAACTTCAACGACTCTATCCTGGCCAACATCCAGCAAGGCACCCAAGCCTGCGCAATTGACCAGCAAGGTTACCAGCAGGGTTTCTTCGCAGTGTCGATCCTGAACAACCACGTCATGTACGGCACGACCATTCCGACCCGTGAAATTCTCACCGGTCCGGGCGTCATCGACAGCAGCAACGTTGACCTGGTCATTGCAGGTGTCGAAGCCGGCGCCCGCTAGGAATCTCAGGAACGATCGGGTCGCCCGCTTTCAGGGCGACCCAACAAAAATCAAAAAACAAACAGCGCCAGGCCCCATCGCACAACAGGCGCAGACAGGAAACGCTCAAGATGTCGACGCAAACGCAAACTCGTGGAAAGGGGTTTTCGCCAGGCCAGCTGGTCCGTCGTCCCGAAACCGGGTCCCTGATCGGTTTCGTCGTCGTCTACACCTTCTTTGCCATTCTCGGCGGACCCGTCTTTCTGGGTGCTCCCGGCTGGTCCAGCTGGCTGAACATTGCAGCAGAAGTCGGCATCATCGCGCTTCCCGTAGGTCTTTTGATGATTGCCGGGGAATTCGATATCTCGGTCGGATCCGTCGTGCCGGCGTCGGCCATGATGACGGCGATGCTGTCTGGCCACTACGATCTGCCGGCTTTCGTCGGGATCGCAGGTGGCCTCGGCGTCGGATTGCTGGTCGGCTTCGTGAACGGCGTTCTCGTCACCCGCACGCCGATCCCCTCGCTGATTGTCACCATCGGTGTGATGTTTGCGGTCATGGGACTGACGCTCGGCTTCGCGGTTCTGATCCGTGGCTCTACCAGCGTTTCCTACGTCCCGGACCCGCTGACCAAGGCACTGCTCGGCCAGTTCATCAATGGCATGTTCAACGTTGCAATCCTCTGGTGGCTGGGTTTCGTCGCTGTCTTTTTCTATTTCCTGCATGTTTCCCCACTTGGGAACTGGGCGTTTGCGATCGGCGGAGACCGCGAGAGTGCGCGCAATGCCGGAATACCGACCAGCAAGGTCACCATCGGTCTCTTCATGACTTCCGGATTTGCGGCTGCCTTTGTCGGTGTCGTGCAGGTCATGACCTATCAGACTGCCCAGGTCGCTGGTGGACAGGCCTTCATCTTCAACTCGATCATGTGCGTGGTGATTGGTGGCGTATTGCTCACCGGTGGCTCGGGTTCGATTGTCGGTATCGTGCTCGGCACCATGACCTTCGCAGTCGTCAACCAGGGCATCTTCTTCGCCTCGCTCGACCCGAACATCGGTTCGATCATCATCGGCGCCCTCCTGCTGGCGGCGGTCCTGTCCAACGATACCTTCCGAGCGCTCGCCACGAGCGCGGCGGCGAAGAAGAAGTGAGGGCTGAGCAATGGACATGATCGCAAGCCTATTCCGTAAACCCGCCACCGCCGCCATCCTGAGCCTGATCGGTGTGATCGCCTTCTACGTGGTGATCGGCGGTGTCGATCTCGGACAGCTCTTCAACGCTGCGAGCTGGGTGAACTACGCTGCGCGTATCGGCATCGTCGCGATCCCGGTTGGTCTGCTGATGATTTCCGGCGAGATCGACATTTCCATCGGAGCCATGATCCCCGCCGGCGCGATGACGACGGCGATTATCTCCGGATACTACGAACTGCCGATGATCTTCGCGGTGCTTGGCGCGCTCGCCATCGGCGTGATTGTCGGAACGATCAACGGCGTCCTCGCTGTGCGCACGACTGTGCCCACGCTGATCATCACCCTGGCTACACTGGTGGCCATGCAAGGCATTGTCCTGGCTGGCTCAAAACTTCTCACAGGCAGCGCTTCTGTACCGCTGAATGCCCCCGACTGGGCCAAGACAGTCTTTGGTCATCTGATGTTCGGCGGCAGTCATCAGGTGGTTATTGTCTGGTGGGTGATTATCGCGGCCGTCTTCTGGTTCGTGATGCACAAGACCAAATACGGCAACTGGATCTTCGCAATAGGCGGCGACAGGCAAAGCGCACGCAATGCCGGGATCCCGGTCGACGGTATCACCATTCTGCTGTTCATTCTGACCGCCACCTCTGCCTCATTCGTCGGGATGTGCCACGCAATCCTGTTCAACTCCGCACAGGTCTCGGGTGGCATGAACGACATCTTCAACATCATCGTCAGTGTGGTTGTCGGCGGCGTGCTTCTGACCGGCGGGTACGGCTCGGTCGCGGGTGTTTTCGTTGGCACGATCACCTTCGCGATTGTCACCAAGGGCATCGACTTCACCGATATCGACCGGAACTGGTCGAACCTTATCGTCGGCCTGATGTTGCTTTTCGCGGTTGCCCTGAACGAGATTTTTCGGCGCGCTGCGCTCTCGTATGCGCCCGGAGCGAAGAAACGCGAAAAAGCGCCAAAACCTATCGTCAAGGAAGCCTGATTGAAGTGTGAGGACAAGATCAGGGCACACGCGATGTGACAAGACCAAGAATTTGCCTGGCACCGACTGACGGGTTCGCAAATAACTCAGCCGAACCGGACGCAAGGACAGGCAAGGAACGGGCATCATCTGGGAGGAACTGGTGGTGCCCATATCGACCCAACACTGGAGAAGACCCCGTCAGTCGACGGTCTATGGGAGGAAGTAAAATGAAATTCGGAAAGACAATTGTAGCGGCAACGGTTGCCGTCATGATGTCAACCAGCGCCATGGCGCAGAACATCGCCGTGATCGCAGGTTCGATCGAAGACGGCTTCTTCAACCTGATCAAGAAGGGCGTTGACGATGCGACGCTGATGGTTGAGGCAAACGGCGGTACGGTCAACTATCTGCGCACCCCGAACTACGACAATTTCGGCCCGGATCTTGTAACCCTGATCAACCAGGCTGTCGCGCAGGGCGTTGACGGTATCGCCATTCCGGTCTGGGTACCGGATGCACAGGTGCCGGCCCTGAAGGCCGCTGCCGAGCAGGGCATCGTGATCATGCAGTACAACGCCGGTCAGGACGTCAAGGACGACCTCGGTGCGATCAACTATTTCGGCTCTGACGAATACGTCGCGGGTGTCGCGGGCGGCAAGTATCTGGCCGAAAAAGGCGCAAAACACATCCTCTGCCACATTCAGGTGCCTGGTGCCGTCAACCTTGAAACACGTTGCAAGGGCGTGACTGACGGAGCGTCCGAAGCAGGTGCCAAGGTAACAACCCTGCGCGTTCCGGCCAATCTCGACGGTGACGTGACCGGTACCGCGGAATCGATCAAGGCCGAACTCATCGGTGATCAGTCCATCGACGCCGTCATCAACCTCGCAGCCTGGGCATCTGACGCTTCCGCAAACGCTGTCGGCCAGATCGGCGGCAAGCAGATGATCGGAACGTTCGACATGAGCCCAGCCGTTCTGGAGCGGATTGCTGAAGGCCAGCAGACCATGGCCATCGATCAGCAGCCTTACCTGCAGGGCTTCCTGGCCACCTCGATGCTGTTCGCGCATCTGAAGTTCGGTACCGAAATCGCGACCGATCCGGTTCTCACCGGTCCGGCCATCGTCGATGCTTCGAACATCGAAAGCGCGCTGGAAGGCGTCAAGCTCGGCGCACGCTGACACTCGAACAGCCCCGGCCGGACCAAGCGGCCGGGGCAAGCCTGAACACTCATGCACGGCTTGCCGGGCAGTCCACCGCAGCACTGCAGGGACACACACAATGACCGACGCCACACAAAACAACAATTCGGTGCCGAGCCTCGACGGCTTCGACCTTCTCGGACTGTTTCGCCGTCCTGAAGTCGGTGCATTCGCCGGGCTGCTGATCATCTTCCTGTTCTTCAGCTATTTCGGCTGGGATCGTAATTTTCTCAGCCCTCTCGGAGCCGCCAGCTGGCTGAACTTTGCATCGACGGTGGGCATCATCGCCATACCGATCGGCTTTCTGATGATCGCGGGAGAGCTTGATATCTCCGTCGGTGCGATGGTGCCGGCGGCCAAGATCTCACTTGCAATTGCCGTGGGGTTCTATGGGCTGAACATCTGGGTCGGGATCCTGGTTACCTTGCTCATTGCAGGGGGCATCGGATGGATCAACGGCATGCTGGTAACGCGGACCAAAGTGCCATCGCTGATCGTCACGCTTGCGACGCTCTTCGCTGTTGGCGGCTTGACCCTGTTCCTGTCGATCCTGCTGACGGACACCACGCAGCTCGGCCTGCCAGACAGCAACACCGATGGGCTCTCGGAATTTGTCTTCGGCACCTATCACACGTTCCGGATTGGCGGTGCCGACAACGCGATCACGCTATGGCAAGGGGTGCAAAGCTCGGTCTTCATCTGGCTGCTGATGATCGTCGCCTGCTACTATTTCCTGCATGTCTCGCCCTGGGGCAACTGGGTGTTCGCGCTCGGCGGCGACCAGGACAGCGCGCGCAATGCCGGTATCCCGATCGACAAGCTCAAGATCGGCCTGTTCATGCTGACCGCAATGGCTGCCTCCCTTGTCGGCATCAGTGAAACCATTCTGTCGAACTCCGCCAGCACCACGACGCAATTCACCATGATCTTCAACACGATCATCGCGGTCGTCGTCGGCGGCGTGCTTCTCACCGGTGGCTTCGGCAACGTCCTGGGCATTGCCTTCGGCACCGCGACGCTCGCGATCGTCCAGCAGGGCATCAACTTTACGACCTTTGACCGAAACCTGTCGAACCTCATCATCGGGGTGATGCTTCTGATCGCAGTCCTGATGAACGACACGTTCCGAAACATGGCGACGAGCGCGTCGACCACAAAGAAAAAGTGAGGACCTAGCCATGTCAGACAAAACACCCGTTCTGGAAATGCGTAACGTCGACAAGTCCTTCGGCCCGATCGACGTCCTGCACGAAATTTCCCTGAAAGTGCACGAAGGAGAAGTCCTCTGCCTTCTCGGCGACAATGGTGCCGGCAAGTCGACACTCATCAAGACGCTCTCGGGCGTGCACCAGCCATCCCGTGGCGAAATGCTGATGGACGGAAAACCGGTCCACTTCGCGCGGCCGAAAGATGCCCAGGAAATGGGGATCGCGACCGTTCACCAGTTCGGCGGGACCTATCCGCTGATGTCGATTGGGCGGAACTTCTTTGCCGGTGTCGAGCCAACCAAGGGCTGGGGCCCGTTCAAGGTGTTCGACCGGAAGAAGGCCAATGAGGTGGCGGTCAAGTCGGTGCAGGATTTCGGCATCACCCGGATTACGGATGGCGACCGTCTGGTCGGTGGTCTGTCGGGCGGCGAACGCCAGTCGCTCGCCATCGCACGGGCTGTCTATTTCGGGGCACGAGTCCTCATACTGGACGAGCCGACGGCAGCACTTGGCGTCAAGCAGGCCGCACACGTCCTGCGCATTGTCAACGAAGCCAAGAAACGTGGCCTCGCGGTCATCTTTATCACCCACCAGGTGATGCATGCCATGGCGGTCGGCGATCACTTCGCGGTTCTCATTCGCGGTGCTGTTGCCGCTGATTTCCGCAAGGGTGAGAAGACCCGCGAACAGATCGCGGACCTGATGGCAGGCGGTGAGTCCATGGCAGACCTCGAGGCCAGCATCGAAGGCTACATGGAGTCTCACGAAGGCCACCCACCGCCACCGGCGGCAGAATGAAATCATGTGAAAGAAGGTTTGTCTGGCCTTCTTTCTCCTCCCGCCGGCGGCCTGTCTATCCCGCAGGCCGCCGGTAGACCTCAACGCTAAAAGCAGAACCAAGATGACAACGCGAATTGCCGTTATCGGGGCGGGCCTCATGGGTGCCGACCATGCCAGAATTGTGGCTGAAGATCTCACTGGAGCAACGCTCCAGGTTGTTTGCGATATGGACGAAGGACGCGCACGAAAGGTTGCCGAAAGCCTCGGTGCCGCAGATGTCGCCACCGACCCGGAAAGCGTGATTGCCCGCAGTGATGTCGATGCCGTAATCGTTGCGAGCCCGGACTTCACCCACGCACCGCTCAGTCTCGCCTGCATCAGGGCGGGCAAGAAGGTGCTGTGCGAAAAGCCTCTGTCTCAGTCTTCCGCCGAGTGTCTTCAGGTCATGGAAGCTGAACAGGCAGCCGGCGAAAAATTCGTGCAGCTCGGCTTCATGCGCCGCTACGACCAGTCCTATGCCGAAATGAAGCAGGCGCTGTCGACCGGAACGCTTGGCCAGGCGATCATGATGCACAACTTCCACCGCAACGTGGAAACCCCTGCAGCGGATTTCACGGCGGATATGGCGATCACCAATTCCGCCCCGCATGAATTCGATGTCGCCCGTTTTGTGCTGGGCACCGAGTATGTCGGCATATCCACCTTCGCGCCCAAGGGAGCCGGCGGAAAGGTCGGACCGGTCTTCATGGTGGTCGAAACCACGGCCGGTCAGCTCGTCAACATCGAGATCAACAACAACGCGTCTTACGGCTATGACGTGCGCGCGGAGCTGGTGGGTGAAAAGGCTGCCATTTCTCTCGCCGATCCGGTGCATTCCCGGCTCGACATCGCCCTGACGTCCCGCACTCATTACGCCCCGGACTGGCGTCCGCGCTACGGCGAGGCCTACCGCCGCCAGAACCGGGATTTCCTGAAATTCGTCGAAACGGGCCGGTTCCCCGAAATCGCATCGAGCTGCTGGGACGGCTACGCCGCAGCGGTTGTTGCCACAGCGGGCGTGGCCGCGCTGAAGGCAGGCCAAAGAGCGCCCGTTCAGATGATTGCCAAGCCGGAGTTCTACGCATGAAACTTGGGTTCGTTTCCGACAGTCTGGGCGGCATGTCCTTCGAGGATCTGCTCGCCAACGCGTCCAGAATGGAGGTCTCCGGTATCGAGGTGAATACCGGTGGATGGTCAACGGCACCGCACTTTGACCTTGCTGCCATGAAGGACGCTGAGAAGCAGAAGAGCTTCCTGAAGGCTTTTGCCGACACAGGTCTGGAGATCATCAGCCTCAACGCCAACGGCAATCCGCTGCATCCGACCCAGCCGGAACAGGGACAGTGCCTGAAGGACACAATCCGTATCGCGGGCGCCATGGGCATCAAGACCGTCTGCACCATGTCCGGCCTGCCGGCGGGCAGCGCTGCGGACAGGATGCCGAACTGGGTTGTGTCGTCCTGGCCTCCGGAAACACAGACCATCCTGCGTTACCAGTGGGAAGACGTGTTGCTGCCTTTCTGGACCGAGATTGCAGCTTTGGCGAAGGAGCACGGTGTTGAGCGCATTGCCCTGGAGCTTCACGGCAACCAGTGCGTCTACAACGTGCCGTCGCTTCTGAAGCTGCGCGATGCAATCGGTCCGGTCATCGGGGCGAACCTCGATCCGTCCCATCTTTTCTGGATGGGCGCGGATCCGCTTGTCGCAGCTGAAGCCCTCGGCGACGCGATCTATCACGTCCATGCCAAGGACACGCTGCTGAACGCACCGGTTCAGGCTGTCACCTCGCTGCTGGAAAACGGCAGCCTGATGGATATTCCGGCACGTAGCTGGTCCTACATCACGCTCGGCTTCGGCCATGGCGAGGAATGGTGGCGGCAGTTCTGTTACCGACTGAAGATGGCCGGCTACGACGGTTGGCTCTCCATCGAGCACGAGGATGTTCTCCTCAACTCTCTGGAAGGGCTTGAGAAATCGGTCGTGCTTCTGAAAGGCGTGATGCCGGTTTCTCCGTCCGACTTCAAGCCGCAGGAGATCTGAGAACGATGCGGACCCGTGACTACAGCCTCGTGGGACCGGACGCCGACCGCGCCGTAGCGGAAGGCCTGGTCACGATGAACTGGTACCGGACCCCGGTGCCCAAGAAGCGCATGAAGGCGTTGATGCAGCGCGCCGACCAGCCCGCAATCCGGGACACGGTTCTGCTTTTTGCGCTGATGATTGGCTTCGCTGCTGGCGGGATCGCTCTTTGGCCAAGCTTGTGGTCGATCCCGTTCTGGCTTGCCTATGGTGTGCTCTATGGCTCTGCCATGGACAGCCGTTGGCACGAATGTGGTCATGGCACCGCTTTCCGCACCCGTTGGATGAACAGGCTGGTCTACCAGATCGCCTGTTTCTGCATGATACGCGATCCCCATTGCTGGAAGTTCAGTCATGCCCGGCATCATTCCGACACGATCATCGTTGGCCGGGATCCGGAAATCGCGATCATGCGACCGACGGACATCTTGAAGATCGTCGCCAATCTGGTTGGCCTGACCGACGTCTGGGACGGCCTGAAGCGGATGTGCGTCCACGCATCGGGGCGGATCCTGCCGGATGAAGCGACCTACATGCCGGAAAGCTCCTACAGATCGGTCATCATGACCGCTCGGATCTGGGTGTCGATCTACGCCGCCACACTTGCCAGCGCAATCGCGATGGGGTCGATCCTGCCGCTCATGCTTATCGGTCTGCCCAGGCTTTTCGGTTGCTGGCACATGGTGATGTGCGGCTGGCTGCAGCATGGCGGGCTGGCAGACAACGTCACGGATCATCGCCTCAATAGCCGAACGGTCCTGATGAACCCGGTCAGCCGCTTCATCTACTGGAATATGAACTACCACGTGGAACATCACATGTTTCCGCTCGTTCCCTACTTCCGCCTTCCCGAACTTCACGAGGAGATAGCGTTCGATCTCCCCAAACCCTGTCGGTCGATTGCCGCAGGGTTCCGCGAAATGTGGCCGGCGCTGCTGCGCCAGCGCACCAACCCGGACTTTCACATTCGGCGTCCTCTGCCAGGCTCCGCCGCACCTTATCAAGACCACCCGCCTGCGACCGTTTCCGCAGCTTGAAAAAACACGAGGGATGACACCATGAGCCAATGGATTGATGCCTGCTCCGCCGATGACATCGACGCAGAGGAAGCCATCCGGTTCGATCACGCAGGCCGGACCTTCGCGATCTATCGCAATGACAAGGACGAATACTACTGCACCGACGGCTTGTGCACTCATGAGGACGTACACCTGGCGGACGGTCTGGTGATGGAAAACACCATCGAGTGTCCCAAGCATTCCAGCATTTTCGATTTCACCACAGGCGAGGTCGAAACCCCACCTGCCTGTGAAAACCTCCATACCTACCCGGTCAAGGTCGAAGATGGCCGGGTATTGATCGAGATCTAGTTCGATGAAACAACCCTTCACACTGGCCGCCTGTGCGGAAATGATCTGGCGCGACAAACCTATGGAATGGCGCTGCAGACACCTCACCGAACTCGGCTTTGGTGTCGGCCTGTGGAACTGGCCGGACCACGACCTGGATGCGCTGGAGAGATCCGGTGCCACGTTCACCATCATGAACGGCTATCTCGAGGGGCGTCTTGCGGACAATGAAGGTGCCGACACGCTGCTGCGCTCGGCGCGAGAAACGGCTGCAATCGGCAAGCGGCTCGGCGTGCACCGGCTCAACCTTCACGGAACGGGCCTGGGGGACGGTGGCATACCGATCGCGCAAACGGATGTTGTGACTGGGGCGATGTGGCTGAAGGCCAGGGACACGCTCAACCGTATCTGCGACCTTGCTGAAGAGGAGGGGGTGGTTTTCACGCTGGAAAACCTCAACCTGCTCGATCATCCGGGCTGCCCATTCGGCACGACTGAAGACGTGCTCGCGCTGGTTTCTGCCGTCGACCGTCCACAACTCCGCATCAATCTCGACCTCTATCACACGCAGCTCGGGGAAGGGGACCTGATCCGCTGGTGCGAGAAGTGCCTGCCGTGGATCGGAGAAGTGCAGGTAGCAGACAATCCGGGCCGGTGCGAACCGGGCACGGGCGAAATCAATTATGCCGGCGTTGCCAAGGCGTTGAACGACATGGGCTATCGAGGTCCGGTCGGTCTGGAAGCCTTTGCCGCCGGCGACCCGGAGAAGGCGCTTCATGCCTTCCGGTCAGCATTCACGGTGTAAGTCATGAGCGGTATCGTCATCATTGGCGCAGGCGAATGTGGTGTACGGGCAGCCTTCGAGCTGCGAGGCAAGGGCTATGAAGGCTTGGTCACATTGATCAGTGCCGAAGCGGTGCTTCCCTATGAGCGGCCGCCGCTTTCAAAGGATCGGTTGCTCGAGCCCAAGCTGATCAGAAGCCAAGAGGCCTATACGGACAAGGCCATCGATCTTCGACTTGGTGAGCAGGTCGAGGTGATCGATACAAATTCCAAAACAGTGAGCCTCACTGGTGGTGAAATACTCGGCTACGACAAACTGCTGATCGCGACCGGGGCCCGACCCCGGGTTTTTCCGGGCATGGAGAATTGCCTGACGCTGCGCACTATGGACGATGCCCGCACTATCCTTTCCCGGTTTGAGCCGGGCAAGCGGGTCGGGATCATTGGCGGTGGCTTCATTGGTTTGGAACTGGCAGCGACCGCCCGGCAGGCCGGGGCAGATGTCATGGTGCTAGAGGCGGCGCCCCGGCTCATGGGCCGGGCCGTTCCTGAGGCGATCGCCGAGGTCGTGCATGGGCGGCACCTGAGCGAAGGTGTCGATTTGCGCACAGGGGCACAGGTCGCTTCTGCGGATACCGGGTCGATCACGCTCAAGGACGGCACCAAAATTCATTTTGACCTCGTGATCGCTGGAACCGGCGCCTTGCCCAACACTGCACTGGCAGAAGCGGCAGGTCTTGAAGTCGACAACGGTATTCGGGTCGATGCCTGTTTCAGGACATCAGCCAATGACGTTTTCGCCGCTGGTGACTGCTGCAATTTCCCTTGGGCAGGAGCAAATGTACGCCTGGAAAGCTGGCAGGCGGCCCAGGAACAGGGTGCACATGCCGCCGCAGCGATGCTGGGTGAGACATCGGACTACGCACGCATTCCCTGGTTCTGGTCGGACCAATACGATCTTTCCCTCCAGGTTGCCGGTCTTTTCGATAGTTCTTCCGCCTCGGTGCGCCGGAACATCAGCGACAACGCCTTCGTGCTGTTCCAGGCCGATGCCTCAGGCCGCCTGATAGCTGTCGCCGGTATCGGCAGCGGCAACGCGATCGCCAAGGATATCAAGCTTGCGGAAAAGCTTATCGACCGGGGCGCTTTGCTCGATGAAAGCGCCTTTTCCGATCCCACCGTCAATCTCAAGAGCCTGCTTAGGGCCGCCTGAGCACATAGCCCAAGAAAAAGGGGAATTCCCGTCATGGACCGCAACAGAACCACAGTTGCCGATATCCGCGCGAAAAAGGCCGCGGGCAAAAAGCTCTCCATGCTCTACGTCACAACGCTGGAAGAGGCGGCGGCGGCCGATGAAGCCGGTATCGACATGCTGTCGATCGAGGGCAAGTATTTTTCACCCGAGATGCGCAAGGCAGCCGGCCGCTGCTTTGTCCAGGTCGGCCTACCTTATGGCGGCTGGGGCACGTTCGACGGCCGCCACCTGGCAACTGCGGAAGACTATCTCCAGGCAGCTTATCACTTCACGTCGATGGGGGGAGACTGCTTCTATTGCGCGGCTTCCTTCGATGTCCAGAAAGTACTTTGCGACAACCATATTCCTATCGTCGCCCATGTCGGGCTGATCCCGTCCTACATCACCTGGACCGGTTTCCGGGCCGTCGGCAAGACAGCCGGAGAAGCCGCGTCTGTCTGGCAGCAGGTCCAAAAGCTGGAATCCATCGGCTGTTTCGGAGCCGAACTGGAAGTCGTTCCCGACCGGGTCGGGGCATGGATATCCGCAAACACCTCGATGATCATGCTGGGCATGGGAGCCGGCCCCGGCGCAGATGCCCAGTATCTCTTCACGGAAGACGTTCTCGGTCATACCGCAGGTCACAAACCGCGTCATGCCAAGACCTATCGCAACTTCGCGGTCGAATTTGAACGTCTGCAGAAGGAGCGTGTCGCCGCCTTCAAGGAATTCATCGGCGATGTTCATTCCGGCGCCTATCCGGCATCCGAGCACACTGTCGCGATGGCCGATGCGGAATATGACACGTTTCTCAAGACGGTCAGGAGCTGATCTCATGCTGGAAGCGGAAACAAGAGTGGACCGTCCGATGCGCATCGGTCTGGTCGGATATGGCACCGGCGGCAAGCACTTTCATGCACCTTTCATGATGGCCGCCGAGGGTGTGGAACTGACCGGCATCGTTGCGCGGGCTCCCGCGACCATCCAGTCGGTCCGGGAAGACTTTCCGGATCTTCCGGTCTTTGCAAGCCTCTCCGACATGATCGCGGCCGGTGGCATCGACGCGGTAACGATCACCACACCGCCACAGACAAGGCGAGATCTGGTACTGGAGGCAATTGAAGCCGATCTTCATGTCATCGCCGACAAGCCCTTCGCGCCTTCTGCGGTAGGGGCGCGGGAACTGGATGCCGCCGCGAAAGCAAAAGGCGTTGTCCTGGGTGTTTTCCAGAACAGGCGCTGGGATTCAGATATACAGACGCTGGCAAAGGTCATTCGTGACGGCAGCCTCGGCAAGATCTGGCGGATCCACTCGCGCATGGATTTCGACGATCCGGCGACACTGGAAGCGGGACCTGCCGGGGGATTGCTGCGCGACCTCGGCAGCCACCTGGTCGACCAGATGCTGTGGCTGCTGGGGCCTGCGGTTACCGTCGATGCCCAGCTCGACTTTGTCGACCTGCCTCAAGGCAGGACAGACGCCGGCTTCACGATCACGCTCCGGCACGAGAGTGGTACGCACTCGCATATCTCCGCAAGCAAGCTCAATCACCTCAACACGCGCGAACTGCGCGCCTATGGCGATGCGGGCGGCTACGTCGCGCAAAGTATGGACATACAGGCCCAGTCGATCTTTGCCGGCAAGCGACCAGTCAACAATCTGAAGGACTGGGGCTTCGAGCCTCCGGCCAACTGGGGGGCCTTGCGCACCGCAAAGGGTGTTTCTCCGGTGAAATCCGAGCAGGGCCGCTACCACGATTATTACGAAGCCTTTGCCCACGCTGTTCTCGGCGGTGGTCTGCCGCCTGTCACAGCCGAAGAGGGCACCAGAACGCTCGCAGTGCTCGATGCCGCAAGACAAAGCGCCGCAGAAGGCCGGTCGATCTCTCTTTAGTCGCCGTATCAGGCGCACAGGTCGTTGAAAGGACCCATGAAAATGCTGAAAGTTGGTCTTCTCGGGGCGGGACGCATCGGTCAGGTGCACGCTGCCGCCATTGCCGGGCATCCGGGCAGTGCGCTGGCCGCTATATCCGATGTGAACATGCCGGCAGCCGAAAGCCTTGCCGAGAGATACGGTGCCAATGCCTGCAGCTCGGAAGACATCATTGCCGACAGCAGCATCGACGCCGTTCTGGTCGCCACCTCGACGGACACGCATTCGGACCTTATCGAGGCAGCAACCGCCGCTGGCAAGGCGGTCCTGTGCGAGAAGCCGGTCGATCTCAGTCTGGCACGAGCCCAGGCGTGTCTTGAGGCCGCGACGGCGAGTGGCAAGCCCGTGATGATCGGCTTCAACCGCCGTTTCGATCCGAATTTTGCAACGTTGAAAGCGTCTTTCGAGGCTGGTGACATTGGCAAGGGGGAAATGCTGGCCGTCACCTCCTTCGATCCCGCTCCCCCGCCTGTTGCCTACGTGAAAGTCTCCGGCGGTCTTTTCCGGGACATGATGATCCACGATTTCGACATGGCCAATTTCATCATGGGCGCGTTGCCGGTGACGATCTCGGCAGTCGGGACGTCGATCGTCGACCCCGAGATCGGTGCCGCCGGCGATGTCGACACGGCCATCGTCACCATGACCTATGCCGACGGTCGTCTCGCCGTCATCCGCAATTCTCGCCGTGCTGTCTACGGCTACGACCAGCGTGTCGAATTGCTGGGATCGGACGGCCTGCTGCAAGCGGAGAACATGCTGGAAAACACGGTAGTTAAGTCCACGGCTGCCGGGGTCTCCAGTGCCAAGCCGACCTACTTTTTCCTCGAACGTTACATGCCTGCCTACAAAGCCGAGTGGGCTGCCTTCGTGGAAGCCGTGACCGGCGGCAAACCCTTGCCCGTGACGTTGCAGGACGGCGTTGCCGCGCTTGCCATGGCGGAAGCGGCAACGCTCTCCGCCCGCCAGGGCACACCCGTCAGCCTCGACAGCGTCTACCCGTAATAAGGGGCGGGCAGCTCCGGCTGCCCATAGTCCCGCCAGGAGTTCATGTAAGAAGATGACCCGTTTCGCCCTTCGCGTTCAGTGCCGCTCGACCCGCGGGATCGTGTCTGCCATTTCGACCTTTCTCGCCGGGGAGGGGTGCAACATCACCGACAGCGCCCAGTTCGACGACGTCCATACCGGCAATTTTTTCATGCGTGTCAGCTTCCGTTCGGAAGAGGGACGCAGCCTCGATGAACTCCGCCAGGGCTTTGCCGCCATCGCCGGCAAGATGGGCATGGAGGCAGAATTCTTCGACGAGGACGTCAAGCGCAAGGTCATCATCATGGTCTCGCGCTTCGGTCACTGCCTGAACGATCTTTTGTATCGCTGGCGCATCGGCGCACTTCCGATCGACATCGTCGGCGTGATTTCCAACCACATGGATTACCAGAAGGTGGTCGTGAACCACGACATTCCCTTCCACTGCATCAAGGTGACCAAGCAGAACAAGCCCGAAGCGGAGGCGCGCATCATGGATGTGGTGGAAGAAACCGGTGCCGAACTGGTGGTTCTTGCCCGTTACATGCAGATCCTTTCGGACGACATGTGCCGCAAGATGTCCGGGCGGATTATCAACATTCACCATTCCTTCCTGCCGTCCTTCAAGGGTGCCAATCCCTACAAGCAGGCGTTTGATAGGGGCGTGAAAAACATCGGTGCGACTTCTCACTACGTCACGGCGGATCTCGACGAGGGTCCGATTATCGAGCAGGACACGATCAAGGTTACCCATGCCCAGTCGCCGGACGACTATGTCTCGCTTGGTCGCGATGTCGAGGCACAGGTTCTTGCCAGAGCGATCCATGCCCACATCCACGGCCGTGTGTTTCTGAACGGAGACAAGACCGTCGTCTTCCCTCCGTCGCCCGGTTCCTTTGCTTCCGAACGCATGGGCTGACGATGGCCCAAGAACAAGAGAACGCGTTTTAAAACGCGAGAGGATTGCCCCATGACCCAGAAGAAACTCGATGTCATTACCATTGGACGATCCAGCGTCGATCTCTATGGCGCCCAGATTGGCGGGCGTCTTGAGGACATGGGCAGTTTCAACAAGTATATCGGCGGCTCGCCCACCAACATTGCGTGCGGCACGGCGCGGCTTGGCCTGAAGTCCGGCCTGATCACCGCCGTCGGTGACGAGCATATGGGGCGGTTCATTCGTGAAGAGCTGGAGCGGGAAGGCGTCGATACGCGCGGGGTCAAGACTGATCCGGACAGATTGACCGCACTCGTGCTGCTCGGTATCCGCGATCAGGAACAGTTTCCGTTGATATTCTACCGCGAGAATTGCGCCGACATGGGACTGACGGAAGACGATATCGATCCGGACCTCATTCGCGATGCCCGTTCGGTCGTGGCAACAGGTACCCATCTCAGTCACCCGCGTACGGAAGCCGCTGTCCTGAAGGCTCTCAGTCTTGCCCGTGAACATGGTCTGCAGACCGCTCTGGACATCGACTACCGGCCGAACCTCTGGGGTGTCGCGGGGCATGGCGACGGCGAAAGCCGCTTTGTCGAAAGCGCCGCCGTCACCGCCAAGCTGCAGTCGACGCTACATCTCTTCGACCTGATCGTCGGCACGGAAGAAGAATTCCACATCGCGGGTGGCTCGACCGATACGGTGGAAGCCCTTCGGGCGGTGCGCAAGGTCTCCAACGCCGCCCTTGTCTGCAAGCGTGGTGCAAAAGGCGCAGTCGCCTTCACCGGCAAGATCCCGGACGATCTTGACGACGGCATTTCCGGACCAGGCTTCCCGATCGAGGTCTTCAACGTGCTTGGCGCAGGGGACGGTTTCATGTCCGGTCTCCTGAAAGGCTGGCTCGATGGCGAGGACTGGCCGGTGGCGCTCAAATACGCCAACGCGTGCGGCGCCTTCGCTGTGTCCCGCCATGGCTGCACGCCCGCGTATCCGAGCTGGGAAGAGCTACAATTCTTCTTCTCTCGTGGCATCAGGCAGCCTGACCTGCGCAACGACGTCAAGCTGGAACAGGTGCATTGGGCGACAAATCGTAACGGCGTCTGGCCGGAAATGCGGGTCTTTGCCTTTGATCACCGCATGCAGCTTGAGCAGATGGAGGGTGCCACGAAGCAAAAGATCGGCCGCTTCAAGGAACTCTGCCTTCAGGCTGCGGGGGAAGTTGCGAGCGGGCAGGCGGGCTACGGCATTCTCTGCGATGGCCGCCTCGGACGCGACGCGCTTTACAAGGCCGCAGGGACCGGGCTCTGGATCGGTCGTCCGGTGGAATGGCCCGGTTCCCGTCCTTTGACCCTCGAACCGGAGCTTGGACCTGACTATGGGGGCCTTTCCGAATGGCCGCTCGACCATGTCGTCAAGTGCCTGTGCTTTGCCCATCCGGACGACGATGCGACCACCTGGGCTGACCAGGAACAGACGGTGTTGCGGCTTTTCTCGGCCGCGCGCCGCAACGGGCTGGAATTCCTTCTGGAAGTCATCCCCTCCAAGGTCGCACCCATTGACGATGATACCACGGCACGTGTGATCCAGCGCTTTTACGACATTGGCGTCTATCCCGATTGGTGGAAACTCGAACCTTTCAAGACCGATGCAGCCTGGTCAAAGTCTGTCGAGGCCATCGAGCGCAACGATCCGCGTACGCGGGGCATCGTGGTTCTCGGTCTCGAGGCGCCTGAAGCTGACTTGGCGGCGTCTTTCGAACGGGCCGCCCGTTTCCCGCTGGTGAAGGGTTTTGCCGTCGGCCGGACTATTTTCGCGGACGCAGCGCGGGACTGGCTGGCAGGCAAGGCCGATGATGCGACCGCTATTGCGTGCATGAAGGACAAGTATGCCCGCCTCTGCCGGATCTGGGATGGCGCCAGGGCTCAATGTCAGGAGAAAGTTGCATGACCGGCACAATCCGCCTTACTGCCGCGCAGGCCATGGTGCGGTATATCTCCGCACAGATGACCGAGGACGGCGAGCGTTTCATCGACGGCATCTGGGCGATCTTCGGCCATGGCAATGTTGCCGGTCTGGGCGAAGCGCTTGAGCAGGCCGGCAATGCCCTGCCGACCTGGCGCGGCCAGAACGAACAGACGATGGCCCATACGGCCATCGCCTATGCCAAGGCCAAGAAGCGCACACGGGCGATGGCCGTCACCTCATCCATCGGCCCCGGCGCCACCAACATGGTGACCGCCGCAGCCCTTGCCCATGTCAATCGCCTGCCGGTGTTGCTGATCCCCGGCGATGTCTTTGCCAATCGGGCACCCGACCCGGTGCTGCAGCAGGTGGAGGATTTCGACGACGGCACGGTTTCGGCCAATGACTGCTTCCGCCCGGTATCGCGCTACTTCGACCGCATCAGCCGCCCGGAACACCTGCTGACGGCCCTGCCGCGCGCCTTCCGCGTGATGACCGACCCGGTCAACTGCGGCCCGGTGACCCTGGCCTTCTGCCAGGACACGCAGGCAGAAGCCTTCGATTATCCGGCAAGCTTCTTCGAGCCGAAGGTCTGGCGCATCCGACGCCCGGAACCTGACAACCGGGACATCGCCGATGTTGTCGCCCTCATCAAATCCGCGAAGAACCCGGTTCTGGTCTGCGGCGGCGGCGTTATCTATTCGCAGGCTGAAGAAACTCTTGGCGCGTTTGCGACCAGGCACGGCATTCCGGTGATCGAGACCCAGGCGGGCAAGTCGGCGCTGGCCCAGTCTCATCCGATGAACTTCGGCACTGCCGGGGTCGACGGCTCGGCCTGCGCCAACGAGATTGCCGAAAGCGCGGACCTCGTCATCGGCATCGGCACCCGTTTCCAGGACTTCACCACCGGCTCCTGGGCGCTCTTCAAGGAACCGGGCCGCAAGCTCGTCTCCATCAACGTTCAGGGCTACGACGCCCTGAAGCATGGCGCCGTCGGTGTCATCGGCGATGCGAAGGTGTCTCTGGAGAAGATCTCAGCTGCACTCGGTGCAGAAACAAAATCGGCTTTCAATCCGCAGTCCCGTGTCGACTGGCTGGCCAAGGTCGATGCCCACTGCAGTGCACGGACCGATGTGCCCGAAGGCTACCTGCCGCTCGACGCCGAGGTTATCGGCGCGGTGCAGCGGACGTCTTCGGAAAAAACCATCGCCATGTGCGCGGCCGGCACCATGCCGGGCGCCCTGAAGCTTCTGTGGCAGGCGCCGCAGGGCGGCTATCACATGGAATACGGCTATTCCTGCATGGGCTACGAGATTGCCGGTGCCATGGGCATCAAGCTGGCGCAGCCGGAGCGGGATGTCGTCTGCTTCGTCGGTGACGGATCCTACATGATGGCAAACTCGGAACTGGCGACTGCCGTCATGCGGCGGGTGCCGTTCACGGTGGTGCTCACCGACAACCGCGGCTACGGCTGCATCAACCGGCTGCAGATGGGCACCGGCGGCAACCAGTTCAACAACCTCTATCAAAACTGCAATGTCGAGGCGCAGCCGGACATCGACTTCGTCGCCCACGCGGCCGCCATGGGCGCCCACGCGGTAAAGGCGAAGAACATCGCCGATCTGGAAGCGCAGATCCTCGTCTCGAAGGACCGGGCCATTCCGACGGTGATCGTCATCGACACGGACCCGATGCACGGGCCGGGCGAGAACGGTGGCGGTCACTGGTGGGACGTCGCCGTGCCGGAGGTCTCCGAACGGACCGAAGTCAACAAGGCCCGTGAGGGCTATGTCGACGCGCTGAAGCACCAGAACCTGGTCGATTGAGGGAGAGGCACCGCAGCACACCGATCTCCTCTCTCAAGACCTCATCCTGAGGAAGCGCGTAAGCGCTGTCTCGAAGGATGGGCCGCTTGATCCTGAGCGTGCCGCCCATCCTTCGAGACGGACCTGAAGGTCCTCCTCAGGATGAGGTTCGAATATGTGATGAATCCGTTTGGGGCGCTAACTAAACCCGATCATCTGCCGCGACACTGTTTCTACCTTTCCAACGGCACGGACTGGCGCGCGACGGTGGAGACCGGTTGCGTGATCACAGTCTATTCGGCACCCGGCAAAGGCGGGCAGGAAGCATGCCGCATCGGCCCGAACGCCATCAGCCTCAGGGAGCGGGACAAGGGCATCAACACCAACTATATCAACAACTTCGACATGTAAAACGAGGCCCATTGCGACAGCCTGTGGGTGACGGAGGTTTTCACGCGTGCCGGCCACCGGTCGTCCTATCCAAGCCATCGCCATGACGAGGACGACTTTCCGCGCATCACCTATCTGGAAGAAATCTATTATCACCGCCCCGATCCGACGATCTGGTCTCGCCAAGTAAATCTGAGCGATGCATTGGAGTTCAGGCGCCGCGCCATGAACCGAGCCCTGTGGTGATCCGATTGTCTCAGGCTGAATGACAGCTTCCGGCTAAGGTCTGATTGAGAAAGAGGGACTGGAAGGTGAGGGCGCCGGCACCAGATGTTTCCGCGTCGTATGTGACTCTAAATGTCGTGTCGACGAGCCATAGCCCGATATCCTTGAGCCGGAAGGCGCTTTTGGGCACCAGTTCCGGGGACCAGTTTTGGGCATCAGTCGGTCGAATCTACTGAGAGTACGGATTTGTCAGTCCGATTATCTCAATAATATCGATGACTTGAAAGAGAGTTGGCTGGGGAACCTGGATTCGAACCAGGACTAACGGAGTCAGAGTCCGTGGGTCTACCGTTAACCTATTCCCCAACAATGCTCATATGGCGAGCTGCCAATCGTCGGTAAAGGGCGAAATGATGGGTCGCTCTCGATTGGTGTGCCGCATATACATCCATCACATTCACGATTGCAAGACCCGTCGACGACTTTTTTGTGAAATTGCATGCCTGTGGAAAGTCTCGCGAAAGACTGTATGCATTCGTTTCAAGGAAAGCTTTTCCGGCGAGGGGCAACCTGTTACAGTTTTGTCAACGAAAGACGCAGTCCCCAGCAGCGCCCCTTGAAAAACGGCGGCAGCACTGGAGATCTGAAAGGCAAAAACGTGACTCAGTCAGGTCAGGAACCGCCCGAGAAAGGGCGTCGTACCCCTGATGTGTCCGGAACCAGCGGGGCTCCCAGGGAGCCCGGGGGAACATCCAGACGGCGCCGAAAGCGCAAGTCTGGCAAGCGCCCCAAAGGCAACTCTGCGACACAGGCAAACGGTGTCGTCAACGGAGTGCCTGAAACGGACGGGCAAATTCCGTCCAGTGCTGTAACCGGACCCGTCGATCAAGCACTCGCCGCGCAGGAACAGCCTGCGCGAAGGGGTGATGGTGCGTCCACTTCCCAGAAGCGTCGCAAAAAACGGAAGCGCGGACGGGCAGCCACTGGTGAGGGCGTGCAAAACGTCCAGGCAGGCGGGCTGAACCAGGATGGTGCGGAACGACAAACTGACACCACGACGAGCCTGAAGGGAAAGAAGGCAGCCCGCAGACGCGGCCGGCGGCGCAAACAGTCCGCCAACGGAGCGGAAGCAGCACCTGTTGCAAGGACAAACGATGGCGACATCGTTGTCAGCTCAAAGACACTCGAAAAGAGTACCGGTACACCCTCCCACCGTAATCCTGATTTGCGCGTGCGTCGGGATGGTGAAAATCGCCCGTCAGCAAGCCGGAAGGAACAGGTCGACGGTTCTCGTAATCCGGCACCATATGATCGGTCTGCGGGCAGGAACAACTCTCCGCTTTATGCTGCGCTTGATCTTGGGACCAACAATTGCCGGCTTTTGATCGCCCGACCTGAAGATCGCGGATTTCGTGTGGTCGACGCCTATTCCCGAATAGTGCGCCTGGGAGAAGGTGTCGGCTCGAACAGAATGTTGAGCGATGCGGCCATGGAACGGGCAATCGACGCTCTTGCCCAATGCCACCGGAAACTTGCCGACAGAGGGGTTGCTCGCTCCAGGCTTATCGCGACGGAGGCCTGCCGGGCAGCTGAAAATGGCGCTGACTTCATCGAAAGGGTGAAAGCGGAGACAGGTTTGGCGCTCGAAGTCGTCAACCGCGAGACAGAGGCCCGCCTGGCAGTCGCCGGATGCGCTTCGCTTGTGGATCACGACGCCGATGGCGTGATTCTGTTCGATATCGGCGGAGGGTCCTCGGAGATCGTCTGGCTGGACCTGCGCAACCGATGTGGTGCGCGAGGCTATGCATTGACCCGCTTCATCCGGTCCTGGATCTCGTTGCCGGTCGGCGTCGTCAACCTTGCAGAGCGGCATGGCGGTGTTCACGTGACACCGGATATCTTCGAGGCGATGATTGAAGATGCCGCCGAACATCTGGCAGCGTTCAATCTTGCTAATAACCTGACCGAAGCAATCGCGTCGGGTAGGGTCCATATGCTCGGAACATCTGGTACGGTCACCACACTGGCAGGTGTGCACCTGGGCCTGAAACGTTATGACAGGCGCAGGGTCGACGGAACCTGGCTGGAAGATGGGGACGTCTCCAGAATGATTGATCAGCTGCGCGACATGCCTTATGAGGCGCGCGTGGATAATCCATGCATTGGTGCGGATAGGGCTGATCTTGTTCTGGCAGGTTGTGCCATCCTGGAAGCTATCCGCCGCCGTTGGAGTTGCTCGCGTCTGCGCGTCGCGGACAGAGGACTGCGCGAAGGCATTCTTACAGAATTGATGGCGGCCGATGGTGTCTGGTCGCACCGCAAAAACGGCTCTCGGCATAATCGCGGGCGCCAAGGGAACAGAACATGAGTCAGGGCAAAAAGGGAACAGGCGACCGAGGTCTCCACGTCAAGGTGAAGACGTCCGCTGGTCGGCGCGAATCCTCCACGCGTTGGCTGCAGAGGCAATTGAACGATCCTTACGTGCGCCGCGCGAAGATGGACGGTTACAGGTCGCGAGCTGCCTACAAGCTGATAGAGATCGACGACAAGCACAAATTGCTGAAACCCGGTTACCGGGTGGTCGATCTTGGTTGCGCACCGGGTGGCTGGTGTCAGGTTGCGGTGGAAAGGGTGCAGTCTTCCGTGGAAGCGCCCAAGGTGGTCGGGATCGACTATCTGGAAATGGACCACGTGCGAGGAACGACATTCCTGCAAAAGGATTTTCTGGACGACGATGCTCCAGCCGCCTTGCTGGAAGCGCTCGGTGGCCACAAGCCCGATGTCGTTCTGTCCGACATGGCGGCACCGACGACCGGCCACAAGCAGACCGACCATTTGCGCACGACGCATCTATTCGAGATCGCAATCGATTTCGCGAGACGCAACCTCGTTCCGGGAGGCTCGTTCCTGGCGAAGGTTTTTCGGGGCGGGACGGAAAATGCACTGCTTAACGACCTGAAACGCGAATTCAAATCGGTCGCCCATCTGAAACCGCCGGCGAGTCGCAAGGAAAGCCCGGAACTTTATGTGATCGCGAAGGGCTTTCGTGGAAGTGATCTTGATCCGGACTGAACCGTTTTCAAGTCGACAGGGAAGCCGGTTTGCCGAGACTGACAGGGGGAACGCCTCATAGCGGGCGTCACCCCCTTTTCTTTCTGTCACCTGCGTGTTATTGACCCGCGCCAACTTCTCCGGCACAGCCGAAGCGACTCGAAAGATGCAGGCTTTTGATCAAAGCGTGCGTCTCAGCTATTTTTTTACAAAGGGGAATTGGCAATGGCATCCTTCTATGTCCCTACCACTGGACAGCAAGCCCTGACGTTCGACGATGTCTTGCTGATCCCTGGCCACTCGGAAGTCATGCCGGGTGAAGTTGACCTGCGCACCCGGGTCACACGGGAACTTGAACTCAATATTCCGATCATCTCGTCGGCAATGGACACAGTTACCGAAGGCCGTCTGGCAATCGCTATGGCTCAGGCAGGTGGCATTGGTGTCATTCACCGCAACCTCTCTCTCGACCAGCAGGCCGAAGAGGTCCGGATGGTCAAGAAGTTCGAATCCGGGATGGTGGTCAATCCGCTGGTCATCGGGCCGGACGCGACCCTGCAGGACGCTCTTGACCTGATGAAACGGTATGGCATTTCCGGCGTTCCGGTCGTTCAAAACGGCGGAGCAGGCGGTCAGGCCACTGGCAAGCTGGTTGGCATCCTGACAAACAGGGACGTGCGGTTCGCGTCCAATCCCGACCAGAAAATCCATGAACTGATGACGAAGGACGGTCTCGTTACTGTCAACGAGAACGTCAGCCAGGATGACGCCAAGCGGCTCCTTCATCAGAACCGCATCGAAAAGCTTCTGGTCGTGGATGACAACCGGAACTGTATCGGTCTCATCACCGTCAAGGACATGGAAAAGGCGCAGCTCAATCCGAATGCGTCCAAGGACGATCAGGGCCGGTTGCGCGTTGCAGCGGCAACCAGCGTCGGGGAAGAGGGGTTTGCCCGTGCAGAACGTCTGATTGACGCAGGCGTGGACCTTCTTGTGGTCGACACGGCCCATGGCCATTCCCAGAAGGTTCTCGACATGGTCGGCCGGGTAAAAAGCCTTTCCAATTCCGTGCAGGTACTGGCAGGCAACGTGGCGACCAGTGACGCAACCAAGGCTTTGATCGATGCCGGTGCAGATGCGGTAAAAGTCGGTATTGGCCCGGGTTCCATTTGCACCACCAGAATTGTCGCTGGTGTCGGCGTTCCGCAGCTAACGGCAATCATGGATTCAGTGAACGAAGCGGACAAGCAAGGCGTGCCGGTGGTCGCTGATGGCGGCATCAAATTTTCCGGCGACCTTGCCAAGGCGATTGCCGCCGGGGCGGCGTCCGTCATGGTCGGCTCCCTTCTGGCAGGCACCGAAGAAAGTCCGGGCGAGGTCTATTTGCACCAGGGACGATCCTACAAATCCTATCGGGGCATGGGGTCCGTCGGCGCCATGGCGCGGGGGTCGGCCGATCGCTATTTCCAGGCGGAAGTACGCGACAGTCTCAAACTTGTACCGGAAGGCATTGAAGGGCAGGTGCCTTACAAAGGTGCGCTTGGCAGCGTTCTGCATCAGCTTGCAGGTGGCTTGAGGGCTGCCATGGGCTATGTTGGCGGCCGCAACATTCCTGATTTTCAGGAAAAGGCGCGTTTTGTGCGGATCTCTGGTGCAGGCCTGCGGGAAAGCCACGCCCATGATGTGACGATTACACGGGAAAGCCCAAATTACCCGTCCAACGTTTAAACCACTCGGTATCGGGGCGCTTTGCTACAGGCGCCCCGCAAAGGATCAGCATGAAAGATGGCGGACGCCTGGCGGCGGCAATTGAAGTCCTGACTGAAGTGGAAACGCGGCACAGGCCTGTGCAGCTAGCCCTGAAAGACTGGGGTTCCGCGCACCGGTTTGCAGGTTCCGGTGACCGGACGGTCATCGGCAATCTCGTGTTTGACGCACTTCGGAACAAGGCTTCACTTGGTGCAAGAATGAAAGACGGTTCGGCAAGAGCCGTCGTTCTTGCGACCTATTGCCTGGGTTGGGGCAAAGGCCTGCAGGCGTTAAGCGACATTCTTGAGCAGGACCATCATGCTCCGGCTGCATTGTCAGCTGATGAAATCGCTTGCCTGTCGCAGGAGCCTGACAGCACGCCGTCGCCTTTTGAACAGGCAGATATTCCGGAATGGCTTTGGCCGCATTTTGAGACCGTCTTCGGCGAAAGAGCCATTGAAGAAGGCCAGGCGCTGGCAACACGCGCCCCGGTCGACATGAGAACCAATACGCTCAAATCTGATCGGGACAAGGTTCTCAAGCGGCTGGCTCATACCGGGGCAAATGCAACACCGCTGTCACCAGTTGGTGCGCGCATCGAGGCCAAGCCTGATCTTGGCCGCATGCCGCATGTTCAGGCTGAGGAAGGCTACCGAAAGGGTTGGTTTGAATTGCAGGACGAGGCCAGCCAACTGGCGGCTCATCTTGCGCAAGCCAAACCTGGTGAACAAGTGCTGGACTTTTGCGCTGGCGGTGGTGGCAAGACATTGGCTCTTGCTGCCTCCATGCAGAACAAGGGTCAGCTATACGCCTATGACGCCGACCGTCTCAGGCTTGCTCCAATCCACGAAAGACTGCAGCGGGCCGGTGTACGAAACATTCAGGTGAAGGATCCGGCAACTTCAAGCCTCGACGATCTTGTCGATCAGATGGACCTGGTTTTTATTGACGCCCCTTGCACGGGGACCGGCGTGTGGCGTCGCCGACCGGACTCCAAGTGGAAGCTGGCAGAAAAGGCCTTGCAGGATCGTATCGAAGACCAGCGCCGTGTACTGGAAAGTGCGAGCAGATACGTCAAGCCGGGGGGACGTCTTGCCTACGCGACCTGTTCCGTCCTGCGTGAGGAAAACCAGGCCCAGGCGGACTGGTTCCTGGAGCAATTTCCGTCGTTCCAGTCTGTTTCAGCGCTGGATATCTGGAAAACAACTCTGCCGGATGCACGGTTCCCGAAATACGTTTCCGACCGTGGCGACATTCTGCTGACGCCCGGGTCTACCCAAACGGACGGTTTCTTCATTGCGCTGTTCCAGCGGGTGCAGTGAGTTCAGACAGTTTTTGCCGTCAGGATCTGTCCTGACGGCGCAGCCCGAGAACGTTCGGCAATTGATCGCCGTCTGTTGCTAGCATCTTCTTCGAAGTCACGGGCTCCAGGGTTTCCTGGTGTTGAATTTCCTGTTTGGTTTCTGCTTCTTGAGCGATTTTTGCAGCAGCGTCAGGACTATCTGACGAGGGTTCTTCCCTAGTTGAAGTTGCAGTGGAACTCACAGGACCTGCTTCCGTTGATTTCCTTTCGGCGACAACCAGGCCTTCGACGAGTTCTCGAATGGCCGGCTCCAGACCGTCGCCTCGAGACATGGCTGTCAGGACGGATCTGGCCTGGTTGGAATATTTGAGTGCGGCGAGGGCGGCTCCAAGTGCATTCAGAGGTTCTTTTGCAGATTTGTCGAGATCGTGCGCGGCCAGGGCGTGTTTCAGAGCTGCACCATGATCTCCAAACTTACGCGCAATACTGCTCAGCCGAACGTGGGTCTGTATTGATCTCGGAGATAGCTTCAACGCGGCAAGCGCCGCTTCACGAGCATCTTCCAGGGCGCCTTTCCCGGCGAGTGCATCGGACAACAGGTCCAGAGGGAGCGGGTCTGCCGGCGCTCGCTCACTTGCCCGGATCGTCAGTTCGATCACTTCGTCAAAGCGTTTACGCAGCAGCAATGTCTGCGACAGGCCAATGAGCGCGGGTCCGTAGTCCGGATCGGCCTTCAGCGCTTTCCGATAAGCAGCGATCGCTGCTGCCTTTTGATCAACACGCGCTTGCGTGTCTGCGAAAAGAGACAAGACAGCTGGAGTGTCCGGCAATAGCTCGACCAGGCGTCGGGCCGGAACGGAAGCTTCTTCGGGTTTGTCTTCTTTCAGCAAAACACTGGCAAGACCGTATAGGGCGTTTCGATTATCCGGTGCTTGGGAGAGCACATCAGCAAAATTTTGCCGGGCGTTTGCCATGTCACCGAGCAGAAGCTGACAGTTCCCGAGGCTCGCGCGAGCGTTCAGGTGGTCCGGTTCGGCAAACACGATGCGGCGTAACTGCGATTGCGCCTCGTCCAGATACCCGGTCTGGAGCAACGCGGATGCCGTTCTGTAGGCAATTTCCGTGTCGTCCGGCGACAGTTCCTGGGCTTTCAGATAAGACACCAGCGCCCTGTCAAGATTGCCCGCATTTTCAAGGGCTACGGCTTCTTCAAACGCTTTACGGGCAGCTGCGGTCATCTGGGTCGGTTATCCTAAAAGCACCTGCCAGCAGCTTGTCTCACCGGAGACGAAGCACGGGGGCTTATGGTTAACCTAAGGAGCAGGCGCGCGCCGGTCAAAAGCGAAATTCAGCCGTACACAGCTTGTCCGCCGGAAACATTTGCTTGCCAAAGTTACGACACAAGAAAGCCGCGGAACCGGAGTTGGCAGCAAAATCTTGTGCGGGACAGCATCGGCTGTGAAATTCGGGTTCATTTTACTCAAAAGACCGGTTAGAAGCTGGCCATGACCCAGCATCAGCGCCTTCTTATCATCGACTTCGGCTCCCAGGTCACGCAGCTCATCGCGCGGCGCCTGCGCGAGTTAAATGTCTACTGTGAAATCCATCCATATCAGAATGTTACCGACGCCTTTTTGAGCGAGTTTTCGCCCAAAGCGGTAATTTTCTCAGGTGGGCCGGATTCGGTTACGCGAGACGGTTCACCGCGTCCGCCGGAAAGTGTCTACACAATGGGCGTTCCGATCCTGGGGATCTGTTACGGCCAACAGGTGATGATGCAGCAGCTGGGCGGACAGGTTGACGGTGGCAAGATTTCCGGCGGTGGCGGCACGGCCGAGTTTGGCAGAGCATTCGTGACACCTGTCGAGAACAAACTGTCGATCCTGGATGGATGGTTTGCCGACGGGAAAGAACAGGTCTGGATGAGCCATGGCGACCATGTCAGCCGGATCGCACCAGGCTTTGAGGTATTCGGCACATCGCCAAACGCTCCCTACGCGATTACCGCGGACAAGGAGAGAAACTTCTACGCCGTACAGTTTCACCCGGAAGTGCACCACACGCCGAACGGCAAGAAGCTATATGAGAATTTCGTCCGACTTGCCGGCTTTACCGGTGACTGGACAATGGGAGCCTACAAGGACGATGCCATTGCGCGCATCCGCGAGCAGGTCGGTGACAAGAAGGTCATTTGTGGTCTGTCCGGTGGTGTCGACAGCTCCGTTGCTGCTGTGTTGATCCATGAGGCGATCGGGGATCAGCTCACATGTGTCTTCGTGGACCACGGCTTGTTGCGCCTGAACGAGGCGGAAGAAGTGGTGTCCATGTTCAGGGATAACTACAACATTCCCTTGATCCATGCGGATGAGAGCGAACTGTTCCTGGGAGAGCTGGACGGTGTTTCCGACCCGGAAACCAAACGCAAGATCATCGGAAAACTGTTCATCGACGTTTTCCAGAAACATGCAAATGAGATTGAGGGCGCTGAGTTTCTCGCTCAAGGTACGCTCTATCCGGACGTGATTGAGAGCGTCAGCTTCTCCGGAGGTCCGTCGGTCACCATCAAGTCGCATCATAATGTCGGCGGGTTGCCGGAAAAGATGGGACTGAAGCTGGTCGAGCCGCTGCGTGAACTCTTCAAGGACGAGGTGAGGGCGCTTGGCCGTGAACTCGGACTTCCCGAGAAGTTCATCGGCCGCCACCCCTTCCCGGGACCTGGACTTGCCATTCGGTGTCCGGGTGAAATCACCCGCGAAAAACTGGAAATCCTGCGAAAGGCAGATGCGGTCTATATCGACCAGATCCGCAAGCACGATCTTTACGACGACATCTGGCAGGCTTTTGTAGCGATACTGCCTGTGCGTACCGTGGGTGTCATGGGCGATGGCCGGACATACGACTACGCCTGCGCGTTGAGAGCCGTGACGTCAGTTGACGGCATGACTGCCGACTATTTCCCCTTCACGCATGATTTCCTGGGTGAGACGGCAACCCGTATCATTAATGAGGTACAGGGCATCAACCGCGTAACCTATGACATTACGTCCAAACCTCCCGGCACTATTGAGTGGGAATAAGCAAGGCTTTGGATCACTTGGACCCGACGTCGCTTGGCGGGTCTTGACGTGTGCGGACCGAAATATCGCAGGTAACTCTGCGAACGCTGGAATGTGATTGCACGAACGATTGTCGAGGCTGCATGCATTGGCGAAAGGTCAGTGATTGTGCTCGTGCATTTGCTTTTGTTTATTGCACCTCGATGGTGTGAGCGAACTGCAATTCGTTTCGATTAACTGAATATTTGCGCGCGCTCATATAAATGGTGCTTGAACTGTTGCTCGATCAGTTGCTTTACCAACTAAAGATAGGAATGATTGAAGTGAGTAAATTAACTAAAATTATTTCTGGATATGAAAATGATGGCTTCAGTCTCGGTAAAGCAGCTAGAAAAAAGAGAATTAAGTATTTTTGTGATTTGATAGAGAATAATTTTTCTGAGAAAGGCCGTGTAAAAATACTAGATATTGGCGGGACAGTTCAATATTGGAACATCCTCGACAAAGATTTTCTTGATCGCAACAACGTACAGATTACCCTTCTGAATCTTCCGGGATCTCAAGTCTTTGAGGCGGACGGGAGATTTGATTTTTTGACAGGTAACGCCACAGAAGACATCTGGAGTTACCTGGACCCGCAGGACTATGACCTGATCCATTCAAATTCGGTAATCGAGCATGTTGGCGACTGGGCGCAAATGAAGCGGTTTGCGTCAAACATCCGGGATTTCCACGGCGGTTATTTTGTCCAGACACCAAATTTCTGGTTCCCCATTGAGCCGCATTGCATGACGCTCTTTTTCCATTGGCTGCCGAAGCCTATAAGGGTCTGGCTTGTTGCTCATTTTTCCTTGGGGCACTGGGCAAAGGGGGCCAATACCGATGAGGCTGTCGAAATCGTCGAAAGTGCGCGCCTGCTGAGCAAGTCCATGTTCAAGGCGCTTTTCGATGATGCACTGGTCAAGCAGGAAAAATTCCTGTTTTTGACCAAGTCCTTCATGGCAGTCAGAGCTGACAGTGAAGAAGTCGCTTCTTGAAAAGAGACTGGATTGCTCAACTTAATAGATTTGAATACCGAACAGGCTTTCGAAAGATCGCAACATGAGCTCTCGAATTTGGTGACCTAGCGCCTTGTTGAGATTTGAGCGTGAATGAATACACCACGGCTACCGGATCTGACACCAGACTGTGCTTCTTGTGCAGCCCTTTGCTGTGTTGTCTTTGCATTTGACCGATCAGAGTCCTTTGGTATCGACAAGGCAGCAGGCGAGGTTTGCCCGAACCTGGATAGCTGCGGACGTTGTGCCATCTTCGATGACAGGTCGCGTCTCGGTTTCAGTGGATGCATTAGCTATGATTGTCACGGTGCAGGACAACGTGTGACGCAGGAAGTGTTTCACGGGCACACATGGCGGGATGATCCCGGACTTACGGAACGGATGGGAGAGGCGCTTTCCGTCCTGCGGCAAATTCATGAGAAACTGCTGCTCCTGGCAGCGGCTGAAAAACTTCCACTTGGTATTGGGGAACGACAAGCCCTAATCGACCTGCAGATGCAGCTTGCTCCGCAGATGGACTGGACGGAAGCTCGGTTGAGGGCGTTCCCGCTGGTTGAGATTTCACGAAAAGTGTCGGATTTCCTGACAGGCTTGCGTCGACATTTCGTGCGATAGGCCTGACTAAGAAGTTTGTCTCACTATCTTGCGCATTTGATACAGAATGCTGCGGCAGGATCTACCTGTAGCCGCTTCTCGGAAATCTCTTCACCGCACTCCACACAGTCGCCGTATTCGCCAGCTTCCAACCTTGATAAGGCTGCCTCGATTTTCTGGATAGTCGCCCGGCGCTGCCGCTCGGATGCCTGTGCCATCGCTTGCCCTTGGAGCGCGTCCATACGCGACAATCGACCGACAGATTGCTGATCTAGCTCCACCGTGGCACGGGCTTCCCCGGACAGCTCGCTCAATGTTTCAAGTTCGGTCTTGAGCGACAAAAGCTTGATCCGAATGTCTTCAACGTTGTGTTCCGCCATCTCCAAGCCTCCAACGAAAGCATGAAGATGGCGGCCTGAATGTGCAAGGGGCAGGTGTCACCGGTTAAACGGCATCCCTTGATCCTAAAACCCGGCTAGAACGATCTTCCCAATGGTTTTATTGCTTTCAATCTTCTGATGCGCCAGGCGCAGATTATCTGCGTTGATGGGTTCAATCACTTCCGTCAACGTGGTCTTGATCTTTCCAGCATCAACAAGGTCAGCGACGTTGTTCAAAAGCTTGCGTTGCTCATCCATATCGGTCGTCTGGTACATGGAACGGGTAAACATCATCTCCCAGTGGATCGATATCGCCTTCAGTTTGAAGGGCCCAATGCTGACGTTGTCGGGATCGTCGATGAGCAGAAAACGCCCCTGTGGCGCGATCAATTCTGCAATATCGTTCACGTGTTGCTCTGTGTGCGTTGTCGAAAAAATATAGCCGGGGGCTTCCAGTCCCAGGGCTTCGATCTGAGGCGCCATCGGTTTTGAATGATCGAGAACATGATGCGCACCAAGCTCGCTCACCCAGGAACGGCTCTCCGGTCTTGAAGCAGTTGCGATAATTGTCATGTTCGTCAATTGACGAGCGAGTTGAACTGCTATGGAACCGACGCCACCCGATCCGCCAATGATCAGGAGAGTGTTCGAGCCAGCAGGAACCGGGTCATTCACCTTCAGCCGGTCGAACAGGGCTTCCCAGGCGGTGATCGCCGTCAAGGGCATGGCAGCTGACTCCGCAAAGCTCAGGCTCGTGGGTTTGCGGCCCACAATGCGTTCATCAATGAGATGGTACTCCGAGTTGGTTCCGTCCCGGGTGATGTCGCCGGCATAATAGACCTCGTCGCCCACCTTGTAGCTGGTAACGTCAGGTCCCACTTCGGTGACGAGCCCGGCTGCGTCGTATCCAAGGACGACGGGCACGCCGTTTTGCGAAGTTCGGGATTGCCGCACCTTGGTGTCGACTGGGTTGACCGCAACAGCCTTGACCTCAACGAGAAGATCCTTTCCGGAAGGCACCGGCCTTGGAAGGTCGAGATCAGTCAACGACTTCGGGTCATCAATAAGAAGCGGTTCAAAAAATCCGATGGCACGCATGCTGTGTTCTCCTGATTTGCGTACCAATCAAATTGAACATAAAATCGTTTGGCGCAAGAATGCACAATTCTAGCCGTAACTCACAAAAAAGAACCTTAGGCACAATATGGATACCGTTAGGAAATCAGGACCCAAACTGGTCAAGGACGTTTATGGCTGCCATCCGGGCTGTGCTGTCGAAGCAGCGCTCAGTTTGATCGACGGCAAGTGGAAAGGCGTCATTCTGTTCCTGCTGATGGAAAAAGATGTCATGCGCTTCAACGAATTCCAGAAAGCGCTTCCGGACATCACACAACGGATCTTGACCGCTCAACTCCGTAGTATGGAAGCTGACGGATTGATTGTGAGGACCGTCTATCCCGTTGTTCCACCGAAGGTTGAATATCAACTGACCGACCTAGGCGTCTCGCTGGAACCAGTGGTGAAGGCCCTTGCACGCTGGGGGAACGAAAACAAGACGCTCTGGCCAAAAGGGTTTAAACGGGACAGCCACCTTCAGCAGGCAGGCTGACGAACTTTCAGGCTGATGGGTTTCGTTTGTCGTTCGCAAACCGTTGAGCCTCCCTGACGCATTCGTGACTTTGTCAATTCTCAGCCCGTTGCGAGGATGCTCCCGCGAAATCCAGGGGAGAAATGCGTCATGAACCTAAGATGTTCGACAGTGCTTGCGGTGTTGTTCCTGTCCTCGGTGTTCGGAGCGTGCTCAGCACGGGCAGGTGAGGTCGAGATTGTCTCGGCAAAAGCAACCGGATCTGCAGGCTCGTGGACCTTCGCGGTAACGCTCAGGCATGACGACACGGGTTGGGATCACTACGCCGACCTCTGGCAGATCTTTACGCCAGACGGAGAATTGTTAGGCGAGAGAGTGCTCCTTCACCCCCATGTCGACGAACAACCCTTCACGCGATCCCAATCGGGCATCACGATTCCAGAGGGCGTGTCACAGGTCATCATCCGGGCCCGAGACACGGTGCATGGTGTTTCACCACAAGAATACAAGTTGGACCTGGACCGTTAAGCGTTGCCTCAGTCAGGTGCGGATAAAGGCCAAAATGCCGTCCGCAACGAATTGTACGGATAGAGCTGCCAGCAGCACGCCAAGAAGACGGGTGATCACCAATTGCGCGGTTTCTCCCAGGAGCCTTTCTATCTTGTCAGCCAAGAGAAAGGCACCCATGCAACTCAGCAGGATGATCGCGATGACGCCGCCGAGGCCTGCATAGGCAAGGGTATCCGGAGCCTGACTGGACAACAGGATGATCGCGGAGATTGCCGCAGGTCCCGAAATAAGCGGTATCGCCAAAGGAAAGATGGCGAGTTCATTGATCGTTCCATGATGCGCTTCTGATTCCATCGCCTTTTCGGCGGTTTCGGTTTTACGCGCCTGGCGCTTGCCGAAAATCATCTCGATCGCGATCAGGAACAACAGGATGCCTCCGGCGACCCTGAATGCGGAAACGGAGATGCCAAGTACATTCAGAACCGTCTGTCCGGAGGCATAAAATACAAGGAGGATGGCCGCCGCCGTGATGGTCGCCCGAATGGCGACCTTGCGCCTGTCGTGCTTGCTCATGCCAGCCGTAATTGCAAGAAACATCGGGGCCAGACCGACCGGATCAATGGTGACAAATAAGGTCGCGAAGGCGTTGATGTAGTAGTCGAGCATGGCGATTCCCGGACCGGTTTTTCAGGCGCTTTTGTCGCCTTACTATAGTGCTTTGCGAGGTGCTGGCATGTTCTCAAGCCAAATGATTTTTGCCCCCTGTGTATACTCCTCGTAAAGCATTGAAATTAAACCCTTATTACTTAGGTGGAAAAGCGCCGAGAATTTGGAGCGGCGTCTTGAATCGGATATAAAAGAGCAAGCAATAACAATGAAATGAGTGTCTTCCTTGGCTGACCAGGACAACAGCACGCCCACTGACGGTCTTCCGTCCGATATCAAACCGGTCTCCATCGTCGATGAAATGAAGCGCAGCTATCTCGATTACGCGATGAGCGTGATCGTGTCGCGTGCGCTGCCTGACGTCCGCGACGGCCTCAAACCGGTTCACCGGCGCATTCTCTACTCGATGCACGAAAACGGCTACGAGTGGAACAAGCCCTATCGCAAGTCGGCCCGCGTGGTCGGTGACGTCATGGGTAAGTATCACCCGCATGGCGACAGCGCGATTTACGATGCGCTGGTGCGCATGGCGCAGAATTTCTCGCTGCGGCTACCGCTGATTGACGGGCAGGGCAACTTCGGCTCCATCGACGGCGATCCAGCAGCGGCCATGCGCTACACCGAGTGCCGTCTCGAAAAAGTCGCCCACAAACTGCTGGACGATATCGACAAGGAGACGGTCGACTTTCAGGAAAACTACGATAACTCCGAGAGCGAGCCCGTCGTCCTTCCTGCCAAGTTCCCGAACCTCCTCGTCAACGGGGCCGGCGGTATCGCAGTCGGCATGGCAACCAACATTCCGCCGCACAACCTGGGCGAAGTGATCGATGCCGCCATTGCCGTGATGGAAAATCCGGCGATGTCCCTCGAAGAACTGATGCAGATCGTTCCAGGCCCGGATTTCCCAACGGGTGGCATGATCCTCGGTCGGTCGGGTATCCGTAGTGCCTATGAAACGGCCCGCGGTTCGATCGTCATGCGGGCGAAAGTCGACGTCGAGGAAGTACGCAAGGACCGGACGGCGCTGATCGTCACGGAAATCCCGTATCAGGTCAACAAATCGACGATGATCGAGAAGATTGCCGAACTGGTGCGCGACAAGCGTATCGAGGGCATCTCGGACATCCGTGACGAAAGCGACCGCTCGGGCATGCGGGTCGTGATCGAGCTGAAGCGCGATGCGGTTCCGGACGTGATCCTGAACCAGCTCTACCGTTTCAGCCAGTTGCAGACATCGTTCGGTGCCAACATCGTTGCTCTGAACGGCGGCAAGCCGGAGCAGATGAACCTCTCCGACATGCTGCGCGCCTTCGTCTCCTTCCGTGAGGAGGTGATCCAGCGCCGCACACGCTACCTGCTGAAGAAAGCCCGTGACCGTGCCCACATCTTGGTGGGCCTGGGCATCGCAGTTGCCAACATTGATGAAGTCATCAAGCTCATCCGCAGCGCACCGGACCCGGCAACGGCGAGAGCGCAGCTGATGGAGCGCAACTGGCCGGCAAAGGATGTTGAATCGCTCATTCTTCTGATCGACGATCCGCGCCACATGGTGCAGGACGATGGCACCTATAAACTGTCTGAAGAACAGGCACGAGCCATTCTCGATCTGCGTCTGCAGCGCCTGACGGCGATGGGCCGCGATGAAATCGAGGAAGAACTCAACAAGATCGGTGCGGAAATTTCCGACTATCTCGACATCTTGCGCTCACGGGCCAGGATCCAGGAGATCGTCCGCAACGAAATGCTTGAGATCAAGGAAGAATTTGCAACTCCGCGCCGAACCGAAATAATCGAAGGCGGGGCAGATTTCGACGAAGAAGACCTGATCCAGCGCGAAGACATGGTCGTGACGGTGTCTCACGGTGGCTACATCAAGCGCGTGCCGCTGGCGACCTACCGTGCACAACGACGCGGAGGCAAGGGCCGGTCCGGCATGGCGACCAAGGACGAGGATTTCGTCACCAGGCTGTTCGTCGCCAATACCCACACGCCGGTTCTGTTCTTCTCCTCGCGCGGCATCTGTTACAAGATGAAGGTGTGGCGTCTTCCACTCGGCGGGCCGACCTCGCGCGGAAAGGCATTGATCAACCTGCTACCTCTCGAACAGGGCGAACAGATCACCTCGATCCTGCCATTGCCGGAAGACGAGGACAGCTGGGCAAATCTGGATGTGATGTTCGCGACCATACGTGGCACCATCCGACGCAACAAATTGTCCGATTTCGTCAACATCAACCGGAACGGCAAGATTGCCATGAAGCTGGAAGACGGTGACGGGATTGTCGGCGTCGACACCTGTTCTGAACATGACGATGTGATGCTGACGACCAACTTCGGTCAGTGTATCCGCTTCCCCGTGACGGATGTACGTGTCTTCGCCGGTCGTAATTCCGTCGGGGTCCGCGGAATTCGTCTGGCCGATGAGGATCGTGTGATCTCCATGCAGATCCTGCACCACATCGATGTGACGGCAGAAGAGCGCGCCGCCTACCTGAAGCTTTCCCGCGCAATGCGTGGTGAAGCAGATGAGAACGGTAACGGCGCAGACGAAGAGGGCGTAGTTGCCGGCGATCTGCCTCAGGAGCGTTACGCTCAGATGAGTGCAGCCGAGCAGATCATCCTGACCATCTCTGAAAACGGCTACGGCAAGCGGACGTCTTCCTTCGAGTACCGGGTTACCGGCCGAGGCGGCAAAGGCATCACGGCCATGGCCGTCAACAGCCGGAATGGCGGTCTGGTCTCGTCTTTCCCTGTCGAAGACAGCCACCAGATCATGCTGGTGACGGATGGTGGCCAGTTGATCCGCTGTCCGGTGGACGGTATCCGCATCGCCGGACGTGCGACCCAGGGCGTGATCGTCTTCAAGACGGCAGCCGATGAAAAGGTCGTTGCGGTCGAAGGGATTTCCGAAGTCGATGAAGACGATGTACTCGAAGACGCCCTGGAAGGAGAGGCTGAGGGTTCAGCTGAACCGGGTGAGAATGACGCCGGGAACGATTCCGCCGAAGGCGATGAAACGCCTCCTGAAGCCTGATCTCTGATTGGCTAGGCCTGAAATCGACAACAGCGGCCAGGGTGGAACCTGAGCCGCTGTTTGCCGTTACGGGGAGGGAGGTCTGAGACGAAGCTCAGTTGGCCACGGGGTAACGGGCCAGAATTGTTTCATTTACGGTTGGTGCAGTTTTCTCGACGGTGACGAAGGAAACGTTGCGTACACGGTTCGCACCGGTCAGTGCAGCTGCACAGTCTTCGCTCCAAGCGCCCCAAGCCTGTGTTTCACAAGCCTTTGATGCCGGAATTTGCACAGCGCGGTCGGACTTGGTGGAAGCAAGTCCCTGAGTTGCCAGGCTGGTCAGACCTTCTGCCTGCGATGCTTTGCTCGGGTGCATGCTCATCATGCCAGCGGCAATCATCGTCAACAACGCAAGAACGAAAATAGCGGCCATCTTGAATTGTCCGGCCGGATCGATTGCCTTTGCCTGAAAGGCGAAAGGACGCACCGCGATAGCCGTTGCGGTCCGGTCGATTGTAGTAGTGCTCCTCATGATGCTGGCTCCTGCTCACGCCAATTGATTTCGATGGAGCCACTTTGACCCAGGTTTGCAAAGAGAGTTGTGACGGTCGTCACACAATGTCAGTTACTGGCAAAAGACGCGTTCATGCCTGCGTTCTACTTGTTAGGCAGGTGCAGGCAGAGTAAGGAAGGTGCCATGAATCGTATTGCGCTTTATCCTGGATCCTTCGATCCCGTCACCAATGGCCACATGGATATATTGCGTCAGTCGCTTGCGCTGGCGGACAAGGTGGTGGTTGCCATCGGAATTCACCCCGGCAAGTCCCCCCTGTTTTCCTTCGAGGAACGGGTTGAATTGATCCATGCTTCGGCTCGTTCGGAATTCACCCCGGAGGAAGCTGAACGGATTGATGTCATCGCCTTCGACAATCTGGTCATCGAAACGGCACGCCAGCAAAACGCCGCTTACCTGGTGCGCGGTCTGCGGGACGGCACGGATCTTGACTACGAGATGCAGATGGCCGGCATGAACGGCACGCTGGAACCGGACATTCGTACGGTATTTCTTCCGGCTTCCCCGAACGTGCGCCACATCACGGCCACCTTGGTACGTCAAATCGCGAAGATGGGCGGAGAAATCTCCGCTTTTGTGCCGGAACCGGTTGCCGAACCATTGAGATCGCGCGCGAAACCCGGCGCGTAATTCAAAGCCAAGCTCTAGACCTGAACCTTAGGAGTCTCCAGTGTCGCGCTTTCTTGCAATTTTTGCCGTTCTGGCTTCAATTCTGATCCTGCCTTCGGCCGCCAATGCCCAAGGCACCGATCCGGAAAACACAATTTATCTCGATTTGAAGGACGGGCGCGTCGTCATACAGCTTCGTCCGGACCTTGCTCCGGCTCACGTTGAGCGGATCAAGAAGCTTTCCCGCGAAGGTTTTTACGACGGTATCGTCTTCCATCGCGTCATCGACGGCTTCATGGCCCAGACCGGTGACCCGACGGGCACCGGCACGGGCCGTTCCAGCGAACCTAACCTGAAGGCTGAGTTTTCCAACGCACCGTTCAAGCGTGGCACGCTCGGCATGGCACGTTCCGCAAGCCCGGACAGCGCCAATTCCCAGTTTTTCATCATGTTCGGCGATGGCGACTGGCTGAATGGCCAGTACACCGTATTCGGTGAAGTCGTCGACGGTATGGAATTCGTCGACAACATCACCCGCGGCGAACCGCCGGCAAATCCGGACAAGATCATCAAGATGCAGGTCGCCTCGGACGCACAATAACGTTCAAGCGACTACAATTTCGAAAATACCCAAGGAGATACTCGATGGCTGAAATCAAAGACGCCGAAAACACACTTCTCATGGAAACCAGCCAGGGACCGGTTGTTATCGAACTGAAGCCGGACCTCGCGCCGACGCATGTCGCACGCATCAAGGAACTGGTCCGCGAAGGTTTTTACGACGGCATCGTCTTTCACCGCGTAATCGACGGCTTCATGGCACAGACCGGCTGCCCGCAGGGGACTGGCACTGGCGGTTCCGGCAAGAAACTGAAAGCGGAATTCAGCAACGAGAAGCACGTGCGCGGCACCTGCTCCATGGCTCGCGCAATGGACCCGAACTCCGGTGACAGCCAGTTCTTCATCTGCTTTACCGATGCACCCTGGCTCGACGGTCAGTACACCGTCTGGGGAGAAGTGATCGAAGGCATGGACAATGTCGACAAGATCAAGCGTGGCGAACCGGTTTCCAATCCGGACAATATCGTCTCCTTGAAAGTGGCGGCCGACGCGGCCTGAACCACCTGAAAGTGGCTTTAACGATGCAGCGCGGATCAGTCATCCGCGCTGTTTTGTTTTGGATGTACCCTCAGACGGTTGACCTGCTCCGCCGTCGCCAGTAAGAGCCGCTGACTGAAAGTCCGGTTGCCGCTCTGGATGGAATGGCGCCGCACCCCGAAACCTTCCAGAGATCCGTCAGTAGCAAATTACCATGCGCGTCGACCAATTCGACTTTGTTCTTCCCAACGAACGGATCGCCTTGCGCCCGGCTCGGCCACGTGATTCCGCTCGCATGCTTGTCGTTAAACCAGGTGCTGAACCTGAACTGTCCGACACGGGTGTTCGCGAATTGCCGCTGTTGCTGGAGCCCGGTGATGCGCTGGTTTTCAACGATACCAAGGTGATACCCGCACAGCTTGAAGGAACACGCCTGCGAGGAGATATTACCGCTGGCATCGGGGCGACGCTGCACATGCGCACCGGGCCGGACCGCTGGAAGGCCTTCGTCCGGCCGGCAAAGAAGTTGCAAGTTGGCGATACCGTGCTTTTCGAAGGGGTCGGCACACGGCTAACGGCGGAAGTGACCGAAAAGGGCGACAGCGGTGAAGTATTGCTGACTTTCGACCGGTCCGGACCTGATCTGGACATTGCAATCGCATCCGTTGGACACATACCCTTGCCACCGTATATTGCGCAAAAGCGTGGCGAAGACGACCAGGATCGCAAGGACTATCAGACGATATTCGCCGAAAAGGACGGTGCCGTTGCCGCACCGACTGCGGGTCTTCATTTTACGCCTGACCTGCTGGAGGCATTGAGCGAGCGCGGTATCGAACAGCACCGCGTAACACTGCATGTCGGAGCTGGCACCTTTCTGCCGGTAAAGGCGGAAGACACGGCAGATCACAAGATGCACGCAGAATGGGGCGAAATCTCCGAAGAGACCGCCGCCGCACTTCTGGCCGTCAAGGCAAGGGGAAACAAGGTTGTCAGCGTCGGCACGACATCCCTGCGGATCCTTGAAAGCTCCGCCCAGGCAAGTGGCGCCATTGCCGCCTTTGCGGGTGAAACCTCGATCTTCATAACGCCCGGCTACCGCTTCAAGGCGATCGACGCGTTGATGACCAACTTCCATCTTCCGCGTTCTACATTGTTCATGCTGGTGTCGGCTCTTTCGGGCCTGGACACGATGCGGCGTGCCTATGCACACGCTATTTCGCAGGAATACCGTTTTTACAGCTATGGCGACGCTTCCCTGCTTTTCCCGCAGGAAGGCGCTGTCTGAGGACCAATCATGACCGAAAAAACCGGCAAGACCTTCAGCTTCAAGCTGATCACCACGGACGGCGCTGCGCGGCGAGGCGAAATCACGACGCCCCACGGTGTCGTGCGTACACCCGCTTTCATGCCGGTGGGCACTCAGGCAACCGTGAAGGCGATGTACCCGGAACAGGTGAGGGAAACCGGTGCAGACGTGGTGCTCGGCAATACCTATCACCTGATGCTTCGCCCAACTGCCGAACGGGTCGCCAGACTTGGCGGACTGCACACCTTCATGAACTGGCCTCACACGATCCTGACCGACAGCGGTGGATTCCAGGTGATGTCGCTGGCCCAGCTGCGGAAGCTGGATGAAGACGGTGTGCGTTTCCAAAGCCACATTGACGGTCAGAAGTACCATCTCACACCGGAACGTTCTGTCGAGATACAGGGACTTCTCGGATCAGATATCCAGATGCAGCTGGACGAATGCATCAAGTTGCCGAGCCCCCGTGAAGAAGTCCAAAGAGCAATGGAGCTGTCTCTCAGATGGGCAGAACGCTCTCGCAACCAGTTCGAAACCATGGGTGGACCAGGAAAAGGGCAGGGGCTTTACGGCATCGTTCAGGGGGGTGATCAACCCGATCTTCGTATTCGCTCGGCAGAAGAACTCGGCAAAATGCCGTTTGAAGGCTATTCGGTTGGTGGTCTGGCGGTTGGTGAACCTCAGGACGTGATGCTGAGCATGCTAGACATCACGACGCCTGTGATGCCAGTGGACAAGCCGCGTTACCTGATGGGCGTTGGGACACCGGACGATCTTCTGGAAAGCGTGAAGCGCGGCATTGACCAGTTCGATTGCGTGATGCCGACCCGGGCAGGTCGTCACGGTCTGGCCTATACGCGCTATGGCAAGGTCAACCTCAAGAATGCCCGTCATCAAGACGACCCACGCCCGCTGGACGAGGCGAGCACCTGTCCCGCGTCTAGTGTCTACAGCAGAGCCTATCTGCACCATCTGGTGCGGGCTGGCGAAGGACTGGCGGGCATGCTGCTCACCTGGAACAACATCGCCTACTATCAGTTCCTGATGCAGGGCATGCGCGACGCGATCGAGGCCGGGTCTTTCGAAGACTTCTACTCAAAGACCAAGGAAGACTGGGCGCGCGGCGATATTGCCGCGCTGTAACCCGGCACTCTCAATCCAAGCTCAGGCTGAAACTGACTAGGCGGAAAATCCGTCCGCTTTCGTCAGATAGCAGCCGGAAATCTTCCAACTGCCGTCATCCTGTTGCTCGAAACTGTAGAGAGCCAGCCAGTTTTGGCCATTTGGGCCGGTTACATAGACTTCCTGCGTTGGCCCGAGCTTGGTCATTTTCGACCGGCCGAACGTTACGCTTTGAGGCTTGTAAACAGGTTGGTAGCCTTGCCGCACCATTTCCATGAAGAACTCTGGTGTCTGAAACCGCTGTTGCAAGGAACTGGTTGCGAACGAGAAGGCTGCCTGGGCATTACCTGTCGCAAAGGCACTCATCTGATTTTTGATGATCTTGTGAAAGGCACTGCTGTCGAGCCCTTCTTCGGCGCGGACAGACCCTGTAGCCAGCAACGCGCTGACGCCGGCCACCGCCACCATCTTCCAGAAACGAGCATGAGCCATGTTCGGTGTCTCCTTTCCTGAAACCCGATCAGTATACGGCTCGAAACCCTTTTCAGATTGCTAAAATACAAGCAAATCCTTGCGGCAATTCCTGGCAGTTTGATCTGTTTTTCGGCAGACCTTGAACTGCGAATTCTCGTGACGCATACCGACTCACGCCAAAGCCGGCAAATAGTCCTGTAAAATCAAAGGCGCCAGAGCTGGATCCCGTCCGGACAAGTGGAGCGATCCAAAAGCGCCGGTATGTCAGCGACCAGGCCGCGTTGATCTTTCAGAACGTCCTTCAGGACCTGCCAGCCGGTTTCATCTTGGAAAAAATGCCGATGCGGGACCGCAAGCACGGCAACATCCGCAGCATCAAGGTCTTCTTCCCGGGTGAGGGTGATTCCATATTCGGCGACAACCTCATCGGGATGTGCAAGTGGATCACAGACCTGAACACGTGCCCCAAACTTTTCCAGCTCCCTGATGAGATCGACGACCTTGGAATTACGGGTATCTGGCACATTCGCCTTGTAGGTGATGCCGAGGACGACAACTTTCGGAGGCATGGGCATGCCAAGCTTCACGCTTTCCTGGATGATCTTGCCTGCGATAAATGCCGGCATTGCCTCGTTGGTACCGCGACCCGCCAGAATAACCTGAGGTGTCATGCCGATCTCGTGTGCCTTGTGAGTCAGGTAATAGGGATCGACACCGATGCAGTGCCCACCGACCAGCCCCGGCTGGAACGGCAGGAAGTTCCATTTGGTCGAAGCCCCCTTCAACACGTCCCGGGTATCGATGCCCATCTGGTGGAAGAGCATCGCCAGTTCGTTCATGAGAGCGATATTGAGATCGCGTTGTGTGTTCTCAATCACCTTTGCCGCTTCCGCTACGCGGATCGACGGGGCAAGATGAATGCCGGCCGTGACAACGGCTCCATAGAGCGTGTTGAGCGTTTCGGCTGTTTCCGGGCTGGAACCCGAAACAATTTTGGTGATGTCCGCAAACCCTCGCTCGGTATCGCCGGGATTTATGCGCTCTGGCGAGTAACCAACGGCAAAATCCCTGTTGAAGAGCAGCCCCGATTCCTTCTCGAGGACGGGAACAGCGATCTCTTCGGTTGCCCCTGGATACACGGTTGATTCAAAGACAACGATGGCCCCCGGTTTCAGATTGCGGCCGACGGTTGCTGCTGCGTTTCTGAAAGGCGACAGGTCAGGTCGTTTGGCATGATCGACCGGTGTCGGCACCGCCACGATCAAGACATCCCTATCGCTCAGATCCTTTTCGTTGCTGGAAAAAACGAGCGTTTCCTGCTGCAAATCCGCGTCATCAACGGACGACGTGCTGTCCTGACCGCTGCGCAACTCGTTCAACCGGCTTTCGTTGATATCGAACCCGAGAACGTCAAAACCCTTCGCAGCGAAGGCCACCGCCACGGGCAGGCCGACATAACCCAGACCGATAACCGCGATCTTGGTGGAGTGAATGGAAGTGTCGTGCATGAGGCATCCGGGATTGGAGCAAACGGAAAGGGCCGGGTCTTTCGCAAGACCCGGCCCACTCCTAAAGGCTTCTGGCGAGCCTTTTCAAGCCCGCAGTGAAAACGATCGCAGATTATTCGGCGGCCAAGGGTTTGCGAATGATCTCTTCCATGAACGGAACCAGTTCCCGAGCAAGTTTCGGATCGTCCATGCCGAATGCGATATTGGCGCTCAGGAAGCCGGCCTTGTTACCGCAGTCGTAGCTCCGACCCTCGAACTTGAGCGACGCGAAGTGCTGTTCCTTCATCAAGGCGAGCATGCTGTCGGTCAACTGGATCTCACCACCTGCGCCTTTGCCCTGGTTGGACAGAAGATCGAAGATTTCCGGCTGTAGAATGTAGCGGCCGGTGATCATCAAATTGGAAGGCGCCGTACCGGGCGCGGGCTTTTCGACCATGTTTGAGATCTTGTGCGCATTTGCACCGAGTTCTCCGTCGAGTTCCACAATGCCGTACTGATCTGTCTGGTCTTCGGGAACTTCTTCCACGGCGATGATGTTGCCACCCGTATTTTGATAGAGGTCTACCATCTGCTTGAGGCAGCTGACCTGAGACTTGATGATCACGTCCGGCAACAGAATGGCAAAGGGTTCGTTGCCGATAATATCGCGGGCGCACCAGATAGCATGGCCGAGGCCTAGCGGGGCCTGCTGACGGGTGAAGGAAGTGGCACCCGGAACCGGGCGGTGTTTTTCAAGTAGTTCCAGAGCAGCAGTCTTGTTTCTTGCCTTGAGGGTATCTTCCAGCTCATAGGCCATATCGAAATGGTCTTCGATAACCTGTTTGTTTCGCCCGGTGACGAAAACGATATGTTCGATGCCTGCGGCCCGTGCTTCATCCACCACATATTGGATGATCGGACGGTCAACGATCGTCAGCATTTCCTTCGGCACTGCCTTGGTCGCGGGCAGAAACCGAGTGCCAAGACCTGCCACGGGCAGGATCGCTTTGCGAATGGGCTTGTTCATGTCAGGCCTTCCGATGGTCTACAAATACGAACTCAATCTTCTTTTACCCACTAATAATCACATGAGCCGTCGAATACACGTTCTAAACTCAGATCGTCCGCGGGCGCGACGTTGCAGTTAGCCCAAGTGGCAATCAGCCGGACCCTCAGGTCTATGGCCGGTTGCAAGCTTGTGCACTGCAATACTAACGCAATAACTTCGACAAAGTGATCATTTTATGTCGGGGTGAGACTACGCACTTTTAAATCGATTTAAGAGCTACCTGCTTTCCGCCAGAGCGATGTTGCGGGCAGGCGAAAAGAGCGCTATGGAACTCCGCAAGTTCCGAGATCGGACTTGTTTCCTGAACGAGTTGCTGCGCTCAAGCGGCAACCGCATGGCATAAGGTGGAAAATGACCGAGGCAAACCGCGTAGTTTCCGTTGGCAATGTAACCTTCAGCAATGATGCGCCTTTCAGCCTCATTGCCGGCCCTTGCCAGCTTGAAAGCCGCGAGCACGCGCTGGAATGCGCAGCCGCGATCAAGGAAATTACGGATCGTCTCGGAATCGGCGTCATTTACAAGACCTCATACGACAAGGCCAACCGGACATCTCTTGCAGGAAAACGGGGTGTTGGCATGGAAGAAGCCATGCCGATCTTTGCGGAAGTGAAGGAAAAATTCGGCATGCCGGTCTTGACCGATGTGCACAGCCCCGAGCAATGCGCGCCGGTTGCGGAAGTTGTCGATGTCCTGCAGATCCCGGCATTCCTCTGCCGTCAGACGGACTTGCTTGTGGCTGCCGCAAAGACCGGCCGCGTGGTCAACATCAAGAAAGGCCAGTTCCTGGCGCCCTGGGACATGAAAAATGTTCTGGGGAAAGTGACAGGTTCGGGCAATACCAATGTCATGTTGACCGAACGCGGCGCCAGCTTCGGCTACAATACGCTTGTTACCGATATGCGCTCGCTGCCGATCATGGCTCAGACCGGCGCGCCGGTTATTTTTGATGCAACACATTCCGTGCAGCAACCGGGCGGGCAGGGCGCTTCCACCGGCGGCGACCGGACAATGGTACCCGTTCTTGCGCGTGCTGCAGTGGCCGTGGGTGTAGCTGGTCTCTTCATCGAAACGCACCCTGATCCGGACAACGCTCCGTCCGATGGACCGAACATGGTGCCGCTCGATCAACTCGAAGCGTTGCTGGCCCAGTTGAAGGCACTCGACAACGTCGTCAAGGCACCGGCAGCCGCTGCAGAATAGTCAATTTCAGCCGCGCCTCGTGTGCGGCTTTCCTTTGTGGGGCAAGAGCTCCGGAAAAACGCCGGTGCTCCGGCTTCCAAACGGCCGGAATTTCTCCGGCAGACCGTCAATTCAGGTGCATGCGACAAGGGAGTTCTTTCCATGACCGCCATTATCGATGTTATCGGCCGTCAGATCTTTGACAGCCGTGGTAACCCGACCGTAGAAGTCGACGTTTTCCTGGAGGACGGTTCCTTCGGCCGGGCAGCCGTTCCGTCCGGAGCTTCCACCGGTGCACACGAAGCTGTCGAACTGCGCGATGGCGGCGACCGCTTCATGGGCAAGGGTGTCCAGAATGCAGTTGATGCCGTGAACGGAGAAATTTTCGAGACAGTTGGCGGTCTGGACGCTGAAGATCAGCTTCAGATCGACCAGGCCATGATCGATCTCGACGGTACACACAACAAGTCGCGTCTTGGTGCCAACTCCACTTTGGGCGTATCGCTTGCTGTAGCCCGCGCCGCTGCCCAGGCGTCCGGTCTGCCGCTCTACCGCTATGTCGGCGGCACGTCTGCGCGCACGCTTCCGGTTCCCATGATGAACATCATCAATGGCGGCGCGCATGCCGACAATCCGATCGATTTCCAGGAATTCATGATCATGCCGGTTGGCGCCGAGTCCCTTGGCGATGCCGTGCGCATGGGTTCTGAAATTTTCCACACCTTGAAAAAGGCACTGAACGCAGCCGGCCACAACACCAATGTTGGCGACGAAGGCGGCTTTGCTCCCAATCTGGAATCGACCGACGCAGCTATCGGCTTCGTCATGAAGGCGATCGAAACTGCTGGATACAAGCCAGGTGAAGATGTCTTCCTGGCACTGGACGCGGCATCGACCGAGTTCTTCAAGGACGGCAAATATGTGCTGGAAGGTGAAGGCAAGACGCTGGCTCCTGAGGAAATGGCAAAATATCTCGCCGACCTCGTTTCCCGCTACCCGATCATCTCGATCGAAGACGGTCTGGCAGAAGACGATTGGGACGGTTGGAAAGCGACGACCGACCTTATCGGCAATAAATGCCAACTGGTCGGCGACGACCTCTTCGTCACCAATTCCGAGCGTCTGCGCAAGGGTATCGACCTCGACGTTGCCAACTCGATCCTGATCAAGGTCAACCAGATCGGTACGCTGTCCGAAACGCTGGACGCCGTCGAGACCGCACACAAGGCTGCCTACACCGCTGTTATGTCCCACCGCTCCGGCGAGACCGAGGACAGCACCATTGCTGACCTCGCGGTTGCCACCAACTGCGGCCAGATCAAAACCGGTTCACTTGCACGGTCCGACCGGCTCGCAAAGTACAACCAGCTCATCCGTATCGAGGAAGAACTGGGCGCACAGGCGGTTTATGCAGGTCGTTCCATTCTGCGCGGCTGATCTTTTCAGGTCATCAAAATCAGAAAAGCCCCGCATTCGTGCGGGGCTTTTTTTGTTTCGGCAACTCAAGCTGCTTTTAATTGGAAACTGCTGCCTGCGGATCGGTCCGTGTTTCGTCGGCATGCAGAAGCGCTGCGGCTATTGTTTCCGGTTTTTCAGCTCCTGCCAGAACAAACCTGCCATCGATAATGAAACATGGCACACCCGTGATCCCGGACTTTTGAGCGTTGGCAATCTGGGCCTCGACCTTGTCGAGATCGGTTTCGGTTCCCAATAGATGCTCCACCAGATCGGACTGCATCCCCGCTTCCTCGGCAATTCGCACAAGAACCTCGGGGCGTGTCAGATCTTCTCCGTTCAGGAAATAGGCCTTGAACAAAAGCTCCACGACTTCGTCCTGAAGATCGTCGTCACGTGACCAAAGGATCAGTCTGTGGCAATCAAGGGTATTCGGCGACAAGGTGATATCGTCGAAGGCAAAGTTGATGCCTTCCTCCTGTCCCGCTGCACGGATTTGTTTGTAGAACGTATCCGCCCGCTCCAGACCACCGAACTTGTCGCTCAGATACTGTTTTCTGTCCTTGCCAGTCTTCGGCAAGGTGGCGTCAAGCTGAAAGGGGTGCCAACGAACCAGCACATCGAGCTGCGGAACCGACTTCAACGCCGCTTCAAGGCGTCTTTTTCCAATGAAACACCAGGGGCACATCACATCGGATACGACATCGACGGTAAGGGCGGATGATAGGGTCATCGGACATCCAGAACGTTGGAGATATTTTTGTCAGGCTAAAGACTCTGACAAATATGCCAACCCCAAATTCGCGGCAGTGTTAAGGCAATCGACGAAAGACGCATACAGACCAGCGTCTGTTCACAGAACAGTGTGTGTGAGGATCGAGCTGATCCGCTTCTGCAGCCTTGTCGTGCCAGCCTCGTTCTTCAAGACGGCAACCGGCCCGAAGTCCTTGACCAGGCAGACAAGGTCCTCGTCACGGCTGGTGGCGTCCGCGATGGACAGCAATGTCGTGTTGATGTCTTCCAGTTCTTCAGCGGAAGTGACGGCAATGCCGAAGTTTTCCGGCTGAAGCCTCATTTCCCAAAGATCGAGGCCACGCGCCGCAAGGCCATTGCTGCAGGCTTCGAGATAGTTCGTATAATCATCCACGCCAAGTCCGCCCTGGTGGATCTGCTGACGCAACCACATGTGGCTTTCCGCGAGCACCCGGTCTGCAAGACGGCGCCTCTTGCCGAAGCGGGTGGCGGAGTTTAGCCGGCGGGCGAGGGTTTCCTTGCGGTTTTCTCCAACCAGCACGTCCGAAGCTCCGTTTCGGAACAGTTGAACGAGATCTTCCTCCCGCTCACAGACAGCCAGAACCGGCAACCCCGCGAAACGGGCATCCCGGCGGATCTGCTGCATATAGTCGACGGCATCTTCGAAGGGGGCATCAATGACCACGGCGTCAAATGCACGCTTGGACATGAATTCAACCGCCATGCTGCCGTCGAATGCACCGACAACCTCGACCTTTTCTTCACTGGCGTCCTGCCATTCCAGGAACCGACCGCTCAGGCCAACGACAAGCAGGCTGCTGGTTCCTGAATGATGCGGCGCGCTCCCGAAACCCGGAATCCTGCCAAAAATACGTCTGCGAAGTTGTGCTTCCTCTGACCGAAGCAATGCGCGCTGATGAATGCATATCAACATCAGCAGGACTTCATCGGGAACGACCTTGTCGATAATTGCAGTCGGTTGCAGACCGGGGGGCAGAATATCGTCGCTTCCGGTGAGGATGTAGAAAGGGACTTCACTTGGAAGGCGTCTGATTTGCGGAAGCAGCCAGGAAAAGAATTCGTCTCTGCGGTCGTCTTCCAGGATGCTTATATCAACCACGATCGCTGCAGGCAGCGCCATGGGCAGCTTGCTGCGACGGTCGAACATGCTGATAAGCGACACGTCTAAATCTTCTGGCGCATCACCATTGCTGCTCCGCCTTGGCCGACGTCCCGCATACCAATACGGGCCGCGCCAGGAAAGCGAGGTTTCAACATCCATTCCTTATCCCCACCTACGCCACGGCAGCAGGCAATCGCTGTGTCCGCATGGTCAGCCGTTCACGGCTGATGGTTCCATCCTCGTTCCGCGGCAGAGACTGTAAAATCAACACACGATGGGGGATCTTGGCAAGGTCCACGCCTTCGGCATCCAGATACGCGAAAAAGGCACCCGCATCAGGAACGTTCCCGGCCTCGGGTACAAGCGCTGCGTACATCCTGGCTCCGAGGAGAGGGTCTTCCACTATGAAGGCGGCAGCTTCCTTGACGCCCGGGTACCCTGCGTAGACAACATCCACCGTTTCAAGGTTGCCGGTACCAAGGGCATATTGGCCCGGGATACCGAAACCAGCAATGCCGCCATCCGTCAGTTCAACCTTGATGTTGGTATTCAGAAAACCGGTTCCTTCCCAGCGGACGCGCCGCTGGTCACCATTGATGGTTCGCCACCCGACATCGGGAACCATGGGTCCCTTCACCAGAAGCGTTGGAGCTTGCGTATCCACCTCGTCGGTGACCGCAATCTCAAGAAGGGCTGGCCCGCTTTCACACCCGATCGGCCCGCTATGCTTTCCCAGCGCGGTGGCCTTCATCTTCGCCGAGGGACCTCGCGCCTTGGCAACGAGTGCGAATTCGTCAGCGATGTGAAGATCGATCAGACGGCGCCGCGCAACGAAAGTCGTCGGATGCGGGGCCGCGATATTCCAGGCTGCAAGTAGCGTCGTCTTGGTGTTTTCAAGTTTACGGTCGAGCGTCTGTGCCAGCGGCCCGGGTGTCATGACGATATCCGCCTGAACCTCGTTGGCATGAGCAGCGAGATTGGCAAGTGAAGTCGGGTGGTGCAGATGCAAGGTGCCGCCGGTCAGCAACCAGGGAACCAGTCCTCCACCCAGGCCGGTCAAGCCACTGAGCGAATAGGGGAGGACCATCACGCTGGCATCGCGCACATGAGCTTCCTGCACGATCATATGTGCGACCGATACCCAATGGTTATGGCAGCGGGTAACCGGAACGTTTTCCTCGCCGCTTCGGCTCCAGCAGATGGTCGCTGTGTGGTCAGCCGGATCAGGGCGCTCACTCGGAGTGAACTTCAGATCTTCACCCATTTCGGCAAGCATCGGCCCCAATTCAATCAATCCATCGGGAACGTCCTTGCCAAGGCCGAAAACAAACCGCAACGAGAACAGATCCGCAGCAACATCGCGTGCGGCAACACCAACCTCGCGTGTTTCTACCCGGTCGGCCGCGACAAATCCCTTGGCGCCTATGGAGTTCAAGGCTTCCAGAACGTTCTTCTGCCGCCAGTGCAATGGCAAGGGAGAAATGATCAGATCTGCTCGCAGGGCTGCCAGGATCGCGATTACGGTATCGACCGTGTTGGGAGCCTGGACACCGACGACATGATCAGATGACAGTCCGACGGTCGTGTAGAAAGCGGCAAGACGATCAATTTCCCGATCGGCTTCGGCATAACTCAACGCTCGGGGAGCACCACCTGTCCAGGTAGCCCTGTCAGGAGCATCAACCAGCGCAAGCCGGTCGGGGTGTTCTGCGGCTGTCTTGCGGAACATTTCATCAAGCGGCACATCGGACCAGGCTCCGCTTTCATGATACTCCGTGGACAGGCTTTCAGGCGTGGCTTTCATTTTATTTTTCGTCCATTGGTCCGATTATTGCGCCGTGGCCGACCACCAGGTGTCGTACTCGTGGCCGTAGAGCGACTCGTTTTGCGGCGGAACGATCTGCTTCCAGTGCGCCACCCAATCGTCCGCGACATGATAAAGCGGGACTGCGTAGGCTCCCGAAATCAGAACGCGGTCGAATGCGCGAACCGCAGCCACGAAGTCATCGCGGCTTCTTGCACCGACAATCTCGTCGATCATCGCATCGATCGCCGGTTCATGTGCGCCCACAAAGTTGAAGGATCCTTCCGTTTCCGCTGCTTTTGATGACCAGCGTCCATATTGCTCGGCGCCGGGAGACAGCGAGGAGAACCAGGTGTTGAACACCATATCAAACTCGCGTTTCGTCCTGCGGTCTTCGAACTGCGACGGATCTACACTGCGTACGCTTGCAGATACGCCGAGCAACTCAAGAGTACGGATATAGGCAAGAGCCAGCTTTTCTTCGTCCTCATTCTTGGCAAGAATTTCAAACGAAAGCTGATTGCCGTTCTCGGAGTGCAGGAGTTTTCCGTCCTTGAGCCTGTAACCGGCCTTGCCGAAGGCTTCCAGCGCTGCCCGCAGCACTTTTCTGTCACGTCCTGAACCGTCTGCTTCCGCCGGACGCCAGGTGCCGTCCATCACTTCGGGATCGACGGCGTCAGGGAAGGGAGCCAGCAATTCCTTTTCCCGGTCGCTTGCCGGGCGGCCGATCGATGAAAGCTCGGAATTGTCCCAGTACCCTGCCGTGCGCGTGTAAAGTCCGTAATAGAGATTGCGGTTCACCCATTCAAAATCGAACAGCATGCGCAAGGCCTTGCGCACGGCCGGGTCGGAGAACTGGTCTTTGCGGGTGTTGAATGCGATGCCCTGCATGGCGGCGGGAATCCCGAGCGGAATTGCCCGCTTGAGAACCTCGCCATTTTTCACTGCCGGAAAATCTAGCCCCGTTGCCCAACGGGCAGGATCCCGGAACTGCAACGCCTGGACCAGGCCCTTCTTGAAGGATTCCTGCAAGGTCGTCTCGTCGCGGAAATATTCCACCCGGATCTCGTCGAAGTTGTCGAAACCGGCTTTGACAGGCAGATCCTTGGCCCAATAGTCCGGGTTCTTCTCATAAACGACGAGCCTGCCTGGCTCGATCGTCTTGAAGGTGTACGGCCCTGTGCCGATGGGCGGGTTCAACGACGATTTGTCGAAATTCTCCGCATCGGTGGCTGCCTTGGAATAAATTGGAGCCAACGCGATTAACAGCGGCAGTTCGCGATTGTCACCGTTTTCGAATACCAGCTTCAGCCGGTTGGGTGCGGTCACCTGCTTTTCGGTGATAGCCGCATACCAGTTTCGATAGGGCGGGCGCCCCTTGTCGCGGATCACTTCCAGAGAAAAGATGACGTCATCGACTGTGACTGGTGTCCCGTCGGAAAACCTTGCATCCGGATTAAGCTCGAACTCGATCCACTCCCGGCTGTCCGGCATGCGCACACGTTGCGCCAGAAGACCGTAAAGGGAAAAAGGTTCCGCGTACGAGCGGACCATCAGGCTTTCCAGTATGTTGTTGCCGAATTCGCGTTCGCGCATTCCACGTGCCGAGGTCCAGCCGCCCTGAACAATGAAGGAATTCAGGCTGTCGAAGGTTCCCTGTACACCAAGTGTGATTGTGCCGCCCTTGGGCGCAGCGGGGTTGGCATAGGGAAATGGTTCGTCAGGTCCAAGTGCTGGTGTCCCGTGCATGGCGATGGCATGCGTCCAGGGCACGTTTTCATCGTCCGCGCTGACGGGCAGGCTGATTGCCAAGGCAAGCAGGCATGCAGACGAGGTTGCCAAACCGATCGCCTTGCCGGCATGAAAAAGAAGACCGGAAACTATCGAACTACGCATCACCACCGCCGGAGATTCTGTTGATTCTCAGCGATTACAGTAGCACAGGGTTCCTACGGACGCGCCCGGGACAAGCAACAAACCGCAAGATATTCAGGTTTCAATTCGCCAACAGGGGTGCGTTGCAAATCGGCCACCCTCTCGCCCAAATTAAGTGTCTTACCATGGTTTCACGGTTTGAATGTCGTTACGGGCCTTGCGGTTGGTTCCGGAATGGCTCAGAACAACGCGAAAGTTTCGTACACGCACGATTGAGGACGTATCGATGACGAGTGTTTTGAAAAGAGGATTGTTCGGATGTGCAGTAGGTGCGTTCGTAGCCCTATCTTCTTTTGCAGGTGCACCCGCAATCGCCCAGGAAGAAAAAAGCCCATGGACGAAAGCGTGTAACACCAATCCGAACACGCAGAAGGAAATCTGCTTTATTTCGATTGAATTGCGCACAAATACCGGACAGTTCCTGAGTAACATTGCTATTCAGGAAACTGAGGGCGAAGCCCGCAAGAAACTGCTGGTCGCTGTACCGACCGGCGTTCTTATCCAGCCGGGTGTGCGCATTCAAATCGATGATGGCAAGCCCGTACAGGGCAAGTACAGCATCTGCGCACCCAATGCCTGCTACGCTGAACTGGCGATTGATGACTCGTTCATCAACACCATGAAGCAGGGTGGTGAGGTGATTGTGGCTCCGTATAACCAGCAAGCCAAGGAAATCGTCTTCAAGATGACTCTGATCGGCTTCACCAAGGTTTACGACGGCGAGCCGATGAACATTGCCGAGCTGCAAAAGCGTCAGGAAGAACTGCAGAGCGAATTGCAGAAGCGCGCTGACGAAGCGCGTCAGAAGCTGATCGACGCTCAGAAGCAAAGCCAGTAACAGGCTGCTTTGCCAGAATTGAAGAAGGCCGGAACTTTGAAAGTTCCGGCCTTTTTTGTATTCGAAGATCAAGACTGAAAACCGCCGGGAATTGGGACGATTAGTGGATCTCTACGCTGCGCGGCAGATATGAGCCGTCCGTCTGTTCCTCGAAAATCTCTTCAACCTGCGGATGGCGCACCGGTTCCCCGGTCATATCCGCTTCCAGGTTCTGTTCGCTGACATAGGCCACATATTCGGTCTCCTCGTTCTCGGCGAGGAGATGATAGAACGGCTGGTCGCGCAAAGGACGCACGTCCTCCGGGATGGCGTTCCACCATTCTTCCGTATTGCTGAAGGTCGGATCGACATCGAAAATAACGCCACGGAAGGGGTAGATCCGGTGCCGGACGACCTGGCCAATTCTGAATTTTGCCGTTCGCATGGTTACTCGTCCGCATACTGCATGCACTGCCGGGATACCGTGTCGGCAGCCGGCGTGCAAGCATTGTAACATTAAACCTTAGACGACGAGCCTTGCGAAAGTCTAAAGGCCGTAGACCTCCGCGCGTTCCGCGTCCTTGGATGCAACCAGTTTTGCAAGGTCGACGATCACCTTTGCCTGCTTCCAGGTTGCGTCATCCTGCATCTTGCCGTCGATCATCACGGCACCGGTTCCATCCGGCATAGCCTCAAGGATCTTGCGGGCAAAGGCGACTTCGCCCGGATCCGGAGAGAAAACCTTCTTCGCGATCTGGATTTGTGTCGGATGCAGGGACCACGCGCCAAGGCAACCCATCAGGAATGCATTGCGGAACTGACTTTCGCAGGCTGCCGCATCGGAAAAATCACCAAACGGGCCGTAGAAAGGCTTCAGGCCGTAAGACAGGCAGGCATCGACCATCTTTCCGACCGTGTAATGCCAAAGATCCTGCTGATAAGCGGTTCGGCCACCTGCGCCGTCAGCATCTGAAAGGACCGCATAGTCGGGATGGCCGCCGCCCACACGTGTTGTTTTCATGCCGCGCGAAGCCGCAAGGTCTGCCGGTCCCAGGCTCATGCCATGCATCCGCGGACTGGCTGCTGCAATCTCTTCGACGTTCTTGACGCCTTCGGCCGTTTCCAGAATGGCGTGGATCATGATCGGCTTGGAAAGACCAGCCTTGGCTTCCAGCTGCGCAAGCAATTGGTCGAGATAATGAATATCCCAGGCACCTTCCACCTTGGGAAGCATCACCACGTCGAGTTTTTCTCCAACCGCAGGAACAATCTCAAGAAGGTCGTCGAGAAACCAGGGACTGTTGAGGCAATTTACCCTGGTCCACAGGCCAGTGGTGCCGAAGTCATTATCCTGCGCCATCTGAATGAAGCCCTTCCGGGCGTCCGTCTTGGCATCGGCGGGGATTGCATCTTCAAGGTTGCCGAGTACGACATCGACGTTCTTGATGAGATCCGGCACCTTGGACCGCATCTTTTCAATATGCGGAGGGACGAAATGGATCATGCGCTCCAGCGAGACGGGAAGTTCGCGATACGGGTCCGGCGCGCCGATTGCGAGCGGCTTGTAGAATGCGCTTGGGGTTTTCATGAAACAGCTGCCCTCCACCAGTTTGAGGAATAGCTATAACGTCAATGCTGCGCTGCAACCATACCCCGAAAGGAGAACAGGCTTAATCGTCTTCCAGGCGAGCCGCTGCTGCGCGCCGGGCCTGCTTCTGGGCAGACGTTTTACCTGGAGGCGCCCACTTCTTGTGGATCCACATCCATTGTTCGGGGTGTTCGCGGATCCAGCTTTCGAAAATTGCGTGGATCCTTGCTGTTGCGACCTCGATATCCGCCTGCCTGTCAACCGTTACAGGTACTTCGACGGCCTGGGCCTCAATCCGGAAATGCACACCTTTCTTGCGTACGACCCGGCCGAGAACAATCGGCACCTTGCAGGACCGGGCGAGCGAAGCCGGGACCGGCGTGGCGTATGCCATCTGGTCGAAAAAGGGCACTTGCACGCCGCGCGTTTCCCTGAGATCTCCCATCATCGCGACGATACCGCCGCTTTTCAGGGTCGCCAGGATCTTGCGAGCTGTCTGGTGGCTTTTCGACAAAAGACCGCCTTTGTAGAGGTCTTTCCTCAGCGCCTGCAGGGCCTTGTCGGCCTCCGGATTGCGCAGAGCCTGATAGACGCCCGTTATCTCGATACCGCGCCGGACGGCGGGCTGAACACACAATTCCCAGTTTGCGCTGTGGAATGAAACGAACAAACAGGCACGCTCGCCGTTCAGAACCTGTCCGGTGATTTCATCCGCAACTGCTTCAAACCGGTAATCCTGTTTCAGAAGCCGGTCGATGTGGAATGTTTCGGCTGCCACGCGGCCGAGGTTCTCCCACATCCCACGCACAATCAGTTCTCGTTCCGCGCGCCGCATGCCCGGAAAGGCCTTCTTCAAGTGGCGCAGAGCACGCTTGTGTCTGGGATTGAACGGTGCCAGCCGACGCCAGAAGGCGCCCATGACATAGGAGGCAACGTCTACGGGGATCAGGCGGAACAGCCAGATGGCCAACGTCAGCGCAAAGCCTTCCACCCGGTTTTGCACAGCTGTGAGCTTCGGGTGTTTACGATGCTTTTTTTTGCGGGACATTACGACCGAATGCTTTCATGTTGTCCGCCCGTCCTGAAAAGAGGGCACTTCCGACCTTGTCCGACTGATTGGGGCCTTGCGATGCGCCCTCAGACCTGATTGGAATGCGGATCACCGAGGTGACCTCCAAGTCACGCGTCCATATCCAAGCCAGGCGCAAGATGCAAGCGCCTTCAAACCCAACCAACCGCGATACAACGCGTCGTCTTCATCTTTGGTATTTGAATGCAGAACGTCATTTCACTGGCTCTTCCGTTTTTCGGACTGATCCTTCTCGGCTTCGGTGCCGGCAAGATCAAGAACCTGCCCGAAGCAGGCCTGAGCTGGATGAACTTCTTCGTGATCTACCTGGCCCTTCCGGCGCTCTTCTTCCGTCTGTTGTCTGAGACGCCGATCGAAGAGCTCGCAAATGCGTCCTACATTACCGCCACGACCTTCACGACCTACATCGTGTTCGCGATTTCCTTCTGCATAGGTGTGGTCGCAACACGCGGCAACATCGGCGAATCCACGATCCTGGGCATTGCCGGCGCCTATTCCAACATCGGTTATATGGGGCCGGGTTTGACGCTGGCTGTTCTGGGTGAGCAGGCAACCGTACCGACCGCGCTCATTCTGGCCTTTGACAACGCACTGATGTTCATTCTCGCACCGCTGATGATGGCATTGGCCGGTACCGAAGAAGAATCGATCCTTGGGACCTTGAAGAAGATTGTTGTCAGGATCTTCACCCATCCGTTCATCCTGGCTACGATTGCCGGCGTCTTTGCCGCCGCGCTGGAGATCAAGCCACCTCAAGCGATAGATACGCTTTTGCGCTATCTCAGCAATGCGGCAGCACCTTGCGCTCTCTTTGCCATGGGCGTCAGCATTGCGCTTCGTCCGATCGGTCGGATACCGCTGGAACTGCCGCTGGTGCTGGGTGTGAAGTTGCTGTTGCACCCGATCCTGATTTTTCTGCTCCTGACATGGCTTGGCGGCTTCGATCCCAACTGGATCGCAACTGCAGTTCTGATGTCCTGCCTGCCGCCGGCGACAAACGTCTTTGTTATCGCGCAGCAATATGGGACGTATGTTCAGCGGGCGTCGAGCTTCGTACTGATAGGAACGGCCTTGTCGATCGTCACCGTTACCGGTTTCATCTGGGCGCTGACGAGCGGTTTCCTTCCAACCGGTGGCTAGAAGATCAAACCAGACATCCCGGTATCAACAAGAGGGCTTGTGGTGAAAGACAATCCGGAAGTCCTTGCGATATTCGAAAGTTACCCGCCGGATATCCGCGAAAGACTGCTGACCATCAGGTCACTGATCACCGAGACGGCGACGCAGCGCGACGATATCGGAGAACTGGAAGAAACCTTGAAATGGGGTCAGGCCAGCTATCTGACGAAGCGCCCGAAAACCGGAACGACAATCCGGATAGACCGGGACAATTCCGGGGCAGGGGATGTTGCTCTCTATGTCAATTGTCAATCTTCACTGGTGTCTGACTGGCGCACAATGTTTCCGGATCTCGTCTTTGGCGGCGATAGAAGCGTTCACTTCAGTCAAGGTCGGCCGTTGCCAGAAGATGCACTCCGCCAGATGATCGCCATGGCTCTGACGTATCACAGCGCCAAGCGATCAGCAGCACGGTCACGTGTTTGAAAGCATAACCGGAAAACCGTCTATCGATGCAATTGAAACGCGGTTCCCGGTGCAATGCCCTCCCGCATGAGCAAGCGCCGCAACGGACCAATCTTGCCGGCCAGATACATGCCCGCGCTTCGCGCAGCCTGGACCGGCAGAAAGCCTGTCAGCAGTGATCTGTTCAGCATGTCCACCGCGTTTGTCCGTGTCCGGATATCGCTGAACCGTTTCTTCTCATAAGCACTCAAAACGGTCTTGCCACCAAAGTCGGCGCGCGCGCGCACCGCCGATGCCACGACGGAGATGAGGTCCCGGATATCACGCAACGACAGGTTCAGACCCTGCGCGCCAATGGGCGGAAAGACATGCGCGGTCTCGCCCACAAGCGCCAGACGCGGCCCAACCAGGGAAGTGGCAGTCAGTCCTGAAAGTGGAAAACTTTGTGGTTTCGTAGACAGTTTGAAACGACCCAGTATCGAATGTGCCCGCCGTTCGAGTTCCGCTTCCAGGTCCTCCTCCGTCATCGCCAACAGATCTGCAGCACCGTCCGCAGTTTCCACGCAAACAAGTGACGACTGTCTGCCGGGGAGAGGTACCAATGTGAACGGACCAGTCGCAGTATGGAATTCGGTCGAGACCTGCTGGTGTGGAAGCCGGTGCTCAAGATTCAGAACAACAGCCACCTGCGGATACGACCAGCTTTTAACTTCAATCCCTGCCGCTTCACGCAGTGTTGACCGGCGGCCATCTGCGGCTACGGCCAATTTGGCAGAAATCGTCCGACCCCCACGGGTGACGAGAGTAGCGTGTTCGTCTCCGAACTCGGCACTCTCGACGGTTTCCGAAATCTCTTCAAGCCCGGCTTGCGCAGCACAGAATTTTTCAAGCACTACATTAAGTTCACTGTTCAAGATATTGAAACCAAACTCTTCCAAGCCAAGTTCAGAACTGTCGAAGACCACTTCAGGTGCACGAAAAAGCCGCCCCGTGCTGTCGATCATGCGCATCTTCTTCAAGGATGCGGCGTTGCCTTCTATGTCCGACCAGACGCCAATATCGCGCAACAGATCGATGGAACGCTGCCACAGCGCGGTTGTCCGGCCATCCTTGATTTCCATTGAGGGGGCAATCAGGACGCAGGAAAGCCCCTGCTGGGCCAGAGCAAGAGCAGCAATTCGCCCGGATGGCCCTCCGCCGACGATTGCAATGTCAAACTGTTCCGGCGCGTGGCTGCTGGACATGGTAAAATTCCATCTGATTTGATCTTGAGATCTAAATTGCTGTTTGTGGGCTCAAAATCAACGGGACGAATACACGCAGGGCATTCAAGGTCGACCATGAGTAAGATCAAATGCCTGCTTCGATTAATCCGCTAAGACGTCTCAAGACCCAGGACCAACACGCCACCTTAAGGCCGAAATGACGAGTTTGACCCGCACACCTTCCAATCAGGCCGGTTCCGCCAAGCCGGAACAAAACATGCGTGGCTGGCCGCTGGTGCTTGTGCTGGTCTCGATACTGGCCGCCGCCGGCTGGGCATATCTGATTGCAATGGTTGCCGACATGGTACCGGTCATGGATATGAGCGAAGCCGGACCCGGCATGGTGATTCTCAACAGTTTCAACCAGTTCGCAGGTTTGCCTGCGGAAGCGCGGGCCGCACTTGCGGTTCTTTGCCTGCCGACCAGCGCAACATTTGGAATGCCAGGTGCGGACATGACGACGGTTGATCTTGTGAAGATCTTTCTGATGTGGGCAATGATGGCCATTGCCATGATGTTGCCTACGGCGGTGCCGATGCTTCGGGCCTATTACACCGAGATTTCGGCAGAGCCGGGCAGCACGGCAACGCCGGTACTTCTCGTTATCACCGCAATGTTCGGCTATCTGGCGGTCTGGCTTGGCTACGCGGTCGCAGCAACCGCGGCGCAATGGGCTTTGTCCCGGGCAGGCGCCATGACGGATATGATGGCACCTGCAAGCATGGCTCTGACGACATCGGTCCTCTTTGCCGCGGGTTTGTATCAGTTCACTCCCTCCAAGAAAGCCTGTCTCCGGCGCTGCTGGTATCCGCGCTGGGTGTTTGCCAATAACGATGCTGGGCCGGGAGCGATGTCGGGCTTGCGGGAAGGACTGGTGCAGGGCTGGGTGTGCCTTGGCTGCTGCTGGGCGGTAATGACAGTCATGTTCGCGGTCGGCCTGATGAACATTGTCTGGATCGCGCTGCTCGGCGCGTTGATGGCAATTGAAAAAACGTTCCCGAGCCGCATTCTCCCGCCTGCCATCGGGGCTGTTCTGCTGGTCTGGGCAGGTATCCTCGTTTCCCTCATCCTTTTGGGAAATGCGGCAACCTAAATTCACTGCTATTGGTGCGGGGACTGTTTTTTAGGTTCACACTGTCATACGATTGCAATAAAGGACCGTATCAGCGTCAGTGTGTGATCCATGGGCCAGCGGGTCAATCGTGAACCGCACACATCTCAGAACGCAAGTGCACCAGTTTACTGCGTTCAGATCATAAAGTGAGGGAACCCCGTGGCGGATATTACACCAGGTAAAGAGAGGACTGAGCCCGCTCTGTTCCTGATCCATATCCTGACGGCTTCCGGTGCTCCGATCGCTCTTGTTGCCCTCTTGGCAGGTGCGCGCGAGAACTGGGCGGAGATGTTCGCCTGGCTTGGACTGGCATTTTTCATCGATGGCATCGATGGTCCGCTGGCGCGCCGTTACAAGATTGCAGAGCGTCTGCCTCGCTGGTCCGGTGCCTCGCTGGATTTCGTGATCGACTACGCCACCTACGTGTTTCTTCCAGCTTTCGCGCTTTCCTGGAGCTTGATGCTGACAAGCCCTTGGAACTGGATTTGTGGCGGGCTCGTGGTCTTTACCGGCGCTCTTTATTTTGCCGACAACGGCATGAAGACACCCGACGGCTCCTTCAAGGGTTTTCCCGCCGGATGGAACATGGTCGTTTTCGGCCTCATGGTTCTGTCGCCATCGCAAAGCTTCACGATCATGTTCGTGCTCTTGTGCTGCGCATTGACGTTCGCTCCTGTCCGCTTTGTCCATCCTGTCCGCGTGCGTCGCTGGCGCATGATTACCTTGCCGGTGACATTGCTCTGGATGGGATTGGCCGCTTACGCCATTCTGGACGGTATGGCTTTGAACGGCCCGCTCGCATGGGCGTTCACGGCAGCCAGTTTCTATCTGCTACTGGTCTCTGCTGTTCAGCAATTGCTCGACAGGGTCGACTGACCCTTTCCCTACATTCCAAATCCAGTTTTGGCACTGGCGCGACCTAAGGCGCCGGTGTCGTGCCGCACTTTTTCTTGAGGCGCTGGCCGGAAAGAAGCGTCACGAACGCTTGATGCCATTTATGCTTCGGAATGACCTTTTCCGATGGCGTTGAAATCATTTATGGTCTTGCCAACTTCAATTGCCGCAAGACCAAATCGGTGTCGGCCCATCATCCCGGGGATAAAGTCATGGTTCAAGCAATCTGCGTACACGAAACCGGTGGACCGGATGTCATGCGCTGGGAACATATCGAAGTCGGTGAGCCCGGCCCGGGCGAGGCACGCATCCGCCACACAGCAGTTGGCCTCAATTTCATCGACACCTATTTCCGCTCCGGCCTCTATCCAGCCCCTGCCGGCGTGCCGTTCAGCCCCGGCAACGAGGGGGCAGGGGTTGTACAGACAGTCGGCGAGGGTGTGACACATCTCAGCCCCGGAGACCGTGTGGCCTATGTTGGCCCGCTCGGTGCCTACGCGCAGGAAAGAATCGTGCCTGCAGATCGTCTTGTCGTCCTGCCAGACGGGATCGACGACAAGACCGCTGCTGGCATGATGCTGAAGGGCATGACGGCACAGTACCTTCTGCGCCAGACCTATTCCGTTGGCCCGGACACGACACTGTTGTTTCACGCTGCTGCCGGAGGCGTCGGCCTGATTGCCGGTCAATGGGCAGCACATCTCGGCGCCACTGTCATCGGTACTGCCGGTTCGGAAGCAAAGGTCGAACTTGCAAAGGCACATGGCTACCAGCACGTGATCAACTACCGGACTGAAAACTTTGTCGACAGGGTAAAGGATATAACAGGCGGCAAGGGCTGCGATGTTGTTTATGACAGCGTCGGCAAGGACACCTATCCCGGATCGCTCGACTGCCTGAAACCGAGGGGCCTTTGGGTCACTTTCGGTCAGTCCTCCGGGCCAATTGCCGACTTCAACCTGGCGCTCCTCGCCCAGAAAGGCTCTCTGTTCGCAACCCGGCCGACGCTGTTCAGCTACATCGCCAGCCGCGAAGCACTGGAAGCAACCGCGGGCGAATTGTTCGATGTCGTCCAGAAAGGCATCGTCAAGATCGGCGTCAACCAGGAATACAGGCTTGCCGATGCCGTCCAGGCGCATCAGGACCTTGAAGGCCGCAAGACCACAGGTACCACGGTCCTGATCCCCTAAGAGCTGAAAATTCATGCGGTCCGGACGAGCACAGGATCTTTCTCGAAATCTTTACAGCCCGGCGATGCGCTATTTTCTGGCCGTCGCCGAGGCCGGCTCGATCCGCGCCGCGTCCCGGGAGCTCAACGTGGCGTCATCTGCCATCAACCGGCAGGTTCTCTGGCTGGAAGAGGCGCTCGGACTGCAGTTGTTTGACCGTGTCGGCCGGCGCCTGCGTCTGTCGCAAGCCGGAGAATTGCTGCTGGCACATATCCGGCGCACCTATTCCGATTTCGAGGGCACGGTCGCCGAACTCGACGCTTTGAAGGGACTGCGACGCGGTACGGTTTCGATTGCAAGCGTCGAAAGCGTCGCCGAAAAGCTCCTCCCGGCGGTCATCAGCACGTTTCGCAAGAGCTATCCCGGCATTCACGTGAATGTCTCGATTTCCTCATCCAGAGAAGCCGCCCGCAAGGTGGAGGCCGCTGAAGCCGACGTTGGCTTCACCTTCGACCCTCCGGAGACCTCGGCGCTCACAACAGCCTTTCACCATGATCTCGTGATCGGCGCACTCATGCGTCCGGATCATCCGTTGGCCGACGCGAAAACACTTGGACTGCAGGACTGCCTGAAATATCCGGTGGCGCTGCCCGCAGAGGGACTGTCACTGCGCACTCGCCTCGACATCGTACGAAGCCGAATACCCGGTGCATCGCGCACATATGTGGAAGCCAATTCGCTCAGGCTGATGCGAGCCCTTGCCAGGGAGGAACAGGTAATTGGCTTTCAGACGATGATCGGTTGCGAAGATGATCTTGCCAACGGATTCCTGATCTTCAAACCTTTGTCCGATACGCCGCTTCAGGCCGACCGGCTCTGTGTGGTAACGTCGTCTCTGCGTGCACTTGCGCTTGCGCCGGGCATGTTTTTCGACCATGCCGTGTTCGCTTTGAGGGACCAACTTTCAGCTCTTGATGCCAAATAGGCAACATTGCGGTCTCAAATGAGCGCTTTGGTTCCATGTTTTTTTAAGGCACATTTTTTTGTGACAGTTTTGCGGCAATGCGCCGTGCGAGGGAGAAAACTGATGGGGCGTTTACCAACGCACGATCTGAATACAGCCCGGGTGAGGCCCGAAAGCGGCCTGATGAGCAGGCTGTGGAGCATGGGTAAGGCACCTGGTCAGCATTCTTCGCACCGGAAACGCCATGACCACCTTATTGCGGCTCGTGATGCAAAGCACCTCAAGCGTGCGGAATGTTCAAACTGTTACGCATCAAATGTCTCCGGTCAGCTGCTGGCCAAGATAGGGAAGCAGGCCCATGCGTGACACGATCCGTTTCCTTAAAGGTGGTGAAGTCGTTGAACTTGCGAATGTCGGTCCAACGGAAACCGTTCTCGATTACCTGCGCCTCCGCCGCCGCGAAACCGGCACGAAGGAAGGCTGCGGCGAGGGCGACTGCGGGGCCTGCACCGTCGCGCTTGGCCGATTGATCGACGGCAAGTTGGTCTATCAGCCCGTGAACAGCTGCATCCAGTTGCTCGGCATGATCGATGGCGCCGAACTGGTGACTGTCGAAGACCTTTCCGACGATACGAGGCTCCACCCGGTTCAGGCCGCGATGGTCGAGATGCATGGCTCACAGTGCGGGTTCTGTACGCCCGGCTTCATCATGACGCTTTTCACGCTCTATCATGACGCAGGGGCGGAAAAATCACGCAAGACCGTCACAGAATGGCTGGCCGGAAACCTGTGTCGCTGCACGGGATACAGACCGATTATCGACGCCGCGTTGGACTCTTGTTTTGACGCTGCAGACGATGCTTTTTCGTGGCGGGCTCATGAAACGCGGGAACAGTTGCGACAACTTTCCGACAGCAGCGATGTCTTCATCGGAGATAGCGACTGCTTCTTTTCCTCGCCGGCAACGCTTGACGGTCTGGCGGCACTTTACGGCCAGCACCCCAATGCGACCCTCGTTGCCGGGGCGACAGATGTCGGTCTTTGGATAACGAAGCATCTGCGCGACTTGCCAAAGATGATTTGGCTTGGCCGAATAGAGGGCCTCGACCGTGTGGAAGACAGTCCGTCCGGGGTGCTGATCGGCGCAACGGCTAGCTATGCCGCGACCGAAGAAGCCATGAGCGGCATTTCATCAAACCTGGGTGAACTCTGGCGCCGGATCGGCTCGAAGCAGGTTCGCGCCTCGGGAACAGTCGGCGGAAACATTGCCAATGGCTCGCCGATCGGCGACACGCCCCCTGCATTGATCGCTCTGGGGACAACTCTGGAACTGCATTCCGCAGAAGGCTCGAGGGCGCTGCCGCTGGAAGAATTTTTCATCGACTATGGCAAGCAGGATCGTAGACCGGGAGAGTTCGTAACCGGTCTCTTCGTGCCCCGGCTTTCTGCAAATCAGGCTTTCCGTTGCTACAAGATCACCAAGCGCTTCGATCAGGACATCTCATCCGTCATGGGGGCATTCCGCCTGACGGTGGATGGAGACGGCGTGGTTACGGATGCCCGGATCGCCTTTGGCGGCATGGCTGGAACACCGAAACGGGCAACCGGTGCGGAAGCTGCCTTGAAAGGAGCTTCGCTGGACGATCCGTCCACCTGGGGCGCGGCCATGCAGGCATTGCTGTCCGATTACACGCCACTGACAGATATGCGCGCAAGTGCCGAGTACCGAATGGAAACGGCGCGGGCGTTGCTCGCAAAGGCTCTTATGGAGGTCAGCGGCACCGCACCGGAAGAACTACGTGTGCTTGCCAAGCGGGAGGCAGGCCATGACCGCGCAGCTTGATCCCAACGACCTGACAACACCCCTGAAGCATGTCCGCAAGGCGTTGCCGCATGACAGCGCGACAAAACACGTTTCCGGTACGGCGACCTATATCGACGACATGGTCGAACCCGTTGGCACGCTTCACGTGGTGCCCGGCTGGTCACGACAGGCTGTCAGGGGCAGGATCCTGGCAATGGATCTTGAAGAAGTCCAGGCTTCTCCAGGTGTGGTTGCCGTCCTGACCGCGAAGGATGTCCCGGGAAAGAACGACTGTTCATCCGCTTTTGGCGATGATCCTGTTTTCGCCGAGGATGAAATCCTGTTTTACGGGCAGGTCGCCTTCGCTGTCGTTGGCGAAACAAGAGACCTGGCGCGCAAAGCAGCGTTGAAGGCAAAAATCGATATTGCACCGATCACCCCCATCCTGACGGCTGAGGACGCTGTCGGCGCCGACACCACAGTGCTTCCGGATTATCAGTTCCGGCGTGGTTCGCCTGAAACCGGCATGAACGCAGCCGAGGAAATCCTCACTGGCAGCATGAAAATAGGCGGACAGGAGCATTTTTACCTGGAAGGCCAGATCGCCATGGCCCAGCCACAGGAAGACGGCGGCATGCTGGTGTATTCCTCGACCCAGCACCCCACCGAAATTCAGCACACGGTTGCCAAGGTGCTTGGTGTACCCGATGCCGCTGTTACGGCTGAGGTTCGCCGCATGGGAGGCGGTTTCGGTGGCAAGGAATCGCAGGCGAACCAATGGGCTGCCCTGGCGTCCGTCGCTGCCAGTCACACGGGCCGAACCTGCAAGATCCGCCTCGACCGCGACGACGACATGATCATGACCGGCAAGCGGCACGACTTTAAGGTCAACTGGCAGGTCGGCCACGATAGCGAAGGTCGCATCCGCGCCGTCGACATGGAGTTTCTGGCCCGTTGCGGTTATTCGGTCGATCTTTCACTCGGTGTGAACGATCGAACGCTGTTTCATGCCGATTCGAGCTACTTCTACCCGGATGCGCTCATTCGCTCCCGGCGCCTGCGTACGGACACCTGCTCCAACACCGCATTCCGCGGGTTCGGTGGACCGCAAGGTATGCTCGCTGCCGAACGCATGATCGATGCGATCGCGATCAGTCTCGACAAGGACCCGCTCGAAATCCGCAAGCTGAATTTCTATGACGGGGAACGGAACCTGACGCCTTTCGGCATGCCGGTGGAAGAGTTTCAGGTCATGCATGACCTGATCGCCCAACTGGAAGAGAGTTCAGACTATTGGGCACGACGTGATGATGTGCGCTTCTTCAACGAAAACAACGCTGTTCTGAAAAAGGGCCTGGCCCTGACACCGGTTAAGTTCGGCATTTCCTTCACGCTGAAACATCTCAACCAGGCCGGTGCGCTCGTTCATCTTTATACCGACGGTTCGATTCACCTGAACCATGGTGGCACCGAGATGGGCCAGGGACTCTATCAGAAAGTTGCGCAGGTTGTTGCGGAAGAATTCGGTGTCAGCCTGACCAAGGTACGCATCACCGCCACCAACACCTCAAAGGTTCCCAACACGGGCCCAACGGCTGCATCTTCCGGCACAGACCTCAACGCCATGGCCGCCAAGCTGGCGGCGAAGGAAATCAAGAACCGACTGATAACCTTCCTGTGCGAACTGTATCAATGCGGACCGGAAGCAATCTTCTTCGGCGACAACAAGGTGGTTGTCGGTGACCAGAGCTTTGCCCTTTCGGAAGTTGCCAAGCTGGCGCACATGGCACGTATTCAGCTTTCACACGCAGGCTTTTACGCAACGCCAGGGATAACGTGGGAGAGGGAAAGCGCTACCGGGCGCCCCTTCTATTACTTTGCCTTTGGAGGCGCATGCGCCGAGGTGACGATCGATACGATGACCGGCGAGATGACCGTCGACCGGGTGGATATTCTTCACGATGTCGGCCATTCGCTGAACCCCGCAATTGACCTGGGGCAGATCGAAGGTGGCTTTGTTCAGGGGATGGGGTGGCTTACCACCGAAGAACTGGTCTGGGACGAAAAGGGCCGCCTTCGTACCCACGCTCCCTCGACCTACAAGATCCCGACAGCATCCGATATTCCCGAAGAATTCAACGTTCGTCTCTATGAAGGCAGCGGCAATCCTCAGGCAACCGTTTACCGGTCCAAGGCCGTTGGCGAACCGCCTGTCATGTTGGCCAATGCGGTGTTTTGCGCGATCAATGATGCCGTCGCGAGCCTTAGCCCAGGAGTTGTTCCCAATCTGGACGCGCCGGCAACGCCTGAAGCAATCATGAAAGCCGTCCAGGATATGCGCCGGAGGAAGATCTCCTGATGAAGGTGTGGGGGCACATTGCCGACTGTTTGACGCGAAACGGCGCTTGTGCACTCGTTACCGTTGCTCGTGCCGATGGCTCGACACCGCGTGAAGACGGTGCTCGTATGGTTGTAACGGCTGGTGGTGGATTTTATGGCACGATTGGTGGCGGCACGCTTGAGTTCGAAGCCATCCGCCGTGCCCACAAAGCTCTCCGGGATGGCGTGGCCAGCTTCGAGCTCCACAATGTCTCGCTTGGCCCGGACCTCGGTCAGTGCTGCGGTGGACGTACGCAAATCGCAATCGAGGTGCTGACAACGTCATCGCTTGAAATGGCTCAGACACTCTCGCTTCGGGAGAACGACGGAACGCAGTTTTCCACCGAGGCCAGTGTTGTGAACGGTGTGGTGCAGACACGCGATCTGCTGCCGGACGTTCCTGCGAACCGCTTCCTCCTTCAACTTGACCAAAAAACGGGCAAGCAGTTGCTGATCGAGCAATTTGGCAGCAAGCGGCGCGATCTTTATCTTTTTGGTGCAGGGCATGTAGGAAAAGCGGTTGTCCTGGCGCTCGCACCTCTGCCATTCAGCGTGACATGGATAGACAGCAGGGCGGACCAGTTTCCGGCTGCGGTTCCGGGAAATGTCAGGAAAGTTGCAAGCTCTGATCCAGCTGCCTGCCTTGAACAAGCCCCTGATGGCGCCTTTGTCCTGGCGATGACCCACTCGCACGCCCTGGATGAAGACATCATGGCACGTGCCTTGCTTCAACAACGCTTTGCCTATTGCGGTGTGATCGGCTCCAAAACCAAGAGGGCTCGCTTCCTGAAACGACTGAAGGCCCGGGGGCTGAATGACACTTTGACGGCAAACATGGTCTGTCCCGTCGGGGTGACTTCAGTCAAATCAAAACAACCCGCTGCAATCGCTGCAGGAATAGCTGTCGATCTGCTGGTTCGGGACGAAGCTGGAAATCATCAACAGGCAGCTGCAGGCGGGGGGCTTGCACAAAAACTAACACTTGGTCAATAAGGCGGCATTCGCTTGGGGGACGGCGTGGCAGAAACAGAAACGATGACAGGGGACGGCGGCACGGCGCGGCAAAGCAGATCCGGAAAGGATACTTTGCTCGATGCCCGGGGCCTGACCAAACGATTTGGCGACATTCTGGCGAACGACAGGGTCGATCTCGTCATAAACAAGGGTGAAATACACGCACTCCTTGGCGAAAATGGCGCGGGCAAATCGACTCTCGTCAAAATGTTCTACGGCTCACTGGAGCCGGATGGCGGTGAAATTCTCTGGCAGGGCCAACGGGTCGACATCGGCAACCCGGCAGCTGCTCGCGAACTCGGCATCGGTATGGTGTTCCAGCATTTTTCGCTGTTCGAAGCCTTGACGGTTGCAGAAAATATCGCGCTGGCATTGCCAAATCCGGGGCGAATGTCTGAACTCGCCAATCGGATCCAATCCGTGTCGCGCGACTACGGCTTGCCCCTGAATCCGGACGACATTGTCGCGGATTTGCCGGTCGGCATCCGCCAGCGTATCGAGATTGTCCGATGCCTGCTTCAGGAACCGCAGCTGATCATCATGGACGAGCCGACATCGGTGCTCACGCCCCAGGAAGCGGATCTTCTCTTCCTGACGCTGGAGCGTCTGGCCAAGGAAGGCTGTGCCGTTCTGTACATCAGCCATCGGCTGGAAGAGGTCAAACGCATCTGTCACCACGCGACGATCCTTCGGCATGGCCAGGTGGTGCGCGAATGTGACCCGACCAAGGAAACACCGGCATCTCTGGCCAGCATGATGGTGGGAGCCGACGTTGCCTCCGTAAGCGCCAGCTCTCAAAAGCCGCAGATCGGCGAAACCCGGCTTGCCCTGAAGAACCTGTCCGCAAAAGCCGCAACGCCATTCGCAACAGCGCTGAACAAGGTTTCGCTGGATCTCAGGGCCGGTGAGGTGGTCGCGATCGCCGGTGTTGCAGGCAACGGCCAGGGTGAGCTCTTCGACGCGATCTCCGGTGAAATGCCAGTGGTAGCCGACATGGTCGTTCTGGATGGCAAGCCTTGCGGCAACAGGAACATTACCTGGCGACGCAGGCAGAACGCGGCTTTCGTGCCTGAAGAACGTCTCGGCCACGGCGCCGTACCGGGCATGAAACTATCGCAGAACATCGTTCTGACGCGCCACAGCACCGGTGACAAGCTGGTCAGTGGTTTCTTTGTCTCCAATGCCAATGCAGGCAAGATGGAACAGCGCATCAAGAAGTCCTTCGACGTGCGCATGTCCCATGACGATCCGGAAGCGCGTTCCCTTTCAGGGGGCAATCTTCAGAAATTTGTAGTCGGCCGCGAGCTGGACCGCAAACCTGGTGTGTTGATCGTGAACCAGCCAACCTGGGGTGTCGATGCCGGTGCCGCCGCTCTTATCCGGCAGGCACTCATCGATCTTGCCCGCTCCGGATCCGCGGTGCTGGTGATCAGCCAGGACCTGGATGAAATCTTTGAAATCGCCGATCGGATTGCGGTTATTTCCAGAGGCTATCTGTCTGCGGCCGAGCCGACTTCAGACATGAACCGCGAGCGGGTCGGCCTGCTCATGGCAGGCGGCGCGGAAGCGCAAGGGGAGGTTGCCTGATGCGCGTCGAACTCGTCAAAAGAAAAGAACACAGCCGGAAGATGGCACTGCTGTCGCCATTGATCGCTGTTGGTCTGACCGCAATCGCAGCCGGACTCATTTTCTCAATATCCGGACATAACCCATTGTTCGGATTATATAAGTTCTTCATCGAACCTCTGACACAAGAATGGTCTCTCAACGCGACAATCGCCAAGGCAACACCGCTCATCCTGATCGCCTGCGGCTTGTCGGTGTGCTATCTGTCGAACAACTGGAACATCGGTGCTGAAGGCCAGTTTGTCGTCGGCGCGCTGTTCGGCTCTGCACTGCCCATTCTGATGCCGGACTTCGAAAGTGCTGCCACGCTTCCCTTGATGATGGCCTTCGGCGCTATCGGAGGGGCACTCTGGGCCCTGATCCCGGCGTTGTTGAAAACCAGGTTCAATACCAACGAAATCCTGACCAGCCTCATGCTGGTCTATGTCGCCAGTCTCCTGCTGGACTACCTGGTTCGCGGACCGTGGCGGGATCCAGGTGGTTACAACTTCCCGGAATCGGCGATCTTCTCCGACGCCGCCACCTTGTCGACCATTCCCGGAACGTCACTCAGCTATGCGGCCCCCATCACTTTGCTCGTCGCAGTCGTGCTTGCGGTGGTCCTCGGCAAGACCATCAAGGGTTTCGAAATCAGGGTGATGGGCGAAAGCCCTCGCGCAGGCAGCTTTGCCGGTTTTTCTGCCAAGAAACTGACGTTGTTTTCCTTCGCCATTGCCGGTGGTCTTGCAGGCCTTGCCGGCACGATGGAGGTATCCGGCGCGCTCAACCAGCTCCTCCCGACCATCTCTCCCGGTTATGGTTTTACAGCCATCATCGTCGCCTTTCTGGGAAGGCTGAACCCCTTCGGTATCATCGTCGCGGGTTTCGTATTGGCATTGTCCTATATCGGCGGAGAAGCGGTGCAATCGGCTATGGGTGTCTCCAACAAGATTGCCAGTGTCATTCAGGGCCTTCTGCTGTTCTTCGTGCTCGCCTGCGACACACTCATCCTCTATCGCATCAGATTTGTCGGCCGGCGCGGTTCGGCAGGGGAGGTCTCCCATGTTTGAAGCCGTTCTCCTGACCGTTATCACCGCAGCGACACCGCTGTTGATTGCTGCTATCGGCGAACTCGTGGTCGAACGCTCCGGTGTTTTGAACCTTGGTGTCGAGGGCATGATGATCATGGGGGCCGTAGTCGGTTTCGCCGTCGCCAATCAGACCGGATCCGGGACGCTTGGCGTCTTTGCGGCAATTGCCGCCGGCATGGCCATGTCGGCACTTTTCGGCTTCCTTGTGCTTGTCCTGGTAACCAATCAGGTGGCAACTGGTCTTGCCCTGACCATCCTCGGCGTCGGCTTCTCGGGCCTGATAGGGGAGGCCTTCATCGGCATTCCAGGCTTGAAACTGCCGGATCTCTACATTCCTGTGCTGTCCGACATTCCATTCTTCGGGCCTGTCTTCTTCCAGCAGGACGCGCTCGTTTATGTGAGTTTCGCCTTGGTCATCGCTGTCGCCTATTTCCTGTTCCGGACCCGGCTTGGCCTCGTACTTCGGTCTGTTGGCGATAACCACGTGTCGGCTCACGCTCTTGGTTATTCCGTTATTCGCATCAGGTTCGCAGCGGTTCTTTTTGGCGGCGCCTGTGCAGGTCTTGCGGGTGCCTACATGTCGCTTGCCTATACGCCTCAGTGGGTTGAAAACATGACAGCAGGCCGAGGCTGGATTGCACTGGCATTGGTCGTGTTCTCGTCGTGGCTGCCCCTGCGCGTGGTAATTGGCGCTTATCTGTTTGGTGCAGTCAGCGTCCTGAACCTGCACGCCCAGGCAGTTGAGCTGGACATTCCGTCCCAACTGCTGTCCAGCTTGCCGTACCTTGCGACTATTTTGGTGCTTGTGCTCATTTCGGCAAACCGCAGACTGACGCTCGTCAACACGCCAGCCTGTCTCGGCAAGCCATTCGTTCCAGACCGGTAAGCCTCCCAGCAACCGGTTGGCCCGGCCCCGGTGCGATCGGGGGCTTGGCCTTGAACAAGATCGCAACAGAGAGATCGAAACAGAGGGGAAAGAACCAGATGAAATCTCTTTTGAAAGCAACCGTTGCCGCCGTTGCCTTCGCAGCTGCCGGCTCTGCCGCAAACGCGGCAGACGTCAAAGCCTGCTTTATCTACGTTGGACCAGTTGGCGACTTCGGTTGGTCCTATCAGCACGACCAGGGCCGTCTCGATGCGGAAAAGCATTTCGGCGACAAGCTGGAAACCGCATATCTTGAAAGTGTGCCGGAAGGTCCGGATGCAGAGCGCGCGATCGAGCGTTTCGCCCGTGAAGGCTGCAATGTCATCTTCACCACGTCCTTCGGTTACATGAACCCGACGATCAAGGTCGCCAAGAAGTTTCCGGACGTGAAGTTCGAACACGCGACCGGCTACAAGACTGCCGACAACGTCGCGACCTATAACTCCAAGTTCCACCAGGGCCGTTACATCATCGGTCAGATCGCCGCCAAACAGTCCGAATCCGGCGTCGCAGGCTACATCGCCTCGTTCCCGATCCCGGAAGTCGTCTCTGGCATCAATGCGTTTCTGCTCGGTGCTCAATCCGTCAACCCGGATTTCAAGCTGAAGGTTGTCTGGGTCAATTCCTGGTTCGATCCGGGCAAGGAAGCCGACGCTGCAAAGGCGCTGATCGATCAGGGTGCCGACATCATCACGCAGCACACCGATTCCACCGCACCGCTTCAGGTAGCTCAGGAACGTGGCGTGCATGGCTTCGGTCAGGCATCCGACATGATCCAGTTCGCACCGGAAGCCCAGTACACGGCAATCATCGACGATTGGGGTCCGTACTACATCGAGCGCATCCAGGAAGTCATAGACGGCACCTGGGAGCCAAAGAGCACCTGGGCAGGCCTTGCCGAAGGTCACGTCGTGATGGCGCCTTACACCAATCTTCCGGATGATGTCGTTGCAATGGCCAAGGAAACCGAAGCCAAGATCTCCGGCGGTTGGGAGCCGTTCACCGGCCCGATCACCAAGCAAGACGGCTCAGTTGCCGCTGAAGATGGCGTCGCGCTCGACGATGGAGCCATTCTCGGCATGAACTGGTACGTGCAGGGTATCGACGACAAACTGCCGCAATAATCGCGGTAATCACCTATCCAGGACGGCCCGGAGCCAGCGGTTCCGGGCCGTTTTCAATTCTGGTGACCGGATGTCTGACCGTAGTGCGTACATGCCGAAGCCGAAACACCCCGTGTGATGGGGGTAAATTGAATGCGCTCACCGACTGCTACCCATCGAGATCGTTCTGATTGAAGACTTGCGCAGAAATCGCCGCAACGTTGAATAGCAGCACCGACACCTCTACAAATGAAACTATAATTTCGTTTCCATCCAGGATGGATCGCCGGCATGCACACAATACGGACCTTTGACGAATGATCCGCAGACGAGAACTGATGCTCGCCGCGGCCGCTGTTGGATCTGGCAGCATGGCTGGCTTGGCCTCAACCAGCAGCGCCCCAGCGGCAGACACGACGAAACACAGCCGAAGCTCTGCCCAAGGGTTTAGGCTGGCTCTTGGTGGCGGAGCCGCAAAGGCATTCGCTCATATTCCCATTCTGGAAGCGATGGATGACCTGGGTGTCAAACCCGTAGAAATTGCCGGAACATCAATGGGGTCGATCCTGGGCTCTTTTTATGCCAGCGGTATGAGCGGTCGAGAGATCCGGCAATTTGCTATTGATCTCTTTACCCAGAAAACGCAATTGATTCAAAAGCTGTTTCTGAAGGATGGCCGAACCTGGTCGTCGCTCTTCAATGTCGTCCGTCCGGCGATTATAGATCCGATTGTTCTTTTCGAAACGGTTTTTCCTGCAAACCTCGCCGAGCAGTTCTCGGATTTGAAACTGCCAATGAAGATCGTTGCGACGGATTTTTATACCCAGTCGCAGGTGGTTCTGGAGGAGGGGGCCCTGCTGCCTGCAATTGCAGCCTCGTCTGCTCTCCCTATGCTTTTGACGCCTGTCAGAATAGATGGCCAGGTTCTGATAGACGGGGGCTTCGTCAACCCGACACCATTTGATGTCTTTCAAGACGACGGCATTCCGACGGTTGCTGTCGATGTCACTGGCAGCAATTTCGAAGAACGAAAAAGCGGGCTTCCAACCGGCCTGGAAACCTGGATCGGCTCGTTCTCGATCACCCTTCACTCGTTGGTCGCCGCCAAATTGGCCTGCAATCAACCTGATTTGTTGATTGAACCACCAGTCGGCCGTTTCAAGACCATGGAATTCTTCAAGGTTGCAGACATCGTAAAAGCAGCAGAACCAGCCGGAGAAACCTTTAAACGTGGCCTGGCCAGCCTTTTGGAAAATCGATAGTCGAACCAATTGGTTCCGGGCGTTAGATCGCAGGATCACGGCGCTCGAATATCTTTTTCAGCGCTTCCGCTCTTTCTGGTGACCAGCCGTCCGGATCGACAACTGCAGCCCATCCGTCGATGTAATCAGGCGCAATGTAGTAGTGCCCGTATCTGGGAACATCCAGCGCAAACATGGAATCCAGCGCAATCTGAAGCATTGTCACCACGGGAAACCAGGACAGTTTTTCTGAAACATCCGGTGCACGCGGTGAGGCCATCCAGGCTGGCGGCCTGAATCCCGTATCGAACGTGAAGTTTACGATAGGGTCACTACCATAGTTCAGAAATACCGCACGAATTGGCCCCCAGGGTGCGTAGTTTCCCTCCAGTCCGCCATATTGATCCATCACCCGGACAAGCGAGCCGTTTCCGTAGTTCGGACGCCATGCCGGACTGTCACCCTTCCGCCGGTCCCGGACCTCCGACCAATAGCGCGAGAAGAAAGGTGACCCGGCCCAGAAGGCGCCCTGGATCGGGTCACCCAACATGTCAAACAGGGGAAGTGTTGCCTGGGAGTTGAAGGCCCCCTGACTGAGCCCGTGAACATAAAGCTCCGGTCGACTGTCTTTGGGCAGCTGCGTCCAGTGGGCATAGACCGCGTTGAAGAGGGCTCGAGCCTGATCTACCCCGTAGTCTGGATGGGCAAGCAGCGCCAGAAAACTGGTCAGATAGGAATATTGAACAGCCACCGTCGCCACATCACCGCCAAGCATGAAATCGATTGTGTCGTGAGCTCCCGGGTCCATCCAACCGGTGCCGGGTGGTACCACGACCACAAGAACCGACCGGTCAAATCCGCCAACGCGGATTAGTTCCTGCAAGGCAAGTTGAGCGCGTTCTTCTGCGGTGGCACCAGACCTTCGTCCAACATAGACCCTGATCGGATCAACGGCATTATCCGGCAAGAATTCGGAGATTTCTGCTGCAGTCGGAGCAGTCGCAACATAGTGACGACCCCATCGCCCCATCTCGTCCCATTTGACCAGCGACTGGGTACTGCCGGTCTTTTCGGGATCTGCAGGTTTTTCGATATCAGGTTCAAGCAGCAGGTCTGCAGCCAGAAAAGACGTATCGGCCATGCGAAACGCATTGCGTACAAGGGCTCCATCGACAAGTGCCCACAGGAACCAGCCAACAAGAACGATGGACAGGACCACGCCCACGCGCCTTGGAAGCAACTTGTCCAGAACACCAGCGACGGCTCTACGCAAGGCACCTGCGACCCGGAAAACCAGCCACAAGAAAAGTGCGATCAACACGCCAACGGTGACGATGAAGAATGGCGCTGCGCTCTCGAGTGGCGGCAAACCGACAGCTTCACGGGTCGCGTTCTGCCAACTGGCAGCTTTCGACAGACTATAGACCATGATCGCAAGACTGATGCCGCAAGCTGCAAGGAGCCAGAGTGCCCACAAACGTCCCTTGGGTTCCGGCAACTCCAGATAACGCCAGACACTCCTTGCCAGAAGGGTCACTTCATAGCCAAACGTCGCTGCCACGGCGGCGAGGGTCGCTTGTACAATTGGCTCCCTCGGCATCATCGACGGCGTCAGGGCGGCACCGAAGAAACTGACTGCTACTATGAGCCCGGTTGGCGTAAGCCCATCTCGGAGTGTCCTTAAGATCGGCATTTGCCCCCGCTCCCAACACGATTTCATGATCCAGCTGCAGGATTTCGTTTTGAAATGAACGCGTCAAGACAACCTTGGGTAAACAATGGCAGCATGACAGCAATCTTGTGCCCATCCCCGTTATCCACCGCAAAACCAAGCACAATTTACGTTGCGTCTTTTGGCATTTAGACGGTCTTAACCGTTGTCGGGTCTAAATTCCTACATCGTGGATTGAAGGGCAAAAAGATCTTTCCGCGATTGGGGTCTACAACCGTTTTTTACTCGCAAGTTTCGTGAAAGTTTGCGGCGCTAACAATCGGGCGTAATCCACCGCTGGTCCAGCGCAGCAGGTAGATGGCCTGCCGCTGATACCGGAAATGGCAAGCCGGGGGGAACCGGTTCGTCTGTGACAGAGACATTGGGCCGGAAAGGACTATCGATAAGCTCCAATTGGAGCGGTGTAATCTGTCATCAGGGCGGTTGAGCCAATGATTTTTGATAAACTGTTGCGAATAGGATTTCCGGCGCTTTGCGCCTCCCTTACGCTTTTGCTCGGTGTAAACGCCTACTCGCTCTATAGTGCGCAAGCCGACTACCTTCACAAGGATCAGTTGGAACGTTCGGTCCTCTACGACACGCTGCGCTTTAACACTACGGCCCTGGAAAAGCTGATTGCACGGTACAGTGCCTTGAAAAGCCCGGAAGATGCTGCAGAGGCCGGAAAAACCTACGAAGCACTGCTGAACGCCTTCGAAACGTGGCCCAGCGACGCCTACAGCGAAATTGTGGGGCCGTCGGACTACATTCAGGACAAACTGGTCCACATCGTTCGTACGAGCAACCGGCTGAAGCCGTTCCTGGATACGCTCGATGACCAGACCTCCGTGAGCAATGCTCTGATCATCTTGCAGGGGATAGGAAGTTCCCTTCAGCAAATCAATCAGATGGTGACCCAGGAAGCTGCCAAGCAAATGTCGGCGGCGAGAAAAACCTTTCATTTCCACCAGATTGTACAAGACGCGCTCGTTGTTGTTTTCCTTCTGGTCAGCCTTGGCTGGATCTGGTTCTCCAACAAGCGCAGCCAGGTGCTGCAAGGACAGGCAGAGGCAAGCCGCGAGCAAACCAGGCTTCTGGAGCACCGGCTGGACCACGACGGTGTTACAGGTCTGGTAAATTCCCGCGTCTTTGCAGAGATCGTGCGCTCTACTCACGAGACACTCGCTCCTGACCAGACCTTGAGCATTCTCAACATCGATCTGGAGTCCAGACTGCCGGCTATCAACAAGTTCAGCCTTGTAACGGAAGAAGCCATCCTGGCATCGACTGCGGACCTGTTGCGTCACGCGGTAGACCGGATGGAAGGTGTAAATTGCCTTGCCCGCTCAGGAGGCAAGGGTTTTCTCCTCATGACCGTGAATGATGAGGAGGTTGGGCTGACTGCTTCTGTCGTCGCAAACCGGATCCACGACATCTTCCTGCGCCCGGTCCCGACGGCACTCGGATCCTTCCTGATTTCACCAGCTATCGGCTATGCGGATTCCTCCACCGTCGAGCGAGATGCCACAGACATCATTCGCAATGCGGATCTCGCGGTTGGTAACGCCGTCAGCTACAGCCGCCGCCGCGTCGTGACCTACGAACCGGCCATGCGCGCGGAAATGGAACGGCGTACAATCGTCGAAAACGCACTTGCCCGCGCCATTGAGGCGAACGAATGCCTTCCGCACTTCCAGCCACAGTTCAATCTCATGACCGGACGTATCTTCGGCGTGGAAGCTTTGGCACGCTGGTACCATTCCGAACTGGGCTGGATTTCACCATCGGAATTCATCCCGATCGCCGAACGCAATGGAGATATCGTATCGCTGGGATGGAAGATCCTGGAGACATCGTGTTCCGAAGTTCAGTTGTTGCCATCGGACCTGAGCCTGTCGGTCAACCTTTCTGTTGCGCAGATTCTGAGCGACGACGTCGTCGCAATGCTCGACGAATGCCTCGGCCGTACCGGTCTGCCAGCCTCCAGGCTGAAACTGGAAGTGACCGAAACAACCCTGATGAGCGATCTGCGCCGCATTCAGACAACACTCGTTGAGTTGCGATCACTGGGTATCGGTATTTCGCTGGATGATTTTGGCGTCGGTTATTCCGCCCTGTCTTACCTGACGGACTTTGACTGGGACGAAATCAAGATCGACAGGTCGTTCGCCACCAAGGCGGTCAAGGACAAGAAAATTCGCGATATTCTCAAGATGGTCCTTGGTATTGCCGAAACCATGGGCTCTCAGGTCTTGATCGAAGGCATCGAGACAGTCGAGCAACGCGATGTACTGGTCGATATCGGCTGCACCATCGGCCAGGGCTACCTGTTCGGCGGTCCGATGGCGATCGATGACATAACGACCCTGTTCTTCTCGGATCATTCCAAAAGCACTCTGGCGGGGCTCTGATACCACGGTTGGTATCAAGGCCCCGCTGTAAGGGGAGAGACCCTCAGGACCTGCGTTCTACAGGCTGTTTCCTGGTTGTCTTTTTCGACTTCCGGACCAGGGAAACGGCCAGAACCAACCCGCTGACAGCCACCACGAGCAGTAGCTGATGAAATGGCGAGCCAAGCAGATGCTCTCCTGCGCCTTCCCAACCGGCCAGATGATCGTGCGCACCAGGGTGTGCAAGTGCGGGGGTGGACGCCAATGCAAGAATTGACGTCGTCAAAAGCTGTTTCATTCTGCGATATCTCCATGGGCCAGACGAGTGGTGAGGATGTCGATGAGGTCAATGTCTGACCGTTGCGACAAGGATACAAAGGTGAAGGTCATGGTTTCCCGGGCCTGGACCATTGAACCTGGAAAACTCATGTAGACGAGTTCTCGGGAAGCAAAGGCAGGCGAGGCTGTACCGACCTGCCAATTGCTGACGATCTTTGCGTCGACAAGGTGCTGTATAAGACCGTCGGTACCAGGGCGGTGAAATGGGACGCCGGCAAGACGCAGGTAACTGGTCTTGTCGTCGGCAGCCCGAAAGCCGTCGATGAAGCTCACCGCAAGTGCCTGCAGTTCTTCGGCCCGGTCCGCATGCGAGGCCCCATGAACATGAGAATGCAGATGGTCCGCCGCCCCGTGATTATGTCCGGCGAGACCTCCGTGATCGTGGTCATGTGTGTGGTGAGTATGGTGGCGGTGATGCTGGTGATCACCATGTCCATGATCGTGATGAGCATGGTGATCGTGGCCGTGATGATGTCGCGCCATCGCCTTACTCCACGTCCGGACCGGCCGGAATGGACACCGGCTTGTCGATGATGGATTTGTGGGAGCCCATTTTACCATGGGAAACCAGGGTCCCGAGAACATCTACAATCACGCGAGTTGCCAGAAGGGCTGTGATATCGGAGCAATCGTAAGGTGGTGAAACTTCTACGACCTCCAGACCGCAGATGCCTTCCTTCGCGACCAGCGACACCAGCTCAAGTGCCTCTCTCGGCAGGAAGCCACCTGGTTCCGGCCAGCCTGTACCGGGCACGAACCCGCAGTCGACACTGTCGATATCGAACGAGATATAGACTGCATCTGCGTCCTTCCATGCCAGTTCCAGCGCCCGTGCGGCCGTTTCCGCCAATCCCAGTTCCTCAACATCGCGCATGGTGAAGATGTTGGTGTTCCGCTCCCGGGCAACTTCCACACCTTCGCGCGGTACCTGCCAGCCTCCGATACCGATCTGAACCAGATTGACGGCCGGTACGTTGACGAGATCTGTCGCGTGGAACCAGGGCGTCGTATGCATCCGCTCATCCAGATCCTTTTCCTGAATGTCGATATGCCGATCGAAATGCACGATACCAATGCGTTTGGACGTGCACTGGGCAATCCCGCGTACGCAAGGAAAGCCGATTGAATGATCCCCGCCGATCATGATCGGCAAGGCTCCGGACGACGCGACATGCGAGACCGCCCGCGTTATCTGGTCAAACGTCTTTTCGATATTGGCAGGAATGGTGAAGATGTCACCGACATCGCAAAGCGTCATCTGTTCCCGAAGATCGACACCCATCTCGTAGTTGTAGGGCGTGTAGAGCGCGGAAATCTTCCGGACTCCTTGCGGTCCGAACCGTGTGCCGGGTCTGTAAGTGGTGCCCCCATCGAAAGGGATGCCGATGACGGCGGCATCATAAGCCCCGACCTTTGTCACATCCTCGATATAGGGTGCCTTCAGGAAGGTGTTGATCCCCGCATAGTGGGGCAGTTCTCCACGGGCAAAGGTCGGGATCGATTTGTCGGTGAGACTATCCGATCCTGTCAGTCCCATTCGCAGTGCCCAGGCTTTTTCCTTTTCCCACGCGGCAGAGGGCAGGGCACCTTCCTTCTCAGCGGCCTTCCAACCTCGCAATTGGAGTTTGTCGAAGTCAGGATGATGCTGTCTTCGGCTGGGGTCTCGGGTGAATTGACCTGCTGCAAGGTGGTGCGTCCTGGGGCCCGAGGCTCGATTGAAACTCATGGGATGGTCCTCATTCCTGATTGCTTGGGGTGTGGATGCTTTGGGAAGACGGAGTGGGCTGGTTAGTCTGTGGAGCCCCAATTGCACCTGCGATGGCCTCCGGAGACCGCAGGGAGGCTCCAGTTGGCGATTTGAGCGGCAGATCGTAGGTGATGGTCGCGCCGTAAGCCTGTGGCGCCTGCGGGTCGTGGCGGATCTTGTCAAACACCAGCAGACGCGTGCCGAGCTTGAAGGCCTCGTGAATATCGTGCGTCACCATGAACACCGTCATGGACAACTCTTTCCAGAGCCCCAGAAGCAATTCATGCATATCGACGCGTATACCCGGGTCTAGCGCGCCGAAAGGCTCGTCGAGCAGCAGGATACTTGGCTTCTTGATCAAGGCCTGGGCGATCGCGAGACGTTGCTGCATGCCACCGGACAGCTGCGCAGGATATTTGTTTGACGCCGGTCGCAGACCGATCCTGTCAAGCAGGTCGTCGGTTGACTGAAAAGCCGACTTGCGGGAATTGCCAAAAAGCCGCCCGGTCCAACGCGACGTTTCAAACTCTTGTGCAAGTATGAGGTTTTCGGCCACGGTTAGATGCGAAAACACCGAGTATTTCTGGAAGACGATCCCGCGGTCGGGTGTCGGCTCAAGTGGCAAGCGAGCGCCGTCCAGGAGGATCTGTCCACGGGTTGGATGTTCCTGGGAAAGCAGCATCCGCAGGAATGTTGATTTTCCGCAGCCGGATGCCCCGACGATCGTGCAGAAAGACCCGGTCTGGACTTCCAGGTTGACCCGTTCGAGAACAGGCACGCCGTCGTATAACTTTGCCAGGCTCTGGACCGAGAGTTTGGACGCAGTGCTCATAGCGCGTCACCTCCCAGATGGTGCCAGCGAAATGCGCGGCGGGACAACAGCAGTAAGGCTCTGTCGAGCAGGAACGCCAGCAGCGTTATCCAGACGACATAAGGAAGGATCACATCCATCGCGAGGTAACGGCGCACCAGGAAGATGCGGTAGCCAAGTCCGGATGTGGACGCGATGGCCTCAGCCGAAATCAGAAAGATCCAGGCAGGCACGAGTGAGAGCCGCAGGCTGGTGATCAGGTGCGGGAGCACCTGCGGCAACACGAGCCGCGTAACCATTTGCCAGACGCTGGCCCCAAGTGTTTCCGCCTTGATGATCATCTCTCGGGGAATGTCCAGAACCGCTTGGGCCGTGGAACGGATCATCACTGGTGCCGTGCCAATTACAATCAAGGCGACTTTTGCGAGTTCGCCAAGGCCGAAGGTGATGAACAGGATCGGCAGGATGGTGATCGGCGGGATCAGCGAGAATGTCGCGAGATAAGGCGCCAGTCCGCTGCGGATATGGGGAATGAAGCCGATTGCAATGCCAAGGGAGATCGCCAGAAGGGTCGACACTGCCATCCCCGTCCCGAGACGCCAGAGACTGTCGAAAGTATCCAGCCAGAGCAGAAGATCTCCCGACCTCCGGTCCGGCACTGCCGCCATGCGCCAGAAGGCCTCTCCCATGCTGGTGATGGAGGGGAGAAGCTTGTCCGCCGGATTGTCGAGCCGCCGGTAATGGCTGGCAATCGCGTAGGCGACCAATGTCAGCACGAATGGCAGGAGCCCAAGCGCCAGGGCGGTGACCCGGGAGGGTTTCCGGTTGATGATACGCATGAAACGGTCCGATCGGTCTATGGCTGCGGCTCCGGCGCCGAGGCACCGGAACCGCCGGATCAGCAGTGGATGCTTAGAGCGTGCCTTCTGCGGCCATCACCATGAAACTCGGGTCGAATTTCAGTTTCACGTTGCCAGTATCGCCATAGATCGAGCCATCCGGGAAAGAGACGCCGACAAATTCGGGGCTGGGTGCCCCTTCACCCAGAATGCCCTTGTCGAAAAGGAACTCGGCAACGAATTTCATCGTCTCGGGAAGTTCTGCGGATTTGGTGAACTCGACCGCTTCTGCGGGCGTGTAGAACATCTTGGTGGTCGCGAGCTGCGCATCGTACCCGGCAAGGTCCGTGCCGGAGGCTTCGGCCATGGCGGTGCGTGCAGCGACGCCCTCGTCGCTATCGGACGACATGATCGCCATCAGCTCGTACCACGCTCCGACAAGGGCTTTTCCGAAGGCAGGATTGTCCGCAAGCGTCTCGGTATTGACCATCATGATATCGATGATTTCACCCGGAATGCCAGAGCTGTCGAAAACCTTGGTGGCATTTGATTCCGCTTCGATTTCAGACAGGAGCGGGTTCCAGGTGACCACCGCCGTGACATCCGGCGTCTGATAGGCAGCGATCATGTCTGCATCTGAGGTATTGACGACCGTCAGATCCTGTTCACTGAGACCAACCGTGTCGAGTGCCCGTGCAAGCAGGTAGTGGGAGACGGAAAGCTCCACCAGGTTGACGCTTTGTCCCTTGATATCGGCAAGTTCGGACTTGTCCTTCAGGATGATGCCATCGTTACCGTTCGAATAGTCACCGACGATAAGCGCAGTCGTGTCGACACCGCCGCCAGCCGGGATCGAAAGGGCATCCATATTGGTCATGGAGCAGCCGTCATATTCTCCTGCGGTGTATTGATTGATGGACTCCACGTAGTCGTTGATCTGAACGATCTCGACGGAGATGTCGTACTTGTCGGCCCATTTCTTCATGAGGCCACTGTCCTGCAGATAGCCCCAGGGCATCCAGCCGACATAAATGGACCAGCAGACCTTGAAATCCGTCTTTTCCTCGGCCCTGGCCGAAGTGAGAGAAAGAGGCAGCGTCAGCGCTGCGGCGAGGAGGGAAGCTTTGGCAATCGATTTCAACATCTGTGCGCGTCTCCTGTCTTGGGCCCGGTCATCAGAACCGGACTTACGTCATGAGGTTTTTGCGCACGGCCGGGAGCAGGTTCGCGCGCGCGAAACCTCGTGCAGTTGTCTCCCGGGTTTTTGTCCCGCCGTGTCACCGGTCTATGTCGGCATATGCCTCTCAACCGGCTTGCACCTCTCGGTCCTGCGTCGTCTTGCGACCGGATCCCTAGGCGCGCTGCACATCATCACCAAAGCAAGGGGAATGCCAGAAAGGCGAAGGCGAAAAATTCGTACATTGTTTCAATAATTTAAGAAATAGAATCTGGATTGAGCTCGTCGAAACCAATCAGAGGCAAATGATATTCTGAGCAGAATATGGGCAGCATGGTGAAGAATGCACCATGCCCAGACCTTAAGCAGGCTGTGCTGATCTATCGAAAAACAGTCTCAGCCAGTGAAAGAGCAGATCTGAACCAACGGCAGGAAATGCTGTTCGGTGATGCCCAGACAACAGGCGTGCGCCACCAGCAAAAATCCGGTCAAGGCCGAACCGGTGACGAGTGCAAGAACCAGCGATGGATCACGCGTCACTTCGCGAATGCCACTCATGGCTTGAACTTCGGTATGTGCCATAACAATTCCTCCGGTTTGAACATCTGCAAGAGCCAGGCAAGCAGCTCTTGCAGTCGGGATTTATTCCGCAGGTTCGTCGACCTTACCCTCGTCACCAGCTACGTCCTGCTTTTTCTTGCCGGTGAAAAGGCCTTTGATCCATCCCTTTTTCTCTTCGCCGCCGGAAGGAGAAGCGTCTTCTGGCGCGGTATCGGCTTCCACTTCGTTCGTCGCAGCCGGTTTTCCCGGGGCGACCTGTTCGCCGAAGGCGGTAAAAAACTCACCGGCAAGCCGTTTGGCGGTTGAATCGATCAGTCTGACACCAAGCTGCGCCAGCTTGCCGCCAACCTTCGCATCAACCTCGTAGTGAAGGATCGTCGCATCAGGACCGTCTTCTTCCAGATGAACCTTGGCGGCACCTCTGGCAAACCCGGCGACCCCACCAGAGCCTTCGCCTTCAATGGTGTAACCGTTCGGCGGGTCGAGATCGTTGAGCGTCACCTTGCCGCCGAAAGTTGCTTTTACCGGGCCCACCTTGAGACGTACCTTCGCTTCCAGTTCAGTATCGGAAAGCTTGATCAGGTCTTCGCATCCCGGAATAGAGGCCTTCAGGACTTCCGGATCATTCAAAGCCTCCCAAACCTTATGCTTGGGGGCTTCGATCCGCTGGCTGTCGTTCATTTGCATGTGGTTGCTTCCCTGGTGGGGTCAAACGTGATGGATGTTGGTCTGGCGGTGTCCGCTGCGGCGGATCATCAAAAGTTCCGCCAGGATAGAGAGCGCAATTTCTTCCGGTGCAATGGCTCCCAGATCGAGGCCTGCGGGCCCCTTGATCCGGTCGAGGGTCTGATCCGCTGCGCCTTCGTCGCGCAACTTCTCCTTCAGGGCTGCAATCTTCCGGCGGCTCCCGACAAACCCGATGTGGCGCGCATCCGTCAGAAGAGCTGCCTTCAGGGCCACCAGATCGCCACGTCCCTGGGTCGAAATAATAGTGTAGATCTGCCCGTTGCTGTGAATGGGACTGTCAAACCCTTCTGCTCTTTTGCCCGCACCTGAAAAGACGGGCAGGTCTTCTGCAGGTGCGCAGAAGGTCAGGTCAAACCCGATGGACGGCGCCTGGCTCGCAAGGGCCACGGCAACCGGACTGGCGCCGTAGATGACAAGCATGGGCCGCGGCAGAACCGGTTCTATGAAGATATCCATGGTCCCCTGGCTTGGGCACATGTTCCTGGCAAATTGAATGCCTTCGCGCTCTTCACCGGCTTCTACGCCGATCTCGGCCAGCAGGTCTGCCGGTTGAAGGGAGATCAATCGTGTCTGACCATCTTCAAAAGCGGACCTTGCCGCCTTGATGACAGCCGATCTTGCGCAGCCACCGCCGATCCAGCCGCCGACAATATCCCCATTCCTGTCGATGACGGCCTTCGCGCCCGCCTTGGCTGCGGTCACCGATATGGTGCGTACAACGGTTGCCAGAACGAAGGGTTCGTTGTCACCTTGCAAACGGTTCATCAGGCGGGGTAGGTCCTGCACGACCTCTGGCGCGGCCTCTTTGCCGGACACGGGAACGGAATGTTTCATCTCGACATCTCCCATCGTTCAAAGTCTCGCAAGATAAGGCTCTAGGGCTTCAAGGCTGGCGAGGTTATGGGCTGGCGCGAAGAAATCGACATGAGGCAAGGCGGCGGCCATGCCTCCGGCTGTCGGTTCATAGCCCTGCCAGCCAAGCAGCGGGTTGAGCCAGACAATGCGCCTGCATCGCCGCCGCAACCGTGCCATCTCGTCGCCAAGTGCTTCCGGCGTGCCTGTGTCATAGCCATCCGACAGGATCAGGACGCAGGCGCGCGAATGGACGACACGGGCGGCGTGCCATCTGTTGAAGTCGGCCAGCGCCGCGCCAATCTTCGTGCCGCCCCCGATCCCCTGTGCCATCAGGCCCATGCGATCAAGAGCGCGGCCTGCATCGCGCTCGGAAAGAGCCGACGAGACGTGCATAAGGCGTGTGTGGAAGACAAACGCCTCGGCTTCGCGGAAGTTATCCAGCAAGCCGTGCACAAACCGTGTGAAGACACCCGTGTAGTTGTTCATCGATCCGGACGCATCGAGCAGGATAACCAGCCTGAGCTGTTTCTCACGTGGGCCTTTACGCACAAGCTCGATGGGGGTCCCGCCATGAGCAATGGAACGCTGGATGGTTCGGCGCAGATCCAGCTTTCGGCCTGTTCGTTTCTGACGATCCCTGCGGGTCAGTCGTATGCGCATCGCACGGGCAAGACGTTCGGCAAGGTCATGGGCCTGCTTAAGGGCGTCCGGATCGTGGAGATCTCGAAAATCCACCTTGCCGAGGTTTTCGGCAATGCTCGCGCCTTCCCGCCGCCCGGAGGGAGCGTCGTTGCTCGCTTCATCCTCTTCACCGGGAAGGCGTTCGACGTCGCCCGCAATTGTCTCCTGGCGGTTACCACTTGCGTCTATCAGCTCGCGAATGGTCTTCATGCCCTTGCGCGTACTCGTCCCGGTAACCTTCACGCCAGATTTGACACCCTTGCCGATCCAATAGGCATCGAAGATGTCGTCGAAACGGTGCCAGTCGGACAAGCGTCCGCAAAAAAGACTGCGAAAGGCAGCCTTCAGGCTTCCAGGGCGCTGTATTACCTGCGAACACAGCAACCGGCTGGCATCACGGGTCTCGGCCAATCCAACCTTGAAGCCGCTGTCGCGCAGTGAGCGGACAAACCCTGCCAGACGCAGCCTCAGGATCGGCCCGATGTCTGCTCTGGTTTCAAGGAAAAGGCCGGACATTGCTCAAGCCACCTTTCCAAGCAACCTGTCGGTGACTTCGCGGCTGACCCTGGCGCTGTCCTCCCGGGTTTTCAGGACACAAGACAGCGTCTCAAAGACAAGCTCCCGGCTCTCGTGCAGGTTTTTGGCTCCAAGGCCGAGAAGAGCCGCCGCCCAATCGATGGTTTCGGCAACGCCTGGAACCTTCACAAGGTCTTCCTTGCGCAGTTTGTTCATGAGTTCGGCGATCTGTTGGGCGAGAGCAGCATCCAGATCCGGGACACACGCCAGCAGAATTCGGGTTTCGCGGTCGGGCGAGGGGTAATCGACGAAATGATAAAGGCAACGCCGGCGCAATGCGTCCGAGAGTTCGCGCGTACCATTTGAGGTCAGAACCACGCGCGGGATAGTTGTTGCCTGAACCGTGCCGAGTTCCGGGATCGACACCTGGAAGTCAGACAGGATCTCAAGCAGGAATGCCTCGAATTCCTCGTCTGCCCGGTCGATTTCATCGATCAGCAGAACCGGCGGCACGTCTTTTCGAATGGCCGCTAGAAGGGGGCGTTCCAGAAGATATTTCTCGGAGAAAATCGCTTCCTCGACAGTTTCCGCACTGTCGCCAGACCCTTCCCGCGCCTTGATGGCCAGAAGCTGGCGCTGATAGTTCCACTCGTAGATGGCGTCGGAACGGTCGAGGCCCTCATAGCACTGCAGTCGTATGAGATCGGTGTTCTCCAGCCGCGCCAGAGCCTTCGCCACTTCCGTCTTGCCGACACCGGCTTCGCCTTCCAGAAGCAGCGGTCGCCCGAGCATTCCGGTCAGCAGAAGTGCCGTCGCAAGACCTTCGTCCGCGATATAACCGGCATCCGCGAGTTGTAGCGCTATCTGATCCTTGGTCTGGGTCATGCTGGTCCGTTCGGTGAAAAGGCCGCTTCCATCGTCTTTCAGGCGCTGATCCAGGATCATTCACATGAGGACGACCGGAACGTCACCGCAGGCTTTGTCCCGGAGGAGCCAGCCTGCGGTAAGAAGTGCTTTATGCGTGCGCACCCAGGTCCTTGGCCGCCTGCCAGATCCGCCAGGCGTCATGCGGCATCTGGATATGGGTCGACCCGAGGAACTTGAAGGCGTCGTTCACCGCATTGGAGAAGGCCGGCACACCGCCGACATTCGGGCTTTCGCCCACACCCTTTGCCCCGATCGGGTGATGTGGGCTGGGGGTGACGGTGAAATCCGTTTCCCAGTGAGGTGTCTCGACAGCTGTCGGCAGGAAGAAGTCCATGAAGGACGCCCCCAGCACGTTGCCCATCTCGTCGTAGCGGATCTCCTGACCCATCGCGATGGCAAAGGCCTCGGTCAAACCGCCGTGGACCTGTCCCTCGATGATCATCGGGTTGATCCGGGTGCCGCAGTCGTCCAGCGCATAGAAACGCCGTGTCTTTGCAACGCCGGTGTCGACGTCGATATCCATTACACAGAGGTAGGCACCGAACGGATAGGTCATGTTGGGCGGGTCATAATAACTGACCGCTTCAAGGCCCGGTTCCATGCCTGGTGGCGGAGCGTGATAGGCAGCCCAGGCAATCTCCTTCATGGACTTGCGTGCCTGCGGATTGCCTTTCACCTGGAAGCCGTCCACGTCCCATTCCAGATCGTATTCGGATACTTCCAGCATGTGAGCCGCGATCATCTGTGCCTTGTTGCGGATCTTGCGAGACGCAAGCGCAATAGCGGCACCGGCAACCGGTGTGGAGCGTGAACCATAGGTCCCCAGCCCATAAGGCGCGGTATCCGTGTTGCCTTCCTCCACCATGATATCGGCGGCCGGAATGCCAATTTCAGTGGCGATGATCTGCGCCCAGGTCGTTTCATGCCCCTGGCCTTGCGACTTGGTGCCCATGCGGGAAATCACCGAGCCGGTCGGGTGCACGCGGATTTCGGCACTGTCGAACATTGCGACACCGAGGATATCGCAATTCTTCGACGGTCCGGCACCGACGATCTCTGTAAAGAACGACACGCCGATGCCCATGATCTCGCGGGTTTCCCCCCGCTTGAAAGCTTCCTGCTTGGCCTTTTGCTCAGCGCGCAGCTCGCGATAGCCGATCGTGTCCATCGCCTTCTGCATGGCGGTGTGATAGTCGCCGCTGTCATATTCCCAGCCAAGGGCCGAGTGATAGGGGAACTGCTCCGGTTTGACGAAGTTCTTCATCCGCAAGTCCGCCGGATCCATGTCGAGCTTCTGCGCCAGGATATCCATCGCCCGCTCGATACAATAGGCCGCCTCCGTCACACGGAACGAACAGCGGTAGGCGACGCCGCCCGGTGCCTTGTTGGTATAGACCCCGTCGACAGCCAGATGCGCTGACGGGAAGTCGTAGGACCCGGTTACAATGTTGAAGAAACCAGCCGGCCATTTCGACGGATCGGCACAGGCATCAAAGCCGCCATGGTCAGCCAGAACATGTACTTTGAGACCAGTGACGGTGCCGTCGTTCTTCGCAGCGATTTCCGCGGTCATGTGATAATCGCGAGCAAAGGACGTTGTCGAAAGGTTCTCCATCCGATCCTCGACCCACTTCACCGGCACGCCGGTGACGATGGAGGCAACGATGGCACAGATGTAACCCGGATAAGCCCCGACCTTGTTGCCGAAACCGCCGCCGATATCCGGCGCGATGACATGGATCTTCTGCTCCGGAATAGTCGAGAGCAGAGATGCCACCGTACGGATGACATGGGGTGCCTGAAACGTTCCCCAGACCGTCAACTCACCCTTGATCTTGTCCATCGATGCAACGCACTGACAGGTCTCGAGCGGTGAGGGGTGCGTCCGATGATAGGAGATCAGCTCCTTGATGGTGACATCGGCTTCAGCAAAGGCTCTGTCGGTTTCCTCCTGGTCGCCGACTTCCCAGGTGAAGATGTGGTTGTGGTGTTTGCGCGGCCCGTGTGCGCCTTCCATCTTGCCGTCGAGATCAGGCCGCAGAACCGGCGCATCCGGATCCATCGACTTGAAAGGGTCCGTCAGGACGGGAAGCTCTTCATATTCGACTTCCACCAGCTGAATGGCATCGTCGGCGATGTAGCGGTTCTCGGCCACCACGAAGGCGACTTCCTGGTTCTGGTACAGCACCTTGCCATCGGCCAGCACCATCTGCACGTCACCGGCGAGTGTCGGCATCCACGCAAGATTGACGCCTTTCAGGTCTTCCGCCGTCAGGACGGCGATCACGCCAGGCAGTTTCAACGCTTCGGAAGCATCGATCTTCGTAACCTTGGCGTGGGCATAGGGAGAACGAACGAAATCGCCGAACACCATCCCGGGCAGTTTCACATCATCGACATACTGGCCCTTGCCTTGCGTGAAGCGAATATCTTCCACACGCTTGCGCTTGCAGCCCATGCCTTCCAGCGCGGCTTCGCGCTGTTCCCGTGTCGGGGTCATGTCGTTCATTCTGCAGCCTCCTGAAATTCAGTGCCATTCAGCTTCGCAGCGGCGTACTGGATCGCCTTGACGATGTTCTGGTAACCGGTGCAACGGCAAAGATTGCCCGAAATGCCCATGCGGATTTCCTCTTCCGTGGGATTCGGGTTTTCCTTCAGCAGCGTGTGTGCACGAAGGATCATTCCCGGGGTGCAGAAGCCGCACTGCAGCCCGTGCATCTGCCGGAAGCCTTCCTGAAGCGCTGACAAGGTACCATCCGCATTGGCCATGCCTTCGATGGTCGTCAGTTCCGCGCCGTCTGCCTGGACGGCAAACATGGTGCAGGACTTCACGGAGATGCCATTCAGCTCAACCGTGCAGGCACCGCAGTGGGACGTCTCGCAGCCGATATGCGGTCCGGTGAGGTTGAGGTCCTCTCGCAGGAAATGGATCAGAAGCGTGCGCGGATCTACAAAACGCTGCACCTTCTTGCCGTTGATGGTCATGGTGACGGGGATCTGTTCAATATCGCTCATTGTCGGTTCCCTCGATCCTGGTTCAACTGGTTGCGCGTGTTGCGGCTTTCGCGAGCGCCCGCTTCAACATCACGCCTGCCATCTTGGTGCGATATTCTGCAGGTCCACGTCCGTCCGAAGCGGGCTCGGTGATCGCCTCAGCCGCCGCGACCGCGCGGGCAACAGTTGCCGTATCGAGCGTCGAACCAGCCAGGATCACTCCGGCTTCCTGCGCAAAAAGCGGTGTATCCGCGACATTGGTGAGGGCAATCGAACAGAAGGACACACTGCCGCCTTCCATCGTCAGGACGACGGCAGCTGCGGCTGTCGCATAGTCGCCAACCTTGCGCTTCAGCTTTTCATAGGCATAGCCGTGCCCTGCAGGCGGGACGGGTATACGAACGGCTGTCAGAATTTCCTCAGGCGCAAGGGCCGTGAAATAGGCCGCCTCATAGAAGTCGCGTGCAGGGACTTCACGTTCGCCGTCCGGCCCGGTCAGAACATAGGTCGCATTCAGGCACTGCATCAGCGCCGGCATATCGTTGCCCGGATCGCCATTGGCGACATTTCCGCCAAGGGTGCCGACATATCTGATCTGCGGATCGGCAATGAGAAGTGACGTTTCGCGAATGATCGGCAGTTTTGACGCCAAGAGATCCGAGGCGATCAGCTCATGCTGCGTGGTCATGGCGCCAATGGTGATCGTGCCGCCATCGTCGGAAATGCCTTTGAGATCGGCAATGCCACCAAGGTCGACCAGATGTTCCGGCGCTGCCATGCGCAACTTCATCATGGGGATCAGGCTATGGCCACCGGACAGTGGCCGCGCTTCGTCGCCATGGCTGACCAGGATCGCGACAGCTTCCGCCACGGACGATGGCCGGTGATAGGTGAATGCACCAGGTATCACGTCTTTCTCCTCCCTCTGCCGGCCACCTCAGGGCCGGATGCCGGTCTTCCCGAAAAGCGATTGCTTTCGCCTTCCACCGGCAACGTCGTATCCGGACGCTGGAAACGGCCGAATTGTTCACGTTGGAAAAGGGTGCGGAACAGTGCGGCGCACACTCAAGAACGCTTGCACAAACAACCTGTCTGGCCACACGGATGACGTGCCGCCTTGCACGAAATGCGACAGCTTTTCTGACGCATTTCACGGTGTAAATTCAGATGCTTTCAAGAAGGGCATCTAATTACAATAGCTTACAATAGAAGCCCAAGCCGCAAACACCACCACTATGAAGAGTGTCCGTTTGATGCGCATTTGCACGAACGGCGTGTTTTGCGGCCTTGCATGCACTGCAACACCTAAAGTGAACCGATCCGATGATCTGGCTATTGGGCGGCAGCCGGCTGTTCATGCCCCGTGTGGCTTTGATGCCTGTTTTGGCCAAGCGTCTTCAATCGCGCTTTCACGCGCCCCCAACGAGACCGGCTGACAGGAACACTCTGCCCCGCCTGGCCCGCCAGGATAAGGACGCCTCCGTCACCGGAGCGCTTGTAGCTGACAACGCGGCTGAGGTTGACGATGTGGCTGCGGTGGACACGGTTGAATGTGCGCGGATCAAGCTGCTGTTCCGCTTCGCTGATGGAAAGGGGGCAGAAGAATTCTCTGCTGCCATCGTAAAGACGCGTGTAATGGGCGTCCGCGTGAATGGCATATATGTCCAGCACGCCGATCTTGGTCTTCTGGCCGTCCCGCTCGATCGGCAGCATTCCCTTGCCAAGTGGCTGACCAGGCCGGATCGCTTGGGCCGCCGCCTGCAATCCGGATGCGGATTTGCTGCCAACAGTCATTGCGGCTTGCGCTGACTGGCTCTGCCTGTCTTCACGTGCCTCTCGCTGCTCTTCCTCTGGCAGCTGGTTCCTGACCATGCCGTCCTTGGTCTGGTCTTCCTGGGCGGGAACGAGCGCCAGAAGAAACAGCCCCGACACCAGAAATGCTACGCAGGACACGAGAATCGCTAGCATTCCGGGGCTCAGGGCCGGCGCAAGAGTACCTGAAACCGGTTGCAACGTTTCATAGGTCAATCCTGCCATCGCCGTGTAGTGCATGGCTGAAATCGCAAGCGCCAGCACAGCTGCAGAAAAGACGAGAGGAGGACGTCGGCCAAGGCCGAACAAAAGCCACATGGCGAGGCCAGCCGCATTGAAGGCAATCAGGAAGCTTGCAAAGACGTAGGCCGGATCGTGCTCCATTTGCAGCGAACCATGCAGGGCATACATGCCAAGATAATGCATGGTGCAGATGCCGCTTCCCATGACGAAGGCAGATAAGCCGAGGCGAATCGGGGTCAGCCGCGCATTGCTAGCTGCGAAAACAGCAATACCGACAACAAGTACGCAGACGAGAAACGACAACAGTGTCGGCAGAACGAGAAAATCGACGGCGACGGGCAGACGGGCTGCCAGCATTCCGACGAAATGCATGGACCAGATGGCAAGGGCCACGGTCAATGCTGCCCCTGCAAGCAACAGCCGACGTCTCGAGTCAATTGCGCTGCGAACCTGAACAGCAAGGTTCAAGCCCACGAAACTGCCCTGAAAGGCCATCACCAGGGACAGCGCAACAAGCCAGGGCTCGTGCATCACTGACATGCCGGCTATCTCCTCCCAGTAGCCGCCGCCGCATCAAGCGACGGTTCCTCCGGATCAGATGATAGGGGAAACAGAAATCCGCATCAAATTGCGCGTGATGCCGACGTATACGTCCATCAGCGGCGGGATCAATTTGAAACGTGCTGAGAAAAGAATGGCGGTGAGGGTGGGATTCGAACCCACGGTACGCTCTCACGCACGGCGGTTTTCAAGACCGCTGCCTTAAACCACTCGGCCACCTCACCATGCCGGTGCCTTGGCGGCCCGACTGTGCAAACCGTTTCCTTTTTCTCACTCGGAAAGTCAAGCCGGAATCACCAGCATGAAGTTCAGGCGGGCGAAATCGTGTGGATGTGCGGGAGAATCAAGCTCCTTTGGGATGTTCCCGCGCCGCTTGCACACAGGGGCAGGACGGGCAGTGCGGGCGCAGGAACATCGCCAAAGGGTAGGGGCCGCCGGTCCGGTGTCGTGGGCAGGGTTTTGAACCGGCGGCCGAAGCTGGAGGTGGGGTCCAGCATTGCTGTGACAGGGCGGTCATCAGCAATGAGTTCACCCTAGGCTGATTTGACAGGTCTGAATGTGATGTACGTCACAACTGATCCGAATGACGATTTCTTCTCACCTGTGTCCTGTGCGCAACAGCCGGCAGCAGGCAAATTGACGCAGTTTTTAGTCATATATTTCAGACCGTTACAACAAGCAGACCTTGAGAAATAAACCCGGAGACGTCTAATTCCGGTGGAGAGTTGAATTTGGGCAACGCAGCGGCCTCGACGGGCAGTTTACTTTGAAGTAATAAAACTACGCTTTAACAAGGGCATATGCGGGATGTGCAGCGGGGGCTCGTGCGTCTTGCGGGGACTGATCTGAAGATCGGAACAATGCCTTGAAAACCGGTGTGGACCGAACCACACGCCGGAATGATCGCGTGAGCTGCGGGGCCGCCAGCGCGTAAGTGAGTAGGACGGCAGTATGCAAGGGACAGGCGGGAAATCTTGCCGGGTGACAAACCAGGTGGCAGGAACGTCTTCAGGGGAACCAGCTGTGACGCTTGATGGTAAATCGCGTCCTGCACGGAAACTCAGCGCCCAGTTGCGCACGGGATTGATTGTGGCAGCAGCGGTTTCGGCCGTGGCCGCCTGCAGCACCGCGCCGCAGCAGCAGAAATCAAAATTCAGCCCGGAAAAATATGGTGTCAAAGGCAGCCCGAAAATGGTTGCTGAAGGCCAACCCGTGCCGAAGGGTGGCGGACGCTATATCGTCGGCAAGAAATACAAGATTGCCGGCAAGTGGTACTATCCAAAGGAAGATCCGGACTACAAGAAGACCGGCCTGGCTTCCTGGTATGGGCCGACTTTCCACGGTCGCAAGACAGCCAACGGCGAGGTTTTCGACCGTAACTCCCTCACTGCTGCGCACACGACGATGCCGCTGCCGTCCTATGCCCGCGTGACGAACGTGGAAAACGGCCGATCGATGATCGTTCGCGTCAATGATCGCGGCCCATTCCACGGCAACCGCGTCATCGACCTGTCTGAACGCGCGGCAACGATGCTTGGCACCAAGAGCGCCGGCATCGGCAAGGTAAAGGTCGAGTACGTCGGCCGTGCACCGTTGCACGGACAGGACGAAGGCTTCCTTATGGCCTCTTACCGTGGCCCAGGTGCGGTTGAACCCGGTGCGACAATGCCGGGCACAATGCTGGCACAGGCAGAACCGCAGCAGGTTGCGCCTCAGCAAGTCACACCGCAGGTCACCTTCGGAGCTGTTCCGGCGCCAAGCGCACGTCCGTATCTGACGACCGCATCCACGACCACGGCTTTCCGGGCGCAGCAGACCACCTTGACGGTTGCCTTCGATCCGGCACAGGCATTCTTAGCTGGCAAGCCGACAATCGAGGTTGCTTCCAACAATCGCTTCGAGCCGGTCGAATCGGCCTATTCCGCTCCGGGTCTTGCACCTGCGGAAGGAACACTCGGCGTGCTGCGCGTCCCGGCTCCGGGAACGTCCGCAGGTCTCGTGACAGGCAGTGCAATTTCCTCATTTGCTGCGAACCGCCGAATTTCCGACGCGCATTCGCTGCTTTCAAATGTGGCCGACACGGGCCTTTCGATGCGTGAGTTGGTGGTCAAACTGGAAAACGACGGCTAATCGGCCAGGAACCCGGAGTAGGTCCGGCTTCTTCCACACGCCGCGCCTGTATCCATAAATAGGGCAAGCGGTTCATGGCCTCCGCATATTCTGTATCCGAATTTTTGAAAGCGTCTCGTCGCCTTGTAGGGCGAGGGGCGCTTTCTGCTTTTCTTGTCGTCTCTGCGTTCGCTCTCCCAGGGAATGCAGCCGAAACAATCGTGACGAAAGCTCCGATGGCTTTCCTCTATGAGCCCGGCTCCGGTACAATCCTGTTTGCCAAGGAACCTGACCAGCCGTTCGCTCCCGGCGCTCTCGCCAAGGTCATGACAGCCGCAACGGTTTTCAAGGCAGTGAAAGAAGGCGATCTCTCGCTTGACCAGACTTGCAAGGTCAGTGAACACGCCTGGCGAACCGGCGGCGCTCCCTCGGGTCGTGGTGCCACAATGTTCGCCGCGATCAAATCCGATATCTCGGTTGAGGACTTGCTCAAGGGATTGCTGGTTCACAATGGCAACGATTCCGCGATCGTGCTTGCCGAATGCCTGGACGGGTCCGAAGAAGCGTTTGCTGTGCGCATGAACGAATTCGCGCAATCCATCGGCATGAAGAACAGCCGCTTCGGCAACCCGACTGGCTATCCGGAAATCCCAAGCCAGACCACAGTCCGTGATCAGGCAAGGCTTGCCGAGTACATTCTGGAGAGCCACGCGGATCTTTATCCGATGTTCGCAATCCCGGAATTCACCTGGAACAAGATTTTTCAGCGCAACAAGAACCCCTTGCTCGGAGAAATCCGCAACCTTGATGGCCTCGGCGGCGGCAATGATGCGGAAGCGGGATATTCCGGCCTCGGTTCGGTGGACCGGAATGGACGCAGGGTTATTGCCGCGGTTGCGGGACTTTCGTCGGACAAACACCGACTTCAGACGCTCAAGGAGGTCATCGAAGGCGCCTGGGAGTATTTTTCCGTTCAGACGTTGTTTTCAGCGGGCGATGTTGTAGCAGACGGCCGGGTGTTTGGCGGTGTGACCGGCAGTGTTCCGCTGGTGTCCGAGAAAAACGTCGACGTGCTGCTGCCGCGAGGAGGCACACTCGATTACAGGATCCGCGTTATCTACAACGGACCGCTTCCCGCGCCAGTCAACGCTGGAGAGCAGGTTGGCGAAATCCGGGTCATCGGCAAGGATGGGATCGTCTACCGGTCTCCATTGGTAACCGGTGGCGCTGTTGCGGAAGGCACCCTGATCGGCAGAGCTCTGGACGGTCTGCAGGAGCTGCTGTTCGGCTGGATCGGGTAAACGGTGCACAAAGATTGCAATTGCTGCTAAAGCCGGTGACAAAGACCAACAAGAACAAGCGGAGCCGGGATAGGGTGCCAGGACATTTCATTACCTTTGAAGGCGGCGAGGGGGCCGGAAAATCGACCCAGATCGCCCGTCTGAAAACCTATCTTGAAGGTCTGGGGCTATCTGTTGTCGTAACCCGCGAACCAGGCGGCTCGCCGGGGGCTGAAAAGATCCGTTCAATGCTGTTGTCTGGCGGCGCAAAGGATCTCGGTCCACGCGGCGAAGCAATGCTTTTTGCCGCGGCACGCGCGGACCATGTCGATACCACCATCAAACCGGCGCTGGAGCGCGGCGACTGGGTTCTCTGCGACCGCTACGCCGATTCGACCTGGGTTTATCAGGGCGAGGCGGGCGTCGATCGCGACTATCTGAAACTGCTGGAAACAGCCGCGGTTGCAGGCATCTATCCCGACCTGACGATCCTCATCGACGTTCCGGTAGAAGTCGGGCTTGGACGGGTGGCAGAACGTTCCCGCTCTGATGACAGCGGCGGCCCAGACAGGTTTGAAGGGGAAGAGCTCAAGGTCCATCAGCGAAGACGTGAGCTTTTTCTCGAACTCGCCAGTAGCGAATCCTACCGATTTGCCGTGATCGACGGTGCCAAGGAGCCTGCCGAGGTTGAAACAGCCATTCGCAATGCCGTGCAGGAAACCTTTGCCGGCGACCTGAATGAAGGCGGCGCATCGGGCGTCACTGCTGAAGGGGCGCACTGATGGCCCGTGCCAATGCACCGATCGACATTCCTGAAGTTGATGCTCTTCCTGGCTATCCGTTGCCCCATGAGCGGGACATCCTGATCGGACACACCAAAACGGAACAGGCTCTTCTGGAGGCCTACAGGTCCGAGCGGCTTCATCATGCCTGGATCCTGGGCGGTCCGAAGGGGATCGGCAAGGCAACGCTTGCCTTTCGATTCGCGCGTTTCGTGATCGCAAATCCGGACAGATTCGGACAGCAGGTTGCCGCCGCGCGCGATCTTGCGGTTGCGCCCGACCATCCAGTGTCCCGACAGCTGAAGGCTGGCGGGCATCCGAACATTCTGCATTTGCGCCGACCCTGGGACGAGAAATCCAAACGGTTCAAAGCCGACCTGCCGGTGGATGAAGTGCGAAGAACCGTTTCCTTCTTCGGCACCACAGCATCCGCCAAGGCCTGGCGGATCTGCATTGTCGATGCTGCGGACGACATGAACATCAGTTCCGCCAATGCGCTCTTGAAGATCCTTGAAGAACCACCGCAACGATGCCTGTTCCTGGTGTTGAGCCATGCACCGGGCCGCCTGCTGCCGACAATCCGGTCCAGATGCCGGCGCCTCGATCTGGATCCCTTAAGCGAGCAGGAGATCGGTCAGGGCCTGCAGGACCTATCTGGCGGATCGGTTGCCTCGGCGGATGACCTTCGTGAACTCGCTCAAACAGCCGACGGCAGCTTGCGATCTGCCATCACATTGCTTTCGGGAGATGGTCTAGCAATCGCCAAGGGCGTTCGTCAGCTCGCAGACCGGCCGCAACAACTCGATCTTGCCGCTGCGCATGCATTGGCGGACCTGGTGGCCGCACGCGGCCAATCCGACAATTGGGAAAGCTTCCAGCACATCGTTCAGATCTGGCTGCACGATCGTATGCGCCGGGATCTTGGCAAGGGTGTGCGTGACGCACATGGGATCGTCGAGATCTGGGAAAAAATGAACAGGGCGATCCGGGATGCGGACGCGCTCAATCTCGACAAGAAACAGGTCGTGCTGGATTTTTTCTTCGCTTTGCGCGCAGCCTGACCCGTCAACGCCCGTCAGGCGGCAACACAGATTGGAAATCGTCACGAGCGAGAGTTCGTGACTTGGGCAAGCCCCGATTCTTTTGTTAAAAGGTGGCAGCAACACCTATATGCGCCATACCGATCAAACTCATTTGGATCCTCAATGCTTGTCGACAGCCACTGCCATCTCGATTTCCCGGACTTTGACGGTGAACGTGCCGATCTGATCGCGCGGGCCAAGGCGGCCGGCGTGGAACTGATGGTCACCATCTGCACCCACATCCGCAAGTTCGACCAGGTTCTGGCAATCGCCGAGGAATACCCGCAAGTCTATTGTTCGGTTGGCACCCATCCGCACAACGCCGGCACAGAGCGCGGTATTCCAGCCGATGAAATCGTGCAATTGGCGAACCACCCCAAGGTGGTCGCCATCGGCGAGGCCGGGCTCGACTACTTTTATGACAAGGCTCCGCGCGATGCACAGGCCGAAGGCCTGCGCATCCACATAGAAGCCGCACGGCGCACCGGCTTGCCACTGGTCATTCATTCACGCGACGCGGATGACGATATGGCAGCCATCTTGCGCGAAGAAATGGGGAAGGGGGCCTTCCCGGCCCTGCTGCATTGCTTCTCGTCCGGCCGTGACCTTGCACTGACCGGAATAGAGCTTGGCCTTTATGTATCCTTCTCCGGAATATTGACCTTCAAGCGCTCGGAAGAGATCCGTGACATCGCCCGTGAATTGCCGGCTGACCGGTTGTTGGTGGAAACCGATGCCCCATATCTCGCACCGCAGCCGAGGCGCGGCAAACGCAACGAACCAGCCTATACAGCGATGACCGCGGCGGTTCTGGCGGAAACCAGGGGTGTTTCGGAAGAAGAGATTGCGCGGCAGACCACAGAGAATTTCTTCAGGCTCTTCAGCAAGGTGCCTCGTCAGAACCTGCAGACAAAAGCGATTGCTTCATGACCTTGACGCTGACCATTCTAGGATGCGGCTCTTCCGGAGGCGTGCCGCGTGTCGGCAATGATTGGGGCGATTGCGATCCAGGTGAACCGAAGAACCGCCGCAGCCGCTGTGCGCTTCTTGTGGAAAAGCGTGTGGATAACGAGTGCACAACCGTGTTGATAGACAGTGGACCCGACATCAGGTCGCAATTGCTGGCTGCCAACGTCAAGCACCTGGACGCGGTTGTCTATACGCATTCGCATGCCGATCATCTGCACGGTGTCGACGATTTGCGGGCCTTTTGGGTGCAATCCGGCAAAAGAGTTCCCGTCTACATGGACGAAGCGACAAGCGCGAGGGCACTCACAGCATTCAGCTACTGCTTTGAAACACCGGCCGGCTCGAACTATCCGCCCATTCTGGAACGCCGTGATCTTCGTCCGGATACACCAGTCACCATTGAGGGAAACGGCGGTCCGATAACATTCGAACCTTTCGAGGTTGTCCACGGAGAGATCAATGCGCTTGGATTTCGCATTGGTGACACAGCCTACATTCCCGATGTCTCGGACATTCCGGTGAACAGCCTCAACCATTTGAAACACCTGGATCTTCTGATCCTGGATTGCTTGCGCCGCAGACCGCATCCAAGCCATTTCTGTCTGGCGGATGCGCTGTCCTGGACTTCCAGAATTGCTCCCAGGCGCACCATTTTCACCAATCTTCACAATGACTTGGACTACAAAATCCTGTCAGCGGAACTGCCTGAAACCATAGAACCTGCCTACGACGGTATGCTCCTGTCCGTTGAAGACACAGGCACACGCAAAGAAAGCGCTCTAACCACCGATGGCTGGTAAGCCACGCTACAAACAACCGACGGAAGATCGGCTGATCAAGTCTGCGCTTCATTACCTGGAACGCTATGCGACATCGGCCGCCAATCTTCGAAAGGTTCTTGAACGCAAGGTTTTGAAAGCCTGCATGAGCCTGGAACTCGAGCCCGCCGACTATGCCGACCTGATCGATGCGGTCGTTGAAAAATGCGTTCAGACAGGTCTCGTCAACGACAAGACCTACGCGGAAACCAAGACCGCCGGGCTGCGCCGCCGTGGTGGCTCAACGCGAAAAATCGAAGCTCAGTTGGCTGCCAAAGGCGTTGACAGAGAAACGATACACACGGTGCTGGCACAAGACGAACGCAGCGACGAGGAAGCCGCTCGGATCTTCGCAAGACGAAGGCGGCTTGGGCCATTCAGAAAGACACCAAATCGAGATGACCGGCGAGACAAGGACCTGGCTGCAATGTGCCGGGCGGGCTTTTCCTTTGAAATAGCTCGCAAGGTGATCGACGCGGACGACAGCGATTGATCTATGCCACGGCACGACTGAGGCGCAGAATGACGATCCGAAACGCAAACTGACTGGCAACGCCAAACGGATCCATCACTAAGGCATTGGCAAAGCTTGGCAAACACGCCTTGCTATAAATGTTCCATAATATTGATTATGCGAATTAGTGATGTGGATTGGGAGCCCTCCATCTTCCCAGCAACAAATGTCACCTATCGGCCTATCTCACCATTGCTCCAGCTCTGGACTTTGGCAGTGTCGGCTAGTCGACGTCATTGCAGATAGCTTGCAGAGCTTTGGCTTGCGTTCCATCGGTGTCCGGGCTTGAAAGACCAGACATGCAAACCAGAGCTTTCCAGAGCGACCATGCTCTGGCCCGATGCCAGGTCTGATCATCTACCTGGCACGCATCCCGGAAGATCTTCCGGCTTTCGAGACCGAAATACGTCCAGGCCATAACGAAGTCACAGGCAGGATCACCGATACCGCAGGTTCCGAAATCTATGAGACCTTTGACGACGCTTTTGGTGACGATGATGTTTCCGACCGCCACATCTCCGTGGAACCAGACAGGTCTGGCCGTCCAGGCTGACGTCATGCCACGCTGCCAGACCTCAAGGCACCGCATTGCGTCCACCTTGCTGCCGAGGATATCCAAACTCTTTTGAACTTCGTCGCCGTAAGCGCTGGGATGGCAACCGCGATAGAATGAGTGCTTGCCTGCAACGAGCCCGCCAACCGTATCGATCGCTCTCAAATCACACAGGGTTTTGCCAAGCGAAACCGCGATTGTTTCCGGATCTACACCGTCAGCGCTTTCAAGTGTATCTCCCTCGACCCAACGCCTTATCGACCACGGTAGCGGAAATGTCTCGCTTGGCAGACCGACAGCGACGACACTCGGCACTTCAACGGACAGATGCTCGCTCAAGACAGTCAGCGCATGCGCTTCTTTTTTCACTGCTTCGGCATAGGATTCATTTCGTGGCAAACGCACGGAAAGAGCATCACCGAGCCTGAAGGTGGTGTTGTCCCAGCCCTGTTTGGAGACCGGTTCAATTGGCAGATGGTCAAGATGTGGAAACTGCTGGCGGATGAGACGCGCAACTGTGTGTCGGTCGATTTCCATATTGTCCACGGTTGCTTTTCCAATCAAATCTTACCTTGAAACCTAATCAAATCAGCGTCTTATGCCAGCTAAATGACCCGGAAAAGAAGTCGTTTCCGGGTGAACTTGGCTTTTGCGGCACTTCAAGATCTGCGTCAAACGACGCCCCCATGTCCGGCAGATCACAGATCCGGATTGGACACCCCTTCCCGCAGAAATCCATAAAGCACTGTTATTACTGGGTTATTTCCCGAAAAACATTGCACTCCTCTCAGCTAGCCTGAACCGCACACAGTATCGACGCACATGACGCCCGTGCTTATGTCCGTATGATATTGTCCTGAAATGTCAGCAAGCGAACGATACACATTTCGAGAAGTGACCCCGGCAGATCTAGCTCTCCTGTCGGAATGGCAGACGCGACCACATGTCCGTAAGTGGTGGGACTCGGCCGAGCCTTTTACTGCGCAAAAGTTCAAAGACACTCGGGTGAATCGCTGGATTGTTGAGACACCCCAGCGCCCCTTCGCCTACTTGCAGGACTACAGTGTTCACGGCTGGGAAGATCACCACTTTTTCTCGCTTCCCAAGGGATCTCGGGGCATCGATCAGTACATCGGCGAAGCAGACATGACAGGTAAAGGGCACGGCCCTGCGTTTATCTTGCAGCACCTGAAGGCACTGTTCGGGGCTGGCGTTCCAGTCGTTGCGACCGATCCCCACCCTGACAACACTCGTGCCATTTCAGCATATGAGAAGGCAGGTTTTGAAGTGTTTGGCACCTCCCAGGCGACACAATGGGGCTTGATACTCCCCATGAAGGTCAGTTCATCAGGGTGAGAGCCTGTGCTGTTTTTCCGGGCAGCATAGCGTTTCTGGATGCCATCTCTGCCCCCTCTCCTTTTTCCTGGCGAAACAGTGCCATTTACTAACAACACTATCTTATCGTGAGACCAAACCGGGTCTCAGTGGACTAGACCCGAGTACGCCGCCAGTCAGACTTTGCGTAGCCGCAATATCGCGTTATCGCTGATGCAGCTTTTGATTTGCATATTCGATTCTATTGGAGACCTTTTTGGCCCTTCTATCTCAAAAACTGCGTGTAGCCATCCTGTTTGGCGGGCGATCTGCGGAACACGAAGTCTCGGTCCTTTCCGCCACAAATGTCATGAACGCGCTCGATCCTTCCAAGTATGACGCGGTTCCGGTCTACGTCACCCGTGAAGGACAATGGCTGCTGAGCAATTTTGAAAATGGACAACTGGCACGGCCGACAACAGGCATTGAAATCTGTCCGGTTCCAGGTGGCCGTGGCCGGGTGGTTGCACTGGATGAAAACGGGTTGCCTCGTGACTTTGACAAGCTCGATGCGGTCTTTCCCGTGCTTCATGGCCTCCATGGCGAAGATGGTGCGGTACAGGGACTTGCTGAAGTGGCCCGGGTTCCGCTCGTTGGATGCGGTATCGCAGGGTCCGCAAATGCACTCGACAAGGATCTTGCAAAACGGCTTCTCATCGAGGCCGGCCTCCCCACGGCCAGGTCACTCACAATTCGGCCGGACGATGTGCCGGACTTCGAACTCCTGAAACGCGAACTTGGTTTGCCAGTATTCATCAAACCTGCCCGCCAGGGTTCCTCGGTCGGTGTCAGCAAGGTTCAGACGGCAGACGACTTTGAGGCCGCCTTGAAAGAAGGATTCAAGCACGACAACAAGCTTCTTGCCGAGGAGTTCGTTCTTGGCCGCGAAATCGAATTCGCGGTCCTGGAGGAAAGCGACGGCACGCTGTTCGTCTCCAGGCCGGGCGAAATTGTTCCTGCCGAAAGCCATGGCTTTTACACCTATGACGCAAAATATGTCGACGAAGACGGCGCGGCCTTGAAGGTGCCCGCAGAATTGCCGCACGATGTCGAAGGCCGGATGCAGGATCTGGCGGCAAAGGCGTTCAGAGCCCTGGGGTGCGACGGCATGGCTCGTGTCGATTTCTTTGTGACGCAGGAAATGAATTTCCTGCTGAACGAACTAAACACGATACCCGGCTTTACGAATATCAGCATGTATTCCAAAGCGATGGCTGCAAGTGGCGTCAGCTATCCAGAGATCATCGATCGTCTGATCACCCACGGCATTGCCCGGGCAGAACGGGATATCTGAAACTTGGCTATCATGCGCTCAACGCAAGAGCGTTCTTCACAAACTCAGTGCCGATGTAGTCTCCGTCCCGGCGCACAACGCGGCATGTTCTCTCAGGCTTTCCATCGTTGAAATGGAGAGTGAACTGGTTCGGAACATTTCCGGCATTAGCCAGATGAAGCCGCGCCCCATTTTCCGAAATATCCCTTACAGAACACTGCACGCACTCATTCTGGCCAAACCGGATTTCGGCATGTTCATGAATACGGGTTCGTTCGCTTTTTCGCCGGTTTTCCATGCCGACGACCCAATTATCCAGATTGCTGCAAACAGAGGCCACGTTTTCGGACGCGAGCATCAACTTGCTGCTGATTTCGTCCGTGGCAGCACATTGCTGTTCCGCTGCAGTTGATGTTCCCTGAACCAGTTCCTGCACTTCGGTGATTGACGACTGGATCGCCTTCAGCGCTTCATCTACAGCTCCTGCAACGGTCTGCATCTCCTCGATCTCTGCGAAAATTCGCGTTGTTGCCTGAGATGTCTGGCTCGCGAGATCCTTGACCTCGTTCGCTACAACAGCAAAGCCCCGTCCCGCCTCGCCTGCGCGTGCGGCCTCTATCGTTGCGTTGAGAGACAAAAGGTTGATCTGATCCGCAACTTTCGAAATCAACTGAACGACATCGTCCATGGAAGCCGCAGCGTTGCGGAGAGTTTCGGTGGATCTTCCGGCTGCTTCGGAGCGGGTTTGCATGTCATCGACCGCCCGCTGTGCCTCGTCCATTCCACGCGACACATCTTGTGCAGAGCCGGTAATTTCCCTGGCAGAAGCAACGGTTTGCTCAACGGTTCCAAGTGTCGCCTCTGCAGCCGTAATTGCTGTCTGCCGTGCTTTCATATTCTGCGTAACGTCGGTGGCAAACTTCGTGATCTTGATGAGTTTGCCGGACGCGTCAAAAATCGGATTGTAGGTTGCTTGCAGCCAGATAGGGTCACCGCTCTTGCTGAAGCGCTGATAAATCGCAGAAGCATGTTTGCCCTCGCCAAGGTCTTTCCAGAACGAGGCATATTCTTGGCTCTGCGCGTAGTTGGGCGACACGAACATCCGGTGGTGTTTACCAACCACTTCGGCGGAAACGTATCCGGTCGTGCGCAGGAAGTTTTCGTTCGCGTCGAGAATGATCCCTTCCCTGGTGAAGGAAATCATCGCCTGGCTACGGCTGATTGCCGCAATCTGGCCTTCATATTCAGCGTTTCGAAGCTTTTCGGAGGTTACGTCAGTCGCAAATTTGACCACCTTGAACGGATTACCTGCCGCATCGAGGATCGGGTTGTAGGAGGCCAGAATCCAGATATCCCTTCCGTCCTTGTGAAGACGTTTGAATTCCCCGCTTTGATAAGTACCTTTTGCAAGCTCTTGCCAGAATGCCCTGTATTCGGGTTTTTTCCGTTCTTCCGGGTCCATGAACAGGCTGTGGTGTTTGCCTTTTACCTCAGAAAGCTCATAACCGAGCGCCTTCAGAAAGTTTGGATTGGCATCGAGAATTGTGCCATCCAGATCAAAGTGAATAACCGCTTGCGAACGGTTGATCGCGTCTATCTGCCCCTGGGCCTCAAGCGCGTTTCGCTTCTTCTCGGTTATATCGGTCGCAATCTTGACGATCTTCCGAACAGTCCCCGACCTGCTGATGACAGGATTATATGTTGCCTGGATCCAGACTTCCTTGCCTCCCTTGGCAATCCGGGCGAATTCAGCTGATTGATACTCCCCCTTCGCCAATGCTTTCCAGAGGCGCTCATATTCCGGCGTATTCGCATACTCCGAATCCACGAACATCCTGTGATGCCGTCCCTTTATTTCATCCAGAGAATATCCGAAGGTCCTGAGAAAATTCTCATTCGCTTCCAAAATTGTGCCATCGGGTTTGAATTGTATGATCGCTTGAGAACGACTAAACGCGTCGACGATTTCTCGCCAGTCACTTTGCGGCAATAACAACGTCATAAGAAATCGCCTTAAGGTTGGTGTTTTCCCCAAGGACACTAGCGACATCTTCTTGAATCTTGTTTAACGTGAACTATAGGTAAATATATCTAGGGTTGCTGCGTACACGTACGGCACGGCCCTGTAATCGACGCCACGCTCTATGTCCCTTAGCCGTCGTAGCCACTTGAACGGCCACGCATTTTCTTGATCTGGCCACGTTGTTTCTTGGCGTCGAGACGACGCTTCTTGGATCCGAGGGTCGGTTTCGTGGCCTTGCGGGGTTTCGGCTTTTCCGTAGCTTTTTGCAGCAGGTCCAGCAAACGCTCCAACGCGTCTTCCCGATTCCGTTCGCGGGTCCGGAACCGATCCGCCTGCAAGACGATCTCGCCGCCAAGAGTCAGCCGGCTGCCTGCAAGCCTCGCCGCTCGCGTCTTGACGTCTTCGGGAAGTGTTTCATTGCCGGCAAGGTCGAACCGCAGTTGAACTGCCGTGGAGACCTTGTTGACGTTCTGCCCGCCAGGCCCGGAGGCGCGAATGAAATCTTCGGTGAGATCCTCCTTGAGGATGAACAGCCGTCCGGTCACTGCAATCTTTGAAGCAGCGAAGGGATCGTCCGTCTCGCCGCTCATACTACCTGATCGCTCTCGGCCGGCAACTTCAGGCCAACACCGTTCAAGATAAGCGACGTAACCGCGGCTACCGTTTCAGCCTGGAAGGCCGCGTCGGAAAGGTCCTTCCCGGTCAACGCCTTGATCTGCACCGAAAAGTCCGCGTAATGCTGCGTGGTTGCCCATATCGTGAAGATGAGATGGACAGGATCGACACTTCGCATCTTGCCTGCCGCAATCCAGTCTTCGATCACCTGACTTTTTTCGGCCACCAAACGCTTCAAATCCGTTTGCAGGATCGGCAATATCTGTGGCGCGCCCTGCATCACTTCGTTGGCAAACAACTTTGAGGCTTCCGGAAACCTGGCAGACATTTCGATCTTCTGGCGAATATAGGCAGCCAGTTCCTGCGCCGGCTCTCCATCCGGATTGAGCGTTTTCAAAGGAGCAAGCCACACCTCCAGGATATGGGCCAGCGTTGCGCTATAGATCGCCTCTTTGGAGGAGAAGTAATAAAGCAGGTTGGACTTCGACATTCCAGCATCTGCAGCGATCCGCTCAACTGTCGCGCCGGAAAATCCCTTCATGGAAAACTCGCCAAGCGCCGCCTCCAGAATCAGGGACCGGTTCTTTTCCTGGATCCGGCTAAGCCCGCCTGATTTAAAGGATGCCTGCGTCTGCTCGCCCAAATCCGCCATCTACCGTTCCGTTTTCTGCCGCGAAGGGTCCCAACCCTACACCCAATTCACACGGCATTTTTCCGGAAAAAACACCGATTTCACAACTGGCAAGTTCAGCACCGGAGGGAATGACCAGAAATTAGTCATGACGACCGGATTTGCATCTTGACCATTTGGTCAAATCCCTCCTAGGGTAAATTGACCAGATGGTCAGAAGGCTAGTCGATTGATCCGTCCCTCGCAATGGGGATGTCTTGAACAAACGGCAGCCATCGGCCAGTTCGGAAATCCCGGCAAACCGGGGCGGCTGCAAGGCCAGACAGAGGATTTAGGCGAACGGGAAAGAGGCAAAAGCCCATCCGGAACGCCAGGGAACAGTGTGGGGAGAGGACCAGCGCAGTCGGCACTGCCGTTGACGCAGTGCGCGTGCTATTCCTTCCATCACAAATCAGCAACAGTCGGCCGCTTCAAGCACGAAGGGTCGCAAGGAGGACGTATGTCAGCATCGAGCCAGGCTGCCACCAACAATCTCGAAGCTTTCTGGATGCCGTTCACGGCCAATCGGCAATTCAAGCAGGCCCCACGCATGTTCGTGTCGGCCAAGGACATGCATTACACCACCGCCGACGGCCGACAGGTTCTCGACGGCACGGCCGGCCTCTGGTGCTGCAACGCCGGTCACTCCCGTCCCAAGGTCGTTGAAGCGGTCCAGAAGCAGATTGCCGAGCTGGACTATGCGCCCGCCTTCCAGATGGGCCATCCCAAGGCATTTGAACTTGCTGCGCGCCTCGCGGCCATGATGCCCTCCCCGCTGGACCATGTCTTTTTCACCAATTCCGGATCGGAAAGCGTGGACACCGCGCTAAAGATCGCGCTCGCCTATCAGCGCGCGATCGGTCAGGGCACTCGCACCCGCTTGATTGGCCGTGAACGTGGCTACCACGGTGTCGGCTTTGGCGGCATATCGGTTGGCGGCATCGTCTCCAACCGCAAGACCTTCGGCACGATGCTCACCGGTGTCGACCACATGCGCCATACGCATGATCCAGATCGCAATGCATTCTCCCGCGGCATGCCGGAAAACGGCGCTGAATATGCCGAAGAGCTGATCCGTATCATTCAGCTTCATGATCCTTCGACCATCGCGGCTGTCATCGTTGAACCGGTTGCCGGATCGACCGGCGTTCTGATCCCGCCCAAAGGATATCTGGAACGCCTGCGCGAAATTTGCTCTCAGCATGGCATTCTGCTGATTTTCGACGAAGTTATCACCGGTTTCGGTCGTCTGGGTTCACCGTTTGCGACTGACTTCTTTGGTGTAACGCCGGATCTTGTCACAACAGCGAAGGGCCTGACGTCCGGCGTCGTCCCGATGGGGGCGGTGTTCTGTACATCGGACATCTATCATACGTTCATGACCGGCCCGAAACACATGATCGAACTGTTCCACGGTTATACCTATTCCGCGCATCCGCTCGCCTGCGCAGCTGCTCTAGCAACTCTCGACACGTACGAGGAAGAAGGCCTGCTGACACGTGCGGCTGACCTTGCCCAATATTGGGAAGACGGCCTGCATTCACTCAAGGATTGCCCGAATGTCATCGACATTCGCAACCTCGGTCTGATTGGCGCAATCGAACTGACGCCAATTGCAGGGGAACCGACGAAACGGGCGTTCTCGGCGTTCCTGAAGGCCTACGACGACGGGCTGCTGATCCGCACGACTGGCGATATCATCGCCCTGTCCCCGCCGCTGATTATTTCGAAGGAACAGATCGACGAGTTGTTCGGCAAGCTGCGCAGCGTGCTGAACGCCATCGACTGATATCCGGCAAGACAAGAGACAAAGACACGTTTTAGGAGACACAAGCATGGCAGCCCCCGGCGAAAACCTGAGGATCAACGCAGAACGCCTCTGGGACAGTCTGATGGAGATGGCAAAGGTCGGTCCGGGTGTTGCCGGTGGCAACAATCGCCAGACCCTGACCGATGCCGACGCCGAGGGCCGCAAGCTGTTCCAGAAATGGTGCGAGGAAGCCGGCATGACCATGGCTGTCGACACCATGGGCAACATGTTCATGACCCGGCCGGGAACAGACCCGGACGCCCTGCCCGTCTATGTCGGCTCACACCTCGATACTCAGCCGACCGGCGGCAAGTATGACGGCGTTCTTGGTGTGCTCGGAGGACTCGAAGTCATCCGAACCATGAACGATCTCGGCATCAAGACCAAACACCCGATCGTGGTCACCAACTGGACCAACGAGGAAGGCACTCGCTTTGCACCGGCAATGCTTGCGTCTGGCGTCTTTGCAGGTGTTCATACACAGGACTGGGCCTATGACCGGGCCGACCACGAAGGCCTAAAGTTCGGCGATGAGTTGAAGCGCATCGGCTGGGTTGGTGATGAAGAAGTCGGTGCACGCAAGACCAAGATGCACGCAATGTTCGAACTCCACATCGAACAGGGTCCGATCCTGGAAGCCGAGGGCAAGGATATTGGTGTCGTGACCCACGGCCAGGGCCTTTCCTGGACGCAAGTGACGGTAACCGGCAAGGACAGCCACACGGGCTCCACACCGATGCCCATGCGCAAGAATGCCGGCCTCGGCATGGCTCGTATTCTGGAACTGGTCGATGAAATCGCCTGGTCGCATGCTCCACATGCCGTGGGTGCAGCCGGCCACATCGAGGTTTTCCCGAATTCACGAAACGTGATCCCCGGCAAGGCTGTGTTCACGATCGATTTCCGCTCTCCGGATCTTGCCGTCATCAAGGATATGGAAGATCGCCTGAAGACAGGCGCCAAGAAGATCTGCGATGACATGGGACTGGACGTCGAATTTGAAAAGGTCGGCGGTTTCGACCCGGTAGAATTCGACAAGGGATGCGTCGAGGCGGTTCGCAACGCTGCCGAGCGTCTCGGATATTCCCATCAAAACATCATCTCCGGCGCCGGTCACGACGCCTGCTGGATCAACAAGGTCGCGCCGACTGCGATGATCATGTGCCCTTGTGTCGACGGTCTGTCGCACAACGAGGCAGAAGAGATCTCCAAGGATTGGGCGAAAGCGGGTGCTGACGTCTTGTTCCACGCGGTGGTCGAGACTGCGGGGATCGTAGAATAGCACAAACATCGGCCAACCTGTCGCGTCAGCGACGGGATTGAGCAAACACCTGGCTGCCCCGGACCTGAACCGAGGCCCGTTACAGGGAAATGAGAGGAACATGACTTTTAACGGAAAGGCATTGGCAATGGTCTGCGCCCAGTTTTGGGCCGCAGTACCTGCCTTTGCCTTTTCCGTTGGCGACAGCTGGGACTGGCAACTCACTGAGCCGGTCGATCTCGACAGGAATGTCAGGGTTCTGGATCTGCACCCCGACCTGGTGACACCGGAGGATCTGGCAGCTCTCAGGCAAAAAGGTGTCCGCACCATTTGCTATGTCAGCATCGGAACCCTGGAAAATACCTCCGAGGACTTCAAGGTATTTCCGGATGACGTGCTCGGCAAAACCTACGAAGACTGGCCGGACGAGCGTTTTCTCGATATCCGCCGCCTTGATGTCCTGCTTCCCATCATGAAATCCCGTTTCGAAGCTTGCAAGAACGAGGGTTTCGACGCGATTGAACCTGACAACATGGACGTTCATGACAACGACAGCGGGTTTCCGATCACCGCAGACGACGTTGTTGCCTATGTCGCCAGACTGGCCGCCATTGCCCATTCTCTCGATCTCGGCATCGGGCAGAAGAATGTGCCCGACCTGACTGCCGATCTGATCAACCACATGGACTTCCTGATCGCCGAAAGCTGTTTTCAGGACAAATGGTGCGACGACGTCAACGCCTATGTCCGGGCAGGCAAGCCGATCTTCGATGCAGAATACACGGACCGGCCGATAGACTTTCAAGAAGCCTGCGAAGTCGCAGCGCAGCAGAACATTGCAATGATCCTGAAAGACCGGGATCTGACATCACCGGTACAAACCTGTCCATGAGGCAGGCTGACGAAGGAAATTTCCGGCGCAACACACCGGACGAGTGAACAAACGAGAAGGGGAACACAAATGGCCAGCAAAGTGATCAAGGGCGGTACGGTTGTAACTGCCGATCTTTCCTACGAAGCCGATGTGAAAATCGAAGGCGGCCGCATTGTCGAAATCGGACCCAACCTGTCCGGTGACAAAACCCTGGATGCGACCGGCTGTTACATCATGCCGGGTGGCATCGATCCGCACACCCACCTCGAAATGCCGTTCATGGGCACATTCTCTTCGGACAATTTCGACAGCGGCACACGCGCCGCGTTGGCCGGTGGCACAACCATGGTCGTTGATTTCGCCCTGCCCTCGCCCGGCCAGTCGCTGCTGGAAGCGCTGCAGATGTGGGACAACAAGTCATCGATGGCCCATTGCGACTATTCCTTCCATATGGCGATCACCTGGTGGGGCGAACAGGTCTTCAATGACATGCAGACTATCGTCCAGCAGAAGGGCATCAACACGTTCAAGCACTTCATGGCCTACAAGGGCGCCCTGATGGTGAATGACGACGAGATGTTCGCCTCGTTCTCACGCTGCGCCGAGCTTGGCGCCCTGCCTCTCGTGCACGCGGAAAACGGTGATGTCGTCGCCACCTTGCAGCAAAAGCTGCTGGCGGAAGGCAACAACGGCCCCGAAGCACATGCTTATTCCCGTCCGCCGGAAGTGGAAGGCGAGGCAACCAATCGCGCGATCATGATTGCGGATATGGCTGGTGTACCGGTCTATATCGTTCACACGTCTTCGGAACAGGCACATGAGGCCATTCGCCGGGCTCGCCAGAACGGCATCCGCGCCTATGGCGAACCGCTTATCCAGCATCTGACGCTGGATGACAGCGAATACGAGCACGCCGACTGGGACCACGCCGCACGCAGGGTCATGTCGCCTCCGTTCCGCGACAAGAAACACCAGGACAGCCTCTGGGCAGGTCTCGCGTCCGGCTCCTTGCAGGTGGTTGCGACCGACCATTGCGCATTTTCCACCGATCAGAAGCGCACTGGTGTTGGCGATTTCACCAAAATCCCGAACGGCACCGGTGGTCTTGAAGACCGCATGCCGATGTTGTGGACATATGGCGTGAATACAGGTCGCCTGACGCCCAACGAATTCGTCGCAGTCACTTCAACCAATATTGCAAAGATCTTGAATATCTATCCGAAAAAAGGAGCAATTCTGGTTGGCGCAGATGCCGATCTTGTCGTCTGGGATCCGGAAAAATCGAAAACCATTTCCGCCTCCAGCCAACAGTCCGCCATCGACTACAACGTCTTCGAAGGCAAGGCCGTCAAGGGGCTGCCGCGCTACACACTCACCCGTGGCCGCGTTGCGGTGGAAGACGGCACCGTCAACCACAGCCAGGGTCATGGCGAATTTGTCGCCCGCAAGCCGTATCAGGCCGTCAACAAGGCGCTAAGCACGTGGAAGGAACTGACGGCACCGCGTAAGGTGGAACGCACCGGCATTCCCGCCAGCGGCGTCTGATCCAATCCGGCCCCGCCTTTCCAACAGGCGGGGCCTTCAAGAAACGAACACGTCAATCCGGACCCGACTCGTGCCGCGAGGAACTTGATGACTGCACTTGCCAGCGCAAAGGACACCGAAATGGTGGAAAACAAACAAAGCGCCAGCCCGAACCGGGTGATCGATATCGAGAACCTCTCGCTAACATTCGAGACCAACGACGGCCCGGTTCACGCGCTTTCAGACATCGATCTGAAGATCGAAGAGGGAGACTTCGTTTCCTTCATCGGTCCGTCGGGTTGCGGCAAGACCACGTTGCTCAGGGTCATCGCCGATCTTGAAAAGCCGACCGCGGGGTCCATCACGGTCAATGGTGTCTCTCCGGAACAAGCACGCCTCAATCGGGCCTATGGTTATGTCTTTCAGGCTGCCGCCCTTTATCCCTGGCGCACGATTGCCAAGAACGTGGCATTGCCTCTCGAAATCATGGGGCTTTCAAAGGCTGAGCAGCAACAGCGGATTGCCCGAAACATGGAGTTGGTGAACCTCACCGGCTTCGAAAAGAAGTATCCCTGGCAGCTTTCAGGCGGCATGCAGCAGCGCGCGTCGATCGCCCGCGCCCTCGCCGTCGAGCCGGATCTGCTCCTGATGGACGAACCTTTCGGTGCGCTCGACGAAATCGTCCGCGACCATCTCAACGAACAATTGCTGCAGCTTTGGGCCAAGACCAACAAGACCGTTGTCTTCGTAACCCACTCGATCCCGGAAGCGGTGTTCCTGTCGACCAAGATCGTCGTGCTGTGCCCGCGCCCGGGCCGTATCTACGACGTGATCGAAAGCGATCTGCCTCGCGACCGCAGTCTTGATATTCGCGAGACACCGGAGTTCCTGAAAATCGCCCACCGGGTGCGCGATGGACTGAAGGCAGGGCACTCCTATGAAGACTAATTCGCATCGACCCGCGACATTTGTTGATGTCGACCCTGCCGTGGAAATCCAGGCCCTCGATGGTCTTGCGATCAGGGTTTGGCAACGCATTTCTGCGATTGCGGGAAAGGCGCGGATTCATGACTGACGCCTCTCTTTCGCAGACCCGTAGCATGAACCCATTTGCCGGTCTGATGTCTGGAACGGTCGGTCCGGTCACCGTCGTCGTCTTGGCGATCATAGCGCTCTGGTATGTCGCCGCAGTCGCACTCAACACCCCATTCCAAAAAGACATGTATGAGCGTGCCGGACAAAGTGATGTCGGGTTCTCTCAACTTGTCACCGATACGCTTTACCAGGAGCGCCCGGTCCTGCCTGCGCCGCACCAGGTGATTGTGGAAATCTGGGACACGACTGTAAACAAGAAGATCACGTCAAAGCGGTCGCTGGTCTATCATACGGGCATCACACTCTCTTCGACGCTCCTCGGGTTTCTGATCGGCACGACACTCGGCATTCTTCTGGCAATTGGCATCGTTCATTCGCGTGTTCTCGACAAATCATTGATGCCGTGGGTCATTTCCTCGCAAACCATTCCCATTCTGGCCATCGCGCCGATGATCATCGTCGTTCTCAACGCTGTTGGTATCTCAGGTTTGCTGCCCAAAGCCATGATCTCCACCTACCTGTCCTTCTTCCCGGTCACGGTCGGCATGGTGAAGGGACTGAGATCACCTGAAGTCATTCACATGGACCTGATGCACACCTATTCGGCGACACGCTTCCAGGCGTTCTGGAAACTGCGCCTGCCCTATGCAGTGCCCTACCTTTTCACATCGATGAAAATCGGCATGGCTGCCTCTCTCGTCGGAGCGATCGTCGGTGAACTGCCGACCGGTGCCGTGGCCGGTCTTGGCGCGCGTTTGCTTGCCGGCTCCTACTACGGCCAAACTGTCCAGATCTGGTCGGCACTTCTGATGGCCGCCTTTTTGGCCGGGTCCCTGGTTGCCCTGATAGGCATGATCGAGAAGCGCACGCTGAAACGCATGGGGATGGCCGGATGAGCACCATGACCGAAAAAAAGAGCCGCCTCGATATGCCGGCACTGTTGGCCTGGTTCATCGTAGCCATGGTGGTAATTGGCCTGTTCAGTCCGATCTTCGGACCGGACTACGGCATCATGGATGTACCGCGTCTTGCCCTTTGCCTGGTCATCCTGGCAGTCGCCGGTGTGCGCTACGAACTAGGCTTCATGCGCAACCCCTTTGGAGACGTTGTCCTCGGCATCATTACCGCCATTGCTGCCTGGCTGCTGATCTCAACCTCCTCGCACCACGTCGGGCAGGCCACGCTCGGTTTCTGGGCCCTGGTAGCAGCAACCTGGGCAGCGGCCTGGCTCTTCGTTGAGCGACTTGCCACATGGCGCAACCTGTCGCCACTTGCAGCCCGGCTCATCAACCTCGCCATTCCGGCACTCTTTGGCATTACCCTTCTGGTACTTTGGCAAATCGTGGTCACCGGCGCGGGCGTTCCGAAGGTTCTGCTGCCAGCCCCTTCCGAAATATGGGTGCGCCTGACCAATTCCGGACCAACATTGTGGGCTGACTTTCGCCAGACTTTCCTGAAAGCCGTTCTGGCCGGTTACGCCATCGGCTGTGGTTCGGCGTTCATCACTGCCATTCTGGTGGACCGGGTGCCGTTCCTTCGCCGCGGCCTGCTGCCGATCGGCAATCTGGTGTCTGCACTGCCGATCATCGGTGTCGCCCCCATCATGGTGATGTGGTTCGGCTTCGACTGGCCGTCCAAGGCTGCGGTCGTGATCATCATGACCTTCTTCCCGATGCTTGTGAACACGGTATCAGGTCTCGCCGCGTCTGATGCGATGCAACGCGACCTGATGCGCACCTATGCCTCCAACTACTGGCAGACGCTTTTCAAGCTGCGTCTGCCGATGGCCATGCCCTTCATCTTCAATGCGCTGAAGATCAATTCGACGCTCGCCCTGATCGGCGCGATTGTCGCTGAATTCTTCGGCACACCGATTGTCGGCATGGGCTTCCGTATCTCCACGGAGGTCGGCCGCATGAATGTCGATATGGTCTGGGCAGAAATCGCCGTTGCCGCCCTCGCCGGATCGCTATTCTACGGCCTCGTCGCACTCCTGGAACGCGCTGTCACGTTCTGGCATCCGTCCGTCAGGGGGTGATTTGCCAGCATTTTTTTCAACTGACTTTGTGGTCGCACTAGTCGTGATCGTATTGGGCTGCGCTTTTGTAATGTCTAAGCTTCTCGACTTGCGAGCACGTGGGCAAAGGAAAAAGTCAGCCAATGGAGTAGTCGAGGGCGGTTCCAAACCCTTCAAGATTTTTAGGGTGACTGTCGCCATCTTGGGATTAATCGGTTCGATAATGCTCTCGTATTTTAAGCTCAAGACTTGGCATTATTGACGCATACCTCATTCTAGTAACGGACCGACAATGAAACCCAGCCGCGACATTTCCCGCCTTATCGAAATCATGGCAGCGCTCAGAAAACCTGTGACCGGTTGTCCCTGGGATCTGGAACAGACGTTCGCGACCATCGCGCCCTATACGCTGGAAGAGGCCTACGAAGTCGCGGACGCCATTGCCAAGAACGATCTGGTGGAACTGCGCGAGGAGCTCGGCGATCTGTTGCTTCAGGTCGTCTACCATGCACGCATGGCTGAAGAAGACGACCACTTTGACTTTGGCGATGTGGTCGAAGCCATTACAAAAAAACTGATCCGCAGGCACCCGCATGTTTTCGGTGACGAAAACGGAGAAAAACCGGAACTGGTCAAAGGTATCTGGGAACGGATCAAGGCTGAAGAGCGAGCGGAAAAGCGAGCCGCCAGGGAAGCGCTCGGCATGGAAGAAGCGCAAAAGGGCTTTCTCGACGACGTCCCGACCGCCTTTCCGGCCCTTCAGGAAGCCGAAAAGCTGCAGCGACGGGCTTCAAGGGTTGGTTTTGACTGGAACGATGCCAGACTGGTTCTGGACAAGATCAGAGAAGAAACCCACGAACTCGACGAGGAACTCGCCAAATCCGCTCCGGACAAAGACCGGATCTCCGACGAACTCGGCGACACGTTGTTCGCGCTTGCAAACCTCGCCCGGCATCTGGACATCGATCCGGAAGAATCTCTCAGGCGTACAAACCGGAAATTCCGCAAGCGTTTTGCAGCCATAGAAGATCACGCAGTGAAAACGGACACGACACTTGAAGCGATGACGCTGGATGAGATGGAAGCAGCCTGGCAGGCAGCGAAGAACAAATAGTTCCCCCTGCTCGGCTCGTTCCGGCTTTCCTTCAGACTAGCTAAAGATAAGCGGCATAAAGCTCGCGAAACGGGCCACGTTGCTTGTCGGAAACGCGCACTTCCGCCGTTACGAAATCTTCGGCATCGGTGCGTTCCAGCACCTCTGCCATCTGATAAAGTTTCGCCAGCAAAGCGCCATCGGCAACAGGGATCTTCACAGTCAGGATGTCGTCGTGCTGCGCCATGAAAGCATCGACACGGGCATAAAGCTGCTCGATCCCTTCGCCGGTCAGCGCGGAAAGGGCAATCGGCCCCTCTTCACCGGCATCTTCCAGCAACTTGTCGCGGTAAGCCGGATCAAGGCAGTCGATCTTGTTCCAGACTTCGATGATCGGCGCGCCCGTCAACGCGTCAACACCAAGATCGGTCAGCGTCTTCTTGACGTCTTCTGCCTGCGCTTCGGTGTCCGGATGCGAAATGTCCCGCACATGCAGGATGAGATCCGCTTCAAGCACCTCTTCCAGCGTCGCCCGGAATGCGGCGACCAGATGGGTCGGAAGATCGGAGATGAACCCCACCGTATCCGACAGGATGACTTCCTTACCATGCGGCAAGGCTACCTTGCGCAAGGTCGGATCGAGCGTGGCGAACAGAAGATCCTTGGCAAAAACGTCAGATTCGGTCATCCGATTGAAAAGCGTCGATTTACCGGCATTGGTATAACCGACCAGCGCAACAACCGGCTGCGGAATTTTCTTGCGTTTCTTGCGGTGCAGGTCACGCGTCCGGCGAACCTGTTCCAGCTGTTTCTGCAACGCAATGATCCGGTCCTGAATCTGGCGCCGGTCGGCCTCGATCTGGGTTTCACCCGGACCACCCATGAAACCTGCGCCGCCGCGCTGGCGCTCAAGGTGGGTCCAGGAGCGGACGAGACGGCTCTTCTGCCAGGTCAGATGCGCCAGATCGACCTGAAGCCGACCTTCCTTGGTGCGGGCCCTATCGCCAAAGATCTCCAGGATAAGACCTGTGCGGTCGATGACCTTGGTCTTCAGCCGGCGTTCAAGGTTGCGCTGCTGAACCGGGGTGAGCGGATGATCTATGACAACGAGATCCAGATCCTCGCTTGCAACGATCCCGGCAAGCTCGGCAACCTTGCCATCGCCAAACAGGGTTGCAGGCTTGGGATTGTTGACCCGGACAACGCCGGAATGCGCGATATTGAGATTGATGGCAGCACTGAGGCCGAGGGCTTCTTCCAGCCGCGCTTCCGGGCTGCGATTGCCGCGAAGTTCTGTCTGCGCGGATTCGCCACGCAACTGCAGAACCGGCTCCAGAATCATCGCACGGAAGGGCTGGGGCAGACGGTCTACCCCAGTATCTTTCAACCTTAGAGATTTCTGACCAGGTTCCTCGGAACCGTTGGATTTAGAAAAATCGTCTGCGCGAGACTTCGGTTTCAATCAGCTTGCCTTTTCAGCGTTTTCCTCAGCCTGATCGAACAGTTGAACAGGTCCGTTTGGCATAATTGTGGAAATCGCGTGTTTGTAAACCAGCTGGGAATGCCCATCACGACGCAGCAGAACGCAGAAGTTGTCGAACCATGTCACGACACCCTGCAATTTCACACCGTTGATCAGAAAAATCGTCAGAGGAGTTTTTTGCTTGCGAACGTGATTAAGAAAAGTGTCTTGGAGATTTTGTGCGCGCTCAGCCATCAGTCTTTTTATCCTATTTGCCCCGGATGCGGCCGAGCATCCGGCGTTTCAGCAGCCTACCGTCAAAAGCCGTTCAGTATCAATGACTTATGTTTGACGCACCGCCCGCTTTTCGTATAGCCCACCAGTCAAGACCGTCTGCCTCGGTCTAAAATAGTTTCGTACTTTCGACCCAATAAGGCCAATCGAATCATACCGCCTGCAAATCAGTAGCAGTATGGAACAATTCGCGCAATCGGGTTGCCACCGATCCAGGATGACCGTTTCCGATAATCCTGCCGTCCAAACGTGTCACAGGCATCACGACAGTCGTCGCTGCCGTGACGAATGCTTCCTTCGCATCGAAAGCTTCCTCAAGGCTAAACGGTCTTTCCTCAAACGTCAGCCCTTCCTTTTGGACGAGATCGAGAACCACGGCGCGTGTGATACCGCGCAGGATCCCGCTCTCGGCCGGCCGGGTGACCAAAACGCCTTCCTTGGTAACGATCCAGGCGTTGGTCGATCCGCCTTCGGTGACATTGCCGTCGGCATCCACATACCAGGCTTCCTTGCCGCCCTGTTCCTTGGCGTTCTGTTTCGCCAGCACGTTCGGCAAAAGCGCAACGGTCTTGATATCAACGCGCGGCCAACGGTTTTCCGGATAACTGAACACCGAGATACCCTGTTCGGCCTGTGCCTTGGCAGCAGTCGGGCTGGACGAACGGGCGGTCACAACGATCGACGGCGCAACGTGCGCCGGCGGGAAGAAGTGATCGCGCTTGGAAACACCGCGCGTCACCTGGATATAAACCAGTCCGTTGCGAACCAGATTCCGACGGACTACCTGATGCAGCACGAATTCCACGGCGTTGCGAGCCATTGGCCAGTCTATGCGCAGCTCACTCAAGGACCGGCCAAGGCGGTCCAGATGGCGCGGAACGTCGACGATCTTGCCCTGCCAGACTTCACAGACTTCATAAACGCCATCGGCAAACTGATAACCGCGGTCTTCAACATGCACCGCAGCATCGGCATGACGTACATACTGGCCGTTGACATAGGCAATCCGGCTCATGGTTCCTCCAGAACAGGACGGTTCGAAACGAACCGATTGGTATTTTTGAAAGTTTTGACCTTTCGGTCAGACAAAAGCAAGGCCAGAAAGAAGCCACTCAGCCTTAAAAGAAGTCAAGGCTGACGCGGAACATCTGTTCTACCTGACGCACGCGGTTCGCAACCGCGAAGATCACGATACGGTCTTGCGCCTGGATCTGCAGGTCACCATTAGGCGTAAGCACCTCGCCGCCGCGGAAAACCGCACCAATGCGGATACCGGACGGCAGATCGATAACCCTAAGCGGCTTGCCGACCAGCGGCGACGTATCTAGCGCTTCCGCCTCGACAATTTCCGCAGCCCCGTTCTGAAGCGAATGAACGCCGCGGATACGACCACGTCGCACGTGCTGGAGAATACGAGAGATGGTTACGGCGCGCGGGTTGATAAACGCATCAATCCCCAGCGCATTGGCAAAAGCCGGGTAACTCGGATTGTTCAACAGCGACAAGGAGCGTTTGCAGCCAAGCTTCTTCGCCATGACGGAAGACAGAATGTTGACTTCATCCTCGTTGGTGAGAGCCACCATGGTATCGGCATCGCCGGCATCGGCTTCATTCAGGATCGTCTGATCCAGCGCGCTGCCATGCAGGATGACCGATCGCTTCAACTCATCGGCAACAGCCATCGCCCGCTCACGGGAAGCTTCGATAAGCTTGATCTTCGTTCCGGACTGACGCTGTTCAAGCGCCTTGGCGACATAGAGCCCGATGTTGCCACCACCACAAATCACGACACGGGCCGCTTCCGGTTCCTCGTGGCCGAAAATGCTCAGCGTTCTGCGAACCTGGTCGCGGCGGGCAACCACATAGGCAAGATCACCCGTCAGAATGGAATCACTGCTCTTTGGAACAAACAGCCTGTTATTGCGATAAAGGCCGACGACAACGGCCCCAAGGTCCGGGAAGAGTTCAGTAAGCTGGCGCAAGGGAGTGTCCACAACCGGGCAGTCCTCCTCGCACATGATCCCGACAACAACAACCTGATCGTCGGCAAACCTGACAGTCTCGACGGCGCCTGGAAGCGCCAGACGGCGCAGCACCATCTCGCCAACTTCGATTTCAGGCGAGATGATCACGTCGATCGGCATGTGATCGCGCGAAAACAAATTGCGCCAGCGCCCCTGCAAATAGGACTGCGCCCGGATACGGGCGACCTTCGTGGGAACGTTGAAGAGCGAATGCGCCACCTGACAGGCCACCATGTTGACCTCGTCATAAAGCGTGACGGCAACAATCATGTCGGCCTCTTCGGCCCCGGCCTGTGCAAGAACGTCCGGATGTGCGCCGTGCCCGACAAAGCCACGCACGTCCAGCTGATCGCCAATGGCGTTGATCAGTTGGGGAGAAGAATCGATAACGGACACGTCGTTCTGTTCCGCAGCCAGACGCTCGGCAATGCCGTAGCCCACCTGCCCCGCGCCACAAATCACGATTTTCATGGAAAGATCCCTTTCCCGCCTTGCCGTTACCTATCGCTTCCCGAAGTACCTCAGGTCATGCCCAGGGTTTTCAGCTTCCGGTGAAGCGCAGAGCGTTCCATACCGACAAATTCGGCAGTCCGCGAGATGTTCCCGTCAAATCTCTTGATTTGGGCCTGAAGATATTCACGCTCGAAGATCTCCCGGGCCTCGCGAAGAGGCACGGACATCAGGTGTTCTCCCGTACCTGACGTGGGCAGGCTCGGCAGAGTTTCGCCGATTTCCGCTGGCAGCAGGTCCGCGGTGATGGTGCTGTCCGGATCGCCACGGCTCAGAATCATCAGACGTTCGACGTTGTTGCGTAGCTGACGCACGTTGCCCGGCCAGTCATGCGTTTGCAGAACCGCCATGGCGTCATCACCGATAGGCCTTTGCGGAATGCCCGAAGCACCGGAAATCTGGTGCATGAAGTGATGCACCAATACCGGAATATCCTCACGCCGTTCTGCAAGACCGGGCACACGCAGGGGAACCACGCTCAGACGGTGGTAGAGATCCTGCCGGAACAGGCCCGATGCAATGTGTTCCTCGAGATTTTTCGATGTCGAGGACAGGATGCGAATGTCGACCTGAACCTTCTGTGTGCCACCAACACGGGCGAAGCTCTGCTCTACGAGAACCCGCAGGATTTTCCCCTGGGTTTCGGCGGGCATGTCGGCGACTTCGTCGAGGTAAAGCGTACCGCCGTGTGCTTCTTCGAGCGCACCAATCTTGCGTAGATTGCCGTTCTCATCCTCGATGCCGAAAAGTTCTTCTTCCATCCGCGACGGCGTGATGGTTGCAGCGTTCAGCACAACGAACGGGCTTTTGGCACGCGGCGACATGTCGTGGATCATCCGGGCAGCACGTTCCTTGCCCGCACCGGAAGGACCGACAATCAGGATGCGACTGTTCGTTCCCGCAATCTTCTGGATGGTTTGCCGAAGGTTGTGGGCAGCCGAGGAGTTGCCAATGATTTCGCTGGTTTCGCCGCTGCGCTGCTTCAGATCGCGGATTTCACGTTTCAGGCTGGAAGCTTCCAGAGCACGTTCGACGATATGAACCAGCCGGTCTGCCTTGAACGGCTTTTCGATGTAATCGTAGGCCCCGCGCTTGATGGCAGAGACCGCTGTTTCAATGTTGCCGTGACCTGAGATGATCACGACCGGCATTTCAGGATCCGTTTCACGGAAGATATCGAGCAGGGCGAGGCCGTCGAGGCGGCTTCCCATCAACCAGATATCCAAAATGACAAGCGAAGGCTTGCGCTCCTTCACTGCGGCCAGGGCGCTGTCTGAATCGTGCGCGGTCCGCGTTCCATAACCGTCATCATCCAGGATGCCGGCAATCATTTCGCGAATATCGGTTTCGTCGTCTACGACAAGAATATCATGCGCCATGGGCAGTCACAGTCTGGTTTTGCAGGTCGGTCTCCGGCTCGATCTCGGCATGTGCTGCCAATGTCAGTCGAACGAGCGTGCCCGTGTCCTCTGGGTTGGTTTTGGGGGCGTCGAGCAATTCGATGCCACCGCCGTGGTCTTCCAGGATCTTGCGGACGATGGCAAGGCCAAGGCCCGTCCCCTTCTCCCGGGTTGTCATATAGGGTTCCAAAAGCCGGCTGCGATTTTCTTCCGGCAGCCCGATGCCATTGTCGATGACATCAATCACGATCCGGCCGCTGCCGTCTTCCAGTTCACCGCGCAAATGCACGGTCACCTTGCCTTTGGGCAAATCGTCTCCGATACGCGCACTCACCGCCTCTGCAGCATTCTTGACCACATTGGTCAGGGCCTGGCCAACCAGGCGCGCGTCAAAGACGGCCGTTACCGGACTGGACGGAACATCCGCGGTAACGCTGATTTCCGGATTTGCCACCGACTGCATGAACGCTGCATCGCGCACCGCCTCGCGCAGATCTCCAGATGTCTTCGTTGGCTTGCGCATACGGGCGAAGGACGAGAACTCGTCCACCATCTGGCCGATATCGCCCACCTGCCGAACAATGGTGTCGATGCATTGATCGAAGACTTCCCGGTCCTCCTCGATGCGTTTGCCGTAGCGGCGACGGATGCGTTCTGCCGAGAGCTGGATCGGTGTCAGCGGATTCTTGATCTCATGCGCGATGCGCCGGGCAACATCCGCCCAGGCCGAATTGCGCTGTGCCGAAACCAGATCTGTAATGTCGTCAAGCGTCACCACAAAACCATGCTCACGCCGAGTAGACTGCTCCCTCGTTATACGCACGTTGATCGTCCGCAGCCGTCCGCCCCGCGCAATCTCGATCTGCGTTTCCGGAACCCTGTCACTGTCATTCTTCAAGACATCGGAAATGCAGTCGTTCAGCTCCGGCACCACCTCGATCAGAGACTTGTTGAGTATCTGCACTTCATCCAGCTGCAGCAATTCGAGGGCGGAGCGGTTGATCAGCATGATCGAGGCTTCATCGTCAACGCCAATGACGCCGGTGGACACTCCGGAAAGAACCGCTTCGTTGAAGCGTCGGCGGCGGTCGATCTGTTCGTTCGCCGCCAGAAGCGCATCACGCTGGCCGAGAAGCTGACCGGTCATCTTGTTGAAGGTTTCGCCCAGGTTGGCGAGGTCGCCACCGGATTTCTCGGTCGGAACCTTGACGACAAGATTGCCTTTGGACACCTCGTCCGCTGCCGAAATCAACGTTCGGATCGGCGACACAAGCCGATTGGCAAACCCGAAACCTATCCAAATTGCCGACAAGAGCAACACCAGCGCGACGCCGAGATAGACCAGAGCAAAGGCCACCTGGACGCCAAAACGGCTATTCTCCATTTGCTGGTATTGCGAAGCACCCGTCTCGGCAAGACGCAGATATTCGACAACGCGCGGATCTATGGCGCGAACGGCATAGAGATAGAAATTGTCATAGGCGGACAGTTTCATGACACCGCCGACAAGGTTGGAACTTCCAGGCGCGATCAGGATCGGATCCCCGGATTTCGCCTTGAAGAAACTGTCGGCAGGCGGCAGCGGCACTTCCGCGTTGGGATCTATGACGACGCGGGTAACCACCTCGCCGTTCTCGTTCAGGATAAAGGCCGCGAGGATACCGCGAAGCGAAACCTGCGTGGCAAAGAACTGATCGAAACGGGTCGGCTCGAATTCATAAACCGCCTTCGCCCGGTCGATATCGTTGGTCATGGCGATCAGGTCGCCGCGCAGAACTCTGGCGTGTTCCTGAAGATAGGCCTGAGCGACGGTCAGGGCGTTGTCGATGATCTGACGCGTACGGTCCTCGAACCAGCGATCAAGGCCGCGGTCCAGCGTGATCGCCGCCAGAATGGCCATGAGAACGGCCGGCACAGCCGCAACCACGCTGAACAGGGCCACGACCCGCACATGAAGGCGAGCAGCAGCCCGTCCGCGCCGCCGCGCTTGCCACAACTTCAGGATCTCGAAGGCGATGACACCCACGAGAATTGCCGCGAGCGCACCATTTATGGTCATTGCGACCATGATGACTTCACGCGTGGGATCGATGGATGTCAACCCCATCAGGATAACGAAGGTGACACCGATGGATACGAGGGCAAGCAGGATGATCGCAAGACCCACACGCCGCCAGAATTTGCCTGCGGCGCTGGATTGAGCGACGGGTTCTTGTACTGCTTCCAGTATCATTCGGTCTCTTTTGATTTCAGCTCGCCAAATGCGGACTGTCTTGCTGTATTTGCGGCAAACTTATCACACAATGTTGCGAAATTGCGACAGACCAGAAGAGGCGCAGAAAATTTGCGGTGGACAGGCGATCACTTTATCGCACACATCTGAATTCGTTATTCTTTTTTTGCAGCATTCACAAAATGAATGCCCTGCCTGAAATTGGAATTTTCCTTCAGATGAACCCATGAAACCAGGCTGATATTGAGGACGAAATTCTCTCCTTAGCGGTTTCCCACTCTGTGAATCACTAGACCACTCGTCACGACAACCTGCACCTGGAACAAAAAAGCGGCCAGACCTTTCGGCCTGACCGCAGCAATTTGCCACCTGTCCTGAAAAGACTATCGGGTGGACCGCATCACCTGGATGTCGAGATCCCGGATCTTCTTGCGCAGTGTGTTCCGGTTGACCCCGAGAAGCTCTGCCGCCTTGATCTGGTTACCGCGCGTCGCCGCCAATGCTGCGCTGATCAGAGGATACTCCACTTCCCTCAGGATGCGGTGATAGAGGCCGGGAGGCGGCAAGGCATCTCCGAACGTGTCGAAATAGCCGGATAGATAACGCTCGACCGACCCACCGAGATTGACGGTCTCCTGGGATTCCTCTTCCATCGGCGAGACCGAAGGTTGACTCAACTCCTGCTCCAGCAGGTTTTCGCTGATCACGTCCTGCGGATACAGCGCGGCCAAACGACGAACGAGGTTCTCCAGCTCGCGAACGTTTCCAGGCCAGCGATACCGGCGCAGAAGATTGAGCGCTCCCTGGTCGATCTGCTTTGCCGGCAGCCCCTCCTTTTCAACGAGCGTAAAGAAGTGCCTCACCAGATCCGGAATGTCCTCCACGCGCTCGCGCAACGGTGGCAGGCGGATTGGAACCACATTCAGCCGGAAATAAAGATCTTCGCGGAAGAGGCCCTGGTTGATCAGGTGCCGCAAGTCCTTGTTGGTGGCAGCAATGATCCTGACGTCCGTCTTGATCGGAGTGCGACCACCGACAGTGGTGTATTCGCCCTGCTGCAAGACGCGCAGCAACCTGGTTTGAGCTTCCATCGGCATGTCGCCGATTTCGTCCAGAAACAATGTACCGCCATCTGCCTGTTCAAACCGGCCGGAGCTGCGGTTCTGTGCTCCGGTAAAGGCGCCCTTCTCGTGACCGAACAACTCGGCTTCGATGAGGTCCCGTGGAATGGCCGCCATGTTGATTGCAACAAATGGTCCGTTACGCCGCTTGCCGTAGTCATGAAGCGCCCTTGCGACAAGTTCCTTGCCGGTACCGGATTCGCCGTTGATCATCACCGTCAGGTCGGTCTGCATCAACCTTGCAAGAACCCGGTAGATCTCCTGCATCGCGGGAGACCGCCCCACAAGAGGCATGCCCTCACCCGCATCATCAAGGTCGACAGCCGGCCGCTTCTTCGGTTCTTCCAGCGCGCGCTGAACAATGCTGGTCAGCTCCTTCAGGTCGAATGGCTTGGGCAGATATTCATACGCCCCTTTTTCCGACGCCTTGATGGCCGTCATGAAGGTGTTCTGCGCGCTCATCACCAGAACCGGCAACTCCGGCCGCATCTTTTTCATGCGTGGCAGCACGTCGAAGATATTTTCGTCCGGCATGACCACGTCGGTGATCACAAGATCGCCATCGCCGGATGAGACCCATCTCCAGAGCGTTGAGGCGTTGGAAGTCAGCCGCACCGTATAACCTGCCCTGGACAGGGCCTGGTTGAGAACGGTGCGGATGGCTGCGTCGTCGTCTGCAACTAAAATCGTGCCCGTCGGCATGGTTACTCGGTTCCTCTGCTGGTCCGGTCGGACGAAGCTGTGCTGTCACCCGTGAATGCGGGCATCAGAATGCGGAATACAGTCTTCTGGCGTTGGCTGTCACATTCGATGACACCGCCGTGGTCACCAATGATCTTGGCAACGAGTGCAAGACCAAGGCCTGAGCCATTGGTCTTTGTCGTGATAAACGGCTCAAACAGATGCGGAAGAAGGTCTTCCGGAACGCCCGGTCCATTGTCCTGAACACAGAACTCCAACGGCAGGCTGACCTTTTCGTCTGTACCGGGAACAGACAGCCGCACACCCGGCCGAAACGCCGTCGAAACGCGAATTTCACCATCAGGATCATCACCAATCGCTTCGCTGGCGTTCTTGATCAGGTTCAGGAAAACCTGAATCAGCTGATCCTTGTTGGCATAAACCGGAGGCAATGACGGATCATAAATCTCCACAATGCGTTTGCCGCGGGCAAAGCCGGAATCCGACAAGCGCTTCACGTGGTCCAGAACCACGTGAATATTGACCGGCTCTCTTTCGATCGGCCGTTCGTCCGAAAAAACTTCCATCCGGTCGACCAGCTTCACGATCCTGTCGGTCTCATCCATGATCAGACGTGTCAGCGCCCGGTCTTCGGCTGGCACCGACTGCTCTATAAGCTGGGCCGCGCCGCGAATTCCTGACAGCGGGTTCTTGATCTCATGCGCCAACATGGCGGCAAGGCCCGTCACGGTGCGGGCGGCTCCTCGGGACGTCAGCTGCCGGTCGATCTTTTCCGCCATGGTGCGTTCCTGGAACATCAGCACCACAGCCCCCGGCCGCTCCGATACCGGCGCAGCGTTGATATCGACCACCTTCGGCGCTCCGATGCGCGGAGAACCGATGTCGACCTTGTATTCGTTGACCGGCGCGCTGCGTTCGCGCACCTGCTCGATCAGGGTCAGCAAGGGGCTCCCGAAAGGAACAAAGTCACTGATTGGATGGCGGCGGAGCACCGATACACTGGACCGCATGAAAATTTCCGCGGCCATGTTGGCGGACTCGATCACGCCATCCGGCGCAACCAGAAGCACCGGGTGTGGCAAGGCATCCAGTATAGTCGGCCCGTCACTGGCAAGCGCGGCCGTACGGCCTGTCTGAGACATGATGTCCTTCAAGCTGCTGTCCGTTTGTTGGAGGAAGAAAGCCAGTCGCTAGCGAGGCGGATAACCTCCGACGGCTGATTGGAAGTCATTAGGGTCTTGCGGACAGATCCAGGGACGTCGGTCGCGCCAGCAGCCGTTGTTTCGTCCAGATACCAACCGAGATGCTTACGCGCGATGCGAACACCCTGCCGCTCCCCGTAGTGTCTGAGGATGGCCTCGTAGTGCTCCGCCACAAGCTCCGCCAGCTCTATTCCCGTAGGTGCGTCGAGCTGTTCGCCACTTGCCAGAAAATGTCCGATGTGGCCCGGCAACCAGGGACGTCCATATGCGCCCCTGCCGATCATCACGCCGTCCGCGCCGGAAAGCTCAAGCATACGCAAGGCATCTTCAGCACTCTTGCAATCACCATTTGCGATCAGGGGAACCGAAATCGCATCCTTGACAGCCGCTATCGCACGCCAGTCGGCCTTGCCCTTGTAGAACTGGCACCGGGTGCGCCCGTGAACGGTGATGAGCTGCACCCCGGCTGCTTCCGCACGGCGGGCCAACTCCGGTGCATTCAGGTTCTTGTCATCCCAGCCAAGGCGCATCTTCAAAGTGACGGGTACATCGACCGCTTCTACCGTCGCATCAACCAGCGTCAGGGCATGATCGAGATCCCGCATCAGCGCAGAACCGGAGTATCCGGACGTCACCTTTTTCGCAGGGCAACCCATGTTGATATCGATTACATCGGCACCAAGGCCAGCGATAACCTTGGCGGCCTCCCCCATCCAGCGGGCTTCACGCCCTGCAAGCTGAACGACATGGAGCCCCTTGTCCTGAGCCTCCGCACGCATTTGCGTTTCGGCGTCGCCTTTGACAAAGGATTCGCTCGCAACCATTTCACTGACGACCATACCGGCGCCGTATCTGGCAGCCAGCCGGCGGAAAGGGAGATCGGTCACGCCGGACATCGGCGCGAGCACGGCCGGGTTTGCGAGTTGATACCGGCCAATCGTGAGTGTTTTCATAGACGGCGACACAGCGTCTCTTTTCTGCTTATTGACTGTGCAGATTCATAATTGCCTATATTGTAGACAAGTTTCGCAATGCAACAAGTCAAAATTTGCGGTCCGAACAGGTTCCTAGGTAAAGACGGTTCAAAGCTGACGGTTTGATGCAGAGCACGAGGAGCCCGTTAATGACAAAAACCGCTGCCGCCCTTGTCGTTGCCGCAGGGCGTGGCACCCGTCTTGCGGGCTCCGACAATGCGTTACCCAAGCAATACAGGCCGTTGGCTGGCCGTCCAGTGCTGAGCCATACACTGGATGCTCTCGGGAATCATCCCCGGATCAACCGTCTCGTAACCGTCATTCACCCTGACGACGTGAACCATTTCTCTGAAGCAACAAGAGCGGCTTCCAACGAAACAGCTTCAAAGATCGGACCGGCAGTCTACGGTGGTGCGACCAGGCAGCAGTCGGTCCTGGCAGGATTGAAGGCCCTCGCCCTCGAAGGATTTGATTACGTTTTGATCCACGACGCTGCACGGCCGTTCCTCCCATCTGCCGTGATAGACAGATTGCTTGAGCGACTGCAGGCAGGAAACGAAGGCGTACTCGCCGCCCTGCCCGTCGCCGACACGTTAAAAAGAGCAGATCAATCGGGTCGCTCGCTGGAAACCGTCGACAGAGCCGGGCTCTGGGCAGCGCAGACGCCACAGGCCTTTCCCTTGCAGCGCATACTCATGGCGCATGAAAAGGCGGTAGCTGCGGGAAAACTCGATTTTACTGACGACACCGGCCTTGCGGAATGGGACGGGATGACCATTGTCCTGACGGAGGGCGACCCCGCTGCATTCAAGATCACAACTGCCGCCGACCTCAGTCGCGCAGAACAACAGGCCGAGTTACAACTGATGTCGACAACCCTCGCCTCCCCGTTGCTCCTTTCAGAACTTGCCGATGTCAGAACCGGGATCGGATACGACGTTCACGCCTTTGAAGATGGCGATGCCGTCATTTTGGGCGGAGTAGCCATTCCCCACTCCAGCAAGCTGAAAGGTCACTCAGACGCGGATGTGGTGCTGCACGCTATAACAGACGCTACGCTTGGTGCCATTGGCGATGGTGATATCGGCCAGCATTTCCCTCCAAGCGACCCGCAGTGGAAAGGCGCCTCTTCTGACCAGTTTCAACTGGACGCCATGCGCCGCCTGTCTGAACGCGGCGGAAGACTGGCGCATGTCGACATCACCATCGTGTGCGAGGAACCGAAGATCGGGCCTCACCGCGAGGCAATTCGCACATCGATTGCCAAGATTTGCGCCGTGCCTGTTTCGAGGATCTCGGTCAAGGCCACGACGTCCGAGCGTCTGGGTTTCACAGGCCGCAAGGAAGGTATTGCGGCCCTGGCCAGTGTGACAGTGCGTCTTCCTTTTCAGGACGAGGACTAGAAATCCATGACTGAGACATCTCCGAACAACCTGGAAGAGCTTGCACCTCTGTCAATTGCTGTGCTCGAGGGGCTCATTGCCGCCAAGAAGATGGTTGCAACGGCAGAATCCTGCACCGGAGGCCTGATTTGCGGGGCACTTACGGAGATCGCGGGATCTTCGGCCGCCGTGGACCGGGGGTTTGTGACCTACTCCAATGAAGCAAAGAACGAAATGCTGGGCGTTCCGAAAGACCTTATCGAAAAGTTTGGAGCCGTCAGCAAGGAAGTCGCGATCGCCATGGCAGAAGGAGCACTCGCCAGATCCAATGCGGATGTAGCAGTCTCTGTAACGGGTATCGCTGGACCAGGTGGCGGAAGTCCTCAAAAACCGGTTGGCACTGTCCATATTGCCGTCGCGGCAAAGGATCGCCCGACGGATCATCTCCATTGCTGGTTTGCAGATAGCGGCCGGCAATCAATCCGGCTTGCCACCGTCAGAACTGCCCTCACATCGATTTTAAATGCAATTTCCTGAGTAAATGCTCATTAACGCTCATGGGAGTTCGCGCTGGGCTTCCGCTTGGTCATATGTATATTCCAGACAACTTGACCTCAACGTAACTCAAGATCAGAACCTTTATGATTAAACCAGCGACCATTCTGGCTGCATTTTTGTGCGCAGGCTCCACCGCTTTTGCAGGTGCCATACCTCAGCCTGGCGATTTTTATCTGATTTCACGCGATCGCAGCGGACACTTTGTGGGCAGTCACAAGCTGTTCACGGAAAACGCCCGCGGATTGAAAAAGGTCTCTTATTGCGAGCGCAGCTATTTTGTCCGCAGCCATTCCGTCGCCTGGACGCAAGTGGAAACCGAACGTGGCAACAAAGTTCAGGTGGAATTCAATTTTGGCCGTGGCTGGCGTCCGATCTGCGGCAATCCCGAGCGACAGGTCAGTCTTGAGGACATCGGCGTCACAATGAGCGCGCACGATCTTCTGGCAGCCCCAGATGAGACTTCGGCCCCACAAAGCAGACTTTCCGCGATCGGCGCAATGTTCCAGAGCAATAGCGCCGAAGAGGGCCACAGCACGTATCACACACGCTAAAAGCCGACTGCTTCTGGACAGATATTCGATATTTCCTCAACAAAATCAGTGCTTTTAAAGTTTTAATCAAACTAATTTCCCTTACGAAATCACTTTTACAAACACTTGCCGTATGGTCACCGTAAGCAGGAACCAACTCGCGAAATGATTTCGCGGCAAAGGGAACGGGATATGTTAATCCAACGTGCGCTTCTTGCAGGAAGTGCCCTCGCCCTTGCGTGCGCCAATGCGCAGGCCGGCAACAACACGCCGAAACCGGGTGACACCTACATTATTTCTCGCGACGGCAATCAGCTGTTCCGCGGCTCCCACCGCATCTATGACCGGATGGCGGACGGGCTGGTGGAAGTTCAGTATTGTGGCAGATCCTACTTTGTACGCTATGCGACAGTCGCCTGGACGCAGCTTGAAGTGCAGCAGGATTACAAGGTTCGGGTGGAGTTCAACCGGGGCAAAGGCTGGCGGCCGATTTGCGATCATCCTGAAGAACAGGTGACGCTTGAAGACCTCGGCGTACAGGATGATCCGAGACTTGTCGTTCAAAATGACGGGTCGTCGGTAAAGCGGGTAAACCGTTTCGCGGTTATTCGCGAAGCCTTCAAAACAACGGGTGGCGACAACGCTGCCAAGTCGTATCACGGCAACTAAAAAAGCCGGCACCGGGCTGGTAAGGCTCGGGTAAGCTGGTCAGCTTAGACTTTCAACAGGAACAGGTGACATAAACGCGTAGAAAAAAGGACCCTGACATGAAACGCGCGCTCGCGTTCTTCGCTGCACTGACGGCCGCTGGCACTGCCTTTGCCGGCGTCGCTTACGCTCAGAGCGACTTTTATATCAGGTCCCAGTATTCCAACGGTACGTTCACCGGGTTTCATGAAATTCTGACAAAACCGAAAGAGGGCTACTACCAGGCCCAATATTGCGACCGCACATTCTGGGTATCCTCGAACACCGTGATCTGGACGGAAGAAGAAGCTGCTGCCGGAAGAAACCTCGTGGTCGAAGAGAATGTCGGCTCCAGCCGCACGCCCGTCTGTACCGATTACACGTCCTTCGCAACGCTCGAAAGTCTCGGGTTGAAGAAGAAGGAAATCGAGCAGATCCGTCGCCAGGCAGAGCCCCTCGACATGCAGTCGAGCCGTATCCGCATCATTCGCGACGCCTTCAAGCAGTTCAAGTAGAACCACAGGTCAGCTTGATCAGGTCCCGTAAACCTGGTCCGCGCGGGCTTCGAAGGCGCTTGAAAACTTTCGGAAGGCCTTTTCGAACATGACGCCCATGAGAGAGCCGAGTGTCCGACTGCGGAATTCGTAGGAAATATAGAAACCGACGTTGCAGCTGCCCTCGCCCGAGTCCTCGAACGTCCATTTGTTTTCCAGGTGCTTGAACGGGCCGTCCAGGTATTCAACCAGGATTGTCCTGTCCTGCGGACGCAGTTCCACGCGGCTGGTGAAGGTTTCCTTGAACAGCTTGTAGGCAACTGTCATGTCGGCCACCAGCACCGTCCGTCCGCCATCCAGTTCCTTGCGGCCGCGCACGTGAAGATCCTGGCAAAGCGGCACGAATTCGGGATATCGCTCTACGTCGGCAACAAGGCGGAACATCTCGTCCGCCTTGTGGTTGACTTTGTGGTCGGATGAAAAACTGGGCATACGGTGTCCAGTGTCCTGTTGCTTTGGCGTTAGTGGCCGAGCTTTGCTTTGCGCGCGGCGCGAAGATCCGCGAAATCTTCACCTGCGTGGTGAGAAGACCTCGTCAACGGGCTTGCCGACACCTTCAGGAAACCTTTGGCGTAAGCAATACGCTCATAGCCTTTGAACTCTTCCGGTGTCACGAAGGACACGACCGGATGGTGCTTCTTGGAAGGTTGCAGATACTGGCCGACCGTCAGGAAATCGACATCAGCGGCCCGGAGGTCGTCCATCAGCTGCAGCACTTCGTTGCGCACTTCCCCCAACCCGACCATGATCCCGGACTTGGTGAACATTTCCGGATCAAGTTCCTTGACCTTCTGAAGAAGGCGGATCGAATGGAAATAGCGCGCTCCGGGGCGAACGGTCAGATATTTCGACGGTACTGTCTCAAGGTTGTGATTGAAGACATCGGGCTTCGCCGCCACGACGATCTCCAGAGCACCGTCCTTACGCAGGAAATCAGGCGTCAGAACCTCGATCGTGGTCGATGGCGCGGTCTTGCGAATGGCATTGATCACATCTGCGAAATGCTGTGCACCGCCATCGTCCAGATCGTCCCGGTCGACGGAGGTGATCACCACATGCTCGAGCCCCATTGCAGCAACGGCATCCGCAACACCCTGGGCCTCCTTCGGGTCGACTGGCCCTGGCATGCCCGTGCGCACGTTGCAGAAGGCGCAGGCACGGGTACAGGTATCACCAAGGATCATGAAGCTGGCATGCTTCTTCGACCAGCATTCACCGATGTTCGGGCATCCCGCCTCTTCGCAAACCGTAACGAGATTGTTCTCGCGCACGACATTCTGCGTTTCGCGGTAGACCGGCGATGTCGGTGCCTTGACGCGGATCCAGTGCGGCTTGCGCTGTATCGGATTGTCCGGACGGTGAGCCTTTTCCGGGTGGCGCGGGCGCGCTTCGGATTGCTGCTGCGGGCGATTGAGCGTGTCGACGATCGTAACCATGGGCCTTAAGTGTCGTTATTCCGGTGAAAGGTCAAGACGGATTAGCGTTGAGCCAGCTATGTGCTTAGCGCAGGACCGGTCAGTTCCTGAAGCCGCTCGCGTGCACGTTCCGAAAGCGGTTGGGACCTTCGTGTGCTCTCGTTCATCTGGACGATGACGGTCACCGCCTGCGCAACCGGCTTTCCATCCTGAAAAACCTTCTGGAACAGCTTGAACGAGCTGCGGCCAACGTCAAGCACCGCTGTGCCGATCTCCACTTCGCCCGGCCAGTTGACTTCCGCCAGGAAATCCAGCTCCAGCCGCGCGATCACAAAAGCTGCGCCTAGGTCAGCCAGCGCTTCATTGTAGAGCAGTTCAACGCGGCCGGTTTCCAGAAAAGTGGCGAACACGGCATTGTTGACGTGTCCCTGCCGGTCCGTATCACCATAGCGAAGCTTGTCGCCTGTCCTGAGAGCAAAAGCTTCCAGGCTCTCGAATTCGTTCGAATTCGTGCTCACTTGAACATCTTCTTCCAGATGAACAGGAACAGGATAGAGCCCAGAACCGCGATAATCAGACGATCGAGAATACCACCTGTCACATGCAGGTTGAGCAGCGATGCGAGTTCACCGCCAACCAGTGCCCCGACAAGGCCGACAACGAGGCTGCCAAGAAAACCACCGCGGCTGTTCAGCACCCGGTGAGCAACGGCGCCCGCAATGAGGCCGATGATGATTGTGATGATCCACCCCATCGCGGACTCCTATTTCCAGAAAATTCAATTCGTCAGGCAATCAGCCGCGCAAGCAGCACTACGACAATTGCTCCAACGGCCGCCACGACGATTTCATTGACGTAGGCATTGCCCAGATTGACGTTGATACCTGCGAGCTTGAACAGGAAACCACCGACAAATGCGCCAATGAGACCGCTGACGAGGTAACGGATCAGACCGCCGCCGCCAACGACGACGCTTGCAAGCCAACCGGCGATAATGCCGATTGCAACCCAGATCAAAATTGCTTTTACATCCATGACTGACGGCTCCTTTCAGCCCTTTCTCAGACGGCTTCACGTTACCCGTTTCAGAAAAAGCGTCCAGCGTTGATGTCCTGATCCACCTTCAGGCCTGCGCATTTCTTTCACTGTTTGCAGATCCAGAGTACGGCAAAAGGAAATCGGCCTCGGTGCAGTTTTGCCCCGAGGCCAAAAGGGATCAGGCGTTGAGCACCTTGCCGTAGGCGTCCAGCACAGCTTCCTTCATCATTTCCGACAAGGTCGGATGCGGGAAGATGGTGTGCATCAGCTCTTCTTCGGTTGTCTCGAGGTTCATCGCGACGACAAAGCCCTGAATGAGTTCGGTCACTTCTGCGCCGCACATATGCGCACCGAGAAGCTCGCCGGACTTCTTGTCAAAGATAACCTTGATCATCCCGTTGTCTTCGCCAAGCGCGATGGCCTTGCCGTTGGCGTTGAACATGTACCGCCCAACGCGGATGTCGCGGCCCTGTTCCTTCGCCTTTGCTTCGGTCAGCCCAACAGAGGCAACCTGCGGGTTACAGTAGGTGCAGCCCGGAATCTTGCGATGATCCATCCCGTGAACACCAGGCACACCTGCAATCTTCTCGATGCAAATCACGCCTTCATGTTCTGCCTTGTGAGCAAGCATTGGCGGACCGGCGACATCGCCAATGGCATAGAGGCCGGGCACATTGGTGCGGCCATACTCATCAATGACCACACATCCTCGGTCGGTTTTCACGCCAAGCGCTTCCAGACCGATATTCTCGATGTTGCCCTGAACGCCGACAGCGGAAATCAGATGATTAGCCGTAATCTTGCTGACCTTGCCGTCCTTGGTCTCCACGTGGGCAGTAATCGAATCTGCCGCCTTGTCGACCTTGGTCACCTTTGCTTCGGTAATGATCTTCAGACCGCGCTTCTCAAGAGCCTTGCGCGCGAATTTCGAGATTTCCTCGTCCTCGACCGGCATCACGTTGGCCATCAGCTCGACAACCGTTACGTCGACGCCCATGGATCGATAGAAGGACGCGAATTCGATCCCGATCGCACCCGACCCCATGACCACCAGCGATTTCGGCATCTTGGCCGGTTTCATGGCCTCGAAGTAGGTCCAGATAAGCTTGCCGTCCGGTTCAATGCCAGGCAAGGCACGCGGACGCGCACCAGTTGCCACGATGATATGCTTGGCGGTGTAGGTGCCTTCACCCTTCACGCCTTTTGGAACCGGATTTTGCGGCTCGACAACGGGCTTGGAAGATTTTCCGACCTTGACTTCGCCCGGTTTGGTGAGCTTGGCCTCACCCCAGATCACGTCGATCTTGTTCTTCTTCATGAGGAAACCGACGCCACCGTTCAGCCGAGCGGAAACGCCGCGCGAGCGCGCAACGACATCCTTGACGTCCGCCTTCATGGAGCCTTCCAGCGTCAACCCGAAGCTCTTGGCATGGTTGGCGTGGTCCAGGATTTCCGCTGAACGCAGCAGCGCCTTCGTCGGAATGCAGCCCCAGTTGAGGCAAATGCCGCCAAGGTGTTCGCGTTCAACGATCGCAGTCTTGAAGCCCAGCTGGGCAGAACGAATAGCGGTCACGTAACCACCCGGCCCTGAGCCGATAATGATCACGTCGTAATTGGTATCAGCCATGGTGTATTTCCCCGGCGAATGAAGTCATCGATTGAAAACGGCGCGGCGTTGCCGCCGCGCCGGAGATGAGGCTTAAACAAGCATGCTCATCGGGTTTTCGATGTAGCCCTTGAAGGCGGCAAGAAGCTCGGCGCCAAGCGCACCGTCCACGCAGCGGTGGTCGGTCGAAAGCGTCACGCTCATCACCGTGGCAACAGCCAGTTCGCCGTTCTTGACGACAGGGCGTTTTTCGCCGGCGCCGACGGCCAGAATGGTCGCATGCGGCGGGTTGACGACGGCCGAGAAGTTCTTCACGCCCATCATGCCCATGTTGGAGACCGCGGTGGTACCACCCTGGTACTCTTCGGGCTTCAGCTTCCGTTCTTTCGCGCGCTTGCCGTAATCCTTCATCTCGTTGGAAATCACGGAAAGAGGCTTTTCTTCCGCCCGGCGGATGATCGGCGTGATCAGGCCACCCGGGATGGAAACGGCGACACCGACATCGGCATGCTTGTGCATGACCATGTTGTCGTCGGTCCACGAGACGTTCGCATCAGGAACATCGCGCAGGGCCAGAGCCAGAGCCTTGATGGTCATGTCGTTGACCGAAAGCTTGTAGGCCGGCTTGCCTTCCTTGTCCTTGGCGGCAGCATCATTTAGCTGTGCCCGAAGAGCCAGAAGTGCGTCGAGTTCACAGTCCACGGACACATAGAAATGCGGAATGGTCTGCTTCGACTCGGTGAGACGCTTGGCAATGGTCTTGCGCATGCCGTCATGCGGCACGAGTTCGTAGCTGTCCTTGTCGAACAGTTTCAGAACCTGTTCCGCAGACGGGCCGGTTGCCATAGCCGGTGCCGCAGCAGCCTTCGGTGCTTCCGCAGCAGCAGCGGCGGGCGCTGCCTTGCCTGTACCTGCAGCAAGAGCTGCCTCGATGTCGCGCTTGACGATGCGGCCATGCGGACCGGAACCGGAAAGTGCTTTCAGGTCGAGACCGTTGAGCTGAGCCAGACGGCGAGCCAGCGGTGACGAAAAGATGCGGTTTCCGTCAGCGGCTTTGGGAGCCGGAACCGGATCCGTTGCCGCCTTTGCCCCGACCTCAATCGCCGGAGAGCTTTCCGGCACAGCCGGAGCCTTGTCGCCCCCCGATGAAGAAGCAGGTGCCGCCGCTCCACCGGAGGTGTCGATGGAACTGGCATCTTCACCGTCTTCCAGAAGTACGGCGATCAGCTCGTTGACCTTCACGCCTGCGGTTCCCGCAGCCACGACAATCTTGCCGACAGTGCCTTCGTCAACCGCTTCCACTTCCATGGTCGCCTTGTCGGTTTCAATCTCGGCGATTACATCGCCAGCCGAAACCTGATCGCCTTCCTTGACCAGCCATTTGGCCAGGTTGCCCTCCTCCATGGTCGGAGAAAGGGCCGGCATGGTAATATTGATTGGCATGTCCGTCTCCCTGGCCTCAGGCGGTATAGGTTACGGCTTTGACCGCATCGATGACTTCACCAACGTTCGGCAGAGCCAGCTTTTCCAGGTTTGCAGCGTAAGGCATGGGAACGTCCTTGCCGGTCACGCGCAGGATCGGTGCGTCAAGATAGTCGAACGCCTTTTCCTGGACCTGGTACGCGATTTCCGATGAAACGGAGCACATCGGGAAGGCTTCTTCGATCGTCACGATCCGGCCAGTCTTGCGGACGGACGCCAGCACGGTGTCGATATCCAGCGGACGAATGGTGCGCAGGTTGATGACCTCGGCCGAGATCCCCATTCCGGCCAGCTCTTCAGCTGCCTTGATGGTGTAGGTCATGCCGATGCCCCAGGAAACCAGCGTCACGTCCGTTCCGCCGCGTTCCACCTTCGCCTTGCCGATCGGCAGAACGAAATCGTCCATGTCCGGGACTTCGAAGGAATGACCGTAAAGGATTTCGTTTTCCAGGAAGATGACCGGGTTCGGGTCGCGAATTGCTACCTTCAAAAGGCCTTTTGCATCCGCAGCCGAATACGGCTGGACCACCTTCAGGCCCGGCACGTGGGCGTACCAGGAAGCGTAATCCTGCGAATGCTGGGCACCTACACGCGCCGCGGCACCGTTTGGTCCACGGAAGACAATCGGGGCACCCATCTGACCGCCGGACATGTACAACGTCTTGGCGGCGGAGTTGATGATCTGGTCAATCGCCTGCATGGCGAAGTTGAAGGTCATGAACTCGACGATCGGCTTCAGACCGGCCATCGCTGCCCCGACGCCAAGGCCGGCAAAGCCGTGCTCGGTGATCGGCGTGTCGATGACACGCTTTGCGGAAAACTCGTCCAGCAGGCCCTGGGTGATCTTGTAGGCGCCCTGATACTCCGCGACTTCCTCACCCATAATGAAGACGTCCGGATCACGGCGCATTTCCTCTGCCATCGCATCACGCAAAGCTTCGCGTACGGTGGAGGACTTCATTGCCGTACCGGCCGGAATTTCCGGATCGTCAGCAGTTTCTGGTGCAGGAGCAGCAGGCGTCGGAGCGGAGGCCACAGCCGGTGCGCTCGAAGCTTCTGCAGCCGCAGGGGCTTCAGGGGCCGCAGCGGCGGCTGGCGCGGAAGCTGCAGCGTCGATGGCACTGGCGTCTTCGCCCTCGGCCAGCAGAACAGCAATCTTCTCGTTCACCTTGACGTTGTCGGTTCCTTCGGCAACCAGGATTTTTCCAAGCGTGCCTTCATCAACCGCTTCCACTTCCATGGTGGCCTTGTCGGTCTCGATTTCGGCGATCACATCGCCAGCAGAGATGGTGTCGCCCTCGGCCTTCAGCCACTTGGCGAGCTTGCCCTCTTCCATAGTCGGCGAAAGCGCCGGCATCAAAATGTCAATCGGCATGTTGTCCCCCGGCCTTAGAGCAGAATGTCGGTGTAGAGTTCAGACACATCCGGTTCCGGATCCGTCTGTGCAAATTCGGCAGCTTCCGCGACCCTGGCCCGCACATCCTTGTCGATGGCCTTGAGGTCGTCTTCGGAAGCCCACCCCTTGTCCATGAGGCGCGCACGCACCTGTTCGATCGGATCATGTTCAGTCCGCATCTTCTGGACTTCGTCCTTGGAGCGGTATTTTGCCGGATCCGACATGGAATGGCCGCGGTAGCGGTAGGTGATCATTTCCAGAATGAACGGCCCCTTGCCTTCACGGCACCATTCCAGAGCTTCAGCGGAGGCTGCCTTGACTGCACGCACATCCATACCGTCGACCTGCTTGCCCGGAATTCCGAAGGAAGCACCGCGTTGGGAAAGATCTGTGGTGGCGGAGGCGCGGGCTACGCTGGTGCCCATGCCGTACTTGTTGTTCTCGATCACATAAACGACCGGAAGCTTCCACAGCTCGGCCATGTTGAAGCTCTCGTAGACCTGACCCTGGTTGGACGCGCCGTCACCAAAGAAGGCCATCGCGACATTGCCGTTTTCACGGTACTTGTTCGCGAAGCCGAGGCCGGTGCCGAGCGACACCTGCGCACCGACGATGCCATGGCCGCCATAGAAATGCTTCTCCTTGGAGAACATGTGCATGGAGCCGCCCTTGCCTTTCGACAAGCCACCGCGACGACCGGTCAATTCCGCCATCACACCTTTCGGATCGAGATCCATTGCCAGCATGTGGCCATGATCCCGGTAACCGGTGATCATCTGATCGCCGTCTTTCTTGGCCATCTGCATACCGACGACGACAGCTTCCTGTCCGATATACAGATGACAAAATCCGCCGATGAGGCCCATGCCGTACAATTGCCCGGCTTTTTCCTCAAAACGGCGGATCAGAAGCATTTCGCGGTAAGCGTGAAGTTCTTCGTCCTTATCGAACTCGGCGATCGCAGGCTGCGCCTTCTTGGCGGAGCTGCGGGTCCGGCTGGTGCTCTTGGAGCTAGCGGAAGTGGTCTTTGATGCTGTGGCCATAACCCTCATCTCGGCGTGACGTTTCCCCTAAGATAGGTAGGAGCAACTTATCCGGTTGGGTCTGTCAATCCAATCCACGCATCTCGCACTGCAACAACTGCATCAAGATATTGTCATTGCTGAGGAATTTTATATTTAACCAGATTTTTGTTAATGCAGTAAAATCAACTGAAATTCAGTTCATGCTGTAACGGTGACCCGGTCTGAGAACAACCAGCTCGTCAGGATGCACCAGGTTGAGATTGAGCCTTGCGCGTTCATCGAGCATATCAGGGTCGAGGCTCTCCGGCCGAAGCAGACTAACCCTTGAGACGAGTTCCTGACGCTGTGCGGTCAAGACAGCCAACTCCCCTTCAAGTTCGGACACCTGACGCTCGATCATTGCGCGGCCAACCATTCCGAGCTCACCGCTCATTGCATGGAAGCCAAAATAACCAAGCGCAGCAATGGCGATTGCAGGCGTGATCAATCGACGGAGAAATGACTGTTTTCGCTGACGGGTAGCTGCTCGGGGCACTCTTTGGACCTTAACGCTGATACACTGGCCTCTTGGTTCTCTCACTATGCGGATTTAGGTTTAATAGAGTCTTGAGACAGCCAATCAAATGCACGGTAAATTTGTGTCCGGCGAGAGCAGCCCATGGATCAGTGGACGACCGCACGCGCAGAAATGGTTGAGCAGCAACTGCACAGGCGCGGCATCAGCGATAAACGGGTTCTGGCCGCCATGGCCAGTGTGCCGCGCCATATCTTTGTTCCGGAGAGCGAGTTAAACCGAGCTTACCGGGATGGGCCTTTGTCCATCGGATATGGCCAGACAATATCCCAGCCCTACGTTGTGGCTCTCACTTGCGAACTGCTTGAAATCAGTGAAAACGCGAAGGTTCTGGAGATCGGGGCAGGTTCTGGTTACGCAGCAGCCGTGCTTGGAAAGCTCGCTCACAAAGTCATTACGATCGATCGACTTCAGGAGCTCGTCAGCCTTTCCAGGAAAAATCTGGAACAGGCAGGTTGCAGGAACGTCGAGGTCCTTTGCGCCGACGGAACACTCGGCTATCCGGCCGAGGCTCCCTTCGATGCCATCGCTGTTGCGGCCGGAGCGCCGGCTGTTCCCGATTCTCTCAAAAAGCAACTCAAGGTAGGCGGTCGGTTGGTGATTCCGGTTGGCAGGTCAAAGCGGCAGCAAGATCTCATCCGGGTCGAACGGCTTTCCGAAACCGAGTTCAAAACAGACAATCTCGGGGCTGTCGCCTACGTACCTCTGGTGGGTGCCGAAGGATGGGCGGATGTGAGCTGAGGCCTATCGGGTGTCAATCGCCAACTTCGGGTATCCCGGCGCCCCTTTCTACTGGTTCAAGCGTTGTTTCAGAAAAACTCTGTAAAACAGGAAGTTATTCTGGCTTGGGGCCACCAGGTCGTCCTTCGCGAACACCTCGGTTCGCCGGATAACCACATGTTCAGTGCGATATTGGGCCGGCTCCTGCTCGAGTCCGCGCACTCGTTCCACACGTCTGAGCGAGCCGGCGAACTCTGTCTCAGGCGGCCGCCAGGCGCGCCAGCTTGGTCAGCACCGTTGCGGTCCCTTTCAAACGGGCGTCGGTTTTATCCCAGTCGCGCGTCAGGACCACCTTCTGATCCGGACGGATCTTCGCAAGGACACCCTGCTCGGCAATGTAGGAAACCAGACCGGCTGGATTGGAGAATTCGCTATTGCGGAACGTGATGACGATCCCTTTCGGCCCGGCATCGACCTTCTCCACATTGGCCTTGCGGCAAAGCCCCTTGATGAAGACGATCTTGAGGAGATGCTGCACTTCTTCCGGCAACGGTCCAAAGCGATCGATCAGTTCCGCACCAAAGGAATCGATTTCCTCCGCCTCGGTAACATCGCCCAAACGACGGTAAAGCTGCAGACGCAGTTGCAGGTCGGCGACGTAGTTTTCCGGGATAAGAACAGGCGTGCCGATGTTGATTTGCGGCGACCACTGCTCGTCGCCAAAATCCGCGCCTCCATCCTTGAGCTGGGCAACCGCCTCTTCCAGCATCTGCTGGTAAAGTTCAAATCCGACTTCCTTGATATGCCCGGACTGCTCCTCGCCAAGCAGGTTCCCTGCCCCGCGAATGTCGAGATCGTGGCTGGCCAGCTGGAAGCCCGCCCCCAATGTTTCGAGAGACTGCAGCACCTTCAATCGGCGCTCGGCAGTCGCCGTCAACGTCTTGTTGGCTGGAACGGTAAAGAGCGCATAGGCGCGGGCCTTGGACCGGCCGACACGTCCGCGCAGCTGGTAGAGCTGCGCAAGGCCGAACATATCAGCCCGGTGCACGATCAACGTGTTCGCGGTCGGAATATCCAGCCCGGATTCCACGATCGTTGTCGACAGCAGGACATTGTACTTGCCCTCATAGAAGGCGTTCATGACGTCTTCCAGTTCGCCCGGAGGCATCTGGCCGTGGGCAACCGCCACTTTCAGTTCAGGCACCTGATTTTCAAGAAACTCGAGGCGCTCTGCAATGTCGGCAAGGCGCGGACAGACATAGAAGCTCTGCCCGCCCCTGTAATGCTCGCGCAGAAGGGCCTCTCGAACCACCAACGGATCGAACGGCGAGACGAACGTGCGCACCGCCAGCCGGTCAACCGGCGGCGTTGCGATCAGCGACAGTTCGCGTACGCCGGTCAGTGCAAGCTGCAAGGTCCGCGGGATCGGTGTCGCCGATAGCGTCAGCACGTGAACGTCCGATTTCAGCTCCTTCAGCCGCTCCTTGTGCTTGACCCCGAAATGCTGTTCCTCGTCGATGATAAGCAGGCCGAGATCACGGAATTCGATGGACTTGCCCAGCAGCGCATGGGTGCCGACGACAATATCGACTGATCCGTCCGTGATGCCTTTCTTGGTCAGGCTCAGTTGCTTCGTGGGCACCAGGCGGGATGCATGGGCTACGTTGATCGGCAGACCATGAAAGCGCTCGGAGAAGGTCTTGAAGTGTTGACGGGCCAAAAGGGTTGTCGGCACCACCACCGCAACCTGGCGCCCGGACATGGCGGCAATGAAAGCGGCACGAAGTGCCACTTCCGTCTTGCCGAATCCAACGTCGCCGCAAACCAGCCGATCCATCGGCCTCCCTGATGACAGATCGTCGAAAACCGCATCGATCGCCGTAAGCTGATCGTCTGTTTCCTCGTAGGGGAATCGCGTCGCGAACTCGTCGTAGACGCCTTCCGGTGTTTCCACCACCGGCGCGGTCTTGAGAGCACGTTGAGCTGCTGTCTTGATCAGGCCGTCGGCGATTTCCAGAATGCGCTTCTTGAGCTTGGCCTTGCGTGCCTGCCAGGCACCGCCACCGAGCTTGTCGAGCTGGGCTTCCTGATCTTCCGAGCCATAGCGGGACAGAAGCTCGATGTTTTCAACAGGAAGATAGAGTTTGTCGCCACCGGCATATTGAAGTTCCAGGCAGTCATGCGGTGCACCGACAGCTTCGATCGTTTTCAGACCGATGAACCTGCCGATACCGTGGTCCACGTGAACGACGAGATCGCCTTCCGAAAGGCCCGTCGCTTCGGTAATGACGTTGGCGCCCTTGGACTTGCGACGCGACTTGCGAACCAGCCTGTCACCAAGGATGTCCTGCTCGCCGATGAAGACGACGTCATTGAGCTCAAAGCCATGCTCGATGCCCAGTACACACAGCGCGGTTGTCTTGGCGGGAAGTCCCTCGATGTCCTTCAGCGTGTCCGCATTCTTGACCGCTCCAAGACCATGGTCTTCAAGGATCTGGCCGAGACGGTCGCGCGAACCTTCCGACCAGCAGGCAATCACCGTGCGTTTGCCCTGTTTTTGCAGTTGGCGCACGTGAGTTGTCAGCGCGTCAAAAATGTTGATGTCGCCCGCTGCCCTTTCGGCAGCAAAACTCCGGCCCTGACGCCCGCCCAGTTCGACAATCGTCTTGCCGCTGCCTGGCGGCGGCGTAAAGGGATCAAGTGCGGCGCTTGCGCGGTCGGCAACAGCTGCACGCCATTCCTCTTCGGTGACATAGAGACTGGCCGGTTCCACCGGCATGTAAGGCACCGTTCCGGCGCTTGTCCCCATTTCGCGCGCTTCCTGACGTGCGCGGTAGTATTCCGTGACCTGGTCGACGCGTTCGCGGACTGCGTCACTCATGCTGGTGTCCAGCACGACAGGCGTGTCGCCGATGTAGTCGAACAGACTTTCCAGTCGGTCGTGGAACAGCGGCAGCCAATGCTCCATGCCGGCATACCGGCGACCGTCGCTGATCGACTGATAGAGCACGTCTTCACGGCTGGCTGCGCCAAAATTGGCGAGATAGGAACGACGGAAGCGTGAGATGCCTTCCTCGGACAGTACGACCTCGCTCATCGGAACCAGGTCAAGGCGTTTCAGCTGTTTGGAGGTTCTCTGTGTTTCCGCGTTGAATGAGCGGATCGATTCAAGGGTATCGCCGAAGAAATCGAGCCGCACGGGCTCCTCCGCTCCAGGCGCAAAGAGATCGACAATACCGCCACGAACAGCATATTCGCCGGTTTCACGAACGGTCGGGGTCCGCGAAAAGCCGTTCATCTCCAGCCATGTGGAGATCGCTCCCATGTCGACCCGGTTACCCGGTGCCATGGAGAAGGTCTGGTCGGCCATGAAAGAGCGCTCGGGAACACGCTGAAGTGCCGCGTTGAGCGTTGTCATCAGGACGGTTTTCTTGCCGTCCGTCATGCCACGCGCAAGTTGGCCGAGCGCAAGCAGGCGGCGTGCACTGATCGCAGAATTGGGCGAAACGCGGTCGTATGGCAGGCAATCCCAGGCGGGCAACTGCAGGATTTCGACCTCGGGATCGAAGAACTGAAGTGCTTCGCTGACCATGGCCATGCGCGTGGCGTCGCGGGCGACAAATACCAGGGCAAGGCCCTGCGCTCGGGATTCGGCAAGCAGCCTTGCAAGAGCGTAGCTTTCGGCCCCATCCGGAACGCCGGCAAGCGTCACGTTGGCCTGATCCTTCAGCAGGCTGTCAAACACAGCTGGCGTCCTTGTTGTTATCTGCCAAACCCGGCCGGACCGGCGGCTTCATGATAGGCAATGATGCGGCGGTAAAGCGGACCGTCCCACTCCTGCGGCAAGGGCTTGCGACCTGTCATCCAGGCGTACAGATCCTGGTCATGCGCTGTCAGCAAGTGCTCGAGTTCGAGGAGTTCTTCTTCCGTAAGGCTGTCGATCTTGGCATCCGCAAATCCACCCAACAGCAGATCCATTTCCTTCATGCCCCGATGCCAGCACCGAAACAGTATTTTCTTGCGCCGGGAATCCCGTTCGCCACCATTGGTATCGACGTGTGCGCCGGACATTTCGGACATGAGAGACAGACCTATGAGAAGCTGACCGGCCTTGAGGCAAAGGCAGAATTGTTTTCGCCGATATCGGCCGGACAAGTGATTTCGTGTCGGTTATATAGCGCCAGAGAACGAGCTTGTCAGCGCCCAGTTCACAGAATGTTCTATTTGTTGCGCAGCGCTCCGCCTTCGTGGCAGAACAGGGGTTCCTGATACCGAACGTCCTGCCGTCTCTCGAAGGTTTACACGCCGAACATGCGCCCGCCAGTCCTCGATCCCCTGTTTGCCCCGGTTTCGACTTTGCCTGGAATCGGACCAAAGATCGAAAAGCTGGTATCCGGCCTCGTCGGCAGCCAGCCAGACCGCGACGCAACAGTTGCGGATCTGCTCTTTCATATTCCTCATAGCCTTATCGACCGGCGGCACCGCCCGGGCATCGCCTATTCGGAAAATGGCGATATCGTCACGCTGGATGTCACCATCGGCCGGCACATGGCGCCTCCCCGGCATTCGAAAGCACCTTACCGGATCAACGCCTACGACGAGACAGGCCAGATCACCTTTGTATTCTTTCACCCGCGCCATGACTGGCTGGAGAAAACTTTTCCCGAAGGCGAACGAAGGATCGTGTCAGGCAAGGTCGAATGGTTCAATGAACGCCCTCAGATGGTGCACCCGGACTATTCGCTGAAACCTGAGGAAGCGGAAGAAATGCCGGCGATCGAACCGGTCTATCCGCTAACCGCCGGTTTGAGCTCCAAAACCCTGCAAAAGGCCGTGCGGGCAGCTGTCGACCGTGTGCCTCACCTCCCGGAATGGCTGAATGACGCCCATCTTCACCAGACTGGCTGGCCGGACTTCGCAGATGCCTTGAAGACACTGCATGCACCGCATGAACGCAACGACATCGACCCCGCCTCCCCCTTCATGCAGCGGCTCGCCTATGACGAGCTGCTCGCCAGCCAGTTGGCTCTTGCCATGGTGCGGGCACACATGCGTACGCTTGGCGGTATTTCGCGAAGCCCCAAAGGGGAACTGCAAAAAGCGGTGATAGCGTCACTGCCGTTTCAATTGACCGGCAGTCAGGCAAAAGCGATCGAGGAAATCAATGAAGACCTCGCCAAACCAGTACGCATGTTGCGACTTCTGCAAGGCGATGTCGGCGCCGGCAAGACCGTTGTTGCGCTCGCCGCCCTGGCACAGGTGATAGAAACCGGTGCGCAAGGGGCCCTGATGGCGCCGACGGAAATTCTCGCCCGCCAGCACTACGCGTCGATGTTGCCGCTGTGCGAGAAAGCAGGCATTCGCCTTGCCCTTATGACCGGAAAGGACAGCCAGAAGGAACGTCGCCTTCGACAGGAGCAGTTGGACGCAGGCGAGATCGACCTCGTGGTCGGCACCCACGCCCTTTTCCAGGGAACCGTGACCTTTCGCAATCTGGCCATGGTCGTCGTAGACGAGCAGCATCGCTTCGGTGTGCATCAACGGCTCGCCCTCTCGGCCAAGGGCAACGGCGTCGATGTTCTGGTCATGACCGCCACCCCTATTCCGAGAACGCTTGTGCTGACCGGCTTTGGCGACATGGACGTGTCGCGCCTGACGGACAAGCCCGCGGGCCGCAAGCCCATCACAACCGTGTCAGTGTCCCTGGACCGCCTGGACGAGATCATTGGCCGGGTTGGTGCAGCGGTCGCCGACGGACAGAAGGTTTATTGGGTATGTCCACTGGTGGAAGAATCCGAGAAGATTGACCTGGCTGCCGTCGAGGAGCGTCATCGGGTTCTAGAACATGCTCTTCGGCAACGCGTCTCACTGGTCCACGGCCGCATGAATGCCGACGAAAAGGATGCCGCCATGGCAGACTTCAAGTCCGGCGCAACCAAGGTGCTGGTGGCAACAACCGTTATTGAAGTCGGCGTCGATGTGCCCGATGCCACCATAATCGTGATCGAACACGCCGAACGCTTTGGCCTTGCGCAGTTGCACCAGCTGCGAGGCCGTGTCGGACGCGGTGACAAGCCGTCGTCCTGCGTCCTTCTTTACAAGGGACCGCTTGGAGAAACGGCCGGCGCGCGCCTCAACATCATGCGCCAGACCAACGATGGTTTCCTGATAGCGGAAGAGGATCTGAAGCTGCGTGGCGGAGGCGAAATTCTCGGCACCCGGCAATCCGGCACGCCAGGTTTTCGTATCGCACGCGCCGACGAACACGCCGATCTGATGGAAGTCGCACGCGACGACGCGAGACTTATCCTTGAACTGGATCCGGATCTGAAAACCAAACGCGGCGAAGCTCTGCGGTGTCTTTTGTATCTGTTCGGCCGCGATGCCGCGATCAGGCTCCTCAGGGCCGGCTGACACCGTAGGGCAAAGCGGACAATGGATTACACGGCTTAACGCACTCAGGCGTCTTCGGAGCTTCTCACCCGTTCCAGCTGCGCCGGATCGACAATATCGTCTGCCAGAATTTCCGGATATTTCGGATTGACCAGACCTGCCGAGATCACGAGCTTTGCGGCATCTTCGACACTCATGTCCAGTTCAATCACATCTTCCTTGGGAACAAACAGCAGAAAGCCCGATGTCGGGTTCGGCGTGGTCGGCAGGAACACGGAAAGTGTATCGGCCTTGTCCTTGAGCCGGCGCTCCACTTCGCCCTTGGTGTCGGTGGAGATGAACACAATCGCCCATAGACCTCTGCGTGGATATTCGATCAGCGCCGCTGTGGTAAAGCTGCTTCCACGCTGATCAAGCACTGTCTCAAAAATCTGCTTCAAGCCACTGTAAATGTTACGAACGAGCGGCATGCGACCGACGATTTTTTCGCCAACCGAGATAAGACTGCGTCCAAGGAAGTTTGCTGCAAGAAAGCCGACGACCGTGAGGACGAACACTGCAACAATGAGCCCGAAACCGGGTATCGGAAACGGCAGGTAGGTGTCCGGATTGTAGATCTTGGGTACAAACGGCTTGACCCAGCCATCCACCCATTTGATGAAGGTCCAGGTCAACCACAGGGTAATGCCGATCGGGCCGGCGATGACCAGCCCTGTCAGGAAGTAGTTGCGAAGACGTGTTGCCGCACCCGGCCGATGGCCTATCTTGTGCGCGTCTTCTGCTTTATGTTTGTGTCGGCTCATGGGTTAAACCCGAAACTTCCCTGTGTGTGCTCGTCTTTTCAACTGACCCGAACTTAGATAAGCATCTTTATCGCAGTGCGGTATCCTTCGCTTGATTTATTTTTCAGCGATGTATTCAAATTATGCCGGATTTGGAGGCAGTGTTGCGGCGGACCACGTTCAAACTTCTGGGAACTGGATGTGTCGGCCTCGGGATTGTCGGTGCGTTCCTTCCCATTCTGCCGAGCACGATCTTCTTCATCCTTGCCGCTGCCTGTTTTGCCAGATCCTCTCCCGCACTTGAGGCGCGCATCCTCAACCACCCTATCTTCGGTCCGCCAGTGATTGCCTGGCGCGAACATGGCGCGATCCCGCCGAAGGCAAAAATCTTCGCCATTTCCGGAATGACTTTCGGATATTGCGTCTTCTATCTTTCAACCCATCCGAACCTGTGGCTTGCCATAGGTGTCGGACTGTTCATGATCGGCTGCGCAGCCTACGTCCTGTCTCGTCCATCGGGCCCGGGCAACACCCCTCCCGACGGTTGCAAGGATCCGTCATAGGTCGACGGGCTCAATGTCTGGAATAAGCCGTTTCCCAAGGGAAACAGCGCTTTCCTCCGCATATCCGAGTTGTTCGTAAAACCGCAGAACCTTGTCGTTGTCCTGACGTACCATAAGGTTGATTTTCGGACAGCCCTGCGCAATCAAGAATGCCTCGCAGCGGCTCATCAGCATTTTCCCAAGGCCCACCGTCTGGCATTCGGGATCGACTGAAAGATAGTTGATCGACCCGCGGTGGCCGTCGTACCCGGCCATGACGGACCCGATAAGCCTGTCTCCACGCAGAAGCACGAAGAAGGCACCGTTTTCGTCGGTCTTCTTGCGGTCGATGTCCTTGTTCGGATCATTCCAGGGTCGCGTCAGTCCACATTTCTCCCAGAGAGCAATAACGTCAGCCCTGTACCGCTCCTCGAAGGGCAGAACCCGATCTTGCGTGCTTTTGCCGTCCATGGGTTATTCAACCGTAACGGATTTGGCCAGGTTCCTCGGCTGATCGACATCGGTGCCCATGAAGACTGCCGTGTGGTAGGCAATGAGCTGAACAGGCAACGCGTAGATGATCGGCGCAACGATATCCGACATGTCCGGTAGAATGACGGTATTTTCGGCCGCATTGCCGCACTCCGACGCTCCGCGTTCATCAGTGATGAGCACGATCCGTCCGCCGCGCGCGGCCACTTCCTGCATGTTGGAAACGGTTTTCTCGTAAATCGCATCAAAGGGCGCGATCACGAAAACCGGCATGTTTTCATCGATGAGGGCTATTGGACCGTGCTTGAGTTCCCCGGCAGCGTAGCCTTCTGCGTGGATGTAGGAGAGCTCCTTGAGCTTCAGCGCGCCTTCCAGTGCAAGCGGGAAATTGGTTGCCCGGCCGAGGTAAAGGGCATTGCTTGCCTTGGAGAGCGGATGCGCCAGTTTCTCGATATCGCTTTCACGGGCCAGGGCCTTGAGAGCGAGGCTCGGCACTTCGATCAATTCCGCGACAAGCGCCTGCTCCCGCTCCGGCGTCAGCACGCCGCGTTCCCGTCCGGCCTGCAGGGCAAGACCTGCGAGCACCGCAAGCTGACACGTGAAGGCCTTTGTCGAGGCGACGCCGATTTCAGGTCCGGCAATGGTCTGGAACACCCGGTCGGCTTCCCGGGCGATCGTGCTTTCCGGCACATTGACGATCGCGCCGATCGTGGCACCATTCGTTTTGCAGTACCGCAGTGAGGCGAGCGTGTCTGCAGTTTCACCAGACTGGGAAATCACCAGTGCCGTGTCCTTTTCGCTCACCGGTGTTTCGCGATAGCGGAACTCGCTGGCGATATCAATCTCCACGGGAAGACGGGCGTATTTCTCGAACCAGTATTTGGACACCAGACCGGCAAGATACGCTGTTCCGCAGGCCGTGATGATCAGGCGCGACAGGTCCTTGAACTTGAGTTGGTCAGCCCCTTCCACACGGGCCCGCTTGGTCGTGTAATCGAAATAGCGTGACAACGTGTGGCCCAGCACTTCCGGCTGCTCGTGGATTTCCTTGGCCATGAAGTGCTTGTAGTTGCCCTTGTCCATAAGACTGGAGGTGACAGACGACCTTGCTTCCGGGCGCGTGACAGGCTGGTTTGCCTGATCAAAAATCTCAACACCTGCCCTTGTGATGACGGCCCAGTCGCCCTCATCAAGATAGGTAATCCGGTCGGTAAACGGTGACAGGGCGATGGCATCGGACCCGAAGAACATTTCCCCGTCTCCATGCCCAACAGCAAGCGGCGATCCCTTGCGGGCACCGATAAGAAGATCTTCCTCACCGGAAAACAGCATCGCCAATGCAAAAGCACCCTTCAGCCGCGGCAGAACCTGTGCAACAGCATCGCGAGGAGAAAGTCCCTTGGCCATCGCCAGATTGACCAGGTGGGCGACAACTTCTGTGTCGGTTTGGGTATCCAGCACGGCGCCGGCAGCGACGATTTCCTCTCGCAGTTCCAGATAGTTTTCGATGATACCATTATGCACGACGGCAACCGAGCCGGCCTGGTGCGGGTGGGCATTGGCAACAGTCGGCGCACCGTGTGTTGCCCACCGTGTGTGACCTATCCCGGAGATGCCTGTCAGGGGCGACTTTTCGAGGACGGCTTCCAGATTGCGCAGCTTGCCTTCCGCCCTGCGGCGCACGATAGCACCATCCACCAATGTGGCCACGCCGGCAGAATCATAGCCCCGGTATTCCAGCCGTTTCAGCGAATCCACGATCCGCGGCGCCGCATCAACCGTTCCCAACACGCCAACAATGCCACACATGCAAAAAGCCCTTTAAAAATGGATCCAACGGACCGCACTGCTTTAGACGACAGCGCCTGCCAATCAGAAATCAATCCCTGTTTCATTAAATGACAAGGGTCGAGAATTGTAGGAAAGTCAGGATTTGGTTTCCTTGGCAGCCTTCAGCCGCTCCCGCAACTGTTTTGCCTTGCCTTCCTTGACGATCTGCCGAGCACGGCCAAATGCCATCGAATCCTGGTCCACATCATCGGTGATCACGCTTCCGGCAGCGACAAAAGTCCCGCTGCCAAGGTTGACCGGTGCCACCAGCGTGGAATTGGAACCGACAAAACTGCCCGCTCCAATCTCGGTCCGGTGTTTCAGGTAGCCGTCGTAATTGCAGGTAATGGTGCCAGCACCAATGTTCGATTTAGAACCGACACTGGCGTCGCCGATGTAGCTGAGATGATTGGCCTTGGCACCGTCTTCGAAGGTCGTGTTTTTGACTTCGACAAAGTTGCCGACACGGGTGTCGGCCCCCAGAACCGCGCCGAGCCGCAGACGGGCATAGGGACCAACAGCGCTGTTCCTGCCAACGGATGCCCCCTCAAGGTGACTGAAGGCGCGGATCCTTGCTCCGCTTGCGACCTTTACCCCCGGGGCGAAGACAACATTCTGCTCTACGACAACATCCGGTTCCAGAACGGTATCATGCGAGAAATACACCGTGTGCGGCGCAAGCAATGTGCAACCGTTTTCCAAAGCGATATTTCGCATACGAACCTGGAAATCCTCTTCACAGGCAGCCAGCTGAGCACGCGTATTGATGCCTTGCGTTTCGACTTCCGAGCCGGAAACCGCAACAACCTTCAAACCCCTGCTGTTGGCTATTTCGACCGCGTCCGTCAGGTAAAATTCGCTTTTGGCATTGGCGTTGCCAATCGCATCCAACAAAGAGAGTGCATGCTGCCCCGAAAACCCCATGATGCCGGAATTGCAGAACGTGATCCTCCGTTCTTCGTCCGAGGCGTCCTTTTCTTCCCGAATGGCAACCAGTTGCCCGTTATCGGTCAGCAACCGGCCATAGCCGAATGGTTGTAGGGTTTCGAACCCAAGCACGGCCAAATCTGCGCCATCCGACAAGGCCCGTCGAACTTTGCCAATCGTGTCTGCCGTCACCAGTGGAGTGTCGCCGAACAGGATCAGGACATCGTCCGAAGGCGAAGCCAGTGCAGAACGGGCGGCAAGCGCTGCGTGAGCCGTACCCAGCCTCTCGTGCTGGACATGACAATGCGCTTCCGGCGCTAGGTTCTGAACCAGCTTTTCAAGCTCGGGCATATCTGGTCCGGTTACGACGGAAATTCGGTCAGATCCAGCCTGTTTCAGGGCCTTTACCACATGCCCGACCAACGGCAGTCCGCCAATCTCATGCATCACCTTTGGCAGGTCGGATTTCATCCGGGTGCCGAGTCCGGCGGCCAGAACAATCGAAAGGCAAGAACGGGAGGTCATCAAAGGTCCACTGTCTATTTTTCGGGCATCACCCACACAAGTCGGCCTCTATATGCCCCGATCCACAGAACATTGAAAGATCTGACTTCCCGAGTGCTTCGGTTTGCTTTTCATTAACCATAATGCACACCTGATGAGGTATCTTCTTTGAGATTCGGTTTCAGGCTCGGAAAGCAGGACTTTTGGCAAAACGGAAGGCACAAAAATCTGTTCGGGACGTTGTCCGGGATACGTTCACGCCTTCGCGTGTCGGCCTGCTTTCCTGGGCATTTGCGGCCGTTTGCATGGGAACTGTCGGCCTTGCTTCCTATCAGTTCAGCAACGCCCACGGGCAATTCACACCGAAGTTCGATTTCCCGACGGGACTAGCCCTTCCCCCGGTCGGAAGCGTGGGGTCAACGGCCTCCATCACGTCATCTTCCGGCAGAGGGGTGCCGGTAGAAGTCATGCAGTTGCCGGAAGAAAGCGATCACGCCCCCCTTCCCGGTCTGGACCAGAGCCAGATCTCTGTGCTGCAGAAAGAAATCGTCGGGTTGCGTCGACGCCTTAGCGCACTTGCCGAACAAAATCTTGCATATTCGCGCCGCATCGCAGCACTGGAGAAGGAAGCCGCTTTTTCCAGGCTCTCTGAAGCGGAGAATACTGACAGAGACAGCGGCCAACCAGTGGAACCAAGCCCGGGCATCGTCCGCACTGAAATGACGGAAAAAGCGGAGAAACCACTTCCCGTCCCCGTAGCGTCGCCTAAAGCAAAACTCGTTGTTTCAAAGCCGAACCAGACGACTTCTGCGGCACCAGATCAGGCGGACACCAAGAATAAGGTTTCAACGCCTGCCCTTGACGTCCCCAAGGCGCCCCCCCGGATGGTCAGCATCGATTCCGGAACCGCTCCAGTCGACGCACCTAACCGAAGTTTCAATTCTGCCGAACCGGTCCGGATTGTCGACCTGCCAAGGGTAGATCTGCCCGCACCAGGTGGCGAACCCCAAGCGACAGGTTCAATCCCCTTGGCCGTTGAAGACAATACGCCTTCTACACCGCCCTTGCCGGAGCCGTTCGACGCAACACCTACCCAGACGACAAGTCGACCTGCGGTTATCACGCCTTCCAGTCCCGCCGGACGGCTTCGCGGTGGCGGTGACAGCAAACTGAAGCGAAGCGATTTCGGGGCGATTATCGGTCACTACAGCTCAACTGCAGCAGCAGCAAAAGCCTGGGCCGATTTCAAGAATCAAAATGCGGAACGCATGCGTGACCTTCGCCCGCTCCTGATGGAACGAAATACGCCTCAAGGCGGTATAGCCCTGATGGTCGGCCCGTTTGCCAATGCGGCGGACGCTGCCGTTGCGTGTCTTCACCTTTTGGATGTGACCGAGCTCTGTCACCCGGCCCTGTTCGCGGGCGATCCGCTCGTGACTGCTGCGGAATTTCGCGACACGGCGTTTTAAGGCAACCTGAACTAGGTAGATTTCAGTCGGTTGATGAAATGCGCCAAGACGAAGAACCTTGGCGCTGCGTTTACCCGATGGTCTGAAGCGCGGGGAACGTTTCCAGGAGCCAATAGGACAGGACCGCCATCTGCCCGGTCAGAAACATGACCCCGGTCAATACGAGAACGCCTCCCATGGTCTTTTCGACGACACCCATGTGCTTGCGGAACCGCCGCATGAACTTGAGAAACGGCGAAGCGAAAAGCGCTGCAATCAGGAACGGGATGCCGAGGCCGAGTGCATAGGCGCTCAAGAGCAAGGCTCCCTGCCCCACCGTTTCTTTTCCGCCGGCGACAAACAGAATGGCAGCCAGAATTGGGCCGACACATGGTGTCCAGCCAAAGCCGAAGGCAAGACCGATGACATAGGCGCCAAGTGGACCTGCAGGCTTTTTCTCCACGTGAACACGTGCTTCCTTGTAAAGCAGGCCTATGCGGAACACGCCAAGGAAATGCAGCCCCATGACGATGATCGCGGCGCCGGCGATATAGCTCAGGTAATCGAGATAGGCGCGAATGAACTGGCCAAGAAAACTGGCAGTCGCCCCCAGCAAAACGAACACGGTTGAAAAACCAAGCACAAAGAACAGCGCGCTCAGAAACACCCGGCGCGATGCGGCCGTGCTGTCTTCTGCTTCACCTGATAATTGCTCCAGCGAAACGCCCGCAAGGAACCCCAGGTAAGGAGGCACCAACGGCAGGACGCAAGGCGAGACAAAGGATAGGACACCGGCAAGCGCGGCGCCTATGATGGTGACTTCCTGGATCATTCGACATTCCGGTTGTTCAGGCAGCCCACCGGCAATCCGGCGAGCCTCGGAGCGACCTTATTAGCCGCTTCCCTGCTTTGACCAAAGACACAAGGTGCTCACCATTTGGAGAGCTGTGAACACCGGTCAGTTTGCCTTTGCCGGTGCGGTTGCGGGCACTAGGCCTTTTTCCTGGAAATAGGTCAATGCGCCAGGATGTAGCGGCGCCGGCATCCTGTAGGCAACCAGGTCATTTTCTGTCAGGCGACCAAGTGCAGGATGCAGACGCTTGAAGCTGTCGAAATTTTCGAAAACCGCTTCGACGAGTGTTGTCACGATCGGTTCCGGCATGCGCGCAGACGTTACGAAGGTCGCGACAACGCCGAAGGAGTCCACTGGCTGCGAAAGACCGTAAAGGCCCGCAGGGATGTCGGCCGGCATGTAGTAGGGAACTTCTTTCAAAAGCTCATCAACTGCCTCGCCATCGATACCAATCAGGCGAATATCGCAACGAGCCAGAGTTTCCTCGATCAACGCAGCCGGATGACCAATCAATTCGAAATAGGCATCAATTCTGCCTGAACAAAGCGCTTCAGACAGTTCCGATGTCTTGAGCTCTTCAAGATCTTCCTGATCGCTCTGCGTCCAGCCAAGGCCGCTGATCAGAGCGTTCCAGGAAGCTGCAGACCCCGACCCCTTGCTGCCGATATTTATCTTTGCCTCTTTCAAATCGTCGAAGACCCGATAGGAAGATTCTTCTCGAACGACGATCGTTGCGACTTCGGCATGAAGTGAAAAGATGGAGCGAAGTTCGTCGAACGGCCCGGCCTTTTCAAAGGCAGAGCTCCCGAGAAAAGCGTGGTGCTGCCAGTCGGACTGCACATAACCAAAATCGATTTCACCGGAACGAATCTTTTCGATATTGGCAATCGACCCCAGCGTGGTTTCGACTGAGCAACGAACGCCGTGGTCGGCGCGTGTCATGTTGACGATCTTGCAAGTCGCCCCGCCGGACGGATAATAGACGCCGGTAACGCCGCCAGTGCCTATCGTGATGAAATGCTGTTCATCCGCACGCGCGCCAGCGATTGCACCGCTCAACACCAGCAATCCCGCTCCCAGAAGGGCGGTACGACGGCTGCATGCGGTAATGGAACCGGTCAACTGGCGCGTAAAGGACTGCGCTGCAACGAGGGTCTCCAGAGACTTTGCCAAATGTTCCGCCCTTCTGCCGCCGACAAATATGGCGGTATCCTTCAACAACTCGGCTACACACCGACCGCAACAACCCAGCATCAGGCGCTGCAGTGCGACTCTTGCACATCTGGCTGCCGAGGCACCCGCAAGATTACGCAATGTCGAAGGGATAGCAGAGGCGACGCGTCAACACCAGTTCGGGACGATCGGTTCAAACACAAGTTACCGAGCCCATGACCGGACCGATAGCGCAAACACTTTGAAAAAATTTCTGATCAGAACAAATTTCGATTGAACAAATGCTACGGACGAGAATATGCCACGGTCCCCAACCCCTGGACCGGCCATACTCCAGACAACGTCAGTTGTTTCGCCCTCCCCGGATCACCTCAAAGAGCTTCCCCTTTAGCTCTTCTTCGGCATCACCGTCGCGAAGGCCCTGCCGCCACTGGTCAAGGATGAGACGCAAGCCGAGCGTTTCCCGGCTATGCGGAAGGTCTCCGATAAACGACGCGAAAAACAGGTCGAGCCGTTCCCGGTCGATCAAGCCCTGGTCGATCAATCCGTGAATCAGCGTCATCGTCGCCGCGATGTGCCCCTTCACGAAATCGAACTCGACGGAGCTCGTGTGGGTGTCGATTGTCGTTGTGTGCATGTAACCTCTCATGTGCCTGATAACGTTACCTCACATAGCTTTATTGCGCTACCTGACAGTTTTCGCAGGAGAATGATCGTTATTTTCTTAGAAGCGAAAATTAGCAACTAGAGTTAAAAAGAGTAAAATCAACTGTACTTGATATTACTATCAATCGCAGAGCCGTTGTTGCTAATAACATGTGCGAGAATTCACCATTTCCCAATTTTGGTTGTGTGTTTTCAACAGTGACCACTGAACAACGCTGTTTTTTCCTACCCTGTTGAAAAAATCGATTTTGCCTCTTGCATTGTCCTCAAGGTCGGCCTAAACACACGCCACCAACGCGGTGGCGCTGCAACAACGCACTGAACCGCTTCGGAAATTGGTGAGAGCCGATAGCTCAGCTGGTAGAGCAACTGACTTTTAATCAGTAGGTCCAGGGTTCGAACCCCTGTCGGCTCACCAATATTTCCAAAAGCTTACCCTTAAAAATTTTAAGCTTGTAGTATCTGCCGCTTGCTCGCCGCACGGTGGACGAGATCTGTGTTTTCACTATCCAAGTTCGCAATCCCGGGACCTGAGAACTTGCTGGCATTTGACCTAAAAGCAAAGCCGGACAACCCATCTGGATCGCCCGGCAAAACTAACCTTAGGTAAGATTCAAACAACGCAAAACCGTTTGCGTATTGAAAATTTTCTCAGATCAGGACGCAACAGGCTCCTGTTCCGTCTGGGTTTTTCCTTTTCCACCAAACCAGCTTTTGACGGTTTCACGCATGGTCTGCATGTTCACATAAAGAATCGGGATCATGAGAATGCCGATGCAGGTCGCAAACAGCATGCCACCGAACACCGCGAAGCCAATGGCTTTCTGACTGGCCGCACCAGCACTTGATGCCGTCATCAAAGGCACGACCCCCAGCAAGAACGACAAGGCCGTCATCATGACCGCCCTGAACCGAAGATGAGCCGCTTCTACTGCAGCATCCTTGATCGATTTGCCATCGGCCCTTTGCTCCATCGCAAACTCGACGATGAGGATGGCATTCTTGGCGCCCATCCCGACAAGCATGATCATGCCGATCTGCGTGTAGAGGTTGACATCCCCCCCAGTCGCAAAGACAGCAACAAGCGCCCCGAGGATTGCAAACGACACCGACATCAAGATCGCGATCGGCATCGTCCAACTCTCATATTGAGCGACCAGGAAGAGGTATGTGAACAAGATCGACAAAAGCAGGATGAACAGAACGATCTGCCCCGATCCGAGCTGCTGCAGTGCTGTACCGGTCCACTCGAGAGAATACCCGTCCGGAAGGGCTTCAGCCCCTGCGGCATTGACTTCGTTGATGACAACACCTGTTGAGGCTCCTGGTGCCGGATCAGCCATCACGGCGGCGGCACGGAACATGTTGTAGCGGGTCAGAATCTGCGGACCGAGGACATTCTGTGTCGTCAGAATGCTTCGCATGGGCACCATGGTGCCGTCGCTCGACCGCACATACAGTGCACCGATATCCTCCACCCGATCGCGGAACTTGCCTTCCGCCTGGATCATCACCTTGTAGACCCGGCCGAAGATGTTGAAGTCGTTGATATAGTACGAGCCCAGATAGGCCTGCAGTGTCGTGAACACATCCGACACATTGATGCCGAGCGTTTTGGCCTTTTCACGATCAAGATCAATAAAGACCTGAGGCACATTGGCCCGGAAAGTCGAGTAGGCGCGCCCAACCGCGGGACTCTGATTTGCAGAATAAATCAACGACCCAAGTGCCGACGACAAATCCTGCGGCGAACCTCCACCGGTTTGTTGCAGCATCACCTGAACACCGCCGGTCGTGCCAAGGCCCGGAATCGGCGGAGGGTTGAAGGCGATGATATTTGCACCAGGAATAGTCGAGAATTCCGCCCAGAACTTTGCAAGGATCGCGTCAATTCGAAGATCGGGTGCCTGACGGTCTTCCCAGTTCTTCATGGTCGCAATCACCAGCGCCGCATTCGAGGACGTTGCGCCGTTCAGGATGGAGTAGCCGTTGACGATGACGACGTCTTCCACACCTGGCGTTTTGGAGGTCAGGTCAACCACCTGCTTGGTGACGTTCTCTGTCCGTTGCAGCGACGCTCCATCGGGAAGCTGAACGTCGACCATCAGGTAGCCCTGGTCTTCCGAAGGCAGAAAGCCCTGAGGCAGTGTTCCGCCGAGTGTCACGATCAAGGCGACTGCCCCTGCAACAACGGCAAGCCCTATCACGGCGAAACGAACAAGGCGGCGAATAACAGAGGTATATCCGTTGCGTACCGAGGTGATGCCACGGTCAAACAACCCCATGATGCCGCGCGGCGGACCTGAACGAGCTTTCAGGATCAGGCCACAGAGAGCCGGAGACAGCGTCAGGGCGTTGATCGAGGAAATCAGCACAGAGACCGAGATGGTAACTGCGAACTGGGAATAGAGACGGCCGGTAATGCCTGGCATGAAGATTGTCGGAACGAACACCGCCAGCAGCACCAGCGTCGTGGCAATCACCGGACTGGTGATCTGTTCCATCGCCTTCGTCGTGGCTTCTTTCGGCGACAAGCCTTCATCGGCAATGATGCGTTCCACGTTTTCCACGACGACGATGGCATCATCCACAACGATACCGATGGCAAGCACCAGCGCGAACAGCGAAATCGTGTTGAGCGTCATGCCAAGTGCCAGCAGCACGGCAAACGTGCCGATCAGCGACACTGGAATGGCAACAGTCGGAATGATTGTCGCTCGCCAGTTCCCAAGGAAGATGAACACCACCGACACCACCAGAAGGAAGGTCAGGAAAAGTGTGGTGATGACGTCGTTGAGAGAAGCCTGAACGAAATCCGTGGTGTTGAAGGGAACGCCGTACTGCATGTCCGGCGGAAAATTCTTGGCCAGCTCATCGAGGCGAGCCAGCACGTTTTCCGATACCTGAAGCGCGTTCGCGCCTGGGGCCTGATAGATTGCCAGAACCGTAGAAGGCTTGCCGTTGTATTCACCGGAGGCGTTGTAAACCTGCGCACCGAGCTCGACGCGGGCAACATCGCCAATCGTTACGACTGCGCCGTCTGCACCGGTTCGCAGAACGATCTGCTCAAATTCTTCCGGTGAGGCCAGACGGCCCTTTGCCTTGATCGTGTACTGGAACTGCTGTCCGTCCGGAACCGGAGGCGCGCCGATCTGACCGGCAGCCACCTGAATGTTCTGGTCACGTACGGCGGTGATGAAATCCGTCGGTGTCATGCCCAGGCTGGTCAACCTGTCCGGATCAAGCCAGATGCGCATGCCGTAGGAGAAGTCGGTCATGACGTCTGCCAGACCAACCCCAGGCACACGGGCAAGTGCATCCTTCAGATTGATCGAGGCATAGTTTGACAGGAAGACCGGATCGTAACTGCCGTTTGGCGAAAACAGTGTAATGACCAGCAACATGTTCGTGCTGGCTTTCTGCACGGTCACACCATTGTTGGTCACATCGCTTGGCAGCTGGCTGTTGGCCTGACTGACCCGGTTTTGCGTGTTAACCGTGGCAATGTCCGGGTCTGTTCCGACAGCGAAGGTAACGTTGAGCGAATAGTTGCCGCTGTCGTTACTGGTCGACTGCATATAGATCATGTCGTCGACGCCGTTGACCTGCCCTTCGATCGGGGCGGCAACAGTTTCTTCCAGCACTTCGGCATTGGCGCCGGTATAGGTCGCCGTAACGTTTACGACCGGCGGGGTGATATTCGGAAACTGTTCAACCGGAAGCGACAGATACCCGAGCACACCGGCAATAGTGATAACAATGGAAATGACCAGCGCGAATTTCGGCCGGTAGATAAAAAAGCGTGAAAACATTTAGCTTTTCTCCGCCGGCTTGGAAGCAAGTACCGGGTTCACGACAACGCCGGGGCGCACTTTCTGCAACCCTTCGATGATGACCTCGTCACCTTCTTTCAGGCCTTTGGAGACGACGAAATTCGTGCCTTCCTGCTGACCCAGTGTCACGTAGCGCTGTTCCACCTTCTTGTCCGATGTGATTGCCAGCGCAAACGCTCCTTCCTGGTCCCTTTGAATGGCAGCCTGCGGCACAACCAGCGCCGTTTCCGTTTTCGGCGCTTCGAGAACCACCGTCACATAGGTTCCGGAAATAAGGCGGATGTCCTTGTTGTCGAATTGTCCGCGGAAAGAGATGGTGCCTGTCGCCGTATCGACCTGATTGTCGATGAAGACGATTTTGCCCTTTTCATTGTAGTCCTGCCCGTTTGGCAGAACCAGTTTCAGGTCCGGAGACTCATCCGGCTGGATATCGGCTGGGTTTATCCCGTGTGTCTTGACCGCGTTGAGGTACTGCGCCTCGCTGACGGAAAAATTGACGTAGACAGGAGCAAGACTGATCAAGCTGGCCAGTGAATTCGTTGTGGGTCCGACAACCTCGCCAACGCTGTAGGTGGTCTTGCCGAGCTGGCCGTCGAAAGGTGCTGAAATGTCGGTGTAACTGAGATTGAGCTCCGCTTCCTGCAGAGACGATTGCGCAGCTTCCACCGAGGCTTCCGCTTGCTGCTTTTGCGCCAAGGTCGCTTCGTAAGCCGCCTCGGAGAGGTGCCCCTTGTCTCGGAGGTCCCTGTCACGCTTCTCGTCGGCAGCCTTCAGTGCCGCGTCTGCCTTCGCGCTTGCAAGATCAGCCTTGGCCTTCGTCAGCGCAGCTTGATACTGCGCTTTTTCAATCGTGAACAACAGGTCGTCTTTCTTGACGACGGAGCCGTCCGGCACAGCTTTCTCTTCCAGGAAACCTTTGACGCGCGCCATGAGGTCGACCTGGTCGATTGCGGCGACCTGCCCGACAAAACGAGCGCTTTGGCGAATATCCTGGGACGCGATCTTGGCAACGGTCACCGATGGTGGCGGCGCTGCCGGAGCGGCCTTTTGCGAGTCGTCGGAGCACGCGGCCAGGAGAGCCGAGGTTGCAGCAACGAATGCTAGTTTGCGAGGGAAAAAGGCAAAAGGCGAAAAAGTCATTCGGGAACTCCGCAGTCCGACCATCAGGTCAAGGCGCATGATTTGGAGTTCACTATAAAAGGACTGGTTGATTCAACAAGTGAATTGTGCCCAGGCCGTGTGGTCTTGGCGGGAAAAATTCCTTAACGTTTTCAAAGTCACGTATACATTGCCCGGCACGTCAACCACGAAACGCACCCAACGGTTTATGCGCCGGCAAATATCCTGAATGCGATAAAGTGCGGCAAAGCCAGCCGGAGAGCGTGGGTGGTACGTCTACCGGCCAAGCCATCTCACAAAGAATGAACTTCTTCTATGAGACGACTGGCGACAGGATCAGTGTGAGCCCGTTGAGCTGGCCCGCCGGCACGATCTTGCGCTCATCCAATCCTTCGCAGCCGATTTCCAGAGCAACAATCTGCGGCAGGGAACCGGCAATTTGCGCAGCTGCGTCCGCGCCGACCAGTGACGCATACGCAGATGGCGTTAGCACGGAGATTGTCCCGCGAGCAGTCTTGAGCTCCAGACCCAGACTGGTGGCGCGCATTTCGCGCTGGCCAGTGAACCCACCCAGAAACTCGTGATGATCCGAGGGATCGCCGGCAACGAGATAGACCGTCTTTATCGTTGAAGCGCCGTTGGCATGATCCTGAAAGGCTTCTTTCCAGAAATTTTCGGGAAATCGATTCCTGCAGGTGAAATAGCCGATCTCCGGTGCAAGTGCATCACTCACGAATGTCAGGTCGAAGGCAACTTGCACCTTGCCGCCATCCGCCAGATTGGCGGTGCGCTCGAAGGAAAACGGCTCGTAGAGATCAAGTCCTGCCTTGCTGAAATCGTCCCTGTCTTTCGCAGGATCGGAACTGTCCAGCACCAGCATGCTGGCCCCTTCGTGCCGGGACAGGAAATCTCGGTTGAAGGCCCCAAACGAGAAAACCTTTTTAGAAGCCTCGAAAATGAGATCCCGATCGGCAACACTCAACAGCTCGACGAAAAACCCGTCGAGCTGAACCAAACGGTTGGCCGTTCCCCAGGAATGGCGATTTTCGGGGGTAACCGTGAAACCGAGGTCGGCCCACGCCTGGCCCGCGGCCTCCAGATCCCTCACCGCTACAACGACGTGATCGAGCCCGCGCACCATTATCTTGTCCCCTTCCCGCCTTGGCCGATCAGACCAGACGGCCCTGATGGATCGCTGCGCTTATGAAGGATGCAAACAGCGGATGCGGATCGAAAGGACGGGACTTCAGTTCCGGATGGTACTGAACACCGACGAACCAGGGATGATCGGCGATTTCGACCGTTTCCGGCAAAACACCGTCTGGCGATGTCCCGGCGAAAATCAGTCCGCATTTCTCGAGTTCATCACGGTAGCCGATGTTGACTTCATACCGGTGGCGATGACGCTCCGAAATGCTGGTCGTTCCATAGATTTCAGCAATCTTGGAACCGGCCTTGAGCGCAGCAGGATAGGCACCAAGGCGCATCGTACCGCCCAGATCGCCTTCGGCGTCGCGCACTTCCTTGCGGTTGCCTTTCGTCCATTCGGTCATCAGGCCGACAACAGGTTCCTTCGCCGGGCCAAACTCGGTGGAATTGGCTTCGGCAATCCCGGCGAGATTGCGCGCCGCTTCCAGAACCGCCATCTGCATGCCGAAACAAATTCCGAAATACGGGATCTTGCGGGTTCGGGCGAAGTGTGCCGCAGCAATCTTGCCCTCGGCGCCCCGCTCCCCAAAACCACCGGGAACCAGAATTCCGTGAACACCTTCCAGATAAGGGCTCGGGTCTTCCTTCTCGAAGGTCTCCGATTCGATCCATTCAAGGTTCACCTTGACCCGGTTGGCGATACCGCCATGGACCAATGCTTCGATCAGCGACTTGTAGGCATCCTTCAGAACGGTGTACTTGCCGACAATCGCGATCTTGACCTCGCCTTCCGGATTGGCAACCGCCTCGGAAATGCCGTTCCAGCGATCGAGCACCGGTGCAGGCGCCCCCTTGATGCCGAAAGCAGCCAGAACTTCGTCGTCCAATCCTTCCTTGTGGTAGGCGACCGGCACGTCGTAGATCGACTTGACATCATAGGCCGGAATGACCGCGCTCTCGCGCACGTTACAGAATAGCGACAGCTTCCGTTTTTCCGTTTCCGGGATCGGGCGATCACAACGGATCATCAGGATATCCGGCTGGATACCGATGGATCGCAGTTCCTTCACAGAGTGCTGCGTCGGTTTGGTCTTCATTTCACCGGCGCTCGGAATGTAGGGCATCAGGGTCAGATGCACATAGACGACGTCGCCACGTGGAAGATCGTTGCCAAGCTGGCGGATCGCCTCGAAGAACGGCAGGCCTTCAATATCGCCCACAGTTCCGCCGATCTCGACGAGAACAAAATCGTAGTCCTCGTTGCCGGTCAGAACGAAGTTCTTGATCGCATCAGTCACGTGCGGAATGACCTGGACGGTTCCGCCCAGATAATCGCCGCGCCGTTCCTTGGCGATGATGTCCTGATAGATCCGCCCGGTGGTGATGTTGTCCTGCTGGTTCGCAGGACGACCGGTGAACCGTTCGTAGTGACCGAGATCGAGGTCTGTTTCCGCACCATCGTCGGTCACAAAGCATTCGCCATGCTGATACGGGCTCATGGTGCCCGGATCGACGTTCAGGTAGGGATCGAGTTTGCGGAGACGGACCTTGTAACCGCGAGCCTGGAGCAATGCGCCCAGAGCTGCAGAAGCAAGACCTTTTCCAAGCGAGGAGACCACGCCGCCAGTGATGAAAATATATCGCGCCATGGACCAATACCATATCCTTGCCGAGGGCGCCTTGGCCACTCGGGAGTTGCGTTCTCAACACATAAAAATGCCCTGCGAGTTAAGCCGCAGGGCATATGTCGGGTGAATGGGCCAAAAGACCCGTTCGGCCGCCTTACTGGGCGGCCGGGACCTGAGGTCCGGAAGGTTGCTGTTGGTTCAGCTGTTTCAACGAATCGAGAACACCGCCTGAACCGCCTTCGGTCGTGCCGTCCGTCGTGGCAGGCACTTCCTGGGTTGCCGTCGGAACAGCATCAAGAATCGAACCGGGCCGGTCCTGATTCTTTGCAATGAGGCTGAGCGTCAGCGATGTAGCGAAGAAAGCGACCGCCAGAACGGCAGTTGCACGCGTCAGGATATTCGCAGTCCCACGACTGGACATCAGACCACCGCCTCCGCCGCCAATGCCAAGCGCGCCGCCTTCGGAACGCTGAAGGAGGACAACAAGCACCAGGGCCAGGACGACCATCAAGTGGATTACGATGACTACGGTTTCCATCGAACGCCATTCTTCATTGAATTCAAGATTTGCGGCCTTCTACACCAGACGCCGCCAGCTTTCCACCCTTCAATTGCGCCTTCGACACAGAAGCTTCAAGGCCAGGCACAATATATTCGGTGTCTTCAGGAATAAGCAGCAAGTATGCCGAGGAAATCTTCAGCCTTGAGACTGGCGCCGCCAACAAGCGCGCCGTCGACATTGGCAACAGACATCAGCTCACGCGCATTGCCAGGTTTCACAGACCCGCCGTAAAGAAGGCGCATGGAAGCTCCTTCCCCGCCGAACCTTGCCGAAAGATTGTCCCGCATTGCCTTGTGGATTTCCTCAACATCACCTGCGGTGGGTGTCAGACCTGTACCGATCGCCCAGACAGGCTCGTAGGCAATCACGCAGTTTTCGGCAGTCGCCCCATCCGGAACCGATCCGTTCAATTGGCGGTCGACAATAGCAAGTGCCTGGCCTGCCTTGCGCTCGGCTTCTGTCTCGCCGACACATACAATCGCCACAAGGCCGGCTCTCCAGGCTGCCCGAGCCTTTTCATTGACATCAACATCGCTTTCAGCGTGATCCGTCCGGCGTTCGGAATGACCGACGATGACGGCCTTTGCGCCGGCATCTGCAAGCATCTCAGCAGAAATATCACCGGTGTGAGCACCAGAAACAGCGGTATGGCAATCCTGACCACCTACAGACAGGGCACCGCTGCCCGCCTTTTCCGCAATTGCTGCGATCAGCGTTGCAGGCGCACAAATCATCGCATCGACCGAATCCGCCAGATCGTCACTGATGCCGGCGATCATCTTGTAGACTTCAGCCTGGCTTGCCTTCAGACCGTTCATTTTCCAGTTACCGGCAACCAACGGCTTGATCGCTGCGCTCATGTTCAGTTTCTCCCGCGGCATGATCCTTGATTTGCCGCCTATAGAGCAGAAGCGCACACGCGTTGCAATCACCCTGAGGACGGGAAAACCCAAATCGCTTCCGAAGTTTGTAAAAGGCCGCCTTGCGGCGGCGGCGCGGCGTCTTTATGATCCGCCCGCTCCGGCCAAGGCCGGTCCTGAATTCAGCCGGTCACGCCGGCTGCCGGAACGAAGAAGAATACGGGAGTCGTCATGCTTGACGCGCTGCGCAAGGGCGCTGGCACCTGGGTTGCCAAACTGTTTATTGCTCTGTTGATCTTTAGCTTCGCCGTTTGGGGCATCAGCGGTTTCTTGACCGGTGTCGGCCAGAACACCGCCGCCAAGGTCGGTGACACGGAAGTCTCCCTGTTCGATTTTGACCGGGCCTACAGGCAGGACCTCGGACGGCTGGCTCAACAGTTCGGCCGGCCGCTGACGCCGGCAGAAGGTGCGACCCTCGGTGTTCCGCAGCAAACCCTGGGCAACCTTGTGGCCGAAGCGGCCATGAACAACACCGCTCAAAACATGAAACTCGGTGTTTCGGACGAACGCCTGGCGACCATTATCCAGAGCGACCCTGCCTTTCAGGGACTGGGCGGCAGGTATGACAAGAACCGGCTGCAGCAGGTTCTGCAGGCAAACGGATACCGGGAAGACGAATATGTCGTCGAACGCCGCAAGGTTGCAGAGCGTGCACAGCTTGCAGAAGGCCTCGCCGGCAGCATGAAGGCGCCGATTGCCTATCTGGAAGTTCTTGACGCCTATCAGGGAGAAACGCGAAGCGTTGATTACCTGGTCGTCACACCGGAATTCATCGGAGACATCGAGGATCCGGCCGAAGGTGTCCTGACAACATACTTCGAAGAGAACAAGGACAATTTCCGGGCACCCGAGTTCCGTGAAATCAAATACGTCTCACTTACGCCGACGTCTCTCTCTCGTCCGGATGACATTTCCGACGAAGACGCCCGCGCTGAATTTGAGCGCCGGTCGGAAGATTTCTTCCAGCCCGAACGCCGCAAGATCCGCCAGATGTCCTTCCCGTCACAACAGGCTGCGGAAGAAGCTGCCGAAGAAATTGCGAAAGGCAAGACCTTTGATGAACTCATGAGTGACCGCAACCTTGCCAACAACGACGTTGCCCTTGGCGTCATGGCAAAGGCCGACTTTCTCGATGAAGCTATCGGCGATGCCGCTTTCAGCCTGGAAGAAGGCGCCACCAGCGGTACGGTGGAAGGCAGGTTCTCGACTGTCATTCTGAATGTCGAGGAAATCCTTCCTGAAAGTACCAAACCCTTCGAAGACGTGAAGGACGAGATCGTCCAGAGCCTCGCCAAGGAACAAGCGGAACGGGAAATTCTGGATCTGCTTGACGAAGTCGAGGATGCCCGGGCCGGCGGCGCTCTGCTGGATGAAGTCGGCGAGCGTTTCTCCCTGACTGTAGAAACTCCGTCAGCTTTTGATGCATCCGGAAACGGCGAAGACGGCAAACCCGTAACCTTGCCTGATGCGGAGGGACTTGTAGCAGGTACGTTCGACAGCGACATCGGCATCGAAAACGACGTCCTTCAGCTCGGTGAGCAAGGGTTCCTCTGGTATGACGTCGCAAAGGTCATCCCGTCGCGCGAACGCACCCTCGACGAAGTTCGCGATGACGTCATTGCCGCCTGGAAGCAGGATGAACTCGGCAAACGCTTGAGCGACACTGCGGCAGACCTATTGGCCAAGGTAGAAGGCGGCACGCCGTTTATCGCCCTTTCCGCAGAAACCGGGCTGGAAGTGAAGTCCGCGACTGACCTGAAGCGCAACACGCCGTCCGGGGATTTCGGCCGCGAAGCTGTTTCGGCTGTATTCAACGGCCCCGTTGGAACAAGCGCGGTCACCGAAACCAACGACGGCAACGGTCGGATCGTGCTTAAGGTGAGCGGTTCCAACGTACCGGACTTCCAGAGCGACGCACCGCAAGTAGCGGCTCTGGGTCAGCAGCTTTCCCAGCAGATTCAGGACACGTTGCTCGGCCAGTTCATCTCCGACCGGGAAACCAAGGCAGGGGTCGAGATAAACAATGCCGGTATCGCCCAGATGATCGGGCTGGACCGGAATTGATCCGTTTGAAAGTGGAATGACGACATGAGCACATTCAAGGACTTCATCGCCAAGGTGTCAGACGGTCACGCCTTGAGCCCTGAAGAAGCCCGCGAAGCCTTTGAGGTGATCCTGTCGGGCTCTGCAACACCATCGCAGCTTGGCGGCTTTCTGATGGCCTTGCGTGTACGCGGCGAAAGCATTGCCGAAGTCACGGGTGCGGTCGCGACCATGCGGTCCAAGATGATCCCGGTGAAGGCCCCGGCCAACGCGATGGATATCGTGGGAACAGGTGGCGACAATTCCGGCAGCTACAACATTTCCACGTGCACGGCCCTGGTCGTCGCCGGCAGCGGTGTACCGGTCGCCAAACACGGCAACCGGTCATTGTCTTCCAAGTCGGGCGCTGCAGAAGCGCTCGCCGAACTTGGCGTCAACATCGATATCGATGCCAGGAAGATATCCGATTGCATCAACAGGGCGGGTATCGGTTTCATGTTCGCCCCGCTGCACCATGCAGCCATGAAACACGTGGGTCCAACCCGCATGGAACTCGGCACGCGAACAATCTTCAATCTGCTTGGCCCATTGACCAATCCCGCAGGCGTGAAGCGCCAGATGGTTGGTGTGTTTGCCCGTAAATGGGTCGAGCCGCTTGCGGAAGCTCTTCGCGAACTAGGGTCCGAAAAGGCCTGGGTCGTCCACGGGTCCGACGGAATGGACGAAATTACCACAACCGGTCCAACCGCTATTGCCGAACTCAAGAACGGGACAATCCGTTCATTTGAAATTTCACCCGAAGATGTCGGCCTTGCCGTTTCCGATCCGAAAGATCTCAAGGGCGGACTTCCCTCGGAAAACGCGAAAGCCCTGCGCGACGTCCTCGCCGGAGCAAAGAACGCCTATCGCGATGTGGTGCTGTTCAATGCAGCGGCCTCCCTGCTGGTAGCAGACAAGGTGGAAACCTTGAAGGATGGTGTCGAGATGGCGGCGCAATCCATTGACAGCGGATCCGCAGCCGACACTTTGGAAAAGCTTGTCGCAGCATCGAACGGGTAAGACATGGCAGACATTCTTCAAAAGATCGAAGCCTACAAGCGCGAGGAAATCGTCGCTGCAAAGGCATCCGTTTCGATCGACGAACTCAAGGCACGCATCAAAGACGCGAGTGCTCCACGCGGGTTTCTCAAGGCGATCGAAGCCAAACACGATAACGGTGAGTACGCACTCATTGCGGAAATCAAGAAGGCCAGCCCTTCGAAAGGGCTCATTCGGGAAGATTTCAATCCACCTCTTCTGGCAAAGGCTTACGAAGAAGGTGGCGCAGCCTGTCTTTCGGTCCTGACCGATACGCCCTCCTTCCAGGGAAAGCCTGAATTTCTGGCTGCTGCACGTGACGCTGTTTCCCTTCCAGCGCTACGCAAGGATTTCCTCTACGATCCCTACCAGGTATACGAAGCCAGAGCCTGGGGTGGCGATTGCATCCTGATCATTCTGGCGGCTGTTGATGACGACACCGCCAAAGCACTGGAAGACACCGCATTCGAACTCGGAATGGATGTCTTGCTCGAGGTACATGACGCCGATGAACTGGAGCGTGCGCTCAAGCTGTCGTCTCGTCTGCTCGGTATCAACAACCGCAATCTCAAGACATTCGAGACCAGGCTGGAAACAAGCGAAGAGCTTGCACCGCGCATTCCGGACGACAGAATCATCGTCGGTGAAAGCGGCCTGTTCACCCCAGCCGACCTTTCCCGAATGAACAAGGTGGGAATTTCAACGTTCCTGATCGGTGAAAGCCTGATGCGTCAGGAAGACGTTGCCTCGGCTACCAGAACGCTCCTGGCCCGTCCGGCCCTCTCCGAAGCGGTTTAGGCGGACATGGCCAACAAGGACGCCAAACTGACCCATCTGGATGCGGCAGGGGCCGCCAACATGGTGGACGTATCCGAGAAGTCCGTAACGCATCGGATTGCCGTCGCGCGCGGAACCGTCACCATGCGGACTGAAACCCTGGATCTCATTCGGTCAGGTAACGCCAAGAAAGGCGACGTTATCGGCACGGCACGCATAGCCGGCATCCTGGCGGCCAAGAAAACCCACGAACTGATACCGCTCTGCCATCCACTGATGTTGTCCAAGGTGACCATCGACATCGATACCGATGATGATCTTCCCGGCCTCATCGTGACAGCGACAACCAAGGTCAGCGGCCAGACAGGTGTCGAGATGGAAGCCTTGACCGCATGCTCGCTGGCCTGCCTGACGATCTACGACATGGCGAAGGCTGTAGACCGGGGCATGGTCATCGGAGATATCCGTCTGGTCGAAAAATCCGGTGGCAAATCCGGCCATTGGACACTCGACAAGGACGGCAGCCTGGGTGGCACCTGATGAGCCTGATGCCTGTCGACGAAGCGCTGACGAAGCTCCTTTCCGGCGTAAAACCTCTTGAAACGGAATATGTTCCGCTCGAGGGCGCCAACGGCAGATATCTGTCCGCCCCCCTTGTTTCCACCCGAACCCAACCGCCTTTCGCAGCGTCTGCGATGGACGGCTACGCCATTCGTCATGAAGATCTTTCCGCTTCCCGAACATCCTTGACCGTTGTCGGCGAAGCACCGGCCGGCCATGGTTTTGCCGGAACGGTGGGCACCGGTGAAACGGTGAGGATCTTTACCGGTGCTCCTGTGCCGGCCGGTACGGACACGATCCTGATCCAGGAAAACGCAGAGCGTGAAGGCGAGCGCATAACCGTTCTTGAGAAACCGGCCAAGGGCGCATTCGTCCGGCCGGCCGGCCTGGACTTCTGCGAAGGTGATGTGCTTCTGCAACCGCCGCTCAAACTTGCCTACCGGCATCTCGCCCTTGCCGCTGCGATGAACCACGCGGTCCTGCCGGTGCACCGCAGACCGACGGTTGCGATCCTCGCAACCGGGGATGAACTCGTTCGCCCGGGAACGGAACCGGGACCGGATCAGATAATCGCCTCGAACCACGCAGGTATCGCCGCACTCGTGGAAGATTGTGGCGGTCAGCCTCTCGACCTTGGAATATCACCCGACGAACCGGTGGCACTTGCGAACCACGTTAGGCGTGCGATCACCGAGAAGGCGGACATTCTGGTCACGCTTGGGGGCGCCTCGGTCGGCGACCACGATCTGGTTCAAAGTGTCCTTGGTCAGGAAGGCATGGACCTGGCGTTCTGGCGAATTGCAATGCGTCCGGGCAAGCCATTGATGGCGGGCCGTCTTGGCGGCACCAAGGTACTTGGTCTGCCTGGAAACCCCGTCTCGAGCCTTATATGCGGCTTGCTGTTTCTGAAGCCACTCATGCAGGCAATGCTCGGTCAGACGCCGGAACAGTCCGGACCTCAACGAGCCATACTCGCCTCTCCTTTGCCCGAGAACGATCGCAGGCAGGACTACGTCAGGGCAACGCTTTCCAAATCGGAAAACGGTGATCCGGTCGTCACGCCGTTTTCCCGGCAAGACAGTTCCATGTTGAACCTGCTCGCCAAATCCGGCGCACTTGTGGTCCGTCCACCTTATGCACCTGCGCTGGAAGCCGGAGCCGAAGTGCCCATACTGGTACTCTGACAAAACCTGGCAGCAAGCAGTGCGACTGTCTGCGCTCGTGTCCCAATCGAGAAGCTGACCACTCCCCACTCAGGAAAATAAAAACCCGGCCGCGTGTCGGCCGGGTTTCCATTCTCATATCAGTACGAGGTCAGTTACGCCTTCTGGACGGCACGCTTTGCCATAACGGTAACCAGGTTCGCACGATAAGCAGCAGACCCGTGAATGTCTGACAGAAGATCGTCTGCGTCGGGCGCTATGCCGGCGACGGCATCGGCTGAGAAATTGCTTGCAAGCGCCGTTTCCATGGCGGACATGCGGAAGACACCGCCCTGCCCTGCTCCGGTTACCGCAACCTTGACGGAGCCATCGTTGCCTTTGGCAACGAAGACACCGGCCATGGCGTAACGCGATGCCGGGTTCGGGTATTTGGCATAGGCACTGGTGGCGGCCCCCGGAAACTTGACGGCGACGACGATTTCATCTTCATCAAGCGCGGTTTCAAACATGCCGGTGAAGAACTCTTCCGCTGCCAGTTCCCGCTTGCTGGTGACAACGGTTGCACCGAGCGCAACCAGGGCAGCAGGATAGTCGGCCGCCGGGTCATTGTTGGCAATCGAGCCGCCAATGGTGCCCATATGACGAACCGCCGGGTCACCAATGCCACCGGCGAGTGACGCCAGTCCAGGAAGCTTCTGCTTCACCAGATCGGAAGTCGAGACTTCGAAATGGCTCGTTGCTGCGCCGATGGTCACACCATCGCCGTTTGCGCTGATCCCCTTCATGTCCGCAATCTTGGTGACATCCACCAGATCGCTGGGGGCGGCAAGCCGCTGTTTCATGGTTGGCAGCAAGGTCTGGCCACCGCCAAGGAATTTGCCGTCATCGGCATTGGCCATCAGAGAAGCAGCTTCCGCTACCGATCCGGCCTTGTGATACGTCGTTTCATACATGCTGGGTCTCCCCGGATTTCGAACTGTGCAATGGCGGGCGGGTTGCCCCGCCCGAAAATCCCGTTGTGGCGTTATTCGGCCGCCTGCTTCACACCTGCATGGTAAAGCGCCCAGACCTTTTCAGGAGAGGCCGGCATCGACAGGCTGTTGTCCCCGATCGCATCCGTGATCGCGTTGATAACTGCCGGCGGAGATCCGATAGCCCCGGCCTCGCCGCAACCTTTCATGCCAAGCGGGTTGCCCGGGCAGGCCGTGACATGCGTCGACAAATTGTAGGACGGCACATCATCGGCACGCGGCATGCAGTAATCCATGTAGGACGCCGTCAGCAGCTGGCCGTTTTCGTCGTAGGACGCATTTTCCAGAAGTGCCTGGCCAATGCCCTGCGTAATACCGCCATGCACCTGACCTTCCACGATCATCGGGTTGATGATGTTGCCGAAGTCGTCAGCCGCGACGAAGTTGACCACTTCCGTCTTGCCCGTATCCGGATCAACTTCGACTTCGCAGACATAGGTACCTGCCGGGAAGGTGAAGTTGGTCGGATCGTAGAAGGCTCCCTCCTTCAGGCCCGGCTCCATGCCCTCAGGCAGGTTGTGCGCCGTGTAGGCAGCGAGAGCCACCTCGGTGAAGGTCAGCTTCTTGTCGGTACCGGCAACTTTCAATTCGCCACCTTCGATCTGGATGTCTCCTTCGGAGGCTTCCATCAGGTGAGCTGCAATCTTCTTCGCCTTGGCTTCGACCTTGTCGAGCGCCTTGACGATTGCCGACATGCCGACCGCACCGGAGCGCGAGCCGTAGGTTCCCATACCGAACTGAACCTTGTCGGTATCGCCATGAACAATGGACACCGCATTGGTATCCAGGCCAAAACGTTCGCTGATCAGCTGGGCAAAGGTTGTCTCGTGTCCCTGACCATGGCTGTGCGACCCCGTCAGAACCTCGATCGATCCGACAGGGTTTACGCGCACTTCGGCAGATTCCCAAAGACCGACACCGGCACCAAGTGAACCGACCGCGGCGGACGGTGCAATACCGCACGCCTCGATGTAGCAGGACAGACCAATACCGCGCAGCTTGCCGCGGGAAGCTGCTTCCGCCTTGCGGGCGGCAAAGCCGTCGTAGTCCGCGGCCTTCAGGGCTGCATCCAGCGTCGCATCATAATCACCTGCGTCGTAGCACATGATCACCGGTGTCTGATGCGGGAACGTGCGGATGAAGTTCTTGCGACGGAACTCTGCCGGCGACAAGCCCACTTCACGGGCTGCCGTTTCCATAATCCGCTCCAGAAGATAGGTCGCCTCCGGCCGGCCTGCGCCCCGATAGGCGTCCACCGGTGTGGTGTTGGTGTAGACCGTCTTCACGTTGGCGTGGATAGCCGGAATGTCGTACTGGCCCGAAAGAAGCGTAGCGTAGAGATACGTCGGCACGGAAGACGAGAACAACGACATGTAAGCGCCGAGATTGGCAATCGTCTTGACCCTGAGGCCCAGGATCTTGTTGTCCGCGTCAAGCGCGAGTTCCGCTTCAGAGCGATGGTCGCGGCCATGTGCATCCGTCAGGAAGGCTTCGGTCCGGTCAGACACCCACTTGACCGGACGACCGACACGTTTGGACGCCCACAGGCAGACCATTTCTTCCGGGTAGATGTAGATCTTGGAACCAAAGCCGCCGCCGACATCAGGCGCAATCACACGCAGCTTGTTTTCAGGAGCAACGTTGTAGAAGGCCGACAACACCAGGCGAGCCACATGTGGATTCTGCGAAGTGGTGTAAAGCGTATAGTGCTCCTCGGCCGCATCGTAACCTGCGAGAGCTGCGCGCGGCTCCATCGCGTTCGGAACGAGGCGGTTGTTGTGGATCTCCATGCGCGTGACATGAGCAGCCTTTTCGAAGGCCGCGTTTGTGGCACCTTCGTCGCCAATTTCCCAATCGTAGATCAGGTTGCCTTCGGCTTCCGGGTGTATCTGTGGGGCACCTGCTTCGAGTGCCGCCAGCGGATCGATAACGGCTGGCAATTCCTCATAATCAACCACAACCGCGTCAGCGGCATCACGTGCCTGAGCCTGCGTATCGGCCACAACCACGGCAACGGCCTGCCCGACATGGCGGACAATTTCCGGTTCCAGAGCGCGCCAGCCGCCCATCTTCATCGGCGAGCCATCCTTGGAATGGATCATCCACCCACAGATCAGGTTGCCGATACCATCACCCACCAATTGGTCGCCGGTCAGAACCGCATCCACACCCGGCATTGCCAGAGCAGCACTTGCATCGATCCCCTTGACCTTTGCATGCGCGTGCGGCGAGCGAACGAAAGCAGCATACCCCATGCCCGGCATGGTCATATCGTCGGTGTATTTGCCCTTGCCGGTAATGAAGCGCTTGTCTTCCTTGCGCAAGGCACGGGCGCCAATCCCTTCAACTGCCATTTTTTCTCTCCCGAATATCTGCCGGCTCCGCCAGTACCGGACATCCTCCACTCGCCGGACAATCCGGCTGCTGCCTTCAAGGCAACTGTCTCTCAAGACCTGGCGGTCAATGCGAAGATGCCTGTTCCTCCCGGCACCTCATTCGATTGATCGGTCTTGCTGTCCTGCTGCGCGAACGTGTTCGCGCATCAATTTTGGGAGTTCAGGCCAACGCCGTTATTCGGCGGCCTGAGCCATACCGGCCATTTGATCGGAGGCGGCTTTGATCGCCTTGACGATATTGTGGTAGCCGGTGCAGCGGCAGATATTGCCTTCCAGCTCGTGGCGAATGGTTGCCTCGTCGAGATTTCCGGCGCCATGACGCTTGATCATGTCCACGGCGGTCATGATCATGCCGGGGGTACAAAAGCCGCACTGAAGCCCATGATGTTCACGGAAAGCTGCCTGTACAGGATGCAGGCTGTCGGCTGTGCCGATCCCCTCAAGTGTTACTACTTCTGCGCCATCGGCCTGGGCTGCAAGCATGGTGCAGGACTTTACGGCCTTGCCGTCGACATGCACAACGCAGGCACCGCATTGCGAGGTGTCGCAGCCAACGTGCGTACCGGTTAGTCCGCGCACGTCCCGGATAAACGATACGAGCAGCGTCCGGTCTTCGACATCAGCCGAAACCGTCTTGCCGTTCAATACCATCGATACTTTCGACATGAATTCCTCTCCCTCATGAAATTCCCTGAACCGGAGCGTTCAAACCGGCCCACCTGCATGAAATGACAGGCAAGACCTCTGATGTCCGATCCAGACCAGCGTACGAAAAAACAATCGAATTCGATTGTATGTCACTGACCCAATTTCCCGGCTTGTCACCGTGTTTTGTGCTGGGGCCCTGGCGCGTCCTAAATTGTCAGAGCCCGATCATTTCAAGATTTGTCCTACCCGGTCAACTTGCAAGTGCAAGCACGACAATCACCGCAGCGAGCAACACTAGCCCCCAGACCATGGGGCCGCCGAATACGTTGCGTCCCGCGGCGGCTTCAATATTTTGTTCCGCCTGATGGATCTTTTCCTCGACTGCATGCTCCGCATCCTCAATTGCGTGCATGACTTCGCCAGGGCTATCTTCGATCGCGATCCGCTTGGCTTCCTCGGCCACTCCAGGATCCAGATCGTCATCGGTACCAGCTGCGACAGCAGTTTCGTCCTGTCCTGCCGGTGAGCCGACCATCTCGGAGAACTTCGTGAAAAAGTCTTCCGCCATTTTCTTGGCGGTAGAATCGATCAGCCGGCTGCCGAGCTGAGCAAGTTTGCCCCCGACCTGCGCCTTGGCTTCGTAGGAAAGTATGGTTTCGTCACCTTCCTCCGTAAGCTTCACATCCGCAGACCCCTTGGCAAACCCGGCAACGCCGCCCTTGCCTTCTCCCGAGATCGTGTAGCTTTCCGGAGGATTGATGTTCTCAAGGGTCACTTCCCCTTTGAACTTGGCTTTGACAGGCCCGATTTTCGATGTGACCGCGGCGGTCATTTCGGTGTCCGAGGTCTTTTCGAGGCTTTCGCAGCCCGGGATGCAGGCCCGCAAGACATCCGGATCGTTCAAGGCTTGCCATACGGTTTCCCGTTTGGCCGGAATCCGGTGGGAGCCGCTCATGTCCATATGTTTTCTCCCCAAGTTGCGCTTTAGCGCATATTTACAAAGGTCCAGTCGACATTCAACGCGATTGACGCGTCCGCCGCAAACACGTTTTCCCGCATGAGAGCGTGTTTCGTACAAATTTTCAATCGCTTATGTGAACAGAATTGCAGAACGCAATCCTTGACAGGCTATCCGGTGTCTTCAATTCAACGTATGACCTAGCTGACGCTAGTATGGGCCAAAAAGGCACTTCTGTCCTGACAGTTCCGGCCAGAATTTGATAAACAGACGGATAAACTGTTTTATCCGAAGGCAACGCCTGGTTCGACAGCCTTCTGGATGAAACCGGACAGTTCATTGGTCGCCAGAGGCTTGGCGTAGAAATATCCTTGCAGGTAGTCGCAATGCAGCTCCTGCATGATGTTTCTCTGGGCAACAGTCTCGACACCTTCTGCTGTAACGTTCAGATCCAGCGCCTGCGCAACGGCGATGATGGATTTCACGACAGCAAGCGCATCCGCATCCTGATCCATGTTCATGATAAAGCTTCGGTCGATCTTGATACCGTCAACCGGTAGCTTGCGCAGATAACTGAACGAGGAATACCCGGTGCCGAAATCGTCAATAACGACGCGCGCGCCCTTGTCACGCAGCCACGTCAGGAAGGCCAGGGTCACCTGATCGTTGCTGAGGAACAGCCCTTCGGTCACCTCGAAAACCAGGCGATCCAGCGGCAATTCGGCGGCTGTCACAGCATCTTCGATGTCCTTGTAGATCCGGTTTGCCTGAACCTGCCGGGGAGACAGGTTCACATTCAACCGAACGTCATCGGAAATCCCGGTCAAGCTGCTGAATTCGGTGAAGGACGTCTTGAACATCCATGCGCCAATTTCGGTTATAAGACCACTGGCTTCGGCGGCTTCGATCATCCGAGCGGTATTCAGGAACGTTCCGCTCGGGGTACGGAACCGCATCAGGGCCTCGAAGGACGCAAGGCTCTCGTCCCGGGCGTGCATGATCGGCTGATAATTCAGCGAAAACTTCGTCTGGTTGGAACTACCGGTAAGCAGTGAAGCAAGCCGCAAGCGCTCAAACGCTGCCTCCTGCATCAGCGGATGAAAAACCGCGTGGTTGGTCACCCCTTTCTGACGCACATCGTTAAGGGCGATGGAGGCAAAACGCACGAGTTCTTCCGCGCCCTGCGTCTCGGTGCCGGTGGACGCAAACCCCAGCCGCAATCGAAGGGTGATCTGGTTGTCTTCGAGCGTTATCGGTTGCTGGAAGGCATCTTCGATCCGCGCAACAACGTCCTGAATGGTATTCTCCTCACCGCCCTTCAGAAGGATGAGAAATTCGTCCTTTTCCTTCCTGGCAATGGTTAGCGCATCGGGGAAGGTCTGCGACAGGCGGTGGCCGGTCCGTTTCAAGACCGCGCCGGCCTTTTCGTCGCCGATCCCGTCGACAATGACACGGAATCTCTGGATGTCGGAATGAACGACCAGCAACTTGGCGCCGTTGGCGGCGTGACGCTGAAAGGTTTCGATGAAACCGGAGAACGTCGAAAGTCCAGTGACGCGATCGACATAGGCAAGGTTGCGAATATGCTCCAACAGGCCGGTCTTCTCGTAGCCAAGCGCGACGTTGGAAACAAACAACTGCACGACTTCCGACCCGACGAGCTCCTCCAGCAACTCCTCTGAAATGCCGAGATAAAGCGCACCCGTCATGCCGTTACGGGTGACAAGCGGAAGAGCAAGCCCTTTGGGCGACGCGCATGTTGCCTGTGTCTCGACACATCTTGCCACGGCATTGCGGATCGCATCGTCACTGATGACGTCCACCGGCAGGTCAATCTTGTCCTCGAAGTTTCCCGTTGCCGCGAGCACACGGACGTTGGACTTGTCGAAGGATCCGTAGTCGGGAAGCGTCTCAAGACCGCACAACAGGCTGTCGACAGGTTGCCCGACAAGAACGGTGAAATGCTTCAGGACTGCCGCAGCAAATTCACTCAGGGCGTTCTTTTCGACAATCGCTGCAAAATGCTCGTTTAACTGCTTGAGCTTCTTTCGATTGGTCTCAAGCGACATGACAAGCTTGTAACCGCGCAGACCTGTAACGATGGCTGTAATAAGCTTGGTCCGCGACAATTCGGCTTTTTCGGTATAGCCGTCGATGTCGAATTTCATGATCACGTCGGTCTGCGGTGCATACCCGGGTTGACCTGTGCGCAGGATCAACCTCGTGAAATGATTGCCGAGTTCGGAACGGATCCAGCTCACAAGCCCGAGACCTGCCGTATCGCTTTCCATGACGACATCGACAAGCGCCACCGCGATATCGGGGTGTTTCAACAGGATCTGCCGGGCTTCCTGAGCCGAGAGAGCATGCAAGAGTTCAAACGGACGATTTTCGAAGATGCATCCACCAACCGCGATCTTGGTGACTTCATGCACGTCCGGATCGTCATCGACAATCAGGATTTTCCAGGGCGCCTTTGTGATCTTCTTCACTTCCGGCTCTGAGGGGGCAAGAAAGTCCATCACCATCTCAATGCACCTTCTGTCCGAGAGGCTTCCTGGTATCCTGAGCGGCCAAGGCGGGGAATTCGATAATGAATTCCGTTCCCGACCCGACGCTGGAAGACACCGAGATGGTTCCGTTCAGGGCTTCGGTGACCAGCTGGTAACAAATCGCCATCCCTAAACCGGATCCTCCTTTGCCGAACTTCGTCGTGAAGAAAGGCTCGAATACTTTTTTCAGATTCTTCTCCGGAATGCCTACACCGAAATCCTGACATTTGAAGATAATCTTGCGTTCGTTCGAATTGTTTCGGTTCTTGTCTTTCGGGTGAACCACCTGGGAAGAAAGCTTGATCAGACCTTCGCTTCGCCCTTCGTATCCGTGCTTGATGGCGTTTTCGACAAAATTCGAGACGAGCTGACTGACTGCACCAGGATAGCTGTCGATGATTTCGTCCGCATGGAGATCAAGCTCGACCTTGAAAGGTGTTTTCTTGAGCGTCGGCTGCAGTGTTGCAAGGGTTTCACGAATGATGTGGTCAAAATTGAAGGACCGCTTCTTCTCGCTCTGCCTGTCGACAGCCACCTGACGAAAGTTTCCGACAAGTTCACGGGCCCGGCCGAGTGTCTTCTCGATGATATGTGCGGTATCGGAAATACGTTCGACTTCGTTTTCCAGAGCTTCCTTGCTCAGCTTCTGCTCTTCAAGTTCGGTGCGCAAGTAACCGGTTGAATCCTTGATGGTCGTGGCCGCCATCAACGCGTTTCCAAGAGGCGTGTTCAGTTCGTGCGAGACCCCGGCGACCAGCGCACCAAGCGCGGCTAGATTATCTGCCTGGATAAGCTCTTCCTGCACCAACTTAAGCTGCTCCGTCCGGTGTGCGACCAAGTCCTCGAGATTAGTCTGGTATTCTTGAATTTTCTGCAAATCCAGATGCCGGCGCTGAACCATGGACTGGAGACTGGCGGCGAGAATGCCGATTTCGTCCGCACGGCCAGGCATCAGTTCGGCCTTTGGCGGATCTTCGATCAGGCGCGGCGTCGAAAGGTAGTCCACGATTGCCGAAAGCGGTTGACCGATCAGACGGCGAAAGACCGTTCTGATGACGATGGCGAGCAACAGCAGATAGACGATGATCGCGGTGACGATGAACCCGACAGTCGACACGATTTCATAGGAAATCGTGTTGCGGTCGATGAGAATGAACACCTGCCCGATTGCATCCTTGTGCAGGATGGTGCTGGGCGAATTGAGTGTATAACTAAGAGCTTCGGCTGCGCGTGGTCCGGTAACAGGTTCACCGAAATTGCCTGTGTCCGGTGTTTCAACCCAGACTTTCTCGACAACCTCGAGACTTTCCAACCCACGGATGAGCTGCAGGGTCGCGTCCGCATTGACTGTCCAGATGGCGCGTTCAAACGGGCGTTTGGTTGCCTGAAAGAAAGCCTCGGTGACACGAATGGCGCGTGCGTGAGAGGCGTCCCACGTGATCTTCGTAAGAATGCCGATGAATATGATGCCAAGAACAGCGAAAAGACCGAGCGTATAGAGAATGAACGTCCGGGACAGGCTGGAACGGCCCATCTCCTTGGGAGTATATGGCAACGACGTACTGCCGTTCAGTGTCAAGACGCCCACCTCAATTCACGGTGTCCGTTCCAGCTCATAAAACTCCGGCAGAACGCCGATTTAAATGGCTTCCGGTCAAGGACGAAAACCGAACCGCCTTTGCGGACCGTCTCTTCAATACTTGATTCACAGACACATCTACATTGCCCCTCGCCCCATCAATGCGCCGCGCAGCGGAGATCATGTGATTAGAGCGTCAGTGTGTCGTATATTCTGGGTAGGTTTTCTAAATTTTCCATAAAAATCAATTGTAAATTGAAAGAGCCTTCTTTCCACAGCAAAACAGATAGTCTTGCATCTACAAAAAACCTGAATTCGACGAATTAGAGCGGCATCGCATCATGCAATTGTCTCCGGCAAAACTTTCATACCAGTCCGCTCGATCGTTGCCATTGCAAATTATTGTTCCTTGCAAGGTCTTCATATTCAGAGCTTATTCCGATCAGGCATTGACCACTGACAAAAACGGCTTGTTGGTGGTGCGGGTGTCAACCGGAACCTCTACAGCGTGTGCGGTTGCTGGCGAGGCCTGAACCTGCCGACGGGTATCTGCAACCTTCTGCTTGGTGGCCGTGGCGTCCTTCAGCATGTAGCCGATGTAACGCGTCGACTCGATTGCATCGTAGCCAAGCTTTTTCCGCAATTTCTTGCGCAGCTTGGAAATGTGGCTTTCCACGACACATTCATCCACGCCGTCGTTCATGACGCCGTAAACAGCATTGAAGATCTGTGTCTTGGTGACACGCCGCCCCTTGTTCTTGACGAGATATTCAAGAATGCGGCGTTCCCGGCGCGGCAGTTCCATGACGTCCCCACCGACGACTGGATCGCGACCGTCGAAGAAGACTTCAATGGCACCGGTGCCTGCTGAATTGTTCCGGGAAGTGATCCGGCGGCGGAAAGCTCCGACGCGGGCAATGATTTCCCGAACGTGAACCGGCTTCTTCAGAACATCGTCCATACCTGCGGAAAACAGGTCGAGCGTGCTCTCAAGGTTGGCGGTATCTTCCAGAGCCACGATCTGAGCTTCCGGACACCGGCTGCGGATCGATGCAACGTAGCCGCATCTTTCTTCACACTCTCCCAGAAGGATGGCGTCAACCGAGCCCAGATCCTGGGCACAGGTGATTTCCAGCCAGTCAAGAAGTTCCGATGGATGAAGTTCCAGGGAGGCATAGCCTTCCCGGTCGAATGCCGAGGCATAGCCTGCGGTCACTATCTCTCTTGAGTCTACGATTATGAACATATCAGCCCCTTGGATTTTACCAATGTAGAATCCGTAATTTTGGAGCTTCACAAGGTCAACGTTTCTTCCCTAACTCGACAACTATTTCAGAATTTATAGTGGGGGAAGTTCTTATATCCACATAGAAAACTAAATAAAAAATCACGGACATTACCAATAAACTGAGAGAAAAATTTATTAAAATGCCGGGGACCGCGTTTTTCCGCAATCCTTAATAAGATGTAACACTGATATATACAAAAATCGCCGCCAGACAAGGCGGCAATTTCGTATTTATACTAGAGATGTGGAAAATGGTTTACGTATCGGCAGCTAAAGCCTGAGCCAGGTCTGCGAAGGGATCGGAGGGAGCCAGCTGGTCTGCGCGCTGTCTCAGCGCTTCGTAAATCTTGGGCACAAGTCTGCAGGCCTTTTCCAGTTTTTCGTCGCCCGCAGTCTGGAAACCGCCCATCAGGCGGAGATCCTTCGTATCTTCATAGTAGGATATCAGCCCCTTGATCCGATGGATAAGTTCCTGCTGATCCTGTGTCCAGGCCCGGTCGGCAAGCCGCGAGGTGGATTTCAATACGCTGACTGGCGGATAGTGGCCGGCCTCGGCAATCTGACGATCCAGAACGATGTGTCCGTCCAGAAGGCCACGAATGGCATCGGAAACCGGATCGTTGTGGTCGTCACCGTCAACGAGAACGGAAAAGATCCCTGTGATTGAGCCCTCGCCGCTGCTTCCGGGTCCGGCGCGTTCGATGAGGCGGGCAAGATCAGCAAAGACGCTTGGCGGAAACCCGCGGGCGACAGGAGGTTCCCCAGCCGCCAGAGCCACATCCCGTGCAGCATGGGCAAATCGGGTGGCGGAATCCAGAATGAGCAGCACCTTGTGACCTTGCGCACGAAAGTACTCGGCAACGCTCATGGCCGTCTTGGGCGCAAGCCGGCGCTGCATGGCGCTTTCATCGCCAGTCGAGGCGACAACAACGGAATGCGCCAAGGTCTCGCCCAGGATGTCATCAATGAACTCGCGCACTTCGCGGCCGCGTTCGCCAACGAGACCGACTACTACCGTGTCAAAGTCCCCAAACCCGGCCAGCATGCCGAGAAGTGTGGACTTGCCAACGCCGGACCCCGCAAAAACGCCGACACGCTGACCGACGCACAGTGGCGTGAAGAGATCGATCACCCGCACACCGGTTCGAACGCCTTCGGAAATCTTGCTTCGGTTCATCGCCGGCGGTGGTGCGCGGTCAAGAAGAAACGCTTCCACACCATGGGCAAGCGGCCCTGCCCCATCGATCGGTTCGCCGAGCGCATTCACGATCCGGCCGCGCCAGCTCATGTCCGGATGAATGGCAAGTCCGCCCATGACCGAAGCAACGCTGCCGATGCCAATGTCGGTCACGCGCTCCAATGGCTTGATTACCACGTCCTTCTGGTCCAGCCGGATGATTTCGCCCTGCCGGATGCCAGCTCGCCCCTCGAACTGCACCAGGTCGCCCAGGCAAACCACGCGGGAAAGACCGGAGACGCGAATGGATTCGGAAGAAACCTGGGTCACACGTCCGCTGAGTTTCACGGGCCCGATCTCAGTTTCCAGGGCCGCCAAAGACGCGGAGATTTGATCAAGTGCGTTCAGATACGGAGCGTTCGGCATGGCGTTCCTGAAGAGCTTTCAAGACATCGAGAGGCAGATGGTTGGATTTGTGCGAAGCGAGACGGTCAAGCCCCTGCTGGTCAGGCATTACCGGCCCCGATGGCGTGGCGCTGTCCGGCATGTCGAGATAGGAAACGGATGAGGCATTACCCGAAAAAGACTTGTCGGGTGATGTCATTGTTTCCCCATCCGGCCCGGGAGCAGCACCAGTGCTGTTGATGAGATCGACAAGAGCGGTAGGCGGAGCGTCCTTGCGACCAGCCGATGCCACGGTTTCACCAAGTACGGCTGTGGCAGCAGCCTTATCGGCTTCGGATGCGGTTGGCTCAACAACAGGCTTGCGCACCGGCACAGGAACATCGCTTGCTGGCGCAGATTCGCCGACAGGAGCCGCTTCCGCAACTTCGACGGGCTGTGCCGTGACATTTTCTTGACTGCTGTTCAGGCGATCGCCGACTTCGTTATAGGCGAGCATGGCTCCCAGCCCGACCGGCCCGCCGAGTGCGAAGCCGTATAGAGCATTGCCGGCCTTGCGGGCGTTGTCGGAAATCTCGTCGTTCGTTACCGATCGATAGAGTTCCGCAATCCCCGGAATATGCTGCAAGGGATTGATCACGTCGATGAAGTCACCGAAGCTGAAGGCAGATTTTTCAGCCTTGGGCGAAACCCCGGGCCGCGTTGCCTTGACGGGCGAACCATCCATGACAGCATTGAGGTCCATCGGCTTGCCCACCGCCTGTGTTGCATCCACCGCCGTCATGAGGTTGCCCCCAGTTCGCGAATGGCCTTCTCCTGACTTTCATTACTGGTATCGATCATCTTCGTCGCGCTCTCAAAGGCGCGCGAGATCATGATCATCTTGGTCATTTCCCGGACGGGATTGATATTCGAGCCTTCGACATATCCCTGGCGAACACCGTTTGTGTCATAGGTCTGCACGGGAATAACCGGCTTGTCGGGAATGACCGCCGAGTTTTCAGCACGCGTGAGCTGGGCATCGTCGGGGATCAGGAACAAACCGACCTGGCCGACAATTCCAACGTCGCCCTGGGAAATCTCGCCCGACTGCGTGATCAAGGGTGTCCCGGCATCCGGATCGAGTGCAATCGGCTGCCCGCCTGCTCCCAGGATCTGTTGTCCGGTCAAGGTACGCAAGGTTCCGTCATTGCCGATCTGCAAGCGCCCGTCCCGGGTATAGGACAGGTTGCCGTTTACATCGCGAATTGCAAACCAGGCTTCGCCTTCCACTGCGAGATCAAGGGGATTGTCGGTCTTGTTCAGACTGCCGTACTGCCGGGAAATGTATTTCTCGCCACCGGTGGAGAAACTGACCTTGTCCTGCGCTGCCTTTGAGACGAGCTCTGCGAACTTGACCTCGTCTGCCCGGTAGCCGGCTGTGTTCATGTTGGCAACGTTTCTGGCAACCGTTTCCAGCCGGTTCGAAAGTGCAACCTGCGCAGATAGCGCAACATAAAGTGCGGATTCCATGGATCAAAAGCCTCCGAGGCGGAAATTCTGGATGCTTGCCAACAGTCCCTCGCCCATCTGGATAACCCCTCGGCCGTTGCCATAAAGAGCAAGTGTTGGCGACATGTTGCCGGACGGGCCGTTGGAAAGGTCATAGAGAGCCGAGAACCGGTTGAGGAATTTCGCCAGGTAGTCCGCATCTCCGAACTTGCTGAAATCCAGACGTTCTTCCAGGTAGGCTGCCTGCTTGTCGATGTCGGTCATCGCAAATTCTTGCGGCAGGCCAAGGGAAGTATAAACAGCCTCGGCAAGTGCGCGGTCGGCCAGAACATCGTACGCGTTGGTGATATCGGGCGCACGGCGTTCGAAGTAGAGTGCCAGACGGACACCCTGGTTTTGTTCACCCTCGCGCACTTCCAGTGTCTGCCGATGATACTTCTGTACAATCGCGTCCTGCGTCCGGGCAAAAGAAGTCGTCGTTTCGCCATACCGCTTGAAATTGAAGGTTTCAGCAAAATTCTTGTACTTGGTATCGGCCAGCTGATTGGCGAAAGCGCCACGTTCGTCCGTGCCTTCTTCCAGCACTTTCCGAATGAACGCCTTCGCGTAGATCATGTCCTCCAGACCCATGGCAGTCATCGCGTAGTTGAAGATGCGATCATCAGCCAGGAATTCGTCGATGGACTTAATATTGCGGATGTTCTCGCGATAGTACTCGGTCTGACGTTCGACCATAGGGTCCGCGGCGACCGTCTTCAGCGAGCGTTCCATATTGGTTCTGACCAGTTGAACCTGGCTCAATGTATTGATCATGGATCTATCCCCATTGCGGGCCCATGGCGGGCAGGCTTTCGGGGAACACTCACTCGCAAACCTTACGCCAGGCTGACGGCCCGGAGATGATTTTCAAAAGGCTTTCACGCGTCAGCTTCAGGCAAGTCTCGGCCGCTAGCGTCCTCCCAATCAGAGTTGCAATCCACACCAGTTGGGAGCTGTTAGGTGACTATTCTTATCGGCCTGATCATAGCAGGCGCGTCCCTTATAGGCGGCTTTGCCGCACTCGGAGGCAAGGTCTCCGTCCTCTGGCAGCCGTGGGAGCTCGTCATTATTCTTGGCGTCGCTATCGGTGCTTTTGTCGTTGCCAATCCAATGAAGGTAATCAGGGGAACCCTGGTTGCCGTGTCGGATGCGCTGCGCAACGCAGTTCCCAACAAGCGGGAATATCTCGACGTTCTGGCACTTCTCTACGGCCTGATGCGTGAGTTGCGCGCCAAGGGGCGTAACCAGGTCGAGCCGCACATCGAAGACCCGAATACTTCTCCGATTTTCCAGAAGTATCCGTCGGTCCTGCGCAATGCCAGCCTGACAACCTTCATCTGCGACTATTTCCGGCTGATCATCGTGGGAAATGCCCGTGCTCACGAAATCGAAGCGCTGGTCGACGAAGAACTTCACACGATCCACCGCGACCAGATGAAGCCGTACCATGCCATGAGCAGCATCGCTGATGCATTGCCTGCCATCGGCATCATCGCGGCCGTGCTCGGTGTCATCAAGGCGATGGGCGCAATCGACCAGTCTCCTCAGCTGCTGGGCAGCCTGATTGGTGCGGCACTCGTGGGCACGTTTGTCGGCATCTTCTTCTCGTACTCGCTGTTCGGCCCGATCGCCTCCAAGATCCGAAACGTCCGCGAGTCCCGCCTTCGTACCTACATCGTCGTCAAGCAGACCCTGCTTGCCTTCATGAACGGCGCCGATCCGCAGATCGCCCTGGAACATGGCCGCAAGACCATTTCCGACTACGACCGTCCAACCATCGACGAAGTTGAAAACGAGACGATGAGTGCCGGTGGCGCTGGTGCCGACAACGTCCAGGACCTGCAGGGAGCCGCCTAAGCCATGATCGAAGCAGCGACCGCAAGCTCCAATGCTTCCAGCTCCGAACGCGCGATGATCGCCGACAGACTGCTGGATGCCGCCGGAATTTCCGTTGACCGCCTGCCGATGCTTCCGGTGGTGTTCGACCGCATGGCCCGCCTGATGGCCGACGCCATGCGCCAGAAGTCCCCCTCACCGTCCTACATCTCGGTGAGCTACGTTGAAAACAACCGCATCGGCGACGTACTCGACGAGTTCGAATCCAATGCTCTGGTGGCCGTGCTTTATTCTCCGGAATGGGATGCCCGTGTACTCGTCGGCTTCGACCGGGACTTCATCTTCACACTGGTGGATGTCCTCTTCGGTGCTGACGGGACCGAGCCTCCCATCGACGACGAGCGCCCCTTCTCGAACATCGAAACGCGGATCGCGCGCACCATGTTCGAGGTAGCTGCCAAGGCACTGGCCGAAAGCTTTGCCCCGATTGCCGAAACAACGCTGAAGATCGAGCGCATTGAAAGCCGCATGGACTTTGCGGTGGTCGGCCGGCGGAACAACCCGGCCGTGGTGGCTCGCCTGCTGCAACAGGCAATCGGGCGCGGCGGCGAAGTGTTCATCGTCATGCCGCACTCGACACTCAACCCGCTGCGGCAGCGCCTTTCCCAGGTTCTGTCCGGCGAGATGTCGAGCCGCGACAAACAGTGGACCCAGCATTTCCACAACGAGATCCAGCGCACCGAAGTCAAGCTGGAAGCCATTCTCGAAGAACGTGAAATGTCGCTCGGCGACCTCGCAAACCTCCGGGTCGGACAGGTCATCGAACTTCAGGCGACAGCCCGCTCTCCGGTCACACTCGCCTGCAACGACCAGCCCGTCTTCACCTGCCAGCTTGGACAGTTGAACGGATCCTACACGTTGCAGATCGATGAGCTCATCCATGAGGAAGAAAAGGATCTGTTCGATGATCTCCGCAATCGTTGATGGCGTTCTCCTGCTCGCGCTGGTCGCGACCACGGTCCGGATGCTTTCCATGCACCGGGAGCTGCGCCGACTGGGCAGCTACCATGATGACTACCAGCGTATCTTCGATCAGACCGCCCTCGCGCTCGACGGCATCGAGGTCTCGATCCAGGAGATCAACGTCAAGGGTGCCCAGATCCTCAATGCGCTCGGCAACCGGATGGACGATGCGCGGGAGCTGATCGCGGAAATCGACGGTCTGACCCGTGAGGCAAAGCGCCAGCAGTCCGTGTTGCGCGCGGAGCTGAAGGAGCTTTCCAAGGCAACCGCCGTCCTGCATGACCCGAAACGCTTTGCGCCTGTTCGCGACGACATCGACATCTTCGCCGAAGACACGGCAGGCGAGCAGGCAGCTGGCGTTGCCGGTTCCGCTCAGTCCGGCGGGCGCAAGGAAACGACCATTCATCGCGGCCAGGTCCATCAACAGGCGCCGACACGCGTCCACCGTATCGACAATTCGCTGCAAAGCCCGTTCCGCACGGTCTCCATGAACCAGAAGGATAAGATGTAATGTCCGAAACAATCATCGATCACATCGACGCTGAAAAAGGCCCGAAAACCCGCCCGGCCGATGCCGCGAGTTTCGCCAAGGTGGAATCGCCGGAAAAGAACCAGAATGGCGATACCATCGGCGACGACCGAAATCTCGACACCATCCTCGGCATTCCCGTCAACATCCAGGTGGTTCTCGGATCTGCGACCATGCTGGTTTCCAACCTGCTGAAACTCGGTCGCGGCGCAGTTATTCCACTCAATCATCGTGTCGGCGAACCGATCGACATCGTGGTCAACGGCCGCGTCATCGCCCGCGGAGAAGTCGTGGTCGTGGAAGACGACAACTCGCGCTTCGGCGTTTCGCTGACGGAGATCATCAGCGCCCAGGCCGGCGGTCTGGACATCTGAGGTCGGATTTTTCCGGCCTCACCTTCTCCGGTTTGCCCAAGGCTGTTTCCTTAGGATTGAAGTGACAAAATGATGAATTCCGCCAACGCTGCCGCAGCAACCGCTGCAAACCTGGCCAAGCCGCCTGCGCCGCCTGCCCGCCGAATGAACGGTACACAACGCGTAGCCGCTCTGCTGCTGTCGCTGGGCAAGACGAGTTCGCAGAAACTGCTCCGGCATTTCGATCAGGAAGAAATCCGGATGATCACCGTCTCCGCGGCTCAGCTCGGCACGGTGGCATCGGAAGAGCTTGACCGGTTGGCCGAAGAATTCATCGAGCAGTTCTCCCATGGCACGACGCTTTATGGTTCGGCCAACGAAGTGGAGAAAATGCTGGAAGGTGTCCTGCCGGACGATCAGCTTGCAGACATCATGTCGGACGTGCTTGGTAACTCCAACCGGTCCATCTGGGACCGGTTGACCACGGTTTCCGAAACGGTGTTCGCAAACTATCTCCTGAAGGAACACCCGCAAACCGCAGCGCTGATCCTGACAAAGATAAAGCCGAGTGCAGCAGCAAAGGTTCTCGGCCAGATCAATAACCAGACGCGCAACTCTCTTGTCCGGCGCATGCTGTCGATCAAGGCGGTTGTGCCGGAAATCATGCGCGACGTCGAAAAGACCATGCATGAGGATTTCATGCTCAACCTGTCGGGCACCCTGGAAGCAGATTCCCATGCTCGCATGGCGGACATTCTCAACAAGATGGACCGCGAGCACATGGAAGACGCTCTGGAGAACCTGAACGAGGTGAAACCGAAAACCGCAGAACTTCTGAAAGGTCTGCTCTTCACCTTCGACGACATCACCAATCTCAACGCCCGGACCCGCATGGCGATTTTCGATCAGATCCCGACGGACCGGATCGTGCTGGCCCTGAAGGGAACCAATGCCCAGTTCCGGGAAGTGATCCTGTCATCGCTGACATCCCGCGCACGTCGTATCGCCGAACACGAACTTGCTGCCGGCGAACCGGCCGCTCAGCGCGACGTTCTGGATGCCCGCAGTGCGATCACCAACCTCGCGCTGGAAATGGCATCGCGTGGTGAAATCGAGCTGAATCCGAAGCAGGACGAAGGCGCATTCTTTGCGTGATCGTCTTTGCAAGCGGTTCGACGTGATCTGAGCCTGAACACCGGGTGGCTGGATGTCGGAAGAAGACAAGGATTCAAAAACAGAGGAACCGACCGAGAAAAAGATCAGCGATGCCATAGAAAAGGGCAACACCCCGGTCTCACGGGAAGCCCCCGTTCTGGCAACATTTATCGCGACACTCTTGATCGGCAGTTTCGTTGTTACATCGGCATCGAGTCAGCTCGTGCAAACGCTGACGCATCTTCTGGACCTTTCGGGAGGAGTGGATCTTGGAAACAGCGCCGACGCATTGTTGCTCACCCATGCGGTGTCGATCGAGGTCATGGTCTTCCTCGCCCCGATTGTCGCACTGCTTGCCGTGTCCGGTCTTGCGTCCGCCTTTTTGCAGAACACGCCCAGCATCGTTTTTCACCGCATCAAGCCGGATGCCTCCAAGCTCTCGCTGGCGAAGGGCTGGAGCCGCATATTCGGAGCCCAGGGCCTTGTGGAGTTCCTCAAGGCAGTCTTCAAGTTCTCCACGGTCAGTGCCATCGTCTATGGCCAGTTCCGGGCGAATGAAGCGGAACTGATCAACGCCATGTTCACAGATCCAAGCGCACTTCCCGAAGCGATCCTTCAGATATCGATGAAGCTGATCGCCGGCGTCTGCATCGTTACCATTCTACTGGTTACAGTCGACATTCTCTGGTCGCGCTCACACTGGCGCAAGAACCTGCGCATGAGCAAGCAGGAGATCAAGGACGAGCACAAGCAGATGGAAGGCGACCCGATCGTCAAGGCCCGGCAACGCTCGCTCGCACGCGACCGGGCACGAAACCGCATGATGTCAGCCGTGCCGCAAGCAACCCTCATTGTTGCCAATCCGACACACTTCGCTGTTGCCTTGCGTTACGACGGGGACCAAAACCCTGCCCCGGTTGTTGTAGCTAAAGGACAGGATCTGATTGCGCTGAAGATCAGGGAGATCGCCGAGGCGAACAATATTCCCGTGATCGAGGACCGGCAACTTGCACGGTCCCTCTACGCCGCTACAGAAGTTGAAAGGATGATCCCGCCGGAATTCTACAGAGCAGTTGCGGAAATCATTTGCTACGTGTACTCACGCCAGACCAAAACTGCTGTATAATTTAATGTATTTGGAGGTCCGGGGAATGCACGATATGCCTGAAGGCAACGGCACGAAACCGTCGCCACTGGAATGCGACCGGCAGCGCCAGGAAGCAATTGCCTCTGCTCTGACCGATTTTATCGAAGATCTGAAACTGGTCGATGTGGTCGACTTTGTTGCCTATATCCGAACAGACCAGCACGGCAATATCGACGAATTGATCAAGACATCGGCCGAGCTCTTCTTCAAGGAAGGCTCCTTGCGCTATTCCATGGCCGCACAGGCAGATGTCGAGTGGGAAACCACCCCGCGCATTTCCCTGGATCTCGAATTTTTCAACAAGGGTGTCTGGATCTATTTTACCGCTGTCCTCGCCTGGCCGGACAATGCAGTCAACGTTTCCTATGTCGAAGTTCCTGACGCCGGTGGTAACAAGACAAAAGAAACGGAACTGCTGCTTGAGGCCTTGAAGGACGCCCGGTTGCGGTAGTTCGGTCTCAGGCATCCCAAATCATTTCCGGTTGGTCAGGCAGCTCGTTCGCACAGATACGAGCGACGTGCCGGCCTGCAATTTCGCCTGATACAGCGGCAACTTACCGAAATTCGCCAACGTGCTTCAATTCTGCCAGCCTAACACCATATGCTGTTAGGCCTGTCGCGCGTTTCGGGTCTTACGGACCTGGAAACTACCTGCAACTGAAACCAGAGAAACGGCGCGTATGAAAAAAATCCAGATCCCGGAGGATCCCGCCCACATGGTGACTGCAATCGTCGCCTATGCCGGGATTGCCAAACGTCTGCACGTGGAGCTCTCAAATCGGCCGATGGGTACAGAAGTGGATCTGGAAGCCATCAAGGCTGACTTGATTGCCGAAGCAAAAAGAGCGGTGCCTCATGGAGATTTCGCCAAAGACGAAATCGGTGTCTACAAGACCATCTTCCAGGCTATCGACACGATTTTCGATGCTGATGGCTGAAATCGGCATTCACTAAATGGCGCGAAACAAACGCCGCGAATTTATATTGACCTGCTAACGCTCCAATTCACTCTCCCAGAAGTGTCGACAAGCGCTCCATGATTTCGTGCAGGCTTTTTCCGGTTAGCAGCATTTCTCTCGCCTGCTCACAGTCTTCAACATCGGAATAAAGCAGGATTTCAACCGCGTTTTCCAAAACCTGGATATCATCGGAAGTCAGATCGATTGAGCCACGACTGCTCGATACCGTTATCGTCTTCATGGGCCTATCCTCCAAACCGCGCCAGGCAAAGTAGCGCACTCGGCGCTCGGTCTATTGCGTAGGTTTTCCAAACAGTCCTGTTCCATCAAGCACAAAACAGGCCGCGGTGAGGATCAAAAAAAAGCGCCCAGCCGAAACTGAGCGCCAATTGCCTGGGAGGCGGCAGAAGAAGTTTTTCAGTACAAGATCAGGATCAGCGGCTAGTGCGTGATCACATCTTCCTTGTCGAAATAGTTGAATTCCTCCACCAGGACGTCGTGCACCACGGGCCGGCCGAGACGCGCGTTGGTGGTTTTCTTGAGACGTTCGGTGAAAGCCTCCAGGTCGTAACGTTCCAGGCTACGGAAATCGAGGGTTTCGTCCGAATAGAGTACCCGGAAGGCTTCATCCACCAGGAAAGGGTGTGGCGGCACAGGCAGGCGGCGCAATGTATCGCCATCCGCTGTGAAGACCATCTTGATCACCACATATCCCTGCAGCGTGCCATCAAACAGGATCGGCACGTTGACCGGGTTCACGGTCTCATAATCCAGCCCCACAAACGCCGGCTCATCGTCGCCGACCCTTTTCTGGGCTGCCAGATACTGCGTGGTGCCGTAACCGGACGCCAGCATGGTGGCAGACATCCAGAGGCCGGCAACGAGGGTCTTGATCATCGAGCCCTCTCCGGAAACGGTGCCTGATACGTGCCGTCGGATTCATAGTCGATCATGGTTCTGGACATCATGCCGACAACTTCCGTCACCGCATTCATGTGCAGTTGCAACAGGCCGACATTCTCGTCGAGCACTTCCTTGAATTCGGCGATGTCTTCGCGCAACTCCTCGGAATAGAACGCCGGCGGCACGAGTGTCCGGGCCCTGGACAGGTCAAGCAAAGCCTGGCTCTTGCCGTATTCGAAGATCTTCAGGTCCGCTGTCGGGTTTGCACGAAGCGCCCGGGTTTCCTCGCGCACAGCGCCGATTGCTCGGCGAACGGCGACCACCAGCGGCATGGACCGCACCGGATCGGGGGTGAATTCCTGAAGTGCGAGATCGGTCACGGCAACGTCCTGAAAGTCAACATCGTTGGCAGCGTCCATCAGGCTTTAACTCCCTTTTCAAGCGTATCTGAAATCAGGCCGGCAATACCGACACCGCCACTGGCGGCAAGCTGGTTTGCGACCTGTTCGGCAAGCATCGATTTCCAGATTTCCCCGGCGGTTCCGGACCCGAAGACCGCTTCGGAGTCATCCGGAAGCATTGTTTCGACGAACTGGCTGAGGATCATCGCCTCGAATTTCTCCGCAGGAGATTTTTGGGACGGTCCTTCGTAATTGGCGGTTCGAAAACTGCCTTCAGTGGCTCCTGCCCGGTTCGTCGCACCGGCATAGGCAAGTGCAAAGCCATCTCCCGAACCACCAGCGGAAATGGACCTGAGACGGTTCGTGGCGTCGGCAAGGTTCACCGGATCGGCAGCCTTGGACACATCCAGGATCAGATCTGAAGGAGGCGAAATCGCCATGCTGGGCTCCTCGAAAAACATAAGGTGCAAACAAGGCCCGGCAGGCGACAGGGCAAGGCAAGCAATACACTTGAACCGAACCTTGTTTGCATCCTCAGGAATAGCCTGCGCAGCTTGCGGGAGGCTTGCGTCTTCTTACTGGACCGCGACGAATATGCCCCGTTCACGCCAAGTGGCTTTCACCCGTATCTGCGGTCGAGCAGATCCATCAGGTCCCGTTCTTCTTCAGCACGCTGTTCCTCCCCACGCATCCTGGCGAGACGTTCAGCCATGAGTTTCAGCATCAACCGCTGGCGATCATATTCGGAGTTCACCTTTGCGCGCGCTTCGCTGAGCCGTGACATCTCCTCGATGATACGTCTCAGCCGCTCGGCAGCGTTGGCGATAAACCTGTCGTGCTGTGCCAGATCGCCATTCGAAAGGGCCAGCAGAATGCGTCTTTCCTTTTCGTTCAGCTGATAGACCTGAGCGTCAAGCTTCTGAAGTAGCCAGGATGAAAACAGGAATATCTGCTTCTGCATCCGGAACAAACGTTCAATATCCTGACTTTTTCTTGCCATGGAACAGGAACCTTTCACGGTCAGGATTGCCTAACCTATCTGGAGCCAAGTGAAGTAGCCGTCGAGGAAGATCATGATGGCCTCCGCGATGACGAGATAAAGAAAGTAGAGACCACCCGCGATCACGAACGGCATGGAGATGAAGTAGACCGGGATCTGCGGTGTCAGCTTGTTGACGAGGCCGACGGCAAAGTTCACAACGACCGTGTAGACGATGAACGGGCTGCACACCCGCAATGCCAGGATGAAGGTCCGGCCCAATTGCTCGGCAAACTGCTCAAGGCTTGTCACGGCCGCCAGCGGCTGCCCGACCGGGATCGCTTCATAGGAGGCTGCCAGCCCGCGCAGAATTTCCCAGTGCTGGTTGGTGATGAACACCATCGCCGTTGCCGTCACCGTGAAAAGGTTTGCGACAGGCGGCAGGGAATCCACGCCATCGATCGGCATGCCTGGCATGTTCGACAGGCCGATTGCCATGGACACCAACGTCGTCAAAGTCTCCAGAGCCGCCAGAAAGATGCGTCCCAGAAAACCGATGAAGGCTCCGGTCAGCAACTCTGCCCCGATGAAGCCGGCAACAGTGCCGAGCTGCTCATCCGGCAAGGACGCCTGTACGCCTGGCGCCAACAGAGGCGACAAGGCCAACGCGACGGAAAGCGCGATGAACAGGCGAACATGCACAGGCACACGGTTGCTGCCGAACCCCGGGATCACCATCAGGCAGGCTCCTATCCGGCAGAACAACAGGAAGACCGCCAGAAGCAGCGACGAGCTGAAGGTGCTGAAAAAGAGACCGCCGGAAATCACGAGACGCTTCCAAGCGCTGAAACATCCACTCCGCGTGCGATTTCAAGATGCGACAGCACCGGCAAGGTCGGGAACATGCGCTCCACGATCATGCGTACATATGGCCGGGCATCAGGTGCCGCTACCACCGCGAAGCGGCTGCCGTCCTTCATGTGTTTCTTGACGGCGTCGGACATCTGCGTGCCGAATTCCTCCACCAGTTGCGGCTCGATGTCGAACTCGATGACGTCGCCCTTCCCGTCCCGTTTCAGGGCATTGTGGAAGGCTAGATCCCATCGGTTTCCGAGACGCAGCACTTTCAGAGAGCCGCCTTCTGCAAGGTCGCCGCAAATCTGCTGGGCGATGCGCATTCGAACGTGCTCCACCACCTGCTCCGATCTGCGGACGTGTGGAACGATCTCGGCAACGGCTTCCAGGATCAGGTTGAGATTCCGGATCGAAACCCGTTCCGCCAATAGAAGCTTGAGCACCGCTTGCAGTCCGGAGAAAGACGTGTGCGCCGGACAGATATCGTCGAGAAGCTTCTGGTACTCCGGGTCCAGCCTGTCGAACAGCTTGCGCATATCCTTGTAGGACAAGAGCTGCGGCAGGTTGTTGCGGATCACTTCGCTCAAATGCGTGAGGATGACCGTGATGTTTTCGGCCGGCGTCATGCCGCGGCGCTTGAGTTCGTCCTTGTACGCAGGCGGCACCCAGTAGGCTGGCATCCCGAATGCAGGCTCACGCGTCTGGTCAGCCGGTACCGGCAGTGCCTCGTCATTGTTCGGAATGACCAGCAGTTCACCCACTTTCAGATGCTGCGAGGCGATGATGGTGCCGTGGATCTTGATCTGGTAGCTCTTCGGATCAAGCGTCAGACTGTCGGTAACCCGAATGTCGGGCACGACAAAACCATACTGCTCGGCAAACTTCCGGCGCATCTTCGCAACGCGGCGAGACAGTTCACCGGTTCGCGTCAGCAGTTCGGCGGAGAGCTGCTTGCCAAGAACCAGTTCGACCTCAGCCGACTTTAGCGTTTCCTTGACGGAGTCCTTTTCCTCAAGCTTTGCCTGTTCCTCCGCTGCGCGTTTCTTGTCGTCCTCGACCTTTTTCGCCGCTGCCAAGCGCCGCGGAATGGCATAACCGATAAAGCCCATCAGCATCGCCAGCAGCAGGAACGGCAACATGGGCAGGCCCGGCATCAACGCGAAGATGGCCATCAGGATCGCTGCCACGAACAGGGCACGCGGATAGCCGCCAAGCTGGCCGAGAACAGCCTTGTCGGTCGACCCCCTGGTGCCGCCCTTGGACACCAGCAGACCAGCCGCCAGTGAAACGATCAGCGCCGGGATCTGAGAGACGAGGCCATCGCCGACGGAGAGCTTGGTGAAAACGTCTGCCGCGTTGGAAACCGTCATGTCATAGCGGGTCACGCCAATGACGATGCCGCCAAGGATGTTCACAGCCGTAATGATAAGGCCGGCAATCGCGTCGCCGCGAACGAATTTGGAGGCACCGTCCATCGCGCCGAAAAAGGAGCTTTCCTCTTCCAGTTCCTTGCGCCGACGCTGTGCTTCCTTGTCATCGATAAGTCCTGCGGAAAGATCCGCATCGATCGCCATCTGCTTGCCCGGGATCGCGTCCAGAGTGAAGCGTGCGCCGACTTCCGCAATACGGGTTGCGCCCTTGGTGATGACCATGAAGTTGACGATGACCAGGATCGCAAAAACAATCAGACCGATGACAAAGTCACCGCTCATCACGAATTGCGAAAAGCCGTTGATCACATAGCCTGCCGCATTCAGCCCTTCGTGGCCGTTGGCAAGGATCATGCGCGTTGTCGAGATATTGAGCGACAGCCGCAGCATGGTGGCGATCAGCAAGATCGTCGGGAAAGACGAGAAATCGAGCGGACGCTGGATCCAGAGCGAAACCATCAGGATCAAGACCGACAGCGCGATCGACATGGCCAGGCCGATATCGATCAGGAATGTCGGTATTGGCAGAAAAAGAACGGCCAGGATTAGGACGATGCCTATGGCAAAGCCGACGTCGCGGCGGCTGTCCGGCGCATTGCCGGCAGCCGGCGAAAGGGAGGTGTCTGTCATGCCTTCTCTCTGCTGCAGGTCTGATACCTGGCAACCTCGCCCGTGAAGCTTGCGCGAGGCTTTTTTGAAGAAGGATTTCAGGAGGGAAGTTCGGGAAAGGTTGAGTGCTCTGACCGACGATGGTCACTCCACGCTCCGAAGGGAGCCGCGGTCGCACTTGAAGCAAATCGTGGTTCAAGGAGAAATGGATACTAGAAACGCATCTACCTTGTCATCCCGGCAAAGGCCTGGATCCATTGGCTACATACGCCAAGGTGAAATGTTTCGCCGACAACGCAAAGTACCTGATCCCGGCTTACAGCTTTCGATGCAAATCAGGACGACAAATAAATTCAGGACCACGACTGCACCTGAAACCAAGCAAGCGCAATGCTGCAGACCGTCGCTAGAACCCCGTTTCGATCCGATTGTAGATCAGGGTCGTCAACGAGTAGATCTGGCCGCCGATGAAAGGTCCGGCGACCACGATCATGACCAGAATCGCCACGATCTTCGGAATGAAGGTAAGGGTGATTTCCTGAACCTGGGTCAAGGCCTGCAGCAACGCAATTCCGATACCGACAATCATCGCCGGTACGATCGCTGGGGCAGATCCGACGAGGATCGTCCAGATTGCAGTCCGGACCAGGTCCAGGGCATCAACTTCATTCATGTCATTCCATCCGCTCAGGAAATGGTTACACCCGGTCCAAGCAGAACACCCTGACCGTTGTCGAGCGCGAGCACGGTGCCGTCGGAATAGACTTCAACCTTTTCCACGACACCCGTCGTGCCGTTGGCGTCGGTCACGGTCCGCCCGATCAGATCATCTACCTGACCGAACGAAAGGTTGGTCAGAAGCGTTTCCAGCTTGGCGTTGGTCTGAATAGACTGCTCAACTTGGCTGAAGCTTGCGAGCTGCGCGAGCTGTTCGGACGCGTCCATGGGATTGGTCGGATCCTGGTTCTGCATCTGAGCCATCATCAGATGCAGGAACGTGTCGTAGTCGACAGTCAGCTGCTTCTGCGCGGATGCAGTCGAGGCAGCACCCTGGGTGGCGCTGACGCCTTCAACACTGGTCATCTAATCACTCCTTAAACAACGGCCAGCCGGGGGCCGTACTGAAAATTTTCTCTTGGCGCCGGCCGGGGCGCGGTCTGCCGGGTCTCCTGCGCGCGCCGGTTCTTTTCAGCCAGCATCAGGCTTGCCTCCAGCGGATAGAGCGCACGCACAACCTTCATTGCCTCGAACCACCGATCCGTTTTTGCCAGCTCCTCGACCTTGTCGAGATGCATCAGCACCTCCTTGTTCGAGAACGCCGACTTCACGGAACCAAGCACGAGATGGAACATGTCCTGAACCGCACCAGCGGCTGCCGGATCGATGATCATGGTCTGGAGAATGAAGTAGAGCTGGCGAAGCGGCGTCGTCGCCTCTTCTGGCTGAAGCACATGGGCTTCCAGCAGGAATACGGCATCATTCAGCAGTTCGATGTTGGTTTTCCGTTCGGCCCGGATCACCGCACCGTTGATGAACAGGCGTTCGCCCGCTTTCAAACCGATTTTCATGAGTTTAACCGTCCAGGCTGTCACGGATGATGGAATTGATCTGGATGATGTCGGAGAAATCCTCCTGCTCCCACTGGCGCAAGGATTCGACCTCTTTCAGGACCCAGATGCCGACAGAGATCAGATTGGCTCTCGTTTCGATCGGCAATTCGTTGGCGTCGTCCGCCAGGTGTTCCAGGAAGTAGCTCCACAGGCGCCGTGTGTAGAACAGCGCGTCGACGGCTTCGGGAGACTTGACGCCGCGCTCCTGGGCGACGTTGAGCTTGCCGATAACGATCGACATTGCCTCATGTTCGTTGAGCCGCTGGTCAGAGCAAAGATCGTCCATAACCTCAGCGTAAGACAGATTGTACATGGGCCCTCTCAAGGTTGGGTTTGATACGAAAAATCAGACATTCGGCCACGATCACAGGTAGTTGAGAATGCTCAGACCCTGCATGCGGGCCGTGACCGCATAGGTGGTCTCAAGCTGTGTCAGAGCCGTGTTGAGACGCACCGACGTTTCCTCCAGATTGACGTTTTCAAGGTCGTTGATGCGCCGGTTCAGGATGTCGGTTTGAACCTTCAACCGTTCACTCGCCAGCTTGACCTGCTCCTGCACATTGCCGAGCTTGCCCATCTGGCTGGTGACATCGGCAATACCAGTGCCGAGCTTCTCGATCGCCTTGTTGACCACGACCTTCCAGGTTTCGGGATCAAGGTCCTCGTTACCGAGGTCGGACATCATCGTGTAGGCCGCGGCCAGGTCTCTGAAGGCCTGCTCGTTTGCGCTGACGGAACTGGAAACCGTTTCACTCGCCGAAATGCGGCTGACCATCACGTTGCTGGACGCACTCGACCAGGACGTGCCCCAGGCCGGGTTCTGGAACATCGTCTCGAAGGCACCGTTCAGATAAGTGGACATTGCCGCAGGTGTGATGCCTGAAACGCCCGGGTTGGATTGCGCCATCCCGAACTCGGTCATGAACGCTGCATCGGCGGCCAATTTGTTCGCAGACGTCGGATCGGAATAGTCCGCGAAGGGTTCCTGATCCGTATTGATGCCGGCAAAGACGAAATTGCCGTTGAGCTGGGTGTTCAGACGGGACGACAGAAGCTCCAGATTGCCGACGGCATCCGCCTTGACGATATCCGAACTGCCGTTGTTCTCGCGCAGGGCTACAAGGGTCGCCAGAAAGTCCTGTGCATCCGTCAGAATGTCGCCCATTGCCGCCTGGCTGACATCGAGCCGCGACGCGGTAAGCGCGTTGGTATCCATGATGCCATTGAGAAAATGAAACTCGGACCGAAGCGACACGCTTTCGCCGGTCTTTGTCCCAAGATCCAGGCCGACGTCGTATTTACGGCCGGAGGACAGCTCGATGCTGAGCTTCTGCACGAGGCTGGACTGGTTCTGGATCTGCCGACGAGACGCATCGGCGAGTGTGATCGTGGAGATATAGGTGGTTTTCATAACTGTTACCTCGCCGCAGCCAGAAGGTCTTCCAGCATGCCGTCGACGGCGCTGATGAGCCGTGTCGCTGCTGAGTAGGATCGCTCGATTTCCAGTAGCAGCGTCATTTCTTCGTCGATGTTGACGCCTGTCTTGTTGTTGAGGTTTTCAGCCGTCCGACTGAGAATGACGGTCTGCACCTCGACATTGCTCGTCATGGTCTTTCGACCGGCTTCCAGCCAGCTGACGGACGAAGCGGCAAAGCCGGACAGCGTATCGGTCGGATCGAGTTCCACGCCGCTGTCGAAAACGGTGTCCTTGTCAAAGGCGGAAACCAGTTCCTGCAAACGGTCGGAGAACCCGGCAGCGCCGGACGGGTTGTAGTTGTAGTTGGGATCGAACGGATCGGAGATGCCGCCGTCGCGCAACCTGTCCAGGTCGCCGCCCTGATCCGGATCGGCGTTGGCATTGACGACAATTTCCGCAGCAAGCCCGGTAATATGGGTGCCGGATGCAGGCACCGCCGGTGCACCGGACCAAGTAAACAGGCCAGCCTGATTCGGATTGCCGCCACCGCTCTGATCGCTTTCGGCGAAGGCTTCGATCAGACCACGCGCGATTTCGTCGAGCTGGCTCTGATAGGTTACCGCTACTTCGTCGCGCAGTTCAGCAAGTCCTTGCAGCCTGCCGGACTTGATCTCCATGAGTGCGCCCGGTCCCGCCACGGGAACGCCGTCCACCATCACGGAATTACCCGTGGTAGCAGCACCATAAACAATGGTCGGCTCGAAGGTGACCGCTCTGGCCTTGGTTTCAAACAGCGTCACGCCGCTGTCCGTGTAGACCACAATATCGCCATTGCTGCGGTTCAGCGTGGTAATGCCGATTTCCTCGGACAGCTTGAGCAGAACCTGGTCGCGGCTGTCGTGGGCATCGGTGACATCAGCCCCCGATTGCGTTCCCCGCACGATAACCGAGTTGAGATCTTCGAGTTGTTTCAACAGCGTGTTGATCTCACGCACGGAGGTCGCCATGTCCGCATCCGCATTGGTGCGCACATCCTGCACCAGTGCCGTCCCGGACTGGAGCGTCTGCACCATGTCCTTGGAGGCCTGCAGAACGTCCTGAGCCTGGATCGCGTTGCTGGGGTCGGAAGCATAGTTTTGAAGCGACAGCTTCAGCGCACCGAGCTTTGCCGCAGCGGACATGTGGTTCTGGGTATCGCCTGTGGTCTCAGCGAGACGGGTAAGGCCCGCCAGGACCGCTTCCTGGGAGGATCCAGTGGAGGTGGAGGACAGGAGCGACGAATACAGCGCGCTGTCCGTCACCCGGCCGATACCGTCGACCTTGAGGCCGCCGGCCTGACCGGTGTCGGTGTAGGTCTGGCTCAACAGAACGGATTTGCGCGAGTAGCCGGGGTCCTGAGCCCCGGCAATGTTTCGCGAAACCACGGAGGATTCTGTCTGCCTTGCGGCCAGCGCGGACTGGGCGACTTTGAGGGCTACAGACAAACTCATGACAATAACTTTCCGATTGGCGGGTGAGCCGTGTTAGCGGACCAGGTTGACGAGCTGCTCGAGCAGGTCGGAACCGGCCTTGAACACCTGGGAATTGGCCGTGTAGGTGCGCTGGGATTCGATCATCGAGGTGAGCTCGTTGCCGAGATCGACGTTGGAGTCCTCAAGACCACCAACCTTGATGCTGCCCAGGCCGCCCTCGCCCGCAAAACCGACCCGGACATCACCGGAATCGAAGGAGGTGCTGTAGACGTTGCCGGATTTGTTGGAGAGCCTGTCCGGGCTCGGTACATCCGCCAGCGGGATCTTGTAGATCGCCCGGCGGTCACCGTTGGTGTAGATGGCAAACAGAGTGCCGTCGTCAGAGAACTCGACGTTCTTCACCGCACTCGGTGCGTTCCCGTCCGCATCAACGTTGGTGACCGTGAAATCGGCATTCAGGTAGGTCGACTGATCAAGGTCCAGGTCGAAGGTACCACCGTTGGGAACCGCGATATTGATTGCGGTCGCGCTGGCACCGGTGAGATTGCCTGTGGTGACGTCGAAGGTCAGCGTCTGGGTATTCAATGCCGGAGCAGTATAGGGAAACCCGCCGCCGGGTGCGGCATCCGCCGCGTTGTAGATCGAGACTTCCCAGTCACTGTCTGCAGCCGTTTCCGTGACCTTGGAGTAATAGACGTCCAGTTTCACCTCGTTGCCGAGGTTGTCGTACACGATCATGGAAGTTTTGTGGGAATAGCTCGCGGTCGCTGCGTTGGCAGACGGCAGATCCGCCGCCGGTACAATCGCCGCGTCTTCACTCACGTTCACGCGCAGGAACGCTTCGCTGGTGGGAGTGGCTTCCAGCTGGTTCTGGGTGATGTTGATCCGCTCCAGACCACCAAGACCGTTGGCAACGGTTGTTGGCGCGGTGTTGCCCGTGATCGGATAACCCTGGAGATAATAGCCGGCCGTATTCAGGAGATAGCCATCTCCATCCGGAACGAAGTGACCGGCGCGGGTCAGAAAGCTTTCACCTGCCTCGTTGCCGACAACAAAGAAGCCGTTGCCATCCACCGCAAGATCAAGCTTCGACGTGGTGAAGCTGATGTTTCCCTGCTTGGAAACCTGGTACTGGGTGTGCGCCTCGACGCCGCCGGAGTTGAACGAGCCAGCCCCTTGCGAAACGACCAGTGAGGAAAATTCCGACTGGGCGCGTTTATAGCCAGTCGTACTCGAGTTCATAATGTTTTCGGCAACTGTGCCGAGCTTGCTCGACTGCGCGTTCATGCCGGAAACGCCGGTTCGCATAACTCCGAAAAGGCCCATGACAGGTCTCCTGTGTCCAAATCAACTGGAGACAGTCAAACCGACCTAACTTGCGCGAAGCTGTTGCGAGAAAATAATTATTCTTTCCATTCAGATACTTAATTATGTAAAAATTTATCTATCAAACAAAACGAAAGCACCGGTCAAGCTGTCCGGTGCTTTTCAGAGATCAGGCGCCGCAGAATTGCTTTGACTGCTGTGTCCAGTTTCCAAAACCGGAAGCAACCATGTTGCGGATCACCGTGCAGACATACCGTTTTTGCGCGGGATCATTGTTCGGCCCCGCGTGATAACGGGCAACAGCCATCGTCCAGGATCCCTGGCGCCGCCTCAGGTCCTTCAGGTACCTTGCCGCATATTGCACATTTGCACGTGGTTCCAGCATCTGATCCACCGAACGGAACTGGTCACCGTGGTAGTGATGGTTGATCTGCATGCAGCCGATGTCGATCAGCTTCTTGCCGTGCTGTTGTGCATCAATCACATCCTGCTTCGCGGCTTGCCGGCTGGGAGGAAACACGGACTTCCCCTCGATATTGAGGGCATAGGGGTACAGCGAGTTGCGCCGACCGGTTTCCGTCAGCCCGACCGCATAAAGCACGCCGAGCGGCACGTTGTACTTTCGCGCTGCCGAGATCATCTCGCGTTCGCAAACGTTCTGGGTCTCGGCAGCCGCAGGCACGCTAACGGCGAGAGCACTAAAGATAGATGCCGTCAGAAAGGCTGATGTCAGAACCTTCCTCATGACCTGTTCCTCTTTTTGTTTCAGAAGTCTGATACGCGTCTTCTCTGGTGTTTTGTCCTGGACGCCCATTCTGCTGTCCGGCACCGTTGCCGGAACTCTGCGGTTGGCCGTCAAACGGGTTGCCGCCACCAGCGCCATTCTGGTTCTGGGCCTGAGGGCCTGAAGCGTTGCTTCCCGCCTGGACCTGGATCCGGTCGTCTCCGGCCTGGATCGTGATGGCATCAGCCTTGAACCCGGTCGCCCTGAGCATCTGATCGAGCAGTTGCCGGTCTTGCTTCAGGAGTTCCGCAGTTTGCGCCCTGCTCGTTACAAGCGACACTTCCACTGTATCACCGACCATCCTGAGAGACACTTTCACGGTGCCCAGCTCATGTGGCGTGAGCTGGATATCCAGTGTTTTCAGAACAGGGCCTTCCGCCTTGGCAGATATGCCACCGTCAAGTGATGCGGAGCTGGAAGCCATATCCTTGACCGCAGCGGCGATCTGGTCACCAACCTGTTGCGCGGGGGAGAGTCGCATATTCGGTGCAAAGTGGGTTTCCTGGCGCAAAACCTTGACGGTGCCCGCCGCTTCCTCCGGCAACATGGACCGGCCAATAGCCCCACGTCCCTCGCCGTCGGAAATTGCCTCCGGTTCGACGCCGAACTGCGCGAAGAGCGAAGACGTTCCGGTCTGTACAGGTCCATCGGGATCGCCAACCGGCATGCCGTTGGCCTGCCCTTGCAGGAGCGAAGGCATCGGGGCTGCACCGGACTGGGCCTGTGACGAGGGAACCTGCCCGGGTTTTCCAGCCAGCACCGCATTTAGTGACAATCCCACATGGGCTGCTGAACTCTGCAACATGGTTTCGGCCTTCGGGTCCGTTTGTCCCTCTGCCGCACCATCCAGGCCTTCGCCATCTTTCGCCTTGCGTGACAGTGCGTTCTGGGAAGCCTGCCGCAGGGCGTCGACAAGATTGCTGGTCGAAAACGCCGCCGAACCTGCCGCCTGTTCCTTGCCGGAACCGGTCTTGCCGTGGGCGCCGCCCGTAGCCCCGTCTGCCTGATCAGATGTTTCAGACCCGGGTTTTCCTGCCGCATCTTCGGCAGCTTCGCCTTTTTTCATGTTCTGCATGACGGCCTGGAATGCAGCCGCGGCTTCTTTGGAAGAGGTTTGCCCGCGCTCGCCCGTTCCAGCGTCCGTCGACTTGCCGGACTTCGGCGCAGTCGGAACGAAAGCCTGAGTGTTAACGCTCATCCTGTTCTCCCAATTGAGCGAGGGACTTTCCCGTCCGGCGCAACAGAACATTCGCAAGTTCCATGTCCGCGCTGACCCAGCTTTGATCTTCAGGAGCGTCCATATTGGTCGCGACGTTGAATTCGCCGATCACGTTGGGCGGCGGCTCCGGAAAATGCCGGACCGAGTTGAGCACGGTGTAGACGCCGTCAAGCATCGCCAGGTCCTGCGCAGTCAGGATCGACTTGTCGATCGACCACAACAGGTCTCGGTTTGCTGTAATGAACTCCGGGTCGAGACGGGTCGCCGCAAGATAGATCTTCAGGATTTCGTTTTCCTTGGTGCCGTCGACGGTTAGCGTCAGCGCTTCTCCCGTTGCCTTTCGCGCGACATTCAGATGGCCTGCCAGCAGGGCGGAACGGGCCAGACGAAGATAAAGACCGCGCCTGCTGTCGGCATCGAATTCGTGCAGCACGTCATCCAGGAGCGCGAACTTGTCCTCGCTTTTGACAAATCCGAGCGTGTCCAGTGACAGGGCAAATCGCCTGCGGAAATCACCAGCGTAGACCGACGTGCGGAACCGGCGAAGATACCGGATGCTGAGAACTCGAAAGCGATCGACGTTGCCGGTCATCCCAGCGACGAAGACTTCCCGGCGAAGAGCAGCTTCCTCAACGAGCGTTCCAGGCATCAGTAGGCTGGCGACCTGAAGCAGTTCCATCGCCTTTTCCGGATCCGTGCGGATGTAGGGTGCAGCCTTTACCAGTGCGACATGCCCCCCCAGGCTTGCCGGCAGTTCCAGCGGATCGATCTCCGCCAGAAGAACGACCATGTCCTCTTCCCTGCCTTCGACATAGGCAAGCGACGCTTCCATAAGTTTGCGGTCGACAGCGGGTGCCGGATCTAGAGACAAGAGATACCGCATTACGTCTGGATGTCCGCCACTCAGAAGATGGATGACGGCCGCCCGGGCGTTGCGCGGTTCCTGCCACGCATCGGCTGGCAACACGACAAAACTTGCGTCCATCTTTGTCAGCAAGGCTCGCTGCGCCTGCATCGCATGGCTGTTGCCCTGTGCGATCTGCTCCTGCAGGGACTGCAGCGACCGGATCATTTCAAATGGTTCCGGATCCGAAGTCTGCTTGCCAACCTGCTGCGCCCAGCCAGCCGACGCCCAGAAGACGGCCGCCATCAAGCCAAGGAGCAGACCTTTGACGCAAGGGATCCTGATGGAAAGGCAGCACATTACCGAGCCCCTTCCAGCAAGTAGATCTCAATCCGCCTGTTGGAGGCAGCAAGAGGATCGGACGGAACCTTCAGATCCTGATCGGCATAGCCTTCGACCCGGTTGAACCTGTCCTTGCCGACACCTCCGCGAGTGAGCATGTAGAGAGCCATGTGGGCGCGTGCCGACGACAAGCGCCAGTTGTCATAGGTCTTGCTTTTGAAAGGGCGCGCGTCCGTATGACCCTTGATGACAATCTGTCCCGGAGTTTCGGCAACCACCTTGCCAATCCGTTCAAGCAGTTTGACGAGTTCCGGGCGCGGCTCGGCAGACCCGATTGCGAACATACCGAAGTTCTGGTCATCGGTAAGGCTGATCAAGGCTCCCTCACCTTCTCTCGTCACCGTAATCTGACTGGCGGTTTCCTCAAGAGCTGTCCCTTCAGTCTGGGCAAGGACTTCCGAAAGACGGGCGACCAGTACCTCGGCGCTGCTTTCCGTGAAGTCTTCTTCGTAGGTGCCCTCACCGTCTCCAGTACCAATGACCGTTTCAGTCTGGACTTCAGCGATCACCTCGGTTGAAGACGCCGCAAGCGACTTGCCAAGCACATGAGCGACGACCTGATCCGTCGTATCCCCGTTGTCGGGAAGTGCGCCGTTGCCGACAAATTCAAAGGACGTCGTTCCGGATTGTTCCGCCATGTAGTCCCCGTTGCTAGGCCCATTTCGAGGGGCAGTGTTTCCGTTTTGACGGGTAACGCCGGTGTCAGGTTGCGTGCCATCTTCAAACGGCGCGGCAAAGGCGAATTCGCCGGCCAGAGCCTGGGAAGAAGGCGCGGTACCATCGCCCGGCAAACTTACGTCAGGCGCTGCTTCGGCACTGGCGACACCTCGGCCAGGACGGAACTGCCAGAACATCGGATCAAAGGGATCCCGATAGGCCTGCCCACCCTGAACGCCTTCGTTTTTCTGAAGGCCTGTACCGATACCCTTTGGGTTGTCCTCCCGCACATCAGCGACACGGATTTTCTGCGAAAGGGTGTCGAGTACGGCATAGGGATCCGTGAAAAGGATCGATTCCGAATGGGTCTGGGTAAACTGCCCCGAGGCCGGCGCTCCGCCCATCTCCGGTGTCTCGACCACCTCCTCCAGTCTATGTCCCTTGTCCAGGCCATCACCGAAGTTCTCATCCTGATCGACCGGCGCATCAGACCCACCCAATTTGCCGGTGAAAAGCTTGGTGCCGGCTTCGTTGGTATCGCCGTTGATCTCCGGATCGTTCAGGCCCTTGCGGTTCGGAGCCGTGGAGGCAAGTTTGACCGGGTTGAAATACTGCGCAACGCCGCGACGCACGCTGTCGTCGGTCACGTTGATCAGCCACATGACCAGGAAAAAGGCCATCAATGCGGTCATGAAATCCGCGTAGGCAATCTTCCAGACGCCATGTGGCAGCTGATCGTCTTCCCAGCTGTTCTTGCGCCGGACAATTACGATTTCATTCGGGACGCCGTCCAACATCAGTCTGCCTCCCCTTTCAAGGCTTCAAGCTGGCCGAGCCATTGTCCGAGCCGTGTTTCAATGGTTGTCTCGTCAAGCAGAGCCACCAGTTCGACTTGATCAGCATGCTGAACGTCGATCCGGTCTCTCAAGGCCGGCAACTGCTCCAGCACTCGGCTGACCAGAGTTTCCGGTCCGCGCAGCCTGATCATTTTGCCCTCCGTTTCCTCGGTCAGTTGCCGAAGATTGCCGGCAAAGGCATCGACCAGCTGGTCGACGATCTGCTCTGTCAGGAAAGGTTGAAGAAGCTTGGAGAGCGAATAGGAGATCCGCTGCTCCATCACATTGAGGAAGCCTTCGATGGAGGCGCTGACGTTGGCCGATTCACGCATGTCGAACCGGTCACGCTCGTCTTTGAGCTGCCTTGCGTGCTCCTCGCGCTCCTGTTCCAGGATGGCCTGAAAATGAGCCATCGTGCGGTCACTGCCTTCCGCCAGACCGCGCTCGTATTCGGCCTGGAGCTGTTCTTCCAGGCTGGGTTCGGGCACAGCTTCCTCGCAAGGCTCCAGAACGTCCACGAGAGCGGGATCGAATGCACCGAAGGACTTGAACCTGGAGGCGGACAGGACGGGAATATGGGAAGCGATTGAGGTGGTCATTAGATGCGCTCCGATTCATAGAGCCACTGGCGCAGGATCGCTGCAGACTGTTCCTCGTTGAACTCCAGCAAGGATTCCAGCTTCCGGAGCGCAGACTTGTTGCGCCGGCTGTTGAGGTCCTGCAGCATGTCGGAATGATCCGGCGGCATCAGGAAAGTCTGATCCCCGTCGACTGCTTCTGCAGCCCCTTCCGCAGCCTCCGGCAGCATTCCGAGTTCGGCCATTTCGACCTGCGGCTTGGCCATTTGCGGCACCAGGGCAGCCACGGCAGGCCGCAGACCGAACCAGATAACAAGCATCGACACGGTCAGGATTGCGAGCGCATTGATGATGTTGCCGGACTGGCGCATCAGATACTCGGTGATGCTGATCGGCGGGATCGGCTCCATGGCCCGGCCGCCGTCGATGAAGTCGACAACAGCAACCTTGACCAGGTCTCCCCGTTCTTTTTCAATCCCCGCAGAAGAGGCAACCAGAGCTTCGATTTCCGTCAGCTGTTCATCCAGTTGAGCCTGGGTCGGTTCGCCGCCAAGAGACTGTGCAAGACGGGACTTATCAACCAGAACCGCAATGGACAGACGGTCGACACGATAGCCATCCTGAGAGGTCTCGATGCGCTTGGAGGAAATCTCGTAATTGACGGTTTCCTCGCGCCGCTCGTTTTCTTCGCTGGAACGCTCACCGTTGTCCGCGGACACATCCTCTTCAGGAAGGTTCTGCTCGACCGTTGTCGGTGCCGAGACGCTGGAATTCTGAGCGTTCTCGTTTTCGCGAATGGTCCGGATGGATCGCTCGGTCCGCGAGTCCGGATCGAAAATCGTCTCGGCAATCGTCTTGCGGTCCGTGTTCAGTTCTGCGGCGACACTGACCTCGAAGTTGTCCAGGCCAAGATATGGTGTCAGGGTCTTGCGAATGTTTTCCTGGATCCGGCTGCTGACAGCAGTCTCAAGGCTGGCAAGCTGGCCTGCGGAGGCCTTGGTCGGATCCTTGCCGGCCGCCAGGATACCTCCGGACGTGTCGAGCACTGTAACCTTGTCGGCCTGCATGCCCGGAACACCGGCAGCAACCAGGTGGCGGATGGCATCGGCGGTTCGAACATCGTCCGGCACATCGGAACGGATGACGACAGATGCCGACGGCGGCTGCTGATCGCGCCTGAAAGATCCTTTCTCTGGCAACACGATATGAACGCGCGCTGCCCGGATCCCCTTCATGAGCTGGATGGTTCGGGCAAGCTCGCCTTCAAGCGCTCGCACCCGGGTCACTTCCTGCATGAAGGAGGTCAAGCCAAGCGACCCCAACTCGTCGAAGAGCTCGTAGCCGGAGTTGGCTCCACGCGGGAGACCCTTTTCGGCCAGAAGCATGCGCGCCTTGGCTGTCTGCGCATGGCTCACCATGACGGCGGAGCCTTCCGAATTGATGTCGAAAGGAATGCCTGCGTCCCGCAGCGCGGAACCGATGCGAGTGACGTCTTCACCGTCGAGACCCGTATAGAGGACGGTCTGTTCCGGTCGGCTCAAGTAATATGCTCCCGCGCCGACGGTTGCGATTGTGGCGAGCCCGATCAAGGCGAGCGCGATAAGTCTGCGCACTCCCAGTTCCATCAGGTTTGCCCATAGTTTTTCGGCGTGTTCACGGCCCGGCATGCATAACCCCTTCATGCACGTAACGTTCTGTTTGACCCACTATCGGAACTGGACCTTGTGCGAGCCTGTCACCCGGGCTTGAAGACGGAAATTCTGAACACAAAAAAACCGCGCCCCGAAGGGTGCGGTCCTCTTGCCTGGAAATCCGGTCAGATAAACTGGTTGGATTAACGGAACAGGGACAGAATGTTCTGCGAACCCTGGTTGGCGATCGACAGAGCCTGGATACCGAGCTGCTGCTGAGTCTGCAGAGCCTGGAGGCGGGTCGATTCTTTGTTCATGTCAGCATCCACGAGCTGGCCGACACCACGGTCGATCGAGTCGATCAGAGCGGACACGAAGTCCTTCTGCAGATCAACGCGCTTCTTGGTGGATCCGAGCAGGGTTGCGGAGTCTGTGATGAGGCCCAGAGCTTCGTCGACATCCGAGATCATGCCTTCCAGAGTGGTCAGGTCGGCAGCGCTGTCCGTCAGAGCGGAGATGTCGATGGTGTCGACAACGTTACCGTTCGTCAGAGCACGGTCAAGGATACCGGTACCACCACCAGTGGTGTCATAGAGCTGGGTAGCGGTGATATCAACCGTGGTCGTCAGAACGGAAACCGCACCACCGACGCGGGTGAAGGAGCTGACGATTTCTTTCGACGTAACGGTGGTCACGTCGGAAGACAGCCAGTTTTCACCGTTGAAAACAGCGGATTCGGCAGTCGACTTAAGCTGGTTCTGCAGTTCGTTGATGTCGGACTGGATCTTGCCGCGGTCGACACCCGGAGTACGGGCAGCAACAAGCTTGGCTTTGATTTCGTTCATGACATCAACAGTGCTGTCCATAGCAGTGTACATGACGTCGACGGTCGCAGCACCCAGACCCAGAGAGTCTTCAACGGCGCTAAGAGCCATGTTGTCAGAACGCATGGTGGTTGCGATGGACCAGTAGGCAGCGTTGTCTTCCGCGCCGGCAACGCGATAACCGGTGGAGATGCGGTTCTGCGTCTCTGCCAGGTTGGCGCTGGTGTTCCGCAGAGTCTGCAGAGCGGTCATTGCGGAAGCGTTCGTCATCAAGCTAGACATGATATGTCCCTTCAATGTGTCAGTGTGTACTGGATTGGATTGGGACATGCCGGGTTTGCACCGGCACAGCAGGAGCAGCGTCATGCTTTTGAACCGTGGGTAGTTTGGGGTTCAACCTGCTGTGAAAATGACCCTAGCGGCTCAATCTTGCGTGAAGCTTACGTCGATACGGGCAATTTGATCTTTTTCGAATTTCACCGAGACGCAACGTTAAATCGGAAGATATAATCGCTCGCGATCATATCGCTGAAAACAAAAAAGCGGAGCCTTTCGGCCCCGCCCTTTTGCGCCCCGACGCCCCCGTCGGTTACAAGAATGATCGCACAAGACTACCGACCAGTAGGTTCCATCCGTCGATCAAAACAAAGAACAACGCCTTGAAAGGCAACGATATCACCGTTGGCGGCAACATCATCATGCCCATGGACATGGTGATCGTTGCTACGATCATATCGATCACGAGAAAAGGCAACGCGATCAAAAATCCGATTTCGAAACCCCGGCGCAATTCGGAAATCATGAAAGCCGGTATCAAGACACGCAGTTCAACTTCCTCTGCAGAGGCCGCTTCGTTTTCTGTCACGCGGCCGGCCGCTAGGTCATCAAATAGAACGAGATCTTCTTCGCGAACCTGGCTGAGCATGAAGTCCCGGAAGGGAGTTGTGATCCGCACGTAGGCCTCTTCCTCGGAGATTTCGTTGTTCATCAGAGGTTGAACACCCTGCTCCCAGGCTTTGTCGAAGGTTGGAGCCATGACATAAAAAGTCATGAAGAGGGCCAGCGAAATGAGGATCAGGTTACCCGGTGTTGTTTGAAGACCGATACCGGACCTCAGGAACGAAAAAGCGATCACGAAACGGGTGAAGCTCGTCACCATGATGAGGATGCCCGGAGCCAGAGAAAGCACAGTCAAGAGTGCAATCATCTGGATGATACGGCCGCTGGCACTTCCCTCTCCTGCAGGTAGCAACGCAGAAAGATCCGGCACCTGGGCAGCAGCAGCACCCGTCATCGCGACCAGTACAAGGCCGGCAACAAGAAGACGGCTCATTGAATAACCACCGATTCCAGAATGACTTCGTTCACCTGACCTCTGGTGCGTGTCTGAGCGCGCTCGGTGAGATCTTCGCGAAGATGCTGCAAACCGATCCCCCCCTCCAGATGAGAGAGCGTAAGCGTGCGCATGTAGCCGAGAAAATCGTCCTCGACCTTTTTCTTGAGCACACCAACATCACCGTCCGGATCGTCTTCCAGAAGAATTGAAGCCTGCAACCTTATCCAGGCATCTTGCGGCGACGCCAGATTTGTCACGAGCGGTTCAAGCGTCTGCAGGCGTGTCGAAGGCGAAAACGGCAACGTTTCGGTGAAGCTCTGTTGCTGGCGAAGCCGGCCATGAACTTCCTCTTCGGTGTAGTCAGCAACATATTTTGCAAGGCCCGCTCCAGCGCCACCGCCAATCAGCGTCAGGAGCACCAACGCCGCGACGAAACCGGAGCTGCGCTGATTTTCCTGCGCACCCTCAAAAGGAACTTCGATGATATTAGGCATTTGGGTCTTTCCGGTACTTTCAGGAAGTGCTCAGAAGGGCGTCACGATGTCGTAGATCTGCTGCCCCCAGGCCGGTTGCTGAACCTCGGTGATCCTGCCGCGGCCACCATAGGAGACCCGCGCTTCGGCAATCTTGTCGTAAGGAATGGTGTTGTTGGCCTGGATATCCCGCGGACGCACGATTCCGGCGATTTGCAGGATGCGCATCTCGAAGTTGACGCGCATTTCCTGCGAGCCGGAGATCACCAGGTTGCCGTTCGGCAGGCGGTCCGTGACCACGGCCGCAACGGACAGCTGGATTTCTTCCGACCGATCAATAGAGCCGGAACCTGCGGATCCGGAGCCGGAATCAACGCCAAGATTGCCGCTGCCACCATGCCCGATGCCATCCCAGTCGTAATCCATGGTGCCGCCCCAGCCGATATCGGAAGTGCGGCGGCGATCCGAACTGTTGTCCATGTTCGCGCGGTCATTGATCTGGATGGTCACGGTCAGCACATCACCGACTTTCTTTGCACGCGGGTCTGCAAAGAAATTGTCGCGACCGCTGGCCCACAAGGAGTTGTAGTCCTTGACCGTGCCCTGGCCGAAAGTGCTTAGCGGATAAGCTGCCGGCTGTTGAACGGCAAGTCCGTATCCGACCGGAGACATCTCCGGTGCGCGGCCAACGTCTTCCAGCTGCCCGGCACAGCCGGTCAGCATCGCAGCTCCTAGGGAGATCACAAAAGCGCGCATCAGAAACTCCGTTGTATTTCGGGATGGGTCAGGCCCATCATCGATTGGGTCAGCTGGGCAGCACGGGAAGGTTCCATCTCGTCGAGAATGCTGCTGGCAACACGGGCCTTCAGTTTCAGGAGAACGCCAACGGCGGCTTCCTCGTCGGTCGTCTGCAGCTGCGCCGCAGCTGCTTCCGGACGCATGCGCCCGATAATGGAGACGACCTGGTCCTCGACTTCGTTGAGAAGGTCTTCGCGCCGCTCGACCCATTTTTCGAATTCGCGCTCTTTGCGCTGCAATTCTTCAATCCTGTCCCGGAGGCTTGCCTCCAGGCTGATCAGTTTCCAGGTCTGCCACTTGATACGCGCATCCGAAGCCGCTTCGGCGATGTTCTTGCAATAGAGCTCGCTGTCCTGTGGCGGTACGGGCGCAATCGCGCTTTCGCCTGCCTGCGGCTTCTGACGCGGCGCCTGGGCAATGGCCTGGCCGCCGAATGTGAGCGAAACTGCCGCAAGCACCAGAAGCGTGAATGTGCGGCCGCGGTCCAAATGTCGTGGCATAAGGCCTTCCCTTGTGCAGAACCTCTTTGACCGCACAATCGGAGATCGAGCTTGCGTGAGGCTGTCGCAAAAAAACGCCGCTTCAAAAAGCGGCGTTTCAGAATTACTTTCATGAAGGTGACGTCATCCCGCCCTTCAGGGTTTCAGACCACATAAGTGCTGGTTTCCCTGTCTGAATAGGAGCAGGTCTGACTTATTGCACCACGAGTTCCGCCTGTAGCGCACCGGCTGTCTTGATCGCCTGAAGGATGGCGATGATACCGGTTGGTCGCAGACCGATCCGGTTGAGACCTCGCACCAGCGTGGGCAGGTCCGTTCCACCGACAACAGCCAGTTGACCACCGCTTTCCTGAGCATCGACATATGTTCGTGGCACGACCACAGTCTGGCCGTTCAGCGAGAACGGCGACGGCTGCGAAACCTCGGGTGCTTCCGATATACGAACCGTCAGATTGCCATGGGTAATCGCAACGGTCGAAATCTGAACATCCTTGCCAATGACCACAGTCCCTGTTCGCTCATCGATCACGACCTTCGCAATCTGGTCAGGCGTCACCCGAATAGCTTCAATTTCCGCGATGAACCGCGTGACACTGATGTTTTGCGGCGGAGTGAGTACGACGGTGCGATAGTCGCGCTCCTTGGCCACCTTGATGCCGTATCGCTCCCTGGTGAACTGGTTGATCGCGTCGGCAATACGCACTGCAGTGCGGAAATCCGGATTGGAAAGTTCGAGAACCAGGTTGGGTATTTGCGAAAATTTAGCCGGCAAATCTCTTTCGATGAGACCACCGTTTGGAACCCGACCGACGGTCGGTATACCCTGGGTCAGGCTTTCCGCCTGCCCCAGTTCCGCGAAACCGGACACTGCAACGGGGCCCTGCGCGACCGCGTAGATCTGCCCATCAGCCCCCAGTAAAGGGGTAGCGATGAGGGTCCCCCCGGCAAGTGACGTAGCATCGCCAAGCGAGGAGACACTTACGTCGATCGTCGATCCCTGACCGATAAAGGACGGCATTTCGGCGGTCACGACAACGGCCGCTACGTTACGCGTCCGAAGCCGCGCATCGCGTACGTTCACCCCCAGACTGTCGAGCATCGATTGCAGCGATTGCTCCGTGAATGGGGAATTGCGCAACGTATCGCCGGATCCTTTCAGACCGATAACGAGGCCATAACCGACAAGCTGGTTGTCGCGCACCCCTTGCAGACTGGCGATGTCCTTGATCCGCACCATGGACATTGCCGACACCGGCAAGGCCAATAGTGCAGCCAGAACAAAAACGAGTAACCGGGTCATAAATTCAGTTCTCCACACGTATGGTGCCGTCTTCTTGAACCCGTCCGGAAACAACCAGACCGCTATCGACATTGCGTACGCGTACGAAGTTGCCGGCTCCGCCGTTCTGAAGAGCTTCCACCTGCATGATGATCACCAGCCCCTGCTCACGGAAGACCAGTCGCGCCGGCTCACCACGACGAACAAGGACCGGCTTTTCGACCGAATTGATCGGTACCGGCTGTCCTGGAAGCAACGTACGCCGTGCAACCATGCCAACCAGTTGGCCCCTGTTGGTAGACACCGCGAATTGCTGCGCTGTCCGCGTTGGAAACGATCGTTCGATCAGATCCTGGTGAGTGATTTCGGTTCCAGCCGGTATGGTCTGGCGCGGAACCGGCAGATCTATGCCTCCCGCTGCTTTCGCTGCCCCGGTGCTGAAGATCATGACCAGCGCCAGGAAAAGGGATCGGATCGTCATTACCTTCTCCCTGTTAGCGAATGCCGTTGGTGACGGTACCGGCCATCTCGTCGGCGGCTTTCATGACCTTGGAGTTCATTTCATAGCCGCGCTGAGCGCTGATCAAGGCAGTGATTTCCTTCACCGGATCAACGTTTGAGCTTTCCAGATACCCCTGGCGAACCACGCCGAAACCCGGATCACCCGCAACACCGGTAACAGGCGTGCCAGAGGCCTCGGTTTCACGGAAAAGGTTGCCACCCACTGGTTCCAGACCGACATCGTTGGCAAAATTGGAAAGCGTCAGCTGTCCGAGTTCACGAGGCGTCATCTCGCCATCGACCTTGGCATAGACCTGACCCGACTCATTGACGACAACTTCAATGGTTTCTTCCGGAATGATGATCGCCGGTTCGACGGCATAGCCGTCAATGGTCACCAGTCTGCCGTCGGCATTCTTGTTGAACGAACCGGCCCGGGTAAACAGCGTTTCGTCATCAGGGCCGGTAATTTCGAACCATCCCCGCCCGTCGAGCGCAACATCGAACTGGTTGCCGGTGTTGGTCAGCGAGCCTTGGGCATGGAGTTTGCGGATCCCGGCGGTACGAACACCCAGACCAAGCTGAGCGCCTTCCGGAACCGGATCTTCACCACCCCGGTTCGGCACGCCCTGGAGGCGCTCGGCCTGATAGAGAAGGTCTGAGAATTCCGCCTGCGAACGCTTGAAGGACGTGGTGTTCATGTTGGCGATGTTGTTGGCGACCACTTCGACATTCGTCTGCTGGGCGCTCATGCCGGTCGCGGCGATAGCAAGGGCTTTCATGGATTTTCTCCTGGTAATTACAATCGCTTATCGAGGCCAAGCCTTCGATCAGATCGACATGCGGCTGATTTCCTGATAGGCGCTCACGACCTTGTCGCGGATGGCAATTGCGGTCTGGAGGGTCGATTCAGCAGCCATTACGGCCTCGACCACCTGCTGAACCGAAGCCTGTCCGTCGACACCTGCAATCGATACCGCTTCGCCTTGCTTGATCTTGTCGATCGCATCGGTCGAAACTTTCGCCATCGCATCGGAGAAACTGGTTTCGCCTACGGCGCCCGTGCCGCCAAGATCCGGCGTGCTCGCCGTGTACCTGGTGGTGGAGGCAGCTTTCAGGACGCCGTCGGTCGACGATGTCAGCGCGGAGATTTCATTGATCATGATCAGTTCCTCAACAGGTCAATGTTGCGCATGACCATCTCGCGGGCCTGCGTCATGACTTTCAGATTGGCTTCGTAAGAGCGGTTGGTTTCACGCATGTCGGCCAGTTCAAGCAGCGTGTTGACATTCGGCATCTTGACGTAGCCGCTTTCGTCCGCTGCCGGATGGCCGGGGTCGTATTCCACCGCGAACTCGGCTTTGTCCTTGCCGATGTCCTTCACGGACACCAGGTTGGCCTGGACGGCGCGGCTGAATTCACTTTCAAACGTGATGGTCTTGCGCCGATAGGGATCATCGCCGGCGGCTTCACCGGTGGAGCGGGCGTTGGCGAGGTTTTCGGACACAACTCTCAACCGCTCCGACTGCGCTCTGAGACCGGCGCCGGAAATCTGCAAGGTTGCGGAAAGCGGATCGGACATGATTGTTTTCCTTTAGGATTTCACTGTGGAGAGGTACATGCGGTGAAAGGACTTCGCGATACTGGCGTTCAACGAATGATCGCGCGCGACCTCTCCTGCCTTCATGAGTTCCTGTTCCAGACTGACGGAGTTACCGGAATGCGTAACCGTCCAGCTATCCGCCTTTTCGACATCGGATTTGCGCGCAGCTTCCATGGTCTGGCCAAGATGGCCGTCATGGGTCGCGGTCATGGCAAGCTGGGTCTTGCTGATCACTGTAGTGAAAGGTTCCAGGTCCTTGGAGCGGAAGCCTGGCGTATTGGCGTTGGCAATGTTTTCGGCAATGGTCGCCTGGCGGACGGACAGCCAGTCATTGCTATTCGAAACGAGTTTGGTCAGGAACACAGGTTCCATAGAAGACCTCCTATCAGCTCAGGTTGCCCCAAGGGATAGTCAGCCAAGCTTGCCCGAAACTGTTCGACCGTGATGATTGGGCAGGGTTCCTTTCCGGACGCCTGCGACGCAAGTTTCGCACAATCTTCGGTGTGCATGCATTACCGGTGCGGGCGTCCCTGCCCTTTCAGTATTCGGTATTCGGGAGAAGCGTATGAAACGTCTGCAGCCGCCGACCTGCGCAAGGAAAGCAGCCAGACCCTCGGGCCACCCATTCATATATCGCGCCTTCATGATGCACCGTGTCCCGTTGGTGAAGGCTGGGCTCCTGCAGGCTGCAATCGCTGCTTCAGTTGCCTGCCTGGTACCAGAAGCTTCTGCCCAGACCACGAACTGCGACGCTTACGCAAGAGCCTACGCAGATGCGCATATCAACCCGGATCAATCGGACATGCCGATCGTCGACGGCGCGATGGAAGGAGCCGTTGCAGGTGGCGCCTGGGAAGGCCCAAGTGGAGCACGCAGGGGGGCATTGACAGGCGGGGCACTTGCAGTGCTGGACAACCTTGGCAGCACTCCGGCTGGTTGGCGCGGTTTGTACGATCTTGCATATCGCCTTTGCCGGAACGCACAATCACCAGTCACACACCGCCCCTCGACGCTGGGAGATCCCAGCTATCGGCCCGCACTCCCCGGTTCCAGCAGACCAGAGCCCTTAAGGCCAACGGGACCGCTTGCCCCATCAAGACCCAACAACTGAGGTTGTGCCATGTTTTCATTTCTGTCTTCGAAACGGGACTCCATTGCCGCAGCAATTCAGCGTCGCCTGCATCCGCGCCAACGCACAAGATTGCGCCCCGCGAAACTTGCAAGTCTGGACAATGAATTTATTTGCGATTGCACGATCAGGGACATTTCCGATGGAGGTGTCCGTCTAGTGCTGAACGAGGTTACCGACCTGCCGGAAGAGTTCTACGTCTTCGATGCCGTCCCCAAAACGGTTGCCGAAGTGCAGCTGCGCTGGCGCGATGGACTGGCCGCCGGAGTTGTCTATTTAGTTCCACCTGCAAGTATCCGACACTTCAAGAACACCGGCGTCAGAAAACTTGCACAGAGGCTTTATGCTCTGGATGGCTAGGTCTCGAGTAATTGTCCTACAAATTTCAAAGCAGCAAATTCATTTCCTTGCCTGAATGGTCAATAATTCAAACAGCAGCGACATAAAGAGACTCCAGAAGCGACGTATTAGCTTTGCAAAAGGTCGTGGCAACTCATTAAATCTAGTATTTTATAAAATTCGCTTGTAAAACATGCGCAGGACACAACGCCGGTCTCGCCGATCAAGTACGATTGGAAAGACCCGACTGCCTGAGTCTGTTGAATGGATAATAAAAAGCGTAATTTCTTCGAACTTCCGGACAAGGTCCTTACATCCCTGCCGACGGGGGCAGTCAAAGATACGGTCGAACATCTCGGTAGAAAGATTGCGCGGGGAGAATATCCGACAGGCGCGATCCTTCCGCGTGAGGACGAACTTGTCGACAGCCTCGGTGTTTCGCGAACTGTGGTCCGAGAAGCCATCAAGGTGCTTTGCGGCAAGGGACTCGTTCGAACGGCACGCAGATATGGGTCTCGGGTCTGCCCCTTTGACGACTGGAACCTTCTCGATCCGGACGTCATTCGCTGGCATGACCCAAGAAGTCCGCAAACTGCGAGAATCTATGCGGAAGCAACCGACCTCAGACTGATTTTCGAGCCGGAGGCCGCCGCCCTGGCGGCCGTCAACGCAAGCCGGGAGCAACGCGACACCATTCTTGCAGCCGCACGTGCCATCCATCCCCTGGATGGTCAGGAAAGCATGATCGGAGCCGACTACATGTTCCATGCCACGATCCTGCAGGCCAGTGGCAATCAGATGCTTTCCCAGCTCCAGAATCTGATTTACGCGGTCATGCTCTTTTCCTATGCCGCCTCACAACGAACCCCTCCGGAAGAAAAGATTGCGCGTCGCAATCACGTCGGCGTTGCTGAAGCGATCGATTCCGGAGATGCAGAACTGGCGCGTGGACGCATGAAAGACATGCTGGTGCAAAACAAGGCCATGGCGGACAAGCTGGTCGCTTCGACCATCCACGAGTGACGTGGTTCGCGGCACACCTGTTGGTCTGTCTGGTAAACAGAGACAGACACCGGTTATTTCTTAACCGGATACCCGCTCTCTCAAGAGCACCCGTGGAGTGACGCCTGCGTTTTCACATTTGTTGGACAACTGAGAATTTTCCCAGCAGACTAGGGAAAACCAACAATGATGGCCTAACGGCCAATCCGGGAACGCCATGAAATTCTATTCAGAAACCGAATTGTCCTCCGGCACTTTTTTGGGCCGTGTCTGGCGACCCGATGTCAAGGGTCCTGCCGTCGTCACACTGCGAGAAAACCGCGTTTTCGACATCACGTCCGCAGCCGCCCCCACCGTTCGGGATATTTGCGAACTAACGGAACCGGCTGCCTATGTTGCCGCAGCTAAAGGAGAAGATCTTGGCACTCTGGATGAAATCGCGGCTGGTACCTGCAGCGATCTCGCCAACCTGCATTTTCTGGCTCCCAGCGATTTACAGGCAGTGAAGGCATGTGGTGTGACCTTCGCAAATTCCATGGTCGAACGCGTGATCGAGGAGAAAGCGGCAGGAGATCCTCAAAAGGCCGAAGCCATCCGGGCACGGGTAGGTGCAACCATCGGCGACAGCCTGCGTAACCTGCGAGCCGGATCCGAAGAAGCTGCCAAGGTCAAACAAGCGCTTATCTCCGAGGGCCTCTGGAGCCAATACCTGGAAGTCGGCATTGGCCCGGATGCCGAGGTCTTTTCCAAGGCGCAGGTTCTTTCCTCTGTCGGCACCGGAGCCGACGTCGGACTGCACCCGGTGTCCAGCTGGAACAACCCAGAGCCGGAAGTGGTTCTGACAGTCACCTCAAAGGGGGTGATTGTTGGCGCGACTCTTGGAAACGACGTCAATCTGCGTGATGTCGAAGGCCGTTCGGCTCTGCTCTTGTCCAAGGCAAAGGACAACAATGCATCCTGTGCTATCGGACCGATGATCCGACTATTCGACCAGGGATATTCGCTGGATGACGTTCGATTGGCAGAGTTGGACCTGACGGTGGAGGGAACGGACGGCTTCATCCTGAAGGGAAGATCTTCGATGAAGGAAATCAGTCGGGACCCTGTGGATCTGGTCCGGCAAACCCTGGGCCGTCACCATCAGTATCCCGACGGGATCATGCTGTTTCTCGGTACCCTCTTCGCACCGACGCAGGACCGGGACGTTGCCGGAGAAGGTTTCACTCACAAACTGGGCGACGTCGTCACAATCGAAAGTCCGGGCCTTGGTCGATTGAGCAACACGGTCCGGCTTTCGACCGAATGTCCGGAATGGACATTCGGCATAAGCTCCCTCATGCGCAATCTCGCACAAAGGGGTCTCTTGTAGTCGTACGCCGAATTGCCCAGCGCATCACGAAAGCGCTCATCTGGAAGCATTCGGCCGACCTAAAGCGACGGCTGGACCATCTTCGCCGGAACAACAACCCGGTCGAATTCCTCCGCACTGACGAATTCAAGGTCAAGGCACGCCTGCTTCAAGGTCAGATCGTGCTCGAACGCATGGTGTGCGGCATGACTGGCCTTGTCATATCCGATCACCGGACTTAGCGCTGTCACCAGCATCAGGGATTGATCCAGAAACTCCCTGATGCGCTTCTCGTTCGGCTCCATGCCTTCCACCAGGAAAAGGGAGAAGTTGGTGCAACCGTCGCCCATGATCTTTACCGACTGCAGGATCGCATTGATCATCAGCGGCTTGTAGACATTCATTTCCAGGTAGCCACTGGCGCCACCTATCCCGACGACGACGTCATTGCCCATCACCTGTGCCGCAACCATCGCCAGTGCCTCGCACTGCGTCGGGTTTACCTTGCCTGGCATGATCGAAGAGCCGGGCTCGTTTGCCGGAATTTTCAGCTCAAAGAAACCGCAGCGAGGTCCACAGGACAAGAGGCGGATGTCGTTTGCGATCTTGAACAAGGAAACTGAAAGCGTCTTCAAGGCTCCGCTCAACATGACGAGAGCATCATGCGCCCCCTGAACCGCAAACTTGTTCGGAGCCGTATAGAACGGCAAATCCGTCAGTTCCGCGATCCGGGTGGCAGACAACTCCGCAAAAAGGGGATGAGCGTTGATGCCCGTCCCGACTGCGGTTCCGCCCAGCGCCAGTCCATAGACATCCTTAAGGGCAAAACTGATGCGCTCAATGTCCTGACGCAGCATTTCCGCATAACCGGAAAACTCCTGACCAAGCGTCAAAGGCGTGGCGTCCTGCATATGCGTTCTGCCGATCTTTATGATGTCGTCCCAGGCGTCGGCCTTGTCTTGCAGGCTCTTGTGGAGCATCTGCACGCCGGGCAAGAGGCGATGTGTCACCTGGAGTGCAGCGGCCATGTGCATCGCTGCGGGAAAGCTGTCATTGGACGATTGGGACAGGTTCACGTGATCGTTCGGATGAACCGGATCCTTTGACCCCAGCACACCACCGGCAAGGGCAATGGCGCGATTGGAGATCACTTCGTTCACGTTCATGTTGGTTTGTGTTCCGCTGCCGGTCATCCAGACGTGCAACGGAAAATGGTCGTCAAGTTTTCCATCAATAACTTCGTCGGCTGCCAGGACAATCAACCGCGCAAGATCTGCATCCAGCAACCCCAGCTCTTCGTTTGCAAGGGCCGCCGCCTTCTTCAAAATGCCATAAGCGTGGACAAGCTCTATCGGCATCAGGTCGCTACCGATGGAAAAATACTTCAAGGAGCGCTGTGTCTGTGCCCCCCAGTATTTGTCCTCCGGCACGTCTATTTCGCCGATGCTGTCGCTTTCAGTACGCATATGCGCCTCCTCGTGAGTGGCTCAAGGGGCCAGCAAGGTTTCCGTCAGTTCACTATCGGGATCCTTCAAACCGTCTATGACATCGAAATGATGGCGGCCCGGATCCTCCTTGTAGGTGGCCATTGGCCAGGCATCCGCAAGGAGTTTCGATTGCCTTAGAAACTCCGGGCGCTCCGCTCCGCCGACCCAGGCGACTACCGGACAGTCGACGGCGGGCACCATCAATGCCGCACTTTCGGCCATGGCATCGTCTTCGTTCATCTGGAAGGACTTGTTCATCACCGTGTTTCTGAGCGGGCGAAGGTCGTGCAATCCGCTGATGGAAACAACACGCTCGATTCGATCCAGAACGTCTTTCGGCAACCGGCTGTCTTCGCAAATCATGCGTGTGACCAGATGCCCTCCGGCGGAATGCCCGGCAAGACGGATCGGGCCACCAACGCGAGCAGCCGCCTTCGTAATCGCAACGGAGATTTGCCGCGTAATATCTGCGATCCGCACATCAGGAGCCAGATCGTACGACGGCATGCATACGGTCCAACCTCTTGCCAGGCAGCCGCTAGCAAAATGCGACCAGGAACTCTTATCGAATCTCAGCCAGTAGCCCCCGTGCACGAACACGACGAGCCCTTTGGACTTCCTCTGCGGCCGAAACACATCGAACCGCTGACGATCTCCTTCGCCGTAAACGACATCCAGATCCTTTTCGACCCAGCTTTTCCGGAAGGTCTCCGCTTCCTGCGCCCAGCGCACGATGAAATCGTCAGCGCCCGGAATATAGGCAGCATTTGAATAGGCATCGTCCCAATCAAAAGTCGTCATCTCACTCATTCGAAATCCTCAGGCAAACGTCGAAACCAATTGGCGGCATCCTTGCACGATTTACCTAGAAAGCGGAACGGTCTGAATGCCAATCTCAACTTGTCAAACGGACAGCCATCAACCTAACGTCTGAAAAAACCAGTAGTCGGGAGGCAAACTTAGATGGTGGAGCGCTGTTCCAATCGCGTGGCAAATCTTGCGCATTTTCTGTCCAGGAACGCTGCCCGGTGGCCCTCAGGTCCCGCGGTTGTCCAGGATGGGGTCACCTTGAGCTGGTCACAAATCGATTCGCGTGTCTCCGCACTTGCCAAGGGCCTCCAATCGGAATTCGGAGTTTCCAAGGGCGACGGCTTGCTGGTCCAGGCCCAGAACTCGCACCAGATGATCGAGATCATGTTGGCCGCATTTCGTCTTGGAGCCATCTGGGTTCCCTGCAACTTCAGACAGGCTCCGGGGGAAACGGCCTATGCTGCGGAAAAAGCGAAGGCGAAGGTTTTCCTGTGTGACGCGGATTTTGGTGCTCAGGCCGAAGCAATACGAAACGCCAGAGTTCAGCTGTCAGGATGCATTACAATTGGAGCCAGCGACTTTGGCACAAGCTATGAGGATCTCCTCTCCCGTTACCAGGGACAGGTCCTGCCGAACGAGGCAGTGGACTATAACGATCCCTGTTGGCTGTTCTTCACCTCAGGGTCGACTGGCCGCCCGAAGGCAGTTGTCCTCAGTCACGGGCAGATCGGATTCGTTTGCGTCAACTACATGGCAGACCTGTTGCCGGGGACGACGGAGCGCGATGCGTCGCTGGTCATAGCTCCATTGTCGCACGGCGCAGGGTTGCAACTGATTGCCCAGCTATCAGTTGGTTCCACTCATGTTCTTTTGCCCGGAGGCGGCTTCAATCCCTCGACTGCATTCGAGTTGATCGAAAAACACAAGGTCAGCAATCTCTTCACTGTTCCCACAATCGTCAAACGCCTGGTGGAAGACCCTGCTGTCGATCAGCACGATCACTCGAGCCTTCGTCATGTCATTTATGCGGGGGCTCCCATGTACAGGGAGGACCAGAAGCTGGCTCTCCAGAAATTGGGGCACGTTCTGGTGCAATACTACGGACTTGGCGAGGTCACCGGAAACATCACCGTGCTACGGCCACAGGATCATTTTCTGGAGGATGGACCTGAGACACGCAGCGGCACATGCGGTACGGAGCGCACTGGTATAGAGGTTTCGATTCAGGACGAGGATGGCAATCATCTGCCCCCCAATGAAACGGGTGAAGTCTGCGTCATCGGTTCGGCAGTCTGTGCCGGCTATCTGGAAGACGAAGACGCCAACCAGAAGTCTTTCCGGAACGGCTGGTTCCGCACCGGAGACATCGGTCACATGGATGAACAGCGGTACCTCTTCCTGACAGGCCGAGCTTCGGACATGTACATTTCTGGCGGCTCCAACGTCTACCCGAAGGAAGTCGAGGAAGTGCTGCTTACACATCCGGATATTTCCGAGGTCGCAATTCTCGGCATTCCGGACCGGCAATGGGGTGAAGTCGGCCTTGCCGTTTGTGTCCCTGCCCCAGACAAGTCACCCGACCCACAGGAACTCAGCGACTATCTGAATGGCAAGATCGCCCGCTACAAGATGCCTGCACGTTATCTCTTCATTCCCGCAATGCCGACAAGCGCCTATGGCAAGATCACCAAGAAACTGGTGCGGGAGCATTTGACCGAGAAAGGCCTGTTGTGAGACGGCCCGCCCCCAGGTCTCTGTCCGACATTCGTCATCCCGGCCCTTCTGCCATCAATCGGCTCCCCCTTGCCAGATGTCAGGCGAATCCTTTGGAAATCTCCCTGGCAGAGCAAACTCCCTTGCTGGAGGCGCTGGGCCGTTTCGCCACGCACCAGGGACTGAGCTCCGCCGTTCTCGATCTTTCCGGGCTTATGCTCGAAGCGTTCGACTTCGTAATGCCTGCCTGTGCAATCGATGACCGACATGCAGCCTGGTACAGCGACACGCACTCCTCGAAAGGCGCAACACTGGAGTCCGCAGTTGCCATTCTCGGGATGCGAGATGGTGAATGGTTCGCTCATGTACACGCTTATTGGCACGAGGAAGAAGTCGAGCACCTTGGCCACTTACTGCCGCATACGCTGAAGGTTGCGCATCAGGGGGCCATCAAGGGGTACGGCCTGCAAGGCGCAGCGTTCGTGGCATCGCTGGATCCGGAAACCGAATTTACGTTGTTTCGTGTGCAACAGGATGACGAACAGTCACGGACAACCGACTACAATGCGCTCATCACCACACTCGCTCCGTTTGCCGACCTGACGGAAAGCATCCAAGAACTCGCAAAAGAGCTGAAAGCCCCCTCCTACGAAGTCTATGGACTGGGCAGTCTGGCCGGAGCAGCGTTCCGCGATGCCCAGCCGATGACAGGTCTGATTTCGGAGATACTCCTGTCTGCAAACGCTGGCGCGAAACCGGATCAAGAGCTTTGCGTCCCAATCCGCGCCGTTGATCTCGACGGTGGACTGCATCGGGGCATTCTTGCCTCTGGTGGAGCGCCGACTTTGATCACCTGTGAACTGCTGATCATGACCGGATCGAAGGACGACCTAAATCCGATATCGGAGACGGATTGAATACGGCACGTTGTTCGACGCCAAGAACAGTAAGAGAACATTTACCCTTGAAGAACACAATGAGAACAGGTACCATGTTCTTGATTTGTACCAGATGTTTTCTCGGTCAGGGGACGCCTACATGCTGACGCGCAAGCAGTACGAACTGCTCATGTTCATTCACGAAAGACTGAAAGAAACCGGTGTGCCGCCGTCTTTCGACGAAATGAAGGATGCGCTCGACCTGCGCTCCAAGTCCGGCATTCACCGCCTGATCACCGCGCTTGAAGAACGTGGCTTCATTCGACGCCTGCCGAACCGGGCCAGAGCCATGGAGGTTGTTCGTCTTCCGGACTCCATCGCACCCGGCCTGGGCGCTCCACGGCCAAGAGGCAGCTTCTCACCTGAAGTCATTGAAGGCTCACTCGGCAAACCGGAGCCGGAAAAAGCTGCACCGGTTCCGGTGTCCAGTGTTACTGAAATCCCCGTCATGGGCCGCATCGCAGCCGGCGTCCCCATCGAGGCCATTCAAACACACAGCCATTCCATCACAGTGCCGCAGGACCTGCTTGGTCGCGGCGAACACTACGCGCTGGAGGTTCGTGGCGATTCCATGATTGAGGCCGGCATTCTGGACGGTGATACCGTTCTTATCCGCCGGACCGACAGCGCCGACAGTGGCGACATCGTTGTCGCACTTGTGGACGATGAAGAAGCCACCTTGAAACGGCTGCGCAAGAAAGGCGCTTCCATCGCTCTTGAAGCAGCCAACCCGGCGTATGAAACCAGGATCTTCGGCCCCGGCCGCGTTCGTGTTCAGGGCCGCCTCGTTGCCCTGTTTCGTCAGTATTGACCAGTCACTCCTCTGCGCGCGCTTCGGCCACCGAGGCGCGCTCGGCTTGGCGCAAGCTGTCTCTTGTTACCGTTCCCTGCTGATGCCAGGGGCGCGGTGGATCAGGGATGGCAAACTTCAGTTTCTCGATTTTCAGATTTTCGTTTGGCGGATGGCCCGGTGCACTGGCACCGCTCGTAGCATCTGTGGCCTGGCTGAAATCACCGGGCGATAGCCAGATGGAGGCGGCACCACGTTCGGTGCGCGTTCCGTGATCCAGGACGAGGGCTACACCGCAGCTCTCCGGAGCGACAAGATCGGTCACGACCAAATCGGCATATCGGCAATCCAGCTGAAACGCTTCAAATGTCTTTGGCTGCGCGATTGCAAGAAAGGATCGCCTGCCGTCCAATCGTTCTGCGTCCTCTGAATTGACGTAGGCCCTGATGACACAACCGTCCCCATCGCAATTTCTTTGAGGCGATTTCATCTTGTGCGACAAGATCGCATCACTCCTCACTCCTTCCGACTGCAGCCAGAGATCACTTGCAAACGATCTCCCCCTTGCTGCGTAGCGCAAAGTTCCCGATTCATCGCGGGCAGCAATTCGAGAGCCGCTTGCGGCAATCTGGATATCCGGAGGCCGGCTGGTGAGTATAATCAATATTCCTGCGACAAGAGGCAGTCCGGCGAGCACACGCTTTCTGCCAGGCACCAACAATCCGGCAAATAATGCTGATAGCAACAGCAACGCAGCAGCCCCGTCGAGCCTTCCGGAAGTTCCGCTGCCGGCATCCAGGGTTGCGGTAAAGGAAGCAACCTTCAACAGAAGTGAAACGCCTAGAGACATGACAGCCAGAGGGAGAGCTGCAAGGCCGAAGGGCATCAGAACGAATGCAAGTACTCCCATCGGCATCACAACAAGTGAAAACACCGGCATTCCCAGCAAGTTGCCGACAAGGCCATAGGGCGCGATGCGGCTGAAGTGATGAGCTCCTATGATGCCGGTCGCCAGCCCTGCGACCAATGCGGTGACGAACAGCCCCGCAACCCACTTGCCTAGGTAAAGACAAGTCGCCATGCCCCATCCGGACACTCTTTCACCAGATGACAGGGAACGATCTCGCTGCCGCCACAGGTCATAAACGGCGACGAGGCAGATCACGGCAGCGAAGGACATCTGGAAGCCGGGAAAAAACAACCGCTCGGGAGCAATCAGCAAGAGCACGAGGCCGGCCAACGCCACGCTTCGCAGGGTCAGGCCGCGCCGCCCCACCAGAATTCCGACAAAGACAATCGCAATCATCAGGAACGAGCGTTGCGTCGCAACTGCACCACCGGACAGAAGCAGATAAATAACTGCAGCACCAAGAGCTGAAAGTGCAGCCCATTTGTGCACCGGCCACCTGAGCGTCAGGACAGGCACCAACGAAAAGAGCAGTAAGACCGCGCCATAGGCGCCGCCGGCAAAGAGCGCCATATGCAGTCCGGAAATTGCAAGAATGTGAGCCAGTCCGGCGGCCCGCAAAATCTCTTCATGCTCTTCGGTTATTCCGCTGCGGTCTCCAACCAGAAGAGCAACGATCAGTGCTGTTTCCGGCCCTTCCGAAAGATTGCCCCTGATACGCTCCGCGAGGTCTATTCGAAGCTTGGAAACGGCAACGGCCGGGCGAAATTCATTTCCAACGTCCTCAGTATCGATGACCTCGGGGGACCCGAAACTGAAACCCGTCGCTCCAATCTGCTGAAAGAAGGCCCGGAAGGAAAAATCGTATCCTCCTGGAAAGACGGGACCTGCAGGAGGAAACAGCCGCGCACTGACGCTCACGGTGCGCCCCACTTCAATGTCGCTTCCTGCCGGAACGCGCAAGCGCACCTTAACGGGGAACTCGCCTTCCTCGACAGGACGCCCATTGACCGTGGATACGGCCAGCACGATCCGGTGACCGGCTGCCCCGCTGTCAATCTCTTCTATGTAACCAACAAGATCCGTGTTCATCTGTTCGGCAAGGCGCGGCGCCGAAACATATGCCGTGCGAAGACTGGAGGCTGCCAGTCCGGCAAAGAATGCCAGGAGGAGAACGACGGAAACCGCCACCGTGCCTCGCTGCTTCACACGCCAGAGAACCGCGCTTACCAGCACGACCAGAAATCCCAACAGAACCCAGGAAGGTTCTTCGGGCAACGAAACGTAAACTCCAATTCCCGCGGCAAACGCGAAGGCACACCACAACAGCCCTTGCGAATCCCAAAGACGATCTGCTGACGCATTGTGAGCGGAATAAGTGTGACCAGCGCCCGCTAGCCTTGAACGTCGTTTCTCGCGTATTTCAGGCTTGAGCACGGCAGGTGATAAATCCTCGCGCTCAACATCAAGGGTTGCCGTTTTCGACCGGCCGGCAGAAATATCGAGCGGACCGGACCGTGACGTCACTTCAGCTCCTCGTTTTGGTCCAAGAAATGGCCGGAGCCCCTATTTAGCCTCGCCAAAGCCTGTGCTAAGACCGCGCCACCAATCCGGCGCGCTCCGCGCCGTCATACTGACAGAGACTTTCATAAAGCACCATGGCACAGAACATCGTCACGCGCTTCGCCCCGTCCCCGACCGGGTTCCTGCATATCGGCGGCGCCCGCACCGCGCTCTTCAACTGGCTCTTCGCACGTCATCACGGCGGCAAGATGCTGCTGCGGATCGAAGATACGGATCGGGCTCGCTCCACGCAGGAAGCGGTGGACGCATTGATTGACGGCCTGTCCTGGCTTGGGCTCGACTGGGACGGAGACCCGATCTCCCAGTTCTCCCGTGTTGAGCGCCACAAGGAAGTGGTCGAGGAAATGCTGGCCAACGGCACGGCCTATCGCTGCTATTGCACCCCGGAAGAGCTCGACGCCATGCGCGAGAAAGCCCGCGCCGAGGGCAAGCCGCCCCGCTATGACGGAACATGGCGCGAGCGAGACGCCTCCGAAGCCCCGGCCGGAGTTGACCCGGTCATCCGCATCAAGGCCCCTCAGGAAGGCGAGACGGTGGTCGACGATCTCGTTCAGGGTCGTGTCGTGATCCCGAACAAGGACCTTGATGACTTCGTACTGATGCGCTCCGACGGGACGCCGACTTACATGCACGCCGTTGTGGTGGACGATCACGACATGGGCATCACACACATCATCCGCGGCGTCGACCACTTGACGAATGCAGCCCGCCAGACGCTCATCTTCAAGGCTCTGGGATGGGATGTGCCGGCGATGGCGCATATTCCGCTCATTCACGGGCCGGACGGCGCAAAACTTTCCAAACGTCACGGTGCGACCGGCGCCGAAGCCTATCGCGAGATGGGCTATCTGCCGCAGGCCATGCGGAATTATCTGGCACGTCTCGGCTGGAGCCATGGTGACGAGGAAATCATTTCGCTCGAAGACATGATCAAGTGGTTCGGTTTCGACGCTGTCGGCCAGTCGGCTGCGCGTTTCGATTTCAAGAAACTTGAGAACCTCAATGGCCATTACATGCGCGCGACCGATGACGGCGAATTGCTGGGCCATTGGAAGGTCTATCTCGCACATGCCGAAGGCGGCGACCAGATTCTCGCCTGGCTTGCCGATGGTGACAACGAGAACACCGCGCTTGCAGCACTTCCCGGACTGAAGGAACGGGCCAAGACCCTGGTCGAACTGACGGAAAGCGCTTCCTACCTGTGGCGTCAGCGCCCGCTCGACACCGACGAAAAGGCCCAGAAGATCCTGGACGACGACGCCCGGGCGATCCTGAAGGATCTTCACGAAGTTCTTTCCAGCGCTTCTGACTGGAGCGCGGACCCGCTGGAAACTGCAGTAAAGGCCTACGCGGAAGACAAGGAATTGAAACTGGGCAAGGTGGCGCAGCCGCTACGGGCCGCGCTGACGGGCCGAGGCACGTCGCCCGGCATTTATGACGTCCTTATCGCTCTTGGCCGGGAAGAATCCCTTGCCAGAATTCAGGATCAGGCAGCCTGAGACAAAGCACTGCCGGATGCATTTTTAGGCAAAAGCCAAGCTTCCGGCAGTCGCTCTGGTTGGCGAAATCCGTCTTTGACCAAAGCGTTATATCGGCCAGCTTGCGGCAGTGCAGTAAATGGGCTACGCAAGACGCGAAAAAGTCTCCAGTGCTGGTCCGGCAACCGGAAACGGGACCCATCGCCAGAAGGGTCAAACCAGGACAGCACATCCGTTTAACGTAAAGGGGTTTCTGAATGGCCGACAACAACGCCAAGCTCAATGTCGGTGGTAACGACCACGCATTCGACGTTCTTGACGGATCCATCGGACCGTCGGTTGTGAACATCTCGTCCTTGTACAAGGACACGGGCATGTTCACCTACGACCCGGGCTTCACCTCCACCGCCTCCTGCGAGTCCAAGATCACCTATATTGATGGTGACGAAGGCACCCTGCTCTACCGCGGGTACCCGATCGAGCAGCTCGCAGACCACGGCGACTTCCTGGAGTCCTGCTATCTTCTGCTCTACGGCGAACTGCCGACGAAGACCCAGAAGGACGACTTCGTCAATCGTGTGACCTACCACACGATGATCCACGAACAGATGAACCGGTTCTTCTCCGGCTTCCGTCGCGACGCCCACCCGATGGCAGTCATGGTCGGCACGGTTGGGGCGCTGTCCGCCTTCTATCACGACTCGACCGACATCACCGATCCGCACCAGCGCATGGTTGCGTCCCTGCGCATGATCGCGAAGATGCCGACCATCGCCGCAATGGCTTACAAGTACCACGTTGGTCAGCCATTCGTTTATCCGCGCAACGACCTGAGCTATGCGGCAAACTTCCTGCACATGTGCTTTGCGGTCCCTTGCGAGGAATACAAGGTGAACCCGGTTCTGGCCCGCGCCATGGATCGCATCTTCATTCTTCACGCCGACCATGAGCAGAATGCATCGACCTCTACGGTTCGTCTGGCAGGTTCTTCGGGTGCAAATCCGTTTGCCTGTATCGCAGCCGGTATCGCTTGCCTCTGGGGGCCGGCACACGGCGGCGCCAACGAAGCAGCGCTCAACATGCTGTCGGAAATCGGCTCCGTGGACCGCATTCCGGAATATGTCGCTCGCGCCAAGGACAAGAACGATCCATTCCGTCTGATGGGCTTTGGTCACCGCGTCTACAAGAACTACGACCCGCGTGCGCGCATCATGCAGAAGACCACGCACGAAGTTCTCGGCGAGCTTGGCATCAAGGACGATCCGCTGCTGGACGTGGCAATGGAGCTCGAAAAAATCGCGCTCAACGACGAATATTTCGTCGAGAAGAAGCTGTACCCGAATATCGACTTCTATTCCGGCATCACGCTGCGCGCGCTTGGCTTCCCGACCACGATGTTTACCGTTCTGTTCGCTCTGGCCCGTACCGTAGGCTGGATCGCCCAGTGGAAGGAAATGGTGGAAGATCCGTCCCAGCGCATCGGCCGTCCGCGCCAGCTCTACACTGGTGAGAAACTGCGCGACTACACGCCGATCGACCAGCGCCGTTAAGACAGCACACAGACAAGCGTCTGGAATTTGCAGCAGCATTTCAGCTGTATGCATATCAAAACGGAAGACGCTCGACTTTATTGCCGGGCGTCTTCTTCATTTTGTTACCCAGCGGAAACAAAACAAATCCAAGAAATATTATTTCAGCTCAATCCAGGAGAGAAAAAAAGATTTCACCCATAATTTCTAAAAAGAATAGAAATGATCGAATATTTACCAAGAAAATAAAAAGAAATAAAAAACAAAAATAACGCGTTCAAAAATCGAAATAGGATTCTTCTAATTTGCAAAATTACTACGGATATAAAGAATTGATCGTTATAATTATATCATAAATTCCCATTATTGAAAATTTTCACGAATAATAAGGAATCTTTGCTTACCCTTTCAAACAAATAGCGCGCATTGAACACGCCGGGGTTTCGAGGGGTTAACATGAGTTTCCTGAAGTTCGCTTCTGACTTGAAGTTTGGGGTAAAAGTCGGCGGTAGTTTTGCTGCCGTTGTTGCCCTTACAGGCATCGTAGGTGGTGTTGGCGCATACAGCGTCTTGACCCTCTCGGAGCGCATGGAGGTTGCCAAACAATCAACTTCCGCCATTGCGCAGTTGCAGAACCTCGCAAGCAAGAAGGAAAGCTTCCTGTCCTCACAGGACCTTCAGACAGCTGAGGCAACGATCTCCGACATCGGTGTGTTGAGCGCCGAACTTGAAACGCTCCAGAACCAGCTGAAGGCTGATCCCGAAGCTCAGGTTCCCGTCGCTGAAGCAGCTACTGCTGTAAAGCAATTCCGTGAGGCTTTCGAAGAGGTCGTCGGCCTGACGCAGACACAGACCGCAAAGCAACAGCAACTTGATGGCGCTGTGCAAAATCTTGAGAAGATCTCTTCGGAGATCCTCGGCAAGGCCCTGATGGCGCGAGACGGCGTCAGCCAGGACGAGACAAACGCACGCAAGACGCTGGTGCTCGCCAACAAGGTCGGCCAGGCTGCTGCCGGCTTTCAGGAAGAGGCACTTACCCTTCAAAATCTTTTCAACGCCGCAGCCAACAACGCCAAGCAGCTTTCAGACATCAAGGACCGGGTTGCCCTGCTTGTGCCTTCTGCCAAGCAGATGGCCGCAAACAGTTTTGACGGCGTCGACCCGGGCAAGTTTCAGCAGCTTGCCGCCAAAACAGCCGAACTGGAGCAGACACTCGGCAAACTGACCGAGACGAAGGACTACATCGCGATCTTCGACCTGACAGATGCCGCCAAGGCAGGGTTCGAGCAGCTTGTTTCCGATGTGAAGGAAATCCGTTCACAGGCAAATGTGGCCATCGACAATGTCTATGCACAGGCCGACCAGATCAACCAGCGCTTCTATGTCGTCGACAGCGTCGCGGACACGGTTATGCAGATCGAGGCAGACGCAAACGCGGTAAAGGCCGCCGCGTTCTACTTCATGCTGTCGCCGAGCGACACGTCTCAGCAGGCCGTGACGACCGGTCTCGAGGGCCTCGACAAACTGGCGTCCCGACTCGAATCGAGCGCCAAGGACTTCCCGGCGATCTCCGACATCGTTCCGGCGGTGAAGAGCTCTATCGACAGCTTCGCTGCGAGTTTTTCCGAACTGGCTTCAAACCAGCTCCAGCTCGCCGGACAGATCGATACCATGACGGATCTGTCTCAGACAGTGCAGACGCAAATCACCACCATCTCCACCAATCAGAGCGCTGCTGCACAGGCCTCCAGCACCAGCGCACTTGGCGTTATCAGCCTCGCCCTTCTGACAGCCATCCTGGCCGGCGTTGGAATGGCTATCGCACTCAACTTCGCGGTGACACGCCCTCTTCGCCGGACGACCGAAACCATGTCCCGCTTGGCGGAAGGTGACACGGATGTCGAGATCGACGGTACCGGGCGTGGTGACGAGATTGGCGACATGAGCCGAACCATGCAGGTCTTCCGCGACAACGCCGTTGAAAGACTGCGCCTGCAGTCGGAAACAGAGCAAGACCAGCACCTGCGTGCAGAGCGGCAAGCCCGCATTGAGGCGCTGATTTCCGGTTTCCGTGAGAAAGCGACAGAAGTCCTGGGCTCCGTTGCAGAGACGGCTCAGACACTTGATGGCACCGCTCAGGATCTCAGCGCTATCGCCAGCCAGAACTCCAGCCTTGCCGATAGCACCTATGGCGTCACCGACGAAGCGACACAGAACGTTCAGACGGTTGCGAGCGCTGCAGAAGAGCTTGCCGCTTCTATTCAGGAAATCTCCCGTCAGGTGAACCAGACCACGCAGGTTGTCGACCGGGCAACCGAAGGCACCCAGGTTACCAACGAAAAGGTTCAAAGCCTTTCAACTGCAGCCACCAAGATCGGCGAAGTCGTCAACCTGATCCAGGCGATTGCAGAGCAGACCAATCTCCTGGCCCTCAATGCAACGATCGAAGCTGCACGCGCCGGCGAGGCCGGCAAGGGTTTTGCAGTCGTTGCCGCCGAAGTGAAGGAACTGGCAACCCAGACGTCCAAGGCCACTGAGGAAATCAGCTCGCAGATATCCGAAATCCAGAACGCAACCAAGGACGCCGTTGTCGCAATCGAGGCGATCACACAGACTATGGAAGAGGTCAACGAATACACCTCAACCATTGCAGCGGCAGTCGAACAGCAAGGTGCTGCAACGAGCGAAATCTCGGTCAACGTTCAGCGGGCCGCCGAGGGCACTGGTTCCGTAAAGACCAACATGTCGGATCTATCGCAGGCAGTCGCCCAGACCAGTCAGAACGCCAATCTGGTTCTCGGCGCTTCAAGCGAATTGTCTCAGAAAACCGATATTCTGAAGAATGAAGTTGGACATTTCCTGGACAACGTGGCGAACGCCTGAGCAAAGCAACCTGATCCCACGAAACTTGGAAAAACCGGGGGCGTACTGCACCCGGTTTTTTTGTTTGTCTGGCCTGCACCGGTTCATCGGAGCTTCCAAAAGTTTGCCCCATTCAGGGGCGCGACTGCTTCATGTCTTAATTTTCAGCATGAAAATGTCGTCGCGACAGAGTTGCCATTTCAGCGAAAGCTGAGTGTTTCTCGCGTAAAAACAATCACTTGAAGAAGATAAGAATATTCACAATATTCCAATCAATATTCGTTAAAATACTATCGATTAAGCTGAAATTCACCTAAAGTTATTTTTGGTAATTTCATTACTTTTATTCGATTATCACTTAAAAAATTTGCTGCTACGCTCCCTAAGTCATTTCGTTTCTTTGAAATGAAGGGAGAAAATAATGACTGCTTGTAGTATTAAATCACTTACAGTTGCGGCAACAATTAGCCTCTTCGGGTTGCCAGCAATCGCAGCCGACATAAATCTTTCTTTTGACAAGATAACAACTGTCGAAGCTGACGGTGACATGTCGGTGTGCACCAAAAGGTATGGATCCGGTTACAAGACAAGCGCATCTGACAAAGGTGCTGAGCACCGGGTGACGGACAACGGACACTCGTTCAAAGTAGTCAGCAACGATGTTTCTCAGAACATGGGAGTCGTTTCGTTTCACAATACCTACCTGATGTCCTTTGATGGTGAAACGGACCCTGTTTCAGCTGAACTGTGGGCGACCGGTCTGGTCGGCGAACCGGTGTTCCGTGGAACTTTCTCGGATGGCACCTGCCGCGGCCACGTTGATATGTCAGCGTCCTGAACCGGCGAAGCCGCAACTTCCATAATTTCCTTTTTGTTCCCGCTTTCATCGAATTGGGAGAAAATCACATGAAAAATCTCTTGAAACTCTACCAGCAAGCAAATCGTTTTCCGCACGACATCAACCAGGCCGACAGCAAGGCTCTCTGCTACGGCGGTCATTGCGTTGTACACATTGATCCCTCTGCCGAGGGTGAAACGGTCGACCGTAAAACGTCAGAAAAGAAGTAACCCTTCCAACATTTTACCCGTTTCCCGGACCAAAAGGTGAGCCTACGTTGCCCCGGGAATCGGGCATCACGGAGAAAGGGAATGCGATGCCGACAGCTGAATTTGCCTTGCCCTTCGATACTGTCGATGAGCTTGATCTGGAATGCATCATCACCAAGTTGACCGCCTCGGATACCGCCGGCGGATACAACTGGCCTGTCTCCTCGGCCCGCAAGGTTGAAGAGGCCTACAGGTCGTTCCTCAAATCTGCCAGAGACCAGATGCAAAATGGCGCCAACATGAGTGTGCACCTGCAGCCAACCCACGTCGTCGATATCTTCTGGCACACCCACATCCTCTTCACGCGAGAATACTTCAAGGACTGCGAAGCGGTCTTCGGACAATATCTGCACCATGAACCAGTTTTGCCCGGCCAGTAACCGTCTCAAACACCCGAGAACTGCTGCTCCCTTCAGGCTGGATCATCTTCTGAAGGAGCGCCAAGACCTTTTCAGGTGGCCCAAAACCTTCGAAGCTGACATTCATGCAATAACGGCCCACATTGGCGAAGCTGCCAGCGCAGGCGTACTGGCCGGGTTAGAAACGGACCTTCAGGAAAAAGCTGAGAGAGCAGCGCGCACTGCTTTGGAACTTTCGGAAGGTGTCTCGGCTGTCTTCGGCCACAGTATTATCCAGCTCCTGGAGCAGGTTCTGATCACCCGATCCGAGAACCATCCAGTGGCGACCTTGAACAAGGATTTCTTCCTGTTCGACAAGACCTTGATGAAACTCGGTATCGCACAGGAGAAGTTCCCGACACTGGACGAGTTGGTCAGGAAATCTCCTTCGCATCACACTGTCCTGCTAAGTGCACCGAACAATCCGACCACGCAGGATCTTTCACCTTGCGAACTGGCGGACCTGGTGAGTGCCAGAGAAGGACTGGTGCTCCTGGACGAGGCTTACGTGCTTTTCTCAGAAGACCCAGAACACCGCCTCGCCTTTTTGAAGAAGCATCCCAACCTGGTTCTTTTGCGCGGCACCTCAAAGAGCGGTCTTGCGGGTCTTGGGCTTGGTTATATGCTTTGTAGCGAGACGACTGCCGTGGAGTTCCTCCAGTCACGCGTGAGCAGTATGATAAGTGCCATTCAAGCTGCCATGGCGATACGCTTGTTCGGCAAATACGATGAGCTCCGGCGCATGGCATCCCGTCTCGCGGGCATGCGCGACGACACCGGACGCAGGATCGCGCAGGAGACGCGATGCCATCCGGTTTCTGGTAGTTGCGACTTTCTTCTGATACGCACCGGACGCAGCGATTGCAGCGAAATCGTCCGCACGATGAATGACAGTGGAATACCCGCCCTCGCCTATGAACCGCTGCCCGGCTATGAAGACGTGGTGAAACTGTTCCCCGCCGCTTTTGAGCGAGGCGACGACATCGTCAGGATCCTGTCTTCATAGCAGCAAGCACGACATCGGCTGCAGCCCCGCGCTGGCTATGCCCGTCCGGCAATCGCATAACATCATCAAGCTTTTGCAGATGCTCGATCTGTTGCTGGCGTTCAGGACCGCTGTTCAGAAGCTCAACGAGATGGTTCGCCAGCACCTTTGGCTGGACTTCCTCATCAAGGAACTCCGGAATGGCTTTTGTTCCCAGGATGATGTTTGGCAGGACAAAGGAATCAACGCTCGAGAATTTGAAGACCCGGTTGAGTTCCTTCATCCGTCTGAAAAACCAGTCGACCTTGTAGGCAACGACCATCGGAACGCCTGATAGAGCCAACTCAAGTGAAACAGTGCCTGACGCGGCCAAGGCTGCGTGCGCCTTTCTGAAGGCCGCCCGCTTGGCGTCCAGGCCGGTCACAATCTCGACCGGAACAGGCCAATGGGCCGTATCCTGCCGGATCTTGTCTTCAAGGTGCGCGACTGCCGGCAGAATAACCTTGAGCCCGGGCAACTTTTCTTTGACGATCGCAACGGTCTTGGCGAAGTCGCCTAGCAACCTGTCGATTTCACTTCGCCGGCTCCCCGGAAGCACAAGCAGGATCTTCTCCTCTGCCTCTACAGGCGCTCTTTCGCCAGTTGAAGGACGCAGTTCGGAAGCGATTTCACTCAAGGGATGGCCGACGTAATGGGTGCGCGGGCCACCGAGCTTGCGGTGCACATCAGGTTCAAACGGCAACAAGGCCAGAAGGTCGTCGACGTAGACGCTCATCTTGCGGGCCCGGCCTGGACGCCAAGCCCAGACAGAAGGCGAAACATAACCAACGATGGGTATATGAGGCGCGCGCTTGCGCACGCGCTTGGCAACGTTATGCGTGAAGTCCGGACTGTCGACGATAACCAGAATATCCGGATTGGCCGCAACCACGGCATCCACGGTCTGGTAGACCCGCTTGATGATCAACGGCAATCTGGCGAGTACTGCCGTCAATCCCATGACGGAAACATCAGACATGTCAAAGAAGCTTTTGAGGCCCAGAGACATCATCCGTTCGCCGCCGACACCGCAGTAACGGACACCTACGCCCAACCGTTCGTTGAGCGCTTTCATCAATTCCGACCCGAGCTGGTCACCAGATTCTTCGCCTGCAACCAGGCAAATCGTGGGCATTTTTCCTGTCATCACGAACGCTCGTCCGATTGTCCCTTTGAGGAGGCACCAATCCTCGTGCCGTGCTCTATACCGATGACAAAAAGGCCGGCATTGTCCGCCTTCCTGAGCGTCTCTTCCTTTTCCGCGATCAGTGCGCCGCTCGCCTCAACTGCAATGCCGGCAAGGCCTGCTGCAGCTGCGAGGTCAATAGTCATCGGGCCGACGGTTGGAAGATCCACCCGCAAGTCCTGGTTCGGCTTTGCTGTCTTTACCAAGACACCCGCGCGGCCTTTGGAACGGATCCTGCCAATGCGCTTGAGCTCCGCGCAGCGCTGCAGCATGGCGTCGGTCCCTTCTGCCCCTTCAAGCGCAACAACCCGCCCACCAACGGCAATCGCCGCCTGACCGATATCGAGTTCACCGAGCTTTTCCGTCGCCCGCAAGGCCAGCTCAGCATCCCGCCAGTCTCCCTGGTTCGGCTGAACTTTGCCAAGCACACCACTTGAGGCAAGCAGTTGCGGCGCCACATCCTTGATCCCCACAACGCGATACCCCTCAACTTCAAACAGCCGGATCACCTTGGTCAACAGACTGTCATCACCGCCGGCCAGTGCCCGGATGATCGTCGGCAATCGCTTCAAGGTACCCAAATCGCCAAGTATGGACGTGAAATCGGGGCGCCTGGATACACCTCCGATCAGAAGCACGTCCCGGCACCCGGTCTTTTTCAGAAATTTGTAAAGCCGGCCGATTTCGCCCCAGCCGAGTTCGGTATCGGCCTGTGCCCGCGTGCGTTCATCAGCTTCGCCCTTGATGGCGATAATCCTGAATTCACGTCCGGCGCTTCTGAGCGCTTCAGCAATCTGACAGGGCAGACTGCCATTGCCTGCGATCAGGGCAAGGCGTGGCTCCAGTCCCGTATCTGCCCCGTTCATCCGTCAGTCATCGCTGCGCGGCGTGCAGAACCGGCGGTCTTCCTTTTCAAGGATGAAGTCGGTAACCGTCTTGACCAGGGGTTGATCGGCACCTTCTGCAGCAACAGCTTCTGCCCGGCTGCGCAGGGTTCCTTCGTTGCTCTCAAACAGTGCGCGATAAGCTGCCCGCAAAGCGTGGATCTGCTCCCGAGGCAAGCCCTTGCGCTTGAGACCAACCAGATTGAGACCGGCAAGACGTGCGCGGTCACCGATCACGGAACCATAGGGAATGACGTCGAATTCGACGCCGGTCATTCCGCCGACGATCGCACCTGTTCCAACGCGAGACCATTGCCGGACCGCACTCAAGCCGCCCAGAATGACGAAGTCGTCAAGCTCGACGTGACCTGCAAGCGTGGCGTTGTTCGCCAGAATTGCGTGATTGCCGACCTGACAATCGTGGCCGACATGCGAGCTCATCATGAACAGGCAATTGTCACCGACCCTGGTATAGCCTCCGCCACCTTCCGTACCGGGGCTCATGGTGACATGTTCACGGATTTGGTTGTTGGTGCCGATTTCCAAAAAGCTCACTTCACCCGCAAACTTGAGATCTTGTGGCTTGTGACCAATGCTGGCGAAGGGAAAGATATGCGTTTTGGCACCCACACTCGTGTGGCCCGTGACGACGACATGCGATTCCAGGATAACTCCGTCAGCAAGTTTCACATTCGGGCCAACTGTAGAATAAGGCCCGATTCGAACGCCCTCGCCGATTACGGCCCCGTCTTCGACTATGGCCGTTGGATGTATGTCAGTCATATTTCCTCACGCATCTACCAGCATGGCGCTGACTTCAGCTTCTGCGACCTTGTTGCCATCGACCTTGGCAACGGCGTCGAACTTCCAGATGTTGGAGCGTTGCTTGATCTTCTTGACGTGGAAATGAACCTGATCACCAGGCTCCACAGGACGGCGGAACTTCGCCTTGTCGATGGTCATGAAATAGACAAGCTGCGGCGGCGCATCGTCACCACGGGCATGCACGCAAAGAGCCCCGGCAGTCTGTGCCATGGCTTCGATCAGAAGAACACCCGGGAATACGGGCCGCTCCGGAAAATGTCCGGTGAAGTGCGGTTCGTTGATGGTGACGTTCTTGATGCCGATGCAGCTGTTGTCGCCATCCATCTCGATGATCTTGTCGATCAGAAGAAAAGGATACCTGTGCGGCAGCAGCTTCATGATCCGCATGATGTCTGCGCTGGCAAGTGTTTTGTTTTCTGCGTCTTCCATATAATACCCCTTGGCGAATTACCGCCGCAAAGTCCTGTTTGTATTCCGTTTACGATCCGCCGCCACGCTCTGCAAGCTTTCTGACGGCAGCGACTTCACGGAACCACTGTTTGACCGGCTTTGCGGGCGTGCCGCCGTAGCGTCCCCCGGCAGGCAAATCATCGTTGACTACGCTCACCGCGGCCACCTGCGACCCCATGCCGATCGTTACGTGACCACGCACACCGGTTTGCCCGCCAATGGCGACGAAATCCTCGAGTGTGCAGCTTCCGGAAAGACCGACCTGAGAAACGATCACGCAGTGACGGCCGACCACAACATTGTGGCCAATCTGAACCTGGTTATCGATCTTCGTGCCTTCGCCGATGATGGTATCCCGGTTTGCGCCACGATCGATGGTGGTGTTGGCGCCGATTTCAACGTCATCCTGAATGATCACGCGGCCGACCTGGGGAACCTTGAGATGCCCCATCGGCCCCATCGCATAGCCAAAGCCATCCTGACCGCAGCAAACGCCAGGATGCATATAGACGCGGTTGCCAAGCACAGTGTGTTGAACCGTGCAATTCGAACCGATTACACAGTCCCGGCCAATCTTGACGCCCTGTCCGATGACAGCGTTGGCCCGGATCACCGTGCCCGCACCGATCTCTGCCCCCGCGCCGATCACGACACCAGGTTCTACCGTGACATTGTCTTCCAGTGACGCAGCCGGATCGATTACAGCCCGTTCTGAAATGACTGCAGCGCCAGGTTCTACCGGAACCATGGCTGCAGGATAAAGCTTGGCGAGAACCTTCGCCCAGGAGCGATAGGCATCTGAACATACAAGAACAGCAACGCCCTCCGGCACCTTGTCCTTGTGTTTCCGGTTGACCAGGCATGCAGCTGCCGTGGTCCCGTCCAGTTGCTTCAGGTAAGCGGTGTTGTCGAAGAACACCAGAGCGCCGGGCGTGGCATCTTCCAATGGCGCTACACCTGTTATTTCCAGGGTAGGTTCGCCGCGAGCGATCTCAGCTTCCGCCCACGTTGCGATGTCTGAAAGAGAGACCGGAGCCGGAGACTCAAAAAATTTTGGCTCGGACATGATGTTATCCTTCTTGCCAGCCAACAAAAACGGCCGCCGAACGTGTCGGCGGCCGTTTTTTATCCTATGTGACCGCAGTTTAGAAGCGCGTACCGCCGCTCAACCGGAAAATCTGCGTTTTGTCGGAGTCGTCTTTGACGATCGGGTAAGCAAAGTCTGCCCGCAGAGGTCCGAACGGAGAGTTCCAGCGGATACCTGCACCGACCGACGCACGAACGTTGAAGTCGTTCGAGTCTATCTGGCCACCGTTGGTTTCCACCAGGTTCACCAGACTGCTGTCGGCATCCCACAGGGAACCCGCATCGGCAAACACTGCCCCGCTCAGGCCGAATTCCTTCGGGAGGACCGGGAACGGGAACCGGGTTTCGGCAGTTGCCGCGAAGTAGAACCGACCACCAATAGCGTCTTCGGTCGTTGCGTCACGCGGGCCGATACCCTGGTTCTCAAAGCCACGAACGAGAGTGCCGCCAAGCATGAACTGTTCGGACACACGCAGACGCTCATCACCAAGGGCCATGATGTTACCACCACGCACCGACAGGCTACCGACCAGACCGTAGTCAGCCAGGATTTCCTTGTAGGCGCGAGCCTGAGCTTCGGTCTTGATGTAGAAGCTGTCGCCACCCAGACCAGCAATTTCCTGACCGAAGGAAGCATAGATGCCATCGGACGGGTCCAAGATCCGGTCGAGCGTGTTGTAACGCAGCTCGTAGCCAACCAGAGACGTCAGGTAGGTGCCGAGGGAGTCACAGACCGCCAGGGAAAGGCTTGCGGTGTCACAGTTGTTGATGTTGGTCGAGTTGTTGTCCGGATCGGAGTTCTTCTCCTGGAAGATGTTGTAGAACAGACGGACAGTCAGCTCATCTTCCCGAAGCGGCAGAGTGAAACCGAACCCGCCACCGGTCTTCTTCTGATCGAAGGAACGGTAGTCGTTGGCATCATCGACCTTGCGATAGAGGTCCAGATCCAGGGCAACACGACGCCCCATGAAGAACGGCTCTACAAAACGGAACTCGTAGGACTGGGTGTCCGTACCGCCGCCAACAGCGAGCTTCACGAACTGGCCACGGCCCAGGAAGTTCTTCTCGGTCAGCGAAATGTCACCAATGACACCGTCAACCGTCGAATAACCAACACCGAAGGAGATTTCGCCAGTCGGCTTTTCTTCGACGCGAACGTTCACCACCACGCGATCAGGCGCACTGCCCTGCTGCGTCGTGATGGAAACCTTCTCGAAGAAACCGAGATTGCGCAGACGGCGCTCCGCCTTGTCGACAAGCGCACGGTTGAACGCATCGCCTTCAGCAATGTCGAACTCGCGGCGAATGACATACTCGCGGGTACGGTCGTTGCCAATCACGTTGATCCGCTCGATGTAGGCACGAGGACCTTCTTCGATGTAGTAGATCAGGGAGATCGTGTTGTTGTCGTAGTCACGAGCACCGCGCGGACGGACACGAGCAAAGGCATAACCTTCTTCCGACACGCGAAGCGTGATGTCTTCGACAGACTGCTCGACGCGCAGCGAGTTGAAGGTCTGACCACTCTTGGTGCGGATCAGGCGGCGAAGATCTTCCGGATCAACGTCGGCAATCGTGGAAACGATCTCGACATCACCAATCTCGTATTTCTCACCCTCTTCCACCGTGAACGTCACGTAGAAGATGTTCTGCTCGCGATCGAGGTCTGCACTGGTGGAGACGATACGGAAGTCCGCATAGCCCTTCTTGTTGTAGTACTGACGCAGCAACTCCTCGTCCGCAGCCAAACGGTCCGGATCATAGGTATCGGTGCTGCGAAGCCAGCTCAGAAGGCCGCTTTCGCGTGTACGGATGACATCGCGCAGGCGGCCGTCGCTGAATGCGGAGTTGCCGATGAAGCTGATGCGCTCGACGCCGGTCTTTGCACCTTCGTTGATCTCGAAAACAAGATCGACGCGGTTCTGACCACGATCGATGATCTGCGGCTCGACGGACGCACCATAGCGACCGGAGCGACGATAAGCTTCAAGAATATTCTGGACGTCAGCCTGAACCTTGGCACGGGACAGCATCGAACGCGGCTGAGACCGTACAGCGGTTTCCAGCGCGCTGTCCTTGATCTTCCGGTTACCTTCGAAAGAAACCCTGTTGATGATCGGGTTCTCGGTAACCGTTACAACGACAACGCTTCCACGCGGGGTGATGTCGACCGTTGCAAAAAGGCCGGTTGCGTAGAGCGCCTTCAGTGACTCGTCGACATCGAACGCGCTGTAGGAGCGTCCGGGAACGATGGTCATGTAACTGACAACGGTTTCATCCTCGACACGGGTGTTGCCACGCACGTCAATGCTTCTGGCCACCGCTGCCTGTGCCTGTGAAACCAGGGACACCGGCCCGAAAGCTTTCGGCAAAACCGTCCCGATCGAAAATACGGCCACCGCCAACAGTACGGCCCGTGTAAGTCTCTGCAATCGCTGCATTATTGCGCTATGCCTTTGTTTTTAATACCCCTCCCGAGAATCCGCACTCACCCCAGCAGATTCTCGGAACCGACGAGTGTTTTATAGGTTTTTACCGATAACGCAACCGCCCTTCCGGGCGGAAAGCGATTTAGTCTGAAGACGTTGCGTCAATGTCACGGGTGTCATGAATTGGTTCCCACGAGCCGCATGATATCCTTCCATGTGACGAACACCATCAGCATGAGAACAAGTCCCAGACCGATCCGGAAACCAACGTCCTGAACTCTTTCGCTGAGCGGTTTGCCACGCAGGGCTTCTGCAGCGAAGTAAACGAGGTGTCCGCCGTCGAGAATCGGCACCGGTGCCAGGTTGATCAGACCGATGCTGACAGAAAGTACGGCCGCCAGAGAAATGAGCGGCAGGAATCCGAGATCCGCGACCTGTCCGGAAATCTGGGCCACCCGGATCGGACCACCAAGCTGGTCTGCCGACTGCCGCTGGGAAATAATGCCCCAGATATAGCTGACCGTGCTTTCGATGATACGCCAGGTTTCCGCAGTCCCTTCAAGAGCCGCTTCGCCAAGCCCGTATTTGATGTGAATGAGATGAGACGGGTCGGACACGCCGCGAAGGCTGATATCGCCGGCCACCTGCCTCTCACCGAAAAAGACTTCTTTTTCCTTCGCGTCGGGCGTAACGGTCAAAGTGACGTCTTGCCCGCCCCGTTCGACTTCGAAAACGAGAGGCGTATTGGCGTTCATCAGGACGATCTGACGCATCTCGCCGAACGTCTGGATAGGCCTGCCGTCAATTTCCTTCACGATATCGCCGGCCAGAAGCCCGTCGCGCTCAGCTGCACCACCCGCAAAAACCTGCTCGACGACAGGCTCGAACCCCTGCTTGCCGGAGGTTACGAAGAGAGCGGTAAAGATCACGATCGCGAGAAGGAAGTTGGCGATGGGCCCAGCGGCCACAACGGCCATGCGTTGCCAGACCGGTTTGGCGATGAAAGCCGTTTTGCGGTCCTCTTCGCTCATCTGCGCAATCGCCTCGCGGCTTGGTATGCTTGCCGCATTTTCATCGCCGGCGAACTTGACGTAGCCACCAAGCGGAATCCAGCAGAGTTTCCAACGTGTTCCCTTCCGGTCATTAAAACCGAATAGCTCACGTCCGAAGCCGACGGAAAAAGCATCCACCTTTACGTTGCACCAACGAGCCACAGCGAAATGGCCGAGCTCATGGAAGAAGACGACGATTGTAAGCACAAAAAGAAAGGGAATGATTGTGCCGACTATCAGGGAATAGGCGGAAACGAGAAGGTCCATGAACTGTGTCCGATCCTGCGCAGCTAGGATTGTTTTGAAGGATTGTACTAAAAAGAAAATTACGGCGTGTTAATGGTGGGAAACCAAAAATTCGGGGCCTTCAACACCCCGATTACCGTGTTCTTATCCATTCACCAGTCTTCTGCCGTGCTTCTGCGTCGATGGCAAGAACATCCTCGACGCTGGCAGCGTCCGTCAGCTTACCGCCTGCCCCCATCGCATCCAGCACCTCTTCAATGGCAGCCGGAATGTCCATAAAGCCGATCCGACCCTTCAGAAAAGCGTCCACGGCAACCTCATCTGCAGCGTTAAGCACAGCCGGTGCCATTCCCCCTGCCCGCATGGCTTCCAGCGCAAGCCGGAGCGCCGGGAACCGGTCCAGGTCCGGGGCTTCAAAAGTGAGTGTGCCGAGTTCGGCCAGATCCAGACGTTTCACCGGAACGTTCATCCGGCGGGGAAAGGCAAGGCAGTGGGCGATCGGCGTGCGCATGTCCGGACTGCCGAGTTGAGCCAGCAGGGATCCGTCCTTGTATTGCACAAGTCCGTGAACCGTCGATTGCGGATGGACCAGAACGCCAAGCTGATCGTGGGCGACCGGAAAAAGATGGGACGCTTCTATAACCTCGAAGCCCTTGTTCATCATCGTTGCGCTGTCGATCGTAATGCGTGCGCCCATGTCCCAGTTCGGATGCTTGAGCGCCTGCTGCGGTGTTACCCGTGCCATATCGGCTTTCGAGACACTCCTGAACGGTCCGCCCGACGCCGTCAGAATAACCTTCTCGACCATGTCGGCCTTGTCGGTTTCAAAAACCTGGAAGATGGCATTGTGCTCGCTGTCGACGGGCAAAAGTTCCGCGCCGGTCGCGTGGATCTTGGCCATGAACAGATCACCCGCGCAAACCAGGCATTCCTTGTTGGCAAGTGCAATGCGGCGCCCTGGCCGGATCGCGGCCATGGTCGGCTTCAATCCCGCAGATCCTACAATGGCACCGACGACGATATCCGTATCCTGCGTGACCGCTTCCAGAACGGCAGCCTCACCGGCCCCGGTTGCAATGCCGCTGCCGGCAAGCCGCTCCTTGAGTTCCGGATAACAGGTTTCCTCGGCAAGGATCGCGGAACCGGTCTTTAGCGCTTTTGCCATGTCGGCAAGACCCGCGGTGTTCCGGTTCGCAACCAGCGCGACGACTTCATAGCTGTCCGGATTTCTTTGAATGAGATCCGCCAAGCTCTGGCCGATGGACCCAGTGGCCCCTAGAACGGTTATCCGGGTTTTCGCGCCAGGGCCGCGGGCTGCAGAGGCAGCTGCCATGCCTGTTACTCCAAATTCAAATCAGACCGAGGCCGGCAATAGGGTCTGCAAGACTGCCCCCAGCGACAAGGCCAATCAGCACGGCGAATATGGCTGCGGCCACCAGACCGTCGATCCGGTCCATGATGCCGCCATGCCCGGGGATCAGCTTGCTGGAATCCTTGACGTCGAACCGCCGCTTGATGGCAGACTCCAGAAGGTCCCCTGCCTGAGAGACGACCGAGAGCCCGGCCGCCAGTAAAGCCCAAAGCATCAGGTCCTGCGCATTTGCGACAAAAGCAACGCCAGCGCCGAAAACCGTGGCGAGCACCAGCCCGCCGATGGCACCAGACCAGGTCTTCTTAGGTGATACACGTGGCCAGAGCTTGGGCCCACCCAATGCTCGGCCGGTAAAATAGGCGAAAATGTCGGTTGCCCAGACAACAAACAGCAGAAAAAACGCGACCAGAAGCCCGTTGCTTCCTTCACGAAGTACAAGCAGCGAGAACAGTGCAAGCCCGCTGTAGAGGATCCCTTCGATGGCCCATCGTCCAGCCTTGGAGAAACCACCAAGCGCATAAGCGATCAAAGCACCAGCAACCATGGCCCCGAGACCAAGGTCAGGATGTCCGGCTACGGTCAGCACCCCAATGGCAAACAGCGTGGCGAACCCGGTGAGTGAACTGGGTGACTTTGCCTGTGTCCCGGTGATCGTGAACCATTCCCACAGGAACAGTCCGGACGCGACCAGCGTCAGCGCAGCAAAGGGCAGATTGCCCAGATAGGTGATCAGAAGAACAAGAGGCCCCAGAACGAGTGCCGAAATGAACCTGAGGCGAAGGTCGGACAGTTTTTTCGGGTTCTGATCTGGTTCTGCCATTGCTCAAGCCGGGGGTCAGTTGGCCTTGGCGTCAAGGCCGCCGTACCGGCGCTCACGGCTGCAGAAGCAGCTCAAAGCCTTGTCGAAGGCCGCCTCATCGAAGTCCGGCCAGTAAAGATCGCAGAAATAGAACTCGGAATAGGCCGCCTGCCACAGCAGGAAATTGGAAAGACGCATTTCTCCGCTGGTGCGGATAATGAGATCGGGATCCGGCAAACCGGAGGTATCCAGTGCCGCCGTGATCGCGTCTTCGGTTATATCGGCCGGCTGCATGTCTCCAGCCTGAACCTTTGCTGCCAGCTCCTGTGCCGCCCGCACGATTTCCGACCGAGCACCATAATTGAACGCAACGACCAGGTTCAGGCCGGTGTTGTGACGGGTCAGGTCTTCCGCTTCTTTCAGAAGCGCCAAAATTCCCGGTTCCAGATCACTGCGCCCGCCGATGATGCGGATACGCACATTGGCTTCGTGAAGCTCGCTGAGATCGCGCTGCACGAAACGGCGCAGCAGCCCCATCAGGAAAGAGACTTCAGCCTGGGGCCGGTTCCAGTTTTCGGAGGAGAAGCTGTAGATCGTGATGGTTTCGATGCCGACACGGCCGGCATGGCGGATCACCTTGCGCAGTGCGGCCAGCCCCTGTCGATGTCCCTCTGTCCGTGGCAAACCGCGCGCAGTTGCCCATCGCCCGTTGCCATCCATGATGAAGGCAACGTGGCGGGGCATTTTCGCACCGGTTTCATCCGCAGCAGGTGCATGCAGGTTGCGGTCCGGGCTGACGCTCATGTGCTCCCCCAACTCACACTCCCCAGGTCAATCAGACCTGGGAAATTTCCTGCTCTTTTTTCTCCAGCATGCCGTCGACTTCAGCAATCATCTGGTCGGTCAGCTTCTGCACTTCATCGGATGCGACACGGCTGTCGTCCTGGGAAATGTCACCGTCTTTTTCGGCCTTTTTGGCAGCGTCCATGCCATCGCGGCGGACGTGACGGATCGCAACTTTTGCCTGTTCGGCATATTTGTGGGCCACCTTGATGAGTTCCTGGCGGCGTTCCTGGTTGAGCTCGGGAATCGGCAGCCGCAGCAGCATGCCGTCTACAACCGGGTTCAAACCAAGATTGGATTCGCGGATCGCCTTTTCAACGGCCGACACCATGCTCTTGTCCCAGACCTGAACAGCCAGCATGCGAGGTTCGGGAACGGAGACGGTGGCGACCTGGTTGATCGGCATGGACTGGCCATAGGCATCAACAGTAATCGGATCCATCATGGAAGAAGAGGCGCGGCCGGTACGCAGTCCGGCAAATTCCGTTTTCAGAACCGACAAGGCTCCCTGCATGCGGCGCTTCAGATCATCAAGGTCCACACCTTCTACCGACATTTTATCCTCACTGTTGTTTTGTGCTTGGCTTAATAGAGTCTCGGCGCGCGCCAACATGGCATAAACGCACCGAAACACAAGAGCTTGAACCGGGATTGGTTCTTAAAACTTTCAGTCACCCACGACAGTGTAGGTGCCGGTTTCCTGAAGCACACTGACGAGGGCGCCGGGTGAGTGAATGGAAAACACTATGACGGGGATGGAATTGTCACGGGCCAGGGCAATGGCCGTCGTGTCCATGACTTTCAGGTTGCGGGTTATGATTTCGTCATAACCAAGGGTGTCATAGCGCTCTGCGTTCGGGTTGACCTTGGGGTCTTCGGAGTAGACGCCATCCACCTGTGTCCCCTTCAGGAAGGCGTCGCACTTCATTTCGGCAGCCCGCAGAGCCGCACCGCTGTCCGTGGTGAAGAACGGGTTGCCGGTGCCTCCTGCAAAGACGATCACATCGCCGTCTTCCATGTAGCGGTCAGCGACACGCTGCGAAAAGGTTTCGCAAATCGAGGGAACGGATACGGCGGACAGAACACGGGCATTGACCTTCAGGCGGCGCAGGGCATCCGCAAGCGTCAGGCTGTTCATGATGGTGGCCAGCATACCCATGTGGTCGCCCGTGACGCGGTTGCCACCCTTGGCGGCGACGGCAACACCGCGGAAGATGTTCCCTCCCCCGACGACAACGCCGACCTGAGCGCCAAGAGCCACTGCGTCGGCGATTTCCTTGGCGATCCTTTGCACGATGGCCGGGTCAATTCCAAAAGCCTGCGATCCCATCAGGGCCTCGCCGGAGAGTTTCAGAAGGATCCGTTTCCAGCGCAAGGAATTCGTCATGGGTGCACCCTTTTTGAAATTGTCTTTCTAAAAAAAAAGCGCCGGACTTGCCGGCGCTTTTCCTTGAGCTTACTGCCCGGTGGCTGCTGCCACCTCTGCGGCGAAGTCTTGCTCTTCCTTCTCGATCCCTTCGCCGATTGCGAAGCGGACAAAGCCGGTAAGTTTGACTTCAGCGCCGATTTCTTTAGCGAGCGCCTCTACGGCCTGCTCAACCGTCTGATCCGGGTTGATCACGAAAGCCTGCTTCACGAGGGTAACTTCCTCGTAGAATTTGCGCAAACGGCCTTCCACCATTTTTTCAATGATGTTTTCCGGCTTGCCGGATTCGCGTGCCTGTTCGGAGAAGACAGACTTCTCACGCTCGACAACCGTCGGATCCAGTTCTTCGGTGTTCAGCGACAGCGGGCTGGTTGCTGCAACGTGCATGGCAATCTGACGGCCAAGGCCATTCAGCTTGTCCTTGTCACCAGCGGATTCCAGGGCCACCAGAACGCCGATCTTGCCGAGACCGTCGGAAACAGCGCTGTGAACGTAGGTCGCGACAACGCCTTCGTTTACGGCCAGAACCGCAGTGCGGCGCAGGGTCATGTTTTCGCCGATCGTGGCGATCGCGTCGGTGATCGCTTCTGCAACCGGCTTGCCGCCGAGGTTTGCAGCGGAAACGGCTTCAACGGAACCATCGGTGCCGACGGCTACCTTGGCCACATTGGAGACCAGCTCCTGGAACCCTTCGTTGCGTGCAACGAAGTCGGTTTCGGAGTTCAGCTCGATCACGGCAGCCTTGTTGCCATCAGCGGCAACGCCGACCAGACCTTCAGCAGCCACACGGCCTGCCTTCTTGGCAGCCTTGGCCAGACCTTTGGTGCGCAGCCAGTCAACAGCTGCTTCCATATCACCGCCTGCTTCAGTCAGGGCGGTCTTGCAGTCCATCATGCCAGCGCCGGATTTCTCGCGGAGCTCTTTTACCATCGCAGCGGTAATGCTCATCGATTGCCTCGTGCATGGGGGTTTCAGATGAGACACGGTTTAGCCCATGGCCTTCCGCGCCTTTATGACGGGGCTGCAACAAAATGCAGCCCGCCTTGCGAATTTCAACAATATTCTGCCGCGGCAGACCGCGGCAGGAGAGGCTTAAGCCTCGGCAGCTGCTGCTTCAGCCGGAGCTTCTTCAGAAGCTTCAGCAAGAACTTCTTCAACCGGAGCTTCTTCGGAAGCGCCGATGTCCATGCCGGAAGCGCCCTGTGCACGGGAGATACCGTCGATGGCGGCACGAGCGATCAGGTCGCAGTACAGCGACAGAGCGCGGCCAGCGTCGTCGTTACCCGGCACCGGATAGGTGATGCCTTCCGGATTGGAGTTGGAATCGAGGATCGCGGCAACCGGAATACCCAGACGACGGGCTTCCTGGATGGCGATGGCTTCGCGGTTGGTGTCGATCACGAAGATCAGGTCCGGAATACCGCCCATGTCCTTGATACCGCCAAGGTTCCGCTCGAGCTTTTCACGCTCGCGGTCCATGAACAGACGCTCTTTCTTGGTCAGAGCGTTGGCAGCGTCGGAAGACAGGGTTTCTTCCAGCTTGCGCAGGCGCTGGATGGACTGGGAGATGGTCTTCCAGTTCGTCAGCATGCCGCCGAGCCAACGTGCGTTGACGTAATACTGAGCGGAGTTGCGCGCTGCAGATGCGACAGATTCCTGTGCCTGGCGCTTGGTACCTACGATCAGAACGCGGCCACCGCCGGCAACCGTGTCGGACACGGCCTTCAGAGCCTGGTGCAGAAGCGGAACGGTCTGGGACAGGTCCATGATATGAACATCGTTGCGTACACCAAAGATGTACTGACCCATGCGCGGGTTCCAACGGTGTTTCTGGTGACCAAAGTGAACGCCAGCTTCCAGCAGCTGACGCATGGTGAAATCGGGCAAAGACATGGCCCTTATCTCCTGAGTTTTTCCGGTTTGACCTCCGCAAGAGGATGTGGACCGGAGAGAATTCCCTTCGGCCACCGGAAGGACCCCGATAAGCTCGGTTTCCGCCCCTTGCGTGTGGAATGCGCGCCTTATAGTTGGGAAGAAATTTTATTTCAAGGCCCAAGGGCCGGTTTTCTTCAACACACTCGCCGTTTGAAAATCGAATTTTTCCGCTCTGGCGCAAGCTCACGTTTCGATACCTCGATAAGCAGCGACACGTGTTGACGTTCAATCATGTCATTTATACCTATTTTGAACTCGCCACAGCAAGGACACTCCATCGTGACCACCAAAGGCATCAACCACCTGGGCCTCACAGTCCGAGATCTGGAACAGACCACCGCCTTTTTTACCGAGCTGCTCGGCTGGCAACTGCTGGCACGTGATGACAACTACCCGCGAACAACCGTTTCCGACGGCACCGCCCGCCTGACGCTCTGGCAGGCAGATCGCACAAGGCCTGTGACGGGCTTCGACAGGAAAACCAATATCGGCCTCCACCATCTGGCCCTTGAAGTCTCAAGCGAAGAAAAGCTGCTGGAAATCGCCGAAAAGGTGAAGGCCTGGCCCGGAGTAGAGATCGAATTTATGCCGGAGCCTCTCGGCGGGGGCCCACGCAGGCACATGATGCTGGCTGAACCCGGTGGAATCCGCGTCGAATTTATCTGGCCCGCAGGTCAGTAACAGCGCGCCAAGAATCGCCTCACCGGCCGGGCCGGAACGCACAAAAGTCCCGGCCCGAACCACTTTGTCAGATCCAGAGATCGTTTTCCTGGGTCCTGTCTCCGCCCGCATGGCCGGTATTGAGAATACCCTTCGGCTCGATCAGCAGCAGCTCGGCTTCCGATTCCGCATAGGGCTTGTGCTCGACGCCCTTCGGCACGACGTACATTTCCCCTTCGCCCAGTACAACGGCTCGATCGCGAAAATCGATGCGGATTTCGCCCTTGAGAACGATGAAGGTCTCATCCGTTTCAGGATGATCATGCCAGACGAAGTCTCCTTGAATGCGGACGATCTTGAACTGGTAATCGTTCATTTCCGCAATGACGCGAGGCGACCATAACCCTTCGAGCCTTGCAAGTTTTTCCGTGAAACGGATCGGATGTTCCATTGCCATGTCCGGCACTCCTGACTGATGAAATGTCCGGCCCGGTTTGACATCTCTCCTAAAATCAAAACAGATACAAAAACTCGAAAATTAACAGATACAGTTGAAATGGTTTCGTTCAAATACCAGTCCGTTGCCCAGTCCCTGGCGCAGCTGATCGACAATGGCACCTTGAAGCCCGGGGAGAGGTTCCCTTCCCTCCGGCGCACCATGCGCAGTTATTCCGTTAGCCTGTCGACCGCCAACCAGGCCTATGCCCATCTCGAAGACAAAGGCTATATCCGGGCACAGGCAAAGTCCGGCTATTTCGTCACCCGTCCAGCAAGCCACAGGCTCATCGAGCCCAGTAAAACAACGCCACCCGAGACCAGCCGCAGTGTCGTGTTTCAAGCTCCTTACCTGGAGATGCTCGAACATGCGTCAAACCCGGCATATGTGCCGCTTGGCTGCGCCATTCCCGCCCCGTCTCTGCTGGCCGCAGAGCCGCTGAACGCCTTGCAGGCACGACTCCTCCGCTCGAAAGGACAGCAACTCAACGCCTATGGGTCTGCTCAGGGGTTACCGGAACTCAGGAGAGAAATCGCAAAGCTTATGTGCTTGCATGGCAGCACAGTTTCCCAGGATGAAATTGTCATTACCAGTGGCTGCACCGAAGCTCTGGGGCTCGCACTTCAAACGCTCACACAGCCGGGCGATACGATTGCCGTCGAATCGCCCGCCTATTTCGGACTACTGCAGGTGCTCGAACGCCTGAAACTGAAGGCCTGGGAGTTGCCAACCTCGCGGGACGGCATCGATCCGTCCGCACTCGAGCTGGCTCTGAAATCGGGTACCGTAACTGCCGTTGCCTTGTCGTCCAGCTTCACCAACCCACTCGGCACCATGATGCCGGAGCCGGTGAAACGTTCTGTCCTGAAGCTGCTGGACCGTTACAAGACACCCCTGATCGAAGATGATACCTACGGCGGCCTCGGGTTTGGCGGATGCCGTCCGGCACCGTTTTTCAGTCTGCCGCACGAGACCGAGATCTTCTATTGCAGCTCTTTCTCGAAAACCCTCGCCCCAGGTTACCGAACCGGCTGGATCCGCGCTCCAGGCCGCATTGCCCAAATCAACAAGGCCAAGTTCTCCGCCTCAATCTGCAACCCGTTGGCACCTCAACTGGCTTTGGCTGAATTCCTGTCATCCCGGGACTTCGAGCGCCATGTGTCTCGCATGGCCCGGACAATGGAAACCAATGTCGCGCGCGCACGCCGGGCCATTGCACAGTCCTTTCCGGCGGGTACCAGGGTCACACATCCGGACGGCGGTTTCGTCTTGTGGATAGAAATGGACAAAAAAATCGACACAACAAAGCTTTATTACAAGGCCTTAAATCAAAATATTTGCTTTGCTCCTGGCAGTCTTTTCACCGCATCAGGCCTTTATGCACATTGCCTTCGCATCAGTTGCGGCGACGTTTGGTCGGACACGCTTGAATCCGCTATTTACCGCCTGGGGACGCTGGCCTGCGAAGAGCTTGGCAAACAGCAATCAGAAGAGACATGACACCTACCCTCTATATCCCGCATTGACTGAAACCTCGTATGTCAGAAGTTCAGCTTGCATGCGCGGTCAGCTTCTCGTCAGAGACATCCGGCTGGGGAACGGAAGCAACCACTGAGGAAAGATAGGTTCGCCAGGAACTCAGTTCGGTGATTTCAACAGCCCCTTCAACTGCATGTCCTTCACACAAAAATCCTTTTACGCCGGTTCCGTCTTCCAGCTTCACCGTGCCGATGCACAGCGGTGCCGGAATACCCGTCATGAAACTGCCGAAGGTCTCAAGCGGCATTGCCCAGACCTCCACATTGATTGATCCGCCCGAGCCAGCCCCAACCTGCACAAGGCCCGGCCGCTTCGGAGACCCGCCTGCAAGTGCGAAGAAACGGTATTCCGGTGCTGTCTTGCTGGATTTTACAAAGCGTGCGCCGTGAGAAATCAGCTCCTTGTTTAGCGGCAGTCCCGACATGTGGGCGCCGCAGACCGCAACGGCTATTTCACCGACAGCGATCTCGCTTGTGGTCAGCGCAGATTTCTGCCGAGCCCAGTTCGTTGCTCCAAGCGGACCAGTTTCAACTGTAGCTGCAAGCGCTGCGGCGGCTGCATCCTGACCGCAGCGGGCCAGAACCGTCAGGCTTCCAGGCCGGCCGTCCTGTCGCAAACCTGTTGGAACCGCAATACCGCAAAGATCGAGAAGGTTGACGAAATTCGTGTAGGTGCCAAGGCCCGAATTCGGGCCAATGGGGTCAGCGGTAATTTCTTCTACCGAGACGAATGTCGGTATCGTCGGAACGCAGAGGAAATCGATCTCTGCCAAAAGCTCATCACAGATCCGGCGCAGGTCCTGCAGCTTGTAAAGTCCGCGGAATGCGTCGACAGCGGTTAAAGAAAGACCTGGTTCAATAATTGCGCGGGTCGTCGGATGAAGCGTCTGCGGCGCATCAATCAGACGATTGCCGACAGCAGCCGTGCGTTCCGCGACCCAGGCCCCCTCGTAGAGCAGGCTAGCCACATCGTAAAACGGCTGAAAATCGATTTCCTGCACGACGGCTCCCTGCGTACGCAGCGATGCGATCGTTGCCCTGAAATGGTCCGCCTGAGCCATGTCACCGAAGGTTTTCAGTGAAGCATCGTCAGGGACCGCGATCCGTACAGTTCCCGGACTGGCAGACAGTTTCTGGACCGGCAGCTGCCTGGAATGGGCATCTGCCGGGTCGTAGCCTGCAGCAGTCTCGAATACGGCCCAAGCATCCGTAACGGTCATGGCAAAAATCGAGATCGTATCGAGGGTCCGGCATGCGGGGACCAGACCTGAGCCGGACAGAACGCCCAGGCTTGGTTTGAGCCCCACAATGCCGTTGAGGGCTGCCGGCACACGCCCGGACCCTGCCGTGTCGGTTCCCAGCGAGAAACACGCGAACCCGTGGGCAACAGCAACAGCCGAGCCTGAGGAAGAGCCACCGGGAACGATTTCCGGATCCACCGCGTTCAATGGCACGGGGTATGGTGTTCTCACTCCGACGAGGCCAGTCGCGAATTGATCGAGATTGGTCTTGCCAAGACAAATTGCACCCGCTTGCCGAAGACGCCCAACGACAAAAGCATCGCTATCAGCGAAATACTCGAAATCCGGGCACGCCGCGGTCGTCGGCATGCCAGCCACGTCGATATTGTCCTTGGCCACATAGGGAATTCCCCAAAGGGGCCGGCCATCGGGATTGCCAAGACTACGGGCCTCAGCGAGTGCCGTTTCTCGTGCCTGGTGAATGAAGATCCCCGGGTCGCCGGTGGCATCAAGCCGCCTGAAGGCTTCTTCGATCACGGCCTCAACAGACAAACCTTCGGCGTAGGCCTGCCGGAGCTCGGCGAGCGTGAAGGGAAGATCGCGGATCATGTCTAGTCCTTCCAAAATGTCTTAGGCGGCGGTTTTGCGCGCCGGCGCCTGGGGCGCAGCCGTAAGCAATTCGCGAGTGTAGGGGTTCTGGGGTGTATCCATGACCGTCTCGACGGCTCCCGCCTCAACAACTTTGCCGCCCTTCATGACGACGACATGGTCGCACAGCAGACGCACGACATTGAGATCATGGCTGACGAAAAGGTAACTCATGCCAAGCCGGGCCCGCAGGTCTGCAAGCAGGTTCAGGACAACGGCCTGAATGGAAACATCCAGAGCGGCAGTCGGTTCATCAAGGATCAGGAGATCGGGATCCGGGGCGATTGCCCTGGCTATGCCGACGCGCGCCTTCTGTCCCCCTGACAGCTGGTGCGGAAACCGATCAAGAAGATGGCTCGGCAAGCCTGTCAATGCGGCCAGCTCTTCCACCCGCTCGCCCAAGGGGGCGCCTTTCAATCCTGTCAGACGCTTCAAGGGTTCAGCTATCGACTGGCGGGCGGTATGTCTGGGATTGAGACTGTCCGTCGCATCCTGGAAGACCATCTGGATTTTCTGCCGCAATGGATGCCGGGAGAAGTTCTCCGACGGGAGCTTGGCAATATCCTCGCCCCTGAAAAGCAGGTGACCTGACGTTGGATCAAGCAAACGCACGATCATGGAAGACGTGGTGGATTTTCCGCAGCCGGATTCGCCGACCAGTCCCACGCTTTCGCCTTCGCGAATAGTGAAGCTGATGCCCTTGACGGCGTACACCGGACCGGATTTTCCCTGGTAGGTCTTGGTCAGGTTGACGACTTCCATCATCGGAGAGTTGCCGATTGTCCGTGCGGCCAGCGGTGCGCGTTGATCTTCCGGCAGCAATGAACGGATGCTGGCTCCGCGCCGCGGCGTCGCGTCCACCAGTTTTCTGGTATAGGCATGTCGAGGGTTTGAAAACAGGTCCGCCGGCCTGCCCTCCTCCACAATGACACCGTCCTTCATCACGACGATACGATCGCAATATTCGGACGCCAGGCCGAGATCGTGCGTAATCAGGATCGACGACATTTCACGCGCCCGAACAAGATCATCGACAAGGTCCATGACGGCCTTTTGGGTGGTGATGTCGAGGCCGGTGGTCGGCTCGTCCGCGATGAGAAGCTTGGGGTCACAGGCAAGCGCAATGGCAATCACGATGCGCTGGCACATGCCACCCGACAGCTCGAAGGGATAGGCTTCGTAACGCTCAGCAGCCTCGTTGATCTTCACCGCTTCCAGTGCCTCGATTGCTTTTGCTTTCGCATTTTGCCTGGTCGCCCGGCCATGCTGGCGAAGGACGTCCTCAAGCTGGTGCCCAACCTTCCGAATGGGATTGAGTGCCGCACGCGGGTTCTGAAAGATCATCGAGATCTCCCGACCGCGGATTTCACGCATGTCGCGCTCCGCCGCCTGCTTGAGATCGATACCGTCATATACCGCCTCACCGGATTTGATCCGGCCACCGGCGTCCAGAATGCGCATAAGGGCATAGGATGTAACGGATTTTCCCGATCCGCTTTCCCCGACAATGCCCAGACGTTCACCCTTGGCCAGGTCGAAACTGATACCTTTGACGGCCTGAACGTCACCTCGGCGCGTCTTGAAGGCAACTTTGAGATCCTTGATGGTCAGCATGGCAAAGCTCCTCAGGTCCGGCGACGCGGGTCGACGATGTCGCGAAGACCGTCTCCCATCAGGTTGAAGGTAAAGACTGCCAGCATCAGCCAGAGCCCCGGAAACAACGCCAGCCACCACTCGCCGGACACGATGAAATTCGCGCCTTCGGCAACCATGATGCCCCACTCCGGTGTGGGCGGACGAACACCAAGGCCGATAAAGGACAACCCGGCCGCGTTCAAAATCGCCCACCCCAGATTGAGCGAGACCTGCACCATCATCGGCGGCAGGGCATTCGGGAATATGTGAAACGCGAGCACCCTGGTATCCGAGTTGCCGGCAAGCTTTGCGGCAAGCGTGAAGCCGGCTTCCCGCCGGATGTTGACCTCCGCACGAACAAGACGGGCGTAGAACGGAATGTTGATGATCGCAGTGGCCAGAATGATGTTGGAAATCGAATTCCCGAGCGCCGCCACAATGCCCATGGCCAGCACGAACAATGGAAAGGCCATGATGGTGTCGAGAAACCGGTTGAGCACTACATCCAGCCAGCCTCCACGGTAACCGGCCACGGCGCCAAGGACCGAACCGATGACGAAGGAAAGCGCAACTGCGGACACCGAGATGATCAGATCAAGGCGCGTTGCAACGATCACCCTTGAAAAGACATCGCGGCCAAGATTGTCGGTTCCGAACCAATGAGACCAGCTGGGGGCCTGCAATGCATTGGCCGCATTCGTCTGCAGCGGATCGTAGGGAACCAGCGCAGGTCCGAGCACTGCTGATCCGATGAAAAAAGCGAACATGGCGAAAGACAGGGCCGTGACCGGATTTTCCCGAAGGACATAGATCGTATGGGCCAGTGCACCGGAGCCGGTCTTCCGCTCCGCGACGGTTGGAGGCAACGTCGTATCACTCATTTCGAAGATGTCCCGAAACGTGGATCAATCAGCGAATAGGACAGATCGATCAACAGGTTGAGAATGACGAACAGCAATGCCATCGCCAGAACGAATCCCTGAACCGCGGCGTAATCGGAAACCACAAGCGCCTCTACCGCATAGGATCCGATACCTGGCCAGGCGAAGACCTTCTCGACCAGCACATTCGCCCCAAGCACAAAGGAAAACACCATCCCCAGTGTGGTCACGACCGGAAGCAGGGCGTTGCGGAAAGCGTAGCCGTAAAGCACCATTCCTGGCCCGAGGCCTGCTGCCCGTGCGGTCCTGACATAGTCGGCCGCCAATGCAGACAGCATCGCCGCCCGAGTCATGCGCGCGATCGGGGCAAGGGTGAAGAGGGCTAGCGTCGTTGCTGGCAAGACCAGCTGCTTCAGCGCCCCGAACCAGGTTTCCCAATCTCCGGCAATTGCAGCGTCGATCAGGAAGAACCCGGTAATCCTGGGCGGATCAAGATAGATGAAATCGAGCCTGCCGAGGGGCGACGGTGCGATGCCCAGGAGGTAATAGAAAACATAGATCAGGACGATGCCGGTGAAGAAAGTCGGCAGAGATACGCCGGCGGTGACAAGGATCCGGCATAGCTGGTCAATCCAGGTTCCCGGCCGTGTCGCTGCCAGAACGCCGAGTGGAACGGCGATCAGGCAGGACAGGATCAGGGCGGACAGCGTCAATTCGAGCGAGGCCGGCAGTCGGGACGCGAGTTCCGTCGCAACGGGCCGGCCGGTGGAAACCGACTGTCCCAGGTCTCCCTGCAGCAGATCTCCTACATAGATCAGGAACTGCTCCGGCAACGGTTTGTCGAGACCCAGAGACCGTCGAACCTCTTCGATGGATTCAGGCGTTGCCGCAGCTCCGGCAAATTGCACCGCTGGGTCACCGGGCAAGGCACGTGTGAGGATGAAGCTGATCACCACAACGCCAATCAGAACCGGTATCGCCTGCAGAATGCGGTTAAGCGTAGCTGAGCTGCGACGCGCCATGACCTAGCTCTCCACGTTCGTCAGAGAGCGGACATCGAGCTGGCGGTGGAACCAGAACTCGTAACCGTCGGCACTGTTGACCGCGACGTTGAGCGCCGGCTGATAAAGCGGAATCCTCGGCAGGTCTTCCATCGCGATCTCGAACATCCGCTTGATCTTCGGCGCGTACTCCGGATCGTCCTGCGCCATGTGAAGCGTTTCCGAGGTCAGGGTCTCGATTTCCTCGTTTCGATAATTCGAGGAATTGAAAAGGTTGCCTTCCTGATACGCCCAGAAGAAGTAGTAGTCGGGTGTGTCCAGCCAGCCGCCGAAGTTTTCAAGATGTAGTGGCAGGCGCTTTTCCACGAGCACCGCCGTGCGCCAGTTTGCCCCGGGGATCTTCTCGATTTCCGTCTTGATGCCGAGTTTGCCGAGACTTTCCTGAATCAGCAGCGCCGTTGGCTCCATCCAGGAAGCAAGGTCTGTGCTGATCGACAGAGGGACTTCGAAGCCATCAGGATAGGCGGATGCCGCAAGCAACTCCTTGGCTTTCTCCATGTCATGGCTATAGGGCGACTTACGCGGCCAGGAGGTGTCTTCAATGGTCTCGCCACCGCCCCACAACGGTGCGCCGCGGCCGTAAGCTGCAGTATCGAAGATGTCCTTGTAGGGAATCGCATAGGCGATAGCCTTGCGCACATTCGGATCCTGGAAAGGTTCGAAAGTGTAATTCAGGCCAACCACATGCATGGTGTTGGCAATCGGTGTGGAATACACCTTCACCTTTTCAGCGAGCTCAGCAGCATCCTTATCCGGTATGTCGAATGACACCTGCACATCACCACGTTCGATCAGGGCGCGGCGCGTTGCCGGGCTCGGCACTTCTCGAACAATGATTCTGCGAACCTTGGGCAATGGTCCACCAGCCCATTCGTCAAAGCGTTCGTAAACGATCTGCTGGCCGGAATCCCAACGGGCAACCTTGTAGGCCCCGGACCCGGCAGGTGTCGTGTGAAGATACTCAGTCGCCCAGGGATCATCGGCTGTCGCATGTTCCTTGGCGACTTTCGAATTGATGACGAATGGCACAGGAACTGCCAGATCCGGCAAGGATAGCTTTGATGGCTTGTCGAGCTTGACGACAAAGGTTTCCTCGTCGACGGCTTCAAACTGATCCGGCCGCACAAGGCCGCCAGCTTTCATCTGCGTGCTCGGGAACCCGCCAACTGACACGGCCCGGTCGAAAGACCATTTTACATCCTCTGCAGTCACCTTGCTGCCGTCCCAGAAGACGGCGTTCGGCTTCAGCTTGAAGGTAATGGTCAAACCGTCGTCGGAAATTGTCCAGCTTTCCGCGAGTTCCGGCTCCAGCTTCGAATAGTCGAAAGAAACGCTGCCATCTTCCAGGGTCTTGCTGCCGAACGTAATCAACCGGTCATAACTGTTGATGGCAACCTGATAGCTGGCCCTGTTGGTACCGGTACGGTGAAGATCCAGACTGTTGATGGTCTGACCGGTCACCGCCACCAGGGTATCGCTTGCGGCGAAGGCAGACAGGGACCGGGAAAACGGGAGGGCGCCGACGACGGCAGCTCCGGCTTTGAGGAATTCGCGTCTGTGTAGGGACATGTTCGGAAACTCCGCTGTGCGATTGGCTTTCCGAAGCTTGCAGGTGTTTTCTGTTTCCGAAAAATGCTATAAATTCACAGATGCGATGAAAAAAATGCAACGCTATAAACAAAGCCTATTGAAATGAGACACTTATACACGTTTCAGCTCATAGAGGCTGTCGCCCGAGCGGGCTCCATCAGAAAAGCGGCGGAAGACATGAACCTGACCGCCTCGGCGCTCACACGTCGGGTGCAAAGGTTCGAGCAGGAGTTTGGCGCCCAGCTCTTTGAGCGCCTTCCGAAGGGCGTACGTCTCAACCCTGCCGGAGAGCTTCTTCTCCACCACTATCGCGCAAGCCTTTCGGACCTTGCTCGTGTGCAGAGCCAGGTCGCGGATCTTGCGGGAGAACGCAGAGGGCACGTTTCCATCGCCTGCTCCCAGGCCATGGTTCCTTATTTCCTGCCCGAGCAGATCGCCCGGTACCGGCGTGATCATCCGGGCGTCACGTTTTCGGTCAACGTCAGGGACAGAACCCAGGCCGAGCAGGAACTCGTGTCCTATTCCAGCGACCTGGCGCTGGTGTTCGAGCCAGTCTATCTGGTGGATTTCGAGGTGCTTCATGTCATCCCGCAGGAGGTTTATGCGGTCATGGCGAGCGACCACCCACTGGCAAAAAAAGCGGAGGTGCGCCTGCGGGATTGTCTTGATGTGCCCCACGTCGCCCCGACAACCAAATATGGCGTCAGGCATCTGCTGGACTTTGCTGCCCGGCGTGGCAGCCGCCGCGTTTCTCCGGCCGTCGAGACCGAAAGCTTCGACCTGATCCGGCACTACGTTCTCTGTGAGAAACTGATCGGCTTCCAGATCCCTCTGGGGCTCAGAGAGCAGGATGACGGCTCGCTGGTTTTCAAACCGATCTCGAGCAAGGACGTGCCACCCGGAAACCTAATTCTGGGCCAGATGCGCGGGCGTACACTTCCCGTGGCCTCAGCGCGCTTTGCGTTGCAGCTGGCCACCGCGCTCAAGGACTATCACAGCGCCCGCATCGGCAACTGACAGAGCCAGCATATTCAGGACCATTGAAACCATGGCGCACCAGCGCTCCCGCAGTGGAATCGCATTGTTAGCGCCCCTGGACGCTCACGCCACCTGTACGTCCGTTACACCTGGCACTGCCTTGAGCGCGCCCGCAATTTCCGGTGACAGGCGGAACCGGCCGGGGAGCTTGACTTCCACTTCCCGTGCACCGTTTTCCAGAAGTACAATCACCGTGACGTCACCTTCCCCCCTCACCTGCAACTGCTTCGCAAGGCTCGGGATTGGACGTTCATCGCGAACAAAGACGCGCATGCTTTTCTGCAGGCGGGCTGCAACCTGATCGATCGGATCGACCTGTTCGATTCGAAGGGATGGTTCGTCGTCGCGCATGTCGGCCCCGACGAGCACGACAACGGAACGACCAGCCTGCAAGGCATCCCGGAACTGTTCGAGTTTCTCCCGGAAGAGCAACGCCTCATACTGGCCCGTGGCATCGGACAGGCGAACGATTCCCATGCGATTGCCGGTCTTGGTCTTGCGTTCCTGCATGGACACAACGGTGCCGGCAAGCCGGCCGTGAGACGCCCCCTTCTTGACTGCTTCCGAAAACTGGCTCCACGGCTGTGCCCGCATCTTTTCCAGTACGGAAGCGTATTCGTCGATCGGATGCGCTGACAGGTAAAATCCGATCGCCGAATGTTCCCGTTGCAGCTTCTCTTCGTTTGTCCAGCCATGGACATCATCCAGCTGCAAGGGTTCTTCGCTGTCGCTGCCGCCAAAAAGCTCGTCCTGGCCGAGCGTCTTGTTTTCCTCGGTGCGTTGAGCCAGGCCCATGATCCGGTCGAGGCCTTCAAAAACCCGTGCCCGGTTGGGCTCAAGCTCATCGAATGCTCCGGCGGCCACCAGGTTTTCAAGCGTTCGCTTGTTGAGGGCCTTGGGTGAAATCCGACGCGCAAAATCGCCAAGGCTCTTGAAAGGCTTGTCGCCCCGAACCTCAACAATGTGTTCAACAGCCTGCTCGCCGACACCCTTGATCGCGCCCATCGCGTAAAGGATCTTGCCGTCGGCAACGTCAAAATAGACTTGCCCGCGGTTGATTGACGGCGGCTCGATCTCGATCTTCATGCGCCGACATTCCTGCCTGTAGTCGCCCAGTTTTTCCGTATTGCCCAGATCCAGTGTCATGGAAGCGGCCATGAACTCGACCGGGTGGTTCGCCTTGAGCCAGGCCGTATGGTAGGAGACCAGCGCATACGCCGCAGCGTGCGACTTGTTGAAGCCGTAGTTGGCGAACTTCGCCACAAGATCGAAGATTGTTCCGGCGTGGCTCTTGTTGATCCCACGCTCCACCGCGCCGTCGACAAAACGTGCCCGCTGGACTTCCATCTCCGCGGCAATCTTCTTACCCATGGCGCGGCGCAGAAGGTCAGCTTCCCCGAGTGAGTAGCCGGACAAAACCTGCGCAATCTGCATCACCTGTTCCTGGTAGACGATAATGCCGTTCGTCTCCATCAGGATGGGTTCAAGCAGCGGATGCAAGCAGTCCGGGTCCTGTTCGCCGTGTTTCACCGCGTTGTAGACCGGGATGTTCTCCATCGGTCCGGGGCGATACAAAGCCACAAGGGCAATGATGTCTTCGAACCGATCGGGTTTCATGCCTGCAATCGCGCGGCGCATGCCCTGACTTTCCAGCTGGAACACGCCAAACGTTTCGCCCCGCGCCAGCAGCTGGTAGGTTTTCTCGTCGTCGATCGGCAGGGCTGCCACGTCGACATCGATACCGCGCCGTTCAATCAGCTTCACCGCCGTATCGATAACCGTCAGCGTCTTCAGGCCGAGGAAGTCGAACTTAACAAGTCCGGCATCTTCCACCATCTTCATGTTGAACTGAGCAACCGGCATGTCGGAACGCGGGTCTCGATAGAGCGGCACCAGCTGTTCCAGGGGCCTGTCACCGATGACAACGCCCGCCGCGTGCGTGGAAGCGTGCCGGTAAAGGCCTTCGAGCTTCTGAGCCATGCCCAGCAGCCGCTCGACGATTTCCTCTTCCTTGGCTGCCTCGCGCAGGCGTGGCTCTTCCTCGATCGCCTGACCAAGCGTTACAGGATTTGCCGGGTTGGCGGGAACAAGTTTGCAGAGCCGGTCGACCTGGCCATAAGGCATTTGCAGTACGCGGCCGACATCGCGCAGCACGGCCCGAGCTTGAAGCGATCCGAAAGTGATGATCTGGGCGACCTGCTGCCGGCCGTATTTTTCCTGAACATAACGGATCACTTCTTCACGCCGGGTCTGGCAGAAGTCGATATCAAAGTCAGGCATCGAAACGCGTTCGGGATTGAGGAAGCGTTCGAACAGCAGCGAGAACCGCATGGGATCGAGGTCGGTAATGGTCAGGGACCAGGCGACCAGGGACCCCGCACCGGACCCGCGCCCCGGGCCGACCGGAATATCCTGCCCTTTCGCCCATTTGATGAAGTCGGCAACGATCAGGAAGTAACCGGGAAACTTCATGCGCTCGATGATACCGGTCTCGTAGTCGAGACGGTCCCAATAGTCCTTCTCCTCAAGACCCGGCGCCAGTCCGTGGGCATCAAGGCGCGCCTGCAATCCTTCGCGTGCCTGGCGGATCAACTCTTCCGCTTCTGCCTTCTCCGCTTCTTCCGGATCCGCATCCGCACCGGCAAACCGGGGCAGGATCGGCGCGCGCTTCAACGGACGGAAGCTGCAGCGCCGGGCAATCTCTACCGTTGAGACAAGTGCCTCCGGCAAATCCGCGAAGAGTGCGCACATTTCCGCGCGGCTTTTGAAGTAGTGCTCCGGTGTCAGGCGTCTGCGGTCATCCTCGATCAGCACCCTGCCCTCGGAAATGCAGATCAGGGCGTCATGAGCTTCATAGTCTTCGCGCTTGGGAAAGAAGGCTTCGTTGGTGGCGACCAGTGGCAGCCCGTATTCGTAGGCCAGATCGAGAAACGCGTCTTCGGTCTTGCGCTCGGCTTCCATGCCATGGCGCTGGATTTCCACGTAGCAACGGCCGGGAAAACGGTCCGCCAGTGTTTGCAGCCGGCTTTTTGCGAGATCCTTGCGTCCGGCAAGGAGCGCTGCCCCGATCGGTCCGCCGACACCACCGGTCAGAATGATAACGCCTTCGGACTTTGATAGAAGATACCCGGAGGAAACATGTGGCCTCAGACCGGTTTCCGTATCGAGGAAGGCCCGAGAACTCAGCTCCATCAGATTGCCGTAACCGGCTTCTGTCATGGCGAGAAGAACAACGTCCGAAAGCGCTGGTTCCCCTCTCCGCCCGCTTTCAAGCCCATCGTCGAAAAAGACGGAAAGCTGACACGCCGCAATCGGCTGAATTCCGGATCCCCACGCTTTGGTCGCAAATTCCTGCGCGCCAAACAGATTGTTGGTATCGGCAATCGCCAGCGCCGGCTGGTCATCGGCCTTGGCGAGATCGAGAAGCTTCTTGATCGGCAACGCACCTTCCAGAAGCGACAACGCGGAATGGACCCGGAGGTGAACATAGCCGGGACCGCTAGCCTCACCGCCGGCATTTTCTGACAAACCGGAAGACAGAGAATTGTTGGGATCTGAAGCAGACATGGCGGCTCTCATAACATCTTCCAGAATCAGCGCTCAAGTGAAGCGTGTTCGGAATTGCGTGTCGAGACGCCGAAGGAGTTGTTACCGCTGTTCTTTGTAATCCTGACTTCGCATCACACCGCAGTCGACTGAAGCCCGGCACTCAAAAAACGCACTCCGGCACCATTTGCCGAAACAACGACCGTTCAGCAGAGATTGATCAGCCGACGGACAGAAGCACGTCGCCCCAAACGGCGAGCGTCGTGCAGAAGCAAACCATTGCACCGAAAGCGGCAAAATCACGAGCGATATGGATCATCACACCCTCCAACCGTTGCTAATTGCGTAACTGGATGATGTTCCATTTTTGTTCCTATTGCAAGCCCTTTTTGTTCCCCTTGTCATCAAGCAAATCAAATTTGCTGTAAACTTTGGGTTTTTGCTTTGTTCTTCTGGGGAACCGCAGCCCTGAGGAGCCCGCTCACACGGGTTAGGAGCAATTTTTTGGCTTGGTTTGTCTGACTGGAAAAACCTAGAGGTCCCTGACCAGGCCTTCGGACAGCGTTATTGCCCTGTCCATCCGGCCCGCCAGTTCCAGGTTGTGAGTTGCGAACAGCGTCGCAACACCGGACGCCCGCACCAATGCCTGCAAGGCATCGAATACATAGCCTGCAGTGTTGGGGTCCAGATTTCCCGTCGGTTCATCCAGAAGAAGGATACGTGGTGCATTCGCAACCGCACGGGCAACGGCAACACGCTGCTGCTCCCCACCGGATAGCTCCGAAGGGCGATGGCTGCCACGCTCACCGAGACGCATGTATTTCAAAAGCTCGTCTGCTCGCTCCGCTGCCATCTTTCGCGGCAAGCCACGGATCATCTGTGGCATCATCACGTTTTCCTGTGCGGTAAACTCCGGCAGCAGGTGATGAAACTGATAGACGAACCCGATGTCGTTACGCCGGATGGCCGTGCGCTCATCATCCGACAGATCCGAACAGTTGACCGGCCCGAGGAAGACATCGCCCTCGTCCGGGCGCTCCAGCAAACCGGCAATATGCAAAAGGGTTGATTTGCCGGTTCCGGAAGGCGCCACCAGGGCAACCATCTCGCCTGCCTCGATGCGCAGATCAGCACCGTTCAGGATATGAAGTTCGCGATTACCCTCGTCGAAACTGCGGGTAATGCCAGACAATTGCAGGGCGGCGGGCGCCAGTCCCGGTGCCTGGTTGGGGTCAACGGCCATGTTCATCTCCCGTCTCCCTATTCATATCTGAGGGCTTCAACGGGATCGAGCCGCGCAGCCCGCCACGCAGGATAGACCGTCGCCAGCAGTGACAACGCAAGCGCCATGACAAGCACTGTTATCGTCTCTCCGGAGTCAATCTCCGCAGGCAGCTGAGACAAAAAGTAGAGCGTCGGATCGAACAGCTCCGTCCTGGTAAGCCAGGAAACGAATTGACGGATGCTCTCGATGTTCAGGCAAACCAAAAGTCCAAGGAAGAAGCCGGCGAAAGTACCCACGAAGCCGATGCTGGCGCCTGTGATCAGGAAGATCCGCATAATCGACCCACGCGTCGCGCCCATGGTCCTCAAAATCGCGATGTCCTTGCCCTTGTCCTTTACCAGCATGATCATGCCGGAAACGATATTGAGCGCCGCCACCAGGACGATCAGCGTCAGGATGATGAACATCACGTTCCGCTCCACCTCAAGGGCCGCAAAGAAGGTGACATTGCGCTGGCGCCAGTCGGTTACGAAAGCCGGCCGATCTGCGGCCTCCTCGATCGTGTCCTTCATGATACCGACCCTATCGGGGTCAGCGACATAAACTTCGATACCGGTCGCCTTGGTATCCATGTTGAAATAGGCCTGCGCCTCTTCCAGTGGCATGAACAGGAAGGTCGCGTCGTATTCACTCATGCCAATTTCGAAAATGGCGGTGACCGGATAGGCCTTCAGCCGCGGGGTAACGCCCATGGGGGTCACACTACCGCGTGGTGAGATAATGGTGACATTGTCACCAAGGGTGATGCCGAGCTGTTGCGCCATGCGCGAACCTATGGCAACCCCCTCGCCCTCGTCGAACCCGTCAAGCGTTCCGGCCCGCACGTTGTTCGCGATAAGCGGCACACGGCGCAGATCACTTTCGTAAAGGCCGCGAACGAGCGCTCCGAAATTCCCTGCAGGTCCGGAAACCAGCGCCTGACCTTCCACAAAGGGCATCGCACTGACCACATCCGGCACACCCTGCAACCGCGCGGAAACCGCATCATAGTCCGTCAGTGGCTGGTCGATCGGCTGAACCAGCATATGACCGTTGATACCCAGGATCTTGCCGAGAAGCTCCGTCCGGAACCCGTTCATCACCGCCATCACGATAATCAGCGTTGCCACGCCAAGCATGATGCCAGCAAAGGAAAAGCCTGCAATGACGGATATGAAGGTTTCGCGGCGCCTTGATCGCAGGTAGCGCCCTGCAATCATCCATTCAAATGCGGAAAAGGCGCGTGTGGGGGCTGCCGGTTTGCGACCGTCGTCAATGTCCGCCGTATCTACCGCTGTCATTGTCCATCCAGTTCAGCACAGCCCCAAATTCAGCACAGCCCACCGACCGAAGTATTTCCGGCAGGCCGGCTGGCCGCAGCAGACGCCGCGACCGAATCCCCACACAGAGGATCACCGGACTTGGTTAGTCCGTCAATGCCGCCGTCAGCTTGTTCAATGTGGCTTCCGGAGAAAGCATTTCCTTTTCCCCAGTTGCCCGGTCCTTGACTTCCAGCAAGCCGTCTTTCAGTCCACGCGGCCCGGCAACGACCTGGAAGGGCAAGCCAATCAGATCCATCGTCGCGAACTTGGCACCGGCCCGGGTGTCCGTATCGTCGTAAAGGACCTCGATGCCAGCAGCTTCAAACTTGGCATAGAGATCTTCACACACCGGATCCGTCAGCTCGTCACCCGGCTTCAGATTGACCAGCCCGACATGGAACGGCGCGACGGATTTCGGCCAGACGATTCCATTTTCATCATGATTGGCTTCGATCAAGGCGCCAAGAAGGCGTGAAACGCCGACACCGTAGGATCCCATGTGGACCGGCACTTCCGTGCCTTCTGCAGTCGCAACCTTGGCACCCATCGCATCGGAATACTTGGTACCGAAATAGAAGATATGTCCGACTTCGATACCACGCGCCGACACGCGGATGTCTTCAGCCAGTGCACCGAAGGCGGCTTCGTCGTGCATTTCGTCCGTTGCCGCGTAGGGCGTCGTCCATTCGGTTACGATCGGCGTCAGGTCGGAGGAGAAGTCCGTATCTTCCGCAGGCGTCGGCAGCTCCAACAACGACTTGTCGCAGAACACTTCGCTTTCGCCGGTGTCGGCAAGAATGATGAACTCGTGGCTCATGTCGCCGCCGATCGGGCCGGTGTCGGCTTTCATCGGGATCGCCTTCAGCCCCATGCGGGCGAATGTGCGCAGGTACGCGACAAACATCCGGTTATAGGCGTGACGGGCCGATTCCTTGTCCAAATCGAAGGAATAGGCATCCTTCATCAGGAACTCCCGGCCACGCATGACACCAAAACGCGGGCGTACCTCGTCACGGAACTTCCACTGGATGTGATAAAGGTTCAGCGGCAGGTCCTTGTAGGATCGCACGTAGCCACGGAAGATGTCGGTGATCATCTCCTCGTTTGTCGGCCCAAACAGCATGTCCCGCTCATGACGGTCGGTGATGCGCAGCATCTCCTTGCCATAGGCATCATACCGGCCACTCTCGCGCCACAGATCGGCTGACTGGATCGTCGGCATCAGCAACTGAATCGCGCCTGCTCTGGCCTGTTCTTCTTCCACGATCCGTTCGATCTTGCGCAGGACCTTCAACCCAAGTGGCAACCAGGAATAGATTCCGGCGGACTGCTGACGAATCATGCCGGCACGCAGCATCAGCCGGTGGGACACGATTTCCGCTTCCTTGGGTGTTTCTTTCAGAATGGGCAGAAAGTAACGGGAAAGACGCATGAATGTTCTCTCAATCTTGGGCATCGCCTGTTTTGTGCGCAGTCAAAGCGCAAGCTGCCACCAAATACAAGCCCTTTGCGCAGGCATGCCTGCCTTATACAGAAATGACGGCAAAATAGCGCGCAAATGCAGGCATTTGCTGAAGTTTGCCGCCTAATTTTTTGCCGGCTTCAGAACTAAGACCTTAGTACCAATTACCGCCAAGGAAATAGGCAAGCAAAAAAAATAGCCTGTGCACGACAAATAGGTGACAAGGCTGAATCAATCCGCTAGTTTCCATCTTCATAACAAAAAGATGCCTTGGCAGAAATGCCAAGAGGCTCAAGGACATCGCGGTCTGAGTCTTGGGAGGAAGGACCCTCAGGCGCACCTTTTGGTTTGCAGCCGCCCAGCTGTACGGGAATACCGGACAGTAAGGGTACAGGGTCGAATTTAGACGCGGAACTTTACAAAGGCAGAGCTTGGCTCTGCCTTTTTTCTTTGCGGAATAGCGTCAGTTTTCTTGCAAACCTGGCGGACTTGCCGTGGGATCCGAACAAATATACCCCGGAAGGCGCACCCGTCAGTTGGACGGGTGACTGTAGCTGCCGGTTGGCGGGTTGAGGAACGGAATGTCGTCCAGCCCGAATCCCGAGTTGCGCATACCGAGGTATCCGGCAAAAACCACAGTTGTCACGATGGTGGTCAGGATAATTACCCGACGGAATCGCGGCTGCTCGGGAGCGCTTGGCTCGGTTCCTGGTACAACCTCGCCTGCTTCTTCTTGCGTCCGGCGCATGCCGAACGGCAGGATGGCAAACAGAATGATCCACCAGAGCATGAAATAGATGGCCATGCCAAACGCGATGGACATGAATTAAGCCTCTTCAAGTTCGGTCAAGGTACCGAGAAAGTCCTTGGGATGCAGGAACAGCACAGGTTTGCCATGCGCCCCTATCTTCGGTTCACCGTCGCCAAGTACCCGGGCACCATCTGCCAGCAGCTTGTCGCGCGCGGCAATGATGTCATCAACCTCGTAGCAAACGTGGTGAATGCCACCTGAGGGGTTCTTTTCCAGGAACTTTGCAATAGGAGAATTCTCGCCAAGCGGCTCAAGCAGCTCGATCTTGGTGTTCGGCAAGTTGATGAACACCGTGCTGACGCCGTGATCCGGCTGCTCTTCCCTGGCTGAAACCTCTGCACCGAGAGTGTCCCGGTAGACTGCCGTTGCTGCCTCGATATCCGAAACCGCAATGGCGACGTGATTGAGCCGTCCGATCATTTGCAAACCTCCGCTGTCGGCGGCCACTCAGGCCGCCGTGATGACTATAGTTGGGTCACCATCACCTTGCAGAGCGTCTTTTTGCCCCAGACGTTCAGGATCTCGGACCGGGCTGCACGCCGCGCAGCCTCTGCAACCAGATCCTTGTCCTTGCGCCGGTTCTTCGGGATGCTGGTTACAGCGCCCCTGACAGCCTTGATGACGATATCCTCCATCGGATCACCTTCATCATCCGTGTCCGGCAAGCCCAACAGGACAACATTGGGGTCGTCCAGCAGCTCCCCGGATCGGTTGACCACCAGCGCGATCACCGCGGCGCCCGCAAACGAAAGCTTGCGCCGTTCCTTGACGCCGGTGACTTCCGGATCGTCCAGGATATCGCCGTCTTTCACCAGAATGCCTGACGGCGCCTCGTCGATGATACCGGCACGTCCCGCACTCAGGCGGATGATGTCCCCGTTCTTGCCGCGCACCACTTCAGGCACCCCGAGGTCCTTTGCGAACGCGGCGTGGGCGGCAAGATGCAACGGTTCCCCGTGGACGGGAAGCACGACTTTCGGCTGGACCAGTTTGTAAAGCTGCTCCAGTTCGCCCCTGCGCGGGTGACCTGACACATGCACAAGGGCGTCACGGTCGGTGATGATGTCGACATCCTTGTCGGCGAGGTTGTTCAGCACCTCACCAACGGCTTTCTCGTTTCCAGGGATCGTGCGCGAAGAAAAGATGACCATATCGCCCTTTGACAGCGCAATGTTGCGATGGTCGCCGGCTGCGATCCTGGCGAGGGCAGCGCGGGCTTCGCCTTGCGATCCCGTGCACAAAAGCACGGTCTTTTCCCGCGGCAGGTAGCCATAGGCCTCTTCATCGTGAAACGGCTTCAGTCCATCCAGATAGCCAAGCTCTCCGGCAACCTCGATCACCCGGTGCATAGAGCGGCCGACAATCACCATGTCGCGGTCGTTTGTAGCGGCAGCTTCCGCAATCGCCCGAATGCGGGCGACGTTGGATGCAAAGGTGGTGACCGCAATTCGCTTGTTGGCCTTTGCCATCACCTTTTTCAGCTCGACAGCAACATCTGCCTCGCTGGGGCTGACACCGTCACGGATTGCGTTGGTACTGTCACAGACAAGCGCCATCACCCCTTCCCGGCCGAGCTCGGCAAGCCGGTCCAGATCGATGGGAAGGCCGACGCCAGGCGTCTTGTCGATCTTCCAGTCGCCGGTGTGCAGCACCATGCCGGCAGGCGTGCGGATCGCCAGCGCGCAGGGCTCCGGAATGGAGTGCGCCATCGCAACAAATTCGACATCAAACGGACCAATCTTGTGGCGCTCGCCCTGCTTCACCACCGTCACCGGAACCTCTTCTGCTCCCGGCTCGCTTTCCGTCTTGGCTGCCAGCAGACCGGCAGTGAAGGCCGTTGCATAGACCGGTACCTTCAGGAAGGGCCACAGATGCAGGATCCCGCCGTAATGGTCTTCATGTGCGTGGGTAATCACCATGCCGGCGATATTGTCGACTTCATCTTCCAGGAACTTGATGTCCGGAACGACTACATCGATGCCCGGAAGCTCGGGTCCGGCGAAACTCACACCACAGTCGACGATCAGCCACGTCCGGTCATCTTCCGGACCATAGCCGTACAAACCGAGATTCATGCCGATTTCGCCAACCCCGCCCAGGGGCAGAAACACGATATCGTTGTTGTTGTTGTTTTTCTTGGCCGAAGCCATGGATTGCTCCTTTAAACGTCAGATCGGGCAACGGCCCGGCGCTCAAGCGCCAGGCAAAAACACATCACCCGCATAAATCGTTCGCTCACCGCCACCATCCTGTTTCAGGACCAGGTGGCCGCGCGCGTCCAAATCGGCAAAAGTGCCGGTAATTTCTTCCTGGGCAGTCCGAACCGTTATGGTCTTGCCCAGATGTGCCGCCCGTTTCAGCCAGGCCCGGCGAATTCCATCAAAGCCGCCCGGTTGCTGCCAGCGAGACAGGTTGTCCGCCAGCGTCTCCGTAAGACATTCGAACAACCGTTCAGCTGTTACCTGATAGCCCAGGCTCCTGAGGTCCGTCGCCTGATACAAGGACAACGGCGGGTGGGAAACGCAATTGACACCAAAACCAAGGACAACTGCCTGCCGGCCATCGTTAAGCGTTTCAGCCTCCAGCAGGATGCCGGACAGTTTCGAGCCCTCTACAAGCAGGTCGTTTGGCCATTTCAGGCTTACCAGTTGCAGTGTACCTGCGGCTTTGTCAACGGCTTCCGCCAATGCAACGGCAGCGGCGAGCGGCAATTCGCCGATCCGTTCAGCCGGTTTTGGGTCGATCAGAAGCAGGCTGGCGAACATGTTGCCTATCGGTGAGGACCAGTCACGCCCGCGGCGCCCGCGACCTGTGGTCTGCTCGTCCGCCCTGATCCACAGATGACCGGTGTCCCCTTGCCGTGCCTTGTCAAAACACAGCGAATTCGTGGAACCGACAGTTTCCAGCTCCACAAAGCGAAAGTCCGGCGCACCTGGCGCCGGACGTTCATGTCCATAACTTGTCATGCGGTCGATCAGAACAGCGACTGGGCAGCAGAGCTGGCCGCGCTGACGATCTGTCCCGGTGCCAGCCAGAAGAAGATCACGAAAACGCTCGACAGGCCCAGTACCACGCGCAACTCCATCGGCATGGCCTCGAAACCTTCAACTGGTTCGTCGAAGAACATGACCTTGACGATCCGCAGATAGTAATAGGCACCTACCACCGACGCGACCACGCCGATCACGGCCAGCGGGAAGAGACCGGCCTCGACGGCCGCGCTGAACACGTACCACTTGCCGAAGAAACCGACCAGCGGCGGAATACCGGCGAGCGAGAACATCAGCAGACCCAGCAGGATTGCCATCGGCAGGTTTGTCTGGGACAGCCCGGCCAGATCGCCGATCTCCTCGACCATGCCATCCTTGCGGCGCATGGACAGGATGCAGGCGAAGACACCAAGCGTCATGCCCATGTAGGCGATCATGTAGAAAATGACGCCTTCGACACCTGTCTGGGTGCCGGCAGCAAGACCCACCAGCGCGTAGCCCATGTGACCGATGGACGAATAGGCCATCAGCCGTTTCAGGTTGTGCTGGCCGATAGCTGCAAAGGCGCCGAGTGCCATCGATGCGATCGACACGAACACGATGATCTGCTGCCAGTCGTTGGTAACCGGCTGGAAGGCCTCGATCACGATCCGGACCAGCATGCCCATGGCGGCAACCTTCGGTGCAGCGGCGAGGAATGCGGTAACCGGGGTTGGCGCACCTTCATAGACATCCGGCGTCCACATGTGGAACGGAACCGCGGAAATCTTGAAGGCAAGACCGGCAAGAATGAAGGTCAGGCCGATCACCAGTCCGATGGAAGCGCCATCGTGGGACAGCGATTCCGCGATACCCTCGAAGGCCACCTGCCCGGTGAAGCCATAAACCAGCGACATGCCATAGAGCAGCATGCCCGACGACAGCGCGCCCAGCACGAAGTACTTCAGGCCGGCTTCGGTCGAACGCACGCTGTCCCGGTTGATGGCGGCAACGACATAGAGCGACAGGCTCTGCAGTTCCAGGCCGAGATAAAGTGCGATCATGTCATTCGCCGACAGCATCAGCATCATGCCGAGCGTCGCAAGAACGATCAGGATCGGATACTCGAAGTGGTCGAAGGACTGGCTCTTGGCATAGGCCCAGGACATGGCGATGGCAAAGAACGAACCTGCCAGCACCAGCAATTTGAGCAAGTAGGCGAAATCGTCCAGAACGAACGAACCGCCGAACGTTTCACCAAAGGCCGGCACGAACAGAAGCACCAGGAAGGTACCGCCGAGCAGGCCCATTGCTCCACCGAAGACGGCGTAGCTGACGCGCTTGCCGCCAAAGGCGCCGATCATAAGCAGCACCATGGCTCCGAGGGCCAGGATGATCTCCGGCAGAACCGGCTTGAGATCTGGCAATAGGGTCAATTCAGACATAGCTCTGTCTCGTCCTCGAAACCTAGTGGGCCGCCGCGGCAGTCGCTGCGTGCTGGACAACGCCAGCCGCGTCGAGCGCCGCGGTGTATTGATTGATGAGATTGTCGACCGCACCCTGGGTCACATCCAGGATCGCCATCGGATAGAAGCCGAAGAAGATCGTCAGGATGATCATGGGGATCAGGATAACCTTTTCCCTGAGGTTCAGGTCGAGGATCGACTTGAGGCTTTCCTTCTCCAGCGCGCCGAAGACGACGCGGCGATAGAGATAAAGCGCGTAGGCGGCAGACAGGATCACACCGGTGGTAGCAAAGAACGCCACCCACGAATTGACCTGGAACGCCCCCATCAGCGTCAGGATTTCCCCAACGAACCCGGAAGTACCCGGCAGGCCGACGTTGGCCATGGTGAATATCAGGAACGCAACCGCATACTTCGGCATCCGGTTGACCAGACCGCCATAGGCAGCGATCTCGCGGGTATGCATCCGGTCGTAGATCACGCCGACACAAAGGAAAAGCGCACCGGAGACAATGCCGTGGGAAAGCATCTGGAAGATACCACCCTGCACACCCTGCTCCGTCATCGTGAAGATGCCCATGGTCACGTAGCCCATGTGCGCGACCGATGAATAGGCAATCAGCTTCTTGATGTCTTCCTGGGCGAGCGCCACAAGCGACGTGTAGATGATCGCAACCACAGACAGCGTGAACACGAAGGGTGCGAACATGTCGGAGGCAAGCGGGAACATCGGCAGGGAGAAGCGCAGAAAGCCGTAGCCGCCGAGCTTCAGGAGCACGCCCGCCAGAATGACGGAACCGGCAGTCGGTGCTTCCACGTGTGCGTCCGGCAACCAGGTATGCACCGGCCACATTGGCATCTTCACGGCAAAGCTCGCGAAGAAGGCCAGCCACAGCCATGTTTGCATCCCGCCCGGGAACTGATGCGCCAGCAGCGCTTCAATGTTGGTGGTGCCTGCGTTCCAGTACATCGCCATGATCGCGATCAGCATCAACACCGAGCCGAGCAGCGTGTACAGGAAGAACTTGTAGGATGCATAGACCCTGCGCGCACCGCCCCACACACCGATGATCAGGAACATCGGAATGAGGCCAGCTTCGAAGAACACGTAGAACACGACCAGATCCAGCGCGCAGAAGACGCCGATCATCAGCGTTTCCAGAACGAGGAAGGCAATCATGTATTCCTTCACCCGCTTCTGAACGCTGTCCCAGGAGGCCAGAATGCAGAACGGCATCAGGAAGGTCGTGAGGATCACGAAGAGGACGGAAATACCGTCAACGCCCATGCGGTAGCTGATGTTGCTTCCAAGCCATTCCCGGTGTTCCACGAACTGGAAGCCGGAATTGGCGTAGTCGAAATTGCCCCAGATGAACAGCGACAGAAGGAAGGTCACCGAGGTGGTCACAAGAGCGACCATCCGGATGTTCTTCTTGCTGCCCTCGTCATTCCCCGGGACCAGGAGAATGAAGAGCACGCCCAGCAGCGGCAAGAACGTCGTGAGTGACAGAATTGGCCAGTCAATCATTAGTGTGCACCCCCGCCGGTGCCTGCACCGGTGAACATCGACCAGGTGATAAGCGCAGCCACACCGATCAGCATCGCAAATGCATAGTGATAGAGATATCCGGTCTGCAGGCGGACGACCCAGGCGGTCACATTCTGAACACGGGAAGCAACACCGTTCGGGCCATAGCCGTCGATCACGGTGCCATCGCCCTTCTTCCAGAGGACCCGGCCGAGCCACATGGCAGGACGGATAAAGATGAAGTTATAAAGCTCGTCGAAGTACCACTTGTTGAGCAGGAACTGATAGAGGCCGGAATGGCGCTCCGCCAGCTGCTTCGGCATTTCCGGAGAGCGGATGTAGAACTGGTAGGCTACCAGGAAGCCGAGCACCATCATGACGAACGGGGAAACCTTCACCCATCCAGGCACTTCGTGCATGGCATGCAGGATGTGGTTGGTTTCACTGTTGAACAGTGCGCCCTTCCAGAATTCTGCATAACCTTCGCCGTAGAACGAACCGTAGAAGACCATGCCCGCCAGCACAGCGCCGATGGACAGGATGAACAGCGGCACGGTCATCACCAGTGGCGATTCATGCACGTGTTTCATCACATCGACAGGCGCACGCGGCTTGCCGTGGAAGGTCATGAACGTCAGGCGCCAGGAATAGAACGACGTCAGCGCAGCAGCGATAACGGTCATCCAGAAGCCGTAGAGGGCCATCGGATTGGCGTGTTCACCCACGGAACCGGCAAAGGCTGCCTCGATGATCGCATCCTTGGAAATGAAGCCGGCGAAACCGATATGGGTAAATGGAATGCCCACACCCGTCAGGGCCAGCGTCCCGATCATCATCGTCCAATAGGTAATCGGAATATGCTTCCGAAGACCACCCATCTTGCGCATGTCCTGCTCGTCGGAAACGGCGTGGATCACCGAACCCGCGCATAGGAACAGCAGCGCCTTGAAGAAGGCGTGGGTGAACAGGTGGAAGATACCGATCGAATAGGCGCCAACGCCAAGTGCAACGAACATGTACCCGAGCTGCGAACAGGTCGAATAGGCGATCACGCGCTTGATGTCGTTCTGCACCAGACCGACAGTTGCGGCGAAGAAGGCCGTCGTCGCACCAAAGAACACGATGACCGTCAACGCGGTGTGCGAAAGTTCCATCAGCGGTGACAGACGAGCCACCATGAAGACACCGGCGGTCACCATCGTCGCGGCATGGATAAGCGCGGACACGGGTGTCGGGCCTTCCATGGCGTCCGGCAGCCAGGTGTGCAGCAGGAACTGCGCCGACTTGCCCATGGCTCCCATGAACAGCAGCAGGCAGACAATCGTCATCGCTGCATGCGGATCAAGATGGTAGCCGAGGAATGTCATCACCTCGCCGTGCTCCTGGATGAAGGACGGCGCGTCGTTGAAGATGGTGGTGAACTCGATGCTCTGGAACAGATAGAAGACGCCGAAGATGCCGAGCGCAAATCCGAAGTCACCAACGCGGTTGACGACGAATGCTTTGATGGCGGCCGCGTTTGCGGACGGTTTCTGATACCAGAAGCCGATCAGAAGATAGGAGGCAAGGCCCACACCTTCCCAGCCGAAGAACATCTGCAGAAGGTTGTCTGCCGTTACCAGCGACAGCATCGCGAAGGTGAAAAGCGACAGATAGGCGAAGAAACGCGGCCGGTGCGGGTCATGGTGCATGTACCCGATGGAATAGACATGCACGAGCGCGGACACAGTGGTCACGACGATCAGCATCACGGCGGTCAGCGTGTCGACCCTGATGGACCAGGACACCTTCAGATCACCGGTATCGATCCAGCGGAACAGATCGACGATCTGCATTTCCGAGCCGCCGAGCCAGAACCCGAAGAAAGTGATCCAGGACAGCAGCGCAGCAAGGATCAGGAGACCACTGGTAATATATTCACTGGCCTTGGCGCCGATGGCGCGGCCGAAAAGACCGGCGATCAGGAAGCCGATCAGCGGCAGGAACAGGATTGCGGAATACATCAGCTCCTACCCTTTCATCACGTTGACGTCTTCCACGGCGATGGAGCCGCGGTTCCGGTGGAAGACCACCAGGATCGCAAGGCCGATGGCGGCCTCTGCGGCAGCCACGGTAAGAACCAGCATGGTGAAGATCTGGCCCATCATGTCGCCGAGGAACGACGAAAAGGCGACAAAGTTGATGTTCACCGACAGCAGCAGCAGTTCGATAGACATCAAGATAACAATCACGTTTTTCCTGTTCAGGAAGATCCCGAAGATCCCGATCGTGAACAGGATCGCCGCGACCGACAGATAGTGCGACAGACCGATTTCCATGGGCGCCTCGCCGTGCTCCCCTCGTTTACCCCAACCGGAAACAGCACGGAGGAGCGTGCAGGTTCCCGGACTTTCTCGAAAACGCAACCAGGTTGCGTCAGATACCCTTGCCCGTTTCCACCTTGCGGACCTCAACTGAGGCTTCGCGGTTTCGCGCAACCTGGTCCGGAATGCTTTGACGTTTGACATTCGGCTTGTGGCGCAGGGTCAGGACGATTGCCCCGATCATGGCCACCAGAAGAACCAGGCCAGCGACCTGGAAGAAGTAGATGTATTTGGTGTAGAGCACAGACCCGATCGCCTGGATGTTGCTCACGTCGCTAAGTGCCGGCATCGGCTCCGCGCCGTGTCCAAGAACACCCGGTGCAATGATCCAGGCCCCCAGCCCCATCAGCAGCTCGACCATCAGGATCACGCCGACCAGCGCGCCGACCGGCAGATACTGCAGGAAGCCCTGTCGCAGTTCGACGAAGTCCACATCAAGCATCATGACGACGAACAGGAACAGCACAGCCACCGCGCCGACATAGACGACCACCAGCAGCAGGGCCAGGTATTCGGCGCCCAGCAGAATGAAAAGACCTGCGGAATTCACAAACGCCAGGATCAGGAACAGTACCGACGTCACCGGATTGCGCGACGCGATCACCATGAATGCTGACGCCAGGGTGACGCCGGCAAACAGGTAGAAAAAGAGGGCTTTCAGGATCATTTCGAAGACCTGCCTGTCGTGTGGCCTTGCGGCCGGAAGTGCGGTGCCCGGCCGGATTGCCGGGCTGGAAACCATTGTTGGGTATGCTCCTAACGGTAAGGAGCATCCATTTCAATGTTACGGGCAATTTCGCGTTCCCAACGGTCGCCGTTCGCAAGCAGCTTTTCCTTGTCGTAGTAAAGCTCTTCGCGGGTTTCCGTGGCGAATTCGAAATTCGGGCCCTCGACGATTGCATCCACAGGGCAAGCTTCCTGACAGAAGCCGCAATAGATGCATTTGACCATGTCGATGTCGTAGCGCGTGGTACGGCGCGTGCCGTCGTTGCGCCGCGGTCCGGCCTCGATGGTGATTGCCTGTGCCGGGCAGATGGCTTCGCACAGCTTGCAGGCAATGCAGCGTTCTTCGCCGTTCGGATAACGGCGCAGGGCATGCTCACCCCGGAAACGCGGGCTCACCGGGCCCTTCTCGAACGGATAATTGACCGTTGGTTTCGGCTTGAAGAAGTAACGCATCGCCAGAACGAAGGCCGACACGAACTCCTGCAGAAACAGCGATTTGACGGCTTGACTAAGTCCCATCGCTTTTAGCCTCTCTTTCCTCAACCAGCCAGCTGACTGGCGGCCCAATAGCCGATGATCGGGAAGCCGAACACCGGAACTCCAAAAACCAGTGCGCCCAGGAGCGCCTTGTGTCTGGCCGCGACACCACCGTCGCCGCCAGCTTGTCTGTTTTTCGTCTCCGCCGCCTGAAGCATCCCCTTCAGGATCTTCCAATCGAGCCAGCCGACATAAAGACCGACGGCGGCACCGATTGCACCGGCGAGCGAGATCGTCACGCTGCGCCCGGTGCCCAGCCCATGATCATCAGGACTGCGGCGACGACCACGACCATGGCCAGCGACAGCGGCAGGAACACTTTCCAGCCCAGGCGCATCAGTTGGTCATAGCGATAACGCGGAACCATTGCCTTCACCATGGCGAACATGAAGAAGCCAAGGAAACACTTCAGCAGGAACCAGACGATGCCCGGCACCCAGGTGAACGGTGCAAAATCGAACGGTGGCAGCCATCCGCCCATGAAGAAGATGCTCATAAGCGCGCACATCAGGCAGATGGCGACATATTCACCGAGCATGAACATCATGTACGGAGTTGAGCCGTATTCCACCATGAAGCCGGCAACCAGTTCCGATTCCGCTTCCGCAAGATCGAACGGCGGACGGTTGGTTTCAGCCAGTGCAGAGATGAAGAACACCACGAACATCGGGAACAGCGGCAACCAGTACCAGTTCAGGAACGATAGCCACGGCACACCCAGCATGTTGGCGAGGCCGGTTTCCTGTGCCTGCACGATACCGGTCAGGTTCAAGGTGCCGGCACAAAGCAGCACTGTCACGATGACGAAACCGATGGAAACCTCATAGGAGACCATCTGAGCGGCCGAACGCAGCGCTGACAGGAACGGGTATTTGGAGTTGGAAGCCCAACCACCGATAATCACACCGTAGACTTCCAGCGACGACACTGCGAAGACGAATAGTACACCGAGATTGATGTTGGCAATCACCCAACCGTCGGCAACCGGAATAACGGCCCAGGCCGCCAGCGCCAAAAGCACGGATACCAGTGGAGCCAGCAGGAACAGAACCTTGTTGGATCCAGACGGGATCACCGGTTCTTTCAGAACGAACTTCAATAGATCGGCGAAACTTTGCAGCAAGCCCCAGGGACCAACCACGTTCGGGCCGCGGCGAATCTGCACGGCAGCCCAGATCTTGCGATCCGCGTAAAGCACGTAGGCGACAATCACCAGAAGCACGACCATCAGCAGAATGCTCTGGAATGCCATCCAGAGGAACGGCCAACCGTAGGTCGTCATGAACTCAGCCATATCGGTCCCCTACCCCTTATTCTGCTGCTTCTGCCGCTCGCGTCTTGGCGAGCGCCGAGCACTCGGCCATCGTCTTGGACGCGCGAGCGATCGGGTTGGTCAGGTAAAAGTCGCGGATCACGTTGGCAAAGCCCGCGCTATCCATCTTGGCCTTGGCGTTGCCAAGCTTGGCGATATCGCCAGCATCACCTGCCTCGATCGCATCGATGCCCGTCATGTGCGGAACAGCTTCGAACAACTTTGAGCGCAATTCGGCAAGAGAGTTGAACTCAAGCGTCTGGCCAAGCACCGCGGACAATGCGCGAAGGATCGCCCAGTCTTCGCGGGCATCCCCCGGAGGGAAAGCAGCCCGGTCGGCCATCTGGACGCGACCTTCGGTGTTGACGTAGATCGCGGATTTCTCCGTATAGGCAGCGCCTGGCAGGATAACGTCGGCGCGGTGCGCGCCGCGGTCGCCATGCGTTCCCTGGTAGACAACGAATGCGCCTTCCGGGACTTCAACTTCATCGACACCCAGCAGGAACAGCACGTCAAGCGCACCCGGCTCCAGCATGGAGCCTGTGTCCTTGCCGCCCTCACCCGGTACAAAACCGAGATCGAGAGCGCCAACCTGGGACGCTTCGGTATGCAGGATGTTGAAACCGTTCCAGCCGTCCTTGACGACACCAAGCGCCTTGGCGGCTGCAGCAAGCGTCGCGAGCACTTCAGCCCCATCCGGACGGTTCAGCGCGCCCTGGCCGATGATGAACATCGGGCGTTCGGCCTTTGCCGGAGCGTGGTTCACGAATTCCTTCAGGCTGTCCGGACCGGCACCCAGATAAGTTACCGGATAGGTCAGGTCGGCATTTTCACCAATCAGGCCGATGGTCACGTCGCCTTGGACCCAACGCTTGCGGATGCGAGCGTTCAGAACCGGAGCTTCCTGACGCGGATTTGTGCCGATCAGCATGATCGCGTCAGCGTCTTCAATGCCCTGGATCGTGCTGTTGAAGAGATAGCTTGCGCGGCCGTTCTTCGGATGCAGCGGAGACCCCGGGAAACGGCTGTCGATGTTGGCAACGCCGAGTTTGTCCATCAGCGCCTTCAGCGCGAACATGTCCTCAACGCCTGCCATCTGTCCAGCCAGAGCACCGATTTTGTCGGCGCTCGCGCCTTTTACCTTTTCCGCGATGATCTGGAACGCTTCACCCCAGGAAACGGGCTGCAGCTTGCCGTCCTTCTTGGCATAAGGCCGGTCAAGGCGCTGGGTCTTCAGACCGTCCCAGATGTAACGGGACTTGTCGGAAATCCACTCCTCGTTGACCTCTTCGTTGAGCCGCGGCATCACCCGCATGACTTCCTTGCCGCGTGTGTCGACACGGATAGCGGAACCGACCGCGTCCATCACGTCGATGCTTTCGGTCTTGGTCAGTTCCCACGGACGGGCGTGGAATTCGTAAGGCTTGTGGGTCAAGGCACCAACCGGGCAAAGATCTGCCACGTTGCCCTGCATTTCCGACGACAGGGCTGCCTCGAGATAGGTGGTGATTTCCGCATCTTCGCCACGGCCGACCAGACCCATGTCAGTGACACCACACACTTCGGTGGTGAACCGCACACAACGCGTGCAGTGAATGCAGCGGGTCATGATCGTCTTGATCAGCGGACCGATTTCCTTGTTCTCAACGGCGCGCTTGTTCTCGTGGAACCTGGAACCGTCGACGCCATAGGCCATCGCCTGGTCCTGCAGATCACACTCGCCGCCCTGGTCGCAGATCGGGCAATCCAGCGGGTGGTTGATGAGCAGGAACTCCATCACGCCTTCGCGGGCCTTCTTGACCATCTCGGACTTGGTTTCGACCACCGGCGGCTCGCCGTTCGGGCCCGGACGTAGGTCCTTCACGCCCATGGCACAGGAGGCGGTCGGCTTGGGCGGTCCGCCCTTCACTTCCACCAGGCACATGCGGCAGTTGCCGGCGATAGACAACCGGTCGTGGTAACAAAACCGCGGAACCTCGGCGCCCGCCTCTTCACAGGCCTGAAGCAGCGTGTAGTCCGCCGGGACATCCACTTCCTTGCCGTCGATGATGAGCTTCGTCATCCGTTGCTCTCCAAATCCCGTTCCGCTTACTCAGCCGCCACCATGGTCGAAGAAGACTTCGACTTGGCGACATAGTCATCGATGCGTTGCTCGATAACAGGCCGGAAATTCTTGATCAAACCCTGGATCGGCCAGGCGGCCGCGTCCCCGAGTGCACAAATCGTGTGGCCTTCGACCTGCTTGGTTACCTTGAACAGCATGTCGATTTCCTCATAGGAGGACTCGCCCTTGACCATTCGTTCCATCACACGCCACATCCAGCCCGTGCCTTCGCGGCACGGTGTGCACTGGCCGCAGCTCTCGTGCTTGTAGAAGTAGGACAGGCGGGCAATGGCCTTGATGATATCCGTCGACTTGTCCATCACGATCACGGCTGCAGTCCCCAGGCCGGAGCCAAGGCCGCGCAGCGTGTCGAAGTCCATCGGCGCGTCCTTGATCTGCTCTGCCGTCAGGCACGGAACAGACGAACCACCCGGAATAACCGCGAGAAGGTTGTCCCAGCCACCGCGGATACCGCCGCAATGCTTGTCGATCATTCCGGCAAACGGAATGCCCAGCTCTTCCTCGAAGGTCGACGGCTTGTTGACGTGGCCGGAAACACAGAAAAGCTTGGTGCCGGTGTTGTTCGGACGGCCGAGCGCCGAGAACCATGCAGCACCGCGGCGCAGGATGGTCGGAGCAACCGCGATCGATTCAACGTTGTTCACCGTGGTCGGGCAACCGTAAAGACCGACGTTTGCCGGGAACGGCGGCTTCAGGCGCGGCTGGCCCTTTTTGCCTTCCAGACTTTCCAGCAGCGCGGTTTCCTCGCCGCAGATGTAAGCGCCGGCTCCATGGTGGACATAAATGTCGAAGTCGTAGCCGTTCTTGTTGTTCTTGCCGATCAGACCGGCGTCATAAGCCTGGTCGATCGCAGCCTGCAAACGCTCGCGCTCGCGGATGAATTCACCGCGAACATAGATGTAGGCAGCAATGGCACCCATCGCATAACCGGCAACAAGGCACCCCTCGACCAGCGTATGCGGGTCATGGCGCAGTATCTCGCGGTCCTTGCAGGTGCCCGGCTCGGATTCGTCGGCGTTGACGACGAGATATGCCGGGCGGCCATCTGATTCCTTGGGCATGAACGACCATTTCAGGCCGGTCGGGAAACCGGCACCGCCGCGGCCACGCAGACCTGAATCCTTCATTTCCTGAACGATCCAGTCGCGCCCCTTGTCGATGAGGCCCTTGGTATTGTCCCACTGTCCGCGCTTCTTGGCGCCTTCCAGGCCCCAGTCGTGGAGACCGTAGATATTGGTGAAGATCCGATCCTGATCCTTCAGCATCTCTTCCCCCTAGTCTTCGCTCTTGGAGGAGGCCACTTCACCGGCTTCCACGCGCTTGGAAAAATCTGTTTCACCACCGGATGCCAAAACCTTGGCCTGCTCTATCCAGCCATCACGTTCGATACGGCCCTTGAACTTCAGGCGGCTGTCGACCCAGGCAACTTCCTGCGGCCCCCATGAGGCGACCTGATCGAAGTGGAAAAACCCGAGTTCGTTGAGTGTCGCTTCCAGTTTCGGACCGACACCCTTCAGCTTCTTCAGGTCGTCCGGCTTGCCGCCGCGCGCTTCCTTCAGAAGTTCAGGTTCTTTTTCCTGACCGTCGGTGCTTCCACTGGTGTCGGCTGTGCGGGCAACTTCAACTTCGGCACGGTCGTCGGAATCAGGCTTGCCCTTGTTCTGACTGCGCGCAGCAGGCGTAGCTGCTTTTTCCGCCTTGGCTTTCTTGGCCGGTTCAGCCTTTGCCTCAGCCTTCTTGGGCGCGGCTGCCGCCGGAGCTGCGCTCGCCTTGGCGGATTTGGCTGCATGCGCCGCCTTTACCTTGGCAACAGCATCTTCTGCAGGTGTCGGCACGCCATCATAGTCGTTGCCACCTGCATTGATCGGTGCGCCGGCAAAAGCATGAGACGCCTTTTCCGCACCGTCGACCAGGTGGGGAACCGGCAGCTCGCCCTTCGTGTTGTCATCGATTTCGGTGAGCGACGTCTGACCGCCTTCGGCCATTGCAAAACGGCGGCCGTTCTGCGGACCCGGCGTTACTTCCTTGCCGGCGGCGATATCGTCGATCAGCTGGTTGAAGCTGTCTTCCGTGAGGTCTTCATAGGTATCCTTGAAGATCTGAACCATCGGCGCATTCACACAAGCACCAAGACACTCGACTTCTTCCCAGGAGAACATGCCATCCTCGGAAATCTCGTGCATGTGCTTGGCAATGCGGCTTTTGCAGATCTTGATCAGGTCTTCCGACCCGCGCAGCTGACACGGCGTCGTGCCACAGACCTGAATATGGGCCTTCTTGCCGACCGGCTGCAGCTGGAACATGGTGTAGAACGTCGCCACTTCCAGAACGCGGATCTTCGGCATGTCGAGCAGGTCCGCGATATAGCGGATTGCCGGCTCACTCACCCAACCTTCGTTCTGTTCCTGCGCACGCCACAAAAGCGGAATGACCGCGGAGGCCTGGCGGCCTGCCGGATAACGGTCGATCAGCTTCTTTGCCCAGTCGAGGTTCTTCTCGGTGAACGCGAAGCTTTCTGGTTGTTCCGCGGCAAGTCGGCGAACTGCCATGGTGTTATCCCCGTTCTGTCAAAATGACCGGAGCCGGACGGGCGGCTGCCAGGGTCGAAAATTGGTTGCGTGCCGTCCGCATCAGCGGTCGACCTCACCGAACACGATGTCCAGAGACCCCAGCACTGCCGAAACGTCGGCAAGCATGTGCCCGCGGCACAGGAAGTCCATGGCCTGAAGGTGGCTGTAGCCAGGCGCCTTGATCTTGCAACGGTACGGCTTGTTGGTACCGTCCGCGACCAGATAGACACCGAACTCACCCTTGGGTGCTTCAACGGCTGCGTAAACTTCACCAGCCGGGACGTGATAGCCTTCGGTGTAGAGCTTGAAGTGGTGGATGAGCGCTTCCATCGAACGCTTCATTTCACCGCGCTTCGGCGGCACGATCTTGCCGTCGATGGACGAGACCGGACCGGTTTCGACCGTCAGCTTTTCCAGGCACTGCTTCATGATCCGGACCGACTGGCGCATTTCTTCCATGCGGATCAGGTAGCGGTCGTAACAGTCGCCGTTCTTGCCGATCGGAATGTCGAAATCAAGTTCGGAATAGCATTCGTAAGGCTGCGACTTGCGCAGATCCCAAGGTGCGCCGGATCCGCGAACCATCACGCCGGAGAAGCCCCAGGCCCAGGCGTCGTCAAGGTCGACAACGCCGATATCCACGTTGCGCTGCTTGAAGATACGGTTGTCGGTCAGGAGACCTTCGATATCGTCAAGCGTCTGCAGGAACGGATCACAGAAGTCCCAGATGTCGTCGAGCAGGTCACGAGACAGGTCCTGGTGAACCCCGCCCGGACGTACGTAAGCTGCGTGCATGCGGGCACCGCAAGCACGCTCGTAGAACACCATCAGCTCTTCACGGGGTTCGAAGCCCCAGAGCGGCGGTGTCAGCGCGCCCACGTCCATGGCCTGCGTCGTCACGTTCAGAAGATGCGACAGCAGACGACCGATTTCCGAATAAAGGACACGGATCAGCTGGCCGCGCTTGGGCACTTCCACACCAAGCATACGTTCGACTGCAAGCGCAAAAGCGTGTTCCTGGTTCATCGGCGCCACGTAGTCGAGGCGGTCGAAGTAAGGCACAGCCTGCAGATAGGTCTTCTGCTCGATCAGCTTTTCGGTTCCACGGTGCAGCAGACCGATGTGCGGATCCACACGTGTTACCACTTCGCCGTCGAGCTCAAGCACGAGGCGCAGCACGCCGTGCGCCGCCGGGTGCTGCGGACCGAAGTTGATGTTGAAGTTACGAACCTGAGCCTCAGCCATTTTGAGGTTCCTGCATTTTTTGCGTGAAATAGGCGATGACTTCGGGACCGGTCATTCTGCGGGTTTCATTAGCGAAAGCGTAGTTTGCCGGCTGTTCGTCAACGAAAATTTCGGACGTGAATTTGAAAACGGACGGATCGTCAAAGGCTTGCGCGGAAACGCTCACGTGCGAGCCGTCGGCCATGCGCCACATCAGCGAGGAACCGCACTTGCTGCAGAATACCCGCTCGCCGTAGTCGGATGACTTGTAGACGCCGAGTGCATCCTTGCCTTGAACGTCCAGACTGTCCATCGATCCGCAGCTGACAGCCATATAGGTACCACCGGTCCAGCGGCGGCACATGGCGCAGTGGCAGACTCCCATTTCGCCGTCTACGGGCGTTGCGGCAAACCGCACCTCGCCGCAAAGACACCCACCTGAAAGCCGTTCGCTCATCCCTGCCCCGCCCTTCAGTTGGTCGTTGCCTTCTCGTCACCGGGCAGCACGTAGTCCGTGCCTTCCCAGGGCGAGAGGAAGTCGAAGGAGCGCATTTCCTGGTTCAGGCGTACCGGTTCGTAGACAACGCGTTTCTTCTCGTCGTCATAGCGAACTTCGACAAAGCCCGTAACCGGGAAGTCCTTGCGCAGCGGATATCCGTCAAAACCATAGTCGGTCAGGATGCGGCGCAGGTCCGGGTGGCCGGAGAACAGAATGCCGTACATGTCGTAGGCTTCACGCTCGAACCATTCAGCACCGGGAAACAGCGGGGTCAGCGAAGCAACCGGCGTGTTTTCATCGGTTGCGACCTTCACACGAACGCGCTGGTTCTGAACGGGAGACAGGAAGTGGTAGACAACGTCAAAGCGCTTCTCGCGCGAAGGGTAATCCACACCGCAGATATCCGTCAGATTGACGAACTTGCACGAGCTGTTGTCGCGCAGAAAGCGGATCGCATCGAGAATGTCGGTCGCGTTTACGGTCAGCGTCAGCTCACCGTATTCGACCTTCCAGGACACAAGGGACTCACCCAGACCGAGCTCGATATGCTCAGCGAGTTCCTTCAACGTCTCGTCCATCGTGTTCGACCTCACTCGTAGATCTGCAGCGTTCAACCGGTTCCGATTGAGTGCCGACTGCCGATCGATCCAGTTTGCCGGGTCTTTGTTGCGCCCCGCTGGACGCGACCCGGAGAGTCAGTTGAACGGGCGCCAGGCGCCCACTCCCTCAAAAATCCGCCGCCTCTTCGGCGGCAGATCCTTATCTTTCGATAGTGCCCGTGCGGCGGATCTTCTTTTGAAGCATCAACACGCCGTAGAGCAGCGCCTCGGCTGTCGGAGGACAGCCTGGCACGTAGATATCGACCGGCACCACGCGGTCGCAACCGCGCACCACAGAATAGGAATAGTGGTAGTAGCCGCCACCATTGGCACAGGACCCCATGGAAATGACGTACCGCGGCTCGGGCATCTGGTCGTAGACCTTGCGCAGCGCAGGTGCCATTTTGTTCGTCAGCGTGCCGGCAACGATCATCACGTCCGACTGGCGCGGCGAAGCGCGCGGCGCGAAACCAAAACGCTCGGCGTCATAGCGCGGCATCGACATCTGCATCATTTCAACGGCGCAGCAGGCCAGGCCGAAGGTCATCCACATCAGCGAGCCGGTACGGGCCCACTGGATGAGGTTGTCGGTGGAGGTTACGAGAAAGCCCTTGTCGGCCAGCTCGTTATTGACTTCCAGGAAGAATGCGTCATCCGCGCCGACAGGCTTGCCCGTATTCGGGTCGATAATACCCTGCGGCTGCGGTGCGACGAGCGGCTCGGTCGTGGTCAATCCCATTCCAGCGCTCCCTTTTTCCATTCGTAGATGAAGCCGACGGTCAGGACACCGAGGAAGACCATCATGGACCAGAAGCCGTACCAGCCCAGGTCACCGAACACGGTTGCCCAGGGGAACAGGAACGCGACTTCCAGGTCGAAGATGATGAAGAGGATCGAGACCAGATAAAAGCGCACGTCAAATTTCATGCGTGCATCGTCGAAAGCGTTGAAGCCGCACTCATAGGCCGACAGCTTTTCCGGATCCGGATTCTTGTAGGCCAGGATGAAAGGCGAAATCAGCAGCGCAAGGCCGATCACCAGCGCAATGCCGATGAACACGACGATCGGGACATATTCCCGCAAGAGTTCTTCCATGTCTTTCGCGTCCTTGCATATGGAGGCGGATCGGGAGGCGATCCGGTGCCAGGGCTGCGCGCCCCGTTGCCTTCATTATACCGGCAGGTCACGCTGTGCCCGTCGGCGTTATGAAACCAACATGCGAGCGCACGCTTAGCTTACGACTTGGTGCAACGCAAGACCCACATGCGGTCAAACTCTTGCCATGTTTGCACCTGTTTCGCACCTACCCCCGACAAATCCTTAATTTCAGCCAGTTTGCAGGAAGGCAAAAACTTTGCACAACCCTTCAGGAAATATGCCGCACCTGCGTTCGTTTTCCACCCCCCTCGCAGAATCGAAGCAAACGCCAGACAAACACCAAAAGAGCTGAAATTTGAATGGACTGCGTCGCCCTGCCTTGAACGCATGATAGCCATCTTGGCGACAATGCCAAGGGGTTGCCTGTCTGCGCGGCAAAGCACTCGCTTTGCGCGAGGCTTGATGTTTTCGATTGAACAGTCTGGGAAAACAAGAGGTACCGTGAGTGGCGCGAGTGACGGGGCTCGAACCCGCGACCTCCGGCGTGACAGGCCGGCACTCTAACCAACTGAGCTACACCCGCACATTCACGGTATATGCGCCAATTCCCGAAAGTACCAAAGCACTTCTATGGGAAGTGGCGCGAGTGACGGGGCTCGAACCCGCGACCTCCGGCGTGACAGGCCGGCACTCTAACCAACTGAGCTACACCCGCTTCGTCAGGCAACGCGTTGTCGCCCTGAAGTGGCGCTGATGTACGGCGGCTGGTTTTGGAAGTCAAGCACCCTATTCCGTCCGAATTGCCGTTTTTTGACAAAGAAGCCCCCAATCGCAGGTTTTCCCCAGAGCCGCCTTGCCGATCAATGTGGATAACTTCCTGTTTCGTAACGGAATTATCCGCATTGCCACGGGCTGTTTTCCGATGGGCTTAGCCTCAAACACATTCGGCAGCTCATAAATACGACCTGCGCCATGCAGATTCTCGTTCTTCAGCCGTGTTTTATTCAGCCGGCACCAGCCGCGTATCGCGCAACAGGCCCTCTCTGGCAAGAATAGGCACCGCAGCAGCTGCGAACAGCGAATTGATTTCCTTCAGGCTGCGCATGACCTCCAGATGGGCGTTGCTCGATTCCATGCTCTGAAGCGTTTTCGATTTCAGCCGCTCCAGATGCCGGTTATGACTTTCGCGTTCCAGCGTGCGCATCTTGTCCTTTTCTGCAATCAATTCGCGCGCGGATGCGACATCCGCCGAAACGAGCACATTGAGGGCAAGCTCCATGTTCGCCAGAACACGGTCGTGCATCCAGGTAAGCTCCTTCAGCCCCTCCTGCGAAAAGCTGATCTTGTTCTTCTGCAACTCCAGCGCAAGTTCGAGAAGGTTCTTTGCCACAAGATCTCCAGCGCGCTCCAGATTGACCGCGAATCCCACCAGTTCCATGCTGCGCTCAGCCTGTTCGCCGGTCAGCTCCCCGCGATTCACCTCCGCGATGTAGAGTTTCACCGAGGAGTGGATCGCATTGACCTGCTTATCCAACTGCTGCAAGCGCCTGATTTCAGGCTCACTGCCCTTCTCCAGCATCATGAGAACCGGTCTTGCCATCACCTCGACCAGTTCCCCCATACGCAAGAGTTCGCGCGTTGCACTGGCCAGGGCAAGCCTGGGGTTGCCGACCAGTTGCTTGTCCAGCGCACTTTGCGGTGTCAGCCGGTCCGCCTCTTCTTGTTCCTCTCTGTCAGGCACCAGGCGTTCGACCAGCCAGGCAACCGGTCTTGTCAGTGGCAGGCAGACGAGAACAAGCAGGAGATTGAAAAGCACATGAACGGCAACGATCTGCTGAGCCGGATCATTGCTGATCGAAGCCAGAGGCAGATCGTAGAATTTTAGCGCCAGCATCACCAGCACAGCACCGATAGACCTGAAGATAAAATTGCCAAGCGGCAGAAGTTTGGCCTTGCGATCCATTCCGCGTGTCAGCCAAAGCGCGACAATACCAGCGCCGATGTTCGCCCCCAGAACAAGTGGGATGGCGGCCTCGTGTGGCAAACCCGTCTTTTGCACCAGGGCTGCGATCATCAGCACGGCTGCCACGCTGGAATGCACCAGAAACGCCAGAAGCGCCCCAACCGCCATCGCCGTCGGTGTGTCCTGCGCAAGGAAGCCGGCAAACTGCGGCATGAACCGCGCTTCCTTCAACGGCGTCGTCGCTTCGCCGATCATTTGCAGCGCAATCAGAATGAAAGCGATTCCCAGAAGAATGCGTCCGATCTGCTTCGCGGACCGAGCGTCGAGCTTCAGGAACAGCCACGCCCCTCCACCCAGAAGCAACGGCACCAGCCAGCTGAGATCGAACACCAGAAACTGCACGACAAGCGCCGACCCGAGATCGGCTCCCAGCAGAACCGCCAGTCCGGCAGCAGTGGAAATAAAGCCGGATGTCGCAAATCCCGCCGCCAGGATCGCAACCGCCGTCGCACTTTGCAGCAAAATGGCAACCGCTGTTCCAGACAAGGCGCCGGCAACCGGTCCGGAGGATGCCTTGCCGATGGCGCGTCTCAACGTTGGCCCGGCCGCCCTTTCAAAACCTGTCCGAACCATGCGAACCGCGTAAAGGAGCAGCATGACTGCCCCGAACATCTTGATGAAAACTAGGATTCCCATCTTGCCAAGTAGCTACCTTTAAACGAGTTTTTTATTTAGCCGCAGAAGTTTATCGGACAAAAAGGAAAAAGAAAACTCACCATTCGAAGGCCAAACGAAATCACCCCGCCACCGGGATACCCAGCAACAGCGGCAAAGCGAAATGACTGTAATTGTGCGAAATTCCGCAACAGCGAACCGCCGGGCAATGTGAGAGCGGCAGCAAACAGCAGAAAACACCCCGGTGCGCAGACACCCTGGTTACAAGTGGCGGATTTCATAAGGGGAATGGTGGGCGATGAGAGACTCGAACTCCCGACATCTTCGGTGTAAACGAAGCGCTCTACCAACTGAGCTAATCGCCCTCAACGAGGTGAGACGCGTTTTAGGGGCTCGTTTGCTGCTTGGCAAGAGCAAAATCTCAGATTTCCGTTTCAAAGATAAAGCCTGTGGATGACGGCTCCGAAAACAGGCAAACTGACCGCTTCAAAAGCGTGAGAAAGCCGCACTCATGGTGACATCCCGCCGGTTGTTTCTGACTGGAATTCTGGCTGCCCTCACCGGCCTGCCGCTGTTGACCAGAACAAGCTCATCACAACCCGTGGCCGGACAGAGAGTGGTTGTTGTCGGTGCCGGCATCGCCGGTCTGGCGGCCGCAAGAACACTTGCAGACGCAGGCTTCTCCGTAACCGTGCTTGAGGCTGGTAACCGGATTGGCGGGCGTCTGCACACGGACAGATCGTTGGGGGCACCTCTCGACCTTGGAGCAAGCTGGATCCATGGAACACGGTCCAACCCCATCGCAGCGCTCGCGCAGCGCTTCGCACAGCCGATGTTCGAGTGGGACTACGACAACGAGGAGGTCTTCGACCTGACCGGCAACGGTGGCAGAGCGGCCGAACGTTTCGAGACTTTCGCGAACGCCCTGGAAGATTTTCTGGACGACACTGAAACCTCCCTCACCCGGATATCGGCAGCCAATGCCATTGAAAAGATACGCCGGCAACGGGCCCTGTCGACACTCACTGACGCTGAACTCGGCTTCATGGCGCATATTCTGCTGGAACAGGAATTTGCGGCGCCAGCGAGCGACCTTTCGCTTGCAGCCGTTGCAGAAGGCGGTGCCTTCGATGGACCCGACGCCGTGCTTCCGCAGGGCTATGACAAGATTGCATTTGGGGTGGCGGATGGATTGACCATCCAGACCGAAACCGTCGTGAACCAAATCGACCATTCCCAAAGGGGCGTGTCGGTAAGAACTGAGAACGGGGTACTGGAGGCCGAATTTGCAATCTGCGCAGTGTCTCTGGGTGTCCTGAAGGCTGGCGACATCGTCTTTTCACCTGGTCTTCCCGACAACAAGCGCAACGCCGTCAGTTCCCTGCGCATGGGCTTGCTTGATAAAATCTATCTCTCGTTCCCGGAAACATTCTGGGATGAAACTGTCCACAACTTCGGCCGCATATCCGGCAAGCCCGACACTTTTGCCTTCTGGCCGAATCTTTCGCCCGTGACCGGAAAACCGATTCTGTGTGCTCTGAACGTCGGCGAATTTGCTCAGGACCTTGAGAAACTTGGTGAAGAGAACCGCAGACAGGTCGCCTTCGAAGCCCTTCAGACCATGTTCGGTCGCGATATACCGCCGCCTGACGCCAGCATAAGTTCCACCTGGCAGCAGAACGAACGAACGCGAGGATCCTACTCGTTCCTGCCTGTCGGGGTGGAGCCGCGAGCAAGAAAAGCACTGGCTGCCGACCTCAATGGCAGGGTCTTCTTTGCCGGAGAAGCCACCGCGCCGAACTTTCCGGCAACAGTGCACGGCGCCTGGCTTTCCGGCCAACGCTCCGCGCGCGATGTGATCGCAATTGCCCGCTAAGTCTATTGGAACTTGTAGGCAAACTGGAGCATGTCGGTGAGCCCGCGCTGCGGGTTGTCCGCGGCAAGTCCGTTCTGATTGAAGAACTGCACCAGACGGGCAATGCCCTGCTGGTCGTTCGGTCCTCTTGGCGGCGGCTGATCCATGAGCTTGGCGGCGATGATCCAGGACATCGTCCGGCGAAGGCGATTCTGATTGGCACTGAATTCTGGATTGCTGGCTGCTCGCTCGAACAAACCGCCCCACGCCTGATTGACGGCATCGTTGATGGCCTCGATGCGAATGAACCCGGCTTGATTGGGACTGCGCGCCTTGTTGAGCAGGTGGTCGATATTGTAACCGGCAAGATCCGACGGTGCGGCCTTGATGCCGTAGACCTGCTCGACAAAGCGCAGCCAGGCTTTCTGATAGGACGAATACCCTGCCCTCACCCACACACTGGCATTCTCGTCCACGTTGCCGGGTTTCTGCACGATGGCGACGTTCTTCAGGCTGCTTCTGCCAGCTTTTGCTGTTTGAACGTCCTCGTCGAAATCATCGAGGAACACGAGGCGTCCAAGCGCCTCGGGGTGTTCAACCTGAACCTGCACCAGAGGGTTACGGACCCAGGCATCAAATAGCGCGCGTTGGCGCCTGCGGATCAAGGCTTGCAGTGACATTCCAACTCCTGTCGAGCAATTGGCATCACCTCACGACAAACGCAATATAATGTGGCAATGGCAATTCGCCAGAGCTCAATCAAAAATAGAAAATAGACAAGGAAAAACCCCGCATCCGTTTCCGGATACGGGGTTGAGCGAAGAAATCGCTCGTGAGCGCTATTAGGCGTTCACGGCGTCCTTCAGGCCTTTGCCGGCCTTGAACTTCGGCGTCTTAGAAGCCGGGATCTGGATCGTTTCGCCAGTCCGCGGGTTACGGCCTTCGGTTGCTGCACGTTCGGAAACGGTGAAGTTACCAAAGCCGATGATGCGGACTTCGTCGCCGCTCTTCAGCGTAGAGGTGACAGCTTCGAAAGTTGCGTCAACTGCTTCGCCTGCCTGCGCCTTGGTGAGGCCGGTCTTTTCTGCAACAGCTGCGATCAGATCGTTCTTATTCATAGCAGATACCTTTCTAAGAAACGGCAGAGTGCCGACGATTCCTGTCAGCGCCGTTGCGCGAAATTCGGTTGAATTGAACTGAAACGCAAGTGGTTTTTTCGCAGAAAACAGCCATTTTGACCGATTATTCAAAAGAAAAGCCCCGGTTTTCCCGGGGCTTTCCAATTTGTGCGCTGCAATGTCGCGATTAGTGGGCAAGAACACCGGAGGTGTCATCGTCCTTTTCTCGCGCCTTGGTTGCGGCTTCGTGAGCTGACTCATCCCATTCGATAGCCTCCGGCAAGCGGACAAGAGCGTTTTTCAGCACTTCTTCCATGCCCGAAACCGGGATGATCTCAAGCGAGTTCTTGACCGAGTCCGGGATATCCGCCAGATCCTTGGCGTTGTCTTCCGGGATCATAACCAGCTTGATTCCGCCACGAAGGGCAGCAAGCAACTTCTCCTTCAGACCACCGATCGGCAGGATGCGACCGCGCAGGGTGATTTCACCGGTCATGGCAACGTCCCGGCGAACCGGAATGCCGGTCATGGTCGAGATCACGGCCGTAGCCATCGCGATACCTGCGGACGGACCATCCTTCGGGGTTGCCCCTTCCGGAACGTGAACGTGAATGTCCTTCTTCTCGAAGGTCGGCGGTTCAATGCCGTAATCGATCGCACGCGAGCGGACATAAGATGCCGCCGCAGAAATCGATTCCTTCATCACGTCCTTCAGGTTGCCGGTGACGGTCATCTTGCCCTTGCCGGGCATCATCACGCCTTCGATGGTGAGAAGCTCACCGCCGACTTCGGTCCAGGCAAGGCCGGTAACCACACCGACCTGGTCTTCCAGTTCGGCTTCGCCGTAGCGATACCGCGGCACACCAAGGTATTTCTCAACGACCTCGCTGGTCACCGTGATGCTTTCCTTGTCGCTCATCAGGATGTCCTTGACCGCTTTACGGGCCAGGGTTGCCATTTCACGTTCAAGGTTACGCACACCGGCTTCGCGGGTGTAGCGGCGCACGATGAAGTGAAGTGCTTCATCCTCGATGGTGAACTCACCTTCGCGCAGGCCATGATCCTTCTCGGCTTTCGGGATGAGGTGACGGCGGCAGATTTCCACCTTTTCCTCTTCCGTGTAACCGGCAATGCGGATCACTTCCATACGGTCCATCAGCGGGCCCGGAATGTTCAGCGTGTTCGCCGTGGTCACGAACATCACATCCGAAAGGTCGTATTCGACCTCCAGATAGTGGTCCATGAAGGACGAGTTCTGTTCCGGATCCAGCACTTCCAGCAGAGCCGATGACGGATCGCCGCGGAAGTCCATGCCCATCTTGTCGATTTCATCGAGCAGGAACAGCGGATTGGACTTCTTGGCCTTCTTCATCGACTGAATGACCTTGCCGGGCATCGAGCCGATGTAGGTGCGGCGGTGACCACGGATTTCCGCTTCGTCCCGCACACCGCCGAGCGACATGCGTACGAATTCACGGCCGGTCGCCTTCGCAATCGACTTGCCGAGCGAGGTCTTGCCGACGCCTGGAGGACCAACGAGACACAGGATCGGACCACGCAACTTGTTGGCCCGGCTCTGGACCGCCAGATACTCCACGATCCGTTCCTTGACCTTTTCAAGGCCATAATGGTCGGTGTCGAGGACCTTTTCGGAGAAGGCCAGGTCGTGCTTGACCTTGGACTTCTTGTTCCACGGAATACCGATCAGCCAATCCAGATAGTTCCGCACGACGGTCGCTTCCGCGGACATCGGGCTCATCTGTTTCAGCTTCTTGATTTCGGCCGCAGCGCGTTCGCGTGCTTCCTTGGTCAGCTTGGTCTTCTTGATCTTGTCTTCGAGTTCGGCAACCTCGTCACGGCCGTCCTCGCTGTCGCCAAGCTCCTTCTGAATGGCCTTCATCTGCTCATTCAGATAGTACTCGCGCTGGGTCTTCTCCATCTGCCGCTTGACGCGGGAACGGATGCGCTTTTCCACCTGCAGGACGGAGATTTCGCTCTCCATCATGCCCAGGACACGCTCAAGCCGCTCGGCGACGGAAACGACGCCAAGGATTTCCTGCTTTTCCGGAATCTTGATCGCAAGATGGGAAGCTACCGTGTCGGCGAGCTTGGAATAATCGTCGATCTGGTTGATCGCGCCCAGAACTTCCGGCGAAACCTTCTTGTTCAGTTTCACGTAGTTCTCGAACTCGGACACGACCGAGCGCGCAAGCGCTTCCACTTCGATGTTCTCGCCATCACGCTCCGGCAGAACCGTTGCGGAGGCTTCGAAATAGTCGGCACGGTCGGTGTATTCGCCGATCTGTGCACGTGCACCGCCTTCCACCAGAACCTTGACCGTATTGTCGGGCAGCTTGAGAAGCTGCAGCACGGTCGCGAGCGTGCCGACATTGTAGATCTGGTCGGGCTTGGGATCGTCGTCAGCTGCATTCATCTGTGTCGCCAGAAGAATGTGCTTGTCGGTGGTCATCACCTCTTCGAGCGCCTTGATTGACTTCTCGCGGCCGACAAACAGCGGCACGATCATATGCGGGAAGACAACGATGTCGCGCAGGGGCAAGACGGGGTAGACAGACGTGCTGTCCTGATCTGTGGCGCGAATTTCTGCGTCGCTCATTTTTTTTCCTTTCTCAGCGTGTCCCGGCCCCACTCGGTAAAAGGCAGCCAAAACACTGGAAAACGGCTCCGAACCGGAAGGTCCTGAAGGCCAGACCACGGCACCCCAGATGGGCGCGCCGACAATCCGCATAAGCCGTCCTTAGGTCTATTAGGTGGACACCAGACCTGCCGGTGTCAAGGCAATCGGTTGCTGCCCACAAGTCTTGTCTGTTGACGACTCATTGCACCGGTGGAAAACGGCCCCGAACAGGTGCATGACCGCCCAAAAACAAAATGCCGCTCAAGTTGAGCGGCATTTATTCACGGTTTCTTGAAACAGCCTTCAGTGCCTCAGGCGCTGGTAGCCGACGTTTCTTCCCGGTCTTCGTAAATATAGAGCGGGCGTGCCTCGCCCTTCACGACTTCCGGAGAGATCACGACTTCCTTGACACCCTTCAGGCCAGGCAGCTCGTACATCGTATCGAGCAGGATGGCTTCGAGGATCGAGCGCAGGCCGCGCGCACCGGTCTTGCGTTCGATGGCCCGGCGAGCGATCGCCTTGAGGGCCTCCTCGTGGAAGGACAGTTCCACCTGTTCCATTTCGAAAAGACGCTGGTACTGCTTGACTAGAGCGTTCTTCGGCTCCGTCAGGATCGTAACCAGGGCTTCCTCGTCGAGGTCTTCCAGGGTCGCGATGACCGGCAGACGACCGACGAATTCGGGGATAAGGCCGAATTTGAGCAGATCTTCCGGCTCAAGTACCGAGAAGAGTTCGCCGATCCGGCGGTCTTCCGGTGCATGGACCTGCGCTTTGAAACCGATGGAGGTCTGCGTGCCACGATCGGAAATGATCTTGTCGAGGCCCGCAAAGGCGCCGCCACAGATGAACAGGATGTTGGTCGTGTCCACCTGCAGGAATTCCTGCTGCGGATGCTTGCGGCCGCCCTGAGGCGGCACGGAAGCAACGGTGCCTTCCATGATCTTCAGAAGTGCCTGCTGCACACCTTCGCCCGAAACATCGCGGGTGATCGACGGGTTGTCAGCCTTGCGGCTGATCTTGTCGACCTCATCGATGTATACGATGCCGCGCTGCGCGCGCTCGACGTTGTAGTCGGCGGACTGCAGCAGCTTCAGGATGATATTTTCAACGTCCTCACCCACGTAACCGGCTTCGGTCAGCGTGGTCGCATCAGCCATGGTGAAAGGCACGTCCAGAATGCGGGCAAGGGTCTGCGCAAGCAGGGTCTTGCCGCAACCGGTCGGGCCGACCAGAAGGATGTTGGATTTCGCCAGCTCGACATCGTTGTTTTTCGATGCGTGATTGAGGCGCTTGTAATGGTTGTGAACGGCGACCGATAGAACCTTCTTCGCGCTGCCCTGCCCGATGACATAGTCATCCAGAACGTCGCGAATTTCCTGAGGGGTCGGGATCCCGTCCCGTGACTTCACCAGCGAGGATTTGTTCTCCTCGCGAATGATATCCATGCACAGCTCGACACATTCATCGCAAATGAAAACAGTCGGGCCGGCGATCAGCTTGCGAACCTCATGCTGGCTCTTGCCGCAGAAGGAGCAGTAAAGCGTATTCTTGGAATCGCTGCCGCTGGCCTTGGTCATGTAGTCAACCTCGCGTTTACGGGGAGTGTTTCCCCTTATCTCTCCGGTTGCGGCCAAATTATGACTGAACCGGTTCTGAAGCGGCGCACAGTCGCCACCTCACCATGTAATGTCATCATGCTTCGCCATTAAAAATCAATATAGGTTTAAGGCGAAGATGAAAACCCGGCATCACCTGGGGATTTTCCGGCTTTAAGCGTGGAAATTCAATCCATGATTAAAGCCGGGTAAGTCCCTCACTTCTCTTCGTCGCCGCCAAGCGTGTTGCGGTCGGTGATCACCTTGTCGACGATCCCGAATTCCTTTGCTTTGTCAGCGGTCATGAAGTTGTCACGTTCCAGTGCCTCCTCGACCTGGTCGAGGGTGCGTCCGGTGTGTTTCACGTAGATTTCATTCAGCCGTCGCTTCATGGCCAGGATTTCCTGTGCATGAAGCATGATGTCGGCAGCCTGACCGCGGAACCCGCCGGACGGCTGGTGCACCATGACCCGCGCGTTCGGCAGGATATAGCGCATGTCTTTCTCGCCTGCGGCAAGAAGAAGCGAGCCCATGGAGGCTGCCTGGCCGATGCAGAGCGTCGACACAGCCGGGCGGATGAACTGCATGGTGTCATAGATCGCAAGACCGGAGGTCACGAGACCTCCTGGCGAATTGATGTAGATCGCGATCTCTTTGGTCGGGTTTTCAGCTTCCAGATACAGAAGCTGCGCGCTTACCAGGGTTGCCACGTGATCCTCGACCGGGCCGGTCAGGAAGATGATGCGCTCCTTCAGCAGGCGCGAATAGATATCGAAGGCCCGCTCTCCCCGGTTGGTCTGCTCGACAACCATCGGCACGAGAGTGTTCATGTAGATATCGACAGGATCCTTCATACCTCATCCATATGCTTGAGATGTTGCCCGGAGGATCTCCGGGCAGGAAACAGGCCATGAAGCGCATCGATTCAGGGCCTGACTCGAAAAAAGCGACACCCCGTATATATGGGATGTCGCCCTCAACGCAAAGTCATGACAGATGCGGCGTGAATGCAAGGTTAAATCTGCGGCCACATCTGGGGATAGACGGGAAAACCGACCAGCCAATCTGGCCGCTTTCGAGAGCATTCCCCCGAAAGCGGATTGACCTTAAGCCTCGTCTTCTTCCTCGGCGACCAGCTTCTCCAGCTCTTCCTTGGTCACCGTCTTGTCGGTCACCTTGGCGAGTTCCAGCATGAAGTCGACGACCTTTTCTTCGTAGATCGGCGCACGCAGGGAAGCCAGAGCCTGCTGGTTGTTCTTGTAGAATTCGAACACCTGCTGTTCCTGGCCCGGGAACTGGCGGACGCGGTCGTAAAGAGCGCGCTGCAGTTCTTCGTCGGTCACCTGGATGTTGTTCTGCTCACCGATTTCGGACAGAACCAGGCCGAGACGAACACGGCGCTCAGCGATCTTGCGGTATTCCGCCTTCGCTTCTTCTTCCGTGGTCTCTTCGTCTTCGAAGGTCTTCTCGTTGCGCTTCATGTCTTCTTCGACCTGGCGCCAGACAACGTCGAACTCGGAGTTCAGCAGTTTTTCCGGCAGATCAAACGAATAGTGCTCGTCCAGCTTGTCGAGCAGCTGACGCTTCACGCGCTGGCGGGTCATCTGACCGAACTGGCCCTCGATCTGGCCGCGGACGATTTCCTTCAGCTTGTCGAGAGACTCAAGGCCGAGGTTCTTAGCGAACTCGTCGTCGACCTTGGCTTCACCCGGTGCGGCAACTTCCTTGACGACGATGTCGAAGGTGGCAGCCTTGCCGGCCAGATGTGCAGCCGGATATTCTTCCGGGAAGGACACTTCAATGACCTTCTCGTCGCCAGCCTTCACGCCAACAAGCTGCTCTTCGAAGCCCGGGATGAACTGACCGGAACCCAGAACCAGCATGCCGTTCTCGTCGGCACCGCCCTCAAAAGGCTCGCCGTCGATCTTGCCCAGGTAGGACATGGTCACGCGGTCGCCATCTGCAGCAGCGCCGTCTTTCGCATCGAACGGTGCGTTGTTCTTGGCGATCTGGGAAACCTGCTCGTCGACTTCTTCTTCAGCGATTTCAACGACCGGACGCTCGATTTCGATACCGGCGAAATCAACGATCTCGAAGCTCGGCAGAATGTCGTAGGTCATCTTGAAGGAAAGATCGGCGTCACCAGCCATGATCTTTTCAGCATCTTCTTCCGGCAGATCGATTTCCGGGGTCAGAGCCGGGCGCTCGGAGCGCTCCTCAACAGCCTTCTGGGTGGTTTCCTGGATGGTGTTCGACAGGATCTCGGCCATGGCCTGACGGCCATACATCTTTTTCAGATGGGCGAGCGGAACCTTGCCAGGGCGGAAGCCCTTGATGTTGGCCTTGGATTTCAGGTCGGCCATGTAATCGTCGAGCTTGGCGGCGAGATCACCAGCCGGAATGTCGATTTTCAGCTCACGCTTGAGGCCCTCGGAGAGGGTTTCGGTTACCTGCATGGGTTTTGTCGTCCTCGGTCCCGAGCGGCAATCCGCCCCGGAGGTTTCGTTTTTAAAATCCCGTGTGCCACATCGCCTGCACTCCCCTTTTGCCGGAAGCGTTCAAACGGCCATGCATCGCCTTGAAGAGACTCCAAGACGCACGATGGGAGCGCGATACTGCGTAGGCCCGAAAGTGTCAAGGGGAGAGCGGGGTTTTGCTGGCGTAAATCGCCTAAAATCAGCTCTTTCAACCAAGTGATTTGGTCTCTTCCAGGAGCCGGAAGCCAATTCCGCCAACCTCGCCGGCCTGCGGTTAAGAACCGCTCCCCGTCACCGACGTTGACAGCCTGATACCAGACCACGCCAAACCGGAGTATGGCCAGAGCCTGACCAGACCGGCCCGCACTGCTGAAGTCACACGGCGCGCAAATTTGCGCTGCGCAACAACTCCGCACAGTCAACGGTGCCCCACCAGGCCTGACACTTGGTGATCAAAACCCGGCGACCAAATACGAGGGTTCTCGACAAAAAGCACAACGTCGAACGACAAGCGCCGAACGCGCACAGGATGAAAATCATTTTGAAGAATGGTGCGGATGGAGGGACTTGAACCCCCACGCCTTGCGGCACCAGAACCTAAATCTGGCGTGTCTACCAATTTCACCACATCCGCGTCGCAACAAGTGGCAAACCACCCTGCGATTGAAGCGGGGCCTCTATAGCATCGCTGATTTTCCCGTCAAAGGAAAAAGCAGCGCCCTGCCTCACCGTAAATCGGATTTCTCCACAAGTGCGCGAAGCACGGGTTTCAGGGCACTCTCAAGATCTTCTGCGATCAGCCCCGGCCCGGCCTCCCGGCCAGCTTCGCCATGTAGCCAGACGGCCATTGCGGCCGCCTCGAAGCCGGTAACACCCTGCGCAAGCAGACCGACTACAATTCCGGCAAGCACATCACCAGACCCGGCTGTTGCAAGCCATGGAGGTGCGTTGCAATTGATTGCCGCACGCCCATCCGGCGCAGCGACAACGCTGTCCGGCCCCTTCAGAATCACGACTGCGCCGGACATTCGTGCTGCTTCCCTGGCACGGGTCAGCTTGCTACCTGCAAGTTCCGGGAAAAGGCGAGCAAACTCTCCCTCATGCGGCGTCAGAACGACCGGTTCCTTATGCGACCTGATGCTTTCGAAAAACGGAGCGCGATCAACGGCACTACTCGTCAGACCATCGGCATCGAATACGCTTGCCCGGTTACAGTCCAGAATCTCCGCTACCGCCGATCGGGTCTTTTCACCAACACCATAGCCCGGACCGATCAGTACCGCGTTGAGGCGCTTGTCCGACAAGAGATCGCGAATACCGTTTTCAGAGGCAACCTTCTTCAGCATTACCGCCGTCAGATGGCTTGCATTGACCAAAAGCGCATCCGGCGGCGACGCCAATGTTACGAGCCCCGCCCCCGCCCGCAGCGCAGCGCCAGCCGACAACCGCGCAGCACCGGTTGCCGTGACCGGACCGCCAAAGACAACCGCATGCCCCTTGGAATACTTGTGACCGGTCGGTGCGACTTGTGGCCAATGGTCAAACCAGAGGTCCGGCCCGTTGACGAAAGTGTCGGGCACGATTTGATCGAGAACGGTTACATCGATGCCAATCTGCGCAACAGTAACCCAGCCACAGGCTTGACGACCGGGATAAAGCAAATGCCCCGGCTTTTGCCGAAAGAACGTGACCGTCTCTTGCGCACTGACAGCCTCGCCACAGACAACACCGTCTGCGCCTTGAACTCCGGATGGAAGATCTACGGAAAGTACAGATGCGCCACACTTGTTGACAGCTTTCACCAAAGCTTCGGCAGCACCATCTAAAGCGCGGTCCAGCCCTGCCCCGAAGAGAGCATCCACGATCAGATCGGCGCCATCCAATAAAGCGCCTAGATCGCCCGCGACATGATCGCCCTCAACAGCGAGAACAGAAGAAAGCCCCATGCGCCGAAAGGCTTCAAGCGCATCTCCCTTCAGAGCGTCGGGCGCTTTGAGCAACCTGACATCAACGCAGTATCCGGCTGACGCCAGACACCGCGCCGCAATGAAACCGTCACCGCCATTGTTGCCGGGACCGCATAGAATGACTATCCGACCTGAAGCGGGAACCATCCGCGCCGCAGCACGTGCCACAGCCTGGCCGGCACGCTCCATGAGTTCGATACCTGGAACACCACCCTCAATGCTCAGTCGATCGGCTTTCGCCATCTCCTGCGGCGTCAGCAACTCATAATCCTGGGCCGTGCCATGCTGGCTCATTTTTAGGCAGTCCCTTCCATGTTCAAACGGCGCTTGAGAATGCACTCGGGCAAATCATGGCCCAGCAGCCGATTCTCAGACCAGAGGCACGGAAATCCGAATGGCAACACCCTTCTCGGTGAACTGCCGATCGATCTTGCCATTCATCTCGCCAGCCACCAGCGCTTCCATGAGCCTGCTGCCGAAGCCGAAATTTTTCGGAGCTTCAATCACTTTTCCGGTCTCCTCAAGCCAGTCGAGCTCAAGCTGCTTGCCTTTTTTGGCCGGCAGGACTTTCCAGATAACCTCGAAGCGTCCGTCATCAGCAAAGACATCGGAATATTTCATCGCGTTCGTTGCAAGCTCGTGAAACACCAGACCGAGCGCATGGGTGCCGGTCTCGTTCAGTTGAACGGCCGGTCCTGCAAGCTTGATGCCCTTTGCCCCCTCACCAAAGACCTGCTCCAGTTCCTGCAGAAGCAATGCCTTCAGGTCGGCTTTCGACCACCTGGACCGGGTCAACAGATCCTGTGCATTCGCCATTGCCTGCAGCCGAGAGCTGAACGAATCATTGAATTCCTCCAGGCTTTCGGAGGCCCCGGCGGTCTGGCGAGCAATCGCGAGAATGCGGGCAATTGAATTCTTGATCCGGTGCTTCATTTCCTGAAGCATCAGATCCTTTTCCTGGATCGTCTTTTCAGACATTTCCTTCAGGCGCTGATTGGCCTCCCTCGCCCGCAGGCGGGAGCGAATCGAGACCGCGAGCGCAGCGGAAAACAGCAGAGATATCGAACCAAGCATGAAGGTGCGCCAATAAAGAAAGGCGTTGTCCTTTGAAGCGGCTTCGATAACGGAGATCTCCCAAACCCGTCCGCCGACTTCTATCTGCCGTGTCACGAGATTTTCAGCTTCCGCGGCGCGCGCTTCATAGTCTTCAGAGGTGTACAGGTGCTCCGGCTGCTCGTCCGTCACGTCGGTCGTGTTGACAAGAACCGGTACCGGGGTTGGAGAAGTCAGGGCAGCCTTGTGCAGATCCCCGGCACGGAAAGGCGCATATACAAAGCCCTGGATGCTTTCTTCGCCGTTCAGTTTTTCTCCGGCAGCTTCTTCTTCACTTGCCAGCGGGAGGTACGCCAGGAATCCCGTCTGCTTCTCCTCCGTGATTTCCTGAACCAGCATGACTGGGGCCGATGCCTTGACGGTGAAGGTGTCTGCCGACGCCAGCATGGCCTTGCGGCGGGTTTCGTCACTGAACATGTCGAAGCCGAGTGCAGCCTTGTTTCGCAGGTCTAGCGGTTCAAGCAGTATGATGGGGGTCCGATGTTCCTGGTCCGTCTCGGGCCAGACCTGACGTTCCAGTTCGTAATTCTGCTGCAATGCCAGGCTTGCCTCATCTTCCCTGCCGGTCTGCATCAGCTTGGCAAAGCCGATACCCTGCATGCCGGACAAATGCCCCTTCAGGAACAAACCAAGGGCAAAGCTCTGGAATTTGGCCCTCGACATGGCTCCGCCATCCGCCTCGAAAAACGAATGCGTCGCTGCAATGAGAGAAAAGTTCTGCTCGGTGCGCCCGCGGATCCGGTCGACCGCCTCTTCTGCGAGTATCTCGAATTCCCGCCGCTCAACCGCTCGCTCCCTGTCCAGAATGACGTAGGTCAGCGACAGGCCGATAGCGGCACTTATCACGAACACAAGAAGGGGAATGTGTCTTTTCATCGCCGCGGGCCTGATCCGGGAAGAAGGTATGGAGAAAACAGAATTAGGAAGTTTTCACGATGCAAGCAACAAAAATCACCTGTAGAACCAACAACAAATTTCAAAATATCATCATAACATTTGTTAATTTCAATATTCATTGAAGTATTCTAAAACAACCATTCCGAGAAGGCCCTGCAACCGTCGATCAGCCGAATGAGTTACTGCGAGCAGTGAAGAATTTGAACGCAGAATTCAGGCCCGGAGCAGGTCTTCACCCATCTCCCGCCGAACGTTGTACTCAGTCTTCGGAAACACCATGCTGTAATCTATTCCGTCAGGCGAGATGCTCAATTCGCCAGAGCCGCTCAAGGATTGCGGCAGCACTGTTTCAAGCAGCAAGGCGGAAAATGCGGTCCTGTCACCACCTGCTTCACCTGCGGCAAGTGCCTCTTTGGTGTCTACCCCGCCCCTCTCTCCTGCATTCCAGTTGACAACGAGGCACAACCGGCCCTGCCTCATCACCGTTTTGCAGGTGAGCAATATTCCCTCGTCAGCCGAAGCCCTGCCGACGACCAGTGTTGCGGCGATCAATTCATGCAAGCCCAGGCCGATGTAAAGCGCAGCATTGGGGGTCAGCAAAGGGTTTTCGCCCGTCATGGAAATGGGAATGACCCGCTTTGAATCAAACAGCGCGCGTTGAGCTCGGGCAAGATCGAACAGGCGAACACCGAACCAGTCGGATTCCGTCACGAGATCCTGCGAATTTGAAAGGGAAAAGATCCGCCCCTGAAACTCGGCAAGAAACTGCTCGAGAGACCCGGCGTAGCGAGCGGACTGGCCTGCCAGGCTCTGGATGACAGCCAAAAGGTTCTTCGATCTGTGACTGACTTCCAGCAGCAAATCCTTGAGCGCCTGCTCTCGTCGGCGGCTTTCCGTAACATCGACAATGGTTGTCAGCACCTGGTTGATGCCTTCAACACCGGAAATCGTTTCGATATGGATCTCGAAAACGTGGCCTCCTTCAGCCATCACCTCGAGCTTTTCCGACCGCCCCGTCTCCAGCACTACCTTCTTGGCGTCGTCGAGCTGCCTGCCCACGGAATGACCGAAGACCGTTTCGTCCTTCGGGGTCTCTCCCTCGGGCACCGACCATATGTGAGGCAAGTTCGCGATATAAAGGTATTGAAGCGCGTCGTCCTGCAAGGTGACGCAGGCACGCGAACGAAGCAATGCGAGAATGAGATATTCTCGAAGCTGCTCATCAGACTGGCTGGCATTATGCCATGTGAGCCTGCGCACGGATAACCTCACATAAAGCTCAAAAGACGCGAACCCCGATGGCGTTTCGTGGGTCCAGGATATTCGTGACTACCTTCGTAGCATGCCCGCAATCAGGGAAAGCACAAAAACTGCAAGGAACAGCCCGATCAAGATTTGTGCAATCGAAGCCGACACGCCCGCCATTCCAAAAAACCCGAACAAACCCGCAACGAGAGCAATGGCCACCACAGCCAAAGCGTAGAAAAGCATAGCCGTCTCCATATTCCAGTTCTTCTGCAACGCGTAAGGGCGGGGATGGTTCCTCAATCCGGAAATCAGCCAGGAACTGCCCATACATCAGAGCAACGCACCCAGCGACGCCGGTTGGAACCGTCGATTGACTTGAGATTGTGCAAAATCATGCAACCGCTGCGCAGGGCAATCTCATCCGATTGCTAAAATTCAGCCTATTTTTTAGGCTCTTTGCTTATTTCGTGATCATATGACAAATGGGATAGGCGACTGACCACCACCCCGCTGATTGAATTTGCCGCTTTTAGTGGCGGATTTCCCAGCGCGGGTAAAATTTACGGGTTGTCATGGCCGTTTGGCACACATCGTGCTTTATAGCTTGCAACGGTCCCTTCCGGGCCCGACCGGGTCGTTTTGTCCCGCAGGATCGGAAAAGGGCACGCCGAAATTATCCGGCCTTAAAAGTGGAGAGAGACACAAGGTGATGAAAAAGATCGAAGCGATCATCAAACCCTTCAAGTTGGACGAGGTCAAAGAAGCTCTGCAAGAGGTCGGTCTCCAGGGCATCACCGTTACGGAAGCCAAGGGCTTCGGCCGTCAGAAAGGCCACACGGAACTCTATCGCGGCGCTGAATATGTCGTGGATTTCCTGCCCAAGGTGAAAGTGGAAATTGTACTTGGCGACGACATGGTCGAGAAAGCCGTTGACGCAATCAGATCCGCTGCGCAAACAGGCCGCATTGGCGACGGCAAGATTTTCGTTTCAAACATCGAAGAAGCAGTCCGTATCCGTACCGGTGAATCCGGCATAGACGCTATCTGACCCACCCATTCCGGCACTCGCCGGCAATCCGAATTCCGGTCCCACGCAACGGAGCCAAATTTAAGACACTCTGCCGGGCCGGAACAGTACCCAACCGTTCACATGAAAAACTAAAGGGATGGACATTATGACCACTGCCGCTGAAATCCTTAAGGAGATTCAGGAAAAAGACGTGAAATTCGTCGACCTGCGCTTTACCGATCCTAAGGGTAAAATGCAGCACGTCACCATGGACGTAGTACTCGTTGACGAAGACATGTTTGCTGAAGGCGTCGCATTCGACGGCTCGTCAATCGCAGGCTGGAAGGCCATCAACGAGTCCGACATGATGCTGATCCTGGATCCGGAATCCGCACACATCGACCCGTTCTTCGCACAGTCCACCATGGCGATCTTCTGCGACATCGTCGACCCGGTCACCGGTGAAGGCTACAACCGCGATCCGCGCATGACCGCGAAGAAGGCAGAAGCCTACGTGAAGTCCGGCGGCTTCGGCGACACCATTTTCGTCGGCCCGGAAGCTGAATTCTTCATGTTCGACGACGTCCGCTTCACTGCCGACCCGTATAACACCGGCTTCATGCTCGACAGCTCCGAACTGCCGTCCAACATGGGTTCCGAGTACGAAACCGGCAACCTGGGCCACCGTCCGCGCACCAAGGGCGGCTACTTCCCGGTTCCGCCGATCGACAGCGCACAGGACATCCGTTCCGAAATGCTGTCCGTCATGGCCGAAATGGGCGTTCCGACCGAAAAGCATCACCACGAAGTGGCTGCTGCACAGCACGAACTCGGCATGAAGTTCGATCACCTGACCCGTTGCGCCGACAACATGCAGAAGTACAAGTATGTCGTCCACCAGGTCGCACATGCCTACGGCAAGACGTCCACCTTCATGCCGAAGCCGGTATTCGGTGACAACGGCACCGGCATGCACTGCCACCTGTCCATCTGGAACAACGGCGAGCCGACCTTTGCCGGCAACCAGTATGCCGACCTTTCGGAAAGCTGCCTGTACTTCATCGGCGGCATCCTGAAGCACGCCAAGGCCCTGAACGCCTTCACCAACCCGTCGACCAACTCCTACAAGCGTCTGGTCCCGGGCTACGAAGCACCGGTTCTGCTGGCCTATTCCTCGCGTAACCGTTCGGCTTCCTGCCGTATTCCGTTCACCGCCTCTCCGAAGGCTAAGCGCGTTGAAGTTCGCTTCCCGGATCCGTCCGCGAACCCGTACCTCTGCTTCTCCGCCCTGCTGATGGCCGGCCTCGACGGGATCAAGAACAAGATCCACCCGGGCGACGCGATGGACAAGAACCTCTACGACCTTCCGGCCGAAGAGCTTGCAGAAATCCCGACCGTTTGCGGCTCCCTGCGCGAAGCACTGGAAGCAGTCGATGCAGACCGTGAGTTCCTGAAAGCCGGAGGCGTGTTCGACGACGACCAGATCGACGCTTACATCGAACTGAAGATGGAAGAAGTCGAGCGTTTCGAAATGACCCCGCACCCGGTCGAATTCGACATGTACTACTCTGTCTGATCCCTTCGGGTTCAAACAAGCGGAAAGGCCGGGCATTTGCCCGGCCTTTTTGTTTTCCAAGCAACCCTCTTTCCATGTCTCAGCGCAAAAGTGAGTTGGTTACCACCGACAATTCCACAAGCAGCCTTGGCCAGTCCGACAAGCCGCGCGAGAAAATCGCGAGCGACTTAGGCGCGCCCATCAAGCCAATCGGCAAGAGACGGCCGTTTGCTACGCCCCCGCCCACGCATGGCGGGAGACGCGATCATCGCATTGAGTACGGCCTCCTGCGTCGTTTCAGCTGCTGCCTGAAACAGGACATCGATCTTGTCTTCCTTGAGAATATCGCGAGCGATGAAATCGCTCTCCTCGAAATGGGCAATCTTGCAGGCAGTTGAAAAGGCAAGTGCGATATCGCCGCTTCCATTGCCATAGTAGGCACCCAGCCGCGCCAAACCCGCCCCGGCCCTGCGGGCAATGCGTTTCAGTTGCCGGCTTTCAAGAGGCACATCTGTCGCCAGAACAACGATGACCGAACCGCGTTCTTCGCTATGGCGCGCCTCCTTGGGATGCGGTCTGCGTCCATCCGGCAGGACAAGGTCTCCGGGGCGACCGAAATTGGCAAGCACCAGGGCGGCAAGTCTGTGCTGACGGCCTCCAAGCTCAAAGACGCGCGAGGCCGAACCGATACCGCCTTTGAAGCCGAACGCGCTCATGCCCGTCCCTGCCCCGACACTGCCCTGCTCCACCTTCGAACCTGCAGCCTTCAGAGCCGCTTCCGCATCGGCTTCGCTCAAGGCCATTGCCTGTATATCGCTCAGGTAGCCGTCATTGCACTCCATCACCACAGGATTGATCGTGCCTGTGGAACGGCCTATTTCGGGATTTTCGTCAATTGCCCTGCGGATGAGCGCATTCACACCGGTGCCAACGCCAAAGGTGTTGGTCAGCAGGATCGGGGTTTCCAGCGTCCCGAGTTCGTCGACCTGTACCAAACCAGCACTTTTCCCGAAGCCGTTGATCACCTCGACGGCGGCAGGAAGTTTCTCGCGAAAGAGATTGCCCGAGTGCGGCACGATTGCCGTGAAACCGGTTCTGAGGTCGCCGTCGCACACGGTTTTGTGCCCAACCGCAATACCATCGATGTCCGCAAGGGTATTCAGGGGGCCGGGTTCCAGAGTGCCGCATATGAGGCCATGAACGCGAGAGGGAGAGAGCGAGGGAAAGGAAGACATGGAACACCGGACGAATGATTTCACTGTCCCGTGTTGAAAAGGAGGTTCAACCAAATCTCAAGACGAAAAAGCCTCCCGAAGGAGGCCATTCGCTTGTGCGGTGGATGAGATCAGTAACAGACACGCTGGTAACCAACGACGATATACCGACCATGGTAAGGGCTCCAGCGGGTCACCGGCCGGTTCTGGCAGCGGACCGGCTGGTAGTAGCGCGGCTGAGCCTGGGAGGCGATGATAGCGCCGGCAGCAAGGCCGATGATGGCACCTGCGGCGATCGCGCCACCACGACGGTTCTTGGCATGAGCTTCGTTCGGGGTAATGGTGACGGCAGCGGTTGCCATGGTGGCGACTGCGACGGCGGCTATTGCAAACTTGCGAAACATGACGGCTCCTTTCAATTGTTGAACAGCGGCTTTCGTTGCGCTGCTGATGAATTGAATGTAGGCGCCGCCTGCTATGTTGGCTGTGACTGTGATCACGCTGCGTCACTTTCGCCAGGGTGTGTGCCGGAGTGTGTTGGGAAAATGTCCGGGACCAGGGGTCTCACAAGAAAGTAGGAGCTATCCATGTGGGTGATTATGGCCGTATCCATTCAGCTTTTGAGCGGTCCCAATGTCTGGGCGGTCGCCGATGAAGGCACGTTTCAGGATGAAGCGGAATGTCAGGCTGCCTTGAGTGAAGCCGTTCCGCGGACACTCTCGGAAGGCATGCGCCTTGCCTGGGAGGGGGGCGAATTGAAATTCGTCTGTGTGAAGGTGCGCGCCAACGGCCAGGTCGGCAATTAACCAGCGGCAGAGCGCTGCAGCGTCCTGATTTTCCGGCAGGCGCAATTTACAAGTCCTGCGGCACGCGCTAGAGCACGACCGCAGGAATGCCGGCAGGCACACAAGACGGACGGACAGGCGACTATGAGCGAGTTCAAATCGGACTTTCTAAACGTTCTTTCAGAACGCGGTTTCATTCATCAGATCTCGGACCCAAAGGGCCTGGACGAGCTGTGCGCGAAAGAAACCGTAACGGCCTACATTGGTTTCGATTGCACCGCACCGAGCCTTCATGCCGGGTCTCTCGTGCCGATCATGATGCTGCACTGGTTCCAGAAGACCGGCCACCGGCCGATTGCCCTCATGGGTGGCGGCACCACGCGCGTCGGTGATCCGTCCGGCAAGGACGAATCCCGCAAGATGCTCACCGAAGAGCTGATCGAGGACAACAAGGCCGGCATTCGCAAGGTCTTCGAAAAACTTCTCACCTTCGGTGACGGCCCGACAGACGCCATAATGCTGGACAATGCGGACTGGCTTCTGAAGCTCAATTACGTTGACTTCCTTCGCGACATCGGCCGCCACTTCTCGGTCAACCAGATGATCCAGCGCGACAGTGTGCGCCTGCGTCTGGAACGCGAACAGCATCTGTCCTTCCTCGAATTCAACTACATGCTCCTGCAGGGCTACGACTATCTGGAGATTTACCGTCGCACCGGCTGCCGGCTACAGATGGGCGGCTCCGACCAGTGGGGCAACATCCTGTCCGGCACCGATCTCGTTCGCCGTCTGGCAGAAGTCGAAGCCTTTGCCCTCACCTCTCCGCTTCTGACCACGTCGTCGGGTGCAAAGATGGGCAAGACTGCCGCCGGCGCTGTGTGGCTCAACGAAGAGCAGCTTTCCGCCTATGACTATTGGCAGTACTGGCGTAACACGGAAGACGCCGACGTGGAGCGTTTCATGAAGCTCTTCACAGTTCTTCCGATGGACGAAATCGCCCGTCTTGCGGCACTGCAAGGCTCGGAGATCAACGAGGCCAAGAAGATACTGGCAACGGAAGCGACTGCCCTGATCCATGGTCGGGAAAACGCTGAAGCTGCTGCCGAGACCGCCCGCAGGGCATTTGAAGAAGGCCAATCCGCCGAAGGCCTGCCGACGGTGGAAATTGCCAAGGCCGATCTGGAAGCCGGCATCGGTGTGCTCTCCGCGTTTGTGAGCGCAGGCCTGTGCGCCTCGAATGGAGATGTCCGCCGCAACATCAAGGGTGGCGCGGTCAAGATCAACGACAAGGGCGAGCAGGACGACAAGCGCCAGATCACGCTTGCTGATCTGACCGGCGACGGCATCGTCAAACTGTCGCTCGGCAAGAAAAAGCACGTGCTCCTGAAGCCGGTCTGAGCTGAAGCACTCCAGAACTGATAAAAAGCCGGGCACCGCCCGGCTTTTTTGTTCGGTAACAAGAGAGACGGGAACAAAGGCCTTCGGCGGCAGCCTGGTCCGCCAGACATTGGCTAGTACGATTGCTCAGTTCGCCTGAAACTCGAACATCTTGCGGAAGATGCCCGGTGCAATCGCCGAAATCGGGTTGACCGAGAGCACCGGGTCGGACACCGAACCAGACAAGCGATAGGTCACACCGATGAGGCCTTCTCCGGAATTGCCTCCGAGCGCAAAGCCCAGCAGCGGGATCTTGGCGAAGAAATTGTTGAGAGCGTAGATCGGCACGAAGGTACCGGTAAGATTGAGCGTCTGCTGCGACAGATCCACGGAACCGCTGACAGTTCCTCCCAGTGCGTTGCCCTGGAGTGCCCCGCGACTGATGGTCAGCAATTCGCCTTCCCGTGAGAAATTGATATCCAGCGTTTCGAAACTGGCGGTGTCCGCAGCTTCGTTGGTATTGATCGCACGCCCGTCCGGGATGCGATTTGAGCGGTTCTGCTCGCGGATACGCTGAATGGCCGGATCTTCCGTGATCCGCAGTGAGCGCACGTTGAAATCGCCGACCCAGCTGTTTTCGTCGGCCATCGCCACATTCAGGACCCCGGTTCCACCGCGCATACGCTTGTAGAGGTCAAGGAAACGCAGTGTTGCGCCTGTGTTTGCGAAACCGCCAATTGCCGCCTGCGTGCCGCCCTGGTCCGTCACCGTAAATTCGAAATTTGCACGGCCATTCACAAGTCCCTTCAAGTCCGCAGAGACCAGTCCCTTGGCACCGGTATCAATCTTGCCCGAGAATTTCTCGATCGCCTGATTGTTGAACCCGGTCACACGGTCAATATTGGCGGCAATTCTTGCACCGCCCGAAAAATCACCGGCTCCCTTGCTGCCACCGGGGCTCCGCATGCTCTTGATCAGGCCGCGCCCGTCAAAAGAAGATCCGGCAAAGATGATGTCGTAGCGTCCGTCCGTCGCCTTCTGGATATCGACTTCGACATTGTCGCCCGGGCGCAGCTTGAATGTATTGAACGATGCGCTGACAAGATCGCCGGCCATCGACAGTTGCATCGAACCGGCAACATCGACACCCTCCGATACCAGCTTGAAGTCCTTCACACGGCGCTGTGTGTCCGTTTCAACCAGCTTGAAAGACGCCGTTGCGGGAACACCCTTGGCTTTTTGCCAGCCGAGCGCCTGCAGCCGGACATCCGTCTGTTTCAGGTCGATGACGAATTCCTGTCCGTCGCTGACCTTTGCAACGCTCAAGGTCATGTTGCCTTGGAGAAAGGCGGTCAGATCCACCCCCTTCTCTTTCAGCTGCTTCGCGTTGAGCGCAACAACAACATCCTGTCGTGCCGCTACACCGGATTCGCCCAAGGGCACCACAAGGTCGATATCGGCCTGCAATCCGTCGAGTATCCCCTTGCCGGTAATCGCGACCTGATCCTTGTTGGCCTCCAGCGCAACATCCGACTTGCGCACCGTGTGCCCCATGATCGGATTGCTGTCCGAGAAATTCGTCAGACGGCCTGTCGCCTGCCAGTTGATATCGGCAAGATCGATTTCATTGCCCAAGGGAAAAGAGGCCGTGATTTCAAGTTCTCCCGCCCCTTCAACACCATCATTCTTGAGATCAGCCCGGTCCAGCACGCGGAAAGGCGCACTGTTGACCATCGCACCAAGGTCGCTCGCCGATCCCTCCATGCGGGTCTTCACGCTTGCCATCTTGCCGTCCCGCAAAGGCAGGTTCTGAATCGCGAAGACACCATCCGGCAGGGTAACCTCGCCACCACTTGAGGCCGTCGCCGTTCCGCCTGTCGCGGTCACGGTCAGTGTCTCGTTTTCAATTGTGAGCGTACCGTCGAGGCCATCAATCTGCGGAACGTCCCCAACAGGCGTCACTGCGCCATCGGAAAACGTCATGTCCAGGCGCATGTCGTCCCCCGCCCAGCCCGGGTCCGGATCCCGCGGATCAAATGCTGGCGGGCGGAGCGCGCCCGTATAGGAAACGGTCTCGATCAAGCCGCCTTTCAGGCGTTCGATGATCCAGCGGCGCGCCGGCGGCACAAGCGTGATCGGCCAGAGCTGCTTTGCCACTGCAACCGGTATCAACTCCCCATTAGCGGCCAGCGCCAGATAAGGTCCTTCCGGTGTAATCTGCAACGAAGCGACACCATGCACGACGGCCTTCCCCGAGCGCGCCGTGAAGCGGTCGACGGAGAGCAATTTTTCAAGCGGATCGAAACGCGCACGAATCTGGACGCCGTCCAGCATATGCGGCTCTTCGGGAACATCGGCGGAACCGAACTGCGGATATTCCGAATCCAGATTGATCTGCCACTCGGGACTATCACCAGCAACCGGCGAAACAGACCCCGTGAAGAAGATGCGTGAATTGCCGCGAATGACATGTGAACTGGTAATTTCAATTGCGTTTTGTCCCGCCTCGAACAGCAGGGACAGTGCTGCATCGTCAAAGGCGACCAGTGTCTTGCCAAGTTGAAACCAGCCGTTGCGCACGCGCGCAACCGCATTGGCGGAGACAAACTTGCCATCGCCTGTCAGTCTGCTCTCGATTTTGGCGGAGGCCGGAAGTCCCAACCCCTTGCCCTGCACCGATTTCGCGTTTGGCCCCAGCAGTTCGGCAAGGGTGATTCCGTTGACCACCACCCCGATGCTCTTGGCATTCGCACCCGGCGGGGCGTTGCGCGCAAGCTCCAGTCTCCAGGTGGAGATATTGCCGGCAACTCGCGCGAAGGCCCGTATCGAGCGGTTGTCGTCACGCAGGATGTCCGCGTCAATGCCTCTGTAACGTCTGGGGATGGAACCGGCCAACTCGAAGGAAGCGTCACGGATCTTGACGAAGCTGAGGCCTCGACGGGCAAACTGGTCGTCCACTACGTCGCTGACCCTGTCGACGGCCTCCATGAGCGGCCCCATTTCCGGAAACTTCGCCGGCCCGCCCGCCAGGACAATCCGCACATGGGGCCTTGTCAGGTTTAGAGACGAAAAATGGAGCTTGCCGGAGAGCAGTGCATCCCTGTTCAGCGGCGCAGTCAGTTCAGGAAGACTGATGCTTACAGGTGACCCACCGGCGATCTCCGCCTTGGCATCCGAAATCAGGATATTGATGCCGTCCGGCGCGGTAAAATCGACACTTGCGCTGCCAATGGAAAGTTCAACCTGCCCTCGGGTGCCTTGATAGGCCAGCAGGCTGCCAAGAAGCGGAATGTGCACTGGTCCGGTTGCAAACAGAATGGCGATTCCGGCTACAAGACCAACCAGAACGGCGGCGACAACGTAGCGCAAGCGCTTGCGTTTTTTCGGCGTCACTTTGGCCGTGTTCTGAGATCCGCCGGTTTTAGGCAAATACGTCAATCCAATCTTTCGCCTGCATGCGTAAGACAGGCGCTTGGGTTCGGGTTCGGAGCAAAGCGCCGGGTTACCTCACTGCAGCTCCGGACGAGTCGCTGAGCGATTGATGATACTGCGAAAGCTTTGCTAAAAGCGACCGCAGCCATTGTAGACGCAGCCGGAAACCGGCATTAACGCACAAACTTTGACAGAAGGAAGGCATGATGAGCGAATTGGCCGTCGGAGATGTCGCACCGGATTTCGAACTGGAAGGTGATGGCGGCAACAAGGTGTCGCTGAGCGCCCTCAAAGGAAAACCCGTCGTAGTGTATTTTTATCCCAAGGATGACACGCCAGGCTGCACAAAGGAGGCAATTGCCTTCACTGAGCAGTCCGATGCATTTGCCAAACTTGGCGTAACCATTATCGGGCTCTCGCCTGACACGGCCGCCAAACACGACAAGTTCATCGCCAAGCACAATCTGGCGATCAGGCTGGGGGCGGATACGGAAAAGGAAGTCGCGGAGGCCTATGGGGTCTGGGTCGAAAAATCCATGTACGGCAAGAAATACATGGGTGTGGAACGCTCCACCTTTCTCGTCGGTGCAGACGGCAAGATCGCCGAAATCTGGCGCAAGGTAAAAGTTCCAGGGCACGCGGATGCCGTTCTTGAGGCTGCGCGGGCCCTGTGAATTCTCCACTGGAAACGGCAACCGGCAGCGCCAGGATGGTGGCCGGAAGGGACAACTTGCCGCACACCCTGGTTGCCGGAGCGCGAGCGATCGTATGCGCTTCCGATACAGCCGAAAAAGTGCGGCTTGCCTATGCTGTCTCCAGGGTCTGGTTTCAGCGTGAACTCGCTCTCGGATCTCCCTCGAGAGATGGTGCGATGCCGGATCGGCCGGGCCGGCCGGAAAAACCTGTTCTGCTTGCACCGCGAGACATGCCAAAACGCAGCTTGAAGGGCAAGGCGGGCCGCCTTGCCCTGATACACTCCCTGGCACACATCGAGCTCAATGCAGTGGACCTGACATGGGACCTGATCGGACGCTTCGCGCACGTCAGGCTGCCCAGGTCCTACTATGACGACTGGGTGCGGGTCGGGCTTGAGGAAGCCAAGCATTTTGCCATGCTGCAGGAGCGCCTGGCGAAACTGGACGCCACCTACGGAGACCTGCCTGCCCACGACGGCCTCTGGCAGGCTGCGCAGGATACCGGACACGACCTTGCCGCCCGCCTTGCCATCATCCCGTTGGTACTCGAGGCAAGAGGCCTCGACATCACGCCACCGATGATCGTAAAAGCCCGCGAAATCGGTGACGAAGACACTGCCAAATGTCTGGACATCATCTATCGGGACGAGAAAAACCACGTCGCCTTTGGCGCAAAGTGGTTCCGGTTTCTGTGTGACCGGCAGGGAATCAGACCTGAGTCGGCATTCCACACCTACGTGCGCCGTCACTTCAGGGGTCCGTTAAAACCTCCCTTCAACGATCGCGCGCGTTCCGAAGCCGGACTAACTCCCGGTTTTTACAAGCCTCTTGCGCCTCTCATCGGATAAATTTCACAACCGTGAAGACGAATTATTAACCTTACCAAATTCTAATCAGGCTCAGATCTTTTGCAGAATGCAGGCAGTGACTGAGTGACAATGCAACAGCGCCAAGAATCGACGCGGACCTATCAAGCCCCCCGGACAGAGCCACATCATCCGGTTCTGGAAAAGGGCGAGAAGACGACCACGTACAGTGTAAGGCCGGTTCATCTTATTTGCGGTGCAATCGGCTGCGTGACGGCAACCTTGGCAGTTGCAGGCACAATTGGCTACTACGCCCTGCGCAGTGACATGATGGCCGAGGCCAGCGCTGAAAGAACAGAGTTGGTGCTGGAGTATCAGGACCACATCGACCGCCTGCGCACCGAGATTGCAAATCTGACGAGCCGCCAGATGGTCGACAGGGAAACCGTCGAGATCCAGGTAATGGACGTTCTGCGCCGGCAGCAAGACCTCAATCAGCGCCATGCCATCGTGGCCGACCTGGTTGCCAGGGCGGAAAGCGTCGGTATCTACCTCAGCAACGACAAGCCCCTGCCCCCGGAAAAACCTTCACTCGACGAGCGCAACCTCGCCTCTCTGGATGGTAGCGACAAATCTGCAATCGGCGGCGAAAGCGAGTTGATCGAGGAACCGGTAAAGGCCTTGGGATTGCGCGACGGCTCCACAAGATCCTTCGATCCACTGGCTATTCTGCAGCAGCCGGCAACCGATACCGCAACGCCGGATGCCGACGTAAAAAAAAACTCTGAGAAACAGGCTGCCCTCGACGCGGTAAAGGCTGACATCTCCATGATGGACGAAGAAAGCACGGCTGCCGTCGATGCGATCACCATCGCGACGGAAGGCCGTATTGAGGACATCCTCCGCATCACGCGCTCTATTACGCCCGGGCTCAACGCCACACTGCGTGAAAAGACCTCCCTCGGCGGCCCGTTCCAGCCGATCAACGACGAGAACTTTCCAGACCGCCTGGACCGTGCAAACACAGCCCTGGACACTCTGCGCCGCGTGAAATTTACCGCACTGCGTTTGCCGATCAAACGGCCGGTCCGGAACGGCTCCGTGTCAAGCACTTACGGTCCTCGGGTTGATCCGTTCCTGGGTCGGCTGGCCATGCACACCGGCATCGACTTCAAGGCCCCTTACGGCGCACGCGTATTCGCAACGGCACCCGGCACAGTAATCAGTGCGGGACGTAACGGTGGCTACGGCAAGATGGTGGAGATCCGTCATGCGAACGGGTTCGTCACCCGCTATGCCCATATGAGCCGCATTCAGGTATCGGAAGGTGACCATGTTCTGGCGGGCGACCTCGTCGGCAATGTCGGCTCCACCGGTCGCTCCACTGGTCCGCATCTCCACTACGAGATCCGCCGGCATGACAAGCCCGGCAATCCGGCAGCTTTCCTGGCAGCAGGCGATCGCTTCTCGGCACTCGACCTTTGAAGGATGAGCAAGGCTGAAACAAAAAAGCGGGGCCAAATGGCCCCGCTTTCATTTGTATTTTCCGCTGTATCTTTAGTCGATATCGGCGACTTCGACCGGATCTCCACCAAAGACGCGCTGTGCCAGCGCAGCTTCCATGAATTCATCCAGATCGCCATCCAGAACATCTCCCGGAGACGTGCTCTCAACGCCTGTGCGCAGGTCCTTGACCAACTGATAGGGCTGAAGGACGTAAGAGCGGATCTGGTGCCCCCAGCCGATGTCGGTTTTCGAGGCAGCTTCGGCGCTGGCCGCTTCTTCGCGCTTCTTCAACTCTGCTTCGTAAAGGCGAGCCTTCAGCATCGACCAGGCGGTTGCACGGTTCTTGTGCTGTGAGCGCTCCGACTGGCACTGCACCACGATACCGGTTGGCTGGTGCGTGATACGCACGGCGGAATCGGTCGTGTTGACGTGCTGACCACCGGCACCGGAGGCGCGGTAGGTATCAATGCGGCAATCACTCTCGTTGATGTCGATCTCGATGGAATCGTCAATCACCGGATAGACCCAGGCACTGGAGAAGCTGGTGTGGCGGCGAGCGTTGCTGTCATAGGGCGAAATCCGCACGAGGCGATGCACGCCCGATTCGGTCTTCAGCCAGCCATAGGCATTCTCGCCCTTGATCAGCAAGGTCGCAGACTTGATGCCCGCTTCTTCACCGTCATGATATTCCAGCACTTCGACCTTGAAGCCCCGCTTTTCCGCCCACCGGCGGTACATGCGAAGCAACATGGACGCCCAGTCCTGACTCTCGGTGCCGCCGGCACCGGAGTTGATTTCCAGGTACGTGTCGTTCGCATCGGCCTCACCGGACAGCAGCGAATTGAGCTGCAGCTGGTTGACCTTGCCCTTGAGACCACGAAGCGCTTCCTCGGCATCGGTAATGACCGACTTGTCGTCTTCCATCTCGCCGAGTTCGATCAGTTCGATATTGTCGGAAAGGTCCTGTTCCAGCGACTTGATGCCACCAATGCTGTCATCAAGCTGCTGACGCTCGCGCATCAGCTTCTGGGCCTTGGACGGCTCATTCCAGAGGTTCGGATCTTCGGAAAGGGCGTTCAGCTCTTCCAGTCGGACGACGGCCTGATCCCAGTCAAAGATGCCTCCTCAGCAGGCTTATGGCCTGCTTGATTTCATCGACGATCGCTTCCATTTCGGCGCGCATCGGATACCTCGCTTTTGATGTGAAGCGGCCCGGTCTCCTGCAAGAGGCACCGGGCCGAGAATTGGAGCGGGACATTACCCAAGCAGGACTTCGCTGTAAACCGTCGAAAAGGATCTCGCGATGACCTGACAGTCGGCCAGCCCCTGCTAGGCCAGGCGGGTCAGTAAAGACCGCCTGTACCGACCGTAACGGCCTGCTGCGCTTCCGGAGAAACCGCAGTCGGAACTCCCATGGTGTCTTGGAACCCGATGACGGAGTAACTGTCCGGCGGAGCCATGCCCGGCTTGAAGGCTTCCAGGATCGACCCCGGATCGCCGGCAGCGGTTCTAAGACCGGTGCGGCGGTTGATCGGGATCAGCTGAAGGCCCTTGGGTACACGGAATTCCACCGGCGGCTTGTCGGCCAGAGCAGTCTTGACGAACTCGGTGAAGATCGGCGCCGCCACCTGACCGCCGGTTGCCCCGCGGCCCATCGGTTTCGGATTGTCGAAGCCCACAAAAACACCGACCGCAAGATCCGGCGTAAAGCCCATGAACCAGGCGTCTTTTTCGTCGTTGGTGGTACCGGTCTTGCCGGCGACCGGACGCCCTACCGCACGAACGGACGTTGCCGTACCGCGCTGAACAACGCCTTCCATCATCGATGTGATCTGATAGGCCGTCATCGGGTCGAGAACCTGCTCGCGATCGTCGATCAGGGTCGGTTCGTCCTGGCCTTCCCACACATCCTGCGTACAGCCGTCACAGATGCGGCTGTCATGCTTGTAGATGGTGCGGCCATAGCGGTCCTGAATACGGTCGATCAGGGTCGGTCGAACTTTCCTGCCGCCATTGGCGATGGTCGCATAAGCGGTGGTCAGGCGCAGCACGGTGGTTTCCCCCGCACCAAGCGACATCGACAGAACCGGAAGCATGTTGTCGTAGATGCCAAAACGCTTTGCATATTCCGCGACCAGCGGCATGCCCATGTCCTGAGCGAGCCGAACAGTCATGACGTTCCGCGAGAGCTCGATACCTGTGCGCAGGGTCGACGGACCGTAGAATTTGCCGCCGTAGTTCTGCGGACGCCACGTGCCGAGACCTGGGCCCTGGCTGATTTCCAGAGGCGCATCCATGATCACGGAAGATGGCGTGTAACCGTTGTCGAGAGCGGCAGCGTAAAGGAACGGCTTGAAGGACGACCCAGGTTGCCGATAGGCCTGCGTTGCACGGTTGAATTCGCTCTGTGCAAAGCTGAAACCACCGACAAGTGCAAGGACACGGCCGGTATAGGGGTCCATCGCCACCAGAGCGCCCGACACCTTCGGGATCTGACGAAGTTCATAGGTTCCCGGAGCAACCGGGCTTTCCTGGACATAAACAACATCACCAGGTGTCAGCACATCGGAAACGGCGCTCGGCGCCCTGCCCTTGACCCGGGCCCATTTCATGGTGCTCAGGAACATCGGGCCGGTCTTGCGTTCTTCGGAAAGCTGGCCACTGACCTGCCGTTCCGGCTGAACGCCAATCTTGGCCTCTTCACCGCCGGCTTCCAGAACCACCGCGAGCTTCCACTCCGGCAGATCGCTCAAGGCTTCCACCTTGGCCAGATCGATGCCCCAGTCGGCACCAAGGGTGATCTTGTCGACAGGGCCATTCCAGCTGCCACGTTGGTGGTCGAAGGCAATCAAACCGTCCATCAACGACTTGCGGGCCAGTTTCTGCATTTCGGGGTCAAGCGTCGACCGCACCGAAAGCCCGCCTTCGTACAGGCGCTTGTCGCCGAAGATGTCGGCCACTTCGCGGCGGACTTCCTCAGTGAAGTACTCGGCAGCAAACAGGCGAGAGCCGGTTTCACGCGGCTTGACGACAATCGGTTTCTGTTTGGCTTCCTCGCCGTCCTGAGCGCTTACGTAACCGTCTGCGATCATACGGTCGATCACGTAGTTGCGGCGCGCAATGGCGGCCTCTGTCTTCCTGTAAGGATGATAGTTGCTCGGACCTTTCGGCAGCGCTGCCATATAGGCGATTTCTTCAAGCGACAGTTCGTGAACCGACTTGTCGAAATAGATCAGCGAAGCGGCCGCGACGCCGTAGGCCCCGAAGCCAAAATAGATCTCGTTGAGATAGAGCTCGAGAATTTCGTCCTTGGTATAGGCCTGCTCGATGCGCAGGGAAAGGACCGCTTCCTTCACCTTGCGCTCATACGCGGCGGAACGGCGTTCACGCTCTTCGCTCACGAGATCGGACAAGAGGAAGTTCTTTGCGACCTGCTGCGTGATGGTCGAAGCACCTTCCGGACGACGACCGGACCCATAGTTCTGGATGAAACGCACCGCCGCACGGGCGATACCTTCCGGGTCAACACCGATGTGGGTGTAGAAATTCTTGTCTTCGGCAGCGACAAACGCCTGCTTGACGCGATCCGGGATTGCCTGGATCGGCAGGAACATGCGCCTTTGAGTCGCGTATTCGGCCATAAGACTACCGTCCGCGGCATGCACACGCGTCATGACCGGTGGCTCATAGTTCTTCAGGGCCGTATAATCCGGCAGATCCTTCGTCAGGTCCTGCAGGTACATCCAGACCCCGGCGGCAATCAGCAGCGCAAAGATCGCGCCGATTCCGAACAGGTAGCCAAAAAACTTCACCAAAAATTTCATACCGCGGGCTCGTCTTTCCCCGTTCTTAGCGCTTCCAGCTTTTTAACACGGAAACATTTGCTCAGCATCACCGATGCCGACAGTCGCACAAACTTGTCTGCCTTCCTCGTGCACCAATATGGCGATGCTGAGGCAATCGCCAGTGCTAACCTGCCATTTTGAAAGCAATGCAAGGATTTTTACTGTGACGGTGCTGCTTGTTGCCGCGCAAGCCGCGGCCGGAAAAAACCATGAACAGCTTCGGTCATGGCATTCGCCATGCGTTCACGCCATTCGTCGGAAATCAGAAGCTTCTCGTCATGTTCGTTGGAGAGATAGCCGAGCTCGACCAGAACCGAGGGCACATCATGCGCCTTCAACACCCGGAAACCCGCAGAACGATGCGGGTTATTGATCAGCCGGACTGCGCTTTTAAGCTCGTCCACCAGCGACCGGGCGAAATAGACCGAAAACGACCTCGTTTCGCGTCGCGCAAGATCGATCAGGATATCTGTCACCTCTGTTGGCTCTTCCGCCAGATCCACACCGGCGATGACGTCCGACATGTTTTCCGACTGGGCCAGATCTTCGGCCAGTTGGTCCGACGCCCTGTCTGAAATTGTGTAGACGGTCGCGCCACGCGCCAATTTCTGCCCGCGCCGGACAGAATCGGCGTGAATGGAGATGAAGAGGTCGGCTTCGAGTTCATGACCGATTTCAACTCGGCGCCCCAACGGAATGAATGTGTCATCATCCCGGGTAAGCTGAACGTTGTAGAGCCCGCTTTCGTCAAGCTTTTCCTTGAGAAGCTGAGCGAAGTCGAGAACGATCGCCTTTTCGAGAGTTCCGTGGACACCTGTCGCCCCGGTGTCGATACCGCCATGCCCCGGATCAAGGACGATCAGCGGCTTGTCCCTGTTCTTTGGAGCGGTCAACCGGTCACTTTTCGGTGCGGAATCACTCCCGGCGACGACGCGCTTGGGCCTTGAGGTCTCGACAAACGTGTCGAATTCGTCGGCTGTCGCGCTGACAAGGTCCACAACAAGCCGCGCTGGCTGGTCATCGACAGCCGGCAGGAAAAATGTCTTGTCGACCTTCACCGGTCCCGTCAGGTCCATCACCACGCGGGATCTTCCAACCGCAAAGAGGCCGAAGCGCCAGTCGGTGACAAGCCCTCGCCCGCTCTCGCCAGAATCGGCCGGTAGCGAAAATGTCACTTCGGGAAGGTCAATGATCAGCCGGGCCGGGTTGGCAAGGCCGGAGATGGTCGGTGTTACCTGACGGTTCATATCAAGGACGAATCGCGTGCGCACCTCGTCTCCTGCCACGCGCGCTCCGGTGACCCGGGCCTTTTCCGGTTCGGCAGATGCGGCGCAAGTCAGGCCGGCAAACGCAGCAACGCAGATGCTCAAAACCACTGCGAAAGACGTCGCCAGTCTCAAAACAGCGCCCGGTCCCTGGTCTACTTGCGGTTTCATTCTGTCCTTGAACTCAATTATTTCGGCCATCTCGCTCGAAAACTTCGCGTGTTGAGCCCCCGTCAGCCCTGTCATACGCCATCCGCCACGCAAGGAAAATGCCATATCCAATTCACATTGCTTGCAATGCGCTGCGACGGAACGTAAAAGTACCTTACGGATTTCGGTTTGAAACCGATACCTTTCCAGATAGCTGACATGGGTGTCTATCCACAACGCTATCGCATTCCCAGGCCTTCTAACGACAGAACAGAGGCCGTTCTGCCGCTTAAAGACAAGCCCTGGAAGACAGTGGATCTGGTATCGGCACCTCTTTGAGACCGCCCCGCCTCGCGACGTGTTGCCCTTACAAAACGGCAGTTTCCCCGGCGAGGCTTTCGGCGGCCGTTAGGAGCGGACCCATTCCGGAACCGGATGCAGGCCCATTGGCGAAGCCAGGCTGCATACCGGCAGAAGGTACAACGACTTAACTAAAGGGCCTGCGTTGCCTGAAGGACCCGCGCGATGCACATGGTGATCAACATACAGCAAGGTACCGCTTCAGCGGCTGCCTGCGTTGATCATACGACCGCGCCGGGCGCAGACGCTCTTTCTCATCTTAGCAAAACAAATACGGCAGACATCCTCCTGCTGCGCGATGCGCGTTTCGCACATGCGCCCATGAGTGCTGCCGTGGAGAAGTTCAATAATGGCAAACAAAATGCTGATCGACGCGGGCCACCCGGAAGAGACCCGGGTCGTCGTCGTGCGTGGCAATCGGGTTGAAGAATTCGACTTTGAAGCAGCTAATCGGAAGCAACTGCGCGGAAACATATATCTTGCAAAGGTAACCCGGGTCGAACCGTCCCTGCAGGCAGCATTCGTCGAATATGGCGGAAATCGCCACGGGTTCCTCGCTTTCAGCGAAATTCACCCTGACTACTATCAGATCCCTGTTGCCGACCGGGAAGCACTTCTGGCTGCGGAAGCAGCCGACAGACAGCGTGATGATTCGGACGGTGAAGAAAAACCAAAGCGCCGCCGCCGCTCCCGTGCAGCACGAAACGAAGCTGCTGAAACCGTTGCCAGCGACAAGGTTGAGGCGGATGCCTCCGAAGACTCAGCAGAAGGCGACGAAGTGGCCGTAAAAGCCACTGAAGAGACTGACGCAGTTTCCGAAGAGACCTCAGCCGACGAAACGGATGGCGAAGCCGTATCCGCGCGCAGCACGGACGAAGACGCGTCCGACGAAAATGACGACGAAGCGTCCTCTTCCGAGGAAGAAGCAGACGAGGAAGAAGAGGCTCCGGTTCGCTCGCGTGGCCGCGGGCGCGGCCGTCGCCGCCAGCGTCAGAACGACGATGACGATGATGCCGACAATGATATCGATGCCGTCGAATCCGTCGGCGCGGAAGATGCGATGGAAGAAGTTCCTGAGCGCATTGTCCCGCTGCGCAAGCAATATAAGATTCAGGAAGTCATCAAGCGCCGCCAGATCATTCTGGTGCAGGTGGTCAAGGAAGAGCGCGGCAACAAGGGCGCCGCATTGACGACCTACCTGTCGCTCGCAGGCCGCTATTCCGTGCTGATGCCGAACACCGCCCGTGGCGGTGGCATTTCGCGCAAAATTACCCAGCCGACTGACCGCAAGCGCCTCAAGAAGATTGCCTCCGAAATGGATGTGCCGGAAGGCATGGGCGTGATCCTGCGCACCGCCGGTGCAAGCCGGACGAAGGCCGAGATCAAGCGCGACTTCGAATACCTGATGCGGCTTTGGGAAAACGTCCGCGAGCTGACTTTGAAATCCAGTGCTCCAAGCCTCGTCTACGAGGAAGGCAGTCTGGTCAAGCGATCGATCCGCGACCTCTACAACAAGGACATCAACGAGGTCCTGGTTGCGGGCGAAGAAGGCTACCGCGAGGCCAAGGACTTCATGCGCATGCTCATGCCGAGCCATGCGAAGAACGTCCAGCCCTACCGCGACCCCTCGCCGCTGTTTATCCGCTACGGTGTCGAACCGCAGCTCGATGCAATGTTCTCGCCGCAGGTAACGCTGAAGTCCGGTGGTTACATTGTCATCAACCAGACCGAAGCTCTGGTCTCGATCGACGTGAACTCCGGCAAGTCAACCCGCGAACACAATATCGAGGACACCGCGCTCCAGACCAACCTGGAAGCGGCGGAAGAAGTGACCAGACAGCTGCGCCTGCGCGATCTTGCCGGCCTGATCGTCATCGACTTCATCGACATGGAAGAGTCGAAGAACAATCGGTCGGTCGAACGCAAGCTGAAGGATTGTCTGAAGAACGACCGCGCCCGCATTCAGGTTGGCCGGATCTCGCACTTCGGCCTGCTGGAAATGTCGCGTCAGCGCATCCGCACCGGCGTTCTGGAAAGCTCGACCACGCCGTGCCCGCATTGCCAGGGCACCGGCATGATCCGGTCTGTGGAATCCGTTGCCCTTCACGTGCTGCGGTCGGTTGAGGACAACCTTCTGAAAGGCGCGTCCCACAACCTGATCATTCGCACCACTACGCAGGTAGCGCTCTATATCCTCAACCAGAAACGTTCGAACCTGGTCGATCTGGAAACCCGCTTCGCCATCGATGTCGAAGTGCATGCGGACGACATGGTCAACGGCCAGCTCTACGTTCTGGAGCGCGGTGCACCGGTCGATCGCGACCGTGTGCCGATGCCCGTTCCTGCGATTGTCCAGCCGGATACGATCGAGATCATCGACGAAGACACCGAACAGCCGGACATCGAGGAATTCGCTCAGGAAGACGACAATGACGGTCGCCGCCGGCGCCGCCGGCGCAAGCGCCGGAGGGGTGGTTCCGACAACCAGCAGGACGATGGCGAATCGCGCCAGGTCAACGCCGAAGCAGACGATGCCGATGGCGATGACGAGCAGCCGCAGGAAGCCCGTTCCGGTGGTGATGAGGACGGTGACGATGAACCGCGTCGCAAGCGCCGCCGTGGTCGCCGTGGTGGTCGCCGCGGCCGTCGCAACGGTGACGACATGCAGGCAGAAGGTGGCGCTGAAAACGACGGCGAGACCAATGACGAAACTCGCAAAGCCGCTTCCTCTGAAGAAAAGCAGGACGATCAGTCCGGTTCCGAAGCCGTAGCCGCCGCCGAAAGCGGTCAGGAAACAGAAGCTGCGGGAGCCGAATCACAGGATGATGCCCAAGCCGATGAGGCAAAGGCCGTCGATGGCGACACAGTTTCGGACGCTAACGGCGAAAGCCCTGCGGAAGAAACTGCGCAGCAGGACGGTGCCGCTGCTCCTCTAGAGGCCGATGCGGCAGATGAGACCCCGGTGATGGCTGAAGCTGACACGATCGTGGTCGAAACGCCGACTTCCGAGCAGCCGATTGCCAGCGAAGCCGATGCCGAAGAAGAAGCACCTGCGCGCAAGGCACCGGCCGAGCCTGTCGTAACCAGCGAAACATCTGGAGACGACGACAAGGAAGACAAGCCGAAACGCGGCGGCTGGTGGCAACGTGGCCGGTCGTTCTTCTGAACCGGTAACATCAACCAGCTTTGAAATGGAAAAGGCGGCCGGTGTGCCGCCTTTTTTGTTGTCCGATGCGAACGATGCTCAGACTGCTTTGAGAAAACCCCTGAGCTTCTCAAGCGCCAACTTCATATCGTCATGCGCACCTGCAAAGGAAAAGCGCAAGAACTCATGACCGTGCGCGGGATCGAAATCGACACCGGGCGTTGCCGCGACACCCGCCTCGTGCAGCATACGCCTGGCGAAATCGAGACTGTCCGAGCTGAACCGGCTTATGTCTGCATAGATGTAAAAGGCCCCGTCTACCGGCAACAGCTTGTCGAGACCGATTTTCGGCAACCCGTCGAGAAGCAAGGCGCGGTTGGCAGCATACCCTGCCTTGACCGCTTCCAGTTCCTGAACCGAATTGAGTGCTGCTCCCGCAGCGATCTGGGACAGCTCCGGTGGAGAAATATAGAGGCTCTGGGCAATCCGCTCTGTTGGGCGCACCAGTTGTTCCGGCAACACCAGCCAGCCAATGCGCCAGCCGGTCATGCAATAGTATTTCGAGAAACTGTTGACGATAATGACGTTCTGCGATGTTTCCAGCGCGGTCTTCTCTTCACCGTCGTAGCAAAGCCCATGGTAGATCTCATCCGAGATGAACCATATACCCGCCTCGTCACAATAGCGGATCAGGTCTTCCAGCGCATCGGCGGTCATCATCGTACCGGTCGGATTGGCCGGACTGGCAACCAGGACGCCTTTCACAGGACCTTCTTTTTGAGCCTCTTCCAGATGCGCCGGCGTCAGGCTCCACCGGGTTTCCTCCCCGACTTCGATCTCGACCGCAACAAGACCAAGGGCTTTGAGGATGTTGCGATAGGCCGGATAACCTGGAGCCGTCAGGACAATTCGGTCCCCGGGATCAAACGCGGCAAGGAAGGCGAGATTGAAACCGGCGGATGAGCCCGTGGTAGCCATGATCCGCTCGACAGGCACGTCGACGCCATAGGCCTTGCGATAATGCGCGGCCAATGCCTCGCGCAACGGGCGGATGCCAAGCGCTTCGGTGTAGCCGAGACGACCGTGATCCAGAGCTTTTCTCGCCATATCCAACGCAGCTCTGGGCGCCGGGGCCGATGGCTGCCCGACTTCCATATGAATGATCTTGCGCCCCTGCGCTTCCAGACGTGCCGCTTCGGCAAGAACATCCATTGCGATGAAGGGGGCAACGTCACTGCGGCGAGACGGCTGAAAAAGAGGCTGGTTCATGTGTCCTGAAAATCCGGCTGAGAAACTGGCTTCACCCTATCGCGGATTTTTCCATCCGATGCAACGCGTGCGGCCAGTTGCAACTTTTGGGCTGTTCCGGCACGACAACGGCCCAGCACCTTACCTTTTTGTCATGCCGGCTTCCTTGACCCGCATCGCACACCTCCATACCTTCGCCACACATCCATGTCCCAGGATAACATCTGAGCAAAGATGAGCCTGGAAAGCGTTCCGGTCCGGATTGGAGTTTTGCACCTGTGCCTGGTTCCGCCATTTTGAAAATCGATTTTCCTCGCAGCCTGGCGCGTAAAGCGGTCGCACTTGCCTGTGCAAGCGCCCTCGCCCTGCCTCTTGTTTCGGTACCAGCGATGGCACAGGGGCGCAGCCTGCCTCTCGTGCGCGATGCAGAAACGGAACATCTTCTGAAGGACTATGCGACGCCGATCTTCAAGGCGGCCGGCATTTCCAATTCAGAACCGGAAATCATTCTGGTCAACGACAAGAGCTTCAACGCTTTTGTTCCCGACAGCCGCAGGATGTTCATCAACATCGGTGTCATCATGGAATCGGAAACGCCCGGTGAAGTGATTGGCGTGATTGCCCATGAATCGGGCCACATCGCCGGTCGTCATCTCGTGCGCCTGCGTGCCGCTGCCGCCAATGCCCAGATCATCTCTGTCATCGGCATGATTCTCGGTGCGGGTGCTGCGGCAGCCGGGGCAGCCTCCGGATCCGGTGAGGTTGCTTCGGGCGGTGGTGCTGTGATCATGGGCTCGGGGTCCGTCGGCCAGCGGTCGTTCCTGTCCTATCAACGCGGCGAAGAAGCCGCAGCCGACCGGGCCGCACTCAAATACCTGAATGCCACCGGACAAAGCCCACGCGGCCTGCTGAAGACCTTCGAGCGCATGTCGGAACAGCAGATGTTCACGCGCAAGTTCGCCGACCCTTATGCCCAGAGCCACCCGATGGCACAGGACCGCTACAACAGTCTGGCGACCGACGCGCAGAAATCGAAATACTTCAACCAGCCGGAAGACTATGTGCTGCAATACCGGCACGACATGGTACGGGCCAAGCTGTTCGCCTTCACCAGCCATCCGTCCGCCACCCTGCGAGCCTATCCGCGTAGCGACAAAAGCCCCCAGGCCCAATACGCACGCGCCATTGCCGCAATGAAGAGCCGAGGGAAAGGCGCGGTCAAGGAGATAGACGCCCTGATCCGCACGCAGCCGAACAACCCCTACTATTACGAGCTCAAGGGGCAGGCCTTGATCGAAGGTGGCGATCCCAAAGGCGCGATCGCGCCCTTCCGTAAGGCTCTGTCGTTCAAACCAACCGAACCGCAGTTCCTCACCTGGCTCGGGTATGCATTGGTCGCTTCGAACGACAAATCCAATCTGCCGGAGGCAGAACGCATCTTGAAAGAGGCGATCCAGCGGGACCAGAACTCGGGCGTTGCCTACAGCCAGCTGGCCATTGCCCACGGCCGCCAGGGTGAGCGTGCGGAAGCTGATTTGGCAACTGCGAAAGGCCTGATGGTGAGTGGCGACTTCCAGGCTGCAAAACGCTACGCGGCGCGTGCTCAAAAAAGTTTGAAGAGAGGAACGCCGGCATGGCTTCAAGCGGACGACATTGTAGCGTACAACCCACCTAATCTGCCTAACAACGGCCGCTGATATCTCAGACACGTATGGGTCCCGTTTGAACGAATGACGGTTACCTGAGGAGCCTTGAATGACCGACACTTCCCCGAAGATCCAGATCCTGAAGACCGGGTCGCTCTGCCCGCCGATGCTGCTGCGCGTCCTGTCGGCTTGCGCGCTTGCATTTACCCTGCTGGCTGGCCCGGTTGCCGCTCAGGATCTGAACCGCGGTGAGATTGAAAAAATCGTGCGGGAATACCTGCTTGAGCATCCTGAAGTGATTGCCGAAGCGCTGACCGAACTCGATCGCCGTGAAAAGGAAGCTGCAGAAGTTGCGCGCGTAGAAGCCCTCAACGAAAGCGCCGACGTTCTTTTCAATTCGTCACGGCAGGTGGTGCTGGGCAATCCGGAAGGGTCTGTTACCCTGGTCGAGTTCTTCGATTACAACTGCGGCTACTGCAAGCGCGCGCACGGCGACATGGTCAAGCTGATCGATGAAAACCCCGACCTTAAAGTCGTCCTGAAGGAATTCCCGGTTCTCGGTCAGGGCTCTGTCGAAGCGGCCCAGGTGGCTGTCGCGGTCAACGCTGTGGCGCCAGAGAAATACGGCGAATTCCATGAAAAGCTGCTGCTGAGCCGCGGACAGGCGAACCGGGCCAGCGCCCTCGCCGCAGCGACGTCCGTCGGCATTTCGGAAGACGATCTCCTGGCGTCCATGAAAACGGACGAAGCCGGCCAGACGATTGAAGAAGTCTACTCCCTGGCCAACCGTCTCGGCTTGACCGGCACTCCGTCCTATGTCGTCGGCAACGACGTGGTCATGGGCGCGGTCGGTTATGAAGAACTGAGCCAGAAGCTCGACGCGCTGCAGAATTGCGGCGAGACCACTTGCTGAACCGGTGAGCCGAAACAGTGTTTCGGCGTTCACTTGCCTGTTGGAAACCCCCATTCCTCATGTCAGTGAGAAATCGGGGGTTTTCCTGTTCCAATTGAATCCCTATAAGAAGCGTGGCTCGCCTCCAGGAAGAGACGGGCCGAAGATCTTTGTCCGCCCAACAACGGCGGAGCAAGAGCGTGGTTGCGGCCCCGGCCTTACGGACCCTGATCGAGTTGCAGGGCTGGATATTTCGGGTCTGACCCCATCCCGGTATGGAGCGGTCGCCCGGCGAGCCGGCCAGCTGCGCGTCTTGCGGACCGAGTATGAGAGCCAAACATGATGCGTAATGATAACAAGAAATTCGACACGGCCCTGATCCGGGACCTCGCCGTTCTCCTGGATGAGACAAATCTCTCGGAAATCGAACTGGAACAGGGTGACACGCGCATTCGCGTGGCCCGTCAGATGACGATCAGCGCACCGGTGAACGTTGCAGCACCTATGGCCGCACCGACAGCACCGGCCGCAGCGGCTTCCCCGGCAGCAGCAGCGCCTGCCGCCGAACCGGCCCACGCCGGCACAACCGTAACCTCGCCAATGGTCGGCACGGCCTATCTCGCCGCCGAACCGGGCGCGCCTGCCTTCATTCAGGTTGGCGACAAGGTGGTGGAAGGTCAGACGATCCTGATCATCGAAGCCATGAAAACCATGAACCACATTCCTGCCACCAAGGCGGGCACCGTCAAGCAGATCCTTGTGGACGACGCTCAGCCGGTGGAATTCGGCGAACCGCTTATTATCGTCGAATAAGGAGCCGTTGTGGCCATGTTCTCCAAGATTCTCATTGCCAACCGCGGCGAGATCGCCCTGCGCATCCTGCGCGCCTGTAAAGAGCTCGGCATCTCCACCGTTGCGGTTCACTCCACCGCTGATGCGGATGCGATGCATGTGCGCCTGGCAGACGAAAGCGTCTGCATTGGTCCGCCTGCCGCACGTGACAGCTACCTGAACATCCCGCAGCTTCTTGCGGCTTGTGAAATCACCGGAGCGGATGCCGTCCATCCGGGTTACGGCTTCCTGTCGGAAAACGCCCGTTTCGCGGAAATCCTTGAAGCCCACGGCATCGAATTCATCGGACCGACCGCTGAACACATTCGCATCATGGGTGACAAGATCCAGGCCAAGCAGACGGCCAAGGACCTCGGCATCCCGGTTGTTCCTGGTTCCGATGGTGCGGTGACGGCTGGTGACGACGCCCACGCGATCGCCCGCGAGATCGGCTACCCGGTTCTGGTAAAGGCAGCAGCAGGTGGCGGTGGCCGCGGCATGAAGGTTGCCCGCACCGAAGCCGAACTCGATACTGCCCTGTCCACGGCACGTTCCGAAGCAAAGGCTGCCTTCGGCGACGACGCGCTCTATATGGAAAAATATCTCGGCAAGCCTCGGCATATCGAGATCCAGGTTCTGGGCGATGGCAAGGGCAATGCGGTTCACCTCGGTGAACGCGACTGCTCGCTGCAGCGCCGCCACCAGAAGGTGCTCGAAGAAGCTCCCTCCCCGAGCCTCAATGCCAGCCAGCGCAAGGAAATCGGCGAGATTGTCGCTGCTGCCATGCGCAAGCTGAAATATCGCGGCGTCGGCACGGTTGAATTCCTCTATGAGAACGGCGAGTTCTATTTCATTGAAATGAACACCCGTCTGCAGGTGGAACACCCTGTTACGGAGATGATCACCGGTATCGACCTCGTCAACGAGCAGATCCGCATCGCCGCTGGCGGTTCACTTGACATGACCCAGGACGACATCACGTTCGAAGGCCACGCCATCGAATGCCGCATCAATGCGGAAGATCCGGTCAACTTCACGCCGTCACCGGGCACAATCACCTATTACCACCCGCCGGGCGGTCTGGGTGTTCGCGTCGACAGCGGTGTCTATCAGGGCTACAAGATCCCGCCCTACTATGACAGTCTGATCGGCAAGCTGATCGTTCATGGCCGTAACCGCGTGGAATGCATGATGCGTCTGCGTCGTTGCCTGGACGAATTTGTGGTTGACGAAATCAAGTCGACTATTCCGCTTTTCCGCGATCTGGTGGAAAATCAGGACATAGCGAACGGTCAGTACGACATCCACTGGCTGGAACAATATCTGGCGAAGAAGTCCAGCTGACCGGATCCTGGGACGAGTGCCGGGAGCATCGCGTGTTCCAAGGAATGCGCATGAGGTGCTCCGGCACTCCGGCCGATCAGATTTTGGGTGCTCAAGTCGACACCTGCTGATCTGCTCATCCCGCCTGGTGAGTGAGGCCTCATGGCTGGTTACAAAGACGACATCATCATGGAAATCACACCGCAGGTGCTGTTGAAAGCCTATGCCTGCGGCCTGTTTCCGATGGCAGAATCTGCCGACGATCCTGGCCTCTTCTGGCTGGAGCCAGAGCGTCGCGGCATCCTTCCCCTCAACAACTTTCACCTGCCTCGCCGCCTGCGCCGGACGATTCGCAACGACGTGTTCGAGGTGCGGGTCAGCACGGATTTTCAGGGTGTTATCGATGGCTGTGCCGAGCCCATGCCCGGACGTCAGAAGACCTGGATCAACCGGGAGATCAGGCGCCTCTACGGCGAGCTTTTCGACATGGGCTATTGCCACACCATTGAAGCCTGGCAGGACGGCGAACTTGTCGGCGGGCTTTACGGTGTCAGCCTGAACGGCGCCTTTTTCGGCGAGAGCATGTTCACCTTCCGCACCGACGCTTCCAAGGTGTGCCTAGCACATCTGGTTGCCCGGCTGATCGTCGGCGGCTATTCCCTGCTCGATACTCAGTTCGTAACCGAGCACCTCAGCAAATTCGGCACCGAGGAAGTTCCTCAAGCTGCCTATAACGAACTGCTCAGCGAAGCTCTGAAGCTGGAAACCGATTTCTACGCCCTGTCACCTCAAGCCAGTGGTGAGGAGGTTTTGGCAGTGCTCGATAGTTGGTACGAGCGTTAGGTCTTCTTGCTTGCGAGCCTAATTCGTCACCGCCAAAGCAGGACCAGCCAGCCAGCAACAGACCGGAATGGCTCCGGCAATGCCGTGGCTTTCAGACGTGTCGTCGCCAGCCAGTCTCTCTCTGTCAATGGGCGAAAGAACCCTCTCCGGCGTCATAAATCAGCGAAACGTGCTCAGTTCTTTCCGCCTTTGCCGGTGCCGACCATATCGCGAATTTTCGACCAGGACGGCGAAAGGAAAGCGCTCATTCTGTGCGTAAAATCTTGCGATTCAAACGTCCTCATGGCGTTCCGGAAAGCCAGTTCGGCTGCCGGTTCCTCCAGGGCGATATAAAACAATTCCGTCGGTGACTGATTTTTTGCCCAGAAATCCCGGGCTATCTTGAGCCAGAATTCATATTCGTAAGATGGCGTGCCGCTACCCATGAAAACATCGGTGGATTTGGCATTGTCACGCTTCTTCACGCCGCCCGAATAGGCCCGGTCGAACGCTCCAAGGTCCTTCAGTCTCTGCCACAGGTGGTGACGGTATTTCCCGTCGGACTTTCGAGCCGCGCCGCTGGCATTGTGTCGGTCATCTTCCCCCATCGCGCGCGCAACCTGCTCCAATTTGTGATCGCTGGTGAGGTTAGTCAGCCAAATCGCCCACAAACCGGCTTCGATGTTTTCCTCCAGTTTGTCGTGCTTGAACCACTTGTAGCCTCGCGGCACATGCGCGAATGGAGACCGCTCCAGCGACCGCCGGAGCTGCTCGATATTGACCGCCCCACCAGATCGCGCGGCTTCCTGCATTTTCAGTATCTTCTGAGTGGAGCTGATGTAGACCAGATTGTAGTGAAACTTGATGTACTGAAGATATTTTTGCGGATCGGTATCAAACTGCGGTGGTGACGGAAGCGGTTCTTTTTCGCCCTTGACGGCATCTATGATGTAGAAAGTCGCTATTCCTGCTGCCACCGGATTGGTGATCACGGCAGCCAGGGGACCTTTCATGGTGGCCTTCAACGCCGTCCAGGCCCAGCCTGGCTCTGTATCGTAGCCTTTCGGCAAAAGCTTTCGAACAGCCTCATCGGCGTTTACATAACTGCTGCCTGTCTTGATCAGAATATTTTCCCAGGCCGGTTTGCAGACATTGTTAAGACGGTTGCTCAACTCCTGGAGCTTCATCCATTCCTGGTCCATTTGTCCGCTCCTTGAATAATACTAATACAAATCCTCTTTTATATCATTTTACCCTGCGTAATGTGCCTCAAATCACAAATAAATAATATGGAAAGCAAATTATATCGAAATATATACTAACAATTGCAGAAAAGTATTATGTATACCGACCATGAAAAACGAACCATCAACGCTGATAGTCTGAATTTGCCTCAGCTGACAACATTCAAGCCAGCCGCATCTGTTATACCGTTCGGCTTTCGAACCTTTGACCGTCCTTGAACAAAAAAAGCCCCGCAATTGCGGGGCTTATCTCATTCCTGATTTTCGCAATGCGCGGTGATCAGCTGCCCGGGGTCCAGGCTTCGTAATCGCCGGTCACGTCAGGACGCTTTTCCGGGGTCAGGATGGAACCGTGCGGCCGGTAAGCGGCCGGTGTGCCCGTCGGATTGGCCTTGTGACCCAGCTGCCAATGTTTGGCGTGATAGGTTTCTTCGGACGGCGGCGTGTCAACACGGTGATGCATCCAGCCGTGCCAGCCCGCAGGAATGGCAGAGGCTTCGGCAAGGCCGTTGTAGATCACCCAGCGCTTCTTGCCTGCGCGTTCCTTGTAGTACTTGTTACCGAACTCGTCCTCACCGACAAACTCACCCTTGCGCCACGTGAAGAAGCGGGTGCCCATTGTCTGGCTGTTCCACCAGGTGAACAATTCTAGCAGCAGAGTTTTCATGGCCCTTTGAAGGTCCCTTGATTGCAAGTCGGAAACATCCGTTGCCCCGCCAACATGACAGGACGGAATTTCGCGGACTATGGCGACAACGGCCGCGTCTGTCCAGACTTGGCAGCCAGAAAAGAACGGGATTTTGCGCCTGCGGGCCGATTGCCGCAGTCACGCCCGGTGCACACCGCTCCCAGGTGGTCACGAACAGACTGCTTCAGTGAAGTTTCAAACCCTTGAAGGGCGCAAAGCCGGCATTGCGAATATGTTTGGCGGCGGCGGAATGCTGCTTGGGAGGCGCTTCCTTCTTCACACCGGCGAAGACCTTTTCCGGCTCTTCTTCCTTGGTTTCGAACGCCGCCTCAACGGCTCCTTCCACTTCCGCACGCTTTTGCGTGGCAACGCGGTGGTGCAGCCGGGCCCCGGCAAGCGACTGCATCTTTTCCGCTTGTTCATCCATGGCCTTTTGAATGCCATAGATATTGTAGAAGCCGGAGTTCTCCAGGATCATCGGCCGGTCGTCGGCAAGAAGCCACTTGAGGCGCTTGAAAAGCGTCGACGGCGAAACCGGCTTGACCAGCACATGGTGCGCACCTGCCCGCAAGGCCTTGTCGACCAGCGGCCGCGTGCCATGTGCCGTAATGAAGAGAATCGGCACATAACAAAGCGGCTCCATGTGCCGATGCCGCACCAGACGCAGGAATTGATAGCCCGATGTCGGCGCCATGCGCCAGTCGGTGAGAATCACGTTGGGTGGTTCTGCGAGACTTGCCTCGAGCGCTTCGTCGACCGAATCGAACACCCGCACGCGCGCAACCTTGAAGCTGAGCAATATCGAACGGAGAATCGTCTGCATCGGTTTGCTGTCCTCGACGACGACAGCATCGATGTCCTCCATCGCTAGTCCGAATGCGGCGTGATGTTTCATGAAATGCGGACCTTTTTCCCCTATCCCGCCACCATGAAACCAGACCCGGCTTAAACCCGGTTGAAATCGATCATCGCCATTTTCTTCAAATTTTCATAAAATGCGGTCTATCGTCATCCACAGGGTCTTGTGCCTTCCTGGCGGGCACTCCTTCGCCGGGAAAGCAAGCGCTAAATCCCTTGCTAAAACGCTGTCCCCGCTCCGTTCCCCATTATCCACACGACCACACAAGATTTTGCGTTTGCCCACAATCCAGGCACTAGCTGTTGTCACTCGGTCCTTGACCTTAAGAATTCGTTTACATTAGTTTCTCATCATTGCGATGTGCGTAGTCGGGTGCCTATCCGGGCGCTCCGGTCATCCAGAACCATCAGTATCCAAGAGTACCGCTCCAGGTCTTTGACCCCAAAGCCGGGAGACGGGTTTTGTTGTGCCGACTTCAAGGCGCATGTCGTGACAAACCTGTTGATGACCACTATATATAGTGGATAGAAACACAAGATACGCTACATACAGGCTCGAAGCCTGTAACTTGCAGGGCGGCATTCGAGAACAGAGACAGGCGGCCACGCCAGTTCGGATGCAATGCGGTCAAGCCCGGTTCGGGGGAACCGGCTGTAATCTAAAAGGGGACTTGAGAAGATGCGGATCGAGCGGCGCTACACCAAGGAAGGTCAATCGCCTTACGCCAGCGTAGAATTCCGGAACGCTACCAGCGAAATCCGGAATCCTGATGGATCCATCGTGTTCCGTCTTGAGAACATTCAGGTCCCGACCCAGTTTTCACAGGTCGCGTCCGACATTCTGGCTCAGAAGTATTTCCGCAAGGCCGGCGTGCCCGCCAAGCTGAAGGCCGTAGAAGAAAACACCGTGCCGTCCTGGCTGTGGCGCCATGAGGCCGATGAGGCCGCACTGGCAGACCTGCCCGAGGACGAGCGCTACGGCTCTGAAATTGACGGTCGTCAGGTCTTTGATCGTCTAGCCGGCACCTGGACCTACTGGGGCTGGAAGGGCGGCTATTTCGACAAGGAATCCGACGCCCAGGCCTTCTACGACGAACTGCGTTACATGCTGGCGACCCAGAAGGTGGCGCCGAACTCTCCGCAGTGGTTCAACACCGGCCTGCATTGGGCCTACGGCATCGACGGCCCGGGCCAGGGTCACTTCTATGTCGACTTCCAGACCGGCAAGCTCGTCAAGTCCAAGAGCGCCTATGAGCATCCGCAGCCGCATGCCTGTTTCATCCAGTCCGTCGGCGACGACCTGGTGAACGAAGGCGGCATCATGGACCTTTGGGTTCGCGAAGCACGCCTGTTCAAATACGGCTCCGGCACCGGCTCCAACTTCTCCCACGTGCGTGCAGAAGGCGAGCGCCTGTCCGGTGGCGGCAAATCCTCCGGCCTGATGAGCTTCCTGAAGATCGGCGACCGGGCAGCCGGCGCGATCAAGTCCGGCGGCACCACCCGCCGCGCGGCCAAGATGGTCGTTGTCGATGTCGACCATCCGGATATCGAGGAATACATCAACTGGAAGGTCAAGGAAGAGCAGAAGGTGGCCGCGCTCGTCACCGGTTCCAAGATCTGCCAGAAGCACCTCGGTGCAATCATGCGCGCCTGCGTCAACTGCGAGGCGGACAACGGCGACTGCTTCGATCCGGCCAAGAACCCGGCCCTGAAGCGTGAAATCCGTGCTGCCAAGAAAATGATGGTGCCGGAAAACTACATCCAGCGCGTCATCCAGTTTGCAAAGCAGGGCTTCACCAAGATCGAATTCCCGACGTTCAACACGGACTGGGATTCCGAAGCCTATCTGACGGTTGCCGGACAGAACTCCAACAACTCGGTGCGTGTGACCGACGGCTTCCTGAACGCCGTTGTTGACGACAGCACCTGGGACCTGACCGCCCGCCGCTCCGGTGACGTTCTGAAGACTGTCAAGGCCAAGGAACTTTGGGAACAGATCGGCTATGCCGCCTGGGCTTCCGCTGATCCGGGCCTGCAGTACCACACCACGATCAACGACTGGCACACCTGCCTTGCCGATGGCGAAATCCGCGCATCCAACCCATGCTCGGAATACATGTTCCTGGACGACACGGCCTGTAACCTGGCGTCCCTGAACCTGATGCAGTTCCGCCGGGAAGACCGGTCCTTCGACATCGACAACTACGAACATGCCGTCCGCCTGTGGACCATTGTTCTGGAAGTCTCGGTGCTGATGGCTCAGTTCCCGTCCAAGGAAATTGCAGAACTGTCCTACAAGTTCCGCACCCTTGGTCTCGGCTATGCCAACATCGGCGGCCTGCTGATGACCTCCGGCATTCCGTACGACAGCGACGAAGGCCGTGCACTTTGCGGCGCCCTCACCGCGGTCATGACCGGTGTTGCCTATGCCACTTCCGCTGAAATGGCAGGCGAACTCGGCGCCTTCCCGGGCTACAAGAAAAACGCAAGCCACATGCTGCGTGTCATGCGCAACCACCGCCGCGCCGCCTACGGCGAAGCGGACGGCTACGAAGGCCTCAACACGGCTCCGGTTGCTCTTGACCATGTTTCCTGCCCGGATCAGGTGATCGTCGAGCGGGCCAAGAAGGCCTGGGATCGCGCCCTTGAGCTTGGCGAGAAGAACGGCTACCGCAACGCCCAGTCCACCGTTATTGCCCCGACCGGCACCATCGGTCTGGTCATGGACTGCGACACCACCGGTATCGAGCCTGACTTTGCGCTGGTGAAGTTCAAGAAGCTGGCCGGCGGCGGCTACTTCAAGATCATCAACCGCGCTGTTCCTGAAGCCCTGCGCAAGCTCGGTTACACCGAAAGCGAGATTGGCGAGATCGAAGCCTACGCCGTTGGCCATGGCTCCATCGATCAGGCACCGGGCGTCAACCCGTCCGCACTGAAGACCAAGGGTTTCACCGACGAGAGCCTGACCAAGCTGAAGGACGGCATGAAGTCGGCCTTTGACATCAAGTTCGTCTTCAACCGCTGGACCCTCGGCGACGAGCAGATGAAGGCGCTCGGCGTTACCGACGAGCAGCTGGAAGATCCGGAGTTCGATCTCCTGACCTTCCTCGGCTACTCCAAGGCTGACATCGAAGCCGCCAACACCCACGTGTGTGGTGCGATGACCCTGGAAGGCGCGCCCTTCCTGAAGGAAGAGCATTATCCGGTCTTCGACTGCGCCAACCCCTGCGGCCGTATCGGCAAACGCTTCCTGTCGGTGGAAAGCCACATCCGCATGATGGCAGCGGCCCAGCCGTTCATCTCCGGCGCGATCTCCAAGACGATCAACATGCCGAACGATGCGACGGTGGAGGACTGCAAGGAAGCCTACATGCTGTCCTGGAAACTCGCGCTCAAGGCGAATGCCCTTTACCGCGACGGCTCCAAACTGTCCCAGCCGCTCAACGCCCAGCTACTGGCCGATGAGGACGAAGACGAGGACGAGGCCCTCGAGGCTCTGGCCGCCAAGCCGATGGCTGCAAAGGCCGAAGTGGTTGCCGAACGCATCGTCGAGCGGATCGTCGAACGCGTTGTCCGCGAACAGGAAAAACTGCCGACCCGCCGCAAGGGCTACACCCAGAAGGCAAAGATCGGTGGTCACACCATCTTCCTGCGCACCGGCGAATATGACGATGGCCGCCTTGGCGAAATCTTCCTCGACATGAACAAGGAAGGGTCTGCGCTCCGGGCATTCATCAACAACTTCGCGATCTCGGTTTCGCTTGGTCTGCAATACGGTGTGCCGCTCGAGGAATATGTCGACGCGTTCACCTTCACCAAGTTCGAACCGGCCGGCATGGTCCAGGGCAACGACGCGATCAAGAACGCCACGTCGATACTCGACTACGTGTTCCGCGAACTGGCAGTCTCCTATCTCGGTCGTCACGACCTTGCCCACGTCCCGCCGGAAGCTTTCAGCGGCCCGGTCAGCGCTGGCGCGGTCAAGACCATGGACAAGGGCAGCTCCGGCGGTGTGGTTTCCCACGGCCTCGTCCGCGGCCAGACAGAGCGTTTCCGTCTCGTCGCCGGCAACGAGCCTTCCGGCGAGATCACCGAAGCTGTGAAAGTGGAACTCGGCACAACAATCGCTGCCCAGACCTCTGCCGTCGCAACGGCTTTCGCCCGTGGTGCCGAAGCTGCAGCAGCAGTTGAAGTGACCTCGGCCCCTGCCCCACAGGTGAAAACCGCGGCTCAGCAGATCGCTCAGGCCCGGATGAAGGGTTACGAAGGCGAGAGCTGCTCGGAATGCGGCAACTTCACTATGGTGCGCAACGGCACCTGCCTGAAGTGCGACACCTGCGGCTCCACCAGCGGCTGCAGCTGAAAACAAAAATTCGGGAGAATAACCATGAGTACTTTTGGTGAAAAAGATGGTGCAAATGGCTTTGACCCCTCTGAGGGTAGTTGAACATAGAGTAGTCAACTTTGGAACAGCGCACGCCTTCGGGCGTGCGCAGTGTGAGGATGGCAAGTATTACATTGTCAAGCGAGGTGGTATCGAACACCACTTATGCGCGACCGAGTATTTTTGTCATTCGATGGCCGATTTGCTCAATTTGCCAATACACCAATACAAACCCTTGATGATGCCTGATGGTGAATTGGTATTTGGCTCGACAGAACAAGACCCAGTCCTAAATGAACTTCTTGCCTACAGATTAATTACCGAAGGCAACAACAATCAGTATAAGATTGAAAATTTTAAAGAAATATATTCAGCTACATTGGCCTTCGATCTTGTTATCGCAAATAAAGATCGCCATGCAAACAATTTCCTATTAAAAGAAAACCCAAACTCCTCTTCCGATACCACCACAAGCACATCTGTTAGTCTTATCGACTTTGGATCTGCACAGATATTCACAGAACCTGCAACAAGCTTTCCGTTGAATATCGAAAAACAATCTAATACGATAAGACTCGCTGACAAGCTTCGTGGAGCACATGGTTTTTCAGATAACGCCGCTGAGCGCGTTCTACGAACCATTGATCAAAGCAGTGAGTTCCTCGCCGAAAGAGCCTTTTTCGGAATGCCTGAGGAATGGTTTGATCCAGTGGATCGTGAACAGTTTTTGGAAAATGTCAAAGGTGGTTTGTTGAAGCGCCAAGTTGAATTTGTTCGGAATGGAATGGAAAATGGCGTTTTTTTATAACTACGCCATCCTGCAATTGCGCCCGTTCGCGCACCGCGAGGATCGCGTAAACATTGGCGTTGTTGTCTTCGACGACGACAAGCTTGATGTTCGGATTAACGCTGAAAACAGGCTCTTCGATTATTATGAGATAGATCACAAGACAATCGACTGGGTGGTCTCCATTCTCAAGACTGAAGATGATCCGAGTTTAGAAACCGAACATCGGTTAAGCCTCGCCAGACAAATTCCAAGCATTGAAATTAGTAAAGACGGCTGGTTTTCTGTTGATGCAATCGATGACTATGAAATTCGAGTAGATTCGATACTGAATGAATATGTACGAAGGCCTCGAAAGAAAACAAAAAAAACTAAAAACAAAAAGTTAGCCACTGAAGTCGCGCAGATACTCAAGAGGTACAATGTATTGAGCAGAAGCGCCAATGACATCGACCAGCACAAAGTAATATCCAACATGCCAATTGGACCTTCTGGAAAATTGCATGTAGATTTTTTATTGAAAAACAGCAAATACCATATCACCGAAACTTTAGACTTCAGAAAATCTGAAACGGCAGGTGAACGAGAAATTAAAAATGCAGCCTTGGTCAATGTCACCTTAAGACATGCTAAAGCGGAATTCGCTGCATTGGGATCGCACTGTTACTTATTATACGCCGCCAGCAACATTGTTGAACGCTCAATATATCCAGCGCTAAAGATTGCAGAAGAGGAAAGCGACCAAATATTTAACACCGAAAGCAAAGAGGATAGAGATAGGTATTTAGATATTATTCTAGAAGCGACAGGAACTCATCTTCCCATTTAGAGTCACACCAATATTTTTTCCTGAATTTATTTGTATGATACTTTGATTTTAATAGAATACTGATCGCACACAAAGCTTAGCCGGGAGTTCGCCAAGGCCGGTTCCCACCGGCCACAGCGCGGCTCCCGGCGCCCAGACGAAAGAACCCGCCCATCGGAAACGATCGGGCGGGTTTTCTTTTTGTCAGCACCGGTTTCCGCCATTCCATGCCACGGTTCTCTATACCATCGGCATTCGAAGGGCCGCTGACAGACCATGAGCGAGTAGCCAAAGAGCCCCCCGCAAACAGAGCCGGTTTCCAGGACGACGATCGCAGGTTCAAGTAGTGCTTTCCCATCGTCGCTTTTTGACCAATTTGCAAAACAGACCACCTGATTGATCAAGATTAATTACCAAGCCCGAAAAATGGGTGCAAAATGAATGCAACTTCTCGCTAACCGGGTGACGGTCGAGAACAATAGTTGGCCTGATCGCAGTTCCGATGAGAATTTCATCCTGATCATGAAGGACGGCGAAATCTACAAGAACACAATCAGCCAGGATCGGTTCTAGTCGAACGCACACTCCAGGAGACCAACATGAAGTGCCCCACCAGATATGCGGCCGGCTTTTCACTCGTGGCTTCCATTGCCTTTGGCGCGACTGCCTTTGCGGAAGAGCCGCAGGATTTCTCTTCCAAGCAAATGAAAGGCGTCGAGCAGATTTCCATCGACGTCGACCTCGATGGCGCGGTCGAACGACTATCCAGGGCCGTGCAGTTTCCGACGATCTCGAACCAGGACCGGGACGACTTCGACACCAAGGCCTTTGAGGACTATCACGCGTTCCTTGTCGAGGCCTATCCGGAGGTACACAAGGTCTTGAAGCGAGAAATCCTCGGCGATCCCCGTCCCTACAGCCTGCTCTACACCTGGCAAGGCAAGAACCCGGATCTGGAGCCAGCCCTCTTCTACGCCCATCAGGATGTGGTGCCAGTGCCGGCGGACTCGCGAGATCAGTGGGAACAGGATCCTTTCTCCGGGGTAGTTGCCGACGGATACATCTGGGGACGTGGTGTCCTTGACGACAAGAACCAGATTCACGGCATTCTTGAAGCCGCTGAAATGAAGATCAAGGAAGGCTGGCAGCCGGAACGGACGATTTATTTCGTCTTTGGCCAGGATGAGGAAGTCGGTGGCCCGGAGGGGGCCAGATTCATTGCGGAGACCCTGGAAAAACGCGGCATCAAGCGATTTGCCTTCGTCATGGATGAGTCAGCTCCGCTGGTGCCCGGTCTGTTCCCGGGACTTCCAGACAATACGGCGCTGATCGGCATAGCGCAAAAGGGCTACGTCAGCCTGGAACTGGCGATGCATGGGGTCGGAGGTCATTCATCGCAGCCGCCCGAGGAATCGAACATCGGCATTCTCGCAAAGGCGATCACCAAGCTGGAAGCCGCTCAGTTTCCCTACCGCATTCATCCTGCGCTGCGTCATCAGTATCGTTACCTCGGGCCTGAACTGGACGAAGCCTATCAACCGCTTTATGCAGCCGTTGCCTTCGGCAAGGACGGCGAGATGACCGATCTCGAAAAGCAGTTTGTCGAGGTCATGGCCGGCAATCAGGTCACTCGGGCCATGATGCATACGACAATCGCCGTCAGCATGTTCAATGCCGGCATCAAGGATAACGTTCTGCCACCTTCAGCGACGGCCGTCGTGAACTTTCGCCCCATGCCCGGCGACACGCCCGAGGTCATCATCCAGCACGTAAAGGATGCCATCGGCGACGACCGCATAACCATTCGTGACATCTCCGCCTCGACACCTGCTACCGCCATGGCTGACCCCGAAGGCCCCGGCTACAAGGCACTGGAAAAGACCATTCGTCAGATCTGGGGCAATGATCTCGTCGTGGCACCGTTCTTCGTGATCGGCGGCTCGGATTCAAAACACTTCCAGGCCCGGCCGTTCGCTCCGGACGTTTTTACCATCACCGGCATCCAGCTTGAAAACACGAAGGAATTTGAAGGTTTCCATGGTGTCAATGAGCGCATCAGGGTCGATGAATACGGCAAGACCATCGGCTTCTTCTACCAGATGATGGACAATCTGGATGACCTGTAACATCAAAACCTATGGATGTTTTCGCACGCGGTTCGGACACCGCGAATGGGGTGCGCACTTCCCATATTTCCAAAAGTAGTCGACCTACGTGTTACCACTATCAATGTCTATCAAACTCGGAAGGCATGAACTTGTTCAGGTGACTGCCCTGCTCACCGGCGGGTCATTGAATTCCTGCAACGCGTCTGAGGACACCAGGAGGCCAAACTGCTGCGCTTGCTGCTTCTGACACCGGACAGTCTTCTTGATCCGCATGGCGCCCTCAGACCCTTCGTCTGTGAGGCACTGGATGCGATTGGTCGGATGAGAGGTGAAACGGGAGCTCGGCTTGCTTTTGCGCTGGTTGTTCGCACGTCAAATGACGCAGCTGCAGTCCTGTCCACCTTGAGAGAGCTACGGCTTCCAGCTGGCCCGTCCCAGGTCATTGAGACGAACAAACCCGGCGTTGACACAACAATCCTGGGAGAATTGCAGGAACGTTTCTCAGTAAATGACCCCGCATCGGAATGTGTTTTGATCGACGCCGGACCCGGCAGCACGGATGGCGCTCTTCCGCCAGGTTTACCGAAACTTCTTCTGGAAGAGACTGGCGCCGATGGAATGTCTGGCTGGCCGGCAATGCTATTGAAGATTGCCGGAAAAACCGGAAGAAACGCGGCCGAGAACCTGCAACTGGTGCTGCCGGTTCTGGCGGCCGCGGAAGGTGTTGTCGACCTCCAGCAAGTTTCGTTCCGCCCGGAGCGGATCGAAGCAGAAGGTCATTGCCTGATATCCGTGGAAGACAGCGCACTTGGCGCCCTCTCCGGCTTGTTCCTGAACCTTCCCACGTCGTTCGTCATTGAACAGCCGGATAGCCCTCACCCTGTCGCATTCAAAGAGGTTGCTGAAGACACGATCCAGGAGGCAAAGGCCTACATTCAAAGCCTGCGGGCCAATGGCCAGCTTCAGATGGCACCAGGTGAGACAGGCCAAGCTGAAGCAGGAGAACTGGAAGGCATGGCGTCACCGCTTCTCGGTCAACCAACGCACTATGTCGAAACTGATGAGACCGGCAGACGCATACTTCGGCGAAGGGGCTTCAACTGATTAGGTGCACAGGAAGGCCCTTGCCGTGCCTGGAAGAGCGTGACACCGGCAATTGAAACGCTTTCGGAGCAATCGACGCTCCTCCCCCACGTTACTGACCACATGGCTCACGGTACCGATCGTATCGTCGCCTGCCCGGCTGTGAGCCTCTTCGGAAATCTGACCGGCGGCATGCAGGCTGAAGACAAAGCTTTGCGCCTCGACAGCGGATTGCCGAACTGTCTCCACCTCGCCCAGCAGGGCGGCATTCCCGTTTTGCTCACCGATGAGGACGTCTTCCTCGACGTAGCAATAGACGCCTTCCAGATCGCTGGCGACATCTGCGAGCGAGACCTTCTGGCGCCGACGAACGGCTGCAACCGACTGGTCGCCAAGCTGCAGCCGGCTGCCGTAGAACCGCTGATCCGTATCATCTCCGGTGACTTCCAGCAGGCTGCGGCGAGAGGCCTGTGTCAGCACATCACGAACGGATTGAACGGTCTCCGAAGGCGGCCGGCCAGCCAGAACCACGGTGGGGGATGTCAGTTGTTCGGCATTCAACAGCACATTATGGGCCTCGAACCCGTCCCGGATCGCCTGGGCATTGACCCCGGCATTGCGCATTCCGTCCGCAATCAGCATGGCGTTGCCGACAGCCTGAAAAAATCGAGGTTTAAGTGGCGCCGTACGCGCAGCAGCAACCAGCAGCTCTCCCGCTGTCCTTGCCGCTGCCAGCAATCCTTTTTCGCTCTCCACACCGCGCGACTGATAGATGTTCGTCAGCGTGTCGTAAAAACAACCGCTGAAGATCATGCCCAGCGAATGTACTTCGTTGATCAGAACGCCCGGGCCACCTGACACCGGCAAGGAGGCCGGCATCACCCATTGATGTGTGTTGAGAGCGCGCCGTGGGACCGCCGCATTGTGATTTGCGTCGACCAGGACGGCAATACCGTGGGACAGATCCTCTGCAGTGGTCTCGACAAAGTTCTTCTGTCTCAACAGCCCTTGATCCGCAAGCAGCTGGCGGGTCGCCTTGTCCTGAAGCGCGACGAGAATTGCGATGCAGTCTCCGAAGGCTTCGTGAAAAGCACCCGGCTCCGCCTGAAAAGCACCCCATAGATCCGGGCGGATTGCGTCCAGAAAGGCATGGCCCGCCTCGTGTGCGACAACATCGGTACTTGCCCCTGAGCGGTAACTGTCTCCCCCGGCAGCATCCACCTGAAAAAACGAAAGCGAAAGCCTGTCGTAAAAGGCGTTGAGTTGGGGCTGCCCCGGTGTCTTGTGTTTCAGCCGCAGGGTTTTCCCGTTCTGCCACGTGGTCAGCGTGCTCCCGTCGATCAACTCCCAAAGGTCGATGGCTCTGAGAGCGGCCTCGCGGCACTGCCAGAACAAAAAGCCGTCGCTGTCAGTTGGATATGTGTCTTCCGGGACGGAGCCCAGATAGACATACCGGGCCAGTTCACCTGGTCGCTCAGCATGCGCCTCGATGACGGCTGCAGGCGGGTGTCCGGCTCTCGGGTCGTTCGGAATGAAATTGATCGGCATGATTTCCTCCTCTGACCGTCAATGGCGTTTCCGGACAGGTTGGCTTGTGGCAGCAAGCGGCTTGGTGTGGGGCAGACTGAGCCTGTTCGCTCTGCGTCCTCCTGGCAGGAGCGACACCCCCAGGACAGTTTCCAGTGCCGGAGGCAGGCGCCAGACTGGGGGAGCAGGCGGTGCAATCCGGTCGGCGAAAAGATAGAGACCTGTCAGCACCATCACGGCAATGTGGCCGGTCTCCACCTGCAAAGGCACAAGCATCCAAGGCCAGCAGGCAAACACACAGGCCGCCCCGGTTCGAAGTCCGAACCAGCAACTATCAGCCTGTGCCTCTTGTCCGAAAGCTGCAATCCGGCTGGTGCCGTGGCACTTGTTTCTGGCCCATTGGGCAAGCGGTGACATGCTCCAAACGACAGAGACACCGAGCGCCAACGACAGGTCGATCCAGGCGCCGGCAAGCGCCAGGACAAACGCCAGTGGCACAAGCAACAGGCCGGACAAAATCCAGACGCAGAGATAACCGAGCAGAAAGGCAATACTTGCAGCCAACTTTTGGGATGCATGCACCACTCGTCCGACATAAGACAGATTGGCAGCGACCAGCGGCGCCATCATGGCCACGACCATCAGGATCCAGTCCGCGGCTACCGCTTGCAAGATCTGCGAGAATTGAAGGTTCGGTGCGGGTAGAAAAACGGATTGCGCAACATTCAGGCGCCCGCAAAGAGCAGCGACGTTCGAAGCAGGTTGTGCGAAACCGAGCAGAAGGTAGCTGCCCGCGCTCAAGGCAACCAGCCAGGGCATTGCGCCCCGACTGGTCTGCACGGCAAAGGCCGTCAGCCGGGACATGTCATCTAACCCTGAGACGGTAGATGCTGATCCGGTCGACGGTAATTTCCGACGTGGTTCCCTCTGGCTGAACGAGACTGACTTCAAGCTCCTGGATTGCAGCACCAGCACGCGCCTGCATGGCCGCAACCTTGTCGGTGATTTCCACGGTTGATGACAGGCCGTTGCCTGCGTGCGAGCCGTCGGTTGAACTGGCCTTGCCAAGGCCGAAGAACACCAGAGTTTCGTTGATTTCCGCATCCGGTATGCCTGGCGCAACAACCCTCACGGATAGAACACCGCTCGGAGAGTTTCCCCGGACACCTTCAACGTTGAGATAAAGTCGCTCCGCTGCCGCCGGCGCTGCAGCAGCAAGGGCCGCAGCTGGCGCTGCAGCCAGCTTCACGCGTGCCGTTACCGGACTTGCGGTAACCTGCAGCACCTCGTCGTTTGCCCCGACGAGTGTCGAAGTGCCCCGGCCTGTCGGTGTGGTGGCCATTGAAATCCCCACGGTGGGCGTAATGCCCGTTCCATCGATCAGATTATCATAGACCGGCGCAAGAGCCGCGCCCGGCAGCGTGTCTTCCGGCGTGAAAATGGAAATATTTTGCTGTGCGTCCGGCATCGCGAACTGGCGCGGGAACGGCCCGTTGAGCCAGGGCCGGCTGGTTTCCTGGGAGTTGCCTCCCCCGGTCATCCAGGCCGCCCACAAGCGGTCGATGTTGCAGTGGTGAACCCAGAAGATCGGATCGAGACCGGCAAAATCCGGATCGTACATCCAGCCGGTCGGACTGGGCGGTACGTTGCCGCCAACCATGACATGCACGAAATTGTGCGGGTCACTTTCAACCGCCCCATAGGCATTGCCCTGCTGGTCGAAGCCGCTGATAGGCCCGCCATATCCAAGCGTACCGGGTATCGATGTGTAAACGGTCTGCGTGGTTTGCGCGTCGAGCGAAATGTCGACATTGATCCAGGCCTGCGGACCAAGTTTCACGGCAGGGCCACGAAACGCGTTGGCCAACGGGTTCGGCGTGTTGTCACCCGGAATGGTGCTGTCCAGGAATTCCTGCGGATAGTCTCGCGACGCCGGATCAGCCCCGTTGAGATAATTCCAGTAGGGCAATGCCCATGTCGTCGGACCGCCCTGGCTGACAATCCAGTCTGCCAAGATTGCCTCGAACGCATGCAGATAGCCCCTGTGCCAGGGCAGGAAAAACCAACCCGCGTGCTGACACTGGTTGAACATCAATCGTTGCTCGTCGGCGTTTGGTGCCGGCGTAGTCGATGAAATGATGTTCTGGTCAATCCAGCCCTGCGGGTTGATGCCGTGGATCGCTGCCAGATAGAGCCAGCTTGTCCGATCACGCAATTGGCGCGACCGCAGTTCACCAACGGCTCGCGCATACCAAAGCATCGTGTCGGACCATGGCCCGCCGAGCTTGGCAATGTCTTTTCTTATGCCTGCCATTATTTCCTCCCATTGAAAACTCGAGAGAACGGTCATCTGAATTTTGAAAAGCGAAAATTTACTTGCAGCGCCTGCAAATCAAAAGCGCATCAATCTGTTTTTCAAACAGGCAGCTACGTTAGCATGAAATAACGAAGATGTAACGCCCTAGGTTGACGGAATGCGACAGCAATACCATTACGTGTATTGAAAGTTGCAATATTCCAAGATCCCCCTCTTCCCGGTGTTCGAAGGCGAAATCACTTCGACTGGCTAGATACCCGTAACTCAACAAGAAGGCTGGCCAGATAGCCGGCTCACACGGATCCATGACCTCCGCCAGTGCCGGCAGGTGCCGGTTTCGGCCACTTCACGAAAGAGAGCGCGGCGACAAGGGCAAGGAACAAGCCTGTCAGGATCAGGAAAATATCCAAGAAGGACAGCCGGAAGGCTTCACGAGTGCCAATTGCACCGAGAGCACATCGCCTCCCTGTTTTCCGACGATCGAGTGCAAATGCGCATCCAAAACAATCAAATTTAAATATTTAAGGAAAACTTCCCTAGCGTAATAAATGTATTGCTTTACAGATGGCTAGATTGAAGGCAAGCTAGAAGCGACAAAAAGAAAGATATTATCGAACACGCAAGTGGACACGGAGCGATTTCGCCTGGCCGTGGCGTAGCTCGCGTTGAAAACGCGTATGAAAACCTGTCTATGCGAAACAATCATTATTCGTCATATCATTACTTCTGGGAAAAATTGGTGCCTAATATTTGATTTTAGACTGTTTTCAGGTGGTACGATTTTGTCGCTGCGAGGAAATTCATGCAGGCAGCCGCTGAATACCGAAAGCCCGTACGGCTATTCGAAAAATGGGAGAATCGGCAGAAAGTAATACTTTTTGCCGACGTAGTTGGATCTGCGCGGCTGTTTACGACCGCCGACAATGCATCCATAGGAGCTTGGCTCTCCTTTGTCGCCTACCTGAAAGATGACCTTCTGCCGGAACACGATGGCAGGCTCGTGAAGTCCTTGGGCGACGGCATTCTGGCTGAAATCGAGCACGCAACAAGCGCAGTCCGGTTTGCAATGCGTCTCACCGCGGAACTAGCAAAAATCAACGAGCAACTCCCTGCCGTGAACCGGTTGCAGGTACGCATCGGTATCGACACCGGCGACGTGCTCACCACCGGCGATGACGACATTTATGGCAACCACGTCAACATCGCCGCCCGTCTCATGTCGCTTGCCCGCCCCGGAGAGATTGTTGCCTCCGCGGAGGTCAGGGATGCATTGGCAAGCGAACTCGACGCGGAATTCGAGGATCTTGGGGATTGCCACCTCAAGAATGTCGCCGAGACGGTGCGGGCCTTCAGGGTTCATCCCGTGGGAACTCACCCGAGCATTTTCCCGTTACAGCAATTCGAAGACCTGTTCCCCACCGTCGCGGTTATTCCCTTCACGCCACGCAGCAGATCAAGAGACAATTACGTGCTCGGTGAAGTGCTCGCAGAGGAATTGATCGTCGCACTGTCGCGGTCCACGGAACTCAATGTCATTTCCCGCCTGTCGACGACAGGTTTTCGCATGCGGAACATCTCCCTTGCCAAGATTTCGGAGACGCTTCAGGCAGATTTTGTCCTGTCCGGAACCTATAGCGGCGATGCGAACCACGTAATTTTGGACGCAGAACTCGCCGACGCGAAAACCGGCCGCGTGATTTGGTCGGATCGCCTGAGCGAAGAGGTTCCTACTCTCCTTAGCGATTCATCCGTCATGTATCAGTTCGCCAAGGACTGCCACGCGGCAATCTTCCGGAGCGAGGTGCAACAGGCACTGTCCTGCCCGATGCAGACGCTCGATGCCTATTCGCTTCTGATGAGCGCGATCGGACTGATCTACAGGCTCTCGCGCCACCATTTCGAATACGCCGCCGAACTTCTTGACGAACTGATCCACCGTTCGTCGCGCCAACCCGCAATGGCCCTGGCATGGAAGGCAAAATGGCACGTTCTGGCGGTTCAACAGGGTTGGACGGATTCGCCCGAGCGCGAAAAATCCCTTGCCTTGAGTTGCACGCAAACCGCGCTCGACCACGACCCGACAAATGTCACGGCCCTTGTTTCCGAAGGATTTACCCTCACCAATCTCGCGCACAAGCTCGAAGAAGCTGAACAGCGTTACAACATGGCCCTTGAATACAATCCGAATTACGCCATGGGCCGCCTGCTGCGCGGCACTCTCTTCGCGTTCAAGGGAGCTGGCGAGGAGGCTGTCAAGGACACGGAACTGGCCCTCCGCCTGTCTCCCATCGATCCCTACAGGTACTTTTTCCTGTCGCTTGCGGCATCCGCCTGCGTTACGGCCGAAAAATATGACCGCGCTCTCGAGTTCGCCAACCAGTCGCTTCGCTCCAACCGCGCGCACACCTCGACGCTGCGTGCCAAGGCTGTCGCGGAAATGCGTCTTGGACACACCGAACTGGCAGCCCGGACCATCAGCGAACTGCGCGAGCGTCAGCCGGATCTGACCGTAAGCCGCTGGCTGAAGAATTCGCCAAGTGCGCAGTTTCAGGTTGGGAAGGACTTCGCCGAAACCCTAAGGCAAGCCGGACTGCCGCCCTGAGAATGAAGTGGAACCGGCCAATCGAACAGGTAGGGAGAGTTAGTCATGACACCTAGGGAAACAGCATATCCGGCGGGCGGCTTCGGGGGGGTCGGAGGATTTGGGGGCTTCGGCGGCTTCGGGGGATTTGGCGGGTTCGGAGGGTTTGGGGGCTTCGGAGGATTTGGCGGTTTTGGCGGGTTTGGCGGCGCCCCTTCCTTCGATGCACCGCTGATCGTGAACGCGCTGATCACCAATCACGATGGCATTGCCGGAACCTGGCAGACTGTCACGGCGGCCATCCAGGAGAACTGCCCGGAATACGATGCCTTTCTAGGCCGTCTCTCTCCGGAAGTCCGGCAAAGCATTTACGCACTTGAACTGGCATCGAGGCTCGGTTTCACCTTCAAGTTTGAGGGAACGTGCTCCGGAACGGCTCAGGTATGGCACCTGAACGTGACCAGCAACCCTGACGGGACCGATACACCACTCGCGGCTTATGCCATGCTCGCCAGGATGTCTCGCCCAACCATGGCGATCTTCAAGAAGCAGCTCGATCTCGTGGCAAATTATGCAGATCTGCGGCAGGATCGTGCTGCGGAAATTATCGCCCAACTCAGCACACCTGTTGAATTTCTGCGGTCAATCGCATTCATCGCGCCGGCTCGAACACCATTTACGATCGAGCTGTTGGCAACTGCGCAAGGTCTCGCCAATCTGGTGGAGATGCGGATCAAGTATGCCCTGGCCTGCAAGCGTCCGATAGAATTCTCCCCGCAGATCCAGCCGATGATCCTGACGCCCACGCACGGCACCCTGCCGAGCGGTCATTCAACGGAAGCCTTCACGCTGGCCCGGGTTCTTTGGCTCCTTCTGAGGGATGCCGGTGTCGTACCTTATGACGACACGATCTGGGGCAAGATGTTCATGCGTCAGGCTTCGCGCATTGCAGTAAACCGCACCGTCGCGGGTGTACATTTTCCGGTCGACAGCGAGGCCGGCGCAATTCTCGGGCTCACGCTCGGCGCCTATTTCGCGGGTCGGTGCCAGGGTTCCAATGAAATCAAGGGATGGGCCTTCCACGGCGACCAGTATCCTGACAGCCGGGATTTCGACTGGACTCAGCTCTATGATCCGGCAACCCACACCCAGAAGGACCCGGGAGCCTGGGCCGATGAAACCACAACGTCCCTCACCGGCACGACCATTCAATCCAGGCCGCTGGCCTGGCTGTGGAACCGCGCAAAGCAGGAATGGCTCGACCTGAGGGAACCCTGTGCCGGTGGCAGCAGCGGTGGCGGAATACTCGAGGATGGTGGTGATGGTGCCGCGCCTTTGGAAGACGACGGCTCGTGATCGCATAGCAAAGTCGAACCGGAGGTCAAGTCATGTCGGATACCAACGGAACCTTTGATGAATTTTCTATCGATCCGGTCACGAACTGGCGGCTGGCTGTTGCAGCAAAGTTCGGAACCGGCGAAGAAGACCCTTGGTGGGACATCCTCGTCGAGCTCGATGACATCTCGCTCGATGATTTGATCGCCAGGGCCAAGGATATCGGCGGCGGCAACGGGCTTGAGGACGCAGTCCTCATCCCGAATTTCTATACCGCGCAACAGCGGGCGGCCAAAGAAGCGATCCTGTATCCCTCACTCTACGCAAAAGAAATCTTCTTGCAGGAAGCAACGAGGAACGCGGGACAACTCGGCATCAAACGCATCGTTCTTGGAACTGTCGTTCCGGTTGGACAGCTCGACACGAGCGTGCAGATCATGCCCGGAAATTTGCCGGAAATATTTGTCGAGGATGGTTCCGTTGTTACCGCTGTCATCGACAACGGCATCGCGTTCGGCCATGAACTTTTCCGGAAAGCCGACCCAAATGCGTCACGCGTTTCCTTTGCCTGGATCATGGACGCCAGACCGCGGACCGGCACCCTCGTCGTCCCGCAGGGGCACGCCCTTGCCAGGAGCGAAATCGACGGGTTGCTTGCCACGAACACGGCCAGCGGGCTCCTCGATGAGAATCGATTCTACAGTCAGTGCGGATTGATCGACTACAACTGGCCCGGCCTCAAGCCCGCCGCCATGCGCGTGTCCCACGGCACACATGTGATGGGACTTGCCACCGGCTACCAACCCGGCACGAAGGACAACACGCGCCCCATCATTTGCGTGCAGCTGCCAACCGACCTCACCATGGATGTCAGCGGAGCGCAGATCCTGCCAGCTCTGGGCCGCGCGATCGACTTCATCAAGATACACGCGGAACGCTTCCGGCTCGACACCAATCACGGCAAGCGGATCCCGCTGGTGGTCAATTTCAGTTTCGGGAATTTTGCAGGACCGCACGATGGTACCGGTCTGATCGAAGCGAAGATCGATCACGAGCTTCACTCGACCACCCAGCGTGAAATCCAGGTGGCTCTTCCTGCCGGGAACGGCAATCTGGCGCGCACACACGCGGAGATCACTTTCACGGACGAGGATACGGGTAACGTCAGGCCCGCAAGCCTCGACTGGCGCATTCAGCCTGACGACCGCAGCGCGAGCTACGTCGAAATCTGGATGCCGCCGAAGGAGAATCCCGACAACCTTGTGAGAGTGCGCGTTACGCCCCCCGTGGGACCGAGCAGTGCGCCGGTTTCAACAGTGCCTGGAGAGACTGCGATCCTCCATTCCGGAGATAACGTGGAATTCGGCCGGATCCTCTATACCCCTCCCCACGCGCCAACCTGGCGCGGTTGCATTGTCGTCGGCGTTCACCCGACCTTTCATCACGACGTCACGGATCACTTGGCACCTTCGGGTGTCTGGAAAATCGAAATCGAGAATGTTGCCCTGACCGAAGCCGACCGGGTTCAGGTCTGGGTCCGGCGCGACGAAACCTTGCCCGGGTTCCCGGCATTGGGGCGTCAATCCTATTTCGACAATGACGACTATCAGCGTTTCGACAGCTTTGGTGCCCCCTTGCCGATCGATCCGCCCGGATCCGATTGCCTGGTCAAGCGCAGCGGCACCATAAGCGGCTTTGCCTGCGGCGAGTTTCCCGCCGTTCTTGCTGGATATGTCGAAACCCGCAACGATCTGGCCGGCTATTCTGCCGCCGGCCCGGTAACAACAGCATTCAATGCTACCGGTCCGACGAGAAATGGTCCGGATGCAGCCGCGGTCAGCGACGACACACCGGTCCTGCGAGGCATATTGAGTGCCGGATCACGCTGCGGGTCGCTGGTGTCTCTCGACGGAACCAGTGTCGCGACACCTCAGGTTGCCCGATGGATGGCCGACAGGCTTGCACAAGGCCAAACCGCAACGAAGGGTGACGTCAGTGCACAAGCCGCATTTGACGATCATCCGCCACCATCGAGACCGGCCAATACGCGAATTGGCAGCGGTCGGATGCAACGAAGAATTCGTTTCGGACCGGACAGAAAGGCCTGATCGACACGGCAGCTCTCGTCCGGATGATCCACTATCTTGAAATCAATGACCGCCACCACCGGCAGGTGCCGGTTTCGGTCGTTCCACGAAATAGAGCGCGGCAACGAGAGCGAGGAACAAGCCTGTCAGGATCAGGAAAATATCCGAGAAGGAAAGCAGGAACGCTTCGCGGGTGACGATGCCAGACAACGTCTTCAATGCCGCCGTTTCCGCATTCTGACCCAGTTCCGAGAACGCATGTGTCATGTTGGTCAATGTCTCATTGACGACGGGACGCGACCAGTTGACCGTTTCGGAAATACGTTCGTAGTGGAAATCCTGCCGATTGGTCAGCAGCGTGTTGATCACCGCAAGACCGACGGCACCTCCCAGGTTCCGGGTCAGGTTGAACAGGCCAGATGCGTTCTTGATCATCTGCGGCGGCAACATACCAAGGGCGATATTGTTGATCGGTACCATGCACAGCATCAGCGAGCAGCCACGCAGGATCTGCGGAACCAGCAGTTCCCAGAAATCCCAGTCGTGCGTAATACCGGTTACCATGTAGGTGCCGATCGCGAAGCCGGAGAAGCCGATTGCCATCATCACACGCGGATCGAGCACGGACATCAGCCGCCCCGCAATCGGGGCTGTAAGGAACATGGCAAGACCGCTCACGAACATTGTCTCGCCAATCTGCAGCGAGGTGTAGTCGCGAACGCCGCTCAGATAGACCGGATAAAGATATGTCAGGCCGTAGAGCCCCACCCCCATGATGAAGCTGAAAAGACTGCCCATGGCGAAGTTCTTGTCGGCAAAGGCTCTCAGATCGACAATGGGTTCTCGCGCCGTGAAAGCCCGCCAGAAGAAGATCGCAGCGCCCAGCACAGTGATTGCGGAAAAGAAAACGATCTCGCCGCTCTGGAACCAGTCTTCGCCCGAGCCTTCTTCAAGAACGAATTCCAAAGAACCGAGGAAGATGGCCATGGCCGCGAAGCCATACCAGTCAAAATGATCGAGCAGAGACAGATCCGGCTCGTCGAAATCGATCAGGGTAACAGCGGCAAGCGTAACGAAGATGCCCGGCACCACGTTGATCAGGAACAGCCAGTGCCAGGAGCCGAATTCGGTGAGATAACCGCCGAGCGTCGGACCGATGGTCGGTGCCAGCGTTGCGACAAGACCGATCACGGGAGAGATGACGTTGAACTTTTCACGCGGGAAAATCAGATAAGCTGTCGCGAAAACCGTCGGGATCATGCCGCCACCGAGAAACCCCTGCAAGGCACGATAGACGATCATTTCCTCGATCGTGGAGGCAGTGGCACACATCAGGCTCATCACTGTGAAACCGGCCGCTGACAGCGCAAACATCCAGCGCGTCGACAGCATGCGCGAGAGGTATCCGGACAACGGGATCATGATGACTTCCGCTATCAGGTAACTTGTCTGCACCCAGGGAATGTCGTCCTGGGAAGCCCCAAGCCCGGCCTGGATTTCCGACAGGGACGCGGACACGATCTGGATATCCAGAATCGCCATGAACATGCCGAACACCATGCAGAGGAAGGTGAACAGCTTGCGTCCGTCGATGGATGCGCTTTGTGCCGTCTCGCTCATGTGACGTAGCCTTGAACCGGCGGTCATTCAGCCGAAAGAGACGGAATGGCCTGTGGCCGATCATTCGATACTGTTGGAACATCCGCGCAGCTGACGCTGTCGGCGGTCTGCTCTTCAAAGGGGCGGCATCCGCAAGATGCGGATACCGGGCTTGTGCGGTTGGAGGCCGCGGGGAGGACTTGATTTGATACGGACCCTTGACCCGCACCTGAAGATCTAGTGGAGCGCCGACAAGGCGACGTTGGCTTTCTGGCCACCTGTTCTGGTGTCGACTTCGACAACCACCGACATGCCAGCTCGCAGATGTCCGCTTGTTATTTCTTCTTCCGGAACCTTGATCTTCACCGGCACGCGCTGAACCACCTTGGTGAAGTTGCCGGTCGCATTTTCTGCCGGCAGCAGACTGAATACGGAACCGGTCGCAGGCGCAATGCTTTCGACGGTTCCCTTGATCGGTTGGTCCGGATAAGCGTCGACGGAGATTTCAACCTCTGCCCCGGGCTGAATTCCCTCGAGCTGAGTTTCCTTGAAATTCGCATCGATGTGAGTGTCGGCCAGCGGCACGATCGCGGCAATTCGGCTTCCCGGCTGCAGCAGGGAGCCGACCTGGGCTGCCCTGTTGCCGACGATGCCATCGACCGGTGCCCGAATGATTGTAAAGGCGAGGTCGCGTTCGGCTTTCTCAAGAGCTGTCTTGGCAGCAACCACTGCCTGTTCGGCTTCTTTCTTCTGGCCGTTGAGCACATCGATATTGGCTTTGGCCAGCGTCACTGCCGCCTGCGCATTCTCCAGATCCGCCTGCGCGCCTTTCAGTGTGGCATCGGCGGTATCAAGCGTTGCCTGGCTCGCAAACTTGTTGTCCGCCAGTCTTTTCTGACGATCGAAGTTCGCGGAAGCTTCGTCCTTCTGCGCCTTGGCAGAAGCAACAGACGCTTCAGCCTGCAGCACGGAGGCCTTGGCAGCCGTAATCTGGGTCGCGATACGATCGACCGTTGCGCGGGCACTGTCGATGGAATCCTTTGCGGACTGGACGGCAAGCTTATAGTCGCCATCGTCGATCTTCAGCAGCACGTCACCGGCTTTCACGCGTTGATTGTCGCCGATAGCGACCGACGCAACATAACCGGACACCTTGGAAAGGATGACGGTGATATCCGCGGTCACATAGGCGTCGTCCGTGCTGGCAATGAATCTGCCTTCGGTCCACCAATGGTACGCCTCATATCCGCCAAAGCCGAGACCGGCGAGCAGAACCAGCGTGAATACCCGCTTGGCCTTGCCTTTCTTTTTCGGTGGAGGCGCTTCTGCGGTGGTTGTTGCGGTTGTTACCTGTGCCTGAGACGAAACTGCCACCTGCCCGCCTTTGTCATCGCTTGTGTCTTTCGCGGAAGATGGTGTTGCCTGTCCGCTCTTCGAGGCTACTGAAGTCTCGTTGTCTTGATCCTGGCGGCTCGCAGCCTGCGGCCCACCACCGATCGCGCCGCTTTCGTTGCGGCCTTCTCTGAGTGCCACGATGGTATCCTTTGCCCAAAATTCTTGACCGTCCAGGCATTGACTGAACGGTTCGGTCAATGGCATTTATATGTTCATCCCCTTGGCGAACGCAAGGGTTCCGGCGAAATTTTTGCGACGCACAAAAGCCCCCTGTTCAACAACCTGGTTGATCGAGACGGCAACAAGACACTTTGGGAGGGGGACGCGAGACGCATCACCTGTCCGGAAGTCGGATCCTGTCGAAGATTTTTTTTGGGGGGCGTTTTGACTTGCAGACACAGCTGGTCTGACCAGGAAAGATTGAATGGTTCGTCCTGTTGGCCGATAGTGTTGAGATTGACCAACCACCTGCCGAACAGTTGACCTTTGCATTTATGGGAATGCTTTTTGAGAAAAACCGTGTGTTTGACAGAATACTAGCGATAAACTACTGAAAGACGGCAGAAATTCGAGATTGCGATGACAACCGAAACACAGGAACTACCGGCGACAGCCGAAGATCCGGCTCAGAAGACCGACAACGCCAAGTGCAGACAGATTCTTGCCGGCGCACGAAAAGTCTTCCGGGCGAAGGGGTTCGATGGCGCCAGTATGGAGGTTATCGCCAAGGAAGCCGGCGTTTCCAAAGGCACGCTCTACGTCTACTTCAGCAGCAAGGAAGCGCTGTTCGAAGCGCTGATCCTGCAAGAACGTTTCAGCCAGGCGGAAATCCTGCGGGAAACCCTCGTCAGCAGGGCTGACGTCAAAAGTGATCTGCACCGTATCGGCCGCAGTTATCTGCAGAAAATGGCAAACCCGGAAAAATTGTCGACCCTCCGCATGGTGGTAGGCGCTGCGGAAAAATTCCCTCAGTTCGGCGTTCTGCTCTACGAAGCCGGTCCATGCCAGGGCCGACGCGACCTTGGTGCCTTCATTCAGGAGCGGATCGACCGCGGCGAGTTGAAGGACTGTGATGTCGAACTGGCAGCAGGCCAGTTTTTCGATTTGTGTGTGGCGGGCGTTCTGAGGCGCATGCTGCTCAATGCCGGCCCGAAGCCGAGCGAAGAAGAAATCGAAACCAATGTTGCTGCAGCGGTGAAGGTGTTTCTGGCGGCCTACGCAGCGTGACACGCCGCGCTGCCGCCCCCCTCAAAGTTCACATGAATTCGATTTCCGACCTGACCGGGGCGGACAGACGGCCATAACTTCCTATATTAAGCGGTAAAGCTATTTCCACCGCACACTGTAGGTTCCATGACCGCCCGACCGCCCATTTTTCAGTTCGACAATTCCTACGCACGGGACCTGCCCGGCTTTTACGTGGCCTGGGAAGGCGCGAAGGTGCCAACGCCGCAGATTGTGGTGTTCAATCGTGAACTTGCAAAAGAACTCGGTCTTGATTCCAACCTTCTGGAAACATCCGAAGGCGCAGAAATCTTTGCCGGGGTCCGTCAGCCGGACGGCGCATCGCCTCTTGCCCAGGTGTATGCCGGCCACCAGTTTGGCGGCTTCTCGCCACAGCTGGGGGATGGCCGCGCGCTTCTTCTCGGAGAGATCATCGACAGCACCGGCAATCGGAAGGACATTCAGCTGAAAGGGTCGGGACCGACCCCCTTCTCCCGTGGCGGAGACGGCAAGGCTGTGGTGGGGCCGGTCCTGCGCGAATATATCCTCGGCGAAGCCATGCATGCACTCGGCATCCCGACGACACGAGCACTGGCAGCGGTAACCACCGGAGAAACCATCTACCGGGATGGTCCGAAACCGGGCGCAGTGTTGACCCGTGTCGCCGCAAGCCATTTGCGGGTGGGTACCTTCCAGTATTTTGCGGCACGCGGTGAAACGGAAAAAGTCCGCCAGCTCGCCGACTACGCCATTGCCCGCCACGATCCGGATCTTGCCGGACAGCCGGACCGCTATATCCGGCTGTTTCGGGGTGTAGTCGAGCGCCAGGCAGCGCTGGTCGCCAATTGGGTGCTTGTCGGCTTCGTTCACGGTGTCATGAACACCGACAACACGACGATTTCCGGCGAAACAATCGACTATGGCCCTTGCGCTTTCATTGACGCCTATGATCCGGCAGCCGTTTTCAGCTCCATCGACCACGGTGGACGATACGCGTTCGGCCGCCAGCCCGTCATCATGCAATGGAACCTTGCCCGGCTTGCCGAAACTCTGTTGCCCCTGATCCAGCCCGATGATCTGGACAAGGCAGTCGAACTGGCAAGCGCCGAACTCGGCCGCTTTCCTGATATCTACCGCACATCCTGGCTGAACGGGATGCGCGCAAAGCTGGGTCTGGTGGAAGAAACCGCGGAAGATCAGGACCTGTTCGAAACGATGCTTTCGGTCTTGCAGGAACAATCGGTCGATTACACGCTCTACTTCCGGCACCTGAGCGAGGCTGCTATTGGCGCCCCGCAAAAACTGCGCGAACTTTTTGTCGATCCGACGCAGTTAGACGACTGGCTGGAGCGCTGGATGCAACGCCTTGAAAGCGAAGGCAGAGCGCCGGCGGAAACCAGGGCGGCGATGAACCTTGTCAATCCGCTCTACATTCCACGGAACCACAAGGTGGAAGCGGCACTCCAGAGTGCGGAAACAGGAGAGTATCTTTTACTCAACGAGTTACTGGATGTTCTAAAAGCTCCGTATGAAGAACGCCCCGGCTTTGAGAGCTATGCCCTTCCTGCCCCGGAGGCGTTTGGTCCCTATCAAACCTTCTGTGGAACGTAAGGCTAAACCGTGCGCACCTCTCGGTCGGTTCGATTGCGCCAGAAGCCACCTCGCTCTTGAACGCCGCCGCCACAAGCCTTGCAGTAATCGGATTGCCATCTGCGGCCGGAACTCTATTCTTACGTAAGGTAAAAAGACTTCCCTGGGGGCGCTGAAATGAAAATTATCCCACTTCTGCTGACGAGCGCGGTGCTGCTGTCCGGATCTGCCTTCGCTGAGGAAAACGGCCTTCCCCCACTCACCCCGGACGACCTTCAGTTCTCACCCGAGAACATGGATACCTCCGTGGATCCGGCCGACGATTTTTATCGCTATGCCTCAGGCAAGTGGCTCGACCGGGTGAACCGGCCAGCAGACAAGGCGCGTTGGGATGTTTTTTCGATTATCGGCGAAAGACTGATCAAGCAGCTTGCGGCTGTTTCCGAAAAAGCAAGCGAAAGCTCCGCGGAAGCGCCCAAGGGTAGCCCGACGCAGCTCGTTGGTGACTTTTACAAGGCCTATATGAATGTCGAGGCGATGGATGCTGCAGGCATCGAACCGATCCAAAGCGACCTGGACGCCATCGAAGCCCTGGAAACCCTGGACGACCTCACCCGGTTCGCGGCTGACCAGGCCGCAATGTCCGGACCTGCCCTGTTTGCGATTTTCGCACCGAGTGCAGATCCAGCCGACAGCAAGCGCTACGCCATTTTTTCAGTAGGTCCCAGTTTCGGCGTTGAGGACCACCATCTCGAACTCTTGCGCAACAAGGAAGGCGATCCGCGCATTCCTGCCTACCGTGCCTATGTGGCGGAAATCATGAAGGTCGCCGGTTATCCGGAGGACGATGCCGCTCGCATCGCCGACATCACACTTCGAATAGAAACAGCGCTTTATGCCGGGATACTGACGCCCGAAGAAGGCAACGATCCACGCAACCGCTACAGCAAACTTGGTTATGAGGAGGTCCAGGCACAGGTGCCGGAATTCGACCTCGATCTCTATCTTGAAACAGTCGGCTTCGAGAAACCCGACGCAGTCTACATGTTTGAACCAAGGGCTTTGCCTGAGCTCTCAAAAGTGCTGAAGGAAACACCGCTTGAAGATCTGAAAGCCTATGCGGCTTATCGGGTTATCGAAAACTACAAGGAATTCCTGACATCCGCCTTCGAAGAACCCGCCAAGGAGTTCAATCTTGTCCTGACCGGTGCACGAACGGACCGCCCTCGCGAGGAGCACCTGTACGACCTCCTGAAAGAGAACCTCGGCCATCCTGCCAGCCAACTCTTCGTTGAAACCTACTATTCCGACGAGACCAAAGCCGAAGTCATCAAGATGGTCGAGCGCATTCACGGGAAGTTTCGCGAGCGCGTCGAAACGCGGGATTGGTTGTCGGAAGATACTCGCGCCGAAGCCCTGAAGAAGGTCGACACCTTCTACTACAAGGTCGGCTATCCCGACGAATGGGTCGATTATTCCAAACTCGAGATCGGGGCCGATCCCGTTGCAAACATGCGCAATCTTGGAGCCTTTTCCATGAACCGCATGCTGGAGAAAATCAAGAAACCCGTCGTGCACGAGGAATTCAACACGCAGTCAACGCTGCCGATCGTCATCAATGCCGCCTATACACCTTCCATCAACGGCTTCGAGGTCAATGCGGCCATCACCCAGCCGCCAGCCTATAGCCACGATATGGACGCTCCCTTGCGTTTCTGCCGGATCGGCGCGGTCATCGGCCACGAAATGACCCACGGTTTCGACAGCGGTGGCCGCCGATACGATGCGGAAGGCAACTTCCGTGACTGGTGGACGGAAGCGGATGCAAAGGCCTTCGACAGGGAAGCCCAGAAACTCATCGACCAGGCCAACACCTTCGAAGTGCTGCCTGGCCTTAACGCCAACGGTCCGCTCAACGTCCGAGAGAACATGGCCGATGTCGGCGGCATCACGCTCGCCTATGAAAGCCTGATGGATTATCTGGCCGAGCACCCTGAGGAAAATGTCGAGATAGATGGCCTGTCGCCGGCCAAGCGCTGTTTCATCGGCTGGGCCCAGTTCTGGACGGCCAAGGCCTCCGACCCGTTCCTGCGCATGCTTGTCGCCGGTGACGGGCATCCTCCGAGCCCTTATCGAGCTTTTGCGGCCCTACAACATGTCGATGCGTTCTACGAGACTTTCGGCATCGAGGAGGGCGACCCGATGTGGCTGCCACCGGAGAAACGGGTGAGAGCCTGGTAAACCTCAGCAGGATAATCTCCAGCCTGGCAGCCAGGGACTCTACCCTGCCAGGCGCTCGACCAGAAAGTTCATTTCCTGCTCCAGCTTTTCTCCCGACAGGCCGACGAACCGTGCTTCCAGGCTGATCGTGACGAGACCGTGTACCGCCGCAAAAGCGGTGCGTGTCCGGGCTGCAAGGTCTTCTTCCTGCATGCTTGGATCGAGTTCGCGCAATGGTGCTGCGATGAAGCCGAGAAGCGCGATATTTTCCTGAATATGCCACTCAGGCACCGCCTTGCCTTCAGGCAAGTGATGGCTGAACAGTGTCATCCAGAGGTTTCGATTGTCGCGCGCAAACCCCAGATAGGCCAAAGCCAGCACCTTGAGCCGTGCCAACGGCTCGTCCACGGTTTCGACTTTCGATGCCATCAGATCCTTGATGCGGCCGAGCGTCACCGAGTTGACCGCAAGCAACAACGCATCCTGGTCCGCGAAATGCTTGTAGACCGACCCTACCGAGTAACCGGCATCAGCCGCGATCTTTCTGATGTTGACCGCTTCCATGCCCCCTGCTTCCACGGCGGCAATCGCCGCTTCCAGAACGCGACGATGGGTTTCTTCGCTTTTTGCTTTTTGAACTCCGGCCATTAACCGTATCGCACCTCAAAAGTGAACTTTGTTCATTTTTCATCTTGACCTAATCAAAATGATGTGGCTTTGTCAAATAGTGAACAACGTTCACCTTTTGAGAGAGGCACGATGTTTGAGCCATTCATGAACCAACTGAGGGCGCTGTTTCTAACCAGCGCCGAGGAAAGCCGGGACAATCAGTCTCTTGCTCTCCTCTCCATCAACACGCGTACAGCCGCCGCTTCCGTCCGGGCTGCCCAGGTTGCTCTGGCCCGCGCCAAGGCAGAACAGCAGCAGGACCGCAAGCGGCTGTGGCAAATCAATGCATCCCTCGAAGATCTGGAGAACAGGGCTCGCAACGCCCTCCTCAAAGGTCTTGAACCCCTCGCGAGAGAGGCTGCGGAAGCTATCGCACTTCTGGAAGACGAAAAGTCGGCGCTCGAAGAGGCAATCCGATCGTTCGACGGTGATCTTTCAAGCCTCACGGAAACCTTGCACCGCGCCCAGAGCCGTCTGCGCGCCCTAAAGCGCGGTGAACGCACCGTTGAAGTTCGCGACCAGATCCAGAAAGCACAGTCCTTTGGCTCCAGTACAGGCCAGTCGGCGCTCGCCATTGCAGAAGGACAGCTGGAGGACATCCGCCGACGCCAGGAACGCGACCAATTGGCCGAACAGGAATTCAAGACCTTGTCGGCAGCGGATAACCCGAGTGCGGTTATCGAAAAACTGGGCGATGCCGGTTGCGGCGCGCCTGTGAAAACCAGAGTGGACGATGTGCTCGCCCGCCTGAAATCCGACATTCCGCTTCTTCTGGAAAAAAGCAGCTAACACGAGGACAAGACCATGCAGGAACCCACAGTCAAACATTCCAACAACTGGACCATTTTTACCGCCGGCAGTTTCGCTGTTGCCGCTATCATGATGGCCCTGGGCATCTGGAACCTTGAAGCAAGCTTCTCCGCGAAAGGCTTCTACGCAATGGCCGCAATCATGCTGGTCCATACAGCGGTCACCTTGACCAAGACCATGCGTGATCGCGAGGAAGCCAACAAGTTCCATAACCGCCTGGAAGACGCAAAGACGGAAAAACTGCTGATGGACATCAGCAAGCCGGAACAAGTCTGATCCAGAAATTAAACCGGGCGGAGTTTCTAACTCTCCGCCCGGGTTTCAAAGATTGAAGGTTATGAAGCAGATTGACAGATAGCTGCTTCGAAGGAGGACCTCATGAGCGCGTCACTGATGACATCCAGGCGTTTCGCACCGCTCTTCTGGACGCAGTTTTTCTCTGCATTCAACGACAATTTCCTGAAAAACGCCTTGGTGTTCCTTGTGTTGTTCCAGGTTGGTGGACACGGTGCAGACGGTGACAACACCGGTGTTCTGATAACGTTGGCCGGGGCTGTCTTCATCGCGCCCTTCCTGTTTCTGTCCGCACTCGGGGGCGAACTCGCAGACAAGTTCGACAAGGCTCGGATTGCCCGTGCAACCAAGCTTGCAGAAATTGCAGGCGCAGGCCTGGCCGTGACAGGCATGGCTCTGTCCTCCCTCCCCATCCTCTTTGCCGCGCTGTTCGTGTTTGGTGCCATGTCTGCCTTGTTCAGCCCGGTCAAATACGGGCTGCTCCCGGATCATCTGCCGGCTTCAAACCTGCCGCGCGCCAATGCGTGGATAGAAGCGGGAACTTTTCTGGCAATCCTGGGCGGTACGATTTCCGCCGGCCTTTTGTTCAGTACCGGTGCTCCCACCCTGATCTTTGCTCCAGTGATGATAGCCCTGGCTCTCGCATGTTACGGGCTGAGCCGGCAAATTCCCTCCGCACCGGCAGCAGCCCCTCATCTGACGATTGACTGGAACCTTGCAACGTCCACATGGTGCGTGGTGAGAGATCTGGCTGTCGATCGTCGTCTCTTCCTGGTAGCCATGATGAATGCCTGGTTCTGGCTCATCGGCGCCATGGTGCTCGCTGTTCTGCCGCTGATGGTCAAGACGTTCCTGGGCGGCGAAGAAATTGCCGTCACCTATTTCCTGACCGTCTTCGCCGTTTCGATCGGCATCGGGTCGGCAATTGCCGCCTGGCTTCTGGCTGGCCGCGTCGTCCTTTTGCCGGCTCCCGTCGGAACGCTTCTGCTGGCGCTCTTCTGCCTGGATGCGGCATTTACCCTGGCAGGCCTGCCGGCCACCGCAACAGCATCTGGCTTGCGCGAGTTCCTGACCCATGAGGGCGTAATCCGTCTCAGCGTCGATATGGCCGGCCTTGCCATTTCCGGAGCTTTGCTCGTTGTTCCCACCTTCACGGCACTCCAGACCTGGGCGAAACCGCAGGTGCGTGCCCGCCGGATAGCAGCGTCCAACGCCCTTGGCGCTGCCCTGATGACGGTTGGCGGACTGTTGCTGGCAGGAGCCCAGAAACTTGGATTTTCCGTTCCCGCAATTTTTCTGGCGCTGGCCGGGCTGAACCTGGTCGCAGCTATCGTGATGCTCAAGATCCTGCCGACCAACCCGATGCGCGATGCGATCTCGATCCTCTATCGCGCCATTTTCCGGATGGAAGTCAAAGGCCTGGAAAATCTGGAAAAAGCCGGCGAAGCCCCGATCCTGGCGCTGAACCACGTTAGTTTGCTGGACGCTGGCCTGGCTCTGACCCTGACTGACAAGAAGCCGTCCTTCGCCATCGATTATGACATTGCCCGGCGCTGGTGGGTCAAACCCTTCCTGCACCTTGCGAATGCCCTGCCGATCAACCCGTCAAAACCCATGGCCACCCGCGCATTGATCAAGGTGGTGAACTCCGGCGAACCGATGGTGATCTTCCCGGAAGGCCGGCTGACTGTCACCGGCAGCCTGATGAAGGTCTACGACGGCGCGGCAATGGTGGCCGACAAGACCGGGGCCATGATCGTCCCGATCCGTATCGACGGCCTTGAAAAAACGCCGTTCTCCTACCTGAACCCAAGCCAGATCCGCAAGCGTCTGTTCCCCAAAGTGAAGGTGACAATCATGGAACCTACCCGCCTGGACCTCGACGACGAACTGAGGGGACGTCAGCGGCGCGCTGCAGCGGGTGCCAAGCTGTACAGCGTCATGTCCGAACTGATGTTTGAAACCAGCCTGACGGAAGACGTGACGATCCTGGAGAAGGTAATCGCCACGGCCGAAGAATACGGCTACGGCAAGCTGGCGGTTGAGGATCCGGTGTCCGGAAAGCTGAATGCAGGCAAACTGCTGACAGGCGTTTCCGTTCTTGGCCGCAAACTGTTGCAGCACACCGGTGGAGAAGACACCCTCGGCATCATGCTGCCGAATGCCAATGGCGCTGCCGTTACCGTTCTGGCGACCATGTCTGCCGGCAAGGTGCCCGCCATGATCAATTTCACCGCCGGTCAGGAAAACATTCTCGCTGCCTGCCGTGCTGCGGATGTTCGTACGCTGTTGTCTTCCCGCGCCTTCGTCAAGCAGGCTCGCCTGGAGCAACTGGCTTCAAACCTGGAAGACCACGTTCGCATCATCTGGCTGGAAGATCTGCGCTCTGAAATCGGCTTCATGGACAAGATCCGCGGCCTTCTGACCAAAAGTCGCCCCCTGGTACGCAGGCAAGCGGACGACACGGCAGTGATCCTGTTCACCTCCGGATCGGAGGGAACACCGAAAGGTGTTGTGCTGACACACAGGAACATCCTGTCCAATGCCACGCAGGCAGCCGCCAGGATCGATTTCACTCCGAACGACAAGGTGTTCAACGTCCTGCCGATGTTCCACTCCTTCGGCCTGACGGCGGGCACCATCCTGCCGCTGATATCCGGTGTGCCGGTCTATCTCTATCCCTCGCCCCTGCATTACCGGATCGTTCCGGAGCTGATCTACACCTCCAATGCAACGATCCTGTTCGGCACGGACACCTTTCTCAATGGTTATGCCCGCGTTGCCCATGCCTACGACTTCCGCTCCCTGCGCTACTGTTTTGCAGGCGCGGAGCCGGTGAAACCGTCAACCAGGCAGATCTATCAGGAACGCTTCGGTCTGCGTGTTCTGGAAGGATACGGCGTGACCGAGACCGCACCGGTCATTGCGCTCAACACGCCGATGTACAACCGTCCGGGCACGGTCGGCAAACTGATGCCCGGCATGAAGGCACGCCTTGAGCCCGTACCTGGTGTGGAAACCGGCGGCAGACTGCATGTGTCGGGACCGAACGTGATGGTCGGTTATCTGAAGGCCGAAAATCCCGGCGTCGTCGAACCACTTGTCGACGGCTGGCACGACACCGGCGACATCGTCGAGATCGATGACGACGGCTACATCATCATCAAGGGCCGCGCCAAGCGCTTCGCCAAGATTGCAGGCGAGATGGTGTCTCTGTCCGCCGTGGAAGCCCTGGCGGGTCAGATCTGGCCGCAGCATCTGTCCGCAGTTGCCGCCATCAAGGATGCCCGCAAGGGCGAGAAGCTGGTGCTCGTGACGGAAAACCCGGATGCGGACCGCGCAGCTTTCGTTGAAGGCGCCAAAGCCCGAGGCGCACAGGACCTGATGATACCGGCAGAAGTCCGTGTGGTATCCAAGGTTCCTGTCCTGGGTTCCGGAAAGCTGGACTTCGCAGCGGTTGCAAAACTGGTCAAAGACGGATCTGAACTGGGCGAAGCCGCCTGACGCAACTATCGTCCTCGCAATTCATCTCTGCGGTACCAGGTATTTGACGAGAGAATTCGTGGTCATACGCTCGAACGCGACCCTGTCATATCTGTGGCCCGAAAGGACCTGACCAGGGTCGCGTCTTCTGCGAAGTGAGCTGCATCAGGCCGGGGCCATCACCTCGGCCTTTGCCTTCGCAACGGCAGCTATCAGCCGGTCGACATCTTCCGTCCGGGTTGACCAGTTCGAGACGCTGATGCGAAACCCCTGTCGCCCTTTCCAGGAGGCCTGACCGAACCAGGCTTCACCGGAAGCCTGAACATGGCCAGCGATGCGGGCACAGGCGTCTTCAGCCCCCGGCAGCGTCGCAAACACCTGGTTGAAATGCACCTCATGCGGTACTTCGAACCCGAGCGCTGTCAGATCCCCTGAAATGCGCCTTGCATGACTGTGAAAACGGCTCAGCATGTCCTCCAGGCCTTGCCGGCCGAGGGAAAGCAGCGCTGCCCAGGTCTCGGCTCCGCGGGCAGACCGGCTGAATTCAGGAGCGCGGTTGGCCGGGTTTGATACGGTCGCCGGCAGATAGGTGGCCCCGATTGCCATCGACGCCTGCATTTCCTGCGGATGGCGGCACAAGGCCAAGCCTGAATCATATGGCGTGTTGAGCGTCTTGTGGCTGTCGACCACCCAGCTGTCTGCCTTCTCAAGCCCTTTGAGCGCCGTTGCCGTATCGCTGCAGGCCCTTGCCCACAGCCCGAAAGCGCCATCAACGTGAAGCCAGGCACCAGCGGCATTACACTTGTCGCCGAGTTCGTCAAATGGATCGAAGGCTCCGCTGCAAACGTTTCCTGCCTGGCACAAAACGAGCGTGCGATCATCCAGTTCGGGTAGCTTGTCGATCCGCATCCGCCCCTGATCGTCCACTTCCACCCACTCGATCGATTTTGTGGCCAGGCCCGCCATCCGAAGGGATTTCAGCACGGTTGCATGAATTTCGGCGCTGGCGACAATCCGCAAGCCGGGAGCGCCAATCAGGCCCTCTCCTCTTTCGTGGCCAAGGCGCGACAACAGTGTGTCGCGCGCAGTGACCAGTAGCGCCATATTGGACATGGTCGCACCGGTGGTGAAAGCGCCATCAGTACCTTCAGGCAACCCCAGAAGCCCTACGATCCAGGACACCGCCGTTTCTTCCATCTTGATCACCGAAGGTCCCGTCAAACCGTCTGCAACCTGATCCCACGCGGAGAGCAAGGCCCGGGCCGCGGAGGCTGCAGGCAATGCGCCTCCTATGACATAACCGAAGTACCGGCCTGCCGCCGTCGCAACAGTGCCCTCACCGCCTACGGTCTCGAGCAGATCAAGAATATCGCCAACGTCGGCGCCCTGCTCCGGCAAACCGGGATCGAGCTCGGCAAGACGAGACAAATTCGGCCCGACGCGCCGATCCGGCAAGTGTTTCAGATAACGCACGCCGCGCGTCGCGCCGTTCGAAAAGGCTTCCGCTTGAAGGCCGAGAAGGCTATTTTCCATGTTCGAACCACCAATCCATATCGAAGAGTATCTATATAGATGAATATCAATATAGATGTAGAGTCAAGTTCATTGGCGATGGCGGCACTGGCGAGCCCCGTGCGGCTGCAGATCCTTTTGTGGCTGCTCGACCCTCGAGCCCACTTTCCCCGCCAGCGGGACGGAGACCTCGTGGATGACGGCGTGTGTGTCGGTTTCATCACCGACAAAGTGGGCCTCAGCCAACCGACCGTCAGCTCACACATGAAAAAGATGTCGGAAGCAGGCCTGGTAACTGGAAAGCGGATCGGCAACTGGATGTTCTACAAACCCGACAGGACAAGGCTTGAAGACCTGGGATTGAAGCTCACATGCGCATCGCAAACGGATCCTGAAGCCTCAAATGCTGGCCAACCGGCCAGCGAAACCGTTTCCTGAACAACCGCGGCTTGAGCAAACTCATCCCGGCGATCCTGCCGCAGTCGCGGCTTGCAGCTGCAAGAAATCTCGGACTAGATCAGGAGTAACTCTTGATCGGAATCGATTGATAGTCCTTTGATCAACCCTGAAGTGTCGGGGTGGCTCGTTTCTGAACACCGCTTCGCGAAATTCTTTTGCCTACCAGACAGGAATGCAAACATGTCCGCACCCGCTTATGACGACCAGAATGTCTTTGCCAAAATCCTGCGCGGCGAACTGCCGAGCCACAAGGTTTACGAGGACAACAAAACACTGGTGATCATGGACATCATGCCCCGCGGCGATGGTCATGTTCTGGTGATCCCGAAAGCCCCTTCCCGCAACATCCTGGATATCGCACCGGATGATCTCAACGCGGTCATGGCAACAACGCAGACCATGGCCAGGGTGGTGATCAAGGCCTTTAATGCCGACGGCACGACCATCCAGCAATTCTCGGAGCCTGCCGGTGGCCAGGTGGTGTTCCACACCCATGTCCATGTCATTCCACGTTTCGAGGGCGTGTCGCTGAAACCCCACACCGGTGCGATGGCAGACAATGACCTGCTGGCAGCGCAAGCAGAAAAGATACGAGCCGCACTGGCCTGAGCCAGGCGAGCATCTCCAGCCATTCAGCACACAACAGACAACGCCCGCCTGGCTTCAAACCGGGCGGGCGTTTTTCTCGATGCTCAATCAGCTATCGAACCACCAGCGGCTGCAGGCACGGGCACCGTCGAGCTCCCAGCTCGATGCCAGTTGCTCACCATGCTGAACATTGCTGCGGCGGGCATAAACGAAGTTGCGGAAGAACGGGATGATCGTGCCGCCGTCGTCATGCGCAAGCAGCGCCATTTCCCGGTACATCTCTGCCCGCCTGGTGTCGTCCAATTCGGCCTTCGCCATCAACAGCAGTTCGTTGAAACGCTCGTTCTGCCAATGGCTCTCGTTCCAGGCGGCGTCGGACTTGTAGGCCAGCGAATACATCACATCCGGTGTCGGACGCGCACCCCAGGCCACCACACAGAACGGCTTCTTCAGCCAGACATCCGAGTAATAGCCGTCGTTCGGTTCACGCACGACCTTGATGTCGATGCCCGCCGCCTTGGCATGCTCGGCATAAAGCACGCAAAGATCGACCGCGCCGGAGTAAATGGATTCTGCAGAGGAAATGCTGATGGATAGTCCCTCGGCACCGGCCTTTTTCAGCAATGATTTCGCCTGGTCCGGATCGTAGTCGTGTTGGGGAATGTCATCCGGCCAATAGGGCATGGCTGGCGAATGGTGGAAATCGTTCGCCTTTGTCGCTGCACCAAAGGCGATCTTCTCAATGATCTCGTCGCGGTTCATCGCGAGCTTGAGTGCGTTGCGAACATCCTTGTTGTCAAACGGAGGCGTATCGCAGAACATCGGCATCGTGAGCGTCGAGGCAGACGGCACATTGTCGATCTCCAGGTTCGGATTGCGCGCAAGCAGACCCATCGTCTTCAGATCGATAAGCGAAACGGCATCCACGTCGCCAGTAACCAGAGCCGTCTGGCGGGCGTTCGGATCGGTCAGGATGATCAGTTCCACACCGTCGAAATGTGCACCATCCAGATGCCAGCCGTCATGGCGCGTCAGCGAGAACCTGACACCGAAGTCACCGGTTTCGATCTTGTAGGGACCGGTACCGTCGCCCGAAGCCCAGTCGATCGAGCCATCGGTGTTCGCCGGACAGATGGCCAGATGGTAATCGGTCATGAGCCACGGCAGATCCGCATTGCCCGATGACAGTTTGAAAACGATCGTGTTGTCGCCGTCCTTGACGATATCAGCGACGTCGGTCAGCAGAGCCTTGGCCGCGGAGGTCGTGCTGTCGCCGCGGTGGTGGTTCATCGATGCAATGACGTCGTCGGCTGTCATCTTGCGGCCGGAGTGGAAGGTAACGTTTTCGTTGAGCTTGAAGGTCCATTCCGTTGCGTCCGCATTCGCCGTCCATTCGGTGGCGATATCCGGCCCAAGAGACCCGTCTGGTTCGATCAGGGTAAGGTAACTGCGGTGAGTATGCGCCAGCACGATCATGGCGATGGTGAGATAGGTGCCCGGATCGTGGGTGTCTGATGTATTGCCGTCATGAATGCCGACCTTGAAGGTTCCGCCCTGCTTTGGTTGCGCCTTGGCTTTCGTGGTCCAGAGCCCAGTTACGGCGGAAGCTGCAACACCGGCAGCCATGGAATAATTCAGGAAATCACGGCGGGAAATGCGGCCAGATTTTGCGGCCTCACCCAGTTTTTCCAGCATTTCCGTATCTTTGAACTTGTCCTTCATCGTCAGATTACCTCCAAGTTTGCAGTCACCATCTGGCTTGCGCCCGGTTTCAATCGTTAACTCTAGGTCGGCTGCGTTTTATCCGATCATCCCCCATTCGAAGTTTAGTGCCGCAAAAACGACGTTTCGTTAGATAGTGCGCGGCAAAAGATTGTCCTGTCAGGATTGCGGATAGAAGAGAGGGAAACTGCAGACGGTGCTGCGCATCGCGGAGAAGACGCCGGCTGTGACAAGATCTTACGCGACGCCCGCCTGAACTGCGGCGTCTTCCTGCTCCTTGGCCATGTTCTGGTCTTCCTGCAGCACCTTGACCACCGACGGCCTTTCCGCGAACCGCTCGATATAGGCGGTGAATTCATCGAATTCCGGTACGATGCCGAACATTGTTCCCCACCGCAGCCCCATTCCCCACAGAACGTCGACAGCCGTCATCCGTTCACCCAGAACGAAAGGTCCCTTTGCCAGCTGGGCACGCATGCTTTCCATGACGGTGTCAAACGAACCATAGGCGGACATGGAATGCGGCGGTTCTTCGCGCTTGAGTGCGCGGTCGATCATTGCCGGCTCAAAACAGGATGCCATATGCACGAACCATCGCAGGTACGGTCCGCGCAGTGGATCATCCAGCGAGGGGGTCAATCCTTTTTCGGGAAACAGATCGGCCAGATAGACATAGATCGCGACCTGTTCGGTAATGACTGCCTCGCCAACGCGCAATGCCGGAACTTTGCCAGCCGGGTTGACGGCAAGATATCGGGGTGTCCGGTTTTCACCCAGCTTCAGATTGAGCACATTCAGCTTGTAAGGTGCGCCCAGCTCCTCCAGGAGAACACGTACGCCGGTGGCGCGTGTCTGTGGTGCGTAAAAGAGTTCGACCTGATCCGCCATGTTCCTCTCCTTGAACGGGTGCAATCGCCGTTCTCTTCAACCTAGCCTATCTGGCGGGCAAGTGAACACGGGAAATCGCTTGGTGTCAGGAAGCCATCGTGTCGAGGATCAGCCAACCGGAAACGAGAAAGATTTCTGCGGCAAGTACGCCAACAAACACACGTTGCCGGGCTGCAAAAAACGATGCAAAGCCGAAACCGGCGGCAGCCAGACGCAGCCAGAGAGGTGTTTCTGCCAGCACACCTTGCGGGAACAGGATCAGCTTGGAAATCACTCCGGCAACCAGCGCAGTTGCAACACAGCGCACCCAGATCAGCAGTTCGCCGTCTTCACGCAGCCTGCCACCAGCAAAGACACCCAGCCATCGCCAGACGTCAGTTGCAAACCAGCCGGCGATGATGATCATCACCAGTGGCCACCAGGTTTCGGATACCAATCCACCTGCCGTTGATCCCTCCATCACGACAGCCCCCTGCGCATGATCCTGGTTCCGAGGTAGGCAATCGTGCCGCCAACAAGGCCGGTCCAAAGCAGATCCAGCCCGGGCAGATAGGTGAAGAAGACCGGTCCGAGCAGCAGTCCTGCGACCATGGCCGCCCGGTCGGCATTGAGCCTTGCCGCCCCCCAGAGCGAGCACAGGAAATAGACAGGCGTCAGCAGGAACAAGGCACCCGCCACCATGCCCGGCATGCTTTCAACCAACAGATAGGAGACGCCGGTCATGCAGAAGACGAAGCTGGTCACCGCCGCGCCGAAACCAATGAAAAACGGCAGACGCCCTTCCCTCGGCATGTCCGGCAGGTGCTTCATCGCGAACACCCAGGCAGTCACCGCAACGAAATGAGACGCGATCAGCAATTGCCAGGTCTTTGTCTTGCCCGGCACCTTGACCAGCGGCATCAAGGCCATGGTCATCGGCATCAGACGGACTGATGCAAGAGCGACGGCAATTCCGGCAGGAAGGATTCCCATTCCGGAGGAAATCGCGCCTGTCAGAACCACGATGGAAGGCAGTGCCCAGACGAAACCGGTCATTGCCAGCGTCTCAAAGAGCGTCAGTCCTGTTTCACGGGCAAGCCCCGCATACCCGACAAAAGCTGCAGTCAGAATAAACGCTGGAATAGACACCGCCGCCCGCGCTCCACGCGCCATCCAGACCCGGGCATGCTCCGGCGGGTTCTGGGATTCCTGGTCGATATCTGGCTGATCAGGAGCCGTCATCAGGCTGACTCATCTCTGGGCAGTTAGTAAGGTAGCCTTACCTTTTTGGAGATTTTCTGTCCAGAGTGCCAATTGGCGAAAGAGTTCGGCACGCGAATTGCCGAACTCCCTTTGTTGCCGTCTGAACAGCTCACACCGACCGCGTCAGCCCGCCATCGATACGTATGTTCTGACCTGTGATATAGGCCGCCTCGTCGCTGGCCAGGTAGGCGATCAGGCTTGAGATCTCGTCCGAGCGGCCGTAGCGGCCCATGGGGATACGCGCCAGGCGATCTTCCTTCTCCGGCAGGCTGTCTATGAAACCGGGCAGGATATTGTTCATGCGCACGTTCTCGGCAGCGAACTTGTCGGCAAACAGCTTGGTGAAGCTGGCAAGCCCTGCCCGAAACACACCGGAAGTCGGAAACATCGGGTCCGGCTCGAAGGTGGCGAATGTCGAGATATTGATCACCGTTCCCCCACCTTGCGCAGCCATGATCGGGGCGACAAGGCGTGCCGGGCGAATGACGTTCATCAGGTAGTAATCCATGCCGAGGTGCCAGTCCTCGTCGGAGATTTCCAGAATATCGCCTTTCGGGCCATGTCCGGACGAATTGACGAGAACATCGATCCGGCCAAGAGCGTCCACCGTCTTGCTGACAAAAGAGGTCAGGTCGTCTGCAACCAGATTGGATCCGGTGAACCCGACCCCGCCCAATTCCTCCGCAAGCGCTTCCCCCTTGCCGGAGGACGACAGGATTGCGACCCGGAACCCATCTGCAGCCAACCGTCTTGCTGCATCGGCCCCCATGCCGGAGCCGCCAGCGGTGATCATCGCAACCTTGTTATCGCTCATGTTCGTTCTCCCGAAAGTGTCTGCTTCATAGCTAGGCAAGCAGCCGGGCGGCGGCAAATGATTTTCCTGAATGGTTTCAATTCCAAACATGAATGAGAACAAGCGCAGTACGCCTGTCGGAGGACAGGTCCAGAGCGTGAACCAACCCGGCCGCTTCGCGCATTGCGCGTCGTCTGTGCAGGCGAAAAACAAAAAGGCCCCGAATCTCTTCGGGGCCTTTCCGATCTGATTGTGCAGGGCCTCAGTCCGCCAGCGGCACCTTGGGCACAAGGCTTTTCTTGGCCGGACCGCTCTTGCCTGCAGGCGGCTTCGTATCCTTGGCGGCCGCTGCCTTGGCAGCAGGCTTGCGCCGGCGCTTCGGCTTTGCCTTGGTTTCGGTCTTGGCCTTGGCTTTTGGCGGTGTCGCACGCTCCTCGATGCTTTCCAGAAGCAGACCCTTGCCGTCCTCGGACACGGTGACCTTGACCATTCCGCCTTTCTTCAATTTGCCGAACAGCACCTCGTCGGCCAGAGGCCGCTTGATGTGCTCCTGGATGATCCGCCCAAGCGGGCGAGCCCCCATCTGGCTGTCATAGCCCTTGTCGGCAAGCCACTTCACGGCATCTTCCGTCAGCTCGAAGGTCACGCCGCGGTCAGCCAGCTGGACTTCCAGCTGCATGACGAACTTCTCAACCACCTTGTAAACGACTTCCATCGGCAGATTGCCGAACGGAATGATCGCATCGAGACGGTTGCGGAACTCCGGCGTGAACAGCTTGTTGATCGCTTCCGCGTCGTCGCCTTCCCGCTTCATGCGGTTGAAGCCAACCGGCATCTTGGCCATGTCCGCGGCACCGGCGTTGGTGGTCATGATCAGGATGACATTGCGGAAATCGACCTGCTTGCCGTTGTGGTCGGTCAGCTTGCCATGGTCCATCACCTGCAACAGGATATTGAACAGGTCCGGATGAGCCTTTTCGATCTCGTCCAGCAGCAGCACGCAGTGCGGATGCTGGTCGACGCCGTCGGTCAAGAGACCACCCTGGTCGAAGCCGACATATCCCGGAGGTGCACCGATCAGGCGCGACACGGTGTGCCGCTCCATGTATTCGGACATGTCGAACCGGATCAGTTCAACACCCAGTGAAGATGCCAGCTGCCGAGCGACTTCCGTCTTGCCGACGCCTGTCGGGCCGGAGAACAGATAGCTGCCGATCGGCTTGTCAGGCTCACGCAGACCGGCACGCGCCAGCTTGATGGCAGAGGCCAACGTCCCGATAGCTTCATCCTGTCCGTAGACAACCCGTTTCAGATCCTTGCCGAGGTTCTCCAGAATCTCCGCATCGTCCTTGGAAACGGACTTCGGCGGGATCCTGGCCATGGTGGCAATCGTGTTCTCGATTTCCTTCACGCCAATGGTCTTTCGGCGGCGGGCTTCGGGAACAAGCATCTGTGAGGCACCGGTTTCATCCAGCACGTCGATCGCCTTGTCCGGCAGCTTGCGGTCGGAAATATATTTCGCCGACAGCTCCACAGCCACCTTGATGGCATCGTTGGTGTAACGAACCTTGTGGAAGTCCTCGAAGTAAGGCTTCAGGCCCTTCAGGATATCGATCGCGTCCGGGATCGACGGCTCGTTGACGTCGATCTTCTGGAAGCGGCGAACCAGCGCCCGGTCCTTTTCGAAGAACTGGCGATATTCCTTGTAGGTGGTCGATCCGATACAGCGGATCGCTCCGGAAGCAAGCGCCGGTTTCAGGAGGTTGGACGCATCCATCGCCCCGCCAGAGGTTGCACCGGCGCCGATCACCGTATGGATCTCGTCGATGAACATCACCGCACCCGGGTAGTCCTCGATCTCCTTGACCACCTGCTTCAGCCGCTCCTCGAAATCGCCGCGATAGCGGGTACCCGCCAGCAGCGAGCCCATATCGAGCGAGAAGATGGTGGCATCCTTCAGGACGTCCGGCACATCGCCATTGACGATGCGATGCGCCAGCCCTTCCGCAATGGCCGTCTTGCCGACACCAGGGTCGCCGACGAAGAGCGGATTGTTTTTCGATCTGCGGCACAGGATCTGGATCGTGCGCGAAATTTCGCTGTCGCGTCCGATCAGCGGATCAATCTTGCCGTTGGTGGCCTTGGTGTTGAGATTGACACAGTAAGCTTCAAGAGCGTCCGTCTTCTGACTGGACTTCTTCTCGGTTTCAGCTCCGGGCATCACATCTTCTTCATCCGCCCCTTCGACTGGACGGGCCTCGGACATGCCGGGACGCTTGGCAATGCCGTGCGAGATATAATTGACCGCGTCGTAACGGGTCATGTCCTGATCCTGCAGGAAGTAGGCCGCATGGCTTTCGCGCTCGGCAAAGATCGCAACAAGCACGTTGGCGCCGGTCACCTCTTCCCGCCCGGACGACTGGACGTGGATAACCGCCCGCTGAATGACGCGCTGGAAGCCCGCGGTCGGCTTGGAGTCCTCGTCACTGTCCGTGACAAGGTTGTCCAGCTCGGTTTCGATATATTCAACCAGATTGCGGCGGATCGTTTCCAGATCCACGTTGCAAGCCCGCATGACCGCAGCCGCGTCCTGGTCGTCCAGCAACGCCAGCAGAAGATGCTCCAGCGTTGCATACTCCTGCTGTCGCTCGTTGGCGAAGGCCAGAGCCTGGTGAAGTGCTTTTTCAAGACTGCGTGAGAAGGAAGGCACGTGCGTTTGTCCTCACTTTTTTTCCATGACGCATTGCAACGGATGCTGATGCTTGCGCGCGAAATCCATCACCTGGGTGACTTTCGTCTCCGCGACCTCGTAGGAATATATCCCGCATTCCCCGACGCCGTGATGGTGAACATGCAGCATAATGCGGGTCGCCTCTTCGCGGTTTTTTTGGAAGAAGTTCTCCACAACGTGAATGACGAACTCCATCGGAGTGTAGTCATCGTTCAACAGCAGCACTCGATAGAGATTTGGCCGCTTGGTTACTGTTTTGGTACGGGTGACTGTAACCGTTCCGGCGTCGCCACCGTCATTGTCATAATCAGAGCCCGCCGACATTGCCGTTTCTTTTGCCTCTATCACTCCGGCCATCACCAAATTTCGAATCCTGAACACACTGCCCTGCGCAGCTGGTCCAGAGCTTTCCGCAGCACGGACTGCGCCGCGAATACGCATTCTCAGTGGTAATCCTGCCGCGCAAGCCGCGCTCGCGCAATGGTCGATTTCATCAACATAAAGGTCAACAACGCATTTGTAGTCCCTGCGCTGCCGGTCAAGGGGAATGTAGGTTGCCCGTTAATGATTAAAAGGTGGCAAGAGAACGCATTTCGAAATCCGGCTGCAAATGGCAGGATGAAGCGCGGGAAGCCTGTAAATCTGTACATATACGAAAAAACCCGGCTCGTCGGAGCCGGGTTTGAAACTTCAAGCCATCCTGCGACGGCTAAAAGGAAAACTTATTTCGCAAGCTTGCCCATCACACCTTCGTAAGGCTTGTAGGCGTCCTTGGACATGTCGGTGACCATTTCACCAATCTTTGTCATCTCGCCAACAAAACCTTCGTAAGCGGTTTTGACGTAGTCGGCCTGCGCTTCAAATGCCTTGTCGAGGGACTTGGAGGAAACGAGCTTCTCAACAGCTGCGGAACCTTCCTCGAAGGACTTTTTCTGGTAGTCGGCCATTTCAGCGGCGATGGCCTGGAAACCCTTGCTGAAGGAGCCGAAGGACGCCATGGCCATATCCATGTTGTCTTTGCTCATCTTCTGCATTTCATCAAAGTTGTTCATCATTTTTCTGCCCTTTTCCGGCGAACCGGTTTCCAATCCCAAGCATCGGCCTTATGGGGCGGCCCGGCGCGCGCATCGCGTTACCTACGGGAATTTGTCGTAATGCACTGCACAATAAGTGTCAAGGCGATTTTGCATTGCAAAAACAACCATTGCGCGAAATTGACAATCCTTCCATGGCGTAAACTGTCAGGCTCCCCCGGGAAAACAGATACCTCTGATCGAGACCGGCCCCAGCAACCGGAAGCAGGAAGCAACAAAGCCCCAGAAAGATTTCAGTCAAATTCTTTAAATTGACCAACTTCGGAACAACAGTTGTCGGAAATAAACGAACTCTTAACCAATAAAATAAATGGAAATAAGAATTACATCAAAACAATTCTTTTCAAGTACGCAAAACACAACTTTAACCAACAATTAACTCTAACAAAAAACTATTTTTTTAAGTGCTTTTTCGATCATTCATTTACTCATTCGTAACCGTGATTCCATCAAATGACATGGAGAACAACGGGGCCGCGGCTTTGAATCGCAGGGGGTTAAGATCCGAACCGTGCCGCTCCAGATACGAACCACGTGACCCAGAATGGGATAGTAATTGTGTTTGGGATGCGTATTTTTCGCAAAGGACGGGCTCTCGCCCGCACCGCAAAGATCTTGACCCTCGGCCTGGTGCTCCTGGGGGTGCCGGCAACGGCGATGGCCAACCCGAAATATGCGGGGATCGTCGTTGATGCCAAGACCGGCAAGACACTTTACTCCTCCTCGGCTGACGCCTACCGGTACCCGGCATCACTCACCAAGATCATGACGCTTTATCTTGTGTTTGAGGAACTGGAAGCCGGGCGACTGTCGCTGGACTCTAACCTGAGCGTTTCCAGCTACGCTTCTGCACGTCCGCCGTCCAAGCTGGGCCTCAAGCCCGGCGGTACGATCAAGGTCAAGGACGCCATCCTCGCACTTGTCACCAAGTCCGCGAACGACGTCGCATCCGTGATCGCTGAAAACCTTGGTGGCTCTGAAAAGAAATTCGCCGAGCGCATGACACGTACGGCGCGCCAGATCGGCATGTCGAAGACCACTTTCCGCAATCCGCACGGCCTGCCCGACAGCGGACAGCGTACGACTGCCCGCGACATGGCGACGCTCGGCCGCGCGATCCAGGAACGTTTCCCGCAGTACTACGGCTACTTCAAAACCCGTGCCTACAAGTACAAGGGACGCACCTATGGCAACCACAACAAGCTGCTGGGCCGCGTAAAGGGTGTGGACGGCATCAAGACCGGTTACATCCGGGCTTCCGGCTTCAACCTGGTGACATCTGTAAACCGGGACGGACGACAGATTGTGGCCGTTGTGATGGGTGGCAAGACCGGCGCGTCACGCAACGCGCAGATGACAAAGCTCATCAACTCCTATCTGTCCAAGGCAAGCCGCGGTCCGAGAACTGCCCCGCTGATCGCTCAGAGCACGTCTGAACCGACTTTCGTGGCCGTTGCACTGAAGAACCCGCCTCTTCCGAACAGCAAGCCGGGAAGCGAACCTGTGCCTGCAACGGGTGAGCCGATGGTGCTGGCATTCACCGCACCATCCAACCCCAGCGCCATTCCGACACCGGCTCCGGCCCCCCTTCCCGTGACTGCGTCCAATGCGCCAGTCATGGCTTCGGCCCAGCCCCCTGCCTCGGTTCCCGGCTTTGGCAACGACGTTCCGCTGCCGCCGAAACTGGTCAAGCAACGCTTTGACAGCACCTTTGCAGTCGCAACAGCTCTGCCGCCGATCCCGCCTTCAAGCCCGGATGAGCCGCTGAACACCAATTCGATTTCCCGGACTGCCCTGATCGAAGCTGCAAGAGCAGAGGTCGTGAAGTCGGACAACAGCCAGCGCGCTGTCGGTTCCGCGCAATCGGTCAAGACTGTCTCCGTTCAGACGATCGCGGTCAACACGACGCCGGTTGAAACGGTTGCTGCACCGGAAGCCACTGCTGCCGACAACAGCAGCGATGACGACAGCGTTACGGTTGCAACCAGCGACACCCGCGATGTCGAGCCGGGCTGGCAGGTCCAGATCGCCGCAACAGAATCCGAAGGCCAGGCCATCACGATGCTTAAGAACGCCAAGGCCAAGACCGGATCCGCCCTTCGCGGCCGGGTCCCTTACACCGAACCCGTCGACACCAACGGACAGACCCTTTACCGGGCCCGCTTCGTCGGCTTCGACACGAAAACAGCTGCGTGGAATGCCTGCAAAAGCTTGAAAAAGGCAAAATACGCTTGCTTCGCCATCTACCAGTAACCGCGTAACGGATGCCGTCAATGTCTTCTGAGAAGCGTGTCTTTAGCCTCGTTGATTTTCGCCGCGAGGAAACCGGAGCCTCCCTGGTCGGGATGGACCCGCATCATAAGCCTGCGGTGCGCGGCTCTAATTTCCGCGTCCCCGGCATCGGGCGTAAGCCCCAGGATCTGGTAGGCCTCCTCATCTGTCATGGGGCCAGAGCTCGCCGCGCTTCCCTGCCGCTCTGCTCCATCCGCCTGGAAGTGTTCACGCCAACCGGCAAGCCTGCGGTCGAGATAAGCTTCGACTAACTTCTGGCTCTGACCGTCCTGGGCTGTTTCCCGCCAAAAGGCTTCCAGGTCCGTTTCGGTCAACTGATCCAGCTCGCGCCCCTGATAGGTGCCTGCCAGCACGGTCCCGGTCATGTGACCGGTATCGTGATCGAGTTCCATCTCCACCATAGCGGTCCGCACGCGGGAACGTTGTCCGGAGGTTTTCTGGGGTTTGTAGCCTGACGAGAGCCAGTTCAGCCCGGACATGCCCAGCACCGACAAGCCAAGCCCGAACAACGGGATGGCAAACACGAACCGGCCCGTCAGCGCAAAGACTAGCGCCAGCACCATCAGAAACGCACCTCCGAAGAGGCGAAGTCCTCTGGCCAGATTTGCGGGATTGGCGTTCACGAACTTGTTGCCGAGCGTCAACAGGGCGGTCAGCAGTATCAAGCCGATAATCAGATAAATCATGTGGCGGTAGGTTCCCCGTTCGCCGGCCCGGGACCATCATATTGGGATGCTCCGGCCCTACTCCAGTCACGTGTTGAAAGTTGCCGATTATGTAAACCTGCGGCACCGGCTACAGCAAGGAAGTGCAAGCGCGGCGCTTTCCGGGCTCTAGCGGGCCGATGGTAGCTGCTGCAGCAGGAGCGTTGCGCCCTTGCCACCTTGTTTTTCCAGCTGCTGGAGTGCTGTCCGGCCTCCGCTGGCGAAAACGGCAACCGCTTTCAAAAGATCAGCCAGTTGCTGGGCCGACCCGGAATCAAACCGGCAAAAGGCGCCGTTGGTCAGTCTGGCCATCTCGCGAAACGCGCGCTCAGCGACGCTGTCACGCCCCTCCTGAAACAGGAACATCGGCACACCAAGCATGCCCAGCTGGCCGGCCTTGTCACACAGGGCATCCACGTCCTCTTCCATGCAATCGCCGACATAGACCAGCGCCGCGATTTTCTCGGTATTGGCAGCGGACAACGCAGCCGAGAGCACCTTTCGGATCTGGGTACGCCCACCCTGACAGGAAATCCGGCTCATGGCCTGGGCAAGCTCAGTGCCGCTGGAAAACCAGCGGGACGCCCGGCATTCACCGAAGCCGCGAAAATAGACAAGCTTGATGCTGAGGCCTGAAATCTTGCCGGCTTCCTGAAACATCTCCGCCTGAATCTGACAGGCCTGGTCCCAGGTCGGTTGACGGCTCATGGTAGCATCCAGGGCAAAAACCAGTCGCCCGTCGCTGCCCGGTTGCGGAGCAATTTCCTTGGCCTTCTGAAGAAAGGCAGCGACATCGGATTCGGCTGAAGGCACGCTAGCGTCCTGCCGGACCCTCGGGTCTACCGCGCCTTTGCCGGTCTTGACGTTCACGGCCGCCTCCTTCTGCCAGTTGGTGACACTCAACTTGGGTCGGAGCTGTCGTTTTGGCAAGCCTCAAGCCGTCGGATGCGACATGTCGCAGCCGATCATGTTCTTACGCTACCGCTGAAATCAGGCGTGTCTTTCCGGGCCGAGCCATCTGCAGGTATGCCTCCATGACGAGGACGTTAGGCACCCAGCACAGCCAGGCGATAAGCGGATAGGCGACTTCAAAATCGACCCCCGCCGCCATGCTGCTCCCCAGATAGACCCGCAATGTTACGGCAGCAAATGTAAGGGCTGCCGAACGCAGCATCCAGGCTCGGTGACGCGGGAATTGCCGCCTCAAGGCAAAGGCCAACGCGATACCGGTCGTCGCCAGCCACAAGACCGCAAGAATCGCAAAGCCTGTTGCAGCGAAGGGGCCTGCAGTCGTGTGAAAGGCAAGCTGAAGTCCCGCTATCCCCGAGACCAGGATTGACACGACGTACCCCCGCCCCAGCCAGCGATGCAGTTTCGGCCTGCTGGCTCGCAACCTTGTCATGAATTGAAACGGCATCAACGCAAGTGCGATCGGTGCAACACCGATATGGGCGTAAAGCATCAGCGCATTTCCATCGAGGTTATGCGCCACGAATTCCATCGAAGCGGATACCCCCAGCGCCAAAAACCTCAATGAAGCCACGGCGACCAGAGCGGCGCTCACAGCTGCCGTCCAAAAAGCCACGTTTGCTGCAAACTTTGAAACCATCGACATACCGACCCTCCAACAAAACTTGACAGTGTCAAGATAGAGCGAAACTTGACACTGTCAAGCGAATGGCCGATGAAGATCACATGACAGCTCCTCCTCCTTCTCGTCGCAAAAGAGACGGCAGTCTTCGAAAATCCCTGGTTGATGCAGGCGTGGCGCTTCTGCGAGAACGTGGTCCGGACAAGCTCTCGTTGCGTGAATGCGCCGCCAAGGCAGGTGTGTCACACGCTGCGCCCGGTTATCACTTCAAGAACATCGCAGGTTTGTCGACGGCGATTGCAGCGCGCGGATTCGCCCTGTTTTGCCAGGCGATGGAACAACGCCTCGATGCGTCCCCTCCTGCGGCAACAGAAAGACTGAGCGCGATCTGCCAGGGGTATCTGGATTTCGCCACCGGCCACCCGGAGCTGTTCCTGTTCATTTTTTCGGGACAGAAGTTCAATGAGGATGACGAGGAATTCGCGGTGCACGCCTCAAGGGCCTACGCCATCCTGCGCGAAACATGCGCCCCGCTGATCCCTGAAGGGACTGACCCGGAAGAAATCGAGATACTCGTGTGGTCGCTGGTGCATGGCTATGCCCACCTTGCCATGACACGAAAGAAGGAGAACCCGGGCCTCGGGCGCGGCTGGCCGGAACTCGGCACACTGGTCACGCATCTTCAGAAGGCCCTGCCGGATCCAGGCTGATATCAGCGGATCAAAGCAGGCAGAGTTCCGTAAGATCCCGCCGCATGTCTTCCGGCATGGCGTGTGCCGTACCACCAGCCTTCAGGTCCGCCGGCGCGTCCTGCACCTTCAGATATCGCCAGCCCTGAAACGGCCGCTTGGGCTGGTACTGGGTCAGGATCAGTCTCGGTTCCATCACCAGGTCGCAGCGTTTGACGCCCGCCTGATCCGTAAACGGCCTGATGTCGATCAGGTGCTGACGCACCTGGATCCTGCCCTTGATCACCCAATAGAGAGAACCACCGTCCAGAAGCTCGTCCTTGCGGGTTGGCACCATGCGCGTCGTATGGATCGTTTCCGCCGGAAGTCCCGATTTGCGGGCATTGTCCATACGAAAATCGATCCAGGCCTGAAGAGACTCGACGCTGTCCGCGCCGACGCACAGTTTTACCAGATGCAAGGTCATGCTTCTGACGTATCAGGCTTCCCGCCAAGGTCAAGATTGTGGCGAGAAACGGCGGTGGATTGTCCACCTTCACAGGCAGCTTCAGCTTGCGCCGATGGCAAGAACGGGGTTCTCTTTGCCCATGGAAGTATTTGTAACGGGTGGAACCGGCGAGATCGGTTCTGCCGTGGTAAAGCGGCTGGTTCAGGATGGTGCCAGGGTAATCGGTCTGGCCCGCTCTGACGCGTCCTCGGCAAAGCTGCGTGCGTTCGGTGCAAGCGCCTACCCGGGCGACCTGCGAGCACCGGAAAGCTGGGTATCACGGGCGGCCTCATGCGATGCCGTCATCCATCTTGGTGCAACTTTTTCTGAAGACATGGGCCGTGTTGACCGCCAGAGCATGCTTGCGCTGAAACAGGCATCAAGGCACCGCAAGCAGCCGCTCAAGATTATCTACACCGGAGGCATCTGGCTCTTTCCCGCAACGACAGGCGACAGCCTGCTGACCGAGAAAACCCAGTTCGCCCCCTTACCTGCGTTTCGCTTCATGACCGAGACGATCAGGACCCTGTCACACGGAACGGATCTCAATCTGACCGTCATTCATCCGGCCCTCGCCTGCAGCCAGACGACCGGACCGATTGCCGAGATGACCGCCGCGCTGAAGGAAGGCAGGCCGTTCGAAACCCGCGCGACGTCGCAAACCAAATGGGCGCTTGTTGAAATCAACGACCTTGCCGCGCTTTATGCTCTTGCCCTCAAGAACGCAAGGTTCCGGATGTCACTGATCGCGAGCTGCATTCCCGGCATCTCGGTCGGTCATCTGGCATCTCACATTTCAGCCCGCCACGGGTTGCCGTTGGAAATCGTAACGGTTCCGGCCTCTGAAGCAGCCGAACCACTGACCGACTGGGCCGCCGGTTTTGCCTTGTCGCAATCCGTCGACGTCAGCCATGCCCGAAGGGCAACCGGCTGGCAACCGGAACATTCGACAATAGAGGACCTCGTGGTATCCCAGTCAAAATAGACGATAACCTTGAGTTTTGAGCAGCTTAGCGAGCCGAGTCCGGTATTGGACAAAGACTTTCTAAAGTTTTGGAGGTGTATGGTCCGGACAAAAGCTCAATACAGGGTCCGGGCGTGTTACGTACACTCACATCGTTGCTGGTCTTTCTCGTTTCCGTTTTGCCACTTCAGGCGGAAAGCATCCCCGTTGGCATATTCAAGGTGGTGAACACAGAAGGTTTCGTTCAAAGCAACGGGGAACGCATCGCGCTGGCAACCGACATGAGCGAAGGCACGGCCCTGATCGAAAGGGATGCCACCAACCGTCTTGATGTCGAGATCAACGGCGCCAAACTCAGCCTGTTTCCGCTGGAACAAGGCCTGGCTGCGTTGACGTGGGACGCCAACGGAACGTCCCTGCTTCATGACATCGACATTCAGGCATTGTTCGGGAAAGACAATCCGGAAGATGTTCCGGCCTGGGGCGCGGAACTGGACTGGCCAGGATCCGGCACCGTCCAGCTTGTACTGCTGCCTCTGGGTGAAAGAGCCTATACCGCGTTCCTCATCAGCCATCCCGGCAACAGGACAGTGGTGCGGCAAATGGAATTCAGGCAGTCCTACGGGCCGTCGGACAGGCCTGAGATTTCGTTCTCAACCAGTTCTGCCGGAAACTGACAAACCCGAAGTTCGAGCGACGCCTTCCCAGCTCGGAGAATACCGAGCTCGCATAAAATGTCCGCTAAAACGACAAAAGGCGCAGCCTCACGCTGCGCCTTTGTTTTCCTTGCGTCCCGCTGGCTTATTTGGCGGCGGCGACGGCTTGTTGTGCACTTTCAACATCGTTGAACAGAAGTACCATCGTCAATGCGAGGCCCACTGCAGCGACAGTCCAGAGAGTGACGCTCCAACAAGATTTCTGCACGTTTTCGTCCATAAAAACCCTACATATTGTTGTGCGACGCCGGGTCCCACCGACCTCAAATATGGCGCCATTGAGGCGAGGAGGTAAACGATCCATTACCATTTCGCAAGCGCAAAAAAAGAGCAGCTGATCCCGCATTTTTGCATTCCTCGTTTCGCATCAGGAAATTCAGCCACTTAGTCCTCTCGGTGCTGCCTGTTAGGGACAAGGAAAAAGTCTGGTAAGACAGACCATGGCCGGATTCGGCCACCGGAGAATCAAAAGGGATCAGGATGCACGCGCTCTCGAATATGGACCTGGCAGCAGCCGCCTGGTTTCTGTTTGCCTGGCTCGGTTTCAATTTGCTGATCGATGTCAGTCCGCTGCGTAAAAAGACTTTGTCCAGCGCCATGGAAACCTACAGACGAGGCTGGATGCGTGCCATGAGCCTGCGGGAAGTCCGCATCATGGACACGTCTATCATGTCAGGTCTGCAGCAAGGCACCGCCTTCTTCGCGTCAACGTCCCTACTGGCGATCGGTGGCGGTTTCGCGCTTCTGGATGCAACGGAACGCATCGTTCAGGTCGCCGGTGACCTGTCCATCCCGGTGGCCGACAGCCGAGCACTCTGGGAAATCAAGGTGCTCGCCCTGATGCTGATCTTTGCCTATGGATTTTTCAAATTCGGCTGGGCGTACCGGCTCTTCAATTATGCCAGTATCGTCATGGGCGCAGTCCCGCAACAAGGTCAGGCATCTGACGAAGTGATCGCGAAAATGGCTGCGCAGGCCGGAGAGCTGGGCGTTCTCGCCGGCCGCCATTTCAATCGCGGCCAGCGAGCGCTGTTCTTTTCGATCGGCTTCCTTGGGTGGTTCGCCGGGCCTTATGTATTTGCCGCAACCACCCTCGCCGTTCTCCTGGTCCTGCTACGTCGTCAGTTCGTTTCCAAGGCCAGAGCCGCTGTGCTCTTGGGGCAATATCCGAACTTGGGATCCGCGGACAAATCCGGCGAATACACCGATACGGGTTCATCAAACCCCTTCACCTGATAGCGGCCATAAAGGCCCGACCGGCACCCCATGATATCGGCCAGGGCATCCGAGACCAGAAGCTGGCGCTGCAGGTCCTTTGCAAGCTCTGCAATACGGGCCGCAAGATTGACCACAGGGCCGACGACCGTGAAGTCCAGCCGCGTTTCGCTGCCGACATTGCCGTAGAAGACATCGCCTGCATGAAGGGCAATTCCAACGCTCAGGTCAGGTGTGACCGAACAGGTTCGGGCCGTGTTGATCGCCTCGATCCGCGTCAGCGTTTCACGTGCTGCCATCAGCGCACGCACCGAGGCGTCCCTGGCTTCCTCTTCGGTTTCATACGGAAAGATCGCCATCACTTCATCGCCAATGAACTTCAGCACCTCGCCACCGTGGGCTTCGACAGCTGCTGTCATCGCTCCGAAATACTTGTTCAGAAACAATACGATCTTGTCCGCCGGAAGCGTGTTGGAAAGACGCGTGAACCCACGAATGTCGGCGAAGCTGACAACCGCCTTGATCCATTCGCCTTCTCCACGCCGCGTGGTGCCGTCCAGAACCTTCGAACCCGCCCGCGGGCCGACATAGGTGTCCAGAACGGTTTCTGCGGTGCGGCGTAGTGTTTTTAGTTCACACACGAGGGCAAGCGGCTGGATCAGCGATTCAAAAACGCCGATATGCGACCCAGAAAATCCGCCAGGTGTCTTGGTTGCGAAACTCGCAACCTTCACCGAGCCGTCGGAGAACCGCATGGGTAGTGCGATATAGTCGGTATAGCCTTCCTGGTGCAGCTCTGCGGTGATCGGAAATTCGTCGGCGACAGCCGGCTTCTTGCCGATTTCCACACGAACGGCCTTCTGCGTTTCATGCACGCGCTTGATCGGACTTTTCTGGTACTCGTCCTGCGATTTGTTCTCCGCAGTGTGAAGGCGCAATTCCGGTGTCTGGCCGTTGACCCAGATCGAGCTTTCCGCGCGCACGTTCGGATGCACCACCCAGATCCCCGTGGTGACACGATCGACCGGAACTTTTCCGGCGCGCAGACGTTTCGCCATCTCAGTGACGATTTCCAGCGTCCCCTTCAATTGGGGCGCATCGCTGTAGAGCCATTGTACGACGTCTGCCGCAACGATCGGCGCTTCGAGGACCATCAGCCCACGTCCTTTCAAATCCCTGATTGAGCCCAGTATATGGGAACACGCTCCGCACAGTAAAAGAGGTTCAATTTCAAAAGTCGCTGACAGTCGAAAGGGTTTTGCACATTCACGGACCAGGGAAGAATTCCGTGCTCCTGCCAAGCATCCAATAGACAGCCAGACCAACCCATTCCCGGTAGGCGATATCAAAGCGCCGCAGGCCTTTTGAAGCACCGTCGAAGCCGAGCGACTTGTCCTGCGGTCCACGCGTGCGATAGTCCACCGGATATGCCGTCACCCCGGTCCAACCGGCCTTTTCGAACACTCCCATGGCGCGCGGCATGTGATAGGCCGAAGTGACAAGAAGCCACTGCTGTCCGGGCTGCGGTTGCACAATATCCTTTGCGTAGACTGCGTTTTGCCAGGTGTTCTGGGACTTGTCTTCCAGTATGACGCGATCGGGAGAGATGCCGAAGTCTCGAAACAGTCGTGCAGCCCCTTCGGCTTCTGTTGCCTGGTCCGACACGATCATGCCCTGCCCACCGGTGTGGATGATCTTCGCCTCCGGCAGCGCTTTGGCCAGCCGCGCAGTGATGGTGATGCGCTCGGCGGACATTGTCAGCGCCGTGTCGCCCCTCACGCCGGTCACCACCGTGTCCACTGCACCGCCCAGAACGATGATCCCGTCATAATTCTCCAAAGTGCCGGGACGCTGAAAACGGTCCTCGAGGGGCACAATCAACCAGTTGGCTGCCGGTGAGAAAGCGCAAACCACCAAACCAAGGAAACCGGCGAAAGTCAGAAACCGTCCACTGCGCCGCCACTTTGACGTAAGGCTGAGCACCAATCCCAAAGCCAGAAGAACAACGAGAAAATTGGATGGCAGGATCAGAAATCCGCCGATCTTGGATAGGTAAACATACATCTTGAAAATCCGAATCGTTGCGGGCCCGATGCGTGACAAAGATACGGCGAAATCGACAATATTGAGACTTGAAGCCGAAGTTGAAACACATGCTGACAGCTTTTGAGCCAACAAGGTTTTCACGGCCTTGGCCCGGATTTTCTAGTCGTTCTCCCGCATGACAATTACGACAATGTTCGAGGTTCAGACGTTCGCCCTCGCATTGTCACAAATCTCCAGGTTGCACTGTTATTATCTCTTTATTTCAATGATTTAATTGATTCGAAAGAAAATTCACCCAACGTAAGATTGCAACCCTAGGAGGATCGTTCATGAGCCTGCCGATTGAAGTGGACCAGCAGCAGCCGGAAATCACCAAGGCACAGATCCCTCTGGAGACAACCGACTTCTTCAATCAGATCATTCGAGAGCTCAGCGGAGCACTGCAGGAAATTGTCGGATTGAACGAGGCGGAAGGGTTCATCGCACTGGTAGCCAACCGCATCGGTGAAAAGGTCAATTCCGATTACAAGTCTGCCCTGCATCTTGAACAGATCCCAAGGCCTTTGCTGGCAGACGTCCTAGTTGACCTGAAACGACGGATCGGCGGCCAGTTCAGTGTCGAATACGAAGACGACAAGGTCTTGATCCTCAAGAACGCCCGCTGCCCGTTCGGGGATCGCGTCAAGGACCGCCCTTCCCTCTGCATGATGACGACAAACGTGTTCGGAAGAATTGCTGCAGATTGCCATGGCTACGCCAGGGTCCAGATCGACAGGTCAATTGCCCGTGGTGATACTGACTGCCGTGTTGTTGTCCACCTGGCTCCGACCGCAGAGAACGATGTCAACGGCAAAGAATTCTACAAGGTTCGATAGTCGTGCCCAGGTCCACTGCCATCATATCGGCCCTTGTACAGACCATGCCCCAGCCTATTCTGCTGCTGGACGATTACGGCCGCGTGGTTCTCGCAAATAAAGCAGCCAAATCTCTTGCCGGAATTAGTGTAGGTGAACAACTTTCGGACAAGGTCAGGGATACAGCGCAGGTGGCTGACTACCTGTCGATGTGCAGGTCATCAACCACTCCCGTACCGGTGCGCCTGAAACTTCTGTCCGGATATGAAAGCGTTGCTTTCGGCCACAGATTGTCTGTGCCGGGCACCGGAATTGACGGCGCCGTTCTTGTCCGCTTCGACGAGAGCATGAACCTTTCCAGCAAGTTTGCCGCGCTCAATGCCGACATTTCGTCGCTCAACAACAAGATCTTGCATTTCGGCCAGGAGCGGACCGAACTTGAAAACCTGGCACTCACGGATCCGCTTACCGGTATCGCCAACCGCCGCGGGTTCGACCAGGAACTGGACAAGGAATACAGTCGATCTGCTCGCTATGACCACGATTTCTGCATCTCCCTTATCGACCTGGACCATTTCAAGTCGATCAACGATGCCCATGGCCATCAGCTTGGAGATGAAATCCTCGTTCATTTTGCGCAAAGATGTCTGGAACATCTTCGCCAGACGGATGTCGTTTGCCGTGTGGGTGGTGAAGAATTCGCGCTGATCCTGCCGGAAACAAATTTGGAGCAAGCGACAATTGTCGTCAGTCGCATGCTTGATCTCTTGAACGCGACACCAATGTTCGCGCGCGGCAGGAGATACGCCTATACCGCAAGCGCGGGTCTGGCGGAAAAAAGGCCAGAAGACACCCCTGCCTCGCTTTTTGAACGGGCTGACAGAAATCTTTATTTGGCAAAGGAAACCGGCAGAGCCCGCCTCATCGCCGGGGACGCTGTCCCCACGACAGCGGTCATCGAGAGCGGAAAGTCCGGCGAATGCCGGAAGTCAGGGCGCATCGATTCGCAGCATTTGTGAAGTTAATCCGAACTTTGGCGATTGCTGGCAGGCTTCGATTTGGTCAGGCTTTTCGCCGATCCGACTACCGCGCGCTTTCCTTAGATGCCTCACTATTTTTAACAATGTGGACGCCGATGCCTCCGCGGGGACTAACGGACCGCTGATTACGGGTCCTGTAACGCGCCTGTCACATTTTACCGACATCTTCCTGCTCAAACCGTTGAAAACGGCCGTTTAGGGGCTGTTTTCACCACACCAATTCGCCATTAGCGGGCACTGGTGATTTTGACAAAGGGTTTATCCGTGATCGGAGTCACAGGGCTGGCACGCTTTCTGAGTCATCTTGGCGACATCGTAATGAAGGATCAATGAGGGTTAGCCAGATGACACTCTATATGAAATTAGGCGGTCGCACGGCGATCATGCGGGCAATGCCTCGCCTCAAAGCGAGACTGGAACAGGACCCGTGTTTCGACGTGACCAACTTTCTGCCGGAATTCGAACACTCGGACGATCTGACCGAGTTCCTGATCTTCCTTGCCGGTGGAGCGCCATTTTACGACGGCAAGCCCGTCTGTGAACTGCTGGCGCCGATCTGCACCTGCAACAACATCTACGAACGCTTCGTGGATCACCTTGTCGCAGTCATCTTCGACGGCGCCCCTGCCCCCGGAGACGAAGAGCACCTGCGTGAGCTCATGTCCCGACTTCGGCCGCATGTGCTCAACCCCAAGCCGGTTGCACCGGTAATGGTCTATTCCGTCGAACCCGAACCGATCTGCCTCTGATCGGTTCGGATAGAAAAAACGCCGGCATTTGCCGGCGTTTCTACGTTTGCAGTCAGGTCAGTCGGGATCAACCCAGTTCGTCCACGCTCGTGACGATCTTGCCGACCAGACCGTAGTCGATACCCTCTTCCGGGCTCATCCAGTAGTCGCGATCGGTGTCTTTTTCGATCCGTTCGATCGGCTGGCCAGTCGCCGCCGCGAAGATCTTGTTCAGTCGATCGCGCATCTTGATGATTTCCTTGGCCTGGATCTCGATATCCGTAGCCATGCCGCCGGCACCACCGGACGGTTGATGAAGCAGGAAGCGAGTGTTCGGCGTGCAGAAACGCTTGTCCTTGGGAACGGACACGTAAATCAGCGCACCGGCGCTGGCGACCCAGCCCATGCCGAGGATACGGACCTCGGGTGCGATGAACTTGATGGTGTCGTGAATCATGTCACCGGATTCGACATGACCGCCCGGAGACGAAACAATGACCGTGATCGGGTCGTTGGAAACCTGCGCCAGCGCCAGAAGCCGGGCGCACACGTCGCGGGCCATGTCCTGTGTCACCGGGCCGGTGATCAGGACTGTGCGCGCTTCGAACAGATGCTTGTCGACCTGGATCGACGGCTGGCTCTTGGGCTTATCCTCGTCTTCATCGTCGAGGCGTGCAGGCACCGTGGTCGAATAGTTTTTCATGCGCAGGATTAAGCTCCCTTTGCTGTTGGGCCGGCCGAGCCGGCATTTTCGATGGGCTGACGGAATGTTTCGTCGCCCCGCGTTGGTCCATGTGTAAGCGAAGTCAGTTGCACTCGCAAATCATCAGACCCTGATTAGCGTGAAAAGAGTTATCAGATCGGCAACAGGTGACATTGCCCTCTCTCAATCACCCGGTCTCGTCGTCTCGCCGAAGCGCTTTTCCTGTCGCCCGACAAGCAGATACCAAACCAGCATGGCTGCGAAAGGCAGGGACGGCCAGACAAACCACAATGTGGACAAGCCAGATGTCAGCAGGTTGATCACGAAAAACAGGCCGATCATGAAAACGCAGCTTCGCACCCGCTTTGGCTGAGCCCTCAACCAACGGCGCGCCTGTTCAAACCCGGAGGCAACCGCCTGGGTGTCTCGTTCCCATTCCGGTCTTGGAATTTCGGTCTGGCGTCGCTCCGCAGTTCCGTTCGTCTCCTGCCCGGAACTTTTTTCCTCCGGCGCATTGCGACCGCCAATACGTACGCAATAGGTTTCAACGGGATCGGTAACGTTCTTGACATGTTGAGGGCCAAGCGGCTCAAAGCCCAGCGCCATCTTGGTCTTGACCTGGTCATAGACCGATTGGGAGAGCATGATCCCGCCCCTCGGCGCGATTTCCTGCAAACGGGCGGCAACATTCACACCGTCGCCGTAGATATCCTCGCCCTCAACCATGATGTCGCCGAGATTGATACCGATGCGAAACTCCATCCTGTTCAGGTCCGGAAGGTCCGCATTGCGAACGGAAAGCTCGTTCTGAATGTCGACGGCGCATTGAACGGCCTCCATCACCGAGGCGAACTCGATGATGACGGCATCACCCCAGGTGTTGACGATACGTCCATTGTGACGCTCGGTCAGCGCAGACATCACCAACCGATAGGCCTTGAGCCGGTCCAGCGTTCCGTCTTCATCCCGCTCCATGAGCTTGGAATATTGCGCAACGTCTGCGCACATAACTGCCGCCAGACGCCGCTTGACCCGTTGCATGCTCTTACCCCGCTTGCTCCCGCTTAGGAATGGGAAGGCAAACCGGAAATTGCAAGGGAAAATCCACCGAATTCGCCACCCAGCCCGAAGTTCGGCCAACTAAGAAAAGCAGTGTCAGATGTCCCCAGCGAGTTTGCGCAGCGCTGCCAGGGCATCATCGGCGCGCTCTTCGGGCACAAAAACATGATCGTGAAAATAGGCTGCGACCACATTTGCCGAAATACCCTCAGTGGCCAATGCAGCCGAGATCGACGCCGTCAGCCCCACGGCTTCAAGTGACGAATGCACTGTCAGGGTTATCCGGCGAAACCATTCGGCCTCGGCCAAACCCAGTTCGCGCGCACGCTCCACCGGCAGGATGGCTGTCAGGCCTTCCGTTTCCGCAAAGAGCCCGATCGGGTCATATTCCGCGAGGTCCGTCATGGATTTCGAAGCAAAGGTGCAGAAAACATAAGGCTCCGGATCCAGCATCGGACGCATCTGGGAGATCAGGGTGGCAAGGTCGGTTTCACCGGTCATTCGGATAATCCATTCAAAGAAGTTTGCGCATCAGCGGCCGCCGAGGGCTTCTGCGTGCGATTTCGACAAAACCTGCCCTGCGGAAGACGTCTGCTATACCAACGAAGCCTTCTCCCCATTGAAGGGGCTTTTCCGATTCCATTGGACAGGCATCCAGTTGATGCACTCCCTGCGCTTTGGCGTGGTCAATGCCTGCATTGAGCAACACGGACATCAACCCGGTTTTGCGATGTCCGTTTCTGATAAAGAAACAGGTGACGGCATATGTCGCCGCCAGCGCTTGTTCGCTGTCATCGGGCAGCGGCTGGGTGGTTTTGCCAAGCTGAAAACGCAGATACTGCATGCGCGGACCGAGTGCGATCCAGCCCACGGCCAGATTGCCGCGGTAGGCCAGAAGCCCTGGCGCCGGACCAGTGTCCACTTTCTGCTGGAATGCATCGCGCCGTTCATCACGGGTCATCGCTTTCCAGTCCCTGCCCCGCATGAACGGCCACATACACCAGCAACCGCCAGACGCCCCCCGCTCCGGTCCGAACAAATCCACCAGATCCGCCCAGCGCTCCAGGGTTGCAAGCTGAATGTGGACGGGATCGTTATGTGTCATATCCACTCCTCCGGATTGCAAAGTTGCACGGAAAGAACGGGGACGGCAATCCCGGTGAAAGTGTCTGTTCCACAAAAGCAAAACGCCGCTCAACAGGCGGCGTTTCGGATTTTCATTCTTCGCTCAAGCCTTGTTGGGCAATCAAGACAACGAGCTGCGTGAATGCTCCAATTCAGGCAGCGGCTTCCAACCCGGCAATGTCGATCTTTCTCATCTTCATCAGGGCAGCACTGACACGGCCGGCACGCTCCGGATTGCCTGCATGCATCAGCCGAGGCAACGCCTTCGGTACGATCTGCCAGTGAACACCGTAGCGGTCTTTTAACCAGCCGCACTGCCCTTCTTCCCCACCATCTGCAAGGAGCGCCTGCCAAAGCCGATCCGTTTCAGCCTGATCTTCCGTCAGTATGGAAATCGAGGTCAGGTAACTCGGCTGCATATCCGGGTTGCCGTTCAGGATCATGAAAGGTGAGCCCGCCAGGGTGAACTCGGCAACAAGCACAGGTCCATTCGGATCCGGCCGGAAGACCGAGCCCATCACGCTATCCGGCAACAGGGACGTGTAGTATTTGGCGGCTTCCTCGCCCTTTTCACTGAAGAACAGGCAAGTGCGCACCTTGGCGGGAAACGCAGGAGTAGTTTGCAAACCCTCAATGGCAATCGACCTAGCAAGCTCATCAAGCTGAGAGGAAGCGGCCTTCCAGCCTTCCTCAAAACCCATTTCCAGGTGCTTGTTCCTGCCTGCTTCCGAAGTGTGGCGAGCCCCCCATGTGAAGCGCGTACCAACACCCGGAACATCTGCCAGTTCCACATACCCGGTCATGAACGCGTTTTCCCGCGGCACATATCCTTCCGAATAGGCATCTGTGAATGTCAGCTTCTCACCGTCGACAACTTCCAGAAACATTCCGACGTTCTCGAAAAGCTCCCCTTCCGGACCGGCCATCACTGTGTTGAAACGCCCTCCCGGACGGACGTCCATGTCGGCCTTCGATACGAACCAGGGCTTCGGGCAAAACCACTGCTTCAATAATTCGGGATTGGTCCAGCATTGCCAGACCGCCTCGCGCGGCGCGGCAATGACGCGGCTGAGTTCCAGCGTCAGACCTTCCTTGCGAATTTCGACTTCACTCATTGCGCTCTCCCGTTTCCAGACCGGCCGAACAACAGTTCGACGTAACGTTTCAGATGATCAATGCTGTCAGTTGCTATCGACGGCGCATTGCCTGCCTTTGCCAGCACGAATGCCCCCTGGATCACGACCTGTGTGTGAAGTGCCAGGCTTTCCGCACCACCTGGAATTTCAACGCCCCGGGCTTCAGCTGCTTCTGCGATATCGGAGACCAGTGTTGCAGCGTGCCCGGTGATGCTGCGGTTACAGGCATCGCGGATGGAGGGGTTCGTGTCATAGACTTCCTGGACCATGGTCCCGACCAGACAGGTGAACTCAGTCACGTCGCCCCGCACCAGTGCCTTGCGGAAATCGAGATAGCCGAGCACCCGGTCCAGCGGATCTTCGGGATCGTGATAGGTCGCCTTCTCGAACAGAGCCCCGGTCGTTTCAGACCAATAGTCAGCAGCGGCTACTGCCAGATCGTCCTTCGAACGAAAGTGGTGGAAGAAGGCCCCCTTGGTAACGCCCGCCTCCCGGCACAGATCATCGACGGTGGTGGCCGTATAACCCTTCATGCGGATCACAAGCAGTGCCGAATCCAGCAGCTTGATCCGCGCATCCGGCCGTTTAGTCTTTTGAGGTTTCTCTGTCATACGCCAATCATACCGACCAGTTGGTATGTTGTCAATTAACTTGCTTGTCGACCGTGCAGCGCCCTCCTGTCACCGGCTAGCAAGGATGTGCCAAAATCGAGCAAGCGAGCGAGCGGGGTTTCTGAAATTGAGGCATTGAAAAACGAGAGGTTTCCCCGCCAACACCTGAATTGAGCAGACGATGAACGCTTGGTGATCGCAATACGTCGGGATTCAAGCCCAGGCCATGCCTACCAGGGGATCGGCCTGCCGGTTTGATCGAAAAATCCACCGGTGTCGGCAGGTTTAAGACTGGTCAGCACATCGACAAGACGCTCTGCTGCAACAGCCGGTTCCTGCACGTCGAGACCGGTTTTCGCAAAGTTCTCGGTCAAGGGCGTTTTCACCGTACCGGGATGAAGCGCAACACAGATAGCAGCGGGATTTTTGCGTGCCAGCTCGATAGACGCCGTACGGACCAGTTGATTGAGCCCAGCCTTCGCGGCCCGGTAGGCAAACCATCCGCCAAGACCGTTGTCGCCGATCGAACCGACCCGGGCCGAAAGCGTCGCAAAGACGCTTCTTCCCTCTCTCGGGAGCAGCGGCAAAAAGTGTTTCATCAGCAGTGCCGGTCCAATGGCGTTGATCGCGTATGAACGGGCAAGGACTTCAGGATCGAGTTCGCGCAGGCTCTTTTCCGGACGGGCACTGCCCAAGGTGAGAGCTCCGGTGGCATCGAACAGCAATCGAACATCCCCCTCCTCCCTAACCCTGTCGGCACAGGCCTCGATCATGCGTTCGTCGAGCAGGTCAAGAGGTGGTGACGACGTTCGATGAAGGGCGATGACCTTGTCGTAGCCGCTGCCCGCTTCAAGGTGGTCTCTCATGGCTGAGCCAATTCCGCCGCTGGCCCCAAAGATTACCGCAATTGACGTCATTCACTGCCTCACTTTTGTCGTGACAGCGATACGTAGAAAAAGCCGGATCGGTTCGGTAGCCCGATTGGTCTCAGGTACTGCCGACCGTCGCTTCCCAGGGCCCATCAACAAATTCGGCTTCGTCATCCCCTGGCCAGGGAGGCATGGAGATACAGATGAACTGCAGAACGCTTTCACCGGTGTTGCGGTACTGGAAAGCAGTTCCTGCCGGGATATCGATGGAGACACCGGCTTCCAGGTCGACAACGCCCTGGCTGGCATCGTCGGACCTCCAGATCTGTCCATGGCCGGAAAGCACATGCCAGAACTCGTGCACGGTCCTGTGCCGTGTTGCGCGGTTGGTCTGGCCGACAGGAACAGTCGAATGGATCATGTTTCCTGTCGGCCCATCCATGATGAAACGGATATCGGCCCCTGCCGGAGATTTCGCGTCGGGCTTTTCAGGAAGCCGGGTCTGTTTCATGCCATTCTCCGAATTCGATGATCAGGCGGTCTTGTTAAAGATCTCACGTCCGATCAGCATTCGCCGAATTTCGGAAGTTCCCGCACCAATCTCGTACAGCTTGGCGTCACGCAGCAAACGCCCGGTCGGATATTCGTTGATGTAGCCATTGCCACCAAGCAACTGAATCGCATCAAGAGCCAGTTTGGTTGCATTTTCAGCAGCGTAGAGGATTGCACCAGCAGCGTCTTCGCGCGTGGTCTCGCCCCGATCGCACGCCTTGGCAACCGCATAGACATAGGACTTGGTGGCGTTCATGGTCACATACATGTCGGCGACCTTGCCCTGAACAAGCTGGAACGTGCCGATCGGCTGGCCGAACTGCTCGCGCTCGTGGACATAGGGAATGACCACGTCCATGGCTGCCTGCATGATGCCGACGGCCCCTGCGGCCAAAACGGCGCGCTCGTAGTCCAGACCCGACATCAGCACGTTGACCCCCTTGCCGACCTGGCCGAGGACGTTTTCTTCCGGCACTTCGCAATCCTGGAACACCAGTTCACCGGTTTCGGACCCACGCATGCCGAGCTTGTCGAGTTTCTGCGCGACGGAAAAACCGGGGAAGCTCTTCTCGACCAGAAACGCGGTAATGCCCTTCGGCCCGGCTTCCGGATCGGTCTTGGCATAGATGATCATCGTATCGGCAGACGGACCGTTGGTGATCCACATCTTGGAGCCGTTGAGGACGTACCGATCGCCCTTCTTTTCCGCCTTCAGTTTCATGGAAACGACGTCTGAGCCAGCGCCCGGTTCCGACATGGCCAGCGCGCCCAGATGTTCACCGGTCACGAGCTTGTTCAGATAGCGCTTCTTCTGGTCGTCACTTCCCCAGCGGCGAAGCTGGTTGACACACAGGTTTGAATGGGCGCCATAGCTGAGGCCGATGGAGGCGGACGCCCGGCTGACCTCTTCCATGGCAATGCAGTGCTCCAGGTAGCCCAGACCCGAACCGCCCCATTCTTCCTCCACGGTGATCCCGTGAAGGCCAAGTTCTCCCATTTCCGGCCAGAGCTCCCGCGGGAACCAGTCCTCGCGGTCAATCTTTTCTGCCAGAGGCGCAATCCGGTCCTGACTGTAGGACCGAACGGTGTCGCGCAGCATATCGGCGGTTTCGCCGAGATCGAAATTGAAACCCGGAAAATCGTTACGGATCATCTTGATTACCTCCCAGAGTTCTTAAGGCCTGTCGTATCGGACAAAATCGCTCAAAACGCCGATCCGGTCGTAAAGCTGCCGGGCGCGTGTATTGTGATCATGTGTGTGCCAGTAGACTTTGCCGCTCGCAGACGGTTCTTCGGTCGCGGCCCTGTAGACCGCCTCGATCAACTTGCGGCCGGCTCCGCCGCCACGAAGCTTTTCGCTGACATACAGATCTTCCAGATAGCAGGTGGACGAACTGGCCCAGGTGCTATCGTGAAAAAGGTAATGGACCAGTCCAACCAGCTCATTCTCCTGAACTGCCACGAACGCGCGGTGGCCTGCATCGGAATGCAGTCGTTCAAAGAGGGTTTCCGTCACTTCCGGCGCCAGATCCTGCTCGTAGAATGCAAGATGGGCCATCCAGAGTTCGAGCCAGCCCGGCTTGTCGGATCGTTCCAGCGGCCTGATGGTGATATCGGTCATTCTTCAGTCCTTGACGCCGGCAACGCTCATGAGCGTGAACAGCCCCGTTGCGACATGCACCTGTGCGCCGTCGTCCAGTCCGTAGACATCAGCCTTGGCTATGGTCAGCGTTCGTCCCGGTTTGACAACCCGCCCGCGCGCAAGAAGCACCGGCTGTTTCGCCGGATTGAGCAGGTTGATCTTGTATTCGCTGGTCAACACCCCGAAGCCGGCGGAAAACAGCGTCAGAGCTGCATAGCCTGCCGCACTGTCCGCAATGGAAGACGTCGCACCGGCATGAAAAAAGCCGTGTTGCTGTGTCAGTTCCGGCTGCATCGTCATTTCCAGATCGACCGCTCCGGGTGAGACGTGAACCATCTTCGCCCCCAGATGGGTCATGAATTTCTGCGCGGCAAAACTGGCCCGCACACGGGGTTCCCAGTTTTCGTCTCGAGGCGAAAGATCCATCACTTGTCCTCCGAGGTCGCATCGGCGCCAAACAGTTGGCCCGGGCCTGTTTCAAGCTCGACCATGCGCGCTTTTGCACCGGCCTCGACATCGTCGAGTTCAACCAGGGTCAATTCGATATCACGCTGTTTTTCGAGAAGTTCTGCCCGGCGGGCGGCGATCCTGTCGAGGAGCAGCCGCAGCTGGCCGGTTTCACCGGGCGCACTGCCGTACATCTCGATCATTTCCTTGATTTCGTTCAGGGAAAACCCGAGACGCTTGCCGCGAAGGATCAGTTTGATGCGGGTACGATCACCCGGTGTGTAAAGGCGTTGACGGCCCCGGCGCGTCGGCGACACCAGCCCCTGCGCTTCGTAGAACCGCAGGGTTCGGGTGGTAATGTCGAACTCCTGCGTCAGCTGGGTGATGGTGTAATAACGCTGCATGCCCGCTCCTTGTTGGAGCGCACAGTTCCGTCTTTTTACGTTAAAGTCAACACGTCTATTTTAAAGCTTATATTTCATGCACTTGAGCAATCAGGATTTCAGGTTATCCAAGCTCTTCTCTGGATGAAGGACATTCAGATCAACATCACCGGAAATGCCTTTGATCGTGCCCCGGTCATGGTACTGCCAGAGCGACCAGTCTGACACATAGCCGGGAGAATGCCAGATCGACTGCGTCCAGAGACGGCGGTTCAGGCCCTTGCCTTTCAGATAGTCCAGATAGAAGTCCTCCGGCACGTAAAGGATGACCTGCTTGCCGCGCCCCTGCTCGACCAGAGCAACGAAATCACTGATTTCCTGCAGCACTTCCTCGGCCGGCGGACGGCGCGCGCAGTTCCCGGTGAATTCCAGATCCACCACCGGAGCCAGCATGTCGCTGTCCTGCGGCAGAACCGACAGGAAGTTTTGCGCCTGCTCCCGGCCGGATTTGCACAAACTGAAGAAATGATAGGCACCACGCGCCAGACCCGCGCCGCCCGCCCCGGCCCAGTTGCGGGCAAAGGCACGGTCCTTGAAGTCTCCGCCCTCGGTTGCCTTCATGTAGACGAAGGCAATGTCGTCCGCCGCAACCTGCGCCCAGTCGATATCACCCTGGTGGTGCGAAATATCGATGCCGCGGATCGTGTATTGGTTTCGGTCAGGCTCCCAGTTCATGAAGAAAAACGCCGCTCCGACAATCGAAATCACCCCGCCGACGGCAACGTAGAACAATGTCCGCAGGACCGCTTGCAAGAAATTCATTGCGCCACCTGTTATGACTTTCAAACGCCGTCACCCTGCCGCAAAACTGTTAAGAATCACGATAGGTAATTCGGCCAGAGCGGGGCTGCCGCCAGCTCCAGGACATTGCCGTCCGGGTCGTTGAAATAAAGGCTGGTGCCGCCTGCCGGCCATACGACCTCGCTGACAATTTTCACACCCATCTCGCCCAGGTAAGCCCGCCAGGGTTCCAGTTGGTCGGACCCAATGCGAAACGCGAAATGACTGTGACCCGACGTATCGTGCCCGGGAACGACACCTCCCGGCGTCTCAACGTCCTCCCCGGTGTGGCCGCGATGAACCACCAGAAGCGCCTGCGCGGGGCCGGCATCATAGGCAAACAGCCTTTCTCCAGCGACCATGCGCTTCAATCCCAGGATTTCGGAATAAAAGGAGTGAGCCGTCTCCATGTCGTCGACATAAACGGCGGTTTCCAAGATGCCATCAAGCTTCGGCCGCATGTTCTTAATTCTCCGCGTGAGACAAGTCGGCCCTTCTTAACACCCATCCGCCGGGAATTTCAGGTTACCCGGCAAGGTTTTCTTTCAAATCGCCATCGTCATCTGGAATTGTCGTGTGGCGGCTGCATTCCGCACAGAGGTGATCGCCCGTGATTGCGTCAAATCGGGAAGTTCCGTGCGTGCATGACCGGCTTGAATTCCGTAACGGTATATTCCGCAACGCCCGCCGACTTGAATGGGTCCTTGTTGATCGCCAGTTCGACTTCGACACGGTCAGCAGCGCGCGCCAGGATCACACCACCGGTTCGCGGCTGTTTCGGACCGGATGCCAGGAATAGGCCGGCCTCATACTGATCCCGCAGGAAGGACCTGTGTTCTTCCGCCAGAGCATCTATTTCCCGCAGATCAGCAGTGTAGTGAAGATCGATAACAAAGAGGCTCACGAAAGCTCCTTTCCACCAACAGAAGCCCAAAAGGAGGTCCGGCTCGACCACAAAAGCTCGAACCGGACAATCCGTGTCAGACGACAGTCAGCTTGACGTCAATGTTGTTCCGGGTGGCGTTTGAATAGGGGCAAACCTGGTGTGCCTTGGCAACGAGGTCTTCAGCTACAGCCTTGTCCAAACCCGGCAGGGACACTTCCAGCGCGACCGCCAGACCGAACCCGCCTTCAGAACGCGGACCGATGCCAACCGTCGAGGTGATGGACGTATCAGCCGGGACTGCGATCTTTTCCTGCCCGCCGACGAATTTCATCGCGCCAATAAAGCAGGCTGCATATCCGGCTGCGAACAGCTCTTCCGGGTTATTGCCTTCGCCGCCTGCGCCGCCGAGTTCTTTCGGCGTCGCCAGCTTGACCTTGAAGGATCCGCTCAACGTCTCCGCCGCACCATCACGGCCGCCGGTGGCCTTTGCCCTGGTTTCATATTTCACATCAACAGCCATCTGCAGGCTCCTTCTCTCAAATATCAAGTCATCTAGCCATATTTATCGCATAAGCTTTAATCGTACACGATATAAATTACCCACATATACACACGCCTGCAGTTCGTCAACAGTTGCGACCATATCGCGCGCGATTTATAAGGAGCGAATGAGCGAGACCACAAACCAGATGTCCCTGCTGGACGCGATTGGATTTTCCGCGCCGGAAGCGACTGAAAAACAAAAAAAAGACAAGCCGGCAAAAGCCGAAAAGTCTGAGAAGAAACAGCGCAAGAAGGCCGCTGCCAAGCCTGAGGCGGAAGCGGCTTCCGGCGCTGAAAGCAATGACGCACGCGAAGCGGAAATTGACGTTTCCGTCGCCGAGACGCCTGTCAGCCAAGAGATAGCTGATACCGGAGAGACGCCTGACGTTTCTGCGGAAACGCAGGCTGGCGAAGATCCCGGCACCGAGCAGGCTGCATCCGCTGTCAATGACCCTGCGAGCGACCAGGACGACGACAGTCAGAAAATCCATGATGGCAGCTTGCCGCTCGACCGGCACTTGTGTTTTGCGTTGTATTCCGCCAACCACGCGATGCATGGCGTCTACAAGGCGTTGCTCAAGGAAGTCGGGCTCACCTACCCGCAGTTCCTGGCCATGACGGTACTCTGGGAAACCAACAACGTTCCGGTTGGTGCAATCACGTCCAAGCTGCAGCTCGACACCAACACGCTGACGCCACTGTTAAAGCGGCTTGAGGCCATGGGGCTTGTAACGCGCACGCGCAACATCAAGGACGAGCGCCAGGTTATCCTGAAACTAACCCGCAAGGGGCGCGCCTTGCAGAAGAAGACAGAACATTTCAGCACCTGCATCATGTCTTCGACCGGACTGAAACTGGAAGAAGTCATCGACCTTCAGGCAAAGGTCATGACGCTTCGGGACAATTTGCGTAAAGCTGGCCTGGAGTGATACCCGCCATTGAGCAGCAGGCAAAATGAGTAGCCATCAAACAGGCTCCGGGAGGTTGCTGCACCAGCACAAATCTCGGGGCCTTTTGTTTTGGCAATAACAGGTCTGCGTGACCTTTTGCAGCGCAGCTCAAGTCTTGGTCGGCCGGCATTCCCCTCCATGGCGTCGTGTTTGTTGAATTCGACACCAAAACATTCGACAGGAAGCAGCCTTAGTCCAGGCATGCCCTCCACTCCTGTGAACCGGTGTTACTTTCTCACTGGCAGGTGCGTTTGCTTTTATTGACCCACCTACACAATCTCGACGGCATCATTTTTCCGTCAGCAATGCCTGCCGCAGTGTCCTCGTCAGGACAGCTTCCGCCTCGCCCTCCTCCCAGCCGCAGTCCTGTGTCAACAGACCCCACGCCTGCACACTGAACGACGCCCAAAGAAATTCTGAAGCCGACTTCGCTGTCCAGACGGATTGCAGCGCACCGTCACGTTCCAGCGATCCGGTCAACACAAGCAACCATTGCCTCAGTTCCGACATCCGGTCTTCCCACGCCGCCGATGCGTCCGCATCGGTGGTTCGCAGGCGGATAAGATCCGAGGCAACTGGGTAGATTTCCTTCACGAAGCCGATCCAGACAGCAACGGTAGCATTCAGCCGTTCATGCGGCTGTGGCCTGTCAAAGGCTGCAAACAGTTTCGCCCGTATGTCGAGACGTTCATCAGCCCGCCGGACGAGTGCCAGGATCAGCCCCCCACGCGAACCAAAGTGATCGTAGACGGACTGACGGCTGATTTTTGCCGCCTTGGCGATTTCCGCCAGCGACACGTCCGCGCCCCGCTGCGAGATGAGCGTCCAGGCACTATCGAGAATTTCCGCGCGCGTGCGTTGCACCCTGGCTTGACTTGACACGTGTAAACTTTCCTGCAATTTGACACGTGTAAAGTTATGGAGAAGCCTCATGGACGTCAAGCAACAGTCAGCCCAATTCGTAACCTGGTACGGCTCGGGAACCGACGGTACCAGCCCGACGGAAAGCCAATGGACGCAGATCCTCAGCCGGGCGAGCGACAAACCCGTAACCCTGATCAATTTCTTCAAGCTGAATGCCGCCGCAACATATGCGGACGGAACGACGGGCCAGACCGGCCAGGAAGCCTTTGCCAGTTATGCGGCCGCAAGCATGCCGGCCATGGAGCGGGCTGGTGGACGGTTCCTTTATGTCGGACCGTTTCAGGGCATGTTCCTGGGGCAGGACGAGGATTGGGATCTGGTCGCTATCGGCGCCTATCCCGATTTAACCGCGTTGGTCGCACTCTATTCGGACAGCGCTTATCGCGATGCCTTCCATCACCGAACGGCCGCATGTCTGCGACAGAAGGTTCTGGTTTGCGGTGACTGACCTTTAAACGAGGCCTGCCGATTGGAGGCTAGAACGGCAGGCCGAACCAAAGCGCCGCGATGCCGAGAAAGGCGAAAAAACCGACCACATCTGTCACCGTCGTCACGAAGACGCTCGAGGCGATCGCCGGATCGACGTTCATCTTGTCGAGCGCGATCGGGATCAGAAGGCCGGAGAGACCCGCGAACAGCAGATTGATCACGATCGCACCGCCAATCACCACGCCGAGTCCCGGACTGCCAAACCACATCCAGGCGGTCACCCCGATGAGGATGGCCAGGGCAACACCGTTGAACACACTCACCAGAATTTCGCGGTTGAGAACGCGCAAAAGATTGCGCGCACCCAGTTCCTGGGTCGCGATACCACGCACGGCAACGGTCATGGTCTGAGTGCCGGCGTTGCCCCCCATGGACGCGACGATCGGCATCAGCACCGCCAGCGCCACCATGGCCTCGATCGTGTCCTCGAACAGCGCAATCACCACCGAGGCAAGCACGGCGGTGCCAAGGTTGACGACCAGCCAGGTCAGCCGCGAGCGCGCAATGGTCATCACATTATCGGAAATCTCTTCGTCACCGACACCGGCCAGGGCACGCAGGTCTTCTTCCGCTTCTTCCTGGATGACGTCGACGATGTCATCAACCGTCAGAACACCGACCAGGCGGTCGTTCTCGTCCACAACAGCGGAGGAAACGAGGTTGTAGCGCTCAAACCGGCGGGCGACCTCTTCCTGATCTTCCGTCGCGAGCACCGCCTGGCGAGTCTCCTCCATGATGGAAGTGACCTTCTCGTCCCGCTTGGTGCGCAGGATCTTGTCCAGGTGAACGGATCCGAGCAGTTTGAACGTCGGATCGACCACGTAGATCTCGTAGAAGCTGTCCGGAAGGTCGCGGGCCTCGCGCATGTAGTCGATCGTCTGACCGATGGTCCAGAAGGGGGCAACCGCAATGAATTCCGTCTGCATGCGCCGGCCGGCGCTTTCTTCCGGATAGTCCAGAGCTTTTTGCAGCTGGGCCCTGTCCGCATAAGGCAGCTCTTCCAGAATAGCAGCCTGGTCGTCCTCATCGAGGTCTTCCAGAATGTAGACCGCATCATCCGAATCGAGATCGCCCAGACCTTCGGCGATGACTTCCGTCGGCAGGTCTTCCAGAACCTGCAGACGCACTGCCTCATCGATCTCGGTCAGCGCGGTATAGTCGAAGTCCTCGCCCAGAAGCCGGATAAAGGACGCCCGATCCTCCGGATCCAGCGTCTCGAGAAGGTCACCGGTGTCGGCTTCGTGAAGATCGGCGGCAAGGTGTCTCAGGCCATCCTGATCGTTCGCCTCGATTGCCGCTTCAACAGCCGCAATGAATTCGCGATTGAGATGCTCATCCTCGTCGCGCACCGGAATGTCGGGAACGGAAGAGGCGGTGACATCAAGCTCGGATGCTTCACTCATCTGGCGCCTCCCCTCAAAACGCAACGAACTCTTCCGGCGAAAGGCACCGGACACTCCTCACCAGATCTAGCGTTTGCGGCGGCAAAGCGCCACCGGAAAAGCGAAACCGGTCCACAGACTTAACTCGGAAATGCCGCTCTGGTTCAAAAGCCTGCCAACTTTCCTTGAAGTCCTTCAGCGCCTCTCGGGGCCGCTGCACCCCTTGTCCGCTGCAACGCTTCGCAAGTGATCGAGATAGTCACGGGTGTCCTGTGGCAGAATGGCCTCGTCATCGGAAATGCATCGCTCCGCACGGCGGAATGCGCGGCGCGCTCTCTCGCTGGCAAGACACACTCTGCCCGCAGCCAGCACCTCCTGCTCGACATACCAAAGCTGCTGGCACGTCATCGCGCCAAACCTGCCCGGGTCAACGGCAGGATAAACGGAAAGCGACTGCGCAAATGCCGCCGGCGACACAAATGCAATTGCCAGCCACACGAAAACGAACCTGCTCCGGAGGGACACCAGTCGCTCCGCAAGGCCTTTTCTCACACCTTCACGCATGGGCGGAAAGCTGCCGATTGGTTGGCGCTGTGTCCGACGTGAGCGCGAGCGCATAGAGCAGCGCAAGCGTGACGCCATAGCGGAACGATGAATAGAGACTGCCGGTCAAGACCATGAGCAGCGTGCTGTTCGGCATTGCGGGAAGGACGTAGGTAAAAAACAGGATTGCCGAGACGGCAGTCAAGGCAACGCAGACCAGATACGCTTTCCAGGCAACCAGCGGACGAAACACCACAAGAAACAGCACGACGATCATCGCAGCCCCTTCCGCGCTCGTCACGAGAAGTTTCCAGAGCCCGGGTTCGCTCAAGAGACGCGACAAGAAGCTGCCCCAAAAGGCGCCACTCGGCACAGTGACAAGCCAGAAATCCTTTACTGCGTAAATTTCGGGGAAGAGCTGTATCAGCAACAGGCAGATGACGAGCGTCAGAATCATGCCGCGGATCACCCAGCGCCAATCCGGCCTTGCGGTATCGGACATGTCATCCCTCCCGTGTCTTCTCAATGACGGACAACAACACGACAAAGCGTCATCAAGAACCCTTCAGAACCGCTTCCACAGCCAGTGCGGACACTCTCGCCGCAAAGGCCGCATCACTCGACCTCGCACTCCGGCGGCCGCGTATCCATGGTCCAATCCTGTACCGGCAAGGCACCGAGTGAAGTCTTGAAGTTCTTCCCGTTCAGGACTCCCTTGCCCGTCAGAAGGTTGACGTCACACTGTCCGTTGGCATCCGGATCCAGCGTATCGTAGTAGGAATAGGTGTAGCCGGCGACCCGGAAGACGCCGTTGCGATAGGCAATGGTCAGGACCTGTTCCCAACGGTTGCGTCCGACGGCCGAGTTTTCCGAATAGATTTTCAACGAACCGTGTTCGTTTGCTTCCATCCAGGGCTCCTGGCCATACATGCCGCCACGCCACACCATGTCTTTCGCATGGGCAACCTGTTTCCAGCCCTCTCCTGCGTCCGTAAAGACGTAGAGATCGCCGCCTTCTTCCGTTTCGACGAGGATTGCGCGAAAGCGATTGATGTCGCCGTCGACGGGAGACGTCACCGCACCGGCAATGGCGCCGGCCGGGACCATTGCCTCCTGCTCCTGCGCCAGAAGCGGACCTGCCAGCAAGCTCAGGGTCATCATTGCGGCACAGGACGAAGTACTGATGGAACGGAAATTGAACACGTGCGGCTTCCTTCGATTTCGCATGAATGTGCCGGACCGGTTTTTGCCAGTAGCCCGCTGAGGCTGTTCCTTGCAGAAAAGCACATCGCAACAAACCCAAAAAGCCGGTATCTGAATTTTCCCAGAGCAATCAGGTATTTTGCGGGCAGTGCGGAAAAGCAAAAAGGCCGCCCGGAGGGGCAGCCTTTTGAGGAAGCATCGGTAGAAATGCTTCGAATATGGTGCGGTCGAGAAGACTCGAACTTCCACGGGTTTTACCCCACAGCGACCTCAACGCTGCGCGTCTACCAATTCCGCCACGACCGCATATTCGATTGTTCCCGGCGCCTCTCAGCATCGAGGCGCTCCATGTAGCAAAAGGAATTTGGGGGCGCAAGAGGCCTTTTTGCATTAATTCACAGGCACGCGATTTTTCTTATGCAGAAATGCTTTAGTCCCTCAAAGAGGGCCATCGGTACGCATGGGTCGGATGTCCGGCGGACGCATCAGAACTTCCGTGATCGAGATGCCTATCCGCTCGCCGAGCAAAACCACCTGCCCCTTGGCGACCAGCGTATTGTTGGCATAGATCTTCACATCGTCGTCTTCGGCCACATCAAGGTCGATAACGGCGCCACGCCCCATGCGGAGCAACTGGTGGACAGGCATCTCGTTCTCCCCGAGAACGACGGAAATATCGACTTTGATTTCATCGAAGGTAGTCATCGGACGCCTTGATCCTTAAATAGGGCAACTGACCCGCCAGCGCTTAACCATACCACGGCATGGCAAGCCAGCTCAAAAAACAATGAAGTGTCATCCACATGTCACCCGCCGATAGAGACGCTCTTTCCCTCAGTTTTCTGCCAGTTTCCGGCTCGCGGCCGGTCGAATGGCGGATTTCCGACGAACTGGTCGATTATGAGACCGCTCTTCGGGAAATGGATGAAAGGGTCCAGAGAATCATTGCCGGCGAAGCCGACGAACAGGTCTGGCTGCTGGAGCATCCCCCGCTCTACACCGCCGGCACCAGCGCCAAGGACAGCGATCTGATCGCTCCCGACCGCTTTCCGGTCTACCGGACGGGCCGCGGCGGACAGCACACCTACCATGGGCCAGGGCAACGCGTAGCCTATGTAATGCTCGATCTGAAGCGGCGTCAGCAGGATGTGCGGGCTTTTGTTTCCGCACTTGAAGCCTGGCTCATCAGCACGCTCTGGCACTATCACATTCGCGGCGAACGCCGTGAAGACCGCGTCGGGGTCTGGGTGCGTCGGCCAGACCGCGGGGCGACGGTCGAGGACAAGATCGCCGCAATCGGCATCCGCCTGCGCAAATGGGTCACGTTCCACGGCATCAGCTTCAACGTGGAGCCTGAACTGGATCATTTTGACGGTATCGTGCCCTGCGGCATTACCGAACATGGCGTGACCAGTCTCGTGGATCTCGGCCTGCCGGTTACCATGGCCGAAAACGACAGCGTCCTGCGGGCCGAATTTGAAAAGATATTTGGCCCCACGGTTTCCGTGTGAAGCCACTCGCGCGGCGCAGGCTTCAAACAGACGCACTGAACTCTAGGTAATATCGAGTTCAAGCTCGAGTTGCAACAAAGGCCAAAAAGCAACCTCAAGAAATTCCATTGTTATTTTTGCGAGTAACATTCGAAATTCCATGAAGTTTTGGCTTTTTTAGTTCGAAGACCGTTTTGTTACCGGTCAGATTTAGTATTCCTTCATTCAGATGAGCGAATACAGACACAAACCTTCTCAACCATGGGAATGAAGTTTGTGACCCAGGCTCTCTCAGTTCGCTCCCGTCGGAGCGTGATCACCAAAATCCTGCTGGCCGCCGCCGGCGTCATTGTTCTGATCTTCGCCGGCTTCGGCCTCTTCAACGACACCCTTCAGCGTAACGCAAAGACCGACGAAGTTCGTGACTACATGACCGGTGTCGGCCAGTCGGAAGTCAATATCGTCACAAACTGGTTCGAAGCGCGCATGATGCTCATCGAGGCGTTGTCCGAACGCATTGCCAAGCAGCCCGAGGTAACACCCGAGTTCTTCGACCTAAAGACCCTGACCAGCAATTTCAGCGCGACCTATTTCGGCGTGGAAGCAGACGGTGCCTTCAACATGTGGCCGCCGGCAGATCTGCCCGAAGGCTACGATCCGCGCGTGCGCCCCTGGTACAAGGATGCCGTCGCAAAAGGCGGACCCGTGATCACTGCTCCCTATCAGGACGCCTCAACCGGCAATCTCATCGTGACGGCTGCAACACCGGTAAAAACCGGCGGCACCCTTTCCGGTGTGGTCGGTGGTGACTTTGACATCACCACCCTGGCGAACATGCTCGCCTCGTCGAACATGAGCGGCCTCGGTTACGTCTTTGTGGCCGATTCCAAGGGCACCATCCTGGTGCACCCGGACAGCAACATGATTTCCAAGCCGCTCAGTGAGCTTTTCCCCAACGAGCAGGTCAAGGTCAGTGCAGAACCGCAATACGCGTCCAGTGTTGATGGCGACCGTATCGTCCAGTTCGTTCCGGTCACCGGATTGCCGGTCGACTGGCAGATTGGCCTTTCCGTTGATCGGAACGCCGCTTTTGCAAGCCTGACGAGCTTCCGTTATTCGGCACTCTTTGCGACCGTGATTGCAACCGTGCTGATGCTTGCCATCCTTGGTACCTTATTCCAGACACTGCTGGCCCGTCCGCTCGCGTCCGTGACCAGTTCAATGGCCCAGATTGCGGAAGGCGATCTGGAAACCCCGGTCCTGGGCCTGGAGCGGAACGACGAGATCGGCTCGATCGCCAATGCCGTGGAGGTGTTCAAGACCAACGGCAAGGAACAGCGTCGCCTGGAAGCCGAACGCGCCACCGAGCAGGAAGCCAAGCATCGCAGGGCAGCAACCGTCGACCAGTTGCTTGGTGGTTTCAACCAGGAAATCCGCAGCGTTCTGGAAACCGTTTCCAACGCCACAGAAGAACTGGAACGCACCGCCCGAGAGTTGGCGCAAACTTCCGAACAAAGCTCGACCGATGCGGAATCGGCTGCCCGGACCACTGGGGACACCGCCGCCAATGTCCGCTCGGTGGCCGCAGCCTCCGAGGAGCTGACGTCCTCCATCGCCGAAATCGCCCGGCGTGTTGAAGAGCAGGCCGGCATTTCCGAACGGGCCTCCAGCGCGGCTTCCCAGACGGATCAGACCGTACAGAGCCTGGTGGCGACCACCGACCGGATTAGCCAGATCGTCAGCCTGATCAACGACATTGCCGCCCAGACCAACCTTCTGGCGCTGAATGCCACCATTGAGGCGGCCCGCGCCGGTGAAGCCGGCAAAGGCTTTGCGGTTGTTGCATCGGAGGTGAAATCCCTGGCCAACCAGACTGCCCAGGCGACAGAGGAAATCGCAACGCAGATCCAGGCGATGCAGACCGTTTCGAACCGCGCTGCTGAAGCCATCCGCGATATCAGCAACGTCATTGCAGAAATGTCCGAGATCTCCAAGGACATCTCTGTGTCGGTCGAACAGCAGAGCCTGGCAACCAACGAGATTTCGCGAAACGTCAACGAAGTCTCCACCGGTACGGACGCCATCTCCGAGACGATTATCCAGGTCTCCAGCGGCGCTCAGTCGACCGGCCGAAACGCCGCGGATGTTCTGTCTACAGCAGAGGCACTGACCAGCGAATCCGCCAACCTCAGCTCGAAGGTCGACCGCTTCTTCGACGACATCCGCGCTGCCTGATCTGGCACAAAGGCAAATGGAAAAGGCGGGCCGCTGTGCCCGCCTTTTTTGTTGCCAAACCGGCAAACAAAGCTTGCTCACAAGCTGAGCGTCATGTGCCGGCCGCACCGCGCCTAGCTATTGAGCGCAGAAACACTTTCAGCTTTTCAGTTCCGCCAGGCGACCACCCAAGTGCCCGCAGCCGGTCTGTCGTCATTTCGCCTGGCGCCTGGTTCGATGCTGCCGGCACCTCAAGGTTCAAACCTGCTTCGGCAGCATAAAGTGCCAGAAGGTCCTGGCGGTCGAGCAGGAGATCCGAGACGTTGTAGATCTGAAATGGTTCTTCATTTACCCGTCGCTCTTCCAGAACCAGGGCAACGGCAGCAGCAAGATCGTCCCCGTGAACTTCCGTTCCCCTGCGCGGGGCAATCGGAATACCGGCCGCAAAGTCCCTGAAAAGCCCTGACCATTTGTGGTCTGCCGAGCCTGACCCTGGTCCGTAAACACCGGTCGCGCGCAAAACGATGCCGCTCATACTCTGGCAGCATAACGCCTTGAGTGCCGTTTCCCCTGCAAGTTTCACCTCGCCATAAAGCGTATCGGGTGCAGGTTCATCCGTTTCCGCGAGCTTTTCGCCTTGGCGGTGATCGCCGTAAACAGCCCTGCTGGAGAGGAAAACGACTGTCCGGCAGCCCGCCTTCGCGGCCGCTTCAAAAAGACGCCGGGTACCGTCGACATTCAGCTTCCTGAACCGCTCTGGATCGTCCCCCTCACCGCCCCGGAACTTGCCGGGCTCATGGACCAGTGCACAATGAACGAGTGCATCGGCTTGCGGGAGTTGAGGATCCGGGTCAGCAAGGTCATAGGTCCGAAAGGCTGCCGCAACGCCGTCAACAGGGCGTCTTCCAAGAACCGTGACCGTGCAGCCATCGTCAAGCAGCCGCTTCAGGATGAACCGGCCAACTACCCCGCTTGCCCCCGTCAGAAGAACATGCATCAGGATGCCTGCTTTGCAGCCCACTCCAGAGGACCGGGCAGACCGGCCATATCGTCCGGAATGCCGACACCGGTCGCAAAAGCCTGCCAGAGATCGATCAGAGGACGCAACTTGGCGGTCTTTTCATGCCCCTCCTGCCAGGGCTTTTCATACTGGTAATGCAGCACATGGATCTGCTTCCAGTTCCAGAGTTCCGGCAGGTTGAACCAGACATACTGGAGCGTGTTGAAGAACACCGGCAACCCGTGCCAGTCGGGAAAATAGTCTTCCAGAAACGTCTGGTCCGTACGCCGCCAGAAGGCCTCCGGCCTGTCCAGACGCGCCAGCATGGCCTCGAACGTGGCCATATTCGGCCGGGCGGTAAAGACGCCGCTGTTCAGCCGGTGGAAGTCCTGCAGGCTTTCGTAGACGTTGGGCGCTGCGCAGAACTCGGGATAGCCAAATAGCTTGTCGCAGTTCTGCAGCACGATGGCATCGGCATCGATGAAGATGACCCGGTCATATTCCTCGAGTTGCCACAGCCGCAGCTTGACGAAGTTGTCCAGAGGCGTGTGAAAGACCGGCTTGCCGCCCTTTGTGAAGGGAGCTGCCTTGTGAATGCGGCCGCGTTCATGGCGCGCGTTGAAGCTTTCGCTCGTTGGCAGGCGCTCGCACCGGCCAAGCCGAGGTCCGAATTCCGCAAGTGCGACAAGATCCGCCTCACCGACCCCGGGCGTGTAGAGGACCACGAGGTCGGCTTCGGTTCCCGAATGCCGGAGCGAGCGCAGAAGCGCCGTCGCCCCGAGCACATAGTCCCGGTTCGTCACCAGTGTCACATAGGCACATGTGCTTCCAGGCGCCCTGTCGAACTGAGGAGTGTCTTGCATTCCCGGCCTCAGGACACGGATTTCAGACGCGGATGTTCCGGATCCCGTTCGATCTCGTCGGCAATTTCCTTGGTCCAGGCGGACACTGCCGGTACTCGGCTGCGGTCGACGCGGTAGGCGAAGTTCTTAGCGACGTCCACCACCTCGCTCAACAGACCTTCTTCCAGCGTGATCGGATTGAGGCCCAGTTCCAGGAACTGCTTGTTCTCGACAACCAGATCGTTTTCTGCCGCTTCCTTGCGCGGGTTTGGCAGATAGGCAACCTTCGCGCCGGTAAGACGGGAGATCAGCTCTGCCAGATCCCGCACCCGGTGGGTCTCGGTCATCTGGTTGAACACCTTGACCCGGTCGCCCTTTTTCGGCGGGTTCTTCAACGCCAGTTCAATGCAGCGAACCGAATCCTGGATATGGATGAAAGCCCGTGTCTGGCCACCGGTGCCGTGAACCGTCAGCGGATAGCCGATGGCTGCCTGGATCAGGAACCGGTTCAGAACCGTGCCATAGTCGCCGTCATAGTCGAACCGGTTGATCAGTTGCTTGTGTCGAAGGGTCTGTTCGGTATGCGTGCCCCACACGATCCCCTGGTGCAGGTCAGTGACCTTTAGCCCGTCGTTCTTGGCGTAGAACTGGAACAGCAGCTGATCCAGGCACTTGGTCATGTGATAGATCGAGCCGGGGTTGGCCGGATAAAGGATTTCCTGAGCCGCTTTGGAGCCGTTCAGGGTCTCGACGTCAACCGACAGATAGCCTTCGGGAATCGCCGCGCCGACACTGGAATAGCCGTAGACGCCCATGGTGCCGAGGTGGACAAGATGCGCATCAAGATCCAGTTCCACCATCGCGTTGAGCAGATGGTGCGTGGCATTGACGTTGTTGTTGACAGTGTAGTTCTTGTGCTGGTCCGATTTCATCGAATAAGGCGCAGCGCGCTGTTCGGCGAAGTGGATGATGGCATCCGGCCGGTTGTCTGCAAGCCAGGCCTTGAACACTTCATAGTCGCGGGCAATATCGATCAGGTGGAACCGGATTGTATTGCCGGTTTCCTGCTTCCAGATCCGCGTGCGTTCCTGGATCGAATCCATGGGCGTCAGCGATTGCACACCAAGCTCGGCATCGATCCAGCGACGGCTCAGATTGTCGATGATATGAACTTCATGGCCCTGATCTGACAAATGCAAGGATGTGGGCCAGCCGACAAAACCATCACCGCCAAGTATCGCAATCTTCACTGAAAATCTCCCGGTTTCACGTTTCGGCACCAACAGTGCGGCACCGATTGCTTCATCTGAAAGATCAGATCATTGCGATATTTCCGTGACAACTCAACTTCCAATGTCGCGATTGATATAGAAAAGACGATTGGCCACAGCCGGTTAAGCCGTATCGCGCACCTCGAAGGCGCCCGAGCAGGGCTCTACCGGCTCAAGGTCCTTGACCAGGTTTACCCTTGCAAGAGACGGCCCATGCCAGAGTACATCCAGCATGTCGACAACGGTATCGGACGGGCCTGAAAACACGGCTTCGACCCCACCGGAGCTGAGATTGCGCACCCAGCCGGCCAGTGCCCTGTCTTCAGCTTCACCCGCACACCAGGCGCGGTACCCAACACCCTGGACCCTGCCCTCAATCAGCACGTGAACGGTCAATGGATCGGCGGTCATTCAGGTCTCCGAAGTTCGCGATGCTGCAAAAGCTTAGTGCAAACCTGCCTGTTCGCAAACGTCTGCGTGTGCTTCAGGCTGTGGACACTTGCGTGTCGCGCTTTTGCTCGTCCAACATGACCAGCAGCGATGCACCGACAATCACCAGCGCTCCCGGCCAGAATGCACCGCTCGGGGCAAAGCCGAAAGCGAAGAAGCCGACCGCGATATTCAGCGGAAGCTTCAGGTGGTCGAAAGGCTGCACGAAGGCCGCATCGGCCTTCTGGTAGGCGAGGGTCAGCAGGTAGTTTGCCAGCACAGTCAGGGCGCCGGCACCCACGAGCAGCCACAGCGCCGGACCGGTTGGCACGATACCGCCCTCTCCCAGCGCAAGCAGTGCATTTACCGGTGTCAGGAGCAGCAGCAGGTAGATGGTGATGGAATCGGCATCTTCAGTTGCAGTCAGCTTTTTGGTGACGAGCGAAGTTCCTGCCCAGAATGCAGCTGCCCCGACCGGCAAAAGTGCTGCCAGGCTGAAGCCTTCCGTCCAGGGCTCCAGAATCACCATGCCGCCGGAAAAGCCCGCCAACGTCGCGAGCCACCGGATCAGGCCAACCCGTTCCCTGAAGAACAGCTTGGCGCCAATGATCACGAAAAACGGCGAAGTCATCACCAAGGCGATTGCCTGCCAGATCTCGACCTGCGCAAGACCTGCGACCCACAACTGGATCCCGATCACTGCAAGAACACCCCGCGTCAGATGCCATCCGATCTGATGTGTCTTCAAGGCGGAAAAGCCGCGCCGCAGGACGAATGGCAGGCCAACGAAAAGGCCCAGCGCATATTGCCAGAAGGCCGCGGACGTTGATGGCACGCCCAGTTGCATGGTCGAGGCCTGCAGGGCGCCGTTCACGATTGCAAACGAAGCCCCTGCCCCGATCATGGCAAGTGCGGCGAATATGGGCTTCTTCGATTTGGTCGACATGGGCGTCCTATCTGCGATCCGTTCCGTCATCGTTCAGAACAGTCTCAAAAGACACACGCCCACCGGCCATCAACAAATGGCGGCGGTCAAGTTCTCTCTCATCCGGACTTTCGGGCGGCTTCGCTTGACGCCACCTCAACCGTCGGCTCCGGCATCTCACCGAATCTGCTGACCTTCGAACATTTTATCCGAAGCGCTCGCGGGCTCCGGGTTTCCCCGATACCGCCGGTGGGGAATTTCACCCCGCCCCGAGAACTGCTCTCCAAGAGCTTTCAGTATCCCTGAAATAGACAGGATGCAATAGTGGATGCATGCCGAAAGGCACCTCAACGGCACATCAGGCCACGCAAACCCGATTTCTGCCGGCCTGCTTGGCGCTGTATAGCGCTTCATCAGCCCTGGCGATGGTCTGGCTGATTTTCTCGCCATCTCCAACGGTGGCAGCCCCTATGCTGACCCGCATTGAGATCAGCTGCTGATCATGCAAGTGGGGCACGGTTTCGACGGCCTTTCGAATGCGCTCGGCGATTTCAAAGGCCTCATTGAGGTCGCACCCTTCCAGCAGGCAATAGAACTCTTCACCGCCCGCCCTTGCAAAGATATGCGGCTCTTGAAGTTCACGTTTCAGCAGGCCGACAAGATGATTGAGCGCTGCATCGCCGCAGGCATGGCCGTATCGATCGTTGATCAGTTTGAAATGGTCAACGTCCAGCACAAGGATGGACAGGCTGACTGGCGTCTTTTGTGCCCGTTCCTTTGCTGCAGCTGCCAGCTCGAAAAACCTGCGACGGTTGTAGGCCTCTGTCAGGGCATCGCGCTCTGCTGCCCACTTGAGCTGCTCTTCCAGACGTTTGCGTTCAGTGATGTCGAGCATGGATCCAGCAAGGCCGTTCACCTCGCCGGAGACCCGGTCACGGGTAACAGCCTTGTGGAAGGTCACCGTTCGGCGCTCGCCATCAGCATAGCAAACGTCCGCCTCATAGATCTGAACACCCCCCTGCTGCATCAGCTCTTCGTCGGCCGCTTCATAGACCTTTGCCAATTCAGCTGGCGCTACGTCGTAAACACTGGCGCCGTTCACCTTGCTGGCCGGCAAACCGATGAACGCTTCAAAAGCCTTGTTGCAGCCGCTGTAGATGCCGGCCCGGTTCTTGAAGAAGATGGGTGAAGGCAGGTTATCGATTGCAGACTGAAGGTTATCCCTCTCAATGGCGAGATCGCGGCATTTTCGGAACAGCCCACCCTGCCGCGCGATCACGAGTTCTGCGCGTTTAAGGGCAAGCAGCAGAAGGTCCGCGTCATCGGCGTCGACAACATCATCCACCCCGCCTTCCAGCAATGTCAGCTGCGTTTTTGCTGCCAGTTCTCCCGACGAACAAGCGATGATGAGGGTCGTATCCCGTATTCTGTGAAAATCGCAGGTCGGCAATGCCCCCGTCGCCCCGACATCCAGAAGACAGACCTGAAACGGGCAAGAGGAGAGCGGCTGGACAGTGACCTGGTGCAGGACGTAACCGGCTGGAAGCGACGGTGGCGGTCTTTTGGCAGGCGAATAATACCCGACGTCAACCGCCTTTTCAGACGGTACCGACGTATTTTGGGTATCCGTTGCATGCATCCGTTCTGCCAAGGCGCACTCCTTTGAGCTTAACCTACGGGAAAATCGATAAATTCGGAGTTAAGAAAGTTTGCCGGCAGCAAGAAGCCACTCTCATTGCCACCGTGTCGGAATGGAGGCCATTAGCGGGTCGCGAAATACGCGGCGATGTCTTGAGGTCTGGCTGCTATCAATACCGGATTTTCGGCGGCCAGTTCTTCACGGCTACCGTAGCCCCACAACACGCCAATGCCCGCCACTGCGTTGGCGTTTGCTCCGACAAGGTCATGCTTGCGATCACCAACCATGACCGCCTCCGACGACTGGATGTTTTCCTCACTCAGGATATGCGCGATCAGCTCGGCTTTCGCGGACCGCGTGCCGTCCAACTCTGCACCGTAGACCTTGCCGAAAAAGTCCATCAGGCCGAAATGCTCAACGATCCGACCTGCGTAACTGTGGGGCTTTGAGGTACAGACGTGAAGAAGAAACCCGTCTTTCCTGAGAGTTGTCAGCAGTTCGGGAATACCCTCGATCAGCGAATTCTCGAACAGTCCCGTCACCGTGTAGCGCTCACGATAGAAGGCCACGGCTTGATCCAGCACAGCCTTGTCTTCCGTTCCCAGAAGAACCTTGAAGCTGTCCCAGAGCGGCGGCCCGATGCACCAGCGCAGCTCTTCCACGTCAGGTGCCTGCCCACCCATCTTTTCAACCGCATACCCGATTGAACGGGTGATGCCTTCAAAGGGGTCAGTCAGGGTTCCGTCCAGATCGAACAGGATGGTCGAAGTCGTCATGATGCCCCGCAACGTATTGAAAAAGAAAGCGGCCTGGACCGGATGGTCGCAGGCCGCTGAATATCGGCAGTATCCGATGCCTGTCAATCAGGCTGCGTTAGGTGAATCACCCCGGATCAGGAAAACTCCATGATCACGGCGTCTACGGCAAGGCTGTCGCCGGGCGTTGCCTTGATGGCGCTCACGACACAGTCGCGCTCCGCTCTCAGCACGTTTTCCATCTTCATGGCCTCAACGACGGCAAGCTGCTCACCTGCCTTGACTTCCTGTCCCTCGGCCACAGCGATGGACACCACCAGACCAGGCATCGGGCACAGCAGCATCTTCGACGTGTCCGGCGGCAGCTTCTCCGGCATCAAGGCATCCAGCTCGGCAATCCGCGGTGTCATCACTTTCGCGACCACGGAATAGCCCTGCCAGTCGAGGCGGTAGCCACCGCGCAGGGTCCGGACCTGCACCGTCACATCCTTCGCGCCGACCTTGCCGGACCAGAGCGGATCACCTGGCGCCCAGTCAGCCTCCACATTGACAACGGGGCCATCGCCGATCGCGACATCGATCTCGACGGGCGTCCCCGGATACCCGGCAGCAAGCCGGATCGGAACATAGGTCTTGTCGAGCTTGATCACCCAATCCTCGCGAATGGCACCGGAATGAGCCCGCAACCGCCCGGGCAGGTGGTCCAGACGCTCGCGTTGCAACGCCCCCATGGACAGGGCAACGGCTGCAAGAACCGCATAGGCCTCGTCATCGGGAACTGCCGGCTCGAAGCCGTCCGGATATTCGTCTGCGATGAAACTGGTAGCCAACTCGCCCGACCGCCAGCGCGGATGGTTCATCAGCGCTGTCAGAAACGGTACATTGTGCTGAATACCGTCGACGTAAAACGCATCCAGAGCTGAACTCATCGCATCGATCGCCTCCGCCCGTGTCGGCGCATGGGTGATCAGCTTTGCGATCATCGGGTCGTAGAACATCGAAATTTCAGAGCCCTCGACAACGCCGGTATCGTTGCGGACGGTAACCCCGTTGCTGGCCTCTTCCGCCGGCGGCCGGTAGCGCACAAGCCGGCCAATGGACGGCAGGAAATTGCGGTAGGGATCTTCCGCATAAATACGGCTTTCGACTGCCCAGCCGTTCAGCTTGACGTCTTCCTGGGCAAGGTCCAGTTTTTCACCGGCGGCAACGCGGATCATCTGCTCAACCAGATCGATACCGGTGATCAGTTCGGTCACCGGGTGCTCCACCTGCAGGCGCGTGTTCATTTCCAGGAAGAAGAAGCTCTTGTCCTGCCCGGCGACGAACTCGACCGTGCCGGCACTGTCATAGTCGACGGCCTTTGCAAGCGCGACGGCCTGCTCACCCATCTTGCGGCGCGTTTCCTCATCGAGCAGAGGCGACGGCGCCTCTTCGATGACCTTCTGGTTGCGCCGCTGAATCGAGCATTCACGCTCGCCCAGGTAAATCGCATTGCCGTGCTTGTCGCCCAGGACCTGGATTTCAATATGGCGCGGGTTTTCGATGAATTTCTCAATGAAAACCCGATCGTCGCCGAAGGAAGACGCCGCCTCGGATTTCGAGCGGGTGTAGCCATCCCGCACCTCGTCCGCATTCCAGGCGATGCGCATACCCTTGCCGCCACCACCCGCGGACGCCTTGATCATGACCGGGTAGCCAATGTCCGCAGCGATTTCGACAGCCTGCTCCGGGCTTTCTATTACGCCAAGATAGCCCGGCACCGTGCTGACCTTCGCCTCATTGGCGAATTTCTTGGATTCGATCTTGTCGCCCATCGCCATGATGGCGCGCGGATTGGGGCCGATCCAGACAATGCCTTCCTTCGCCAGCGCTTCGGGAAAGCTGGCGCGTTCGGACAGGAAGCCATAGCCCGGATGCACGGCTTCAGCTCCGGTCTCCTTGCAGGCCGCGATGATCTTGTCGGCGATCAGATAGGATTCCGACGCTGCCGCGGGACCGATGTGGACCGCTTCGTCTGCCATTTCCACGTGAAGGGCATCGCGATCGGCATCGGAATAGACCGCAACTGTCTTTATGCCCATGCGGCGGGCCGTCTTGATGACGCGACAGGCAATCTCACCACGGTTGGCGACTAGTATTTTGGAGAACATGAATTTCCACCCAGCTGGACGATTTTCCATTTTGTAGGCTGCGCCACTTTGGCACGCAACTTATCCAAAGGGCGAGACGTGATTTTGCGGATAGTTGCCCAAACACTCAAAAACGGCATGCCGCGACAAGGACCGACCGAAGGTAGTTCGGCGGGAAAGCGTCTATTTATCCGAATTTTAATAAACTTATTGCAGGAATTACCAAGGCAATGGGGAACAATTAAATGAAACGCATCTTTTCAGCGGCAATTATCGCGAGTGCTTTACTACCAACTTCCGCACTGGCGGAAACCGCAGGCAAGTGGAAGAGCGGCGAAATCAATGGCTTTACACGTTATTGGACCACCAACAACCTTGGCGCGAACTTCGTAGTCTGGTGTCATCCGAAACGCCGGATCAACGGCACGCTGCTTCATATTGATATCGACGGAAAAATGCCGCCACCGCGCAGCAGGATCAAATTGATCATGGACCGCGAGATCCTGGAGCTGCCAATCAACGAGCAGGGATACGTGGAAACGGGTTGCGCCGCGTGTTCCGACAGCTTCGGCTATGTCTGGCACCGTTTGCGGTCATCCCATTCCCTTGCGGTGAAATTCCAGGACGACAGCTATGCCGGATTTTCCCTGCGTGGCGCCCAGAAGATCATTCCCGGAAACGTTTGCCCGACCGACTGGCAGAAACAACACCCCAGGTCCTGAGGCAGGGCGGCCTGGCCATCGCCACGTGGCATGCCAGGCCGCCAAATTACTTTCTTGATTGAAGGGCTTTTAACAGAACACCTGTAATTTTCGTCGGTGACAGATTACGGAAACGGCTCGATGCGCAGCGCCTTCTTTTCTTTTTTATACCTTGCACTGGCCACGAGCTTGCCGGCAGCCGCAGCCGAATACGGCAAGTGGCATACAGACACGGCGTATGGCTACGAGCGCTACTGGACCGAAAGCTCATCAGGAGCGCGATTCACGATCTGGTGCCCGCCCAATCATGCCGTCAGGAACACCCTTATCGGCGTGCGCATCAAGGGCCGCAGGCCGGACCCCGGGTCCACAGTCCTGGTCGAGCTGGATCACAAGCTGATAAAGTTCAAGGCAGGAAACGACGGTTACATCTACAATGACTGCCCGGCCTGTTCCGACAACATGACCTATTTCTGGCACCGGTTGCGTTCATCGGTAAAATTCGCCGTGCAACTGGAAGACAGACGCTATTCGGGCTTTTCCCTAAACGGTGTGCGAGAAGCCATGGCGGGGTCTGTATGTTCCAGCCAGATGGCCCGTAATACGCAGTAAACTCCAGGCAAAATCCTGACCGGCGATTTTGTGTGCTCGCAATCACATTTGCGCACCACAAGTTGGTGCACACTTCTCCTGTCACCAACTTTCCGGACTGTTCTGCTAGACTAAACCTTCAGAGCGTTCTTTCCGGTGGCAACGGCACGTCAGGAGACTTTCATGCGGAAAATGCTTCTTTGCGCAGCAGCGCTTGCCCTTCCCGGCCTTGTCATGTCGACGGCGGCCGAGGCACGACCGGACCTTCGCAAGATGACCTGTGCCCAGGCGCAGAACATGGTGCGCCAGCACGGTGCCGTGGTCTTCACCACGGGGCAGTATACCTATTCGATGTTTGTTTCGAACCTTAGCTACTGCGATCGTAACCAGGTCCTGTTCACGCAGTTCGGCCAGACGCGGGATACACCACGCTGCCCTGTCGCGTTCGAATGCAAGGAACCTCTGTTCCCGCGCGGTCTCTCGCGTTGGGATTGATCTTGCAGACAGCAAACAGGCCGGAAAATCCGGCCTGATACAATCTCGTGTGTCACTGCTGCGGACCAGCGATCGTCTTCCGGAACCGAGCGAATGAATGCAAATCGGCTCTTCTTGCTAGAGCGGAATATTGTCGTGCTTTTTCCATGGCATATCCGCCTGCTTGGACCTGAGCAGGGCCAGGGCCTTGGATACACGCCGGCGGGTGGAATGCGGGCGAATGACATCGTCGATATAGCCGCGCTCGGCAGCAACGAACGGATTGGCGAACCGGTCCTCGTAATCCTTTGTCCGCTTGGCGATCTTCTCCTTGTCGCCGAGTTCGGATCTGTAGAGAATTTCGACCGCCCCTTTTGCGCCCATCACCGCGATTTCAGCAGACGGCCAGGCGTAGTTGATGTCGCCGCGGATGTGCTTGGAGCTCATCACGTCGTAAGCACCGCCGTAGGCCTTGCGGGTGATGACGGTGATCTTCGGCACCGTAGCTTCAGCGTAGGCAAACAGCAGCTTGGCGCCGTGCTTGATCAGGCCGCCATATTCCTGCGACGTGCCGGGCAGGAAGCCTGGAACATCGACGAAGGTCACGATCGGAATGCTGAAACAGTCGCAGAAGCGGACAAACCTTGCAGCCTTGCGGCTGGCATCGGAATCCAGAACGCCGGCCAGAACCATCGGCTGGTTGGCAACGATGCCGACAGTGCGACCCTCGATCCGTCCGAAACCGGTAAGGATGTTGCCCGCGAAACTGCCCTGGATTTCGAAGAAGTCGCCCTCGTCGACTGTCTTCAGAACAAGTTCCTTCATGTCGTAGGGCTTGTTCGGATTGTCCGGAATGAGCGTGTCGAGGCTGGTGTCGATCCGCTCCGGGTCGTCGTAGTTCGTCAGTTCCGGCAGGTCCGCACGATTGTTCATCGGCAGATAGTCAATCAGCCGGCGCATTTCCTGCAGGGCTTCGACGTCGTTGTCAAAGGCACCGTCCGCAATCGAAGACTTGGTGGTGTGGATCGACGCGCCGCCGAGTTCCTCGGCTGTCACCGTCTCGTTCGTCACGGTCTTCACCACGTCCGGTCCGGTAACGAACATGTACGACGTGTCACGCACCATGAAGATGAAGTCCGTCATGGCAGGGGAATAGACGTCGCCGCCTGCGCAAGGTCCCATGATGAGCGAAATCTGCGGAATGACACCGGAAGCCAGAACGTTGCGCTGGAACACTTCGCCGTAACCGCCAAGAGCCGCGACGCCTTCCTGAATACGGGCGCCACCTGCGTCGAACAGGCCGATGATTGGTGCCCGGTTCTGCAGGGCCATGTCCTGGAGCTTGGTGATCTTTTCCGCATGCGTTTCGGAAAGAGACCCGCCGAAGACCGTGAAATCCTTGGAGAACACGTAAACGGTCCGACCGTTGACCGTTCCCCAGCCGGTGATCACGCCGTCGCCGGGGATATGCTGCTCTTCCATGCCGAAATCGGTACAGCGGTGCTGTTTGAACATGTCGAATTCTTCAAAGGACCCTTCGTCCAGAAGAATTTCAATACGTTCACGCGCAGTCAGTTTGCCCTTGGCATGCTGCGCATCGATGCGGCGTTGTCCGCCGCCCAGCCGCGCGGTTTCGCGGCGTTGTTCCAATTCGGCCAGAACTTCTTTCATCCGGTCCTCCCAAAACTTGAGCTTGGATCACGCCGTAGCATGATCCCCCGACAGAGCCTAGTCAGCACATGGGCTTATGGGGAAACTACGCCCCGTGAACCTTCCCAGCCAAACGCCCACAGAAGCTGGACGAAGAGCTTGACGAATGTCCGGCAAAAGCCTTTATGGCCACGCTTTGCCCGATCCCAAACCTGCCCTCACGTTTCCGCGCGCCAGGACAGACCAGGATCACTTCAATACGTGCCCTTTTTTGAAGCACGATTTTCAAACTCGAGAAATCTCATTTCAGGTCCAGGACCCATTCTTAACGGAGTACATTAATGTCAGGAAATTATGTTGTTGATCACCGTGACGGTGTCATCACGCTCGCGCGTTTGCAATATTTCGACGTCAGCCAGGCGAACCTCAAGGAAGATCACAAGAACTGGCTTCGCAGAAACGTCGTACCGCTGCTGAAGGGCAACGGCAGCATCAGTATCGTCGGACTTTCCAGCCGCAGCGGCAAGGCAGCCTTCAACAAGGCCCTGTCGATGAAGCGGGCAAATGCCGTGAAGACGTTCCTCGAAGAATGCCTACTGTCCTGTTTTCCGTTCGATCTGGTCGACGGACTTGGCGAAACCCTGGCTGAAGAAATGGGTCAGGAAGACGGCGTTGAAGACGGACAGTTCCGTGCCGTGATGATTTACGTGCATTCCCTGCCGACCCCGCCCAATCCGAAGGTCATCAAAACGCCCAAGAAGATGAAGCCCAAACCAAAGGCGGCTTCCACCTTGTGGGTCGGCATCGGTGAAAGCCATTCAGGCGACCTTGTTGCTGTCGGGCGGTACAACTGGAATGGACGCCTTTACCGGGCCAGCGCCGATGACAACGGCTATGTCGACTACGTTGACCTTATGGCGGACGGCTGGAAAATCGGCGGCGGCCTGGGAGGCAGCGTCGGCGGCATCGTCATCGTGGCACATGGTGTCAAGACGCCCAGCGAGTTCAACAAGAAGGGCGAATGGTCTGATTGGGACCTCGATCTGGCGATTGCCGGAAAGCTGGGGGACGTCCTCAAGGGCATCAAGGGCATCGGCAAGATCGTCACTACGATGGAGAAATACGAGGAACTGAGCCATGCCGCGATTGAACTGACCAAGAACAAGGGGTTCGTCAAGAAAGGTCTCTACACAATTCCGATGCTAGGTGTCGGTGCGGGCCTGCACGTTTGGACAGGACGCAAATACGGCGACGTTTCGGTGATCTCGGTCGGCAGGACACTGATGCGTTAGCACCCTGTCCCCGGCCACCTGTCCGCACACGCACCGGGCAGCAAATCGGTTTTCGATCATGCTGCCCGAACTGCCCATCGACTGTGCATATTGGATTGAACACAACTTCTGTCTGACTGAACAAGCAGATGTTACCACTCCGGTCTGGCAGGTTTTGGCGGGTAGCAGACGCCCACCGATCCGGCCACTCGTCTTTCCCGGCCCCGTCCCGCAGCAAGGATGCCGTAACGTTCATTTGAGCCCATCATTTTGGCGAAGTTCGCATGCGCAAGCGGTGAAAAACACCGCCTTCAAATCCTTTTTCAGTGGTCGAAAAAAATATATTCAACCTGAGGGAACCTCAGGATTTTTCGATGAATTTCAGCTCGTTGCCTAATTTGCAGGCACTGTCGCCGCGACATTGAACTTTGACACCTTTCAGAATTTTGCCATGATTGCCCAAGAACGAAGCATCGGCAAAGGGGAGGCAATGGCGGACGAACGCACTTTCTTCAATGAAATGCTCGACGAGGCCAACAAGCCGCGCCAGCCATACGCCCGGCTCGCCAAATGGCTGGAAGACAAACCAGCCAACTTTCTGACCAAGAAGGGCCGCGACGCTGAAACCATTTTCCGCAGACTTGGCATCACCTTCGCGGTTTATGGAGCGGAAGAAGCTACCGAACGGCTGATCCCGTTTGATCCCATCCCGCGCATCATCTCGGCTCCGGAGTGGCGGCGCCTGTCTGCAGGCATCGACCAGCGTGTGCGGGCTCTGAACGCCTTCCTGCACGACATCTACCATCGCCAGGAAATTTTGCGCGCAGGCAGGATCCCGGCGGAGCTCGTGCTGCAGAACGAGGCATTCCTGCCTGAAATGGCCGGGTTCACCCCTGCCCGCAAGGTCTATGCCCACATCATCGGAACCGATCTGGTCCGCGTGTCGGAAAACGAATTCTACGTGCTGGAAGACAACACGCGCACGCCTTCAGGTGTCTCTTACATGATGGAGAACCGGGAGACGATGATGCGTCTCTTCCCCGAGCTCTTTCAGAGTCACCGGGTCGCCGCAGTGGAGCAATATCCCGAGAACCTCCTGCAGACGCTGGAAAGCGTCGCACCGGATCCCTCGAAGTCTTCGCAAACGATCGTTGTCCTGACCCCGGGCATCTATAACTCCGCCTATTTCGAACATGCTTTCCTGGCTGATTCCATGGGCGTGGAACTGGTGGAAGGCCGGGATCTGTTCGTTGATGCCGGACATGTCTACATGCGCACAACGCGCGAACCGAAGCAGGTCGACGTCATCTACCGGCGTATCGACGATGCCTTCCTCGATCCGCTGACCTTCAATCCGGGCAGCATGCTCGGTGTGCCGGGCCTCTTCGATGCCTATCGCGCCGGCAACGTCACCATCTGCAATGCGCCGGGAACGGGTATTGCCGACGACAAGGCGATCTATGCCTATGTCCCGGACATCATCGAGTTCTACACGGGCCAGAAACCGATCCTGAACAACGTTCCGACGTGGAACTGCTCACGGCCGGATGACCTCGCCTATGTTCTGGACAATCTTGAGGACATTGTCGTCAAGGAAGTCCACGGTTCGGGCGGCTACGGCATGCTGATCGGTCCGACCGCATCGAAGCGGGAAATCGCGGAATTCCGGAAAGTCCTGGAAACCAACCCTTCCAACTATATTGCCCAGCCGACCCTGGCGCTGTCGGCCTGCCCGACACACGTCGCTTCGGGTGTCGCCCCGCGCCACGTCGATCTGCGCCCCTACGTGCTGATCGGCGATCAGGTCCGCATCACGCCAGGTGGCCTGACACGGGTTGCCCTCAAGAAAGGCTCGCTCGTCGTCAACTCCAGCCAGGGTGGCGGCACAAAAGACACCTGGGTACTTGAGGACTGAGAGAACCAGATGCTCGGAAGAACCGCCTCTTCGCTGTTTTGGATGTCGCGCTACCACGAGCGTGCCCAGAATGTTTCCCGTCTCCTTGAGGTCGCCTGTCGTGGCGCCATCATCTCCCATTCGGGTCAGGAGGACGGAACCCACTGGACCTTCGCCCTCGCCTGCGCGGGGTGCGAGACCGGATACAAGCAGAAATACGAGGAACTGAACGGCCGCAACGTGGCGGCCCACATGATCTTTTCCAAGGAAAACACCTCAAGCGTCCGCAGCTGCCTGGAACTTGCCAGGAACAACGCTCGCGCCGTTCGCACCGGCATCACGGCTGAACTCTGGGAAGCCATCAACACCACATGGATCGAGTTCACCGATGTGAACCCGCAATCCATCACCCAGGAAAAACTGCCGGACTTTCTCGCCTGGGTTAATCAGCGGGCGCACCTGTTCCGCGGCGCGCTGCTGAACACGATCCTGCGCGACGACGGTTATTTCTTCAGCCAGATGGGGAATTTCGTGGAACGGTCGGACAACACGGCCCGCATCCTCGACACCTACTACTGGACCCTGCTGCCGGACAGCGACATCATCGGTGACGGCTCTTTGGAGCACTATCAGTGGTCCGCGATCCTGCGAGCCCTGTCCGGGCGGAGAAGCTACCGGTTTGCGTATCCGAATGCCCGACTGAAAGCGTTCAACATTGCCGAGTTTCTGATCCTCAGAACGGAAATGCCCCGGTCCCTTGCCCATTGCTACGACTGGATGGCCGATACCGCGGAAGACCTGGCCCAGTTCTATGGTTCGCGTGAACCAAGCCTGGACATGGCAGCGGACATGGCAAAAGACCTGGCTGAAAAGCAGATGCACGAAATCTATCAGCAGGGACTGCATGACTTCCTCTCGGATTTCATCAACAAAAACAATCTTTTCGCCCATCAGCTTTGCGAAGACTACAATTTCGCCTGACCCTGGAACCCCGCAGAACCGGTGCAGCATGCGACTGACTGTCAGACATACGACCCGATACCGTTACGAGACGCCACTCGCCAACGCCATGCAGCAGTTGCGCCTGACGCCCGAGGATGGCCCGAGCCAGAGAGTTGTCGAATGGTCCATCGAAGCACCCGGCATTGAACGGGCGACGACCTACAAGGACGCTTTCGGCAACCAGGTTCACATGGTTTCGCGTAGCGAGCCGATCGAGGACGTCGAGATCACCGCCAGCGGTATTGTCGAGACGACGGATACCAACGGAATTCTCGGCCACGAACCGGATGCCGGCATCCCACCGCGGATTTACACAAGAGTCACTCCGCTTACGCAATCCAACCAGGCGATCCGCAAATTGGCGGCCAACGCGGAAGGGCATGACAAGATTGCCGGGTTCCATGCTCTGATGCATGCCATCCGCGACAAGGTCGACTACAAGGTGGGCGTCACCGAAACGCATGCTCCGGCCACTGCCGTACTGGCCGCCGGAGAAGGCGTCTGCCAGGATCACGCGCATATTTTCATCGCCGCCGCACGTTCCATCGGCGTTCCGGCAAGGTACGTTTCCGGCTATCTGCTGCTGGAAGACGAACAGGCTTCGGAAGCCCATCATGCCTGGGCCGAAGTGATGATAAACGGTCTTGGCTGGACCGGATTCGACATATCCAACGCAATGTGTCCGACCGATCGCTATATCCGCTTGACGGTGGGCCTGGATTCCCGTTCAGCTGCCCCTATCAGGGGGATCCGTTTTGGCGGGCTTGAGGAAAACCTGCATGTTGAGGTCGATGTGGCCCAGGCCGCATTCCAGCAACAGCAGTAAGTGTCTTTCAAACCGCCCGAACAGGCTCACTCCAGCAAAAGATGTTAAAGGGCAACCTGCGCCCTGCCTGATGGATGCTTGCCCTTTAGGGGCTCCAGCATCGGGTCTTGGCGCAGTCTGAGGGCTTGGGAATGACCTATTGCGTTGGCTTGAAACTGGATCGCGGGCTGGTGTTCGCCGCGGACACACGCACCAACGCCGGTGTCGACAACATTGCCACGTTCAAGAAACTCCACGTATGGGAAGAGCCAGGCGAGCGGGTGATCACCCTGCTCTCGGCCGGCAACCTTGCGGTCACCCAGGCTGTCGTCTCGCTTTTGAGTGAGCACATCACGTCTGCCGAAAGCGACCGGGCGACCCTGATGACCGCAAAGACCATGTTCCAGGTTGCCCGCCTCGTCGGCAGTGCGGTTCGTGAGGTCAAGGCGATCGACGGCGAAGCCCTTGCAACAAGTGCGGAAAACTTCTTCGTCACCTTCATTCTGGGCGGCCAGATCAAGGGTGAGGAACCGCGCATGTTCCAGATCTATGCGGCCGGCAACTTCATCGAGGTCTGTGAAGACACGCCCTATCTGCAGATCGGAGAGCACAAATACGGCAAGCCGATCCTGGACCGGGTCACGCGTGCGGACATGCGCCTCGGTGAAGCGGCCAAGCTGGTGCTGCTGTCCTTTGACAGCACGCTGAGGTCGAACCTGTCCGTCGGCATGCCCATCGACATGTTGCTCTACAACACCGACAGCTTTTCCACCAACCGCCAGGTGCGCATTCAGCAGGACGACCCGTATTTCCAGAAACTGTCCCGGGGCTGGTCAGACAAGTTGCGGCAGGCCTTTGCCGATATTGAGGAATTTGAAGTCTGATCCGGCAGGAAACTGTCAGGCGGACGTCACAATCGATCAGTAGAAGCGGACCGGACCCTTCCGGAAAGTGAGTATCCATGAGCAATTCCAGCGACGTCGCCGAGCTTGACCCAACCGCATGGACCAGGGAGCCGGCTAACGAACCGCTGGAAATCAATGATGCTGCGCTCCGGGCCGTGCGCGAGATGATCAAGTTGGGCCAGCGCACGCAGCTGGTCGAACTGCTCAAGCGCTGGGACCCCGTCGACGTCATGCAATTGTTGACGCGGCTGCGCCTGAAACATGCCCGCAAATTGTTCCAGTGGTTGCCGGCCAACCCGTCGATCAAGGTCATTGCCGAGCTTCGACCGGAATTCCGTTCGATTCTGATGGAAGAATCCACCCTTGAGCAGTTTCGGGATATTCTCGCCGGTCTCGATCCGGAAGATGCCATCGAAATTCTCAACGAGTTTCCGGACGATGTCGCGGACGAACTGATCGCGCGCTTGCCGGATGTGGAAGACATCGCAACGCGCGGTTCCTATGCCGACGACACCGCGGGCCGCGTGATGGCCCGCAAGTTCGTTGCCCTTCCCGAAACCTGCACCGCCGGCGAAGCCGTCGCGCAGATGCGCGCGGAAGCCAGCCGCATTCGCAAGGTCTTTACCGTTTATGTGACCGATGCCGACGGCAAGCTGACCGGAACAGTGGAAGTCGGCAAGCTTCTGCTCGCTCCGGCGGACGCACCCTTGTCCAGCTTCATGAACCGCGACGTGATTGCCGTGTCCACGGATACCGACCAGGAAGAAGTGCTGCGGCTCGCCCGAAAACGCGACATGCGCACCGTGCCGGTCGTCAGCGGAGAAGGCCACCTGATCGGCCGGATTACGCCCAAGCAGTTGACACGCATCGCCTCGGACGAAGCCAACGAGGACATGCTGCTGATGAGCGGCGTTTCCTCAGAAGCCCGGTCGGATGACACGGTGCTGCGCATAGTACGCGGCCGCCTGCCCTGGCTGCTGGCCGGTCTGGTGGGGGCCAGCGTTGCTGCAACGGTGGTCGGTTCCTATGAAGACCAGTTGGCGGAAGCCGCCATCCTGGCCGCTTTCATTCCCGTCACCATGTCCATGGCCGGAAACGCGGGCCTGCAGGCCTCCGCTGTGGCGGTGCAAGGCATTGCGACCGGAGCCTTGTGGTCCGGCGACATCTTCTACCGCCTGCTGAAGGAAATGGTGGCGGCGCTCTTCAACGGCGCTATCGCCGGCACGATCCTAGGCTGTCTCGTACTCGTGGCTTCACTGATCGTGCCGCTGGAAGACCCGCTGCACCTTGCCCTGGCCACATCGCTGTCACTGCTGTGCGTCACCACGCTTGCAACCATGGTCGGCGCCACCATACCAATCATTCTGGACAAGATCGGCATCGACCCGGCCATGGCCATCGGTGTCTTCATCACCTCGTCCAACGACGTTCTCGGCGTGCTCATTTTCTTTCTGATGGCAACGACGTTCTACTTGGGGTGAAGCCAATACGCTCCACACCACATCGCAGGGAAATTGTTACGCTTCTCGCAGGATCAGAACCGCCGCGTCGAATTCCTTGCGCTTGTAGGCTCGGACGAGAGCAGCTTCCGCGTCTTCGCCCCAGCGCTCGATGTTGAAGTCCTCTTCCACATGAGCGGCCGTCCAGGCGGCATCGGCGTCGAGGTAGTTTTCCAGCAGACCAAGCCCCAGGAGCGCTGAGCCTGTCAGGCTGGTGATCGTATGGAGCGCTGCGAGGCGCATCGGGGTCAGGTCGGAAAGTCGGGCCCGATAGGCGACAAGCAGCGGTTCCGGCTGGGCAGCGTGAATGACGCCTTCGATCAGCACGAAACGGCCGCCGAGCAACCCGCCTGCCCAGTCCACGACCGGATCCCACATGCGCCTTTGGGTGTCGATCAGGCTTTGCGGATCGTCCGCGCGGTAGCACAGCGCATCATTGCCGGCAAACCGGGTGATATCGTCAGCCACTTCGCCAAACCGGATGCTGACTGCATCAAGCGCTGAATTGGAAATCCGGGTCAGCGGCATGGTGGCCGGATTGATTTCCTTCTGCTGAGCCTGCCATTCGGCGGCAACCGCTGCAGCAAGCGCCTCACTCGGCAGCAACAAGGCCGCCTTGCCCGGTGTCTTGACGGGCCTTCCGTCCAGATGAATCGCGAAACCGCCGTCCACGGCAACATGGGTTGCTTCCTTGTAGAAACGCTTAGGCAATTCGCGCCTGGAGAGTTCGCGCGCCCGCTGCTCCGGATCCTTGGCCGCATCTTCCTGCAAGGTTTCAAGAAAGTCGCGCATCACATTGTTTCCTTGTCGAAATCCAGAAGTTCACCAAGTGTCAAATCCAGCTCGGCATAGGTCTGGATGATCTTGTCTGCACCATCAGCACTCAGCCGGTCATGATCATGATAACCCCAGGCAACACCCAGGGCATGTGTGCCGGCGGCCTTGGCCATCGCCATGTCAAAACCGGTATCACCGATCATGATGGTTCGTGTCCTGTCCGCTCCGGTCTCCGCCATTGCCCGCAGCACCATGTCCGGATGAGGCTTGGAGGGTGAGGTATCAGCTGTCTGGACGGTCACGAAGCGTCCATGCAGATCATGGGTATCCAGCATGTGCGTGACCCCACGCATCGCTTTGCCGGTGGCAATTCCAAGAAGGACATCGTCACGCGCATTCAACCGGATGATAGCCTCGCGAGCACCCGGATAAAGCGGGTCGAGATCCAACCCTTCCCTCCTGCGGGACCACTTCGCCTGTTTATAGGCGTTGGACATCACCGGGATCTTGTCCTGGTGTTCAGGTCCAACGAGATCCAGAAAAGCCTCGTCCAGCGACCGTCCGACGATTGAGAGCGCCGTTTCCCGGTCAGGCATGGGCAGGCCCGCAGCCTCGAAACCGACCTGCAGGCCTTGCAAAATGGTTTTCTGACTGTCCACCAGCGTGCCGTCGACGTCGAAGATGATCAGATACATGGGCATCCTGTGCCAAGCGAACGGAAAGTAGCCCGCATGTGCCGGGTTTTCCTCCGGGGGTCAAGAGCACATTTGACACTGCCCCGGATTGGAAGTTTTGCCGACATCTACGTCATTGATTGGTAAATTCAACAATAGGCAAAGACTTCCACAGTCTGCGGCAAATTGACGTTCAATCTTTGGATATCGCCAATTTTGAAAAACCGCCCGAAAATTGCCTCTTTAGAGTGATTACCGGTCTCTTGGCTGCTTGCATATTTATCGTAAAGAACTTGGTTACCATGATCGACGATACTGCTGCAGGCGGGTGGGCATGAACGTTTGGGGCAAGATTGTCACCAAAGGATACGAATTTGGAGCGCGGTCGAACAAGACCGGCGTAACAGAGTGGTTTTGTCTGAATGATTCAGAAGAAACAAAAGGTCGGCCTGAAGGGGCAAGCAAAATCCCGGAAGACCAGCCGGACTTTTTATACGATCCTCGCGGGGGCAACTTTGGTGATATCCGGTTTGGCCGGAACCGCCACTTATCTTGGAACCTCGATCGCCCCGTCTCATTTTGTTGCCGCCGGCACTGAGCCGCAGAAGACATTGACGCTTGCGCAGACAACCCCTGCCGTAGCTTCTCTTGGTCTGGCCCCGATGGCGCTGACAACGAAAAAACGGCAATCCGCCGAAGCGGAGGCCGCGCTTGCAGCCCAAAAAGCCGCCGAACAGGCCGCAGCAATAGCTGCAAAAGCAGAAGCAGCGCTCAAGGCGGAAGCCGCGGCACTCGAAGCCGAGGCTAAAAAGGCTGCGAAGGTGGCCCTTGCCGCCAAGCTCGCAAGGCTGAAACTCGCCCAGACACTTCTGGCCCATCAAGCTGCTTCAGAAACCACAAGTGTTACCGCGCTCGATGAACCGGCAGCCGATGACGCTGCGCCGAATGTCGAGGTCGCAGCGTTACAAAGCGTCGGCACCACGGCTGAAGCAGAGACGAATGTTGCTGCAAAGCCTGAACAGACGGCCGTGAACATTGCCATGGCTGCGGGTAATCCGGCCAAACCCGGCGCCATTCTGCCACCGACCCCGGACATGAAACCCGAACCGCCACGCCGCAGCGCGCCGGTGGTTGCAGAAAACCGTCCTGAAGGCAGGGAAAAGCCTGAACAAGCGTCTCCCGTTCTGGCCTATGCAACGCCAGGAAATCCGGAAGAAGATGAAAACGGAGTGTTCGGCGGTCTCGGCAAATTGTTCGGCAGCGCCAAGCCCGGCCTTCCCGGTGCAGGCAGCAAGATCGCCGTCTATGACATCAGCGCCGCAACCGTTCACATGCCGGACGGAACCAAGCTTGAGGCCCATTCCGGTATCGGACACCGGATGGACAATCCGAAATATTCACACGTGAAGATGCTCGGTCCGACGCCGCCCAACATCTACAACTTGAGAATGCGCGAACGCCGTTTCCATGGCGTGGAAGCCATTCGCATGCTGCCGCAGGACCGTGCTGCCATGAAAGGCCGTGACGGCATGCTGACCCATACGCGTCTGCTGCGCCGCTCCATCGGGTCCCATGGCTGTGTTGCCTTCAAGGACTACAACAAGTTCCTGAACGCATTCAAACGCGGCCACGTAAAGACCTTGATCGTCGTTCCGTCGATGGAAAAGCTGCCGACCTACATGGCAAAACTTCAGCGGAGCACCGGAGCCTGACCTTGCAGGCAACTGCCGGATTGGATATGCCTTCTAAACATCCCGTTTTCAGTCGAGAGCGGGATGTTTCATCGTTATGGGGCCGCCAGCACGTTCTGGTCTGACGGCCTCAATCAGGCAACTGCCGTTGCAGCATAGCGCCCTGCCCGCCCGGAGCTTTTCTTGACCAAGATCATCCTGTTGCTGCTGTTCATGATTGCCGCGATCCAGGTGATCAAACCGCTTGGCTGGCCTGGTCTCAAGAAACGCTCGGATGCCTGGAAACTGGTGGCGGGCGTTGTGTGCATCACCTTTGCGTCGGTGATCCTGGGTGCACTGTTTCAGGGCGTTTGATTACGTCCACCAGGTTTGCAAACATCCGACAGCGAGCTCCCATCAAATGCTACCATCTGACGACGCTCCAACTCTGCATCTGTTTTGCGGCAAGGTTGCTTCCGGCAAGTCGACATTGGCGGATCGCTTTGCCGAACGTCCCGGCAACATTCTCCTGCGGGAAGACGTCTGGCTGTCCGGTCTCTACGCTGACCAGATGTCCAGCCTCGCAGATTTTGTCCGCTGTTCGTCACTCTTGAGAAAAACGATAACGCCGCATGTGGCAGCCCTGCTGGAAAGCGGTCTTTCCGTGGTACTGGACTTTCATGCCAACACGAAAGAAAGCCGGCAATGGATGCGTGCCATTGCCGACAAGGTCGAGTGCAAGCATCAGCTTCATTTTCTCGATGTGCCGGATGAGGTCTGCAAGGAACGCCTTCGCCAGCGCAATGCCGCCGGGAAGCACGAGTTCTCGGTGTCCGAGGCCGAGTTCGACCGGATCTCAAGCCACTTTCAGCCACCGGCGGAAGACGAGAGCTTCAATCTGAAGGTCTATCCCGCCGCCGGCAGCTAGACTTCTGCCAAAGCAGAGAACCGCTATCAGCGCTTGTTGAGCGCGTCGTCCGGATCATCCACTTCCGGATCATAGTCCGTTGCATCAAATCCGAGCAGATTCCAGGTCTGCTGCATGTGTGGCGGCAGCGGTGCCGAAACATCGATCGTGCCATGGCCCGACGGATGCGGGATCACGATCCGGCGCGCCAGCAGATGCAGCCGGTTCTGGATACCACCCGGCAGCTCCCAGTTCTCGATATTGAAATACTTGTCGTCACCGATGATCGGATGGCCGATATGAGCCGCATGTGCGCGCAACTGGTGCGTTCGGCCCGTCACCGGCTTCATCGTCACCCAGGAAAGCTTCTGGCCGGACTTTTCGAAGACGGAATAGAGCGACACGGCGTGCTGTGCCTCATCGTCGCCCTGACGCACGATCTGCATGCGTTCTTCGCCGTCATTTCTGGCCAGGAAGGTGGAAATGCGGCCCTGAAACGGCTTCGGAACACCCGCCAGGATTGCCCAGTAGATCTTCTGGGTATTCCGGTGACGGAAGGCCTTTGTCAGTTCCTGCGCGGCCTGACGCGTACGGGCAACCAGAATGATGCCGGAGGTCTCACGGTCAAGACGGTGCACCAGACGCGGCTTGTTGCCCTTGCGGTCGGTATAGGCGTCCAGCATGCCATCCAGGTGGCGCTTGAGGCCTGAACCGCCCTGAACAGCAAGACCTGCCGGCTTGTTGAGCACCATTACCTGGCTGTCTTCAAACAGCAGCATGTCCTCAATGGCCTTGCGGTCGTCAGCAATCAGCTTGGTGGATTTCGGCTTGGCATTCTTCTTGTCGTCCGCCGGAAGTTCCACCCCGAGAGGTGGAATACGGATCATCTGCCCCTTGGCGATACGGGTGTTCGTCTCGGCACGCTTGCCGTCGACGCGGACCTGCCCCGTACGCAGCAGTTTCTGCAGATGACCGAATCCAAGGCCCGGGTAATGGGACTTGAACCAACGGTCGAGGCGCATGCCCGCCTCATCGGCGGACACTTGTTTCTGTTCAATCGCGGACATGTTTTTCTCAAATTCGGCATCCGGCCTGCCGCCGTGACGCGCATCCATCGCCCCTGCATCAAGGCGGGGGGAAAATTCGTTCCGCAGCGTATAGGCGGAATCGGCCCGAAAGGGAAGGAATTCTTAAGTTGCGACCTGGCGCATGATCATCAGTCCGGCAAACACGGCAAGAATGGACAAGGCGACAGAGGCAAGAACATACATGAGTGCCAGATGCGTGTCGCCGCGCTCCCATAGCACTGAGGTGTCGAGCGAAAACGCGGAGAACGTCGTGAAGCCGCCAAGGAAGCCGGTCGCCACGAAATAGCGCAATGACTGCAGGTTGCCGGTCTCATGGCGAACCAGCCAACCGATGAAAAGCCCCATGGCCAGTGAGCCGACGACATTGACAGTAAGAGTTCCGACAGGAAAACCCGGCCCAAACAAACGGAGCGTCGCAAGCGACACCAGATGCCGTCCGCCCGCACCCAGACCACCGCCCAGCATCACCAGCAAAAGATGTTTCAAACTGTCGCCCCGCTTCTAACTGGTCCCAGTCGCCCCTGAATACGCCGAGTTCAATCCGTGCATGGGTGAACCATCACGGAATCTGCCGGGCCAGGGAAAGCCCTATTCGCCGGGAGCCGCCGGCTTTGCAGCCGATTTTTCGCCCATCTGTTCAAACACCTTGACCTGCTCATCGTACTTCGGGTCGATGGTGCCGCAGACACGGTCCCAGAACGAAAAGAAATTGGCGTAATTGTAGCGGAAGCGCGAATGGTGCTGGTCGTGAAAAGTCACGCAGACCATCGGCGAAGGCATGCGCGACATCGGCGACGCCCAGAATTCGAAACCGGAATGGCCGATTGTACCATTGAAATGGTCCCACAGCCGGTGAACGATCAGCACGGGGATCGGGATCGGCAGGAAGATGACCGCCCACAGATAATAACTCTGCATGACAAAGGCATCGACCAGATCGTCGGAATAGGTGCTCCAAACAGTCGGCGCGACCGAGCGGTGATGTTCCGCATGAAAACGGTACATCGCCTTCGTATGCATGAACCGGTGGCCCCAGTAGAACCAGGTGTCGAAGGCAAGGATGGAAACGACAAACATCAGGATTGCAGACCACCAGGTCAGCTCCAGCGGCGCGACCAGGGTCCAGCCCTTCATCGAAAGGAAGATGCCGCCGGCAAGACAGCCCGCGGTCACGGTCAACGAATAGACGCTGGCCCGGATTTCCTTCCACATGCGCTTTTCGCCACGCCGGTTCTGCTGAATACGCCGCTCCGGGTGCCGGTTCTGTATCTTCACCAGCACCCAGCCGGTCGCAAAATACAGGAACACGTTCACAGCGTAGCACGCTGCGTAAATCGGCAGGAATTCAAGCAATATCGTCAGCGCCTGATCGAGCATATCTCTTCATACATCCATTTGGTCGGTTGGCTGACACATGTGAGTACTGTGCGGGCTTACCCGGTTGCCTTGACTTTCGTTTCTTCCGAATCCGGAATTTCGCCGGTCTCTTCCATGGACCGCACCAGCACATCGTACTTCGGATGCACCGTTCCGCAGATCCGGTCCCAGAACGAGAAGAAGTTACCGTAATTGTAGTGAAACTGCGAATGATGCAGATCATGGAACGTCGTGCAAATCAGCGGCGAAGGGAATCGCGACGACTTGGACGCGAAATATTCAAAGCCCGAATGGCCGACCATGCCTGAAATCTGGTCGAACAACCGCAGGGCAAAAACGCTCAAGGCCGGCACCGGCAGCACGAACCAGACCAGAAAATAGAAAAAATGCTCGATCAGGGTGTCGACCGTGGTCGAGCTGTCGTTGCTCCAGACCGTCGGTGCGATCGAGCGGTGATGAGGTACGTGGAATTTGTAGAGCGACGGCCAGTGAAGAATCCGGTGCCCCCAATAGAACCAGGCATCAAACAGGACGAAGCAAACGGCGAACATCAGCGGAAACGACCACCAGCTGAGTTCCAGCGGAGCGAACAGCGTCCAGCCCTGGGTCTGAGCGAAAAATCCGGACGACAGCAGGACGGAAGATGTCGCCAACGCCTTCATGGAGGCACGGATTTCCTCTGCCTGGCGTTTCATGCCGTCACGGTGTTTCTGGATCCGCCGGTCAGGATGACGGGCATTTATCGCGATCATGGTGAACCCTGTCGCGAAATAGACCGCCACCATGGCCGCGTAGGTGAGCGCCAGAACGATGAGGTAATCGACGAGTAGCCCCATCATGATTTTTCCTGTTTGCCGGTGCCGGCATAAAGCGCTTCGAACCCTTCCACCCGCTCGTCATAGGTCGGATGGATAGTGCCGCAGAACCGATCCCAGAAGGAAAAGTAGTTGGCGTAGTTGTAGACGAAATACTGGTGATGCTGGTCGTGGTAGAGCGTGCACAGCAGTGGCCAGGGTTTGCGTGCGCTCGGGCTTGCGAAATGCTCATAGCCGCAATGGCCGATGGCGGCCGACACCTGGTCGAACAACCTGTGGCCCAGGAAAACCAGCGGCGGAATTGGCACAACAAAAAGCACAAGCGCATAATAGGAATGGGCGAACAGCGTATCCACACTGGAGCCTGCATCGTTGGACCAGACTGTCGGTGTCACCGTCATGTGGTGCGGCTTGTGGAACCGGTAGAACATCTTGGTGTGCAGGATCCGGTGCCCCCAGTAGAACCAGGTATCGTGCAGGGCTAGCGAGATGACGAAGAACAACGGCACCGACCACCAGGACAACGCGACGGGGTCGAACAGCGTCCAGCCACGCAGCTGGGCATAAAGGCCGATGGAAAGGCAGCAGCTCGTGATCGACAGCTGCCCCATAGAAGATTTGATATCGCGCAGGGCATCGTGGGTCGGCTGGCGCTTCTGGATCTTGCGGTCAGGGTGACGCCTGTTCATCACCGTCATGGTCAGGCCGGTTGTGAACAGCACGATCAAGCTGGAAGCGTAAAGCACCAGAAAGAAACCCAGAAACACCTCCGGGCCGGTCCCAAAATGTTCGGCAATAAAAGTCATCAACTCAAATATCCACGCGCAATTCCCTGGCCACTTTTGTGCGTAGCGAAAGAGCGGACCTCACGTCAAGGAATGACTTGCCAAATTATGAATATTACCCGGTCAGACGCTTTCCGTCACATGAGCGAAATCGGGATAGATCGACCGGACCAGCTTGTCGACCCGGTCTATTTCCTCTGGAATATCAGAAAGTTTGCCACGTTCTTCTTCCAGAACCGCCAGAAAGATCCGTGCGCGCGCCTGGTTTACCTGGATCTGCGGCAAAGTGCCCTCACCTGCCGCAGACAGAACGATGCTGACCAGCCTGTCGGCGGCGTTGAGACGTCCCCACAGATAATCATGTTCCCGCCAGCTGCGATTGAAGAAGGCACCGAACGTATTCAGGGACTTGCCCTTGAGGTCGAAACCTTCCGTATAAAGGCTTGCCGCATCGGTCGGGCTGATGCGGTCGACCAGGATTTCCGTCACCTCCGAGAAGTCGTTGCGCTGCAATACGGGAAAGGTGATCAGATCGAAAAAACCGAACCCGATATAGGTTCCCATCAGGGATGTGTGACGGCTCTTGTCGAGAAGGTTTCGGGCCGTCTCGGCAAAGAGTTCGTCCTGCAGCCTGTCCAGATCGGCAAGCCCCATCATCTGTGTCAGGGATTTCAGCATTGGCTGGACATGCTCGGCAGCGTCCGGACCACCCGCTTCCGCCGCCCGAACGAACGTTTCGGCGAGTTCCCGGCTGCGGCCACCGAAAAAGCGGTCATTCCAGCGCCAACCCAGATGATCGATCTGCTCGTAGAGCAATCCCTTCATCTGATCGAGCGCCTCGAAATTGGGCGGCGGTAAGTCGGAGCCCGGACGATAGTGATAGAAGCCGTTGAGCTTGCGCACCGCAAAGCGAAGCCGGCGTATCCGGTAGTCGACATCCAGCCCACGCAACAAGGCAACAACATGCGGGTCCGTACGCCCCAGGATGTCCTTGCTCTCGGCTGTCAGGCGGCTGGTGTGACGCGAGTACAGTCCCAGAAGGGCTTCTTCCTGGCCACGTGCACTGTCCAGCCCGCTGAGCCGCGCCGTCAGGCCTGCCAGCCGCTCAGCCAGGGAATGAAGTTTCAGGGACTGATAATTGAGAAAGGCGAACCCTGCCTGCTCGAATGCGGCCACGGTTGCCTGCTTCCGGCATAACGAAAGAATGTCAGGTGTTACCCGGCGCCGCTTTGGCAAAATGCCCGCCACCGCCTTTTCCACCATCGGCCCCGCATCATCGATCAGCTGCGACAGCCAGCGGCTGCGCCGGTTGTTCTGTTCAAGCTCTTTCAGATCATCGCCGATGGGCTCATTGCGCGGAATATGAGCGAGCGAAGCCAGGATCACGCGGAAGAACCCGGGCAGCTCCGAAACGGTGCTATCCGTTTCGACCGGAACCACCGGTGACGGATCCACATAGATCAGCCGCCGGGCAACTTCGCGCACCGCCGGCCGATCCTGAATAACGTCAATCACCGGCGCAAAGGGCTTGTTCATGACGACGCTGCCATCGACAAAACAATGCTGACCGGCTGTCTCGGACGTCAGGTTCAGCCCTCTTGCAAGAAACGCATCCCGGTTGTGCCACGTCAGGTCGTGATCGACCAGCACCCGCTCCATTTCCGCAACCGTTGCAGGAGGGAACGCCCCTGGAAACGAGGACGTCGCACGAGCCGCAAAGACAATTTCCGGAATGCTGTCGGCATCGAACTGGCTTTCGATATCTCCTGGCATTCTGTGCGCGGCATGGAAACTCAGGATCCGGCGATGATCCCACTCCTCGACATAGTCCGGATCGTCCAGGTGAATGCGTCGCTTGATGCCGTTGTAATCGGTGATCGTCACGAACAGGTCGAGCGTCTGACCACGCGGGATCAGACTGCGGCCGGGCACGGCACCGTCCTCCATCTTCTGGCAGGCATCCAGCATCCAGCCGATGAACCGTTCACCGGAAAACGGTGGGGTGAACCAACGCGCCTGCATGAACAGTCGCAGCTTCTCGCGCGTTTCCGCGCTTTCTATCTGCTTTGTCAGCCGTGTGGAAATCAGCTGGTCCAGCACCGGCGAAATGGAAATCTTCAGGTATCGGGACAAACCGGCCTGTGGCCGGGCCAAACGCGTGACATCGGCATTTTCCAGCCACATCTCGCTGTGGCTGTCGAGTGGCAGGTCGTGAGTGATGGCCCGCGCAAGCATGATGCCGTTGACGCCACCTGCAGACGCACCGGCAATTGCGTCAACCACCACCCGGATGTCGGCAACGGAGGACAACAGATCGAGCAGATCCTTGTAGGCGCTTTGAACCGGAGGAAGCTCCTGATCGGGTGCTTCCTGGGCAGAACCGTTCGATTTGCGGTCGAGGCGAACGCTCGACGCCCGAACAAGATTGAGGATTTCCCGGCTTACGCCATGCATGTAGATGGCAAGCGAAACGCCGCCATAAAACACCAGCGCCAATCTGAGTTCGATTTCCTTCATGAGGTCACCGTGGGGAACATGTTGAAGTCCTAACACGAAAGAATGGCTACTATCTTTATGCGGCGGACCTTTCCATTCGCCAATCAAGACATGGCGGAACTATGCTCCCGCCCGATCACTTCTATGCAAACATGGTTTGACGACGAGGCTTGCCGGGAACTTGGCGCTCTGAAGCGTGCTACAATTTTCCCCCGCCTGACCTGTATATTCCGCTAAGATAGTTCATGGATCCGACAGTGATTCTTTAAAGTTCAGCATTATAAATCAGACAATGAGACCAGACCTTTTCGACGCGGAATGAAATGGCCAAGAGTGTAGATACAGCTGCCCAAAGCTCCGATGATACCGGGCAAGCCGACCAGACGACCTCGCTGCAATCCCTGCAGGAAGAGAACGACTATCTGCGATCCGAGTTGGAAGATCTGCGCCTCCTGTACGAGGCGACCATCGAGCATGGCGAAGCGGTCGAGGACCAGCTGGCGGATCAATCCACCAAGCTCGAGGCACTTTCGCGGCAGCTCGCCAAATACCTTTCGCCTCAGGTCTATCAATCCATTTTCGAAGGCCGTCAGGAAGTCAAGATTGCGTCCACACGCAAGAAACTGACGGTTTTCTTCTCCGATATAGCCGACTTCACCGAAACGGCAGACCGGCTTGAATCAGAAGAACTCACGGCGATCCTCAACCAGTATCTGACGGAGATGTCGAATATCGCGCTGCGCTACGGCGCGACCATCGACAAATACGTCGGCGACGCCATCCTGATCTTTTTCGGTGACCCGGAAACACGTGGTGTGACCGAGGACGCACTTGCCTGCGTACGCATGGCCATCGACATGCAGGACCGGATGAAGGCGCTCCAGGGTGCCTGGCGGGAAGCCGGTATCTCCAAACCGATGAAATGCCGCATGGGGATCCATACGGACTATTGCACCGTGGGCAATTTCGGCAGCGAAGACCGGTTGGACTACACCATCATCGGACGAGGCGTGAACACGGCCTCACGCCTGGAAAGCCTTGCCACACCGGGCTCTATCCTGATCTCCTTCGAAACCTATTCGCAGGTGAAAGAGCAGATCAAATGCGCTGAAAATGGTGAAGTCAACGTCAAGGGGATTGCCTATCCGGTCTCCACCTACGAGGTAATCGGCCTGAAGGAACCCGTTCCGGTCAAGGATGATCTGGAAGTCGACCTGGTGTCTCGCCAGTTGGACAAGATTTCCGACACGATGGCACCGGAAGACCGGGACAAGCTGATCGCCACACTCAAGAGCGCCCTCGACCGTCTGACATCAACCGAAACCGCCTGATCTTTCAGGCTACCGAGCTCAGCCGCGTTCCTTGCGCCGCTTGTCCCAGAACTCCAGGCGTTTTCTCAGTTCCCGCTCAAACCCTCTCTGGGGTGGGTCGTAATAGGTCTTGCGGCCCAACTGCTCTGGAAAATAGTCCTGACCGGAAAAGCCGTCGGGAGCATCGTGGTCGTATTGATAGCCGTCGCCGTACCCTTCCTGCTTCATCAGCTTGGTGGGCGCGTTGAGGATATGCTTGGGCGGCAGCAGAGAGCCGCTGGACTTGGCATCCCGCATCGCCGCCTTGTAGGCCACATAAGCACCGTTCGATTTCGGCGCCGTTGCAAGATAGATCACCGACTGCGCAAGCGCCAATTCCCCTTCGGGCGACCCGAGCATCTGGTAGGCGTCACGGGCCGCATTGGCTTGCACCAGTGCATTGGGGTCGGCCAGCCCGATGTCCTCAACCGCCATGCGGATAAGACGCCGGGCAAGATAGAGCGGGTCCTCCCCGCCATCCAGCATCCGGCAGAACCAGTAGAGGGCGGCATCGGGATCGGACCCCCGCACGGACTTGTGCAGCGCGGAAATCAGATTGTAATGGCCGTCGGCACTCTTGTCGTAAATCGGCGCCCGCCTCTGGACAATTTCCTGCAGGCGCTCGGCATCGAAGACCTCGTCCTCTCCTGCGGCGCGCCAGACATCCTCGGCCAGGGTCAGAGAAGAGCGGCCGTCGCCATCGGCCATGCGGATCAGCACCCGTCGGGCTTCCTCGTCAAGCGGCAGCTTACGCTCTTCCAACTCCTCTGCCCGCGCCAGCAGTTTTTCGATGGCGTCCGCGGAAAGGGAATGGAACGTCATGACGTGAGAGCGCGACAGCAAGGCCGCGTTAAGCTCAAAAGACGGGTTTTCCGTGGTCGCACCAACCAGCGTGATCGTGCCGTCCTCCATCACCGGAAGGAAGCTGTCCTGCTGCGCCCGGTTGAACCGATGGATCTCGTCAACGAAGAGCAGCGTTGCCCTGCCGCTCATGCGCCGGGCGCGAGCCGTTTCGAACACCTTCTTCAGGTCCGAAACACCGGAAAAGATCGCAGAGATCTGTTCGAACGCGAGGTCCGTTTCATTGGCCAGCAACCGGGCAATGGTTGTCTTGCCGGTACCCGGCGGCCCCCAGAAGATCAACGAACCAAGCGTCCGCGTCTTCAGCATGCGCGACAGCGTGCCTTCCGGCCCGAGCAGGTGATCCTGCCCCACCACATCGGCAAGTTTGGTCGGTCGCATCCGGTCCGCCAGTGGCCGCGGGCCGGACTGGCTTAGTCCGGAAGCTTCGAACAGATCGCTCACACTGTCTCCTAACCGCGCAGGATGAGCTGTGAAACCTTGCCGTCCCGCTCGATATCGAGCTGCCAAACACGCGGTGGCTTCTTGGTGATACCTTCCAGCATTTCGGTGGTCTCGACGGTTTGCCGGTTGATCCCCCGGATGATGTCGCCCGGGCGAAGCCCCACACGGTCCGCGGTGCTGCCGCGCTTCACTTCGGCAATCACGACACCGTCGAAAATCCCTTCCATTCCCAGTTCCTCGGAAACGGCAGGCGAAAGGTTCATGACCGTCGCGCCTTCGAAGGGCGAATACTCGACAAGTTCACGTGTATCCCGTGGAATGGTTTCGGGAGCCGGCTGCAGTGACACGGTCACATGCTCTTCCGCACCGTCCCTCAGGACAACAAAATCGGTCTGTTCGCCAATCATCTTTGTTGCGAAACGATAGCCGAAGGAATTGGGATCGGTCACTTCCTTGCCGTCAACCGCAATTACCAGATCGCTGACCCGAAGCCCGGCCTCAAAGGCAGGTGACCCATCAAAGACTGCCGTCACAAGCACACCGCGTGGCCGGTCGAGAGACAGTGCTTCAGCGATTTCGGCATTCACCAGCTGCACTGTCGCGCCCAGCCAAGGCCGCTGCACCTTGCCGCCATGATCGGCAGCTTTCGCAACGAAACGCGCCATATGCGCCGGAATGGCAAAGCCGATACCGTTGGAGCCGCCGGAGCGAGAATAGATGGCCGAGTTGATGCCAACCAGCTTGCCGGTCATATCGACAAGCGCACCGCCGGAGTTGCCCGGGTTGATTGCCGCGTCGGTCTGGATGAAGAACTGAAAGTCCGTCACGCCGACCTGCGTGCGAGCCGTGGCCGAAACGATGCCCTGGGTAACCGTCTGGCCGACACCGAACGGGTTACCGATGGCAAGCACGATGTCGCCGACTTCAAGGCTGTCGGAATCCGCAAAGTCGATGCTTTCGAAAGGTCCATCACCCCGGATCTTCAGCACCGCGAGGTCGGTACGTTCGTCCATGAGAACGATATCGGCATCGAATTCACGACGGTCGTTCAGGGCGACGCGAACGTCGTCCGCGTCCTTGATCACATGATGGTTGGTGATCACCGTACCATCACTCGAAATGATGACGCCGGATCCAAGGGACGATTCAACCCGCTGCCGTGGCCTGTCGTTCCCGCCGGGCTGGCCGAAGAACCGGCGAAAGAAGGGATCGTCCATGAAGGGCGACACTTGCCGACGCTGCACCACCTTGCGGCTCGCATAAACGTTGACCACCGCCGGCGCGACCTTTTTCACGATTGGCGCGAAGGAGAGTTTGATCTGCGCATCGCTTTGCGGAACAAGCCGAAGATCGGCCGGAGACGGCTGCACCGTCTGGGAAAGCGCAGCAGACATACCGATCAGGCCGGCCAGGCCCGCTATGACAAGGGAACGCGTAAAGCTGGTCAGGACCAGGCGCATGGCGGGTGCCTCTTTTTCGAATCTTCTCATATCCATCGCGATACATGGCAGATAGGGAGGAAAAGAGGCAAATACAAAAGGGGCCGCTGGATTTCCGGCGGCCCCTTTTTCATCATGCAGGCTTACTTCAGGCCGAACGAACCTGCGCAAGGAAGCTGCGCACTTCCTGATCCAGTTCTTCAGCTTTCGATGCCATGTCCGCTGCTTCTTCGGAGAAGTTCTGTGCAGCCATGTTGGTATCGTTCGACAGAGAAGAAACGTTGCGGATGTCCTCGGTAACCTTGGAGGTTCCACCGGCAGCCCGCTGAGTGTTCTCTGCAATGCCCTGCGTCGCGTAGCTCTGCTCGGTAACGGCTGCAGCAACTTCGCTCACCGACTTTGTAATCTCGTCGATGGTCTTCTGGATGTCGCCGATGGCATCAACCGCATCGTCGGTCGCCCCGCGGATGGCATCGATCTGCTGCTGGATTTCGCCGGTAGCCTTGCCTGTCTGGGACGCAAGGTCCTTGACCTCGGAGGCAACCACCGCAAAGCCCTTGCCGGCTTCACCGGCACGTGCGGCTTCGATGGTGGCGTTGAGAGCCAGAAGGTTGGTCTGGTCGGCGATATCGGAAATCAACGTGACGACTTCGCCGATCCGGTTGGCAGCTTCCGCAAGCGATCGCACCGTATCGTTGGTCGTTTCCGCACGTTTGGTTGCTTCGGCAGCAACGCTGGAAGAGCGTTCGATCAATGTCGAGATTTCCTGGATCGAGCTGGAAAGCTGATCGGAAGCTGCCGCGATCGATTCCACTTCGGCCAGGGTTTCCTCGGACATAGTGGCCGCATTGGCAGATGTTTCGCCTGCCATGTCGGTCATGCTGCGCATCTTGTTGGCCGATTCGCGCAAGGTTGCAGCGGTATGAGCCACCTTGTCGACGACAGTGCCGACAGTCGCTTCGAAGTCGCCGGCAAGGCTTGCCAGCATTTCCTGGCGCTGCTCTGCCTGACGTCTTGCATCATCGGCTTCCTCGGCTGCACGGCGCTCGTTTTCTTCAGCTGCATTCTGGCGGATCTGAAGAACGGCCCGGCCGATGTCGCCGATTTCGTCCTTGCGGTTCGCAGCCTTGATCTCCGCACCAAGATCACCGGAGGCAATCGCGTTGAGAGCCCCTACAAGCGTGGTGAGAGGACGGGTGATCGACTGGGAGAAGAACAGGGCAATGACGGCTGCAACGGCAATTGTTGCAAGCGACCAGAGGAACATCTGATCGCGCATGCGAATGACGGCAGAAAGCGTTTCTTCAACGCTCTTCTCTGCAACGATGGCCCAGTTCTGCCCCTGGAAGGCTAGCGGACGGGCAACGACAAGATCATCAACGCCATCAGCCCCCTGAACGATACCGGCTGAAGCGGTGCCGGCGGCAGCCTCAATCGCCGGTCCGCTGGAAACGCTGGTGCTGAGCGCAGTCGGCGCTCCTGCAAGCGGCATGTCGCTGAGCGCGAGGCCGTCCTGGTTGATCACGTAAACCTGACCGGTTTCACCAAGGTCTTCACGGTTCGCAACAACTTCACTCAGGAAATCGGAATCGATCCGCATGACGGCAACACCGCTGAGGCTGATCGTACCGAACGAATTCATGAAGACGGGCGATGCCAGGAACAGAGAGCCCTTGCCGCCGGCAGGGGTGTAAGGTGCAAAGACACTGGCGGCGATCTCCCCCTCACCCAGCTCCTTGGCAGCGTTGTAGACTGTCTCCAGGCCGGTCCCTTCGGCAACACTGCCTTCGCCAAGCTTGGACAGGAATTCGTCACCCTTGGTGACCGAATAAAGAATGAGGCCGGCGTTATCGAGCAGATAAAGATCTGCGAAGCCGCCGTTTTTCCAGACATTGTAGAAGGCCGGGTGCGCCTCGGTGTGGCGCCAGGCATACATTGTCTTCTGTTCCTTGCCTGTGACCGCTGCACGTTCTTCAGGGCTCTGCGGCGCCTGGAACAGGCCGAGAATTTCGTCTTTTTCCTTGGCAAGGTTCATGGTCGCGTTGCCAAGGTTGCTCAACGGATCCGACACGCTGGACGCCAGGTTCACGATCTGGGATTCAGCTGCGTGCAGGCGCGACTGCAGGAGCGCGTTACGCGCTGTGATGACCATGCCAAGTTCGGCTTCTGCCGCTTGTTGCAATCCGTCGCGACCGGTCATGTAGCCGATGACACCCACCGCCGCACATGCGGCGACTGTAATCACGATCATCAGAGCCGGAATAACAAAAGAAAGTCGAAGAGAAGGCGACCTCTTCTTAGAAGCGGAATTCGTTTTGGCTATCACAGTAAATCTCCCCAGCCTCTCCCACTAGTCCAGGAGGCATGGCTAGAAGCTAGGCAGTTTTCCTTAAATCATTGATAATTGCGGTCTCATTATTCGAAACGAATACGTTTGGGCGGACAGTCACGAAGACAACAAAAAAAGGCGGGCAAATCTGCCCGCCTTTCCCGATTGCCATTGAGGCAATTATTACGCTGCGTTTTCAGCTGCTTCTTCAGCTTCAACGCGAGCACGGTCTTCAGCACCGCGTTCTTCCGGATCACGGTCGACCAGCTCGATGACAGCCATCGGAGCGTTGTCGCCATAGCGGAAGCCGGCTTTCAGCACGCGGGAATACCCGCCGCTGCGGTCCTTGTAACGCTCACCGAGCGTTTCGAACAGCTTGGCAACCATTGCCGCATCGCGAATCTGCGAAATGGCCTGGCGGCGTGCATGCAGGTCACCGCGCTTGCCCAGGGTGATGAGCTTGTCGATGATCGGCTTCATTTCTTTAGCCTTCGGCAGGGTCGTTACGATCTGTTCGTGCTTGATCAGCGACGCTGCCATGTTCGCGAACATAGCCTTACGGTGGCTAGAGGTCCGGTTGAGCTTGCGGCCGGATTTACCGTGGCGCATGGCCCTCTCCTTTTTCTTTCAGGCAGTCAGTTCTTCTGGTTGAACTCTTGCCCGGTTGATCCTCACAGGACGCGTACGCCCTTAGTACTGATGGTCTTCGTAGCGCTTGGCGAGATCATCGATGTTCTCAGGCGGCCAGTTGGCAACTTCCATGCCGAGATGGAGACCCATCTGGGCGAGAACTTCCTTGATTTCGTTCAGCGACTTGCGGCCGAAATTCGGGGTCCGCAGCATTTCCGCTTCGGTCTTCTGAATGAGATCGCCAATATACACGATATTGTCGTTCTTCAGGCAGTTTGCAGACCGTACAGACAGTTCCAGCTCGTCGACCTTCTTCAGAAGCGCAGGGTTGAAAGCCAGTTCCGGGACGCTGTCCTCGGCGACTTCACGCTGCGGCTCTTCGAAGTTGACGAAGATGGAGAGCTGATCCTGCAGAATGCGTGCAGCGAATGCCACGGCGTCTTCCGGCTTGACGGAACCATCGGTTTCGACAGTCAGGGTCAGCTTGTCATAGTCAAGAACCTGGCCTTCACGGGTGTTTTCCACCTTGTAGGAGACCTTCTTGACCGGAGAGTAGAGGCTGTCGACCGGGATCAGGCCAATCGGCGCATCTTCCGGACGGTTCCGGTCCGAAGAATGGTAGCCCTTGCCGGTGTTGACGGTGAATTCCATGCGGATTTCAGCGCCTTCATCCAGCGTGCAGAGCACCAGTTCCGGATTGAGAACCTCAACGTCGCCAACAGTCTGAATATCGCCGGCGGTAACAACACCCGGGCCCTGTTTGCGCACGACCATGCGCTTGGGTCCCTCGCCTTCCATGCGGATGGCGATTTCCTTGATATTCAGCACGATGTCGGTGACATCTTCCCGGACACCCGGGATCGACGAGAACTCATGCAGAACGCCATCGATCTGAACGGCAGTCACGGCGGCACCCTGCAGAGAAGACAGCAGGATACGGCGCAGCGCGTTGCCAAGGGTCAGACCGTAGCCACGCTCGAGCGGCTCGGCAACGACGGTTGCCAAGAAGCGCGGGTCTTCACCCGGCTTGATCTCGAGTTTGGTCGGCTTGATCAGTTCTTGCCAGTTTTTTTGAATGGTCACGTTTTCGTCCCTTCGGCTATCCCGCCCGGCGGATCAGCGCCAGGCCATTCTTTGCCATTTGGAGAAACAAGTACCTAAAGCTGGGAAGCCTTAGACGCGGCGACGCTTGCGCGGACGGCAGCCGTTGTGCGGAATCGGCGTCACGTCACGGATGGACGTGATCAGGAAACCGGCGGCCTGCAGGGCACGCAGAGCAGATTCACGACCGGAACCCGGACCGCGCACTTCCACTTCCAGGGTGCGCATGCCGTGCTCGGCAGCTTTTTTCGCAGCGTCTTCCGCAGCAACCTGGGCAGCATACGGAGTGGACTTACGGGAACCTTTGAAACCGAGTGCACCGGCGGACGACCAGGAGATCGCGTTGCCCTGTGCGTCGGTGATCGTGATCATGGTGTTGTTGAACGTGGAGTTCACATGCGCGACGCCAGAAGAGATGTTCTTGCGTTCGCGGCGACGCACGCGCGTCGTGTCTTTAGCCATTCTCTTATCCTTGTTTTGATCTCGTCACTGCCGTAATGCCGGCAGCTCCACCACCAATCGAGGCAGGGTAATTACTTCTTCTTACCAGCGATCGGTTTAGCCGGACCCTTGCGGGTACGTGCGTTCGTGTGCGTCCGCTGACCGCGAACCGGCAGGCCGCGACGGTGACGCAGGCCGCGGTAGCAGCCAAGGTCCATCAGACGCTTGATGTTCATCGCGGTCTCGCGACGCAGGTCACCTTCAACGAGGTAATCGCGGTCGATGGTTTCGCGGATGGACAGAACTTCTGCGTCGGAAAGCTCGTTCACACGGCGGGCAGCATCGATGTTGTTCTTTTCGATGATTTCCTGCGCGAACTTCGCGCCGATGCCGTGAATGTACTGAAGCGCGATGACAACGCGCTTGTTCGTCGGGATGTTAACGCCAGCAATACGTGCCACGTTCGTCTCCATGATTACGCAGCGAGACCATGGTCTTGCCGCAGGTTGTAATGCCCGCGTCCGGTGGAGTCCGGCCCTTGCGGGTACGAAAATGCCGGGGCAACCCCGGCACAGAGAATGCCGGCCCCACGTACATGGAACCGGCTTAACTGTAAGCTAGAGCGGGTCGTTTAACGGCTCTAAACCTTTTCGTCAAGTCCTTGAAGAACGGAATCTATTGAAGCCGTCACTTCATCAATGGACTGCATGCCGTCAATCACGGAAAGAAGACCTGTCTTCTCGTAATACGGCACAACAACTGCGGTATCGCGGTTGTAGGCTTCAAGACGTTGCTTGAAGACTTCCGGGTCATCGTCCTTGCGCACCGGCTGACCGGCAGCCTGTGCATCAGCGGCACGCTTGATGATCCGATCGACCAGCTTCGACTGGTCGACACGCAGTTCGATTACGGCATTCAGCTTGAGGCTGTTTGCTTCCAGCATCTCGTCAAGCGCTTCGGCCTGGGCGAGCGTGCGGGGAAAACCATCAAGAATGAATCCGTTCTTGGCATCTTCTTCGGCGATCCGGTCGCGGATGATACCGACAACGATCTCATCCGACACGAGCCCACCTGCGTCCATGACTTCCTTGGCTTTAACGCCTACCGGGGTCTGGGCGGCCACTGCGGCCCGCAGCATGTCTCCGGTGGAGAGCTGCGGGATCGCGTATTTCGCAACGAGGTGCGCGGCCTGTGTCCCCTTCCCCGCTCCTGGCGGTCCAACCAGAATAAGCCTCATCGACGCCTCCCACTTAATTTCGCTTTTTTCACCAGACCCTCATATTGGTGCGCAAGCAAATGCCCCTGGATCTGTGACACGGTATCCATCGTCACGCTTACGACAATCAACAAAGAGGTGCCACCGAAATAGAACGGAACGCCTGTCGCCGAAATAAGGAATTCGGGTAATAGACAAACGACGGTGATGTAAATTGCACCGACCACCGTAATGCGCGTCAGAACGTAGTCGATATACTGCGCTGTACGCTCGCCGGGACGGATCCCGGGAATGAAACCGCCGTGTTTCTTCAGGTTGTCCGCAGTGTCGCTCGGATTGAAAACGATCGCGGTATAGAAGAAACAGAAGAACACGATCATCGCTGCGTAGAACACCATGAACAACGGCTGGCCGTGACCAAGCGCCGCAGTGATATACGTCAGCCACTCATTGCCCGAACCCTGACTGAAGCCGCCGATAGTGGCGGGAACCAGCAGAAGGGAGGACGCGAAGATCGGCGGAATCACACCAGCAGTGTTGAGCTTGAGCGGCAGGAACGAGGTGTTGCCCTCGAACATGCGGTTGCCCATCTGGCGCTTCGGATACTGAATCAGCAGTCTGCGCTGAGCCCGCTCCATGAACACGATCAGTGCGATCACCACGACAGCCAGTATCAGGATGCCGAGAATCAGGATCGTCGACATCGAACCCTGGCGGCCGAGTTCAAGCACGTTGACCAGCGCGACCGGCAGACCGGCGACAATGCCGGCAAAGATGATCAGCGAAATACCGTTACCGATACCGCGCGATGTGATCTGCTCACCGAGCCACATCAGGAACATGGTACCGCCGACAAGCGTCAGAACAGTTGAAGCCCGGAAGAACCAGCCCGGATCGGCAACCACATTGGTCGCTCCTTCCAGACCGACTGCGATACCGTAAGCCTGGAAAGCCGCCAGGATAACAGTGCCGTAGCGCGTGTACTGGTTGATGACCTTGCGGCCCTGCTCGCCTTCCTTCTTCATCTGCTCGAGCGTCGGAACGACGGTCGTCATGAGCTGCATGATAATGGAGGCGGAAATATACGGCATAATGCCGAGAGCGAAGATCGCCATGCGCTCGACAGCACCGCCGGCAAACATGTTGAACATGCCGATGATGCCGGACTGGGCCTGATTGAAGGCCTGCGCAAAGGCGTCCGGATTGATGCCGGGCAAGGGAATGTAAGTGCCCAGTCGATAAACCAAAAGCGCCCCCAGTGTGAACCAGATGCGCTTTTTGAGTTCTTCAGCCTTGGCGAAAGCTGAGAAATTGAGATTTGACGCCAGTTGCTCGGCGGCCGATGCCATGCCCTACTCCGGAATGCTTGCCCAAGAAATGGGTGAAGCCCAGGCTGTTAAGCCTGAGCTCCCAGAACGGCAACCTTGCCGCCTGCTTTTTCGATCGCTGCAACAGCGCCCTTGGAGGCACCGGCAACTTCAAAGGTCACTGCAGCGGTGAGTTCACCGTTGGCAACGATGCGCACACCGTCACGGACCCGCTTGACAACGCCTGCTGCCTTCAGCGCTTCGACGGTAACCGTCTCGGACGCATTCAGCTTGCCTGCATCAATCGCCTTCTGAACACGACCAACGGACACAGTGTTGTAGTCCTTGGCAAAAATGTTCGTGAAGCCGCGCTTCGGCAGACGGCGGTGAAGCGGCATCTGACCGCCTTCAAAGCCTTTGATGGCAACGCCGGAACGGGACTTCTGACCTTTGACACCACGGCCACCGGTCTTGCCCTTGCCGGACCCGATGCCGCGAGCCACACGCATGCGGTCTTTTACGGCACCTTCGTTGTCACGAAGTTCATTGAGCTTCATGTTCGTTTCTCCTCACCCCGTTCTTACGCGTTGTCTTCGACGACGCGAACGAGATGCTGGACCTTATTGATCATGCCGCGCACTTCAGGAGTATCCTTCAGTGTGGAACGGCGGTGCATCTTGTTCAGGCCGAGACCGACGAGCGTCGCGCGCTGGTCCTTAGGACGGCGCAGCGGGCTGCCGATCTGTTCGACCGTGACAGTCTTTTCGGTGTTCGCCATGGAACATACCCTCTCTCAGCTGGGGACCGGAGCCGCTAAGGTCAAGCCTCAGCGGCAGCCGAAGCCGCCTCATCGTTGTTGTCACGACGGCGGGACTGCAGCACAGAGACCTTCAGGCCACGGCGGGCAGCGACGGAACGCGGGCTGTCTTCCTTGGTCAGCGCAGCAAAAGTTGCACGCACCATGTTGTAGGGGTTGGAAGTCCCCAGAGACTTGGCCACAACGTCCTGGACGCCGAGCGTTTCGAAAACGGCACGCATCGGGCCGCCTGCGATGATACCGGTACCGGCCGGAGCTGCACGAAGCAGAACCTTGCCAGCGCCGTGACGGCCTTCCACATCGTGGTGGAGGGTCCGGCCTTCGCGAAGCGGTACACGGATCATCGTGCGCTTTGCTGCTTCAGTTGCCTTACGGATGGCTTCCGGCACTTCACGCGCCTTGCCATGACCGAAGCCGACGCGGCCCTTCTGGTCACCAACCACAACGAGTGCTGCGAAGCCGAAACGACGGCCACCCTTGACCACTTTCGCAACGCGGTTGATGTGAACGAGCTTGTCGACGAATTCGCTGTCTCGCTCGTCGCGATCGCGATTTTCTTGTCTCGCCATATTATACGTCTTCCGTTCTTAAGAGCGCCAACGGGCGCTGGTCAGAATTCAAGTCCACCTTCACGGGCTGCATCAGCAAGCGCTTTTACGCGCCCATGATACTGGTACCCGCCACGGTCGAACACGACCTGCTTTACGCCAGCGGCAGCAGCACGCTCGGCGACAAGCTTGCCAACGGCTGCGGCTGCAGCGACGTCGGCGCCCGTTTTCAGGCTGCTCTTGAGATCTGTTTCGATCGTTGAAGCAGAGACAATCGTATGTCCCTTCGCATCGTCGATGATCTGGGCGTAGATCTGCTTCGACGAGCGGAAGACAGAAAGGCGCGGACGACCGTTCGCGGCTTTCTGAATCGAACGGCGCACGCGATCGCGGCGGCGCTCGAAAGCTTGTTTGCTGTTCGCCATGATCTGGGTCCGTTACTTCTTCTTGCCTTCTTTGCGGACGATGAACTCGCCTGCATAACGAACGCCTTTGCCCTTGTAGGGCTCCGGCGGGCGGAATTCACGAATTTCAGCAGCAACCTGACCGACGCGCTGTTTGTCGGTACCGGTGATGTTGATTTCCGTGGGTTTCGGGCACACGATATCGATACCATCCGGGATCGGATAGACAACGTCATGAGAGAAACCGAGCGCCAGCTGAAGGTTCTTGCCCTGGACCTGAGCGCGATAACCGACACCGGTGATGGCGAGGTCTTTCTTGAAGCCCTCGGTTACGCCAGTGATCAGGTTCGCGACCATGGTACGGCTCATGCCCCACATGGAGCGAGCCGGCTTGGAGCTGTTGCACGGATCGATTTTGATCCCATCATCCGTCATTTCGGCCAGAACAAGATCATTGAGCACGAAAGACTTTTCGCCTTTCGGGCCCTTGATCGTAACCGTCTGACCGTCGATCGATGCCGTTACCCCGCTTGGCACGGGGACTGGCTTTTTGCCAATACGAGACATATGACCAACCTTGTCGTTGTTTTAAAATGAGGATGCCGCATCAGAAGACGCGGCAAAGAACCTCACCACCTACGTTTTCGTCCCGCGCCTGATGGTCGCTCATGACACCACGCGGAGTCGAAATGATCGACACGCCCAGGCCATTAGAGACATGCGGGATGTTTTTCACCGACGAGTACACGCGGCGGCCCGGCTTGGACACACGTTCAATCGTGCGGATAACCGGTTCACCGTCGAAATACTTCAGTTCGATTTCCAACTCGGACTTACCGCCCTCGTATTCAACCGTGGTGTAGCCACGGATGTACCCCTCTTTTGCGAGCACATCAAGTACATGTGCGCGCAATTTGGAATTTGGTGAACTGACCTTGTTCTTGCGACGCATCTGCGCGTTGCGAATGCGGGTCAGCATATCCCCCAACGGATCAGAAATTGCCATCGGAGTTTCTCCTTACCAGCTCGACTTGACCAGGCCCGGGATCTTACCCAGGGAGCCCAGTTCACGAAGCGCAATACGCGACATCTTCAGCTTGCGGTAAAAACCGCGCGGACGGCCGGACACTTCGCAACGGTTGCGAACGCGGTTCGGCGCGGAGTTCCGCGGCAATTTTGCCAGCTTCAGGCGTGCGTTGTACCGCTCTTCCAGGGACAGGCTTTCATCTTTAGCCAGTGCCTTCAGGGCAGCGCGCTTCTCAGCGTATTTCTTTACAAGCTTCTCGCGGCGCTTGTTCTTCTCGATTGCGCTTTTCTTCGCCATCGTCGATCCCTTCCTTGCCCGTTACTTCGTGAACGGGAAGTTGAACGCGCGCAGAAGCTCGCGTGCTTCGTCGTCATTCGGCGCCGTGGTGCAGATGATCACGTCCATGCCCCAGATCTGGTCGACCTTGTCGTATTCGATTTCCGGGAACACGATGTGTTCTTTGATGCCCATGGCGTAGTTGCCGCGACCGTCGAAGCTCTTCGGGTTCAGACCACGGAAGTCACGAACGCGCGGCAGCGCGATGGTGATCAGACGGTCCAGGAATTCGAACATCTGCTGGCGGCGCAGTGTAACCTTTGCACCAAGCGGCATGCCTTCGCGAACCTTGAAGGTTGCGATCGACTTTTTCGCCTTGGTGATCACCGGCTTCTGACCGGCAATCAGTGCCAGGTCGTCAGCTGCGATACGCGCCTTCTTGGAATCGCTGACCGCTTCGCCGACACCGACGTTGAGGACAATCTTTTCCAGCTGCGGAACCTGCATGACGTTCTTGTACTGGAACTTCTCCAGAAGCTGCTTGCGCACAACTTCGTCATAATGCGTCTTGAGACGCGGCACGTTAGTGGTCTCAGCCATCGATCAGGTCTCCCGAACGCTTGGCCACACGGACCTTGGTGCCATCGTCCTGCACTTTGAAGCCGACGCGGGTCGCCTTGCCGTCCTTCGGATCGGCCAGTGCAACGTTGGAAAGGTGAATCGGGGCTTCCTTGGCCACGATGCCTGCTTCCTGCGTCTGGGTCTGCTTCTGGTGGCGGCGAACCATGTTGATGCCGCGGACCAGGGCCTTGTTGTCAGCCGGCAGCATCTGGATGACTTCGCCGGACTTACCCTTGTCACGGCCGGTCAGCACAACCACCGTGTCGCCTTTTTTAATTTTCGCAGCCATCAGAGCACCTCCGGCGCGAGCGAAATGATTTTCATATGGTTCTTTGCACGGAGTTCACGCGGTACCGGTCCGAAGATACGGGTGCCGATCGGCTCCTTGTTGTTGTTGACCAGCACGGCCGCATTGCGGTCGAACCGGATCACGCTGCCATCGGGACGGCGGATATCCTTTGCCGTGCGCACGACGACAGCCTTCATCACGTCGCCCTTCTTAACGCGGCCCCGCGGAATTGCCTCTTTCACGGAGACGACGATGATGTCGCCTACCTGGGCATATTTACGCTTGGAGCCGCCGAGCACTTTGATGCACATGACACGACGAGCGCCGGAATTATCCGCGACGTCGAGGTTTGTTTGCATCTGAATCATGACTGGCTGCCTTGTTCTTCTGATGGCGCTCGGGTCACGGGCGCCTGATGCTCACTGAATGGAGCGCGGTCACTGAGCGACCACGGTCCAACGTTTGTTTTTAGAGATCGGCGCGCATTCTTCGATCTGAACAATGTCGCCAACCTTGTACTGGTTGGTTTCGTCGTGTGCGCGGTACTTCTTGGTCCGGCGCACAGTCTTCTTCAGCAGCGGGTGCGTGAAGCGGCGCTCCACATTCACCGTCACCGTCTTGTCATTGGCGTCGCTGACAACGGTGCCCTGCAGGATACGCTTCGGCATGGCCGTCTCCTTACGCGTTCGCCGACACGCGCTTTTCGCGCATGATCGTCTGGATACGCGCGATATCACGGCGGATCTGCCGGACACGCGCAGTGTTTTCAAGCTGACCCGTAGCCCGCTGGAAGCGCAGGTTGAACTGCTCTTTCTTCAGGCCTTCAAGCTCACTGCGGAGCTCGTCGAGGGTCTTAGCCCGTACATCGGTAGCCTTCATGGCTCTAACTCCTCGCCTGCCCTACTCGCCGATACGCTGAACGAAGCGGCACTTGATCGGCAGTTTGGCTGCAGCAAGACGCATGGCTTCACGCGCAATGTCTTCCGGCACACCGTCGATTTCGAACATGATCCGGCCTGGCTTGACACGGCAAGCCCAGTAATCCGGAGAACCCTTACCTTTACCCATGCGGACTTCAGCAGGTTTCGAGGAAACCGGGACGTCCGGGAAGATGCGGATCCAAACACGACCCGCACGCTTCATGTGGCGGGTCATAGCACGGCGGGCCGCTTCGATCTGACGTGCCGTAACACGCTCCGGCTCAATCGCCTTCAGACCGAATGCGCCGAAGTTGAGGTCAGTGCCTCCCTTCGACAAGCCGTGGATGCGGCCCTTGTGCTGCTTGCGGAACTTTGTGCGCTTCGGTTGCAGCATCGTTCTTCTCTCGTCTTTCTTAAGTTACGAGCGGCAGGCAGCTTGAATTAAGCTGCGCGCTCGCGGCCCCGATCCCGGCGTCCGCCGCGATCACCCTGGTTGCCTTCGGAAGCAGCGGTCGCACGGCGCTCAGACGCCATCGGATCGTGTTCCAGAATTTCACCCTTGAAGATCCAGACCTTCACACCGCACACACCGTAAGCCGTGTGAGCGCTTGCAACACCGTAGTCGATGTCTGCACGCAGCGTGTGAAGCGGGACGCGGCCTTCGCGGTACCATTCGATACGCGCAATTTCCGCACCGCCGAGACGGCCACCGCAGTTGATACGGATGCCCTGTGCACCGAGACGCATGGCGGACTGAACGGCCCGCTTCATGGCGCGACGGAAAGCAACGCGGCGTTCCAGCTGCTGGGCAATCGACTGGGCGACCAGGGTCGCGTCGATTTCCGGCTTGCGCACTTCAACGATGTTGAGATGCACTTCGGAATTGGTGATGTCGGCGATCTTCTTGCGAAGACGCTCGATATCGGCACCCTTTTTACCGATGACCACACCCGGACGACCGGAGTGAATGGACACACGGCACTTCTTGTGCGGGCGTTCGATAACAACCTTGGATACGGCAGCCTGCTTCAGTTCCTTCAGCAGGAGCTCACGGATGCGGAAATCTTCGTGCAGAAGATCGCCGTATTCGTTCTTGTTCGCGTACCAGCGGCTGTCCCAGGTGCGGTTGATCCCGAGGCGCATGCCGATCGGGTTTGTCTTATGTCCCATCAGGCAGTCTCCTCAACTTCGCGCACGACGATGGTCAGGTTCGAGAACGGCTTCTCGATCCGGCCAACGCGGCCGCGTGCACGGGCCTGGAACCGCTTGATCACAAATGCCTTGCCGACATGTGCTTCAGCAACCACCAGGTTGTCGATGTCCAGGTCATGGTTGTTTTCCGCGTTGGCAATGGCCGACATCAAGGTCTTCTTGACGTCCTGCGCAATGCGCTTGCGGGAGAATGTCAGGTCCGCAATCGCGGAACCGACTTTTTTGCCACGGATCGAAGCCGCAACGAGGTTCAGCTTGCGCGGGGAAACGCGCAGCATGCGGGTCATTGCCCGGGCCTCATTGTCAGCGAGCGTCCGCTCACGCTTCGGCTTGCCCATCGTTACTTCCTCTTCGCCTTCTTGTCGGCGCCGTGTCCATAATAGGTCCGGCTCGGCGAGAACTCACCGAACTTGTGACCGATCATTTCCTCAGACACCAGCACCGGAACGTGCTTTTGACCGTTGTAGACGCCGAAGGTCAAACCGACGAACTGCGGCAGGATGGTAGAGCGGCGGCTCCAGGTCTTGATGACCTCGTTCCGGCCGGACTCACGGACCTTGTCCGCTTTCTTCAGCAGATACCCGTCGACAAACGGACCTTTCCAGATCGAACGTGCCACGATCCTTGCCCTTTACTTCTTCGCGTGACGGCTGCGGACGATAAACTTATCAGTCTGCTTATTGCGCCGCGTACGCTTACCTTTGGTCGGTTTACCCCAAGGAGTAACCGGATGACGACCGCCGGAGGTCCTGCCTTCACCACCACCGTGCGGGTGGTCGATCGGGTTCATGGCAACACCGCGAGTATGCGGACGAATGCCAAGCCAGCGGGAACGGCCTGCTTTACCCAGGTTAACGTTGGCGTGGTCCGGGTTGGACACGGCGCCAATGGAAGCCATGCAGGTTCCGAGCACACGGCGCTGCTCGCCAGACATAAGGCGCAGCGTAGTGTAGCCCTGGTCGCGGCCGACGATCTGAACGAACGCGCCTGCCGAACGAGCGATCTGGGCGCCTTTGCCCGGCTTCAGCTCGACATTGTGCACGATCGTGCCAACCGGAATGCGAGCCAGCGGCGCGGCATTGCCCGGTTTCACGTCGACGGATTCACCGGCGATGACGGTATCGCCAGCAGCCAGGCGCTGCGGCGCCAGGATGTAGCTCAGTTCACCGTCTTCGTAACGGATGAGTGCAATGAATGCGGTCCGGTTCGGATCGTATTCAAGGCGCTCGACCGTTGCCGGAACGTCCCATTTACGGCGCTTGAAGTCGACAAGACGGTAAGACCGCTTGTGACCGCCACCGCGGTTCGGAGACGTCAGGCGGCCGGCGTTGTTGCGGCCACCGGACTTGGACAGGCCTTCGGTCAGGGTCTTGACCGGCTTGCCTTTCCACAGACCAGAGCGATCAACTTGAACCAGCTGACGGCGGCCTGGGGACGTCGGGTTGAATGTCTTAAGTGCCATTTTTCTTAAGTCCCCGTCTTAGAGCCCGGTGGTCACGTCGATTGCGTGACCTTCCTGCAGCGTAACGACGGCCTTCTTGTAGTCGGACTGACGGCCGATGCGACCGCGGAAGCGCTTGACCTTGCCCTTGCGGACCAGGGTGTTCACTGCCGTGACCTTCACACCGAACAGCGCTTCGACTGCGGCCTTGATTTCCGGCTTCGTTGCATCGTTAGCAACTTTGAAGACAACCTTGTTCTCTTCGGAAGCCATCGTCGACTTTTCGGTGATTACCGGGCCGACGATTTTGTCGTAGTGAGGAAGTTTGCTCATTTAAAGCGCTCCTCAAGTGCGGACACCGCAGCCTTGGTCAACACCAGGGTGTTGGCACGCAGGATGTCGTAAACGTTGATGCCCTGAACCGGCAGCACATCCAGATGCGGAATGTTGCGGGATGCCAGAGCAAAGTTTGCATCGACCTCGGCGCCGTCAATGATCAGGGCGCTGGTCAGGCCGAGCTTGGTCAGCTGTGCCTTGAGTGCCTTGGTCTTTGCTTCGGCTGCCTTCGCGTCTTCGACAACAACGATGCTGTCTGTCTTGGCTTTCGCAGACAGGGCATGCTTCAGGCCGAGGGCGCGAACCTTCTTCGGCAGGTCATGGCTGTGATCGCGAACGATCGGGCCGAATGCCTTACCACCACCGCGGAACTGCGGGGCCTTCTTGTTGCCGTGACGTGCGCCGCCGGAGCCTTTCTGGCGAACGAATTTCTTCGTCGTACCAGAAACTTCCGAACGGCCCAGCGACTTGTGGGTGCCTGCCTGGCGCTTGGCCAGCTGCCAACGCACCACACGGTGGATCAAATCGGTGCGCGGCTCGAGACCGAAGATCTCGTCAGACACCGTGATCGAACCGGCCGCCCCACCTTCGAGGGTCTTGACCTGGAGTTCCATCACTCACTCTCCTTCCCGGCGGCCGCAGTCGCTTCGGTTGCTTTGAAAGCACCCGGAACCGGAACGTTTTCCGGCAGCGCCTTTTTGATCGCGTCGCGGACCAGGATCCAGCCGCCCTTGGCGCCCGGAACAGAGCCCTCGACCATGATCAGGCCACGCTCAACATCAGTGCGCACAACCTTCAGGTTCTGCGTGGTCACGCGGGCATCACCCATGTGACCGGCCATTTTCTTGCCCTTGAACACGCGGCCCGGGTCCTGACACTGACCGGTAGAACCGTGCGAACGGTGCGAGATCGAGTTACCGTGCGATGCACGGCCACCACCGAAGTTGTGACGCTTCATGGCACCGGCAAAACCCTTACCGATAGAAGTGCCGGTCACGTCGACAAACTGGCCTTCGACGTAGTGGTCAGCGGTCAGTTCCGCGCCAACGTCGATCAGGTTTTCCGCAGAAACGCGGAATTCGGCCACGGTCCGCTTCGGCTCGACCTTTGCAACAGCAAAGTGGCCACGCAGTGCCTTCGGCGTATTCTTTACTTTACGGGTACCTGCACCGAGCTGCAGCGCAGTGTAACCATTTTTTTCGTCAGTGCGGTGGGCAACCACCTGGCAATTTTCCAGCCGCAGAACGGTGACCGGAACATGCTCGCCTGCATCGTTATAGATGCGGGTCATGCCCACTTTCTGAGCGATCACTCCAGAACGCATGGATGTGTCCCCTTCGACCCGGCTTAGAGCTTGATCTCGACGTCGACACCAGCGGCGAGGTCGAGCTTCATGAGCGCGTCCACCGTCTGGGGCGTCGGATCAACGATATCGAGAAGGCGCTTATGCGTACGCATCTCGAACTGATCGCGGCTTTTCTTATCGATATGCGGCCCGCGAAGCACCGTGTACTTCTCGATCCGCGTCGGCAGCGGCACGGGACCCCGTACCTGAGCACCGGTCCGCTTGGCCGTATTGACGATCTCCTTGGTGGAGGCGTCGAGAATACGGTGGTCAAACGCCTTCAGGCGGATCCGGATATTCTGACCGTTCATTGTTGTTGTTCCCAATAAGACTGCGGGCCTGCCCGCGTTTCACTTGAAAGTCACCGGCAGGCCCGGCTGTCGATTATTCGATGATGGATGCGACGACGCCAGCGCCGACGGTACGGCCACCTTCGCGGATAGCGAAGCGCAGGCCTTCTTCCATGGCGATCGGCACGATCAGCTCAACCTCGACGGAGACGTTGTCGCCCGGCATCACCATTTCCGTGCCTTCCGGCAGGGACACCACACCGGTCACGTCCGTCGTACGGAAGTAGAACTGCGGGCGGTAGTTGGTGAAGAACGGGGTGTGACGACCACCTTCTTCCTTGGTGAGGATGTAAGCCTCGGCCTTGAACTTCGTGTGCGGGGTAACGGTACCCGGCTTGCAAAGAACCTGGCCACGCTCAACGTCTTCACGTGCGATACCGCGGATCAGCGCGCCGATGTTGTCGCCTGCTTCGCCGCTGTCCAGCAGCTTGCGGAACATTTCAACGCCGGTGACAGTGGTCTTCTGCGTGTCCTTGATGCCGACGATTTCGACTTCTTCGCCAACCTTCACGATGCCGCGCTCGACACGACCGGTCACAACCGTACCACGGCCGGAGATCGAGAAGACGTCTTCGATCGGCATCAGGAACGGAAGGTCCTTCGGACGCTCCGGGGTCGGGATGTACGCGTCGACCTGAGCCATCAGCTCACGGATCGCATCGCGGCCAATGGCCGGATCGCGGTTTTCAACGGCTGCCAGCGCAGAACCCTTGACGATCGGAATGTCGTCGCCCGGGAATTCGTAGGAAGACAGCAGTTCGCGGATTTCCATTTCGACGAGCTCGAGGAGCTCTTCGTCGTCGACCTGGTCAACCTTGTTCATGAACACGACCAGAGCCGGAACACCAACCTGGCGAGCCAGGAGGATGTGTTCGCGGGTCTGCGGCATCGGGCCGTCAGCGGCAGAACAGACCAGGATCGCGCCGTCCATCTGCGCTGCACCGGTGATCATGTTCTTGACGTAGTCGGCGTGACCAGGGCAGTCGACGTGTGCGTAGTGACGGTTTTCCGTCTCATACTCAACGTGGGCCGTGGAGATGGTGATGCCGCGAGCCTTTTCTTCAGGCGCGCCGTCGATTTCGTCGTAAGCTTTTGCAGTCGCACCGCCGGTTTCAGCCAGCGTCATGGTGATTGCTGCGGTCAGCGTCGTCTTGCCGTGGTCAACGTGGCCAATCGTGCCAATGTTAACGTGCGGCTTGTTGCGCTCAAATTTTTCTTTCGCCATCGGATTACTCCGTTTCTCTAGTTCTTCTTGACGTTAAGAGGATGGGCTCAGGCGTATTTCGCCTGAACCTCTTCGGCGACAGCCTGCGGCACCTGCTCGTAGTGATCGAACACCATCGAGTACTGTGCGCGGCCCTGAGACATGGAACGCAGGTTGTTCACGTAGCCAAACATGTTGGCCAGCGGGACCATTGCGGTGATGACAGTAACGACGCCCCGGTTCTCCGTGCCGGCGATCTGGCCGCGGCGGGAGTTCAGGTCACCAATCACGTCACCCATGTAGTCTTCCGGTGTAACAACCTCGACCTTCATGATCGGCTCGAGCAGTTTCGGGCCGGCCTTGGCAATACCTTCGCGGAAACCGGCACGGCCGGCGATTTCGAAGGCGAGAACCGAGGAGTCAACGTCGTGGTAGGCACCATCGATCAGGGTTGCCTTGATATCGAGCATCGGGAAGCCTGCCAGCGGACCGGAAGACATGACGCTTTCGATACCTTTGGTAACGCCCGGGATGTATTCCTTCGGAATGGACCCGCCGACGATCTTGCTTTCGAAGACGTAGCCTTCGTTCGGCTCGGCCGGCTCGATGACAAGCTTGACGCGAGCGAACTGACCGGAACCACCAGACTGCTTCTTGTGGGTGTAATCCACTTCAGAAACCTTGGTGATGGTTTCGCGGTAAGCCACCTGCGGCGCACCGATGTTGGCTTCGACCTTGAACTCGCGCTTCATGCGGTCGACGATGATGTCCAGGTGCAGCTCGCCCATGCCGGCGATGATGGTCTGACCGGATTCTTCGTCGGTTTTGACGCGGAAGGACGGATCTTCGGCAGCCAGGCGGTTGAGCGCGAGGCCCATCTTTTCCTGGTCGCCCTTGGTCTTCGGCTCGACAGCGATCTCGATGACCGGCTCCGGAAATTCCATGCGCTCCAGGATCACCGGCTTCAGCGGATCACACAGGGTGTCGCCAGTCGTGGTGTCCTTCAGACCAGCGATAGCAACGATATCGCCTGCATAGGCTACATCGATGTCTTCGCGGGAGTTGGAGTGCATCTGCATCATCCGGCCGACGCGCTCACGCTTGTCTTTCACGGTGTTCAGCAGGGACACGCCCTTGTTCAGAACGCCGGAATAGATGCGGCAGAACGTCAGGGAACCAACGAACGGGTCGTTAGCGATCTTGAACGCCAGCAGGCCGAGCGGCTCTTCGTCGGAAGACTTGCGAACGATTTCGCTTTCGGTCTTCGGGTCGATACCCTTGATGTCCGGAACTTCAACCGGGCTCGGCAGGTAGTCGACAACTGCGTCGAGAAGCGGCTGAACGCCCTTGTTCTTGAACGCGGAACCGCAGAAGACCGGAACGAATTCGGTGCTGATCGTACCCTTGCGGATAAGCTTCTTGAGCGTCTCGATGGAGGGCTCTTCGCCTTCCAGATAAGCTTCCATGACAGCTTCGTCGACTTCGACAACAGTCTCGATCAGAGCATCGCGAGCTTCCTGAGCGCGATCAACGAGATCGGCCGGAATGTCGACAACGTCCCAGGCAGCGCCAAGGTTTTCGGACTGCCAGATCAGAGCCTTCATTTCCAGAAGGTCGATACAGCCAGCGAATTCGCTTTCAGCGCCAACCGGAAGCTGCATGACCAGCGGAGTTGCGCCGAGGCGTTCCTTGATCATCTTGACGCAGCGATCGAAATCGGCGCCCAGCTTGTCCATCTTGTTGACGAAGATCATCCGCGGGACATGATACTTGTCGGCCTGACGCCAAACAGTTTCAGTCTGCGGCTCAACGCCAGCGTTTGCATCCAGAAGGGCGACGGCACCGTCGAGCACGCGCAGGGAACGTTCAACTTCAATGGTGAAGTCAACGTGGCCCGGGGTGTCGATGATGTTCAGGCGCTTTTCTTTCCAGAAAGCGGTGGTTGCAGCAGAGGTGATCGTGATGCCACGCTCCTGCTCCTGCTCCATCCAGTCCATGGTGGCTGCGCCGTCATGAACTTCGCCGATCTTGTGGCTCTTACCAGTGTAGAAGAGGATCCGCTCAGTCGTAGTGGTCTTTCCAGCATCGATGTGAGCCATGATGCCGAAGTTGCGGTAGTCCTCGATTTTATGCGTGCGCGCCATTGCGTCAGCCCTTCGAAGTCACAAATTACCAGCGATAGTGCGAGAATGCGCGGTTGGCGTCTGCCATCCGGTGCGTGTCTTCGCGCTTCTTGACTGCGGTACCACGGTTGTTTGCTGCGTCGAGCAGCTCGCCGGAAAGACGGTCAACCATCGTGGTTTCGTTACGATTGCGAGCCGCAGTGATCAGCCAGCGAATAGCCAGCGCCTGACGGCGGTCGGTACGAACCTCGACCGGGACCTGGTAGGTCGCACCACCAACACGGCGGGAGCGAACTTCAACTTGCGGCATAACGTTTTCAAGAGCAGCGTGGAACACTTCGATCGGGTTCTCGCGGGTCTTGTTTTCGACGACGTCGAAAGCACCGTAAACGATGCGCTCGGCAGTCGACTTCTTACCGTCGTACATGATGGAGTTCATGAACTTCGTTACGACGATATCCCCGAACTTCGGATCCGGGTTAATTTCGCGTTTTTCAGCGCGGTGACGACGGGACATCTGATGTGCTCCTTACTTCGGCCGCTTCGCGCCGTACTTCGAACGGCGCTGCTTACGATCCTTGACGCCCTGGGTATCGAGCACACCACGAATGATGTGGTAGCGCACACCCGGCAAGTCCTTTACGCGACCGCCGCGGATCATAACCACCGAGTGTTCCTGAAGGTTGTGACCTTCACCCGGGATGTAGCCAATGACTTCGAAGCCGTTGGTCAGGCGGATTTTGGCCACCTTACGCAGAGCCGAGTTCGGCTTCTTCGGCGTCGTCGTGTAAACGCGGGTGCAAACACCACGCTTCTGGGGGCAGGCCTCCATGGCCGGCACCTTGTTCCGCTTCGGCGGATCTTTCCGCGGCTTGCGGATCAACTGGTTGATGGTCGGCATTCTTTGCCCTTTACCTTGTCCATCCAAAAATTCGTATGCAACTGCAGTCCCCCGCTGACCTTGACCCCTCCCCGGTTTGAGCCGTGAAGACATGCAAAATCGCGCCCGCGCGCTCAATGAAGAGCGGCCGGCGCTGCGAAAAACCAGAGGACCACGAGTTACCCCGCGGTCATGCAATCGACGCGTATTCGCCTATATAACCCGGCAGCGTTTAAGAGGACTGGGTCCTGCGCCTTGGTGGCGCTGGACGGGTTCGCACTTACCGCCTGCCCTTGGGATGCGCGGAAACTACTCATATGCACCCATTGCGTCAAGTGCTTTGTCGAAAAAACAGCGTTTGTGCGGGTTACTGTTTCGCCATCTGAATTTCCGACACGATTTCCGCAACTTACCAGCGCCAAACGGTAGTTTTCAGCACCTTTTCGGTAATTTTATTGCGCTGGCAGATTCCGCATTCCGGCAGAATTCTGAATCAACTCTAACCGGAATGACTCAAATCAGGTCAGATCTGTGGGTTTTGCCAGGTCAGCGGGCAACACAGGCCCTTGATTCATGGGACCGATTCCAGACGGACCCGCCATAAGCGCATTCCGGATTCGCCGGCCATAGCCCCTCATCCACCGATATGCGTCTGACGCACGGCAGGTATTTGCGGGCGAGGGATCTTTCAGCCTCCTCAGGCCGTGAAAGTCACGATCGCAACGTTCCCGGCAAGCGCATCCTGGTAGGCACCTTCGTAAACCGGATCATCCGGTTCGCCATCCATCACGCCGATCTGGTCGAGCTCGGCTTCCGCAAAGCCCTGAGCCGAGAGAGATTCAAGTGTCTTGCGAACCGCATCGTCGTCATCCGGTGCTGTCAGCAGCGCGTGAATGGTGATGGCGTCATCCGGCGAAGCGTCTTCATTTTCCCAAACCCTGCCAATGACGATGTAGACCACCGGGTCCAGTTCAAGTTCATTGTCGTTCATATCATCAGGCCTCTTTTGCCTCATTATACAAGAAAGGCCGCCCGAGGGCGGCCTTTCGACAGTTCGACGGGAAACCGATTACTCGGCTGCACCGGTCATATCTTCCAGAAGGCCTTCCGCTGCACTGTCCGAAGACTGCTGACGTTGAGCTTCCTGGATCAGGTCGTCGCGATGCGTCGCGATCTGACGGATCCGCTTCATCACCCCACCGGTACCGGCCGGGATCAGGCGGCCGACGATGACGTTCTCCTTGAGGCCGACCAACGGGTCGGTCTTGCCGTTGACTGCCGCATCGGTAAGGACGCGGGTCGTCTCCTGGAAGGAGGCGGCGGAGAAGAACGAGCGCGTTTGCAGCGACGCCTTGGTGATGCCGAGCAGAACCGGCGTCCCCTTGGCAGGATCGCGTGCATTGTCGATCGCCCGGCGGTTGGCTTCCTCGAAGTCGATCTTGTCGATCTGTTCGCCGGAGAAGAACTCCGTATCGCCCGGATCGGTGATCTCGACCTTCTGCAGCATCTGGCGGACAATCACTTCAATGTGCTTGTCGTTGATGGTCACGCCCTGCAGGCGGTAGACTTCCTGGATCTCGTTGACGAGGTAAGCCGCAAGGGCCTCCACGCCTTTAACCGCCAGGATGTCGTGCGGAGCCGGGTTGCCGTCGAGGATGTACTCACCCTTTTCAATGGCATCGCCTTCCTGAAGATGGAAGTGCTTGCCTTTCGGGATGAGGTATTCGACGGGCTCGACACCTTCTTCCGCCGGCTCGATGATGACGCGACGCTTGTTCTTGTAATCGCGACCGAAGCGGATCGTACCATCGATTTCGGCGATGATCGCATGATCCTTCGGACGGCGAGCCTCGAACAGTTCCGCAACACGCGGCAGACCACCGGTGATGTCCTTGGTCTTGGCGCTTTCCAGCGGGATACGGGCCAGAACGTCACCAGCCTTGACCGAAGCTCCCGGCTGAACGGACAGAACCGCGTCAACGGAAAGCATCAGACGGGCATCGGAGCCACGATCGGTCTTGGAAATGCTGCCTTTTTCGTCCTTGACGACGATAGCCGGCTTCAGATCCTGACCACGCTGCGAAGAACGCCAGTCAATGACGACACGCTTGGTGATGCCGGTCGCTTCGTCGGCCGTTTCCTGAACGGACGCACCATCGACCAGATCCTCGAAGTCCACGATACCATCGACTTCAGCAAGCATCGGACGGGTATACGGATCCCACTCGGCAATCCGCTGACCGCGCTTGACCGCATCGCCTTCATCGACATGCAGCTTGGAACCGTAGGCCACACGATGCACGGCACGCTCGTTGCCGTCGCTGTCGATGACAACGATGGACATGTTGCGAACCATGGCAATCAGGTTGCCGTCGCTGTCGCGATTGACCGAACGGTTCCGGATCTTGACCGTGCCGTCGACGTTGGACTCGATGAACGAGCTGTCGACAACCTGTGCGGTACCACCAATGTGGAAGGTACGCATGGTCAGCTGCGTGCCAGGCTCACCGATCGACTGTGCGGCGATGACGCCGACAGCTTCACCCATGTTCACGGGCGTACCGCGAGCAAGGTCACGACCATAGCAGGTCGCGCAGACGCCGGTTTCGGTTTCACAGGTAAGAACCGAGCGGATCTTGATCTGCTGAACCTTGGCAGCCTCGATGGCATCAACATCCTTCTCGTCGATCAGCGTGCCCTTGGGGACAAGCAGTTCGCCGGTCTGGTTGTTGTAGACATCTTCCGCAGTCGTACGGCCCAGAACGCGCATGCCGAGCGAAGCGATGACGTTACCGGCATCGACGATCGGAGCAACGGTGATGCCGCGCGTGGATCCGCAATCCGGTTCCAGGATGATGGAATCCTGGGCGACGTCCACCAGACGGCGGGTCAGGTAACCGGAGTTTGCGGTCTTCAGAGCGGTATCGGCCAGACCCTTACGGGCACCGTGGGTGGAGTTGAAGTACTCCAGAACCGACAGGCCTTCCTTGAAGTTCGAGATGATCGGGTTCTCGATGATGGAACCGTCCGGCTTGGCCATAAGGCCGCGCATGCCGGCCAGCTGCTTCATCTGCTGGGGCGAACCACGAGCACCGGAGTGCGACATCATGTAGACCGAGTTCATCGGCTTCTGACGACCGGTTTCCTCATCGATCTGGACCGCCTTGATGCGGGCCATCATCTCGTCAGCAATCTTGTCGGTACATTTCGCCCAGGCGTCGACAACCTTGTTGTACTTCTCGCCCTGTGTGATCAGACCGTCGTTGTACTGCTGCTCGTATTCGGTCGCGAGCGACGAGGTTTCGGCCACCAGCTTGTGCTTGGTGTCCGGGATGACCATGTCGTCCATGCCGAAGGAGATGCCGGCGTTACAGGCGTTCTTGAAGCCAAGCTGCATGATCCGGTCACAGAAGATAACCGTCTCCTTCTGACCGCAGGCACGGTAAACCGTGTCGATCATCTTGGAGATGTCCTTCTTGGTCATCAGCTTGTTGCAGACCTCGAACGGCACTTCGTGGTGCTTCGGCAGAAGCTCCGCGATGAGCATGCGGCCCGGAGTGGTCTCGATGATTTCGGAAGTCGGATTGCCTTCCGCATCGATGGACCGATACCGGCCCTTCACCTTGGTGTGCAGCGTGATGACCTTGTTGGCCAGCGCATGGTGGATCTCACCAGTGTTGCCGAAGACCATGCCTTCGCCCGGCTCACCTTCTGCCATGATGGACAGATAGTAGAGACCCAGAACGATATCCTGCGAGGGAACGATGATCGGGCCACCGTTTGCCGGATGCAGAATGTTGTTGGTCGACATCATCAGCGTACGCGCTTCGAGCTGGGCTTCCAGCGAAAGCGGCACGTGAACAGCCATCTGGTCACCGTCGAAGTCGGCGTTGAAGGCCGAGCAGACGAGCGGATGCAGCTGGATGGCCTTGCCTTCGATCAAGGTCGGTTCGAAAGCCTGGATACCAAGACGGTGCAGCGTCGGCGCGCGGTTCAGGAGAACAGGGTGCTCACGGATGACTTCGTCGAGGATATCCCAGACTTCCGGACGTTCCTTTTCAACCAGCTTCTTGGCCTGCTTGACGGTCGAGGAGAAACCCTTGGCGTCGAGGCGCGAATAGATGAACGGCTTGAACAGCTCAAGCGCCATCTTCTTCGGCAGACCGCACTGGTGCAGCTTCAGTTCCGGACCCACGGTAATAACCGAACGGCCAGAATAGTCGACGCGCTTGCCGAGCAGGTTCTGACGGAACCGGCCCTGCTTGCCCTTCAGCATGTCGGACAGCGACTTCAGCGGACGCTTGTTGGCGCCAGTGATGACGCGACCGCGGCGGCCGTTGTCGAACAGGGCGTCAACGGACTCCTGAAGCATGCGCTTTTCGTTCCGGATGATGATATCCGGAGCACGCAGTTCCATCAGGCGGCGCAGACGGTTGTTACGGTTGATCACGCGGCGGTAGAGATCGTTCAGATCGGACGTCGCGAAACGGCCACCGTCAAGCGGTACCAGCGGGCGCAGATCCGGCGGGATAACCGGAACCACGGTCATGATCATCCACTCCGGGCGGTTGCCCGATTCCATGAATGCTTCGATGACCTTCAGGCGCTTGGCAAGCTTCTTCGGCTTCAGTTCGGTGGTCGCCTCGGCGATTTCCTGACGCAGCTTCTCGCTCTCGCGTTCCAGATCCATGCTCATCAGGATCTCGCGGATCGCCTCGGCACCGATCATGGCGGTGAAGGCATCTTCGCCATACTCGTCCTGAGCGGCGATGAAGTCTTCTTCCGACAGAAGCTGGTGCTGCTTGAGCGGGGTCAGGCCCGGCTCGAGAACAACGTAGTTCTCGAAATACAGAACGCGTTCCAGGTCCTTCAGCGTCATGTCGAGCAGAAGGCCGATACGGCTCGGCAGGGACTTCAGGAACCAGATGTGCGCAACAGGCGCAGCCAGTTCGATGTGGCCCATGCGCTCACGGCGAACCCGCGACAGGGTGACTTCAACGCCACACTTTTCGCAGATGACGCCCTTGTATTTCATGCGCTTGTATTTGCCGCAAAGACATTCGTAGTCCTTGATCGGGCCAAAGATACGCGCGCAGAACAGACCGTCGCGCTCAGGCTTGAACGTACGGTAGTTGATGGTCTCCGGCTTTTTGATTTCGCCGAAAGACCAGGACAAGATCTTTTCCGGGCTCGCAAGCGAAATCCGGATATTGTCGAAGGTCTGTGCGGGAGCCTGCTGATTGAACAGGTTCATGACCTCATGATTCATGATCCATCTCCTTCGATGCGCGGTGGGGGAGCGAGCTCTTGCGCCCCTCCCCGCAACCGGCATTCCAAGTCATTTGTGGTCCGTAGGCGGGGTTATTCTGCGGCGTCCGCAGTTTCTTCCTCGCCGATCACGGGGACATCGGTTCGTTGCAGTTCAACGTTGAGACCCAGGGACCGCATTTCCTTCACAAGCACGTTGAAGCTTTCCGGAATGCCTGCCTCGAAGGTGTCGTCGCCACGAACGATGGCCTCATAGACCTTCGTACGGCCGGCAACGTCATCCGACTTGACGGTGAGCATTTCCTGCAGCGTGTAGGCTGCACCGTAAGCTTCAAGCGCCCAGACCTCCATTTCCCCGAAGCGCTGGCCACCGAACTGCGCCTTACCACCGAGCGGCTGCTGGGTGACGAGCGAGTACGGGCCAATGGAACGGGCATGGATCTTGTCGTCGACAAGGTGGTGGAGCTTCAGCATGTAGATGTAGCCCACGGTTACCTTGCGGTCGAACTCTTCACCGGTCCGGCCATCGTACAGAACGGACTGGCCGCTCGGGTCGTAGCCGGCAATGTTGAGCGCCTCGACGACATCGGGTTCACGAGCACCGTCGAAGACCGGCGTCGCGATGCTGACGCCCTTCTTCAGCTGCTCCGCCAGGCGTACGATACCTTCGTCATCGTATTCCTTGACGTTGTCGCCCTTCATGTTGTCGCCGTAGATCTCGACAATCTTGCTGCGCAATTCGCCGATCTCGCCTGACTTCCTGTACTCGTCGTACATTTCGCCGATCCGGTTACCCATGCCGCGGCAGGCCCAACCCAGGTGGGTTTCAAGGATCTGACCGACGTTCATGCGCGACGGAACGCCGAGCGGGTTCAGCACGATATCGACATGCGTGCCGTCTTCAAGGAACGGCATGTCTTCGCACGGGTTGATCTTCGAGACCACGCCCTTGTTGCCGTGACGGCCGGCCATCTTGTCGCCCGGCTGAAGCTTGCGCTTCACGGCAACGAAGACCTTGACCATCTTCATGACGCCCGGCGGCAGTTCGTCACCGCGCTGCAGTTTCTCGACCTTGTCGATGAAACGCTGCTCGAGACGCTTGCGGCTGTCGTCATACTGACCACGCAGAGCTTCGATTTCGGACATGAACTTCTCGTCGTCGGTGGCGAACTGCCACCACTGCGAGCGCGGGAAGTCGTTGAGAACGTCCCCGGTCAGTACGGTGTCCTTCTTGGAGCCCTTCGGGCCGGCAATAGCGGTCTTGTCCATCAGCATCTCGGCCAGACGGCCATAGACGTTGCGGTCGAGGATCGCCTGTTCGTCGTCGCGGTCCTTTGCGAGACGCTCGATTTCCTCGCGCTCGATCGCCATCGCGCGTTCGTCTTTTTCAACGCCGTGGCGGTTGAAGACGCGCACTTCGACAACGGTACCGGAAACCCCCGGCGGCAGGCGCAGGGAAGTATCGCGAACGTCGGACGCCTTTTCACCGAAGATGGCGCGCAGAAGTTTTTCTTCCGGCGTCATCGGGCTTTCGCCCTTCGGAGTGATCTTGCCGACCAGGATGTCGCCCGGGTTCAGCTCGGCACCGATGTAGACGATACCGGCTTCGTCGAGGTTCTTCAGCGCTTCTTCCGAAACGTTCGGAATGTCGCGGGTGATTTCTTCCGGCCCAAGCTTGGTGTCACGCGCCATCACTTCGAATTCCTCGAGGTGGATGGAGGTGAACACGTCGTCAGAGACGATGCGTTCGGACAGGAGGATGGAATCCTCGAAGTTGTAGCCGTTCCAGGGCATGAACGCGACGAGCACGTTCCGGCCGAGCGCCAGATCACCGAGATCGGTCGACGGACCGTCGGCAATGATGTCGCCCTTGTGGATCCGGTCACCGACACGCACCAGCGGACGCTGGTTGATGCAGGTGTTCTGGTTGGACCGCTGGAACTTCTGCAGCCGGTAGATATCGACGCCGGACTTGCCCGGGTCGAGGTCTTCGGTCGCACGGATAACGATACGGGTCGCATCCACCTGGTCGACAACGCCAGCACGGCGGGCACCGATGGCAGCACCGGAATCGCGTGCCACGATCGGCTCCATGCCTGTACCGACGAACGGTGCTTCGGCACGAACAAGCGGAACGGCCTGACGCTGCATGTTCGAGCCCATCAGTGCGCGGTTGGCGTCATCGTTCTCAAGGAACGGAATGAGCGCGGCCGCGACGGACACGAGCTGTTTCGGCGACACGTCCATGAGGTCGACCTTGTCGGACGGAACCATCATGTTTTCACCGGCGTGACGGCAGGTGATCAGCTCTTCGGTGAACCGGCCCTCGTCGTCGTAGACGGCGTTGGACTGGGCCACGTAGTGCTTGGCTTCTTCCATGGCGGAAAGATAAACGACTTCGTTGGTAACGGCGCCGTCTTTCACTTTCCGGTACGGGCTTTCGATGAAGCCGTACTTGTTCACACGGGCAAAGGTTGCCAGCGAGTTGATCAGCCCGATGTTCGGGCCTTCCGGCGTTTCAATCGGGCAGATACGGCCGTAGTGCGTCGGGTGAACGTCGCGGACTTCGAAGCCTGCGCGTTCGCGGGTCAGACCGCCCGGGCCAAGTGCCGACAGGCGGCGCTTGTGGGTGACTTCCGACAGCGGGTTGGTCTGGTCCATGAACTGCGACAGCTGCGAGGAACCGAAGAATTCACGAACGGCAGCAGCAGCCGGCTTCGCGTTGATCAGGTCCTGAGGCATGACCGTGTCGATTTCGACAGAGCTCATACGTTCCTTGATCGCACGTTCCATGCGCAGCAGACCGACGCGGTACTGATTTTCCATCAGCTCGCCGACAGAACGAACACGGCGGTTGCCGAGGTTGTCGATGTCGTCGATTTCGCCCTTGCCATCGCGCAGTTCAAGAAGCACCCGGATGACTTCCAGGATGTCGTCCTTGCGCAGCGTGCGAACGGTGTCGGCACACTCCACGTCGAGACGCATGTTCATCTTCACGCGGCCAACGGCGGACAGGTCATAGCGCTCTTCGTCGAAGAACAGCGACTGGAACATCGCCTCGGCAGTGTCGATGGTGGGCGGCTCGCCCGGACGCATCACACGGTAGATGTCAAACAGAGCATCTTCGCGAGACTCGTTCTTGTCGACCGACAGGGTGTTGCGGATGTACGGACCGGTGTTGACATGATCGATGTCGAGCATCGGCAGCTCGTGGTAACCACGATCGACCAGCTCTTCCAGCAGCTTGCCGGAAATCTCGTCGCCTGCTTCAGCGTAGATTTCACCGCTCTTCATGTCGACGATGTCTTCAGCCAGGTACTGGCCATGAAGGTCTTCGTCGGTCACTTTCAAGGCGGTGACGCCTTTTTCCTCAAGCTGCTTGATGGTGCGCTGAGTGATCTTCCGGCCACCCTCGATCACCACTTCGCCGCTGTCGGCGTCGATCAGGTCGTAGGACGCCTTGGTGCCCTTCAGACGGTTGCCGTCAAACGGCATGCGCCAGGAGCCGTCCTTCTGACGGGTGTAATCGATACGCTTGTAGAACGTGTTGAGGATTTCCTCACCATCGAGGCCAAGCGCCATCAGCAGGGACGTAACCGGGATCTTGCGGCGACGGTCGATGCGCGCATGCACGATGTCCTTGGCGTCGAATTCGATATCGAGCCAGGAACCGCGATACGGGATCACGCGTGCTGCGAACAGCAACTTGCCGGAAGAATGGGTCTTGCCCTTGTCATGGTCGAAGAACACACCCGGAGAACGGTGCATCTGGGAAACGATGACACGCTCGGTGCCGTTGACGATGAAAGTGCCGTTGTCGGTCATGAACGGCATGTCGCCCATGTAGACATCTTGTTCCTTGATGTCTTTCACGGACTTCGCGCCGGTGTCTTCATCGACATCGAACACGATCAGGCGCAGGGTAACCTTCAGCGGAGCCGCGAAGGTCATGTCGCGCTGGCGGCACTCATCGACGTCGTATTTGGGAGCTTCAAATTCGAAGGAAACAAATTCCAGAAGGGAAGTGCCCGCAAAATCGGAGATCGGAAATACGGACTGGAAGACCGCTTCAAGGCCTTCATTCTTGCGGCCACCGCCCGGCATCTCGTCGACCTGCAGAAACTGGTCGTAGGATGCTTTTTGAACCTCGATGAGATTAGGCATAGCCGCGACATCGCGGATCGATCCGAAATATTTACGGACCTTTTTGCGACCGTTGAACGTTTGGGTCATTGTCGCTCCTCGTATCGGCCGGGTAACGGCTTCCCGAAACGCCCCTTTTCCAATCGGGCGAGCGCCCGGGCGCTTCGGAAAACCGTCCCCCCTGGATCAACCTGCTTCAGGTGCCCTCACCTGAAACCAGACAAGTTGACCGGTCTTAGGGGCCTAGAACATCTTCATCTGCCGTCTTGCGAAAGCAGGATGCCCTAGTGGTACGTTTGCCCCGGAAACGGGAAAATCCCGCCGGGGCTAGGTACGGTCCCGGTTACCCGGGACCGTTCAAAAGGCCGGTAGGCCTCTATTATTTCAGCTCGACAGATGCGCCAGCTTCTTCGAGCTTCTTCTTCAGCTCTTCTGCTTCGTCTTTGCCAACGCCTTCCTTGACCGGCTTCGGAGCGCCTTCGACGAGCTCCTTAGCTTCTTTCAGGCCAAGACCGGTGATTGCGCGGACTTCCTTGATGACGTTGATTTTCTTGTCGCCGGCAGAAGCCAGGATAACGTCAAATTCGGTCTTTTCTTCAGCAGCAGCTGCATCGCCACCACCAGCAGCAACAGCAGCAACTGCGACCGGAGCAGCAGCAGAAACGCCCCACTTTTCTTCCAGAAGCTTGCTGAGTTCAGCAGCTTCCATAACGGTCAGTGCGGACAGTTCTTCAACGAGCTTTTCAAGATCAGCCATTTTTCAGTACCTTAAATTCGAACCAGTTTTGGTTACGTGAGACAGTGTGTTTTGGACGCCTTATGCGGCCTCGTCCTTCTTGGCGTAAGCGCCGAAGACGCGGGCAAGCTGCCCGGCCGGAGCGTTGACAACCTGTGCAATCCGGGAAGCCGGGGTCTGGATCATGCCAACCAGTTTCGCACGCAGCTCATCGAGCGACGGCATGGTTGCCAGAGACTTGACCCCATCCGGGTTCAGGTTGGTCGAGCCAAGAGCACCACCAAGGATCGCAAACTTTTCGTTTGCCTTGGCGAAATCGACGGCTGCTTTCGGAGCGGCTACCGGATCGTCGGAATGGACGATAACGGTCGGGCCCTGAAACAGGTCGGAGATGTGCTCAAGGTCGGTGCCTTGAAGGGCGAGTTTGACAAGGCGGTTTTTTGCGACTTTTACAGTGCCGCCGGCTTCGCGCACGGATGCCCGCAGTGCGGTCATCTGAGCTACCGAAAGGCCTGCATAGTGCGCGACGACGACAACACCGGTGTTACCCAGCTCGGCGTTGAGGGCCGACACGAACTCGTGCTTTTCCGCTCTTTCCACTTGCCTTCTCCATTTGGCGGCTGTGATGCCGCCGGTTTACCTTGCCGCCTGGCAGATGGTCCCGAACCCGGTACCGCCTGTCCTGGCGACGCTCAGGGTCCTGTCCCCTCACCTTCGCGCCAGAAGCGCTCGGCAAGGTCTGGTTCGAACCAGGTTTTCCACCGGATCGGTGGGAAATTCGGTTCTCACCCATCTATGCAGGCCTTGTTTGGCTTAAGCCGGTTTCCCGGCACCTGCAGTCTCGGACAGGGCAACCCGGCAGCAAGCCGCCGGGTCTATTCGGCCTTTCAGCCGAAATCTCGTATCAATCCGGAAAGACCGGATTACTCGCCAGCAACGGTGGCGAGATCTACCTTTACGCCCGGGCCCATCGTGGAGGACACGGCGATGCGCTTCAGGTAGGTGCCTTTTGCGCCAGTCGGTTTGGCTTTCTGAACGGCGTCCAGCAGAGCCTTGACGTTCTGGGTGATCGCTTCTTCAGAGAAGGACACCTTGCCAACGCCAGCGTGAACGATACCGGCCTTTTCAACGCGGAACTGAACAGCGCCGCCCTTGGCGTCGTTGACGGCGGACTTGACGTCCGGGGTCACGGTACCAACCTTCGGGTTCGGCATCAGGCCGCGCGGGCCGAGAACCTTACCAAGACGACCGACGAGCGGCATCATGTCCGGAGTTGCAATGCAGCGATCGAAGTCGATCTTGCCGCCCTGAACTTCCTGAACCAGCTCTTCTGCACCGACGATGTCGGCGCCAGCAGCCTTGGCTTCTTCAGCCTTGTCGCCGCGAGCAAACACAGCAACGCGAACGGTCTTGCCGGTGCCGTTCGGCAGGATGCACACGCCGCGGACCATCTGGTCTGCGTGACGCGGATCAACGCCGAGATTGATCGCAACTTCGACGGTTTCGTCGAACTTGGTCTTGGAACGGTCCTTCACGAGGCCGATGGCTTCGTTCAGGGAATACAGCTTGTTGCGGTCGATACCTTCACGAGCTGCCTGGATGCGCTTTCCAACCTTCGCCATGATCTTACTCCGTTACCTCGAGGCCCATGGAGCGGGCGGAGCCTTCGACCATCAGCATCGCTGCGTCGATGTCGTTGGCGTTCAGGTCCTTCATCTTGGCTTCGGCGATTTCCTTCACCTGCGCCTTGGTCACAGAACCAACCGTGCCACGGCCCGGGGTCTGGGAGCCCTTCTGCAGCTTGGCAGCTTTCTTCAGGAAGAAGCTGACCGGAGCCGTCTTCACTTCGAACGTGAAGGACTTGTCGGAGTAGTAGGTGATCACGGTCGGGCACGGTGCACCCTTTTCAGCATCCTGCGTAGCGGCATTGAAGGCCTTGCAGAATTCCATGATGTTCAGACCACGCTGACCGAGCGCCGGACCAATGGGCGGCGACGGAGTAGCGGAACCTGCCGGTACCTGAAGCTTCAGGAAACCTTCGATTTTTTTCGCCATGTTTCTCTCCAGTCATTAACAGCTGAATGGCACTTCAGCTGATTGGGAGTTGGTGGTTCGGCCCTGTTGGAACCCGGCGAAGAGTTCCGGAACCTTCCACCCTTTCATCCCGGATGCCGCATCCTTGTGGACACTGCGACCGGGCTCTCAAGCCACCCCTCGGGGCAGCAAACGATCAGAGCTTGTCGACCTGACCGAATTCCAGTTCCACCGGCGTTGCACGGCCGAAGATGGACACGGCCACCTTCAGACGCGCACGCTCGTCGTCCACTTCCTCGACAAGGCCGGAGAAGGACGCGAACGGACCGTCGGAAACACGCACCTGCTCGCCAACCTCGAAAGTCACGGACGGCTTCGGCCGGTCCACGCCTTCCTGCACCTGGTTGATGATGCGCATTGCTTCTTTTTCCGGGATCGGCATCGGCTTTTGATCCGCGCCCAGGAACCCGGTTACCTTCGGCGTATCCTTGATGAGGTGGAAAGCCTCGTTGGTCATTTCCATCTTCACCAGAACGTAGCCCGGGAAGAACTTGCGCTCTGCATCGACCTTGCGGCCACGGCGCACTTCAACAACCTTTTCCATCGGAACGAGAATTTCTTCGAACAGGTCGGACAGACCCTTCTGCTCGGCCTTTTCGCGGATGGACTCGGCGACCTTCTTCTCGAAATTGGAGTAGGCGTGCACAATGTACCAGCGCTTGGCCATGGATCTCAGTTCCGTTTCTTGTTCTTTGTCTTCAAACCGGACAGTCGCCCGGGCGGCTGACTGAAATTAGCCGCCGACACCCAGAAGATAGCCGATCCCGAAGCCCATCAACTGATCTGCCACGAGAAAAAAGATTGCCGCGATCACAACCATGATGAAAACCATGACAGTGGTCACTGCTGTTTCTTTGCGCGTCGGCCAAGTTACCTTGGACGTTTCCGCGCGTACTTCCTGGATGAATTTAAAGGGATTGGTCTTCGCCATTCCGATTCCGGTCTGTTAAATACGAGTGGGCGCGCGAAAAACTTCGCGCGCCTCACTCGAGGAAACTCTTTAAGCCCTCGAGGCAGATTAATCAAGAGCAAATTGGCAGGGGCAGCAGGGTTCGAACCCGCGACCTACGGTTTTGGAGACCGTCGCTCTACCAGCTGAGCTATACCCCTTCAGAAGTCCGCCTGGGCGAACTTGCTCCTGATACCCTCTGAAGCCGCACATCGCAAGACTTAAGAGGCGGGACTGCCGGGCACAAGGCCCGGCAGCCCGAAATCATCTTATTCGATGATGGATGCGACGACGCCAGCGCCGACGGTACGGCCACCTTCGCGGATAGCGAAGCGCAGGCCTTCTTCCATGGCGATCGGCACGATCAGCTCAACCTCGACGGAGACGTTGTCGCCCGGCATCACCATTTCCGTGCCTTCCGGCAGGGACACCACACCGGTCACGTCCGTCGTACGGAAGTAGAACTGCGGGCGGTAGTTGGTGAAGAACGGGGTGTGACGACCACCTTCTTCCTTGGTGAGGATGTAAGCCTCGGCCTTGAACTTCGTGTGCGGGGTAACGGTACCCGGCTTGCAAAGAACCTGGCCACGCTCAACGTCTTCACGTGCGATACCGCGGATCAGCGCGCCGATGTTGTCGCCTGCTTCGCCGCTGTCCAGCAGCTTGCGGAACATTTCAACGCCGGTGACAGTGGTCTTCTGCGTGTCCTTGATGCCGACGATTTCGACTTCTTCGCCAACCTTCACGATGCCGCGCTCGACACGACCGGTCACAACCGTACCACGGCCGGAGATCGAGAAGACGTCTTCGATCGGCATCAGGAACGGAAGGTCCTTCGGACGCTCCGGGGTCGGGATGTACGCGTCGACCTGAGCCATCAGCTCACGGATCGCATCGCGGCCAATGGCCGGATCGCGGTTTTCAACGGCTGCCAGCGCAGAACCCTTGACGATCGGAATGTCGTCGCCCGGGAATTCGTAGGAAGACAGCAGTTCGCGGATTTCCATTTCGACGAGCTCGAGGAGCTCTTCGTCGTCGACCTGGTCAACCTTGTTCATGAACACGACCAGAGCCGGAACACCAACCTGGCGAGCCAGGAGGATGTGTTCGCGGGTCTGCGGCATCGGGCCGTCAGCGGCAGAACAGACCAGGATCGCGCCGTCCATCTGCGCTGCACCGGTGATCATGTTCTTGACGTAGTCGGCGTGACCAGGGCAGTCGACGTGTGCGTAGTGACGGTTTTCCGTCTCATACTCAACGTGGGCCGTGGAGATGGTGATGCCGCGAGCCTTTTCTTCAGGCGCGCCGTCGATTTCGTCGTAAGCTTTTGCAGTCGCACCGCCGGTTTCAGCCAGCGTCATGGTGATTGCTGCGGTCAGCGTCGTCTTGCCGTGGTCAACGTGGCCAATCGTGCCAATGTTAACGTGCGGCTTGTTGCGCTCAAATTTTTCCTTCGCCATCGGCGTCGCTCTCTGTCCAATACTCGGTTCGGTCGAATTAGGTCGAGGCGGGACGCGTTCCGGCGCCTTGGACAGATCCGCGAGCGACGAATTGCTTCCCGTTGAACTTCTTGTCAGGATTTCCGGGCGAAAGAGCCTTCCGTTCCGGACACTCCGATCAGCACCCATGATGGAGCGGGTGAAGGGAATCGAACCCTCGTCGTCAGCTTGGAAGGCTGCTGCTCTACCATTGAGCTACACCCGCACAACGAGAGAACCAGGAACGATGGTGGAGGAGGTTGGATTCGAACCAACGTAGGCATAGCCAACGGATTTACAGTCCGTCCCCTTTAGCCACTCGGGCACTCCTCCATCTCGTCCTGCTTCACGCCGAAGCGATCAGGATGGCTTACCGAAGAGCCCGCCCGGAAGGGGCGAGCAATCCCGTGGCGCGTGTTATGCAGATAGGGCCCCGCCCTGTCAACGCCGATTTTGCAAAGAAATGAACAAAATCAGCAGGACGCTCGAAACAGAGGCTTCGAACGTGAGCTATTGCCAAGGCCGATGGCACCAACAGATTGCCGCAGCATGGCTGCGATGTCACGGTTTCCCTGCGTTTTGCTGAAAATCCGGCATCACGCGACCCCAGCCTGTGGACAACTTTCAACAACGCGCCCGTTCCTTTGACGAGGCCATTTGTGCCAATGCCTGCACCTGCTGCCCTTTTGAAAAACCTGTCGGACACGACTGCACCCTTGAGCAGATTCTTTAGTTGTTGTATCTACAACAAATGCCCTCTTCTCTTAAAGATATCGATTTCCAGCACATGGGCCGAACCTGCCTCGGTCACGCTGCCCGGCGCACCGCCAATCTTCTGACCCGACATTATAATAGGCACATGGCAGCGCTTGGCCTTGAACTGACCCAGGCCCAGCTTTTGGCCGCCATAGCCGACGGGTCTGCAAGTTCGGCGGCAGAGATCGCCCGTTTTCTCGGCATAGACCGATCCACGCTGGCCCGAAACCTCAAGCCTCTGGAAACTGCCGGCCTTGTGAGCCGGCAAGATGGCAAAGGCCGAAAGGTTCTTCCAGTGCTGACACAACTGGGCGAGGCAAAGGTGATTGAGATCCACCGCACCTGGCTCAAGGCACAGGAAGAGGTCAGCACATTGCTCGGCCCGGACGGCGCAGATGCCGTTCGCACCCAGATGTCCACGTTGCGCAAGGCGGTTCACATTCTGGAAAGCCAGGAAAAACCCGCCGCAAACACCGCCTCCCATTCAGACCCCGACGAGACCACCTTTTCAGGACACCAATCATGAACGATCCCCATTCCCTGACCGAAAACGGCAAGACCCACACTCTTGGTGCGCTTCCAAAGGCAGCCTTTGCCACCATGACCGGGCTCGATATCTTCGAGCGCATGATGGCAGGCGATTTGCCTGCCCCGCCGATCATGGTGCATTCCAATATAAGGATGAAGGAATTCTCCGAAGGCCGGGCCGTCTTCACCGGCCAGCCGGCACGCGAGTTCCTGAACCCGCTCGGTACGGTCCATGGTGGCTGGATTTCGACGCTGATCGACACGGCGCTGAGCTGCGCTGTACACACCACGCTGCAGCCCGGCGAATTCTACACCACCACATCGCTCAACGTGAACATGGTTCGCCCGCTGCTTGAAACCAGCGGCGAAGTGGTTTGCGAGGGACGGATCGTCCACCGCGGCTCCCGCCTGGCGACCTCCGAAGGTGATCTGCGGGACGCGAACGGCAAACTGATCGCCCATGGCACCGTCAGCTGCATGATCCTGAAGCCCTCTTGAGGCAATGGATATGGAACAGTCGTACTGTCTTTCCCTCTTTTCCTGACGTGGAAATCCCGGTAGAGCTGCGCCATGAGTGACGACAAGAAACCTTCGCGCCCAGCCGGCAAGCCGGGCTTTCGCGGCAACAAGAAATTCGCTGGCAAACCTGCGCCGCGCCGTCCGGGTCTTCCCCCGGAAGGCCCGGTACTGCTTTACGGCCTTCACACCGTTGAAGCGGCCTTTGCCAACAAGGACCGCAAACGGCTGAAGTTGTTCGCAACGGACAATGCCGTTCGCCGCCTCGAAGAACGCGGCGTGAAGATCGATGTCCCTGTCGAATCCATGATGCCCCGCGCACTGGACCGGATGGTGACGAAGGATGCTGTCCATCAGGGCATGATTCTGGAAGCCGATCCCCTGCCCGCTTATGGCGCCGAGCATCTGAAAGGTGCTCGGCTCGTGCTGGCGCTTGACCAGGTCACGGATCCGCACAATGTCGGCGCAATCCTGCGCTCGGCTGTCGCGCTCGATGCCGATGCGGTGGTAACGACCGAACGCCACGCACCGGAAGAAGGCTCCGTTCTGGCGAAATCCGCTTCCGGTGCACTCGACATGATCAAACATGTCCGGGTGAAAAACATGGCCCGCTTCATTGCCGAGATGAAGGACGAAGGCTTTTCCTGCATTGCCCTCGACAGCGATGGCGCGGCAAGTCTTGAAGAGACACCGTTCAGCGACAGGACAGTTCTGGTACTGGGCTCGGAGGGCAAAGGCGTCCGACAGGGTGTGCGCGAAGCCTGCGGCCTGACAGCCCGCCTCGACATGCCGGGCGAGATTCGCTCGCTCAATGTTTCAAATGCCGCTGTACTGTCACTCTATGTGGCGCGGATGAAAATGGGGCTGTAAGGCCCCTCTCCTTTCAGCCCCCGATTCAGTGCACCTCTCCGTGCGCCGCAGTCACGGAGCTGGTAGCAGTTCTGTTCGCCCGCGTCGCCTCCGACCGGGTCAGGCAAGGCGCCAGCAGCAGACTGATGCCGATCATCGGTGCCAGCACCATGAGCGCCGCCCGAATACCGAAGGCATCGGCGAGCGGCCCGATGGTGAGCGGCCCGACCAGAAAGCCAAGCAGAGCCACAAAGGAAAGCACGGCGACATTGGAAGCCGCACTTCCTCCAGGCGCTGCGGATGCCGCGGTCACTCCAAGGGGAAACGCGAGCGCGGCGCCTGATCCCAGAACTCCCAGACCGACAAGCGCAATCGGCACGTTCGGTGCAAGCCATATCAGGCTCAGACCAATCAGTCCGATGAGCGCAAGCACCTGCCCCAGGCGTCCTGGCGCCGCAACCTGGCGCAAGCGGTCTCCCATGAGCCGGGTCGAAGCCAGACACAGCGAAAAGATCGATATGCCCAGCCCGGCGAGGCCTGGATTGGCGGCAAAGGCATCCCGGAGATAGACCGCAGCCCAATCGGCAACGGCCCCTTCCACCAAAGTCGTTCCAAAAGTGAAAAAACAGACACCTAGCAAAACCGGATGTGGCAACCGGAAACCGCGCTGCTCGGGTTTGGCCGACTGCCCTTCGGGCGGCAAAGGCAACTGCAGGATTACAGGCAGCACCAGGGCCTGAACCAGGATCGCGATCGCGATACCAGCCAGAAGGGGCGACAGGGCAAGACCCGCAACAGCCGAGCCAATCAGCGTTCCAGACAGCAGTCCGAAGCTCCAGCAGCCATGTGCTCTGCTCATGATCTTGTGGTGGGTGCGAGTCTCGTAATCGTCAGCCAGCACGTTGAGCCCAAGTTCCAGGATGGACATCGATCCACCGACAAGCGCGAGCGCCGCCATCAAGAGCCACTGGGTTGTCGCCATGAAGGGCAACAGCATGGCGAGAAGAAAGACCGGATAGAAGACCAGCGTGATCCGCTTGGCGCCGATCCAGCCTGCAATGCGCCCCGCGATCATCAAGGTTGTCAAAGTGCCGACCGGCGCCCCGACGAGCGCAATCGCCAACTCGCTGTTGGTCAGTCCGAGCGCTGTCTGGACACCTGGAATATGCGGCAGCCAAGCCCCGAGTGCGATCGGCTGCAGATAGAAAATGAGGCAGATGCGCTGCGCTTCAGTCATTTAAATCGATCCAATTGGCACACATGATTTCGAGCAGAGCCACATGTGGCACGGCAGACTTTCCACTGAGAGTGAAACGGAAGTGATGACAGGACCGAACAGTGTTTGGTCAATCCAGCCTGCCTTCCGGTAAAACCAGGAGAGCCCGCGCAGAAAGCGACAGGCTGATATTCAGAGTGCGCATTTATGGGTGCAAAACCCGGTTCATGCAAGCTGTCGAGCCCTCTCTTCGCAGAGCCCCTTCAGCGCTTGCGAAAGCTGGATTGTCGGATGCCGCGGTTAGAAAGTCGCCTGTGTCCACCTTGTTCTGTCTCACAAAAGGCGATGCGGGTCAGTGCTTGATGTGCTGCGCGAGCATATATTGCCAAGGCAAGGAAATGATTCCGTTCCAGGGAACTTGCAAGATGGCCGCGCGCTGTCCTGCTGACCGTACACGATGCCTCTTGATTGCACCGAAAGCACAACTGCTTCCGTCATTTTGCAGGAATGACATTGGAATCGAGATGTCGCGACACAGAAGTTCTGGATCGCTGAGCCTCTGCGCACGCGAAACTATCCACAACGGCTACCCAATTTTTGAAATTATCAGAGAGGTTTAGCTGGTTTACCGGCATCAGGATCGAAAAATGCAAATCAGGGCATGGACAAGTGCGCCCAATCTGGTAGAAGCCATCCCCGGCGCCGGTATAGCTCAGCTGGTAGAGCACGTGATTTGTAATCTCGGGGTCGCGGGTTCGAATCCTGCTGCCGGCACCATTTCCCCCCATTCAGCCTGAAACTCTATTGTGCCGCTCGCCGCTGGCACCGTGCTATCGCGTGCCTCAGGCGACACGGACCATATGTTTTCGCCACGCGTTGCAGCTGCCATGGCGCTGCATCAATGAACGACGCAGCATCTTCTTCATCCCCTCCTGGCGCAGATCCAGTTCGCTCTGGCTCCAGGTCGCGTCGAATGCCCTGCCGACGGCTAGCGGTCTCAACTCGCTGTTTCTGGAAAAGACCCGCTCGCAGGCAAGATCGAATATGGCCTCGCGCTGGTACTCGTCAGCCACGGACCGTGCCGCATAGAGTGCCATTTGCTGGCAATAACGCATCCAGGCGTATGCAAGGGTTTTGGCCGGTGTTTCCAGCCAGCTCGTGTGGGTGTTGCCGTCGTGATAGACCTTCCTGTAGAGCGGCCGGTCGAGATAAAGCATTTCACCCTGGATCGCCTGGCGCATGATCCAGGTACTGTCGGCGAACATGTTGTCGAACCGGTTTCCGGGAACGGTCAGATCACGAAGGTTTGGCGGTGTCCGGTTGACCGCCCGAAAACTGACGCCGGCATAACTCATCCCGAACACCTGACTGATCCGCGCTTCCAGGTCTCCGCTCACGCTTTTGCTGCGGATGATGTGTTCATCCGGCCTGCCGACAGTCTGAATTGCAGTGCAAGCGCTTCCGGCAGCAGGTGTCTTTTCCAGAAGATCCACAAGCGCGGCGTAATAGTCCGGCTCAATGGTGTCGTCTTGCGGCAGGATTGCAAAATACGGCGTCCTCACCCTTCTGATCAGCCAATTGGCGTTTTCCACCCAGCCGAGTCGTCCCCGCTGATGGTAGATACGCACGTTTGCCATGCGCCGGAACGGTTCGAAGGTTTCCCGTTCGAAACCGCCATCATTGGAAATGACAACACGAAAGTCGCGAAAGCTCTGCTCCTGCACTGACGCAAGCACCTGTTCCAGAAACCCCTTCGGCCGGTAGGCAGGAATACAGATTGTCAGACGTGGCCGCTTCCATGGCCATATTGCAGGAAACTTCATGAGGCGATGACTTGATGAACCCGGCTTGAAGATGCCAGCGCGTCCGCCGCTTCAAGCGCGAACATCGGTGCGGTCGTGTATTTGCCCGGATCAAGGCTGCAATAACCATAAGCCAGGAGGCTGGGGCCTATTCTGCTGCGCTTGTGCAGATCGCTCACGCGATCATCAATATCACTTGCGCCCCTTGCATCAATAACTCCGCCGATCAACGGTGCTTCTTCCATCTCGGGCAACCGCAGGAACTCAGCTAACTTCGGATAATAGGCTGCAAGTGCGGCAACGGAACTGCGGACAATTTCGGCCTTTCGGGAAGAAGCGATCTCTGGGTGCGGAAGCAAAAGGTCGCGTGTGCTGGCGAGCATCATTGACGGATACCAGGAAAGATACACCCGGCCTGACTCATACCGCACGACATCTCCGTATCGCCCCAACATGAGCGTAACATTCGCCAGATCTTCGACAACATCCGGCAGCAGCACTGCCATCTTGTAGCGCAGGAACCACGGGGCATTATCAGCAAAGCCGCTGGCATGATCCAGATAGCGGCGCTGCTCCCAGGCGGCGTTGAGCACCCGGTCAAATGGTCCGTCAGCGCGATGTTCACCAACCACGTGCCAACCGGAGCGGCTTGTCTCGAAACGCGTCACCCTGTGATTGGACTGGAATTCGATTCGCGGGTGAGAAAGAACCGCTTTCCGCAGTGAAGCAGCAATGGCTCGAGTGTCGACGGATCGTTCCGGCGTTCCGAAGGCCGCCGCGATCTTGCCAGTTTCGGAGCCATAAGAATGGGAGGTCAGCCGCTGGAAGGCCGGCAGATCCACTTCGCCGAGGTAGTCTGCATTTGGTGCGGCAAGCCGCTCGCGGAGGATATCCTGCACCAGCACGAAGTGCTGTTCTACCGCACCCGCGGAAAGCTGAGACCCCTCAGGAACGGCATAGTCGAATGGCTGCGTTACGGAAGAAGCGAAAAGGTCTTGCGCCATCCATCGGCACACGATGGACCGGAAATGCAGCGCGCCGTCGATCATGCGCCGTGCGGTCAGACCTGAGCTGTCCCCGCCGTAAACGAACCCGAGATGGATCTTGCCTTCGTTGACCAGCGATGCCGCAGTCAGCGGTTCTGCTCCGGCATCGTAAAGCACGATGCGGTTACCGCGATCAGCAAGTTCCAGAGCTGCGATCGAGCCGGCAATGCCAGCCCCTACTATCGCTATGTCCCGGCACGATTTCATCCAAGAACGACCGAAATCATGTTTCCCCACACCTGTTCCGGAACGGGTTCTCTTACCTCAATCGCAGCCAACCGACCAGTGGAACAATCACGTTATCGGTCGTCATTCCACGTCGCCGATGTATTTTGCCTGGTTGATCAGCTCCTGGCATTTTGCTTCGTTGCCTGCGTGCCGTTCCTTGTTCGCTTCCTGGAGCAGTGCGCGCATCTTCTCTGCAACAGTGATGTCGATACCTTCCCTCTCGGAGTGGGTAACGGCATTTTCAACCTTGTCGATGTCCGCCTGACAGTCGGCCAGTGCACCGGTGGTCGCGGCCAGCATCAGCCCTGCGGCCAGAAGACTGCCGGCAAGCGGATTGCGATTGCATCTCATGTCATTCTCCCTTTCGGACAGGCTGGTCGTCGATTGCGGCGAGACGCCCTCAATGGCTGCCAGGCATTCACTGCATGCGGTGGTGCAGATCCATCATGATCCAGAGACTGCCGCCGACCATGATGAAAATGAGCACCGCGGCAAAGGCCAGAAAGAACAGGTTCTCGACCGGTGTGGATTTCAGGTCGATGTGTAGAAAAAATACCAGGTGAACGATCACCTGCAGAACCGCGGCAACGGCGATGACGAAATATACGGCACTGCCTGTAAGCAGACCGCCCCAGACCAGGGCGAAGGGAATTGCCGTCAGCACAACTGCAAGCACAAACCCGGTGAGATAGGTAGACAGGCTGCGTTCAGCGGAATGGTTCATATGTGCCCCCTATAGAACGCCCGGCAGATAGACCGCCGAAAAGATCCCGATCCAGACAATATCGAGAAAATGCCAGAACAGCCCGAGCCGCATCAAACGGGAACGAACCGGTGGTGTAAGGCCCTTGACCATGATCTGGCCAATCATAACCACGATCCCGAGTGCCCCGAACGCAACGTGCAGTCCGTGTGTGCCCACCAGCGTGAAGAACGCGGACAGAAAGCCGCTTACTTGCGGACCCGCGCCCTTTTCGATCATGCCGGCAAATTCAGTCAGCTCCATTGCCAGAAACGCGAAGCCGAGCAGCAAGGTCACAAAGAGCCATTGGACCACGCGGCCCTTCTGGTCGTTCATCAGCGCGATGCTCGCCATTCCGAAGGTCAGGCTGGAGACCAGCAGCAAGCCGGTTTCAACGGCAGTCCTGCTGAGATCGAAGAGCTCTTTTGACGTCGGACCCGCTGCGGAGTTTTCCGACAGGACAGCGTAGGTCGCAAACAACAGCGCGAAGATGACCGCGTCGGTCATCAGATAGATCCAGAAACCGAATTCCCTGGAATGAAGGGAGTGCTTCTCTTCCTCTTCAAGGATGGTTGCAGCAGACATCGGCCCCTCCCTCAAACCGTTCCGGACAACGGTGCGCCGGAGGCGGCACCGCGCGGTACAAAATCGCGCATGTCATGCATGTCGGCCGGCGAGATCTGCCCAAGGCGCTCTCGCTCGATCCGGGCGACTTCTGCGGCGGGCAACACGAATTCGCTGTTGTCGTCGGACGCCCGGATACCAACACATACGAGAGACAGCACGAAGCTCAGAGCGACGAGCCACCAGATGTACCAGACGAAGGCAAAACCGAGCACAAATGCCAGCGCACCAAGCACCGGGCCGATCCAGGTGTTTTTCGGCATGACGATGTCTTCGTAATGCTGCGGCGGCTGATAGGCCTCCCCCCGGATCTTCATGTCGTGGAACGCGTCGATATCGGTCACCTCGGGCAGAACCGCGAAGTTATAGGCCGCTGGCGGAGAGGACGTCGCCCATTCCAGGGTACGACCGTTCCACGGGTCCCCCGTGATGTCCCTGGCAGATCCCCATTTCCTGGCCGAAACGTAAAGCTGGATGGCGATGCAGGCGATGCCGCACAGCACGAACAGCGCCCCGATCGCAGCGACGATCAGATAGGGTTGCCAGGTGGGGTCGGCATAATGCTCCATCCGCCGGCTCATGCCCTTGAAGCCAAGGACGTAGAGCGGCATGAAGGCGAGATAGAAACCGATGATCCAGCACCAGAAGGACCGCATGCCCCATTTGGCGTCCAGCTTGAAACCGAAGGCTTTGGGGAACCAGTAGTTCATGCCGGCGAAATAACCGAAAAGAGCACCCGGGATCAGCATGTTGTGGAAGTGCGCCACCAGAAAGGTGGAATTGTGCATCAGGTAGTCGGCGGGCGGCAGCGCCAGCAGCACCCCGGTCACGCCACCGATGACGAAGGTCACCATGAAGCCGATGGTATAGACCATGGACGTGTGAAACTCGATCCGGCCCTTGTACATGGTGAACAGCCAGTCGAAGATCTTCACCCCCGTTGGCACCGCGATGATCATCGTCGCGATGCCGAAGATGGCATTCACATTGGCTGACGAGCCCATCGTGAAGAAGTGATGCAGCCAGACCGTGAACGACAGCAGCGCGATACAGGCGGTCGCATAGACCAGCGAAGTGTAACCGAACAGCCGCTTGCGCGAGAATGTCGCCACCACTTCGGAAAAGATACCGAAGGCCGGCAAGATCAGGATGTAGACTTCCGGATGCCCCCAGATCCACAGCAGGTTGGCAAACATCATCATGTTGCCGCCGTCACCGTTGGTGAAGAAATGGAAGCCAAGCGTGCGATCGAGTGTCAACTGACCGGCGACCACCGTCAGCGCCGGAAAGGCGAAGGCAATCAGGATGGAAATGCACAGTGTCGTCCAGGTGAACATCGGCATGCGCATGAAAGTCATGCCCGGACAGCGGTTCTTGACGATGGTCACGATGAAATTGATGCCTGAGAGCGTACTGCCCACCCCGCTGATGATCAGCGCCCATAGCCAGTAGTCTACCCCCACGCCCGGACTGTATTCAGCGCCGGAATATGGCGGATACCCGGTCCAACCAGCCTGGGAAAACTTGCCGACCACAAGCGATATCAGCACCAGCCCGGCACCGGCTGCCGTCATCCAGAGGCTGACGGAATTCAGGAACGGAAAGGCGACGTCCCGCGCGCCGATCTGTTGCGGCACAATGATGTTGATGAGCCCGGTCAGGAACGGCATTGCCACGAAGAAGATCATGATCGTGCCGTGGGAGGAGAAAATCTGCTCGAAATGCTCTGGCGGCAGGTAACCTTCACTGTTCAGGGAAATCGCCTGTTGCGCCCGCATCATGAGGGCATCGACAAACCCGCGCACCAGCATCACCAGAGCCAGCACCACATACATGATGCCGATCTTCTTGTGATCGACGCTGGTCAGCCAGTCTGTCCAGAGAACTTTCCATGCGCGCAGCCAGGTGATCAGCAGGAACACGGCAATGCCGCCACCAACTGTCACTGCCGCCCCACCCATGGCCACCCAGGAATAGAACGGCAGGGCCTCGATCGTAAGACGTCCCAGCATCAAACAGCCCCCCGGCAGATGAGTTCGGCGGCCTTGCTTTCGTAAGGGCCGACAATCGGCGCGTATTTGCGCAGGATGATTGAAAAGAGATCCGTCTCGTAAGACGAATAGTGCCGGACTGGATCGGCAACGCTCTGCTTGTGCAGGTCCACATACGCCTTGGCGTCCAGCACATCAGCGGATCCTGTTACCTTTTCCTTCCAGGCGGCGAAATCCGCTTCGTTCATGGCATGTGCCTTGAAGTGCTGGTCAGAAAAACCGTCGCCGGAATACATTGTGTTGCGGCCGTTGAAGGTGCCTGGACCATCTGCAATCAGGTTAAGTTCGGAGCGCATGCCCGCCATAGCGTAGATCTGGCCGCCGAGTGCTGGGATCATCAGTGAATTCATGACCGTGTCGGAGGTGATCTCTATGGTCAACGGCCTGTCTGCGGGAAAAGCCAGTTCATTCACGCTGGCCGTGCCGAGTTCCGGGTATAAGAACAGCCATTTCCAGTCGAGTGCGACGGCCTGCACCTTGAAAGCCGGCTTGTCGGACGCCAGGGCCTTGTAAGGGTCGAGCCTGTGGGTCGCATCCCAGACAATGGTTCCGATGACAATCACGATCGCAGCTGGAACCAGCCAGACCACGGCTTCAATGCCCCAGGAACCATCCCACTCGGGCGCATAATCCGCGGTGTTGCCATTACGCTTGCGATATCGCCAGGCGAACAGCAGCGTTAGTATGATTGCGGGAATAGCGACGATCATCATGATGCCGAATGCCGTGAACAGCAGATCCCGTTCCGCCAACGCGATAGGCCCTTTCGGGAAAAGCACCGGCGCATCGGAAAGCGCACAACCTTGTAACAACGGGAAAAGGCATACGAGGCCAACCGTCGCGGCGGACCTCAAGGCACTACGGACCTTTAGTCCGGCAATCCGATCAACCATGGCACCCCCGTTGGAAAATGGATAGGGACTGTCTGTTTGCAACACTTGTGGCGGCGCGCCCGCCAGGAACGATATGCTTTACTTTTGAAAAGCCTAGCCGAGCCCGCGCGGCATTGAAAGAGCGAAAGTTGCAGAAGCCGGCAGACACCATCAAACAGGTTAGCCGGACAAGTCGAGCAACGCCTGCAGCATGAGGTTCGCCCCCTTCTCGATATCCGACCAGTCGCTGTGTTCTTCGGGAGCATGGCTTATGCCGGCCCGGCTGGGAACGAAGATCAGTCCGGAAGGGCAGAAAGACTGCATTGTCTGGGCATCGTGACCGGCTCCGGAAGGCATACGCCGCGCCGGTAATTCGTTGCGTTCGGCAAGGCCGGCGAGCTTGTCGGCAAGCTCGCTATCCAGCGAAACCGGTGACAACCAGCTCCTCTCGGTCTTGTTCAATTTCAGTCGGTGCCGGTTGGCGACAATGTCGGCGCTTTCCAGAAAACGCGATTTCAGCCCCACCATTATCTCTTCCGACGTGTCACGCAGAATCACCGAAAAGACTGCACGACCTGGAATCGTGTGGGGATGGTTCGGCGAAAGTTCGACATGACCAATGGTAAACCGGCTCTGGTCGGTGCCGTGCATCTGGATCAGATCCGGAATTGTCCCGGCAAGCTCGGAAAGCCCGGCAAATGCATCCGCTCGCAGATGCATGGGTGTTGTCCCGGAATGATTGGCGATTCCCGTCAGTTCCAACTCCAGATAACAGACACCGGAAACCTCCTCGGCGATGCCGATGGGAAATTCTTCGGCTTCAAGAACCGGCCCCTGCTCGATATGGAGTTCCAGAAAGGCATTTATCGAACCGGCCGGCCGGGCAGCTTTCAGGATGTCCATCGGCTCGAGCCCCAGACTGTTCATGGCATCGCGCAGCCGGATCCCGTCGGCATCAATCGCCTGCTCGATCCAGGCCGGAGTGATCGCCCCGGCTATGGCCTGTGAGCCGAGCATGCCCCCGAAACGGCCCTCTTCTTCGGAAGTCGCGGCAACTTCGATCGCTATCCGGGGCGTTATCCCGGCATCCTTCATCGTTCGCACGCATTCCAGCGCAACACAGGCGCCGAGCGCTCCGTCAAAAGCCCCGCCATTGACCACGGTGTCGAGATGTGATCCGGCCATGACGCACGGCCCGTCCTCAGGTCCATACCGGCCAAACAGGTTGAGTGCGCCATCTCTCCACACCTGCAGATCGTCGGCCCTCATCTGTGCCTCGAACCAATCCCTGCACTCCAGATCGACCCGAGTGAAGCCTGGTCGCGTGTAGCCGCCGGTTTCGGGAACAAAGCCGAAGCGATTCACTCCGTTGAGAAGCGTTTTGAGACGCTCCGGGTCGATACGGATTGCGTGCTGCGGCATCCTTGTTTCCCCCTATTTATCAGCGCTTAAGCGTTTATATGGCATCGAGAGTACAACCCTCGAGCGAAAATAAATATGAAATAATTATTGCAGCATTGCAATTAATCATGATTAATTATTCGTCAGAAACAACGAGGGGAATGGTCATGAAAAGATTCCTAGCCGCGGCTTTCGCCTCGGCCTTCCTCGCCTTTGCACCCCAGGTGCAGGCGCAAACTCCGCCCAATGTTCTGGTTGTCGGCCAGATCGCGGAACCCAAGTCACTCGACCCGCACGCCGTCACGGCGGTGAACGATTTCCGCATTCTGGTGAACTTGTATGACGGACTTGTGCGCTACAAGGACGGCACCCTGGAAGTCGAACCGTCCCTTGCCGAAAGCTGGACCATTTCGGAAGACGGCAAGACCTACACGTTCAAGCTGCGTGAAGGCATCAAGTTCCATGACGGTTCCCCCTTCAACGCGGAAGCGGTGAAGTTCAACTTCGACCGTATGCTGAACGAGGAAAACCCCTATCACGACACGGGTCCCTTCCCGCTTGCATTCTTCTTCTCCACCGTGGAGGACGTGGTCGTTGACAACGAAACCACCGTCACCTTCAACCTCAGTGCCCCTTACGCGCCGTTCCTGTCGAACCTTGCCTATCCGACGGGTCTGATCGTCTCGCCCGAGGCAGTCAAGCAATACGGCAAGGATTTCGGCCGCAATCCGTCCGGTACCGGCGCCTACAAGTTTGCCGAATGGGAAGCCAACGCCAAGGTGGTTGCCGTCAAGAACGAAGACTACTGGGATGGCGCTCCGGAACTGGAAGCGCTGATCTACCGCCCAATCACCGACGCCAACACCCGGATCGCCGAAATGCTCTCCGGTGGACTGGACGTGATGGTTGAAGTCCCGCCGGACAGCCTGCAGCAGTTCAAGGACGATTCAACTTTCAAGGTGCTGGAACAGGCCGGACCTCACGTCTGGTTCCTGATCCTGAACACCCGCGAAGCTCCGTTTGACGTCAAGGCCGCACGCCAGGCCGCCAACTACGCCATCAACAAGAAGGCGCTGGTGGAAAACATCCTGCAAGGTACGGCCGACGTCGCAGCAGGGCCGACACCTCCTGCCTTTGCCTGGGCCTACAACGAGAGCCTGGAGCCCTATCCCTACGATCCGGAAAAGGCCAAGGAACTCCTGAAGGAAGCTGAATACGCCGGACAGGAAGTTACTTTCTATGTCACCGAAGGCGGCTCCGGCATGCTCGACCCGGTTGCCATGGGCACGGCAATTCAGGCCGATCTGCAGGCCGTCGGCATGAAGGTCAAGATCGAGACATATGAATGGAACACCTTCCTCGGCAAGGTGAACCCGGGTCTGCAAGGCAAGGCTTCCATGGCGGAAATGGCCTGGATGACCAATGACCCGGACACGCTTCCGTTCCTGGCCCTGCGCACCGAAGCGATGCCCGAACAGGGCGGGTTCAACTCCGGCTACTATTCCAATGCCAAGGTGGACGAGCTTCTGGAAAATGCCCGCGAGGAAACCAACCAGGAAGAACGTGCAAGGCTCTACAAGGAAATGCAGGAAATCGTCCAGGAGGACGCCCCCTGGGTCTTCGTTGCCAACTGGAAACAGAATGCCGTCACCAAGGCATCGGTTGAAGACTTCAAGCTGCAGCCGTCCTTCTTCCTGATGCTTCAGGACGTCAAGAAGCCTCAGTAAGACGACACGTCTCCCGGCGGACCTTGAACGGTTCGCCGGGATTTTCGTATTCGGACCTGCACGCAGCAAGTGCCGAAGGAAACGTAAAGGCGCATCCCGGCGACACAACACTCCCTCATCCTGAGGAAGCGCAAGGCGCTGTCTCGAAGGATGGGCCACTTGCTCCGGAGTGTGCCGCCCATCCTTCGAGACGCGCATAAATGCGCTCCTCGGGATGAGGTTGCGGAGGCGGCAAGGCTTCAGGAAATGGCCGGCCGCACTCAGAAAGAGGGAGAGACCATTGGCTTCCTATATCGCCAAGCGTCTGCTGGCTGCCATCCCGGTCCTTTTCGGGCTGACGATCATCGTCTTCCTGATCATGGCGATGATCCCGGGAGACCCGGCAACTGCCATTCTCGGCTCCTACGCGACACCGGAAAATGTCGCCAAGCTCAACCGCGATCTCGGCCTCGACAAAACCCTGTTCGAGCAATACGTCATCTGGATCGGCAACCTGTTCCAGGGTGATCTCGGCCGCTCCTACACGCTCAACCGTCCGGTGCTGGATGAAGTGATGGAGCGCTTTTCAGCGACCCTCATTCTGGCCGGAACCTCACTCATCCTGTGTTCGATCTTCGGCCTTCTCGCCGGTATTGTCTCTGCCGTCCGTCAGTACGGCTGGGCGGACAAGATCATCACGCTGCTCGTTCTGATCGGTATCTCGACCCCGTCTTTCTGGCTCGGCCTGCTGCTGATCCTGGTCTTCGCCGTCAATCTGCGCCTGTTTCCGGCGTCCGGCATGTACGCGATCTATGGTGGCGGCGACTTGCCCGACCTGATCCATCACCTCACCCTGCCCGCGCTGACGCTTTCGGTGGTCGCGACCGGCGTCATCGCCCGGTTGACGCGCACCGCCATGCTGGAAGTGCTGCGTCAGGACTATATCCGCACCGCCCGCGCCAAGGGCCTGTCGGAACGCAAGGTCATCTACAAGCACGCATTCAAGTCGGCCCTCGTCGGCGTGGTGCCGGTCATTGGCATCCAGGCCGGCTTTGTCATCGGCGGTGCTGTCTATATCGAGACGGTGTTCCAGTGGCCAGGCATCGGATCCATGCTCGTGACCGCCATTTCCACCCGCGATCTGCTGCTGGTCCAGGGCGGGGTTCTGGTGGTCGCCGCCGCCTATGTTCTCTTCAATCTGCTCGCAGACGTGGTGCAGACCATTCTTGATCCGAGGTTGCGCTGATGAGTGACACGACCATGAGCGCCCCTTCCAAGGAGAAGGCAAAATCCTCACGCCCGGGGACACTTGCGCTGCTGCTCAACAATTCGCTGGCAACCAGCGGCCTTGTCGTTCTGGTTCTGATCTGTCTTGTCGCTCTGGCAGCGCCGATCCTGCCGCTGGCGAACCCGGACGTTACCGCCCCGGCTGACCGACTTCTGCCGATCTTTACCGCAGGACACCTGCTTGGCACCGATCACTTGGGCAGGGACATCCTCTCGCGGCTGATCTGGGGGACACGCATATCGCTTGCCGTCGGTCTGTCGGCAACAATAATCGCTGCCTTCTTCGGCTCGCTTCTGGGACTGGTCGCCGGATACGCGGGCGGGCGAACGGACACTCTGATCATGCGCGGCATCGATATGGTGATGGCGTTTCCCTACATTCTGTTGGCACTGGCCATTGTCGCCGTGCTCGGCCCTGGGCTGCTCAACGCGCTTTATGCCATCGCGCTCGTCAACATACCGTTCTTTGCCCGCAACATTCGCGGTATCACGCTCGGACTATCCCGAAGGGAGTTTGTTGACGCGGCACGGCTGTCTGGCAAGTCGCCGGTGCAGATCCTGTTTCTGGAAATTCTGCCCAACGTCCTGCCGGTCATCGTTATCACCATGTCGACAACCGTCGGCTGGATGATCCTGGAAACGGCCGGGCTGTCCTTCCTCGGCCTGGGCGCCCAGCCGCCACAGGCAGACCTCGGCTCCATGCTGGGTGAAGGCCGCAAGATCCTCTTTACCGCGCCGCATGTCTCCATCATTCCGGGTCTGATGATCTTTGCGCTGGTCATGAGTATCAACCTCTTCGGCGACGGAGTTCGCGATATCCTCGACCCGCGTCTGCGTGCCGGGTCCCTGACCCGGCCGGTCTCTCGAACAGCGGTGCATCGCAAGCCCGACGAGGTCCCCGCGCCTTCGGAAAAGGGCGGTGTGCTGGATGTCCGTCAGATGCGCACCGAATTCCAGATCGGCAGCTCCGTTTACAAGGCAGTCGGCGGTGTTGATCTGAACCTGAAAGAGGGCGAATGCCTGGGCGTGGTCGGAGAATCCGGATCCGGCAAGTCGGTAACGGCCATGTCCATCATGGGCCTTGTGCCGACACCACCCGGCCGGATTGCCGGCGGTGCCGCCTATCTCGACGGCGAAGATCTTTTTGCGGCAAGCGACCGGCGTATCCGGGACCTCAGAGGCGGGTCGGTTGCCTATGTCTTCCAGGATCCGCTGTCGACGCTGCACCCGCTCTTCACCGTTGGCGATCAGTTGACGGAAGCGATCACCACCCACCAGCCCATGTCCGGCTCGAAAGCGCGGGAGAAGGCCGTTGAACTGCTATCGCTTGTGCGGATCCCGAATGCGAAGGAACGCTTGTCCGCCTACCCGCACGAGCTTTCCGGTGGCATGCGCCAAAGGGTCTGCATTGCCATGGCGCTCGCCAACGATGCCAAGGTGCTGATCGCGGACGAACCGACCACCGCGCTCGACGTCACCGTGCAATCGCAAATCCTGACGCTGATGAACGGCCTGCGCCGCGAACGGAACGCTGCAATCCTTTTCATCACCCATGATTTCGGCGTTGTCTCCGCCCTTTGTGACCGTGTTGCGGTAATGTATGCGGGCCGCATCGTCGAAACGGGAACGACGGAAGAGGTTCTGGCGAACCCGCGTCATCCCTACACCGCCAAGCTGATCGAATGCGTGCCGGTTCTGGGCGAACCGGGCCGTCGTCTGGATGCAATCGAGGGCCGCCCGCCCGTGGTCAACAACCTGCCGGACGGTTGCGCCTTTGCCGAGCGGTGTCCGCACGCACAGGCCTCCTGCCGGACCGGCGAGATCAACCTTGAGATGTCTTCCGAAACCCGCGGTGTGCGCTGCCTCTTTCCGCTGAATTCCGGAGCGACCGCATGAACGAGATAAGTCGTAACCACATGGACAGCGAAACCCTCCTGACCATTCAGGATGTCGAGCGCATTTTCGGCGGCGGTCGGAAGCTCTTTGGCGGTCATCTTCCCGCCGTGCACGCGGTTCAGGGTCTCAGTCTCGATGTAAAGAAGGGAGAGACCCTGGGTGTCGTCGGAGAGTCCGGCTGCGGCAAGTCCACCCTCGCGCGCCTCGTCGTCGGTCTCGATCTGCCGACTTCCGGCTCGATCACCTTCAACGGCGAGGATCTTGCGGCACTGGCAAAAAAGGACCGCAATGCACTCGCCCGCAAGGTTCAATATGTCTTTCAGGATCCGGTTGCCTCGCTCAATCCGCGCAAGACCATCAGGACCATCCTGGAAGCGCCGCTCAAGCACCTGACAAACCTGAATGCTGATGGCCGCGAGAAGCGCCTTGCCGAGCTGCTGCAGGCGGTCAACCTGGCGCCGGAGTTCCTGGAACGCTATCCGCATGAATTCTCCGGCGGCCAGGCGCAGCGGATCGGCATTGCGCGGGCACTTGCGGCCGGGCCTGAGCTGATCGTACTTGATGAACCCGTGTCTGCCCTTGACGTGTCCGTGCAGGCCCAGGTGCTGAACCTGCTGGACAAGCTGAAGGACGACTTCGGCCTCACCTACATCTTCATCAGCCACGATCTTTCGGTGGTGGAAAGTGTCAGCGACCGCGTGGCGGTGATGTACTTCGGCCGGATGGCCGAACTGGGCCCAGCCAGAGAAATCTTCCGCAAGCCGCTGCACCCCTATACGGATCTGCTTATGCGCTCCGCGCCCGCCCCCGGGCGGCACGACCTGATGTCGGAAGATGCCTCTGCCGAATTGCCGGATCCCTACAATCCTCCCGAAGGCTGCGCCTTTGCCGCGCGCTGTGCGCACCGCACGGATATCTGCGTTGCCGGCAAACCGTCACCGGACGAGGCCAAAGGCGGCAACAGCCACATTGCGGCTTGCTATCACCCACTCGGGAAGGCATAGGCTCCCCAAAAAACAAGGCATTGCAGTTTAACCGGCCATGAGAATTCCCGAAGGAGCGACAGATCCCAAGACGCGGAAACGCCTGCGGCGACCTGACATGGTGGCCCAGCAGATCCGCGAACAGATCGTCGAAGCCGGTCTGCGCCCCGGCGACAGGATCCCCGCCGAATGGCTTCAGCCGGAAACGGTCAGGGTGTCACGTGGTTCACTGCGTGAGGCTTTGAAGGTACTGGAGTTCCAGGGGCTGATTTCAACACGCAGCGGCCCGGGCGGTGGTGTCTTCGTCGCATCGGTGGAACCAGGTGAAGCCATCCGCATGCTGGACAATCTGTTCCTGTTCGACCAGCCGACGATTGCCGACATCTACACACTCCGGAAACAGCTTGAGCCGGAACTTGCCGCCTCGGTTGCCGGAACACTGACAGACGAAGGTTTTCAGGCCTTGCAGGGCTGCATCCGGCTTTACGAGGACGAGCCCAAAACGGCGGAAGAAGAATATTCGCAGCGCCTGGCCGAGCTTGATTTTCACGAGGAACTGGCCCGGCACTGCAAGAACCCGATCCTCGCCTTCACATGTTCCTTCCTGCTCAGCCTGCTACGCGACATGACGGTCTGCCGCTCGATCTACAAGGAACCGAACCCTGCCCTGCGCGAAACGGGACTGCACTATCAGGTGCAGTTGCTGCGAGCGATAAAATCGGGTGATGCCGAACTCTGCCGCATGATCATGCGCGGTCATATGATCGAGGCGGAAAAATACATGAAGGAACGTGCCGCCATGCGCACACGCGGCAGCACAACGGCGCAAGTGATCTCGTCCACGAGCAGCTAGGGCACAAGAGCCGCTCGTCTTTCCACGGTCCGGCCTTGCGCTTCCAATGGTCCCACCAACCTGGCCGGAGCCTGCTCGAAGGTGAGTTTTCCATTCTTCATCCCCCAGACCGGCCGGATGATTTCCGAAACGATCTGATATCCGCTCATGGCCGGCAGCGCCACGAAGGTGGCCGCTTCGCCAACTTCGATCCTGTGAGCCTTGTTGATCAGCCGCCGTGGTGCAGCCGTTACCATGTCAAAACAGGCCTTCAGGTCTTCCGCTGATCCGAGCTGGTGAACATTGGCATAAAGATTGGCCATGCGCGGCAAGGAGCAGTCGCCGTAGGGCGTGAAGGGATTGAGCACGTTGTTTGTTGCGACCGTGCAGCACACGCCGTGTTCATGAAAGACATGTGCCGGCGCGACCCCGCGCGGAACCAGGCTTTCGCTGCCACGTCCCATCAGAAACAGATCTGTCGACGGCAGAACGGTAAGCGCGATTTCAGCGCTTTTCAGAATTTGCACCGCCTCCAGAAGGTCCTTTCGGGAAAGGGCCGACAGCTTGGTGACATGGCCGATCGCGACCCTTCCCTGCCAGCCGAAGGCGACTGTCTGACGGGCAATTTCATCAAGATGACGCCAGGAAGGATCGAGATCGAAATCCAGATGGAAATCGAGATCGACATCATGGCGCTCGGCCATTTCGAACAGGCAGGCAATCTGGCCATTCGGATCGCTGTCCGTATAGGGACACCCGCCCAGCAGGTCCGCTCCGGCTGTGAGTGCCTCTTCCAGCAATTCGGCAGTACCCGGGTTGTTGATCAGCCCTTCTTGCGGAAAGACACATATCTGCAGGTCCAGCGCCCAGGCGAAATCCTGCTTCAGCCGCTGAATGGCGTGAAACCCCGTCAGGTCGATGCCCGGATCGATCTCCACGTGCGTCCGGATGGCGTTGGTGCCCTGAGTAATGGCCTTTTCGAGAACCTTGCAACCACGGTCGTAGACGTCTTCTTCCGAAAACCCTTTCTTTGCCTCCGCAACTGACGAGATTGCTCCTTCCAGCGTGCCTGTCTCGTTCCGGCAACGGTCGAGAATGCAGGCCTTGTCGAGATGAAGATGGCTCTCGACAAATCCCGGCACCAGGAGAACGCCGTTGCCATTCAGTTCTTCCGCACTCGTGGGCAGGTCGGCTCCTATCGCCGAAATCTTTCCGGCCCTGACCGCAATATCGACAGCCGCATCAACGCCCTCCAGCAGGACGTTCCGGATTACTAGCCCGCTCATACCCTCGCCTCCATGCGAGTTTCCAGTTCATTGGCGGCGCCGAGATAGGCCGCCGTCAGCCGCGGGTCCGAAGCCAGCTCCGCTGCCTTGCCTTCAATCACGATACGGCCCTGTTCCAAAACATAGGCGTAATCTGCAACGGCCAGAGCTAGCGTTGCCATCTGGTCGACAAGCAGAATGGTGATACCTTCGTCCCGCAACTCACCAAGGATCGCATAAAGCTCCTCAACCATGGCCGGAGCCAATCCAAGCGAAGGTTCGTCCAGGAGCAGGATCTTGGGTTTCGCCATGAGACCGCGGGCAATTGCCATCATCTGCTGCTCACCGCCCGAAAGAAGCCCTGCGCGGCTGTGCAACTTGTCGCGCAGGCGTGGAAACCGCTTCAGATGAGCTTCCAGTTCCGAGCTGTTGACTGCCGAATGTCTCTTGTAGGCACCCAGTTCGATGTTCTCGCGCACTGTCAGTTCCGGAAACACCTGGCGGCCTTCGGGAACCAGCACAAGACCACGCCCGACGAGTTCATGCGGCTGCATGGCCTGCGTCTGCTCATCATTCAGGATAATGCTTCCGGTGACCGGCCTGTGCAGACCCGATACGGCAGAAAGAAACGTCGATTTTCCAGCACCATTCGCCCCGAGCAGAGCGACCATTTCGCCTGGCCGCACCTTGAGTGATACCTCTTTCAACACCGGAGCCGCGCCATATCCGGCAGTCAGCTTCTGTGTCGACAGAACAGGCGTTTCTTCTGTGTGCAGCGGTTTTGTACGCGGGAAGGCCGTGGTGCCATCGGTGCCGAGGTAGGCTGCAATCACTGTTTCGTTTGCCTGGATCTCTGCCGGGGTGCCAAAGGCAATAGGCTTGCCGGCGTCTACTGCCTGGATCCGGTCCGAAATCCCCATCACCAGTTCCATGTCATGTTCGACGAGTACAACTGCAGGCCCCAGGTCGGCAATATCCCGCAGCAGCATGGCGAGCTTGTCCTTGTCGGCACGCATCAGCCCGGCTGCCGGTTCATCCAGAAGCAGGATGTCAGGTTTCAGGGCAAGCGCGCGTGCGATCTCCACCAGCCTGCGGTCGACATGCGGCAGGTCACCGGCACGCTTGTCGAAGTCCCCTTCATAGCCGCAGTATCGCAACAGTCCTGCCGCCAGCGACAAACGATCTGGCGACTGAATGTCGGACCACGGGTCGCCGAAGGCACCGCGCCCCAGCCCGGAGACGACATTTGCAAGCACCGTCAGGTTCTCGAAAAGTTTGGTCGTCTGGTAGGTTCGGGCGATCCCCGATCGGGCAACGGCATGGGCCGGCAGCCCGGCAAGGTCCCGGCTTCCAAGCAGGATCTTGCCCTGCGTTGGACGGTAGAACCCGCCTATCATGTTGAGGACGGTGGTCTTTCCCGCACCGTTCGGACCGATGATGGATGTTACCTCGCCGGGCTCGATCCGGAAGCTGACTCCATCGACTGCCCGAACACCGCCGAACGAAATGCCGAGGTCTTCAATCTCCAGAGCGCTTGAGGTAAGCCCGCCCTTGAGGAACTGCTCGATGTCTGCGGAAGAAACAGGTGTCACGCTTCGGCTCGACCTCGGAATGTAAGACGCCACCGTGCCGACCAGCCCGCGAGGCGCTATCAGCAACACGCCCACCAGCAAACCGCCAAAGAACAGCAGCCGGTATTCTGCAAGATCTGAAAGGAACTCCGGCAGCAGGACGGTTACCAGCGCGCCGGCGAGTGGCCCCAGCACGGTGCCGGCGCCGCCGATCAGGATTGCGAAGAGAAACAGGATCGACTGCGAGAACGGGAAATTGCTCGGCGCGATGAACATCATCAACGGCGCAAACAGACCGCCCGCAAGCCCGGCCATCGCCGCCGCAATGGCGAACGCGGCCGCCTTGACCGCGAAGGGCCGATATCCAAGCGAGGCGGCTGCGGTTTCAGCATCGCGTACGCCCGTCATTGCCATGCCCCAGCCGCTTTCGGCCAATCGGCGAAACAGGTAGAGAGACAATCCGGCAAGCAGGATGGCCAGCACCACCAGTTCCCGCTCGCTGAATACGAAACCGAAGATCTCCGGCATCGGAAAGCCCATGAGGCCATTCTGACCGCCAGTCAGGGAACGCCATTCCACCGCGCCATGTTCGACAATGAACGCGAAGGCAATCGTGACCATTGCCAGGAACGGCCCCGCCATACGGACGGCAGGCACCGCCAGCAGAACGCCCGCGATCCCCGCCACGAGCGCGGACAAGGGCAGTGCCAGCCAGAAGCTCAGGCCAGACAGGGTCATCACCGCCACACCATAAGCGCCGATGGCAAAGAAACCCACCTGGCCAAGGGAGACCAGACCAGTCAAACCATAAAGAACGTTGAGACCGGTCCCCAGGATGGTCGTGATTGCAACGAGGCCGATGACAAACTGCGTGTAGCCACCGCTTGTCACGGCCATCGCACAGGCTGCAACGGTCAGAACGAGCAACGCGCTATCGAGAAGAATTCGCTGGTTCAGAAAGGGCACGGCGCTTCCTCAGACTTTCTTTACGGCGGGACGACCGAAGAGCCCATCCGGCTTCAATGTCAGTGCAAGGATGATCAGCGCAAAGACAACGATGTAGGTGGAAGATGAGCCCAAGTAGGCCGTGACCAGGGCTTCCGTCACCCCATAGAGAAAGCCTGCCAGCATCACTCCGGCTGCCGATGTCATGCCGCCCAGGATTGCCACTGCAAAGGCCTTGAGGCCAAAGAGCGTCCCCATGTCCGAATGCACGGAAAACAGCGGCGCGATCAAAAGACCGGCACATCCGGCAAGCATGGCCGAAATCGCAAAGGAACCGGACACCATCATGGTTGTGTTGATCCCCATGAGCCGTGCTGCCTGATTGTTCTGGACGACGGCAAGCAGCGCCCTGCCCTGCAAGGTCTTGCGGAACAGGAAGTGCAACGCCAGAGCAACACCGATGGCGGCAATCGGAATAAGCAGTTGCTGCGGATAGATGCCCGTGCCGGCGAATTGCCAGGTGGTCTGCGCCAAAGGCGAAAACAATGTCCGCGGTTCGTTGCCGAAGCTGAAGAGAACGGCGTTATCGAGAAAAATGCCGCCCGCGACGGTCGCCATCAGCCAGGCTTCCGAATTGCGTTCCACGAAGGGGCGAACCAGAAGAATTTCAACAAGCACGCCAAAAAGGCCGCAACAGGCGATCGCAAGCGGATAGGCGATCAGCCAGTTCAAGCCGAGCCGTTCGGTAAAGACAAAGCCCAGAACCGCGCCCAGCATGACAACGCTGCCCTGCGCGAAATTGACGGTGGAAGAAACGGAATATGTGATCTGAAAGCCGAGCGCGATCAGCCCGTACATGCTTCCAAGGCCAATGCCGGTGACAAGGGCGGCGATCAAGAGGGTCATGGGTGGGTCCTGGCGGGTGAGACGGGATCAGGGCTAATCAAAAGGGAAGAAACCTCCCGCGGGCCTGCCGCGGGAGGTGACATCATCAATCTTCAATCGGGATGATTTCGCCTTCGACGAACTGCGCGAAGACATAGTCTTCAGGCGCAATTGCATCCTGGTCTTCCGGCGAGAACGGGTCGGTATAGGTCTTGATCAGGCCTTCGATGTTCTCGATGTCGTACATCGCCTGTCGGATAGCCGGACCATCGGTGGAACCGGCCTTCTCGATGGCAGCAGCCAGCAGAAGCATGGCGTCATAGGCATTCGCAATACCGGTCGCGGGTGTCACATCGGCCATGGTCTCGATTTCGGGAAAGCTCTCCTGAAGCTTCGAGAACATGGCTTCGCCCTTCGCATCGCCCTCCCGGAACAGGTAGGTCTGGATGAAGTGGAGTTTCTCGCCGCTCTTGCCGGCCAGTTCCGTGAACCGTCCACCTGCCGGGCCCCAGTGCGATGCCATGGCAACGTCCCAGCCCATCCGGTCGAGCGATTTCACCACCTGTGCGGTCGGGGCAACGTTTGCCACCACAAACAGGCCATCCGCGCCGTTTTCCTTAAGGCGCGTGAGCTGCGGCACGACATCGACGTCGTTGGACTCGAACTTCTCGATACCGGCATGCTCCATGCCGCGCTTCTCCAGAGCTTTCAAAAGCCCCTTCTCGTTGGACTCACCCCAAGGGTTGTTGATGAGGATCATGCCCGGTTTCTTGGAGCCGTATTTGGTAACCAGATATTCGGTGATCGCTTCATCGACGTATTCATCAACGGCGGAGACGCGGAAGATGTAGTTCTCTTCAGCACCGTTCTTGGTGATGCCGGTGCCCGCAGCCCATGGCCCGACAAAAGGCACCTTTGACTGGTTGGCAAAGGGAACGATTGCAAAGGAGACCGGCGTGTCCAGACCCCCGATCAGGGCCGCAACGCCTTCGCGCTGGACAAGCTCACGTGCAGCGACAAGCCCCTTGCCCGGGTTGCTTTCGTCATCGCGGCTTACAAGTTCAAGCGGTTTGCCCAGGACACCGCCCTTCTCGTTGATCTCGTCAATCGCGATGGTCAGGCCACGTGTAATTGCCTGTCCTGACTTGGCGGACTGACCGCTGAGCGCGGCAACAAGGCCGATCTTGATTGTATCGGCGGCGAAGGCCGGCAGGCTGGTGGCCAGGGCGAGGCCGACGGCACCTGACATCAGGACGCGGCGTGTCACCTTCGGAAATTTGCAAGCGGATTTCATGAACGGCTCCTCTGGTTTTCCGGACGACACGTCCGAACGCCATATCAAGAGCAAGTCAGATGCCAGTTTGCTGATCTTCATACATTTCAACTGCTTATCCAATTTCAGCCTTTACAGACCTTCGATGACATCAGAATTTCGCTTAAATTGCATGCAATCTTTGCATACAAAACTTGCATACAAAAAGCCGCACAGGATTTATGCTCTGGAAGGCCATTTTGAAAAGGACGCCCCATGCTGGACGAAAACAAGGACACCCTTCCCGAGGAAGCCCAGATCGTTAGGGAATATCTCGATGCTTCCATGAAACCCGATCCGGATCTCGCTGCGACCTACGTTGCCGACGATGTGACGATCACGTTTACAGGCGGACGGGTATTCAACCATCCGTCAGGTCCGACCGGCTTTAACGCGAAGCGGTACAAGTGGGTGAAGAAGAAGATGGACCGTTTCGACGTTGCCCGCGGGGCGGACGGTGTTGTCGTCTACTCTGTCGGAACGCTTTACGGCGAATGGCCGGACGGAACCGCCTTCGAAGGCAACCGGTATGTCGACCGGTTCGAAGTGCATGACGGCAAGATCACAAAGATGGATGTCTGGAACGACAGCGCGGAGCGAATTCTCACCCGCATGGGCATTGAAGCCTAGTCGTCCCCTCGAACGGCGCGGACGTAAGGTTCCAGGGCATCGAGATAGATGCCCTGCCCCTTGTTTTCGGGCTTGATCAGCGCCCGGTCAGCCACGGCCCCCAGGTGGTGTCGCATGAGGTCTCGCGCCCGATCCTCATCGCCCTTGGAAAGAGCATCAATAATTTCCCGGTGCTCCTGGATCCCGCAATCAGTGGAATGCGGCCGCGAGTAAAGTGCCAGCGTCAACCCGCATCTATAGCCGACATCTTCCACGTAGCGGATCAGAACCGGACTTTCCGTGAGCTGCGCCATGAGAATGTGGAATTCCGTGGCAAGCCGGATGGAGACAGGCTCAGGTCCCTTTTCAGCGGCGATTTCCTTGTCGAGATGCGCATTCAGTGCATCAAGGTGCTTCTGGGAGAATTCAGCGCTCAGCCGGGACACCACAAGGTCTTCGATCTGACATCGCAGATCAAACAGATCCCGCGCCTCCTCCAGGCTGGGGGTTGCAACAACGGCTCCCCTGTTCCGCCGCAGTTCGACAAGGCCTTCCGCTGCGAGCCGTTCCAGTGCCTGGCGCACGATTGTCCGGCTCGACCCGAAACGCTCACCCAGCGAATCTTCCGGCAGTTTCATGCCCGGTAACAGGGCACGCTCAAGGATGGCACTGCGCAGGGCTGCGCAAATTTGTTCGGAACGATTCATCAGTGCTTCGGATCACCAGCTGATTTGCCGCTCAAACAAATCAAATAGCTGCAGATTTGCCAAGTGTCCGAATGCCTCGATTTTCAGCTCCGGCCATTTCCCCTCGCGCAGAAAAGACCTGATTGAATTCAAATCCTTCACTTTGCACGGCCTGACGGCCTGCTGCCCGAAAGACTTGCCCCACTCCGATGAGGACCGGACCTTCCAGTCCGAGCAAATCGACACCGCATTCAAGTTCGTCCAGTGTTCCCGACCAGCGCTTTTCGTCGGTGCGGGATATTCCCGAAACGGCAACGACGGGGGTTGCTGCTGACAAGCCTTCGGCAACAAGCCGGTCTCTGATACGGCCGGCCATGCGCGCGCCCATGTAGAAAACAGTCGTGGTGGTTGGATCGGTGAGCGCAGGCCAATCTACGGTTTCCGGTAAATCGCCCTTGCGCGAGTGGCCGGTAACGAACCTGACAGATTGAGCATGGTCTCGGTGCGTCAGGGAAACGCCCAGGCGTGCCGCCATGGCAGAGGCCGCAGTAATGCCTGGAACCACGGTTGCCGGGATGCCTTCGGCAGCAAGACGGTCGAGTTCCTCGCCACCACGGCCGAAGATCATCGGATCACCGCATTTGAGCCGCACCACGTGTTTGCCCTGTCGTGCCAGCGAAACCATCATGTCGTTGATGTCTTCCTGGCGGCAACTTTCCCGGCCGCCTCTTTTTCCGACCAGCATCCGTCTGGCTTCTCGACGCGCAAGTTCGAGAACCGCGTCATCGACCAGATCATCGAAGAGAATGACATCAGCCGATTGCAGCGCACGAACGGCTTTCAATGTCAGGTATTCCGCATCGCCCGGACCTGCACCCACAAGGGTGACCTTACCTGCGGCAGACGACCTTGCATCCTCCAGAAGTGCTGCGGCGAGCTGCTCTTCTTCTTCAGGCGCCGACTTGCCCGAGAAGGCAAGATCGGAGATCCGCTCCCAGAACCGGCGCCGCTGTGCCCCCGCGTCCAGCAGGGAAAGAGTCTTTTCCCGCAACCGGCTTGCCAGCTGCGCCCATCCTTGCAGACTTTCAGGCATCAGCGTCTCGATCCGCCGTCGGATCGCCTGGCCAAGAATCGGCGCGACCCCATTGGTCGAAATACCGATCACGACCGGTGACCGGTTGACGATGGACCCGAACTGGAAGTCGCAATAGGCGGGGTTATCGATCACATTGACCGGAACTCCCATGCGTCGCGCGGCCAAAACAAACGCTTCTGCTTCTTCGTCACTCTCTGCATCGGCAATCGCAAGGGCTGCACCTTCGAAGTCTTTCTGCGACCAGCAGGACCGGTGATGTATGAAACGTCCCTTGATGCTGCCGGCCACAAGAAGTGCCTGGAAAGCCGGCGCCAGCTCCCGCGCGTGCACATGCACCTCTGCCCCTGCAGCAGCCAGCAGCTCTGCCTTCCAGGCAGCGGCTTCCGTGCCGCCTGCCAGCAGCACTTTTCTTCCTTCAAGCGGAAAGAACAGCGGCAGGCTTGCAAGAGCCCCCACGCGTGCCGGACGGCTCCGGCGCTTTACCTCAGCTGGCTTGCGCAATGTCGGCATCATCGAGGCTTTCCTTTGCAATTTCATCGAGAAGCGTCTGGATTTCCGAGCGGCAGGAGCCGCAATTTGTGCCGGCTTTCAGTGTTTCACCGATTGCGCTGACACTCGTCGCACCGCAGCGTGCGGCTTCGGCAATCTGGTTGCAGCCGATCTGGAAGCAGGAGCACACGAGCGCCCCCGGATCCGGCCTGTCTGCCGGCACCCGTCCAGCAAGAACCCGTGCCCGCTCCTGCGGCGAAACGGGCCCCTCATCCAGAAGCCCGCAAGCCCATTGGCGCGAGACTTCCACCGGGGATGCGGAAAAGAAGAACGCTGCCTGCAGCACATCGTCCCGCCACTCGGCCAAACGTCTCCAGCCAGCGGCACCGTCCGATATATCTGTCGTCTCGTTGCTGGACGAGGTCAACGAAGCTGCGATTTCCACGAAATCCGCATCGGCTTTCGCCGCGAACTCAAGCCGGTATCCGCCAGGAACAGGAGCAAGGGCCCAATAGTCGGCAGCGATCTTCTCCGGTCGCTGGCGCAAGACGGCAAAACCGAACCAGGCCATTTTCGCTTTTGTCACAGCCACAGGCGTGAACTTGGATCCTGGCTGTCCGGAATGCGGATCTGTCTCAGGCGCCATGACCGCATCGATACGGGCTTTCGATGCAAGCTGGTCGGTCCAATGCATCGGCACGAAGACTTCTCCCGGGGCGACCCGGTCTGTCAGTAGCGCCCGCACAATTACGGCTCCATAAGGGCTTTTGACCGTCACCAGGTCTGCCGGGTCGATCCCGAGCTTTGCGGCATCGATCGGGTTGAGTTCGGCAAAAGGTTCGGCGAAATGCGCGGTCAGGCGCGGCGTCTTGCCTGTGCGCGTCATGGTGTGCCACTGATCGCGGATCCGGCCCGTATTCAGGGAGAACGGATAGCGGCGCTCTGTTTGCCGCGGTGCCTTGAAACCGACGGGTACGAACTGCCCCTTGCCGCTTTCGGTGAAAAATCCTCCGCCAGCAAAAAATCTCGTATCAGCTGGTAGTGCCCCCGCCGGCTGCGGCCACTGAAAGGGCTCCATGGCATCGAAATCGGCATCGGACACGTCCCGATAAGCACCGATATCGAAATCCCGGCTGCCTTCGTTCCGATAACCGGAAAGCTCGGCATGCTCTCGGAAAATCGCCGCAGACCCATCATAGGAAAAGGCCGTGGCAAAGCCCATTCGCCTTGCGACTTCGCTCAGGTGCCACCAGTCGGGGCGAACCTCACCGGGAAGATCCAGGAACGCACGCTGTCTTGAGATCCGGCGCTCGGAGTTGGTAACTGTTCCGTCCTTTTCACCCCAGGCAGCTGCAGGCAGCAACACGTTCGCATAGGGAACCGTGTCGGCCGCCCGCGTCACTTCCGAAACGACTACAAAGGGGCATGTTTCAAGGGCTTCTGCCACACCATCTGCATCCGGCAGACTGTCTACCGGGCTTGTTGCCATGATCCAGAGCGCCTTGATCCGGCCTTCCCGCACGGCCTTGAAAAGCTCAACAGCTTTCAAGCCTGACCGATCAGCCACGACCGGGCTTTGCCAGAAGTCCTGTACGATCCCGCGGTGCTCGGCATTTTCCAAAGCCATGTGGCCGGCGAGCATATTGGCCAATCCGCCGACTTCCCGGCCTCCCATGGCGTTCGGCTGACCCGTGACGGAAAAAGGACCCATGCCGGGCTTTCCGATCCGTCCTGTTGCAAGATGTGTGTTGACGATGGAATTGACCTTGTCAGTCCCGACGACTGACTGGTTGACACCCTGGCTATAGACGGTGACCGTCTTTTCCGTCCGGGCAAACATCTTGTAGAAGAGTGCGATCTCCTGACGTGACAGGCCGGTCTTTTCGGCTATCTGGCCAATTTCACAAGGTCCTGCAGCTTCGACAGCCTTTTCAAGGCCTTCCGTGAACCGATTGACATAGCTTTCATTCACGACAGACGCCTCAGCCAGGAAGGCGAGCAGACCGTTGAAAAGGGCAACGTCCGTGTCAGGCTTCAATTGCAGATGCAGATCGGCAATGGCGCAGGTCGCTGTCTTGCGCGGGTCCACCACGACCACCCGCAACGCCGGATTTGCAGCCTTGGCCGCTTCGAGACGCTGGAACAGGACCGGATGACACCAGGCGAGATTGGAGCCGACCAGCACAACAAGATCTGCCAGTTCAAGATCTTCATAGGTTCCCGGAACCGTGTCCGAACCGAATGCCCTCCGGTGTCCGGCAACGGAAGATGCCATGCAAAGACGGGAATTGGTGTCGATATTCGCCGAACCGATGAACCCTTTCATCAGTTTGTTGGCGACGTAATAGTCTTCTGTCAGGATTTGGCCGGATACATAAAACGCAACGCTATCTGGTCCATGTTCCCGAATGGCATCCTGAAAGTTGCGTGCGACAAGATCGAGCGCGTCATTCCAGTTGGCGCGTTCGCCGTCGATTTCCGGATAGAGCAGTCTGTCATCCAGCGAAAGCGTTTCTCCAAGGGCCGACCCCTTGGAACACAGCCGGCCGAAATTGGATGGGTGCTTGGGGTCACCTGCAACAGTCACCGTCCCGTCCGGGTGCCGGGTCGCGAGGACGCCGCAGCCGACACCGCAATAGGGACAGGTGGTCCGGATTGTTTTTTCTTGTTCGGTCATGCCATCAATCCCGGTTCTTGATTTACCAGGCGTTGTAGCCAAGGTATTTGCCCGACATCTCGATCTTCACCCGGTCTCCCTTGGGATTCTCGACACGGGTTACCGACATGTCGAAATCGATGGCCGACATGATGCCGTCGCCGAATTTCTCATGGATCAAAGCCTTGATTGTCGGGCCGTAGACGCCGACGATTTCATAAAGACGGTAGATGCACGGATCCGTCGGCACGGTCTGCGACCAGATCTTCGTGGGGCTCTCCTGCAGTACCAGAGCCGCTTCCTGCGGCAGCCCGAGTGTCTCCGTGATTGCCTTTGCCTTGTCTTCCGGCATGGCGTTCATGCCCATGGCCGCCGAATGGGTCCAGACAGGCGACATGCCGATCGCTTCGGCAATGCCTTCCCATGTGAGCCCCGCCTGGCGCTTCGCCGACAGGATCATGCTGGTAACGTCTTCGCGGGTAAGAGCGGACATGAAAATCTCCTATGAATTGCCGAAGAGTTGAAACAAGAGGATGGCGCAGAGCACCGCGAGAACAGCAGAGACGATCTGCCAGAAACGGACCGGATCCCGTTCCGCCAGAGGAACAAAACGATCTGAACTGAAGGCCGGGTTCGGGCGGCGAAGATCTTCCAGGAAGGCGCTCAGCGCTTCGTAGCGCTTGACCGGCACGGGATGAACCGCGCGGCAAAGCGCACCATCGACCCAGTCCGGAACCCGTTCCGTGACAGCTGTCGCACTGCGATAGCGCAGTGCAGCCTGAGCCCGCTCACTCGTTGCCCTGGCAACGGCCGCACCATAGGGCAAACGCCCGGTCAGCATTTCATAGGCGATCACACCGAGCGAAAACTGGTCGCTGTACTCGGTCCCGAGGTAGCCGAGAAACACCTCTGGCGCGGTATATTGGTGGGTGCCGAGGATCTCACCCTTGTCGAGCGAAGGAGCGGCTTCCATCACGCTGGCGATCCGCACCGACCCGAAATCGATGATTTTCACCGTACCGGACGTGTCGATCATGATGTTTTCCGGCCGCAGGTCCTGATGGACCATTTCCTTGCGGTGGAAGGCCATCAATCCCCTGGCCACCTGCTCCAGAATTCCGCGCACGGTCTCAAGGCTGGGGTGAGGATTGTCGATCATCCACTGGCGAAGCGTCTGGCCTTCGACAAATTCCGTTGCCAGAAAAAGCGTCTGCCGGCCTTGCGGATAGGTGGAAGCCTTCAACACATGCGGCGATGAAATCCGGCGGGCAACCCACTCCTCCAGCGCGAACCGGCGCAGATAGTCTTCCTCTCCGCGCAAATCGAGCGACGGAAACTTGAGAGCCACCGGTTCGCCGGTTTCTTCGTTTTCCGCCAGATATATGTGGCTGCGGCTGGTGGCGTGCAGCCCACGCAATAAACGGAACCCTTCATGGGTGCCAGGCACCTTCGGCAGCGCCGCCGGTGGCAAGGTGCCTTCCCCGTTCAGGAGATCATCGGCACCGGGTTCCGCGATGTCGATAACCCGCACGACCTGAACGGTCAGATTATCGTTGCTGCCTGCAGCCAGCGCCTTTTCGACAAGTGTCCTGGCTGTCTGATCGAGATCTTCGCCAGCCAGAACGGCGTCAGCCATGTCCTTCGCGCGCAAGAAACCATGGACGCCATCCGTCGTGAGGACAAACAGATCGCCCGGGCGAAGATCGAACACGGCGTAATCGATATCGACGGATTGCTCGACCCCGAGAGCCCTGCCGAGATAACTCTCCTGTTCGGAAATCCGGACAGTGTGGTCTTCCGTCAGCTGTTCCAGGCTCTGGCCGGAAAGACGCCAGATGCGGCTGTCACCGACGTGAAAGAGATGAGCCTTGCGCCCCTTCAGGACCAGGGCAGAAAAGGTGCAGACATGGCCCCTGTCGAGATCGTCGGCCTGTTTCGTCTGGCTGAATAGCCAGGAATTGGCGGCAGAGATCACCCGGACGGCAGAGGTCTTCACTGTCCAGGCTTCAGAGGTGCAATAGTAATCGGAGAGAAAGGATTTAACGGCCGTTTCGGCTGCGACATGCGCAACCGGACTGGAGGAAATGCCGTCCGCGACAGCAAGTGCGATGCCCTTGTGCACCAGGGCCGGGCCGTCCGGCACCATGGCGCCATGAAAGTCCTGGTTCAGGGCTTTCCGTCCGGCAGACGAATGCTGGCCGGTCTCGACGCTCAAGGTGGTATGGCGGACTTGCATCAGCACGGGAAAACGATCCTCCGGAAAAGACGCTCCGCCGCCGGTGACGGCGGAGCTTCACACTTATTCGGCTGGCGCTGCGATCGGCGCCTTTTCGTAGCCTGCCTTACGGGACGGCGACGTCTTGTAATGGGTGGCGTAGATCATGCCGCCGACGAAGGTCAGCCCGCCGACCAGATTGCCGACAACAACCGGAATTTCGTTGTAGGCAAAGTAGTCGAACCAGGTGAAGTCACCGCCCAGCATGATGCCGGAGGGGAACAGGAACATGTTCACGATGGAGTGCTCGAAGCCGAGATAGAAGAACACCAGGATCGGCATCCACATCGCCATGATCTTGCCGGAGACAGAGTTCGACATCATCGCGGCGACAACACCGGTTGAAACCATCCAGTTGCACATCACTGCGCGAATGAAGACCGTCAGCAGTCCCGCCCAGCCCGCAGCGGCATAGCCGAGTGTCCGGCTTTCACCGATCTGGCCAATCTTCTGGCCGACGGCATTCGGCTCCTGGCTGAAGCCCATGGTGAAGATGATCGCCATGAAGACCGCCGTCGTCAGGGCACCCGCAAAGTTGCCGGTGAAGACAAGGCCCCAGTTCCGAAAGACGCCGCCCCAGGTGCAGCCGGGACGCTTTGCGATCACGGCCAGCGGCGCCAGCGTGAACACGCCCGTCAGAAGGTCGAAGCCCAGCAGATAGAGCATGCAGAAGCCGACCGGGAACAGGATCGAGGCGACCAGGAAGTTGCCGGTATTGACGGCGATGGTCACGGCGAAGGCGGCTGCAAGGGCCAGGATGGCGCCTGCCATATAGGCCCGGATAAGCGTGTCCTTTGTGGACATGAAGATCTTCGCTTCACCGGCGTCGATCATCTTGGTGGCAAATTCCTGTGGCGTTACATATGACATCTGAATTCCTTTCGCGAAATGCTCGGCCGATCAGACGGCTTCGTGGGAATAGGAAAGGTCGATAAGGATCCGGCCGTCCTCCAGCCGGACGGGAAAAGCCGCCGTGCGGCCTTCGTCGGCTCCTTGCGCGGCTCCCGTCTCCAGGGAGATCACCCAGTTGTGCAACGGGCAGGTCACACAGCCGTCATGCACAATGCCCTGACTGAGAGGCCCGTTCTTGTGCGGGCACTTGTCTTCCAGCGCAAAGACGTCGTCCTTGGCGGTGCGGAAGATGGCGATGGTCATGTCGCCATTCTTCACGCACCGCGCTCCCTCCCTGGGAATGTCTTCAAGGGTGCCGATATGGACCCAGTTACGGATGTCGGCAGTCATTCGGCAGCCTCCTTCGTCAGAACAGCCATCGGCTTGAATTCATGCTTGTCCTTGCCGGAGACGCGCTCCGACCATGGGTCGACCTGGGCGAATTTCTGGGAGAAGACGAAACGGTCGAAATACGCCATGCGCATCGCCTCGTCGTCCATGATCTGGCGACGGATCTCATTCAGACCTATGCGTTTCGCCCACTTGTAGATCCGCTCCAGGTAGTGACCCTGCTCGCGGTACATCTGGGTAAGCGCAGCAACATGCTCGATCGCCTCCTCCTCGGTCTTGACCAGGCCCAGAACTTCCGTGCCCTTGATGTCGAGACCGGCAGCTCCGGCGAAGTGGATCTCGTAACCGCTGTCGACGCAGATGATGCCGATATCTTTACAAGTTGCTTCCGCGCAGTTTCGCGGGCAGCCGGACACCGCCATCTTCAACTTCGCCGGGGTCCATGAGCCCCACATGAACTTTTCCAGCTTGATGCCGAGACCGGTGGAATCCTGTGTGCCGAACCGGCACCAGTCCGTCCCGACGCAGGTCTTCACCGTTCTCAGACCCTTGGCGTAGGCCTGCCCGGAAACGAACCCGGCCTTGCCGAGGTCCGCCCAGACTGCCGGCAGGTCTTCCTTCCTGATGCCAAGCATGTCGATGCGCTGGCCACCGGTGCATTTCACCGCCGGAATGTTGAACTTGTCGACCACATCGGCAATCGCCCGCAGTTCCTTGGACGAGGTCATCCCACCCCACATGCGCGGGACCACCGAATAGGTGCCGTCCTTCTGGATGTTGGCGTGGACGCGTTCGTTGATGAAACGGGACTGGTAATCATCCGCATATTCATCCGGCCAGTCGGAGACCAGATAGTAGTTGAGCGCCGGCCGGCACTTGGCACAGCCGCCGGACGTGGTCCATTCCAGTTCCTGCATCACAGCGGGAATGGATTTCAGCTCCTTGGACTTGATCAGGCGGCGAACCTCGTCATGGCCCAGGTGCGTGCAACCGCACATCGGCGTCACGGCCGCCGGGTTATAGGCATCGCCCAAGGTCACCTGCATCAGTTGCTCGACCAGCCCCGTGCAGGTGCCGCAGGAGTTCGAGGCCTTTGTGTGGGCCCGGACACCGTCCAGGGTCGTCAGGCCCTTCTCCTTGATCGTCGTAACGATCTTGCCCTTGCATACGCCGTTGCAGCCGCAGATTTCCGCATCATCCGGCAAGGCTGCAACGGCCGCCGTAGGGTCCAGCGGGGACCCTCCCTGGTAAGCCTGACCAAAGATCAGCGTCTCGCGCATGTCCGAGACGTCGGTACCTTTTTTGAGAAGGTCGAAGAACCAGGGGCCGTCGGAAGTCTCACCGTAAAGGACGGCACCGACGATCTTGTTGTCTTTCAGGACGATGCGTTTATAGACGCCGGCCGACGCATCGCGCAGCACGATCTCTTCGCGGTCGTCGCCTTCGGAAAAATCGCCTGCCGAATAGAGATCGACACCTGTCACCTTGAGCTTGGTCGCGGTGACCGAGCCCGTGTATTCGGATGAGGCACCAAGCAGATTGTCGGCAATCACACCCGCCATTTCATAAAGCGGCGCGACAAGCCCGTAACACATGCCACGGTGTTCCACGCATTCCCCGAGCGAGAAGATGTCCGCATCGCTGGTGCGCATGTCATCGCCAACCAGCACACCGCGATTGACGTCCAGCCCGACCGCCCTGGCAAGGTCGGCCGACGGGCGGATGCCGACGGCCATGACGATGATCGAGGCTTCGATCTCGGTGCCGTCGTCAAGGCGGATGCCCCTCACCTTGCCTGCATCATCACCCAGGATTTCATGGCTGTTTGCCTTGGTGCGCACGTCGATGCCGCGGCGTTTGAATTCCGCTTCGAGCAGGAACCCCGCAGCCGGGTCGAGCTGGCGTTCCATCAGGGTCGGCATCAGGTGCAGAACAGTTACGTCCATGCCCTGCATCTTGAGACCGGCTGCCGCTTCAAGACCCAGGAGCCCCCCGCCGATGACGACGGCACGTCCGCCCCGTTTGGCGGCATCCAGCATCTTTTCCACATCGTCCAGATCGCGATAGGTCAGAACCCCGTCCAGCTCCTTGCCAGGAAGCGGAATGATGAAGGGGGAAGATCCCGTGGCGATCACCAGCTTGTCGTAAGAGGCGGTAACGCCGTTTTCCGAGGTCACCGTTTTGGCGTCCCGGTCGATCTCGGCAACCCGTGCTCCCTTGTGAAGCGTCACGCCGTGTTCGGCATACCAGTCGTCGCCATGGGTGATGATGTCCTCGTATGACTTCTCGCCCGAGAGCACGGGCGACAGCATAAGCCTGTTGTAGTTGACCCGCGGCTCCGCATTGAAAATGGTGACGTCATAAGCATCCCTGTCTTTTTCGAACAGGTTTTCGAGCATCCGCCCGGGTGCCATGCCGTTGCCGACGATGACAAGTTTCTGTTTTGTCATGGCTTTTCTCCAGACTTTCATTCGGCTGCTTCGGCTGCCGCGGTTTGACGGGCCATCCGTGCGGCCCGCTTTTCCTGAATGGATTTCAACTGGTCTTCGCTCGGATCAGCGCCGCCCTCATAGGCTTCCAGGAAGTCCAGAAGCTCCTCGCGGTAGGCGTAGTAATCCGGGTGGGCGAGCAATTCCTTGCGCGACCTCGGGCGTGGCAGGTCCACTTCCATGATGTTGCCGATGCGGGCATTGGGCCCGTTCGACATCATCACCACCCGGTCGGCGAGCAAGATGGCCTCATCGACATCATGCGTGACGCAGACAGCCGTCACCTGGGTGCGTTTCCAGACATCCATCAGGACGTCCTGCAACTCCCAGCGGGTCAGGCTGTCGAGCATGCCGAAGGGTTCGTCCAGCAGCAGAAGCTTCGGCGACAGGGCAAAGGCCCGTGCAATGCCGACGCGTTGCTTCATGCCGTTGGAAAGCTCCGAAGCAGCCTTTTGCATGGCGTCCGACAGACCGACCTTGCCGAGGTAGTATTCAATCACGTCCCGCTTTTCGGCCCTGGACGCATCCGGATAGACCTTGTCGACCCCAAGCTCGACATTCTCGTAAGCTGTCAGCCAGGGCATCAGGCTCGGTGCCTGGAAAACGACGGCACGGTCCGGACCGGCCTGCGTCACATGAGTGCCGTCCAGTACGATGGCACCTTCGGTGATCTTGTTGAGGCCGGCCACCATTGACAGAACCGTCGACTTTCCGCAGCCGGAATGGCCGATCAGGGTGATGAACTCGCCCTTCTTCATTTTCAGATCGAAACCGTCGACAACCGTCAACGGTCCCTTCGGCGTCGGATAGACCTTCTTCAGCTGAGAGAAGTCGAGATAACGGTCCTGAACCGCGGATTCCGATGCCCGCTCATAGGCTACCGGAAGCTTGTCGGCAGGCTTCGGACGCTGGGTAATCGGAACGATGTCCGGCAGAACGATTTCCCGCTCCAGATCGGCGCCACGCTCGGCACCTGCTTCCATCAGGTATTCGGTGACTTCGGCACGCAGCCGAATGAAGTCATCATCGTGGTTGAGTTCCCCGCGATCGCGCGGCCGCTGAAACGGCACCTTGAACTCCGGACCGAGCGTTGCCGGTGTGCCGGGCTTCAGGGGTATGATCCGGTCTGCGAGAAGGATCGCCTCATCGACATCGTTTGTGATGAGAACGATGGTCTTCTTCTCTTCGTCGCAGATCGCGGCGAATTCGTCCTGCAGCTTCGCGCGGGTCAGGGCATCAAGAGCGGACAACGGCTCGTCCAGCAGCAGAAGTTCCGGCTGCATGGCAAGTGCCCGTGCCACGGCAACGCGCTGCCGCATGCCACCGGAAAGTTCCGACGGCTTGCGGTCCCTGGCATGCCCTAGACCGACCATCTCGATGTACTTGTCGCAGATCGCCTTGCGCTCTGCGGCGCTCTTCTTCTTGAAAACGCTGTCGACGGCCAGCGCCACATTTCCGAACACCGACAACCACGGCATCAGCGAATAGGACTGGAACACGACGCCCCGATCCTGGTGCGGCCCGTCAATTTCCTTGTTCTTGAAGATGATGCCGCCCTTGTCCGGCTCGATGAGACCGGCCAGCAGGGAGATCAGCGTGGTCTTGCCGGTGCCGGAAAACCCGACGATGGCAATGAACTCGCCCTCTTCCACTTTCAGATTGATATCGTCCAGCACATCCGTCCGGGTGGCATTTTCGCCATAGGATTTGGAGACGCCGGAAATTTCCAGAAAGGACATATCCGTCTCCTTAGCGATTGGCCGAGAATGTGAAGGCGCGCTGCAGGGCAAACATCAGCCGGTCGAGCATGAAGCCGATGATGCCGATGGTCAGGACAGCGACCATGATCTTTGCGAGCGACTGGGAAGAACCGTTCTGGAATTCGTCCCAGACGAATTTTCCAAGCCCCGGGTTCTGCGCCAGCATTTCCGCCGCAATAAGCACCATCCAGCCCACACCCAGCGACAGGCGCAGCCCGGTGAAGATCAGCGGCAGAGAGGACGGCAGAACCAGCTTGGTAACGGTCTTCCAGGTCGGCAGTTGCAGAACACGGCCGACATTCATCAGGTCCTTGTCGACCGAGGCCACACCCAGCGCGGTGTTGATCAGGGTCGGCCACATGGAGCAAAGGGTCACGGTGACGGCGGAGATCAACAGGGATTTAGACAGCCAGTCGACAGGATCGGCATAGGTTGCCGACACGATCATCGTGACGATTGGCAACCATGCCAGTGGCGACACCGGCTTGAAGATCTGGATCAGCGGATTGATTGCGCCGTTGAAGGAGCGCGACAGACCGGAGGCAATGCCAAGCGGCACGGCAATCAGCGTTGCGATCAGAAAGCCGAGGCCGACGGTTTTCAGCGAGGTGCCGATCTGGTCGATATAGGTCGGCTTACCGGTATAGTCGCGCCACTTGATCTTGTCGGTCTTGCCTTCAGCTTCGTATTTGGCGTTGCGTTGTTCCTGGCGATCGTAGAAGGCAGCGGCCTTGTCACGCTCGCGCTCATGATCGTCCCAGAGGTTGACCGCCTGGGTCCAGACAGCAGCAGGCCCGGGAACTGCGCCCAGTGATGTCTGCACCTGGGGCGCCAGCGCTCCCCAGAGGACGAGAAAGGCGATGATGCCCAGGAGAGGAATCACGAGAACGCGTTTGAGCTCCCCCAGCTGTTCCTTTGGGCTGTCGCCTGCGGCAATTTTCAGGAGTGGCACGGTCCAGGAAAGGCCAAGCGCATCCAGCCAGCCGGCGGCCTTGTTGATCCGTGTGAAGAGCTTTTCCCGGCGTGCGGCACGGGCAAGGTCCTGACTGCCTGCGGTATCGGCATTGGCCATGTCGTCAATCCTTGTTCGAATTCTGTCGGTTCGTGTCGAATGAGAAAAACGAGCGGCGGGGCTGCAGACCGCCGCTCAAGTTTGGGGAAGTTCAGCCGCCCACGACCTGGTTGCCGTCGACCACCTGCTTGCCTTTCAGGCCGATCGGAAGGCTGTCGATGTAGGCGTTCGGCTGCTTGCCGTCGTAGGGAATGCCGTCGATGATGTCCGCCGACGGGGTCGGAGCGCGGTAGCCGTCCGTTTCCCAGGGGAAATCTTCCTTGGCCACATGCCCTTCCTCGACCAGCATTTCTGCGGCCTTCAGATAGATGTCCGGGCGATAGACCGACCGCGCGACTTCGTCGTACCAGCTGTCGGGTTTGTACTCGGAAATCTGCCCCCAGCGGCGCATCTGGGTCAGGTACCAGACGGCATCGGAATAGTAGGGATAGGTCGCGAAGTAGCGGTAGAAGACGTTGAAGTCGGGAACGTCTCGCTTGTCGCCCTTCTCATACTCGAAGGTGCCGGTCATGGAGTTGGCGATCACTTCAGCGTCCGCACCGACATACTCCGAGCGGGACAGGATCTCGACGGCTTCCATACGATTGGCGTTGTCGTTCTCGTCCAGCCACTTGGCTGCGCGGATCAACGCCTTGGTAAGCGCAAGCGTGGTGTTCGGATATTCTTCGGTAAATTCCTGCGTCAGACCGAAGACCTTCTCCGGATTGTTCTTCCAGATCTCGTAATCGGTGATGACCGGGACGCCGATGCCCTTGAAGACTGCCTGCTGGTTCCAGGGTTCGCCGACGCAATAGCCATAGATGGTGCCTGCTTCCAGCGTTGAAGGCATCTGCGGAGGTGGAGTGACCGACAGCAGAGCGTCTGCCTGGATCTGGCCGGAGATGTCCGAACTGGAATAGAAGCCCGGGTTGATATCACCGGATGCCAGCCAGTAGCGCAGTTCGTAGTTATGGGTGGAAACCGGGAAGACCATGCCCATGTTGAACGGTTTGCCCTCGGACTTGAACTTGTCGACGACCGGCTTCAGGGCGGTTGCCTTGATCGGGTGAACCGGCTTGCCGTCGTCCTGCATCTCCAGGTGCGGCTTCATCATCTCGAAGATCTCGTTGGAAACGGTGATGCCGTTGCCGTTGAGATCCATGGAGAACGGCGTAACGATGTGCGCCTTGGTGCCGAAACCGATGGTGGCCGCCAGCGGTTGTCCGGCCAGCATGTGCGCCCCATCCAGTTCGCCCGTGATGACCCGGTCGAGCAGAACCTTCCAGTTGGCCTGCGGCTCCAGGGTGACGAAAAGGCCTTCTTCCTCGAAATAGCCGAGCTCATAGGCAACCGCGAGCGGAGCCATGTCTGTCAGCTTGATGAAGCCGAAGGTGAGTTCGTCCTTTTCGACATCCAGCATCTCGGCATAGGCGCTGGAAGCGGACACAAGTGCCGTGGCTGCCATCAGGGCGCCAAATGCGGTCCGGCGGGTGATATTCAGGGTCTTTTTCATTGTCGCGTCCTGTCCCTCGTTCGTCCTGCGCCCTCTTCAGCCGGGCACAGGAGCAATAAAAAAGCCGCCGACCGAACCGCATGACGGGAGGAATTCCCATGCGGTTCAGATCGGCGGCTTTGCCTGTACACCCGGCAGTGGGTGCGATATCTGGTAGGCCAGCGTCGGCCTCACCTGCTTAAAAGCACGAACTGTGCCAATTTGGAGAAATTGGCTTTTCTCTTTATTTACAGATACTTACTCTTTGTGAAAATTTTGACCATATGCTCAAGCTGCATATTTGATCATCGAAGCGCGCAGGCAACTGAACGAATTTTGTGCAACGCAACCAGACTACCCCGACGCCAGGCGAGCTGTCTCGGAACTCAAAAACGGGCGCCGTCAAACATTTCTATGGTCATGTCTGTCGCTTCTCCGGTCAGCTCCAGAGCCTCCAGATAAGCGGTCGGAGAAAAGACCTTTTCAACTTCGCTTTCCGCCTCTCGCGAACGCTCCACCTGCCCCCAGCGAACCATCTGCTCGTAGAACCATTTGCCGTGAACCGGCATTGGCGCTGCCTTGACCCCACCCGAGAAGGTCAGGAAGTCCGGAACGTCCTTCACCGAGACCGGGCCCAGCCTGATCCGGCCTGATAGTGCTGCTAGGCAGATTTCAGCGGGGCAAGCCAGTAGGTCGGGCCTTGCGAGCATGTCGGCCAGCTCGGCATTGTTCTTCGGATCGGCACACCAGTCGGCTGCTGCCGAAAAGGCACGCATCAGCGCGGCCAGCGTTTCCGGGTTGGCTTCGGCCCATTTGCGCGTCACGCCCAGCACTTTTTCCGGACTGTCCGGCCAGATGGCCTGTTTGTAGGTTGCAATGCGCCCCGTTCCCGCGTCGACCGCAGCCGTGTTCCAGGGCTCGCCAACGCAATATCCATCGAGCTGGCCGGCCGCCAGGGCATCCGCCATAACCTGCGGCGCCAGTACGGTAATCTCGACATCCCGATCCGGATCGATCCCGGCGGCAGCGAGCCAATAGCGCAATTCATAGGCATGGCCTGAAAACGGGTGCACGACCCCGAAATGAAGCAGCGGCGCATCCGCCTCCTGCTGGTTGGCAATAACCCGCGCGAGCGCCGCACCGGTCGACGTCGGGTCGCCTTCCGGATCGGCTCCGACAGCCGACATGTCCGCCCAGAGTGCGTTGGAAACCGTAATTGCGTTGCCACCTAGCCCCAGAAGCATGGGCGCCAGCATGGGCACCGCAAGACTGGTCAGGTTGAGGCTGGATGCAATCGGCATCGGAGCGAGCATATGGGCCACGTCGAAATGACCGACGGAAATCCTGTCTCGAATATTTGCCCAGGATGTTTCGCGAATCAGCTTCAGCGCGATGCCTTCCTGCTCGGCAAAACCGAGTTCGGCAGCCGCCACGACAACGGCACTGTCCAGAAGCGGGATAAATCCGGCAATGACAGGCTTCAAGTTCGTATCCATGATCCTCCAGTCCCCTGGTTGGCCGCTTCTCCCCACTCGGTGTTTTTTGTTGTCATCGCGTCAGTCTCCCAGAAGTCCGCTGGCGATCACCAGGCTCTGCGCCACATCAATGATCTTCCGGCTCTGGTTCATGGCCGTACGGCGCAACAGGTCATAGGCTTCCTGCTCGCTGAGCCCCTTCGACTTCATCAGGATGCCCTTGGCCCGATCGATGGTTTTCCGGTCTGCAAGTTCAGAGCGCACTTCCTCCAGCTCCTCTGTCAGCCTGGAAAACGCGCGAAAGCGGCTGATCGCCATATCAAGGATCGATTTGACCCGCTCCCGCTTGAGCCCGTCGACGATATAGGCCGACACCCCCGCATCGACGGCGGCCTCTATGGAATGGCTGTCCGACTTGTCGACGAACATCGCAATCGGTCGCCGCACCGCGCGCGACACCTGAAACATGTGTTCCAGCTGGTCGCGATTCGGGTTTTCCAGATCGATGACAATCACATCCGGATTGATATCCGCGATCTGTCGAACCAGTCCTTCCATCTGGTGAACAAGAATGACCTTATCGTGCCCGGCATCGCGCAATCCCTGCTCGATGATCGAGGCACGGATCTTGTTGTCATCTATAACCAGAATGGAAAGCCCGCCGCTCATGCCGCCATTATGCGCAGGGCTATTTTTTATGCAACAAAAATGCTGCGCCGCAACAATACTGTCCTGTGGAGACGTTCTGAAATGGCAATGAAGCGCTTGAAACCAGACTTGCGAAAGACGGGAACCAAAAGAAGATTTCTCCTCTGGACAGAACCCCATAGCCTTTGAATGATGCACCGGGAAAATTCAGGATGAAGGAAAGCGGGATGGCGGACACGTTTGAGCCCAAGGCGCATGTGGCCCACATGGAAAAGATGTTGGGGCTGACGATCGAAGAAGACTGGCGCCCTGTTGTGGAAATGCATATCGCCGCGATCGAGAAAGCTGCCGAAGCCGTCCTGGATTTCCCGCTGGAAGACCACGCCGAAGCCGCACCGGTCTTTGTTCCATGAGCCAGGATAACAGCAAACTGAACACCCGCTCTGCGGCTCAGACAGCCACGGCCGTCAACAGCGGCGACATCAAGGCTCTGGAAGTTGCCTACGCATCTCTCGAGGCCATTGAACGTCTCAATCCAACGGTCAACGCCTTTACCGACGTCCTGGTCGAGCGTGCACTTCTTGAAGCGCGCGCTGTCGATGACGCGATTGCAGAGGGCCGAACACTGCCACTCGCCGGTGTGCCATATGCGGTCAAGAACCTGTATGATGTCGAAGGCCTGACAACCCGCGCCGGCGCGAAGATCAATCGCGAAAACCCGCCCGCCTCTGCCGATGCGACTTTGGTCCGCAAGCTGAAGGACGCTGGCGCCGTTCTGGTCGGCGCGACCCACATGGGCGAATACGCCTATGATTTTACCGGCGAGAGCGCGCACGACGGCATCTGCCGCAATCCTCATGATACGGGTCACATGACCGGGGGCTCTTCCTCCGGATCTGCCGCGGCAACGGCTGCCGGCATGGTGCCGCTGGCAATGGGCTCCGATACCAATGGCTCCATCCGCGTGCCGGCCTCGTTCTGCGGCCTGTTCGGCTTGAAGCCGACCTATGGCCGCCTCAGCCGCGCCGGCACCTATCCCTTTGTCGGCAGTCTCGATCACCTCGGTCCGCTGACACGTTCGGCAGAAGATCTTGCCCTGATCTTTGACGTCCTGCAGGGCCACGACCCCGCGGACCCGGCCCAGGCAAACCATCCGGAAATCGAGACCCATAACCGGCTGCAGGAAGATATCGGCCCGCTGCGCATTGCCGTTGCAGGTGGCTATTTCCGCGACAAGGCCCTGCCGGATGCCCTGAATGCAGTAGACCTTGTCGCCAAGGCGCTTGGGGCAAGCCTTGAGATTGACATTCCGGAAGCCGCACGGGCCCGCGCCGCGGCCTATGTCATTACGGCGGCCGAAGGCTCTACCCTGCATCTCGGCCGTATCCTGGAACGGCCGCAGGACTTTGACCCGGAAACGCGTGACCGCTTCCTGGCGGGAGCCATGGTACCCGCAATCTGGGTCCAGCAGGCTCAGCGCTTCCGGAGCTGGTTTCGCGACCTCTTCCGCAAGATTTTCGAAAACGTCGACGTTCTTCTGGCCCCGGCGCCCCCCTTCCCGGCCCTGCCGTCAGGTACCAAGACTTTCACGATCGGCGGCGAGACCATGCCGGCCCGGCCCAACATCGGCCTGTTTACCCAGCCAATCTCCTTCATCGGCCTTCCCGCGGTAACGGTACCGGTCTGGCAGGAAGGGGCGACATTGCCGATCGGTGTTCAGGTGATCGCCCCTGCCTGGCGCGAGGATTTGGCGCTTCGTGTCGCTCACCACCTGGAACAGACAGGTATCTGCCGCGCTCCCGTCGCCAATTTGACGGCCTGAAGCCCGGTGAAAAGGGAACAGGCCCGCACCACAGGAAACCTCAGTCTGGCGCAGCTGCGAGCGTTGGAAGCTGTGGTGCGCACCGGAAGCTTCACAGATGCGGCGAAGGAAATCGGCGTCTCCCAACCCTCCATCTCCAATCACATTCAAGGTCTGGAAAGCCGCTTCAAGACAAAACTGCTGGTAAAGTCCGGATATTCCGTTTCCGCGACCCCGGTTCTGGTCGCTCTATTGCCCCGCATCAGGGCGTTGCTGGCATTGGCAGGTGATCTGGAAACCGAACTGTCTCACCACCGCGCCCTGGCGGCTGGTGAACTCAGGATTGGCTATTCAACCTACCAGCTTGCCATCCCGATCATCTCGGCCTTCATGGCGAAACACCCAACCATCTCCATCGAGGCCCGCGCCCTTGCAAGCCAGGACATCATCAACCTGATCGAAACAGGCTCTCTCGATATCGGGTTCATTACCGGGCGCGAAATTCCGGCAGGCCTCGAAGGCGAATTGATCCTGAAGACACGCATTGTCCTGGCGGCTCCTCCCGATCACCCGCTGGCGAAAAAGGAGAGCGCCTCCTGGAAAGACGTCGCCGAGCTCCCCCTCCTCCAACGCGAAGGAAGTTCCGGCACCCGCAGACTGTTCGAAGCCGCTGCCACGCTTGCCGGGACAAGACCCAAGACCGCACTCGCTCTTGGCTCGTGGGGGTCAATCGCAACGCTGGTCAGATCCGGCTCGGGTATCGGTGTCGCGCTGGAAGCGGAAATCACCGAGCGCGACGGTTGTGTCGGTGTCAGGATCGAAGACGCGAACCTCACCGCAAACCACTTTGCAGTCTGGCAAAAAGACATGGGTACAGTGGCCGCCATAGAGGCATTTCGAGCCGGGTTGCCCGTTTCATGACAAATAGAAGTCACCCGTCATTTGATAATTAAAACCTATACATTCTGATCTTTGATAGACCGAAAGACAGTTCCGTGATTACTGGCGCCTGACGTTTTCAAAACCACTGCACCAGAGTCGATTTCATCGCCCACGACAAAAGCGTGATACTGACTTTGAACGGCTCCAGCACAATTCCAGAGACCACCAGAATGAAACAGAGATCTTATGACCTTGCGATCGTCGGTGCCGGGATCGTTGGGCTTGCGCACGCCCTAGCAGCAGTCAGGCGCGGCAAGAAAGTTGTCGTCATTGATCGCGACAGCCAGGCAAATGGCGCATCGATTCGCAACTTCGGCTTTGTGACCGTCACCGGCCAACAGGCAGGCGACTGCTGGCAAAAAGCGTCGCGCAGCCGACAGGTGTGGGCAGAAGTTGCGGAAGCCGCCCGCATACCGCTGCTGCACGAAGGTCTGACCATGACCGCAAGGCTCCCGGAGTCCGAAGCTGTTATCGACGCGTTTCTGCAGACAGAAATGGGTGCGGAGTGTCAGCGCCTGACGCCCGCTGAGGCCGCCCAAAAGGTTCCCTGTTTGCGACAGGAGAAAATCACCTGCGCGCTCTATTCACCGCTTGAAGTGCGCGTGGAATCGAAAGATGCCCTGCCCCGGATCGCCAATTGGCTGAAAGAAGCCCTTGCCGTCGACTTCCTCTGGCAGACAAGCGTCAATTCTGTCGAGGCACCGAAGCTTCAAACCTCGCGCGGGATGGTGCACGCGGAGACCGTGATCATCTGCCCCGGCGACGATGGCACGACACTTTTTTCTGACCGGATCGCCACTTACGAAGTCACGCGCTGCAAACTGCAGATGTTGCGCGTCGCCCCTCGCAATCGTATCGACCTTGGCACCGCAGTCATGTCTGACCTCGGCCTGGCGCGATATCTTGGCTATGCCGAACTCCCCGAAGCAGAGCCCTTGAAAGCCCGGCTGGATCGGGAGATGGCTGATCACCGGGAAAACGGCATTCACCTGATCGTTGTCCAGTCCGAAGACGGCAGTCTCGTTGTCGGCGACAGCCATCATTACAGCGCGACACCCGATCCGTTCATCGACAAGACCGTGAACGACCTGATCCTGGGCGAGATGGAGACGATCCTCGATCTTGGCCCCTATGACATCTCTGAAACCTGGATCGGCACCTACGCCTCTGCCCCGGACCGCTGGCGCTTCACCGATGCGCCGGACGATAGCACCCGCATTGTCGTCGTCACCGCCGGCTGCGGTGCCTCCACCGCCTTCGCCATCGGCGAGGAAACCATTGCCGATCTCTATGCGTGAGGAAACAAGATGAGCAAATTCAAAGCCGTGGTCTTCGACTGGGCCGGTACCATGATCGACTTCGGTTCCTTTGCCCCGATGGGTGTCTTTGTAAAGGCCTTCGAGACCTTCGGCATTACCGCAACCATCGACCAGGCACGCGGCCCGATGGGCAAACCGAAGTGGGACCACATCCGCTCCATGATGGATGACCCGGACATCTGCGCCCAATGGATCGCCAAATACGGCCACGCACCAACTGATGCCGATGTGGACAAGGTCTACAAGATTTTCGTTCCAATGAACGAGGAAGTCGTCGCCGATTTCTCCGATCTCGTTCCAGGTGCTGCCGAGGTTGTCAGACAGCTTCGCGCCAAGGGCATGAAAATCGGCTCAACCACCGGCTATACCCGCTCGATCATGGAACGCGTGCTGCCGAAAGCCGCCGAACAGGGTTATGAGCCGGACAATCTCATCTGTGCCGACGACCTGCCGGAAGGCCGTCCCGGACCGCTCGGCATGTATCAGTGCTTCGTCGATCTGGTGGCCTATCCGCCGAGCGCGGTCATCAAGGTGGACGACACCGAACCCGGCATTGCCGAGGGTGTTGCAGCCGGCTGCCTGACTGTGGGTCTTGCGCTGTCGGGCAACTATGCCGGCAAGACACCGGAGGAACTCGCTGCACTTTCGGAAGATCAGGTTGACGCCCTGCGCCAGCATGCAACGGTAGAGCTGAAAAAAGCCGGTGCCGACTACGTGATTGATACGGTCGCGGATCTGCCAGCCCTGATCGAGAAACTGGAAGCGGAATGACACGTCCCAATATCCTGCTGATCACCGCTGACCAGTGGCGGGGCGATTGTCTCGGCACAGTTGGACACCCTGTTGTCCGAACGCCGAACCTTGATGCCTTCGCCGAAACGGCGACGGTTTTCGAACAGCATTTTGCGGCAACTGCTCCGTGCTCTCCCGCACGGGCCTCGCTCTATACCGGGCTCTACCAGATGAATCACCGGGTCGTGTGGAACGGCGCGCCACTCGATGACCGGTTCGACAATATTGCCCGTGCTGCCCGCCGGGCCGGTTATACGCCAACGTTGTTCGGCTACACCGATACCTCGCCCGATCCTCGCCTGCATCACCCGAACGACCCCGTCCTGACTTCCTATGAAGGTGTTCTGCCCGGCTTCTGGGTACGCCAGCCGCTTGCCGAGGACGAAAAGCAGTGGCTTTCCTGGATGGTCTCACGCGGCCACGATCCCGCAGGTTTGCCTACCATCCATCACGTGGAACCAGAAGAAGGTGAAAAAGTCAGCCTCAAGGCGGCCAGGTATTCAAAGGACGAAACCCAGACAGCCTTCATGACGGATGCCTTCCTCACCTGGCTTGGAGAACAGGATGAAGACCGGCCATGGATGGCGCATGTTTCCTTCCTGCGACCGCATCCGCCGATTGCCGCTCCTGCGCCCTATAACACCCTCTACCATCCCGATGACGGGCCGGGTTTCTCCGGGGCACCAACTGCGGCGGAGGAAGCTGGGTTTCACCCCTTCATGGAAGCCCTGCAGGATTATCAGCAGCTGGCCTCCCATCTACCGGGGACCACTGACTTCGTGCGTGATCTGACAGAGCGCGATCTCAGGCGGTTGCGAGCACTTTATTACGGCATGATTACCGAAGTTGACGCACAGCTCGGCCGGATCTTCGAAGCGCTGGAACCACTCGAAAACACGTTGGTTATTTTCACGTCCGATCATGCTGAGATGATGGGCGATCACTGGATGCTCGGCAAAAGCGGGTTCTACCGTGAGAGCTACCACATTCCCCTCATGATACGGGCACCGGGTGGCAGCGCAGCGAACCGGGTTTCCGCCTTTACCTCCTCGACCGATATCTTCCCGACACTCCTGGATCTGCTGGATATCGAACCCGAGCATGCCCCGGACGGAGCCAGCCTGCTGCCGTACCTCAGCGGACAAACGCCTCTGTCCTGGCGAGATGCTGCTCTCTGGGAGTTCGATTACCGGCAATTTCTGAAGAAATGGCCGGAGAAGTTCCCGGCATCTGCCCATGAAGGATCCTCCGCAGCACTTTGCCGCCTCGGGCCGGAATGGCAGTTCGTGCATTTCTCCGGAATGCCGAACATTCTGATGAAGGCCGCCTGCACGTCCACCGCGCCGGTCAACGAGGCGGCCAGTCACCCGGACCTGGTGATCGCCAACCTTGATGCCCTTGTGGCAACCCGGATGCGCCACAACGACGAGACCCTGGCCCGCACCCTGGTCTGGGACTACTATCAGGAATAGCCCGGACTTTCGCAGGTCCACTTAGCGTCACGTTAAGCGTCGAACGACAGAATGAACCCTCCATTGGGGCTCTGAAGAATGCGTCAGACTTTGCGGGAACATCGGCTTTTCACCGGGACTGGACGGAGTGTTCTCCGGACCATGGGCCTTGCTCTCGTCGCCCTGCTTTCGCACCAGCAGGTGTCCGCGGCCCCAATCGAGCTCAAGGTCATCGACTCGATCGATCCCCCCTGGCCGTCCATTGGACGGGTAAACGTTGCCGGCTTCAGGTCGACCACCATGTGTACCGGCACCTTGATCGCACCCGATATCGTGCTCACAGCCGCCCATTGCCTCTACAACAAGACGACCCGCAGGCCCTTTCCGATCGGAGACCTTCTGTTCATGGCCGGTGTTCGGCGGGACGAATACTCCGCCCGCCTGGAAGCTGCCTGCACCATCACCGCTGCAGGATACGAGCCACAGCAGAAACCGAGGTTACGGGACGTACACAAGGATGTCGGCATCATTTTGCTGAAGGAACCCAGCACATTACCGCCCGTTCCGGTGCTTTCGCTGGATGAGGCAACAGTTCTGACCAAGGACACACGGTTTCAATCCGCAGGTTACCGCCGCAGCCGCCGGTTTCTGCCAACCGTCGTGCCCGCGTGCAGGGTCATGGGAACAGCCGGGGACAGCTGGGTCACGGATTGCGCCTCGGAAGCCGGCGCATCGGGCGGCCCGCTCCTGGTGGAAACGCCGAACGGGCTCCGTGTTGCCGGCATCATGTCTGCCAAGATTGACGCCGTCCGCTCAGCCATCGTGCCTTTCCTGGAATGGCAGGACCTTATGGCCAACCCGACCTGCAGCGATGACAGTGCTCCGGCAGCCCCACCTCTCCGGTCATCGCTTGATACGGACAACTGACGACAATTCAGCCGACAAGCATAATCTGAACCGAAAGACAAATTTTCTCTGCACCAACGTCGGTTGCCCGGTTATGGTGCTATTCCCTGAATTCGGCCGGGAGCTGCTTCGCAACGCGTGCAGCTTTTTGGCCGGCAGACTGCCAGACGCAAAGACCCCTTGGCTCATGTACCAATCTGCGCCTCCTTCCAGTGCCGAACACTTCCGGCCGGTTTCCACCGACAAGCTCGCCTTTGTCGCCAGCGACACGGAGGAAGCACTCAAGGCTCAGGAAGACCTGTCTGCCCGCTACGGCAATGTTCCGGTGGCAGAAGCCGATGTCATTGTGGCTCTCGGCGGCGATGGCCTGATGCTGCAGACCCTTCACAAGCACATGGGCAGCAACAAACCGATTTACGGCATGAACCGTGGTTCGGTCGGCTTCCTGATGAACGAATACCGGGAAAACGACCTGAAGGACCGGCTAGCGCTGGCCGACATCACGACGATCCGGCCTTTGGAAATGACGGCCACGACCTCCGAAGGCATCCATCACGCCCTTGCCATCAACGAGGTGTCACTCCTGCGCCAGACATCGCAGGCCGCCCGTTTGCGCATCTCCGTCGATGGACGCGTCCGGCTGGAAGAACTTGTGTGCGACGGCATCATTGTCGCGACACCGGCGGGGAGCACTGCCTACAATCTATCTGCGCATGGCCCGATCCTGCCAATCACCGCACAGCTGCTCGCGCTGACCCCCATCAGCGCCTTCCGGCCACGGCGCTGGCGCGGCGCGATCCTGCCGAACGGCGCAAAGGTAGATATCGAGATACTGGATCCCGGCAAACGCCCTGTCAGCGCGTCAGCCGACCACACTGAAATCCGTCACGTCACCCATGTTGCAGTCCGGGAGGCGGCCGAAGCGGAAGGCGTGATCATGTTTGATTCCGATCACGGTTGGGACGAACGCATCCTCACTGAAATGTTCCGCTATTAGTTTCGAAACATCCTGGCGGAAACACCCTGTTAAGTATGATTGCCGATACTGCCAGCCACAGGCTCCGGCCGAATGCCCGAAGGCTTTGCCACCGAGGTGTTCTGTAGTCCGGACCGAGCGAGGATAACGAGGACATTTGCCGTCATGGCCGACACTGCCAAGGACCAGGAATATGAAATCTTGTCCCCGCCATCGGACCTGCGCAGCAAGGTGCGGGAACTGACGCCCCGCGAGGCCAAGAAATTCGATCCGGTCAAGGCGGCTGAAGCAGCACTCGAACGCTTGTCCTCCCATTTCGGAACCTGGATGAACAACGAGAGCGCGACCCTGCTTCACGCCTGGGAAGCTGTTCGCGCAGAGGGATTGAACGACGACACCCTCGCCGCCCTGTTTCAGGCTGCACACAACATCAAGGGACAGGCCCTGACACTTGGCTTTCCATTGGTTGGCGAAGTCGCCGCCAGCTTCTGTCACCTGATCGAAACCGTGCCGTCTCCCGACAAGTTGCCCCTGTCCCTCGTCGAACGCTACGTCGAAGCCATTCGCGCAATGGTCGCCGAAGGTGCAAAGGACGAAGCGAACAAGACCGGCGTCGAACTTCTGAAAACCCTGCAAGGCGTGACGGAAGAATATCTGGCGCAATTTCCGCCGAAACCTGATGACGTCTGACGGACCAGTAGACCAATTGCCAACAAGGTTTATGCCGCAACGTCAAAGAGTTGGTTGACTCAGGTTTCAAGCGCGCATAGCATTCGGGCTATTCATGGAGAATGGCCGTGAAACATTTTTTTTGTTTCTTTTTTCTTTTATTGCTGTCTTTGACTTCCGCACATGCCGAACGAAGAGTAGCTCTCGTAATAGGGAATTCCGGCTACGCGAATGTCGCGGAGCTGAAGAACCCCTACAATGATGCCAAGGGCATGTCGGACAAGCTGACGGACCTCGGATTCGATGTCGTGACTGGTCTCGACCTGAGCTTGAGGGACATGCGCCAGACCGTGCGCGAGTTCATCAAGAAGCTCGATAACGCAGACCTTGCCCTGTTCTTCTATGCCGGCCATGGCATCCAGGTGAACGGCGAGAATTATCTCGTCCCGGTCGACGCCGAACTCAGCACCCATCTCGACCTTGATTTCGAGGCCCTGCCCGCCAATCTCGTGCTCAATGCCATGGAGCAGAGCACGAAGGTCAACCTTGTCTTTCTGGATGCTTGCCGGAACAACCCGTTTACGGAAAACCTTGCCCGGTCCATGGGGACGCGCTCAAGCGCAGTCGGTCGTGGCCTTGCAAAGATCGGCTCCGGTGTCGGCTCCCTGGTGTCCTTCGCCACCCAGCCGGGCAATGTCGCGCTTGACGGCGACGGCGAGAACAGCCCGTTTACAACTGCCCTGATCAAGCATCTCGGCACGCCCGGTCAGGATATCACCCGCGACCTGGTAATGGTGCGCCGGGACGTTCTGGAAGCCACCAAGGGCCAGCAGGTTCCCTGGGACAATTCTTCGCTGACTGGCGAAGTCATTCTCAAACAGCTTGAGATGGTGCAGCCCGTCGAACCGGAAAAGCCGGCGATCAACCCGCAGATCGAACTCACCTATTGGGACTCGATCAAGTCGGGACAGAATGCGGCCTACTTCGAAACCTATCTGTCTCGCTACCCGGAAGGCCAGTTCGCCGACATCGCCCGGATCCGTCTGGACGAGATCAAGGCAAAGGCAGAAAGCGACAAGGCCGAGCAAGCGAAACCGGATGCCACGGCTGAAATCACTTATTGGCAGACAATCCAGAATTCGAACCGCCCGGAGATGTTCGAGAGTTATCTCGGCAGATACCCGAACGGGATCTATGTCGACCTTGCCCAGCTGAAAATCCAGTCTATCAAGAGCCAGGCGGAAGCGGATGCGCGCCGCAAGGCTCAGGCAGAGGCAGAAGCCCAAGCCATCGCTGCGGCAGCAGCGAATGCATCGCCTGAAAGAACGACGTCCAAGCCTGCAGACAAAATCACCGTTGCCGCCCTGACGCCTGATCAGGCGCCGTCAACGACCTCGACATCCCCGGTATCGTTGTTATCGCCTGAAGAGCTTGCAACGGCTCTCCAGACAGAACTCAACCGGGTTGGCTGTTCGGTTGGCCGTGTTGACGGCGACTGGGGCAACAGAAGCCGTCAGGCACTGAGAACCTATGGCCGCGAAGCCGGTATCGATTTGGCATCACTAGACCCGGATCCCTCGGTCCTGGAACAGCTCAAGAAATCGACCGGACGCGTCTGCCCGCTGACCTGTGGACGGAACCAGGAACTGAAGAACGGTCGCTGTGTCGCGACCAGAAAGCCTGAACCTTCCGGCAACAGCCCCAAGCCAAGCACGCAGACGAAGACAACTGACAGCTGCCCGAAAAACCCGTCTGCCTATGGAAACAAGGTAATTGGAAAATCTCATGGCCTCGGCCGCCAGACCCTTACACACCCCTGCGGCAGGAAGCTTGCATGCAGAGGTTCTAGGGCCAGCTGGGTAAAGACCTGCACCTGGCTTTAGCCGTTCGGCTGAAGTCTGATTTATGAACGTTTGAAGTTGAATTTTTCTGGTGAGCCCGCGATCAGATTTCCGATCCCGAATCGCCGGATTACCCTTCGGGGGAGCAGCCGTTTTTCGCCCGATTGCTCCCGAGATCAGGTAGCTCTGGAGAATCGATTGTGAAGCAGATCCTCGTATCCCTTTTGCTTCTTGCGTTTGCCGCAAGCGCGGCACATGCCGAACGCCGTGTCGCGCTCGTGATCGGTAATTCCGGTTATGAACATGTCACACAGCTCACCAATCCGGACAACGACGCCAAAGGCATGGCCGAAAAACTGACCAGTCTGGATTTCGAGGTCGTGACCGGTACCAACCTGTCGCTTCGGGATATGCGAAAGACAGTGCGGGAATTCATCGCCAAGCTCGAAGGTGCCGATATAGCCCTGTTCTTCTACGCAGGGCATGGCCTGCAGGTAAGTGGCGAGAACTATCTGGTGCCGATTGACGCCGAGCTGAATTCCTACGTCGATCTTGAATTCGAGGCGATGCCGGCGAACCTTGTTCTCAATGCCATGGAGCATTCCACCAAGGTCAATCTGGTGTTTCTGGATGCTTGCCGGAACAATCCGCTGGCTGAAAACCTTGCCCGGTCCATGGGCACCCGTTCCGGTTCTGTTGGCCGGGGCCTTGCCAAGATCGGCTCCGGGGTTGGCTCTCTAATTTCGTTTGCCACCCAGCCTGGCAACGTCGCGCTTGATGGCGACGGCAAGAACAGTCCCTTCACGACTGCCCTTCTAAAACATCTCGGCACGCCCGGACAGGATATCACCCGGGATCTCGTCATGGTTCGCAGGGACGTTCTGGAGGCCACCAAGGGACAGCAGGTTCCCTGGGACAATTCCTCGCTCACTGGCGAAGTGATCCTCAAACAGCTTGAGATGGTGGAGCCCATTGAACCGGAAAAGCCAGCGATCAACCCGCAGATCGAGCTGGCCTACTGGGATTCGATCAAGTCCGGGCAGAATACCGCTTACTTCGAGACCTATCTGTCTCGCTACCCGGAAGGCCAGTTTGCCGACATCGCCCGGATCCGTATCGACGAAATCAGGGCAAAGGCCGAACGTGACAAGGCCCGGCAGAACAAGCCGGATGCAACGGCTGAGATCACCTACTGGCAAACAATCCAGAATTCGACCCGGCCGGAGATGTTCGAAAGTTACATTACCCGGTATCCAAAAGGGATCTACGCCGACCTTGCGCGGTTGAAGATCGAATCGATCAAACGCCAGGCCGAAGCAGAAGTCCGCCGCAAGGCCCAGGCCTCAGCGGCCGCGCCCAACCCGGTGCCTGAAAGAACCGCTACCAAACGCGACGAGGAAATCACCGTTGCCGCGCTGACACCTGACGAAACACCGGCAGGCGTCATTCCTTCGCCAGTCACAACGCTCTCCGCTGAAGAACTGGCTACGGCTCTGCAGACTGAACTCAACCGCGTCGGCTGTTCGGTTGGCAGGGTTGATGGCGATTGGGGCAACAAGAGCCGTCGGGCACTGAGGACCTATGGACGCGAAGCGGGCATCGACCTTGCCTCACTCAACCCAAGCCCCGACATTTTGGATCAGCTCAAGAAATCAACCGGACGCGTTTGCCCGCTCACCTGTGGACGGAACCAGGAACTGAAGAACGGCCGCTGTGTCGCAACCAGAAAGCCTGAACCTTCCGGCAACGGTTCCAAGCCGAGCACCAAGTCCAAGACCGCCGACAGTTGCCCGAAAAACCCGACTATTTACGGCAACAAGATCATCGGCAGAGTGCCCGGTGTCGGACGACAGACGTTGACACACCCGTGCGGCAGGAAGCTCGCTTGCAAAGGTTCAAAGGCCAGCTGGATATTGAGCTGTAACTGGATTTAGCCACACGGTAAAACCAGATTTAAGAACGTTCAAAGTTGAAGTGTGCCGGCGAGCCGCGATCTGAACTATGATCCCGGCCTGCCGGAGTACCCTACAGCAGAGTAACCGGAATAGTTTTGCACGGCAGCTCCCGAGAGCTGGTAGGTTTGGAGAACCGCCTGTGAAGCAGATAATCGCATGCCTGTTGCTTCTTGTGTTTGCCGCAAGCGCGGCACATGCCGAACGAAGAGTAGCTCTCGTAATAGGGAATTCCGGCTACGCGAATGTCGCGGAGCTGAAGAACCCCTACAATGATGCCAAGGGCATGTCGGACAAGCTGACGGACCTCGGATTCGATGTTGTCACAGGTCTCGACCTGAGCTTGAGGGACATGCGCCAGACCGTGCGCGAGTTCATCAAGAAGCTCGATAACGCAGACCTTGCCCTGTTCTTCTATGCTGGCCATGGCATCCAGGTGAACGGCGAGAATTATCTCGTCCCGGTCGACGCCGAACTCAGCACCCATCTCGACCTTGATTTCGAGGCCCTGCCCGCAAATCTCGTACTCAATGCCATGGAGCAGAGCACGAAGGTCAACCTTGTCTTTCTGGATGCTTGCCGGAACAACCCGTTTACGGAAAACCTTGCCCGGTCCATGGGGACGCGCTCAAGCGCAGTCGGTCGTGGCCTTGCAAAGATCGGCTCCGGTGTCGGCTCCCTGGTGTCCTTCGCCACCCAGCCGGGCAATGTCGCGCTTGACGGCGATGGCGAGAACAGCCCGTTTACAACTGCCCTGATCAAGCATCTCGGCACGCCCGGTCAGGATATCACCCGCGACCTGGTAATGGTGCGCCGGGACGTTCTGGAAGCCACCAAGGGCCAGCAGGTTCCCTGGGACAATTCTTCACTGACTGGCGAAGTCATTCTCAAACAGCTTGAGATGGTGCAGCCCGTCGAACCGGAAAAGCCGGCGATCAACCCGCAAATCGAACTGGCCTACTGGGATTCCATCAAATCCGGCGAATCTATTGCCTACTTCGAAACCTACCTGACCCGATATCCCGAGGGCCAGTTCGCGGATATCGCCAAGATCCGGATCGATGAGCTCAAGAGTCGCAGCGAGGCAGAAGCTGCCCGCAACGCGAAGCCCGACACCTCCGCTGAAATCGCTTTCTGGCAATCAATTCAGAACGCCACCCGGCCGGAAATGTATGAAACCTATCTGGAGCAATATCCGGACGGGATCTACGCCAAGCTGGCAAGGCTGAATATATCGTCACTGCAACAGCAGGCGGAAGCGGCAGCTACTGCCGCCGCTGCGGCACAGGCAGCCAAGGCTGCGGATGCCTCTAACAGCACGCCCCCTGTGCAGGAGATAACCGTCTCTGCCCTGCCTCAGCAAGAAACAGTATCAACCGCGCCCGCATCGTCAGTCACACCTTCAACCAGTAGCCGGTCACTCTCGCCTGAAGAACTCGCCACAGCAATGCAAACCGAATTGAACCGTCTCGGGTGTTCGGTTGGTCGTGTTGATGGTGATTGGGGCAACCGTAGCCGGCAAGCTTTGAGGATCTTCAGCCGCGAAGCAGGTGTCGATCTTGCCTCGCTCGACCCGGACCCTTCAATTCTAGACCGCCTGAAACAATCGACAGGCCGTGTGTGCCCGCTGACATGTGGTCGAAATCAGGAATTGAAGAACGGCAAGTGCATCGCCGTTCGGCAGGAAGCCCCCTCCAAATCGAACGAGAAGTCAAACTCCACTAAGACAGTACAATCAAGTGGTGCTTGCCCCGCCAATCCGACGGCATCTTCCAGAAGGCTGGTTCATTTCAACAACCGGCAGATCACTGCGACCATTACACACCCTTGCGGTCGCCAAGTGACATGCAATCGCAACCTCAAATCAGGCACACAGCCGACTTGTTTCTGGAGGTAAGGTCGAGCTTTTGAAACGGAATCTGACAGCAGCTCAAGCAGCGGCTGTCACCTGAAGGCCGCTGTTCTTCACCAATAGCCGGGCCTCGAGACGTGCAACGTCGATGGCGAAACGGCGCAGGAACGCGGTCACGTCTTCGTCCGCCCCCAAGGCGCCGTCCTGCATTTCGGAAAGCAGTGTTTCCGTTAGCATGCGGGCTTCGTCCAACGCCAGATCATAGGTGAAGTCGGCGTCTGCCTGCCGGGCAATGTCGATGGCCAGCAGAAAGGCCTGGTGAGCCCGCAGAGGCAAACCGGCCTTGCGGAGCATCGCCTGCAGCGCCGACCGGCGAACCGTCACCAGAAGCTTGCACAGCCTCGGCAGCGGCACCTGGCCAAGGTTGGCAAGAGCGGCAGCGAAAAACCGCAAGCGCCCACAGCAGACCGCGCGCAGCAGCAACCGGGTGGTCAGCTTGCCATTGATACGAAGATGCTCGACGAATTCCGGCAGATCGTCTGCACCGGCTTCGAGAGCCAGCCGCAGCACGACCTTGTCTTCCGCGTCGCTCAGGAAAGTATGACGCTGGTTTTCCGGAACGCGCTCCAGCACGATCGGATGATCATCCAGATTCTGCGCGAGCCGCATCAGCAACTGATAGCGCGTGATCAGCGGCAGGTCCCGGGTTTTCAGAAGCTGGTCGCAGAGGTCCGGCCGGTCTTCGAATCTTTGCGCGATACGCAGAAGGGAGGATTGCAGGATGCGGGCGCTTCTGTTTACCAAAAGCTGTCTGCAGGCCTGCTCGCATCCGACCTCACAGATGGCGGCGCAGACAGAAGCCGGCAGTCCCTCGCGCGAAGCGATGGCGCATTGAACGGCATCGCTGCCTTCGGCAAGAAGATCGACCAGTTCGACATCCGTCAATATGGGAGAGTGCTTGAGAACCGGCAAAGCCACTTCGTCGACATCACTTGCGAGGCAGCGGACGACGTGACCGGGAGCGTAGGCGCTTGGCGCGAGCAGGCTCGCTATCGCCTTGCGGACGGCGCGGCTGGGATCGTCGAGAAGAATCGTCAAGGCTGCAGCCATGCTGGTCTGTTCCTGGCTGCCTGGTTCGGCTGCCAAATAACGTTCCGCGAATTCTTCCGCGGCCCGTATATCCAAGGTGCGCTCGTCAACTTCGTTCAGAGGGTGAAAGTCATGTGCGTTCATGGCGGTAAAACAATCTTCCCAAGAGTCGAGTGTGAGTCTGACATCAAAGGCTTAACGATCGGTTCACCATAATTTTGCCAGGTCCTCTGGCGAATGCCCGCCTTTCCCGATGGTGGCGGACATGAGGCTTCAGGCTTTCAGCCGGGTCTTTCAACTGCCCATGCTCAAGCCGGTGGCAGCAGGTCCTTTTGTTCCTCTTCTGCCTTCAGGCGCAGGAAACGCGTCAGGTCCAGCGGCCCGCCCTGATTAACCAGCGCCAGTTCCTGTGCCTGCACCTGATTGGAGGCTCCGGACAGAGCGCTGACAAGAGCAGCTTCTTCCACAGCGGCGAAAGCCGAAGCAAAGCGCGGGTTGACGCCTGCCTGGTTCGAAGCCGCGTCATTGCGGAACAGAGCCTCGAAAGGATTGGCTGTTTCCGTCGCCTGGAAGGCCGACAGAACCCTGTTGCTTGCATCGAAATCCTCACCGTCAACGGCTGCTTCGCGGGTATTTTGCGGCATCGGACGGTCCGGGGTCACAGACCCGACGCTTTCTTCCAGGAAAGCTGCGCTTGCCGTTGTGGTTGCCCCCTGCCCTGACGTGCGCTCAGGCAGCGGCACATCCGTCTTTGCCAATTGAAACAGTTCGCCCTGAGGCAATTGAGGGCCTGTGTTGTCAGCTCTCGCGATCTGGCCCGGGCCGGCGGGTTTCGTCCGCATTGCGAAGGCGGCTGCCGGGTCTCCTGCCAGATGATCGAAGGATTTCTGGTTGATTGTCGCAGCCCCGTCCGCAGGCTTTGCATTCGGCAGCGTCGCGACCTGCGTGAGTTCTCCCGACGTCCGCAGGTCCTTGTTGGTGCTGGCCTGCGCAATCATCGTGACGGCATCGTGCTTGGAAACGATAACCTCGTAAACCTCCTGCATCGAGCGAGCCTTGCCGTTCGAATGATAGAAGATCGGTTTGTTGGCGCGTGCCTGAGCGGAAAAAACCTTGTCGGCTCGCATGTCCGGGCTGGCACCGGCGGCATCAATCAACCTGCTTGCGCCATTGGCACCAAGAAAATGAGCCATATAGAGCTCGCCGTCGCTCGGTTCGCGCCCGATTCTGCGTTCCAGGTACTGGGAATTCTTCTGTGTGAGCGCCCCTGCCATCATGGACGAGATTTCCGGATCCTTCCGAAGGTCGAGAATCTCCCGTCGCATTTGCGGGTCGCTTACATAGAACTTTCCGCTCTTGGAGCGTTGAATCTGATCGGAGTATTTTTCAAGACCGTGTTTTGGACCAGCTTCCTTCATTGTCTCCAGCCAGGTGGATTCAATGAATTGGAACAACCCGGTGGCGCTGGATGTTCTGGCCTTTGCCGTTGGGTTGAATGACGATTCCCGCGCAGCTGTCTTCACCAGGTAGTCGAATGACGTACCCGTTGAAGTACTCGCAGACTGAAACGCAAGCTCGATCCTAGACGCGATCGAGGCGGTGTCAGCAACTCGCATGACCCTGTCTCCTCGACGGAACCAAATTATCACTTCGTTAACTTTCAGCGTTAACTTTCACGCCCAAAAGGTTAACAAAACCTTAACAACACACAGGTGGGGATCTAAGCAACTACAGGCGAGTCTTTTTTCTTTTGTGCCTGGTCAGAACTACTTATGTCGAAAGCCGGTTATGTGGACATACAAGAGGCTACCGGCCATTTCCTTTGGAAAAACGCACCAGGAAAAACATCGACTACTACATTCGAATAACGCCGTTTTCCATGAGTCGGCAAGTCACAATAAAAGGGCGCCGACTTTGCCGGCGCCCTTATCGGTCATAATCGTTCGGATAATCGTTAAACTTTGGGCCGGCCCATCTGGAACACCTCGTTCACCACGGCGTAGTCCATGTAGCCAAGCCGGGATAGCGGCTTGTAGAGCGTTACATCCACCTTCCCGTCGACAATAACACTTTCATCGATGTGGACACCGACAACCTGACCGAAAACGACGTAGCTGTCAGTGTCGTCTCCTGTCAGCGTCTTCAATCGCAGGGTTTGAAGGTGCTTGCACTCCAGCGCGGTGATGGCCTTTGCAACGCGAGGCGCTTTCACCAGCCTTGAGGCAGCCATCTCCAATCCGGCCAGATCGAACTCGGAGATCTCATGTGCAACGGAGGCGGAGGTCTGGTTCATCTCGTCCTTGAGGCCGAGGTTCGCCATGTTGCAGACGAACTCCCCTGTCGCGTCGATGTTGGAGACGCTGTCCTTGTAGCCGGTGGAAGAGAACATCACGATCGGCGGTGTATCGCAGACCGCGTTGAAGAAACTGTAGGGCGCAAGGTTGGCCTTGCCGTCCTTGTCGAGTGTGGAGATCCAGCCAATGGGCCGGGGTGCGACAATAGCCTTGAACGGGTTATGCGGCAGGCCGTGGTCGTTTTTTTCCGTTTCGTAGAACATGGGTCAGTCGGTCTCTGTCCAGGTGGATACAATATCGGCAAGGTCGGGGCGCGGACGCTCGAAAGGTGGCTGTGTCGGAGTTCCGATATGTACGAACCCCGCAAACCGCTCTCCGTCGCGCGCGCCAAGGTAACGGGCAGCATCTTCATCGAAGGCAAACCATTCGGACAACCACTGTGACGCGAAACCTGATGCAGCCGCGGCTGTCAGCAGGTTCATGCAGACGGCGCCGGCGGAAAGCTCCTGTTCCCAGACCGGAATTTTTGGATGCTCGGCCGCCTGGCTGAGAACACCGATCACCAATGGTGCACGGGTGAAGCGGGTCAGTTCCTTCTGGCGCTGCTCGCCATCGAGCGGACCGTTGAGTGCTTCATACCGGTCCGCCAGCCAGGCACCGATCGTGCGTCCCTGTTCCGGCCTGTAGAGAACGAAACGCCAGGGTGCCAGCTTGCCATGGTCGGGCACGCGCGCTGCAATGGTCAGAATGTCGTTGATCTGATCTTCGCTCGGCCCCGGGGCTGACATGGTAACGGAGGGGTGAGAGCGCCGCTGTCGCAGAAAGTCCAGAGTTGCCGGCGATCCGGCGCTGTTACTCGGCATGAAGAGATCCTGTCGGCCTGTTGCAATCGTACGATCCACCTAATTCATTGACCGTAATTGTCAACTTTGATCGCGGCGTCTTGAATTTGCCCAATTTCCGGGCGCATTAAGAGACAACGCTGCAGTGCGGTGAATCTCGGGAAAATCGTCCTTGGCCCGTGATCGGTCAGATTGCACCGAGAATTCGAAAAAACGCACTGGAAACAGAAACATAGTCGTTACCCTGCATCCGGTGCACTTGCACCAGGCAAACCGGACCGGATCTCCAAGGTCAGTTTCGGGTGACGAATGCCTCAAAAGACTGGTAAAAGTCTGCGAGTCAAAATGATAACGACGTAGGCATGGTGAATTCAGCCCCCCTCTCCGGCCAATCGGCTTTGAAGCGTGCAGTCAGATGCACTGCATTTTCGATAATGCTGAGCGCCGTCCTTTCGATGGGCCTTGCTCCTGCGACCTTGGCGCAGACATCTGACGTACCGCCGACCCCTGCGGAAAAACCGGACCCGAACGCACCGTCTGCTGTCCCTGAAGATCCCATCATCAACCTGCTCGACCGCGAGCCGGAACCCCTCTTCTCCGATACGCTTGTCCCCTATGCTCCAGCCAGGGCATCATCCCCGGGTATCAAGGGCGGCTTGCGGCAGGGCGCTCTCTACCTGATGGCAAAGCTGACGCCCGACAGCCCTCCCCTGAACGAAGGGCTCATCTGGCGGATCTATTCGGAAACGACCAATGCCGACGGGCGCCTGCAACTTGTTGCAACGTCTCAAGGTGGTGATGCCGAATTCCGGCTCGACCCGGGCACCTACCTGATTCACACCGCCTACGGCTTCTCCCAGGCAACCAACCGCATCGTCATCGGCAAGGAAGTCCAGTCGAAGATGGTGACGCTCAATGCGGGCGGCATCAAATTCGGCGCAGCTCTCAAGGATGGTGAAGACCTCGACGGGCGCGCCGTGGCCTTCGATCTTTATGGCATGGAGTTCAATCAGCGCGGCGAACGCAACCTGATTGCCAGCAACGTCAAGCCGGGCTCCATTCTCCGTCTCAGCGCCAACACCTATCATGTGGTCAGCAAATACGGCGATGTGAACGCGGTCGTCCGGGCCGATATCCAGGTGCTGCCGGGCAAGCTCACCGAAGCGACGATCTTCCACAAGGCAGCCGGCATTACGCTCAAACTGGTCAACGAACGTGGCGGCGAAGCAATTGCCAACACGACCTGGTCCGTCCTGAGCCCGGGAGGTGACGTCGTGGTAGAGGCGACTGGCGCCTTCCCTGATTTCGTGCTGGCAGAAGGCGAATATGAAGCCCTCGCCCGCAACAATGGCCGCACCTACCTGCACACATTCCAGGTGGAACCGGGTGAAGATCGGGAAGTTGAAGTGGTCACTTCCATCAGCGAACTGGCCAGCCAGCAGCAGTCCAGCATCAACAACTGACCTGCGCCGTGTTCCCGGCGACTTTACGATCTGACTGGGTAGCGACGTCTAACGCCGCCGGCCGAGCAAACGCCGGGTCCGTGTGGGTGGCGCCATCTCCATAACCTTGGTCTGCAGGAAATCCATGATCTCCTTCTGATCGCCAAATCCCGAAAGCGTTTCGAACGGGATTGCCCTGCCCGCGCGTGCGGTCATCACTGAACCGAGGATACGGCGGAACTCACGCACAAGCAGCGCGAGACGAAGGGTCAGCGAGTATTTGCTGACCAGGTGGAACAGCCAGGAATTCTGCCCGTCGAAATAAAGCGGGAGAACAGTCGCCCTTGAGGATCGGATCATTTTTGCCGTGAAGGTCTTCCAGGGCAGTTCTTCCGCACGGCCGAATGGCTTGGCAGCCGTCGCCACGCCACCACCTGGAAAAACAATGATGGTCGTGCCTTCCTGCAGCAGGCGCAGCGCCTCCTTGCGAGTGGCCATATTGGTCTTGAGCGCTTCCTTGGTTTCCTCGAAATCGACCGGCAGCGAAAACGGCCGGACTTCCGGTACCTTCAGCAACTCGTTGTTGATCAGGATCTTGAACGGGCGGCCAAGCTTTTCCGCGAGTGCCAGGATCGCAAGACCATCGCCAATGCCGTAAGGATGATTGGCGACAAGCACCAGTGGACCTTCCGGCAGATCCTTCGGCGGCCATTCGCCATCTGCAACCGAAACGTTGAGGTTGATCAGGCCGAGGAGGTCGTTCCAGATATAGTCGGACGTGCCGACCATCGTTTCCTTCCACACCTCGTAGATGTTGACCAGCTTTCGCCGGCCGGAGAGACCTTCAATGGTGCGGATGGTCCAACGCTTCAGCGGTGGATGCTCAGGATTGGCATAACTGAATTCAGCGTAGTTCACGGCAGTCGTCTTGACCCTGATGAAACGGTAGCAAATCCGGAACCCAATACCAGACACCCTGTTTCATGATTGTGACAGAACATTGCCCTGATGCCAGGGCAATGTGCAAGCTGTCAGATTTTCCCTTAATGCCAGGGAAAACCTTACTTCAGGTCTGGCGGCGTCGCTTCTTCAACGAACGCTGCAATCGCCTCGTCGAGGCCCATCGGGGTCTGGTCCTTGGAACCGAGACGGCGAACGTTCACGGTCCGCTCTTCGGCTTCACGCATGCCGCACACGATGATCACCGGCACCTTGGCCAGCGAGTGTTCGCGGACCTTGTAGTTGATCTTCTCATTGCGGAAATCGGTCTCGACCTTGAGGCCTTTCGCCTTGAGCAGATCCGCTACTTCCTGGCCGTAATCATCGGCTTCCGAAGTGATCGTTGCCACCACGATCTGCAGCGGTGCAAACCAAAGCGGGAAGTGACCGGCGAAGTTCTCGATCAGGATACCCAGGAACCGTTCCATGGACCCGCAGATCGCGCGGTGGATCATCACCGGTGTCTTCTTCTCGCCGTCCTTGTCGACGTAGAAGGCACCAAAGCGTTCCGGCAGGTTGAAGTCGACCTGCGTCGTGCCGCACTGCCATTCACGGCCGATGGCATCACGCAGGGTATACTCGAACTTCGGACCGTAGAAAGCACCCTCACCCGGCAGGATGTCGGTCTTCACCCGGCCGCCCGACTGGGCTTCGATCTGCTTCAGCACATCGGACATGATCGCTTCGGCATGATCCCATGCCTCGTCGGTGCCGACGCGCTTTTCCGGACGGGTGGACAGTTTCACCACGATCTCGTCGAAGCCGAAGTCTTCATACACCGACAGGATCAGGTCGTTGATCTTGAGACACTCATCCGCCATCTGCTCTTCGGTACAGAACACATGGGCATCGTCCTGGGTGAAGCCGCGCACGCGCATCAGACCGTGAAGTGCACCAGACGGTTCGTAGCGGTGCACCGCACCGAACTCGGCAAGGCGCATCGGCAGATCGCGGTAGCTCTTCAGCCCGTGCTTGAAGATCTGCACGTGACCGGGGCAGTTCATCGGCTTCAGCGCGAAGACACGCTCGTCCTCGGCTTCCGGATCGGCACACTGCACGGAGAACATGTTCTCCTTGTACCAGGTCCAGTGACCGGAGGTTTCCCAAAGCGACGTGTGCAGCACCTGCGGTGCGTTCACTTCCTTGTAGGTGTCCTTCAGAACCCGGCGCTTGTAGGCGATCAGGCTCTGGAACATGTCCCAGCCTTTCGGGTGCCAGAAGACAACACCCGGGCCTTCTTCCTGGAAATGGAACAGGTCCATTTCCCGGCCCAGCTTGCGGTGGTCGCGCTTTTCGGCCTCTTCCAGCATGTGAAGGTAGGCCTTGAGCTCCTTCTCGCTGTGCCACGCCGTTGCGTAGATGCGGGTCAGCATTTCGTTGTTGCTGTCGCCGCGCCAGTAGGCGCCGGCCACCTTCATCAGCTTGAAGGCATCGCCGATCTGCCGGGTGGAGACCATATGCGGACCGCGGCACAGGTCCAGCCACTGGCCCTGCTTGTAGATCTTGAGTTCCTGATCTTCCGGAATCGCATCAACGAGCTCGACCTTGTAGTCCTCGCCCTTGGCTGCGAAATAGCGCTTCGCTTCGTCGCGGCTCCACACTTCCTTGGTGAACTGTGCACCGCGGCCGATGATCTCGCGCATCTTCTTTTCGATGACCGGCAGCTCTTCCGGCGTGAACGGCCAGTCGGCGCCCGTGTCCGGGTGAACGCGCTTGAAGTCGTAGTAAAAGCCGTTTTCGATCACCGGACCGATGGTCACCTGGGTACCGGGCCACAGCTCCTGCACGGCTTCGGCCATGACATGGGCCGCATCGTGACGGATCAGTTCAAGGGCGCGCGGGTCGTCGCGGGTGACGATCTCGATCTGGTGATTGCCGCTGATCGGGTCGGTGAGATCTTTCAGTTCCCCGTCGAGAGCCATTGCCACGGCCTTTTTGGCCAGCGACTTGGAAATGCCTTCGGCGACGGCGAGACCGGTGGTGCCTGCCGCGTATTCGCGCACGGAATTGTCGGGGAAAGTAAGTTCAATCATCGGTTTTCTCCTGCTCACTCCTGCAGACAAGGCAGGTAAGCTGTTCAAAGGAAATGGAACGGGCCGGGCATACGGGATTCAAACTAATCCGGCAACCTTTTCCGAAGCATTTCCCTTGATTTGGCCGGTGGTGTTGCCCTAGCGCGCCTCCAGGCGGCGTACGAACCAGCGGATAAGCTGATCCCAGACAGCGTCCTTTTCGGCAAGATCCTCAACCCCGTGATCAAGATTGGGATTGTCGTTGATCTCGATGACCACCACCCGCTCGCCAATCACTTTCAGATCGACGCCGTAAAGACCATCACCGATAAGCCGCGCCGCCCGAACCGCGATATCGATCACTGCGGGCGGTGTTTCGGCCATGGAAACCGTCTTGAACCCGCCTTCGACGGCCTTCTTGCCGGTCTCGTGCCGCACGATCTGCCAGTGTTTCTTGGCCATCAGATACTGGCAGGCAAACAGCGGCTCTCCGTCCAGCACACCGATGCGCCAGTCGAAGTCCGTCGGGCAGTATTCCTGCGCAAGCAGGATGGCGCTTTCCTGGAAAAGCTCTTTCAGCTTTTCCTTGATGGGTTCAGCGCCCGTCACCCGGAACACGCCGCGGCTAAAGGAACCGTCGGGGATCTTCAGAACGATCGGCGAGCCGAGCTTGGCTTCCAGATCACCCGCCTCCTTCAGGGAAGACAGGACGATGGTCTTGGGCGTCGCGATGCCATGACTTGCCAGAAGCTCGGTCAGATAGACCTTGTTGGTACAGCGGATCATCGACACCGGATCGTCAATCACCGGCATGCCTTCCTGCACGGCGCGCCGGGCGAAACGGTAGGTGTGATTGTCGATGTTGGTGGTCTCGCGAATGAACAGCGCATCGTATTGCGCCAGCTTGTCGAGATCACCCTTGCCGATCGGCACGACTTCAACCCCGTGGCGCGCCGCCACCTTGGCCATGTGCTTCAGAGAGGCGATGGAGGATGGCGGCAACTCTTCCTTGGGATCGGACAGAACAGCCATGGCATACTTCATCAGTGCGCGCTGTTTCGGCGCCCGCCAGGGGCGTGTCGTATAGCTTTCCACCGCTGCCAGAAATTGCGCGCGCTCTTCCGCCACAAGGTCATTTACCGCCAGCACCCGGATCCGCTTGATGCTGCGCCATTCGCCCTCTTCCAGCAGCACCTCCAGCACTGGCGCGCGGAACCAGTCGAATAGCAGCCGCGCGAATGGCTCAAGCGCGGGGTCACCAACCTGGCCGAGATAGATCAGCAGCCGAGAGACCGCACCAGCAGCCTCCGGTGCCATCTTGCGGAGGCAGCGGTTCAGCCGGTCTTCAAGCTCCGGCAAGGCATGCTGATAGAGTTGCTTGCGGGACAGTTCGATCATCGTCTCGACAACCGGCACCACGCGGTGCTGGCGCGCTTCAGCCAGAAGCGACGCGTAATAGCCTGCCCCCTGATAAGCGTAGGAGCGCGAAAGATTGAGAATGGTCGGCTTGGCACCGGTAAACAGTTTCGGGTGCGTCAGATACTCCCGCACGGTCATGACCTTGTGCGGCGTTTCCGTGTTGGAGAGGTCTTTGAGGTTGTCGACCAGAATGACCCAGGAAGACATTGGATCAGGCGTCCTTTCGTATCAGGATTTGGGCACGTACCGCGCTGCGGCCCCAGCGGGCCATGCGGTCGAATTCGGCAAAGGGAATGGGAAGATTGGCAGCATCTGCCGGACTTTCATGGCGCTCGCGCTCAAGCCACGGGTCATGAATGATGAGGTGGCGATCGTCCGCGTCATGCACAAGCACCCAATGTGGCACTTTCTGACCGAACATGCGGTAGCCGGAAATGAGCACGATCGCGAGAGTGCCGGCTGAAATCTCGGTCGCCAGTGCTGTTGCTTCCAAGGGGTTTTCCGAACGGGCAACACCAAGCTGCGCGGCTTCCGAGCGGTAGCCTTCCTGTACCAGGGTCAGAACCTTGCGCTTTTCCGGGTTCCGAACCGAATTGAGAAACAGGAGTTCGTCGGGAAACAGCCTGACCTCGACCGAAAGCCCGCGCCGTGCAAGCGCATTGGCCAGGCCGAAGGGACCGCAGCCGCCATGACCGGAGGCCAGATAGATCGTCGTTGCCTCCCGCCAGAGGGTGAGTTCCGTCAAGGGCTCAGCCGGAACCGACCGGTCGAAATGCCGGGCCGCCATCAGTGCACAGGCCGGGCCGCAGGTGAATTCGGTTGTCTGCGAGTAATAAGGCGCGTTGCCGGTGCCCAGCACCGGACCATGGAGCAGCTTTTCCATGCGCAACGCTGCGCAGCCATCCTCGTAATAGGCCTCTACCCTGCCCAGCATCCGGTAGCCGCTACGCTGATAGAGTGCGATGGCCGCCTCGTTGTCCGCACGCACTTCAAGCCGCAGCACAATGCGATCGCTGTCGAAGGCGGCAACTTCGGACGCTTCCAGCAGCTTTGCGCCAAGCCCCTGCCCCCGGCAGGCCGGATCCACAGCAAGCGAATAGAGCCGCGCCAGCGCGGTTGCCTGGCGCAAGAGCAGCAGCGCGTACCCAACCAACCCGTCTGCGCCGATTGCGACCAAAACGCGAGCGCGAGGGCTCTCCAGAAATCGCCGGAAGCTTCGCCGGGAAATGCGATCGCCGACGAAGGCGGCGTTTTCAATGCGAAACAGCTCGGCGAGATCGCCGGGCTCGGCAGTGCGGATGAGAATATCCCCGGTTTCGGCCTGGGGCGAAGCCTTGTCCATGGTGCCTTGAAAGACCCAAAGGCCGGTGCGCCGCACCCGGTCTCCATCCAACATTGGCGACGGTCCTGAGGCAGATTCGAGACTGCACGGACCGGTCGGCGGCCTTTGCGGAATACACCGATTTGCAGGTGCTGTCTTTGAGAATTTTCGTTGCGGCAACACATTTTGCATTCAGGCCTTAACGGCCCGGAAACGCAGGACTCAAGAGGCCTTCTCAGCCACAGCCAAAGGCGGCGGACGGCGGCGGATCGGCTGGGATTTGACAATCGAGGTGCTGGTTTCCGCCTTGTCCGAAATCCGGTCCAGAATTCCGTCGAGCTGATCGATGGAAGGAATGGCAAGACGGGCGACGAAACAGTCTTCTCCCGTGACCTTGTCGCACTCGCAAAACTCGGGAATTTCCTGAATGAGTTGCTGCACAATATGCAGCTTTCCAGGCAGCGGTCGAATGCGCACGATCGCCTGCAGACTGTATCCAAGCACCTTCGGATCAATATCCACGGTAAAGCCGCGAATGACGCCGCGCTCCTGCAGACGGCGGATCCGCTCCGAAACACCGGGCGACGACAATCCCACGTGAGTGGCCAGGTCTTTCAACGACATGCGCGCGTCGTCAATCAAGGCTTCAACGATCTTGATATCCGTCTCATCCATTTTCATTTCGAAATACCAATCGGCAGATAAGCTTACATTTCACAAAACAATACCAGCTTCAGCTGATTTATCAAAAGTACTCGCGTCCATCTCCTTGGCAGAATGAAGGCCATCCTGAAACGCTTGGAGGCAAAAATGGACAAGACATTGCGCGGCGCCACCGAAATGACCGCCGCCATGACCATTCTGGGAACGATAGGACTTTTCGTGGTCCTCTCCGGCCAAGGCGCCATCGACGTTGTGTTCTGGCGCTGCGCCTTCGGTGCGTTGGCGCTGCTTGTCATCTGTTCTGCCCAGGGTCTACTCCGCCGGCACCTGACCTGGAAGAAACTGGCCGTTGCCGCCATAGGGGGCGTTGCCATCGTCGTGAACTGGGCAATGCTCTTCACTGCCTATTCCGAGGCATCCATCGGCGTGGCAACCGCTGTCTACAATACCCAGCCGTTCATCCTGGTCGGCTTCGGCATTCTGTTTCTGGGAGAACGGATCACCGTCAACAAGCTCGGCTGGCTGGTCATTGCCTTTGCCGGTGTCCTGCTGATCGTCCAGGCAAAACCCGGCGCTGTCGAATATGCCGGTTCAAATTATGCACTCGGTATAGCACTCTCGCTCGGCGCTGCCTTTTTCTGGGCTGTCGCGGCCCTGCTGACCAAGAAGCTGACGGGAACGCCTCCACAGCTGATCGCGCTGGTACAGGTCTGTGTCGGCATCCTGATGCTTGCCCCCTTTGTCAGTTGGAACGCTCTGCCGGAAGGTACAATGGCCTGGGGCTCGCTTGTCACGCTTGGCGCCGTTCACACGGGGTTGATGTACATCCTCATGTATGGCGCAGTGCAGAAGCTGCCGACCTATCTGCAAGGTGCCTTTTCCTTCATTTATCCGGTGGTGGCGATCCTTGTCGACTATGTTGCCTTCGGCCATCAGCTGAAACCGCTGCAGCTTGTCGGAGCGGCTGCGATCATCATTGCCGCGATGGGTATGACCTTCGGCTGGCGGCTGCTTCGGCGCAAGGCCACGGCCTCTCCATCATAGGGCCGAAGCAGCCTTCGCCCTGTCTTTTCCGGCCTTCGAAAGCGCGGCGTCGCGAAGCTGTTTGGCAACCGCTTCCGCGCCGCCGCGTGTTTCCCGGATCATCGCCAGATCCTCTTCTTCGCTCCGGTTCATCGGGGCAATGGCAAGATCGGAATACGTCCGCCTGTCGGGCGATGCCTTGACCCTCCGGTAGATCCGGTAAACCCGCCAGACGGCAGATAGATAGACCCAATGTTTGGCGACGATTTCGGCAAGATACCGCGGATAGAACACCAGCGGATTTTCAAGCGGCAGCCCGCCGCGTCGGTCTGTGCGGAATTTCAGGCGGAAATAACCGCCCTCAAGCGGATGAACGCCTTCGCATTCGACCATCAGCTTGAACCACATCATCAGGAACAATTTGTTGCCCGGACGCCCCTTGCGATGCGCCGCGGCTCTGCGCAACACCGTTTCGATGTGGCCATCCGAATAGTAGCTTGCCCAGGCCTGCCGGTAGGCCTCCTCCCAATCCTCATCGCTCATTTTCGGGTGATGGCTCACCCGGTGATTGAGATCGTACTTGTTGAGGTCTGGATCCATCCAGATGCCTTTGCTTAACAGCACCTTGTGATCTTCGGATCCCGGAAGCGGCGTCAGATAAAAGAACTCGAGCAGATCGAGCGGAAGCTCCTTTTTGATGATCTCGACATCATGCAGGACCGACTTCTTGGTATCGCCCGGAAAACCGATGATGTAACCGGCATAGGTGGTTGCCCCGTGGGCTCGCCATTTCTGCAGCATCTCCCGGTATTCGGTGATCTTGTTCTGCCGCTTCTTTGCGGCCATGAGATTGTCCGGATTGATGTTTTCCAGCCCGATGAAGACCCGGTTGACCCCTGCCCTCGTCGCTTTCTCGATGAAACCGTCAATCCGGTGACAGAGCGTGTCCACCTGGATGATGAACTTGATGTCGAAACTCTCCTGCTCCCTAAGCTGGATCAAGCGGTCGAACAGCGGCTCCCATTCCCGGTTGCGGGCGAAATTGTCGTCGGTGATGAAAAAACGGTCGATCCCCTGTGCAACGTTGTCGCGAATGATCTGCTCCAGATCGTCGGCGGAACGAAACCGGCTCTTGCGACCTTGCACGTTGATGATGGTGCAGAAGGAACACTGGAAAGGGCAACCGCGGCCAAGATCGAAGCTGGAATGCGATCCGGCCGTGAAGCGAATGTGCTGGGTGGGCAGGATCGGGGTCGGCTCCCCCTCCAGCGACGGCAAGTCCGCCATGAAATTGTAAAGCGGCTTCAGATCGTCAGAAAAGGCATCTCGGAAGACATCGTCCAACCGCCCGTCCTCGGCCTCGCCGGCAAAATAGACGACACCTTCCTTTTGCAACCGAACCATCTCTTCCGGCATTTCATCCAGCATGGATATGCAGCCGGAGACATGAAATCCGCCGATGGCAACCGGCAGACCAAGACCTAGAAACCTGCGGGCAAGGTCGGTCGCCCGGGGAAACTGGTTGGACTGAACCCCGACCAGCGCAATAAGCGTAGATCCACCTGCCTGCCGGATCTGCCGGGCAATCTTTTCCGGACGAACCCGCTTGTTGGTTTCATCAAAGGTATGAAGATGGATGCGGACATCCTTCCCAAGAACCTGACGGTTACGAGCTGCTTCTGCGAGCCCGTTCAGGCTGGCGAGCGTGTTGGAAGGAATTGCGGAGCGAAGCCACTGGATCGGATAACCGTCGTCGTCGTAATGGGTCGGCTTGATCATCACGAAATGGAAGTCGCGTCCGCTCATTCTTCCCTCCGCCTTCTGGCATGAGAGGCAAGCGTTGCACCAACCTGACGTTAGGTCAACAACGGATCGGATGAGCGATTAGTCCAGACGATGTTCCGGCGGGATGTGCTTGCCGGTCCAATGACCGTAACGCCAGGGCAAAAACCAGTGCGCATTGGGCGGCAAGGTGTCGGGAACCGGGTCAAAACCGGACGCACCCCAGGGATTACACCGAAGAACCCGGGACAGGCCAACCCACCCCCCGGCCCAAAAGCCGAAGCGGCGAATGGATTGCTCGGTGTAATCGGAGCAAGTTGGCGCGTAGCGGCAGGTGCGCCCCATGAAGAGCGACACGGAATGGCGGTAAAGCCAGATAAGCCCAATCGCTGCATATCCGACTGGTGACAATCGGCCATCCGGCTTTCGCGGTTCGTTATGGAGAGAACACATGGGGCGCCGAACCGCGGTCACGCGACCGCGCTGTCTTCCTTGGCTTTCGCCTCGATCTGGTCGAGCGCGTCGACAACGGCATCAAATGTCAGAAGCGTGGAGGCATGGCGCGCCTTGTATTCGCGGACCGGTTCCAGAAACTTCAGGTCTTCGAAGCGGCCTGTGGGTGCCTCGCCGCCTTCCTTCAACATGGCACGCATGGTCCGTTGCACTTCGCGCAACTCATCTGCGCGCGCGCCGATGATATTTCGAGCCATGATTGACGAAGACGCCTGGCCAAGCGCGCAGGCTTTGACGTCGTGAGCAAAATCCGTGACGACGCCGTTCTTCATGGAAAGATCGACAATGACGGTGGAGCCACACAATTTGGAATGAGCTTTTGCGCTTGCGTCCGGATGCTCGAGACGGCCGATCCGCGGAATATTTCCGGCGAATTCGAGGATCTTCGCGTTATAAATGTCGTCGAGCATAACTCGCCTCTTCGTGAATGCCTGTGATGCGCGACACATTGATGGCGCACTGCTTTCATATATATACATCAGACGCCACGGCAAATTCGCAAGGGGCAGAGTGGTCGCAGTTGGTCTTTCGCATGACGTTTGCACGCTAGAAACCGGCTCCTCCCGCTCAGAAACTGTGCGTTCGCTTTTTGCCTGGAGTATGATAAGGGTCCGCGGCTTGAAAAGCCCGAACCTTCTGATCTGTGCACCAGCGGGCGCCGTATGACGAGTGACAAGGGTTAAATTGCGAGGATCCCCATGGACGCTGTCCTCAAGCCGGTAGAAAAAACCTTCGAAAGAAAGTCGCCGGATCAGTTGCATCGGCCAAGCCGTGAAGAAGCGGAAGCTGCAGTGCGCACGCTTCTGGCCTGGACCGGCGACGACCCGGACCGCGAAGGTCTGGTGGAAACACCGAAGCGCGTGGTCAAGGCACTGAGCCAGCTTTACAGTGGCTACTTCGAAGATCCGGCAGAGCATCTTGCAAGGACGTTCGAAGATGTTGGCGGCTACAAGGATATCGTCCTTGTGCGCGGCATCCCGTTCCATTCCCATTGCGAACACCACATGCTGCCTTTCATCGGCGAAGCTCATATCGCCTATTACCCGGCAGAAGGCGTCGTTGGACTTTCCAAACTGGCACGCGTTGTCGACATCTACGCCAAGCGTCTGCAAACGCAGGAAAACTTGACTGCGCAGATCGCATCGGTCATTGACGACGCTCTGGCCCCGCGTGGCCTGGCCGTGATGCTGGAAGCCGAACACCAGTGCATGACCATGCGCGGTGTCCAGAAACCCGGTGTCTCCACGATCACCACCCAGTTTACCGGCGTATTCCAGGACGATCCCGCCGAACAGGCGAAATTCATGTCACTGGTACGCGGCAAGGGTCTCTGACTTTTCAGCCCTTGCGTTATCAATGACGACAAGGGCTTTCCTCCCATGTGCAATACCCACCTGACTGAGCGCGGCGACAAGGCAACGGTTGAAAACGGCGATCTGATGATGCCGAAGTTTGACCGGGACGGCCTGATTGTGGCTGTCGTCACCGATGTGGCGTCAGGCGAAGTGCTCATGGTTGGCTACATGAATGCAGAGGCCCTGAAGCGGACGATCGAGACCGGCGAGGCCTGGTACTGGAGCCGTTCGCGCCAGAGCTTCTGGAAGAAGGGCGAAACCTCCGGCCAGATCCAGACCGTGCATGAAATCCTGACCGATTGCGACCAGGACGCCCTGATCCTGAAGGTTTCGGTTGCCGGCAATGGCGCAACCTGCCACGTCGGATATCGCTCCTGTTTCTACAGAAAAACCGTGAAGAGCGACGACGGAACGGTGCGTCTGGAACGCGTGGAAACCGATCGGGTTTACGATCCCGACGTAGTTTATGGCAAGAGTTGAGCCTGGCCTCCAGGGCCAGCAACCTTCTCGGCAGCCCTGCTGCAAGTCATTGAAACATATTAAGTTGCGAATTTTTGAAACAAACTTTTAAGTAGTATCACGTATATCTCAATCCCCTCTCTTGCGCCTAAGTTTTCATCAGGCGCGAACAACAAGATCAACACCCCGTGCCTGATTCCCTATCGACCGCAAGCTGAGGGAGAGGCTATGGCGGACAATACTGTTCCAAGCAAACGGGACGAACGGATTGCGTTCATCCTGTTGGCCGTTTTGCTTGCCCCGGCGCTTTCAGTCGCAATTGTTGGCGGCTACGGCTTTATCGTCTGGATGTCACAGCTGGTCCTTGGGCCGCCGACGGGCTGATGCAATGTCACCCGACCCTCATTTTTCGGCCAGCCGCAGAGCATTCCTGAAACTGCCCAGCCAACCGGAGATCCAGAGACTTCGCCCACCCTGGACGGACGAAGCCCTTGTTGCCGCGCGTTGCACAAGCTGTAACGCCTGCAGCGAAGCTTGCCCCGAATCCATCTTGAGGCCGGACGACACCGGGCGGCCGGAAGTTGTCTTCGACGGCGGCGAATGTACTTTCTGCGGCAAATGCGCAGACGCCTGCGCACAGGACGTCTTTGACACGAAGCGCACACCGGCCTGGCCGATCAAGGCTGAATTTCAGCCGGGTTGCCTGCAGGATCATGGCATTGCCTGCCAGGTGTGCCGGGATATCTGCCCCACTTCGGCAATTCGAATAGATCTCACCAAACGCCCCTTTGGCCGGCTTCGCATCGAAACAGATGCCTGCACGGGCTGCGGAGCCTGTCTCCCAGTCTGTCCGCAGGATGCACTGGCCATTGTCCATCCCAAAGAGGATGACCAGACAGCATGAGCACAACAGTCCACATAGCCAGTCTTCTCGTTCATGCACGAACAGAGGCGATATCCGATGTCGAGCGGGATGTTCTCGCTCTCGGCGGCGCCGAGATCGCCCATTCCGATGATCAGGGACGCCTGATCGTGACACTGGAAACCGCGAACGAAGCGGAAATCGTACAGGCCCTCACGGATATCCAGCTGCTCACCGGCGTTGTGAGCGCATCCCTTGTTTACCACCAGACAGACGGTGCGCCCGAGGCGGCACCGACCTCCCTTCAAGGAGACACACAATGAGCGGAATAAGCAGACGTGATGTCATCAAGGCGCAGGCTGTGGCGGCCGCCGCCGCGGCAGCGGGACTACCCGTGCCTGCGGCCGCACAGAACCTTGTCACCCATGCGCATCTGACCGACCTGAAGTGGTCCAAGGCTGCCTGCCGCTTCTGCGGCACCGGCTGTTCCATCATGGTCGCGACCAAGGCAGGACGCGTGGTGGCGACACACGGCGACGCTGAAGCGGAGGTGAACCGGGGTCTCAACTGCGTCAAGGGCTACTTCCTGTCGAAGATCATGTACGGCAAGGACAGGCTGACGACACCTCTCCTGCGCAAGAAGAACGGCAAGTTCGACAAGGACGGCGACTTCGAACCGGTATCCTGGGACGAAGCGTTCGACATCATGGCGGAGAAATGGAAGGCGACACTGAAGGCCAAGGGCCCGAAGGCTGTCGGCATGTTCGGCTCGGGCCAATGGACGGTCTGGGAGGGGTATGCGGCTTCCAAGCTGATGAAGGCCGGCTTCCGATCCAACAATATCGACCCCAATGCTCGCCACTGCATGGCGTCAGCGGTCGTCGGGTTCATCCGTGCCTTCGGCATTGACGAGCCCATGGGCTGCTACGACGACTTTGAAAACGCCGACGCCTTTGTGCTCTGGGGCTCCAACATGGCCGAGATGCACCCGATCCTGTGGACCAGGATCGCCGACCGGCGCCTCAGCCATCCCCATGTCAAGGTTGCCGTGCTTTCCACCTTCGAACATCGCAGCTTCGATCTGGCGGACATTCCCGGCGTATTCGTTCCCCAGACGGACCTGATCATCGCCAATTATATTGCGAACCACATCATCCAGTCCGGCGCGGTGAACGAGGAGTTCGTGTCAAACCACGTCAATTTCCGGAAGGGCGCACAGGACATCGGCTATGGCTTGCGACCGGAAAATCCGCTTGAAGCTGCTGCAGCGAATGCCGGCAGCGGCGATTCCGAGCCGATGTCTCTCGAGGAATTCGCCGAATTCGTGAAACCCTACACACTGGACTTCGCCGCGGAGAAGTCCGGAGTTTCAAGGGAGCGGCTTCAGCAGATCGCTGAGCTTTACGCAGATCCGGACACCAAGGTGATGTCCCTTTGGACCATGGGCGTCAACCAGCATACCCGCGGTGTGTGGATGAACAACCTCATCTACAACATCCACCTGTTGACCGGTAAAATTGCCCAGCCCGGCAATTCCCCCTTCTCCCTGACCGGCCAGCCGTCTGCCTGTGGCACCGCCCGCGAAGTCGGCACCTTCGCTCACCGCCTGCCTGCCGACCTCGTGGTTTCAAATCCGGAGCACCGGGCAACAGCCGAAAAGATCTGGAAGCTGCCGGCAGGAACCGTTCCTGAATGGATCGGTGCGCATGCCGTTCTGCAGAACCGGAAACTCAAGGACGGCGAAATCAACTGCTACTGGGTGCAGGTCAACAACAACATGCAGGCCGCCCCGAACATGATGGAAGAAGGCCTGCCAGGATATCGCAATCCGGAAAACTTCATCGTCGTTTCCGATGCCTACCCGACTGTGACGGCAGAAGCCGCCGACCTTGTGCTGCCAACCGCAATGTGGGTGGAAAAGGAAGGTGCCTACGGCAACGCCGAGCGCCGCACGCAGTTCTGGCACCAGCTCGTCGACGCACCGGAAGGGGCCATGTCCGACCTGTGGCAGCTGGTTGAGTTTTCCAAACGTTTCACAACAGACGAAGTCTGGCCGCCCGAGCTTCTGGCCGACAATCCCGATTACAAGGGAAAGACGCTGTACGAAGTTCTGTTCGAAAACGGCAATGTCAACGCCTTCCCCAACAGCGAGCGGGCGGAAGACTACGAAAACCGCGAATCCGACGAGTTCGGCTTCTACATCCAGAAAGGCCTGTTTGAGGAATACGCCCAGTTCGGCCGCGGACACGGCCACGATCTGGCGGATTTCGACACCTACCACCAGGTGCGCGGGCTCCGTTGGCCCGTGGTGGACGGCAAGGAAACCCGCTGGCGCTACAACGGCAAATACGACCCTTATGTGAAAGAGGGAGCCGCGTTCGATTTCTATGGGAAACCGGACGGCAAGGCGGTCGCTTTCGCCCTGCCCTTTGAACCGCCCGCGGAAAGCCCGGATGAGGAGTATCCCTTCTGGCTGTCCACCGGCCGGGTTCTGGAGCACTGGCACTCCGGATCGATGACGCAGCGCGTGCCTGAACTCTACAAGGCCGTGCCCGATGCCCTCTGCTACATGCATCCGGACGATGCCGAGGCTCTAGGCCTGAGGCGCGGTGCGGAAGTGCGCATCAAATCCAGACGTGGGGAAATTCTCACCCGCGTCGAAACCAGAGGCCGCAACAAACCGCCCAAGGGGCTGATTTTCGTGCCCTGGTTCGATGCCCGCCAGCTGATCAACAAGGTCACGCTGGACGCGACCGATCCGCTGTCGAAGCAGACCGATTTCAAGAAATGCGCCGTGCGCGTAGAAGCAGTGTGAGGTGAGCCATGAAACGCTTTGCAATCGGCCTTGCCTGCGCCGCCCTGTTGGTTGCCGCAGCTGCCGCAGCCGCCCAGGAACACATCGCCACCATGCGCCCCGCAACGCCGTTGGCGGAAAACGGGACGCCTGCCCCGATGCCAAAGCCGGTGAACTCCGACATTCGCCAGGTGCGGAACTATCCCGAGCAGCCACCGCTGATCCCTCACACGATCGAGGGCTATCAGATCGACAAGAACTCCAACAAGTGCCTGAGCTGTCACTCCCGTACAGCCATTGAAGTCAGCCAGGCGCCAATGGTGTCGATCACGCATTTCATGAACCGGGACAACCAGTTCCTGGCGTCCGTCACACCCCGGCGGTATTTCTGCAATCAGTGCCACGTGCCGCAGACCGACGCCCGGCCTCTGGTCGAGAACGACTTTGTCGATGTCGATGAAGTGCTCGAATATGTGAAATCCAAAGAGGGGGCAAAATGATGCTGGCCTTCCTCAAAAGGCTCTGGACCACCATCCGCCGCCCGAGCGTGCACTACAGCCTCGGCTTTCTGACCCTCGGCGGCTTCATCATGGGCATAATTTTCTGGGGTGGTTTCAACACCGCGCTGGAGTTGACCAATACTGAGAAGTTCTGCACGGGCTGTCACGAGATGCGCGACAACGTCTTTGCCGAGCTTAAAACGACAATCCACTACTCCAACCGCTCGGGCGTGAGAGCCACCTGCCCGGATTGTCATGTCCCCCATGAATGGACAGACAAGATCGCCCGCAAGATGCAGGCCTCAAAGGAGGTCTGGGGCAAGATCTTCGGAACGATCAATACGCGGGAAAAGTTTCTGGAACACCGGCTTGAACTGGCCCAGCACGAGTGGGCCCGGCTCAAGGCGAACAATTCGCTGGAGTGCCGCAACTGCCATTCCGCCGATTCCATGGACATAACCCGTCAGAGTGGAAGGGCCTCTGAGGCGCACCAACGCTTCCTGTTCACGGGTGAAAAGACCTGCATCGATTGCCACAAGGGCATCGCGCATCGCTTGCCGGACATGTCTCAGTCGGCATGGCACGGGGAAAAACCCGAAAAAATGCTGAAGGAAGCCACCGCGTTTCTGGCAACACGGCAAGATTGATAAATCACACGTCGAAACAAAAAGGCTGGCCTACAAGCCAGCCTTTTTCACGTCAGGCCATCGTAATGTAGCTGCGCATCTGCTCGGCTTCGAGTTCAACCTGCGCAATCTTGAACTTTACGACGTCGCCGATGGAGATCACACCGGTCAGCTTGCCGTCCTTCACGACCGGCATATGGCGGAACCTGCCCTGTGTCATGCGAGCCATGACTTCGTTGATGTTGTTCTCTTCGGAGCAGGTAACCACGTTCTTGGTCATGACACCGGAAACCGGTGTTTTCAGCGCCGACACGCCTTGCGTACCGACCACGCGAACGATGTCCCGCTCTGACACAATGCCGTCAACGGCACCTTCCTTGTCGGAAACGACCACGGCACCGATCTTGTGTTTTGCCAGGGTTTCACAAATTTCGCTGAGCAACGCGTCGCTGCGCGCTGTGATAATATCGTGGCCTTTCCCACTCAGGATTGCGGCTACGGTCATTCAATCACCTCCCATGGCATCAATCGGTCCGTTTTACCGGACCAGATCAACCGACGCTCAATCGGAAGCGATCAAACGTCAATAGTTGATCGACCTTAATGTAGTCTGCCAGCCGGTCTCCGGAAGGAGATGTTCCAGCTGCTCGACCACTTTCGCACCGACTGGGGCCGGACGTCCATTCGAATCCGACAGGACGACCTCCAGTCGTCAGGTATCATGGCAAAAAAATCAGATCGCGCAAACTGTTGACCTTGCGTCTTGAAGGTACTTTCGCTTCGCGTCAGGAATTACGCCGCTGCGGCACGGGGTCGAACAGCGGGAACAGGGCAAGTCCGGCGACAAATCCACCAATATGAGCTTGCCAGGCAACACTTGCCGGCTGTCCCGCAACGGGACCGCTCATCAGGCCGAAGAACAGGTTGAGCCCGAACCATACCGCGACAAAAACCAGAACCTGTTGATTGCGAAGGCATTCCGCAAGCGGCTGCGCCGGTACGAAATAGGCCGTCGGATCGTTGCTGCGGATCGCACCCAGCGGGCCACCACGCTCGAAAACGAAGCGAATGGCCGCAGCCATCTGGCCGGAAATGGCGGCGGATGCGCCGATCATCGGCGCGCCTTCTCCCCAGTGGGTGGCAAGATGGGCCAGCGCCCCACCAACGGAACAAGCCGCCGAAAACAGCAGAAATCGGCCTACGCCAAACCGCCTGGCAACCGCACTGCCGAAAATCGCCATCCAGAGCAGGTTGAAGATAATGTGCATGGCGCCACCATGCAGCAGGCTGTAAGTGACGAAGGCCCAGAGGCTGGAGAGAAGATCAAAAGGCGGCAGGCTGCCGAGATAGGCATATTTTACCGGCCAGAATGCAAAAAGTTCGATGATCAGATTGTCCAGGTTCGCCGGAAGGATCATCACACGCAGAACGTGGATCGCAATCAGGATACCGCCAAGCCAGACGATGATCCCGGGCAGATTGAACACGGGCGGACCGGACGGCCGTTGGGGAGGTTGTTCCTTCTGGGCTTTTTCGCGCCGGGCGCGCTCTTCATCAATGCGGTAAACGTTCATGGACCCTCTGCCTTTCCAGTCTTTCTTCTAAGCCAGATCGAAGACAAAACAAGAGTGGTTCGACCGCCAGAACATGCGAAACCGGGAAAGAGTGACTTCGGCTTCTCCAGTCACAATCCCCAAAAAGCCTGAAAATACAAAGCGCCGGCCACCTAAAGGTGACCAGCGCTTTGCGATGCCCCCCAAAACCGGTCGCGTCCCCACGACGCCCGTTCAGGACAGTTGTTCACTCCGGCCGGCGCTTGTTTTACCGAGGCAGCTCTTGGCGGCTGTACCTATCGGCCCGCGGCCTGACCTGCAACAACAGGTTCCTCCCACCCGCTGTCTATGTGAACTGAGTGTTAAGCTGACAGGCAACCGCCCCCAATACAAGCTTTACCGAAAATTAACCTTAATTTCTGACCGCCTCTCAAGCTTTCGCGCCAACAAGCACTTGGCACGCGCCCTGCTTTGTAAAGGTCAAAAACCAACAGGGAAGCATTTTCGTCCCGTTTTGAAACAAGAACTGTCTTGAGACGAAACACCGGGCGCAAGAATGGCAAAGAGGCGAACCAGATGAAACACGGCGTAACGCAAACTCTTTACAACTACTGGGACAATCTTCGCGGCGCCCGTCCAGCACCGAACCGCAGCGAAGTCGATCCGGGTGAGATCCGCGGCCTTCTTGGTGACACCTTCATTCTGGAGACGAACGGTTCCAGGGACGTGCGCTACCGCCTCGCCGGCACACGCCTGTGTTCCGCACATTGCCGGGAACTCAAGGGCCGCAACTTCCTGCGCGGCTGGAGCGTGAAAGACCGTGAAGCCCTGGAAAGCCTGATCGCCGCCATCACCGAAGATGCGGCTGCGGCCGTGATCGGCATCAACGGCCATACGGAACGCGGACAGATCCTGCAGATGGAAATGCTGCTGGTACCGCTGAATGTTCCAGGTGAAGGCAGGATCCGTGTCCTGGGAAGCTGCACTCCGATGGAAAAACCCTATTGGATCGGCCTGCATCCCATTTTGAGCCAGTCGATCTGCAGCCTGCGCCTGGTCTGGCCGGACGAGCGTCCCTATTTCGTGGATTCCCCTGCTTCCACGCTCAACCCGATCCTGCCGCGCTTTACCGCCGAAGGCATCGCCATGCCGACACCGCCCCTGCCGAGCGGTGCCGAGCGCAAGGTCGGACATCTGACCGTCTATTCTGGCGGCAAGACCTGATCCGCCCAACATAGCAAGTCTGGTAACATCCCTGTTCACCTGCGAAATCGGGCCGGCCGAGAATCAGCTGGCCCGAATTCATGTCCGGCACCGGCTGATTTACAGCCTCTATTCAGCCGAAAAGAAGTCCTTCCTTCCGGATTTTTACTCTCGCATTATTGTGCTTTCTCGACAGAGAGGGCTTGAATTCCGAACATCGCGGCCGTACCCGCATTTTTATCGATCACAAGTCTGGACCTGTGCGCCTTCTGAGCTACACTCTTACACATCGTTAACCCCAGCTACCTAAAGTGCTTTGAAAGACGTCTTTTGAATCGCATCTCAGCCGGGGACAATGCGATTTGCGCACCGTTTTGGATAGAACAGGCATGAGCGCCGGAGTGGCAACAGCAACAGAAGGAAGCAGATCGCTTCAAGTCACTGACCGCCGGCGCCATCAACGGGTCCAGGTCAATATACTGGGCCGCTTCATGCTTGAAGATCGGCGCGAATACCCTTGTCAGGTTATCGACATGTCGCCTGGCGGCATGGCCATGATTACACCGGTCACCGGCAGGGTCGGCGAACGCGTGATTGCCTATCTTGACCACCTGAGCCGCGTCGAAGGCAGGATTTCCCGCCTGATCGATGGCGGCTTTGCGGTTGAACTGCGCAATACGGTCCGTAAACGCGACAAGATCGCCAATGTTTTGACGTGGCTCGCGAACCGGGACGAACTCAATCTTCCCGAAGACCGCCGCCACGACCGCTTCGTGCCCAAAAACCCGATGACGAAGATGATCCTGCCAGACGGCTCGGAACATGTCTGCCGCATCATCGACGTATCCCTGTCCGGCGCGGCCATCGCCACGGACATCGTGCCGGAGATGGGCGACGCCATCACGCTCGGCAAGATGCATGCACGTGTCATTCGCCGCATCGAAGGTGGCATAGCCGTCGAATTTGCTGCTGTTCAAAGCCGCGAATTGCTGGAACATCACATATCGGCACCAGAGGAAAGCTGACTTTAGCTTTCTCATCATTCTCAAGTGCTTGAGACACTTCAGAAAGGCCCGGCTTTTTGCCGGGCCTTTTTGTTTCTGCGTAATTTTCCGGGTAGTAGCGTTTCTTTTCTGCTGGCCAGATCCAAAAAAATCAAAAAACTTTCATGCCCTTTCCTCCCCCTCAAGGACGGGCACAAGACCCGCTCCAGACCGAAAACCAGGCGATTGAACGCCGATTTCGCACCACTCGAAAAACACCAATTTCTCGCCATTTCAAGGACTTCTGGAGGATGCATCAAATTTTACGAAAATTTTCCTCCAACTTGAATTAAAGTAAATTCAAATAACGATAAAAAGAAACTCAAACACACATAAAATACAAATACAGTTTTACTTTGGAGATTTTCTCCAAGTAAAAATCATTGAGTCATCGTTGCGTCAGCCTTGGGGAGGGCGTTACGATGAAATTACTTCACAGAACTCTACTCGCATCTGCAGTGTTGCTGTCTTGCACCGTCATGGGATCGGTTGCACAGGCAGAACCCGGCCGCTTCATGGACATGCAAACGGTTGTCAAGGCACCCGTCGGCTATGACCAGTTCTGCCGTGACAACGTCTGGGCTTGTCCGAAGGAAAAGTACAAGCCGGTTGTCGTGAAGCTGGACGAAGCCCGCTGGAACGAACTCATTGCCATCAACAAGGAAGTCAATCGCCGGGTTCATCCTATGACCGACCAGGATCTGTTCGGCCAGGAAGAATACTGGACCTATCCGGTGAACGGATACGGCGACTGCGAGGAATACGTCCTTGAAAAGCAGCGCGTCCTGATCGAAGCCGGCTGGCCGAAAAGCGCCCTTCTGATCACTGTTGCAAAAGATACCAAGAACTCGGGTCATGCCGTTCTGACAGTACGTACGGACCATGGTGACATGATCCTCGACAACCAGATCGAGGCGGTGCTGCCCTGGTTTTCGACACCCTACCGTTACATCAAGCGTCAGTCTGCCAGCTCGCCCGTGCAGTGGACAGGTATTGCCGACACGCGCGTGACGACTGTCAGTAGCGTGTCCAATTAGGATTGGGATTGGTCCGGCCTCAGCCGGCCTCTAGGACGATCCGGTCGCGTCCCCACCCTCCCCATCCCTACCACGACCGGATCCAGGGAACCGGCCCGCCCCCCGCAGGCCGGTTCCCGCCTTTTCAGGCCCAGCTCAATTGGGGTCGGGTCGAATGGGTCAGATCAAAGCGGGTCAGAGTTCCCGCAGGCCGGCCTTGAAGCGCCGCCAGTTGCGCACATATCCGTCGGCGGAATTCGCAATCCCGTTCGCCGCCTCCAGCGGTAACGTTTTCACGACCTTTCCTGGCACGCCCACCACAAGAGAATTGTCCGGAATTTCCTTGCCTTCGGAAATAAGGGCATTGGCACCAATGATACAGTTGGAGCCGATGACAGCGCCGTTCAGAATTGTTGCGCCCATCCCGACCAGCGAATTGTCCTTGATCGTACAGCCATGCAGGATTGCCTTGTGGCCGATCGTGCAGTTGGCGCCGATGGTCAGCGGGTAGCCCATGTCCGTATGAAAGACGCAGCCGTCCTGGACGTTGGAGCGCATGCCGACGGTAATCGTCTCGTTGTCACCACGCAGGACCGCGTTGAACCAGACGCTTGCAGCTTCCTGCAGAATGATATCGCCAATCAGCGTCGCATTCGGTGCGATCCAGTATTCCCCGTTTTCCGGAAAAACAGGCGTACGTCCATCAAGAGCAAAGACCGGCATGAGACCTCAGGTGTAACCAATCATGATCAGGGCAACGTTGATTACCATAACACCGGAACACATGCTCCACATGCCGGCAATTGTGGAAGATGCGACCAGCCAACCCAACGGCCGCTTTTCGATCCTGCGTCCACGAATGGCGTTGCGCATGATGATGAAGGGTCCAGCGAACACACAGACAAAAACGCCGGCGATAAACGACAGGATGCCCTCTCCGTCAAAGGCGAACTTCGGCGGCTGCTTCGTGATCAGCTGATAAAGGCTGCCCAGCACACCGGACGCAACAAATCCGGCGCATGCGATATATCCAACGATTAGAAGATTGAACAGCACGCCCGTTAACCCCTTGTTAACTCTTTCGCACGGAAAGTGATTAAGAATTCGTAAAGGGTCAAGAGCAAAGACTGTGCCGGAACGGCAAATGAGCGAAAACCCCTCAATTGAGCCACTTCGAGCAGCGTCAACGCCTTCCCCAAGCGGGACACCTGTGCCGTTTCAGGACAACCTGTCCCATATATGTGCACAGCCAATCAAGGGACTGAAGTCGTGATACCTGTCTCCTTGCCACGCCCGATCAGAACCGATCCCCGCCACTTCACCTGGCTGGCGTTGGCAATGTGTGTATTGGGCACGGCTCATGTTGGCGGGAAGATCTACTCCTGGTCGTCCGGCTGGCCGATGGAGGCAGGCATCAGTCAGGACCAGCCCGTCCGCTTTGCCGTCGGCACGACCCGCTTTGAGCTTCCCCTGAACCTGATCGCGACGGCTTCGCAGAAACGGCAGGCCCTTGGTTCCGAAGCCGCGTTTGAAACACTTCGCCTGAACCTGCACTGGTCTTCCAGCGCCACGAAGAACAGCGATACGGGATGGGACGCCCCTGCGACGATCCGGGTTGACCTTGAGAGCAATCCCGGCCGGGAGAGCCTGCGGGCAAGGCTTGATCCGTTCTACAGGCGTCTTGCACGCGGTGGCGAGATGAAGGGGCCTTCGGGACTGAAGGTCCTGAAATTGTCGGCGCGTGGCGCGCCGGCGACGGATCTCATCGTCTACGATCCAACCGTTCAAAACGGCTTCATCGCACGATGCCGCAAAGACAGCACTTCGGGAAAAGCCGGTTGCCACCGCGCCATCGTGTTCGCCTCGGGTCTGGAACTGCGCTACAGCTTCGATCAATCGCTTCTGCCGGACTGGCGCCGCCTCGACGGCGACATCGTTGCCAGCATCGAAGGTTACCGGATGCAATGACCTGACTTGAGCGGATGGCGGAGAAATGAAAAAGGCGGCACACCAGAGGAGCCGCCTTTTCACGTTACGATCGAAAAGTCTGAAACTCAGACTTCGTCCAGATCAATTTCAAGGATTGCCATCTGGAAGTTCCAGCTCAGATCTTCATCCTCATCGTCTCGGAAGATGACACCGATGAATTCGTCACCGATGTAAACTTCAGCAGAGTCGTCCTTGCGCGGGCGGGCCTGCACCTTGATGGTCTTGTTCTCGAACTTCGAACGCAGATAGGCTTCGATCTTTCGGATTTCATCGGGTTTCACGGCGCTCTCCTGTTCTTTGCCTTCAGCATCAATCTGGCGCGGACCCTACAGGAGCCAACGGAAATGCCAAAGCCTTTCCGCAAGCTTTCCCCGTCTTCCTGAAACCGGATTTTCAATTCGTCTGGCCGGCGTCTTCACCGAGCAGCTGATTCATGCTGCGGGCCGGTTCTGCGCACCCTGCCTTGCCGACGATCTTGGCCGGAACCCCGGCAACCGTCGTGTTTGCAGGCACGTCCTGAAGCACCACGGACCCCGAGGCAATGCGCGAGCAATGTCCGATTTCCAGGTTGCCGAGAACCTTGGCACCCGCCCCCAGCAAGACACCGCGGCGGATCTTCGGATGGCGGTCGCCATCTTCCTTGCCGGTGCCGCCAAGGGTGACGCCCTGCAGGATCGAGACATCGTCCTCGATCACCGCGGTTCCGCCAACCACAATGCCGGTACCGTGGTCGATGAAGATACCGCGCCCGACGGGAACCGCCGGATGGATGTCGATCTGAAAAACTTCCGAGCTGCGGCTTTGCAGATAAAGGGCAAAATCCTTCCGGCCACGGCGCCACAGCCAGTTTGCCAGCCGGTGCGTCTGCAGGCCATGGAAGCCCTTGAAGTAAAGGACCGGCTCCAGGAAACGGAAGCATGCCGGATCGCGGTCGAAGACGGCAACGATGTCGACCCGGAAAATCTTGGCCAGCTCCGGCTCGTCTGCCAGTGCTTCAAGGTAGGTTTGCCGGATCAATGATGCGGAAACAATGTCCCGGCCCAGCCGGTCGCCAAGGCGATGAACGACGGCCTCTTCCAGGCTGTCATGGTTCAGAACCGTTTCGTAGACGAAGGACGACAGGGCCGGCTCTGCCGCGACCATCGCTTGTGCTTCATCCCTCAGTTGATGCCAGACCGGATCATGGGTCGGAACTTCTTTCAAACCGGTCTTGCTGATCGGTGCCGACATGGCCTGTCTCCTTTTCAAGCCGTCACGAGTGGTCCTTAAAATAGGACTGTCGTCTGATATTCCCAAATCAAACTTCCTGATATCAGATATGACCGTTTCAAATGAACCCCGATACCTGAAGATTTTCAGCATCTTGCTAACTGAAATCGCAATTTGAGGTTAAATCATGCCAACACAAACGTCCCAACCAGCCCCTTCCGGCAATCCGATGGTGATCCGCAACGGTCAGATTGCAGAGCTTGTGTTGAATGCGCCCGACAGAAAAAACGCACTGCCTCTTGCCGCATGGCAGGCAATTCCCGGTCTTCTGGCAGAGCTCGCACGGGATCCGGATCTGCGCGTCTGCATCGTGCGTGGTGCCGGTGGCAAGAGCTTTTGCGCAGGCGCTGACATATCGGAATTCGAAGCCATACGCTCGACGCCGGAAGCCGCCAAGAGATACGACGACATAAATGTTGCCGCCTTCAAGGCACTTAAGGCGTTGCCCGTCCCGGTCATTGCGGCAATCGAAGGCCCCTGCCTTGGCGGAGGCCTGGGCCTTGCACTCGCCTGCGATCTGCGCATCGCCGCCCGTTCCGCCTTTTTCGCCATTCCCGCAGCGAGGCTCGGTCTAGCCTATCCGCCCGAAGCGCTCGGTGATCTGCTGGAGGCCGTTTCACCTTCCAACGCCAAGAGACTGCTGTTTTCGGCCGAGCGCCTGACGGCCGAAAAGGCGCTGGACATGGGCCTTGTCAATGAAGTGGTCGACGACACGGATCTGAACCAGCACATCAATGCGCTAAGCGAGACACTCTGCGCCAATGCGCCTTTGTCACTGAAGGCAGCCAAGCAAGCCATCAATCGCCTCGCCCAGCCCGGCAGTCAGACGGACGCAACGGCTGACCTTGCCAATGCGCAGGTCTGTATCGACAGTGCCGACTACCGCGAAGGCTGCAGGGCCTTTCTGGAAAAGAGATCGCCGGTGTTCACTGGCGTCTGACAAGATCGCAAGCCAAGCCCGAAGCTGAATCAACCTCTCAACCACTTCTGCCAGCAACTTGAAACGACTCCCGTTTTCACTTCACAGCGAATATCCGAACGCGTCGCAACGACTTGTCGGCAATTCTATCTCAGGCCATCGCGGCATCGGTTTTGAGTGCGATCAGGAAGTCCTCTACCGCTCCGGCAAAAACGTCATTGCGATCACCGGCAACCATGTGTCCGGCGTCGCGGATATCGGTGAATTTCGAGTGAGGCACCAGCGCCTGGAACTCGCGAACATGGTCCATGGAGACCAATTCGGAGTTCTGCCCCCGGATCAGGAGAACAGGCACGGAAAGATTGCCCGCCGCAGCCAGCATGCGCTCTTGCGACTCCACCGCCCTGTCTTCGTCCTGATGATGCTTTGACTTCAGGAATGCCGGGTCCCAATGCCAGCGGTAGCGGCCATCTGCATGGAGCCGAAGGTTCTTTGAGAGGCCGGACAGGTCCTTGGGCCGCGAGCGGTTGGGCAGATAGCGGGCGATCGCATCAGCGGCCTCTTCCACGTCGGCAAAGCCGTCATCGACCCTGTCTCCCATGAAGCCCAGGATTTTGGCGACACCACCCATGTCGATCCGCGGCGTGATGTCCACCAGAACCAGCGCGGAAAGACCGCCCCTGTTTTCCTGTCCCTCCGCCAGCATACCGGCAAAGCCGCCAAGCGACGCCCCAACGACTACCGGGTTTGCCTTGTGCAAGGCCTCGACCTGAGAGGTGACAGCCACGAGATCCCTGGCGAAATCGTCAAATGCATAGTTTCCCGAGGCAACCCAGTCGCTTTCGCCATGTCCGCGCTGGTCCAGTGAATAGACCGGGTGCCCGAGATCCGCGATCCTGCGTGCGGCACCGTCCCAGGAATGCCGGGTCTGGCCGCCGCCGTGGAGCATGATCACAGGCAAGTCCCCTACCCCGTAACGGTCTGCCACCAGACCGTTCTTTTCCGCGCCCTGGAATTCAACACGCTTCGGACCCATGCAACCTCCCTCGATACCCGATCAGCACACCACAGCGCGGCTTGCGCCTCCGGTGGCGTCAGGCCTTACGCTTCAATGTTGTTCAGGAACGCCAGAACGCCCTGTTTGTGCACCTTGTCGCCCACGGCAACCATGTGATCGCGGCCCGGGATCTCCAGCACTTCCGCGTGCGGAATCAAGGTTGCCAGCTTGTGCGGTGACCCGGCGATATCGTCCTTCGTACCGACGGCAATCAACACCGGACGCTCGATGCGCGCGACGTCTTCCTCGCTGATTTTCTGCCGCGAGGAGCGCATGCAGGCCGCCAGTGCCCGGCGATCGGACCCTGTCTGCTCCGCGAAGGCCCTGAAGGCACGTCCGGTGCGATCGGAAATGTCCTGGATGCGGTCGGTCTCAAGGGCTGTCGCAATCGGCTCCGGATCTCCGATGCCGGAAATCATGCCGTAGCCCAGGCCGCTGAAGATCGCACGGCGCACCCTGCCCGGGTGGTTGAGGGTCAGGAATGCCGAGATTCTTGCCCCCATCGAGTAGCCCATGACATCGGCACGCTCGATATCAAGATGGTCGAGCAGGCGTTTGGCATCTTCCGCCATCACCGGTGCACCATAAGCTGCCGGGTCGTAGAACTTCTGACTGTCGCCGTGGCCGCGATTGTCGATGGTAATCACGCGCCTGCAGTCGCCGACCAGCAAATCGACCCAACCGGGATACTGCCAGTTCACCTGCTTGTTGGACGCGAACCCGTGGATCAGCAGGATCGGGTCCCCCTCACCTTTATCCTCATAGGCGATCCTAACACCATCGAACTCGAACTGAGGCATCTAAGACATTAACCCTTACGTAAACGGAAAACACAATTTCACGGTAGAGTAAGGGGTTTAGGCAGCGAAGGTAAAGCCCATTTCCGGCTCCAGGTGGAGCCTTGCTGCGGTTGTGGATCGCAGATTCCGGGTCTACCCATATATTTTACAAATGGATATGGTCCGCAAAATTTGCTATCGGGGTCCAACCTTTTAGAGACAGAGGAATTTCAACATGGCGGATCATGTCGTCCCGCATTTCCAGAACTCCAGCGGACACGATTCGGTGGCGATCGGCGCACGGGAATTCATGTGCATCGGCGCAAATCCTCCGTTTGATCATCCCCATGTCTTCCTCGACATGGGGAGTGAGAACGAAGTGGTCTGCCCCTATTGCTCAACGCTCTACAAGTTCGACAAGACACTGCAGGCAACCGAATCCTCGCCTTCAGACTGCACCTGGACGCCTGTAGCGGCGTAATTTATTGGTCTGTCCATGAGCACGAATGGTGAGACCGGTCTTCCGATCATTATTGCCGGCGCAGGGATTGGCGGTCTTACGGCCGCCCTTTGCCTGCATGCTCAAGGGCATGACATTGTCCTCATGGACAGGGCTCGGCAACTTTCGGAAGTTGGCGCCGGCCTTCAGCTCTCACCCAACGCCTGCTCGGTGCTCGATCAGCTTGGCTTGCTGGAAGACCTCGCTCCACATGCCTATGCCCCGGATTTCGTAAAAATCTTCTCGGCAAAATCTGGCGAAGAGCTCGCCAGGGTGACCATGGGCACTTTCCTGAAGGAGCGACACGGCTATCCTTTCTGGGAAATCCACCGGGCAGATCTCCAGCGTGTGCTTCTGGAGAAGGTCCAGTCCAGTGACGGTATCTCCCTCCGCCTTTCAAGCGAAGTTATCGATCTGGAATCCTCGCCCTATGAGCATCTGACCTGCGTGTTCCAGGATAATGAGATCTCGGGAAACCTTCATTGCAGGGCTCTCATTGGCGCTGATGGGGTCTGGTCCAAGACCAGACGACTCATTCCCGGACATGAAGACGCTCATTACAGCGGCCAGGTCGCCTACAGGGCCACGGTTCCGATCGATGCGGTGCCCGAGCGCTGGCGCCGCGATGCCGGCCTCTGGTTCCACAAGAGCGCCCATCTGGTGCATTACCCGGTTCGTGGCGGTCGGGAACTGAACATCGTCGGGCTGGTCGAAGAGGCCTGGGAGGACGAGACCTGGTCAGCAAAGGCCAACAAGGAAACCCTTCTGAAGATTTTCCGGGATTGGCCAACGGAAGTTCGCAATCTCCTCACGATCCCTGACGCCTGGTTGAAATGGGCCCTGTGCAGCGTGGACGCTGGTGGCCCGTGGACCCATGGCAATATTGCGCTGATCGGTGATGCCGCCCATGCGATGCTGCCGTTCATGGCGCAGGGGGCGGCAATGTCCATCGAGGACGCAGCGATCCTGGCTGAGCATATGCCTCAGGACGTCGAAAACATCCCCGCTGCCTTCAGGGCGTTTGAGCGGCAACGCAAACAACGGGTACAGCACATTCAGGGTATTTCTTTCAGAAACGCCCGCACGTTCCACTACGGCGGCGCGATGGCCTTTGCCCGCGACACCGTTTTGCGCCTGTCGAAACCAACCAGTCTGGCAGCCAGGTTCGACGATATTTATGGCTGGACTCCCGGGCAATAGACCCGCTTTCGCTTGAGCCCGGCGTCAAGCTGGGATAAAGCCAATCCCCATCCATGTGTCAGGGAGTGTGAAGATGACCGGTCAGAGGGCAGATGACGTTGTAACCGCTGCGTTTCTGGTCATCGGGGATGAGATCCTGTCCGGCCGCACGAAGGACAAGAACATCGGCTTCCTCGCCGACTACCTGACTGCGCTTGGCATTGACCTGAAGGAAGTGCGCATTGTTCCGGACGAAAAGCCGGAAATCATCGGTGCCGTCAATGCGCTGCGGGCGCGCTACGACTACGTGTTCACGTCCGGCGGCATTGGCCCGACGCACGACGACATCACGGCCGAAAGCATCGCCGATGCCTTTGGTGTTGCGCTGAACCTTGATCCACGCGCTGTCGCAATCATGGAACCCCACTACCCGCCGGGACAATTCACTCCGGCTCGCCAGCGGATGGCACGAATCCCCCAAGGCGCGGACCTCATCGAAAACAAGGTTTCGAAAGCACCGGGCTTCCGGATCGAGAACGTCCACGTGATGGCAGGCGTGCCGTCAATCATGCAGGCGATGATGGACGCGCTTGCGCCCTCGCTGAAGACAGGCAAGAAGATGCTGTCGGAAACCGTTGCCGCAGACATGCCTGAAAGCCGCATCGCCGAGCGCCTCGCTGCCATTCAGGACGCGCATCCGCAAACATTGATTGGCTCTTATCCAAGAGCGACGGACGGCAAGTTCACCACACAAATCGTGATCCGCTCGCGGGACGAGGCGATACTGATGGCTGCGGTCAGGGATGTCGCGGAAGCTGTCGCCGACCTGTCGGGATAATCTGAAGGACTAGAAATGGAAAACCCAGCCCAAGACAAAGCATTCCCCGTTTCCTGGGACATGTTTCACAGAGATTCCCGCGCACTTGCCTGGCGCCTTTCTAGCGAAGGTGAATGGAAGGCGATCGTCTGCATCACCCGTGGCGGACTGGTACCGGCCGGGATCGTTGCGCGTGAGCTTGGCATCCGCACCATCGAAACCGTCTGCATTGCGTCCTATCACGACTACGACAGCCAGGGTTCGCTCAAGGTCATCAAGCCGATCGACCCGAAGGTCATCGACCTGGAAGACGGTGAAGGCAGCGGTGTTCTGGTGATCGACGATCTGGTCGACACCGGCAAGACCCTGAAAGTGGTTCGTGAAATGCTGCCGAAGGCACACTACGCGACTGTTTATGCAAAGCCGGTTGGCGTGCCCATGGTCGATACCTTCATCACCGAAGTATCGCAGGACACCTGGATCTATTTCCCCTGGGACATGGGCTGGCAGTTCCAGCCGCCGCTTTCGAAAGAAACCGCAGGCTGATCCAGACTTCGCGAACTTTTGAAGGTTCTGGCACGTTTCCGCTGGAACCCTGTTTGTAAATCGACAATCGACCGGTCAGGCATCGCGTTTGGCCGGTCTTTTTGCGTCTGCCTTCAAGTCAATCCGGCCAGATCTCTCGGCTCGCCGAAACAAAAATTTAGCAAATCAGAACTTTGTCGCCTGTCATGCGTTTCCTCTCCGAAAACTTAGTCGTTACACGCTACGAAAGCCGATTTCGGAAAACGGAATGCTCAACAGACGTTTGTTCCTCGCCTCCGCTGCTGCCGCTCTTGTGACCGGCTGCGCATCCAGCCAAAGAACCGGACAACTTGCAGGACCTGGTTACCCAGCCGATGGCCTGGGAAGAGCTGTGCGCATTTCACCCGAGTACCTTCAGATGTACCGGGCAATGCCGGAAGAGCCCTACCCTATTCCGGCAGTGGATCTGTCGAAGATCGATCCGGTCTACTACCGCCAACTGGTGACCTATGCCGCTCCCGAACCGGCGGGCACGATCATCGTTGATACGCCCAACCGGTTTCTCTACCTGACCATGGAGGGCGGCCAGGCAATGCGGTATGGCGTCGGCATCGGCCGGGAAGGATTCGCCTGGGGTGGCCGTGCGCGCATCGCACGCAAGGCTGCCTGGCCCAAGTGGACGCCGCCGGCTGAAATGATCGACCGTCAGCCAGAACTGGAGAAATACAGGAACGGCATGCCGCCGGGTCTCGACAATCCGCTGGGTGCGCGAGCTCTTTATATCTTTGAAGGCAATCGCGACACGCTCTACCGCCTGCACGGCACGTCGGAAACCTTGTCCATTGGCAAGGCCGTGTCGTCCGGCTGCGTGCGCCTGCTCCAACAGGACATTATAGATCTTTATAACCGTGTGCCGAACGGCACGCCGATTGTCGTGCGGCAGGCGTAACAGCTGCCGCACAATTTTGCTTGCCTTGGCTTAGCTTAGCTTGGCTTGGCTTGGCTTGGCTCAGGCGATGATTTCGACCGGCTTGACTGCATCAATGCCGTCCAGCCGGACATCGCAGCCGATTGCAAAGGCCTCCACTCCGGCTCGTCTGGCTTCGGCAAAGGCGGCTGCATAGGCAGGGTCGATGTCGTCCGCAAGGCTCATCCGGCTGCAATCGGGCCGCTGGACCAGAAACACCATTGCCGCGCGGTGCCCCTCGGCCACCATGTCGCCCAGTTCCACAAGATGCTTGGCCCCGCGGGCGGTGACACTGTCCGGAAATTCAGCAAGTCCTGCTTTACGCATCAGGTGGACGTTCTTCACTTCCACGTAGGTCTTCGCGCCGTCTGCACCTTCCAGCAGAATGTCGATACGTGAGTTCTTGCCGTATTTCACTTCACGGCGCAGCGTCTGGTAGCCTGTAAGTCCGGCAATACGCCCTGCCTCCAACGCTTCTTCCACCAGCTTGTTGGGATGCGCCGTGTTGATGCCGACCAGAGCTCCGTCGGCCTCGATCACTTCCCAGGAATACTTGAGCTTGCGTTTCGGGTTGTCCGACGCAGACAGCCAGACACGAGATCCTGGCTCCTTCAAGCCGAGCATCGAGCCCGGGTTGGCGCAATGGGCCGTGATCGCACCGCTATTGTCGTCCAGAAGAACATCGGCAAGGAAACGCTTGTAGCGCTTGACCAGACGGCCACTGACAAGGGGCGCGGAAAACTTCATGGCAGATCTCTCTCGTGCAGATCAGGGCCGGACGGCCCCGTTCGTTCAGGTGAGCTTAAAGGTCACTTTGACCAGAAATCCGGATCAAGAAGAACCAGGATTGTGAACAGCTCAAGGCGGCCGACCAGCATGGCAAAGGATAACAGCCACTTGGCGCCATCCGGCAGCGGAGCAAAATGCCCTGCCGGGCCGATGACCGGCCCCAGGCCCGGACCGACGTTGCCCACGGATGTTGCCGCGGCGGAGATGGCGGTAACCAGATCCAGATCGAAGAAGGACAAGGCAACGGTGATGATGCCCACCGACCCCATGTAGACAACAAGGAAGGCCAGAACCGAGAAGGACAGTTCAGGCGTCAGTCTTGTTCCGCCGTATTCTTCCGACATGATCCGGTGCGGGCGCACCATGCGGCGCAGGTGCGCGCGGACAGTACCGAAGAACACCAGGAAGCGGAAAATCTTGATGCCGCCGGTCGTTGAACCGGTACAACCGCCAACGAACATCAGCAGCAGCGCGATCCCGACAACCGGCGCGCCCCATTGCGAATAGTCGCCCAGCGCATAACCGGTTCCAGTCACGATGGAAACCACGTTGAAGGTGGCCCTCAACAGCGCCTCATCGAATGGAAAGTGCATGTTGAGGCCGAGATAGACGGTCAGCGTCAAAGCCACGACAGCCAGAAACCCCAGCAATGCCCTCACCTGCGGATCTCGCCAGAGCTGCAGCGGATGACCGCGCAAGGCCTGGACGATCAGCACGAACGGCAACGCACCGATGATCATGAAAACGATCGCAACCCAACCGGAGGCCGGATTGGTAAAATAGCCGAAGGATTGATCATGGGTGGAAAAGCCGCCCGTCGCGATCGTGGTCAGGGCGTGATTGAAGGCATCGAACAGCTCAATCCCCGTGACCAGATAGGCAACGATGCACAGGAATGTCAGGAACAGGTAGGCAAGGCCGATCAGCCGGATCAGTTCAACCGACCGGCTGACGATCTTCTCGGACCGGTCGGAGTTCTCGCTCTGGAAAAGCTGCATACCGCCGATCCTCAGAAACGGCAGCAGCACGATGGCCATAACGATGATACCGACGCCGCCCATCCACTGCATCAGCGACCGCCAGACCAGAAGGCCCGGCGGCAGACTGTCGATGCCGGTCAGAACGGTGGACCCTGTGGTGGTGAACCCGGAAACCGCTTCGAACACCGCATCCGCATAGCCGATGCCAAGCCACAGAAACGGCAGCGCGCCGAAGGCCGGCAAGGTCGTCCAGGCAAGCGTCGTGAGAACGAAGGTCTGCCGCGTGTCCAACCCCTCGCGCAGCGATCCGCCGACGGCAAGTGACAACAGCATGCCGATCATGCCGGTCAGAAGTGCGGAAAAGACAAAGGCCTGCCAATCGGCATTTTTCTGGGCAACGTCCACAATAGCGGGAATGAGCATGGCAGTTGCCAGGCCGACGTACAGAAATCCGAGAACATTCAAAACTGGTCTGAGAGAAATCAACTATCAGTCTTCCCGAAAAACGCTGTGTCGGTCGGCCGTTCCGCGAATTGCCGCACCAACCACTCGTCCTAACGCCTTTCTGCCGATTTTCCAATGGCTTTGGCGCGCGTTCCCCGGAAGATGACGGGGATGACCATCCAAGTCTCGGTCAACAAAAGACATGTCTCACACCGCCAATAGAGCTTGTCCTTCCAATTCTGGAACCGCCAGGCGAAGTTGGTTGGCGTCAGTGCACGGGCACGCTACGCAGGAACAGCGCGGGAAACCGCCAAGTTCTTGAGCCTTGTTCAGGATTTCGTAGCGAATAAGAATTACCTTTACGTGCTAATTGCCAATCCAGCTTCCTATACGTGAAATTGACAAGGATTTGGTGCAATAGAACGGCTCGGACTACATTCGCTTGTATTCAGGATCAGCCTCACCCTTGTGGCGATGGTGCTTTGCAGCATCGGGCTGGTCTCAGGGCTTGCCTATCTCGATTTGTCCAGAAGCACGCAGGAAAATGCCACCATCAGGCTGGACCGGGCCGCACGTGCCGCAGCTTCAATGCTGCATTACGGCACGAATGAAAGCTTCAAACCGGTTTTCGCCGATAGTGGAGAGCCGATCGTCATTCGCGTTTCCGAAGCTTCCGCCAAAGAATTGCTCCAGCCAAGCGAAAAGCTGGACGGCTTGATCGAAACCATTGGCAACACCAATCAGGGCGCGGCCAATTTGTTCAGCTGGTCGAGCGAGACCAGATCCTTCGACCGCTTCGCCACCACCTTCAGCCATCCCAAGGGTGAGCGCCCGCCGGCTTTTTCCATCAGTGAAGGCCATCCCGCATTTGCCAGTCTTTCTGCAGGCCAGCCATTTGCGGGCAATGTTCCGGTCCAGGGCAGGTTCCGCCTCGCCTATCTGACGCCGATTGTCACCGACGGCGGTAAGCTTGCCGGTGCAATCGCTGTTGACGTCGGCTGGACAGACGACCTGACATTGGCAGAAAACCGACTGAAGACACGCATGGCCTCAGCAGCCATTGTCATCCTGTTTGCTGTCATTCTTGTTGGTGGATTGTTTCTGCGTTTCGAATTGCGGCCATTGCGCCGCCTGGCAAAGACAGCGGATGAACTGGCCACCGGCACACAGCCAAAACGCATTCCCTTCACGGACCGGCGGGACGAGATCGGTGATCTGGCGCATGGTCTGGAGAGGGTCACCGATCTGCAGGACAAGCTTCACAAGCTTGCCTATACGGACCCCGTGACCACCGCAGGCAACCGTGCCAGATATTTCTCGGACCTGAGCGAAGCCTTGCAACGGGCAAGGTCCGGCACCTATTCGGCCTCACTGATCCATCTGGATTTCAATGGCTTTGCCAAGGTGAACGACACCTTCGGCCAGCAGGTAGGTAACCGGGTCCTGTTACAGGCCTACGCACGTCTTGCAAATATCTTCGGCCCAAGCGCACAGATTGCTCGAATTTCGGCAGACGATTTCTGCATTCTCCTGCCCTTCGACAGCAAGGGCGCGATTGCAGAAGACTACGCGGTGCAGGCAATCGACATGTTGTCCGTACCCTTCCAGCTGGAAGAAGGAGAAATCCGTGTGGAACCAAGCATCGGCATAGCCCTTTTGCCGCAAGATGCAGAGGACGCGGAAACGGCTCACCGTATGGCAGGACTTGCCTTGCGGGCAGCAAAGCGGAACGCAGGTGCACGATATGAATTCTTCTCTCCGCCCCTGAACGACCGCGTCCAGAGTGAAATGCTCACGGAAACGCTGCTGCGGGCCGCACTTCAGACCCGCCAGCTCGTATTGCATTATCAGCCCCAGGTTTGCCCTGACGACGGCCGTCTCATTGGCCTGGAAGCCCTGCTTCGCTGGCCACACGAAAAACGCGGCCTTATCCCGCCGGGAGAGTTCATTCCGATTGCGGAAAAGACCGGGCTTATCCTGGACCTTGGCCAATACGTTCTGGAATCGGCGTGCAAGCAGGCTGCAGAGTGGCGTCAGGCCGGTTTCGAATTCGGTCAGGTTTCCATCAACGTGTCACCGCTTCAATTCCGCCAATCAAACTTTGCCGACACAGTTCGCCAGACCCTGAACAACCATGGCCTGCCTGCAAGCTACCTGTGTCTTGAAGTGACGGAAAACGTCTTTGTCGACACCAGGGAACAACTGGTTCTGAACATCCTTTCAGAACTTCAGCAGATTGGTGTCCAGCTTTCCCTGGATGATTTCGGCTCGGGTTACTCTTCCCTGAATTATCTGCACCGGCTGCCATTCCAGGAACTGAAGATCGACCGAGCCTTCATTTCCGGAGCGGATACGCACCCGCAACGCGAACAGCTGTTTGAGGCGATCGTTCGGCTTGGACGCAGCCTGGGCTTGCGTGTGATAGCGGAAGGCGCCGAGACTGCAGGAGAATTCGCGCTGACAGTGACCCATCACTGCGACGGTCTTCAGGGGTATTATTGCTCCCCGGCCGTGCCGGCAAACCTCATTCAGTCGCAGCTGCAGAGCTTCAGGGCGACCTTGAAAGCGTCCGGCATCAAAAGCGACAACGACCGGTCCTCCAAGAAACGAGCCTGATCTTGCCCGGGTGTCTTACCCCGAGAGCTTTCCCGTCATCAGGATGGGAGCTGCATCCAGCTTGTGCGCATTCATCATTTCGGCAATCTGCTCGATTGAAGAAACGAGGTGCGTCCGGTCCTCGGCATTCAAATCATCGAATTTTCGCACGAACTCTTCATGCAGAAGGCCAGGCAGGTTTGAAGCCACCTCTTTTCCACTTTTCGTCAGCTTGGCATGGACGATTCGCCGGTCCGAGACGGATCTGTAGCGCTCGACAAGACCCTTTTCTTCCAGCTTGTCGAGAATGGTTACCACGGTCGCCGAACTCAGGTCAGCGTTGTCCGAAAGGGCTTTGGTCGTCACCTCACCCAGATCCCGAATCCCTTGCAAAACAACGATTTGCGGGATCGTGAGCCCGGTCAGTCTGGACACTTCTCTGGAGCGCAAGTCAATGGCCCGGACGATCTTCCGGATAGCCTTGACCACTTGCGATGCCTGCATCGCCTGCATTATTACACCTCTATTAATTTGAACTCTAATGATTAGACCTCTATATAATGCACGTCCAGTTACAAAACGGAGATTTTTTTCAATATGTGCGGCATTTGCGGCGAAGTGGTTTTCAATGGCAGTCAGGCAGACGTTGTCCGGGTCAGCCGGATGGCGGACGCCATGGCGGCGCGCGGCCCCGACGGTATGGGTGTAACGCAGCGCGGCCGGGTCGCCTTTGGCCACAGGCGCCTGAAGATTATTGACCTAAGCGAACGTGGTACGCAGCCAATGACCGACATGGCGCTTGGCCTGTCCCTGGTCTTCAACGGCTGCATCTACAATTATCAGGAACTGCGATCCGACCTGATTGGCCGCGGCTATTCGTTCTTCTCCACCAGCGACACCGAGGTCATCCTCAAGGCCTGGGCCGAGTGGGGCAAGGATTGCTTTTCCAGGTTCCATGGCATGTTCGCCATCGCCATACACGAACATGACAGCGGCCGCATTCACCTTGCCCGCGACAGGTTCGGCATCAAGCCGCTTTACCTGAGCGAAGCGAACGGGCGTCTTGCCTTTGCCTCCTCCCTGCCTGCACTTCTGGCAGGCGGTGGCATCGACAAGTCGATCGACCGGGTGGCGCTGCATCACTACATGAGCTGGCACGCTGTCGTTCCCGCGCCGCGCACGATCCTGAACGGCGTGCGCAAGCTGCCCGCGGCCACGGTGCGGACGCTTGAAGCTGATGGCAGCTCTTCCGAGCACACCTATTGGGAACCGCGTTTTGAAAAGACCGCGGAAGATCTTGCCCGCAGCGCCGACGACTGGCGCGACGAAGTCCTGGAGAGCCTGCGCACAGCCGTTCGCCGCCGCATGGTGGCCGACGTGCCTGTCGGCGTTCTCCTGTCCGGCGGTGTCGATTCCAGCCTGATCGTCGGCCTCCTGGCCGAGGAAGGTCAGAAGGGTCTTGCGACCTTCTCCATCGGCTTTGAAGAGGCCCATGGCGAAAAGGGCGACGAATTCCAGTATTCGGACCTGATTGCCGAACACTACGGAACAAATCATCAGCAGATCTTCATCCCCTCCTCCGAGCTTCAGGAAAACCTGCCCGGAGCGATCAAGGCGATGTCCGAGCCGATGGTCTCCTATGACAATATCGGCTTCTATCTGCTGTCACGTGAGGTTTCCAAGCACATCACCGTGGTCCAGTCCGGCCAGGGGGCCGACGAAGTCTTTGCCGGTTACCACTGGTATCCGAAGCTCAGCGGCTCAAACAGTCCGGTTTCCGATTATGCCACGGCATTCTTTGACCGGACCGAAGCACAGATGACAGAGGCTGTTTCCCCCGCCTACCATTGTGCCAGGGATGAAAGCCTTGCCTTCGTCGAAGAGCATTTCGCCCGCTCCGGCGCTGCCGATCCGGTCGACAAGGCCCTGCGGCTCGATACCAACGTCATGTTGGTGGATGACCCCGTCAAGCGTGTCGACAACCACTCCATGGCCTGGGGCCTTGAGGCGCGCGTTCCGTTCCTCGATCACGAACTGGTCGAGCTCGCCGGACGCATTCCTGCCGAGTTCAAGCTCGCACAGGAAGGCAAGGGCGTGCTGAAGGAAGCTGCGCGCAAGGTCATTCCGAGCGCCGTCATCGACCGTCCGAAGGGCTATTTCCCGGTGCCTGCGCTGAAATACATCCAGGGTGACTATCTCGACATGGTGCGCGACACGCTTTCCAGTCAGGCCGCCAGGGAACGAGGCCTCTTCAACGAGGTTTACCTGCAGAAACTGTATGCCGACCCGACCAAATACATCACGCCTTTGCGTGGTTCAGAGCTTTGGCAGGTTGCGCTTCTGGAAATGTGGCTGCAGGCACAGGAGGTCTGAACATGGCCGAAAATGAACCTTCGCGACCGAAAGGCGCGTTTGACCACCGCTTGAAGCGCATGCGCCAGCATGGGCTCAAACCGGAATACCGGCTGGACGAGACGGAAGCCCAGAAGAACCGGTTCATCGATTGCGGCTGGGGACGGCTGGTGTTTGCCAACACCTATGGCGAAACCGAGAAACTGGTCGAGGTTCTGCGCAACGAGCGACCGGACAGACGCGACATCGCATTCTATGTACGTGATCCGCATGTGCTGGTCGGCTCGGCCCCGCAGGAGCTGTTCCTTGACCCCTCGCATACGTTCCGCCTGGACCTCGCGACCTACCGGCCGGCGCGCAATCGTCGCAAGGGCTTTACGGTACGGCGCTTGTCTTCCCGCAGTGATGCGGAGGCGATCAACGAACTTTATCTCACCCGCGGCATGGTGCCGGTGCCGCCGGAGTTTTTCTGGTCGCAACTCGATCCGCGCACCATTACGGTACTCGTGGCGGAAGAAGACGAGACCGGGGTCATCGTCGGCACGGCAATGGGCGTCGACCACAGCCGGGCCACCAATGATGCCGATCTCGGCAGTTCGCTCTGGTGCCTTGCGGTTTCCCCGCAGGCCCGGTTTCCGGGCATAGGGGAAGCCCTGGTCCGGCGCATGGCGGAGGTCTTCAAGGGCAAGGGCGCACCGCATATGGACCTGTCGGTGCTTCACGACAACGAACTTGCCATTGGCCTTTACGACAAACTTGGCTTCGAGCGGGTTCCCTATTTCACCATCAAGCGCAAGAACACCATCAACGAGGCCCTGTTCGCCGGCCCTGCCGTTGAAGACAAGCTCAACCCTTACGCCACCATTGTCGTGAACGAGGCACGGCGGCGCGGTATCCAGGCGGAGATTATCGACGCGGAAGGCGGCTTCTTCCGCCTGTCCTACGGGGGCCGTTCGGTCGCCTGCCGGGAATCCTTGAGCGAATTCACCAGCGCCGTCGCCATGTCCATCTGCGACGACAAGGCCACCACGCGCCGGATCGTCGAAAGGGCCGGTGTAAACGTGCCTGACCAGATCCTGGCAGGATCCGCTGATGAGATCGCCGCGTTTCTGGACCAGCACGGTTCGGTTGTGGTCAAGCCTGCGCGCGGTGAACAGGGCAAGGGCATCGCCATCGGACTGACAACGACCGAAGACGTCATGGCTGCGGTCGATGTTGCCCGGACCTACTCCAACGATGTTCTGGTGGAGGAATTCGTGACCGGTCAGGATCTGCGGCTTGTAGTGATCGACTACAAGGTAGTGGCGACCGCCTTGCGCAAACCGGCCGAGGTCACCGGAAACGGCAAGGCGACGATTGGAGAACTGATCGAAATCCAGTCTCGCCGCCGGTCTGCGGCAACAGGCGGGGAATCCAGGATCGAAGTGGACGACGAGGTTCTGCGCTGCCTCACAGCCAACGGCTTTCAGCTGGAAGATATCCTGCCCGAAGGCAAGACCTTGCCGGTCCGCCGTACGGCCAACCTTCATACCGGCGGCACCATTCATGATGTGACTGGCGAAACCCATCACACCCTGATCGAAGCCGCGATCAAGGCAGCGCGCGCAATTGAAATTCCGGTGACAGGCATTGACTTGATGGTCAAAGACCCGCGACAACCGGAGTACCGCTTTATCGAGGCGAACGAGCGGCCGGGGCTTGCCAACCACGAACCTCAGCCAACCGCAGAGCGCTTCGTGGACTTCCTGTTTCCCCTGTCGGTGCCTCAACCCGTCAGGACGACCTTGAACCGGGCCGGAACATGACCTTGCTGAATATCGATATTTCCTATTTGAGCGATCGACTGAAGGAACTTCTGAAAATCCCCAGCCCGACGGGCTATACGGACGAAATTGTCCGTCACGTTTCCAAGGAACTGGAGGCGCTGGGGGTGTTTTACGAAATTACCCGCCGTGGCGGTGTTCGGGCGAGAGTGTCCGGCAAGTCGCGCCGTCCCGCGCGGGCCTTCGTATCGCATCTCGATACGCTTGGCGCTCAGGTAAAATCGCTGAAAGACAACGGCCGACTGGAGCTGGTGTCTATCGGCCACTGGTCCGCCCGCTTCGCGGAAGGAGCCCGCACGACGATCTTTTCCGAAAGCGGCGCCTACACCGGCACCATCTTGCCGCTGAAGGCTTCGGGGCACACCTACAACACTGGCGTGGATGAACTTCCGGTCGGCTGGCCCTATGTCGAACTTCGCGTAGACGCCTATTCCAAGTCGGTAGACGACCTGCACCGGCTTGGTATCGACGTCGGCGACTTTGTTTCCATAGACCCGGCGCCGGAGTTCCTGGAAAACGGCTTCATCGTTTCCCGCCACCTCGACAACAAGGCAGGTGTTGCGGTGATGCTGGCGGCGATCAAGGCGCTGGTGGAATCCGACATCGAACCGACGGTCGACGTGTTCTGGCTGTTCACGATTGCAGAGGAAACCGGCCATGGCGCCCAGTCCATCCTGACGCCAGACATCGCGTCGCTGGTTGCCATCGACAATGGCACCACTGCCCCTGGGCAGAATTCGGACGAATTCGGGGTCACCATTGCCATGGCGGACCAGACCGGACCGTTCGACTATCATCTCACCCGCAAGATGGTCCAACTCTGCCGGGACAACGACATCAAGTTCCAGAAGGATGTCTTCCGCTTCTATCGCTCGGATGCGGCAACCGCCATCGAGGCGGGGGCGGACGTGCGCACGGCGCTGATCACATTTGGTGTTGATGCCAGCCACGGCTATGAGCGCATTCACATGCACGCGCTGCGCTCGCTCGCCGAACTGGCGACCGGCTATGCTCTCAGCCCGGTTGAAATCCAGCGGGACGCCCGCGAGTTTGCGGACCTCAGGGGCTTTACCCGTCAGCCGACCGCCGATGCCGACCAGACACTCAATCCGGAGACGGACGAACCGCTGCCGGAACCGGCGGGCGAATAACGCCCGCCGCTGAGACCGGCTCGTTCAGCGGTTGAGTTCCGCGATCATGTGCCAGTGCCACGACCCGGGCTTTGTATGCACCTTGTCTTCCAGGTAGCTCAGCTCAAACCGGTCGAAAAGCGAAACCAGCTCACCCGCATTGCAATAGAAATGCGGGTGATCCTTGTCGTCGTCGCCCTCACGAACCCACGTGTCCGCGGCAATTTCCGTCCCGATCCCGAAGTTCGCGTTGCGCTTTGACAGCATGGTTCCCTGGTAGATCCCGCCAGGTTTCAGCACCCTGGCAATCTCGGAAATGGCTGTACGGACGATCGACGGATCACCGTGATAGATCACGTTGAAGGACAGGACATAGTCGAAACTGTCGTCCTCAAAGGGCAGCGACGTCATCGGCGCCAGATGTGTCGCGATCTCCATACTTTCCAGTGCCGCGCTCTTTTTCAGCTCGGCCAGTCCGGCTTCGGAAAGATCCATCGCGTGGGTCTCGAACCCGGCGCGGGCAAAGGAAAGCGCATGTCGGCCGACCCCGCAGCCCAGATCCAGGGCCTTTACCGGTCCCTGCTTCTGAAGTTTTTCAATCAGACCGGCAACGTCCGCCTCCGGACGCAGCCAATCCGCTCGGCCTTCTTCTGTCTGCCAGCGCTTGTCCCACGCGAGATGGGCGGTATCGGTTTTTTCCAGAGTGTGTGTGTCGCTCATTGAGACGATCCTTCCAGTATCCGGCTGCGGGCGATTGTGCCGAGCCGCTCAACACAAAGAACCAGCACGAAGATCATCAGGATGATGGTCATCGCGAGCTGGTAGTCGAAAAAGTCCATGGCCACCTTGAGTTCGATGCCGATGCCCCCTGCCCCGACAAGACCGAGCACGACTGAGGACCGGGTCGCCTTTTCAAGCGCGAACAGCGAGGTGGTGATGAAGGAGGGCATCGCGGCAGGTACCACCGCACAGAAGATCGTGTCGAAACGCCCTGCACCGGCCGCTGTTAGCGCCTCGGTTGGTCCTTTCTCCACGTCCTCCATGGCTTCAGCGAAGAAGCGTCCGCAAAAACCGATGGTGTCGACGGCGATCGCAAGCGTACCCGCGAATGGGCCAAGTCCGACCGAAATGACAAAGACCAATGCCCAAACCAGATCCGGCACCGTTCTGAAGAGGGCGACCAGCAAGCGGGCAAAGGTATAGACAGCCCGGGACAACATCGACGGCCGCGTCAGGCCTTTCGCGGCCAGGATCGCCAACGGCAGGCTGAGGACGATGCCGATAAGTGTGCCCGCAAGCGCCATCTGAAACGTTTCCAGCAACGCCTTTGACAGTTGCGGCAACCTTTCCAGTGAGGGCGGCCACGCCCTCGACAGGAAGTCGACCAGCGCCGGACCGCCAGAAACCAGCGCGGAAAACGACCAGCCGGCCCCCTGAAACGACCAGACAACGAAGGCCAGCAGCGCGACATAGGCGACAAAATGAAATGCACCCGGGCGTTCGAACCGATCCGGCATGCGGGAGCGTTTCAATGTCAGGAGATCAGCCATAATGCCTCCCCAGATCCGCAACACTCAGGTTGCTGCTCTTCTCGTCCAGAACGACTTCCCCCTGCCGGATCGCAAGGACCCGATCGGAGTAGGCGAGCGCCTGTTGCACGTTGTGCGAGGTGAACAGGAGCGTGATCCCCTCCTCCCTGGTGAGTTGGCGGAAGAGGTCCATCACCTCCTGGCCGGCAACCGGGTCAAGGCTGGCAACGGGTTCGTCCGCGACGATCATTCTGGGCTGCTGCATCAAGGCTCTGGCGATCGCAACCCGCTGGGACTGACCGCCCGAGAGCTGGTCTGCCCGTTTCAATGCATGCTCCGCGAGTCCGACCCTTTCGAGGCACGCCATAGCCCGGTCACGCAATGCCGTTTTGGCCAGAAACTGCGACCAGCCGCGCATGCCACCCGTGCGGCCAAGGTTGCCATGGATTACGTTGGTCAAAGCCGAAACACGAGGCACCAGGTTGTGCTTTTGAAAGACAAAGCCGACCTCGGCGCGAACCCGCCTGAGTTGGCGCTGTCGTGCCGTCGAAATGTCTTCACCGAACAACAGAACCGAACCGGCTTCCGGCTCGATCAGGCGCAGCGCGCAGCGCAATGCGGTCGATTTTCCGGCACCGTTTGAACCGATCAAGGCAACCGCTTCCTCACGGTCCACGGAGAAGGAAACTTCGCGCAGCACGCTACGGTCCTTGCCGAAAGTCTTGCAAAGGCCTTCGACCTTCAGGTCACACGGCGTCTCCGTCACGGGCTGTCGGGCTGGGACCGCCGGCGCAATTGCGCCGGCGGACTGGAGCAGAGGCTGCGCCATTATTCGCCGATGAACTTGTCGTATTGCGGAAAACCGGCGGTGGTGTACATGGACCGCACCAGGTCGTAGGCACCATCTTCGATCGCCACCAGATCCATGCCCGAATACTTGTCGTTTTCCTCGTGCTGCAGGATCGCGGCGATGATCGACTTCTTGTTGTCGAGGATCGCCTGGCGCAGGCTCTGCGCTGTCGCGGGATCGACATGGGCTCCGGCCATGATCATGTCGTTCGGCAGATCGCCGGAACGGGCGATCACCCGGAAAAAGCCGTTCGGGACGCTGTCATCCTTGTTGCGGGTGCCAATCCACGAATTGTGATTGATCCCGATGGCGGCAACATCACCCTTCTTCAAGGCTTCATGCGCAATGTTCCGCGAAGTATGCAGCTTCTCGATGTCCTTGACCGGATCGACGCCATAATCGGCCATCAGCTGCATCGGGCACAGCATGTTCGAGGTGGAACCGATATCACCAAAGGCTACCTTCTTGCCCTTGAGGTCGGCCGGCCGCGTGAAACCGCTGTCGGCTCGTACGACGACGGCACAGAAGTAATCCGGGCGGCCAAGACCGATAAGCGGACGGGCTTCGGTCAGTTTGTTGATCACGATGTACTCGGCAGGGCCGGTTACGACGAAGTCGACGCGTTTGGCGCGCAAGGCTTCAGCCGCCGCGGTCCGGCTGGTAACCGGGAAAAACTCGAAGGTGTGGTCTGTTGCATTTTCAAGGGCGTTCTTGAACGGCCCCCATTCAACCTGCAGCCGCTCCAGGCCCTCCACATCGGTAACGGCCAGTTTGAACGTGTCGGCCAGGGAAGAAGACAGGGAAACGGCAAGAACGGCAGCCGCGAGTGCGGCTGATTTCAAAAAGCGCATGACAGGAACTCCTCAGACAGCCGAAACAAAGCCGGCAAGGCAAAAGAAGCGTAACGACAAGCGCGCTGCGGAACGTGACTGTATTATGTAAATTTTACGAAATTTACATCAGAGAAAGACGGATCTACGAACCAGAAATTTTCTATGTCTTCGAACCTCCAGACAAATCTTGATCTTATTTGTTTTCCGGCAAATTTTCTCGATGTCTCTGTCGTAAAACTTCATAAAAGTATAATCGTATAGACATCTGTTCTCGGCACATGTCTGCTAGTTCGCTCTCCGTTTTTCGGAGGGCCCGATGCTGGTCATTGAGCAATTATCTAAAGTCTTTGGAGACCTGACCGCGGTGGACAGTGTCTCCCTTGCCATTCCCAAGGGACAGATGGTCGGCGTGATCGGCCGGTCCGGTGCCGGCAAGTCCACGTTCCTGCGCATGATCAACCGGCTGGCCGACCCCAGCCGGGGGACGATCCTCAACGAGGGAAAGAACATCACGGCCCTGAAGGGCCGCGAACTGCGGCTTTGGCGCGCGTCCTGCGCCATGATCTTTCAGCAGTTCAATCTCGTCGAGCGCATGGATGTGCTGACCAATGTCATGGTTGGCCGCATCGCCCACACAGGGTTCCTGCGTTCCATGACGCGATCCTTTACTGACGAGGACCGCGCCCGCGCTATCGAGGCCCTGGACCGGCTGGACCTTGTGCCCCAGGCACTGCAACGAGCGGGAACCCTTTCCGGCGGGCAGCAGCAGCGCGTCGCCATCGCCAAGGCGCTGGTGCAGAACCCGCGCATCATGCTGGCCGACGAACCGATTGCTTCACTCGATCCGGCCAACGCCAGCCGTGTGATGGACGCCTTGCGCGAAATCAACCGGACGGACGGTCTTACGGTGCTGGTCAACTTGCACACGCTCGACACCGCCCGTGCCTACTGCGACCGGATCATCGCAATGAAGGACGGACGCGTTCAGTTCGACGGCACGCCGGACACCCTGACCAGCGAGAGGGTTCGGCAGATCTACGGAACCGACGATCTTTCCGGTGACATCAACGAAGCAGTCACCTCCACCTCCCTTTCGACAACCACTTCCCGGCCACCGATGAAGGCTGTCGGGTCCTGACCTTCGCGAAGCGGATCATCCGCTCTCGCTCTTGAAGCGGCCTTTGCCGCGCAAATCGCCGGATCTGCCGGCACCAAAGGAGACTTGAGATGAAGGCCATTTTTGCAGCAGCCGTTTCCGCTGCCGTTCTTGCAGCCTCCCCGGCCGTGGCGGACAGCTGGAAGGACCAGTACAAGACAGTCAAGTTCGGCATCCTTTCCGGTGAAAACGAAAAGGACCGGATCGCCCGTTACACACCTTTCGAAAAGTACCTGGAGAACGAACTCGGCGTCGATGTCGAAATCTTCACCGCCGGATCCTATGACGGCGTGATCCAGGCCATGGCGGCCGACCAGATCGAATTCGCCTTCTTCGGTTCGTCTTCCTATGCCGCTGCCTACACCGAAACCAACGGCGGTGTGGTTCCGCTTGTCTCCCGCCTGCAGAAGGACGGTTCCACCGGTTATTTCTCGGTCGTCGCCGTGCGTTGCGACAGCGGCTACAAGACCCTTGAGGACCTGAAGGGCAAGACACTGGCTTTTGCCGATCCTGACAGCACGTCCGGTTATGCCGTGCCTTACTTCAACCTCAGCAAACAGGGCTATGAACCGAAAACCTATTTCGGAGCCATTCCCTTCTCCGGGGCCCATGAAACCGGTGTGCTTGGTGTCTACAACAAGCAGTATGACGCTGCCGCTACCTACATCACCAACGAGGAAGACGGCATTCCGCAGCGCATGGTCACCAAGGGCATGATCGAGAAGGACGCGATCTGCACCATCTGGAAGTCACCGGAAATCACTTCCGGTCCGCTGGCTGCCCGCAGCAACCTGCCTAAGGGCCTGATCGATGCCATGCGCACCGCGGTCATGGAAATCCCGGAGAAGGACACTCTGGCCTTCATCGAAATGACCGGCGGCGAAGACAGCACCCAGGAAGCGTGGATCGAGGTTGATCACGACCGTTACCAGTGGATCGTCGAAATGCGCGACTGGCTGAAGAAACAGCGCCGCGGCGGCTGACTTTTCGGAGCGAGGGAGGAGACCGGCTGATCCGGGTATCTCCCGACAACCCGACCATTGTCATCCCGGGCGGCACTTCGCGTCTCCCGGGATGACGCCAGGAAAAACTTGTGGCGCAGAAAGCTGCTGCGTCAGCGCTTCCTGCCCAAAATCATCGGAACTAGAGGCATGACAGTGCTCTCCCCTGCCATTGACCGGTTTGAAATCGATTATGCTGCCGCCCGCCGGTCAGCCCTCCGGGTAAACCTCGTCTCGACTGCGATCTTCGCACTCTGCTTCTTCGCAACAGCGTGGTTAGGCGGTTTCTTCGACATGACCGACGTCACCCTGCCCGATGGCGACCGCGTGTCCATGTGGAAGATCTGGGCAGGTTTGCCACGGCTTGGAGAGTATCTCTACAAGACCCTGCCGGAGCTTCACCGCGAGACACTCGGGGCGGATCTTGCCGGTTGGTTCTGGCGCTGGAAGGTCTGGCTCTGGCTGCTCCTGGAAACGATCCTGATTGCCTATATGGCGACATTGCTTGGCATCGTCGGTGCATTTCTTCTCAGTTTCCCGGCGTCACGGAACCTCTCCCCCAACTGGCTGGTTCTGAACGTCACCCGCCGGTTCCTGGAAATCATCCGGACGGTTCCGGATCTCGTCTGGGCACTCATTTTCGTTTTCTGTTTTGGTGTCGGCCCGCTGGCCGGTGTTCTCGCCATCGGTCTTCATGCCACCGGCGCTCTCGGCAAGCTCTATTCCGAAGCCAACGAAAATGCCGACATGCGCCCGCTCGAAGGCATCAAGGCGTCGGGTGGCACCTGGTTCGACCAGATCCGCTACGGCATCGTGCCCCAGGTTGTCCCGAACATCATCAGCTACACGCTGCTGCGGTTCGAGATCAACGTTCGGTCCTCCTCCATCATCGGCTTCGTCGGCGCAGGTGGTCTGGGCCAGGAGATCCGCGTGGCAATGTCCTTGCAGGAATACACCGATCTTTCGGCCTTGTTCCTGATCGTCTTCCTCACCGTGATCGTCATCGACATGCTGAGCGAAAAGGTGCGTCATCGCATCATCGGCCTGACCGGAAAAGGCATCTGACCATGACCGCGCAATCTCCAGATATCGCCCGCGCCAGAACGCTCGTTCCAGGCGCCTTTTCAACACCGCTCCGGACGCGCCTGATCCGTCTCGCCGGTTGGTCGGCTTTCCTTCTTTTGACCGGCTGGTGCCTGTGGGATTTCGGCTTTGCGCCTGAAAAACTTCTTCACGGGGCGACCCGCTTTGGCGATGTGCTCGCCTTCATGTTTCCACCCCACATCTGGACAAGTTGGGCGGAATGGCAGGAAGTTCTGAAGGGCCTGGGAGAAACTGTCGCCATGGCGTTCATGGGCACGCTTCTGGGAGCCCTGGTTGCGTTTCCACTGGCATTCCTGGGCGCCAAGAACATCCTGCCACTGTCCTGGCTCCGGCTTGGTGTCAGGCGCGGTTTCGACGCCCTGCGGGCGATCGAACAGCTGATCCTCGCGCTCGTCTTCATCCGCGCCTTCGGCCTCGGGCCGCTGGCAGGCATTCTGGCCATCGCGGTTTCCGAAGTCGGCACGTTTTCGAAGCTCTTTTCGGAAGCCATAGAGAACACCAGTCAAAAGCCGGTTGAAGGCGTGCGCGCTTCCGGCGGCGGCAGCCTGCAGACAATCCGCTTTGCGGTTCTGCCGCAGGCCCTGCCGGTGATCCTGTCGATCATCCTCTACAATTTCGAATCCAACACCCGCACCGGCACCATCCTGGGCATTGTCGGCGCCGGAGGCATCGGCTTCCTCCTCGCCGACCGCATCCACGCCTACCGCTGGCCGGAAGCCTGGACGATCATTTTCCTGATCATCTTCATGGTCTACCTGATCGACGGCTTCTCCGGCTTCCTGCGGCGGCGGATCATCGGCGGGGAACCGGGGCGAAAGTGATTTTCACCTGGGGAAGAAGCAGCGTTTTTCTCCTCCCGCCGAGTTTCCTTTTTCCGCTGCATGCCTCCCAATCAGCAAGACCTCGGAAAATCCTGATCAGCGCCTCATACTCACCTCGGAAACGGCATGGATGCCATGGCTTGACCATGGCATCCAGGCCGTGACCTCACCACACGATCGGTCCCCAAAAAAGCAACGCCCATCGAACAGTCGAATGATCAGAGCACCCGCTGTCCGTTCCGCCAGGCCTGCTTGATGAAGGGATGTCCGTTGAGGACGCCAACGTGAAGCAGGTCGGCGCGTTTACCTTCTGCGATCTCGCCTCTGTCTGACAGTCCGGCAACCTCGGCAGGCGTTTTCGAAACCATCCGGATAGCTCGCGGAAGGTCGGCGTGGAACGCATCGTCCAGCCCCACAAGAAACGCGCAGTCGAGCAGCGAGCGCGGGACGTAGTCCGAAGCCAGGATGTCGACGAGATCTTCCGCCAACAGCGCGCTGACCGCGATATTGCCCGACTGGGATCCGCCGCGAATGACGTTAGGCGCACCACCGACGACGTGCATTGCGTGGCTCTTGGCCTTGCGGGCTGCCTCCAGTGTGCACGGAAACTCCGAAACGCTGATGCCCTCGCCGAGGGCTTCGTCGATGTGCTCGAGTTCCGTATCGTCGTGACTGAGCAGCGGCAGCTTGTGAGCATGCGCCAGCGCGACCACAGCCGGACGGACCTTCGAGCTGATTTCGTCGGAGAAGTTCAACAGTTCCTGCGTCTCACGCTCGGCAACGGCACGTGTTTCGCCCGTGTCGGCCATGCGGCGGTGAATATAGGCCTCGACGTCCTTGCTCTGGCGCCGGCCCGGCAGGTGTTCCATCACCGACACCATGCGCACGATGTCCTTGCCGATGTTTTCTTCCGTCAGACGCGTCGTCTCGCCATCTGTAATCTCGCAGCGCAGGTGCACCAGATGTTCCGATTTGAGCATGCCTCCGGACTGAAGCGTTTCCAGGGCGTCGATCATCGGGGCCAGGATTTCGCGGCGTTCCGGGTTCTTGATCGTCGCCCCCACGCAGAGGCTGTCGAACACGGTGGTGATGCCGCTGCCGATGATCTGAGCATCATGGGCCATCGCCGCTCTGAGCGGATCCCAGCGCACATGTGCACGCGGAAAGACATGCTTTTCGAAGTGGTCGGTGTGAATGTCGACCAGCCCCGGCAGCAGGTAATCACCCTCGAGATCGACCCCGGCTTGCGGCGCGCTGCCCTGGTCCACCGAGACGATCCCGCTTTCGGAAAAGGCAATGTGACCACTGACGACTTCATCGGCGAGCACCAGCCGGGCGTTTTTCAGAACTGTCAGGGCACTGCCGGAGGGCACGCGATTGTCGGCATAAGTCATGGAAACTCCTTCCGGCGAGCAGGTCGAACGAATTCAAGGATGGCCCGGTAGCGGACCGCAATGAGATATGACACCGCGAGAGCGGCGGTGAACTGGGGCCGGAAGCAAACGCGTTTCCGGTTGATCGACCGATGATCTAGCGCTCTTTCGGGCGCTAATTGTGACAGTCGTTCAACGGATCCGTGACAATCCGGAAAAATCTGCAGATTGCAGGCGAAGAGATGGATTAGCAGGGTCGGACACAAAATCTGCGCTCAACCGGCTGGAAAGGCAAGAGCACAGGGAAGAAGGACAGGTGCGAAAGGGAACCTCGAACCAGGCCGCCGCTCAAGCGGGCCAAAGGCCGGTAGCGCCACAAACCATGGTGCGGGCGACGGGACTCGAACCCGTACAGCCTAGGGCCGAGGGATTTTAAGTCCCTTGTGTCTACCAATTCCACCACGCCCGCTTTTCCCTTCCCCTAGCTCTCCTGCCCGAAAAGCGCAAGAAGGCACTGCCGCTTTTCAGCGCATAGGCGGGAAGTTTCCACGTCAGCCTGATTTTGCGGGAACAGAAGCTGGAAAATAGGCGCTTTGGGCGGTATGAGAACAGGTAACGGATAATTGGTGCCGAACGGGGCCTTGTGGGCTTAGAATGGCACCGGATAATTGTGAGACACGGTAAACCCCATGGTCAGCTATATCGACGCTTCGGAAGCCCCTTTGAAAAACACGGGTCAGGTACGTTTGTACGGCCCTGAAGATTTTGAAGGCATGATGCGCGCCGGACAGCTGACAGCTGCCTGTCTGGACGAGCTGGCCGACATCGTCAAACCGGGCACGACCACCCAGGAAATCGACGACTTCGTCTACCAGTACGGCATGGATCACAACGCCATTCCGGCGACGCTGAACTATCGCGGCTACACCAAGTCCTCCTGTACGTCGATCAACCATGTCGTCTGTCACGGCATTCCCAACGACAAGTCCCTGCGCGAGGGCGACATCGTCAACATCGACGTGACCTTCATTTTGGACGGATGGCACGGCGATTCCAGCCGCATGTATCCGGTCGGCCAGTTGAAGCGCGCTGCCGAGCGCCTGATCGATGTGACCTATGAATCGCTGATGCGCGGTATCGAGGCTGCCAAGCCGGGCAACACCACCGGAGATATCGGTGCTGCCATCCAGACCTTTGTCGAGGCTGAACGCTGTTCGGTCGTGCGCGATTTCTGCGGGCACGGACTTGGCCTTCTGTTCCACGACACCCCCAACATCCTGCATTACGGGCGTCCTGGCGAAGGTGTTGAACTGAAGCCGGGCATGATCTTCACCATCGAACCGATGGTCAATCTGGGCCGCCCACACGTGAAGGTTCTCAGCGACGGCTGGACGGCTGTCACGCGGGACAGATCCCTGTCCGCCCAGTTCGAACATTCCATCGGCATCACGCCTGAAGGCTGCCAGATCTTCACCACGTCCCCCAAAGGCATCCACAAGCCGGGCCTGCAGACGGACTGATTGTTCGGCCTGAGATCCGTTTACCGGCGATGCGCCGTCATCTGACAGCGGCTGACGCAGGAGCTCATGAAAGAGACGACGACCGCCAGTGAAGCACCGGCCTCAACCGGCAGCGACCACAAGGGACACCGCCAGCGGCTGCGGGAACGATTTCGTAAAACGGGCGAGCAAGGTCTCGCCGATTATGAACTCCTGGAATTCCTGTTATTTTCCGCCCTGCCCCGCCAGGATACCAAGCCGATCGCCAAAGCACTGCTTCAGCGCTTCGGTTCCTTCCCGGCAGCCCTTGCCGCCCCTAGGGAACGGCTCAAGGAAATTCCGGGGCTGTCCGACATCAGCATAGATACGCTTCAGGCGGTGCATGCATCGGTCATCCGCTTTCACAAGGCCGGGCTGGAAAAACGGCAGGTGCTCGACAGCTGGCAGAAGGTCATGGACTACCTGCAGGTTTCCATGGGGCTTGCCCCGGTAGAGCAGTTCAGGATCCTGTTTCTCGACAAGAAGAATGCGCTTATCGCAGATGAAGTTCAGCAGACGGGCACGGTCGATCACACCCCGGTATATCCACGCGAAGTGATCCGGCGTGCCCTGGAGCTTTCGGCAACGGCCCTGATCCTTGTCCACAATCACCCGTCGGGCGATCCGACCCCATCGCGCGCCGACATACAGATGACCAAGAAAATCGTCGACATTGCCGGCCCACTCGGGATCGAGGTGCATGACCACATCATCGTTGGTCTGCGTACAAACGTCAGCTTCCGCAGCTTACAGCTGATTTGAGCTGCTCGAGCAACGGACAGGCAAAGTCTTGGAGCCCGTACAGCTAAGCTCTTTAAGACTGTTTGCAAAACCGGATCGGGAATTTTGAGACTTTACCCTTAATTTACTTAGAATTTGCGGCATTCCTTAACCCAGATCGACAATACTCGGGCCAAAGAAATCGGGCTCGTATATGTACAATTCGTCTAAAAACTCCGGCGGCCAGATAGCAAACGCGATCATTATTCCGATGGTCGTAATCGTCATGATATCCGTTGTCGGTATTTTCGGCCTGTTGCACTGGTCTGCCCGCCTGTCGGACGAAACCGCTGTCGAATCCCAGAACAAGCTCATTTCCGGCGCATTGCAGCTGACCCAGAATTACATGGTCAAGCAGCAGAACGGCGTCGTGATCTGGGACGAAGCCTATCACCGGGTCAACCAGATCAACCCGGATGAAGGCTGGATCTACAACAACCTGATGCACTGGCTGTTCCAGAACCACGGTTTTTCCAAGTCGATCCTGATCAATCGCGATTACGGCGTGCAATATGTCTACGCCCAGAACCACACCAACCAGTGGATGACGCAGGAGCTGCTTCAGGAACTGAAGCCGGCCATTGCCAAGGTGCGCGCCCGCTACATCATTTCCTTCCGCCGCACACCATCCGGGCTCTACAGTTTCATTCCGCAAAGCAGCGACGCGCGCCGGTCGATTGCCGAAACCGGCCTCGTCTCCCTGGCAGGCGAACCGTATCTCTTCAGTGCCGCCGCCATCATGCCGCAGATCCAGTCGATCTCCCGGGTCCGTTTCCCGCCGTCAGTGCTGGTAAGTCTGGTACCCTTGCGGGGTGAAAAGCTGACAGAAATCTCGGAAATGTCTCGCCTTGACGGGTTTGTTCTCGCCAACAACCAGACCCAGCGCGATGGCGTCGGCAGGTTTCAACTGAAGTCCCCGCTTGGACAGGATGTCGGCCTGATCGCCTGGCAGACAACCGAGCCCGGCAGCCAGATGATACGCCGGATCAATCCGTTCCTGGCCTTGGCGGCGTTCATGATTGCGGCCGTGGTCATTGCCGTGACCATCTTCACCCGCCAGATGACCAAACGTCTTGCACGCAGCGAAGCCAAGGCAGTCCACTCCTCACGTCATGATGCCCTGTCCGGCCTGCCGAACCGCGCACGGTTCCATGCACTTTTGACGGACACGCTGGACGAAAGCGTTGCCAAGGGAACGAACACGGCCGTCGTCTACATCGACCTCGACCATTTCAAGGACATCAACGATACGCTTGGCCATTCCGCCGGTGACAAGGTGATCACTGCCGTTGCCCAGAGACTGCAGCGCGTCATTCCCGAATCCGGGATCGTTGCGCGCATCAGCGGCGACGAATTCGCGATGGTCATCAAGAACTGCGAAGACGATGTCTGGCTGGAATACATCCTCGACCAGGTGCAGGACGAAATCGGCCGTCCGATCATGATCGGGCGCCGTGAGCTTCACGCCAGCCTCTCGATGGGCGCTGCCATTGCCCCGCGCGACGGCAACGATCCGGACGAGCTGCTGCGCAAGGCCGATATCGCGCTTTATGATGCCAAGGCAAATGGCCGGAACCGCCGTTCCTTCTTCGAACCGAACATGGAACATCACGTCCAGTCCAAGGACCGGCTGTCCCGCGAACTTCGGCTGGCACTCAAGAACGACGAACTGACACTTGCCTACCAACCGCAGTCCGACACATCGGCCAAGCGGATCGTCAGCGTTGAAGCTCTTGCCCGCTGGACCAAGGAAGACGGCACCGTCATTTCCCCGGCGCAGTTCATTCCGGTGGCCGAGGAAACCGGTCTGATCAACGAACTGGGCATCTGGGTGCTCAACAAGGCCTGCGCCAAGGCGCACGAATGGCCCGGCATCACCGTTTCGGTCAACGTTTCGCCAAACCAGTTCAAGCACCCGCGGTTCGTCGAAAAGGTGATGGCGATCCTTGCCGCCAACAACCTGCCGCCACAGCGCCTGGAAATTGAAGTCACCGAAAGTGTTTTCGCGGGCCGCAACGATTCGGTGCTGAAGGCCCTGCGCAGGCTGAAGAACCTGGGCGTGAAGGTTGCGCTCGATGACTTCGGTTCAGGTTATTCCAGCCTCAGCTACCTGCGCCGGTTCCCTTTCGACACGCTCAAGATCGACCGGGATTTCGTTTCCGACATGAACGGCAACGCCGAAGCCGAGGCCATTCTGGTATCGATCATCCAGCTCGGCAAAGCGCTCGGCATGACCATTGTTGCCGAAGGCATCGAGACGCTGGAACAGATCCGTTTCCTGCAGGCACACGACTGCAACCGAATGCAGGGCTACTACATTTCCCGGCCGCTGACAGACACCGCCCTGACCGCGTTCCTGGACGAATTTCACCGCATTGGTACGCCCGGTTTCGGCACAGACCTGAGCTACCAGATACGCGCGGCGGAAGCTTGACGACACTTCGTACGGGCAAATGCCTGCCAGCCGGGTCTTCGAATTTGTCCGGAACCACCTTGGATCGTTGCCAAGCTCAAAGACCCAGCAACGGACGGAGCCTGGCGGCAAACCCGTGAAAGCTCGCAAAGGGCGCTGTCTCGGCCAATGTCAGCCAGTCCTGCCCTGCTCCGGCAGCCAGCTTCAGGCCAGCGTGACCGAATTCCGTACGCACCATATCCTTGAACCAGGCAACATGCTGCGCTTTGCGCTGACGGTGCAAGGCTTCACCGGACGCGATGTGCGCATGGTGGCGCGTCCAGTGGTCCACCAGATCATCAACACCGCTGAGGGTTTGCGCGGAGACTTCGCACACAGGCACCTTCCACCCTGCAGTGCTGTCGGCATCGCTCAATGACAGGGCACCCGCGACATCCGAGGCAGCCCGACGGGCGAGCACCCCCATATCTGCCTTGGTGACAGCCACGATATCCGGCAGCTCCATGATGCCGGCCTTCATGAACTGCAGACTGTCGCCCGATCCGGGCTGGATACACAGAACAACCGTGTCGACAGCCTGCTTCAGGTCACCTTCCGATTGTCCGATACCAACGGTTTCAACGATCACGCAGTCGCACACGCAGCGAAGAACGGCAATCGCCGCAACCGCATGATCGGAGAGGCCCCCGAGGCGATCTCGCGCCGCCATGGAGCGGACGAAGACGCCATCGTCGGATGGATCGGTTTTCAGGCGGGTTCGGTCACCCAGAAGGGCGCCACCGGTCACCGCGGAAGACGGATCGATGGCCAGCACCGCCACGGTCTGCCCCGCGGCCCGGCATGCCTTGATGAGAGCATCCGTCAGACTTGATTTGCCAACGCCGGGCGGACCGGTGAGGCCCAGCACTTTCGCGGAGGCTTCACCGGCGGCAGAATCCAGAAAAGCCGCGGTTTCTGCATCCTCCGCATGGCTTTCCAGCCGGCTGAGCACACGTGAAAGCTGCCTCTTGCCGCCCGCACGCAAGGCGTCCAGCTTGGGGTAGGCATCGCTCACACCGCACTCCCTGTCGTCTCGACGGGCCTTCCCCGCCTCATTCAGCTTCCGGACTTGAACTTCAAGGCTGCCTGCGCTGCCGCCAGGCGGGCAATCGGCACGCGGAACGGCGAGCACGAGACATAGTCCAGACCGACGCCTTCGCAGAAGGAGATCGAGGCCGGATCACCGCCATGCTCCCCGCAAATGCCAAGCTTGATGTCGGGACGGGTCGACCGGCCGCGTTCAACGCCGATCTTGATAAGCTCACCCACGCCTTCCTGATCGAGAGAGACGAACGGATCCTGCTCCAGCAGGCCGCGCGTCTGATAGGTCCCAAGGAAGGAAGCCGCATCATCACGCGAGATACCGAAGGTGGTCTGCGTCAGGTCGTTGGTACCGAAGGAGAAGAACTCGGCAGACTGTGCGATTTCCGCCGCTTTCAGGGCGGCGCGCGGCAGTTCCACCATGGTGCCGATCTGATATGTCAGTTCCGCTCCGGTTTCGCTCATCACGGCTTTTGCCATGGCCTCGATGCTCTGGCGAACGAGGTCGAGTTCTCCCTTGAGGCCAACCAGCGGAACCATGATTTCCGGAACCACCGGTGCGCCGGTTACCTTGGCAGCCTCGACAGCCGCCTCGAAGATGGCCCGGGCCTGCATTTCGGCGATTTCCGGATAGGAAACCAGCAGACGGCAGCCGCGATGGCCGAGCATCGGGTTGAATTCTTCCAGTGCCAGCGCCCGATCACGCAGCAACTCCGGATCGGCACCCATGGCTTTTGCGACGTCCGCCAGCTCCTCTTCCGATTTCGGCAGGAATTCGTGCAGTGGCGGATCCAGCAGACGGATCGTTACCGGCAGGCCGTGCATGATCTCGAAGAGATCGGTAAAGTCCTGCCGCTGCATCGGTAGGAGTTTTGCAAGTGCTGTCCGGCGCCCGGCTTCGGTCTCGGCCAGGATCATCTCGCGCACGGCAATGATACGCTCGCCTTCAAAGAACATGTGCTCGGTGCGGCAAAGGCCAATACCTTCAGCGCCGAACTCCCGCGCAACCTTGGCGTCTTGCGGCGTTTCCGCGTTGGTGCGCACGCGCATGCGGCGCACCTTGTCGGCCCAGCCCATCAGCGTGCCGAAATCGCCGGAGAGTGTCGGCTGAAGCATCTCGACCTCACCAACCAGAACCTGCCCGGTGGCGCCATCGATGGTGATGATGTCACCTTCCTTCAGCTGCCGTCCGGCAGCATTGATCACACCGTTGCGATAGTCGATCCGCAGCATCCCAGCCCCGGCGACACATGGCTTGCCCATACCGCGCGCCACCACGGCTGCGTGGCTTGTCATGCCGCCGCGGCTGGTCAGAATACCCTCGGCCGCATGCATGCCATGGATGTCTTCCGGACTGGTTTCCACGCGAACAAGAATGACCTTGCGCCCTTCCGCCTTGGCTTTTTCCGCCTCGTCGGAGGAAAAGACGATGGCACCGGATGCAGCGCCGGGAGACGCCGGCAGGCCGGTCGTGATCACATCGCGCTTTGCTTTCGGATCAATTGTCGGGTGCAGGAGCTGGTCGAGCGCAGCAGGCTCCACGCGGCCAATGGCCTCTTCCTCACCCAGCAGCCCTTCGGCAACCATGTCGACCGCGATCTTCAGCGCCGCCTTGGCGGTGCGCTTGCCCGACCGGGTCTGCAGCATCCAGAGCTTGCCCTTCTCGATCGTGAACTCCAGGTCCTGCATGTCCCTGTAATGGGCTTCCAGCTTGGCACAATAGGTCTGGAATTCGGCAAATGCCTCCGGCATCAGCGCTTCCAGCGACGGGCTGGAAGACCCGGCCCCGATGCGGGCCTTCTCGGTGATATCCTGCGGCGTCCGGATGCCCGCAACCACGTCCTCGCCCTGTGCATTTACCAGGAACTCGCCATAAAGGGCGTTTTCACCAGTGGAAGGGTTCCGGGTAAAGGCTACGCCGGTCGCGGAGCTCTCGCCCATGTTGCCGAACACCATGGCCTGAACGTTGACGGCAGTGCCCCAGGAGGACGGCAGATCGTGCAGGCGGCGATACGTCACGGCACGCGGCACCATCCAGGAACTGAAGACCGCGCCAATCGCGCCCCAGAGCTGTTCCTGCGGATCCTGCGGGAACGGCTTTTCCAGTTCTTCTTCCACCAGCGCCTTGAACTTCTCGATGATGCCCAGCCAGGCATCCGCATCGATCTCGGTATCGAGCGTCAGTTCGTTGCGTTCCTTGTACTCTTCCAGAATTTCTTCAAATTCATGGTGGTCGAGGCCCAGCACCACGTCGGAATACATCTGGATGAAGCGGCGGTAGCTGTCGTAGGCGAAACGCCTGTCTCCCGCCTCTTGCGCGATCGCTTCGACTGTCTGGTCGTTAAGGCCGAGGTTCAGGACGGTATCCATCATGCCAGGCATGGAAACACGGGCACCGGAGCGTACAGAAACCAGCAGCGGCCGTTCCGGGTCACCAAACTTTCGGTTGGTCGCCTCACCGACCTTGTCCAGCGCTTCAGCAACCTGTGCTGTCAGAGCGTCCGGATAGGATTTGTCATGCTCGTAGTACCAGGTGCAGACTTCCGTGGTGATGGTGAAACCCGGTGGAACGGGCAGACCCAGGCTGCTCATTTCGGCCAGGTTTGCGCCCTTCCCACCGAGAAGATTACGCATATCCGCTGCACCTTCTGCAGCACCATTGCCGAAACTGTAGACCCACTTGGTCATCTGATACTCTCCTCGCCTAGTTCGGTCTGCGGCGTCTCGCACGCAGCCAACTCGCATTATCATTCCGGCAGCAATCGGGCCGCACCGGCACCAGATCTTTTTGCACCGCACATTCCTGCTACGGCAACTGCTTGTCTTCAAGCCCTTTTTCAGCGAAACCGGTTATGATTGGTCGTAAGTCTTAGCATTTCCGACGTTGAGCAAAATCAAAAGGATTTAAACCCGCAGAAAGTTATCCCGGGCGCCTTGCCGGTCAGCCTTAAAGACGCCATTGTCAAAGGTAATAAGCAGTAAACCCACCAGATTCAGGGACAGAAGTGCGAACAATGATGACAAATCCGACCGGTGCCGTTTCGACCAGGGATCGCAGTCCTCTCCGCCGGAAACTGCTTGCGCTGGTCAGCGTGCTCGCGCTTCTTCCCGCTACCGCACTTGCCGAAACGAGCACCGAACCGGAAACTCTTGGCACACCGTCCGATCTGCCGTTCACACTGTCCGGCAGCTACCTTTCCGGCCGCCTCGCCGGTTTCCAGAAAGACTACGCCCAGGCAGCGGCGTTTTACGAAGAAACCCTTGCCGCCGACCCGAGCAATACGATGTTGCTCGAACGCACCTTCCTCCTGAAGTTGGCCAATGGCGATGTCGAACAGGCCGTTGTCTACTCCAAGGAGCTGGAAAGCGCCGGTCTGCAGAATTTCCTCGCGCAGCTGACGCTCGGTGCGCAGGAGATGCTGGACGGCCGATATGAAAAGGCCAACGAAGAACTTGAACGGGGCCGGAACGGCCCGCTCGCGCAGCTTTCCATCGGCATCTCCCGCGCCTGGACGCTTTATGGCAGCGGCAAGATCGACGAAGCCGTCGCGATGATTGATGGACTTGAGGGACCGGACTGGTTCGAAGTGTTCAAGTCCACCCACAAGGCACATCTGCTGTTTGCCGCAGGGCGTAACCAGGAAGCCCTGGAAGCCGCCGAGAGCGCCTATGCCATCGACCAGGGTGCCTTGCGCGTCGTGGATGCCTACACCCGCCTTCTGGCCGCCAACGGACGCCAGAAGGAAGCACTTGATGCGCTCGATCAATACGATGCCCAGTTCCGCGGTCACCCCAAGCTTGACCAGACCCGCGAGGCTATCAGCAGCGGTGAGATCATTCCGCCGCTCGTTACTGATCCGGCAGCCGGCATGGCGGAAATCCTCTATGGCCTTGGTGCCGTAATCGGCCGCGATGGCGGTGAAGAGCTTTCCACCTCCTATCTGCAGCTTGCGCTCTACCTCGATCCGAAGGCTGAATTTGCAGCCATTGCTCTCGGCAGTGTCTTTGAGCGGATGGAGCAGCCGGAACGGGCCATCGAAGCCCTGATGATGGTCCCCGATGACAGCGTGCTGAAGCGCGAAGCCGAAATCCAGGTCGGCATGAACTACAATGCCCTGGAGATGGTTGACGAAGCCCGCAGCCATCTGGAAGAGCTGATCAAGCAGGATCCCTCGGATCTTGAAGCCGTGATCGCACTTGGCAACATCCTGCGTGCGCACGAAATCTATGAGGACGCCGAGGCGACCTACACCAAGGGCATCGACACCATTTCCGAACTGCAAAGTCAGCATTGGCTGATGCTTTATTTCCGCGGTATCGCCCGGGAAAGACTGGGGAAATGGGAACTTGCCGAAGCCGACTTCCGCAAGGCACTTGAACTCAACGAAGATCAGCCGCTCGTGCTCAACTATCTCGGCTATTCCCTGGTCGACCAGGGCCTGAAGCTGGATGAAGCCCTGGGCATGATCAAGAAAGCCGTCGAACTGCGCCCAACAGACGGATACATCGTCGACAGCCTTGGCTGGGTTTATTTCCGTCTTGGCCGCTACGAAGAAGCGGTGAAGGAACTGGAGCGGGCTATCGAGCTTCGCCCGGCGGATCCGGTCATCAATGATCACCTGGGCGATGCCTACTGGATGGTCGGTCGTCGCAACGAGGCAAGGTTCCAGTGGAACCACGCCCGCGATCTTGGACCGGACGCAGAGGAATTGCCGAAAATTCTGGAAAAGATTGCCGAAGGCCTGAAGGAGGTTCCGGGAACGGATGCCGCCAAAGCCGAGACCGGCAAAAACGGCGGCTAACCGGACACACCCATGGCCCTAGCCTCAAAGTCTTCCCCCCGGGTGGAGCTGGCCCGGGCCAAGGTGAATCTGGCACTGCATATTACAGGTCGGCAGCCGGACGGCTATCATCTGCTGGATTCGCTCGTGGTCTTCCCCCAGATCGGCGACAGGCTGGCGATAGAAGCTGCCGGTGAGCTCGACCTGCAAGTCGAAGGCCCGTTTGCGCGAGACCTGACGGGCCCGGTCGACGACAACCTCATCCTGAAGGCCGTGCGCAGCTTCGCCGAAAAGGCCGGTATTGATGTTCCACAGGTTCGTCTGACACTCACCAAACGCCTGCCTGTCGCTTCCGGCATCGGCGGCGGCTCCAGCGATGCAGCAACCACCTTGCGCCTCCTGGAAGACTTCACCGGTATCTATCTTGCCGAGGAAGATCTGCACGCGCTGGCGCTGACGCTTGGGGCGGATGTGCCGGTTTGCCTGTTTCCGGAACCCCAGATCATGCGCGGCATCGGCGGCGACCTGAGTGCCGGTCCGGACCTTCCGGCTTGCGGTATCGTGCTTGTAAACCCGAGGGTCGGCGTATCCACTCCGGAAGTCTTCAAGTCCATGGAGCAGCGGGACAACGCTCCCATGGATCTCATGCCGGAAAAGTTTGAAACGCTGGCCTCGCTGGTCGCCTATCTGGCAAGCTGCCGCAACGATCTGCAGGACCCGGCCAAGGATCTGTGTCCTGAAATCGGTCAGGTTCTGTCCGAGCTGGAAGCCGATTCCCGCATCGACCTTGCAAGGATGTCCGGATCCGGTGCGACCTGCTTCGGCCTGTGTGAGTTGAATGCCGCCATGGACGTCGAGCGTGCATTGCGTAGCAGCCACCCAGACTGGTGGATCGCCTCCGGGCCGCTCTCCTGACAAAACACGGACTTGGCTTGTAGAAAACAAAGAAAAAGCCGCCATTTCGAAAATGGCGGCTTTTCGATTTCATCTGAAAAACAGAGACTTGTAAGCGTTAGCTCACACGCGAGATGCAGAAGGCAACAGCATCACCCAGGGCATCGCTGTGCGCACCGGACGGCAACGTGTCCAGTGCAGCAAGAGCCTTGTTGCCGTAGTCCTTCGCCCGCTCGACCGTTTCAGACAAGGCGTCGTATTTCTTCAGAAGCTCGATGGCCTGTTCCAGATCACCGTCCTGGATTTCCTCGCCTTCCAGGCAGCGTCGCCAGAAGTCGCGATCTGCATCAGTGCCACGGGCAACGGCCAGCACCACCGGCAATGTGATCTTGCCTTCGCGGAAATCGTCGCCGACATCCTTGCCGAGATCTGCGGAAGAGCCACCATAGTCGAGAGCGTCGTCAACTAGCTGGAACGCATAGCCGAGTTCCATGCCGTAGGTCCGCGCGGCCCGCTTCATTTCGACTGACTGCCCGGCAATCACGGGGCCGACTTCGGCAGCAGCGGCAAACAGAGCGGCGGTCTTGGCCTCGATCACCCGCAGATAGTCTGCTTCGGTCGTGGCGATGTTCTTTGCAGCGCCAAGCTGCAGCACTTCGCCTTCCGCAATGACTGCGGATGCCGTGGAGAGGATGCGCAGCGCTTCCAGCGAACCGACATCGACCATCATCTTGAAGGCCTGTCCAAGCAGATAGTCCCCGACAAGAACACTTGCCTGGTTGCCCCAGAGCTTGCGCGCTGCAAGCTTGCCCCGACGCATGTCGCTTTCGTCCACGACATCGTCATGCAGCAGCGTGGCGGTATGCATGAATTCCACGCTGGCCGCCAGCGTGACATGACCATCGCCCTGGTAGCCGAACATCTCGGCACAGGCCAGCGTCAGCATCGGCCGGAGCCGCTTGCCGCCGGAGGAAATCAGGTGCTTGGCGATTTCCGGGATCAATTCAACATTCGATCCTGCCTTCGACAGGATCAGATCGTTGACCTCGCCCATGCCGCCGGACACCAGATCAACGAGCGGCTGAATGCTCGGACGGCGCGGCTGATCGTCTGTATAAGTTGCAACAACGGCCACTAATGGCACTCCCTGAATATTTGTGCGGACAATATGTTGCGAACGCCTTCGGGGCAAGCCGCCAATCCATTGACAAACTGTTGAAATGCCGCAATCAGCTGGTTTTGCTGTAAACCGGTCGGATGGGGCTTTCCGTTCGACCGCAGGACATGGACCGCTAACGCCGGGAATCTTATGGAAGAACTAGTCAGAACAAACGATCCCGTCCTGATTTCCTTTCTGGAATCGATTCTTGAAGATGCCGGCATCAAACATTTTGTCGCAGACGGCAACATGAGCATTCTGGAAGGTTCGCTGGCCATGATCCCGCGCCGCATTCTTGTCGATTCAGACCAGATCCAGATGGCGCGCAAGCTGGTGCGAGACGCCGGTCTGGAACATGAACTGCGTCCGGAAAGCGGCCGGGCCTGACATGACTTCGCCGACGGACAGCACCGAATGCACATCTCAGGAAACGACCCATGACGCCTTTCTGGGCGGCAAGGTCTATGTGCATCAGCCCAAGCGTGGCCGGCACAGGGCGGGCCTCGACGCGGTCTATCTGGCGGCGGCCCTGCCCGATGGTACCCGGGGGCATGTCATCGACCTTGGCGCAGGTGTCGGCACCGCCGGGTTTTGCGCCGCGGCGCGCTTGCCGGATATTCGGGTAACGCTGGTCGATATAGACGAGACCGTGCTTGCCCTTGCCCGTCGCGGCCTTGAAGACCCCGCCAATGGCGCGTTTTCCGCCCGTGTTTCCCTTCTGGAGGCTGATATTACGGCCAAGGGAAGTGCGCGCCACGCAGCCGGTCTTACCCCCGCAATGGCGGACCATGCCATCATGAACCCGCCCTACTATGAGGCGGACCGTTTCCGGGCATCGCCCAACAGTGCTCGTGCCGGCGCGCATATGCTCGATGACCGGGGACTGGAGCCGTGGGCGAAAACAGCAACGGATATTGTCAAGGAAGGCGGCAGCCTGACCGTCATCTTTCGGGCCGACGGTCTGCAGGAACTGTTGAGCGTTCTCAAGGGCCGGTTCGGCGCAATCGAAGTCATTCCGCTTCGTCCAAGACCGGAAGCGGCAGCAACACGTGTTCTGCTGCGCGCCATTCGCGCCAGCAAGGCCCCCTTGCGGCTGATGCCGGGGTTCGTATTGCATGAGGGGGACGGATCCGAATTCACCCCTCAGTCAAAAGCCGTCATGCGTGATGGCGAAGGACTTGGCCTCAGCGCGCGCTGATTCCTGTCCCGCCTATCTCAGTGCACCACGATTTCTCCGTCCGCGTAGCGGAAATCAACCGGCGAGATCAGGGTCTGATGCGCAACGCGAACGGAGTGGATGCGACCTTCTATCTCCCGTTCCCAGAACACGAGAAACCTGGTCAGTTCGGGAAATTTCGGCGCCAGATCTTCCGTTTGCCACAGGAAACTCTGCAGCAACTTCGGATGATCAGGCAGACGGTAGAGGATTTCCGCCGTCATCAGTCCATAGCCGAGAAGGCGCTTTTCAAAGTCGGAGCTGGTTTTCATGCCAATCCTTTCTTCTGTGCAAAGAAAGATTGTCACGGAAATCTGGTTAACCAAACCCGACTTTTGGATATTTGCTGTTTAAAAACAGCAATTTAGCAGCACTCTACAGGCACTGCTAACAACAAGAGCCTTGGGCCGCAAGGAGCATCATTTCACTTGAATGGTGGTCAGATACCCCAGAAAGGCGTCGATGTCATCCGGTTCCAGCGCGAATTCCGGCATGTTGTCATGTGCCGTCACGATGCCTTCCGCCAATGGTTCTTCCAGGCTTTCCAGCGGATACCGGCTGGAAAGATCACGAAAGGCAGGCGCACCAGCCTGTGCACTCTGGTCGTCCCTGCCGACTGCATGGCAGGTAGCACAATGGATTTCCGCCAGCTCCCGGCCGGTCGCAACGCTCACCGGATCCGTCGGATAAGCTCCGTCAGAAGCCAGGGCAGACGATGTTGCAAACAGGATGACGGCGACACCAAAAAACGGCTTGCTGCGCGACACTCTACTTCCCTCCCTTGAATCAGTTTCGCTTTTATAGAAGGTTCGGAAACAGAAACCCATTAGGGGGAACACGGTGGCCACGGAAAATGTGCCTTCAACACCAATGTTCTCGACGCCTGTATCTCTATATAACCGGGATCAGCACCCGTTCACCGGAGGAAACATGAACCAGCTGCCGGCTTCCATTGACGACACTCTCGCCCTGATGGATCAGGCGGGCTACGTGGCCGACCGGTCGCTTGCCACCGTTCTGCATCTGGCCCTGAAGATGAAACGCCCCCTGTTTCTGGAAGGCGAAGCCGGTGTCGGCAAGACGGAAATTGCCAAGGTCCTGTCGTCGACACTCGGAAGAGACCTGATCCGCCTGCAATGCTACGAAGGCCTCGACGTCGCCTCCGCGGTCTATGAGTGGAACTACCCCGCTCAGATGGTCGAAATCCGCGTCGCGGAAGCAGCCGGTGACACTGACCACTCCGAGCTTTCCAAATCGATTTTCGACGAACGCTTCCTGATCAAGCGCCCCGTGCTGCAGGCGCTCGAACCTTCGCTGGCAGGCGCGCCGGTGTTTTTGATCGACGAACTCGACCGGGCGGATGAAGCGTTCGAGGCTTTCCTGCTGGAAGTTCTGGCGGATAACCAGGTGACCATTCCCGAACTCGGCACCGTGAAGGCGGCAGAGCCGCCCATCGTCATCATCACCACCAACCGCACGCGTGAAATTCACGATGCCCTGAAACGCCGCTGTCTCTACCACTGGGTCGACTACCCCGATGCCGAGCGTGAACTGGAGATTGTCCGCCGCAAGGTTCCCGGCGCCGCCCAGCGCCTTGCAAGCGAAGTGGTCGCCTTCGTGCAGAAGCTGCGCGCCGACGAGGATCTCTTCAAACAGCCGGGTGTCGCCGAAACGCTGGATTGGGCAACAGCTCTTTCCGAACTCAACGAAATGGCGCTCGATCCGGACATGGCATCCGACACGCTTGGCGTTCTGTTGAAATACCAGGACGACATCGAACGCGTCCGTGGCTCGAAAGTGCGCCAGATGATCGACGACATCCGCAAGGACGCTCCGCACCAGCAATCCATGCCGGCGGTTTGAACAGGTGACAAGAGTACAACGGGCCCATCGCACTCATCCGGGAGGCTGCAATGACAACCTCTCCTGAGTTGCGATCGCGGATCACGGACAACATCGTCTATTTCGCGCGCACGCTGCGCAAGGCGGGCGTTCCCGTCGGCCCCGCCTCCGTGGTGGATGCGGTCGCGGCCGTGGAAGTCTCAGGCATCGAAAACCGTGAGGACCTCTACTGGACACTGCATGCGGTCTTCGTGCGCAAACGCGAACAGAAGGTGCTGTTCGACGAGGCTTTCCGGATCTACTGGCAAAGCCGTGGATTGATCGAGAAGATGCTGGCGATCCTGTCGCCGGTCGCCCCGCCCAGAGGTGAGCCTGAAAAACCGAAAGCCGGCCAGACACGGGTCTCGCAGGCGTTTCAGGCAGCGCAGGAGCGGGTCGCCGAGGAAACCGTTCCCCAGATCGAGATCGATGCAAAGTTCACCGTCTCCGGCAAGGAATTGCTGCAGACCAAGGACTTCGCCCAGATGACGTCGGATGAAATTACCGAGGCCAAGCTGGCGCTAAGGGCTATGACAATGCCGTTGGACAAGATCAGGCTTCGTCGCCTCAAGCCGTCGTCCAGAGGAAAAGTCGATCCACGCCGTACCTTGCGCGCCTCCATGCGGGCCGGTGGCGACATAATTGATCTTAAATTCCGCAAACCGGCGGAAAAGCGGCCACCGCTTGTCGCCCTTTGCGATATCTCCGGAAGCATGAGCCAGTATTCCAGGCTTCTGCTGCATTTCCTGCATGGTCTGACCGTGGAACGGCGGGATGTACACACATTCCTGTTTGGCACCCGTTTGACGAACGTCACGAGACAATTGCGCATGAAGGATCCTGACGAGGCCCTGGAAGCTTGCTCGTCAGGTGTCGAGGACTGGTCGGGTGGCACCCGCATCGCCTCTGCGCTGCATGATTTCAACCGGCATTGGTCTCGCCGCGTCCTTTCGGGACAGCCGACCGTACTGCTGATCACCGACGGTTTGGAGCGCGATACGGACGAGGATCTTGAGCGGGAAATGGACCGGCTGCACCGCTCTTGCCGTCGTCTAATCTGGCTTAATCCCCTGCTGCGCTTCGAAGGTTTCGAAGCAAAGGCAAAGGGTATCCGCGCCATGCTGCCGAATGTGGACGAATTCAGGGCGGTTCATTCGCTCGACGCGGTTGCCGATCTTGTCGCTGCGTTGACAGGTTCAGGTGGTCGCGACAGCAGTGCCAATCCGAAGCGTTGGCTGAAACCGTAACGTTGGTAGCCCATTGCTCAGACGTGTCCAATTGACATTCAAAAGTCTGGATGAGGGCGCCTGACTGGCCTGGTTTCATGCAGGTTGGAAGCAGGTGATTTTCTGCCTCAAAATGACGGCACTAACAAAGAGACCCTGCCAGCTTCGTGTTGGGGCACTGGAAGTTGACAGGGTCATTTGAGAGGTCGTTTACAGGCCTCGGATCCACCATATATTCAATTTCATGAAACTAAATGCGACATGCTGCCTCTGCGGCAGGGTGTGCGCTGCCGCATGAACTTGGCCTCGAAACCGCGATTAAACTGCGCTACACTTTTGTGGTGTGAAACAACCGTTACTTCTTGAATTTGCTACCGCGTTATGACCAGGAACAATAATCAGGATCTCGACAAAACAGTCTACCATCAAGTGATTGGCTGTTCGCTTCTGCTCGTCATCCTGTTTGGTCTCGGACACAACGTCTATCTTTCTTCCGGCGATCCCTTTTCCGGCCCAAAACCGTCTACTCATCCAATCACAGCACTTGGTTTTCTCATTCTGGCCGGAGCTATCTTCTTTCGCCAGCAATGGGCGCGCTCGGTCTGGCTCAGGGGTACCTTGTGCTGCCTGATGATCCTGCTGTCGGGCCTTCGTATTGCCGAGGGCCTGTTTCCGGATCAGATCACGCTATTTGCCGACAGCTGGCTGTCCCATTCACTGGAATCGGTCAATATGTACGGCCGATTCTCGATTGAAACGGCTCTGTTCCTGTTTTGCTGCTTCAGTTTCGAGCTTTCCCAGGAACGGCATACGGTCGTCAGGCTGCTTCTGGTGTCTGTCTGCCTGGCCGTATTGTCGTTCGGCTTTGCGGAAACAGTCTATGCGTTCTTTCTGTGGGGGAACGAACTGTCGATGATCACGCAATTCGGCATGTGGCTGGTGTCGGTAGACCTTTTGGTCCAGATGCGCAATCAGGCTCCTTTCCAGAGTGTGATGCAACCGGGCAGATCAAATTTCCACCGTCAGTTCACCGCGCTTGCTCTTTACCTGCTGCCCATGATCATCGGCACGGTCGTGCTTCATAAAATGCAGATTTCCCCCTCCGAGCAGGCCCCGTTCGAGCTGTTCTTCGCGGGAACAAGCTGCCTGCTGCTGGGTGTCGTCCTGATGCTGGGAACCTATCTGGACCGGAAGAAACCTCCCGAAAATGCCTGGTCGGAACCGTCGTCCGGACGCAGCCGCAAGCGGGACAGGTAAGACTGATCTCCTCGCCAGTTACCGGCTAGCCAACGAGTGCACTCGGCTGGTTCAGGGCAATGCCACCACAGGTGTGCGAACCGTTACCCTTTGAAACAGGTCCTCGATGTCGTGGTTGGCCATCCGGATGCAGCCATAAGAAACCGCGCGCCCGATGGAGCCAGGCCGATTGGTACCGTGAATGGCGTAGTTTCCGTTAGACAGCGTCATCGCGGCAACACCCATCGGGTTGTTGGGCGCACCACCGCGAATGACCGTTGGCAAATGCGGAAAGTCTCGACGGACTTCGTCCGACGGCGCCCAGTCGGGCTTCACATATTTAGCCGTTATGAATGCCTGTCCGGTCCAGGATTTTTGCCGTTTGCCGACTGCAACCTTGTAGCGGATCGCCCTGTTGGCGCCGAGCACCAGATAAAGCCGTTTTTCGGAATTCTTGATGACGATTGTTCCAGCGCGAAAGCGGGCATCGGAAAAGCCCACCACTTCGGCGGCATTGGCAGACTTCGGCGCGACACTGATTGCAACAAGCATCACCAAAGGTATGAAAACGCGGAACAAGGAGACCAGACGCATTACAAACTCCGTGCAGTTGCGCCGAGATTACCTTGCCCCTTCCCTTGAAAGAACCGGGACAGGCCTAATTTCTTACCAAAAGGTTAATCAGCACTCCGACGTGAAGAGACAATACGACCAGCCAACTGGTATCTGGGGGTGAGCGAATACCGGTCGAACAACTGCATCTTTGCCTGTGACAGGCGTCACCGCGTCTGACGGAGCCTCATGAGATAGTGCGTCCACGGCTCGGAGAGAGAGCCTGAGTTGAAAAACTTGCGGAACATGGCCGCACCAGTTGCATCGTTGATCTTGTTCAAGGACCTGTCGAATGACCCAAACATCTGCCACGACACGCGGCTTCAAACGCCCCTTTCGAAAAACCGTCGCAACCTTCGCCTGTCTTGTCGCACTTGCCGCGGCACCTTTGCCTTCATTCGCCGGATCCCTGACTGGCACCTACCTGCTGTCACCGGCTCAACTGGCCACCGGCTTTTCTGTCCGGGTCCTTGGACGCGGTCCTGTAACGGGTGAATTCAAGACCGTATCCGGCAAGATGACACTTGATCAAAACCGCCCGGAGAAGAGCCGTGTCGTCGTAAAGGTCGACCTGAGAAGTGTTCACACTAACAACGACAAGGTTACAGGTTTCCTGAAGAGTTCTGCCATGTTCGATGTCGCCAACCACCCGGTGGCCACATTCCAGAGCACCCGGGTTCATATTACCGGCCAGAACACGGCGGAAGTCGAAGGCGTCTTGAACCTTCGCGGAAAGCAGAAACGCACCAAGCTTTCGGTGAAGATTACCGACAGCAAGGCAAACGGTCAGGTCGGGTTCGAAGTGTCAGGCGGGTTTTTCCGCAGTCTCTATGGCATGGATGCCGGTTTGCCGATCTACGCCGACAAGGTCAATCTCGAGATCAGAGGCACCGGAAAACGTAGCTGACCTACACCATTTGCCTTTTATTCCTGAGAAGCACGCGTGCCTGCAAGGGCCGCGTGCTCTTGCATTATGGGGCAGATCTAGCGGGCTTCTGGCACACTATTGCGCCACTCATAGACAATGTAGTCCGGTAGATTGCTGTCGCCGTTGCCGTCGAAAGTTACATCTCCGAGCACCGTGTCGAAGGTTCCTTCCTGAAGAGCAGTCGCCACGCCTTGCAACGCCGTACCACCAGCGACCTCGACAGCCTGTGCCCAGGCCTGAATTGCGGCATAGGTCGTCAATGTGAAGCGATCCGCGGAACCTCCCGCTGCTTCCAGATCAGCAACCAGTTCCTGCGCTTCGGGGCGATTCCGGGGAATCTCCGGATAGGTCAGCAAGGTTCCATTCCCCGCCTCACCTGTTACGGACCAAAAATCCTCCGTCATCAGTGCATCACCGGCCACCAGCACCGCGCCCAACCGCTGACGGTCCATCTCCAGCTTTATCAGCCCCGCTTCCGGGTGATAACCGCCCAGGTAAACAACATCGACAGCCTGAAGCTTCAGTTGCGACACGAGGCTGCGGAAATCGTCACCGCCTGCGTCAAACCCCAGCGCCATGCTCTCGCTGGTTCCCAGCTCGTTCACGACCGCCTTGACCGCGTCGGCAAGACCTTTGCCGTAGGCTGTCTTGTCATGCAGAATTGCAATTCGTTTGTCGCCGAATTCATTCACCAGCAACCTGCCGGCCACGTCCGCCTGCCGGTCATCCCTCGGGGCGAGACGAAAAATGCCTTCGCCTTGCCGCTCATCGGTGAATTTCGGCAAGGTCGTTGCCGGTGACATCTGAACGATCCCTGCTCCGGCATAGACTTCAGAGGCTGCAATAGAGCTGCTGAAACAAAGATGGCCGGCAACAAAGACAACGTCTCTGCCGATCAACTGGTTGGCCACGGCCACAGCCTGGTCCGCATCACAGCCATCGTCGACGGTTTCCAGCACCAGTGTCTCGCCATTGACCCCGCCAGCCGCATTGAGGTCGGCAATTGCCTTTTCCGCGCCGATACGCATTTCTTCACCGAAAGCAGCAAACTGCCCCTTCATCGGCCCGGCAACAGCGATCCGGATGTCGGCGACAGCAGGTGTCGCAACGGCGCTGTAAGCCAGGAGGCCAGCACTGGCCAGAAACTGCTGAAAGGTCATTCGTCTCCCCAAGATCCGGTGATCCCCCCCTACCCCTAGCGCGGCCCGGTCCGCAGCTCAATCCGCACTTGTGGCTTAGGTGGCAAATGCGGAACACCTGCCCCATATGAATTCATGAGCTTTCCGGCCCAAGACTTCGGTTGGATGGGTTTACGAGACCTTCCGACGCGCATTCATAAGGTGTTGACCTTGAAATATCAGAAAAACCCGTCTGCCTCATGTCGGGCACAGCATGGTCTAGGCATCCTTTCCGTGGCCGCCTAAACTCCCGTCCGCGTCCGACAGACGAATGATTCCCGCTGAGCCGCCCAGGAGCCGACTTGATGTCCCCAACCTCTTCAGAATCCGAAGACCAGGACAGGCTTCCTCTGGAGACCGCCATTTTTAGGGAAGCCATGAGCCGGATTGCAGCTGCCGTCCACGTGGTGACCACTGACGGCCCCGGCGGCCGCATGGGTGCAACTGTTTCGGCTGCCTGTTCTGTCAGCGACGAGCCCGCCAGCATTTTGATCTGCCTGAACAGGAAAACGCGCATCCATGGCGCGGTTCTCGAGAACCGCTGCTTCTGCCTCAACACTCTCAGCGACGATCACGAGGAAATTTCCGACACCTTTGCCGGGCGAGACAAGCTGGACATGCCGCAACGGTTCGAGAAAGGCGACTGGACCAGTCTGGCCACAGGCTGCCCCGCCCTCGACAGCGCACGTCTCAGCGTCGATTGCGAAGTCTATTCAGTCACCGAAATGGGGACGCATTCGATCATCGTCGGCACCGTGACCGACCTTCGGATGACCGATCCCGGCAAATCCCTTCTCTATGTCCGCCGGGGCTACAAAAGCCTCGACACCTGACACGCAGCCGATCACACTCCTTATCGTCCACCTTTAATCGAGGACCGTCTGCCCATGGCCGGTTTACGCAACCTGATCACCGATGTCCCGGGCCTCAAGGTCGGCAATGCTTCCGATCTTGAACTGAAATCCGGGGCGACCGTGCTCGTACCGGACGAACCCGCGGTCACCTCGGTGGCCATTCACGGCGGTGCACCTGGCACCCGCGAAATCGCGCTCTTGGAGCCGGAGCAGACCGTCGAGAAGATCGACGCCATCGTGCTGGCTGGTGGGTCCGCCTTTGGTCTGGATGCCGGTGCAGGTGTCCAGGGACGCCTTGCCGAACTGGGTTACGGGTTCCAGGTCGGCCCGGTCCGCGTTCCGATCGTTCCCACCGCCATCCTGTTCGACCTCCTGAACGGCGGCGACAAGAGCTGGGGACAGGCTGCACCTTACCGGGATCTCGGCCGGTCTGCACTTGATGCAATCGGCCATGATTTTTCCCTCGGTTCCATCGGTGCCGGCACCGGGGCCACCACCGCAAATCTGAAAGGCGGCCTCGGGTCTGCCTCCCATGTACTGGAAAACGGCATCACGGTCGGCGCCATTGTCGCGGTGAACGCGCTTGGGCGGGCAACCGTGGGGGACAGCGCTCACTTCTGGGCGGCGCCCTTTGAAATCGGCGATGAGTTCGGTGGCCTGGGAATGGCGCATCCGCTACCGCCAGACAGCATCACGGTCCGCACCAAACTTGATGGCCTCAAGGCCGGTGCCAACACCACGATCGCGGCTGTTGCGACCGATGCCATCCTGACCAAGGGCGAAGCGAAACGCCTCGCGGTGATGGCTCATGACGGGCTGGCGCGAGCTCTCTGGCCGGCCCACACACCGCTTGATGGCGATCTCGTCTTCGCCCTCTCCACGGGCCAGCGCCGGATGGAAAACGGACTGGAAGACATGGTTCAACTCGGTGCGGCAGCCGCTTCGTGCCTGGCACGTGCCATCGCCCGCGGCGTCTATAATGCGTCCCCGGCAACTGACGATCCGGTCCCAACGTGGCGAGAGCGGTTCGGAAGCTAGTTACCAGATCCGACGTGTGCCGACCTGCGTAAGCTGGGCAGATTTTCCTGAAGGAGGTTCTGCCCACCATGACCCGCGTTCACCGTTTTCTGCTTCTCGCCATGTTCGTCACAGGTGTCTGCGCTTCTGTTCCGGCCGACGCCAAATCCTTGGTGCTGGAAGAATTCTTCCGCGGAAAAACGGTGGGCAAGGGCGTTTTTGAAAGCAGGATTGCCGGTGTCTACCGCCCATTCACCGTCACGCTGACAGGAACCTGGAACAGCAAGACCTTTACGCTCCGGCTTCGCGAGGATTTCGTCTACGAAGACGGCGAACGTGATACCAAGACCTGGTTCTTCCAGAAGGTTGCCGAAGACCGATACATCGGCCAGAGAGCCGACGTTCTGGGTCCGGCAAACGTTCGTACGGATGAAAACGGAGACCTTCGTTTCTCCTACGTCGCGCGCCTGGAGACTGAGAACGGGCCATTGCTGCTTCGTTTTGACGACACGCTGACACAGGTCGACAGAAACACGGTCAGGAACACCGCCAAGGTCCTGAAGGCCGGGATTACAGTGGGTACGGTTTCGTTGACATTTAAAAGATAGAGCTTCCAGGGCTCAGGGACGACTTGGCGCTTGATCGGGAGTGATTTCAAGCCTTTACTCTGCGGATGAAATTGTCCGTGGGGGCTTCATGATACCGATCCGGCACTTCCTGCCACATCTTCTGAACTTGATGTTTTCAATGGCTCTTGTGGTAGCGGGCCTTGCAAGCCAGTCCACCTTGGCAAGCGCCATGGGCACGGGCCTTGCCGAAACGCTTGAAAACAAACTGCTTGAACCTTTCGACGGCGACTTCGACGCCTTGCTCAAGCGTGGCTACATTCGGGTCCTGATCCCGTTTTCAAAGACCGGATATTTCATCGACAAGGGTGTTCAGCGCGGCAGCTCGGTTGATCTCATGACCGAGTTCGACAAATACCTGGACAAGATACACGAGAAGAAGGCGAAGGATGCAAAGCTCGTACTTGTTCCGACCCCGAGAGACCACTTGTTTTCTGATCTTGCCGCGGGCAAGGGCGACATCGCGATCGGCAATCTGACCATTACCCGCGAACGGGAAGATCTGGTCGCCTTTTCGTCCCCTTTGCTGAAGGATGTGCACGAAGTACCGGTGACCGCCACAGGGGTTGCCGACCTTCCCTCACCTGAAGCCCTGTCAGGTCAGACCGTTCATGTCCGGGCTTCGTCTTCCTATTATCAGAGCCTCAAGGCACTTAACGACACGCTCGGCCAAAATGGTGCCAAGCCGGTCGACATTGTGACCGCTGACGAGCACATGGAAGACGAGGATCTTCTGGAAATGGTGTCAGCCGGCGCCATTTCCATGGTGATCGTGGACCAGCACAAAGCCGAACTCTGGCTGGAAGTTCTGGACGGCCTGAAGATGCATCCCTCGGCAGCCGTGCGCACGGATGGGGAGATTGCCATAGCCGTTCGCAACAATGCGCCGGAACTTCTGAAGGAAGTCGATGCCTTCGCCGCCACCGTGACAAAAGGCACCCTGCTCGGCAACATCATCCTGAAGCGATATCTGAAAGAGGCCGACTACCTCCGGGACATGCGCAGCGCGGACTACAAGAACGATCTCGCCAGTCTCCAAACCATTTTTCAGAAATACGGCGACGAGTATGAAATCGACTGGCTGTTGATCGCCGCGCAAAGCTTTCAGGAATCGCGTTTCGACCAGAAAGCGCACAGCCGCGCGGGCGCCGTTGGACTGATGCAGATCAAGCCGGCTACGGCCAGGGGCGACCCGATCAACATCAGCGGAATTGATGCAGATCCGGACAAGAACGTTCAGGCAGGCGTCAAATATCTTCGTTACCTTGCCAACCAGTATTTTGCCGGTCTTCAGACACGGGATGCCAACCAGACCTTCTTTGCGCTTGCAGCCTACAACGCCGGCCCCAGCCGGTTTGCCAAACTGCGCGAAAAAGCAAAGCAACAGGGTTTTGACCCGGACAAGTGGTTTGACAACGTCGAGTGGATCGTGGCTTCCGAAATCGGCCGGGAACCTGTCGATTACGTCGGCAACATCTACCAGTATTACGTCGTGTTCTTCAACGAACAGCAGCGTCGGCAAACAGAAGCCGCCGAGAAAGCGGCAGCCGGAAATTAGGATCTCTCGCGGGCAACATGAGGACGTTCAACGAAAGCTGTTTGAACGTCCACCATGACTGATGCAAACGCTTCAGGCAGCCTTGCGACCAAGGGCAGCGGCCCGCGCCAGCATCTTCCGCTTTGCCTCGTCGCTCGATCCGCGGATCGGCGAGAACATATGGTAGCCCTTTGGCTTCAGGCCGCAGAAATCAAGGATCTGCTTCTCGGTCTGCTTTTTGGCACCGGCACCATAAATCCAGGTAAAGTACCATCCCGGCGTGTCGGAAGTCACCAGAACCTGCGCGGTGCGGCCCTTGAGCAGTTTCTCAGGCAGAGGTTTGCCTTTCACGTATTGAAAGGACATGCCCGGCAGCAGGATCCGGTCGAACAACCCCTTCAACCTGCCCGGCAGACCGCCCCACCACAAAGGGTGTGTCAGCACGAAATGTTCACACCACAGGATATCCTGCCACAGTGCTTCGAGGTCAGGCTCCAGAGGCTTCGCATCCTTGAAGGATGACACTCCGAAATCCGCATCGAAGTTCAGGTCGGCCAGATGCCTGACCCGCACTTCGTTTCCACCCTTTTGTGCATGATTTGCATATTCCGCCGCGAGGGCGCCGCAAAACGTGTCCTTGGCCGGGTGTCCTTCCAATACCAGTATTCTTGTCATGTCCAACCTTGTGAGCTTGCAGGCGTCGAACGCCAAAATTGACCGTGGTCATTTTTTGACATTCCGCATCACATCCGTCAAGATATTTTTTGACCACGGTCACTTTAACGGAAAATCATGACACGCAAACCACAACAGCGGAGCATTGCCACAAGGGCACGGGTACTGGCTGCCGCACGCGATCTCAGTCAAAAACACGGATTGGACCTGGTCACCGCGGAAGCGGTTGCGCAGGAGGCAGGTGTCGCAAAGGGGACCGTGTTCTCGCATTTCGGCGATATGGACGGCCTTTTGTCCTACGTGCTGCTGGACCGGCTGAATGCCCTGCGTGCAGCAACGTCCGACGAAGCAGCAGAACCCGACCAATTGTCCGACCCTGTCGGACTGCTGACCCGGCGCATGATGGCGCTGATCGACGTCATCACCGACAGCCCGACAATCCTGCGGCTGTTCCTGGACAATATCGGCGTGACCAAACCCAATTGCGCTGCTGAATTTGTCGAAACACTGGACGCCCTCGATGCGGAACTGGAGAAGTTCCTGACGTTCTGGCAACAGGAGGCCAGCCTGAAGCCGGACCTGAGACAGGATCGGTCACCCAAGGAAATGGTCGATGGCCTGATTGCCTTCATGATCCATGGAGCCATCCTGGTCAAAAGCCATCAACTGACTGACAGGGCGGAACTGGAACATCGGCTCCGCCGCCATGTCGAGGCTTTCCTGATCAGACAAAGAGAGTGATCAAAGCCGGCTCGAAGTGTGTGACCGCATCCTGCTTGGCAGGGTGAGCTCAACCCTGCTGATCTTCCGGCATTTCCCCTGGCCAGAACACGACGTGGTTCTCGTAATCTTCCAGAGCCATGCCGTCTTCGGGGATCGTCCGTCCGCGAACGGAAATGCCCGCCAGATGAACCGTTTCGGGATCTCCCGACACCAAAGGATGCCACCAGTAGAGGTCCTTGCCTTCCCGCACCAGCCGATAGGCACAGGTTGGCGGCAGCCAGGTCAGTGTCCTCACTTCACCCGGTGTGAGCTGAATGCAGTCCGGCACGATGGTTGCCCTGCTGTGGTAATCCTTGCAGCGGCAGCTGGTGCCATCAAGCAGCGTGCAGGCAACATCCGTCCAGACGATTTCGCCGGTGTCCCAGTCCTCGAGCTTGTTGAGACAGCAGCGTGCGCAGCCGTCGCAAAGCGATTCCCACTGGGCCTGCGTCATGTCTTCCAGTGTGCGGGTTTTCCAGAACGGAAGCTCGCGTGAGGTATCGTCCACAATCATGAAGTCTTGTGTGCCTTTCTTGGGCCGGAACAATCGGCGCCTATCATGCTACAGGCTGCCGGGCAACCCGGGCGAAAAAACGGGCCGTTTTTCCTCAATGAAATTGCAAGAAACTTAGGTAAACTGTTCCAATGAAAGGGGCACGCTGGCAACCAGTTTGCACGACCCCGAAAAACGGCTAGCTTGGGCCGGTCCTTTTTGATCCGGAGACCTTGTTCGCGTGACGGACAAACCGCAATCAGATGATGTCGAAACCGGCAATATGCCGGAGCAGAAGCCGCCGAAAAAGCGCAATCGTATTCGCCGCTTTTTCCTGGCGATCGATGCCCTTATCGACACGGCCCTGTGGAAGAGCGGAACAGCTATCCGCCGGATATTCGAAGGCTATGACGCCTTCTTGCGGCGGTTCCGGGCCAAGGGAATCTGGCGCGTTCTTGCCGAGCTTTCGTCCGACGGTCTGACTTACGGTCTTGCCGGTTTCATCGTGGTGCTGGCCTTCGCCCAGCCTGCCTTCGAGGCAACGCGCTATGCCGACTGGAAGACCACGGACGATTTCGCGGTGACCTTCCTGGATCGCTTCGGCAAGGAAATCGGCCGGCGCGGTATCGTTCTCAACGACAGCGTACCGCTTGAGGAAATTCCCGACTCCCTGATAAAGGCGACGCTCGCGACTGAAGATCGCCGTTTCTTCAGCCACTTCGGAATTGATTTTGTCGGCACCTTCCGTGCCATGGTCGAGAACGCACGCGCAGGCGGTGTTGTCCAGGGCGGTTCGACGCTCACCCAGCAGCTGGCCAAAAACCTCTTCCTGACCAACGAGCGCAGCCTCAGCCGCAAGATCAAGGAAGCCTATCTGGCGCTGTGGCTGGAAGCGAACCTTTCCAAGCAGGAAATCCTGAAGCTCTATCTCGACCGCGCCTACATGGGCGGCGGCGTCTTCGGGGTAACGGCAGCTTCCGAATTCTATTTCAACAAGAATGTGCGTGAGCTGACACTTGCCGAAAGTGCTATGCTGGCGGGTCTCTACAAGGCACCGACCAAATACGCCCCGCACATCAACCTGCCTGCAGCCCGTGCGCGTGCCAACGAAGTCCTGTCCAACATGGTACAGGCCAGTTTCCTGACCGAAGGCCAGGTGATCGGTGCACGCCGTAACCCGGCACTGGCTGTCGACAGGTCTCAGGAACAGTTGCCGGAATACTTCCTCGACTGGGCACTTGAAGAGGTCAAGAAACTTGCACGCCGGTATCCTGCACTCGCCCGCGACCGCATCGTGACCGTACGCACCACACTGGACCCGGCGCTGCAGCGCCAGGCGGATCTGGCAGTGGAAACCGTGCTTCGGGAAAACGGAAATTTGCGTGACGCTCGTGAAGCGGCGATGGTTTCGATGATCCCGGACGGGGCCGTCGTTGCCATGGTCGGCGGCAGTTCCTATGGCGAAAGCCAGTTCAATCGCGCCGTCAACGCGCTGCGCCAGCCGGGGTCCTCGTTCAAGCCATTCGTCTACATGACGGCTTTCATGAACGGCTATACCTCGGACAGCGTGGTCTCCGACCGTCCGGTCTGGATCGGTAACTGGTCGCCCAAGAACTATTCCAGAAGCTACCGGGGCGCTGTCACGCTGAAAACCGCGCTCACCAAATCCATCAACACCATACCGGTGATCCTGTCCCTGGATTTCGGCCGGCAAAAAATTATCGATACGGCGTATCGCATGGGCCTGACCCACGAACTGGAAAACTCCGTATCGCTGCCTATCGGCTCATCCGAAGTCTCCGTCATCGACATGGCTTCGGCCTATTCCGTTTTCGCCAATGGCGGAACCAAGGCAGCGGCCTATGCGGTTCTGGAGATCAAGAACAGCGCCGGCAAGGTTCTCTACCGGCGTGAACGCGATGACCCGCCTGCAGTTCGCGTCCTGCCGGAGGAGAAAGTTCAGGAAATGAACGAGATCCTGGTCAATGTGGTTGAGGCTGGCACGGCCCGCCGGGCGCAGATCGACGGCGTCGTCGCTGCCGGAAAGACCGGAACCACCAACGCCTACCGCGACGCGTGGTTTGTCGGCTACACCGGCAACTTTGCCACGGCCGTCTGGTTCGGCAACGACGATTTTACCTCCACGCGGCGTGTCACCGGCGGCAGCCTTCCCGCCATGGCCTGGCAGAAATACAACGCCTTTGCCCACAATGGTATCGAGCTTGCCCGGATGCCCGGTGTCGATCCGGAAAGCTTGCCGCGTTTGGCCCGAACCGCACCGGCAAGGCTGGCTACTGACACCAGCGACACTGCGCAGCCACGGGTCCTGAAACGGCGCACCCAGGATCTTCTCCTGCAGATCGGCCAGGACCTGCGCCTGCTGCTTGAACAAAAGAGCGCCGATGCCGCCCCCGCTCAAGGGGCTGCCAACACCGATGTCGCGGCGGTGCAATGAGCGATACAGGATTCCGGCCCGCACATGGCGAGGCAGACTGGTATGACGAAAGGCTTCCCCGTGCCATCCGCTCGCATCGGGGAAATCCTTTTCGCACGCTCGCCACGGTGACGCTTGTCGTCGTTCTGGCCTCCTTGCTCGGCATAAGCTCCGCCTATCTGATCATCGAGAGGGAACAGCCGCTCAATGCGGTCACCATCGGTCCGTGGCACGCCTATCCGAAAGCCGGCACCTCCGAAGCCGATCCCTATTCCGTGGCGATCTACACAAGAGGCGCCGTCATTCCCCTGGCATCGGGCGAAGGGCTTGCTCTGGTCGCGCGCGAAGACAGCAACGGCCACCAGCTTGATCCGACATGTGAATACCGTATCGCAGGCCAGACCCCGTCTGCACGGCTCTGGACCATGACCGCGGTCGATGGCCACGGCCGCCTGGTCAAGACGATGTCTGGCCGGGTGAACCTTGCAAGTGACGCCTTGCTGCGAAACGCGGACGGCACATTCGAGATCGTCGCCGCCACCCGCCCCCACTCCGGCAACTGGTTGCCCCTGGCGAGCGATGCAAGGGCCGCCGACGGTCTGCGCTTCGTGCTCAGGGTCTATGACGCTCCGGTCACCACCGGTGCAGCCCTTGATGGCGTCAGCATGCCCACCATCGACAGGTTGGGCTGCCCATGACCCTTTCTTCACGTTTTTCCCTGTCGGTTGGCCTGCTGGCCACGCTGTGTCTTGCTGCCATCATCCACATCCTGGTGGTGCTGAGCATCCCCCAGAACGTTCTGCACAGTGCCTATGACAACATCGGTAACCACGGACCGGACCGGCAGTTCAATCTGCTGCCGGATGTCCACCCCGGAGAAGAAGCCCTGCCCGATCTCGATCCGGCCATGAAGCACGCTGCCTGCCGGTTTCAGCTCGCTGACGGGCCGGTTCTCTTCGACGCCAGCATTCCGGTGCCCTTCTGGTCCATAGGACTGTTCAACGCGGCTGGAGAGGCCGTCTACAGTCTCAACAACCGCACCGCGGGTGCCGAGCGCCTCTCAATGCTGGTGCTGACCACGGAACAGCTGTCGATCCTGCGGGAGAACCCACCGGAAAACCTGGAAGATCTCATCGTCATCGAAACGGAAGAACCACTAAGCGGTTTTGCGTTGTTGCGGGCCTATGTGCCCCACCCGACCCGGGCGGACAGCATCGACCGAGCTCTCAGGGCCGCAAGCTGCGGTTCCATTCGCTAAGATACCCTGCAATCGTGAAAAACGGTCAGGCCGGGACGCTGTCACGCCCCGACGCCGCAACTGGTCACGATATCGGAGAAACCGCGTTCCGCAGGTGAGAAATGTCGTTGTCAGGCATACCGGTTGCAAGCGTTTGTTGCTGACCGTAGTTGGAACTATTGCCGACCGGTGCTGCCTCATTGAGCGGTGACAACGGACCGAGCGCCTCGAACAGGTCTCCCAGAAGGTCCTTGTGACGCTTCCAGCGGCCGATCGATGATCTGAACATCGGCTTCCGCACCTGGAGATTGGAGAACGTCGTCACGGGACTGTCGCCGTTATAGAACTCCAGGCATTGTTCTTCCCAGTCCATGCCTGTGCACGCCAGCAGCGCCTTGCTTTCCTTTTCCTGGTTATGAACCAGGTCTTCGTAGGAAAGCGTGTGGATGCGAACCGGCAGAACCTTTTCCCAATGTTTCATCAGACCGTCGTAGGCAACGAAATAACTGCCCAGTGACTTCTGTGTCATGGCGTAGTTATGCGCGGGCGAAAGCGAATGCGACAGGAGCGAAACGCATGTGTCCGCAGGACAGCGAACGCAATGGATGAAAGCCGCTTTCGGAAACAGAAGGCTCATAAGCCAGAGCACTTCGAAATTGTGCGGCATCTTGTCGGTGACACGATCTGCCCGCCGGTCGATTGCACTCAGTTCTGCAAGGTACTGCCGTGCAAACTGCTTGAACTCACGCGGCCCAAGGCTCTTCAGCCGGTTTTCAAGGGCAGCACTTGGCGCCCCCCGCAATCCCAGGTCCTGCTGCAGCAGGCGGAAATACGGAATTTCCGCACCGCTGGCGATGCGCGAGTGCCGGCTCACGATCTGCTCGGCCAGGGTCGTGCCTGATCGCGGCATGCCGAAAATGAACACCGGCCGCTCCGAGGGATCCTCAAATTCCGTCCGTTCGGCGAAAAATGTCTCGTTGAATACTTCCTTCATGAACGCGATGCGCTCTTCATGGGCTTGCTGATCGAACGACTGGTAACGCAACCGGCGGGCGGAGCGGTAATGCTGCGCAGCACGCGCAGTGTCTCCCAGGTCGTAGTGGATCTTGCCGGCCGCCCAATGCAGGTGAGCGTGCTCCGGAGCAGGCAATGCGCTTGCCTGTTTCAACAGGTCATCGATCTTGGCAAGTTCAGCCGGTTCTTCCCTGTAGGTGCGTGCCATCGTCAGGCAGTGAAGGGCCGAGGGCAGTTCCTTGCCCAATGCGATGGCTTTTTCGAACCAGGCGACAGCCTCGTCGATCTGGCCGACAGTGATATCGAGCTGGCCCATGCCGACAAGGGCATAACCATTTTCCGGATCGATCGCCAATGCACGCTGAAAGCTCTGTCGCGCCAGCACCGGCTGACGCTTGAGCGTGTAGAGGTCACCGAGATGGGCATGGAAATCAGCGGCTTTGGGCGCAAGGGCCACGGCTTTCTTCAGCGACTTCAGCGCGCCGGCCAGATCGCCAGCGTTCATGAGGGCCAGACCGAGCAACTGATGCACCTGCGGGTGCTTGCCGGCCTTGCGCTCAGCCTTCCGCAGCATCTCGATAGCAAGCCCAACGTCACCGTTCTGGTAAGCAGCAATGCCCAGCGAAAAATTTGCCTGCGGATTCTTGGGGTCGAGCTTCAGTATCTCCTCAAACATGCTGAGCGCGAATCCAATGCGTCCGGCATGTTGATGGGAGAGCGCTTCTTTGACGAGAAGCGTGATGTTCGGACTCATTCGACCACCTTCAGGTTCCCGGGAGTGACTACTCTGTAAACTAAACGGTTTAGTTCGACGCCTGAAGAACGGCAAGCCACAAAACCCCTTCAAAGACATCCTTTTGCCGGAAAAACGACCAAAATTAGGCTAAGAGCTTGCGATCACGTCTCTTTTTTCAGTGTTCACATTTTTTTGCATTGCAATAAACAAAACTTATGCGCGCATGCCCTTAAGGCAAGTCAATTTGACAAAAAGTGAAGCAGAACAAGTAAAACGAGATTTTGACTGTCGTGGTTTGGTAAAAAAATAATACCGAGCGGTATCGTTTAAAAATTTTGAATACGCTTAGCTTACGAAATATATTCTCGTTGGTTTCTTGCAAAAGAACCCGTGCAGAAGTCTTCTCAAAGATGTTTTGTCAGACCTTGAACGACCGTGCCTCCAGCCTGTGGAAAAGCAGTACCGCCTTTACAGCCGAAAATGTATCCGCGCATCAGTAGATCTGACGTGGGCAGAATATAGCACTCAATAAAATGTCAGAATTCGGGCCTGAAAATCGGAAGCGTGCTATTTCACGACCGGAGCGCGTTCAGTTCCCCACCCGGTATAGATCCGGGACCTGCGAACAGGCTTGTCGTCCCCATAACGCTTGTCCGGATCGCAACCGGCTTCGGCAATGCGAACCTGACCTTCCAGTTCCCGAATGGCGTTATTGACCTTCCAGACGCGATCGCGGGTCGGCGTTTCGATCTCCAGTCCGTCGAGCGCCTTCTTGTAGGCGATGATCCGATACCGCAGCGCCTGACCGACCCATTTGATCATCACCCGGTTTTCCCAGACGCGTGCCTTCGCCCCTTCATAGGTTTCTTCGGACTTCACCGGCTTGTTCTGCAGAACTCGCAGCCGCTCGTCATCCGCGGCCTTCACACGCAAGGCCACTTCGCAAAAAGGCATGACAAGCTCCGCATCGCCGGATGCGTCAGCGGCAATCTTGTCGTAGCGGGCATCGGAAGACTGGAATTTGTCCGAGCGCAGATAGATCAGATAGAGATCGGGCGGTACACGCCCCTCAACTTCCGGAAGAACGCGTGTGCGCGACAGCTCAACCATGGTCCCGCCGATCCAGTCCTTGGTCCATGGCGGACGGATCAGCGTCCAGCCGCGGTTGCGCATCAGCTTTTCGTCGTTCGTGTAGTTGAACTTGGAAACCGGATCACCGCGCAGGCGTGCTGCTTCGTCGCCCGCGGCCGGCATCACCCTGTCATGAATGACGGATGGCCTGGCACGATCAAAATCCCCTGTCGGGCGCGTACAGGCAGTGAGGCTGACGGCAATCAGCACGGCAGCCACGGCAATGCCGCCCTGCCCTGATCTGCGACCGCTCTCCGCGAGGGATGCGGTGGCGGATTGTTCCGCTTTGCCTTTGCCCATCGGGCGCTTCTCCAGGCCGCTAAAAAGAAACTTCTCCTGCGCGGCTGGAGAGGCTTGGACCGTCAGTCCTTGTCGGAGCCAGCAGGTCCGGCCGCTTTTCCGATGGTCGCGATTCGTGCGGCAAGATCAAGGTCATGGCGCTCGTACCGGACACCTGGGAAGAGGATAACTTCTCCAAAGGTCTCTCGGCTTGCCATACGGCGCTGATTGGAACGATAGCCCACACGTGCTGCGGGGCGTTGAGCTGATGTAAAGTCCAACAAGGTGCCCATCGTCTCCTCCTTCGGTTCCGATCTCCCCTGACGGCGTATTACCGGCGGGGAACGGTCAAACGGGCGACGCATTACTTCCTGCTCTTCATTAAGAAGCTGTCAGGGTTAACAGCATGCTAACGCTTTTCCTGCAATTTGAACGAAGCAAGTTCCTCCGGTGGTCCGGTCTTTCGTATTTTGTAGACGGGTGTCATGCGCCAAACCCAACATTTCAGTCAGCCTTTGCCGAATTCCGCTTCTCCGGACAAATCCGCGTCCACAAAGGGCGATGATCGTGGTGTGCTTCTGGCCGCAAGTGAGCTGTTTGCCGGACGCACTCGGCATGATGTTGAAGAAAAACGCATTTTTCTGGAGTTGGCGTCAAACTTCCTGCCTAAAACCTCACTGCCGGACAGACGCCGGATCTCAAATCTGCTGGCCGCGCATCCGGAAATTCCCGACGACCTCCTGACGCAGCTCGCATCCGACCAAGACGAACTGACGGCCTATCCGGCCCTTCGTTACAGTCCTAGGCTTTCTGTGGATCTCCTATTGAAGGTTGCGGAGGCCGGCCCGGATTCCCTTCGAAAAGCGGTCGCCAACCGGCCATCCTTGCGCGAATCGGTGATCACGACATTGTGCGAACATGCCGGAGCCCCTGTAATCCGTATCCTTCTCGACCGGGAAGACGTCACCCTGACACAAGCTCACCAGGCAAAACTCAGTTGTCGTAGTGACATCGTTGCCACTCTTGGTTTAGAATTGGCAGGTCAGGACGCATTAAACCCGGATGGACTTATGGGACAATTCCTGCATTTACCAGCTCCGCTCAAATCGAAAGCTATCGCCGCGGCGGAGATGACCAGCCTGGTCAAACAGGCACAAACCCCAGGTTCCGCAACCGACAGACGCACGGACACCGCGCGCCTGAAATTGCGGGACGCACTGGTGAGCGAAGCCCTTTTCCAGCATCGGTCCCGCTTTGCGGATCTGCTGGGCCAGGGGCTCGGACTGCCACAGACCACTTGCGATCTGCTGATGCATGACGATCAGGCCGAAGGTCTGACCGTTGCGTTGAAAGCGCTTGGTATGTCGGCATCCGAAGTCACGACCGTGATGATCCGCATGCTGGGTGAAAACCTGTCACTGGAAAGACTGCGCGGCCTGCTGCGCCTCCATCGCACGCTCAGCCAGGGCGCTGCCGAGGTACTGGTCGGACAGTGGATCCTGCATGACCAGGTCACTCAGCCCGTATCTGCACAGCTTGGCTCGCAATATCAGGATGGTTCGCGCCGCGATGCGGCGACAACGGACGGACAGAAGTTTGGTTTCGCTCAAGCCGAAACCACTCGCAAGTCGAACCGTTCCTGAGAACACCCGCTCAAGCACTGTGTTGCGGGTGTTGCGGGAGGGCTGAACGCCCATATTTAAATCTGCACTAAAAGCGGAAGAGGTTTGTGTCGGGCTTCGGCTCATCCTGCACCAAGGGCAGGTCAATCCTGCCGTCGCGTGCTTCGATGTCCACCAGCCAATAGTCCGGATCCATTCGCGCTTCGCTTGCCAGCCGCGCGTCTATCGTTTCCCTGTCCGCCCGTTCGAAGACACTTTCGAACAAGCGCCCCTGTGGCAGACTGCTGAACATGGCTTGCGGCGCCGGGCCATAGAAGTCGAAGCTACCGTCAAGGCGGTCCACACAGATAAAGACCGCACCGGCTTCGGGAGCCCCTTTCCTGGAAACAGCAGCAAAGCCGCCATCGCCGAAGACGCGCCGGACTAATGCACTGACAAAAAACTCAGATGTAACCCGCATGCTGACCGCCTCTGCCGACCCCGCCGGCACTCCCGAAGGTGGAGAAGGAAGGCCCAGCTCTACGACAGTTGCGCTCACGCGGCAACTCGCCGTCCGGTACTCTAGCCGGACAGCGACCGGCCACTGACCATTTCCAGGCGCTCGATGACCTTGGTGCCGGGTTCACCCGTCAATGGCAGACCCCTGTCAAATTCAAACCGCCTGATGGCAGCGGTGGTGTTGGCTCCCATCACGCCGTCCGCCTTCAGTGGACCGTAGCCGAGTTCGGACAATGCCTGTTGGATCTTCATCAACTTCGGGTCGGAATCTACACCGGCATCGGCACTGTCGTCTGTACCGGCATCAAGAACTTCAGCGCTGTCTTGTCTTGTCGTGCCCGAGAACCCGGGCTTCGGACGCGGCACGGGACCATTCACGGAGGTTACGGGGCTTTCTCCCTGCATCAGCACAAGAGCAAGCAGGGCTTCCGTTGCCTCTCCGGTCTCGATCTGTCCGGCGTGACGTTCAAAACCACGGATGGCACGTTCGGTCGCCGGGCCGTTCAGTCCGTCCAGAGGGCCTTCGTACAGGCCGATCTTGCGCAGGGAAATCTGCAGATCGAGCACCAGGGTGGAAATCTCCTGCACCTGAAGCCCGGGACTTCTGCCATCCGGTTCCGGCAGCTGCATGGCGTCCGGTCGATCTCGTGTCGTGAACAGGGGCGCCGGATGCCGGCCAGGCTGCAGGCCGATCGCATTGGCCACGATCAGGCATGCCGTCAGCCCCATCACCACGGTACCACCCGCTGCGACAGGATTGTCGAGCGCCATATGACCGGCCTTCGCCATCAGGGATTCCGACGACTTTGCTTGCTGCGCCTTGGTCTGCTTTGTCGTTTTCTTTGCTCTTGCCATTGCGCCTATGCCGATCTTGCCAATTGCTCGACACGGAGTACCTCGCCGGTCCGACCGGCGCTCTGCTGCGCTTGCGTCCGAAGCGGCAGGGTCACAGTCACGCTTTCCCCCTGCCCCAGAATGGTCTGAACAGTGAGGCTGCCGCCCATGCGCTCCAGAAGGGCCCTTGAAACGCCCAGCACGGTTGCCGCGGCCTCGGCGCTCCAGCAAAGGCTGGACTGACGGTTCTTCACCGAAAACACATAGTCGGCGTTGCCTGCACCGAGATTGACACCCATGCTCAACACGGCGCCAGGCTCGGAAGTTTCCACCATATCCACCAACAGGAAACACAGCGCCTGCCGCAGCAATTTTCTGTCGGCAGCAACCAGCGGACTGTCCTGGCCGGTTTCCATTTCCAGAGCAACACCGCGACGCTCGGCCACCCTTGCGACCATGTCCACGCATTGAACGAGACAGGTTTCCACATCAACGCCGGTAATTTCCGGTTCGCCGGGAGAGCTGTCAGTCGGAACCAGTTCCAAAGCCGCTGTGAGCGAGGCCAGGCCCCGTTCGCCGTTTTGGCGCAGGGACTGCACCGCCAACTTAAGCACAGGATCGGAGGAATCACGCCCAAGGCGCTCAAGCCGTTCGGATTGCGCCAGAATGTCCGACAGCGCCTGCGAAGCTTCAACACCCGCCGTTTCAAGCATGTCCCGCGAAATTCGGTCCGCGCGTGCGCTTCCGTCTGTAGCGGATCCCGCGGTCTTGCCTGCCGACGGCTCGATGGGTTCAAGAGGACGAAGCGTCAGCAGAAGTGCCGCACCGTTTGCAGAAGCCAGACTGTTCTGCCGGCCGGCACGCAGCTGCACTTCCAGACGCCGGTAGTCGGCCTGCCCTGCTTCACCCGGACGATTTGCGCCAACCCTCAAACGTGCCTCGAAGGTTCTTGTGGCGCCACTCAAACGGGCTTCGGAAAGACAGGTCAGATAAAGCGGCCGGTCTGCAACGTGAAGGCGCGGAAACAGCCAGTCCTCCCCGCTTTCCACCGGCAGGTGCCCCAGCACATCCTTCACCGGGCCGCCAATGACCTTGAGGCCACCGTCAGGCCCGAGTTCACAATAGATGTCGGAGACACTCTGACTGATCTGGAGGCGTCTTTCCTCCGTTGCCCTCACAACTTTTTGCGCAAGAGACCGGTCAAGCGCGATGCGGAGCGACAGCAAACCGACATAAAGCAGAGCCGCCAGGGTCGCAAACGGCGTCGCCAGCCCTGGAAATCCGGAAGCCGGAAGGACGGGCAGCGGAAGAAACATCAGGGCAAGGACCAGGGCGCCGCAAAGCCCCGTCACTGCGAGTGCCGTCCGCCGGCTTGCTGCGAGCGCTGCCTCCATCGGCGGCACAAGCAGCCAAGCCAACGCAAAGGACAGCGCGCCGCCTGTAACCGCGCAGACGCCGGCAACAAACACCGCGAACATGGAAGCAGAAAGACCGGCAGCCTTGGACAGCGCCCCCGACTGGGACAGATAAAGCGCCAGAGGCCATTGGCTCAGCATCCAGGCGAGCGCGAGAAGAGTGGCTGCCTGAGGCGGTCCGGCCAGCGCCAGATGCAGTGGCAGTACCACCAGAGCCGCAGCGCCGCTGACGAAACAGCTGAGCAGAAACGAACGATGCAACGGTGCAAGAAAAGGATCGGAAGCAGCTTCGGGATGAATCATTCCATCCACGCGAGCCACCCAAAGCCCCCAGATATTTTGCATGTTTTTCAGAAGGTTACGCAATCTACTCTACCACACAACAATCGCGGAAACATCCGCTCGCACCTTTTGTACGGCCATTGTCGGTTGCAGCACTTAAGGAACGATAAAGGATGAATCCAAATTGCGTTTTTTTCCGAAAAACCCATTGGCCTCAATATCTTGACCGGAATTAGCTAAAATTTGAATCAATATTTCAGAAAATACGATTTAAATACCTGATTTATTTTATGAAAATTGGCTTTTCCCGCTCAACCGGGGATTCTCATGTCGCTGGTAATGTGCCTTCATAACAAGCGTGCCAACGGCACAAAGGCACGCAAGACAGAACAGACTATGGGTAGCGACATGTTCTTTCTCTTGAGGACGGCCTTTTGGCTCACCTTGGTGCTCGTCCTGATTCCCCTCGGGTCAGATCAGGAAGACACTTCGACGGAAAACATCGATCCGGTGTCGGCCTTCCTGGCGGCACAGGCAACGATGTCGGACATCGGCGGCTTTTGCGGACGCAATCCGCAGGCCTGCGAAACGGGAGGCGATGCACTGACGGCAATCGGCAGCCGCGCACGCGACGGCGCCCGGATTGTCTATGAGTTTCTCGACACCCAGATTGCCGAGAAATCGGGAAGCGAACAGCTGGTGACCGGCTCAACGCCCGTACAGAGTGCTGGCACGACATCCGGCCAGCCTTCAGGCCAGGAACCTCAGGTTTTCGCCGGCACACCATCTTGGCAGCCGGTCTTTGATAACGTCTCTTCCAAAGAGGCAGTGCTTGGGCCGGTGCCACGGCCCAAACCACGCTCAGGCCAAAAGACCTGAGCACACTGGTCGTTCAAGATCCTACGACCTCCTGGATCTGAAAACGGCCGATTGCGCCCCCGCTGGAGCGCTGCTGCACGGCAGCAACGCAAAGACGGCTTCACTTCAGCGGATTGTTCCGCTGCGCCGCAGATGGAAAGCTGCCCATTTCATCTGCGGCGTATCTTTATTCCCCCTCTCTCGCACCTGCCGGCATTTGCACTTTGCCGCTCACGAGTTATATGAAGGCGGACAAGACCTTCAAAGACCGGTGCCATGACCACAACCTTGAGCGAAATCCTTGAGACGTTTGATTTTCTCGACGACTGGGAAGACCGCTACAAATACCTCATCGACCTTGGCAAGGAGATGCCTGATCTCGCCGACGCCGAAAAGACCGATGCCAACAAGGTGCGCGGTTGTGTGTCGCAGGTCTGGCTGATCACCTCCATAGACAAGACAGGCGACGGCACACCTGTGCTCAGCTTCCGGGGCGACAGCGATGCGCTTATCGTGCAAGGGCTCGTGGCAATCGTCACCTCTTTGTTCAGCGGCAAGACCGCGCAGGACATTCTTGACACCGACGTCGAAGGTATTTTTGCCAAACTGGGCCTGCAGGAGCACCTGACGCCGCAGCGCTCCAACGGTCTCAAATCGATGGTCGGGCGCATCCGCAGCGACGCGCAAGGAGCTCTGGCAGCAGCCTGAGAACCCTCCACTTTGCTCACTCTGCTCTTTCGGCAAGTGCTTCAGTTGCGCTCACACCGAGCGCCCTCCGCAATCAACTGAAGATCTCCATCACAAAACAAAAAAAGAGCTGCCCATGGGCAGCTCTTTTGTTCTCGGCCAAGGCCGTGAGATTTACTTGGAGCGCTTGCGCTGCTGGCCGAGGCCCATCTTCTTGGCCAGTTCCGAACGGGCAGCCGCATAATTCGGTGCAACCATCGGGTAATCGGCACCCAGGTCCCACTTCTCGCGGTACTCTTCCGGGGTCATGTTGTAGTGCGTGCGCAGGTGGCGCTTCAGCGACTTGAACTTCTTGCCGTCTTCCAGGCAGATGATGTAGTCCGGCATGACCGACTTCTTCACCGGCACGGCGGGCTTCAGCGGCTCCGGCTCCGGCTCGGTGGAAGTGCTGGCAGTTCTCTGCAGCGCACCGTAAACTTCGTTGATCAGGCCTGGCAGATCTGTTGACGCAACGGTGTTGTTGCTCACATAGGCTGAGACGATGTCTGCCGTAAGATCAATCAGATTCGCATCCACCGGACTGTCAGTCATATTTCACCCGTTCTCTACTGATTTCAAAATTAGCTTTGTGGTTTACCTGCAAAAAATGTCTGCCGAAAGCGGAACTAGAAATTCAGTTACTTGCGGGCTCAGAAATCAAAAACGATTCTACTTTGCAGGCAATCGTCACAGCCTTATATCGCCGCTTTCGTTGAACGACAACCCCGTAATTCAAATAAAAATCGATCAGAAGCAATAAAAATCAAATTGTACAAATATTGGCTATACCTAACGCACCTAATTCGACAATGAACCGATAGTATTGTCAGGAAATCTGTCTTTCAGGACCATTGCCGCACACCATGCCTCAGCTTTTCGGCCGGACAGTTTTTGCAAGGGCATCTTCCTTGGTATCGGCACAGGGACGGTAGCCGGCTGCGTATGCAGCTTTTGCCAACAAATGAGCCGAAATTGGGGCGGTGAGCAGGAAGAATACGACTCCGGCGATTGCCCGTGTGACAACGGCCAGATCACCAGCATGAACTGCCAGCGCAAGCAGCATCAAGCCCGAGCCCAGAGTACCCGCCTTGGAGGCCGCATGCATTCGCATGTAAACATCTTTCAGACGGATGATACCGATCGATGCGACCAGTGCGAAGGAAGCTCCGACGACCAGCATGATACCGGTGATGATTTCAACGGCAGCATTCATTGTTCCGCCTCCCTGCGCTCGATGCTCTCTTCGACTTCGTCCATGATCGTCTTGTCGCCGGCAACGCCGCGGTTCAGGACGAAGCGGGCCAAAGCGACGGTTGCCAGGAAACCGACGAGGCCGAGCGTAATCGCAATGTCGATATAAAGATAAAAGCCGGTGGAAACGCCGATGGCCGCGATAAAGCCGATCCCCACCGCAACCAGCATGTCCAGGGCGACAACACGGTCCGGAAGGCTCGGTCCCTTGACCGTCCGTACGACGATGATGATGAAGGAAATCGTCAGCAGAGCCAGTGCGATCTTGACGCTGATTTCCAGGAAACCGGAAGAAAAGGTCTCAAGCGGTGTCATCTGAACACCTCCAGGATCTTGCGTTCAAAACCGTTCTTGATGTCGTCGATCGTGGCTTGCGGGTCGGGCACGTCGATACAGTGCACATAAAGCGTCTTTCGGTCGTCGGAGACATCAACGGACAATGTGCCCGGCGTCAGGGTGATCAGGTTGGCCAGCATCGTGATTTCAAAATCCCTGTCCACTGTCAGAGGAAACGCGATGATGCCCGGCTGCAACTTGATCTTCGGCTTGAGCACGATGATCGCAACCCGCCAGGCCGACAGCACCAGCTCATAGACGAAGAGCACAGCCAGACCGAAGCCCTTGGAGACCCGCTGGAAATAGGCGGCAGTACCGACCTGTTCCCGGATCAGGTAAAGCGCGCCGAAACTGAGCACGAAGCCGAAGGCCAGATTGGCTTCGGAGAAGCTGCCTGTGACAGCTCCCCAAGCCAGCATCAGAAGAATATTGATGAGAAAGAGACTGGTCATCCCTGGCCTCCAAAGACTGAACGCAGGTAACCGAGCGGTTCAACAATGCCGCTTGCCCCTCGCGTTGAAAGCTCCAGCATCCATTCCGGCTGCAGACCGAAATAGACAACAAGCGCAGTCAGAATGCCGAGTGGCAACCAGACTGCGGCTCCAGAAAGTTGCGCCCCGCCCTCGCCCGTTACGGCAACGGCCTGCCCGTCTGTAGTGCCTTCAGGTCCACCGCGCCAGAAGGCGAAGATCCAGACCCGACCCATCGCCATGGTTGTCAGGAACCCGCTGACAAGAATGGCAGCCCCCAGCCAGGACCGGCCGTCTGCGAAGGCCGCATCCACAAGAATGACCTTGGGCCAGAAACCGGAGAATGGTGGCAGACCCGAAACAGCAAAACCAAGTACCAGGAACACGGCTGCGAACGCCGCACTCTTTTGATAGAGCCCGCCCAGCTGCCTCAGGTCGTAGGAACCGCCCATCATGTTCATGATGCCAGCTGCCATATAAAGCGCCGTCATGACAATGATCGAATGGACCGCGTAGAAAATGGCACCCGAGACTGCCAGTGTCGAACCAACGGCAACACCGGCGAGCATCGCCCCGATACCGGCAATGACCACATAGCCGAGCAGCCGCCGCACTTCACTCTGCGCCAGAGCTCCGATCGCCCCTGTCATCAGGGTGGCGATGGCAACCAGCGCGATCAAATCGGCCATATAGCCGCGAGAGGCCGGCAGGATCAGGACAAAGATGCGGATCAGCGCATAAACACCGACCTTGGTCAGAAGGCCCGCAAATACCGCCGACACCACCACATTGGGCGTATGGTAGGACGCAGGCAGCCAGAAATTGACGGGGAACGCGGCCGCTTTCATGGCAAAGGCAAGGAAATAGAGCGCGGCAACCGTTGCCAGTGTGCCGGAAGCCGGATTTTCCAGGGCGGCAACCTTCATGGCGAGGTCCGCCATGTTAAGCGTGCCGAAAATTCCGTAAAGCAGACCTGTCGCGATCAGGAAAAGGTTCGTGCCGATCAGGTTCAGGACACCGTATTTGACCGCGCCGTCAAGCTGGATCCTGTCGTTGCCGAGGACCAGAAGTCCGTAGGACGAAATCAGCAGAACTTCGAACCAGACATAGAGGTTGAACACATCCCCGGTCAGGAACGCGCCGCAAACCCCCGTCATCAGCAGAAGCAGGAATGGATAAAAACCATATCTGCGTCCAGTACTGTCAACGGTGGCAGCGCCGAAAACACCCGCACAGAAGGCTACGATTGAGCCGATCAGTGACAGCGTGACACCAAGCGTATCCACTGTGAAGGCAATGCCGAACGGCGGCAGCCAGTTGCCCATCACCATGGTGATAACACCATGATCGAGCACCCGGATCAGCAGAGCAAGGTTAGCCAGCACCAGCAGCGCCAGAAAACCGATGCCGACTTTCGGCTGCAGATCGGTGTTCTTGCGCAGCATCAGGCACAGCGCACCGCCCAGGATTGTGATCAGCGAAGGTGCGACCACCAGCCAGTCACCTGCCGCAACCGGCGTAGTGACCATGGCCTGGGAAAGATCGACGGAAACGGAAGAACCGGCCATGTAGCTTAGTACCCTTGCGGCGGAGTTTGGTCGTGTTCGGGTTCGGCGATGCGCATTTCGTTGACTTCATCGGTGCCAAGTTCCTGGTAGGCCCGGAAGGCCAGCACCAGCAGGAACGCAAAGAACGAGAAGGAAATGACGATTGCCGTCAGCACCAGCGCCTGCGGCAGCGGATTGGCCGTTGCGGTTTCCGGAGCATAGAGATGTTCCGGAATGAGGGGCGGAACCTCGCGCGTCAGGCGCCCGTTGGTGAAGATGAGCATGTTCACGGCATTGCCCAGAATGGCGATACCCAGAAGAATGCGTACAAGCTGCTTGGACAGCATCAGGTAGACGGCCACGGTGAAGAACAGGCCAATCAGGATGACAACGCCGGTTTCCATCAGTCGGCCTCCCTTTCTTCAAGCGCCAGTGCGATGGAGCCGATGGCACCCACCACCACCAGGTAAACGCCAATGTCGAAGAACAACGGCGTCGACAATACGATCTCCACGCCGAAAACATGCACTTCCAGCCACTGGCTGGTCATGAAGGCCTGCGCCTTGAATATCGACGGGATGCCTGCCAGAGCCGCCAGGAACAGTCCGAAACCGGACACCCCCATCGGGTGGAACACGATGGCGCGGCGAACGGAAGCAACTCCGCAGGCGATACCAAAAATCGCCAATGCCGATGCGGCAATCAGTCCGCCGATAAATCCACCACCCGGCTCGTTATGGCCGCGCAGCAGCACGAAGATCGAAAACAGGACCATCAGCGCGGACAGATAGGGCGCAATGGTGCGGAAGATGATCGTACGCATCAGTGAGCCTCCCCTGTCTGGGCCGGTGTGGGCGGTGCGACCGTCTTCGGTTTCTCGATCGGTTTTTCAGGCTTCGTCCGCACCCGGATGAGCGCCAGAACACAAAGCCCGGCCAGAACCACCACGGCGATTTCACCCAGCGTATCAAAGCCGCGGAAGTCGACGATGATCACGTTGACGATATTCCGGCCATGGGCAATGGAGCGGCTGAACTGGGCAAAGAAGTCGGACAAACGGCTGTCGAAGGGCTGCTGCGTGATTGCAAGCAGCGTCAGCGTCAGGCCGAGACCGACACCGATCGCGACGATCCCGGTGACAATCGCGGCAAGACCATGCCGGTGGTCACTGGGCGACAGGTTCAGTCTGGTCATGACCAGAGCAAGGATGACGACCGACAACGTCTCCACCATGAACTGGGTGAAGGACAGATCCGGTGCGCCGAACATCATGAAGATCAGCGCGACCGCAAAGCCCTGGATGCCGAGAGACACGATGGCTGTCAGGCGGGTGTTGGCGACGAGCACTGCAATCAGACCGAAGAAGGCGATCAGCAGGATGCCCCATTCATAGAATCGATAGTCGGGCATCTTCGGCATTGCCGGCAGGCTGTCCGTCAGGAAGCCCGGCAACAACACGGCAGCGCCCGTGAAGATGAAGGTCAGCACCATGTAGGTCTGCATCTTGCCGGACTGCAGCAGGCGGGTGATCCGCCAGGACAATCCGACAATACCGGCCACGAACTGGTCGAACCCCTTGTCCGGTCCCCATCCGATCGTAGTCAGGACGGAACCGATCAGCCCGCGCAGTCGGTCGATCTGGGTAAACAGTGCAATGCCGAGGCCAATGGTGACCAGCGACAGCAGCAGCGGCGCGTTGATCGACGTCGGCAACAGGTGCAGTTCGATTTGCGTCGTCTTGCCGAGAAGCGAAGACAGGGTCGGTCCGACGAACAGTTCTCCAGTGGTATGCGCAATCAGGGCCAGCCCGAGGCCGGTCACAGACAGGAACACCGGACCGGCAAACAGCAGAACCGGTCCCTCGTGCGCATGTTTCAGTTTTTCCACTTTCGGACCGAGGAAGGGCTTGATGGCAACCGCGGCCGCAATCACCAGCATCAAGGCATTGCCGATGACAGCAGTGATGGTGATCGGCAGACCGAGTTCCAGCCAGCCCCAGGTTCCATAGTAGAGCACTTCCTTGGCGATGAAGCCGATGAAAGGCGGCAGGCCGGCCATGGAAAGCGCCGCGAGACAGGCAGCTGCAAACGTGATCGGCATGGCCGAACGCAAGCCGCCCAGCTTCGTGATGTCACGCGTACCGGCTTCGTGATCGATCGTGCCGGCGACCATGAAGAGCGCGCCCTTGAACAGGGAGTGCGCGAGAAGATAAAGGACAGCGCCTTCGAGCGCCTTTTCCTGGCTGGTCCCGGTCAACATGACAAGAAGCCCGAGCGATGCCACGGTGGTGTAGGCAAGCATCAGCTTCAGGTCGGTCTGGCGCACCGCCAGGATCGTGCCCACCAGCAGTGTTATGCCGCCGAAGAGCGGCAGGACCGTTGTCCAGAGTTCTGTTCCACCCAGCAGCGGATGCATGCGCATCAACAGGTAGACACCGGCCTTCACCATGGTTGCCGAATGCAGATAGGCGGAAACAGGTGTCGGCGCTTCCATGGCGTTGGGAAGCCAGAAATGGAACGGAAACTGTGCCGACTTGGTGAAGGCACCGCCCAGAACCAGCAGGAAGATAGGCACGTAGAGCGTGGTATCCTTGATGATGTCCGGCGAGGCCAGCAGCACCGACATCTCGATTTCGCCCGTGGCGGAGATAATCAGGATGAAACCGGCCAGCAGGGCCAGGCCGCCGCCGCCCGTGACCACGAGCGCCTGCAGCGCGGCCCGGCGGGACGCGGCGCGCAGGTGATCGAAGCCGATCAGCAGGAAGGACGTGATCGACGTCAGTTCCCAGAAGATAAACAGGGAAATCAGGTTGTTGCCGAGCACGAGGCCGAGCATCGACCCCATGAACATCAACAGGAACGAGAAGAACCGGCCCTGTTGCGGGTGGCCTTTGAGATAGCCGCCGGCATACAGGATGATGAACGTTCCGATGCCTGATATCAGCAAGGCGAACAACGTCGACAATCCGTCGACATAGACGGAAAAGTTCACACCATAGCTGGGCGCCCAGGCCTTCGCCGCAACGAAGCTTTCCCCTTTTGACACGGGTTCGACGAACCCTGTGAAATGCAGGAAGATCAAGGCCGGCACGATAGCAAGCAGCCAGGCTGCGTTGTGCTTGAACCAGCGGGTCAGAAAAGGCGCAACCACAGCCGCAGCAAAGGGCGCGAGGACGGCATAGAGAGTGGTGTCGTCGATCAAGGCTGGCGTCATGCTGATCTTTCGTCACGGTTTTTAAAGAAACGACGGAAACGGGCCTGCTCGAATCAGCCCCGATCCGCCGGATAATAACGGTCCCGATGGGTTATGACATGTCTTAGGCAGTTGAATTTACGTGTTCAAGCGTATGTCTGTCGATTTTCGGTAAATTCACCCGCGTCACATGAGCGCTTTTGTCAGGGGCAGGACTGACAATTGGGGATCTCACAGATTTATTCTGTGCTGAAAACGTATCACCGCCGAAACTTGAGGTATCCGCGCCCGCAATACACCCGACAACATTCACACTCGGGTCAAACCACCTCCGTCTGCACCCAAGAAAGGCAGCTTGCCACTTGATTTCAAAGCGTGAATACCGTTCAGTTTCAATTCGGGAATGCGTTGCCACGGAATTCGAGCGAGGCACAGACGATGGTGTTGGGTAGCAATAGGGATACGCCTTCGGGAACGGATCTACTCCGCCCGTCCAACATCGACTTTGAAACGCTCGTCAAACTTGGCAATGAAGCCATTGTTCTGATCGGACTGGACGGCACGCCCGCTTTCATCTCTCCGGCAACCGAGCGCATGTTCGGATGGAGTGCTGACAAACTGGTCGATCACCTGAGCGACCTGGTCTATCTGGCCAACCCGAATACCGATGCGGACCTGCTGCACCGGATCCTTTCCGGAAGCGGCGATGCCGACGCCCCCCTTCCCCATGCCGATCTTCAGCTCCGTTCCGCCTTCGGCCCGATGGTCTGGGCGGAGGTGACCACGCATCTTCTGGAAGATGCCGCCGGCAAGCCTTACGCATTTGCGGTCTATTTCCGCAGCATTTCCAAACGCAAGGAGCTGGAAAGCCTGCTGGATGCGGCAACCCAGACGGATCCGCTCACCGGACTTCTCAACCGCCGTGCCTTCGAGGATGGCCTGAAACGGGAATGGGCAATCGCCTTGCGTGAAAAGACCCACACCAGTCTGATCAAGGTGTCTCTCGACCGTTTCGAAGCTCTTGTGGAGAGGTTCGGACCGAGCGCTGCCGAGGATTGCCTGACCAGGGTCGCCGATACCCTGAAGGAGACCGCGCGCCGTCCGGCGGATATCGCCGCACGAACGGCAACGGCGGAATTTTCTCTCCTCCTTCCAAGAACTCATGAAATGGGCGCCGAGACAATCAGCGCATATCTGCACTTGGCCATTCAGGACCTTGGCATTCCCAACCCCGAAAATACTGCCGGCAATGGCATCATGACGGCCTCAGTCGGTGCGGCTTGCGCGGTCGTTGAACAGACGGGCGTCTCGGAAAGCTCGGAATTCCTCCTCGCTGCTGCCGAAAACTGCGTTTTTCAGGCGAGGCAGGAAGGTGGTAACCGGGTGAAGACGTCCTTAAGCCACCTGGCTCGCTAGCCCCGGACCATTCACGGCGACAATCAAGAGCACCTTCCAATCCATGAACGGATAAAACACGGCCTGGCTCCGCAGGTGACGATTGACGAAACCGTTATCTGCTCCGGCTTGCAGCAACCTGTGCACGCCCCTATTTCTGGGAAAAACATCAAATAAGGAATGCCGAATGAGCGACGAAACCACCCGCCACGAAAAAGCATCTCCCCCCATCAGGAAGACCACCGCCGAATGGATGGAGCAGCTTACGCCCGAGCAGTTCTATGTGACCCGCCAATCCGGCACCGAGCGCCCTTTCACCGGTCCCTACTGGGACAACAAGCTCATCGGCCGTTACGATTGCGTGTGCTGTGAAACGCCGCTGTTCATGTCGGATACAAAATTCGATTCCGGCTGCGGCTGGCCCAGCTTTTTCGAGGCAGTAGACCCGGAAGCTATCCGGGAACTTGAAGACCAGTCCCATGGGATGATCCGAACTGAAATCCGTTGCAGCAGCTGCGACGCGCATTTGGGTCACGTCTTCCCGGACGGGCCACCTCCGACAGGCTTGCGCTATTGCCTCAATGGCCATGCAATGAATTTCGTTCACGGCGGCCGGCCACCCGCCAAGTCGGAATAGACCGTTTATCTGCCCGCCTCGGCTACAGCTTCGAGGCGGGCAGATTTAATGCATGCATTAAAAGCCCGTTTCAAGAACAGTTTCCAGTTTTAGATTTCAGTTACACACCCCTGATAATAATAGCATCACAAACTTCAAGAACATCGGGGTGGGACTTGTCTGTACTACGGAGTTTTGCTTGCACCTGCGTGCGCGCACTGGTTTTCGGCCTAGGCTTGGGACTTGCCGGCCAGCCGGTCCTGCCTTCACCAGCCGCTGCAGAAGAGCTTGTCGCATTCACCGGATTTCTGCCCCCTCTCTCCATCAATGAGCAGGAGAAGGGCATTGCAGTCGAGCTCATGGAGCTCGTTGCAGAAGAGGCCGGCCTCGATATCAAGATCCGCTTCGCCCCCTGGAGGCGCGCGCAGCTCCTGGCTGAAAACACACCCGGTTCACTTCTCTTTACTGCTGCCTATTCCAGGAACCGCAGTGAGAAATTCCAGTACATCGCCCCCCTGCTTTATACGGAAAGCGCATTCGTAACGCTCGATCAGCCGTTGGATACCTTTGAAAAGGCTATTGAGAGCGGCAAGGTCATCGGGGTGCATCTGGGCAGCCAGCGCAGCCAGATCCTGCAGCGGTTTGGAGTTCGCAACGTTGAGGAAATACCATCAGCCGAACAGATGAGCGTCATGCTCAAGACCGGCAGGATCGATGCCTGGTACACCATGTCTGTTCGGGCGAGCTACATGTTCCGCCAACAGGGATACGACCCGGGAAGTCTCGTCATCGGCGCTCCGGTTACCCACGGCATCCAGTGGCTGGCGGCCAACAAGGATCTCGATCCGCAGATCAGAGGCCGGCTGTCGGCTGCCGTCTCCAGGGTGTGGCGCGATCCGAGATACTGGCAGATCGTCGACCGCTATACTCACTGACGGTTCATCTCCGCGCTCAATAGCCGGAACAACGCCTCAAATCCTTACTCCGCTGCCACGGCCTCCTCATGGCCGGATTTGGCGGACAGGATCCTGGCGATATTGATCTCGATCCAGTCAGCGAATTCTCGCACTTTCTCTGCAGCCTCCCGGCCGATCGGGGACAGGCTGTAATCGACATGCGGTGGCACCACCGGGTGGGAATAGCGGTTGACGAACCCGTCGGCCTCCAAAGTCTGCAGCGTTTGCGCCAGCATCTTTTCACTGACGCCGCCGACGGTGCGACGAAGTTCCGAAAACCGCTGATCTTTATCCAGAAGCGCAATCAGCACCAACACGCCCCAACGGCTCGTCAGATGCCGCAGGATTTCGCGTGATGGACAATTCTGGTTGAGCAGTTCCCCCTGCTGCATCAATTCGGACAAGGGCGCGCCGCTGTTCAGCACGCACTTGGGGGTTATTTCTGCCGTATCGCTCATCCTGTTTTCCAGTTTTTTGTCCGAGATCCAATAAATCTCAAAACTAACCTTTTTGTACGTACTAACAAAAAGTAAGTGATCCGTCTACATGGGCAGCATCCGATGCATTTTCGAACGATCAACCTTCAAGGAGAAACACAATGATCGCAGTCACGGGTGCCAATGGTCAGCTGGGCCGTCTCGTCCTCAAACATCTTGCCGGCCTCACCGTCGAGCCAGTTCGCGCGCTTGTCCGCTCACCGGAAAAAGCCGGCGATCTTGCCACGGACCAGGTTTCGGTGGTGAAGGCAGATTACGATGATAGCGCCACCCTGCCGGCTGCGTTGGAAGGTGTTGAGCGTCTTCTGCTGATCTCCGGATCGGAGGTCGGCAAGCGCGCGCCGCAGCACAAGGCCGTCATCGACGCAGCCAAGGCAGCCGGCGTCCGTTTCATCGTCTACACCAGCCTTCTCAACGTTCCGCAGTCCAGCCTCCAGCTGGGTGTGGAACATGCCGAAACGGAACGGATGCTGCGCGAAAGCGGCATTGCCCATGCCGTGCTGCGCAACGGCTGGTACGTCGAGAATTTCGGCGGCACTGTAGCGGCTGCCCTTGCCCATGGCGCCGTTGCGGGCGCAAGCGGTGATGGCAAGTTTTCCGCCGCTGGACGCGAAGATTACGCAGAAGCCGCAGCCCGCACCGTTGCCGGCAGCGACCTGAGCACGCGAGCACTGGAACTTGGTGGATCACCTGCGTTCAGTCTTGCCGACCTGGCAGCGGAACTCTCCAGCCAGGCCGGCCGTGAGATACCGTTCAACAATCTGCCAGAAGCAACCTATGCCGGCATCCTGGTCCAGGCAGGTCTGCCGGAAGGTTTTGCAAATGTCCTTGCTGATTCCGACAGAGGCGCGTCTCAAGGCGAGCTCTTCACGACTTCCACGGCCCTGGAGGACCTGATCGGTCATCCGACACGCTCGTTGAGTGATTTCATCTCCGAAAGCCTCAAAGCGAACGCCTGACGTCCGCTAATTGCCTGCTCCGGCACGAAGGCGGCCCCTCCGCCTTCGTGCAATCATTTGAATTTGTGGTCGGTTGGTTCAAGGATATTTGTTGGTTCCCCATCGGCGAACCTGTTAGGCAGATGGTCCTGCACTTTCCCGGTACCCGATCATGTCCCTTGCCAACGCATCCGATCCATACGTCCAGGACGGGCCTTACGCCTGGTTCCGGTTGGCGATTTCGATTTTGCTGAGCACCCTTGGTGGTGCAGGCATGTGGGCGGTTGTCATCGTTCTGCCTGCCGTCCAGACGGATTTCGGGATCGATCGTGCCGGAGCGTCCCTGCCCTACACCGCGACGATGTTCGGCTTTGCCGCGGGCAACTACCTGCTTGGCCGCGTCGTCGACCGCTACGGCATTGTCATACCCGTCATCGGCTCTGCACTTTCACTCGGCGCCGGCTTCGTTCTGGCCGCCTTTGCGCCGGATGTCTGGAGCTTCTCTCTGGCGCAGGGCCTGCTGATCGGTCTGGGCACCGCGGCCACATTCGGCCCGCTGATCGCCGATATCTCCCACTGGTTCCTGAAACGGCGCGGTTTTGCCGTCGCCTGCGCCGCCTGCGGAAACTATCTTGCCGGTGTGCTCTGGCCATCGCTGATCCAGTGGAGCCTTGCGACGTCCGACTGGCGCCAGACCTATATCCTCATCGGCGTCATCTGCCTTGTCGCCATGGTGCCGCTGGCGCTTTTGCTGCGCCGGCCTCCTCCGGACACATCCCTGAGCACCGGTGCGGCCACGGCCCGTTTCGGTCGCCAGGACACCGGCCTGCCACCCGCGGTTCTGCAGGCTCTTCTCGTGGTCGCCGGTCTTGCATGCTGCGTCGCCATGTCGATGCCACAGGTTCACATCGTCGCCTATTGCGTCGATCTCGGTTATGGCGTCGCCCCCGGAGCGGACATGATCGCGCTGATGACCGGTGCCGGTGTGATCAGCCGGCTGGCATCCGGATATATCGCCGACAAGATCGGCGGTGTCATGACCCTGCTGATCGGTTCCGTGCTGCAATGCGCAGCGCTGTTCCTGTTCATTCCCTTCAACGGCCTGGCTTCGCTCTATCTCGTGTCCCTCATCTTCGGTCTGTCGCAGGGCGGCATCGTGCCCAGCTATGCCGTGATCGTGCGAGAATACCTGCCGGCCCGCGAAGCTGGACAGCGTGTCGGCCTGGTGATCATGGCAACCATTCTCGGCATGGCCCTCGGGGGCTGGCTGTCCGGCTGGATCTACGACCTCACAGGCTCCTACCAGGCCGCGTTCCTGAACGGTATCGCCTGGAACTTCCTCAACATGGCGGTGATGATCTTCATCTTCATGCGCGGCAAGATGAGGCCGACGGGCGCAGCCGCTTGAAGCTGTGGTTCCGATGAACGGCCAGAGGACGCCAGTTACTTCAGGACGCTGAAGTTGCTGGTGATCAACCAGATCTGCGACAGCAGGACAACGCTGACAAGACCGATGTGATAAGCGGACTTGCGGATCCTCGTCGCGGCCAGCACCAGCACGATCATCACGATCTGACGCACCAGATACGCGGTTCCAAGATCGTTGAAATAATCGATCCCCTTCAGCCGCGAGTCCACGATGTCGAGCACGAACATTAGGGCAAGCAAGCCGTAGATCCAGGTCTGCCTGGCGTGGAAATAATCCTTGTAGCTGGCGTATTCGCCCATCTTGTCCGGATAAAGCACGGCGGTAATAAAAAAGTAGAGTGCGGCAAAGGCGATTACGAACAGATAGCTTTCGAACGTCCAGACCTGAATGCGGCCAAGTGCGAATTCGAACCACCAGAAGTGAACGACGGACAAAAGCATGAACAACGACCACCCAAGGTGCACGCTGTAGATCTCTTCGCGTTGGGGATGCTGAACATACCGCGCGAGGCCATTGAGCAGCCGCGCAACACCCAGCCCGATCACCATGCCGATGATGATCCGGATGTGGGTGAATTCCGCAAGATTGGTGGGAAGTTTGTCCATGTGGGTCCGTTTTGGTCTCGATAGAGCAACACTATACGAATGCTGCCTGATGGAAACCGTCGAGATCCGCCACAACCAACCTTGAGGCTCGCTCTGACCAGCGGCCGTTCAACCAGGCCCGGTTGAACGGCCGGAAGCGGTCCATGCGAGGTTCTAGTGTGCCTGACCCGTGCGGGAGCGCAGGAGGAGCACGAAGAAAATGCCGCCAATCAACCCGGTGACAATGCCGATCGGCATATCCTCGGGGGACAGAAGCGTTCGTGCGATGATATCCGCCCATATCAGGAAGATTGCGCCAAGCATCATCGATGCCGGCAGAACCCGGCTATAATTGCCCCCTACAAGAAAGCGGGCAATATGCGGCACCATCAGCCCGACAAAGCCGATGATGCCTGAAAAGGCGACCATCACACCGGTGATCAGAGCTCCCAGCACAAATACCGTGAGACGGAACCGGGCAACCGGAATGCCGAGTGTCGACGCTGTTTCATCGCCGATGGTCATCGCATTGAGATCGGCAGACCGCAGCAGAAAATACGGCGCCACCAGCAGCAGAATGCCAAGCGGAAACGGTAGTTGAGCCCACTGGGCAAGACCGAGACCACCCAGCATCCAGAAGACAACCGTATGCGTTGCCCTCGGATCGCCCAGGAAAATCAGGATATTGGCGATCGCCATGATGATGAAGGACACGGCCACACCGGCCAGCACCAGCCGGTCGGCACTGGTTGCAGATGCAAACCGTGTCACCCCGAGCACAAGAAAAGTTGCCGCCAACGCACCGGCGAATGCCATCAGCGGAACGGTCATCAATCCCAGAAACAGGCCTGTATGCAGCAGCGCAAGAATGGCGCCAGCCGCTGCACCGGACGAAATGCCGAGCAGATGCGGATCGGCCAGTGGATTGCGCGTGACGGATTGCAGGGCCGCGCCGACAACGGCCAGACCTGCACCGACAAACCCGGCCAACAGCGCCCGCGGAAACCGGATCTCCCAGACGATAGCCTCCCGACCCTTGGTCCAGTCAATCGCGAACAGATCCGGCATCACACCATTGGCCAGGATCTTGAAGACAGTGCCGCCCGGGATCGCCACCGCACCCGCACCGATGGCAGCTACAATGGAAATAGCCAGCACCAGCACGCCGGCCAGAAGCAATACCCCATTCCCCCGCAACCGGCGCAGGCCAGCGCTTTTGTCCGTGAGCACGCTCATGCGGGCCCATCGTTTCTGCCTGCAACGGCAGTTCGAAGCATCTTTTGCAAGGCTCACTCTCCCCAGAACGCTTCGGTGAGCTTTCCGATGGCCTTGAGGTTCCGCGGTCCCGGGGTTGCCTCGACATAGTCCAGCACGACAAACCGGTCGTTCTTGACGGCTGCAATGTTGGCCAGAGCGGGATTGTGTTTCATGAAGTCGCGTTTCTGGTCAGCCGTCACTTCGCCGTAGTTGACGATCACGACCATGTCCGGGTCTTTTTCCACCACGGTTTCCCAGTCGACGGTCGCCCAGCTCTTTTCAAAATCGTCCATCACGTTGACGCCGCCGGCTGCCTCGATAAGCGCTGTTGGCATGGCATATCGTCCGGCGGTGAAGGGCTTGTCTTCGCCGCTGTCGTAGACAAAGACCCGCAGCGGCTCTTCACCAGCAGGCACCGTTGCCGCGATCCGGTCCAGCTCCAGCTTGTAGGCCGCAACAAGATCGTGGGCGGTGTCTTCAACACCGAAGATCTTTCCGAGGTTGAGGAGGTCGTTATAAAGATCGTGCAGAGACGCCTTCGGCTTGTCGCCGATATGAATGCAGGATTCGGTCAGCTCGTAGACCTTGATGCCGAACGGCTCCAGCGTTTCAGGCGTCACTTCACCGCCCACCTTCATGCCGTAGTTCCAGCCGGCGAAGAAGAAATCGGCGTCGGCTCCGATCAGCACTTCCTTGCTCGGATATTTCGACGCGAGTTCCGGAAGTTCGGCAATGCCCTCACGCATCTCCGCGTCCAGCGTCTTCCAGCCTGAAATGCCGGTATAACCAACCATGCGGTCGCGCAGGCCAAGTACCAGCATCATCTCGGTCAGATTGACGTCATTCGAAACGGCTGCTTTTGGCGGCGTGTCGAAGGTCACCGTGCGGTTGCAGCTGTCCACGCTCGTCTGCGCAAATGCCGGAACAGACAGAAAGGCGAGCGCGAGGCCCAGGGCAATTTTTTTCATATTAAGTCTCCAGAAATTCAAAGATGGAAGGTCAGGTAGCGCTCGCGGCTGGCAGACAGTTGCTCCAGTCGGACCTGTACCGAATAGGCTTGCTCAATGTTGCCGGGGGTCAGCACCGTCTCCGGCATTCCCTGGGCAACCAGTCGGCCCTCATGCAACAGCAAGACCTTGTCGCAGACACGGCTTGCCAGGTTGAGGTCGTGCAGGCTGGTGACAATGGTAATGTCCAGATCGGCAATCAGCTCGACGATCTCGAGCTGATGACGAATGTCCAGATGGTTGGTCGGCTCATCCAGCACCAGAAGCTTTGGTTCTTGCGCCAGCGCCCGGGCCACCATCACCCGCTGCCTTTCCCCCCCGGACAATGTGCCGAAGGCTCTTTGTGCATAGGACAGCAGATCCATTTTCACGAGACAGTCATCGACGATCTCGGCGTCCCGCTTGCCTGCGCCGGCAATACCGGTTGCATGGGGACGCCGGCCGAGTGTGACGATCTCGCGCACGGACAAGGCAAAGTCGGTCGGCTGCTCCTGAAGCACGGCGGCGATCGTTTTGGCGGCCTCCCTGGCACTGATGTGCCAGAGATCCGTGCCATCCAGAAGGATTTCGCCCGTTTTCGGTTTCAGGAAGCGATAGAGCAGCCGCAACAGGGTGGATTTGCCGGCACCATTGGCGCCGGCAATTCCAAGAACCTCACCGGCAGGCAGATCGAAGCTGAGCGGATGCAGAATGGTTTTGCCCTGCCCCGTCTTCCAGCTGACCTCGCGAACAAACAGATCGACCCCAGTCATGAGAACGCCGTCCCGTCAGCTTCCGAAACGATCATCGCTGCCGGAAGCCGGCCTTGCGATGCGCTCCAGCGCTTGCCGTGTCTTTCCTCGGTCACCTCGCATCCATTTTCAATCTGGCGATACCGATTGGCGTAGTCGACCAGGTCGTCGATGTCCGTATCGTCCTCAATGTCCCCAAAGAGGTAGATCGCCTTGTCGGTGGCCTTGAATGCCAGCGTGCAAGGTCTCGAACAGCTCTCCATGTCGGCTGTTCCGCTGATTTCGAACTCGTCTCCAACGACAGGCACTGCCTGTGCCATTGCGCTCTTCAGCTTGCAGATCAGCCCATATCCGGGATGGCAAGCCTGCCCATTGTGACGACAGGTCGTGCAGACGAATATCTTGTGCGGATCATTGCTCATGACGCGCCTCCACGGCTTCTGCCAGTGAACCGACAGGAGGCTGCGGAAAAGCAAAGGCATTGCTTTCCTGGTTGCACTTGGCACGGCCGGATCGGGTAGGTTTGGCACATTCATCATGTAATGTTATTACATTACCAACATTCTTGCTGACAACAGATTTTTGCAGCCCATCAGGAACCATCGCGCGCACTGCGCGCGCCGCCAGTGGATCAGCCTCGGTCAGGAGGTTGGCAAGTCTTGAGAATTCAGCAGAAAATTTCCGGTTCATATCGCCCTCCGCGATTTCGCGGGGCAGTCAGGAACCGAATGTGCAACTTTGCCGGCAGGTGCCGATTGGCCATGTCACTCACTCCTCCGGGGCACCCCGCCCGGGTTAAGGTTTAAGGTGAAATGGCAGGTCTCCTGACTTGCGGGTCATTGCTTGCCTGATCCTTCCCGGGGTCTCCCCAGTGGCGCTTTCAGGTTTGCTCACCGCTCACAGTTGCGGGGGCAGTCACGGATTTGCAGCCTTTCGGGCTCGTCGCACCGTGTTCCCTTTTAATCCCGGTCCGGAGTTCGGAGTCGGGAACCATCTCTTCCTAAGTGCGCGAACGCCTGAAAAATGTCAAAGACTTTTGCAGGTCGCCGCTCTTGTCTGAAAGCACGGCAGGATGGCCAGGAGGCGGAAACACCCTGCCGCCTCGGCAGTATTGACCCTTGCCTTCAAGGCTCAAAAATCTTACCTCCGATCCATGAAACAGGATGCCCTTCCCCCGCGCGCCGCAGCGCGCCCCCTCACCCTTGAGACCCACGGCATTACCCGCCAGGACGATTTCGCCTGGCTGAGGGCGGACAACTGGCAGGAGGTCATGAAAGACCCGTCCGTGCTGGATGCCGACATCCGCAGCTATCTGGAAGCGGAGAATGCCTATCACGAAGCGCAGATGGCACCGACGAAGGCTCTGCAGGAGAAGCTTTTCGCGGAAATGCGCGGCCGCATCAAGGAAGACGACAGCTCGGTTCCTGCTCCCGACGGCCCCTTCGCTTACGGCCTCAAGTATGAAACCGGCGGCCAGCAACCGGTTTTCTTTCGCACCCCGCGTGACGGCGGCGCGGAAACGGTTCTTCTCCATGGCGACAAGGAAGCCGAAGGAACGGCATATTTCCGGATCGGCGGCGTTAGCCAGTCGACGGATCACAAGCTCATCGCCTGGGCTTATGACGACAAGGGCTCGGAATATTATTCACTGAGGCTGCGCGACGCCCAGTCTGCCAAGGATTTTGACTACGCCATCGAGGATACGGGCGGCGGCGGCGTCTTCTCGGAAGACAGCCGCTATGTGTTCTACGTTCGCCTCGACGCCAACCACCGGCCCTCGAAACTCTTCCGTCACGAAGTCGGTTCCGACCCTGCGAGCGACGTTCTCGTCTACGAGGAAAAGGATGCCGGCTTCTTCATGGGCGTCGGCAAGACCCAGTCCGGCGACACCATCGTCATCGACATTCATGATCACGAGACATCCGAAGTCTGGATGATCCCGGCCACCGACCCGACCGCCGAACCGGTGCTTGTCGCAGAGCGCGAGACCGGTATCGAGTATTCCATCGACGATCACGGCGACACACTCTACATCCTGACAAACGCAGGCGGCGCCGAGGACTTCAAGATCGTCACTGCGCCGAAAGGCAATCCCGGCCGCGAAAACTGGTCCGATCTTGTGCCTCACAAGGCAGGATGCCTGATCCTGTCGCACTGCGTCTACAAGTCCTTCATGACGCGGCTGGAACGCGAAGACGGCCTGCCGCGCATCGTGATCCGCCGGCTTGCAGACAACATCGAGCACTCCATCGCCTTCGACGAGGAGGCCTATTCACTCGGCCTTGGCGGCGGCTACGAGTTCGACACGAGCACGATCCGCTTCACCTATTCCTCGATGACAACGCCATCGCAGACCTTCGACTACAATGTCGAGACCCGCGAACGTGTTCTGCGCAAGGAACAGGAAGTGCCTTCCGGCCATGATGCGGACGACTATGTCACCCGCCGGTTGATGGCTCCCGCAGCCGACGGCGAGACCGTGCCGGTGTCTGTGCTCTACCGCAAGGACACCAGGCTCGACGGCTCCGCACCTCTGCTGCTTTACGGCTATGGCTCCTACGGCATCACCATTCCCGCAAGCTTCAACACCAACTGCCTGTCGCTGGTCGACCGGGGGTTCGTCTACGCCATCGCCCATATTCGCGGCGGCAAGGACAAGGGCTTCCACTGGTACAAGGATGGGCGGCGCGAGAACAAGAAGAATACCTTCACCGACTTCATAGCCGCAGCAGACCATCTTGTTGCGGAAAACTTCACCTCGCACGATCGCATCGTCGCTCAGGGCGGCTCGGCTGGCGGCATGCTGATGGGTGCGATTGCCAACCTGGCACCGGAAAAATTCGGCGGCATCATTGCCGAAGTTCCGTTTGTCGACGTTCTGTCGACCATGCTGGACGACACGCTGCCGCTCACGCCGCCGGAATGGCCGGAATGGGGCAACCCCATCACGGACAAGGCAGCCTACGATTACATCGCGTCCTACTCGCCCTATGACAACGTTGAGGCAAAGGACTATCCGGCCATCCTTGCGGTAGGCGGATTGACCGATCCGCGCGTAACCTACTGGGAACCGGCCAAATGGGTCGCCAAGCTGCGGGCAACCGGCACTGGCGACAAGCTGCTGATGCTGAAAACCAACATGGAAGCCGGCCATGGCGGCGCTTCCGGCCGTTTCGACCGGCTGAAGGAAGTCGCAGAGACCCAGGCCTTTGCCCTTTTGGTGACCGACAAGGCCTGACACTTCGTCAGACCCGAAGATTATCCGGGCGTGCGGAGCAGTTCGCACGCCCAGGAACCTAAATTACTTTCACACGCTTGTGCGGGTACCACCCGAGCGAACGTGACTTGATTTTGACCAAGTCTTCGGCTCATGTGAGAGTTGTTGCAAATCAATCAATTGAACGGTCCTGGACCGTACCGACGCTGTTCACTGGAGCCCGTGATGACCTGCTACCGCACACTTCCGCACCGCCTTGCTGATGGGCTGAAAAAGGGGTTGCGCCTGGTTCCGGTCATGGCCGCCACGCTGAGCCTTGCCGCATGTCAGTCCTACGACACGACCGGCGGCAATGTGGTGGAAACGCTGCTGTTCTCCCCCACTTTCACCAAGAACCGGCAGGACATCCCCAGCACCTACAACACAGCTTATGACTGCCGCACCTTTACCGGCAGCGGCTGGAAAGGCATTGCCGGTGGCAAGGTCTTCAATTTTAGCCAGAAATACATCATCTCCCAGGCCGGTTGCTTCAAGACTCAAGGCGAATGCAACGCATGGCTTGCGGTCATGTCCAGTTACATCGATCAGCCGCGCTACATCCGCTGCAATCCCTACACAGCGTAGGACATCAAGCGGATCTTGCAGGATCACGCTGGACGACAGTCCCCTGAAATACGGGAAGCGCTGCCATGAACGGTTCCATGTAATCAAGCAGGCAGCGCGCCCGGGCATTGAGCAGCCGCCCGGTGGGCCATACCGCAAAGATATCCCGTTGCTGCCCTTGCCAGTCTGCGAGCACAGGTGTGAGGCGGCCTGAAATCAGGTCATCGGAAATCTCGCTCACAGGCAACAGAGCGAGCCCGTGACCATCGCCGGCCAGCTGCCGGGCAAGACTGATGTCATCGACAACGACACGCGCATCGACAGGCACGGTTTCGCGGCAGCCCGTTTCCCGATTTGTCAGTTGCCATTGCGGAAGCGTGGACACCCGCACCACCTTGTGCCGGCCGATCTGGTCCGGTCGATCCGGGGCGCCGGCCTGTTCAAGATATGCAGGCGCCGCCACGAGAACCGTTGCCACCACCCCGAGACGCTTCTGGTAAAGCCGCTCATCGGTTTGGGGTCCGGCCCGAAGGGCAATATCGACCCTGTGTTCCAGTAGATCCTTGTTCTCGTTGCTGAGCGTCAGCGTCAGCTGGATCTCCGGAAAGGTCTTGAGAAAATCCGACCACATGGGCTGCAGGATGCCGATGGAAATATTGGTGGGCGCCGCCACCTTCAACGCTCCCCGAAGACCGTGCAGATCAGTGCTTAACCCGTCCAATGTCGTCTCAGCGTTTTGAACCAGGTCGGCAAAGGCCTCGAAATACGCCTCACCCGCCACCGTCAGATTGAACTTCCGCGCGGAGCGAAAGACCAGCTGAGTGCCTATGGTTTCCTCTAGCTTCGCCAGGCGCCGGGTCACCGTTGCCGCAGGCAATCCGAGATGCGCGGCTGCCTTTGCCAGGCTTCGATTACGCGCGATGTGAACAAACAAGGCAATGTCGTCGAGCATGATTTCATTTTCAAAATTTAAACTCTCATTATTCGATATAGATTGAGATTAGAGAAATCAATAAATCTGTCTTCGTTCTTAAACGCAACGGAGACACTCATGGGCAATTACTTCATCAGCGCTGGTATCGAACTGCAACAGGGTGCGGAGCGGACCAGGGCAGAGACGGAACTGCGCCGACTTGTGGCTGAAACCCAACACGAACCCGGCTGCAATTTCTTTGAAATCCGGCAGAACCTGCAGGATCCCGACAAGTTCACCCTGTGGGAAAGCTGGACTGACAAGGACGCCCTGGCCGCCCATTTCGAAATGCCGCACACCAAGGCCTATCTCGCGCAGAACCTGACACAGGTCAGCTACATTGAAGAACTGGGCGAAATCGGCACCAGCGAAGCGATCAAAAGGTAGTCAGTCATGAAGAACCGATTGATCGCGACGTTGCTGATGTCACTGGGTCTGTCGCTCTTGATGTCGTGCTGGGTCACATTCCTGAACCTCGGCTGGAGCGACAGGTTCTTCTGGCAATGGATGAATGCCTTTCGTCTGGCCTGGCCCGCTGCTGCCGTCATCGCCTTCTTTCTCGGCCCGCCCGTGCAAAAGGCAACGCTGTTCCTTTCAGCCCGCCTGCCGTAATCAGCAAAGGAAAAACGATGCCTCCTGCCCGACAGAATTTCGAGGAACTGGGCCTGCCGGCAGGCCCCTATACCCACGCCGTTCGGCATGGACAGACGGTCTATACATCCGGTTTCACAGCTTTCGGCACACCTGCACAGGCCGATTCGGCCGGCCCGCAAACCAGGGCGGTGTTCGCTCAGCTGCACACGATCGCCGCCCACTATGGAAGATCACTGAAAGATCTGGTGAAAGTAACCGTGTTCGTCACCGACATGACCGACTTGCCGGAAATCCGGTCAGCCCTTGCAGAACTCTATGAAAATGAGGTTCCTGCTAGCTCGCTGGTCTGTGTTGCCGCTCTGTTTCACCCACAGTTGAGGGTCGAAGTTGAAGCGATCATTGCAACCTGATCGATGAACGACTTGCAACCGGATTGAGAAATACGTATTATCCCTTAGTTGAATAGCAATGGACCGGCTCTACAACTTGATGGAGATACGTGTTCCAACTTCTCGAATAACTGTGCACGGGCAAAACGACCCAATAATAAAAAGCGAAACTTGACCACCTGCTCGCAGGTGGTTTTGTTTGAAAGCGTCAGTTGTTCACCCGTTCAGTTGCTTTTTGAAGAAAACCGTCTCCAGGATCGGCGTATCGTAATAGGCGCCAACTTGCTCAAACCCCGCGGCTTTATAGAGCTTGATGGCGCCCGTCATGCTTGGCAGCGTGTCCAGCAGCATCTCCCGGTAGCCGGCGGCAACCGCCGCTGCGATTACAGCCTCCACCAGCGCACCACCCACACCTTTGCCGCGTCCGTCCGGCAGGACGTAGAGCCGCTTCATTTCACACGCGCCGTCTTTTCCGAACGCCCGCAGGCCAACACAACCGAGAACCGAGCCTTCCTCATCCTTCGCCAGGAAAAGCGCCCCGGACGGCGGCGCGTATTTCCCCGGCAGACCTGCAAGCTCTTCTTCGAAGCCCTGGTAGGAAAGGTCGATGCCGAGCCAGTCGACATAGGCCCGAAACAGGTGCCGGATCGGCGCCAGGTCGTTTTCGGTTGAAACGGGTACGATCGAAATTTGCTGCGATTGAATCATGGAATGACAAAATGTCCGCGTGGTGTCGTCAGTTGGCTGTCGGCGCAACGGGCGGGATGGCTTTCAGGTAGGCGGCGATCGCTTCACGATCACTGGCAGGAAGCTTGGCCATGTTTTCCTGAACATGCACCATTTCACCACCGACGGAATCGTATTCAGGCGTGAAGCCGCTTTCCAGATAATAGGCAATATCGCTTGCGCTCCAACTGCCGAAACCACCATCCACCGGCGTAATGTCCGGGATACGGCCTTCTCCTGTGGGAGCCGGCGCGCCACCGAGCCATTTCGCCAGATCCAGTCCCCCTGCAAAATTTCGAGCCGTGTGGCATTCACCGCAGTGACCGGGCCCTTCCACCAGATACCGCCCGCGGTCCCAAAGGGCAGCGTCGACTTCGTTGCCGCCTGAAGGGGCGGCTATGACGGGTGACGGATCCAGGAACAGCCGTTTCCAAAGCCCCAATCCACGACGGATATTGAACGGAAAACCGAGCTCATGAGGTGGCGTCTTGCCGTTGACGGATGGCAGCGTTTTCATGAAGGCAAATAGATTGCCGATGTCTTCGCCAGACATACGGGCATAGGAAGTATAAGGGAACGCCGGGTAATAGTTTCGCCCGTCCGGCGATGTGCCATGCGTCATGGCATTGGCGAAATCAGCAAGCGACCAGGCTCCGATACCGTCTGTCGTACTGGACGAAATGTTCGGGGCAACAAACACGCCGAACGGCGTCTCCAGGCGAAGGCCTCCGCCAAGCTTCAGCTTGTCGTCTCCTGCAGCATCCTTGGCCGCATGGCAGGACGTGCAACCGCCGGCCCAGAATACAAGTTCCCCTTGCGACGCATCCCCTTGGGCAATGGCGGCAAGCTGGGCTTCGCTCAGCTTCGTCGGCGCGGACAGGAACCAACCCGCACCTGCCGCAACAACCGCAAGAACGACGAGGACGATGACAGCCTTTTTCATGAGGTCTCCCTGGGTCTTCCTGGCACCGAAACGCCAAAACAGCGGCTCTTCAACCCGGGCAGGGTGAAAAGCCGCTGATCTGTCTCACAGTCTGGAGCCTGCCTGTTGCAGTCTGTGTGCGGTAGACCCCGGAATGCCGCCGGTCAGTTTTTCTTACGGTAAGTTTCGTGGCACGATTTGCAAGAGCCGAACACGGGGCCCATCGCAGCCTTGAAAGCCTCGACATCCGCAGGACCGTCCTTGCCCGATGCTTCGAAGGCTTTTGCAGTCGCGTCCGCAAACTTGGCCAGCTCAGCGGAAAATCCGTCCGGATCTTCCCAAATGGCCGCAGCGGCTCCGGTTTCACCCTGATCGGAGCCAGCAGGGAAATAGTCTCCGAATGTCAGGGCTGCTGCATTCATCGTTGCGATGGCAGCCTTACCGGCAGCAGGAGAATAGGCGATCTCCCCTTTCATCAGGCCACCACCGAGCCCGGCAGCCGCGCCGACCGACGACATGATGGCCTGCCGGGTCGCAATCGGATCGTCAGACGCCTGAGCAATGGAACCGGCAAGGCCAATCCCGGCCGCAAGACCCAATACAACAGCCGATTTGATCATTCGCATCGTTCTCTCCCTCTCGTGGAAATTGCCTTCGGCAATGATTCACCAGTGCGAGTACAGCCCATGTACCGCTCGGTCTGAAAATCACGGTCGCGTGAAGTGCGCCATGTTCGGTGAACACAGCGTCAACGCTGACGAAACAGCCAAACAAAAAACCCCGGCCTTTTCAGGCCGGGGCTTCATAAAACGGGGTGGTTCCCGAATTACTTCGTTGCAGCTTCGTACATTTCCAGCACGTAGTCCCAGTTGACCATGCTGTCGATGAAAGCTTCGAGGTACTTCGGGCGCGCATTGCGGTAGTCGATGTAATAGGAATGTTCCCACACATCACAGCCGAGAATCGGCGCTGCACCGTGTACCAGCGGGTTTTCACCGTTCGGGGTCTTCATGATTTCCAGCTTGCCGTCCTTGACTGCGAGCCAGGCCCAGCCGGAGCCGAACTGGCCAACACCGGCGGCGATGAAGTCGGCGCGGAACTTGTCGAAACCACCAAGATCACTGTCGATAGCGGAAGCCAGTGCACCCGGAAGCGAGCTGCCGCCACCGTCTTTTTTCATCCACTTCCAGAAGTGAATGTGGTTGTAGTGCTGACCGGCGTTGTTGAACAGCGGAGCGTTCTTGCCGAAGCTTTCCTTCACGATTTCTTCCAGGGATTTGCCTTCCAGGCCGCTGCCGGCGAGCAGCTCGTTGCCTTTGGTGACATAGGCCTGGTGGTGCTTGTCATGGTGAAACTCGAGAGTTTCAGCAGACATGTAAGGGGCCAGCGCGTCATATGCATACGGCAGGTCAGGCAATTCGAAAGACATGACAAACTCCTTAAAAGGTCGGTGACCGGCGGCGACATTCCTGCTTCATGAAGGAATGCAGGAACGGCCGCGTCGAGCGGCAAAATAGGATTGCTGGGCCGTCACGGCAAGCGCCGATCCCCAAAATAAAGAAATTTTTTCTTTTTATTTTAGGACGTACGATCTGCCGTTGACACTTCCCACGAGGGGAACGCGTCCACACGGCTGCAGTTGCGCCACTCACGGGAATGTGATCAGTAATTTTCGAAAGAAAAGCGCCGTTATTTTTAACAAAAACACTTTAAAAAGATAGAATTATATAAGAATATACAAATGATTTAGATAATTACCGATTTTAAATCTAGCCATTATTAAATAACAAATAGAAAATACCGCCTATTTTCTCAAGAAATATTATCCTTGCCACCACTATCGCCTCTCAGGTCAGTTCCAGAAACAGCAGTACTCTTGACGAATGCTACAACAACTGGATTTCATGGTGTAACGACAAGACCTGCGGCTACCCGAACAGTTGCTACGGTGGAGCATGGTTCATTGCGACGGTATCAATAAGGCCTGCATGACCCGGTTTCCCGGTTCCAAGGTCCAGTCGGTGCGAAACAATGCCCTGCGAAAGCCAATACGCACCAATACTCGTCTTGTCGCCGCTGTTGTCCGGACAGGAAACTGATCGCCTTCACCCTGCCCTGCACCAACCCTACTTCAACGCGTTCCTTGAAATGACAAAGCAGAGCGATCGTGCAAGATAGCAACGACTGCTTGTCAGTTTTCACATATCGCCTCACGACCGGAACCCCATGTCACCCATCTCGCGCTCTCCTGCCGCATTGGCTTTCGGCGGTCTGCTCGCCCTTGCTGCCGCGATGGGCATCGGCCGGTTCGTCTACACCCCGATCCTGCCCTTCATGACCGACGGCCTGCAGTTGCCGCCTGATGATGCCGGCCTGATCGCGTCCGCGAATTTTCTCGGATATCTGGCCGGAGCTCTTGCCGGCGCCTCAAGGTCGCTGCCCGGTAATCCGCGGCTGTGGTTTCTCGGCGGTCTTCTTGCCAGCGCCCTGACCAGTGCCGCCATGGCGCTGACCACTTCCCTGTCTCTGTTTCTGTTGATCCGCTTCGCCAGCGGGGTCGCAAGTGCCTTTGCGCTGGTTTTTTCAACCAGCCTGATCCTGGAGCGGCTGACGGCAGCCGGTCGCGGTGGCTTGAGCGCTCTCCACTTTGCCGGGGTTGGCTGCGGCATTGCCTTTTCCGCTTTTCTGGTCGCCCTTCTGGCGCATCTGGGGGCAGACTGGCGTGGGCTCTGGCTGGCCAGTGGCGCTGCCACGCTTTGTTTTCTTCTGGTGGCTGCATTTCTGGTGCCGTCCGAGCCGTCTCCCCAGCCAGTCACCACACCTGCGCAAAGCTCCCGCGACGAAGCCACGGCATCTCCGTTTGGCTCTGCCAGCCGCATCCGCCTGATCCTGGCCTACGGCCTGTTCGGTTTCGGCTATGTCATCACCGCGACCTTCGTCAATACGATCGCTCGCGCCAATCCGGCGCTTCAATCAACCGAAGCCTTCGTCTGGTTGACAGTTGGGCTGTGCGCTGCGCCTTCGATTTACGTCTGGAACAGGATTGCCGCGCGCATGGGCACTCGAAAGGGCTTCGCTCTTGCCTGCGTGCTGGAAGCGGCAGGGGTTGCCTTGACGGCGGTGAGCACAGCACCTGTGCTCTTCCTTTTCGGCGCAGCGCTCCTCGGGGCAACCTTCATGGGTATCACCGCCCTTGGCCTGATGGAGGCACGGCGCGAAGTCAGCCGGGACGGACCGGCTGCAATCCGTCAGATGCTTGCGGTACTGACGGCAAGCTTTGGCGTCGGGCAGATGGCCGGGCCCTGGGTTGCCGGCCAGATGCATCATCTGACCGGGTCCTTTACTGCCTCATCCCTGGCAGCCGCCGCGGCGCTTGTGGTAGCCGCGGCACTGGTCGTCAGATGAAACTCCCCACTCAGGCGTGGGAGAATTCCCAGTAGAGTTCTCTTGCGCGAGCCGCGATCGGACCAGGCTGCAGGTCGCGTTCCTCGATCCGCTTGACCGGCGTTACCTTGCTGTAGTTCCCCGTCGAGAAGATCTCGTCGGCTTCCAGGAATTCGCCATAGTCCATGGTGCGCTCGAAAACGTCATAGCCAACGGACCGCAGCAGCTGAATGACGCGCTGACGGGTAATGCCGTTCAGGAAGGTGCCGTTGGGAACCGGCGTGTGCACCTTGCCTTCCTTGGCCATGAAGATGTTGGCCGACGTCAGTTCAGCGACATTGCCCAGCATGTCGCGAACGACGGCGTTGTCGAAGCCGCGCCCCTTGGCCTCCAGCATCGCTCTCGCATTGTTGGGATAAAGGCAGCCGGCCTTGGCGTTGACAGGCATGCATTCAACAGTCGGACGGCGGAATGGAGACAGCGTGATGCTCATCGCCGCATCCTTGGGTGCCATCGGCGCATCGAACAGGCACAGGCAGAACCGCGTGCTGTCCGGATCGCCCACGATCACCCCGGGTCCGTCACTTTCGACCCAGTACATGGGCTTGACGTAGATCTGCTGGTCACCACCGAATTTGGCGCAGCCTTCCTTGGTGAGCTCGACCATTTCACCAACCTTCATGGTCGGCTTCATGCCCAGCGCTACGGCACTGTCGTTGACGCGTTTGCAGTGGAGATCGATGTCCGGCATCACACCTTCAAAGAAGCGGGCGCCGTCAAAAACGCTGGAACCGAGCCAGGAAGCATGAGTGCGCGGGCCCATGATCGGCGGATTGCCCTCGTGCCAAGTCCCGTCGATCCAGGTCCAGGTGTCACTCCATCCGCTCATGTCTCTTCCCTTTTCTGCGCTGCGGTTGTGCAGTCTGTCCGCCGAAACAACACCGCTCATCACGGCAGGTCAATAGCTTACCGCGAAATTGAGGAAAGTTGCTGTCATTCTTCGCAAGATACGATGATATCAGGATAAAAATCACCAAAACACCCACTTGAGCGACATCAATTTTTCAAGTCGGATCGTGCAATGACAAGATGCGGATCCCATCACCGGCCCTGGCTTGGAAACCCCGACCCCGCCCTCTGACCATTGACTCTCGCCACACAAAGTTCACTATATGTTCTTGTAGCAATTTTGGGAGTTCAGGATGGAACAGCGCATTTCCGTGACGACGCTCGTGGTCGAAGACGTTGCCGAGGCACGCCGCTTCTTCGAAGACGGCCTGGGATGGCAGGTTCATTCCTCACCAGGTCCCGAAGTGGTCTTTTTCCAGGTTCCCGGCAGTGTATTTGCCCTCTATGGCCGCGCCTCCCTGGAAGAGGAAATCGGACGCTCTGTCACCGACCGCCCCACTGGTGCGGTGACGCTCGCCTGGAACGGCAGGTCGGAAGCCGAGGTGGACACAAGCTTCCTGAAAGCGCTTGCCGCGGGCGCCCGATCAGTCAAGGAACCCCAGAAAGCCTTCTGGGGCGGGTATTCCTCTTACGTGGAAGTCCCCGGCGGTCACCTGCTCGAGATTGCCTATAACCCGTTCTGGCCGGTGGAAGAGGATGGCGCAATCACCCTGCCCCCAGTCCAATAGCGGGGCACAATTGCTGTATAAGTCCTGCCTGCGACCTTTGTTGCAGATAGCTGCGCTTGACGCAGGAGGCCGCAGGCTGTTCTCTTCCGCGGTTTCGTGAAAGGGCTTGGAGGTCTTGAAGATGGCGCATGCAGCTTATGTGTTCGATGCGTATGGAACCTTGTTCGATGTTCATGCCGCCGTCCGCAAACATGCGGAGAAGCTTGGACCGGATGCCCAGAGACTGTCGTCGCTCTGGCGGGAAAAGCAGCTTGAATATTCCTGGGTGCGTGCCCTCATGGGCAAGTATCTGGACTTCTGGGAACTGACCCAGCAAGGCCTGGACACCGCATTCGCCCTGGTGCCTTCTGCTGACAAGTCGTTGCGCGAAGATCTTCTCAGCGCCTATTGGGAACTTGATTGTTACCCGGAAGTGCCGCAGGTGCTGACCAACCTCAAGGCGACCGGCGCTAAAATCGCAATCCTGTCCAACGGGTCTCCGGCCATGCTCGAAGCTGCCGCCAAGGCCGCCGGATTGACGGAGCTTTTCGACGAGATCTTTTCCGTCGACGCGCTTCGAACCTTCAAGACCGACCCGCAGGTCTATGAAATGGTCACGACCCATTTCCGGATCTATCCGGAAGAAGTTTCCTTCCAGTCGTCAAACCGTTGGGATATTGCCGGCGCTACCGCATTCGGTTTCCGTACCGTGTGGATGAACCGGATGGGCATGCCTGACGAATATCCGGATCTTTCTCCAAAAGCGGTTCTGGCAGATCTGACAGGGCTCGCCACACTCGGCTGACCTGACACGTCTTCCCTTAAGGAAGATGAGACAGCGTCAGTTTAGAGCTTCTCTATTTTCAAAACAGTTCCGGCCATTTTTTCCAAAAAGGAAAAGATGTTTTGAGCGTCCGGCAAGGTTGCAGGATTCTGTAAGTGTAATATCCTTCCCGTGGTTGGGAGGAAAAGAAGAGCGACAGACTTCCTCGAGGTCATCCCGAACCAGTTACAAAACAACTGCTTAAGAACACAAACAGCTGGTTTGTCTCCGCGAAGAAGAAGGGGCGTTGAAACACTCCCCGCGCGAGCGCTCATTTGCTCCCAGACCTATTTGGGAGGATACCATGAAACAACTTACGACACGCAGGCAGGCCCTGCGGACGCTCGCAGGTGCCGGCACGGTCGGAGCAGCGACACTCGCTGCGCCGCATATCGCTTCGGCACAAGGTCAGACGACGACCTGGAAAATCCAGACGTCCTGGCCAGGCGGTGCCGGTTTGCAGATCTTCAAGGACTGGTGCGCGACCATTGCCGAAAAGACAGGCGGGGAGCTCGCCTTCCAGCCATTCGGCGCCAACGACGTCGTGGGCGATTTCCAGCTGTTCGACGCCGTCAAGAACGGCGTTCTGGACGCGGTCAACCCGTTCACGATCTATGCGCAGGGCATCATCCCCGCGGCCACCTTCCTGACGAGTTATCCGCTCGGTATGCGCAACCCGCACGAATGGGACGTGTTCTACTATTCCCTTGGCGGTCTCGAAATCGCCCGTGAACTCTACGCGGCACAGAACATGATGTTTGTCGGACCGGTGCATCACGGCCCCAACATCATCCACTCCAAGGTGCCGATCCGCTCCATCGATGACTTCCGCGGCCGCAAGATGCGCCTGCCCGGCGGTATGGTCGCCGAAGTCTTCACCGAGATCGGCGCGGAAACGACGGTGCTTCCGGGATCGGAAATCTTCCCCGCACTTGAAAAAGGCACCATCGACGTCGCCGATTATGTCGGTCCGGCGGTCAACTATGCCCTCGGCTTCAGCCAGGTCACCAAATACATCTCCATGGGCCCTCCGGGCTTCATGTCGCTGTATCAGCCGGTCGACCTGATGGACATCACCGTCGGCATGGATGCCTGGAATGCGCTCAGCCCGCAGATGCAGCAGTTCGTCGAGATGGAAACACACGTCTATTCCGACATGCACCATGCAGCCATCCAGAAGGCAGACCAGGAAGCCTGGGCGAAGTTCGAGGCCGACGGCACCGAAATCACCCGGCTCAGCCAGGACGATGTCGAACTGATGACCGAAGTCGCCGTTCCGATCTGGTTCAACTATGCGAACCGGGACAAGGACAGTGCGCGCCTCTTCAAGATTCAGCTCGACTACATGATGTCCGGTTCGCTCGGCTACGTCACGCCGGAGCAGGTCGAAGGCCTCGAACTCGACCTCTGATCCCAGACGACGTCTCGGGAAACGGACCCGCGCGGCCAGCCACGCGGGTCCTGTTCAACTCAACAGGGGCTTGTTTCCCCTGGGGAAGGGAGAGGCATGCCTCATCTGGACTTTACCCTGCCGCATTGGGCCTATTGGCTGGGGCTGATCATCTTTCCGCTGATCGCCGCTGCCCTTGCCAAGCGGCCTAAGCCGACTGAACGGCGCTACTCGCTGGTGCTCGGCTATTTCATCCTTGTCACCGGCGGCATCCTGGGCCTGCATCGTCTTTACCTGAAAAGCCTGATCGGGCTGGTCTATATCCCGGTGTTCGTGCTGATCCTCTACGCCAACGCACAAAGTCAGGATGCGCGCGCGGTCGTCTCGGACATGGCCAACGCAGTGCGACAGGCGGAGCGGACGCTCGAGCGCGAAGGCGAAAGAGTGAAAACCGCAGAGGCCGATCTTCCTGCCTTGCGCCAAAAGCTCGCCGAGGCGGAAGCGCAGGCCGAAGAAGGCAGCTTTGCCAAGCGCCGCGCGGAACGGGATGTCCAGCGCGCCGAACAACGTGTCGAACAGGGCAAGACCCGGGTTGCCGAGGCCGAGGCAACTCTGGAGACCGCCCGCCCGGCTGCCGCAACAGCTCGCGAAACCCTCGATTTCTGGGGCAATGTTGCCAAGTACGCCTTCTGGCTCCTGCTTGCAGGTGTGGCGGTCGACGCACTCCTCCTGCCCCGGCTGGTTTCCAAAGCAAACGAGAACCTGCCACCGGATCCGGAACTCAGCGAGGCGGAAAAGAAGCTCAAGGAGCTGGAAGAAGCCGAGCGCAAGGACGATGCGGATCACATCTCGTCCGGCTGGACCGGCTGGATTGACCGGCTCTCGCTCTACTGTGGCGAGTTTGTCAGCTACTGGGCGGTGATCGCCGTTCTTGTCTATTACTTCGAGGTCATGAGCCGCTACGTCTTCGGCAGCCCGACCAACTGGGCTCACGAGGCGATGTACCTCATGTTCGGCATGCAGTACCTGATCGCCGGGTCCTACGCCATGCTGACGGAATCCCACGTACGGGTCGATGTCTTCTATGCGCCGCTCTCGCCGCGCCGCAAGGCAATTGTCGATCTGCTGACATCCGTCTTCTTCTTCATCTTCGCCGGCACCCTGCTGGTGACCTCGTGGATCTTCGCGTTCGATGCCATCGCGGTTCCCTCCGGCAACTCGCTGGTTTCTGACTGGGCGCGCGGTGAAATCGGCTTCAGCGATGTCGTTGCAAGCTGGAACCTTGCCCAGTGGACCGATCCGAACATCCGCTGGGGCGAAATCAGCTTCAACGAATGGGAAGTGCCGCTCTGGCCAATGAAGTGGGTCATGGTGCTCGGCGGGTTGCTGCTGGTGCTCCAGGGAATTTCCAAATTCGCGCAGGACATCCGCGCAGTGATGGGCAGGGCTTGATCCATGGGACTTGAAATCGGAATCGAGTGGCTGACACTCATCATGTTCGGCTCGCTGCTGGTCCTCTTGATGGCAGGGCTGCCGCTGGCCTTCGTTACGGGAGGGCTCGCCTGTGTGTTCCTGTTCGTCCTGGGTGACGAGCGGGCGCTCAACATCGTGCCGTCGCGCATCTTTCCGCTGATGACAAACTACCAGCTATCGGCAATCCCGCTGTTCATATTCATGGCATCGATGCTGGAACGGGCCGGCATCATCAACGACATGTTCGATGTCATCTACAAGGTGCTTGGCGGCGTGAAGGGCGGCCTGGCGGCTGCCACCATCATCGCCTCCACCGTACTGGCAGCCATGGTGGGTGTCATCGGGGCGGCTGTGGTCACGATGGGCATCATCGCCCTGCCCGCCATGCTGAAGCGAAACTATGATCCGAAGATCGCCATGGGCTCGATCATGGCCGGCGGAACGCTTGGCATCCTGATCCCGCCTTCCATCCTGGCGATCATCTACGCTGTCGTGGCCGAGCAGTCCGTTGGTGAGCTCTTCATCGGCGCGGTCATTCCCGGCCTGCTGCTGTCCGGGCTCTACATCCTTTATGTGATCGTCAGCTGCATGATCGATCCCAGTAAAGGCCCGCCGATCCCGGAGGAAGAGCGTATTCCGTTCAAGGAAAAGGTCCGGCTGCTGTCGAACATGTCCGCTCCGATCGCGCTGATCGTGATCGTGCTGGGCGTGATCTTCACCGGCGTCGCAACTCCGGTGGAAGCTGCCGGCATCGGCACCTTCGGCGCCATCGTCGTGGCCGCCATCCACCGCAATCTCGATTGGCAGACACTGCGCGAAGCCTCCCTGACCACCCTAAAGGCTTCGGCCATGGTGATCTGGATCATGTTCGGGGCGACCATTTTCGTTGGTCTCTATGTACTGGAAGGCGGTCAGCAGTTCGTGCAGGGCGCACTGGAAGCCACCGGCCTCGGCCCATGGGGCATTCTGATCATCATGCAGATAGTGCTTGTCGTCCTGGGCATGTTCCTGGACTGGGTCGGTATCCTGCTCCTGTGCGTGCCGATCTTCGTGCCGATCATCAAGGCGCTCGGAGCAGCCTCCTTCGGGCTCGACAGCCCGGACGATCTTGTGCTGTGGTTCGGTGTTCTCTATCTGGTGAACATGCAGATGAGCTTCCTGTCACCACCGTTCGGCTACGCGCTCTTCTACCTGCGAGGCGTTGCACCGGCGGACATTCCGATGACAGACATCTTCAAGTCCGCCCTGCCTTTCCTGGCACTTCAGGTGCTTGGACTGGCATTGTGCATGCTGTTCCCCGGACTGATCACCTGGTTGCCGAACCTGGTCTACGGATAGCAGAGCTCACATAGACAAAGGGAAACGGCTGCGCTCAGTGGGAAAAGCGCAGCCGTTCCATGCTGCCGGACACATCAGTCCGACAGGGTTGGCTTGTCAGGAAACAGATCAGAACGAACGGGAGAGCCCGATCATGAGCCGGTGGTTACCGGCCGTCCGATCTACTTTCACACCGCCATATCTGGCCTTCTCGTCCAGGATCCCGGTCATCGAGTAGTCCGCCCTGAGATGCCACGCATCCGTTACCGCAACCTCGACACCCCCGCCGATCACCGGACCAACCGAAACGGAGTTTCTCTCCGTCCCGTTCGCCTTGAGGCTATGTTCTGTCGCGGCAATACCGAGGCTGAGATAAGGCATGACGTTGTTGATCGGCACGCCGACCCGGGCCTTGGCATTGATCGTCCACTTGGATCCTGTCTCGATGGTGCCCAGCGTCGGATGGTTGCCTTTTTCACGGCCGCCGAGATAGGCCGCACCGCCTTCCACACCCAGGACGAAGCGGGAGACTTCCCAGTTGTAACCGCCGAATAGACCGAACGCTGCGTCGACCCGTGAAAAATCCTTCGATCGACCGCCTGATTTGACGTCTGTCACGGTCTGCGAAACACCTGCCTCAAAGCCGAGATAAGGCCCAGCCCAGAGCGACTGAGGCGCTTGCGAATAGACAGGAGCGTCAAAAGTCTCCAGATCGGCGGCACTCGCCCCAACGACAAGCACACCAAGAACGGCGCACAGAACCAGCGGCTCCAACAGCCAGTGGCTCCGCAGAACACGCCTGATCACACCGGGGCGTTGCCTGGAGCGACCGCGCCCGATGGCCGGCGGCGCACGAAAAACATAATTGGCAAAGGAACTTACCATCAGTGATCTCACTTCATGTATGACAATCTCATCGCCTCACAAATTTAAAAAATTAATGTAAAACGATAATTTAAAAATTGATTGCAATAATTTTTTTGTCAATAGCAATGTTTTTGAGTTTGTGTTTTCCCGACAGATGAACTAGATACGATGCCGCAATGACATGATGCGGAGTAACCGATGAGCGAACTTGAATGGGCGGAACGGGAGAAGCGACTGACGCGGATCCGGCGTGTATCCGCATTCATGAAATGGGCCGTCACCATCATCCTGTTGATCCTGCTGGGTCTGGGCGTGGTCGTCACGATCGGTATCGCCTTGCCGAACGAGTTGATGATCGGTGCGCAAGAAACATTTGATGTCGCCGATACCGAACGCATGCTGGGTGACATTCCGCAGGTGCAGCGCATCGGAATATCCATACTGGCAGCCATTGCCTTCAGTCTGCTGCTGGCGGTGGGCTGGAACATCCGCCAGGTCTTCAAGCGGTTTCAGAAGATGGAGTTCTTCTCGCCGAAGACGCTTGCAAACGTGTTTTCCTTCGGCATCTGGCTTATCGTGTTCGCGGTCTTCGACCTGATCAGCGATCCGATCGGCTCGGTCCTCCTGACCTATGACTTTCCCCCGGGCCAGCGCACCGTCGACATCAGTCTGGACGGTGGCGAGATCTTCTTTCTCGTCCTTGGTGCCTTGATGTTGCTGTTCGGCTGGATCCTTCGCGAGGCTGCTCTTATTGCAGACGAGAACCAGCAGTTCATTTGAGGTGGACCATGGAGCGTTGCGAATGCTGAACATCAATGGCGTTGCCTGCCCCCGGCAACTCGGCCTCATGCACGGTGGCACCGAGGTGGGCAGATGTCTTCAGCCCCCGCACCTTCTCTCAGCCTTTGCAAGCAACAAGGCTCCCGGTCATCCACGGCCAGTCGCGTTTGTACGCCGGAAGCTTTCACAAGAACAAAGGATTGTTGACGCCGTGGCTGATGGCAGTGAAATATCAGGCATGATTCTCGGGACACTCATGCCTTGCTCATCTCTCTCTTCCGTAAGGCCGTCCAGCTCGCAGAAGAAAATCGAAAAATAAGCAAGCGACAGCGCCGGGGGTCCCTTCATGCCCATCATCATTGAACTGGACGTAATGCTCGCCCGCAGGAAGATGCGGTCCAAGGAGCTTGCCGAACGCATTGGCATAACCGAGCAGAACGTTTCGCTGCTCAAGTCCGGCAAGGTGAAAGGTGTCCGTTTCGAGACCCTGGAAAAGATCTGCGACGTGCTCGACTGCCAACCCGGCGACATTCTGATTTACGAGCCTGAAAAAACTCCGGAAGATTAGACAGAAACAAGCCGCCGGAACCACAGAAGTGCAGCCAAGGCCGCACCGATCCAGATCAGTAGAACCAGTACTGCCGCGATTTTGCTGGCAGGCAGCTTTTCCGATCTCCTGTCAGCTTCCACCCGGCAGTCCTCCATCACCTGCGGCGGAATGAGCTTCACCACCAGGTAGATGCCGAGCGGCACAAGAAGCAGATCGTCGAGATATCCGATCACCGGAATGAAATCCGGTATCAGGTCGATGGGTGACAGAGCGTAGGCCGCAATCGCGATGGCCAGGGCCTTCACATACCAGGGTACCCTCGGATCCCTTCCAGCCAGATAAAGGGCATGGAGATCTCGCTTGATGCGCTTTGCCCAGGTCTTGATGGTGTTCCTCAGCATGTCAGCCCGCGTGAATTGGAAACAGCCCTTGCGACACGGCAGGCCCTGGGTGGTGTCGACCGGAAGGCCATCCGCTCCGGAACGCCTTCCAGTCCTGCGCAAGCTACGCTGCCTAGAACATCCTCCGTAATTTCAACAGGTCCGACGGAGCGAGCGGTCTTCAGCCATGACGCGATCAAATTCCCCCCTTGAAGGCCGGCCGGTGCCTGCAACAAGAGCGCGGCTGCGATCAGGCAAGCTGCTCAATCTGGACAGCACGCACCTGAGCGAATGTACGCTTTACGACCTTGAGAACGGCGACATTGGCATCGTCGTTCAGGACCCGGACCTGCCGGTGCCGGACCGGGTGCTGATCGACGACGACAAGGAACTGACCCGGGTCTTTACGGAAATCCGTTGGCGCATGGGTCCTTACCTCTTCGGCATGTACCTGGAACCACCGGTCCCGGTGAGCAAGTTCCAGGATACCTGACAACTGCCGACACGGGCCCTATTCAGCTGCTTCAGCGGAGCCATATCCCAATTGCTCGTTGAGTTTGCCGATCAACCCGATGGCCGCTTCCGCAATCACGGTTCCCGGTGGGAAGATCGCCGCCGCCCCGGACTTGTAGAGTTCGTCATAATCCTGCGGAGGCACGACACCGCCAACGACGATCATGATGTCTTCCCTGCCTTCTTCCGCCAGCGCCCGCCTCAGAGCCGGCACCAGTGTCAGATGGCCCGCCGCCAGCGATGACACGCCGACCACGTGAACATCGTTTTCGACCGCCTGGCGGGCAGCTTCTTCCGGCGTCTGGAACAAGGGCCCGATATCAACGTCGAAACCGAGATCGGCGAACGCCGAAGCAATCACCTTCTGACCGCGGTCGTGTCCGTCCTGGCCCATCTTGGCGACCAGGATACGCGGTCGGCGACCATCGTTGTCTTCAAAGGCTTCCACCAGCTTCTGGACTTTCTCGATGGTTCCGGACATGGCTCCGGCCTCCCGTTTGTAGACACCGGCAATCGACTTGATCTCGGCCTTGTGCCGGTCGAACACCTTCTCCATTGCCAGGGAGATTTCTCCCACGGTCGCCTTGGCCCGTGCGGCCTTGACCGAAAGATCCAGCAGATTGCCGTCACCGGATGCGGCACATTGGGTCAACGCTTCCAGGGCGGCCTGGGTCTCGGCCTCGTTGCGCTCTTCTCGCAGGCGCTTGAGCTTGTCGATCTGGGCGGCGCGCACCTGGGCGTTGTCGACCTTCAGGACGTCGATCGCCTGTTCGCTTTCCGGCTTGAACTTGTTGACGCCGACCACGGTTTGCGCACCGCTGTCAATGCGCGCCTGTGTCTTGGCGGCCGCTTCCTCGATCCGCAGCTTCGGAATGCCCTTCTCGATGGCCTTCGCCATGCCGCCAAGCTCTTCCACTTCGCGGATGTGCGCCATGGCCTTCTCCGCAAGGTCTGCCGTCAGCTTCTCGACGTAATAGGAACCGCCCCAGGGGTCGATCACCTGCGTCGTGCCGCTTTCCTGCTGCAGAAACAGCTGCGTGTTGCGGGCGATACGTGCGGAGAAGTCGGTCGGCAGAGCCAGCGCCTCGTCCAGCGCATTCGTGTGCAGCGACTGCGTATGCCCCTGCGTTGCCGCCATGGCTTCCACACAGGTTCGAATGACGTTGTTGAAGACGTCCTGTGCCGTCAGTGACCAGCCGGAGGTCTGCGAATGGGTGCGCAGCGACAGGGATTTCGGGTTCTTCGGCTGGAAGTTTTCTTCCATGAGGGTCGCCCAGATCAGGCGCGCGGCACGCAGCTTGGCAACTTCCATGAAGAAGTTCATGCCGATCGCCCAGAAGAAGGACAGCCGCGGTGCGAACTGGTCGATATCCATGCCGGCGGCGACACCGGCGCGGGCATATTCGATGCCGTCGGCGATCGTATAGGCCAGCTCCAGATCCGCCGTCGCCCCCGCTTCCTGCATGTGGTAGCCGGAAATGGAGATCGAATTGAAGCGCGGCATGTTCTGGGACGTGTATTTGAAGATGTCCGAGATGATCCGCATGGAGTGCTTGGGCGGATAGATATAGGTGTTGCGGACCATGAACTCCTTCAGAATATCGTTCTGAATGGTGCCCGAGAGATCCTTCTGGGCAACGCCCTGCTCTTCCGCCGCCACGATGTAAAGCGCCAGCACCGGCAGCACTGCGCCGTTCATGGTCATGGAGACGCTCATCTTGTCCAGCGGAATGCCGGAAAAGAGCGTACGCATGTCATAGATGGAATCGATCGCAACCCCTGCCATGCCGACATCACCCGAAACACGCGGATGATCGCTATCGTACCCGCGGTGCGTGGCAAGGTCGAAAGCCACCGAAAGGCCCTTCTGACCGGCGGCAAGGTTACGCCGATAAAAGGCGTTTGAATCTTCGGCCGTTGAAAACCCGGCATACTGGCGCACTGTCCAGGGCTGCTGGACATACATCGTCGGGTAAGGACCGCGCAGAAACGGCGGCAGGCCCGGCCAGGTATCCAGATGTTTCAGTCCATCAAGATCCTTCGCCCCATAGACAGGCGGCACAACGATGTCTTCCGGCGTTTGCCAGCTCTCCTGCGAGCCGGCGTCCGCAGCCTTCACGATTTTCCGGAACGGCTTGTCAGCGAAATTCGGGATCCTGCTCATGATTGGACCTCCAGATCTTTCGGCTCGACCCCTTGTTGGGTCTCCAGCCGGTCAAATGCATCCTTCAAGAGTGCAAGCAGGTCGCACCCGGCAAAGACGAAAGCGTCCACACCGGCTTTGCGATAGGCATCTTCCCGGTCTCCCGGGCGTCCTGCAAGGTAGAGGTAATCCACCCCTGCCGTTTTGAGGGCATGAGCTGCCTCTTCCGCCTGCGCCTCGTAAACATCGTCCGTGGAGACGAGACAGGCAAGCATCGCCCCGCTTTGCCGGAAGGCCTCAACAAGATCTTCAAGAAAACCATAAACAGCCGGTCCGACGGGTTTCAACCCACCCGCCGCAAAGGCGTTTGCCGTCCAGGTGGCTCTGGCCGAGAACTGGGCGAGGCTGCCGAGAGACGCCAGGAATACCGCTGGTGTTGTCGACGCGACCTGCTCTAAGGCTTCTGACCTGCTACGAAGCTGCTCGAAGGGCTCCGCTATCCGGGCCGTTTCCAGCTTCGGAAGGGAATAGTCGCGCGGCAGAAGGTCAAGCCGCATGCCCAGCTCGTTCAGGGGCACGCCCTGAAGGGCCAGCTTGCGCAAGGTCGCAAAGCGCTCTCCGTCTCCCGGTTCCGGCAGGTCTTCACGCGGTGCGCTCACGCCTGCAAGATCTTCTTTGCTCGATTTCAGCACCGCGACAGGCTTCTCAGCAAGGTCTGGGAACTCGCTTACGCCGGTGATAGGACGCTTTCTGGTGGCGATGTTCTTGGCAAGACCGGTCCTGGCAGCCCCGATGCGATCATGCACGAGACCCGTGCGCACCGCCTCGAACAGGCCGCCGGCCGCCTCGATTTCCTGGAAGAGGCACCAGGCGGCCTCGCAAACTGTATCCGTCCGTTCTTCAATGGCGCCAGAGCCCGCGGCCGGATCGGTCACTTTCGCGAGGTTGCTTTCTTCCAGAAGGATAGACTGCGTATTGCGCGCCAGCCTGCGGGCAAAGCCGTCGGGCAAACCGACAGCCAGCGTATGCGGCAGGACACAGACACTGTCTGCACCACCAACACCGGCTGCAAAGGTTGCCACCGTATTGCGCAGAAGATTGACCCAGGGATCCCGGCGGGTCAGCATTCTGTAGGAAGTCGACATGTGGAGCGGCAGAGTTGCTTGCGGCAGTCCTGCACCGTCCAGTACCGACGCCCAGAGCGAGCGGATCGCGCGGGCCTTGGCAATGGTTCCGATCTGGTCGGCTTCCGCGATCAGGCTGAAGGAAATTCTGTCAGCCCATTGTTCGGGCGCCAGTCTCGTGCCTTCCAGCAAGCGCATGTGAGCTGTGGCGGAAGCCAGAACAAGCGCAAGCTCCTGCGCAGGCGTTGCGCCCGCTTCGTGCCATATGCGGCCATCGGCCTTCATTACCCGTGCCGGGCTGCCAAAATCTTGCGCTGCGACCACCAGATCGCGGAAATGCCTGTAGGCGTTTTCCATGTCGGCAAGTGCGACGCCATTGACTGCCACCCAGCCATAGGGATCGATCCCGGCCGTCAGGTGAACACTTGCAGGATCGATCTTGCGCTTTTCGAGCAGTGCCAGAAGGGAGGCGAAAATCTCGACATTTTCCCGCCCCGCCTCAAAGCGCAGGTCAATCAGATCCAGTTCGACGTCTTTCAGGAGGCGGTCGACACCGGATAGATCGTCGACCCGAATGCCGTCGCCGTATGATGCGGCAGCACCGCGGAAAACCAGGTCAAGGCCGCTCGCGCCACCCTCCAGATCTTCCAGAATTTGTGCGTTTGCGGCGGCAGGATCGGGAATGTCGATCCGCTGAACCACGGACCAGTCACCTGCGGCAGCCCGCAGGGCGCGCGCCGGACTGTCTGTTCTGCGCTCATAAAGCGGCGCGATATCCAATCCGTCTTCGGTTTTCCCGTAAAGCTTCTGCCGGGTACTCCCCTTCAGGGCCTTGTCGACGGCAGCCCACCAGGCCTCCGCGTCGGCAGAATAAAAACTTTCAGGTCCAGTAAAGCTGTTCGGCATCGCACGTACTCCCTGGCCCCGTTTTAGTCCCTGGTCCCGAAGCTTGGCAACTCAGCAGAATGGGTAAGGATTTGAAGATCACAAGGTCTCGGACAGATGAATCAGATGAAACCGGGAGCCAGTTCCGACTTGCGATTCGCTCGTAGAATTAATTAGACGTGTGAAATAACAATTTATCTACAAATTGCGTTTTTCGACTTACACTTACGAAGACGTTAAACACTTCTCAGAAAGACAATTTGGCCTCTTCTAGGCGCCAACTTGTCAATTTTTTGGCGGAATAAGCTAAATTTGCCAGTTTTCCCTATTGGTACGATCATCAATTGTATTGTAGCGTATAGCTGCTGACGCATGGGAAATTCTACCCTCATAAGAAATGCGCGGCGTCCGGATCCGACACTTACCTGAATAGGTTCGGCGGGAACGGATTTCACCCATCAGCGGATGTTCCGGCTCGCGTACGGACGCCCGCAAAGACGCGGCCACCCAAGCCGCAAAGGATGTGCACAATGCTTGATCAAACGGAATTGAAGAGCAAGCTGAGAGCAATCTCGGAAGCAAATGCCGCCCATCATGTTCTCGATATTTTGGAATCGAACCTTCGCCGCATGGGGGCGACGCATATCCTCATTACCGGCCTGCCGATGCCGAACCGCCCGATCGACAACCTCGTTCAACGGTTCCGGTGGCCCGATCAACGCAACGACGGAATTGAAAGCACTTCGCTTTCTGCAAATGACAGCGCCTTGATGCTTGGCCTCGGCTCCAACCGGGCTCGCGTCTGGACAATCTCCGCCGGTGATATGGAACATTCCGACCTTCTGGCGTCAGCCGGGGAAGGAAGTCAGGTTCTCGTCATCCCGGTAACGGAACTCTATCCTTTCCAGGCATTCGTGTTTGCAAGCGGCCCTGCTCTTCAGGTCAACAAATACGATCTTTCCAACCTGGAAGCTCTTGCAGCTGCCGCCTTCTCGCGCCTGCGCGAACTCGGCGTGATTTCCGGACAGCGACCGGGCGCATTGTCGACCCGTGAGCGCAAGGTTCTGGAACTGACGGCCTATGGCAAGACCGCCGGAGAAATTGCAGACGTGCTCGACATCTCCCAGCGGACCGTCCACGCTCACCTGCAGAATGCCAGTGTCAAGCTGAACGCTTCCAACAAGACCCACACCGTGGTCGAAGCGCTTCGTTACGGCCAGATCAGCGTGTAACGCTGCTTCTAGAGCCAACAGCTTCCAGGGGCTAACAACAGGCGCACTTCGGTGCGCCTTTTTTGTTCTGGCGCGGCTGCAAAACAACATGCGTCAGAGGAGACCCCGCCAGGCACGCACGCCGGGCAACAACGTCAAAATGCCAATCGCCAAAAGGAAAAGGCGCGCTTTCCGCACGCCTTTTTTGTCATTTCAATTTTCGGCTTGCCGACCTCAGTAGGTCATCATCGGCGGCAATTCCTTGGCCTGATCGACCCATTTGGTAACCTGGCTTTCACTCGGCACCTGGCGAACGAGCTTCTTGGCTTCGTTCACTTCCTGCATCTTCTCCGCCAGGTTGGCGGCATTGCGATGCTTCAGTTCCTTCACCGTGTCGACGCCGGCAGCTTCCAGGAGTTCGGAATATTCCTCACCAACGCCGCTGATGCGCATCAGATCCGCCATGTTGGCCCATTTCAGGATCCGCTTGCCGTCGATGCCGGTTTCTTCTTCCAGCGCCTTGCGACCTTTCGGGTCCTTCGCACGCTCCAGATAAGCTTCCGTTGTCTTGATGCCGACTTCACCCAGCTTTGCAGCATAGGTTGGGCCGATACCTTCGATTTCATCGATGGAATAAGACATGCGCTCAGAACTCCCTAATCAACCGGCAACCGAACCTGGGACAGTCAGACGATCTGGCTCAGTCCCGGAATTTGTGAAACCACTTCATTCACAACATCGTCCCCTGCTTTTTCCTTAGCATAGGACACGAGTTCTTTGACAACACTTTGCACGCCATCCATGTCGAGGCCCGCATTTGTCAATTCATTGAGTGCCGCCATGGCCCCCATGCCACCGCCCATCATGCTTCCAAGACCGCTCAAGAACCCGCCGCCGGAACCGGCTTCCGCACGCGCATCGACAAGATCCTTCGCTCCAGGCAAAGCATCGAAGATGAGCTGCATCTTGTCTTCCGGACCTTCCTTGTTCAAGAAGCCCAGAATGATGCCGATGGCGTTCTTGGCGACATCTTCCTCGATGCCTGCTGCCGCCATGATCCGCTGGATGAGCTCGTCCATGAAAATCTCCTGATCAAATGACTGACGCCCTGTCATCCGGCGTCCGTTTGGCTTCTCTATACAAGTCTCGAGGTGCCCGCGTCGATGGGCAATGTCTTTTCTGCTCGACTATGCCGCATGCAGCCCGCAGGCTCGTCCAATGCCGCCTGGCAACAGAAAGTTTCAATCTGGCCGTGAAAGGCTCTAGGCTGCGGTAAGATGCAGGGATTCGGGGGTAATCGTGACGGTAAAAGACAGTATTTTCATCGGTGCCAGCACCAGGGAAGAAACCCTCACGCTCAAGCTCGCAAACCGCCATGGCTTGATTGCCGGAGCAACAGGCACCGGCAAGACCGTCTCACTGCAGATCCTTGCCGAAGGCTTTTCCAAGGCCGGTGTTCCCGTGTTCTGCGCCGATATCAAAGGCGACCTGTCCGGACTTGCAACCGCGGGCGTTTCCAAGGACTTTCTTGAAAAACGCGCCAGCGATGTCGGGATCGCCGACGAGTACACCTATGAAGCCTTCCCCGCGGTGTTCTGGGACCTGCTCGGCGAACAAGGCCATCCGATCCGCACCACCGTTTCCGAGATCGGGCCCCTGCTCCTTGCCCGACTGCTGGAACTCAACGATACGCAGGAAGGTGTACTGAACGTCCTGTTCGAACTGGCCGACGATGAAGGCCTGCTGCTGCTGGATCTGAAAGACCTCAGGGCAATGCTTGCCCACGTGGCAGAACGTGCCTCCGAGCTTTCCACGATCTACGGCAACGTTTCCAAGGCGTCCGTCGGGGCCATTCAGCGCAGGCTCCTGGTGCTGGAGCGCCAGGGTGGTGAAAATTTCTTCGGCGAACCGGCCCTCGACATTCGTGACTTCATCCGCACCGCGCCGGACGGCCGGGGCGTCGTCAACATCCTCGCCGCCGACAAGCTCATGTCCGCTCCCCGGCTCTATGGCGTCTTCCTGCTCTGGATGCTGTCGGAACTCTTTGAGGAACTGCCCGAAGTCGGTGATCCGGAAAAGCCGAAGCTGGTGTTCTTCTTCGACGAAGCCCACCTTCTGTTTTCCGATGCTCCCAAGGCACTTATCGAGAAGGTGGAACAGGTAGTCCGGCTGATACGTTCCAAGGGTGTCGGCGTCTATTTTGTTACCCAGAACCCGCTGGACGTACCGGAGACCGTGCTTTCCCAGCTCGGCAACCGCATTCAGCACGCCCTGCGCGCCTTCACGCCGCGCGACCAGAAGGCTGTCAGGGCCGCTGCGGAAACGTTCCGTCCCAACCCGGATCTCAACACCGAACGGGTCATCACGGAACTCGGTGTCGGCGAAGCACTGGTCTCGACCCTGGAAGGCAAAGGCATTCCCTCCGTTGTTCAGCGCACGCTGATCCGTCCACCCTGCTCCCGGCTCGGTCCCGTCACCCAGGCCGAACGGCGGGCCTTGATCCAGTCCAGCCCCGTCTTTGGCACTTACGAGCGCACCCGCGACCGGACGTCGGCATACGAAGTCCTGATGGGACGCGCGCAAGAAGCGCAGAGACAGGAACAGCGGCGCCAGGAAAAGGAAGACAGCTACGCCAGGAAACATGGCGAGCCACGGCGCTCGCGATCCGGTTTCCAGTTGCCCGACTTCGGACGCGATGACAGGCCGCGTCAGGAAAGCCGGGAACGGCGCAGCAACCGCCGTGGCCAGCGTGACACGGCCCTGGAAGCCGGGCTCAAGTCCGCAGCCAGAAGTCTCGGCTCCTCGCTCGGCCGTGCGCTGGTTCGGGGCCTGCTCGGTTCGTTGAAAAGAGGCAACTAGACAAAGCGATGCCGGCAACCGCGGCCCAAAATCTGGAGACCGAGCGCAAGGCGCTTGTCATCGGCAAATGGGCCAACCTGTTCATGGCCGCTGCCGGCCTTGTGACCGCCTGGGCATCCCGGTCCGACGCCATGCTGGTGGACGGGCTGTATTCGGCCGTCAATTTCATCTCCGCCATTGCGGCCGCTCGAATCGGGGCAAGGGTAGGCCTGCCACCGACACGCTCCAGACCCTGGGGACACGATTTCGACGAGGTGCTCTATGTCACCTTCCGGAGCCTCATCCTCATTGGCGTGCTGGTCTTCGCAGCCTTTGTCTCCATCTCGAAAATCTGGACCTTCTTTTCCGGAGGCGTTGTCCCGGAACTGGTGTTTGGTCCGATCGCGGTCTACGCAGTCGTCATCGTCAGCATCTGCCTGGGCCTTGCATTCAACTTTCACCGTGCCTACCGGAAAACCGGCAAGCGCAGCGCCATCCTGAAGACCGAAGCCCGCGCCGCTCTCATCGACGGCGCGCTCAGCGTCGGATCGGGCGCAGCCCTTCTGTCGCTGCCCTATCTGGAAGATACGGTTCTCGGACCATTTGTCCCGATCGGCGATGCGGTCATCGTTCTGGTGTTGATCCTGGCGATCATCTGGCAGCCGCTTTCGACCTTCCGCACGACGCTGGCAGACCTTGCCGGCGTCAGTGCCCCCAGCAGCACCTATGCCAAGGTCGCCCGGGCAGCCCGCGACCTTGCCCGCGAAAAAGGCTATCGCCTGCATCGGGCAGCTGTCCTTCAGGCAGGGCGCATGCATTGGGTGGCGGTCTATCTCGATCCTGAAAAACCCGTTCGTGCCGAAGACATAGACGCGTTCCGCGACATTCTCTCCGCCCGGCTGGAAGATGTCATCGGGCCTGCAAGGGTGGAAATTGTCCTCACCGCAAGCGATTACACCAATCCGGTTCAGGAGTGATGCGCCACCCCCGTTTTTCCCCTGAGTAACAGGATAGTTACCCCTTCCCGTTAAGGCTGCAATTGAAACAACGGCAGACGGGGCAACATGCGTTACCGAGTAAACCGGCCACAACCGCAATACAAAGCTGAGTGCTTGCAGCAGCGCCGCTTCGGTTCGGCTCTGCAATTGCTTTTCCTGCTGTCCCTGATTGCTGTTCTCCTGGCCGGAGCGCCGATAGCCCGTGCACAGGAGCCCGGCACTGCTCCCACCAGTACGGAAGAACGGGCAGGATCACTGGATCAAAATCGGGTGGCACGCGCCCGGGAGTACCTGCGCGACAACCCGATTTCTCCACCCGACACGTCCAGTCCGCGTGCGACACTGGAAAGCTTCGTCTACATCATGAACGAAGTGAACACGCTCTGGATGTCGGTGCGGGACACTTATGATGACAGCAACCGGTTGTTCCTGTCGGACAGCGAAGAGGAAAAACTGGTTCTGGTACGTGCGCTTCTTTCAAAAGCCGCGCAGACTTTCGACCTCAGCGGCATTCCCGTGACTTCCCGGGAAAATGCCAGCGTCGAGATTGCACTGCAGCTTCAGGAGATCCTGGACAGGATCCCGGCGCCGCTTTTCGAAGACATTCCCGGCTCGCCTGCAGGCAGTTCGCGAAAGCCCGGCAACACGGCGGAATTGCCTGACCATTGGACCATTCCCGGCACCAGCATCAACCTGCTGCGTCAGGATGAAGGGGAACTGCGCGGGCAGTACCTGTTTTCCAGATCCTCCGTCGAGCGCATTCCCGAAGACTATGCAGTTGTACGGGTTCTGCCCATCACCGCGGACCGCGGAGAAGACCTCTTTGAATACTACATCTACACACCCGGCAACCTGATTGCACCGCTCTGGTATGACGTCATTGAAGCAGGGCCAGACCTGCTCCAGTATCATTTTGCCGACCAGGCATTTTGGCAATGGCTGGCGCTTGGCGGACTTCTCGTTCTCTACGCGGTCGTGTTCGGATATTACGTCCGCTGGCGCAGGTGGCGTGCGGTCTCCGTGAACGAAGGAACCCGCATCGTCCACGCGATCCTCAATCCGGTTGTGGTGATCCTTGCCGCAAGTCTCTTCCGCTATGTGTGCGAAGACCAGATCAACATCACAGGCATGCCTTTGGTGGCAGTCGGCACGTCGATGACGGCCATCATCTGGTCGGCGACTGCCTGGATGGTCTATCAGCTTCTGCAGCTGTTCTACGTCTGGTTTTCCAGCAGTGCCGGGGCTGCAAGAGACGGACTAGACGTCAGCCTTCTGCGCACCGGCTTCCGAGTCTTCTCCCTTGCCATCGCGCTGATCGTGCTCGGGTATGGCGCAACCCAGATCGGTATTCCGATCTACGGCGTCATCGCAGGTCTCGGCGTGGGTGGTCTTGCAATTGCCCTTGCCGCCCAGCCGACAATTGAAAACCTGATCGGCGGTATCATTCTTTATGCTGACCGGATGGTGCGTGTCGGCGAGTTCTGCCAGTTCGACGATCTGGCGGGCACCGTGGAATCCATCGGCATCCGTTCAACCCGTATCAGGGCGCTCGACAGAACACTCATCACCGTTGCCAATGCCGATCTCGCCAAACGAAAGATCATCAACTACAGCTACCGCGACCAGTTTCACTTCCGACACAAGCTCAAACTGCGGTATGAGACGAGCCCGGCATCGCTGAAGCGCGTTCTGGCAGCGATCCACGACTATCTCCTCGCCCACGAAAAGGTAATCGAAGATCCCCTTCGCGTGCGTCTGATCGGTTTAGACGACTACGCTGTCACGGTCGACGTCTATGCCTATGTGCAGGCGGCTACGGTCGCAGCGTTTCAGGAAATCCAGGAAGAGCTGCTCTTCGGCATAAGGGAGATCGTCGAGGCCAACGGATCTGAAATCGCCTATCCTTCCTCGACCGTCTATCTGTCGCAAGACAAGGGTCTGCAGGACGAACAGACGGCCGGTGACGCAGCACCTGCCACCGGCGAGAAAGAGATCCAGGCCGCCTGATGGATCGGCGGCCGGCGCTTTGCCGGCCGTCTTCTGCTTCCTGAATAAGCAATTGCGCAACGCGCGCCGATATGGCCTGTTAGGGCCTTCTCACATTGCCCGAGTCCATCGGGCCTGCTCCTATCTGTTCAAAAATTCAAGGATCCGTCATGAGTTCCATCGACAAGGTCTTGGCGCGCATCGATGCCAATCTCGACAACAGCCTCGACCGACTGTTCGACCTCCTCAAGATCAAGAGCATTTCCACCGACCCTGCGTTCAAGGCTCCGTGCCGTGAGGCAGCTGAATGGCTGGCAAGAGAACTGAACGACATCGGCATTGAGGCATCGGTACGCGACACGACCGGCCATCCGATGGTTGTCGGTCATCGCAAGTCCGGCAAGCCGGGACCGCATGTCCTTTTCTACGGCCACTACGACGTTCAGCCGGTCGATCCGCTGAACCTGTGGAAGCGCGACCCGTTCGACCCGGCCATCGAGACAAAGCCGGACGGCAGCAAGATCATCGTTGCTCGCGGTTCCGCCGACGACAAGGGCCAGCTGATGACCTTCGTCGAAGCGGCCCGCGCCTATCTCGAAGAAACCGGCGACCTGCCGATCGACGTGTCGATCCTGTTCGAAGGTGAGGAAGAGTCTGGTTCTCCGTCGCTTCATCCGTTCCTGGAAGCCAACAAGGACGAACTGTCCTGCGATCTCGCGCTCGTGTGCGACACCGGCATGTGGGACGCTGAAACACCGGCTATTTCCATCATGCTGCGCGGCATGGTCGGCGACGAGATCATCGTCAAGGCAGCCAGCCGCGACCTGCATTCCGGCTCCTATGGTGGCTCGGCTCAAAACCCGAACCACATCGTCGCCTCGATCATTGCCGGCCTGCACGATGAAAACGGCAAGGTGACCCTGCCCGGCTTCTACGACGGCGTCATCGACATGCCGGAAGAAGTCACCAAGATGTGGGACGAACTCGGTTTCTCGGTCGAGGAATTCCTCGGAGATGTCGGCCTGAAATATCCGCGCGGTGAAAAGGACCGCATGCCGCTTGAACACCTCTGGACCCGCCCGACCGTTGAAGTGAACGGAATGTGGGGCGGTTACCAGGGTGCCGGTTCCAAGACGGTGATCCCGGCCGAAGCACATGCCAAGTTCACCTTCCGCCTTGTCGGCGATCAGGACCCGGACAAGGTCCAGGAAGCTTTCCGCGCCTACGTGCGCTCGAAGATCCCGGCAGACTGCACGGTGGATTTCATTGCCAAGGAAGGCAGCCCTGCCCTCAGGCTCGACTTTGCGATGCCTGCGCTGGAAAAGGGCAAGACAGCCCTCAAGGCGGAATGGGGCAAGGATGCTGCGCTGACCGGCATGGGCGGTTCGATCCCGATCGTGGGTGATTTCAAGCGCATGCTGGGTATGGATTCCCTGATGATCGGCTTTGGTCTGGAAGATGACCAGATCCATTCGCCGAACGAAAAATACAACCTGACCAGCTTCCACAAGGGCATCCGTTCCTGGGCCCGGGTTCTGGACGAGTTGGCCAAAGACTGACCTTGAAGATGACACGCGGGCCCACGGGCCCGCGTGTCATGGATCGAACACGATCAACATGCCTGAGGGCAGAGCCTGCCACCTCAGCGACCGGAGAACAGACATGAAATCCATTTGCGTCTTTTGTGGCTCCAGCTACGGCGCTCTCGAGGCATATGCGGATATTGCGCGCGAAACGGGACGCGTCATCGCCGAAGAGGGCTACACGCTTGTCTATGGCGGCGCCAAGGTCGGCCTGATGGGCACCGTTGCCGACGCGGCACTTGAAGCCGGCGGCAAGGTGATCGGTGTGCTGCCGCGATCTCTTCAGGACAAGGAAATCGGCCACGAAGGATTGAGCGAACTGCATCTCGTGGATTCCATGCATGAGCGCAAGGCGATGATGGCAGACTTGTCCGACGCCTTCATAGCCCTTCCGGGCGGCGTTGGTACGCTCGAAGAAATTTTCGAAGTCTGGACCTGGGGCCAGCTCGGTTATCACAAGAAGCCCTGCGGTTTCCTCAATGCCGAAGGCTATTACGATCACCTGATCGCCTTCCTCGATCACCAGACAGACCAGGGTTTCACCAAAGAGGTGATGCGCGACATGGCGCAGATCGCCAGTTCTCCGCTGGATATGATCCGCCAGTTCGAAAACTATACGCCCCCTTCCGCACCCAAATGGATCAATCGGGACGAGACCTGACCAGTACGCTGAAACGCAAGCCTTGATGCCCCTGCGGCAGTTGCCTGCAAGCTTCGGGAACTGTCCACAGGGGGCATCGCTCTCTTTGCAAACAAGACGTTACTTGGTAAATCCCGTATCGCTTCTGCGCAATTCGGCGCAGCCCAATCAGCCCGAGTATCATCATGCGTCTAACTGCTATCGGTTTTGCCTGCCTTTTCGCACTTACGGGAGCGGCCTGCGCACCGACGGCGGATCTGGACGGCACATCCGGGCGCCTGGTGCGGACATCCAACATCACGCTGGTGCAAATCGCTGAAGATCATGTCGGCGGCATTACCGGTGAAACCCAATACGGCCAGAAAGCCATTGAGGCAGCCCTGCCCGGCTTCACCACCGAAGGCATTCAAACCGCCAACGAAAACTCCACCGAGTGGGCGCTTGCAGCTTTCAACAGTGACGGCTTTCAGGTGCTGCAGGTGTTCAAGGGTCAGAACGGCAAGGTCCGCACCGTCCACGGTGTGACACACCACCTGCAGGGCCCGAACGGCGAACGGATCGGCATGACCTTTTCCGAAATCGGCTCCTCACGCGCCGACTGCCGCGTCGGCCAGAACCTGTGGCGTGGCATGGCGATCTGCCATTCCGATGGTCATCCGAATGTGGAACTGGTCTACGCGATCCCGGGCTACGACGGCCCGTTCGACCGCCTTCCGGCCGAAAACGACCTGTTCGATGCACAGCTCCAGCGGATTCTCTGGACACCGAAGAGCTGACGGTTACGCGGCCGGCCAGGTTCATTCCGACAGAACACCCCCAATTTCCCCCTCATCCTGAGGAAGCGCGAAAGCGCTGTCTCGAAGGATGGGCGGCACACTCTTGAGCAAGTGTCGCATCCTTCGAGACGGACCTGATGGTCCTCCTCAGGATGAGGTTTGATGGGAACAATTGACTATCGGATCTTTGAAACGAAGAAATCAGAAGACACCTCAGCCCTCACACGTGCGGCTGCGAGCGCACCATGACTTCGCCCACCTTGCGCCACACGTTGCGCTGCTTCAGCGTCTTTTCAGCCACATCCGCAAGATCCATCAAAACCGGCATGCCGCGATCCTTCAAACCCGGCATGGATTTGAGGTCGCCGCCGGTCCACGGCAGGAACGGATTGCGGCGCATGTGCCAGTGGATTTCCGAACGGACTGTCGGTTTGTCGGACGGCGTACGGCCGTGAAAGGCAAAGGTATCGGCCACGATCAACGTGTTTTCCGGCACCGCCATCTTCTTGGGTTGCGGCAGGCCAAGGGAGGCAAGCTCATCCGCCTTGATCCGGAAAGACCCGCTGGCATGGTGGGACCTCAGGTCCTTGGCTGCGCTCAGGGAGCATTCATACTCCCATTCCAGCCGCTCCTTCGTGAGTTTGTGTGAACCCGGCACGAAGAAGAAGGGCCCGTCGTCCTCACCGACGTCCTGCAGGAACAGCCAGGCCTTGGACGTCGCGTGGAACGTATCGGCGTGAGCATCGGACTGCGGATCTTTTTTCTTCACCTTCAACGGTTCTACCAGGACCGTCTGAATGAAATTGAGAGGCTGTCCACCCTGCGAGGCGGCATAGCGGATCATGTTGATCGCACGCGGATCACGCACCGCCTGAGCCAACGCAGCGTTTTTGCGCAACACCTCCGGCGGCAGCAATGTCATCCGCGTCACCGCCTGCCCCTGGCGCATCTCCCGCGATTCGAACGGCTGGTTGAACACTTCTTCCTTGAGCTGGCGGAAAGTTTCTTCCGGCAGGAAGTTCTTGACCAGGAAATAGCCGTTCTCATCGAAGAAAGCCTGCTGGTCCCGTTCAACCAGATGGGCCAGCTTCGCGCGTCTGCGGGCTGCAAGATCGGCAGCAAGCTGCACTCTTTTCTTGTGCAGGCCCCAGGTATTCAGCCTCTCGCTTCCCAGAAGCGGATTCTTGCGCGGAGACTTGTCGGTTCCGGCGAGACCCAGAACCCAGAACGGGGCTTTCAGATAGGACAAGGGTGTCATGCAGCACCAAAAATGAATTTCATCGAAGTGGCGTGTATCTAACACGTTTTTGCCTGCGGGTTTCAATGTTTCCATCCATTTCGGCGCTGTTTTGCGCCGTCAGAACCCATCGCGAAAGCGTCTTCACCCTTTGGCGGCAGTGACCTTTGCCGAATCCTGCGCTAACACCTTGAGGCATGATGACAACGGCACGAAATCTCGACCCCGCGAAGCTGGCGGACGGTCTGAAAGCCGGACAGCGCGCTGCGCTTGCCCGCGCCATCACGCTCGTGGAATCGCGCAAGCACGAGCATCGCCGCCTTGCCCAGCATCTGATCCAGGAACTGCTGCCTCTCACAGGCAAGGCCCTCAGGGTCGGCATCACCGGCGTGCCAGGTGTCGGCAAGTCCACGACTATCGACACGCTGGGATCCAACCTGACTGCCGCCGGGCACAAGGTCGCCGTTCTGGCGGTCGATCCGTCATCCACCCGTACCGGTGGGTCGATCCTGGGTGACAAGACACGAATGGCCCAGCTTGCGGTGGATCCGAAGGCCTTCATCCGCCCTTCGCCTTCCGCCGGCACGCTTGGCGGGGTTGCCGCGAAGACGCGCGAGACCATGCTGTTGTGCGAGGCCGCCGGGTACGACGTGATCCTGGTTGAAACCGTCGGCATCGGGCAATCGGAAACCACGGTTGCCGACATGGTCGACTTCTTCCTGGTCCTGATGCTGCCTGGCGCCGGTGACGAGCTTCAGGGCATCAAGAAGGGCGTTCTTGAGATCGCCGACATGATCGCCGTCAACAAGGCCGACGGCGACGGCGCTACCCGTGCCCGTACCGCTGCCTCGGACTATCGCGCAGCGCTGCATATTCTTGCTCCCAAGTCGCCCACATGGACACCGCCTGTCATCACGGTGTCTGGCCTCGCCAACGAAGGGCTGGATCACCTGTGGGAGCAGATCACGGTGTTTCGCGAGCGCATGCAGGCCAGCGGTGAATGGCATCAAAAACGCAGCGGACAACAAGTCGCCTGGATGTGGGACATGCTTCAGCAGCGCATGATGGAAGCCCTGACATCGAACACGCGAACCGCCGACCGCCTCAAATCCCTGGAAGAGGAAGTGCGCGGCGGCAAGACCGCTGTCTCGCTCGCGGTAGACGAATTAGCGACCTTGATGGGGCTTGGCGAATGAACACTTCAGGACGCAAGACCGTTCTGGTGACCGGTTTTTCACCGTTCCCGGGGGCACCCGTCAATCCGACGGAGCGCCTCATGAGACGGCTCGCCAAACGCATGGGCGCGCATCAGTCAGGTGTCGACTTCGTCTTCCATGTCCTGCCGACAACCTGGGCAGGGCGTGAAGATGTCACAGACCGGCTCCGCACCACCCTTTCGCCGGACGCCATCGTGCACTTCGGCGTCGACGGGACCCGGCGAACGATCAATATTGAAACAAGAGCCGTCAACAAGGCCGTACGCGTGCGTCCGGATGCATTGGGCAAAGCACCGGTCAAGCCGGAACTGGCAATCTCTCAAGAGCGCGCGCGAAGCTCAACCCTGCCTGCCAGGGCCCTGCGCGATGCTGCGCTTGCCGCAGGTGCGCCCGCACAGCTTTCCACCAACGCCGGAACCTATCTCTGCAATGCCACCTTGTGGGATTCCATCGGCTCGGGCATTGCCAGCATCTTCGTTCACGTTCCGGCTTTGCCGAAAGGTCCGCGCGACACGAGACCGACCTACCCTGTCATCGAGGAAGCCGCGGTCCGCATTCTGCGGGAACTGGCAAGGCGCCTGCGATAGGGCGAGGCTCGGGACACTCTCCTGAAGACTTTCCCCTCAACCCATCTCCCTCATGCTGAGGAGGGCTGAAAGCCCGTCTCGAAGGATGGGCCGCTTGCTCCCGAATGTGTCGCCCATCCTTCGAGACAGCACTTCGTGCTTCCTCGGGTTGAGGTGGTACTGGGTTATCGGGAATTCAGTATTTCGCGGCTTCAAAGTCCCCGAGCCTCAATAAACCACTTGCTCCTGCCCCTGTCTCAATGCACACGGCCAAGCAGTCTCTCGACCTGGCGGATGCAGTCGGCCGCCATGTCGGCGGACAAACCCGCCCGGCCGAGAACCCGCAAGCCGAAATAGGCTGTCAGTACGCCGCGCGCGGTGCCGCGAGCTTCTGCGCCCTCAAGCCCATCGTCCTGAAGCGCGCGGTAAAAACCGTTTTCCAGACGCCTTGTCATCGCCTGCAGCCTTGCCTCTGCCTCTGCGCCCCCCGCCTTGTCGACCAGGGCATTGCACAGAAAGCAACCGAGCCTGTCTCCATCTTTCTGGGCGAGGTCGGCAATGCGGCCGAACAGGGCAAGTATCCGGTCCCGTCCTGCCCCTTCCGAAGGGTCACCAAGAAAAGCGACCGTGTTGCTGACAACCTGATCGTTGTACCTGTCGAGTGCCGCCAGATAGACCGACTGCTTGTCCTGGAACGCCTTGTAGAAAGAACCCTTGGTAATGGCCATGGCATCGAGCAGTTCGGACAGCGAGGCTTCGTCATAGCCAACATCCCAGAACAGCTCCATGGCTTTTTCCAATGCCTCATCAGCGTCGAATTCCCGAGGTCTTGCCATGCGATCTCCCGTCAAGCCACTTCACAAAAAACTCAACCGTATGTCACGCGCTTGTGTTTTGTACCATTCGGTTCCTAACTCTATTTAGGAACCACCGGCAGGGTTGGTCAAGTGCGACCGATTAGGAACCAATCGGTTCCTATTTCAAGATCACTTGAACACGTCTTTGCCGGACCAATTCAACCCCTTGGGAGTGTCTCCAGATGTTTGCAAACCTCATTCGCGGCTCAGTTGCCGCCCTGGTCGTTGTCACCGGGCTTGTCTCCAGCGCTTTCGGTGCCGGTTTTGACGTCAACGCCACCATCACCGGCCTGGCCCTGCGCGGTGTCGATCCGGTTTCCTATTTCGTCAATGGCGCTCCGCAGGACGGCGACATTGCCATTACCGAAGTTCACAACGGCGCCACCTACCGTTTCGCGTCTGAAGAGAACCGCGATCTCTTCAAGCAGAACCCGGAAAAATATCTTCCGCAATACGGCGGTTTCTGCGCCTTCGGTGCTGCCATGGGCGTGAAGGTCGATGGTGACCCGGACCTGTGGAAGATCGTTGACAACAAGCTTTACCTGAACCTCGCACCGTCGATCCAGGAACGTTGGAACAAGGACGTACCGGGCTTCATTTCCAAGGCTGACGAAAACTGGGTTGGTCTGGAAAGCGTTGACCCGAGCAGCCTCTAATCGCCTCTGACCGGTCTCTTCTGCCCCTGTAGACCGGTTACCTGACCGGCCAGGCCATGTGCCTGGCCGGTCTCTTTTTTTCCGCCGGTTACAGCGTACGGTCTCGAAAATGCCAATCCGGCACGGCTCTTGCGATTTCAGCCACAGACACTTGAGGCGGATCCCAATCCGGGACGTCGGAAAGCAATTGGCCGGATCGATGACACGTAATCTTTCAAAACTGAACCGACGCGCGTTTCTTGCCGGGACAGCATTGTGTCTTTCCGGGACAGTCGCCACGGCCCAGATGAAGGTTGCCGACCTGCGCGGTTCTATCGATTCCGAAGATCTTGGTCTTCTGCCCAACGCGGCAGATGACCAGACCGCTCAATTCCAGAATGCCGTCAACCGTGCCGTTGAGCGTGGCCGCGCGCTGTTCCTGCCTGCCGGCACCTATCCGGTCGCCAATCTGCGTCTTCCCTCCGGCACATTGATTGTCGGCGTTCCCGGCAGAACACGGCTCGTCTACCAGGGCGGCGGTGGTCAGCTGATCCGTGCCGAGAATGTCGCCAATGTCGGCCTGACCGGGATTTCCTTCGATGGCGCCAATCGATCGATCGGCGATTTCACCGAGGGCCTGCTGCATTTCATCAACGTCAAGAACGTCACGCTGGACAATTGCGAGATCACCGGTTCTTCCAAGATGGGACTGTTGCTGGACCGTTGTTCAGGCCGGGTCGAAAATTGCCGGATCTCCGGTGCCGCGGAAGCGGGACTGCGCTCGAACGAGGCCAACGGCCTTGCCATCACCGGCAACACGATAACCGACTGCGCCAACGGCGGCATCTGGGTGCACCGCTGGCGCGAAGGCGAAGACGGAACCATCGTTTCCGGCAACCGGGTGGAACGTATCGGCGCCCGCTACGGCGGCACCGGCCAGTTCGGCAACGGCATCAATGTTTTCCGCGCTCATGGCGTCATGGTTTCCAACAACCGCGTGGCGGATTGCGCCTTCTCCGCAATCCGCTCCAATGCAGGTTCCAACGTCCAGATCATCGGTAATTCCTGCCTGCGCTCCGGAGAAACGGCGATTTATTCCGAATTCGGTTTCCAGGGAGCGGTCATTGCCAACAATATCGTTGATGGCGGCACGATCGGCATATCCATCGCCAACTTCATGGATGGCGGCCGTATGGCGGTCTGCTCCGGCAATCTGATCCGCAACATCAAGAAGGAAGGCCCCTACCCGCCGGAAGTGGCCGGCTTCGGCATCGGCATCGCCGTTGAAGCGGATACGACATTGACCGGCAATGTGGTTGAGGGCGCACCGAAATTCGGTCTGATGCTCGGTTGGGGCCCCTATATGCGCAACATCGCAGCCTCCCAGAACGTTGTTCGGGACTGCGGCACCGGTATTGCCGTAACCGTGGTTGATGGCGCGGGCGCTGCCGTCATCACCAACAACATCGTCCAGGGCTCGCAACAGGGCGCGATCAACGGCTACCGCTGGCTCGAAAAAGCGACCGGTGAATTGAACAATGTTTCGGAATTCGACAATCTCACCGTTCACGGCAACCAGATAGCGGCCTGACTGACCCGACCGCCCGGCACAAACGCGCTCATCCTCTGAGACAAAGTGTAGACTGCTTTCTCCATGCCTCAGATAAAAACCCTACGAGCGGAAACGGAACGGCGTGGTTTCCATGGTGAGCCATGGCATGATCAAGGAGTTCGAAAACCTGATGCTTCTCGGCAAACTCATCCCTAGAACGCACTTCCGCGCATTCCCAGGGTCGAGACGAACAGGTTTAAGAACTGCAAAGCTCCAGAGAGATCAATCCAGCGCAAACCGCAGTGACAGGCACGACAGGCCGCCATCGACCTTGCGGGCTTCGTGGGTCGGCAGGACGACGGTCGTGAAACCGGCCGCCTCGATGGCTGCCAATGTCTTCGGATAGCCTTCCGGCACCATCACGACATCATTCACACGGATCACATTGGCGGCGTAGTCTTCCCCTTCGGGAACGACCACAATTTCCCGGTCACCGAAAAAGCCGCTGTCTGCCATGACCTTGGTCGCCAGGATGACGCCATCGCCAAGTGTGGAACAGGCCGTCTTGAAATGCAGCACGCCATCGGGCGTCTCGCAGACTTCGGCCTTGTAGCCCCACTCGCCCAGCAATCCGGCAAAGGCATCGGCGCCCTCCCGGTCGGTGCGGGCGGACAGGCCGATCAGGATGACGTCGTCGAGCATCAGGACGTCGCCGCCGTCGACATGACCGTTCCCCGGCAGATCGACAACCTTGCCGAACCGGCTTTCCAGCGCCGCACGGATCTCCGCGCCTTCGCCTTCACGGCTGGCCGTGCCCGGCCGAAGCTGGATGGCGCCTTCAGGCAGGCAGAAGGCAGGATCCTCGACAAAACAACTGTCCGGGTAGGTTTCAAGCTGCGGCAGAACGTCAACCGTCAAGCCGGCTTCTTGCAAGGCCGAGACATAACGCTCATGTTCTGCCCTGAATTTTTCGCCACTCGGGTTGCCCGTGTCCACTGCCCGGATGCCGTCGGCCACGCTGTCGGCGGGCGTGCGCGTGATCGCGTGGGTGAAACGGAAAGACAAATCGGGACGATGTGCCATGAGACAACTCCTGTGACAGAACCAAGCGCTCAACCAGCCATCCGCATGGCAAAATTGCAAGATGTCCCGGCCCTGAAAACATGCATCGACAGGGCCTATGCACCGGTAAAATCAACCTTGCCGGACCTGCCGGACGTCTCCTCCGGCCTGAAGGAAGACATCGAGCAAAACCAGGTCTTCGTCGCTGAAACGGATGGCCGTATCGTCGGCTGCGCAATCCTGGGTCTCCACAGCCAAAGTGCTCATCTCATGAACATAGCCGTCGATCCGGATATCAGGGGCATGGGCATCGGGCGTCTGTTGATGGAAGCCGTCGAGGTCCTTGCCAGTGAGAGCGGAGCCACCGAGATACATCTGGCAACCCATTTCGCCATGCCTGAGAACGTTGCTCTTTACGCACACCTGGGTTGGAGTGAAATGGAAAGAACCGGCAACAAGGTGCTGATGAAAAAAGATCTTTGAGCCAGATCATAAGCGCTCGTCACACGCCTCTGCCTCAAGAGCCGAAAAAGCGGCATCTGAAACTAGAAGGAAACAAGTGAGAGCCAGGAATGAAGCCTGAGAGTGCGCCGGCTTGTTAAGGCAGCGCTGCTTTCAACTCGGTCAGGAACTCTTCGCGCGGCTTGATGTGTCCGGCCTGGATACCGACCCGGGTCAGGATCGGCGGGTTCACCAGTCCGTCAAGCAGAGCTGCCTCATCATCGTTCAGCTCCAGCATCGCTTCCAGAACGGTTGCCATCATCACTTCGGACGCCCGGGTTGCTCCGTCGTCGCATTTCAGCGCGACACCGAAACCAAGCTCGGGAATGGAAGCGCAGAAGACACCTTCGGCTCCGGTCTTGACGAACACTCGGCCACGGAAAGCTTCCATCACCCTGGTGCAGAAACGGCCTGTCCCGGCAACCATGTAAGGTTCGTTGATGCACGCATCAAACAGCCGTTCCGCAGCCTCTGCCCGAAGCGGCTCCATCCCCTCACCGGTTCCGAAGGCGGCAAAGGCGCGCGCGAAGCTGCGCAATGGTGAAGCGTAGGTCGGGATTGAACAGCCGTCTGTTCCGCAGACATCCTCGGACAGAGTGTCGCCGGTCATCTGCTCCATCACGTTGCGAACTTCACGTTGCACAGGGTGTTCCGCGTTTACATAGCCGCGTGTCTCGACACCCATCACCTTGGCCAGGCCAAGGAAACCGGCATGTTTGCCTGAGCAGTTGTTGTGCAGGCCGCAGGGCGATTCATCAGCCAGGATAAGTTTGGCTGCATCTTCCATCCGCTGGGGCCATTGCGGGCCGCACTCGAGATTGTCTTCGGCAAGGCCTGCCTTCATCAGCATGACCCTTGCCGAATTTGCGTGAACTTCCTCGCCGTTATGGGACGCACAGGCAAGTGCCAGTTCGGCATCTGAATAGTCGAGCGCTTCCGCCGCTCCCGATTCAACCAGGGGCAATGCCTGAAGTGCCTTGATGGCGGAGCGCGGAAACACCCGGGCTTCCACGTTGCCGATACCGAAAACCAGCTTTCCGGCGCTATCGACGATCGCAATGCTGCCCCGATGCAGGCTTTCGATCACGGTGCCGCGGGTGACGTCGACCAGAGCCGGATTGTCCATGAAGTTTCTCATTTCCAAGGTTTCACACTATCAGGCTAAGCGGATTCGGCCCGGGCCGCAGTCAAAAATGCGGAAAGACGGGCGAGCGCTTCGTCGATCACGGCATCCTGCTTGCAGAAGCAGAAGCGAATGTAGCCTTCAGGCGCATCCGATCCATAGAAGGCAGACACGGGAACTGCCGCAACGCCGGCGGCTGTGACCAGGGTTTCACACGCCTCGACGTCGGTCCGTCCAAGCCCCAGCCCCTCGAACCCGCAAGTCAGGAAGTAGGTTGCATTGCAAGGCAGAACGGAAAAGCCGAGGGCGGCAAGGCCTGCCGCCATGCGGTCGCGCTTTGTGGCAAGGTCTTGCGACAGGCCATCGTAGTAGCTGTCGTCCTTACGCAGGCCATAGGCAACAGCCTTTTGCAGATGTGGCGGTGTCGTGAAGGTCACCCACTGGTGCGCCTTGGCAATCGGATCCATCAGCGCGGCAGGCCCGGTGACATAGCCGACCTTCCAGCCGGTGAGCGAGAAGGTCTTGCCCGCAGAGCCGATCCGCACCGTGCGCTCGCGCATGCCGTCCAGCGCCATCAGCGGTGTGTGCCGATGACCGTCAAAGACGAGGTGCTCGTAGACTTCGTCACAGATCGCATAGGCATCATGCTGGCGGCAGAGAGAGGCGACCAACTCAAGCTCTTCGTCTGAAAACACCTTGGCCGTCGGGTTCATCGGGTTGTTGATGAGAACTGCCTTGGTCTTGTCGGAGAAGGCTGTCTTGAGAGCTTCAGCATCCAGCGACCAGTTGGGCGGGGTCACCCGGACGCGCACGGGAATGCCGCCGGCCTGCTTCACCAGCGGCAGGTAGCAATCGTAGAGCGGTTCGATCAGCACGACCTCGTCACCCGGCGAGACCAACGCGAAAATGCAATCCGCCAATGCCTCGGTCGCACCGGAAGTCACCATCACTTCGGTTTGCGGATCGACCTCGAGACCGTAGAAACGGCGATTGGCCTCGGCAACGGCCTGGCGAAGGTCCGGTATGCCAAGCATGGGCGGATATTGGTTCGGCCCCTGCAATAACGCATCAGCCGCCGCCTGCCGGATATCCACCGGCCCGTCGACATCTGGAAACCCTTGTCCGAGGTTCACGGCCCCATGCGCCATAGCCAAGCGCGACATGGTCTCGAACACGGTGGTGGCAATGCCGGTGAAGACCGGATTGGTCGGCTTCATGGTTCCTCCCGAGCGTCTTTTCGCCGGTTCTAATCCTACCCGCGTTTGCCGTCGAGCTTTTTCATTTGATCGAGGCACAGGCGCAGTTCGACCACCACGTGTCACATGAGTGTCGTTGACTCAGTCCATGACCCGCAGTCAGATAGGTTCCGCATCGGAACCTTGGCGGAGGAAACGTGATGCTCGGCGTTATTATTGGAATTGTGGCGATCCTTCTGGGAGCCAGCATCATTCTTCGACGAGCCGGAGTTCCAGCCGGCGGTCACAGGCTGGTTCAAATTTTTTCGAGCCGGTTCATGGGCGTCATTCTGGTGCTGATCGGCGGCTTCATGCTCCTGTCCTCTTCCTTCATCTTGGTGGATGCCAACAGTGTTGGTCACCTGAAGAGGATCTATGCGTTCGAGGAGTTGCCTGAGGGCCGCATCATTGCCCTGGACGGCGAAAAAGGCCCGCAGGCCCAGATCCTCGGGCCCGGCTTTCATTTCATTCCGCTTGTCCGGGTGCTCTACGATTTCGAGGAATGGGACGTCGTCACCATTCCCGAAGGCTATTATGGCCAGCTGACCGCACTCGACGGCGACGCCATGCCCTCCGGCATGTTCATGGCACCGGCAATTGCAGATGCAGATGTCGGCGACATGCTGAAGGCCGACAGCTTCCTGACGAAGGGCGGTCTGCGCGGCCCTCAGGAAACGGTGCTGAAGCCCGGGCAATACCGTCTGAACCGGTATCTCTTCGACATTCGCCTCGATGAGAATACCAACGCGACGATCATCCCCGCCGGGCACGTGGGTGTGGTCAAGTCCAATGTCAGTCAGCCCGGCATCAATTGCATCGAGGAAGAAGTCTCTGCCTCCTCTGTTTCCCGCGAGGCGCTTACCGTTCCCCTGGTGCCCAGGGGCTGCGTCGGCATCTGGAAAGACCCGCTCTTCCCCGGGGCCTATTACCTCAATCGGCAGGCCTATGAAGTCACGCTGGTCGATACCCGCGTCCAGACCTGGGAATACAAGGGCGGCTACGTAAAACGCATCATCGATCTCTCGGTAGATCAACAGGGCAATATCCAGCAGAACGAACGCTCCGTTCAGGAAGAGATCCCCAGCGACGCTGCCGACCGGGCGGTCTACGTCAAGGTGGAAGGCTGGGACATTCCCCTGGAACTGCGCGCCCTCGTTCAGGTCGATCCTGACAATGCACCCGTGGTCGTCGGCTCCGTCGGCGGACTGGAGGAGATTGAAAACCGCATCCTGACACCGGCCATCCGCTCGATCGTGAGGAACGTCGCCGGTGCCTCGATCCGCGTGCAGGACAAGAATGCCGACGGAACGCCGGTGCAGCCTGCGACCTACACCGTGCGCCCGACAAAGGTTCTCGATCTCATCGAAAACCGCGATGCCCTGGAACAGACCATCGAGCAGCAGATCAAGATCGAAGGCAACAAGGCCGGCGTCGACATCCGCGAGATCCGTCTGGGCGAACCGGCCATCCCGCCGGAACTGCTGGTCTCCCGCCTGCGCGTGCAACTGGCCGATCAGCTTTCCACCGCCTACGAACGTGAAACGGATGCACAGCAAAAACGCATCGAAACGGAACAGGCACGCTCCACGGCGGACGAACAGCCCCGTCTCGTGGAAGCCCAGATAGCCGTGCAGGTGGCCAATCAGCGCGAACAGGAACGCGCGGCCCTCGGCCGTGCCGAGCGCCAGTATCTGGAGGAACTTGCCCGAGGACAGAGAGCGCAGGTCGACGTTCTCGGCCAGGACCGCGTAGCTCTGCTGCAGGCGCTGGAGAAACTGCTGACCTCGCTGGAACGCAAACCGGAGCTGGTCGGCCTCGTCGGCAAGCTTGTTCCCAATACAGTTGTCGGTGGAGACAGCGGCTTTGCCGGTGCGGCCGCCCTTCTCGGTGCAAGCCTGGGACAGGCCCAGCAACCGGCAACTAGCCGTACATCCGGCGGGCAGTAGTCCGGATCAGCGGATTGGCCCGCCTAGCTCGGGCCATCCCCGGTATCCTTGTGCTCGTCACTCAGGACGGCGCGCAAGGCCTCCTCCACTTGTGGCACCAGATCCCGGTGCCGCTCGTGAAGGTAATGATAGAAGGCATATTCCTTGCGGCTGGACGGGAGGGAAAAAGCATCCTCAAGACCGAACCTCTCTATCATCTCCTTCGCCCTCAACTCGCGGACGAAAACCAGATCAAGCCGCTTCTGTTTCAGCATGAGAAACAGCTGCTCCGGTTCTTCAGCCGACCAGACTTCTGCAAATCCGCTAGCCGCCATTTCGCCAAAGACAGCCCCGCGCACATGCCCTGCCCGCAGGGATTTAAGATCCTCCAGGGATCTGTCCTTCAGGTCTGCGCGGTTGGTGTAGCCATAGGCCACAACAGAAAGCAGCGGCACATCCACCCTGACGAGGGTGGGATAACGGTCACCCACAGAGCCGATCCGGATCACTTCGCCATCGGTTTTGCCGGAGGTGGATTCCACCAGTGCCCTGCTTGGCGTGTTTTCGACAATCTCCAGTTCGATCCCAAGGCTCGAATAGGCTTTCTGCAGATAACCGACCGCCACCGGGGTCAAACCGGGAGCCTCAAACCCGGACAGCACAATTCTCTCGCTTGCGGAAGCGGCAGTAGCCAGCAGTAACCCGGCCAGCAAGCAGATGAGCCTCTTCGTGCACATAGTGTTCCTCGCAGCGTCTCGTCGGCCGTGCAGCCTGCGTAAAACCTTCAGCTCAAGCCGGTCTTGTGCAGAACGTGTCCATCTTTCTCCGGTGTCGTCTCACCGACACCGTCGGTTTCCTCACCCACCGGCACCGCCAGCATTCTTTTCAGAACTGCTTCGATCCTGGGCACCAGATCAGCATGTTTTTCATGCAGATAATGATAGAATGCGACCTCCTGCAAAGACGGTCGCAACGGGAAGACACCCACCAGCTTGCGGTCGCGGATGATGCGCCGCCCCGTGCCCTCCCCGGCAATGACAAGGTCGATCCGGTCCCGCTGGAGCATCTCGAACAATTGTTCGGGCGTATCTGCGGTCCATACCTCGGCAAACCCCTCTGCCAGTTCAGCGGCGAACCGTGCGCCCGCTACATGGCCGACCCGCAAGTGCCGGAGCTGCTTGAAGGACTTGCCGCGAAGCTGAGGCTTGTTCGTATAGGCGAAGGTCCGAGCCAGGATAATCGGAACATCGACACGCAACAGGCTGCGATGATCGGCTTCTATGGTTCTGATCCGCACCAGTTCACCGTCGGTCTTGCCGGAAGCTGCATCCAGCAGTGCCCTGCGAGGGCTGGTGATAACCGTTTGGATGCGGATGCCTATCTCCCCATAGGCCTGACTTAGAATACTCTCGGCGACGGGGGTCAGGTTGGGGGCTTCGAAACCGGACAGCTTGAGAACGTCCTGTGCCCGGGCGCCGGACATCAGAAGAAGAACGCTCAGCATGGCGCAAAAAATGAGCCGATGCATTCCGCCCTCCTTAAGCTGCCTGCACGACAATTTCGTTCACAACAAGCCGTTCAGCTGCGGCCACGTCCTCCGCAGTCCGGTATCTAGAGCAATAACCCTACGGGACAATTTGCAGACTTTCGAAGCTGATTGCAATGCGGTTGTACAATCTATCGAGAATAACCAATAACGTGCGCTTACTTGTCTCTCCTTCTGCCAGTCAGGAAAAGACTTCAAGGATCGAAAGATTTGGCAACGTCAGGAGTGCGAGCCGTAATAGTCCTCTGCAATCTTGTCGATGAAGCCTTCGTCGACTAGCTCCTTGATGACACGGTTCAATTCATCAAGCTTTGCCGCCCAACCCGATTTCTTGGAAACACCGAGATACAGGTCGACCGAGTTTCCAGGATTATACGGCGCCTTTTCAATCTTGTCGGCGAACCCCTGACGTTTGATCAGGTAGTCCACCTGGCAATCCGTACCGATCATGATACCGAAACGCCCCTTCATCAGCATGTCGATCAGGATCTGCTCCTGAGCAACGCCAACCTTGTCCAATGACGTATCCTGGTCGAACCTTTCGAAGTAGGCCGAATGCAACACGTAGCCGACCTGGTGTGGCGCCAGGTCTTCGTAGCTCCGGATTTTGTCGGCCTGTCCCTTGATGGTGTAGAAGGCGGTCGTGCATTTGAAATAAGGCGTATCGGTATAGGCGATGTATTCCGCCCGGTCCGGACGGAAAGCCAGCCCGGTCATGACATCGACGCCGCCCCCTTGCATCTCGGTGAGCGCCCGCCCCCAGGGCAGTTTGGCGATCCGGAGTTCGGCTTCTGTGCGCCTGGCAACTTCGTCCATCAGGTCCAGATCCAGCCCGATGAAGGTATCTCCCTCCGTAATCCGGAAGGGCGGCCAGTCATCTGTGGCCATGATCATCTCGTCCGCGCGTGCGATGCCTGCTGACACCGCAAGCAAAAAGGAAAAAGCAACGCAACAGATACGAGAAATTGACACAACAACAACCCCAAATAATCAGAGAATTAAAGTTGTTACCCAATTTCATCAAATATTATCGCTCGTATTATTGCAATATCGTAAATTGTATCCAGCAAGAACCAGCCCATCTTCCTTAACGGAAAATTTCTGACATACACGTGCTTTACTACCTCAACTGGCAAGCGCCGAACCTTTATCAAGGAAGAACCCCGGTCAACGCATGGCTGCTCCTGCCCGGCCTGCCTTGCTGCGTTGCAAAAAATCGATTAGAAGGTGGCAACTTGATCCAGGTCAAAAGTGGAAATCCGGGCAGGGATTGGCGCTGACCTAAAAAACCACACCAAATATCCGGAGCAGCCCGTGTCAGCACGCGCGGAGGCCGTTGCGCCTGAACAACCTTTGAAAATGGATGCGTCCCGCATCAAAACCGAACTTCTGGCCGGGCTTACAGTTGCCCTGGCGCTCGTTCCCGAAGCCGTGGCCTTTGCCTTTGTTGCCGGCGTCAATCCGCTGGTAGGTCTCTATGCAGCATTCTTTGTCGGTCTGATTACGGCCTGTATCGGCGGCCGTCCCGGCATGATTTCCGGCGCGACCGGCGCACTGGCCGTGGTGATGGTTTCCCTCGTCAGCCTGCACGGGGTGGAATACCTCTTTGCCACCGTCGTGCTGATGGGCCTCATCCAGATCGTGGTGGGCGTGCTGAAGTGGGGCAAGTTCATCCGCATGGTGCCCCATCCGGTCATGCTTGGTTTCGTCAACGGCCTTGCGATCGTGATCTTCCTTGCACAGCTTGGCCAGTTCAAGGTTCCAGATGGCGCTGGCGGACTGACATGGATGGAAGGCTCCCAGCTGTATCTGATGCTCGGCCTGATAGCCCTCACCATGGCTGTTATCTGGTTCCTGCCCAAGATCACCTCGTCTTTCCCCGCGCCGCTTGCAGGCATTCTGGTTGTCTCCGCGCTCGTGCTCGGCTTCAACCTCGACACCCGCTCGGTTGGCGATCTCGCGTCGATCGCCGGCGGCCTGCCGGATTTCCACATTCCCATGGTGCCGCTGACGCTCGACACATTGCAGATCATCCTGCCTTATGCCGTGATCCTGGCAGCCATCGGCCTCATTGAATCCCTGCTGACGTTGAACCTCGTGGCTGACCTGACGGGCACCAAGGGCGGCGCGTCCAAGGAATGCCTTGCACAGGGCACGGCGAACGTCGTGACCGGCTTTTTCGGTGGTATGGGTGGCTGCGCCATGATCGGCCAGTCCATGATCAACGTGAAATCCGGTGCACGAACCCGGATTTCCGGCATTGCCGCAGCTCTTTTCCTGCTGTCCTTCATCGTCATCGCTTCGCCCTTGATCGAACGGATCCCGGTCGCAGCTCTGGTCGGCGTAATGTTCATGGTGGTCATCGGCACCTTCGCGTGGACCAGCCTGAAGATCATGCACAAGATCCCGCCGATCGACGCGCTTGTGATGGTCATCGTCACCTGCGTCACCGTTTATTCGGACCTCGCGGTCGCTGTCGTGGTCGGTGTGATCATCTCCGCGCTTGCTTACGCCTGGAATGCAGCCAGCCGGATCCGTGCCCGTATCGGCACCAGCAAGGAGGGCTGGAAGGTCTATCGCCTGACCGGCCCGCTGTTCTTCGGCTCCACCACAGGCTTTGCCGACCTCTTCGATCCGTTGAACGATCCCGAGGACGTTGTCGTCGACTTCATCGACAGCCGCGTGGTCGATCATTCCGGTCTGGAAGCAATTGACGCCCTCGCCTCGAAATACCTTGCTGCTGGCAAGCGTCTGCACCTGCGCCACCTGTCGCCGGACTGCAAGAAGCTGCTGGCCAAGGCTGGCGATCTTGTCGAAGTCTCGGTCCTAGAAGATCCGGATTACGAGATTGCCGTGGACTACGGTCACACGTTCGACCGGGCAGAAAAGACCTCCTGACGCACGCTTTTCCAAGCGCGACGAACCAAGACCCGCACGGTTTCCCCGTGCGGGTCTTTTTGTATCTGAAACAGGTTTCAAGCTTCCGGTGCAGTTCCCCGATTGCTACGCGCGGCGTAATTTGAAAGAGATAACGGCTTACGACGACACAGCTCACAATCGGGACGTCACGGTGCCAGCACGCAGGAAACTCTTCATCACGCCGACCCTTGCCTCCGTCATCGGCAGTTTCGTGCTGGTGACCGCGGCTGCGATCCTCTTCATCCAGGCCGTCACTTCTTCGGAAGTCGTCAGAAGAATGGGCGGTGAGTTGGTCGATATCGGCATGGATGCGGCCGAAACAGCGTTTGTCGAGCAGCTTCATGCCATCACCGAAACCGCCGAATTCACTCGACTGACCTATGAGCGCAAGGAACTGCCGGTCGATGATCCCGATCTCATCCTGTCTTACCTATACGGCGCACTCGCCCCGATGGAGCAGGTCTCCTTTCTGGTTCTGGTAGACGAAAATGGCGAAGGTGTTGATGTCGACAGGGGCGATGCGGACGGCAAGCTGCTGGGCGGCAACGTCAATCTGGCGAAGGATATTCCGATCCTGGTTCCCCTGGCGGAACGCGCGAAAAACCGGTCTGGCGCTTTCTGGAGCGAGCCGTTCTACATGCCGAACCGCGAGCACACCTATTACGTCTTTGTACGCCCGCTGCACGAGGGCAAGACCTACCGTGGCAGCCTGATGATCGGCATGTCGCTCGACAGAATGTCCGAGATCACCTGGCACGTTTCGACAGACGACATAACCGTCTTTCTCATGAAAGAGGGATCAGACGAAATCGTCGCCCATCCCGACCTTCACAAATCCTTCGATGACCTGACAGCAGAAATGCCCCTTCTGAATGTCGATCGTTTGCCCGATGCCTTTCTGGCCGGCTTCAAGGACATGCCCAGGGTCAAGAATGAGTCCTTCGATATTTCCGAGAAGCTGGCAGTCTATTCCGGCGCTGCCTCTGACGGCGCCGAACGGTTCGTGATCCTGGAGCAGAAGAACGAAAACCTTCTGGGTCTTCCGGTCAGGATCGGTGTTCACTTTCCTGCCGAGTACCTTGACCAGCCGCTGAAACAACTGCTGATGGCGCTACTTGTTGGCGGCGGACTGCTCATCCTGTCCCTGCTTGGCGCGGTTTTGCTCGCGAGACGGATTGCAAGACCGGTGCAACGTGCTTCGGTCGCGGCAAGAGAAGTGGCGGGCCTGAACTTTTCGACCGTAGCCCCGCTGCCTTCCAGCATCATCCGGGAACTGGACGACCTGTCCAAGGGCTTCAATGCCATGTTAGGCGGCTTGAAAGCCTTCAATCGCTACGTTCCAGGCACACTTGTCAGGAAACTTCTGAGCGAAGGCCGGGCGGATGCCCCGCCGGAAGAAAGGGAGGTTGCAGTGCTGTTCACCGACATTGCCGGCTTTACCTCCGCCTCCGAAGGCATGACGGCAACCGAAACAGCAGCCTTCGTCAATCATCACCTGTCCCTGCTCGGCGCCGAGATCACAAAGGAAGGCGGCACCATCGACAAATACATCGGCGACAGTGTCATGGCATTCTGGGGTGCTCCGGAACGGCTGGAAAACCCGGCAGAACCTGCGGCCCGTGCGGCAATCGGCATGGCCCGTGCCATCCGGGCAGACAACACGGCACGCGTTGCCCGCGGTGAAGCGCCTGTGCGTATTCGCATCGGCCTTCACATGGGCCCCCTCGTCGTCGGCGACATCGGCGCACCGGAGCGGGTCAACTACACGGTCATCGGCGACACGGTAAACGCCGCTTCCCGGCTGGAGAGCCTCGGCAAGGAGATCGACGGCGACGCCGATATTGTGATTCTCGTCTCCAGCGAGATCGCCAAACGTCTCGACAGCAGCATCGAGCAAGAAGCCATCGGACTGCACAAGGTCAAGGGTAAATCGGCAGCGGTCGAGGTCGTTCGGCTGCGTGGCTAGCTCCGAGCCGATCATCCATTGCAATCCTCACGGTTTCATCCGGTCACCCGTGCTTTGCCTCGCCACGTTATCAGGGTATGGGTATTGCGTCGAAATTCAGCACGCAGGCCAAGCACTTGCCCTTTAACAGGCGCCTTCACATCACGCCGACGCTCACGACGGTCATCGGTGGTTTTGTCTTCGTCACCGCAGCGCTTGTCCTGATCGTTCAGGCGGCCACGTCGGAAAAGGTCGTGCGCAACCTGGGCGGCTCGCTGATCAACTCGGGCATGCACTCGCTGGAGCAGGCCTTTTCCGCCCAGATAGAAGCCGTCGAGGAAGCAAGCTCCTTTACCGCGGCAGCGCTTTCCACCGGCAGCATCCTGTTGCGCCGTCCTCAGGAAGTCGCCGACTACATGTTCGGTGCGCTGTCGGCCATGGAGCATGTGTCCTTTGTCATCGTCGCCGACAGGAACGGCAATTTCATCCAGGTCGACCGGGGCCGTGCAGACGGAATTCTGGTACCGCAATTCGTGCCGAAGACGGACGAAACGCATGCCCTTGCGGGTCTGATTTCGTCATCAAGGGACAAGACAGCCCCTTTCTGGTCTGGGCCGGCTTTTTACCCTCAGCGCCAGCACACCTATATCGCTCACGTTCAACCGATCCTGTCCGAAGGCCCTGACGGCAGTGAATACGAAGGCCTCGTCCTGATGGCCATGTCCATGGAGCGCTTGTCGGAAGTCACAAGCGACATCTCCACCGGCCTGGTTCAGGTGTTCATGATCAACCCGCAGACCTACGGTCTGATTGCTCATCCTGCGTTGTCGGAGGTCTTCAACCTTCTGTCGCCGACAAGTCCGCTGATTGAACTCGAGAACGTCCCGGACACTTTTTTGCAAACCCTCAAATCGACCGAAACAGTCGATGCATCAGGCTACGGGATCCGCCAGGGACACGAAATGCGTGCCGGCTATGACGCCCTTGGCAACAAGCGGTTTGTCGTCCTCCAAAGCCCGGACCTCGGCCCGACGGGGTTGCCGATTGCCATTGGCGCCCATTTTCCGGCAGAGGTTCTTGAGCAGCCGCTTGAGCAATTGAGCGATGCGATACTGATCGGCATCGCCCTTCTCGGTCTGTCGCTGATCGGCGCCGGTTTTCTTGCCCACCGCATCGGCCAGCCGATCCGCCGGGCGGCACTTGGGGCAAGGGCCGTTGCGGATCTTGAACTGGATTCCGCCGAGCACCTGCCCGGCAGCTTCGTGCGCGAACTTGATGATCTCGCCAACGGGTTCAATTCCATGGTCAGCGGCCTGACCGCTTTCAGCCGGTACGTACCCAAAACACTGGTCAGGAAACTCCTGCGTGAAGGCCGGGCGTATGCACCGCCGGAAGAACGTGAAGTCGCGGTTATGTTCACCGACATTGCCGGCTTTACATCCGCCTCCGAAGGCATGACGGCAACCGAAACAGCAGCCTTCGTCAATCATCACCTGTCCCTGCTCGGCGCCGAGATCACAAAGGAAGGCGGCACCATCGACAAATACATCGGCGACAGTGTCATGGCATTCTGGGGTGCTCCGGAACGGCTGGAAAATCCGGCAGAGCCTGCGGCCCGTGCGGCAATCGGCATGGCACGTGCCATCCGGGCGGACAACACTGCACGCGTTGTCCGCGGTGAAGCCCCGGTGCGTATTCGCATCGGCCTTCACATGGGACCGCTTGTCGTTGGCGACATCGGCGCACCGGAGCGGGTCAACTACACCGTCATCGGCGACACGGTAAACGCCGCTTCCCGGCTGGAGAGCCTCGGCAAGGAGATCGACGGCAGTTCCGATGTGGTGATCCTCGTCTCCAGCGAGATCGCCAAGCGCCTTGGCAACACCGTTGAGTACCGGTCCATCGGCCAGCATCAGGTAAAAGGCAGAGTTGAGCCCCTGGAGGTTGTCCGGCTGATCGATTGACGCTCACCACGGGAGGAAGCGGTCAGCGTTGCCCAGCACTGGCTGTTCGGCTCAGAGGATCCTGTAGAGTGTCCGGTCACGCCTCAGAACGTGGTGGAACAGTACCGCGCCGATGTGAAGGGCAAACAGTGCCAGCAAAGCCCATGCGCTCCAGGAATGAGTGGCCGACAGTGTCCCCGCAATGTCTGGCGACTTGCCGATCGGGCTCCAGACCGGAACCAGGCCGAACCAGCTCAGCGGAAATCCATGAGCGTTTGTCGCCAGAAACCCGCTCACAGGCATGACGATCAAGAACAGATAGAGGAAGCCGTGAACGACGCTGGCCGCCAGTCGTTCCAGAGCCGGGCCCTCCTCCGCCGGCTTTCGGGCAACAAGCTTGTTGCCGACACGAACCAGCATCAGCCAGAGCACCAGAAAGCCGAAACTTTCGTGCAGCAGGTAGAAATCCAGGGACACATCGCTTTTCACGAACTTGATCACGTAGCCCAGTGGCCATGTCGCCAGAACCAAAGCGGCAATCATCCAGTGCAGGATCCTGGTGGTTCCGGCATGACGGCTTTCCGGTCCAAGGGGATGCGCATCGGTTCGCGAAGTTGTTTCCATGGAATTCAGCACTGTCATTGTCCTTTTTATGCCTTAACAGCCCGGGTTCGTTTTGCGCCCGGTTCTTTCACGGTCGGCTGCCCGTCAGGTTCGGGTAGATGGCAATCGTTGTCACCAGCGTTTGAACCTGTCACGAGCCCTGTCACCGTCTCTTGTTAGCTCATCCCCTTCCCTGCCCCCTGTGACCAGCGACACTGCCTGAAAAGCAGGTGCAAGTGGTCTTGGTACAAACCGGGGGAAACAACGCAAGGCGGCCCGGGTCCGGCAAGATCAGCGACAACGGATCCAGTATAAATCTGTCAGGCATTCCGGATGGCAAGAGCTTCGCAGGTCAGCGAAGACGGAAGAAGCAGAACCGCTCGACCAGCCGCAGAAGGTCTTTCTGCGAGCGGCAGTTGGCCTTGGCCATTGTATTCTTCAGGTGTTTTCTTGCAGTGTCGAGTGAGATGCCGCGCTCAACGCAATGTTGCGACAGATCCTGCCCGGACGCGATTGCGCCAACCACAAGCTCCTCGGAAGGTGTCAGGCGGAACAATCCGGCAAATTGCCTGATCTCAGATGGGTCCGGCCCACGCTGCATGTGGAGCGGAATACACAGGACAGCCAGCATCGAACCGCCACCACCTATTCCTCCGGGAACGGGCAGGAAGCGGACGCCGATCTGATGATCCGTTGTATCGGTGAGCGTAACGGTCTCGCCTGAAGGAACGCTCGAACGGAAGTGAAGGGCGTCCAGTGCAAGCGCAAGTCGCCGGTTCAAGGCCCTGTCCCGGAAGACAAGTCCCCGGCTGCTCATTTTCAGAACCTGTTCTTGCTGCAAGGCTTCGGCCTGATCGTTCGCGAAGACGATCCTGCCCCCTGCGGTCACCAGGATTATCCCTTGCCCGCGTGCTGTCAGGAGATTGCCGAGCGTTTCCGTATTCGCTTTTGCTTCAGCCAGTGTCAGATGGATCCGCAAGGCCTGCCGGGTATGGCCGAGGATGAGCTGCTGTGCCTCAAGCTGGTCTTTTTCCCAAGGCTCCTCGTCATAGAGAGAAAAGCCAAGCCAGCTCAAGCGATCGGGCATGGCGAGCTGGGCGCCAGTTACCTCGTAGAGTTCGAAAGGCAGCAGGTTCTCGTGATAGACGGGACTGGCCATCCGCTCTTCGTCGGTCCACAGGAGATCTCCGTGCAGAACTCTTCCGACCGGTGCATCCATGATGCGCGGATACCTGACATCAAGCTCTGCGTAAGTGCCCATGTAATCCTTGTGAAAATCAGGATCCATGCGAACCGTGACGAAGAGATCGTCCCCCGCATCTGTCAGGTTGTTGGAGAAGAAGTGACAACTCTTTGCCTGGAGAGCGTCTGTCACCTCTTCCATGGCCGGCTTCCAGAGCTCCGCCGTAACCGCGGCCTCATAAAGGCCCCGGATGGCAGCGTTCAGTCTTGCCTGGTCGACTTTCACCTTGCCCTCGCCGAATGGTTGCACCCTATGACGTATATTCAGCCAGAATCTATTTCAAGAATGTTATGTAGATCACAAAGTTTTCGTGCTCGGCGACTTTCCAAATTTTAACAAAAAACAAAAAAGCCGCCGGAGTTACCCGGCGGCTATATTCACCAAAGGTTGCTCTTTTTCCCTATCGCACCAGAATGTTACGGAACTGCCAGGGATCCTTGGTGTCGATATCTTCCTTGTAGAAGCCTGGCCGCCCCTCCAGCGGAGTCCAGTCCGTATAATAGCCTTTGACCGGCCCAAGATACGGCAGCTGAATTTCGAGGCAGCGCTTGTAGTCCATCTCGTCCGTCTCGACGATGCCGGCTTCCGGATTCTCCAACGCCCAGACCATTCCGGCCAGAACGGCCGAAGTCACCTGCAGACCGGTCGCGTTCTGATACGGCGCAAGGTCCCGGGCCTCCTCCACAGACAGCTGCGAGCCATACCAGTAGGCGTTCTTCTTGTGACCGTAGAGCAGGACGCCGAGTTCATCGATGCCGTCCTGCAGTTCACTTTCGTCGAGAACGTGCAGCGTCTCCTGAACCTTTCCTGCGGAGCCGAACAGTTCATGTAGCGAGAGTACGGCCACGTTCGCCGGATGATAGGCATAGTGGCATGTCGGGCGATAGCTGACCTTCTTGCCGTCGCCCACGGAGAAGTAATCGGCGATGGAGATCGCTTCATTGTGCGTGACGAGGAAGCCATATTGCGCGCCCGGCGTCGGGCACCAGGTCCGCACACGGGTGTTGGCGCCCGGCTGTTCCAGATAGATCGCCGCCTTGCAGCCCTTCTTGTGCTTCTTGGCGTTCGCAGGCTTCCAGGTTTCGTGCGTACCCCAGCCGAGTTCCGCAGGCTGGAAACCTTCGGACAGGAAACCTTCCACCGACCAGGTGTTCCAGAACTCGCCGAACGGTTTCGGTTCCTTGGCTCGCTGAGTGTCACGCTCGGCAATATGGATGCCCTTGACACCCACTTTCTTCATCAGCTTCGCCCAGCCCTTCTGGCTGGACGGTTCCTTGAACTTGACGCCGGTATCGGTCGCGATATCCACCAGTGCCTTCTTCACGAACCAGGAGACCATGCCAGGATTGGCGCCGCAGCAGGAAACTGCCGTAGTGCCGCCAGGATGTTTCTTCTTTTCGCGTCGTACGGCCTCACGCAGCGCATAATTGGTCCGGTCGGCAGCCGTTACGGTGTCGTCGAAGTAGAACCCCGGCCAGGGTTCGACCACCGTGTCGATATAGAGCACGCCAAGCTTGCGGCAGAGTTTCATCAGGTCCAGAGATGAAGTGTCGACAGACAGATTAACGACAAACCCCTGCCCCTCGCCCTCTGTGAGCAAAGGCGTGAGTATGTCCTTGTAGTTTTCAGGCGTCAGGGCGACTTTTTCAAACCGGTATCCCCGGTCGGTCACAAGCTTGGCATCGCCATCGACCGGGTCGATGACCGTGAACCGGTTCTTGTCGAAATTGAAATGACGCTCGATCAGCGGCAGTGTTCCCTTGCCGATGGAACCGAGACCGATCATCACAAGCGGACCGGTGATCGTTCCGTGAACGGCGCCTGCTGATGCAGTGGAACCTGCTTTCGGTTCAGCAGCCTTCGAAGCTGCTGCCTTCGGTGCAGAAGCTTTAGGAGCGGCTGTCTTCGCCTTAGAAGCATTCGCTGCTACCGGCTTCACCGGAGCTGCCTTTTTGGCAGCCGGCTTGGCCGCAGCCTTGGCCGGCGCTTTCGCAGCTGCAGGTTTCGGTGTCCTGCTTGTCGAAGATTTTGTGGCCGCCACAGACTTTGCGGGTGCCTTCACGTCAGCTGCCTTGGCGGCGGATGCGGACGGCTTCTTGGTTGCGGGTTTCGCAGCAGCAGGTTTTGCAGAAGCCGTTTTGGCCGAAGATTTTGCAGCAGCCGGTTTCGCGGCCGCCGGTTTCGCAGCAGCGGGTTTGGCGGGCGCGGCCTTGGCTGCAGCGGGTTTGGCGGGTGCAGCCTTGGCTGCTGCCGGCTTCGCGGACGATGATTTGGCAGGTGTCGATCTGGAGCTTGCCGGCTTTTCCGATGCGGCTCTGGAAGCAGGCGTACGCGATGTGGTCTTGCGCCGTGTTGTTGGCTTTGCGGCAGCTTTTACCGCCGGCTTCTTCGGCGCACCGTCGTTGGTGTCGTCGGTCATATGCGTAACTCCAATCCTATCCGATATGCCGCCCACATCGCTTCCAGAGGGTCCGGCCCGTTGGGAAATCCTTCAAACAGCAAAGCGCACTTATTGCGCCTTTGTTAGGTGTGGCTGGTTTCTGCAGGAATTTCAAGTCTTCTCGATGAAAGCCCGTTCAAGGAAAGACAAATGACCGTCTCAACCCTGTTATTTTTAAACAAACAAGCCTGTGCTTAAAAAACAAGAGACGGCGGCGAAAAACTTCGCCGCCGTCTCCAAGTCGAAAGCTTCAAATTGCTTGCGAAACCGAGAAGACGTCTTCCCGGGCAGCCGGTACTGCCATCGGATCCGGTACACCGGATGCCGAAAGCACACCCTCCAGGCCGTCAACGTGCCCTGGAGTGAACTCCAGTGCGAGGAAACGGTGATAGTCCACCGGTCCCGGCATCCCGACCTTGTCGAGAAGGCCCGCAGCAAAACCGAAGCGGGTATAATACGGCTGATCGCCGACCAGGATCACAGATCCATGGCCAAGCACGGCAGCCTGGTTGAGGGCGTGCCGCATCAGGCGGTCTCCGACCTTCAGTCCCCGGCAACCCGGATCGACGGCAAGGGGTCCGAGCAACAGGCTTTGCGAGCCGTTGCGGTCCGCCACAGACCAGAGCCTTACCGTGCCAACGAGCTTGCCAGATTCGTCGATTGCAGAAAATGCGAAGACCGGAAGCCGGCCTTCACGCAGACGCTCGGAGGTTTTCCTGAAGCGGTCCTCACCGAAACAAAGGTCAAGCAGACCCTCGCGGGCGCCGGTGTGATCCGGCGCCTCGTCCACAATATCAATCATGGCACTTGCCTCAGATGACGAAGGACGCCAGCGGCGCGAAGCCGTTGAAGCCGACCGTGGAATAGGTCGTGGTGTAGGCACCACAAGCCTCGATCAGCACCTTGTCGCCAATGGACAGGCTCACCGGCAGTTCGTACGGCGTCTTTTCGTAAAGAACGTCGACGCTATCGCAGGTCGGGCCGGCCAGCACGCAAGGTGCGGTGGTGTCGCCGTCGCGCGGGGTGCGGATCGGATAACGGATCGCCTCGTCCATGGTTTCGGCCAGACCGTGGAACTTGCCGATATCGAGATAGACCCAGCGCACTTCGTCGTTTGCGGATTTGCGGGAAATCAGCACGACTTCAGCTTCGATCATGCCGGCATTGCCGACCATGCCGCGGCCCGGCTCGATGATGGTGGACGGCAGACGGTTGCCGAAGTGCTTGCACAGCGCCTGGAAGATCGCTTCGCCGTATGTCGAAACGCCCGGGACGTCCTTCAGGTAACGGGTCGGGAAGCCCCCACCCATGTTGACCATTTTCAGTTCGATGCCGCGGAGCGCCATTTCCTGGAAAACGCCTGCTGCCATGGCGAGAGCGAGATCCCACGCCGTGAGGTTGGCTTGCTGGGAGCCGACATGGAAGGAAACGCCATGGGCGACAAGGCCGAGCCGGTGCCCGTGTTCGAGGACGTCGGGCGCCATTTCGGGGTCGCAGCCGAATTTGCGGGAGAGCGGCCACTCGGCGCCGACACCGTCGCACAGGACGCGGCAGAAGATTTTGGAGCCAGGGGCAACGCGGGCGATTTTTTCAACTTCTTCGACGCAGTCGACGGCGAAGAGGCGGACACCATACTGATAGGCACGCGCAATATCCTTCTCCTTCTTGATCGTGTTGCCGTAGGAAATGCGGTCGGCGGATGCGCCGGTTGCCAGCACCATTTCGATTTCGCCGACGGAGGCGCAATCGAAGGAGGAGCCGAGGCTTTCCAGGAGCGACAGGATTTCAGGTGCCGGGTTGGCTTTCACTGCGTAGTAGACGGAGGTGTCCGGCAGGGACTTGGCAAAAGCTTCAAAGTTGTCGCGCACGATGTCGAGATCGACAACAACGCACGGGCCATCTTCGTCACGTCGGCGGAGGAAATCGCGGATACGGTCGCTCATTGGGGGGCTCCCCTCTTTCTCAATCTCAGCCGCAGGCGCGCTAATCCTTGGCGTGCGCGCTGCGTTCACGTCACAGGGGGCTGCAATGCGCACCGGGCCTCCCCCGGGATGGAACCGGAGGCCGGGTTGACTGCAGCGACGGTTGGGCTATGCGACTGCCAAGCAGCACAAAGCTTTCCCGCGTCGGGAAATGCCGTTGATTGGATCGGGAGAACCGAACCGCACGTCGGGCAATGATGTAACAAGTGCCTCTTCAGTGACGCCGGAGGTTGGAAACCCCGGCAGAGACCAAAAAAGCCCTCTTACGTCGTTGCTTTAAGCCGTCCGGATCTCAACTGCCCCGCCCCTTGGCGGATTGTCTGGCAGCGGCCCCTTAAGAGATGTCTTGTTGAACATCCCATGGACGACCACGGGCACGTGCGAATTTGGGCAAGGCGTATATGCGCCCGTTCGCCCCCCGATGCAATAGGAAATTTTCAGTTGCAGAAGGTTTTTTTTTCACGCTGAACCGGACGAGTGGTCTTCAGAGCCGAAAGCCTTGCCCCGCCTTAACTATTTGCTAAAAATTGTGACAGTCCCGGCAGACGTTTCGCGGTGCCTTGCACGGTCCCTTGGATGCCGACCGGCATTGACTTGCCAGCCCTCGAGGGTCAGACAGCAAATCACCACTTACCGGACAAAACGGACCGCTCGGGAAAGGCCAGCGCATGAAGATCGGAAAGCTAGACCACGTCAATCTTCGCACCACGCGGCTCGACGAACTGATCGCCTGGTATGGCGACATTCTCGGGATGGAACCCGGACCGCGTCCCGATTTTCCCTTTCCAGGCGCCTGGCTCTACGCGGGTAACGATGCTGCCATTCATCTGGTCGGCGTTGAGGGGCCGGAAGCGACCGGATCCGAAGCAAAGCTGAAACTGGAACATTTCGCCTTTACCGCTTCCGGCCTGGAAGCTTTCGAAGCAAGACTGAACGAGCGCGGCGAACGTTATCGCCGCTCCGTTCAGCCCGGCACGGGGACGGTTGCCATCAATGTCTGGGACCCGGACGGCAACCATATCCATGTCGACTTCACCCCGGAAGGCTGACGACCGGATCGAAACTCCCGGATCGCCCTCAAAAGGCTTCGAAGTGGATCCGCTCCTGCGAAACACCGAGCTGTTCGAGCCCGGACTTCAGATCAGCCAGGAAGGCAGACGGACCGCACAGGAAGTATTGCGTCTGCAGTAGGGGTGACAAGTCCAGCAGATCTTGTGCCGTTATCCGGCCGACCGCATCATAATCCTGACCTGAAACGTCCGAAGGCTGCGGGCGGCTATAACGGATCTCGTGCTGAATGTTCGGCCTCCCCGCCGTCAGGCTTTCGACTTCCTGCCGGAAGGGATGATGATCACCATCCCTGACACTCTGGACGAACCACACGGGCCGGCTCCCATCCTCACCTGCCAGATGATGCAGCATGCTCAGGAGCGGCGTGATACCGATGCCCGCACTTGCCAGCACCACCGGGTCTTTCGTCTCCGGCAGCGCAAAATCACCAGCCGGCCTTCCAGCGTCTATGTATCCGCCAACCTGAAGCACATCATGCAGGAGACGCGAGACAAGTCCGTTCGGCTCGCGCTTCACGGATATTCGATAGCGGCCTTCGGACGGATCGCCGGATAGCGAATAGCTTCGCTGGATCTTGCCGTGGCCGGCAGGAAGGCTGAGTTCGATCGGCAAATGCTGACCGGCCTTGAACGAAGGCAAAGCTCCCTCGTCGCGAGCCTCGAACACGAACGACGTCACGTCGGAACTTTCCCGGATTTTCTCGGCGAGCCTCAACGACCGGATTGCCGATGCATCCTTCTGCCAGCGCAAATGCAAGACCGACGTCAGTTCAACGATTTCGTCGACCTCGAAGGACACGAGTTGACGTGCACCAGGCACTTTCGCCACTTCTTCCTTATCCCAAACGATCGTTGCCCGACCGGTCACCTGCAACAGGCTGCCGCTTGCAAAATCCAGGAACAACAGCCCTGTTCTCGCATCCGCCAGAATGTTGCCAAGCGTGTTGTAGAACCTGTTGCCAGCATAGTCGGGGAAGATCAGCCGACGATCATCCAGAACATGCACGAAGCCGCGTTCACCACCCCGGTGAGACACGTCCATGCCGAAGGCCTCGTCATCGCCCTCTCCCCGGTAGCCGGTTGCGATGAAAAACGTATCGGCAGACCTGATCCACGCCGTTTGCGTAGCACTCAGACGCGATCCACGAACGGCTTCTCCCGAGACAGCTTCCGTGCTCCAGCGCACATCCCGTGCCCGGATATATTGCGGGCAATTTCCGAACGACTGCCCGACAGCAAACCGGAACCCGTCACCCCCTGCGGAGGCGACTGTCCCGTTGACGCGATTGCGCCGCCGGGTCGCAAGTTCGATCCCGATGAACCCGACATCCGCGCCTTCGACAAATGCCTCTTCCAGGGCGTCTCCTGCGACAGGACGCGCTGAAATCGTCAACGACCCGGGATCGGGTGAGCGTACAAATCCGGGCCAGCCCTCCAGCACTGTCGCCCAGGGGCGACCGGCAGCATCGCGTGCCGAGGCGATCATGAATGGCTGGTCCTCGTAGAAGGCCCGATGCTGATCCGGCATGAAGCCGCGGATGGCACCACGCGCCCATCGCTCCACGTCCCTGTCGCCAAGTAGTTCCTGCACCTGGCGTTCGCCGTCATGAAACGGAGAAGGGATGACCGTCCGGTTTGCAGTCTCATCGATCTCAGCCATCGTCAAATCCTCTCGGTACCTTCAGGAACGCCAGACGCAGGCCCTTGCTCGCAAGGACCTGCAGTTCGGGGAAACGTTACGCGGCAAGGCCTGCCTTGGTCGCCGGCATGGCCACAAAGCCCGGCAAGGCCTCGATACGCTTCAAAAGACCGCGGATGCGCGGATAGGGTTCCAGCGAAACGTTGCCTTCCGGCGCATGCGCCGTGTAGCTGTAGATGGCGATGTCGGCGATCGTCGGCCGGTCGCCAACGAGCCACTCGCGGCCATCGAGATGGGCTTCCAGATTATCGAAAGCCACCTTGGCGACAGACTTCGCGCGTTCCGGATCAAGCGGCCGTCCGAAGACCGTGATCAACCGCGCCGCACCCGGGCCGCTTGCAAGTTCACCGGCGGCAAAGGCCAGGAAGCGATGGACTTCCGCTTCCAGATACGGATCTGTCGGCAGCCAGTCCGGCGCATATTTGCGGGCCAGGTAGACGAGGATCGCGTTGGAATCCGAGAGCACGGTCGGACCATCTTCGATGACCGGAACCAGGCCCACCGGATTGAGTTTCAGGAACGGATCGCGTTTGTGCTCGCCATTGGCCAGGTCGACCTCGACCAGCTCGTAATTGATGCCGGTGAGGCTGGAAAAGAGTTCCACCCGGTGGCAGTGACCGGAGAGCGGAAAACGGTGGATCTTGATTGCGTTGGACATCGCCAGCTTCCTCTTGCCTTGAAGGATCTTTCTGCGGCCGAAGCGTCTTTGTCCGGTCCGCTGCCTGCAATATGCCTCCTGCCTTGAATAGAAATAATCTTCGAATTCATTCAATGATTATGTACAAATAAGGGATAATTAGTTGATGAGAGCAGGATCCGCCGAGGACAATAGTGATGGACAAGATCGAAACCATGCGAGCCTTCATCGCCGTCGCGCAGGAAGGATCCTTCACAAGCGCGGGGCGACGGCTGGGCCTGTCGACCAAGCTTGTCAGCAAATATGTCCAGCATTTGGAAGGCCAGTTGAAGACCCAGCTTTTCAACCGGACCACGCGCAGTGTGTCCCTGACCGACGTCGGCGCAGCCTATCTGGAGCATTGCCGGCCGATCCTGGAGCAGATCGATGATCTGGATTCGCTTGTGCGTGAACGTCAGGGCGCCCTGGCCGGCCAGATCAGACTGACGGCCCCGACCGGCTTCGGCAGCACGAGGCTGAGCGAGGCGCTTGTCCCTTTCCTGCGCAAGCATCCGGATGTCGAGGTGGATATGCGCCTGACCGATCACCGGCTTGCCCTGGTGGAGGAAGGTCTCGATCTGGCGATCCGCATCGGAGCCTTGCGGGATTCCACCCTGATCGCTCGCAAGCTGGCCGGCATGCCGCTGGTTCTTTGTGCCTCACCGGATTATCTGAAGCGGCACGGCAGACCGCAGGACCCAAGAGCCCTTTCAACCCATGTCTGCCTTGTCGACAGCAATCAGACCGAACTCAACACCTGGCGGTTTCATTCCGGGGATGAAGAGCAGGTCATCCGGCTGCATGGTGCCGTCCGCTCCAACTCGCCCGGAGCCCTGGCCCGTATGGCAATGGGCGGTCTCGGCCTCACCATCGCGCCGCTCTATGCCATCGAGGACGCCCTGGCAGACGGACGGCTTGAGCACGTGCTGCCGGAATACAAGACCGACACGTTCGGCCTCTATGCACTCTACCCACCCAACAGGCACCTGACCCGCCGTGTGCGTGCACTGCTCGATCATCTGGCCGCAGTGTTCAGTTCCCGCTGGCCGGACTGACGGCAGGCGGCTTCACTGGAAAGGAGAGCTCGAAGGTTGCGCCACCGGCACCCGGCAGCAGTCGGATCGCTGCACCATGGGCCTTCAAGAGCGCCTGGACGATGCCAAGCCCCATGCCGGTGCCCCCGCTTTGCCGCCGGGTGGTGAAGAAGAGTTCAAAGACCTGGTTCTGATTGCCTTCGGAAATGCCCTCACCATCGTCTTGCACCTGAACTGTCAGGCCTTTCTCGTCGGGCACAGCAACAATCGATACCCTGGACGCGGCGTGGCGACGGGAGTTGTCGATCAGGTTTTCAAAAACAATCCGGGCGTTTTCCGCCGACATCGGCAAATCCGCCTCGCCGGACAGGTCGATTTCGAGTCCTTCGAAACGCCTCCTGAGCGCGGTGACAACCTCGCTCAGCCGGCAACTCCCGCCGATCTCGACGCTGTCGGCTCGGGCGAGATCACGAAGCCGGTTCAAGAGCTTCGAGGCACGTTCGGTATCGTGCAGGATATTGCTCAGGAACTTCTCCCTGTCCGCATCGCTCAGCTCCGCCCCTTCATCCTTCAACAGCTCCGCCGCTCCCTGGATAGAGGTCAGCGGCGTTTTCAATTCGTGGGTCACGTGGTTGGCGAAGGTGGAGATATAGTCATTCCGATCGAACAGCTTGCGCGACATGTCCAGCATGCTTTCTGAAAGTGCATGGATCTCGCGGTTGCCATGAATGGCAAGCGGCACCAATGCCTCCCGCTCGCCATTACCGATCGCCAGAGAACGTCGGGTCAGTGCCTTGATCGGTCCGGTGATGGCGCGTGCGAAAATGAACCCGACGACAAAAGTCGCAGCCAGCACAAAGACCACGACCCAGAAGACGGCCTCGCGCTTAACGAACATTTCCTTGAGGATGTTGCTGGGCGTGCGCGAGGCATAGACAACGCCCGCGACCCGGTCGCTCACGATAATCGGCATCGCGACAAAAACGCGAACGCTGGTTCCCCGGCTGATGGAATAGATCGGCTGCGGATTGTCGACGATGCGCTCGCGCAGCGCACTGGCATAATGCCCCGAAAGCGCTCTTTTGATCTCCTCCACATGGGCAAGCGACAGGCCGATATCCTCACGCCCGGCGATGATCACACCATTGAAATCCAGCACCCGGAAACCGGCCAGGGTCTTCTTCTGAGTTTCCTGCAGGATGCGGTCCACGGCTTGTCCGGCACTCAGGTATTCGAGAAGCGGTGGTTCGGCAGCCGGCCGTGGCGCCCCTCTCCCGGGCAAGACCGTCGTGCGCGTGAGATCGAGTTCCGGAAGTTGCGGCGTCCAGCTTCCGCCCGGGTTTCGCAGATAGATGCTGCGACTGCCTGGCACCACCGTAGCCTTCGCAACCTCCGGCCCCAAAGGCAGGTCGGCGCCACCGATCTCCTCAAGGCGCTGCGCCATTGCCGCGGCAATTGCCGCCGACTGCCCGATCAGCTCCGCTTCTGTCGTCTCGATGAGCTGGTTTTCATAGACGCGAAAGAAAGCGACACCTGCGAGAGGCACCAGCAGCATGATGCCAAGAACCCCCGCCACCACGAGCGACAGCGGCGGACGCCATTTGTCTCGGAAGGTGCGCGACAGGATCATCCGCCGTTTCCATTCTCGACGCGGCAGGGCCCAAGCCGGAATCCGACGCCGTGCACGGTCTCGATGGCATCGCCGCATCCAACGGTTCCAAGCTTGGCGCGGATGTTGCGGATGTGGCTGTCGATGGTGCGATCGGAGACGTGGATATTGTCCCGGTAGGCATTCTGGAGGATCTGCTCGCGGGTAAAGACGATCTTCGGCCGGGCCAGCAGGGTGGCCAGGATATCGAACTCGATGGCCGTGAGCGTGACAGGCGTTCCACCGACTGTCACATGGCGCTGCGACCGGTCAAGTTCGACCGCACCGAAACGCAGCGCAGGCAGGTCTTCAACCGTTTCGGCTGCCGCGGGTGTGCCATAGCGCTTCAGGATCGCGCCGACGCGGGCGATCAGTTCGCGCGGGCTGAAAGGTTTGGTCACATAGTCGTCGGCACCCAGTTCCAGGCCGACGATCCTGTCGATCTCGTCATCGCGTGCCGACAGAAACAGGATCGGCACCTCCGACGTGCGGCGCAGGTGTCGGCAGACGTCCAGCCCGTCCATTTCCGGCAGGCCGATGTCCAGAACGATCAGGGACGGATTGCATAAAAGCGCCTTGTCGAGCGCTTCCTTCCCGTCAGCGGCAACTTCGAACACATAGGACGCTTTTTGAAGCGCGAAACAGATGACGTCCCGGATATGCGGGTCGTCATCGACAACAAGAATGGTTTGACCTGGCAAATGTCTCTTCCCGAAAAATGGCTCCCGCAGTTGCCTGCGGGAGCGTTACCAATAGCGAAGCACGGATCAGGTTTCCAGCCACCAACCATCCCGGCGCAACGTGCGGGGCAAGGCAAGATCCAGCTCGCCAGACGCAGCTTCCTCATCGCGTGACCGGAACCCGCGAACCCTTTCCCGCAACTTGCGGAAGCTATTTGCCAGTTGAAGCCGGAACCGGGCAGCCACAGCCAGGAGGACCAGCATCACTCCCAATATGCCTTCCGGCTCCGGCGCGGAACTGCCGGAAAGGTTCAAGGACGGATAGGCATTGGTCGAAACGCCTGCAACTTGCGGCAAGGGCACGTTTCGGTGAGAGGCGGTCGCCGGTGCGCCGTTCACCACCTTTTCAGAGACGGCGACAAAGGACGTGAACCGGGTCTGAAGCGAATAGGTCAGGCCCAGATCGACGATTTCCTGCTTCAGTTGCGTGTCGGTGCTGCCGCCGATCGTATAGGCGCGCTCCTTGTCGAAAATCTGCTCGCGCGCCCAGATCAGCGGCAGGGCCCGACTGGAAACCGCACTGCCGTCGACAGAAGACTTCAGGTCGATTTCAAGCGGCAGTCTGGCAGCATGTCCGTTGACCAGACCGTTGATGAAAATCGTGTGCTTGCCGCCGGCAGCGTATCGCCCCATCACGCGCACCGAGCCGCCTTCGAACAGATCGGGTATCCTGGCCGGGCTCTGTCCCTCGACCTTGAGACCGTTCCAGTCGATGGTGATGTCTGTCAGGAGCGGTGTCTTCAGGTTTGCGGCAAGGCTTTCCGCCGCTTCGCCCGCATCTTCTCCCAAAGCCACATAGCGGGCATAGCCCCTGCCCTCTGTGGCCATCGCATCCAGCAGGAACCGGTTGACCGAGTTGCCGACGCCGAAGGCATAGATACGCGCCTTGCCGATACGGCTCGCGACACTCGAGATCACGGTCGCCTCGTCGCCGATGTAACCGTCGGTCAGAAAGACAACGATACGGGTGGTGTTTTCCGGCTGCGCTTGATCGAAGGCGGTGTTTACGGCCTGGTTGATTTCCGTCCCGCCACCGGTCGAAAGACCAGCCACGAACTTCAAGGCCTGCCGCTTGTTTCGCTCCGTTGCCAGAACAGCATTTCCGGCAAATTGGGAGGTGTTATTGGAAAAGCGGAGGATGCGGAAATAGTCATCAGAGCGCAGAGACTTGATCGCTGCCGTCATGAAGGTCTTGCTCGCTTCGATCGGCTGCCCGCTCATGGACCCGGATGTATCCAGCACGAAGACAAGCTCGCGCTGGCCAATCATGTCTTCAGCCGGCAGTTTCGGCGGCTCGATCAGCAGCGAAAAATAGCCCCCGCCATCGGCTTCGTACCGGGACGAGACACCGGCAGCAACATTGCTCTGTGCGGCAAGCTCGTAACGCAAAACGAAGTCCCGATTGTCGATGGCCCTGCCGGACTTGAAGCGAACTGTCCGCATTTCGCCCTGGCTTGAAACCTCCAGTGCATGGGTATCGCTCGACAGCCGCGAGACAGGCATCGGTGCCTTGAGAGCAAGTTCCAGCGACACCCGCCTCGGATCGATTTCCTTCGGAGCATTCTGCCCGATGACCTCCGGATAGGCCGGAAGCTTGTCGATCTGCCAGCCGGAGACTGTTTCACTGTGCTTGAAGGCAGCAGGTTTCGCAAAGACGGGCACATCGCTCGCATATTCAGTATCGCCGTATCCGGGACTGTCGTCCTCCGGCACTCGCTTGTCCGCGATGTTTTGCGAAGGCTTCAGGGCGGCTTGCGCGCCCAGTCCTTCGTAACGCGGCCCCACCACCATCGGCATCACCAGCTCATAGGCGCCGTCGATCTTGGGGACGGTCTGGGCGTATTCCAGTGTCACCTTCACCGGGCGACCGGGCATCAGATGCGCAATATCCTGGGTGAACATATTGGGCCGGTGCTGCGTCAGAAGGGCAGCGGCCTTGCCTTCCCGTTTCGCCTTCTCGAAGGTTGCCCTGGCATCTTCCTTCTTCTTCATCCGGGCCACGATGGTCTCGCCGTCGAGATCCATCCGCATGGCGTAGATGGCGGCCTTCTGGTTCAGCGGAAACAGATAGGTCGCGTTAAGTGGCAGCTTGGTCGGGTTCAGGAAGGTCTGCGTCAGTTCCACATGGGCAACATCGCCGTCAACCTCGACCCTGTAATCGGCCTTCAGAAGCGGCAGATGGATCTCCTTGCCATCGGCTGTGGCGACCACGGTGCCGGACAGATCGTCGAGGTCTGGCTCGGCTGAAGCCGGCAGTGCTGAAAGGGTGCCAAAGACGATAGCCAGCGAGGCTGCCAGAGTGGCTTTCAGAGAATTGGCAGACGCCAATGGGGACAGGAACGTCATATGCGTTTCTCCTTTTGGGCAGGGAAATTACCGGAAGTGCGGGTGTTGAGATCGAGCGCAGCCCCTGCGGCGGCCTCAAAGGCGGCGCGTTTCGGCTCGTCCAGAGTCCACGGGGTAATTCGCTGAATGCTGGTCCAGGTGGTGCCGGGCCGTTTCAGCCACAGCCAGATCGCCTCGGCGATGTTGTGGGTCGTCTCGCCGGTGCTCGAAGTAAAGGTAACGGCAACGCGCCAGTCCCCACCGGTTTCCGACCGGGCCCGGTAGAGCGCTGTCGGAACCGGTTCGAAACGGCTGCCGACAAAGGTCACATCGAAGCCCATCCCGCGCAGGCAATCGTCCGGGGCGTGCAGATGGCGCAGCGGCGAAGAGGTGTGCACGAGCGTCAGTGCCATCGGCCCGTAGCGCCGCTTCTGGGCGTGGCCACCGTATTGCCGGAAATATTGCTCCTCGATCGGCAACAGCGCTTCATCGACACCGACCTCACCTGCCAGTGTCAAAGGCAGCGGCTGAGGCCGGGATGAAGCCGAGACATCAAGCGCGTGCCTCGGCAGGCTGACGATGAACAAGGCAAGGCTCAGGAACACCAGAGCAGACATCTTCTGCAAGGGCCGCGACATCACCGGCAAGCTGAAGACAGCCCGGGCAGCGCGCCACTCAGCAGGACGTGGCTTGTAGAACGCCAGCACCGGTGCCATCGACAGAAGAAGCGTCAGATAACCGATAATGTCGTGAAGCGGCTGCGCCATGACATCGGCCTCCAGGACACTTTCCGGATAGGCAATGCCGACGGCAAGCAAAGCGATGCGCAGAGAATTGCCGATGAGAGCAAGTCCGAGCGTGATGCCAATCCAGAGTACGGCAGTCAGCAGGTTCGGCCGGTAAAGCGCAGTCAGGATGACCAGAAAGGCCATGGCGAGCATCAGCCCGGATGTGCCCGAGCAAGGCAGGTCCACCAGAACGTCCTTGCCGGCAAGTCCGATCCGGATGCCTGAGCACGAGAGATCCGAAAAGAAGAGGCCGAGACCGCCGCAGGAAAGCTTGGCCGACAGTTCCTACAGCGGATAGCCGAGCAGCCGTTGCAGAATGCGCTCGACCGGCAGAGTGAACAGAAACAGGACGGACAGCCAGAAGGGGGAAACGGCTCTCTGCCTCTCCCCTGTCCGCAAAAGGGTAGCGAGCGCGAAGACATCAATTGCCAGCGCCACCCCGCCGATCACGTTGATCCCCAGAACCTGGCTCGCCAGCCGGATCAGCGCCGCCGCCAACAGGAGCAGCACTGCCATTTGCCGGTGCCCGATCGAATTCTGCCGAACCGGGCTCGTCATCGACCAAAGCACCAGGGCTGCCACCGCGACCAGATAGAGCGCGCCGGTCGATGGGTAGGACGGGTCAGTCCATGTGCCGATCAGCCAGCGCAGCGGCTCGTAGGCAAGGATCAGCGAGGCCAGGAGGAAGGCCAGTGAGGTCGGGGAAGAGGTTGCCAGGCGGGTCATGGCACCTGTTGTGCCAAGCCCGCTTGCAGGCCTTTGTCAGCCTATGTGCAGATTTTGCGCATTTTGCCGGACGACTGGCCGGAAACGCCCGCGCCGGTGGCCTTGCCCCAGGAAACGATGACCGGTCGTTCCAACCCGTCCAGGGGCATGATCCTGCAGGCGATGCCAAATACGGAAGAGACGGTCGCTTCCGTCAGCACTTCCGTTGTCGGACCATTGGCGGCGATCCGTCCCTTTTCGAACAGCACAACGTGATCGGCATAACGCATGGCCATGTTGAGATCATGCAGGACAATGACGAAGCTTCGGTTCTCGGAGCGGCTCAGGTGCTTGACGAGGTCCAGCAACTCAAATGCATGGGCAATGTCCAGATGGTTGGTCGGCTCGTCCAGAAAGATCCGGGGCGCATCCTGCGCCAGTGTCATGGCAACCCAGGCACGTTGCAGCTGCCCGCCGGAAAGCTGGGCGAGAGCCCGGGTTTTCAGCTCGGTCATTTCGGTGATTTCAAGCGCACGGTCGCAGGCAGTCCTGTCCGCTGCCGATGGCCCGCCGAACCGGCTTCGATGCGCAAACCGCCCCATCAGCACCAGATCCTCAACCGAAAGGTCCGACGGTGCATCGGGCGACTGGGACAACATGGCGACCTGGCGCGCAAGATCCTTCTGCGACCAGTCGCCAAGCGCCCTGCCTGCGATTTCCACATTGCCGGCATCCGGCCGGTGCAGACCGCGCATCACTTTCAGGGCCGTCGATTTGCCGCTGCCGTTCGGTCCGCAAAAGGCGATGATCTTGCCGTCGGGCAGGTCGAGGCAGACCTCGTTCAGCGCGGGCGCGCCGTCATATGCGGCACTGACACGATCGAGACTGGCCAGAGTGTCAGGCATGGGATTGCCGTCCTTTTACAAGCAGATAGAGAAACAGCGGCGCACCGACGAGCGCAGTCAACGCGCCTGCGGGCAATTCCAGCGGTGGCGCGATGATCCGGGCCAGCGTGTCGGCTGCCAGCACCAGGAAACTTCCGGTCAGAGCCACGGAAACCAGATATCCGGACCGGAACTGACCGTGGAAGATCCGTGCAACATGCGGCGCGACCAGACCGACAAAACCAATGGCACCGACATGGGCCGTTGCGATGGCCGTCAGGAAAACGGCAACCGCCAGCAGGCAGAACTGGGCCTTGTCCAGCGACAGGCCTGTCACGGCAGCGCTTTGAGGATCAAGTACGAGTTGCCGAAGTGTGAGCCGTTGCCACAGCAACACCGGGACGATTGCGACAAGTCCGAGACCGACCGCCAGAACGTCCTGCCAGTGGGCTGCACCAACCGAGCCCGTCAGCCAGGTAAGTGCCTGACTTGCCCTGTAGACAGGCCCGAGAATAATCAACAGCGTGACCGCGGCCTTTGCGAGTGCTGCCAGGGCAATACCGTACAAGATGATCTTCAGCGGCTTGCTGCCTGCCCGATCAAGCGATGCCAATGCGATTACCAGGGCTCCGAAGACTGCCGCCCCGGCGATGGCGGCCAGAGGCTGCCAGTGAATGGAGACTGTCAGATTGTTCGCCTGATCGGAAAACAGCCACAAGAACAGCACGACGCCAACCGCCGCGCCGTCGGTAATGCCCAGAACCGAGGGCGACGCCATGGGATTGCGCACGACCCGCTGCAGCAAGGCACCCGCAAGGGCAAGCGCCGCTCCGGCCAGTATGGCAAGGGCAACACGGGGCAAGCGCAGGGTCCAGACGATTACTTCATCCATGCGGCTGCCTTGCCCGGCCAGCGCCGCGACAACACGTTCCGGCGGCATGAAGCTGGACCCGATGCCCGTTGCTGCCAGTGTCAACGCAAACACGAGCAGCATGACCGGAAGCAGCCTGACAAGAGGAAATGCGCCTGCCATCACGCTGCCAGCCCTTTCCGCCTGTGAAGCAGATGCACCAGCATCGGAACGCCGACAAGCGCAAGAACGGCACTCATCGGCGCTTCACCGGGCGCAACGACAATACGCGCAAGAATATCGGCAAGGACTGCGATCAGGGCACCGGTCAGAAGGGAAAGCACGATCAACTGCCGTGTCGACGGCAGGGCGCCGTCGGTCAGGCGCCGGGCAAGATGCGGCGCAACCAGGCCCAGAAACAGCACCGGCCCCGCCATCGCCACCGCACCCGCCGCAAGCAGGGCCGCAAGCCCGAGCGCCGTCAATCGGACTGCGCCAACATTGACACCCACTGACCGGGCACTGGCATCGTCGAGACGCAGCACGTCCAGCGGTGTTGCCAGAAGAAGGCTGCCTGCGACCCCGATGGCAAGCAACGGCAACCCGAGTTGCAACAACCCGATCGGCCGGTCGGAAAAACTGCCCGACAGCCAGAACAGCAGTGTCTCAAGAGCGCTTTCGTCGATCAGCAGCAAGGTCTGTGTGAAGGACGCCAGCAGGGCGGCTACGGTAAATCCGGCCAGCAACGTGGTTGCCGGATTGCCTGCACCGCCAGTGGACGCTGAAATCGAAAACACCAGGGCCGTTGCCGCCAGCGCACCCATCACTGCTGCAATGCCGATACCGGCAAGGCTTGCCACGCCGAAGACCGTCACCCCGAAGGTCACGAACAGCGCACCGCCTGCATTGACCCCGAGCAGTCCCGGCTCTGCCAGCGGATTGCGCGTAACCGATTGCATCAACAAGCCGGAAAGGCCGAGAGAGGCCCCGCAAACCACGCCGATCGCGGTTCTTGGAAGACGCAACGTCGTCACAATCAGCGCATCTGCGCCCTCGCCCCCCATGAGCGCGGAAAGGACCGTATGAGGCGCATAGAAGGTCAATCCGGCATGCAGGCTGAAAATGACAGCCGCGCACAGCGCCAGACACAATGCAATCGCCGGCCGCCTCATGCGCCCTCTCCCCTCCGATTGACAAATCAACGGCCCGTCCATACACGGGTTTAATACTGGAGGCAAATATTCAACTTTTTGGAGTCATTCTAATGAAGATCTGGTCACGCCTGCTGTGCGCCCTGCCGCTGTGTGCGATGCTGGCAGCAGCCCCTGCGATTGCTCGCGATGTCACCGACAGCATGGGCAACGTCACGGTTCCGGACGCCCCGAAACGGATTGTTGTCCTTACCAATGAAGGCACGGAAGCGCTGCTGGCGCTTGGAGTGACGCCGGTGGGCGCGGCCAATTCCTGGAATGGCGATCCCTGGTGGGACCATATTTCCGATGCCATGGACGGAGCAGAACCTGTCGGCAAGGAAAGCGCGGTGAACCTGGAACTGATCGCGGCTCTGGAACCCGACCTGATCCTGGCAAACAAGCAGCGGCACGAGGAAATCTATCCGCAGCTGACCGCAATCGCCCCGACCGTCATGTCCAAGGAGCTTCGTGGCGACTGGAAAATCAACTTCCGCCTCTATGCCGAAGCACTCGGCAAGGAGCAGGAAGCGGATGCGGCCATCGCCGATTACGATGCTTCAGTCGCAGACCTTCGGGAGAAACTTGGTGACCACCTCAACGAGGAAGTTTCCGTGATCCGTTTCGTGCCCGGCCAGATCCGCATCTATCAGCTCGACAGTTTCTCCGGTGTGCTTTTGAAAGACATCGGCTTTCACCGGCCGGCGAACCAGAATGTGGAAGAATTTGCCATCCGCACCGGCAAGGAGAGCATTCCGGATATGGACGGCGACCGGATCTTCTATTTCACCTATGACACGGGCGACGGCAAAGGCACGTCTCTGGAAGAAGAAGTGCTTGCCGATCCGTTGTGGCAGTCCCTGTCCGCCGTCAAGGCCGGCAAGGTGCACCAGGTCAGTGATGCCATCTGGAACACCGCCGGTGGCATTCTGGCTGCAAAGCTGATGCTTCACGACATTGCCGGGATTTACGGCCTCGACTAGAAAACCGTTCGGCTTCCGCTTGAACGGAAGCCGTTCCCACACAGGCACCGCCCTGAGATTGCGGATTAGCAGGTTCTCACCGGCACCGACCGGTTGCCTTGCTGTCCGTCATTGAAAACAGAAGGGTAAGCCATGACCACCGACACTTCCTCGCAGCTGCGGCTCGGCCGCATCGCCGCAACACTGGGCGTCAGCGATATTGAACGTTCCCGTACGCTCTACCGGGAAATCTTCGGCCTGGAAAAAGTGTTCGAAAACGGCAGTCCGGTTGGCTTCATGATCCTGAAGAAGGACGAGGCCGAATTGCACCTGACACTCCAGAAAGGCTACCAGGCTCCGCCATTCAATCAGGCCCACATCATGGTGTCCGACGCCGACGCCGCCTGCCGGGCCTGCGAGCGCCATGGTTTGCGCATCGTCAAGCGCCTCCGGAACAAGGACTACGGCCTCAGAGCCTTCGTCTTCGCCGATCCGGACGGCAACCGGATCGACGTTGCCGAGGAAATCTGACCTGGCCGACCCGCTATCTGGTCGCCTGCTGGTGGGCGGCGAATTCGCCCATCAGCTTCATGAAGTCTTCCGGTGGCGGAAAGCCTTCATAACGGTGCCTTGCAGGCGTTTCCGCCCAAGGCAGCTTGCTGGCAGTCATTGTTTCCATGAAGGGTTCTGTCCAGTGGAGGTCGTCGAGCAGGACCGAGCGGACATTGACGATTTCGTCGTACCCGGGAATACGCGTGAACATCCAGGTCTTGCAGTCCGGGCAGAAGTAATGATCCGCCTCAGGTCCCTGCAATCCCCCTTTTACCGGTGTACCTTCGGTCACCTTGAACGAGGGCGCCGGCATGATCGCCGTCAGGGAATAGGCGCTGGAACTCATTTGCTGGCACCCTCTGCAATGGCAGGCACAGGTGATCAGCGGCGGCGCGGAAACCTCGAAGCTCGTGTGACCACAACGGCATGTCCCCTTGAGTGAAAAAGTCTCTTGCGTCATGTCCGGCTCCATCTGGTTCGGCTGGCCGTTTGGCCAGTGGCGACGGCAACTTGCAGAGGTTCGCGTCTCCTTTCAAGTGTCTTCTGGCCTGTGGCAATTGCTGACGAGCCTGGCCAGAACATTCACCACAAGACTGTAATCAGCCTCGGAGATTCCCCGCATCGCCTTTCTCCGCAAGGTGGTTTGGCGTTCCATCGCACTTCTGTGGACGCCCCTGCCCTTGTCGGTTAGCTGCCAGAAATCTTCCTCGAACCAAAGAAGCCGCCGGTCTGCAAGACTGATCAGAACCTTGTGCAGGTCCCTAACCTCCAGCATGGGATCAAAAGTCTCTCTCAGCCGGCCAAACGGCATTCCTGCTGCACTTTCGGCAAGCGTATTGAGCACCTGCCAGTCGGCTCGCTCAAGCCCCAGGTCAGACTGGATGGCCTCGATCGCCTTGGTAAGACATCTATCGGCAGAGCGGATCCAGTACCCGATCGGGCGCGTGGACCCCTGCGTTTCAAATGGGTTCGTCATGACATGCTCCCTCGACTTCGCAAACGCGAAGGGGCGGCATCTCCGCCGCCACAGTCGGGGGTTCTTGCCAGACGGCGTTTATGCCGCCTGACCGAACAAAGCCTTCACGTGTGAAGGGACCGGGGCTTACCCGGGCGACAGGCCCAACCGGTCACGCCTTTTTCGACAATCTTCAGGTAACCGGACCGCGGCATCCTTGCAATATTGACGACGTGCCAAGAAGCCGGATGGAACAAAAAAACGTTGACCGGCCTGGTGCCCGGTCAAACTTTCTCCAGCAATGGCCGGAGGGAGGGATGAATGTTCGGGCTTTCTTCCCGGATGAACCGCAGCAGGGCCTTCTCGTTTTCATGCAGGATACCGTCGCGGCCAATGCGCTCCACCAGCCAGGTGGCTTCGTCTTCCGTCACCACCTCATTGGCGGCAATCTCCGCAAGCATCTCGTTTCCACGGGCGGTGAACGGATCAGGCGTGTCGCCATAGGCGTCACGAATGCCGCCGATACCACCGCTGAACATTTTCTTGAAAAAACCGCTGAGCCCACCTTCAAATCCGCCGGGTTGTTCCAGCCAGTTTTCACGCTCGAGTGCAATCTTGCGGGAGGGTGGCGTGAAACCGGACATCGCCATCATATAATTGGCGACCGCCTTGGCAAAGAGCTCCGACCAGCCGGGAGCATTTTCCGCCTCTATTGTAGCGTCGTTGAGATCGAACAGTACCTCGGCTTCAGCCTTCGAAATGGCAACACCACGACTGCCGGCACCGGCATAGAGCACCCGGCGCAGCAGCTCCACTTCAGCCTCGGCAATGACGCCGGGCTTGAGATCCAGGCCCGAGCGCGTCGGCCCTTTCCCCGAAATCACGCTGTCCGCCACAGCCCGCAGTGCAAACTGTTCGAGACTTTCCGGTGCTTCGCGGGCTTTTTCCAGCACATGCAGCACGGCGTCCAGCTCGGTTTTGCCACAGATATGACCATCCGCCATGATCTGGCTGACCAGCCAGGCAGCCTTGTCCTCGGAAACATAGCCCTCTGGTTTTGCCTGGTGCACCAAGATATCGAGGATGGCTTCGGGAAAGAGTTCGTACCAGGTGTCGTGATAGGTGATGTCGGCATTGTTCAGCCGAAAAAGAGCCTCGCCCTCTTCAACAGACACGGCCATGTCGCCGTAAACGTAGCGGCGCACGTTGATGACATCATCCTCACTGAGATGTCCCGCTGCTATTCTGGCAGTCACGAATTCATTCAACGTCGGTTTGGCCATGCTGTCCCCCTTGAAAACCGGAACGACTATTGCCGAAATTTCTTGAAGTTACCCTAAAACCGAACCGACAAAAAAAGGGAGCCGCGAGGGACGGCTCCCTTATCCGTTTCCCGTGCGCGGGGTGGGGCCGCCGGGGGTGGGAAACGGCTCCGGCCGGTGCGATCGGCCGAAGTTTTTCAGGTGTTGTGCGCCAGATCAGCCGCGGTGGTGTTTCCCCCATCCCTGACCTTGGCCCTGACCTTGGCCCTGACCGCGACGTTCGCCATCACCATGGCCGTGACCTTTCTTCCAGCCGTGGCCCTTGTCCGGACCATGGCCGCCTTTCCGGCCACCCTTGAAGTCCGCCTTGGTGATCACGCCGTCGTTGTTGCGGTCGGCGTGCTCCAGCATGCGGTCCTGGTGTTTGCTCTGTTCTTCCGCGGTGATCCCGAGGCTGCCGTCGGCATCGGCACGCTGGAACATGTCGACCACCCGGCTCTCGTTGATCGAAAGCCACAGCGGACCGAAATCCTGAAGCGTGAACGAGCCGTTGCCGTCGGTGTCGGCCAGCGCAAACAATTCACCGCGCCTGGCATCGAATTCCTCGCGGCTCACCTTGCCGTCCGCATCGGTGTCGAACATGCCCAGGAACATCCCTCCCGGGCCGCCGTGACCACCACGACCCATGTGGTGTCCGCCTTGTCTCATTTGCGGACCACCGCGCCAGCCATGCTCACCACGGCCGCCGCGCTCGGCGCGCTCCCCGGGCTCTCCACGCTCTCCACGCTCACCCCGCTCTGCTCTTTCGCCGCGCGGGCCACGATCATCGTCGTCATCGTCGGCCATAGGGCCACGCGGACCGCGAACACGTTCAACGGTTCCGTTGCCGTCACGATCCAGCATGTTGAACATGCGGTTGGCGAGAAAATCCGCTTCGTCCTGGGTTACAGTGCCATCGCCGTCACGGTCGAGGAACTGAAACGCCCTGACCATGCGGTCATTGGAGCGGGTGAGAAATTCGGCCTTGAATTCCTCCAGACTGATCTCGCCGTTGCCATCTGCATCGGCCGATGTGAACTCCTGCGTCCGGACTTCCTCGATTTCAGCCTTGGTGATGACACCGTCTTCATTGACATCGAAACGTTCGAACAACCGCTCGGCGCGTTCCTTGCCACCGCGCATGCCATGGCCCCGGCCGAAGCCGTGTCCAGGACCACCGCGCCCATCCATAAGCGCGACACGCTGTCCGTCGGCCTGCTGAATTTGTTGCCCCCCGTCCTGGTTTGCAGTCGCGTTCTGGGCGGAAGCGGACAGGCCGGCCGTCAGCGCGGTACCCGCGACGCTCGCAGCCAGGGCGGCAATTGCAATCTTCTTGAACGGTTTCATTCCAACAACTCCTTGGTTCGTTGATGAGCTGAAGGTAGGCAGCAATTGTCGCAGGAATACCGTCCGAATGGGCCCGAAGTGTCGCCGTCTGTCCCGGATGGGCACTGCGACACACTTTGTTACAAGTTCCGGTCGCACAAGCGCGTTCCGGAGACTATTTTTACCTTAGAAACAGTAGGATCACAGCGCCCGGCCGGTTTGAGACCATTCCCGGCAGGCCAGATTGGAGAAACACTTGAGCGATCCGAGCCCGCATATCCTGGTGGTGGACGATCACCGCGACATCCGCGAAACCCTTGCGCGCTACCTCGTCAAGAATGGACTGCGCGCAACCGTGGCGGAAAATGCCGCACAGGCCCGCAAGACCCTGAAGGCGGCGTCCATCGATCTTGTCGTCCTGGATATCATGATGCCGGGCGAGGACGGACTGTCCCTGTGCCGTCATCTGGTGGAAACCGGCTCCATGCCCGTGATCCTGCTGACCGCGATGGCAGACGACACGGACCGGGTGATCGGTCTGGAAATCGGTGCCGACGACTACGTTACAAAGCCCTTCAATCCCCGCGAACTGCTCGCGCGCATTCGCGCGGTCCTGCGCCGTACATCGCTTGTGCCGAAGGAACGCGATCCGATCGAGCACGACAGGCTTCATTTCGACGGCTGGTCGCTGAATGTCTCCCGTCGAGAGCTTCTGGACCCGGAAGGGACTTCGGTGGCCCTTTCCAGCGGTGAATTCCAGTTGCTGTGCGCCTTCCTCAAACGTCCGAAAATGGTGCTGAACCGCGACCAGCTGATGGACCTGACAACCGGCCGGACGCCCGCTGTCTTCGACAGGTCCATCGACAACCAGGTCTCCCGTCTGCGCCGCAAGATCGAGATCGATCCCAAAGATCCCAAACTCATCAAGACCGTCTGGGGAGGCGGCTACATGTTCACTGCCGAAGTGAGAGACACGGCCGAATGACGACACGTCCGACGCCCCGACCGATCCTGTCCCGTCTCTGGCCGAGCACCCTCGCCTCGCAGCTGATCATTCTGCTGCTCGCAGCCATCGTCGCGGCACAGGCATTCAGCATCTGGATCTTCCAGGACGAGCGGCGCATCGCGCTCGTGGCGGCGGCCCGTGACAACCTTCTGTCGCGCGCTGTTTCCCTGGCGGAGCTGATGGAAGATACACCTGCAAACCTGCAGGACAGGATCCTTGTGGCCAGCAGCAGCCGGTTCGCAGTGTTCTGGCTTGGCGACAAGCCGCTGGCACCGGCGCCCGGCAACTCGCGTTTCGAAAAACGCCTGCAGGGCTACATGGCCGAAAGGCTGGAACACGGCCAGACTGTGCATCTCAACATTCTTGCCGACGAAAAACGTGGACCGCGTGGCCGCGAGGCAGACGACGATGATCATCCGAAGTCGCGCGACGAGCCGCGGCACGAACGCCCTTCGAAACTGCGCAAGATCATGAACAAGCCGGAAGACCTGTCGCTGTCTATCCAGATGAGTGACGGACGCTGGCTGAATGTCGCTACCAGCTATCGCCCGCCAGCCGGCGATTTTCTGCCTCTGGTCGTGCAGCTGTCGATTACCGCCTTGCTGATGGTGCTCATTATCGGTTTTGCCGTCCGCCGCGTGACCCGGCCCTTGAAGGAACTGTCCGTGGCTGCCGAGAAGTTCGGCCGCGGCGAACAACAGAAGCCACTGACACCCAGCGGGCCGAGCGAAGTCCGCTCGCTGACGAACGCCTTCAACGACATGCAGGACCGCCTGACACGGTTTGTCAGGGACCGCACACGGATGCTGGCCGCCATCAGTCACGATCTCAGAACCCCGATCACTTCATTGCGCCTGCGGGCCGAGTTCATCGAGGACGAGGAAAACCGCGACAAGATGATCGAAACCCTGGAAGAAATGGCTGCGATGACGGAAGCCGCGCTGCGTTTCGCCAGGGACGACGCCCAGGCGGAAACAGCGGAAAACGCCGATCTTGGTGCGATCCTGGAGGCACTTGCAGGCGACCAGCAGGACCTTGGCCACAAATGCACCGTTGAAACGGAAGAACGGATCGTGCTTCCGTGCCGTCCGGTGGCCTTGAAACGGGCCCTGAGGAACCTGATAGAGAACGGGATCCGCTACGGAGACGGCGTCTCGGTCCACGCGGCCAGATCCGCCGGCGAAGCCATCATCCGCATCACCGACAAGGGTCCCGGCATTCCCGAGGAAAAGTTGAAGGACGTCTTCGAACCCTTTGTCAGGCTTGAAGAATCCCGCAGCGAAGAAACGGGCGGCATCGGTCTGGGGTTGGCGATCACCCGTTCGATCATCCATGCACATGGCGGCCGGATCGAGTTGAAGAACCGTCCGGAAGGCGGTCTTCAGGCCGACGTCAGATTGCCGCTCGGGGCGGGCAAATAGACTGGATCAAATACCGCGTGGCACAAGCGTTCCCGAGATCAGATGCGACAGCACCGAGGGAACGGGCGGGATACGGCTGACAGGAAACAGCACATTGTCGCGCAAAAAGGGCAGCAACCTGCTGTCACTTTGATAGGCCGGCGTGAACATCGCGCTGAACGCCTGATAGACACCCACGTGCCAACGTCTGGCCTTGCCGTAGGCAGGGAGAGCCTGGTCAAGCGGCAGGGTCTCCAATGCCTTTGCCAGGGCGGCAGCGTCCAGTAGAGCCATGTTCGCGCCCTGCCCGAGCTGCGGGCTCGCCCGGTGGGCGGCATCACCAACAAAGGCAATCCTGTCCCCCCAGGGCTGGCGCAAGGTGCCATGGCTGTAGCGCGCCATGGTCATTTGCTCCGGATCCGTGATCTGCTCCAGAAAGGGCCCGGCATCGGGCCAGATCGACAGCGCCGTGTCCTTCCAGGCTGCCAGCCCGCCCTTGAGCCAGTCTTCATAAGCGTCCTGGCGAAGTGACCAGAAGAACGCGGCCTTCCGCCGGTCCTGTCCCGGCATGAGGCCGACAGGCAACACACCAATCATGTGGTCTGCACCGCGATACCGCTGGGAAAGATGATCCTCGGGCAGACCGCCGGAAACCCAGTCGACAGTTCCCCAGATCGCACCGAACGACAGTGCGCGTGCTTTCAGCGGCGACAGAACCGAATTTGCGCCCGACGCATCGATGATCAGGTCGAAGGCCTCGGAAAAGCTGCCATCGGCGAAACGCAGTTTTCCATCCTGGTGACCAGTGATCCGGCAATCCGTGCGCCAGTAAAGCGCACGCGTCAGCACCTTTTCATAAAGCGCGGAAAACAGCGCGGCCCGGTGGATACCAAGCCCCGGGACTGCGCCATAGTCGACGTCAAGAACCCGCCTGCCGGTTTGCGACGAGCTGCCAAGCACACGCTTGATCGGTGTTGCGTGCTTCAGCACCACATCCGCGACACCAGCCTGCTCCAGGACTTCCAGCCCGACGGGCTGGATCATCAAGCCCGAACCGATGGGAACCGGTTTGCGAAACTGTTCAAACAGGGAAATCCGGTGGCCCAGACGCTCCAGAAGAATGGCTGTCGCCAGTCCTCCGATCCCGGCCCCGACAATGGCTATGTTCATCGGGCAATCACTTCATGAATGGATGGATCCTTTTGACCAGAGTCTGCCGGCAAGCACAATATGCTCCGGCACCCCGTGCCGCGGATGAACGCAAGCCGTCTGCCGACAGGAGCCGGGGCAACTTCGGCACCGGACGCTCAACGCCGCGCCTGAAGGCCACCGGCGTAAGTCGCCTCGTCGACCGGTTCGAGCCATTCCGCCGTCGCACCGTCCTGTTCTTCCTGTATGGCCAGATGGACAAGTGACGTGTTCGGTCCGGCGCCATGCCAATGTTTGACACCAGGCGGGATCCAGATGACATCACCTGGCAATATCGACAGTTTCTCCTGCCCCCACAGATGCACAAAACCTGCCCCTTCCAGTATCTGAAGGGTCTGCCCGAGCGGGTGAGTGTGCCAGTGGGTACGTGCCCCAGGTTCGAACGTCACCCGCAATGCACGCACACGCGCTGGCGCGGGCGCCTCGATCACCGGGTCCTGCCAGACCGTTCCAGTGAAATAATCCGGATTTGCACGTCGCGATGGCCTGGAACCGGCCTCGAAAACGGTCAGGACACTCATGGACACCTCCTCGCAAGTCTCTGCCACCATGCGCACGGATCGGGCCGCCCAGTTTCCTGCCGGCCAAACGCCCTCTTACTTGGCGGCAGATACTGGAGCCGAAACGTCTTGACGCTTTACCGCGCGTGGCCAGTTGATCAGAACAACACCGAAAATGGCAAGGCAAATTCCGGCAAAGGTCTCCAGATCCAGCGTCTCCGACAGGAACACGACACCGAGAAAGACACCTACGCCAGAGCGCAGATAAGCCTGACTGGCCGTCCCCATTGCCCCAAGGGTCGACAGCAGACGGAAATAGATCAGAAATGCCAGCGCGGTGCATGCAAGCGAGAGCGTCAGCGCGGCAACGATGCCGGTCGTATCCGGCGTCAACTGCCAGGGCCGGTCAACGATGAGGCTTGCCGGGACAAGCACTACCGATGCGCAGATGAGCGTTCCCGCAGCCGGCACTATAGGCGGCAGGCCTGCAAAGACACGGCCGCGCAGGGCCGCGATGCCATAGAGCGCAGCCCCGAACAGGACGACAAGCTGCGGCACAAGGTTCCTGCCGATATCCTCAAGCGCACCGACACCGACGATCAGCACGATACCGGCAAAGCCGAACAAGGCGCCAGTGAGTTGCCGGGCACCTGGCCTTTCGCCATGGTTCAGCAGCAGGAACGAAAAGGCGAAGACCCAGAGCGGCGAGGTTGAATTCAGAACGCTTGATACGGCCGTCCCGGCATATTGCTGGCCCCAGGCCAGCATCAGCCAGGGTCCTGTGCTGTTGACCAGGGACTGGATGAAGAACTGCTTCCAGTTTCGCCTGTCCAGCGGCATGCGAATGCCCCTTGCAGCCATGATGGCCAGCAGCGCCAGCGCAGCAAGAGACACACGGATGGCAATCAGCGTCGCAGGAGGAAACGATGGCAGCGCCAGGCTGATCCACATGTAGGATGAACCCCACAGCAGAGCGAGCACGCCCAAAAGCGCCAGTTCGATGGATCTGTTGTGCATGGCTGCCGGCTTAACCGTTCACGTCGCGGCTGTCGGCGGGAGCCTCGTCGCGCTCGTCCATGCCATAGTCGCGCACCACCTGCGCCACCCGCAAACGGTAGTCCCTGAAATAGCTGCTCCGTCCGGCACGCTGCGCCTTGCGATGCTGCGTGAGCTGCCGCCATTCATTCAGCGCGGCTTCGTCCCGAAAGAAGGAGACCGACAGTAATTTCTCCGGATTGGTGAGGCTCTGAAATCGCTCGACGGACAGGAAGCCGTCGATCTGTTCGACCAGGGGCTTCATCTCGGCAGCCATGTCGAGATAAGCCTGTTTCTTGTCCGCATGCGGGATCACTTCGAAGATGACGGCAATCATTTGAGTTTCTCTCCCATGCCATGCGGCGCGGAGGCCAGTTTCAGAAACGTGCGGTCTTCCCGCAAGATGAATTTTTCCTTCATGGCAAAAGCATAGTTCTCCTGCCCCAACGGGTCCGCGGCAAGCCGCGCCCGATAGGCTTCATATGCCGCAAGGTTCTCGATGGAATAAACACCGTAAGCCAGCGTCGTCGAGCCTTCGTGGGGTGCGAAATAGCCGATCAGATCCGCACCGCAACGCGGGATCGCCTGCCCCCAGTTTCTTGCGTATTGCTCAAAAGCGGCTTTCTTCGTCGGGTCGATGTGATAGCGGATGAAACAGGTAATCACCAAGGTCTCCTTCAAGGCTGTGTCGATTGCGCTTGTGTGACACGGTCAATGTCTGCAATGCTTCGACACAGATCGAACCATGGAGGAGATCTCATGAAGGATGGACCGGACATCGCCCGCATCGGCGCCTTGATGGGTGACCCGGCCCGCGCCAACATCCTGAGCGCGCTGTTAAGCGGCAAGGCCCTGACGGCGACGGAACTGGCAACCGAAGCCGGCATCACCGGCCAGACCGCAAGTTCGCACCTGAAGAAACTGATGGAAGGTGGCTTGCTGACCCAGGCCAAACAGGGCCGGCATCGCTATTTCACGCTCGCGGGACCGGAGGTTGGAGCCGTGCTGGAAGCCGTGATGGGCCTTGCCGCCCGCAAGGGCCACCTGCGCACCCGCACCGGCCCCAGAGACCCGCAGATGCGGGCCGCCCGTGTGTGCTACGACCATCTGGCCGGCGATATGGCGGTGCGTATTTTCGACAGCCTGCAGAAGCGCGGGTTCCTTGCCGTCTCGACGGACAAAGGCGGCCTCGCCCTGACCGCAGATGGTGAAGGTTTCGTCTCAGACATCGGCATTGACCTGGGTGCCCTCTCAGCAAGCCGTCGCCCGATGTGCCGTGCCTGCCTGGACTGGAGCGAAAGGCGCAACCATCTGGCGGGAGGTCTGGGTGCCGCTCTTCTCACGCGCTTCACCGAAAGCGGCTGGCTGCGCCGCGAACCGGCGGGACGCATCGTTCATATTTCGCCGAAAGGTGAAGCGGAACTGAAGAAACTGTTTCCGGTGGCCTGAGCAACAGCCCACCCTTTCTTCTCATCCACAGATCAACAAAAAACCCGGCCGAAGCCGGGCTTTGTAAGGAAGTGGGCAGACGCCAGGGGCAAACGAGGCGCCCAGTGATCTTGTTCTTGTTTCTTGGGGCCAATTTCGGGGTGGGCCCAGCTCAAAGAGACCGGATGGTCTCCTGAACCTTCGGAAGGGCTTCACGCCAGGAGCGATAAAGCCGCGCCGGCAACCACGCAAGGCGGTCCCGGTTGTAATCCTGGCGATGCTGAACCAGCAAAATTCTAGCGATTTGCACAGTCATGTTTTTTTCTCCTTTGGTGTGCGCAGAACCTTTATCGGCACTCACCTGATAGAGCTTATGTTAGCGCACTGCGTGCACATTACAAGAGCGCACATTGTGCATATTCTCAAAAAATTGTGTTATTTTCCTTACGTCATTTAATTCATTGGAGAAAATAAATAGCCTCCCGCGTGCAACACGCGGGAGGCCATCTGTTTCCACTCGGTCTAGGTGGTGCTGACCCTACTCGGCAGCGACCATCCGGGCCGGATCGTAGTTGAGAATCGGAGCCAGCCAGCGTTCCGCATAGGCCAGATCCCAACCTTTGCGTGCGGCGTAGTCTTCCACCTGGTCCCTCTCGATCTTGCCAACACCAAAATAATGGCTGTCGGCATGGCCGAAATAGAGCCCGGAAACGGAAGACCCCGGCAACATGGCCCTGCTCTCTGTCAGCTGAATACCTGTCAGGCGTTCCGCATCGAGCAGCCGGAACAGGGTATCCTTTTCCGTGTGGTCCGGCTGGGCCGGGTAGCCCGGTGCCGGACGAATGCCCTGATATTTTTCCGCGATGATATCGTCGATGGACAAGTCTTCGGCGGCGGCGTAGCCCCAAATGTCCTTGCGCACGATCTGGTGCAGCTTCTCGGCAAAGGCTTCCGCCAGCCGGTCTGCCAGGGCCTGGGACAGGATCTTGTTGTAGTCGTCCGACTCCCTGGCGTAACGTGCCGCCAGCTCGTCCTCGCCATGACCGGAGGTAACGGCAAATCCGCCAATCCAGTCGGCAATGCCGCTGGCCTCGGGCGCAACGAAATCGCTGAGGGCGATATTGGCGCGGCCACCTGCAGTCCGGCTCATCTGCTGGCGCAGCGTGTGGAAGGTCGCCAGCGTTTCGCTCCGGCTTTCGTCGGTGAAGACACGCACATCGTCACCAACCGCATTGGCCGGCCACAGGCTTGCAACACCACGTGCCGTCAGCAGCTTCTTTTCAACGATCTCATCAAGCATCCGCCGGGCATCGTCGAAAAGCGCCTTGGCCGCCGGGCCGTAGCGATTGTCGGTCAGTACCGCCGGATAACGGCCCTTGATCTCCCAGGTGGAGAAGAACGGTGTCCAGTCGATGAACGGCACCAGTTCCTCCAGCGGGAAATCGTCATAGACAGTCGTGCCTGGCTTCTTCGGCGCAACCGGCTGTTTGCCCTTGAAGTCGGCCTTGAAGGCATTGTCCCGCGCGGCTTTCAGCGACGTGCGCTGCTGAGAGCCCCGGCCGGCTGCATGCTTTTCGGCAATATCGGCATATTCGGCACGCACATCGGCATAGTACGGCGCGCGGCCACCTTCGCTCATCAGCTTGGAGGCAACACCGACAGCCCGGCCCGCATCGGTGACATAGATTGCCTGGCCACGGGCATAGTTCGGGTGGATCTTCACCGCTGTATGGATCTTGGACGTGGTCGCCCCACCGATCAGCAGCGGCACGTCAAGCCCTTCACGTTCCAGCTCGGCGGCAACGTGGCACATTTCGTCCAGCGACGGTGTGATCAGGCCGGACAGCCCGATCATGTCGACCTTTTCCTGACGCGCCGTATCGAGGATCTTCGCTGCCGGCACCATGACGCCGAGATCGATCACCTCGAAGTTGTTGCACTGGAGAACGACGCCGACAATGTTCTTGCCGATGTCATGCACATCGCCTTTGACCGTGGCCATCAGGATCTTGCCGGCGGAAGAATGACCCGTCTGGCCAAGCTCTTCCTTTTCCTTCTCCATGAACGGCATCAGATAGGCGACCGCCTTCTTCATGACGCGGGCAGACTTGACCACCTGCGGCAGGAACATCTGCCCGGATCCGAAGAGATCACCGACGACATTCATACCGTCCATCAGCGGGCCTTCGATCACGTGCAGCGGCCGGTCGAAGGCCTGGCGGGCTTCTTCGGTGTCTTCTTCCACGTAATCGGCAATGCCGTGAACGAGCGCGTGTTCCAGGCGCTTGGCAACACCCCAGGTGCGCCAGGTGAGATCGGCTTCCTTCTTCTTGCCACCCTCGCCTTTCCAGCGCTCGGCCGCTTCCAGCATCCGGTCAGTGCTGTCCTGCCGCCGGTTGAGGACAACGTCCTCGCAAAGCTCGCGCAGTTCGCGATCGAGATCATTATAGACCGCAAGCTGACCGGCATTCACGATGCCCATATCCATGCCGCGCTTGATGGCATGATAGAGGAATACCGAGTGCATCGCTTCGCGCACGGCTTCGTTGCCTCGGAACGAGAACGACAGGTTCGATACACCGCCCGACACATGGGCGTGCGGCAGGTTCTCGCGAATCCAGCCGGTCGCCTCGATGAAGTCGACACCGTAGTTGTTGTGTTCCTCGATGCCTGTCGCGACGGCAAAGATGTTCGGGTCGAAAATGATGTCTTCCGGTGGGAAGCCAACCTTTTCGGTCAGGATCTTGTAGGACCGCGCGCAGATCTCTGTCTTGCGCTCGAACGTGTCGGCCTGTCCGTTTTCATCAAACGCCATCACCACAACGGCAGCCCCGTAGCGGCGCACCAGCGTCGCGTGCTTGATGAACTCCTCTTCGCCTTCCTTCATCGAGATGGAGTTAACGACGCCCTTGCCCTGAATGCATTTGAGACCCGCTTCGATGACCGTCCACTTGGAACTGTCGATCATCACCGGAACCTTGGCGATATCCGGCTCGGCGGCCACCAGGTTCAGGAAGGTGACCATGGCTTCCTCGGAATCGAGCAGGCCTTCGTCCATGTTGATGTCGATGATCTGCGCGCCGTTCTCGACCTGCTGACGGGCAACTTCAAGCGCGGTTGGGTAGTCACCCTCCTTGATCAGCTTGCGGAACCTGGCCGAGCCGGTCACGTTGGTCCGTTCGCCCACGTTGACGAAGTTGGTCTCCTTCGTCACCACGAACGGCTCCAGGCCCGACAGACGCATGTGAATGTCGATTTCCGGGATCTCGCGCGGTTTCTTGTCCGCAACGGCGTCTGCAATCGCCTTGATATGCGCAGGCGTGGTACCGCAGCAGCCGCCGACAACGTTGACGAGACCCGCCGAGGCAAATTCCTCGATCAGGCCGGCCATATGTTCCGGGCTCTCGTCATATTCACCGAATTCGTTCGGCAGGCCGGCGTTCGGATAGGCGCACACAAGCGTGTCGGCGACGCGGCCGAGCTCGTCCACATGTGCACGCATTTCCTTGGCGCCAAGTGCGCAGTTGAGACCGATGGTCAGCGGGCTGGTGTGACGGACGGAGTTCCAGAAGGCTTCCGGTGTCTGTCCGGAAAGCGTCCGGCCCGAAAGATCGGTGATCGTACCGGAAATCATCACCGGCAGGATCTTGCCGGTTTCTTCGAAGACCTCGTCAATAGCAAATAGCGCCGCCTTGGCGTTCAGCGTGTCGAAGATGGTCTCCACCAGGATGATATCGGCACCACCCGCAATGAGACCGCGGGTAGCTTCGGCATAGGCAATGCGCAGATCATCAAAGGAAACAGCACGGTAACCCGGATTGTTCACATCCGGCGAGATCGACGCGGTCCGGTTGGTCGGGCCAAGCGCCCCGGCGACGAAACGCGGCCGGGACGGATCCTGTGCCGTGACCTTGTCGCAGGCTTCACGCGCGAGTTTCGCGCTTTCGAAGTTCAGCTCATAGGCAAGCTCTTCCATGCCGTAGTCGGCCTGGGCGATCGTCGTGGAGGAAAAGGTGTTGGTCTCGACAATGTCGGCACCGGCTTCCAGATAATCGACATGGATTTTCCGGATCGCGTCCGGCTGGGTCAGGCTCAGCAGGTCGTTGTTGCCCTTGATGTCGCTCGGCCAGTCCTTGAAGCGGTCACCACGGTAGGCCGCTTCATCCAGTTTCAGAAGCTGGATTTCCGTGCCCATGGCACCGTCAAGGACGAGAATACGGGTCTTGGCGAGGTCACGGAGGCGCTCGAAGGCGTCTGACTTGATCACGGGGTTTCCTTCCGGAAATTTCTGTTGGTTTGGCCGGCGGAAGCCGGCGTGATTTGACTGTGCAACCGGACAGCGTGTCAGCTGTCCCGGTCGGTATCGTTGTAGGAGGCGTCCCAGAACTTGGTGCGGCTGTGAACGTCGTCTTCGGTCGGGTGCCAGTCTTCTCCGCGTGCCTCATAAACGGCCAGGAGCCCGAGAATTTCGAGGGCCGAATGCCCGCGGAACTCGTGGTCCTTGTCGGTGGCGACGATCAGACGATTGTTGTCCGCGCCCATGTCGACGACATGAAGCTCGAAACCCTTCTCGCGCAACACCGCATAGGCGGTCGATTCAATGGCATCGGCAGTGCTTAACTTGATCATCTCGCTCCGCTTCCCGCTTGGTTTCCGGTCGTTCCTGTCCTGATGACAGCAGCGTGTCCCGGCTGCGCCGATACCCCCAACCCTGCCGCACCCAGGTAAGGGTAAGGGGCCAAGAGGGGGCATCCGCTCTAAATCCAAAACAACTGGCTCGTTTCTGCGCCCGGCCCGGCCGCCTCGCCTCCCTCAGGCCGCCAGGGTTTCCTTGGTTTCCGGCTGCCCCATGCCAAGCATGTGGCAGATGGCAAAGGTCAGGTCGGCCCGGTTCATGGTGTAGAAATGGAAGTCGTTGATGCCGCGGTCGACCAGGTCCATCACCTGTTCGCAGGCAACCGAAACGCCAACCAGCTTCCGGGTTTCCGGATCGTTGGTGAGGCCGGCAAAACGCCGAGCCAGCCACTGCGGAATGGATGTGCCGCATTTGGCGGAGAACACCATCGTCTGTTCGAAATTGTGGATCGGCAGAATGCCCGGGATCACCGGAATGTTGATGCCGGCGGCCGCAATCCGGTCCAGGTAATCATCGAACAGGTCATTGTCGAAGAAATACTGGGTAATGATCCGGTCCGCACCGGCGTCGACCTTGCGCTTCAGATTGTCGATCTCTTTCTGCCAATTGCCGCTTTCCGGATGCCTTTCCGGATAGCCGGAGACGGAAATATCGAAATTGGCGATCTTCTTGACGCCTTCGACCAGGTCGGAGGCATAGGCATAGCCCTCCGGATGCGGCACGTAACGCGAGCCGATGCCGTCGAGCGGGTCACCGCGCAGCGCCACCAGATGACGCACACCCAGATCCCAGTAGTCCTTGACGATCGCATCGATTTCGCTGCGCGCCGCGCCGACACAGGTCAGGTGTGCCGCCGGTGCAAGGTCGGTTTCCTTCAGAATCCGCTCGACAGTGCGATGCGTGCGCTCGCGGGTGGAACCGCCGGCACCATAGGTCACGGAAACAAAGGACGGGCTGAGCGGCGCCAGCCGCTGAACCGTCTGCCACAGCGTCTCCGCCATCTTGTCGGACTTCGGCGGGAAAAATTCGAACGAAGCCGTGATTGGCGAAGGTGCGGCCTGGTGAGACCGGCGGTTGGAACAGGTTGTCATGTTAGGCGACCTCTCGGGACGTGTCTCGGGCAGGCAGGTCGGTGACAATTCGGCGGTCACGCGCAAGCCAAAGGGTTACGGTAAGGTTGGTGTCGTTGCCGTCTCCCGGAACAAGATCGGTGACCTGTTCCAGGTCCAGTTCGAGCGCTTCAAGCCAGCGCTCCATCTGGTCATGGGCAAAGCCCAGGCGACGATGCGCGTGTTTTTCGCGCAGGAACTCCAGCTGATGCGGAGCAAAATCGATGATCAACAGGCGGCCGCCTGGACGCAGCGCACGGGCAGCCTCGTTGAGCGCCCTTGCCGGTTCTTCCAGAAAGTGCAGCACCTGGTGGATCGCCACGACATCGAAGGACCGCGGCGGCACATTCAGTGCGTAAACATCGCCGTGGCGTACCTGGGCGTTAGAAAGCCCGGCCTTGGCGAGGTTCGCGCGGGCAACGGCAAGCATGTCATGCGAGGCATCGACACCAAGTGCCGTCGCATACTGGTCTGCAAACACTTCCAGCAACCGGCCGGTTCCGGTGCCAAGGTCGAGGAACGACTGGAACGGCTTGTCGCCCAGTGCCTTGCGCATCGCCTTCTCGACATCGTCTTCGGAAACATGCAGCGAACGCTCCCGGTCCCAGGTGAGCGCGCGGGCTGCAAAATATGCAGCCGCCTCGTCCGCCTTGGCCTTGCGGATCGCCCGGAACCGTTCCTGGTCCGCCGCGAGCACCGGGTCTTCCAGGGAAATACGGGCAACAAGATCGCGTGCAAGCTGGCCTTCAGGACCATCCGCCAACCTGTAGTAGACCCAGGCTCCTTCCGGGAACCGCTGTATGAGATCCGCTTCGGCAAGCAGCTTCAGATGACGGGAGATGCGCGGCTGGCTCTGTCCGAGGATCGCCGTGGCATCCTTCACCGTCAGCTCGCTTTCCGCCAGAAGCGCAATCAGCCTCAGGCGCGTCGCCTCGCCGACAGCCCTCAGGGCGGCCAGGGTATCGTCAACGGACAGGGTCTGTTCTTCGGTCATGCGCTTCGCCATCAATGTCGATATAAAGATATCTTTATATGAAATCGAAGCACCATGCAAGGGATCAAAACAAATACGACACTGATTGGTCCGTATTCGTCGAAATTACGCCCGCAGGAGAAAAACGAAAGCCGACCTGCGCACCACCTCGCATCCGCTGAGCGGGACCATCAGCACAAATGGAACGAGCCACTTCAGGTCAGGTGAGCTGCCCTACGCGGTCTTGAGCTCGGGCAAGGGCAATAGCCCAGCCCTCGCGTGACACGCCGAATTGCACCACCTCCCGCATCTGAGCAATGCGGCAGCGCTGACCTAGAGCGTCTGTGCGGCGTTGATGGAGGAAACAAACCGGCGGGTGCGCTCGCGCTCTGGATGACGGAAGATCGCATCCGCGTCTCCGGTTTCCACCACCTGCCCGGCCTCCAGAAAGACGACATGATTTGCGATCTGCGATGCCAGTCGCAGGTCGTGCGTCGCCATCACCATGGTGGTCCCTTCCCGGGCAAGCTGGCCGAGTACATCGACCACTTCACCGGCCAGTTCCGGATCGAGCGCGGAAGTCGGCTCGTCGCATAGAAGCACCTTGGGCGAAGGTGCAAGAGCACGGGCAATCGCAACACGCTGCTGCTGACCGCCGGAAAGATTGGCCGGCCAGGCGTCGGTCTTGTGCGACATGCCGACCTTTTCGAGCAGATCCAATGCCCGCTTGCGTGCCTTTTCACGGGGCCATTTCTGAACCACCAACAAGCCCTCCATCACATTCTCGATCACTGTCCTGTGCGGAAAGAGCTGAAAGTTCTGGAACACCATGCCTGTCTCGCAGCGGATCTTCTGAACCGATGCCTGCGGCACTGAAACGCCCGGCTTGAACGTGATCTTGTGTTCACCGACTTGAACGCTGCCGGAGGTCGGTATCTCCAGCAGATTGATACAGCGCAGCAAAGTGCTCTTGCCGCCGCCCGACGGGCCAACAAGCGCCGTAACGCTGCCTTCCGGAAAACGCAGCGAGATATCGTCGAGGATGAGCGCTTCGCCGATCTTTTTCTCGATATGGGAGAGTTCGATCATCTTGATGTCTCCAGCATGCCGCCATATCGCGCAAACCGGACTTCCAGCCGCTCCTGCAGCCAGGCAAGCACGGAACTCATGGCAAGATAGATCAGGGCTGCCTCAATGTAGAGGATCAAAGGCTCATATGTGGTGGCAACGATGCGCTGCGCCGACTGGAACAACTCCGGCACCGTGATGGCAGCGGCCAGAGACGTATCCTTGACCAGCGAAATGAAAGTATTCGACAGCGGCGGCACCGCCACGCGTCCGGCCTGCGGCAGGATCGTGCGCATCATTGCCTGGCGCCATGTCATCCCGGTGGAAAACGCGGCTTCCCACTGTCCCTTCGGCACGGAGGAAATGGCAGCCCGGATGATCTCCGACGAATACGCACCGACATTGAGCGTAAAGCCGATCAGGGCGGCTGGAAACGCATCCAGCAAGATACCGATACTGGGCAGGCCGTAAAAGATCACGAAGAGCTGTACCAGGAGCGGCGTTCCCCGGAAGACCCAGACATAAAAGCGCGCGACCAGCACCAGCGGCAGCGGCGCGAACAGGCGTGTGACAGCCGTGGTCAGACCAAGACTGAGCCCCAGTGCGAAGGACAACAGCGTGAGCGGAATGGTGAATTTGACCCCCGCCCACAGAAGTGTCGGCAGGGAATCGATCATCAACTGAAGCCAGTGAGGCACGATAAAGCTCCAAAAAAACGCGCCCGGCGCGAACGCCCGGCGCTTTTCGTTTAGGTGAGAAGGGCCGGTCTAGATCTGCATGGACCGGCCTTCATCATGTCAGTTGGACACGTCCTGACCAAAGTACTTGTCGGAAATTGCCTGGTAAGTACCATCCGCCTTGATGTCGGCCAGCGCCGAATTCAGGGCGGCAACCAGTTCCGGATCACCCTTGCGCACCAGAATGCCGGAATAGTCGGCATTTGCCTTCTCGGCGACAACCTTCACCGGCGCATCCGGTTTCTGCTTCTTGAAGTCCAGATAGGACAGGCTGTCGTTGATGGTCGCATCGGCGCGGCGTGTCAGCACCAGCTGGATGGACTGGTCGAACCCGTCGGTGCCGACCAGTTCCGCTCCGGCTTCTTCCGCCAGCTTGCCGAAATTGCTGGTCAAGGACTGAGCCGCCTTTTTGCCGGCGAGGTCTTCGAAGCCATTGATGTCGTCATTGCTGGCGCGAACGATCAGCACTGCCTTGGAGGCGATGTAGGGGTCGGAGAAATCGTATTTCTGCTTGCGGGCGTCGGTGATGCCGACCTGATTGATGACCACGTCGTAGCGTTTGACGTCCAGGCCGGCGATCAGTCCGTCCCATTTGCCTTCGATGAACTCGGCCTTCACGCCAAGCTTTTCGGCAACGGCCTCGCCGATTTCCACATCGAAACCGACCAGTTTGCCTTCCCCGTCGTGGAAGGTGAAAGGCGCATAGGTGCCTTCGGTTCCGATCTTCAGGACACCTGCCGATTTGATCGCATCGAGGTTTTCACCCGCCTGCGAGGGAGAAAGGGTAAGTACCTGCAGCACTGCGGCCGTGGCAATCGCTTTGAACCAGCTCATATCAATTCCTTTCCGGCATGATGAGTGAGTGGCCTTAGTGCCGGAATGTGGAAGCGATTGCAGGAGAAGAAAGAGCAAAAATGCAGAAAGAGGGAGAATATTTTGCTCTCATATCGCGGATCGGCAGCACACGACACAACACCGGCTGAAGCCCCGCCCCCCCTCTCTGGAAGTGTCCTGGCGGCAACCGTCCGCCACGGAAACTGTTCCCGTGACCGCTCCTAAGGTTGCCGGCATTCGCTAAAGCGGCTGAAGGTTCGTGGATACGTTCTCCAGATCAGGCTCCAAATCGGCTTCATGTGAATATTTTCCACAAGATGACGAAACCTTCGCCTTGGGCGAGGAAGCATCCAGCCCGCTTCGTGTTGAACCTCGATCGGAATAGTCACGTGGTTGCGATCCTTGAGCGTGCCCTCCCGAACGGATCAGGTTTCCGATTGCCAAAGTCCGATTTCGGCTGAACTCGTCAGCTTTCGGCGGGCACGGCACCTTGATCCAGCATGTGATCGAAGCGCCCTTCACGCACACAGCCCGGCAGACCTTCGCGCGGGATGATCTCGGTGCCGACAAGCTCTTTCGCGTAGAGCCTTTCAATATCGCTGGTATCGACCGTCTGGCCATGGACGACGGATGCCAGTTTGGTCCGGAAGGCTTCCACGCCGCCCATGGATGAAAAATGCCAGCCTGCATCGGGCAGGATTTTCACCGGGCAGCTGATGCCCGACAGGTTGTTGTTGCGGATCCTGAGAAGCGGCTGCGCGACAAAACCCGGCACGTAGGACTTTTTCGTCATACGTGCCTTTGTCCGGCGCAGCTGCTGCGGCGTGGTCAGGTACTTCTTTTCAATCATCCTCGACCCCAGCAGCCAGGTCTTGCCGGGAACGATACGGTCTAGATGGTGTTTGTGCAGGCTCTGTTCGAACACCAGAAGCCGCCCCTTGTAGAGTTTCTCGTCCAGCACCTTCTTCAGAACATCTGCCCGCACGATCTCGTCGACATCCGACAGAAGGATGACGTCGTCCGGCGCACAGGCTTCCAGTCCCCGTGCAATGCAATTGCGCTGATAGTTCTCGCGTTCCCAGTCCGCCTTCCGGCGGTTCTTGTAGACGCCGAGTGCCGGCGGCAATTCATCGGGAAACTCGACCTGAAGATCGATGATCTTGTCGGCCCAGGGCGCAAACCGTTCGCGATTTTCCGCAAAGTAGAACGGCTTTGGACCACCGCGTTGGGTCTGGTTCGCTTCCACCAGGACAAACTTGTCGACATGGTTCCCCATCTCCCGAAGGCGGATTTCCAGAAGGTCGAATTCGTTATGGAAGACAAAACAGTCGTAGAGCTTCATGCCTGGGCCCGGTTTCCTCGATCAGCGAAGGGTGGCGCATCCCGGCTGCCGGTTGGCAGCTCAAGTCATGGCAAACCTCTTCCTGGTGCCTGCCGGGACCGATATCGGATTTCAGTCAAGAGGTCCACGGACCTCGCGCACAAAAGCGAATAGACCGCCCCTCACCCTGTTGCCGATGTACCTACTTGATTGAAAAGGGCATCCGGACTTTCGCGGAATTGCCGCTGAATTCATCGTTGACGGTGAGTTCCAGTACATAGTCGCCCGCCGGAGCCCCGCTGACATTCAGGGTCAGGTTGGCCATGTATTCGGTATTGGGCACGTGGCTCTTGAAGTCGAACCGACCAAAGCCCTTTTGCCCGGCCAGCACCTTGCCATCGGGCGACGCGAGGTCGAAGTCGACGGTCAGAAGGGATGTGAACAGGCCATCCTGCTGTTTCCAGTCGAAGCCAACCGGCTCCAGATAGATGCGCAACGGCTCGTCCGCTCCGAAAGCTGCATCTCCCCTGGGTTTATAGATGCCGAAGCCGTCGGCGGGGGCCGTCACGAACAAGGCGGTTGGAATGGAAATGGTGGCTTTCGACCAAACGTCGAAGAGGGCCTCGCGCATCAAAGAGATGGCTTCCCCGCCCTTGCCGGCATCAAGCGCGGCCTCCGCTTCAGCCGTCTTGTCCTGCAACGGTCCCGCAATGGCCTGGCATGACAGGGCAACCGCAAGCGCAGTTCCCAGAAACATTGGTTTCAGCATAGTCTCCCCCTTCACATTTGCGATCCGAGAAGTGAAGCACACCATTATGGCGGTCTCGCCGCAAGTCCAGGATCCGGCGCTGCGACGCAGCGGGTGCTAAAGCTGGTCCTCGGCGCTGCTTCCGGTCCCGTCACCAATGCCCTCACCCAGCATTCCAGCCGCAGCAGCTCCTGCGGCAGCAGCTTCCTTGGCAGCAGGCGGCATTGCCTCTTCCTCGTCGTCGGTCCCGGCAACACGCACGGTCACCTGGCGATGTGCAAAGCGGATCCCGTTCTTTTCGAACAGATCGCGCAAACCTGCATAAACGACCTTGCGAAGCTCGAACTGCTTGCCTGGCTTGGTCGTGAACTTGACGCGCGCGATCATGGCGCTGTCTTCCATCGACATGATGCCCTGAGACTTCAGCGGCGCCAGGAACATGGGCCCGAAATACTCGTCCTCCAGCAATTCCTTGCCAAAGTTCTTGATGATCTTGCGCATCTTTTCCACGTCGGTGTCGTAGGTAACGCGGAACGCAAGTTTCATCACCGCCCAGTCTCGTGAGAAATTCTCCACTTTCTGAATTTCGCCAAAGGGTACCGTCGTAAGCGCACCGCGGTGGTGCCGCAGTTGCATCGACCGGATCGAGATCTTTTCGACAACGCCCTTGGCGCTGCCGATATCGATGTATTCCCCTTTCCGGAAGGCGTCGTCGATCAGATAGAAAGCTCCGGAGAAGATATCCCGGATAAGGGTTTGAGCCCCGAATCCAACTGCCAGACCGACGACGCCGGCACCGGCGAACAACGGCGCGATATTTACGCCCAGCTGCGACAGGATCACCATCGTGGCGATCACCACGATCGTGATGAGCAGGAAATTGCGGAAGATCGGCAGCAAGGTGGAAATCCGGCTCTCACCGGTTCCGCCGACTTCCGCCTCTTCGTCTTTCTCGGCAGGCGCTTCCTTGGCAATTTCCCGGTCAATGACGATTTTCACGGCCTCATAGGCCATGTAGCCAAGGAACATGACCAGAAGCACCTCGACGAAGGAACCGATCAGCGAGCCGCTGCCCGCAAGCGGCAGTCCCCATTTGGAAGCCAGCAGGTCCAGCGAGGTGAACACGACCAGAATAGTAGCGCCCCGGTCGAACAGATCCCGGAAGGGCGAGCGCCGCGCTTCCCGCTCGGCAGCTTCCGCGCGTGCCTGGGCCAATGTGCTGGCAACATCCTCTTCGCCGCCCTCGCCTGCTTCGGCACGTTTGATGTCCTCGGCAATCTTCTCCTGTGCGGCGGCCGTGTCCAGCCGCGGCAACAGAACCCGGTCGATGAGCAGGATCAGCAGACCATAGGCAACCGCAGCCATCAGCAGCACTTCCAGCGGTGCACCGACCAGACCGATCGCGTCCGGCAAGTCGAGCAGGATACGCACTGCCGAAATCCCCCAGGCCAGGAAGAAATAGGCAACGGCAACAAAGTGCCAGCCGCTGGCCAGAACCCTGCGCCAGATTGGCGCTTCAGCCCCGTTCTTTCCCCGGATCAGCCGCGCAATTACCCTGCGATAGACAATCGCGATGCCGGACAGGATGACCATCGACAGCGCGGAGGCTGCAATCAATGCCAGCTTGTGAACGTCAGACGACAGACCCAGTCGTTCCATCCAGAGGCAGAAGGCAACCGCCGCAAGGGAAATGGCGGAGCCGACAAGCAGCGTCCTGTAGAGCCCGGTCGCTTCCTGATTGGAAAGCGCCAGCAACCGGTGGCTCTCCGCGTCGGGTGCCAGCACATTCAGCCAGACGACACGGAGCGCCAGAAACACCGCCATGGTGCCGACAACCACAAGTGCGGTCTTGTTGGATGCATCAATGCCCGTTCCAACCAGAAGAAAAACCCCGGCCGAAACGGCAAAGAAGAGCCCGACACCGACGAACATCAGGATCGCCCGGGCATATAGATAGATAATCTTGTCAGCCCGTGTCGTCGCGTCCGGCTGGTACCAGGACGCGAATTGCCGGCGGCCCCACCGGTTCACCAGGGCACAGGCCACAAGGCCGAGAACAACGGCAATCAGAATGTCCACCAGCGTCGACGACATCCAGTTGAGACCCCGTTCGCCCCCCTGGGCCCGCAAGGTCTCCACCATCACATCCTGGATCTCCGGAATTTTCTGAACGATGGACTTGAGGACATCCCGGGCCTCGACGGCATCTTCGGTGAACTCGTCCACGGTCTGAAGAAGGCTTGCGCCTTCACCCGCGCCCTCGGCGGGCGCCACTGCAGAGCCAGCCGCTTCCGGCTGCACATTTCCATCTGCCGTTGTTTCAGCGTCAGGAGCCACGGTACCGGTCTCGGTCTTGGTAGACCCCTTTCCGGAAAACAGCCCGGGTATTCCCTGTGCCTGTACCCCTGAGGGCAAACCACCCAGACACAGAAAGAGTGCAAGCACACCTGACAGAAGAAGCAACGTCTTGCCTGGCCTCTTGCGGCCGCCATCGGCAAGACAGGATCGGCGATTGGTTAGATGTGAAAAGCGCATGTCAGCCCCAGGACGAGTCGCGAAAAGGATCCCCGTCTTTCTTGGCACGGATCTGTGCCATTTGAAAGAAAGCCGGCTCTTCGCAAGGAGCTGAAAAAGAAGAGGCCCGATCCTTTCGAACCGGGCCTTACATGCAGGCAGGAGGCGCCTTGCTTAATTGTGTCAGTGCAGCACGTTGTTGTTCCAATGAGCCATCTTGCGCTTGGCTTCGGCGATCGTCATGCGCTCGAACATGGCCATGGCGTCGCTGCGCACATCCGGTGTCAGGCGGTGACGCCAGGGGCCGATGGCCAGCAGGGAACCCACGGTGATGGAGGAGAAGCCGGAAGCCTTGGCAAGGATGACAAACGGCTCCGGATCGGGGCGCACCATCCAGTGGCTGACTTCCTCGACACCGCATCTCACCAGCCAGGCAAAGGTGGCAACCGCTTCTGCGAACCGGTCTTCCGAAGCGAACCGGCGCAGGGCGGCCTCATTGACCATCCCGCGTTTGGCCAGCAGCAGGACCCGGCTGCGCGCTGTTTCGAAGTCGTAGCGGCCCAGCCAGTACTGGTTGGACATGCGCTGTGCCGCGATATCGGCCGCTTCCTCTACACGTTCGGCTTCGTGACCACGGCCGGTTGCATGCAGCTTCCGCCGGACTTCCTCGCTGGCAACCGAGATCAGGCTGGCGATATGCGCTTCGGCAAGATCCGCACGCTCGCTCAAGGAAAGCTGCAGCGTCGCATCGGAGGCAGCATCGCTGATCAGGGCCATGATCGATGCATCCGACAGGCAAGCACCGTCGTTGCTGGCCACCTTGCGCTTGACCTTCAGATCACCACGACGCACCAGCACATCGGTCAGCTCTTCAGACAGAACCTCACGCTGTGCAATGGCGAACCGGTGCGCATTGCCGCGCTTTTCGGCGATCTTGATCAGATCAGCCTCCCGCAGCACGGTGGAGCGCAGCAGGATCGGCTCGGCCACCTCGATTTCGTCATCGGCCAGACGGCGGATGGTTTCTTCCGGACCGCGTCTCAGGCTGGACATCTGGTCAGCGACATAACGGCGAACTTCGTCTTCCACCATGTCGACAAGCCGCAAGAGGACGGAGTCATAAATATCGACCTGCTCGTCGGAGCACCGATCGGAGGTCAGGGCAAACAGGGTTGCGACATGCCGGGCCAGTTCGGCCCTCCGGGCGCTGCCAGCTTCACCGGTCAGCTCCGAGAAGTTCACCAGTTCTGTTTTCAACGCTTCAGTCATGTTCCATTACCAATTTTCACAAGTGTGCCGGTTTGGCGTTGGTACAGAAAATGACGATGAGTTTTAAAGAAGGTCGAAACGCGCTTTTCCAGAATGTAATTGTCTTTTTTTAAAACTTGAGAACAATTCTAACTATATCGCATGTATTCATTACATGTCATTGAAATGTAACAATTTTGACCGCGTCGCCCCCCGCTCGAAGTCACTTTTTTATCCCGTTGAAATCCGAATATTTTTTTCGAAAAAAGATTTTCAAGGGCCGTTTCAGTAGCCTCCGAAGGTCAGAAATCGCGACTGGTTTAAATACATTCGCTGCGCCGCAAGGTCCCTGGAGAGGGACGTGCCCGTCAGCAGCGCACGAGATAAAGAAATATTTCTCTTTCCTTATTGACCCTTCACCAGGCGCGATCTAAATAAAGAAAGAAATATATTTCTTTATTGGAGCCAGCCATGTCCTCCGTCGTCCGTTTTCCCCGTGTCGCCGCCATACCGCCCTCCCGCACCCGCGGTCTCTATCAACTGGCGGCCCTCCTGCGACGGAAACTCGGCAAGGCCCTTTTCCGCCGATCCAGCCATCAATCCATTCCGGACGATCTTCTTTTCGATGTCCTCAGTGACAACGATTTGAGAGCCCGCGAAGAAAACCGGCGGCGGCCGATCATTAGCGGCCCCTGGCGCTAGCTCGTCCATGGACCTGTGTTCGGTTTCAGGATTGCAGCGCCCTCACCCGGAACAAAGGACATAAAAAAACCGGCACCCTGCGGTGCCGGTTTTTTGCTGTTCCTGATCAGCCTTTACTCGGCTGCTGCCAGAAACTCCTTGGTGCCGGTCTTGTTGTCCGAGCCGCCGTCATTGCTTCTGTCGAGCTGCTCCAGAAGCACCCGGCGCTTTTCAGTCGCCTTTTCGATGTTGTCATCCTTGATCGGACCAAACCCGCGGATGAGATCCGGAACCCGGGCGAGCTCGACCAACAGGCCGTAGTGTCCTTCCTGCAGCCGTTTCAGGATCTCGGCAATATCGCCTTCATACTGGCTGATGAGCGCGCGCTCGGTCTTGCGTTCCGCCGTACGGCCGAACGGGTCGTACCATTTGCCGCGCATGCCCTTGAACTTCGCCAGGAAGCTGAACGCGGAGAAGATCCAGGGCCCAAAGGCAATCTTCTGCGGACGGCCGGTCTTCGGATCCTTGCGATGCGCGAGGAATGGCGGCGCCAGATGAACCTTCAGCTTCTTCGGGTCTTCAAAGCGCTGCGCAATCTTCTCCTTGAAGGCGGGATCGCTATAAAGCCGCGCGACTTCATATTCGTCCTTGTAGGCCATCAGCTTGAAGAGCATGTCGGACACTGTCTGCGTCAGGCGGAACGTGCCCGGACCATGCGCTTCGTCAGCCTCTTTGACCTTGCCGACCAGATCCAGATAACGCTGCGCGTAGGCCGCATCCTGATAGGCGGTCAGCTCCTGGGCGTTGAAGGCAATCTTCTCGTCGACGGTAAAGACACGCTGTTTGGCTTCCGACGGCAGCGCCTTGAGCAGCTTTTCCGGATCTGCGGCCAGCACGCGGCCTGCACGGAACGCCTTGATGTTGTTCTTCACCGACGCGCCGTTGAGCTCCAGCGCGGTTTCGATGGCATAGTCCGAGACCGGCAATGCGCCGCTCTGGAACGCCATGCCGACCAGCAGCATGTTGGCATAGATGGCATCGCCCAGAAGCTTCTCGGCAATGTCTGCAGCATTGACGGGCAGATATGTGCCGGAGGCTTTGCGCAGGGCGCTGTCCATCTGCTTTTCATCGAAGGAAAGCGTCTGCTTCAGCACGAATTCCGCAGTCGGGGCCACCTTGGTGTTGGCGACAGTCATCGTGTGACCACGATGGGCGAGCGCGAGCTGATCCGCGTTCGCGGCCACCACCATATCACTTGCGATCAGAAGGTCGAGGCTGGCTGCCGGAACCCGCGGACCTTCAATCGACCTGTTGCCCGCCGCAAAACGCACGTGAGACGTCACCGGGCCACCCTTCTGGGCAAGGCCGGTCATGTCCAGCGTGGAGGCCTGCTTGCCGTCCACATGGGCCGCCATAGCCAGGATCGCGCTGATCGTGGTCACGCCCATGCCACCGATACCGGCCACCAGCGTGTTCCAGGTGCGGTCAAGCGAGGCAAGCGTCGGCAGCGGCAGGGTTTCCACCAGGATGTCGATATCGACATCCGCCTTCTTCGGCTTCTTCAGTGCAGCACCGTTGATCTCGACAAAGGACGGGCAGAACCCCTTGATACAGGAGAAGTCCTTGTTGCAGCTCGACTGGTTGATGACGCGCTTTTCACCGAACGGGGTCGCCAGTGGCTCCACCGACAGGCAGTTGGACTGCACGGAACAGTCTCCGCAGCCTTCACACACCCGGTCATTGATAAAGAGGCGCATGTCCGGATCGGGGAACTGCCCGCGCTTGCGCCGGCGGCGCTTTTCCGCGGCACAGGTCTGGTCGTAAACGATCACCGACACACCCTTGAAGGTCTGGAACTCTTCCTGAACCTCCATCAGTTCGTCGCGGTGGTGAATCTTGGTTCCCGGGGCCAGCGGTGTCCAGGAGCCGTAGCTGTCCGGGTTCTCCGAAACCACCGCGATCCGCTCGACGCCTTCGGCTTCCAGCTGACGGGTGATCTGCGGAACGGTCAGCTGGCCGTCCACCTTCTGGCCACCGGTCATGGCAACCGCGTCGTTGTAGAGGATCTTGTAGGTGATCGGCACATTGGAGGCGAGCGCCTGCCGGATCGCCAGGATGCCGGAGTGGAAGTAGGTGCCGTCGCCGACGTTGGCAAAAACGTGGCTGTCGCCGGAGAAGGGCTGCTGCCCGACCCACAGGACACCCTCGCCGCCCATCGCAATCTGGCCTTCCGTTGTCCGGCCGGCCATTTCCGTCATCGCGTGGCAGCCGATGCCCGGCAGCGAGCGGGAACCTTCCGGTGTCTTGGTCGACGTGGAATGCGGGCAGCCGGAGCAGAAGTAGGGAATTCGGGCAGCGCGTTCCGCATGGCCCTGGGCCCACATGGCCTGTTTGGTCATCCGGTTGGCAACGGCGCGCATTTCTTCCGAAACCACGTCGCCCGGCAGCCAGGTCATGAGGCCTTCGATAAGCTCGGCAACGGACAGTTCCAGAACGTCGGACAGGAACGGCGTCCCGTCCGGACGGCGTTTGCCCCAGATTTCCGGCCGGCTCATTTCCGGCCAGTGGTAGGAGATGTCCTTGATCTGGGATTCCATGAACGCGCGCTTGTGCTCCACCACCAACAAACGTTCTGTGCCACGGGCGAAATCACGCAGGCCGAGCGGCTCCAGAGGCCAGCTCATTGCCACCTTGTAGACCCCGAGGCCCAGCGCCTTGGCAAAGTCCTCGGTAATGCCCATCAGGTCGAGTGCCTGCAGCAGGTCCCGGTAGGCCTTGCCGGAAGCAACAATGCCGTATTTGGGATTGGTCCTCGTACCGAAGGTGACCCGGTCCAGACCGTTGGTCCGCACATAGGCCTGAGCGGCCGGAATACGAAGATCGCGCACCAGACGCTCGGTCTCCAGGCGGTTGCCCAGAAGAAGATCGCGGTTCTGGTGATAGTCCTTGCGCGGATCGCCTTCCAGCGGACGCACCATGCGCAGCCTGTTCGGAGAGATATTGATCGTTGCCGAAGCATCCATCGTGTCGGCAACGCAGATCAGGGCCGTCCAGAGGCTGGTGAAGCGGGACATTTCCAGGCCGTGCAGGCCGTAGTCGAGAACATCCTGGATATCGGCCGGGTTCAGGACCGGAATTTCCGCATGCTCGAAATAGAACTCGCTCTGCGCCGGCAGGATGGAGGATTTAGCAAGGTGGTCATCACCGGCCAAGGCAAGCACCCCGCCGTTGCGATCGGTGCCCGAAGCGTTGGCCTGACGCAGCACATCGCCGGCACGGTCGACGCCCGGCGCCTTGCCGTACCAGATGCCGAAGACGCCGTCGTAAGCGGTCGCCCGTCCAACGCCACCCTCGCCGCGCAGCTTCTGGCTGCCCCACACTGCGGTCGCGCCCAGCTCTTCGTTGACACCCGGCTTGAAGACGACGTCATACCCCTTGAGGTGGCGATGAGCCCGCATCAGCTCTGTGTCGTAACCGGCTAGCGGCGATCCCCGGTAGCCGGAAATGAAGCCGCCCGTTTTCAGGCCGGCCAACTGGTCCATGCGCGCCCGATCAAGCGCCAGCCGGACAAGCGCCTGTATGCCTGTCAGATAGACCCGTCCTTCCGTGGCGACGTATTTGTCCTCCAGGGTAACGGTTGGCATGTGCACGTTCATCCGAATTCCTCCTCAACCGACATCTGGGGCAATGTCCCCCGGCGGCAACCTCACATAATAGGTAATATCATCCTTTTCTCAGGCAATTTCTGTGCTATCGTCACGGCCAATCACCCAGAGGCAGAATAAAAATTCCTAAAATATCCAATGACAGATAAATATCTTCTCGACCCGTCGGACATACGTGTTCTGCGTGTACTGCAACGGGATGCGTCGCTCTCCATTGCCGAAGTGGCAAAGGAAGCGGGCATGAGCCAGACACCTTGCTGGCGCAGGATCAAGCGCCTCAAGGAACAGGGAATCATCCGCCAGATCACTGCCATCATCGACCGCGAATCCGTGGGTCTTGGCTTCGTGGCCTACTCGTTCGTCAAGCTTGCGGTTCCCAGCCGCGAGAACATGGAAACCTTCGACAAGCTGGTACACCATTGGCCCGAGGTCGTGACGTGCGAGCGCATCACCGGTGCCGTCGACTATCTTATCAAGGTTGTGACGGATGATATCAAAACCTACGACAATTTTCTGCGTCTGAAGCTGCTGGACAATACGCTCGTGTCCGATGTGCAGTCTCGCATCGTCGTCAATACGGTGAAGGACACCGTCGCCCTGCCCTTGCGCGAGAGCTGACATCCGACCTTGAACGACCACCAGGTTAGACGTTCAGGTGGCGAACCGCAACGCAGACAGCCCCGCCGGGTCAAGGAAAGGCTGCTTGCCCGCAATCATGCTGGCCAGCAGCCGTCCCGTCACCGGTCCGAGCGTGAAACCGTCATGGGCATGGCCGAAGTTGAGCCACAGGCCCGGTATCTTTGCAGACGGACCAACCACGGGCAGCGAATCCGGCAGACACGGCCTGCTTCCCATCCACGGCTGTTCCTGCAACGACCGCCCAAGCGGAAAAATTTCCTCGGCCCGTCGTTTCGCCAGCTTGACGATCGCCGGATTGGGCGGGGCATCGCGCTCGGCCAGTTCGACGCCAGTGGTCAGGCGAATGCCATTATCCGTCGGTGTCAGGGCGAAGCCGTTTTCGACATCCACAACCGGTCGTGACAGGGACGCCCCGGATAACGGACGATAATGCATGTGGTAGCCACGCTTGACCGCGAGCGGAAAGGTTTCTCCAAGGCGTGCCAGCAGATCCGCGGACCAGGCTCCGAGGGCAACCACTGCCTGACGGGAAAACAATGTGCCGCGTTCCCCCTCGATTTGCCAGCCGCCACGCTCCTGCTTCAGCTTCATCGCATCGGCACGGAAATATCCGCCCCCGTCATGCACGAACCCCCGCCAGAAAGCATCGACCACGGCACCGGGATTGGAGACCGAACAACTTTCCGGCCAATGAACGCCTCTCAGCCCCTGCGCCGTCAGGCCAGGCTCCAGCGTTCCGATCTCACCAGCCGACATTTCCCGATAGGAAACGCCAAACACTCGTGCGTATTGGCGTTCGGTTTCGCTTGCCTGGAAGGCAGTCTCCGAGCGGTAAAGATGCAGCCAGCCCCCCTGGCGGTAAAAGCGGTTGGCATTGGTCGCATGCGCCAGGTCCAGATGCTCCTCGACGGCGAAGGCTCTCAACGGAGCAATCGCCCGCGAATAGGTCTCGACCCCGCGGGCATTGCCTGCTGCGTGGAACTGGCGCAGCCACGGCAACATGCGCAGCACGGTGGCCATATCCAGCGAAACGGCACTGGAGCGGCCGAAAAGGATCGCCAGAAGCGTGAGCGGATGCGTGGGCACCGCATGCGGCACGAAGCCATTGCGCTGGACAATCCCGGCATTGCCGAAGGAAGCTTCCTCGCCCGGGTGCTTGCGGTCGATCAGCGCAACAGACAGGCCCAGCCGCTGCAGATGCAGTGCCGTCGACACGCCGACGATACCGGCGCCGAGCACCATCACGTCGAAGGATTGCGTTTGCCTGGTTTTTGCTGTCATGCCTGTTCCGGACGGTGCCCTAATACTGGCGTCCGAGGTCCGGATCCTTTAAGAGGCGCGGAAGTGCCTGCCACAACTCGCGGTTCAAAGGACAACTTAAGATGATTCGATGGTGTGGTGCAGGCTTGGCATGGATCGGGCGCAACGGAACGGCCGCCCTTGCTGTGAGTATCTTCATCGGCATGGCCTTGCCGGCGCTGTCCGCCTATCTGCGGCCCTACCTGACCGTTGCCGTCTTCAGCCTGTTGACCCTGGCTTTTCTGCGGGTCGACACCTTCGCGATCCGCATGCGCCTGCGTCGCCCCGCGCTTCTGATTGCCGCCCTCCTGTGGATGATGCTCGGCGCGCCCCTGCTGACGTGGCTGCTGATCGACCTCTCCGGCCTGAAGGCCCTTGGCCCCGATGTGATGCTGGCTCTTTTCATCGCAACCGCCGCTCCCCCGGTGATGGCGGCTCCTGCCTTCATCTATTTGCTCGGCCTTGATGGCACCCTCAGTCTCGCGCTTTCTGTTGCCGCTCTGATCATCACCCCGCTGACGGCCCCCTTCATCGGCGAGTTGATGCTCGGGCCCGCCCTGCCTCTCAGCGTCGGCGGGCTAGCCATCCAGCTCTCCTTGCTGCTCGCAGGCGCCTTTGCGGTCTCGATCGCCTTTCGCAAACTGGCCGGTGAAGAGCGCCTGGCTCGCTCCTCCCACCACATCAGCGGTCTCAATGTGCTGCTGCTGTTGGTCTTTGCCATAGCTGCCATGGACGGTGTCGCCGCGAGCTTTGCCGCAAAACCACTGTTCACGCTGGGCCTTACCGCCATCACCTTCTGCCTCGCACTGGTACAGATTGCTCTAAGCCTGCTGCTGTTCTCACCGGCGAGCCGAGAAGACGCCTACGCGATCGCCCATACCTGTGGCACCAGAAACATGGGGCTGATGGTCGCCGCCTTCGGTGGCACCCTGCCCGAATTCACCTGGCTCTGGTTCGCTGTCGGCCAGTTTCCGATCTACATCCTGCCCCTGTTCCTGAAACCGTTTGTACGGGTGTTCTGCCGTCTGAACGTGAAAACTGTGACGTAGCACACCTGACAGGCGAACGTGCTAGGCTTACCACTTGCCAGGTCAAACACTTCGCGTGAGGTAAGTGCCGTGTCCGTTCTGCCAGCCACCGTCAAATCCCTGTGCTCATCGGCGGGCCGCAGTCTTCTGTGTGCCGCAACGCTCCTGCTTGCCGGCGCGAGCTTCGCCCCGGTTGCAATGGCTGGAGACACCGCAGAGCTTCAGCTTCTCGGCTTTTCCAGGAACGGCGATTTCTTCGCCTTTGAGCAGTTCGGCGTCCAGGACGGATCCGGCTTCCCCTATTCTGAGATCTTCGTTGTCGACGTGATCGGCGATACCTGGGTGCCGCCGTCTCCCTTCCGCCTGCGCAAGGATGTCGACACCGGCCCGGGTGAAGCGGCCGACAATGCCCTGTCGGAGACCAGGGCGGAGAACCGTCTTGCCGCCCAGCCGCTGCTCCAGGACAAGGCCATTGCCGGTAAAGGCCAGACCGTCGGCTTCAATCCACGCACCGAATTGACATCCGATCCCCACAAGATGCTGGTTGCCCCGCGCGTCACTTTCCTGTCCGGTGACGATCCAATAGACCTCACCCTGTCGGAATACTCTCTGCCGAATACCCAGTGCCAGAGCTACGGCGCCGAGACCAAGGGGTTCCGCCTGACCATGGTCCACAATGGTATCACCCGCATCCTCAACGAGGACAACAGCGTGCCTGAAAGCCGCCGTTGCCCGCTGGCTTACCGGATCGAGCGCATCGTCACCCATTTCCCCGATGAAGCCCCGCCCGTCTTTGCCGTGCTCATCCAGATGGACAGCCTTGGCTTCGAAGGGCCGGACCGCAGATATCTGGCGATAACGGGACGTCTTTGAGCTTCTAAACCGATTGAGGCCGGCTCGGGTATCTTGCCCAGTCGCATCAGAAGTGCTAGCGCGGCGGCAACATCAGAAAACGGGACGATAACGGCCCGTCTGGCCTGTCCGGGAGTTTGCCATGCCGCGCGACATCAAGATTGCCCCCTCCATCCTCGCCTCCGATTTTTCCAAACTCGGCCAGGAAGTCCGCGACGTGGTGGAAGCGGGAGCCGACTGGATCCATCTCGATGTCATGGACGGCCACTTCGTGCCGAACATCACCTTCGGCCCGGATGTCATCGCCAAGCTGCGCCCGCACACGGACAAGATCTTCGACACCCACCTGATGATCGCGCCCTGCGATCCCTACCTGGAAGCCTTTGCAAAGGCAGGATCCGACATCATCACGGTTCATGCCGAGGCCGGCCCGCATCTCGACCGGTCTCTGCAGGCAATCCGCAATCTGGGCAAGAAGGCCGGTGTCTCGCTGAACCCGTCGACGCCGGAAAGCGTCATTGAATATGTTCTCGACCGGCTGGACCTCATTCTGGTGATGACGGTCAACCCGGGTTTCGGCGGTCAGAAATTCATCCAGTCGCAGGTCGAAAAGACCCGCCGCATCCGCCAGATGATCGGCGACCGCCCGATCGATCTCGAAATCGACGGCGGCGTCACCCCCGAAACCGCCCCCCTCGTTGCAGCGGCTGGTGCCAATGTTCTGGTGGCAGGGTCCGCAGTCTTCAAGGGCGGCACGGTCGAAAGCTATGCCGGCAATATCTCGGCGATCCGCAAGGCCGCGGAAGAGGCTTGAAGGCGGCGCGAGCTCTTTTAGAGTGCCCGGGTCATACGTCATGGGCTAAGCGCCTTTAAGGCAAACGCTGTTTTTGGCGGAAACGTTGCCACCGGCTGAGCAAGCGGCCCATCCTTCGAGACAGGCCTTTGGCCTTCCTCAGGATGAGGTGGCGGGAGGTATCAAGGCTGGGTGGCTGGAAGGCTGGGAGGCTGGGAGGCTGGGAGGCTGGGAGGCATCTTGCACCTCAGACTTCCCACACAAACACCCTCATCCTGAGGAGGACCTTTAGGTCCGTCTCGAAGGATGGGCCACACCCCCAACCGGCCCGTCCATTATTTGTCCAAGCCATGATATCCAGCATCGATGAAGGTTACTTTCTATATCCTCAGATGTTCGAACGGCAGCTATTACACAGGCGTCACGCGAAAGGATCTCGCGAGCCGAGTTAGTGAACATCAGCAAGGAACGTACGACAGTTACACAGCGCGCTACCGACCGGTTGAACTGGTGTTCAATTGCGAGTTCGAGCAGCTCACTGACGCAATTGCCTGTGAACGGCAGGTAAAGGGATGGCGGCGTGACAAGAAAGAAGCCTTGATCAAAGGTGAGTTCGACCTGCTTCCCGCGCTGTCGAAACGGGGTGAAACCGCATCAAAAAATTGAGCAAGTGGCCCATCCTTCGAGACAGCGCTTCGCGCTTCCTCAGGATGAGGTGGTGGGAACCTCTGATGTTCTGAAGCTTAGAGGCCATGAGGCCCTGATGTTCTCAGGCTCTGAGACAACTTTCACCTCAGACTCCCCACACAAACACCCTCATCTTGAGGAGGACCGTCAGGTCCGTCTCGAAAGATGGGCCCAAGGCACATTTTCCCCACGCCAGGCTGGCGCACACCAAATACTTCCGCATCGCGTCTTTCCGTTAAGACAATCCCTCGGTTAAGCTCTCCCCGTTAAAGACTGGGGGAATCGTCTTGGCGCATATGCAACGCAGTATCGGTCTGCTGAGCCTCACCTTTGTGGCGATCAGTGGAATTCTCGGATCTGGCTGGCTGTTCGCGCCCTTGATGGCTGCGCAAGCTGCCGGGCCGTCATCACTCATCGCCTGGATGATCGGCGGCTTCGCGATGCTGCTTCTTGCCGCCACCTTCGCCGAGATCGCGGCGATCCTGCCGGTTGCAGGGGGCATCGGCCGTGTGCCGCATTTCTCCCACGGGTCAGTCGTCTCCATGACAATGGGCTGGACGGCCTGGGTTGGCTACAATACCACCGCCACCATCGAGGTGGAGGCAGTACTGCGCTACTCCAAGAGCCTTGCCCCCTGGCTTTACGGGTCAGACGGGCTGCTCAGCGCTGCCGGACTGGCGGTTGCCTGCGTCCTGCTGGCGGTCTTCACGGTTCTCAATGCCTTTGGCGTCCGCTTCTTTGCCCGTCTCAACACGGCGCTCACCTGGGTCAAGATCCTTGTCCCGGCCGGATTGGCCGCCGTTATCCTCACCTCCGAGTTCCGATATGCCAACTTCAGCGAATACGGCGGCTTTGCCCCCGAGGGGCTGAAGGGCATTCTTTCGGCGATCTCCACCGGTGGCGTGATCTTCGCCCTGATCGGGTTCCGCCACGTGATCGACATGGCCGGGGAAGCCCGCAATCCGAAGGTGAACGTGCCGCTGGCGCTGGTGATCAGTCTGGTCGTCTGCCTGCTGATCTATGGCGGCCTGCAGCTCGCCTTCCTGGGCGCCCTTGATCAGTCACAGCTCAAGCAAGGCTGGGCGGCGCTCAGCTTCCCGGGCGAGCTGGGCCCCATGGCGGCCCTTGCGACCGCCGTCGGCGCGCTCTGGATCGTCAGCATTCTGGACAGCAGTGCCCGCATCTCCAGCTTTGCCTCGGCGCTAGTTTCCGTCGGCTCGAATGCCCGCCTCGGCCTTGCCATGGCCCAGAACGGTCTCTTTCCGAAGTTCATGGAAACCCTTTCGGCGCGCGGCGTGCCGCTGTTCGCTTTGCTGATCAACTTCGTTGTCTCGGCTTTGTTCTTCTTCATTCTGCCATTCAACGAAGTGCTCGCCCTCAACACGTCATCCATCGTGTTGTCTTTCGTCGTCGGCCCTGTCGCCGTGCTGGCCTTCCGCCAGCTGATGGCCGACGCCCCGCGCGCCTTCGTGCTGCCGGCTGCGCCTGTCACCGGGTGTCTTGCCTTCGTAGTCGCCAGCCTGATCATCTACTGGAGCGGCTGGGACACCATGCTGCATCTGGGCGTCTGCCTGCTCATCGGTTTCCTGCTGATGATCTACCGCAACAGCAGAGGCGGCTTCGATAGCCTGGACTGGCGCGAGGCGGCCTGGCTTGCTCCCTATCTTGCAGGTCTTGTGCTCATTTCCTGGCTTGGATCCTTCGGCGGCGGTGCGGGCTACCTGCCGGTCGGACCGGATATCGCCGTGGTTTCTGCTCTGGCAGTCGCGGTCTACATCCTGGCGGTGCGTCTGCGCCTTCGCCAGGACAAGTTCGATCTCTACATGGCCGAGGAAAAGGCTGACGAGCGGATGGAATACGGCGACGGCGCGTGAGGCTGTTCAAGATCCAGCCTAGCTGAAACGACGGCCAGGCACGGGTTTCCCCGCCTGCCCTGGCAGCTTGTCCTTCAAACCCGAGGGATAGAGCTCAAGCCCTTTGGCGGCCAGTTCGTCAAGCGTGATCCAGCGTGCCGTCCCGACCGTGTCATCGTTCACTTCGTAAACGATGGTATCGGTCCGGTAGTAGCTGTTGTCGGTAAAATGGGCGTGGCACAGGAAAACAATCTCGTGGCCTGCGACGCCATGATGATCGTAGATGTTCTCCATGACGATATACTCGTCGAGCAGAGTGATCCTTGCTCCCAGTTCTTCCAGGAACTCACGCTGGAGCGTATCGCGCCAGGGCTCGCCAAACTCCACGGTGCCGCCAAGCGGCCTCATGCCGGTGATACGCCCCGTATCGTTCCGCACGTCGGACAGAAGCAGCGCGTCATCCTGCCAGATCAGGGCAAGAGCCTTGACCGCAATCGTGTTAGCCGGCCGCCAGATTGTCATCCGTGTCTCCTCAAAGACAGTCGCATCGCTCTCATGTGCACCGTAAAATTCACATTCGGGCACTTTGCTGCAAGCAAAAACCGCGTCTCCGCATTGAAGGGGCAGCGCCCCTCTGCTATTCCGCAGCCAGATTTTCCACATACGAGGTCCATTCGCCGATGATCCCGCGCTATTCCCGTCCCGACATGGTTGCCATCTGGTCGCCGGAATCGAAGTTCCGCATCTGGTTCGAGATCGAGGCCCATGCCTGCGACGCACTGGCCGAGCTCGGGGTCATTCCGAAGGAAGCGGCAAAGACCATTTGGGAAAAGGGTGGGAGCGCCACGTTCGACATCGACCGCATCGACGAGATCGAGCGCGAGACCAAACACGACGTCATCGCCTTCCTGACTCATCTGGCGGAAATCGTTGGCCCGGATGCCCGTTTCGTGCACCAGGGCATGACCTCTTCCGATGTGCTCGACACCTGCTTCAACGTCCAGCTGGTCAAGGCAACCGACATGCTGCTGGCCGACATGGACGCCCTGCTTGCCGCGATCAAGCGCCGGGCAATGGAACACAAGGACACCGTCTGCATCGGCCGCTCCCACGGCATCCATGCCGAACCGGTAACCTTTGGTCTGAAGATGGCCGAAGCCTATGCCGAGTTCGACCGCTGCAAGAAGCGCTTGCTGGCGGCTCGTGAGGAAATCGCCACCTGCGCCATTTCCGGTGCGGTCGGCACCTTCGCAAATATCGACCCTGCCGTGGAAGAACACGTCGCCAAGGCCATGGGCCTCCAGGCCGAACCGGTCTCCACCCAGGTGATCCCGCGTGATCGTCACGCAATGTATTTCGCGACCCTCGGCGTGATCGCCTCCTCCATCGAGCGCGTGGCAACGGAAGTCCGCCACCTGCAGCGCACCGAGGTTCTGGAAGCGGAAGAATTCTTCTCCAAGGGCCAGAAGGGCTCGTCGGCAATGCCGCACAAGCGCAACCCCGTCCTGACCGAAAACCTGACCGGTCTTGCCCGTATCGTCCGCGGCTTCTCCATTCCCGCAATGGAAAACGTGGCTCTCTGGCACGAGCGCGACATTTCGCATTCTTCCGTCGAGCGCATGATCGGCCCGGACGCGACCATCACCCTGGATTTTGCTCTGGCCCGCCTGACGGGCGTTATCGACAAGCTGCTGGTTTATCCGGAGCGCATGATCGGCAACATGGACCGTCTCGGTGGCCTTGTGCATTCCCAGCGTATCCTGCTCGCCCTCACCCAGGCAGGCTCCTCCCGCGAGGACGCATACCGTCTGGTCCAGCGCAACGCCATGAAGGTCTGGGACAGCTACCAGGTGGCCGGTGCTGCCTCGGTCGACTTCCTGACCGAACTTCTGAACGACGCGGATGTGCGCAAATATCTGTCCGAAGAAGAAATCCGCGACCGCTTCGACCTCGGCTACCACACCAAGAATGTCGATGTAATCTTCGAACGGGTGTTCGGCGAAGCTTAAGGCGCCACCGAAACGCGGTGGGTTCGTCATCCCGGACGCAGCGACGCGAAGATCCGGGATCGGAGAACCAGGTCGTAACGACATTGGGAGAGCCACGGCAAAACCTGTGGCTCTCCAATCCCGGCTCGCACTTCGGTTGGCCGGGATGGCCCCGGAAGATAAAACGAAGGCAGCGAGGACCGGAGGTATTCGCCTCCCTTTCCTCTTTGGTCGGGAGATTGCACATGTCCGGCGAAAAATCCCTTGTTGCCTGGCAGCGCATCGAAGCGCTTTTCATCCTGATTGCTTCGCTGGTCCTCTATTTCTGGACAGGGGCACCGTGGCTGACGTTTGTCATCCTCATTCTGGTGCCCGACCTGTCGATGCTGGGCTACTTGGCCAATCCACGCGTTGGCGCCCTGATCTACAATCTCTTTCACACCTACATCGGCCCGGCCCTCCTGATGGGGCTTGGCGTCCTGCTCACGGATTATGATCTGGATCCCTACGCCTTCTGGGATTTTGCTCCGATCGCGATCATCTGGACCGCCCACATTGCGTTCGACCGGGTTCTGGGCTACGGCCTGAAGAGCCCTGAAGGGTTCAAGATCACTCACCTTGGCCGGATCGGCCGTCAGGATAGCTGAATCATGAAAATCGCCGTCGTCTCGGACATTCACGGCAATGTCCTGGCCCTTGAGGCCGTGCTTGCAGACCTGAAACTGGAAGCACCGGACCTGATCGTCAATCTGGGTGACTGCATTTCCGGTCCGCTCTGGCCGGAGGAAACTGCTGCCATCCTGCGTGAGACTGCCTGGCCGACCGTTCGCGGCAACCATGACCGTGTCGTCCTGGACGATCCGATCGACAAAATGGGACCGACCGACGTCTTTGCCGCAGAGCGTCTTTCCCAGGCAAGCCGCGACTGGCTGGCAACAAGCCAGCCGACCATACGCCTGACGGACGAGATTTTCCTGTGTCACGGCACCCCGGACAACGATGACCGCTACCTGACTGAAAAGGTGGATGGGCCGAAGGGACACTTGCCGGACGAACAGACCTTGCTGGACGAGTTGAAGGGCGAAACCGCTCCCGTCATCTGTTGCGGTCACACGCACATTCCAAGGGTCATCCGTCTTCAGAAAACCGGGCAGATCCTGCTCAATCCGGGCAGCGTCGGCTTGCCGTCCTACGAAGACGACCATCCGCACCGGCATGTCATGGAAGCCGGCAGTCCGCATGCCCGCTATGCCCTGATGACAAACAATCACGGAGCATGGAACTTTCAGGAAAAGATCCTGACATATGATTGGGATACGGCAGCCGCCGAAGCGGAAAAGAACGGGCGTCCGGGTTGGGCCCGTGCCCTGAAACACGGATTTTACGGCCCACTTTCCTGAGATCTTCGCGATCACAAATGACGGAGCATGACCATTTCGGGGAACGAAGCCGGGCGCTCCACGTTTTATATCCATGATTAGCATGGAGTATGTGATGTCGATCTGGAAATCCGTTTTAAGTCACGCCGCCATTGGCGGTCTTGCAGTGAGCCTGGCTTTGCCGGCCTTCGCCGCTCCGCTACCGCTGCTCAAGACCGCGCCGGTGCCGGTTCAGACGCACTCGGAAGCCCCGGCGAACGTCCTCAAGGTCGACCACAGAAGAGGCCATAACCCGCATCGCGGCTACAACAATCGTAACGGACGCCACTATTACAACGGGCACCGGGGTTACCGGAAATATCGTCAGGGCTACCGGCGTTACAACGGCTGGTGGTTCCCGCCGGCTGCTTTTGCCTTCGGCTTCGGCGTTGCTCCGGGCCCCCGCTATGCGGCCCCACCTCGCTACGCAGCCCCCCCGCGCTACGCCGCCCCGCCTCGCTACGGCCGTGGCTACAGCCCGGCGCACTATCAGTGGTGTGGTCAGCGTTATCGGTCTTACCGCCCTGGCGACAACAGCTTCCAGCCCTATCACGGACCACGCCGTGTATGCGTCTCGCCCTATGGGCCGTGATTCAAGCTGAAGCCGACAAACATCGAGCCGGTCCTTTGGGCCGGCTCTTTTAGTTTGCCCCAGCCGTCACCCCGAAGGCTGAGAAACGCAAACGGCGCTCAGATCCGAAGGCCGATACCTTGCCAGCTGATTCTTCCAGCCTACCAAACATCCGGCACCTTCCTTGCCGCGATTGACAAGCGCCCGGAAAAACTGCGAGACAGCGGCACATCTTCGACAGCCACGCAAAAGGTGTACCCCGTGAAAATTTCAGACACCGATATTCTGCTTGTTCCAGGTTACGGTCAGACGCTGCCGGGCCATTGGCTGTTGCGCTGGCGCGACAAGATGCCGACGGCCCGGGTCGTGAAACAGGCAGAGCTGCATCGTCCGAGCAAGAAGGAATGGCTGGAAACGCTGGTGAAAGCGGTTGCTTCCGCCGAACGGCCCGTTGTGCTTGTCGCACATTCGCTTGGCTGCATCCTGGTCGCCCACGGCGCCCATGCGCTGAAGGACAAGATTGCCGGCGCCTATCTCGTCGCTCCTTCCGACTGGGACCGCGAGGAGCTGGTGGCGGAATTCGATGGCGGCGACTTCAAGCCCATTCCCGAACATCCCTTGCCCTTCCCTGCGCACCTTGTCGCCAGCCGGGACGACCCATATTGCGACTACGCCCGTGCCGAGCATTTCGCCAAGGTCTGGGGCACCACCTTCCAGGACGCCGGAGCCGCCGGCCACATCAACCTGGAAAGCGGCCACGGCCCCTGGCCGGAAGGCATGATGTCCTTTGCCCATTTCATGAAGAAGCTCGGCTGACGGCTGTCAGGTCCGTGCAGAGGAAGCGTCCATCAACGCTCCGAGGCGCGTGGCCACCCAATAGCTCACCGGAATGGCGATAGCGGCGCCTGTCGCCGCACCGCCGACCAGCAGCAGAGCATTGAATGTGCCGACACCGTAGATCGATAACGGAACCAGTGCACCAAGGCCGGCAAGCGTCGGGCCGATGATGATGAACAGGATCATTGCCAGTTTCCACATGAGGATCTCCCATCGGGAAAGCGGCGGTTCTCCGTCCTGAGCTACAGCGGCAACAGTGGTTGATTATGAGACATAATCAACTTTGTTGTTGAAGCTCAGAACCGTCGCGGTTTCGATATCTGAATACTTTCGCAATATCGAAATTATGACATTGACCCAGGTCAAGCTTCCGCAAGAAGAGCAAATCAATATCCGGCGGCGGGTCCTGTGCCCTGCTCCGCCAGCCAGGCCACTTCCTTGAGCGCCGCCCGGGCGGAATGGTCAAGAAAGAGCGTGTCGACGCCGTGTGACATCAACCGGAACCCCTGATTATAGGCTTCCTCGACCTTGTCGGCGTTGAGGCAGAAAACCCCGGCAAGTTTTCCGGCCGCGAGCGCCTTTTCCGCAATCTCACCGGCAACTTCGCCGGTATGTGCCCCGTTCGGATCGAGCGAAGCGCCTTTTGACAACGCAAGGGAAAGATCGCTCGGACCGACAAACACGCCATCAAGACTGTCGACGCTCAGGATCTCGTCCAGCGCGTCGATCGCGTCCTGGGTTTCGATCATGGCAAAGGCAAGGGTCTGTGCATTGGCGTTTTCGAGATACTGGTCCCGCGTCTGGCCGCTCAGCATGGCTGCCCGGAACGGCGACCAGCTGCGTTCGCCGATCGGCGGATACTTGACAGCCCGCGCAAAGGTTTCCGCGTCGCGAAGGGAATTGATCATCGGCGCGATGATGCAATCGGCCCCCATGTCGATCAGCCGTCCCGCCAGGGCGTTGTCACCGACGGGAATGCGGGCAATGCGGTGTGCCCCGGCAAGAGCAATGGCTGCCATCGCCTCGCACGCCGATGCAAAATCATACATGCCGTGCTGAAGATCGAGCGTAACCGCCTCGTATCCCGAGCGCGCAAACAACTCCGGAACCATGGGCGCGGACAATTGGGACCAGCCGGTAATGACGGCTTTTCCGGAACGCAACTTGTCGGCAAGAAAGGCATTATCTGACACGGGTCGTCTCCTCCGATAGAGGAGGTATCAAATCCGTCCGCCGACACAACCGCAAGCGCTGTTTTTGCAATTCTGGGAGCTTGGTTGACGCCAAGGGAGATGGGGATTTTCTTCTTCCAGGCCGGAAAAGCCCCAACTTGCCGATCATCATGCCCGTCAAAAAAAACGCCCGCCGTTTCCGGCGGGCGTTTGAAACTGACAATCGAAGAAAGCTTCGATCAGCCTTCTTTCTGCAACTGGTCGACAGCCGTGTGCATCAGTTCGTCCATGGTGCGACGAATCTGATGATCGGACTGCTCGACCTTGTTTGCGTCGAAATCTTCGCGAAGCTTGCGGAAAACGTCTTCCTCGCCCGGCTCTTCGAAATCGGCCCGGACAACTTCCTTGGCGTATTCGTCGGCCTTCTCGCCTTCAAAGCCCAGAAGACCTGCCGCCCACAAACCCAGCAACTTGTTGCGGCGTGCGGTTGCCTTGAACCGCAGCTCCTCGTCATGCGCAAACTTGTTTTCAAACCCCTGCTCGCGCTTGTCGAATGTGCTCATACTCATCGTCTCCTGAACTGCGCTGATGCACTTCCCCCCATATGGGGCTGATTTGGTCTCTTGCATATCCCCGCAAGCCGATCAAATCAACGCAGTACGTACACTCATGCGTCAAAAGCATAACCGCCCTGCGAACTCTCCGGAAACATAAGATTGTACTTTTGCCCGGCTTCGGTTAAGTTCCGCGCCGCAAAACAGGGCCTGCTGCCTTCAAGCATCGGCCGGTTGACGACAAACGTCCCGGTGGATTTTCAGACAAGGTAAGCATGTTCCGTCAAAGGTTTCTCTAAAAGATACGGTATAGCCTATGAACCGCCGCCGGCGCATTTACGAAGGTAAGGGCAAGATCCTTTACGAAGGTCCGGAACCGGGAACCCTGGTTCAGCACTTCAAGGACGACGCGACTGCCTTCAACAACAAGAAACACGAGATTGTTGACGGCAAAGGCGTGCTCAACAACCGGATTTCCGAATATATCTTCAATCATCTGAATGCCATCGGCATCCCGACTCACTTCATTCGCCGCCTCAACATGCGCGAACAGCTGATCCGGGAAGTCGAGATCATTCCGCTGGAAGTGGTCGTGCGCAACGTCGCCGCCGGTTCCATCGCCACCCGTCTGGGCCTGGAAGAAGGCACGCAGCTGCCGCGCTCCATCATCGAGTTCTATTACAAGAACGATGAGCTCAACGACCCGATGGTCGCCGAAGAACACATCACCGCCTTTGGCTGGGCCACCCCGCAGGAACTGGACGACATGATGGCGCTTGCCATCCGTGTCAACGATTTCCTGTGCGGCCTGTTCCTGGGCGTCGGCATCCGTCTTGTCGATTTCAAGATCGAATGTGGCCGTCTGTTCGAAGGCGACATGATGCGCATCGTCGTCGCCGACGAGATTTCCCCGGACAGCTGCCGCCTGTGGGACATCGAAACCAACGACAAGATGGACAAGGACCGCTTCCGCCGCGACATGGGCGGCATGCTGGAAGCCTACCAGGAAGTTGCCAAGCGGCTGGGGATCATGATCACCAGCGAACGTCCGGCAGGCTCCGGACCGACCCTGGTCAAGTAAAACCCGCTGCTGATGCAGTATTGACACAGGCCGGCGCAATCGCCGCTAACGGCCCTAACGTCAGTATTGCAACCAAAGGTATTGCAAACTATGACGCCCCCTTGTTCAACGAGGGGGCGTCATGTCTTTTAGATTTTCTTTCATTTTCAAAGCCGTATCGATTGCACTTCTGTGCGGCTTTCTTGCAGCCTGTCAAACCACGGGCCTGAAGCCCGGCAGCATATCCTCCAGCTTTGCACCCAAGGGTTGGGCCAGCAAGCAGAACGGCAACAAGGCCGTCTATGTTTGTCTGCCATCCACCTGCAAATCGCCTGAAGTTGTCGTTGTGGGTCCGATCGAGGTCAAGGGCGACACGGAAACAGCCATCCGGCAAAACCTGATCTCTGCCGAATTGATGAATGCCGTCGGCAACATTGCGAACGTGGCCTCGAAGGGGCAGGTCCGTCTCAAAACCAATCGCCGTGTCGTCACCAAATCCTATTCCGGCTTCGACATGACTGCCAGGTACCGGACGGACAAAGGCAACGTCTATGTTGCCGCACGCATCATCATTCAAAACGACCGCGGCAGCACCGTTGCCTCCTTTGCGACATCAAGCTCCAGGGCAAAGACAAATCTCGACCGCTTCCTGAAGCAGACAACGATCAAACGCCTGCCGTAAATCGCAGGTTTTCTGCACACAGGCCTTTCGCAAATGGGGCTCCTCGTGTATGGGGAGCCCCAAAGTCATTCAACTGCAGAATCTGCAGTCTGCTGCGGGGATCCCAATCATGAAAGCACGTGTGATCGTCACCCTGAAAAACGGTGTTCTCGATCCTCAGGGAAAAGCCATCGAAGGCGCGCTCGGCGGCCTCGGCTTCGGCGACGTCGGCTCCGTTCGTCAGGGCAAGGTGTTCGATGTCGAACTGACCGGCACCGACAAGGAAGCCGCCAAGGCTGAACTGGAGCAGATGTGCGAAAAGCTGCTCGCCAACACTGTCATCGAGAACTACGCGATCGAGATCGCCTGACCGAAACTTCGACACCGGGGCACCACCGATGGATGACGATACCCGCACGGCCCTGATCTTCATGGCCACCAAAGCGGCGATATTCATCCTGGTGCCCGCAATCGCGGCCTTGATAGCCGTACTTGTTCTGCTCTGAACCGACTGGATTGCACACATGAAAACCGCAGTCATCGTTTTCCCCGGCTCCAACCGCGACCGCGACATGTTCCACGCACTGGAACTGATCACCGGCACCAGGCCGCAGAGCGTCTGGCACACGGAAAGCACCCTGCCGGATGTGGATCTTGTGGTTGTTCCCGGCGGCTTTTCCTACGGCGACTATCTGCGCTCCGGTGCAATTGCAGCCCGCTCCCCGATCCTCAAGGATCTTGTTGCCAAGGCCGACAGCGGCGTCGCCGTCCTTGGCGTTTGCAACGGCTTCCAGATCCTGACCGAGGCCGGCCTGCTTCCCGGTGCCCTGATGCGCAACGCCGGCCTGACGTTCGTCTGCCGCGAAGTCCTGATGGAAACGGTCAACACCGCGACGCGGTTTTCCTCGAAGTTCGAAAAAGGCCAGGTCTGGCGTTGCCCGGTTGCCCATCACGACGGCAACTACTTCGCCGACGCTGACACGCTGAAGCAGATCGAAGACAACGGCCAGGTCGTTTTCCGCTATGCGGGCGACACAAATCCGAACGGCTCCATCAACAACATTGCCGGCATCATGAATGCCAAAGGCAACGTTCTCGGTATGATGCCGCACCCGGAAAACCTGATCGAGCCGCTCAATGGCGGCCTCGACGGGCGGATCCTGTTCGAAAGCCTGCTGGAAGCAGCCTGAAAATCATCCGGGAGGCGGACATGACGGACCTGACACTCGACAAGGACGCCAGAACCCGCCTCGCCTCCGAGATCAAGCATTATCTCGAAACAGACCTGGACATCGACATCGGCAACATGGATGCCGAATTGCTGATCGATTTCCTGACACCATCTCTCGGGGCCAGGTTCTACAACCTCGGACTCAAGGACGCCCAGGCGCTGCTCGCCCGCAAGGTCGACGACATCAACGACGAACTCTACGCCTTGGAAAAACCGGTACAGGATCGCGGTTGAGCTGCACTGGGCGACGTGGCGTGGTTAGTGCCGTCCAGTTGGAATTCCGCAGGCTAGAAGTCTTCCCCCCCTCACCCTCCTTGTCATCCCCGCGAAGGCGGGGATCCAGTAACCGGCCGCCTGGACCGCTTTACCCATCCCGTCAGCCCTGAAGGCTACTGGATCCCGGTCTTGGCGCTTTGCGCCAAACCGGGATGACAAGAGGGTTGGGAAAGACGCAGTCGCCTGACCATCGAAGTATGAATGCGGTACCTACACGCGCTCCAATCCGCCAGAACCTCACGAACCAAAGCCGCCCTCACCTCCCTTGTCATCCCCGCGAAGGCGGGGATCCAGTAACCGGCTGCCTCGACCGCTTTGCCCATCCCTTTGGCCCTTATGGCTACTGGATCCCGGTCTTGGCGTTGTGCACCAAACCGGGATGACAAAAACGGGGCCTAGAGAGGTTCAGCGAACAGACGGTTCAGGCCGCCTGGCTGCGCTTTTGTTTGGGAGAGTAGCCGAACCGGCGGGAGAAGGCCCTGGAAAAGGCCGCCGGACTTGCGAAGCCGCAGAGGCTCGCGACGGCCTTGACCTGCCTGCCGGTTTCCAGCTCCGAGCGGGCAATATCCAACCGCCAGTTCGAGAGATAACCCATGGGTGTCGTCCCGACGAGTTCCTTGAACGTCACCGCGAACTGGGTGCGCGACATGCCGGCGGTCTCGGCCAGTTTTTCCAGCGTCCAGTGTTCTCCGGGCACCTCGTGGATTGCCACCAGGGCGGCTGCGATCCGCGGGTTTGCAAGACCGTTCAGGAGGCCGGTATCGGCCTTGCCCTCTTCCATGGCATGACGCAGCAGGCGGATCACCACCACTTCGCACAAACGCTGGAAGGCAGCCTGCCCGCCGCACCTGGGCATTGTCGCCTCCTCGATCAGCGGCGTCACGACAGCGGTGAGATATGGATCTTCCGACATGGGCACGGAAATGCAGTCCGGCAAGGCACTGACCAATTGCCTGCCGACACCTGATATCTTGATCCGGGCAGCGACAAGCGACGTTTCGTCGGGGGCTGCTTCCATGCCGGCAAGTACGGCAGATCCGTCCCGCTCCGGGCAGAAAACCAGTCTCTGCCCTCTCTCAGGGCTATCATAGACCCTCAGGTTGGCATCGCTTTCGCTCCCGTCCGCTGCCAGTGAAATGTCCACCTGCACGCGGAGCCGGTCGATGAGCGAAGACAGCCGGTCCAGCCTTCCATTAAAGGACGTGCGATATGGGACCGACATTTCCGTACTCCTGAGCATATTTTTTGAATGTTTATAGCGCTTGCGTTCACTACCTTACAGCCATCTGCAGGGAAATGTGAAGCCTTGCCTAGCCAAATGAGGAAAACATGCTCGTTCCACGCCAACCGGTACCCGGCCTCACGGTCGAAACCCTCAGCTCCGGCACCTTTGATCTGTCCAAGGATAACGCCGACTTTGCAACGCTGGTCGTGTTCTACCGCGGCCTTCATTGTCCGATCTGCGCCACTTACCTGAAGGAACTCGGCCGTCTGACTGCCGACTTCGCGGCCAAGGGCGTCAAGACGATCGCAATTTCGTCGGACGACAAGGACCGTACGGAAAAGATGGCGGAAAAGGTCGGCCACGCTGATCTGCGCTTTGGCTACGGCCTGCCGCTTAACGTTGCGAGGGAATGGGGACTTTATGTTTCAACCAGCCGCGGCACCACCTCGATCGGCATCGAGGAACCTGCGCTGTTTTCCGAGCCGGGTGTCTTTCTTGTCAGACCGGACGGCACGCTCTATTTCGCCTCCGTCCAGACCATGCCTTTCGTGCGTCCGCACTTCCAGGAAATGGTCGGTGCACTCGATTTCGTTCAGAAGAACGACTATCCGGCACGCGGCGAATATACCGGTACAGTCTGACGGCACCTTGATACGGAATTGAAAACAAGGATGCCGGACACGGGCTGCATCGTGTCCGGCATCAACAAAGACTAGCCAGGGGTAGCAGGTCCTTGTTATGGGGGATCGCCAAAGATCTCCGCATCAATACCGGCCCTTGCGCCGGCTTTCGGTATCCCAGAAGGGGCGCATTGCCTCGGCAAGCGCAGCTTCCCGGGTCAGTCCAAGGTCCTCAAGGGCCGCGTCTGACAATTCCAGAAGTTCCAGGCGGGTCCGGCGCCTCACAAACCAATCCTTCAGATAGCTGAAAGCCGTTTTGGTAAAACCGCCGGGAATCCGGAGCCGCGATATCGGGCGCCCGGATATTGTTTCGATTGAACTCATTTGAGACATCTCCAGGGTGACAATTGCATCAATTGGGCGCATTGTTGCGCTACAATCATATGAATTGACTCCATTCGGGATGCAATATATTAAATTGTCACCATGACAAATTGGCACCCAGAGATTCCCGAGGGCCAAGGGCCCCTCTACATCCGGCTGGCGGACCGCATCGCCGAGGATATTGCCACTGGCGCGCTTGGCGCCGGTTCCAAACTGCCGCCGCAGCGCGATCTTGCGTATGATCTGGGTGTCACTGTCGGCACCATAGGACGCGCCTACGCCCTGATCCGTCAGCGTGGCCTCGTCAGTGGCGAAGTCGGGCGCGGCACATTCGTGCTCGGCAGCACCTATGAACCGTCACTCGAAGAAGACACCAAACCGGACCTTGACCGGCCGACACAGCAGACCAACGGCTCAGCCGCGCATGACATGGCCGCCTCTTCCTGGACGCAAGGGGCGATGCACATGCCTAAGGATGTCGCCTTTGGCGGCACCCGGGTCATGGTGCCTTCGCCAGAGGCAATCCGCTTCGACAGCACATCCGCTCCCGAGATCGGCCAGGCCGGTGTCATCGGACGGCTGACGGCAGACATCACCCGTGATGCGCCGTACGAAATTGCCAGCTACACCCGCTCCGTGCCTGAAAGCTGGCGCCAGGCCGGGCGGATCTGGCTGTCCCGTGCCGGCTGGCAGCCGCCGGAAGGCAGCATCGTGCCGACGACAGGCGCCCAGGCGGCAATCATGGCAATCATCGCGGCAACGACAGCGCCTGGCGATCAGGTCGCCTTCGAGGAACTGACCTACAGCTCGATTGCCCGTGGCGCGGCTCTCTCCGGCCGCCGGCCGGTGCAGATTGCAAGGGACGACGAAGGTCCCCTACCCGAAGATCTCGCAAGGGTCTGCGCGCAGAAACACCCGAAGCTGCTGTTCGTGATGCCGACCATGCATAATCCGACGCTCGGCATGATGGGTGAACAGCGCCGTGCGGACATTGTAACCATCGCCCGCCAGTACAATCTCTGGATCATCGAGGACGAGGTCTACGGTTCCTTGCGCGAAACCTCGCCGCCCCCGCTCGCCGCACTGGCACCGGAGCGTACCTTTCATGTCGGCTCGCTGTCCAAGTCCGTGACGGCAGGCGTGCGTGGCGGCTGGGTTTCCAGCCCGCTGTCTCACGCACAGCGGATCTACACCGCCCACAAGATGCTGACCGGCGGCATATCCTTTCTCCTGTCGGAACTGTCGTCCCGGCTGGTTCTTTCCGGCGCTGCCGACGAATTCCGTCAGAAAATCCTCGCGGAAGTCTCCGCCCGTTTCGAACTGGTGCAGAATTATCTCGGTGCCTACGACATGTTTGCCGCTGCCGACGCGCCGTTTCTCTGGCTGAAGCTTCCCGAACCCTGGCTCTCCGGCACCTTCAAGGCGGCGGCCGCTGCCGCCAATGTGCTGATCGACGATGAAGACGAGTTCAAGACCGGCCGATCCGGCAAGGTCTATCACCGCGTTCGCATCGGCATCACCAACCCGATGACCCGGCAGGAAACCGCGAAGGGTCTGCTTATCCTGCAAAATTTGCTGGAGGACAGCGGCGCCTGCTACGACAGTTTCGAATAGCGACCCTTTGAAGGCGGAGAAATATGTCTGAAACCAGCTTGCTCTTCTTGATCCTGCCAGCCTTCGCAGTCGTCTTCGCCCTGTTCTGGTCGCTGATCGTCTTTGTCATCGCCCATACAGGTGGCTGGGCGGGACTGGCAAAAGCCTACCCGGCAAACCGGAAACCGGAAGGCCGCACCTGGAACTGGCGCACCATCCGGTTCGGTCTCTTCGGCAACTACCGCAACAGCGTGGATGTAACCCTGTCCGATGCAGGTCTCCACATGTACCCGATCTTTGTCTTCAGGATCGGCCACAAGCCGATACTCATTCCGTGGACCGCGGTCACGGACGCACATCGCCGCGATCTCTGGTTTTCACCGACGCTGACGCTTTCAGTCCCTGTGACAGGAAACGGCAATGAAAGACGGGTGTCCTTCTACGGTGCGGAGTTCGTCGAGGCGATCGAGGACTGTCTGAGGCGCAATGGCAACGGCAACGGCAACGCTCTCCGCAGGTAAGCAAACCACCGGTTTGACTGCCTCATATCGCTCGATACGGAAACACGTTTTCCTTGTCCTTCACCTGCGCTGCTGACAATGTGAACTGACTACCGGGAGGTTGTGATGACAGGGTCTGTGCCTTTGTGGGTGAAACTGGCCGGCGTGGCAGCGGCTGTCTATTGCATCGCCGTCTTCGGAACCGTCTACCGCTACAATCAGTCCATCCTGGAAAGCGCCAGCTTCGCCGAAATCACCGGCGGTGGCTTCATCTACAACTACCGCATCGCCGACATTCGGGCGGGCATCACGGTTGGCCTCGTAAAACCCCTGCCGCTTGGCACCCGGCTCATTGCCGAGTTTGAAAGCCCGCAAGGTGGCAAGATCGAGGTCGAAAAGGCCGTTTCCCATGCCAAGCGCAACTACAGTTTCGAGACACCATCCCTCAGCGATGTTGAAGCCGAACGCACCTATGCGGCAGTTCTTCATGTCATCGACGCAAAGACGGGCGAGGAAATAGAGCGCCACGAAAAGGGTCTCAAATCCAGTGTCGCGCCGAAGGCGATGCCGGCAAAACCGCTTACCATCGGCCCCGGGTATCACGTCAATCCGGATATCCGGCCGGCACCAAAGGGCTAGACCGTTAGCCGTCGTGGGAAGTTCTTTTGCTATCGCGCGAAAAAAGTTTGCGCGGCACCTTAAAAGCCATTGTCCGGTGCAATCCGGCACACCATCTGCCAGCGACGTGTCCTCGGGATCTCCAAAATGACTGTCTTTGAAATTGCGCTCGGCCTGGTTCTCCTCGTGGCCGGTGGTGACGTGCTTGTGCGCGGTTCTGTCGGCCTTGCAAAACGCTTCGGCATCTCCGAACTTCTGATCGGCTTGGTCCTTGTAGGCTTCGGCACTTCGACACCGGAACTGATGACGAGCGTGCTGGCGGCACTCAACGGGTCTGCCGGCCTGGCTGTCGGCAATGTCGCCGGCTCGAACATCGCCAATATCCTGCTCATTCTGGGGCTGACGGCCGTCATCTCACCGTTGCTGGTCGACCCCAAAGCGTTGCTTCGCGACGGTCCGGCCAACGCTCTGGCAGCCCTCGCTTTCACGGGCCTTGCATTGTCCGGCTTGATTGGACGGGAAGCAGGCCTGGTCCTGATACTCACCCTGGCGGTCTATCTTGTTGTCACCTACCGGATGGAAAAAGGCACGCAAACGCCTTCGGCAGAACTGCACAGGGGTGAAGTCCAGCTTGTCGCTCAAAAAACCGGACAGCTGAACCTGCTGCTCAATCTGGCGATGGCATTTGGCGGACTGGTAATGATCCTGGGCGGAGCACACTTTCTGGTGTCCGGCGCAACCAGCCTTGCGCAGGCAGCGGGCATCAGCGACGCGGTTATCGGCGTCACCATCGTCGCGGTCGGCACGTCCCTGCCTGAGCTGGTCACCTCGGTGATCGCAGCTCTCAAGCGTCAGACAGATATTGCCCTTGGCAACATCCTTGGCTCCAACCTCTTCAATATCCTGGGCATTCTGGGCATTACCGCGGTTATCACCCCCCTCCAGGTCCCGCAGGAAATCATGAGCTTCGACATCTGGGTTTTGTTGGGGGCTACAGTGATCCTTCTGGTCTTTGCCATGACGGGCGGCCGTATCTGTCGGCGCGAGGGCGCCATCATGCTCCTGGCCTATGCCGGCTATACAGGTTACGTCCTCCACAACGCCCTCGGATGAACCTCCTCAGAAAAGTCGGACCTAGCGCAAAGGGGAGATCTTCTCCTGCCTGCCCAAACCGGCGGAGACTTTACTCCGCCGGCCAGAAGGACAGTTTCAGCGACTGCTTCTGACGGGGACCGCAATCGGGCGGATCGGTGAGCCGGTGGCGCCACGCAGTTTCAGCGGCGAGGTAATGAAGGCAAATTCATGCACCTCGTCCCTTGCCAGGTCTTCCAGCCACAAGAGCTCGATAAACGAGACACCCTTCTGCGCCAGCAGATAGGAATGAACAGGTGCGAAATTGTCCGGGTTGGTGGACGGGAAACTTTCCAGACCCAGGTTATCCGCGCCCAGCACCATCGCCTTTTGCTCCTCCGCCAGCCACCTTGCGGCATCAAGGCCAAGCCCTGACTGGCTGAACAGCGCCAGTTTTGACTTGTCCGGCCAATGCTGCATCTGGCCGGTACGGATGAGCACCACATCACCTTCCTGCAAGCTGGTTCCCTGCGCATCCAGCGCGGTTTTCAGATCATCCACCGTAATGGCGTAGGACGCCGGCAGCACATCCACACCCTTGGCCTTCGCAACGTCGATCAGCACGCCGCGCGCAATGATGGGTGGATACTTGTCCGCACCCGATTTCGCCCACCCGCGCGCACCCTGCGCCTCGTCGGCGCTAACGTTGTTCCAGATTTTCCCGTGAAGCCCGAAGTGACTGAGCGTGTCGATATGGGTTCCCGTGTGGGTATTCATCGAAATCGCTTCGCTGGAATGCGAAAGGAGCTCCTTGCTGCCATCCCCGCGCGCCGGCGTATGAAGCATCATCATCTGGTAAGTCGGATCTCCAAAGGCGGCACTGCAACAATCGGGCATGCCGACAAAGAGATCCACGCCGAGATCATAAATCTTGCCGGCATCGATGCGCTGCAAGATCTCCAACCGGGAGGCATCGCTCATCATGTTGAGTGTGCCGATCTCGTCTTCCGGTCCCCATGGACTTTCACCCACCTGATCGCCTTCCGCGAAAACCGGTGAACCGGCGAGGGTCGCGGCCATGAGCGTGGCTGCAAAAAGCTTACGGGTCTGATTCATCAAGTCTTGCACCAGTGGAATTCCTTCCTCTCAAAACCCCGTGCATGCAGGAACGACCGGCAAGGCGATTCCGTTCGCGGAGGATTGCTCCTCCACGTTTCAGCAGGACGGATTGCCTGACAGGGTTTTCGGTTTTCAGAACAGGCGCATTCGAACGCGCCCGGCACGATTAGGACAATTGCCCTAAAATCGAATTAGGACAATCGTCCAAATCTGTCAAGACTGCAACCAAATGCACTGAAACACCCGTATTGCAGCCATCTCCGCTTTGCCGGTGAGACTTTTACGAACCTTATTTTCCCTTGATACCGGGCTTGAATTCGAACTTGCGCCGGTTGGAATGCACTGCGCTGTCAGGTGGAAGAACGTCTGCAAGGCCAATCGCATCGCCCGCGATCAAATTTGTCGAATTTCTTTGCACCGCAAGGCTCCCAAATTGGGGGACAATCTGCTAAACGGCGGCATCATCGTCTGCCCGTGCCGTCGCGGCCCCACCCATTGGCCAGAAACACTGGCCAAAAACAGTGAAACGTCATGATCCCGAACGACATCAAGATCACGCCCGACCTGATTGCTTCCCACGGTCTGAAGCCGGATGAATATGAGCGCATCCTGGAACTGATCGGCCGCGAGCCGACCTTCACCGAGCTGGGCATCTTTTCAGCCATGTGGAACGAGCACTGCTCGTACAAATCCTCCAAGAAATGGCTGAAGACCCTGCCGACCGAAGGTCCGCGCGTGCTTCAGGGCCCGGGTGAAAACGCGGGTGTGGTCGATATCGGCGATGGCCAAGCCGTGGTCTTCAAGATGGAGAGCCACAACCACCCGTCCTACATCGAGCCTTACCAGGGCGCTGCAACCGGTGTCGGCGGCATCCTGCGTGACGTCTTCACCATGGGCGCGCGTCCGGTTGCGGCCATGAATGCCCTGCGCTTCGGCGAACCCGATCATCCGCGCACCCGTCACCTCGTCTCCGGCGTCGTTTCCGGTGTTGGCGGCTACGGCAACTCCTTTGGCGTTCCGACAGTCGGCGGCGAAGTCGAGTTCCACGCCCGCTACAACGGCAACTGCCTGGTCAACGCCTTTGCGGCAGGCCTTGCAAAATCGGATGCGATCTTCCTGGCGAAGGCCGAAGGCGTCGGCCTGCCGGTCGTCTATCTCGGCGCCAAGACCGGCCGTGACGGTGTCGGCGGCGCGACCATGGCTTCGGCGGAATTCGACGATACGATCGAAGAAAAGCGCCCCACCGTTCAGGTTGGCGATCCCTTCACCGAAAAGTGCCTGCTGGAAGCCTGCCTTGAGCTCATGGAGACCGGTGCGGTCATCGCCATCCAGGACATGGGTGCGGCCGGTCTTACCTGTTCTGCCGTTGAAATGGGCGCCAGCGGCGACCTCGGCATCGAGCTGGACCTGGACAAGGTTCCGGTGCGCGAAGAACAGATGAGCGCCTACGAAATGATGCTTTCGGAAAGCCAGGAGCGCATGCTCATGGTCCTGCGTCCGGAAAAGGAACACGAAGCCGAAGCCATCTTCAAGAAATGGGGCCTCGACTTCGCCATCGTCGGCAAGACCACCGACACGCTGCGTTTCATCGTCAAGCACCAAGGCGAAGTCGTCGCCGATCTGCCGATCAAGGAACTCGGTGACGAAGCCCCCGAATATGATCGTCCCTGGGTCGAGCCGAAAAAGCGCCCCGTTCTGTCGGCGTCCGAAATCGAGGAACCGGCGGACTATGCCGAAGCTCTCAAGACCCTGGTCGGCAACGCCAACGGCTCGTCCCGCCGCTGGGTCTATGAACAATACGACACGCTGATCCAGGGCAATTCGGCCGCGACGCCGGGCGGTGATGCCGGTGTCATCCGCGTGGAAGGCACCCGCAAAGGCCTGTCCTTCTCCGTTGACGTGACACCGCGCTATTGCGAGGCGGACCCGTTTGAAGGTGGCAAGCAGGCCGTTGCCGAAGTGTGGCGCAACCTGACCGCCGTCGGCTCCGAACCGCTGGCTGCAACCGACAACCTGAATTTCGGCAACCCGGAAAAGCCGGAAATCATGGGCCAGTTCGTCGGCTGCATCAAAGGCATCGGCGAAGCCTGCCGGGAGCTAGAGTTCCCGATAGTCTCCGGCAACGTGTCGCTCTATAACGAGACCCATGGCGAAGCGATCCTGCCGACCCCGGCCATTGGCGGTGTCGGCCTGCTGCCGGACGTCACGGTGCGTGCGGGCGCAGCCTTCGTAAACGAAGGCGACGCAATCCTGCTCATCGGTGGCAAGGGCACCCATCTGGGCGCATCCCAATATCTCGCGGATATTCTGGGTCGTGAGGAAGGCGCTCCGCCGCCGGTCGACTTGGCGGCAGAAAAGCGCCGCGGCACGCTGGTTCGCCAGCTCATCGGCGCAGCCCGTCTGACGGCTGTACACGATATTTCTTCCGGCGGCCTGGGTGTCGCTCTCGCCGAGATGGCGATGTCCGGCGGCATCGGCGCAACGGTCAAGATCGATGGGCCGGCCCATGCCGCGCTCTTCGGTGAAGACCAGGGACGCTACGTCGTCACTGTTTCCCAGGACAAGGTGGAAGCCGTTCTGGAAGACATTCTGGACGGCGGTATCGACGTTCAACAAATCGGCACCACCGGTGGCACGGATTTGACTGTTGAAGGCATACTCACCATATCCGTTGCAAACTTGAAAAAAGCGCACGAAGATTGGTTCCCGAATTACATGGCAACGGCATAAGCCGTTTGACCTTCAGGAACTTAACAACAGGACGGACGCACGATGCCGATGAACGCAAATGAGATCGAGACCCTGATCAAGGCGGCTTTGCCCGATGCTCAGGTCGAGATCCGGGATTTGGCTGGAGACGGCGATCACTACGCAGCGAATGTTGTCTCGGAATCCTTCCGCGGCAAGAGTCGCGTGCAGCAGCATCAGCTGGTTTACGAGGCACTGAAAGGCAACATGGGCGGCGCTTTGCACGCCCTCGCCCTTCAGACCAAGGCACCGGATTGAGTTGACACATTGCCGCGCAGGCAGCGCGAGCACTTGAATCTGCCGCCGGATCTCGCCAGATAGGCGGCAAAGAGACAAAGGACGGACCCATGAGCATCCAGGACTGGATCAAGAACGAAGTCGACACCAACGACGTTGTGCTTTTCATGAAAGGCACGCCGAACTTCCCGCAGTGCGGTTTTTCCGGTCAGGTCGTACAGATCCTTGACTATGTTGGCGCTCCTTACAAAGGCATCAACGTTCTGGAAGACGACGATCTGCGCCAGGGCATCAAGGAATTCACCAACTGGCCGACCATTCCGCAGCTTTACGTGAAAGGTGAATTCGTCGGCGGCTGTGACATCATCCGCGAAATGTTCCAGAACCAGGAACTGCAGGGCCTTCTCACGGAAAAAGGCATCGAGACCACTCAGCAGACCGCCTGAGCCTGAATCGATTTCTGAAGACAGCTTTCCAAGGGGCGGTTCTACCGCCCCTTTTTCGTGTCTGCGGGGGTTCCCAACGAGCGTAATTATCGGGAATTGGAGAGCCAGGCTCCGGCTTGAAACGACCAGGATCCCTGGCCGCAGGCGGCTATCCGATCCCGGCTCGCGTTTCGCTTGTCCGGTATGACGATGGTGAGGGAACGAGCCGGGCGATGGTGGAAGATGCTCTTTTCGGGCGTGTTGAGTTTCGTCCCCTCACGTCATTCCGGACAAGTGAGGCAACGCCGAACGCCGATCCGGAATCCAGACATATTTCGCGCCGGAGGTGCAGCCTTCCATTGAAATAAAGAGTTCGCTTAGCTCACGATGACATCTGGTTTCCGGATCAGCGCGCAGTTTCGCTGCACTTGTCCGGAATGACACAAATCAGCCTTCCCACCCCGTCAAAACCACTTAGACTTGCACTTTATCCAATGTTAACCGGAATCAGTTGCGGTCGAATGCAGGCGCCATCTCGGCAAAAATTGCCGAATCACCTAAGCTGAACGCAAGGTGAATGCGGATTTCAGGGTGAGTACAGGTGCGTTCCGCCATTCTCCGACCATATCGCAGGGCTCCATCAAACAACGGAGCCGGGAAATGGGACCGGGGACAATGAACAAGATTGCAGTTGCTGCCACCTCCACTTTCGTTCTGGCACTTGTCGGAGCCGGCATCGTCATGTCCGGTAGCGTGAAGACCGACGGAGAACTGCGCCGCGTCGATTGCCAGGCGCTCACCATGTTCACACCAGCCAAAGCCAAGAGCGCCGAAGAACTTTGCGCCAACTACGGCGGTGTTGCGTTGAAGGATGCCGAGCCCAGCAAGGAAGGCCTCGTAATCCTTGTCCGCAACCAGCCGATGGGCGGATTTGACGGAGAACACACCGTCCGCTGAATTCCGGCGTGCTTCAGGCTGAGCGTTCGCTCGCTCAGCGCTTGGCAGATGGCGACAGGCATCCCCTGAAACGTTGCTGCATCCCGAAAAAATCTTCGAAACAAGAGCGGCAAAGGTCTTTGTAAGCTGGCCGACTTGAGGAATTCAGGTCTATTGCTCAGTCATCCAGCGTCGTGACCGCATGCGCAGCCACTGGCCCGGCGACATTGTGCAGGTCGACCGATCCGAGCGGGATCGACGGCAGCCCTGCTTCCAGCGCCACTTCCTCCGTCGCAACGATCTCCTGACCGATAACCTTGCCGTAATCCCCAAGTCGCGCCGCGATGTTGGCTGCATGGCCGATCACCGTGAAATCAAGCCGTTCCCTTGACCCGACATTGCCGTAGGTGACCTCGCCAAAGGCGATGCCGATGGCACAGTGCATGGAGATGCCCTGTGTGTCCGGGTCCGGCACCTTCAGACGGCGAACGATCTCCTCGGCACTGGCAACTGCTTGCCGGCAGGCCTCATCCAGGCCGACGCCCGCGGGGAAAATCGCCAGCACTGCATCGCCAATGAACTTCAGGACCTCGCCTTCATGCGCATTGACGATGTCGGTCGTGACCTCGAAGAACCGGTTGAGTTCACCGACATAGACTTGCCGGCCAAGCTCCGTTTCCAGCCTGGTGGAATGCCTGAGGTCGCAGAACAGGATCGCCGCGTCGATGACATCGCCGTCCCCACGCCGGATATCGCCGCCCAGAACCCGCGCGCCTGTCCGCTTGCCCAGATAGGTTTCCAGAAGGGATGTCGCATTGGAGGTCAGTGCAAATACTTCGAATAGCCGGCTGATAAGGGCCGAACATTCGAACACCAGTCCGAGGTTTGCCGTGGTGAAACCGGCAGGATGATCCGAAGCGAGGGTCATCACATTGATCCGCCCGTCGGAAAAAGGCAGCGGCATGGCGACATAGTCGGTAACGCCCTGCTGCCTCAGGTCTTCCATGATCGGGAAATTGAACTCGTCGGGGTTCGAATCGATCTTTTGCCGAATGCCTCCCAAACCGTCGGCCACATGCTGAAGCGGGCTCAGGCGAAAGGCCGGGCTCTCCAGTGTCTCGTAGGACGGAGCAAAGCTCTGCACGGTATCGTCGTCGCGCGTCCACACATAATGACGGCCGGCAATCATCGGGTGCAGTGACCAGATCAGGATGCTGATTCGGCAGACAGCTATCCCGTCCTCCACCAGTTTTCGGCCAAGGGCGGCTGTAAGTTCTTCTGGCGTTTTCGCAGCCCAGGCTTCGCGCAGCAGCCAATCGACCGTCGGCCCCGTGATGTTCCCGACAGGCAGCGGATCAATCGGGGCACCCTGAAAATCGACCCGGCTCGCCACACCCGGCATGAAGGCCACAAGGCCATCAACCGCCTTACCTTCAGGCAACGCATTGAGATAACTCCAGGCGCCGTTCTCCAGCGTCTCATTGCCGACCCGGACGTGGCTGTAGCTAGCCGTTCCCTTGAACGGGCAGAAGGTTCTGCGCTCCGGAGCAGGTTCGAGGTCTGCCAGAACGTCGTTGCGCGGGAAATAGATCGCAGGTGCAAGCCGGGTTTCATACATCACCCGCGCCTTTGAAGACCGCGCCAGCAACTGGTCCCCCCGCCAGGCTGTCACTTCGCCGGCAAGCGGTTCCACAAGGATCCCGTAGTCGTTCGAGGTTTGCTGCGCTCGCACGGTCATGAAAAAAGAGATATGGAACACATGGCGAGCTGTCCAGTGCACTTGCATGCGCCTCCCCTGCTCACACCTGTGTGGCGCCCCCAGCCGCCGACACTTGCAAAAAACGCATAGGTGGTACCCGGGGCAGACTTCGGGGCAAGCCACGGTTTGACCTCAATTCGCGATTACGCGCTTGTGAGCAGCCAAGGTATGGAAATTGAGCCCCCTGTCGGGTACTGAGATTGAATGCGCAACGTCTTGATCACATTGTTGATCTGCTTTTTTGCCGGGGTCACAACCGCCGCAGCCTACACGCATGTTCCAAAGAGCATTCGCGCTCTGGAACGCTCGATGGCGGTGGAAACGGACCTGGTCGCAAAGACGGTGCAATTTACCGCGCATCATGCCCAATGTTGCCAACCGGACAGCCAGGCTGGAAAAACCACCAAACCCTTCGGGTGCGGCCCGGATTGCCTGTCTCATTTCTCCAATGTGGCACTGCAATTCCAATCCACGGTGACCGGGCCGGAAACCACGTCACCTCCCGTCCTGACGGACGCTCTGCCGTCTGCGGAAGATCAACCTCCCATTAAAGGCTGACAATCCAACGGAACACGATGTTCCGGCTTAGCCAACACTATTGGAAGGTTGAACGATATCTTGCCGGGGCACATTTGACCGGCATGAGAACAGTTCGCCTGAAAGACAGGAAAAAATCATGAGTCTTCAGGAAAACGGTACACAGGCATCCTATGCGGCGCCTGCATATCGAACTCGGAAAAATCTGAACAGGAACAAGCTCTTCATGCTCGGCTGCTGCCTGCTGATGGCGGTGGTGACCGGTCTCCTGATCGTGTCCGCACCGACCGGACTGACGGCTGGTGAAGCGTTGCTGCTGGCCGTGCCGATGTTCGGCTGCGTCGCCATGCATGTGATTCTGCATCGTGTCATGGGCAAGCCATGCCATGCGCACGCACGAAAGGAGGCCGATCATGTCTAGGAGACCTTTCGCTTTTGCACTTGCCGGTGGGTTCCTGGCCTTGTCCTCGGTCGCCTGGGCTGCGGAAGACAACACGATCACGGTCTACAAGACACCCTGGTGCGGTTGCTGCGAGCTGTGGACCGAGGCTGTCGAGGCTGCCGGATACAAGGTCGCCGTTCACGATATGGAAGACCTGAGCTCCATCAAGGCGCAGGCAGGCATTCCCGATGACATGCAGGCCTGCCACACGGCGGTGACCGGTGGTGACCGGAAATACATCATCGAAGGACATGTGCCGCTGGAAGCGGTTGAAAAAATGCTGTCGGAGCGTCCGGACATTCGCGGCATCGCGGTTCCGGGCATGCCCCAGGGGTCGCTCGGCATGGGCGACGACCCGACGGCGCAATACACGGTTTACACCCTCGGCCAAAATCCGGCCGATCCTCCCGTCCCTTATCTAGAAACAGGCCAGTAGCCTTCAAATGACGAACCTTACAAGAAGATCATTTCTTGCCGGGTCGGCGAGCCTTACAGGGCTCGCCGTCAGCGGCTGTATGACGACCGCTCCCCAGCAACCACTCGCCCCCTGGCAGGATCCGTCCGTCCTTGCCATGTACCGTGCGATGCCGGAAGAGCAGTTTCCGATCCCTGCTCCGGATTTGAAGAAGGTACCGGAACGCTATTACCGCAAACAGGTCGATTATCAGACCAGCGAGAAGGTCGGTACGCTGGTCGTCGATACCAGCAACTACTACCTCTACCTCGTCCAGGAAAACGGCAAGGCGATGCGCTACGGCGTCGGCCTTGGTCGTGCCGGGTTCGAATGGTCCGGCCGTGCGCGGATCGCCCGCAAGGCCGCCTGGCCCAAATGGACACCGCCGGAAGAGATGATCCAGCGGCAGCCGGAACTGGAAAAATGGAGCTGGCGTAACGGCGGCATGCCCCCGGGCATCGAAAACCCGCTGGGTGCACGAGCGCTCTACATCTTCCAGGGCAACAAGGACACGCTCTACCGTATCCACGGCACGAGCGAATACTGGACAATCGGTTCTGCCGTTTCCAGTGGCTGTGTCCGCCTGATCAACCAGGACGTCATCGATCTTTACGGCCGGGTTGCTGACGGATCCCAGATCGTCGTTTTGTAAGGTTCAAGACACGCTTGCGGAAAAGGGGCCGGCCAGCCGGTCCCTTCGCCATCTCCAGCCGTCAGCAATGGCTGGTGCGTCCGCTGCCTGGTATCAGCCTGTAATGGCTTTCAGTTCCAGAAAGTCTTCCAGGCCGAATTCGCCATATTCGCGGCCATTGCCGGACTGCTTGTACCCGCCGAACGGCACATCCCAGTCCGGACTGTTGCCGTTGATATAGACGCTGCCCGCACGCAGTTTGCGGGCTACGCGCTTCGCCCGTTCCGGATCGCCGGTCTGGATATAGGCGGCAAGGCCGTAAGGCGTATCGTTGGCAATCGCGACAGCCTCCTCTTCCGTCTCGAACGGGATCATCACCAGCACGGGCCCGAAGATCTCGTTACGGGCAATCGACATCTGGTTGGTAACATCGGCAAACACTGTCGGCTGAACGAAATACCCTGTCTCGAACCCCTTCGGTTTGCCTGGACCACCGGCAACAAGGCGAGCGCCGTCTGCCAGACCGCGCTCGATATGGCCCTGGATCTTTTCGTATTGCAGATCGCTGATCACCGGCCCGATGTGATCCCCTTCCTCCGCCGGATCCCCGACCTTGGTTTCCGCCGCAATCTTTCCGGCAAGCGCAATAGCCTCGTCATAGACGCTTCGCTCGACAAGTAGACGGGTCGGAGCATCGCAGGACTGACCCGTGTTGGAAAAGCAGCCCGACAGCGACGTGCGCAGGGCCGTTTCCAGGTCCGCATCTGCAAAGAGCAGATTGGCCGACTTGCCGCCGAGCTCCAGCGCAACACGCTTGACGGTCGGTGCAGCATTCTGACTGACCGCGACGCCGGCACGGGTCGAACCGGTAAAGGACATCATGTCGATATCCGGATGCGAGGACATTGCAGATCCGACACCCGGCCCATCGCCATTTACCAGATTGAAAACACCAGCCGGGCAGCCGGCCTCATCCAGGATCTCGGCGAAGAGAAGCCCGGAGAGCGGCGCAATTTCACTTGGCTTCAGCACCATGGTGCAACCGGCAGCGAGCGCGGGCGCGACCTTTGCCGCAATCTGGTTGATCGGCCAGTTCCAGGGCGTGATCAAGCCACAAACGCCAATCGGCTCGTGCCGCAGCACGCTGCCGCCACGCGGGCTGGGACGTTCGAACACATGATGCTTCAGGGCTTCCAGCGTCGCTTCCAGGTGGCCGGATCCGGCAGGCGTCTGGCTGCCGCGCGCAAAGCTGCGCGGCGCCCCCATTTCAAGCCGGATCGCCTCGTCCATTTCCTCCGACCGACGTTGGTAGATCGCGATGACACGCTCAAGAAGCGCGGCACGTTCCTCGACACTTGTTTCCGACCAGCCTGCAAAAGCGGCCTTGGCTGCAGCAACCGCCTTGTCCACATCGGCGGCACTGCCCAGGGAGATCACGGCAACCGGCTTTTCCGTCGCCGGGTTGATCACCTCGAGCGTTTTTGCCTCGACCGGATCGACCCAGGATCCACCGATATAGAACTGCCGCTTTTCAATCATCCGCCTGCTGCTTCCCGTCTGTTCAGATTCATGTCGTCGCCACTTCTTGGCGTAACCTCATATCCGGCTTCTTCCGGCTCCTCGTCAACCATCTCATCCGGAAAACCCGGTGCCCGGATATCAAGACCGGTTGCTTCTTCAAGGCGTTTGATGATGTTGGGCGACATTTCCCGCGGACCATAGCGGTCGATCCCGTCTGCAAAAATCCGGTTGAGAAGCGGCGACACTTCCAGCGGCACCTGATGATCGTCTGCGATTTTCTGGAACAGGCCGATGTCCTTGGCAACAAGATCCATGGTGAAGGAGATGTCGCGCGAGCCGTTGAGGATCACCTGGCTCTCCGTTTCATGGACGAACGAATTACCTGAGGAAATCCGGATCGCCTCGTATGCCGTGCCAAGATCCATTCCGGCTGCCTTGCAGGTGGTCAGTGCTTCGACCAAAGACACCAGATTGGCCGTTGCCAGATAGTTGGTGACGACTTTCAGAACAGATGCCGAGCCGATCTCGCCGGTGTGCAGCACGCGCCGCCCCAGAACGGTCAGGAGCGGCAGCATGCGCTCGAAGGTTTCCCGCGGACACCCGGCAAAGATCGAGATATTTCCGGTAGCAGCCCTGTGACAGCCGCCCGAAACCGGGCATTCGATCGCCTCCGCCCCTCTGGCGACAACAAGCCCTGCCAGGCGGCGCACTTCGCCGGCATCCGTTGTCGACATTTCCGCCCAGATCCTGCCCGGGCCAATACCTTCCAGAAGACCGTCCGGACCTTCCACGACCGCTGCACAGGCTGCCGGACTGGGCAGGCAGGTGATGACGACATCGCAGCTTTCTGCAAGCTCCTTCGGGCTTTCACCGCGAAGGGCTCCCCTGGCCGCAAAGCTTTCCATGAGCAGCGGATTGAGGTCCAGCACCATGACGTCAAGACCATTACGCAGCAGGCTGCCGGCCAGTTTGCCGCCGACGTTGCCCAATCCGATGAAACCGACCCGCATGAGAAGCGCCTTTCGTGAAGCAGGGTTTGATGCCCTCACTTTGCGCCTCGCCTATGAAATAGAGAAATGATATTAATTCAGCCAATTACCAAACTATTTTTATGAATGAAGAGAATGTCGGCACTCCCCAATCTCGTTTGGCTGAGAAGCTTCGAAGCCGTCAGCCGGCTGGGTGGCTTCACCGCAGCAGGCGCGGAACTCGGCCTCACCCAGGCCGCTGTCAGCACGCACATCAGCGCACTGGAAAGCCAGCTCGGCCATCAGCTTTTCGAACGCACGACACGAAAGCTGGAGCTTACCGCCAGTGGCCGGGCTTATCTGCCGTCGGTACGCAAGGCCTTGCAGGACCTTGCCGTCTCCACGGACAGCCTCTTCGGCAACCGAACGGCCGGCTCCGTAACCATTCGGGCGCCGATTTCCGAAACTGTTCTCATCATCGCCCCAGCCCTGGCGGAGTTTCAGAAGGTCAATCCTGAACTGGACATCCGGCTCTTGTCGGCAATCTGGGCCGACACGGCTCTTGAGACCGGCACCGACATCGAGATCCGCCTCGGCACGGGCAACTGGCCCGGTGCGCATGCAGAACCGCTGGGACCGGAAAAGATCGTTCCGGTCTGTCATCCGAGGCTGGCCGAAAGATTGAAGGAACCGGCGGATCTGATGGATGTTCCACGCATTCACATTCTGGGGTTCGACGATCACTGGCCACGTTTTTTCGAAGCTCAGTACCTCACGCAGCCATCCGGACACTCAGGCGTCACCGTCGACACCTCCCTCGCCGCGGTTGAACTGGCGGCTGCCGGCGGCGGTGTCGCCCTGCTGCTGGGCAAGGTTGCAGCCCGGCTGGCGGGAAGCGGACGGCTGACGACCCCTCTGGACCCGGGGCTGCCTTCCATGCGCACCCATTACCTGCTGAACCGGGATAATTCCTCACCGCGAAAACCGGCGGTTCAACGGGTGGAAACCTGGCTGCGAGACCTGTTTGCAGCATAGGCCGGTGGCTATTCCGGTGAGGTCAAACGCTCACCTGCGCGCTGGAAGTGGGCAAGAGGCTCATATCGATTTCAATAGATGCACGTCTCCGCGCTCACAGGCACTCACCTCAGCGGAAACCCGATAGGGTATTGAAATACATTTCTTCTTAGAAGCCCAATCGCTGGGCATACTGGATCCCGGTCTTGTCGCTGGTGCGACAAACCGGGATGACAAGCCAAGGACGTGTGACAATGACGGAGCAGGCTGAGTCTGAGCACTTTCCTGATGCCGCTCCCCAAACCACGTCATGCCATGGCTCGACCATGGCATCCATGCCGATGCAACACGACACGGCAACTCCTATCCATTTGGAATGGCCAGGGATTGGATTGCCGGATCAAGTCCGGCAATGACGGGGAGCGTGGGGATAAGGAATGGGGCTATCAGAACGCCGTTGTTACCGCGGATGCGCCTCAGAAGGTCACTCGGCGGCGAACAGCTTTGCCGTCATCGCCAGGCTTGCGCCACAGGGTTCTTCCGCGTCACCGCTCTCCTCGGACACGCCCTCAGCCGGGCGCAGGTTGACGAAGTCGTAGAGCGAGCGGTCGAGGAGATGCGACGGCCGGGTGTGGCCGAGAGCGCGGGCCATGACGCCGAGGCGTCCCGGCGTTGCCTTTTCCCAGCCCTGCAGCATGCGTTTGACTTCCTCGCGCTGCAGACCGTCCTGCGAGCCACAGAGATTGCAGGGAATGATCGGGAACTGCATGCCATTGGCAAAGCGTGCGATGTCGCTTTCAGCCGAATAAGCAAGCGGGCGGAGCACCAGAAGATCGCCCTCGTCGTTGACCAGCTTGGGCGGCATGGAGGCCAGACGGCCACCGTGGAAGAGGTTCATGAAGAACGTCTCCAAAATATCTTCCCGGTGATGGCCGAGCACAATGGCCTCGCAGCCCTGCTCCCGTGCGATGCGGTAGAGAATTCCGCGGCGCAGGCGCGAACACAGCGAACAATAGGTGCGGTGCTCGGGGATCTTGTCGGTGACAATGGAATAGGTGTCTTCGCGCACGATGATGTGCTCGATACCGTTGTCCTCGAAGAATTTCGGCAAGATGTCCGCCGGAAAACCGGGCTGAGCCTGATCCAGATTGCAGGCAATCAGGTCGACCGGCAGCAGACCACGCCATTTCAGTTCGATCAACACCGCCAGCAGCGTGTAACTGTCCTTGCCACCCGACAGGCAGACCAGCCACTTCGGCCGCTTTTCCTGGGAAGCCCCTTCCGGCAGCATCCCGAAGTCGGCAATCGCCTCACGCGCCTGGCGCAAAAGGCGCTTTCGCAGCTTCTTGAATTCGACGCTCGCAGGTGCATTGCGAAGCAATGCGGGTACGTCGATGTCGGTGCTGTCGGCAATATCGTTCATTTGAGAAGCTCGGCGGCTTGTTGGGTTCGCTGTCTTTGCGCTGACATAGCGGATCAAGGCTGCCGGGAAAAGGGAAAAGCCGTGCGTATCAGGGGATGGCAGTTCGCTCACTGGAGCTGTTCTTGCCATTTCCCTGCATATCGCTTTAGCCGAGAAAGACGTTCGCCGCCGTTTCCGCGTGGGCCAGCCTGCTGCCGTTTTTCCGTATCACCGTCCGCCACCAGCAACGCGGCGCCGATACTGGTTCCGGTGAGCGACCCAGCCGACGCTTCAACCGGCCGCCCTGTCGCAGCCTCCAGCATGTCAAGGTAAAGCCCGTTCTGCGCGAACGGCCCCTCCACGACGATTGGACCTTCCGCACTGGTCATTGCCAGGCACTCCGCCGTCACCAGCGCCAGATAGAAGGACACAGCCGCAAAGCGTTCGCCGTCGCTCAGGAGCGTCTCATCCACGCTCCAGTGATACTCCCGTCCCTGAAAAGGGCCGGAGCGCGGATCGACAGCGGGAAAAAGCATGATCTCGCGAGAAAGCACGGTATCAATCTGTTCTTCCGAACAGCCCTTTTCACGTCCCTTCAGGATCATGTCGAACTCACGTCCCCCCATGAACCTTGCCGAAGGCACCGGATCCCCGAAAGCGTTGACATTGATCAGCGTGTCGCGGGACGGATCGAGGAACACCCGGCCGCCTCCTATCGCCAGCACGATCACCCAGGTGCCGGTGGAGACGACCGAAAACGGAGGCTGTCGCCGGATCAGATGCGGATAAAGCGACGCGTTGGAATCGTGAATGCCGCAGGCGACCGGAGTATCCTTCGGCAATCCGGTCCGGGTCACAACCTCCGGCAGGACGGACCCGAGACGATCACCCGCCTTGCGCACGGGAGCCATCTTCTCCTCCAGCCCGAGCCGGTTCACCAGCGAGGAGAACCGGTTTTCGGACGGGCACCAGAGGTCGGTATGGCAGCCGAGCGAAGTCACCTCGTTGGACAGAACCCCGGTGAGCTTGCAGGTCCAGTATTGCGGATAGGTCAGAGCCGTCGCCACCCGGTCAAGCAGACCCGGGTCCGTTTTCAGTTGCCAGTGGAGTTGCGCTCCCAGATTGAGGCCCATGCCGAGCCTGGGTGACCCGGTTTCGGCGAAGTCCGGCCGGATCGCATCATAGGCGGCCGCCAGGTCGTCCGGGCCGGTGAATTCATAGTCCAGCATCGGCGCGGCAAGGTTCCCTTCCGCGTCCAGAAGCACGGCGCTGGCACCATGTGTCGTCACCGACAGGGCATCGATACCATGGGCCTTGTGCAGCTCCGCCAGCGCGTCGCAGATGAAATCCCAGTGGCCTTCCAGGTCAAAATGCGGATAAGGAGGGCCCGGCAGGACCGTGTTGGGCCGCGTCAGGACGCCAAGCTCCCTGCGCTGGTCCAGATCGACCACGGCAACCTTGGCATTGGTCTTGCCGATATCGATGACGCCCACATTCCGGATCGCTGCCATCAACGCTCAATCCATATGAAAGACGGTTGTGAGCGGTGTTGCCACCGGTTGGTTGTCCGGCTTGGTCGCCATCACATCGGCCATATGTGCCCACCATTTCCGCATCACCGGGTGGTTCGGCAGATCGTCCATCTTGTGGCCATCCTGACGCCAAAGCACGCCGAAGAGGATGTCGGTCTCGGGATCCAGATGAATTGAATAGTCGCTGATGCCTGCGTCTTTCAGCAAGGCTACCAGTTCCGGCCAGATTTCGTCGTGGCGCTTCCGGTATACCGCTTCCATGCCCGGGTTGAGCTTCATCTTGAAGGCATATTTTTCCATGGTTCAGGCCTTCCGCTTTGCGAGAACCCGGTGGGCGATGCGCGGCAGGGCAATGACGGCAATCAGCAGCAGACCGATGAAGATCGACATGACGATGCCCGGTACGTTGAGCAGGCCAAACCCGAAGGTGACCATGCCCATGACGAAGGCAGCGATCACCACGCCCGGAATGGAGCCGGAGCCACCGAGAATATTGACGCCGCCCAGCACCACCATTGTCACGATCTCAAGCTCCCAGCCGAAAGCAATCGATGGTCTTGTCGCCCCGAGGCGCGAGGTCAGGCAGATGGCGGCAACACCGGACATAAGCCCCGTGAGCAGAAAGAGCGCAAATTTGACCCGCGGCACGCGAATACCGGAAAAAAGCGCGCCGACAGGGTTGTTGCCGACGACATAGACCGCGCGGCCAAAGTTCGTCTTGTGCAGGATGACGGCAAAGACGATGGCAAGCAAAGCGAACAGGACGAACTCGAAAGAGATCACCCACCAGACGTAGCCCTGCCCGAAAAAGGCAAAGTCGGACGGATAGCCGGTGTAGGCCTTGTCGCCGAGCACGATATAGGAAATGCCACGGAAAAGGCTCATGGTGCCGATGGTCACCACGATGGACGGCAGGCCGAAGCCGGTCACCAGGAAGCCGTTGAAGGCACCGCACAGCAGCCCTGTACCCAGGCCGATCATGACCAGAAGCGGCGTATCGGCCCCCATCTGGACGGCAAAGCCCATGGCCGTGGACGACAGTGCGATGATCGAGGCAACCGAAAGGTCGATCTCGCCGGAAATGATCAACAATCCCATGGCAAAGGCGATCATCGCCTTTTCGGTGAAGTTGAAGGTCGCGTCGGAGAGGTTCCACGGATCGAGGAAATAAGGCGAGGCAAAGCTGTTCAGCGTGAAGACGGCGACGGCGACCACGAGTAGCAGCAGTTCCCAGCTCACCAGAAACCGCTGCAGCGGCGACTTCAGCCTGTCCGGAATCTGACGCCCCTGCGCGCCGGTGTCTGGGGTGGCGAGGCTCATGCTGCGTGCTCCGCTTTTTTCAGGATCACCCGGCCCTTGGTCCGGTTGGACGTGGCGTTGAAGGCTACGGCGATGATGATTGCGCTGCCGGAAATCGCGAGCTGCCAGAAGGGGGAGATATTGATGACCGGAAGAGCGTTCTTGACGATGCCGAGGAACAGCGCACCGAGCAGGGCCCCGCCGACAGACCCGATGCCGCCGGCAATCGAGATCCCGCCGATGACGCAGGCTGCGACCACCTCAAGTTCGAAACCGCCTGCGATATCGACATAGGCAACGGCATAGCGGGCAACCCAGAGATAGCCGGTAAGGCCGGCAAGCGCGCCGGAAATGACATAGGCCGCGCATTGGGTAAGGCCGACATTGATGCCCGTATAGACCGCCGCGTGCGGATTGCCGCCAACGGCAAAGAAAGCCCTGCCAAGTGGTGTTCGCCCGACCAGAACGATGAACCCGATTACGACGGCGATCGCTATCCACGACAGAACCGGCAGACCGAGCACGACCTCACGCGGGAAGGCCTTGAAGGCGTCACTCATCTCATGGGCGTTGATCCACTCCCCGCCGGAAATGACGAAGATGATGCCCCGGTAGATGGTCATCGTGCCAAGGGTGACGACAATGGGCGGAATATCCAGCTTCCAGACAAGCAGTCCGTTTGCAAGCCCCATCAAGGCTCCAAGACAGATCGCCAAGGCCAGGATAACCGGCACCGGCAGACCGGGCATGGCCATGTTGAGCATGGCGACCACCATGCCGGTGAGCGCAAGGTTGGCGGCAACGGACAGATCGATACACCGGGTGAGGATCACCACCATCTGGCCGAGTGCCAGAATGATCAGCGGAGCCGTGTCGTTGAAGACATTCGCCAGGTTGGACGGTGCGACGAAGCCGGGAAAGCGAGTGGCAATGGCCAGCACCAGAACCAGGATAGCTCCGGCGAGAATGGTCTCGCGCGATTTCATCAGCGAGCGGATCATGTGCGCACCTCCGTGATGCCGGCAGCCGCCCGCACCAGATGTTCGGGCGACAGGTCAGCGCCTTCAAATTCGGCGGCGATACGCCCCTCCCGCATCACAATCACCCGGTCGGACATGCCGAGAATTTCCGGAATTTCGGACGACACCATGATGACCGCCAGACCTTCGGCGGCCAGTTCCGCCATGAATTCGTGCACCGCGGCCTTGGACCCGATGTCGATGCCCTTGGTGGGTTCGTCCAGGATGATCACCCGAGGTTTGGTCGCAAGCCATTTGGCGATGACAACCTTCTGCTGGTTGCCGCCGGACAGTTCGCCGATATCCTGGTCAAGAGCTGCTGCGCGCAAGTCCAGCCGCCGCATGTAGTCACGGGCCAGCTTGAATTCCTCCGCAAGCCGCAGGAACCCCTTGCGTGAGGTTTCCTTGAGCGACGGCAGCGAGACATTCTGGAAAATGGGCAGGCCCTTGATCGCGCCCTGTTTACCCCGGTCCTCCGGGACATAGACGATGCCCTGCCGGATGGCCTCGTTGGGATCGCGAATGACGGCGATCCTGTCGTCGATCCGGATAGCCCCTTTGGAAGGCCTGGTCACCCCGAACAGCGCCTGCATGAATTCGCTGCGCCCGGCACCCACAAGGCCGTAAAACCCAAGGATCTCTCCCGCACGAAGCGTGAAGCCGATGTCCTCGAATTCCGTCGGGTGGCAATAGCCGACAACCTTCAGCACTTCCTCACCCAGTTGCGGTGCTCGTTTCGGGAAAACCTGGTCGACTGACCGGCCGACCATGAGCTTGACCAGCTCCTGTTCGGAAACAGCCTCGATCTTGCCTTTGCCGACCATCTGGCCGTCCCGGAAAACCGTGTAGCGGTCCGCGATGCGGAAGATCTCGTCGAACTTGTGACTGATGAAGAGGATCGCCTTGCCTTCCGCCTTCAGGCGTTCCACCAGCTCGTAGGTTTCCTCGATTTCCTTGTGGGAGAGCGAGGCGGTCGGCTCATCCATGATGACGATCTTGGCGTCGATGGAGAGCGCCCGGGCAATCGCCACCAGGTGCTTGTTGGCAATACCGAGATCCTTCAGCGTGACATTCGGATCGATCCTGGCGCCGATCCGGTCGAGCAGCGCTTGTGCCTTGCGCAGCATTTCCTTGCGGTCGATCAGCCCGAAACGCGTTTTCGGCGCATGGCCGATGAAAATGTTTTCCGCCACAGACAGATCATCGAAAAGGACGGTTTCCTGATGGATCGCCGTCACCCCTGCCCGGCCCGCGTCCTGGGCGGTGGGAAAGGAAACCGGCGTGCCATTGATCGCGATTGCGCCCTCGTCCGGCTGATAGATGCCGGTCAGGATCTTCACGATGGTGGATTTACCCGCGCCGTTTTCACCCACCAGGGCGGTAACTTCCCCCGGGAACAGCTCCAGCGATACTTCGGAAAGCGCCTTCACGCCCGGGAACGATTTGGAGATACCGCTGAGCGTCAGTACCGGCCCCGTGCCGTCTTCCGTTTGCGGATGCGTGTCCGCTATGCCCTGCGTGTTCGCAAGCATGACCATTTCCCGGAGCCTGGAGTTTCGTTGCTGGTTTCAAAGACCCGGTGCGCATGGCACCGGGTCTGACATGTTTCTATCGTCCGGTCCTGGCGACCAGCTTAGAAAATGTCCTTGAAGTCGTCGATGTTGGAGCTGTCATAGACGAACGGGTCCGCCATCGCGCCTTCGTTGCTGTCGTTGAGCGTCAGCGTGCCCATACGTCCCATCGGGATTTCCGCGCCCGGCTTTGCTTCCGCGGCGCCGGTGGACAGGTTGTAGGCCAGCATGGTTGCCGAATAGCCAAGGTCGATCGGGTTCCAGATGGCGAACGACTTGGATGCACCGGATTCGATGTGGCCAGCCATTTCTGACGGCAGGCCGAGCCCGGTCACGTTGACCTGTCCTGCTTTTTCGGCGTCAGAGACTGCCTGAGCGGCCGCAACAATGCCCACGGACGTCGGAGCGATGATCGCCTTCAGATCCGGATAGGTCTGCATAAGGCCCTGGGCTTCACGGTAGGACTTGTCGGCAAGGTCATCACCATAGACGGTGGCGACCACGTTGATGCCCGGATAGTTATCCTTCACCTTGTTCATTTCCTCGATCCAGATGTTCTGGTTCGTGGCGGTTGCGGACGCGGACAGGACGGCGACATCACCGCCATCGGGCAGATGATCGGCGGCCAGCTTGATGATCATGTTGCCGATCAGCGGATTGGACGACGGATTGAGGTGAAGCTGGCGACCTTCCGGCGCAACGCCGCTGTCCCAGGAAATCACGGTAATGCCGCGGTCCATGGCTTTCTTCAGTGCCGGCACCAGGGCGTCCTGATCGTTGGCGGAGATAGCAATGGCATCCACCTTCTGGGCGATCAGCGCGTTGATGACCTCGATCTGACCTTCTGCGGTCGTGTCGGTCGGGCCGGTGTAGATGATCTCGACATCGCCGAGTTCCTTGGCAGCTTCTTCAGCGCCCTTGGCGGCAGCTTCAAAGAAGCCGATGCCGAGCGCCTTGACGACAAGGGCGATGCGTTTTTCCGCGGCACTGGCCGGTGCGGCGATGCAGACGGCGGCGACTGCTGTTGCCGCCAGAAGTGACTTGAGCAATTTCATGGTCTTCCTCCCTAAAGTGCTGCCGGCCCCTCCCAAGGTCCGGACAGTGTGCCGGCTACCCGTTCGAGGTTGCCTTGGTCTGTGCGGCGCTTGTTTCCGCCACGATCAGATGGATGTCGGCCTGTTCCAGCATGTTGGCCGCGCTGTCGGGGATCCTGTCATCGGTGATGACGGTGGAAATCCGCTCGAGCGGGCACAGGATCAGGCTGGAACGTGCGCTGAATTTCGATGAATCCGCCAGAACCACCAGTTCATCCGCCTGGCCGATCAGCTTCTGCTCGGCCTGAATGAGCAACGGATCGGCCTCCATGAGCCCAAGCGGCCCAAGCCCCTGGGCGCCCATGAACATGCGCGTCGCGTAGAAGTTCCGGGTCACGTCATTGTCGAAGGGGCTCAGGATGATGTTCTGTTCGCGATAGATCACCCCGCCCGAGAGCATGATGGTGTTCTTGGAATTCTTGAGGAGATGCTCGGCAATCGGAAACGAGTTAGTGAACACCTGGCAGCGCTTGGTTGCCAGCGGATGCACCATCTGAAAGGTGGTTGTGCCGCCGTTGATGATGATGGCATCGCCATCCTCGCACAGCTCCACCGCCTTTTGCGCGATTGCGCGTTTCTGAGCGATGTTGATCGTTTCGTTGACACTGAACGGACGCCCCGCCAGACCGACGAACTGCGGTGGATGAATGCTCTCCGCCCCACCCCGCACACGACGCAGCTTCTTCTGCACATGCAGCTGGGCAATGTCACGACGGATGGTCGCTTCTGAGGAATCCGTCAACGCCACCAGCTCCTGTACCGTCACGACCGGACGATCCTGGACTGCGGACAATATGATCCTGTGGCGTTCTTTCTCGTGCATCTGGTCCTCCCATTGATCAAACGTTTCCACCAACACCGGTCAATGTCAATCATAAAAAATCAAAAATGATCATTTTGCAGCGCAATATGATTGATATTGATCGTTTTTGATTGACAACCTGATCCGTTCAAGCGAGTTTCTAAACAACGAGACGCAAGCCGTCAGGCTTACCTGGGAGGAAAAGATGTTGAATTCCGCTGCCGGTTCCCGGCTTGCAAACCTGTGGGATGACCAGAAGGCTTCCGGCATGAGCGAAGCGGAGCTGCTGCTCTATCGCTCAAACCTCCTGGGCTCCGACAAGCGCATCACCAACTACGGTGGCGGCAACACCTCCGCCAAGGCGATGGAGAAGGATCCCCTCACCGGCGATCAGGTCGAGGTACTGTGGGTCAAGGGCTCGGGCGGCGATGTCGGCACCATCAAGATGGATGGTTTTGCGACACTCTACATGGACAAGCTGCGGGCACTTAAAGGGCTCTATCGCGGCGTCGAGTTTGAAGACGAGATGGTCGCCTGCCTGCCCCATTGCACCTTCAACCTGAACCCGCGCGCCGCCTCCATCGACACCCCGCTTCATGCCTATGTGCCGAAAAGCCATGTCGACCATATGCATCCGGACGCAATCATCGCCATTGCCGCGGCAAGCGACAGCAAGGCAATCACGCAGGAGATCTTCGGCGCCGACATCGGCTGGCTGCCCTGGAAGCGCCCGGGCTATGAACTGGGCCTGTGGCTGGAAAAATTCTGCCTTGAAAATCCGGAGGCTCGCGGGGTCGTTCTGGAAAGCCACGGACTCTTTACATGGGCTGACGACGCCAGGACCTGCTACGAAACCACCCTGGAGATCATCAACAAGGCGATTGCCTGGTTTGAGGAAAAGACGGCAGGAAAAGATGCCTTCGGCGGCTCGAAACACCGCGCCCTGGCTCCATCGGACCGGCGTGGGGTTGCCGCCCGCCTGATGCCCGCAATCCGGGGGATGGTATCCGGCAAGCAGCATATGGTCGGTCATTTTGACGACAGCGACGCTGTGCTGGAATTCGTCTGCGCCAATGACATGGAAGCCCTTGCCGCCCTCGGCACAAGCTGCCCGGATCATTTCCTGCGCACCAAGATCCGCCCGCTCGTGGTCGATTTCGATCCCGCCACCCCGGACATCGAGGCAACGCTTGCCGGGCTCGGTCAGGCAGCGGAAGCTTACCGTGACGACTATGCGGCCTATTATGAGCGCTGCAAGCACGACGACAGCCCTGCCCTTCGCGACCCGAACGCCGTTGTCTACCTGGTGCCGGGCGTCGGCATGATCACCTTCGCCAAGGACAAGGCGACCGCGCGGATTTCCGGCGAGTTCTACACCAACGCCATCAACGTCATGCGCGGCGCTTCCAGCGTTTCCACCTATCGCGGCCTGCCGGAACAGGAAGCCTTCGACATCGAATACTGGCTTCTGGAGGAAGCCAAGCTCCAGCGCATGCCCAAACCCAAGAGCCTTGCAGGCAAGATCGCGCTGGTAACCGGCGGCGCCGGCGGCATCGGCTCGGCCACCGCTGAACGCTTTCTGCGCGAAGGCGCCTGCGTGGTGCTGGCCGACATCGACGCGGACGCACTCGGGGCCGCCGCCGACAATCTCTCCGCACGCTATTCCAGGGACGTCGTGCGCACGGTGACGATGGATGTCACCAGTGAAGACGCCGTGGCAGACAGCTTTGCCAGAGCTGCACTGGAATTCGGCGGTGTCGACATTCTCGTTTCCAACGCCGGCATCGCGTCTTCCGCCCCGATCGAGGACACCACGCTCGACCTGTGGAACCGGAACATGTCGATCCTGTCGACCGGTTACTTCCTGGTGTCCCGTGAGGCCTTCAAGGTCATGAAGACGCAAGGGGTCGGTGGTTCCATCGTGTTCATCGGATCGAAGAACGGCCTCGCCGCGTCTCCCGGTGCCAGCGCCTATTGCACGGCCAAGGCTTCCGAATTGCACCTGGCCCGCTGCCTTGCCCTGGAAGGCGCTCCGGAGGGGATCCGCGTCAATGTGGTCAATCCGGACGCTGTCCTGCGCGGGTCCAAGATCTGGTCCGGTGACTGGCTGAAGGAACGCGCCAAAGCCTACGGCAAGGACACGTCGGAGCTGGAGGAACACTACCGCCAGCGCTCGCTGCTGAAACTGTCCGTGCTGCCGGAAGATATCGCCGAGGCAACCTACTTCTTCGCCTCCGAGTTTTCCGCCAAGTCGACCGGGAACATCATCAACGTCGACGCCGGCAACGTTCAGGCTTTCACGCGGTAGCAGTCCTCAAGGTAATCGAACCACATCTTCCCTCATCCTGAGGAGGACCGTCAGGTCCGTCTCGAAGGATGGGCCACACGATCAGAGCTTGCCGCCCATCCTTCGAGACGCGAGCAGGCTCGCTCCTCAGGATGAGGAAGTGGATTGAGGGAAGTGATCTTGGAACAAACGGATCGAAGAAAATCCGGGAAAGGATCTTCTCATGATGATCGACACATCGCTGGTCGCCGGGGAAAACGAGACCCGCACAGCCGACCTGAAGCGTGACTATGAAACCCTGGGCGAAAGGCTCGACCGGCGCGGCGTTTCCATCGATGCCGTCAAGGCGAAGGTCGCCGCCTATGGCGTTGCCGTGCCGTCCTGGGGTGTCGGCACCGGTGGCACGCGCTTTGCGCGTTTTCCCGGCAAGGGCGAACCGCGCCATATCTTCGACAAACTGGAAGATTGCAGTGTCATCCAGCAGCTGACCCGGGCAACACCAAACGTTTCCCTGCACATTCCCTGGGACAAGGCCGACCCGGCGGAGCTGAAGGCCAAGGCAAGTTCGCTCGGGCTTGGCTTTGACGCCATGAACTCCAACACTTTTCAGGATCAGGACGGCCAGCCACTTTCCTACAAGTTCGGCTCACTCAGCCACACGGATGCCAGCACGCGCAGGCAAGCCATTGAGCACAATCTGGAATGCATCGAGATCGGCAAGGCCATCGGCTCCAGGGCCCTGACCATCTGGATCGGCGACGGATCAAATTTCCCCGGCCAGGCCAACTTCACACGCCAGTTCGAGCGGTATCTGGACGCGGTAAAAGCGATTTATGCGGAACTGCCGGACGACTGGCGGCTGTTCACCGAGCACAAGATGTATGAGCCGGCATTCTATTCAACTGTCGTGCAGGACTGGGGCACCAACTACATGATCGCGCAGGAACTGGGCGAGAAGGCCTACTGCCTTGTCGATCTCGGCCACCATGCCCCCAACGCCAATATCGAGATGATCGTTGCCCGGCTGATCCAGTTCGGAAAGCTCGGCGGTTTCCACTTCAACGACAGCAAGTATGGCGATGACGATCTGGATACGGGCTCCGTCGATCCGTACCGGTTGTTCCTGGTGTTCAACGAACTGGTGGACGCCGAAACGCGGAAGGCGCCCGGCTTCGACCCGGCACATATGCTCGACCAGTCTCACAACGTGACCGACCCCATCGAAAGTCTGATGGTCTCCGCCATGGAAGTTCAGCGCGCCTATGCCGAGGCACTGCTGGTCGACAGGTCTGCCCTGGAAGGTTTTCAGGACACGAATGACGCCTTGATGGCAACAACCACCCTGAAAACCGCTTTCCGCACCGATGTCGAGCCGATCCTGGCCATGGCAAGACTGGAAAACGGCGGCGCCATCGACCCTGTTGCGGCTTATCGGACTGCCGGATACCGGCAAAAGGTCGCGGAGATCCGTCCGGAGGTTTCCGGGGCTGGCGGCGGGATCGTCTGACCCAGGAGTATTGACCAGAAAATACCGGCCGGGAGGGGCCCCCCTTCCCGGTCAGACAGAGGCGCGAATGAGCGAGACCAGTGCCTCGACTTCCGGATCGAATTCATCCTTGTTCGGGATCAAAAGCCCGTATCGGCTCATGTGCTCTTCCAGCCTGACCGGCAGAATGCGGATCAGGCCGTTTTCCTGATAGTAGTCGGCAACCGACTGCGGCAGAACGGCCAGCATGTCGCTTTTTCCGACCGCCAGCGTCGTCATCAGCATCGACGAGGTTTCAAGGCCGTAATGCGGTGCGGGCAGATCCGCATGTGCAAAAGCAAGCTCGATCGACATGCGCATCGGGCTGGGCCTTGGCTGCAGGATCCAGCTGAAATCACCAAGTTCCACGAGACTGAGCTGCTTGCTTGGCACCAGAGGATGCGACGACGCCGCCACGACAGCGAGCCTCTCCTGCCAGAGCGGTTCGAACCGAATGCCGGTCATGTCGAGATGTTCCACCGGCCGTCCCAGCACGATATCCAGCGCACCTTCGTTGAGCGCGGAAATGAGATTGTCGGAAGTCGACACCATCAGGCTGATCTGCGGACCGACATTGGTCTCCATCAGGTTCATCAGCAGCTCGGATACCTGCCCCGGCAAGGCTTCCATGATCGCGCCGAGCCGCACCTTGCCATATTCACCGCGCTGCATCGCCGACAATTGCGCCTTCAGCCGCCCGGTCTCGGAAATGATCTGGCGGGCATGCCGGGCAACCACCACGCCATAGGCCGTTGGCTTCATGCCCCTGGAAAGACGTTCGAACAGCGTGACCCCGAGCGTGTCCTCCACTTCCTTCAAAAGTTTTGTCGCCCCGGGCTGGGAAAGGTTCAGCTCGCGCGCGGATTCGTGCAGATTGGTCGTGACTTCCAGGCTTGCCACAAGGGCAAGCTGTTTGAACCGCAGGCGAGACAGGATCGCCATGTCGAAGGTTCCATACATATCGATCGATCCGCTCAGTCGTTGGCGTACCCGCTTGGCGGTCTCAATCGATACCGGATTTTTTCCTTTCCAGACAGTCAAATACCAGGCCTCATGTCTGTGTTTGGACTAACGGACGGCTGACCGCCCGGAGTTTTCCTCACTGCCCCCAGCGCAAAACCAGGGGATCGAGCCGGCGCAGAAGCGTCAGTAGCCTCTCGCGGACCGGCTGCGGCAGCGGGTCGATCGGATGCCGGCAGAAATCGGATTTGATGACACCGCCTTCGACCATCGCCGCCTTGCAGGAGCGCCAGCCGCACAAGCGGTTTTCGTGATTGATGACGGGCAGAACCCGCGCATAGGCATCTGCTGCCTCGTCGGTTTGGCCCGCGTGATAGAGCTCGATGACAGGCTTGATCTGGTCAACGATCATCCCCGAGGTCATCGATCCGCGCGCGCCTGCGTCCAGATCCGCCAGCAACGTGATGCCTTCTTCGCCATCAAATGGGCCTTCGATGGCAGGGCCGCCTTCAGCAATGAGAAACCGCAACTTGTTGGCAGCCTGCGGGCATTCGATCTTGAAGAGCTTCACCATCTCGATCTCGCGGGCCATCTTCACCAGAAGCGGCACCGGCAAGTCGACGCCGGACAGGGGCGCATCCTGGATCATGATCGGAATGCCGACCTCGCCGACGGCGGCGAATTGATCAAACGTCTGCTGGGCGTTCCCTTTCAAAAGAGCTCCGTGATAGGGCGGCATCATCATGACAATGGCTGCACCAAGCGACTTGGCAAGCTGCGCCTGCTCTACCGCGATCCGTGTCGCGAAATGGCTGATCGTGACGATGACAGGAACGCGGCCGTCGATATGCTCAATGCAAAGCCGTGTCAGCAACTCGCGCTCTGCATCCGACAACAGGAACTGCTCGGAGAAATTCGCCAGGATGCAGATGCCATCCGCGCCCTGGTCGATAAGGCAATCCAGCACGCGGCGCATGCCCGGTTCATCAAGCGAACCGTCTTCGTGAAAGGGTGTCGGGGCGACAGGCCAGATACCGGAATAAGGGGTCATGGGGCTACGTGCTTTTGTCTTTGAAGATAATGGATGAGCTTCCTGCCCCGGCTTGCGGGCCGGAGCAGGAAAGCCGGAAGGTCACTCGGCAATGTCGAAATGCTGGAGATGCTTGTCCGAGATCGTGATGCCGAGGCCGGGCAGATCGTCGTCAAGCTGCAGATAGCCGTCCACGGCTTCCGGGTCGCCTTCGAAGATGTAATAGAAGAGCTCGTTGCCGACCTCGACGTCGAACACCGGAAAATACTCGCTGATCGGGCAATTCGTGTTGGCCATGGTCAGATGGTAGTTGTGCATCTGGCCCGCATGGGGAATGACCGGGATCTGGGCAGCTTCGGCAATGGCGTTGATCTTCTGCGCCGCCGTAATGCCGCCAACCCGGTTGGTATCATACTGCAGGATGCTGACAGCCTTGCGGTTGATGAGCTCGGCACAGCCGATCACCGAAAACTCGTGTTCGCCGCCGGAAATCGGCACGATGTTCATAGCATTGAGTTCGGCATACCCGGCAACGTCATCGGCAATCACGGGCTCCTCGAGCCAGCGTGGCTCGTAGGGAGCGAGTTTCGGCAACATGCGCTTGGCATAGTCGAGGTTCCAGCCCATGTAGCATTCCAGCATGAGGTCATTGTCGTAGCCGATGACCTCGCGAACCGCCTCGACCCGCTTCAGGTTTTCCCGCATGCCCGGCATGCCGTCCTTGGGGCCAAAGCCAAAGCGGGACTTGAAGGCCTTGTAGCCGCCCTTCATTGCCTCCTCGGCTTCCTTCTGCATCGCCTCGATCGATCCGGCGTAGAGCTTGGAATAATAAACCGGGATCTTTTCCTTGGTGCGACCGCCCAGAAGCTTGAAAACCGGCTTGCCGACCAGCTTGCCCATCAGGTCCCAGATCGCGATATCGATGGCCGAGATGGCCGTCATGCCGATCCCCTTGCGCCCCCAGGCGTGGCTGCGCCGGTACATCTTTTCCCAGATGTAGGCATAGTCGAACGGATCTTCGCCGATCACCAGTGGTGCGTACCAGTCGTCGATGGCCTTCTTGACGACCGAGGGAGCCAAGGCGGCGTTGCCGATGCCGATGGTGCCGTCTTCCGTCTCGACTTCACATGTCAGCCACTGGTGAAAGCGGAAGGACGACATGGCATCGCCCTTCATCCAAAGGGCATCGGAAGCGTTGGTGCAGAAGTTGCCCTGCGGCGGGACCGTCGGACCTTTCCAGGTCCAGACGCGCGTGCGTACGGATTTGATTTTCATATGACTGATCCACTCAATTGGAAATTCGGGAAGTCCGGCGCCGCGTTCCCATGGCGCAGGCAATGTTCCAGGCGTTGCGCATCGGGCCGACATTGGCCGTTCCCTTGCCGCGAATGTCGAAGGCGGTTCCATGTGCCGGTGTGGTGATCGGGATCGGCAGACCGCCCTGCACCGTCACCCCCTGCCAGAAGCCCAGCAGCTTGATCGCGATCTGCCCCTGATCGTGATAGAGCGTCACGATGGCGTCGAGTTCCTTTGCGACCGCTTTCAGGAAAATGGTGTCGGAGGGATAAGGCCCTTCCACAGGCAGGCCCAGCGCCTTGGCACGTTCGACTGCAGGCGTGATGATCTCGATTTCTTCCGTTCCGAAATTGCCGTTGTCGCCATTGTGCGGATTAAGGCCGCAGACACCAATCCGCGGGCTCTCGAAACCGGCATCCTTCAAGGCCGAATGGATCAGCCGCGCAGCCTCGATGATCTTGTCTTCGGTGATGAGGTCGGCAACATCGCGCAGGGCGATGTGGCTCGTTACCCGGCTGGTCCATAGACCGTCCATCACGTTGAGTTCCGAGACACTGCCATTGTGGCCCAGCCGGTCGGCAAACCAGTGCAGCTCGTCCGACTGGCTCATGCCGGCCGAATGAAGTGATGCCTTGTTGAGCGGGGCAAAGACCAGCGCATCCGCCTTGCCTGCCCGAACCATGTCGACCCCCATGCCAAGCGTTTCCAGGCAATGCGCGCCACCTTCCGCGCTCACCTCGGCACGTTTCCAGCCACCTTCCGGAGCCTTGCCAACCTGCAGGAATGCCGGAACCCCGGACCCTTGCTCGGGCAACGCAGCCGATGAGACGACCTGATAGTCGAAACGGACACCGGCGATCTCCATGCCGGTTTTCAGCTCTCCCTCGTCTCCAAGGATCAGGATATCCGCCGCCTGGCGGGCTTCCTCCTCGGCAAGAAGCCGGGCGACCAGTTCAGAGCCGATACCCGCCGGATCGCCAAGGGTCAGAACCAAACGCGGTTTGGGCGTCGTCATTGAATAAACTCCGTCAAAGCAAGGGAAACCTGGGGAACGTAGGTCACCAGAAGCAGGATCAGGGCGAGCACGCCGATGAACGGCAGGTTGGCACGGGACGTTTCCCAGATGCCCGCCTTGGCAATCGAGCAGGATGTGATCAGCACCGAGGCAACAGGCGGTGTCTGCTGACCGATGGCAAGGTTGAGTGTCACCATGATGCCGAAATGGATCGGGTCGATGCCAACCGCATTCACCAGCGGCATGACCACCGGCACGACCAGGATGATTGCCGCCGCCCCGTGCAGGAACATGCCAAGCACCAGCAAGAGCAGGTTGAGCAAGGCCAGCACGATGAAGGGATTGGTGGTCAGTTCGGTGATCTGCGCGGCCAGTTGCTGCGGCACCTGGGCCTGCGTCAGGAACAGCCCGAGCGCGGCGGATGTTGCCACCAGCAGCATGACCACACCCGTCTGACTGATACCTTCCAGCATGGTCTTGCGCAGGCGCCGGACATCGAGATCCCGGTAGATGAACAGGCCGATCACCAGGGCCGCCAGTACCGCCAGCCCGGCGCCTTCCGTTGCCGTGACAATACCGGAGAATATGCCGCCCAGGATGATCACCGGCATGGTGAGCGCCCAGAAAGCTTCCCGGAAGGTTTTGGCAACGTGGCGAAGGTCGAAGCCTTCAGCGCGCGGCAGGTTGTAGCGAACCGCCAGAATATAGGTGACGATCATCAGCAGTCCGCCGCCGAGAACGCCCGGAACGATACCGGCCACGAACAGCTTCAGCACCGAAGTTTCGGCAATTGCACCATAAAGGATCATGGGAATGGACGGCGGAATGATGATGGCAAGGGACGCCGAAGACGAGGTGATTGCCGCCGCAAGCGTTCGGGAATAGCCGCGTTTCTTCATTTCCGGGATCAGCACTGTACCGGTGGCGGCCACATCGGCCACGGCTGACCCGGAAATTTCGGCAAAGACCATCGAAACACCGATGTTGACCATGCCCAGCCCGCCACGGACAAAGCCGATGAGAGCAGTGACAAAGTTGATCAGCCTGACGGAAATGCCTGACGTGTTCATCAGGTTACCGGCAAGGATGAACAGCGGAATGGCGATCAGCGGAAACGAGGTCGAGCCCGAATAGAGCGCGATGGCCATGTCGTAGAGCCGGTCCGTACCCGAAGTCAGGACGAACCCGCCGAGAGCGACAATCCCGATTGCCACGGCAATCGGCACGTTGATCAGGATCAGTCCGATGAGGACGATCGTTGTCAGAAGAAGGATCATCGCGTGCCCTCACGTGCGTGCATGGCCTTGGCCTCTTCTTCAGCCTCGGCAATTGCGTGTTCGATTTCCGCGTGTTCCCGATCAACGCCGGCGGCAGCGTCGCGCAACGTGCGTGGCAGCGTCAGCAGCGTTCCGATGATCATGAGACCTGAGGTGATGGGGATGACCGATTGCACGATGTCGAGCGTCATCCACGGAAGGCTGAGGAGTGAATCCCACTTGGCAACCGCCAGAACCGCATAGCCGTACCAGGCAACAATTGCGAAGAAGGCGATGACGAGCAGCTCAGAAAAGGCCGTCAGCGCCACCGCCAGCCCTCTCGGCATGGCAGTAACCAGGCCGGAAAAGGACATGTGATGCCGCATGAAGACAGCGTAGGTCGCGCCGAAGTAGGTCAACCACGCCAGCATCACGCTGGCCAGTTCGTCGTACCAGGACGGCGAAGCCCCCAGGTAGCGCATTGTCGTCGAGTAGATGACCGCTCCCGTCAAGGCGAGCAGAAGTGCGATGCAGACAGCCTCGATTGCGCGCAACAAAAGGCGCTCGAACAAAGCAATCATGGCTCCTCCCAGAGAAATTGCCGGCCGGTTGGTCCGGCCGGCTGTTTTGTCAGTTGCTTGTTTGATCAGTCGGCAAGGCTCTGCGCCAGCCCCACCAGCTTGTCGCCACCCTCAACCTTTGCTGCAAAGGCTTCGTAGATCGGCGCAGATGCTGCGATGAAAGCGGACTTGTCGGCCTCGTTCACCTCGACCCCGGCGGCACGCACCTTGTCGACCAGCTCCCTGTCCGCAGTCTCGCCTTCATTGAGCGACCAGTCCTGCACCGAAGCGGCAACTTCCGATACGGCCGTCTTGACGTTTTCCGGCAGCTTGCCCCAGGTTCCGGCACCCGTCGTCAGGTAGGTCGGCGAATAGACGTGACCTGTCAGGCTGAGATACTTCTGAACTTCCTGAAAATTGGCGCCGACAATGTTGGTGAGCGGATTTTCCTGCCCGTCCATGGTGCCGGTCTGCAGGGCCACGAACACTTCCGAAAATGCCATCGGCGTCGGGTTGGAGCCCCACTCCTTGAACATCGCGACGCGCCACTCGGAAGACGGTGTACGGATTTTCAGCCCGTCCAGGTCAGCCGGAGTGTTGATCGGGCGGGAGTTGTTCGTGATCTGGCGGAACCCGTTTTCCCAGGTCGAAATCACATGAAGACCGGCGGCTTCCGCCTTGGGAGCCAGCTCCGTCTTGACCAGATTGGCGTCGATGGCCTTCAGATGCTCGCGGTCCTTGACGAGGAACGGCATATCGAACAGAGCGAATTCCGGCGCCACGTTGGTCATGATGGACGAAATCAGGGTGAACTGCACGGTGCCGAGACGCAGCTTCTGCATCAGCTCCTTCTCGTCGCCCAGCTGTGCGTCGGCATAAAATTCGACCTTGTCGGCATCGCCGAGGCGCGCCTGCAGCTCCTCGGCAAACTTCTGCGCGCTGCGGCCCTGCAAGCTGTTGGAAGCCGCGCCAACGGCAACGATGTAGGTCTCGGCCTGCGCGGGCAGCGCACCGAAAGCAAAGACGGACGCGAGCAGGCCCGCACAAAGGCCCTTGTGTATCTTGTTCATTGATGTCTCCTCCACTTGACGGGACCGACGACCGGCGACGGACGTCAACTCCCACCTAAGGGAACCTAGTGAAAGTCCGTTGCCAAGAATAATGGGAAGACAGGATCGACCGATAACCAAATGGAATTGATCACACCTGTTGCGAAAACCATGAGAGCAAGTACCAGCGCCAGCTGCAAGCCCGATAACGGCGGTTTTCGCCCCTTGTCCCAAGCCGAAATGCAGCGCTCTGTAGCCTGATCAACCGAACTTTGGCACAGTCTGGCACTGCCAGAAATCAACCGGAAGGCCCATGGCGTGAAAGCCCAATATGTGGAACTGATCGACGCTGTCGCGACCCTTGGAAGCCTGGCCGCGGCCGCGAAGGTCCTTGGGAAATCTCAGCCCGCAATCACCAAGGCGTTGAAGAAGATCGAGGGCGATCTCGGCGTTGTTCTGTTTCACCGGGTGCCGAGCGGCATCGTGCCGACACTGGAAGGCCAGACTGTCATCGACCGCTGCCGCCGCATCCAAAGCGACCTGAAAAAGCTCTCGGAAGATGTCGCCCAGTCACGCGGGCAATATGTCGGCATGATTTCGGTCGTGGTCTCGCCGCTCGCCGCGCTGAAGATCATTCCTCCTGTGCTGCGCCGGTTTCAGAACCGGTTTCCGGGCATCGAGCTGAACATCACCGGAGGCCACGCCCCGAAGGCCTTTCACGCGCTGAGGTCGGGCGAAGCGGATTTCGTCATCGGCCCGGCTCCTGACGGACAGCCCAAGGCAGGGCTTCATGTCGAACCACTGCTGACGACATCGGTGACCTTCCTTGCCGGCCAGCAGTCCTACCTGAAGGACCTGTCAAAACCGCAGGATCTGTTGAATGCACGATGGGCCGTTATCGGTCCGAGCAGCCGCCGGCCTCTTTTTCAGGACTTCTTCCGCCTGCACGGTCTGCAAGGGCCCGATCCTGTCATCCGCTCCGATTCGATCCTCAGTATCCTGTCCGTTCTGGAACAGTCCGACATCGTCTGTTCGTTTCCATCGCTCATTGTGGACGAGGTCAGGGAACGGTGGTCCGTGACGGCGCTGCCTGTCGACCTGAGCATGCTGACGGTGGATATTGCCCTTACCTGGACCAAGGAAAGGCTGCTGACGCCTGCTGCCCTCGCCTTTGCAGACATCGTTCGCGAGGAAGGCCGCAATTGCGCTCCTCAGACCTGAATGAGTATAACCTGAAGTTATATCCATGAGTTCGAGTTAATTGAGGGATATACCTCCGGAGTGCTAGTCTTCCCCCCAAGAAGGCCGCAGAAGCGGCACCTTGGGAGGACATCTGAGTGAATATCCTGTTCGTCATGTACGACCAGCTGCGCTTCGACTATCTGAGCTGCGCGGGACACCCGTATCTGCACACCCCGAATTTTGACCGGGTTGCCGCCAGGGGCGTGCGCTTTACCAATGCCTATGTGCAATCTCCCATATGTGGCGCCAGCCGGATGAGCTTCTACACCGGGCGCTATGCGTCCTCCCATGGGGCACAGTGGAATGGCTTCCCGCTCCGGGTCGGCGAACACACGCTCGGCGATCACCTGCGCAAGTCCGGCATGGACTGCTGGCTTATCGGCAAGACGCACATGAAGGTGGATGCGGAAGGCATGACCCGGCTCGGGCTGTCCCCGGACAGCATCATAGGCGCCCGGCAGGCCGAGTGCGGATTTGATGTCTGGGTGCGGGACGACGGGCTCTGGGGCGAAGGGCCGGACGGCTTTTATGACGAAAAACGGTCGCCTTACAACGAATACCTCAAGTCCCGTGGTTATGCGGGAGAGAACCCCTGGGCGGATTTCGCCAACGCCGGCGTCGAAAACGGCGAGAAGGCGTCCGGCTGGATGTTCGACAATGCGGACAAGCCCGCCAATATTCGCGAGGAAGACAGCGAAACACCCTGGCTGACGACCCGCACGATCGAATTCATCGAACAGGCGAAAGCCCCATGGTGCGCGCATGTCAGCTACATCAAGCCCCATTGGCCATACATCGTGCCGGCGCCCTACCACGACATGTACGGGCAGAACCATGTTCCCGCAGCGGTCCGCGCCGATGTCGAGCGCGACAACGCCCACCCTGTCTACGCGGCTTTCATGGCCAACAAGATCGCAGCTGCCTTTCAGCAGGAAGATGTGCGCCGAAAGGTCATTCCCGCCTACATGGGCCTGATCAAGCAATGCGACGACCAGCTCGGCAGGCTCCTGGACTACCTGGAAGAGACCGGCCGGATGGAGGACACGATGATCGTGCTCACCTCCGACCACGGCGATTATCTCGGTGACCACTGGCTCGGCGAAAAGGACCTGTTCCACGAGCCTTCGGTCAAGATCCCGATGATCGTCTATGATCCGCGCTCCGAAGCCGATGCCACAAGAGGCACCACCTGCGACGCACTGGTGGAGGCGATCGACCTTGCCCCGACATTTCTGGAAGCTGCCGGCGGGGCCGAAGTCGGTCACATCCTGGAAGGCCGCAGTCTGAGCCCCTGGCTGCGCGGGGAGACGCCCGACTGGCGAGAGGCGGTCATCAGCGAATACGACTATTCCGTCACCCCCATGTGCGCCTCCCTTGGCGTCAGCACCTGGGATGCCCGTCTCTTCATGGTGTTCGACGGCCGCTTCAAGCTGATCCATGCCGAAGGCGGTTTCCGGCCGATGCTGTTCGACCTGCAGAACGATCCCGACGAATTCCACGACCTGGCCAAGACGGACGACCATGAGGCCGAGATCGCCCGCATGTACGACCTTCTGGCCCGCTGGGGCCGGCGTATGTCGCAGCGCGTGACGCGGTCGGATGCCGATATCGCCGCCATGCGCGGCAAGTCCGCCCGGCGCGGTATTCTTCCGTTCCTGAAGGATGGATCGGAAGTGCCGGAGGAACTGACCGAGGCCTATCGCGGCCCTGCCCTGCAGGATCATGTTTCGCCCGAAAAGGGAGGACGTTGAGGTGAGCACGGCAACAGGCGACGCCCCGGCTATTGCCCGTAGCGACAAGTGGATTGCCGACTGTCTCGCCGTGCTTTTCGTGCTCGTGATCGTTACATATGCGGCCTCCGGCCCGATCACGGATTTTGTCCGCTGGTTCATCGAGACCACAACACAAGGCTTCGATGAACTGTCGCGCCGCGATCAGCGCGCCCTGTTGCGTGATCATTGGATGGGTGCCGGTTACCGCTCGTTCGAACGATCCTTCCTGCTGCCGACCGGGCTGATCATCGGCCTGCCAATCGTCTTTTCCTTTGCCATCTGTCTGCTGACACTGCACCGGGGCCGCGCCTGGCGCTGGCTCAACTGGGCGCTGACGCTGCTTGCGCTCGCCGCCTTTGTGTCCTGGATGCTGAAGATCTTCGCGACCGACGGCGGGGCACTGCCAAGCGCCAGCCCCATCGACTTCGTGATGTTCCCGATCGCCTCCGCCATTACGCTTTATCTGACCTGGCGCATGTTCGGCGGCTTCATCGTCGCCTTCTGCCTGTTCTGGGTGGTCTATTTCTTCATTCGCGGCTACCTGCCGGACTGGACCGGCATTCTGGCCGGATCCGACTCCACATTCGGGCAGAGCCTGCGCGCCATGGTGTTGAACTTCTGGGCCCAGACCGGAGGCCAGTTCGGTCAGCCCCTGCAGGTCGTGTCCGGCAGCGTGCTGATCTTCATCGTTTTCGGTGCGGTGATGATGGCTTCGGGCGCGGGCGACCTGCTGATGAAGATCGCCAACCGGCTCACCGGAGGGCTCGTCGGCGGTGCCGCTCACGCGGCGGTCGCCTCCTCCGCCCTATTCGGCACGCTCTCCGGCGCGGCCATCTCCAACGTCGTCTCCACCGGCGTGATGACCATTCCGGTCATCAAGAAATCCGGCTTCAAGCCCGCCTTTGCCGGCGCCGTGGAAGCTGCCGCCTCCACCGGCGGTCAGATCATGCCGCCGGTGATGGGGGTCGTCGCCTTCTTCGTCGCCGGGCAGATCGGGCTGGAATACCGCTACATCGTCGTGTCGGCCATCCTGCCCGCGATCATGTTCTATTTCGCTACCTTCCTGACCGTCTATTTCGAGGCCCGGCGTCTTGGCATCGGGGCCCTGCCGAAGGAGCAACGGCCGCCGCTGACAGGCAAGGAATGGGTGCAGTGCCTTGTCTTTGTCGTGCCGCTGGGTGTCCTTACCTATTTCCTGTTCAGCCAGCCGTCCGTACCCAAGGCGGGGTTCTACGGCTTTGTTGCCGCCATCGTCTCCGCGCTGGTCCTGTTCAGCGAATTCCGGTCCCGCACACGCCTCTGGCAGGCGTTCGTCAACGCGGGTCGCATGGCAGCTACAATCGTCGTCATCGTTACGGCTATCGGACTGATCGTCGGCCTGATCCAGGTGTCCGGTTTTGCCGGCCGCCTTGCGCTGTTGCTGACACAGCTGGCCAGTGGGCCGTTGCCGCTCGTACTCATCGTCGTTGCCCTCGGCGCCATCGTGCTCGGCATGGGTCTGCCGCCTGGCGCGACCTATTTCATTATCGTGATCGCGCTCTCTTCCGGCATTGATGCGGTTGGTATCCCCGAACTGACGCTGCACCTGTTCGTGGTCTTCTTTGCGGTCATGTCCACGGTTACCCCGCCCGTTGCGCTCGCCGCCTTTGCCGCCGCCCCGATTGCCGGGGCCGACCCGATCCGCACGGGTTTCGAAGCCGCCCGGATCGGCATTGCCGGCTTCCTGATTCCCTTTGTCTTCGTCTATCACCCGGCGGTTCTCTACAAGCTGCAGGTGCTGTTCGCCTGGTTCGGCACCGGCGCGCCGGACAGCAAGGCGATGGTCGATCTCGCGACAGTCTCCTGGGGAGCGTTCTTCTGGATCATCGCCGCTTTCGCGCTCGCCATGTGGTCGATCGCTTCCGCTTTGGCCGGGTTCGACCGGGGGCGCCTGCCGTACTGGGAGCGTATTTTGCGCATTTGCCTCGGCCTGCTGGTTCTGGTGCCGAATGTGGCCATTGCCGGTGCAGCCGCGGTTCTGATCCTGGCGGACCTCGCCTTTCACGCAATGCGGCACCGGAGCCCTGCCGCCGCGCCCAATCCATCACAATGAAAAGAGCAATTTTCCACGGGAGGACGGAATGAAACGATTTGCCTTTACAGCCCTTGCGGGCCTGATACTGGCCGGCTCTGCGTCGGCTCAAGACACCACGCTCAAGATGCAGACCATCGAGCCAAGCCTCGGTCAGGCAATCACCATGGCGACCTTCGCCAACATCGTGACGAACAAGCTCGATGATGTTTCCATCGAAGTCGCAGGCGGCGGCGCGGCAACGCTTCACCAGATGGAAACCGCTCGCGGCAATCTCGACATGTACATGATCTCGCCGACCATCCACATCCTGATGAGCAACGGTGCGGCCATGTACAAGAACGAGCCGGAAGCCCCGGAACTTGCCAAGAATGTGCAGGTGCTGATGTGGTTCCCCTACGGCCAGTATCACTTCGCCGTTCGTGGTGACAGCGACATCACCGTTCTGGACGACATCGAAGGTGCAACGGTCTTCCTCGGACCGCAAGGAGGCGGTGCTTACAACGCAGCCAAGGGCTGGATCGAGGCCACCACCGGACTAGTCGCCGGTGAGGACTACGACGCCATCAAGGCAAACTGGGCGACCGGCTTCCAGTCCTTCCTGGACGGCAAGGTGGAAATGTATGTCAACGGTTGCATCGACCCGTGCCAGCAGTTCATCCAGTTCACCGAAACCGAGACAGTCCGCTTCATCGGACCGGAAGACGATCAGGGTGAAGAGGTCGACAAGTTCCTCGGCAAGTTCCGCCAGCGGGCTGAAATTCCGGCAGGTCTCTACGAGAATCAGGTGAATGACGGTCCGGTCATGTCGAACGACACGGCAGTGGGGATCGGTGTGCGTGCGGACCTTGACGAAGAACTCGTCTACCGGATCACCAAGGCCTTCTGGGAAAACCTTGGCAGCATCACAACCGATGCCCCCTGGGCCAAGGCCTTGTCGCCAGACTATGCTGCACAGACACTCGGCACGGCCACGTTCCACCCGGGCGCTGCCCGTTACTACAAGGAAATCGGGGTTCAATAACCGGCGTTAGCCCTGACCGACGAATAGCGGCCGGGCAAATCCACCAAGACCGGGGGTCTCCAGCCGTGAGCGCAGACCCCCGGCAAAGTTGCATCTATCGTTTTTCCGCCAAAACGTTGTACCTTTGTCAGTGTCGGCTGGGGGCAGCGGAAGATACCTGAGACTTTTTACGCGGAAGGTATTGATATGACTGTAACTCTGGATATTCAGCAACCACAGCCGTTCGATTTGGTGGGATCAAGAATACTGATCGCGGGCAATGCGACCGCATTCGAAGGAACCTTGAGCATTCGGGTTTCCGAAGGTCACGACGAATATGCCTCCTTCACCCAGGTCGGCTCACTCGGCCTCAAGCAGTTCCAGGGATATATCGATATCCCGGACACCAACCAGTTTCAGCTCAATCGCCTGTTCCTGACCCTGGCCGACGACACCGGCAACGAAAATGGCCCGTCCGTCGTCATCCCTGTCCTGTTCGGCCCCAGGATCCTGGCGGGATACGGTGGCTGGCAGCCCTACACGGTGAAGTCGGGTGATACCCTGACCAAGATCGCGCAAGACCAGTATGGCAACGGCGACTATCAACCGATCTTCGATGCCAACCAGCACATCCTAAGCAGTCCAAACGTTATTTTCCCGGGTCAAGTTCTTCGAATACCGCGAAACGACATCTGACGCCCGGCATCCGTCTCAAACAAGGGCCGGCAAAAAGAAAAGGCCCGCCAGAGGCGGGCCTTTCCGTCAAACCGTATTCGGCGCTGATTAGCGCGAATAGAACTCAACCACCAGGTTCGGTTCCATCTGTACCGGGTACGGTACGTCAGAGAAGCCCGGAACGCGGGAGTAGGTCGCGGTCATCTTGTTGTGGTCGACGTCGATATAATCCGGAACATCACGCTCTGCGGACTGGGTTGCTTCCAGAACCAGGGCGAGCTGCTTGGACTTCTCACGAACTTCGATCACGTCACCCGGACGGATCTGGTAGCTCGAGATGTTGACGCGCTTGCCGTTCACCTTCACGTGGCCGTGGTTGATGAACTGACGTGCTGCGAAAACGGTCGGGACGAACTTCGCACGGTAGACGATGGCGTCCAGACGGCGCTCCAGCAGGCCGATCAGGTTTTCGGAAGTGTCACCCTTCATACGGGACGCTTCAGCATAAACCTTGCGGAACTGCTTTTCGGAAATGTTGCCGTAGTAGCCTTTCAGCTTCTGCTTTGCGCGGAGCTGAACACCGAAGTCGGACAGCTTGCCCTTGCGGCGCTGGCCGTGCTGACCCGGGCCGTATTCACGCTTGTTGGCCGGGCTCTTCGGACGACCCCAGATGTTTTCGCCCATCCGGCGGTCAATTTTGTACTTAACGCTATGGCGCTTCGACATCGCGGTTTCCTTTGAATTCGCGTTGTTATTTAAAAGGAAACGCGCCCTCCTTTATCGTCACAACCCGTCTTGCGACGGAAAGGTCAGATCGACAGGGACCCGGCTAGACGGCGCCGGCCGGATGCCCACGGGTGCGTAGATCCGGAAGACATTGTCTGCCGGACCGCGCGGAGATACAGGCAGAGCCTTGAAATGTCAATCCGTGCACCCGGTCCGCTTCGGAAAAGACCCGCCGAACCCGGCCAATTCTGCTTATTTTGTCGGACAAGCAGGCATATTTAACGGTTCAGATGGAATTCATTGCCATAATTTATGACGTAGCGTCCACAAAATGGGGAAAACAATGCATACATTTAGAGATTTTTAATTGCAGCTTTTCACTATGCAATCGCCGTTGCAACCATAGCGAATAATATCAGTGCAACGGACTGTTCCGAGACCCCATCAAACAACGGAAGCTTATCGGCCGGACCTCGGCAATAGGATCTAGAATGTCAGCGAATCGTCAACCAGTTCTTCAGACAGTTCCGGAAGCGCCCGGCTTGCTCTGTCGTACGCCGAAGGACACGCTGGCGAAACTGGATTATGCCCTTCAGCCGGTCGTCGATATCGGCACCGGTGTTGTTTACGGCTATGAGGCCCAGATCCGGAACTGCGATCTTGTCGGTGCGCAATCGCCTGACGAACTGATCGATTTTGCCCACGCCGAAGGGTATCTGCCCCAGTTGGAAGCCCATCTTCTGGAAAAGGCGATGAACCGCTTCGGCAGTTTGAAGATCGCCCAGGGCACCAAACTCTATTTCAAGCTGGATGGACGCGACCTCGGCCAGGACAACGATCCGCGCATGCGGCTGGCAGGCCTTGTGGCGGAAGCCGGCTTGCAGGTGAACCAGATCTGCCTGGAATTTTCCGAGCGGCACCAGCAGACCTTCACCGACGTTACCCACCACGCCGTCAACGATCTGCGCCAGTTGGGCTTCCTGATCGCGCTTGACGATTTCGGCCGGGGCTCCTCCGAGCTGCGGCTGCTGCACGACATGTCGCCCGACTACGTCAAGATCGACCGTTTCTTCCTGAACGGCATCGATTGCGACGCAAGGCGCAAGCTGTTTGTCACCACGGTGGCCAACCTGGCGCACGTGCTGGGCGCAAGGGTGATTGCCGAAGGTGTTGAAACGGAGAGCGAGTTCAAGGCCTGCCGGGAAGCCGGCTGCGACCTGATCCAGGGCTACTTCGTCGCCAAGCCGTTCCAGGAAGCCTCTTCCGCCAAGCTCTTTTATGACCATGTGCGCGCGCCGGGTGTCGGCCGCAAGCGCCGGGAGGAGCTGGACCGGATCCGCAACGAGCTGATCAAGGTACCGACCATCCAGTCGAACGCTTCCATGAACGACCTGCTCGACATGGTGGTCCATAACCAGGAGGCCAGTGTGGTTCCGGTTGTGGATGCCAACAACGAGCCGCGCGGCCTGATCCACGAACGCGACCTGAAGGCCTATCTTTATGCGGGCGCACCGGACGACGACGATGCCAAGGCGGCCCTCGATTTCCCGCTGCGCTCTTTTGTGCGCGCCTGCCCGATCGCCGACATCGATTCCAATGCCGACATGCTGCTGGTGACCTTTGCCTCCTCTATCAATTCGGATGGCATCATCATCACCGAGAACTTCCGCTATGCCGGTTTCCTGTCAGCCACGTCTCTCCTGAAGATCATTCACGAAAAGCGTCTTCAGGAAGCGCAGGACCAGAACCCGCTGACCCGCCTGCCCGGCAATGGCGCCATTTCAAGGTTCATCGCCGAAAGCGGGCGCAAAGGCACGTACGACCGGCACATGTGTTATTTCGACTTCGATAACTTCAAGCCGTTCAACGACACCTATGGCTATCGCCAGGGCGACCGGGCGATCATTCTGTTCAGCGAACTGCTGCAGCGTCATATTTCGGGGTCAGGCACGTTTTACGGCCATATCGGCGGCGACGATTTCTTCGCCGGTTTCCAGAATGTCGACCAGACCGATGTTGCTGCGCGCATGCTGGCGCTGAAACGTGCATTCCGCCTGGATGTGGAAAGCTTCTATGAACCCGAGCACCGGGAACGCGGCTTCATCGAAGCCCAGGACCGCTTCGGCACGACGCGGCAGTTCCCGCTGCTGCAGTGTTCCATATCGATCCTCAGCCTGCCCAAGGGCCTGACGCTGCATCCCGATACGCTCAACCACGAGATCATGGAACTGAAGCGCGCCGCCAAGCGCTCCGACGACGGCCTGGCCGTCAAATGCCTGGCTGCGTGAGGCCAAGCCAAACGTCTACCCTTCCCAGGGAACACGTTCCGTTTTCTCACCTGACCGGTGGGACACGGCACTGAGCGCACTTCTCAAAGGCGCGCGCGTTCGGGATGATGCCTAACGTTGCTGTGTGGCTCGGTTCGTCGAAAAGATCCGGGCGACCGATGGCCAGGGGAAAAAGGCCTTTGTGACTATGCTGCCAATCAGTCCAGCACCAGACCGAACCCGGCCAACAGCCGTGACACCCCCGCATCCTTCGTACCGGAGGTGAAGATCGCCCGATCTGGCAGATGGCGCGAAGGCTCACTTGCGGCCCCCTCCCCCAGAACACGGACCAACTGGCGGGCAATGGCTTCCGCGGGATCCAGCCAGTCGACCGGCCAGGGAGCAATCCTGCGGAAACGGTTGGCAAGAAACGGATAATGGGTGCATGCCAGCACGACGATGTCGGTTCGCTTGCCGTCCTGTTCCAGGAAACAGTCAGAGATTTCCGGCAGAAGATCTGCGTCGGAGACAGTGTCACCACGCAGGTGTTTTTCGGCCAGTTCCGCCAGCTTGTCCGATCCGACAAGCCGGACATGGCACTGGCTGGCAAAACTCTCGATCAGGCTACGTGTGTAGGTTCTGCGCACCGTGCCCGGCGTTGCCAGAACCGAGATCAGCCCGGATGAGGTGCGCTCCGCCGCCGGCTTGATTGCCGGAACAGTACCGACAAAAGGCACGTCAGGATGTCTCTCGCGCAAGGCGTCCCCTGCGAGGGTGAAGGCTGTATTGCAGGCGATCACCACCGCCTTGGGGCCGTGTTCGGCAATCAGATCGTCGAAAAGGGATACGATCCGTTCTTTCAATTCCGCTTCCGGCCAGCGGCCGATGGGAAAGGCCGCATCGTCGGCGACATAAAGGAGCGGCTCATAAGGCAGCAGATATCGCGCTTCGCGCAGCACCGTGAGCCCGCCAAGACCTGAATCGAAAAAGAGTACCGGCCCCGAACCCTGCAAGATCTGCCTCTATTCTTCGCTGCCTGAACCTGATCTGTCCTTGCGCGGTCGCGTTTCCCGTTTTTCCAGCGAGGCCACGACACCACGCAGCGCGCGCACTTCCTGGTCGGTCAACTCCGCCTTCTGGAAGATGTTGCGCAGCGTGCGCACCATATGCGGCCGCCGCTCCGGCGGACGGAAGAAGGTAGCCTTGTCGAGTGCCCCTTCCAGGTGCTCGAAGAAACGCAGCACTTCGTCCTTCTTCGCCGGAGGATGCACTTCTTCCGACAGGATAAAGGGCAATGCGCCGGACGTCGCGGTCTTGCGCCATTCATAGGCACACACCAGCACTGCCTGCGCAATGTTCAGCGAGGCAAAATCCGGATCGACAGGCAGCGTGACGATCTCGTCGGCGAGAGCAACTTCCTCGTTGTTGAGGCCCCAGCGCTCTCGGCCGAACAGATAACCGGTCGCGGCGCCCTGTTCTCCAAGTTCGACGGATTTTTTGGCAGCTTCATCAGGCCCCCGCACAGGCTTGGGCACTTCGCGCGAGCGGGCCGTGGTGGCGAAGACGAATTGCAGATCGGCAATAGCCGCTTCGACACTGTCGAAAACCTGCACCTTGTCGATGACGTGATCCGCCCGGCTTGCCGCGGCTCTTGCCTTCTCACTCGGCCAGCCGTCGCGCGGATTGACGATCCGCAGATCCACCAGACCGAAATTCGCCATCGCCCTTGCCGCCGTGCCGATGTTCTCGCCAAGCTGCGGCTCGCAAAGGATCACCGCCGGCGGCTTGGCCGTCACGGCGCGGGCTTCGTCTCTGATGTGTGCATTCTTGCTCATGAAGCGGGGATGTAACGGAAGGAACGCCCGATGAAAAGACTTAAAGGAAAGGCCACGCGCCACAGGATTGTGCATTCGGACGCCAATCGGCCCCTCTCGCAAAAGGGCGTGCGAAAACCTGCCGCTTTCCGGCGGAAAGGATGTAAAACCAAAAGGCACAACGGGAGTGAACAGGAATGCCCATGCCGCAAACCTATTTCCGCGCATCGGTGGAGTTTGATGCCTTCATCCAGGATGTTCGTGATACCTGCATGCTGCAGACCCATCATCAGGCCTATCACACGCTACGCGCCGTCCTGCATACCTTCCGCGATCATCTGACGACGGAACAGGCCCTTGCTTTCGCCAATATTCTTCCGGCCGTGACCCGGGCGATTTTCGTCGAGGACTGGCATCCGTCCGGCCTGTTGCCACCTGCCTTCCCTGACCGGGAAACACTGATCCGCGAAGTCAAGTCGGTCCGCCGGCATCACAACCTGGCACCGAACAGCGCAATTGAGGATATCGCGGCGGCCCTGCGCCGGTCTTCAATCGACGAGCGGGAGCTCGACCGGGTGCTGGCAGGCTTTCCCGAAGGCGCTTCCGCGTTCTGGCAACCGGAGAGCGTCGAAGCCTGAGATTGAAGCATGCGCGAATGGATTGCCCAACGCCTTCCGAAGGCCTGGAAGTCCAGACATCCTGAAATCACGCGATTACCCCTAAGATTAAACAACACTGCAAATATTACCCAGGGACACAACCATCTTATTGTTAATATTTGAGATAAATTGCAGGAAAGATACAATCTCAACTTTACACACCCTCAATAAGTGCATGGGATACTGCTTTTCACGCTTCAATTAGGGTGTATTTCGTGCGGAAATCAGCAATCATCTTCCGGACTTATTGTCCAGCAGTTTCAATGCTTTGCGTTGCCGTGTTGTTCAGTGCGGGACTGCTTGTGACAAAGAACGCCGGTGCGGTGGGACTGCAGGCAGTGGCTGTATTTCCGCCCTGGTTTTCTGAACGACAAAGCTTCACTTCGGTAGCGCTTACCGGAGCCCCCATCGCAGCACCCGGACCTTTCGACTGGATGGTGGTTGCCATTCCGCAATCCGCGCAACAGTCGCAAAGTCTGAAATCTTCCAACGCACTTTTTCTGCTCAATGCCGAATTTGCACGGTTGTGCGGTATCGACCAGCACGGCCCCAGACTATCGGAGGCACGACCGGTCGAATGAAACCTTCGTTTATGAATAATTTCTGGGTCGATGTTTCGGCACTGAACGTGCAGCGACTTCGCCAGGCTGTGAGCTGGATTCTCGTCTGGTACTTCTGGCTGGCTGCAGCAATAGCCGTTATCGCATCTTATCTTACCGGCGGCTCAGTGCTTTTTGTTGCCCTTCCTCTGGCCTTGATCGGTGCCGTCACGACGGCAACTGTCATGGCCGACGCGTCGGCCTTGCGCACGCGGCTGATCGTGACCGTCGCGATCAATTCCACATGGATGTTCGGGCTCTACGTCGCCTCCGACATCCACAATGGCGAGTATATGCTTGAAGTGCATATGCTTTATTTCATCAATACGTCGATCATCATTGCCTACGTCTGCTGGCGATCGGTGCTGATGACCACTGTTGCCGCCCTTGTCCATCATTCGGTGCTGACGCTCCTCCACCCGGAACTTGTCTGGCCTTCCTCCAGTTATTCCTGGTGGCATCTGATGAACCACTACATCCTGGGAACAATCAATTGCCTGGGCGGCATCTATATTGCCGCTTCACTCAAGAGATTTCTCGACCACATGGAAAGCGCAAGGCTTGAAGCGCACCATCGCTCTATCCACGACGACCTGACCGGCCTGCTGAACCGCCGCGGACTTCGCCACGCCATCGGAAAGCTGCGCCAGGACGACGGCACCCTGCCCGACATGACCCTGTTCCAGATCGACCTGGACGGTTTCAAGAACATCAATGACACAGTCGGCCATGCAGCCGGCGACAAGCTGCTTGTGCTGGTGGGGGAAAGACTGAATGCGATTGCTCCCGTCAACTCGATCATCGCTCGTATTGGCGGCGATGAATTCGTGGTGGCGTCTCCTGCGATCGGCGCAGACCAGCAAACCGATTTCCTTGAGGGACTGAAAAGCTGGATGCAACGTCCCCATGTCGTCTCGAAAACCAAGCTTCGCGTGGGCGCCTCGGTTGGTGTAACCCATTCCAGCATAAGCGGTGGCAAGCTCGACAGCATGATGGTCGACGCGGACATCGCGCTTTACGAAGCCAAGAAGGCCGGAAAGAACAGGGCTGTGATGTTCAATCCAGGCCTGAAGAAAGATGCGCAGCATCTGATGAAAACCGCCGAAGCGGTCCTCTACGGGTTGGAAAACGACGAGTTCGAGCCTTATTTCCAGACCCAGCATGACACACGGACAGGTGCTATTGTCGGGATTGAAGTGCTCGCCCGCTGGAACCATCCCAAGCAGGGCATTCTCGGTCCCGCAGCTTTCCTGGACGCGGTTCAGGAAGCGGGCAAGGCGGCTGCCTTCGACAGCCACATCATGTCGAAAGCGCTCGATCTTATCCTGGCCCAGGAACGCACGGGGGTCGTTTTTCCGAAGGTGAGCTTCAACGTCAGCTACCAGAGGCTGGCGGAACCCGGACTTGCCGAATACATCCAGAACCTGCCAAAGGTCCGTGCCGAAATCGCATTCGAGCTGGTCGAGTCGGTCTTCTTCGATACGCTGTCGGACGATGAAGTCGAAACCGTCAACGCCCTGCGCAAGCTCGGCATTCGAATAGAAATCGACGATTTCGGTACCGGCCATGCATCGATTATCGCGCTGACAAAGCTTAAACCCGATCTTCTGAAGATCGACCGGGCCCTGATTTCTCCGCTGTCCAGCAATCCGGAGCAGTTCAAGCTGATCAAGACAATCGTCGACATGGCACACGGGCTCGGCATCGAAGCCCTTGCCGAAGGGGTCGAAACGGAAGACTCGATCAACAAGCTGCGCATGCTCGGTGTAAATTACGTTCAAGGATATGCCTTCAGCAAACCAATGAACATTGCCGACCTGCAAGGCTTCCTCGTTCGCAAGTCAGCCTGACGCAGACCGTCCCTTCCTTCAGCCTGATGGATATTCCGGCCCCGGTCGGAACGTTTCCGGCAGATCGCCCGTAACTGCCGGCCAACCTCCGTCGGAACGCCAGTCTGCCCGGTTCAAATCAGGCTCGGGCCGATGCCACTCCCTCCACTCCTGATTGCCTTTTCCGGCGGCTTTGCTAGAACACCTGCGGACTTCACAGCCTTCGCCTTCCGGAGGGCTTTCAATTGATTGCGTACAATTGTATACGCATGTCGAAATTCATCGGGAGCGGTCCCGCACCACTCCTTTGACCAATGTTCGAACGCTAGGAAATGTGACTGTCATGGCCGACATTATCTACACCAAGGTCGACGAAGCACCGGAACTGGCCAGCGCCTCGTTCCTGCCGATCATCCGCTCCTTCACCAAGGCAGCCGGTTTGACCGTCGGTACCAAGGATATCTCCCTCGCAGGCCGTATCCTGGCGAACTTCCCCGAGTATCTGACGGACGCACAGAAGCAGTCCGACGATCTTGCGGTCCTCGGAGAAATGGTCAAGCAGCCGGACGCCAATGTCATCAAGCTGCCGAACATCTCGGCATCGCAGCCGCAGCTCAACGCCGCCATCAAGGAACTTCAGGCCCAGGGTTACAAGCTGCCTGAGTATCCGTCCGAGCCGAAGACGGACGAGGAAAAGACCGTCAAGGCCAAGTATGACGCGATCAAGGGTTCTGCCGTGAACCCGGTGCTGCGCGAAGGCAACTCCGACCGCCGCGCGCCGAAAGCCGTCAAGGAATACGCCAAGAAGAACCCTCACCGCATGGGTGAATGGCTGCCGTCTTCCAAGACCCACGTCGCCACCATGGGTGAAAACGACTTCTTCTCCAACGAAAAGTCGGTGACCGTTTCTGCCGGCTCCGCAGGCAAGGCGAAGATCGAATTCGTCGGCAAGAACGGAACCGCAACGGTTCTCAAGGGCGACTTTGCCCTGGACGAAGGCGACGTCGTCGACGGCACCTACATGAGCGCCAAGGCGTTGTTCGCTTTCCTGGAAAAGGAAATCCAGGATGCCAAGGACATGGGTATCCTGTTCTCGCTGCACATGAAGGCAACCATGATGAAGGTCTCCGACCCGATCATCTTCGGTTACTGTGTGCGGGCGTTCCTGAAGGACGTCTTCGACAAGCACGCCGCAACCTTTGCCGAACTCGGCGTCAATCCGGACCTCGGCATCGGTGATCTGGAAGCCAAGGTCGCCACGCTGCCGGCAGACAAGGCCGCCGAGATCAATTCCGACATCAAGGCCGCTCTCGACAACGGCCCGGCCATGTACATGGTGAACTCCGACAAGGGCATCACCAACCTGCATGTCTCTTCCGACGTCATCATCGACGCCTCCATGCCGGCGCTGATCCGCGCAGGCGGCAAGGGCTGGGGCCCGGACGGCAAGGAAGGCGACGCCAAGTGCGTGATCCCGGACAGCTCCTATGCCGGCGTCTACTCCGCCGTGATCGACTTCTGCCGTGAAAACGGCGCGCTCGATCCGGCCAAGATGGGCACCGTGCCGAACGTCGGCCTGATGGCCCAGAAGGCCGAAGAATACGGCTCGCATCCGCAGACCTTCAAGGCGCCGGCTGACGGCACCATCCGCATCGTCGACGCTGCCGGCAACACCCTGATCGAACATGCCGTTGAAGAAGGCGACATCTGGCGCGCATGCCGCACCAAGGACGCGCCGATCCGCGACTGGGTCAAGCTCGGCGTCACCCGCGCTCGTCTGTCCGGCATGCCGGGCGTCTTCTGGCTGGACAAGACCCGCGCTCATGACGCGGAACTGATCAAGAAGGTGGAAGCCTATCTGCCGGAACACGACACTTCCGGTCTCGACCTGCAGATCATGGCTCCGGCCGATGCGGCGAAGTATTCCACCGAGCGTATCGCCCGCGGCGAAGACACGATCTCCATCACCGGCAACGTGCTGCGTGACTACCTGACCGACCTCTACCCGATCCTGGAAGTCGGCACCTCGGCCAAGATGCTGTCCATCGTTCCGCTGATGAACGGTGGCGGTCTTTTCGAAACCGGTGCAGGCGGCTCCGCTCCCAAGCACGTTCAGCAGCTGATGGAAGAAAACTACCTGCGCTGGGACAGCCTGGGCGAGTTCTGTGCCCTCGGTGCATCGCTGGAACACCTGGCGAACGTCAAGGGCAACGACAAGGCACAGGTTTTGGCGGACGCGCTTGACAAGGCCGTCGAGAAGCTGCTCGACAACGACAAGTCCCCGTCCCGCAAGGTCGGTGGCCTGGACAACCGCGGCAGCCACTTCTACGTCGCGCTTTACTGGGCACAAGCACTGGCAGCACAGGACAAGGACGCCGAGCTGAAGGCGCATTTCGCACCGATCGCCGAAGCGCTCTCTTCCAAGGAAGATGCCATTGTTGCCGAGCTCAACGGCGTTCAGGGTTCACCCGCCGACACCGGTGGCTACTACCATGCTCCGCAGGAAAAGGTGAACGCCGTCATGCGTCCGAGCGCAACGCTCAACGCCATTATCGGTTGATTTGCAAATACACCCTTGGGTAGAAGTAGGGCGGCTCCGGCCGCCCTCTTTTTTGCGCCAGGGAGCTCATTTCAAATGGTCCTTCAAAACCAGAACCATCAGCCGGTTGTCCGGAATGGAGCCGGGGAAGAGTTCATTCTCTTCTCGGCGACAAACGACCCGCAATCAGCCAAATGGTGGCCGGACACGAGTTTTCTGGTGCATGCACTCAGCGATGGCGATTTTTCGACCCTGCGCGGTGCCATACAGCTCATGGACGATGAGCACGAACCAGTCTTTCTGACAGGGCCCGGCAGCGTCACGAACGAACTTTATGCCCGTCTGGAACACCTCGGCTACATGAGAACCACGGAAAAGCCCCTGCCCGATGAGCTGCAGGGGCACCTGATCGAACGCGGCCTGACCGACTACGGCAAGGAACATATCGCCGACTTTGTAATCGCCCAGCGCATCCAGATGGAAGAGCTGGATGGCAACAGGGAAACGCTGGAAGACTTCTGCACGAAATTCGACAATCTGCGGGAGCATCACACGGGTTTCCCGCTCGAGGCGCTGCACACCTTCCGGATGTTCTTTTCCGATCCCCGCTACGATTTCGATCTGGACCAGTCTTCGAACTATCTTTTCCGCCTCTACAAGATGTTCGGCATTGTGGAGATCTCCGACGAAGGCGTCGCACGCGCAAGCCGTTTCGGCTCCATGAATGTGCCGTTTCTGTTCGATCTCCTTCTCAACGAGCGTGGGGCAACAGTCAGACACTAGCCCCGAAAAGCGCTAATGCCTGGGTGCAGGACATTCTCGGGGGCTCATGACGCAAGGTTACCTTAGTTGACCTTCCCGTGCAGCAGATCCGGGCCCGGGTCTTTGCTGCGCTTCGTGCGGGGGAGACGATTTGAGGCTGGCAACGAAAAAGGGCGGCTCACCGAGCCGCCCGTTTTTGCCGACACCGCTTATCCGCGGATGAATGCCAGAACGTCGTTGTTGAACTCCTCGGCCTGCAATTGAGCAAGTCCGTGGCCGCCGCCTTCATAGATCTTCAAGGTGGCATCATCGACGATTTCCGCCGCCCGGTGGGCAGAAGCCTTGATGGGCACGATCTGGTCGTCGTCGCCATGCACGATCAGCGTTGGCACCTTGATGGCCCTCAGGTCACCGGTGTAGTCGACTTCCGAGAACTCGCGGATACAGTCGTACTGACCCTTGATGCCGCCGGCCATGCCCTGCAGCCAGAAGCTTTCCTGCAGACCCTCGTTGGTGTCGACCCCATCGCGGTTGAAACCGTAGAACGGCACCGTCAGATCCCTGAAGAACTGCGACCGGTTGTAGGCGGTCCCCTGGCGAATACCGTCGAACACCTCCATCGGCGTGCCGTCCGGATTGTCTGCCGTTTTCAGCATCAGCGGCGGCACAGCACCGACGAGAACGACCTTGGCGACCCGGTCATTGCCATGCCGGCCAACATAATGGGCAACCTCGCCACCACCGGTGGAATGACCGATCAGGATCACGTTCTTCAAATCCAGATGCTCGATCAGTTCGGCAAGATCGTCCGCATAGCGGTCCATGTTGTTGCCGTCCCAGGGCTGGCTGGAGCGGCCGTGGCCGCGGCGGTCATGGGCAATCACCCGAAAACCGTTCTGGCCGAAAAACAGCATTTGCGCGTCCCAGGCATCAGCCGACAGCGGCCAGCCATGGGAGAAGACGATCGGCTGACCCTGCCCCCAGTCCTTGTAGAAAAGCTCTGCGCCATCGGATGTCGTGAAAGTCGTCATTTTCAGATTCTCCTGTTCAAGCAGTTGTTTTGCGGCACCGAACTTCGGCGCCATCACCAGACCGAGCCCAAGGACACCGCCGCCAATCAGCGCCTGGCGACGGTTGACCTGCGGCCCAACGATCTTGTTTTCCATCGGATGATCTCCATTTAACTCGTGTACGATTTAATCGTGTGCGATGTATATGTATCGGCAAGTTCGCTCTGTCAACGCTTGCCAAGAAAAAAAATGCTGCTTAGGAACGTTTCATGTCAGAACGCACTGAAAACAAGGGCGCCTCGAAGCCCTTGAAGAACACCGGCCCGGACGCCTTAGGCGGAGATCTCGACGATTTTCTCTGTTTTGCCGTCTATGAGGCCAATCTGGCCTTCAATCACCTTTACCGGTCTTTGCTGGAGGAGCTCGGCCTCACCTATCCGCAGTATCTGGTGATGACCCTGCTTTGGCGCAGAAACGAGAGGACGGTCAAGGATATCGGCGATGCGCTCAGCCTGGAATACAACACGCTGACACCGATGATTAAACGCCTGGAAGCAATGGAGCTTGTCTCCCGCGTCCGCGATCTGGAGGACCAGCGCGTCGTCAATGTCTGCCTGACAGCCAAGGGTAAAGCGCTTCGGGAAAAGGCGGCTGCCGTGCCGCAGTGTGTGGCTGAGGCATCCGGTCTTTCGGAAAAGGCTTTCGAGGATTTGAAATCCGCCCTCGACACATTGCGGTCCAACCTGAAATCCACGGGAGACCGGACTTGAACAACCTCACAGGCAACATCACCGCCATCCTCTTCGACAAGGACGGCACCCTGCTGGATTTCGACGCGACATGGGCACCGGCCTATCGCGAAACCTCGCTCCATGCAGCCAGAGGCGACCGCGCCCTGGCCGACAGGTTGCTGGAACAGACCGGCATGGATCTGGTGACCGGAAAGTCCGCGGCTGGGTCCCTGCTTGCAGCCGGCAACTCTGCGGAAATCGCGGCGGCCTGGATTGCCTGCGGTGCTGATTTTCAGGAAGGCCCGCTGACCGCAGATCTCGACCGGGTATTCATCGGCTGCATGCATGATGCAGCACCGCTCCCCGGCATTCCTGATGCGGTCGAGACCTTGAGCGGAACCGGGTTCACTTTGGGTGTTGCCAGCAGCGACAGCGAAGCGGCCATTAGGGCCTTTCTCGCCGGCACCGGGCTTGCGCCCCGTTTTGCCTTCGTCACGGGTTACGACACGGGTTTTGGCCCGAAGCCGGAACCGGGCATGGTTCGCGGCTTTGCGGAGGCAACAGGTCTTGCAGTGGACCGGATCGCCGTTGTCGGCGACAACACGCATGATCTGGAAATGGCCCGTTCGGCGGGCGCCGGACTATGTATCGGTGTCCTGACGGGCACAAGCGCGCGCCACGACCTGGAAACCCTGGCGGATGCCGTTCTCGAGAGCGTTGCCGATCTGCCGGCCTATCTGGCCGCCAACTGATTCACATCAGGCTGGCACTGCCGGGCCCTGCCGTCGCACTTGTCCGGGCGTCTGGTTGAATTGACGCTTGAAGGCCCGGTTAAAGGCGGCTTCCGAGCTGTAGCCGATGTTTTCGGCAATATCGATCAGGGGCAGATCCGTCTCCCGAATGTCGCGCCGTGCCCGTTCCATGCGCCAGTGGGTGACATAGGCCAGCGGCGTCATGCCGACGAGGTTCGTAAACCTGTCTGCAAAAACCGTCCGGGACATGCCAGCCTCCCGGGCAAGGCTCTCCACCGTCCAGGGCTTTTCCGGCGCCAGATGGATCTTGGACATGCTGCGCCCGAGCTTCGGGTTGAGCACAGCCGCCAGGCATCCGGCCCTGTCCCCCTCCCTGTCGACGAACGTTCGCACCACCTGGATGAAGATGATCTCCGTCAACCGGTGGATGATCGCCTCGGACCCCGGCTGCCCGGCGCGCACCTCGCTGGCAACAAATCGCATCACTGCTTCCAGCCAGAAGGCGTTCATCGTCTGTGTGTTGGGCAGATGAATGACGGCGGGCAAGGCATCGAGCAGCGGATGGACCGAGCCTTCCTCGAATTCGAAATGGCCACAGAACAGTTTACAGGCCAGCTCCTCGTCCGGACCGCCGTAATAGAGCGCGCCTTCCCCCGTATAACCGGATTGCCGCACGACCTCGTCCACTTCGGCCGCGGGACGGTCCGGTTCATCGCTCAGGATATGAGCGGCCCCGTGCGGAATGACGGCGAGATCGCCGGTCGCAAGGCGGATCGGCTTTTCAACACCATCCACCGCCAGCCAGCAGCCACCACGCATTGCCATGTGAAACCGCGCGACATTGCCGAAGGCCGGCACCCGCACGGCCCAGGGCGGCGAAAAGCAGGTATGGAAATAGACGGATCCTCGTAGCTTCAAGGCATCCAGGATCTGGGTCAGGGCGTCATGTTTCATGAAAGGCCGGTTCCGGTTGAAGTGCTACTCCCGCATTTTTGCCTCAACACCGCAAAGCGCAAGGCTCCCGGACGATCGGTCAATTTTCAGGGACTTTCGTGCATGGATAGAACCGAAGTCGACCAACATCTTTGGGCTCGTGGGCAATTCGCCCGCATGAAACCAACCTGGAGCACCTGAAAGATGTCTGTTCGCTTCGTCACCAAGACCATGCACGCCTATCTCGATTATCCCGTCGCGATCGGCCTTATTTCCCTGCCCGTATTCCTTGATCTCGGCCAATCCAACCCGATCGCCTTCTGGCTATCGTTCCTGACAGGCTTTGCGGCCCTGGCGCTGACGATCCTGACAGATCACCAGACCGGCATCATCCGCATTCTGCCCTATTCGGTTCATCTGGCGGTCGATTTTGCCGTCGGCATCGTGTTCCTGGCAGCTCCCTTCGCACTTGGCTTCACCGGCCTCGACTTCGCCTATTACCTGGTAAACGCCATTGCCGTTCTGACAGTGGTCAGCCTTGCCAAACCGCAGGAAACGGTTGCGCAGGCCGCCTGACAGCCCCCCTTCAGCGCACAATGACACCGGCCTTCACGCCGGTGTTTTTTTGAGCTGCAATCCGGACGATCTGCAAATCTTCGGGAACTTGCGAACATGGAGACGCCTCAGCTTCGGACGCAAGGTAGAGACACCGGAGCAAATCCGGCCTTCAACCTTCACACTCTTTCAGGAGTAGAACATGTCCTTGATGAAATCCGCCATTGCCGCAACGCTGCTGTCTCTTGCCGCTCTGTCGGCCCCGGCAATGGCCGCGGACGAATACAACACCTCCAGCGGCCTGACCGCCGCCGGCAGCCCGCTCGGTCTTCATGGTGTCGACCCCGTGGCCTTTGTCAGCCTGGGCAACCGGATTGACGGAACCGCACAATATACGGCCGTCCACGACGGTGTTGCCTACTACTTCGCATCGCAGGAAGCCATGGATGCCTTTACCGCGCATCCGGATCAGTACCTGCCGCAAAACGGCGGCTTCTGCACCTTCGGTGTTTCAGTCGGCAAGAAGTTCGACGGCGATCCGCAGTTCGCGGCCGTTGTCGACGGCAAGCTTTATCTGTTCCTGAACGAGGCCATCTTCCGCGAGTTCCAGAAAGACCAGTCCGGTACCATCGCCAAGGCGGAAGCCAACTGGAAGAAGATCCGCTCCACCGAGGCAACGAAGCTCTGATTGTTCGTTGTCAAGGCGTCGTCGGAACGACAAACAAAAAGGGCGGCCCCGGGGCCGCCCTTCGTGACTTGAATTCAGCAAAAAGCCGAAGACTTAAGCTGCCGCGTTGTGCAGCCTGTTTTCGAAAGCAAGGTTCTTCGTCAGCGGTGCCAGGGTCTTGGCAGCGGCCAGAACAGCCAGGTCAGCCAGCGGCTCGCCCAGGATCACCAGCATGTAGGCAAAGCCGAAGGAACCGACGGAAACCATGTTCTCGGCGCCGAAGCCCTGGCCGTAGAATGCCCAGAACGCGACCCAGCCAACGATACCGGCCTGGAACGTGGTGGAAAGAGCCAGTGCCTGAACGTAGGAAACGTCAACATAGGCGGTCTTTTCCGGAATGATGCGGTTTGCCAGCAGGCTGACACCCCACAGCGGCACAAGCAGCGTGGTGACGTTGATGCCGTACTGCGGCAGGTCGAAAGGAGCAACCAGCGCCCCCTGAAGCAGAAGGCCTGCAGCAAGGCCGATTGCTGCCGGACCAGCGCCGAACATCAGGAACAGCGTGGAGCCCAGGATGAAGTGCACTTCGGAAACACCGACCGGGTAATGCGGCAGGATTTCAAAGAAGCAGAATACGGCAACCGTCGTGATGACGGAGCGAACGGCAAGGCTGAGAACGCCGCTTTTGCGGATCGTGTCGAGAGCCATTTTGCCCAGAAGGCCGAAGGAAGCAGCCGCGGTACCGTAGCTGAGTACGATTTTGGCACCGTCGACGATGCCCGGTTCGATATGCATGTCATTTCTCCTTTGCGCACCCTCCGTGCGCGAGCAGATGGTGTGAACCGGCCCCGATGGGACCGCTGGATGGCAGGTTTCCTGGCTCGCGAGTCTCTGCGCCGCCCGCCTTCCCGGATCGCTCCAGTGGCTTGTAGGGCTTTGCTCGTCGCATACAGTTGCGGGGGCAGCCACGGTATTGGTCCCTGTTGGGTACGCCTCACCGTGTTCCCATTTCATCCGCCCTTACGCTTGTTCGGGCGAAACCATCGCATCGTCTAGATTTGCAAGGATTGGCGATATTCTGCAAGCGAATTTTCGCCATATTCGGTCTGAATGCGACATTGCACCGAAATTTTGCCGCCTGAAGGCCGCCACCGAAATCAGCCGGATCAGCACCATCGACAAGCTTCAGATCTCGAAACACTTCTTCAGGAAATTGCGTCAGCCACCTGAAAAATCTGACCTTTGAAGCATCCAATCAAAGATAAAAATCAAAACCTTTGTTTATTAAACTTTTCTGTATTTAGGGTAATTGTGATTTTTACTTGCAGAAACCCTAACGAAAGATAACCTCACTCGCATACAAAGCACATCATGAGAGTTTGCAATGCCCTTTACCAAATTGGGAACGCTTATCGCTGGTGTCGTCTTTTTCCTTGGCTGCATTCAGCTGGCACTTCTGGCCGGCGTTACTCTGGGTGCAGTCACTGAACCAAGACCGGGTTTTTTCCTTGGCAATCTGACACGCGAACAGGCGCTCGACAGCGGACTATTGAAGATCATGGCCGCCGTCGCATTCGGCGTGATCACCGAGATCAGCCGTTCGGTTGAAAAGAAGTAGACCACAACCAAAGACTTGCCGCGGGCGGTGACCTGTGAAAGTCTTCGGCCATGTTGAAATCGATTCCCCTGACCGCTCTCGCGGTATCGCTTCTTGCTGCCACCGTCACTCCTGGCTGGGCGGCACCTGACAAGCTGTTCGGCGCTATCAACGAACGTCTTTCGTTCATGCAGTCGGTTGCAGCCTGGAAAGCGGATAACGACAAACCTGTCGAGGATCTGCCGAGGGAAAAGGTGGTGCTGGATGCAGCCCGCGAAAAGGCCGTCGAAAACGGCCTGTCGGCTGACAATGTCACCTTGTTTTTCCAGGCGCAGATCGATGCGGCCAAGGACATTCAAACCTGCTGGATCGAACGCTGGGAGAGCGGTGAAGCTCGTCCGCAGAACGTACCCGACCTGATCAAGGATGTCCGTCCGGAGCTGTTGCGCCTGGGCAACGAGATCCTGACGCTACTCGCAGAAAGCCCCGTCGAAGCCTCTGACCAGCAGGCCTTCACGGAGGCGCTGACCGTGGAATGCCTGTCCGACGGATCAAAAAACGCTCTGTTTGAAGGTCTGGTCGACGTACACGACTAGGCAAATACGGCCGTCAGGACATTCCTCATCGGAGTTCAGGAGGCTGCCTGCCTCCAGGGCTCGGCCGCATTCGCCTCTCCTTGCCGCTTCATGACCATTCGCGAGAACTCGCCGAACCGCACCGCCGGGCTCCACAAGTAGCCCTGGCCGAGCGTCCCGCCCCACAGATTGATGTAATCCATCTGCAACTGGGTCTCGACCCCTTCCGACACGGTGTTGAGATTGAGCTGTCTTGCCAGCATCAGGATCAGCTCGACGATGGTCCGTCGATCCTCGCAATTGGCAATGTCCATGATGAAGGACCGGTCGATCTTCAGCGTGTCGAACGGCATGCTTGCGAGACTGTGCAGCGAGGAATAGCCGGTGCCGAAGTCGTCGATTGCAAATTTGACGCCTTCTTTCTTGATCGGCAGGATCTGATCCAGAAGGTTCTGCGAATAGTCGACAAGGCTCGATTCCGTCACTTCCAGTTCCAGCTTCTCCGTCGAGAACCCGCTCTCGCCAATGATCCCGAGCATTCTGCCGGTAAATCCCTTCGCCTGCAGCTGCGCCGGCGCAACATTCACGGCGACAGATACATCGACATTCTGCCGGTGCAGCGATTTCATGTCGGAGAGCGCGGATGCCAGCACGAATTCCCCGATCGGAACGATCAGGCCGCATTCTTCTGCCACGGGAATGAACTTGTAGGGCGGCACGGACCCGAGTTCGGCATCGTTCCAGCGCAGCAGCGCTTCAGAACCGACAATCTTGCCGGACGAAATGTCGACCTTCGGCTGGTAGTGAACGGATAGCGTGCGGTCTCTCAGCGCGCTTTGCAGCCTGTGCCGGATCTGTTCGCGCTCGGTCATCCGTTCGCGAATGATATCGTTGTAGGCGATCGACTGAGCCCTGCCTGCCCCCTTTGCTTCATACATGGCCATGTTGGCGTTTCGCAGAACTTCCTCGGCCGTTGTACCGTGCTCCGGGTATCTCGCGATCCCCGCGCTGACGGTCAGCGAAAGGGAAAGCCGCCCAATTCTATAGGCCCCACCCAGCCGCTCGACCATCGTTCTGGACAACTTGGCAAGCGTCGGCAGATCATCGACGCCGGGTAACAGTACGACGAATTCGTCGCCGGAAAACCGGGCAACGCAGGGGGGTTTTGACGTCAGAGGCTTGGCCAGCTCGTCGACCAGTACAGCCAACCGGTTGCCAACCAGCCGCAACAGCTTGTCGCCTACGGCATGCCCGTGCATGTCGTTGATCAGTTTGAAGCGGTCCAGTCCGATGTAAAGAACGCTGCCTGTTTCCTTGGGGCGCAGGTCGATCAGCGTCATCGCGACATTGTCCAGCTTGGCCCTGTTGGGCAAACCGGTGATGCGATCGGTGTAGGCGAGTTCCTCGATCCGCAGAATGTTCTCGCGCAGCTTGACCATCATTCCGCGGAACGCGGTTTGCAGGTCACCCACCTCGCCCGGTGCATCAGTTTCCAGATTGCAGTCGAGGTAGCCGGCTGCGGCCTCATTGGCTGCCTGCGTCACGCGGCTGACACCTGCCGTCGCCCGGTACATGAGGGCAGCAATCACGGGTACGAAGGCAAGAAGAAGAACCGCCAGGATCAATACCACCTGAACAATCTTTTCCCTCAGAACGCCCGCAAGCTCGTGCTTCGAAATGCGCACCAGAACGGACCCCACCACTTCCCCGCTGCGGGAAACCGGCAGGATGTATTCGATCATGTCGGCGGTTTCCGAATACTGAGCCTTGCCCGACTGCGCTACATTCAGGGCGTCTTCGTTGAACTGCACGGCGCTCGAGGGTTCTGCGGAGGTGAAGTCGCTGGCAAACTCCTGACCGAAACGGCTATAGGCCTTGGCTGCGATGATGTATTTGTCACCCGCAATCGCATTCAAAAGCCGCTCGACTTCACCATAGTTCTTGTTGGCGATTTCGCGCGCCGCGATATTGGTGACAAACAGCGCCTTGTCGTGAGCAGTCCGAGCAAGGCGTTCCTCGATCTTGTCCGTCTGTGTCAGATAATCGATGCCGATCAGAACCAGCGAAAAAGCCAGCAATCCGAACACGCCATAAAGCGTTGCCCGCACAAAGACGCGCTTGAACAGCGCGTTTCCTCTTGATCGAACGGTTTCGAGCACGAAACAAGCCCCTTCGGTCCATTGCGTTGCCCGGGTCGAAGTGCGACCCGATACCAGAAGTGTTTCGGCACCCGCCTCAACAAATTCTGAACCTGAAAGAGGAAATACGGCCCTATTCTGGAACTATTGAACCCACGAGCATCTATTTCTTTCACGTCGGTCAAATTGCTCGTCAATTTTTCCTAATCACTACTAAATTCACGAGAAACCTTGCCCGCGTAGAATTACCAATCCGGACCGGCATCTACGGAAGATTTGAATCGATCACACGCTCAACTTGATCCGATTTCTGTACCGCTGGATGGGACTCACAACCAACGCCTCAAATCGCCGTGCGTCTGATCAGCTTCTGAAAATGCTGTTCTTGACATTGTTGGTTCGTGGGCAGTTTTTCAGGTTTGTTGTCCAAAGCGGCCCGCACGCGCCAGTGCTGTCCGCCAGCAGCAGCATTGAATCCACAATTCATCCAGAGCGGAATTTACAGGCAAGACCAACGGCAAGCACAGCCAGCCCGAAACACGAACTCGCCGGATAGAGCAACGCTGCAGCCGCGGCATCCCGGTACAGAGCCTCACTACGACCAGCCGCCAGAACCTGGAAGAAGATCTGGCCCTGCACCGCGATGCCAAGCGCCATGCCGATCTGCTGGAAGGCCTGGAGAACTCCGGACCCTGCTCCCGCATCCGGTCCGGAAACCCGCGACAGCACGAGCTGGAACAATGCCGGGATCACCGTTCCCGTTCCAAGTCCGACAATCAGGAATGGCAACACCAGCAGGCTTGCCGATGTCCCATTGGAAACGAGCAGGCGCACCGCCACCAGACCGCAGAAAACAGCCAGCATGGCAAGGCTGATCCTTGCCGCCTGATAGCGGGCTCCGAAGCGGCCTGTCATCGCGGACGCAAGGATGACGCCAACCGGATGTGGCGCCAGGATGAGCCCGGCTGTCATGGGCGATAATCCAAGGCCTGCCTGCAGGAAGAGCGCCATCATGAAGAACATGCCTGCAAGACCGGAAAAGAACAGCGCGACAAACGCGACGCCCGCAACAAACACGCGGTCCCCTGTCAGCAGCACCGGCAGAAGCTGCGCCTGGCCGAGGCGCGCCTTCTGAACCTGCAGCCGGTAGAACAGAACAGCCAGAACCGCGCTTAGCCCCATCAAGGCAAAACACCAGAACGGCCAGCCGAATTGCCTGCCTTCCACAAGCGGAAACACCAGCGACAGCACTGCAAGGGCGAAAAGAAACGTTCCGGACCAATCCGGCGTCACCCGGTTTTCGGTCTCAAGGTGCGGCAGAAAGCGAAGAGCGCCGGCCAGCGAGATCAGCCCGACAGGCAGATTGATCAGAAAGATCGGCCGCCAGCCCAGCCCGAAGACATCGGCCGCCACGATTGCCCCGCCCACCAGCGGCCCCGCCACGGCCCCAAGTGCGCTGACGGAGCCGAACAGGCCGATGGCCTTGCCTTTTTCCTCTGCCGGAAAGATCACGTGAACAATGGCAAGTACCTGCGGCACCATCATTGCCGCGCAGAGCCCCTGCAGGCCGCGGGCGGTAATCAGGGTGCCTATATCAGGCGCCAGACCGCATGCCAGGGAACTGGCGGTAAACCCGGCGACACCCCAGCGGAAGACCCGCCCCCTGCCGACCACGTCTCCAAACCGGCCGAAAGGCAGCAAACCGGCGGCAAAGGCCAGTACATAAACAACCAGCACCCATTCCAGCTGGGTGTCCGTGGCGCCAAGCCCCCGGCGGATGGACGGCAGCGCCAGATTGACCACCGACACATCGAGAATATTCATGAACATGGCAAGGTAGAGCGCGGCCAGCGCCGCCCAGCGATTGCGCCTCTCCCTGGTCGCACCGTCAAACAAAAGTGACATTCAGAACTCCTGGCAAGGCGTGAACTCGATTTTGTTACTTATAAAGTTACAAAATCACGCACGTCAATCTCATGTGCCTTGATTTGTCACGTAACCGAATCCGGCATAAGGTTTTCCAAACGGAGATTTCCATGCGAACCGACAGCCGATTGCCGCGCGTGCTTCACGTGCTCCTGCATCTGGACCAGACAGAAGCCCCTGTGACGTCCGATCAGATCGGGAAGATGCTCAACACCAACCCTTCCCTGGTCCGGCGCACCATGGCGGGGCTGCGGGAAGCGGGTTTCGTCGGGGCCACCAAGGGTCATGGCGGCGGCTGGGTGCTGGCCAAGAGCCTGGACAGCATCTCTCTGGCAGAGGTCTATGCCGCCCTCGGCTCACCACAGCTTTTTGCCGTCGGTCAATCCGCCGACGCCCCCACCTGCCTTTTGGAACAGGCCGCCAACCGGGCAACTTCAGCCGCGCTGGAGGCGGCACGCAAAACGTTCCAGGTAAAGCTTGGGCAAGTGACGGTGGCCGATCTGGTACGGCCGCATGCGCAGGAAATCCGGGAGCATCAGGAAAAACTTTAGGTCCGAAATTTAGCCGCAAACCTTGGGCAATCTTCGGAACACCTATGAAGACTTCCATTCAAGAACCTTCTTCGAGGCATGGTCCGGAGCAAACTGAACAGCCCCCTTGCTTCGCGACGCAACATTGTATACAAGCGCACACAATAGAAATCAGGTACAACTCGCACCATTCAGATTTCCGTTTCGCCTTCCCATTTTCCAGACCCGCGAGGCAATGCGTCCCATGGCAAAGATCAAAGTCGACAATCCGGTCGTCGAGCTCGACGGCGACGAGATGACCCGGATCATCTGGGCCTTTATCAAGGACAAGCTGATCCACCCCTATCTCGACATCGACCTGCTCTACTTCGATCTGTCGATCCAGAAACGCGACGAGACCGACGACCAGATCACGGTCGATGCGGCCAACGCCATCAAGGAACATGGCGTCGGTGTCAAATGCGCCACCATTACACCGGATGAAGCGCGGGTTGAGGAATTCGGCCTGAAGCGCATGTACCGTTCGCCCAACGGCACGATCCGCAACATCCTTGGCGGCGTTATCTTCCGTGAGCCGATCATCATGCAGAACGTGCCGCGCCTGGTGCCGGGCTGGACCCAGCCGATCATCGTCGGCCGCCATGCCTTTGGCGACCAGTATCGCGCCACCGACTTCCGCTTTCCCGGCAAGGGCAAGCTGACCATCACCTTCACCGGTGAAGACGGACAGGTGATCGAACACGAAGTCTATGGCGCGCCGTCCGCCGGCGTCGCCATGGCGATGTACAATCTCGACGACTCAATCCGCGATTTTGCCCGCGCTTCGCTGAACTACGCGCTCAACAGAAAAGTGCCCTGTTACCTCTCCACCAAGAACACGATCCTGAAAGCTTATGACGGCCGCTTCAAGGACCTGTTCCAGGAGATCTACGAGGCCGAATTCAAGGACAAGTATGCGGAAGCCGGCATCTGGTACGAACACCGGCTGATCGACGACATGGTCGCCTCCGCTCTGAAATGGTCCGGCGGGTACGTCTGGGCCTGCAAGAACTACGACGGTGACGTCCAGTCAGACACGGTTGCCCAGGGGTTCGGCTCGCTCGGCCTGATGACGTCCGTTCTGATGACACCGGACGGCAAGACGGTGGAAGCGGAAGCCGCCCACGGCACGGTCACACGCCACTATCGCCAGCACCAGAAGGGCGAGAGCACATCGACCAACTCGATTGCCTCGATCTTCGCCTGGACCCGCGGGCTCGCGCACAGGGCCAAGCTCGACGACAACCAGGAGCTTGCCCGTTTCGCCCAGACGCTGGAAAAGGTCTGCATCGACACGGTGGAAGCCGGCCACATGACGAAGGACCTTGCCCTGCTCGTCGGCCCGGATCAGGCCTGGCTCACCACTACCGGCTTCCTGGACAAGATCGACGAGAACCTGGCCAAGGCCATGGCCGCACACTAAGGCATTGCCTGTGAAGGCCGAAGGAGCGACACCGCGGACATTGTCCGCGGTGTTTTGCCTTTCGGCCCAACAACAACCTGCCGATTGTCCCTCTTCCCGGCCCGCGCTAGGCTCACCCGGCTGGTAGCCAGAGGAGAGGACGGTGTTGACGATCCGCGAATTGAAGACGCCTCTGATCGGCCCCCTGGACCTTGCCTTGCAAGCGGGCGAAGCCGTTGCGATTTCAGGACCCTCCGGCGCAGGCAAATCCCTGTTTCTCAGAGCAATTGCCGATCTCGATGAAAGCACCGGCCATGTTGCCCTGGATGGCACGGTGCGCGACGCCATGCCGGCTCCTGAATGGCGCCGAAAGGTGGCTTACGTGCCTGCCGAAAGCGGCTGGTGGGCGGACCGTGTTCAGGATCATTTCGCCGAAACTTCCGACCTTCCCAACCTGCTGCGCGAGGTTGGTCTTGCCGATGCGCTCCCCTGGGAGGTCTCCCGGCTTTCCACCGGTGAGCGCCAACGCCTTGCCCTTGTGCGCGCTCTCCAGACAGCACCGCAGGTTCTTCTGCTGGATGAACCCACCTCCGCGTTGGACCCGCCTTCCGTTGACCTGGTCGAAACTCTCCTGAAACACCAGCTTGCTGCCAATCGCGCCCTTCTGATCGTCACGCACGACCCCGGCCAGCCCGAACGGCTCGGGGCACGACGGCTTGTCATGGAAAAAGGCCAGCTGACGGCAGGTGCTGGCCAGGGGGCGCCCGCGTGACCGGTTATCTCGCCCTCACCTATTGGGACCTCGTGGCCGCCTCGGTGTTCCTGCTGTTGAACGCGGTTTTTTCGATCGTGCTTGATCTCGGCCTCACCCGCACGCTCATCATTTCGGCCTTGAGAATGAGCGTGCAGCTGATCCTGGTCGGGCTTGTCCTAAAGGCAATCTTCTTTGCCGGATCCCTGTTGTGGACACTGCTGGCTGCTGCCGTGATGCTGGCTTTCGCAGGGCGCGAAATCTGGGCGCGGCAGGACCGTCGCCTTGCTGGCCTCTGGGGCCCGGGGCTCGGCGTCGCCGTCATGCTGGTCGCAGGCACGCTCGTCACGATCTACGCCCTGGCAGGGCTCATCCGCCCCGACCCGGTCTGGATGCCGCAATATGCACTGCCGCTTTTCGGCATGGTGCTCGGCAACACAATGACCGGGGTCAGCCTCGGCCTTGATACGCTTCACACGTCGCTTGCCCGCGGGCGACGCGACGTGGAAGCCCAGTTGCTCTTGGGCTGCACCCGCTGGGAAGCGACACGCCCCTTCTCCCGTCAGGCACTGCGGTCAGGATTCACGCCGATCATCAACGCCATGGCGGCAACAGGCGTCGTGTCATTGCCCGGAATGATGACAGGGCAGATCCTGTCCGGGGTCGATCCGCGTGAAGCAGTCAAATACCAGCTCATGATCATGTTTCTGCTTGGCGGCGCTACCGGCCTCGGTGTCCTTGGCGCTACCTTCGCCAGCGTGTGGCGCCTGACCGACAACCGTGACAGGCTGCGTCTCGACCGTTTGAACGGAGGGTCTCGATGATTGAACTTTATGGTGCGGACTATTCGGTCTATGTGCGCTCGGCCCGAATGGCACTTATCGAAAAGGGGATCGCCTACGAGCTTGTCCCGATCGATGTGTTTGCCCCGGGTGGACCGCCGGAAAGCTATCTTGAGCTGCAGCCTTTCGGCAAGATCCCCACACTGAAGCATGGCGACTTCACCCTGTTCGAAACAGCGGCCATCCTGCGCTACATCGATGAAGCCTTCGACGGCCCTCCGCTTCAGCCAGCCTCTCCACAACCGCGGGCGCGCATGGCTCAGCTTCTCTCCATCCTCGACAATTACGCCTACAAGACCCTCGTCTGGGACATCTTCGTCGAACGGGTGTCAAAGCCCTCTGGCGGCGCCCCCGCGGATGAAGTCAAGATCGCCTCGGCGCTCGGCCGGGCAAGAACGATCGTCGAAACACTGGAAGCGCTTGTGACGGAAGGTCCATTCCTGATGGGCGATCAACTCACCCTCGCCGACTGCCATGCGGTCCCGATGCTTGCTCTCTTCGAGCTGTCAGAAGAAGGCCGGTTGCTTCTGCGTTCGGCGCCGAAGCTGTCCTCATGGCTGCAGATGTTCAAGGAACGCGACAGTTTCAGAAAAACCGAACCGTCTGGTTGAGTGCGATTAGGCGTCAGGCCTTTATCTTTTCCGCAGGTCAGAACCACTGCAAACATGTTAGTCTTTTGCCGTTCCACGACGCCCGTTGCTCCATTTACATTCAGGCAGGCACAACATTGAATCATTTTATGAAGAAGGGGATTTTTAGATGAAGTTTCAAAAGCTTGTAATTGTTTTCTTGAGCAGCCTTTTGCTGATGTGTGCCGGTTTGGCAGCATCGGCACAAACAGTCCACGAGCCCTCCCGCGGCACTGCCGAGCGCAAGGACATACTCGATGCGATGCGTCCGATGATGGAAGCAAGGGTGGGGCCCCCGGTCGAGTTCGTGGTCAACTGGATGCGTTCCGGCCATGGCTGGGCTTTCGTCCAGGTTTCGCCGCAGCGCCCAGGTGGTGGCGTCATTGACCTGTCCCGCACGACGTTCGCCTCGCAGGCGGAGTATATGGATGGCCTCGTCACCTTCGCCTTGTTGCGTTACCAGTTTAACCGATGGAACCTGGTCGACTTTGTCGTCGGCCCGACAGATGTCTTCTGGCAGGGCGATCCGCTCTACGCCCAGGTACCCCGTGGCCTGACACCCTACTGAGCGCCCTTTCGACAGGCCTACTTTGCCGGATCCTTCTGCGTTCCGGCAACTTCCTCCATCATGTCATCTTCAGAGTCGGCTTCGTCCTTGGAATCGTCCCCCTGGAAAAGCTCCGGCTCCTGGTCGGTGTTCTCTGAAGATGCAAACACGCCCGACTGCTGAAGTTCCTCTTCCGCCAGCTCGCCCAGCACACGTTTTCCCGCCGCAACACGGTCTCGCGCTTCATCCATGATCTTCTTGGCCAGCCCTTCATCCCTGTCCATCAGGTGTTTGAGGGCTTCCGCTTCCAGCACCAGAAGCTGGCAATCCTTGTAAGCGACCACTTTCGCGGTTCTGGGTGTCTGATTGATCAGTGCCAATTCGCCAAAGAAACTGCCTTCTCCCAGATAGACCGTGTCGTGCTGCAGCCGGATTTCGACTTCTCCGTCGGCGATGAAATACATCTTGTCCGCAACATCGCCCTGCTCGGCAATCGTACCGCCCTTGCGCACGCGAAGCGACTGCAGCAACTTCGCAACTTCGGCAATCTCCGTCGCCTTCAGGTCTTCGAACAAGGGCACGCGCGCCACCATCGACCAGGTGACGACAAAATCCCGGCTATGGATTTCCCGGGCAAAGGCCGAAGCAATGATGCCGACCGGCAAGGCTATCAGCCCGTAGCCCATCAGCATGACGATACCCCCAACCGTCTTGCCGAGATTGGTGACCGGCACGACATCGCCATAGCCGACGGTCGTCACAGTGGTAATCGCCCAATAGATGCCGTGCAGAATGCTGCGGAACTTTTCCGGCTGGTCGTCATGCTCGATCAGATACATCAAGGTGGCAGCCATCAGGATGACCCCGAAGATGATCATGCTCGATCCGAGCAGAGCCCTGCGCTCGTTGCCGACGGCGGAAATCAACGAACGCAACGCCGGTGAATACCGGGCCAGCTTCAGGAAGCGCAGCAGCCTCAGGATGACGACCATCGTGACCGCCTGATTGGGCAGGAACAACACGAACAAAAGCGGCAGGGCCCCGATCAGATCAATGATCGCATCTGGCTGGATCGCATAACGCAGCCTGGAAAACACCGGCCCGTAACGGCGCAGCGGCGGATGGAGATCGGCCACGTAAAGACGCATGACGTATTCGGCCAGAAAGACAAGTCCGCTGCCCAACTGGATCAGACGCAGATGCGTGCTCAGGATGTCTCGGATTTCCGGCACGGTTTCCAACACCGCAAGCGCGATGTTGATCAGGATGAGGACGATCAGGAAGTTCCGCAGCAAGCGCGCGCCGATGCGGCGTTTGCCCGTGTCCTCAAGCACCTCATAGAGCGCCCGTTTGAATTCGTGGCCGGACACCGAGCCCCCCGTTTCTGATTTTGCTCGCGTTTTCATGAATAGCCGAAAGACAGGCTACGACAAAGCTCTCCACGCGGACAGCCCTCACCGCGCCGCACGAAGCTGTGCATAGGGGTGAGCGGAACGTGATTGGGCAATTTTGTCGCAGGCCCCATCTCCATGGATAGCCAACCGAACTGAAGGAGGACACCATGACCATAGACACCGACAAGGTTCGCGCCGCAGAAACCACGCCTCACCACATCGTGCTGAAAATGTTGCTGGTCTCGACGTTCTTCGCAGCAGCCGCGCTGGCAGTGACTGCTTTGCTGAACTGAACCAACCGGCAGGCCACCAGAGGCAGCCCTGACCAGGTCACCTCAAACGACGCCCCCCTCCAACGTGACCCCGGCCAAGCACAGCGCGAGCCGGGACCGGGGAACGACAAGCCTTGCAGGACCTCAAGAGGCGATACCGAGAGCAATAGAGCTCCCCGATCCTGGATCTTCGCTTCACTGCGTCCGGGATGACCAAAGAGGGGCATGTTTGAACTTGGTAGCGAGGAAAAGACCTGATGCCTTCAGGCGAGCGGGAAAAGCGCCAGTAGGGCCGCCTTCCCCACAAAACAACCAATATCCCCTCCGTCGTCATCCCGGCCAAGCGAAGCGCGAGCCGGGACCGGGGAGCGACAAGCCTTGCAGGACCTCAAGAGGCCATGCCGAGAGCGATAGGGCTCTCCGTCCCCGGATCTTCGCTTTGCTGTGTCCGGGATGACCAAGGAGGGGCTTGTGTAATTTCGCCCCGGGAAGTGCCCGAGCATCTTAAACGAACAAGGGCGGCCCTGATGGGACCGCCCTTTTCAATTTTGATTGTCCGAAGGACCATCAGAGCCCCGTGAGGTGTGCCTCGATTGCGGCAACGGCTGTGTCGGCCTTGGACCCATCCGGTCCACCGGCCTGTGCCATATCAGGCCGACCGCCACCACCGCGGCCGCCGAGCGCTTCCGAACCGATCCGCACCAGATCCACGGCGCTGACCTTGTCGGTCAGATCCTGCGTGACGGCAGTCACGATGGCGGCCTTGTCGTCTTCGGCAACGCTGATCAGAACGACCACGCCAGACCCGAGCTGGGTCTTGGCCTCGTCGGCCATGCCTTTCAGATCCTTCGGGTTGATCCCCTCGACGATACGCGCCATCAGCTTGAACGCGCCGGCGTCCTTCACCGGCGCGCCGCCTTCCGCTCCACCGCCCATGGCGAGCTTCTTCTTGGCATCCGCCAGTTCGCGCTCCAGCTTCTTGCGATCTTCAACCAGCTGAGCCACGCGAGCCGGAACATCGTCAGCGCTGATCTTCAGCAGGCTGGCCAGTTCGCGCATGCGCTTGTCCTGGGCATCCAGATATTCACGGGCTTCTGCGCCAGTCAGCGCCTCGATACGGCGAACGCCGGCAGCAACCGCACCTTCGGAAACCAGTGTCACCAGACCGATGTCGCCGGTACGCTTCACATGTGTACCGCCGCACAGTTCAAGCGAATAAGGCTTGCCCTGCTTGGGGCCATGGAGAGCGGTCCCCATGGAAACGACGCGAACCTCGTCCCCGTATTTCTCGCCGAACAGAGCCATGGCGCCAGCTTCGATAGCATCATCGACTGCCATCAGGCGTGTATCGACAGGCGCGTTCTGCAGCACGATCTCGTTGGCAAAGCCCTCGACCGTTGCCAGCTCCTCATCGCTCACCGGCTTGGGATGCGAGAAGTCGAACCGCAGGCGCTCCGGCGTTACCAGCGAACCCTTCTGAGCGACGTGATTGCCAAGGACCTCGCGCAAGGCCTCATGCACAAGGTGCGTAGCCGAGTGGTTGGACCGGATCGACTTGCGGCGGGAATGGTCGACCTTCAGTTCCAGGGCAAGGCCCGGAACCAGCTCGCCTTCTTCCACGGTGACCGAATGAACGAAGAGCCCTTCGGCCTTCTTCTGCGTATTGGTCACGGCAACCTTGACGCCATTGGCCAGCATCCAGCCGGTGTCGCCCACCTGGCCGCCGCTTTCGCCGTAAAACGGCGTCTGGTTGAGAACCACGAAACCGCTTTCACCTGCAGACAGCTTGGCAACTTCCTTGTCTTCAGCTGCAAGACCGGCAACGACACCTTCGGCCGTCTCGGTCTCATAGCCGAGGAAGTCCGTGGCGCCGTGCTTTTCCTTCAGTGCGAACCAGACTGCCTCCGTCGCTGCGCTGCCAGACCCGGACCAGGCCGCACGGGCTTCCGCTTTCTGGCGCTCCATTGCAGCATCGAAGCCATCCGTATCAACCGAAATGTCGCGCGTTCTGAGCGCGTCCTGGGTCAGGTCCAGCGGAAAGCCGTAGGTGTCATAAAGCTTGAACGCGGTTTCCCCGTCCAGACGACCGCCGGCCTCAAGGCCTTCGGTTGCGGTGTCCAGCAGGCCGAGACCACGCTCCAGCGTCTTGCGGAAACGCGTTTCTTCCAGCTTCAGCGTTTCTGTGATCAGATCTTCAGCGCGGCTCAGCTCCGGATAGGCACGGCCCATTTCACGCACCAGCGCCGGAACCAGCTTGTGCATCAGCGGTTCGCTCGCACCCAGAAGATGGGCGTGGCGCATGCCGCGGCGCATGATCCGGCGCAGCACATAGCCGCGACCCTCGTTGGACGGAAGCACGCCATCGGCAATCAGGAAGCTCGTGGAGCGCAGATGGTCGGCAATCACGCGGTGGCTGCCGGTGGCGTCGCCTTCCGCTTCAACACCCGTTGCGTTGACGGACGCCGCGATCAGTGCCTTGAAGAGGTCGATGTCGTAGTTGTTGTGGACGCCCTGCATGACAGCGGCGATCCGTTCGATGCCCATGCCGGTGTCGATGGACGGACGTGGCAGGTCGAGACGCTTTTCCGGCGTCTGTTCGTACTGCATGAAGACGAGGTTCCAGATCTCGATGAACCGGTCGCCATCTTCTTCCGCAGAGCCCGGAGGGCCGCCCCAGATGTGGTCGCCATGGTCGTAGAAGATTTCGGAACACGGGCCGCACGGACCGGTATCGCCCATGGACCAGAAATTGTCCGACGTCGCGATACGGATGATCCGGTCTTCGCTGAGACCTGCGATCTTCTTCCAAAGATCGAACGCCTGATCGTCTTCGGCAAAGACGGTTACCAGCAGCTTGTCCTTCGGCAGGCCGAATTCCTTGTTGACGAGGTTCCAGGCCAGTTCGATCGCCTGGTCCTTGAAATAATCACCAAAGGAGAAGTTGCCCAGCATCTCGAAGAAGGTGTGGTGGCGCGCGGTGTAACCGACGTTATCCAGATCGTTATGCTTGCCGCCGGCGCGAACGCATTTCTGTGCCGTGACCGCACGGGAATAGTCGCGCTTTTCCAGGCCGGTGAACACGTTCTTGAACTGGTTCATGCCCGCGTTCGCAAACATCAGGGTCGGATCGTTACGCGGCACCAGCGGCCCGGACTCGACCACTTCGTGGCCGTTTGTCTTGAAATAGTCCAGAAAGGCAGAGCGGATTTCATTTACGCCGGTCATTCGGATCTCGCATCGGTCACAGCCCCGCATATGAGGGCCTGTTGAAAATCTTGAAGGCGCTGGATCCGGGTCTCCGATCCGCGCCGGAACAGCCTTTTAACTTTCACCTCCAACCCTGTCCAGCGGTTGCACGGACCCGACCCAAAGGAAAGCTACCGGGAAACAGGCGATTTCCGGAATGAAGGCTGCCGTCATGCGCAGGACAATCGCTCCGACAGGATCTGACCTCTTCCGATTTCGCTCCGTTGCGGGTCCCGAAAAGCAAAAGGCCCCCTTCCGGAGTGCGGAAGGAGGCCCTTGGAAGACCGGACAAACGTCCGGAGCTCTTGTAAGCGCTAACCGGAAGCTGAGGATCAGTCCTCGGCTTCTTCCGATGCAGCGTCCGGATCAATGATCGCATCGGCGATCAGGCCGGCGTTCTGGCGGATCGCAAGTTCGATTTCATCGGCAATTTCCGGATTGTCCTTCAGAAACTGCTTGGCGTTTTCCCGGCCCTGGCCAAGACGCTGGCTGTTGTAGGAGAACCAGGCACCCGACTTTTCAACGATGTTGCCCTTGACGCCGAGGTCAATGAGTTCGCCGGTCTTGGAGACACCTTCACCATAGACGATGTCGAATTCCACCTGACGGAAAGGAGGCGCAAGCTTGTTCTTGACGACTTTCACGCGGGTCTGGTTGCCGACCACTTCGTCCCGGTCCTTGATCGCACCGATACGGCGGATATCCAAACGGACGGAGGCATAGAACTTGAGCGCGTTACCGCCGGTCGTGGTTTCCGGAGAACCAAACATCACGCCGATCTTCATGCGGATCTGGTTGATGAAGATCACCATGCACTTCGACTTGGAAATCGAAGCAGTCAGCTTGCGAAGAGCCTGGCTCATCAGACGGGCCTGCATGCCCGGCAGGCTGTCGCCCATCTCGCCTTCGAGTTCTGCCTTCGGCGTCAGCGCGGCGACCGAGTCGATGACCAGAACATCGATGGCGCCGGACCGCACCAGCGTGTCGGCAATTTCAAGTGCCTGTTCACCAGCGTCCGGCTGGGAGATCAGCAGATTGTCGATATCGACGCCAAGCTTGCGTGCATAGATCGGATCCAGCGCGTGCTCCGCATCGACAAAGGCGCAGATACCACCGGTCTTCTGGGCTTCGGCAACCGCATGCAGGGCAAGCGTGGTTTTACCCGAAGACTCAGGCCCGTAGATCTCGACGATACGGCCGCGCGGCAGACCGCCGATCCCAAGCGCGATATCAAGTCCGAGCGACCCGGTCGAGACGGCTTGCACCTCAACCACCTGGCCCTGCCCCATCTTCATGATGGAACCTTTGCCGAAGGCGCGTTCGATTTGGCTGAGCGCTGCGTCCAGCGCTTTTGTCTTATCCATCTGGCTGCTTTCTACGAGACGAAGTGTACTTTGCGACATGGCTTACGCTCCTTATTCCACGATGGACGCGCCGTTTCAATGAGAGCCTTTGTACACATTTTGTTCTCATTTGACAAGTCGGCAAAACCGATTGGTATTAAAATGAAAATGGCTGTTTGTTTCCAATATGTTCTCACTTATCGATTTTAGAACTTACCTAGCGTAATCTATTGATTGGAACATCCCGTGATTCCTGTAGCGCGCAACTTCGTTTGGCGATTCGCGCAACTTCACTTGGCAACCAACTTTTCGGAATTGACCTCTTCAATTAGCCTGCTTAGCTCTAGTAAGCCCCAATCCTTGAAAACGAGTTTGTCGACGTTCGAAAGTTCCGGAAGTAGGTCTGCAAAAGCCTTGGCCACATTTCCTGCTTTTGCCAGCCCCTGCATTTGTCGATCGATAGGAGATGGATCGGTGGTTTCTCTCCACTGAGATAAAATCGCATTGCAATGGTTCAATGAGACTAGGAACCCCCGCACTCCCTCCTCCCGTCGAACTCCCACCATGTTTTTCGGTGTCAATAAAACTGCAGCTTCGAATAGCGTCTGGCTTAGCGAAGATACGAGATATTCAAAGTCTTCGTGTGCCCTAGCCTGGCGTTCACTCTGCTGGTTTTCCTCCATCAACTTCGTTTGTGTGCCAAACAACTCTGCACTGCGTCGTGCTTCCTCCGCCTGGGCGCGTGTCGCGTCTTTGGCTTCGATTGCGACCTCTCTGGTCAACTCCATTTCTTTGCGAGTTAGCCGTAACTCCTCTTTTTGTGCTGAAAGTTCCTTTGATTGGATCACAACGGCATAGGCCAACCATGCAAAAGCAAGCGGTGCAAAAAAGCCCGCCAAGAAGTCACCCAGTTCGTTTGCGGTTAGGCAAGATATTACCGCTTTTTGAACATCAGAATCGCACTCGGATGAACTCAACCAGAGGACGCCAACGCCTAATGCGACCCAAGCTGCTGATCCAAGGAACATCCAATTTATGGTCGATGAACGCCCGAGTTTTTCGTTTTTAGATGTCATAAGTGATCCACCTCAGATGCAACGGGATCTGCATGACCCAACAACTGCAAACTGCACCTCTAACAAATTTTTCTTAAGCTGTGAGTCCGACGTCCGGTCCCGATTTAGAAACTATATCGAAAACAAACTCCATATCTGCGTCACTAAGTCGAACCACTTCGTACCAATCGACATTAATTCCAGTCGCAACATTGCTGGGTAGTACTTCTGGCCATTGAGACGCCAGTTTTTTTCCTAGGATGGGGTTTTGATGCTTCAGCAAGTTTACCAATGTGCAAATCTTACGAAGTTCAGGTTGAACTTGAATGTTCATAAGAGATGCGGCTTTTACTAGTTCGTTGTAGCTTTTGATAGTGGCCTTTTCACCAGCCTTAAAGCGAGACTGCATTTGAATGGAAGCTTCCCAAGCATGGAAGACTGCAATCGCAAAACTATTCCGAAGACCGTGGAGCGCGTCGTTGATCGCATCTATGTCGAGTTCCAAGACTTGCTCTTGCGACCAAAGGAGGTATCCGTCCTCATCGCGTTCTTCGATAGGCGGAGAACCATTTGTTACACCGAGTTTGTAGTCCTCTAGCTGACGCACCTTGGCACCAAGTGAAATCGTCAGTTCTTTGGCCGCTACGCGATAGCTTTCGTAAAGCGCTTTCATGCGTTTCACGAAGGTGAAACCGATCACATTGAAACTCAATGGTGCCATTGAATTGACTTCCGTTTTTGCTCTGGTGTCGGACAACGTAAGCGAAATGCTATTATCATGAAAACTTCACACCACCTTTGAAAGCCTCTGACTAGCAATGTCGTAATAAGCTGCTTCCCTCTCGCAACCGATAAAACGGCGGCCAGCGCGAAGGGCTGCAACACCGGTTGTACCAGAACCTGTGAAGGGATCGAGCACGGTGCCAAGTGGGCACACCTGGACGAGTGCATCCATCAAAGGCAGCGGTTTACCCGTGGTATGAAGTTTGGGGCCTGCTGCCATTACGCCGCAACGGATGACCCCTGGATAGGTGGGACCATCCTTATCGTGCCAAGCCCCTTTAGATCCCCACAGGATGAACTCAGCCTGCTGGCGAAACCGTCCTTTGGCCGGACGGCAGGCTTCCGTCTTGTCCCAGGGAACACACCCCCGGTAGGTGAACCCGGCTGCCTGGACTGCATCGATCATGACCGAAAGCTGCCGCCAATCAGTGAAGACGATGAACGGTGAGCCGGGCTTGAGAACGCGGTAGGCTTCAGTGAGCCAAAGGGTTGACCAGAGCATGTAGGAATGCTGGTCGCGGTTTTCGCCTGAAAACTCCGGATACTTTTTGGGGTCATTCACGTACTTGCTGTTGGCACTGTCCGCCGTTCGGCTGCCGGCATGCAATCCGCCAGAGCTGTACGGCGGATCGGTAACGAGGGCGTCATATTGTTCGGCTGACTGATCATGCAGCCAAGTCAGGGCGTCTTGTTGGAAGAGTTGCCAGGACATGTTTTCTCCGGAATATGGCGCTCTGGGCGTTCGGAGAAGGGCTCTAGGGGCCTCAGGTTATTCAACGTCCCACATCGGGGACATTTAATTTCTACAGGGCCAACAATCGCTCGCTCGGCCGACTTCATCAAGAGTTTGCGGCAAGAGCCGCAGCGGATTTCATTCATCGTGAGTGACAACCTTATGGCGACTCATCCATAAAACCCGAGCATCGCGCGATGCACCGGGCGCGGTGGTTGTCTTAGGCTACCGGGCGGGCTGAAGATTGGCGTTGGAGGCCCGCCGTCCGGACCTTGGTCCGGACCGTCCATCAGGGAGGCAAAACGGCCGGAAAGACGATCAGCGGCTTGTGTCCGTGAAAACGGGGAAAACCAAAATGAAAAGCCTCAGAGTTTATTGGCGTTTCTTTAGAAAAAACCACATTTCGCAAAAGTGGAACCGCGTTCTTCACTACGCTGATGTTGCATCCGAATTGGGTGAGCGAGACTGGAAAAAAATTACGCTGCTCATGATAGCAATAGCTGTCTCTGGATACATGCTTGCTTTTCTCTACGTCTTTGTCTTCGGAGGAGAAGATTTTGATAAGCGCGCAAGAGCTGCGACTCCCTTCCTTGTCGGCCTTGCGGCCGCAGCGACCTTCTTTTCTGTTCTGTGGCGGGGTGTAATCACCGCTAGACAGGTTGAAGAAGCGAAGCGGGCCAATGATAGCAAAGATGAAATTGAGCTTGGACTTCTGCTTGAGAAGGCAAACGAGCTCCTGCAAAAACCAGAAGAGCGTAATAAGACCATGGCGATTGCCATGCTTGAAACTGTTGCCACCGCAGCCAACGATAAGTATTCCACCTATGCGCTTCAGCTGATATCCGATGAGGTCGTTGCCTCCCAGATGGGGGTGTATTCTGAGAGTCAAGCTATACGTGCCGACAGCATCAGAAGAAGCAATCAGATCCGAAAAATATTCCGAAAATGTGCGGAACATTCCCCCCCTCGGATTCTCACAGATACAATTCTGTTCACCTTCTCTGAACCCAGTCTTGGCACCAATCCATTCTCGGAGAAACCGAGCTTTGTTCCAATAAGTGAAATACCAAATCAGTTCATTAGAGGCGCGAGTATTAAATTCTCTGACGAAGCGATCGATACAATGAACAAAGCCGGAAATCGATGGCACTTCGCTAACTGTGTCTTCGACAACATGAGCTCGGATCTGAGTGGCCTTAGGAACTCGCATGCAATCGAAGCAATGGACGGCCGTTTTGTAAATTGTGAGTTTAAAAGCTATAAAATTAGACCGGCAGTTAGCCTCGCAGGTCTTCTCGGTTGGGTACTTTCGGCTCCACAAAAATGCATATTTCGATCTTGTGATTTCTCGTCTGCTGGACTTTCGACTGTTTTTTTTAAATCTAACTCTTTCAGCGGATGTACTTACGATCCCGCACGCCCACCTGAATTGTTGGATGAAACCGAAAAAACATTCGAAGAATTTGCACAACAAAACGACATTGACGTCAAACCATCCGGACAAACAACTTTTGGCGGTTTGTTCGGACCTCTGACCGATACTGAAGGGAAAACCGACTAGCTTAAATAACGTTAAGTAGACTTTTGAAACGAACTCGCGCGTCACTCTTTCGTCTCCACTTCCACCATCGTTGTCCAACCGCCCCCCTCCGGATCAATCGTATGAGTGACCACGGTTGAAACCCATTTGATGCTTTCGATCGCAGCTCCGAAGCCAGTCAAGGTGACCGAAGCGCCGGCAACGGCAAACGGGTTGCCGCGCATCTCGAAAGACCCGGAGCCGGTCCATCGGCTTAAGGCAGACGCCACCGCGCCGGCCGTTTTCTTGGCTTCAGTCTCAGTCGGTGTAAGATGCTTGGGCGCATATGCGCCGCCTTTCTTCCCGATGCTCTGCGTTTCCTGTTTCAGGTGTCCCTTTTTCGGATCGTACCAGGTTGTTGCCGCCCCCCGCTTAATCTGCTAGCCCGCGCTTTCAACGGTTGCCAGTACCGGCGCATCGAACGCTTCTGTTCTGATGCCGGCTTTTCATGAGACAGTCCAGAACGTGACTTCAGACATCTCCTCCCCCGTCATCGCAATCGGTGCGATCCATTACGATACGATCGCCCATGCCAGCGAGCCGATCCGCCCTGAAACGTCAACCCCGTCGAGACTGAGTGCGAAGCCTGGCGGCGTTGCCACGAACATTGCCCGTGCACTGGTTCGGCTCGGGGTTGGAACACGCCTTGTGGGAGCGGTTGGAGAAGACGGCGCTGCAGACATGCTTTCCCGCCAGCTCAGCCAGGAAGGGCTCGAGCTGCATGTGAAGGCCCGGAAAGGTTTCGCAACGGGCCAGTACCTCGCGCTGCATAATCCGGCAGGCGATCTTGCGGCCGCCTGCGTTGACGACCGTGTTCTGTCCGAAGCTCCGGAGGATCTCTTCGACGGTATCGTCATGGACCTCGCAGCAACCGCGACGGACGATACGATCTGGTTTCTGGATGCCAACCTGCCCGCTGCAATGCTGGTCCGGCTGACGGGGCGTGCCTTGCCTGGGCGTCTTGTTGCCAATGCCGTTTCGGATGCCAAGGCAGTCCGGCTGCGTGGGGTTCTCGGCAAACTGGATTGCCTGATGCTGAACCGCGGCGAAGCGGCCACACTTACAGGGCTTTCCCGCGACACGTCTTCCGAAGACCTCGCGGCGGCCTTGTCGCAGACCGGCCTCAAGAGTTTTGTCCTGACCAGTGCAGCATCTGATGTGCTGGTGCTCGAAAGCGGGAAACTTCACCGGTTCGCACCGCTTCAAACAGATATCGTCGATGTCACCGGGGCTGGCGATGCATTAACTGCCGGAACAGTCGCGGCGCTCGCCAGAGGCTATGGCCTGACGCGAGCAGTCCCTCTTGGCCTTGCAGCTGCAGCCCTGACCTTGCGCAGCACCGGCGCCCTCGCGGAAGAGCTCTCCTGGGATGCCCTCGCCAGCTTTTGACCATATGGACAAATTCCAATCTTGGCGCATCTCCGCCTTGCGCCTATAAGACCTGCAGAATTGACCCGGCCCGAGCTGCCGGACGAAAACAGAAAGGCACACGCCGTGACCACTCCGACAACGCCCTCCGCCATCAGGGATCTGATCGTTTACAGCGATGAAGTGCGCGAGGCACTTGCGAACGGCAAGCCGGTCGTTGCGCTGGAATCGACCATCATCACCCATGGCATGCCTTTTCCGAAGAACGTTGAGACCGCCCGTGAGGTGGAAGCCGATATTCGCGCGGAAGGCGCCGTTCCAGCCACCATCGCGCTGATGGACGGCAAGATCATGGTGGGCCTTTCCGATGAGGATCTCGACCGCCTGGCACAGGCCAAGGACGTGATGAAGTGTTCACGTGCCGACATGACCTTCGCACTTGCCACCGGACGCTACGGCGCGACAACGGTCGCCGCCACGATGATGGCGGCGCATGCGGCGGGCCTGAAGGTCTTTGCCACGGGCGGCATCGGCGGCGTTCACAAAGGCGCGGAAGAAAGCTTCGACATTTCCGCCGACCTGGATGAGCTTGGCCGCACGCCGGTCTGTGTGGTGTCCGCCGGTGCCAAGGCATTGCTCGACATTCCCAAGACCCTTGAAGTTCTGGAAACCAAGGGCGTTCCCGTCATTGCTTTCGGCACGGAAGAACTGCCGGCATTCTGGTCGCGGGCCAGTGGTCTCAAGGCCCCCTACTCCCTGAATTCGGCTGCCGAAATCGGTTCGCTCCTGAAGATGCGGTCCCGTTTTCCCGATCATGGCGGTGTCCTGATCGCCAACCCGGTACCGGAAGCCGACCAGATCCCGCGGGATGAAATGACCGGTTACATCGATGCAGCTATTGCGGATGCCACTGCGAAGGGTGTTCGCGGCAAGGACGTGACCCCGTTCGTTCTCGGCGCTATCCTGGAGCTGACCGGCGGCCGCAGCCTCGACACCAACATCGCGCTGGTGCGTAACAATGCCCGCCTGGCCGCGCGTATTGCCGCTGAACTGGTCTGACGGCACGTTTTCTCGAGAAACCAACTGGACCCCAAAAATTCGCCGGGCTTTCACTTCAAACGGATTGAAAGCCCGGCAGACTTGTCAGGACGGTTTGTCTTCCACCGGTTGAGGTACTTCCGGTGCCTGCCGGCGCTCAAGCGCCGCCGCCAACCGGTCGATATCCTTGAAATGCAGGTCCCGCTGCGGGAACGGTATCTCGATACCCGCCTTGCCAAGCTCGTTGTAGACCGTGAAGTAAAGGTCCGACTTGGTAATCATCACATTGCCGATGTCTTTCAGGAAACATCTCAGTTCGAAATTCAGAGAGCTGTCGCCCAGCCCGATGAAAAGAACCTGCGGCGTCGGATAACGCGCGATGGTGCTATGCCCGCGCGCTGCATCGAACAGGATGGATTTCACCTTTTCCAGATCACTGCCATAGGCAACGCCAACCGGCAGGATGAGCCGGCCCGACTTGTTGGTCAGCGTCATGTTCTTGACCGTGCCGGCAATCAGCTCCGAATTCGGAATGATGACGTCATGGCGGTCGAAGGTTTCGATGCGCGTTGAACGGACAGAGATCTTGCGGACATATCCGGATTGCCCGGATACTTCTATCCAGTCCCCTTCCTTGATCGGCCGTTCGATGAGCAGGATGATGCCGGAAACGAAGTTGGAAACGATGGTCTGAAGACCAAAACCGATACCGACCGAAAGGGCACCGGCCACGACCGCAAGACTGGACAGGTTCAATCCGGCGGTGGAAATCGCAATCAGAGCCGCCAGCGTAAGCCCGACATAGCCTGTGCCCGTTACAACAGCATTCTGAGCGCCACTGTCCATCCGCGTCTGTGGCAGCACGGTCGCCTTCAGCAGGTTCTGCAGCCAGCGCGTCACGACAACGCCGATGCCGAAAATGGCAACCAGGAGGATGAAGGAGTCCAGCGACAGGTGAATGTCACCCAACTGTACCCCGTTTGTGAGCAGATACCAGACCTCGACGATATCCGTTCCGCGTGCGCCCCAGGTCATGGCGATCAGGGGCGCGAAAATCAGCGTCAGAAAACAGATCAGCCCAAAGGCGACGAGGACGGGAGCGGGCTCGTCTTCCCGCTTGCCGATAGCCGTTTTCACGACAACGAGAATGAGATGGTAAAGCATGAAGCCGAAACCGAGCTCCGCAACCGTCATGATTACCGGCAGGATCGCAACCCGGGCAAGCTGGACGTAACCCACCAGCGTCACGCAGACGGCAAGAACGGCGGATGTCTTCATGAGCAGCGACAAGAACAGCAGAAAGCCGGATTCCTGGGGCTTTACTGATGCCTCTTCGGGTTCTTCCGCAGTCTGCTCTCTCTCCACGGCACTGCTTTCAACGGACTTGTTGGATCTGATGACGCTGGCCAGAGACCAAAGCAGTACCGCCGCCATCGCAATGGGGGGAGCCGAAAGCACCGAAATCGCCGCCGTACCGAAGGCGTTATCGAGTTCGAATGCCTCGACCGCCACTTCAAGGGCCATGAAGACGCCCAGTCCCTGGCATAGACGCAACCCGAGTTTTGCTTCCCGGTCCCCCAGCTCCAGCAGACGCCAGCGATCCTGCCCGGGGGCAAAGATCGTGTGCCCCAGCCAGTTCGCAATGATCATCACGAGAGCCATCACCGGCACGGCGATCACTGCGGTGCGAACCGAGTTCGGATAGATATCGAGAATGGGAAAGATGGAGACCAGGGCGACTGCACCAATGGTCGGCAGCACGATGAAGCTGGCATTGTAGAGCACCGCCAGCATCAACGCCTTTGCACCGGTGGCCGGCTTTTCGCAATAGAGCTTCAGAGCCCGCGAAATCGGATGCTGCAGAACCGTCAGGAACAAAATCCCGAAAATAGCTAGACCGAGGGAAAGCGGCACCGTCTCATGCAGTTTCTTCGAGACGCTCGGGCGAGCCAGTTCGTTCTGCACACCGCGTTCGAAACGCTTTATGAATTCCCCTATCTCCTGAAAGCCCGCGGCCCAGGTCGACGGCGCAAGCGGCGAAGGATACCTGTCCAGCAGTGTCGAAAGTTGCCGTGCGCGAAGCTGCCTGTCGACCTGGCGAATATAGAAGATAGCCTGATTGTTGATTTCACCGGCTACACGGACCGGCGCATTTGCGGCTGCCAGCGCATTGGTAAGCTCAAGACGTCTTGCGGCAACTTCTTCAGCTTCCTTCTGCCCGTCTGCAGGCGGTGCACCAAGGCTGTTCAGCTGGGCTTCCAGAGCGCTGGCCCGAATGTTCCCGCGATCGATGATCTCCGCACTGGCGTCCCGAACCTCGACGAGCTGAGACCGGAGCTGATCGAGGGTCTTGGGAGAAATGCTTCTTTCTTCCAGCGCCGTTGCCGCCCGGCTGAACAAATCGGCCGACCGCGCGAGGGGCTCAGCCGGAGCCTGCCCGGCCTCCTGTGCAAGCAGCGTTCCGGCCGGCATGCCACCGGAAAAAGTGATGGATAAGGCCAGAACCAGCAGGATACATTTGAGAAACTTCATGAAGACGCCATCACTTTTGGGACAAGGCCCCGAGTCCGGTTCGCAGGCCGATTGCTTCGCCAGGGAAGCCAGGTGGGCTTCAAGGCATATGCATCCATCCGCGGTCCGATTCGAACAATCAGCTTATTTGCGAATTTCGGCAGATCTTTCACCATGGAAACACATTTGTCGCAAAACGGGCCTAAGGAAAGGCTCTGGCAGGTTTTAAGGCTGCCCGGCTTTGGCCCGAAATGCATGCCAAGCCGTTGACAGAGCGGCGTAAGCCTGCCCTAACATGCGAAATTATGACGTTAACAGGACGTTGCGGCAAAATACCTGAAAACAAGCCGCGTCCTTCAAGGAGGTCAGACATGACAGACGCGGCAACCCCAGAAAACCCGCAGACTGCAACGGCTCCGGCAGGAAGCTTTTCCCCGCTTCAGTACCTCGACCGTGCGCTGTCGACCCTCCGCGACATCGGCATCACGCCGGAAAGCGAGCAGGACGCACCGATCAACGCCCTTCTGGAACAGATTACCGATCTTTCTCCCGACAAGGTGCTGATCATCACCCGGACCCTGGCCCAGGCTTCCAATTTCAACGAGGTTGTTCGCTCGCAGGTTCAGCAGATGGATATCGGTGAACGCTACGAGCAGATAACCGAGGCATTCAATTCCATCCGTGATGACGCGAAGGCGCTGGTCGATCAGCTGGCCGACGGCAAGATCTCCTTCACCGAGAACCTGTCCAACAAGTGGCGCGACTTCCGCCGCGGGACCATTTCCGATCGTTTCGATGATATCCGGGGCACCTACAAGGACGTTGCAAAGGCAACCAAGGACCAGATCGAGCGGGAACAGACCATTCTGGAAGCCTATCGCGATTTTCGCGGCGCCTTGAAACAGGCGGAAGTCACCGCGCTGGAACTGCTGAATATCGCAACAGGCAAACTGGACGCCGCCAAGGGCGCCCTTGAAGCTGCCTCCGGAGAAGTCGAAGCCTACACCGGTGACGACCCGGCGCAGAAGGCACGCCTTGAACTGGCACGCGACGAGAAGCTGCGTGAAATGCAGGACGAGGAAAAGCGGTATCAGATCGCCAAGGACCTCTCCGACAACCTGACAATCGGCTACAACACGTCAGAGGTCATCATGGCGCGCCTGGTCCAGACGACCAACGCCAAGGAGCGCGTTTACGCCCAGTCGGTCAGTTTCTTCTCCACCAATGAATCCGTTCTCACCGCACTCAACGCCTCGTTCACCGGCCTGCAGGGCCTGCACGAAAGCACCGAGACGCTGAATGCCATGAAGGATGGCATCAACAAGAGCCTGGAAACGCTGGCGGACATCGGCGACGAAGTGCAGAAAAAGGCGCTCGAAGCCGGCTATGGACCGACGGTTGCCGCAGCCTCGGTGAAAAAGCTGGTCGACTCCGTCGTCAACTTCCAGGTCCAATCGCGTGAAATCATCGACGAAATGCGCGAGATGTCGACCAAGAATTCCGAGGAAATCCGCAACGCCGTGGAAGACGGCAAGCGGCGGCTTGCCAAGCTGACCGCCCAGGGCAAGGCCCTTTGATCTGACGATAATCCGGCAGGCCGGACCCTCCGGCCCGCCCTTTTTCAAGAAGACATGCATTCATGGCAAGCAAATCCGACGCCCCGCTTGACGATCTGATGATGGCGATGGACGTGGTCGACACGCTGCGTCATGAAGAAGGTCAGGTGGCCCGCGAGCTGAAGACCGATGAACGCGATGCCGCCATGGTCGAACGGCTGCGTCAGGTCTATGCGTCCCAGGGCATTGATGTTCCGGACCATATCCTGAAGGCGGGTGTCGAGGACCTGAAGCGCGACCGCTTCGTCTATTCTCCACCTTCCGCCGGTTTCCAGCGCACCCTGGCGATGATCTACATCTCGCGCAGCACTTGGTCAAAATGGCTGGCGGCGGTCGTTGCAGTCGTCATCGTTTGCATTGCGGCCTGGTACTTCATCGTCAAGCTGCCGGCGCAACGCGCGGAAGCGGACCTGCTGGCAAGGCTTCAGGCGCTGCCCGCGACCTATACCGAATTGGTCGGGCGGATCGATTCCCTGACCGAAAATACCGAAATCGAAGCCGACGCCGCGCGTCTGGCCACCGACGGCAACCTTGCCCTTTCGGACGGCAACAACGAGGCAGCCTTCAAGGCGGAGGCCGACTTGCGCGATCTTGCCGGACGGCTGCAGGAAGTGTTCGAGGTTCGGATCATTTCCCGCGAAGGCGTGCCGACCGGCGTTTCCCGCATTCCCGAATCCAATCCAGACACCGAGAACTACTACATCGTGGTCGAAGCCGTGGATGCGGACGGCAAGATCCTGGAACGCAGGATCGTGTCGGAGGAAAGCAGCAAGGCCGAACTTGTCGACAAATGGGGCCAGCGCGTTTCGGAAACCATCTACAACGCCGTTCGCCGCGACAAGATGGAAGACGGCATCGTGCAGAAAGGTGTCCTGGGGCAGAAGCGGCGCGGAGAGCTGGATATCAAATGGCGCAGCGGCGTTCAGGACGGAGCAATTACGAAATGGTAGCGGTTAGGATTGCACCGCCTCACCGGGAGGCACCGGCATGCTGACGGGACGCCAGACCCTGGGCACCATCGAGCAGTCGCTTGCCGATTTGCGCCGTGAAGAAGCCGAGCTGAGCAAGCGGATCGAGCGGTCGACCCGCGCCCTGACGGACCTGCAGGAACGCCAGAGCGAGGCCTACCGGGACCTTGCCCGGTTCCGACTGGATACGGACAGTGCCGGTGCACTCAACACACGCCTCGACAGCGCCGCGCGGGAAGCCCGCAAGCTTCTCGACAAGCGCAATGCGGACTACAAGGTTCTGACCGACCAGTTGCGCCAGTGCGAAAGCGACCGCAGCCAGTTGCAGAAGAAGCGCGTCGAGCTGGACAGCACCCGTGATGCCGCCGAAAACCAGATGGACGAGTTGATGGAGGCTGTCGACGGCCGTCTGGAAGGCGATGCCGGTTATCAGGCACAGCGCGAGAAGACAGAAGCCGCTCTGGCGACTGCGGAGGCAGCCGCCTCCAAGGCGGCTACGTCCGAAAAGGACCGAAAGGAAAAAGGCAAGGCCTATGAGGCCGATCCGCTGTTCATGTATCTGTGGCAACGCGGTTTCGGAACACCGGCGTACGCGCACCGCGGTCTTGTGCGCTCGCTCGACCGATGGGTGGCCGGCCTTGTCGGCTTCAACGACGCCCGCGCCAATTTTGCCATGCTGACCAGCATTCCGGACCGGATGGCGCGCCATGCGGAGCGCTGTGCCGAAATCGCACTGGAAGAACAGGACAAGCTCGCGGAGTTCAGCCGCAATGCGATGACCGACGCTGCCGGAACGGATCTTGTCGGCACCATCGAAACCCTCAGCGCGGACATCGACCGTATCGACGGAGAACTCGACAATCTGGACAGGCGGATCGAAACGCTGTCCTCCGCCCTCGCCGAATTTTCCAGCGGGGAAGACACCGACTTCCAGAAGGCGGAGGAGCATCTGTCCGTTTCTCTGCAGGCGGATGACCTCAAGGATTTGTGGCGCGCCGCGCTCGATACCCCCTCGCCCGAGGACGAGAAAATCGTTCAGCGGATCGAGGATCTGAAGGAGCGCATCGACCAGGTTACACGCGAGATCCGTCAGGACAGGGAACTGCAACGCGATATTGGCCGACGCCGTGCGGAACTTGCAGACGTCATCAAGCGTTTCCGTTCCAGCGGCTATGGCAGCTGGGAGTCCACCTTCTCCGACGAGAAGCTGACAACCGTCCTGTTGGGCGAGTTGGTCAAGGGTGCGATTACCGGTGCCGAATACTGGGCCCGCGCGGAGCGTTCGCACAAGCGCCGCAAACCGAAGGGACGCCAGGTCGCGTTCCCCAACGGTTCGGGTCTTCCCAAGTCCATGGGAGGCTTCGGTGGCGGCTTTGGCGGAAGTTCCGGCAAACGGTCCGGCAGCAGTGGCGGCTTCGGTGGTGGTGGTTTCAAAGGCGGTGGAAGTTTTGGTGGTGGCGGTTTCAAGACAGGCGATACATTCTGATCTTCACCGATTGAAATCCGTGCCCCCGTGAGGCCACAAGGCTTCGTTAGGAGTGTTATGTCAGTTTACTGGCAGAAGATGGTGGCGGTCACATGCAGTTTTCTTGTGCTTTGTGAAGACGTGTTCTAGACCGGCTCTTAAGTTGACCATTTTAACCTTGGGACTGCCCATGCGACGTATCGTTTTATCCGCTTTTTGCGCTCTTGCTCTTGCCGCCTGCCAGTCCGGGTCCACTCAGCGCCCCACACAGCCGGATCAGCCAAGGCTGGACGTGCCGGCGGGCGCGCAATCGGTAAATATCGCAGCCGATCCGGCAAGCGTACGGTCCGCACTGGTCTCCAGTGCCCAGGAACGCGGCACCGTCGTGCTGCAGGACCAGCCGAACATGGTGGTTCTGGAACGGCCAATGACCGGCGCGAACCCGGCGCTCGATTCCGAATTCGGCCCGTCCGACAACGGCCAGCGCGTGATCCGCATCCGCGTTCGCTTCACGGGAACGCCTTGCCAGACGCTGGCTGTTCAGGATCTTGCCGTGATCAACAACGTGCGCACGGCGCTTGAGCAGAGCTTCGTCTTGCCGGGCAACCCGAACACGATGCAGAGCCTGCAGGGTTTGAAGTCGCGCGCCGAACAGGGTAGCTCCTGTCCGCCGGTTTCCTCCTGACGCATCAACAGTCGGTCTTGAAAATGACGAGGCGTGGCCGGGTTTCCGGCCACGCCTCTTTCATGCCGGCCGATACCGAAGCGGATCACAGCAGTGGGAGACTTCCCTCACTCCGGACGCATTCACCGGCATGACTGTCGACGCGTCAGGCAGGCATAGCTTCAGCGGCGAACTGCTTCAGGAACTCTTCGCTGGGCGGGATTGGCTTGATCACGTCGATCAGCACTCCGTTCGGATCACACGTGATGAAATGGCGCTGACCAAAGGCCTCGTCCCGCAGCACCTGCAGAATGGGTAACCTGTTCGCCTGAGCGGCCTCATAAACCGCATCAACATCCTCAACCTCGAAATTCAGCAGAAGCCCTCCTGCGCCCCGGCCACGACCGGCTTCCGGAATGGTTTCGTGGTTCTGGTCGAGGATCGCGAGATTGACGCTTTCGTCCTCCTCCGACTGCAGATGCACGTACCAGTCTGCTTCAAACATCGGCTTGAAGCGGAAATTTTCCGAATAGAACCGGGCAGTCTCCGCGACCTTGTCGGTCATGAGGACCGGATAATACTGGGTGCATTTCATCGATTTTCTCCTGTTCCTCGCCAGTTTCGGATGTGGATTGCCTGTCCCACCCGACCTCCGGCTGTTTCCGAGGCTTTCCAATCACAACAAAAAGACATACAGTCTGTATGTAATTTTTCAACTAACATACAGGCTGCATGTATGCAAGATAAAAACCCCGAGAAGTCAGGCGAACGCCGTACACAGGCGGAAAGGCGCGCGGAAACGCGCAAGGCCCTGTTGGATGCGGCAAGGGCGCTGATCGTTGAAAAAGGCTATGCGGAAACCGGAACACCTGAGATCGTCAAGGCGGCAGACGTCACCCGCGGCGCGCTCTATCATCACTTCGCCGACAAGGCAGACCTGATGCGGGCGCTGGTCCACCAGGAATCGGAAGCGATCGCGGCGGAGATCAACAGCCAGACGAACACGGGCCAGACACCGCTCGACGCCTTCATGTCCGGCGCCAGCGCCTATTTCTCGGCCATGTCCGTTTCAGGCCGGGCAAGGATCATGCTGCTGGAAGGACCGACGGTGCTCGGCCTGTCGGAAATGGCGGAGATCGATCGCCAGACCGGCGGCGCCACGCTTCTGGAAGGTCTGCGGCATGCAGCCAATCACGGTGCACTGAAAGATATTCCCCTGGAGCCTTTGGCGGACCTGCTCTCTTCCGCGTTCGACCGCGCGGCGCTGGCAATTGCAAATGGCGGTGACAGGAAAGCGTATGAAGCCGCGACCCGCAAGCTATTGGCCGGCATCCTGGCAGACTGACAATCGGCTCTGATGTCGTGATCCTTCAAGACGGCCTTGCACCAACATTCTATGGCTGGCGCCAAACCAACCGACCGGGAGACCCAAGTGATTCTGAGATACACCATCCTCTACGTCGAGAATGTCGCCGCCGCTCTCGACTTCTACGAGAAGGCCTTCGGACTGGAACGTCTGTTCCTTCATGAATCCGGAGACTACGGCGAACTCGCGACGGGCGAGACAAAGCTCGCGTTCTCATCCAAAACGCTGATGAACCAGCTCGGAAAGTCACCCGGCACCCCCGAACCGAAGGCACCTGTGTTCGAACTGGCGTTCGAGACGGATGACGTTGCAGCCTCCCTTGCCCGTGCAGTCGCCGCCGGTGCAAACAAGTTGCAGGATGCACGAGAGGAACCCTGGGGGCAGATCACATCCTATGTGAGCGATCCTTTCGGCTACCTCGTGGAGATCTGCTCGCCGATCCAGTTGCCCAGTGCTGGTTGAGACAACAGCGACAGGCTATCGGGGTCCCGGCGCAATTGCGCCGGTGACCGTCCAAACCAGCGCCGCAGGTCGCGCGTCATGTGGGCCTGATCGCTGAAACCGCACACAGCGGCGATCTCCACCAGCGGCACCTCCGTCGCCAGCAGTCCTGCAGCCCTGCGCGCTCGCGCGAGCAAGCGCCAGTATTCCGGCGGTGGCAGGCCCTGCTCCCGAAACCGCCTCTGCAGTGTTCTCACCGACACGCCTGCCTGTTTCGATGCCCGCTCGACGGTCGACTTTGGCAACGTCAGGGCAACGATCACGTCGTCCAGGTCATTGGTCTCGTCAAGTGCGTTGCCGAGGATGTCTTCCACTCGCTCGCAGTCGCGTTCAATGGCTTGAAGAACCTCGTCCTCAATGACGCCACCCGGCCGCAACCGGAACCCCGTGATATGCGTCCCGGCCGCGAGTTCGGCGACGCGCGGCTGGAAATCGAGGTCCGTCAGCAGAACCTTTTCCCGCTTGCCCTGCTCACGCACCACCAGCACATCCCGGCAACCATCCGGAAAGATCAGAGCATTTTCCGCTGTGTCGATCCCGTGATGCCATTTTTCAAATCTGACCGTGCCACTCATGGACAAATCTTTAGCAGGTGGCGGCAGCGCACGCGAGATTGTTCAACGTGGCGTGGGCAGCTGCGAGTAAACATCGATCGAAAATCCTGATTGAGAACGCCACTTTCAATTCTTCTGATCAAATGTCATGAAGCATGGACCTACCCACTACTGACCGGTTCGGAGCCTTTGTGATGATCGAAAAGCTGGAGATGTTTCTCGCCGTGGCCCGGGAAGAACATTTCGGCCGTGCGGCCGAAAGCCTCGGCATCGCCCAGCCGACGCTCTCGACCGGCATCAAGCAGCTTGAGGATCAGCTTGGTGTTCAGCTGTTTTTCAGAGGCTCCCGGTTCGGCGGCCTGACACCGGAAGGCCAGCGTGCCCTGGTCTGGGCTCGTCAGATCGTGGGGGATGCCCGCCAGTTGCGCGAAGAGATGCGGTTCTCCCGCGACGGCCTGACGGGACAATTGCGCATAGCCGTCATCCCGACCGCCCTCACCTGGGCAGCCAAACTGACGACATGGTTCGGCAACAAGCACCCGAACGTGCGTTTCACCATCCTGTCGCGAAATTCGATGGAAATCCTGTCGATGCTGGAGAACCTCGATATCGATGCCGGCATTTCCTACCTCGACAACGAACCGACCGGCAGGGTCAGCACCGAACCGCTCTACAATGAAAGCTATATGCTGGTTTGCAATGAAGCTTCGTCCTTCGCGGGCAGAAAGTCGGTCAAATGGAAGGAGCTGGCCGAGGAACGGATCTGCCTCCTGACCCCCGACATGCAGAACCGGCGGATCATCAACCGTCATTTCGGCGAGGCCGGAATCATGCCGGAAGCCCGGATCGAGTCCAATTCCACGGTCGTGCTGGTGGCAAATGTGCTGGACGGCGGTTGGATAACCGTCCTACCCGCGGATCTCGCAGAATTTCTGACAGCCGGAAAACCCTTGAAGACGATCCCTCTTGTAGGCGTTCACACCGGTCACACTGTCGGCCTTGTGGCCCCCTATCGCGAACCGCACACCCCGGTTTTGCGTGCTCTTCTGTCCGAAGCAAGGCGTATTTCCGAGGTCTGACCGGAAGTTAGCCGAAACGGTCAAATCATCATCGATCATGATTTCCAATCGATCAACGGAAAATCATTATTGATATCAAATCAAACTTAATGGTGTGATGCGCCTCGAAATATACGGGAGGACGCGCATGCCGTATGCGACGGGAGAGCCCACGGCCGAACAGATCTCGGCCGTGATGGAAGATTTTATCACCTTGGAAGGTCCACTTCTGCCCATGCTGCATGGCTTGCAGGCGGAATTCGGCTATGTGCCCCAGGCAGCGGTCGAGCTGATTGCAGAAGCGCTCAATCTCTCCAAGGCGGAAGTTCACGGCGTCATCTCCTTCTACCATGATTTCCGCAAGGCCCCCGCCGGGCGCCACGTCGTCAAGATCTGCCGGGCAGAGGCCTGCCAGGCCGTCGGCGGCGAAGCCCTTGGCGAGGCGGTTCTGGCCAAGCTCGGTCTAGACTGGCACGGCACAACCCGCAACGGTGCCGTCACTCTCGAACCTGTCTACTGTCTCGGCCTGTGTGCCTGCGCCCCTGCCGCGATGGTCGACGGCAAGGTCATCGGCCGTGTCACCGAAGATCGCATGACGCGTATCCTCCAGGAGGCCGGTGTATGAAGATCTTCGTTCCCCTGGATAGTGCTGCCAAGGCACTGGGTGCCGATGAAGTTGCCGCAGCAATTCAAATCGAAGCCGGCAACCGTGGTCTCGATGTCACCGTGGTACGCAATGGCAGCCGTGGCATGGTCTGGCTGGAACCGCTTGTCGAAATCGAAATCGACGGCACCCGCAAGGCCTTTGGCGCCGTCACAGCCGAAGACGTTCCTTCTCTTCTGGACGGCACGCTGGAAAGTCTCGGCACGGTGGAAGACATCCCCTTTTTCGCCCGCCAGACCCGGCTGACCTTTGCCCGTTGCGGCCTGATCGATCCGCTCAGCCTCGCCGAATACGAAGCCCATGGCGGACTTGTCGGCCTGAAACGCGCTCTTGCTCTCAGCGAAGAAGAGATCGTTACGGAAGTCACCAACTCCGGCCTGCGCGGCCGTGGTGGCGCAGGGTTTCCCACGGGTATCAAGTGGGACACGGTCCGCAAGGCAGTTTCGGCGCGAAAATACATTGTCTGCAACGCGGACGAAGGTGACAGCGGCACCTTCGCCGACCGCATGCTCATGGAAGGCGATCCCTTCACGCTGATCGAAGGCATGATCATCGCCGGCCTTGCCACAGGTGCCACCAAGGGCTTCGTCTATATTCGCTCCGAGTATCCGGACGCCATCGCAGTCATGGAAGCCGCCGTCAGGATCGGTCTCAAGGCCGGCCTGCTCGGCACGAACGTTCTCGGTTCCGGCAAGGCTTTCGACCTGGAAATCCGCACTGGTGCAGGCGCATACGTGTGCGGTGAGGAAACGTCCCTCCTCAACAGCCTGGAAGGCAAGCGCGGCATCGTGCGTGCCAAGCCGCCGCTGCCTGCGCTTGAAGGCCTCTTCGGCAAGCCGACCGTCGTCAACAACGTGCTCTCACTGGCAACTGTTCCGGTCATAATGGAAAAAGGCGCGGAGTTCTATGCCGGGTTCGGCCTCGGCCGCTCCAAGGGCACCATGCCGATCCAGATCGCAGGCAATGTCCGCTACGGCGGTCTTTTCGAGACCGCTTTCGGCATGCCTCTGGGTGAGCTGATCAACGATATTGCCGGTGGCACCGCCAGTGGCCGGCCGGTCAAGGCTGTCCAGGTTGGTGGCCCCCTTGGGGCGTATATGCCCGTTTCCAAGTTCAACACGCCGTTCGGTTATGAAGAATTCGACGGCCAGGGTGGCCTCATCGGACATGCCGGTATTGTCGTCTTCGATGACAGGGCGGACATGCTGAAGATGGCCCGCTTCGCCATGGAATTCTGCGCTGTGGAAAGCTGTGGCAAATGCACACCGTGCCGGATCGGCGCCGTGCGCGGTGTCGAGACAATCGACCGGATCGATGCTGGCGATGCAGGGGCTGTCCACCTGCTGACGGATCTCTGCGACACGATGAAAGACGGCTCGCTATGTGCCCTCGGTGGGTTCACGCCCTATCCGGTCATGAGCGCCCTTACCCACTTCCCTGAAGATTTTGCCCGCCAGAAGGAGGCCGCCGAATGACGGATCTCGCCAACATCCATGATGATCGCGACATGGGCACTCCGGCAAAGGAAGGCGCTCCGGTCACACTGACCATCGATGGCTTCGAGGTCACTGTGCCGGAAGGCACATCGGTAATGCGCGCGGCCTCTGAAATCGGTCTTCAGGTTCCCAAGCTTTGCGCCACGGACAGCATCGACGCCTTCGGCTCCTGCCGCCTTTGCGTGGTCGAGATCGAGGGCCGGCGCGGCACACCCGCTTCCTGCACCACACCGGTTGCGCCGGGCATGGTCGTTCACACCCAGTCCTCCAGAGTCAAGCAGATCCGCAAGGGCGTGATGGAGCTCTACATCTCCGACCATCCGCTGGACTGCCTGACTTGCGCTGCCAATGGCGATTGCGAGTTGCAGGACATGGCCGGCATGGTCGGCCTGCGTGATGTCCGTTACGAGCCGGGCCGTAACCACTTCGAACAGCGTACCTCTGTTGGGCCGAACCCGGAGTATATCCCGAAGGACGTATCAAACCCCTATTTCGCTTACGACCCGGCCAAATGCATCGTCTGCTCGCGTTGTGTGCGGGCCTGCGAAGAGGTTCAGGGCACCTTTGCCCTGACCATCGAGGGTCGTGGTTTTGAAAGCCGTGTTTCGCCGGGTGCGGCATTCGACGATTTCCTGTCTTCCGACTGCGTGTCCTGTGGCGCCTGCGTGCAGGCCTGCCCAACCGGCACGCTTCAGGAAAAATCCGTCATCGACCTGGGAACACCGGAACGGTCCGTCGTCACCACTTGCGCCTATTGCGGCGTCGGCTGTTCGTTCAAGGCTGAACTCAACGGCGACGAACTGGTGCGCATGGTGCCTTACAAGCACGGCAAGGCCAATCGCGGCCATTCCTGCGTCAAGGGTCGCTTCGCCTATGGCTATGCGACCCACAAGGACCGGATCCTCAACCCGATGATCCGCGACAGCATCGAGCAACCCTGGCAGGAAGTTTCCTGGGACGAGGCCCTCGGCTTCGCCGCCAACCGCCTGCGCGGCCTGCAGGAAAAACACGGCCGCAAGTCCATCGGCGTGATCACCTCAAGCCGCTGCACCAACGAGGAAACCTTCCTGGTGCAGAAGCTGACCCGGGCGGTCTTCGGCAACAACAACACCGACACCTGCGCCCGCGTCTGCCACTCTCCGACCGGCTATGGCCTCGGCCAGACCTTTGGCACCTCTGCGGGGACGCAGGATTTCGATTCCGTCGAACATACCGACGTCGTCATCGTGATTGGCGCCAACCCAACCGACGGTCACCCGGTCTTTGCCTCCCGCCTGAAGAAGCGTCTGCGCGCCGGTGCCAAGCTGATCGTTATCGACCCGCGCCGCATCAACCTGGTGAAATCGGCTCACATCGAGGCGTCCCACCATCTGCAGCTGCGTCCCGGCACCAACGTTGCCGTGGTAACCGCCCTCGCCCATGTCATTGTCACCGAAGGCCTTTTCGACGAAGCCTATATTCGCGAGCGTTGCGACTGGGACGAGTTCCTGACCTATGCCGACTTCGTCCGCGATCCGCGCCACAGCCCGGAAACCAGCGAAGGCCTGACCGGCGTTCCGGCGGAAGAGCTGCGCAAGGCGGCCCGCCTGTTCGCGACCGGCGGCAACGGCGCGATCTACTACGGCCTCGGCGTGACGGAACACAGCCAGGGTTCGACCACGGTCATGGGCATTGCCAACCTTGCAATGCTCACGGGCAATGTCGGGCGAAAGGGTGTCGGCGTGAACCCGCTGCGCGGCCAGAACAACGTCCAGGGCTCCTGCGACATGGGCTCCTTCCCGCATGAGCTTCCGGGCTACCGCCATGTGAAGAACGAGGACGTCCGCGCGATCTTCCAGGACGTCTGGGGCGTGGAGATCGATGCCGAGCCGGGCTTGCGCATCCCCAACATGCTGGATGCCGCTGTCGATGGCAGCTTCAAGGGGCTCTACTGCCAGGGCGAGGACATTCTCCAGTCGGACCCCGACACCAAGCATGTGGCAGCCGGCCTTGCCGCCATGGAATGCGTCATCGTTCACGACCTCTTCCTGAACGAGACCGCCAACTACGCCCATGTGTTCCTGCCCGGTTCCACATTCCTGGAAAAGGACGGCACCTTTACCAACGCCGAACGCCGCATCAACCGCGTGCGCAAGGTGATGGCGCCGCGCAACGGCTATTCAGACTGGGAGATCACCCAGAGGCTCGCCAACGCCATGGGTGCCGGCTGGACCTATAGCCATCCGTCCGAAATCATGGCTGAAATCGCTGCAACCACGCCCTCTTTCGCGGGCGTTACCTACGATCTTCTGGAAGAAAAAGGGTCGGTGCAATGGCCCTGCAACGAAGCTTCGCCGGATGGCACACCGCTCATGCATGTCGATGGCTTCGTGCGTGGCAAGGGCCGGTTCATCGTCACCGAGTATGTGGCGACGGACGAGAAATCCGGGCCGCGCTTCCCGCTGCTTCTGACCACCGGCCGTATCCTGTCCCAGTACAATGTCGGTGCCCAGACCCGGCGAACCGACAACGTGATCTGGCACGATCAGGATCTTCTGGAAATCCACCCGCATGACGCAGAAAACCGCGGACTGAAGGAAGGCGACTGGGTGAAGCTGGCATCGCGTTCCGGAGAGACCACCTTGCGGGCCCATCTCACCGACAGGGTCAGCCCCGGCGTCGTCTACACCACCTTCCACCATCCGGACACCCAGGCGAATGTCATCACAACCGACTTCTCCGACTGGGCCACAAATTGTCCGGAATACAAGGTGACGGCGGTTCAGGTCAGCCTGTCCAACGGACCGACCAACTGGCAGGAAGACTATGCCGCCCAGGCAGCTATGTCCCGGCGGATCCTGCCGGCTGCGGAGTAACTGGTGATGGATCGCCCACTCTCCGGCTCCATGCCCGGCCGTGCCGTCCACGCGGACGGCCAGGTGGCGGTCGCGCGAAGCCTGCCGGAGGAAAGCCCTGTTGCGCTCGTGTTCGATGGCACCACGCAGGCGGTGATGATGGCAACGCCGGGCGATATTGCCGACTTTGCCGTCGGCTTCGCCCTGAGCGAAGGCATCATCAGCTCGATCACCGAAATCGAAGCCTTCGAGGAGGTCTCTCATGACCGCGGCATAGAGGCTCGCCTTTGGTTACGCGCAGACCGCTCGAAACGGCTTCTTGCCCGCCGTCGTGCCATGGCCGGTCCGGTTGGTTGCGGCTTGTGTGGCATCGAAAGTCTGGATCAGGCCCTGCGGCCTTTGCCGAAGGTCGACGCAACAACAGTCCTGTCCCGCCTGGATGTGGCCAGAGCGACCGATGCGCTCAGCCGGCTGCAGCCGCTTCGGGACCAGACGCGCGCCACCCACGCCGCCGGTTTCCTCCAACCGGGCAAGGGTGTGGTCGTGGCGCGCGAGGACGTTGGCCGCCACAATGCGCTCGACAAGCTGATCGGCGCCCTTGCCCAAGCCGGGACCGACCCCGCAACCGGCGCCTTCGTCCTGACCAGCAGGCTGTCGGTGGAACTGGTGCAGAAATGCGCCTTCGCCGGCTGCCCGGCCCTGATTGCCGCCTCGGCCCCGACGTCGACCGCACTCCGCCTCGCCGACGAGGCCGGCATAACGGTCGCCGCATTTTCAAGGGACGGCGGGTTTGATCTTTACGCGCATCCAGAGCGCGTCTTATCCGGAGTTGCAGATGTCGCCTGAAAAGATGGTCTATATGGCCAACCAGATCGCCACCTTCTTCAAGACCCAGCCAGGCATTGACCAGGCGGAGAAGGTCGCCAGTCACCTGAAGGACTTCTGGGAACCGCGCATGCGCGACCAGTTGAGAGCCCATGTGGAAGCCGGCGGTGTCGGTCTCGACGCGGTCGTCCTGGAAAGCGTGCGCAGGCTCTGACGGGAGGGTTTCCCTCTTCCTTGCCACGCTACTGAAATTCGGAAAATCTGCAGCTGCGAATATGCGGCCCATCCTTCGAGACGGACCTGACGGTCCTCCTCAGGATGAGGTCGAAAGGGAGATCTCGGCCTCGCAACAAGTACAACCTCATCCGGAGGAAGCGCGAAGCGCTGTCTCGAAGGATGGGCCAAAAACTCCGGCCTCTTTTCAAATAAGACTACCCGCCGGCAGATACCCCGGCCGCTCCGCTGCCCGCAAGCGCCCCATCCCCGCGCCGTTCCCGCCCCCGGTAGCGGACAAAGGTCTCCAGCCCGACCAGGGCATTCCTTTCAGACCCCTGAACCGATCTCGCCAGCAGTCCGGCGAGATGCGCTGCCGCCGCGCTGGCGCCGCGAATATCCTCGCGCCCGGCAGCCATTGGACAGGCACCGAAGGTGGCCTGCGGCAGATCCAATTTTGACAGCTCCGCCTTGCCGCAGCGGGCATCGCCCTGAACGGACAGAACGCCGTCATACGCAGCCGGGTAGGCCTGCCCGCCACGGGCGGGTGCCGAGGCAACCATCAGGCACCCGGCGCGCTGCAACCTTGCCACGGCAACGGACAGTTCAACGGAAGAGCGCGCCATACCGAAGGCACACAGGACAATGTCGGGCGGATCTTCGGCCAGCCAGCTGAAGGCAGCGCAGATAGTGTCAAGCGTGGTTGAAAGCTGCCCCGGAAACACAACGGCGTTGAGAAGCAAAACATCTTGCGCATGAGTGCACACGGTCTGCGCCATGGCCGCGGCATGCCCTGAGGCAAGTTCAGCGCCGTCCGGCCTGCAGAACCATTCCTGTCCTGCCAGGCCCGGCCAGTCACCCGGCAAGGCGCCGTCTATCAGCCCGACCCTGATCAAGCCCCGACCTCTCTTGCTTGCAGCACCAGCTCACTGTCAAAGGTCCCATACCGTTCCGTGTCTCCATGCGTGACGACAAGGCGGGTACGATCACCAAATCGGGTATCTATCCGGATCATGATCCGTGACACCCGGTCCGCATCAACCTCCGAAAGGCTTTCATCCAGGATCAGCACCTGGAACGGCTGCAACAGGGCGCGGGCAAGGCACAGCCGCTGACGTTCTCCGCCGGAAAGGTCAAGCCCTCCTTCGCCAAGAGCCGTTTCAAGTCCCTTGCCAGAAAACCGGTCCTCCAGCTCCACGAATTGCAGAACGGCATGCATGTCTTCCTCGGCTGCCTCAGAAGACCCGAGACAGAGATTGTCCGCCACCGTTCCGGAAAAGACATGCCCCTTTTGCGGCACGAGGGCGACAACCGTGCGGAGATCTTGAAGAGAGAGATGACGTAAGTCCGTACCATCCAGAAGGATCGTTCCGGTCTTCGGGTCGTCGTGGCGTTGAAGCAGCGACAGAAGCGACGTCTTGCCGACGCCGGACGGACCGCTCAGCCGGATTTTCTGTCCTTTGGGGACGATGAGGCTAACATTCTCAAACAGCGGCACGCCGCCATCCGGTGCATAGGCAACACCTGCCAGCACCAATTCACCACCACCGGCAGTCAGAGGCACAGGTGAAACCGGGTCCTGGACATCCGGTACGGCACTCATGATCCGGTCGAGCCGGTCAAGCGCCGCTTTCATGCGCGCCTGTCCGTGCCAGAGGGAAATGAGCGACTGCATCGGCCCGATCAGGAATGCGAGGTAGGCAGTGAAGGCGATCAGGGAGCCGAGCGGCATGGTGCCGTCGATCACCGCGAGCCCGCCAACCAGAAAAACCGCACCACGCAGGATCGCCGTCAGCACCATCGGCACCGCCCGGGTCACCTCGTTCCACATCTGCGCAGACATCAATGCTGCGACAAGGCCCTGTTGGCGTGTTTCGATCCGTTTTGCCGCAGTTCCGGTCGCATTCAACGCCCGCAGCGCGGAAAGCCCGGTGATCGTCTCCGCAAGCCCGGATGCGAGCACACCCCGCGCTTGCCGTACCTCGCTTGCCTTCGCCTGGGTCACGGGACGGGCACGAGCGAAAAACAACAGTTCGACTGGTGCCAGTGCCAGTGCAAGAAGAGCCAGCTTGGGCGCCAGCACAAACAACATGACCAGGCCGCCCACCAGTCTCAACAGGCTGCCACCACCATTCACCAGAACGGCAAACGTGAATTGCTGTACTTCCCCGGCATCGCCATCAAGGCGGCTCATGAGTTCGCCGATGGATTGTTTCGCCTGCCAGCGGGGAGACTGGGCAAGGATCCTGTCGACGGCCGACCGGCGCAGGTCCTTCAGCAGCCTTGCCGAAAACCTCAAGTGCAGCAAGGAATTCAGCGCGCCCAGCGCCAGTGCTGCCAGGCCAACCCCGAAAAGGATGGCTACAAAGACCACAAGCGCGTGCTTGTCGCCAGCCATCAGGCCCCGGTCGATGACCAGCTTGGTCAGGTAAGGCGGCACAAGCGCCGCAGCTGCCGCCACAAGGGACAGGAGGAACAGCATTGCCAGCGGCCAGCGGTATGGCTCGACCAGCGGCACCAGCCACGCCGCCTCACGGGTGCCGAAGACCCGGTTGAACAGCCCACGCAGCACCGAAGGCCGGGACGACATGGTCCCGGCCCGGTCTGCTCCTCTCAAGGAAACTGCCTGTTTCATCCGTATTCCTTGTTTGCAACCTCCCCCATTGTCGTCCCCGCGAAATCGAGGACCCGGTAATTACCGGCAATGAGATTGGAGCACTTCAGTTGCCACCGGGAATACCGGGTCCCGATTTGCCGCTGATGCGGCAAATCGGGATGACAACCGGGGGCCTGGCAGGTTCGGTTCTCCCCTAGCTTCCGGTGCTGATCACCTGCATCGTACCGGCAGCCATGTCTCCACCGGAAGGCAGAAGAATTTCGCCGATACGTTCCAGGGTCTCTGCATCATAGACGCCAATGTCGTCATTCGTACCACCGACATAGATTTCCTTGCCGTCGGACGAGATGTTCACACAGTAATAGGTGTGCGGCAGGTCGACCCGCTTGATCAGCTCTTTCTTCTCGACATCATGCTTGGAGAGCTGGGTGTAGACACCGTAAAGCTTGCTCTTGTCGTTGGGGTCACGCACGGCGGAGAACATGATCACTTCCAGGCTGGCAAAATCCGCGATGTCGGCTTGCCCGGTCGTCAGATCGACCGACTGGTATCCCCAGACGAAATCGGCAATCTCGCTCATCGACTCGTCGGTGAACTTGGCGGCCGAATAAAGCAGCATGAACTCGTCTGCCTGCGTGCCGATGGGCCAGAAGGCAAGGACGTCCGGCGGAGAATAGGTCGGCCGGTCCCAGGTGGCATTCTTGATCTTGATGGAGATTTCGCCGGTCTTCGGGTCAATCGCATAGATCTCATGCCCGGCGGCATAGAGCATGCCGTCACGCCCGGTTGCCATCACCGTCATTCGGCGCGGGCTCGGGAATGTGCGGGCCGGTTTGGCGTCAAGACCGGCTGCCGTCTCATAGACCGCGATTTCCGGTTCAAGAACCTCGTATCGGTCGGCAAGCAGCCGAACCGGATTGCGCACCGTGTAAACCTCCTTGCCGTCCTTGGAGACGGCAAGCGAGGCAATTGTCTTGCGCCGGATGTCGCCTTCCGACTGATGCGCGGAAAACACCGTCTCGCAGGTGGCAAGGTCAATACCGAAAACATCCTCCCAGCGATTGCCGAGGATATAGGCGATCTTGTTGTCCGGCGAGACAACGATGACACCGGGGATCAGGTTGAAGTCGAGCTTGCAGTCGGTCTCTATCGTCCGTGCCTTGGCGTCGATCACGTAAAGCCGGTCGGGCTTTGCGGCCGTGACAATCAGATCCTTGGCGAGGGCCGGCAGAGCGGTAAGGCTCAAGGCCAGGGCTGCGCTTGCCGCAGCAATAAGGTTTCGCATCGGGTTTCTCCGAATATCTTGAAGGGCGTCAGCCGGTCAGGTTTCGCTGTCGGACGGGAAAACCGTTCCGAGCGAGCGCCAGTCCTTGCCGGCATTGTCGGCATCGGCGTTCCAGTTCCGATAGGAATTGATGGTGTCCGGCACCTGGGCCGGCCACCAGCAAGGGTCCGAACAGCCATAAAGATCGGCCTCCATCGGTTGGCACAGGGCCGCGACACCGCCGAACGGGTCGACTTCCCAGCCGGGATCGAGGGTCGATGTGCAACCAACCACAACGGTCTGCATGGCCCGCACTTCGTCCATCTTGTCGGTTTCGACCGCAGTGACGACGCGGTCAGCTTTCTGGTTCAGGGGTTTCAAGTGTCTCATTTGCCGAATGCCCTCCGAGGCATGATGTGATCCGAAAAGAAAGCCGGAGCGCCGGCGATCAACTCGCCATAGACGCCGATACCAAAATCCACCCAGTCGCGCATGAGGTCGCAATAGTGGTAGGTCGGCTTCATCGGATCGGAGAAATGGGCGTAACTCTCGTGGTAGCAGCCACCCGCGCAGATGTTGCGGATGCGGCAGGTGGAGCAGCCCTTGTCAGTGCGGTCTGCCCGGTCCTCGATGAAACGGGCGAGCTTCTGCTTTTCAATGCCGCCGTCGACCGTGCCATAGGTCTCCATGTCGGACCCGGTGAACCGATGGCAGAGATTGAGACCGCCCTCGTGATCGACCGCCAGCATGCCGAGCCCTGCCCCGCAAGGCAGTGCCTTTGACCGGCCTTCGTAAAGGTCGTTCATGAGCTGGTGCATGTTGGAAAAGCCGATGTTGCGGCCAAGAAGCGCTTCATCCCGGTAGTGCCGTCCAAGACGTTTCATCTCGTCGAACACTGTCTGAAGCTCGTCGCCGGTCAGGTTGAACGGCGCGATGGGACCGGAGGTCACCGGCGAGAAGCCGACTTCATGAAAGCCGATTTCGTTTTTCAGGTGATCCCAGATCTCGTAGACGGCAGTCACGCCATGGGTCAGCGTCACTCGCCCGCCGACCGGGCGGGAGGTGTAGCGTTCCAGCAGCATCCTCGTCTTGGAGGCAACGACGTTGTAGGTGCCCTTGCCGCCGACTGTCTTGCGGTTCTTGTCGTGAAGCGCCTTAGGCCCGTCCATCGAAACGGTCAGACCGAACCGGTGTGCATTGAGCCAGTCAACGATCTCCTCGGTCAGAAGTGTCGCGTTTGTCGTCAGGGTAAAGTCGACACGCTTGCCGAGAGTGCCGAAACGGTCTTCCGCGTAGGCAACGACTTCCTTGATCAGGGCCAGGTTGCTGAGAGGCTCGCCGCCGAAGAAGACAACATTGTAGCTGTCCCGGTCGGGGCTTTCCGCCAGCAATAGTTCGATCGAGCGCTTCGCCGTTTCGAACGCCATGCGCCGGCCCTTGGACGGCGTATCCAGATCTTCCTTGTAGCAATAGGTGCAGGAAAGATTGCAACCCGTGTTGACGTTGAGAACGATCGTCGTCAGCGGGAAGTTCTGGATGTGGATAGGCGGCCGTTCCGCCCGTGGCGGGCGGCCGTCGGTGATAATGTCGAGATCGAGAAACGAACGGATCCGCTCTGTCACCTCGAGCGGATCGACCCGGCCGCTGAACCGTTCCCGGACATCGGCTTCGGAAACCCTGGTCCGGTCTCTGAAGAGGTCGATCACGTCATTGTCGAGCCGGTCGATCTCGAACAGAGATGTCGTCGGCACGTGGAAGAGCAGATGGCGTCCGTCAACTTCGACCCGGTGCGCATTCTGCGGCTGAAAAAAGAGATATCCCATGATTACAAACTCCTGTTTCAGCGGATCGGGGGATCGTTCCAGCGCTGCACCGTGACGATGAGCTGACCTTCGCCGGTCGCCTCTCCGCTGGTTGCCAGCACCTTCAGATTGCCCGCATTGTTGGTGGAGAACGGACGCTCGGTATTCGGGCCCGCAACGCCAGGCATGAAGATGCCGAGCGTCTCATCCATCACACCTGCATATTCCGTATCTTTCAGGTGCTCGGCCTCTTCGTTGAAGGGCGCAACCGACCAGGATGCCGGCACGGAGCCGATGCGGATATCGTCCTCGGTCCCCGGCTGACCGTCCGGACCATTCCAGTAACCGACCGCATCGAAGCGGGCGGGTACCTTGCCGGCAGACCCGCCACCACCGCCGACACGGGCAACGGCAAAGGCCGGCTCCACCTTCAGGCTGTCGACATGGCTATAGACCGCCAGCGTCTCATCCGTGGCGGTGTCTCCGGACGCAACCGTGATCAGGCCATCGGTATCCGCCGCGGGAGAGACTTCAATTGCGGATCCATAGGCGTTGGCAGCGCCACCGGTGGCTTCAAGCGCACCGCTGAGGGCAATATCGCCAAGCCCAGTGCCAACGATCTGGACCGTAGCGCTGCTGCCGGCCGGAACCGTGGACGGCACGACGCCGACGACCGCAGGAGTCCCGCCAGCCCTGGCCGCCTTGAAGGAGCCTCCCAGACTATCTTCGGCATGTAGGAACTGGCGGCCGCTCAAGCTGCTGCCATCTTCCGAAATTGCGAGGATCTGCCGGTACTTCGTTCCGCCAATGTCCAGGTTGGCGCGCCATTCGTAGCCGGTATAGACGTTCAGCTTGCCCTCTAGGGTCAGCTCCTCGCCGCCGACGGTCATCAAGGTGCCGGAAACCGTATAGGGCTGACTGTCACCTGAGACTTCAAGCGTGCCGTAGGCTTCGCCCTTCTCCGGCAGGCTGGTTGCGAACACCCAGCTTCCAGCGGCCTCCGGCTTTTGTGCCTCCAGCCAGGTGTTCCAGGCGTCGGACTCGAGCGGATAGCGCTCGGCCAAAAGCGGCACCACTTCCTCGCGGGCCAGTTTCAGCCATTCACGATCACGCCCGAGCGCCTGATATTCCAGGGTTGGCCATTGACCGACATGGAAATCGATATGGAGCGCCCATTCCTCCTGTGTGCGCCGCTGAAGCTTGAAACGAGCGGCTGAATGGCAACGGGAGCACATTTCGCCGAGCGGGGCCTCAACCTCTTCCAGGTGTGCAGGTTCACGTTCCAGAACGTAGCGCAGTCCTTCGGTTTCGCTGGGGGCAAGACCTTGCGTATCCGAAAGGTAGTGCACCAGCTCGCTCTGCACGGCAGGCTCTATTTCCATGCCGTGGAAGAGCCGCATGCGAACGATGGTCATCAACCAGCCTTCGGGCGTCTTTCGCTGACCGCTGATGCGGCTGAGCGCCCCATTGTCGTCGGCCATGTGACAGCCGCTGCAATTTTCCTCCAGAAGCGTGGCACCATCCTGCGCCCCCGCCGGAAGAGGCATCAGAAGCATTAGCCCGGCAAGACCGGCCAGATGCCCCTTTCGCATTCGTTTGATCATGCTGTTTCCCTCATTTTGGTCTGCTGTTGTTTTGTGCGGCTCAGCGAGCCATGCAGAAGTCCGCGGCTTTCAAGCCAGCTGAAGGCGGCCTTGAGCGCGGGAGACGGTGCGCCTGGCGGCGGCTGCGCCAAGGCGGAAGACGGAAAGAAAGGCTTCAGGTCGCCCACTGGAATGCCCGCGACATAAGCAACGCCGCCGGGATCCTGCGGCGTCACCAGCACTTCGCGCTCGACCAGGTGGTTACCTTCGACAACAACGCGCTTGTGCAGGCTGTTTTCGAACACGGTCGGATGGGACGGTTCGTCATCCGGCCATGAAACCCGTTCCGCCCAGAAAGGATTGTCGGAAAGGCCCGTTTCCAACCGGTAGAAATCGCGTCCCGTTCGCGCCTGACGCCAGAAGGTTTCCACGACGCGGTCACGGTAGAACCGGACGGCAAGACGGCTTCCATCCTCCGGGTTCTCGAGCATGGTCAACGCGCTCGGCACCGCGGAAAGCGCGGACGACAGGGCCCAGAACAGGCCGTGACCGGACAAGGGATCGATTGCAACCGCGGCATCGCCAACCGGGATGACCGGCAGCTTCAACCGGGGAGCTGCCAGAACAAGACCGGCCGAGCGGGCAATCAACGGATCCTGAAAGACGAGGTCCGAGAACCGGCCAGCAAGTTGGTCCTGGGAAAGGAACCGGGCCATTCGTTCCCGCAAGGCTGCTTGTCCGGCTCCAACGAGATCATCCGCGCCAACGGAAATCTGCAGCCAGCGGCCAAAACCCGGATCTTCCGCAACCCAGAGCCAGCCTTCAGGGGTGGCCTCCACATGGGTACCGGCGGCACCTGCAGCTTGCGTGGCCAGTCCTGCAATTGCCAGGGTCTGCGGCCCCTTGAGGCGCTGGGCGGTAGAAGTCTGCCGTCCGCGTGCGTCGATCAACAGGCGAGCGCGGATCTCCTCACCAGTCGTAAGCTTCAACACGACGCCGTGCTGTTCGTCGGATTTCAGGATCCGGGCAAGGCGTGCCTGCCGGGTCTGTGCGCCTGCCTCAATGGCTGCACGCCTCAAGGCCTCGTCGAAGACATGACGTCGAACCAGCCGCTCGCCATTGGCCGTTCCGGTGAGGCCAGCCCATGTCACGTGTCGGGGTAAGGGGTCGCTGGCAGCACCCAGCACGTCGCCAAGTCCCTTGGCAACAAGAAGCTGCGCCACCCGCTCGCCGAGGCCTTCCAGCCTGGGCCGACAGGTTGCCGGGTCGATCAGGAGCACGCTGAGCCCGGCACAAGCCAGCTCACGCGCTGTGAATGCACCGGCGGGTCCACCGCCGGCCACTGCCACATCGATGCAGGTCACCAAATCTGTTCCCTCGTCCGGCCGCCCAAGTTTTCAAGGTGCTGAACCGGATCTCTCTGTGCCTGCCATTAGAGAGAGGGCTTTTTCGTACTTCTCGACAATTTCGGCCAATCTTTGCCGGCCTATTGAAATCCCGAACTGGTCAATTGCAACAACTCCGGAACTCTGCTGTAGTTGAAGCTTCCACTTGCCGTTTACTGCGGCAGGTGGGCCAAGCGGGACTTTCGGGAGAGGCGGGGGTCATGCCAACAGGTGCCACGATCATCGCAGGTGCCTTGAGCGGTCTGCAGTCAATGCTGATCGACAAGGGGCTGGAGCCGGCAGCTCTGGGACGCCAGAGCGGCGTGCCTGTCGACGCCTGGCAGGACGCACACTTCGAAATCCCGCTTTATGCGTTTGTCGAGATCTACGAGCACGGCGCCGCCATGCTTGGCCAACCCGGCATCGGCTGGCAATCAGGACCCAGGCTCAACCTTCACGACCTCGGCGAACTGGGTGAAGCCCTTCTGACTGCCTCCACCGTCGGTTCTGCTTTGCGAACGTTCGAACGCTTCATCAAGTTCATCCAGAGCGAGACCGATCTGCAGCTGACCGTTGAAGACGGCGTTGCCACCCTCACCTACCGTATCCTCAATCCGGATATCTGGCCGCGCAGGCAGGATGCGGAATTCACGCTTTCCGTCCTGACAGAGCTTATCCGGCGTGGTGCCGGACCCAACTGGCAACCGGATCTCATCTGCTTCGAACACACGGCGGCGCGCCCGCTGTCGATCTGGGCGGAAACCGCGGGCAGCTTCTGCCTGTTCGACTGTGAAACGAACGCGCTCAGCTTTCCTGAAAAGGTCCTGTCCGCCTCAATGCCGCGCGACAGTGGCGGTGGCCATCGCAACGCTCTTGCCAGCTTGAGCGAGGCACTTGCCAACAAGGCCCGCACCAAGTCTTTGACCGCACGCACACGCACGGCCATCTACGAGGGTCTCGGCACCGGGACCTCCGACCAGGAAGCCGTTGCCCGGCGCCTCGGCCTTTCGCGCCGCAGTCTGCACAGGCATCTGGGTGAGGAAGGCTTGCGCTTCTCCACTCTCCTGGACGACTGCCGCTACCGCATAGCCCGCCATGCCCTTGTCGATACCAGCCATTCCCTGGCGCAGATCGCCTTCGAACTGGACTATTCCGACCAGACCGCTTTCGAGCGGGCGTTCAAGCGCAAGACCGGCATGACGCCGAAGCAGTATCGGCAAAGTTATGGCCGAACGCCTGCGCGCTAGCTGACGCCTGAGAGACTGACCAACAACACGTAGCTCGCCTCCACCCCACTTACGGCGCCCCTGCAAGTTCGGGATGCGAATAGGCCTGCGGGTAAGGCATTGGCCGGAACGGCCCTAGCGGCACGACGTTGTTCCAGGAGCGCCCGAAATACCCCTGCCTGCAGTGGACCAGCGAAGAACTGTCGGCAACACCCGGCAAGGCATGCACCCGGCACAGCCAGTGCCAGAGATTGGGATAGTCCAGGATCCGCGCGCCGTTCAGCTTCATGCGCACAAAATAGACAGGGTCGTGCCGGTAAAGCGTCGGAAACAGCCTCAGGTCGGCTTCCGTAAAGCTCTCCCCGGTGAGAAACGGTCCACCATTCGCTGCCAGCCGGTCTTCCAGCTCTGCCAGCATGGTGAAGTAACTTTCGTAAGCTGCCGCATAGACGCTCTGGTCGGAAGAAAAACCGGCCTTGTAGGCGCCATTGTTTATGCGTGTGTAGATTGCCTCGTTCAGGGCATCGATCTCCGACTGCAAATCCATATCGTTCGGATAAAGGTCAGGCCTTTTTTCCCGAACTATCGCACTGCCCAGCGTCTCGGCATGCGCGTTGAGCATGCGGATGATCTCGGCGCTTTCGTTGTTGACGATGCGCTTTTGCTTCTTGTCGTAAAGGACCGGGACGGATCGTTCATCAGACCCTTCGGCGCGGTATATCTGTTGCACCAGGCGCAGCCCCTCGCCCGTCGCCGTTTCCTCAGTGCATTCCGGCAAGGGCGCACCTGTCAGGCTCGCAATCCGACCAGGGTTGAATTCCCAAAGGTTCTCCCCTGCCGGATCGTCTTTTTCAGTCCGGCCCGGAAAGGCGACATCCATGGAAACACCGGACTGAAGCCCGAGGATGTTTCGGGCAAGGGTTACACGGTGGCACCAGGGGCAATTGAGTGCGACAAACAGATGATATCTCCCGGGTTCGGCCGGGAAATCCGCATCGCCGATAGCAGACCGAAAGCCGCTGACACCGCGCACGAACTCTCCTTGCGCACGTCGACCGGCCGCATCAGACTGGTTTTCTTCCTTGGACAAATCGGCATTCGGCTTGGGCATCGTCTTCCTCCGGGGGCTGTCAGTCTAGAACCAACGAGCGGCCGGGCGCAAAACCGCACCCGGCCGCTTGTTGCCGTTATCCGCGCAGGCGATGGTGAAGAATGATCGGAACTGCCAATTCCTCTTCATCACTCAGGTGGCGCGCCAGCAGGCTTTCAATCGTCCCGGTGACCGGCTGCAGCTTGCCGGCTTCCTCACGCGCCTGCGCTTCGTCCAGCTGGACCAGCTTGATGGCGCGATTGGCGGTTCGCGAGAGCTGGAACAGCATCGCATCCAGCGCCTCGTGATCCTTCTCCAGGATCTCCAGTCCCTTCTCGAAACGCGGGTCGGCCTCACAGAGTTCCGGAAAGTAGCTCTTGTCTTCCCAGGTGTGGTGGCCATGGAGATTGCGTACCAGCAGATCGCCGTAACGAGAGAGCCTGGCAGCAAAATCGTCCGGGTCTCTCAGCTTCTCCAGATAGGCTTCCGTTTCGAGACGAACCAGTTCCGCCAACTGCCGGAACATCACATGTGCCCCCAGCCAGTTGCTGGTTTTCTCCTTGAAACCGGGATGTGCCTCCCAGGTATCGCGCGGATACGCATCCAGCAGAATGCGCATGTCCGCGGGCATTTCCGTGGTGCGAATTTCAATATCTGCGTTCATGACGTTTCCAATCTGATTGTTGGCGGGCCGGATCGGAAGACACCTGGCGTGAAACGGTCCGGCACTTCAGGTCTTGCCACAGATAGGAAGTTGCAAATTTCATAACCAGATATCAAAATCAGGGATCAACGTTCTGATTTGGAGAACACTTGGGACAGATAGAAGACCTGCGCCTGTTCGTTCAGGTGGTTGCCAGTGGCAGCATCTCGAAAGCCGCTGGAGAACTCGGCATTGCCAAGTCGGCCGTCAGCCGACGCCTGTCCCTCCTGGAAGATCGCTATGGGACCCGTCTCGTCGATCGCTCGCCCGGCCATTGGGACCTGACCGAGCCCGGGCGCGAACTCTTTCAGCGCGCGAGCCGCGTCGTCAGTGATGTCGATGATATCGAGGACGATTTCCTGAGCAGCGGAACAGCCCCTTCCGGGCCCTTGTCGATTTCGATACCCAGAGATTTCGGCCACGGTTTCCTCAATGTAGCGCTGATTGATTTCCAGGCTCGTCACCCGGATATCCAGCTGACCGTGGATTTCGATGACCGGCTGGTCGATCTGGCCAGAGAGAACTACGACTTTGCGATCCGTATCACCGAAACGCGGCCCGAAGATGCCATCACGCTGAAACTGGGTACCGTGGAGCATTGCCTCTTTGCCAGCCCCGACTACTTGCGCCAGCATCCTGCACCGCAATCGATCGAAGATCTGCAGCAGCACCGGCTTCTTCATTTCGGCTGGGCCAGGCGGACCGTTTGGGAGTTCCAAACGCAAAAAGGCAAGCGCCAGCAACTTGAGTTTCAGCCCGCACTCAATTCCAACAGTGGCGCGTTCCTGCTGGATGCAACCATCCTGGGGCATGGCATCAGCCGGCTGCCGGATTTCATCGTGACGGGCGCACTGGCAGCCGGACAGCTGGTGCCCCTGCTACCGGACATCGCTGTGCCGGCCTGGGGCATCTATCTGCTCCACGCCCGTGAACGCCGCCTCAACCGTCGCATGCGCCTGTTTGCGGAGGAGATCCGGGCAGCTTGTCTTTCCGGCCTTGGCAACGAGCCGCAAGTCCCTGCCCCGGACTGAAACCCTTCCGGACTGAAACCCTTGCAGCGCGAAGTCTAGATCAGCCGCGCCCCACGAACGGCATACCGGTTGCCATCACCGTCAACGTCAGCACATTGGCATCCAGCGGCAGGCTGGCCATGTAGGTGACGGCATTGGCGACGTGGGCCGGATCAATGGTCGGCTCGGAAGCGGTTTCGCCATTTGCCTGCAGCACACCACCGCTCATTTTGGCCGTCATGTCACTGGCCGCGTTGCCGATGTCAATCTGGCCACAGGCAATATCGAAGGGGCGTCCATCCAGTGCGGCCGATTTCGTCAGGCCGGTAATGGCATGTTTGGTCGAGGTGTAGGGAGCCGAATTCGGTCTTGGCGTCGTGGCCGAAATCGAACCGTTGTTGATGATGCGCCCGCCTCTTGGTTCCTGCGCCTTCATCAGCCGGAAGGCCTGCTGGGTGCACAGGAAGGCACCAGTCAGGTTTGCCGCCACGACAGCGCTCCATTCCTCGAAAGAAATATCTTCCAGTGGAACGGACGAATTCGAGATCCCTGCGTTGTTGACCAGGAGATCGAGCCTGCCGAAAGTCTTCGAGATCTCGTCAAAAAGCATCTTCACAGATGCCGGGTCACCGACATCAGCGGCAATCCAAGAGACTTCATTGCCGCTGTTGCGGGAGAGTTCGGTCGCAGTCTTTTCAAGGACATCCTTGCGGCGGCCAGTGATCAGAACCCGCCAGCCGGCGCGGCTCAAACCAGCGGCAACTGCCTTGCCTACCCCCGTGCCGCCACCGGTCACAAGCGCGATCCTTCCCTTCACGTCAAATCCGTCTGCGGTCATGGGTTTCTGCCTTCCAGTTCATCTTCGATATGTATGCGGATGATGTCGTCAAAGCTTGCTTCCGCCTGGAACCCAAGGTCCAGCGCACGCCTGGCATCGAAATTCCTCGGCCAGCCCTCAACGATCCGTGCAATAGCTTCATCCGGTTCCTGGCGGATCAGCCTGACGGCCTTTTCCCCCGCGACCCGCCGCAAGGCCTCGATCTGCTCCCCGACAGTGGCGGAAAGACCCGGCAGCGTGACCGTTCTGCGTGGACCGATGCCAGCAGTGTCCATCCGCGCGGCATGAACGAAGAAGCCGACCGCGGCACGAGGGCTGGCGAACCAGTGGCGCACGCTGTCTTCCACCGGCAGAACAGCCTCCTGCCCGGCAAGCGGCTCGCGCATGATGTTGGAGAAGAACCCAGAGGCCGCCTTGTTTGGCTTGCCCGGGCGAATGCAGATGGTCGGCAGGCGCAGGCCTATGCCGTCGAAAAAGCCCTTGCGGGAATAATCGGCCAGCAGAAGTTCGGTGATCGCCTTTTGCGTGCCGTAGCTTGTCAGCGGCGTTGTAAAGAATTCATCGCCGATCTTTTCGGGAAACGGCTGACCGAACACTGCAATCGACGATGCGAAGATCACCTTCGGAAAATACGGCTCGCGTGCGCCTTCGATCCGGATCGCCTCAAACAACTCGCGGCTGCCGTCGAGATTGACCGCATAGCCCTTTTCAAACTCCTGCTCCGCTTCGCCGGAGACGATGGCCGCCAGGTGAAAGATGACATCGGGGCGCGAAGCGACCAGCGTCCGGGCGGCTCCTGCTTTCGAAAGATCCAAGGTGATCGCCTCGGCAATTCCGGGCAATGCTGCTGGAACTGTTGGCGAAACGGCATCGGCCAGCGTCAGTCGGGATACTTCAAAACCAAGAACCTCCGGCTGCGCAGCCAGCTTTTCAACCAGCTTGCGGCCAACCATACCGGCAGCGCCGATGACGAGAACATGCATGGAGGGTCTCCGCGGAACTTGATGGCAGGAACGTTCCTCGGGAGACTTGCGGAGATTGGACCGAAGGGCAAGGCGGATTAAGCGGAAAGGTGTTCTCCCGGCCGAAGTACAACCTGAATGCTTCGACATTCGGCCTGTGAGCGGCCCGCAATAAAAGTGATCCCCCTGAGCCACTTTCGCAGATCAGGGAGACAACGCGGCGGCTCAACCCGCCTTGATGAAGTTTTCCAGTTTGCCCAATGTCTGCTGTCCAAGTTCCACAGCACCAAAGCCCTTGGCTTCCTGGAATTCCGCAGCAGTGCTGAAGACCATGCCGAGCGTGACCTTCGTTGCGCCGTCTTCTTCCTCGAACGAGGCCCAGGCGTCGGCATGCTTCGGGCCATTCTCGCCCCAGAGCAGCGTATAGCTGAGCCGTTCGTTTGGCCGGACGTCCGTATAGAGATGGTGGTTCGGAAAAACCGTACCGTCTGGTGCGATCATGTCGAACACCCACTCGCCGCCTGCGCGCAGATCAATCCGGGTGGTGCGGCAGGAGAAGCCGTCCGGCCCCCACCATTGCGGCAGGGTTTCAGGGTTCATCCAGGCGCCCCAGACAACGGACCGTGGTGCGCGGATCACCCGCTGCAAGATCATCGTGCGCTCGGCAGCGCCTGCCAGATTGTTCAGGCCCGCATTGAAGCCGTCCCGATATCCGCCTTCCATATTCGCGGCCAGCGAGGAAAGCTGCACGGTTACGGACATGCGGCTGCTTTCACCCAGATCCGCGATCGACGCCGTAACAAGCGCGATGGACTGAGTTTCTCCTTCGCACGAAATCACCTCGTAATTCACGCTGCGCAGAGGTGGCTGAAGGTCCAGCCAACCGCATTCGCAGCGCATATCCGGCTGGCCATCCACCTTGCAGAGCGAAATTTCGCGTCCGCCCACCCTGGTGTCGGCTTCGAGAAATTCCACGGTAACGGCAGGTGACGGTGCCGCCCAGACAGCCCTTGCCGCCGGAGCGGTCCAGGCCTGCCAGAGGGTTTCGGCAGGAGCAGCCATGTCGCGCTCGAAGACAAGCGTCGCAAATCCGTTTCTTCCCTCGCCAGCCGCGTTGGAGGCTGTGTTGTTCAGAACCACGCTCTGCGTCATTCTCCGTTCTCCTTCATCACGTTCATTACAAACGCATCCAACCTGTCGAGGCGAGCCTCCCAGATGGCGCGCTGTTCATCGATCCACGTCCGCACCGGCTCCATGGCTTCCGGAACGATGGCGCAGGTGCGTATGCGTCCATCCTTGGCGGTGGTGATGAAACCTGCCTCCTCCAGCACGGAAAGGTGCCGCATGACCGTCGGCAGCTTCAGTCCGGTCGGCTCCGCAAGGTCTGTCACCCGCGCCGGGCCACTTGCGAGCCTTGTCAATATCGCGCGGCGCGTCGGGTCGGACAGCGCGTGGAACAACAGGGAGAGATCAGGATCATGCTTAGCCATATTGCTAAGTATTTCGAAATCCACATCAGGCGCAAGAAAAAACTTCGTCAATTAGCTAAGTTTTAGCCTAAAACGGTCAGCGCGATTAAAATAAAAGACTTTAACGTCAGATAGTTATAACCGAACCTTGAAAATTAATCGCAAGGGCGAACCTGGCCAATCTGCCGTCCATCCCCCCTGGCCGCAGAAGCCAACGTGCTTCGCACCCCGTCATCCCATCAGCAAAACCCGAGCCGGCATCCACAGCCCCATGGCCGTCATCATCAGGCTTTCGGTCAATGAAACAAAGCCGAGTGGAACGGAGGAACTGCCGCCAACGCAGGCGCATTTCAGCTCCCGTTTCTCCAGATAAACCGCCTTGAATATGCTGATAGCGCCCATCAGACCAATAAAGAAGGAAACCGGCGCCGACAGCCAGACCAATGCACCGGCCGTCATCAGGATACCGGCGAAGGCTTCGGCATAGGGATAGATCCTGGAATAGGGAACCCAGCGCCGCGCCAGCAGGTCGTAGTTGAGAAACATCGTGGAAAAACTCTCCACGTCCTGCAGCTTCTGGATTGCGAGGATTGTCATGGAAAGCGACACGAACCATTCCACGGCCCGCAAGCTGAGCAGCGTTCCATATTGATGCCAGGAGAGGCCAAGCGCCAGAAGCAGGGCCACTGAAAAGATGGCGATCACGGGCCGATAGGTCGTGTCGCTACGCTCCTCCTCTGGCGGATCAAGTTTGAAATAGACGCGCAAGGAGTCATAGCCCCCGATCCGCTTGTTGCCGACGAAGGTTTGTGGGGTCGTCTCGACACCGTGTTTTTCCATGAAGGCGTCTGTCTCCTCACGGGTGGTGAGGTGATGATCTTCAACCTCGAAGCCCTGCCGTTCCAGAAGGTCCTTCGATTTCAGGCCATAGGGACAGATGTGCCCGGGCATGACCATTCGGTAAAGCCTGGCGGTCTTTTGCTCGTCAGTGCCGTTCATCGGAAAAGCTCCTCAGTCAAACGGGATCCGACCGGGAAACGACCACTCACTTCGACATGATACTGATTGCGCAAGCATGCCTGTCCCGCACCGGTCGGCTGAAGTTTTCTGACAGGCAAACGCGGCGAGCCACGGATGGTTGCGAGGATCAGCCTCCACCTGGGTTCATCGCGCTTTCCAGCACGTCATAAACCTGGCGCTCGCCCATCTGGCTGACATTGAACCTCAGGAAACCGGTCATCGTCTGCGAAACACTGAAGACGTTGCCGGGGGCGAGCACGACGTTCCGGCGCAGCGCCGAGCGGGCAATGGCGGCTGCATCCCGGCCGTCCGGCAGACTGCACCAGAGATAAAAGCCACCCTTGGGGCTGAGCCAGGGCGTTATACCAAGTGGCTCCAGCCTGCCGGCAACCTCGCGCCGCTTCTTCGCAAGGCGCACCCGCAAGGCTTCCATGTGCTTGCGATAACTGCCGTCGCTCAGGACGCCATAGACAAGATCGCTCGCGACCGGTCCCGGGCCACCGAAATTGGTGGCCACTTGCAGGTCAACAAGCGCCTCGATCCAGTCCGACCGAGCGGCAATGTAACCGCAGCGCACGGAGGCAGACAGGGTCTTGGAAAAGCTGCCGATGCGGATGACACGCTCCAGTCCATCCAGAACGGCAAGGCTCGGCAGGGGTTCAGGCGCAAAGCTGCCGAATATATCGTCTTCGATCACCACCAGGCCGTGGGCTGTCACAAGGTTCAGGACCTTGTGCGCAACCTGAGGCGAGATCGTCGCGCCGGTGGGATTGTGAAGGCCGGAATTGGTGATGTAGAGCTTGGGCTTGTGCCGGGTCAGCGCTTCTTCGAACAGCTCGGTATCCGGTCCGCTGCGCGTGAACGGCACACCGGCAACCTCCACCCTGTGCGCCTTCAGCAGCGCCTGAAAGTTGAAGTAACACGGGTCATCGACCAGAACCGTGTCGCCCGGCCGCAAAAAGAAGCGGCAAATGAGGTCGATCGCCTGCGTTCCCGATGGCGTGAGCAGCACCTGGCCGGGGTTCACCTCAAGGCCTTCTTCCGAGAACTGCCGGGCGAGCAGATGGCGCAGGTTCAAAGCACCCCGAGTTTCGCCATAGTCGAACAGGTGGCCACCGCCGGTACGTGCCAGCGCGCGCAAGCCACGCTGCATGGCCTCGCTTGGCATCCAGTCCGCCGGCAGCCAGCCGCAGCCGGGTTTCAGAACATCCGGCCCGGCATCAAGCGACTGGCGCGACACCCAGAACGGGTCGATTTCCCGGTCAAGCTGCGGCCCGACGTCGGCGACCGAGAACGGACGGGCGGCATCGGCAACATAAAAGCCGGAGCCTCGACGGGCATAAATGATGCCCTCTGCCGCCAGCCTGTCGTATGCGGTCACGACTGTTGACGGCGACACCCGCATGGTCGCGGCAAATCCACGGATAGACGGCAGCTTTTCACCAGGTTGCAGCAACCGGCTGGCGATCTTCCGCTTGACGGCTTCCATTACCGTGGCCGTGCGTGTGTCCTGTTCCATTCGTTTGTCCGCTGAAGTGTATGGCAAGTGTGTACAGTACAGTTTTGCAAAATTGTATTGCACTGTCTCTGTCCTGACCAGCCCCTCCGGATTATTCCTGCCCCTGCAACGTGGCGTCATGGACGTTCAGGAAGAGGCTACGTTCGGCAAGCCTCGCTTTTGTCTGCTGGCCTCTCGGCTTCGCAAAAGAGCAGGACGGATGCGGCAGCCTCCCTGACACGCGAGTGAACCTCGAAAAACAAGACAGCAGAAGGACCGGATATGCAGGCATCGATGGCAGGATGGGGCAGCGGGCTCCTGGGCGTTCTCATTTTCAGTGGCTCCCTGCCGGCAACACGGGTTGCGCTCAGTGGTTTCAACCCGATGTTCCTGACCTCCGCCCGTGCCGTTGTTGCGGCGCTCCTTGGCATTGCGTTGCTGCTACTGCTGCGGCAGGCTCGACCGGAGCGGCGCGACGTGGTCTCGCTCTTGATTGTTGCGGCCGGTGTCGTCGTCGGCTTTCCGCTGCTGACGGCACTTGCCCTGCAACATGTCACTGCGGCCCATTCGATTGTCTTCATCGGTCTTCTGCCCCTGGCGACCGCCCTGTTCGGCATGTTGCGCGGCATGGAGCGCCCAAAGCCCCTGTTCTGGGTATTCTCCTGTACAGGCAGCGCGGCTGTCGGCGCCTATGCGCTGTCACAGAGTGCGGACCTTTCACTCAAGGGCGATCTCCTGATGCTGGCGGCGGTCATTGTCTGCGGCTTCGGTTATGCAGAAGGTGGCGCCCTCTCCCGCCGTCTTGGCGGCTGGCAGGTCATTTCCTGGGCACTTGCCCTTTCGCTTCCCGTCATGGGAACGCTTGCACTGCTGACATGGCCGGACAGTTTGACAGGCATCGAAATGCCCGCCTGGGTCGGGCTCGGCTACGTCTCGATTTTCTCGATGCTTGTGGGCTTCATCTTCTGGTACCGGGGCCTCGCCATCGGCGGCATTGCAGGTGTCGGCCAGTTGCAACTGCTGCAGCCCTTCTTCGGGTTGATGCTGGCCAGCCTGCTGCTGCATGAACCGGTGTCTTCAACCATGCTCCTCGTCACCACCCTGGTGGTGGGCTGCGTTGCCGGTGCCAAGCGCTTCGCCTGAAGCCTCTTCTTTCCGGCCCGCCGCACACGTCTTGCCCAACCGGAATTCGATTCCGCCTCCCTGAGAATTTTGCAATATGGTTCCGTATCGTGAAATTGCCTCCGCCGGGGCGTACCGGCGGATTTCGGCTGAATTGACTTAAAGGAAAAATGACATGGGTTTCTTTGATTTCGTGAAGGATGCGGGCAAGAAGCTGTTCGGCGATGACGAAGCGCCGGAAGCAAGCGCTGGAGCCATCGAAAAGGAAGTTGCCGACCTCGGCCTCGATGGCGACGTCAAGGTTGAAGTCAGCGGCGACACCGTCAAGATCGCAGGCGCAGCCCCTACCCAGGAAGCCCGTGAAAAACTGATCCTTGCCGTCGGCAACGTACTTGGCATTTCCAAGGTCGAGGAAGAAATCACGGTCGAAAGCAGCGAACCGGAAGCCAAGTTCCACACGGTGGTCAAGGGCGATACGCTCTGGAAGGTTGCCGAGGCGGCCTATGGCAACGGCGCAAAGTACCAGGCGATCTTTGAAGCCAACAAGCCGATGCTGTCCGATCCGGACAAGATCTATCCGGGTCAGGTGCTGCGCATCCCCGCCCTCTAAGTCCGAATTTCCGCAAGCCACGGCTTCCCCGTGGCTTGCTTCCTTTTCCGGGTGTTACCCGTTGCGCTCCATGTCCGCCCGCAGGGCCGGCACCGCTCAGAACCTCTCTCCAGGCATATTTTCCGAGACGCCCGGTCCCCATGCCTCCTGGGCAACCTCATAGCTGCGCCCTCGACTTTTCCGCTTTTCAAACGGCAGTACAAACTGCCGGATAGAAATCTGAGTATTTTTTTCAAGTTTTTTTACAAACCAGCCTCGACACCACCCTTAGAAATATGATTATAAAGCTCAAGTTTTCTCATTCAGTGGATTTGGGGCGGTTTTCGGATGGTGCGCCGGCTGAGCCACAGGCTTGTCCAATCGGTAATACTGCTGTTCCTGGTGTCCATTGCCGGCTTCGCCCTGTTGCGCCTGTTGCCGGGGGATTTTGCTGAAGTACTGCTGTTGTCCCAGATGGACGGCACCTTGCCGGATGCGGCTGCGGTCGACAGATTTTCAGCCGAAAACGGCTTTGACGATCCCCTGCCCGTTCAATACCTGCGCTGGCTCGGCAATGTGCTGACAGGGGATCTGGGCACTTCCTTCGTCACCGGAGAAAGCGTTTCCGCCGATATCCTGCTGCGGATACGCCAGTCACTGATCCTGGCACTGCTGTCGATCGGCCTTGCCCTTGTCCTTGCAGTGCCGATCGGCTGTTTTTGTGCCTATCACGCCGGAGGCCTTGCGGATCGTCTATTGGCGGTGGCAAGCGTTGCCGGCCTGTCCATTCCCAATTTCTGGTACGCGCTGCTGCTGGCGCTTCTGTTCTCGCTTACCCTCGGCTGGCTGCCGAGCTCGGGCCACGGCACGATTGCGCATGCGGTGCTACCGACGCTGGTCATCGCGACCACCATGACAGGCGTGATTGCGCGCTTCGTGCGGGCCAGGCTCTTGGACGAGTTCCACCATGCCTACATCCGCACGGCCAAGGCCAAGGGCCTCAGCCAGACGCGGATCCTGCTGCATCACGCCCTGCCCAACATCCTGCCTTCGCTCCTGACCCTGACCGGACTGCAATTCGCCCGTGCCTTTGACGGCATGATCATCGTGGAAACGATCTTCGCCTGGCCGGGCATCGGCAGCCTGCTGGTCGCTTCGCTGCTCAACCGTGACTACCCGCTGATCCAGATCTGCTTCCTGGTGATCGCCTGCGGCTACATCATCATCAATCTCCTGGTCGATTACCTTGTGACGCTGGCTGACCCGCGCGTTCAGGAGGCCATCTGAATGGCAATATCCCGACGCCTGCTTCAGACAAGACCTGATGCACAGAGCCGAGAAACGCGTGCCGGACTGCTGGCCCTTCTCATACTTCTGATCGTGCTGGCACCGCTCGCAGCGCCCTACCCGCCGGACCAGATAGACATCCTGAACCGTCTTGCGCCTCCGGGCTGGCAGCATTTTCTGGGCACCGACCAGATGGGCCGTGATGTCTTTTCCCGCCTCCTTTACGCTGGCCGCCTCACAACCGGCGCGGCCCTGCTGGTGGTGCTGGCGTCCGCGCTCACCGGCACGCTGCTCGGCTGCATCTCCGGCTATCTCGGCGGCTGGCCGGATCAGCTTCTGATGCGCTTTTGCGAGGGACTTTCTGTCCTGCCAGCACTGGCGATTGCCATGATCATCGCCGGAGTCATGGGGCTTGGCCTTGCCGTCGTGCTTCTGGCGCTGACTGCCGTGCACTGGACCGAATATGCCCGGCTGGTGCGCAACATGATCCTGGTGGAACGGGCCAAACTTTATGTGCAGGCGGCTGAAGCGCTCGGTTCGTCGCGCAAACGCATTGTCCATCGCCATCTGCTGCCGAACATTACCGCGCCTCTCCTGACCATGGCCGCCTATTCGCTCTCCTGGGTCATCCTCGCCTTTGCCGGGCTCAGCTTCCTTGGCCTTGGCGTGGAACCTGGAACAGCCGAATGGGGCCGGATGATCGCCGATGCGCGCAACCACATGCGCAGCCATCCGCATCTCGTCCTCGCCCCGGGCCTGTCGATCACCGCCTTCGTCATGCTGGTGAACCTGCTGGGCGACGGCATCGGCGACCGGATGCGCGCCCGCCACACCAACCTTTTGACCCTTCGAAAAACAATCCTCAAACCAAGGAGCTAATCCTCATGATCTCCCGCAGAACCCTGGTCCGTCTTGCCGTTTCCGTGGCAACGGCCGCCATGCTGAGCCTGCCGCACATGCCGGCGCAGGCCGAAGGCAGTTCAACGCTGACCGTTGCCACCATGTGGGAAGCCCTGCCGCTGTCGATGAAACCGCGCCGCAGCCGTTTCTTCAACGAAAGCGAGATTTTGGACACTCTGGTAAAGCTCGATTTCGACATGAAACTTGTGCCCGGTCTTGCCACGTCCTGGGAACGCGTTTCACCCAATGTCTGGCGCTTCCAGCTGCGTGACGGCGTCACCTTCCATGACGGCAGCGCTTTTGACGCGGAAGCCGCAAAGTTCTCGCTGGAGCGGGTGATCGCGTTGCTGCCCTATGCATCCGACCTGCTCAACATCAAGGAAGTCCGCGCCGTTTCCGGCCTTGAACTGGAAATCGAGACCAACGAACCTTTCACAGCCCTGCCAAACCAGCTGACCGACGCCATCACCGTCATCTACGGCAAGGCCTCGTTCGACGACAACGGCGAGTTCGTGAAGCCGGTCGGCACCGGTCCCTGGGTGTTCAAGGAGTACCAGAAGCAGGACCGCACCACCGTTGTACGCAACGATGACTATTGGGGCGAAGCACCCAAGCTGGAAGAAATCGTCTACCGCTACATCCCGGACCACAATGCCCGCGCGCTGGCCCTGGAAACCGGCGAGGTCGACTTCGTCGTCCACCTGTTGCCTTCCGATGTGGAACGCATGAAGGCCGACGAGAAGTTCGAAGTCTATGCCGAGCCGAGCGCAGGTCTCTATTACGGCGCCTTCAATGCCGGTGAAAACAGCGTGCTGCATGATCCGAAGGTTCGCCAGGCGGTAAACCTGATGGTTGACCGGGAGATCCTGGTCAAAGGCGCGCTCGACGGCATCGGCAAGCCGGCCTGGACTTTCTTTCCGCCGGAATTCCCGTGGGCCGCACCGGAGCTTTCAGCCTATTCCTTCAACCCGGAAAAAGCAGCCAGGCTTCTGACCGAGGCCGGTTACGAGAAAGACGGCAACACCTGGCAGAAAGACGGCGAGCCTTTGAGCCTGCGTATCCTCAGCTATTCCAGCCGCGCCGAAATGGCCACGATCAGCGAGACAATGGCCGCGCTTCTGCAGCAGCAGGGCATTGCCACAAAGCTGGAAATGTACACCTGGGAAGGCATGCTCGATCTCGTCAAGCAGAGCGACTATGACGTTTCCGTCGTCTTCTGGACCCCGGAAATGACCGGTCATCCGGATCTGCACCTGAAGTCGCAGTTCCATTCCAAGGCGGGCCTCAACTACCAGAACTGGGCGAACCCGGAATTCGACGCGCTCGTCGACAAGGGCCGCACGCTGGAAGAAGGTCCGGAAGCTCTGGAAACCTATGCCAAGGCACAGGAAATCCTGCAGACCGACGCGCCGATCATCCCGCTGGTTCACAAGATCTATGTGGCTGCCTCTAGCGAGGACGTCAGTGGCTACAAGGTCCATCCTTCCGGCTTCTTCTACAATTTCAAGGCCGTCAGCAAACAGTAACTGCGCCTGACCTTTGCCCGGACGGTTATCCGTCCGGGCCTTTCCGGGAGACCCGAATGGCATCCTGCCTTTTTCTGAAACCGATCAAGGGCGCCGGCAACGACCTGCCCGATGTTGGCGATTATGTGCCCGACATCGACGTGATCGGCCATTACGACCTCGAAACCGCCGACCTGTCGCGTTACCCCGCGCTCTGCCTGCCGGCCCATCTCGACCAGCGATTTTTTGGCAGCCTGACAGCGAAGATCGAACAGTTTCTGGATGCTGGCGGCACGCTGGTATTCAACGGCCATGTTGCCTGGCCAATGCTGCCCGAATTCCAGCCTTTCGTTCCCCTGAACCGCTTCTCGCTGGAAGACCTTCAGATCCACCGGTTGACCGACCACCCGGTGTTCGAAGGCGTTTCAACCGGGGAATTGACCTATCGACGGGGCGTTGCCGGCTTCTACGCCCGCGGTTTCAACCCGCCGCCGGAAGGCGCTGTTAGCCTCCACGGTGTCGGCCCGGACCGCCTGCCCTGCGACTGGGTCTATGAGCGCCCGTCCGGCGGTCGAATCTTCATGCATGCCGGCAATGATCTTTGGATGTACGTCGGCTCCAGCGACACAACGGCGCGCATTGCCCCGCAGCTCTGCGCCTGGGCCAGCGGAAAAGGACCCCAGCAATGACCACGCTCGCAGTGCTCGACGCCGGCACCTACTACCATCATCGCACCATTTACGAGCCACGCTACCGCGACTTTTTCGACGAGATCATCTACACGCGCGACCTGCCGGAAGCAGATTTATCCGGCGTCGATACCCTGCTTGTTTCCTGCCGCACGGACCCTTCGGTGCTGCGCCCCCGGCGCGAACAGATCGCCGACTTTCTGGCAAGCGGCAAGACCGTTGTCGCCATGGGCTCCACCGGACATCCGGACTGGTTGCCCAATGTGAACTGGACGGACACGCCGACCAATTTCTGGTGGTGGAAGGAAGGCGGCGAGATCGGCCTGAAGTTGGCAACGCCCGACCATCCCCTCTTCAACCGGCTCTCCCTGGCCGACGTCACCTGGCACTATCATGGTTATTTCCAGGTGCCAGACGGAGCGCAGTCGCTGGTCGATGTCGGAGATCTCGGCTCGATCTTCTACGAGGACACGGTTTCCACCCCCGGCCGCCTGCTGATCACGTCTCTCGACCCGATGTACCATCACGGCAGCTACTTCATGCCGGCGACAACCCGGTTTCTGGACGGGTTCCTGCCGTTCCTGAAAGGGACTACTGCAGAACTTGCGACAACGACATAAGCCTCCTGAGCGCAGCCCTTTCCGCTGCGTTCCCGATGCGCTTCGAGTGAAGGTGGCATTGTCAGAATTCGTCATGATTGTTCAGAATTGGTAGGTGGAACCAGCCTGACGATCCCCGGTATTTACGAATATGTTGAGCGGCACACGCCTGTGTCGAGGAAGTACATCAGGAACATACCGAGGAGTGGCGGCAGAGAAATTGGTTTCCGGCAATACCCACGTCGCGGCTGGAAAAGACCATTCTCGTCCCCCCACACGCAGATCCTGCGCTTAGACCGCCTCTCTTTTCCTGAAGATCTGACGATGGCGCGTGTGTCCCACGCCGCTCTGGCCGGCGACGCACTGCCAACTGGCGGTGCGTTCGCTGCCGGCACGGGCTTGTTCGTGGATCTCTCACCTCTTCACAGGGTGACCCCCAGTCCGCGCCGCGCTGCCTCGTCAGCGGATATGGCCGGCCCTATTCTGCCAAACCTTCGCTCTCCAGGGCATCGCGGACGGACTGCCGCCTTGCAACGTCGTCGGAATGTCGTTGCAAGGCTGGCCAGTCCGCAATCGAAAGCTTCTGATCGTCAAGCCAACGGCAAACGGTAAACAGATAGGCGTCGGTCAGCGAAAAGGCTGGGCCCATCAGGTATCTGTGCTGTTGGAGATGTCGATCAATCACACTCAGCCGCAGCGACAAGTGTGCGCGGCCTGGAGTAAGAAATGCCTCCGGCGTCTTTGGGCGAAACAGCGGACTGAAGCTTTTGTGAACCTCGGTTGCAATGTAATTCAGCCATTCCAGGGCTCTCAGGCGCTCCAGTGCGGCTTCCGGCAACAGGCGGGCCTCGGGACGGACCATGTCTATATATTGCAGGATCACGGGGACTTCGGTCAGCAGTTGGCCATCCTTCATTTCGAATGCCGGAACGTACCCTTTGGGGTTGATCTGGCGAAAGTCGTCCCCTTCTTCTGTCCGTCGTGATTTGTAGTCGACTTTTATCAAACGAAAATGCAGACCGGCCTCACGCAGGGCGATATGCGGTGCCAGCGAGCAGGCTCCCGGCATGAAATAGAGTTTCATTCCGATTGCCCTCCGGACCCAATGTCAGGAATGCCATCCAGCAGGACGAGCGCAACGTCATAAGCCCGGCCGTTCGCTTCCTCCATTCTGTGTCCCGAGCCATGCAGGTCAGCAGCCAGGAACTGATCACCGGGAGATAGCAGCCGCGTGTCTCCATCGCTCGTTTCAATGCGGACCGAGCCACCGAGAACGGTTCCAAGAACAGGTACAGGCGCGCAATGCCATTCGTCCTTGTACCCGGGGGGGGGATGCATCATGAGAACGCCGGTTGCATCTATGGTTTCGGTCACACTGTAGCCCTTTGGCGAAGGCGGCGTGAAATCACCGTCCGACAGCGTCCAGAACTCATCCGAAAAATGGGAGTCGCCGTTTGCGCGTGAGCAGATTTTGACGAATTTCATTCTCTTGGTTCCTGTTCGAAGCGTGTTGCGCCCGAGGCAGCCCGGGTTACCGACATGCCGGGCTTGCACCGGCCCGGGGCGGCTACATCAAGCGGTTGCGTTTGCAGGGACGGACTGTCCGTTGTCGGCATGAACCTTCCGCGCTCCGTGGTCGTCAGAAGATACGCCATGCGTCGTATCAGCGGCGATCCCGGCGGCAATCCTGTTGGCTACGATCCCGGCGGCATCAAAGTAACCGGTGAAAATCGGCTTGAACCCGGTGAACCAGAGACCGGGATTTTCCGGATCACGCTCGCCCATCGGGTAGTGCGGCACCCCATTGGGGTCGAGCACGCCGAGATGTCCCAGCAGCGGTTCCAGCCCCGTGCGATAGCCTGTTGCCGCGATGACCACGTCGGGTTCGCAGCTTGAGCCATCCGTGAGGATGACGTTGTCCCCCTCGAAGCGGTCAACACCGGGAACGACCCGGAACCGCCCGGTCTTCAGGCCGGCGACGAATCCGTCATCGATCGCAAAGGTGACACCGTCCCGCAAAAGCCGGGTTCCGCCTCCTTCTGGATGGGTGCTCAGCCCGTATCGGCGAAGATTGCCAAGAAAAACCCGCTCGGTAAGCCGAAAGGCCGGATCCAGAACCCAGGCTGGAAGGGCCGCAAAGACCCGGGCCAGCCGGTGCAGCGGAAACCCGAAGATGCGCTGTGGTACGACTGCAGGCCCGTATCGGACAGACACGATGACCTCTGCCGGTTGGTGCCGCGCGAGATGGTTGAGCGCGTCCGTACCCGAGTTGCCGGCGCCGACGACCAGAACGCGCTTGCCGTTGAAGCGGGACACATCACCGAGGTCTGCCGAGTGCAGAAACTCACCCGAAAACTGGTCGCGTCCCGGCCAGTCCGGAATGTGCGCAATGCTTTCGCGGCCCGTCGCGATAACCAGATTGTCTGCTTGATAGTCACCGGTCGCGGCGGAGACGTGCCACCCGTCTGGCGTACGGGTGACCCCGGTCACCTTCCCACCGTATCGGACATGTGTTTCCAGTTCCGCGACATAGGCTTCAAGAAATTCCACTACGGTGTCACGCTTCAGAAAGACGCCATCGGTCTTGGGCGCCTTCTGGCCGGGCAGGCTGGCAAACTTGCGGTGTATGTTGAGCCGAAGCGCCGGATGCCGCGCCCGCCAGGGTTCAGCAACCCGGTCCCGTGCTTCCAGCACGGTGACTGGAAGGCGACGATCGGAAAGAGAGCGTGCCATGGCAAGACCCGAAAGTCCTGCTCCGATGACAAGCGTGCTGACATGTTGTTGGGACTTCATGGTCAGTCCTTTCGATGTCTTCTCAGCAAATGCTGAGGAAATTCGGGGTCACGCAGATGTGCGTATTGTTCGAGACCCAAATCCTGCAGGAGATGGTCCGAAAGCCGCGAGAGGTCTCCGAAATTCCGGCGAAAGCGTCGTTTTTCGCGCGCTTCTCTGATCCGTTGCCAAAGGCTGTTCATGCGACTTGAGACAGTCCTGTGCGGCCCGGCGACGAACGGCAATATGATCGTCATGTCATGTGTCCTTGTTGGTGCCCGGTCAGATCCGGGCTGTGAAATACGCGTTGATGGGATCGTGCGGCAGCCGGTGGGTTTCGACCGATGCGAAGCCGGTTTCGGCGAGGTACTCTTCGGCCGTCTCCACTCCCCACATCGCACCCAGACCCGGACCACCCTGACCGATGGAGATGGGTGTGCAGTGCATGCTCGAGATCGTGTACAAGAGCGGCGCGAAGGGATTTGCGATGTTCTTTTCAAGATCGCGCGACCCACCGATATCCTGCATCAGGAAGACGCCGCCCGGCCGCATTGACTGCCGCACGAGACGCAGAAACGCCTTGGGATCCGCCTGGTCGTGAACCGCATCGAAGGCGGTCACCAGACCGAACCGGCCCAACTCGTTTGCGGCCGACAGATCACGCGCTTCGAAGTGCAGGTTCTCCAGACCCTTGGTTCTGGCTTCAGCGGCCGTCTCTGCGAAAGCGTCCTCGCAAAGATCGAAACCGTGAAAGCGACTGTTTGGATAAGCGCTCGCCAGCGCCATCATCACCAGGCCTCGCCCGCAGCCGAAATCGGCCACGTCGATGCCGTCCTCCAACCGTTGGATCAGACCCGGCACCACCGGCAGGATAGCGCTCACAAGGTTGGCGACGACCAACTGTGCGCTGTCCTCGGCCATCACCTCGTGAAAGCGATCGAAATGGTGGTAGCAAAGGCCCTCGCCACTGCGGAAACGGTCCAGTAGTTCGTTTTCGATGGACGCCGCGATGCTGATGAACTGGGTCGTGACGGCCATGTTGTCCGGGCTGGCGCTACGGGTCAGAAACGCGGCGTGCTCCGGCGGCAACGTGTAGCTTCTCGCCCGCGGGTCATAGTCGACGACACCCGCAGTCACCATCACGCCGAGCCATTCACGCAGGTAGCGTTCGTTGACAGTGGCCTTCTGCGAAAGCACCTGCGAATTGAGGCCGGGGTTGGCCGCAAGCGCATCGAACAGTCCAGCGCGGTGCCCGAGAGACGTCATGATCGCAAGTGCCGCTTCGTTCAGTGTACCGACAAAGCGTTCGGCGAAGGCTTCGGCTTTCGCTTCGTTGAATGCAAGGTTTGGGTTCTGGTAGGTCATCCGATGCTCCCGAGGTGGTAATATGCGGCACGATCTGCCGCTGTCCTGACCACGGATGGACCAAATCCGCCAACTGCGTTAGAAGCGAAAAAGAATGAAACGGTGATAATCAGACTAAAGTTGAGGGGTTTTGTGCAATATGAGCTTGAACACGACCGTTATAGGAACACGCTTGACCGGAACGTCCGTGCTGTTCTCGATCCTTGACGTGCTGGCCTCCGTGGGCCGCGATTGGGAAATGTTGCACGGCTTGCCTGCGCAATCGCCGGTGTTTCAGGTCAGCCTCAGAACCCTCGATGGGGCACCTTATTGGGACGTGAACGGGCGCAAGATCACACCTGACGGGATGCTGACCGAAGCGCCGGAACCCGACTTGATTATCGTGTCCGATTTGCACCTCGACCCAAATGGCCACCTGCCGGAAGAGTTTAACCCGGTCGCGGACTGGCTCAGTGAAGCCTACGCACGCGGCGCGATTGTCACCTCCGTCTGCTCTGGCTCAATCCTTCTGGGTGCGGCAGGATTGTTGGATGGCAAGGAAGCGACGACGCATTGGGGCTATGCGGATATGCTTGGACGAAACTTCCCGAAGGTGAAGGTTTGCCGTGAACGCATTCTCGTCGCGGCGGGGGACGGTCACCAGGTGGTCACCGCAGGTGGTGCCTCGGCGTGGGCTGATCTCATGCTGTATCTGATCGGACGGTTCGCCGGAACAGAAGAAGCCCGCAGGATCGCGAAGATCTATTTGATCGATCCACATGACCAGGGCCAGCTGACATACGCATCCCTTGCCTCCGGGCGACAACATGATGACCAGCTGATTGCAGAGGCGCAGGTCTGGGCCGCACGTAATTACCACAGATCAAGTCCCGTAACCGCCATGGCGGTAATGGCCCAAATGACCGAGCGCGGGTTTCTGCGTCGCTTCAGGAAGGCGACCGGACAGGCGCCAGCCGACTATGTGCAGACTTTGCGTGTCGAGGAAGCCAAACAGCTGCTGGAGACGACGGCGATGTCGATCGAGGAAATTTCAGCCGAGGTCGGATATACCGAACCCTCGAGTTTCCGATCTGCATTTCGAAAGCGCGTCGGGACCTCGGCGTCTGCTTATCGAAAGAAATGGCAAGCGTTGGTTCCGGTTTCATCCTGAGTATGGTCCCCCTCCCTTACGAGCTGGGCCACCAGGTTTGCATCGCCGTCTCTGCTGTTCCAGGCAACTGCCGTTCATGCGCTTCGCAGCACGTGGCGAAAAAGGCAAAGCAGTCTTTCTCTGCGAAGGACACCAACGGTATGTCTGGCTCAGGAACCGGTCGTCCGGAGGCCTGCGGCAGCAGGCAGGCGGCGGGGTTGGAGGGCAGCGATCCGTTCGGCCACCGGCTGAAACAGCGCGACGACACCAGCTTCCTGATCAGCATCCGGGCTGCCATCTTGCTGACCGTCAAGCCTGGCGGCTTTGCTTGACAAACCATCAAATATTGACGTAACGGAAGTTATCGAATAAGTTGTAGATATAAGATTTATATCGTTTTTAAATATGGAGTTGGAGATGACGTGGAATTTGCACACGTTTTTTGCAGTACTCTTTACCGCGACGATCGTCTTCACGACCATGTCTACGGTTCCGGCTGAAGCCTGCAACCCGAGATATCAGCGCTGTTAGAACAGCTGGTCTGGAGCCTTGTCCGTTTCAAAGGTTCGGCGCGTTCAAGGCTTACTCGAACTGGTGAGGTAAGGCGTGTCGTTCTGGTCGGGAAAGAAAGAGTCGCTCAATCAAAGCCTGGTGGAAATCACCTTCAGAGCGGTGCTCTCCGGCCTTGTGATCGTGTTTTTCGCGCAATTCCTGATCGCCAGGGTCGACCACCAAATCGAAGTCGCGTCGAAACGCGACGCGCTGAACACCTTCAGGAACAGCCATTTAACCAAGCTGACCACGCGGTTTTCAGACGCTTTTCTGGCCCTTGATTGTACGCGAAGCGTTAGCACCCTTTCGACGAATGCCTGCAAAAGCGATATCGCGACCTTCCTGACGGAATTGAATACGATTTTCCTGGAACTCAGGTCGATCTACCCGACTTCCGCGTTCCCGAAATTGGTCGAGCTGCAAGACCAGGCAGAACTGATGTACTCAACACCGTCGCAAGTGACCCAGCAGAACATAGACGGCTTCGCAGCCACCTTTGGAGCGTCGCTGCACGAGATGGCGCAGAACTTCAGATAAGAAAGGATGCCTGATCATGAAATGTATGTTTCACAGCTTGCTTTTTATCTGCTCAATTTCTGTCGCATGCGCTCAGGACCCGACCGGCCATATCCCTGAAGGAGCACGCTGGGTCGTTGGCGGCACATTCGCGCTGTCCAAAATTGGCGACAACGAGCTCAGAGGCAGCAAGAGTTATTCGGGCGCGGAAAAGGAGGCAAACAGACTTGCGACTTTCCTGCCCGGAATGACGATCATGTTCAATCTGGAAAGAAGCACGGTGCAAGGACGATCAGAGTACCTTGAGGGCACCACACACTACGGGATCCCCGTAGCGGTTCTGGCCCGCGACATATCGGCAAACGACTTTGGAAGCCGCGACACGACAGATGTGGTCACGCATCAGTCCTATACGGGATGCCGGGATCTTGCCTGTACATTGGAGGCTGAAGTCGGCATTGGCTATTCCTTCAAGATTGAAGAAGAAGACGATGAAAGGCTGGTTCTGTACAACCCGCAATCGGAACTGCGGATCATACACACTCTGGACGCTTTCGATCAGAATGAAGCGCGGGGATATTCCACGCGCGTCAAGGACCGAGTGCACCCGCGCCTGAAGGTTCACGACGGATATGCTTCAGAGATTTCAACCGGTTGCGGGCTGACACGCCCGGTTCAACCGCTGATCAAGGTACCGAAAGATCAATACGATACTCAGCCTCTGACCTGGGACGTCAACAGCCTGAACTGGTCGTTGAAAGCGCTGGAGCTGTTTGATGTCGGCAAGGTCGAGTTGAACCCGGAAGGTACCCACTACGTCGGACGGCTGAATTCCGAGCTCGGGGTCGGTACTGAGTCCGATGAGGGTCCCGTGGCGCTAGACTTCACGGTCTTCGCCTATCGCGATTCCGAATGGACAAATCCGGACTTCTACAAATTTGGCGGGTTGGCGCAGACCGTTACCTGCCGCAAACGCAACCCGATCGCCGGTCAACCACTGCCGCGCTACGTCAAGAACGCCTTTCTCTATTTCGACATTCAGGAAGGCGAGCACCCCCAGGACTTTCCGCTGGACCCTGTCCAGTTGCCTGACCAGTTCAAGGACAACAAGGAACTACAGGACGAATTGCGAACCTATCTGCCCCGCGCCTTTTTCTACAGCGTGAACAACGCAAGGCAGTACAAAGAGCTGTTTGAATACATCGTGGAAGACACAAACATCGCCTTCCCGTCGGCAGTTGCCAACGTGATCGCGCGGCTGAACGCCACCTGCGGACCTCAGAGCCGTGCCGAATGCGCAGATATCGTGGATCGTGTCGGCGCTTTGAGAAACGACTAGAACATCTTGCTTTTGCTGCGTGCGCGGCACGAAGACCACAGCTTAGGTCAGGCCAACGGTGTGCCGGGGCGGCAATATCGGCTTTCACCACGTTCGAAGCTGCCAGTTCCGGGCCCCTTCCAGCCAATCGGCTCGCTTTTTCTCGTCATACCCGTGCCGCCCCTGTACCCTACCCTCCATCCTCTAAACGGGATGATCCGGTAACGCCCACCAAGGGAGGCGGTCGTGATTCAGCTTGCTTCGTTTTTTGCAAAGCCTCTTTTGGGGAAACTTGGTGTCAGTGATGAGGCCAGGGAGCGGTTTGTGGCGTTACAGAAGGCCGTGACAGGGGATACGGGCACGGCCTGGATTCCGCTGTCCCGACCTTCCGCAACACTCGATTTTTCCACGCACCGGCAGATGGCGTCCGACATCCACAACGCCGGTGAAATTGGCCCGGAAGAAGAACCGGTCACCTGGAAGGAGTTCGTCTGGACGTCGGACCAGGCCATCAAGGACTGTGTCCTGCACAAGATCTCCTGGCGGTTCTACGAGAACGGACTGATTTGCCTGGAGGTTTGTGGCAGCAAGGATGCGGTGGGCCTGGACGGCAGTGACCTGATCGGCCACCGGCTGGAGCTGCGCGACGACACCGGTTTTCTGATCGGCATCTGGGCCGCCGCCTTCCTGATCGTGAAGGACACCGAGCGGCGCAGTTTCCAGACTTCGGCCGAGGATGACCACAAGCTGTTGAAACTCCATTTCGGCAAGCTGGCCGAACAGCAGACCGGCATCGCTTTCCGCATCTGAAACCGCCAGACACTCGACCGGTCTGTCCTGCCAAACGCTTGCTCAGGCGGGAATCAGCGTTTCGGCGATGGCCTTTGCGGTTCTGGAGGCGGCCGGCATGCCGCGCACCTGTGCGGTGGCGATGGCGCCTTCCTTCAAAAGGGCAAGCTGTTCGGCAAGGCTTGCCGGGTCTTCGGCGCCGGCCTGACGACACAGTGGCTCAAGGTAATCGACGATCCGCTGCTTGTGCTCGGCCGCCGTGCGGTGGATCGGGTGCTGGTGGTCGCCGAATTCGCTCGCCGCGTTGATGAAGGCGCAGCCGTTGAAGCCGAGCCCCTTGAAGGCACGGCCGTTGAACCAGTCCTCCAGCGCGTCGAACATGGCCAGAAGCCGCTCGCGCGGCCGTGGCGAGGCTTTTTCCATTTCGCCCATCAACCAGTTGCGGAACTGCTCGTCCCGGCGGTTGAGCGCGGCCAGGATAAGCTCCTCCTTCGAGCGGAAGTGCTTGTAGAGCGTCATCTTGGCCACCCCCGCCTCGGCGAGGATCTTGTCTATTCCGGTCGCATTGAACCCGCGGGTGTAGAACAGCCTGAGCGCTGTATCCACGAGTTCGTCTCGGCGTGATTGCACCACCATCTCCATATACAGACAGGTTTGTCTACTTCTCTATCCTGTTTCGCCCCCTCTCGTCCACCCTCACACAAGGGTATCACGGCTTATTGACATATATACAGACCTGTCTGTATAAATTTCCTCAACGTCACGTTTTCAATCAGGAAGGCGGTAGTCATGTCCCGAAATCATATCGCGGTTCACATTCTTGCAGACACCGGCATTTGTTCCGGGAAACGGTCTCACTGGCACTACGTGGCTCTTGCCAGCTGGTCTGTATCCGGTGCGCGCTCTGAACTGGCGCAAGGTCAAGCCCCTATCCCGACGTACCGTGCAGCAAGAGGGGGCTGACGATGGCCAGTGTCATTGCCGCCTTCGCGCACACCATGGCCGCTACCGCAGGACTGACCATGACCAGCGACGGCAAGCTGGTCGCAGCAGATGGAACCGTGCGCCATGAGGTGCGTACCGAGGATGAGCGCATACCGGACACAGCCCACTTCGAGCTGCTCGACTGGATACGCAGCTGGTATCCGGATGAAACAGGGCTGGTGTTTGCCTATGCGCAGAAAATCAAACCGGACGATCTCGGCGTTCTGGGCCTTGCCATCAAGACCGCGCCCACTCTTCGCACCACACTGCAATTGATCGAGCGCTACTTCCGGCTGGTGACCGACACCGCGGTATATTGCCTGGAGGAAGACGGGCCACTTGCTGTCTTCTCCATTGCCGGGCAGACCTCCCCTCAGCCGATCCTGCATCTTCGTAACGAATGTGCCCTTGCAGGCTTTGCTCATAATCTGGCGTCTCAAGTCGGGCCGCGCCTGAAAATTGAAGCTGTCACCTTTCGCCATCCCTGCCGCGGTGAGGCAGAACGCTACGCAGCGTTTTTCGGCTGCCCGGTCCGCTTCGGTGAAGCGCAAGACGCCATTATGATGGCCCAGCCGATGCTGGACCTGCCAAACCGGCTTGGAGATCAAGGCGTCTGCACTTTCCTGACCGATCATCTGGAGACGGAAATCGACGCCCTGCCTGCCGGCAGCGCGTTGACGCGCGATCTTCTGAACCGCCTGACGAAAACACTCAGCAGCGGCGTACCTTCCGCGGCAGCCGTCGCGCGTGATCTCGGTATGAGCGAGCGCACCCTCTATCGCCGCCTGGCGGAGGAAGGGCTGACCTACCGCGACATGCTGCGCGAGGCACAGACGAAGCTGGCTCGGGAGCTGCTGGCAGGCAGCAGCTGTTCCATTGCCGAAATTGCCTTCCTCACGGGCTTTTCCGAACAGAGCACCTTCACCCGTGCGTTCAAGCGTTGGGTCGGCCAGCCACCGGCGCAATTCCGGCAACACAGCGCGACCGTCTGAGAACACACCCGCCCGACGCACTGGCTCACGGCAACCGTCGCGTCCAGATCTGGAAAAACCCCGAAACAGTCGCAAATCCCGGAAGAGCCCGGCCCAAACTGGCCGGGCTCAACCTGTTTTGCTGTCTTCTGGCGGGCCCGAACTGGCTTGGCAGATAGGGCCAAAACAGTGGCAGGCCCGGCCGATACCGAGAGGGCACTCCCGGCGTATTCAAAAGTCATCGAACGACGGAGCGGTCATCACCGGGCACTTTCCCGCAGCGCTCCGGGGCTTTTGAGACAAGGAGCGCCACATGATTATCGAACAGATCACGGCCCGCAGTCCGGCCAGGCATGACCATGTACCTTCGACCTTTCCGGCAGCACTGCCGCATTCGGACAACGTGGCCGACAGCAACGCCTATGGCAGGACGCTTTCCATCGTCGCCCACGACCTGCGCGGTCCCCTTGCCAACCTCTCGCTGTTGATTGAGCACATTGCCCAATGCGCGACCTGGGAAGGTCAGCCCGCCATTGCGGATAACGCCGCAAAGGCCGACCGTATCCTCCAGCACCTGACCGGTAGTCTCAGCGCCCTGGTCAGGCGCGGCAAGGAAGGACGGGATCCGCTCTCCTGCGTGCTGCGGCCAGTTGATCTGGCCGAGGTTCTGGCGCTGGCGGTCGCCGTCAACCAGCCGCTGGCTCGCCGCCATGCGGTCAATCTGGAAATTGTGTCCCTATCCCCGTGCCTGATCTCAGGCGATGCGGAACTGTTGTTCGAGGCCTTCGACAATCTCATCGGCAATGCGGTGCGCCACAGCCCGGACGACGGCACCGTTCTTTGCGCTATCACCCGGGAAAATGACGGTAATGTCTCCGTACGTATCAGCGATCAGGGTCAGGGCTTCACCGCTGCCGATCTTGCCCGGGCCTTCCGTCCCTTCACCCAACTTTCCGCAAAGGCGGCCCGGCCCGGGCCATCCTCGGGACTCGGCCTCTGGATCGCCCGGCTGATTGCCGAACGCCATGGCGGAAAGATTGCGGCCCGGAACGGAGACGGAAGCAGTGGTAGGGGCGCGGTTCTGACCGTGCGCCTGCCGACCCTACCCGCAAATGATGCGAAACCGGTTTCAGTCCGCCGGAAGGTTCCCGAGCGTGCCAGCAAGGCACCGGACCACGCAACTATCTGACCTCGGCTTTCTGACCTCAGCTTTCTGGCACCGGCGTGCCGGTGCCGCCCCATGGAACGCGGCCACCCCCGACGCCGACCCTGCCCTGCGCCGGGAACGGGAGAGCCGTGCCTTCAGGCACCCGGTGATCGGCCGCGAACCTGACAGCGTTTCAAGTTGATGCGCTGCCCATCCCAAACCCTGTCCAACACAAGCAATGGAGACTTCATATGGACAACGAACATGACAAGACCTGCGCCTGCTGCGTAACACCGGAAACGGTTGATCACGCCCGCCGCCGCCTGCTTGCCGGGGCAGCCGGTGCGGCAACTGTGGGTGCCGTCGCCATGGCCACCGGTTCCGCCACCGCCGCAACCGAAGAAGCCCGTGCGCTCTATGCCGATCCGGAAAACCCGGGCCTGCCGCAGATCGACATGGAGATCGAAGCCGGCCGCACCGCGCTTGTCGTTACCGATCCGCAGATCGACTTCCTGTCCGAAGACGGTGTCACCTGGGGTGTCGTTGGCGAAAGCGTCACCGAGCAAGGCACCGTCGACAACATCGAACGCCTGTTCAAGGCGGCCAAGGCTACCGCGATGCCGGTGTTCATCTCGCCCCACTACTATTATCCGCACGACCACAAGTGGCAGTTCGAGGGCACCTTGGAAAAGACCATGCATTCCATCGGCATGTTCGATCGCCCGGGCCCGCTCTCCCTGGAGAATTTCGAAGGGTCCGGCGCCGACTGGATGCCGCAGTACAAGAAATACATCGAGGACGGCGAAACCGTCATCTGCTCACCGCACAAGGTCTACAGCCCGGCACAGAACGATCTGAACCTGCAGCTGCGCAAGCGCGGGATCGACAAGGTGATCCTGGCCGGCATGTCCGCAAACCTGTGCACGCAGGCCCATCTTTATGAGCTTCTGGAGCTCGGCTTCGAAGTGGCCGTGGTTCGCGATGCGACCGCAGGCGCCAAGGTGCCCGAGGGCGACGGCTACCTCGCCGCCATCATCAATTTCCGCATGGTTGCCAACGGCGTCTGGTGGACCGACGACGCAGTCGAACGCATCGCCCGTTCCGCCTGACCACCAGCACTTTCCTCAAAACCGACTAACCCAACCCAAGACTGGATCAAACCGATGAAACTCAAATTCGCCCTTCCGGCCCTGGCCGCAGCCCTTGTTCTGTCCACCGCCGCCCTTGCTGCAGACGAATACAACGTTGCCAACGGCCTCACCCTCAACGGCAATCCGCTCGGCATGCACGGCATCGACCCTGTTTCCATGTTCGCAGGCGCGACCCCGGGCGTTGGCGATGCGGTCCACACCTCAAGCCATGATGGTGTCGACTATTATTTCGCCACTGCCGAAACCAAGGAGCAGTTCGACGCTGCTCCGGAAAGCTTCCTGCCGCAGTTCGGTGGTTTCTGTGCCTTCGGCATCTATGTCGGCAAGAAACTTGATGGCGACGTCCGCTTTGCCGACATCGTCGACGGCAAGCTCTATCTCTTCGTCAATGCCGTCATCTTCGACAAGTACCTGGAGCAGAAGGACGAGGTTCTCGCCGGCGCTTACGCCAAGTGGCCGGAGATCCGCGAGACAGCCATTGGCGATCTCTGATCACCCATCAAGCCAAACAGGGACGAGCCCCTCCCCGGGGGCTCGTCTGCCGTTTTGGTGGTCGACAGCCTTACTGAGCTGTCCAGCCGCCGTCGACGGGGATGGTCACGCCCGTCACGTTGTGCGCCACCGGGCTGCACAGCCAAAGCGCCAGCGCACCGATTTCAGACGGGTCGGACGTACGGTGGGAAGGCTGTTTTTCCGCAAGAAGATCTGCAACGCCCTTGTCGCGATCGCCGCCATGAAGGGCGGCGCGGGCTGCCACCTGAGGCTCGATGATTGCGGTTTCCGTCCAGCCGGGCGCGATACAATTGACCGTCACCCCACCCGAGGCTCTGGAACCGCTTGCCGCATATTCCAGCGCGGCCACCTTGCTCATGCCGACGACACCGAATTTCGAAGCCACGTAAGGCGCCTTGTTGACAGAGGCGACCAGCCCGTGCACCGAGGCAATGTTGATGACACGGCCAAAGCCGCGTTCGGCCATCGCCGGCAGGGCAAGACGCATCGTATGGTAGACGCCTGACAGATTGACGCCGATGATGGCATCCCATGTGGCAGCATCCGCCTCGGCAAAGCTGACCGTCTTCTGGATACCTGCATTGTTGACCAGAATATCCGGGCCGCCCCAGGCGGCAACATCCGCCATCATCGTCTCGACAGCCGCCACGTCGCGCATGTCAGCGGCAAAGAACCGGGCGTCCGGTGCCCCGGCAGCCTTGATCTCTGCCACAGCCGCTTGCGCCTCTTCCGGGTTCGCCAGACCGTGGACGGCAACGCGTGCCCCCGCCCCCGCCAGTGCCTTGGCAATCGCCAGGCCGATCCCCTGAACGGACCCGGTGACAAGAGCCGTTTTTCCGGTGAGATCTGTCATGCCGTTTCCTCCGCTTCGAGCTGTTGTCTCAGGTCCGTTTTCAGGATCTTGCCGTAGTTGTTTTTCGGCAGGGCAGCCGGGAAATGATAGTGTTTCGGCCGCTTGAACCGGGCGATCCGGTCCAGACAGAGCTTGTCGAGCTCAGCCTCGCTCACGCTCTGGCCCGGGTGACAGGCAACAAAGGCGACAACGATTTCTCCCCACTCCGGGTCCTGCCGGCCAACGACTGCCACCTCGTGCACAGCAGGGTGAGTCAGCAGCACCTCTTCGACCTCGCGCGGGTAGATATTGGAGCCACCGGAAATGATGACGTCCTTGGACCGGTCCTGCAGCGTGACGTAGCCGTCCTCATCCATACGGCCAACGTCTCCGGTCCACAGCCAGCCATCGCGGATGGTCTGGGCTGTTGCCTCCTCGTTTCGCCAGTAGCCCTTCATCACCGTATCTCCGCGCACGGCAATTTCCCCGACTTCGCCGCGGGGCAGCTCCCGGCCTTCGCTGTCGACGATCGCAACCCGCACGACGGACTGGGCCGTGCCGACGGAATTCAGCCTCTCGCGCCAACGTGGATGGGTGCGGTCACAGACTTCGGCGCGCGGCAGCGCGGTGATGCCCATTGGGCATTCGCCCTGACCGTAGATCTGCACGAACCGTGCGCCCATCACTTCAACCGCTTCCAGAATGTCCGCCTCGTACATTGGTCCGCCGGCATAGACGATGGTCCTCAACCCACGGCCAGTGCCCCCGGAAGCCTTGGCGACATCCACCAGGCGGCGGACCATGGTAGGCGCGGCAAACATGGAGATGGAGCCGATCACAGGCGCGATCTGCAGGATTTCGGCGGCGTCGAACCCGCCGCTGACGGGCACGACGTGACGCGCCCCTTTCATCACATGCATAAAATTGTAGAGCCCGGCACCATGGCTCATCGGTGCGGCATAGAGGATCGCATCCTGCGGCTTGACGTCATCGACATCGACAAAGTAGCTCAGCGCCATCGACGCAAGATTGCCGCAAGTCAGCATCACGCCCTTGGGCCTGCCGGTGGTACCAGAGGTATAGAAAAGCCAGGCAAGATCTGCAAGATCCAGAGCTTCCGGTGTGTTGTGCGGTGCTACCTGGCACATGGCGCCGAATTCAGGACTGTCGAGCGAGACAAGACGCACGCCCTCCGGCAGATGTGGCGCCAGAAGTTCGGCGGTCTTTCTGTCGGCGAACACAAATTCTGCACCGGAATTCTCCACCATCCAGGCGGCTTCCTTTTCGTGCAGCTTGGCGTTTATCGGCACGGCTGCGCCACCGCGCCACCAGATGCCGTAAAGCGCTTCCAGATAGCGCGTGGAATTTGCGGCAAACAGTGCGACCCTGTCTCCCTTGCCGATGCCGTAGCCGGCAAGCGCAGCGCTTATTGCCCCGGCACTACGAGCAAACTCCAGATAGTTTGCCTTGCGCTCGGTCCCCTGCAGCAGCGCCGGACTTTGCGGGCTTCTCGCCGCGCTCCGGTATAACCATTCTGCCGGATTCATTCTGTTCTTCTCCCCCCGATATGCCGTCTGGTGCAATGCCGCCGCGTTGGTCCGCCATCCCGCTTTTCTCATCCTTCGAGACGCGAGCAAGGCTTGCTCATCAGGACAAGAATGACCGGCCGGGCATGCCCTCCTCCGGACACACCCCGGCCAGTCTCCTCCCGGCACCTCCCTCATCCCTTCGGCTCGCTGGTTCTTCCGGACCAGATGTGGTTTCCAGAAAAACGGCCGTGCAGGACAGCTATCTGATACTCTTCAGACCCTTAGAGCGAAAATTCCGTCAAAACACGTAACGGGGAGCCCATGGACGACTTCGCAGCGCTTGCTTTCGACAATGCGCCCGTCGGCCTGGCCTTGACGGAAGAACGGCAGATCCGACGCTGCAATGCCCGTCTTGCCGATATGTTCGGCTTTGAACCGGAGGAACTTTCCGGGGCCTCGCTGTCTGTCCTTTATCCCTCTTCGGAAGAGTTTCTCCGCATCGGCAAGATCGGACTGGAACGGATGAAAGGCAGTGGCCGCTACCGGGATGAACGCATCATGCGCCGCAAATCCGGAGATCTGTTCTGGTGCCGCGTGCGTGGCCAGTCTCTCAACCTTGAAGCCCCGTTCGCCCGGGCGGTCTGGAGCTTTGCCGACATTTCCGAAGACCGGCCATTGGCTGAAATGAGCCTGCGTGAACGCCAGGTGGCCAAACTGCTGGCCGAAGGAAATACAACCAAGGAAATCGCCCGCCTGCTCGGGCTGTCACCGCGCACGGTCGAGGTCCACCGGGCCCGGCTGATGAAGAAATTCAGCGCCCGCAACAGCCTGGAACTCATCGCCCATATTGCGGGCATTCCGCTTTAGCGCCACTCTTGGGCAATAACTGCTGGGAGACCTGCGATGGACAAATGGGTGCGGGATGCTGTCGCCAGGATTAACGCGGATGCGCATCGGTCCGCCGATACGCATCTGTTCAAGCTGCATGGCCTTAGTTGCGCCGGTGTCGATATCTATCTGAAGGATGAAAGCACCCATCCGACCGGCAGCCTGAAGCACCGTCTTGCCCGGTCGCTGTTTCTTTATGCGCTGTGCAACGGCAGGATCCGCGAAGGCACACCGGTGATCGAAGCCTCGTCGGGCAGCACAGCCGTTTCGGAAGCTTATTTCGCGCAAATGATCGGCGTGCCATTCATTGCCGTGGTGCCGCAAAGCACCGCCCACAGCAAGATCGAGCAAATCCGGCTCTACGGCGGTGAACCGCATTTCGTCGCATCAGCGCCCGAGATGCACGGCGCGGCGGTGGATCTTGCCGAACAGCTCGGCGGGCATTTCATGGACCAGTTCACCTATGCGGAGCGGGCAACCGACTGGCGCGGGAACAACAACATTGCCGAAAGCATCTTCAACCAGATGGAATTCGAGCCACATCCCGTGCCGAAGATGCTTGTGATGAGCGCCGGCACGGGTGGCACGTCCGCAACGCTTGGCCGGTTTATCCGCTACCGGGGCTACGACACCGGCCTGACCGTAGTCGATCCGGAAAACTCGGTCTTCTATGATGCCTATCGTACCGGGAACCACGCTCTCACCGAAAACTGCTCAAGTCGGATCGAAGGCATTGGCCGGCCAAAGGTGGAACACTCGTTTCTGCCGGACGTCATCGACGACATGATCAAGGTGCCCGATGCCGCAAGCATTGCAACGATCCTGTGGCTGGAGAAACTGATCGGCCGCAAGGCGGGCGCTTCCACCGGCACAAATCTCTGGGGCGCGCTGCAAATCGCCGGCCGGATGATCGACAATGGCGAGACAGGCTCGATCGTCACGCTGATGTGTGACAGCGGCCAGCGTTATCTCGATACCTACTACAATCCGGACTGGGTCACGGCGAAGTTCGGCGATATCTCGCCCTACGAAGAGGAACTGGCACGCTGGGTCTAGACAAGGAGCAGGCCTGGGGAAGAAGGCAGGCCAAAGGAATGTCGTTCACTTTCACCGCAGCTAGCTCGCCACCCGCATCCTGTAGGCTTCATACGTCAGGACGTTTGCCCCGCTCTTCTTGGCTTCATACATGGCCTGGTCCGCGTGGGTGATCAGCGATTTGGCATCATCTGCATCATCGGGATAGAACGATACCCCGATGCTGATGCTGATGTTGATTTCCTTGCCCTTGATTTCCATCGGCCGCGAGACCTCCCGGTAGATGCGGGAGGCACAGGCCAGAACATCCTTCTCTTCCGCATAATCGCCGATGATCACCGCAAACTCATCCCCGCCGATCCGGGTCACGACATCCCCTTCGCGCGTGCAGCGCTTGATGGTGGAGGCAACGGCCTGGAGCAGCGCGTCCCCCACCGGATGCCCGTGGCTGTCGTTGACCGGCTTGAAGGTATCAAGGTCCAGCATCATCAGCGCAAACTTGCGGTTATCCCGGTCTGCAATGGCAACGTTTTCCGCAAGGCTCTGGCTGAAATGTGCCCGGTTCGAAAGGCCTGTCAGATGATCGGTCATCGCTAGCCGCCTGACAGCTTCTTCCGTCTTCTTCAGGCGGGTAATGTCCGAATGGGTGCCGGACATGCGCAAAGGCTTGCCGTCTTTCGTCCATTCGACCACACGTCCCCTGTCGAGAACCCAGACCCACCTGCCCTCCTTGTGGCGCATGCGAATTTCGTTGTCGTAGGCTTCCCTTGCGCCGGAAAACACCTCTGCCAGCTTCTGCTCTGATTTTTCCACATCGTCCGGATGGGTCAGCCGGTACCAGGTCTGTCGGCTGACCGGCTGCAACTCGGACAGCGAATAGCCGAGAATTTCAGCCCAGCGTTCGTTGTAGACCACCTCCCCGGTCTGAACGTTGCATTCCCAGGTCCCGACGTTGGTGCCGAAGATGATCTCCCGCAAACGCTGCTCCGAGGATCGCAGCCGCTTGTGCGCGGTGTGCCTTTCAAGCAGCAGAAAACTGACGACGACAAGCGACAAGCCAAGCGTACCAACCAGGCCGACCATCCACTGGTTCCGGGCGTGATAGGCAGAGGAAAGTTCCGCGCTCTTGCTGTCGACCATTTCCTCCAGGCGGTTCTTGTAGTGCCACAGTTCTTGTTCCCGCCGCCGGTCGTCGGAAATATCGTGCACCACGGAAAGCAAAGCCTTCCTGCCGTCGTAGTCCACCGGAGTTGAATGAACTTCCACGCTTCGAACGGAGCCATCTGCCAGCTTGTGGCGGAAGATGAAGAAATTTCGGTGTTCAGCCTTGGCAAGTTGACGTTCGGCTTCAACCTGCTCGGCGGTCAGCTGGTTGATGTTCTGAATGGACATGCTGCGCAGCGTATCCCGGTCGAACCCGTAGAAGTCTGCCGCGGCATTGTTGGCATCAAGAATGCCTCCGGTATCCGGGTCAATCAGCATCATGGTTGCACTATGACGCAGAAAAAACTGCTCATACGACAGGGATGTCTGTTCGGCCTGGGCTGGTACCGCCAGCCAGGACAAGAAGACAATCATTGCCGCTTTCTGCAGTATTTTCCCAAATTTCGTCAACATTTACCGCCTTTCGCTGCAGTAAAGCCTCATCAGATTAAATTTTCTAGAACAAAAAACTCGCAATTAGCCAACTTCCGTAATGACATGGGCATTGTTTACCCAGCGGAAAAAACAGGCAGTTATCGCTTCGCCCCATTCCGGTCCCACTCCGCCAGTATTCCGGCTTCAGATTTATGGGAGCTTTCACATGAAGCGGCGTACATTCCTGTTCGGAACCGGTCTACTGGCAGCAGGAGGCGCGTACGCGGCACACACCTTCCCCGCTTATCGGCTGCAAACCGGGTTGCAGCTCGTCAGCAAGGCACTTGCCGGACCGTCCATGCCGCCCACTGAAGCAACCGCTAACAGTTTTGCTTTGCCCAATGCATGGGCCGGACAGCTGATTGGGGCGGCAGAAAGCCAGATCGGCGTTACGGTGGTCTACGATCCGGCCTATGTCTCGCTCCCGTTTCCCAATGGCGACCTGCCGCGCGAACGCGGTGTATGCACCGATGTGGTCATCAGGGCCTATCGCGATGCCTTCGGCTACGATCTCCAGTCGGCCGTCAATGCGGACATGAAGTCGGACTTTTCGTCCTATCCAAAGATCTGGGGCCTCAAACGCCCGGACAGGAACATCGACCACCGGCGGGTGCCGAACCTGCAGACCTTCTTCAGACGAAAAGGCGCAGCTCTTCAGGTCACCGCAAACGCCAAAGACTATCAGCCGGGCGACATCGTTTCCCAGATGCTGCCCGGAAACCTGCCGCACATGGCGATTGTCAGTCACCGTGCCTCCGCAGACGACGAACGGCCGATGGTGGTCCACAACATTGGTGCTGGAACGCAGCTGGAAGACCGGCTGTTCGATTTCGAAATCACCGGCCACTACAGGTTCAAACCCGCCTGACGCTCCAGGGCTGAAGTTTGCCTTTGACGCGGGTCACCCCTCCGTAAGCGTCATTAGAATGTCCGCATACCAGGCGCAATTGAGGCCTAGCGCCTCATCCAGCACGAGATCGCGCGTGCCGACGTCGAGGCGGGCGGAGTGAACGCCAAGCAGTTTCCACGGCAGTTCGCTTGCGGTGCCTTCCGCATTGCGCATGACGACCGGAGCCCCACTTGTGCCGCGATGCGTCCGGGCATCGGTCAGGAAATAGCCCATGCCCTGAAACCGAAAGCCGAAGGAGGAAGCCACGACCGCGTGGCGGACCACCGGCATGTGATGGAGCGTGTCATGAAACCCGAGCGGAAAACCGACAACCAGGATGGATGATCCGATCTCGACATGCTCTTGCGGGTCACTCAGGTGTTCCGGCCCGAAGGCCCGATAGACGATATTTTCAGGTAGTGCCGACCGGTCAATCTCGATCACGGCAACGTCGATATCGCCTGCGGCATCCTCTCCCTGGCGCCAGAGGCTTTTGCCATCCCGGAAAAGCGGGATCGAAAAAGCGATGGAGTCGGCCAGGTTTTCAGGATCGTTGTGGAGTTCGATTTCGATACGGGAGGGATGATGCCCGCTTGCCTCATCCACCATGACATGCCGGCTGGTAACGAGAAACAGGCGCTCATCACGCGCAAAGAAAAAGCTGCTGGCGTTCGTGAGATAGGTCTGGTCATCAAAGGTGGAAATACGGGGCGAGGTCAGCAGGACAGCGTCGATCATCGTCAATCGGTTCTCCAAAAATAGCGGGAAGCCTTGCACACATGGACAGGCTGCTTGCTCAGCCAGCATAGGGCAGTATCGGGAAAACGACAGAGCTCCGGGTTTTGTTCCCGTCAGGAGACTTGCGCGGTGCCAGAAACCTGCGGTGGCCGGGAAGCGGCCCAGGCCCCCTTGTCGCGCAGATCCAGAATTACCTCGCGCAGCAACGCGTGCACCGCTTCCAGCGCCCGCGTCACCGGTCGTCCACCCGGCGACATCAGATGAGCCCCGCGCCAGAGCCCCGGTGCGGCGATGCGGCTGACACGAAGGGAACCTGCTGCCACCTCCTCCGTCACCGCGTAGAGCGGCAGGATCGACGGGCCAAACCCGGCGGCCACCAGGCGTTTGATGTTGTTGAAGGAGTCGATTTCCATCGCGATCTCAGGTGCAAAGCCCTGCGCCTGGAACGTCCGGTCTATCAGCACCCGCAAACCGTGCGCTCCGCTTGGCAGCACCATTGGCACTTTGTCGAGTGCCTCCATGTTCATTTCCAGCGGACGTTCGGCATCGGCAGGCCACAGAACCACAAGCTCTTCTTCAAGCAATAATTCAGACCGGATACGTGCATCCTTGGAACGGCTGTAAAGCACGGCAAGATCGATCTTGCCTTCGCTCAGCCAATCACCAACGAAACCGCTCATGGCCTCGGTAATGTTGAGCGTGATCCGCGGAAAGCGCTCACGTGCCGCCAGGATCAGCGGCAGCGACACCATGGCGCTGATCGTGCCCGGCAGGCCGATCCGCACGATGCCGGACGGATCGGTTTCCAGATTGCGGATATCGTCTTCCGTGCGCGCCAGATCCTCGAGAATTGCCCGCGCCCTTTGCAGCAGCAGCTCTCCCGCCTCCGTGGGCGTGACACCGGAGCGGCTGCGCGTCAGCAGCCTGGTCCCAAGCTGCTCTTCCATGTTCTTCAGGTGCAACGACAGGGCCGGCTGCGCCACATGCAGGCTTTCGGCAGCCCGGGTGAGCGAACCCTGCGCGACAATTTCCTGAAAATAACGGAGTTGGCGAATGTCCATGGCAACAAGTTACCATATGAAAATTATATGGTAACTATCCAAAACATATATTTGTTCAATAGCAATTCAGCGGCTTAACTGCGGTCAACGAACACGCAAGACGAAAAGCCCACATGACAAGCCAACCTGATAGCTACCAGGACATTCGCGACGGCATCCGCGCGCTATGTGCCCAGTTTCCCGCCGAATACCACCGCAAGATCGATGAGGCCCGCGCCTATCCGGAAGAATTTGTCGACGCCCTGACACGCGAAGGCTGGATGGCCGCACTTATCCCGGAGGACTACGGCGGATCCGGCCTCGGGCTCACCGAAGCTTCGGTTATCATGGAAGAAATCAACCGTGCGGGCGGCAATTCCGGCGCTTGTCACGGCCAGATGTACAACATGAACACGCTCGTGCGGCATGGCTCGAAAGAACAGCGGCTGAAATATCTGCCGAAGATCGCAAGCGGCGAATTGCGGTTGCAGTCCATGGGCGTGACCGAGCCGACGACGGGCACGGACACCACCAGGATCAAGACCACCGCCGTGAAGAAGGGCGACCGCTATGTCGTCAACGGCCAGAAGGTCTGGATCAGCCGTGTGCAGCATTCCGACCTGATGATCCTCCTGGCGCGCACAACGCCGCTCGCCGACGTGCAGAAGAAATCGGAAGGCCTTTCGATCTTCCTGGTCGATATCAGGCAAGCCATGAAATCGGGCATGGAGGTTCGCCCGATCCTGAATATGGTCAACCACGAGACCAACGAGCTCTTCTTCGACAACCTGGAAATCCCGGAAGAAAATCTCATCGGCGAGGAAGGAAAAGGCTTCAAATACATCCTTACCGGCCTCAACGCCGAACGCACGCTGATTGCCGCCGAATGTATCGGCGATGGCTACTGGTTCACCGACAAGGTGACCGACTATGTGCGCGAACGGGAAGTCTTCGGCCGTCCCATAGGCCAGAACCAGGGCGTCCAGTTCCCGATCGCCGAAGCCTATATCGAGATCGAGGCCGCCAACCTGATGCGCTACAAGGCCTGTAGCCTGTTCGATGCCGGCGCTCCCTGCGGCGCGGAGGCAAACATGGCCAAATACCTGGCCGCAAAGGCAAGCTGGGAAGCGGCGAATGCCTGCATCCAGTTCCATGGCGGCTTCGGTTTTGCCTGCGAATATGACGTCGAGCGCAAGTTCCGCGAGACGCGGCTCTACCAGGTGGCACCAATCTCCACCAACCTCATCCTTTCTTATGTTGCCGAGCATGTGCTTGGCCTGCCGAGGTCGTTCTGATGGTGCTGCCGCTGGAAGGATTGAAGGTCGTCGCCATCGAACAGGCGGTGGCCGCCCCCTACGCCACGTCCCGGCTTGCGGATGCCGGAGCGACAGTCACCAAGGTCGAACGGCCCGAGGGTGATTTTGCCCGGGGGTATGACGACGTTGCCAAGGGCCAGTCGAGTTACTTTGTCTGGTTGAACCGGGGCAAGGACAGCATCACGCTGGATCTTGGTTCCGACACGGGCAAGGAAAAGCTGGCGCAGCTGATCGCAGACGCCGATGTCCTGATCCAGAACCTCAAGCCTGGCGCCTTGGCGCGCCTTGGTTTTGATCCGGACAGGTTGGTTGTGGATTATCCGCGCCTTATTACCTGCTCCATCAGCGGTTTCGGCGAAACCGGGCCGATGGCCGACCGCAAGGCCTATGATTTGCTGATCCAGGCCGAAACCGGTCTTTGTTCGATCACCGGCGGGCCGAACGAACCTGCGCGTGTCGGCATCTCCCTTGTCGACATCGCCACCGGGGCAACGGCCTATACCGCCATTCTGGAAGCCCTGATCCAGCGTGGGATCACCGGCAAGGGCACGCAGATCTCGGTCTCCATGTTCGATGTTCTTGCCGACTGGCTGACCGTCCCCCTTCTCAACCATGAAGGCGGCAAGAGCCCCCAGCGGGTCGGCCTCGCCCATCCTTCGATTGCGCCCTATGGCGTCTTCCAGCCAAAGGAAGGTCCGGCAATTCTGATCGCCATTCAAAGCGACCGGGAATGGAGGACCCTTTGCAGCGACTTCATCGGAAAACCCGAACTCGGCACCGATCCAAGGTTCGCAACAAACGTCGCACGTGTGAACAATCGCAGGCAAACGGATGCCGCTGTTGGCGAAGCCTTTGCGAAAATTGATGCCGAAACGGCCATCAGGTTGTTGACGGATGCCAATATCGCATTGGCCTCGGTCAACGATATGGAAGGCCTGTCGACCCATCCGCACCTGAGGCGTATCACTGTCGACAGCCCGAATGGCCCGGTCTCCTTCCCCGCCCCCGCCGCCATCTTTTCGGGCGAACCGCGCAGCTACGGCCCAGTCCCGGCCCTCACCCCCCTGGAGGCGTGATCATGGACCTCGACATCGACCACCTGCGCAGCTGGATAGGGCGCGAAGACAGCGCCTCGGAGGTCTTGAGCCCCGCACTGGTTCGCCAGTTCAACGCGACCTTTGACCGGACATCAGGTGAAGCTCCGGGTGATATCGCGCCGCTGCTGATCCATTTCTGTCTTGCTCAGCCGGCCGTTCAGACAGCCGGTCTGGGACCGGACGGTCATGCGGCCCGTGGCGGCTTCCTGCCGCCCGTGCCCCTGCCCCGGCGCATGTGGGCAGGCGGCGAGTTCACCTTCCAGGGTGACATCCGGATTGGCGAAGAGGTCCGGCGGGTGTCAACCGTCAGGGATGTGGTCCTGAAACAGGGCCGCACCGGGCCACTCTGTTTCGTCACGGTCAATCATGAAGTCACTTCTGACGGCCGACCTGTCTTGAACGAGCGTCAGGACATCGTCTACCGGGAGGCGCAGAACGGTACGGGCATGAAGACGCCCCCGGCGCCTGCACCGGCTGGAGACGACGTCATGCAGGTCACGCCATCGGCTGCCTACCTCTTCCGCTATTCGGCCATGACCTTCAACGGGCACCGCATCCACTACGACAAGGACTATGTCCGCGACGTGGAGGGCTATCCAGGGCTTATTGTTCACGGTCCCTTGCAGGCAACACTGCTTTGCCAGTTCGCGGCCGATCTCAAGGAAAGAGCACCGAAAACCTTCCGGTTTCGAAGTCTGTCGACCATATTCGACACGGCGGACTTCACGGTGAACGCGCAAACGGAGGGAGAAACCATGAAGCTCTGGACCGCGCAGCTTGGCGGCCCGGTTGCCATGGAGGCGACGGCGGCATGGTAACGGCAGTCAGGACACCTCTGTTCGTGCCGGCAAATCGACCCGACCGGTTCCCCAAGGCAGCCGCAACCGAAGCCGACGCGATCATCCTGGATCTGGAAGACGCGGTCCCCGCATCGGAGAAAGAGGCCGCCCGCACCAATCTGACAACCGGCTTCACCGAAAAACCAGTCATCGTGCGCATCAACGCCGTTGGAACTTCGTGGCACCCGGAGGATGTCATGGCTCTTCGCAAGCTGGCACCGGATGCCGTCATGCTGCCGAAGGCGGAAGCTCCCGGAGAGATTGCCACGCTCCACACTGCCCTGGGTGGCTCGGTCCCGGTTATCGCGCTCATTGAAAGTGCCAGGGGACTTGCCAATGCCAGGAGCATTGCAAGCACCGATGGGGTGGTTCGACTGGCTTTCGGGTCTATCGACTATTGCGCCGATCTTGGCTGCGCGCATTTGAAAGACGTGCTCTTGCCCGTTCGCTCCGAACTGGTTCTGGCGTCCCGGCTTGCCGGCATCGCGGCCCCGATCGACGGCGTCACTGCACAGCTCGACAACCCTGCGCAGACATTTGAAGACGCCTCCCATGCACGGGATCTCGGTATGACCGGCAAACTCTGCATTCACCCAAGACAGCTTGCCGAGATCAAACGCGCCTTCGCCCCGAGCCTCGATGAAATCGAGTGGGCCAGGCGTGTTCTCGCCTCGGGTGATGGCGCAGCCAATGTCGATGGCGCAATGGTCGACGAGCCGGTCCGCATCCGTGCCCGGACAATCCTCGCCTCCGCGCAGGAGGCCGATGCATGAGCCTGCCGCAGATCGTCCTGATCCCGGGGCTTCTGAACGATGCGGATCTCTGGCGGGATCAGATCACAGGTCTCGCCAACATCGCTCGCCCCCGCGTTGCCGACATAACACGCGGTAGTTCGCTTGGGGCTCTGGCGGAAATGGTTCTGGCCACCAGCGAGGACCGCTTTGCACTGGCCGGGTTTTCGCTCGGCGGTATCGTCGCTCAGGAAATCCTGCGCCGCGCCCCGGAACGCGTGACCCATCTCGCCCTCCTCGACACCACCATGCTGCCTGACACGCCGGAACGCGCGGCAGAGCGCGAACAGCTGATTGCCCAGGCGTCGAAACCTGGCCGTTTCCACGGTTTCGGCAGAAAACTCGCCCAGTCCTATCTTGCCCCGGAAAACCGGGACAATGCCGACATGATCAATCGGGTTCGTGCCATGACGCAGCGCCTTGGCCCGGACGTCTTCATTCGCCAGACCCGCATTGCTCGCCCCGACAGCCGTGCGTCACTCACCGGCATCACCTGCCCGACACTGGTGTTGTGTGGCGATCATGATCAGTTGACGCCGCCGGAGCTCCATCGGTCCATGGCCAGCCTGATCCCGGCAGCGGACCTTGTCGTCCTGGAACACAGTGGCCACCTGACACCGCTGGAAGAGCCGGAAAATGTTACTGATCACCTGAAACGCCTGCTCCAGCGCCACCCTGTCAGGAAGTGACAGCAGGCAATTGAAATTCTAGCGTGCACCGGGTGATTTATACCTATATCTTTCCCGAAAATTAGTCGGGAAAGTTTTTGAATGCCAACGATTTACCAGCTGAAGTCCCGTTTTCAGGACCTGCTTCGCCCTGTGTGCAGATCGCTTGCCGCAAACGGGGTGACAGCCAATCAGGTAACCCTGGCCGCGCTTGGCCTGTCGATTGGCGAAGGCCTTCTGCTCTGGATCTTTCCCGGCGCTTTCCTGCCGCTGATCCTGCTGCCGCTGGTTCTGTTCATCCGCATGGGCCTCAATGCGATCGACGGCATGCTCGCGCGGGAACACGACCAGAAATCCGACCTTGGCGCGGTGCTCAACGAACTGGGCGATGTGCTGTCAGACGCTGCGCTCTACCTACCCTTTGCACTCCTGCCTTTTGTCGATGGGCCGATTGTCGTCGGACTGGTCGTGCTTGCCGTCATCGGCGAAATGACCGGCGTGATCGCAGTCCAGATCGGTGCAAGCCGCCGGTATGACGGCCCCTTCGGCAAGAGCGATCGAGCAGCCCTGTTCGGTCTTTGCGGGTTCCTGATGGCCTTTGGACTGACCACGCCTCTCCTTTATCAGATCCTTTTCAGTGTCGGGCTGGCGCTGTCCGCGGTTACCATCTTCAACCGCGCCAGGGCGGCAATCAGGGAGAAACAATCCGCATGAACCTCCTGACCATCCATTGGGCCCTGATCGGCATCTGGGCCGTGCTGTGTTTTGCCAGCGCCATCGTCTTCGTGATTTCGAAACGCTCCGCCAAGAACATGAGCGAACTGGTTCAGCGCACCGTCAGCTGGTGGGTGATGGTGGCGATCTTCACCGTCTCCTTCCTGGTCAGCAACACGGTCTCGATCATTGTTTTCGCCCTCATCAGCTTCCTGGCGCTGAAGGAGTATTTTTCGATGATCCCCACCCGCCGGGCTGACAGGCGGGTGCTGTTCTGGGCGTATCTGTCGATCCCCGTGCAGTACTTCTGGGTCTACGACAGCTACTATGGCATGTTCGCGGTGTTCATCCCGGTCTACATGTTCCTGTTCCTACCCTTCGTCAGCCTTCTGACCCAGCAGACCGAGGGCTTCCTGCGCGCTGTCGGCACCCTCAACTGGGGGCTAATGCTATGCGTCTTCTCCATCAGCCACGCGGCTTTCCTCCTGATCCTGCCGGCGACCGAGGCCAACAGCACCGGTGGTCCTGGCCTGCTGCTGTTCCTCCTGTTCCTGACCCAGTTCAACGACGTTGCCCAATACACCTGGGGCAAACTGTTCGGCCGTCACAAGATCATTCCGGGCGTCAGTCCCAACAAGACGTGGGAAGGCTTTCTTGGCGGCGTTGCAACCACTTTCGTTCTGTCCCTTCTGACCGCACCGCTGGTCACGCCCTTTGACATGATCCACGCCGCTGCCGCCGGCCTGCTGATCCCGGTCGCTGGGTTCGTTGGAGATGTCACCGTCTCGGCCCTGAAGCGAGATCTCGGCGTCAAGGACACCGGCAGTCTTATTCCCGGTCATGGTGGCATCCTCGACCGGATCGACAGCCTGACCTATACCGCGCCGCTGTTCTTCCACTTCACCCGCTATTTCTATTACTGAAGGGGGATGTCAGGATGACCGCTCCCATTCTGCGCACGCAGTCGGCAGGCTTCTCTTTCTCTCTTCTCCAAGCCCACGCGCCTCTCCTCTCGTCATCCCGGCCAAGCGCAGCGCGAGCCGGGATCGGGGAGCCACTAGATCGGCTGAAAGGTGCAGCCACTGATCATGCGCCTGGGTTCCCCGGCCCCGGATCTCCGCTTCGCTGCGTCCGGGGTGACCGAGGAGAGGACGACACTGGAACAAGCGCTCGATCGTCAGCATTCAGGAACCTCCGTTGATGCTCCAGAAGATCTTCTACATTTTCGTCAAGGTCGCGGTCCTGTTCCTGCTCGGGCTGAACGTGCGTCGCAAGGAACTGCTGCCGGCCAACGGTCCGGCCATTATCGTTGCCAACCACAACAGCCATCTGGATACGATGGTGCTGATGGCCTTGATGCCCCTGTCGAAGCTGAAGGACATCAAGCCGGTTGCGGCGGCAGATTACTTCTTCTCGTCACCACTCAAGGCATGGCTGTCGGAACATGTCCTCGGCATTATCCCGGTGGAGCGTGGCCGGAAAGAGAAGAACGTCGACCCGCTGGAAGGCTGCTACGAAGTTCTGCGTCAGGGCAAGGTTCTGATCCTGTTTCCGGAAGGTTCACGCGGCGAACCGGAACAGATGACGGATCTCAAGAAAGGCGTTTCCTTTCTTGCCGAACGGTTCCCGGAAGCACCGGTCGTGCCCGTCTTCACCCATGGTCTCGGCAAGGCCTTGCCGAAGGGATCGTTCCTGCTGGTGCCGTTCTTCTGCGATATTTTCGTTGGGGAACCAATCACTTGGAACGAGGACCGGACTCATTTTATGACCGGACTGAAGGAGCGCTTTAACGCTCTCTCGACGGAAAAAACCTTTGCATCTTGGGAATAGTAAGTTGGCACTTTTCTGCCTGGCTGCGCTCTGGAGCTTTGCCGAGGCAACGCTGTTCTTCATCGCTCCCGATGCGCTTTTGAGCATCATCGCGCTTCGCTCTCTGGGCAAGGCCATGATAGCGGCGCTTCTGGCATCCTTCGCGGCCGCGTTCGGCGGTCTGCTGGTCTGGACCTGCGCACAGCATTTTCCGGAAGAAACGCTTCAGGTGCTGCTGCTTGTGCCCGGGATTTCGGGATCAACATTTGAAATGGCCAGGCAACTGCTGCAGGCAGGCCTGTTCGAGGGATTGCTCGGGGGAGCCTTCAGCGGCATCCCTTACAAGGTTCTTTCGGCTGAAGCGGGCTACGCCTCGATCCCCGCACAATCGCTTTTTCTTGTCTCGCCGGTGGCGCGGCTACCAAGGTTTGTCCTTGTCGCCTTGATTTCCTGGTCAGTGTCCCGGCTTGTCGGCGCCCGTCTCAGCGACAGGAGAAAGCTCGCCCTTTGCCTTGCGGTCTGGCCATTTGTCTATGCCAACTATTTTCTCACCGCGGGCTGGTGAGCGGGCAAGCCCCCCCCCTCATCCCACTTGTGACAGCAGCACCCCGCCAAGAGCCGCCGTCAGCAGCACCCAGATCAGCCCCATGTGAAACCGCAGGAGCAACAGGCCACACAGGGCCGCGAGGACCGGCACGCGCCAGTCGAGGCTGGCAAGGTCCGGGATCCAGAGTGTCACGACACCCCACTTTGTCGCCGTGACCTCTTCGAAGAAGACATGCAGCGCGAACCAGACCGACAGATTGAGCACGACGCCGACCACCGCCGCAACGATGGCCGAAAGTGCCGACTTTAGCCTCGGCTGCGCCGAGATCCATTCGATGTAAGGCGCTCCGGCAAATATCCAGAGAAAACAGGGAGCAAAGGTCGCCCAGAGCGCAACCAGCCCCCCTGCGAGGCCAAGCAGAAGCCCACCTTCGTGAAATGCCGCCAGAAAGCCGACGAACTGGGTCACCAGAATGAGCGGCCCCGGTGTTGTTTCCGCCAGGCCCAGCCCGTCCATCATTTCACCTGCGCTCAGCCAGCCGTGAATGGCGACGACGTCCTGGGCCATATAGGCAAGCACCGCATAGGCGCCGCCAAAGGTGACGACAGCGAGCTTTGAAAAGAACCAGCCGATATCCGCCAGCAAGGGCACGTTGCCGGCCAGATCCAGCAGCGCCAGCGGCGCGAGCCAGATGAAGGCCCAGAGAAACACCGTGCGGAGCGTTTTCGCAATCGGCCTGCCAATCGCAACACCAGGCTCACCGTGGCTTTCAGTCTGCGCAGTGCTGAACGCAGCACCGTAAAGCCCGGCAGCCAGAACAATCAGCGGGAACGGCAGAGCCAGAAAGAAAATTCCGACAAAGGCCAGAGCTGCAATGACCCATTGCCGCCTGATGGTGAGTGCACGTCTGGAAAGGCGCAGCAATGCCTCCAGAACCACGATCAGGACGGCCGCCTTGATGCCCAGAAACAGCTGACTGACCAGCGGCACATTGCCGAAGGTTCCGTAAACCGCGGCAAGTGCGAAAATTGCGAGTGCGCCGGGAACGACAAACAGAAGGCCCGCCAGCAGGCCACCGGTAACGCCGCGCAGCTTCCAGCCACAGTATGTCGCAAGTTGCATGGCTTCCGGCCCCGGCAGCAACATGCAGAACCCGAGAGCGTTGACGTAGCTTTTTTCCGAAAGCCAGCCGGTCTCATCAACCAGCTTGCGGTGCATCAGCGCGATCTGTGCAGCCGGACCGCCGAAAGACAGCAGACCAATGCTGCCAAAGACGGATATCAGCCGCCGCCAGGATGCTTCCAGGTCGAAAGCTGTTCCATCCTTGCCCGGAGCGCCTTCACCAGATGCATGATGTGCGGTCAACGTGTCAGCCCTTTTCGTCGCAGACAGCCTGTCGTGACCTTCCTCTAGCGCATTCGGGATCGAAGGGTAACTGCAATCCTTACCCGAATGCCGTCAGACCTGAACCGGCGCAACGCATTTGCAGGCGGCAACGCCCAGATCCTGTATCAAGCGCTATCCCTTGACCGGATAGCGGTCAGGCTCCTCGAAGACATCGATCACCTTGGTTCCGGCCTTGATGATCGCACTGTGCTCCGCCCCGCTGGGAATATCGTAGATAGCGCCCGGACCCATCGTCCTTGTTTCACCAGCGATGGTGAATTCGATCTCGCCGCTCGGGACAGTGCCCCATTGCGCCAGATGCGAATGCGGCGGCAGGACCATGTCCTTCACGAAATCGAAAAAAACGACCAGTCCGGCGTAAGAGCGCACTGCGTAGGATCTGACAACGTCCTCGGGAAAGGGAACATCGAGAGCGGGAAACTTTCGGATGAAATCTGGAAGCTGCATGGACCTCTTGCCTCAAACGGATGGTGTTGAGGCAAGTCTGGACCAGGTCGGCCTATCCGTTCAAGACATCCTTCACAGTCGTCGCAAGCTGCTTCAGCGTGAAAGGCTTGGGCAGGAAGAAGAACTGCTCACCAGGAGGCAGGTTTTCCTCGAAGGCGTCCTCGGCATAACCGGACACGAAGATGATCTTGAGGTCCGGCCGGGTCTTGCGCAGCTCGACCAGAAGCGTCGGCCCGTCCATTTCCGGCATGACCACATCGGAGACCACGAGGTCGATCTTGCCGTCTGTCTCTTCCATGACCTCCAGCGCCTCGTTGCCCGAGCCCGCCTCGTAGACGGTGTAGCCACGCGACGCGAGGGCACGGGCGCCAAAGGCACGCACGGCCTCCTCGTCTTCCACCAGCAGGATTGATGCGGACCCGGTCAGATCCTTGACCTTTTCCGGCTCGACTTCCTTCGGTTCCGGCTTTTTCTTCTCCACGACCTTCGGAATGTGACGCGGCAGGAAAAGACGGAACGTCGTGCCGACATCGACTTCGGAGGTACAGAAGATGAAACCGCCGGTCTGTTTGACGATGCCGTAAACCGTCGACAGGCCAAGGCCAGTTCCCTTGCCGACTTCCTTGGTGGAGAAGAACGGATCGAAGATCTTCTCCATCACGTCGGGCGGAATGCCGTGGCCCGTGTCGTCCACCTCGACAAGGGTGTACTCGCCCGGTGGCATGCCGCGGATGTTGTCGAACTGAGTGCTTTCGGCTTCGTTGACGTTGCGCGTGCGGATGGTCAGACGGCCACCGTCGGACATTGCATCGCCCGCGTTTACCGCCAGGTTGACGATCACCTGCTCCAGCTGGTTCAGGTCGGCCATGACCGGCCACAGGTCCCGGCCGTGGATCACCTTCAGTTCCACCTTCTCGCCCAGCAGGCGGTCAAGCAGGATGGAGAGATCTGCCAGAACGTCGTTCAGCTCCAGTTGCTGCGGACGCAGCGTCTGACGACGAGAGAAGGCCAGAAGCTGCCGCACGAGGCCGGCCGCACGGTTGGCGTTCTGCTTGATGTTCATGATGTCCTGGAAGGACGGATCGGTCGGCCTGTGGCTGGCCAGAAGCAGATCCGAGAAGCCGATGATCGCGGTCAGGACGTTGTTGAAGTCATGCGCGACCCCCCCTGCCAGCTGGCCGATGGCCTGCATCTTCTGGCTCTGGGCGAACTGGGCTTCCAGGGCTCGCTGCTGGGTGGTTTCAAGCGCGTAGACGATGGCGGCTTCGCCGTCACCCTCACCTTCCTGCACTGCGGAGACGTAGAAGGTTGCTGAACGCGGGTCATTGCCCTCGACCAGCGGAATGTCTATCGGCGCAATCTCGCCGATCCCGTTGGCAGCAGCCTGGAGAGATTTCGCCAGTTCCTGCCGTCCGCTCTCGGCCACATAAGCCTCCAGCTTGGGAGATTCGTCATCCGTGTCGACCGCACCGAACAGCTTCAGGAACGGCGCGTTGGTTCTCAGGACCCGGCCTTCCTTGTCGAGCGAGGCAATGGCGATCGGCGTGTTGTTGAAGAAACGGGCAAAGCGGACTTCCGCCGCCCGAAGCGCCTCGGAGGCTTCCTCACCGCGAGACCTGTTGAGAACCAGTGTACGGCTGTCACCCGGCTGGCCGTTTTCGCCGAAAGGTACACGGTGGAGCAGTCGCACCGGCAGGCCGCGTCCGTTGCGGGTGACGAAGTCGAGATCAAAGGTTTCGCTCTTGACCTCGCCCGCCTGCCCCTTGATCGAGCGGATCAGCTCGGTGCCGTCGCCGCGCACGATGCTCGAAAGATCAAGGTCGCCCGCATCGAACTGGGCAAGATCGTAGCCAAGCCAGTCGGCCAGGGTGGCGTTGAGATAGACGATGCGGCCTTCCGCATCGCAGGAGAAGAAACCGGCCGGCGCGTGATCCAGGAAATTGATGACGCGCTGCAGTTCCTGAAACGAGTTTTCCTGTTCGGCCCGGTCGCGGGTGATATCGGCCAGCTGCCAGACCGCCATAGGCTTGCCACCGCCGCGTTCCTTCGACACCTGCAACGGGCGGATCGACACCCGATACCAGCGCGCAGCGCCGTCGGCCCTGCCGAGCGGGAACGGCATGCGGATCTCTTCTTGCGCCCTGCGGCTGTCGCGCATGGCCTGGGACAGGCGGAAAATGGCGTCGGCGGCATCCGGATCAGAGGAAAACACACGCTCGACCACACGGATGTCGGCAGCGGTTTCAGCGCCGGTCAGATCCGCATAGGCCTTGTTGGCATAGACAAGCCGGCCGTCCAGATCTGTAATAAGCGCTCCGTCCTCAAGGGTATCGACAAAAGCGGAGGCAAGCGGATTGGCTTCGCCAGGGCGGGCTGACAGGCGCAGAAAGCCTATGGCTCCGGCAAACAGGCAGAAAACCCCGACGACGGCCAGGATACCGAGCAGCGCAAGAATAAACGGCTGTGCTACTTCGCGGTCCATGACCGCAAAGGCAGCAGCAGCGCCGACGAGCAGCAGTGCGAGACCTATGAGAAGGCCTATATTACCGGAACGTTCCGGGCGGCTGATCATCGGCCCGCTCGGCGTCCCGTCCATGTCACTCATCAATCCTGTCTCCCGGGCCCGATTCGGTTCTTGAAGGGGCCGTACATAAGCATTCTGTGCTTAATAGCCGATTTCAACTGATATGCGACCAAGTCCTGTTGAAATTCACCTGTTTGCCGCGGACTTTTTCAGTCCGCTATCCTTGAGAGCAACTTAGTTGGCACGCCAGGATGCCCGCTTGCGCATGCGGAAGACGAAGCCGATGACTTCGGCAACAGCCTTGTAGTGTTCTTCCGGAACTTCCTGGTCGATCTCGACCGTCGCATAAAGCGCGCGGGCCAGAGGCGGATTTTCGACGACCGGAATATCGCTTTCCTTGGCGAGCTCACGAATTTTGAGCGCGACCGCATCGGTACCTTTCGCAAGGCAGAGCGGTGCTCCCATGCCTTCTTCATATTTCAACGCCACAGCATAGTGCGTCGGGTTGGTGACGACCACTGTGGCCTGAGGCACCGCCGCCATCATGCGCTTGCGCGACCGCTCCATGCGTAGCTGCCGGATCTTGCCCTTGATCTGCGGATCACCTTCGGTCTGTTTGTATTCTTCCTTGACCTCGCGCAGGGACATCTTCTGCTTGTTGAACCATTTGTTGCGCTGGTAGATGAAGTCGGCCGCGGCAACCACCGTCATCACAGCCAGCACGGCAGCCAGAAGCTGCAGGATCAGGATCCTTGCCTCTTCCAGGATGATGTTCGTATCGGCGAACACCATAACTTCCGCTTCGTCGCGGTGCGGCCACATCACCGCCACCATGATGGCGCCGACAACGGCGATCTTCACCATTCCCTTGGCAAAGTTGACAAGACTGTCGGCGGAAAACAGCCGCTTGAAACCGGAGGCAGGTGAAACCTTCGAGAATTTCGGCTTGATCGTTTCCGCGGTCAGCAGTGGCTGGTGCTGGACGAGATTGCCCGCCACAGCCATGATCACCAGCGCCAGCAGCGGAATGCCGACGATAAGAGCCACCGACTGCCCCGTGTCCCGCCACAGGGCTTTCAGCGCGTAGCCGTCCACCGCAATCTGGTGGGCATGCTCCATGTAGCCCTTCATCAACTCGCCTAGCGACACGGCAGTGCTGGGCGCGAAAATGGCAATCATCAGCGTCGCACCGGCCAGTGTGAACCAGGTGCTGACTTCCTGAGATTTCGGTACGTCCCCCTTGTCATGCGCCTCTTTCAGGCGCTTGTGCGTGGGGTCCTCTGTTTTTTCCGAGTCGTCGGTATCGTCAGCCATAGCGCAGCGCTACCCCACGATGAACTTGCCGAGCGATTCCTGAAAATGATCCAGATAGAACATCATCAGTGTCGCGATCAGCACCATGAGCAGAAACAGCCCGATCGCGATATTCACGGGCATGGCGATAAAGAAGATCTGCATCTGCGGCATCAGCTTGTTGAGCAGGCCGAGGCCGAAATAGAAAACCAGACCGACAACCAGAAAAGGCGCGCTCATGCGCACCGCGATGGAAAACACATGCGCAACGGTTTCCGTTGCGTTCTGTGAAAAGTCCCCGACCGGCGGAGCAAGGCCAGGCGGAAAGATCGTGAAACTGTCGTGGAGCGCCGCGATCACCAGGAAGTGGCTGTCGCTGACGAAGACCAGCGTAATACCGAGAATGGACAGGAAGTTGCCGAACAGCGCCCCCTGCTGGCCCTGGTTGGCGAAATCCGTCCCAAGCGCGAAGGCAAGGCCGGACTGGTTGGCCATGATCATGCCGGCGATCTGCAAGACGGACGTGATCATCTTGGCGCACAGGCCGATACCGAATCCGATGGCCAGTTCTCCGAAGAGGAGCGCAATCATGCGATAGGTATTGGATGTCAGGTCGACAGGGTAATACTGCGAGCCGACGGGGTAGAGTACAATCGTCAACGCCAGGGCAATGGTCAGCCGAAACCGTGTCGGGATCGTGCTTTCGCCCAGAGCCGGCAGCAACATGACCATCGTGCCCATACGTGCGAACATCAGCATGAAGATGGCTGCGATGTTCGGCAGATAATCGAGCTGTATGGTCATGAAGGTCCACGTCCTAACCGGTGGTCAGGATCATTTCGGCAACCCTGCCCATGAAGGCCTCCAGAACCTGGCTCATGAAGGGCAGCGCAATCAGGATCGTCACGAAGATCGCGAGGATCTTGGGAACGAATACCAGCGTCATTTCCTGGATCTGCGTCAGAGCCTGGAACAAGGCGATGACGACACCCACCAACAGACCGATGACCATGACCGGTCCGGCCACCAGGATCATGGTCCAAACGCCTTCACGGGCGAGATCGAGAACTTCACCAGCGGTCATCAAAGGCCCCCTTGCCGCATCGGATCAGATCGGCATCCGCATGATTTCCTCATAGGCGGAAATCACTCGATCGCGAACGGCGACCATCGTTTCCAGAGCAACTTCCGTTTCGGCGATCGCGGTGACAACGTCGACCACGTCAGCCTTGCCCTCGACAAGGCCGACTGCCTTGTCATCTGCGACACGGCCCTTGTCGACGACACCGCCGACAGCCTCTTCCACCAGCTTGGTAAAGTCGAGACCGGCAGCTTCGGGAGCGCCCGCCTTGTCCTCGATCGCACGCGCCTGCTGCTGCAGCTTGGCGGCCATCTGGTAGGCATTATTTGCGATCGACGGAGTAGACATGACTAAGGCTCCCTTCCCGGATTAGGACTGCCGCTCAGGCGCGCAGGATGTCGATGGTCCGCTGCAGCATCCGCCGCGTGGAATCGATGACGTTCAGATTGGCTTCATAGGATCGCTGCGCTTCGCGCATGTCCGTCGTTTCGATCAGCGTATTGACGTTGGGCTGCAGCACGTAACCGTTGGCATCGGCCGCCGGGTGACCGGGCATGTGCACCGACCGGAAGTCCGTATTGTCTTCCGCGATCTTGCCCAGCTCGACCATGTCGGCGCCCATTTCCCTGTCGAAATGGCTCTTGAAGGTGGGAATCTTGCGCCGGTACGGCAGTTCTTCAGGCGTCTTGGCGGTGGAGTTCGCATTCGCGATGTTTTCCGCGATGATGCGCATGCGCCCGTTCTGAGCTCTCAACCCGCTTGCCGAGATGAACAGGGATTTGATCAGGTCCATGTTATCGGTCCTCTAGCTTGTGCTGCCTTGCCTCATACACTCTTGGAAAGCGCGGTCCGGATCAGACCGAGCCCCTTGGTGTAAAGCGTTGTCGCAGCCTGGTAATCCATCTGGTTCTCGGTGATGTGCATCATCTGCTCTTCCAGATTGACGCTGTTGCCGCTCGGCGTGACTTCGAAGGTGTCGTCTTCCTCGATCTTGGCCGAACCGGTATTTCCCAGCTTCCCGGGGATGTGCCCGGCCACCGTCGTCGTCGTCGCCAGGTTCAGTGACTGCCGCCCGATGTGATCCTTGAAGGTATATTCCTTCACGTCCCGCGCCATGTATCCGGGCGTATCCGCATTGGCGATGTTCTGCGCCAGCACGCTCTGTCTCGTCTGGTGCCACTGCATCTTGGATTTCAATGCCTGGAACAGCGGCAGATCCGTTATGGCCATTCCGATTCACCATTCGTTAACCAACCCGGCAATGATTGCCGTTCAAATGGTTAATGAAAAGTTAACAGCCATTTACCTCTTCCGGCCCAAACCCTTCAAAAACCAGTGGAGGAGGCAACTTTCCTTTGCATTTCGCAAAAAGAGAGGCGCCGCCAACAGGCAAAATTTGCCTGCCTCTGTTAACTTTAAGTCCTAGAGAGATTCGAAGCAGATCAGCAAGCGGCTGAACCGGTGCCGACGGGGCAAAACACTCCCGCCGCAACGGGGAAAAACAAAAAAGCCGAGAGGTTTGCGAGACAGGAGCCTGCACAGGCTCAACCGCCGGAATTACTGGGGATAAAGGCAAACCTCCCCAATTGAGGCAAAAAACCGGAGTAACCGGCACACGCGATCAAACCGCAAGCGGGGCGGCACGAGGGTAAGATGTATAACTGGATTGAGACCACATTCAACGTGAGCGGGGGCATCACGCAGGCTATTGCAGTCATCCTGGCTTTGGCCGTCGTGCTGCTGCTGTTCGGACTGTTTATTTTCATTCTGAAGCGCCTGATGGGGGCAAGCGCTCCACAAAGCCGCAACCGGCAGCCCCGGATTGCCATCATGGACAGTGCTTCTGTCGACGCTCGCCGCCGGCTGCTGCTCATTCGCCGGGACAATATCGAGCATCTCATCCTGGTTGGCGGCCCGAGCGACGTTGTGGTGGAACAGAATATCGTTCGCAACACCCCGCTGGCCCAGGCCCGGCCCGGACAACCGTCTCCCTCGAACCTGCCGATGCCGGTCAAGGCCGCGGTCGCCCCCGGACCGGAGATCCCGGCCCGGCCCGACGACTTCCTCGAAGAACAGGAAGTTGCAGCACCCGCAGTCCAGGCACGTACGCCAGTTCCGTCTGCCGCGCCGTTAGCGCAGCCGTCTTCACCGGCACCACAACAGGCCGCTCCGGCACCGCAACCTGCCGCTCCGGCGGCACAGCCATCCGCACCGGCCGCGCCTTCGTATCAGGCACCGGCCACCCCGGTTGCCACGCCGGCAGCCCCCAGTGTGAGTTCGGCTGCACCGCAACGCAATTATTCGGAACCCGCTCCCTCCCGGCTTACCGCCACGCGTGCGGCCGAGAGTGCTCCGGCAACCGTACAAGCCCCGACGCCCCCGGCCCAACAGGCAACGCCACCAAAGACCACCCCTGACAAGCCGGAAAGCGGTGGAGGACTGGGCCGCGCGAGTGATCTGCTACGTGCCGCCACTCAGAACGGCTTCAACCGGGCCGCTTCGAAACCAGCCGCTCCCGCGCCTGCTTCGCCGGAAGTTTCGCCTCCGCGAAGCACCGACGAAGGCAAGGTCGACATTGCTGCTGCCCTGGAAGCTGAGATACAGGCGAGTGAACCTGCAACAGCATCCGTAAAGGCGCCGGAAGTGCGCCCTGCCGTTCCGGCTCCCTCTGCCCCGCAGGAAAGCAAGACAGCTTCCACATTGAAGTCCCTGGCACGCCCCTTCACGGCCCGTGACCGGCCTTCCTATGGCGGAACGATCTCCCCGCCCGCTTCCGGACCGGCGGCACGTGCCAAAACCGCTCTCTTGAAGCCTGTTGAGCAGGTTCTGCCGGAGCACAAGGTGGAGCCGGTGCTCGTTGCCGCAACCTTGACCGCAGCATCCGCACCTCAACAGGCCCCGACGCAGGAAGCACCGGCGGAAGAAAGCATGCCGAAACCGGACCAGCCCGCCGACCTCGGCCAGGCGATGGCGGACACGGTGGACGAAAGCGTGCAGATGGCCGATGCACAACTCTCTTCAAGCGATGTTTCAGAGCCCGAAGTGACGGAAGCAATCGAACCTGCCGACGTCACGGCGGATGATGAAGCCCGGACAGCGGCTTCCGTAGAAGAGGAAGGTGCCACAGCCGAAACGCAGTCGGTCGCAGAAGCCGCCCCTTCCAGGGAACTCTCGCTGGATATCGGCGATCTCCTGGAAGACGTGCCGGAAGCGTCCACCCCGGCTCAGGACAAACCCGAAGCGTCTTCCGCTGCGGAAATGCCAACTGACGAGGCATCTGCCGACGAGGCTGAAGAGACGCAGGAAGAAACCACAAGCGCTACCGCGACGGTCGCGCCGTCTGCCGCGGCATCGGTAGCAGCTCCTGCCCCTGTAACCGGCGGTCCGGTGACGAGCTCTGCGCCACCGGTCAAGGCGCCTGTCAGGCCTTCCGCCGGTTTGGGCGACAGAAATCCCATCGAGGAAGAAATGGCGAAGATCCTGGACGAACTGGGTGGACAGTCAAACGGATGATGCGCTTGCAATCGCTCCTGCGGCCTGGCGGTCTGATCCGCCTGATGCTTTTGCTGACCGCACTGCTCGCGGTTCTGGCCGGACCGGCTGCGGCGCAGGAAATCTCGGTCGGTTTTGGCGATGACACCACCTTGACGGAACGCGCCGTCCAGATGGTTGTCCTTCTGACCATCCTGTCGCTGGCGCCTTCCATTCTCGTCATGGTGACAAGCTTCACCCGTATTGTGGTGGTACTGTCGCTCTTGCGGTCTGCTATTGGCCTGCAGACGGCCCCGCCCAACATGGTGATGGTCAGCCTTGCACTGTTCCTGTCGGCCTTCATCATGATGCCTACCTTGCAGGCTTCCTATGATGCAGGCGTTCAACCGCTCATCGACGGGGACATAGAATTCGAGCAGGCCTACGAGCGCGCCTCCGATCCGTTCCGGACGTTCATGCTGTCCCAGGTCCGCGAAAAGGATCTCGCCCTGTTCGAGGAACTCTCCGGCAGAGAAGAAGCACCGGAAGGCCCGGAAGACCTTTCCATGGCCACGCTCATTCCCGCTTTCATGATCTCCGAACTGCGGCGTGCTTTCGAGATCGGCTTCCTGCTCTACCTGCCGTTTCTCATCATCGACCTCGTGATCGCATCCGTCTTGATGTCCATGGGTATGATGATGTTGCCGCCGGTGGTAATCTCTCTTCCGTTCAAGCTGATCTTCTTCGTGCTTGTCGATGGCTGGAACCTGGTGGCAGGCTCCCTGGTCAAGAGCTTCGGCGGCGGCTGAAGCACCCGGCCAAGTCGTTAAAAGTAGAAGAAAATTAAGATAGGACTGTAATAGTTACAGCCGTGCGGGCCCGAACTGTGCCCCTTCGTTAATAGCGGCAGGACAGTGTTAAGAGAACAATTAGAACAGCTCGCCCGGATCAAAGAACCAGAGGCGAGATCAAAACTCATCCGCACGCTCGTCGGCGAATATGCGCGGTCGGAAGACCACGAGCCGACGGAGATGGAGCGGGAACTGTTTTCGCGAATTGTTCTCTCGGTTTTCGACCAGCTGGACCGCGCTGCACGCTACGAACTTGTCGTACGCCTTGCAAAAACCGACCGCATCATCCCCGACCTTGCGGACCGGCTCGCCCAGGAAGATTACGAGCTGTCGGAACCGGTGATCGAATGCTCGCCGATGATCAGCCAGAACGGTCTCATGCAGATCGCCAAAAACGGCGGCAACGACAAGCGCAAGTCAACGGCAAAGAGACCTGATCTTTCCGAAGAGATGACCGACACGATGATTGCGCGGGCCAGCCGGGATGTGGTCCACGAGCTCCTCCATAACATGGCAGCGCCCTTTTCCGTCCGAGGCACACTCGCCCTGCTGATCTTTGCAAACACGGAAGCAGACGTGCTCGCCGGCATTGCAAGGCGTGCACTGGAAGACGAGGAGTTTCTCCAAACCCAGATGGACATTCTGGAGACCAACTGTCCGCTGATCCCGCCTCCTCTCAAGAAGGCACTGGAAACCGGCGAACTGCAGCGCCTGGCGAAGACCATCGAAGAGCGACACGACGGCAGCATCGACCTCGATGGCATCACCTATTCGCGCCACGAAGCCAGCATCCAGATTGCCAACGGCGAGCTGTCCTTCGATGCAATCCTGCGGACGCTGTTCGAAGAAGGCCGCCTTGATGCGGCCATCTGGCTGATCAGCCGCAAGATCAACCTCGCCGACGAGGTTGTTTCCGACACGCTGAAATCCGATGCGGATGGTGCAATCATGCGCCTGATGCTGCAGACCGGCATCCATGAAAAGACCTATCGCGACTTCCTGAAAGCACGCTGCGAGTGGCTGGACCGAAGCACCCGCTCCATTCCCGAACTTGTCATGCGCTACAAGTCCGAACTCAAGAAACCGCATCAGAACCCGGGTCAGCCGCCGTCACAGTCGCTTCTGAAGGCAGTCACCTGACACGACTGAGTGGTCAGCTCGCCGCCCTCGGCAATGTCACGATGCCAGAAGATTTCTGTCCAGAAATGTCAGCAGGTTCTCGTGATGCAGGTTTTCTGCAGCACTGGTCGGGATATGGTCCTGGCCTTCGTAGATATGAACCTCCGGCTTCCGGCCATGGGCAAGAAGCCGCGCTTCAAGACGCTTTGTCATGGCCACTGACCAGACCCGGTCGGCCGACCCGTGGCTCAGGAAAACCGGTCCGTCATAGCGCTCTATTTCGATCTGTTTCGTAGGAAGAAGGTTTTCGGAAGACCCGCGCCAGGACCATGCCCGCTCACCGGGGTCCCATGGCTGCCAGCCAGGATCTCCAGCGTCGCGGTAAGCCTTGCTGTCGAACGCCCCGCACACAACGTCTGGAGGACTGTGCACAGCCACCGCGTCAGGCAGGCTGTCAAGACCTTCCTCCGCCATCAGGGCTGTCAGCAAAAGGGCATGTTCGGCCCCCCGCGACACGCCATAGAATGCCGCCTTTTCACCAACGGCCTCAAATGCACGCAGCGCCCGGAAGGCTTCCAGACTTCTGTCCAGTGACACGTTTTCAATGCTGCCGGCATTCCAGGCATTGCCACCCTTCGAGTAGCCGAAAGGAAAGGCCAGGTAACCGTGTGCTGCCAGGAGAACCGCATTTCGATGGCTCCAGCCCGACCATGCCCCCTCTGAGCCATGAAACACCATGACGGCAGGAAAGGGCCCCTCGCCTGCAGGACCATAGGTCGTGCCCCATTCCGGGATAAGACGCCGGACGATTTTCAAGGACATGAAGACGTTCCTTTGTTCCGGTGTTCCAACGCCATCGAACCGACACATCCACCGCTGCAAAACGGAAAGGTGGGGCCATGAGGCCGGATAATCAGGTTCTTTGTGAGAACGTGCTGCGGATAGCGACACGTGTGGAAGGGTGAACAACCGCAACTGAACAGGAGTTGGCACCGGTGCGCAAGAGGCAACACCCTGCAACCGGACAACCTTCATGCAGCGTCAGCTTCAGCCGGCATTTTCTTCCGTGACGGGCGCAGCGGCAGACTGATCCGGGCTGCGATCGGGAGACATGTACTGACGCCGGTATTCTTTCAGGAAGGTTTCCAGTGAATCGACATCGGCAAGCCTGTTGGCGACTTCGAGGAACTCGACACCCTGCGCCTCGATCGGCCGGGTCACGACCTCAAAGGACATTGCCTCGGGGCTGTCGGACATCTTGGACATGTACTTTGTCTGCAGGCGTTCCAGGCTGAGCTGGTCACCTGCCAGCGAATAGGCGATCGCGGCCCGCAGGATGTCGCGACGTTCAAGATCGTCGAGCGGAATGTTGTCGGACCAGCGTGAGCCATGCATCGCTTCCAGCTGCTCACCCGCATCCCGCCAGCTTTCGGCTGCCCAGAATGTATCTGCCCGCAACCGATCGACATCCGAACCGCGCATGTTGCGAACCAGTTCCAGGGCAAGATCCGGGCGCCCGCTTTCGGTCAGGGCACGGGCTTCAACGATGTTGCGCTGACGCTCCAGGGTCGACGGAAGGCTCGCCTGCCGTGTCCGGTTGAGCACCCGCAGTGCTTCCTCGGCCTTGCGATCCATCAGGTAGATCGCGGCAAGATCCGCTGCAATCTGCGCCCGCGCGGCACCTTTCAAGCGGTTGTCAACCTGATGGCGCAGCAACTCGGTTGCCTGGTCCAGCAAGTCGACTTCCACCAGTCTCTTGGCCAGAAGGCGGACCATCTCGTCTCCCTGACGACCGATCGGCACAAGTTCGCGGAAATCATAAAAGAGTGCCAGCGCCTTCACCGGCTGCATCTCGTCCGCCTTGCCGTCCAGGAACAAAGCGTTGAAGAGGCCGTTCATCTCTTCCTGCAGCAGCCGCGTGGTATCCGCATCGGGTTCAGCCTGAACGGCCGATTTCATGGCTTCGAACGCTTCGCGGTACTGGCCCTGCTCGGCATAGAGCTGTGCCAGGAACCTCAATGTCTTCAATTCGATTTCATCACCACGCCAGGACGTTGCAAGCCCGGCAAGCTGATCGATGGCCTGCTCCATGTTGAGTTCGCCATCCCGGTAACGAATCCGGAGCGCGCGGTATTCCGCTTCGGCCGCCCGCGGCCGATCGTCGGACCTGGTCACGAGATCGAACACGGTCAAGGCTTCCTGTGATCGCCCGGAGGCATCGGCAACACGGCCACGCAGGATATCGTAACGGGCAGCCTGCGTCCGGGTCACTTCGGCGGGCTCGATCTCGGCCAGCACGCTGTTGGCAACACCGAAATCATTGACCTCGACCATGGCCTGTGCGGCGGCGAGCTTGAATTCTGTCTGGATGGCTTCCGGGTAGTTGCCGACCACGGCACGTCCGCGCGGCATGGCAATGCGGGCGGACGTCCAGTTACCCAGTTTCACATCGACAATCGTCTGCCAGACAGCAGCATCGGGGCTGTTCTTCAGGTCTGGCCGGTTCAGATGCGCATAGGCCGCGTCGGGCCGGTTGGCCAGGGTCTGGGCCGCCCCCATCATCAGGTTGAAGGAACTGTCTTCGGCAAGTGCCGGCTCTTCTTCCAGCGCAAGCTTCATCAGCCCCAGCGCTTCCTGCGCAAACTGATGCGCCAGATAGAACCGCGACAGAGCCATCAAGGGCTTGCGGCGCTTGCCTGCCGGTGATTTTGCCAGCTTGTCCTGCAGCTCCAGCAAGCGGGTGCGGTAAGCCCCCGGACCTTCGGTACTCAGGGAAACGAACTCGATGAAATTGCTGTCTTCGGGATCGACGATTGTCTGACCCGATCCGGATCCGCCACGCAGATGCTGGCTGGAAAGCGCAAGACCGCCTTCCTTTTCGATGATCACGTCATCTCCAAGGATCTTCATCTTCAAGCCGTCAGATTTCGGCACGACGGCAATGCCCTGAGCGGAACTCAGGGCGTCCAGGTCGACAAACGTCTGAGGCTTCAACAGACCGCGTGGCGGACCAAAGCCGGTGACGAGAGATATCGTGTCGCCAACGAACGGGTCGGTAATCTGACGGATGTTCTGTGGATCCTGATAGAGCACACGCAGCACGGAGCCGCCATCGCCTCGCACAGTCCGTTCCAGCTGCAGCGGAATGGAGGGTTCCAGAATCAGGTCGCCGATAACGAGCGACCAGGCATTGCCGTCAACACCCACCGTCGCCAGCACAGGATCGGTCATGTCCATCCGCAGGATCTGGTAATCGTCGAACTGCTGAACCTCGATTGTTTCCGCCGTTTCGGCCAGCGCCGAGACCATCCCCCGGGTGTCGATCGTTGCATCGGTATCGAAGATCAGCCAGATGCTGTCATTGCGCCGGAACACCGCGCTGGAAACCGGCTCGGAGAACGGAAACACAACGCGGACCGTGTTCCCGATGCGCCGGGCCTCGGCAGAAACGAAATTGCGCACTTCCTCAGCGAAGTTTTCCGGCGGCTGCTCCGGTGAGGGACGCCCCTGGTTCAAATCCTGACCGCCGTTCGCGCGCCAGGTTTCCGGTGCTGATTGTTGCGTGCCGGGAAGCTGGATTCCAGCAGGAACGTCGCCGCTTCCAAGCGTCGGCGTGTTCAGGATCTGCACTGGCGTTGCGCCATACGGCGCATTCGGCTGGCTACCCCGGTTGATTGTCTCGACCTGCTGCAGTGTCGGAATACCGTTGTTCTCGGGCGCGGCTTCCTGCTGCTGGTCGCCGATCTGCTGCGTGGACAAGTCCAGCATCGGCGCTTCCCGGACGATTTCCTCATCCTCCGGCAGCACTTCGTTCAACGGCAAAGCACCGGGCTCAGCCTGGGCAACGGTTACAAGACCATCGTTGGACGGAGCAACGGCGTCGTTCCCGCTTGTTGCTTCGGCCGCGGGAATGGCCGCTGTCGTCAGCAATTCAGCTGCGCCATCAGCCGAAATCGGCAGGACAGCCGCTGCAAGCTCAGGCGCAGGAAGCGTTTCGACCGCCAAGGCGGTCGGAGTGACGTCAACACCAGCGGCAGCGATCTCGGTCCCGCTACCTGGCCCTGACAACGCCTCTTCCCCGACCAACGGTTTGATGCGCGGGACCATGGCAAGCTGAGTTTCGGCCGGAGCGTTCGCACGACCGGCTTCCGGATCGGGCTCGGCCGACAGTGCGGCGGACTGATCAGAATTTTCAACAGCTGACGGCTGCGGTGCTTGAGGTGCCTCGGCTCCCTCATCCGTCTTGCCACCTCCCAGTGGAACAATCGTATAGGCCGGCGATTCATCGGCCTTGGATTCCTTCAGGACCCCGCCTCCGCTCGCCGTGCTCGCGCCGGACGTCGGATTTCCGCGCGGGTTCTTGACCTCACGCGTGTCGCGCAGGCCTGGAGCGGTAATCATGTCCTTGCGGTTTTCGTTGTCTTCGACGGACAGTTCCTTGTTGATCAGCGCATTTGCCGGATCATTCACTTCCATGTTTTCCGGCGTCACGTCGATAACGTAGGTCTGTTCCTCCCGGAACGCCCGAATGTCGACCGACGGCTCGACGCGCATAAGGAATTTCAGCTTGCCCTGATCCAGGAAGGAGGTCGCGTCGATCACCCCTTGGGGCAGATGCGCGCGCAGGTGGGCAATGTCCAGCTGTGCCGGATGGTTGAACGTCACCTTGATGATGTCGTTTTCGCGCACAAAAGCGGTGTCGAACTTGATCGACCAGTCGAACACCAGACGGGTGAATGTCGGGTGCTCACCCACATGCAGCGTCACCTCCGGCCCTTCCTGAGCCTTCAGCCGCGCCTGTTCGAGGGCGCGAACCTTGCGCATCGCCTCTTCGGCACGCTTTGCAAGATCACGTACGACATCGTCGGGAAGTCCTGGCGGCAAGCCTTGCCAGTCCATCGGCAGGATATCGACAAACAGCTTTTCGCCGGCCTCCAGAGTATTGATCTGGAACTGGTTCTTCAGTGCAAAGCGGATGGCACTTCCGTCCGGATCTCGGCGGGCGATGGTCACGTAGTCGCCCAGGTCCAGCGGAACATCGTCAACGTTGATGTCGATCGGATCTTCAAAGGAAATCCGCAGGACCCCGCCTGTGATGACCGCATCATAGATCGGAAGCAGCGTGCGATCCTTGAACGTCAGGACGATACGGCCATAGCCTTCCCCCGGAGAAACGGTCAGATCAACCGGTTCCATATTGTCGGATTGAGCCAGGGAAGCACCCGTGAAGCAGGCCAGAACAAGCCAGAACGAAACCAGCAGGCGCGCGAAAGCTCGCACCCTGTCCGAAAACGCGGGAGTTCCGCCGGTCTGGGATGTCAGGAACGGTCCTGGCAAGATGTTCTGTCCTCGGATGACGCCAACACACTATTGTTAGTCAGGTCTTGTTAACGTGCCCTTACGCGATACGCCGAAATCCGGTCTTTCCGGTCAGTTTGACGGAATTTTCGGCAAGGCCTCCGGCGCTTGCGCCTGTGCCTGCACCGGTTTTGTGTCCGCTGCGGGTAACGGAGAGGCGTTCGCGATTGCCACAGTCATGCGCTCGGCCGCTTCGGGATCCATTTTCCCGAGGATATCTGCCATCTTGCGAGGTTTCATCTGGCGCACGACTTTCAGCAGGACCGGCAGGCTCAGGCGGTCGAAGATCCGGGCGGCATCTTTCGGCTTCATGCTTTCGTACATGGTCACGAGGCCGGCAATTTCGCTTTCTTCCTGCTCCTGCTTCTGTCCGACAGCAGCCTCGATGCGCTCTTCGAGCTTCTTCAGTTCGTCAACGCGCTTTTGAATGCGTTCTTCTGTGGCCTGCAGAAGCTTTTCACGAAGGTCCAGCTGGCCTTCATGCTCCTGCAGCGACTCGCGCCGTCTGCCAAGACTTTCCAGAACGGCGCGCTCGGCGGCCGAACCACCGATTTCAAGACTGTCCGGCAGGGCCGGCTGGTCGGGCAGCCCGCCTCCCGGAGGCGGTGGCGGCGGCGGACCATCCGCGGCCATTTCAGCCGTTGGGTCAGCCATGTCACCGCCGTCGCCCCCCGGCGTTTCCTGTGCGACTGCGCCATTGATGGGCAGGTTGCCGCTTTGCGGGCCCAGCGCGAAGCCAAGTAGCTTCAGGGCCAGCAGAGCGCTTGCCGAAACACCCAACAAAGGCAGCAGTCTCAAGTTCATGCAGCAGCACCGTTCCGTTTACGGAATTGTTCCAGTCGCGCAGTTGCTTCCGCCGCAGCACTGCGAATGTCGGAAGCCCGGCTGCTTCTGCGGCGCTCCGGCTCCACGGCCGGAGCTGCCTGGCCATAGCCTGCAGCCTGTTGCGCGTATTGTTGCGGCTCCGGTTGCGGCTGAGCCGCATAAGGATCGCTCCTCGTCACCGCCTCGCGCTGCGGCGCAGCCGAACGGGCCGCCTCCGCAATCTGCGATATCCGTGTGAATACTATCTCACCTTCGCCAACTTGTTCGGCAAGAGTGTGAGACATGGTTTCCGCTTGCTTAAGACGGCTGCCAAGTGTCTTGTCGGCCTCCGCCGCGGTCGTCTTCAGTCCGAGGATGGCACGCTCGGCAATTTCCGTGGCCGTCATGAGCTCCGAAATGGTCGCACGCAGTACCTCTTCGTCGGCCCGCAAGCGCTGCAGACGGCGGTTCAGCGTGAAGCAGTAGCCGATGGTAATCACCAGAAGAACCGCGACCAGTCCTTCAATGATCATTCCGAGTGGCAAAGTGCTCATTGGTCCCCCATTTCGCTTTGCATGGCGCGCTCGAAGGCGGCCAGCGTCATTTTTGGCTTGCGCAAATTCTTTGCGACACGGATGGCAATGGAATCCTCCACCTTGCCGAGCGTTCCCTCGGTCAGTGGAATGTTGCCGCATTTGATCGTCACCGGGTCGGTCGGCTCCTTGTCGAAGACGAGCGTCTGGCCGACGTCGAGACTGAGCACCCGCCCGAGAGGCAGATAGGTCTCGTAAAGAACCGCATCGACCTCGACTTCCGCGGCATGAATTTCGGTCGCCAAATGGCCTTCCCAGATCGGATCCCGGCCGAATTTTTCCCCCATGAACATCTGCAGAAGCAGATCGCGGATCGGCTCCAGCGTTGCATAGGGCATCATGATTTCGACGGACCCGCCCCGGTCTTCCATGTCGATTCTGAGCTCGACAAGAATGGCGGCGTTTGCGGGCCGGGAAATCGCGGCAAAGCGCGGGTTCGTCTCAAGACGCTCCAGGTTGAAATGGACCGGAGAAAGCGGCGCGAAGGCGTGTTCGGCATCCTGAAGGATCAGCGCCACCATCTGCTGGACCAGACCGGTCTCGATCGTGGTGTAGGGCCGCCCCTCGACGCGCACGGCCGAGGTTCCCCGTCCCCCGCCAAGCAGCACGTCGATAATCGAATAGATCAGGCTGGATTCAACGGTGATCAGACCAAACCCGTCCCATTCCTCGGCCTTGAAGACACCGAGAATGGCCGGCAGCGGAATGGAATTCAGGTAGTCGCCGAAACGAACCGAGCTGATGGAATCGAGCGACACTTCCACGTTGTCGGACGTGAAGTTGCGCAAGGATGTGGTCGTCAGACGCACAAGACGGTCGAACACGATTTCGAGCATCGGCAGACGCTCGTAGGAAACCATTGCCGAGTTGATCAGCGCGCGGATGCCGCTCTGGTCGCCAGCAATCGTATCCTCGATGTTGAAGCCGAGGAGGTTGTCGATTTCTTCCTGGTTCAGGACACGGTCGGCACCGCGCGTGGCGTTTTCAAGGTCCGGTTCGCTGTCGTCGATCATGGCTGCCCATTGGGCCGCCATGTCGTCGGAACTGCCGGCGCCCTGCTCCTCTAGAGCAGCACCCCACGCCGCGGCGAGATCTTCGTCGTCGTCGCTGCCGGCACCCTGCTCTGCAAGAGCGGCGCCCCAGGCATCGGCCATATCCTCTTCGGACAGGTCGTCATCGTCGTCGATATCAGCCATTCACAAAGTCACTGGACAAGGATTTCCTTGAACAGTACCCCTTCAACTTTCGCCGGATAAACCGACAGATTGATCCGTCTGAGCAATTCTTCCTTCAGGCGGAACAAACCGGCAGACCCTTCCAGGTCCGCAGGGCGAAGCTCGCGCAGATAGATCTGAAACGCATCCAGGATGCGCGGCAGATACGGCTGGATCTGGTCGATCATCGCACGGTTCTCGACTTCCAGGGCAATCCTGACCTTCAGATAGGTCGTGCGCCCTTCCGTCGCCAAATTCACCGTCATTTCCGGAAGGTCATAGAAGACCACCGGCTTTTGCACTTCCTGCGGCGCTTCCGTTTCTCCGGGAACCGGTGCCGGTGCCGGTGCACTCGATCCCATCAGGAAATAATAGGCCGCCGCACCCGCGGCGAGCAGAACCACCAGACCGATGCCGCCGAACAGGATAAGCTTCTTCTTGCGGCCACCGCCACCAGCTTCAGCTCCATCCTCGCCGTCTTCTCCGGCTGCGGCGTTTTCGTCTGTCATTCCGCACTCCGATCTGCAGGCGCTCGCGCGCGCTTATTTATTACTAAAGAGTTAATGGTTAACGAATGGTTACCGAGCCATTAACGCGAGTCACCGGGCAAAAATTGCCAAGTGGTTAACTTCTGCCGGAATCTCTTGCCGCGTGCACCCGCCCCTTTTGTTTTTTACCCAGATTTCCCAAGGATTTAAAAACTGGCACGCCTCGTGCATTAACCTTAACGAGCCAGCGGATCTGGGGAGATCGGCCGGCTTACTCGGGGAGCACGAAGGGAACCGTTCACTATGGAGAACGCTCAACTAGTTGCCTTATCAAGGCAATCGATCCTGCGGAACCATCTGGATGTGATCGCCAACAACATGGCGAACATCAATACGTCCGGGTTCAAGTCGCAGAATCTGCATTTTTCGGAATACGTCATGCCGGTGGCAGACGGCACGGCTTTTGAGCCGCAGGACCGCGCCATTTCCTATGTCGATATGTTTACGACACGGACCGACTTCACGCATGGCCCGATCAAGATGACGGGTAACGAATTCGACCTGTCCCTCAACAGTGATGGTTTTTTCGCGGTCCAGATGCCGGACGGTACCGAAGCCTATACGCGCAGCGGCGCGTTCACGCTCGACTCGACCGGCCAGTTGATCTCGGCAGACGGCAGCCCTGTGATGACCGAACAGGGTCCGATCTCCTTCAACGAACAGGATGGCCGCGTCGAGATTGCCCAGGACGGCACGATCTCCACCCGTCTTGGCATTCGCGGCCGCATCAAGGTCGTTGACTTCGAAGACGTTCGGACGATGGAGAAGATCGGCAACACGATGTTCAAGGCTGAAGACCCGATACCGGCCCAGGAAGTCCGCATGGTGCAGGGCGCCGTTGAAGGCTCCAACGTCTACGGCATCACGGAAGTCACGCGCCTCATCGAAGTGACGCGCGCTTACGACTCCACTTCCAAGATCGTGAAAGACCTGGATGAGTTGCGCCGGCAGGCGATCTCCACTCTCGGCAAGATTCAGGCCTAAGCGCCTTTAAGGGATCACTACCATGAAAGCACTTCATATCGCCGCAACTGGCATGAAGGCCCAGGAACTGAACGTCGAAGTCATTTCGAACAACGTCGCCAACATGCGCACGACAGGCTTCAAGAAGCAGCGGGCCGACTTTCAGGACCTGCTCTACCAGAACCTGCGTCGCATGGGCACGGAAACATCGGATTCCGGCACCATCGTCCCGACCGGTATCCAGATCGGTTCCGGTGTGAAGATCGCAGCCACCGGCCGCATCATGTCCCAGGGTTCTCTCGAGCAGACCGGCAAGGAACTGGATCTGGCCATCCGCGGTGAAGGCTTCTTCCAGATCGACATGCCGGACGGAACGACGGCCTATACCCGTGACGGTTCCTTCGAGCGCGATGCCAACGGGCAACTGGTGACCATCGACGGCTATTCCGTCAATCCGGGCATCACCATTCCGCAAACGGTCAAGGACGTCACCATTTCCAACACCGGTGTCGTTCAGGGTGTCGACCAGGGCGGCAATACTGTTCAGCTCGGCCAGATCCAGCTTGCCCGTTTCGTCAACAAGGCAGGTCTCGAAGCCATTGGCGACAACCTCTACCTGGAAACAGACGCCAGCGGCGCACCGGATACCAGCAATCCGGGCGATGAGAGCTACGGCACGGTGCAGCAGTATTTTCTTGAAATGGCCAACGTGGATGCAGTCACGGAAATCGCCGACCTGATTTCCGCACAGCGCGCCTATGAGATGAACTCACAGATCATCCAGGCAGCCGACGAGATGTATTCCACCACCACGAACCTCCGCTAGGACCGAGGCTTGAGACGATGATGAGACATCTGCTGAAAGTCGGGTTGCTGCTGGCGGGCTTGCTGTCCCTGCCCGCCCTGGCGGACGAAAAACCCGTACTCCGGTCGCAGGTCATGACCCTGTCGGACATCGTGACGGTTGGCGACTTCTATTCCAATGCCGGTCTGCTGGCATCCAAGCCGCTGTTCCGTTCTCCGGATATGGGGACCTCCGGCAATGTGCCTGCGGATGTCGTCGCCGAACGCGCTCGCGCGGCCGGCCTCGAAACGGCCGGCACCGACGGCCTGCGAACCGTCGTCGTCTTTCGCGGGGCAACAAGGCTGAACCGTGACCAGCTTGCCGGCCTTGCCCGCAAGGCTCTGGCAGACCGCAATGCCGGCATCGATCCCGAGCGCCTGGATATCCGCTTGCTGCAGGCACCGGATCAGGTTCTCGCCGATCCCAAGGTACACGATCCGATCCGCATCGACCGGGTAGAATGGTCCCAGTCGAACGGCCGCTTCACCATCCACGCAGCCGTCGCGGTCGAGTTCGGAACCGAGCCTCTGACCCTGACCGGCGTTGCGACGGAGATGGTCGATGTGCTGGTTCTGGTGCAGCCCGTGCGCCGCGGCGACATTGTTCGTGAAGAAGACCTGAACATCATTCGCGAAGCCCGCACCAAGGTACCGGCAGGTGCCCTCACCGAAATGGAAGACATTGTCGGCAAGCAGGCCCGCACCACCTTGCGTGCGAATTCGCCCCTGTCCCGCAATGACGTCCAGCGCCCGATCCTGATCGAACGCGGTGAGAAGATCACCGTCACCTATGTCATGCCGGGCATGAAACTGACTTCACGGGCCCAGGCCATGGATACCGGTGCCAAGGGCGACGTGATCGATGTCATGAACCTGCAGTCGCGGCGCATCGTGCCGGCGACGATTACCTCCCGCGGCCAAGTACGCGTTCACGCCGCCAATCCAATTGTTGCAAGCTTGAACAGCGAGAAAAACTAAATGCTGAGCACCTTTCCCAGACACCTGCTGGCAAGCATCGCCCTTTCCGCCCTCGCCGCGGGTTGCGGCACTGCGGACAAACTCGCAAATGTCGGCCAGCAGCCAGCCCTGAACGCCATTCAGGATCCGACCACCACTCCGGGCTACCGGCCGGTGCAGATGCCCATGCCGGAACCGCAGCAGGCTCATTACAATCCGAATTCGCTGTGGCAGTCCGGCAGCCGCGCCTTCTTCAAGGACCAGCGCGCCAGCCAGGTCGGTGACATCCTGACTGTCGTCGTCACCATCGACGACCAGGCCGAGATCGACAACAAGACCGAGCGGAGCCGGTCTGAGTCCAGCGGCGCCGATGTTGGTGGCGCACTCGGAACGGCAATCGACACCATCTTCCTGCCGGCAAGTTCTGCCGCCAGCGACCTTGCCAACGTCAACAGCAACTCCAGCTTCTCGGGCGACGGCAGCGTCGACCGCAACGAAGTCCTGCAGACCACCGTCGCCGCCGTGGTGACCCAGGTTCTGCCGAACGGCAACATGGTGATCGAAGGCCGTCAGGAAGTTCGTGTGAACTTCGAAGTCCGCGAGCTGATCGTCGCCGGTATCGTCAGACCTGAGGACATCACGTCGGATAACCGCATCGCCAGCGAGCAGATCGCCGAAGCGCGGATCGGATATGGTGGCCGCGGCCAGATTACCGATGTCCAGCAGCCACGGGTCGGCAACCAGGTGCTGGATATCCTGCTCCCCTTCTGATCCCAAACCTTTCTCAGTCCCCCGGCCGAATCCGGCGACGCGTTCTAGAAGCGTCGCCGGCCCGGCTGATGACGGGCACGATGTCTCGCTCCCCGAGCATCGTGCCCGTTCTCATTTCCAGGCCGGAAAAGACCGTTTAGGGTGTGACCCGTTGCCTGATTTGTCGCTCATTCCGGAAGACCCCACCGCGTGACCACCACCCTCATCGTTCTCGCCCACCCTGCTCAGACTTCCTTCAACGCTACCTGGGCGCGCGCAACCGAAGCCGCGTGCCGATCTGAAGGCGATGAGGTGCTTTGGTCAGACCTCTACCAGCTTGGCTTCGATCCGGCGGAGCGCGCAGCGCATTACGTGGAGGAGATTGTCACTGAACCTTACGACGTTCTGAAAACACAGGAAGCTGCCTCAAAAACCGGGAACCTTCCCGCGGCTGTTTCGGAAGAAGTCGAGAAGCTGCGCCAGGCGGACCGGATCGTGTTTCATTTTCCGGTCTGGTGGTTCGCCCCACCCGCCATCCTGAAGGGCTGGTGCGAGCGCGTGCTGGCCAACGGCGGCCTGCACGACACCTCCAACCGTTTCGATACCGGCCATTTCAGGAACAAGCCGGTTCTTTTCTGCGTCACGACCGGATCCAAGGCGAGCGAAAGTGCCCACAACGGCAAGGAAGGCGACATTCAGATGCTGCTTTGGCCACTCGCCTACACACTGCGCTATCTGGGTTTCGATGTTCTGGTTCCCAGGATCGTCCACGGTGTTCACGGTTATCACAAGGGTGAGGCAAAGGAAGACCTGGAAACGCGACTTCAAAACGAGATCGAAGGCCACCGGGAGACGATCGCAAGGTTCGAAACGCTGCCGAAGATCAGCTTCAACGCCGACAGCGAATTCGACCGCGCCGGCACCCTTAGCCCGGGCGCGCCATCTTACAGCCACTTCATCCGGCACGACCCCTGATTTTGCGGCAACCGGCAAAGACGAGACCGGATTTGTCCGCTTCCACACCTCTTTTTCCTGTATCTGCCGGATGACGCTACCGTTTTTTCGGATAGAATGTAGGTAATCTTATATTGGCCCAGCGGGGATTCGATGCGCCTCCTTTCTGCATTCGTCTTTGGTTTTGTTCTTCTGTCCGCACCTTCTGCCTGGAGTGCAAGCTGCGGCAACGGCCCTGGCGGATTTGAAGCCTGGAAACAGTCGTTCATTGCTAATTCCCAAAGCTACGGCCTCAAGAAAAGGGTCGTTGAACCGTCGTTGAAAAACGTGAAGTACAACAAGAAGGTGGTCTCGCTCGACCGGAACCAGAAATCCTTCAAGCTCAGCTTCAACCAGTTCTATGCCAAGCGGGTCAACAACGCGATGATCCGGCGGGGCAAGCAGCTCGGCAAGACCTACGCCCGCATCTTCCGTGGCATCGAAAAGAAATATGGCGTTCCCGCACCTGTACTTCTGGCGATCTGGGGGCTTGAAACCAACTACGGCAGCTTCTCCGGCAACATGCCGGTCCTGCAATCCCTTGCCACGCTGGCCTATGATTGCCGCCGGTCCGATTTCTTCACCGCCGAACTGGTCGCCGCGCTCAAGATCGTGCAGAGCCGTGACATGCAGCCGGCCGAAATGAAAGGTGCCTGGGCCGGCGAACTCGGCCAAACCCAGTTTCTCGCCACCAGCTATGTCCGTTACGCGGTCGATTATGACCGCGACGGCCGCAAGGACCTGATCCGCTCGATCCCGGATGTGCTGGCTTCCACCGCAAACTACCTGGCCCAGAAAGGCTGGCGCCGCGGCCAGGGCTGGGGCCCCGGCACCGCCAATTACAACGTTCTGAAACAATGGAACAAGGCCAGTGTCTACGTGGAAACGATCTCGGTCATGGCTGGCCAGATCAGCGAGTAGAGCCCGCTTGACGCCCCATAAACCTGCTTGACAAAACTGACGATCCGGGCAGCAATTTGCGTCATACGGTTGTAATCCTTGCGGATCAAAACCGTGTTCCGCGGAAACATGCCGCCCGGCTGGCACCGGCAGCTGTCGGTCCGGCTTGCGCTGTTCCGCAAGGCTGAACGACACCAATCGCCGAGCGACCGAACAGGAGCCATTCCATGTCCAGCATCAAAGACTTATCGATTTCACGGCGCACCCTTTTGATGGGCGCGGCGGCAACTGGCTTCACGGCAGCTCTGCACCCCTATTCCGTTCTGGCCAAGGAAGGTACGGCTCACCTTCGCCTGATGGAGACGACGGACCTCCATGTCCATGTTTTCCCGTACGACTATTACAGCGACAAACCTGTCGACACCGCCGGTCTCGCCCGGACAGCCACACTGATCCGCGATATCCGGAACGAGGCCACAAACTCGGTTCTGGTCGACAATGGCGACTTTCTGCAAGGCAACCCGATGGGGGACTATGTCGCCTATGAACGCGGCATGAACGAAGGTGACCTGCACCCAGTCATCAAAGGCATGAACGTTCTCGAATTCGACGCGGCAACACTCGGCAACCACGAATTCAACTACGGCCTGGACTTCATGATGAAGGTGCTGGCCGGTGCCAATTTCCCCGTCGTCTGCGCCAATCTTGTCAAGGGAAGCACGCTGGCCGGCAACCCGCGAGACGACGCCCTTTTCCTGAAGCCCTATGTGATCGTTGAAAAACAGGTCACCGACGGTGCCGGCAAGTCCTATCCGATCAAGATCGGCTTCATCGGCTTCGTGCCACCGCAGATCATGAACTGGGACCGCCGCCACCTGGAAGGCAACGCCAATGCGCGTGACATCATCGAAACCGCCAAGGCCTTCGTTCCGGAGATGCGCGAACAGGGCTGCGACCTGGTAATCGCCCTCTCCCACTCGGGGATTGACGCCAACGATTATTCCGAAGGCATGGAAAACGCCTCACTGCACCTTGCCGGCGTGGACGGGATCGACGCCGTCTTTACCGGTCACCAGCATCTGGTCTTCCCCGGTCCCCAGTATGAGGGACTGCCGGGTATCGACAGCGAGAAAGGCACGTTGTTCGGCAAGCCTGCCGCGATGGGCGGCTTCTGGGGATCGCATCTGGGCGTCATCGACCTGATGATCGAGCGCGACGGCAACGGCTGGCGTGTCGCCAATTTCATGACCGAAGCACGCCCGATCTACGAAAAAGAAGGTCGAACCGTAACACCGCTGGTGGAGAGCCAGCAGGATGTACTCGATGCGGTGAAGGAAGATCACGAGGCAACCCTTGCCTATGTCCGCCGCCCCGTCGGCAAGACGTCGGCTCCCTTGCATTCCTATTTCGCCCTCGTGGCCGACGACCCGAGCGTCCAGATCGTTTCAAAGGCGCAGATCTGGTACATCGAACAGATGCTGAAGGGTACGGAATGGGAAGGCCTGCCGGTTCTTTCCGCAGCAGCGCCTTTCAAGGCTGGCGGTCGTGGCGGCCCGGACTACTACACCGATGTTCCGGTCGGCGATGTCGCCATCAAGAACGTGGCCGATCTCTACCTGTATCCGAATACCATTCGCGCGGTCGCCATCAAGGGCAGCACGGTGAAGGAATGGCTGGAACGTTCAGCCGGAATTTTCCAGCAAATCGAGCCGGGCAAGGCCGACCAGACACTGATCAACCCGGAGTTTCCAAGCTATAATTTCGATGTGATCGACGGTGTCACCTACCAGATAGACCTGAGCCAGCCATCGAAATACGCCGCGAAAGGCGAAGTCCTCAATCCGGACGCCAGCCGTATCGTGAACCTGGAGTTCAACGGCGCACCGCTTGACCCCGAAGCAACCTTCGTGGTCGCGACCAACAATTACCGTGCAGGTGGCGGCGGCAATTTCCCCGGCATCAGCGACGACGTTGTCGTTTTCGTCGGCCCGGACACCAATCGCGACGTCCTGGTGCGCTACATTGTCGAACAGGGTACGATCAACCCTTCGGCAGATGCCAACTGGTCGTTCAAACCGATGCCGGATACCAGCGTCCTGTTCGAAACCGGCCCGGGTGGCACGGAACACGCCGCCTCCGTGGAAGGTGTCCGGATCGAACCGGCAGGCGACGGTGCAGATGGTTTCGCCCGTTACCGGATCACACTTTGAACGGTCTCGACATTCGTAAGCCTGCTTGAACGAGCAGGTCCCCCAAAAAACTTATCCTGAGGAAGCGCATAGCGCTGTCTCGAAGGATGGGCCGCTTGCTTGAGAGTGTGCTGCCCATCCTTCGAGGCGGACCTGAAGGTCCCCCTCAGGGAGAGGCGTGCCTGCGGTCGGCATGGGAAAGCTGCCCACAGACATAAAAAAACCTTCCCACGAGGGGAAGGTCTTGAAAGTCGTTACGGATCTGCCGTCTGTGCGGCAAACCGGCCGTTTTCTGGAAATCAGTCGTCGCGATACACTTTTTCCCGACGCTCGTGGGCTTCCTGAGCCTCGATCGACAAAGTCGCGATCGGGCGCGCCTCGAGGCGCCGAAGAGAGATCGGCTCGCCGGTCTCTTCGCAATAGCCATAGCTTCCGTCTGTAATGCGTTCCAAGGCATCATCGATCTTCGAGATCAGTTTCCGCTGACGGTCCCTGGCGCGAAGTTCGATGGACCGATCCGTTTCGGACGACGCACGGTCGGCAAAGTCAGGATGGTTCTGGCTTTCCTCCTGAAGATTGGCGAGGGTTTCCTTGCTTTCCTTCAGGATCTCTTCTTTCCACACAAGCAGCTTGTTCCGAAAGTACTCGCGCTGCCTGTCATTCATGAACGGCTCGTCTTCCGAGGGTCGATATTCAGACTCAATTTCAACCGTCATCGATAGCTCCGGATTACCGTTATGCCGGGCGCAATATATAGGCGGTTCCGCCAGCGGACAACGGTTCATTTGCTAAAAATGGCGTCAAGGAAAGTTTATACCTTTCAAGACGTTGCGTAAATTTTGGACACTAAGCCGACAAATTTTATCGATTTGTGTGCACGCTCAATCCTGGAATCGGCCGAGCTTTGCAAGCTCGACTTTGACCCGCAATTCGATCTCCTCGAGCACCGAATCAACCTCAGGATCACCACTCGACTGGCGTTTGGAAACCTGCCTGGCGAGCAGCTCCAGCCGGTCCTCCGACACGTGTCCGGCAAGCAGATCCGCCCGCACCGACTCCAGTGTGTCCAGCAGATTGTGCCCGTGCTTGGTAGCGCGAGATCGGCGCTCGGCGCGGTCGTCAACCTCCTGCAGGGCCAGCAAGGCATCCATGCCCTGAATGGACGCACCGCCCGCGGTCTGGGAAGACTGTGAAACCTCACCCCCGAGGTCCGGTGCGAACTGGTCGCCGTTTGAAGAAACGCTCTTCTTGGCGCCTCGTCCCTGAACGCCGGAAATGGGTTTATTGCCTGTAATACGCATGATCGATCTTCCAGTCAGACTGACGGCAATTCTGGCGCATGGAGTGGCTCTGCCCGTCAGATTCTGCCGAGAAGGGTAAATGAGTCCTTGGGGGTGAGGCAATATTTGCCGACCAACAGGTGCATTTCTTTAACCTCAAGCGACAGTTTTGCGTGGATATGCTCGTGATCATACCAGCAAAGAGCCCGGATTTCCGCCACTTTTATGGAAAGAACCAACGCCTTTGTAAAAAGTGGCACGGCTCTCGCATTGCGCATTTCGAATATATGTATCCCGGCAGCAAAGCCGGAAACACGATGGCGGGCCAGATCGGTAATGCGAAAAATTGGTGAAATGATCTGCGGAGGGTTCAAGCGGCTGGCACTTCTGGGTGCTGCCGCAGCCGTTGCTGCAACAACTTTGCTGGCACCGGTACACGCCGCCTCCCGTATCAAGGATATTGCCGATTTCGAAGGCATTCGCGAGAACCAGTTGATCGGTTACGGCCTTGTGGTCGGCCTGAATGGTACCGGCGACTCGCTCAACAATTCGCCTTTCACGCAGCAGAGCCTGCAGGCTATGCTGGAACGTCTCGGGGTCAACACCCGCAACATCGACCTGAACACCAACACCGTCGCGGCCGTCATGGTGACTGCCAACCTGCCGCCCTTCTCCACACAGGGTACCCGGATCGACGTCAACGTCAGCGCCCTCGGCGATTCAGAATCGCTTCAGGGTGGCACGCTTCTGGTCACACCGCTGGTCGGTGCCGATGGTGAAGTCTACGCAATCGCCCAAGGTTCGATCGCGATCGGCGGCTTTTCCGCACAGGCGGATGCCGCGTCGGTTGTTCGCGGTGTTCCCACCGCCGGACGGATCGCCAACGGCGGCCTTGTTGAACGCGAACTGGAATTCAAGCTGGCTTCGCTGACCACGCTTCGTCTCGCCCTGCGCAATCCGGATCTGACCACCGCGCGGCGCATCGCGCTCTCTGTCAACGAACTGATCGGCATGCCGACAGCCGAACCGCTTGATCCGGCAACCGTACGCATCGATCTGCCGCAGCAGTATGACGGCAACATCGTCGATCTTCTCACGGACATCGAGCAGCTGATCGTCGAACCGGATCTGGCAGCCCGCATCGTCATCGACGAGAACTCCGGCATCATCGTCATGGGACAGGACGTGAAGGTTTCCATGGTCGCCGTTGCCCAGGGCAACCTGACCGTGACGATTGCTGAATCACCGCAGGTCTCGCAGCCGCTGCCCTTCGCAAACGGCCAGACCGCGGTGGTGCCGCGCTCTGACGTCACCGTGGATGAGGAAGGTTCCAAACTCGCCATCGTTCCGCAAACCGTCACGCTGAAGCAGCTTGTTGATGGTCTGAACGCTCTCGGGATCGGTCCGCGCGACATGATTTCGATCCTGCAGGCCATCAAGGCCGCAGGTGCCCTCCAGGCCGATATCGAGGTGCTGTGATGGCCGAGCTTGTTTCACCGACATCCTTTCAACAAAGCCCGCTGGACACGCTGCGCGGCGTCGACCGGACCAACAAGACGCGCGTTCGCGAGGCCGCCGAAGAGTTTGAGGCCGTTTTCCTGAACACCATGCTCCAGAACATGTTCACCGGCCTTGAAAACGGCGGCACCTGGGGCAAAGGCCACGGGGCGGATGCCTGGCAGAGCCTTCTGGTCGACGAATATGCACGCAACATCGCCCAAACAGGCGGCATCGGCCTTGCCGACAGCGTGGAACGTGAACTGCTCGCATTGCAGGAGGGGTCAAGATGACCGCACAACCCAACGCATCCACCTTTCCGTTTTCCCTTGAGCGGCCTACCAGCCAGCAGGAAGCCGAGCAGTTCTGCTCTGCCTTGTCCGGCACCATGGAAGCCCTCCTGTCGGTGATCGAAATGGAAACCGATCTGGTCAGGGCCGGTAAACTCCGGGAAGCTGGTGAACTGCAGCCCGACAAGGCCCGGCTGATCCACGAATACACCCGCGGCATGATGACAGCGAAGGAACACGCGGTCGCCCTGGGCAATCTTTCCCCGGCTTCCACCCAGTCGCTGCGTCGCCAGCACAGCGAATTCCAGCCGGTTTTGCGCATCAACCTGGCAGTTCTTTCAACGGCAAGAGACGTTGCCAATAACATCGTCGCAACCGTCGCCAAGGTCGCCGGTGCCAAGAATGCCAATGCACCGACCACTTACGGACGAAACGGTTCTGCGCCAACCGGACCGCAATCCGCTCGGGGCATTGCTGTCAATCAGTCGCTGTGATGATTGCTGACAGCTAGCAAGAACCACGCCGGGTATCCTGAAATGATGAAAAGCTCCCCGCCGGGAGCTTTTCGTGTATTTATCCCCCTCGCGAAACCTGCCCAGAGGTTTCCCCGAACGGCAGGACGGGACTGCGAGAGCGAATCAGGAACAGGCGCAACCGGATAGATCGCGATCCTTAAAAGTCTAATCATTCCGTTAACAGACGATTCATTCCCTTACGTTATCTTTCCAGATTGATCGGGTAAAAGTTGTTAGTCACCCGGAGGAAAAGATGTTGGACACGGGATTGGCCCGGCCGCCATCGCCGACATATACGGCGATTACGCCGGTAGCGCGGGCTCCGGAGCGCAATGCTCCATCAGTTGAAACGGACCTTCCGGTCGAAGAGACCGTAAGACCATCCACCGAGACGCAAAACCCACAGCGCAGTGCGAACAACGAGCGCGACCAGCGCTCGTTTGGCGAACGGTTTTCTTCCACGGTCGAACGCCAGAACATCATCGACCCGGAATATGATGCCCTGGTCTATGTCGCGACCAACACCGAAACCGGTCAGGTCGTCCGGCAGATACCTGCAGAGACATTGCTTCGTCTGAGGGCGTACAACGAGTCGATAGAAACCCGGCAGACCCAGCCCCAGGCAGAACCGGTTCAACGAGTTATCTGATCAGGCGCAGCCATCCACATACCCTGCCCGTTTCCCAACGGCGCCCGGCTTTACTGTGACCTTGGCAATCCCCTGTCTGCTCGACTTTCCTCAATCCTCTCCTGCAGGGTTGCGGCCTCCTCCAGCGACGCCTTCAGCTTCGCCCCCACACGGTCTTTGAACTGATCGCTTGCAGCCTCCTCAAGCGCGTTGCCTGACGCTTGCTCTATGAAGCATGCCGGCAAACCCAACGTGCATTCGGCCCGTCGCGTCTTGCCGGCGCATCTGTCTATCGTCCTCGATTTCGGTACCTTCACCGGTCTCGTTCCGCACACGAGTTAACAGATCCGTCAGGTTTCAGACAAGTCGACCGCCTTTAGGGGAAACTTGCGCTGCCCGAGCACCTGACAAGAGGCATTCTTCAAGCTTTCGCTGCCCCTTGTTAAGATCTTTACTCAGATAAAATTTGTCTTTCAAAACAATATACTCAACTTTTTCTGGCAATGATTTTAGTTGCTCGGCTTAGGGGGCTGTTAAGGTTAATTTACGCTAACCATCTTTGTTTAGAACTTCTTACAAGAAAGCGCCGATAGATGTCCCTCGGACCCAGGAAGGGTCCTCGTATCTTGTACTCCTAGAAAGGACACAAAATGGCCGACATTACTCTGTCGAGCGCGGTTCGCGCGAACCTCAACACCCTTCAGTCCACCGCACAGTTCATGTCGGACGTCCAGAACAAACTGGCGACCGGTAAAAAGGTGAACTCCGCTCTGGACAATCCGAACAGCTTCTTCACGGCTTCCGGCCTGACCTCCCGTGCAAACGACCTGTCCACTCTTCTGGACGACATGGGCCAGTCCACGCAGACCCTGAAGGCAGCCGACCAGGGTATTTCGAGCATCACCAAGCTCGTTGAATCTGCAAAAGCAAAGGCCAACCAGGCCCTGCAGACCCAGAGCCAGTACGAGCGCAAGCAGTTTGCTGCTCAGTACAACGACCTGCTGACGCAGATCGAAGACCTGGCGAAGGACTCCGGTTATAAAGGCAAGAACCTGCTCGCAGGTGAAGGCAACGACCTGAGAACCATCTTCAACGAAGACTCCACTTCGAAGCTCGACATTGAAGCTGTTGACTACACCGACACCGCACTGTCCACCGGTCTGAACCTTTCCGACCTGGCAGAAGGCGAAGGCGCTTCCGCATCCCTGCAGCTGCAGGGCGGCAAGACCGTCATCACCCTGCAGGATTCTGGCGGTTCTGCTCTGAACACTTCCTCCACCCTGTCGGACTCCACTCTGATCTCCACGACCCAGAGCCTGTCCTTCGTCAACGACACTGCCACCAACCCGGCCGTGCTCTCCGGTGGTGTTTCCTCGACGGCTTCCGTTCAGGATCTGGTTGATGGCCTCAACGCCATTGCCGGTGTTCGTGCAGAATTCGACAACGGCACGGGCGAACTGACCATCTACTCCGATGAAGACTTCTACATCGGCGGTAACGGTTCTGCGACCACGAGCTTTGCAGGCACCCTCGTCGACGCGACTGCGTTCTCTTCGACCACGGATGCCCTGATCAACTCCGGTTCCTTCTCTGTTGGCGACACTCTGACGCTGACGGACGGCAACGGCTACGAGCTCGGCTCCTTCGAAGTTGAAGAAGACAGCACGGTTGATGATCTGGAAAACTTCATCAACGACTTCAACGGCGTCTCCGCTGACTTCGACACTGGCTCTGGCCGCATCACCATCACTTCGGAAACCGACTTGTCGCTGACCAGTGACAACGACGACTTTGCAAGCTCCGGCTTCACCGCAAATACCACCGGTATCGGCATCTCGGCGATCTCCGACAGTGGCTTTGCGACGGATACGGACATCAACCGTACAGTTGACCGGTTGAACACTGCACTGTCGAACCTGAGAACGCAGGCTTCCTCCTTCGGTACCAACCTCTCCATCGTTGAAAACCGTCAGGACTTCACCAAGAACCTGATCAACACGCTGGAAGAAGGTGCAGGCAAGCTGACGCTGGCCGACACCAACGAAGAAGGTGCAAACCTGCTGGCCCTGCAGACTCGCCAGAGCCTGGCTTCTACCTCGCTGTCCTTCGCAGCACAGGCAGACCAGAACGTTCTGCGTCTCTTCTAAGCCAGACATTTCGGTTAGAACGACATTGGAAAGCGGGCCACGGCCCGCTTTTCTTGTTTCCGGATCCTCAAGCGCGTTTCCCGATCCAGCCGTTCGCGCCCGCGGAAAACTTTAAGCGCATCTGTACCTGGCCTCACTCCCCAAACCCACTCCCCAAGCCCACGCCCAAGACACGCCCTCAACCCGAAACCTCCCCTCTTCCCGAACATCGGTTTCAAAGCCTTGCCTGATCCCAATCGTTAAGATTCTGGCTCCGGTGGATATAAACGCGGCTCGCAGCCTGCACCCATTCCTTCGAATTGCAGCGGCTACTCAGGCCCTTCTCGACGCCAGCGCAAACATGCAAGGCCGGCGCCACCTCCCGTGAAGCCACGCAATGATTTTTTTTGAGAACACTTGTCTCTCCTGAACCCGACGAGGACAAAACCCGCGGGACTCCGGGCTTTGCATGCCTGTCGCCGTAACCAGGCACCCTGCCCTCGCTGTAAAGACACTGGCACTTTTTGGAACCCTGCATCGGCACCTGAAAGCATTGCGCCTGACAGTTCAGACAGGGGGCAAAACGGCGTTAACCTCCTGATAACCCTATTTTTCAGGCGCTTAACCATTGATTAAGGTTAACGCTCGATGATCGGTCCCAACCTGCTCAGGAAGAGCAGTTGAAATTTGACCCAGGAAAGGGATAATTCGATGCGTGACATTACGCTGTCAGCCGCCGTGCGGCAAAACCTCCTCACACTTCAATCCACTGCAGACCTGATGTCGGGCGTCCAGAACAAGCTGGCAACCGGCATGAAGGTGAACTCCGCGCTGGACAATCCGAACAGCTTCTTCACGGCATCCGGACTGAACTCCCGCGCAGGCGATCTCAGCACCCTGCTGGACGATATGGGCCAGTCCCTGCAGACCATCAAAGCCGCGGACAAAGGCATTCAGACCATCACGGATCTGGTCGAAACCGCGAAGGCGAAAGCCAACCAGGCCCTGCAGACCCAAAGCCAGTACGAGCGTAAAACCTACGCAGCACAGTACAACGCCCTGCTGGAACAGATCGAAGATGTCGCCAAGGACAGCTCGTACAAAGGCAAGAACCTGCTTGCAGGTGACGGCAACGACCTGACCACCATCTTCAACGAAGATGCGACCTCCAAGCTGACAATTGAAGCGGTCGACTACACCGACACCGCACTGTCCACCGGTCTGAACCTTTCCGACCTGGCAGAAGGCGAAGGTGCAACCTCTTCCCTGCAGCTGCAGGGCGGCAAGACCGTCATCACCCTGCAGGATGCAGGCGGTTCTGCTCTGAACACTTCCTCCACCCTGTCGGACTCCACTCTGATCTCCACGACCCAGAGCCTGTCCTTCGTCAACGACACTGCCACCAACCCGGCCGTGCTCTCCGGTGGTGTTTCCTCGACGGCTTCCGTTCAGGATCTGGTTGATGGCCTCAACGCCATTGCCGGTGTTCGTGCAGAATTCGACAACGGCACGGGCGAACTGACCATCTACTCCGATGAAGACTTCTACATCGGTGGTAACGGTTCTGCGACCACGAGCTTTACAGGCACCCTCGTCGACGCAACCGCATTCTCCTCGACCACGGATGCCCTGATCGACTCCGGTTCCTTTGCAGTTGGCGATACTCTGACGCTGACGGACGGTAACGGCTACGAGCTCGGCACTTTCGAAGTTGAAGAAGACAGCACCGTTGACGATCTGGAAAACTTCATCAACGACTTCAACGGCGTCTCGGCCAAGTTCGATGACGGCTCCGGTCGTATCACCATCACTTCGGAAACCGACCTGTCTCTGACCAGTGACAACACGGACTTCAACAGCTCCGGCTTCACCGCCGACGCGGATGGCATCGTGATCGAAGCTATCTCCGACAGTGGGTTCGCTACGGACACGAACATCAACCGCGTCATAGACCGGTTGAACACCAGTCTGTCAAACCTGCGGTCCCAGGCTTCCGAATTCGGTACGAACCTCTCCACAGTAGAGATCCGGCAAGACTTCACGAAGACCTTGATCAATACACTGCAGGAAGGTGCAGGTCTTTTGACCCTGGCCGACACCAACGAGGAAGGTGCAAACCTGCTGGCCCTTCAGACCCGTCAGCAGCTTGCTTCCACCTCTCTGTCCTTCGCCTCTCAGGCGGACCAGACCGTGCTATCCCTCTTCTAATTCAAAGAGAATCAGTCGGACGCACGACTCACAGACAAGCATCAGAAACGGCGGGCCACTGGTCCGCCGTTTTCGTTTACGCCGTGAATTACTGTCTGAACCCGAAATTTTTTATCATTGAGAATCAATATCTTAAAAGAAACCTTTTGGTAACTTTTATTTACGGGACGTTAATACGTGCATCAGTGATTAACTTTCCATTTAGATTTACGGCAAAGGTGCATGCTCGACTTGGATTACCCGCATGTTGCCTTTGGCGAGACCTGAATAGGGAAAGCGGTGAAGTCTGATGCCTGATATTGTTCTCTCCAGTGCTGTCCGGGACAATCTCCTGTCGCTGAAACAGACGGCGGATTTGCAGTCGATCACGCAAACGCGCCTGGCAACGGGTCTGAAGGTCAACACGGCGCTCGACAATCCGAACTCCTATTTCACGGCACAATCCCTGAACGACCGCGCGAGCGATCTCTCGAACCTCTTGGACAACATGGGCCAGGCGGTTCAGACGATCCGCGCAGCAGACAAGGGCATCACGTCGATCACCAAACTTGTGGAATCGGCCAAGGCCATCGCGAACCAGGCCTTGCAGACCTCCAGTGAATACGAACGCAAGCTGTTCACCAGCCAGTACAACGACCTGCTTGAGCAGATCGAGGACATGGCACGGGACTCCAGCTACAAGGGCAAGAACCTTCTTGCCGGAGCCGGCAACGAGCTGGAAGTTATCTTCAACGAGGACAGCACCTCGAATCTGACCGTTAATCCGGTAGACTTTACAGACACTTCACTAGATGACGGTCTCAATCTGGATGACCTGGATGCCGGAGGCACCGGTACGTCGTCCTTCAATCTCTTCAGCGGCACCACCTCCATTTCCCTGTCAGGCCTGCAGGCGTCCTCGAATCTGACGGACCTCGCCGACTGGGCAACCGGCAACGTTGTCAGCATCACGGATTCCTCCGGCACCACCAACCTGACGGTCGGTACCGACATCACCACGGTGCAGGACTACGTGGACGCATTGAACGATCTGAACGGCGTTCACGCCACTTTTGACGAAGCCACGGACTCCATCACCATCACGTCCGGTCTCGACAACGCCCTCTATATCTCCAAGGACAACACCGGCGGCGGCGCAGCAACGGACGGTGGCGACACCGGCGGCACAACGACCACGATGACGGTGTCTCCTCTCAGTTCCACGGCAACGCTGGTTTCCTCCGGCGGCTTCCAGGCCGGCGACACGATCACGATCACTGACGGCAACGGCTTCGAACCTGCCTCTCTGGAGATCGACGAAGAAACCACGGTCAGCGATCTCGTGACCTTCATCAACAACGTAAAGGGCCTGGATGCCACCTTCTCGGGCGGCAGCATCAGCCTTATCGGCGAAGTCTCTTTCGACATTTCCAGCAGCAACAGTGACTTCAACCGAACGACGCTCGGATCGACGACAGGAATCGTGTCACTGACGGCGGCTCCGTCCGAGTTCAAGTCGGATACGGATATCGATCGAACGCTTCAGGCCATCAACGCGGCGCTCGACGAGCTTCGTAGTGCGGCCCGTTCGATGGGTACGGCTCTTTCGACTGTGGAAATCCGGACCGATTTCACCCAAAATCTGATCAACACGCTGGAGGTTGGCGCTGGCCACCTAACTATTGCGGACATGAACGAAGAAGGTGCTAACATGCTGGCGCTGCAAACCCGTCAGCAGCTTTCTTCGACTGCTCTGTCTCTGGCCAACCAGGCAGATCAGAGCGTCTTGAGCCTGTTCGGTTAACACCGGCGGCATTTATCATTAAGGTATCGGGGGCAAATCGTTAACGATTTCGTTAACGTTTCACAGCGATACTTCTGCGTGGAGGTCACGGAATGGCGCTCAAGGTCGAGCTGAAACCGGGCGAGCGAATTATCATTGGGGAAAGCGTTATCACCAATGACAATCAACGCACTCGCCTCTTTATCGAAGGCCAGGCTCCCATTCTGCGAGAAAAGGATATTCTCACGCCGGCCACTGCAGATACACCAGCCAAACGGGTCTACCTGGCCGTTCAGCTGATGTATCTGTCAACTGACTTGGAGAAGATACAGGAGAGTTACTTCAGCCTCGTCAATGACATAGTGAAAGCCGCGCCGAGTACGATCCCTTTTGTCACCAGGATTAGTAACGCCATACTAACCGGCGCCTTCTATAAAGCACTGAAAGAAGCACGTAAGCTCATCGAGTACGAAGGGACGCTGATCAGTCATGTACAAACAGGCAGCGCAGGCTTACCAGAAAACAAGCCAGGTGGCGATGTCACCGAGGGAGCTGGAAGCGAATCTGCTGATGAAGGCCGCAGCCCGGCTTCAGTTGATCAAGGATGAATGGGCAAATTCCTCGCTTGCGGAAAAAGATGACGCCCTGGTGTACAACCGCAAGCTCTGGACAATTCTCGTGACGTCCGCGACCAGTCCTGAAAGCGAACTGCCTCAGGACATCAAGAACAACATCGCCTCGCTGGGCGTGTTCGTGTTCAAGCAGACCATGACAGTCATGACGACTGACGATGAAAACAAGCTCGATACCCTCATCAGCATCAATCGTTCGATTGCCGAGGGTCTGAGGTCCTGATCCCGGCGCGGCCGGTTCAAGAACAGCCTCGGAAAACAAGATAGAAGATCAAGAAAGGCCGCCAGGGTAACCTCGGCGGCCTTTCTCTTGACTGCAACGTTCACCTGCCCTCCTCCAGCGGAAACGGAGGAAGCCTCCACCGGAGATCAGCGGGTCCTCAAGCTGCGGGCAGGATTTGCAGCCATGAGATATTCAGCACCAGCCCTGTGCGAGCCCGGCAATCCATTCAAAGCCTCCGCGTTGGCCAGGCTTCGAAAGCCCAGCCTTCCGGAAGCCGGCCCTCACGGGACTACAGATTGCCGGCACTCATTTCCCGCGCGATATGATCGGCCTGACGGATGGCGAGTGCCACGATCGTCAGGGTCGGGTTTTCGGCAGCGCCCGTGGTGAACTGGGACCCGTCCGACACGAACAGATTGGCAATGTCGTGGGTTTGCCCCCAGCGGTTGACCACCCCGTCGCGCGGATTTTCCGACATCCGGTTGGTGCCCAGATTGTGGGTAGACGGGTAAGGCGGCGTCGGGAAGGTCCGGGTCGCCCCGACGGCATCGTAGATGGCCATTCCCTGCCTGTAGGCATGATTTCGCATTGCGACGTCGTTGGGATGATCGTCGAAATGGACATTCGCCACCGGCAGGCCAAAACCATCCTTCACGTCGTGATTGAGCGTGACTCGGTTGGTTTCCTGGGGCATGTCCTCACCGACGATCCACATGCCTGCCATGTTCTCGTAACCGTCGAGCGCACTTGTGAATTCCCGGCCCCACGCCCCCGGATCAAGAAACGCCGCCATGAACGGCAGTCCAAGAGCCAGGGTTTCAAGTTCATATCCGCCGACAAAGCCGCGGGACGGGTCGTGACGAGCTTCGTCCTGAATGATCCCCGCCATCGTTGTTCCACGCCACATCTTCACCGGCTGGTCGAAAATGGCATAGACCGAGCCTGTAGTATGGCGCATGTAATTGCGACCGACCTGGCCGGAGCTGTTGGCAAGACCGTCCGGGAACATGGAAGACGCTGAATTCAGCAACAGCCTCGGGCTTTCGAAGGAATTGCCGGCAACGCAGACGACACGGGCTTTCTGAAGCTGCAGATTGCCGTCCTTGTCGAAGTATTCGACCCCGGTCACCTTGCCTGCATCGTCGTGCAGGATTCGTGCGACATGGGCCTGGTCGCGAACTTCCAGATTTCCGGTTGCCTCGCCCCGCGGAATATCCGTGTAGGCGGCGGACCACTTCGCTCCCCATTTGCAGCCCTGAAAACAGAAACCGGTCTGCTGGCAGGCAATACGCTCGTCGTAGTCGTCCGAGTTGATGGCCATCCGGCCTGTATGGACTTCCTTGTAGCCGAGCGCCTTGGCGCCCTTTTCGAACACCAGGTAGTTGTTGTTGCCCGGCAGTCCGGCCCGCCCCCCTGTGCGCGTCACGCCCAGCTTTGTTTCGGCAAGCGTGTACCAGGGGTCCATTTCCTCCGCATCCAGCGGCCAATCGAGCAGATTGGCTCCCTGGACGTTGCCGTAGGACGTTTTTGCCTTCCACTCATGTGGCTGGAAGCGGATCGACGCCCCGGCCCAGTGAACGGTGGTTCCCCCGACGGCCTTGACGATCCAGGCCGGCAGGCCGGAAAAGTCCTTTGCAACCCGCCAGTCGCCCGACGTGGTTCTGGGGTCGACCCAGGCAAGCTGCCCGAAGCTTTCCCACTCGTCGTTGACATAATCATCCGGAAGATAGCGTCCGCCCGCCTCCAGAGCCACGACACTCACGCCCTTCTGCGCCAGCTCGTTGGCAAGCACACCGCCACCGGCGCCCGTTCCGATCACGACGACAACCGTGTCGTCATTCAGGTCAAATGGTGCAGCCATGGTTTCCTCCCTAAGGCTCAAAGCCAGTTGATGTCGTTGAAGCCCCGGTCGATGTAGCCGCCCAGTTCATAGGAAGCTCCCTCGTAGCCGAACAGCGGCCAGACTGCTTTCTGATTGTAGAGCCCCGTTACCAGTCCGCCCCTGACCCTTTGAAAGAACGGGCTGTCCTCCATGGACCGCAGCAGGTCTGCCCTGTCACGTTCCCAGCCGATCGCAAGATAGGAAGCATGCCCTCTCCCCTGGGCTGCTCCGTTCAGGGCCTCGATACCGGCCTCGATATCCTCGGCGTGGTCGGGCGTGTCATATCCCTTGACGGCAATGACATAGTATTCGTCGCCGACATGGTCGTGCGGGTAGATGTCCCGCGCCATCTGCACCAGCGTCGCGAAACTGTCCGGCTTGAGTGCCGTCAGCTCCGTCGCCCAGGCGCCGTCCCTTGCTGCCAGAAATCCGGTCCCGGTGACGAAGACAGCGCCTGCCGCCGTCGCCCGGGCCAGAAGCTGTCGTCTGGTCAGACCTCTCGGACTGTTTTCGGTTTTCATGCTCTCCTCCCGTTCAATTCAATTCATTCGTATCGACCGCCGCGCTGAAGCACCTCGATCTGATAGCCATCGGGATCCGCAACGAAGAAGAAGCGCGCTATGACGTCTCCCGCCGGTGCGAAATCGACCAGTTTTCTTGGATTGAGACCTGCTGCTTCGAAGCGTGCGTGTTCGCTGTCGAGGTCATCGACACTGAACGCCAGATGCCCATAGCCGTCACCCAGGTCATAGGGCTCTGTGCGCCCCTTGTTGACGGTCAGTTCCAGCTCGAAGCCGGAGTCGCTGTTACGCAGGTAGATCAGGGTAAAATCGGGAAAATCCAGACGATCCGCTACGGTCAGCCCGAATGCTTTTTCATAAAAGGAAAGAGACCTGTGCTCTTCCAGAACACGGATCATAGAATGTATTGCTTTCGCCACGCGTTACTCCGCTCTGCTTGTATTTGCATGACGGAAGCGTAGCGCGTGGCAACTATCGCCCGGGTAGTATGCTTATACTGCGAGCGGTAAAACTTGCGCTGCAGCGCAAAATGTCATTCAGCGGCAATCGAAGCCGCGTGCTGGTTCGACGAAATCTCGAGGAACTTCAGACAGGCGCAACGCAACAGCGATGTGAAATTCTTCGGTTCACCGCGCAGTTCGATCACTTCTGAATGCAGCGTCGAGATGAAATGCGGTGTCGTCACCCCTTCCGACGCGGCAATCTGATCCAGAATCGCCCAGAAGGAATTTTCCAGTCTGATGCTCGTGCTCTGTCCGTTGAGCCGCAACCGCCGGGTCTGGCTGGCGTAGCGTTCCGGATCCTGTCCGGCAAATACGTGACACATCGGCTCTCCCTCCCATGGTGTCGATCTTTTCGCGGTATGCCGCGATCTATTTTTTTGAAAAGGGATAATGAAAAGAACGCGCCGTTGCCAAAGGCCCCGGCGGCAAACCGGTTGGAACTGGACACCAGAGGATATCCGTCGGGAAGAAAGGCAACTAGGAGAGTGTTTCCCCAAAGGGGGAATATTTCAAGGCCTTTCCCGGCCCGGACCGGCAGTCCAGGCAACGGTGAGCGAAGACCGCCCGGGGAAAAGCCGGAAGTTCCGGGCGATCCTAGAGGTAATCGGACAGGGTCAGATTGAAGACGATCGACGAGGCCCTGTAGGAAACCTCGATATTGGTCTGCAATTGCAGGATCTCGGCCGCGACCTGATCCTGGTCGATTCCCTCGATATCCGCGATCGTGCCTTCGTAGCTGCTCTTCATTTGCACATGCCGGTCATCGGTCAGCGACACTGTCCGATGCGTGATGGCAATGTCCGTGGCAATATCGGTGATCCCGGACTGATCGACACCTGGCGGCTGCAAGGTCGTGCGCAGGTTGGTCGACAGGGTATTGTAATACTCTTCGTCGATCGTCGAGCCGCCCGAAAAATCCGCAGCGATGAAAGCCGCAAGCGACTGGACCAGTTCCTGCAGCGGTGTTTCATTGGCCCGAACGCCGTAGCTCACCGTGAGATTGCTGTCGATCACCGCGTTCTTGTCCGTGCGCGGATCGTCCGTGGCCGTGTTGCGGCCCGTATACCAGGCGACAGTCGTCGAGCCGCCACCGATCAGCGCGGTTGCGCTGTCGAAGGGAGGTCCGTCTACCCGCTGTGGCTCTTCCCCACCGAACGTCCTGAAGAACTCTTCTGCAGCCCATTCGTCCGACACGGCGCGAAGGGTTGTCTGAGCCTGGTGCTCGATCTCCGCTTCCAGGGCATCGCGCAGGTTCTGCGCCGTTTCCTCAAGATCGGCGCCGATCGCGAAGGTTCCGTCTTCAGCCGTGCTGTTTGCTGCCGTCAGCTCGATGGAGATCGTCTCGCTGTGATCAGGCGGCAAGGAGAATTCCACCGTAATGGTCTCGCCAAGTTCCGGCTGCCCGGTGAACTGAACGTCGAAGCTGTCCGGATCGGTGCCCGAAGGCCCGGTGATCGCGACGTTGGTCAGGGTCGAGGCAACAGATGCGATGTCGAAACCGAAATCATGTGCTCCATCTTCCGCAATGGTGAAGGTGGAATCCGTCGGCACGGGGCCGGCGTAGTTGGTTGTCAGCGCGGAGGTCGATGTGCGGCCATTGTTGCCGGCACCCAGATTTGCCTGGGAATACTCGCTCATGACGGTTTTCAGCCCGTCTCGGCCGTTCGCCCCTTCCAGAATGGCATCGATCTTGGCAACCGGGTCCTGAACGGCATCCGTGCCGCCAAAGACGTAAAATCCGGCGACTTCCGTGTTCAGGATGTTGAGCGCTTCATTCAACAGCAGCTTGGCGCGAGACTGGGTCTGCGTCTGCCCGTCGTCCTGCAGCACGAAATCGTTGGTATCAAGCGCGGATTTAGCATCCTGCCGGATGTCCTCCAGACGCTCCAGCGACATGGTCGAGGTCTGCAGGTGCAAATTGGCGATGGTGATGGTGTCCTGGTAGCTCTCGATCATGCTGACTTTCTGGGTCAGCTGAATGTCCAGAAGCCGGCGGTCGCCTACTTCGCCGTATGTGGTACCGACCTTGCCTCTGGCGAGCTGGGTTGTCTTGCTTGCCAGCAGATCGTTGAGCTCGCCGAGTTGGCGGGTCAGGTAAGTCCGGGAGGTGGTGATATTCGAAACTGCCATAACGCACCCAACCTTAAACGATGTTCAGGAGCTCTTCGAAGAGTTCCTTGATGGTCTGCATGACGCGGGCATTGGCCGCATAGGCGTTTTCCAGCTGAACCATGAAGGCCAGTTCGGCGTCGAGATCGACCGAGTAGCTCTGCTCGTAACGGATGGCGAGGTTCATGGTCAGCGCTTCCTTGGAATCCGCATATGTGGCTGCGTCTTCCGCCTGGTTGCCCTGAAACGCGACGGTCTGGTTGACAAAGCCCAGAAGTGTTCCCTGGAACGGTGTCGACGCGCTGCCGATACCCGAGCCCGGGTCATAGTGTTTCGTGCCGACGCTAAGCGCATCCGACAGGAACTGCGCACGCGCAGGATCGTTGGTCGTGTTCGGTGTCGGCGTGGTCTGATAGTTCACCAGAAGCGCGCTATCGGCCAGAAGATCCGGATTGACGCTGATTCCGGAGGCATAACCGAGCCGCTGGCCACCGCCTTCAAGCGCATCGGTGAAGAGGTCCGTTCCAGCCCGCTGGTCAACGAAGATCGCAAGTCCCAGCCCCTGATCGGAATTCGCCGTCACGGTGACATTCGCACTCAGGCTTTCAACGCTGGTCGGCGCCGTGTTGTCGCCCAGAACCCGAAGGTTGTCCGACCCGTCATTGCTGACCAGAAGACCTGTACCGGCAAGTGCTGCGGTGATGTTGGTGATATAGGTTGCCGGAACACCGCTCGAAATGTCGATACCGAAGACCGTGTCGCCCGGATTTGCCGTAGCGGAGTTGTCCAACGGCAGCAGTGCGGGATCGTCCACGGCCACGAGGGTGACTGTCTGCGGATTGCCGCTGCTGTCGGTGTAATCCAGCGTGATGGTGTTGCCCGGCTGAAGCGCGGACACATCGAGATCGAAACCGCTGTCCAGACCGACGGTCGCTGCCGTGCTTTCAACATTCACATTGGAAAAGGCAAGTGACAGTTCGGCGGCAATCGTGTCGAGCTGCGTCTGCGCCTCGACCAGGATATCATCGCGCAGTTCAGCAGTTGCCTGCATCGAACCTGATTTCGACGACCCGATGAGATCAAACTGGGTGCCGCCTGGCGTCCTCACCATCACCGAGTTGCCTTCCTGGCCCGGCTGCAACAGATGCGTGGCATCGAAGGTCAGCGTAGATGCCTGACCGTCGGCGTAGAGCTGGTCGCCGTTGGCGGTACGGATGGAAATCGAATTGTTGTCGTTCTTGGTGACGTCGATATCGATATAACCGGATAACTGCTCAATCAGCCGGTCGCGCTCGTCTTCCATGTCGGCGGTTGAAACACCGGACTGGGTCGCGTTCTGGATCGCCTCGTCGATGTCTTCGATACTTGAGAGCAGGCCGTTCACGCTATCTGTCTGGGAAGCCAGTGCGTTGTCCGCTTCCTGGCGCAGGTCCGCGATCTGCTCATAGGATGAGTTGATTTCCCGCGCAAAAGCTTCCGCAGCCGAAACCACATCCTTTTGAACGGCATAGTTGCCCGGATCATTCACCAGGCCGGCCAGTGCAGCAGAAAGATTGCCTGCGAGGGACGACAACGAACTCTTGTCGTCGATCGTGCCGAAGATATCGTCCAGACGGTCGGTAAAATCCGCAATCTGCCGGGAGTAGCTGGTGTCGGCGAGAGAGTTGAAATAGTCGGACTGGATCTGCTCGTTGACAATCCGGCGCACTTCCGTCGCATTCATTCCGGCGACGTTGCCGTTGCCGTCGAAGTAGACATTCGCCGAAATTATTTTTTTCGAATAGCCGGCCGTATCCGCGTTCGCAATGTTGGACGCGGTGACGTCCAGCTGACGCTGATTGTAGGTGATTCCGAAAACCGCGGTATTCAGGGCACTTGTAAGACCCATGGCGGCTTCTCCTTCCTTATACGCGACCAGGCCAGGTGGCCGGCGGGTCAGTGCCCCGCCGGCCTAGGCGGTGTTACCGGACCATATTCAGGGCATCGTCGAGCATTTCGTCTGCTGAGGTGACGATCCTCGAGTTTGCCGAATAGGCCTGCTGGGTGATGATCAGTTTGGAAAACTCGTCCGCGATATCGGCGTTGGAGAGTTCCAGCTTCTTGGCAAGGATCTGCCCGCCTCCGGAAAGGTCCGCGTCTCCCGATCCGGCCGTTGCCGCAAACGCGGCACCGTCAACGCGCTGCAGGTCCTGCTCGGCCTCGAACGTCGCAAGCGGGATCTGGTAAACCGGGCGCTGCTGGTTGTTGGAATAGCTGGCAATGACGCGGCCGGAAGCGTCTACAGCCACCCCGATCAGCTCACCTGCAGGATATCCATCCGGCTCCAGCGACACGGAGCTGGCCCTGCCGTCCTTGTCGGAATACTGGGTCAGGGAGCCATCGGCAAAGGAGAACTCGACGTCCGTTGCCGTCGTGCCGCCGATGGTCAGCGAGGAGATTGTAAAGCCGTCGCCCGTACCGTTCACTGCGGAACCGCCCATGGCACCGGCGGTCAGGGTGGTCATTTCGCCCGTGTCATCGAACTGAATTTGACCTACATCGTACCATGCAGTGGTAGCATCACCACCGGTGCTGATGTACATGCTCCAGGTATCACTCACCGCACCACCGTCGTCGTTAGCCGTCTTGGCGTAACGGACTTCGACGTTCATCGCCGTACCGTTCTGATTATAGATCGTAGTGGATCCACCGGAAATGGAGCTGTTCAGGAAGTCGGTTTCATCTGCAACGGCAACGTTACCGGCACCGACCGAAGCGTTCAGGAGGGCAGTGGTTTCATCCGTGCCATCATAGTCGGCAGTCGCGGGAACTCGTGGCAGGTTGGCCTGGTAGTCCACAGTCGTGGTTGCGGATGCCGCCAGCGGCTGGTTCTCGATCTGGATTACGGCCGGGTTGTCACCGATCGCATTTCCGGTGTTCGGGTCCAGCGGGAAGCCCTGCAGATAATAGCCGGAGCTGTTGATCAGATAACCTTCCTTGTCGCGCTCGAAGTCACCGGCGCGGGTGTAGTAGGTCTCATCTGCGAAGGTGGTCGAGCCATCGACCACGTCGGACGCCTTGGTCACGACGAAATAGCCTGCGCCGTTGATGGCCATGTAGGTATCGACGTCGACCGACGTGATATCACCCTGCACGGTGTTGGTGGCACGGGATGTGGCGAAGGTGGTTCCGGAAACCTGCTGGGCCTGCTTGGACCCACCCCCGGAAACCAGATCCGAAAAGGTCGTGTCGAGCCGTTTGTAACCGGTCGTCTGCGAGTTTGCGACGTTACCGGAAATATTCTCCAGAGCCGTAGCCTGCGCAGCCAGTCCGGAGACAGCCGAGTTGATAGCCCCATAAATACCCATTTGCGGTCCTCTTTATAGATCGGGCACTGCGACGCGGGCTTACGCCCATAATCGGCCTTCCTCCGCAAAGGCCGTGCCAGTTTGATGAGGACATAATTTATCGTTTTGTTTCATAAGCTTAGGAAATTTTCCTTTTCCAGAAGCGGAAAAAAGAACCCGGCAGGTCACGACCCGACAGGCAAAAACTTCCGCTCTGGCCGGTGGCAGATGTTCAAAATTGCCGTGCGCCGGCACTCCTGCCTTTTACGGGCTTGCACAGCCGCGCGCGGCCTGCCACCTTGCGGCCAACCTAGGAAAAACGGACGGCCAAATGCGCTTTGAAGGAACTGAAAGCTATATTGCCACGGAAGACCTGAGGGTCGCGGTCAACGCCGCAGTCGCCCTGGAGAGGCCGTTGCTGATCAAGGGTGAACCCGGCACCGGCAAGACCGTGCTCGCCGAACAGGTTGCGGTCGCCCTGAAAGCCCCGCTGATCGAATGGCATGTCAAATCCACCACCAAGGCTCAGCAGGGCCTCTATGAATATGACGCCGTTTCGCGCTTGCGCGACAGCCAACTCGGTGACGAGCGCGTCAAGGACATCAACAACTACATCCGCAAGGGCAAGCTCTGGGAAGCATTCGACGCTTCAGAGCGGCCGGTTCTGCTGATTGACGAAGTCGACAAGGCCGATATCGAGTTTCCGAACGATCTTCTCCTGGAACTCGACCGCATGGAGTTCCACGTCTACGAGACCGGTGAGACCGTCCGCGCAAAGCAGCGCCCGGTGGTTATCATCACATCAAACAACGAGAAGGACCTGCCTGACGCCTTCCTGCGCCGGTGCTTCTTCCATTTCATCAAGTTCCCCGATGCCGACACCATGGCGGAAATCGTTGAAGTGCATTTTCCCGGCATCAAGCAACGGCTCCTGTCGGAGGCGCTGCGCCTCTTCTATGACGTACGCGACGTCCCCGGACTGAAGAAGAAGCCCTCGACTTCGGAGCTGATCGACTGGATCAAGCTGCTGCTGAACGAAGACATCGATCCTGAAACCCTTCGTCAACAAGATAGCTCCAAACTGATACCGCCTCTGCATGGCGCGCTGTTGAAAAACGAACAGGACGTGCACCTGTTCGAACGCCTGGCATTCATGGCGCGGCGGGAACGGTCCTGAAGTCCCGGGCAAGCCTCGAGGTGAAAGCTGGTCGAGGCTGAGCGCCCGGGCGGCTGGCCGGGCAAAACGCGATCTTCGGGTCGGGGTGACAAGGAGACTGACTTGGTGAAACAGGCCACCGCTCTTCTGGTGCTGGCGATGCTCACGCTGCCGATGGCGGCGAACGGGCCTGTTCTTGCACAAGTGCCCCCTGAAAAGGACGCGGGCTGGCAAAGCGATGTCGGCGGATTGCGCCATTTCACCGGCCTGCGCTGCCCCGACATGATCGGCGATTATTACCGCATCAAGGTGATGGAAGGTGATGCCGTCAGCCAGGCGGGATGCATCTACACCGGCCGCGACGGCATTACCGCTGTCCTGCGCAAACACCTGCAGGGCACCGGCCGCCGCGAAGCGCTGACATTTTCCCGCAATTACAAGGCAGCCGGTTTCGAACCGATCAAGCTGACGGGCGCTGCCGCCTCCGGCATCTCCTTCCGGACCCGCAACTGGACACCGACAAGCCTGTGCGAAACGATGTGGTACTTTTCCGGTGCCACATCGGACTATACATTGTGGCTGTCCTACACGCTGCCGACTCAGGAAGTGGAGATCGGACCGGCAGTAACCGCCTTCACCATGGCGCTTGCCAACCAGAACTGACCGGCAGTCCGGCCTTTGACCCGCCGGCACACTTTCCACTTTCAAGGAACCAGGAAAGACAATGCGGCTCCTTTTGTTCAGACACGCTAAATCAGACTGGGGCGACGCGAACCTGGCCGACATCGACCGGCCTCTGAACAGCCGCGGCAAGGCCGCCTCCGTCAAGATGGCCCGTTACATGAAGGAACAGGGCCTGCAGCCCAACCAGATCCTGTGCTCTACCGCGCAGCGGACCCGGGAAACTCTGGCCCGCCTTCTGCCTACCCTCACGCAGGAAACACAGATCCACCTGGTGTCCGATCTCTACCAGCAAAGCGAAGACGACTATGTCGGGCTGATCCGCCGCTATGGTGGCCGAGCCCAGAACCTCATGGTCATTGGCCATAACCCGGCTACCGAGGACACGGCGTTGAGCCTCAGCGGCACGGCATCCAGCGACGCGATTGCCGATATTCAGGAAAAGTTTCCGACTGGTGCTCTTGCCGTGATCGATTTCGACATTGCCGACTGGTCGGAGTTGCAGCCGAAGACCGGCCATCTGGAACGTTTCGTCAAACCACGGGACCTGAAGGAAGATCTCGACTAGAGCATCAGCCGAGTCCCGGATTGTACTTGTTCCCGCCTGCGCCTACATGAACGCGCTGGAGGCCCTTGTGAACCCATTGACGACACTTGCAGAAGAAACCCGGCTGACACTGGCCAATCTTGCCGATGCGGCAACCGATCTGGCTGTGCCGAGCGTCCGGCTGGGCGTGACCGGACTTGCGCGCGCAGGCAAGACCGTCTTTCTGACCGCGCTTGTGCACAACCTCGTTCATGGTGGCCGCCTGCCGCTCTTCAGCGCCGCTTCCGGGCACCGAATGACCGGAGCAAGGCTTCAGCCGCAACCTGACGACGCCGTGCCGCGCTTCGACTATGAAGCGCACGTGCGTGCCCTGGTGAGTGAGCGTATCTGGCCGGAATCGACCCGTCAGGTCTCCGAACTGCGCCTGACCATCGACTATGAGAGCGCCTCCTACTTCCACCGCAAGCTTGGTCCCGGCCGCCTTCATCTCGACCTGATCGATTATCCCGGCGAGTGGTTGCTGGATCTGCCGCTTCTCGGCAAGGACTATGCCACCTTCTCCGCCGAGGCAATGCAGCGCGCCCGGGCGGAAAACCGGGCGGAGATCGCCGCGCCGTTTCTGAAGATCCTGGCCGCCACGGAAGCAAACGCAGAAGAAAGCGAACCGGCAGCACAAGAGCTGGCGGCAAATTTCAAAACCTATCTGGCTGCCTGCAGAGCCGACGCCCACGCCCTGTCCATGCTTCCCCCGGGACGCTTCCTGATGCCCGGGGATCTCGACGGCTCTCCGGCCCTGACCTTCGCGCCGCTGGACATTCCGGCAGACGCCGCCCCGGCAAGGACAGGCACGTTGCGGGCGATGATGGAGCGGCGATACGAGGCCTACAAGACCCACGTCGTGCGTCCGTTCTTCCGCAATCACTTCGCGCGCCTCGACCGCCAGATCGTGCTGGTCGATGTCCTTCATGCCCTGAACGCAGGGCCGCACGCGATTGCCGATCTGGAAACCGCCCTCACCGAAGTTCTCGGAGCTTTCCGTCCGGGCAAACGCAGCTGGCTGTCCTCCATCCTGTCGCGACGGATCGACCGCATCCTGTTCGCGGCGACCAAGGCAGACCACCTGCACAGATCGGATCACGACCGACTGGAGCTGATCCTGAAGAGACTGGTTGCCCGAGCAGAAGAGAAGGCAACATTCAAGGGAGCGGAGGTCGAAGTGCTGGCCATGGCTGCGGTCCGTGCGACGCGTGAAGCAACGGTCAAGCATCGCGGCGAAGCTTTGCCTGCGATCCTTGGAACGCCATTGCCGGGCGAACGGCTGAACGGTGACACCTACGACGGAAAAACCGAAATCGCCATGTTTCCCGGTGACTTGCCGGACGACCCTGAATCACTTTTTGGACAAGCTGACTCAGTTTCTGAAGCACTTCGAGCAAGCTTTCAAACCGCTCAGGCAGACCTTCAGTTCCTGAGGTTCCGGCCACCGGAACTCGACAAGACCGCAGAAGGCCTGACTTTGTCTCTGCCGCATATCCGGCTTGACCGCGCCCTGGAATTCCTGATCGGAGATCGCCTGGCATGACCGGTTCCCAGCCCCCGTCCAATCGCAAACCGACCGCCTTCCGTCTCGATGATTCCAAGGTGCGGATGACCGATGACGAAACAAGGATGCCCTCGGCCGGCGAAGCCCTGGTCACCCAGGCCTTCATTGATGACGAGGAACCTCGCCTTCCTCGCGCCGCCAGCACTCCCAGATCCGGATTTCGGTTCGGAAAGTGGCTGATGATAGGTCTGTCCGGCCTCGTGTCGCTGGCTGTCGGCCTTGCGGTCGACAGCCTGATACGGGATCTCTTTGCCCGGACCGACTGGCTGGGATGGCTGGGTGTGGCTCTTGCCGTTCTTGCGGCGCTTGGCCTACTCGGCCTGGTCATTCGCGAGATCGCGGGCCTCATGCGCCTTGGCCGAATAGACCACCTGCGGGACCGGCTGCAGAGCGCCGCCGAAGCAGATGACGCGAAGGCGGCATCAGCCGGCCTGAAGGAACTGCTCACACTCTACAAGGACCGTCCCGAAACGGCCCAGGGCCGCAAGGCGCTGGCGGGGCATATGCGGGAAGTCATCGACGGCCGGGATCTGGTGAAACTGGCCGAACGCGATCTGCTAAGCCCGCTCGACCTGGAAGCCCGCCGCATCGTGATGAACAGTGCAAAACGCGTTTCCATCGTCACGGCCGTCAGCCCACGGGCACTGGTCGATCTGCTGGCGGTCCTGTTCGAGAACCTGCGCACGATCCGGCGCCTATCCGCCCTTTACGGCGGGAGACCCGGTACACTTGGCTTCCTGCGCCTCGCAAAACACGTCATGGCACATCTGGCAGTGACCGGCGGCATGGCGGCAGGCGACAGCCTTGCCTCGCAGGTGCTGGGTCACGGTCTGGCGGCTCGACTTTCCGCCCGCCTGGGCGAAGGTGTGGTCAATGGACTGCTCACGGCCCGCATCGGCATTGCGGCAATTGCAGTCTGCAGGCCGGCACCGTTCGTGGCCGGCACCGGACCGACCATCTCGGACTTCATGGGTGAGCTTGTCTCGTTTGCAAAAAAAGAAGACCCGGCCGACAAGTCTTAAAGTTTAGATTTCAAATAATACACGGCATGGTTCTGCGCATAAAGCAACCAAACCGATTGCTATTTCTACCAATGACCCATAAACGTCTTATTCGTTAAGGTTTCTGCGGACGAGCAGTGGCGTCTTCCTCGGAATACAACAATAATTGCCAGGTGAGACGTTAACTTGTGTAGCGACAGGCCGTTGCCAACCCAGACGAAATCCGCCCTTCAGCATCGCCGCCAACTCAAGGCTTTTCTGCTTTGCAGTTGCGCCCTGGTTTTGCTTGGTCCGGAAAAAAGCCTTGCCGGTGACATTACCATCGGCTCGGGCACCACGGTCACCACAACACAGACACTGACGGACGTTGGCGACACCGGAACAGTCGAGAGCGGCGGCACCATCGACGTTACCGATCAGGATGGCCTGGTTCTCGGCAACGACGACCAGACAGCAACCAACAACGGCACCATCACAGTCAACAAGACAACCATTGGCACACCTAATTTTGCCGGTATTGGGTCCGATGAGGACAATGCCACCGTTCACAACAACGGAACCGTTACTACCACGGGCAGCCGTGCATTCGGCATTGCCGGTGACGGGGATGACTTCACGGTCACCAACTCGGGCACCATCACCACTTCGGGAGAGGTATCCGACGCCATTTTGTCCCTTGGCGCGAACACAAAAATCACCAACTTCGGAACGATTCTCACCACCGGGGAAGATGCCGATGGCATCAATGCTACTTCCAACAACCCAACGGTTTCCAATTCGGGTACCATTACGACCTCTGGTAAGGACTCGGACGGAATTCGGTCAGGGGGTACGGACGCGGAAATCACCAACTCCGGCACGATTTCCACAACCGGTGAAGGCGCCTATGGCATCAATGCCGTGGGAATCCGACCGACAGTTTTCAACTCGGGTACGATCACAACGACAGGTGACGACGCCTATGCGATCGACACCGATGAAGACGACGCGAAGGTAACCAACACCGGAACGATTACCACGTCTGGCAAGGACGCGGACGGCTTTGACAGCGACGGCGACGATGTCATCCTGATCAATACCGGTGTGATGACCATGTCCGGTTCGCTGGCAGACGGCATCGACAACGACGGCGACCGCGCCGCGATCACCAACTCGGGCACGATTACTGTTTCTGGGGAAGACGCCAACCCGATCGAATCCAATGGCGATGACGTCACCATCTCCAACAGCGGCACGCTTCGCAACACCGGTACGGTTTCCGGAAGCGACGACGATGTCGGGCATGGCATTGCCGTTGACGGCGACAATGTCACGATCACCAACTCCGGCGAGATCTACAGCAGCAACGGGTCCTCGATCTATGTCGATGGTTCTGATGCAACCGTTACCCTGAACAATGGCACCATACTTCAGGGTGTTCTGACCTTTACCGATCCGACCACCGCAACCCTGAACTACGCGGCCGGGCGAACGGCGATCCTGACCTTCAGCGGCATCCCGGGAACGCTGACGACGGCAGGTCTCACTTCAGCGACCAACGGCAACACGATCACCATCCTCAATCCGGACGATTTCCGGCTGGACACGGTTGCCCAGACCTTCAACACCATGACGCGCGCTGTCACCGGCAGCCTTGAACAGCAGATGGACCTCAATCGACTGGGCGGCACGTCCTTCGTCGCAACCAACGGTCCAGCTCCGGAAGAGCAAAACGCCACCGCGCTTTGGGTCACGCCTCTTGGCGGTGTTCTTTCCAGGCAAGGCAGCGACGGGTTCGACCATACATTCGGCGGCATCACCGCCGGGGCTGAGAAGACATTCGCCGAAGGGCTTGCCGCCGGTGTTGCCGGTGGCTTTACCATCGGCAGGACGACCAGCGACGGCGACATTCACTCGGCCTCCAGCTACAGCATCCACGCCGGTGGCTATCTCAGCCGCTCCTGGCAGGCGACCTTTGCTCAATTCGGCCTTCTCGGCGGCTACCTGAAGAGCGATGAAGACGTCACCGTCCTCAACAACATGGTTGTCGGTGGCCTGCAGGACCTTTCCATCGACTACGACTATGTCTACGTAACGCCCTCCGCGCGCCTCGGCCATGCCTTCGCCCTGAGTGAGGGTACGCTGACACCCAGCGCTCGAGTGCGCTACTCAGGTCTCTGGCAAACGGGTGACGCCGATGAAAGCGCCACCGGCCTTTCGGTTTCCGGCCGGTCGCTGCACGTTCTGGAACTGCGCGCGCAGGCGACCTACGATCATGCCCCCATCGTCCAGAATGGCGGCACGCTCTATCTCAGTGCAAATGCGGGTATCGACGGCATCTTCACGCTAAACGACAGTGTCGACGCCACCCTCCAGGGAGCCGCCTTGAACCTGTCCGTCGACGACGATGACGCGGTGCTCCGCGGTTTTGCGGCAGCCGATGCCGTGTGGCAGGTCAATGACGGCACGAAATTTCTCGCCGGAATAGAAGGCGGTTACGACAGCGCCGATACACTTTCCGCATCGGTTCGCCTGGGCGCCAAGATCAGTTTCTGAGGACTTGGGAAAGCCCCCTTCCCTCAAACGCCGTTCCGATGCTGGCCTCCACATCGTCGTGAAACCTGTTAGTCTGTCCCTGGGTCCGGATGGGCCGCGAAGCTTGCGCGAGAAAAACGGTCGTTGGGGTCAGGCAATTCGATGAAAACCGAAGAAACGTCAATTGAAGGCGTGATTGTCCATGACCTGGTTTCGCACATCGATGACCGCGGCAGTTTCACCGAAATCTACCGGGAGACCTGGCTCACCGGGTTCAAGTCGATCCAGTGGAACATCGTCACCTCGAAAGAAGACACATTGCGCGGTGTTCACGTGCACAAGGATCACTACGATTATCTGATGGTCCTGTCCGGAAAGATGCTGCTTGGTCTGCATGACATACGCCGCGACAGCCCGACCTTTGGAACCTCTAAGTTTCTCGATCTTTCAGCGGAAAACAGACGAGCTGTTTCAATTCCGCCGGGGGTTTGCCACGGATTTTATTTTCCGCAAGCCGCGACGCATCTTTATTCCGTTTCCACCTACTTCGACCCGGCGGACGATTTAGGCTGCAAGTTCGATTGTCCTGAACTGAACCTGTCTTGGCCAACGAAGGACCCCATCCTTTCCGATAGAGACAGAACAGCCGACAACTATGCGCAGATGCTTGATAAATTCTATGCGGACGCCAATGCCTGATTACGCAGTGACCTGCAATTTCACATCGCCGGCTGTTGGACACAGCCATGACTGATATCGGTCTGGTTGGCTTTGGCCGGTGGGGAAAGCTCATCTTTCGCGATCTGCGCAGCTTGGGTCTAAACGTGCACGTGGCGGTGCCCGGTTCGGACAGCCAGCACGCAGCCCGGGAGGCCGGAGCCGCTTCGGTGTGCGATAGCGCCGCCAAGCTTCCTGACTGCGCGGGATATGTCGTTGCGCCCCCAACCGTGCTTCACGCGGCCTGCATCGACGCACTTGCACCGCGGAACCGGCCGATCTTCTGCGAGAAACCGGTCACCAACGACGCACACGCGGCGCAAAGACTTGCCGATACGCTGCAGGAACGTCTCTTCGTCATGGACAAGTGGCGCTATCATCCCGGCATTTTGAAACTTGCGGAACTGGCAAAATCCGGCGCCCTGGGTCAGATCGAAGCGGTACGCACCTATCGGCTCGGCTGGGGCAATCCTCACAAGGATGTCGACAGCCTCTGGATCCTGATGCCGCATGATCTTTCGATCGCGCTCGAAATCCTGGGAACATTGCCCAAGGCACATTCGGCGATCGCCCAGATCCCGGGCCTGGGTGGTGAGGACCTGACTGCCCGTCTTCAAAACGACGGGAAACCGCTCACCGTCACCATGGAGATCTCATCCCTCCATCCGGCCCCAAAACGCTCCGCCGTCGTAATCGGCAGCAAGGCGGTGGCCCAACTTGCCTCATCCTATGACGATCGCGTTCTCCTTGCCCCGAGAGATCACGGCCAGAGGCCTCAGCAAATCGAGGTTGGCACGAAAATGCCTCTTCTGGCCGAACTGGAAGCATTCGTCGCGCATCTGGAAGGGGGGCCTGCTCCAAAGTCCTCGGCTGCAGAAGGCGCATTGATCGTCAGGCGGATTGCCGAACTCAGAGCGCTCGCAGGATTGCCGTGACCCATCCGCGCTTCACCGTCCTGCTGCCTGTCAACAGACCGCCCGCGCTTCTGCCTTTCGCCGTCGAGAGTGTTCTGGGACAGTCCCTGCAAGATTTCGAACTGTTCATCGTTTGTGACGGCGCCCCCCAAGAGACCGTGCAGGAAGCGGAGAAGCTGGCAGGGCGTGACGAGAGGATCCGCGTTTTTTCCTTCCCCAAGGGAGAAAGGCACGGCGAAGCTCATCGGGACTCGGCTCTCAAGCAGGCAAACGGCAAATTTGTTGCCCAGATCGGCGATGACGACATCTGGTTTCCCGAACATCTGTCGGAACTGGCCCGCCTGCTGCAAACCTGCGACTTCGGTAATCTGCTTCAGGCTGAAATTCTGCCTGACGGGACGTTCACGGTTCATATCGGAGACCTGTCGGACGCGGACACGCGCCGCAAGATGCTGGAGACGCGTTGGAACTTCTTCGGCCCGTCGACGGTCGGCTATTCCCTTGAGGCCTATCGGTCTCTGGATGTTGGCTGGAGCCCAGCACCACCTGACTTCTGGACCGATCTCTTCATGTGGCGAAAGTTCCTGGCACGGCCGGACTTCACCTTTGCAACACGGCCCACGGTTCAATGCATCAAGCCTTCCGCCGTGCACCGTCAGGACATGTCGCTTGCCGAGAGGCAGGGTGAAATGATGGCGCTGATGCAAAGGTTTGCCGATCCGGCGGAAAGGCAGGATTTCCAGACCAGCTGCAATGAAATGCTGATCAACCACCTCAGGTCCGAAAGCCGGCACCATGCGGACAACGCGGCCCGGCAGACGCAAACGGTTTCCGCCCAGCAGGGGAAAATCCGCGAATTGCAGGCCGAACTCGACCTGCAGAAGCGCCGTTACGAAGCAATCCTCGCCTCGTCGTCCTGGAAGATGACGGCGCCCTTTCGCAAAAGTGGCAGGGTGCTTCGCAAACTCCTGTCGAAGCGTCCTTTTTGACCCCTCGACAGGCAACTGCCTGGAACTTACCTTTCGCACATGTTCATTACCTTCTTCACCGAACTGAAATCGGCCGGCATCCCGGTCTCGCTCCGCGAATATCTGACGCTGATGGAAGCGTTGGATAAGGATCTGGCGGAAAAGAGCGTCGAGGATTTCTACTATCTCGCCCGGCTCACGCTGGTGAAGGACGAGAGCAACCTGGACAAGTTCGACCGCGTCTTCGGCCACGTCTTCAAGGGGCTCGACCTCATGAGCGAGGTTGCCACCACCGAGATACCGGAGGAATGGCTGCGCCGCCTGGCGGAAAAGCACCTCAGTGAAGAGGAAAAGGCCCAGATCGAGGCACTCGGCGGCTTTGAAAAGCTGATGGAGACCCTGCGCGAACGCCTCAAGGAGCAGCAAAAGCGCCACCAGGGCGGCAACAAATGGATCGGGACAGCCGGCACGTCGCCGTTCGGTGCCTATGGTTACAATCCGGAAGGTGTGCGCATAGGCCAGCACGAAAGCCGGCACCGTCGTGCGGTCAAGGTCTGGGACAAGCGCGAATTCAAGGACCTCGACGACACCCAGTTGCTAGGCACCCGCAACATCCAGGTCGCCCTGAAGCGACTGCGCAACTTCGCTCGAACGGGTGCTGCTGAAGAACTGGACCTCGACGACACCATTCGTGCAACAGCCCACAAGGGCCTTCTGGACATCAAGATGCGGCCGGAACGTCACAACGCGGTCAAGGTGCTGTTGTTCTTCGATATCGGCGGGTCGATGGACGATCATATCCGGGTCTGTGAGGAGCTGTTTTCGGCCGCACGTTCCGAATTCAAGGTGATGGAACACTTCTACTTCCACAACTGCCTTTACGAATATGTCTGGAAGGAAAACCGCCGCCGCCATACCGAGCGCATGCCGACGATGGACGTGCTGCACAAGTACCCTGCCGACTACAAGATCATCTTTGTCGGCGATGCGTCCATGAGCCCCTACGAGATTGCCTATCCCGGCGGCTCGGTAGAGCACTGGAACGAGGAAGCCGGAGCCGACTGGATGCAGCGGATCACCGGGCTTTACAAGAGTGCGGTCTGGCTGAACCCGGTTCGGCAGGAACACTGGCACTACACACATTCCATCCAGATGTTGAACGAACTGATGGAAGGCCGCATGTTTCCCATGACGGTCGAGGGCCTGACGGATGCCATGAAGGAACTGGCCAGGTAGATCTTCCGCACACAAGGCGCAGAAGGGGATGAAATGGAACCGACCGCGAAACCCGAGCACTCTTTCTCGCAACCTGTTTCCCGTGCAACCACCACCGGCATGTCCGGTGGGGGATTTTACAACGCCAACTCGGCTGCCCAATGGTCTGCCATCGAACAGATATTGCCACTCGTTGAAGAGGCGATTGCGAACCTGCCGGTTGAGGGTACCGGCTCCGTCGGCATTGCCGACTACGGCTGCTCGGAGGGCCGCAATTCTGTTGCGGTCATGAAACACGCCCTCCCGGCATTGCTTACACGCACCGAACGGCCGATCCAGACCATCCATTCAGATCTTCCCACAAACGACTTTTCTGAACTTTTCCGCAGCCTCAGACCGGATGGCGGCTCGGTCTTTGGGTCTGACAGGATTTACTCGGCCGCAATCGGTGGCTCGATGTACGATCAGCTCTGCCCGCCGCGGAGCTTGCACCTTGCCACCACCTTCAACGCCATCGGCTTTCTCTCCTGCCGCCCCGTCTACAGGTTGCCCGGCTATATCCTGCCCAACGGCCCAAGTGTGGCACGGGCAAATGGTTATGTTTCCGAAAAAGACCGGCACGCCTTTGCCGAACAAGCTAAGAACGACATCGCCCGTTTCCTCACCGTCCGCGCAAGGGAACTGGTTCCGGGTGGCAAGCTGCTGGTTCAGGTGTTTGGCTCCAAGGGACCGGCTCGAACCTGTGACGGCCTTTATGATCTTCTGAACGACGCGGTTCTGGACTTCGTCGAGACCGGAGACATCAGCAGGGACGTCTACGACCGCTATTACCAGCCGGTATACATGCGAGACCTGCAAGAACTTGCAGACCCGGTCACCAACGATACGTATGGAGCTGCCGGACTTTATTCACTCGACCGGTCAATGGAGTACGAAATTGCGGTCCCGTTCGTCGACCGCTTCAAGCAGGACGGCGATCTTGACCGCTATGCCCGCGACTATGTCAATTTCTTCCGCGCCTTCACCGAAGCGGTGTTGCGCGCCGCCCTGCCTGAAAGCCCATCACGGAAGGATCTGATCAACCGGATCTTTGCAAGGGCCGAAGACCGCCTGAAGGCTGACACCAGCCTCTACCCCTTCCGTTATGCAGCCGTCGCCATGTTGCTGACGCGCAATGGCTGACGGCTGAGGTTCACGAGCCGATCGGCCTTTCAAGGCCCGGCAGCATCGAACGGCCAGATCGCTGCTTGTCGCTCTAGCTGCGCAACACCATGACCGAGCACGGTGCATGGCGGACAATGTGGGCGGCATTCGAGCCGATGAAGTAGGTCGACAGGCCCGGCTTGTGCGATGTCATCAGCACTAGGTCACAATTCGCCTTTTCGGCTTCCTCGATCACTTCATGATACACCGACCCCATACGCACGGTCACATCGACAGTGCCTTCGGGAACATCCAGATCAGATGCGATCTTGTCGAGGATTTTCGCGGTTTCCTCGAATTCCCGCTTTTGCCAGCCTTCCGGAAGCTGGCTCGCCACGAAGCTTTGAACTTCCGGGCAAACCGCCATCAGGTGGATCTTGGAGCCATAGTCGCGAGCAATCTGCGAGGCTTTGGCAAGCGCCTCCGTGGCAAAGCCGCTTTCGGCCGGGTCAACGGGAACGAGGATTTTCTTGAACATGTCTTGTCTCCCCAAAAAATCAGGTCGACTTTTTGTGCGCCCGGAAAACATGCACCGCCATGACAAGGATCAATCGGCTTCGACACCGTCAAAGTATCGGCCGGGTGTCACGCCGAAGGCCTTCTTGAAGGTCGACACGAAGGCACTCGGTCCCTCGTAACCGAGCTTGTGGGAGACGTCGGAAACGCTTCGCCCGGACGCCAGCAACTCCAGAGCCCGGAACAGTTTCACCTGGCGGCACCAGGTACGGTAGCTGAGCCCCGTCTCCGCTTTTATGCGCCGCTCGAAAGAACGCACGGAAGTCGCACACCGGTCCGCGGCCTCGCTGAGCGAGGGAATATGTGCCGGACAGCGGACGACGCCTTCGCACAGGTCGCGCAGCCGGGCATCCTGCGGCATCGGTAGCTGCAGGGGGGCAACCGGCAGCATCTTCAACTGATCCAGGATTACCGCGGCGATCCGTGCCGCCGGCCCCTTGTCCGTCTCGGAGCGCGGATAGGACATGAACTCGAGAATGAGTGCCCTGAGCAGGGTCGTCACCTGCATCACCTGCGGTGTTTGCGGCAGATCCCTCGTGTAATCATACTGGACATAGATATAACGCAGCTCCGTGTCGGTCAGATACCGGGTCTGGTGGCTGACCCTGGGCGGCAACCAGACCGCCCGCTCGGGTGGCACGAAATAGGTGCCCATCTCCGTGTCGATGGCAATCGATCCCCTGATCACATGGAAGAGCTGCGCCGCATCATGCGAATGCCAGCCATTGTTCCGGCCCTGCAACTGGGTCCGCGCATATCCGATAATCGGCGCGGCGACCGCCTCTTTCGGAAACTCGGCAAGTTCAGGATGAATGCTCATGCGCCGGATCGTATACCTTCACCCCGATATTGCACAGAGGGCCAATAGCACCGGAGGCCCCGGCAACGCAGCACAATCGCGGCAACTATGCCCAGGTCCTGCCGGCAAGGTGAAAGGCTTTCCTCGCACCAAGCCATGATCCACAAGGATAATTTCGCCTTATTGCCGGATGCGTAGCTCTGCACCAGCCAGAATTTGGCGTGTCGGAAACATCTCATGACAAAACAGCGCTAACACGCAAACCGCAATTGGCGTTAGAAACGGCTCGCAACACTGCCGAACGTTTTCTTTTTCCACGGCCACACAATGTCTTACTTCACCCAGAATGCGCACCCGAACGAGGCGACCGGCTGGCGGTCTCCTGTGGTTCTCCTGATGATCATGGCAGGTGCCATGCAGCTCTCCTTTGCTGCCTGGTGGAACCTGATGAACAACTTCGCCGTCCAGGAGCTGGATTTCACCGGCCGGGAGATCGGCATTCAGCAATCGATCCGGGAAATCCCGGGCTTCCTGAGCTTCCTTGCGGTCTATCTCTTGTTGATGATGCGCGAGCAGACGCTCGCCTATGTGTCGCTGCTGCTCCTGGGCGTCGGCGTTGCCGTCACGGGCTATTTTCCGACCGCGATCGGCTTTTATGTAACGACGCTGATCATGTCGATCGGCTTCCATTACTACGAGACGATGGCGCAGTCGCTGTCGCTGCAATGGCTGCCCAAGGCAACGGCCGCTGCAAGCATGGGCAAGATCCTGGCCGTTGGCGCCTTCGCCCAGTTGATCGCCTATGGTGTCATCTTCCTGGCGTGGAAGATGTTCGAACTGTCCTTCACGGTGGTTTTCGCCATTGCCGGTGGGCTGACACTGGTCGTTCTTGTTTTCCTGATCTTCGCCTATCCGCATTTCCGTGAAGGCGTGCCGCAGCACAAGAAGCTGATCCTGAGAAAACGCTACTGGCTCTATTACGCCCTCACCTTCATGGCTGGTGCGCGGCGGCAGATCTTCACGGTTTTCGCCGGCTTCCTGATGGTTGAACGCTTCGGCTATGACGTTCACGAAGTTGCAGGCCTGTTCCTCCTGAACGGCGCCTTCAACATGGTGCTGGCACCCAAGATCGGAAAACTGATTGTTCGCTTCGGCGAGCGAAAGGCGCTGGTTCTGGAGTATGTCGGCCTGGTCCTGGTGTTCATCTGCTATGCCTTCGTCACCAACGCGACACTGGCGGCCAGCCTTTATGTGATCGATCACGCTTTCTTCGCGATCGCCATCGCCATCAAGACCTACTTCCAGAAGATCGCCGATCCTGCCGACATCGCCCCCACCGCCGGCGTCGCCTTTACGATCAACCACATCGCCGCGGTGTTCATTCCGGTGATATTCGGCTTCATCTGGCTGGTGTCCCCGGCTGCGGTCTTCCTGGCCGGCGCTGCCATGGCCCTGGTCAGCCTTGTTCTGGCAACCCTGATCCCGAGCAATCCGGAAGAAGGCCATGAAGTTGACTTCTGGTACCGCAAGCCTTCTGCCCAACCTGCAGAGTAAACTCTGTACCTGGACAAACCAAAACGCCCGCCGGAGTGATCCGGCGGGCGTTTTGTTTGAAATCTTGTCTGAACTGACCTGATCAGGCCTGCCGCTCAGGTACATGCACCACAAGGCCGTCGAGATCGGAAGTCACCTTGATCTGGCAGGACAGGCGCGAGGTCGGCTTCACGTCGTAGGCAAAGTCGAGCATGTCCTCTTCCATCGGCTCCGGAGATCCGGTCTTGCCGCTCCAGGCATCATCTACATAAACGTGGCAGGTAGCGCAGGCGCAAGCACCGCCGCATTCCGCTTCGATGCCCTGGACCATGTTCTTGATGGCGTTTTCCATCACCGTAGAGCCTTCAGTGGCGTCAACGTCGGTCCGGGTTCCATCGGCGGTTACAAATGTGATTTTCGGCATATGTCGCGTCCAAGCCTGAATTTGCGGGTCTTCGAAGCACGACATAAAGATTTACGGCAAAAGGTCAAGGACCGTGCCATTTCCACGCGGCAATCTGCCTCCCCCCGTCCTGGGCGGGGTCTGTCCTTCAACCTTCCAGAAGGTCCCGGATGTAACGGTTTGCCTCATCGACCGCCGCAATCAGGCCTTCGGTGGCCGTATCGGTGCTCGAGCGCATCTTGCCTTCCAGATTTTCGCAAACGATCGCGACCCGCTCCGCGCCGATGGCCCGGGCAGACCCTTTCAGCGTATGCACGAGATCCAGGCGAACGGAATTGTCGGTTTCCTGTTTCAATCGCTCAAGCGTCGAGATGGACTGTGACTTGAACAGATGCAGGACCTGCACTTCTAGATCCCGGTTACCCAGCGTATTGGTTGCCAGTTGCACCAGATCGATCGGTGCCTCCGGACCGGCGCGTCCGGCGACGCGGGCCATGGAAGAAGGGGCCATAAGGGTGCTCCACATTACTCGATACCTGCCTGACGGCACCCCGCCGCAAGCTGTAGAGCCATAACAATGCGCCCCAAGCCCAAACACCCGGTTAAACCGGTTGCTCAAACCGTCCCTTTCGGCCCATGTCCCCAAAAAATTGATTTCATGGTTAATGCGTTTTAACGCAGGTTACGAAACAGGATTAAAAAAGTCCTTGCGTTTCCGCCGATTTCCTGAATCGCTAAAATTTTAATGATCTGATTCGCCGTTAACTTTTTTTGACTTTTTGACTTGCAGAAAGTGCTTCGATGGCGGCGGGCGTGAGCTTGCAGACCAGCCAGTCGGGCTTGATTGGGTTGGAAAACCAAGGCTCTGCCCAACCTGCATCGATGCAGGCGCGGATTGTGCGTGCCGGAATTTCCCGGCCGTTGTCATCGAACAGAGGCAGCTTGCCCCCCGCCTGCCCGAGCCCTTTTTGCAACCAGCGCTTTTGCGCGGCTGTCAACTTTCCCGCTTTGAGAGTAACTTCCAGAACCGTATTTTCAGCATCTGCCGATGCGTCAACCTGCTTTGAATCCGGCATCCAATCCGCCCCCTAAGTGACTCACGCTATTGCCGTTTCTTGTTCGTTAGGAGAGATTGTGCCATTACAGTTACTGATGCGGCAAGGTGGGGAGTGTACCGTCGAACGGAAAGTTCACGGTCGGTCAGCGGCGGCCCTCTCGCACGAACAGGTTTTGCGGCGTTGCCACAGCTGGGCAACGCTCGCAACGAGGACGCATCCGGTAGATAACTGTAAAGAGCTGCGCCAGCGGCTCTGCACGATTACCGGTGTGTAATGAGTACGGATGTGAGGCGACCCTAAATGGCAAATCCGACAAAGGCGAAAGATCCGGCAGAAGCGGCTCTCTCAGCAGTTGAAGAAGCCCTGAAACTTGATTTCGGCGGCCCGGATACCACAGAAACAACCTCCGCGGCAGAGGCCAGCCCTGCCCAGGCAGAACCGGCACGCCGGTCCCAGGGGGAAACGCGAGGCCAGTCCCAGCGCGAAGAGCAGCGTCAGTCTAGACGCCGTGGCCGCGGCGGACGCCCGCCGGCAGCCAACGACGATCGCCGGAACATCGGCAACCTGATCTACTCCTTGCAGCGCCGTCCCTCTTCAGCGCCGTTCTGGGGCGCCCTCGCCCTCAGCGCCCTTTGGGCAGCGCTTGGCAGCAGCCTCTTCATGACAGCGTTCCCCGACAAGGTCGGATCGCTGACCGATCCCCAGACGCTGCTCAGCTCACCGGAGATGATCCTGGCTGTCGTCGGCATCGTCGTTCCGATCATCTTCTTCTTCGTCATGGCCATGATGATCTGGCGCGCGCAGGAGATGCGCATTGTCGCCCGTGGCATGACCGAAGTGGCCCTGCGTCTTGCCGAACCTGAAGACATGGCCAAGGAAAGCATCCTCAGCGTTGGCCAGGCCATCCGCCGCGAAGTCGCCGCCATGGGCGACGGCATCGAACGGGCGATCGCGCGCGCCAGCGAGCTGGAAGTCCTTGTCCATAATGAAGTGTCTTCGCTGGAACGCTCCTATAATGACAACGAACTGAAGATCCGCGCCCTGATCGACGAACTGATCAGCCAGCGCGAGTCCATCGTCATGAACGCCGAGCGCGTGCGCGAAACCATCGCCGGTGCCCATGAGAGCTTCGCCTCACAGCTCTCCAGCACCTCCGGTGAACTCGGCAGCACTGTGGACCATGCAACCCAGCGCATGATTGATGCGGTCAACAGCCGTGTTGAAGAACTCACATCCACCGTCGACAGCCGCATCGAGTCTCTCGGTGCAACGCTGAACGCCTCCGGCAACGAACTCGTCGACAGCCTCACGGTCCGCGCGGAAGACTATGTCGCCCGCCTCTCGTCTACCGGCAACGATCTGGTCGACAGCCTGGCAGAGACCGGTTCCACCATGTGGGAAACGCTCACGGCACGTGGCAACGAGGTAAACGAACGCTTCGCGGACACCGCGAACACCTTCGTGGAAACCCTGTCCGCTCGCAGCACGACGATCAACGAGACCCTGGCAACCTCCAGCAACTCGGTGATCAACACCCTGAGCGAAAAGGCGGACGAGTTCCGGCTCACCCTGGAAACGACCGGCAACAACGTCGGCGAAGTGATCACGGCGCGCGGCGAGGAAATCAACGCCAACCTGTCGCTCACCTCCGGCCGTCTCATCGACACCATCACCTCGCGTACCGAGGAACTGGTGGCAACCGTCGACAACCGCGTCACCACGCTGGACGAGTCCCTTGCCGAAACCGGCAACCGTGTCGTCGAGAGCATTTCCGAAAAAGGCCAGGCGGTTACCGACACCATCTCCATCCGGGGTGCGGAAATCGTCGAGACCCTGTCCAGCCGGTCTACGGAAGTTGCGGAAATCCTGCGTGGCACCGGCGAGAGCATCGTGGTCGATCTGTCGCTGCGCGGCGGTGAAATCGCCTCCAAGCTCGACGAAACCGCAGGGTCCCTCACCCAGACCATCTCCGTTCGCGGTGGTGAGCTGGCCGAGAAACTCGACAACATCTCCGAGCGTATCTACACCGCCATCTCCATCAACGGCAGCGAACTGGACGAACGTCTGGCTGCCCGCAGCAACGAGATGGCCACCATCCTGGAACAGCAGACCATTGGCTTCCGTGAGACCCTGGAAAGCGTCTCCGGCGAATTCTCCGCGAGCCTTGGCGACCAGACCGGTGCGCTTACCCAGAAACTGGCGGAAACCGGAACCCAGCTTGCCGAACTCATCGGCAGCCGCGGCGACCGCGTCGCCGGCGACATCAACCAGATCAGCGGCAAGATCGCCGAAACTCTGGAAGTGCGCGGCCAGGCGCTGCAGGACGGCCTGTCGAGCCGCCTCACCGAGCTGGAAACCATCGTCACCGATCGCGGCGGCCAGCTGATCGACGCTTTCGACACCAAGACCCTGCTCTTGTCCGAAGCGCTGGATTCACGCCTGTCCACGCTGGACACGACGTTCGCCACCCGTATCGACTCCATGGACGCCTCTCTGGGCGATCGCATCGCGACAATGGATGCATCGCTCGACCAGCGCTATTCGGCAATCGATGCAACCCTGACCGACCGTATCGCGGCCATGGATGCGACCCTCGAGCAGCGTTACACCGCCATCGACACGACCCTGACCGATCGTATCGCCACCATGGATGCGACCCTCGAACAGCGTTACACCGCCATCGACACGACCTTGACCGACCGTATCGCCACCATGGACAGCTCTCTGGAGCATCGCTTCACCACCATGGATGCGGGCCTTGGCGAGCGGATCGGCACCATGGACGCGTCGCTGGAACAGCGCTACGCCCTGATGGACGCCACACTCACCGATCGCATCAGCACGCTGGACAATTCGCTTGAGCATCGCCTGTCGTCGATGGACAGCTCGCTCAGCGAGCGGATCTCCACGATGGACTCCTCTCTGGGCAGCCACATCAACACCCTGGACCTGACGCTCGATCAGCGGACCGCGGCCTTCGAGGCAACCCTGGAAGCCCGTACGCAGATCCTGTCCGATGCCATCGAGAACCGCACCACCGGCATCAGCGATGCGCTGGAGGAAAAGACCCGCAACATCACCGATGTTCTTGCGGACCGGTCCGACGCCATCACGCTGCAGCTTGGTCAGCGCATCGAGGCGGCCGGCAACACCCTTGCCGAACGCGCCGAGGAAATCGGCCAGTCCCTGTCGCAGCGCGTTGATACAGCAACGTCTGCAATGGCTGACAAGGCCGAGCTGATCTCCGCCTCCATGACCAGCGGTACCGACCGGATCGACGAGACCCTCGATGCGCGTGCCCGCCAGATCTCCGAAACCCTGATTTCCCGCACAAAGGAAATCGCCAAGGCCTTTGTCGACGGTCAGGACGAGATGACCTCTGCCCTCGACAACCGTCTGGCGGAAGCCGGCAGCGTGCTGGGCAAGCAGAGCGAGCAGCTGACGGAATCCCTGTCCGAGCGGATCGCCGAGATCAACGTCTCCCTGGGTGCCAAGGTGTTCGAGGTTGCCGAAACCCTCGACAGCCGCGCCACCCAGCTGGAAACGCTGCTGAACGAGCGTCTGGAAAGCATTTCCGGCACCCTCACCGGCGAGAGCGAGCGTGCCCGTGACATTCTCACGGCCGTTATCTCCGAAGCCGGAGCAACGCTCTCCACCGAAAGCACGCGTCTGCGTGATGTGGTTCAGGAAGCGGTCACTGCCGCTGTCCAGACCCTCTCCGACGAACGCAATCGTACGGTCGAAATCGTCGACAGTGCTCTCAGCCAGGCGACGGAGAAGCTCTCCGGTGAAGGCGATCGCATGCGCCAGATCGTCCTGGGCTCCGTCGGCGAAGCTCGCGGCGTCCTGGTTGGCGAAAGCCAGAAGGCAGCCGATGCGGTTACCTCTGCAATGAGCCAGGCTACCGGCGCAATGTCCGGTGAAAGCGGCAAGATCCGCGAGCTGGTGCTCAGCGCGGTTGGCGATGCCGCCCGTGCCATGGCTGCCGAAAGCGAAAAGGCCCGTACACTCTACGCTGGCACCCTGGCCGAGTTCTCCGGTTCTCTGACCGGCGAAAGCGACAAGGTCCGCAACGAACTGTCCGGCCTGATTGCCGAAATCTCCGGCAACCTGTCCGCCGAAAGCGAACAGGCCCGCATGACACTGGCGAAAACGCTGGAGGAAATCCGCGGCCAGATGTCGAGCGAAGCCGGCATGGTTCGTGCTCGCGTCAACAGCGCAGTTACCGAAGCAGCAGACCTTCTGGTCGGCCGCGGCAACGAGGTCGCCAACGAACTGCTGGACAAGGCAACCGCGCTCAACGAAGCCTTCGGCGCCCGTTCCGGCGAGCTGGCGAAGATCGTCGGCACCGATGGCAACGAACTCATCAGCGCCATCGAACTGCGTGCCAACGACCTTACCGGACGCCTGTCGGAGGTCCACACGGCGATCCTGGAAGCCATCACGGTCAAGGGCCGCGATGTCACCGACACATTCGCCCATACCGGCCTCGACGCGACCCGCTCGCTGGTGGAAGCCGGCGACCGTATCGTCGCCAGCATCAACGAGCGCAGCGAACAGGCAACCACCCTGCTCACCGACACCAAGCGTCGGCTGGAAGCGGACGTTACCGAGATCCTCAACAAGATCGAGACGTCCAACAGCAACCTGCAGGGCATCGTCGCGACTGCGGGCGAGAACCTCAACGAGGTGGAGGGCAACCTGGCCCGCCGCGCCGGCGAGTTCCGCTCTGCCGTCGACCGGGCGGTTTCGGAAACCAACTCCACCACGGCCCTCATCACCGAACAGGTTGCAAACCTGCGCGATGTGACGGACACCACGCTGGCGGACATCAAGAACCTCACCGGCCGCTTCGGCGACCAGTCGGAGGAATTGACCAAGGCAGCCCGTCACCTGGAAGACACCAACCGCTCCGTCGAGAGCCGTGTTTCCGAGCGCCGGACCGCAATCGAGGACGTTGCGGACACGCTTCTGGCGAAGACCGAAGCCGTCGACACGCTCATGCGCTCCTTCACCAAGACCCTGTCCGAAACGCTGGAATCGGCAGACGACAAGGCACGCGATGCAGCCAACATGCTGTCCGCGGCGGCTGAAGCAGCGTCCAAGCAGGTGTCCGAGCAGTTCGAATCCATGCGCCTCACGGCAGGCATGGAGGGCCAGAAGGCCCGCGAAGCGATCCGCTCCGCACAGGACGACATCATTGCCGAGATGACCCGCACCGTTACCGAAGCGTCCGATCGCTTCAACGATGCGGCCGCCCGGATGCGCGATGTTGCCCGCGACGTTCACCGCGAGCTGGAAGCAACCCGCAGCGAACTGAAACAGGGTGTCCTGAACCTGCCGGAAGAAGCGGAAGAATCTTCCGCCGCGCTGCGCAAGGTGGTCAACGAGCAGATCCGCGCTCTGACGGAACTCTCCGAGATTGTCGCCAAGCAGTCCAACGCGCTCGACATCTCCCGGCCGCAGGCCCAGGCAGCAGTGGCAAGCGCCGCTCCTGCTCCTGCCCCGCAGCAGCAAGCTCCGGTGAACTATGCTCCGGCAGCCCCTGCCCGTCAGCAGAGCGCCCCGGCAAGCGAACCGCGTCCGGCACCGGTCACCACTCGCCGGCAGCAGCCGGCCCCTGCCGAAACCACCAGTTCCGGTGGCAAGGGCTGGGTTGCCGACCTGCTGCGCCGCGCCTCGCGCGACGACGATGCCGGTTCGGACACGGACATGAGCCGCACGCCGCTGCACACGGTTGAAAGCCTCAACTCGCTGTCGGTCGACATTGCCCGCGCCATCGATCACGAAACCTTCGTTGATCTGTGGAACCGCTACCGCAATGGCGAACGCCACGTGTTCACCCGCCGCCTCTACACGCTGCAGGGTCAGCAGACCTTCGACGAAATCCGTCAGAAGTACTCTCGCGATCCGGAGTTCCGCACCGCCGTTGAACGGTATGTGGCAGACTTCGAGCAGCTCCTGGCCCAGGTATCGCGCAACGACCGCGACAACATGCTCGGCCAGACGTACCTGACGTCGGACACCGGCAAGGTCTACACCATGCTGGCCCACGCCAGCGGCCGGCTCGACTAAGAGACGGACAATCAGACACGAAAAGGCGGCCACTGGCCGCCTTTTTTGTTTGCAGGGACAAAAAACGGCCGCCGACTTCATCGCTGTACGCAAGCATCCCTTTCAAGGCCAATTACCTGCATGAGCTCAAAACGGCATCAAAATCCTCCCAAGCGAAGCGGAGCGTCGGGGGACACCCGCATTTCCGCTTGGATGGGACTGCGGGCATTCCAAAGTAACGCCCGCACCGACCCACCAACGCTCTGCAAACGAGTAGGCCCCGGGTCTCACTTGGTTCGCCCGGGGTGACGCCCTGCCTGGATTGATCCAGGGACGCAAAGCGACCGACGCCGCTTGACTTGAATATGCAAAACGGTTGTACCGTCAAATGCAATTCACTTCAGAGGTGAAGTTTGACCTATTACTTTTACATCCTGGCAAGCCGGATGAACGGCCCGCTCTACATCGGGGTGACAAACGGTCTTGCCCGGCGCGTTGAGGAGCATCGCGGTGGGGCAGGCGGCGATTTCACCCGCAAGCACGGCATCGGCAATTTGGTATTTGCAGAAGCGTTCGATGATGTGAGCGAAGCCATCGCCATGGAGAAACGCCTCAAGAAATGGCGCAGATCCTGGAAAGTTCAACTAATCGAGAAGTCCAATCCCGAGTGGCATGATTTAATGGCACCCTAACCCCAGTGTCACCCCGGGCGAGCAGCGCGAGACCCGGGGCCTACTCGTTTGCAGAGCGTATGAGAGCTGGATGAGGCGATGCCTCTTTCAAGTCGGACTCAAGATCCGGCACGCAATGCCGTCTTAGGGCATCGCCCGGCCACTGGAAGTCGAATGACCACCGCCTCTCAATCACTCACCCCATCCAACTCGTCCGAGAGGTTCTCCCGGATCCGCCGGGTAACCGCGAGAAACCCCTCGATTTCCTCGGCTGAGAGGCCGCTGAGCATTTTCTGTTCGACGGCTTTCAGCTTGGGGGCAAGATCCTCGAAAGCCGCGCGTCCTTCCTCTGAAAGCTGCAAAAGAAAACTGCGGCCGTCAGCCTCGTTGCTTTCGCGTGTCAGAAAGCCACGCTCTTCCATGCGTTTCACGGCCCGGCTGACAACCACCTTGTCCATGCTGGAGCGGGAAACGATCTCGCTTGCCTGCAGTCCGCCAGAGGCCGAGCCGAGAATGGCCATGGTGCGCCATTCGGCAGGCATCATGCCGTAATCGCGCTGGTAAACCGCTGAAAGAGCCCGTGTGACGTCGGAATAAAAGACACGCACCCGATAGGGAAAAAATGTTTCCAGCTCGAAGTCGGGCAATGGCGTCTCCGGCGTTTCGCTCGCAATCCCAATGGCTTCTTGGGTCTCGGTCTCCGGATTGGTCAGCTTGGTCATCGGCGCTCAACAGTATTGGTTAGGTCGTCTGCACGATTTTACGATTGACTTGGTTTCATGTGTAACTATTTTGTTGCATATGTAACTATGTTTGGCATCACGTTTCAAGTCCGGGATCATACCGGCAAGAACGGCCTTCATGAAATGAAGGGGAGGAGAAAATCGTGAAACAGTTGAAGTGTCTTTCCATTCTCGCAGGTGTGGCAGCGTCCGCATTGACCGGTTTCATCGCCAGCGCATCCGCCGACGAACTGGTTCTGTCGTCCTGGCTGCCGCCGAAACACCCGCTCGTTACCGACGTGATGGAGCCCTGGGCAGCGGAAGTCGCCATGGCTACCGATGGCCGCGTAACCGTGCGCATTCTGCCCAAGCCGGTCGGCTCGCCGCCTGAGCATTTCGACCTTGCCGCCGAAGGCATCGTCGACATCACCTACGGCCTGCACTCCTTCACGCGCGACGACCGTTTCCTGCGTTCGCGCATTGGCCAGTTCTCCTTCATCGCAAACACTGCGACAGAAGGCTCCAAGGCCTATTGGGACGTCTATGGCGGCACCCTCGACGCGCAAGGCGAACACAAGGGCACCAAGCTGCTCGGCCTTTGGGTTCACGGCCCCGGCATGTTCCACAACAACCAGCGCAAGATCGAAAAGCCTGAAGATTTTGCCGGTCTGAAGATCCGCACTCCGGGCGGCTATGTTGCGGACCTGTCTCAGGAACTTGACATCATCACCCAGTTCATGGGCCCGGGCGAAGTTTACGAGAAGCTGTCCCGCGGTGTTATCGATGGTGTTACCTTCCCCATGGAAGCGTTGCAGGCCTTCAATCTGACCGACTACACCAAATACTCCATGAGCCTGCCGGGCGGCTTCTACAACACCTCTTGGTTCATGGTCATGAATGAAGATGTCTGGGACGGCCTGTCGGAAGAAGACCAGGCGGCCATCGACAAGATTTCCGGTGAAGCCCTTGCCGAAATGGCCGGCGGCGTCTGGGATGGCGCGGATGCCCGTGCGGCTTCCTACATTGCCGACAAGGACATTGAGGTCTACGACGCACCGGCCCCGGTTCTGGAGGCGGTCAAGGAACTTGCAGCCAAGCATGAAGCTACCTGGGCGGCTGCCGTTGCCGAAACCGGCTTTGACGGCACCGCCGCTCTGGCCGAGTTCCGCGACAAAACCGGCATCAAGCACTAAGCATGTCTGCCGAATCCAACGGCCAGGCCCCTCGCCGGATCGATACGATCCGGCGAGGGGTCGGTTTCCTGCTCGGGCTGGCCTGTTTATGTGTGCTGGCCGGCCTGATCGGGCTAACCTGTGTCGACGTCGTCGCACGCTATGCCTTCAACAGCCCCGTGAACGGTGCTTATGAGCTGACGGAGCTGCTGCTGGCCACGCTGATCTTCCTGGCCCTGCCACTGACGACCGCTGCCGGCGAACATATCGAGGTGGAACTTCTCGACGGGCTCAAGAGCGCCCTTCTCAAACGGCTCGGCACATTGGTTGCCGCTGTTTGCACGGTCGGTGTCCTGGCCCTGATCGCGTTCAAGCTGTTCGAGCATGCCGAGAAGATGGACCGCCGCGGACAGGTGACGGATTCCCTTCAGATCCCGCTCTCGCTGATCGGTTGGCTGGGAGCTGCCTCCTTCGCGCTCTCCGCCATCGCCGCCATAGTCTTCGCGGCCAGGCGGTTCCGCGAAAAAGCTTGATACCAGTGAGTATTGAATATGCTTGAAGCTCTGATCGGTTTCGTTGCGCTTTTCGCGCTCGTGCTGCTGCGCGTGCCCATTGCAATTGCGATGATCATCGTCGGCACTGCCGGGTTCGCGGCCCTGCGAAACTGGAATGCCGCGCTGAACCTTCTCGGAAATGCGGCCTTCGAAACCGGCCTTTCGTTCACCCTTTCGGTGATCCCGTTGTTCATTCTGATGGGCAACCTCCTGACCATTTCCGGTGTCAGCCAGTCGCTGTTCTCGACCGCTCACCACATGCTTCACCGCATGCGTGGTGGCCTTGCCATGGCGGCCATTGTCGCCTGTGGCGGCTTTTCGGCAGTTTGCGGCTCGTCTCTGGCAACGGCCGCCACCATGTCCAAGGTGGCCATGCCTTCCATGCGCAAGGCAGGCTATGCCGACAGTCTGGCAACCGGCTCCATCGCTGCCGGTGGCACGCTTGGCATCCTGATCCCGCCTTCCGTCATCCTGATCATCTACGGCCTGCTGACCGAGGCCGACATCGGCAAGTTGTTCATTGCCGGCATCATCCCGGGCCTGCTGGGCGTATTGTTCTATCTCGGCGCCATTTACGTCACGGTTCTGCTGAAACCCGAGCTTGCGCCAACAGCTTCCGAAGACATGAAGCTCGAAAAGCGTGACGTCTGGGGTGTTCTGGCGGTTGTCGGGCTATTTGCCGTGATCATGATCGGCATCTACGGCGGCTTCTTCACGCCGACAGAAGCAGCCGGCATCGGTGCTGCCGCCGCCTTCGTGATCGCGCTCGTGTCCGGTGGTCTGACGTTTGAAAAGCTCTACACCGCCGCGCTCAACTGCGCGCGCACCACGGCGATGATCTTTGCGATCATCATCGGCGCGGAAGTCTTTTCCAACTTCATCAGCTATGCCGGTGTGCCTGACGCGCTGTTGACCTTCGTTCAGTCGCTCGACGTGAACGCCTATGTCGTCATTCTGGTTCTGGTGCTGATCTACGTGGTGCTGGGGGCAGTGCTGGAAAGCCTGTCGATGATCCTGCTGACGGTCCCGGTCTTCTTCCCGCTGGTCAGCTCGCTCGATTTCGGCGGCGGTTTGCTGGCAGATCCGGAGATGGTGCTGATCTGGTTCGGCATCATCGTGGTGGTGGTCACCGAAATCAGCCTCATCTCGCCGCCGATCGGCCTCAACGTCTTCGTGCTTCGCTCCGTGCTGACGGACGTGCCGTTGAGAACGATGTTTGCCGGCATTCTGCCGTTCTGGCTGGCCGACATCCTGCGACTGGCGCTGTTGATTGCTGTTCCGCTGCTGTCACTGGCGCTCATCTGAGGCTTTACCGGCCGGTGCATGGCCAGGAAAACCGAACTCCAAAGAATTGCCGGACGGTGGCCACACCGCCCGGCATACCTTTCATCAGGCCGCCAGCGCCTCTGCGTCGCTGCCGGCAGGAAGGTGGGCGGGACATGACGGATCGGTTACCGCCCGCCAGATGGCTTTGACCACATCCTCCGACCGGGTCGGTTCCTTGTCGGCATCTGCCATGAAGGCTCCCATCACTTCGTCGACAAAGGGCTTGTAGGCCACAGGTGCTTCCAATGCATCCGCCATCAACGCTCGTGCATTCGTGCCAAAGCTGGTCGAAGGTGCGCGGCCCGGCAAAACCAGCTGGACGCGAATGCCAAGCGGCGCAAGCTCCAGAGCCAGGCAATCGGTATAGGCATTCACCGCCGCCTTGCTGGCGGTATAGATCGGCAGTAAAGGCAAGGACTTCAACGTCACACTGGACGACACATTGACGATAACGCCCTCGCCCTTCTCCCGCATCTGCGGTAGCACTGCGCGGATCATCTCGAACGTCCCGAAGGTGTTGGTGTCGAATATCCTGCGCACCACCTCTTCCGACGTTGCCTCGAAGGGCGACAACCAGCCAACACCAGCATTGTTGACCAGCACTTCGACCGGACCGGCGGCGGCGACGGCCTCGGCAATGCTGGTGTGATCTGTCACGTCCAGCGGCAGAATGCGCAAATGTTCGGAGGCCGGCAGCAAGGTGGCGTCGGGGTTGCGCATGGTCGCAACCACCCGCCAGCCCTCGTTCAGAAAATGCCGCGCCGTTTCCAGCCCGAAGCCGGAGGAACATCCAGTAATCATGATCGTCTTCATGACAAAGTCTCCTGTTGTTGGATGCTCCCCATATCGACACGACTGACAAAACTTTCTATCATGAGAAGTCTCAGTCTTTTTATCGAAAGTCCGAAATGGCAGATCCCCTGTCCGAAGTGATCACACTTCTGCGGCCCAGAGCCCCCTTCTCGAAAATTGGGGAAGCCTCCGGCCCCTTCCGGGTGCGACGGGACGATGTCAACGAAGCGTTCTATTGCCTGGTGCTGATGGGGCGGCTCAACCTGGAAGTGGACGGAAAAGCACCGGTGATATTGTCAGCGGGCGATTTCGCCCTGCTGCCCGCCGTTGGCGGACTGACTGTCACCAGTCTCGATCCGCCACCACCGCCAGGCTATTTCAGCCAGCCTGTTTACGGGGAAGATGGTGTTGTGCGCGTCGGCATGCTGGACCCGCGTGAAACCCCGCCCCAGGTTCAGCAGCTGGTTGGCCATTGCAGCTTCGGCAGCCCGGATGCCGAACTGCTGGTCTCTCTTCTGCCGGAGATGGTGGTTGTGCGCGGCGAAGATCGTCTGGCGTCGCTGGCAGCCCTGGTACGCGACGAGGCACGAGCCGATCGCCCTGCAAGGGATGTGGTGCTGGAAAACCTTCTGCAGGTCCTCCTGATCGAGGCCTTCCGTTCAAGCGTCCAGTCCACCGCTTCCACCGGGCTCCTCAGCGGCCTTGCGGATGCTCGGGTGGCCCCTGCCCTGCGTGCCATGCACGGCGCACCGCAACAGGCCTGGTCGATCCGGGCGCTGGCCGGCGAGGCAGGCCTCTCCCGCTCCGCGTTCATTACCCGTTTCAACCGCATTGTCGGCCTGCCGCCAATGAGCTACCTGCTCAACTGGCGCATGACGCTAGCCAAGCACATGCTGCGCTCAGGCCTCCACAGCATCGGCGAGATTTCCAGCCGGACCGGCTATGGCTCCACCAGCGCCTTCAGCACAGCCTTTACCCGGCACGTTGGCTGCCCGCCCGTCAGATACGGCAAGGCAGGTGCTACAAGCTGATGCAGCGACGACCGTTGACCATTTCGCAACTGGGAATTACCCGGCAAGCAATCATCAGGAACTGAAAAGCTCCCCAATTTAGGCTTGATGACAGAAGGCGGTTGCTGGCAGGCAAAATAAAAAATACCCTGAACCTCTCAGAGCCCGGGGCCAGCAGGAAAATTCAGGCTATTGTGGCCCGACTGCGTCAGGAGCCCGTTTTCGGCCTCAGACGTTCTGCAGCGTCCAGGCAGCCATTTCTGCAAACACCCGGTCGGCTGAAGCGTTCATGGCCTCGACCGCCTTGTCGACGGTCGTGCTGCCGGAAGAGGTTTCCGCCCTGAAGACCTTGTTGGCAACCGTGCGGCCGTTGCGGTCATTGACGATGCGGGCCGAAATTTCGACGACACCACGATTGGCTCCGGCCACTTGCAGTTCAAAGGCACGGATTTCCGTCTGGAGCTGATAGTCGATCAGCAGGCCGTCGCCCGGCAGACCAACCCCGCGCAGGCGGTTGGTGTTTTGCAGGGTTTCGACAAGTTTCAGCTGCACCACGTTGGGCAGCGTGTCGGCCCAGGCAGAATCCGGGTAGTAGCTGTAGACCGGCCCCTTGTCGACAACCGCGATGTAACTGGTGTCGAGCGCTTTCAGTGCCCGGGGCGCGGAAACGAGAACCTGAACGCGGCTGGACCGGCCCTGAAGGCCACCGACGTCGGCCGCACCGATGCTGTAGTAGGCCGACGGCGCGGAACTGGCGCATCCGGACACAAGCACGCCGAGCCCGAGAGCGGTCAAGACGCCCCGGCGGGTCATGTCAGTGGTTGCCTTCGTCATACGCCCCTGCCTCTGCACATTCAGTCTCACCGGCGCCGCCCGCCGGAATATGTCGGCACATCTTCACCGCCGAAGATCACCCGGTTCGGACTGCGTTCAAAGCTTTCCGCCGCCCGCTGGATCGAGATCAGTGTCCGGTTAACCTGCGCCAGCGCCGCAGCGAAATCCGCAGAGCCCTGGGTCGCAAACTTGGAAAGCCCGCCGGCAATCGAATCTGCCCGGCTTTCAAACGCAACCGCAACCTTGCGGATTGCCTGCGCGGCCAAGGTCGCTTCCTTGATCAAGCCTTCACCATCGCCGTCCACCATTGTGGAAACCTTCTCGACCAGGCTTTCGACGCGCACCGAGGTGGAATTCAGCGTCGCGGTCATCTGCTTGGCATCGGTGATGATCTGGTCGACGTCAGGTGTGCGCTTCGAAAGATCGTCCGTCATCTGCTGAACGTTGTCCGCAGCCTTGCGGGCACTTTCCAGGATGGCCGGAATGCCGTCTTCCGGGTTTGCCAGTCCTGCTGTCGCCGTTTCGACGGAACCGACGATATTCGCAACCTTTTCCGGATCCACGGCCTTCATCAGGTCGTTCGCGGTCTGAAGCGTCGTCGCAAAACGTTCGGCCGCCGCCTGAACATCCGTTATCAGCGCCGCGATCCGGTCATCCTGGCCACGAACCGTCGCTGAAACCGCCTCGAAGTTCTGAACGGTGGACTTGGTCGAAGCGATGATCTCGTTGATCTGCGTCTGCTGATTGTTGAAGTTGTCGATGATGCTGGAAACATTGTCGACGGCCTTGCTGACCTTCTCCGGATCGACACTCGCCACAAGCTCGTCGACCTTACCCAGCGATGCATTGAGGCTGTCGGTGAAGGTGCTGACATTGGCAACCACTTCTTCGACCTTCAGCGGATCAATGGCAGCGGCAATTTCCACGCCGCGCGTCATGATGGCATCCACCTTGACCACGACATCACGCCCGCCTTGCACGATATCCTTGATCGCGCCTTCCTGGTTCCGGATGTTTTCCACCACCGCATTGACGTTCTGCATGGTTTCGCTGGTGGAACTGATCAGCTTGTCGATGTCCCCGGTGCGCTTCTGCAGCACCTCGCCAAGGGCTGCGGCCCCTTGCACCACCTTCTGGACATCTTCGGGATCAACCGCGCCAACAATCTTGTGAACGCGATCGAGCCCTTCATTCAGGTTCACCGTGAAGGTCTGCAGTTCCTTGGCCGCGCTCTGGGCATCGGCCATCAGGAGATCGATGTCGCTGCTGGCCTTGCCGAGACTTGCAGAAAACTTGGAAAGGTCATCGACAATGGCGGTGACCTTGTCGGAAGGCACGGCAGCCAGCAGGCGTTCACCTTCCTGCACCAGCGTCTCAAGCCGGCCGGACAGGCTGGAAAACGCATCGGAAGCCTTGCCGATGCTGGCCATGAAATCCTTCACGCCATCGGAATTGGCGGCCAGCGCGGCCGAAAAGGTCTCTGCGTTGTTGACGATCTCGGTGATTGCTGGACCGTTGTCCTTCAGCAGGTCGTCGACCGTCTTCATGGTCGAATCCGCACGCTTGAGAACATCGCGGGCACCATCCACGATGTCATCGAAGAAGGACCGTTCGGCGTAGATGACCGGAACTTTGTCCTCGTCCTGGTCGTCGGCCATGCTCAGCAGAAGCGGCGATTCAGATGTTCCGCCACTGAGGTCGACATACGCGACACCTGTCAGACCGGTAAAATTCAGCGTTGCCTTGGTATCTTCGCGCAAGGGAGTCGAGGGCTTGATGCCAACGGTGGCCACAACCTTGGTCGGATCCCCCGGTGCAAAGTCCAGCGATTTCACATCGCCGACCTTGATGCCGTTGAAAAGCACCTGCCCCCCGACCGGAAGCCCTGTCACAGGGCCCGGATAGACGATTTTCAGTTCAACGTTCTGCCTGGATTCCGCGGTAACGGCGAGCCAATACACAAAGCCGAACGCACCGATCAGGATTGCGACCATGAAGGCGCCGATCAGAATATAGTTCGCGCGGGTTTCCATTCAGTCCAACCTATACTCGGCGCAGGGCCCGTTCACCCCTGAAGTAAGATTTAATCCAGGGATCATCATTTTTCATCATATCGTCCATCGTGCCGATGGCCAGAACCCGCTTTTTCCCAAGAACAGCAATCCGATCACAGATAGAATGCAAACTATCAAGATCATGGGTGACCATATAAACGGTCAGTCCGAGGGTCGAACTGAGATTTGCAATAAGCGAATCAAAGGCCGCCGCCCCGATCGGATCGAGTCCGGACGTCGGTTCGTCCAGAAACACCAAATCCGGGTCGAGTGCAAGGGCGCGAGCCAGGCTGGCCCTTTTGATCATGCCCCCTGAAAGTTCCGACGGCAGCTTGTCGGCGGCATCTTGCGGCAGCCCGACCAGTTCCAGTTTCAGGGTCGCCAGTTCGTCCATCAATTGCGGCGAAAGCTTCAGGTGCTCCCGCATCGGCACCTGGATGTTCTGCTTGACCGAAAGCGAGGAAAACAGCGCGCCCTGCTGAAAAAGCACCCCCCAGCGGCGCTCGATTGCCGTGCGTTCCTTCGGGCTCGCGGTCGACAGGTCGTGTCCGAAAACCGAAATCTGCCCGGTTCGCTTGGGAGTCAGGCCCAGGATGGTGCGCATAAGCACCGACTTGCCGGTTCCCGATCCACCGACGAAACCAAGCACCTCGCCCCGGCGCACATCCAGGTCGAGATCCTGCAGGATGATCTTGGAACCGAATCCAACGGTGATGTCGCGCACGGACAGGACATTGTCCGACTTCTCGCCCGTCGCGGCGGTCTCTTTTGCAGGCGTCACGCTTTGGCTTGGCGTCATCGGTCGGTCAAACTCCAATCGCGGCAAAGAATATGGCGAAGAAACCATCCACCACGATGACTAGAAAAATCGCTTTCACCACCGACATGGTGGTGTGACGGCCAAGAGATTCGGAGGAGCCTTCGACTTTCAGCCCTTCCACACAGGCAATCAGGCCGACGATCAGCGCCATGAAGGGCGCCTTCACCAGACCCACGACCAGCGTATTGATCGTGATGGCCGCCTGCAACTGGGTCAAGAAGGCGGCCGGTGGTATGTCCAGATAGGCCCAGGTCACGATGCCTGACCCAAGCAGCGCCGAGAGATCCGAGATGAACGTCAAGATCGGCAGCGCGATCATCAGCGCAAGAATTCGAGGCAAAACAAGGACTTCAGTCACGCTGAGGCCGATCACATGCAGTGCGTCGACTTCCTCCTGCATCCGCATCGCCCCAAGTTCCGCCGTGAAGGCGGATCCCGAGCGCCCTGCCACCATGATGGCGGTCAGGATCACGCCGATTTCCCTGAGGACCAGGATGCCTGCAAGGTCGACCACGAAGATGTCGGCACCGAATTGCCTGAGGTAGAAGCCGCCCTGCTGCGATATGATGGCGCCTATGAGAAAACTCATCAGCGCGACGATCGGTACGGCTCCAATGCAGCTCCGGTCGAACTGAACCGCGATCGATATGCTGCGCAGGCGTTTGGGCTGCAGCAGAACTGTCGACAGAACCAGGCCGAGCGAGCCGAGAATATGCAGCATCGCCAGGGCGTCGTGATAGACGTCCACCATCTGGCGGCCCGTGGCTTCCAGGAAGCCGGCAATGGAAAATCCGTTCCTGTCAGGCTTGTATCTCGGAGGATGGTGGCTCTCGATTTCCTCGAACAGGGTCTGGCGGACGGGAGAGACACCGGTCAGGCCAACCTTGCGTCCCTCGAATTCCAGTCGGCCGCGCGTGCGGTGGATCAGCCAGGCGCCGCTCGTATCCAGATGCTCGATCTGGGACACATCGATGCAGGTCAGACTTTTTTTGTCGATCGTGAGGCTGTTCAGCTCTTTTTCTGCATCGGCGATGGTGCTGACAGTCCAGTCGCCGGAAAGGGCAAGGTATTGATGATCCGGCCCGTCTGCTTCCAGAACCATCTCCGGTGCGATGTTTTTTTCCAAGAATGCCATTCCGGCTGGCTGCCCTCTTGCCGCTGGTTCACCATCCCTCGTATACCTGATGGAGAAGTTCAATACCAACCGTCATTCACCATGAAGTTGGTAAACCCTCCAGCAGCCACTTGAAAGCTTAATCCATGGAAATTGCACGTCCTTACCTGTTGTTTCTCGGTGATGTTCCCGATGCCCTCGCCGCCAAGACCGCGATCGGCATCGTCGATTGGCGCAAGGACTGGTGCCTGGGCCAGGTCCGCATGCCCGGATGCGCCGCCGACACAGGCCTTGCCGACATGTCGATTGCAGAGGGGGCGGAAGCTGGCGCCAAGACGTTCATCATCGGAGCTGTGAATGCCGGCGGTCGCCTGCCGGAGCACTGGGTCGAATCTGTCGTCGAAGCACTCGATGCCGGCATGGACGTCGCTTCCGGCCTCCATGTGCGCCTTGCCAGCGTGCCGGCGATCAAGGAAGCCGCAGAACGGAACGGTCGACAGCTCCACGACGTGCGCCACAGCAGCATGGCTTTTGCCACCGGCAAGGGCACCAAACGCGCCGGCAAACGGATCCTGGCCGTGGGTACCGATTGTTCCGTCGGCAAGAAATACACCGCCCTTGCCATGGACAAGGCAATGAACGACCGGGGCTATTCCAGCACCTTCTGCGCCACCGGCCAGACCGGCGTGTTCATTTCCGGCCGCGGTGTCGCACTCGACGCGGTAATTGCCGACTTCATTTCCGGAGCTGCCGAGTGGATCTCTCCGGAGACCGATCCCGATAACTGGCAGATCATCGAAGGCCAGGGCTCCCTGTTCCATCCGTCCTTCGCCGGCGTCACACTTGGTCTTCTGCACGGCTCCCAGCCGGACGGTTTCATCGTCTGCCATGAACCGACACGCACCAAGATGCGCGGCGTCGAAGCGGCACTTCCGACGATCCAGCAGGTCATCGACATGACCATTGCCTGCGGCAAACTCACCAATCCGGACATCCGCTGCGTCGGCATTGCGGTGAACACCACCGCACTCGATGACGATGAGGCCCTCGCTTACCTGGCAAAGGTCGGTGAAAAGCACGGCCTGCCGGCAACCGATCCGGTCCGCTACGGCATGGAAGCCATCGTTGACAAGGTCTCGGCGGAATTCGGTGCGCCATGAGCCTTGAGGTCAGCATCGAAGCGCAACGCTTCGAAATCGCGGGAGGTTTCAGGATCTCCCGCGAGACCCGAACCCATGCCCAGGTCGTGGTCGTCACCCTGAGTGACGGCAAGGCAACCGGCCATGGCGAAAGCGTGCCCTATCCGCGTTACGGCGAATCGCTCGAAACCGTTCAGACGCAGATCGAGGAAATCGCGCCCCTTTTGAAAAACGGCCTCAGCCGGGAACAGCTTCTGGAGGCGATGCCCGCCGGAGCAGCCCGCAATGCCGTCGACTGCGCTCTTTGGGACCTGGAAGCAAAACGATCCGGAACACCGGCAACGGACATTGCCGGTGTCGGTCCGCTGAAGCCGGTCACGACAGCCTTCACCATCAGTGTCGACACGCCGGAAAAGATGGCTGAAAAGACCCGCGCCGCAGCTCATCGCCCGCTTTTGAAGATCAAGCTTGCCGGCCCCGGTGATGACGAGCGGATTGCCGCCGTACGCCTTGCCGCTCCTGACAGCACCCTGATCGTCGATGCCAACGAAGCCTGGGACGAAAGCTGCTTTGAGATCAACATGGCCGCCTGCGAAGCAGCAGGCGTTGCCCTGATCGAACAACCGTTGCCGTCAAAGAACGACGGCTTGTTGGCAGGGCTCGAGCGGCGTGTGGTGATCTGCGCGGACGAAAGCCTTCATCCGGGCAAGAGCATCGATGGGCTGCGCGCAAAATATGACGCGGTCAACATCAAGCTCGACAAGGCAGGTGGTCTGACGGCTGCGCTGAAGCTCTGCGATGAAGCGCGCGCCCAGGATCTCAAGGTCATGGTCGGATGCATGCTCGGCACGTCTCTCGCGATGGCGCCTGCGGTCCTGATCGCCCAGAAGGCGGATTTTGTCGACCTCGACGGACCTCTGCTCCTGGCCGAAGACCGCTCACCGGGACTGAAGTTCGAAGGTAGCACGCTCTATCCGCCTCAGCCGGAGCTGTGGGGGTAAGAACTTCAGCGCTGAACAAAAGAAAAGCGCCGGTTCCTTGTCATTGGGCCGGCGTTTTTTGTGGGTATGCATATCTGGACTATCGAAGGGCGCTGAAATGCCTCTTCAGCGGGATATAGGGAAATCCCCCAACCTCACTCCGCCGCCATGCGATTTCGCAGCATTGGGGTCATCGCCAGCGTCAACAGCGTGCCGATTGCCGCAACCACGGACATCACGAAAAAGGGCCAGTCCGGATTGATCTCGTAAATGGCGCCGGAAATGCTGAGGCCGATCGCCATCTGGATGCCTACGGAAGTCGCAAGCAGCCCCTGCCCCGTTCCCGCCCAACGGCTCGGCACGACCCGTGCAAGGATCGCGACGGCCCCCAGATGGGCCGCGCCGAAAGATAGGCCGTGCAAAGTCTGCAAGGCAGCCATGGCGGGGAGCGTGTCGGCGAAGGGAAACAGCAGCCAACGCAAGGTTGCCGCCACCCCGGCGGCCAGCAGAAAGATCGGCGGATCAAACCGTTGCGCCAGGTTTCCGGCAACCGTGAACAGGGCGATTTCAGCCGCAACACCCGTCGCCCACAAGAGACCGATCGCAAAGTCAGGCACATCCATCGCCTGCCAGTAGAGCGTCCCGAAGCCGTAAAAGGCTGAATGGCTCGCCTGGTACAATCCAAGTACCATCAACAACGGCCAGAACCAGACACTTTTGAACGGCGTGTCCTTGTGGTCGTCCGAAGTCCCGTCGGCCGCTTCGGAAGGCGTTTCACCACGTTTTTGCCGGGGAAGCGACATGGCAACAGCACCCGTTGCCAGGGAAGCAAGGCCGACGGCAACCACGATGAGCCAGGACGTACCTTCCGCAGCCAGTGAACCTCCGAAGATGCTGGCAACCACGAAACCGGCCGAGCCCCACAGCCGCATGCGGGCGTAATCCGCTCCCGTATTGCGCTGGACATCCAGCGCATAGGCATCGCTGAGCGGCACCACCGGCGCATTCATGACCATGTAGCCGATCACCGCGACGGACAGGAACACAAGCCCCAGGGGCAGGAAATAAAGCCCGATGAAGGTCGCAGCCGCCAGCGAATAGATCAGAATCGACAGCCTGCGCTGGCCGGTGCGGTCGGAGAGATTCGACAGAAGCGGACTTGCCGCGATCCGGGCAATCGTGCCTATCCCCAGAACAAATCCGATTTCAGCCGCTGTCAGCCCGCGAAACCCGAGCACGACCGGAATAAACGGCAGAAACAGGCCAACGCCGAAGAAATGGCTGGCGAACAGGGCCGAGACACGGCTGCTGATACTGGAACGGTCGAGCGACATGGGATACCGGGCGAAGTAGCGCCCTAAAAGGATGTTAACGTTTTCCGCCTTACCTTGGGGGCGAAGTTGTCCGTGTTACGGCAATAAACGACCCTTAGGCAAGTTGAGATTCGCGTCCACATGAAAGCGGAAGCAGCACAGGAACAGCCGGAGCTGATCGGCGAAGCCGAATACCAGACTCTCGAACAGACCCTGATGGAGTCCGATCGCGGGCGCAGGTTTCTGAAAGAGTTTCTCAATCGCAACAAGACCCCGGAAACCACCGAGATCCTGACCGCGATTGGCCGGCTAGAGAAAATGATGACCCGGCAGCGCAAGGTGCCGGATCTCGACAAGATCCGTCTCGACATTGCCGACATGCACGAGGCTATCGAGCGTACCAAGGCCGAGATTGCCAACATCAAGGCGGAAGGCGAGGAAAGCAACCGCTTTGTCGACGCCTCTCACGAACTCGATGCCATCGTCACCCAGACCGAAGGCGCGACCCAATCCATTCTGGAAGCTGCAGAGCAGATTCAGGAGAAGGCCTGGGTCCTGCGCGAGAATGGTGCGGACGATGCCGTGTGCGACGACATCGATGCCAAGGCGACCGAAATCTTCATGGCCTGTTCCTTCCAGGATCTGACCGGCCAGCGGACCAACAAGGTTGTTCAGGTACTGCGCTATCTTGAAAGCCGCATCAACCTGATGATCAACATCTGGGGCATCCAGGAGCTGGAAGCCGAAGCAACGGCTGGCCCGGTCGACACTCGTCCGGATGCACATCTCCTGAACGGCCCGCAGCTTGCGGGCGGCGTTTCCCAGAACAACGTCGATGAGCTGATGTCCGTCAGCGACGACGTGTTTGACGCCGCACTGAAGGAAACCGGCGCGGAATCAGCCCCGGCAGAAGCTCCGAAGCATGCCAGCGAAGCTGATGTTGATGCCATCATGGCAAGCGAAGCCGACGTCGATGCCATCATGGCCGGCGGTGACGAGCCGATGGACGCAGCCGCTATCGACGACATGTTCGCCTCCGCTCCTGCCGCCGACGAAGAGGAAGAAGACGACGAGTTCGCCGGTGCCGACCCGGACGCCACTCTGGATGAAGCTGCCATCGAACGCCTGTTCGACAGCGAAGTGGGTGGTGGCACTCATGAAGCGGCAGACGAAGCCGAGGCCGACGCCGAATGGGAGCTGACCGAGGAAGTCAGTGAAGAAGATGGCGAAGATCCGCTGAAACAGCTGTCCGAAGCCGAGCGCCAGGCACTCTTCAACTAAGAATGCATCCGGCAGGAAATTCGAAAAAGGCGCCCGTTGCGGCGCCTTTTTTTGTTGCCTCTCCTATCGATTCTTGCGGATGGAACGCTATGAATTTCCGAGATCGGTGAACTGAAGGCCGGCAATAGTAAGGTCGCGAAAAAGGTTGCGCCTCGGCTCTCCGGTCCCGGCTCGCGCTATGCTTGGCCGGGATGACGATGGGGAGGCTGGTTTTCCGGGCAAGCTAAGGTTTGGCGCTCTTTCCGCTTCTCGCACTCCCCCCCTCTCAGTCGGTCATCCCGGACGCAGCGCAGCGGAGATCCGGGATCCGGGAGCCGGGATCGGGGAGCCGGGGCGTGCGAGCGGAAAACCCTTTGCCTCCGAGGTCCCGGCGCAAGGCCGGGACAGCAAGGTGGCGGTCAGCGGCCGGAATTGATCTTGGCGAAGAACTGTTCCGCCTGCTGGCCGAGCTGGCCGGCCTGGTCTTTCAGCGCCGTCGACATGTCCTGAATGGTGCCGACAGCCCCCTCGACATTTTCGACCGACCCGCGCACAGCGGTAATCTCGTCGGTAAAGGCTTGGGTGCCCTGTGCAGCGATCTGGACGTTGGCCGAGATTTCTGCCGTTGCCGACGCCTGTTGCTCCACCGCGGAGGCAATGCCGGTCGCGATTTCGGACAGGGCACCGATTATCGAGGTGATGCCTTCAATATCCTGCACAGACTGTCTGGTCGCCTGTTGAATGCTGGCGACCTGTTCGGTGATTTCTTCCGTCGCCTTGGTGGTCTGGCTGGCGAGTTCCTTCACTTCGGCTGCGACAACCGCAAATCCGCGGCCCATTTCTCCGGCACGCGCCGCTTCGATGGTAGCGTTAAGTGCCAGCAGGTTGGTCTGTTCGGCAATTTCAGAGATCAGCCCGATCACCGATCCGACCTGATCCGCGAAGCCGGCAAGTTTCGTTACGGAGTCGTTTGTGCTGCGTGCACCTTCCACGGCCTTCAGCGCCATCTCGCGGGACTGGCCTGCCTGGCGACCGATCTCGGTGATGGAAGCGGACATTTCCTCCGTTGCCGTCGCGCTTGACTGGACACCGCTTGCGGTTTCGGCAGACGTATTGTCCATCTTGACCATCCGCTCTCCGATGGAGCCCGTCTCGCGGCGCAGACTGCCCGAAGACACTTCAAGTTGTTCGGAAGCCGCGCCAAGCGTGCCGACAGTACCGCCCAGAACGCCCTGAAATTCCTGGATGGCGGCCTTCAGTTCGGTCTCGCGTCCGACAGCGTCTGCCACCATTTTCTCGTGATAGGTGGAGATCGCGACATCCATGTCCAGCATGACCAGCTTCGTCATCACCTGCATGGCCCGAATGCGCTTGCCCGTCGACATGAAGCGCTTCTTCAGAACCGTCTCCGTGAGTTGCGTGAGGGCGAAGGAATAGCCACCGATGTACCAGCTGGGATCAAGGCCGATCCGCACATGTGTGAGGCCGATCTGCACAGCGCGCTCGTGGTAGGCTTCATCCGGGCCCGTTGCGAACAGCCCTTCCCAGTGGCTCATCTGTGCCTTCACCAGGCGCGACTGCTGGTTGCCGACAAGCGCCGCCAGATGCGGCACGGTTTTAACGTGTACGTAGAACCCGTCCAGAACGCTCGGCAAGGCTTCCTTGATTGCCGGCCACACGGACTGGGCCACAGCCCGATCCTCATCCGTGAAACGGAAAAACTTCAGCCGATCTTTCAAGGTGTTTGTCTGCATGAATGCCTCTTGGATCAGCCGATGGAGGTCCGGTTTACCGGGCCCGTGTGCTGATCGCTTTTCAGTTGCCGGACCTCCGAGCCTCTCAGTGAAGAGGCAGGAGATCCTGATTCAATAAAGCACGTGTCACCTGTTCCCTCGCGAACCCGTGCGGGCTGTTGAAAGGCACAACAAGGCGTTCCGCGCCATGCTCGATGCATCGGTACGCTGGCAATGTTCAGGTGATGAAAGGAGAAGACGCGGCGCCGTTGCCCGGCAATCCACGCTGGAATTCAATTTTCAGCAGCCCTGTTCGCGCCGTCCCGACGAAAAGGCAAACAGGACTGCCTGGCCCGGTCCCCTCCACCCGACTTCGGCAAGTCATGCTTGTGGAACCGCTCTAGCGGGTAGCCCCCTAAAGGCGCGTTAACGGGACAGCGCAGTCTTTAGCATTTGTGGATCGATGTTTCCGCCCGTCAAAACGATACCGACGGTCTTGCCCTTGAAAGGCAGCTTTCCGGCCAAAAGTGCTGCAAGTGCAACTGCTCCGCCGGGCTCAACGACGAGCTTCAGTTCGGTGAACGCAAAGGCGACGGCAGCCAGAGCTTCCTCGTCCGTGACAGTCACGCCTTCGCCCGCAACGCGGCTTAGAATTGAAAAGCCGATATCACCCGGCGATTCGGACAGGAGCGCATCGCAGACAGAGCCGGTCTTTACGGCATTGGAGAGCCTCTCACCGGCTTCAAGCGAGCGCTTGTAGTCGTCGAACAGTTCCGGTTCAGCAGTATGGAAGACCGTACCGGGCGACTTCTCTTCCAGCGCCAGGGCAATGCCGCTGGACAATCCGCCACCGCCGGTACAGGCGAGCACATCGTCCAGATGCAGGCCCAGCGCAGCTGCCTGGGCTGCCATCTCCAGTCCGACTGTGCCCTGCCCTGCGATGACACCGACATCATTGTAGGGGTGGACAAACGTCGCTCCTGACTTGGAGCACAGGTCGCCTGCAATCGCGTCACGGTCTTCGGTCTCACGATCGTAAGTGATGACGGTCGCCCCGTAACCGCGTGTGCGCTCCAGCTTGATCCTTGGAGCGTCGGACGGCATGACGATGGTTGCGGGCATACCGAGCAGCTGCGCGCTTGCAGCAACGCCCTGTGCGTGGTTTCCGGACGAACAGGCCACAACGCCCCTGGGTCGGTCTGCCAGCGGGATGAGGCTGAGGCGGTTGAAGGCACCGCGAAACTTGAACGAGCCGCTACGTTGCAGGTTTTCCGGTTTCACGACGACAGTTGCCCCGGTTACCTCATCCAGCAACGGATGCCTCAGAAGCGGTGTCACCAGCGCCTCGCTTCGGATCCTCTCCGCTGCGGCTTCAACATCCTCTATGGAAACGGTTTTACCAGCCAATTTCGAACCTGCTTCAGACACAGGCAGCGATTGCATATTCGTCATCGGAACTCGCTCTAAACGTCAAACAACTGCTCGGAGGCCTGCCGCAGAAGCGCACAAGGCAATGCTTTGGCCCCTTTCAGGGCCGGGTCTCGATGCAAGTGTTTTCACAGGAAAGCGGGCAGTTCCAGCGGGAACTTGTCTTGGTGTCAATTTCGTTTGCCGCACTGCGCAGCGTCATCGCACATCAGGGCAGCCGTCTTATTCGGCGGCTTTTCCCTGCGTCGAACGGGCGTTGTGTATGTCCTGGGCTTCAATGCAATTGTCCAGGAACTGACGTGCGCTGGCCGCCCAGGTGTAGTTCATGGCAATCGTGCGGCAATGTTCGCGTGGGATATCCAGCGCGGCTTCAGCCGCTTCGCGCAGATCTTCCGACAAGACACCCGCCCCCGTATCGCTGATGACGTCGAGCGGGCCCATTACCGGGAAAGCGGCAACCGGCACGCCGCAGGCCAGGGCCTCAAGCATAACGTTGCCGAAGGTGTCGGTGAGTGAGGGAAACACGAAGACATCCGCGTCGGAATAATGCCTTGCGAGATCTTCGCCCACCTTGGAACCGGTAAAATGCACCCCCGGGTACTCCCGGCGCAGACTGTCGAGCTGCGGGCCACCACCGACCACCACTTTCGATCCCGGCAGGTCGAGATCCAGAAACGCCTTGATGTTCTTTTCGATTGCGACCCGGCCGACATACATGAACACCGGACGCGGCAGGTCGGCTGGCAGAACGGAGCCCTCGTAAGGCTTGAACTGCTGCTCATCCACGCCGCGCGACCAGCGCATCAGATTGGTAAAACCACGGTCACGCAGATCCTGCTCCAGCGACCGTGTTGCGACCATGCAGCCGCAGCCGGAATTGTGAAACCGGCGCAGCCAGCTGTAGGACCAAGTCAGCGGAACCGGCAGCCGGGCTGAAACATATTCTGGAAACCGGGTGTGGTAACTCGTGGTGAACGGACGCCCAGCCTTCTTGGCGACGCTTGCCGCCAGAAGCCCGAGCGGGCCTTCCGTTGCAATGTGCAGATGCTCGCAGCCGTAATCCTCGATCTTCCGGCGCACGATGCCGCGATGGGTCAACGACAGGCGAATTTCCGGATAGGTCGGACACGGCAGCGTCGTGAATTCCTGAGGGGTCAGGAATTCCACCCGCACACCGATCTTCTCGAGTTCTTCGGCCGTGCGCTCAAGCGAGCGAACCACACCGTTTATCTGGGGATGCCAGGCATCCGTCACAATCAGAATGGAACTCATGCGGCGACCGGTGCTTCCTTGGCGTTCGCCGGCACGGCCTCCTCCTGGGTACGGTCCACCCATCGGATCACCTCAAATGTTCCATCGTGGTGCTCGGCAACCGCAGTGCAGCTTTCCACCCAGTCACCCGTGTTGATGTAGTGAATGCCGTTCATATCACGGTCCGCGGCGTGGTGAATATGACCACAAATGACGCCATCGACGCCCTGCCGGCGCGCCTCGTCGGACAGGGCTTCTTCGAAACGTCCGATAAAGCTGACCGCGTTCTTGACCTTCAACTTGGCCCAGGCGGACAGTGACCAGTAGGTCAGGCCGAGTCGGCGCCGGACCACATTGAGCCAGGTGTTGACGCCGAGCGCGGTCACATAGGCCTTGTCGCCAAAGAAGGCCAGCCACTTGGCATGGCGGATCACCACGTCGAACTGGTCACCATGAATGACCAGGTAGCGTTTGCCGTTGGCAGCTTCGTGAATGATGCTGTCGGTCACTTCGACGCCGCCGAAATGCGTACCGAGGAAGCTGCGCAGAAACTCGTCGTGATTTCCCGGAATATAGATGACCCGGGCTCCCTTGCGCCCCTTGCGCAGGATCTTCTGCACCACGTCGTTGTGAAGCTGTGGCCAGTACCAGGACCGCCGCAGACGCCAGCCATCGGCAATGTCGCCGACCAGATAGATGGTCTCGGCTTCATTGTCCTTCAGAAAGTCCAGCAGCATCTCCGCCTGACAACCGCGCGTGCCAAGATGGACGTCGGAAATAAACAAGGCCCGGTAATGCCGCGATGCCTCAGCGGTAGACATAGCACTTCTCCAAATTCCCTTTGGAGCGCTATAGACGCGATTCAAGTATCACTATTATGACAAACGGCGTGACTTCCCCGGGCCTGTTTGTTTTCCAGCTTAATGATTAACACCGGCACGGATCGGGTATTGGCCTCCCTCACTTCATTCCGTTGCTTCACGAACATCTTGCCGGATGCTGACCGGCTCCATATGTCCCTGACGGCATTTGACAGCATCGGGTTTTGCCAGCCACAAAGCATGTCCAACCTGCATCAAGGAGAACGTTCATGGACCTCGGCCTCAAGGGCAAAAAGGCAATCATCTGTGCGTCAAGCCGCGGCCTCGGCAAGGGCTGCGCCGAAGCGCTGGCGGAAGCAGGCTGCGACATCGTCCTGAACGGACGTAACGAAACGGTTCTGGAAGAAACCCGCACCCTGCTGCAGAACCGCTTCGGCGTGAGCGTTGCCGCCATCGCAGCGGATGTTTCCACACGGGAGGGACAAGAAGCGCTTCTGGCGGCCTGCCCGGATCCGGACATTCTGGTCAACAACAATGGTGGCCCGCCCCGGCGCGACTATTCCGAGCTGGACCGTGCGGCGCTGATGGAAGGTGTGGTGCAGAATTTCGTCACCCCCATCGAGCTGATCCAGGCGGTTGTTCCCGGCATGAAGGAGCGCGGTTTCGGCCGCATCGTCAACATCACTTCGCTTTCGGTAAAGATGCCGATCGAAGGGCTCGATCTGTCCAGCGGTGCTCGGGCGGGGCTCACGGCATTCCTGGCCGGCGTCTGCCGCCAGCTTGCCCCCCACGGCGTGACGGTCAACAACTTGCTGCCCGGCAAGATGGACACCGATCGTCTGAAAGGCGGCTTCGAGCGCGTCGCGCAGCAGTCAGGTAAAAGCATCGAGGATGTCCGGGCGGCACAGGCGGCGGAAATTCCGGCAAGACGTTTCGGTTCAGCCGAGGAATTCGGTCAGACCTGCGCTTTCCTGTGCTCCCGCCACGCCGGCTACATCACCGGCCAGAACATCCTGATGGATGGCGGGCTCTATCCGGCGGCGTTTTGAGCCGCCTGTGGCATGAAGAAAGGCCGGAGCATATGCCCCGGCCTTTCCTGAACGGCTGATCTTTCTGATCAGAACTTGTAGCGCAGCGCGGCGGAAATGATGTTGACGCTGCTGTCGACATCCCCCGAATAGGTACCGAATACCGCGTTGTAGTCCTGGTGACTGGAATCGATGTTGATATCGGTCGATTCCGGAATGATGTGCGTGTAACCGACATCGAACGCCAGGTGCTCGTTGAAGGTGTAGCTGGCACCGGCAGACAGCCACCAGCGGTTATTGTCCGGCAGACGCGTGGAGCGGATGTCTTCGTCGATCGGCGAGATTTCGTAGCCGACACCACCGCGGAAGGTAAGCTTCTCGTTGAAGTCGTATTCACCGCCAAGGGAGAAGAACCAGCCGTCGTCATAGTTGAAATGCAGGACGGTGGCCTCTGCGCCGGTCGCATCGTTGATCGCACGGGGTGACTTCAGCCGGCTCCAGTTGGTCCATTCCACCGTTCCAAGAACGCGGATCTTGTCGGTCACCTTCTGTTTTGCGGAAAGGTTGATCATGTCCGGCGTAACGACACCCAGGCCGATCGCCGTCGTGACACCACCGGCGAACAGGTCGCCGTCGAGATCGTGACCGACACCGGAGCGATACCCGAGACCGATTTCCGTCCCCTCGAACGGTCGCACCGTCAGACCAGCCGTCACACCGAAACCGATGTCATCACCAGAGATCTGGTTCGAACGGGGGAAGCCCGCTCCGGAAGTGGCGTCGGCGGATTTCAGCGACACGTCCAGATATTGCGCCTGAACACCGATCGCGATCGCGAACATGTCGTTGATCTGAAGCGCAACCGTCGGATTGACGTTCAACGAGAACACGGAAGACGAACGGGAATAGAACTGGGCCGCCCAGTTCTGCTCCGGTTTTGTCGACAGGCCGAAGGGTGCGTTGATACCGACACCGAAGATCAGCTTTTCATTCAGCCGGTAAGCTGCATAGGAAGCGGGAATGAATGCGTCGGAAGCAATGTCGCCACTGCCGATCGAAGACGTACCGAGGAACCCGCCGGACAGCGTGCCGTTGATATCCGAACTTGGAAAGAGCCCCGTATTGTGCGCTTCGATGGTGAGGCCCTGCTGAGCGCCGATAAGCGACGCCGGGTTCCAGTACATCGAAGAGATCGAACCGCCGGACGTACCATACCCGGCAAAAGACATACCCTGAAAGTACGAGCTCTGTTCTCTAAGTGCAAAAGCACCTGCAAATGCAGAGCTTGCAACCATTGATAGAGCTACAGCTGTAGAAGCAAGTAGAACTGATTTCTTGTTTACCCACGGCATTGAGTTTCCTCCCATCCCCTAGCCACCGGATGCTTGATGACAACCTGAGACAGGGTTTTAGGAGAATGCCGTCCGTTTCAACTGAATATTTACGTCAGTTATGCGGTCGTTTTTTCATGCTGCAATGCGAAATGCGCGGCTTTTCTGGTAGGTATTGCTGCGTAGACATTCAAAACACTTCAAAAACGACAGGTTCAGAGTCTGTTCGTCATCACACCGACACACTTTCAGACATTTGCCTAAAAAAAAGGCACTCGAAATGTCAGTTTCCGATAACGTAATTTAACAGTGAATCGTTGCGGCTTTGCCACAGGTTTCGTGACGGAATGTGGATCTTTTGTAGGACAAGTCCCTTGATATTACTTGGTAAAAACGCCAATCACCTTTCCTAACGGAAACCGTGTCGGCACACCATTGCACGGTAGCCTTTCCATTCGAAATTGAATTTTTGTCAGGATGTTTGTCAGCAGGCGACGCGCTACCGCCAGGTCAATTACCGCTCTTCCGGCAAGGCAGGTTGCAAGCTGCGAACCGGTGGGTTGCACCGGCTCGCAGAAAGAGACGGTCCAGGGCCGCACTCCATTCCTTGCTTACAGCCTCAAGCGGCAAGCCTAGCTGTCGCGAGCTTCGAGGAAGCGGCGCATGGCAACGTCACTCCAGGGGGCAAGGCGCGCCCGCGCAGCCATATGACTGTCGTAGATCCTCTGGCTAAGCGCATCCTTGCTCGCGAACTCGGACAGCACGACTGCCGAAGTCTCCCGCAACGCATCCAGAACGTCGTCCGGATAAGGACGGACGGTAACGCCGTCCTCTTCCTGCAGGAGCTTCAGTGCGCCTGCATTCTCCCAATCGCTTTCTGCTAGCGAGCGGCCGTTTTCTGCCTTGCAGGCCTCCAGAACAATGGCGCCAAGGTCTTCCGGCAGGCCTTCCAGCGCCACCATGTTGAAAAGCGCTTCACCGGTGCCGTTGGGTTCATGGAACCCCGGCGTGTAGTAGGACTTTGCTGCCTTCTGGAACCCCATTGCCCTGTCCGACCAGGGACCCAGGAATTCGGTGGCGTCCAGCACGCCGCTGTCCAACGCCTGGAACAACTCTGCAGGCGGCAGGCTGACAGGCGTCGCCCCAAGCCGGTGCATCACTTCGCCGCCAAGGCCCGGCATGCGGATCTTCAGCCCCTTGAGATCGTCAAGAGTGTTGATTTCGCGCTTGAACCAGCCCCCCATCTGAACGCCGGTGTTACCGGCCATAACGGGCCTTAGTCCGAACGGGGCATAAAGCTCATCCCAGAGCGCCTGACCGCCCCCCTGCTCAATCCAGGTGATATGCTCATGCGGCAGCAAACCAAAAGGGATCGCCGTGAAATAGACAGAAGCAGGGATCTTTCCCTGCCAGAAAAACGAGGCTGTATGCGCCATCTGCGCCGTCCCCGCTGAAACGGCCTCGAACACGCCCAGAGCCGGCACCAGTTCCCCGGCAGCATAAAGCCGAACGCGCAGGCGGCCGCCGGACATCAGCTCGATCCTGTCGGCAATGCGCTGTGCCGTGACCCCGGGCCCCGGCAGGTTCTTTGGCCAGGACGTGACCATCTTCCATTCCAGCGTCGCCTGCTCCTGCGCCACCGCCGGGGCGGCCAATGCGCTTGCACCGGCGGCGGCGGAAGCCCCCAGAAGTCCGCGACGGCTGATCCGTCCGGTTTCGGTCTTTGGCTGATCGGTCATCTCACTTGCTCCAGAACGCGTGGAAATGATGGACTGGCCCGTGACCACTGCCGATGTGAAGCGTGTCGGCAGCGGCGATGGCGGCCTGAATATAGGACTTGGCGGACCTGACGGCTGCTTCCATGTCCTGCCCCTTGGCAAGACCCGAGGCAATCGCGGATGACAGGGTGCAACCGGTGCCATGCGTGTTGTCGGTCTTGATCCGCTCTGACCTGAGCCAGACCGCATTGCCGTTTCGATCCAGAAGCAGGTCGGCGCTCTTCGCACCAGACCCGTGCCCGCCCTTGAGCAGAACCGCATTGGCTCCAAGACCGAGCAGACGTTCTGCCTGCGCCTGCATTTGCGGTTCGTCCGCGGCAACGTTGCCTTGCAACATGCGGGCAGCTTCATGCAGGTTCGGGGTAACAATATCGGCCAGCGGCAGCAGCAAGGCAATCAGCGTGTCGACCGCACTGTCCGCAAGCAACGGGTCACCGGAGGCAGCCACCATCACCGGGTCAAGCACGACCGGACCTGTCTCATGTGCCCGAAGCCCTTCAGCTACCACCTCGATCGTATCGACACGCGACAGCATGCCGATCTTGGTCGCCTTGACGGCAAGGTCCGAATAGACGGCTGTCATCTGGGCCCGCACGAACTCTGGCGGCACATCATGAATGGCGCTGACGCCAAGCGTGTTCTGCGCCGTCAGGGCTGCAATAACACTGGCACCAAAGACGCCATTTGCGGAAAAGGTCTTGAGATCAGCCTGAATGCCGGCTCCGCCGCCGGAATCCGATCCTGCAATGGTTACCGCAATTGCGGTCATGGGAACCTCCTGGGAGTAGATGCCGAAAAGCCTGCGTCAGCCGGTCTTCAAACGGGCTTCAATGTCGCGGTCAGTCAGGCAATAGAGTGCGTCGAGCAACTCCGGCACCAGACTGCCTGGCCCGCCTGACCGGCTGGCCGCGATTTCGCCGGCAATGTTGAAGACGGACAATCCGCAAGCAGCTGCAAGCGCCCTGTCCTTTTCGATGCTCAGGAACGCTGCCAGAACGGCACCGCCGGCACAGCCGGTGGCCGTCACGCGTGACATCAGCGGATCGCCGTTGCGCAGCAGGAAATCCTCGCCGCGGCTCTCGACCCTGTCTTCCGGGCCGGTGACGGCAAAAACCGTACCGGCCTCGATCAAGGCATCAGCATCCGCCCGCTCCGGCAAGAGAGCGGTGAGTTCTTCCGGATTGAGCCGCACCAGATCCGGCTTCAGGCCCAGCAATTCGCGCGCATAGGCGCAGCGTACGGGTGACCGGTTGACGAAGACCGGATCGACACAAACCGGACGTCCGGCAGTCCTGGCAGCTTCGATCGCTAGCGGAATGGCTGCACGGCGTTCCTCGTCAAGGGTGCCGAGGTTCACCAGCAGTGCATCAGCCCCACCGGCAAAGGCGGCAACTTCCTCCCGCGCGATGGTCATGGAAGGAACCGCCCCGAGCGCAAGCAGCACATTGGCGGTGAAACTCTGGGCGACCGCGTTTGTTATGGCGTGAACGCGCGGCGTTTTCTGCCGCACCCTTTCCAGAAGGGTGAAGACTTGTTCGGCGCTCAGGGCTTGCGTGGAAGCAGCAACGGAAAGGCTCATGACGGCTCTCCTGCGACAGAAAGCCCGTTGCCGGTATTCCGGAAAGGACGTGTTGAAGGGAGTGGTGTGTGCATCATGATCTCAAATCCCTCCGCCGGTATCAGCCGGATCAGGTTCAATGAACCTACATAGCAAAGGGCAAGGGATTTTATTCATAAGTTTCAGCAACTTATTCAACCAACGACAAGGATGGTGTCAACACACAGTGTCAACATCTGGTGCAAACAGTTTCTTCCTTTTGGAGCCTTTCGTAGTTGATTTGTTGACCATAGGAAACCCGTCTTCCAAAGATCAACTGCCTTACGAATACGCCAAGAACAAAATCAAAGACTGCGACACGCATTGCAACATCGGACTTTTCTGCATTCCGATCCCATCACGGTTGAGGTATTTGCTAGTCATGCCCGATAAGCTTATTTGGCATCGAGCGGACTTCCAAAGACACCAGACAAGAACTCCAGCGTCGCCGCATCCCTAAGTTTGCAGGCAATGTTCTGGTTAGCAAAGACGCCACGGAATGTCTTCGCTTGGGCCAAAGGGAATGTTTTAATCCAGTTCACCCCGACCGCATACTCGGCGAGTTCCTCGTTGTCCCTGTCGCGGGCAAGACCCGGCTGCACCAGTTCGACGGACAGAAGATTACCAGCGATTGTTTCGAAATCCCGCGCCATGACAGAGGGTGACGCTACCTCACCATATCCCACATAGCCTTGCCCTTTCTGGTAGGCGAAGATCTTGTCCCCGGCAGATAGCTGGTTGAGTTTCCCGGAATAGAACCGCCCGCCACCAGAGGAAATGAAGCCATAGCGGCGCATGTCCTCCCATGAGCGGCGCTCACCATCGCCGACGTTGACATACCAGTACCCTGTCCACGGTGCTTTAACCTTTGCAGCTGAACGCTCCTCGACCTCTTCCGGATCGAGATGCCAATCGGTCGCGAGAAGTTGCCGATCACCGTCTTGAAAGACACGAAACAGCGCCGTGTTTATCCCGACGTCGTGACGATCATAGAGGTACTCAACTATTCGTGTTGTAGTGGGATCGAGTTCGCTCGCGATGATAACAAGCTGATGATCGCCATTAAGTGTCTCCGGCAAGCTCCGGTCAAAACGGTCTTGAAACGCGGCCGGTAACGGTTTTGCCAAATAGGCGTTGGCAATATCATGCACATCGCGGGTATTTAGCATCACGGCCCAGCTCGCATAATCCAGAACCTGAGCAACGATTTCCCTAGGAGTCTTATCCCGCTTCAACTCGAGGATAACTAGGTCACCAGAAACGTCCAGACCAAGAAGATCCAGTCTGCCACGGTTTTCTATTCCGACTTGGCGGCCAATGATCAGAAGATCCAGACCAAGAATCTCAGGGTTCTCGGCAACCCAAGTCTCAATCTGCCCTTCTGTGGCGAGCGATGCCCTCGAGACAGGCTTCAATTTACCTGCAGCGACTTCAAACAGGTTCGTCACAGCCCACCTCCCAAACCCTCTGGCACTGCCGCGCTCGATTTTCTTGAAGGCAGCGACAATCCAACTACGTTCACCGACCTTTGCGGCCTCTGGAGTTTAGCGGACCTCCAGCTTCGTCTAACAACTTCTCAAAATAGCTGTGGCCGTTCTCCCTCGAACGGCGCTCCTTGCCATGGACATGCGCTTCTATGCTCTGATCTAAACCATCCTGACGCTTTGAAAGACGAGCACGTGCCATATTGTCCGTTGAGAAATACTCTGCAGCGACCAAGAGCGCATCATGGACAATCTCTTGCTGCTCGCGCTCGTAAGCCATCGATCGCTCTGTTCCAAACGACCGCTCGTATAGCGATTTGGTCGCTTCATCGACGACTTTTGCGACGGGGACTTTTGTCTCTTTTGCATGTTCCACGAAACTGACAAGAGCCTGGGTAGCGTCATAGGAGTTCTCGCCACGCGTAACGGCTCTGAACGTTGCAATGAAAAGCTGCTCGAAACGGGACTTGGCGATCTGGAGCTCCCACTCAGCTTGTTCCTCAGCACTTTCAGCAACAGTGAAATCCGACACGATGAGCTCCCTAATCAATTCTCGCTGGCAATATCCTAAAAACATAACTACGAGAAGAAATGCCCAGTTGTCCATATGGACGTGGCACCCCCTTCCCCTCTTGCTTCCCCACGGCTAACGTCACCCCAAATTCAGACAACCACCGGGAATCATATGTCCGCCGAAAGAGTATCTCAGGATCAGATCAACAAGGCTGCATGGGCAGCGTGTGACACCTTTCGGGGGGTGGTCGATCCGTCGATCTACAAGGACTATGTCCTGACCATGCTCTTCCTGAAGTACATCTCGGATGTCTGGAAGGACCACTATGAGAGCTACAGGCGGGAACACGGCGACCACCCGGAGCTGATCGCGGCGATGATGAAGGACGAGCAGTTCGTGCTTCCCGAGGGGGCCAGTTTCGATGCCCTTCATGCCCAGCGCCACAAGGCCGGGAACGGGGAGCGGATCGACAGGGCGCTCCACGCCATCGAAGAAGCCAACGGGGCGAAGCTGAGGGATGTCTTTCAGGACATTTCATTCAACGCCAACAAGCTGGGCGACGAAGAACAGAAGAACGACATCCTGCGCCACCTGATGGAGGACTACGCCAAGCCGACCCTGGACATGAGGCCTTCAAGGGTGGGCACTCTGGACATCATCGGTGGGGCCTACGAGTTCCTGATCTCCCGTTTTGCCGCAACAGCTGGCAAGAAGGCCGGAGAGTTCTACACCCCTGCCGAGGTTTCCATGCTAATGGCCCGTCTGGTGGAGCCCCAGGAAGGCGACGAGATCTGCGATCCGACCTGCGGCTCCGGTTCCCTGCTCCTGAAGTGTGCTCGTCAGATCAAGTCGACCAACGGCAAGGCGCCCTATGCCCTCTTCGGTCAGGAGGCCATCGGGTCCACCTGGGCGCTCGCCAAGATGAACATGTTCCTGCATGGCGAGACCAATCACCAGATCGAATGGGGCGACACGATCTCCAACCCGAAGCTGCGCACCCGTGACGATCAACTGAGGCTCTTCGACGTGGTCGTCGCCAATCCTCCCTTCAGCCTCGACAAGTGGGGCTACGACAAGGCGTCGAACGATCCCTTCGGCCGGTTCAACCGTGGCCTGCCGCCCAAGACCAAGGGGGACTATGCCTTCATCTCCCACATGGTGGAAACGCTGAAGGCTAAGAGCGGACGCATGGCTGTCGTCGTGCCCCACGGAGTGCTCTTCCGGGGCTCTTCCGAGGGCAAGATCCGTCAGCAACTCGTTGAGGAGAACCTGCTGGATACCGTGATCGGCCTACCCGAGAAACTGTTCTTTGGCACCGGCATCCCCGCTGCGATCCTCATCCTCAGGAAGAAGAAGGCCGATGACAAGGTGCTCTTCATCGATGCCTCGCGGGAGTACATCGAGGGCACCAACCAGAACCGGCTGGGGGACGAGCAGCTCGACAGGATCTTCGCTACCTTCGATGACCGGGAGAATGTCTACAAGTACGCTTATCTCGCAAACCTTGAGGAGATCCGGGAGAACGACTTCAACCTCAACATCCCGCGATACGTCGATACCTTCGAGGAGGAGGAAGAGATCGACCTCATGGCTGTTCGTCAGGAGCGAGAAGTACTGAAGGCAGAGATGGTGGATTTAGAGGCCAAAATGGACGGATTCCTGATGGAGCTTGGATATTCGCGATGAACGAACCAAAAGAGCTCCCTGACGATTGGAGCCTAACAACTCTGCAAGAAGTTACAGACCCCGACGCCCCAATCAGATACGGAGTGGTACAAATTGGTCCGAATACACCCGGTGGCGTTCCTATTGTTCCCATCAAACATATCAACCGCATTGCGAATGCCTCTCTGCACCGCGCAGCACCGGAAATTGAAAAGAAGTACACTGGGAGTCGAATACAAGGCGGCGATGTACTCATTTCAGTAAAAGGCACTATCGGAAATGTAGGTGTCGTCCCCGATGGATTTGAAGGCAACATCGCTCGTGAAATTGCCCGCATACGACCTAACGATAAAATTGACCGACACTACTTGGCTTTCCAACTACAAGCACCTGATACGCAGCGCAGCGTGAAAGCCTCCACAGTCGGTTCCACAAGGCTTGAGTTTTCTATTGCCACTGCAAGAGCATTTCAAATTCCACTTCCTCCTCTCCCCGAACAGAAGAAGATCGCAGAGATCCTATCGACGTGGGACGAGGCCATCGAGACGACTGCGAAGTTGCTTGCCAACGCCGAAGCCCAAAAGAAAGCGCTCATGCAGCAGCTGCTGACCGGCAACTGGCGACTGAAGGGGTTCGAGGGGGAGTGGGCTATGTCGAAACTTGGTGACAGAATAACCATACGTCGGGGAGCTTCACCCCGGCCCATCACGGATGCTCGATGGTTCTCTGATCAGGGACGCGGTTGGGTTCGAATTAGTGACGTTACTTCGTCCGAGACAGAACGGCTCACAAGAACCGAACAATATCTTTCGAAAGAAGGGGCTGCCCGAAGCGTTTCTGTTGAACCAGGTGAACTGATCATGTCTATTTGCGCGACGATAGGGGTGCCAAAAATAGTTGGAATACCTGTGTGTATTCATGATGGTTTTGTTGTGTTTCGCAATCTTTCGGATCGAATCGATACCCTATTTCTGTATTATTTTCTTCAGCTCATCGCTCCAAGGCTGGCAAGTGGCGGACAACCCGGCACGCAAAAAAACCTAAACACATCAATAGTTGGAAATATTCTAGTACCCAAAATTGAGATGAAAGAGCAGAAGGCCATCGCCAAAATTCTTCAATTTTCCGATTGGGATCTGCATTGTAGAAAAAAACAACTTGCAAAGCTGAAGGAAGAAAAACGAGCTCTCATGCAGCAGCTGCTTACAGGAAAGAGACGGGTCGCTTTCTGACGATCCCTAGGGTCGTTCAACAAAGCAGATACTACAGTTGTATGTTCCTTCAAAACTAAACTTGCAAGCGTACACGCATCCGTTCGATAGTAAGTCATTGATTTGATGGCTCCTGCAGCACTTCCAGTGACTTGAGATGAACCAGCACAACCGACCGAACTCCAGCGAAGAAACCCAGGCCAAGATCCCGGCGCTGGCGCTGTTGATGAAACTCGGCTGGACCTACGTTTCTCCTGAAGTCTGCCTTCAGCGGCGCGGTGGTGAACGCTCGGCGCTGCTCGAGGATGCCCTCAGGAGCTGGCTGGAGACCTATCGCTACACCTACAGGGGAACAAGCCATGGTCTCTCCTCGGGGTCCATTCAGCAGGTCCTGAAGGCTGTCTCCAACACCGGTCTGAACGAAGGCCTCAAAGCTGCCAACGAGAAGCTCTACAAGCTGCTGGTCTATGGTGTCACGGTCACCGAGCACATGCCGGACGGTCAACGCCAGTCCTTCACCATCCCGCTGCTCGACTTCGACACCCCATCCGCCAACCGGCTGGAAGTGACCGAGGAACTGAGTGTCGAACGGGACGGAGCCCAGGGCACTTACAGGCCCGACATCGTGCTCTACGTCAACGGTCTGCCGCTCGTGGTGATCGAAGCCAAGCGGCCTGTCAGCAGCAAGACCGGGAAACCCACGGTCGACGAAGGCATCTCCCAGCACCTTCGCAATCAGAAGACCGGCGGCATCCCTCTGCTCTATGCCTATGCCCAGCTACTGGTCTCCATCTCCGGCGAGACCGGGCGCTATGCCACCACGGAAACACCGAAGAAATTCTGGGCAGCATGGCGGGAGGAAGAGATCCCGGAGAAGGACGTAGCCGGTATCCTCAATGCGCCTCTCTCACCTGCAGCCAAGAACACGCTCTTCGCCCAGCGCCCCAAGTACATCCGGGACTACTTCGAGCAGCTCTGGTCGCGGGCGATCCTGGCAACGGAACAGGACACGCTGATCAACAGTCTGCTGCGGCCTGACAGGCTGCTGGAGTTCATCCGCTACTTCCTTCTCTTCGACCAGAAGGTCGGCAAGATCGCGGCCCGCTACCAGCAGGTCTTCGGCGTCAAGTCGATGCTAACCCAGGTGGAACGGCGTAACAAGACAGGTGGCCGGGAAGGCGGTGTCATCTGGCACACGACAGGCTCCGGCAAGTCCTACACCATGGTCTTCCTGCTGAAGGCCCTGCTGCTCCGTTCCGAGCTTGCCAACTGCCGCACCATCGTCATCACCGACAGGACGGACCTTGAGCGGCAGCTCGCCAACACCTTCATGTCGGGTGGAGCCTTCGGGTCGGCCATGGCCACCAAGAAGGAAGGCGCTAAGGCCAAGGCACAGTCCGGACGTGACCTCGCCAAGAGGATTGGCTCCGGTACAGAACGGATCATGTTCACGCTGCTGCAGAAGTTCACCTCAGCAGCGTCCTATCCGGAGTGCCACAACGACTCCTCCGACCTGATCGTGCTGGTGGACGAGGGCCACAGAAGCCATGGCGGGGAAAGCCATGAGCGCATGCGCAAGGCCTTGCCCAATGCCGCCTTCATCGCCTTCACCGGTACGCCGCTCCTGAAGGACGACAAGACCCAGAACAAGTTCGGCCCGATCCTCCATGCCTACACTATGCAAAGAGCGGTCGAGGACAAGACGGTGACGCCACTGCTCTATGAGGAGCGGCAGCCAGAGCTGGAGATCAATGATCGGGCTGTCGATGCGTGGTTTGAGGCGCGGACCGCCAACCTCAGCGACGACCAGCGGGCGGACCTCAAGAAGAAGTTTTCCACCAAGGGAACGATCTACGGGGCCGACCAGCGCATCACCTGCATTGCCCTCGACATCGCCGAAGATTTCTCGCGCAATTGGAAGGACCTTGGCCTCAAGGCGCAACTCGCCACGGACAGCAAACTCTCGGCGATCCGCTACAAGACGGCCCTCGATGCGCTGGGTCTTGTCGAAAGTGCCGTGATCATCTCACCGCCCGACACGCGGGAGGGCCATGAGGACACCAGCGCAGCCAACTCGCCGGAAGTGCAGAAGTGGTGGGCCGAGACGGTCGCCAAACATCCTGCAGGCGCCGAGGGCTACGAGAAGGGCGTCCTGAGGGACTTCGGCACCGATGGTGGGCCGCACATCCTCATTGTTGTCGACAAGCTGCTGACGGGCTTTGACGAGCCGCGTAACACGGTCCTCTTTATCGACAAGTACCTGAGGGAACACAATCTGCTGCAGGCCATCGCCCGGGTGAACCGCCTGCACGAGGACAAGAAATACGGCTACCTGATCGACTATCGCGGCATCCTGAAGGAGTTGGACACCTCCTTGACCGCCTATCAGGACCTCGCCGAGCGCACCCAGGGCGGCTACGAGATCGACGATCTTGTCGGCCTCTACGAGAACGTCTCCAGCGAGTACAAACGCCTGCCCGTGCTCCATCGCAATCTCTGGGCGATCTTCAAGGATGTGAAGAACAGGCAGGACATGGAGCAGTTCCGCCGTGTCCTCGTTCCCAAGGTCGAGATCGACGAGGCGGGAGAGAGCTTCGACAGGCATCAGAAGGTCCGTGACGAGTTCTACGCGGCCTTGTCGGAGTTCGGCATGTGCCTGAAGCTTGCCCTCTCCACCCGCAGTTTCTTCGAGGACAGCGCCGTCGGCGAGAAGAAGATCGCGACCTACAAGAGCGACCTCAGGTGGTTCTCCGAGCTGCGCATCTGGGCCAAGCAGGCAAGCCAGGAGACAGTCGACTTCTCGGCCTATGAGAAGCAGATCCGCGACCTGATCGACAAGCAGGTGATCGGCATCGGCGTCAAAGGCAGCGAAGGTGTCATCGACATCACAGGGTTCGCTGAAGACGGGCAGGCAAGCTACTCGCTCGACGACCCGAAAAGCTGGAGTGACGAGAAGACACGGACAGAAGCCGATCTCATCAAGTCGCGCCTGACCCGGACGATAGAACAGGACCTGGCTGAAGATCCCTATGCCCAGGCAGCCTTCTCCGAGCTGCTCAAGAAGGCCATTCGGGAAGCAGCGGATCTTTTCGACCATCCGCACAAGCATTATGTCCTGCTGAAGGATCTGGAGGCGCAGGTCAAAAAGGGTCGGGCTCCGGGTATTCCCGACAGGATCGCCGACAACCGCCACCACAGAGCATACTTTGGGGCTCTCCTGCAGGCTCTTCCCGAGGGGACTGTTAGGGAGAAGGGTGAAGACCATCTGATCGACGAAGCCATCCACATCGACGGTGTCGTCCAGTCCGCGATTGCCGCCCACTCCCTTGACCCGGAGAATGCCATGAAGGAGATACGGCAAAAGCTGCTGCCGCGCTACTTCAGTGCCTATGGCGGCGGTATGGAGCTGGCAGAAGGAATACTCTCGCGTGTCCTCGAAATCGTCAGACGCGGCGCTGGGCGGGAAGACAGCTGACGTGAGCGACTGGGTACTTGCCTACGGGGACGAACGCATTCCCTATACTGTGCGGTCGAAGGCCGGGCGCTCGGGCAAGGTTGCCATCCATGTCGAACAGGACGGATCTGTCGTCGTTGATGCCCCTGAGGGAACGGAAGCCCAGCGCATCAAGGAAGCTGTCGGCAAGCGGGCTGGTTGGATCTACCGGAACGTTCAGGAAGCCCGTGAGCGCTTCACCCATGTCCTCCCCCGGTCCTATGTCAGCGGCGAGCAGGTGCACTATCTCGGTCGGCGGCATGTCCTGAAGGTCATCCCTGTCGCCAGGCCTGAGAGGTCCGTCAGGCTCTACCGTGGCACTATGGAGGTCAGGACCGAGAACACGGACCCACAGGCCATCAGAGGGCGTCTGAGAGGCTGGTACAAGGTCAGGGCCCAGGCTTACCTCAAGACTCGCCTCAGCGCTGTCTCAGAGGCCCTACCGTGGATCGACAGTGTGCCCCCGTTCCATCTGATCGAGACCGACAAGCGATGGGGCAGCTGTTCCACCGATGGCACCGTGCGCCTCAACCCCTTCCTCATCAAGGCCCCGCGTGAATGCATTGACTATGTCGTCCTGCACGAGCTGGTCCACCATGCCGAACACAACCACAGCCCCCGCTTCTATACCCTCCTGGACCGCCACATGCCCCGCTGGCAAGAATACAAGCGGCGGCTGGACGGGATGGCCGAGGTGTTGCTGAACGAGTGAAGCATCAACGACCATGAGCTTGAAGGTCAGCCCCTTGAGTCAGGCTCTCAGCGACACAGTTGAGAAGCTCCAAGAGCCTGACATTTGGGAGTACGAGACTTAGCCCAAGGCGTACACCGCCTGTGGGATTACGCTCGTGTCGTAAGAGCCCAGCGCCGGAGGCTCATCGATCTCCCCACCCTGCTCGATAATGATATCGTAGAGCTGCTGGAAGATGGTCGTGCCTTCGATAGCTTCCTGCATGGCCTCGAGGTACAACTCCTTCGCCCTGGCTGCATCACGAGCATGGATGCCGATGTCGTCATGGACAGTCAGCACATTCCTGATGCCCTTCGCTTTCAGCTTCTTCAGGAAGATGCGCAAGACCAGCGCATCGATGCCTTGAACCACATGGGGCGGCAAAGCAGAGCCCATCTTACTGACCTTGAACTTCTCCTCTTTGCCTGTGGCCAGAGTGAATTGGCGACGAGAAAAGTACGTGGTGGTGATCCGCACCGTCTCCTGTTCGCGTTCACTGTGAACCCACTTGAAGCCGTCCGGGTGGGACAACACGGGTTCGATCTCAAGCTTCCCCAGCTGACGACCGGCTCGGACCAGCCACGCACGAGCGGCGACCGCTTCGGGCATGAAGACCGCGACCGACCGTTCCAGAGCATGGGTGATCGTGACAGCAAGATCGCTGATACGCTCGCTTGGGACATCGTGATGACCCTTGAGCGTCACCATGATGTTCTCGACGTGAGACCGGTGAGTGCCACCGTAGATCCACGGCACGAGGACTTCCTTGGCTTGCTTGCGGTTAATCTGAAGTGCAGGCTTCTCGATTATCCATTGGCGAGACCAATTGGCATACTCGCCTTCGTGTGTTGGCCCGGCCTTGATCAGCGACATCGCATGACTTGCCACCTGAGAATAGAAGTCGTTTGGATGCTCACTCGGTGTCATGTTGACCAATTCGCAGCCGGATTTTGAGCGAACCAGGGCATTGAAAATCTGGTATCCGCTGGATGTTGCGTCCTGATGCACCAAGATGTGGCTAAGACCTCCATTCTGTGTGCGCTCGAAATCCAGACACCATGCGAGAAACCGCCATTCATGCTTGGCATCGGCATCATGCCACCAAGTGAAGTCCATCGGGTCTTCCGCCGTGCGCAGGATGTTCTCGACGTTGGCATCTACCCAGGCCACTCGTTCGTCGAATGGCAACTTGTCGTGACCATAGAGATTAGCGCCCTGGACCTTGTGCCAGTAGACGGCTTCTGGTGTGTCGAGGGGTTGTCCCTCAGCGAGCATGAGGAGGGCTCGGGATAGGTCATTGCCGTAGACCGAGTTGGAAGCCACAGCATACATCCTTCCCCGTTTGTCGATCTGGAAAGGAGACCAAAGACGATCAAACTCGGTGTTGGCCTTGGCTTCGTTGATGATTGAAGCTGTCTTTATCCGCTGTGAGAGGGAAGACCGGTTCCAATCGTGGATTTCCTTTGCTTCCTTCTTAAAGCGTTCAAGACCAGCGGCTGTTTGTGGGAAGTCCTTAAAGCTGGGAGCTTGAAGTGGTGTTGTTCTTTTCAATGAACCAACACTGAGCTCAAGTTCAACATGGCGCTCAGCTATGGCTAACACTTCATGGTTCACGCGCCATGCTGTAGACCCGAGATAGTCTAATGCTTCAGCTACGGGGTCGAATGATTTTTCATCATTGTCGACCATCAAGCTTTGGAATCGCTTGGGGCTGACCTTAATGGCTTTCACTTTGTTGACGGTGGTCTGATACCCACCATCATTGACGGTCCTCCAAGGAAGCGGAGGTGACACCATAAGCCTCTTTTTGGGTTGAAGCATGAAGTGTGGAATCTTGTCGCTAAAGATAAGCTTTAGAAACAGATCCGAGAGCTGCACTTTGTGCATGCGGTTATGGGAGACCGAGCGGCTTCCCTTGTTAGGACGCATGTTTATGATTTCGGTCGTGATGACACCTTGCTCTTCTAGGAAACCGAGCACGATGGCACCAATCTGACCGCATTTATGAGGGTCATAGGGATTGTAGCCCTGGGCCTCGAACTGCCTGTTGAGCATGACGTTCCAACCCGTCCGCTGAAACCTATAGGACGAACCCAGGGTCTTCGCCTGGTCCCGCCATTGCTGAACCAGCTGTGGCCGCTCGGCTTCGAACTTCTCCCACTCCTGTCTTTCGATCAGGTGCTTACCAATACGGTCTGCAAGCGGACCGAAACTGACCTCTCGGTTGTCGCGAGAAAAGCTGTCGAGGACCACATGGAGCGCATCGAAGAGCACGACAGCCGGGTCCATTTCCCGAAGCGGAACTTTCCAGATGGCAGCACGGCGCGGGTTGCCAGTCTTCCAGCTGTCGAATTCAGCCTGCATTCGAGGGAGCAGGCCACCAATGAGCTTGCGGATCGCATATTGCCCAGCTCTGTGGTCAGCTAGGTTTCCGTTCTCGAAAGCGCCCTGGAGGTTTATTTTGAATTTTCGGACTGCTTCGCTCGAGGAGGCGAATTCCCGTTCCTTCTGTTCGTTGAAGAGATCGATGGTCAATTGGTCGCTTGTTTCAGGACGCACGTGTGCATTCATTGGCGTTGCTTTCCAATGTTGGTTTGTTGACGATGTCGGTGAGAGGGAAAGCTGCTGGGCTTTCGTGTTTCGATCGGGAATTTCGAGAAGCGGTTTAGTGTGTCAACCGCATCTGGTACCCGGGCTTGCGAGAAGGAATATCTTTTCCGGTTTCTTCCCGCTCATATGACGCCTTTTAATTAATCAATGATTTCATAAGCTTAAGCTGACTATTCGATATATATCGAAATATAAAAATTTTCCTATTCAAGTGCAAAATGTGCGGTTTTTCGGAATAATTTTCCGAAATGGATGGCTTCCGTCCGTAGCCGCACTGTGCACGCGTGGGCTTCAAATCAGGCAGATTCTCGATGCCAACGCTGCTCGAATGTCGTTCAAATTTGATCGACAGCTTTGTCGTGGAGAATGGTCTTCGAGTGACCACCCACCGCGACTTCCGGCATCGTACACGGAAGAACTTGGGCAAGTGCCCTCTGAGGTAGGGTGCGGTGCTCTTCGATCTCAAACAAAAAAGAAACGGTTGTTCGCAAGGACGGGAGGATCAACACGAGCTACCAACTCTACACTGATGGAAATTCAAAAACCGGTAGCCCCGCCCAAAGCCAACTCATCGACTATGAACGGGCACGCAAACAGGCCCCCACCCCAGGGAACTCAAAGAGTTTTCCACAAGGCCTCCAGCACGTTATCGGTGAGGACGGTCGGCAGCACGCTTTTGCATTCATTTCTCGCAAAGCCCATGAGTGCATTCGAGGTAGTTCCTCGGGGGGTACTGGGGGGATTCTGCCCATCATTCCTGTTCGATTGGTGGCTGGCGTTTTTGCACCAAAACATTTTGAGTTTATGGGACGGCTTGGTCGCAACTAGTCGTCCCTCCGGTAATACAACACCGCAAATGTAGGACCAGCCCTCTAATTGATGCATGTTAATAAGCGCATTGAAAACGCACGTTCAAACAGTCTGTCGAAGCTCAAAGTAGGTGAAATGAGTGTCTGTAATCGTCAGAGAGCTGAATGGTTGCTTAGGTCCTAACGGCAACCAGTGTCCAACATTAATAACCTGCGATCAAAGGCATGCTAGGCCAACGGTTCGCCCCTATTCGCATTCACGCCGCCGGTGAAATACCTTAAGCTTTTCCCACTTATCGTTGCTCTGGCCCCATCCCAGACAGTTAGGGAAGCGGTCATCAAATCGCGTTTGCTAGAAAAGCTTGCAAGCTAAAATTGAATCTAGTCCAATGTAATGGGGGGACTAGATGCCATATTTCATTGAAAATGATCTCTCATTGAACCTGGTAGGTGCGCCTAATACAGGTTTTCGTCCTGGTCAGCTGGGTGCCCTGCATTCTTCGCTCGCGCATTTCTCAGTCTACGACGAACCGGCAATTCTTACCTTGCCTACTGGCTACGGAAAGACCGCTCTAATTATGGCGTTGCCTTTTTTGCTAAGAGCAAAAAGGCTCTTGGTCATCGAGCCTTCCGACGCACTACGGCGGCAGACTACCAGCCATTTCAAGGAGCTTTCTGTACTACGACGGCTCCGGGTTATCGACGAGGCCACGCCCAACCCCAAAGTACACAGCCAAAAGGGAGCGCCTGAACACGCGGCCGATTGGTCGCATTTGGCAGATCAGGACTTAGTGATCTCCACGCCGCAGAGCCTATCGCCGGCCATTGCACATCAAGCGTCGCCAGATCTGTTCGACGTAATCATCTTCGACGAAGCGCATCACGCACCCGCAGAAACCTGGGCAGCCTTTCTTGCCTATTACCGAAACGCAAAGTTCGTCTTCCTAACCGCCACGCCCTTTCGTCGCGATCGAAAAACGATCCCGGGAAGAATGGCTTACTACTACCCGGTATCGAAAGCGGCCAAGGAGTCGGCATTTGGGCGTGTGGCTTTCACACCGGCGCCAGTGCGGAATGTAAACGATGACGAGGAGATCGATCGTTCTGTAGCTGCAACTGCGGTCGCGCGGCTGCGAGCCGACCAGGCGAATGGCTTTGACCATCGTATTTTTGCCCGAGCGGCGACAATCGCTTCTGCACGGAAGCTGGTTGAGATCTATGCCGAGGCAGGCGCCCGCGTTAGGAACATTGACAGCCACGCTTCCAAGCGCACCCAGGACGCGGTGGAGGCAGAGCTGCTCGCTGGGGAAATCGATGGTGTGGTCTGCGTCGACATGTTCGGCGAAGGCTACGATTTTCCAAAGCTGAAGATCGCTGCTCTACACGCGCCTCATCGTTCCCTGGTGCCTACATTGCAGTTCATCGGTCGCTTTGCACGGACTAACGACGCTGCGACCGGTGACGCCACGCTCGTGGCACCACTTTCTCGACTCAAGGCAGCGTCGCTAAAGCTGTTTAAGGAGGGGATCGATATCGCCGAGTTGATTGATGATGTCGCTCGGGCGCAGATCGCGGAAGCTGAGGCGGATCGGGAAGTCTTGGACCTGTTCAAGATCAGCAAGCAGGCAGACTCGGACTACGATTCCGTTACACCTCTTTTGCTGGAGCTTTACGCGCACGCGCAGATCTTCGATTGCCAGTCGCAACCCGACTTTTCAAAGTTTGATGATACAATAGGTCGTAATCTGAGGGTGGCCAAGCAATGGTCCTCTGAGGATGGGCTCATATCGCTGCTTCTAACCGTGGATACCTCGCCACCAAGTTGGGCGACATCCGACGTACTGATCAACGTGCGCCATGATGCATTCCTCCTAGCCTACAACGATGCCTCTCATCTGTGCTTCATCGGTTCGACTCGTCGAACGGCACGCATCTATCAAAACCTTATCCAGACCGCACTGCCAGACCAGCACAGGCCGATTAGCTACGAGCGAACACGCCAAGCATTAAGTGGGCTGAACAGTCTCAGGTTCTACAATGTTGGCCTCAGGAACACAGCGCTCAACTCGCAGGCCGAGTCTTATCGCGTGATGACAGGTCCAGCTGCCGAGCGAGCGATAACGAGTGGCGACGCCCGAGCCTATTCCCAAGGCCACTTCTTCGGCAGCGGTGTTGGCGGTGATGACGTCCGCGAGACGATTGGCGCTAGCAGTAGCTCGCGCATCTGGTCCAATCAACGCCTGACAGTGGCGGGATACATCGAGTGGATCACCGAGCTCAACGGCAGACTTGGCGGTAGGGTCGGCATATCGGCCTCACAACTAGATATTATTCAGCACTCTCGCACGCTTCGGCAGCTTCCTGAGCGAATTATCGCCGCTGGTTGGCACAAACAGGCGTACCGGCTTGCGCCGCGGATTCGATGGAGGAACCAAGCGGGCGAGCCGTGGTCGTATGGAAATGTTACAGACCTCGAGCCGGCCAATTACCAAGTGGATGCCACGCGCTCTAGGATGACCTTCGATATCGCCTCTGACATTTTCAGTGAGAGCTTCAATTTTAGTATCCATGGTGGTGCGCTGTTCACGAAAGTTGGCCCAAAGGATGTCGAGATCCATGCTGGCTATGACGAATGGACGGATTTGGCGTCTTGGCTGTCTGAACACCCTCCGGTTTTCTACGCGGCGGATAAATCCTCATTCGTCGGTGTGAACTTGATCGCAGCTGCAACGGGAGTCTTGAGCCAACTGGGTGACGATGACGCGGAGGCCCTTGGTTGGGAAAATTGCAAGATCGATATGGAATTCGGACCGGATCAACCGGACGGTAGTTTGAGCGTCCATCGATGGCTTGAGCAATATCTGACGGCTGTGCCCAACACTATTGCGCTGATTTACGACCACCGAAGCGGCGAGGCCGCAGACTACATTGCCGTGGTGCAAAACCCTGATGGCACCGTCGTGGTCAAACTATATCACTGTAAAGGTGCTGGTGGGGCCCCGTCTGGTGGTCGCGTCAACGATGTCTACGAAGTCTCCGGCCAGATGCTGAAATCCATCACTTACTGCGATGCCTCGGTACTGGTCCAGCACATCGAGCATCGTACAAATGAAGGCCGCCACCGCACCCCATCCCGGTTTGCGATCGGTGACTTGCGGACATTCAAGCAAACTTTGGAAGGGGCACCGCCAACAGGACTGACTTTTGAAGTATTCGGAGTTCAGCCCGGGATATCCAGAGGAGCGGTAGATGCGCATCTTGCTGATCTAATGGTCTACGGGTTGGAATACGCGCAACGAGGTGGTGCCTCACTTGCCAAATGGCTCGTCAGCGCATGAAAGAAGCTGAAATGCTGATTGGCTCGTGATGCCAACGTCAGCCTATTTGTTTTCGGACTTGGGAATGGCAAGCGGGTATTTTCCGCAAATGCAAGTAAAGCCGTCCTTCGTCGATTTGTTGGCGCGAGGAAAGAACAAATGCCTTCTCGACCACAATCTGTAAATGGCAAGCTATGAGCGACGCAGTTATCGAGATAGACACTAAAATACGTTTTATCATAAGCATTCCAGATTGGCGTCCGGAGGAGGCTTCACCATTTCAGGGCTTTGCGATTAGCCTCTGCTATAACAGCAGATTGCTAAACTTCATTCAGCAGATGCCGACTGATGTTTTCGAACTGGCGCCAGACTTCCTTCCTTACCTGATCGATCGGCGCATTGGCGGTCAGTCACCTATCAACTGGTACGGCCAGTCGCCAAGAGCGATTCGATCAATGCCGATGCCAATTGAGGCGCCTTTCACTGTTATCATGCTTGATCGGAGTGAGGACGTTGCCAATTACCAGAAATGGCTGGAGAGCTGTCCGGGACCGGTCACGGTTGTAGCCGTAGACGGCGGTACCATTCGCTATGATGAGCTTTCGTACGAGGCTATTCGTAACCGCTTTCTGGAAGTTTGTATTGAAATCCGAAAACTTGGGAATTTTGCGCATATCGATGAAATCGAAGCCGCGATTAATGCGTGGACTAGTCCGCCAAACAAAAGTGCAGATTACGAAATTCGGGGACATGGAACGGTAGCTCCAAACATCGCAGCTCTACGAATTTGCGGCTATTATGACCTCGGCATTCAGCCATTTGATCGCATCGCTGACGGCGAACAGCCTTATGTTGAGCAGATAGTTCGCACAACCAGCGCGATATTCGAAGAACGTGAAGCCCACTCTAGAACCTTGGCTAATCAGCTCTACCCTAGACAACCCGACCTCAATCTATACCTGCCAGCTACCTATGACCTCCGAAGATTCTCAGGGATTAGTCATGAATTGGACAATGCTACCCGGCGGCATTTCCGAACCACGCTTCGGCTACTAGAACGGCAATCGAGTTACAATTTTACAGTCGAAAGTGAGCCTCAAATCAAGGCTATGATGGGCGGAAAGTCGAAAAAAGAATTAAAGGAGGGCGCGAAACCAGGCTCAAATCCCATAATGGCTATCCGACGACTCGAGCTATTGTTAGGAACAGAGGCTGTTGCCTGCCTCGCGTCTTCTGAACTCTCTGCCGTAATCCGGCTGCCTAACCGACTTAACCGCACGAGAGGGGCGATCCGCCAATTTGCGCAAAACTATCGTTCCGACAAACCCCAAAACCTCAAACGCACTGAAATGTTTCGCGGTGTCCAACGCTCTCTATCGGAGAACTTTCCGCATGATTTGCAAGCCCTTATTGCAAGATCGCAAGATGGAATCCGCGTCATTGCCGATGCCCATATTGAATGGCTGGAAATTGAAGGAATCCCATTAGGGTTGCGCTATAATGTATCGCGTATCCCCGTCACTCCGGGGAATCTGTTCATCGACACATTAAAGTCTCTGCCTCCTATTTTAATTACGCCCGATTCTTTCCAAGATATCTTGGTTGTAAGCGGTCTCGAAGAAGGTGATGTGATAGCTGAACAATTCACCATAGCGTTTGAACACTTCGGCCTTCATTGGCGTGACAAACTAAACGTAAAGTTCGTTAGAGTTGCATCTCGACGGGAGTTGATCGAAGCTATCAATGCATTCGAGGGTGTTCTGATGCTCTTTGACGGGCACGGCTCGCATAAACCAGATAATCCCGGTGTGCTGTGGCTCCGTGACGAGGCGGTTGATGTCTGGAAGCTGCGCGGAGAAATCACACGCCCGCCTCCTATCGTCATCCTGAGCGCCTGTGATACGCACGCCGCAGATCGCAACCATGCCACGGTCGCCAATGGTTTCCTTGCTCTGGGATGCAGGTCAGTACTGGGTTCGGTATTCCCGCTTCACGCGTCCCATGCTGCTATTTTTGCAGCACGTTTGCTTTTTCGCGTCTCAGATTATATTCCGGCGGCGATTGGGATGTTCAAGCGATCACTGACTTGGCTTGAGGTAGTCTCGGGTATGCTGAGGCGTCAACTTGTGACAGACATATTGCGCCACCTCGAAACGCAAGGGCTAATAGCAAAAGAAGACTGGCATAATTTGCATCTGAAACTAAGCGCGATGGTGGACCTTCAGGGTGGAGAGGGGTTCGATGATGTTCGTCGATGCTTACTGGACTATGGAGTCTCAGAGCCCAAGCTTGAGCGCGAGACCCAAGTAGCAATCGCTGCCTCCAGCACGATCAGCTATCTCCACCTGGGGAGACCGGAAACGATCTTAATCAACACGGAAAAGAATCTGTCGGCTTGGGCCAACGAAGTTGTAAAAGTGCAAGAAGCGTAACACATTTACTCGCTGCGTTTACGCTCCTGCAACTAACGGCCAATTTCGGTACAGGTTACTAGATTGCAATGTCACCAAGACACGGTCGCGAAGCGCCACGACAGTAGGGTCTCAACCTAGCGGCTACCCAACTCGCTTGCCACACTCCGTGCAATAGCCTTCTGCGCTACTTCATTGACCGCAGTCTTACCGTAACGAGAACGAGAAATGTTTTGGTGGCCATGTCCCAGGAAGGCTGCGATTTCGGTCTCGGGATGACCAGCTGCAAATGCTTTCGTAGATGCCCTATGGCGCCAACTGTGTGCGGCACTGATTGCAGGGTCACTTAGCCCCACCTTGCGTTTAACTAGGTTCCTAACGCGGTCTGGGGCCATGTCGGGCTCATCAGTTAACGGGAAGGTCCAAGTGCCAAGCACCGGGATCTTTCTGGGGCTGTTGTCGGTCTTACCCTCCTTGATATCAACCCAAACGAAGTCGCCATCGACCGTTACATCTGCCGCAGTCAACCCCAAAGCTTCGCTGATCCGTACGCCAGATGCAGCCAGAAAGGTCACCAGTGGCTTGATGTTCTCTGGGCACTGAGAGAGGACCAAAGCAGCCTCATCATCGCGAAACGGGCGCTTGTCGGCATTTTTGTGGGCATCTTTCTTAGGAAGTTTGATGGCACGCCATGGGTTCCCCTCAACCATTTCCCGATCAAATAGGTAGTTCCAGAGCCCTCTAGGGGCTGCGAGATATTTGCTGACGGTTGACTGTGGGTGCTTTTCACAGAGGTCTACTGCGTATTCCACGGCTGCCTTACGTGTCCATTGAGATACCAGGGGTTTTTCCTTGGCAATTTCCTTGAGCACACGCCGGTAGTCGTTCTGGTTCCTCTCTGAGAGATCCTGGGCAACTATGTAGTTTTCAATATGATTGCTGATGGCGTCATCAGTGTTCCCGGTGACGGTTAGCAATACCGCCTTCGCCTGCGCTTCAGATATCACCCCCGTTTCAGCTTTGGCTCGGAGATGATCAACCATCGCATCTTCAAGCGCTTCCCTTTGATCGGAGTTCTCCTCACCCATCAATTCAAGGTTCTCGCGCCAAAGTGCTGCCTCACGCTCAACAACATCTTCAGACTGCAGCTGAGCCAGCCGGTGCTTCCAACGGGCAATGTAGGGCCTTACCAGCCGCGCCGCCTCGCTTGGGCTATCGGTCTGCAACGAGGCAACGAACGCCTGCAACCCGACTACGTCCTGGAACTTCTTGGGCACCTTCAACCGAGCGTAAATTGTAGAGTTTCGCCTGAAGGTATATGGGGGCAATTTCGGCATGTGTGTAAACACCTTGGGTCAACAGATAATGTCAACACACAAGCTGAAAAACATAAAAACGTCAAGCGTTTAAGGACTTAGAGCGAATTAATGGATCAGGTTCAAGGAGTTGGCAGGCCGCCTCTCAGCCCGGTCCAGGATGGCCGGGCCCCCCCATGAGATGATTGCACTGCTAACAAGCCGGCCGTGCGATTGCAAGACCCGCCTTGTGCAGAGCGGCTACTCGGCAATTGACTGGCGGGAGGAGATAGGCGATGTCCTAGTCTGCTTTCGTGAATCTGTTGCCCGGCATGTTTGGCTAACCGAACAGCCCGGCTGATGGTTCAGGTGACACGTTCACCCCCTTCAAACACCAACTGCCCGGAGCGCCTCATGGTACCGTTTTTCGTGATGATCAAATGCCAGTTGGGCAAGACCTACCAGGTCGCCAATGCGATCGCCGATGCGGAAATTGCGTCCGAAGTCTACTCCACCTCCGGCGACTACGATCTTCTGGTGAAATTCTATGTCGATGACGGTTCGGACATTGGCCACTTCGTAAACGAGAAGGTCCACCCGATCGACGGCATTCAGGACACCAAAACCATCATTACCTTCAAGGCCTTCTAAACTCAGACCCGGATATTTCCATGAAACTCATTAAAATCGCCGCCCTTTGCCTGCCCCTCGCTCTTGCTCCGATCGGCTCGACCGCGTCCGCGCAAGGCATGCCACCGGAGCAGATCAAGCAGATCCTGGACCTGACCAAGGCCAACTGGGTGTCATTCCGCGACTGGCAGGGCCAGGAGCTGATCTATTTCACCCACCTGGAATCCTGGAAGTGCGGCATCGACTATGTCTTCTACGGATTGAACGACGACCCGATTGAGCAGGAATGGCAACTGGAAGCCTGTGACCCGGACAACCAGAATGTCGTTCTGAAGGACAAGCCCTATCTGGAGCTGCCCCTGGGGTCGGCCCAGTCGATCAGCGTGCAGCTGATCTTCAAGGACGGCACCAAGAGCGCTGTCGAGCGGTTCGAGTACAAGTCGCAGTAAGGCCGATTTCGGAAACCACCCGCATTCGCCGTCATTCCGGATCGGCGCAGTAAAACTGCGCGCCGATCCGGGATCCAGCGCATCAGCGTGAGCAAAGCGAACTCTTCTCTCTTTGTGTAATGCCGCGCCTAAGGCGCGTAATAAGTCTGGTTTCCGGATCTGCGCACAGCATTGCTGTGCTTGTCCGGAATGACGCGGGAAGACAGCGTGACCCGCCCTCTTGTCTCTCGCCCTACGAACGCGAAGGCGATGACGCCCGGCGTGCTTTTGTCCGGTCCAGCCCGAGCTTGTGCTCGCGGTAGATGACGAAAATACCGGCGGCTATCACGATTAGCGCCCCCAGCACCACAGCGGGCAAAGGCGTTTCGCTGAACACCACCCAGCCGACAATAATCGCCCATAGCATGTTGACATAGTCGAACGGGGCAATGGTGGAGGCATCCGCGAACCGGTAGCTCTGCGTCAGCAGGATCTGGCCGACACCGCCCGCAAGGCCGATCAGCAGAAGCAGACCTGCCGTGGGCAGGTCCGGAATGATCCAGGCCTGACCCGGCAGCAGAAAGCCCAACGGCAGCGTGAGCAGCGACAGCACGGACGACATGCCCGCAAACCAGGTAACGATTGTGGACGTGCGCTCCGTCTCGCACAATTTGCGCACGGTGATCATGGCGAGCGCGGCAAAGCCGGCTCCTGTCAGGCCGATCAAGGCCCCGATCATCGAGTTGCTGTCCAACTCCGCGTCACCCAGATGCGGTGACAGCACAACCAGAATGCCGACAAAGCCGACACCGACTGCGCTCCAGCGATAGACCCGCACCTTTTCGCCAAGCAGCAGAAAAGCCAGCACCACCACGAAGAGCGGCGATGCAAAGCCGATCGCCGTCGCATCCGGCAAGGGCAGCAGAGACAACGCGGTGAAGCCGCAAACCATCGCCGTCAGGCCGACGGACGCCCGGGTAAGATGTCCCAGCGGGTTGGCCGTTCGAAAGGCGAGCCCCAGTTCCCGGCGCATCGCCACCATGATCAGCACCGGAAACAGCCCGAAGAAATTCCGTGCGAACACGAGCTCACCGATCGGTACCGTCTCGGCGGCAATCTTGAGGGCCGTTGCCATGACGAAGAACACCATGGTGGAGGCCACTTTCAGCGATATTCCGATAAGAGGTGCCTGCCGGGTCATCCCGGTAGGCGCCGGAGGTCCGGAGAAACGGGACTTCTGGCTCAAGAACGCCATGACAACTTCCAGGCCCGGCGCTCTTCATGAAGCCACGGGCGGTGCGTCGGACCGCGGAACCGCCGGGACAGAAAACTGGCTTGAACGTCTTGCGCAGACCTGACCTTAAGCTTGCGCCCCCGGTTCAGGAGTGGTGCCACCGGCAACCGCGAGCTCCCGCTCGGAAATGGAGACCTCAAAGCCTTTCAGACGTTTGTAGATGGACAGGAGCTCGATGATCGTCGTCCAGGAATTCACCAGGAACTGGAAGGACGAGGACACCTGGCTGAAGGCCGTCAGGATTTGCTGCACGATACCAAAGGTGATCTTGCCCACTACGATCGTCGGAATGAGGATGAAATAGGAGAAGATGTTGTCGGACTGAAGGTAAATGCCGCGGGCCAGGTTAAAATAGAGATAGTGGAAGTAGAGCCGGAAATAGTTTTGACGGACAAAACCGAACAGCTCGCGCAAGGTCGCCGGATTGGCGCGATCTTCATGATCTTCCCCGTACACAAGTTCCTTACGGTAGGCTGCCTCGACGCGCTGGTTGTGGAACTCCAGTCCGGGCAGCTTGATGCCAACAAGGCCGAGCAAAACCGTCCCAAACAGCGACCAGATGATTGCCGCGGTGAACAATGGCGCCGGAATTTCGCCTACAATCGGCAGGGACGAGACATGACTTGAAAGCGCAAACAGCACCGGCAAGAAGGCGATCAGTGTCATGATCGAGTCGATGAACGCAACGCCAAGCCCTTCCATGATGGAAGCAAAGCGCATCGTGTCTTCCTGAATACGCTGCGAGGCACCTTCGATGTGGCGCACATTCGACCACTTTTCGACGTAGTAGTCGTTCATCGCCGTGCGCCAGCGGAAGACGTAGTGGCTGACGAAGAAGCGCGTGAAGATGTAGAGAATGACCCAGACCGATGTGATCTGCGCGAAGATCAGCATCAGGTTGTAGAAGTCTGCTGCGGTGACACCGCTTTCCTCTCCATTGAGCGCGTTTTGCAGCGTATCGAAGAACGGTCTGCGCCAGTTGTTGATCGCGACTGACACCTGAACGCTGTAGTAGGTCATGAAAATGATCAGGGATGAGCCCCAGATCGACCAGATCTGCCAGCGGTGGTCGCGAGAGAACATCCACCAGAAACCGCCGAAGAGCAGCGTGCAGATACCGTAATAGATATAGAACCAAAGAAAATCAGGTGTGACGAAATAGGGCAGCCCGATGGGTGGTTGCTCACCCTGTGGCGGCGTGCCGAAGCCCAGTGTTTCTGTCAGTCCTTCAGCAAACCCGTACCAAGCAAGGATTGCGGCGAGTGACCAGAGGAAGGCAGACAGGAAGAAAAGTTTGGGCTTGGGAAAGAAGGACTGAAACAACGGGAGGATCCTATTTCTTGAAGCGGAAGGATTCGCGCCACGCACCGATGAACCGCAAGATTGCGGCAAGAACCGGATAATTCATACGTTTATTTAAAAGAAACCACAGACACAATCTTGAGAACCGGGCTTTACCGGTGTCAACTTGCTGCCTGAAAGATAAAAGGCGCCTCGAAAGGGCGCCTTTTTCAGTTTCCGTTATTTTGCTGCCTGGATGGCTTCCCACACGCGAAGCGGGGTTGCCGGCATGTCGATCAGCTCGCTGACCCCTGCCCCGTCCTTCAGCGCCTTCTGCACCGCATTCATGACTGATGCGCAGCCGCCGATGGTTCCGGCTTCACCCGCGCCCTTGATGCCCATGGCATTGGTGGTCGATGGAACGTTGCGGGTCTCGAAATGAATGTCCGGCAGGTCTGCTGCCCGTATCATGCGGTAGTCGAGCAGCGAAGCCGTCAGAAGCTGGCCGTCTTCGTCGTAGATCGTCTGCTCGCACAGGGCCTGGCTGAGTGCGGAGGCCGCACCGCCATGCACCTGACCGGCCAGGAGAAGCGGGTTCACCGTGACACCGAAATCATCGACGATCACGTAGTTGACGATGGCAACGTCACCGGTATCCGGATCGATTTCCACCTCGCACACATGGGTGCCGTTCGGATAGGTCGCCTCGGTCTGATTGACCTCTTCGCGGGCGGTCAGGGTTTCCCCGGCGCCTGCCGCAATCTCGGCTAGTGTCACCTGCTGGTCGGTTCCGACCACACGAACCATGCCACCGTCGAGTTCAAGATCCTCGATCCCGGCCTCAAGCCGATCAGCGGCAAGTTCCTTCACCTTCTTGACCAGCGCAATGCCCGCATCGCGGACAGACGGCAGGCCGATGGGGATGGAGCGCGACCCACCCGTTCCGCCCCCCTTGCGCACCCGGTCGGTGTCGCCCTGGATAACGTCGATGTCCTCGATGGAGATGCCGAACTGTTCCGCAATCACCTGGCTGTAGGCCGTTGCATGGCCCTGGCCGTTGGTCTGTGTACCGATCAGCAACGTCAACGTACCCTTGTCGTTGAGCTCAAGGGTGGCTTCCTCGCTGCCAGGGAAGGCACAGGCCTCGATATAGGAACAGATGCCGATGCCGCGGTACTTGCCGTGCTTCGCACTGTCGTCCTGCCGGGCATTGAAGCCGTCCCAGTCGGCAACTTCCAGCGCCTTTTGCAGATGGCCGGAAAAATCGCCGGTGTCGTACATTCGCCCCGTCTGGGTCGTGTAAGGCAGTTGCTCCGGCTTGATGAAATTGCGCTTGCGGATCTCTACCGATCCGACACCCGTTTCCTCTCCCGCCTTCTCGATCAGGCGCTCGATCAGATAGGCAGCTTCCGGACGGCCCGCGCCGCGGAAGGCATCCGTCGGCACCGTGTGCATGTAGACGCCCTCGACCTTCGCAAAGACGGCCGGAATGTCGTAGAGACCGGAGGTCATCGATGTGCCGACGAAGGGAATGAACGGGCCGAACTGGTGCAGATAGGCACCCATGGCAGCCCTGACGTGCACCTTGAGCCCCAGGATCCGGCAGTCGGCGTCCAGCGCCAGTTCCGCGTGGGAGACATTGTCCCGACCATGTGCATCCGTCACGAAGTGGTCCATGCGCTCACCTGTCCAGCGCACTGGCCGACCAAGTTCGCGAGCAGCAACCATGCTCAGCGGGTATTCGCGGTAGCAGAACATCTTGGTACCGAAGCCACCACCGACTTCCGGCGTGATCACCTGCAGTTTTTCAGCTTCCAGATCCAGAATGCTGCAGATGATGTCACGCAGACCATGACCGCCCTGGGTGCCGACCGTCAGCTTGAACCGGTCGCTCGCAGCATCGAATTCGGCAACGCAACCGCGCAGCTCCATGTAGTTGGCAACGATCCGGTTGTTGACGACGTCGATGGAAACGACCTTGTCAGCCTTTTCGAAGGCAGCGTCGGTCCTGGACTGATCACCCTGACCGTAGGTGAAGGCGACGTTGGTCCCGAATTCCGGCCAGACCTTCACGGCGTCCGGTGCAAGGGCCTGCTCGATCCCGACGACAACGTCCAGCGGGTCGTAGTCGATTTCCAGCATCTCGGCGGCATTCCGGGCTGCGTTGACATCGTCCGCGACGATGAAGGCAATCGCATCGCCCACATAGCGTACTTCGTCGGAGCACAGGACAGGCTGATCGGGCGCTGCGAAATTGGAGCCGTCGATCTGCTTCGGACGCGCCCGGCAAGGCATCGTCCGGCCTTCCAGCTCGGCTCCGGTGAGCACCAGCCGGACACCGTCCATCTCACGGATCTCGTCCACATTTCCAAGGCTGATGCGCGCATGTGCCATGGCGGACCGAACGACGACCCCGTGCAGGCAGCCTTCCGGCATGTAATCGCCCGTATAGATGCCCTTGCCCGTTATGAGCGGCTCATCTTCCTTGCGGCGCAATGGGGCGCCAACACCGAACTTCGGAGTGACCATCTGGTTCATGAATCTGGACCTGCTTTTTTTGGGAAGACTTTCCCTTGGGAAATATCCACGCGCCGGGAGCGCCGGTTTTGTTCAACATAGTGCCCGAAAGCCGACGTGGCCAGAGGTTTGGACAATTCTGCTTCGCACATTTGTTTTTCGGGGCAAGCTGTGGGTGCCGAGACGGCTTGCTCATTCGGTGCCAGTGGCGCTTCCATCAACACAAGCCAGCCCCTCCCCTGAAGCATGCGATAGGTGGGTGAGCTGCTGCACACGCCGAGAAACGCTGAAACCAAGCCGCCTCTAGATGATTTCGTCTTCGTCGAACAGCGGATCGGCCTCAAGCTGGGAAGCCAGGCTGTCGAGGGTCGTTTCAGCGTCGTATCGTTCGTTGAACTCGGCGATATGAAACAGCCCGTCCCCTTCGTTGACCACCGGAAGGTTGGTTCTGCCCACGATGAGCCCACCGAGTTCGGCCAGCACGTTCCGTTCCTTCTCGCCGAACGGATCAGAGGTGATGCCAAGCAGCATACCGGGTTCGACAACATCGCCGACCGATTTGAACGGCCGCAACAATCCCCCGGCCGGAGAACGGACCCAGTAGCTCGTCTTGCTGAGGATCGAACGGGCCTTTGGCCGCGTGATGCCCTTCGCCCCCAACATCTTCAAGGACCGCATCACGCGCAAGACCCCGGAAACGCCAGCTCTGATCGCCATTTCGTCAAACCGCAGGCCTTCGCCCGCCTCGAACACCAGGACGTCGGTTCCCTTCAGCTGTGCGGCCTGTCGCAACGACCCATCGCGCACCTTGGAAGTCAGGATGACCGGAGCACCGAAAGCTTTCGCGAGCGACAGCGTGTCTGCCAGTGAAGGCGAAACGCGGATCTGCGGCAGGTTGGTCCGGTGAATGGCCGCCGAATGCAGGTCGATGCCATAATCGGACCGGTTGACGATCTCGCTCATGAAAAGATGCGCCAGCCGCCCGGCCAGCGAGCCGCGCAGGCTACCGGGGAACGAACGGTTCAGGTCACGCCGGTCGGGCAGATAGCGCGAATGGTTCAGAAAGCCGAACGCGTTGACGATCGGGATGACCATCAGCGTACCCTTCAGCTTGTCCAGTTCCTGGATTTCGAGCTGTGGCGCTTTCAGGACACGGCGTGCGATCTCCACACCAATGACCTCGTCACCATGCACGGCCGCACTGACGAACATGACCGGCCCGGGTTTGCTTCCATGCAGGACATGCACGGACATCGTCACGGGCGTGTGGTCCGACAGCACGCTGACCGGCAGATCGATCGTACGCCGGGTTCCCGGTGCGATCTTGTGGTCGCCGATCTCGAAGGCTTTCACTTTTGTGGTCAACCGCGTCCCTTGGTCTTGGTTTTGCCAACCTGGGCATTCTTGGCAATAAAGTCGATGATCTTGCCGGCAACATCAATACCTGTTGCCTTTTCAACGCCCTCCAGCCCGGGCGACGAGTTGACCTCCATCACCACCGGGCCATGGTTGGACCGCAGCATATCGACGCCGCAGACGTTCAGCCCCATGGTCTTTGCCGCGCGAATGGCGGTCGAACGTTCCTCGGGAGAAATCTTGATGGCGGCCGCACTGCCACCGCGGTGCAGGTTGGACCGGAATTCGCCCTCCGCACCCGTCCGCTTCATGGCCGCAATCACCTTGCCGCCAACCACCAGCGCGCGGATGTCGGTGCCGCCGGCTTCCTTGATGAATTCCTGCACCAGGATGTTCACGTTGGCACCGCGAAACGCCTCGATCACCGACTTGGCAGACCGCTCCGTATCGGCAAGAACCACACCGATGCCCTGAGTGCCTTCCAGCAGCTTGATCACAACCGGGGCGCCGCCCGCGGTCGCCAGCACTTCCTCGGTCATCTTCGGATCGTGGGCGAAGGTCGTTACCGGCAGGCCGATCCCGTCGCGGGCAAGCAGCTGCATCGACCGAAGCTTGTCGCGCGACCGTCCGATGGCAACGGATTCATTCAGCGGGTAGACGCCCATCATCTCGAACTGGCGCAACACGGCCAGACCGTAAAAAGTGACCGATGCGCCGATCCTCGGAATAACCGCGTCGAAGCCGGTCAGCTTGCTGCCGTTGTAATAGATTTCCGGCCGCCGCGAGGCGATGTTCATGTAGCAGCGCAGCGTGTTGATGATTTCCAGTTCGTGACCGCGCTCCTCGGCAGCGTCCTTCAGGCGCTTGTGGGAATAGAGCTCGGGATTCCGTGCCATCATAGCAATTTTCATTGGTTCAAGTCCCTCGGTCTCAGCCTCGTTCCGACCGGTGTTGCGACACCGAATTTTCAGTGATTGTTTCCTGCCGCTTAAACGCGCAGCTTAGTGTTTTGTTGCCAGCGCGGGCTTTCCCGCCAGGAAAGACCGGCCTGCATGCACCAGCACGTTGTGCCGCCTGATCGCCGTCCGGCCGAGGATCATGTCGAACCCCATGTTCGACCTGTCCGCCAGCGACACATCCACATGCCAGTGATGTTTTCCAAGATGAAGTAACGTCCGGATGACAATGCGCCGTTCGGGAACACCGCTGGTGTTCTTGATGTTGCGCTCGTCCAGAACCGGAACCTCCGCCCGGAAATCGCTGTGATGACGCGAGGCAGGCACCCGGAAACGTACCCAGGTCCGGCCGTCGCGTTCGAACACTTCCTGTTCTTCGGCATGGAGCGCCGAGGTGCGTGCGCCGGTGTCGATCTTGGCACGCATATCGAAAACGCCCAGTTCGGGAAGGCTCACGATTTCACGCCAGCCGATGATATCGGCAGCGGCCAAGGGACGCCCCTTCTTAGCCATTGTCATTCAAAAAAACCCTGGAGCCCCCTTGCTGGGGCCTTTCCCAAACGACCTTGTTAACCGAGCATTGCATGGCCTGCCGGAGAGCGCAACACAGGTTGCGATCCTGTCTGAAAACAAGATTTCGGACGCAGCTCATCATCATGATTCACAGCGGCGCGCAAGCGAATTTGCGCGCGCGTGCAAAGATCGTCCGGCAAGTGCAACAGCCGGATAACGCCCTACCGCTTGTACGGGTTCTTCGGGCGCCGGTCGTCAGACAGGCTGCGTCTCGTTTCGCGCGTCAATTGCTCGATGGCATCGGCAAGATGGACTTCCTGAATGTTGTAGTCACCCCGCGCCACCCGGATCTTGTGTGCTTCCAGCATGACCTCGCCCATGGCGACGCCTTCCGGCGGTACGAAGCGATAGCTGGCCAGTTCGATCAGCAGCCCGAGCGGGTCACGAAAATAGATGGAATCCATGAAGCCGCGATCCTTCGGACCGCTGTGCGATATGCCGCGTGCATCAAGCCGCTCGGCAATCTGCCGAAAGGTTGCCTGCGATACGGCAAGCGCCAGGTGATGAACGCAGCCGATTGTCTGGGGAGCCGGCTCCGGGTCCGGATTGCGGTCTTCGTTGGTGAAGATCGTGATGAGACGGCCATCGCCGGGATCGAAATACAGATGGCTCTGGTTTTCATCGTCCAGATTGGGTTGCTCGAACACGAAAGGCATTCCCAGCAGCCCTTCCCAGAAATCGATGGAAGTCTGCCTGTCGGCCCCGACAAGAGTGATGTGATGCACGCCCTGCGTCTGGATTTTTTCCATGGATGTCCTCCCCGTTCGGCGCAGTTTAAATTGCATCCGCCTGCGATGGCAAACAGCCGCCCTCTTTCCTTCTCGGCGAAAAGCGCTAAGCTTGTTTCAACTGCAACAAACAGCCTTATCCGAGTCTTGCCTGTGCTCCGGCCCCAATGCGCCGCCGCATCCGCATACCCTCCGGCAAGGATTCACGATGGACATGCCCACCCAACAGCCGGAGCCTTCCGAGGCAACCGGCAATCGTCTTCGGCGCAAGGTGACCAGCCTGACGGAGAACCTGCCGTCGAACACCATCGGCGCGCTCTGGATCCTTCTGGCCGCCTTTCTGTTCTCGATCATGGTCACCCTGATCAAGCTGCTCGGCAAGGACCTGACGGTCTTCCAGATCCTGGTGATCCGCCAGGGCATCATGCTTGCCATCGTTGCCCCGAAGATCCTCAGCGGATTGCCGACCTCACTGGCAACAAAACGTCCCGGACTTCAGCTGACCCGTATCGTGGTTGCTGCGACCGCCATGCTCTGCGGCTTCACGGCCGTCATCGAACTGCCGTTGGCCGATGCCACGGCAATCAGCTTCTCCAAGACGTTCTTCCTCACGATCTTCGCCATCTGGTTGCTGGGAGAAACAGTCGGTGTGCACCGCTGGGGTGCCACCATCGTCGGCTTTCTGGGGGTTGTTCTGATGCTCCGCCCGCAAGGCGACGGGCTGATCGATCCCTTTGCGCTGCTCGCCATTGCCGGGGCGGCCTGCGCCGGCCTGGTGATGATTGTCGTCCGCCTGCTGACGCGCACCGATCCCCCGGTCACCATCCTAACCTACCAGGCTTTCGGCGTCGGTCTGATCATGATCATCCCCGCCATCCTGACCTGGCAGAGCCCGACCCTGGCACAATGGGGAATTCTTCTTGGGATCGGCATCGTGTCCTGGGCGGCCCAAATGGCGAATATCCAGGCATTCCGCGCCGGCGAAGCCACCGCAATTGCCTCGCTGGACTACACCAGGCTGCTCTATGCCACCGTTTTCGGTGCGCTGGTGTTCCACCAGTGGCCGCGCGTGGAAACACTGGTGGGCGCTGCCGTCATCATCGCCGCGTCGATCTACACGGTCCGCCGCGAGGCCAAACGCGGCCAGAAACTGGCAAGGGCCTCGGACGGACGCGGGTACAATAGCTAGAGCAGCAGGCGATGAGGTTGCCTGCCGGCTCAGGCGATAAGGTCGCCTGCCGGCTCAGGCAAGCACGTGCCAGAAATCCAGATCGACGCTGGCGGGATCAAACAGGTTCAATAGCGGCGCACAGGCCGCGTTCGACACATAGCCTCCGCAGATCTCCCTGGCAGCACCTTCCGTTTCCACAAAGCAGATCTCCGAATAGGTATCCTCCCCTGCCCGCGCCATCAGATGCGCCCTGGTTTCCGGCAAGGGGGCAAGATACTCCCTCTCGATCCGTCCGGACGCAGCCATCAGCGCCTCTTCTGAAAAGCTGCCGTCGTCCCTGGGACGAAACGTACCGAATTCGATGGCGGAAAATCCGTCCGGCACCGCTTCGAGGTCTTTCATCAGACGGTTGAGACACAGGCGAATGCTGCCGGGCTCCAGCAGTTCCATGAATGCCCTTGAGCTTGCTGCCTGCATATGCGCCTCGGACATGGCTGCGAAACTGGCCTCGTCCCTTGCCAGAATTGCATCGGCATAACCGCCTGTTGCATTGCCTAAAAAGCAGTGAAAGGCGATTCCCGGCTGGTTGCTCAGGAACTCCTTCTGCCACAGGCGGGCGGCCGCTATCAGTTCCGGCGCACCTACGCCTGCTTTCGCCTCGTAGCGAGCAAACCCCATCACTTTCATCGGTCCCAGTTCTTTTCGCAGCATGAGATGTCCTTCCGTGTTTCTGCTGCCAGCTCTATAGAAGGCGTCAGAGACAGTTTCTGTCAGGGGGATGCGCTATGATCGTGCAAAAGAGGGCGGCAGCAAATTCCTTGCAGAAACCGGCTGGAGACCGACACCCATGCGAACCATCAGGCTGTTTTCCATCCTGGATGCCCTGCGCAGCCGCAGAGGCGCCGTTCCGGCCGCCATGCTTGCGGAGCTGCTGGGCGTGACGGAACGCACCATTTATCGGGACATGGCCACGCTGAAGGCGATGGGCGCGCCCATTCGCGGTGAAGGTGGTGTCGGCTACGTTCTCGAGCGTGGATATTTCCTGCCGCCGATGCAGTTCGATCCGGACGAGCTGGATGTCATCCTGCTCGGCATTCGCATGGTCAAGGCACGTGGCGACAAAACCATGAGCGAAACGGCCGAGCGTGTGCTCGGCAAGCTTGGAGCAGTTCTGTCCGAAGGCGAACGCTCGCTGAACCGTCCGTTGCTCGCGGTCGGCAAGGCCTCCTCGGCACAAGGACATGACGCCCTGTCTCCGCTGCGCGATGCCATCCGCAAACGGCGCAAGGTGCAACTCGGCTACAGCGACCTGCAGGACCGCGTCAGCGAACGCCTCACCCGCCCGCTGGGACTGACTGCCTTCGAAAGTGTCTGGGTGCTGACTGCGTGGTGCGAAGTACGGAACGGCTTCCGGAATTTCCGGCTCGATCGCATCAGGTCATTCGCGATCACCGACACACGGTTTCCGAAGGAGCCGGGCAAGGAATTTCAGGACTATTTGAAGACGCTGTGAGGCAATCACGCCGCTTCGTTGCAACGGGTTAATGCGACAGCAGTGTGACCGCTTGTCAGGTGGAAACCCGCTCTGCGTGACTTGAAAATTGTGCCGGTTTAGACAGAAAGCATTGCACGGAAGCGCTCGATTGAGAGCGCTTCCGGTGTTTTCAGGAACGGTGCGCTCAGGCGCTCCGGGCTTCCGCCGCTGCCCGCTTCTGGGCTTCTTCCTCGACCAGTTCCTTCTTCGACAGTTTGCCGACCATGGTTTTCGGCAACTCGTCACGGAACTCATAGTCTCTTGGCAGTTCGATCGTCGACAGATGGTCCTTCAGGAAGGCCTTCATGTCATCGGCGGTGAGCGAATGGCCTTCCTTCAGCTTGATGAAGGCCTTCGGGCTCTGGCCGCGATAGGCATCCGGCACGGCAATGACGATGGTCTCGTCCACGGCCTCGTGCTGGTAGATCGCTTCCTCGATGACACGCGGATAGACGTTGTATCCAGAGCACAGGATCAGGTCCTTGATCCTGTCGACCAGATAGATGAAGCCGCCATCATCCTGATAACCGACATCGCCCGTATGCAGATAGCCGTCCTGGGTGATGGTCTCGGCGGTCGCGTCCTCGCGCTTCCAGTAGCCCTTCATCACCTGGGGCCCGTGCAGCAGCAACTCGCCCTTCTCGCCTGCCGGAACCACGGTTTCGCGGTCCTCGATACTCACGAAGCGGGCACTGGTCCCCGGCACCAGCCTTCCGATGGACCCCGCCCGGCGGCTGTCGTCCAGCGGGTTGACCGCGGCAACTGGCGACGTTTCGGTGAGACCGTATCCTTCCACCAGAATGCAGCCCGTGATCTTTTCAAAGCTTTCCTTGACCTCCACCGGCAAAGGCGCGCCGCCCGACAAGCAGATCCTGATGCTGGTCAGATCGTAATTCGCCGTCATGGGCGAGTTGTTGATGGCCGTGTAGATTGTCGGCACGCCCGGAAAGAGGGTCACCTTCTTTCGCTTGACCGCTTCCAGCAGCGACTTCAGTTCAAAGCGCGGCTGCAGCACCATTTCAGCGCCCAGAATGATTGACAGGTTCTGCCCCACCGTCATTGCGAAGACGTGGAAGAACGGCAATACGCACAGCATCTTTTCTTCGCCTGGCCGCGCCTTTTCGAAGACGCAGCGCATCTGCTCGATATTGGCCGACAGGTTTCTGTGCGTCAGCATCGCGCCCTTGGGAACGCCGGTGGTACCCCCGGTATACTGCAGCACCGCGATATCGTTTGCCGGATCGATTGCGACCGGCTTGGGCTTGTCGCCCCTCGTCTGCAGGTCTTCGAAACGAATGTGGGCGTCATCACGGTGAATGTCCGCCAGTTCCTTTCGCTTGAACAGACTGAACAGCACCTTCTTGATCGTCGGCAGGCACCAGGCCATCGGGCAGACGATGATCTTGTCGAGCGCCCGTTCCCTGCGAACCTCCTCGACCTTGTCGTAGATCACCTTCAGATCCATGGTCACCATGATGCGCACATCGGCATCACGCGCCTGGAACGACAGTTCGCGCTCGACGTAGAGCGGATTGAAGTTGGCGACCGTGGCGCCGATCTTCAGAACCGCGAAATAGAAGATCGTGTAGAAAGGCGTGTTTGGCAGGCACAGGCCGACGTGCACACCCGGGCCGACGCCCATCGCCTGCAGTCCGGCAGCCGTCCTGTCGACCAGCGCGCCGAATTCGGCATAAGTCCACACCTTGCCCATGAAATCACAGGCAGGACGGGTCCCGTATTGGGCAACGGTCGTCTCGAGATACTCGTGTACTGGACGGGGCTTGAACGCCGCGTTCCACTCCTCCGCAGTCGTCATTACGTTCTCCAACGCGTTTTATCGCTTCACTGCGCGGACGGGCCTTTATCCTGAAATTTCGTGATCCGGACAAAATCCGTACCACGAAATGGTCCTCCTCAAGGGCCCGGCCACCAATGAGGCGTCACCTCTTTGGGTCTCTCCTGACATGAACCAACCTTCCGTTCACGTCAACTCGCGACGTAACGACACCTCGTCGTTTTTTTGCGCGCGAAGAACCATCCGCTTAAGATAAGCCAGCTGAGCCGGTTGGCAATAGAGACGTCAAATCAAAAACTTATAGACAACCCTGCAATACAGGCGGTTTATCTCTTTGGCCAGTTCCAGCGAGGTGTGTCAGCGCTATCCACAACCGTCTCGCCAAGTTCCTTGCGCAGATCGTAGCGCATGCAGCCTCTTTCCGACGACAGCACGGACACCAGTTCGTCCGCATGGGAAACGACGATCACCTGCGTCTTTTCCGCGGCCCGTGCAATCAGCCGGGCGAGAGGCTCCAGCAATGCCGGATGGAGGCTTGTCTCGGGCTCGTTCAGCACCACCAAGGGCGCCGGGCGCGGTGATAAAAGCGCCGCCGTCAACAGGAGATACCGGAGCGTTCCGTCAGACAGTTCACTGGCCCGTAGCTCGCGCAGCAGCCCCTTCTGCTGCATCAGCAGTTCAAAATAGCCGTCGTTGACCGAAATCCTGACGGATGCTCCGGGGAATGCGTCATCGACTGCCTCTTCCAGAGCCCGCTCGTCACCAATTTCCTGGATGGTCTGAAGAGCGGCTGCCAGATCCCCGCCATCTCCGCTCAGCACAGGTGTCCGTGTTCCTATCTTGGGAAACCGCGCGGGAGCGTCCCTGTCGGTGCGCAGGTGATCATAAAAACGCCAGGCGCGCATGCGTTCGCGCATGACCAGAAGTTCCAGACCGTCTTTCGGATCGGCGGCATGGGTCATCATGCTGTCGAAGCGGGCAAGGTTCTGGAAAACCGGTATGCGCTGCCCGTGGGCATTGAGAACCCGAACCGTCGGGCCGTTTCTGGCCGCGATTTCGTTCGAGCGGGACAAGGCTTCGCCGGCCCAAAGGGCCTCGGCCTTGATTTCCGGATCCATGGAAAACAGCGACCGCCCGGCGTCCGCCGGCAGACCGAGATCTATCGCATAGCCATAATCCTCATCGGCAAAGCCGAGCTTCAGACTGACCACGCCCTTGCGCACGGTTCCCTGAACCGGCACGTCGCCCTGTTTCATCGCCCTGGAAAAAGCTTCAGGCCCCGCCCAGAGCGTCGAATTGAGGCCACCTTCCGCAGCCAGCGAGGCAATCGCCTGGCCTTGCGAGACTTCCGCCAGCAAACGGATCGACCGGTAGAGGCTCGACTTGCCGCTGCCGTTCGCACCCGTCACCAGGGTGATGCGGTCGAGCGGTAGGACGATGTCGCGTAGCGAGCGGTATCCGGAAACGGCAAGAGTGAGGATCATCGAAAGACCTGTTTCAGCTCCCCTGATCCACCAGTTCGAGCTTGTTGACATCGAAGAAACCGAATTCGGTGATCTTCAGATGCGAAATGCCCGGCAAAGGCAGGAAGGTGTCGCGCGCATTCCGAACGCTGGAGCGAACCAGACCCATAGATTTTTGTCTTGAGGAATTGCGTCACTGCTACTTTTAGGTGCATATCTTGGTGCAATACTCGAACGAAAGGTGTTGCCTTTGTATAACCCGAAAGAAGCGGCAGAAGACAGCCACGCGCTTCACCTGGCCATCCTGTTTTTTGTAGCTAGCGCTGTCGCGATCTCAATTTATTTCCACCACGACAGCGGTTTGAAGTACTGGCTTCTGAAGGGCTTTGGCGAAACCACCCCCGGCAAGGTTCTGGTCATTATCAACGACACGCCCGATGGGGACAAGGCTTGGGCGCATTATCGTTCCAATTACCGGAACACTTTCAAGAACTTCAAAAGCTGGCACGACGAAAGGATCGTCGTTGAAATCAACCCAACGAACGCACCGGCCCAAACTCTGGATTTCAGGATAAAGCCTGGGGAGATCATCCGAGAGACAGACGGCGCTCTGAACGTCACTTATTTGCCACTCAATCCGAAGATTGCCTATCCCACCCGCAGTTTGGACAGGTTTTCTCTCGACAGCCAGATCCTGTTCTGGTCCCTTGTTGCCGGAGCTGTCCTCCTGTTTCTGGCGTTGCGATCCGCGCGGAAATGGGCACGTTTTCGTGCACGTTTGCGCCAGTACTGAGCGCAAGCATCAACTACCCTGATCCACCAGTTCGAACTTGTTGACATCGAAGACGCCGAAATCGGTGATCTTCAGATGCGGAATGACCGGCAAAGGCAGGAAGGCGACCTGCAGAAACGGTTCGGCCAGCGTACAGCCGAGATCCTTGGCAGCGGCGCGCAGGTGCTCCAGTTCCTCCTTCACCGTTTCGAACGGCTCCAGGCTCATCAGTCCCGCCAGCGGCAGGGCAAGTTCGGCTTTCACACCATCCTTGTCGGCAACCGCAAATCCACCCTTCATGGCGATCACCCGGTTGACCGCGTGGGCCATGGCTTCCTCATCCGCGCCAACCACGCAGATGTTGTGGCTGTCATGGCCGACGGACGAAGCAATTGCGCCCTGTTTCATGCCGAAACCATTGACGAAACCGAGGCCGATGTTGCCAGTGCCCTTGTGCCGCTCCACGACGGCGACCTTCAGCACATCCTGATCAAGATCGGCCAGCGTCTTGCCGCCGGTCACCGGCAAGGTGCGCTTCAGGTGTTCGGTGATGATCCTGCCCGGCACCACACCGATAACGTCGGCCTCGCTGTTGCGCGCCGGTATATCGAACTTTGACGCGGTGACCTGGCCGACATGCACGCTGTCGAGGCCAACCGCCGGGACGATGGTTCTATTTGCAAATGCTTCGTCCGTCGCCAGAACACCGCCGCAGATCACTTGCGCCACACGGCAATCGGCAAAGTCGCTCAACAGCGCAATGTCTGCGCGCTTGCCCGGTGCAATCACGCCCCTGTCTTTCAGGCCAAAGGCATTGGCCGCCGACCAGCTTGCGGCCCGATAGGCGTCCAGCGGACGGATGCCCTTGGCGATCAGGCGGCGGATCATGCTGTCGAGGTGGCCTTCCTCGGCAATATCGAGCGGATTGCGGTCGTCCGTGCACAGCGCGACGAAAGCCGAAACATCCGGTGTCAGGATCGGAGCCAGCGCTTCCAGGTCCTTGGAAACGGAGCCTTCCCGCATCAGGATCGTCATGCCTTTGGCGAGCTTTTCCAGCGCCTCCTCGGCGGAGGTTGCCTCGTGGTCGGTGCGGATGCCTGCGGCCAGATAACCGTTGAGGCCAATGCCCTGAAGCAGAGGCGCATGGCCGTCGATATGACCGTCCTGAAAGGCGGCAAGCTTCGCCAGCACCTTGGGATCGCGCGCAAGCACACCTGGAAAATTCATGAATTCGGCAAGGCCGATCACACTCGGATGATCGCGGAACGGCAGCAGGTCCTCGATCTCCAGGCAGGCGCCGGCTGTCTCAAAAGCCGTTGCAGGAACGCAGGACGAGAGATTGACCTTGAGGTCCATCACTGTTTCCAGAGAACTGTCCAGGAAATATCGGATCCCTTCGGCACCCAGAACATTGGCAATCTCATGCGGATCGCAAATGGCTGTGGTCACTCCGTGCGGCAGCACGCAGCGGTCAAATTCGAACGGCGTGACCAGAGACGATTCCACATGAAGATGCGTGTCGATGAAGCCGGGTACGGCTGTCAGTCCCGAACCGTCGATCGTTTCGGCCGCTTCATACTGCCCGTGTGTGCCGACGATCCTGTCACCGACGATCGCAATATCCGTTTCGATCGTGGATCCATCGACAACGCTGAACAGGCTGGCGTTCCTGATCACCAGATCGGCAGGACGCTCCCCTGCCCCGGCAGCAATCGCCCGCTCCAGAAACGCTTCATCATGTGTGGCCGGCATTTTTTGTCTCCGATTCTCGTCCCTCCCCGACAATACGGATGTTGAAAGCTCCGGCAACGATTTCGCGAAGGTGTGTTAGGATGTCCTGCACGAAAGAGCTGAAACACGGATCGCCCGTCAATCCCGCGCGCACCCAGGCTGCGCGGATGTGCCAGACCGGCCCCTGCCGGAAAAATGTTACCGAGGCAGGCGAGAATTTTTCGTGTTGTTGCGCAGAGACTTACCGCGCCACAATATCGAAAACGTGCGTTGCAAAACAGATTGCGATTGACAGCCGGGCCACTTGGGCGAATAATTTTATCAAACTTATTTATTCTGATGCCGCCGACGAGAGCAGGCAGTTCCTGGGGAGGAGCAAGACCGGTGGAGGACACGCCAAAAAGCGGCCGTGGTTCGAATTCCGCGCAATTGCGCCGGTACAACGAACGCATCGTACTTCAGATCCTTCGGCGTGCCGGTGAGGCCTCCAAGGCGGAACTCGCCCGGGCGGTACAGCTGACCAACGCGGCCATCGGTGCCATCATCCAGAACCTCATCGAGGAAGGGCTGATCGTGGAAGCCGGCAAGCGTCACGACGGCAGTCGCGGGCAACCGGCAACCATTCTCCGGCTTGCCCCGCGCGGCGCCTATTCCTTCGGGGTGCGGCTGGACCGGACCAACATGGAAACCGTGTTGATGGATTTTTCCGGCCAGCTGATTGCCCGCCGGCTTCATGACATGATCCTGCCCGCGCCCGAAGAGGCCATGGAAATCCTCAAGGACGATCTGGAATTCCTGCGCCAGCATCTGAGCAAGGAAGACCAGTCCCGCATCACCGGCATTGGCCTGGCGCAACCGTTCAACCTTGGTGCCTGGCTGCATGAACTGGGCCTGCCCCAGGCCGATTTCATGAAGTGGGAAGACTTCGACCTGACCGACGCCCTGGAAAAGGCTACCGGCCTGCCGGTGTTCAGCGAGAACGACGGCACGGCCGCCGCTGTGGCCGAACTCTTCTACGGGCTGGGCCGGCAGAACGACAATTTCGTCTATCTTTTCCTTGGACCTGCCATCGGCGGCGGCCTGATTCTGAAGGGCGATGTCGTGCGCGGTGTATCCGGCAACGCCGGCGACGTTGCCATGATCCCCGTCCCGCCAAGCACGTTGACCACCGCACCAAAGGCCCGCAATTCCTGGGACCTGCTGCTGACCCGCGCATCGCTGGTTGCACTCGCCCGGCACATGTCGCCCGAAGATTTTCCAAAGCTCAACCGCTCCGATTTGCAGCACGCGGTTGAAACCGGCGACCCGAAATACACCGAGTGGCTTGAAGACTGCGCCGAAGCGCTCGCACTTGCCCTGCGCTCGGCCTATGCGCTTCTCGATGTTCCTCTGGTCGTCCTCGACGGCGACCTTGGCGGCCCGTTCCCGGAAACCTTCCGCGCCGCCTTGAAAAAGGCCGTGGAAAAGGCCGCGCCGGAGAAACGCCATTCACCCGACATCGAAATCGGCAGCTTTGGCCACGACGCAGGCGCCATCGGCGCAGCCAGCCTGCCGCAATTCTTCAATTTCTCGCCCAGGGCAGCAATCCTGACAGGCGGGAAAGACACCGGACCCGCCGGAGCTGGCAGCTCGGAGGATAGAGCCAGCTTTCCGGCACGGGCAGCACGGTTGGGGTCACATCTGGCCACGCCCAACCGTTCAACCTGAATTGGCCAGGGAGGAAAAACGCAAATGATCCGCAAACTACTCGCGACCGGTTCCGTTCTCGCCGCCATGGCTGCCACTCCGGCAGTCGCAGCAGACATCTCCGCCTGCCTGATCACCAAGACGGACACCAACCCGTTCTTCGTGAAAATGAAGGAAGGCGCCACCGCAAAGGCTGAAGAACTCGGCATCGAACTGAAGTCCTTCGCAGGCAAGATCGACGGCGACCATGAAACCCAGGTGGCAGCGATCGAAACCTGTATTGCAGACGGTGCCAAGGGCATCTTGCTGACCGCATCCGACACGTCGTCCATCGTGCCGGCTGTCCAGCAGGCGCGCGACGCCGGCCTTCTGGTGATTGCACTCGACACGCCGCTCGATCCCATTGATGCAGCCGACGCAACCTTCGCCACCGACAACTTCAAGGCGGGTGAGCTGATCGGCCAGTGGGCCGCGGCCAGCCTGGGCGACGAGGCAGCCAATGCCAAGATCGCCATGCTTGATCTCGGCATCAGCCAGCCAACCGTCGGCGTGCTGCGTGACCAGGGCTTCCTGCAGGGCTTCGGCATCGAGCTTGGCGACCCGAACAAGTGGGGTGACGAAACCGATCCGCGCATCGTCGGCAACGACGTGACCGCAGGCAACGAGGAAGGCGGTCGCAAGGCCATGGAAAACCTGCTCGCCAAGGATCCGATGGTCAACGTGGTCTACACGATCAACGAACCTGCGGCTGCCGGCGCCTATGAAGCACTGAAGGCCATCGGCCGCGAAAACGACGTGCTGATCGTATCTGTCGACGGCGGCTGCCCGGGTGTTCAGAACGTCAAGGACGGTGTTATCGGCGCCACCTCGCAGCAGTATCCGCTGCTGATGGCATCGCTCGGCATCGAGGCCATCAAGGCCTGGGCCGACAATGGCACCAAGCCGGAGCCGACCGAAGGCAAGGACTTCTTCGACACCGGTGTTGCCCTTGTGACCGACAAGCCGGTTGAAGGCGTCGAATCCATCGACACCGCCAAGGGAACGGATCTCTGCTGGGGCTAAGACACCCCTGGACGAGATCAAAAGGGGCATGGGCGACCTTGCCCCTTTTTTCAAAACCGGCGCAAAGAAGGTTAAACGGGCATGACCTTAGAAAGCAAAACGGCCAAGGGGCCGGCGGACTACGAATCCGCTGCCACCTCCGGACCGCAAGCTGTCGCCTCATTCGATGACGAACGTCATGGGATCGGGCAAAAAATCCAGCACACGCTGCACCAGACCCCATCACTGGTTCCGCTGATCGTCCTGGTACTCTCCCTTGTCGTTTTCGGGCTGTTGCTCGGATCGAAACTGTTCTCCCCCTTCGCACTGACGCTGATCCTGCAGCAGGTCCAGATCATCGGCATCGTGGCGGCAGCACAGAGCATCGTCATCCTGACCGCCGGCATCGATCTGTCGGTCGGCGCGATCATGGTGCTGTCCTCCGTTGTCATGGGGCAGTTCACCTTCCGCTATGGTTTGCCGGTGGAGGTCTCCATCGTCTGCGGTCTGATTTGCGGTACCTTTTGCGGGTATCTCAACGGCTTCCTTGTCGCCATCGTCAAGTTGCCCCCCTTCATCGTGACGCTCGGCATGTGGCAGATCGTGCTTGCCACCAACTTCCTTTATTCGGCCAATGAGACCATCCGGTCTCAGGAAATCGCCGAAGTGGCACCACTGCTTCAGTTCTTCGGCAACAAGGTCAATGTCGGCGGCGCAGTCTTCACCTACGGCGTCATCTTCATGGTGCTTCTGGTGCTGGTGCTGGCCTACGCCCTGCGTCAGACAGCCTGGGGCAGGCATGTTTACGCCGTTGGCGACGATCCGGAAGCCGCGCAGCTTTCGGGCGTGCAGGTGAAGAAGGTTCTGATATCGGTCTACATGCTGTCCGGGCTTATCTGCGCCTTCGCCGGCTGGGCGATGATCGGCCGCATCGGTTCTGTTTCCCCGACCACGGGTCAGCTTGCCAACATCGAATCCATCACGGCCGTGGTGATCGGCGGCATCTCGCTCTTCGGCGGACGCGGATCCGTGCTCGGTACCCTGTTCGGCGCACTCATCGTCGGTGTGTTCACGCTCAGCCTGCGCCTGCTTGGCGCCGATGCGCAGTGGACCTACCTGCTGATCGGCATCCTCATCATCGGCGCGGTCGCGATCGACCAATGGATCAGAAAGGTATCTGTGTGATGGAACCTGTCCTGCAAGCGCGTAAACTGGTCAAGCGCTACGGCCGTGTCGTGGCCATGGACCGAGCCGACTTCGAACTCTATCCCGGCGAGATCCTCGCCGTGATCGGTGACAACGGGGCTGGCAAATCCACCTTGATCAAGGCTCTCAGCGGAGCCGTGCAGCCTGATGGCGGAGAGATCCTGCTCGATGGCAAGCCCGTCCACTTCACCTCGCCCATCGACGCCCGAGAAGCCGGGATCGAGACGGTGTACCAGACCCTGGCCATGTCCCCTGCCCTGTCGATCACCGACAACATGTTCATGGGCCGTGAGTTGAAGAAACCCGGCTTCCGCGGCACCTGGCTGCGCCAGCTGGACCGAAAGAAGATGGAGGAGATCGCCCGCGAAAAGCTGAACGAACTGGGGCTGCTCACCATTCAGAACATCAACCAGGCCGTTGAAACGCTTTCAGGCGGTCAGCGCCAGGGGGTGGCGGTGGCACGGGCGGCCGCTTTCGGCTCCAAGGTCGTGATCATGGACGAGCCGACCGCCGCTCTGGGCGTCAAGGAAAGCCGGCGCGTGCTGGAGCTGATCAAGGATGTCAGGGCCAGGGGCTTGCCCATCGTGCTGATCAGTCACAACATGCCCCATGTCTTCGAGGTTGCCGACCGTATCCACATTCATCGGCTGGGCAGTCGGGCTTGTGTCATCAAACCGTCGGACTTTTCCATGTCCGATGCGGTGGCGATCATGACCGGAGCCATGGATCCGCCGGACAGCATGGCGGCCTAGGCCAGGGAAGAAAAACGGGAGGTGCCTTCATCCGGCGCCTCCTACCCGGGACCTCATCCCGAAGAGAACCGAAAGGTTCGTCCCGAAAGATGGGCCGCAAATTCGGTGCCTGTGGCCCATCCTTCGAGACGGGCTTATGGCCCTCCTCAGGATGAGGTGGTGGATTGATGAGCCGCTGTGGGGTCAGAGAAGACACATACAACGAGCGCAATTTGCGCGCCTCGTTGAAACCAATAAGGGAACGGGAGACACCGGGCTCAGCCCCTCTCCCACCCAAACCCTCATCCTGAGGAGAACCGACAGGTTCGTCTCGAAGGATGGGCGGCAAAATCAGCGCCCGTGGCCCATCCTTCGAGACGGGCTTATGGCCCTCCTCAGGATGAGGTGGTGGATTGATGAGCCGCTGTGGGGTCAGAGAAGACACATACAACGAGCGCAATTTGCGCGCCTCGTTGAAACCAATAAGGTAGCGGGAGACACCGGGTTCAGCCCCCACCTCCCCACACCCTCATCCTGAGGAGAACCGAAAGGTTCGTCTCGAAGGATGGGCATCAGGTTCGGCGCCTTGCCGGCCTCATTCGGATAAGACGGTGGTCTGAAAGGCCGCTGCCGCGAAATGACACAAATTCATGAATCCGCCGTCGATGCGGATCCTGACAAACGACGAAAGACCAGAACGTATATGTTTTTGATTTGCGGCGAAGCACTGTTCGATCTCTTTGGAGAAGCCGGTTCCGGCGACAGTGTTTCTTTCGACGCCCGTATCGGCGGATCCCCCTTCAACGTGGCCATGGGGCTGGCGCGCCTTGAAGAGGACGCCGGGTTTTTCGGCGGCATTTCACGCGATGCCCTTGGCGAGCGTCTGGTCCAGAAGTTTCGCAGTGAAGGCGTTTCGGAACGCTATATCCTGAGGACCGACTACCTGACGACACTCAGCCTCGTCCAGAAGGATGAGCACGGCTCTCCGGCCTATACATTCTACGGCGAGAACGCGGCTGACCGTATGGTGACCGTCGATGACCTGCCGCAGTTCGACGAACCGCCATTGTTTCTGCACATCGGGTCCTACACGGCACTGGTCGAGCCGGTTTCGGTCGCCTTCAGGGCTCTGATCGAACGTGAGCGAGACCATACGCTGGTCTCCTTCGACCCGAACATACGCCCGACCGTGGTGCCGGACATGGCGCTCTGGCGCCGCAATACGGAAAGCCTTGTTCCGTTGACGGACGTCGTCAAGGTTTCGGACGAGGACCTTGCCCTGATCGCTCCCGGTGAACCCGTTGAAACCATTGCCCGCGCCTGGCTCGGCATGGGGGCTTCGCTGGTCATCGTCACACGGGGCGGAGACGGTGCAACCGCATTTGCCGAAGGCATCGAAGTCAGCCGCCCGGGCATCAAGGTAACCGTTGAAGATACCGTTGGCGCGGGCGACACCTTCCAGGCAGCCCTGCTTGCAGGGCTGAAACATCTTGGTGCAACCAACCGTGATGCGCTTGCAGCCCTTGACGCCGGCCAGCTAAATCGTCTTCTTGATTTCGCCGTCGGGGCAGCTGCCATCACCTGCTCCCGGCGGGGAGCGGATCTGCCGCGCAGGAGCGAACTGGAAAAAGAGTGGTCGGCCCTGAAATGAGGGGCTGACAAGAGAATTAAATCGATTTAAAAGGCAGTCGAAAACGGTCCAGGCCGGAGCGGCCCATCGGACTGGCAGCTGTGAGAAGGGATGTTTTATGGCGGTACGCGTCATTGAAGTTGAAGAATTCGACCTCGTCGTTTTCGGAGCCTCCGGAGACCTCGCCCACCGCAAGCTTCTGCCTGCCCTTTACCACCGCGACGCGGACGGCCAGATGCCGGAAAACGCCCGCATCATCTGCAGTGCCCGCCGCGACTATTCCGACGACGACTATCGCGATTATGCCAAGGCCGCACTTGAAGAACACGTCAAGGATCTGGACGACGAGCATCTTCAGCAGTTCCTGAAGCGCCTGCGCTACGTCAAGATCGACATCGCCACAGGCGACGGCTTTGAAGATCTGAGAACCATCCTGGACGAACGCCCTGAAGTCATCCGCGCCTTCTATCTTGCGGTCGGCCCGGATCTTTTCGGCACGATCTGCGAGAACCTCGGCCGTATCGGCGTCGTCAACGACCATTCCCGCGTCGTCATGGAAAAGCCCATCGGCAAGGACGGCAAGTCCGCCAAGGCGCTCAACGACACGGTTGGCGCTGTGTTCAACGAACACCAGATCTTCCGTATCGACCACTATCTCGGCAAGGAAACGGTGCAGAACCTGATGGCCCTGCGCTTTGCCAATGCCCTGTTCGAGCCGCTGTGGAACGCTGCCCATATCGACCACGTCCAGATCACCGTGGCCGAGTCGCTCGGCACCGGTGGCCGTGCCGGCTACTACGATACCGCAGGTGCCCTGCGCGACATGGTGCAGAACCACATCCTTCAGCTGCTCTGCCTTGTGGCGATGGAGCCGCCGGAAAGCATGAACGCCGACAGCGTGCGCGACGAGAAGCTGAAGGTCCTGAAAGCCCTTGCCCCGATCGACGAGCAGAGCATCGACAAGCTGACCGTGCGCGGCCAGTACCGCGCAGGGGCTTCGGCCGGAGGTGCGGTTCCCGGTTACCTGGAAGAGCTCGGCAACAACGAAAGCCGGACGGAAACCTTCGTCGCCCTGAAGGCGGAAATCGCCAACTGGCGTTGGGCCGGCGTGCCCTTCTACCTGCGCACCGGCAAGCGTCTGGCGCAGCGCGTATCGGAAATCGTCGTCCAGTTCCGTCCGATCCCGCATTCTATCTTCGACGCGGAAGCCGGGGCGATCACCGCCAACCGCCTCATCATCCGTCTGCAGCCCGATGAAGGAGTCCAGATGCAGATCATGATCAAGGACCCCGGCCCCGGCGGCATGCGCCTGCGTCAGGTTCCGCTCGACATGAGTTTTGCCGAAGCCTTCAAGGTGCGTAACCCGGATGCCTACGAACGCCTGATCATGGACGTGATCCGCGGCAACCAGACCCTGTTCATGCGCCGTGACGAAGTTGACGCCGCCTGGGCCTGGATCGACCCGATCCAGGCTGCATGGGCTGCGTCCAAGGAAACGCCGAAAGGCTACACCGCCGGCACCTGGGGCCCGTCCGCCTCCATCGCTCTGGTCGAGCGTGACGGCCGCACCTGGGCCGAAGACGACGGCAACTGATACCTCTCGCGCAAGGCCCGGCCTTGCGCGTTTCCGGCCTCTTAAATCGATTAGAGAGCGGCAAGCTCGCCGCAACGCCCTATGTGCCGGACATAGGACCAGCCAGGCCGCGGCGCGGCTAGCAAAGGATTTGAAGCAATGACCATCCAGGATCGCATTGGCGACGTCACCGAACGGATCGTCAAACGCAGTCACGACAGCCGCTCAAGATATCTGGACCGCATCGGCAAGGCCGCCGACAAGGGCCCGCAGCGTTCGCGCCTGTCCTGCGGCAACCTCGCCCATGGGTTCGCCGCCTGTGGCCTCTCCGACAAGCAGGCCCTTTCCGGCGACGTGGTACCGAACCTCGGCATCATCACCTCCTATAACGACATGCTTTCGGCTCACCAGCCATACGAGACCTATCCGGCCCTGATCCGTGAAGCCGCTCACGAGATCGGCGCGGTTGCCCAGGTTGCCGGTGGTGTTCCGGCCATGTGCGACGGCGTCACTCAGGGACAGGACGGCATGGAACTGTCGCTGTTTTCCCGAGATGTGATCGCCATGGCTGCTGCCGTCGGCCTGTCGCACCAGATGTTCGATGCAGCGGTCTTTCTCGGCATCTGCGACAAGATCGTTCCCGGTCTTGCCATCGCGGCCCTCTCCTTCGGCCATCTGCCGGCCGTGTTCGTTCCCGCTGGTCCGATGCCGACAGGCATTTCCAACGACGAGAAAGCCAAGATCCGCCAGCTCTATGCCGAAGGCAAAGTCGGCCGTGACGCCCTGCTGGAAAGCGAGTCACGTGCCTATCATTCGCCGGGCACCTGCACCTTCTACGGCACGGCCAACTCCAACCAGATGCTGATGGAGATCATGGGCCTGCACATGCCGGGTGCCTCCTTCGTCAATCCGGGCACGCCCCTGCGCGACGCCCTGACCAGGGAAGCGGCCAAGCGCGCCATCGCGATTTCCGCCCTCGGCAACGAGTTCACCCCCGCCGGTGAAGTCATCAGCGAAAAGGCGATCGTCAACGGCGTCGTCGGCCTGCACGCCACTGGTGGCTCGACCAACCACACCATGCATCTGGTGGCGATTGCCGCTGCTGCAGGCATCAGGCTGACCTGGGACGACATCTCCGATCTTTCCGATGTCGTGCCGCTTCTGGCTCGCGTCTATCCGAACGGCAAGGCCGACGTGAACCACTTCCAGGCCGCCGGTGGCCTTGCCTTCCTGATCCGCGAACTGCTGGGTGACGGTTACCTGCACCAGGACGTGAAGACCGTCTACGGCACCGACCTTTCCGGTTACACCGTGGAAGCGAAACTCGACGCTGACGGCAACGTGCAACGCGAAGAAGTTCCTGAGACCTCCGGCGACGAAACGGTGCTGGCTCCTGTTGCCAAGGCCTTCCAGCCGACGGGTGGCCTGAAGATGCTCACAGGCAACATGGGCAAGGCCGTTATCAAGATCTCGGCTGTTGCCAGGGAACGCCACATCATCGAGGCACCTGCCCGCGTCTTCCACGACCAGAACGATTTCCTGACCGCCTTCAACAACAAGGAACTGACCGGCGACGTTGCCGCCGTGGTCCGGTTCCAGGGCCCGAAGGCAATCGGCATGCCCGAACTGCACAAGCTGACGCCCTGCCTCGGCATCCTTCAGGACCGCGGCCACAAGGTCGCCCTGATTACCGACGGCCGCATGTCGGGTGCTTCCGGCAAGGTTCCGGCGGCAATCCATGTGACCCCGGAAGCAGCCGCCGGCGGCCCGATCGCCAAAATCCGTGACGGTGACATGATCCGCGTCGATGCGGTGACTGGTAAATTGGAAGTGCTGGTCGACGAAGCCGAATTCAACGCCCGCCCGCTGGCGGAAGCTGACCTGAGCCAGAGCCAGTTCGGCACCGGCCGGGACCTTTTCGCCGCCTTCCGTGGTGCAGTTGGTTCGGCCGATACTGGCGCACATGTGTTTGGTGAGTAAGGATCAGGCCCCGAACGGCCAGGTGAATTCGGCACGATAAATTCTGCGATCTGCTCCGGCTGCGGTCGGTGCAGGTACGACAAAAAAGAGATTTTGGAGGCGATATGGCCCAGGACATTGAAAAGATCGAGAAAGTAATGTGCGCGGCACCGGTTATCCCGGTGCTGATCGTGGAAGATCCCAGGAAGGCCGTCCCCATGGCAGAAGCGCTTGTGCGCGGCGGCCTGCCTGCAATCGAGATCACCTTGCGCACCGCCCATGCCCTGGAAGCGATCAACGCGGTCAACGAACACGTGGAAGGCGCGATTGTGGGTGCCGGCACGGTGCTGGACGGCAAGCAATATGATGCCGCCGTTTCTGCAGGTGCCCGTTTCATCGTCTCCCCTGGCGCAACCGCCAACCTGCTGGACGCAGCCGACCAGCACAGCGTGCCGCTGCTTCCCGGTGCAGCCACTGCATCGGAAGTCATGTTCCTGCTGGAACGTGGCTATGAGCGGCTGAAGTTCTTTCCCGCCGAGCAGGCAGGCGGAGCGTCCTACCTCAAGTCTCTCTCCTCCCCGCTGGCGGCGGCCAAATTCTGCCCCACAGGCGGCGTCAGCCTCGACAAGGCTCCGGACTATCTGAAACTGCCGAACGTCCTGTGCGTTGGCGGTTCCTGGATTGCAGACGCAAAGGCGATTGCGGAGGACGACTGGTCCGGCATTGAAACCCGCGCAAAAGCGGCAGCCGCCCTTAAAATCTGATCAGCAAATAGCAGATCAGCAATTTCGAACGAAAAGAGCCGGGCGACGGATCGCCCGGCTCTTTTTCATCTGTTCGACGATCAGTGGCGGCTTGCCCACTCATCGACCTCGCGCTCTGCTTCGTCGCGCGACTTGCCGTAGAGCTCCTGGATCTTGCCGGCAAGCTGGTCGCGATTGCCTTCGATCCGGTCCAGATCGTCATTGGTCAGCTTGCCCCACTGTTCCTGGGCCTTGCCTTTAACCTGTTTCCAATTGCCTTCGATAATGTCCCAGTTCATTTTCATCACTCCAGTCAGGGTGCAGTCAGCTTCTCGACCGGAGGCTTCCGGTCAACTGCTGCAGGTGTTGAGGTTTGAGAAAGTGACAGATGCCTGTTGAAGCCATCTGTCTCGGGATAGGCGTCCGGATATCGGGAAGGATCTCGATGGAACCGGACGCTGTGTCAGGCTGCCCCGGGCGATAACACCCGGAGCAGTCCACTACTCTTACTCAGCGACGTAGTCCGGCTGAGCTTCCAGTTCTTCCTTGGTGGCGCCAACATAGACGCGCAGGTCGGAACCGTCTTCGTTGCGAATGATCTGCAGCTCGTCAAAGGTGACGGCAACTTCACGCTCGCCGATACCCAGGAAGCCGCCAACATCAAGGATCACCTTTTCGATGGTGCCGTCCTGGCTCACGATGAGTGAATCGATTTCACCGATGTCTTCATCGTTGGCGTCGTAGATGTTGGCACCTTCAAGATCGTCGGCCGTCAGTTCGGCAACAACCGCGTCGGTATAGCCTTCACGCTCGACTTCGGCACGCGGCAGAAGCGGACGACCGTCGGCATCGGTCTGGGGCGCCATCGCAGTCTCCGGAGCAGCCGTCACTCCGGCGTCGCTATCCTGGCTCATCGCGGTTTCGGTCGACGTATCGGTTTCCGTCGTCATTGCCGTATCGGCAGGCTTCTCCATGCCTTCAGACGTCTGTGTGGCAGCCGTTTCCGCTTCGTCAGCGTACGGGTTTTCATACGCCGCTGCATTGGTCAGCACGTCCTTGTTGGCGTTGACCACCAGGAAGTAGCTATCGGCGTCATCCTGTTCGCGGACGACCTTCAGCTGTTCCATCGGAAGGGCGATGTCTTTCTCGCCGACACCAAGGAAGCCGCCGACACCCAGGATAACGGCCTTGACCGAGCCGTCGAAGCCAAGGATCACATCGTTGACTTCACCGATGTCGTCCCAGTCTTTTTCTTCGTCAGCCTGAGCCTGATAGTCTTCGTTGAACCGGTCATAGTTTTCTTCGACCGAGTAGATCCGCATGCCAATCAGATCAGACGCAAGAACATCACTCATGTTTGCAGACTCATTGAATTCATAAGTCTGGAGCGGTTTTACTTCATTTGCCGCGTAAAGTGATGTTGTCAGCATCAAGGACATCGCGGTAGCGGTGATAATCCGTTTCATAATATTATATCCTCTCACAGTGATTTCCCAAGCCGGCAACATCAGTATTGCTATTGATGAGGCGGTTACTGTGAGAACAACCGAGAGAGAAAGAAGTTCCGGATTAAAAACTAATTTTTTGAAAAAGTGACAATCACCTATTCGAAGACAGGCGGAAAACTCGCCCAGTCCCCAGGGTACGGATGGAGCGTGAAACCACCGCTCGCCGCGTTTCTTTCACGTCCGCGCGAGAAGTTCAGTCAATTGCGGGGAGTTGATTGGGACACACGCCGACCGCAGCATGAGCGGGCCATGTCAGACGCTCTGGGCTTCTTCACTATCCGCTTCGGAATTGCCGTCGCTCTCTTCTTCTTCTTCGTCGTCTCCGTGATCGTCGTCCTGCTCAAGCGTACGATCCCACAAGAGACGCATACCGGCGGAGGTGTCATTTCGCCAGGCGAATTCGGCAACGACCGGCCTTTCGAATTTTTTCATCGTCAGCAGAACTTCCTCTGGAAGCGCTGTCAGACCTTTGGCAGTTATGCGGCAACCGTTCTTGCCGGCATCAACGATCGTGCCACTGATTTCCGTAATTCCGTCCAGGTCGGCGATCTTTACCGGAATGCTGACGTTGTTCCGTTTTTCGCGACGCTTGTCCGAAACGGATTTCTCGCTCTTGGCGAAGACCACCGCGGCATCGTTGCCCTTCACGGAAGTGACGTGAGCCTTCACCAGTTTGCTTGCATCCTTGGGCCGAACCCCGATGTTCTTGTAAAGCTCGCCGATATCCGGAGAGGTCAACCGGAAGCCCCACTCGCTGACGTTGGATGCAACCGCGTTGATGACCGAAAGATTGTCGAAATCAACCACGAGGACTTCTTCCTCGGCATCAGGTTGATCGAGCAGATGGGTCAGGCCGTGTGATTTGTTTTCGGAATTCATAGATTTAGTTTACCTTGAGCAAACTTTCATTTCACTTAAAATACAGTCAGACAATTCAATTTATCGTTGTTTTCCGCCAACTTCGGGCTTTTTACCCTGACCGGTCGTTTACCCTGAGCAATTTTTGCAATTGGCGTTCCTATCAAAAGCGCGTTCAAATCATTCTCGCCACTTCGGCTGCTTTTTCTTGAAATGCGCCCAACAGCCTGCCTCAACCACATTTGCAGGAGATTAGCATGGCGAAATACATCGGACTTACAATTGCGGCCCTCGCGGGCCTCGGTTTTCTCTCCCAGGCACAGGCAGAAGAGCTCTGTCAGGGTTTCGGCCCGCAAACACCACGCGATATCTCGCAGACTGCAGGACTGAACACGTCTTCTTTCTCGATAGCGCCGTCCGCCGACAAGCTGAACCTGTGCAACATCCACACGCACACCAACGCGGAACACAAGGGGCCGGGCTTCACCGTCTTTGCCGGCGATGGCGATCATGGCGGTTACAAGTGCAACGAGACCGCCGACCTGACCGAGGCTGAACTGGCAGAACCCGCCGGGTCAGCTTTTCATGGCGTCAAGCCCGGCGACACGATCGAAGTCCACTGGGTGCATACATCCTGCAACATCACCCCGGGTGAAGGACTTGGCTCTTGCCTGAGCGATGCCTGCGCCAATCCGCAACTTCGTGTCGAGGCCCAGGTTTTCCTTGTCGTGAATGATCCCAAGGCACTGAGCTTTCTCGACTTCGATTATGACGGCAACATCGTGAATGGCCTGCATCAGGCCAAGTCATTGCCGGAAGGCACGGGTACGCCGGTCACCTTCATCGGGTCGACAACAGGGCCCAGCTTCACCCAGTCGACATGCTCCCCACTTCAGGTGACCTGGAGCGTGCATCCGCAATGCGCCAAGCTGGACATAAACTCGCTCAACGCCTGGGCGGAAAAAGGCAATGTCTTCAAGGAAGACCACTCCCACGGCATTCGCCAACTTGTTACAGCCCCAGAATTGCTGGCCCCGATTTCCAACTGATTGGCCTTCAGCCGCCGGAATCCACCTGCCTGTTTCCGGCGGCATTCTCCTTGAATTTCCTCTCCCCCTCGCCGGGCGGGTATGCTAATGGATGCCCCGCGCGCGTCGGCGCGAAAACAAGCTGTTAAATCGATTTAAGAGGATTGTTCATGGCGCTAGAAGCAGCATTTGAGGCTCTCAACCGGCAGGCGGAACAATTGAAGGGCACCTCCCTGCGGCAACTGTTTGCGGCCGCCCCCGACCGGTTCGACACGTTCTCCGCCAGAACAGACGACCTGTTGCTCGATTATTCCAAGTCGCGGATCGACGACAAGGCGTTCAACCTGCTGCTCGACCTGGCCCGCGCTGCGGACGTGGAAGGCAAACGTGCGGCCATGTTTGCCGGCGAGAAGATCAACGGCACCGAAAAGCGCGCCGTCCTGCACACTGCGCTTCGCAATCAGTCGGACCAGCCGGTTCTGGTCGATGGTGCGGATGTGATGCCAGATGTGCGTGCGGTTCTGGACGCGATGGCGGATTTTGCCGAAGCGGTTCGCTCCGGCGATCTGACCTCATCCACCGGCGACGCCTTTACCGACGTGGTCAACATCGGCATCGGCGGCTCGGACCTCGGGCCGGTCATGACGACAATCGCGCTCAGCCCCTATCATGATGGTCCGGAGCTGCACTATGTTTCGAACGTGGATGGCGCTCATATTGCCGATACCCTGGAAAAACTCGACCCGGCCACGACGCTGATCATCGTCGCCTCGAAGACCTTCACCACCATCGAGACCATGACCAATGCGCAGACCGCGCGCAAATGGATTGCCGGTACTCTTGGCGAAGAGGCTGTCGGCGACCACTTTGCAGCCGTCTCCACCGCCCTCGACAAGGTTGCCGCTTTCGGCATCGACGAAAGCCGCGTCTTCGGTTTCTGGGACTGGGTCGGCGGCCGGTATTCCGTCTGGTCGGCCATCGGCCTGCCTCTCATGATCGCCATCGGACCGGACGCCTTCAGTGACTTTTTGTCCGGTGCCCATGCAATGGACACCCATTTCGCCGAAGCCCCGCTTGAAAACAACCTGCCGGTTCTGATGGCTCTGATCGGCGTCTGGAACCGGGACGCGCTTGGCCTTTCCGCCCGCGCCGTCCTGCCCTACGACCAGCGCCTGTCACGCCTGCCCGCGTATCTGCAGCAGCTCGACATGGAATCGAACGGCAAGCGCGTGAAGCTGGACGGCAGCCCCGTGACCGAGGAAACCGGACCACTGGTCTGGGGCGAACCAGGTACGAATGGTCAGCACGCGTTCTATCAGCTCCTGCACCAGGGCACGACTGTCATCCCGTGTGAATTCCTGATTGCCGCCAACGGCCACGAAGAAGACCTGAAACATCATCACGACCTTCTGGTCGCGAACTGCCTCGCCCAGTCCGAAGCCCTGATGCTCGGCCGGACACTTGACGAGGCAAAGGCACTCCTCAGCGCTTCGGGCATGGCTGCGGACGAAGTCGATCGTCTGGCTCCCCACAAGGTGTTCCCGGGCGACAGGCCCTCCATGACCCTTGTTTATGACCAGCTGACCCCCTTCGCACTCGGCCGCCTGATCGCCCTTTACGAGCACCGGGTTTTCGTTGAAGGCGTGATCTGGGGAATCAACTCCTTCGACCAGTGGGGCGTGGAACTGGGCAAGGAACTGGCCACTGCCCTGCTGCCAATGGTCAAGGGCGAAGTCTCTGCAGATTCCAAGGACGCCTCGACAAAAGGCTTGCTTGCCGCGCTGAAAAGTTGACGCGGGAACCACACCTTTGTTTACGCGTTAATACGTGAGGCGATCTCGTCATAATTTTGCCCAACCGGCCCTATCTGGTTCACATCGTTGAAGAACTCTTATTGGTATTCACGATGAACACGGGCCGGCTGTGGCAAACAGAGATTGCCCCAACGTGCAAAGCAGCTTAGGCTTGGAAAGATTTTATACATTCGACCCGCCGAGGTTGCGGTCCGACAGGGAGACTGATTTCATGAAAAAACTAGTTCTGCTCGCAGCAGTTGGCCTTGCCCTGGCGGGCTGCCAGTCCGATAGCTCACGCGACCGCGCCCTCGTAGGCGGTGGTCTTGGCGCGGCAACCGGTGCAGCAATCGGTGCTGCCGCAACCGGTGATGTCGGCGGCGCCCTGGTTGGTGGTGCAATCGGTGCGGCCGGTGGTGCAATTGTCGGCAGCGCAACGACTCCGAAGAACTGCGTCGCCTATGACCGCTACGGCAATCCTTACCGGGTCGCTTGCCCGTAATCGGGGGCGATCCTTTTTCGTTTCGGTAATAGACCGTTGGGAAGAAAACTATGAAGAAACTCCTTCTGATTGCCGCTTCGGCCGCATTTCTGGCAGGCTGCCAGTCTGACAGTCAAAGAGACCGCGCGCTTGTTGGCGGCGGTCTTGGTGCGGCGACCGGTGCCGTGATCGGTGCCGCCGCCGGTAACGGCGTCGGCCCGGCGCTCGCCGGTGCGGCAATCGGTGCAGCAGGCGGTGCCATCATCGGCTCTGCAACGACACCCAAGAACTGTGTCGCCTACGACCGGTATGGCAACCCGTACCGCGTCGCCTGCCCCTGATCTCAACTGACCTGAGTCAATCGGGTCTTCACAGGTTTACGAAATGAAAAAGATCCTGCTGGTGGCCCTTGCGGCCATCGCCCTCGCCGGCTGTCAGTCAAGCAGCCAGAGAGATCGCGCGCTTGTCGGCGGTGGCCTTGGTGCCGCGACCGGCGCCATTGTCGGTGCCGCTGCCGGTGCCGGTGCAGCTCCGGTTCTCGCCGGCGCCGCTATCGGTGCAGCGGGTGGTGCTGTCATCGGTGCAGCGACCACGCCGAAAAACTGCGTGGCACATGACCGGTATGGCAACCCCTACCGAGTCGCCTGCCCGTAAGGTCTGGCTCTCTGTCGTCCTGACCACCGTCAGAGCGGACGAATTTAGCGACAATACCGGGCATGCTCGTGGTTTCATGGGCATGCCCGTTTTGCTTTCGGGATCTGCCTTGGATAAATCCGTGTTGGTAAGAAACTGTTAACCATAGATCTCCACCCTTGGCAGACACATGTTTTTCGCCAAGGGGTTCTGGATGAGATCCGTCCTTGCAGCCGCAAGTCTCGCCATTGTGCTGACAGGTTGCGCCAACACCGAAAGTCAACGGGACAGGATGCTGATCGGGGCAGGTCTCGGTGCGGCAACGGGCGCCACGATCGGCGCCGTTGCCGGTTCCACGGTGAACGCGACCCTTGCAGGCGCCGCTCTCGGTGCCGTCGGTGGTGGCCTGATCGGTGTCGTCACCACCCCGCGCAACTGCATTGCCACGGATGAACAGGGCACACCTTACAAGGTCCGCTGCCCGTAAACCCTTCGCACAGCAAATAAGGTTTGTTTGCCCCCTGCGAAATCAGGAATGCAATAACCTGCGGAACAGCCGGACATTTTCGACGCAAGTTGCACAGAACAGCAGGTCACGGGCTCACCGCTGTCACGTCAGTCCAAAATCCTATTGTGAAAGCAAAAAGCCGGCCCAACGGACCGGCTTTTCTCATCTTTGAAGCGAAGTTCCCTTATCAGGCAGCAGCGCTTTCCTTGGCCTGCTCAAGAGCAACCTTCGGATCTACGTAGGCATAGCCGAGAGCGGTTGCGACCGCCTCACAGGTCACCTGGCCGCCGATCACGTTGAGGCCCGGCAGGAAGTGCGGATCATCGAGCAGCGCCTTCTTGGCACCCTTGTCCGCCAGTGCAAGAGCAAACGGCAGGGTGGCGTTGTTCAGCGCGTAGGTGGACGTCTTCGGCACGGCACCCGGCATGTTGGCAACGCAGTAGTGAACGACTTCATCGATGATGTAGGTCGGCTCGGAATGCGTCGTTGCCTTGGAGGTTTCGAAGCAGCCTCCCTGGTCGATGGCGACATCAACGAGAACCGAGCCCGGCTTCATGCGGCTGACCAGCTCGCGCGACACCAGCTTCGGTGCCGCCGCACCGGCAACCAGCACCGCACCGACGACCATGTCGGCTTCCAGCACATGCTTTTCCAGTGCAGCCTTGGTCGAATAGACGGTTTTCAGAGCCGGACCGAACGTCTGGGAGAGATTGCCCAGAACGGCGGTAGACCGGTCGAGAACGGTGACATCGGCTCCAAGGCCAAGCGCCATGGTAATGGCATGAGAACCGACCACACCACCGCCAATGACAACGACCTTGGCCGGTTCGACACCGGGAACACCGCCCACGAGCGTGCCGGAGCCACCCTGGGCCTTTTCCAGCGCCTTGGCACCGGCAATCACCGACAGGCGGCCGGCAACCTGGGACATCGGCACCAGAAGCGGTAGACCGCCACGGGCATCGACAACCGTTTCATAGGCAATGCAGGTGGCACCGGACTTTACCAGGTCCGCGGTCTGCTCCGCGTCTGGCGCCAGGTGCAGATAGGTGAAGAGAATGTGGTCGGGGCGCAGCATGGCGCGTTCGACAGCCTGCGGTTCCTTGACCTTCACGATCATGTTCGCGGCATCGAAGACTTCCTTGGCAGTTGCCAGGATCTTCGCGCCTGCCGCTTCGTAGTCGGCATCGCTGGCGCCGATGCCGACACCGGCATTGGTTTCAACGACAACTTCGTGGCCATGAGCCACCATTTCAAGAACACTGTTCGGCGTCAGACCTACCCGGTATTCGTGGTTTTTGATTTCTTTCGGCACACCAATGCGCATGACTCGACTCCTCTGGAAGCATTATTGATTGCCGACGATTTTACGCCTGTTTTCGTCGAATGTGCTTGCGTTCCCGGGGGTCTCCGTTCAAATACGCGCAATTTTATTGTGTCGAATTGATATTTCTTCAAATTATCTGCTATGTATTATCTTGAACTTGGCATTATGTGCGGTGCAGCAAAATGAAACTCGATCGCCTCGACCAGAAGATCCTGAACGTTCTGCAAAGCGACGGCCGCATCGCCAACGCGGACCTGGCGGAAAAGGTGGGGCTTTCCCCTTCCGCCTGTTTGCGGCGGATGCGCGCGCTGGAGGAAGCCGGCATCATCGAAAAATACGTCGCGCTTCTGGACCAGAAGAAACTCGGCCGGCACATGGACGTTTTCGTGGAAATCTCGCTGACCGGCCAGTCCAAGGAAACGCTTGAGAATTTCGAACGCGCCGTGGCCCGGTCCGGCGAAATCATGGAGTGTTTCCTGATGGCGGGTGATGCTGATTACATCCTGCGCCTCTCGGCCCGGGACCCGATCGACTTCGAACGCATCCACCGCGACCACCTTGCCCAGCTTCCAGGCGTTCTCAGAATGAAATCCTCCTTCGCCATCCGGCCGATCGTCAGACGCACGGCGATTCCCCTGAACGGCGAAACATGAGTTCCTTTCGGGACCGATCCACAACCAAACCGCCTGCAATTCCGCCACTAAATCCAGCGTCTCGACGCAGCCAGCACTGGCAGGTATAGTCCGCATCCATTCAACTGCCCGGCTTTTCAAGGAACCCGCTCCGGTGACCCATACGATCACCCGTTTCATCGATACGACTTACCAGCTTGCAGAATGCCCGACCTGGGACGACAGATTGAACCGCTTGCTCTGGGCCGACATCCAGGGCCGCTCCATCCAGTCCATGGATTGGGCCAGCCGCAAGATCACCACATGGCAATTCGACAATGAGGTCGGTTCCTTCGGCCTGACGGATGACGATCGCCTGATTGTCAGCGTGTGGGACAAGATCGTTCTGTTCGATCCCGAAAGCGGTGCCAGCGAGGTTCTGGCAGAAGTTCAGGCTGATGAGCCGCGCACACGGCTGAACGACGGCAAGGTCGGTCCGGATGGGGCCTTCTGGGTCGGTACCATGGACACCAGCTCACCGCGTGAACCGATTGCCGGTCTTTACCGGGTCGACGGCAGCGGCGACGTTGCCGAGATCCGTGACGAACTGCAGTGTTCCAACGGGCTCGCGTGGACGCCGGACGGCACCTACATGTACCACTCCGACACCTCCCCCGGCTGGATCGAATATTACGGCTTCGACCCGGAGACCGGTGCACTTGGCTCCAAGATGCTTTACGCTCAGCAGACCAACGACACCGGCCGGCCGGATGGCGCAGCGGTCGACACCGAAGGCAACTACTGGAGCGCAGGGGTTTCCGCCGGCGTTCTCAACTGCTTTGGTCCGGACGGCAACCTGCTTGCCGCCATCAAGCTTCCGGTCGACAAGCCCACCATGCCCTGCTTTTGCGGCCCGGATCTGGACCATTTGATCGTCACCAGCATCAAGCAGCCCGCCGACCCGACCGCGGTCGAACCCGACACATTGTCCGGCGGCCTGTTCCTGGTGGAAGGTCACGGCAAGACCGGTTTGAAGACATACCGGTTCAGGACGGCAAAAAGCTGATCAAAAGCAACGCTTGGGGCAAGTCGGTTTCTGCTGTAACCGGCTCCTGCCGCACATTTGGCCTGTCATCCGTTCCGCCGACCCGGGCACAACATCAGGGTGAAGATAAACATCCCTCCTCCTCTGGATGAGGGAGAGCCTTTCGCTCGGAGGCCATGCCGGGATGAATTTTTGAGCGGTCTGCCTGACGACTGTCTGTCGACGGCAGTTGTTTAGGGCCGGTTATTCAGCGTCCTTCGGAGGCTGGCAGTCCCTGAGAGCCTCGATGATCTGTTCCGCTTTCACACCCGGCACCTGGATTTTCGTTTCCCCGTAAAGGTGAACGACGGCCCCCTCTCCCTTCACCGATTGTTCGTTGAAAATGCGGACCGACTGGTTTTCGGGAATGAGCACGGCCATGGAGCCGTCCTCCATGCTGAGCAGGATGGAAGACGCAATCAATGTGCAAATCATGTTTCAGCCCCACAACAGGTCAGGTAACCGGCTTTCAGCCTGCCCCGGAAAACGGACAGAAAACCGATCTTGACCCAGTCACCTAGTAGCGGCAACCCCGCACCTTTACGGGCTTCCAGACTGTTTGGGCGGGTTGAACCAGCACCTGGCGGCTGACCGTCTGGTAAACCGCGGGCTTTTGCACCCGGTAGCTCGTGGCTGGCTGGACCAGCACCTTTTCCTTCACGGAGCTGTAAATGGCAGGCTGGCGTACTGCGACGCGTGAGGCCGACTGCACGAGAACCTTCTGGCTGACGGTTCGATAGACGGCGGGGTTCTGCACCTTGCACAGGATGTTGCGGCCGTTGATGACCCGGTATTCCCAGCCGACGCTGGCGGGTTGAACCTGAACCCGGCTCTGACGTGTCTGGTAGACGGCAGGCGATGTGCGATAGCTGACCCGCTCCGGCTGCACCAGAACACGGCGGGCCTGATAACTGTAGACGGCAGGTTTCTGCACCACGTAGCTGGATGCCGGCTGGACGAGAACTCGCTCGTTCACAGTTTTGTAGACGGCCGGCACGGTGGCCTGTTCATAGCAGGACAGTGCCTTGCCCCCGGCCAGCACGGACGTGCTGACCAACGGACTGACGATCAGCGCGGCAAGCGCGCTCCAGAAGCTGTGACGCATGTACTTTCCCCCAGTCTGGCGCAGGAATTCCCCCGCACCCCTGACTTTAGGGAAGTTCCACAAGCCATTAAAGCGAAAAAGTTAATATCCGTTAAGAAACAGCTCTGACGATCTGCTGTTCGCTCTCTTCGTCATCAGCTTCAGCGCGAGCACTCTTCTCGTAATCGGTGTCCTCGTTGATGATGTGACGGGCTTCTTCGGGGATCCATTCTCCCCAGCGCGGCTGCAGCTGATGGTCGACGGACACGCGGTCGTCGAAGACGAAACATTCGCCCTTCCAGAGGCTGTCGGCTTCCGGCACCTTCTCCAGATAGTTCAGGATGCCGCCTTCCAGGTGATAGACTTCCTCGAAGCCGTTTTTCAGCATCCAGGCCGTCGCCTTTTCACAGCGGATGCCACCGGTGCAGAACATGGCGACCTTCGGCTTTTTCTGAAGCTCGTCTTCGCCGTCCACCCAGGCCGGGAATTCCCGGAACGACTGGGTTTTCGGATTGAGCGCCCGCTCGAACGTGCCGAAGGCGAATTCGTAGTCGTTGCGCGTGTCGATGACGACGACATCCGGATCGGAGATCAGGGCATTCCAGTCTTCCGGCTTGACGTATTCGCCGACGATCTCATTCGGGTCGATCCCGTCAACCGCAAGCCGCACGATCTCCTGCTTCAGCCTCACCTTCATGCGCTTGAAGACATGTCGGTGGGTCCAGGCTTCCTTGTGGTTCAGCCCGGCAAGCCGTGGATCCGACCGCAGATGCGCAAGGACCTCACGCACACCGGCTTCCGGCCCGCAAATCGTGCCGTTGATACCCTCTCCTGCAAGCAGCAGGCTCCCGCGCACATCCCGTTCCTCGCAATAGGCCTTGAGTGGACTGCGCATGGCCTCGAAGTCGTCGAGCGGCGTAAACATATAAAGGGCGGCAACGAGAAATTCGTTCATGGGGCTTGTTCTGTTTCTTGAAAGACGCCGGGCCAAAGGGGCAAAAGCACCACCCGGCTATTGGCGCCCTCTATACAGCCTAAGCCCCCCTTCTGAAAAGTCCGCAGTTTCTCGGACCCGGTTCTCTGCAGGCGAGGCCGCCCTGCAGGTTTTGGCTGAGCACAACCGAACATGCGCCAGGGGCCATGCAACGCGGAACTTGCCGATTGAAGTTCGTCGAAAGGAACATCGCCCAAACCGTTCGGAAGAATCGAAGAATAGCGTCAGAGCAACAAAAAGATCGACAACAATTCGCCTTAACAAAACTCTCTACAGCGAAAGATGACATCGTTAGAAATACGAATGAATTCATATAGTTAAAAATCAAACCTCATCCGGTTTCATTTAAGGATCATTAAGCACGCAACCGTACCCTAACCCTGAATTGCCAACATGAGCGGGCGCACCAAGGATGACCCAGTACAAGGTCACCCCGACGGGGGTGGAACGGTTCTTTTCCGAACGGGACCTGATCGTCTCGAAAACAGACACGCGCGGGCGCATTACCTACGCCAACAACATCTTCCGGGATATTGCGGGTTTTGATGGCAAGGCTCTGGAGAATGCGCCGCACAGCCTCATCCGCCACCCGGACATGCCGCGCTGTGTCTTCAAGCTGCTGTGGGACACGATAGAGGCCGGCGGAGAGATTTTCGCCTATGTGGTCAACATGTCCGCGAACGGCGACCACTACTGGGTGCTGGCCCATGTCACGCCGTCCTATGGCGAAAGCGGCAAGATCATCGGCTACCATTCCAATCGCCGGGTGCCCAACCGCCGTATCGTCGACGACATCATCACCCCGCTTTACGCCCAGCTGCGACAGACAGAACAGCAGGCGGACAACCGCAAGACCGGCATGCAGGCCGGTCACGATCAGCTGGTATCGATCCTTCAATCGAAAGGCGTGAGCTATGACGAGCTCATTCACACTCTTTAACGCCACGATCGCGTCGGGTGTCGCACTTGTGGGCGGCGCGGCGACGGTGGTCTGCGCCCTGCTGGGCCTGACCATGGCTACGGTCCTCTGTGGCGCCATCGTAATGCTGGCCATGCTTTTCGCGCTGACCGCGGTGCATCGGACCCGGCAGGGGCTTGTTGCTGCGACGGAGGTCTGCAGCCAGATCGGCTGGGGCAACTTCGAGGTGAGAGCCAAGGATTACACCGAAGCCGGTGAAGTTCGTGAGCTGATGACCTCCATGAACCACATGATCGACCGGACGGACGCCTTCCTGCGTGAAGCTGCTGCCTCGATGACCGCGATCGAGAACAATCGCTACTACCGCCGCATCCAGCCAGGTGGCCTCAATGGCAGCTATCTGCAGAATGCGGAAATCATGAACATGGCCATCGAGACCATCAAGGGCCGCGTCGGCGCTTTCCGCCAGTCGACGGATTCCTTTGAAAGCCAGATCAGCCAGATTGCCCAGAGCCTGATGGCTTCCGCCGAGCAGATGACCGGGACGGCCGAGGAAATGGAAACCTCTGCCGTTTCCAATTCGGAAGTCGTGACCGCCATTGCCGACGCGGCCGACCTGACAGCCGAAAATGTGAATGCGGCGGCATCCGCCGCCGATCACCTGTCCTCGACGGCCAACGAAATCAGCGGCCAGATCGAACGCTCCATCGAAATCGCCCGTGCTGCCGTTACCCAGGTCACGCAAGGCCAGGACAAGGCAAACAGCCTTCGGACTTCCGCCGAAGCTATCGGCGAGATCATCGACCTGATTTCCTCCATTGCCGACCAGACAAACCTGCTGGCACTCAATGCCACCATCGAGGCGGCCCGCGCCGGTGAAATGGGCAAGGGCTTTGCGGTGGTTGCAGCCGAGGTCAAGGAACTGGCAACGCAGACAGCCAAGGCGACACAGGAGATCACCCAGTCTTTGGAAGAAGTCGACGCGGCCAGCCGCGATACGGCTCAGTCCTTCGACACGATTTCCAAAACCATTACGGAAATCGAATCCATTACCACGATGATTTCCAACGCGTCGGTAAAGCAGGCGGAAGCGACACAGGCCATACAGGAGAACGTGACCAACACGGTGGCCTGCACCAACAAGGTGACCGGAATTGTGGACGGTGTCGCCCAGAATGCGGCAACCACTCACGCGGCCTCCAAGACCGTGCTGAGCTCCGCGGAAAGCATGTCCTCCAACGCCGGGCAGCTCACCGAAGCAGTGGCGGCCTTCTTCAAATCACTGAAGAAAGGCCCGCTCGAGCAGCAGAACAGCGAAGCCGCCTAGGCACACTGGCTGTTAGGCAATCCAACCCGGGCATTCGTGTCCGGATTGCCTCTTTTGGGGAATTGGGTCAAAGCCTCACACCTCTTATCTTCAGGACAGAGCCCACCCCTCACTGGACGTTCTGGAGGCCTACATGACCATTCTCGGCGACCTGCTGTCGACCATCTTCGAGCGCCGCTATCGCACAGCGGCGCCGGACCGGCGCGACAACCGGCCGATGGAGGATCTGGTCAGCGCACTTGTCGGCACGGCCGGCGACGTGACGGGCCTCGCCGCGGCCAGCACGCTCCTGCAACGGTTTCAGGAAATGGAGGACAGCGACAAGCTGCAGTTCTTCCGCCACCTTGCCCAAGACATGAACATCGATCCGGCCGGCGTGCGTACTGCCCTTGATGCCTATGAGGCGAGCCCGAACCGGAAGACATACACGGCGTTCATGGCGGCTGTGGAACCCAAGCGTCAGGAATTGATCCGGCGGCTGAACCAGATTCCCGGCGCCACCGAGCAACTGGTGCGCATGCGCGCCGACCTCCTGCGTCTCGGCGGCACCGATCCGGAATTGCAGGCACTTGACCAGGATTTCCGGCACCTGTTCATTTCCTGGTTCAACCGGGGCTTTCTGGTGCTGCGGCCAATCAGCTGGGAAAGTCCGGCACATATTCTTGAAAAGATCATCGCCTATGAGGCCGTGCACGAAATCACCAGCTGGGAAGACCTGCGCAGCCGCCTGGCCCCAGGCGACCGCAGATGCTTCGCCTTTTTCCACCCGTCCATGCCCGACGAACCGCTGATCTTCGTCGAAGTCGCGCTCACCGCAGACATCCCGGGTTCCATCCAGGACCTTCTGGCAGGTGACAGGGAACCCATCACAGCGGCCACGGCCCGTACCGCCGTGTTTTACTCGATTTCCAACTGTCAGGAAGGCCTGGCCCGTATTTCCTTCGGCAACTCCCTGATCAAGCAGGTGGCGGCCGATCTTTCGGCAGAATTGCCCGGACTGAAAACCTTCGTCACCCTGTCGCCGATCCCTGGCCTGACGAAGTGGCTGTCGGCGGAAGGCATTGATTTCCAGGACGCGGACCCGAAGCTGCTGCGTACCCTCGCCGCGCATTATCTTCTGTCAGCCCGCCGCGAGGACGGACAACCGGTTGACCCGGTGGCCCGCTTCCATCTGGGCAACGGCGCACTGGTGCATGCCGTCCACGCTGAAGCCGACACCTCCGCAAAGGGCCGGGCCCAATCCGCCGGCGTGATGGTGAATTACCTCTACGATCTCGGCAAGGTGGCCCAGAACCACGACCGCTATGCAGCGGCAGGGGAAATCGCCGCCTCTTCGGACATCCGGTCTCTGGACGCGGCCGCAAAGAAACTGGATTTGCGCGAAGCGGAAGCTGCACAACAGGCCTGAAGGCGTACGGGTCGGGAGCCAATCGCAGCTCATGCTGCCGGTGCCCTGCCTGCCGAGCCGGCGCCATTCGTCCACCCTGGCGCGCTAACTGTCCTGATCAGAACGACAGCTGGAACCGAGCTCGGCGCATCAGGGGTCAACGCGATTCCCGCCGCCCCTCCCTAACCGGTGGCTATCGGTTCCAGCGTTATCCTGACGCTGCCGGAAAGACGGATTCCGGCTGTCTTAGCCTTGTCTTCGGCTTCAAAACCGTCAACTTGCAGGTGACGTGACAGTGCCCGGGCGACTACTTCTTCGCTTCTTGGGTAACACCTAAGGAAAGTTGAAGAAGAAATCTCGCGTGCAGCAAAATTCTTTGCTAATCTGCGATTGGCGAAACGGGATCCATACCAATCTCGGATTGAAGCGGCCTCTGCACATCAGGGGACGCCTGGAAGATGTACCGGCGCGAAAAGCCGGCCGCTTTCCAGGCGAGCAGACCGTTCAATGGGTTTCTCGACGCCGGAAATTGTCTGAAAGGCAAAACAAAAAATGACATGTAAAGACAAGGCGGCAGGGATGAGCGAAGATCAATACACCAAAGAGCAGCTCGAATTCCTGGAAATATTTGAAATTGCAGCAAGATATGACTGTCTGTTCCTGCTCGATTTCCATTGCTTCGATCTGTTCGACCACGACCAGACCAGCCTGCTGAGCGACGGCGAACGTGCCCAGTTGGCGGCAGCGGCAAGATATGACATCTATGCCGAAGCCATGCAGAAGGGGTTTCTTCCGAAATCCAGTCCCTTTGGAGGCGTCCATGAGCATCAACACTTTTGTTGAGCCGCTACCCTTCTCGCTGATCGAAAACGGATTGGCGGGAGAGAAGACGCAGTTTCTGTTCAAGACCTGGCGCGAAAACGAAGGCATCATCGTGCAGGACAGCCGCATGACGCAGCTGAGCCCGTATCTGCTGATGACCTTGCCGACCGCCGAGCCGGGCGATGTGCCGCCGCTGACCTTTGTGGGCAAGCACAGCACCTTCCGCCGGTTCTTTCCACAGGCTCTTGACCCGGAAACACCACGTCCGCCGACCAGCTTCCTGCCCTCGGTCTACCGCCAGGGCGTTGCTGATGCCTACCAGATTGCCATGGAAGGCGAGCCCTGGTTCGATATCCAGCGCACAGGCAACAAGCTGGGCGAAGGTGTGCCGGACATGACGCTGCAGCGTCTCCTCGTGAAATTCCGCACCAGTGCCGGGTTCACGCGGATTTTCTGCCTCATGACTTTGCTTGAAGTCCATTCGCGATCCTATCAATCAGATCGCACACATCGTCAGCTGTGTTCGCAACAAAAATCAGATTGGCATCCAGCGTACCAGGCAGCGGTTCAACCCAGTTCAGTGCATGAAAGTGTGCACGGGTAAAGCCGCAGTCGCGCCAGAAGCCGTCCATGAAGTTGAAACCCTGCACCCAGCCGTAATAGAAGCCGGCGCCCCACTCATCCAATGCCTCGATCTGGGCCATCTGGTTGAGCAGGCCGCCGAGCTTCGAACCGCGCCACTCCTTGGCAACTTCCGTTCCGCCCAGATATACAACGTCGCCGGTAATGCGCCGGCCAACGCGCGGCTGCTTGTCACTCAGCACAACCTTGCCGCCTTCCGCGTCCGGGTAGCAGCGATGAAAATACTTGCGCCAGAAATCGGTCAGCGTCATCGGATAGGCCATTCTGTCGAAACGGGCGCACACCCGCCCGACCATCCGGTCTTCCTCGTCCACCAGCGCCAGCCAGAATGCCTGTGAAGGCGTATAGGTGTTGAGACTGGGGGTGAAATGCCCCTCCAGCCGCTTCAGGCCGCTGGCCGCTGCCATGGCCTCGACAACATCGAAATCCGACCCGCGGCGCAGCATCAGCCCCAGGTGTTGAAACTCCCTGTCTATAACGCCCCAGGCACGTTTCAGCTGTGCCTTGTCCAACTCGAAATCCAGTTTATGCATGGATGTCCCGTCTGATGTTGCCCTTCATCCGCATCCTGCAAAGAGCGGCCGCGTCAAACGCGGCGATCGCCTTGTTTGCCAATAGATTAAATAGGCACCGATTTTCCCTGCTTGGCAGCACGTTAAGTTGTCTGCCAAGGCGGTCAAACAAGAAAAAATATCAAGGTTAAAACTTGCGGGTACCGGTTTGAAAGAACGGGAGTTTTCAACCGGAGATTCACAACCTTGGACAAGGCATGGAAAGGACACGCCTAGTACCACTGGGACGAACGACCACCTCGCATATGGAAAAGAACATTGCACCGAGATGCAGACACATTGCATTCGCTGCCAGAAGATGACGATTGTCAGTTGTGATCTGTTCCAGGACGAAAGGTCGGTTATGGATCTGCCGAAGCGCCGGCGCTTTCGCTGCACTAGGTGCGGCGGGGCGCGGGTGGAACCCGACCGAATTATCCGTCAAAGGATCATCGCAGCAGCTGGTATGGGCTTGAAAAGCGGAAATGATTCGGTCTGCCAAACAGAACTTTACTCAGATTAGCCTGAGGACATTAGCAGTTTTCACAAGGTTTTTGTGCCAAACTTGTTGATGACCACTATATATAGGTGACCGGACTGATTTTAACTGCATGTTAGTAATTGCCTCGTGCGACGGGGGCCAATGATCAGGAGCACCACCTCCGTAAATCATCGGCCCGCCTTTATGGCCCACAGGCTGGCGAACTCAAATTGCGGAGCCCTTCGAATGCTTGCCGTCGGAGCTTCGTCGTAGGCCAAATCACTATGGGAAAGTTCCCACCGCTTCACCATTGTCCGTGTAAACGTGCAATGCAAGACCAACGGCAGAAATTTCTACACATTTCGTGAAACAGGCATCTTCGCGCGTGGAACACCCCATGAAGCGAAGCGACCGTCCCCGCTTCCCTTCCACATGCTTGTCATAGGCCGACAGGTCGGTCAGCAGGCAGTGCGTTGCCGATCGATCGATCTTGATCACCTGCTTGTTGCCAAGGCCGCGCAGCACGCTTGTCTCCAGCGCCTGTCTCAGCGTTGTCGACCAGCTGCCCTCAAGTAATTCGCCATGGCGCGCCGATCTACTATTTTGGTTGGCACCACGCGTCAACTTATCGGGACAGACAAATAAATCCTATTGGTGCCAGACATGCTTAGGCATGCTTCAGGCAATTGGATTGGCCGTTCTCGATGCCCTGAACACGTCACCAGCAGCGGCCTCGTCAATCACCGAGGGTACTAATGAACAGGCGGACACGAGGGGCTATTTGCTGTCATGCCAGGTCGAACAGGAACTTGCAGGCGCACGGAAGGTCATTGATGCCGAGTTGTCCCAACCAAAATAGTAGACCGCCACGCAGGCAACTTCACTAGATATGCTAGCAACGAGCCTATGGGATTATTGATCGTCACGCCCTGTTATTGCGGGACGTAGAACATCAACCCAAAACCAACCGAAGCCGACTGCAAGAAGTAAACCTACAGCCATTAGAGCCATCGCGTGAATATAGCCCCAAACAAACAGCTGAAAATAAAGAAGCAATAGACCAGAGCTTCCAATTGCGAGCGAAACGATTGCAATCAATACTTTCCGCATAATGACTATCCTTAATTTTTCAATCCGGTAATTCTGAAAGACGCGACACGGATAATAGAATCTCGTTCAACGCCCCGGCCAATCTGGGCTGGGTTCTAGATAAACGGCGTGAAGATGATGTAAAGGTGTTTCACAGCTTCAGCACGTTTGCTCACTGTTGCCTGCCGCTTCGCATCACCGAACGAACCGCGCGACGCCGCACGCGATCTCAATGCTCACGGCGCAGGAATTGCGCTTTACCGCAATTTCTTCAGCAATTTCAAAGGAAGATAAATGGTGGGTGAGTGGGGGCTCGAACCCCAGACCCGCTGATTAAGAGTTATTATTGGTTCTTTGTTTTTCAGCTACTTATGAGAAGTAAATAAACAAGTCCTACGCGATTTTGATAGTCCACATGAACTCTACGGCGAGTCTTATGGATTGCCTCGCCGCTCCCTGTCAAGACGCTCCAGGGCCTGCCGCGTGCGGCCTACCTCCTGAATTAAATACTTCATGTCGGATCGGATCTCGGTTAGCTCGGTACTCAACGGCCGGAGATCCCGCTGGATCTCTTTCACGTCCGAAGCGTTTTCCGTGATCCGTCGATCATGGTTCGACAGCCCGGCCTCGAGCCGCCCCCAACCGGCAGCCAGGCCGGCAACCATTGTCGCCAGCACGATGACGTTGCCCATCGATACTCCGGGCTGGATCCACTTGTGTCTTGCTTCAGCCATCAGGGGCACCCCAGGCGTTGATAGTTTGCATCGTTTGCGGCAACGCGCTCCAGGCCAGGTCGGTCGGCCTGCGCCAAGGCGACAGTGCCGGCCGGACTAAGGGCGTTCGCCCGGAAGCCCGCGCAGTTGCTGACATGCTTCGACGGGCAGCCCCCGAGAGCGAAGGTAGCCGGCACAAAGATCATGATCAGAAAGGCCCTTGAGCCGGGTTTCATCCTGGACGCGTGCGCGCTCAGCTTCTGTAGCACCTTCCGCCAGTTCCGTTTCATATGTCGCATAGCCGGCCCTCCAGCGCGTTTCCCCGTAGATCCATATGCCTGACAGCACGACCAGGCAGAACAGCGCGCCCAAGGCGTATTTGTTGCCCAGGACGCGCTTGGCGATTTCATAGGCGGCAATCATGCCGGCACCCGGTCACGCTCGAGCCGGTAGATGAAATAGACCCCGCCGGCGACAAGGCACCCGGCAACCGCCCATGCAACGGGTCCGGAGCCGGTCGCGATGGTGACAAGGCTGGCACCGAACGTCCCCAGCAGCTTGAGCCACTTGGGATCCTTGGCGACTTCCTCGACAACGGCAATCGTGCCCTTGTCTTCCTCCAGGGCTTTGCCGGGTGCTTCGGCCTTCGGCGCGGGGATCGGCACGGGTTTGGTCCGCACGGCGTTCATGGCCAGCATCACGCCCCGGTCGATCACACCGTAATCGTCCGTTTGCACGCCGAGCTTTTCGCCCATGATGCGCCGCGTCCAGCCAGTTCCAAAGGTTGACCAGTGCTTGAGGCCCCGGACGAACTTGTACCGCCGCTCGCACAGCTGGCGGACAACGGTATCGGCCGAAAGATCACCGAGGGCTGCCAGGGTTACGTTGCCGATCCAGCCGTCCGGCTTGACACCCAGGACGCGCTGCAGATCCTTGATCGCCCGTTTCGGCCCGGAGTTCACCCCGTAGTCGAACGCGGCATAATCGACGCCGGCAGGCAGCTGGTCGGCCGCGACGGCCTGCCAGTATTGCTCCCGGTAGATCGCGCGGACTTCCGCCTCGGTGATGTGTTTGACGCTTTGCTTGGAAAGGTTCATGCGCCGGCGATAGCCGTCATAGGTGCGCTGGATCACGCCCCTGTTCGTGGCACCGCCCGGGTCTTTCGGATGATTAACATAACCGCCCTCATGGACGAGCACTCAGGACAGGCATTCCTCGAAATTCACCGCCGTCATAATCGCGATCTCCGGTTGCCGGATTGGTTTCTGATCGCGATTATCGACGGTGCAGCGTGGGGTTAACTGAAGCTGATATTTGGGAACTGTGAAATTCCCGGCATTCAACCTATATTTTAGCTGTTTTTTCGACTTATAAGAACTGCGCGTAAAACTTAGAATTGTCTTCGGATCATCGATCTGCAGGCAAATCAGTTAATCAACCCAGGTCTACATCAATTATTGACGAATGCTCTTTGACCGTGCTTCGTTCGACAATTGTTTAGGGAAATCGATAGGCAAAAAATGCATCAATCTGCGTTTAACCACATGCAAAATTGCATCAATTCAAACTTAGCGCGAAACAAGCATTACGATATAATTGAAGTCGGTTCGCGAATGGTAGATGGGCAAAAACTCTCCCACCGTGAAATTCTTCAAAACTTTGACCACTCTTATACAGGTTTGGACGTTGAAGCAGGTCCAAATGTGGACGTTGTTTTGGTACAACCCTACAGTATTCCGATTAAAACATCATCTGCCGATGTCATTGTTTGCGGGCAGGTTTTTGAACACGTTCCGTTCTTCTGGGTATCCTTTCTCGAGATGGCTCGAATGCTCAGGCAAAACGGTTACATCTTCTTGTCCGTCCCTTCCAGGGGTCACGTGCATGCTAGCAAGCAAGAATTCGATTGCTGGCGCTTTTACCCAGACAGCATGAGAGCCCTCGCAGCATTTGCAGGACTGTCTTTGATAGATGTCCATACTGATTTTCCACCCAAAATCCCAGGGTCACGAGCATACGATTACACTCGAGTTGCGGAAGACCGCTATTGGGGCGATACCGTCGCGGTATTTCGGAGGGAAGCTCCACTGACAATCAAGCAGCGAGTTTTTACAGCTGCACTGACTTGGTGGAGCAACCGTCAGGCCCCTAACCTTGCAGAGTTAATTGAACAGAGGATCAGGACCGGAAAATAGCTAGCAACGAGACCTCGATTAACAATGAAATTTGATCTCTTGAACGAGCGTTTTTACAAGAAAGACCAAAATCTTGCTCGTAAACTCGCATTTCAATTCAACCAGACCATTAAGTACGGACAAGAGGTATTGGCACCGCATACCCGTTCTTAAGTAGCTGAGACAGCGGCATAGCTACCGACGACAAACCATCCAGACCCGGTTGAAACTGCGACGCAGGGTTGACCGGCCCGGCCATTTGTACACCAGACATTTGCCCCCGCGCCTGCATCTGCTGCTGCTGGAAGTGTTGCAACTGAATAGACCGGTAACTTTACGGGCTGGCGGAAATCAAATCTGTTTTCGTTATGCTCAAAACCGACGTTCGGTAGCTCTAGACCAGAAGTGTGCGCTCCATAAGAGTATCTGAAGATACCTGTATCATAACGAAATCCAGCCGCCTTTCCGCTCGATCTATCCAAAAGGTAAGCGAATGGTCTAAAGCTTTCAGTAATACGACCTCCATACTCACTTGCAGGTCCATCGTCATAAACATGATCGAGACAGCGCATTCCAGACGGAAAAGGAATAGAGGTGTCTCCTCGCCCCCACAAAGCTTGCATCAGCTCTCGCCCATAGGCATCAGAAGCGCGCAAATTTTGCTTATTATGTACCCAGCTCTGATTGAGCCCACCGACAATATCATTAACCCAAACCACACCAGTCTTCGCTTGGTCAGTGGCAATGTGACCATAAGTAACATTGGTGTAATCGTTGACGTTGATATCGTCACCGGAAGTGTCCTGCCAAGACAATAAGGTTGATGGATAATCACCGCTCTCGATCCACGTAATGCCACTAAAATGAACTTGATCACAGTCGCGAAGACGAACTCGAAACGCAGCAGATGAAGAGACCCGCATCGTTCCGAAGTTGATGTTTCTTACCTGACCACGTCCCGTTGTCGTGGACCCGGCATTTGATGCCCAACCGTCGATATCGACAGCGGCCGGTGAGAAGTCCGGCTCGGCCTCCATGTTATTCCGGGTCAGAGCGGCACCGAAGCCGGTCGGGTCGACCATCCGGCGTCCGGATTGATGCGCCACGTAGATAGCGCAGCGGCCGGTGAAACGCCCGTCGCTGTCGCCGGAAGCCCCGCGCTCATCCGGGACGAGACCGGTTGCCTCATCGTAGTAATCACCTCCCGGGTGCAGCGGGCCGTATTCTGTGAACCCCGAGAAGCCTCCCCAGGAGAGGAAATTGTGATGGCTCCAGCCGTCGCCCCCCGCGAATGTCTCGCCGGACGCCCCTTTCGGCAGCGCAGCGCCATCGGGGTCGAGAAGCTCAGGCAGGTTCAAGGCCCGTGTGTATTCCTGCAGCAACCGGGTTTTGCGGAAGTGGCCAATAATGCCGAAATTGACCGTGTTGAAGCCGGGACGCCCCGTGCGGAGAACCCCGATATCGATATTGTCCCCAAGATTTGTATGACTGAGATCGGTATAGTCGCAGTTCAACCAGAGTAGCCAATCCTGGAAACCTATGCCGTCTGCATGGATTTCGATGGCGGCCGACATCGGATCGTCTTTCAGGTCCGCCCCGGACGCCCGGTGTTTACGCCGGGTCAAAATGCGCTTGGCGAATGTACCGGCTGCAATGACCCGGCTCATCGGTTGAAAATCGCGGGCAAAATAATCCGCCCGACCGTAACCGTAGCCTCGACCCTGACCGACGACCTTTTGCCCTGTCGTCTTGAACAGCAGCGGCTCTGTCGTGACAAAGTCACCTTTTGTCAGCTCGCACTGCACCCCTCCGGCGATCATTGCTTTCAAGGCGGCCGAGCTGTCATTGACGCCTGTCGGATCAGGATTGCCCGGAGCATCGAGGATGCAATACGTGTCCGTGGCACGCTGTTTCATCGTGCGCGTCGTACCCGAAGGCCAGACCGCAACCGAAGCCCCGACACCTTCTGCCGCCGCCGCAGAAGCGGCGGCCTCAACCGCCGCCTGCGCAGCGATGGCAGCATTTTCCTGGGCACCTGCAATATCATCCACATCGCCGCCGTCGCCCCAGTTCCCGTCGGCGGTTCGCTTCAAGAAGTGCCCCCCTGGAACATCAGCAACCTGCCCACCCGCACTCACTGACGGCACCAACAGTGCGCGTCCCAGATCTCGGCGGATTTCTTGCAGGGTGAAGGCGATCTCGGCATGGACACGAGCGAGCGCCTCCATGTTGAGACCGGTGCCTTTGGACAGAGAAATGCTGCGCTCATGGACCCGCGCGCCGAGCACCCGGAATTCCTTCGTGTCCGGATGCACCGCGTCAAATTGAATTGTGAAATAGTCCGCTGTATCCGGCCCCTTGATCACTGTGACGTCCGCCGTCAGCTGCCAGAAGTCTTCGCCGATATCGCGGATTTCCACAACGACGTCGAGAGGATAGATGATCTTGAAAGTGAACGGCCCGAACGTGTCATCGACACCGTTAAAGGCCATAGCGTTAGAAATACGCGCGCTTCGCTCTACGGGATAGGCAGTGGTCATGGTCCGGCTCCAGATTGACCGGACCATGATGGCGGGCGGACAGACAGGTTAAGTGCGGATCAGGACCCGGGCCGGGTCACGTCGAGATCCGGAGCGCGCTCCGGTAGCAGGTTGCCTGGCGACCACCAGGTATCTGTTCCGAGATCGGCGGCATAGCGGCCGCGCCGGCGAAAAGCCTTCTCGGCTTCCGGATCGGTCAGCCGGCGCATGCTGTCCATCAGCACTCGATCATAGGCCAGGCGCCAGAACCACAGCGAGCGGCCGGGCGCGTTCTTGGCAACGAACCGCCGCGTTTCCTCGGCAACGTTCGTCGTGTCGCCTGTCGCGAACTGGGCGGCGTTGCCGAAGGTCAGATCAATGAAATCGGTGCCGAAATCAGCCACCGGCCCGCCAATGGTCGCGCCGATCCCGCCGCCGAAGCGGTTGAGATCACCAAGCAGGAAGTCGCCAACGATGCCGAAGCCGCCGCCCTGCATGAAGGCCTGGCCGGCAAAGGCAAGCGGATTGCCGTCCCTGCCCATGATCGGCCGCGGATCCCGCCCGGATTGAATATCCTTCAACCAGAGCGAAACCGCACCGCCGAGCGCCGTCGTCAGGCTGACAGCAGCGGCAAACCGCGCGCCGGCAGCGCGGGACGCACCGAATTCCCGATAAGCCCGGGAACCATAGAGAAGCGCATAGGTCACCGCGAAGCTCTTGAACATGCCGGCAGAACGGATGATCTCACCCCAGAGCGTACCGGGCTGCGACCCTGCCCGGGTGAAGGACCGGCCGCGCAGGGTGCCGCTCGGCACCGCATATTCGGTTTCCTGCAGGATCATCTCCAGGACACGCTCGGCAAGACCCTCGTCAACGGCGGCGATCTCCTGCGGCCGCAGGAAAGTTGCCCCATCGCGCTCATGCAGCACCGAACTGCGGATCCTGTCCCAATCCTCGGCCGTGAAGCCCCAGCGTTCGAGCGACTTCGCAGTAGCCCGCTCGAGCGTGTTTTTCTTGGCGTTTTTCAGCTCGGCCAGGCTCTTGCCGGCACGATCCGCCAGCATTCCCTGGAAGGAGAGCCCGAAGGAATGCCGCCCGGCCTGCGTCCAGGCCGTCAGCCCCTGCCAGGCCAGCACCCGGTCGGGCAGCACCTGGCTCCATTCCGGACCGGACAGCGTCCCGAGATAGCGCGCCTCAGTGCCAAGGACATGCATGGCCGAGTCCAGGATCAGGCCGCCACGCACGGCTTCCATGCGGCTGGATTTCCTGATCTGGCCGGCAAGGCCGTGCAGGGTAGACAACGCCGGAATGCCGACAAAGCGCCGGGAAATGGCCTGGTAGATCGGATCTGTCGGCAGAGCGGACAAGATGGCCGATCCCAGAATGGACGAGGTCAACCAATTGCGCGTGATCGAAAAGCCGGCCGCCAGCTGCGTGTCCACCGCCACTTCCGCATTGCCCCGGTAGGCTTCCCACATGTTCTCGATTGTGCGGATCTTGCCGCGCGACCGGCTGTCCGCGCGGGCACGTGATCCGGCGAAAGGCACCATATCTCCGGCTTTCTTTTCCTGACCCGCCTTTTCAATCCGCTGTTTCAGGAACGTCAGCATCGCATTCGGGTTTGGCCCCAGACGCTCGACGGCCGCGATGTCACGGGCCATCAGATTGATGTGGTTCATCATCGACGCGAACGGATTGCCTTGGCCGAAATCGCGCTGGTAGGCCAGCCAGTCATTTGAAGACTTGAATACCAGGAACCGATGCTCTGCATGTTGCGAGGCAATCGCACCGCGTCCGAACGTCGTCTGGCTCGGCTCGCGGGACGCCCAGCCGTTGGTGACGATATCTCCCCAGATCCGGTCCAGGATCCCGTCAAGTTCTTCTTCCAGGATCTCGTCACCGGTCACCGGATGGCGCATGCGGGCAAGGTCAATCCGAGGACGGATCGCATCTTTCCATGTTTGCTTGCCAGCGTTCAACAGCGCCTTCGGATCGTGCGACTGCGGCAAGCCCCAGCCTTCCAGCTTGCCGATATCGCCGCCCGCCTTGTTGAAACGCACACGCAGACCGTCCGCGACGTCCGCCCAGGCCTGCGCCAGTGCCTTGGCGGCCGGATCCCCGGTACTCTCACCGAAAGCCTCGCGCACGACATTATCAAGATCAGCGCGGTTCGGCGTTCGGCCGGTCAGGGCGGTGCGCTCGAATTTCTGCAGCAACTCGGTTAGCTCGGCATGGGCCTGGCCGACGATGGCCTTGCGCAGACCTTCCATGGACTGGAACGGCGCGCTGCCATAATGCTCCAGCAGGGCGATAGTTCCCTCGGCCAGGTCTGCCTCACCTTTGGCTGTGCGGTAGGTCAACGTATCCTTCACCGCCTTTTTCTGTGCCAGGGCCTGCAGCAGAAGCCGGCGCTTTTTCAGCGCGGCATCGGCCGCCATCCGGCGCGCGGTCGCTGCCTGGGCGTCCATGGCGGCCGTCGCGGTTCCCTTCTGGGCCGCCTTGCGGCGATAGCCTTCATAGATGTTGCGCAGCCAGGCCGCTTCGCGTTCGGAGATCTCGCCCTGGTCAAGGGCGGAAGTCAGGCAGTTGTCGATGCTCATGAGAGTTTGCAGGCCTTTACGAGATCAGAAAGATAGTTGCCCCGGTTGGCTTCCTCCAGGGCTTCGGCGACCGTCCGCGTTTCGGCCGTCACCCGGCCGTCCTCCTGGACGAACAGCATGTCGGCAAGCTCATCTTCGGGATCCAGCTGGGTCTCCAGCGCTGCGACCTGGTCGGCGGCTTCCGGGCTGTCGGGCTCGAAGGGATCGGGTTTGACCGGGCGAGACGGCACCGCCGGTGCGGCCGCCTGTCCGGGGGCCGCCGGTGCAACGGATCCGTCAGGCGATCCCTGAAGGCCGGAGCGCGCAACCGCCCTGCCCGCTTCCAGGCGGCCGCCGGCGCGGGCATCGGCTGTCCGCTGCACGCTATTGAAGGTCCTGCGAGCCTCACGCAACTTCTTGCGGGCGCGCTTGAGCTGTTTCTCAGGACCAATCCTGAATTCACGCTCAGCGCGCTCCAGAGCGCCCTTGCCGACGGTTTCGATGATGCTGGCACGCTCGGCTTCAAGATCCGCCCGCCGCTTTGCCGGTATCTCTGTCTTGAGTTCCTCCTCGACTGCCCGCATGCGCGCGGCTGTTTCCGGATCGATGCGCTCAAGTGTGTCAGCGGCCGTGCGTGCGCTTAAAGGCCCTTCCAGGTCAGCGACGGCTTTTTGCGCGGCTTCCAGTTCAGCCCGGGCGCTGCCCAGCTCACTCGCCAGGCGGGGATCTGCAGCCAGCTCCTGTTCACGCAGGAACCTGGCAAAGTCCTCCGGATCGCCGGCGTCGAGTGTTTCGGCGAAACGGTTGGCCCGCTCCAGCATCCGTCCGAAATCAGCACTCATGTCGTCGCCGAGCTCGGCGCGTATCGCGCGCATGACGGCGCGGTTGTCGTCATAGACATCGACTGCAGCCCGCGTTGCCGGCGGCAGGCTGTCACGAACAGGAAGAAGGTCGTCCACGATCTTTTCAGGATCCGGTTTCGGCAACTGAGCGTCCACGCGCCGACGCCAGCTGCGCTTGATCGCGCCCGGTGTCTCGATGGCACCGCGCAGCGTGCCGCCAACAATGCCGCCGAGCGCCGTCGCCATGCCGATGTTCTTCAGGCCTTCGGCCAGGCCGTGCGGCAGGCCGGCGTCTTCGCGCCACTTTTGCACGAAAGGCTGCACGGCTGTCTCCGTCGCCCCGGCGACAAGCGCCTCACGCCAGGTCGTTGCCAGAACCTTGCCGGCGACCGTGCGGGCACCACCGGCCCCAAGGCCAAGCGGCAGCGTCAGCAGCGTGACGGGATCCTGCAGCGCGCCGCCGATGCCGCCGGCGACGCCGGCACCGAAACCGGCCCAGTCCTCGCGGGTGGAGGACAGAAGCTCATAATGCTCGGCCGATTGCCTGGCTTTTTCCCTGGCGGCCTTTTCGATGCCGTCCAGGCGGAACGGCGACAGGAGATCGGCCTTATCCGGATGCTGCTCAATGATCTCGCCAACGCGCTTTTCCTAGAGCTTGAAGGGATCACCACGCACGGGATCCCGGTGCATCGGCGTCGATTGTGTGTCCAGGCGCGGATTTTCCAGCTCGATGCCGGTTGCCTCCCGAATGCTCTTGACCGCCTCGTCAAAGGCTTCGGTCTCTGTCAGCAGACGGGCGTTGAAATTGTCGACATAAAGCGCGGTCTCACGTGCCGCTCCGGCAATTGCCGAAAGGCTCGCCTCCCCCTCGTAAACACTTGCATCAGCTGGATCGATCGTCCGGAAAAGGCTCATCAGAAACCACCCCCGCCGGCACCGAAGTTGGGAGACAGGCGCTGGCGCTGCAGCTCGGCCAGGCGAGCAAGATCAAGCTCCCAGAAACCACCGGCAGGATCCGCGACAAATTCCATCCGGCCGCCGCGTTCCTTGCCAATCCGGTAGGCACCGGGAGCGACGGCGAAAAGCACGCCATCCCTGATATCGTCGGCCGTGACCTTTACCCCGAATTCGCCGAGGGGCGACAGCGGCGCGCTGATAGCCTCAAGGTCCTGTTCGCTCATGCCTTCCAGCAGATCTTCGACATTTTCCGCCGTCATGCCCGGCGGCAACAGGACAGTACGACCGTTGATCTCAGCAAAGCCGCCACGCTGGCCGTCCGGCGAGAACACCGCCCCGGCCGCTTCGTTGAGGGCGCGCCGGTAGATCTCTTCCGCTTCCGGACTGTCCGGAGCAACGCCGGCGACTTCCGCCTGGCGACGGGCAATGGACATCGCGCTTTCTTCGACACGGCTACTGTCTTCAGGATGCAGCTGCGACAGCGCGCCGCCCAGCACCTCGGATGTGACGGCCTGCCGCTGTTTCTTCACCGGGTTCGGCGGCCGCTTGCCATCCACCCCAGGCTGGTTTCCAAGAAGCGCGTCCTGGGCCGCACGCGGGTTGCCCCCCAGCGCCAGCACAACGCCGGCCCATTCGGCTTCCGGTGCGGCCTCGCGCAGCTCGCGCAGCATGTCGACCGAGGCAGCGCCCCCGGCTTCCACTATACCCGCGATCAGCCCAAGACTTGTATCCGGTTCGGTGCGGATCAGCTCGGCGATCTCGACCTTCTCTGTCCCGGTGAAATATTTCGGTGCAACGCCGAAGCGTTCGGCAACCGCATGCGCCGTATCGACCCGGCCTTTCACCGCCGAAATCGCCCCGCCGGTCTGCATGGCATCGAGGAGCCCGGGCACCAACGGCACCGCGCCATAGCGTTCGGCGAGAGCCAACGGATCGGTTTCAAGAGCTTTTTCCTGGCGGGCGATCAGGTCGCGGGCAAAGGTAAGATCCTCCCGGTTCACGCTCCCGTCCGGACCTTTCAGGATCTCGGCCAGGTTCTGGCGCACGACACCAGGTGGATTGGTACGCAAATGGCGCGCGACATTCAGCCGGCGCAACGCCGACTGGCCGATGGCTTCCGCTTCCGGAGAAACACCAAGGCCGCGCTCGAAACGGGCGTACTCGGCTTCGGAGATCGATGCCCCGTCCACGATCCGCAACGCGAACTCATCGCCCTGCCGGCGCAGATTGTCGCTTGCCTGGCGCTCGGCCGTGGTCCTGTCCTTCGACAGCTTTTCCAATCCGCCATCGATGCGGGCCCAGCTTTCCCGGTCAACATTCTCCAGCTTACCTTCGGAGTAATCCTTGGCGATCTGCTGGCGCATTTCAACGATTTCATCGGAAGACTTGCCGTCCGCCTGGCCGAGATAAAAGGCAACGGACGTATCGCGCATCGAACTCGCCTTGTAGCGGTCCGCCTCGGCCTGCGTCAGGATCCCCCGAGACACAGCATTGTCGTAATGCTCATCAATGGAACCCTGAATGGAGAACAGATCATCGGCATCGGCTTCCGATCCTGCATTCTGGCCGGCCAGGAAGCGAGCCTTTTCCTCTTCAAGGGTATCGATCCGGCCAAGGAATTCCTCCCGGTCCTTTTGCTCCTGGCGGATCTTTGCCGCCTCGCGGGAGCGCTCAAGCATGTTGAGCGATTTCTTGTCATAGACAGCCGAGTAATCGCCTGCGATCTCATCAAAGACGTGATCCTGCAGATGCGCCGTCTTCAGCTCGCCAAGGGCTTTCTGCAGCATGGCTGGATCTTCGGAATAGGCGTCATAAACTGCTGCCATATCCTGCTGCATGGTGACGTCGAGCTGCTGGAGATAGGTGCGCGTGCCGGCAACATCATAGGCGCGTCCCCGGATCGTCGCGCTACCCGTGGGCCGGAATGTGCCGGGCGCGCCGGCGCGCACTGGAACGGCCTCACCAATGGGCGTCACGCGCATCGGCCCGTCCCGGGCAGCGTCATCGATGGCGATGCCGGACAGACCCTTGGCATAGGCCAGACGGCTCGTATAGCCGTGCCCTGCCGTGGGGTTGGCACGCGTGTAGCCGGCCGGGCGCTCGAAATGCATGAAGGCGGCCACGGCCTCGTCAAGGTTCGTTGCCGCACGCAGGGCGTTACCGGCATAGCTTTCGCTGGTTGCCAGTTCGTGCATCACGAAATCAAGCTGCGCTTCCAGGCTGTCCCAGCTCCGGCCGGAGCTGGCCGCATAGCGCTTGCCGTTCACCAGGCGGTCTCCCCGGTGCTGAAAGGCACCATGAGCCGTGCCGTTGTCGCCGACAGCCTTCAGGTTGAAGCCGCTTTCCTGCATGCCGTGGCCGGCAATTGCCGCCGCCTGGTGCGGCTGCAGGCCGTGCTTCTGGATCAGATAGTCGCGCGCGGCCGCTGCCGTTTCGTTGCTGTCCTTTTCGCCGACGACGATGCCGCGTGCAGCGGATCCGCCAGTGATCATTCCAGCCTGGGGAGCGCCGGCCAGTGCTGCACGGATCCCGGCGCGCTCGCCCTCGATGGCGGCCTGCCGGTCCGCCATCTGCCCGAATTGTCCGGCCAGGCGCGCGAAGCCGGCCGCCACCCGGCGCTCCATGTCACCACCTTCCCGGGAGACCGCCAGGAGCCCGTCAGCCTTGGTTCCCTGCGGCCGAAACTGCCTGTATCCGACTTGTTGACGCTGCCGATTTGACATGAATTACCCCCTTGCGAAAACGTCTGCGCCGAAGGAAAGCCCCTGGATCAGCGCTTGCTGCCGTGCGCTTTTCCGGGCACGGCGGCCGCTCAGCTTGTATTGCGACGTGCGTTCGTCCAGCCGGTTCAGCCGGGTTTCCTCGGTTGCGTTCTCGCTGGTCAATTCCCGGTCTGCATCCCGGAAGGCTTCCTTGCGGGCAACGGCCGGCGTGCCGAAGCTCAGATCCACTCCCGAAGCGGCAAAGGCCGTTTCCTGTTCGGAGACGGCTTCAACCAGATCCCGCTTCAGGCTGGTGCGCCGCTCAATGGCTTGCAGGGTTTCCAGCGGCTTTTCGGCCTGGGCGTCTTCCGCCTTGGCCTCAAACACGTCCGCGTCGTGTTCGCCCGCGTCAATGGTCGCCATCATGCCGAGCAACGTCGCACCACCTTGCAGCAGGGTAGAAAAGAGCGAGCCGCCGCTGAAAGCCCCACCGGCAGTGCCGGCCGCGACCCCAGCTCCTGTTCCTACAGCCGTTCCAACGCCAGCAGCCGTGCCGGCCGCCGCTGCGGTTCCGGCCGCTGCTGCGGTTCCGGCCGCTGCCGTGCCTGCGCTGCCAAGCCCTAAAAGTGCAAACGGTAACTGCATTAGAGTCTTGCCTCCGGTGTATAGTCCAGCACCCTCAGCATTCCCGGCCGGGTCTGCGTGATGACCACTGTCGGACCCATGACGTGGCCCGGGATCGCGGTGCGGCGAACTTTTTTGCGCTTTGCCGGCATCGGCTTCGACATGTCATCGCCGGCATCGAGCAAGGCGATGTCCCGAGGAGATGCCCCGTTCGCGCCAATGGCGATGCTTTCGGTGTTGAGCACGTTGGCAACAACGGAGTGGATCCGCCCGGGCCGGTGCAGGATTTCTTCGTTTGGCAGCACCTTGAACAGCGGCAATCCCTCATAGAAGGGGGGCTGCCAGAGACCGGCCGTTACATTGTCGTAAGGGTCGCCGAGGTCTATCGCCCCGCCTGTCACGGTGTAAGGTCCCAGAATGTAGCCGTCAGCGCGTGCCCAGACTTCCTTGCCTTCCCAGAGATCAAGACCCGAAAATTGCCCGGCCAGATCCGTTGACCCGCGCACAGCCCCCTGAAACAGGTTGAGATCCTGTTCCTCCATGATTTCATGGGTCACGATCCCGGCACGGTCGATTGTCAGCCAGACCTGGTTCTGTCCATCGACCGAGGACCCGACCACCTTCCCGGCAAGAGCAGCAACCCATTCGCAGAATGCAACAATCTCTTGGTTCTTGATGATGACGGCCAGGACCAAGCGACCGAAGGCATCGCGCAACCACAACCGCCCGGCATCATTGTGACGCACTTTTTTCTGAAGCGCGCCACCTTCAACGTCCCTGATTAGGTGCGAGGCAAGCAGACTTTCCGGCTCTGCCCCGAACCGCGTTGCCACGTCGTCATAGACCATGGAATAGAGCGCCTGGCCGACGTCGAAGTTTTCCGGCTCGTCATCGCTGCGCCGACCGGATGAGACAAAAAACACCCGACCTTCCATTTCGAAAGGCGGTATCTGCGGATGGATGCCATGGGTCGAGGTGCGCACCCAGTTGACCGGCTCATCCGCCTTGATAACGCGATTTGAGACGAACCATTCGGCCTGGTCAGTGAAGCCGAGCAGATAAATGCCCTCATAAACGAACCGCACCCGCTCGGAAGTTTCCGTACGCAAGGCTTCCAGGCGGGCCGCGCTGTCGCCGGAGGCCTCGATGTTCAGATCGAAATATTCGCCGACCCGGGACATGGCGACAGCGCCACCGCGCGCCTTAGGTCCGTGGTAGATCGCCCGATCTTGAAAAAGATCCATACCCTCAAACCAGCCACGTTCATCGCTCACCAGCGGTTCGCCATGGGTTTCACCGATCTCGCGGTGATAGGACAGCACCGAGGCATCGGCCGTGTTGAGGATCCGCGCATTGAGCGAATATTCCGCGCCGGAGAGATCACCACCAAAGGTGACCCGCATCAGCCGGTACCGGGTCTGGCCCTTGCTGCCCTCATCAGACACAGTCAGATCGTCGCTAAGGCTCGGCAGGTCGCGCAGCTCAGTCTGCAGGGCCGTGGCAAATGCCGCCCATCCGCTGGTTAGATCGGTGATTTCGATACTGTTGATGAACTCGCCATCCACATCCACATCGATGACGATGGTGCTGACGCCTTCCGACCAGCGAATACCGATCTCCCAAACATCATCGTCCTTGGCATAAACACCGCCGAGATCGACATCCGGTAGCTTGTCATACGGCCAGAGATCCACGGTCCACACTGTGTCATCAGCCGGATCGCGAAACAGCCGGATCGTTTCCAGGTCCTGGTGAAACACCCCGAACGTATTCGCCTCCCCGTAGAATTTCAGCTCGGGTAGAAGATCCACCGTGATTGCGGCAATTGCCTTGGTCGCGACTTTCACCCGGTCATTACGGAAGATATCGACCTGTCCGGGCGAGAAAATCAGCGTATAGGACAGAGTCGGCGTCACTTTCAGAACGCCATGTTTCACCGTCGCGGATGCCGCCTCCTGGATGAGAGCCGTGCCCGGTAAAAGCCGAAAGCCGGACTGCGGGACCGGCTCGACATTCTTCATTTTCTTGGCTGCGGAATACCACTGTTTCAGCGTCACCTTGCCTTCAAGGTCCGGGCTGAATTCACCGGCGTTGCAGGAGCTTTTGAGCGTGCCCGGCTGGCTGGTCATCTAGAAGCCTCCGTGCCAGGGACCGGAGCACCGGCCCGTGTCGCCCCCATGCGCGCGGCTCAGCGGCTCGGCGTCGGCGATGGAAGATCCAAGCGGTGAGGACGCCCGGTCCTGAGACATGAGACGACCAAATTTACCGCCGCTCCCCTCTTGAGAAGGCGTGCCGAAGGCCTCGCGATGCTTCTCGACCTTCAGGTCCATACTCTGCAGGATTGGCACCGCCAGATAGCCGGCAAGCGCCGTCACGAAGGCATCGCGCCATCCTGCATCCCAGCTCGCGGGCTCCAACTCGACCTTGCAACGCGCCCATACCGTGGTTTCGTTGCAAAGGATCAGGTTGCCTTCACGGTCGAAGCTGCGCAGCGGATCCGGGCTGTCGCCGGCACGCCTGAGGATTTTGAGAGGCTCGCCGATACGGTCACCCGGCAGGGAATGCGCGTAGGCCCAGCCAGTTTCGGGCGGTTCCGTCAGCCGCTCCAGTTTCCGGGTACGGCGAAAATCTTTCCAGTCATGCAGGGAAACGCAGCGATCAATCGCGCGCTGCCAGCTCTGATTGACGGCGTCGGCCAGGTCCGGATCGTCGTCCTGGGTAAAGGTTGTGAAATGGCCGATTTCGGAAAGCGCCATGTTCACGATTGCGGCCTTGTCTATGATCATTTCACACCCCGGAAGAAAATACGGCCGGGCCTGTCATTCGGCCCGGCCGGTCAGGATCAGGCCGCAGCGGGCGTCAGATCAGCTGTTTCAACGTCGTCACCGACAGCCGCCACAGTCACCCGGGCAATGACAAGCTCGGGAGTGCCGTCGGCATCCGCGATGGCTTCGATGATGTCACCAACGCGAAGCGTGTTGACGCTGTCGTTGAAATAGGCGGCCGTCAGCATTTCGGCCTTGGTGTGGTTGGTCGCGTACTTGTACCAGCTGATATAGCCGTTGGCGGTATGCGTTTCCTTGTAGCGCTGCAGCGCCAGGGGACGATGTGCCATGGTGAAGTCTCCGGTTTGGCAAGTTGGTTCTCCCCATCACGGGGAAGAAAGGAGGCCGGGCGACCGGCCCCCAGATGGCTTATACCGACGTTATGCCGGGCGGGTGGCCGCGTTGATCGCCTTGAAGCGAAGACGCTTTACCTGTTCCGGCAGGATGCCGATGGCAGCGCCATCGAGACCGGCTTTCAGCAGGAAGGGCGATCCTTCCAGTCCCTGCATCTTGGTCACCTCGACGGTGTCCTGGAACCAGTCCATCTGCGCGCCCATGGCTTCCTTGGTCCACATGAACGTGTCGAGGTAACCGGCCGCATTGAACGGCAGATGACCGGCGCCCGTGCCGAACTTGCCCGTGCCGTACTGGAAATATTCATCCGGCAGGGTGAAGATATGGACGCCGTGCCGGGTGACCTTGCGCACGTTGTCCATCTTGGCGAAGGGCAGATCCTTGTCGCCGACGTAATCCGCGTTCGCGAATTCCTTGTACATTTCCAGCTGGTCCATCCAGACGCCCGGGATCGGCCAGTAGAGTTGCTCATCGGCACCGGTGCCCTGGATCCGGGTCGCGGCGGTACGGAAATCCAGAAGATCGATGATTGCAGACCCGTCGCCAATCGTCTCGACCGTCGTCGCGCCGAGCGTCAGGTACGAGGAGCCGCTTTCACAGAACACCGCCAGGGCATCGAGTTTCAGGAAGTCCTTCTTTTTGTTGATGGACTTGGAGAATTCATTGGCGACCTTTGCCTGTTCCTTCGGCCCCTGCTTGCGCAGATCCCGGGACTTGACATAGGTCGCGGCCTCATATTCGTCCGTCGTGATCGGGACGGTATCCATGGTCGCCTGGGAGGTCTTAACGTTCTGGATAGCACCGGAAACCTTGACGACTTCGATTGCGCCGCTGATCACCGGGAAACGAACCACGCCGGCCGCCTGACTGGCATCGCCGGTTTCCATGGTTTCGTCGAGATAAGCGCCCTTGACCTTGTTGCGCTCACGGACCCGGACAGTCAGCAGGTCCTCATACCACTTGTAAGATGTATCGGCCATTTTTCGCCCTACCATTCGAGTGACTAGAAAGGTTCACCGGAGGGCCGATTAGCCGGAACGCGGCAGGTCCGGTGAAGGATAGCCGCCGCGTGGTCCAGGTCGCTCCCAAGCCAGTTGCGAAATTCTGGCAGGAGCCAGGAGACGTTAAGTGGGGTTCTAGGCGTGATAGGCCTGAAGGTCGGCCTTGTACTGGTCGTAACTCTTTGGATCGAAGTCCCTATGACTGGGATTGTTCTTCGGCTCGGCCCCGCGTGCCAGGAGCGCGGCATGCGCATCCTGGGAGGCAGAACCACCATGCCCAGCCTGCGGACCAGGCCCACCGCCGATCTTGTTGCGCATCGCTTCGAAGAAGGCATGGCCGAGCGCGCTATCGCCAAGCTCCACCTTGACGTGCTCGGCCATATCCTTGGAGATGCCGCTCTTTTCATCGCCAGCAAGCAGGTCCAGCCAGCCGAAATTTTCGTTCATCCGCCTTTCGCGGGCGTGCTGTTGCTGCTGGGGCGACAGGTGCTTCGCATGATCCGGCGTCAGCGCCGCCCGCTCCGCCTCGACATCAAGAGGTTCTTCCAGAAGCCCGGCATCTTGCGCGGCCGTGTAGAGTTCCGTTGTGAGCGTCTGAAACGTGTCCACCGGCAGGCGCAGTTCCTTTGCTTTCTCGGACACCTTGCCGAACAGCGGATCATTGGCAAGCGCGCCGAGATGCGGCCGCAGTGTTTCAGGAACGTTTTCCTCATTGAACGTCGCATAGGCCGTGTGATCTTCCGGCACATTGGCGTCCCGGTCGCGATAGCCGTCCAGCGCCTTTTTCATGTTGTCGATGGTGCCCTGGTCGTTCTCGCCAAGATAGTGCTCGGCGAGACCCTCCGGGCGGTAAAGCTGGATCGCATCGCCGCCTGCAGCGGGATCTGCAGCACCGCCAGCAGCAGGATCTGCAGCACCGCCGGCCGCCGGATCGGCACCGCCACCGGCTGCGGGATCCACAACATCGCCGCCGCCGGCAGCACCGGAACCTTCGCCCGTGTCGAAACGCAGGAGATCCAGGTATTTGAACCTGTCCATGTTCTTAGTCCTCTTCTTCCAGGAGCTTTTGGCCGCGTACGACTTCGGCCAGGATGACGGCCGCAAAACCGTCAATGCCTTCTTTCTGTTTCACCTGCAGCGCCACCGCCTCGCAGCTTGTAGCCTGCGTGGTAAAATGCTGCCGAAGCGAGATATCCATCAACCATTCGAAGACGGCACGCCCGCCGGGGTAGAGCAGCAGCTTTGCCAGTGTCCGGGCGACTTCGTCCGGAGCTTGAAGCCGGTCGCGGGGAACGACCGGTTCCATGAGCTTTTCGATCCCGACGAAGCCAGGACCGGCGACCTGGTCGAGCATCATGTCCAGGGGCTGCGCCAGGCGCTTGCCGAATTGCGGTCCGCCGCTCATGCTGCCTGCGCCTGTTGCTGCGCCTGCTAGGCAATCATATCGGGTGCTTTTTCCGCCATCCGCTGGCCAAACAGCTCGATGACCTGCGCCATTTTGCGGTTCTCGATTTTCTTCTCTATGTCGGCGCGCTGCTGTTCGTCGGGGATCAGTTCCTTGTCGATTTGCAGGCCGCTCGCGACCCGATCCATGATTTCATCCAGGTTGGCGTAAAGCTCGACCCGTTCGGGACCAGCGATAGCGCCGACGAACTCGATGTAATTGGCGATGGAAGCCAGACGGTCCGCGTTGAGCGCGGCCGCCATCGGCGACTGCACTTCAATCGTGTGCAGAAGCTGGTCAAGCTGCATCGGCACCTGGCTCATGACGCCGAAGCCGTGCAGGATCTCGATGGAACGCGGCACGATGACAGGCATGATCTCGCGCACCAGGCGGCCGAAAGCGCCGATATGGATATCGGCTTTCTGCCGGAGCCGCGCCGTGATCTCGCTGGCGGCCCTGGGCGTGCCCTGGTAGTCGGGCAACCGCGTGTCCAGCATCGCTTCGCGGATCTGGTCCTGGTAATTGCCGATCAGCATACGGGCCACGTCCTGGCGGCCGGTCGCCGTGTCCAGGCGCTGCACGTCAGGACCCAGCATGCCACCGGTCGATTGCATGGACCACATTTCGCCAGGCGCGATCCGGACCGTATCCGGGTTGAAGGTGCCGCCGGCGCGATAGCCCCAAATGCCGAGCATCTGAATGGCCGCCGCTTTCAGGGCGATTTCCTGCGCCTTGTTGACCGTGCGGATCGACGGCAACGCCGTCAGCACGACGACGCGGCCGTAGGCTTCTCCAGGCACGCGATAGTACCGCGGTACGGCGATTGGCTGCGTGCGATAGGCCTCGTGATCGATAAGGCTGTCTTCGCCCTCGACATAGGCGACAAAATGCCAGCCATATTGCCAGCCGCGCGGATCCCTGAAGAAATCCTGGACAACTGTCAGTTTCGTGTTCGGCGTGTTCCGGTGCTTGTCGATGAAGCTTTTCTCAAACTTGCCGTGTTGGAATTGCTCGCGGACCTGGTCATAGGTCATCTGCTGTTTCCAGGAGACAAGCAGCGGCTGGCCGACATGATCGACGGTTATTGCCACCTGATCGAAGGGGATCGCGGCGAACATCAGCGGCCGGTCAGGTGTCCCCTTCAACGGCAATATCGCCCCAGTCCCAACAGACAGATCGATGCAGGTTTCGTGGATAGCCGTATCGAAATCCCCGGCCAGGAAGAACGGGTGCAAAAGCTTCGATTGCCGCTCCAGAACCCGGTTGTAAGATTTGGTTTCTTCCTTGCGGAGGGCGGCGGCCGTCACCGGCCCGGCCTGAATGGAAAATGTCGGCTGTCCCGACGGGAAAAGATCGCGCTGCAGATTGCCGGCAAAATGCATGGCGCTGGTTGGCGCTGTCATGTCATAGAGATGATCCAGCTGCAGGGCGACCGATCCGGAACCACCCGGTCGACGCATTGGCACAGCCCATCGATAGGCCTCATCATAAAGTGCCGTCCAGCCACCCCGGTCGTTCCAGGCCTCTTTCGAGCGCTGCTGGAGGCGGGAAAGCGGCATCCCGAATGGCGCACTCATGTAGCGTCACCCAGTGTCTGGCCGGCATCCTCAAACAGACGCCGGCCTTTCGGAGCTTTCCGACGTGTCGAGGCACTCGCTTGCCGATCCGCCTCGCTCTCCTGCTGGAGCTGGCGTTCCTGGGCAATCCTGTTTGCTTCCCGGCTCCTGCGGGCGTCTTCCGTCGCCGTCCCCGTGTTGCCCTTCTTGCCGCCACCGATCAAGGGTGCCATCTTGCATTCTCCCGCTAAAAAGCCATTTTCCGGGCGTGTCGGGATCCGGCACGAAGCCGGTCAGCCGCGCCATTCTCTCCCCGGGCTTGTGCCCCGGGCGGACGCGGGCCGACACGATACGGTTAGTGTTGGCGACCCGGTTCAAGGTTAAGTGCGCGATCCGCATGATGCGGCGCATGTGCGGCCGGGCCTTCGGATCGACGGCAAAACAGCACTCGTATTCATCGCTCCCCAGGGGAAAGAGGTAGCCGACGCACAAAAGGTCATTGCCAGCGTAGATCGCGGCCGACTCGGCATCCGAGCGCATCCGGATGATGACCTTGCGGGCATACCTGGTCGGTGGCGCCAACGTAAGGCAATCGTCGTAGGAAGTCGGGCAGACATACTGCAGGGCGTCATGCGGGTGCGAGTACATGTTTTTCTTGACCGCCAGAACGTCTGTTTCGCCGGCGCTTGCCTGTTTCGTCAGCTTGTAGTGGGCCGCGAAACCGCCAATGATCATGTCATTGCCCGGGTCGATCTGCATGCGCTCGGTGTTGCCGTCAATCGGCGCACCGAGATACCAGCGCACCGCGTCATGGCGGATCGAGGGTTCATTGGACGGGGCCGGCATGATGTTGAGCGTTAGCGCCCGGGCGACCGTTTCCATGAAGCTCAGTTCATTGTTTTGCCTGTCAGCCCCCCAGAAGGCAGACGGATCCGCCCAGGCTTCGCTGATCGGGAAGCCTGCGAAATCCTTCAGCAGGACTTCGAGGATCATTTCCGAGAACCTGGCCGCCCCGGTACCGGGCTGCGCGCAGATCTCCCGCAGGATCAGCAGCTGACCATTGGGCAGAAACTGCACGATGACGGCGGCCGGGCAGCCACCGGCATCGAGGCCGATGGCGATCGGTAGGGCCTGACGCGGGGAAAGCGGCCCGCTCGCACGGTGCCGTCGCAGGTTGAATTCGGTATAAACCGGTTTGCCGTCAAGAGCATAGCCGAACTGACTATGGACCAGACGCTGCGTGTCGTATTCGGTCTGGGTTGCCAGCTCCAGCTCATAGGAGGAGCGCGGCTTGCCGACCCGGTTTTCTGCCTCAGCGGTCAGGCCGCCAGGTTGCCAGAAGAAGTTGAAGCCGGGTTTCTTTTCCTTGATGTGATAACGGTAGACCCAATTGCCGAGATCCGGCGGATTGCAGTCGCACCAGACCATGCGCGGCAGGATGATTTCACCAGGGTCCCAGGTCAGCCCCATCAGCTCAAAAGCCCGCTGCCCGTCCTTCGAAACCCGCTCGAGCTCGGATGGCGCGATCATGTCGACCGATGGATATCTGCCGGTACGCTGCAGCATCAGCGACGGCACACGCTCGTTCAGCATGTCGCACTCGTTCAGCCAGGCGGCCGAAACCTGGTAGCCCTTGATGAATTTTTCTATGTTCTCATCGCCAATGGCACCGGTCTGCATTTCGAAATCAATCTTGACCTCACCAACACCAGGCCGGCGCGCCGCCCATTGCAGCCGATGCTTTACCGGACGATCCTGGCCGCCCTCGTAATGCACCGTAAACGGGTGATTTTTGGGAAACGCGTCATGCCAGCTATCCAGCGCCGTTCGCGCGAAATCGCGGTAAGTGTCGCGGATGCAGGCAATACGCACGCGCACCCAGCCGTCCTTGCAGACCGGCAGATATTCCGCCGCCAGCTTCGGCCCCTTGTACACCGACGCCACGGTTTTCCCGGAGCCCGCCGGCCCCATGATCGTGTCAATCGGACCGAGCGAATTGAGGAATGAAGCCCCTACCGGCCCCGGCGGCTTGTAGCGCTGAAAATCAATCGCGGGTTTATCACCCATTCCCGGCTCCCTGTACCCGCGCCGCGCACCCCGCACCCGCGTTCCCGAGCCTTAGGATGGCCCCGCCACAAACCGCTTCAGTGCTCGGGAGGGTCGGACAGAACAGAAATGGCCGTGTGTGTGAGGCGGCACCCCCCCCCGGGGAGGGGTGCGGATTTGAGTTTTGAAGGCCGGGATCTGGGCGGCTCGACCAGGACCGAGGCCCCCCCCCCCCATGATCGCGACCAGGCTGGCGGTTCCGGCGACCAAAAAGGCCGGAGCTGGAAACTGCCTTGACCTGCACCACTGATTTCCAATCAGTTGCTCAGCACGTAAAACGTTAGTTAATTCAATGACTTGGTGTTTTCGTGAGACTTCGCTCAGCCAGTCTTACGGCACCCGAAAATCTAAGTATCTGATTTGTCTGGGTTTTCCCGAACCGTGCCGGTAATCGACATCATGCCGTCATCGCCGCCCTGCCCGGCCGCAAACCCGCCGTTGTCGATGACCAGGTAATGCAGGTTCTCTGTCCGCTGGACTTCCTCGGTCGGCCGCTTGCTTTCGAAGTACGGCATCAGCTCGACGTTCGCCTTGCGGATCAGCTCGAGCGCCTCGGCAGGCGTGCAGCTCGCCTCGACCAGCTCACCCGCGCGCGGCCCGGCCTTGACCGTGTACGGCTGCGACAGTTCGCTGGCCAGCTTGTGCGGATCAGCGTTCGCCAGGTCTGCCAGGTTCAGGCCCGGGTGCCGGTACCCCATTCGCAGCAGCGTATCCCTGAAGAGCTGATTTCTCTTATTTCTGGAGCCTTTAGGCCTCCCGCGCCCTTGAGCTTTCTCGAAAGTCTCCGCGACATGCGCGACCGGGCCGGAGAACAACGACGGTTCGTCCTCGAACAGATCAGAAGGCGGTTCGGCCTCCTCCGGCTGGCTCTGCCGGGCCAGGTCATCCAGGGCAGTCTGGGCAACGGCGGCCTGGTCGCCGATCTTGGCGGATTTCTCCGGCTCCGGCTCCAGATCCGCGCGCCGGTGTGCCCCTGGAATAGTCTCATTCCGGTCTTCGTCAGCCATCGCTGATTTGATCCCCATTTGTTTATTCGTTTAGAACTCGGACGACTGAAATAGGCGTTTCCAACCGCAACCTAACCGAGAAAATTCAATGAAATCAGGAATATAAATCTACGGGTTAGAAGTTAGATGGTTAGATCTTCCTGCATGTATGCGCGCGCGTGTACGAAACACTTACCTTACCGGTCCAACCGGCTAACCACATTCCCTACCTCATTGTTTTGATTTATATTTTCAGGTTAGAAGCCATTCCAACCGCTTCTAACCAGTTCTAACCGTCACCGACCCAGGCGGACCAATTGGCGGCAAATCACAGCCTCACACGCTCCCCCTGTCATTAAGTGTTCGCGCCGCACTGCCTCCCCACACGGAAAGGCAGAAGGCCTGCGATCCGCAGGTCTTCGCCGCACTTAGCCTAACCGGCGCGGACCCCGCTTAGAGCCAACCGGGCGCGGGAAAAGACATTAAGTGCGGTGGCCAAATTCCAAGGGATTTGCTGGCCGGGAAAGAGGGCGCGGGTGCACGAGGTCAAAAATAAATTCTGTTTTTCAACGAATTAGAAAAACCACCTGAGCGCTCGTTAACTTGTCATTGATAACAACTTTAAATTGATATAGGGTAACTTTCCTTTACGTAATAAGGGGGATTTAGTTATGAAATACATCAAATTATCAAGTGCCGCGATCATATTTTCACTTCTATCTACAACAGCAGTGCTTGCCCAAGGCGCTGGTGTCTGCAATAGAGCAGCTGAGGAGATTGCTACAAAAGTAAACGAAGACGCAAATAGCTGGGTCGACTCGATTGATCCGTCGTTACCGCAAGATGAGAAAGACGCACTAACACTGCTTTTCAATCGAAACAGAGAGAGGGCTCTCGCTGCAGTTGAGACTCAAAAACAAGCTTGCACTGCGGAATTCAAGCCCCTTCAAGACATGATGGATTCAGTCGTTGCGGTTTACACTGGCGGCTTGTCCACAATCCTGGCCACAAGAATGACGCATGTGGACGTCTCCGAACTTCTCGCCGGATACCCACTAGGGGGACCAAACGCGCTCGTCCCCAAGTTCCGGGAAGACATCCTTAGGGGCGACAGCGGAACAATTGCAAACATTGCGAGAGATCCCTGGAAGTGCCTCACTTTTCAAAGGAAGTGCTAGAGGAGGCTAAAATGAGAGTAGTACATATCGCCTGCTTAGCAGGATTGCTGTGTTTATTTTCACCAAGTCTAGCCAGCGCTCAAGGTGCAGGTGTTTGCGATAGGCAAGCAAATCAAATCGGCATGGGGATTGCCCGAGACACTGCTTTTCGGATAGCCAACGTGCAAAGTTTGAACCTTCCACCAGACGAAATACATGCACTGATTCTTCTTCACCTGAGAGCACGGGATCGAGCATTTCGAGCAGTAGAGCAAATGAGGTTTCAATGCACGCAAAGATATGTCCCAATGCAGCAAATGGCGAATGTGGTCGTTTCAATTTACACTGCAGGGCTCTCTGAGTTTCTCCCACCTCAATTCACATATGTGGATGTCTCCGAAATCATGAATGGAAGGCCGTTAGGGGGACCGACAGCAGTCGTCCCAAAAGCCAGGGACGACGTTTTGGATAGTGTTGGCATTGGCGGAGATGCCAAGAAAATAATACAAGATCCAAAACAAATTCTTCCTTGGAATTGGTGAGCGCAGAAGGAAGCCTCCCTGAGGAGGCTCGGTACAACGAAGGACCAAAAAGCCCTGGTCAGTCAGGGCCTTTTGCCTCTACCAGCGTTGCGTTCCCTTCAAATTCCCACTTACGCTAACTTTGCGACGGAGCGCCCTCTGCGCGCCTACCTAGACGGATATCGGCTGAAGGACTGGCCCGAGCATTCAAAGCCGGGCCTGGCCGCCAAGCGGTGACCGGGCTGACGTCCTCGTTTCTGTCACGATTGCCTTTGCGAAGGAAAACTGCCGCCGCATTCAGGTGCATTGTCTGAAGTGCCAGCAAATGACCGTTATCGACTTTGACCGGTTTCGGGACAGCGAAACTATCCCCGACCTTCCTACACACCATCGCTTCAGGTGCAGCCGCTGCGGCGCGTCTCCTGTGTCGAAAAGCGGCCGGACTATCCGATACTCAGCGGGTCGTCCGAGTGGTATGGATTGACGAACCGAAAGGAACTGGACGAGCACCAAGCTACTTCCGAATGTAGCCCCGCTCCGTCAAGCAGCCATCAAACATCAGATTGGCAAGCGTCGAATGTTCGCAAGAAGTCCGGGACGTGGACCCAAGCGCGGCCTCGGCCGCCTTGCCGGATCGGTCGACTATTTGCGTCAATGATATCTCCACCCCGTACGTTTGTAACAATGTCAAACGAGAATCTCGATTGGAACAAATATCTGCCATTCGAAATTTCAGAGAGTTAGCGCCGACAACGCTCTTGCAGCGAATACGCTGTATGCAAAACGACAATGAAGAGTACTCATTCCGCTTTAGCAGTTTTTTTGCCGAAAATTGCAGATCCAGTCGAACCCGCCGTCTCCGCCAAAGCCTCCCAGAGAGAGTTCTCCAACTTAATTTTCTCAATATCAACCGTCGTCTGCCCCTTCTTCAAGATAAAATTTCTCTCCGTGCCCAATAGAGAAGAAATAGACCTAGAAATTCCATCTTGATCAACGGTGGCAAGACTTATTAATACAGCGATCTCTCTAGATTCTACATTTGTCAGCTCATTTTGCAGATACTTAATTTCACTTAGACTATTTCTATACAACCCCAGAAAGAAATATGCGAAAATCTCCACAACTACAACGAAAGAAAATTTCGAAACATGCAAAAATACATCTCTTGATGTTATCGTGTTTATCGTATCTGAATTAGGAGATTTCAATAAATCTCTAAGTTCAAATACAAAATAACCAAGAAAAAACATTCCTATAACAGCAATCATAATTCCAATAGTCAAATTTAAATTTCCTTGACGAGAAATTCTCCTCACTTCGCCCCCTAACCTTCTCTTGAATTCGTCAAATAAACTCGCCACGTAGTCTTTAATAGCGAAATCATTCTTTATCTCATATTCCTGCCAAAACATTTTTTTCAGTTGATCAAAAGAACCACTTACAACTTCATCTTTAGACTTATCAATAAAATAGTCCAAGTTCGAAACATCTATTTGATTTAATCTTGTGGAAATTCTCTCTATTTCATTACTCAAATAATACAAGCCATCTTTTCGCCTCTCGGATGGCATCTGGAAAAGAGGTCCGACCAGATCACCACGATTTAAGTATGATAAAATTAATCCAAACATTAATAATATTATACCAACGAAAGAAAAAAGAATAAATCCGGAGTAAATCCTCTTATAGTCGATATTTTCTAAGAGAATCTTTATTTCTAGAGGAATAAAATCGCCAAATATCGACAAAGAAATAAAAAGAGCGATAAATATACTAATTAATACTGCCAGATAATTCAGAGATCGTCGAAAAATATTCATTTCAATTCCTCAATGGATGGATTGGCTTCCAAGAAGCGAATATTACATAAAATCAAAGGTTGTAAATTACCAATCCGTTAGTCTCCCTTTCCAACCTTCCTGTCATACGCCCAGCAGGCAGTGTTTCGGGCTGCGCTGGATCTTCACGGTCTTGGCCTGGCCGCCGCGCAGCACCAGGTCCTCAGGGGCTTGTTTCAACGCAGTTGACCATCCGCCTTCATAAAAATCGCTTTCCTGGAACACCTTGTTCAAGGCCGGGTGTTTGCCGGTTGGAACAGCCAGGAACGGACCGACGCCCGCGCTTGCTGCCGGCAGCAGGCCGAGGCCGACCAGCGCCAGGCGTTCGCGCGCGCCGTTGATATCGAACAGCCCGCCGGTGCCCTTTTCGAATTCCAGTAGCACGCCGCCAACGGTCAGCCGCTCGCCGTTTCGATGCGCATCGAGCGGAGCGGCCAGAAGGTGCTCCAGGCACTCCTGCCACTTCTCGACCTGTTCGGTGAATTCGCTCGCCAGGGCAGCGCGCAGGTGATTGGCCAGGCGTTCCTGGTCACTCACTTCAAGGCCGATCTCTTCCAACGCATCCTGGCCAACCACCAATTCGGCTGCTGCCAGCAAGGTGCCGTAGGTATCCATGGCGCGGGCATCGCAGCCTGCCATGTGCAGTGTCGTTTTCCAGTCCGGCAGGATCCGCTGCCCGAATTCGGTCCACCCATCCATAATCTGGCGCAGGATCATCCGCCCATCTGTGTCGTGCACGACAGGTTCCTTGCCCTGTTTGCGCTCCAGCTTCTTCAGGTTCAGGATTGCCATGCGGGTCTTGTCCTGGACGCCCATGGGCGGGGGGATGATCGCCGAGAACATGAAGCAGTTGCGCGCCTGGAAGGTGGTTCCTTCATGGTTTGCCCCACCGCGCGACATGCGCCCGCCCGAGGACGCCAAGCGTGCCAGCTCGATGACGGCCATCGCCTTGGACGAGCCTTTCTTTGCCTCCAGCTCATCGACGGTCACTGCCAGGCTGTCCTGTTTCACATGCTGGTAGATGCCGGCCGCTGTGGTATCGACTAGGGCGAACAGCGATCTATTCAGGATTGCCTGGGTGATCTTGTGCAACGTCGATTTGCCGACACCTGCGCCGCCCGTCGTGAAGATCGCCGGGCGCCAGGCCAGCGCACCGCCCATATAGGCGCAGATCAGCCAGCCCAGGAACAGAACCGGATCCAGATACGGCCGCTCCCAGTTCCAGGTCCTCAGCGTCTGCAGGATCTCGACCGCCGGGCTTTCCTCTGCCGCCACCGGGCTTTCCCAGGGTCGGTCCACGTCCGGCGCGCGGGTGTAAAGATAACCGCCAAGCTCGCCCGGCTCGGCCGCCTGCAGCTCGCCCTTGTCGTCCACCATCCAGAGATATTCGCCGGAGTTCCAAACGTATCGGCCATTTTCTGCCAGCCAGCCGCCTCGACCGCGCACAGCCCGCTCCGGATCAAACAGGCCGCGCCGCTTGCCTTCGTTCACCAGGCAGATCATCGCCTTGTCGCGTTCGACACGATCAACGATATGCACGGTGATTTCGTTGCCGTCGTCGTCTTCCGTCTTGATTTTCTTGAAGGCGGGCCAGGCCCAGTAGAGGTAATTCACATAAGGGGCAAAGAGGCTCGCCAGCGTGCCGAGCGTGCATTTCTCGGCTTCCACCGCGTGCAGCTGCCCCGTGGCACTGACAATGAAGATCGTGTTGCCGTCGTGGCCCAGCACCTTCACCGGGCAGTCCGGAGGCATGTTGTCCCAGGGGGCGCCCATCCACTTGCCTGGGCGGATCCCGTTGCGTTCAACATTCGGATCGGGATCCGCGAAGCTCGCCCGTTCCTCTAGCCGCCGCTGCGCATCCTTGAAATGTGCCTGGATCGCGGCGATCCCCGTTTGCGTCTTCCGTGCCATTCCCAATTCCGAAGTCAAAAAAAGCCGGGCACGAAATACAAGGGCCCGGCAAGGAAGCTGCGGCGTTTGATGAAACCGCAGCCAGGGGACACCCCGGCCGACAGTCCGGGGCGAACGGGATCAGCGGCCTGTAAGTTTCCGGGCCACTTCTGTCAGGGCGAAGGGTTCATCCGCCAGCTCAAGCGTGGTTTCGTCCAGCGCCACCTTGCGCCGCCGGCGTTCCGGCGCCGGAGCTGCGGCCGCCTCTAGGGCCGACTGGTAGTGGTTGGCCTGCAACAGCACACTGCGGAAGGTTTCCACCAGGAACAGCGCCAGAAGCTTTTCGCCATCGAACGGATCGCGCACCAGCTCCAGGTGCTTCAGCATGGCGGCCGCCGGACAGGCCGGGCTCTTGCGCACCAGGAAGCTGACTGAGGCGCATTGTTGCAGGGTCAGGCACGGCGCGTCCTGGTCATCCGCCAGAGCACGGGCCGCCGAACGCTGCGCCCGAAAACCGGCCCATACGGAGAGGTCCTGGGTCAAGGGCTCGGGCGCTGCTTCACTCGCCTCGCCGCCCTCACCTTCCCCGGCTGCGGCCGTTTCTTGCCGCAGGTCTTGATCTTTCTGTTTTGCATCTTCCTTCCTCGCCACGTCAGTAACCCTTTCCGAGATCGGCAAAATCGCTGCCGACATGCGACAGCATCAGGTCCAGAGGCTTGCCGTGGGCCTCAAGCTTGGTGATCGCGTTGCGCAGCTGCGCTTCCGCCTGCGGATTGTTCCAGTCGTTTTCGCCGGCGATGATCACGCAGGAGACGAACGGGAAATTCACCGGCGCATCGCCGATGCCGTTGATGGACCCGCACGCCCAGACACGCGCCTGGGGGATGCCGCGCGCCAGGTGCAGGCAGGTTTCGCGGCCTTCGCCGAGGATCAGCGGGTGCGGTTCGGTCGAGTGCTCCGGCGGCTTGCCTTCCGGCCCGTGGGAAATCCGCATCACGGCGCCCTTGTTCGGGCATTTCATCAGCCGGCTGGAACGCGGCCGGCCCTTGCTGTCCAGCGGCAGCTGCGCCTTATGCGGCTTGAGCGGATCCAGGAAGGTCACATGGTGGTCGGCAAAGATACCGTTCCACCAGCGCATGGCGCTGACAATGGCCGGAAAGCGCGGCCCGTCCTTCACCTTGCGGAAAAAGCCTTTCGGGTCGCGTGTCCACTCGGCCAGCGTCCAGTATTCAACGTCGGGCAGATAGCGGAAGGTTGTTTTGTCCAGGGCGGTGATCCCGTCCAGATCGATCCCGCGTATCTCGATGTCGAACCGCCGGGCGTGGATCTCGGCCGGGCTGCCGGCCCCATAGAGCGCACCGGACAGGAACAGCTTTTCCGCGTCCTTGCGCTTTTTCGCTTCCTTGGCCTTGGCCTTGTCATCCTCCTGCGCCTGGCGCTGCACGGCGCGGCGCTGACTCTCCCGGCGTTCGTCCGCACTCATCCGCTGCAGGCCGACAAAATCCTTTGCCATCGCCATCGCCTGGCGGAAGTCACACCCGTGGATGTATTCGACCAGGCCCAGCACATCGCCCTTGTCGCCGGAGCGGTAGCACTTCCAGGAACCGACCGCCCCGGTGAAATAGACATGCATTTCCGCCGTCTGGCCGGGCTTGTCCTTCACCGGGTTGCTGCAGTTCCAGGTCCGGCCGTTGCGCCGGCCGTCCGGCACCAGCCAGCGGCAGACATCCTCCAGCCTGTCACACAGCAACTGCTTGACCAGCTCGACTTCGGCGCGATCGCTTCGGTCAGTCTTGAAATATTGACCAGTCATGCACTACTCCCAGTGGTTGAGAACGCGCACGAAACATCTACTAACGAGGGGGAAAGATGGAAAAAGATCGAGACTGGGTTGTGCCGGTGGCTGCCGCAGCTTTCGGAGCCATTTTCATGGGTATGATTTTCACTTTCCTCAGAGCAGAAGATTTGCTTCTGACCGAGCGCGGTATCGCCTTGGTTACATGGCTGACTTTTGGCGTAACCACCTGTGCACTCATTGCGGCCTTTGCCGGGGTGATCTACGCCATCCAACAGGCCCGCATCGCACAACAACAAGCACTTGAAGCCCAAAGAATGGGTCTCAAAAATGATGTTGGACTTCTTGTCGACTTTCTCAAGAGTTTCACTGCAGACTTCAATGCCACAAATAGCATTGCAAAAATGGTACTTAGCGAAACAACAGAACTTGCCGAATTGTCCTACAGGATCGCTAACACTGATGACTGGACAACACTTGGCAAAGTCAACCAACTTCCGAAAAACATCTCGAAAGCTTTTATCCAAGACCTGATTTCTTACTTGGAAGCACATCGGATAATCATCAAAAATGCAATACAATTTGTGGAAGTAGGAGAGGTCGATTTGGATGAGGCTCTGGATTACCAGGTAGTACTGAAGAGCAAACATCTTCGAATAGCAGAATGCTGCGTGAACACGCTCACGGAACTTTCGACGAAAGCTATGAAACTTGAGGACGACGCGAAGCATTGCCCCCCCCCTCCTCCGCCAGCGTCTGCAGGCGTTGCTTGATCTTGAAATTCAGCGTGTCGGCCTTGATCCGCGCCACGTCCAGGTCATTGGTGTTGTCGTGGATCGCCTCGGCCAGAACGTCCGCCAGAACGTAGATCACCACCTTGTTGGGCAGGTTCGCGGTCAGAAGATTGAAGGCAGCATAGACCACCGTTTCCTGTTTGTCGGTCACTGTGATCATGTCTCCACCCCACGCATGAAAATGAGGATCCTGTCGGCGCTGCGCAGGGCCAGCTGTTTGTGCACTATGTTGACGACGTTGGCGCTAACCTTCCTTGCGTCTCGATAGTAGCGCCATACCTCTCGGCCATGACATGCAGAGTGTTGGCGACCTGGTACACGTTGACGAGCGCAAAACCCGCCAATGGTTGTCGATCCAGCTTGATTTCGAGAATGCCTATGGACTACCTCCATGGGTTGAAGACTTTGGATCAGTGCATGCGTTTGGGGGATAGAATGAAAGAAGATCGAAGCTGGGTCGCACCGCTGATCTTTTGCACATTCGGCGGTGTCGTTATTGCCGCGATATTCTTGTTTTTGCGGCAGCAGGAACTGATGCTGACTGAGCGCGGCACAGCTATGGCAGCATGGCTCACGCTCGTCGTAACAGCACTTGCCTTCATCGCAGCCTTGAGCGCGTTTTTTGTTGCCATGAAGCAGATGCGCGACGGACAAGCTCAGAAAAATATTTCGATAGTGAATGAGATTAAAGATCGCCTTGAAAGACTTGAAATCGCGAGAGAAACAATACTGAAAACCAGATACATTGGATCTACGATAAAAAATGTAATAGATGGAAAAATAGATACAAAAAATATCACAGAAAAACTTAAAGACTACTCTAAAACAACTCATCTCAATGCGGTTAATATATACACAAAAGACTATTACGGCGATTTGGAAATGGAAAAAAATAATATAAGACACAGAATCATTATTCAAAATACATCGAATAATTTCCACTTTATTGCAGATACAATTGAGAGAACTGGAAAACTTCCGAGTAATCTTAGAAACGTATTCGATATTTCGTTCGAACAATTCAAAGATATCGAGAAGGAATTCAGTCTCGGAATTGAGAAACGAGAAAAAGACCTTCGAACAGAACTCAGGGAGCGGGTCGGTTTTATCTGACCAAACAATCGCCCCTAAAGCCTTCCCATGCTTGTTTCGGCCAGCTTCAAAAAGATAGTCCTGGACGTCATCGCGCAGGTTTTCGATTGCGTTCGCAGCAAGCGAAACGGTGGTAGGCGTCACGCCAGCGGCATAGACCACCGTTTCCTGTGCGTCGGTCAGTGCGATCACGTCCCTACCCCAAGCATGAACATGAGGATCCTTTGGGCGCTGCCGAGAGCCAGCTGTTTGTGCTTTGTGCCCACAGACGTTCGTGTTGGCCGCCTGACGCACGTTGGCAGGCGTTAGGTCTTCCAGCACTTGTCGTTCTTGCTTGATTTCCGGCCTATCCATGGAATACCTCCATGGGTTGAAGATTGGGGATCAGGGCAAGCGTTTGGGGGATGGAATGGCAGAGGAAAAGAGCTGGATCGCGCCGGCGGCGTTTTGCACGTTTGGTGGCATTTTCCTTGTGGCGACTTTTTCGTTCTTGAAGTTGGAAGGCTTGCTGTTCACAGAACGTGGGGCGGCATTGGTGGCGTGGCTGACGCTTATCACCACTATGCTCGCCTTTACTTCGGCGTTGTCTGCACTGTTCATAGCTTTGCGTCAGATGAGAGACGGACAAACACAAGCCGAAATAGCGATGATAGAGAATTTTCACAAAAGACTTGATCGCATCACAAAATACAAAAATTCTGCATTCTACTTCCAACAACGAAGAAACGATTACCTTCCAAAAAAAATAAATGAGGCCACATACGGAGAAATAATAAGAATACCCGAAAATTATTCGAAATTTCTCGACGAAGTAGAAGACATTTTTTTCGAAGATCATTTCGGAGATATTTTCGAAGAACGAATGACGATTTACCCAATTGCACAGGGAATACAGAAGATATTTGCACTCTTTGATGCAATGAAGATACATAAGACGGGAAATCCGGAACTTTTCAAGAATTGCATAAAAGAAGTATTTGATCAATACGATAGTATTCTTGATAGTATTTTTTATGTACAGTCTCACGCAGTAAAGCGAGAAGCTAAAATACGAGGAAAGCTTAGCGAAATTAAGCATAGACATATGGCTTAGCGACAGCATTCCTAAAGCCCTCCTATGGCTGTTTCGACCAGTTGAAAAAGGGGATCGTCGTCGGGCTCGCAGGCGTCTTCGACCCGGCCCATGGCCAGGGAAACGGCGGCATTGGTCAGGCCGGCGGCGGCCGCCAGCTGCGCCTGGGGAATGCCGCAATAGGCATGGGCCACGTAAAGCGCCCGGCCGCGCAGATCGGCGGCCCGCTTCCACACGGGATCGAAGGTCGCCCGGCGGCCCGGGTCCGAGGCCAGAACCTCGGCCACCGGCACGCCCTCGGCCTGGCAGACCAAGCCCAGGCACAGCCGATAGACCAGCAAGGGAAATTTGGGAGGTTCGCCCTTTTCAAACCGGGCAAGGGCGGTCTTGAGCTTGGCGACAGTGTCGCGGCGCGGGTCATATTCCCGCTTTATGATCCTGTAGTAATGGCTCTGATTGACACCAGCGAGCGCGGCAAGTTTGTTTGCGGAAAGCCCGAGATGCCGCCGCCGCCGTTCGATTTGCCAGACCTCATCCGTCATTCGGCTTCGCCCCCGCTTGTGCGGCCTGGGAAGCCTCGGCAATGTGCTTTTTCATCAGGTGCAGGGTTGCCGGCAAAGCGCCCTGCCCCACGGTCACGGAAAAGACCCGTGTCTCCTCGCAGTAGCGCACCCGGCGGAAGGTCACCCCCTTCCAACCGTAATAACCGGCCTGGCCGTTCACATCGTCGAGCACGGATTTATAGAACTTGGCCGGCTCGCCCTCTTGCGGCAGCAGATCCGACACGGTGACCTCGGTTGCGAAGTCAGACAGAGGAGCAAGGGCGGCACTCATGCAGCGCTCTCCTGAAGTTCCTCATATGCCTTCAGGAGCCTGTCTGCAGATATGTCCACCGCTTCCTTAATCAGAAGGAGGTTTCGTGCAGACGGGAATTTCCAGCCATAGATCCACGACTTGTACGGGCTCAGTTTGCACCCGATCCTGTCGCACATCTCCTGCATCGTGAGATTGTTATTCTTGCGGTATTCTTCGAGTGGATGCATGCAAGCTGGCCTCCGTGGAGTGATTTGCGGCTTGCATTTTGTTACCTATGGTGACAGTTTATCAACTGCGAATGTCACCATTAGTAACGTTTTCAACAGGCGAGAGTTTGTATGCTGTGTCTCGCAATGACCGATTACCCTCACAAAAACGCGCGCCATCCCGTCTACATTTTCGAGTGGCGGAAACAGCGCGGCTTCACCGCAGAGAAGCTTGCGGTAGAGGCGGGCATGACCCGCACCTTGCTCTCCCAACTGGAGACAGGGACGAAGCGTGTGAACATCGATCACTTGATTGCCCTGGCGAAGGTATTGGATTGCCACCCGAGCGACTTACTCCGGTCGCCCGAGGACAAATTCAATTCCCTAAGCCTGCTGTTCGAACACATTCCGACAGACCAGCAAGACAAGGCGCTAAAGCTCCTGTCCGCCTTCAGGGACGAACCCTCCGAGCGCACTTAAGAAACCCACACGGGTTTTTCAGCCGCTAGCACTTAATCAATCCACGTGTGTTTTCAGGGTGCCCGCACTTAACAAACCCGTGTGGGTTTTCGGTCGAACGCACTTAATAAATCCACGTGGGTTTCAGAAAAGGCCCACTTAATTAACCCACGTGGGAACAGCGACAGCCCGCACTTAAAAAAACAACGTGGGTTTCCAGCCGGTCCCGGCTCGAAAATATCACATATTGCCATAATCCCATTTTGCCGGTTCGTTTGTTTTCAAACCTTTAGGGATTTTGAGCACGAATATTTATACCAATACGTGACATTTTTCATTTCGATACCGTAATTAAGTGTCACCTATAGTAACATTTTCGCTTGACAGAAAATGCCACCTATAGTGACAATGCGCCCGTCACCAACTCGACGGGAGAATGGCATCATGCCAAGCACACTTCAGGCCACCAACACCAGAGATCTGGTGATCGGCCTTGCCGAGCTGGCGGAAGTATTGGGCATCACGCCGGAAAATCTGAAACGCACCTGGCTCAAGCTGCACCAGAAGCACGCCATGCCGCGCAAGCATGCCGCTGGCTGGCTGTGGCCGCGCGGGGCCATCAACATCTGGCTGACCAGCCAGGCCGCCGTCAGCGCCGTTCCCGGCAATGACAACGCCGGCGAAACCCCGGCCGACCTGCACCCGCAGCGGGTCGCCGAACAGCGCGCCGCCCTGCACAAGAGCCTGGGGGTGACGTCATGACCCCGAAGATGCGCACAGCCATCAAGGCCGCAATGGCCGCGCCGCACAACGCGGCAGCAGCTACCACTCCCACGCACCTGACACCGTCCGCGCGCGAGCTGCTGCTGGCGCTGGCCGGCAACTCCTGCGCCTGGCGCGGCCGCGGCTGCTGGAGCCCCAAGGGCCACGCGAAATCCTACAAGCTCAATTCCGGCGAAGCGCTTATCCGCCGGGGCCTGGCGCAGGAAGTTTCGGGCAAGGGCACAACCCGCCTGCAGCTGACCGGCGCGGGCGAATGGCTTGCCAAGGAAACCAAGGCCGGCCAGCGCGAAAGGAAGCGGGTATGACCAGGCAGCAATCCCTCATGTTCCAGCTGGCCCAGGCACAGCTGCGGGCGGAACTGAACGACATGGACTTTCCCAAGGACGTGCGCGACCAGACCAACCCGCAACTGGCCGAGGCCAACCACCACCTGCGCGCCGCCAAGGCCGCCTATGGCCGCGTGGCCCAGATCCACCGCGACAACGAGGCCAAGCGGCTGACGTTGCAGGGCGGCCGGGCATGAGCGCCGCCGGCGATTTCTTCGGATCGATCGATCCGGACAGGCTGATGCTGGCAGCCATGGTCGTGGTCGCCGCCCTCTCCATGGTGTTCGGCTGCCTCATGGCCGCCTGCATCTGGGCACTGCGCGGCCTGCACAAGGACCACGACACCATCCAGGAACCGGACCCGTTCTTCGCGCCCGGCTCTCACAACGGCTTGCGCGTTGGCCCCATCCCGGCGCGTACCCGGTCAAGTGAAACATCACGGCCGGGGCCCTTTCAATAACAACAAAATCTCAGGCCACCGGACGCCCCCCCACATTGCGTCCGGCCCGGCCCAACTCCACCGGGACCGCCCGCCACTGGTTCCGGTGTTTTCATGTCAACCTGGGCGGCCTTTGTACCGAGTGGCCGCCCGCAACTTTTGGAGTAACGCTATGACTGACAACTACGGCATCTTTTCGCCGTTGGAGATCCACACTCTCCTGTTCGGCTACGCCCTCGCAAGACCGAGAATACAACTCGGCGAGCATCTGACTGCAAGCGTTGCCCGCGAAGCAGCCTTGAAACACCTCGAAAAGGAAGGCCTGATTGACGAGAACTGGCGGACAACCGAGAGAGGCGACAAACTCGTGCACATGCTTTGCACGACGCCGGCCCCAGTCGCCATCTGGTCGGATCCGCGCAGCATGGAAAGCCGCACCGGGATAGCACCCACGCCTATCCAGATAGTCACTCTGCAGGAGGGCCAGGCCAATGAAGCGTAAGATCTCCATTCCCTACGTGAACTGGCGCGACGGCCGTCCCCGGTTCGACCCCGGTGCGAACCTGCGCGCGCTCGGCTTTTCCGGCACGGACCTGCGCCACCCCGATGGCAACAAGATCACCCCGGCCGAGCTGCAGCCCGGCTCCAAGAACCGGGGCGACTGGTTCGGCCCGGGCGAAGCCATGGACTGGTCGGCCGCCTTTGCCAAGCGCCTGGCTATCCTGCAGAAGGAACAGGCGGCCAGCGAACCGCGCCCGGCGCAAATCAAGACACCTGGTGTTTCCCGGCCGTCCCGGGCAACGGCCCCACGCAATTCCTATCCGCTCAGCCGCTTGAACGAGGACTGGCAGCGCTCGAGCGAGTTCAAGGATCTGGTCGCCGGCACCCGGCGCGACTACGCCAACAAGATGAACGCGATTGCCGAAACCGCGCCCGATGTCTGGGCCAGCGAGATCGATGCGCTTGACCGCGTCATCGTCAAGAGCGTTTACCGGCTGGCGCGCGACCGGCGCGGCAACGCCATGGCCCGCTCGATGATCCGGATCCTGTCATCCGCCATCACCTGGGGCCTGGACGAAGGCAAGTTCCGGATCCGGGAAACCAACCCCTGCCTGAAACTGAAAATGAAATCGCTGGATCCGCGCGTCCGCTTCGCCTCCCGGCAGGAGCTGGAAACCCTGGTCAAGGTGGCCGACCTGGTCAGCCGGCCGGACATGGGCGACAGCTTCATTGCCGCCGTGTGGTCCGGACAGCGCCAGGGCGACAGGCTGGCCCTGCAGGTGCGCGGCCAGGTCAAGGATCGGCTGATCTGCAAGCAGTCCAAGACCGGTGCCATCGTCAACATGCAGATTGCGCCGGAGTTCCAGCGCCGGCGCACGGCCGGGCAGATCCGCCGGCAGGAGGCCGGGGTGGTCAGCAATCAGTTGATCCTGTTCGAAAACACCTGGCAGCCATTCAACCAGAACACCTACCGCCATTTCTTCAACGACATCAGCCGCGTTGCGGTGGGCGGTCTTTGGCAGCTGCCGGACGGCGGCCTGCGTTGCCCGGTCAATGAGGGCTTCAAGTATCTGAAGCACGTCACCATCGGCCCCGTTCAGGGCACCTGCCTGGTGCAGCCTTGCCGCTCGCTCGAGGACTTCCAGGAAATGGATTTCCGCGACACGGCCGTGACCTGGCTGGCCCTGGCCGAGGCGACCATCCCGGAGATCTGCGCGGTCACCGGCCATTCGGTCCAGTCCGCCACCCAGGTGCTGCACCACTACCTGGCGATGCATCCGGACATGGCCGACAGCGCCATCGCGAAAATGGTTGCATGGTTCGAAAAGGACGGTGAAACGGACATAGGCCTATGACAATGATGAGCATCGACACCCCTTTTCCCGTGGGGTAAAACCTGCCTATAACTGTCGCAATGACGCCGAATGAAAGATTGAAAGCAGCCCGCAAGAAAGCGGGCTACCGATCTGCCTCCGCAGCCGCAAAGGACATGGGCATTGCGGTGTCAACCTATATCGCGCACGAAAATGGCCAGAACCCGCTCAGCCTGCAAAGCGCGACCATTTACAGTATGCAGTTTTCGGTTTCCCCGGCATGGCTTCTGACTGGGGAAGGCAACGCGTCCACCCAGGTCGAGGCGGAAACGGCCGAGGCCATGCTTCAGCGCCTTCCTGGGATCGAGGATCCGGAGGCGTACTTGCAGGCATACCGCATCGCGCGCGATGCAGAATACAGCGCACTTAGTGGCCGTGGCGACAAGGAAGTCTTCGCCGAAGTGGTCAGTCTAATCTACAAGATGATCCTGAAAGGCCGTGCCGAATAGAAATACAACCGCGACTAGACCAGCGGTATCACGCCCATTTCACAACCTAGCGTTAGATTTTTCACTTTCGGCAATTCTGGATATTTTTCTTCCCATGACTTTGAAAAACGGAACTAAAGAGGACCTCTTCAAAAGTCTTTTTGAAGGCAGCGCTGCTCTATCTCTGGACGAGCAGGTGCGCAATATCCTGCAGGTCTGCGAACGCCACGACGTTATGACGTTCGCAAAAATGGTCTGCCTGAAACGTTCAGGCCACCAGGAGATCCTGCTGATGCACCCTCACGAGGCACAATGCTTCATTGATGACATTGACCTGGTCCTGACAGCGATCATGTCGCAGCAGCTTTTGAAGCAATGACCGAGGGTGTGTTCACACTCGACGTGTCGGCTGTCGACAGCGGCTTCGCCAACGACGAGGCCCGGCAGTTGATCGAATGCTGGCGGCGGTCAAACGGGCTGCTGAATGACAGTCTCCTGCCTCTGTCGCGGAGACTGATCATGCTCAACGGGAATTACAATCAGCACGATGCACCGGAGATCCTGTTTGCCGGCAACGACGCCCTGGCCAGCCGCATCCTGGGAGACGGCTGGGCCAGACACCCGGAAACGGGCACGATGGACACTGACTATCGCTGTCTGATCAGCGAGGCCTACCGGGTGGCCATCCTGCAGCGCCGCCCGGTGTTCGACCTGGTGTCAACGACGCTGCACGCACAGGGCCGGTCCATTCATTTGCGCTACCACCGGGTTATTGTGCCTCTTGAGACGATGCAGGGAGCGCCTTTTCTAGGCTGCTATTCTTTTCCAGCCGGAACGGATCTGCCAGTTGCTCCTGGGAAACCAGACGGTGTATGCCTTCCACGCCAACAGCAACGAAAACGAGGTCAAGCAGGTCCTTTTGTAGCGGCGGATTTTCCCAGTCATGCGCGTGCCTGACACGGATTGTATAGCCCCAGTTCAGATCGTATCCCGCATCAATCATTGGCGGCCGCATGTAGCCGTAGATTAGCGACGGTCGCCACAGAAACCAAACGGACAGAATCAGAGTCCTCTGGACTAGGCCGAGCAGGTTCCGTCCCCGATGGCTCTTGCGTACGGCCCCCTCGCCGATATAGGCGAACGATCCCGTATAGCGAGCAGCGAAGTTGCAGGCATGCGGCGCCAGCTTTGCCGGCTGGCCGTCTTCGCCGGGAAACGACCGCGTCCAGAATTCGTGCATGAAGCGCTGCAAGCTCCAGCCGGAAATATCATCGAACCGGCTGGCGCACGTCGCTACGCATTTGCCGTTTTCGTCAAAAGCCCCGATCCAGTGAACCCGGCCGGGTGGCAGCGTATTGATGGATTTTCTCAGATGCTCACCGACACTGGTCTTGCCACACTCGGTCTCCGCCTTGGCAAGCTGATCGACGTCTTGTGACATCCTGACTTCCGCGACACCGCATTGCCTGATCTGCCGCTCCAGCGAGGTTATTGCCCCAGCCATGCGGAGGACATCGATGCTCCCGTCTTCCATTTCAAGTTCCCTAATGCAAATCCGGTTGCAGTGTAGCTATTTTTGCCGATACCGCATGCCCTGATTGCGATTTACATTTCAGATGTTAAATTGACATAATTAATGTTAATTGCAGATTTCAATCAGCCGGGGAGGCAGATAGAATATGGGAGTTTCTCAAGCGCCGCCACACATCGCCGACCGGCACCTCGAGGTGGCGCAGGATCTGGCCAGACTGGTCCGGATTATCACCGAGACAGCCGAACAGGATGATTGGAACGACGCCCGCCAGGGGCTCCTGAGATTGTCACGTCAAATAGAACAGAAGCTTGCAGACGCCCGGGAGGCTATCGATGCCGTGTGATATTTCGGACGGAACAGGAACAGAACAGACCGTACGAATTCGCACGGCATTCGTACGGGTTCGTATGTTCACGCCACGTTCACAGCGCAAGAATTGCGCTTTACCGCAATTTCTTCAGCAATTTCAAAGGAAGGTTGATGGTGGGTGAGTGGGGGCTCGAACCCCAGACCCGCTGATTAAGAGTCAGCTGCTCTACCAACTGAGCTACACACCCAAAGCGACAGGGCCGCGAGAACCGCGCGGCACGTCGGATGGCGGTTGTATATAGTGCGATCCGATTTGGCGCAACGGTTTTTATGACAATTTTTTATCATGGCCGGTCTGCGGGGAATGCAACCCGGAGAAAATCCGCAGACGCCGGAAGGAAAGCTCGTTAACGCCGCCCGAAAGGCAACTTTCAGAAACATCTTCGATCTTTTGCGCAATTTTCGAAATTAAGGCTTGACCGGTTTTATCCGCCTGACTAGGGTGCGGCGCATCAAGACCGGGGCAGACGTGACGGGCTTGGGCCAGCTTGTTGAAGTCGTTGTCATATCGGCTTGCCTCAGGTTGGCGGGACAAACCCGGTTCCGGGAGTTCCACAACGACGTCGAACCGGGCCAGACGGCCTGCAGCATCAAAGGACCGGGACGACATGGCAATGTCGCTCATTCTAGTAGTAGTAGGAAAGCGCGCCTCCGCGGCGGGATAACCCCGTACGGACAGGATGGCGCGCGACCAAGGCTCCCAAAGGGGCCTTTTTTTGTACCCGCCTCCTGACCACGCATTTTCCACCACTGCCCGGATCTTTGACGCCGCATGCGTCAGGCCAGACAGACAGTGTTGTATCAGTCCGCGCCCGATCGGGCAGGATTGACAGAAGAACAAACAGTTATGTGAGCCAAAGCCTGATCCACAGGCGAGAATGCAAGGACGAAACGAATGACACGGGAAATGACCGGCGCCGAAATGGTCATCCAGGCGCTGAAAGACCAGGGAGTTGACACGATCTTCGGCTACCCGGGCGGTGCTGTGCTTCCCATTTACGACGAGATCATTCAGCAGGAAGGTCTGGAGCATATTCTCGTACGGCACGAACAGGGCGCAGGCCATGCCGCCGAAGGCTATGCCCGCTCCACCGGCAAACCGGGTGTTGCCCTGGTCACCTCCGGTCCAGGCGCCACCAACATGGTGACTGCCCTGACCGACGCCATGCTGGATTCCATTCCGCTTGTCTGCATTTCCGGCCAGGTACCGACCCATCTGATCGGCAACGATGCCTTCCAGGAGTGCGACACGGTCGGCATCACCCGCCCCTGCACAAAGCACAACTGGCTGGTTCGCGATGTCGACGACCTGCCGCGCATCCTGCATGAAGCCTTCTACGTCGCCACTTCCGGCCGTCCGGGCCCGGTTGTCGTCGACATTCCGAAGGACGTTCAGTTCGCGACCGGCACTTACCAGGGCCCGACGCCGAACCCGGCTGCCGCGCACAAGAGCTACCGTCCGCAGCTGAAGGGCGATGCCTCCAGCATCCGCATGGCCGCCGAATTGATGGCGAACGCCAAGAAACCGGTTCTCTATACAGGCGGCGGCGTGATCAACTCCGGCCCGCAGGCCTGCCAGTTGCTGCGCGAACTGGTGTCGCTGACCGGCTTCCCGATCACCTCAACCCTGATGGGACTCGGCGCCTATCCGGCGTCCGGAGACAACTGGCTCGGCATGCTGGGCATGCATGGCACCTACGAAGCCAACATGACCATGCACGACTGCGATGTGATGATCTGCATCGGAGCCCGCTTCGACGACCGTATCACCGGCCGGACCGATGCCTTCTCGCCGAACTCCAAGAAGATTCATATCGACATCGATCCGTCCTCCATCAACAAGACGATCAATGTCGACCTGCCGATCATCGGCGATGTCGCCCACGTGCTGGAAGACCTGGTGCGGATCTGGCGATCTTCTTCGCTGAAATCCGATGCCAAGGCCATGAAGGACTGGTGGACGCAGATCGATCAGTGGCGGGCACGCAACTCGCTGGCCTACAAGCCGAACAGCGACGTCATCATGCCGCAATATGCGATCCAGCGGCTCTATGAACTGACCAAGCACCGCAAGACCTTCATTTCCACCGAAGTCGGCCAGCACCAGATGTGGGCGGCCCAGTTCTACGGCTTCGAGGAGCCGAACCACTGGCTCACCTCCGGCGGCCTCGGCACCATGGGCTACGGCCTGCCGGCTGCCATCGGTGCGCAGGTGGCCCACCGCGACGCGCTGTGCGTGGACATTGCCGGCGATGCATCGATCCTGATGAACATCCAGGAAATGTCGACTGCCGTTCAGTTCGGCCTGCCGGTCAAGGTGTTCATCCTCAACAACCAGTACATGGGCATGGTGCGCCAGTGGCAGCAGCTGCTGCACGGCAACCGCTTGTCCCATTCCTACACCGACAGCCTGCCGGACTTCGTCAAGCTGGCCGAGGCCTATGGCGGGGTTGGGTTCCGGGTCGAAAAGCCGGGTGATCTGGACGGGGCAATCGAGGAAATGATTGCCGTCGACAAGCCTGTCCTGTTCGACTGCCGCGTAGCCAATCTGACCAACTGTTTCCCGATGATCCCCTCGGGCAAGGCTCACAACGAAATGCTGCTGCCGGACGAAGCCAACGACGAAGCGGTTGCCAACGCCATCAGCGCCGAAGGCAAGTCGCTCGTTTAAGGTGAAATAGGCAAAAGGACTTTAAGAAAATGAACGCACAGAATGTTGATGCGCCTTCCGCCTATTTCCTGGCCGAAGTCAGCAACGAAATCGAAACCCACACCCTATCGCTGCTCGTGGACAACGAGCCGGGTGTCCTCGCCCGCGTGATCGGCCTGTTCTCCGGCCGTGGCTACAACATCGACAGCCTGACCGTGTCGGAAACCGAACACGAGAAACACCTGTCCCGCATCACCATCGTGACCACCGGTACCCCGATGATCATCGAGCAGATCCGCCACCAGCTCGACCGGCTGGTGCCGGTGCACCGGGTGACCGACCTGACCGTTCGCGCCAAACGCACCAACCAGGACAAGCCGCTGGAACGTGAGCTCGCCCTGGTGAAGGTGGCAGGCACCGGTGAAAAGCGCCTGGAGGCCTTGCGCCTTGCAGATGCCTTTCGCACCACCGTGATCGACGCGACGACGGAACATTTCGTCTTCGAGATCACCGGCCGGACCTCCAAGATCGAGCAGTTCATCTCCATCATGAAACCGCTCGGTCTGGTCGAAGTCTCCCGCACCGGCGTTGCTGCCGTTCAGCGCGGACCGGAAGGCCTTTAAGGGGTCGCTTTCTGATCGCAAGGCCCGTCGCATCCCGTGCGGCGGGCCTTTTTTGTTTTCCTGCGCATGTTGAGGCAGCACACAGCAGGCCAGGCGAACTCCCGCCGCCGTGTTCCTTGGCAACAGCCGAAGACTTGCCTACATGCAGCGGACACCTCGAAACCGGACAGAGCCTGCCCATGCCCTTCGATCTTAATTTCTATCTTGAGCGAATTGGCCTGCAGACGTGCCCGGCCACCCTGGATGGCTTGCGGGCCCTGCAGGCAGCCCAGATCAGCGCAATCCCGTTCGAAAACGTTATGCCTTTTCTTGGCAAGGTTCCGGAGCTTGGCCGGGACAGCCTCTGGCAAAAGCTCGTTCAACACCGTTGCGGCGGTTACTGTTTCGAGCTGAACTCTCTGCTGGGTGACGCACTGGCAGCCATCGGTTTTTCCTCCCGGCAGGTGCTTGCCCGGGTTCGCATGGGGGCGGCGGAGGGTGGAGCACGCTCACACCTTGCCCATGTCGTGACGTGTGATGGCAGCGAATGGCTGGTCGATGCCGGGTTCGGCGGCCAGGCTCCAGCCGAGCCTGTGCGCATTTCAGAGGAACGCCAGCAGATCCGCGACCAGGTCTACAGGATCCGCTTTGAAGCTGTGTCAGAAGAGCACGTACTGGAACGACAGACTGAGGAGGGTTGGTTCGCGCTCTACGGATTTGACCGGGTAGACGTCCGCTCTGTCGACATTGAAGCCGCCAATTTCCTGTGCGCCGCCTCGCCCAGGCAGTCCTTTGCGGGCAGCATGAAATTCTACCGGCTGACGGATAGGGGTTTCATCAGCTTTCTGGACGGCCGGGCACGGTTTGTCGGTGGTGGCAACAAGCGGGAGTGGCTGATCGAGGAAGCGGAAGACCTTGGCCGTTTCATGCGCAACGACCTTGGCCTCGGATATGACGACGACACGGTGCGAGCCATTGCCCTGCGCTTGAGGGATCTGCACAGCCTCGTCTGAATTGGGCGCAACAGCACCGCAATACCGAGAGGCCTGCGGCATTTCCACAGGCCTCGCCTTCCCTAAAGCTTGCTCTCGATATTGATCGTCAGCGTCTTGCGCAAGGGGGCATCGTCCGGTCCGCTCATCGGCGCGACGTGGTGCCAGGAATTGTAGGTCTTCACGAACAGGACACACTGGTTTTCCTCAAACGGGAATGTCTTCAGCGTATCTACATCCTCGAGAGGCATCGCCTTGTTGATGTGGTTGAAGACCTTCGTCCGGTCCTTGGGAAGGCACACCGCCGTGCCGCCACCCCATGCGTGATCCCAGCTTCCAGGCTCCATCATGGACAGAACCAGCGTGATCAATTTATGCGGAGCGTCGGTATGCGGCAGGATCTGACCGCCGTTTGCCGGCATCATCGAGAACTCGAACCGGGCACTGATCTCGGTCTGGCGACGAAGGCGACTCAGCAGGCTGGCCTTCCGCTGCCCATCCTTCGCAATCACCTTGAGCCGGCGCAGGCCCAGGTCGATATTGTTGGCGGTCAACATATCCAGCACGTTGTCTATGAAGTTCTCGGATTTCACATAATCGTAAAACGCTTTCCAGCCAGGTGTCTCCGACAGGAACTTGTAGTAGTTATCCGGGTTATTGATATCGGACAGAGAATATTTGTGTCCGAGGTTTGGCATGTATTTGAACAGATCCTTGTCAGGATAGCTCTCGACGAGTGACCGGTACATTTCCGGCGGCAATACATCTGTTACATAGCAAACGGGATATGGCTCGTAATCGAATTGAGGCCCGCTCAATTTCAACATGGATCGGGGTCCCTGCTCTCGCTTGGTGTTGGATTTTATTCAAGCAGCCGGTTGGAGATCCGGCCGTAACGCGCCCCCGCCGCTTATTGGCACAGGCTGTCGTCCGTCAGCAACCGCTTTCACAAACACCGGGGTGACAAAACGCGCGGTGTCGGCTTGCGTTCCATCAAAACGGCGCCCTAGACGCGACGTGAACGAGCGCGTATACGACACGCGCGCTGTTAGCGCCGATCCGGCGCGATTCAAACCAATCAGACCAAAAGGCATTTCGCCATGATTCACGGTCTCTCCCGGCCGAAAAACCAGATCCGCTGGCTGCTGCTGGAAGGCATTTCGCCGACCGCGCGCGCGGTTCTTGAAAAACACGGTTATACAAACGTTGAAGTCCTGTCCGGAGCCCTGGAAAAGGACGCGTTGATCGACAAGCTGCAGGGCGTCCAGATGCTCGGCATCCGCTCCCGCACCCAGGTAACCGAAGAGGTTCTGGAAGCGGCCAAGAGCCTGGTTGCCGTCGGCTGCTTCTCCGTCGGCACCAACCAGGTCGACCTCAAGGGCGCGCTTACGCGCGGTATCCCGGTGTTCAATGCCCCCTTCTCCAACACGAGATCCGTGGCCGAACTGACCGTTGCCGAAATCGTCATGCTGATGCGCGGCGTCTTCCCGAAATCCACCGCTGCCCACGAAGGCCGCTGGATGAAAAGCGCTGCCGGTTCCCACGAAGTTCGCGGCAAGACACTTGGTATCGTCGGCTACGGCAATATCGGCACGCAATTGTCGAACCTGGCCGAAGCCATGGGCTTGCGGGTGATCTACTTCGATCTCGTCGACAAGCTGCAGCACGGCAACGTGATGCCCTCCGAAAGCCTCGATGGCCTGCTGGCTGAATCCGATGTCGTGTCCCTGCATGTTCCCGATACGCCGGAAACGCGCGACATGTTCGGTGCTGACCAGATTTCTAAGATGAAGAAGGGCGCGTTCCTGATCAACAACGCCCGCGGCAAGGTTGTCGATATCGACGCTCTGGCCGCCGCGCTGAAGTCCGGTCACCTGGCGGGTGCTGCCATCGACGTCTTCCCGGTCGAGCCGAAGTCCAACAAGGACGAATTCCTGTCGCCGCTGCGCGGCCTCGACAACGTCATCCTGACCCCGCACGTGGGTGGTTCGACGGAAGAAGCCCAGGACCGGATCGGCGAGGAAGTCTCCAAGCGACTGGTGGAATACTCCGATGTCGGGTCCACCATCGGCGCCGTCTCGTTCCCGCAGGTTCAACTGCCCAAGGGCACGTCGGCCACGCGTTTCATCCAGGTGCACCACAATGCTCCCGGTGCCATGCGCACGCTGAACGACCTCTTCACCCGGCACAACCTCAACATCTGTGCCCAGTACATGCAGTCCCATCTGGACATCGGCTACGTTGTTCTGGATGTCGACAGCCCGGTGGAAGATCCGGTCAGCATTCTGGAAGAGATCCGCACCCTGCCCAACACCATCCGGGCAAGGCTGCTTAACCGGGTCTGATCGTCCCGGCCTTCAGAAACGACAAAAGCCCTGGACCGGTTCCAGGGCTTTTTCTTTTTCGGCGCAGCTGTCCGACCCGTCACTCAACCGAACGATCGCGGGTGCCACAGAAGGTCTAATCAACAGTGACCGGGCTGAAGACCCGGTTGCGCCCCTGTTTCTTGGCTTCATAAAGCCGAAGGTCTGCCTGCCTGAACAGGGCCTCCATGGTCTCGCCGTCCTGCGGCGCACTGGCCAGACCGATGCTGACCGTCACCTTTTCCGGAAGATAGATCTTGCTGAAACGCTCGATCGCCTTGCGCAGCCGCTCGGCCATGGAGGTCGCGCCTTCCACCGGCAGTTTCTCGCACAGAAGCACGAACTCTTCGCCGCCGACCCTGTAGAGGTGATCGTCGGAACGCAGGTTGTCGGCCAGAAGCCGGGCAACCATCTTCAGGATCTCGTCACCGGCCTGATGGCCATGCCGGTCGTTCACCTGCTTGAAGTGATCGATGTCGATCACGAGCAGGGACATGGGCCGGTTTTCCTGCAGGTTCTTGGCGAGGATCTTGGGCGCATTCTGGTCGTACTGGCTGCGGTGAAGCGTGCCGGTCAGGTGATCGCGAATGGAAGCTTCCAGAAGCTTGTGATAGCGCTCCCGGTAGGTCAGCACCTGAAACACGTCCTTGAAGGACCTGTTGGTGAGCCAGCTGCTCTCGTTGTCGAAATACTTCAGGTAGAGGATGAACAGCGCCGTATAGACCAGCGTCGCCACCATCTTGGCCGCCCAGCCGCCGACAAACACATGCCAGGGCGCACCGGAAACATAATGCAGCGCCAGGAAGAACCCGGCCTGGTCGAAAGTCAGCACTGCCGCGCCGCAGATCAGGAAACGCAGGCCCAGGTGCCGCCCGACCCAATTGCCGATCCGCTCATAAAGCACGATGATCGCGATCGCGTCGACAAACAGCAAGATGGTGCCCCAGACCATCAGCAGTCCCATTTCATCGATAAAGGCGAAATCCGGATTGCGGCCGTCCGTGACCGAGATGGTATCGTGGTTCCGCAGGATCATCACCAGCGCGACGATCAGGAAGTTGCCGATCAACAGGCCGTAGATCGGCTGGCGGACGATCAGCGCATCCTCGCGGATGTAAAGCAGCAGGATCATCAGAAGCTTGCCGGAAAAGAGCACTGTCGACCCGGGGGAGACGATGCCGAACGGCAACTCGATGTAAAAGACGCTGGCGAGATATGTTTCCAGGAAATGCATCACACCGAGCGCGCACATGAAGACGCCGATACCGATCACCTGACGAGCCCGCAGAAGGCTCATCATGACGATGAAATAAACGGCTGCCTGGGCCAAGAGGAGGAGCGCGTTGGAGATGGCCATGGATTACCTGGTAGTTTTCTCGATCCGAGACCTCGATGTATGCATTGATTCTCGTTCGGATCGACACCGAAATCGGTTTCAGTCCGGAACAAGCTTAAGAATCGGGCCCCTTGCGCCCAGTCTTAGAGGAAACGGCGGAACCTGAAAACCTAGTCGTAATACTGTACTGCGACCTTGTGCGGGCTCGCCGAACCCTGCGTTGCAACCCTACATGAGAGGTGGAAACCTGTCATTGCCCGCGAAAGCCCCAAGACGATGGATACCAGACGCAACGTCAAACCGGTCCCGCCTGCCCTTGCAGAGTTGCCGGACAACCTGATCGTCTTTGATGGCATTTGCGTTCTGTGCTCCGGCTTTGCCCGGTTCGTCGCCAGGCACGACCGGACAGCAGGCTTTCGCTTTGTCGACGCCCACTCGGACATCGGTCAGGCACTCTACCGGCACCACGGGCTCGACCCGCAGAAGATGGAAACCAACATCGTTATCTGCCGCGGCCGGGCCTTCACCAAAATGGCGTCCTTCACCGCAGCCATGAAAAGTCTCGGCTGGCCCTGGAAGGCTCTCACGGTGCTGGATCTTCTGCCGCGCAGGCTCGCGGACTGGACTTATGACAGGATTGCGCAAAACCGCTATCGGTTCGGCAGACGAACCTGTCCCCTGCCGTCGGCGGCGCTGAAGGAACGGCTCCTTGACTGAACTTTCCCGAAGGAAGCGGATCGTCGTTCTCGGCGGCTATGGCGTTTTCGGCGGAAAGCTGGCCGAGGCGCTGCTGAGGCACGAGCATCTGGAGGTCATCGTCGCGGGCCGCAGCCAGCGAAAGGCTGAAGCCTTCTGTCGCCGGCATGGCGGCACTGCCGCCTTTCTGGATCGGACGGCACCTGATTTCGCTGCTGCCCTTCTCGCCCTTCGGCCTTTCGTCACCGTCGACGCCGCCGGTCCGTTTCAGGCCTACCGGCAAGCCCCCTACGCTGTTGCGGAAGCCGCGCTTGCAGCCGGCAGCCATTATCTGGATCTTTCCGACGATGCCGGGTTTACCAGCGGTATTACCGCGCTCGACGAGCAGGCACGCTTGCGCGGACTGACCGTGCTTTCAGGCGTTTCCAGCGTACCGGCTCTCTCTTCGGTTGCGGTCGAAGCTCTTCGGGATGAGTTCTCACAGGTCGACCTGATCGAAAGCTCCATCCTGCCGGGTAATCGTGCACCTCGTGGCCTCTCCGTCATCGAAGCGATCCTGACCCAGTCCGGCAAGCCCGTTTCCGTCTACCGCGATGGCGGATGGACAAAGGTCATCGGCTGGTCCGGTCTCTCCCGGCGCCGGATCGGCCCTGAAGGCAGCAGCGGTCTTTCAAAGCGCTGGTCGAGTTTCATCGGCGCGCCGGATCTGACACTCTTTCCCAAGGTCTACAACGCCCGAACAGTGCTGTTCCGGGCAGGACTTGAACTCTCCCTCCTTCATCTGGGTCTCTGGGCTCTTTCCTGGCTGGTGCGTCTTCGCCTTGTCAGGTCGCTGCAAGCTGCCGCGCCACTCCTTCGCACTGTCGCGGGCTGGTTCGAACGGTTCGGGTCCGACCGCGGCGGCATGGAAGTCCGGCTTGCCGGGCTTGGCAAGGACGGCCAGCCTTTGGCCGCCAGCTGGACACTGATTGCGGAAGCCGGCGACGGGCCCCATATCCCGGCAGTCCCGGGCGCTATCTTGTGCAAGCACCTCGTTGAGGGTGTTGTTCCAGCCGGAGCGCGGCCGAGCCTTGGAGAATTCAAGCTGACAGACGTCGAGGAGGCCACCGCTCATCTGAACGTTCGCACCTTCGTTGCAAAGCAGGCTGCACCGGTCTTGTTCCAGCAGGCTCTCGGCAGCAGCACCTTCAAAGCTTTGCCTGAAGAGATCCGCTCCCTTCACACAGTGTTTGATCGCCGGCAATGGACCGGTGAGGCAGAGGTCACGCGCGGCACCTCATGGCTCGGCCAGTTGCTGTGCCGTATTGTCGGCTTTCCGCCCGAAGCAGATGCAACTCCGGTGAAAGTGACAATCGATCGGCAGGGCGACAAGGAAATCTGGCAGCGCAACTTCGGCGGCAAGACTTTCCGGTCCGTGCTCAGCCTGTCAGGAGCACTGGGGTCCGGCGTGGTTCAGGAGCGTTTCGGACCAACGACTTTCAACATTCACCTGAACCTGAAAGGCGATGCACTCGCCTATCCCGTTCGCAGTGGCAAGCTGTTTGGCATTCCCTTGCCGCGCTGGTTGTTGCCGATCAGCGAAACAGCCGAGACGGCGCCGGATGGCATCTTCCACTTCGACGTCGAGATCTCCCTGCCCGGCCTCGGGCGGCTCGTGCGATATCAGGGGTGGCTGAAGCCCCTCCAACACAAACTCGCGGGAAAGCCGACAACAACCAACACTGAAAAACATTGTCTCTAGTGACAATTCCTCGTTTGACTTCAACGGCTTTTGACACAATCTTGCGAACCTGACCCAGTCTCTTAAAGCCAGATCAGAACCGTTTTCACCGGACTATCAATCATGCCTGCCGTTTCGCGCCTTTCCGTCAATGTCAACGCCATCGCCATGTTGCGAAATCGCCGGGATCTGCCCTGGCCGAGCGTGACTGGCCTTGCGGCCATCGCGATGGAAGCCGGCGCCAAGGGCATCACCGTGCATCCTCGTCCCGATGAACGCCATATCCGCAAGACGGACGTGTTCGAGCTGTCCGAGCTGATCGAGGACAGGTTCCCGAACAAGGAACTGTGCCTGGAAGGCTATCCGACCCCCGATTTCATGAAGCTGGTGGAGGAAGCTCGCCCCGAACAGGTCCTGTTCGTGCCGGACGACCCGCAGCAGTCCACCTCGGACCATGGCTGGGACTTTTCGAAAGACACCGGCGCGCTGGAAACGGCAATTGCCGCCGCCAAGGAGTGGGCAGTCACGGTCTCGCTCTTCTGCGATCCGGACCCGGCTGCCCCCGAACACGCTGCCAGGCTTGGGGCAGAGCGTATCGAGATCTACACCGGCCCCTATGGTGCCTGCTACGATGACCCGGCACGCGCCGAAAAGGAACTCGACAAGATTGTCGCCACGGCGGAAGCTGCCCAAGCCTGCGGGCTCGGCGTCAATGCCGGGCATGATCTGACCGTCGAAAACATTCCTGCCCTGATGGCGCGCGCCCCCTTCATTCGGGAAATGTCGATCGGCCACGGCTTTACCGCCGATGCGCTGATCCATGGCTTTGCCGAAAGCGTTGCCCGCTTCCGCCGGGCCATGGGCGAGATCTGATGCACGACACTTTGGCAAAGCAGGTCGCGTTTCTTCTGGAAACCGACAAGCTGAAGGAAGTCGTCCGGCTGAACCAGCTCACGGGTGGCGCCCGGCGCGAGACCACGGCCGAGCACTGCTGGCACGTGATCCTGCAGACGCTGACGCTTGCCGAGCACGCCCCTGCCGGCACCGACATCAACCACGTCGTCAAGCTGCTCGCCGTTCACGACCTGGTCGAGATCGACGCAGGCGACCACTGGGTCACTGACGACAACCGGGCCGGCATCAAGGATCTGGAACAGGCAGCCGCAAGCCGACTGTTCGCCCTGCTTCCCTCGTCGCAGGGCCTGGATTTCAAGGCTCTTTGGCTGGAGTTCGAAGCCAACGAAACACCGGAGGCCAAATTCGCCAACGCGATGGACGCGCTGCATCCGATGGTGCTGGTCTTTGCATCCGGCCTGGACGATCCGACCCATGAACCCATTTCCGCCGAAGCGTTGAAGCTGACGAAGGAATCCCGCCTGTCTCCCTTCCCGGGTCTTTGGGATTTTGCCCAGGACCTGCTGAACCAGGCCGTACGCGACGGCCGGCTGCTGCCCTGAACCACCCCTCCGGCTGCACCCCGCAGCCTTTTCTCGAGAACCGAAATGCCGATAGATCTTTGGCTCGTCTTTATTGCTGTCTCGCTCCTGCCTGCCGTCAGCCCCGGCCCGGCAGTCATGCTGGCCATTTCCAACACGCTCCGGTTCGGCCGTAACGCGACCCTCGCTTCCGCGGCAGGCAATGCCACGGGACTGGTAATCCTTGGATACGCGGTCGCCCTTGGCTTTGGCGCCCTGATGGCAGCCTCCGCCGTGGCCTTCACGGTGCTGAAGGTCATTGGTGCCGCCTATCTCATATTCATCGGCCTCAAGATCTGGCGCGACAAGTCTGCCTTTCACGTGGAGGATGGGGTCCTGATTGCCCGCAAAAGCCCCAGAAAGCTGTTCCTGGAGGCGCTGCTCGTTTCCGTCACCAATCCGAAGGCCATTCTGGTCATAACCGCGCTGTTCCCGCAATTCATGCGCGCCGACGGCATCGATCTCACGGAGATCTCGGTACTGTCCTTCACCTACGCCGCATTGTGTTTCGCCAACCATGCCGCAATTGCCTACGCAGGCGGCCACATGCGCCGTTTCCTGACGTCTGCGAAGCGCATGCTGTGGGTACGCCGGATCACCGGTACGCTCTTTGTCGGCTTTGGTGCTGCACTGGCCGCAGCCAGCCGGTAACAGCTGCACGCTGGTCGGTCGTTTGAGGATCACGGTAGGGGGCGAATCCGATAGACTCGCCCCTAGCCTCCTTCAACCGGACCAGTCCCTTGCCTTTCAGGATCCTTACATTTTGCGGCAGTCTTCGTGCCGCATCGTCCAATCTGGCCCTGCTGAGCGCAGCAGAACGACTGGCGCCCGACGGGCTCATTCTCAGCCGCTATGACCGCATCGGCGATCTGCCGCATTTCGTGCCGGATCTCGATATTACCGACCACCTGCCGGAAATCGTCATCGACCTGCGCGAACAGGTGGCGCGCGCCGACGGGCTGCTGTTCGCCGTGCCGGAATACATGCATGCACTGCCCGGCAGCTTCAAAAACACTCTCGACTGGATGGTTGGCTGTCAGAAGTTTCCCGGCAAGCCGGTCGCCCTTGCCCATGTCACCTCCCGCCACGCCTTTGCCCCGGTTCAGCTGGAAGAGATCCTCCGGACCATGTCCGCCGAAATCGTCGGCGAAGCCGGATTTTCGCTTGGCCTCACCAGCAATGCCGTTACCCCCGAGATGATCTGTACGGATGCCTCCCTTGCCGCGATCGTCACGCGACACCTAGACCGATATCAAACCTGGCTAAGCCGAGAGCGTGGCTGAGTCCCCTTCGGAAATGCAGCCCGCCTAGTCTGCCGGATCGATTACCAGAAGAAGCCGCGGTCCACCTGCCGGGGTTGCGGCCGGCGACCGGTGCAAGAGAGCGGTTCTTTCGTCGCAAGACCATTGCCGGCCGCGAAAAACGGCAACGCCTCCAGGCGGCACCTGACGGATACGGCCAGTCTCCTCGGCCACATTTTCCGGCACATATTCCGTTCCCGGCCCGCGATAGGTGCACAACAACCGGGCGCGAACATTGTCCAGGTGGAACTTCGGACACATCACGTCTTCCGAAACATCCAGCCGCAATCGCAGCAGACGCACTGTCAGCGTCTTTGCCAGCATCAGGGCAAGTGCCCCGACATCGCTTGCCAGCATGTCCGTCTCCCGACACGCAGGAATTCTATGGCTCTCGCAAGCCGCCCGGACAGCCGCCTCTGCCAGATGCACAGGCACCACCGTGCGCAGGTCCGGCAGGTTGTCTTTCGGCAAGGCATTCATCCACCTCTGAAATTCGGGATCCGGCGTTCGCCGCCAGATAGCGGCGGCAATGCCCGGATCGCGAATGTCGGCGAGGATGTCCGGATCCCGGCCGATAATCACATCCCGTGCGGCAGGCACGTTCGAAAAGGCGTCCACTTTCGGTTCCAGCGCTGTCATGCTGCGCGGTCCGCATGGCGGAAGGCAGGAAAGGGATCCGGCAGATGCGCAAAGGCCGAAAGTTCGTCACCCGCGTTTTCGCCGATCAGGCACGCGTCGAGCCGGCTTTTCAGAAGCGGCCAGTCGATGCCCGCACCGATAAAGACAATTTCCTGCCGCCGGTCACCAAACGGTTCGACCCAGAGCGACTTCGCATAGGCCCGGGCGCGTTCGTCATCCGGCCAACGCTCCTGCGGCACAGACGCCCACCAGGTGCCAAGCGGACTGATGCTGGAGAGCGCCCCGGCCAGCGAGAACTCGATCACCCACTGCGGCCGGCTGCCGATCCAGAAATGACCCTTGGCGCGGATCACGCCTGGTAATTGCCCGTTGAGCAGCTCATGGATCTTTTCCGGATTGAATGGCCGCCGTGCCCGGTAAACGTAGGAGGCAACGCCATATTCCTCGGTTTCGGGAATGTGGTCGGCAAAGCCGTAAAGCTCCTTGGCCCACATCGGGTGTTCATGAGCCTTGTCAAAATTGAAGAGCCCCGTGTTCAGGATGTCGGAAGGCGAGACTTCCGAGTAGTCGGTCTCGATGATCTTCGCATCCGCGTTGAGACTGCGGATGATCTTGCGGGCAGCATCCACCTGTCCGGCCGACGCGGCACCCACCTTGTTGAGAACCACCACATCGGCAAACTCAATCTGGTCCGTCAGGAGATGCACCAGCGTGCGTTCGTCCTCCTCGCCCAGCGTCTCGCCCCGATCGCTCAGGAAATCATGGCTGGAGTAATCCTTCAGCAGATTGACCGCATCGACCACCGTCACCATCGTGTCGAGCCTTGCCACATCGGCGAGGCTGTCGCCGGCTTCGTCTCGGAATTCGAAGGTCGCTGCCACCGGCAACGGTTCGGATATTCCCGTTGATTCAATAAGCAGGTAGTCGAACCGCCCTTCGCCAGCCAGGCGGCGAACCTCGTTCAGCAGATCGTCGCGCAAGGTGCAGCAGATGCAGCCGTTGGACATCTCGACAAGCGTTTCCTCGGTCTTGCTCAGCTCCGCACCGCCAGCCCGTACCAGGTCTGCGTCGATATTCACCTCCGACATGTCATTGACGATTACAGCCACCTTCAACCCGGAACGGTTGTTGAGGATGCGATTGAGCAAGGTGGTTTTTCCCGCTCCAAGGAACCCGGACAGAACGGTTACAGGCAGGCGTCGATCGGACATAAGGCCTCCAGCAAGTTTGATATGTTATGTTATTACATATCAAATCTGTACTTTATTGCCGGTGACCAAGGCAACCGTTTTTTAAGCCAGGGCGATCGAGGCTCACTGACGGCAGAACAATGGAAGGGAATTTCAGGCAGCAGATCCGGGGCGCTCATCAGTCGTCCGGTCTGCGAGGCCGGCGACCTGCCGGCCAAGGAAGCCGAACTGTATCAGAAAGGCAGCGGCGCGTTGTCCGTCACTTCCTTCATGACAAAAAACGTGCGGGTCTGGCGCACACCAGGCAGTGCAATCAGCTTTTCGCCGTGCAGCTTGTTGAAGTCCGCCATGTCCCGTGTACGGATCTTCAGGAAATAATCGAAGTCGCCCGCCACCAGGTGGCAGTCGAGAACAAAGTCCGCCTTGCGAACCACCTCTTCAAACTCCGCAAAACTTTGTGGCGTCGACCGGTCCAGCACCACCCCCACGATTACAAGAGCAGATCTGTCGACCTTTTGCGGATCGATATGCGCGCGCACGCCCTGAATGAAACCCTCTTCGAACAGCCGCTGCGTCCTCCTGTGACAGGTCGCCGGGCTGACATTTACCAGACCGGCAAGTTCGGCGTTGCTGAGGCGGCCATCTTCCTGCAGCAGCTTGAGAATTTTGCGGTCAATCCGGTCGAGCTCACCAACCATGGAAGAATCTTTCAGTTTTTTGACAAAAATTCGATGATTGAGGAATTCATACTCGTCTCAACATCTCATTGACAGAAAAAATACATCAAACTTTGAAAGCACCTTTCTGAAATTTTCTGCAAGGCTCAAGGGGTCAACAATCAATCCGGTGTGCTCCATGAACCTCAGCAAGTTTGAACGCTATCCCCTCACCTTCGGCCCAACGCCCATCGAACCTCTACCCCGGCTTTCCGAAGCGCTTGGCGGCAAGGTGGACATCTATGCAAAGCGGGACGACTGCAACTCCGGCCTTGCCTTTGGCGGCAACAAGCTGCGGAAACTGGAATATATCGTACCCGACGCGATCGCTTCCGGCGCGGACACGCTGGTTTCCATCGGCGGTGTCCAGTCCAACCACACTCGAATGGTTGCAGCCACCGCCGCCAAGATCGGCATGAAATGCGTTGTGGTGCAGGAAAAATGGGTACCGCACTACGATGCGGTCTACGACCGGGTCGGCAACATTCTGCTGACGCGTCTCATGGGGGCGGATTCCCGTCTGGTCGACGACGGCTTCGACATCGGCATTCGCCAGAGCTGGGAAGACGCAATGCAGTCCGTTCGCGATGCGGGTGGCACGCCTTACGGCATTCCTGCCGGGGCATCCGTCCACAAATACGGCGGCCTTGGTTACGTGCGCTTTGCCGAGGAAGTGAAGCAGCAGGAAGAAGAGCTCGGTTTTACCTTCGACTACATCATCGTCTGCGTGGTCACCGGCTCCACCCAGGCCGGAATGATCGTGGGCTTCGCCGACCAGAACCGGGCGGACCGCGTAATCGGCATCGACGCCTCCGGCACCCTTGACCAGACCCGTGCGCAGGTCCGCCAGATCGTCGACAACACGGCCTCCCTTGTGGAACTTGGCCGCTCGGTTCGGGACGACGAGATCGTGATCAATCCCGACTACGCCTACCCGGCTTATGGTGTTCCCTCTGAAGAGACAAACGACGCCATCCGGCTTGCCGCCAAGACCGAGGCAATGATCACCGACCCGGTCTATGAGGGCAAATCCATGCAAGGCATGATCGACCTGGTAAAGCTTGGCAAGATTCCCGCCGGATCGAAGGTACTCTACGCGCACCTCGGCGGCGCCCCTGCCCTCAATGGCTATAGCTACTATTACAAGGACGGCTGATCATGAGGCGGCGGCCGCTGCCTTATCGCACCGGCCGGCTTTTTTTCTGCGGTCTGACAGGCGGTCAAAGGCCTGTCAGCTCCTCGCCTTGCAATCGAACGACGTGCCCTGAGGCCAGTCCACCATGGCTTCATCTCCCTTGATCCAGAAAAGAATGCCGAAATCACCTTCGTAACGCGCGCCGGATCCGCTCGGACCCTGCACGACAATTTCCGTCGTGTCACCGCGCTCCAACCGTGCAGACGGTGGCTCGGTATCGAAGAAGGTCGCCACGATCTCGTCTGCCGGATTTTCGTTGCAGGTGTAAAAGACCGGGGCCTGTCCCTTGATCAATTGATAGCGCGCTGTCAGTTCCGCGATCCGGCGTTCATAGGCAGAGCGGACGCAGGAGAGTTCGTCGTCGCTCTTCCAGCATTCGTCGCGCCCTTTCACCCAGCCGCGTTGATAGGCCTTCAGCGTGTTGAGTTCCTCTTCGGCGCCTGCATCAAGCGACTTCACGACGCCGACCGCGCCTTCATAGATATCGGCCAGTTTCTGGTCCAGTGCTCCCAGATCATCATTCGAACAGACCAGCTTTTCGGCCGAACTTTCCGCCTTCGCACAATCGAAGGCCGGGCCGGCTGCCCAAGCCGCCGGCACAAAGGCGAACCCGGCAACAACGAGCCCAAGACCAACTGCAAAACCACGCATGAGAATGCCTCCCGAAAGACCTGTAACAACTGATCTAACGGATCTCAGGTTGATGGCAAGATTTGGGTCGCCGGAAGATATTCGACCGCACAGTCAGACCGGCCTTCTACATCCCCCCGGTTGGAGCAAGCCCAACCGGCGAGAAGTGGGATATTCAGGCAAGAGGACTCAGGCGGCTTCCGCCCGTTTGAGCTGCTGATGCTCGTCCTCGACGAGCCCGATTTTCCAGTAGCCCGAAATGTAGGTGTCCGCCTTCGGCACTTTCCGTTCGTTGTGAAGATGATCCCGAAGGGCCCGAATGACGGAGCTTTCACCTGCAATGCAGGTCTGGATCGTTCCCGCAGGCCATTCCAGAGATTTCACGAGGTCAACCTGCGCGGTTGAAGGCAGATGCGGGTTTTCCTGGACCAGCCATCTGATTTCCACGCCTTCTGGTGCTGCAATCTCGCGCTTGTCGTCTTCTGACGGAACTTCGAACAGCACGAGACCGCTTGCCTCGCGCGGCATAGCCTCCAGCGTCGCTTCGACCACCGGCATTGCCGAAAGGTCTGCGGCCAGCAAATACCAGTCGGCATGAAACTCGGTGATTTTCGGCTGGCTTGGGCCGAGAAAGCCCAGGAAATCTCCCTCTGCCGCCCGCTGTGCCCAGCGCGTTGCAGGCCCTTCGTCGCCGTGAGCAACAAAGTCGATATCGAGTTCCAGCGTATCCCGGCGGAAAGAACGGACGGTGTAGGTGCGAACCGGATGAACGCGTTCGGAAGGCCCGTCCGGCGCATAATGCGCTTCAAAGGCCTCGCGGCTTTCGCCGTCGCGCGGCAACAGTAACTTGCAGTTCGCGCCCTCGTGCCCTTCGGGAAAACCCTGCAACTCCGGGCCGGCAAAAGTGACACGGATAAGATTTGGACTGAGGTAGTGCGTCGACTTGACGGTTAGAAATCTGGGCTGGCGTTTCGCAGGAGTGGCCAAGGAGGACCTCATAAATCTTGAGTTATAATCTCAAGATTTAGCATCGACGATAGCCGATTTAAAGATCTGCCTTTCGGAAAAGTGTAACGGCGCCTGGCAGAAGAGACCTGCGCGGTTACGAGCCAGGTTCACGTGACGCTTGGCCTGGATGGTACGTGCGCCGATCATGTTATTCCGGAAAAAAGCCTGAGCCCGCCGATTGACGGGCTCAGGCCAGGAAAACACTCGACAGATCAGTCTCGAATGATCGGTTCTTTCAGATCGCCCGGGTTCTTCTCCTTGATGATGTCCCAATTGAGGGTCGCCTTGCGGATATATCCCGGCACATCTTCCTCGAACCGTTCCTGCACCTTCAGGGAGTTGTTCAGGTAAAGCTTGCCGTCGACGATCGACCAGGCTTCCGGCACCACCGGAACCTTGAAACCCATGGCCGCACCGAAAGCACAAAAGCCGCCGTATTGAGGGGCATATTTCGCCGGGTCGGCAACGAACTTGTCACGGTTTTCCGCGGACGAGAACTTCCAGGTCACATCGTCATATTCTGCGGTGAATTCATCGGAGCCGGCAACAGGCTTGCCGTCCGTGAAATAGGCAACCGGATCGGTGCCGCCGATTGCAGCCCCGCCTTTGGTGAAAGTGGTGATCTCATCAGCGGAAGCGGTAAAGGCAGCAGCGGAGAAGAGCGCGGTCAGTCCCAGCAGAACGGATTTGGACGTATAGAGCGGCATGTGCGTCTCCATTGGGGTGTGAATGGCGTGTTCAGGTGAAGCCTAACGCTCCACGCGGAAAAAACCATGTCTTCTGCCGCAGAATTTGGCCAATCACCCTTGATCACAGAGCCGCTAACGGCGGGCGAGAAAATCGTGATGGCGGCTGGCTTCACAATCCGGGGAGGCCCGGCAGATCCGGGCGTGGTACGGGTTGGCGCGGTGCGACCAGCCCCAGCACCAGATAGATGGCCGTTTCTATGTCCCTCGTCTCGATCCTGATATTGCGGATCAGCAGGCGGAAATAGATGAGGCCGAGAAGCAGGTCGATCCGCGCTTCCATGTCAGCTTCGAACGGGGTCGCGATAAAGATCTGCCGCAGGACCAGACGTCTGGCAGCCTCCGCCTCATCGAGTACGCCGGCAAGGTCCGGCCTGCTTCGATAGGGAACCAGTGCCCGAACCGCCGCGCCCAACGCGGTATCCTGCAAGGCCGCAACGGTGTTCGACAGACACTGCCGCAAATCCTCTGCCACGCTGCCTCTCTGGGGTGGTGCCGGGTTCGCAGTGGCAAGAGCTGCTTCGACAGACGCCGCAATCAGCGCGCCCTTGTCCGCATAGCGCCTATAGACTGCCTGCTTGCTGGTGCGCGCTCGCGCCGCGATGGCGGCAATCGTCGTCTTTTCGTAGCCGTTTTCGGCAAGCTCAATCAGCGTGGCCTCCAGAAGCGCCTTGCTGACCCGGCCCTCCTGCGGCCGACCGGCAGCACCTTCTTCAGGCATCTCCAGCCTCCGGAACCGCAGCACTTTGAAGATTTGCCTCGTAGTCCTGAAACCCATTCTCGATGCCGGTCGTCACGTTGACGATCCGCGCATAGGGTTTTGAAAAGATCACCGTGTCGCGCAGTTCCTCCCACAAGTGATGATAGGCGCGCATGTCGGAAAACCGGCAGATCGCGAAATCCGAAAACCCGCCTGCCAGGGCATCGGCGTCGAACCACTCGAAGGCAACCCTTGGGTGACGCGCCAGGATTGTGCCGATCTGGCCGGCAATCTCGCCTCTTTCCTGGCGGCTGAGCGCCAGCCAGGCTGGTTCGAAAGCCAGATAGACGATGGCCGCCATCGGCAATGGCCGGATTGTTTCGCAAGCCTGGATCACGCGCAAACACCTATTTCGGTTCCCATTGGTACCGATTTATTCCGATTTCTCCCGCAAGGCAAGCCTGCGCTCTTGCCTTCCCCGCGCGGCCGCCGCAAGAAGAGCGCAAGCCATGAGCGGATTTCCGCTTCAGGCACCAGTAACGACGAGGAACACATGTCTGTTGATACCGATACGGTGAAACGCGTTGCCCGGCTGGCGCGCATCAAGGTGAGCGAAGAAGACGCGACCCGCATGACTGGCGAGTTGAACGCCATTCTCGGCTTTGTCGAGCAACTGGACGAAGTCGATATTTCCGGCGTCGAGCCGCTGACGTCCGTTGTTGAACAGACCATGAAAAAGCGCGCCGACGGCGTGACCGACGGCAACAAGGCTGCCGACATCACCCTGAACGCACCGGCCTCCGAAGATCATTTCTTCATGGTGCCGAAAGTCGTCGAATAAGCGGACCACCCCGGATGATCGCACCCGTTCCAGCTATAGCCGTCGAAACGTCCTTGTCTGCCGACATGGGCGAGATGATTGCCGAGCTGAACGACCTGCTGCTGACACTTAGCCCGCCCGAGGCCTGCTACCACATGACGGCCGAAGAGATGTCCGGCGAGGCAACGACTGTCTTCGTTGCACGGATTGACGGCAAGGCGGCAGCCTGCGGCGCCCTGCACCGGCACGCCGACCGCATTGCCGAGGTCAAGCGCATGTACACCAGACCGGCCTATCAGGGCCTCGGCCTGGGAAGCAGCATTCTGGACCGGATTATTGAGCTGGCAACCCGGGAGGGCATCTCCATGCTCGTTCTGGAAACCGGCGACAAACACCCGGCAGCCTGGCGCATCTATGAACGAGCCGGTTTCAGCCGCTGCGGACCGGTGCTCGATTATCCCGACAGTCCCTATTCCATCTTCTATTCCCGGCCGCTGGCGGCCGCCTGAGAGTTCAAATTCATGACCGATCTGACCAAACTGACCATTGCCGAGGCCCGCGAAGGCCTGAAAAACAAGGACTACACGTCCCTTGAACTGACCGATGCCTTCATCAAGAACATCGAAGCCGCCAATGAAAAACTGAATGCCTATGTCACCGTGACCACCGACAAGGCGCGCGACATGGCAAAGGCATCCGACGCCAAGCTCGCCAAGGGCGAAGGCGGTACGCTGGAAGGCATCCCGCTTGGCATCAAGGACCTTTTCGCCACCCAGGGCGTACACACCCAGGCCTGCAGCCACATTCTGGACGGCTTCAAACCCGCTTATGAATCCACCGTTACGTCCAACCTGTGGGCCGACGGCGCGGTCATGCTCGGCAAGCTGAACATGGACGAGTTCGCCATGGGCTCCTCCAACGAGACCTCTTATTACGGTCCGGTGATCAACCCGTGGCGGAAGAAGAACTCCAACCAGGATCTCGTACCCGGCGGGTCTTCCGGTGGTTCTGCCGCCGCCGTTGCCGCCCGCATGTGCATGGGCGCCACCGCAACCGACACCGGCGGCTCCATCCGTCAGCCGGCCGCGTTCACCGGCACTGTCGGCATCAAGCCGACCTATGGCCGCTGTTCCCGCTGGGGCGTCGTTGCCTTTGCTTCCTCGCTCGACCAGGCCGGCCCGATTGCTCACACCGTTCGCGACAGCGCGATCATGCTGAAATCCATGGCTTCCGTCGACGCCAAGGACACCACCTCGGTCGATCTGCCCGTGCCGGACTATGAAGCGGCCATCGGCAAATCCGTGAAGGGCCTCAAGATCGGCATTCCGGCGGAATACCGCCTGGACGGCATGCCCGCCGATATTGAAGCACTCTGGCAGAAGGGTATCGACTGGCTGAAGGATGCCGGTGCGGAAATCGTCGACATTGCGATGCCGCACACCAAATACGCCCTGCCGGCCTACTACATCGTGGCACCGGCGGAAGCTTCCTCGAACCTCGCCCGTTACGACGGTGTGCGCTACGGCCTGCGCGTTCCGGGCAAGGACATCGTCGAGATGTACGAGAACACCCGCGCAGCAGGCTTCGGGGAAGAGGTCAAGCGCCGTATCCTGATCGGCACCTATGTGCTGTCCGCCGGTTACTACGATGCCTATTACCTGAAGGCCCAGAAGGTTCGCACACTCATCAAGCGCGACTTCGACCTGGCCTGGGAAAACGGCGTCGACGCAATCCTGACCCCGGCAACCCCGTCTGCCGCCTTCGGTGTTGCCGACCAGGACCTTCATTCCGACCCGGTGAAAATGTACCTCAACGACATTTTCACCGTCACCGTCAACATGGCCGGTCTTCCGGGCATTTCCGTTCCGGCCGGCCTCGACAACAATGGCCTGCCGCTCGGTCTTCAGCTGATCGGCAAACCCTTTGAGGAAAGCACCCTGTTCCAGGTCGGCCAGGTCATCGAAGATGCCGCCGGCTCGTTCTCGCCGGAAGCCTGGTGGAGCTGATCCCGTTTGTTGATATGCGCCCCGGACCGTTCATCGGCCCGGGGCTGCACACCTGATTTTCTCCGGTCGGCCGCAGCCTGACCATGACATCTCCGCCGCTTTGTGTCGGCAGTCCCCTCAAGAACATTTTCCTGGCGTGAACTGGGCTGGAGCAAACATCCCTCCACCGTCATGCCATGGCGCGCCCTATCGACTTAATTCACGGGTGCTAAAGGCTCCTCGTACGAACGGGATGGATTGCCCGGCCGAGCCCGGCAATGACGGAGAGAGGTCTATGGGTTTCAATCCAAGGCAGAGCCGACTTTCGTTGATGTGACTTCCAGGCCCTTGTTTCCATCCGCAATTCCAGCATCGACGTCTGAAGCAAGCCGTGGCATGACGGGCTGACAAGGAAAAGAACGCTCGATCAGGATTGCCGGCAACACCATGCATGACATTGAAACCTTCGTTATTGGCGCCGGTGCCGTTGGACTTGCGATTGCGCGTGAGCTGGCACTGACCGGCCGCGAGGTAATGGTGCTGGAACAGCATGGCCTGATCGGATCGGAGACCAGCGCCCGCAATTCGGAAGTCATCCACGCGTGCATCTACTATCCCACGGGCAGCCTTAAGGCTCGTTTTTGTGTGGAGGGCAAAGAACGGCTTTACCGGTTTTGTGCCGAGAATGGCGTCGGTTTCGAGCAGATTGGCAAACTGATCGTTGCGTCCAATAACGATCAGTTGGAGCAACTGCAGTCAATCCGTCGCAAAGCGGCGGAAAACGGCGTTTCAGATCTCGTATTCCTCGACCAGGACAGCCTGAACGAAGCCGAACCGGAGCTTGCCTGCACCGGCGCACTGCATTCCCCCTCCACAGGCATCGTCGACAGCCACGGTTTCATGCTGGCTCTACAGGGAGAGCTCGAGGCAAACGGCGGTCAGGTTGTGCTGAACACGAGGGTTGCGCGCCTCGAACACCTGGCTGATGGCGGTTACCGGGTGCATGCGGAAACGGAGGGAACGGAAACCTATGCCCTCACCTGCAAGGAGTTGATCCTGTCCGCAGGCCACGGCGCACCTGCCCTGGCTGCCGGGCTTGAGGGTGCCAATCCACCGGTCGCCTACCTCGCGAAGGGCAGTTATTTCAAGCTTCAGGGCAAGGCCCCTTTTTCCAAGCTCATCTACCCCGTGCCGGAACCTGGCGGGCTCGGCGTTCACCTGACACTCGACCTGCAGCACCAGGCACGCTTCGGTCCGGATGTCGAATGGGTGGAGATTGCCGACTACAGGGTGGATCCCGCCCGGGGCGACAAGTTTTATGCCGCCATCCGCAGCTACTGGCCCGGCCTGCCGGACGATGCACTTTTGCCAGACTATTCCGGCATCCGGCCCAAGATCGCCGGTCCGGGTGAACCGGCGGCCGATTTCCGAATTGACGGGCCGTCAGATCATGGCCTTGCAGGTCTGGTCACGCTCTACGGAATCGAATCCCCCGGCCTCACATCGGCCATGGCAATCGGAAGTTACGTCGCCCATCTGGTTACAATCGGCATCTGAACTTAACTTTTTTCAAAAAAATATGAAACCAACCGGCTGTTTGGACGTTTGAAAGTCGAACGAACAAGCGTACGATGCTGCATTGCACAGGAATGCCATTTTTTGGACCGGTTTTCTCCATAAAATTGCTGCAGTGCGCGTGCTCATTCAAAAGTGAACCAAAAAGAACACTTTAATTTCAACAAGGTGGCCAATCGTCGTGATCAATCGGCGCACGTTTTTATCGGCAACGGCCCTGGCGGCCGGTGCCTTGGCAGGCGCGGACCTCCGCACTGCACTCGCAGCAGAGAATACCGCACCTGCACAAGCAGGCGGAGCCTTTGCGGCAGGCGAAGAGTTTAACTTTTCCGCGCTCGTCGAGCGCATGAAGGAAAAGGCCGGGAACGCATTTGCGCCCGATGTACCGGCTCTTCCCGAAATCCTCGCCAATCTCGATTATGACCAGCATCGTGCAATCCGGTTCAATCCCGACAAGTCCGTCTGGAAGGACACCGGCAGCAACTATCAACTGCAGGCGTTCCACCCGGGCTGGCTCTACAAGGAGCCGGTGGAACTTTATGAGATCGTCGACGGAAATATCAGCGAACTGCATTTTACCGGCGCGGACTTCGAATATCGCGAGCCGCTGGATCCGGAAAAGTTCAAGGATGTGGATCTGCCGGGTATCGCCGGCTTCCGCCTGCACCATCCGCTGAACACTCCGGAGTATTTCGACGAGTTGGTGGTGTTCCTGGGGGCAAGCTATTTCCGTGCGCTCGGCAAGGGCAACGTCTATGGCCTGTCCGCACGCGGACTTGCGATCGATACGGCCATCGCCGGACCGGAAGAGTTTCCGCGTTTCACGAAGTTCTATCTGGAGCGGCCGACGGACGGCGCTGCCGAGATGCGGCTCTATGCCGAACTGGAGAGCGAGCGCGTTGCCGGTGCCTACCAGTTCACGATCAAGCCGGGCATCAACACCGTTGTGGAAGTGGATGCGCACATTTTCCTACGCGACGATGTCGAACGTCTCGGGATTGCGCCGCTGACTTCGATGTATCTGTTCGGCGAGAACGACCGCACCAACTTCGACGACTATCGCCCGGAAGTTCATGACAATGACGGTCTCCTGATCTTGCGCCAGAATGGCCAGCGTCTGTGGCGGCCGGCTCGCAATCCGGAAAAGCTTGCCCTGTCCTTCTTCAACGAGGAGAACCCGGCAGGCTTTGGCCTGCTGCAGCGGGACCGGAATTTCGATCATTACCAGGACACGGAAGCCAAGTATCAGCGACGCCCGTCACTGTGGATCGAGCCGATCAACGACTGGGGCAATGGCCAGGTCATGCTGGCGGAAATCCCGGCCGAAAAAGAGATCTACGACAACCTCGTTGCTTGCTGGGTGCCGGAAAACGGCACCAAGGCAGGCTCCGAACATCGCTTTGCCTATCGGATGATCTGGGGCCGGGAACCGGAACCGGGTACCGAGCTGGCACAGGTAATCGCGACCAGCACAGGGCATGGTGGCGCGGCTGCCTCAGATCCGGACCCGAAACTGCGCAAATTCGTCGTGGAATTTGCCGGCGGCAATCTGGGTGACATGGGTGCGGAAGCTCCTCTGACACCGAGACTGACCCTGCAGAACGGCAAGGTGGAGCATCAGTTCGTCCAGCGGCTGGAAAGCGGCAGCTGGCGTGCCGTGCTCGATATCGCACGGGACGACGAGGAAATACCGGTCGAGTTCATTCTCGCCCTGCAACTCGACGGCACCGATGTAACGGAAACCTGGATGTATCAGTGGAGTGGGAACAGATGACATCGCATGTGAGTATCGATCAGACGACCAGTCCGACCCTTTTTGCCGACGGTAAGTTGCTTGAAGAAATCAGGACAGTCCTGAAGCGGCCCGACCTTGGCGACGACGTCCTCTTGTCCGTTCTGTCCGGTTCTGCCGCCACGCGCCGTGGTATCGACCATTTTAGCGGCACGCCGCAAGACCGGGCTGCCTTCATCAGGACCTTGCCGGTGCCTGCCCCCCGTCACGGGCTGGAAATGCCCCATCACGACCTCAATCCGCCACTGGCCGTGCGCTTTGCCCCGCTTGTCGCCCTGTGGCAACGGGCTGTGCAGCCGCTTGCTCCGCAGTTGAAGCGCGTTCCGGTTCCAGCCAAGGACCGCTGACATGAAGAAGGCCAGCTCCGAAGCCTGGTCGACGGCCTTCCGGCGGCTGGCCATGGCAGTGATCGCCCTGTGCCTGACCACGGGCGCTTCGTACATGTTTGCCATTGTTGTCCAGTCGGACGGTTTCGACTGGCTGGACATCGTCCGCATCGCGTTGATGGCGGTAGCAAGCTTCTGGCTGGCCTGGGGCGGATGTATCGCTCTCTTCGGCATCCTGTTTCCGCCTGAAGAAAGGGCAACAGCAGAAGCTTTGCCCGACGGTCGCACCGCCGTTCTGCTGCCGATCTACAACGAGGCAACCGGTCCGGTGTTCGCCCGCCTGGAGGCCATCATGAAATCGGTTGCCGCCCTGCCCGCGGCGGACCGGTTCGATTTTTTCGTCCTGTCCGACACCACCAAGGCGGATGTCGGCGAGGAAGAACAACGTGCCTATGAGCGACTGCTTGTTCGCCAGAACGCCGGTGGCCGCCTGTTCTATCGGCGGCGCGAAAAGAACATCGGCCGCAAGGCAGGCAACATTGCCGACTTCCTGACGACATCAGGCGGTGCCTACGACTACATGCTGGTGCTTGATGCCGACAGCCTGATGGATGGCAAGACCATCCTGGAAATGGTCCGGCGCATGGAGGCCGATCCGCGACTGGGGCTGCTGCAGTCGCTGCCGCAGATCATCGGGCTCTCCACGCTTTTCGGACGCCTCTTGCAGTTCGCAACCGGTCTCTACGGGCCTTACTTCGCGCGCGGCCTTGCCGCCGTTCAGGGCGAGGAAGGCACCTTCTGGGGACACAATGCGCTGATCCGCACCCGCGCATTTGCAGCAGCCTGCGGCATGGCTCCGCTTACCGGCAAACCGCCCTTCGGTGGTCACATCCTCAGCCATGACACTGTTGAAGCTGCGCTCTTGGCGCGCGACGGCTGGAAGGTACGTCTCGACCCGGACCTGACGGGCTCCTACGAGGAAGCCCCCGCCAACATGGTCGACTACGCCAAGCGTGACCGGCGCTGGTGCCAGGGCAACCTGCAGCACAGCCGCATTCTGGCGGCCCCGCGCTTCCGCTTCTGGAGCCGGATTTCGATCCTGCAAGGCGTCTTTGCCTATCTGGCTTCGCCGATCTGGTGCATCTTCCTGCTGGCAAGCCTTGCCGCCCCGCTGGTTGCTCCGCCCCCGGTCTACTTCGACGGTCATTCGCCATTCCCGGTCTTTCCACATCCGGAAACGACCACGGCGCTCGCCCTGCTCTTCGGTCTGGTAGCTCTGCTGATCCTGCCCAAGCTGCTGCTCGTTGCCCGGGCGCTCTTTGGCGGAAACTCGGCGGACTTCGGCGGTCCGGTCCGGCTTCTGATCAGCTTTCTCCTTGAAATCCTGCTGACCTCGATCCTTGCACCGATCCACATGATGTTCCACTGCCGCTCGGTGTTTCAGGTGCTGACGGGTGCTGACAGCGGCTGGCCGACAGCCGATCGGGATGACGGCTCGCTGCCGATCACCGCGGCGTTTTCCGCCACCTGGTGGATGAGCATTGCAGGTGCCGGCGCAATCGCCTTCTCGCACACCTATGCGCCGGAGATGTTCTACTGGCTCCTGCCTGTTGCCCTGCCACTGGTTGTCGCTCCGCTCCTGGTCTGGATGACGGCATCGGTGCTGCTGGGCAAGGTCACGAAGAAACTGGGGCTGTTCCAGGTCCCGACCGAGGCAGGCCCGGTTGCGGTCGCCGAAGACATGCGTCTGGCGCTTTCTCAAAAAGCGGCTGCCTGACAAGGCGCTGTATCACCAGCACATGATCAGCCATCCCACGTCATCCTGGCAGCGTTGTGCTCGGCCAAGATGACGAGGGAGAGCTCCTGCACTCATTCCGGTGCATGTCTCAATGCATACGGCCGGTTTCGGCTTCCAGAATGCCGTCCGCATCCAGGCCCGCGATGGGCAGGCGCTTGTCGGTCGGCACATCGCCAGACAGCTGCAAGGCCAGGTACCGGCCGCAGCAAACGCGCAGGAAGCTCGTGAAATTTCCGAGATCATGGCCCGCGTCGATGCTCTCGTGGTGAAGCTTGGTGATCAGTTGCACCACGTTCATGCCGTCCCGTCCGGCGATCTCGTCCAGAACCTTCCAGAAGAAGGTTTCCAACCGCACCGATGTCACCATGCCGTCAATGCGCAGCGACTTTGTCGTGCTTTCCCAAAGCGTGGAATCTGCCTCGATGAAGAGCTTGCACATGATGTTTCCTTCGTGACGGACTGGCGAGCTGAAATCGCGGAGCTGTCGCGGTATCTCAACGCCCGTTATTTGAACTCAGCCTAGTCCGCTTCCCGCGTGCGGGAAAGTGGTCAGGTAGCGTGTAGGTGGCGCCCCCGGGACCCGTCGTCCGCCGCCGGGGCACCACTCTTGCGCTTTCACGGACCAGGCAAACGGAGTTGATGGTGCGGGCTCTTTGTTGGCCCGCACCGTTTTGCCTCAGGCAGCCAGGGAACCTTCGGCTGCACCGCCCAGAACCGCATGGAACTGCGACAGCCATGCCGGATGCGCCGGCCATGCAGGGGCGGTAACAAGGTTGCCGTCGGTCACGGCGCCGTCGATTGCGATCTCGGCGTAAGTGGCGCCTGCAAGTTCCACTTCCGGACGGCAGGCCGGATAAGCCGAAACGGTGCGGCCTTCAATCACCTTGGCAGCAGTCAGGATCTGCGCGCCGTGACAGATTGCGGCAACGGGCTTGCCCGCGTCCATGAAATGCTTCACGGCATCGATGACAGCCGCATCAAGACGCAGATATTCCGGTGCCCGGCCACCCGGGATTACGAGGGCATCGTAACCGGCAACGTCGACATCGGCGAAGGTCGCGTTCAGCGTAAAGTTATGGCCGCGCTTCTCCGAATAGGTCTGGTCGCCTTCGAAATCGTGGATACAGGTGGCGACCGTCTCGCCGGCCTTCTTGCCGGGGCATACCGCATCAACCGTGTACCCCATGGCAAGCAACGTCTGAAACGGCACCATGGTCTCATAATCTTCGGTGAAATCTCCCGTGATCATCAGGATCTTCTTCGCGCTCATGCTCTGTCCTCCAGCTTGGCAAATTGCGATGGAGAAAGGCTAGCAGTCGGCGCGTTTGAACGGGTATTAGGTCGCTACTACAGGTTAGATTTCTGCAGTTTTGGCGGTCTATTGCAGGAACATTTGCCTACCCGTCATACCGGACAAGTGAGGCGGAAGCCGAACTCTGATCCGGATCCTGACCTATTTTGCGACAAAGCCTCTCCTGCTCAAAATTGAATGATGATCAATGATTAGAAGCTCACACTGACATCTGATTTCCAGCTCACGCGATGCCGCTATGTGTCTTGCGAATAGCCCCCGGATCTGCACTGCGCTTGTCCGGGGCGACACGAAGAAGGATTGCCATGCTTCGCCCAAATGCATTTCGCCTCCCCGCATTGGAGAGGCGAAAGCAAGTCGGCATCGACGGATCTCAGTCGCGGTAATCCGGCTCGCTCCGGTCAAGATCACGCTTCCAATAGTCGAAATGGGCATAGCCCATGCCGACATAGGGCTCCCATTCGGCAGCTGTCTTGGCGGCAAGGTTGTCCGACATGATGGCCAGCGGCTGACCGGTCCCATAGGCTTTCAAAAGCGTTTCGGCGGCCCGTTCGAAGAAATAGAGATGCTCGAAGGCTTCAGCGACAGTGACGGCGGAAATCGACACCCCGTGATTGCCCATTACAAGAACCGGCTTGTCGCCAAGTGTTTCGGCAATCCGCCTGCCCTCCTCCGCCTCGTCAGCCATGCCGCCGAAGCCGAGATCAACCGCAACCTTGCCGAAGAAACGGGCGGTGTTCAGGTCAATCGGTTTCATTGATGGATCCTGCAGCGTCGCCAGCGCGGTCGCATTTGGCGGGTGGCAGTGGAACAGCACCCGCGCCTTGGGATTTTCCCGGTGAACCGTGCCGTGAATGCACCAGGCAGATGGGTCCGGGGCATTTTCGCCCGCCATCACGGTGTCATCATTGGCATCGAGCAACAACAGGTCGCTGGCCCTGATTTCCCCGAAATGTCGCCACTTGGGGTTCATCAGGAATTTCGAACCATCTTCGGAAACCGCGGCGCTGAAATGATTGCCGACGGATTCGCTCCAGCCGAATTTTACCGCCAGACGAAAGGCAGCTGCGAGGTCTTCCCGCAGGGCCTGTTCGCTTTGCCGGTCCGGGTCAGCCCCGAAGCGTACATCCGTAACGACACTCATTTGAAACGTCCTTCCCCGGACAGGATCCGGTAGGTGGAGCGCAGCTCGCCCCTGTCGGTATAACAACCACGCAGGTGCCGATTGCCGCTGGTTGCCGAATAGGCAGCCCGACCGTGCACGATGCGGTGATTGTCGAAGACAATACATTCGCCCGCATTCAGACGGAACCGCATCAGGTATTTGTCGTCCCGCATCATCCGTCCGAAGCGGCAGAAGGCCGGGTAGTAACGGTCGAGTTCATGCTGCGGCATATCGAAGATATCGGCGTGGTGCTGGCTGATCGTGACACCCGAAATATTGCCGTGCTCATCCAGCTCGATCACCCGCTGGCGGGACCGCATGTCGAACGTGTCATGCTCGCAGAAATAGGGAACATCCACGGTAATCAGAAGTTCGAAGTCTTCCGGATAGGCCTTGCGGAAGTCTTCCGCGACAGCCAGCCCGTCCACAAAGATGCTGTTGCCTCCCTCGACCGAATTGGCCCGGCAATGCAGGAACTGCACGCCCGGCGCCAGATCCTCGTCCGGCAAGTCCGTGTGAAGCGGCAAGGCCTTGGCAGTGAAGGCAAGGTTGGTCGGCTTGATGTGGGTTTTTACCTCGAACGTCAGGCCGAAGTAGCTCGGACGCACATAACCGATCAGGCCGGCCGTGTCGGTGAGCGCTTCATCCGTATCCGGCAAGCCGGTCAAGAGCGCGACACCATCCGTCAGCATCGCTTTGGCCCAGTCACGCCGACGCGCGGTGTCGTTCGTAACCTCGTCATGGGAAAAACGGGCCATCTTCGGATAGTGGTCAGCGTACCAGGGCACTCTTCGAAGGTTGGCGATATCGGGGCGCTTCTCGCCTTTGGAATAGGCATTGAGCAGGGACAGCGGCAGGCGGGAGACGTCGTTTGTGCCGGCCCAGGCGATTTCCAGATCGCCTCCCACAATGGCGGCGGAGGCTGCTTTTGGCGCTTCGTCCAGGGCGAAGATGTCATTGACGCGTTCGCGGGTTTCCGGGTCGAAGGAACTCGGGCAATTGTCGCGCAGCCAGTAATAATTGAAATAGGCGGTTTGCCCGTTGCTCAGTGGCACATCGAGGCCTTTTTCCTGCAGCAACACACCTGCATCACCAGTTCCAAGCATCAGATCCGTCCTTAAGTTTAGCTCATCAGCCTTACAGGTGCTTCGCACAAGTCACCGCAAAGCTCTGCGTTCCATTTACTTTCTATGAAGTTGCTCTTGCACTGGCGATTTGGAAAGGCGATAAAATCGAAACTTAACTTAAGCATTCACTTAACTTGGACAGACAAATGCTCCGCCTCCCCCCGCTCAGGCTGCTCACCGTCTTCGAGACGGTTCAACGCGCGGGAGGCACCAAGGCGGCGGCGGGCGAATTGAATGTATCCATGTCGGCGATCAGCCAGTCCCTGCGACAGTTGGAAGAGCACGTCGGCACCGCCCTGATCGATCGCAGCACAAGGCCGGCCGGCCTCACTGCCGCCGGCGAGATCCTGCTGAAAGCGGTGATCGAAAACCGCGAACGGCTGAGCGAAGCCCTGAATGACATCCAGGCTCTTGCCGATCCGGCCAGCGCCTCTGTCACTGTTGCCTGCACCGTCGGCTTCGCCACCTACTGGCTCATGCCGCGGCTTGAGGCGTTTTATCTGGACCACCCGGAAATCCCGGTGAACGTTCACACCACGCAGCAGGAAGTCCCCCGGCTTGGCCAGGGGACCGATATCGCCATGCGCTACGGGGACGGCCGCTGGGACGACGGCACGGTCGAACAATTGTTCCGCGAACTGGTTGAGCCTGTGTGCGCCCCTTCCCTTGCCGAGCGCATCCGCGCCGATGGCGGCAGCCTGGGCTCAGCCTTCCTGATCCATGTGGACACCAGCGATCGCCGCTGGATTTCCTGGCAGGAGTATCTTGCCCGCACGGGGCAGAAGGCCGCCGGTTCGGCCAAAGGCCTCCGGTTTTCCAACTATGTCCAGGCCACCCAGGCGGCCTTGTCGGGCCACGGGGTCATGCTCGGCTGGCGCTCGATCACCGGTGACCACGTGCAAAACGGTCTGCTGGTCCCCGCCGGCCTGCCGCCGCTGCAGCCAAACAACGCCTATCATGCCGTGCTGTCGCACCGCAGCCGGAACCGGGAAACGGCCGCCATTGTCGTTGACTGGTTGAGAGCTGCCGCGCAGCCACAGCTCTAGGGAATGGCTCCTAGCGCTCGTCCCCGAAGTAGCGCACGCGCATTTGCTCGATCATGTCCGTCTCATGCGCCGTCAGCAATTCCAGCGTCAACGGCCGTGTCCACTGACTGCCGTGCGCAAGGGCAAAGCCGTATTTGTCCGGTTCAAAGATCGGGCCGATCACCTCGACATTCGCCCGCGGGTGACTGTGAGCGTAATACTCAAGGACAGGCGCATCGCCCACAACGGCGTCAATCTCGTCATTGCGCAGAGCAGTGACTGCACCTTCGATGTCGTCAAATGACCGGTGCGACCAGCCGGATGCTTCCGCAAACTCCTCGGCCACACTGCCGACGAAGACACCGATACTCTTGCCCGGCAGATCGGCAAGACTGTTGATCTGGTTTGTGAGCGATAGGGTTGTCATGACGCTTGTCACCGACGAGGTCACATAGGCCATCACCGCAATGCCGCAGACCAGCCAGAGCGCCTGCCAGATGCGGCCTGGCCAACCAAACAGGTTCTTGCGCGAAGGTGCCTTGCCGGATGTCACCACCGACATGACCGCATAAAAGCTCTCCGACACGCCTTCCGGCCAGCCCCGGGGAAAGTTCTTGTCGAAACGCCGGTCGAACAGCGTCATCAGAGCCGTTGCAAACACGATCACAAGTGCCAACCAGCCATAGGCTCTCAGATAACCGGATTCCTGCAGGCCCGTTAACACCTCGCTGAAGCTCGCTCCCTGACTGTCAGGCACGAGAATGCGCAGGCCCGCATCGAACCAGGGCTGGGTAAAGTCGATCCTGTCGGCGCGCTTGCGGGTGATCGTCAGGTTGGTGACGGCAATACCGATGGATTTGTCCGCCGCGGCGTCCACCAGCTCCCGGATGGTCGGGAAGATCCGATATTCGTAGAGAATACCGTTTTTCTGCGCCAGTGCTTCCCAAAGATCCACCGCCATGCCGGAATAGACACCCGGCTCTTCCTCCATGACAAAGGGGGGGCTGATGTAGAGGCCGACGCTGACCGGCGAGACCGGCAGCGGTGGATTGTCGTCCCCTTCCGCCGTCTGCCCCAATGCCGGCAGTGCGAGAAAAATCGACAGGCACAACACAAGGGCAGCTGACAGGCATCGACAGAAATTCGAGCAGGCGGTCACGATGGCCTCCGCTTGGCAGTAGGGGAATCACGCTGAAAGTTCCTGAAGGGTAAGCCGCCACGCCAAAGCCATGCAACCTGTGCCCACACAGGCCGCTCCTGAAAACGGCCGGTGGTAGCAACGGATGAATTGCCCCCTCAAGTCACCGCGTGATCACGATCCTCGTATCGGCGCGACCAACCTTTCGCACAAGATTGAAAAGCTGAGCGGCGTTCCTGGGATGGAGCCGGATGCATCCGTGCGAGGCGGGACGGCCCAGCCGCTTGAGATCGTTGGTGCCGTGTATGGCGTATCCGCCGAGAAAGAAGACCGAATAGGGCATGGGTGCCCAGTTGTACTTGCGCGAGTGCCAGTCGCGTTCCAGCCGGGTCGGGCGCCAGCTTCCCGTTGGTGTGCGATATCCCTTGCGTGCAGTTGAAACCGGCCATTTGTTTCGCAAACGTCCGTCGACGTACAAATAAAGCCGTTGTTCGGAAAGATCGATCTTTGCGGTTACCCGAGGTGCAGCGCTTGCACCGGTGGTAGCCAAGGCAAAAAAGGCCAGCAACAACGGCCCGGCAATGAGTTTTCTGATGGTCAACATCTCAAAGACACCCAAGAAAATACAAGACAACAAAATTGAATACGAAAATCTAATCCGCACTTTCTTCGAGACGCAAGCCAAACTTGAAGTAAGCGTAAACGTCTACTCCGATCACACTTTGAAGCGCCTGTTCCAGAGTGCTTGCCCAGATGCGCACCTACGCCGAATAGGTGCAAAATTACCCTTGACCTGTCCTGTCGCCGGTGCCATAACCACACCCGAACCGTACCGTACGGTTCCCTACTGACAATTAACGATCCGACCTGAGACATGACAGCGACCGCTTACGATATTGCCACCTCCCGCCCGGATGCAGCGCCCGAATTTTCGCCGCGCCAGCAGGTGGTGTTGCAACATGCGCTGACGCTGCTGGTCGAAGGTGGCGAGAAGGCGCTGACGACAGCAGGCCTTGCCCGCACGGCAAGCTGTTCCAAGGAAAGCCTCTACAAGTGGTTCGGCGACCGTGACGGCCTGCTGGCTGCGGTTGTCGCGTTCCAGGCCAGCCAGGTTCAGTTTCCTTCCGAGGCTGGCGCCACCGCCGATGCGGCGACTTTCCGGGCACATGTGACAGCCTTTGTCGAAGCTCTGCTGGGTGTTCTGTTTTCCGAAACCTCGCTGGCGTTGAACCGGCTGTCGATCGGCCAGTCCAACACCAATTCGAACCGCCTCGGCCAGCTTCTGCTGGTGCGCGGCAAACACATGATTTCCGCCCGTGCGCGCGCCATGCTGGACAGCGGTCGCCGCCACGGGCTTCTGAAATTCGACGAATCCGAAGACGCCTACCAGGTGCTTTACGGCCTTGCCATTCGGGACGTCCATATCCGCCTCCTTCTGGGTGAGACCGCTGGTCCTGCCGAGAAGGATCTGAAATCGCAGGCCGAAGTGGCCGTCGATCGCTTTTACCGTCTGTTCGGGGCCTGATCGCCGCGAACCTTCGGAACCACTGGGAAACACCAGAACCAATCAAGACCGGAAAACCGGCCTTCCAACGACAGAATGCAGACGGGAGAAAGGAACCCATGCGCGTTTATTACGATCGTGATGCTGATCTTAACCTGATCAAGTCCAAAAAAGTCGCCATCATCGGCTACGGCTCGCAGGGCCGCGCCCATGCCATGAACCTCAAGGACAGCGGCTGCACGGAGATCGCCGTTGCCCTGCGCGAGGGCTCCACGACCGCTCTGAAGGCAGAAGCTGACGGCTTCAAGGTCATGAACGTGGCTGACGCTGCTGCCTGGGCCGACCTGATGATGATGGCAACCCCGGACGAACTGCAGGCCGACATCTACAAGGACCACATCGCAGCCAACATCCGTGACGGCGCTACAATCGCCTTCGCACATGGCCTCAACGTTCACTTCGGCCTGATCGAAGCAAAGTCGACCGTTGACGTTCTGATGGTTGCACCGAAGGGCCCGGGCCACACCGTGCGCGGCGAATACATGAAGGGTGGCGGCGTGCCGTGCCTGATCGCTGTTCACCAGGACGCTTCCGGCAATGCCCATGACCTCGGCCTGTCCTACGCCTGTGGCGTTGGCGGCGGCCGTTCGGGCATCATCGAAACCACCTTCAAGGAAGAGTGCGAAACCGACCTCTTCGGCGAACAGGCTGTTCTGTGCGGCGGTCTCGTCGAACTGATCCGCGCCGGTTTCGAAACTCTGGTTGAAGCCGGTTACGCTCCGGAAATGGCCTACTTCGAGTGCCTGCACGAAGTGAAGCTGATCGTCGACCTGATCTACGAAGGCGGCATCGCCAACATGAACTACTCCATCTCCAACACTGCAGAGTGGGGTGAGTACGTGACTGGTCCGCGCATCGTGACGCCGGAAACCAAGGCGGAAATGAAGCGCGTCCTGACAGACATCCAGACCGGCAAGTTCACTTCCGATTGGATGCAGGAATACCGTGCAGGCGCTGCCAAGTTCAAGGCAACCCGCCGCCTGAACGACGCACACCAGATCGAGGAAGTTGGCGAAAAGCTCCGCGGCATGATGCCGTGGATCAAGTCCAACGCGCTCGTCGACAAGACCAAGAACTAACAAGGTTCGCCCCATCGACCCGAAACGAGACCCCGCTGGCAACAGCGGGGTTTCTTTTTGCCGGTTCCTGCAGGTCGTCAAATAGAAATCCGGATGCGGGCGTTATAAATAAGCAGCCCGCGACCACACCCGCCCTGCCGCCCCAAAGATGCCGCATTGCCTCCGCAAATTTCACAGGTATCGTAAACGGGACCAAAGCGTTGAATTCCCTATTTGATAAAAGTTTTTTTATCGCGGCTAACCGGATTGCAAGACCCTATCCCGTAACGTAATCACTATCCTTTGTGAGATTGAGGAACCGGTTCCGGAGACTGCCTTGATGGATCTATCGACACTCTTTTCGGCAAATGTGCTTCTGCTGTCGATTTTTGCCATCTGCTTCCTGGCCATTTCCCTGCAGACCAGTCCACGCATTCACTGGTTGAGCTGGGCCGCTGCAAATGCCCTGTTGGCGTCGTCTCTGATCTGCTTTGCGCTCAGCAGCATGCTGCCGCCTCTGGTCGCCTATCTGCTCCCCAACACGCTGTTGCTGCTCGGTTTTGGCTGTCACTGGCACGCGGCACGCCTCCTGGCGGATATGCCGAGCAAGCTCAGCAATGTTGTCGCGCCCGCGTTTGCCTACGGCATCGTCGCAGGCTGCGCGTATCTGCTTTCCAACTACGCCCTTGCTTACATGGCCTCCAACGTGGTGTTCACGCTGCTGTCCGTCGCAACCATTACCGTCTACGCCTCAAGGCCGTTCCGGGGTTTGATTTCCAACATAGGCCTCATCCTGGCGTTCTTCTTTCTGGCTGCCGAAGGTGTGCTGCGCACGGTGCACGGACTTGTTTCCGGCGGCCCGCAAGGGCCCGGCATGATCGACGACCTGATTGTCGACATTCACCTGATGTGCGCACTCGTCTTCGTCAGTCTGACCGGCGCTTTCTCCCTTGCGCTGTCCTTCGAGCTGGTGGCGAACCGGAACAGGGAGGCGGCAAGGCGCGATCCCCTGACCGGTGCCTTCAACCGCAGAGAGTTTCAGACACGTCTGGAAAGCCTCCTGCAGGAAACGCAGAAGGACGACTTCGGTCTGGTCCACTTCGACCTCGATCACTTCAAGCAGGTGAACGACAGGTTCGGACATGTTGCAGGCGACGAAGCGCTTGTGAAGGTCTGTTCGGAAGTGAAGGCGCATCTGCGCCAGAACGACTGCTTTGCCCGCCTCGGCGGCGAGGAATTCGCGGTGCTTCTGCCGTCCATCTCGCGCGAGAACGCCTTCCGGGTTGCCGATCGCCTGCGCGAGCGCATTTCCGACCTGCGGTTCGAGTTCGCCCCGCAGGACTTCAACCTGACGGCGTCGGCAGGTGTCTATCACGGCGACGGCAGCCAGCTGCCGTCAGCCGAATTGCTCAAGACAGTCGATGAGAGCCTCTACCTGTCCAAACGGACCGGCCGCAATCGGGTGTCAGTTGTCGAGAAGGTTTCCGGTGCAATACCAGCCGAACCTTTGCGGACAGCTCAGGAATAGGCTTCGATCAGCCGCGTCACTTCCTTGTCCCGCGCAGCCTCGCTCGCCCCGCCCATGACGACGACGATCAGTCGCTTGCCGCCACGGTTGGCAGTCGCTACCAGATTGTAGCCGGACATTCGGATATAGCCCGTCTTCAGACCATCGACACCGGCAACCTTGCCGACCAGGTTGTTAGTGGCCCGGAAGGTGCGGCCGTTGTAGTCAAACGACCTGGCCCGGTAATAGCTGCCGTATTGCGGGAACCGCCGCTTCAGGGCAAGGCCAAGCACCGCCATGTCACGCGCCGACGACACCTGCGCGGGATCGGGCAGGCCCGTGGCATTGACGAAACGGGTACGCGACAGGCCAAGAGCCCGCGCCTGGGACGTCATCTGCCGGGCGAAGGCCGCTTCGCTTCCAGCCAGATTTTCGGCAACGGCAATGGCGACGTCATTGGCCGACTTGACCGCAAGCGCCCTTGCCGCCTGCTCGACCGTGATGGTCGACCCGGCCTTGATGCCGATCTTTGCCGGCGGCTGCGAAGCCGCCTTGGCCGAAACGCTCAAAGGGGTGGAAAGCGTGTAACGCCCTTGCGAAACCGCATCAAAGAGCAGGTAGAGCGTCATCATCTTGCTCAGCGAAGCAGGATACCTCGATGCATCCGCATCGACCGCATAAAGCTCTTCGCCGGTCGACGCATTCAGCACCAGCGCGGAGAACCCGCGCTCGACGGCCGTTTCCGGCGCATAGGCAACGGCAGGAAGAGGCGCTGTCTGAACGGCAGGCGCTGCACTTGTGACAGGCGTCGGGGCTGGCCCCTGCCCCGTCTGACAGGCGGCCAGAAACCCGGCCAGAACGAAGATCGAAGCCTTCTTCAAAAGGACAGACGCACGCATTCCCGCTCTCTTAAACTCGCGTTTCGGCCGGATACCTCAAGCCTTCAGGCGGTATCCGGTCTTGAAAATCCAATGTATGACGGCCAGTGAACCGCCGAGGAAGATCATCGTCGCCAGCAGCGACAGCCAAAGGCTGACGTCCGCCTGACCATAGAAGCTCCAGCGGAACCCGGAAATCAGGTAGACCACCGGGTTGATCAGCGTGATCTTCTGCCAGATATCCGGCAACATGTTGATGGAATAGAAGCTGCCGCCCAGAAAAGCCAGAGGCGTGACAATCAACAGCGGTACAAACTGCAGTTTTTCGAAATTGTCCGCCCAGATGCCGATGATGAAACCGAGCAAGGCGAATGTAACGGCCGTCAGGAGGAAGAACGCGGCCATCCAGACAGGATGCTGGATTTCCAGCGGAACGAAGAAACTCGCCGTGATCAGGATGATCAACCCGACCAGGATCGACTTCGTTGCCGCCGCCCCGACATAGGCAACGGTGATTTCCAGGAACGACACGGGTGCCGACAGCACCTCGAAGATCGTGCCCGTAAACCGCGGAAAATAGATGCCGAACGAGGCGTTGGAGAGGCTCTGCGTCATCAGGGACAGCATGATCAGCCCGGGCACGATGAAGGCGCCGTAGCTGACACCGTCCACCTCGGAGATCCGAGAGCCGATGGCTGCCCCGAAGACAACGAAATAAAGCACCGTGGAAATCACCGGCGAGATGATGCTCTGCATGATCGTGCGGCGGGTGCGGGCCATTTCGGCCAGATAGATGACTTTGATCGCTTCGAAATTCATGTGCCCTGCTGCCCCGAAATCAGAATGAGTTCCATTCGGGGCAACGTGCGCCCCGGGATCGAGCCGGATGGAGACCGGCCAATGGTCTTGAAGCCCATGCGGGCATAGAAAGGTTCTGCAAAAGGATCCGCATCAAGACCGATCCTCACCAGACCAAGGCTCTGCGCTCTTTCGTGAAGCGCATCGAACAGCGCCCGGCCGACGCGGCGTCCCTGCCAGGCAGGGTCGACAAAACAGGTCTCCAGTTCCCCTGTTTCGCCGTCGTCTTCCATGGACAGCCGGATACAGCCGACCGGCTCACCCCGTGCGTCCTGGGCCAGCCAGAAATCGTGCTCCTCGATCCAGCTGTCGCGGACCTTGAGTTCTTCGGCGCACATGGCCATGAAAGCGTCGTCATAGCCGTTCGACTGCTTGGAGCGCATGCACAGGTCCGTCAGTGCCGTGCAGTCGTCCAGTGTCGCCTTGCGAATGGTGAAACCGGTGTCCATCGCCGCCTCATCCCTGACTGACCAGACCGACGAAGATGTCCTCGAGCGACGACTGATCCGTCTGCAGATCGTGAAAACGCACGCCGGACTGGGAGAGATCGGTCAGAAGCGATGTGATGCCAGTCCGGTCAGCCTGGGTATCGTAGGTATAGACCAGGCTGCGGCCGTCATCCTCGAGCTTCAGATCGTAGCGGGCAAGACTGCCGGGAATCTCGATGAGTGGCTCCGTCAAGCTGAGCGACAGCAACTTGCGCCCGAGCTTGCGCATGAGCTCTGCCTTCTCTTCCACGAGGATGATCTCACCATTGTTGATCACCCCGACACGATCGGCCATTTCTTCGGCCTCCTCGATGTAGTGGGTGGTCAGGATGATGGTGACGCCCTTCTGCTTGAGCTCCCCAACGATGCGCCACATGTCGTGCCTTAGTTCCACATCCACACCGGCTGTCGGCTCGTCCAGGAACAGGATCTTCGGCTCGTGCGCCAGCGCCTTGGCGACCAGCAGGCGGCGCTTCATGCCCCCGGACAGGGCCATGATGGGGTTGTTGCGCTTTTCCCAGAGCGTCAGGTCCTTGAGAATGCTCTCGATCCGTGCCGGATCGGGTTTCATGCCGAACAGGCCGCGGCTGAAGGCGACGGTATCACCGACCATTTCGAAAGGCGCCGTCGGCATTTCCTGAGGTACCAGACCGATCATCTGCCGGGCAGCACGGTACTCGCTCAAGGCGTCATGGCCGCACACGTGAATACTGCCGGAGGTCGGCCGCACCAGGCCGCAAATCGTGCTGATCAATGTCGTCTTGCCGGCGCCATTCGGCCCGAGTAACGCAAAAACCTCTCCTTGCTGGATATCCAGAGACACGGATTTGAGAGCCTGGAAGCCACCTTCATAGGTTTTTTCCAGGTCGCGTACGGAAAGTATCGGGGCCATCGTTTCAACCGGTTCGGAATTGGGGATTTGACCAGACGGCCAAACAGGCGTGCACACTTGCATGTGGGCGGACCGTCCGCAAGATGCAACCCTTTGGCCGTAAGCCACCGTCCGGTCGGGCCTTATCCGGATGACGACATCACTGTTTCGTCTTTCGAAACACTGCGTCTGCAGAGCCAAGACTAGGTTTTGCCCTGCGAGCCGCTATCTTTCCCTCAAAGTCAATCCGCATCAGGAACCAAGTCATGTCCATCCGCCCCGTCACCCACATCGGCAACACACAATCAACCATGGAAGGCGCCGGCGTCCGGCTGGAGCGAGCGTTCGGATTTCAGGATCCGGAAATGCTGGATCCTTTCCTGCTGCTGGACGATTTCCGCAACGAACGCCCCGAGGACTATCTGAAGGGCTTTCCCTGGCATCCCCATCGCGGCATCGAAACCATTACCTACGTGCTGGCCGGCACCGTTGAACACGGTGACAGCCTGGGCAACAGCGGCAACCTGGGTGCGGGCGACGTCCAGTGGATGACAGCCGGGCGCGGGATCATGCATCAGGAGATGCCCAAGGGCGACGCCAATGGCCGCATGCACGGTTTCCAGCTCTGGGCGAACCTGCCGTCCTCGCTGAAGATGACCGCACCGCGCTACCAGGATGTCGCGTCGAAAGAGATCCCGGTTGTGACCGATGACGACGGCACTTCCGCACGGATCATCTGTGGCGAGTTCTGGGGCAAGCGCGGCCCGGTCGACGGCATTGCCGCGGATCCGCAATATCTCGACATCCATGTGCCGGCAGGTCACAAGAAACGCTTCAAGGTCGACACCTACAAGCAGACCTTCGCCTACATTTTCGAAGGCTCCGGCACGTTCGAAGGAGCGTCCGACCCGTTCGGGGTTCTGACGGAAAAGGAATTCGGCGGCGAGGAACTGAAGATCCGTGACGAGACCGGCAACCGTTCTCTGGTGATCTTCGGCTCCGGCGACGAGATCGTCGTTCACGCAGGCGAGGAAGGCATCCGTTTCCTTCTGGTCTCCGGTGCACCGATCAAGGAACCCGTGGCCTGGCACGGCCCCATCGTGATGAACACCCGCCAGGAGCTGATCCAGGCGGTAACCGAACTGCAGAACGGCACATTTATCCGGTAGGGCTGAAAAGAACCTGCTGCCTTGTAACTTTCACAAAGTCTGGCTAGGGCTGTCCGGGATACAATCAATCTGGACAGCCCATGCCATTGAAACTCCGCCCGGCCACAGAGGCCGACGCCCCTGCTCTCACCGATATCCTCCATCGCGCCAAGGCCTCCTGGGGCTATCCGGAGGACAAGATGGCAGAGTTTCGCGACTACTGGCGAATTTCCGAGGCCACCATCCAGTCCCTTACGCTCACCGTTGCAGAGCGGGACGGTCAGCCCATAGCCTTTTCCGGGCTCTCTCCCCAAAGCGAAGATACGCTGCTTGTCGATTTCCTGTTTGTTGCCCCTGAAGCCCAGCGTCAGGGCATTGGCGACCTTCTGCTGAAGCGCGCGGAAGATCATGCCCACCGACAGGGATTGAGCCGGCTTTATCTGGAAAGCGACGCCAACGCGGGCCCCTTTTACGAAAAGCGCGGGTTTCGGACGATGGCGACACGACCAAGCGAGATGTCGCCCGGCGGGGAAATCCCCCTGATGGAAAAACCGCTGCCACCTGCGGTCTACCGGGTGGAAGCGCTGAACATCGAGGTTTCGGAAGAACCCTGGGCTTTCGAAACGAAGCATGCAGACGCCATCGATGCGTATTTCGAGGAAGCCAGGAAGCGCATTCCCATACTTTGGAATGGCCGAACCATGAAGTTGACCGGGTTCGAGTTCAAGGACGGCACCTTTAACGGCACCTGCGCGGAATGTTCCTTTGCCGCTTTCCTGGCGTGGCGCGACTGGGGTGCGCCCGACGCAAGCTCTTTCAATCTCTTCGGCTCCGCCATCCTGAGGTCTGCCGAGGGCGCATTGCTCTATGGTGTCATGTCCCGAAAGACCGCCACGGCGGGCATGATCTACCCTCCCGGAGGCAATCTCGACCCGACCGACCTGACCGAAGATGGCAAGGTCGACGTTGTCGGGGCGATCTACCGGGAACTTGAAGAGGAAACAGGCCTCAAACGAGACGAAGTCCAGCCTGCCGAGCTGCTGGTGACATTCGACGGCTGGCGGATTTCCATCGGCCAGGTGATGGATGTCCCCCGCCCTGCGGAAGAGTTGCGCACGGAGATCCTGCGTTTTTCAGAGGCGTCGGAAGAACAGGAGCTTGCCGATATGCGCATCATTCGCACGCGCGCGGACCTTGAGGACAGTGCCATCGTGCCTTACGCCCGTTCGCTCGGCAAATATCTGCTGCCATGAAGAGCACTCGGCGAGACGGCCGGGAACGGCAATATTTTGTTCACCAAGAATGCGCACTAAGCACTGGCAGGACTTGCCTGAAAATGCAAAAGTCCGCTCACCTTTGAAGCCGGCACGTGGTTTGCACGGGCCGTCCGATGCGGACAGGTTGGTTGTTTTACAACGTTTGAGCCCCTCGCCTGACTTCGTTTGAAGGCCGGCAGGCGGCGACAGGGAGAAGAGAAGTATGAGCCGCCGCTACGCGATCCTGGATGTCTTCACGAACACGAGCCTTGCCGGGAACCCCCTGGCGGTGGTTCTGGACTCCGAGGGGCTGAGCGACGAGCAGATGCAGAAGATCGCCGGTGAGTTCAATCTTTCCGAAACGGTCTTTGTCTTCCCGCCGGAAAAGCCCGGGCATTCTGCCACCATACGGATCTTCACTCCCAAGATGGAATTGCCGTTCGCCGGACACCCGACCGTCGGTACGGCCATCCTTCTGGCAACGGAACGCTTCGGCGACATTTCGGGCGAGCAGGATGCCGTTGTTGTTCTGAAGCAGCAGATCGGCACCGTGCGCTGCGCGGTCATCCTGCGCGAGCACGCTGCCGCCTTTGCCGAGTTCGACGTTCCCAGCCTGCCGGAACCCGCCGGACCGACCCATAACGTCGAGCTAATCGCCGCCGCGCTCAACCTGGAGCCGAGTGACATCGGGTTCGAGAACCATGGCCCCTCCCGCTTCCGCGTGGGCCCTCCGTTCACCTTCGTGCCGGTGCGCGATCTGGATGCCTTGGCGCGCGCCAAACCGGTACCGGCCATGTGGAACGCGGGCTTCGGCAAGAACGGCAATACGGACGCTTATGTCTATTGCCGCGAAACCCGCTCCCATGACAGCGCTTTCCACGCCCGCCTGTTTGCGCCCGACATGGGCATTCCCGAAGATCCCGCGACAGGTTCTGCCGCAGCGGCTTTTGCAGGTGTGGTCGACTATTACGACGACCTTCCCAACGGCACGCACCATATCCGCATCGAACAGGGTTTCGAGATGGGACGGCCATCCCTGATCGACCTGGAAATCGACATCGAGGGCGGCAAGATGCATGCGGTCAGGATCGGCGGTCAGGCGACGCTTGTCGCTCGGGGCGAACTGTTCCTCTAATCAAATCAGAAGCTGCCCGGACGGTCAGAAGGCTGCCTGGGCAGGTTCGTTCGCCTTGTCGGCGCGTGGCGGCAGACCGAAATGCCGGGCGTACTCTCGGCTGAACTGGGTCGCGCTTTCGTAACCCACCTGGAACGCCGCGCGCGAGACGGACAGTTTTTCCGCCTGCAGCAGCCGGCGCGCCTCCATCAGCCGCAACTGCTTTTGAAACTGCAGCGGACTGGTGCCGGTAATATCCTTGAAGTGCGCATGGAAGGCAGACACGCTCATGCCTGCCTCACCGGCAAGATCGTCCACCCGCAAAGACGCCGCAATGTCCCGGCGAATACCGGCAATGACCTTGGCGATGCGGGCCGCGTGACTGTCCTGCTCTGAAATCTGACGCAGGATCGCGCCATGTTCTGCCGTCAGCAGCCAGTAATGGATCTCTCGCTGGATCAACGGCAGCAACACCTTGCCGGCCTCTGGCATCTCCGCAAGTTCGAACAGGCGCCGCATCGCATCGACGATTGCCGCGTCTGCCCTGCCGCTTGCCACGGCGCGTGCAGCAATAGATGTTTTACCCGGCCGGTCCAGCTCCGAAGCAAGTTCGCGGATCAGAGCCATGTCCAGTGGAATGGCGAGCGCAACATACGGCTCGGCCTGGCTCGCACGCACGACCCGTGCCTGCGCGGGCAGATCCAGCCCGACAATCAGTGACTGCATGGCACCGAACCGGACGGTATTCGATCCGAGGTATGTCTGTTTTTCCCCCTGGAGAACCAGGCAGAAAATCGGTTGGTAGACGATCGGATAAATCAGGGTTGGTCGGCGTTGACGCACCAGCGTCATGCCTCCTGCACCAACAGGAAAAGGATCGCCTCCAGCGCCATGATCATCAGCAAATGCAACAACTTTTCGGATAAGCTCGTCTGCCTGCATGGTTCCCTCCGTCAAGAATCCAGCGATACGCCCGCCGGTTGGTGATGGCAAGTATGCAGGTTGCCTGATTTGTAGGATCAGGCAAGTCTTCTGGAGAAACCGGCACACAACACATCTCGCTACGGACTATCTCATGGTCATCGACATCACGCCCCACAACACTGGAGCCAATAACATGACCACCTCCCCCAAGATCGCCCTCATCACCGGCGGCAGCCGCGGCCTTGGCCGCAACACTGTTCTTCATCTTGCCAAGAACGATATCGACACGGTCCTGACATACAGGACCAGCAAGGAAGAAGCCGAACAGGTCGTTGCCGAAGTGGAAGCGCTGGGGGCCAGGGCTGTTGCCCTGCAGCTCGATACTGCCGACACATCCGGCTTCCCCGCATTCACGGACGCATTGAAAACCGTGCTACAGCAGACCTGGCAGCGTGACAGTTTCGATTTCCTGGTCAACAACGCCGGTACGGGCATTCACAAGCCCTTCGCCGAGACGACTGAGACCGATTTCGACCAGTTGATGAATGTTCACGTGAAGGGAGTCTTTTTCCTGACCCAGCAGTTGCTGCCGCTGATCGCAGATGGCGGCCGCATTCTGAACGTATCGTCCGGCCTTGCCCGGTTCTCCCTGCCCGGCTATTCCGCCTACGCGACCATGAAAGGCGCGATCGAAGTTCTGACCCGCTATCTGGCCAAGGAACTGGGACCTCGTCACATCGCCGTCAACACGCTGGCGCCTGGTGCCATCGAAACGGATTTCGGTGGTGGTGCCGTGCGTGACAATCCGGAACTCAACAAGGTGGTCGCCGCCATGACAGCCATGGGCCGTGCCGGCCTTCCGGATGACATTGGCGGAGCCATCACCGCGCTTTTGAGCGGCAATACCGGCTGGATGACCGGCCAGCGCATTGAAGTCTCGGGCGGTCAGAACCTCTGACACCCCAAGTCAGCAGTGTGCCGCGGCGGCCGGATCCCGGCCGCCGCTTGCATTGGCCTATTCGGCAGCTTCCATCAGGCGTGCAGGTGCCGTCATCGCCCAGCTCGGCACTGCTTCCAGCCGCTGATACCAGGCAATGATGTTGGCATGGCCTTCCAACGGCATACGCGACTGCGGGTTCAACGCCAACGCCGACAAGGCACCGACCGAAAAATCGGTTACGGTCACCCTGTCCCCAAGCATGTAGGCCTGCCCCTCCAGGTGGGTGTCGAGAACTGCAGCGAAGCGATGGAAGTTTTCGCTTGCCGCTTCAATCCTGGCTTCGTCCGGTTCCCCCAGACCGAAAAGCGGCTTGACCATCGTTTCCCAGGCAATGTCCCTTGCGGCCTGGTTGTAATGCTGCACCTCCCAGGACATCCAGCGCAGGATCTCAAAGCGCGATTTGGCATCCGTCGGGCAAAACGCTTCGGCTCCTGCCCGGTCACTCAGGTAGATCATGGTCGGGTTGGCTTCCCACAGGTTCATGTCACCCACCACGAGCGTCGGAACCTTCAAATTGGGATTGGCGGCCTTCAGGTCATCCCGGTGATGCTCACCCGCCATCATGTTCAACCTGTGAACCTCGACCTCATCGAACAGTCCGAGATGATGCAGCACCGCCTCGACACGGCGGCAATTGGGCGAAATGTCTGCTGTGAACAGTTTCATGTCCGTCTCTCCACTTTCTTAAGTCCGGTCCTCAGCTCCAGGTTCGGCCGGAAACCTGTGCTGCGCGACCATGGGAAAATTGAGCCGGTGTCGCGCGCCACCCATTTACTCAACCATTTAGTTGACTATAATGAAGTCAGGTGATAGTCAACCAAAAGGTTCACTTTATGAATGCAGCTGAAATGCCTCAACTCGATGCCACCTTCGCCGCCCTCAGCGACGGCACGCGCCGTGCGATCGTAGCCAGGCTTGCCGACGGCGAGACATCGCTTTCGGACCTCGCCGAACCGTTCGATATGTCGTTGACAGCGGTTTCCAAACACCTGCGGGTGCTCTCGGATGCCGGGCTGGTGGATATCGAAAAACGCGGACGTACCCGCCATTGCCGGCTGCGCGGTGCACCAATCAAGGAAGCCGTGGACTGGCTGAGCAAATATGAAGCGTTCTGGATCGACCGTTTCGATGCTCTTGCCCGTCACCTCGCCAAGGATAGCGAAAAATGACCATACAACAGCAGCCCCAAGCGTTCCTGAAATCCAATCCCGGCCAGGAGCCGGTGCTCGTGGAAGGCCTGTTCCGGGCCGACCCGGGGCGGGTCTTCCGCGCCTTTACCGAACCCGATGAGGTACGATGCTGGTTCGTACCCAAGTCCGGTGCGCTGGTTTCGGCGGAGATCGATCTTCAGGTTGGTGGGCGCTGGTGTTTCGTCATCGAGAAAACCCCAGAAAAGCAGATCCACTTTGAAGGCGAATACCTGGCCATCGAAGCGCCGAACCGTCTTGAATTTTCCTGGCGCCATGTTCAGGAACATGCCGACGGCACACGGGAAGCGACAGACACTTCAAGGGTATCCGTTACCTTTACCGAAGTCGGCAAGGCGACGGAGGTCAAGTTACGTCACGAGGCCATCAAGACCGAAGATGCCCGCCGCGGTGTCGGCGGCGGCTGGAACGGCTGCTTTGCCCGACTGGCTGATCTCGTCGCCCCCAGGAACGGATAAGAAGCAGGACACCAACGCTAGCCCCGGCGCCGGCCCTCGCCGGCTGCCGGCCTCTCCGGCGCACATGGGCGGCTGTTTGCCCAACGGCAGCGTTTCGGCGCAATCCTGTTGAAGCGCCGCCCGGATCGTCGCTTCTTGAACACCATTTCCGCGCATCCGAATGAGGCCTAGCCGCTTAAACGCGCATTGCCATTGGATAGTAAAAAATCACAATACTTTACGTGCTTTCAGCGAGCCATCATGGCGTCATTTCCTCGTGCTCGAATTAAATAAATTCATCACATCGAAACCTTTTAAAACATTGATTTAAAACACATAAATGACAAAGATATTTACTTTATTTGATGAAATTAACCAGATGTTTGCCCATTTAATTTGCATTTGATTAAAGGCTCCCGGTGTATCCAAGTTCCGCAGAGGAACTAATGAAAACAAGTTTACTGTCAAAAATTACAGTAACGCACAAGTAAACAGGGAAACGCCATGAAAACCTTACTGAGCCTCCTGGCTGGGGCGCTGATGATCAGCTCTGCCGTTCAGGCTGCCAACCTTCCTGCTCCAACAGGTGATGTCGTCCTCGTTGTGACCGGAAACATCAAGAACACCAACAAAGGTGACAGCGCCGAATTTGACATGGAGATGCTGGAAGGCCTTACAGAAATCTCCAAGACGCTCGAGACTCCCTGGACTGAAGGCACCACCGCCTTTTCCGGCCCTCAGCTGCGCGCAGTGCTGGAGGAAGTTGGCGCACGCGGTTCCAAACTGATCGTCAAGGCTCTCAACGACTACAGTGCAGAAGTGCCGGTAGAAGATGCCGAGAACTTCGACACCATGCTGGCGACCAAAATGAACGGTGACTACATGTCCGTTCGCGACAAGGGCCCCCTGTTCCTGATCTACCCTTTCGACACGAACCCGGAACTCTTCAACGAGAAATACTTTTCCCGTTCGGTCTGGCAAATCCGCGAAGTTGAAGTAGTCGAGTGAAAAATCAGCTCGAAATAGGCGGTAAGGCCGTTGAACAGGCTGCAAGGGCGACGAAATCCGTTCTCGTCGTCCAGATCTTTCTTGTCTGTACGGTCCTTGCCATCTTTTCAATGCTGGTCAAACGCGAAGGCCAGTTGCATGACGCAATCCGTGAAGACGCAATCTGGGCTGTCTATCAGCTCGACCGCGAAACACGTGCCGTCTACGAGCTGGTACAACACGTCGAATATCGTATCGGCGAGGCCGGTATCGAAGCGGCGCAGGAAGCCGTAGCACCGCGAGATCTCGTAACGCGTTATGACATCCTCTATTCGCGTCTCTCGGTCCTCGCCAACTCCAAATACAACGTCTTCTTCGAGCAAAGTCCGAACTTCAGATCCAGGATCACGACCATTCAGACCAAGATCCTGGCCATCGAACCTGTCTTCAATGAAATCGCAGCGAAAAAGAACTACTCCGACATCGACTTTGCGCCTGTCGAAGAAACGCTCGAAAAAATTCGTAGCGCCACGAACGAATTTCTTGTCCGCACGAACGCGACGATTTCAGAAGCACGCGCCGAAGCCCGCAACGACGTCTTCCATGTGCAGATGCTGGCCTTCCTCTTCATGTTCGCGATCGTTGTGGCTGCTCTTTTCCTGGCCTTGCACATGCTTCTGCAGGTCCGCATCGTGAAGCAGACCCGCGAAGGCATGAACAAGGCCGCAGAGGAATTCGAGAAAGCCTATGAAGCAGCAGAAGCCGGCAACAAGGCCAAGTCGGAGTTTCTGGCCACGATCGGACACGAAATCCGCACCCCGCTGAACGGCATTCTCGGCATGGCCGAACTTCTGGCACAAAAGCAGCTTCCGGAAGAAGAAACCGGCTACGTCCGCACCATCACGAGTTCCGGCAATACGCTGCTGGAGATGATCAACGAGATCCTCGACTTTGCGAAGATCGAATACGGATCCCTTGAGACCGAACAGATTGTCTTCCGGCTCGACGAACTGGTGCGAGAGGCGGCAGCTGTCGTGGAAGGCAAGGCGCTCGAGCAGAATGACGAGCTCAAACTTCATATCGACCCGACGCTGGAAAAAGCTTTCATCAAGAGCGATCCCACCCGGCTGAAGCGCGTCCTGCTCAACCTGCTATCCAATGCCGTGAAATTCACCGAAAACGGCTCAATCCACGTCGATGTGGTTGCCGGAAAAGTTGTCGCCGAGACCCTGGAACTGAAGATCAGTGTCAAGGATTCCGGTATCGGCATTGCCGAAGAGGCACAAAAGCAGCTCTTTACCGCATTCCACCAGGTCGATTCCTCGATCAGCCGACGCTTTGGCGGCACAGGCCTCGGCCTTGCCATCTGTAAACAGATCGTCGAGGCGATGGGTGGATCGATAGGTGTGTTCAGTGTTCCTGGTGAAGGCGCGACCTTCAGCTTCACCTTGCCGGTTCAACTGGCACACGCCCCTGCTGCGAATCTCACCGGTTTGGAGAGTGGTTCGACCCCAACTGCATTGATCCCCCGTCTGCGTGTCCTGCTCGTGGAGGACAACGTCATAAACCAGCGTGTTGCAACGAAGTTGCTGGAGAGACTGGGTCAGGAAGTCATCGTTGCCAGCGACGGCAGGGAGGCGATCAAACATGTGCAGGACGCCACTTTCGATCTCGTGCTGATGGACGTGCAGATGCCTGATCTCGACGGGATCGCGGCAACACGGCTGATACGGAACATCGGCGCTCCATTCGACAAGCTGCCCATCATCGCAATGACGGCAAATGCTTCCGACCGGCACCGCCAGGACTGCCTGGACGCGGGCATGAATGCCTTCGAGTCCAAGCCCGTCACCTTCCAGAGGCTTGCGACTATCCTGCGTGAACACGGTCCTTCGGACAATTCAGCAGAAGGCACCACCGACCTGCCGACATCCCCAGGTTCTCCGGAACCGACGGAACCAATGCATGCGGCTCAATCCGACGTCGCGACACCAAACGCCAATGTGGTTCGCCTTGCCGGAGAAGAAAAAGGGGATGCCCGGCGAGCTGAACTGCGCGAGGAACTTGGCGACGAGATCTTCCATTCTCTGGTGAATGCCTTCTTTGAAAATGCCGACACTCTCGTTGTGCAAGTCACCGAGGCAGCAAGCTCGGGTGATGCGGAAAGCTACGACCGGCTGCTGCACACACTGAAAGGTGCGGCGGACAATCTCGGATTTACGACCCTTTCAATAACTGCGGACGCACTTCGCACCAGCATCGAAACCTCCAACCAGGAGACACTCCTGACGGTGGAGCTGGAAAAAGCAAAAAACAGATACCGGAAGATTGCGATATGACCGACACACCGCTAGCCGACACCGAATTCCGCATCCTTCTGGTCGAAGACGATCCCACCAACCGCATGATCATGGAACGGCTTGTGGAGCGCATCCCCGGATGCCACGCAGTCAGCTTTGCCCATCCCATCGACCTGATCGCGGCGCTCGACAAGGTCGAATTCGATGTGGCGATCGTCGACTATCAATTGCCGGGCCTCAACGGCATCGAGCTCATCAAGGAAATTCATCAGCACCCCGCGCACACCGACAAGCCGATGGTGATCGTCACGGCAGACAAGGACCGGGACACGCGCATCGAGGCACTGACGTCCGGTGCCGTCGATTTTCTGAACAAGCCGCTGGAGATCGTGGAGTTCAAGGCCCGCGTCCGGAACCTCACCAAACTGGCCGAGGCGCAGCGCAAGCTGTCGATGCGGGCGGAATGGCTGAAAGAGGAAGTCGACAGGGCAACGACCGAACTGAGGAAACGGGGCGAGGAAATCGTTCACCGGCTGATCCTTGCTTCCGAATACAAGGACCTCGACACGGCCATGCATACCCTTCGCATGGCGAACTTCTGCGAGTTGATTGCCGAAGAACTCGGCATGAGCATGGAGTTTCGGCGAGACCTCAAGATGGCCGCACCGATGCACGACATCGGCAAGGTTGGCATTCCGGACAGCATCATGCTGAAACGCGGCCCCCTCACCCCGGAAGAACGCGAGGAAATCAACCGGCACACCGAAATCGGCGCCGGCATCCTCAAGGGCTCCAGCTGCCGGCTGCTGCAGGTCGCGACCCAGATTGCCGCGACACACCACGAACGCTGGGACGGCAGCGGTTACCCCAATGGCCTGCGTGGAGAAGAAATTCCACTTGTCGGCCGGATAGCGGCCGTTGCCGACGTCTTCGACGCGCTGACGACGGAGCGCCCCTACAAGTCCGCTTGGACCAACGAACGGGCCTTCAGCTTTCTGGAAGAAAAATCAGGCAGCGACTTCGACCCGGAGTGCATTGCCGCCTTTCTGAGCAAGAAGAAGGAAGTGGAAGAGATCCAGGCGAGGTTTGCCGACGAGCCCATTCCCCTGGCCAAAAACGGCTGAGGCGATCAGACCGCAAGACGCCCACCAGAAACGCCGGCAATCGCCCTGGCTTCGTTGTGATCAACGCCGCGGGAGAAGACCGGCTTTGGGCAGGATGCCTTTGCCTCCTGCCTTTGCAGCGGCTCAGATCTCGTCTGCGCCAGCTATCGCTATTGCTTGAAACTCCGGGCCAAGGGGTTTCCAAATGTGCAAGCTTCGGAAAAGCTGGTTGCATCATGGTTCATCCTGACTTATGAACAGTCCCCATTAACCGTCAGGTCACGCTTTTGCGCCACGCTTGGCGGACCAGTTGAAAAGACGACCAAAGGCCAAGACAGACCCATGATCGCGGTTCGCGACATTTCTGGATCTTCTCGCAACGCGCTGGCTCAGCGCGGCGGCCTCATTCTACTTGGCGATCTCCTCCTTCTTAGATGCCCCTGAGCGTCGGCTGCTTCGCTTGTCTTTAGGCGGAACGGGCACTTAGGGGAGAGTTTTCAAAAAACCGCATCACGACCATCGGATCGCGCCACGCCTTTCCTTACCCGAGCGACTTAAGGCCCGATCCAAGCCAGGGACGAAACGACATGACTGCCACTTCCGAGAAGGACCAGGTCCGGATCTTCGACACCACATTGCGCGACGGCGAACAGTCGCCCGGCGCCTCCATGACGTTGGAAGAAAAGCTGCAGATCGCGGAAATTCTCGACGACATGGGTGTCGACATCATCGAAGCCGGTTTCCCGATTGCCTCGAACGGCGACTTTGAAGCCGTCAGCGAAATTGCCAAGCGCTCGAAAAACTCCGTCATTGCCGGTCTGGCCCGCGCCATCCACGCTGATATCGACCGCTGCGGCGAAGCCGTGAAACACGCCGGCAAGGGCCGCATCCACACCTTCGTTTCCACTTCGCCGATCCATCTGAAGTTCCAGATGAACAAGACCGAAGAACAGGTGCTGGAAATCATCACCGACACGGTGACACGGTCGCGCAACCTGATCGACGATGTCGAATGGTCCGCAATGGACGCAACGCGCACGCCGATCGAATACCTGTGCCGCTGCGTGGAAGCCGCCATCAAGTGCGGTGCCACCACCATCAACCTGCCGGATACGGTCGGCTACGCCACCCCGGACGAATACAAGTCCATGTTCGAGCAGATCCGTGAGCGCGTGCCGAATGCCGACCAGGCGATCTTCTCGGTCCACTGCCACAACGACCTGGGCCTGGCGGTTGCCAACTCGCTGGCCGGTGTCGCCGGCGGTGCCCGCCAGATCGAATGCACCATCAACGGCCTGGGCGAACGCGCCGGCAATGCTGCCCTGGAAGAGATCGTCATGGCGATCCGCACCCGCAGCGACGTCCTGCCCTACATGACCCAGATCGACCCGAAATTCATGGTTCGCGCTTCCAAGATGGTGGCGGGCGCTTCCGGGTTCGCAGTTCAGTACAACAAGGCCATCGTCGGCAAGAACGCCTTTGCCCACGAGAGCGGCATCCACCAGGACGGCATGCTGAAAAACGCCGAAACCTACGAAATCATGCGCCCGGAAGATGTTGGCGTGAAATCCACCTCGCTGGTCATGGGCAAGCATTCCGGCCGCCACGCCTTCCGCGACAAGCTGAAAGAACTGGGCTTCGAACTGGGCGACAATGCCCTGCAGGATGCCTTCCGCCGTTTCAAGGACCTCGCCGACCGCAAGAAACACGTTTACGACGAGGATATCGAAGCCCTGGTCGAGGACGAAATCAGCATCCTGGGCGAAAGCACCAAGGTGATTGCGCTGACGGTAATTGCCGGTACGGGTGGCCCGCAGAAGGCGATCCTGACCATGGACGTCAACGGCCAACACGTTACCAAGGAAGCTACGGGCGACGGTCCTGTCGACGCCACGTTCAACGCCATCAAGGCAATCGTGCCGCATGAAGCCAAGCTGTCGCTGTACCAGGTGCATGCAGTGACCGAGGGCACCGACGCACAGGCCGAAGTGTCCGTGCGCCTGGAGGCTGGCGGCCGCATTGCCACGGGCAAGGGAGCGGACACCGACACGCTGGTCGCTTCCGCCCGTGCCTATGTTTCGGCCATGAACAAGCTGGCCCTGCGCCAGCAGACCGGCAACCCGGGCGCGCTTGCTGCCGTCTAACGCCGGAACCACCAAAAGCTCCGGATCAAGGTGACTGTATTGTCGCCCGATTTCGGACCTGACACGAAAAGCCTCCTGAGCCACCGATTTTCCGGTAAGGTTCAGGAGGCTTTGTTTTGTCGGGGAGGACAAACGGGGTGGAAAGCCTTGGCACAGACGGAGAGATGAAGCGCGTGGTGATCGCCGGATGCCCGGGGGCCGGCAAGTCCCGTGCGGCCCGAACCTTGAGCGACCTGACCGGCCTGCCCGTCATTCATCTGGACAGTCATTACTGGCAACCGGGTTGGCAGCGCCCTTCCCCCGAAGCCTGGCGCGCCACCATGAAAGAACTGATCGCTCGCCCGCGCTGGATCATGGACGGCAACTACGGCAGCACCCTGGACCTTCGCCTGAAAGCAGCCGATACGCTCATCTATCTCGATTTTAAGACGTTTCTCTGTGCGACAAGAGTGCTGAAGCGCTCCGTTCTCGGCCGCGGCGGCACCCGCAGTGGCGAATTGCCGGATGGCTGCCTGGAGCGCTTCGACTGGCCGTTTTTCAAGTTCGTTCTGAACTACAGGCGGACGCGGCGGGAACGTGATCTGGAAAGCATCAGGGTGTTCTCCGGAGTGAGCCATGTCTTCATCCGTCCACGCCAGTTGAAGCGTTTTCTCGGCTCACTCGAGAGTGGCCCGGTTTCCTGAATTCCCCGTGGCCTGCCGGTAAAGTGTCCCTGGATCCGCCAACAGGGGCCGCAGAAGCGGCCCCTGTTCAGTTCGTGTTGTGACGTCAACCCTGAGAAATCCGTTCGGAAAGCTGGCTGTTGGTCATGGCTTCGCCGTCCAGGTTCCAGGTCCCGTCCACAGTGTGCACCACGTTTGAATAGATGCGGTCGCGTGGCAAACGACCTTCTGCCGCCGCGGCAATGATGTCTGTTGCTTCCTTGAAGAACCCGACCTGAACGTCCCGCGCAGCCAGGGCAAAACTTGGCGTCTTGCATTCCAGCCACGCCCCTTCCACCGGCTCGCCGCCGGACAGCGCCCCATTCTTTGGCAGTGCCTGTATCTGCATGGTCACGTTCGGGGTCATGACCTTGTTGCCGCCAAGCCCGTGCCATTTCAGGAAGGCTTCGGTGATTTTCCTGCCTGCTTTCAAACCGGCATCTTCGCTCATCACGCCTTGGGTGTAATTGAGTGCAAGTGGCATTTCCGTTCCTCTCGATTAAATATAACGTTCGTTATATTTTCTGACGCACCCTATTTATGTAACGATCGTTATGAAGTCAACATGATATATAACGATCGTTCTTAAAGTGAGAGAACCGCATGGCAAAACAACAGCTTCGCAAGGCAGAAACTCAAAAAGCCTTGCTCAGCGCATCAAGCAGGGCCTTCCGAAGCGAAGGGTATTCCGGGGTTGGTGTCGACGCGATCGCAAAGGCGGCGGGCGCTACCTCGGGTGCATTCTACGCGCACCTGGGATCAAAGGACGGGGCCTTTCACGCCGCGCTGGAACAGGGACTGGAAGAAGTAATCACCACCATTCCTGACTACCGGGAACGTTTCGGCGACAAATGGGTCGAGGCATTTGCACGGTATTATCTCGGCACGGCGCATCGACAGGACCGCGCCTGCGGCTGTGCGATGACCGCGCTATCGCCCGATGTCGCACGGGCCAAGCCTGAGACCCGCAAACTCTATGATGACAAGATGCAGGAGATAGCGGCACTGGTTGCCGAGGGGCTGAAGGAAGGCAATCTTTCTGAACGTCGGAACCGCGCCTGGGTGTTTCTCAGTCTCCTGATAGGAGGGCTGACCACGGCACGGGCCATGTCGGATGAAGCCCTTGCCGAAACCGTGACAGCGGCCGCCCTGCCCGCCGCCTTGCAGGCTGCCGGAGTTTGATGGCGACCAATCGCACTCAAGTGATCAACCGCCCGTGCCAGGCTCCAGAGAACGAAGATATTGCCGACGCGTGATCCGGTAGAACCGGCAATGCAATCCGTGCTTTCTTATTTCCCGCCAGAAACGCAGTCCTGCCTTCTGCATCACCCGCTGCGAAGCCTTATGCTCCGCGACTGCATAGGCGAGCATGTGATCGTTCTGTGTCGTGTCGAAAAACCAACCGACAAGAGCCCGCGCGATCTCGCTCGCATAGCCCTGCCCCCAGGCTGATCGTTTCAGGCTGTAGCCGAGTTCATAACCTTCCGGGTTCCTTTCGAACGAGAACCCCGCCCGGCCGATAAAGGCTCCCTCAATCGTCTCCAGTTTCCATTTGGACATCCCGGTGCCCCGGTGATCGCCGACGTAATTCGCCAGTCGCCGGCGCACTTCCTCCGGATCCATGATCGCCGGTCCCGGAGACAGATAGCGATTGACCTCCGGATCTGAATGAAGGTCCTGCAACAATGGGAAGTCATCTTCGGAAAAAGGCAACAGGCGCAGCCTGCCTGTTGTCAGAATGGGTGTGTTCAAATGGGTTACTCTCAAAAAAAGGGACCGTGGCAGACACGGTCCCGACGCATTTCCCGAGGTCCCGTAAGCCCCGAAAATGCCTAAGCACTCATGAGATAGGATTGCATGGACGGGCTCAGGAGCTGAAACACGTCCGCCTGCATGCCTTCGATCACTTTGCTTTCGCGATGATAGAAACCGTTGCCCTTGACCACTTCCCGCATGTTCCGGTTGTCGGTGCGCACGACAGCGACCAGATGGGAAAAATAGGTGTTTTCGAAGAACCAGTCAGACAAGGCGGCACAAAGGCGCTTGGGCAGATCCGGGTCCTGATCCAGCACGTCGAGACGCAGGCAATAGTTCAGACTGATCTCGGAAGTTTCGCTGACAGGCGTAAACCCGGCCCAGCCGAGAAATACCCCATCGGAAGACACCGCCTTCCACTTGGCAAACCCGAGGTCGTCCTGGTTCTGCTGAGCAGACCGCACCAGTTCTTCCGCATCAACGACGGTGCAATTGGTGGAATATTCTGTACATCGGTTGCCGTAAGGGTCGGAGTGAAGATCTTTGACGAGATGAATATCGGTTGGCGTGAAAGGGACGAGCCGCACTGAACCGCATTCGAGTATGATCGTCTGCACCGTGACCTCCCAGTCTAGGATTTCTTCAGGCCGTACACGCGGCGGCGAATCCCGCCACCGAACGCATGCTAGCCATGTAACCCTGAATTGTGCCATTGCCATGGCAGACAAAAGTATAAGATCAATTTTGACAAAAATATATTCGCAATACCAAAGAGTTACGCTCACACCACTGCTGCACCGCACACATCAGAAGTTGACGCTGAGCCGTCAAACCGTTCGAAGAAAAGCCTCCATCTCAATTAGGTTTGAAGGATCAACCCGTTGCCAATCCGACATCTGGTTGCGAAACCAGGTTTCCTGACGCTTTGCATATTGACGCGTTGCAACAGTCAGCCTGTGGATGGTTTCTGCATAATCGGCTTTTCCGGCAAGATAGGCGCCAAGTTCCGGCACGCCGATCGCCCTCATCGCTGGCAACTTATCCGATAGGCCTTGATCAAGCAGGGCCCGCACTTCATTGAAGCCTTCCTCGCAAACCATCAACCTTGCCCGTTGCTCGATACGTTCATGCAGCCAGGGCCGCGGTGGTGCCAGAACGATCCGGTGACACGCCTGCGGTTTGAGAAGTGGCGATGACTGGGCATGCTGTTGCCACGCCTTCAGAGGGCGACCGGTTGCCAGCAGAACCTCCAGTGCACGAGCAAGACGTTGCGGATCAACCAGCGCCTCGGCAGACTCAGGATCCCCCTCGGCAATCAGCTGCTGCCTCAAGCCTTCGACACCCTGCGTGTCGGCAATGGATCTCGCCCTGGCGCGGATCTCTTCCGGAATGCCGGGCATTTCCGCAAAGCCTTCCGTCACCCCCTTGAAGTAGAGGCCGGTGCCACCGACGAGGATAGGCATCTGGCTGTTTCCCCAGGCATCTTGCAGTTCCCGTTCCGCCAGACGCAGCCAGTCGCCGGTCGAAAAGGCCGTCGATGCAGGCAACACGCCGTATAGCCTGTGAGGCGCTTCCCCCTCCTCCGCGACGCTGGGGCGTGCGCTCACCAATCGCAAGTCTTCGTAAAGCTGCATGGAATCTGCATTCACGATGACGCCATTCAGCCTTTTGGCCAGCGTCAACGCCAAAGCGGACTTGCCGCTGGCTGTCGGCCCGGCTATCAGAATGGCGCGCCTGGCAGTTGCGGGCGTGCCGTCATCGTCGTCCAGGGAACCGTCCATGTCTTTTGTTGCCACTTTGGTGTCCACTCCTGCTGCGCCTGCAGTCGACGAGGATCTGGTTCGGCTGGCATCCGACGCACTCGGCGTTACCGGAACCTCGACACGTCTTTCTGCAGGTGTCGCAGCGGATATCCGCTTTGAGGGTCTGGATGCAAGTGCCGCGGACGGTATCCTGCGCGAAGTGATTGGCCGTGCCCCCGTCGACGTCTTTGTGCAGAAGGAAGCCGGCCGCCGCAAGCACCTGCTGATCGCGGACATGGATTCCACCATGATCCGCCAGGAATGCATCGACGAACTGGCGGCTGAACTTGGCCTCAAGGATCGCATATCGGAAATTACCGAGCGGGCGATGCGCGGCGAGATCGATTTTGAACCGGCCCTGCGCGAACGTGTTGGCCTTCTCGCCGGATTGCCGGTGTCGGCCATCGAAACGGTGCTCAGCAAGCGGATCCAGCTGATGCCGGGCGGCCGCACGCTGGTCCAGACGATGAAGGCGAACGGCGCCTACTGCGCCCTTGTTTCCGGTGGCTTCACCCATTTCACATCTGCTGTCGCGACGCTGATCGGTTTTGACGAGAACCAGGCCAATACCCTGCTGGAAATGGACGGAAAACTGTCAGGCAAGGTCGGAGAACCGATTCTCGGACGCGAAGCCAAGCGCACCCGCCTGGAATATCTCGTTGCGGAGCGTGGCCTGGAATTCGCAGATACGCTTGCGGTCGGAGATGGCGCAAACGACCTCGCCATGATCGAACGTGCTGGAGCCGGTGTCGCTTACAGGGCCAAACCGGCTGTCGCCGCCGCCGCCGACTTCCGCATCGACCACGGCGACCTAACAGCCCTGCTCTACCTGCAAGGCTACGCGGAAAGCGATTTCGTTCTGAGTTAAGGCACGGGCCTGCGGCAATCCTGATTTGAGCGGTTTCGAGTCCTCGCCTCGCGCGGGCGGTCTTGCTTGTCTTTCAAGGAATGACCTTTCAACGGAGTATGCAGCCCATCCTTCGAGACAGGCCTCCGGCCTTCCTCAGGATGAGGGAGAGTGTGTGGGGATACCGAACACAAAACCCTTTGAAGTGGTTAGGCTAGGAACCGTCAATTCGCCCCACCACACATCCAGCTCGCCAAGTCCATCACATCCTCCAAGTCCCCCAACTCCGCCCCCCCACCAACCTCATCCTGAGGAAACGCGGAGCGCTGTCTCGAAGGATGGGCCTCTTGCTCCAAAGCATCCCCCTTCCCGTTCCAGACAGACCTTCAGCCGTCTTCAGGAAGACCGTGCAGGTGATTAAAAGCAGAAAAAAAGGGCGCCTCACGGCGCCCTTCTGCATTCAACTTCCGAAGTCCGGAAGGATTACTCGTCTTCGATCCGTACCGGAACGAAGCGGACATCACCCGTCGGATTGGCCAGCAGAAGCAGGGCCGAGCGGCGGTTGTCCTTTTTCAGCTTGTCGACCTCGGCCATGACGTCTTCCGGCGTCTCGACCGTTTCCTGAGCGACTTCCTTGATGACATCGCCAGCCATCACGCGCTTTTCCTCGGCAGAGGTACCTGGCTTCACTTCCGTGACCACAACACCGCTGACGTCTTCATCGATGGAAAACTGCTTGCGCAAGGCGTCGTCCAGAACGGCAAGCGACATGCCGAGCACTTCGCTCTTTTCGACCGGCTTTTCCGCAGGCTCTTCTTCCTCGGTTGCGCTGGCTTCGGTCACCTCGGTTTCAACGAGCTGCTCCAGGATCACGCTGATGGCGACTTCCTCGCCCTTGCGCAGAACCGTGATTTCGACTTCCTTGCCGATTTCAGTTTCCGCCACCATGCGCGGAAGTTCGCGCATCGTGTCGACATCCTTGCCGTCGAACTTGATGATCACGTCACCCGGTTCGATCTTCGCCTTGGCCGCCGGACCATCGTCGGTCACACCGGCAACCAGCGCACCCATGGCCTTGTCCATTGCCAGGCTGTCGGCAATCTCGTCCGTGACTTCCTGAATGCGCACACCCAGCCAGCCGCGGCGGGTTTCGCCGAACTTGCGCAGCTGATCGATCACGTTCATGGCGGTGTTGGCCGGAATCGCAAAACCGATGCCGATGGAGCCGCCGGACGGCGAGATGATGGCCGTGTTGATGCCGATCACGTTGCCTTCCATGTCGAACAGCGGTCCACCCGAGTTCCCCCGGTTGATGGAGGCATCCGTCTGGATGAAGTTGTCGTAGGGACCGGAGTTAATGTCGCGGTTTCGTGCCGACACGATACCGACGGTCACCGTGCCGCCCAGACCAAACGGGTTACCGATCGCCATCACCCAGTCGCCGACGCGAATGGCGTCGCTATCGCCGAAACTGACGGCCTTCAGAGGCGTGGTCGGCTCCACCTGCAGCACTGCGAGATCGGTTTTCTCGTCGGTGCCGAGGAGCGTCGCCTTCAGCTTGGTGCCGTCGTTGAAGTTGGCGGTGATTTCGTCCGCCCCTTCGATAACGTGATTGTTGGTGATAATGATGCCGGCTTCCCCGTCGATGACGAAGCCCGAACCCAGCGATTGAACCCGCCGCGGCTGGTCGTCGTCCCGGTTCTGCCGGTTGAAGAATTCTTCAAAAAACTCCTGGAAGGGCGAACCTTCCGGAACCTGCGGCATCGGCACCGAACGGCGGCCCTGCACGGTTTGAGCGGTGGAAATATTCACCACTGCATCCGCGAGACCTTCCGCCAGATCCGCGACGGACACAGGTCCTTGTGCGTATGCTGCCTGGATAGGCTGAAAAGCTGCCATTCCACCGATTACGATGCCCGCCGCGACTGCGGCGATCCTGGTCATCCGACGGCGAATACTTAGTGGAGCCATAGGGCTTTCTCCTCATCCCAGCCGGTTGGACTGCAGTCAGAATGCTGCCAGTCGATGGGTTTGTTCCGGTCCTTGGTTCAGAATATAGAACGGGCGGGAAGATTTTGCGCCTCCCGCCCGAAAACTTTTCGTTATCCGCGAATGATCCACACAAGAAATACGCCGATAACCGCCACGATCAGGCCAGTTGCCCGCAAGGTCTGGTCCGGTGTCTCCAGCGCGCTGCGCATGATGGACTTCATGCCACCGGGCACAAGCGCGTAGAGAACACCTTCAAGCACCAGGACCAGGCCGAGCGCCGTTACCAGTTCGCTCATTGTGCAGCGAGCGACGGATTCCGGTCGGATACGCCCTGGCTACCGTTTCCATCAGTACCCGGAGCCGGCAAGATACCGGTCGGGTCCTTGAAGAAGCGGAAGAAGCTTGAGTCAGGCGACAGCACCAGGCTGGTATCACCGGACCGCAATCCTGCCTCATAGGCCTGCATGGACCGGTAGAAGGCGAAGAATTCTGGATCGGCACCGAATGCCTCGGCAAAGATCCTGTTTCTTTCAGCGTCACCGGTACCACGCATGATTTCCGAGTCACGGCGTGCTTCAGCAACAAGAACGGTCGCGTCGCGATCCGCACGGGACCGGATCCTGCGGGCAGCTTCTTCACCCTGTGCACGGATTTCCGTGGCTTCCTGCTGACGCTCGGTCTGCATACGGGCGTAAATTGCCTGCGAGTTGGCGTCCGGCAGATCCGCACGGCGGATCTTCACGTCGATCACCTCGATGCCGAGCTGTTCGGCATTGGCATCGATATCCCGGCGAATGTTTTCCATCACGCCGGTACGGTCGTCGCGAACAAGTGCCACGAAGCTGGTGCGGCCGACTTCGGAACGAAGCGAAGACTGCAGGAACGTCGACAGGCGCCGGTTGGCGGTCTGGATGTTCTGGACACGCTGATAGAACAGCACCGGATTGGAGATCTGGTACCGCGCGAAGGCATCCACGATCAGACGCTTCTTGTCCGAGGTGATCGGCTCAAGCGGCGGCATGTTCAGGTTCAGGATGCGCTTGTCGAAGTAGACGACGTTCTGAACGAACGGGATCTTGAAGTAGAGACCCGGCTCCTTCTTCGGCTGTTCGACGATCTTACCGAACTGCAGGACAAGCGCCTGCTGGGTCGGATTGACGATGAAGACCGAAAGGTAGGCGACGACCGCTGCGATCAGCAGGACGATTGCAAGAATACCACTACGCATGATCAGTTGCCTCCCGCGCGCTGTGCAGGGGCGGTCTGACGCCCGTTCAGGTCATTCAGCGGCAGGTACGGCAACACGCCGGAGCCTGTCGAGTCGCTGTCGATGATGATCTTGTTGTTCGAGCCCAAAACTTTTTCCAGGGTTTCGAGATACAGGCGCTCACGGGTCACGTCCGGTGCTTTCCTGTATTCTTCGTAGATCTTGGTGAAACGCTGGGACTGACCGGTTGCCTCGGCAATGGTCTGGTCCTTGTAGGCGTTTGCCGCTTCCAGAACGCGTGCTGCTTCACCGCGCGCTTCCGGGACCACCCGGTTGGCGTAGGCCTTGGCTTCGTTGCTGATGCGCTCTTCGTCGGCACGTGCGGCCTGCACGTCACGGAAGGCGTCGATAACCTGAGCAGGCGGGTCAACGCGCTGCATCTGGACTTCGCCGATCTCGATACCCGACTGATAGCTGTCGAGTGTCTTCTGCATCAGGCTGGCAACGTCATTCTGGATGGAAACACGGTTTTCCGTCAGGATGGAGTCGATCTTCGATCCGCCGACAACCTCACGCATCGCGCTTTCGGCCACGGCTTTCACAGTCGCTTCCGGATCCTGGATATTGAACAGGAAGTCGGCAATACCCTGGTTGGTATTCCGGATACGCCACAGCACCTTGAAACCGACGTCAACGATGTTTTCGTCACCGGTCAGCATCAGGCTTTCTTCCTGAACATCGCGTGCGCGCACGACGCCGGAGCTGCTGACGTTTTCTTCGGTGCCAACAGTGGTTTCGCGCTGCAGTTCGACTTTCGGGGTGTAAACTTCACCGATCGGATAAGGCCAGTTGTAGTTCAGGCCAGGAGGGGTCTGATCCTCGACCTTGCCGAGTACCAATTCGACACCGACCTCGCCTTCATCGACAACATAGAAGCCGAAGGCCAGCCAGACGATAAGCGCCACGCCGACCACGATCCCGCCGCCGATGAAACCCAGGCCGCCGCCGCCGCCGCCCGGAAGGACGTTGCGCATGCGGTCTTGGGTACGTTTCAGGAGCTCTTCAAGATCGGGTGGGTTTCCGCCTCCACGGTTGGAGCCACCACCCCACGGGCCGTTGCCATTACCGCCGCCGCCACCGCCGCTGCCCCAAGGGCCGCCGTTGTTTCCGCCACCTTTCCAGGGGCCACCGCCACCTGACTGATTGCTCCAAGGCATCAAAACTTCCTTCTTTGACGTCCGGCACGTTATGCCGGACAGGGATTTTCACCCGTTCTGACTCACCGTTGGTTATAGGGAGGTTACCGTATGCTTTCAACGGAAAGCCCCACGTAAAAACCTCCCAAAACCCGTGCGTTCCCGTGCCGCAGGTGGTGGTAAACGGGGAGACTGTCAAGACCGACGGAACATTTGGCCGCACCCAGCCGGTATTTGGCCCGACAAGACGGGCTCAGTTCACGTTGGCGGAACGGATCATGTCGACGTGCAGAATACCATCCTCGATATATTCTTCAGACACCGTCGCAAAGCCCAGGGAGCCGTAGAAAGCCTCCAGGTAAGCCTGTGCGGAAACGTGGATCTCACACCCTGGAACCAGAGCCTCCGCCTTGTCGATGCCGGCCTGCATCATGAGACGCCCGAGCCCGCTCCCCCTGCCTGCCTTGGCAATAACCACCCTGCCAATGCGGGCACGGCCATGCTGCGGTTCTGTGAACAGGCGGATTGCGCCCAGAAGCGCTCCTGCCTCCTCGTCTCTGATGAGGTAATGCAGCGCCGTCTGGTCCTTGCCGTCGATGTCGGCATAAAAAGACGCCTGCTCCAGAATGAATATATCCTGGCGCAGTTTGAGCACTTCATAGAGGTCGTTGAGGCTTAGCTCATCGAAAGTGGCCCATCTGGCCGTCAGATTGGCAGGTAAACTCATGAAAACGGATCCGATAGGTATTCAAGCCTTGCGGCGGTAGGTGACGAAGGTGAAATCTGCGCTGTCGCGTTCGGTGCGCTGGCCCGGCTCCCGACCGACTTCCTGCCACACCGCCGGATCGATGTCCGGAAAGCGGGTGTCTCCCGACGGCTGCGCGTCCACTTCGGTGATCTCGAGACGGTCGGCTTTACCGATCGCCTGGGCATAAAGCTGCCCCCCGCCGATGCACATCACCTGGTCGACGCCAAGATCCGCGGCCAGTTCCATTCCCCGCCGCAGCGCCTCTTCAAGGGACGTCGCAGCTTCCGCACCTTCCGGCGCATAGTCCGGATCCCTGGAAACAATCACATGCGGACGTCCCGGCAAGGGCTTGCCGCCGAACGACAGAAACGTCTTGCGCCCCATGATCACCGGCTTTCCAAGCGTCAGCCGCTTGAAATACTTCAGGTCCGACGGCAACCGCCAGGGCATGTCGTTATCGGATCCGATAATCCCGTTTCGTGCCACCGCGGCAATCAAGACAAGTTCCGGCAAAGCCATCTCCGAATCCGGTTTTCAATTCCTCAAACGCCTCCTAGCATGGAAACGCGAGCCAGGAAAAATCGCAGACATTTTTCTTGCCAGGCTGTCGGATAAGCGCCCCTTGGCACGTCCTTGAAACTGGACCGCCACGACCAGGAGACTTTCGGAATGTCCGACTTGATGGAAACCGTCTTGATCGAACGCACCCGCGCGTTGATCCCGGATGACAATGTCGAGCAAAAGCGCATGTTCGGCTCCACCTGCTTCATGGTCGACGGCAACATGCTGGTCTGCGCTTCCAGACGCGGGCTGATGGCGCGTGTGGGAACCGAGCAGCAGGAAGAGGCGGTGGCAAGGCCCTTCGCCTCGGTCTGCAAGATCGGTGGCCGGCCCATGCCCGGCTTTATCCGGGTCGCGCCGGAAGGGATCGAGAGCGACGAAGACCTGAAGAGCTGGATCGAGATGGCCAGAACCTATGTCAGCGCACTCCCGCCCAAGGCTACCAAGGCCAAAAAGCCGAAAACCGGAAAGACGGCAAAATGACAGGTGTCGGTTTTCAGCCAGAAACCTTCCGCTTTCTGGAAGAGCTTGCCGCCAACAACACCAGGGACTGGTTTGAAGCGCACACGGCCGACTACCAGCGCTTCGTCAAGGTTCCGGCCGACGCGGTTCGCGGCAGGCTTGCCGAAACGCTCTCGCGGCTTTGCGGCCACAACCTCACCTCAAAGCAATTTCGTATCAACAGGGACCTGCGCTTTTCCAGGGACAAGACACCCTACAACACCCATGTCCGCATGGCCTTCTGGCCGCAGGACACCGCTTTCCAGGGCAAGGACGCGCAACCGCCCAGCTTCTTCCTGTCCGTGGAAGCCGATCATGTGCGCACCGGCGCAGGGTGCATGCGGTTTTCAAAACCGGTGCTCGGATCGTTTCTCCAGACCCTCGAGACGGACAACGGCGAGGACATCGGAGACCTGATCGCCCATATGACGGCTGCCGGGTTTGAAATGTCCGCCCCAGATCTTGCCAAGGCTCCTCGTGGCTTTCCCGCGGACCACCCACGCAGTGGTCTCGCTCGGCACAAGGGTCTCGCCGTTTGGCGAGACGTCAGCGATATCGGATCGCTTCAGGGGGCAAACGGCCACGAAGCGATTGCAAGGGTTATTGAACCTGCACTCCCCTTCTGGCGCTGGCTGATGACACTTCACGCGCACCGGACCTGACACATTGATGGCGGGCAATACTCAGAACGCAAGACGAAATCACTTGATCCAAAGCGCTTTGAAACCTATGACCATCGCATTCGCGTTTCCACTCCAGATGAGTTCCCATGGCACTTCCCAAAGACCTTGCGCTCCGTTTTCCCGGCGATTTTCTGTTCGGCGTTGCAACCGCTGCCTATCAGATCGAGGGCGCAACCAGCGAAGATGGCCGCAAACCCAGCATCTGGGATGCCTTTTCCAAGATGCCCGGCCGCGTTTACCAGAGGCATTCCGGAGACTTGGCCTGCGACCACTATCATCTTTGGGAAAGCGATCTGGATCTGATCAAGTCACTCGGCGTCGACGCCTACCGATTTTCCATCGCCTGGCCGCGCATTCTTCCCGATGGCCGAGGACCGGTGAACGAGAAGGGTCTCGACTTCTACGACCGGCTGATCGATGGCATGGTTGCCCGTGGTCTGAAGGTCTATCCGACGCTGTACCACTGGGATCTGCCGTTGACCCTGGCGGGCGACGGCGGCTGGACCGCCCGCAGCACGGCGGAAGCGTTTGCGGACTATGCGGAGATTGTCGTCAAACGGCTCGGCGACCGGATGGACGCACTGGCCACCATCAACGAGCCCTGGTGCATCTGTCATCTCAGCCATCTCTACGGCATCCATGCTCCCGGTGAAAAAAGCATCGAGGCCTTCGCGGCCAGTGTGCACACGCTGAACCTGGCACATGGTCTTGGCGTTCAGGCTGCCCGGGCCGTAAAGCCGGACCTGCCGATGGGGATCGTCATCAACGCGCATTCCGTCTATCCGGTCAGCGACGCGCCGCAGGACAGGCAAGCGGCAGAGCGCGCCTTCCAGTTCAACAACGGTATTTTCTTCGAACCGTTGTTCGAGGGGAGCTATCCGGCGGATGTGCTCAGCGCCTTCGGCGACCACATGGACATTCGCGACGGTGACCTTGAAACCATTCACCAGCCTCTCGACTGGTGGGGGCTGAACTACTACACGCCGCTACGCGTGAAAGCAGACACCAATGTCGGCGCGGCCTATCCGATGGCCGAGACGGTTCCCCCAACTCCGGGGCCGGAGCTGACCGATATCGGCTGGGAAGTCTATGAAAAGGGCCTGTCGGATCTCCTGAAGGATCTCGACACCCGTTACCCGCTTCCGGACTGCTACATCACTGAAAACGGCGCCTGTTACAACGACGAGCCGCAGGACGGTGTCGTCAACGACCAGCGCCGGATCGACTATCTGGAAAAACATTTCGGTGCCATTGCCGATGCACGCGAGGCTGGCGTTCCGGTGAAAGGCTATTTCCTCTGGAGCCTGATGGACAATTTCGAGTGGGCCGAAGGCTACAAAATGCGCTTCGGTATCGTTCACGTGGATTACGACACCCAGGTCCGTACGCTGAAGAACAGTGCCCTGTGGTACCGGGACTTCCTGGAAGCGCATCGGCAGGGGTGAAAGCGCTTCGAGCTTTCGTCCTGCATTGCGGATCAGCGCAACCAGCACGCACGCTTAACATAACCTCCCCTCCTTCCCCCTCATCCTGAGGATGTGTTGGTGTCAGGATCAGGTGTTCAAAGGCGAGGCTACGCTTCCCGTAAATTCGCCAGAATGATCTCGCTCCAGACCCGGGTCGGCGGGATCCAGGCGGACCAGTCGTTGTAATTGCCGGAATAGATGACGGCCGCAACATCGGCCTTGGGGCACAGCCAGAGTCGCTGGCCACCATTACCGAAGCCGGCAAACCAGGGTGTCGGGCCGCCAAGAGCCGGAACGGGAACCTGGCCGCAAAACCAGAAATAGCCGTATCCCGGCCCTTCGCTGGTTTCGATGATTGGCTGCAGTGAAGCTCGGATCCAGGCTTCGGGAACGATCTCCCGGCCTTGCCAGATACCGTTGTCAAGAACGAGACGTCCGATCTTCAGCAGGTCGGGCGCAGCCAACCTCAGCCCGGACGCCGGCGAATAGGCCCCGTCCCGGCCGATAGACCAATCGAACTGATTTATGCCAAGCGGAGAAAACAGGCGTTCCCTTGCATAATCGGCAAGCTTCTGCCCTGTTCCCCGTTGCAGGATCTCGCCCACCAGCGCGGTGGCTCCGCCGCTGTAGATCCATCGGGTGCCGGGGTCTCCCACCAGCGGCCGCTCCAGAATGTAACGGTACCTGTCCGGGGCCATTTCCATGGCGATTTCGCTGTTTTCCGGATCGGTATAGGGGCGGGTCTCGTCCCACTCCATGCCGAGCGACATGGTCAAGGCGTGCTCCACGGTCCGTTCCATGCGTTTCGGATCCACAGCAAGGTCGGCATATTCGGGAAAAAGCTCCAGCACCGGCGTATCGAGCGTCGGCACCTCGCCCCGCTCCAGTGCAATGCCGTAGAGCAAGCTGACGATGGATTTGGTGACAGAACGCAGGTCGTGAAGGGTCTCGGGGCCGAAGGTTACCTCACCGATCGGACGGCCCCAGTTTTCGTCCTCTCCCTTGCCATAACTTTCCAGAACCGTCTCACCACCGCGTTCTGCAATCACGACATGAAGATGCGGCAACAAACCTGCCTCGGCACCGGCGCAGAGCTTGCGGCCAAGGGACGTATCGAACCCGCGACGCTCGGCAGCCGCCGTGTGGGGTGAGAGCGAAAGACCGTCGGTTGACTTCATGGAGAGCTCCCTTGCGTGAAACCTGAAGGAAGTGTCGGCAGTTTCATCGCCAAATGCGAGCGTTATTTGAAAGGTTTATTGCCGTGCGAGGAGCTTGACCTTCCACCAACTGGAACCACCATAGTGAGGGGGATAAGCAACTTACGTCAGGAAGGTGGGAGAGTGGATCGGCGTTCGTTCTTGAAAGCATCGGTGGCAGGAGGCCTTGCTGCAATGTCACCAGCCTTTGCTCTGGCAAAAACGGAAGAAGGTTTCTTCGACCTTGCGGCGGTCAAGGGACAGGCCCGACTTTATGGCAAGGACGGCGGCCTCTCGGATCTCTGGCTCTACAACGACCGGCTGCCCGGCCCGCAGATACGGGTCAAGCGCGGCGAACGCGTCAGAGTGCGCTTCACCAACAACCTCGACGAACCCACCTCGGTCCACTGGCACGGCATCCGCATCGACAATGCCATGGATGGTGTTGCCGGCCTCACCCAGCCTCCCGTCGCCCCCGGCGAAAGCTTCGACTACGATTTTGTCGTGCCGGATGCAGGCACCTTCTGGTACCACGCCCATAACATGAGCTGGAACCAGGTGCCGCGCGGCCTCGCGGGCGCACTGATTGTCGAGGACGACGAGCAGACCTTCGACCCGGATTGCGACATCACACTGATCCTCAACGATTGGCGCCTGGACGAAAACGGTATCCTGGAAACCGCAAGCTTCGGTGCCATGCACGACTTTGCCCATGCCGGACGTCTGGGCAACTGGCTGACCATCAACGGCGCTTCGATGCCGGACATTGCGTTGAAGATGAACCGCTGGCACCGGCTGCGCCTGATCAACGCCTCCACGGCACGTATTCTTGATCTGGCTCCGGCGCGGTTTGGTGCGAAGATAGTCGGACTTGATGGGCAGGCCTTTGACACCGCGCGGGAGGTCGAGGGCACAGTGCAACTGGCGCCGGCACAGCGCATGGACCTGGTGCTGCGACCTCAGGAAACAGGCAAGCTGCCGTTCGAGATGATGACCGGCAAGCCGTTCACCTTCGCCAACTTCGTCGTCTCGGAAACCGAGAGCGAAGACCTGCCACTCGTGTTGCCACCGCCGAACCGGTTGCCGGAACCCGATCTGAGCTCTCCCTGGGAACTGCCATTGGTGATGGCGGGTGGAGCCATGGGCGGCATGCAGTCGATGATGAGACACGGCGTCGAGATGGACATGCGCCAGATGATGTCCGAGGGACTCTTCTGGGCTTTCAACGGTGTGGCCGGTATGGAAGATGATCCGATGTTTTCCGCCAAGCGCGGTGACACGATCCTTCTGGAAAGCCGGAACGACACGGCTTTTCCGCATGCGATCCACCTGCATGGCCATCATTTCCGCGTCATCGAGCGCGATGGCACGAAACTGGAGAATCCCGACTGGCGCGACACCTTCACAAGTCAGCCGCGAGAGACCGTCAAGATCGCCTTTGTAGCGGACAATCCCGGGAAATGGCTGATCCATTGCCACATGCTCGGTCATGCGGCTTCCGGCATGATGACCTGGTTCGAAGTGAGCTGAACGAGCCGGTGGCTAAACCGCGATCGGCGCGGCAATATGCGGGAGCGGATCGTAGCCGGTCAGTTCGAAGTCTTCGAACTTGAACGCAAAAAGATCCGTGACATCCGGATTGATCTTCATTTCCGGCAAGGGCCGCGGCGAACGTGTGAGCTGCTCACGGGCCTGGTCGAAGTGGTTGGCATAAAGATGCGCATCACCGAACGTGTGCACAAAGTCGCCGGGCTTCAGGCCGGTCACCTGGGCCACCATCATGGTCAGCAGCGCATAGGAGGCGATGTTGAAGGGCACGCCCAGGAACACATCCGCCGACCGCTGGTAAAGCTGGCAGGAGAGCTTGCCGTCAGCCACGTAGAACTGGAACAGCGAGTGGCACGGCGGCAGGGCCATCTCGTCGACCAGAGCCGGGTTCCACGCCGAGACGATCAGCCGCCGGCTTTCCGGGTTGGTCCGGATCATCTTCAGCAGATTGGCGATCTGGTCGATGGATCTGCCGTCCGGAGCGGGCCACGACCGCCACTGGTAGCCATAGACCGGTCCGAGATTGCCGTTCTCGTCCGCCCAGTCGTCCCAGATCTTCACCCCGTTTTCTTTCAGATACCGAATGTTGGTATCGCCCGCGAGGAACCACAGCAGCTCGTGAATGATCGACTTCAGGTGCAGCTTCTTTGTCGTGACACAGGGGAAACCTTGCGAGAGGTCGAAGCGCATCTGGTGGCCGAAGATCGAGCGCGTGCCCGTTCCGGTCCTGTCGCCCCGATCAACGCCTTCGTCCAGGATTTTCGACAAGAGATCGAGATATTGCTGCACGGCGGAAGCCTTCGCGGTCAGGAGATCTGGAGTTTGTGGTTAACTTGGCAGATTTTTCCGAAAAGACAGCCCCTCCCCCGCACTTTCCCCAACTTGGCACGTGCTGTGGAAGAATGGCCATGCGCCAAGCCGGCAAACGACATGCTTTACCAGAAGCCTCTTTCATTTCAGGGCCGAAGACCTTATATCAGGGCTGCTGGTTCGCCAGCTATGGCAATAAATGGTCAGTGCAATAAACCTATCGGACCCGGGGGCGGTACCCGGCGCCTCCACCCAAGCCCATGGGGCTAAGCTACGGAAACTCCATGGGTTTCGGCGGGGGCGAAATAGGATCGACGAGGGCGTAAAGACTGTGCTTTTGCTCGGCATTGTACCACCGTTATCGGGCTTTCTTAATAGTTGCAAATGACAACTATGCTATGGACAACGCTGTCGCAGCGTAACGCTGCGCCGGTAGTCCACTAAGTCCTTTGAGGTAGCACTCACGGGCGGGGTTCGGAGGCACCTGGCAACAGAAGCCTCCACTTGATCTTCCCATGTATTTGCAGCGTCCTACATAGGTTGCATGACCAATGAGCGATGATTGCCGGGTTGCACACATTAATCTGGGTTCACTTGGAAAAGAGCCTTTTCTTTTTGATCTCGGCCCGTCAATGTGCTCCTGATAGTGGACTTTTCCAGCGAGATTCGACGAAAACCGATGTCTGAAGACCTTCTGCGATACGATATTCTGATCCAGGACGCGCTGCGTGGAGCGGTGAAGAAAATACTTGCCGAAGTCGGTCGTACCGGGCTGCCCGGAGACCATCACTTCTACATCGCGTTCGACACCAATGCCCCTGGCGTGCGCATTTCCCAGCGGCTCAAGGAGCGCTATCCGCAGGAAATGACCATCGTGCTGCAGCACCAGTTCTGGGATCTTGCCATCGGCGAACATGCGTTCGAGGTTGGTCTGTCCTTTGGCGGCGTGCCGGAAAAGCTGCTGGTGCCTTTCTCTGCCATCAAGGGTTTCTTCGATCCGTCCGTACAGTTCGCGCTGGAGTTCGACCCCGGCAAGACGGCGGAAGAACTGCCGGAAGAGCTGCTGGAAGCCGTGGAAGAGCTTGCCAGGGCCGAGCAGGAACATGCCGACAACGAAGCCAGGCAGGACGACGGCGCAGGCGACAAGGAAGCTGCAACTGCAGACACCAAGGCGAAACCTGCCGTGCAAGCTGCCGAAAGCAGTGACGGTGGCGGCGAAGTCGTTTCCCTGGATGCATTCCGCAAGAAGACCTGAGATCGGGAGCCTTTCCCATGAGCGCGGAGATCATCAATCTGCGCATGGTGCGCAAGCAGAAGAACCGTCAGGACAAGGAAAAGACGGCCGAGGACAACCGGCGCAAGTATGGCCGGTCCAAAGCCGAACGTGAGGCGGCCCGTCAGCGGCGGGAAACGCTGGATGCCCATGTCGACGGGCATCTTCTGGAAAAACCTGACGACCCGGATGCCGAACAATCCGATAAAGCAATAACAGACGCAGACAAAATCGAAGCCGATCCTTCTGGCCCGGGCTCTTCCGACGATCGCAGCTGACCGCCAATGGCTCTGTTAAAGCGCTCCCTCTCCCTTCATGGCCACCGCACCAGCCTGGCGCTGGAACCGGAATTCTGGGCCGTCGTCGACGCCTACGCCGACGCCGCGAACAAGTCCCTCGCCGGACTGATTGCCGAAATCGACGACAATCGCGACCCGGAAGACCCGCTGTCTTCGGCAGTCAGGGTCTGGGCCTTGAAACGGGTCCAAATGGAAGCTGGTCTGATTTCGGAGGGATGAACGGCTGACAATCTGATTTCCGGTCCCCTGCTTTTCGCCTGCCCACAGCGCAGCTAGAAGTGCCCGGACTGCCTCTGAGCTTCAGCCCTCTTGCCGCCTCTGCAACATACATCTCCCTCATCCTGAGGAGAGATTGCTGAAACTTTGAGTGAAAAGGACTGGCGGCTTCTTTTCCGATCGCCGTTCAATGGGCTTCAGGCAACACCTGCCCAATATCGACGAGCGAAGGCCCGTCGTACCAGCCTGTCACTGCGCGCCGGGCAGAACCAGCGGCGAGCCGACGTCGCGCGTCAGAAGGTCTTCGATGGAGACCGGCGGGTCCAGGGGTGGCAGGCTGTTCGAAGGAGTGGTGACCGGGGCAGTATCTGGCGCTGCGGTCAGGTCTTCCAGGTCTGGCGTCTCCAACACGGCCCGAATGCGCTCGGCAAAGGGAGCCGCGGCAACAGCTGGTGCCGGGGCAGGCGCAGGCACTGGCGGCGGCGCGGCGCGGGTTTCCCTGCGCGGCGCATCGTCGGTCTTTTGCGGAAGGGCTGAATTTTCCTGCTTGTCCGGATCCGGCTGAGGCTGAATGTCTCCTCCGGACTGCTCTTGCTCAAGACGAAGCTGCTCCTCTTCGGCCGCCCGGGCTGCCTGACGTTCCCGGCGGGCTTCGCCTTCCCGCTGGTTTTTCAGTTCCCGCACAAGCCGGTCACGTTCCAGAATTTCCGCCTGAAGCTTCTCAACGCGTTCAACCTCCCGCTCAAAGGCACGCAGGGTGAGATAGGCGGTAAACGGCGCGATGTCGACGCGGCGTTCCGGAGCCTCGACCGCCCCTTCGAACAACAGTCCGACCTGCGGTTCAGCACCGGTGACCGCGTCCTCGCCCGGATCGACTTTCAATGAGAAATCCGCGTCGAGATCGTAACTGGCGAGATTGACCTCGGCACTGCCGAAGATCTCCGCCTTTTCGGCATCGACAACAACGTTGCGGGCGCTCAGTCGTCCGCCCACCATTGTCAGCGTGCCGTCAACGCGCTTGAACGGAAGACTTCCCGCCGCCATGTGGCTGACGAAAACGTCACGGATCTTGTTCTCCTGAAGGTCCAGCCCCGCATCCACCGCGCGTGTCACCAGCGGGAAGGCCTGCGGATTGAGACCGCGGAAGTCGCCGTTTTCCATCGAGAACGTACCGCCACCGTTGAGGCCTGACACGATTGCCGAGATCGAGCGACCCGCCCCTTCGAATTCCAGATAAAGGTCGAGCGTGCCGGAAGCGACCGCCCTGTTGTCCGGCCGCCAGGATACCTGCCTCAGATCGGCATTGCCCAGTTTCACCCGGCCGGAAACTGCGGCCTCCGCCTCGGTCCGGCGTATCGAGAGGCTGCCGTCAAGCTGACCACCGGCAAAGGCTCCCTGCAGTCCGTCCAGGCGGAACAGGCTGGGAGACAGACGAAGTTCGGCACTCGGACCGGTAATGGCGGTGTCCTCGTCCAGCAGCATTCTGTCTGCCTTGAACTGCATTGTCAGGTCGAGGCCATCCAGAAGCGGCGATCCGAACGGGGTTGTCGGCCAGATACTTGAACCGTCCCCCGCCGAGAACCACTGATCGGGACCAAGGACCAGTTCCGTCATTGTGCGCAGATCGGCCTCGGAGACGGTTATCTCACCGGAGAAACGTCTGTTACGTTCGCCCGGTGCCGGTTCAAGGTCGCCTTCCAGACGACCTTCGAACGTCGTCGTTCCGAGCGAGCCTTCGGCCCTGCTGACGGCCATCGAGCTGCCAATCCCTTCGACATCGACCGAAAGCGCTGCAGGGATCGTGCCGCTCATGACCGGCAGAACCCGACCGGCCATCAAGGCCAGTGGGCCAAGGTCCGCTGTCTCTGCGGTCACCGAAACAAGGTATTCCGGCGCCTCATCCTTTTTCAGGGTCAAGGTTCCGTTGGCTTCAACGCTGGATCCGCCGATCTCCGTGGAAAGGTCGGTGGCCAGCCCCTTTGCCGGAATGCCGGAAACATTCAGCGCCAGATGGCCTGTTCCGGCAGCTTCCAGAGGAATGACGTCAAAACCGAGCTGCTGCAGAAGCCGGCCGCCATCCGGGCCCTTCAGTTCCACGCCGACAGCAACTTCGGCATCGTGCCACTGGTCGACACGGCCCTTGAGCTCGGCATTGATCGCAGCGTCGGCGCCGCCCGCGCTCCCATCCAGGCGCAGTGTCATATCCGTTGCTTCGCCAACCGCAGCCGCCTTCAACTCGGCATCGAACTTGGCAGGCACCAGGCTTGCGGCTGCGCGTTCCAGCCGTTCAACAAAGACTGTTTCGGGAAACAACCCGCCTGCCAGCGCAACAAGACCGGACAGGTCCCGGGCGTCGAGCGTTCCGGACACGGCTCCCTCGGGTGCTGAAAAGAGATTGCGGATATCGCCGGAGACATCGAGCCGGGCGCCTGCAAGGTCATTTGCAAACAACCTGTCGATCCTGACACCGCCGTCCGAATACTCTGCCTCCAGCGCCAGACCTTCGCCCTCGACACCGCGTGCCACCACCTGTTTGGCACGAAGGCGCAAGGAAACATCGAGCCCTTTTGGATCTGCCGGTTCCCCCGCTTCGACAGCCTGAGGGTGAAGCAGGGCAGCCAGGTTTTCGATCTGGTCCAGATCGAGCCGGTCTGCTTCCAGAGAGAGCGAGAATTCCGAATTGCCGCTGCGTGGAATGCGGTAGGCCAGGCCGCCGCGGGCTTCGGAACCGGCGATGGTCAGACGCAGATTGTCCAGCGCCGCACCTTCGGACACGAGGTTCAAGCGTCCTTCCAGGGAAACCGGTTCGATAGTACCGACGCCGGCTTCCTTCTGCCGCCACCAGCTGAGAAGCGACCCCGGCTGGTCCGAGCTGATAGACACCGCACCGCGATAGGTCAAAGACGGCTCGAGGCCGAGGTCGCCCTGGGTGGCAACCGTCGTGCGGCCCGGCAGGCGTCCGGCAAGGCGCGCGACGCGCCAGCCGCCCAGCATGGTTTCAAGATCCAGGCGAACATTCTGGATGATGCCGCCACCGGCCACCAGCGCCGGAACATCCATTGAAACGGCACCGTCGATGGACGGCAGCGGCACGACACGCAGGGCAGCAATCAGCCGTGTCGCCGCCTCGTTGATGTCGACAGGTGATTGCGGTCCGCCGCCCAGCAACCTGTCCAGATCGACCTGTTTCGACTTCGCACGGATTTCAAAACGCTTTTCGCCGGCATAGATCAGATCCGCATTGCCGGTCATGCTCAAGCGCCGGTCTTCGGGACCATAGCGGAACTCGAATTCGGGTACCGCGACCTCGGCGATATCGGCAGTGAACTGCCCTTCCGCCTGCCAGATATTCGGATCGTTTTCTTCCAGCGCAACCGAGGCGATGGTGAAGCGGCCGTCGAATTCGGGCGCGGCGTCGGCCACCTGAAGCTGACCGTCGAAAGCAAAGTTCACCGGCCTGTTGGTGGGGGTGACTTCGCCTTTGACGCGCAGTCCGGCGTTTTCCTGTGCGCGGCCAGTTGCAAGACTGACCGTATAGGGCGCACCATTCAGCGTGAGGCTGCCGGCGCCTCGGAACGGACCTTCCAGCGAGCGTGCGGATACGACCAGATTTCCGTCGTCGATCCGGTTGATTTCGCCGGACCGCGCATCGACGATCGTCAATGCGCCATCACGGATCGTCACCTTTTCGAAGGACAGGTCATCCGGTGCCAGTTTGGCTATGGCGCCGCTCGACGTCATCGCCGTCAGCCAGTCCAGTCGACCAGCCTCATCAAGTGAAAGCGACAGGTGCGGACGGTCGAGTTCCATGTCGAGAACCCGAATCTCGCCCTTCAGCAGCGACGGAAGCTCGATGCGCATGTCGAAGCGCGAGACCACCAGAAGCGGATCTTCGGCACCACCGACACGCACGTCGGAAAAACTGATGGAGGGCGCGGGCAGAAGCCGCAGGTCCGCCTCCCCCAGCACAGTCACCCTGTGCCCGAGCGCGCGCTCCGCATAGCTTTCGAAAGTCGACCGATAGACGGTCCAGTCGATAAAGAACGGCCCGACCAGCGCTGCCACCAGCACCAGAATGACTGTTACACCCAACGTGATGTAGACGGAGTTCAGGCCTTGTCTCCTTGTTCTCCAAAGTCACCGGATATCGTACCGGATAGATGTAGCCGATCCCTGCTGCAGTGCAAACACAGGATTTCCGGCGCTGGCCGGATCGCCGCCCTGCGGCGTCCGGCGGAGCAAAACGAGCTTATTGAACTGATTCGATACAATATCATGACTGCGGCAGGATCTTGCCGGGATTCATCAAATTGTGAGGATCGAGTGCCTGTTTGACAGCGCGCATCACGTCAAGCGCCTCGCCATGTTCCTTGGCCATGTATTTCTGCTTGCCCTGGCCGACACCGTGTTCGCCGGTGCAGGTGCCGCCCATGGCGATCGCCCTCAGTGCAAGCCGTCCGACAAAGTCTTCCGTCCGTTGCTTTTCTTCCGGATCGTCCAGGTTGACCAGGATCTGAACGTGGAAGTTACCGTCACCCACGTGCCCGACGATCGGCGCCAGGAAACCTTCGTTGCGGATATCCTCGGCCGTGGCGGCAACGCAGTCCGCAAGCCGCGAGATCGGCACGCACACGTCCGTCACCATGATGCTGGCTTCAGGCTTCAGCGACTTGCCAGCCCAATAGGCGTCATGGCGGGCTGCCCAAAGTTTCGTCCGGTCTTCGGCCGCTGTCGCCCACTTGAATGGCCCGCCGCCAAACTCCTCGGCAATCGCCGAAAAAGTTTCCGACTGCTCTTGCACGCCGGCTTCAGATCCGTGGAACTCAAGGAAAAGTGTCGGAGTTTCAGGCAGATCCAGCTTGGAATAGATGTTGCAGCCGCGCACCTGAACTTCATCCAGAAGCTCGATACGCGCTACAGGCAGACCCATCTGGATGGTGGTGATCACAGCGTTACAGGCGGACGCCACATCCGGGAACGGGCAGACGCCACCGGAAATCGCTTCCGGCTGACCGTTCAGGCGCAAGGTCAACTCGGTGATGATGCCGAGCGTGCCTTCCGAGCCGACAAAAAGCCGGGTCAGATCATAACCCGCCGAGGACTTCTTCGCCCGGCCACCCGTCTTGATGATCCGTCCGTCCGCGGTCACCACGGTGAGGCCGAGGACTGCGTCTTTCATCGTACCGTATCGCACAGCGTTGGTGCCCGATGCACGGGTGGCCGCCATGCCGCCGATGCTGGCATCCGCACCCGGGTCGATCGGAAAGAACAGGCCGGTGTCGCGAATAAAGCTGTTGAGCTGCTTGCGCGTTACCCCGGCCTCGACCCGGCAATCCAGATCCTGCGCGTTGACCTCCAGAACGTTGTTCATGCGGGACAGGTCTATGGAAACGCCGCCGAACGGTGCATTCACATGCCCTTCAAGCGAAGACCCCGTGCCGAATGCGATCACGGGAACCTTGAGAGCCGCGCAAATCTTGACGGCTTCGGCGACTTCCTCGGTCGTCTCCGCAAAGACAACGGCATCGGGCGGCTGATTCTTCAACCAGGTGGTGGTGTGGCCATGCTGTTCCCGCAGAGCCATGGACGTGGAACAACGGTCCTTGAACAGGCCCGTCAGTTTTTCGATGGCAGCGCCGATCGCGCCATTCTTTTCAAGGACTTGCGCTCCGTCGGACGCGGTTGCCAATTCCGGCATTCTCTTTCCTCCTGGGGCCGCGCTTTTGTCTGCGCGGTAAAAAACCGAATATGTTAGCCCCGGCCCGAAAGGTCAAAGCCTAATGGGCATTTCCCGCAAGGTTGGACACAATGGCGCAAGGAGGATTGTGAAGGTGACTTGGGACGCAAAGCCGGTGGAAAGCGAAATCATGACGGTCAAGGACGACTGGATCGATTACAACGGCCATCTGAACATGGCCTATTACAACGTCCTGTTCGATACGGCTGTCGATGAGGTCTTTCACCGTCTCGGCATGGGTCCCGACTATGTGAAGACCCGTGGCGGCTCGTTCTTCACCGCAGAGGTACATGTGTGCTACCTGCGCGAACTCAGCGCCGGCATGAAGGTGATCGCGACGCTTCAGCTTGTCGATTTCGACGCCAAGCGTGCGCATTTCTATCAGGAACTGCGCCACGCCGAGGAAGGCTGGCTATCGGCGACATCCGAACAACTGAGCCTTCATGTCGACATGAACGCCCGCAAGGTCGCTCCCTGGCCGGAGGACATTGCGGCCAACCTGACGGCCCTGTCGCAAGCTCATGCCAGTCTGCCGCGCCCGGAGCGGGCTGGACGCCATATCGAGATCCGCAAGAAGCCCTGAGCACCCAATCGACGCGAGAACAAAAGCCCGTGGAGCGGCAAACCACTCCACGGGCTGATATCAGACGCGATTGCCTCAGCCGTAGTGGTTGGAGACCACGACGCCGGCGATTTCCTTGGAATCGACCACCCCGACCACATCATCCGGGCGCGGAATACGGCCATCGCCCGACACGATGATCGCGCAACTGCGATTGCGGTTGTTCATGCGCGTGATCACCGAATTCATGATGTTGGTTGCCGGTGCGATCACGAAATCGTTTGAGAGGATCGCGCGCAGCGTTTGCCCAGCGAAGCGGTCGGCCTGGTACGGAATGGTGCCGAGGCGCACAAAGCCGGCAATCCGGGGCCCATCGGACGCGATGATGTGAGATCCGCCATCGGCACTCACGGCGGAAATCGCTTCCTGGACAGGCGTATCAAGCGGCAGGATCACGAAATTCTTTGCCATCACTTCCTTGATCGGCTGCACCAGATACATGTTGGTGTGCCGGTTGAGCGGGATCGGTTTGCCGCGATGGCGCAGCTTGACCGTGTAGATGTTGTCCTTGATCAGCCAGCGCCGGACACCGACCGCAATCGCGACCGCCAGAACCAGCGGCACGATGACGTTATAGTCTCGGGTCATCTCGAAGATCATCACGATGGCAGTCATCGATGCGCCGGTTGCACCGCCGACGAGCGCCCCCATGCCAACAAGCGCAAATTCCACCGCTGTGAAGCCACTGTCCGGGAACAGGTAGGAACACAGGACCCCGACCATTCCGCCAAGCGTCGCACCGATAAACAGCGACGGCGAGAAGACACCGCCGGAGGCCCCCGCACCAAGGCTGATCGACGTCGCGATGATTTTCGCGATGAAGAGAACAGCCAGCAGTATGAACGTGTAAGGGGTCGAATTCAGGATATCCTGGATCGTGGCATAGCCGACGCCCGCGGTGTGGTAATGCCCCGTGGTGAGCATCAGGACATAGCTTAGCGTGCCGATAATCAGCATGCCGATGATGTTCTGGGTGTAGTCATTGCCAGGGAGCTTGGGGAACAGGTCCTCGCACCAGGCGAGCGTGCGAATGAAGGCCCAGGAGGCAATGCCGGCCAGGACACCGAGCAGTGCATAGGCACCCAGCTGGATCGGCGCGATGGCTTCGATAGCCTCTTCCGCGGAGATCGGCACGATAAAGGCGGGGTCGAGACCAAAGGCAATCCGGCCGACGTATGTGGCTGTCGCCGTGGCAACGACCACGGGCAGGAATGTCCGGTTGCTGACCTCGGGCAACAGCATCTCGACAGCAAAGAGCACCCCGCCAAGCGGTGTGTTGAAGGTGGCGGCAATCCCCGCCCCTGCCCCGGCAGAAAGCAGCGTGATCTTTTGCCAGCGTGGCAGATGCAACGCCCGGGCGATCGTCGAACCGAAGGAGGCCCCGATCTGGATGATCGGCCCCTCGCGGCCGACCGAGGCACCGGTTCCGATGGAAATCGCCGAGGCAAAGGATTTCACCAGCGCCACCACGCCGCGAACATCGCCCTTCTTGTGGTAGACCGCGAACATCACCTCCGGCACGCCGTGCCCCTTGGCCTCCGGAGCGAAGGTCTTCACCAGAAACACCACGATCAAACCGCCGACGACGGGGACAAGAATGACCAGAGCGCCAAGCGGACTGGCATCGGCAAACTGGTTGGCGTCGTAAACGGTCGAAAACTTTCCATAGTAGAAAAGATTGTGAACGACCGAGATCAGATATCGGAAGAAAACCGCGCCAATGGCTGCGACGATCCCGATAAAGAACGCCACAAGACACAACATGGGCACAGAAAATACGCGTTCTTCGCGCGCGTCTGAGGGGCCGTCACCGGACAGTGACGGGGTATCGGACGGTTCAACAACGGACATGGCAGGCCAACACTTTTTGGCTGAGAGGGCTACTTCTGGCGATTTGCCGGAGCCCAAAACAGCCGGTCTAGGCGACCGGGATGGCGACATGGCCTGAAGGCTTCGACACCCCCTCCTTAAACCTGAACATATGAAAATCAAGGGACAAGCCGGATTTTTTCAATTTTGACGGTGAAGTGACGCGGTTCCTCCGTAAAATGGGGCCGTAATCCAGATTGGCTTTTAATCTCAGTTGAGTCACGCCGACCAAATGCCAGACCGATTGAACTTTCTTTATAGGCTCGCCCCTTCCATTCGCTCCGGCATCGCCGGGCTTCTCGCTGGCATCGGGTTCAACTTCAGGGAATTTCTGCGTCAGAAAAGCCATATCGTCTGGCTGCTGGCCCTTCTGATCGGCTCTTTCGTCTCCTGGGCGGCCATTATCTTCCGTGAAATCATCAGCCTGGTGCAGCTGCCCTGGCTTGGCACGGCGACAGAACGTGTCGTCAGCGCCGCCGCGACACTGCCGTGGTACATGATCGTTGCCGGACCCACCATTGGCGGATTGCTGGTTGGCCTGCTGCTTCAGTACATGCAACCGATGCAAAGAACGTTCAGCGTGGCGGACGTGATCGAGGCTCGTGTCAAAGGCGGACGCGGGCTGCCGTTCTGGCCGGGCATATCATCAGCCCTTATCACGGCGCTATCGCTCGGCTCCGGCGCCAGTGCCGGGCGTGAAGGCCCGGTCGTGCACCTGGGGGCAACCATCGGTGCATCGGTCGGGCGCCTGTTTCAGCTGCCGGATTCCGCGCATCGTATTCTGCTGGCCTGCGGCGTTGCCAGTGCGGTGTCCGCGTCTTTCAACGCACCTATCGCAGGCGTTCTGTTCGCACATGAGGTCATTCTCGGGCACTATGCGATGTCGGCCATTTCGCCCATCGCGATTGCCGCCGTTACGGGAACCGTATTCTCCCGGCTCTGGTTCGGCGACGTTGCCGCCTTCGTCATCCCGGGACACCAGATTACCTCCTATTGGGAATTTCCGGCCTTTGCGCTTCTGGGCCTGGTTTCCGCCCTCGTTGCAATCCTGTTCCAGTTTGCATTGATCGGAACGGATTGGGTTGCCCGCAACATTTCGATGCCGGTCTGGCTGCGACCCGTTATCGGCGGTTTCGCGGTCGGGCTCATTGCTCTGGTCTTTCCCGACGTGCTTGGCGTCGGCTACGAGACCACTGACGCTGCCCTCAAGGACCAGTTGCCCCTGGCGATGCTGTTCGCTCTGCTGTTTGCGAAAACAGCCGCGACCGCGATCACTCTGGCGTCCCGATTTGGCGGCGGCATCTTCTCGCCATCGCTCTATCTCGGCGCAATGACCGGAGGCGCCTTCGGGCTGATTGCCGCCTCCGTCTTTCCCGAACTGGCTTCAAGCGAGGGGCTTTACGCAATCCTGGGAATGGGGGCCGTTGCAGCAGCGGTTCTCGGCGCGCCCTTTTCAACAACCATGATCGTTTTCGAATTGACCGGCGGCTACACGCTCTCGATCGCCCTGCTGCTGACCGTGTCGATTGCAACGGGCCTGACACAGGCCGTTCATGGCAAATCCTATTTCCACTGGTTGCTTGGCCTGCGCGGCTATTTCGTGAATGACGGCATCCACCGCTTTCTGGGAGAAACGGTCAAGGTGAAGGATTTCATGGACCCTCCCCCGGCCAATGAGGAGGATTGCATTTTCCGACCCGGTCAGGACGGCAGTTACCTTCATGATACCGACTCGCTTGAAAGCGCACTGAAAAGCTTTGATTCCTGCGGAGAAGCCTCGCTTCCCGTCGTCAGCACCAAAGATGCAACCAGGATCGTCGGACAGGCGCGCCACGTAAAGGCGCTCAATCACTTCAACTCGGAGCTGATCAAGGCCAACGAGGAAGAGCACCACTAACGGACACCAGCAGGAATCCCGCCTGCAGGATTGTCCGCAAGGTCAGAATTTCGAAGGTTCCGTTACCAGGATCTTGCCCGCATAGCGATGCGATGCCTTGCCCTTCAGGCGGAATTGCAGATCCTTCTGGGCCATGTAGAACCGGGCCTGGCGCCCCCTGAGGCCTGGCAGATCGAACGGGTCAAGCCCCGCCCACGGCAGGAATGGATTTCGACGCAGCGAGCCATAAATGCCAACGCGAACCGACGGCCGCTTACTGGCGGCACGGGCATGAAAGCCGTGGGTATCGGCAACGACCAGCGTGTTGCCGGGAACCGCGAACCTCACCGGCTCGGGATATTTCAGCCGACCCAGTTCTTCCGGAGCAAGGCGGAAGGAACCGCGAGCATGCAGCGTGTTCTTGTCCCCACAGGCCGACAGGCTCTGTTCACGTTCCCATTCCAGCCGTTCCGGCGTCAGCCGGTGCGATCCGGGAATATACGTGAACGGTCCCTCGGCATCATCGATATCATAAAGGAAGAACCACGATTTCGCGGTCTGATGGAAAGTGTCGGAATGGAACGCCGTTTGCGGGTCGGCCTTCCGCTTGGTGTCCGGATTGGTCATGACAATATGCAGGTAGACCAGTGGATCACCATTGGTCGAACCGACATAACGCAGACCGTTCTGGAACGGCTTGCTCCAGACGAAGGCCTTCAGACGAGGCAAATCTGCAAGCACACTGGGCGGCAGGGGAACGAACCGCGTGACGGCATTACCCTGGCGCATGTCCCAGGCATCGAAGCGCGTTGTTTCGACTTCCTTGCGCAGCGCCGCCAGTTCATCTTCCGGCAGAAGGTTGCGTGTGGCGATAAATCCGTCTCTTGCATAAGCTGCGCGGTCAGCTTCCGGCAGCAGGTGCTCCAACCTGCGGCGGCGCGAATCCGCCATGGATTCCGCCAGCTTGATGCGCTTGGCGTGCAACCCGGCCTCGTTCAGCCGGCGGCTGCCAATCAGCGGGTTGTCCCGAAACGACTTGGCTCCGGTTGCCAGCTCGGCAGCGTAGAGCGGCATCTTGAGAACATCCGCGGCGCGCATTGAAAAACCTCAGCTCGATAAACAAGAATTCAAAATAGGAAGGCCGGTCGAAACCGGCCTCCAGGATCTTTTAGATCGCTTTTGTCGCCTGTTCCAGCCAGATCCGCTCTTTCGCGCCCACAAGCGGACCGATCTCGGCGCGGACCCTCTCATGATACCGGTTCAACCAGTCGCGCTCGGCAACCGTCAGCAGAGCAGGCTCAATCAACCGAAGATCCATGGGCACAAGCGTAATCGTTTCGAAGCCGAGCATCGGGCGTTCCCCACCCGGCAAATCACGCGCAGGCGTGACGACTTCCAGGTTTTCGATCCGGATGCCGTATTCGCCCGCCGGATAGTAGCCCGGCTCATTCGACAGGATCATGCCCGGTTTCAGCGGCACCGTGCCGGTTTTGGCAATACGTTGCGGTCCTTCGTGAACACTGAGGTAGGCACCGACGCCGTGACCGGTGCCATGGTCGAAATCAAGACCGGCCTTCCACAGATCGATCCGGGCAAGCGTATCGAGCTGCGCACCCGTGGTACCTTCCGGGAACTTTGCGGTCGAGATCGCAATATGTCCCTTCAGCACCAGCGTGTAGTGCTTCTTCATCTCCGCACTGACCTCTCCAACCGCAAGTGTGCGGGTGATGTCGGTGGTACCGTCTTCATACTGGGCACCCGAATCGATCAGGAACGGTTTGCCAACCGGGATCTTGAGATTGCTGGACCGGCTGACCCTGTAGTGGCAAATCGCCCCGTTCGGGCCTGCACCGGAAATCGTGTCGAAGGAAATATCCTTCAGAACACCGGTTTCCCGGCGGAACTCCTCAAGCTTTTCCGCAGCGCTGATCTCATCGAGATCGCCCCGGGGAGCGACTTCGTCAAACCAGCACAGAAAATTGACGAAAGCAGCTGCATCGCGGACATGTGCGGTGCGCGCGCCTTTCAGTTCCGTCTCGTTCTTGATCGCCTTCGGCAGCAGGATCGGGTCTTGCGCTTCCAGCAAGGTTCCACCTGCCCTGGTGATGGCGTCGGCGATGCCGATCCCCGCCAGGCCCGGATCAATCATCACCCTGGCACCAGCCTTGCCGAGACCCTCCAGCCCCGGTTTGAAATCAGCAGGTTCACTGAGGTCCGTCAGATCGGCGAGTGCATCGCGAACGGAATTGGACAACTTGCGGCCATCAATGAACAGGGACGGCTTGCCTTCTGCCGGAACCGTGGCAAAGGAGAGCGGCAACGGCGTATGGGTGACGTCGGACCCGCGGATGTTGAACAGCCAGGCAATCGAGTCGGGCTGCGTCAGCACGCAGGCATCCGCCTTCTTGTCTGCGAGGGCCGACTGGATTTCGGCAATCTTGTCCTTCGCACCGCGTCCGGCAAGCTCAACCGGATAGAGCGAAACCTGACCAAGTGGCGGCTCGGGACGGTCCTTCCAGACACTGTCGACCGGATTGTCGTTCAGCTTGACCAAAGTGGCGCCGGCCGACTCACAAATCTCCTCGAGACGACGAACCTCTCGCACCGTATGCAGCATGGCATCGATGCCCAGCTTCTGCCCCGGCTGCAGTCGTTCGGCCAGCCAGTCGGTCACGGGCTCATTGACAAGATGGCGCGCCGGAAAGACCGCCATGTCGACCTGGTCACGCACCTGAATGGTGTACCGGCCGTCGACGAAAATCGCGGCTTCTTCCCCCAGAACCCCAGCCATGCCGGCAGATCCCGTAAAGCCTGTCAGCCACTGGAGGCGGCAATCATGCGGCGGAACATATTCGCCCTGATGCGCATCGGCACGCGGCACGAGAAAGCCGTCGAGACCACGGCGGGAGAGTTCGGCTCTGAGAAGCGCCGCATGCGGCGCACCACAGGAAGGATCACTGAGATCGTCAAAGGTCTGGAACATGGCCGCAAGATAATTTCGCGACCCCATCCGATCAAGCTGGATAATTATTCCGCTTGAATTGGTTCAGCAGCATAATCTTCCCCGCATTTCGCACCGCAGCAAAATCTTTCGCATATGCGAAGAGCGCAAGGCTGGCATGCGTTTCGAGGCCTACCTGAGGTCCCGGCAAAAGCGCATATAGAGGTCACACAAGAAAAAGACGTTCTCCCTAGGGAAGCTCTTAACCTTCAAATGGGATTGATCACGATGACCATGAAAACGACCACTTCGACCCGCGCTGGCGGCAGCTTCATGCGCCGCGCTTTCGACCGCATGATTGAAGCCCGCTCCATCCAGGCACGCCGCTATGTCAACGGCTACCTGCTGTCACTTGACGACGCGACCCTGGCCTCCCACGGCTATGACCGCGCCCAGCTCGAGCGCGAAGGCACCTCTACCAGCGCGTTCTAAGGGGCTCAGGACGGTTTAAGTAAAGACCACTGTGCACAAGAAAAGACCCGCCGAAATTTTCGGCGGGTCTTTTTGTATCTGCAGTCAAAATTTTCCGGCACCAGAATAAAAGAAACGGCTCTCCCCTTCCCTCATCCCGCGGAGCCGAGCGTCGACAAGCGTCTTGCGGGCGAGGACATGATCATTGCTGCTTCCTGGCAGATTGCGGACGCAGTCAGGCCTGTTTACGTCCCCGCACAAGAGTAAGCGTCAACCAGCCGTCCTTTTCGCCGCGCCTGTCCAGAATGAAACCCTGACAGCCATAGGCGAACAGGATCCGGGGGCCGTCTTCCACCCTGAGGCCGGACAGCACGAGGGTTGCGGTCGGCGTCATGCGTTCACCGATGGACTTCGCCATCTTCATCAGCGGCCGCGCCAGGATGTTGGCGATCACCAGATCGAACGGACCAAAGAGACGAAAGCGGCGGTCTTCAATTCCGTTGGCGGTAAAGCCACGAACAAGATGCCCCGCACCGTTGAGCCGGGCGTTTTCCAGCGCCGTTTTCGTCGCAACAGGGTCGATATCGGTTGCAAGAACCAACTGGCGGGATTGAAGCGCAGCGGCGATTGCCAGCACGCCTGTTCCCGTTCCAAGATCGAGAATGCTGTCATACGCGCGCATGGACAAAAGCCTGTCGATTTCCTCCAGGCAACCCGCGGTCGTGCCATGGTGACCGGTTCCGAAGGCAAGCGCTGCTTCGATCTCGATGCCGATGGCACCACCTGGAACCTTGTCCCTGTCGTGGCTGCCGTGAACAACGAAACGACCGGCTTTTACCGGCTTCAGCCCTTCCAGGCTCTTCTCGACCCAATTGATATCCGGCAGTTCTTCTGCTTCCAGCGGCGCGGCAAATGCATCGGCGCCGACACGGTCGCGCACCGTCGCAGCCGCCTCTTCCGGCTCCTTGTCGAACAGAAGAATTTCAGCCGCCCACAGGCGTCCGTCCGGCGTTGCTTCGTAGATGGTCACCGGATTGCCGTCATCCTCAAACGCCCGTTCAAGGATCTCGGAGATCCGCTTGGCTTCCAGTTCTTCAGCCGTGATCCGTACCCGGATGGTTTTCATCGCCGCTCGCGCCTGTGGTTATTGGGGTCAAGGCGTGCGGTATAGCGGGAAGCGGCCAGTGATGCCAGCTTGAAACGGCCCCGTGACTGGGCAAACCGGGCCTCTGCCCCATTTCATTGGGAAATGCGAGGAACCACCCATGACTTGCCCCCGTTCGCGCCTAAACTGGCTGCAAGTGACCGGATATCTGGTTGCTGCGCTTCTTTGCCTCCAGCTTCTCACCCTCCCCGCTTTGGCGACGTCCGAGCAGGATCAACTGTTTGAAGCCTTGAAGAACGCTCCGAATGAAGAGGAGGCCAGCAAGATCGAGGATAGCATCTGGCACACCTGGCTGGATGCCGCCCCTACGCCGGAGATCCGGCAGAAGGTGGACGAGGCCATGCGTAAACGAGGGTCCTATGACTTTCAGGGTGCGAAGGATCTGCTCGACACGGTCGTGGAAGAAGCTCCGGATTACTCGGAAGGCTGGAACCAGCGTGCCTTCATCCTCTTCCTGCAGGGTAATTACGAAGCCAGCCTCGAAGATATCGAACGCGCCCTTGCCCTGGAACCACGGCACTTTGGCGCCTTGTCCGGCAAGGCAATCATCTTCATGACGCTCGGCAGAGTGCAATTGGGCCAGGAAGTGCTGCGCGAGGCCATCGGAATTCATCCCTTCCTGAAGGAACGCGACATGCTGATCAAACCGCAAGGTGTCGATCTCTAGAACGCCCCCAGGCTCAAAGTGTCTCAGGCTTTGGGGCCAACCCAAAAACACATCAGGCGCGAGACCATATTCCCGGTTTATTGGAGCGTAGTCGTCGGAAGCAGCTCACCGGACTGGTTTTTGCAACCAGCCGGTCAGTGCCGTTCGACGAAACTGTCGATGACCTTCTTCACCCCTGCCTTTTCAAAGTCGATGGTCAGCTTGTTTCCCTCGATCGACTTGATGGCGCCATAGCCGAACTTGATGTGGAACACGCGTTCACCCAGAGAGAATTGCGATGGCGTGTCACTGACGGATTTCGCCACCAGCTCCCCTTCGATGGTCAAGGGCCCCTGACGCTTTTGCCGCGCAGACTGATACCCACGGCCGCCGCCATCGGAAAATCCGCTGGAGGACTGCTTGGCACGCTGCGCACGTTGCCAGCCCGGCGTGGAGTAGCTGCCCTTGTCGAAGGGATCATGACTGTCGAACCGGGACGGTCCGTAGCCGCCACCGCCATAGCCGCCATAGCTGGACGAAGCTTCGGCAATCTCGACATGGTCCGGCGGCAGCTCATCCAGAAACCGTGAGGGAACGGTTGACTGCCAGAGACCGTGAATGCGCCGGTTGGAGGCGAAATAGAGTTTTGCGCGTTTCTTCGCCCGGGTGATGCCGACATAGGCCAGCCGGCGCTCTTCCTCCAGACCGGCGCGACCGGATTCATCCAGCGCGCGCTGGTGGGGAAACAGCCCCTCTTCCCAGCCTGGCAGGAAAACCGTGTCGAATTCCAGCCCCTTGGCCGAGTGCAGCGTCATGATGGAAACAGCGTCAGTCGCATCCGCGCTGTCCCGGTCCATGACGAGGGAAATGTGCTCCAGGAAACCGGCCATGGATTCAAATTCGTCCATCGACCGGATCAGTTCCTTCAGGTTGTCGAGCCGTCCCGGCGCTTCCGCCGACCGGTCCTGCCGCCACATCTCGGTGTAGCCGCTCTCATCGAGGATGATTTCCGCCAGTTCGGTGTGTTTCATCTGGTCGAGCTGACGCCGCCAGCGCTCGAAGTTGTCGAGCACGGACTTCAGCGCGTTGCGTGGCTTCGGCTTCAGTTCTTCGGTATCGATAAGCTGGCTTGCCGCCTGCATCAGCGGAATGCGCTCTGCCCGGGCAACGCCATGGACCAGTTTCAGCGTCGCATCGCCAAGACCGCGCTTGGGCGTGTTGACGATGCGCTCAAACGCCAGATCGTCCGCAGGCTGCGCGACACAGCGGAAGTAGGCCATGGCGTCGCGGATTTCCATGCGCTCATAAAAGCGCGGACCGCCGATGACCCTATAGTTAAGCCCCAACGTGACAAACCGGTCTTCGAACTCGCGCATCTGGAAGGATGCCCGCACCAGAACCGCCATTTCATTGAGCGAATGACCTCGCGACTGAAGTGTCTCGATCTCGTCGCCGATGGTACGCGCTTCTTCTTCGCTGTCCCAGACGGAGGCCACTGACACCAGGTCGTGGTCGGGTTCCTCGAAATCCGTGAAGAGCGTCTTGCCGAGCCGGCCTTCGTTGAAGGCAATCAGGTGGGATGCGGCAGCCAGGATATGGCTGGTTGAGCGGTAATTGCGCTCCAGGCGAATGACGACGGCGCCCTTGAAGTCATGTTCGAAGCGCAGGATGTTATCGACTTCCGCGCCGCGCCAGCCGTAGATCGACTGGTCATCATCACCGACACAGCAGACATTCGGGTTGCCCTGGGCCAGCAGCCGCAGCCACAGGTACTGCGCGATGTTGGTGTCCTGATATTCGTCCACCAGCATATAGCGGAAGCGGCGCTGATATTCCTTGAGGACATCCGGCTGGGTCTTGAACAGCGTGATGACATGCAAAAGCAGATCACCGAAATCGGCCGCGTTCAGGATCGACAGGCGCTCCTGATATTCCTCGTAGAGCTTTCGGCCCTTGCCGTTGGCAAACGCCCGCGCCTCGCCTTCCGGGATATCCTTCGGCCCCAGAGCCCGGTTTTTCCAACCATCCAGCATCCCGGCAAAGGCCTTGGCTGTCCAACGCTTGTCGTCCAGCCCTTCGGCCTGGATGATCTGCTTGATAAGGCGGATCTGATCGTCGGTGTCGAGGATCGAGAAGGACGATTTCAAGCCGACAAGTTCGGCATGCTTGCGCAGGATCTTCACACAGATGGAGTGGAACGTGCCGAGCCACGCCATGCCTTCCACATTGCCGCCGACAAACCCGGCAATGCGTTCCTTCATCTCGCGTGAAGCCTTGTTGGTGAAAGTGACCGCCAGAATTTCGGACGGCCGCGCCAAGCCTGTTGCCAGGATATGGGCGATGCGTGTTGTCAGCACGCGGGTCTTGCCCGTACCGGCACCAGCCAGCACCAGAACCGGCCCTTCGGTTGTTTCCACCGCCAGCCGCTGCTCCGGGTTCAGACCCGTCAGATAGTCCGGCGCCCGCCGTGCCGCCATCGCCCTGGCCGCGATCCCACCTTGCGGCCGCACGGGTGCAGGCGCGGACTCCGCCCGCGTGCCGATAGGCTGGAATGGATCGTCAAAGGAATCGTCGTACCCGTCCGGGTCGGTCATGGTTTACTGGTCCGGTTTCAAGCGCTTGTTTTGAGAACAATATAGCAACATACCGGCGCTGGCGAGGCAGGAATGACCGATTTGGTGGGGACAAGAAGCGGGCTTTTCTTATTTGAACCGGCAACTGCGTGAGGCCGCCTCCTTTGACAAAGCCGCGACAGATTTCAGGAACCCCGGAGGTTTGCGGTTCCAGCGAGCACAGGGGTTACTGGATCCCGGTCTTGCCGCTGCGCGTCAAACCGGGATGACGAGAAGCAAAGGCAAGTCATGAAGCCGCTTCCTTGTCATCCCCGCGCAGGCGGGGATCCAGTAAACAAGGGAGCCTGTTGCTTGACCAAGTGGCGGGAGAACAAGCCATGCGCAGCAAACGATGGAAGCGACACAAAAGTGTCAGGCCAGGTTTGGAAACTGGTCGTCCCAGTTTGGATTGCGTTCTTCGATCAAACGGATCTTCCAGGCACGATTCCAGCGTTTGAGCTGTTTTTCCCGCTTGATCGCCCACTCGATTTCCTCGTGAACTTCATAATACATCAAGCGATGCACGCCATATTTCGCGGTAAACTGGCTTCCGAGGCCTTCACGGTGCTGCGAAACCCTGCCCAACAGGTCATTCGTCACCCCGACATAGAGCGTGCCGCCCAGTCCGCTTGCAAGAATGTAGACATAGTATTGCTGATCGAGGTGCAACGTGGAGCCTTCGTTGAAATTCTTCCCGTATAAACGTTAGTCCTGCTGATATGACGCAGCCGATACCGGTTTCGGGAAACCCGGCGGTTAGTGGTTCCAGCGAGCACAGGGGGTACTGGATCCCGGTCTTGCCGCTGCGCGTCAAACCGGGATGACAATGGATGACGGTGTAGTGTGAAATAAAAACAGAGCCCACCTCCCCATTTTGTCATCCCCGCGCAGGCGGGGATCCAGTAAACGCAGGCACCGGTGGAGCAAAATGCCTCTGCCCCGGTCCTTTCGTCAAAAAAACCGGATGACAAAACACGAAGGAATACCCGCTCAGGCTCCCACGAGATCGAACCAGTCGTCCTCGGAGATGACCTCGATCTCCAGCTCCTGTGCCTTTTTCAGCTTTGAACCAGCACCAGGACCAGCCACCACGAGATCGGTCTTTTTCGAGACGGAACCGGCGGTCTTGGCACCAAAGCGTTCTGCCATGGCCTTGGCTTCGTCGCGGGTCATTCGTTCCAGCGAGCCGGTGAAAACCACTGTCTTGCCTGCGACCGGCGAGCCGGAGGCGTTGATCTTTTCCGCGTCCTTGGGTGACACCTCGACCAGAAGCGCATCGAGCTGGTCGAGATTGTGTTGCTCGGCAAAGAACTCCGCCAGCGCCTCGGCAACGATATGGCCGATGCCGTCGATGTCATTGAGCTCTGTCCAGGCTTCACCCGCCGTGTCATGCGCCGCCTTCATGGCAGCATAGAACGCCGCCCAGGAGCCATAGGCACGTGCCAGAAGCTTGGCGTTGCCCTCGCCCACATGGCGGATGCCAAGGGCGAAGATGAAGCGATGAAGGTCAATCTCTCGTCGCGCGTTGATTGCCTCGAAAAGGTTCTTCGCCGAAACGGCACCCCAGCCTTCCCGGTTGCGCAACTTGGTGAGAGAGCGCTTGTCCCGCTCCTCCAGCGTGAAGATGTCCGCCGGTGCCATCACAAGGCCTTCCTTGTAGAAGGCGTCGACCTGCTTGTCGCCGAAGCCTTCGATGTCGAAGGCATTGCGCGAGACGAAATGCTTGAGCTTTTCCGTTGCCTGGGCCGGGCAAATCAGACCGCCGGTGCAGCGGCGCACCGCATCGCGGCGCCCGGTTTTTTCCTTTTCCTCGCGCACCGCGTGGCTACCGCAGGCGGGGCAGATCGTCGGAAACTCGAAGGCTTCCGCCCCATCGGGGCGTTTGTCCAGATCGATATCGACAATCTGCGGAATGACGTCGCCGGCACGCTGGATCTTCACCGTGTCACCGATGCGAAGATCCTTGCCGCCGCGGATCGTCTCTCCGTCCTGGCCGATACCCTTGATATAGTCTTCGTTGTGGAGGGTCGCGTTTGAAACGACGACACCGCCCACCGTGATCGGCTCCAGCTTGGCAACCGGCGTCAGGGCACCTGTTCGGCCAACCTGGATCTCGATGTCGTTGAGGATGGTGTAGGCCTGTTCGGCCGGGAACTTGTGCGCGATCGCCCACCGGGGAGACCGCGAGACAAAGCCGAGGCGCTCCTGAAGGTCCAGCCGGTCGACCTTGTAGACCACACCATCGATATCATAATCGAGCTGGGCGCGGCTTTCCTCGATGCCGTGATAGACCCCGAGAAGCTCTTCCACGGTTTTACAGCGTTTCATCAGCGGATTGACCTGAAAGCCCCAGGCTTCCAGCTGCTTGACCATGCCGAACTGGGTGTCTTCCGGCAGCTCGCTCATCTCGCCCCAGGCATAAGCGAAGAACCGCAGCGGGCGGGATGCCGTGATTTCGGATTTCAGCTGGCGCAATGAGCCGGCCGCAGCATTGCGCGGGTTCGCGAAAACCTTGCCGCCATTGGCTGCCATGCGCTCGTTCAGCGCCTGAAAATCCTTGTGCGCCATATAGACTTCGCCGCGCACTTCAACGACGCCCGGCACCGTGCCGGACAGCTTTTCCGGAATATCCTTGATCGTCTTCGCGTTCTCGGTGACGTTTTCACCTGTGGTGCCGTCACCTCGCGTTGCGGCGTAAACCAGAGTGCCGTTTTCATACCGAAGAGACAGCGACAGACCGTCGATCTTCGGCTCCGCAGTAACCGCCAGAACCCCCATCAGCGGATCGAACTTCAGAAACCGGCGCACGCGGCCGACGAAGTCCCGGACGTCGTCATCGTTGAAGGCATTGTCCAGCGACAGCATCGGCACCCGGTGAGTAATCTTGCCGAAACCGGACGCCGGGGCCGCCCCTACCTGGGCAGAGGGACCATCTTCAAGAATGAGATTGGGAAACCGGGCCTCGATGGACGCGTTCCGCCGGCGCAGGGCGTCATAGTCCGCATCCGAGATCACCGGGGCATCTTCCTGGTGATATCGGCGGTCGTGCTCGGCGATTTCCGCCGCCAGCCGTTTCAGCTCGACCTGTGCTTCCTCCTGCGTCAGGGCATCGATGTCGGTTTGGGCGAAGGAAGTGTCAGTCATGATGTCTTCACGAAATGTGTCAGCGGGACAGGCCGAGTTGATGACCGGATTAATTCGGATACCGGAACCGAATGGCGGGCTCAAGCGTTGATAGCACATCGAACCGGCAAAACTCGATGCTGGTCAATGTTGGAATGAGGAGACACGAATGGCTTATCAGGACCGTGAAACGCATTATGTCGAGAAGACGAACGGCAACAGCGCTGGCTGGTTTATGGCCGGAGCGCTTGTCGTCGCGCTGATCGCAGGCGGCCTGCTCTATGCCAATGGCTTTTTCACGAACGACGAAGAGCTGAGCATCGAGCTGAATGTCCCCAACCTGGGAGAAGGTGAACTGAAGCTGCCTGACATGAAGGAAGCACCGCTCGTCAAGGAGCCGTAAGACCATTTCTCATTTGAAAACTGCACCACAGGGCGGGAGCTTCGGCTAACCCGCCCTTTTTTTGTCCACCGCTCCGGAGCCTGTTTCCTATTCCGCAGCCGTCAGCAGCCTGCGCGCTGCGGCACGGGCTTCTTCCGTGATAACGCTGCCGGCGAGCATCCGGGCGATTTCCTCGCTGCGGTGGTCTTCATCAATACGCTGAACGCGCGTTGCCACCCGGTCCTTCTTGGTCGCTTCCTTGGCGATCAGGAAATGCCCTGCAGCGCGAGCTGCCACCTGCGGGGCGTGGGTAACCGTCAGAACCTGAACGCTGCCGGCAAGTCGTGCCAGACGCAGACCAATCGCCTCCGCCACTGCACCGCCCACCCCTGTGTCGATCTCGTCAAAAACCAGCGTCGGGGCAGAGCCCTTGTCGGCGAGAGACACCTTCAGGGCCAAGAGGAAACGGGAAAGCTCGCCACCGGACGCGACCTTCATCATCGGCCCCGGCTTCGTGCCTGGGTTCGTCTGGACATGGAACTCCAGTTGATCGATGCCCGAACGGCTGCGGCTTTCCGGATTGCTTTCCACTTCGACGATGAATTTTGCCCGCTCCAGCTTGAGGTCGGGCAACTCCATTTCAACAGCCTTTTCCAGTGCCTTGGCTGTCTTTCGCCGCTTGTCCGAGAGGCTGGCTGCCTTCTTGTCGTATTCGGCACGGGCCTTTCCAGCAGCACTCACCAGCGCCGCCAACTTGTCTTCACCCGCATCGAGATCGGCCAGATCGCCGCTCATGCGAGCACACAGGGCGGACAGTTCGTCAACCGGCACCGAGAACTTGCGGGAGGCAGCACGAAGCGCAAACAGCCGCTCTTCGACAGCTTCCAGTTCGCGTGGATCATATTCGGTCTCACGCAGCGCGCTTTCCAGTCCGCCGCGCGTTTCTTCCAGAAGATCCATCGCCTCGGCAAGTGTGCGGACGGGCTGGCCTAGAAGATTGGGCACCTGGTCGGCCTTGCGTTCCAGACGTCGCAGCAAGCTGGCCAGTTCCGGGATAGGCGACGCAGTGCCGTTCAAGGTTTCAAAGGCTTCGTTCAGATCACCGGCAATCTTCTCGACCGCCATCATGTCCGTCCGCCGGGCCGCCAGTTGCTCCTCTTCGCCGGTTTCCGGCTTGAGGGCTGACAGTTCATCGACGGCAGCACGCAGGAAATCAGCCTCGTTGCGCGCGGCTTCTATACGTTTCTCGTGATCTGTCACTGCCTTGTCGGCAGCGCGATAGGTGGCAAAGGCCTGTGCTACGGCCTCGGCTTCGGCCGTCAGCCCTCCGAAAACATCAATGAGGGCCCGGTGGCTTTCCGGGTCAACCAGCGCGCGGTCGTCGTGCTGTCCGTGGATTTCCACCAGCAGCGCGCCCGCCTGGCGCAGCAGTCCTGCACTGACGGGTTGATCGTTGACGAAGGCCCGGGTGCGGCCGTCGGAGGTCTGGATACGGCGCAGGATGATGTCGCCATCGTCATCGACATCGTTCTCGCGCAGGAACATGCGAACGGGATGATCCGCCGCCACATCAAAGACGGCCGTCACCTGCCCTTGCGCCTCGCCATGACGCACGAGATCGGCATCACCACGCGCGCCGAGTGCCAGCGACAAGGAGTCGAGAAGGATGGATTTGCCCGCACCGGTTTCGCCGGTGAGAACCGACATGCCGGCGGCAAATTCGAGGTCAAGACGGTCGATCAGAACGATGTCACGGATAGACAGCGCGACCAGCATGAAGGGATGCTCCTTAAAGTTCGGCCCACCATATAGGAGGACCGAAGCGTCTTGAAAGAGCCTGTTTGGGCCTTTTCAACCTCATTTGCGAGGCTGAAGCCATTTCGGGATTAAACCAGGCGTCAGATGCTCTTGAAGGCGCGGCTGATCCAGCTGCCGCTGTCTTCGGAAGGCTCGTACCCACCCTTGTTGAGCAGCGAATAGGCATCCTTGTACCACTGGCTGTCCGGGTAGTTGTGCCCGAGCACGGCTGCGGCCGTCTGCGCTTCGTTGACGACACCGAGTGCGTAGTAGGCTTCGGTCAGGCGGAACAAAGCTTCTTCCACATGCCGCGTGGTCTGGTAATCGACGACAACCGTCTTGAAGCGGTTGATCCCCGCGATGTAGTTGCGCTTCTTCAGGTAGAAGCGACCGACCTGCATTTCCTTGCCGCCAAGCTGGTCATGCACGATGCGCAGCTTGCTTTCGGCATCCGGCACATATTCCGATTCCGGGAAGCGCTGGATCAGCTCGTTGAACGCACCGGCAGCCTTCCGGGTCACGGCCTGGTCGCGGGTAATGTCCGGCATCTGGCGGAAATAGGCCTGACCGGCGAGATACAGCATGTAGGCTGAATCCTCGTCCCCCGGATAGAGCGTCACGAACCGCTTCGCCGCAGTTACGGTTTCCGTGTACTTGCCGCGCGAGTAGTTCAGGAACGCCAGGTTCACGAGCGACTTCTTGGAGTATTCAGAATAGGGATAGAGCTTGTCGAGCTCTTCGAATTTCTGGGTCGAATCGCGCAGTTTGCCTTGCGCGCGCAGGGACAGGCCTTCGTTGAACAGAACTTCCGGCGGCGTATCGTTGAGTGCCAACTCATCGAGATCGTCCTTGCCACCGCATGCGGCAAGCGCAAGCGGTACAGCCAGAACGGCCAATCTCAGGAAGGTTTTCATGTGTTTGGCTCTGCTCACTTCAGAACCAGTATCCATTCCGTTCACGCCTATACTCCCGGACCTTTCCGGCCCCTAAGGCCCATGTCATGCGGCCTTGCAAATTTATCGACAGGAGTGTTTAGCGGAAATCACCGGTCCCCGTCACGTCCTCATCGGCCATCTGACGGTTTTTTTGAGCAATTTTATGGCAACCGGTCCAAATAGGTTCCGAATTCCGCCGAAAAGAAAACGGCCGCTTCATCAAAGCGGCCGATCAAAATTATATCAGGAGACGTCAGGCCCGAAAGCAGCTGCGGCTGCGATACCGCCCTTGTCGACCTGGCCGACCTTGCGGAATGCAGGCGACTCGACGATTTCGAACGCGCTCGGATCTTCAAACAGCTTGACCAGGATCGCGTGGTTCATCTTGTGCCCGCCCTTGTAGGAGCGGTAGAGACCCAGGATCGGCAGACCGGCAAGAGCCAGGTCGCCAACCGCGTCCAGCGCCTTGTGACGTGCAAACTCGTCCGGCCAGCGGGTGCCTTCCGGATTGAGAACCTTGTCCTCGGCAATCGCCACGGAATTTTCCAGCGACGATCCCAGGGCAAAGCCCATCTTCCAAAGCTGCTCGACATCCTTCACGTAGCCGAAGGTGCGCGCACGGGAAAGCTCGTCACGGAACACGTCCGGGGTGATGTCGGAAGAGAACTGCTGGCGACCGATCAGCGGCGTGTCGAAGTCGATGGTGATATCGAACTTGGTGCCGTTGTAGGGGTGCAGCTCGCACCATGCCGTGCCGTTGTCGACACGAACGGTCTTCTTCACCTTCAGGTACCGGCGTCCCCGGTCCAGGCGTTTCAGGCCGATCTGCTCGATTGCTTCGACAAACGCAACGCTGCTGCCGTCCATGACCGGCATTTCCGGACCGTCGATTTCCACGATCAGGTTGTCGACACCCATGCCGAAAAGAGCAGCCATGAGATGCTCAACGGTCGCGACGCCTTCACTGGAAGGATCGCCGAGAACGGTGCAAAGTGCTGTTGCGGATACCTTGTTCCAGAGTGCCGGAACTTCGGTGGAGTTTTCCTGGTCGGTGCGGGTGAACACAATCCCCACACCAGCTTCGGCCGGTACGAGAGTGATCGACGCGGGTTTGCCCGAATGAACGCCAATCCCGGTCAGGGTCACCTGATCGGCTAGCGTCGTCTGTCGGTCAACATATGCGGTCATAAAACCCTGCCCTTCCGGTTTGCGGCGGAAACAAGCCCTCTATTTGCCCTTAAAGGGTTACGGACTTTTAACGATCCCGCGTTGGCTGGGAACATAGTCCCGAACCCCAATTGGGCGAAATAAAGCTTTATTACGATTTGTAACGATTCACAGGCTTTCAAATCACTGAATTAAAACGGGAATTTGTTCCGTTACGGAAACAGCCCGGAGCGTGAACTCCGGGCTGTAACGATCAGGGAAGATGATCGGGTCTCGAATCAGTTGGCCTGGCGGCGAAGAAACGCCGGAATTTCCAACTGTTCGTCTTCTGTTGCAGTTACCGGCTTCGGCGTTGCCCGCCCGGTGTTGTCCAGCTGGCCGGCAGCACCATGGGCTGCGGGACGTTGCTGAGGAGCACGCGGAGCGGCCTGCTGAGCCGGCTGCATCTGCGGAGCAGGACGGGCAACCGGTGCGGCAGCCATGTCATGTTCCTGATCTTCTTCGTGATGGCGGCCAAGGCCGCTTGCAAGGCGACGCAGCAGCCCCATCGGGCGGCGGTCGTCTTCGACGTGCTCTTCATAGCTCGGTGCCGGAGCAGGCTGCTGAGGACGCTGCTGGGCAACGGCCTGCTGAGGCTGGGCTACATTTGCAGTCTGCTGCTTTGCCTGGATTTCACGCTGAGCGATCGGCGGGAAATCCTCCACCCGCGGCATGCGCGGTGCAGGGTTATGCTCGGCGGCAACCGGCGGAATGTAAGGCTGGCTGACCGGCATGTCTTCTGCAACAGGTGCCCGGGCTTCGTCTTCGATGTCGAGCATCTGCGGCTTGGCTGCAAGCGAACCTGCTGCCGGCTGCACCTTCTTGATCTCGACTGCCGGATCGCTTGCAACGGCGACCGGCTGCGGATCCGGAATGGCAAGTTCCCGTTCCAGATTGGCAACGGCCTTCGCAGCGGCGTTTTCGGCGTGAGCCTTTTCAGCCAGAGCGGCCGGGCGCTGAGTGTTGATTTCCGGCGTCCGGCTTGCTGCCGGAGCTTCCGCCTTCACAGGCTGAGATGCTGTTCCGGGAAACGTGTTGGCCGCAAGGCCTTCCTCCCTGTCAATGCCGGTTGCAACGACGGACACGCGGATGAGACCATCCAGCGTCTCGTCGAAGGTCGCGCCCAGAATGATGTTGGCGTCGGCGTCAACTTCCTCACGGATGCGGGTTGCCGCTTCATCCACTTCGAACAGCGTCAGATCGTTGCCGCCCGTAATGGAGATGAGCAGGCCTCTTGCGCCCTTCATCGAGGATTCGTCGAGCAGCGGGTTGGCAATGGCAGCTTCCGCCGCCTGCTGTGCACGCTTTTCACCGCTGGCTTCACCGGTGCCCATCATGGCCTTGCCCATGCCGCGCATCACGGAGCGAACGTCGGCGAAGTCGAGGTTGATGAGACCTTCCTTCACCATCAGGTCGGTGATGCAGGCAACGCCCGAGTAGAGCACCTGGTCGGCCATCGCGAATGCGTCGGCGAAGGTGGTCTGGGCATTGGCAATCCGGAACAGGTTCTGGTTCGGAATGACGATCAGTGTGTCGACACTCCGCTGCAGTTCCTCGATACCGGAATCGGCGATCCGCATACGGCGAGCGCCTTCGAACTGGAACGGTTTGGTCACCACACCTACCGTCAGTATACCCTGCTCGCGTGCCGCCCGTGCGATAACGGGTGCGGCACCGGTGCCGGTTCCACCGCCCATGCCGGCGGTGATGAACACCATGTGCGATCCGGACAGGTGATCGTTGATTTCGTCGATCACTTCCTCGGCAGCCGCGCAGCCGACTTCCGGCTGGGAGCCTGCACCAAGACCTTCAGTCACGGCCACGCCCATCTGGACGAGCCTGTCTGAATGGTTCATGGCCAGTGCCTGGGCATCCGTGTTGGCAACGACGAAGTCGCAGCCCTGGAGACCTGCAGTGATCATGTTATTGACGGCGTTTCCGCCCGCGCCGCCGACGCCGAAGACCGTAATGCGTGGCTTCAGCTCCTGAATGTCGGGCATCTTCAGGTTGATGGTCATATTATCCTCGCGACCCACTGGCGCCCCCGGTACGGGAGTAGCCTCTTCTTCCCTAATCTCCTCTGCCATTTCTGGCAGCTCAACTTCCTGGATGTCGTCTTCTTGGCTCATGTCGTCAGAAGCTTTCCCTGATCCATTGGCCCACGCGGGCCAGGTAACCAGATTGCCCGCCCCACCCTGATCTCCGGTTCTTGTGTTCGAACTGTTCGATCTGAGCGACCTGCGGATAAATCAAGAGACCGACAGCGGCGGCAAAAGCCGGACCTTTGGCAGCCTCGGGAAGACCGGCGACGCCTAGAGGCCGGCCAAGACGGACGTTGCGCCCCAGGATGTGACGCGCAACTTCTCCAAGACCCGTGAGCTGACTTGCGCCCCCGGTCAGAACGATCTGCTTACCGACACGCCCGGCAAAGCCGGACGCCGTAAGCCGATCCCTCACGAGTTCAAGGATTTCTTCCACGCGCGGCCGGATAACCCGGGTCAACGCCGAGCGTGGGATCTGGTTCGGCAGGTCGCTGTCGCTTTCCAGCGGCGGTACCGTGAGCATGTCACGATCGTCCGAGCTGGACGCCAGCGGCGAGCCGTAAAGGGTTTTCAAACGCTCCGCATCCTGCAGACGGGTTGCAAAAGCGCGGGCGATATCGGTGGTGACGTGATTGCCGCCAACGGCAATCGCATCCAGGTGCACCATGTGGCCATCGACGAAGACCGACAGTGTCGTCGTGCCGCCGCCCATGTCGATGCAGGCAACACCAAGTTCGGCTTCGTCATCGACGATTGTGGACAGGCCACTGGCAAACGGCGTCGCTACCATGGTTTCCACATGAAGGTGACCGCGGTTGATGCACAGTTCCAGATTGCGCACAGGCGGAACTTCCGCCGTCACCACCTGCATGTCGACGCCCAGCTTGTGGCCCATCATGCCACGCGGATCGCGGATGCCGCGGCTGCCGTCCAGCGAATAGGAGATCGGCAAGGCGTGTGTGACGGCCCGGCCATCGGTCACCGAGTGGCTGGAACCGGCGGAAAGCACCCGCTGGATATCGGCTTCAGACACGCTATCGCCTGCCAGCGGAACGTTGGCGCTGTAGATCTCGCTCTGCAGGCGTCCGCAGCTGATGTTGGCGATCAGCGACTCGACCGTCACGCCGGCCATGCGCTCGGCACTGTCGACTGCCAGACGGATGGCCTGTTCGGCAGCATCCATGTCGACAACGACGCCGGACTTGATCCCGCGCGAGCGCTGATAACCGTACCCCAGCACTTCCACCTTGTGGGAGCGACTGGAGAGAATTGCCTTTTCTTCCTGCGGCACCAGTTTGGCGATCAGGCAGCAGACCTTCGTGGAGCCCACGTCCAGAACCGACATGATGACGGCACGACGGCTCGGCAGCGGCCGCATCTTCGGCAGGTAGAGGTTGTTGTCGGAGCGGCTCATGTGTCACGCTCCTTTTTGCCTGAGCGGCCCTTGCCGCCCGTCATGACCTTGCGCTGTTCGGCAGCCTCGTCGGAGAGGCGCACGGTCACGCGGTCTGCCAGACGCATGTCGATGGCAACGATATCCCGGGACAGAAGCCCGCTTTCTTCATCCATTTTCACCAGATCTGCCAAGGCGGCGTCGATGTTGTCTTGGGGCAAGCGGATAGAAATCCCATTCTCAAGCTGCAGGTCCCAGCGGCGATCGCTGATCAGGAACGCCGCGCGCACGCGCGGACGCAGGCCCGGGACCTTCTCCAGCGCGGTGTTGATCTCGGATGCCCTGCGCTGAGCACCGTGGTTCACGACAAGCAGCAGATTGGCATAACGCCCATCCACCTCGTCGGTGATCACGTCACCTGATTCGTTTACGATCGAGACCATGTCGCCGCGCTGCCACAGCGCATAGGGCACCCGTTCCTCGATGTTGATCTGCAGCGTGCTCGGATAGAGCTTCATCACCGAAGCGCTCTTCACCCAGGCCATCTCGTTAAGACGCTCGCGAGCGCTATTGGCGTCGAACAGGGCGAGCGAGGAACCCTCGTGAATTTCCAGTGCTTCCAGGATCTGGAACTCGTTGATTTCACGCTGGCCGGACAGCTTGACGGCCTCGATGCCGAAACCAGCAGCGGACAGGAGACTGTCGGCAACAAGCCGGCCGTGCCCCCCTATGACTATTCCATAACCAATTGTTAAGGTTAAGAAAGTCAGTGCAGCAGCAGATCCGGACCAGCGTGGCAGATCTGCCAGGCGCCCGGCCGAACGCCACACCGGCTGGCGGTGCAAACGCGGCACACCGCGCCCGCGCGGAGCCAGTTCGGCCTCCAGCGGGGTCATCGTGTCCCGGTAATGTTTGCGCCTTATCGACAGCAACTCGCGTCCTCAACCATCCAGCTGACCAGGTCCTTGAAACTCATCCCCTTGTGGGCCGCCATTTCGGGCACAAGAGAAGTCGGCGTCATGCCTGGCTGCGTGTTCACTTCTAGGCAAATCAGTTCTCCGGATCCGTCTTCCTTCTCATCGAATCGGAAGTCCGCGCGGGAAACACCGCGGCAACCCAGAGCCTGATGCGCCTTAACTGCTAGTGTCTCTATGGTTTGGTAAACAATCGGTGAAATTTTTGCAGGAAGAATGTGTTTTGAACCGCCTTGTGCATATTTTGCGTCGTAATCGTAGAAGCCGTGACCTAACGGCACTATGTCGATGACGCCCAGGGCCGTATCGTCCATGACGGCACAGGTCAGCTCCCGCCCGCTGATGAACTTTTCGCACATCAGCACGTCAGGGTAAGGCCAGTCCTCCCGACCCAGTTCCTGTGGCGGAAACTCTTGATCTTCCTTGACAATCAGCACTCCGAAGCTCGATCCCTCGTTGATGGGTTTCAGCACATATGGCGGCTTCATCGGATGCTCGCGGGTGATCTCCCTGCGGTTGACAACAAGGTGTTCCGTGACCGGAATTCCGGCTGCATTCATCACCGCTTTTGCCTTCACCTTGTTCATTGCAAGGCTCGAGGCGAGCACACCGGAATGTGTGTACGGGATGTTAAGAACTTCTAATATTCCCTGAACGCAGCCATCCTCACCGAAGGGACCGTGAAGAGCGTTAAAGACCACATCGGGCTTCAAATCTTTGAGAACAGCGGAAATATTGCGGTCAACATCGACCCTGGTGACCCGGTAGCCGGCTTCTTCCAGCGCATCGGCGCAGCCCTTGCCGCTGGCGAGGCTTACAGGACGCTCGTTAACCCAGCCCCCCATCAAAACAGCGACATGTTTGCTTGCCATCAGGCAGCCTCCCCTTCCTTGCCCAGAAATGGCTCGATAGCCCCCTGTGCACCGAATTCACCCAGGCGCTTGATCTCCCACTCCAGGCGGATGCCGCTGTGCGCCAGCACGCGTGAGCGCACTGTTTCCCCCAGCAGTTCGAGATCGTGACCGGTGGCCGTTCCGGTATTGATCATGAAGTTGCAATGCATTTCGGACATTTGCGCTCCACCGACGGTCAGGCCACGGCAGCCTGCAGCGTCGACCTCTTTCCATGCCGACGTTCCGGGCGGGTTCTTGAAGGTGGATCCGCCGGTCTTTTCACGGATCGGCTGCGCCCGCTCGCGGTGGGCGACAACGTCGGCCATTTCCTGCCGGATCGAGGCTTCGTCCTGCGGCACGCCTTCAAAGACGGCGGAGGTAAAGATCAGGTCTTTTGAAGCCTCCGAGTGGCGATAGGCATAGCCCATGTCCTCATTCGTCAGAACGTGGCGGTTACCGTCCCGGTCAACCGCGGTCAGCTCCACCATGCGCTCGCGGGTTTCCGTGCCGTGAGCGCCCGCATTCATGCGCAGCGCACCGCCCAGACCGCCAGGAATACCTGTGTAAAACGCAAAACCGCCGAGACCGGCCCTGGCCGCAGCTTCCGCCAGACGCTTGTCCGGCACGGCTGCCCCTGCCTTCAACCTGTTGCCGCCGACTTCCTCAATTGAACCGAAGCCCTTTGCACTCAGTCGGATGACAACACCCTTCAGGCCGCCGTCACGGATCAGCAGGTTGGAACCAAGCCCGACCGGCAGCACCGGAACATCTTTCGGCAGCTTTTTCAGGAAGGCAGCAAGGTCGTCTTCATCCGCCGGCTGGAACATCAACTGTGCGGGACCACCAGTGCGGAACCACGTGACCGCAGACAGCGGCTGGTTGGCCGTCAGCTTGCCGCCGATACCTTCGGCAAGCTCCGGATACTGCTCCAGCAGATCGGGAAACGCCATGTGACGTCCTCCTTAAAGCTCTTCCAGCTGTTTCGGCAGCGCGTATGCCCACTGGGTGATGTTGCCGGCCCCGAGGCAAACCACGAAGTCGCCCGGCTCGGCCAGTTCCTTGACAAGCGCCGGCAGCTCTTCCGGGCCCTCGATCGCTCGAACGTTCCTGTGACCGCGGGTCTTCATGCCCGAGACGAGATCGGTATGTGCCGCTCCCTCGATGGGCTGCTCCCCCGCGGCGTAGACAGGAGCGATAATCACCGCGTCCGCATCGTTGAAGCAGTTGGAGAAATCATCGAACAGGCTGTGCAGGCGCGAATAGCGATGCGGCTGCATCACCGCGATTACCTTGCCTTTTGTCGACTCGCGCGCCGCGTGGAGCACGGCCTTGATTTCAACAGGGTGGTGGCCGTAATCGTCGAATATCTGAACGCCGCCCACCGTGCCAGTGTGCGTGAAGCGTCGCTTGACGCCGCCAAAGGCGGCAATGCCTTTTCTGAGGTCGTCCGCCTCGACACCCAGCTGCGAGGCAACCGCGATTGCCGCGGTAGCATTCGAAACATTGTGAAGGCCCGGCATCGGCAGCGTCAGGTCGTTCAGTTCGATCACCTGCCCGCTGCGGCGGTCACGAAGGGTGACGGAGAAGATCGACTTGCCACCATCCATCGACACATCGGTGTAGCGAACGTCGGCCTGCGGATTGGCGCCATAGGTGACGACACGCCGGTCCTCGATGGTCCCGATCATCGTCTGGACTTCGGGATGGTCGAGACACATGACGGCAAAGCCGTAGAAGGGCACATTTTCAACGAACTGCCGGAAGGCAGCGCGTACGCCGGCGAAGTCGCCGTAGTGATCCAGATGCTCCGGATCGATGTTTGTGACGATGGCAACATCAGCCGGCAGCTTGACGAAGGTGCCGTCGCTCTCGTCTGCCTCGACAACCATCCAGTCACCCTCGCCCATGCGGGCATTGGTGCCATAGGCATTGATGATACCGCCGTTGATCACCGTCGGATCCAGACCGCCGGCATCGAGAAGGGCTGCTACCATCGACGTGGTCGTGGTCTTGCCGTGTGTGCCGCCAACGGCGATGGCCTGCTTGAAGCGCATCAACTCGGCCAGCATTTCCGCCCGCCGCACCACCGGAATCAGCTTTTCACGGGCTGCGACCAGTTCCGGGTTGTCCTTCTTGATGGCGGAAGACACGACCAGCACCTCGGCATCGCCCAGGTTTTCTGCGGCATGGCCAATGGAAACCTTGATGCCGTTGTCACGCAGGCGCTGAACATTGGCGTTTTCCGCCATGTCCGAACCTTGCACCGTGTAGCCGAGGGTCTTCAGCACTTCGGCAATCCCGCTCATGCCGATACCGCCGATGCCGACAAAATGAACCGGTCCGATGTCCTGCGGCATCTTCATGGCCGTTCTCCTTGTTTTGCTGCGACCTTCTCGACGAGGTCGGCAAGTCTTTTCACCGCGTCAGGCCTGGCGACGCTGCGCGCCTTTTGCGCTGCTTCGCCCAGCATTTCGGGTGCATTCATGAATCGGGTGATTTCCTGGGCCAGCCGCTCCGGATAAAGGTCGACCTGACGGATCGGCCAGGCCCCACCTGCCTTTTCAAGCACCTTGGCATTGGCAGCCTGGTCCTGATCGATGGCTCCGGGCAACGGTACCAGAATGGAAGGGCGGCCAAGCACACTGAGCTCGCTGACCGACGACGCACCGGACCGGCAGATCACCAGATGCGCCTCTGCAATTCGTTGCGGCATGTCCTGGAAGAACGGTGCGCATTCGGCCTGAACGCCCAGACTGTCGTAAACCGCCTGTACCCGCCCCATGTCCTCCGGACGGCACTGCTGCACGATGCGCAAACGGGCGCAGACGTCGGCGGGCAGTTTTTCAAGTGCCGGCGGCAACAGATCGGAAAAGAAGCGCGCACCCTGGGATCCGCCGAAGACCAGCAGGTTGAACGTTCCCCCGGCGAGCGGTGCCGAGTAGGGCAACTCCGCAGCCGCGAGTACGGCGTCCCGAACAGGGTTGCCCGTTTCAGTGAGCTTGGCCTTAAAATCCGCCGGCAGATCTTCGATCGGAACGCTTGTGGCAATGGCGGTCACGCCCTTCGCCAACAGGCGGTTGGCCCGCCCCATGACGCCGTTTGCTTCGTGCAGGATTGAGGGCGTGCCCGTGAGCCGGGCAGCATACATAGGGGGAAACGTCGGATAACCACCAAACCCGGCCACGACATCCGGCTTCAAGGCCTTGATCACCTTGCGTGCCTGCAGCGTTCCAAGAAACAGTTTCACTGCAGTCTTCGCCAGCAGGAAGGGATTGCGCCCCCGGATGGTCTCCGAGGCGATGATGTGAACCTTGCGAGCGGGAAAGGCGCTGCCGTATTTGTCGGCCCGTTCGTCGGTTGCAAGTTCCACGGTCCAGCCGCGCCGGATCAACTCGCTGGCCAGCGCCTGTGCGGGGAAGAGGTGGCCGCCCGTTCCGCCGGCCGTCAGTAAAACAGTTTTGCTCATGAGTGCGGCTTGGGGCCTTACATCAGGGAAGAGGGTGAAAGCCGGCTCACCGTGACGACATCACCGCGCGACGGCTGCGGCCGCCTGCGCGTGAGCGCCAGAATGGCACCAGCGGTCATGGCGGACGACAAGAGCGACGACCCGCCGTAAGAAACGAAAGGCAGGGTCATGCCCTTGGACGGAATGAGGTGAAGGTTCACCGCGAGATTGATCGTGGCCTGCAGGCCGAACAGCACGGTCAGTCCTGCTGTGGCAAGACGACTGAAGGCATCCTGATCACGGCTGGCGTGACGCAGGCCTCTCAAGACGATGAATGCAAAGACGGAAACGAGCAGCAGACAGGCGATCACGCCGAACTCCTCGCCGACAACAGCGAAGATGAAGTCGGTGTGGCTGTCAGGCAGGATCCGCTTGACGGTGCCCTCCCCCGGACCACGGCCCAGCCACCCACCGGCAAGAAAGGAATCCTTGGCCGTATCGATCTGGAAGGTGTCACCGGAGCTCGGGTCCAGGAACCGGTCCACGCGGGTGGTCACGTGCGGCAGGAAGGCATAGGCGGCAAACAGGCCGACGATCCCGATGACGCCAAGCGCCATGATGATGAGCCAGGAAATGCCGTTCAGGAAGAACAACCCTGCCCAGACCAGGCCGAGCAGCATGGTTTGACCGAAGTCCGGCTGGGCGATCAGGAGAGCCGCGCAAACCGCAAAGAGCACGAAGGCGAAGAGCACTCCAGGCACCTCGCGCCGGCGACCGCTTTCCGACAAAAGGAATGCAATCAGGATCACGAAGGCAGGCTTCAGGAATTCGGACGGCTGTATCGACAGCCCGGCAATATAGATCCAGCGCCGCGCACCCTTGGCCTCAAACCCCAGGAACAGGGTGGCGACCATCATCACCAGCGACACGATGAACAGGATGAGCGCCGCCCGCCGGACCATGCGCGGCGTCATCAGCGAGCCGGCAAGCATGATCGTCAGGGCCGGGATCAGGAACATGGCCTGTCGCTTGACGAAATAGAAGGTTTCAACGCCGATGCGTTCGGCAACCGGTGGACTGGCTGCGAACGAAAGGACCACACCGCCAACCATCAGCAGGCTGAAGGCGGCAAGCAGATAGTGATCCACTGTCCAGAGCCATTCCGCAAAGCGGCTGCGATCGGCGCGCGAAACCATATCAGGCGACCTCCTGGGTATTGCCGGAATTGGGCAAGGCACGCACCGCATCTACAAAAGCAGCGCCCCGCAGTTCAAAATTCGGGAATTGGTCGAAGCTCGCACAGGCGGGCGACAAAAGTATGGCGATTTCCCCCGCATCGTCCTCCGCCGCCTCGGCAGCGGCGTCCTGCACGGCCTGGGTCAGCGTTCCGCTGATCTTGAAGGGCACGCGGCCATCCAGCGTCTTGGCAAAATCCTGCGCCGCCTCTCCGATCAGGAAGGTCTTGGCGATCTTCGGGAAATATTCGTCCAGCGAGGAAATACCGCCCGCCTTGGCCCGGCCACCCGCGATCCAGTAGATCCGGTCGAAACTTGCCAATGCTCTGGCCGCAGCGTCCGCGTTGGTCGCCTTGGAATCGTTGATGTAAAGAACCCGGCCTTTCTTCTCCACCACTTCCATACGGTGATGAAGTCCAGGGAAGGTCTTGAGGGCTTCTGCGATCTGCGCTGCCGGAATTTCCAGCGCACGTAGAGCCGCGAAGGCAGCCGCCGCATTCTGTCCGTTGTGGTCGCCGCGGAGACTGTCGATCCCGCCAAGCAGCGCCACTTCGATCTGGCTGCCGTCATGCGCCTCGATCAATCGCCCGTGGCGAGCGTAAATACCGTTGGTGAGTTCCTTTTCACCAGCGATCCGGCACACGGGCTTGCGTGCAAGTTCAAGTCTGTCGGCGATTGCTGAGGACAACCGGTCGTCAACTCCCACAACCGCGACCTTGGCACCGGCGACAAGTCGCTCCTTGATAGCGGCGTAGTTTTCCATGGACCCGTGACGATCGAGATGATCCGGCGACAGGTTCATGTGAATGCCGACCGTTGCATCCAGGGTCGGCGCCAGATCGATCTGGTAGGAAGAGCACTCCACCACATAGTGCCGACCGGGTTGCGGAGGATCCAGCTCCAGAACCGGCGTCCCGATGTTGCCGCCGAGTTGCACGTCCCGGCCGAGGGCCTTCAGGAGATGCGCGATCAGGGCGGTGGTCGTCGACTTGCCATTGGTACCGGTAATCGCAATCAGCGGCGCGGACGGACATAGTTTGCGCCGCTCACGGCAGAAAAGCTCGACATCGCCGACAATCTCGACGCCGGCATCACGCGCCAGATCTACCGACCAGTGCGGCACCGGATGGGTCAGTGGTACACCGGGAGCAAGAACCAGTGCGGCAACGTCCGACCAGTCGAGGTCCCGAAGATCTTGCGTTGCAAGCCCCTCGCCAGCAGCTTGTGCGACCCGGGCTTCGTTATCGTCGAAACAGACCACATCCGCACCACCCGCCTTCAGCGCGCGCGCCGTTGCAAGCCCGGACCCGCCGAGCCCGAACAGGGCAACCTTTCTGCCGTCGAATGTGGTGACCGGGATCATGCGCCTACCTCAGCTTCAAGGTTGCGAGGCCGAGCAGGGCAAGCACGACGGAAATGATCCAGAAGCGGATCACCACCTGGCTTTCGGTCCAGCCCATGATCTCGAAATGATGGTGGATCGGCGCCATGCGGAAGACCCGCTTGCCGGTCAGCTTGAAGGAAAACACCTGCACGATGACCGACACGGCTTCGAGCACGAAGAGGCCTCCAATGATGGCCAGAACAATCTCGTGCTTGGTGGCAACCGCGATTGCGCCGATCATGCCGCCGAGAGCAAGTGATCCGGTGTCTCCCATGAAGATGGCGGCCGGGGGAGCGTTGAACCACAGGAAGCCGAGGCCCGCGCCAATCACGGCACCGCAGATGACGGCAAGTTCACCAGTGCCGGCAACGTGGTGGATCTGGAGATAGCTGGCAAACACCGCGTTACCGGAAAGATAGGCAATCAGGCCGAAGGAAGCGCAGGCGATCATCACCGGTACGATTGCAAGGCCATCGAGACCGTCGGTCAGGTTGACCGCATTCCCCGCGCCAACCATCACGAAGGCTGCGAAGGGAATGAAGAAAAGACCGAGATTGAGCGTCAGATCCTTGATGAAGGGAAAAGTGATCGCTTCCGAGTATTCGGACACATCCAGAAGGGTAACCGCGAAGGCCGCGCCGCCGGCGATCAGGAATTCCAGGCCCAACCGGGCCTTGCCGCCAAATCCCTTGTGCGAGGACTTGGTGACCTTCAGATAGTCATCATAAAAACCGATACCGCCGAACCCGAGGGTAACGCCGATGACCACCCAGACGTAAGGGTTGGAAAGATCCGACCAAAGCAATGCCGCGACCAGGGCTCCTGACAGGATCATCAGCCCCCCCATCGTGGGCGTGCCTTTCTTGGTCAGGAGATGACTTTCAGGTCCGTCGGCGCGGATCGGCTGCCCGTGCCCTTGCCGGATCCGGAGACTGGCGATGATTTTCGGTCCGAACAGGAAAACGAAAAACAGCGCGGTCATGATCGCGCCACCGGTTCGGAAAGTGATGTAACGGAACACGTTCAGCGCTGAAATCTGATCCGCGAATTGCCCCAAGAAATAAAACATCCAATGCCCCTTACGCCGCTGCGGTGTCGTCCGCTGGCGGATATTCTTTTTTCAAGGCCTCGACAAGCGGGCCCATCCGGGTCCCGAGCGATCCCTTGATCATAACAACATCACCGGAACGCACGTCGCCCAAAAGCACGTCTTCCAGATCTTTTGCTTCTTCGCAGTAGTGTCCGCGCAGGTCATGCGGCAGCAGCTTCCAGAGCGCATGCATGTGCGGGCCCGCGCAATAGACCGCGTCGATATCGGCGTCGGTAATCGGCTGGAGCAGCTCCGCGTGCAAACGGTCGGCATCGGTCCCCAGTTCGCGCATGTCTCCAATGACGGCAATGCGGCGACCCGGCCTTGTGACAGGCGCCTCGCCCAGCACGGCAAGTGCAGCCTTCATCGAGGCGGGATTGGCGTTGTAGCTCTCGTCGATAAGGTTGAACTCGCCCTTCTGCATGGGCAGACGGGTCACCTCGCCGCGCCCCTTGGGTGCGCGCATGGAATCGAGTGCCAGTCCCGCTTTTGCAAGATCCGCCCCCAGATCCACGACCGCGGTCAGGACTGCCAGGCTGTTCTTGACGTGGTGTTTGCCCGACGCCCCGATCTTGTACGTGATTTCCTGGCCTAGAACGCTGGCGTCGACACTCGATCCGGCCGGATAGGAGACTGCCTTCTGGAGATGGCTGTCCGCCGAAGGGTCTTCGCCAAAGGTTTGGATTTTGGAAACGCCGGCAGCAGCCGCCAGAAACTTCAGCAGGTCGAATTGCAGATTGTCCTTGTTCAGGATCGCAATTCCACCAGGCTCCAGTCCGTCGAAAATTTCGGCCTTTGCCTTGGCTATCTGCTCGACGCTGTCGAAGAATTCCAGGTGTACCGGCTGAACGGTGGTGATGATCACCACGTGCGGGCGCACCATCTTTACCAGCGGCGAGATTTCGCCCGCATGGTTCATGCCGATCTCGAAGACACCGAAATCCGTGTCGGCGGGCATGCGTGCCAATGTCAGCGGTACGCCCCAATGGTTGTTGAAGGAGGCAACCGAGGCATGAACCTTGCCGGATTCTGCCAGGGTCAGGCGCAGCGCTTCCTTCGTGCCGGTCTTGCCGACAGAACCGGTGACCGCGACAATTCGGGCATTGCTGCGGGCCCGCGCTGCAACACCGAGCTTGCGCATGGCTTCAAGCGGATCGTCCACAACCACGTAGCGGCCATCTTCGGGCAGGTCGGACAAGCGATCCTCGCCAACCATCGCAACCGATGCGCCGGCTTCCAGTGCTGCGGCAACATAATCGTGCCCGTCCAGACGGTCACCGGTGATCGCGACGAATGCATCACCCGGCTCCAGCGTCCGGCTGTCTATGGATATACCGGTGATTTCAGCGCCAGCATCACCCTGAAGGCGGCCACCGGCAGCTTCAACAAAGGCATCAAGGGTCCAAAGCGGGTCGCTCATGTGTTTCCTTCAAGACTGATGGCGCGCTTTACGGCTTCGTGATCGGAAAAGGGAATCACTGTGTCGCCAACAATCTGGCCCGTTTCGTGACCTTTTCCGGCCACACACAGGATATCGCCATCCTTTAGGCGGCGAACTCCCTCTGCGATCGCTTCATACCGGTCGCCAATCTCCATTGCATCGGGTGCGCCACCCAACACAGCCTTGCGAATGGTCGCCGGATCTTCCGAGCGCGGGTTGTCATCCGTGACGATAACCAGATCGGCCCTGCGAGCCGCGACTTCCCCCATCAGCTCGCGTTTTCCGGGGTCCCTGTCGCCACCGGCGCCAATAATCACGGACAGCTTGCCACGGGCAAACGGCTTCAAGGCCGCAAGGGCGTTATCAAGCGCGTCCGGCTTGTGGGCGTAATCGACAAAAACCAGCCCGCCTGCTGGCGTCTTGCCGGCAAGTTCAAGACGGCCTGGAGCCCCCTTCAGGTTTTCAAGGGCCCGCAAGGCAGTTCCCGTGTCGATGCCAGCGGCAATCGCGAGACCGGCAGCAATGAGTGCGTTGGAAACCTGGAAGCGACCGATCAGCGGCAGCGTCACCTTGTATTCGCCGCGCGCACTCTGGATCGTCAGTTCCTGCCCTGCCCCCATCGGCTTCAGGCCGGTCAGGGTGAGGTTGCGGCCGGTTTCTCCGACCGTGAAGAACGGCAGCCCTCGCTCCTGCGCGACTGCCATGACCCGGTCAGCATATTTCTCACCCGGATCGCAGACCACTGTGCCGCCTGACGGAAGCAACTCCTTGAACAGGCGAAGCTTTGCATTCAGGTAGTGCTCGATCGTCGGATGATAGTCCATGTGATCGCGGCCAAGGTTGGTGAAGGCGGCTGCCGTCAGCCGCACACCGTCCAGCCGGTACTGATCGAGACCGTGCGAAGAGGCTTCAAGCGCAGCATGATTGACGCCTTCTTCTTCCAGCTCTGCCAACTGCTTGTGCAAGGCAACCGGGTCCGGCGTTGTCAGGCCGCCGTAGCTTTCTCCATCCGGCTTGATAACGCCCAGTGTACCAAGACTTGCCGCTGGGTGACCGGCGGCCTGGAAGATCTGGCGGGCGAAATGAGCAACGGATGTCTTGCCAGCAGTTCCGGTGACGGCAACGATTGTGTCGGGTTGAGCGCCGTAGAAACGGGCTGCCATTCTTGCGAAAACCTGACGAGGCTCTGCAGCACTGACAACGGCAACCGTCTCCGGCACCTGTGCACGCACTGCATCTGCAGCCTCTTCAGCACACAAAATGGCAATTGCCCCGGCCGCTGCTGCGTCCGGGGCGAATTTTGTCCCGTCGACGGAAGCCCCCTTGAAGGCGGCGAACAAGAAGCCCGGCTGAACTTTGCGGCTATCAGCCGTCAGCCCCGTAATTTTCCGAGCCCCTGCCGCTTCGGGCAAGGTCAGCCCGGCAGCTAAATACTCAAGATCCATTTCACCCGATCATCCGGTTTGTGCGTCGTCTTTAATGAGCTTTTTCGGAAAACCGGATTTCGGCTGCGACCCCGCCGGTTTTCCAGGCTCAACTCGTCTCCTTAATAGGAAATCTCGATTGGTTCATCCCCTTTGCTGAACCGCGGCATCACACCAAGCATGGGAGCCGAGCGGCGAACGATTGCGCCAACCATCGGCGCGGCGTTCAGACCGGCCGTCGCACCAATGCCGTCGCGTTCCGGTTTCGGCTCGTCGATAACGACCAGAACCACGTAGCGCGGGTCGTCCATCGGGAAGGCCGACAGGAACGAGTTGCGGCGCTTGTTGTTGACATATCGTCCGTTCTCGATCTTCTCCGCGGTGCCCGTCTTGCCACCGACCGTATACCCCGGGACATCGGCCCGGCGGCCCGAACCGGAGAGCACGTTCAGCCTGAAGAGATAGCGCATCATGCGGCTCGTCTCCGGAGAAACGACTTGTTTGCCAAGCTTTTGCACGTCTTCGGGGCTTCTCGGCAGGAAGGTTGGCGGAAGCAGGACGCCACCATTCACCAGCGCTGCGGCGGCAACGGCGGTCTGCATCGGCGTTACCGAGATACCGTGCCCGAACGAGATGGTCATCGCCGCCAGTTCGTTCCATTTCGGCGGCAGCAGCGGCGCCGCATTTTCCGGCAACTCGGTCTGCAGACGATCAGTCAGATGCAGGCGCTTCAGGAAGTCCTGCTGGCGCGCAATACCGGTCGCCAGCATCATTTTTGCGGTGCCGATGTTGGATGAATAGATGAAGATTTCAGGCACCGACAGGATGCGGTGTTTCCCGTGGAAATCCGAAATCGTACGGCCGCCTGCCCTGATCGGACGGGTTGCATCGAAGCTGTCATTGATCGAAACAGCCCCCGAATCCAGTGCCATTGCGGTGGTGAAGGTCTTGAAGACCGACCCCATTTCAAAGACACCACCGGTTGCCCGGTTCAAGCGGTCCTTTTCCAGGGCCTGGGCCCGGTCGTTCGGATCGTAGTCCGGCAGGGAGGACATGGCGACCACTTCGCCGGTCTTCACATCCAGAACGATACCGGCCGCGGCGATCGCCTTGTAGCGTTCCATCGCCTTCACGAGCTCATCGCGAACGACATGCTGGACGCGCAGGTCGACGGACAGCTTCACCGGCTCCATCGTACGGTCCGACGTGAAGCCAAGCGACTGTAGGTCCCTCAGCCAGGAGTCATCGATGTATTTTTCGATGCCGGCGAGGCCCTGATTGTCGACGTTGACGGAACCAACGATATGGCCCGCGGTCGGCCCACCCGGATAGAAACGCTGATTTTCCGAAAGGAAGCCGATACCCGGCAGGCCGAGATTGTGAACTCTTTCGGCCTGCTGCGGTGTCATTTCACGCTTCAGCCAGACGAAGCCGGCGCCGCTTTCCAGACGGCGACGCACGAGACCCTCGTTCAGATCCGGCACGATGCGGATCAACCCCTCGACTGCCTCGTCCACATCCATGATGCGGCGCGGCTCAGCGTAAAGCGATGCCGTCTTGATGTCGGTAGCAAGGATCTCGCCGTTCCTGTCGATCAGGTCCGGACGGGAGGCGGCAACGGAATCCTGCGCCGAAATCCAGGCATGGGACGGCGCCTCTTCCATTTGCGCCAGCATTACCAGCCGGCCCGCGATCGCAACATAGACGCAGGCAAAGGCAAGCATGGCCACATAGACACGGGATTTGACCGCGCTGGCGGAGACGGAGTCCCTTGTCGCCCGCGGATGAGCCCGTCTTACCTGAAGGAAGCTGGCCGGTTCGCTAACCATCGTCATGACCGCGCCCTCACTGGATCACAGCAGACGAGCCGGCATAGCCGCCCATCTGACTGCCACCGATTGGCTCCAGCATCACAGGACGCGCCGGAAGATCTTCCGTCGTCACGATCTGCTTCACATCAAGCGGTTCAAGAAGAAGATAATCGTTATAGCGTTCGACAAGGGACTGCAGCCGGTCCGGCTTGTTGAGAAGGCTCCACTCCGCCTTCAGATGACGGATGGAGTCGCGCTCCTCGTCGATCTGCCGTTTCAGATCGGCCACCTTCTCCGCAGACTTCGTCGCTGCGAGCTTCATGTCATAGACCGTCGCCGCGCCGATCACGACCGCCAGTATGAACACGATGTTCAGCGTTCGAACCATATTAGCCCCCTAGCCCATGGAAGGCTGCGAGACGTGGGACACCCGCCTGATGGATGTCCAGCTCTCGCGCCTCAGCTTCGGTCCGCCGCCCGGCCCGAAGCTTCGCGGATCTTGCCCGCGGATTGATGTCCGTTTCAGCGTCGGCAGCTTCCACCGCCTTGCGCGTCAACAATTCGAATGTCGCCGGAGGCACGTCTTCCTCCGGCATATGTCGTGATCCGCCACCGCGGGTCCGGGTCCGATCCTGGAAGAACCGCTTGACGATACGATCTTCGAGGGAATGGAAACTCACCAGCACAAGGCGTCCGCCCGGCTTCAGGATCCGCTCGGCCGCGCCCAGCGCTTCAGCCGCCTGATGCAACTCGCCGTTCACGTAGATCCGCAGCGCCTGGAAGGTTCGCGTTGCCGGATGGATCTGCGCCTTCTTGGGCGACCGGCCAAGCACCTTTTCGATCAGGTTCGCCAGCTCCAGGGTCCGGGTGAATGGCTTTTCCTTGCGGGCCCTGTCGATGGCGTGCGCAACTGTCGTCGCCCGCTTTTCCTCGCCCAACAGACCGATGACGCGGATCAGATCCTTCACTGGCAGCTCATTGACGACATCCGCAGCCGATGGCCCGGCCTGCTCCATACGCATGTCCAAGGGTCCATCGCGCAGGAATGAAAAGCCGCGATCAGCCTCATCAAGCTGCATGGAAGAAACGCCAAGATCGAGAACAACTCCGTCGACACCATCGAAACCGCAACCGCGGGCATGCGTTTCAAGACCCGCAAATTGACCCGGCACGAGCATCAGCCGGCCTTCGGAAGCCTCCACAAGCTCCTGCCCGCCGGCAATCGCGTCAGGATCCCGGTCGATACCGATCACATGGGCACCACGCTCCAGAATTGCGCGGGAATAACCGCCGGCACCGAAGGTACCGTCGACAATCACCTCGCCGGGCTGCGGCGCAAGCCACTCCAGAACCTCTTTCAGGAGAACCGGCACATGGCGCTCGGGTCCGCCAGCGTCAGGAGCAACGTCTCTGTCGCCGAGCGCCATCATACCGGCTCTCCCTGAGAGGATGCGGAGCTTTGCCCCGACAGCATCGCGAGCGCACGCCGTTGGGCCTCTGCGCGGTACTCGCGAAACTTTTCAGGTTCCCAGATCTGGAACTTGTAATTCATGCCGACGAAGGTGACCTGGTCGGTAATTCCGGTGTGTTCGCGGATCATGTCGGAAATGGTCATGCGGCCGTCCCCATCGATCCTCGGGTTTTCACTGGCACCGAACAGGGCGATCGCCAGTGCATCATGATCGGGAGAGAGCTTTGCAAAGGCTTCCGAGCGCTTGTTGATTTCAGCAAGCAGATCGTTTCCGCCCGCGTCGACAGCCGCGCAGTGTGAAGAAGCAATGCAATAAAGGCCTTCAAATCCATCTCTCGCCAATACCGTACGGAAGGGCGCCGGGATCGACACGCGACCCTTGGCATCCAGCCGGTTGGTAAAGTGAGAAACAAAGCCGGCCATTCATCCCCTCGAAACGGGTCCCCACCCGTTCAAATCCCAAGTTCACCCGTAAATGAGAGGAAGGCCGGCAACTTGCCCGGACACGCAATTTGCAAAAACGGCACTTTCAGAACCGTTAAATCGATGTCCATGACCCTACTGAGATGGGCCCGCGCTCCCCATTCTGGGTATTTATGGGATACCATGGGAAATCATGGGCGGTCAATGGAATCTCATGGATTCCGGCTCGATTTGATCGCACACGACCCCGTCGAATGACCTTAAGCCAAACATGCTTAATGAAGCCTTGACACAATTGGAGAATCGGATTCGCAGGAATACGGAGGTTTTCCGCACCGAAGCCCGGAAAACCGGCAATTTCTGCCTATCTGGAAAGACTTGTGGAGAAAGAAAACCGCCTTTGTGGCGAGTGTCTCAACCGAACCTGAGCGCCCGCCCCGTGGCCCCTGGTGTCTCGCCGAACCGCTCTCGGTAGGCAACCGAGAACCGGCCCAGGTGCCGGTGGCCGGACCGGTAGGCCACCTCTGCCACGGGCAGGCTGCGCCCCTCCGACAACAACAGGTGCCGTGCGTAACTCAGCCGGACGTCCTGTAGGTACTGAAGCGGCGTACAGCCGTATTCCTGCCGGAACTGCAATTGAAGGTTCCGGGGCGAGGTTCCTGCGTGGGTACTGATATCCAGAAGACTGATGTCGTCGGCAAAACGCTCGCCGATCAGGCTGACCGCACGCTTCAGGATGGCCGGTGACCTGCCGGTCTCCCGCCTTTCCAGCAGCGGCGACGCGGTGTTCGGCTGAAATTCCAGCAGCGCTCCGACAAGGGCTTCTTCCAGGTGGCGTTGTTCCGGGCTCCCTTCCCCCTGAAAAACCCGACGCTCTTCGACTGCGCCAAGAACACCGCGCAAGCGACGGCGCCAGGCAGCGCCAGCGCGAGACAGAAGATTGAATTCGGGTTCAAAGCGAACCTGACCGACACTCACACCGGCCATTCTGCTTGCAACTTCCTGCAGGAAACCGGTCTCGATCTGAAGAAGGATCTGCTGGCAGCCGGCATGCCAGCGCATGGCTGTGTGCCGGTCCGGATTGAGAATGGAGGCAACCCTCGGCGTGGACACCATGGAACGGCAACCATTGCGGACCTCAGCCGTGCCGGCAATCGGCAGCTGGATAAGGTAGAACTCGGCAAGTTCTCCCGGCTCGATCGCCACATCAGCGCCATACCGCAGGTAGTTGAGAGAAAGATGCTGCCCACGCACCCGGTTCTGGCAGGCATCAAACCTGTCGGATGCCGAAAAACGGCCCAGGCGATGATTGCAGAAGTGACGGGCAACGATTTCCCTGGCTTCGTCCACATCCGTGGTTTCGAAGCATTTGAAGCGATCGAGCGGTGTTTTGCTTTTTGCCTGAGACAACATTGTGGAAGCATGCCGCTGCTGCGAGGCCCGTTCAAGCGCCACCTTGTGTGCCATGCGTCATTTTACTGCATCCGGCCAAGTAATTTCGCTTTCTGGATAAAGAAATCCATCGAGCCGCGCTTAGCCTTTCTCCTGTCGAAAGACCTAAGCGCACCAAATGAGCGATGAGGGGAACAATCATGCAAGATGGCGCAGGCATTACCGCAGCTAACGCGGGACTGGACAATATCAGCTGGAATGTGGTCGGGCACACCTATACGCCGAAACTCCTGAGCGGCAATGCCTTCATCTGGCATGCGCTCATTCCGGCAGAGACCTTTGTCCCGCCTCACATACATCCGACCCAGGACGAATGGATCGTGATGCTGGAAGGAGAGCTGGAAGTCGAAATGGGTGGTCAGACCCACAAGGCAAAGGCGGGCGACACGATCCGCATGCCGATGGGGGAAGCCCACGGCATCTTCAACAGGTCCGGCAAGACGGCCACCTGTGTCTTCGGCGTTGCGCCGTCCCGTAAACTCTTCGAACTCTTCGGCGCGCTCGACGGCGTGACAGATCCGGCTGAACTGGTCCGGCTTTCCGCCTTGCACGAGGTCGACTTTCTGCCGCCTCCCGATCAGGCCTGAGCCGACACGGCCAGATCCAGCTTTTGACGTGACGGGGTGGATTGCCGGCAGATACCACACTGCCGGCCACCCCTGAGGCGAAAGGACATCGAGAATGACGAAACGCAAGACTGTCGCCGTAATCGGCGGCGGCGTGAGCGGGCTTGCGGCTGCAAAAGCCTTCGACGAACGCGGACACAGGGTGATGGGCTTCGAGCGAAGCCACGATTTCGGTGGTGTCTGGGAACTTTCGCGGTCCTACCCGGACGTGCAGACCCAGTCGCCCAAGGACCTTTACCGCTTCACCGACCTGCCCATGCCGGACGACTATCCTGAATGGCCAAAAGGGCCTCAGGTACATGCCTATTTGCATGCCTATGCGACAAAACACCAACTCGGCCGCCTGTTCCGGCTGAACACCAATGTCCTGTCCATGGATCGCCGCAAGGATGGCAATCCGGGCTGGACACTGACACTTGAGGCGGCCGGAAGAACCTGGTTCGAAGATTTCGACTTCGTCGCCATCTGCACCGGTCAGTTTTCGGACAAGAACGTCATTTCCCACCCTGGGCAAGAAGCCTTCGAGGCCGCCGGTGGCCAGGTGCTGCACAGCTCGGACTATACCGACAGCAGCATGGCGCAGGGCAAACATGTGATCGTTCTCGGCGGCTCCAAATCCGCGACCGACCTGGTGGTCAATGCCGCCAGAAACGGTACGAAATCGGTGACGCTGGTTTACCGGGAACCGGTCTGGCGCGTGCCCTATTTTGTCGGTGGCATCAATTTCAAACGCCTGCTCTACATGCGCGCCCAGGAACAGCAGTTCAACGGCTGGGGCCGGACCGGCCTTGCAAAAGCGGTCTCTGCTGTCTTCAAGCCGTTGATCTGGGCAAATTTCAGAGGGCTGGAAACCCTGCTCAAGTTTCAGCTCAAGTTGAAGAAATGGGACATGGTTCCGGATATCCCGATCGAAAAAGACGCCTCCTGTTCGCTGCCGATCGTGACACCGGGGCTTTTCGAAGGTTTTGAAGCGGGCAGCATCCGCCCGGTTCGGGGAACCTTCGAGCGCTATGAGAATGGCAATGTCATCCTATCCACGGGAGAAGCACTGCCCTGTGATCTGGCTGTGCTGGCCGTCGGCTGGAAACTCGGCATTCCCTACCTGGCGAAGGAATACCGGGACAAACTGATAGAGGCCGACGGGCAATACAGGGTCTACCGTCTGTCTGTGAACCCGGACCTGCCCGACATGGGCTTTGTCGGCTTCAACTCCAGTTTTTGCACCGTGCTGTCGGCGGAAATGATTGCCAACTGGCTGGTTCGCTATGCCGACGGGCAACTGGCCCATCAACCGACGGATAGGGAAATGCGCAGCAACATCGACCAGATGCTCCACTGGCGGCGGCGGGAACGGCCGGCTGCCCAGGTCTATGGCGGCCTTTGCTCTGCCCCTTTTCACTTCCGGCACTTCGACGAACTGCTGGCGGATATGGGGGCTGCCAAGCGAAAACGCGCGAACCCGTTGGCGGAGCAGTTCTCCTACCCGAACGCAGAAGCTTACGGAACATTTCTTGGCAGCACGCCGCAATATGCAGCGGGCTGAACAGGGAAGGTTAAGAGCCAGCCGGCCTGTAAGCCGGGTTCTGTATGGCCCGGCCAGATACGAGACCTGACGCGGACGTGACAGCCATTCATCTGTGACGTCTGTTGCCAGACGCCTATCGCAACCAACCCGGACAACTGGCCTGGAAACCGGCCTGAACCGGATCGCTCCGGTTCGCGCTGTCCCTATTCGGTTTTGCTCCCGGTGGGGTTTACCATGCCGCCGCTGTTGCCAGTTGCGCGGTGGGCTCTTACCCCACCCTTTCACCCTTACCCCGGGTAAATCTCTCGATCTGTCCGGGGCGGTTTGCTTTCTGTGGCACTTTCCCTAAGGTCGCCCTCGCCGGGCGTTACCCGGCACCGTGTTTCCATGGAGCCCGGACTTTCCTCCCCCGCGGCCTTTCGGCACTTGCGGCAGCGGCTGTCCGACCGACTGGCGCATGGGACTTAGGAGGCTTTGCGGACGAGGTCAAGCGACAGTCGATACCGTGCTGCGCGAATTCCCGGGATAGCGTCCCGGTCCTGTGTCATTCCGCCAACCTGCCGTCCACCGGCGGCTGCGACTTTGCACCCCTCCTCACCCGTTCGCACGCTTCACAATCCTCACACAAGCTAGCTCTTGCAGGGCTAGAGGCTGGCAAAACTGTCAAGGTGCCATCGGGCCAGGCAGCCAAAAGCCTGCGGCACCCCGGAACGACACAAGAGGAAAGCATTTCTAATCATTGTAAAAAATACCAATATAAATTTTTACCAGACCCTCGAAAGATAAAAACTTTTTCCCGTCATTGCCCAAATATTAAGCAATGAGAAACCCATGTGACGGAAGGTAATGGGAACAAACATGGAGCTAAAAATGCGTCAACTGTGCGTCTTCCTGCCTGCGATCATGCTGGCAACTGCAGCCCAGGCTGCAGAAACACCGCCCGATGCGAAAGCGTTGATCCAACCTGAGATTGTGGAAGCCGTTGCCGAATGGCTTTCCAACCCGATCGTGGCCTTGTCGATCAACGCACAAAACAATTTGCGCGGGTCACTTTCACAGGCAGACATCGACGCACTGGACACCCAATGGCGACAGGAACGCGAGGCAGCGGACAAACCCCTGATTTCCGCGACCTTGTCCGCCCCCTTGTCGATCTACCTCCTGCGAGTTCAGGCAGGCTCCCTCGGCCTCTATCCAGAAATCTTCGTTATGGACGCGAACGGTCTGAACGTCGGGCAAAGTGCGATCACAAGCGATTACTGGCAAGGAGACGAGGCCAAGTTCCAGAAAACCTTCCCGAACGGCCCTGAAACCGTTTTCATCGACGAACCGGAATGGGATGACGGCAGCAAGATCTGGCGCGCCCAGCTCAACATGACGATCACCGACCCCGAAACCAAGAAAGCCATCGGGGCCGCCACAGTCGAATTCAACCTGACCGAACTGATGCGTCGTCAAGGTACGGGATCTTAAGCGGGAAATACCATGTTCAAAAATCTCTCCGTCAGCAAAAAGATCGCCGCAGGGTTCCTGACGCTCGCATTGGTCGGTGCAGTAGCCGGTGGCATGAGTGCCTATCAGACGCATTCGGCTCTGAATGAAGTCAAGGCCGCAAACAACCTGTCGGATCTCAACGCGGAAACGGCCGAACTCACGGAAAAGATCGCAGCGCAGGCTTTGTCGGTGAAATCCTTCCTGCTTACCGGCAACCGTGATCTTCTCACCCGGTCCCAGGATCTGAACGATGAAATTCAGACAGGATTTTCGGAAGTCGGCTCACTTGTCGACGCGAACCTGCCTGATTTCCAAACTCATCTCTCCGAACTGAAATCAAGCTGGGAAACCTGGTACAGCCAGATTGCCGCGCGCCAGATCGATCTGATGCGCACACCGGAAACGGTCGACATGGCGCGTGCAATTGACCTGACACCGGAAAGCTCGGGTCTTTTGACAGCTGTACAGCAGCAAAGCCGACAGCTTGCCGACGCAGTTGATGCGGAACGGCAGAAATCGGTTGTCGCGCAAAACCAGGCTCTGAACACGGTCGAGATCGTTTCTCTTTCCAGCACACTGATCCTGACAGTGCTGGCGATGATCCTTGGCTTCATCAATCACTTTACCATTTCTGCCCCGCTTTCCAGATTGTCGGCTGTTACCGACAAACTGTCTGCAGGTGACACGTCGCTCACGGTTGATGTCAGCGATCGGGGGGACGAAATCGGCCTTCTCGGCCGCGCATTGGGCGTCTTCCGTGAAAACCTGATCCGCACGCGCGAACTCGAGGAACAGACCGAAGCCGAACGGATTAACGCCGAACGGGTCAAGCACGAGGAAATGGAGAAGTTCGCCAGCGATTTCGAAGCAACGGTCCTCAACATCTGCGACAGCATGATTTCCAGGCTCGATGCACTGACCAGTTCCGCCGGGTCGCTGTCGACAATTGCCAACAACACCACGGACCAGGCGCTGGCCGTTTCTGCAGCCGCCGAGCAAGCCACCGCCAACGTGAATACCGTGGCCAGCGCGACAGAGGAACTTTCCGCCTCCATCCGTGCGATCACGGACCAGGTGCGTTCCTCTTCGCAAATCGCTCAGGAAGCGGAAAACGAAGTTGGGCGGTCCAACGAAGCCGTGGCAACGGTACAGCAGGTGGTTTCGCGCATCGGCGACGTTACGAAGCTGATCACCGATATTGCCGAACAGACCAACCTGCTCGCCCTCAACGCGACCATTGAAGCTGCCCGTGCCGGCGAGGCCGGAAAGGGCTTTGCCGTTGTTGCATCCGAGGTCAAGGCACTCGCGGAACAGACATCCAAGGCGACGGAGGAAATCGACCGGCAGATCACCGAAATGCGCCAGGCCGCGGATGCGTCGACAGAAGCAACCGAGTCTGTTGCCGGTCTCGTCCAGAAGATTTCGGAAAACACGCACGCCATGTCCGGTGCAGCGGAAGAACAGAACCTGGCAACGACCGAAATCGCCAGCAGCGTCTCCGAAGCCGCACAGGGTACCGAAAGTGTTTCGAGATCCATTTCCGAGGTCAGCGGCGCTGCCAGCGAAACGGCAAACCTGAGCTCGGACATGAATGCGGCTGTCGGCGAATTGCATGAACAGTCCAATACACTGCGCCACGCCATGCAGGACTTCCTGGCCAAGGTACGGGCAGCGTAACCAGCCTTGATCGAGCCCTGTAACGGGTTTCACGGCCTCGGTAAAAATACTGCGTCGCACAAACTTCATTTCTCTTGTGCGACGCCAGCGGCTAACGTCCCCTTAGGATTTCATTCCGGGGGAAGTTTTCGTGAAACACGCGATCAAGACGCAGGAAGCTGCGGACCTCATTCCAGACGGAGCCACCCTGCTGGTGGGAGGTTTCATGGGGGTGGGCTCACCCCACCGGTTGATTGACGCCATAGTGGCGAAAGGCACCAGAAACCTGACGATTGTGGCCAATGACACGGCCATGCCGGGTCGCGGCATCGGCAAGCTTGTCAGCGCGGGTTCGGTTTCAAGGGTGATCGCTTCTCACATCGGCCTCAACCCGGAAACCCAGCAGAAGATGATATCCGGCGAGATTGATGTCGAACTGGTTCCCCAGGGGACCCTGGTCGAACGCATCCGGGCGGCCGGCGTCGGTCTGGGTGGCATACTGACCCCGACCGGCATTGGCACGCTCGTTGAGGAAGGCAAGCAGAAGATTACCGTCGACGGCAAGGAATATCTTCTGGAAACGCCCATCCATGGCGATTTCGCCCTTCTGGCCGCCTACCGGGCGGACTACGTCGGCAATCTGGAGTATTCCCTCACCGCCCACAATTTCAACCCGATCATGGCACTGGCAGGCAAGACCGTAATCGCGGAACCGCACACGATCGTACCCGTGGGTGTGATTTCGCCAGATAGCGTGAAAACGCCCGGCATTCTCGTCGATCATCTTCTGGAAAGGGCAGCCTGATGGACGACAAGGAAATCATCGCCCGCCGCGTTGCACAGGAAATCAAGGCCGGTACGCTGGTCAATCTCGGCATCGGCCTGCCGTCACTGGTGGCCAACTACCTGCCGAAGGAAGTACATGTCTTCTTTCAGGCCGAAAACGGTGTAATCGGCCTTGGCGCCCGCCCGCCGGAAGGGATGGAAGACCCCGACCTCACCGATGCCGGTGGCGGTTTTGTGACCGCCGTTCCGGGAGCTGCCTCCATCGACAGCGCCATGAGCTTCGGCCTGATCCGCGGCGGACATCTGGATATGACCGTTCTCGGTGGCCTGCAGGTGGATGAACGTGGCTATCTCGCGAACTGGATGATCCCGGGCAAGATGGTTCCAGGCATGGGCGGTGCAATGGATCTTGTAGCCGGCGCCAAACAGGTGATCGTCGCAATGGTTCACACGGCCAAGGGCCACCCCAAGATCCTGAAGGAATGCACACTTCCCCTGACAGCTCGCCGTCGTGTCAGCCTGATCGTGACCGAAATGGCCGTGATCGAACCGACGGACGACGGCCTCGTCCTTCGAGAAACGGGCCCCGGCCTGAGTGTCGATGATGTCATCTCCGCAACAGAAGCCTCACTGATCGTTCACGGGGACGTCCCGACCATGCGGCTTTGAAGGAAGACTGGACAACACGCGTGTCCAGTACCAAGCAAACCGGCAAGGGTGTCCACGCCCTCCTCGATCTGCCGTGCATTCGCACCGGCAAAGCCGACAATAAGCCCCGGCCGCCCTCCTTCGGTCAGATAACAATTGCTGAGTGGTGAAACGGCAAAGCCACGGTCCTGCATGGCAACTGCAAGTGCAATATCGTTGACGGGCTCCCGGAACATGACCGTCAACTGCACATTGCCTGTAAGAGGCGCAACTTCAACACGATTGCCCAGCCTCTGCCGTAACGCGCCGGCGAGCATCGTCCCCCGCTCCAGATAGACCGGGCGGATCTGTTTCAGGTGCTTCTGATAGGCTCCGCTATCCATGAAGTGGGCGAGTGCAGCCTGAGCCTGAACATTGGCAGAACAGCCGATGTTGCGCATGGTCTGGGTGAGTGGGGCCACAAGAACCTCTGGCACGACGCAATAGGCAATCCGGAGCCCGGGGAGCAGGCTCTTCGCGAACGTGCCCATGTAGACAACCTGTCCCTCATCCGCCAATCCGTGCAGCGCAGCCACAGGCCGCCCCTCGAACAGGAACTCGCTGTCATAGTCGTCTTCCAGGATCACAGCGCCGCAGGTGCGGGCAACATCAAGAAGCATCAGCCGCCTCGCCAAAGGCATGCGTGCCCCCAGGGGATAGTGATGGGACGGTGTGACATAGATCAGCTTCGGCGGCTGATCCAGATGAGCCATCTTCGACGCGTCCGCACCCTCGCCGTCGGTCGGCAGCGGCCGGATCGTCAGACCTGCCCCGGAAAAGGCCGTCCGCGCGCCGAGGTAGCCGGGTTCCTCCAGCCAGACGTCGTCGCCCGGATCAGTGAGCACCTGGCTGAGCATCGTCAGACTGGCCTGTGTTGAGCTGGTGACAAGAATTCGATGAGGGTCAGCCCGAACCCCGCGTTCAGCCGCAAGGTGCCGGGCGATCTGCCGCTTGAGCGCCTCAAGACCGGCAAAATTCTGATAGTGGAGATCCGCGCTGCGCTCGAGCCGGGCGGCCCTGCGCAGTGATCTTGCCCATTCCTCGTAGGGAAACAGATCAAGTGCCGGCGCACCCGGTTGCAAGCCTCCCTGGCGATAGGCCCACCCCTCGCCGCGCAAGTTGGCACTCAGTGTCCTGCCTCGTTGCGACAGCTTCAGCCCGAATGCTTCCACCTTGCGCTGCGCCTGCACACCTTCCAGCACCAGCCCTTCGGTAATGCGGGGAGCAGCGCCGGTGCGCACGGTGATCACGCCTTCGGCTTGCAGTAGATCATAAGCCGTGTTGACGGTGTTGCGTCCAACGTTGAGCGACGCTGCCAACCGCCGCGTGGATGGCAACTTTGTTCCCGAGCGCAGCAAGCCTGTGCGCACGGCGTCACGAAAGCCGCGATAGATCTGTTCCGCCAGTGGCACGTCTGCCGACCGCTCAAGAGACAGGATGCCTTCAGGAAAAACTGGTTCTGTCATTTTCCAAAAACCGGATCTTCTTTGGAGCCAATTTATCGGACAAACAGCACAACACAAGACAAACAGTCAATTGGAGACGAGACCATGTCCACTCTGGAGAAACGCCAGGCAGCGGATCTGCCCCGTTATGCCAAGATCCGCCAGATGAACCGCGGCGGATACGACAGCACCGTTGCCTACGACATCCTGGATGCGGGCCTTGTCGCCCATTGCGGCTTCATTCACGAAGACCGACCGATGGTGATCCCGATGGCATATGCCCGGATCGACGACCGCATCTATATTCATGGAGCGAGCACCACCCGCATTATCAAGTCAAACGCGGAAGGCGTACCGGCGAGCCTTACCGTGACACTAGTAGATGGTCTGGTGGTCGCGCGTTCGGCTTTTCATCATTCCATGAACTATCGATGTGCGATCGTGCATGGCACGGCGAGGCTTGTCGAAAGCGAACAGGAACAGATCGAAGCCCTGGCTGCTATCACCGATCATCTTCTGCCTGGCCGCTGGGATGAATGCCGCGAAATGATGCCGAAGGAACACAAGGCAACCGGTGTGCTTGTCATGGATATCGACCATGTCAGCACGAAGGTCCGCACCGGCGGACCGGTGGACGACAAGGAAGATCTCGGGACCGATATATGGGCTGGTGTGGTGCCTGTGGTGACCGCACTCGGCCAGCCCCTCTCGGCACCTGATGTGCCTGCCGAAACGCCGGTTCCCGCCTCGGTTCCAGCCGCCCGCAAGAAGTTCGCATAAGCTGACAGCCTTCAGCACACAAAAAGAAAACCCCGCCGGAAATCCCGGCGGGGTTTTCAGTTTGCCCACGGCTGACCGCCCTGCTGCTTTTAGCTGGAGGCCAGGATCCGCTTGACCTTGGAACAGTAGCGCTTGCTGACCGGGTTCATCCGTTTTGCGAAATGACCGGCGTTGTAGCGCAAGATGGTGCCACAAACGTCGCCGCCCGCCTTCTTGTGCGCGCCGGCAAGGTACTTCATGCCCCATTCCAGATTGGTTTCGGGGTCATAGAGCGCCTTGGTCGACCCGCGGTAGCCGATGCCACGTGCGGTTGCCGGCTTGATCTGCATCAGACCGACTTCACCGGCGCTGCCGCGTGCACGCGGATTGAAGTTGCTCTCCACCTGGACCACTGCCTTGGCGATCTTGACCGGCACACCATGTTTGGCGGCGGCCTTGCGGATGAGCTTGGCGTATTTGTCGTTGCTGACAACAGCCGTCCGCTTTGGGGACACCTTGCGCGTCAGGCTTGCAGTTCTTGTCTTCTTGGCAGGTTTTTCCTGCGTTTCCTGCTTGCTCGATTCAATGATGTGCAGGATCGGTTTGGAACCAGAGCCGACCGACGGCTTGGCTTCGGCAGGTTCGCTCTTCTTGTCCGGGTCGATGATATGGAGGATCGGCTCCGACCCGGAACCCGTACCTTTTGCCATTGCAGCCGGTGCTGCAAGAGTGGTTGCATAGGCGAAAAGGCACAGCGCCCCAGTAAGTGTCTTGAATGACCGTAACATTCAGTCCAGCCCTTTTGGTTTTCGTTGCGTTGAAATCAGGCGGGAGAAATGCCGGAGCTATTGGACGAAAATGGGCGCTAATACATCACGAATTATTTCAAATTATTACATAAAATTACAGGAATTTAATGCTGTTCTTAGTCATTTTCTGTAGTTTGTGGCCAAAATTAGCAAGCAATTCGGCAATGGATGGGCCATCAGAAGAAATTCTGTGACCACTCGTGGCGCAGAGCCGCCTAAAAATGCTGCGTTGCGGGAACTAATTTTGTTGACTGCGCGTTTATTTCGTTGGTCCGAACTCGTAACCGCACAAAGAAACCAAACCGACCGTTCGATCAGGCCGACAGGGAAGGCAGCTTGCGCAGCAGCGCATGCAACGTCTCGATGGTCGATTGATCGACGACACCGTCAACCTTTTCTGGCCGGAAATGGCGTTGAAACGCGGCAACCACCTGGCGTGTCTTCAAGTCGAAGTCGCCGGTGATGTCCAGCTCGTAACCATAGAGTGCGAGCATTGACTGCACCGCTTCAACAGGCTGGCCGCTATCGCCTTCCTGCATCAGCAGACCCGCCCCGAGTGGAAACGGTTTTACATATAGACCGATGCCGGCTTCTGAAAGGCGATCCCATGGGAACAGTTCACCCGGGTCTTCCTTTCGGGCTGGAGCAATATCCGAATGCGCCAGGACCATCCACGGATGGATCCCGTGACGGGCACAGATATCGCCAACAAGCGCGACAACGGCTTCGATCTGTGGCTCCGGAAACGGTTGATAGCCGTGCTCATGCCCCGGATTGACGATCTCGACGCCGATCGATCGGGAATTGATGTCGGTCTCGCCTTTCCAGAAGCTACGCCCCGCATGCCAGGCCCTGCGGGATTCCGGCACGCATTGCAGGATGCTGCCATCCTCGTTGACGACATAGTGGGCGGAGACTTCCGAGCGAGGATCACACAGGCGCTGCAAGGCTTCTTCGCCGGTCGGCATGCCGGTGTAATGGAGCACGACCATATCCACAGGGGCCCCCTGCGCCCGTTGTCCGTGGTTGGGAGACGGATGGACCCTGGCCTTCACACCGGTATCAGTCGCAACGCTCATATGCCTCTTTCCGCGCAGATCTTCGCCCAGGCTTCGTTCAGCGCCGCAAGACGATCATTCGCAATCCTCACGAACTCCTCCGGAACACCTCTTGCGATCAGCCGGTCGGGATGGGTTTCCTGGACCTCGCGGCGGTAATGGGACTTGAGTTCCCCGTCACTTGCCTCCGGCCCCAAACCCAGCACCTCGTAGGGGTTGCCATCATTGCGCACATGTCTGGCGAGTATCCTGGAAAACTCCCGGTCATCGATCCCGAAGACCTCCGCCACTCTGGAAAGGTAGCCTATTTCGCTTTCGTGGACGACGCCGTCAGCTTTCGCAATGTGAAAAAGCCCATCCAGAATGTCGAGCAGCGTCTTGCGGTCGTAAGGGAACAGATCCGCCAGTTTCTTGGCATAGACCTCGAAGCCGGCAATGTCTTCCTGCGCCAGATTGAACAGGCGGGCGACATTGCGTTCCTCGTTGGGCGGTACATCGAAAAGTTCGCGGAAAGCGATAATTTCATCGGTTGTCACCACACCATCGGCCTTGGCCATCTTGGCCGACAGTGCAATCATCGCAACGGTGAAGCCGACACTGTTGGTCCCCTCCGGCCGCGCAAGCACGAGCTGGACCAGGCGGTCGACGATCTGCGCCCCTCCTGTTCCGATCGAACTCACAATAGCGCCGAGGCTACTCCAGACACTCACACTTCAGCTCCCGCTGGGCCGGTGGGAAAAGGCAGGCAGGAAAGCTTGCCGTGAACCGCATGAATCGATGCGTTGCAGACTCTTATCGGCATGGGCCGGATTTGACCAGATCAACGCTCGCCTGTCCTCATTGGTGCTTCAGCTGGTCGCGCCCCTGGACGAGCGGAATCCGAGTTCCCGAGCGCCAATGTTTTTGACCTTCGAATGGACCACTGCAACGCAGCTTCCCAGATTGCGGACAGTCAAGCCTACCCCACCATTTTCCGCGGGTTTCCCTTGGGTTTGAGCAACCTTGTGATTCATGATGGTTAAAGGAATTACGCTTAGCCTTTCGCGACTCGTGTTCGCAAGATGGTTCCTCGCCGGATGGCAGTCCCCCTGGGAAGAAGCAACATTGTCATTTTTTTCATTTCCATGTCGCTGGTGCTGACGCTGGCGCTGGGTGTCTACGCGAGCAATCGTCTTCTAACGCACTGGCTGGTCGTCCGAAGTCTTGAGCAAGCTTTCCTGCCGCAGGAAAAGACTTTCAACTCGATCCTGCAGGCATTGGCGAGCCGGATCGAAACCGAACCGGCAGCCGACTTGTCCGCATTGCGGCTGACTGAAGAGGCTTCTGCCGACAGCCGCAGGTCGAACGACCTGGTTGGCGAATTGCAACGCAATGCCGGTCAGGCTCTGGACACATCCAAGGTGCTGGACGCGGTCGCGATCTTCCCTGCGCCAACCGGATCCAGCCTCCAGCGCCCCTCACCGGTGCAAATTCTCTGGCACAGCGAAGGGCAGCTTCGTACCAGCAATACGATCTCGCAGGCAAAGGCCGCTCTGAACGGCAACAGTCCGCTCGTTGCCATTCCGGACATGTCGTGGCACGGAACGTTTGGGACAAATGCGCTGATTGCCTACCGTCCCGAAGGAGCCTCCCCGGACTTTCCGGGGCTTTTGCTGTTGGTGACCCAGTCGGAAATCCTGAACGGCCTTACCCCGCTGATCTGGTTGATCAGTGCCGCGATTGGCGGTCTCTGCCTGGCCTCTTTCATGTTTGCTGGTATTCTCCTCTGGCTGCGCTTCTATGACCAGCTCCAGACCAGCAGAGACATTCAGTATCTGGCACATCACGACACGTTGACCGGTTTGCCGAACCGTGCCGTCTTCAACGCGCGCCTGACCGAGGCGCTGCGCCTTGCACAGGCCAAGGCCTCCAATATCGGCGTCATGCTGATCGACGTCGACAAGTTCAAGGAAATCAACGACACCTACGGTCATGGCATCGGCGACGTTTTTCTTCAGATCGTGGGGGAACGCCTGAAGGCGGTTTTCGGAAACCACCTGGTTGCCCGCCTTTCAGGCGATGAATTTGCGGTCATGCTGACATCCTTGTCCGACCCCGCCCGCATGACCCGACTTGCAACGGACATGATTGCGGCCACTGAAGCGCCCTGCACGATCGACGGCAAGGACATCAGGATTTCGCTGTCCATTGGTCTAGCAAGGGCAACCGACGGCTCCTGGCGCTCCTCTCGTTTGCTTCATTGTGCGGACCTTGCTCTGTATCGGGCCAAACACAGCGGGCGTTCCACCTTCTCGTGGTACACACAAAGCCTTGATGCAGAGGCACAGAAACGCAAGGAAGTGGAAGAAGGACTCGCCAAAGCGCTCAAGTTCAACCAGTTCAAGTTGCTCTATCAACCGCAATATGCGCTGAAGGACGGAGCACTGAAAGGCTATGAGGCCCTGATCCGCTGGGACCATCCTTCCAAGGGTATCATCCGGCCGGACGATTTCATCCCGATTGCAGAAGACACGGGCCTTATCGAGGAAATCGGAACATGGGTCCTCAACCACGCCTGCCGCGAAGCAGCGTTATGGCAGGACCGCTCGCGCAAGGTCGCAGTCAATGTTTCTCCCGCTCAGTTCATTGCCGGCGAAACCCAGAAGCGCGTTGCCCAGGCGCTTCAGAATTCCCGTCTAGACCCCAAGCGGCTTGAAATTGAAATCACCGAGAGCCTGCTGATTTCGAACACGGACGCAGTCATCGAGACACTTCAGCAGATCCGCGACATGGGTGTTTCTATCGCCATGGACGATTTCGGAACCGGCTACTCATCGCTGAGCTACCTGAGCCTGTTTCCTTTCGACAAGATCAAGATCGACAAGGCCTTCATCCAGAACCTCGGCAAGGATGCCAGTACCGACGCGATCGTGACATCGATCGTTGGCCTGGGCCGCTCGCTGGATGTCACGATTACCGCGGAAGGTGTCGAAACCGAGGAACAGGCCATACTGCTGAGCGCAGCCGGATGCGATCTCGTCCAGGGTTTCCTGTTCGGCAAGCCTGATACCGTTGCAAAACACGAGGCCGCGTATCCGGTGTTTCCACTCAGCCCAGCCGGTAGACGCTGGTTCCCCCGAATGCAGCAACAAGCGACGCCGGCCCAGGTGCCACCGCGCATTCGCCTTGCCCCCAAACTTGCCAAGAGCGTGAGGCCCGCTGGCCCGCAACCCGCTATCGGAGGGGAAAGCGAGGACCCGACGTCGCAGATTGAGCAGGTCCCCTTGCAGACTGCAGGCTGAAACCGCGATTGCAGGTTTTCAGAGGCTGACAACGGCTGCGGCATCCTGAGCGGCCGACTGCCGCTCGCGGTCTGCCTTGCGTTCGGAGTAACGATCGACAAGATAGTCCGATCGGCCACGAACCAGCAGCGTGAACTTGACGAGCTCTTCCATGACATCGACCACCCGGTCGTAAAGGGCTGATGGTTTCATCCGGCCATCGTCGTCAAATTCCTGGTAGGCCTTGGGCACCGACGACTGATTGGGGATGGTAACCATCCGCATCCAGCGGCCGAGGACACGCATCTGGTTGACCGCATTGAAAGACTGCGAACCTCCCGAGACCTGCATCAAGGCCAGTGTCTTGCCCTGTGTCGGCCGGATAGCGCCAAAACTCAGCGGGATCCAGTCAATCTGCGACTTGAGTACACCGGTCATTGCCCCATGTCGTTCGGGAGAGCACCAGACCTGCCCTTCGGACCAGGCGCATAGATTTCTCAGTTCAGTGACTTTGGGATGATCGGCACCACTGTCATCGGGCAGCGGCAGACCTGATGGATCGTAGATCCGGGTCTCCGCACCATAAGCCTGCAGCAGCCTTTGTGCTTCGTGTACGAGGAAGCGGCTGTAGGACCGCTCGCGCAGGGAACCGTAGAGCAGCAATATCCGAGGTGGATGCGACGGCCCTGTTGGAACCTGCAACTTTTCCCGGTCGATTATCTCAAAGTCTGCCGCCGTCACGTTCTTCAAGTCTGCATGCGAACTTTTCGCCTCAGGCATCTGACGCTCCGGACGAAACCACTTCGCCGTCTTCCTTGGTGAAAGACCCGATATCCTTTGGCAACAGATCCAGCACCTTCTCGGACGGACGGCACAGGCGGACGCCTTTTTCCGACACCACGATCGGCCTGTTGATCAGGATCGGATGTTCCATCATGAAATCGATCAGTTGATCGTCCGTCCACCTGTCCTCACCGAGACCCAATTCATCATAGGGCGTTCCCTTCTGGCGAAGGATGTCCCGCACCGGAAGACCGGTGCGCTTGATCAGGTCAACGAGTTCTTCCCGGCTCGGCGGCGTTTTCAGATATTCGATCACCTGCGGCTCGACGCCGGATTTACGGATCATTTCCAGCGTGTTGCGGGACGTGCCGCATTTCGGGTTGTGATAAATCGTCATGCTCATGTGAGGTATCGTCCTGTCAAAGTCCCGAAGGTTTCTTAAAATCGGCTGCCGGAAAACAGCAGACAGCGGGATCGTTGCCGCAGCAATCTTCCATCAGAAAACCCAAAAGGTTCCGCATGCGGTCATAGTCGACAGCATAAAGAATATGCCTGCCCTCCCGGCGGGTCGTCAGCAGCCCGGCCCGTTCCAACGTGGTCAGATGAAACGACATCCTGGTTGGCTGTATGTCCAGCCGCTCAGCAACCGAGCCGGACGGCAAGCCATCTGGCCCAACCGTCATCAGCAACCGGAACGCCGCCAGCCGGTCTTCCTGTGCCAAGGCGCCCAATGCAGAGACTGCTTCCTGATCTTCCATAATTCGATACTACAAGAAATTTTGGAACATTCAACAAATGAAAGCGAACGTCCCCCTGTGTGCGATATCACATGGCTGCAGCGGCGCGAGCGGCCTGATCGTAATTGCCGGACACCAGTCGCAATGTGGCGGCAAGTTTGGAGAGTTCGTTTTCGTCGAGGCCCAGCGCCTTCATTGGCTTGACCAGGAGAGCCTCGCGCAGACGCCGGTACTCAAGACAGGCAGTTTCGCCTGATTTCGTGATTTCGGCGGTCTTTTCCTTGCCCCGACGGCCAGATGAAATGAGGCCAGCCTTTTCAAGCTTCTTCAGCGCATAGGTAACCGTGTGAGTGTCTTCGATGTTCAGCACAAGACAGATGTCTGACAGTGTCTTGGCTCGGCCGCGGTGATTGACCGAATGAAGCACAAGCACATCCAGAGGACCAAGCCCCTGCGACCCGCTGGCCGCCATACAGCGTACCATCCATCGGTGATAGGCATTGACCATCATGGTCACAGCAAATTCGATCTCCGAAAGCGCAGGCATTGCACCGGAGGCAAGATGCGCTGCAGAGACAACAGGCCCGATGGGGGCATCGCTTCTGGAGTCGGGATTATCCGTCACATCTGATCTCCGGCACATTTTGGTTTTTCAGCGGGCCTCCAGCCGAATCCGGTTGAAGGCCCTTTTCTGATCGTTTCAAAAGTGTGTGTACATCCGCCCCTGTTCGTTCACGGGAAGGAATGCACTAGTTGCTCAACATCGTCTGCGGCAACCAAAGAGCCAAGCCCGGAAAGGCCACAATCAAGACGATTGCCAGGATCATCAACAGGAAGAACGGCAAGGCCATGCGGGCAACCTTGAAGATGTTGTACCCGGTCATGCCCTGCAGAACGAACAGATTGAACCCGACTGGTGGCGTGATCTGGCTCATTTCGACAACCAGCACCAGGTAAATACCGAACCAGATAAGATCGAGGCCTGCCTGCTCCACCATCGGAAGGATCACGGAGGTCGTCAGAACCACCACCGAAATGCCATCCAGAAAACACCCGAGCACCACGAAGAACAGCGTCAGGGCAATGAGGAGCGCGTAGGGTGACAGGTTCAGCGACCCGATCCAGGCAGCCAACTCACGCGGGATGCCGGTGTACCCCATGGCAACGGTCAGGAATGCTGCGCCAGCCAGAATGAACGCGATCATGCAGGATGTCCGCGTTGCGCCCATCAACGCTTCAGCAAAGCTCTTGCGGCTCAACGTTCCGCTTACCCAGGACAGAAGCAATGCAAGCATGACGCCGATGGCCGCCGCCTCTGTGGGCGAAGCAAGACCCGCATAGATCGAGCCGATCACACCCACGATCAGACCGATCACCGGAAACAGCCTGCGCGTTGCAAGAAGTCGCTCGATGAAGGGAATGACTTCCTCCTTCGCAGGCATCTTGTCCTGGTTCAGCAGTGCCCAGATCGCGACATAGCCCATGAACAGGAGGCAAAGCATTGCCCCCGGCAGAACGCCTGCCATGAACAACCGGGCAATCGACTGCTCTGTTGCCGCGCCATAAACGATCAGGATGATCGATGGCGGAATGAGCAGGCCCAGCGTACCCGACCCTGCCAGTGTGCCGATCGCCATGCGTTCGTCATATCCGCGCTGCTTCAATTCAGGCAGAGACATACGACCGATGGTGGCGGTGGTAGCGGCTGAAGAACCCGACACGGCAGCAAAGATGCCGCACCCGAGAATGTTCACATGCAGCAGCCGGCCCGGCAGATTGCGCATCCAGGGCGAAAGACCAGCGAACATGTCCTCCGACAGACGAGATCGGAACAGGATTTCACCCATCCAGATGAACATGGGTAGCGCCGTCAGATCCCAGGAATTCGATGCGCCCCAAACCGTCGTTGCCAGAACGGGACCGGCCGGCGCGGACACAAGAACCATCATTGCAGCAAGCGCGACGGCAAACAGCGCAACGGCCACCCAGATACCGGTTGCAAGCGCCGCCAGCATTCCAATGCCGAGCAGGAGGGCGACAAGGGAGAGATCCATTATTCTTTCCCTTCTATCGGATCGGCCTTAACGACCGATTCAAAACTCGGCGCCTTGCCAGTGAGCGCCATGATCAGGTCGTCCAGCAAAGCGATTGAGAACACCAGCAGTCCGAAAGTCATCACCGACTGCGGAAAGACGAGCGGGATCGGAATGACGCCGTAGGAGGTTTCGTTGAATTTGAAGCTGTCGAGCACAAGCTGTCCGGCGTTCCACGTAAAGAATGCCGCCAGCGCAAGAGCGACCGCGACCGCCCAGACATTCAGGATGCGTGCTCCGGCTTTGGGCACGGACTGCAGCAGGATCGCGACCCTGATGTGATCACCATTTCGCAGCGTCCCGGATAGGGCAAGAAAGGATGCCCCCACCAGCAGAAAACCTGCAATTTCAGCAAGTGAAGGAACCTGCAGCCCGAGTGGCTCAAGACCAAAGACCGTTCGAGACCAGTCGAATATGCGCCCAAACACCTGAAGAACAACGAGACTGGCAATGACAACGAGACAACACGCAGCCATAGCCGTTGACGCTTGATAAAGCGTATTCAAAGCCTTTCGCATCGGCTTCCCCTACCGGATGTGCAGCTGATATTAAAAAACGCCGGACTTGTTAGGTCCGGCGCTTCTTAAGCTGTTTAGTTTTTATAGGCTTCGAGAACGGCTTGGCCGGTTTCACCGGCTTCCTCTTGCCATTCGGCAGCCATCGTCTCGCCGATTGCTGCGAGATCCTGGATCAGCTGGCTGCTCGGCTCAACGACAGTGATGCCGTTGTCGACCAGAACCTGGGTCTGCGTCTTGGTTTCTACCTTGGAAGCTTCCCAGCCACGCTTCTCAGCAACGTCTGCGGCTTCAAGGACAGCTGCCTTTTCGTCGTCGCTCAGGGCGTCGAAAGCACCCTTGTTGACGAACACCATGTTTTTCGGCAACCAGGCCTGGGTGTCATGATAGTGGCTCAGGAAGTCCCATGCCTTGGAATTCGCACCGGTGGACGGTGACGTGATCATGGCTTCGACACGACCGGTGGAAAAGGCGGTCGGAATATCCGGCACTTCAACCTGCGTCGGCACGGCGCCAGCCAGCTGGGCCAGGCGTTCGGTCGCTGTGTTGTAGGCACGGAATTTCAGACCCTTGAGATCGTCACCCTTGGTGATTTCCTTTTTGGCATAGATACCCTGGGGTGGCCACGGCACGGCATAAAGCAGTTGCAGCCCCTGCTCGCCGAGCTTTTCTTCCAGTGCAGGCTTCGACGCCTGGTAAAGCTTCCAGGCCTGGTCATAGGACGGAGCCAGGAAAGGTACGGAATCCACTCCGAAGACCGCATCTTCGTTGGAAAGGCGGGACACCAGAATTTCGCCGATCGGGGCAAGCCCCTTGCGGACCGAGTTCTTGATTTCCGGATGCTTGAACAACGATCCCGCAGAGTGGATCTGAATAACCAGCGAGCCGTCAGTCTTTTCCTTCACTTCTTCAGCGAAGGCAGCAATGTTCTGTGTGTGAAAGTTGCTGTCACCATAAGGTGTCGGCATGTCCCACTTGGTTTCAGCGGAAGCAACAGTGAAACCCGCAAGGCCGAATGCGGCGGCAGCAGCCAGATGGATTCCGGCACGTGTCAGGGAACGAGATTGCAGCATGATTTTCTCCTCTAGGAAGCGGGGATTACCCGTCGGGATGCTGCTCGAGGTGCATTCTTCGAACACCTTGTGGAGCACATCTTCACAAACACTAGACTCAAAAACCGTCAACATCAACAATTTATCGATAAATTGTGATTGTCATCTTCAAATCCAAAGCGTCCTTCCCTCCGCGAAAAGGATTGGCTAGCGTTCCGGCCAGACAACCTGGAAACCTGAATTCGTGTCAAACACCAACCAACGCCTCTTGACTGGCAATAGCGCCAACCGCCTGATTTTGGCGCTCATTTTGGCAGTGGCAGCCTTGTTACGCTTTCAGAACCTGGACAGGACGAGCCTTTGGTATGATGAAGCCGTCAGCTGGAGCCAGTCCAGGGGAACCATCGCCGAGCTGTTGACCGCTGTTGCAGCTGACAATTATCCGCCGCTGCATAATATTTTGCTCTGGCTGACGATGCCCGTGGCAGGTGACAGTGAAACAGCATTACGCTTGCCATCCGTGCTGTTGGGTGTTCTTGCCGTCTGGCTTATCTATCTGACTGGGAAAACGCTGGCCGGAAACACCACTGGCCTGCTTGCTGCAGCTCTCCTGACCGTCTCTCCGTTCCACATCTGGTATTCGACAGAAGCCCGCATGTATGCCCTGCTGGCAACATGCGGGCTCGCCTTTCTGCTCCTGGTTCTGAAAAACCTTGAAAGGCCATCGGCCTGGCGGTTGGTAGCGCTTGGAGCGGCTGGAGCCCTGTTCCTCTACAGTCACATCTACGCCCTTCTGGGCTTCGCATCCGTTGGTATGGTCTGCGTCATACTGGCATTGACCGGCATCTTGAAATCCGGCCGCATCAGTCTCACCAATGCGGTTCTTGTCTGCCTTGCAATGGCAGCAAGCGCGCTTGCCTTTTTACCCTGGCTGATCATCCTGGCGATGCGAGCAAGGTCGGTGGCCGAAGAAGGCTTCTGGATTGCTTATCCTGATCCGACGTTTCTCATCAACATCGCCTTCAGTATTGCCGGGTCGCTGCCATTGTTCTGGATGCTGGCAGGTTTGGCCGTCGCCAGTCTCCTGACCATCGTTCACCTGCCAGGCAGGTACTTCGGCAAACCGCAAAGTGCGGACGCAATCCTCGTCTGCTTTGCCTACACCGTTGGTCCGCCGCTTTTGGCCTATCTCTATTCCATAAGCGTGCAGCCGATCCTTTTTGATCGTTACCTGATCGCGGCATGGCCAGGGCTTATCCTGCTCGCCTCGGTAACAGCCCAGCGCCTGGCGCCACAGGTTGCACCGATCGCGCTGTTTGCAGCCGCGATATGGTTGAGTTTTCCCGAATTGAAATTCACGCTGCTGGAGAGAATACGCCCCGAATGGCGTCTGATCGCACAGGACTATCTGGCACAGAAAGCCGATGGCGATCATCTCTTGCTGTTCAAGGGATTTGCCGCACCGGCCCTGTCTTATTACTTGCGCGACCCCAGCACCTTCACGGCAGTTGAGACAATTGCCGATATAAACAAAGGCACCGCTGATGCCCGATGGCTATTGATCGTCCACACAAGCAGTGAGGAACTTAGCGAAGCGCAAGAGGCCTTTGCCCCTCGGGAAGGCACTCCGGCAGCCAGGCGCTTTGGCTGGGGAGCAAGTGGCCTGACACTTTTGGAGCGAGCCCCTGTCGAATAAACTCACTCGCCTGGATGCTAGTCGAAAAACAACCAGAAACAGACAACTACAGCCGCAAATACCCCTGCACCAATTGCAAATTCCAGCAAAAGCCCAAGCAGGGAAGCGCCGAGAAGCAGGGCGACAAGCAGGAAAATGCCAACGAACCAGAGGTCTGCTGTCAGTATACTGATTGTGAAGTCGACAGCCTCCGCCAGACGCAGCAGAAACGGATCCCGTTCTTCTGATTTATCGTTTTCCGACATCGGCAGCTTTCAGTTTTCCCTTTTACCACAAGGTCATATGGGGGTACCGCAAGCGATAAAAAGATCAAATAACAACCCATTCAGATTTTTTCATCGACATTTTATCGATAAAATGTCAGCATAAATTCACTTGCTATCAAAACGCTAATTATCGGCATGGAATCGCGTATTCCTTAAAGCCGGCAGCATCAGAGGGAAGATCATGACAGCCAAGTGGGATTTCTGGATCGACCGTGGCGGCACCTTTACCGACATCGTCGGCAGGTCACCGGACGGCACGCTGCATCCGCACAAGGTGCTCTCCGAAAATCCGGAAGCCTATCGCGATGCCGCCATTCAAGGCATCCGGGAGTTGCTTGGCGTGGAAAAAGGCGCGACTATTCCCTCGGACAAGATCGCGACCGTCAAGATGGGCACGACCGTTGCCACCAATGCACTTCTGGAGCGCAAGGGTGAGCGAACGGCTCTGTTCATCACGAAAGGCTTTCGGGATGCGCTCGAGATCGGCTACCAGGCGCGACCGCATATTTTTGCCAAGGAAATCATAAAGCCTGAGCTGCTCTATGAGAGCGTCCACGAGATCGTCGAACGTGTCCGCGCCGATGGCGAACTGGAACTCGCGCTGGACGAAGGACAGGCCCGCAGCGCAATGCAGGCCGCATGGGATGACGGCATTCGCTCCATCGCAATCGTGCTGATGCACGCTTACGCCTATCCGGCCCATGAACAACTTCTGAAAAAGATTGCTGAAGACATCGGCTTCCCGCAGATCTCTGTGTCCCATGAAGTGTCACCGCTGATGAAGCTGGTGGGACGCGGCGACACCACTGTGGTCGACGCCTATCTGTCACCCATCCTGCGCCGCTATGTGAACCAGGTACAGGAAGAACTGGGTGAAGGTCCGCGGCTGATGTTCATGCAGTCTTCCGGAGGTCTCACCGCTGCAGACCTCTTCCAGGGCAAGGACGCAATTCTGTCCGGCCCCGCCGGAGGTGTTGTCGGCGCAGTCGAGACCTCACGCATGGCGGGGTTCGAAAAGATCATCGGTTTTGACATGGGCGGCACGTCTACAGACGTCTGCCACTACGACGGCGACTACGAACGCGCATTCGAAACGGAAGTCGCCGGTGTGCGCATGCGCGCTCCGATGATGATGATCCATACGGTTGCAGCAGGCGGCGGTTCGATCCTTCATTATGCCGACGGCCGCTTTCAGGTAGGCCCCGATTCAGCCGGGGCAAATCCGGGACCGGCCTGTTACCGACGCGGCGGGCCTCTCACCGTTACCGACGCCAACCTGATGACAGGCAAACTGGCACCGGAATTCTTTCCGAAGATCTTTGGTCCGGACCAGGATCAGCCGCTTGACGGCGACGTTGTTCGCAAACGTTTCACGGATCTGGCTGTGCGTATTGGAGATGGACGCACCCCGGAAGATGTTGCAGACGGCTTTTTGAAAATCGCCGTCGAGAACATGGCCAATGCCATCAAGAAGATTTCGGTCCAACGCGGCTACGACGTGACCGAATACGCGTTGACCTGCTTCGGTGGCGCTGGTGGTCAGACCGGGTGCCGCGTTGCTGACAGTCTCGGCATGAAGACCGTCATTCTGCACCCGTTCTCGGGCATCCTGTCGGCATATGGCATGGGACTGGCCGATATCCGCGCAGACCGGCAACAGGCCGTCGTCAAGACACTTACGGACGATTTGATCCCTGAACTGCAGGCTCTTCGTGATCAGCTTGCCAGCCAGACGGAAGCGGAACTCGACAGGCAGTCGATCACTGCGGAGGCGCGCCGCACGACCGCAACCGCGCACTTGCGTTACGACGGCACTGACACCCCGCTACCGGTCCCCCTCGGGTCCGTCTCTGAAATGCGGGCAGCCTTCGAGGATGCACACAAGAAACAGTTCGGCTTTGCCTATGAGAAAAAGCCGGTCGTCGTTGAAGCACTGGAAGTCGAAACGGCCGGTGGCGGCGCCGGTCTCACCGAGCCGGATCTGACATTGGCCACAGGGACGCCCTCCCCGGCAACCTCTACAAGCATTTACTCCGAAGGCACCTGGCACAAGGCCGGTATCTTCAAACGCGAAGTGCTGAAACCGGGCATGAAGGTGACCGGACCTGCGGTGATCATCGAACCACATGCCACGATCGCTGTTGAAGATGGCTGGCAGGCAGAGATCAATTCAAAGGATCACGTGATCCTGAAGCGTATCGTGCCGTTGAAACGCGCAGAAGCCATCGGAACGCACGCCGACCCTGTCATGCTGGAAGTGTTCAACAACCTGTTCATGTCTATCGCGGAACAGATGGGGGTCACCCTTCAGAACACCGCATACTCGGTCAACATCAAGGAACGTCTTGATTTCTCTTGTGCCGTCTTCGACGCAGACGGTGCCTTGGTTGCCAACGCACCACACATGCCGGTTCATCTCGGGTCCATGGACCGTTCGGTGGAAACGGTCATCAAGCTCAACAAGGGCAAGATCAAGCCGGGCGATGTGTTTGCATTGAACGCCCCGTACAACGGTGGCACGCACTTACCCGATATCACAGTTGTGTCGCCGGTCTTCGATGACGAAGGCAAGGAGATCCTTTTCTGGTCGGCGTCCCGTGGCCACCATGCTGATGTCGGCGGCTCCGCCCCAGGCTCCATGACGCCGCGCGCAACCAACGTGGACGAGGAAGGTGTTCTGTTCGACAACTTCAAGATCGTCGACGAAGGACGTTTCTGCGAACAGGAACTGGTTGAGCTTCTGACCAACCATCCCTACCCCGCCCGCAACCCGCATCAGAACGTCGCCGATTTGTCTGCACAGATCGCCGCAAACGAAAAGGGTATCCAGGAACTTCGGAAGATGGTCACCCACTTCGGACTGGACGTGGTCCAGGCCTATATGGGGCACGTTCAGGACAACGCAGAAGAAAGCGTTCGCCGCGTGATCGAGGCGCTGAAGGACTCCGAATACGAGTATCCGACTGACCAGGGCTCCGTGATCAAGGTCAAGATTACCGTCGACAAATCAAAGCGCGAGGCAACGGTCGACTTTACCGGGACCTCAGGCGTCAAACCGAACAACTTCAATGCGCCGGAACCTGTGACCCGTGCGGCAATCCTTTATTGCTTCCGGGTGATGGTAGACGGCGACATTCCGATGAACGCCGGCTGTCTCAAACCGATCAACATCATCATTCCGGATGACTGCATGTTGCGGCCTTCCTATCCGGCTGCGGTCGTGGCGGGTAACGTGGAAACGTCCCAGCATGTCACCAATGCCGTCTTCGCAGCTCTTGGTGCCATGGCCAATGCTCAGGGAACGATGAACAACCTGACATTTGGCAACAACACGTATCAGTACTATGAAACCATCTGTTCCGGCTCTCCGGCAGGGCCTGGCTTCAATGGCACGGATGGTGTCCATACCCACATGACCAACTCGCGCCTAACTGATCCCGAAGTATTGGAGTTCCGTTTCCCGGTTCTCCTGGAGGATTTCCATATCCGCAAGGGGTCCGGTGGCAAAGGCAAGTGGTCAGCGGGTGACGGCACCAAGCGGACCTTGCGTTTCCTTGAGAAAATGGACTGCGCGATCCTTGCGTCCCACCGTACCGTTCCGCCGAAAGGATTGGATGGTGGCAGCAACGGCGAACTCGGCCGCACCGAAGTTCGGCGGCTGAATGGCGAGATCCAACAACTGGAGGGCTGTGATCAGACGGTTCTTGAGGCCGGAGAAGCGGTCACCGTGATCACGCCGACGGCAGGTGGTTGGGGTCACACCTGAGCCAAATATTCAGTAGATCGAAGAAAAAGAACGGCCATCTGATTGGGTGGCCGTTTTTTTGTTATTCCGCTGCTGATAAGCACATCGTTACTTCTACCTATACGAGAATTATTCTTTCTCTCAGGGACAAAGTTTACCGTTTTTTCAATCTGAGTCCGCCTAAACTGACACAACTTTAACTCTTGCGCTGCCTATGGCGCCGAGAAACTCGGGCTTTTGAGAAATGTTTGCATCAAATCCCATTGCAACTTCGGTTGCGGCGAAAATTCTAGCATTGGTTGCCTTCCTTAGTCTTGGCCTGCTTGTTGTGGCCGCAGTTGCCATCATTCAGATGGGAATGATCGGGAAGGAACTTCAAAACATTGCGGAAAAGGATATTCCACTCACGCAAGCGATCAGTCAGGTGGCCAGCCATCAACTGCAACAGGCAGCAGTTATTGAGCGCATAATGCGCATATCCGGCCTAACCTCTGCAGAAGACGCCGCTGCAGCGACCGCATTGAAGTCTACTTTGACTACATTGAACGATCAGGTTTCCGATGAAATCCGGAAGGCGGAGGAGCTAGCCGTTTCGGCGCTGGAAAAATCTTCCAGCGTATTGGAGCGCAACGAGTTTTCCAAAACGCTGGAGCAGCTTAAACGCATCGAAAGCGAATATGAAATATACTCAGCCGAGATAGCTGCCATCTTGCAGAAAATTGAACAGAACGATCTGTCGGATGCGAGCAAATTGGTCATGGAGCTGGAAAAGGAACAAAGCCGGCTGGACCATGAATTGGTGACGCTGCTTGCCGAGATAGAGAGCTTTACGCAAGCGGCTGCAACATCCGCGGAAAATCATGAGAAACAAGCCTTTCAGCAGATCGTGATCACCGCGGCGCTGACCTTGGTTTTGTGTCTGGTCGGCTCGGTGCTATTCGCCAGATATCTGATTTCCCGTCCTTTGCATCAGGTTTCGGCAGGCCTTCTGGAGTTGGCGAGAGGCAACACGGAAGTCGAAGTCAATGTGCGAACAAGGGACGAAATCGGTCAGGTGGCAAGCGCATTCGAAACCTTTCGTGAAAACACCATAGAGATGAAGCGCCTGCAGGATCAGGCTCGCGAAGAGGAGATGCAGGCAGAAGCGGATCGTCGGGACACAAGATTGCGACTGGCGGACGAGCTTGAAAGGCTCCTGATGACCAGCTGTGACGCAGCAGTTTCCGCATTGAGCGAACTTGCATCCGGTGCCGACGAATTGGCCCGCAACAGTCATGAGACCATTGAAAGGTCCAACACGGTTGCCGCGGCAGCCGAACAGGCCACAGCATCGGTCCAATCTGTTGCATCTGCGTCTGAGGAACTGGCGAGTTCAATTCACGAAATCAGCCGCCAGATTACACTCGCGAATTCCTCCACCTCTCGTACATCTGAACAGGCCGAAGTTTCCGGAGAGACAGTCGGAAAACTGTCTACATCGGCAGAGGAGATCACGGATGTCCTGAAACTGATCAGCGACATTGCTGCCCAGACCAACCTGTTGGCCTTGAACGCAACGATCGAAGCAGCGAGAGCGGGTGAAGCAGGCAAGGGATTTGCCGTCGTGGCTTCCGAAGTAAAGGCGCTAGCCACGCAAACCGGACAGGCGACCGATCAGATTGGTTCACAGCTGAGCGGGGTCCAGTCCGGGGCAGCAACCTGTTCTGATGCAATTACCACGGTTGTCAAAGCCATGATGGAAATTCGCGAACAGATTTCCGGAATTGCCTCTGCGATTGAAGAGCAAAACGCAGTTACGTCAGAGATAGCCAAAAACGCGCATCAGGTTGCGCAAGGCAGTGCTGACATTACCTTCAATATCTCCGAAGTGAACCAGGCAGCGCAGGTATCCGGCGACAGGGTGCAAGAAGTCGTGGGAGGCATTCAGAACATTTCCTCCCAGATAACGACAATTCGCGACGGGTTAGGCGATTTTCTCGGTCACCTGCGCGCAGCTTGACAACTGCTCGCCTCGCTCCGGAACACCGGCCAAAACGACTGATCGTTGCCCCGTGCCCGCAACGCGGACACGGGGATCTGGAGCCATCCGATTTTCAACTCCCGCTCCTGCGGTTAATCCGTGGAGACCAGATAATTCCAAAAGACCGATCTGTCGCTTGCCAGACCAATGCAAAGCTCGATACAGAGCTTATCGGGAACCCGTCTCTTCAAGATCTTCCCGTTGTTCATGGGAAATTTCAGCGATCCTTGCTCCACCAGGAGCAGAACGCGGTTGCGCGAGAGACCAAGCCCTTTTGCAAGGACCTTATCCAGACGAACCTGGACGTGATCCGAATTCAGGATTGTCAGCGCCACTTTGCAGGCATCTGCACAATCACCGGCAACCATTCGTCGTTTCAGGCTGAAATCAGCGTCCCCCTTGCCTCCACCTCTCCCAGTGGTGTTGCAGGCGAAGCTGAACGCCACTCCCTCATCGTTCCGCTGCAGGGCTTCCATGAGTTCTGCCGATAGGCTGCTCACGGCTCGACGTTCAAAAATGGCCCTGTTCCATCTGCTTCCACAATCATCACAACGATAGATTAACCAGGCGTCAAGCTGGCTTCCATTCGCGTTCAACCGGAATTTGCCAGTCGAACCAAAAGGTTTCACAAATCCGCATCGTTGGCAGGGACGCTTTATTCTAGGTGTCTGAGAACGGACAACGGACCATTCCATGTTCAATATAGACGACATTCCGTGGGTCTTCCTCGCACGGGAAGTCCGTCACAGGCAGTCGGGACGGCCGGACAGCGTCAGCTATCGGCACTCAGTCTGGCTGGAAGCTTTTTCGAAATGTATGCAGTGAACCGAAACAGGATCAGATGCGCATGGCCAAGCCACACCGGCCCCGATCCGCCGCCAGGACGAACAAAGTTCATGACGCATTCGAGCGAATGCATGGCGGGATCGATGACCGGTCAGAGTGTTGGCAAAACAAACGTCCAAATTGAAACAGATGAGTCTCGATAACGCTTACGAAAATGACAAGCAAGCTCAACTTGGAGTTTCGACGGGACGTCGTTCGAATTGTGCTCAGGTGTTGCGCGCCTGCAAAGCCAGAGCGACCAATGCAGGCCTCAGTTCGGACGGATCTTGCAATGGATCTGCAAACCAGAGACGTTCAACCTTATCTCCAGCCACAAGATCAACGCCTTCGGGATCCAGACAGGCAAGCCGCCAATTGGCCTCTCCGGCCTTCAGCAAATTCTGCGCGTAAAGTTTCACCGCATCCCTATGGTCTGCGTTCATATGCGCAACCGCTCCGGCTTCCATTGAAGACCAGTCACCAGGCGAACTTACTGTTGCCAACAAGTCCTCTGTCTCCAATTCAAAAGCCTTGCCAAAGCCTCCATTCAGGCTTGCCCTGGAGAGCTCCAACCTGAAAAAGGAAAAGTCTCCGAAATCGACATAAAGTTCGGCTTTGGGATGACGAGAGAGGTAACGGTTGCGCAACCGCTCATGATCTGAACTTCCTCTCGATATCTTCACTGCCTTGCAGAAAAGAGAAATTCTCGGATGAGCGAGCGGATCGCCTTTCCCAGGTTCACCCAACAACAGCGAACATGAAGGGTTCTCCAGAATTGCCGCTGTGTGTCCGGACAATGTACTTGTGAGGATGACAGGCGCACCATCCAAATCGGTCGCCACTGCAACCCGACTGGCAAGTGGATGCCGCGTTGCGGCTTCGAGCACCGCCAAAGCACCAAACCTCGCGGTTCTGATCAATTCCTTGGCCAATCTTCTGGCTTGATCATCCGTCGGCCGGATTACTGATTTCGGTTCTTTTTCCAGGCTCACGGCCCCTCCAAGTTCTGTTTTCTGTCGGCGCAGACAAGTTGCATTCCACGGTTTTCGCCTTCACCCGAATTCTGAACGTCAGATGAACAGACATCTCAGAACCGGTTCAGGGCGCCTATGCGATTGTCTCACCATCAGATACGGCGCCAATCGAGAACAGCGCCTGCCTTTGGAGAAAACCAATGAAGACCATGAGCAAACGTCTTGTTGCCGCCGCCCTCACGGGCGCCCTTCTTTTGCCGACCTTCGCGGCTGCTGAAGCCGGCTCGCGCAACGGTTGGCGTGACCACCGTGGCGGCCACCACCATAACCAGAGACACAATAATCGAAATCATAACCGACACAAAAACAATGATAATCTCGGCGCGGCTGTCGCGGCAGGTGTCATCGGCCTCGCTGCAGGAGCAATTCTGCTGGGAGCGACCCGCCAGCCGGCCTACGCAGGCCCGCCGCCGGTAAATCACTATCCGCCGGCTCCTTATCCTGGTCGCGTCAACACCGCCATCGGTTATCAGCCGTGGAGCCCAGCCTGGTACCAGTACTGCTCTTCGAAATACCGGTCGTTCAACCCGTCGACCGGTACCTATACCACCTACCAGGGTGAACAGCGTTTCTGCCAATAAGCTTGCGCCCGCCTGGTGGTACTGAAGAACTCGTGGCAACAAACGACCGACCGGCCGAACCGGTCACCCGTTTGTTGTCATTCTTTTCAGAAGAGTCGTGCCCCAAGGGAACTGAACAGCTTCGTTGGAACAGTGCAACCAGGGGTGTTTCGTTCAATCTGCCTGTTTGAATCAATCCGCCATGGTTTCTATTGAAGCGAAGCCTTCCGGCGCAGCACCGAAATCGAACGGCGTGTCGACCACAATGACCTTGTCGGGATAAAAACCATTGAACCTTGTACGAAGCGACAAGCTGTAGGCACCGATATGGCCAATCTCGATCCAGTCTCCCGTGTCGACAGTCTCTGGTAGCCAGAAAGGCCTGGAAAGAATATCGACGCTGTCGCAGGTTGCGCCGCAGACCTTGAAGGGAACAATCTTGTCGGGCTGACCAGCCCGTGTTTTGCGAGCCGGGTCCGGAATGAAACGAGCCGGCAGCGTGATCTTTCCGGTCCAACTGTCGGAAAGAGACGCCCAGATGCCATCATTGATGTAAAGGCGCCGCCCCTTCTTCAACAGCACTCTGACAATGAGAGAGATCGATCGGGCCACAATCACTCTGCCTGGCTCGGCGACAAGAGGCAGGTCATCGAATTGCCAATCAGCGATATCGGCTTTCAACTGCCCCATCAATTCCACGAGCGAGGGCATCTCAGGTGCCTTGCGGCGCGGATCGTGACCATAAACGGCCGGAAACCCTCCCCCGACATCAAGCTCCACAACGGGAACACCAGCACGTGACCTGATCCAATCGGCTGAAGCCAGCGCTCGCTCATAGGTCTCCGGTTCTTCGATCTGGCTTCCAACGTGGAAACACAATCCGCATTTGAACCCAATACGGTCGATCCGTTGCAGCAACTCAACGGCGTGACCTGGAGCCGCGCCAAACTTCTTCGACAACTCGTAAGCAGCATGCCCCTTGGTGGCGATACGAACGAAGAGTGTGATCGTCCCAGGATCTATATCAAGGGCCCTAACCACACGCAGGATCTTCGCGACTTCGTCTTCGTGGTCGAGTGAAAGGGTTCGAATACCGTAGGTTTCCAACGCTAGCCGAATGTCTGACTGCGCCTTGATAGGATGCATGTAAAGCATCTCAGCCTTTGGCGCAGCCTCTTTCACCGCGGCGAACTCTGCAGGCGATGCGACATCGAAACAACTGATCCCGGCCTTTGCCAATGCCTCAAGGACAAATGGCTCGCCATTCGTCTTGACCGCGTAAGCCGTCTTGCCGGGGAAGAGCGACTGGAATTGCTGTGCGTCATGCCTCAGCACGTCCGGCCGGAAACAATACACAGGCTGATCGGGACGAAGATCCAAGGCGGCGTCAATAGCTGTTTTATAACGTTCCATCAGTCCTTCCGGCGTTAGAAGTCATCGAATAGAAAGGAACAAGCTTGAGGCTGATTTGCAAGCCGGGATTGGGTTATTGGCAGATAATGTAATTACAGCTCTTGCCGTGGCATCCGATATCGAGATGGAAGTGAGACTTGTGATTTGGGTCTGCATCGGGGCCGAGTACGGTGGTAAACCTTTTACAGGCAGCCTTGTGTATGGCGGACAGGAAGCTTCCGCTCTGCGTGTTGCGCGCCCAATCCTTTTCAACTGAAATCTCGGTACCGTCACTTAATCGGAAGGCCACAATATCAATGGCTTTGCCAAGCGCATGTTCGGAAAGCTTTCCATCTGGAAGATTGTTTCGTCGGCGACACTGGTAACCAGGGCCTGTTAGAAACTCGGACACTGGTTTCCCGAACTGTGCTTGTGCAATGGGCAAGACATCTTCAATCACCCACGCAGTAAGTGACGTCGCAAAACCACATGATAGCGTGGCTTTCATCGGGAAGGTCACTTCGGCATCCTCGCCACGGAACCCAGAAAGGTTGACAGGTACGGTGATCCCACAGTCCTCATCAGCTTGATCCCCTTGCATGGGAGCAAGTTGTTCAAATGTAGCACCCGGAATATCGCAAGTTGCCGGTGTGGAGGATTCGAGCGCAGAAGCTTTCCTGCCACCGTCGTCCGGCCCTTCCAAAAACTCTTCCGGAAGAGTTTCTGGTTTGATCGCCGGCACATCAACCCCCTCGATGAATCGCGAAGTACCGAGGCCTGGAAGCGGCTTTTCCTGTGGCAATGGAGGATTTGCGTAAACATCTAAAGACGGCAGGCAACACAACGCGAGAGAAGTACAAATCGACACGACGTTTAAGTGCATTCCCAACTCCGCACATTGTACTTGCCAGCTACCCTCATGATTGATCAACGTTTGTCCTGCGTCTATGGTTGCATGACCCAAAAAGTGAATGGTTCCCGATGACTTTAGAACTCTTTTTCGCCTATGTGATTGCCACATTGATCGTCCTCGCCATCCCGGGTCCGACGATCATGCTTGTTGTCAGCTATGCATTGACCCAGGGACGCAAGTCTGCGGTTGCCAGCGTATTGGGTGTTGGCTTGGGGGACGCGACAGCAGCAGCTGCGTCGCTGATGGGTCTCGGTGCCATTCTGGCGACATCTGCAACAGCATTCACCCTGCTCAAATGGGTAGGGGCGATCTACCTGGTCTGGCTTGGTCTGAAGATGTGGAGAAGCCGGCCAACTGCACTTGGGCCGCATCAGGTTGCCGATGTTCCCCCCAGAAAAATATTTTGGCATGCATATGTGGTCACAGCGCTCAATCCAAAAGGCATTGTTTTCTTTATGGCTTTCCTGCCACACTTCATCGCACCTCAGGCCCCAGTTGTCCCGCAGCTCGCACTTCTGGGAACAACCTTCGTCGCGTTGGGTGTTTTGAATGCTGCTGTTTACGCCTATGCAGCAGCAGCCCTTGGTCAAAAGCTGAGAAGTCCTTCCCTGCTTAGACTGGTAAACAAGGTGGGCGGCGCATTCCTGATCTCCGCTGCTGCGATGACGGCAACATTGCAGAGATCTGCGAACTGAAAAAAATCAGCGGCTTGATGCGAAGGGAATGTTCTTTTTCGACCGCACGGCTTCCGCTTCGGTTTTTTCTTCTTCGGTTTTCAAACCGAAATTAGCACCGGATTGCTTCAAGGTTTCAAGTGATCTGCGGGCGCCATCTTCACTTAGCGCTGCATATCGCTGGATGGCAGCATTCAGCTCCAATCCGCCAATGCGCAACCGCCTGGCCCTCATCGTGAGAATATCCTTGTAAGCTTCGGCTGTAACGCCGTTCGCCTTGCAAAGGATTATCAAGGGCTTGTCGCTTGAGCTGAACAAGAGCTGGGATACTGCACTGGGCGGCAGATTGCTTACCTTGGCAAGCAACATCCCCAGCTCCGCTGTTCGATCCGAACGGGCGAACAAGGTCACGGCATCATCGATTTTGGTCTTCTTGCTGACCACGTCACGGATCAATGCGTTGGATTGTTCACGAGCCTCTTCAAGCTTGTGCGCACGAGCGGCCACTTCGGTAGCAGCACGTTCAGCCAGGAGCTGAACAAGCGTGCTGTCGGCACCGAGTGCACTCACCCTTTCTTTCAACTCTTCTGTCAAGAAAGGCAGCAAGGCATGAGCAGCTGCGTCAGGCAAGTCGGTGCGGTTGATCAAGGCAGCCTGGATTGCTTCACTCGATCGGGCTTTTTCCACCAATTTCAGGAAGGATGCATCAGCGAACTCTGCACCCTGGTTTTCAGCGACTTTACTTAAAACCGCCGTATCCCCCCGATCCACCAAGACAGTGGTAACTGCCATATCGACGGTTTCACGCCCGGCAATTGCCCCCAGATGCTCCATCGACGCGGAACATGCTATCTCGACTAGGTCTTCTGAGGTGAGTGCAGGTGAGTTTTCCAGAACAGGGCCGGCAACCGGAAATTCATCCTGTGCCAGCTTCACCATCAGTTCACGAGGAGCATCTTTCTCCTTGCAAACTCGTTTGGACAGTATGATCCTGGTTTCTTCCTCCAGCTGTCCGAGAACTTTGAGAACGATGTCGCCAAATAGCAGGCTGATCTGCTCGTCACGGTCGTCACCGGAGTTCACGAACAGGTCCGTCAGCATACTGACCAGGCTTTTGCGCCCTCCAGCACTTGTGTCCCTCGCCAGATCAGCAAGTTTTGCAAGATTGATCATCGACACTCCGGCGCGACAGTCGCGTAAGCCTCGACATTATCAGCAGGCCCTTAACATTAAGCTACCGTTGATCGCCGGATAACCTGGAGAAACGGCCTGCAGCAGGAAGGCCGCCCGACAAATAATTCGACGCGCCAAATAATTCCTTGCAACCCTCGATCGTGCCTCCAGGACAAATTAGTTCTGTTTTTTTCGCAAAAGGCAGTGAACGTTTCCAATCAAGGCTTTACTTAATGCTTCCTCAACAAACACAACCCTGGAATGCAATTCTCCGCTGCGCTGCAGCATCTTTTTTGCTTCGCTTCGGCATTATGCTGACTTAGTATCAGCCCGTCAGAAAGAGGTAATCGGGAGCGGACATATGACACTTGTACGGAACCTGAACATGATTGCCTTCCTAGCAGCCTTTGCGTTTTTGGCTGCAATTGTAGTTGGTGCAATCTGAACCAAACGGCAAGAAATCAAAGAAAACGAGCTGCGCCGAGCAGACAGCAGGACAATTCAACAAACAATTTTAGATCCCCGGCGTAGTCGGCTGCACCAGAAGGTGCAGCCGCCAAAGACGCTGCGCTGATTCCAGAATTGATCGCCGTACAGGTGTCGAAGGGGAGAAATAGCGCCTCAACTTACTGAAGACTGGGCAATTGCCGCTGCCGTCCAAACACAACCAAAAATTTTACTCCGTAGGAAGCCAGTTGCATTCCGCAATTTCAAACACTGGTATATTAGGTCCCAACACAGGTTCCGCTCATGCGGCCAACTCTATCGTTTGAGCCAATGCTGCGTCACGGTTTTCTGGATCGATCATTAATTGATCTGCCGCGATCATCGTCACATCGGAGATGCCGATAAAGCCAAGAATATGCTTCAGGTAGTTTCCGGCAAAGTCGATCTCTGATCCTATTTTGGTTCCACCAGAGGCAATGATGACATACGCCTTTTTACCCTGAAGCAGACCGACCGGTCCGTTCTCAGTGTACTGGAACGTCTCTCTTGCTCGCGCGACCATATCAACCCAGGCTTTTAGCGTAGCCGGAATAGAGAAGTTGTAAACAGGCGTCCCAATTACGATTGTGTCTGCCTCCTTCAATTCCCCAACAAGCGTATCGGACAGAGCAAGCACCATTTTTTGTTCTGCGCTCCGTGCAGCAGGATCTGTAAAAGTCGCGCCGATCCACTCTTCATTCAGGAAGGGTACCCCTTGGGAAACATCGCGAATAATGACTTTTGCGTCTGGTGATTTTGCCAGCAAACGTGTCACGAAAGTCTGCCCAAGGTCACGCGTCACTGAACCGGCGGTACGTGCTGAGGCATTGATATGCAGAATTGATTTCAACGGTGACGACATCTTGATCTCCAAAGTTTCAAACCCGGCATCGGTGTTTGTTCATTTTTTGGAGATAGTTTTGATATTATCGGATAACTAGCATTGAAATAGTGAACAGTATGTCAAGTTAACGCACAATGCCTTTTGGAGAGTTCAAGCCCCCCACCTTATTCCCGACAGAAGCTTGTAGAGGCCAGCCAGCGCCAACGCCCCCACAACGGTATTGATCACCTTGCCTTTAACGCTGGAGGTTCCTTTTCGCAGATCACGCAGAAAGTGCATGTCCTTCTGCGCTTCGATGGTGTTCTCGATATCAACACCGAGCGCTTTGAGCACTTCTTGGGCAGCCTCCCGGCCGCCTTCTTTGCCACCTTCGCAGGCAATTTCCCACATCTGATCTTCGTTCACTGCACGCCTCCTGCGTAGCCCTGTTTGATTTCGTCGTACCATCGGCCGCACCGCACCACGCGGGCATTGGCGCGGCCAAGTGCCTGGTCTGTCCGGATCAAGGCAACATCCAGTGGCTCCCCGATCCGAACGCTGGACGCTTCTTTCCGCCGGCAGTCTTCCGGATAACCCGGCAACTCTTTCGAGGCTTCCGCCTGCGCCGAGAGTGCGGCGGCAGTTCGCAACCGCTCGTCATTGGTTGCGCAAGCGCTCAAAAAGATCAGGCTGCAAAGTGCAGCCATCCCCAACGGTCGAAACATAGTGGTCCAACTCCTGTGCTGCGGCTTCCGCTTCCGCGTTGGCCTGATCGATAAGGGAGAGGAAACGCCGATTTGCCCGTTCCGTGACAACCTTCCGGCGTTTCAGTTCTTCAAGCTGCACCCGGGCTGCGGTCAATTCCGCGTCGGCCACATACTCGACAACGGCCCGGCGAACCGCGCTCGACTTGTCGACCTTGTGCCAAACAAAAAAGCCGCCCAGAACGGCGGCAATGGCGAGGGCAGCACACGCGGCGCGGCTTTGGAGTATCCAGGCGATCACCGGCATTCCTGCAGCCCTTCCAGGCATAGCGAATGCTCGGCCGCCCGGCGGTTTACAAGTCCCCGGATCGTCCGGCCGCCTGCCTTGTTAAACCACTTGGCTGCGTTACAAGCCCCGCGCACATCCCCGGCGTCGAGACGCTTGCGCGCTGTCGACCGGCAAAAGCCCCCTACCCCGATGTTATAGGTGAGACTGACGAACGCGACATAGGACTTTGCGGGAATGGCATCCGGCCGCATGAGGCACTTTCTCATTCCGGCTTCATGCCGCTGCAACGCGGCCAATAGCATTGCGTCACACTCGGCCTTTGTGTGCTTGTCCCCAAGCTTGACGCCGAGCGTTTCGCCTTAACAGACGGTTGGAACGCCTACAACGTCCCGGTATGCCGTCAAGCGCAGACCTTCCCAGGCACCGACCAGCGCAATCGCAACCGCACCAATGCCGCCGGCAAGGCGGGTTTTACGTCCCATCGTTCATATTCCTTTGTGCGAGAAGTCGGGCCACGAACGCGGCCGACACTGTGAGCGCCGACAGGGCAGCGAGTAAGCCCGGCGCAATGAAGTCACCCAGGAAGGGCAGCGCTACTTCCGCGCCAGAGAGCAGTGCAGCAAGCAGCATAAGGCGCACGCTCCAAGCCCTTTGCAGGACTGCGCGCCAGTCTGAAACCAGTTTCATTGGAGTGCCTTTCAGGCATAAAATAACCGCCTCAAGGGCGGTGTGTGTTTCGGTCGGTTTGGCCGAGTTTATTCAGACGTAGGCGGAACCCATTCCGGAATGACCCCACCGGAGTTTCGCCAGGCCTGCGCTGCCTGGATTACCTTGATGCTCCACCCGAAGTTTTCACCTGGCCGCAAGCCGGTTTCGAGTGTTTCCGTGTACCCATTTGCGTGTTGCACATCATAGGAGCACGCGCCGACGATCTTGGACATATCGGTTAGAGTGTGGTCGGTTTCGTGGCTTGGAAAGAAGCCATGGAAATTGGTGATGACGGTTGTCTTGACGTTGATTTCGGTCATTCCTTTTCCTCACGCGACACGCTGATAGATGGCGACAGCACCGGCTTGCCCTCGGCATCGCCACGTGCCCGATAGGCCGGATGATCTGTTACCGTCCGAACTGTCGGCATAGCCCGTTGACGCTGTGTGCAAATAGCAGGCTCGTGAAGCGTTTCTGTTGATCCCGGCGGGTGCAGATGCCCAGATGATGTGCCCAATTGGAAAGTTGGTTTCGTTTACACTTGAGCCGTCGTAGACCATCCCAACCTTATGAAACCCACCGTCGTTCTCTTCTGCGACGAGAGCGTTGGCACTGTCATCCCATCCAAAGTACCTGTCCGTATTGCTGTTCGCGTCTCGGAAAATCAGCCAGTTATCACCGGCCCCGGCACGGCCAAGATAAATATGGTTGTTCGACAGAAGCTGCCCGGTTGCCGTGAGGTTGCCACTTATCGTTCCGCTGATATCAGACCGCAGAAGCTGGCCCGACGTCAGACCGCCGACGGTCCCGGCGTCGTAGCTGGTTGAACCCTGCGGCCCTTCTGGCCCCGTGGCCCCCACCGGCCCCACGTCGCCCTTGGCCGCCAGCAAGCCCCAATCATCCGGCGATATGCTCGGGTTTTGACCGATATTCACCCGCAATGAGATATAGGATGATCCGTTATAGGTGACCGTTTCGTCAGAATTGTAAGTTTCGCCCGAAGTCCAGACACCGCGATAGCTCAACCCGGGGTCACCCTGCGGGCCTTGCGGACCTTCCGCACCCGTCGGCCCCTGCGCACCAGTATCGCCTTTCGGGCCTTGGATGCCTTCCGGGCCTTGCACACCCTGCGGCCCTTCCGGTCCCTGAATGCCTTGCAAACCCTGCAGGCCGCGTTCGCCTTTGGCGGTGACAATGTCCCATTCTGCCGCAGCATCTTCCGGGGTGACGCCGGTATGAGCCGCCACGCAGATGAAGTAAGACCCGTCATGGCTGACCGTATCCCGTTCAACGTAAGCGGTTGCCACGTTCCACGTTCCACGGTGGTTCAGCCCGACAGGACCGGCCGGGCCTTGAATGCCCTGCGGCCCCTGCAAACCCTGCGGCCCGCGCCCGAAGTTGACGCCCGTCGACCAGGCGCCGACCGCGTTGGAGAGCTTCCAATAAACAATCCCGGCCTCGGTATCGAGAAAGGACGTGTCTTTGGGTTCAGCGTCATAGGCCGCACGGTCGGCGGTCAAGCCGGTGTAATCCGGGTCAAATGACTTGCCAATCGGCCCCTCTGGCCCCTGCGGACCCTGCGGCCCAATCGGACCTTGTGAGCCAGTCGGACCGGATGGCCCTTCAGGACCGCGCGGGCCTTCCGGACCTTGATAGCCGGTTGGGCCTCGCGGACCTTCATAGCCGAGCGGGCCGCGTTCCCCCTGTGGCCCCTGCGGACCTGCAGGGCCTTGCGGACCGGCCGGACCCGTGGGGCCTTGGTTGCCGACCGGGCCTTTCGGCCCTTGCGCGCCTGGCAGTGAGGCGATTTCAAGAACCTGCTGCAGCGTCGGCAGGTCCTGATTGTCGGCCGCATCAAGCGCGTTGATCATCCGCCGGCCTTTCAGGTCAAAGCCGCCGTTGACCTCGATCAGCGCCCGAGTGGCGACCGACTGCATGTTGATCGCCGTCCGGTCCATGGCGCGTTCCATGACCGCCGGGTCAATCTCACCACCCGCCAGGCTGTAAGGCTGATCGTATTTGCTCACCAGCAAAACCGTCAGCGTTTCCCCTGCCTGCAATGCGCTGGCGTCAAAGTGCACGGTACCGGTGCCGAAGTTGCCGCCGGTAAAGTGCCAGTTGCCCGGGCTTTGCTGATACTGCCAAACGGTAATCACGCCGGTTGCAGTCCGGTGCGATACCTGCAGGTTGTTTTGATCGACAAACTGGAAAGGCAAGTCGACACGATCCGTCACGCCGTCGCCCGTGATCTGGGCGCGGCCTTCGGTCAAGGCTGCTACTGTCATGGAGTTCCCTGTAAAAATTGAGATCAGAAATTGAGCCACGGTCACATTGGCGGCTCGAAAGGGCTCTCGCCGGATTGAACCTGTTGCGTTTATCCGCCAGATCCTTCTGGAAATCTTGTATCTGCAGATGTCAGCAACTCTTTCAAACTCTGGCTATCGAGGTCTTTCCCTTCCCAACCGGGAAACTGCCGGTCAAAAGCCTCCTCCAGACTATACCCAGAACGAGGATCATTGCCTTTTGCCAGCGTCACCGCGGCTTCCTCAGGGCTCAGTCCATAGCCTTTTGTCAAAAGGGTCCACTTTTCAAACCTGTCGACAAGATTGCGATCTCTTTTTGCCAACACAGCCGACTGCGGTACCAGCGCAAGAACCTTTGCGAGGTTTTCGAATGCTCGTACAATGACCTCGGGTTCGCTACTCCGCGTTCCCTTGCTCAAGGCGGCGGCATACCCCTCCGGAACAAAGCCCTTCGTTTCCACAATCTTGAGTGCAAGTGTGTCCCGGTCGATTTCGCCATTATCCAGAAAGGTGAACGCCCGGTCTGCGTTCTTCTGGCGCTGCGGTCCCCGATCCTCTATTTCAGTAGACAAGAGCCAGTTCGCAGCTTCAATGTTCGCGATATGCTCCTTTTTTGCGACTTCAAGCTGACCGATCAGTCGTGTTTTCTGCCTTGGGTCAAGCAAACCGTTTGCTTCGATCTCGGATTTGTCCAACTGGCCAAAACTCGCCTCGATGCGGCGTTCGATCTTGCCGACTTCCCCAGCAGCAATCGCCGCTCTGCTTTTAACGGCATTTACCTGCATTCGGCCCAGCGTTTCACCAGGCAGCAGTTTCAGCCGCTCTGCCAGTACCTGGCTTTCGTCCGCAACTGCCTCCGGCCCGTCGGGGCCATGGACGGTCTCACCCACCTGTTCGAGATCACTTCCTAAACCTTCCGGTCCTGCAAACTCTCGCCTTGCAAGTTCGTCGCCGATTGCTGGTAGCAGTTCTTCAAGTGGTCTTGTCTCAGCCCAGGCCTCTGCCAGTGTCTCGCTTATTTTCGCATAGGCTGCCTTTTTGCCTTCGGCCGGCAAGGGAGCAGCCCTCAGCAACGTTCTTGCCTGTTCGAATGCTTCTGCGAGACCATCCGGGTTCTCGCGCACCTCTGATGCCAACCGGATGCCTTCTTCTTCCAAACCCTGCTGGAAATAGCGTTCGTTTTCCCCTGCCTCGATTGCGGCAAAGCCGTTGACATAGCGGTCCCGCTGCGCCTCGACATGCTGATCGAAAGCAGGCCTTGAACTCTCCGGCAGTTCCTTGAGCGCCTGCTCCTTCGACCTTTCAAGATGCGCCATCATGGCCTCGGTGAAGCCGAAGCCTCCTGGTTGCGCCTGCCGCTGTTCCTCCGCAGCCCTTTCCTTCAACCTGGCGTCAAATTCCCGTTGCGCCATTTGAACTTGAAAGTCCTCAATTCGCCTGCGTCTTTGAGCAGCGGTCTCGGCAAGATCACCGAAAGCCCCAGCCGAGCGGCGGATTTGTTGTCCCAGCCCTGCCGCCGCTTCTCCAACTGCGGTGTCCGCGACAACTTGCGGACTACCAACGCCCGGAAGGCTGTCGGCACCATTGAATTTCTGCAATCTCGCCATTGTCAGAACCGTTTTGTCACCTGAATTTGAAAGCGCCGTTGTAGGCGGCATTGCCAAGCGTCGTGAAAGCCTGGGTAACACCACCAAGCATGGCGCCGGTGGCGCTGATACGCCCAGCGCGGCGGCTCGAATGTGCCCGCTCCCGGGCTGTTCTCGCCTCGAAGGTCAGATTGTCCCGCTTGCCTTCCGCGCCATACCGGATCGCTTCGATGTTCTGAGCAGCTTCGAAGGCATTGTCGTCCGCGACATCGTTTAGCGAACCGGTTTGCGATAGGCCCCGTTCGGCTCCGGCAGCCCGGTTGAAGCCGAGCGCCCTTTCGTATTTGTCCAGGGTTCGTTTTCGCTCAAAAGAAGCCTGGGTCTGGTTGACCGCCTTCTGGCGGTCAGCCAGTTCTGCACGGCGCTCTTCCGCCTTTGCCTGGGCATCTGCCTGCTGGCGCGCGCCCTGCGCTTGCACAGCGCCGCCGGCCAGCGATCCCGCAACGGAGACCGCAGCCAATATTGCTGGGTGACACATGAATTAAGGCTCCGCGTCTCGGCCGAAATTGACGGCCAGGATGGTGCAGGGTTTGCCGCCGCTGGCTGCCAGCGTAAGCTGCCCCCCGTCTTCCCATCGCGTTTCGATTGGCTGGTCGAGCACGCCAGTGCGCAAGGGCGCCGGCTCTCCGGCGGTGTCACCCGCACGGTAGTAGATCAGCTCGTCCAGAAAGGTTTCGTCTGACCCGGCTTTCAGGGTTCCGGTGTCCAGAACCGCGATGCTGCAATTGTCCACGCGCATCTTGCGGCCCATGGCCGAACCATCCTGCGCATTAACGGGAAACGGCAAGGTCTTCGCCCTCGCCGAAACATTCAGCCCGACCAGGATCTTTTCCGCTGTCTGGCCATTCGGCAGGCTCGCTTCTCCGGCGGTCACAGTTGCCGGATAGTCGGTCCCATCGGCATAAAGGATCACCTCTTCGCCTTCCAGATGCTGAAGTCCCGAGACCGAGTTTGCCGGCAGGCCTTCGTAGCGCGCGCCGCAATCGAGATGCCACGCATCCTCGATCATTCCACCTGGAAACGGCCGCTGCATGATTTCGATGTACCGCCTTGTCTGTCCGTCGATGGTCCGTTTCACGATCATCCAGACGGTGTCCGCTCCAGCGCCCGAAAGGTCCGCCATACATTCCACCACACCACCGAAATCGTGGCGCTGCATGCCATAGACCTGCTGCTGGCGTTCATAGGTGAAACCGATCCCACGGCCTTTCTGGTCCCACTGCCAGATGACGCTATCGGGATATTGCTGGTAGCAGGCCCCGGAAATACCGCTTTGAAACAGATGCGACTGCACCTCGCTCACCGCCTGAGACACCCGGCCATCGGAGCCGAAGTCATAAGCCATTTCGCGCATGTCGGTTCCATAAGGGCCGTAGTAGATCAGCACCGACCCCACCTTGATCGGGCTGACGTCATTGGCGCCGAAATTCGTCTCGGGCTTCTGGTCGACATTCTCCGGCCCGTAAGGGTCCTGATCGGTCGCCTTGCCGACGGCACGCACCGCGCGGGTCGTGCCGACAATCAGGTCGTTATCGTCGACCAGCCACTGGATCCGGTTCACCTGTCCGGAAAGAATGCCCGCGGTCACCGCGTCGGATGCCTTCAGAACATGGGAGACGGAAAAGTTGGTGAAGTCCTCCGTCTGGCTTTCCCAGATCTTCTGCGGTTCCTCGCTGGTGCCCGCGAAGGCGAGCCTGTTCTTGTGCCAGCCGATCGTTTCCGGCCATCCCGTCGTGCCGGACCATGCCCCCAGCCGCCAGATGCTTTGTGCCTTCGTGTCCTGCAGTGCCTGGCCGAAAAGCTGCACCTTGACCGAGGTTGCCGACTGGCGGCTGTAGATCCGGAACCAGCGCCAGAACCCGTCCGACCCGCGAAACCGGATATGCCGCCCCACGTCAGACGCCTGAAAGCCGGCACCGCCATTGATCCCCGCAGTGCCTGATGCGGTCAGCGTGAAAGGGCTCTGATCGCCACCTGCCTGGTGAAACACCAGTTGCCCGATGGCGGAATTGTCCGAAGCAGATCCGCCTCCTTGCGTGAAGCTCAGCCGGTAATGAGTAAAGGCGGTTTCGTTGTGAAAATCATATTCCCGCCATTCGTTGGAGGCCCAGGTATCCTGACCGTCCTGCGTATCCAGAATTGTCCAGTCGGAGCCGTTGTTCGACGCCTCGATGTTCCACTGCCAGGGCATGTCGTCATTTTGGCTGTTGTCGTTCGGCGCCTGCAGCATGTAGGCGTCGATCACGACACTGCCGGGGAACTGGTATTGCACCCAACCCGTTGCCCCGGATGAAAGCACTGTCTTGCCCTCCGAGCGGTTGAAAACCTGCCACGCCGAAGCGCTGCCGTTGGAGGCAGACACCGTCCCGCTTGGGGCTGTGTTCGACGTCATTTTCGGAACCGCATTGCCCGTGCCGGCCGGTTTCAGGTTCGTCGGCGAGATATTGACGTCCAGATAGGGACCATCCCTGAACGACATCGGCTCGATCGCCCAGGAAAGCTCCGATAATCGCTTGAGGGCCTGTGGTGCAACGCCGCCACCGGCGATGAACAGTGTGTCGGTTGACTGCACGAATTTCAGCCGTGGCAAAACCTCGGAGGAATAGGGCGTCGCCACCTCAACAGTACCGACCCGCCCCTCGCTGGTGAACACCCGGAACATGTGGTGGCCGAACTCAAGCATGTAATATTGACCGTTTCCGAACTCGAACGGGATCAACCAGCCTTGCCGACTGCTGTCCTTGAGTTCCGCAATGAATTTGGTGCCGCCGCGCCGGCGCAGGCCGCCGCGTTTCAGTGTCAGAAAATTCCGGCATTCGGCCAGGGAGGACCGGAACAGTTCCAGGTCCGAACGATAGATCAGCTCCGGGTCGAGTTCGCCCCGGCTGAACGTGGCTTGAAGGTGATAGCTCATCTGTTTGTAATGATATCCAGGTCAATCATGGGCAGCGGTGTGCCCTGCAGGGCGTCGGATGTTCCGGCCTGGTCGAAGGCTTCCCGCGCCGCCTGGCGCAGGGCTTCAGCACGGCTGTTCTTTCCGGTGATCGAATGGGCGCAGCCTGCCGCCAGAAACAGGGCGAACCCGTTCACGAACAGCGGCGCGAATTCGGCCTCCCGCACCACCCGGTGCACATGGCGGAGCGGAAACGGCGGCGGATGATCCGACATGATGCGCTGGCCCACCACTTCGAAGGGAATGATCGTCCCTCCCGGCGATCCACCAACACTCTGCTGTGGAATGCGAAGCGTGTCGGCCGGCAGCTTGTACTGGTAGGCCCAGCGAAACGGCGGTTTTTCGGTTTCCGCAGGCAGGTTCACCAGCTCGATGGCGAAGTCCCAGTCGTGCATGGCAAGATAGGCATCCCGGTGCGCCGCATAGTGGTTCCTGAACCAGCGCGACGCCACGGAGGAAAAATCGAAGTCGCGGATGGGCGCTTCCTTCAGATGCGCAAGCGCAAGGTTCGCCATCTCAACGGCTGTTTTGACGGTTCCCGACATGAAATAGTTTCCTTGAAAGGATCAGGCGGCGGCAAGATCGCCGGCTTTGGCCTCATAGGCGGCAAGCGCCTGAACGGCCTCGTATTTGTTGGCGGCTTTTACGCCGGCATAATCCGCGGCCATGGCCTGCTGGGTCTTCCAGTGCTCCTTGCGCCAGCCTTTGGGCAGCGGCTTTTCGGCCTGTGGCTGCCTTGCCGCCCTTTGCTTGCGGTTCCAGTCCGCGGCCAGCGCATCCGCCAGGTGTTCCTGCCGCTTTTCGACCTCGGTTTTGGCCGGGGCACAACGGGCCAGAAAATCGGCTTCGTGTTGTTCTTCCAGGCGCTGGAGATGCCGCAAGCGGCGCATGATGATCTCGTCCATGTCTGGCCTCTTTTTCGAGAAAATGAAAAAGGGCGGCAAACGCCGCCCGAAGAAGTTTGGCAGGCCCTGACTTGATCAGGCCCGTGAGAGGTCGAACCGACCAAGCAAAAAGCCCGCAGGAAAGGCTACGGGCAGAAAGGTCGATCGGTCCAAAAACGTTGGGGTGGATGTCTGCGGTCGCTCGCCTCCAGACTGCCCCAAGGGTACGCCGTCAGATGTTCACCTTCAGGCAGGCCAGCTTCACGTTCTTGCGGTTGTATTTCCGGTCCCAGTTGGCCGCGTTGCGCAGTTCGGCCAGGCTCGCGCCCTGGGATTTGGCAAGAGAAGACGCCGTGAAATCCATTCCGGCCGGATGGATCAGCTCGAAACGGCGGGTGGTCAGATAGTCGGCGCCACCACCGTCGCCGATGTCCGGATCACGAGTGATTTCGGTGCCCTCGTTGCCGTAGATCGTCGAGCGGTTCGGCACTTCGTCGATATGCATGAATGCGCCCGGTGCGAACAGGAAGCAGGAGTATTCGTCCGAATTGGCCCCGGCCGTCACCGGCATCATTTCCGAATGCACCACCATCATCCCGGCATAATAAGGCACCTCGAACGGCGCTTCGGACGGTTTCTTGAACTCGATCTTTTCGTCGTCCAGAAGCGTGCCATAGACGAAGCTGTGCATGGCGATCACGCGCAGGTCGTCCAGGTTCTCACCCATGGTCAGCCGGGCCCGGTTGATCGCCTGATAGCTGATGCGGTTGGCGGCCGTCGGCGAACCGACATCGGAATAGATGGAATAGACCATGTCGCCGCTGTCATTGGCGACATTGTCGGCGATCACGCCTTCAGCCGTCGCAATGATGCGCTCTTCCTTGCGGCGTCCCCAATAGGCGCTGATCCGTTCGGCCACCCGGTTCATGGCGCTGTCGCCCCGGCCCGTTGCGGCATAGCTTGCCACCGTCTTGGCACCGTATTTCTTGGCCAGGCGGTGCTTGTAGGCCTTCATGTCGCTGGCGGTAATCTTGCTGACACCGATCTTGTTGTCGCTGTCGTCGATCACCGTCGGCTCGGCATCATCAAGGTCTTCCCAGTACGGCACTTCAATCTGGTTGCCACCGGCCTTGAAGCGCTTGCCGATTTCCGGTGCCGGACCGGCCAGAATGCCGGATTTTTCCAGCATGATCAGCTTGGCCGGCTTGTTCTCCGCCATATAGGGGGTGAACACACGCGGGACGACGATGTCTGAAATTTGAGATGTCATTGAATTTCCTTTGATTTTGACAATTTTCCGGCTCTAACGGACTGCTGTCGATGACGCACGTTTCCTCGCCATGGCCGCAGGCAATTTGCCAAAAAGTCGCCCCTTCCAATTTTGAAGTAGCTGAAGCAACGTTCCGGTTGAAAAAAGAAATACGCAGTTTTGGAGGACTTCCGTTTCCTCGATTAACGGGGCAGAAATCGCTCAAAGCGGGTAAGATCGCTCAGCCGAGGTGGCAATATCGCGATGACAGTCACAGGCCTGAGTTGCTTTGACGGCAAAGCGCACAAAGGACTTCGCAAGTGAGCAAGGATCTGGCGTCTGATGGATCCGATTTGTGAGGTAATGCATCGGACCACGTAAATTTGAGGGGTCGTTCAGTTAAACGACAACACCCTTGAACCCGAACAACTCCGGGTTTCGTCCAGCAGAAAGGATAAGCTGCTTCGCCTTCGTCGGCTGATGGTCCAAAAGGAAGGCCTGCTGTTTGAGGTCGGGTTTTCTCACGTCGAATGGATTTGCATTCTTCAGATTATCAGGCTGGAGCATAGAGCGAGCTCTACTCGGTTTGGCGCTCGGAATGGGACCGTTCTCAAAAGCCTCACCGCTCTTCGGTTCGCTCAAGGATGGCGGCGGAATATCACTTTCGCCACGCAACGCGGGCTGACTATCCCTCGAACGGTTGTCATCCGCTGCCAAATGAGGTCTCGGCATCGGAAACGGAGCAGAAACATGGTTTCGTAATCTGTTGCCATGCGCCGACTGACCATCCAATTCAGGATCTGACTGCGCCGATCCTGCAGGTAAGACATCTTTGTTGCCGATCAGATCTTCGGTAAAGCCTGGGACTGGTTTTTCAAATTGATGCCTTGTTGAATTCAGCAATTCCTGTGGCGAAATCCCGAAAGACTTCAGGACCGTCCCCGCCACGCTGTTGCTATTTTGGTTGTCGATTCTGTAATCAAGGTTTTGAGCATTGATCCGATCAATAGCGCTGCGAGCTCTTATCCTGTATGCCTCGATTTCAGCCGGCGTCCCCGCGATAATTGTTGTCTGGTTGTCGACGAGATGCCCCATCCTTGAAAAATTATCCAAGTGACCTTTGATCGTATCGCTTCCGTCCCAGGGTTTTCCTATTGGAATTATATTATTTTGCCTGTCATGTGAAAGTCCGTTGACTTCCCAGATCTGCTTGCCGGTTTCATCATGAGCTGTGATGACAATATGTGAGGCAACTCCAAACAGCTTGTACTCACCGATACGTATCGTTTGCTGTCCGTGATTATCCATTACTTGGCCCTTATCTAAATGTTGTCAGACCAACCGCCCTTTTCGCAATACCATTTCGGTGCGGAAATCAACGAACTTTCCGAGCCCTCCCGACTGAGGCAAAGCTCACCTTTTCGGGATTTTTTTTGCGTATAAATATACGGGGGAGGCGGTGGAAAACCGAGAAATGCGGCGGTTCTTTTGTCGGCATATTCTTGCTTCACGACATAAGTCATATCTTGAGTTTTGTCGCAAATTCTCACTATTCGAAAATATTCGTTGTATACGCGAGAAATCCTCTCCTGATCCGCGCCAGCAAGACCGGTTTTCATTTCTTTCTCAAGCCGTTCGAAAATCGGTCCGGGATCACAGGCCGAAACCACCGTTTTCCCGTTTGCACCTGATAAATTTCTCTCTTCATCTGACGCGCAGGCAACGAGAAACAGGCCCAACAAAATGCCCGATAGTCTTGATAGTTTCACAATCGAACTCTCCGATTTTGATCTTTTGATACCGGTATATTGTTCATGATATGTTCCAAAAAACCTTTAATTGCATCCGGTTAGAGAACCAGGCCTTCGCACCGGAGACTGAAAAGATCGCCAGATTTTTCTGCCGGGGTGTCTGACCTGCTCCACAGACGGATTGCTGGCATCAGTTGGCACGATTGCTCATGGCACAGCACGACTTTGCAGGCAGGTGTCAGCTTGTGCAGGTTTATGGAAATGCGCAGTAAACCGACACCTGCCAGCGAGTTTCATCTCTCTTCGAGCGCTGTGGAAAGTGGTAGGCTCGCAGGCCGCAGGAAGACCAAAGACTGCATCTCCAGGCACTGAAGTTGATCGGCGGAGCCGGGTTCGGCGCCGGAATAAACAACCATGGTGTTTTCCTGTGTACCGTCGTCAGTTCCTGCAAACTCAAAAACCGATGTGCAAGGCGTTTCTAGAATCTTGTCCCGATAGGAAAACTCGAAATCGTCGAACACTGACATTGGCGGGCCGAACTCAACGAGAGTGCCCCGACCATCCTTGAGCCTCATCAAATCAAAAATGGATAACCCGAGCGATTGAAAGAATTCTCCTTGTGGCGCAAGAATTTCAGTCAATTCCGTACTCTTCTCGCCACTGCCACCATCCGATCCCGGCTTCTTGTCCAGATCGAGATTGAGCACGGTAATCGTATTGGAAAGCTGGTAATCCAACGCATCCACCGGAGTGCTGTAATACTCGTTCCGTCCATAGGGCAGATGCGAGATGCCATGGCCTGGAATGTCCGGAAACTGCTCCGCATTCTGTTCGATTTCCTCGGGCGAAAAGCCCAGATAGACCACACGGACATCCTCCGCGACCTGCACCTTGAACATTGCGGGATCGAGGCTTGAATTGACATAGCCCTCTATTTCAGACCGAAGAACTTCAGGTTGCTGTTCCCACGGGATGACTGCACCGTCCGCGGCCAGGCAAACCGACGGCAGAGCAATAACCCCCGACACTTTCAGAATTGCCCCAAAGCCTTTGATAAAACGAAAGGTGTTCATTTTCATTCCGGATCCCTTTATATATCATCGCTCTCGAACAAAGGCATCGAGACGCTGAACAATCAGAATATGTTCATTATTTGTTCCTGATCAACCCTTAATTGAAATTGGCACGAAAACCTCTTCCGAAATCGGCGGCCTTTTCAGAGACCGAACAACCGTGGATCCCGCCCCGCCGCAACGATCATCTGCCGTGCCCGCAAGGGGCTGTTTTCCAGAAGATCCGACTGCTGCCTGAGGTCCGGATTGCCGGTCTCGGAGGGATTGCCTCCCTCGCCACCCGCGCCGAAGCCGTTCAGGCCGTCTTCCGTAAAGGCGCTGTCGTGGATGAAGGCGAGCAGCTTTACCGCCACGGGGTCCGTCACCTGCTGCAAACCGTCGCTGCCTGCCGTGCTCAGGGCGCCTTTTTTGGCCCTAAAGCCCATTTCAACTGCATCCTAAATACCAGACACCTATAGGCCGAACATCTTTGGGTCACGCCTAGCAGATATGATCAACTGTTTCGCAAGTACCGGAGAACGTTCCAGGAGCGCGGCTTGCAATTTCAGGTCGGGTGTCTTGACGTCGAAGGGGTTAACCTCTGAAGCTTCTTGCTTCTTACCCGTGTGGGGACGGGGTGCTGGTATGGGTGCGTTTTTCCTTCCTGGTTCATGAAGCAAAAATCGCGACGCAGTCTCGGTAGAAGTTGGCGTCAATGCCTCATCGAATGAACTTACGTCTGGCGCACTTAGCGACTGTGTTCTGTTGGGCGGGGCACTTCTATCCGGCTGAAAAGTTCGACCGGAAACCTTTGGCGAAATTTTGAGATCTCCCTTAGCACTACGTGGATTTTCCGTAGAACTATCCCGTGCCTTTACAGAAATATTCTGTTCCAGCCCGAGAAACTGTCTCGCAAGTGCTCGTGTTTTTTCATCGTCAAATCTTTCTGCTACTATCATCCCTATTTGCTCACCGGCACCGACCATACCAAGGCCAAGTTGGCTCAATGTGTTATCAGCTCTAGTTGAGTTCGATATTAGCAAACCCGATATTAGTTGTTTAGCAAGGTAGTGCTCTTTACTTTGGCGACCAAATTCTTGAAGCGCATCCTGCATCCCTTCAAGGCCGACGCCACTCGAGCCGTAGTGGTCAAACAAGTAGTCTCGCATTTCCCTGAGTTCTTCGCGCCTCTGCGTCTGCGCCTCATGCTCAGCCAAGATCTCAGCGACAACTTCATCCGCTTCTTTGCGCCGCGTATCGATATATACCTTTTCGTTTAGTGACCCCTTGTTTGCACGATCGAAAGCGCCATCAACTCGGGATCCAACGAAACTCTTTTTGAGTTCATTTTTCCAATACTTATCCATCACTATCTTTCATTTCCGAAACGCACGAAATCGACTTTTTCTACTGAGAAAACAAATTCGTTCAACAGTTTCGGACAGGTTCAAAGCCCGAACAACCGTGGATCCCGCCCCGCCGCAACGATCATCTGCCGTGCCCGCAAGGGGCTGTTTTCCAGAAGGTCCGACTGCTGCCTGAGGTCCGGATTGCCGGTCTCGAAGGGATTGCCGCCCTCCCCGCCCGCGCCGAAACCGTTCAGGCCGTCTTCCGAAAAGGCGCTGTCGTGGATGAAGGCGAGCAGCTTCACCGCCACGGGGTCCGTCACCTGCTGCAAACCGTCGCTGCCTGCCGTGGTCAGGGCGCCTTTTTCCGCGAACCATCCCGTCAGATCCACCCCGGCCGTCTTCAGGGTGCTCAGCGCCCGGTCGGCCTTGGCAATGGCGTTCTGATAGCCGTCGCTGTCCGGTTCGCCATATTCCCTGATCAGGGAAAGATGCGCAGCCTCGGCGGCCTCGCCCTGTTTCTGCGCGGCGTCATCAGCCGCTTCCTCATGGGCGGAAAACTGCTCTGCCATCTTGCCCACCCACCGGTCGTGCAGCTTCTGCGCTGCCTCGGGGTGAAGCCCCGCCTCCTTGAACCAGTCTCCGGCTTCCTGCGCAAAGGCCCGGTCGTAGGGAAAGTTTTCCGGCAGCGTCTCGGGCATTTTGAAGCGATAGCCGTCCTTCGGCGTCCAGCGGCTGGAAACATCGGCATAAAAGGCCGCCTGCTCCTCGCTGTCGGCATCCTCGCCCGGAACCTGAAGCGCCCCGGACAGTCTGTCTTCCAGTGAGCGGTAGCTTTCCAGAATGCCGGCAGCATCGCGCCAGCCATGGCTGGCGGCCATGTCCCGGTCGGCATCGCTCAGGCCGTCGATGAAACCTCCACCCTCCGAAGGGTGATGCCCCATACCATCGTGTCCAGAACCGTCGTGCCCGCCGGCCTCCGGTCCTGCTGCCGGCTCAATCGCGTCGTACATCGTCAATATTCCTCGTCAGTTTCGAACTCGGGCAGCATTTCCAGCCGGGCAGCTTCCTGCAGCGCGGCATGCTCTTCCGGCGGAATGCGGATCATGGACAGGATGCGGGCATAAAGTGCCTTGCGCCCGTCCAGATAACCGCCCGCCCTCGGCTCCAGGTTCACCGGCGGCGCCTGGTAGATGCCGCATTCGGCAGCCAGGTCCGCCAGCACGATTTCGCCGTCCGGACACAAAAAAACGGACCGATAGGCCCGTTCCAGCACTCCAGCCCGCTCCCGGCGCCGCCGGGCGGCTCGTTTGAGGCTACGCCAGACCATCCAGCCCTCCCTCGCCGCCCAGGGCCTGCAGAAGCGGCGCCCCGTCGCGGGCGATCCGCGCCATGCTTTCGCCGGTCGCAAGCTGCTGCTGTTGCTGCTGCTCGGCCGCCCGTTCCTGCCGCAGTGCTTCCACCTCTTCCGGCCGCCGCCTCAGCTTGGCGGGCAGCCCCAGCGCGCGGCGAGTCAGGTCATATTCGGCTTCCCGGTCGTGCAGATCCAGAATGGAGGGATCGGCCCCAGCCGCGATGCCGAGATACTCCTGGAAGCCCATGATCGCCTCGAAATGCCCGGCCTCGCGCATCTGGTCGATGGGCGCCGTCGGCGTCAGGGTCACATCGCCCTCCAGCACGCTTTGCGGCGGGGCAAGGGGCGACCCGGGGGCAAAAGCGCCCCTTCGTCCCAGAATGCCGATCTCCCGTTCGAACAAGGCCTCGTTTCCGGCCATGATGTTGGTGGAGAACGGCCCGATCATGTCGGCCATTTCCTTGCGGCGGATATTGGCTTCCGTTGCCGTGCGGCCATTGCCTTCCAGCAGCGTCTGCCACAGGTCGCCATAAAGCCCCACCCGCAGCTTTTCGCGGATGGTCTCGATCTGCGCATCCGCCGCGCCCGGGTTCACCGTGTCGATCATCGGCCGGAACAGCGGCCGGCCCTGCTCGTCGATCAGCCCGGGGTTGATCCGGCCGGGGTTGAGGTCAAGCTGGCGCTCCTGCGCATGGGTGGCGATCGGCGGGCGCACCGCCTGCGAACTGGCAATCAGCCCGTCGCGCGCCAGGCTCTGCAGGCTCTTGATGTCGCTCATCAGCTTTGCCTGCGGCGGCGAGCCATAGGGCGACAGCCCGTCCCGGTCCCACCGGCTGATCACCAGCGGATATTCGAAGAAGCCGCCCCGCCGGCAGATATGCCCGCTGTCTTCCTCGAAGTGGATGCTCTCGAACCGGGATTTCCTGGTGTCGGTTGCCTGGGCGTGGCCGCCTTCGCGCAGAAAGCAGGCATGTACGAAAGTGTAGTCAGTGTTCTTGCGCTTCGCGTCGGCCGCGTCTTCCTTCACCTTGGGCGACACCTTGCCGGCATATTCCTTCACCGCCTGCCACGCCTTCAGCGTGCGCACCCGAAAGAACCCGCAATCGTTGCCCTGGGCATCGATGACCAGGTAAATCTCGTAAAGTGGCACATAGCGGTAGTGAACCGGCGTGCGGATATCCGCCAGGCTGTCCTCGTTTTCGACCGGAAACAGCACACCCGTCCCCAGTTTCACGGTGGACAGCAGACGCGAGCGATTGGCCAGCGCAAAGCCGGATCGCCCCGAATACCGCACACGAAACAGGTGATCGCGCACCAGTTCGAAAAACTCCTCGTCCGCCTGGCTGGGCGCTGGCGCAAACGGATCGCCGAAGCCGACCCCATGCCAGGGAAAGCCTTCGGGCATGGTCAGCGAGCCGATGCCGGAAGCAAGCCTGTCCAGCAGCCAGACGGCGGTCGGGTCGTACAGCTTGCGCGACCGGTCCCGGGCGGCAGACCCGCGCAGGGCGCTCATGCCATCCCGGGCACTCACGCCGCCGGGCCGGTTGAAGGCCCGCTCCATGTCCGGCGCCGTATAGGTGACATAGTCCTGCCAGTCCGCCTCCACCCATTGGCGTTCCGCACGGGCCGATTGCAGCTCGGTTTTCAGATCGTCGACAATCCCCATCACGCACGCCCCAAAAGTGTGACACCGGGCCGCGAGGCACTGCCGTAATCGGCAACGCCCAGCGGGCCGGTCAGGTTGGTGGCCCGGGTGTTATAGGCGGCGGCCCGGCGCCGGCGCCCGTTTTCCTGCAGGTTGCGCGCCTGCCGCTGCGGATCGGGTTCGCGCGGCGGCGGCGGTGTCGGTTCCGGGTCCGGCTGCTTGGAGCCTCCCCCACCAAACATGCACATGGGTGGTCCCTTTCTCTCAATGTCTTGAAAACGTGTAATCAGCGCCGCCTGCCGGCACGGCGGCAGCGCCTCAAGGCCGGTCCGCGCAGGCGGCCGGAAAAAGATCGAACGGACGTATCCGGCAGCGCCAAAGCGTTCCTGCCGGCCAAGCCGCAATTTTCCAAAGTACCGGTATGAGGTCTGTTTTAGCCCTGTTTTGACGAAGCGTCCAGCAAGGCCAGATGTCTGAACCTGTTGTTCAGACACGCATTTCCGGAAAGCTCTTGCCGCTCAAAGGCATTTTGAAGCTTCCCGGTTGTGCGCCCGAAGCGGTGTTTTTTCACCGCGCCCCGGTGGAAGCTCCATCCAGCGGCGCGGCTTTACCGGGCGCTGCGGCAGCCAGCGCCGCCGGAACGTTTCCAGCCGGTGCGGCAGGGGCCTGCCGCGCGGCCCGCCTGCTGTTGTTTTTGGCGTACGTCTGCCACGCCCTGTCCCGAGCCCGGCCGACATTTGCCTGAAAGTCTTCCGTCAGCAAATGGCGCTGTCCGGTCTCGTCGTCATAGGTCAATGTCATGCGCGGGCCGTAGCCGTCCTCGTCCGCCGGGGCCTGCCGCCTGTCCCGGCCGGTCTTGTCATTTGGCATCAGATGCCATTTCGCGGCGCGCACACCCTGTGCTTTCAGCAGGTCCTCAACGTCCTTGCGCACGTAACCATGGCCGTCTTTTCCAAGATCCGGATAGGCTGTCTCGACCGGATATTTCAATACGGTCCCTTCCGCCTCCGGCGCGAAGGCCGAAAGACCCCACATCTGCTTGAACCGGTAAATCGCATAGTCCCTGGCAGCCTCCTTGTGGCCGCCCAGTTCGACATAGCTTTGCCTGAACAGCCTTTCGTAATCCGCAAGCGCTTCCGCCTCTTCCGCGGCAGTTCTGCCGATCTGCCGATATCGGTCATAGGAACTTTTCCGGGCCAGATCAGCAGATGCAGCCAAACCGGCTGAGGCGTCAGCAACATCGGCCGCCGTTGTGGCACTCACGCCGTCCAGCTTGCCCGTGCCCACTTCGGCCCCAACTCCGCCGGCTCCAGACACGCTGCCCTCAGACACGCCGTTTTGGCGCGCCTCCTCAAAACCAGGGGCCAGAATGGCGGAAGAGCCTGGCAAAACCGGCTTCTCGCCCAATGGCACTTGCCCGCCATCCATCAGGATGGTTTCAGAAGAAAGACTGTCATCCTCCAGCCGCGGTGCCGTAAGCGGCGCATCTGTCGCCGCCATCGGGGCCGCCGACAACAGTTGCCTGACCTGTCCACGGCGCAGCTCTGCGTCTCTCGTCAGGGTGTCAGTCAATTGTTCGCGTGTTGCGCCGCGGCTTGCGGCCTGCTCCACGGCTCCGCCGGCCTCAAGCGCGTTCTGTATCCCCTGCAGCGCCTGCAAGGCCTCTTCCTCATCCTCGCTGCCGGCAAACGCCCAGTCGATTGCGCTGCCCACCGCGCCTGTCAGCGCGTCCCGGCCATAAACATAGGCGCCAAATGCTTCCGAACCTTCCACAGTTGTAGCAATTTCCGCCATTTTCCGGATCACCAGGTTGTCCGGATAGGCTTCGCCATAAAGCTGGGTCAAGGCGATAATGTCGTCCAGATTGCCCAGAACGTCCCAGGCCTTTTTCAACGGCCCGACAGGCGTCAGCGAAACGGCCAGGTCGAGGCCCGCCTCCGCCGCCATGGACTTCAGATCGTCCTCTGTAAACTCCAGCCCCAGCTCTCTTGCCGCCTGCGCAAACGGTATGTTCCGCTCGTCCGCACGTGCCTGAACCTTGTTGAATATCACCGGCGCGGCAAGACCAAGAACGAAAACCGGCGCGCCGTTCTTGACCAACTTCTTAAACCGCTTGCCAACGTTGAGTTCAATCGGTCGGTGAGCGTTCTTAATCTCGAGCGCTGCCTCGAAGCTTTCAGGAATCTTCGGGTGACTTTGCTCTAGATTGTGAAAAGCACCAAATTTTTGGCTAGTCGAGTTCGCTGCGTGAACAATTGTGTCGTGCTGTTGCGGTGTCAGCGGTACATCCGGATGGGTGAGCATCGAGATCATCAGGGATTTGAAACTCATCCGTCTGAATTTCATGCGCTCAAGTGCATTGTCGGCATTGAATTTGTTATCTAGAAAAGCACCGTCCGCACTAATAACGAGAAAATCGTACTTCTCTCTGTTGTTTCTATTCAGCATGAACTGCCGGACATCCATATCCCAGCCTTCATACCCCCCTCTGGACGAGTTTCGCCTATTATCCGGATCGAATTTCTTCTTGGCCCGCTCGGATTTCACCTCGGATGCTGTGAGGATCTTGTTGTTGTAAGTTCTTTTTTTCAACCAGCCATCGAAATGCGGCAGATATTCAATCGCAATATTGTTTGTGAGTTCTGTTGTTCCAACGCTTGGTACATAGAGAACCTTGTCGCCCAATCCAGCAACGGCATCAAGAACAGAAAATACTTTGTTCCTCATTTGTTCTTTTGGTAATTTTTTTTCGACAGTATAGGCGAGCAACGTCCCGACCTTGGCATGGTCGAGTGCAACGACTGTTTGCTTGCTCATCACAAGCCTCCTTCGTCTTGCTCGATGTAACCACTATCTAGCAAAAATTCGACACACGCCTTTGACCGAACAGATTCGTATTTTCCCGCAAGGACATCGCAGGCAGTAAACATACCAAAACTATACAGGTGCCTGGCTTCGTGAGGATACCCGGATTTCAGGCAGTACCATTCGTAAAAGTCTCCCATGAGTATGTGAGCCTCTAGTGGCCGGTTGTCCCATTCCGGATCCCCCCTGCCAACGGCTCCCCCATTGGCGTCAACAACTTTCAACCACTCCATTTGCTGAGCAGTCGCGTCTCTAAGTTCCGGGTCTTTTAGCAGAAGTTCAGCAAAACGCTGCACTTGGGAGAGCCTGGTACTCACAAGGAAGACCTCTGGATCATGTCGATAGATATAATCGACCGCCTCTTGCCCCCCTTCTTCGTAATATGCCTGCAATTCTTCCCGCCAGCCGGTAATATCTTCAAAATCCGCCATGGGTCCTGTGTCCAAATCCATACCAAATGTTCATCAATTGTTCCGAAACACTCTTGCACACGACAGAAGCACTGCGTCTGCTTACGTCCGGAAAAATAACCTTCTCTCTCATTTCGCCCCCTTGTCTGAAAAGGCGATATCCGTCGAATGCTCTTTTTCAGCGTAAGCCCGGGTCTCCGGAGCCGCCAGGGATGGAAGCTCTCCGATCGCAACCCTGTAGGCTAAGCGCCGGCCGGGATCGAGGTTACCGTCATAGGGGATCTGCGTTTTCATCGCATACCAGCGTTCGAAGTCGTACACGGTTTCGTTGTCCGCCCACGGGCAAAGCTCATCAAACCCCTCATCATCCCGGCCAAAATCCGGATTGGCATTCAGATAATCGCGCCAAGCACCTGATTTCTTCAGCGCCTCAAGAACTTCCGGATGCCTGAGGAATAACTCTGCGAAATGGAGGATTGTTTCATATGGCAATTTGGGTGCCCGGGGTCTTGTTGGGCTCCACGAACTGTATTTGTCGAAAAAGGCCCTGCCTTCTTCCGTTTTCTCAAATGCGGCCAGCTCTTCCCGCCAGCCGGTAATGTCTTCAAAATCAGCCATGGGTCCTAGGTCCAAATTCATCTCAATTGTTCACCAATTGTTCCGGAGCTCTTTCAGCCCCGTTTTGCGGTGGCAATCAATCCTTCCAGCCCGAAGTTTTTCATGATCGGGCTGATTTCACTGGCATCTATCGCAACAATCTTCTCCATCACGCCTCCTCCCCCGGAAAGGAGATATAGCGCGCATAATTTTCCTTGATGAAGTCTCGGGCCTGTTCCGTTCTGAGTGATGTCAGCCTGCCCTCCTCCAAATCAATGGCCAGCCATGTCGCAACCATCATGTCCCTTTTGTCAAAGCGAACCGGAGCTTTCATCAGGTACCACCGTTCAAATGCAATAATGGTGTCATGAGCCTCGAGCGGGTTCAGCTCTACAAACTCATCATCGTGAACTTCCAGATCATGCTTTTCGGCATAGGCCGCAAACCAGATTTTCTTCCGTAAAGCCTCGTGCAGCTCTTCATCACCACGGATCAGTTCAACCATCTGCACAACGTTCTCATATGGAACTTTGATGCCACCGTAGCGCTTGTTGCCGGCAAAGAAGGCCCTGCCTTCTTCCGTTTTCTCAAATGCGGCCAGCTCTTCCCGCCAGCCTGTAATATCTTCAAAATCAGCCATGGGTCCTGTTTCCAAATCCCTCTCAAACGTTCATCAATTGTTCCAAAGCTCTTTCAGCCCCGTTTTGCGGTGGCGATCAATCCTTCCAGCCCGAAGTTTTTCATGATCGGGCTGATTTCACTGGCATCTATCGCAACAATCTTCTCCATCACGTCTCCTCCCCCGGAAAGGAGATATAGCGCGCATAATTTTCCTTGATGAAGTCTCGGGCCTGTTCAGTTCTGAGTGATGTCAGCTTGCCCTCCTCAAGATCGATGGCCAGCCATGTCGCAACGATCATGTCCCTTTTGTCAAAGCGAACCGGAGCTTTCATCAGGTACCATTTCCTGAAATCGATAATGGTGTCATGAGCCTCGAGCGGGTTCAGCTCTACAAACTCATCATCGTGAACTTCCAGATCATGCTTTTCGGCATAGGCCGCAAACCAGATTTTCTTCCGTAAAGCCTCGTGCAGCTCTTCATCACCGCGGATCAGTTCAACCATCTGCACGACGTTCTCATATGGAACTTTGATGCCACCGTAGCGCTTGTTGCCGGCAAAGAAGGCCCTGCCTTCTTCCGTTTTCTCAAATGCGGCCAGCTCTTCCCGCCAGCCTGTAATATCTTCAAAATCAGCCATGGGTCCTGTTTCCAAACTCGTCTCAAATGTTCATCAATTGTTCCAAAGCTCTTTCAGCCCCGTTTTGCGGTGGCGATCAATCCTTCCAGCCCGAAGTTTTTCATGATCGGGCTGATTTCACTGGCATCTATCGCAACAACCTTCTCCATCACGTCTCCTCCCCCGGAAAGGAGACGAACGGAGAATATTTTTTCCTCGTGAAATCCATCGCTTCCTCTGTTCGGAGGTCGGTCACATTCCCGGCCTCGACGTCATCCGCCAAATTTGCAGCGATCAGTAGGTTGCTTTTGTCTGCGTGAATCCGGGATTTCGTCAGGTACCAACGTCCGAAGAAAATAATGGTATCGTAAGCGTCAATAGGATGAAGCTCCTGATACTGCTCGTCATAGGCCTCAAGGTCATGTTCCTCGACGTATTGAGCAAACCAGAGTGTCTTCTTCAAAGCCTCGTGCAGCTCTTCATCACCACGGATCAGTTCAACCATCTGCACGACGTTCTCATATGGAACTTTGCGGCCACCGTAGCGCTTGTTGCCGGCAAAGAAGGCCCTGCCTTCTTCCGTCTTCTCAAATGCGGCCAGCTCTTCCCGCCAGCCGGTCAAATCTTCAAAATCCGCCATGGGTCCTGCGTCCAAATTCCCTAGAAAATGTTCATTCTTTGTTCCTGAGAGGATTGTGGTTGATCCAGTGAATTTTTGCAACCTGCCGCTGGAGCTTTCCTGAAGGCTTCCCTTGCCGCGGCCCTGGCTATCGTTTCTCTTCGACCGATGCTGCTGGTAATGCCCCCGCCTGACCGGCCAAAGCAGGCAGGGTCAGGCAGGCAGGGGCTCTTGCTGCGGCTCAGCTCATGAATTACCGGTTGCCAGCTCAAAACCTTCGTCGATCCAGCCGGTCACGCCACCTGCCATGATCTTCACCGGGCGTCCCAGTTCCGCAAGCCGCAACGCCCCCCGTGCGGCACCGTTGCAATGCGGGCCGGCGCAATAGGTCACGAACAATGTCTCCTCCGGCCACCTGGCCATCTTGGAACGGATGATCTTGCCGTGGGGAAGGTTGATCGCGCCGGGCACATGGCCTTTTTCGAACAGCGCCGGGCTGCGCACATCCAGCAACACAAAGCCAGGCTCGCCCTGAAGGGCGTCGTGCACATCCCAGCAATCGGCCTCGAAGGTAAATTCAGCGGCAAAATGTTCCCTGGCGAGATCGCTCGGTGCGGCCGGAACAGCGGTGACATTGTTGGTCATGAAGGTCTCCTTTCCCGCTGTTTGTCGCCGTATGAACGCCGATTGGCAATTGGCGCGATTGACTATATACGTAAATATCATGACAAAAGATCCAGTCCCTCAAACCGCGGCCCCCTCAGCTCTGGAAGGGCCGCTTGTTGTCGCCCTGCTGTACGATGGGCTCTGCACGTTCGAGTTCGGTATCGTCGCCGAGATATTCGGTCTGGCCCGCCCCGAATTCGGCTCCGACTGGTACCGCTTCGCCAGTTGCCCGGTCGAGGAAGGCCCCTTACGCGCCCATGGCGGCCTGACACTCCTGCCAGACCATGGCCCGGAACGCATAGCCGAGGCGGACATCATCGTCGTACCCGGTTGGAAAGGGGCGGATTACCCGGTTCCCCAAGCGCTTGCCGACCGGCTTTGCGAGGCACACAGCCGGGGCGCGCGGCTCTTGTCCATCTGTTCCGGTGCGTTCGTGCTGGCAGCCACCGGTCTGCTCGACGGTCGCTCCGCCACCACCCATTGGCGTTACGCGGAAAAGCTGCGCGAGCGGCACCCCGCCGTCACCGTCGACGAGGCCTCGCTCTACCGTCAGGAAAACCGGATCTACACGTCTGCGGGCAGCGCTGCTGGCATCGATCTGATGATCGAAATCATCCGCCAGGATTACGGGGCAGACAAGGCCAACTCCGTTGCGCGCCGCCTCGTCGTTCCCGCCCACCGCACCGGCGACCAGGCTCAGTTCCTGGAACGCCCCGTCGCTCATCGCGAGGGCAACGAAATCGCACCGGTTCTGGAGCGGGTCAGGCAGGCGCTGCAGACAGCCTGGACCATTGAAACCATGGCGGCCCTCTGCCGCCTCAGCCCGCGCACCTTCCAGCGCCGCTTCACCGAAGCAACGGGGCTGACACCGGGCGAGTGGCTGGTTCAGGAGCGTTTGGAAGCCGCCAAGGAGATCCTCAGCCGGGGCGACGACGACATGGAAACAATCGCGGCCCGCGTCGGTTTCGGCAGCGCCCACGCGCTCCGCCACCACTTCCGCAAGAAACTCGGCCTGCGCCCAACCGACTACCGCATCCGCTTCGCTGCCCGCACTGTCTAAATGTGGTATGAAATCTAGACTGTCTGCAGATACTTCTGCAGCTTCTCGCGCTGCGGATAATCGGCCAGAAAGTTGTCCGAGTTCACCTGAAACGTGCCGTCCGCTGTCACCACCATGCCGCCCGGTTTGAAATGCGCCGCGCAGAAAAACGGCAAGCCGGGCTTCTTCAGGTCCCACTGCAGAAAACCGCCGCCCATCGGATATTGATCGCGCGGGGCCATATGCTCGTCATGCCGGATCGTGGGCATGACCTTCACCAGACGCTTCGGCCCGGTCACGGTTGCAAGGCTCAGGGCGCGGGTCTGCAGATCGCGGTATCCCGCAGCGCCGCGGTCCGCCAGAATGCCGTCATGCACGGTCGCGCGCCGCCTGTCCGCCTCCTGCGTTTCCTCCGGCAGGCCATACCGCCCGCCCGATCGCAAGGTCGTGCCCTGAAACTCGAACACTTCCGGCAACGGCAAGTGCTTGAGGACCAGCAGCTTGAACCCCTGGTCCAGGCGGCCCTTGTGATAACCGATGTTTTCCTCGGTCCTGCGATAGTCGGACAGAACGATGGCATTCAGTTGAGAGATATTGCCTGCAAAATGTTTCGTCATCTGCCCGACCGGCAGATCGTCCTTGGGTGAAGACAAGGCTGAGCCTCCAGATAAAAACGTCAAAATAGCAATGGCCGGACGCTACCAGCCTTCCCGGTTTCGAACAACGCTCATGGCCGCTTGTCCCCCCTTGCCCAGGCATAGACATAAAAGTCCTCGCCGCCCCGGCCATAGGCTCTCAGCCGCCCTTCGCGCGTTGCGCCCAGCGCCTCGATCCAGCCATGGGCAATGTCATGATTTTCCAGCGTAATCACCTGCAGCCGCCGGCAATCCCGTTCCACAATCTGCCGGATATCCAGCAAGTGCCGTGTGATTGCCGGCACACATCGGCGGAATCGATCCGTGCCGAAGGCCCAGGCCTGCCAGTGGTCCGGATCGAAGGCGGACGCCCGGCTGAAGCCATAGGCCGCCGCCGGCTGGCCATCGTACCAGAGCGACCACACCATGCCCGGCACCGCCGTCTGCAACGCGCAGGCCGCCAGCGCGCGCGTGTCCCAGTCCTTCCACAGACAGGCGATTTCGCGCAGGTCCTGATCGCGCATGTTGGCCGCGATGAAACTGGCGTCCCGCAGGCAAAGGTCGCGGATCAGAAACCGTCCAGCGGGTCGCCCAGTGGCGCCATCCGGCTTTCGGCCCCGGTTCTCAGAACCTTCTTCAGCTCCGCTTTCTGCTTCCATCCCAATGCCTCGACAATCGCATCCGCCTCGTCCGGGGAAGAGCCCAGCCGTTCCTTGATCTCTTCCTTGCTCTCAATCAGGATTTTTCCGTTTCGCATCTTCCAGCGATGCGCCGTCAACTGCGCCTTCACCGTCGCCGACCGCCGGATTGCCAGCCCCAGCCCGCTCTTGGGGTGCAAGGCCTCGCGCAAGCGCCAGTAAAGTTCGGCGCGCAAGTTGTAGAACGGGATCCTGCTGTCCTTCGCACTCTCGCCCGACTGGGCGGAGAAGACGCATTTTTCCGCCGGAATGTTGTTTTCCCGCTTCAGGAAGCCAACCGTGTCCCCGCCCCAGCCGCCCGTGCAGTCCACCACGATCATTGCATTGTCGCGCCGCTCGCGGATGATCAGCGAACCGACATCGGCACCGTCTTTCGTGTCGGTGCCCTTGCGCACGATGTTGGTTTCAAATCGCCGGCCATGCAGCGGCTGCAGCACCGTCCGGTCCTTGCCGCCCTGGGCAACATCCACCGCCAGCACCGTCATCGGTTCGTCCCGATCGATGCCCTGGTCGTATCGCTCGAAGGCAAGGTCCACCCAGCCGGACGGGATCACCTGCCACTCGTGGTCCTGTCGGGCCGCCAGAAAATCTCCGGTCTTCAGCGCCGTGCGCATCGGCTCGGGCATCTGGTCGAGTTGGGCATCGTAGTCCGTTCCCAGAAAGCGGTTGTCCTGCCGCCGTGCCGGAATGAAGGTCCGGCTCTTCGGCGTCCGGACTTCGCCTTCGATCTCCACCGGCTCCGGCCCGTCCACCCACACCGTGCGTATGGCATCGCCGTCGTCAATGAAGACCGCCCACAGGATCTCGCCCGGCTGCACCTTGCCGTAAAGCGGATGCAGCGGATCGAGCCAGGGCGCGAACCAGTCGCTCAGGTAGTCCCCATGCCCGCCCAGCGGCGGATTGGTGGCGATCAAACCGCGGCAACGCTGGCCCTTCCGTGTCGTGCGCAGCCAGCCGAGCACGAAGATGATCTTGCGCGGGTCCATCTGCGCGCCCTCGTCGAAGGCCTTCAGGTCATGGTCGCGCCCCTGCCAGTCCTCTTCCGCCCCCGGCAGCCCCAGGTGGCCAAATTCGATCAGCCGCTCGTCGGGCCCGGTCCACCTTGGCGGATTGCCGGAAATCTTGCCCATGCCCGCCTGGCGCATCAGCGTGTTCATGCGCTCGCTCAAGCCCTTCAGGGACTTGAGCGACTGACGGAAAATCGCTGCCTTGTGGTGGGCAAACAGCGCCAGCCCGGCAATCAGGTCCGTCTTGCCGCCGCCTGCCGCGCCGCCGTAAAGCGTCAGATCGGCTTTTGAGAAATAGCCTTCCGTTTGAGGTCCGGCCTGAGGCCGCCAGACGGAAAACTGGTCCAGCACCCCCGCCTCATCCAGTTGTTTCTGCAAGGCAACCCGCTCGTCCGCAGGCATCCGGTCGATGTGGTCAATCAGCGTTTCGAGGGCCGTCGCCATCCTTTGGCATATCCTTTCCGGTCAGCAATGCCATCACGCCCAGAGCGATTTCCTCCGAGCTGCGCGGTTTCAATGTCTCGAGTGTCTGGCTGTCTTCCGGCTCGCTCCAGACCGGCCATGCTTCCGGCTCCGTCCGCTCCCGCCAGCCGGCACGGTTCTTCATGGCAAAGGTCCAGGCACTGGCGTTGAATTTCGCCAGCTCTCCCCTGGCGCCGTCCTTGCCGATCCGCTCCCACTCCAGAAGGCCGCGCCGGGCGGCTTCTTCCAGCCTTGCGGGCGGAAAGTCCTCGGGAAACTGTTCGGCGTAATAGCGGATCGTCCGGCGGTCGGCGTCCGGAAAACTGTCGATCGAATATCCGGCGGCAATATGCGCGCAAAACTCCGCGCACACCTTCCGGCGCGCTCTGGCTGTCGGCCACTTCAGCGCGCTGCCGCCCCCTTCTGGCAAAGTCATGGGTCGCACTTTCCTGCAAGTCGTCTGGAGGTCAGTTCAAGACACGGTCCGCGGCTTCCCCATCGCCGGTCCTTGGCCCCGGCGCTCGAAGCACCAGATGCAAAAGCCTGCGCCTTGCTGAAATTGTCTTTGGTTTTGGGAAGAAGCGTAAAACCGGTACCAGGCCTCTTGGGCACACTGATCCACGGTAAAATAAGGATGCCCCTTTTTGCCCGGTTTTGTCGAAGCTGTCCACGTCGTCCTAAAGTCTGAAGCCACTGTTTAGACCGCATTTTTCAAAAGCACCCTTGCAAACAGGAACTTGGTGACTGCCTCCGTTGTGCGCATCGGATCATTTTTTTCGGCTCTTGCCGCCCCACCCGCAACTGCCTTCACTCGCTTGTCTTTTCGATTACTCAGACATCGTTTTTCTCTCGCCGCCCCCCTCAACCTGCTTTCAATCTCTCCCGATTTTTCAATGCACCGCTTGACTCGTGTCTCAAAATCTAATTAGTTCGGTGACAGAACGAACTAATGGAGCGTAGCCTTGGCAGACCCCTCGAACATCTCCAGACGCATGTCCTTGAGTGCCATCGTCCAGGCGATTGCCAGCTACAGCCCGATCTCCCGGGCGAGCGTCTCCAAGATCACCGGCCTGTCGAAACAGACGGTTTCGGAAATCGTCGGCAATCTGGAAGAAGAAGGCTGGGTGCGCACGGTTGGACAGACCGAAGGCCATATCGGCCGCCGTGCCGTGGTTTATGAAATCGTGCCGGATGCGGCATCCGTTGCCAGCGTCGATCTCGGCGGCACCAAGATCCGTGTTGCCATCTGCAACCTCACCGGGGCCGTCGTCTCGGAGCTGGTGGAGCCGACCGACAGGCAGGGCGGCATTGCCGTCGTCAATCAGGTCGCGGACCTCATCCGCCGGGCAGCGACCGAAGCCAGCCCCTCGCTCAAGCTGCCTCGTGTCGCCGTCATTGGCGTACCAGGCGCTCCGGACCCGGCTACCGGCCACATCCGCATGGCCCCGAACATCCCCGGCATCGGCGACATCGACGCCCCCGGCCTTTGGCGCGAGATCCTCGGCATCGAGGTCTTTATCGAAAACGACGTCAACCTTGCCGCCCTGGGTGAACACTGGCTCACCAAACGCGGCGACAAGGACGACCTGATCTACGTCTCCATCGGCACCGGTATCGGTGCGGGCATCGTCATCGGCGGCCAGCTCCACCGGGGCATGAACGGCGCTGCCGGTGAAATCGGCTACCTGCCCTTCGGCGCTGATCCGTTCGAACCGGAAAGCCTGGAAGTCGGTGCCCTGGAACGTGTCGCCGCCACCCACGCCATCACCGATCTCTATAAAAGCAAGACCGGCAGAACACTGGACGTGCCGGACATCTTCGACGCCGCAAACACAGGCGACACTGCCGCCACAGAAACGCTGGAAGAAATCGCCCGCCAGGTCGCCCGCGTCATGGCAGCGCTGGCAGCGGTCATGGACCCGTCCTGCATCGTCATCGGCGGTTCCATCGGCACGCGGGACGAGCTCTTCGGCAATGTCCGCAAATTCATTTCCAGATGCTTCCCCCGCCCTGTCCTGATCGAGAAGTCGACCCTCGGCAATCACGCAGCCCTTGCCGGCGGCGCCTCCGTCGCCCTCTCCCGCCTGCACCTGTCGCTTTTCACCGAAGGCCTCAAGGGCGTTGAAATCGCCGTTCCGCCGCCGTCCATCGAAACCTTCAAGAAGGGAGCGGCCTGATGATTTCCTCAAACCTGCATGAAAAGCTGTTGGCCACGCAGGACCGGGACGCCGACATCGATCTCCTTCGCGGCGCTCTGTCGATTGACAGCGTCACCGGCAACGAAACCGGCTTTGCCACCTTCCTGAAATCGCAAATGGAAACGCTCGGACTTGAAACCGGTTCCGGCGAATTCCTGCCTGGTCGCCTCAACGTCTGGGGCCAGCACCAGCCGGTCACCGGTGACGATGCCCCCCGCCTCCTCTTCGTCGGCCACACCGACACCGTGCATGTGCGCGGCTGGCAGGAAGCCTGGCAGGGCAAGCCGCAGGAAAGCCCCTTCGGCGGCGCCTTGATAGACGGTGAGATCTGGGGCCGCGGCGCCTGCGATCTCAAGGGCGGCATCTGCGCCGCACTTGGCGGCCTCAGGCTCTTGCAGAAGGCGGGCTACCGTCCCGCCGGCGGCCTCTCCTTCGCTTTCATCGGCGATGAGGAAAGCGGCGAACCGGGCACCGGCGTCAGCGCCGGCGCTCACGATCTCGTCAAAAGGGTCAAGGACGGCACCATCGCAAAGCCGGATTTCGCGGTCTATGTCGAACCGACCAGGCTGGATGTCTATACGGCCCAGATCGGTTTCTTCATTGCCGATATCACCATAACCGGCAAATCCGCCTATTTCGGTACGCCAAAGCTGGGCGTCGATGCCCTCAAGGCAACCCACGCAATTCTGGGCAACCTCTGGCAACATGAGGCGGAACTGGCAGCAGGACCGAAGCACGATCTGGTCGGCGCTTCCTCCATCCTCGTCACGCATATCAATGGCGGCGGCTATATTGCCGTTCCGGGCGAATGCAAGCTCTCCCTGATCCGCAAGCTCCGCCCCGGCGAGAAGCTGGATGAGGCGGTCGCCGCCTTTGAAGCGGTCGTCCGTTCAGCGCCGGTCGCCGACGGCATCGGCATCGGGATTGCGTACCCCGCCGGCCGTGATCACCGCTTCGGCGGCTCACCCGTCGAGATCTCCCGCCAGACGCCCGCCGCCCAGCAGCTGTCCCGCTGCGTCGAGGTCGCCACGAACGGCCGGAACCTCTCCGGCGGCGCCATCGGCGGTGCGCCCTACTGGTCGGAATCTCCCTTTCTCGTCAACGAGATCGGGTGTCCCGCGGTCTATTGCGCACCTGGGGACATCAGCGTCGCACACACATTCGAAGAGCGCATCGAGGTGGAAAGCTATCTGGCAGCCGTCAGGGCTTTCGCGCTGTTCGTGGCCGACTATTGCGGCCTGGAAGAAGAAGCAGACTGAACCAAACATAACAGAGGGTTAGAAATGAAACTGCTAGTCAAACATCTGGCGACATCCGCCCTTCTCGGGCTGATGTCAGTCTCCGCTATGGCCCAGACGGTCGGTCCCAAGGGCGAAGCGGCGACGCTTTCCGCCGAAGTGACGGTTCCCGACGATGCCGTCGCCGCCATCAAGGACGCAAAGTACAAGGCCGCCCTGCTCTGGCACGACCAGTCCGATTTCGTGAACGCGGTCTCAGCCGGTGCAACGGACGAGTTCAAGCGCCTGGGCATTGAGGTTGTCGCAACCACCAGCGCCGGCTTTGATGCCGCCAAGCAGCGCAGCGACGTTGAAACGGCCATGGCCAAGGAACCCAACATCATCCTTTCGCTACCGCTTGACCCGGTCACATCCGCCGCCGCCTTCAAGGAAGCCCGCGATGCCGGTGTTTCCCTGGTATTCCTGTCCAACCTGCCTGCCGATTATGAGCACCCGCGCGACTACGCGGCCATCGTGACCGACGATCTCTACCAGATGGGTAAACAGGCCGCCGACGCGCTCGCCAGCGCCATGGGCGGCACGGGCACCGTCGGCTGGATTTTCCACGACGCCGACTATTACGTGACCAACCAGCGTGACAACGCCTTCAAGTCGACCATCGAAAACGACTATCCGGACATCAAGATCGTTGCGGAACAAGGCATCAGCGACCCTGCTCGCGCTGAGGAAATCGCCAACGCCATGCTGCTCAAGAACCCGGATCTCGGCGGCATCTATGTGACCTGGGCCGGCCCGGCCGAAGGTGTGCTCGCAGCCCTGCGTGCCAACGGCAACAAGGACACCAAGATCGTCACGCTCGATCTGTCCGAACCGGTAGCTCTCGACATGGTCCGCGGCGGCAACGTTGCAGCCATTGTTGCGGACGAAGCCTATGAACTCGGCCGCGCCATGGCAGCTGCCGCAGCCCTGCGCCTCGTCGACAAGGACGTTCCGCCCTTCATCGCGGCACCGGCCATCACCGTGACTGCAGACAACGTTGCCGAGGGCTGGAAGAAGTCCCTCAACATCGACCCGCCGGCAAGCGTTACCTCCGCGAATTGACCCGGCATTCCGGCAGGCTGCCCATCACAGCCTGCCGGCCAACAGGTCCTCACAACAATTCTAAAAACCCGCACGGACCTCCGAGAAGCAACACCGTCTTTCCGACGGTTAATACCGAACCTTACGGAGAAGTCGCATGTTCAAGTTACAGACACTCCTGGCGTCGACACTGCTGGTCGGCATGACCGCCATGGCCTCGGCTGCTGACCGCCCGCAAACGGTTGGCCCGAAGGGCGAAGCCCCGACGCCGGTCGCAACGCTCAAACTGACCGATGCCGAAGTCGCGAAAGTGGCCGAAGGCAATTACACGGCCGCCTTTGCCTGGCACGAGCTTTACGACTGGTCCAACGCGGTCGCGCGCGGCGCCAAGGACGAGTTCGAACGGCTCGGCATCAAGGTCATTGCCGAGACCGACGCCGGTTTCGACTCTGCCCGCCAGAAGTCCGACGTCGAGACGATCATGGCCAACCAGCCGTCGATCATCGTATCCCTGCCGATCGACCCGACCACAGCACAGACCGTTTACGGCATCGCCCGCGATGCCGGCGTGAAGCTTGTCTTCGTCGACAACGCCGTCGACGGCTTCACCCATGGCAAGGACTATGTCACCGTCGTCTCCGCCGACCTGGTTCAGATCGGCGAAAAGGCCGCTCGGGCACTCGCTGCGTCCATGGGCGAGACGGGTACGGTCGGCTACATGTTCCACGATGCGGATTTCCCGGTCACCAACCAGCGTGACCAGGCGTTCAAATGGACCATCGAAAACGAGTTTCCGAACATGGAAATCGCCATCGAGTCCGGAATGACCGATCCCGCGAACGCCGAAGACATCGCCCGGGCAATGCTGTCACGGAACCCGGATCTCGGCGGCATCTATACGCCGTGGGCAGAACCCGCACTCGGCGTCCTCTCGGTTCTGCGCCAGCAGGGCAACGACACCACCAAGGTGGTCACCATCGACCTCAACGAACCGGTTGCCCTCGACATGCTGAAGGGTGGCAACACCGCGGCAATCATCGCGGACGAAGCCTACAGCATCGGCGTCTACGCGGCCCGGTCCGCTGCGGCCAGCCTTCTCGGCAAGTCCGTCGATCCGTTCCTGGTGGTCGACGCCATCACGGTTGGTACGGATAATGTCACCGAAGGCTGGAACAAGTCCATGAAGATGGATCCGCCCGAAAGCGTTGCCGAAGCAGCCAAGTAAATCCCTTTCCGTGCAGGCCGCGCCTTGCGGCCTGCCGTCACCTACCTCTTCGAACTTGAGGCAATCCATGACCCAGGCGGTTTCGAGACTAAGACAACTCGATTACAAGCAAGGCGTGATCTATTTCGGGTTTCTCGGAATCTTTCTTTTCTTTGCTCTCACTCTTCACGACGTCGGCTTCCTGTCGCCCCGCAACCTGACCAACATCGTTCTGCAGACCGCACCGGCAACGATCATGGCCATCGGTCTGGTCTTCGCGCTGTCCGCCGGGGAGATCGACCTCAGCTTCGGCTCAGTCGTTGCTGTCTCGGCTCTCGCCGCCGCGCTTGCCCTCCAAAGCTACCCGCTGGTCGTCGGCGTCATCGCCGGCATCGGAGCCGGTGCCTTGATCGGCGCCATGAACGGCGTCCTTGTCGCCTATCTGCGCCTGCCGTCCTTCCTGGTGACGCTGGCCACCATGGGCCTCTTCGCCGGTATCGCCCGCTCCATGACGGACCTGCGCTCGATCCCGGTCCTGAACGACACCTTCGCAGGCATCTTCGGCTCCGGCAGCCTGTTCTCCATCCCCTCGCTGGTCATCTGGACCATCGCTGCCGTCGTCATCGGCCATATCGTCTACCGCAACACCCGGTTTGGCGCCCATGTGGTGGCAACAGGCGACAATCCCCGGGCCGCCCAGGTTTCCGGCATCAAGGTTCCGCGCATCCGCCTCAGCGTGCTGACGCTGTGCGGCGCCATGGCCGGGCTTGCCGGCCTGCTCTACGCCGGACGCCTTCAGGCTGCCAAATACACGCTCGGCGAAAGCGACCTGATGACGGTCATCGCAGCCGTTATCGTCGGCGGCACCGCCCTCAACGGCGGCAAGGGCTCCGTCATTGGCGCCCTGCTCGGCTCGCTGCTCATGGGCATGCTCAACAACGGACTGATCCTGATGGGGCTTGATGTCTCCGACCAGATGATCGTCCGCGGTCTCATCATTCTCGTCGCAGTCGCCGTCTCCCTGCGCGACACCAGCCGGTAACCCGGAGGACCACGATGTTTCTCGACGTTCTCATGCGCCGCAACCCGGCCTTCATCGAAGCCGCCATGGCGCTGCATCAGGCCGGCAAGATCCCTGCCAATGCCTATGTTCTCGATCTGGACGCGGTCGAACGCAACGCTCGCCTTTTCAAGGGAGAGGCTGACAAGCACGGCCTGAAAACCTTCGCCATGACCAAGCAGGTCGGACGCCATTCCGGTTTCTGCCAGGCGGTCATGCGCGGCGGCATCGAAAGATCCGTTGCGGTCGACATGGCCTGCGCTCTCGCCTGCGACCGGGCGGGGCTCAAGACCGGGCATCTCGGCCACCTGGTCCAGGTTCCGAGGCAGGAAGCCGCTTTTGCCGCTGCGAAACTGCAACCGGATTACTGGACGGTCTTCTCGTCCGAGAAGGCACAGGAAGCTGCCGCTGCCGCCAAGTCCGCCGGCAGGACACAGAACCTGCTCGCCCGGATCCAGACCGAAGGCGACACGTTCTATCGTGGCCATGAAGGCGGCTTCGACGCGCAAGACATTGTCGCCGTGGCTGAACAGCTTGATGCCCTGGAAGGTGGAGCCTTTGCCGGCATCACGACCTTCCCCGCCCTGCTTTTCGATCTGGAAACGCGCAAGGTCAAACCGACGCCGAACCTGTCGACCCTCGCCCGCGCCGCCGAAGCACTGGCAGCTGCAGGTCGCGGCCGTATCGAGATCAACGCTCCTGGCACCACGTCCTCCGCAGTGCTCGGCGCCCTTGCCGAAGCCGGTGCCACCCAGTGCGAACCGGGCAACGGTCTCCACGGCACGACACCTCTTCATGCAGTGGAAGACCTGCCGGAAGATCCGGCCGTGCTCTATCTCTCGGAAGTCTCTCACCACCACGGTGGCAAGGCCTACTGCTTCGGTGGTGGCCTCTACATCGATCCGGTCTTCCCGAAGTACCCGGTCAAGGCCCTCGTCTCCTCGGAGCCGACTTCCCGCCAGTCTGATCTGCTTGAAGTCGAAATACCCGACTATTCCGCCATCGACTATTACGCGATGATCGACGCCACCTCGCCCAAACCCGTGCGCGCCGGTGACACGGTGGTCTTCGGCTTCCGCGGTCAGGCCTTCGTCACACGGGCGCTTGTCGTCGGCATTTCCGGCGTCAGCGCTGGCACGCCTGCCGTCACCACAATCGAAAATGGCTTCGGAGATGCCGTCTCCTGGCCGGGAGCGTTCCAGCAATGACCGCCGACAATCCCGTTCTGTCCCTGAAGAACATCCACAAGGCGTTCGGTGGCGTCGTCGCCATCGAGAACTTCTCACTCGACCTTCACGCGGGAGAGATCGTTGCTCTTGTCGGCGACAATGGTGCCGGCAAGTCGACGCTGGTCAAGATCATCTCCGGCGTCCATAAGCCAACCTCGGGTGACATCCTGCTGGACGGCACGCCGGCATCTTTCTCAGACGCCAGCTCGGCCCGCAGTCTCGGCATCGAGGTCGTCTACCAGGACCTCGCCCTTGCCGACCAGCAGCCGGTCTACATGAACATGTTCCTCGGCCGTGAACTGACCAAGCCGCCCTTCGGGCTGCTCGACAAGAAGCGCATGCGCAGGGAATGCCAGGAACTGGTCGACGAGCTGGATGTCCGCATCCCCTCCGCCGCCTCTGTCATTCGAGACCTCAGTGGCGGCCAGCGTCAGGGCATAGCCATTGCGCGGGCCACCCACTGGGCCAGCAAGCTGGTTCTGCTGGACGAACCGACGGCTGCCCTCGGCGTCGCGGAAACGGCCAAGGTCGAACAGCTGGTCGCATCGCTGAAGGAAAAGAACCTCGCCATCCTGATCATCAGCCACAGTCTGGATCAGGTCTTCCGCCTCTCCGACCGCATCTGCGTCCTGCGCCGTGGTCAGCAGATCGGCGTTCGCAAGACCAGCGAGACGGACAAGAACGAAATCGTCTCCATGATCACCGGCGTTTCCGGCCAGGCGGCCTGATCCTTCCGCCAGAACCATCAGCCTCCGGCAACTGCCGGAGGCTGATCTGATCACATCAGAACGGAATGGTGACGTTAAGCGTCGCACCATACGAGCGGAAGTCGGACGTCCCGATCCCGTCGTAAAAGCCTTCTCCGGAAATCTGGATGTTACGGCCAGGCACCAGCAGGCCCGCGCCAGCTTCCACACGTGCCCGCAGATCTTCATCGGAAGAGGCAAGCGTCGCATCCGTCGGGGTATCGTCCTGCAACTTGTTGAAGTCGTAGATCCCGGAGAGAGACAGGAACGGCGAGAACAGCAGCTCGTTCAACTGCAGGTCCCAGGAGACCTTGGGTCCGAACTCGAGCCGCCCCAGATCGAAATCCTGCGACGGGATCAGCCGCCCCAATGTGTCCGTGTAGCTTTCCTGTTCTTCGTAGTAATAGGTGATGCGGGCAAATGGACTGACCCTGGTCGTTTCACTGAGCTTGAAGTCGCCTGTCAAACCGCCCTGCAACAGAAACCGCTGCGTTCTGAAATCATCTTCGAAAAGCCCTAGCGCGTTCACGGTGTTGTAGGACTGGCCATACGTCGCCAGCCCATCCAGATAGAAATTCTGATGAACCCGGAGAACAGCATAAGGGCCAGCCATCCAGCCGACGCCGTCGGCGGAGGTATCGGCGGCGCCGTTTCTTTCCTCGGTCAGGTCGAGCTGCCCCAACAAGCCCAGGACGGCCCGGTCCTTGTAGCGATAGTCGACCCCGGCAAAAAACAGCCCGGTCTTGCTGTTGCTGCTGTTGTTGTCGGTGATTGCATACGTTCCCTGGGCCCAGAAATCCCATCCCGACTGCCACTCGGCACTGCCCTCGCCGCCTGAAGGTGCATCTCCGTTGGTGCCGCTCAGGATCGCGAGGGTATCATCCTGCATCACCTGCTGACCGACGGCCGTGTAACTCATCGTGCCGGAGGAGGTGAAATTGTCGAAGACCGCGTACCGTTCGGGCTCGGCATTCGCCACGCGAACGCCGCTCCCGGCTCCTGCCATTGCCGCACTGTTTCCTGTGCCACCACCTTGTTGAAGAGAATTGGCAAAGGCTCGCAGGGAGAACTGGAAGTTTCCGGACTGCGAGGTGGGTGTAACGTCGAAATTGAAGCCGTTGCGCCCACGCTGCCGCCCAAAGGGGCCGCTGGTCAACCGCGAGACGATGTCAGGCTGTCCGGACACGATCGCATTGGCCCGGCTTGTCACGAAGGAGGCAATCACTTCCTTTGTTTTCTGGATATCGGCCGATGCATCCCGGTCATTGGTGAGAGAGAAGCTGACGCTGCTCAGCCCCGTGGCACTCGCGGTCACCGAATATGGCGTGAGACCACCACCACCGTTATAGGACGAGGCAACTGCGTTTGCGGTCATGGCGGAACTGGTCGCCGTTCCGTCCGCAGCCGTGGTCACCGTTTCCGTGTTGGTGCCCGTGCTCGCAAATGTCAGTGACGCGCCACCAGCCGGCGCAGTGAAGGTTACACTGACACCTGCAGCAGCGTTGTTGTTGACGTCTGTCGCTCTCGCGACGAGAACTGCCTCGAACCGGGTTCCGACTTCGGAACTTTGTCCGGACCCCGACACGACCGACAGCGCCGCCGCCGCCCCGCTTGCCGTCCCGCTCACCGATACGTTGAAGGGGTTTTCGTCCGCATCGTCATTGGCGAAGTTGAAGTCGAACCCGAACGCTCCAGGCGCTGTTGGCGTATAGGCCACAGCCAGCGTCGCCGTTCCGCCGCTGCTGCTTACGGTGTTGGAACTCAATGTGAAGCTGTTGACTGTGACGTTGCTTGTGCCGGTAACATTCGCACCAACCGTTGGAGTTGTGAGGTTCAGGACGGCCGACCCGGTGTTCGTGATCGTGTAAGTGATGGTCGACGTTGTTCCCGGCATGACAATTCCGGGAACGGTGTCTGTCCCCCCGTCCGATACGGCATTGCCTGTCGACGATGTAACCTCGATTTCCGGACTGCCAATCGCGGTACCGCTCACCAGGATGTCATACGTGGGTTCGTCGGCGTCATCGCTGAGAATATCGAGTTCGAACGAAAAATTGCCAATTGCACTCGGCGTGTAGAGAACAGTGAAGGTAGTCGATGCGCCGCCCGCGAGCGTTGTGAGCCCTGGCGCGGAGATTGAATCGACCGAAACATTGCTTGCCGAGGCACTGGTTGGCGTTCCGGTCAGGGTAAGCGTCGCGGTACCCGTGTTTTCGATCGTGTAGACCAGTGTTTGCTGGTCTCCCACGTTTACTGTTCCCTGAGCATCCGTTCCGTTATCCGCAATAGAGTTTCCTGCAGGACGCTGCACGTCGATTTCGGGAGTAGCAACCGTCAGAGTGCTTGAAGACGTTCCGGAGTTTCCAAGGCTGGAGGTCAGGTCTCCAGTTGTGTTCGCGAAGGAACCATCTGTGGAGCCGGTAACGTCCGCGCTCAAGGAACAGCTGCCCCCGGCCGCAACGGTGCCTCCCGTGTAGGAAATCACACCAGAACCTGTCGTCGCCGTTATCGTTCCCCCGGTACAGGTGGTTGAGGCGTTTGCAGGCGTGGCTACTGTCAATCCTGCGGGGAGATTGTCAGTGAAATCCAGCGAGGTCGCCGCGACCGCATTGGCGGAGTTGTTGATGACGAAGGAAACCGTCGAGGTTCCACCTGACAGAATAGTCGCAGGAGCAAAGGACTGCGTGAAACTCGGAGTGGACGTTCCCGTGCCCTGTACCGAGAACGTGTAGGTTCCCTCGTCGGCATCGTTGGAGACAATCGTGATTGTCGACGTTTGGGTTCCAAGCGCGTTGGGATCAAAAGTGACCGTGAAGGTCACAGACCCCAGGGCTGCGATCGAACCGCTCGTCGTGCCGGACACCGCAAATTGCGTATTGTCCGAGGATGTCACGCTCGTCAGCGTCAGCGTGTCCGTACCCGTGTTCTGGATCGTGAAGACATTCGCATTGGTACCGCTGGAAACCGAAACACTGCCGAAGTCGGTGCCGTCGGCAGCCGACGGCGTCGTATCACCACTGGCGATACTCGTGCCGTTCCCCTGGACGTTGATCTCCGGAGCCACACCCGTGCCTTGCACGGTGAAGGTGTATGTTCCTTCGTCGGGATCGTTGGATTCAATCGTGATTGTCGACGACTGCGTTCCCAGGGCATTGGGATCAAAAGTGACCGTGAAGGTCACAGACCCCGACGCGGCGATCGAGCCGCTGGTCGTGCCGGATATCGCGAATTGCGTGTTGTCCGAAGATGTCACGCTCGTCAGCGTCAGTGCATCTGTTCCGGTGTTCTGGATCGTGAACGTATTTGCGTTGGATCCGCTCGCAACCGAAACGTTGCCGAAGTCGGTATCATCCGCTGCGGACGGCGTCGTATCGCCACTGACGATACTTGTCCCGTTCCCCTGAACGTTGATCTCTGGCGCGATACCAGTCCCTTGTACCGTGAACGTGTAAGTCCCTTCATCGATGTCATCGGAAACGATGGTGATCGTAGCAGTCTGGTTCCCACCGGCGTTGGGATCAAAAGTGACGGTAAAGGTCGAAGACCCCGAAGATGCGATCGATCCGCTTGTCGTTCCGGAAATGGCGAACTGGGTGTTGTCCGACGACGTTACACTTGTAAGCGTCAGCGTGTCGGTTCCTGTGTTCTCGATGGTGAACGTATTCGCCACAGATCCGCTCGAAACCGCAACACTCCCGAAGTCGGTATCGTCCGCCGCACTCGGAGACGTATCCCCGCTGGCAATACTGACACCGTTTCCCTGGACGTCGATCTCGGGTGTAATGCCTGTTCCTTGAACACTGAACGTATAGGGACTCTCGTCCGCGTCGCTCGAGACGATCGTAATCGTTGACGTTTGCAAACCCGTCGCAGACGGATCGAAGGTGACCGTGAAGGTTACAGATCCCGAAGACGGTATCGAACCGGCCGTTGTCCCCGACACCGCGAATTGTGCGTTGTCAGAGGATGTCACACTGGTCAGTGAGAGCGTTCCATTACCCGTATTCTGGATTGTGAAGGTATTTGCGTTTGTACCGCTTGAAACAGAAACGCTGCCGAATTCGGTATCATCTGCCGCCGAAGGGGTCGTGTCCCCACTGACGATGCTTACCCCGTTGCCCTGAACGTTGATTTCAGGAGAGGCGACCGTCAGCGTGGCAGATGACGTCCCGGAATTTCCCAGCGACGATGTGAGATCACCTGTGGTGTTGACGTAACTTCCGTCACTTGCAGACGTCACATCGGCACTGACGGTACAAGTCGCACCCGCCGCGGCGGTTCCGCCAGTGTAACTGATTACACCCGATCCGCTGGTAGCCGTGAGTGTGCCACCGGTACACGTCGTGGCAGCGTTCGACGGAGAGGCCACGGTCACTCCCGAAGGCAAGTTGTCGGTGAAATCGAGAGATGTCGCGTCCACACCGTTCGCAGAGTTGTTGATCGTGAATGTGACGGTCGAGGTGTCGTTTGCCACGATCGTACTGGGGGCGAATGCCTGGGTGAATGTTGGAGGCGTCGTCGGTGGAGTAACTTCGCCGCTGGAACCGGCATCAAGATAGGTGAAATTAATGCCTGTAGCACCGTAGGATCCGGTGATTGTGCATGTCGTGGTACAATCGATCGTCTGAGTACCTGGCGACGTTACGTTGATGGTATCCGTTCCATTGGTAACGGAATACGAGAGGACATTCCCCGGGTCGTTTGGACCGTTGTTGATATCGAAATTGGTGAGACTGCTTCCAGAACCCTGATCCTGGATCAATATCCAGTCGTCGTCCGCCGTAGTAGGTCCAATGCCACTTTCCCGCGTGCATTCATCCAGTGTGAGGTTCAACACGAGAGGATCGAGCGGGACAGAATTGCTTGGACAGTCTGTGTAGGCCGCCCTCGCGTCGTCAGGCATGGCTCCCAGAAAAAGCATCAGAAACGCCAGCTGTACAAAGCGCAACCAGACGCCTGCGCACGCGGCTTTGCCGAGCCTGGCTCCCCATACGTCACAAATCATCAAATCACCACAGAGCGAACCACTGTCGCTGCACCCCAAAAAGAAAGAGCCAAGGCTCGAAGGCCCGGTTTTTGTTAGCCGCCAAATACAACCTTGGCGTGATTTTTACTAAAACAATCTTTGGTTTAAATTCTACTACGCTCAAACTTAAATAGAATTCAAGCGCAAATCCGATCACATTTTTGACTGACCACATCTGCGTCAGGAAAAAGGATTCAATTCTGACAAATTCTAACTATGGTTGAAAGATTTGGTCAGAATTGAATTTTATCCTCTTTAGGGCGAATAATTCTCTTAAAAATTGCAAAATTTGGCGATCTTTACCACTATCTACAGTGACGAACACTCAACAATCCAGGAACTGATTTCAGAATTTTCTAATTGCATTCTGAAATATATGTATGTGAAGGTTGTAGTGTAATTTGAGTCCAATTTCTCTTTCATACAACCTGTGATTCGCAAAAGCAGGAAATCCAGACAACATCTGCAAGACCGAAACTTCCTTCGGAAGCAACGGGAGGAAACATGTCAGAACCATTTCTCGCCGAAATACGGATTGTCGGCTTCAATTTCGCGCCACGTGGCTGGGCTTTTACCGACGGACAGATTTTGCCGATCAACCAGAACCAGTCGCTTTATTCGCTGCTGGGCACGACCTATGGCGGAGATGGGCGGACGACATTCGCCCTGCCCGACCTGCGCAGCCGGACGCCGATCCACGAGGGCGCCGGATATCAGCTCGGCCAGAAGGGGGGAGCGGAAACCGTCACGCTCACGGCAGCGGAAATCCCGGAACATTCCCATTCGGTGAAAGCGGTCGCCACTGCCGGAAACAGCAGAACGCCCAACATGTCTCTGTTTGGCTCCGAAATCGCACCGGACAAGGCCTATCGGCCTTACGAAGTTGGCACGATGACACAGATGAGATCAGGAACCGTGACCAACGCAGGTGGCGGGCAGGCGCACAACAACATGCAGCCCTACCTGACGCTCAATTTCTGCATCGCCCTTCAAGGCCTGTTTCCGTCCCGCAACTAATCTCCGAAAGGACATAGAATGTCTGAACCTTTCGTCGGTGAAATCCGCATGTTTGCAGGTAATTTCGCACCGCGCGGCTGGGCCTACTGCGACGGTCAGCTGCTGGCAGTTTCCCAGAACGACGCCCTGTTTTCACTCCTTGGAACCATCTACGGCGGAGATGGCCGAACCACATTCGGTCTGCCGGACATGCGCGGACGAATTCCGCTGCACGCGGGCACCGGCCCCGGCCTCAGCCCGCGGCGGCTCGGCTCCAAGAGCGGTTCGGAAAAGGAAACGCTCACGGGCAACCAACTTGCCAGTCACTCGCACGGCTTCAATGCCAACACCGGCCTGGCCGACCAGACGTCGCCGGCGACGCATGTTCCGGCAGCCGGCGCAGGCGTGAGCTTCTACGCCGATGCCAGTCAGGACATCTCCATGGCGCAAGACATGATTTCAAACACTGGCGGCTCCCAGTCGCACACGAACCTGATGCCGACAATATGCGTGCATTTCATCATCGCGCTCTACGGCGTTTACCCCAGCAGGCATTAGGAGGCGAACCATGTCGGAACCCTTTATCGCTGAAATCCGAATTTTCGCGGGCAATTTCGCCCCTCGAAGCTGGGCCTTTTGTGACGGCCAGCTCCTTCCCATCTCCCAGAACACGGCGTTGTTCTCTCTTATTGGAACGACCTACGGCGGCGATGGACGCAGCACCATGGGTCTGCCGGATCTGCAGGGCCGCGCCCCGATGCATCCAGGCAGAGGCCCTGGCCTCACGTCCCGCAGACTGGGGGAAAAGGTTGGTGTTACGACCGTCACCCTGACAGAAGCGCAGATCCCCTCACATTCTCATACGGTACGAGCAACCAACGGCAGCGGCGGCGTTCCCGGCCCCTCGTCATCGACTTCCTTTTCCAGCTCCGGCCTGGATTCGCTTTACCACACGGACACTCAGACGAACCAGGTCGACATGGCCATGGAAACACTGTCCGCCACCGGCGGCAGCCAGTCACACGACAATGTTCAGCCGTATCTGACGCTGAACTTCATTATTGCGCTCCAGGGGCTTTATCCCTCCCGCGGCTAACCAATGCAGGACGTTGCCGGACAGGCCAGGCCGCCGGCTTCAGATCAGCAAGAGGAAACGCATCATGTCAGTCGAAGAAGCAGTTCCCGAGGAATTTGAAGGGAACGTGACGGCCGATCCGGTCTATTTCCGGATTTTCTTTGCCGCAGTCACACCGAACGGAGCACTTGAGTACAAGGATCAGGCGTCTGAGAACGGCGCTTTCAGCGCCTCCTTTACTCAGCTAACGAATTCAAGCTTTGCCACCGAACGGCTCAACGCATCCGTGACCCAGGAAGGCTATGTCGCCCTGCTTGCGGAAGACAGCGGGTCCGGAAACCTGGCCTATATCCGGGAAAACCGGGACGAAAACGCGCCACAGCGTTTTGCTGACCCGCTTGACCTCGGCAAACCTGCCGGTGTTCCAGGTTTCAATGATACGTTGCTGATCAACGGCGTCACCGGTCGGCAGAACATTTTCGTCACAAGTTCGGCGCCGGACAACGCCATCTGGTGGCGTTTCCAGAACAACAACACCGTACAGATGGAAACCATCACGGTAGTCCCGCCAGGCACGACGACACCAATTGAAGTTACGGTACCCGTCGAAATTCCGCCGAGCCAGCCCTGGGCGGACTGGCAACAAATGGCCGGGGCGCTGCGGAGCCTCGCCGCAACCCAGAACGCCGATGGCCGCATCATTCTCACCGGCATCAATTCGGACGGCGTGCCTTATCTGAACTTCCAGTCCACCGACAGGCCGCTTCTGCCGGAGGGCTGGGAAGGTTGGCAAGATATCAGCGGCGGCCTGACCGGCTTCGAACAGCTTGTCCTTTGCATTGACGGCAATGCGCTCGTTCACATCTTTGCCCGCATCGGAAAAAATATTTACATGAAAGCTCAGGACGAAGTCAGTTCACTCGACTTCTCCGACTGGGCACTGTTTGCAACGTTTGATGCGCCTGTCGGCAGCATGGCCGCTTCCAACTCCTCCAACGGAGGAATTTATCTGGTTGCGCTGACTGGCTCCGGATCCGACTGCCCGGTCTACGCAAGCTACCAGACCAGTTCCCTGGAAACCTCCTGGACGGCTCCACGGGTCATCGCCCATGTGGATGGCGGCAGCACGCTCAAACTTCAGCCGAACGCCAATACGCTCCTGAGCCTTTTCGCCCTCGATCCGGCGTCAAGCACGGCTTCCTACCTGCCTCAGATATCGCTTGATCACTGGTCGGCGACCTGGACGTCCCTGGGCGGACCGCTTTCCGTAAGCGCGCTGACACGGGACGTCACGCCGAACACCGAATGACGACTGCATTTGCGATCGATCTGCCGATGCCGCAGACAGCCATGTCCCTGGCCCCGCGCGCACGCGCGGCGGCCCGGGGCATCACCTACCGGGCCTTGCATTCGGGTGATCTTCCGTTCCTGGCAAGCCTATACCGTTCGACGCGCGAGGCCGAGCTTGCGCGCACTCCATGGACGGAAGCCGAAAAGCAGGCCTTTATCGCAATGCAATTCGAAGCCCAGCACCGACATTATCAGGAGCATTATCCTGACGCCCTCTGGCTGGTGATAGAACGAGACGCCAGACCTGTTGGCAGGCTTTACCTGGAACGCTGGACCCGCGAACACCGGATTATCGACATCGCCTTGATACCCGAAGTACAGGGACAAGGCCTTGGCAGCGCCGTCTTGCAGGATCTGATGGATGAGGCGCGAGAAGCTGGAAAAGCGCTTTCCATTCATGTCGAAAAGGAAAATCCTGCCATGCGGCTCTATCACCGCCTCGGTTTCGAAAAGCGGGAAGACAAGGGCGTCTATGATCTCATGGAACACCCCTGCCAAACCTGAAGAACCGAGCCCGGCCATCAGACTGCGGCGGCCACCGGCCTGTCAGTCAGTATGCGATCAGGTGAACACGGCTTCATACTGAATACCGGCTTCCTTCTGCGCGACCGGAACCAGAAACACGTCCTGCTCGCCGAAATCCGGCCGATAGAGCCTGTAGATGGATTGCTCCAGCAATGGCTCCTGCGGACCTTGCCACAACGTGGAAAAAGCCCCTCCCTGCCGCTCGCCGGAGCCCATCAATTTGACCTCCACGAGCGACAACTGGATATCAGCCGGAACCGACCTGACCTCGAACACCTGATCCAGCAGCTTTTCAAAGTCGTGAAGGGTCAGTGTTTTCAAGTCGGTCATCAATTTCTCCAAACCATCTGTCCAAATGTCCCGGCGTCGACGCGGGGGACGAGCAATTGGAAAGTTGTAGTTCAAACTTCCGACAACCGTAAAGGGGCGATTGCAAAACCTGCTGCAAACCTTTTGAGAACAAGGGCGAAGCCCCTCTTTCAAGTCGTGCATTCCTCCTGCATTGGAGCAACGCAGGAGGGATGACATCTTCTTTCAAAAGCCGATTTCCGGATCAGCAAGGCACCAGCCCGCCTCCGGTCCGGCGTCGAACCGTTCAGTGATCGACGGAGCTTTCCTCACCAAGCCTTTTCGCCAGCCGGCGCAGAACGGCCTTGTTGCGGCTGGTAACCGTCGAGCGTTTCCAGCCATATTTTTCGCAGATCCGGGAGAACTTGCCGCCGCCCGCCTTGCACATCACTTCGAACTGCAGGGCGCGGCGTGCATCCGGGTCCTCGATCAGGGAGAACCAGGTGATCGCCTCTTCAGCCCGGCTGATCGCCCGGGGCGGGTAGGTCCGCCGGCGCCGGGCGATCTTGCCCTGGCATTCGGGCCAGCTGGCCAGGACCGCTCGAGGTCCGTCACCCTTGCCGGTCACCGCAATCACTTCGACAGCCTCCGTCAACCGGGCCAGGATCTGGTCAGGTACGCTTGTTTCCATATCGTCTCTCTTGAAACTGTAGTGGGCACAGAAACGCGCGGCCGCTCAAACAGCCCCACGGCAGCAAAGATGCAGGCCTGAGGCGATTATTTGCCCTGGCCCTCACGCTCTTTCTGGTAGCCCTCTTCCCACAAACCGAAGTAATCGGCCTTGGGCGGATAAGGATTGTCCTCACGGGACTTGCCTTCCCGGCACGCGGTCGCTCCGCGTTCAAAGGCAAAAATCTGAGCCTTCGTCAGGTAACCGTTCATGTTCAAAACCCCCTCTCTCAAAATACCGGTGAAAGATCCGTCTGGCGCCGGCTCCCGCGAGCGCGGCAAGCCAAGCGTGCAATCCCTGAGCGACTCAATACAGCCGATGATTGACGGCCGCAGTGTAATCAACCGACACCAACTGACAATAGTACTCATGCAGCGATCCCCTCCCGGCCCGTTTCCAGGAGTTTGTCAAGTTCGTAAGAGAGCAGAACAGCGAGCGTAAGGGTGGGAGCGGACGGGTTTATTTGCCTTGCACTGCCAAGCAACGCCTCCAGATCGATCCTGTCGAACTGGTCCAGAAAACCTCGCCGTTCCACCCAGTCCGGCTTGTTCAGGACAAGCCAGGAAACGGCAGTAAAGCATGGCGCTGACCAGTTCCCCCGGTTCTCCGCGGTGTTGATCAGACCGAAGACGAGGCGCAGATGTTCCGCCCCGTGTTTCGTCAGCAGGGTCTGGCAAGTTCTGCGAGCCTTCGACTGGTGCCGCCCATGCACCCGTCTGGTGTGGCTGATGAAATGAACGCCATACTCGGCAGCGATCCTGTCGACCAGTCCTCCCGAAGCCATCAGACCCGACCTTTCTTTTCCACAGCGATACCTTGCACCGCTGCAAAAGCCGCTTCTGCCTTTTCCCTGGCCGTACGCGGCAAATGTTCGCTATTTGTTCTTTTTGCGAAAGGTGCTTGCCTCATGTGCTGTCTGCTCCCGACAACACCCGGATTGCCCTTCGGGCTGGAACTGCCGCGCACTTCCCTGCCCTGCTTCAGGTTCCGCAACTCCAGAGTCAGCAACCTGTTGCGCGCCTTTTCCAGCGCGAACTCGTCTTCCAGGCGGGCACTCGGTCTTTCCGCCCTGATCCTCAGATGCGCGACCTTTGCCTGCGCTTCCTCAATTTCGTCCTTCAGGTCCCTCATCGGCCGGTCTCCTCTGCCATTTGTCGAAGGATTGTCTGAACTTCCATCGTCACTCCCACGCATTCACTTGATGACTCAAATTTCGTACGCTTAATGCGTACACATATCAACTGGACTCCGTACGTTTTTACTGCTAATACGTATGCATCTTACGTGACCTGGTGACCGAATTATGGATATGGACGAACAATCTGCAGTCTCCCGCCAGCTTGTGGAACTGAAGGACCGCAGTGGCCTGTCGATCCGCGCCATCGCACGGGCCATGGGTTATCAGAATGCCTCTTCCATCCAGCGCTACTTCAGCGCCGACTACCTGAAACCTGCACTGCCGTCGGATTTCGTGGCGAAGCTTCTTCCTGTCCTCCTGGGCAAGGGCGAGCAACCGATCACCCGGGAAGATATTCTTGCGCTCGCCCCCGATTCCATCACCGATCTGGATGCCTCCAGTGCACCGTCAAGAGCCGCCACGCCTCTGGAGGTCAAAGGCCAGGTGGCTGCCGGCCTCTGGATGGAGTCCGGATTGTTCGAGACGGATGCCACCAAGAAAACCAGTTTCGCGGGAGACCTTCGCTTTCCGAGCGAAAGCCAATATCTTTTGCAAATCAACGGCGAAAGCCTCAACCGGATTGCCTGGAGTGGCGATTTGATCCTGTGCGTCGACTACCTGGAAGCAGGCATTGAGATCAAGTCGGGAGACCTTGCCGTCGTGGAGCGGACCAGAGACGGCGGCCATACCATCGAACGCACTGCCAAGCGGATCATCCGCCGGAACGGCCAGATAGAACTGCAACCGGAATCCAATGATCCGCGCTTTCAGGAGCCGGTCATCTTCAACGAGCACGATGAAGAGGCAACGGAAGTCCGCATCATAGCCAAGGTATTGAGCGTCATCCGGCAGGTCGTCTAGCACCGCCGCCCCTGCCTCCACTTCTTCTCAGGCCGGAACACGGCCCGCCCCCTCGCGCATTTCGCGTGACCGGACCACCGCGACCGATCACGTCTGGACGCGGCGCCAACACTTCAGGGCAGTCATACGCTTTTGTCATATAGCCGGTTGAAGAAGAATTGACATGTACGCAAATTGCGTATACACTTTCAACGTATTTTAGATGGAGGCTTTTTTGGCTTTGAACCTCGACATGTCGTTCTATTCAGTGATTTGCGAACTCGAAAACTGCTTCTACACACCGGAAACCGATCTGGCAGACATGAGCCTGCACAGGATCATCGAGGATCTTCAGGCCGGGCAACTCGAGAAGGTTCAGGCGGTTCTGGAATACAATCCCGCGGAAGGCTGGTGCAACGACATCACCAGCGCGGTCCTGTCCGCCGCCTTCCCCGAGATCGGGGAAGACGAGGAGGAAACCGCGGAAAACTGGTCGGACTATCGAACCGAACGTCTGACCGCCCGGCTTGCCGGTGTCACCGCCAGGGTTGCGGCCTGAGGTTTGGTCTGCCTCACAAGGGCGAGATAAGCAGCCATTTTTAAGCCTGACAGATAGCAGACACGTGAAAGAACTCCTTAGTCGGGTGTTCAAGGCAACCGGCCAAAAAGACGGAGAGCGATTATTCAGACGGGGTCTTTGATGGATTGTCCGGAAGCTGCCTTCCCCAAACGCCGTTCAACCTTCATCAGAAGGATCAGGCTGGCCGTCAGCAACAGTGCCCCATTGAAGGGATGATACGCGATCAACTCCGGCTCGGCACCGGCCGAAAGCGCGATCTGAAACAGGTAAAGCAAGCCTGTCAGGCTCGCCCACCAGCCAAAGCGCCCGAGCCGGGATACCAACAGGCTCCCTCCAAGCAGAATACCGGGAAACACCGCCAGGATGAGACCCGAAACTTCATGCAAGGCCCACAGGCTGTCATCGCGAAACAAAGACAGCCCCGCCGTCAGGAACTGGAAGAGAATCCCGCACGGCAAGGCACGTGCGCTGATGGAATACCACCAGGGGACGCTGCTTTTGAGGCTATCAAATCTCTTGTAAGCCATGATCCGTTTCACGCGGCCTCCCTTGCCGGGGTCTTCTCGATCCAGGTCGACAACGCGCGGGCATAATCGGCTCCAGCTTGCTTCAATTCGTCAGGCCCAAGCTTGTCGGCCCTGTAGAGTAAAAAGGGCTCGTACCAAACCAGACCGCAGCGATGCGCGGTCGCCTTCAACGGTGCGAACAGGCTGTCCATGGAAAAGAGATTGGCACCACCCGGCTGGTAGGCCTCCCGAACGTTGCCTGCGGTCGCCGCAAGCATAAATGGCCTGCCTTCCAGTCTCAGTCCCTCTTCCTCATAGGCGATGTAGAACATCCGCGTCAGAACTGCGTCCTCCCAGGCTTTCAGAAGCGGCGGAGTGGAATACCACTGCACGGGAAACTGCAGAACGATCCGCTCCGCCTCCAGAAGCCGGGCCGCTTCTCCTTCAGCGTCACGAAAGAGATCCAGCCCCTGCGGAAAAACGGCTTGCATATCAACAACATCAACGTCATCGAGGTCGGCCGCTGCTGACGCCAGAGCCGCATTTGCCCTGGAGCGTTTCATGTTCGGATGAAACAGAAGTACGAGTGTCTTGCCCATTTTCTTTCCTCTTGTTGAACCCAACGGACAATGAGAGAGGAACGAAAATCGATCCAATCGATAATTGATCTATGATATTATTGATTTCATGAATTTACGTTCTGTCGATCTCAACCTCCTTGTCGCTCTTGATGCGCTGCTGGACGAAGCACACGTCAGCCGCGCTGCCAGCCGGATAGGTCTGTCCCAACCAGCCATGTCTGCTGCCTTGCAGCGCTGCCGGCACCTGTTCGCGGACGAGCTGCTGGAGCGCGGGCACGGCACCATGCGCCTGACCCCAAAGGCGGTGTCCATGCGCGCGCCGTTAAAGTCGTTGTTGGCAGGAGTAGATGACCTCCTGACACCGAAGACCATTCCGCTGAAGGACATACGCCAGACCTTGCGCATAATCATGACCGACTTTCCGGCGCTCTATGTCATCGGCTCACTGCAAAGGCAGCTTCAGGCAACCGCACCTGGTATCGATCTGGTCCTCCAGCCCTGGCGTGGTGCTCCGGCGGCACGGACCGCCCTTCTCGATGGAAACACCGATATCGCGGTCTCGGTGTTTCCAGGAGAGGATGAAGAGCTCCACCGGGAAGAGCTTTTTGATGAAAGTTACCGCGTTGCGATGCGACAGGAACATCCTGCGGCAAGCAACTTCGATCTCGATAGCTGGTTGGCTTTTCCGCATGTACTTGTCTCCGGCAAGGGAGACATCAGGACACCGCTCGACGGCGAGCTGGCGCGCATTGGTCGCACGCGCCGGGTAGGTCTAGTGGTGCCATCTTTCCAGATGGTGCCCGATCTCCTGCGCGGATCGGACATGATTGCCATGCTACCCTCACGCATTCTTCCCTTCGCAGGCGATCTGATCTCGTTCGCGCCACCGATCCCCGTTTCAGGGTTTCCCCTGCACCTGGCCTGGCACCGGCGTCGCGCCAACGACACCGGCTTGCAGCATGTCGCAAAGCTTCTTGTCGATCTTTTGGGCGATGCTTCCGCCAACTAAACGGAGCGGCTTGCCCTACACGGACAATGTCTGCCGCGCCCTGGAGAGCCGGCTTTTCACTGTCCCGACGGCCACACCCGTCTGCTTGGCAATTTGCCCGGTGGACAGGCCCGAAAACACCCGCAATTCGAGAGCATCCCTGTCTTCCGGTCGAAGTCCGGCGATGCCCCTGGCAACGTCTTCCAGCTCCAGATGCTTTTCCTGAGCGGGCGCTGCCTGGGTTTCCTGAAGCCAGTCCTCGATGGGCAGGTGGTCACCGCGCCGGGCAAGCCATTTGCGTTCGTCGCGATAGGCATTACGGGCAATCGTGAACAGCCAGCGGCGCAGTTGCGTACCGCAGTGGAAGCTGGCGTGATGCCGCAGCGCCTTTTCCAGCGACGTCTGCATCAGATCATCACCGGCTTCAGGGTTTCGCGTAAGAGAACGGGCGTATCTGCGCAAATGCGGGATTTCGCTCTGAAGGTCTCTGGTGAAGTCGTCCTTGGTGCAGGCCATCGTGACATTCCTGTTCTGCTGTTTCTGGACGAGATGTAAGACGTGACGGTGTTGGCAGAAGCGCGCTCAAGACCTTGTCATCGCGGTTTGAAAAACAGATACAAAACGGCCTCTCCGGCTCCCGCGCCTTTCACGGGTCGGTGACCCGGGCACCGCTTGCCGAATGACTTTGATGAACGCGTGCGTGGTGTGGAAACACGCGCCTCGCAAGGCCTGGCCTCTCTCACAGGGCCTCATGTTTTTGTGTTGATGTTATTACCGCCACCGCCGCAACCGATCAGCATTCGTGTCGTTGTTCCCGGCATGAACAGCCTGCGGAGCAAACAGGGCTCTGCAGTCATTCATGAGTTTAAACAGACACATGGAGCAAGATCATGCGTACTTCCAAGAAAATTCTGTCGACCCTGCTGACCGCAGCCTTTGTATCCGGTGCGCTGGCCGGCAACGCCTTCGCCATCGACCCGGACGACACCCGCGGCGATCTCAATGGCGACAAGCCTGTTTCCGTCCGCATCCAGCAGACCGTCAATGCAAAGGCTCTGGCTGAAGCGCGCAGTGGCAATCTGCTGATCCTGCCGGTTGTCGGCAGTTACAATGGCGAAGAACGGCTGACAATTGCCCAGCAGCAGGTTGCCGATGCAAGGGCACATGGTGCCAGGGCGAAGAAGCCGCTGCATATCCTGCCTTTCCAGGGCGACTGGAACGGTACCGCAAAAGCCGGTTTCCCGCACAAGTAAGGACTTTTCAAACCTTCCAAGAAAGGGCCGCGCGTTTAGCGCGGCCTTTCTCGTTTATCGGCCGGGACTATCTGCTTCGCCGGTGCTCACGTGGCGACTGGCCGAATTCCTGCCGGTAGGCTCGGGTCATTGCACTCGCGTTGCGATAGCCGCAACGCTCTGCAATTTCCGCAATCCCCAGCATGGTCAATTCCACAAGCCGGCGCGCCTCGCGCAGGCGGATCGCCTTGTAGACCCCCAGTGGCGTCATCGACATTTCCCGCTGGAACCGGTGCTCAAGGGTACGCTGGTCCACCTTCAGCTGCCGGGCAAGATTTTCAATCGGCATCGGTGCCTCGATGGTTCTCCGCATCAGCGCAGTCGCGCTGCGCACCAGGGCATCCGCCGACAAACGCTTGTGCGGATCGTGCATGTCCAGCTTGTCGCCATACATGAACAGGGCCGCCACCTCGAGCGCGAACATCGGGCTATGATGCCGCTTGATCAGTTCCAGCGCCAGTTCGAACGTTGTCGACGCCCCGCCGCAGGTACAGATGTTGCCATCAAGCACAAAACGGTCCTCCACTGCATCGACATCCGGAAATCTTTCGGCAAATCCCGTCAGTTCATCCCAGTGGATCGTTGCCTTGCGTCCCTCCAGCAAACCGGCGGCCGCCAACAGCCATGCGCCGGTATCCATGCCGACCAACGTGCCGAACCGTTGCCTTGCGGCCTTCAAGGCGCGCACGGTTGACGGACCTGCAAAGGCCTCGAAACCGTAGCTCGGCATGATAAAGAGATAATCGCCACCAGGCTTTGCCTCCGACCAGGCAGACGTCGCCACCGGCAGACCGCTGGATGACGTGACGGTCCCTCCGGCAAGGCTCACATGCTGCCAGGAATAGAGCTGCTTTCGGGCGATCGTATTCGCTGCCCGGAACGGCTCGATCGCATTCGCCAGGCAGTGGTTCGAAAAGCTTTCGAACAACAGCACGCAGATTTTTCGAACCGAATTCGATTTTTGTGAAATCGGCATGATTTCAAACCAAAATTGCACAATGGGGCAAGCCCGTTTGTCTCACTCTCGTCGGCCTGAGGCAAGAGGAGATTCCGATGCATTTTGGGCTGAGCGAAGAACAGGAGATGATCGTCTCCACGGTCCGGTCCTTCGTTGAAAACGAGATTTACCCGCATGAAGAACTTGTCGAGAAGACGGGCCAGGTTCCCGCCGAACTCGGCGAGGAGATCAAGCGCAAATGTATCGATCTCGGCTTCTACGCCTGTAACTTCCCGGAAGAAGTGGGCGGCGCGGGCCTCAGCCATCTTGATTTCACCCTGGTGGAACGGGAACTGGGGCGCGGATCGATGGCGCTGAACCACTTTTTCGGTCGCCCCCAGAACATCCTGATGGCCTGCAAGGGCGAGCAGATCGAGCGCTACCTTCTGCCGGCCGTGCGCGGCGAGAAGATGGATGCGCTGGCCATGACAGAACCCGACGCCGGCTCGGATGTGCGCGGCATGAAATGCCAGGCAGTGCGCGACGGCGGCGACTGGGTGGTCTCCGGCTCCAAGCATTTCATCTCCGGCGCCGAACACGCGGATTTCTTCATCGTGTTTGTGGCGACCGGCGTTGACGAAACACCAAAAGGCCCCAAGAAGCGCATCACCTGTTTTCTGGTCGACCGGGGCACACCCGGCTTCGAGGTGCGTGACGGCTATCGCTCCGTCAGCCACCGGGGCTACAAGAACTGTATTCTTTACTTCGACAATTGCCGCCTGCCGGACAGCCAGGTCCTTGGTGAGGTCGACGGTGGCTTCGAGGTGATGAACGAATGGCTTTATGCCACCCGCCTGACGGTTGCCACCATGAGCGTTGGCCGCGCCCGCCGCTGTTTCGACTATGCGGTGAACTATGCCGCCGAGCGCAAGCAGTTCGGCCAGGCGATCGCCAAGTTCCAGGGCGTCAGCTTCCAGGTCGCCGACATGATCACCGAAATCGATGCTGCCGACTGGCTGACGCTTGCCGGAGCCTGGCGTCTCGACCAGGGGTTGCCCGCCAACCGCGAGATTGCGAGTGCCAAGGTTTACGCGACCGAAATGCTGGCGCGCGTCACCGACACGACGCTGCAGATCTTCGGTGGCATGGGTCTGATGGACGACTTCCCCATCGAACGCTTCTGGCGCGACGCCCGCGTGGAACGGATCTGGGATGGCACCAGCGAGATCCAGCGCCACATCATCAGCCGCGACATCTTCCGCCCGCTCGGAGCCTGATCCATGCGCTCACTCGAACGCTTGCTCCGGCCACGCACGGTCGCTGTTATCGGTGGCGGTTCCTGGTGCCGGAACGTGCTCAGGGAATGCCGCAAGGCCGGTTTTGAGGGTGATCTCTGGCCGATCCACCCAAGCCGTGAAGAGATCGACGGCTGCAGGGCCTATGCCACCGTGGAAGATCTTCCCACCGCCCCCGACGCGGTCTTTATCGGCGTCAACCGGTACGTGACGGTCGAGATTGTCCGCTCGCTCGCACGCCTCGGTGCCGGTGGCGCCATCTGCTTTGCCTCCGGTTTCAGCGAAGCAATTCGGGAGCTTGCCGACGGCGCGGATCTTCAGGCCGCCCTGATCGAGGCGGCAGGCGAGATGCCGATCCTCGGCCCCAACTGCTATGGCTTTCTCAACGCGCTCGACGGCGCGGCCCTGTGGCCGGATCAGCATGGCCTGACCCCGGTCGACCGCGGCGTTGCGATCATCGCGCAATCGTCCAACATCGCGCTGAACTTGACCATGCAGACACGCGGCCTGCCGATTGCCTATCTGATGACCGCCGGCAACCAGGCCCAGACGGGCCTGTCCGCCATTGGCAGCGCCCTCCTGGACGATGACCGGGTCACTGCCATCGGTCTGCACATCGAAGGGCTCGACGATCTTGCAGCCTTTGAAGGTTTCGCGCGCAAGGCGCACGCACTCGGCAAGCCGGTTGTGGCCGTCAAGGTCGGCAGATCCGAGGCAGCCCAAGCGGCAACTGTCTCCCATACGGCCGCCCTTGCCGGTAGCACGGCTGGGTCCGACGCGCTCTTCAACCGGCTGGGCATTGCCCGGGTCGGCAGCCTGACGGCCCTTCTGGAAACCCTGAAGCTGGTCCACGTCGCAGGCCCCTTGCCGAGCACCAACATCGTGTCCATGTCCTGCTCGGGTGGTGAAGCCAGCCTGATTGCCGACACCGCCGTCGGCCGCCGGATCACTTTCCCGCCACTCGTTCCCGCGCAAAGAACCGCGCTGTCAGAAGCCCTCGGCCCCAAGGTCGCTCTCGCCAATCCACTCGACTACCACACCTACATCTGGGGTGACGGCGAGGCCATGACCCGGTGCTACACTGCCATGATGCAGGCGGACATCGCCCTTGGCATCGTCATTCTCGATATTCCGAGAATGGATCGCTGTAACCCGGAAGACTGGTTGAAGGTGATCGAGCCGGTGGAAGCGGCGATGAAAGCTTCCGGCAAACCGATGGCGATCCTGAGTTCGCTCCCCGAAACCATGCCGGAAACCTTTGCAGCCGATTTGATGAAGCGTGGTCTCGTGCCTCTCTGCGGGCTGGACGATGCACTGACGGCCATTGAGGCGGCTGCCTTTCTGGCAAGACCACTTTCGCCGGAACCGATCCGGGTTCCACAGCCTGTCGCTGATCCCCGCCTTCTTTCCGAGCACGAGGCAAAAGCCTTGCTGAAAAAGCATGGCCTCAAGGTTCCCGCGAGCACTTTTGCAGATGGACCGGAAGCGGCTGCCCAGGCTGCCGAAGACATCGGATACCCGGTGGTGCTGAAGGGCACCGGCATTGCCCACAAGACCGAAGCCGGAGCAGTCGCGCTCAATCTGCAATCGGCTTGCGAGGTTCACTCCGCCGCAAGCGGGATGCCGACCTCGTCGTTTCTGGTGGAAGAGATGATCATTGCCAGCCTTGGCGAACTGCTTGTCGGCATTGTGCGGGATCCGGCTCACGGCTACGTCCTGACGCTCGCAGCAGGCGGCATCCTGACCGAACTTCTGGAAGACAGCACTTCGCTGATCGTTCCGGCAGGCGAGGACGAGATCAAGAAGGCCCTTGAAAATCTGAAGATCGGCCGTGTCCTGAGCGGATATCGCGGCAAGCCGCCTTGCGATCTGGAAGCGATTGTTGAAGCTGTGCAGGCAGTACAGAGCTTTGTTCTGTCGGCACCGGTCGAAGAAGTAGAAATCAACCCGTTGCTCTGCGGTGCGGACTATGCCGTCGCCGCCGATGCACTGGTAAGAATGGGAGGGAACTGATGGAAAGCCCCATCAAGACCGAAAGACGCGGCCACATACTGGCTGTCACGCTCGACCGGCCAAAGGCCAACGCCATTGACCTGATGACCAGCCGGATCATGGGAGACGTCTTCACCGACTTCCGGGACGATCCGGACCTGCGTGTTGCCATCGTGACCGGTGCCGGGGAAAAATTCTTCTGCCCCGGCTGGGACCTGAAGGCGGCCGCCGGAGGCGATGCCGTCGATGGAGATTACGGCAAGGGCGGCTTCGGCGGCCTGCAGGAACTGCGCGGCCTGAACAAGCCGGTCATAGCTGCCGTCAACGGCATTTGCTGTGGCGGCGGGCTCGAGCTTGCCCTGTCTGCCGATATTATCCTGGCGGCGGAGCACGCCTCCTTCGCCCTGCCGGAAATCCGCTCAGGCACCGTGGCCGATGCCGCCAGCATCAAGCTGCCGAAGCGCATTCCCTATCACATCGCCATGGAAATGCTGCTGACAGGCCGATGGATCGAAGCAGAGGAAGCCGCCCGCTGGGGCCTGATCAACCACATCTATCCTGGAAAGGACCTGATGGCGGAAGCCTGGAAACTGGCCGAGCTGCTCGCTTCCGGTCCTCCGCTTGTCTATGCGGCGCTGAAGGAAATCGTGCGCGAGGCAGAAGACATGAAATTCCAGGACGCGCTCAACCGCATCACCGGAAGCCAGTTCGAAACGGTCGAAAAGCTCTATCGCTCTGAAGACCAGAAGGAAGGCGCCCGCGCCTTTGCCGAAAAGCGAGACCCGGTCTGGAAGGGCCGCTAGATCATCCAGCTTCGGCATGAACGCCAACAAGATGACCTGACACGTTAAAAACAATCAGTTTCCGGCAGTTCAATCGGTTCCGGTTGAACTGTCGCTGATCCAGGAGAACCAAATGCCATTGACCATGAACCGCGAAGTCTTCATCACCTGCGCCGTCACCGGGTCGGGCGGTACCCAGGACAAGTCTCCACATGTGCCGCGCAGCCCGAAGCAGATCGCCGACAGCGCCATCGATGCCGCCAAGGCGGGGGCCGCCGTCGTCCATTGCCACGTGCGCGATCCGGAAACCGGCACTCCCTCCCGCCGGCTCGACCTCTACCGGGAAGTCACGGATCTCATCCGCGCCGCCGATGTGGATGTGGTGCTGAACCTCACCGCAGGCATGGGCGGCGACATCGTGTTCGGGTCCACAGAAAGCCCGTTGCCGCTGGTTGAAAAGGGAACCGACATGGTCGGCGCAACGGAGCGCATGGCCCATATCCGCGAGTGCCTGCCTGAAATCTGCACGCTCGACTGCGGCACCATGAATTTCGCCGAAGCCGACTATGTCATGACCAACACCCCCGGCATGCTGCGCGCCATGGGGGCCATGATGACCGAACTGGGCGTGAAGCCGGAAATCGAAGCCTTCGACACCGGCCACCTCTGGTTTGCAAAGCAGCTCGTCAAGGAAGGCACGCTTGCTTCTCCGGCATTGGTGCAGCTCTGCATGGGTGTGCCCTGGGGCGCGCCGAACGACCTCAACACCTTCATGGCCATGGTCAACGCCATTCCGGATGACTGGGCCTGGTCGGCCTTCAGCCTCGGCCGAGATCAGATGCCCTATGTGGCGGCCTCCATCCTGGCCGGCGGCAACGTCCGTGTTGGCCTTGAGGACAACATCTTCCTCGAAAAAGGCGTGCTTGCCACCAATGCACAGCTGGTCGAGAAGGCCGTCGGCGTTGTCGAAGGCATGGGCGCCAAGATCATCGGCCCGCAGGCCGTTCGTGAAAAGCTTGGCCTGACCAAACGCGCGCCGGTGAGCGCCTGACATGAGCCGCAGGGTCCTCGTCACGGCCGGAGCGTCCGGGATCGGCCGCGCCATTGCGGAACGGTTCCTGGCGGACGGAGACGAAGTCGCGATCTGTGATGCGGATCCTGCAGCCGTTTCCGCATTCTCGCAAGCCAATGGCAAGGCGATCGCTGCTGTTGCCGATGTCACCAGCGAAGCGGAAATGTCCGCGTTCCTGAACGACCTTGAACACCGCTGGAAAGGCATCGACGTGGTCTGCGCCAATGCCGGCACGGGCGGCCCTGCAGGGGCGATCGAGACGCTGGACTTCGCGGAGTGGCAACGCTGCGTCGCGACCAATCTCCACGGAGCCTTCCTGACCTGCCGCTGGGCGGCCAGAGTGCTGAAAGCTCAGGGGCACGGTCTGATCACGCTCACCTCGTCGACCGCCGGACTTTACGGCTACCCGTTCCGCTCGCCATACGCCTCCGCAAAATGGGCGATTGTCGGCCTCACCAAGACGCTCGCAATGGAGCTCGGCCCCCACGGCATTCGCGTCAACGCGGTCTGCCCGGGCGCGGTGGAAGGGGAGCGGATGGATAGGGTCGTCGCGATGGAAGCCAGAGCGCGCGGCGAGACCGAAGAGGCCATTCGAGAAAGCTACGTCAAGGGTGTTTCACTCAAGACCTGGGTCACCGCCCAGGATGTGGCAAACACCATTCACTTTCTGGCGTCCGAAGCAGGCGCCCGCATTTCAGGACAGATCCTGGCCATCGACGGCCACACGGAGACACTTGCACCATGACCCAAAAAGCATGCATCGTCGGCGGCGGCGTGATCGGTGGCGGCTGGGCCGCCCGTTTCCTTTTGAACGGTTGGGACGTTGCCGTCTTCGACCCCGACCCGGAAGCCGAACGCAAGATCGGCGAAGTCATCGACAATGCGCGCCGCAGCCTGCCCGCGCTCTATGACAAGCGCCTGCCGGACGAAGGCAAATTGTCGTTCCATTCAGATCTTGCCGAGGCAGCCGCTGGTGCTGACTGGGTGCAGGAAAGCGTTCCCGAACGCCTCGACCTCAAGCACAAGGTCCTGGGCAGCCTGACGGAGCTCGCGCCCAAGACCGCCGTCATCGGCTCGTCGACATCCGGCTTCAAGCCGTCCGAACTGACCAGCGAAGGCGCGCGCGCCGTCGTCGCCCACCCGTTCAACCCGGTCTATCTGTTGCCGTTGGTGGAACTTGTCGGTGATGCGGCCGAAACCGCTCGCGCGGCCGAGGTCCTGCGCAGTGTAGGCATGTTCCCGCTTCATGTCCGCAAGGAGATCGACGCCCACATTGCCGACCGGTTCCTGGAAGCTGTCTGGCGCGAGGCGCTCTGGCTGGTGAAGGACGGCATTGCCACGACCGAAGAAATCGACGAGGCAATCCGCATGGGCTTCGGTCTGCGCTGGGCGCAGATGGGCCTTTTTGAGACCTATCGTATCGCCGGCGGGGAAGCCGGCATGAAGCACTTCATGGCCCAGTTCGGTCCATGCCTCTCCTGGCCCTGGACCAAACTGATGGACGTGCCGGAATTCACCGACGAGCTGGTCGACCTGATCGCCGGTCAGTCCGATGCCCAGTCCGGCCATCGCTCCATCCGCGAGCTGGAACGCCTGCGCGACGACAATCTCGTCGGCATGATGCGAGCACTGAAGAAAAGCGGCAGCGGTGCAGGCGGCGTTCTCAATACCCATGAACGGGCTTTGGCGGCACCGGCGGAGGCTGAACTGCCGATCACGGGAGACCGCCAGATCCCGCAGAGCTGGACCGACTACAACGGCCACATGAACGAGGCGCACTACCTGGAAGCAGGTGCTGCCGCAACCGACCGGTTCATGGAGCTGATCGGCGCGGATGCCGACTATATCGCGTCCGGCAAGAGCTATTTCACCGTTGAAAATCACCTGCGCTATCTGGACGAGCTTCTGGCGGGCGAACGCCTGACGGTCACGACCCAGGTGCTCCAGGGGGAAGGCAAGAAGATGCAGCTGTTTCACTTCCTGAAAAACGCTGACGGCAAACTTGCCGCGACCATGGAAACCCTTCTGCTCCATGTCGATCTCAACACCCGCGCCAGTTCCCTGCCGGGAGCGGAAGTCGGCGAAAAGCTCAAGGCCTTCGCCGACGCCCACAAGGCCCTGCCTTTTCCGGAAGGTGCCGGCCGCTTCGTCGGACAGAAGGCAGTCTGATCAGACACCGTCCGCGGTCAACGGAACCGCGGACGGGCCTGTTTTGTTGGGCGGTCCTACTGGATGGTCCTATTGGGCCGGCTGAACCATGAACCCGGCCACGATACCTTCGGCATCTGAATAGACACCCGGCCGCGCGAACAGATCGCATCTTCCAGACCCGGCAGACCAGTTGAACCCGAGGCAGGTGCGTTCCGTGCAGAGCGTCTCGCACTGGCCGGCCGATCCCGCCTGCAGGCTTTCATCCGGCTGTCCGGGAAAGCCCTTGTTCTGTTTGGTAAACGTCTGGACAGGCACGCTCAGATTGGGTTTGAGAGACCCGGCGGCAGCCCGCTGCACATAGGTGTCGGCCTTGGAAAGAAGATAGAGCCTGCCATTGCTGTCACCGACGGACTTTTGAATGCAGATCCGGTTCCACCGGTCGTGGGTCACGGCATCACAGCCGCTTCTGGCACGACAGGACGAGATACAGTCCTCCGCGCTCATGTTGCGGAGCACACCATCCGGCAGATCTCCGCCATAAAGATCATAGCCGCTCAGGCGAACGAAACCGCCCTCGCCTGACGCAGCAGGTGCAGACGCGGGCGCATTGTCATTCTGCCCCGCAACGTTTCTTTCTGCCTGTTGGTCAAGCTTCAGGGAAGCCGGCAGCAGATACCAGTAAGGCGCGGAAAATTCCTCGGCCTCCCCGTCACCGAAATCGTCACCAACGGAATACTGCTCGAAACGGACGCTGAGCGGGCTGTAATCGGTATCCCAGAACCGTTTCCAGTCGTCGGATATCCGGACCAAACAGCCAAGCGCCGAGAATTTGCTCGGAGTATCATAGTTGAAGACCTTGCCGATCAGGTCCTCTCCCCGCCTAGTCAGCACCACTTTCCGGTCGCCATCCGGATCACCGATCAGGATTTCGTCGTAGTATTGTGAACTGGTCGTATATCCCGGCCGACCATCCATCAGATTGGCCGCATAGGCGTTGTCGCAAATATTTGCGATTTCCCGTTCCGTAATCGAGGCTGGTGGTGTCAGTCCGGTGACGGTGATATTGGCCAGCACCGCATCGCCGATGCTCTCTATGTGAAACATGTTTTCGGGACGCGTGCCGAGGATCCGCTGATAGAGGAAATCCGTCATGGCTTCGACGTCGTGCTCTTCGCTCAGCTTGATATCGAAAAAGGATTCGGCAGCCTTCAGCGCAATCGCAAAGGCAGTCTGGACTTCGCTGGCAGGGTAACTGTTCTCGTTCGGCAGGTTGAGGCTGGGTGAATGGAAACCGAGCTTGCCCCCTGGACGCAGAGAGCGCATCTGAAAGCGGATCACGGCTGTCCCGATCCGCATGCTGCCGCCAAGGAAAGCCAGCGAACAGGCGGATTCGCACCGTTCTCCCGAACGCACCATGGTTGCGATATCCTGGTCCCAGATCGTGTCGAACAGCCGCTTTCCTTCGGCAAAGCTGCCCCCGGGGCTATCGAGACACAGCGTGATGCCTTGCGAGTTGATCGGCAGAACCTTGAGCTTTTCCGCATCACCCGAGACGATCTGACCCCGCAAATGATAGTCGCAACCTTCCGCGTTCGACGGAAACACATCGGCCGCTTTCGCCACCGTTGCGGCAAGACAGAACAGGATAAACACCAGGCATCTCGAAATCATGGGCACTCCTTCTCCAGGCAATCCGTTTAAATAGTTTTGGCAGGGCTGATCGGGCGCCCGAAAAAGCCGGGGCCTCAGGTCGACCGGTACGGCCGGTCCGGGAATGAAATCGTCATCTCGAAATCGTTTTTTCAAAGCAGGCGACGAAGCAGCAATAGACCAAATATCGAAACGTGTCTTCAACCCGCTGGTTGCGGTGACCGGCCCGCTTTCAGGTACCTCACCAGACGCGCGATTGGGGTATCGACCCCATACTGACACCCCGCTCGTTCTGGCACCTTTCTCTCATCGAAAGATCGATACCTCCTCCGAAAGGAGATTATTCAAGAGAAAGGAATTGACCAATGAAAGCCCTTGCCAAAACCGCAGCAGCCGCCACCGTTCTCGCCATTGCAGGCGTTGCCTCCCTCGGAGCCGTGACCCCGGCAGCCGCCCTGTTCGACATCTGCAAGAAGGTCAACATCACGGTGAAAAACAACACCGGCCAGCCGATCCAGCTTTACGATCTCGATTACCGTGACCTCGGTTCCAACCGCTGGCGCTCGGAAAACATTTCCAACCGCGTCATCGCCCACGGTGGCACCTACAAGGTCACCCGGAACCTGGAAGGCGTGAACAACGCCAGCACCTTTGTCCGGGTCCAGTTCCGCAAGCTGAAATCCAACGGCCGCTGGAACCTGCTGAAAACCTGGTACGCGGACTCCAGCACCTCGGTCTGCCGCAAGGGCGCAAGCTACCGCATCGTGTTCCGGTAACACCCGGTAAACACACCAAGGCCGCGCCGTGAGGGCGCGGCTCTTGCCCGGCACATTACCCAACCTTTCCCCATCACCCCGACACCCGGACCTTTCCTCCGGGCGACGAAAAGGATTTGTCTCATGTTTGGCAAACACATGCCCAGAACCTTGCTGATCAGCTCCGCTTCGCTGATGACAATCGCCTTCGCCGGCATCGCCTCGCAAACCATCGATTGGCAGGAGCTCGGGAAAAAGCTCACAAGCCCGGCGGAAGAAGCCGGCCGGATGAACATCGCAGGTGAGCGAGACGATGATGCCTCGGTTTCGACAACCCAGCGCAGAAAACAGGAGGAAAGCCACTCCGTCATCGCGGACATCTCACGTCCGGCCGTAGCCCCCCAGCCTGCCCCGGCCCCGGCCCCGGCATTTCAGGACAGACTAATGATTGGCTCGGAGGCAACCACCGGCGGCCTGATGTCACTTTCCTCCGGCAGCGGCGGCTCTGCCCCGAGAAAGGTGGCTCAGCCAGAACCACCGGCAATGCCAACCGTTCAACCTGCAGACAGGGAACGGTTTGCATCCGCAGAAGTAAACCCGCTGAAACGCACGAGCGCGGAACCGGTATCGACCTTCTCCGTCGATGTCGACACCGCTTCCTATTCCTATGTCCGCAGCACGCTGTCCGGCGGCCGGTTGCCAAACCCGGATGCCGTGCGCGTGGAAGAAATGGTCAACTACTTCGATTACAGTTACCCCGTGCCCGAAAAGGGCGGTCACCCCTTCTCCACCAATGTTTCCGTGATCGACACCCCGTGGAACGAACACACCAGGCTGATGCAGGTCGGCATCCAGGGCTACAAGGTGCCGCTCGATGACCTTCCCCCGCAGAACCTCGTGTTCCTGATCGACACGTCCGGCTCCATGGCCGATGCCAACAAGCTGCCGCTGTTGCAGCAATCCTTCCGCCTGCTGCTGTCCACGCTCCGCGACGAGGACGAAGTGGCGATCGTCACATACGCCGGCAGCTCCGGTGTTCTGCTGGAGCCGACCAAGGTTACCGACAAGAGCCGGATCCTGGAAAAGATCAACGCGTTGACCTCCGGTGGCTCAACGGCAGGTCATGAAGGTCTGAAAGGAGCCTACGCTCTGGCCGAAACAATGACCGGCGACGGCGAGCAGACCAGGATAATCCTGGCCACCGACGGCGACTTCAATGTCGGCCTCTCCGACCCGGACAGCCTGAAACGCTATGTCACTGAACAGCGGGAAAACGGCACGGCGCTTTCCGTTCTCGGCTTCGGACGCGGCAATTACAACGATGAACTGATGCAGACCCTTGCGCAGAACGGACAGGGCGTTGCCGCCTACATCGACACGCTGTCCGAAGCCCGCAAGGTGCTGGTGGACCAGGTGGTCAGCTCCATCTCCATGATCGCCCAGGACGTCAAGATACAGGTTGAGTTCAACCCGGAGACCGTCGCCGAATACCGCCTGATCGGTTACGAAACCCGGGCGCTCAGAACAGAGGATTTCAGGAACGACAAGGTCGATGCCGGCGATATCGGCGCGGGCCACAACGTCACGGCCCTTTATGAAATCACCCCTGTCGGCTCGCCGGCGGAAAAGTTCTCGGACCTGCGCTACGGCCCCAAGGAGACGATCGAACCCGTTCGTGCTTCCTATTCGGGTGAACTCGCCTTCGTGAAGCTGCGCTACAAGCTGCCCGGAGACAAGGAAAGTACCCTGATCGAGACACCGGTCATGGCAGATACAAGCGGTATTCCGATGTCGGAAACCCTCTTTGCCGCGTCAGTTGCCGCCTTCGGGCAGAAGCTGAAAGGCACCGATCACCTGGGAGATTGGGATTTCAAGGCGATTGAAAAACTCGCCAGTGAAAACAGGGGTTCTGATCGCTTCGGCTACCGGTCTGAATTCCTGACCCTCGTCCGTCTCGCGGACGTCGCCGAGCGCTAGGTTCCCCCACAGCCCGCACAGAAACCGGCAGGCCCGCCTGCCGGTTTCCATTTGTTATTCTCCCCCTCAATTGACCGTCGTCCTGCGCCGTCACTTCATGCGCCATCCCTCCATTGGTCAGCCCTCCCATGGTCAACTCTCCCATGGTCACCCCTCCATTCGTCATCCCGGACGCAGCGCAGCGAAGATCCGGGACCGGGGAGCCGAGGGCCAGCGAAATGGGCACCCGAAAAACAAAAGAAGCCTGTGCCTCCCCGATCCCGGGTCTCGCGCTGCTCGCCCGGGATGACATTCGGGGAACTTCTCCCTCGTCATCCTGGCCAAGCGGAGCGCGAGCCGGGATCCACTCATTCTCAGAGTCCTGCGGACGACTGACAAATTCGAGAATAAATCTGGTGGCTGCGCGTTTGCGCTGTCGGGCCGGTTATCGGTCCCGCAACCAGTCCAGGGAAACTTGCGTCCCGTCTGCCTCGACCAGATCGAGACGGCTGGAGAGGATCAGCGACAGCGCACCCAGGTCGTTGGTCTTCCAGAGATAGATCGTATGGCGTGTTGGCTCGAAGCGGGCACAGGCCGTCGCGCCGACATCGGCAACATAGCGCGGCGGACCATCTCGCCGGATATCAAAGCCCTTGGCACCGCTGGCATCGTCCGGATTGGTCAGGCAGACCGTCACCAGCCGCGCGGAAATCGCATCATCGGCATCTGCGGCTTCCTCCAGTGGCACAGCTTCCTGCGCACGCCTTGCGGCGGACTTTTCGATGGCAGAGTTCAAGCCTTGGGCGTCCGCACCAGTGGCTTCCCGTTTTTGCGAATTTTGTTTCGGCGCTGCAGCCGGCGCAATCCGTTCCCTCTGGGGGGCAGTCCGGCCGATGGCCGGATCTAACTCCAGATCCATGCGGTCCGTCCAGGATGGGGCGTCGGAGGGTGCAGGAGCAAGCGCCGGTGACTGCGGCCGCGCTGGCGGCGGAGGGGCAATCTCGGCAGCAGCCCCCTCGCTGTCCATCAGCCGGTGCTCGGGCGCACGCATCTCGGCAGGTTCTACCGGTTCCGGAGCGGCTGACGGGGCGGCCTCCAGCGTAACCGGCGGTGCCGGCACCTCGCCTTTCTGAAAGCGGATCAGGTCGTTGCTGCCGCTTTCCAGGAATGTCGGCTCCGGCAAGCCGCTGGCCAGAACCGCGACAGTTGCGCAAGACATCAGCAAGCCTCCGATGAGAAGGCTTTTGGCAGATCTGCGCTGATGCTGATTTCTGACAGGCATGGGGCTCGTCGATATGTCTTTCAATTGGCGGGCTCAAGGTAACGGGTATTCACCCATCCGGACACCGAGCCCGAACGGATTTCACACCAGCTTCCCTCACAGCTCTCGGAAAGTTCCACATTACAGGTTCCCGCCGCAAGAGCGCCGGTAACGGCATGCCGTGTTCCGGGGCCCTGCCGTACATTCAGAACATCGTCCTGCGCAATGCTGACGCACATCAACCGACCGTCAGCGGCGCCGGAAGACCGGAACATGGCAGGTGGTGCTGCGGATGCGGTGCATATCCCGCCGACATTCACACCACGTGCGCACAAGGGTTTGACCTTCATCTCCAGAAGCTCCCATTCGCCCGTCGCCGTGTGAACAACGGTGCCCCTGTAATGCTCACCGGAAAGGCTGTCATCAAGATATCCCGTCATGACGATATCGACACTGTAGCCGCTGTCGGCCTTGCGCACCTTCAGGTCGAGCGCAGCATTGCCTTCGTCACTCTCCGGATGGCCTTGCAGAAACGGCATCAGCACATCCATGAAATTGGCGGCGACCGCCGTGCCGGGAGCAACACGGATCTCCCGAAAACCGTCATCCTGCGCCTGGACCGAGCCCGTGATCAGCATGCTGGCAACGGGTATCGCGGCAAGCGAGGCGGCTGAAAGTCTGAAATAGGGGCGCATGGCACAATCCTTTTGCGGGTCACTTGCAGCAGTAACGCATGGCGGCTGACTGTCGGCCATGGGGCCGATCCCCCATTCCGGCCAGAACAGGCATTCTCCGGTCAAAGTTCCCGCGATGGATCAATCATGCCTTCCTTCAGCGCCTTGGCCATCAGCTGCGGCACCGAATGCACGTTCAGCTTCTGCATCAGGCTGGTGCGGTGCTTGTCGACGGTCTTGACGCTGATACCGAGCCCTTCGGCAATTTCCTTGTTGGATCGCCCCGCGAGGATCAGGTTCAGCGTCTGCCGCTCCCGGTCCGTCAGAACCGGCGGCGCGGGCGTCTCTTCCAGGATCTTCAGAAACACGTCCGAAATATGCCGCTGTCCGCGCAGGATACCCGGCAGTTTCTGGTAGAACTCGGCATTGTCCGAGGCTTTCGAGAACAGGCCATCGACCCCGGCCTCGATGAGATCCGATATCAGCCCGACAGCGGAAATGCCTGTCAGCACGACCACCCTGGTTTCCTTCGACCAGCGCCTTGCCTCGATCAGCACTTCCACGCCGCCTGCCATCGGCATGGAGACATCCAGCAACAGGAGGTCTGGCCGCTGCTTGCGCACTTCGGCTATCGCGCTGAGGCCGTCGCCGGCTTCCGCCAGCACGTTGATCCCCTCCGGTTCGATCAGGCCCGGTTTTTCCAGAGCGTCGCGCAAACCCGAGCGAACGATTGCGTGATCGTCTGCAATGATGGCACTATATCTTTGATCTTTCACGGCTCTCGATCCAGCAGCTGCAGTCCTTCTATCTGACATGCCTTTGGGGAAATGACCAGAATTCTGCACCTGTGGGCCCTTCTGTTTTTCAGCCTTCTTGTGACCGGCATCGCCCGGGCAGAAACTGTGCGCCTCGAGCCCGGCCAGGGGATTGGCGACCTGAAGCCGCATCTGGTCTATGAGAGCGATCCGACAGCATCTCTTGCCGACATCCTGAACCGGTTCCGCTCCGGCAAATTCTCTCCGACCCTCAAGGCCTCTCTGCTAGAAAGCAACTATGCACCGGAAGCCTGGGCCGCTGTCGAGATCGTCAACGCAACACTGAACGATGGCCGTGCGCCGGACCCTTTCGTGCTGACGATCGACCTGCCGCTGGTCAGTGAACTGGATGCCTATGTCATCCGCGAAAGCGGCTTTACCGAAAGCCTGATCAGTTATTCGATTTTCGAACCCTTCGCACCGGAAGACCACTCGGTCACAAGGTTGCGCACGCCTGTCTTCGAGATTGCACCGCAAGAGCGGGTCACCCTTCTGGTCAATTTCAAGTTCGGGCCTTTCCAGTCCTTCAAGATGGCGCTGGAAACACCGGTGGAGCTTGAAGCCTCAGCCTTTGCGTCTGGCATCACCCATACGGCGTTCTACGCCTTCACGATCTCCTGCCTGATTTTCTTCTTTGGCTTTCATCTGGCCATGAAAAACTGGATCGGCATGCTCTACGCCGTCCAGTTCGGGCTCGGGCTTGCTTTCATCGCTTATATTGACGGCCTCTGGTTCCGGTTCTTCTTTCCCGACAGACCTGAACTCCAGTCTCCGACAGGCTTCTTCCTGCTGTTTTCCCTATCCGGCCTCGGCTTCGTCATTTCCGGCCGCTCTGTCGCCACCGCGGGCCGCGAGACAAGACTTTCCATCGGCCTGACAGCCCTTTCCGCCCTGTCGATAGCCGGTTTCGGGCTGTCTTTCTTTTCGCCCGGCACCTATGTCGCGTTTTTCGGCTATCTGCTGCTGGCGCTGATGTTCATTTCCGTTTTCCTGGCAGGCCGCAGCTGGCGACGCAGCGAAGGCGCGGCACATGTCAGCTCGGAACTGGTTTCAGCCTTTGGCACCGTGCTGGTCGTTGGGCTGATTGCCTTGATGGTCGTTGGCCTCGAGACTGAAATCCTGCCAGTTGCGAGCACGGTCAAGGGTATTTTCTCCTGCCTGCTGATTGCCACCATGACCGGGTTGACCGCCCATATCGTTGCCTTGCGCCACAAACACGCAAATGCCGTTCAGGCCGAAATCGCTGCCCTTGAAGCGGAAGCAAAGCGCAGTCGGGAGCTGCTCGTGGCCGAGCGCAATTACACGCGCGCCCGCGATCTGGCCAGCCTGCGACAGCGGCAACTGGCGACCGCTTCCCATGATCTGAAACAGCCGATCACTTCACTGAGGCTCAGCTTCGACCATCTTGCCGACCATATGGAACCGTCGGTTCGCCAACGTCTCGCAGAGGCATTCGACTACATGGAGGCCCTGTCGAATTCCTACCTGACGGAAACGGCACCGCGGAACGATGGCACAGAGACAGCCGAAAGCGCCGATCCAACCGGCGAAGAAGACCACACCCAGAAAGACATCGCCATCACCCGCGCAGAACCGGCGGAAACCGAGAGCTACGAACTTTCGCTTGTTCTCGACACGGTCCAGCAGATGTTTGGCGAGGAAGCGATCTCAAAAGGCCTGAAGTTGCGACGGGTTACATCAACCCGCAAGACCGCCGTGCCGCCCATGGTCCTGATGCGCATCGCCAGCAATCTGGTCTCCAACGCGGTCAAATACACCGAAAAAGGCAAGGTCCTGATTGGCGTCCGAAACCGTGGACAGGCACTGGAGCTTTGTGTGCTCGATACGGGACCAGGCCTGACCGAGACCGAACAGCAAACCTTCCTGAAGGCCTACGAAAAAGGCAGCACGTCCAGCGGACATGGCCTTGGTCTTTCGGTCTGTCACGACCTTGCGCGTGAACACGGGCTTGCGTTCACCTGCCAGTCTGTAAAAGGCAGGGGAACGCAATTCAGGCTGTCCTTGCCGGCCTCAAGTTGAGCAAAGCCGGCAGGGTCTCGCGTCAGACTGTGGCCCCGCGCGTGCCTGTTTCGTGGATTTCGATCAGGCTTGGGCCGGACAGGTCTGAAAACCGCTTCAGAGCGGTCCCGAGTTCCGACACGTCATCGAGACGCACGGACGGCAAACTATAGGCTTCGGCGATCTTGCCAAAATCGGGTGCTGATGGTGTCACGCCTTCCGGCTCAATCCCGCAATCCAGCATGTAGGTGCGGATTTCGCCATAACCGTCGTTGTTCCAGACCAGGAAAATCACCCTGGCTCCGCAATCCCTGGCAGAGCCGATTTCGGCAAGCGAAAACTGTAGCCCGCCATCACCCACAAGGCAGATCACAGGTGTGTCAGGTTCGCCGATGCTGGCACCTATCGCGGCCGGAGGGCCATATCCAAGTGCACCGAAACCTGTTGCCGCGTTGAACCAGCCGTGCGGCCGGCCTGCTTCAAAGGACAAGTTGCCGGAATAGATGACCTGCGTGCTGTCACCGACGATGATGCAGCCGGGCAACGTCTCGCGGATCGTCTCCAGAACGCCGATTTCCGCCTGCATCTTGGGGCTCAACCAGGTTGAAACCGCCTCTCGGCAAGTCTTGGCCCGTGCAGCACCCTCCGCCTCCGTACCGGGACCTTCAAGCAGCGGCAGAAGGTCGTCCAGCAACTGGTCAACACTGGAGAGGACCGGCAGCGCAGCCTCAGGACCCCGGGCAAGCTGGTCTGCATCGATGTCCACCCGCACCAGATCAGCTAGCTCCGGAAAGCCGCCATCGGCATACATGTCGTAATCCGTCTGGCCCATCTGCGTGCCGAGCGCTATCACCAGATCGGAGGCTGCAAGCAGGTCCCGGACGGCGGCAAGGCTCGGGCTGGCCGGAACGGAGAGCGGATGCCCCGCAAACATGCCCCGCGCATTGACCGTGGTGATCAGCGGCGCGTCAATCCGCTCCGCCAGCAATCGGATCTTGTCTGCGGCAGCAACGGAACCGCCACCGCACAGGATCGCCGGGCGCTGGGCCTTGCGACATTTTTCGGCAAGCTCTCGCACGTGTGCCTGAGCCGCCCGCGGGCCGCAGGCTTTTGATGCGCGCAGGTCTCCAACGGCAATCTTTTCCACCATCACATCGGTTGGAATTTCGATATGGACCGGCCCCGGACGCCGCGACTGCAGGATCGCGAAGGCACGGTCCATGACAGCCGGAAGGTCCGAGGGCTCCAGCAACGTGTGTGTCATCATCGCAAGCGGTGCCATCATGGCGCGCTGGTCCGGCAACTCGTGCAGCTTGCCCCGGCCATGGCCAAGGCTTGCGCGTACATTGACGCCCGAGATCACCAGCATCGGCACGGAATCCTGATAGGCCTGGGCCATCGCGGTAATCGTATTGGTCAGGCCCGGGCCGGTGATCACCAGCGCGACACCGGGTTTCCCGGTTACGCGGGCATATCCGTCCGCCATGAACCCGGCCCCCTGTTCGTGGCGCGGGGTGATGTGGCGGATTTCGGAGGCAGCCAGCCCCCGATAAAGCTCGACCGTGTGCACGCCGGGAATGCCGAAGACGGCTTCCACGCCATTGGCCTCAAGAATATCGATCAAAGCCTCACCGACCGTTTTGGTCACTACGCCCATTTGCGGTTCTCCTCGTCCTTGCCGAGACTGTCCGCAAAGGCCGCGATGCGGTCTGTTGCTTCGGAAAGCGTTTCATCGGCCACCGTCAACGACAACCGGATGAAATTCGTCGCCTGATCACCGAAGGAGGCCCCAGGCATGACCGCGACCTGCTTTTCCTCCAGCAGCCTTTCGGCAAAGGTGGCACCATCCAGTCCCGTTGCACTGACATCCACCAGCAGGAACATGCCAGCTTCCGGCATCATGGGCTTCAGGGCACCGTGTCCGGACAGATGCCCGATGATGAGCTTCGCCCGCCGCAGATAACTCTCCCGCATGCGCTCGGCAGTGTCGAAATCTCCGGCAATCGCCATGGCCGTCATGTCCGCGATGAACGGCTGTCCGCCGAAAAGCATGGTTTCGGAAACCGCCAGCAACCGCGTGCAGAATTCTTCCGGACCGATTGCCCAGCCGGACCGGAAGCCGGGGGCGGCGTGAGATTTGGAGATAGAGGACACCACGATAGTCCGGTCCGCCAGCGCCGGCTGGTCGAAGGGGGAAGCGAAACTTCCCTCGAAGATCAGCTTTTCATACACCTCGTCGCAGACCATCCAGAGGTCGTGCTTGATGCAAACCTCACCGATGGCGGCAATTTCCCCAGCCGTCAGCGTCGCCCCGGTCGGATTGTGCGGTGTATTGAGCAGGAGCACCCGGCTGTCCGGAGTGACTGCCTTTTCAAGATCTTCCGCCTGAAGGTGAAAACCCTTTTCAGGGCGGAGCGGCACCGGCACCATATGCGCGCCGGTCGCGGCAATAACGCCTTCGTAGGTGGCATATAGCGGATCACCTGCCAGAACGGCGTCGCCGGCCTCCACAAGGCCCAGCATCACCGCAAAAAGGGCAGTCTGCGTGCCTGGGAAACACAGGACGTTCTGCTCGTTCACGTCAGGCCGGCGCTTGCGATATTTTTCCGTCAATGCAGCAACGATACCCGGCTCGCCCCGGCCGTTGGAATAACGGATACGGCCGGCCCTCATCGCCCGGTTGGCTTCCTCGAACAAGGCTTCGTCGGGCAGGATGTCCGGCTCGCCGATCGTCAGCTCGATAACGGGAACGCCCGCAGCCGCCATTTCGCGCGCCTTGATGTGGACAGTCCATTTTCCCGAGCCCAGGTGGGCAAGGCGGTCGGTGATCGACGCATAACGCATAGTCGGTCTCTCAGTTAGAGTGTGGTTTGGCGGCAAGGCTTATTCCGCCAAGCAATGCCTCGACGGACCGGATGGCAACGCCCGGAAGGGGCGTTTCGGAAAAGAGGTGGCCCACCAGCGTGCCTTCGATCCACAGACCGTCGATCACGCCGTTGATCGCAATTGCCAGCTCCCGGCACCGCTTTGCATCGGGTGGCTCACCCGATTCGGCCAGCACCTCGGCGACAAGGGTTTCCAGCACAGACCGAAACGCGAGATAGCTCTCGAGGTGGATTTCGGCAAAGGCCGGATCGACGCGCACATGACTGATGAAAGCAGCCCAGAGCGACAACGTCCGTGCGTTGGCAACCGGCGGCGTCAGGTTGGCCACGATGAAATCGTGCAGTCGTGCCCTGGGGCTCTGCTGATCACCATCGGCAGCCGCCGCCACAGTGGATGTCATTCCGGTCATGACTTCCCGATAGGCATCCTGCAGCATCTGGTCCTTGCTGGAAAAATAATGGCGGATCAGGCCGGGGGTGACACCGGCGCGTGCCGCGATTTCACGAACGGTCGCGCCGCGCAGACCAAATTCGGAAATGCAATCCAGCGTCGCCCGGATGAGATCCTGACGTCTCTCGGCCTCACTTGCGCGATGGAACGGACGACGGCTCATGGCAGGCTCCGGACCGGCAGAATTCCGCGCACTGGCGGGTTCATAGGCGAAGTCAGGCACCATGCTGCAGCCATCGCTTTCGCCTCCTGCGCCATTCTTGTGTCCTCCGCCATGATCTCCGGTCGCATGACGCACCGGCATCGATTTTTTCGTTATTATACGGTTGAATAATTACGAGACAAGTGCAAAGCTGACAACACTTACCGGGCGGAGAGCTGACGCCGCACCGGCAAAAAAGACGAGGTCAGCGGGGAACAGAAACAACAGTGCACCGGCTCAGGCCGGGCAATGGCGGTAGGATGGAACCAGCGGCGCCAGCCATCGAGGTATGCGACCTCTTTAAACGTTTCGGAGCTCTTGAGGTGCTCAAGGGTGTCTCGCTCACGGCCCGGCAGGGCGACGTGATTGCGATCATCGGCGGATCGGGCTCCGGCAAATCAACCTTTCTGCGCTGCATCAACATGCTTGAGATGCCCAGCGCCGGGTCGGTCACCATCCATGGTGAGACAATCGACCTGAAAAACGACGGCCACCATGGCCTGCGCCCTGCCAACCGCAGGCAGATCGAGCGCATTCGCAGCCAGCTTGCGATGGTTTTCCAGAGCTTCAATCTGTGGCAGCACATGACAGTGCTTCAAAATGTGATTGAAGTACCTATCCACGTTCTGGGCATGAAACGCGACGAGGCCGTCGGCATCGCCGAAACCTTGCTGCGCCGTGTCGGACTGCACGAGAAGCAGGATGCCTATCCGGCCTTCCTGTCCGGCGGTCAGCAGCAGCGTGCAGCCATCGCCCGCGCTCTTGCCGTTCAGCCGCTCGCCATGTTGTTCGACGAGCCGACATCCGCTCTCGATCCGGAACTGGTCGGAGAGGTCCTGGGCGTCATCGGCGATCTGGCCCGTGAACAGCGGACAATGATCCTGGTTACCCACGAGATGAAATTCGCGCGGGAAGTCGCCAGTCACGTCATCTTTCTGCACAACGGCATCATTGAGGAACAGGGACCGCCGGACCAGGTGTTCGGCGACCCGAAATCGAAGCGGCTGAAGAAATTCATCAGCTCGATCAACTAGACCCTCCCGCAGACGTTTCGCGGGGAGGTCCTGCCGGAAGGTCCGGCATGAGAAGTCTAAAAAAACAGGGGAACAGCATGAAACATATTCTGAAGACAGCATTCGCAGCCGCCGCACTGGCCACCACCGCCTTCACCGGCGCCATGGCTGAGGAAGTAAAGGTCGGCGTCGCAGCCGAGCCCTACCCGCCGTTCACCTCGCCCGATTCCAGCGGCAAGTGGATCGGTTGGGAAATCGAATTCATGGACGCGATCTGCGCGGAAGCCAAACTCGACTGCGTCGTCACGCCTGTTGCCTGGGACGGCATCATCCCGGCCCTGACATCCGGCAAGATCGACATGATCATCGGCTCCATGTCCATCACCGAAGAGCGCCTGAAGACCATCGATTTCTCCGACAAGTACTACAACACTCCGACCGGCATCATCGGTGCGAAGGGTGACGATTTCGACGCGACTCCGGAAGGCCTGTCCGGCAAGATCATCGGCGTTCAGGTTTCGACCATTCATGCCGACTATGCCGAGAAGTATTTCGGCGAAGGCGCTGCCGAGATCAAGCAGTACCAGACCCAGGATGAAGCCAACCAGGATCTCGCCGCTGGCCGCCTCGACGCCGTCCAGGCGGACGCCATCGCGCTCGACGCCTTCCTGAAGTCCGATGCGGGTGCCTGCTGCGAACTGAAGGGCAACGTCCAGGACGATCCGGCGATCCTCGGTGCAGGCGTTGGCGTCGGCCTGCGCAAGGGCGACACGGAACTGAAGGACAAGGTCAACGCCGCGATCAAGGCGATCCGCGAAAACGGGACCTATGAAACGTTCTCCAAGAACTGGTTCGACTTCGACATCTACGGCGGCTAAGCGGCCGGATCACCCTTAGGAAACCGTCCCGCGCCCTCGGGCGCGGGCGGACACTTTCAAAGCAAGGTTGACCGCTGCCGATGGCTGCCCCTTCCGGATTTCTCAATCTCGATCTGCTCGCCCTGTCGCCACCGGGCTGGGGCGGAGTTCTACTCGCCGGCTTCGCAGCCTCGCTGCAGCTCGCCGTCGGCGGTTTTGGCCTGGGTCTGCTGATCGGCATCGGCGGCGCCTTCGGAAAGCTTTACGGCGGCCCGATCCTGCGCGACCTGCTTGAGGTCTACACCACCGTCATCCGAGCCGTTCCCGAGCTTGTCCTCATCCTGTTGCTTTATTATGCCGGTACAGACGCGGTGAATTCGCTGCTGATGCTGGTCGGTCTGCCAAGGGTCGACATCAGCGGCCTTGCCGCCGGCATCTTCGTCATCGGCGTCGTCCAGGGCGCTTACTCGACCGAAGTCCTGCGTGGTGCCATCAAGGCAGTACCACCCGGACAGATAGAGGCAGCCCGTGCCTACGGCATGTCGCCCTTCAAGACACTGCGCCGCATCACCCTGCCGGCCATGCTGCCCTATGCCATTCCGGGTCTTTCAAATCTCTGGCTCATCGCCACCAAGGATACTGCCCTTCTGGCCGTGGTCGGCTTCTCGGAATTGACGCTTGTGACCCGCCAGGCAGCCGGCAGCACCAAGGCCTACATGCTGTTCTATTGCGCCGCCGGCGTGATGTATCTCACGCTGACGCTGGTTTCGAACCGCGTCATCGCCCATATTGAAAAACGCGCAAGGCGCGGCATAGCGGGGCCCGTGTGAGATGAGCGAAACCAAGATCACGATGCCCGCCTATGTTCCGCCGCCGCCACGCCGACTGCTGGAACCGCACAGGATCTTCCTGCTTGCCGTCTTCGCAGGCATCGTCTTCTGCGCGATCTGGTTCCTGCGGTGGGACTGGTTGCCGAAATACCAATGGAAGCTGCTCCACGGCATCTGGGAAACATTGTTTCTGCTGTTTTCGACGGCTGCCGTCGGCTTTCTCCTTGCCATAGGCCTGGGCCTTGTCCAGGTCACCGGACCAAGACCGCTCGCCTGGCTGGCCCGCGGTTTCTGCACATTGATCCGCGGCACCCCACTGCTTCTGCAACTCTGGCTGCTCTACTACGGCCTCGGCTCGGTGTTCGCGCAGTATCCGGAAATCCGGCAGTCGATGTTCTGGCCCTATCTGCGTCAGGCCTGGCCATATGGCTTCACGGCCTTGATGCTGTCATTTGCCGCGTATGAGGGGGAAGTGATGCGCGGAGCATTTGCCGGTGTGCCAAGGGGCGAACTGGAAGCCGCGCGTGCCTTTGGCATGGGCCGCTTCACCATGTTCCGCCGCATCTGGCTACCGCGCGCCATCTACCGTGCCTTGCCGACCTTGAGCGGCGAAACCGTGCTGCAGCTGAAATCGACACCACTTGTCGCGACCATCACGGTGGTCGATGTCTATGCGATCATTTCAAGAGTTCGGCAGGATACATATCTCACTTATGAGCCTCTGCTGCTGCTTGCACTGATCTATATGTGTCTCACTGGGATTCTGGTATTGCTGTTCCGCTTCCTGGAAAACCGTATCCCCAGCCGTGGTGCGTAAATGACCGTTCAGTCGTCCAACTTCCTTCCCGAAATCGTCGCCACAAGGCGCCATCTGCATACGATCCCCGAGATCGGCCTGTCGGAATTCAAGACCTCGGACTACGTCGCCAATGAACTGGCTGCGATGGGGTACGAGGTTACGCGTGGCCTGGCAAAAACCGGCATTGTCGCAACCCTGCGCAATGGCACCTCGCAAAAGAGCATCGGCATCCGGGCCGATTTCGACGCCCTGCCGATCCTGGAGGAAACCGGGGCGGACTATGCCAGTACCCATCCCGGCGTCATGCACGCCTGCGGCCACGATGGCCACACGGCCATGCTGCTCGGCGCCGCGAAAATCCTCTCGGAACGCAAGCAGTTCGACGGAACGGTGCATCTGATCTTCCAGCCGGCGGAAGAAAACTTCGGCGGCGCAAGGCTGATGATGGACGACGGGCTCTTCGAGCGCTTCCCATGCGATGCCGTATTCGGCCTTCACAATGACCCGAGCCTGCCCTTCGGCCAATTTGCCTTCCGGGACGGCCCGATGATGGCAGCTGCCGACGAGTGCAAGATTACCGTTGTCGGCCATGGAGGCCACGGCGCAGAACCGCAGGCGGCATCCGACCCGATCGTGTGCGGCGCCAGCATCATCATGGCGCTGCAGACCATCGCCGCGCGCAACATCCACCCGCTGCAGTCTGCCGTGATCACGGTCGGTGCCTTCAACAGCGGGATCGCCAGCAACGTGATCCCCGAGCGGGCCGAAATGAGCCTGACGGTTCGCGCTTTGGAACCGGATGTGCGCGACGAGCTGGAACGGCGTATCCGCATGATCGCCGAAGGACAGGCCGCCAGCTACGGCATGCGGGCCGAGGTCGATTATGAGCGCGGTTATCCGCCGATGATCAACCACACGGCCGAGACCGGCTACCTGCGTGACCTTGCCAGACGATTTGCCGGAGAGGAAAAAGTCACAGACCTCACCCGTCCGTTCATGGGCAGCGAGGACTTTGCCTATTTCCTGGAAGAACGGCCCGGCTGCTACTTCATGCTAGGCACTGCCAGAACCGATCGCGACCCGCCCCTGCATCACCCCAAGTACGACTTCAATGATGACATCCTGCCTATCGGCACGAGTTTCTGGGTGGAGCTGGCGGAAGATTTCCTGTCGAGCAGGTAAGGCAGGGGCAATCACCACAATTTGAACCCGCCTGCAAACGGAGCGTCTGGTGAAATTTCACCGACCAGGCGCCTTCATATTGCCACCGGACGAAAATTCCCAAAATAGTGGGCAGGCCACCTGGCCTGCCCCTATCCCGTTGTTTCGCGACAGGAAACCCCGTCTCGGCCGGAGCAATACGCTTCACCTGCAAAATTCAAACGCACACACACCGGGTCACCACGGCTTTAAAGCTCTCACAGTAGCCCCATTGGGCGGGAAGCCCGATCGCAAGGCAGGCGGTGGCGCGAATTTTTGCTTCACTAAACCTCTGCACTTGATAGGATGTAGTGTGTCGCCGACAATGCAAATTTTTCAATTATCTGATGAAAGTGTCATAGAACGCTAAGTCAGTTTTAAAAATTCGGTGAAGTATGGCAGAGATTACCAAGCGTAAGATGCTCGGTTTCCTATCATTTATTGCGTCTATTTTGGTGGCCTGGCTAACAGGCGCGACAAGTTCGGCCAAGGCCAGCACGCAGGCCCTGAACGATCCTGTCAAGAATACGTCCTGGCAGCTTTCGGACGCACAGCAGATTTTTTCGAGGAGCACGATGCTGCCCTTTGATGAGTCCTTTGACCCGTCAGCCGCAGGCAGCAAGCTGGAAAATCCAAACGGCAAGCCGATCACCATCGCCGCTTACGAAAGCGAATCCCCAAGCGTCAAGGCAGGCTCCGGCAAGGAAGCGGTCAGACCGTTTTTCCTCATTCCGAAAGGCGATGGAGAACCGACAACCGTGGCCCGGGAACGAGCCATTCTCGAGCGGTTCCTGAACAACCGTGTTCGGGTCAATAACGCCTGCGAACGCTGTAAGCAGAAGGTATTGCGCGGCATCGAACCGGTCCGATGCATTACCGAAGTCCTGCAGGATCTGGAAAACCGGCTGGCGCGTGAAGCGGAAAACGGAAGCGCTGTTGCGCAGTCGGCCCTGCCGATTGTCCGCGAAATGGTTGTGAAAGTCGAGCAGGCCGAAAGCGGTGAAGCAGCTCTTGAAGCGGTCCGCGAAGGCATCAGCAAGGTTCAGCGCATTCAGATCGTTCGGTCCCAGGACACTGTCATCACGAACCTGCAGCAGCAACAGCGAGCTGTCCTGACCGAGACCATCGCGGCGGTCGAAGTCAATCTGGCGTCCATGATTTCAATTTGAGCGGAATGCGGTTCCAAACCATGAAATTGCATTTGGTCCGGCAACTTCTCGAGAAGGTCCTGCTTCTGTCAGGCTTGATACTCGTTGTCTCGGTTTCCTTACCTGAAACCTCACGAGCCCAGCAGCTAGTAACTGACACGCGTATGGCGCTGATCGTCGGCAATTCCAACTACAATGGCGAGAAACTCCCCAATGCGCGTAATGATGCGGAGAGTATCGCGGCAACCCTGCAGACCCTTCGCTTCGACGTCACCTTGATCCTGGATGCAACGCAGGAGTCCTTCTTGAAGAAGGCCGAAGAGTTCTCCCAGGCAACCATTCGGCGCAACGCGAACGTCGTGCTGGTCTATTACGCCGGGCATGGCGTTCAACTGGCGGGCAAGAACTATCTCATTCCGGTTGATTCACGGATCAGTGACATCGATACGCTTGTCAGCGACAGCATCCATTTCGATGAGCTGCTCAAGCTTGTCGGGCGCAGCAGCGCCTTCAAGATGGTCTTCCTGGACGCCTGCCAGAACAACCCGTTTCAGGACCGCATCAAGAGCCTGGAAGTGGGCCTGGCACCACCGCCGGATGTCAGCGGGTTTCTGATCGGCTACGCCACACAACCGGGCAAGGTTGCCTATGATGGCGCGGGTGACAACAGTCCCTACGCGACGGCGCTCCTGTCCTACATGCACTCCTCCGGCCGCGAGGTCCTGTCCGTGTTGGCGGACGTGAACCAGAACGTACGCAAGGAAACCGGTGGCGCCCAGGTTCCTTACGTACAGTTCTCGGTCAAACCCGATTTCTATTTCAAGCCGGGCCCGGAGTCGGACGGCGACCTTGAAGCGGGCCTGTGGAAGCTGTCGGTGCAGCAGGAAGACCCAAGGCTGATCCAGCTGTACCTGCAGCGCTATCCGGAAGGCAGGTTTGTCGATGAAGCGCAAACGATCCTCGAAAGAACTCTGAAGGACACGAACGGCGTCCTGCCGACGCCATCGGTCGGCCTCGCAAGTCTGGAAGAGGAAATCTGGTCCAACGCCCTCGCCTCCCGTAACCGGGCGCTGCTGCAGTATTACATCGAGCGGTTTCCGGACGGGCAGTATCTGGAACAGGCCAAAACGCTTGTTACCCAGATGATGCCCGACAATCCGAACAATCTGACGCAATCCGAACTTTGCAGGCGGTTCACCACACACCCGAACGATTCAACCGTCATCTACCGCGGCGTCTCTCTCAACCTTCTGGCAAAGAACTCCGGGGCGGCCATTCATTCCTGCGAGCAGGCCGTCAAGGACTATCCGGATGTGCCGCACTACAAGGCCCTGCTTGCGCGGGCACGGGCAGCCGCCGGCGATACCAAGATTGCCGTCGATCTCTATCAGCAGGCAGCAGCTGCCGGGGACACCCGGGCACTCGTCAGCCTTGGCCTTCTCTACGAACTCGGCCAGGGGCTTCCCAAGGACCTGCTGAAAGCCCGCGAGTTGTTCGAACGGGCCTTCGCCAACGGCAGCGCCGATGGGGCAATCAACCTTGCAGTTTCCCTCTATAACGGCACAGGTGGGGCGCGCGATGTTCCGCGTGCAATCACCCTTCTGGAATACGCCTCCTCGGAAGGTGCCGCCAGAGCGACCTACAATCTGGGCGTCTTTGCCAAGGAAGGCATTTACAAGACCCCCGAAGACGCCGCAGCCTATTTCGAACTGGCCGCGCAGCAGGGATACGCGGAAGGCGCCCTTGCCGCCGCTGCGATTTACGACGAAGGATTCCACACCGACAAATCACCACAAAAGGCATCGGAACTGTTGTTGTCCGCATTGACGGTGGACAGCGGCGAAACACTTGCGAAGATTTCCTCCGACGCCCGCAGCTGGTCGCGCGATACCATCCTTGAAATCCAGACCAGACTGCAGTCTGCCGGATACTACGAGGGCACGCTGGATGGTGTTCCGGGCCCTCTTTTCAACCGCGGACTGGAGTCCTGGCGGCTCTATGGTGGCTCCCCATCGTGATTTCCGGCAAGATCGTTTGATGGATTTCCTGGGGAGCCGACCGGCACATGGAATTTGATGTCCTTTACCTGGCCGACCTGCGCTTTCCCGGCGGGACGTCCACATCGCTCAAATATGATCTTCGCGCCTGCAAGAAAGCCGGGCTGAGAGCCGGTATCATACCGCTGTGTTCCACTTTTTTTTCCCGAAACCGGACCTTGAACGCATCCGTGCTCTCCGAGATCAGGGCTACCGGCACCGTCATTGTTCCGCAGAACGAAAGACCGCGGTCCAGGGTCGCGCTTTTGTATCACCCGACCTTGCTGGACAAACGGGTGCAATGCCGCACTCGTTTCGATGCGGATGCCTGCTACCTTGTCGTGCACCAGACGATACGAAACCGCGACGGACAACGTGCCTTTCCGGCAGATCACTGGTCGACGCTCATCGCCGACTGGTATGGCCACTCGCTCAAACTCCTGCCGGTAAGCGAGATCGTGCGCGAAGACCTTGCGATGAACGGCCTGTCCCACGCCCTTCATGAGGGCAGCTGGGCCAATCTGATCGATCTGGCCGACTATCCGGAGAAACAACCCCGGGAACCGAAATCCCCTCTGGTCATCGGCCGCCACAGTCGCCCCAGCGCCGACAAATGGCCGTCTCTATCGGTTGCCACGACCTGCTATCCGCAATCCACGGACTTTGCCTTCCGCATGATGGGCCTGCCGCAGAGCTTCGTGGACCAGTTCGAGGACCTGCCGTCCAACTGGCAGGTTCTGCCGTTCTCGAAGGGACCGATTTCCGGATTTCTTCAAGGGCTCGACATCTACAGCTATTTTCATTCCAAAGCGTTGATCGAGGCGTTCGGATATTGTGTGCTCGAAGCCCTTGCCACCGGACTGCCCTGCGTCGTTCCGCGCTATATGGAAACCAGTTTTTCCGATGCCTGCCTTTATGCCGAGCCGGACGAAGCACCACTGGTCTATGAGCAGCTTCGAACGGATCCTCAGCTCTATGAAACAACCTCCCGAAAAGCACGCACATTTGTGGAGGAACGGTTTAGCCTGGACCAGTTCACCGCGAAATTCGAAAAAATCGCCAAACCCTCCGTCGCCGCCCTGCCTGCCCCGAAAACACGCAGACCCGCCCCTGCCCCGGTCGTGCTCACGATCACTTCCAACGGCGTCGGCCTCGGGCATCTCTCCCGGCAGCTTGCCATCGCCAGGGCGATAGGCCCGCGTGCGAATGTCGTTTTCTTCTCGCTTTCCGAAGCAATCGAAATTGCAAGATCCATGGGATATCTCGCCGAATTCCGGCCTTTCCGGCAGAGACTGGAATTGGATTTCAAAGCCTGGAACAGCTATTTCTTTCAGGAAATGCGCGAGGCGCTCAGCCACTACCAGCCTTGCCTCACACTGTTTGACGGCAACTTGCCGTACGCAGGTTTCGTGGACGCGGTTGAAAGCTACGGCCGCGCCACCAGCGTCTGGATCCGGCGCGGCCTCTGGCGCACGCCCCAGCCCAACAGCATCTCCCGGGAAGGCTTCTTCGACGCAATCATCGAACCCGGGGAACTCTGCGCGCCCCTGGACGAAGGCTATTCACGCCCCAACCCCAACAGCGTCACCCGGGTCGACCCGGTGTTGATGACGCCAAGAGATCAGCTCTTTGACAGAACCACCGCAAGGCGGGCGCTGAACCTGCCGGACGACGCGATCCTTTGTCTCGTGCAACTTGGCTCGGAAGCAAATTTCGACATGTCCCTTCCCCGGGCACGTCTGCTGGAGTTTCTGGACAGGCACCAGCAGGTGATCGCGGTCGATGTCAGGTCCCCGCTTCATTTCGAGGAGCACGCGGATTTCCATGAGCGCCTGGTGATGCGGAAGGTCTATCCGCTCGGGCAGTACCTGAAAGCCTTCGACTTTGCCGTCTGCGCGGCCGGATACAATACCTTTCACGAAAACATTGCCGCCGCGCTGCCGTCGATCTTCATTCCGAACAGCAACCCGATCATGGATGTGCAGGAAGCCCGCGCGGAGTATGGCGCGCGCGCAGGGTGGAACCTCACCTCACCTGCCGAGGATCCATACGCAATCGGAGACCATCTTGTGCAGATGCTCGATCCCGATTTCCGCCAATCGCTGGCTCGGTCGTGCCTCAGAAAGTCCGGCTGGTGGAACGGTGCGCTGCAGACTGCGCATCTGTTGCAGGCGGTCGCTCAGCTTCCCGCAAATCCCCTGGAGGAGCGTTGAACCGTGTCTTTCAAACGCCGCCTTCGCAAGATCGGACTACAGGTTGCCCTCGGCAGCATCCGGAAACTTGAGACCAACACCAAGCACAGCGCAGCCCTTTTGTCGGAACACCGCAGACAAGGAACAGTCGCGCTTGTCTGGGCGCTCGATGAGGCAGGCGATCACCTGTCCAGCGCGCTGAAAAACCAGTTGGAGAAGCTCGCGGAGTTTGAAACGATCGTCGTCGTGTGCCCGCCCAGATACTTCTCCGCACTCAGAAGCAGAGGCCTCTTTTTCGAAACCCTGCCGATGTCGTCGGATCTTCCCCGATGTGGTGCCTCGGCCAACTGGGACCTCTATCTCCAACGCCGGATAGCCCGCATCCGGGAGAGCTGGTCGCCGGATTTCGAGTTCACCATCGGCACGTCGCCGGAAGGCTATGTTCAATCGCTGCCGAAAGGGGATCAGACATAACCATCCGCTGAAAAGACGGCGGGCTCGGCAAAGGCATAATCGAGCAAGGAGGCTTGATGAAGTGCATCCCGCATGTGCTCGCCGTTGCCAATCGACCGGAAAGGATCGGCCTCCCGCTCCTGCTTGAAATCCGGGATCAGGCTGAAATCGAAGGCCGACAGCTCACAGATGCCCTGATACTTCCGCTGCAGGCTGTAAAAGGCGGTCCGGGCCGGTTGGTTGAGATCAGTGCCATAGGAAAGGTGCCGAACGTCCAGCCCCGCAGTCAGCGCCCTTTCCGACAGGAACTGAAACCAGTCGTCAGTGGAACGGGCGTCTTCCAGAAACCCTTCCATCGTTATTTCCGGTTTCAGGGACGTGGTATCGACCCACTTCCAGGCCCCGAGCTGCCGCGCCTTTACGAGAGAGACATATCTGGCAAACCTCTGCCTTGTGAGAAAGGTGCAGGAGCAGTCAAACCGGAACAGAATGTCTTCGATCGACCTGCCGGCCAATTGCTTCGGCAGGATCGAATAGCACAGATAGTCCTGTCCAAGGCGGTCGCAAACCCTGGCGAGCGCACTCAGCATGAAGACAGGATCGTCTCTGAAAAAGTTGGCCAGCGCTCTTGCCTTGCCCGGGTCGACCTCAATGCCGCTTTCTTCTTCCAGCATTGCGATGAAGTCCGGCGCCTGGGCTTCAAGACCAAACGGGGACGACGGGTTGAACAGCTCCCCAAGAACGACAGCCTTTTCAAGTCCGTTCCGCATCATGGTCTGGTGCAGATGCGTGCCGCTTCTTCCCGATGAAAGCAGGATGAGATGATGCACCATGGACTTCAGCCTTGCCGAACCAGATCAGGCGTTGCGCCTGAGCACGCTGCCCCGGAAACGTCCCTGTGCCGTGGGGCAAGTCCCAGATCAACCAATTCGACGTCCTGCGCATTCAGAACCGGGTCTTCGAGGATCAACTGCAACGCTTCATGATCAGAATGGCGAGGGTCAGCGACATCGACCGCAGGACCTTCACCTTCCGCCCGAACCTGCTGATCGTGAACCCGGAGGAACAGAACACCTGTTGCCCCAACCCGGCGTGCAAGACGGACAAAGTCCGGCATCTCTGTGTAGTTTTCCTGCCGGACGACAAACTCCATTTGGAAGGAGTCTATGGCTTTCAGCCTGCGCAAATGGCCGAGAAAAGACAAATTGGGCATGAGCTGAACCAACTGCCTGCCTGGCCGCAGTTCATTATAGGTTTCAGGGGTCGCGGCATCGACAGACACATGAACGCTGCCGACATGCCCCCAAAGATCGAGCCGGTTCCAGACAGCTTCCGTCAGCAGCAGGCCATTGGTGTGGAGGTCCAGCGCCTTTCTCGGCTCTCTCTCCGCGCAATAGGTCTTCAGGAAATTCAGAAAGTGCCGGCTGGCAAATGGTTCGCCTTCACGGCCGATGGTTATTCGGTCGGCTTGTGACAGAAAGCGCGCATACGGTTCGTTGACAATCCAGTCGAGCCGGTCGGCATCGTATTTTTTCAGTTGAACCGGTTTTGCCGCCCGCGAAGGACAGGCCGTGTTGCTGCTGAGGTCGTGACCGAGGCTGGCGCACGCTGGAGGCTTGTCCAGTCGGGTCCTGCCAGTCTTGATGATCTCCCGATAGTAGGCCACCGCAGGAGACGGGTCTTTTTCCGACAGGATCTCCTCGCGCGCGGGAAGATCACGCCCTGTGATACGCGGGCATTCCAGATGGCAGCAATGCGAGAAGTCACCCTCAAGGATCGATCGCCGTATTTCCTGGGCCTTGGGCGAGTTCCAGGCGGCTTCAGGATCGTCAGACAGGTTGCCGATTGCAGCCGGTTGCCAGGCTGCGGGACAAAAGTGAATGTCCTGGTTCGGCTGGGTCTCGATCCGGTCGAACGGATTGGAACAGAAGCGCTGGCTCAGCCAGGTTTCGTCAGGCCTATCCATGCAGTTTGCCCGGAAAGGTCTTGACCGCGTTCCCGCGTGCGAACGGCGCTTTCGTTGACGTGTCAGACAGCATCCGCCTTCTCAACCTCCTTGAAGGCGACGGCAACCCGGTCCTTGTCGATCCCCTTATACGCAAGATACCTGTCCGAAAGCTGAAGCTTCTCCACCTTCTGCAACCGTTGCCGGTCGTCTCCGGCATAGTCGTGACGCATCACTGCGCCGGGCTGATACAGGAACTGCTCCGCATCCGTCTCGCCCAGCATCCGGCAACAAAGATCCATGCCCTCGTGCCCCGCCAGAAGCGGATCGAATCCGCCGTATTTTTCGAAGGTTGCCGCCTGCCAGGCGGAAAACCCCTCAGTAGTGGGCGGCGCCGGCTTCAGACTGTCACCGAGATTGTAGTGGTTGCCCGTCAATCCGGCACCGGACTTCGGCGCAATGCGCCCGCGCACAGCCGTGGCCCCGCGCTCGATACAGGTGCCGGCAAGCAGATCAAGATCTGCCGCGCCCGTCGATGCATCATCGTCCAGAAACAGAAGGCAGCTCCCCCGTGCGACGTAGGCACCAACGTTTCGCGCCGCCGAACAGCCGATATTCTCCGGCAAGCCGAATACCCGCGCCTTGTCAGCATACGGGCCGGATGTCCCCTCAGCGGCTCCAGGCCCATTGCCGACGAAAATCAACTCAACGTCCGGGCGACGGATGAACTCTTCGATACCCCGGCCAACCTCGCAGGCCTCAAGGCCGCCCCGATGGGAAACGACAATCACCGAAACCTTCGTGCCATATATGTTTTGAAGGTTTTCCCTCAGGGCGAAGCGATGAATATTCGCGTAAGTCTCCTGCAGGCAGGCGGAAACGGCATGCTGCGCCTTTGCAAATTCACCGTTCTCGAAATGCGCTATTACCTGCGTGTAGGAAGTCAAACTCACATTCCCGTTCATGTCCGATCATGAAGACCGTCGAGTGTGTGCACATCCGTTCATCGTTGCAGCACGTGGCTGACTTGATCGACGATGTGGCCCACATGGGACACCCTCTGGCCGTCCGATTAAAGCTAAGCGCCTAACATGGCCTCGTCCAGCATCGGGGGCATCTTTCGTTTTCGTCAGCCATTGCTAACGGGATCGACAAGACCGTATAAACCCATGCCCGCCTTCTTAGAACCTTGCCCTGAGTTTCGCCGCAAAAGTGTGGTCCTGCCGGCGCTCACAGAAGGAACCGGTGTAGTCGGCAGTGATGTTGAGGTTGTCAGTCACGCCGAAATTCAGCCCCGCATCGACAAGCGCCACATCCTGGTCCAGCGCCGCTGCGGTGATCGTGAACGGCGAACTGCCGGTCCTCCCCAATGCCGCAACAGCGCCAGGCAGACGCCAGCGATTGAGCAATTCCGCGACTGCACGTCAACAGAAGAAGACCAGCTTTCTTTGGCCGGCAAATGCGAGTGGGAGAAAAGAAAAATGGTGGGCCCGGAGGGACTCGAACCCCCAACCAATCCGTTATGAGCGGACGGCTCTAACCAATTGAGCTACAGGCCCACGGCAGGGCGAAGCCTTTGCAAGGCCCTGCGTCTGGTTCCCTATACCATGGCCAATCTCCGGGGCAAGTGCTTTGCAACGGCAGGGTGAAAAAGGTTGGGAAAGTGGAGCGTTGGAAGCATTTCTCTAAAGGTCTGGATCGCCTTGATGGAAAAAGCGGTTCCGTTCGCCTGCGCCATCGGGTCTAAATGAGGCAGCCGGGCCTTTGACGAGTCGCCCGGGGAATAGACCTGCCAAACTCGCCCGCCGGAGCCACCATGCGATCACCGCTTCTCACCGCCACGCTGAGTGTCCTGCTTGTATGCATGATCGGCTGGCTGCTGGTGGTCGGGCGTTCCCTCATCCTGCCGTTCGTGATCGCCCTGATCGTCTGGTACATGATCAACTCGCTGGCACATGTCTTTGCGCATATTCCGCTTGGCCGCTGGCGCTTGCCCCGCTTGGTGTCGTTTTCACTGGCGCTGCTGACGATCTTCTTTGCCAGCACCGTGGTGCTCGACATCGTGACCGTCAATCTCACCCAGCTTGCACTGGACGCACCAACCTATCAGCGGCGGCTGGAAGAACTCTTCACCCAGGCATCCACCCAACTGCACCTTAATGACCCGATCGAGTTGAAGGACCTTCTGCCCGATTCCATCGTGCCGCGCATGGTGACCGCGGGGGCGAGCCTGGTGACGACGCTGGCCGGGTCGGCCAGTCTTGTGTTCATCTATGTCCTGTTCCTGGTGTTCGAGCAGTCGACATTCGACCGCAAGTTCGAACGTCTGTTTCCTTCGCCCGAGCGGGCGGAAGCCGCGTTTGCCATGCGGGCCGAGATCAACCGCTCGATCATGCATTATTTCTCGATCAAGACCGCCGTCTCGGTTGCCACGGGCGTTTTGACCAGCCTTGTTCTGATCGCCATCGGCCTGCCTTACGCGGCCTTGTTCGGCTTCATTGCCTTTCTGCTCAACTACATTCCAACCATCGGTTCGCTGATCGGCGTGATCTTTCCCAGCCTCCTGGCGGTGGTCTATTACGATACGCTGGGTCCCTTCATTGCGATTGCGACGGGCCTCGGCCTCATCCAGTTCACCATCGGCAATCTGGTCGAACCGCGCCTGATGGGATCCAACCTCAATCTGTCAGGCCTTGTCATCATGTTGTCGCTGGCCTTCTGGGGGGCGATCTGGGGTGTTGTCGGCATGGTTCTGTGCGTCCCGCTGACGGTGATGATCGTGATCGTCTGCGCCCGTTTCGAAGGTTCCAGGCCGATTGCGATTCTGTTGTCGCAGACCGGCGAGGTCGGCGGCCTGTCGGGCAAGACCGGCACCACGGGTTAGGCCTCCGGGGAAGATTTTCAAACGACTTTCGAGGACATCTGCCGGGTTTTGCCGATGAACGGCAGATGAACACAACCGTCATTACGCCGCCGCAATCACAAGCGAGTGTCCGGCCATCGAACAAACTGTTTCCATCAAGGATAAGTTCATATGAATGCCCCTCTTTTCCCCTCCGTCTCCCTGCTGCGCAAGGCTGTTCTGGCCGCTGGCCTCAGTGCCGCGCTCGTGAGTGCCGCACCGGCTGTCGCGCAGGATTCCCCGGCACCGGCCGGCACGATCACCATGCAGGGCCGCGGTGCAGTTTCCGTTGCCCCCGACATGGCCGTCATTTCCGCAAGCGTCGTCACCACCGGCAAATCCACTGCCGACGTTCTGGCTGAAAACAGCGCTGCAATCGCCAAGGTCATTGAAGCGGTGAAAGCAAACGGCATCGAAGCCAAGGACATCCAGACCAAGGGGTTCGGCATCTACCCGCGCTACGATCACTCCAAGAACTCCAGCAGCCAACCGGATATTGCCGGTTATGAGGTTCGCAACGGCGTTGAGATCAAGATCCGCGATCTGGCCAAGCTTGGCGGGCTGTTGACGCTTGTCGTCGAAAGCGGTGCAAACTCGGTCGATTCCATCCGCTTTGAAGTCAGCAATGCCGACGAGATACTGGATGAAGCCCGCAAGAAGGCCGTCGAGGATGCTCGGCACAAGGCAGGCATCTTTGCGGCCGCTGCCGGTGTCGATCTCGGCACCATTGCCGACATCACGGAAACCGGCACCGAAATGCCGCGCCCCTACATGATGCGGGCCGAGGGCATGATGATGGCCAAGTCCGCCGATGTACCGATCGAGGCGGGCGAGGAAACCATCAGCGCGAATGTCACCATCCGCTGGACGCTGAAGTAACCACGCGTCGGAAACAAGAAAACCGGGGTCTGGTTTCCAGGCCCCGGTTTTCTTTTGTCCAAAGCTTCGTTCACCGGTCAGCGGGCTGCCGGGTTCGCTCAAAGGTTCCGGTGCCATACCTGCATCGGCTTGTCGGTTTCTTCGTTCTCGCCGACATCGCGCCAGGGAAACGTCACGACGACACCCTCCAGCTTTTCGTAACCGCGCTTGCGCCAGAACGGATCGAGCGGGGCGTAGTCCGCCGGCTTCAGCGGGTGTGTATCCGGGCGGATCACCGCACAGAAGGCTGCTTCACCGAAGCCGAGCCGCCTGGCGTGCGCTTCGCGCTCATCAAAAAAGCGATGGCCGATGCCCTGGCCACGGTAGGCAGGATCCAGAACGGATTCGGCCATGTAGAAGACGTTCTCCGGATCCAGTCCCTGCTTGAGGAAAGGGGTCTTGAAAGCCTCCAGTTCGGCACCGAGCGGCTCACCTGTCGCCGCTCCAACCAGTCGGCTGCCGTCATAAGCACCAACAATCACGGCTCCCTCCGTCCGGGCATAGCGTTGCAGGTATCCGGCTTCGTACTCCAGAGACCCCTCATAGAGATATGGCCAGCTGCGGAAGACGGATATCCTCAGGCGCGCAAGATCGTTCAGCGCAGCTGTCAACTCCTCGCCCGTCAGCGTTCTGATATCAGCTGGCATGATGCCTCCCGTCCTTCAAAACCCGCCTGCCCGCTGGGTACAGGTCAACTTGTTCCAATTGTCGCAAACCCGCCTGGACCTGTTACCAAATAGTACAAAACCCCGATACCTCTGCCTGCCCGGTCGTGACACTAATATTTGGCATTTCTTTTCTTTGCGAGGAGCCAAAGCGCGCCATGTCCACGACACAGCCAGCGTCCTACAGCCCGATCCATATCATTCTGCACTGGGTGATCGCCGCCCTGATCCTGTTTCAGCTGATTTTCGGCGAAAGCATGGGCGATCTCAAACACGCGCTGCGCGACGGCGGCATGCCGGATGCGGCAACCGCCTTTCTGGGCAATGCCCACATCTGGGTTGGCATTGCCGTTCTGGCCTTGACTGTCATCCGTCTTCTGGTGCGGGCAAAATTCGGCGTCCCTGCCCCGCTCCCCACTTCAAGAGCCCAGGAACTGGCCGCCAGAGGTGTCCACGGCCTGCTCTATCTGCTCGTGTTGCTGGTACCGATCACCGGACTTCTGGCCTGGTACGGCGGCATCCACACTGCGGAAGAAATCCACGAACTGAGCAAGCCGTTCTTCATCGTGCTGATCGCACTGCATGTGCTGGGAGCGTTCTACCATCATATCGCCCTGAAGGATGGCATCATGATGCGGATGGTATCTTCCCGGCACTAGCCGAAACAGAAAAGGCTCCGGCAATCTCGCAAGCCGGAGCCTTCTTTTTCACGCCGGATGACTTAATCGCGTGCTTCCAGCCAGACGCGCGCAACGTCCATGTCGTTGCCGGTAAAGCCCTCCGCCAGTTTCTGGCCCACGACGGCACCAAACTTGTAGCCATGTCCGGAACAGGCCGAGACGACAGTAGCCTTGCCTTCGCTCATTGCGAAGAAATGCTCATCGGAGGTGAAGGTGTAGGCACAGGTGACGACGTCATCCACGCGGTATTCCTTGATCCGGCCGAACGGCGGAGAGAAATAGTCGCGCAGGGTCTCGCCTTCGCCTGTAACCGGCGTCCGATCCTGGTTCGGTGGAGCCTTGTACTTGTGAATACCCGCCCCGAACTTGAGGCCGGTTCCGGCGACCGGAGGCAGGATGTAACCGTCGATCGGCCCGCCCGGATCGAGAATCGCCGGCGATCGTTCCCAGGCCACGCGCAGATCTTCAGGCGGCGTCAGATAGACAACCGCGGTCCGGTAAGTCGTCAGGCTGATGTCCAGCTTCGGGAAGAGCCCCAGCGTCCAGGCACCGGCCGTCACGATCACATGCTCTCCGGAAACCGTACTGCCATCGGCAAGGGTCACAGTGCCCGCGGATGTGTCGACGGCAGTCACCTGTGCGTTTTCGCGAACATCAGCTCCCTTGGCGATCAGCCAGTCGCGCACCCCGGCGGCAATTTTCTGGCACAGCAGAACGCCGCCCTCATCGCTGACAGCGCCATAACGGATCGTGGCCGGATCTACGAAAGGAAACCGTTTTGCCGTTTCTTCCGGTGTCAGGTCCTCGAACGGATAACCGCCCTCGACCAGACCGTCCCTATAGACCTCGCCGCCATCGCCCGGTTCCTGCGACAACAGCATGAATCCCGTTTCGGCGAGGTGCTTCTCACCCAGGTCGTCCCACATTTCGTCCCATGCCGCGTAAGCATCGCCGATGCGGCGCTGATAGCCGCCCTGACCGCCATAGGCCCGGCGGATAATACGGTGCTGGTCACCGGAGGCCGAAAGCGGGTTGGGGATAGGTCCCTGCTCCAGAAGCGTGACCGGCACGCCTCGTTTTGTCAGGGCCCAAGCGGTGGAAAGTCCGGAAATACCGGCTCCAACAATCACAACTGTCATGAATTCTGTCCTGCGGAATGGAGGGCCAGATTATCTGCCTGTCCGGCGAGTGCAAGAGACGTTCTGACGCAAACCGCGCATGCCGGTTATGTATTTTCGGTTGCCGTAAAGAGAGAAGCCGCTACGCTCCGTTCCGATAGGCTCAGGCAGATCGTGATCAGGGTGCGGGAGGACAAGCCGTGCTGGAAAATAACATTTCGGAAGAACAGCCTCTGGCCAGCCGCCGCCTCGCCGAGTTCCCGGACTGGGGCTATCTTCTGCGGGAATTCTACGAGGCCTACCGGTTCCTCTCGTCTGGTGGCAGCGACAAGATCCGGGCCCATCAGCGCGCGGTGCGCGAGGCAATTGGGCGGGTGCTGAAATCCGATCCGGAAATGCGTTTCGATGCCCCGGCCCACAAACCCGTGACGGCACATCTCCGGCGTGCCCTTGACGAGGGCAAGCAGGAGCGGACCGCTCCGCTGGTGCGTGCCATCGAAAGTGTCCGGGACCATCTCATCTGGCAGTATGGCTACGAGAAGGTGCCGCGCGGCCTCGACAAGACGTATGCCTACGCGGAAATCTGCGGACCGAACGGACCGGTTCTGACGACGGACGTCATTCTGGGCCTGGTCCTGTTCGCACCGGGCTGCACCTATCCGGCCCACGCTCACAGCGGCATATCGGAAAGCTATATCTGCGTTTCAGGATCGGTTTCGGAAAATCACCAGGGGGTCTATGCGCCCGGGTCGATGATCTTCAACCCGCCGGAGCACATGCATCGGATCACCGTGTCCAAACTGGAGCCGGCACTTCTGGCCTGGGCCTGGATCGGCCCATCGGAACGCCTCGCCAACCAGAAGATGGTCTTCAGCCGCAAGAAGGGGTGAGAGACCTCCACCCCTGGCGACGTCAGACGATATCTCGTCGGATCGTGATCTCTGCCTTTTCAAGCCCGTCCGGCGAAAGCCAGACGGGCTCTGCAATCAGTTTTTCACAAAAGATGCCGAGTTCTGGAAATGTCAGCCCCATGGAATGGGCCAGTGCGACCCGGTCACCCGGCTTCGGGTTGAGCCCGCAGCAGATCTCCCGTGTGCCCATCTTCAGATGATGGGCAATGTCCCACTCCAGCACCACACCCTGATGACGTGTCACCACCCAGCAGTGCATATCGTCACAGAAGCCGTTCTTTTCTTGCGGGAAAAAATATCCGGTCACGTAACCGGCTTCAAAGCCGGCGGCACGCAGGCTGGCGATCAGATAGGTGTTGATGTCGACGCAGGACCCTTCCGTCAGCCCGCACGACAGATAGGGCACTTCTTCGCATCCCTCATTGAAACGAACCTGAGGATGGGCATACCGGAACTTTTCGGCCGCCGCGTTGACGAGCGCCTGAATGGCGGCGTGACCGTCGGGCTGACTGTCGGCAATGTTGATCGCATCATAGACGAGATCTTGAGCTGCCCGGGTAAAGCGGTTTCGCAGCGGCGCAAACACCGCATCAGGATAGCCCGGCCCTTCGTCGCGGTATTCGTAATTCACCACAACGTCCGCCCCGGGTTCCACCGACACCACGGCCACCATCTGGCCGGTGGTGATTTCTCCGGCCAGGCCCAGCTTTCCGCCCTTGATCTCGAAACTGACCGGCATCTGGTGTGGCGTCGGCAAGCCGACAGGCACCAGCAACTTGCTGCGAACCTCATCCGCTCTGACCGTGACAGAAACGTTCGTGCGCATTGTCACTCCCTCAAAAGATCAGCTGGAAAACAAGACCGGACAGCACTGCCCCCGCAAATCCCATACCGATGTAAGCGGCAAAGACCTGCGGCCTGACCAGTGACCAGACAGCAGCCATTGCCGGGATCGAGCTGACAGCGCCTGCAATCATGAACGCCATCGCGGCCCCGGCGCTCATGCCCTGGTCCATCAGACCAGCCAGAAGTGGCGGTGCCACGTAGCTGTTGAGATAGGCAGGCATGCCGATCAATGCGGACAGAAGAATTGCCCCCAGCCCGTCGCCGCCAACAGCCCGCGCAATCAGGTCTGCGGGGACATAGGTGACGAGAGCTGCTTCCAGCACATACGCCAGTGCCAGCCACTTGATCAGAAACAGTGCATTGGCTTTCAGTTCGATCCGGAACTTGTCGGTGCGCTCAGTCTCTTTCCAGATTTGCCAGACAGGCCGCCCTGTCTTCGCAGAAGCGCCACAGCCGCAGCCACCGGTCGCCGCCCCGATTTTCACCGGATTGGCCAGAAAGCCGCTACGCAGCGCAAGTGCGACGGAAAAACCGCCGAAAAGACCCAGCGCCACCGCAAAGACCGCCTTGCCGACGGCAAAGGGCCATCCCAGTGCACCGGCAGTGATCAGCAATGTCGGCGGGTCAATCAATGGAGAGGAAAGCCAGAACGCCATGATGGCTGACAACGGCGCACCAACCGCCAGAAGACCGGCAATGAACGGGATGACTTCGCAGGAACAGAAAGGTGCGAGACCACCAAACAGGGCTGCGAGAAAGATCGCCTGTGTCTCGCGTCCCTCGAACGCACGTCCGACAAACGCTTCTGCGCCGGCCGCCTTGAGCCAGGCGATCAAAGCGACGGCAAAAGCAATATACGGCAATGTGCCCGCGAAGGCGGAGAGCGCGAAGGTTACAAAAGCGACGAAGTGCGGCTGGTCCAGCAACAGCACCAGCAACGGACCGCCGACGACAATCGTCCAGGTCGACAGAAGGTATTTCGAAACGGCAAGAGATTTCAGGGACCATTTCGAAGCCGGCGTGCTGCAGCAGGCGGTCTTTGGAGCGCAACAGCTTGCGCCGCTGCCGCTTGGCTGAAGGTTGTTCATCGCATCAGACATCGACGGTCTCCTTTTGCGGGGTTGGGCACTCACAACCCTTTTCGTCCACGCAGCACTCTTTCAGGATGTAACCGGCAAGGTTTTCCAGATGGCCATAGGCTGCCCGGTTGATGACCGAGCGGCCGTCCTTTTCCTGGGACACCAGGCCTGCCGACGCGAGAAACTTCAGATGATGCGCAAGCGTTGACGCAGGCATGCCCGTGCGGGTCTGAATATCGCCGACCGTCAAACCACCCTGCCCGGCTTTCACCAGGGTCAACACCACCTGCAGCCGGGCTTCCGAGCCCAGTGCCGCAAACCCTTGCGCTGCAATTTCCAGATCCATCTGCGCCTCGTTTAATATAACTATATTTCTAGTTATATAGTTTCTTTTGCGCTGTCAATTGCCACCACAGGCTGTGCGGCCTCCGGATCAGGGCAAGAAACTAGAGGATGGGTACGGAAGGGCCTTGCTGGCGCTCGCGCATCAGGCAGCGACGAAACGCATTACCGTTTCGCAGACATCGCCCTTGAGGGAAACCTGACCGGATGCCGACTGCAATTCCGGACCAAACAGCATGGAGAAGGTCGTGGCGTTGGAGACGTTGAAAAAGCTCATGGCCGAGATCAGCCAATGGATCCTCAAAGGCGTCAGGCCATCGCGGAAGACGCCTTCGGCTACCCCTTTTGCATAAATGCCGGCAATCTGGGAAATTGCCGCTTCGTTCAGGCTTTTGATCTCGTCCGACTGCTCGAGATAGCGGCCATGATGAATGTTTTCGATCATGACCAGACGGATGAACGCCGGGCTTTCGCGATGATGATCGAAAGTGAAAGCCACAAGCCTCGACAGTGCATCCCTTGGCGGCAAATGGTTCAGCTCCAGCTGTTCTTCGCCTTTGCGCACCTTCTTGTAGGCCGCTTCCAGAGCCTTGAGGTAGAGGCTCTCCTTGTCGCCGAAATAGTAATAGATCATGCGCTTGGACGAGCGCGTCTTGGCCGCGATTTCATCCATGCGCGCACCGGAAAGACCGTTCGCGGAGAATTCCTCCAGGGCGACAGCCAGGATATTCGCACGCACTCCCTCCGGGTCCTGCTTCCAGCGACCCCGCGAAGAATTTTTTTCCGGCAGCTCAGACTCATTGATCGACATGCCTTTTTCTAAACCAGCCCGGAACGGGTTACCAGCCCAAATTAACCGGACAGTACATTTCGCTTGACTGAATTAACTGGTTAGTACATTTTGAATCTCAGGAGACGCGGTCTCCAGGCATACAGACCCCGAAAACGGGGCTGCCAAATGAGGTTTCTGGGAGGAACCTGGGTGGAAGCAGCAAGCAACATCGTACTGGCCGGCCTGATCGGAAGGGGTATTGCCCGTTCCAGGACGCCGGAAATGCACATGACCGAAGCAGCAGCCCAGAGCCTGCGCGGCGTCTATCGCATTATCGATGTCGATACGCTTCCCGAGGACGAACAGAACCTGAAAGCTATTGTGCACGCGGCCGAGGTGACCGGTTTCAACGGTCTCAACGTGACCTACCCGTTCAAGATGGAAGTGATCCCGCTGCTGGATCAGCTATCGCCCAACGCGGCGGCTGTCGGCTCGGTCAACACCATCGTGTTCCGGGATGGAAAACGCATTGGCCACAACACCGACCTATGGGGATTTGCCGAGAGTTTTCGCCAGAACATGATCGGCGTGTCCCTGAAGACGGTGCTTCTCATTGGCGCTGGTGGAGCCGGCGTTGCAGTTGCCCACGCGCTGGCGGATTGCGGTGTCCAGCACCTGAAGATCTTCGACGTCGACACCGTGCGCGTAGAGCAACTTGCCCGGCAGGTTCGCTCAAATCGTCAGGGACTGACCGTGGAACCGGTCACGACCCTTGATGCCGCAAGCTGCGCCAACCTGTCCGGCATCGTCAACGCAAGCCCGGTTGGCATGGCCAAGACACCCGGAACACCGTTCCCGCTCGCGCTGCTCAAGCCCGACATGTGGGTTGCGGACATCGTCTATTTCCCGCTCGAAACCGAACTTCTGGCTGGCGCGAGACGGCTCGGCTGCAGGGTGCTGCCCGGGTCAGGCATGGCGGTGTTCCAGGCTGTACGGGCCTTTGAACTCTTTACCGGTCGGCGTGCCGATCCGGTCCGGATGAAGGCGGCGTTCGACGCCTTCGATGAAATGCCGCGGGAGACCGCGGACGCTTAACCCCTTCCGGTTTCACATCATCACGAAAGCGGAAGAGGTCATTTTGAAAATGTTACGCAAACGGGAGGAAGTCATGCGTTTCAAATTCTCATCCCTGGCAGCTACTGCCCTTCTCACAGTCGGCCTCGCCGCGGCGGCCCAGGCTCAGACAATCCGTCTGGCCCATGTCGACCCGGACGAATGGACCGCCTCCAAGAAAGGTGCTGCCGCTCATATCTTCAAGAACATCGTTGAAGGTGAAACCGATCTGACGGTGGAACTGTTTCCGGCCGGTGCGCTGGGCAACGAAGACGAGCTGGTCGCCCAGGCCCAGGACAACCTGACCCAGGTCGTGCTGGTGTCCGGCGCCATGTCCAAGGCTTGCCCGGCTGCGTCCGTTCTGGACATACCCTACACCTTCTCTTCCGCAACCATTGCCTGGGACGTGCTGGATGGTGACTTCGGCGATGCCCTTGCCGAACACTGCCTTGCACAGACCGGCCTGCGCACGCTGGCTTATGGCGAAACCGGCTTCCGGAACTTCACCAACGGCACTCGCGAGATCCGGACACCTGCGGACATGGAAGGCCTGAAGTTCCGTGTGCAGCCGATCCCGCTTTACGTGGAAATGGTGAAAGGCCTCGGCGGCGAGCCGACCCCGATCGCCTGGACCGAACTGCCCAACGCGCTTTCCACCGGTGTCGTTGACGGCCAGGAAAACCCGGTCGGCGTGATCTACAACAACGGTCTCCACAAGCTGCAGAAATACATGACCCTTGACGGCCACGTCTATGCCGCCGACTTCATCCTGATCTCCGACGAATTCTACCAGTCGCTCACTCCGGCCCAGCAGGCCGTGGTTGCCCGTGCGGCGCGCATTGCCGGCAACATGGGCCGTTCCATCCAGCAGTGGAGCACGGCTGAAGGCGTCAACAAGGTTCAGGCAGAAGGCATGCAGGTCTATTCTCCGACCGCTGACGAAATCGCTGCCTTTGCCGAAAAGGCACAGCCGGCGGTCGTCGAATATCTGCGCGGCGAACTGGGTGAGGATGCGGTCTGGATCGACCGCCTGCAGGAATCCGTTGCTGCTGCAAGCCAGTAATCCGGTCAAGACCCCGGGCGGTTTGCCGCCCGGGGTTCTGGAATGTTGGAAAAGATCAGCTTTTGGCTGTTCAATCAAAGTCAGTTGAATAGCCAAAAGCTGAACAAGCAGGACCTGGAACATGAAAACGGTCAACGAATTTGCCCGGCGCCTCTTTGCGCTCGGAGCCGGCCTGTCGATGGCCCTCGTCTTTGCCATCATCTTCGTCAATTCGCTCCGCCGCTACACGGTAGGCCAGTCGGTTTCCTGGGGCGAGGAACTGCCGATCTATCTGACTATCTACGGTGTCATGTTCGGTCTCGCGCTTGCCTATCTGCAGGACAGGCATATCCGCTTCACGGTGCTGACCGATTTTCTCTCCGTCTCCGTTCGTGAAAAACTCTTCGCGGCCGTCGACCTGGTCAGTTTTGCAACCGGTGTTGCCCTCGCCTTCTCCGGGCATGCCTTCGCCGTTCGCCGAGGCAACCTTGACGCTTCGGGCCTGAAATCAGCCGGCAACTGGCTTGCGGAAACCACTGGCATCGAGTCGCTGGTCTGGGTCGCCAAGGTCGGCACCTGGCAGTATGCGATCGCCATCGGTGGAGCATTGCTGGCCGTGGCCGCCGCTCTCAAGTTCTTTGAACGCATCTCGGCCATCAAGGCGGTGCAGGCATGATCTACGCAATCCTTCTCATCGGGCTCGCGACCGGCGTTCCAATCGCTCTTGCCATCATTGCAGCCTTGCTGGTGTTCATGGGCTATGGCGAAGCGCCCTATTCCCTGCGCGTGGTCGCAACGGAAATGTTCAAGGGAATGAACTCCTTCCCCCTGCTTGCCATTCCGCTGTTCGTGCTGGCAGGCGAGGTCATGAACGAAAGCGGCATCACCGGCCGCATCATTGCCTTCGCCAATGTTCTGGTCGGCCGGCTGCGCGCCGGTCTGGCGCTCGTCAACATCTGGGCATCGGTGATCTTTGCCGGTCTTTCCGGATCCGCGGTTGCCGACACATCCGCCATCGGCCGGGTTTTCATTCCGGAGATGGAAAAACACGGCTACTCCCGCCCCTTCGCTGCTGCGTTGACGGCGGCCTCCTCCGTGATCGGGCCCATCATTCCGCCGTCCATTCCGGTGATCATCTACGCGCTGATCGTCTCCGGCGTTTCGGTGCCGGCGCTGTTCCTTGCCGGCATCATTCCCGGCATTCTGCTGGCGATTTTCCTCTCCGTCTTCGTAATGCTGACCGTGAAGGTCGATCACGGTGATCAGGCAGTAGAGCTGACCGCAGAGCCGGCCAGCAAGGCCATTCTCGGCGGGATACTGCCGTTGCTGATGCCGGTGTTCGTGGTCGGCTCCATCCTGCTCGGCGTCGTCACACCGACAGAGGCGGCAAGTTTCGCTGTCGCCTATGCGCTTTTCCTCGGCATCTTCGTCTACCGAAACATCAAGCTGTCTTCCCTGCCGCGACTTTTCTCCGAAGCCATGCGCGACAGTGCGGTCATCCTGATCATCATTGCCGCGGTCTCAGCCGCCAACTGGTTGCTGACCTACAACCGCGTTCCGAACTTGCTGACCGACTGGGTGCTGTTGAATGTGGACAGCAAGACCACGTTCCTGATTGCCACCATTCTCCTGTTCCTGTTCGTCGGACTGTTTCTGGAAGGCATCGCCGCCATGCTGGTGCTGGTGCCCATCTTGCATCCGATTGCGGTCGGCATGGGCGTGGACCCGGTCCACTTCGGCATCCTTGTCATCTTCAACCTGATGATCGGCCTGATCACCCCGCCACTCGGCCTTTGTCTGTTCGTCGCCGAAGGCATCGCCCAGGTCGGCATGGCCCGGCTGACCATGGCCATCCTGCCGTTCTTCTTCGTTGAAGTGCTGGTGCTGCTCCTCCTCACATTTGTACCGGAAACGGTCATCTGGCTGCCCCGCATAATGGGCTACTGAACCCACGGAAGGTCCCCATGAAAACCGCCATCGCCACCGTCTCCATCGCAGGCGACCTTGCCGAAAAGCTCAGCGCAATCGCAGCTGCCGGCTTCGATGGCGTCGAGATCTTCGAAAACGACTTCCTGGCCTTCGACCGCAGTCCGAAGGACGTCGGCCAGATGGTCCGCGACCATGGCCTGGAGATCTCGCTGTTTCAGCCCTTCCGAGACTTCGAGGGCATGCCCGAACCGCAACGCACCCGGACCTTTGCCCGCGCCGAACGCAAGTTCGACCTGATGCAGGAGATGGGCGCGGATCTTGTGCTGATCTGCTCCAACGTATCTCCCATCGCGCTTGGTGGCATCGATCGTGCCGCCGATGATCTTTCAGAGCTGGGTGACCTTGCCGCCAGGAGCGGTATCCGCATCGGCTATGAGGCCCTCGCCTGGGGCCGTTTCGTCAACGATCACCGCGATGCCTGGGAAATCGTGCGCAGGGCAGACCACCCCAACGTGGGCCTGATCCTGGATTCCTTCCACACCCTGTCGCGCAAGATTGACCCCGATTCGATCCGGGCCATTCCCGGCGACAAGATCTTCTTCGTCCAGCTGGCCGACGCGCCGAACTTCAACATGGACCTGCTCTACTGGAGCCGCCATTTCCGCAACATGCCTGGCGAAGGGGATCTGGACGTGACCGGCTTCATGCGGGCCGTTGCGGCAACAGGTTATGACGGCGTGCTGTCGCTGGAGATCTTTAACGACCAGTTCCGTGGCGGTTCGCCGAAATCCATCGCCGTCGATGGTTACCGCTCCCTGCTCTACCTGATGGACCAGGTCCGGCGAACCGAACCCGGCATCCGGATCCCCGTTCCCGAAATGCCCGACAGGGTACCGGTTGCAGGAATCGAGTTCGTTGAATTTGCCGCCGACCGGAGGGAAGCAACCGACCTGTCGGCCATGTTGACGACGCTCGGCTTCCACAAGGCCGGCAAGCACGTCTCCAAGGAGGTCGAACTCTGGCGGCAAGGCGGCATCAACATTGTCATCAACACCGACCCGCGCGGCTTCGCCCATGCGTCCTACATTTCGCATGGCACCAATGTCTGTGACATCGGCCTTAAGGTTGCAGACGCTTCGGCAACCGTTGCCCGTGCCGAGACCCTGGGGGCCAAAACCTTCGAACAACCGGTTGGGCCGGGCGAATTGAAGATCCCTGCGATCCGCGCTCTCGGCGGCAGCGTCATTCATTTCGTCGACGACAGCAAGGATCTGTCACGGGTGTGGGAAATCGAGTTCGAACCGGTTGATCAGGACGGGGCGACAGGTGATGCCGGCCTGCTCCGCATCGACCACCTCGCCGAGACAATGAACTATGACGAGATGCTCACCTGGCTTCTGTTTTATCGGTCGATCTTCGACACGGAGAAGACTGCCATGGTGGATGTCATCGACCCGGCGGGCCTCGTCCGCAGCCAGGCCATCGAAAACGACGACGGCAGCCTGCGGATCACGCTGAACGGGGCGGAGAACCGAAGGACCCTTGCCGGGCATTTCATCTCGGAAGGTTTCGGATCGGGTGTGCAACATATCGCCTTCGAAACCGCCGACATCTTCAAGACGGTGAAGGCGCTGCAAGCCAACGGCTTCACACCGCTGGTAATATCTCCGAACTACTACGACGATCTGGATGCCCGTTTCGGGCTGGAGGAAGACTTCCTCAACGACCTTAAAAACTCTGGCATTCTCTATGACCGGGACGAGGACGGCGAATATTTCCAGCTGTACAGCCCGACCTACGGAGAAGGCTTCTTCTTCGAGATCGTCGAACGCCGCGGCGGCTACAAGGGCTATGGCGCCGCCAACGCCCAGTTCCGCATCGCCGCCCAGAAACGCCATTTCCGCGCGAAGGGCATGCCGGCAAGGTAGGCTGGCCCGCAAAGAACGCGGGGCTGATGCATCGACAGGAGCGACAGTCAGTCAAGACCTATCCTGCCCCCCACGCCCTCATCCTGAGGAGCCGCCACGCGGCGTCTCGAAGGATGGGCGACACACTCTGAGCAAGCGGCCCATCCTTCGAGACAGCGCTTCGCGCTTCCTCAGGATGAGGTTGTGAGTGTAGCGTGGGTGTGGGTAACGAAAGCGCCCATCGATCACGTCAGTCCATTCGACCCGCGACGGCTTCATCGCGGCTCGTGAGCCCCCTTACCGCCCGGTCTTCTGTCGCCAGGCTTCGTATTTCTGCACGTTCTCTTCCTTCGTCGGCGGATAGAGACCGATGATCGGCGTTCCGGCCTTCACTTCTTCCAGCACGAAATCCTCAAAGCTCTCCATGCCGGTGCATTCGTCCGCAAGCTCGTCGGCCAGATGTGCAGGGATCACCATAACGCCATCCTTGTCGCCGACCAGAACGTCCCCGGGGAAGACCGGAGCATCGCCGCAGGAAATCGGCACGTTGATGTCCAGCGCCTCATGCAGGGTCAGGTTGGTCGGAGCTGACGGCTTGGCGTAATAGGCGGGCATGTCGAGTGCGCCGATACCTTCTGCGTCCCGGAAACCACCGTCGGAGACAACACCGGCAGCGCCGCGCAGGGCCAGCCGGGTGATCAGGATGGAACCGGCCGTTGCCGCGCGCGCATCCTTGCGCGCATCCATCACCAGCACGTGGCCCGGCGGGCAGGTTTCCATCGCAACCCGCTGCGGATGGTCCGGATTGCGAAAAACAGTGATCGGATTGCGGTCTTCCCGAGCCGGGATGTAGCGCAGCGTGAAAGCCTGACCGACCATGTTTTCGTCTTTCGGAGCTACCGGCACCACGCCCTGAATGAACTGGTTGCGCAGGCCGCGCTTGTAGAGCGCCGTCGCGACGGAAGCCGTCGAGACCTTTTTCAGTTTCGCGCGGGTGTCGTCGGAAAGTGTGTAGTCGCTCATGATGTCCTCAGTAGATATCGGGTTCGCCGGCGGTGCGGCCGAAGTCGGATTGCAGGAAGTCGAAGTCGCAGCCCTTGTCGGCCTGGGTGACGTGACGCTGGAAGAGATAACCATAGCCGCGCTCATACCGTGGCACGGGGGCCTGCCAGGCGGCCCTGCGGGCCTCCAGTTCCACCTCGTCCACCAGCATGTCGAGGCGGCGGTTGGCGAGATCCAGCCGGACGATGTCACCGGTCTTCAGCAGTGCCAGCGGTCCGCCGACGTAGCTTTCCGGCGCGACATGCAGCACGCAGGCACCATAGGAGGTGCCGGACATGCGCGCATCGGAGATCCGCAGCATGTCGCGATGGCCCTGCTTGATCAGCGCCTTGGGGATCGGCAGCATGCCCCATTCGGGAAAACCCGGCCCGCCCTGAGGCCCGGCATTGCGGAGCACCAGGACGTGATCCGGCGTGACCTCCAGGGTCTCGTCATCGATGGCCGCCTTCATTTCCGGATAGCTGTCGAAGACCAGGGCCGGTCCTTCGTGGAAATGGAACTTCGGGTCGCAGGCCGCCGGTTTGATCACGGCCCCGTCAGGACAGAGGTTCCCGCGCAGAACGGCGAGCGAGCCTTCCTCGTACACCGGGTTGGAGAGAGGACGGATGACATCGTCGTTATAGACGACCGCGCCTTCCAGGTTTTCACCCAACGTCTTGCCGGTAATGGTCAGGGCGGAAAGATCCAACCGATCCTCGATCTGCTTCATCAGCGCACGCAGACCGCCTGCATAGAAGAAATCCTCCATCAGGTAGTCCTTGCCGGAAGGACGGACATTGGCGATCAGCGGTGTCACCCGGCCAAGGGCGTCCAGATCGTCGAGCGACAGCTCCACACCGGCCCGACACGCCATCGCGATAAGGTGGACGACCGCATTGGTGGAACAGCCGGTCGCCATCGCAACGACCGCGGCGTTCCGGCAGGCGGCGTCCGTGATGATCCAGTCCGGTGTCAGGTCTTCCCAGACCATCTCAACGATGCGCCGGCCGCAATCGGCTCCCATGCGTTGATGGCCCGCATCAACCGCCGGAATGGAAGATGCTCCCGGAAGGGTCAGCCCCATGGCGTCTGCGATCGCTGTCATGGTCGAAGCCGTCCCCATGGTCATGCAGGTGCCCGCAGAGCGAGCGATACCACCCTGGATCCCGAGCCACTCATCGTCGGAAATGTTGCCGGCCCGGCGCTCGTCCCAGTATTTCCAGGCATCGGACCCCGACCCCAGGATCTTGCCGGCGTAGTTGCCACGCAACATCGGGCCTGCCGGCAGATAGACCATCGGAACACCTGCCGAGATCGCCCCCATGACAAGGCCTGGTGTGGTCTTGTCACAGCCTCCCATCAGCACCACGCCGTCCAGCGGGTGAGAACGGATCATCTCCTCCGTCTCCATGGCCAGCATGTTGCGGTAGAGCATCGAGGTCGGCTTGGTGAAGCTTTCGTCGACCGAGAGCGACGGCATCTCGACGGGAAAGCCTCCCGCCTGGAAGACGCCGCGCTTCACGTCCTGCACCCGCTCCTTGAAGTGGGAATGACAGGTGTTCAGCTCCGACCAGGTATTGAGCACGCCAATGACCGGCTTGTCCCGGAAGTCCTCTTCCGAGTAGCCGAGCTGCATCATCCGCGAGCGATGGCCGAAGCTGCGCAGATCGTCAGGAGCGAACCAGCGCGCGGATCGTAAGTCTTTTGGGGCTTTGTGCGTCATGATTTTATCCGGTGAAGGCAAAGGTCAGCCAGATGACGATGAGGGTGAAGACGAGGCCGACAACCTCCGGCCAGTTGCCGAACCGGTCGTCGCGGCGTTCTTCGTCCGCGAATTCTCCCGGTGCGATATCCTCATCCTGGCGGGTGAGATCCTTGTCGGTGATTTTCATCTCTACCTCCTCAGTCCAGCAGGTTTGGCAGCCACAGGGCCAGATCGGGGAAGAACAGCACCAGGAACAGGCCGACAGCTTGCAGGGCGATGAACGGCAGCACGGCGGCGAAGATTTCCTGCAGCTGGATATCTTTTGGCGCTACGGATTTCAGGAAGAAACAGGCTGGCCCGAAAGGTGGCGACAGGTAGTAGATCTGGATGTTCATGGCAAAGAGAACCCCGAACCAGACCGGGTCAAAGCCGAGATCCACCACCACCGGTGCAAAGATCGGTACGGTGATGAAGATGATCGCGATCCATTCCAGGAACGTGCCGAGCACCATGACGATCAGCATCATGACGACGATGACCAGGATCGGTGCGATATCAAGGGATGTCAGCAGGCCGCGCAGGAATTCGCCGCCGCCGATCCGGTTGTAGATGCCGATCAGCGAGACAGCCCCCAGCACCAGCCAGATGATGGACCCAACCGTCAGCACCGTCTGGCGCATGGCATCACGTGCCATCTTCCAGTTAAGCTCATTGCGGACGGCAGCAACCACGAGAGCCCCCACGGCTCCGACAGCCGCGGCCTCCGTGACAGTGGCGATGCCGGAATAAATGACCCCGAGCACGGCACCGATCAGAAGCCCTGGCAGAACAACCCCTTTCAGGAACTTGACGCGCTGGAACAGCGGCAAGCCGGTTTCGGGAATGTCGTAGATCGGTGCCAGTGCCGGATTGAAGCGCACCCGGATCAGGATGTAGATGATGAACAAGCTGGCGAGGATCAGCCCCGGTACGGCAGAGGCGGCGAAGAGCTTGGTGATCGAAACCTGGGCCGCAAGACCGTAGACGATCAGAACGACCGAGGGTGGGATCAGCGTTGCCAAGGCGCCGGCAGCGCAGATGATGCCGATGGACAGCTTACGGTCATACCCGAGCCGCAGCATCTGCGGCAGCGCGATCAGGCCGAGCATGACGATCTCGCCGCCCATGATGCCGGACATTGCCGCCAGCACCACCGCGACCACACAGGTCTGGACCGCGACCGAACCACGGAAGCGCCCGCCCAGGATCGCCATGCTGTCGAACAGCGACTGTGCGATCCCCGATCGTTCGAGGACGTTGGCCATGAAGACAAAGAAGGGAACGGCGATCAGCTCGTACTTGTGCAGGACCTCGCCGACATTGGCAGCAACGATGAAGAAACCGGCACGCTCGCCGAAATAGAGGATCGCGGTTGCCAGCGACACCGTCAGTGTGGTGATGCCGAGCGGAACGCCCAGCGCCATCAGCGCCAGCAGCGCGACGACGATCAGAAGGGTAATAAGTTCAATGCCCACCGGCGATCTCCCCTTCGGTGCGCTGGCACCAGCGAATGATGTTGGCGGCAAGCTGGAGAATGTAGAGAACGCAGCCAGCAACAAGCAGGATCTTGAGATAGGTCGGCTGGATCGAGTTCAGCGCGGTTCCCGAGTGCTCGGTGCGCTTCAGAACTTTCAGCATCGGATCCCACAGGGCCATGGTCAGGACAATTACCGCACCAGCCGCAATCACCATCTGCAACAGGCGCATTACGCGCCAGACCCGTGGACTGACCAGCGTTTCGATCATGGTGATGGAAATATGGCGGTGCCGCTGGGTGACATAACCAACCGCAAGCACCCAGGCCGAAGCACAGAGCGTCATGGCAAGTTCCGTCGACCAGACGGTCGGGCTGTCGAACCCGTACCGCATCACCACCTCGAGCGCGGAAACCGCGATACAGGCGAAAAACAGCACGGAACAGCCATGACCGATGAACACGCTGACACTGTCCATGACGTCGGCATAACGCGCGAATAGGCGTTTCATCATCTCTCCCTGAATGCAGACCTGAAGCGGACAGGTGAATCCGGCCGGGCACAAGGCCAGGTCATCGAGACTGTGCCCGCTCAGGAGCTTTGGCAAGAAAGCTGCGTGCCCTCACCTTGCAACGTGGAAAGCAAGGGCACGCGTCACTGGCCGGGTCCTAGTTCTTGAAGAGACCGATTTCGGTCATGTAGGAGAGGTTCGCGTCAAGCGCTTCCTTGGCAAGGTCCGACTTCTGGGCATAGTTCTCCCATTCCTTCCGGGCGATCTCGCGCAGTTGGTCGCGATCTTCCTGGGCCCAGTTGATCACTTCGATCTTCTCGCCAGCGCCGTCTCGCGCGGCCAGTTCCTGGTCCTTCTTGTCGACTTCAGCCGCCATTGCGAACATGGCTTCGTACCACCAGTCACGCAGGGCTTTCTGGTCTTCCGGGCTCAAAGCATCCCACTTCGCCTTGTTGATGGTGAACTGCATCGACGGCATGGAGTGAATGCCGGGATAAAGCGGGTAAGGGGCAACGTCATGCAGACCGGTCGCGTCGTTGTTGACGTAGGCCGAGGCGTCTGCTGCATCGACAATGCCCTTTTCCAGAGCACCATAGACTTCAGAGAAAGGAATGGATACCGGCGACGCGCCGGCAGCCTGGAAGACCGCGGCGGCAAGCCCTTCCGGAGAGCGGATCTTCTTGCCTTCCAGATCTTCGAACGTGCGGATCGGTACGCGGGCCGGCAATGCTTCGCGAGAATAGGGTCCGCAGGCAACGACCTGCACTTCTCCACCGGTCACGGCATCGGCTGCCTTCTGCATCACGGCTTCGCCGCCACCGTCCTTGCAGAAACCGATCATCTGTTGCGGCGTGTCGTAGCCGGAGATGAGGTCGCCCATGATGGCGTAGGCCGGCTCGCGGCCTGCAAAGTAGTTCACGGAGGTGAAGTCGCCATCCAAAACGCCGGCTGCAACAGCATCAGGCGTTTCTCTTGCCGGGACCACGGATCCGTTCGGCGTCAGCTGGATTTCGACGCGGCCGTCGGTCATTTCCTTGATTTTCGGAAGGCAGGTTTCCGTCAGATACTGGGTCGAAAAGTCCCCTGCATTGAAAGAGGTCTGAATACTGAAGGTCTCTGCCTGCGCCATTGTTGCGATGACGGAGACCGAAGCTGCCAGGGCAGCGGCGGTGAATTTCATGGTGTCCTCCACTCGATTGCGCGGGGAGCTCCTCCTCCCGCTATCTGATGCATTAATATATTAGGGCATTTCTTGCAAGTCTGTTCTATCTTCGCCCGAGAAGAATCGTGTGTTTGAATAAGAGGATCAGCGATGACGGTTGAACTGGCTCGGTTGCTGGATGACCCGAACAAGGCGGCAGACGCCAGTAGCGGTGAAAGGATCCGGCGGATCTCCGTCAGCCAGCAGATCCAGGAATCGCTGCGCGCACGGATCATCTCGCTTGACCTCAAGCCCGGGCTCAGCCTGTCGCGGACGGATCTTGCCAGCCATTACGGTGTCAGCCAGACCCCTGTGCGCGATGCGATGATGAAGCTGGAAGAAGAAGGGTTGCTGACCATCTATCCGCAATCCAAGACCGAAGTCTCCAAGATCGACGTCGACCATGCACGCGAAACCCAGTTCTTGCGCCTGTCGCTGGAGCTGGAAGTGACACGCACCCTGGCCAGACAGGACGACAAATCTTCCATCGCCCCTGCCCGTCAGATCCTCAAGCTTCAGGAAACGGCACATGCCGAGGGTGATCTCGGCCTCTTTGCCACCTTCGACAAACGCTTTCACCTGTCGCTGTTCAAGGCGGTCGGGCTTGCCAGCCTGTGTCAGCTTGTAGCGTCGCGCTCCGGCCATATCGACCGGTTGCGCAATCTCAACCTACCCGACCCCGGCAAACCCGCCAGCATCCTGCGATATCACGGGCTCATCCTGGCCGGTATCGAGGCAAGTGATGAAACGGCCACGGAAACCGCTGTCCGCGAACATCTGTCAGGCACGTTGCAGCAGGTCGATCAGATCGTCGCCCGCAATCCTGCCTTCTTCTAGGCCGTAGCCCAGCAAGGCAAGAGATCGAGTGAAAGCCCACCGCCCCAGCAAGACTTGCAGTACCAGGCTTTCATGGGGACGGGGCTGATCGTCAGGTAGCCCGATCAAGCATCGCCGATGCAACCAGTGCCCGCGCCGCCTCTCCTGCAGCTTCCGCATAGGCAGGATCGCGGTGAACCAGGATGGTTGAAAACGCGCCGTCCAGGAGCAGCACGATATGGCGGGCCAAGTGCGGTGCTCCGCCGATACCTGCAGCCTCGAATTCTTCCGCCATCCACGCCTCGAATTTCTTCTTGTGACCGGCACCAACCTTCATCGCCGGATGCCCGGGCATATTGGCAAGTTCCGCCGCTGTTCGCAGGAAGCCGCAGCCTTTCCATTTCGGGTGCCTTGCAGCAACCGCTATCTGGCGGAAGATTGCCTCCACCTTGTCCGGCAGATCACCTTCGGCCTTCCCAAACCATTTCCGGAACTGATTGAGGTTGGGCTGATCACGTGACGCCAGATAAGCTTCGATCAGGTCGTCCTTGCTTTTGAAATGGTAATAGACCGTCTTCTTGGTGATACCTGCCTTCTCCGCGATCGTGTCGAGACTAACGGCACGGATTCCCTCCGCATAGAAGAGCTTGTTGGCAGCGGTCAGGATCCGCTCTCTGGCTGTTTCGGCAGGTTTGATCATCGATCAAGTATACTCACCAGTGAATATACTTCAATGCGCACCGTCGCTAGCGTCCTTCTATCGACTTTCAACCAAGGACGAAGCCCATGACTGCCCCTGTTCTTCTGGACCGCCACGGCCCCATCGCGTTGCTTACCCTCAACAGGCCCGAGAAGCTGAACGCGCTCAACTACGCTACGAACGACCTCATCCTGGCTCATCTGAACGAATTGGAAGCGGACGAGAGCACTCGTGTTGTCGTCATCACCGGCGCAGGCAGGCGCGCCTTTTCGGCAGGTGGAGACATTCACGAGTTTTCGCGCACCATCGCGGAGGGCATCGACGTCGCGGTGCGCGATTTTTGCCAGCGGGGCCAGCGCATGACCGCGCGCCTGGAAAACTTTCCCAAGCCGGTCATTGCCGCCGTCAACGGTCTGGCCTACGGCGGCGGTTGCGAAATCACCGAAGCGGTTCATCTTGCCGTCGCCTGCGAAAGCGCGCTCTTTGCCAAACCGGAAATCAATATCGGCATCCCGCCGACCTTCGGCGGCACGCAGCGTCTGCCGCGCCTTGCAGGCCGCAAACGGGCCCTGGAACTGCTTCTCACCGGTGACAGCTTTTCCGCGCACAGAGCTCATGAGCTCGGACTGGTCAACCAGGTCGTCACCGACGGCAGCGAACTGGAGGCGGCCTTTGCCCTCGCAGAGCGCATCCTGCGTCACTCCCCACTGGCTGCTTCCAGGATCCTGACCGCCGTCACGCGCGGGCTCAACACGACCATTTCCGAAGGCCTGCGGATCGAACAGGAGCAGTTTGCACGCATGGCCGCCACACGGGACGTTCACGAGGGCCTCACGGGCTGGATCGAGCGGCGCATGCCGGACTATCAGGGCGCCTGAAGCCAGCCAAAAAAACAGGGGGCAGCACGCCTGAAGTGTGCTGCCGACGGATGTGTCAGAAAAGTTTTACAAAAAAAGAATTATTTAATTACAGAGACTTAACCAGCAATTTTCGGTTCATTCCCGATTTTTCCAAGACCGGCTGTTGTAATGAAACCGGTGTTTGTTAAGGTCCCGGCATCCAATGACCGAAAGGCGCACACCGCTTCACCAGCGGATGGACAGGGCTTCCAACAGCCCATCTTCCGCACCTGCAGCATCCTTTTGCTGCATTGTGCGCCTTCCTGAAAAGTCCGGCACTCGATCCTTCGCGCAAAGGATCGGCTAAATTCCGTCCAGTGCACCTATGCACCTCCCGCCGGGCTTGTAACAGAACCATTCCGACGCTCGCTGCCCGACCTCCGGGCGGTGCATGAGCGCGTGCACGCTGCGGCCCGTTCCGTGCGGCATCGCGCGCCTTAAAAAGGAGACGCTATCCATGCAGGCTCAACAGCTGTCCGCCAATGCCGAATTGCAACTGGACGAGCAGGCTTATGGCCGGGATCCGATCGCAGACCGGGAAACGGATCTCTACCGCGGCGAATACATCATGTCGTTCGTGGAAAAGTGGGACGAGTTGATCGACTGGGACGCGCGCGCCGACAGCGAGGGACAGTTCTTCATGGACGTGCTGCGCGCCCGCGGCAAGGAAACCGTGCTTGATGTCGCAACCGGAACCGGCTTCCACTCCGTAAGGCTGACGCGCGCAGGCTTCAACGTGACCTCGGCCGACGGCTCTGCTGCCATGCTGGCAAAGGCGTTCCAGAACGGCCAGAAACGCGGCATGATCCTGAAGACGGTACAGGCTGACTGGCGTTGGCTGAACCGGGACATTCAGGGCAAATACGACGCCATCATCTGCCTCGGCAACTCCTTCACCCACTTGCACGACGAACTGGACCGCCGCCGGGCGCTTGCCGAATTCTATGCCGCGCTCAAACACGACGGCATCCTGATCATCGATCAGCGCAACTACGATGCGATGCTAGATCAGGGCTATTCCAACAAGCACAAATACTATTATGCCGGAAAGAAGGTGAAGGCCGAACCGGTGCATATGGACGAAGGCCTCGCCCGCTTCAAATACAGTTTTCCCGATGGGGCCGAGTACACGCTCAACATGTGCCCCATCCGCAAGAACTACATGCGCCGCCTCCTGTCGGAGGCAGGCTTCGAGCGCGTCCGCACCTATGGTGACTTCCAGGAGACCTTTGCGGAAAACGATCCGGATTTCTTCATCCACATTGCCGAAAAATCCAGCCTGCACCTGGTTCGCTGGGGTGGCGCGCGCCCTGAAGACGGCAAAACGGATATCCGCGAAGTTGCCGAAAGCTACTACGACAGCGACGACGCCGACACCTTCTACAGCCTTGTCTGGGGCGGCCAGGACCTTCACATCGGTCTTTATGACAACACCAGCAACATTCGCGAAGCGTCGGACCTCACCATCGACGAGATGGCCGGCATGCTGCCCAATCTTGGTGCGGATGCGAAGGTTCTCGACATCGGCTCCGGTTATGGCGGCGCGATGCGCAAGCTGGTCAAGGCCAGTGACTGCAGCGCGGTCTGCCTGAACATTTCCGATGTCCAGAACGACACCAACCGGCACCGCAACATCCAGCAGGGTTTCAAGGACAAGATCCGCGTCGAGCACGGCGTCTTCGAGGATATTCCTGAGCAGCCGGAAAGCTTCGACATTGTCTGGAGCCAGGATGCGATCCTGCACTCCGACCAGCGCCACAAGGTGCTGCAGGAAGTCCACCGGGTGCTGAAGCCGGGCGGCTATTTCATCTTCACTGACCCGATGCAGGCCGATGATGCCGACCCGAAAGCCCTCCAGCCGGTTTATGACCGCCTGCAGCTCAACAGCCTGGGGTCGATGCGCTTCTACCGCGAGACGGCAGAAGCACTGGGCTTTGAAACCGTCGAACAACGGGACATGACGCAGCAGCTGCGCAATCACTATTTCCGGGTACGCGAGGAGCTTCTCGCCAACTACGACAAGCTGCGCAACGAAGGCGCTTCCGCCGACTATCTCGACAAGATGGCGCTTGGGCTCATGAACTGGGTCGATGCTGCGGACGCCGGCCAGCTGGCCTGGGGCATCCAGCTGTTCCGCAAGCCTGTCTGATCCCCTTCCTTCCCGATCTCCCTGCCCGGGCGCCATACACCGCCCCGGGCAGGACTATCCTTTCCAAAACGACAAGGAGCGCGCAATGACGCAAAGATCCTGGCTATTCACCAGTGAATCCGTTTCCGAGGGACACCCGGACAAGGTCTGCGACCGGATATCCGACACCATTCTGGACGCTTTCCTGGAACAGGACCCTGACGCCCGCGTTGCCTGTGAAACGCTGACCACCACCAATCACGTCACCATCGCCGGGGAAGTTCGTGGCCCCGACCAGGTCCTCGATACCGTTGAGAGCCTGGTGCGTGAAGCCGTCCGCGACATCGGCTACGAACAGGAAGGTTTCCACTGGCAGACGCTGGAAGTGGTCAACCGCCTGCACCGTCAGTCGGCCGACATCGCCATGGGCGTCGATGAAGGCGACAAGGGCGAGGAAGGAGCCGGCGACCAGGGCATCATGTTCGGCTATGCCTGCAACGAGACCGAGGAGCTGATGCCTGCGCCGATCCTGTTGTCGCACAAGATCCTGCGCACCATGGCCGAAGCCCGGAAATCCGGGCGCGAACCGCGCCTTGGCCCGGACTCCAAGAGCCAGGTGACGCTTCGCTATGAAAACGGCCGTCCGACCGGCATCGATGCCGTGGTCGTTTCCACTCAGCACGGCGAAAATGTCAGCCAGGAAGAAGTGCGCGAAGCGGTTTTGCCGTTCATCCTGCATGCCTTGCCCGTCGGCTGGACCGTTCCCGATAACCGGATCTACATCAACCCGACTGGCCGCTTCGTGATTGGCGGACCGGATGGCGATGCCGGCCTCACGGGGCGCAAGATTATCGTCGACACCTACGGCGGTGCAGCTCCCCATGGTGGCGGCGCCTTTTCCGGCAAGGACCCGACCAAGGTCGACCGGTCGGCTGCCTATGCCTCGCGCTATCTCGCCAAGAACGTGGTCGCCGCCGGCCTTGCCGACAAATGCCTGATCCAGCTCGCCTATGCCATCGGCGTGCCGGAGCCGGTCGCCGTTTACGTCGACACACAGGGAACCGGCAAGGTGGATGAAGTGGCTCTGGGCAAGACCTTGCGCGAAATGGTGCGTCTGACACCGCGGGGAATTCGCGAGCGTCTCGGACTGTCGAAGCCGATCTACGCGCGCACTGCTGCTTACGGCCACTTCGGCCGCGCACCGGAAGAAGACGGCGGTTTCGGCTGGGAGAGAACCGATCTTGCCGACGAGCTTGCACGGCACTTCGGCGCTCGTGCGGATGCGGCAGAGTAAGAAAACAGCGAAGCCCCGGCACGGCATCCGCCGCGCCGGGGCTTTCGGTTTACCGGATCAGAACTTTTCGACGCTCGGCCGCAGCTCCAACTCGGATGTCCAGGCGCTTTTGTCCTGGCGCGAGATCTCCAGATACGTCCGTGCGATTGCATCCGGATGAAGGGTCTTGTCCGGGTCGTCATAAGGCGCGCCACGATCCGGATTGTAGATCACCCCGTCGATGACGAAATGAACCACGTGGATGTTTTGGGGCGACAATTCCCGGGCAAGTGACTGGCACAAGCCACGCAAGGCGAACTTGCCCATGGCAAAGGGCGCTGATTGCGGGAAGCCCTTGATGCCGGCGGAAGCACCGGTGAACAGCATCACGCCCTTCCCTTTTGGCACCATCCGCTTTGCCGCTTCATGTGCAACGGCCAGCGCACCGAAGGCGGTCACATCCAGTGCGGCATGCACGTCCTCAAGATCGAGTTCGGCAACCGGTCCGCGGACGCGGCCACTGGCGTTGTAGACGACGAGGTCCGGCGTTGTCCCCGCCTCGTCGAGGTCCTGGAACAGGCGCGCCACACTGGCCGCGTCGGCAGCATTGCAGGCATGGGCGTTTGCTCCGGTTTCAGCGCAAAGCCCTTCCAGCTTCCCGGGAGTTCTGGCAGCCAGTGACACCCTGTAGCCTTCCTTGGCAAACGTCCGTGCCAGAGACGCGCTGAGGCCAGGCCCGGCACCGACGATCAGGGCATTGCCGCTCACGATGCGGCTCCCAGATAGACCGGCTTCAATCCGCTCACCAGCTGCGCCTGGATCGGTGCGGTTGCCTCGTTGATGGCGGTGACACCCATATCCTGCCCGACCTGGGTGCGGATCGGCCGCGATCCATCCATTGCGATCAGTTCAAGGATCTTGGTCGCGACGTTGCCCGCATCGGTGATGGCTTCGCCCTGATCGAACATGCCCTGGAACATGCCAAGCAACCTGTCGCGTCCCTTGGAATAGTCGCCATATTGCCCAACCCGTACCGCATCGCCCGGAGCCGGCGCGGAGGTCACCAGGTCAGTGCCATGGCCACTCGGCTCAACCAGAACGGACTCGACCCCGAACGGTTCCAGTTCGTAATGCAGCGACTCGCAGTAAGCCTCCATCGCCCATTTGCTGGCGCAGTACAGGCCGAAGAAAGGCATGCCGAACCGGCCTGCAACCGAACTGAGACTGATCACGAGACCGGACTTCCGCGCCCGCATCGCTGGAAGCACCGCCCGCGTCAGATGCATGACACCATAGACATTGACGTCGAACAGATCCTTTGCCTGCTCCATGGTGAAGCCTTCCGTCAAACCAACAGGCATGACGCCTGCGTTATTGACCAGAACATCTATCGGCTGCTCTGCCTCGACCGCCGCGACGGTCCGTTCGACACCTTTCTCGTCAGCGACATCCAGATCGACCGTAACAAGCTTGCCCGGAAGACCTTCGGCAAAAAGCTTGAGCGCCTTGGCCGCTTCCGCGTTTCTGCCGTCCAGATCCCGCATGCCCGCATAAACGATATGGCCTTCCTGCACGAGTTTCTGGGCGGTCAGAAACCCGATACCCCGGCTTGCACCGGTAATCAGGATTGTCTTTTGGGTGGTCATTTTCATTTCCCTTCCTTCTTGAAGATTGTGCGCATGAACAGCGCCAGGGGTTCGTCGCTGCGGCTTGCCTTCATTCTCGTCAGCGCGCCGCTCCACGAATTCATCAACCAGTCGGCAGCCTGTGCCGGGGAGAGATGAGACAGTCCGATCCGGGAGAGGTCCGTCTCCCGCAGGCAGATCTCAAGTTCACCGGTCAGTGCCTGCCAATGACGGTCCAGTTCCGCCTGAAAGACCGGTTTCTGGTCAGCCAGCTCCGTCGACAGGTTGCACATCAGGCATCCCTGGGCGTAGCCACGGTCTTTCATCCCTTCCCGGGCACCGGAGAAAAATGCTTCCAGCCGCTCTACCGGCGAGCGTTTGCGATCCGAAAGGCAGGCCTTTGCAAAAGCGAGCTGATCCCGGTGGTAGTGACGCGCCACCTCGAGACCGAAGTCTTCCTTGGTGTCGAAGTAGTGGTAGAAAGACCCCTTCGGCACGCCACTTTCCCGCAACACGTCATTGATCCCGATGCCGTCGAAGCTGTTTTCCCGGATAAGCGTCATACCGACATCCAGAAGACGGGTCTTCGCGGTCTCGTAGGCAGCTTCGTTGCGTATTCTGGCCAAGGGGATTCCTTTCGTCAGGGACTTCTGACACCGCTAATCCGGCTGATGCAGCGCATTGTCAGTGGCGTTCGTTGAATTAGAAATAGACTGGTCTAATAATAATCGTCAATGAAACGAACTTCACGGTTGCGTGTGTGCGACGATCAATGAGGAGATCGCCCTTCTCAGAAACAAAAAAGCTCCCCGCGAATGACCACGGAGAGCTGATTGATCAAATGAATTTCGCCGGTCCGGCTCTGCTCACACAGAAGCGGGGTTTTGGCTCAAGCCTCTTCCGGCACTTTTTCACCCGCGCCTTCCGTCACCTGGTCGATCCAGTCCTGAAGGTTGTAATAGGTGGTGATGCGGGCAATTTGACCATTGCGGATCTCGAAAAAGCTGCCCGCCGGCAGCTTGTAGGTCTGACCGTTCGCGGGCGGCAATCCGCTATCGGTGCCGATATAGCTGCCATGGACGATGAACTCGGCAGCAGCCCGTGTCCCGTCTTCACTGACGAACAGAACGATGTCGCTGAGCCGCTCCTTGTAGCAGCGCGTCATGTGAACGTTGAAGGACCAGAACTTGTCCTTGCCGACACGGCGTTCGCCCTGGTTGACGTCATGGATCAGGTCGTCGGCAACCAGGCTTTCCATTTTCTTGGTATCGCCTGCATTGAAGGCAGCAAAATAGGTATCGATCAGAAACCGGGACTGTTTGTTGGCCATAGGTCCTCGCAGGGGCGGAAACACAATCTGGCCGGGAGTTTGCCTTCGCCGCCTTCCCGGCGCAAGAGGTCGAGGAGATTGCGGTTTACGGTTCTTCACCGAAACCGCTTCAAACCAACCAAAGTCCCCGCCCAGGGCGACAGCCGGCGCCCGATGTTGAAGTGATAAAAATGCTACATACTGTATCACATTAGCAACAAACATCACTTCTCTTGAAATTGCCGGTTGCATTGGCACCCGCTCTCGAAGTATCAACTCATCACCGGTCATCATACTGGCACAGACATCAACGGTTCGGCCATTTTTCGCCACCCGCATGATCAGGCCCTGCCCACTCATGTACGGATGCTGTTCTGGTGGATCAGGTACCATCACATGTAGCTCAGGGGTTAGAGCGTCAGGCAAGTTGCCTGAAAGTCACAGGTTCGAATCCTGTCTTGTGAGTTTTGGATAGCCAATTGGTAAAGGCACCGGATTTAGTTTCCGCTAAACGGGGGTTCGAATCCCTCTCCAAAAACACGGCCTCCAACGCCGAACTGGCCTGTCACGCCAGCAGCTATGCAAGCTGTTCCATAGGGGACCTGGAGAGGTCTTGCGAACGCGGACTGGCCCTTTTGCCTTCGGGTGAAAGTGTCCTGACCGCCGACGCCAGGTCGCTTCGCCCGGCCTTTGGCGAAGGCTCTGCCGCCGCTTTGCCGGAACCGCCTGTTTTCGAACGGGTGGAACCCGCATTGCCGCTGCTACGCCCTCTCGCCACGGGCCCGCCGGGAGACCTCGTGCTCTCTTCGGGTCTCATCGTTTCACCCCGGACGCCTCATGACGAGCGACCGGTTTCCTCAACCTCCAACCATCTTCAACACCGGAAAGGACAACCACGTGCCTTAGCGCATTGGAAGGATTATCGAAATGACGACTTTTCTCGACAAGATCCGCGGGCGAACCCGCGTAGTGATTTCTGAAACGGAACGGGCCCTCCACATCTGCAAGGGAGAGCTCCAGGGTATTCTCGGACCCGGTGAACACAGCCTCGAGAATGGCCGTGGCACCCTGGTGATCGAGCGCCAGTCGATGGCAATGCCCCAGTTCCGGTCGGCCTACGAGAAGGCGCTCTTCGATAAGCTTCCGCAAGTTGCCGAAGAGCACTTGACCGTTATCCGGACCGGACCGGGTGAAGTGGCGATTGTGGAACGGGACAACCGTATCCACACCGTGCTTGGTCCGGACGAGCGGCTTGTCCTGTGGACGGATGCCGGCCCGTGGACCTTCGAGGTCATCGACACAGCTGCCGACCCGGCCCTCACGCAGAAGCTCATGCGCCGGCTCGGGGATGCCCGTCAGACGCAGCAGTTCGTGATCGTGCCGGTGACCGACGGCAGCGTCGCCCTCCTCTTCATGGATGGCGTGCTCACCAAGGTGCTTGAAGCCGGGGTGCATGCCTTCTGGAAGGCAGGCCGAACCGTGACGCAGAAGGTCATCGACCTCAAGCGTCAGGCTCTCGACGTCACCGGTCAGGAAGTCTTGACCCTCGACCGCGTTACCATCCGGATCAACCTCTCCGCGGATTACCGTGTGGTTGACCCGGTGAAGGCCGCAACCGAGGTGAAGGACTTCACCGACACGCTCTACCGGGCTTTGCAGCTTGTGTTCCGCAAGCAGCTCGGCGCGCTCAAGCTCGACCAGATCCTTGAAAAGAAGGGGGAGGTCAACGCGGAAGCGGCCGCCAAGATCAAGGCCGACATGGCTGAAATCGGTGTCGAGGTCTCCGACATCGTCCTCAAGGACGTGATCCTTCCAGGCGAAATGCGCGAGATCCTCAACAAGGTGGTGGCTGCCGAAAAGGAAGCCGAAGCCAACGTGATCCGGCGTCGTGAAGAAACGAACGCAACCCGTTCGCTTCTCAACACGGCCAAGGTCATGGCTGAAAACCCGGTCATGCTTCGGCTCAAGGAGCTCGAAGCGCTCGAAGCCATTGCCGGCAAGGTCGACCGGCTCACGGTCCACAACGGAACCGGAGGCCTTATGAACGACCTCGTCCGGCTTCGGGACGACAACGCGGCATGAGCCAGAACGGCGCGGGGCAACCTGCGCCGTTTCTGTTTCAGCGCGGCCCTTCCAGACCATGGCTGTCCAGGTCCTGTCACCAGGTCACCTCGATTGAGGGTGCGCTCGCCCGCTTTCGCAGGGATCGCAGAATTTGAAAACAGTATAATTTAAAGAAAAAGACAATGAAAACAGACACAAAGATCTCGAAACGCCTGTCTTTCTGGCTAAGGCACAAACCGGAAGACGCCGGTTTGATCCTGTCAGACGGCGGTTGGGCTGCCGTAGCTGATGTCCTTGACGCCTTAAGAGCCCTCGGCCTTGATTGCAAAAGGGATCAGCTGGAAAGAGTGGTCGCGACCAACGACAAGAAACGCTTCGAGTTCTCCAAAGACGGCAAACACATTCGCGCACGTCAGGGGCATTCGATTGACATTGAACTGGGCCTCACCGCTTTACAGCCTCCGGAGTTCCTGTTCCACGGAACGGCAACACGTTTTCTGCCGCCCATTCTGGCCGAAGGCCTGAAACCTATGGCCCGGCACCATGTGCATCTGTCACCGGATCGCGACACCGCGCACAAGGTCGGAAGCCGACACGGCAAACCTGCAATTCTTCAGGTCGCGGCCAGCGCAATGCAGACGAAGGGGCACACGTTTTACAGAACGGAGAACGGCGTCTGGCTGACGGATGCAGTTCCCGCACATTTTCTGGCACTGAACGAAGCCCGTCCAAAGTAGGCCTCTTCGCGAATTCGGCATTCCTGGTTACATGGTCTGGACCGGCATGAACCAAGGGCCTTCAATGACTCCCCCCTCACGCATACCGGCACCAAGATAAAAAAATATATCTCTTTCTTTATTTCCGAAGCTGAATATATAAAGAAAATACTTTCTTTATCGAGGTTGCCATGTCCATCAGCTCGCCAGCGCTCCCGCCCGTCAGCCCGTCACTCTTTTCACCGGACCGTGCGGCCGGCACACTGGCGCTGGTACTCGGGGTAGGATCTCACGCCATCAATGGCTTTGTTACCACCGCTGTCCTGCCGGACATCATCCGCGATCTTGGCGGGCAGGACCGTGCCTTCTGGGTATTTTCCTCCTTTGAAATGATGGCAATCCTGGCGGGCTGCCTCACTGGCGCAGCAAAGGTTCGTTTCGGTGCCCGCAGTCCCTTCCTGCTGGCGTCCCTCCTGCTTGCGGGTGGATCGGTGCTCGCGGGTCTCTCGACATCTCTGGAAGGGCTGATTGCCGGACGCGCCCTGCAGGGCTTCGGCGAAGGCATGATCATCGCACTGTGCTATTCGCTGATCCCGGATCTCTTCCCCAGCAACATCGCCCCGCGTGTCTTTGCCTTGCTGGCAGGGGTCTGGGCCGTTGCAGCGGGTATCGGGCCGGTTTCGGCCGGCTTGCTGTCCGAACTCTGGTCGTGGCGCGCCGCCTTCCTGATCAACATACCCTTCGTGCTGCTGCTGTTCGTCCTGATGAACACGGCCTTGCCTGCGCACGCAGTCCGCCCGGCCACCGCAAGCGGCCCCACGGCCAGAAGTTTGCCGGTCCGTTTACTGGTTCGCCTTGCCCTGCTGGCAGCAAGCATCTTTCTCCTGACCGTGATAGGCGAGCTGCATGCGCCCCTGCCGCTTGCGCTGACGATTGCAGCCGGTCTGGCAACCGCAGCGCTGCTGCTGACCTTTGACGCCGCAAGCCCGCATCGCCTTTTCCCGCGCGATGCCTTCCGGGCGCAGACCCTGATCGGCCTCGGCACCTGGATCGTGTTCCTCATTTCCGCTGCCGCTGCGGTGCGGGCGGTTTTCGTGACGACGGTCGGCCAGGTCTACTGGGGTCTCAGCGTGACGCAGGCAAGTTATGTTGCCGCCGGGCTCGCCTTCTCCTGGTCGATCTTCGCCGTCATCTCTTCCCGTGCACCGTCGCGGCAGCGCGAACTGACCTATCTGACGACCGGTCCATTCCTGATCGCCGGCGGCTTGACCCTGACAGCTCTTGCGATCACGACCGCGTCGCTGCCTTTGTTTGCGCTCGCTGCCGTGGTTGCCGGTGCCGGCCACGGGCTGTGCAACCAGATCCTGATGCGTTCGCTGATGTACATCGCCGAGGGCGAAGACCAGAACCTGGTCTCCAGCATCCTGCCGACCATTTCCTCTGCCGGTATCGCCATCGGCGGCGGCCTTACCGGACTGATCGCAATTGTCACCGGTCTTGTTGCTCCGGGATCGGAAGAACTGCTCACCCGGGAAGCCGTCGCGCGGTCCGGCGCTTCCGTCTTCTACATCAATGCGGGCCTGACACTGGTTCCAGCCCTGGCGATGCTGGTGCTACGTCACAGATTGACTGCACGGGAAAGCGCCATCGCAAGCGAATAGCCGCCCCCCTCACCCGAGGTCGGCACCGCGCGTCTCGATCCGGTAGACCCACGTCACCACCGCTCCCAGCAGCGAGGTAACCACGAGGCCGGCCAGCAGCACGTCCGTTCCCAGGTCCTTGAGCAGAATCGGAAACAGGAAGGCAGTCAGAACCGCGCCTATCTTGGCGAAGGACGCCGCAAGGCCCGCCCCCGTGCCGCGATAGGCGACAGGAAACACCTCGCCGGCAATCAGGTAGGTCTGCGCATTCGGACCCATGTTGGTCATGAAGTTGAACAGCATGAAGCCTGCAAAGATCAGGGGGACGTCCCATACAGGCCCTGCATGGTTGCCTGAAGCCGCAATCGCCAGACCAACGGCGCAGCCGATGAAACCGATCACCTGAAGGCGGACACGGCCGATCCGGTCAGTGAACATCACGGCAAAGACAATGCCGACAATCAGCAGGACGTCGATCAGAGCGGCACCTTTCGCTGCAAGCAGATCGTTGTAGACCAGATCTGAGAGCGACTGTGCGTGCTCGCGCTTGTTGCCAATTGAACTGGCCAGGATGACCGGCGTGAAAATGCCGATGCCATATGTCCCGAGATCCTGCAAGAACCAGGGAACCGACGCAAAGATCGTCGCCTTGCGCAGTTTCCGGTCTGTCAAAAACCGGCTCCACTTGACCTTGTGCGCATGCGGCGAACCGGCTGTTTCAGCCTTCAGTGAAATTTCACTCGGATATCTGGGGCGCCGGTTCAGCAATCTCAGCAGTGCGGTTTCCGCTTCTGCCACCCGTCCCCTCACGATCAGCCAGTTGGAGCTTTCCGGAACAAAGAAGCGGCCGGCCAGGATCAGAAGAGCAGGCGGAACGGCCGTCAGATACATCCAGCGCCAGGCTTCGGGGTCCGGAAACCAGGTGAGCGTCAGAAAGGCAAGACCTGTACCCGACAATGCCCCGACAGCTTGAAAACTGAAAGCTCCCAGAACCATCCGTCCACGCGCCCGCGCCGGAATGTTCTCCGAGATCACCATATGCGCCGTCGGATAGTCACAGCCGAGCGCCAGGCCCACACCAAAGAGGGCTATCAGGGTAATCGAAAGGTTCGGTGCTATCGAAAGCACCAGCAGAAAGGCGATGAAGAGCGCCATCTCGACGATGAACATCGCCCTTCGTCCAAACCGGTCCGCAAGCCCGCCCAGTGCTGTCGCCCCGATCAGGATGCCGAACAGGATCGCCGAACTGACAAGCCCGTGCTCCACCGCTGTCAATTTGAATTCCCGCCCGATCAGCGGCAGTGCGATGCCGGTCATGAAGACAACCATGCCTTCAAAGAACTTGCCGGCGCAGGCCAGCCACCAGATACGCCACTGCATGCCGGTCAGGATGGAACTGTCGACGTCCGTACCATCGCGCCAGATCGGTGTCTCCTCGATATAGGCCTGCGGACTATCGAGGCTTGCAACTGATGCGGTGGAGAAGGTCTGCTGGACGTCGCTCATGAAATCCCTCCGATTGCCATTCGGGAAAGCAGGAGAAGGATAGACTGACGGTTATGAAATTCTGGTGATTGTCGTTACGTAAACTTTCACTCGAAGAAAACTGCCGCTTCAACTCGGGTGACCTTTGCCTGTTCTGCAGCAACGAAGGTCTTCTTCATGCACGAACCGTCTCCTGGTCGCGATAAGCAGTATTGACAGTGTGAAACAACTTTCCGATGATCCGGCAGTTTTTATTAAGACCGGTTCATTTATGGGTTTTCCTGCCGCTCGTCTCACCGACCTGCATACCTGCCCCATGTGCATGGGCGTTCCCGCGCCAATCGTATGGAAAGGCGCCTTTACCGTGCTTACCGGCAAGCTGCCGCAGGCACGTGTTGGCGACATGTGCGTTTGCGTCGGCCCGCCGCCACCAGCCGGTGGTGACCCCATCATTACGGGTGCGTGGACGGTTCTGGTCGAAGGCAGCCCTGCTGCGCGAATGACAGATCTGACCGCAAAGGCCGGAACAATCATAACCGGCCTGCCAACGGTTCTGATCGGAACGCAAGGCGGTAGTGGTGGAGGCGGTGGCGGAGGAGCAGGCGGCGCAGCGCCTCCGGCAAAAAGTCCGCACAAGTTCTCTGCCGGTGCGGAGACGGGTATCGAGAAGCCCTACAAGGAACGATACAACTCGAACGGCATCAAGAAGCCGGAAACCGAGAAGCGGTCGCTCAAGGACCAGCTGAAGGAGAACGCTGAAGCCAGCGCCGAATACGAGTATGAGCTTTTCAGCAAGGAAAAGACCTTCTGGGAATCGGAAGGCGGTCATTTCAAGACCGAGGCGAGCGCGGAGGCAAAGCTCGGCATATCCGGCGATATCAACGGGGACTATGCCGCTGGAGCTTATGCAAATGCGAAGGTTGCCGCCATCACCGGGAAGGCCGAAGGCAAGACACTCAACGGGCTTGTCGGTGGCAAGGTGGAAGGCGAAGCCCTGTCCGCTTCAGCCGAAGGCGGTCTCGGCTTCAGAAAATCCGAAGATTTTGCGGGAGTGGAAGGCAAAATCGGAGGTGAACTCGTTCTGGTACAGGCCAGCGCCGAAGGCACCATTAACATCAGTCCCAAAACCCTGTACGACAACACCCTTGGCCCGTTTTTGAGCTGGGTGAGCGGAGATCCGGCGAAACGAACGCTCGACAGCGCCTATGACCACGGCCTTCGAATCGGAGGCCGCGGAGAAGCCGGTGTCGGGGCTGCAGCCGGGGCCAGCGCGCAGGCAGGAAAAATCGGTGACGCCTATGGCGTGACTGCTGAAGCCAAGGCAGGGGCTGGTCCGATGGCGGGCTTCAAGGTCTTTGTCGGAGTTTATTAGACAGGTGGTTTTGCACTCGAGACCGCCGGCAGGAACACCCAAGGGTGATAATCGGAATGACCACTGAGGACTATGTCGCCGCCGAACTGACCGCAATCAGCCCGGCACCTTTTGCGTTCCAGCTTCTGCTTCCCGGAAGCTGGGAGGTAAAGCAGGCCAACGAGCAGCCCCTCACGGTGGACAGCCCCACCATCATTGCGGTTTTCGAGCCTCCCCAGGCGACGAATATCTCCGTCCAGGTGATCGGCATTCTCCTCAACAACGAGATCTCGGCCGCACACTGGCTCGAATACTACTGCTCCCTGTCGTCCTGGCATGTCGACACCCTGCAGCCGATCGATGCTCGCCGCGCACGCGCAAGCTGCTTTGTCAGGGCCGAAGGCCACGAACTGCGCGGCCTCGTCACCGTCACGGTGAATGGCAATACGCTGATCCTGATCCAGGCCTTTGTTCCTTCCAGCGAGTTTGCTGCCCTTTCGGACATCGTCAACATGGCCGTCAGGTCGTTCCGCACCGAACAGGTCAGGCAGCCGAACGTGATCGAGGACTGGAGCAACTTTTCCCTGTTCCAGGACATCGGCTTCTTCTTTCCCGCGTCCTGGCATGTCAACCAGCCGCAATCCGGTCTGGCCGATCGCATGGCCATCGACTTTGCCCGCACGGGCTCCAATGGCGAGATCCTCGGGTTTGCCAGACTGAAGGCGATCAGCGCACAGCAGCCGGTAGACCTTGTTCAGGAACTGGGCAAGACCAGACGGGAGTTCGAAGGTTCCGACATCATTTTCGACGCGGGTGCGACGTCGAAAGCGGTGACGCTCGACCCGCCGTTTATCGAAGCCACCGAAGTGACCGTCGGTGCCCGTACGAGTGAAAGCAATGATCCGCTGGAATTCACCGCGCTGGCGATGAAGACCCCGTCGCACGTGATCATCAGTTCCATACTCGGCCCCTCTCGCAAGACTTCGTTCTACAATTGGGCGGTGAACATGCGCGCGCACGAAATCGCCAACGCGTCGCTGCAATTCAAGCGTCAGTCCTGAGGTCAGTCAAACTGGCGGGGTCAGAACCCCGTCAGTCCCCGTTCCAGCCACTGACTTTGCGGTATCTCCTTGCCGATCTTGAAGGAGAACCGCTCCACACGCGTCACGCCGCTGTCCGTCTCGCAGCGGAAAGCAACGTCGAACCAGCGGCCAAGACTGCGGAATGCCGCGATACGCGGCTGCAGAACGTTGCCGCCACGAGGCCGGAAAGACGGCAGCAGTTCCGGCGGCAAGGAACTGACGGAAGCAATCTGCTCTCTCAACTCGGTCATGCACAAGAGGTTCAGCCGCTGGCCCTCGGTCATGCCGCGCATGGCCGTGCGCGCCTGCGGATCATCCAGAATATCGCGGGAATAAAGTTCCCGAGCTGCAATCATTCCGGCTGGAGGTCCTTCCGAGCCGCCTGATGCCCGCTTTCCTCCTGCCTGGTCGCGTTGAGGCGAAGCCACCGGTTTCGGTGGTTTGGGAGCGGGCGTCTTGTTTGTTGCGATCGGTCCGACAATTCCGAAGTCTTCGGCGGGCTGCTCTCCGGTTTCAGCCGTGTCCGTTTCCGCGCCGGTTCCAACGGTCTCCTCTGGCAGGGCCTCCGGCTGTTCGGGTGTTTCGGCAACGTCTGAGGCCTCCTCGTCAGGAGCTTCGCTATCATCAGCGGTGTCTTCAGCGGCGGTATCCTGTGCTTCTTCCGGAGCCTCCTCCTGCGGCGCTTCGGTTTCGGCAGCCTCGGTCTCCTGACCTTCGCCCTCACCTTCCCCTTCGCCGGCGTCCGTTTCGCCCGCCTGGGCCTCATCCGTCTGCGCGTCGGTTTCCGCCTGCTGCTCGCTCTCCGTGGAAGCGCTTTCAGCGGATGCCGGCGGCGTTTCCTCTTCCCCTTGCAGGCCCGTGTCTTCTTCGCCGAACTCGGTCACTTCCTGGAGAACGGACGGCTCTGGCGGTTGTTCGGGCGTCTCGGCAAGGTCTTCGCGAGCGGACGCTGGCGGTGGTGGAGGCGGCGGCGGGGCTTCCTCGGCCTGCTCCTGTTCCGGCGGCTAGGGTTGTTCGGGTGTTTCCACCTCTTCCTGCTCCGGTTGCTCCGGTTCAGGTTGCTCAAGTTCCGCAGGTGGCGTCTCTTCCTCCTGCGGCGGCGGGGGCAGCAGTTCGACTTCAACCACGTCCTGTAGGGGCTGGGTCGTATAGCCGGATACGCCTTCCAGCAGCATCAAGGCCACAAGCGCGTGCAGCACGGCGGAGACCACAAGCCCCCACAGGAAAAGCCGCCGGTCCGCAGGCTCAATCCCGACCATGTTCCGGTCCATGTCGGCGGTGATGGCCAATAGAGCGCCCTTACAGCAAAGTTGCCGGTTGATTTCAGGTTCGAAGTTTCAAAAAAACCCGGCGTCTCCGCCGGGTTCTTCGATGTTTCAAGCTCTTCCCGGCAGCTTAGCTGTCCAGGAACGACCGCAGCTTGCGAGACCGGCTCGGGTGCTTCAGCTTGCGCAGCGCCTTCGCTTCGATCTGGCGGATACGTTCACGGGTAACCGAGAACTGCTGCCCGACTTCTTCCAGAGTGTGGTCGGTGTTCATGCCGATACCGAAGCGCATGCGCAGCACGCGTTCCTCACGCGGAGTGAGCGAGGCGAGCACGCGGGTGGTCGTTTCGCGCAGGTTCGACTGGATGGCCGCATCGATGGGCAGAACCGCGTTCTTGTCCTCGATGAAATCGCCCAGGTGCGAATCTTCCTCGTCACCAATCGGTGTTTCGAGCGAGATCGGTTCCTTGGCGATCTTCAGAACCTTGCGAACCTTCTCCAGCGGCATCTGCAGCTTTTCTGCCAGCTCTTCCGGGGTCGGCTCGCGTCCGATTTCATGTAGCATCTGGCGCGACGTACGCACGATCTTGTTGATCGTTTCGATCATGTGCACCGGAATACGGATGGTACGGGCCTGGTCGGCGATCGAACGGGTGATCGCCTGCCGGATCCACCATGTCGCATAGGTGGAGAACTTGTAGCCGCGCCGGTATTCGAACTTGTCCACCGCCTTCATCAGGCCGATGTTGCCTTCCTGGATCAGATCCAGGAACTGCAGGCCGCGGTTGGTGTATTTCTTCGCGATGGAGATCACGAGACGCAAGTTCGCCTCGACCATTTCCTTCTTCGCGATACGTGCTTCGCGTTCGCCCTTCTGGACCATCGCAACGATGCGGCGGAATTCGGTGATTTCGAGCCCGGTTTCGGTGGCCAGCGTCTGGATGTCCTGACGCAGCTCGCGAACGGTTTCCTTTTCCTTCGCGATGAAGTTTTTCCAGCCGCGCGTGGAAAGATTGGCAACCTTGCGCAGCCAGTTCGGGTCGAGCTCGGCACCCTGATACTGTTTCAGGAAGTCCGTGCGGTCGACATTGTAGCTGTCGGCCAGACGCAGCAGACGGCCTTCATAGCCCATCAGGCGCTTGTTGATGTCATAGAGCTGGGCAACCAGGGCGTCGATACGGTTCTGGTTGAGCGACAGGCTCTTAACATCAACGATGATGTCTTCTTTCAGCTTCTTGTAGCGGCGCTCCTGGCTTGGCGACAGGGTCTTGTTGGCCAGCTTGTTTTCCACCAGCTGATCCTGCAGGCGGCGAAGCTTCTTGTAGTTGTCGGCGATGTTGTCGAAGGTTTCCAGGACGCCCGGCTTCAGCTCGGCTTCCATCGCGGACAGGGAAACGTTGGATTCAAACTCGTCGTCGTCATCCTCACCGTCACCGTCTTCGCTTTCGTTTTCGGTGTCTTCAGACGCACCACCCGAATTTTCCGAATTGCCTTCGCTCGGCGCCACATCGTCATTGGCAACGGCCGGGCCGGCCTTGGCATCAGGGCCGGCATAGGTTGCTTCCAGATCGATAATGTCGCGCAGAAGGACCTGGGCTTCGTTCAACTCGTCACGCCAGATGATGATGGCCTGGAAGGTCAGCGGGCTTTCGCAAAGACCCGCAATCATCGCCTCGCGGCCAGCCTCGATGCGCTTGGCAATCGCGATTTCGCCCTCACGCGACAGCAGCTCGACCGAACCCATCTCGCGCAGGTACATGCGCACGGGATCGTCGGTGCGGTCGGCGGGCTCTTTCGTGGTGCTCTTGGCAAGCGCCGTCGTGCTTGCGGCGACCAGATCGCCACCATCGACTTCTTCCGGGCCTTCTTCGGCTTCGTCGGAATCGATCACGTTGATGCCCATGTCGGAAAGCATGGACATGGTGTCTTCGATCTTTTCCGAAGACACCTGCTCGGAGGGCAGAACCTCGTTCAGTTCATCATAGGTGACATAGCCGCGTTTCTTGGCGGCTTTGATCATCTTTTTGACAGCGGCATCCGACAGGTCCAGCAGAGGGCCGTCAGGGCCGTCCGTGCTCTGCTCCTGTGTGTCGTCTGCTTGTGTCGCTTTGGCTACCATATCGTGCTCCAGTTCGCGGCCGGTCCGGCCACGCCGCGCCCTTTGTTTGGCTTCAACCCAATTCACCCCCAGCGCGCCAGCATGTGGTGCGGCGGCGTCTGAAAGAATCACTGCGGTTAGGTTTGTAAGCCGTGTCCCTTAAGTCCCAATTAACCGTACACTTTTCGACATTGGCATATTTCAGCATCGACGCAGCACACGGCCTTTTCTGTCGGCATCCGGAAACGGATGCGTAAAAGGTGTTCGTTCGGGTTGCAGCTATATTAAGACTTTTGCCGCGAGCAGGCTTGAAAGCTCCGGCGCTTGAGGGCTGCAAAGGTTCTATTTAGCTCGGCTCACGCGATTCGCAAGTGTGATTCGTCACCGGTCAATTGGAAAATGCCATTTTTGTGCTCCTGCGCACACCAAAGAGGGCATTTTCAGGCCCAATGCCGGTTCGTCGCCAGAAAACGGGTCGCTGCTCCAAAAGTTCCCTTTTCCGCAACTGAAGGTCCGCAGAACTTCGTTTAAGCCGCCGGCAAGCCATTCCGTCAATGTGCTGCCACGGCCACAGGAGGTGCCGTGCGGATCTTTTTGGCGCGCTCGGCAAGGTCGGCTTCATCGCGCGCACATTCCTCTCGCCTCCGGCTGAGGTCCTGCGTCAGGGCCTGGATGCGCATCCAGGAATGCTCATCGAGCTGCTCGTCCGCGGTAGCAAGCTCGGAGGAGAGTTCGTCTTCCAGCGCATTGAGCTCCAGGACATCGAGAAAGTGCAGATAGGCCGCTTCGATGAAATCCTCCGGCGGATTGGATTTCAGAAGCGGGAAGCGATGTGTCAGCGCGGAAAACTCCGCACCACGTTGCTGCTGCATGCCGATGGTTTCGAGCATCATTTCACCCATGATGTTCCGAAGCGGTTCCTCGAATGCGCTGGTCAGGTCGGAAATGGGCGTCGCTTCCAGATCATCGACGATCCGGCACAGAATGTCCCGCAATTGCCTGTGGAGGTCATTGGCAAAAGGCAACCTGGAAAACCGCTCGAAGTTCCTGTCAAGCAGATGCGGGAAGCGCATGCTCAAACCGAGCACCAGCCGTTCGGTGCCGAAATCGTGACTGGCAGCAACCCGTTCGCGTGCCGTGCCGAGCGGAGACGCCGCATCGGCGGAGCCACCACCCTTGCCGCCTTTGCCCCCCTGCCGGGACTGGCGTGCCTGCTCGAAGAACAGGTTCGACAGCTTGAACTTGAGATCGAGCTGATACCGTCGACGCACCCGCTCGTCGCGAATGGTGGCAATCAGATCATCGAACCGCTTCTCCAGTGCCGCCTTGCGCTCAGGCGTATCGAGCCGTGAAACGGAAATCTCCCGATCCCAGACCACATCGAACAGGGATTGTGCCCGCTCGACTTCGTCATGAAAGCCTGCCACCCCGCGCTGCTTGATGAGGTCATCAGGGTCCATCCCGTCAGGCAGGAAGCAGAACTGGAACGAATAGCCGCTCTTGAGCACCGGAAAGATCCGGTCGATTGCGCGATGCGCTGCCGAAACACCCGCCGCATCGCCGTCAAAGCAGATCACCGGTTCGGGTGCGAATTTCCAGAGCCGCACCACCTGGTCTTCGGTAAAGGCCGTGCCCAAGGACGCGACCACATGGTGGATGCCCGCCTGCCAGAGGGCGATTGCATCGAGATAGCCCTCCACCACCACTGCCTCGCCGCTTTTGAAGGCGGGTTCGCGTGCGCGATGGGCGTTGAACAGCATGACACCCTTGTGAAACAGGGGTGTTTCCGGCGAGTTCAGATATTTCGGCTGTCCGTCCGGAGACAGGGTCCGCCCGCCAAAGGCGACCACCCGGCCGCGGTCGTCCTGGATCGGGATCATCAAACGTCCGCGGAACCGGTCGTAGGACGGGCGCCCGTCTTCCGGCTTGATGATCAGGCCAGCCTCGATCATCGCAGCTTCCGGGATCTCGCGCGCTGCAAGATATCCCTTCAGCGCATCGCGGCTTTCAGGCGCAAACCCGAACCGGAACTCGCGCAGGGTATCGGGCGTCAGGCCGCGTTTTTGCGTATAGGCACGGGCAGTGTCGCCACGCGGGCCCGCGAACTCTGCCTGAAAGAACTGCGCCGCCATTTCGCAGATATCGGCAAGCCCTGCCCGCTTCTTCTCGCGCCGCGCCGCCTGGGGATCGGGTGCTGGCAGACCGACGCCGGACTGTTCGGCAAGGCGCTCGACGGCCTCCGGAAAGCTCAGCCCTTCGGTTTCACACAGGAACGTAAAATGATCACCGGACGCACCGCAGCCAAAACATTTGTATCGGTTACGGCGATCGTCGACGTGAAAACTTGGGCTCTTTTCCTGGTGAAACGGGCAACACGCCCAATAGTCGCCCTTGCCCGGCTGCGTCTTGCGCCTGTCCCAGGTCACACGCCGCCCGACGACATCCGACAAGGTCAGACGGGCACGAATTTCATCGAGTAGGCGCGGTTCGAAACGCATGGAACAGTGTACGGGTCCGGATTACAGAAAACGGCATCCTGCCACCGGCACACTCGGGCGCCGCCGGTCAGTCCGCCAAAATAGAATGTCTTGAAGGTCGTTTCCAGTGGTGCCGGGCCTCATGCCCGGCTTCTGGACGATTTTTGCATCAGCCTCACCGGCTGCAACAGCGGTTCAGTCCTGTTTACCAGTCCCGGAGCTGCCCTGTTCACCGCCGTCAGCCCGCAACATGTCCTTCACCAGGCAGGACGCCTGCACGAAGTCCATTTTCCCGGGATAACGGCTCTTCAGTTCGTTCATGCAGCGGCCGATGTCACGCAGACCGTGCGCGTCGATATCCTTGACCGTCTCTTCGCAGATCTTCTGCATTTCCTCGTCGCTGAGCTGAACGGGCAGAAATTCACGGATGATTTCCTGCTCTTCTCGCTCCTGCTCGGCCAGGTCGAGCTGCCCGCTGCTTTCGAACTCTTCCGCGGAAGTTTCCCGCTGGCGGATCATTTTTTGAAGGATCTCAATCACTTCGGTTTCGTTGACGCCGTCCTTGCCGTTTTCACGGGCAGCAGCCTCACGGTCCTTCACAGCGGTCTGCACGAGACGCAAGGTCGCGCACCTGCGCTTGTCGCCTTCGTCCTGTGCCGCTTTCAGGGCAGCGTTGATTCTTTCGCGCATCACATCGCGCATGGTTCACCCCACCCCTGCCGCGCTGAGGCCCGGCGCTCAGGGGCGCCATTCCATTTTCTCAGCCAAGCCATTGAATTTTAAAGATCTTTTTTCAGAGGATCAATATTGACGATCCAAGCCGCTTCCCATAGAGTCCCGCGCTTAATGCAGGCGGCCTTTTGCGGGCTTTCCAGCCCGCCGCAGACGCCCTTCCTGCAGCGCATGATGTCACCAACAAGATCTGGAAACAAGACATGACGACTGCAGACGCATGGTCCGAGACCCCGGCGACCGCCTTGCTTGTGCTCTCCGACGGCAGTGTAATCGAGGGACAGGGCCTCGGCGCAACCGGCCAAGCCGTTGGTGAGATTTGCTTTAATACGGCAATGACCGGTTACCAGGAGATCCTGACCGACCCTTCCTATTCCGGTCAGATCATCACCTTCACATTTCCGCATATTGGCAATGTCGGCACCAACGATGAAGACATCGAGACGGTCAACATGGCCGCAGACAGCGGCATCCGCGGCGTTGTGCTGGCAGCCGCCATCACCGATCCGGCCAACTACAGGGCGGCAAAACATCTCGATGCGTGGTTGAAGAGCCGCAACCTGATCGGCATCAGCGGCATCGACACCCGCGCGCTGACAGCGCTGATCCGTGAAAAAGGCGTGCCCAACGGCGTGATCGCGCATTCGCCGGACGGCAATTTCGATGTCGATGCACTGAAAACGGCCGCCAGAAACTGGCCCGGCCTGGTGGGAATGGACCTTGCCAAGGACGCTTCCACCACCCAGTCGCACCAGTGGCACCAGACGACCTGGAAATGGGACGAGGGCTACGGCGAGGCAAAGGCCGGCAAGTTCAAGGTCGTTGCCATTGACTACGGCATCAAGCGCAACATCCTGCGCCTTCTGGCTGACGCCGGCTGCGAGGTCACGGTTCTTCCTGCAACCGCGACGGCAGAAGACGTCCTGGCCCAGGCGCCCGATGGCGTGTTCCTGTCCAACGGCCCCGGTGATCCGGCTGCAACGGGCGACTACGCAGTGCCGATGATCAGGAAGGTTGTCGATGCGGGCGTTCCCACGTTCGGGATCTGCCTTGGCCACCAGATGCTCGCACTGGCGCTTGGCGGCAAGACCCTCAAGATGCACCAGGGACACCATGGCGCCAATCATCCGGTATTCGACCACACCACCGGCAAGGTTGAAATCACGTCCATGAACCATGGTTTCGCGGTGGACGCGGACAGTCTGCCGGACAACGTGCAGCAGACCCATGTGTCCCTGTTCGACGGATCCAACTGTGGTCTGGCAATGAAGGACAAACCCGTGTTTTCCGTCCAGTATCACCCGGAAGCATCCCCCGGCCCGCGTGACAGCCACTACCTGTTCAAGCGGTTCACCGACCTGATGGAAAGCGCGAAATCGGCAGCCTGACCTACTCAGGCCCCGGGAATTGCAGACAAGCGTTCGGCCGACGATCCAGCCGGCCAACGCCTCTCCGCCACCGGAATGCAGCGTTACCTCAAATAAAAAACCCCGGCGTGCAGTGCACGCCGGGGTTTTTTGATAACTGATGCCGGAAGCTTTATCCGATCAGTTCGTCAAATGCCGTCAGGATCTGACCGACTTCTGCGATCTGCTCGTCAAGCATCTGCTTCTGCTCCACCAGGATCTCCTGTTGCGCAAGGCAGATTTCCTGAAGTTCCTTGAACTGGTCTTCCCGTTTGCCGTTGCCTTCCACCAGCTTGATCACCCGGCGGATTTCCGCAAGCGTGAGGCCGATCTTCTTGGCCTGCAGGATTACCCGCATCCGCGAAACGTCACGAGGACCGTAGAAACGGCGCGCGCCCTTGCGAACCGGGTTGAGAAGACCCTTTTCTTCGTAGAAACGAAGCGTCCTGAGGGTTACGTCGAACCGCTCGGACATTTCCGAGATCGCGAGAGCGCGATCGTCAAGCATCACTTCTTGTCCTGGCCCGGCAATATCCGGCACCACGACCATCTTGGTTGCTACATTGTTCATACTTTTAAGCCCGATCTTGTCTTTTTTGTTCCAAGTCTGGCTGGGTCTTGCTGCGCTCCCGACTCGCCGGTCCCACCTCCGGTTCATCAGGTCCCACTAGCACCGCAAGTACAGCCCCCGCAGCTTGAAGCGCAATGCTCTTCGCTTCAGAAGCTCCCAACGCCAAACTCATAGGAGACTAAGCAGTAGTCTAATACACCGGATCGACAGTTAAAATCTACGCCAAATTTAGGAATATTGCCCAGTTTTTACGGAAGTTTCAGTTATGCGAAAACTAAAACTAAAAACCTACGAGAAAGGACACGCATCTACGAATGTTTATTCAGGGGCACTTTAGCCAAAACACGAACAAATATTAATTATCGATAATCTGAATATAATAACTAGACTTTTCTTGAATATATAAATCCACAATAAATTTTCTTTACCTCACGGCAACGACCAAGGGAAAATTACTTAGTTCGCTTACTCCTAACCCTGAGGATTATTACAATTAGTGAAATTCTCTTAGATACTATGTAGGCAAAAAAGTTCACGAATCGCGATCCACGAGATGAAAAAGAACGCTACATACGCAACAATACCCGCTATGCGCGAATATCAATTCAGCCTTACTCCTTATGAAAAGGTAAGGAAAAATCTAAGCTTATCACTTATTTGACCAACCGTTACGGCACCAAACAAGTATATCAATTTTTTGTCCACACGGTCAATTTTGCCATCAAATTCAACCACCTCCTTCGACGCAAAAAGGGCACATTGTGCACTTCTCGATTGACAAGCGATGAGCAAGGTTATTTTTGTCAGAAGTACCGGACGAGCGAACCCGCAAGGGGATGCCCGCAACCAAGGTATTCTGGAATAAGACGAAATGGCCGACTCAAAATCCAAAGACACCATGCCCGGCATGACCCCGCAGCAGTTCCGCCATTGGCGGCGAGCACTCGGGCTAAAGCAGAAGGATGCGGCAGACCGTCTGGGCCTGAAGAAGCGCATGATCCAGTATTACGAAAAGGGAAATCGCGACGGCCGACCCGTTGAAATTCCCAAATCCATCCGCCTTGCCTGCTATGCATTGTCGGAAGGGATCGGCGACTTTGACGGCCAGACAACGATCCCGTTGCCCGCCGAAATTGCCAAGCCGGAATAAAGTCGTGATTTTAGCTCGCAAAAGGTCGACTTTCACGCCCTGGCGGGGTTCCCTCCTGCGCAGCTTTTCCCTATAAGACGCGCTCAGCCAACATAGTCATACCCTCATGTCCGAGCCAGACCGAATAGCGAGACCGCTGTCCGGAAAGGCCGCTGCGAGCTGCGAGCCGAGATGCCAAAACGCACAGATATCTCTTCCATCCTGATTATTGGTGCCGGTCCGATTGTCATCGGCCAGGCATGTGAATTCGATTATTCGGGCACCCAGGCCTGCAAGGCGCTGCGCGAGGAAGGGTATCGCATCATCCTGGTCAACTCGAACCCGGCGACGATCATGACCGACCCGGACCTGGCTGACGCGACCTACATCGAGCCGATCACTCCCGAGCTGGTGGCCAAGATCATCGAGAAGGAACGCCCTGACGCGCTTCTGCCGACGATGGGTGGCCAGACCGCGCTGAACTGCGCACTCGATCTGGAACAGATGGGTGTTCTGGAAAAATACGGCGTGGAAATGATCGGCGCCCGCGCCGATGTCATCGAAAAGGCTGAAGACCGCGAAAAGTTCCGGGCTGCGATGGACGTCATCGGTCTGGAAAACCCGCGCGCGGCCATTGCCTCCTCCCCGGCAATTCACGACGAGAACGGCCGGATCGTCGGTTACGACCGCAATGCCGGCTATCTTGAAGCCATGCGCGCCATCGACGAGATCGGCCTGCCGGCCATCATCCGCCCCGCCTTCACCCTCGGCGGCACCGGCGGCGGCGTTGCCTATAACCGGGAAGAATTCGAAACCATCGTCCGCTCCGGCATCGACGCATCTCCGGTCGGTCAGGTCCTGATCGACGAGAGCCTGCTCGGCTGGAAGGAATATGAAATGGAAGTGGTCCGCGACACGGCGGACAACTGCATCATCATCTGCTCCATCGAGAACGTCGATCCGATGGGCGTGCATACCGGTGATTCCATCACTGTCGCCCCGGCCCTGACGCTGACCGACAAGGAATACCAGATCATGCGCGACGCCTCGATCGCGGTCCTGCGCGAGATCGGCGTGGAAACCGGCGGATCGAACGTGCAGTTCGCGGTCAATCCGGACAATGGCCGCCTTGTCGTCATCGAAATGAACCCGCGCGTGTCGCGGTCTTCCGCCCTGGCCTCCAAGGCAACCGGCTTCCCGATCGCCAAGATCGCGGCCAAGCTTGCTGTCGGCTACACGCTGGACGAACTTGAGAACGACATCACCGGCGGCGCGACCCCGGCATCGTTCGAACCGACCATCGATTACGTGGTCACCAAGATCCCGCGTTTCGCCTTCGAAAAATTTCCGGGCTCCGAAGCAACCCTGACCACTGCCATGAAGTCGGTCGGCGAAGTGATGGCCATTGGCCGGACCTTCAACGAAAGCCTGCAGAAGGCGTTGCGTGGTCTGGAAACGGGCCTGAACGGCTTTGATGAAACCGAAATCCCGGGCCTTGATCAGGGCGACGACCGCAACGCCCTGCGCGCTGCCGTCTCGACACCGACACCGACCCGGCTTCTCAACGTCGCCCAGGCCATGCGCCTTGGCATGACGGTCGAGGAAATCTACGAGGCCAGCGGCATCAATCCCTGGTTCCTGGAACAGATCGAAGCCATCCTGGAAATGGAAGCAAAGGTCCGCAAGCTCGGCCTGCCGAAGGATGCCGCGAACCTGCGCAAACTGAAGGCCATGGGCTTTTCCGACGCACGCCTGGCAAGCCTTGCCGATCTCGATGCATCGGACGTTGCCAAGCTCCGCAAGCAGCTGGACGTGCACCCGGTCTACAAGCGCATCGACACCTGCGCTGCCGAGTTCGCCTCCCCGACCGCTTATATGTATTCCACCTACGAGGCTCCCTTCATGGGTCAGCCCGCGTGCGAGGCGACCCCGTCCGACCGGAAGAAGGTGGTGATTCTGGGTGGTGGCCCGAACCGGATCGGCCAGGGTATCGAGTTCGACTATTGCTGCTGTCATGCCGCCTTTGCGCTGGAAGACGCGGGCTACGAGACCATCATGGTCAACTGCAACCCGGAAACCGTCTCCACCGATTACGACACGTCTGACCGTCTCTACTTCGAGCCGCTGACCGCTGAAGACGTGCTGGAAATCATGCGCAAGGAGCAGGAGAACGGCACACTGCACGGCGTCATCGTCCAGTTCGGCGGCCAGACCCCGCTCAAGCTGGCGCAGGCGCTGGTCAAGGCGGACGTGCCGATCCTCGGCACGTCACCGGACATGATCGATCTTGCCGAAGACCGTGACCGGTTCCAGAAGCTTCTGATCAAGCTCGACATGAAGCAGCCGGAAAACGGCATCGCTTATTCCGTCGAACAGGGTCGCCTCATCGCCGGCCAGCTCGGCCTGCCTCTGGTGGTCCGCCCGTCCTATGTCCTGGGTGGCCGTGCCATGCAGATCATTCGCGACGAGGAAGCCCTCAACTCCTATCTGCTCGGCACCCTGCCGGAGCTGGTCCCGGCGGAAGTGCGGGCAAAGTACCCGAACGACAAGACCGGCCAGATCAACACCGTGCTGGGCACCAACCCGCTTCTGTTCGACCGCTATCTCGACGGCGCGATCGAGGTGGATGTCGATGCCCTTTGCGACGGCAAGGACGTGTTCGTCTGCGGCATCATGGAGCACATCGAGGAAGCCGGTATCCATTCCGGCGACAGCGCCTGCTCCCTGCCGCCGTTCTCGCTCGGCGAAGAGATGCTGGAAGAACTCAAGCGCCAGACCACCGCATTGGCTCTGGCACTGGAAGTCGGCGGCCTGATGAACGTGCAATACGCCATCAAGAACGGCGAGATCTTCGTTCTGGAAGTCAACCCGCGCGCATCGCGCACCGTGCCCTTCGTCGCCAAGACGATCGGTGCCCCGGTCGCCAAGATCGCCAGCCGTATCATGGCGGGAGAAAGCCTGGCTTCCTTCGGTCTCAGCGAGAAAAAACTCGACCATATCGCGGTCAAGGAAGCTGTCTTCCCGTTCGCCCGCTTCCCCGGCGTCGACACGATCCTCGGACCGGAAATGCGCTCGACTGGCGAAGTCATGGGCCTCGACACAGCCTTCGGCAAGGCCTTTGCCAAGTCCCAGATCGGCTGCGGCACTGGGGTACCGGACAAGGGCACCGTGTTCGTTTCCATGCGCGACGAAGACAAGGCCGGCGTGCTTGACGCCGTCCGCAGCCTGGAAGCCGGCGGCTTCACGATCATCGCCACCGGCGGCACCCAGAAGTTCCTCGAGGACAAGGGGATTGCGGTGAAGAAGATCAACAAGGTTCTTGAAGGCCGCCCTCATATCGTTGATGCTATCAAGAACGGTGAGGTCCAGCTCGTCTTCAACACGACAGAAGGCGCACAGGCCATCTCCGACAGCCGGTCGATGCGCCGGGCGGCTCTTCTGAACAAGGTACCGTATTACACGACCCTTGCAGGATCAGTGGCTGCTGCGAAAGGCATTGCCGCCCATAAAGCTGGGAGCCTTGAAGTAAGACCTTTACAATCCTACTTCGGCTAAGGCTATTATACTCGTGACCGGCCGGGAAAGCGCGCCTTTCCCGGCTTGGTTTGTTTTTGTCAAAGCGCGGTCCTCGAGATTAGGGGGACCCAATAAGCTGAAGGTCTGAGACCAATGGAAAAAGTTCCGATGACCTCCGCCGGGTACAAGATGCTCCAGGATGAGCTGAAGGAACGTACCGCGGTAGAGCGCCCGCGCATCGTCGAGGCGATTGCTGAAGCACGCGCGCATGGCGACCTGTCGGAAAATGCGGAATACCATGCGGCTAAAGAAGCCCAGAGCCTGAACGAAGGCCGTATTTCGGAACTGGAAGACAAGCTGTCCCGCGCTGAAATCATTGATGTGTCCAAGCTGTCCGGCGACATCGTCAAATTCGGCGCGACCGTCACCCTCATCGACGAGGACACCGAAGAAGAAAAGAAATACATGATCGTTGGCGACGTCGAATCCGACGTGAAGCAGAACAAGGTCTCTATTTCTTCTCCGATCGCCCGCGCCCTGATTGGCAAGTCCACCGGCGACAGCGTCGAAGTTGCTGCCCCTGGCGGTGCCCGGTCTTACGAGATCGTCGACGTACGTTTCGTCTGACCCCACCCTTTCAGTGTTGTGCCTTCCCGGTCTGGCCTCTCCTTGCAGGGGCCGACTCCGGTTTCAGCGTGCCTGGAAATCGCCCCTGGCCGTTTGAACGTCCGGGTTCCCTTTGAACCCGGACCTGCCTGGCGCCGATCTCCGGCAACGTATACGCGCTCTGCGACTGCCCTTAAGTCGCAGCAAAAGCTGCGCTTTCCCTTTGACGTCCACGACACAGCCGTTAAGCTGACAACCGGAAAGTGTCGGAGGATTTGCAATGGTCTTTAACGCGATTGCCGTATGGTTGTTGATCGCGTCGGTGCCGTTATGGATATACCGCTGGTTTCTGTTTTCCAGGCTCACGGCACGCGAACGCCTGATGTTCAAGCGCCTCGTCGCGCAACGCCACGAAAGCTCCTTCGTGTTCGCCGTCCGGATGGCCGGCTACCTGATCGCCCTGGCTGTTGCCGTTTTCTTCGTCGTCTTCGGTCTGCGCTATCTGAAAAATGGCAACTTTGGCATTACGACGTACAGCGACGCGATACGCAGCAGGTTCTATTCCGGCATTGAACCTGTCGACCAGGCGCTCGACAGCTACCACTATGACCAGATGCTGCCCGTTGCGGCACTGACGACCATCCTGCTTGTGACCGTCGCCTTTACTCTGGTATCCGCCGCTCTCAGGGACATCTCCCTGATCCGGCGCCTGCAGAAAAAAGTGAAAAAACTGGCTTCGTGAGTTTGTTGGCGCCCTTGCCCGCCGCATCGGCAGTCAGCGCCTCACGCGTGCTGCAAAATATTCACCAGGCGCCCGAAGGGGTCGCGCACGTAAAAGCGCCTGACGCCCCAGGGCTCATCTGCCGGGCCGTATTCGATGTCGAGGCCTTTTGCCTGCACTTTTTCCAGCACTTCCTCAAGGTTGTCGACCTCGACCGAAAAATCGGGCACGGGCGTTCCCGCGCCACCTTCGACCGCAATGCTGACCTGGGCCATTGCACCCCGTTCGCCTGCAAAGGTGACGATCCAGCCGTGATCCATCGCCAGGTCCATGCCCAGCACGTCGCCGTAGAAGCTTTGCGCCTTGCCGGTATCCGGCGATGCGATGTTGGCAACGACACGTTTTACAGCCATGGCGTCTTGTTCCTTCTTGCAGCCGGTTCGGACTTCAATCGATTGGAACGACAGGCTCGTCTTTTGTGCGGCGGATTGTCAACGCTGTACGAACGCTGTCGACGTTGGGCGCAGCGGTCAATTCGCGAATGATGAAATTCTGGAAGGTCTGCAGATCCGGCGAAACGCATTTCAACAGGAAGTCGACCTCTCCCGAAAGCATGTAGCTTTCGCGCACCAGCGGCCAGTTCTGAACCGTCTGTTCGAAGGCAATCAGATCCGCCTCGGTCTGGCTGTGCAACCCGACCATCGCAAACGCTGTCACGTCGTAACCGAGCTGCTTTTCGTCGAGCAGGGTCCGGTAGCCCAGAATGAGCCCGGCTTCCTCCAGCGCGCGCACCCGGCGCAGGCAGGGAGGAGCGGATATGCCGACCCGACGGGCCAATTCCACATTGGTCATCCGTCCGTCATCCTGCAATTCCTTCAGGATCTGCCAATCAATGGCATCGAGCCGCGCTTTCAAACCTGTCTCCTTCGCGCTTCGCATGACGCGCCATGCTGTGGGCATTCGGGTCTTTCACAAGACTGTCGCCTTGCCCGATACCGGAATCCCAAGCTAACCTCTATTTGTGTGCCGAGTTATGATTTTTTGCGCGTTTGTGCAAGACTATAACAAAATTGCGCACGATTTCGAAAGATTACGATAGGGGAACTTCTCCAAAACATGCCTTTTTCGCCGGAGAAAGCCCCTTCTTCCCTCTGGATCCTCACCGATGGAAAGGCGGGCGATGTTGCCCAGTGCCGCGGTGTTGCCGAAGCCCTCGGCGCCCCTGTTGAAGAACGCCACATAGCGCCGCGCGCACCCTTTACCTGGTTGATGCCCTTCGGTCCGATCGATCTGCGCGAGCGGGAAACCCGCCCCGGCAGCCCGATTGCCCCGCCCTACCCTGATATCGCCATCGCGTCCGGCCGCCGGACGGTCCCGTATCTGCGCCGGGTCAAGCGCCTTTCTGGAGGCAAGACCTTTACCGTGTTCCTGAAAGACCCGCGGATAGGGCCAGATGCAGCGGATCTCATCTGGGTACCCGAGCATGACAAGCTGCGCGGACGGAACGTCCTTGTAACACCGACGTCCCCACACAAGTTCTCTGCCGCAACACTGGCCGAACTCCGCAGCCGGCAGGTTGCCGAGATAGATGGTCTTCCACGGCCCCGTGTTGCTGTTCTTGTCGGCGGTGACAGCCGGCACCACAGGTTTTCCGAAGACGACCAGAACCGCCTTTTGAGCGGCCTGCGCGAGCTCGCACATGCGGCGAATGTGCATTTCATGATCACAGCCTCCCGCCGCACGCCGGCCGGATTGGCCTATGGTCTGGCAGGGTTGGCCAAATCGGGAAATCACCTCTACTGGACAGGTGACGAGCCCAACCCTTACGGCCTCTATCTCGCCAAGGCAGATGCGATCATCGCCACTGCCGATTCCACGAACATGATCGGTGAGGCCACAGCCACCGGCAAGCCGGTCCATGTATTCGAGCCGAGCGGCGGTCACGACAAGATCACCCGGTTTTTGGGGACTTTGCGACGCATGGGTGTCATTCACCCCTTTCCAGGTCCGCTGAAAACCACTACCTACGAGCCGATAGATGCCACGCCGGTGATCGCTCAACGCATCTTGAGCGATTTTTCGGCCGCACGGCAAACCCGGAACAACGCCCCGATGGGCCAACCTGGCAACGCAAACGCCGGGACATGAAAACAGGATAAAGGTGCGCCCATGAGCACGGAACACAGCAAACTTCTGATCATCGGCTCCGGCCCGGCCGGTTACACGGCTGCCATATATGCTGCCCGCGCCATGATCGAGCCGACGCTGGTGGCCGGTATTCAGCCGGGCGGCCAGCTGACCATTACCACCGATGTCGAGAACTACCCCGGCTTTGCGGATCCCATCATGGGACCGTGGCTGATGGAACAGATGCAGAAGCAGGCCGAAAACGTCGGCACCAAGATCCTTTACGACACCATCGTGAAGGCTGACCTGTCCCAGCGCCCGTTCCGCCTGGAAGCCGACAGCGGCACGGTGTTCACGGCGGACGCCCTGGTGATCGCCACCGGCGCGCAGGCCCGCTGGCTTGGCCTGTCTTCGGAACAGGATTACATGGGCGCCGGCGTTTCCGCCTGTGCGACCTGTGACGGCTTCTTCTACCGCAACAAGGAAGTTGTGGTTGTTGGCGGCGGCAACACCGCCGTGGAAGAAGCGCTGTATCTCGCCAACCTCGCCTCCAAGGTGACGCTGGTTCATCGCCGTGACAGCCTGCGGGCGGAAAAGATCCTGCAGGACCGCCTGTTCCAGCATCCGAAGATCGATGTCATCTGGGACCACCAAGTCGACGAGATCCTCGGCGGCGGCATGCCGAAAGCAGTTACCGGCGTACGGTTGAAAAACACCGCGACCGGCGAATTCCAGGAAATTTCCACGGACGGTGTCTTCATCGCCATCGGCCACGCACCGTCGGTCGAACTCTTCAAGGACCAGCTCACGCTGAAGTCCAACGGCTACCTGGAAACTGCCCCGGATTCGACCAGGACATCCATCCCGGGCGTCTTTGCGGCCGGTGATGTCACCGACGACATTTATCGGCAGGCGGTAACCGCTGCCGGCATGGGCTGCATGGCAGCCCTTGAAGCCGAGAAGTTTCTGGCCGAACATGAAGTGACGTCGACAAAGCAGGCCGCCGAATAGGCTGCCTGACTGTCCTGCGGAGGGGCACGCATGGATTGGGACAAATTGCGCATTTTTCATGCGGCCGCACAGGCTGGCAGTTTCACGCATGCAGGTGACACCCTGCATATGAGCCAGTCGGCTGTCAGCCGGCAGGTCAGTGCGCTAGAGCACGATCTGGGCGTTCCGCTGTTTCACCGGCACGCCCGCGGCCTCTTGCTGACCGAACAGGGCGAATTGCTCTATCGGACTGCCAACGACGTGTTGATGAAGCTGGAAGCGGTTCAATCGAGCCTGACGGACAGCAAGGAAAAGCCATCCGGAGCCCTGCGCGTGACCACCACGGTGGGCCTGGGTTCCACCTGGCTCACCTCACGGATCAGAAGCTTCATCGATCTCTATCCAGATGTCGACCTGCACCTGATCTTCGACGACGACGAACTGGACCTCGGCATGCGCGAAGCGGATGTGGCCATCCGCTTGCGCCAGCCGACCCAGCCGGACCTGATTCAGCGCAAGCTGTTTACAGTGCATTTCCATGTCTATGCGGCACCGGAATACCTCCAACGGTTCGGAACACCAGTGTCGATCGACGACCTCGACAAGCACCGGCTGATCACGTTCGGCGAACAGGCTCCGGCCTACCTCCGCTCGATGAACTGGCTGGAAACAGCCGGGCGCGTCGCGACAAGCCCGCGCAGGTCCGTCCTGAAGGCCAACAACATCGTGGCCATCAAGCGTGCAGTTCAGTCCGGCGTGGGCATTGCCATTCTGCCGGACTACATCATCGACAAGTCGTCGAACCTGGCGCCTGTCATGACCGACCAGGACGACAAGGTGCCCTCCTTCGACACCTATTTTGTCTACCCTTCGGAACTGAAGAACACCGCGCGTGTTACCGCGTTCCGCGAGTTCCTGCTGGCAAATGCAGAAGGCTGGGTTTTCTAACCCTGCCCTCCTATCGTCTATCTGCCCGATTGCGTTTGGCCCAAGCAGCTCCGGCTTGACCGGGACGCAACCCTGCTTGCCTGCACGAGCGGCCGCACAGGGGTTTTTGCAGATACTCTCCCCTAAAAAGGTCTCGGAACTCGGCCTGCAAGGCGGCAACCGAGCGACCCGATTGTCCCTATTCCCCTGGGAAAGCATGGGACTGGACAGACTCAGGTTTCATTCGCCAAATCAGCTCAACATTTAGGCATCAAAATTACTGCACACGGGGAGAGCATTTGCATTTATTTCGGTGAACCAATCGATTTTTTCACTCGAAATTAAAAATTTTTTTGAAGGCGCTGGCAAAAACCGACTAATTCAATCTGTTGTAATTAAAGGGGTTTTGGTCTGATTTTTGACCATTCAGTCAAGCTCTGCGTAAAATGCATAGCAGATCTGCGCCCCTGCCTCTTGTTTACGCAGCTTGTGCACTGCATATAAGCATCACTGTTGGTCACACGGACATCACGTCCTCCTCCCAGTGATGTTCCGACCAGCTGTTCCCCTCTGGAAGGTGATTCCACTGTTTTCAGTGAATCAAAATAAACTGCCGGGTCTTTCAAGGCCCGGCTCTTTTTTTGCCCAGGCCATGCTGCGACGCAGCATGACGTAATGTCACTTCACCTCACATGAACAGGCGTTCGTTGCCCAGGTCCTTGTAGAGGCCTGCCACCTGCTCCTCATAGCCGTTGTAGAGAAGCGTGTTGCGGCGCTCGTCCGTTCCAAGCAGCCGCTCGGAAGACTGCGGCCAGCGGCGATGCGGCACGGACGGATTCACGTTCGCCCAGAATCCATATTCGGAAGACTGGATCTCCTCCCAGAAGCTGACCGGACGCTCGTCGGTGAAGGAGATCTTCACGATCGACTTGATCGACTTGAAGCCGTACTTCCACGGGACAACCAGCCGGATCGGTGCACCATATTGCTTGGCAAGCGGCTTGCCGTAAACGCCGGTAGCGATGAAGGCGAGTTCATTGGTCGCTTCTTCCAGCGTCAGGCCCTCGACATAGGGCCAGGGATACCAGCTCTGCTTCTGCCCGCTGGCAACCGACGGATCGAGGAAGGTTTCAAAACGCAGGTACTTTGCACCAGCCTGCGGCCCGGCCAGCTTCACCAGCTCGGCAAGCGCGAATCCCGACCAGGGCACGGCCATCGACCACGCTTCGACACATCGATGCCGGTAGAGCCGCTCTTCCAGGGGCATCTTGGCCAGAAGGTCATCGATGCCGATCTCTTGCGGATTGTCGATCATGCCATCCAGCACAACGGTCCAGGGGCGGATCTTGAGTTCCTGTGCCGCCGGCCAGATCTGCTTGTGCGTGCCGAACTCGTAGAAATTGTTGTATTTCGCCGTGAACTCTTCCGGGGTCACGTCCCTGTCGAGCGTAAAGGCCTCATTGCGCTTGACCGGATAAAGGCCCGCGCTCGGGTCCTCTTCCGCAAAGGCCGGGCGAATTCCGAGGCCCGTACCCATCAGCGCACCAGCCCCGGCAAGGCCAGCAAGGATCTGCCGGCGGTTCATGAAAACGGCCTCCGGTGTTGCTTCCCGTTCCGGAAGCTCCCAGCTGCGTTTCTTCAGTATATTCATTGTCAGTCTCCCGTTTGTTCCGAAGGAAACCGGAATCGGCTTTCAATGGCAAATAACGCCCTGGTGACTGAGCGCAACAACAAGGTGATCAACAGTACAGCGCCGCAGTAAGGCGAACACAACAGAGGGGCCAACCGGCCCCTCTGTCATTGCTTTCAGTGCTCTAGCGTTCATGCGGCCTGTCTGCCGGACCTCTGCAGGGCAATGTCCGCCGCCTTGCCGGAAAGTTCCGCCATATGGTCGAACTCGGCGGTGTAGCTTGCCACCCCGGCGGTTGCCGAACGCAGTTCGATGATCAGGTCACCGATTTCCGCTTCCGGCATCAACGCCTGCACTTCATCCCAGCCATTCCACTCGGGACGGGCATCGAAGCCAAGCAATTGTCCGCGTCGTGCCGAGACGATCGCATTCACCCGCGCGGTCGCATCGCTCGGGCAGGCAATCACCACCTTGTGGATCGGCTCCAGCAGCACCGGCTTGCACTCAGGCAGGCCTTCCCGGATTGCCAGTATGCCGGCCATCTTGAAGGCCTGGTCGGAACTGTCCACGGAGTGATAGGAGCCGTCCGTCAAACAGACGGACACATCCACCACCGGGAAACCCAGCGGGCCTTGCCCCAACGCATCCAACACGCCGTCACGCACGGACGGGATATATTGTTTCGGCACGACACCCCCGGTAATCGTGTCTGAAAACTGGACGCCCTCGCCACGTGGCAGCGGAGATATCTCGATCACCACATCACCGAACTGACCATGCCCGCCGGACTGTTTCTTGTGTCGGCCACGGACCTTGGTGCCTGTCCGGATCGTCTCGGCATAAGGCACGTGCGGCGTATTGGCGGAGATATCCAGACCGTATTTTCCGGCAAGGCGTTCCTGGGCAACACGCAAATGCATTTCGCCCTGCCCTGCAAGCAACGTTTCGGCTGTTGTCTGGTTTTGCGATACGATCAGCGAGCGGTCCTCTTCAACCAGTTTCGCCAGTGCCGCGGAAAGACGGACCTCGTCCTTGCGCTGTTTGGCGGAAATCGCCGTCGCCAGAACAGGATTGCGCCGTTCAAGCACCTGAAGGCTTTCGATCTTTCCGTTTTCGAAACTCAGGAGGTCGCCCGTCTGGACATCATCGAGCCTGCCGAGCCCAACCAGATCGCCCTTGCCAGCCGTTGCGATCTTGTTCGCCTGCTGGCCGAAGACAGAAAACAGTCCGGACACCTTGATTTCGGTGTCGCCATTGAGGAACAGGGTATCGCCGTCGGAGACCACGCCTTCCAGAACACGGGCGATCGACTGCTTGCCCCCGTGCTGGGTGTGCAGCGTCTTGACGACCTGCAGCATCGCCCGCGACGTCGTGCCAAGCACCCGGCGCGACAGCAGATCGACACCTGGAACCTCGTGGCGCAAGGCCTTGAGCAGCCGGCTGACACCGTTGCCGTGTTCTGCGGAGCCGAAGAAAACCGGACAGATGAGACCGTCCTGCATTTCGTTCACCAGATCGGCGAACACCTGATCGCGGTTGGGGGCGATATCCTCGAGCAACGCCTCCATCAGATCGTCATCGTGGTCGGCCAGGTGTTCCAGCATGGTGAAACGGGCTTCGTGCTCACGCGCGAGATCCGCATCGGACATGTCGATCTGCGTGCTTTCCTCCTTCTCGTGATAGACATGCGCCCGCTCCAGCGCGAGATCGATGAACCCAGTCGCCAGGCCGTCTTCCCAGATCGGGATCTGTCGCAGTACCAGCGGCACCGCGGATGCCGGTTGCAGCACGCTCAGGACATCGCGTACCCGCCGCGTGCTCTTGTCGATCTTGTTTAAAAACAAAACCCGCGGAATGGCGCGGGCTTCAAGGGCTTTCAGGATCAGCTGCAGGGCTGGAACCTTGCGCTCGTCGTCCTCCGCCACCACAACGGCCAGATCTACTCCCGAAAGCGCCCCGTCCATTTCGCTCAGGAACTCCACGGATCCAGGGCAGTCGACGAACACGAAGCGATCTCCCAGGAATTCCGCGTCCGCAATGTTCAGTTCCACACTCATGCCGTGGGCACGCGCTTCCGGCGAAGCGTCACCCACCGTATTTCCGTTCGCGACGGAACCTTGCCGGGCCACCTTGTCCGTTCGCGCCAGCAAGGCTTCCAGAAGACTGGTCTTGCCGCTGCCGAACGGACCCACTAGGGCGATACAGCGCGGAGCGCTGCCCGCAGCAGATCCTTTTCCGTTTGAAGTGATTGCCATGCTGAGCCTCCCGTTAGTTCGAGGATATCTCGTAACAACGCGGCAGGGCCGGCTGGGGGACGCGGCCTGCCGCGTCTCGCCCGGATGGGATCGAAGGCCATTTGCCCGGTACTCAACAGCACCAAGCCCCAAACTGCGGCCGATCGACCAGGGGCGGTCAGCCATCGTCGCGCCGATATCGGCGGCAACGCAAGGGAATCTTACGCGGCAGCGCAGCAATTTGCCTCTGTATCGGCTCAGTCTCCAGGCCGATGAGAGTTCAACAAAAGTGCACAAAAATCCAAAACACCGCCGATCCCAGAGGCTTACAAAGGCTCTCCCGACTGAGATCTCCAGGCCTGCAAGCGGTGGAGAAAATTTGAGATGAAGACTGAAAAAGGCCCGCCTTCAGATCTTCCCAAGACAGTGCCTTTGCCCTGCCGGAATTGGCAGATAGTGAAATTGAGGCGCGGAGGCCTATGTAACCAACTTGAACCGGCCTCGGGCAAAAGGAGCACGCGTGACCAAAACCCTGATACTCTGTTCAGCCCTGCTTGCTGCCACGTCGGCAATACCGGCGCATGCGCAGTCGACCCAGCTGCGCAGTCCTCCCATGATGACCTCGCCGCGGCTGCCTTCTGCCGGTCAGCAGCTGAACCAGAACCTCAACCGCCAACAGTCCGGTTTCTCCACCCGGCAACAGATTGACGGTGCGGAGCGTCTGAACCGCACCGAGCAGATCAACCGGCAGAACACCCGGCCGGACAAGGAAGAAACTCCCTGTGCCGGCGCGAACGAAAGCTGCCGCGACTAAAGCGGAGAAACAGCACAGTGGCAGCCGCTGAGGCTTAGTTGATCAGTTCCAGCGTCATCTTGCTGACACCCAGTGTCAGGTTCGTGCCTGTCTGGCTTTCCAGGCTGAAAGGGTTGAGCGCGATGGACCGGTCGAAACCACCCAGCAGTGCGTTCGCCTTGATCCCCGCACCAACACTTGCCCCGGCGGTCAGCCCGCCGTAGGTGCCTGCCAAAAGGCCCGGCTTCCGGTTTGCGGAAGGTGCGAGCACGCCCCAGACCAGCGTGGCCTGGTTGGTCTTGCCGATATCCAGCCCATAATCGCGGACGGTCCCCTTGTAGTTTTCCACCGCTCCGCCGTCGACCGGTGAAAAGCTGCATCCGAGTGTTGCTGTAGAGCCAACAATGAAACTGTGCTCGCCTTCCACCAGGCAGCTCAGTTTGCCGATTTCAACCTTTGGGCTGTCTTCGGAGGCAAGGGCCGGCATGGCAAACACAATGGCCACGGCGGCAAGAACCGGTTTCAAAATACGCATGTAGAGAACTCCCGTTCGGCTGCGAATATCCGCTTTTAGCAAAGGCGCGGATCACGCCCGTGATATGACGCGCCAAGACGTCAAAATCGCGGCAATGGCAACAGGGTCAGGTGTAACCGTCGGTAGTGTCGGTACCGCCCGCCAGAGCTGGGGCAAGCACACCAGCATTCGACGACCTGTCCGATACACGGGCAAGCAGAAACCGGCGACCGGCAATCAGAAGGGTCAAGGTGACGATCACCGGAAGAATGCTGTTTTCCGGTGCCTGGAACGCCCAGACCGTTCCAGCCAGTGATACGGCAAGCATCAGAAACGATAGTCGGTACTGCGTTGATCTGGGCAAGTTGGGGACACCGGCAAATCCACCGCGTGAGAACAGGGTCAAGACCGCGCCAGTAAGCGTCACGGTCAACAAAACGGCGCTGTACGAATAGCCTGTCAGGAATGCTGCCAGAGTGCTGTCACCAAACCGATACAGGCCGACCAGAAGCGGTGTCACCAGCAGGATATGCAGATTGATACCGAGCAATACGGGGTGCATGGGCGCCTTGACCAGCACAAAGCCGGCAAGAACGAAAACCGCAAGACCGCAACCACTCCAGCCTGCAAGCTCCAGATCACCTGTCTGTCGCCAGAGCACAATGAAGACAATCGACGGCAGGCTTTCAAACAGATCAAGAAGCAGTTGTTTTTGATGTGAATTTGCCATCGCTCACCCTCCACCTGACGGGAAAAGGCTAGAGCGTTCAAACTGTGTTGTAAACCGCGCATTCCTCAACCGGAAAATGCAACCCACAACAGGAAAGGGCGGCCGTTGGCCGCCCATTCGAAAGTCTTTCGATGCCCGAAAAGCTTATTTCAGGTTCCCGCAGAAACGCTGGATGCGCGTGCAGGCTTCTTCCAGAGCTTCGGTCGAGGTCGCATAGGAAATGCGGAAGTTCGGACCAAGCCCGAAAGCCGAACCGTGAACGACGGCGACACCTTCAGCTTCCAGAAGCTCGGAGACGAAGTCCTCGTCACTCTCGATCACCTTGCCGGACGGGGCCGTCTTGCCGATTGTGCCGGCGCAGGACGGGAACACGTAGAACGCGCCTTCCGGCACCGGGCACGAAATGCCGTTGGCCTGGTTCAGCATGGAGACAACCAGGTCCCGGCGTCCCTTGAAGACTTCGTTGTTCTTCGGGATGAAGTCCTGGGTGCCGTTCAGCGCCTCGACCGCCGCCCACTGGGCAATGGAGCAAGGGTTGGAGGTCGACTGCGACTGTACCTTGGCCATGGCCTTGATGAGGTCTGCCGGGCCGCCGGCATAACCGATACGCCAGCCGGTCATTGCATAGGCTTTCGACACGCCGTTGACGGTCAGCGTGCGCTCGTAAAGAGCAGGCTCCACCTGAGCGGGTGTGGTGAACTTGAAGTCGTCATAGACGAGGTGCTCATACATGTCGTCGGTCATGACCCAGACATGGGGGTGCTTCATCAGCACATCGCAGAGCGCCTTCAGTTCAGCTTCCGTGTAGGCCGCACCGGACGGGTTGGACGGGGAGTTGAAGATCAGCCATTTGGTGCGCGATGTGATCGCCGCATCGAGTGCTTCCGGTGTGATCTTGAAGGTCGACTTGTCCGCTTCCACGATCACCGGTTCACCGCCAGCGAGCAGCACCATGTCCGGATAACTTACCCAGTAAGGGGTCGGAATGATGACTTCATCGCCCGGGTTCAGCGTTGCAATCAGCGCGTTGTAGAGCACCTGCTTGCCGCCGGTACCCACGGTGATCTGGCTGGTTTCGTAAGTAAGCCCGTTTTCCCGCTTGAACTTTTCGACGATGGCCGCCTTCAGCTCCGGAATACCATCGACAGCGGTGTACTTGGTCTTGCCGTCGGTGATGGCCTTGATAGCGGCTGTCTTGATGTTTTCCGGGGTATCGAAATCCGGCTCGCCAGCTCCGAGACCGATTACATCGCGGCCTGCGGCTTTAAGCTCGCGTGCCTTGTTGGTGACGGTGATGGTCGCAGAAGGTTTAACACGCGCCAATGCGTCAGCAAGAAAGCCCATAATGTCCTCCAGGGGGAAACGGGATTAACAGCGCGCGGACCCTAGATCCGTGCGCTGCGGAAAACAAGACCAAATCCGGAGAAGAACGGGAGTTTTCAGGCCGCTTGCGCCAGTTTGCCGGCGTATCTTTCAATCACCCCGGCATCAAGCGGTCCGCCATAGCCGAGATAGAAGCGGTTTGCCCCCTTGGACAGCAGAAATTTCAGCGAACGGGCGACCTGAAGTGGGTCTTCTTCAAAGGGAGGCGGCTTGGGCCGACCCTTCAGCGCGATTCCCCCCAGAAGAATGCCGGACGCCGCCAGATCCCCGCGAGGACGGCACCATCGTCACGTTCGCAGTGCCTTCATTCCCATAGGCACGAGCCTGGCGTAAATCCTGGGGCAGATCTCCTCTGGACCGTGGAACACCACGGCGGCAATGCCGCATCAGCGACATGAAGATACTCTATCGGTCCCCCCTACCGGGCGAGCGCGATCAGCTTCTCGTTTCAAGGATCAGCTTCGGATCGTCCTTGTCCTCATCGATGATCGTACACTTGAAGCGCTTTTTCTTGGTCTGGCCATTGAGCACCGTCACCGGCACCGACAGGGGAACTTCCGAGGCTTCTTTGGCAGACGTCAACAGGGACGCATAATTGCTCGGATGAAGCAGCATCTCGGTGATCGGGCGGCTGTCGAGGACGTCCGATGTCAGATGGTAGGTCTTCATCGCTGCGTTGTTCGCCGCGATGATGATCTTTGACTTGATGTTGACCACCAGGATCGGTGCGCTGCAGGCTTCGAAGACTCTGGCAAAGTCGACATCACCGCCGGCATGACCGGCCGAAAACAGCACCCCGCCCACCGTGCCGCCGACACGGAAGTACATGGCATCATATTTCAGTTCGACGCTGTCGTTGGACGCCAGCAGAAACTTGCCACGCCCGGTCGCACTGGCCCGGCGCGTCAATGCCGCAAGCGTCAGGGAGACGATCGTTCGCCCGACCCGGTTCTGGATATGGGCAATGTTGCGCCCCAGGATCAGGCGAGCATCCTCGATCTGGAAGCTCTTGAGGAAACCGTCGCTGGCAAAGCGCACGTAGCCGAAATTGTCGACCAGCAGCACAACGCGGGTGGAGGACGCAACGAAATGCTGGAGGATCGGTGCCAGTCCCAGCACGACCCGGCCCGGATTATTGTCATTCTCACCGATGGAGGGAAAGCAGATCGCAAGGATCTTGCCGTCCGGCAACTCGTAACGATAGGCAACGATCGGAATGCCCGGGATACGGTGGTCCGGCCCGCCGCCGACGTCGAACGGCCCGGCCTGGCCTTCCCGGATCGCACCCTGGACGAGGCGGAGAATGGTCTTCCGATCCTCTGGCGACAGGTGGCGCAGCGCCTCGTTGGAGGGCGCCTCCTGCAGATCCCGCACTTCGCTATTGAAACTCTGGGAACCGATCTCGTGCCAGAGAATGGTTTTCTTGCTGATATCGGCGATGAAAAACTGGATACCCGCCAGCGACAAGGCCGGCGGCTCCCCGGCCTTCTGGACCGATGGTTCTGTCGACGTTACTGGGTCTGTCGGCTTGCCCACCGTGGCGCTCTGCGCAGCGTTTATCGTCATTCCGTGCCTGGTCTGTTTGTATCGGATCTCCCGGCGAGCAAGCATGCTTCCGAAATGCAAACAAACACTAAAATCGCATCGTAAAATATCTGGGTTATGTCAGTTTTTACAGTAATTAAACAATGCAATACGTTTTTATGAGAAGTTGTATTGTCAATTTTACGAAAGCTTAATTGGCCGAATTCAGAACCCTAAACCACAGCTTTCCACCTTCGCACATCAAGTCTTCCGGAATGGGGAACAGAACCGTCTCCCCCCTTGAATGCAGCGCCATTCGGAGCATGGACACTACCTATTGTGCCGCCTTGCCAAGTCGGCAGCAAATAGGTCGAATTTGCCGCAAAATAGTCACGAAAACACACGGCGCATGTCTAAATCGCGTCCGCGTGCCGGCGCAATTTCAAACGAGATTGAACTCATCCCAGCGGATGGAGGAGCCAATGGCCCACGCAACGACCGTACAGGCGACCATCAAGTCGCAGAACGTAAGCTTCCCACCGGTTTTGCTGTTCATAGTGGCAGCAGGCCTGTTGATGTTGATGTCCGCACTGGAGCCGTCACTGGTGCTGCCGATGGTCGCGTTCCTGACCATGGCAGCCGTTACCCGTCTGCTGGCCCGCCGACTGTTTCAGGACCTGACCGGCGTTCAAGCGCAGGCAGACTGACAGAAACCGAAGTACAACCGCTCGAACCTGACAGATCTTCACCATGGCACGCGTAGATAACCAGAAAACCAGAAAGTCCGCCCCCTCCAAAAGCGACCTGCATGAAGCCCGGCCGCTGTTGCAGGCAATCTTTCTGGGCATGCTGCTGGCAACCGCTTTGGTCGCAGCAGCGGCGATGGCAAACCCGGCCAACACGAACGGTGTCCCGAAGACCGAGCCCGTCGCGCACTCGGCAACCGGCCAGGCACCGGCAAATGCCGGTCGGCCGGCAAGCGCCATCTTCTGACAGCTTGACATACAACGAGCTGCCGCGGCGGCTCCGTCTGTTTCAGGAAGTCAAGATCAGCGCCTGGAAGACCGACCTTTCAAAAGCCGAGACCCGGCCTCATGCTTGGCACATGAGTGCCGGGCCTCAGTGCCCGGTCCGCCCCCGGATAACGTTTCCTGCCCAACGACGGTTCCCTTTGAACCTTCATCCAAGACAGCCCCGCAGTGCATATGTGCACGCGCCCGCAGCCTCTCCGACCTCAGGTGACCCGCTCGTTGCATCCGCTGTTGATCACGGTCAAGGACAGGAATTTGTTCGTTCGCCAAGTAAAGCAATATCACATGTCATCTGCAAGACCGCACGCGGTTCAAGGCTGGCATCGATCGGAAATTAACCAGAGTCACATGGCGCGACCTTGAATACCGGGGATAACCGCAGTCCAGGTCTTTGCGAGTGCGTTCGGAAACTTCCGGCAAGCCATGTGGAACAAAATCCGCTACGGGGCATTTGCCCTCAAGTGGTAGTATTACGCCGATGCAACCGGCGCCAGTGAGGGATTTCACATCATGACCATTGCCAACGGCGAAAAGTGGATCGATAAAGAAACGAAGGGTTTGTCGGAGGCAGCAATGGACATCGACCTCACACTTTCAGCAGACACGATCCGCCTGCTCGCCCAGAAGGCGCGGGCAGTTGCATCGTCTCTTCAGGATACGTTCGAGGACGGCCATGAAGGCGACGTCGAATTCGACGCCGATGCCCTGGAGCAAAGTCACGGTCACGATGGCCTTGCGGAGGAAGAAAACGACGATCTCTCCGACGAGGAACTGCGGGAGCTGATCGAGGATCTCAACGTGGATGAAGCTGCCGAACTGGTGGCCATCTCCTGGATCGGCCGCGGTGATTTCGAGGCTGAAGACTTCCAGCAAGCGGTCGACGAGGCACGCGAGCGCGCCGTCGGTTCGACAGCAACCTATCTTCTCGGCATGCCGCTCCTGGCCGACCACCTGGAAGCCGGTCTCGACGCGCTTGACCTCTGACGGCCGACACAGCGCTGTTTTCGCCCGGGCTTCAAGACGTTCGGCGGGTCAATCCGACTAGGTCATTTTTGCCGGGTCGTCCACATCAGGTCGTTTTCCTTGGGAAAACCGGTTAGCAATTGATTTACTATCTTTTCGCTGCCGGACATTTGGCCCACTCTTGCCCCACTTCGTGGTGGGACAAGGGAGTTGAGGGCATGCTGCAAGACCCGGCGAACCAAGACGTGTTTACCGTCCATCGTCCGTCTCCATGGCCATATGTCGGCGCAATGCTCGCTGCGTCGGCCCTGATCACGACACTGGTCGTGGCGTTCAGCAGCTAATCCATACCGGCACTACCGCTCGAAACCGGTACCGGTCATCGTTCAGAGAGTTCCTTAATGCGTTCAACGCGTCTGGCCGTGCTCGATCTTGCCCGCGGCCTCGCTGTTGTCGCCATGGCGATCTACCATTTCTCCTGGGACCTTTCCTGGTTTGCCTATGTCGACTGGCCTGTTGCCCAGGGGACAGGCTGGCGCGTGTTCGCCGCCTCGATCGCCGGCAGCTTCCTGCTTCTGGCCGGCGTCAGCCTGGATTTCGCCCACCACCTGGGCATCCGTTGGCAAGCCTTCTGGCGGCGCCTTGCCGTGATCGTCGCAGCCGCAGCCGCCGTGTCGCTGGTCACCTATTTCACTTTCGGCGATACTTTTGTCCGTTTCGGCATTCTCCATTCCATTGCCTTGTCCAGCGTGATCGCCCTTCCCTTCACGCGCCTTCCGTTCGTCTTTGCCGGGCTTGCTGCGGCGTTCGTTTTCTCTTTGCCCTTGTGGGCAGCTTCATCCGCCCTCGACGGCCAGCTCTGGCTGTGGACAGGGCTCGGCACACCGGATTTTGCCAGTGTCGATTATGTGCCGCTGGCGCCCTGGGCCGGAGTGACGCTGGCGGGCGTCGCCATCTCGAAGATTTTCCGAAAGATCAATCTGTGGCAGACGCTGTCCGGACTGACATTCGCCGACCGTCCCGGCCGGCTGACGCGGTTCCTGGGCCGCCATTCCCTGCCAGTCTATCTGCTGCATCAGCCCTTGCTGTTCGGCCTTGTGTGGACGGCAACTCAGATCGGTCCGGAGATGGACCGCTCCGCCAAGGCCTTCGTTCGCAATTGCACGGTTTCCTGCCAGGGCACGACCGCTACGACAGAAATCTGCGAAGCCGCTTGCGGCTGTACGCTTGAATATCTGAAATCGGACGGCATCTGGGACCAGCTTCTGGCGGAGCCCGAAAACCAGTCTCTGCGCAACCGGATGTCGAACAGATACAGCCAGTGCCTGGCTGATCCAAAGTGGCCGGATCCGCTCAACTGATCCCGGCTTTCAAGCCTTCAGTGCTGTTTCCGGGCGCTCAGGAAAGACGGGCCAGTTGCCGGAGCGCCCGCCCCCGCCGCTGCCGTGCAAAGGGAAGAAACACGTCCTCGTCTCGCCCCGCCGCCACCTGCTCCAGCGCCCAGAGGGCCGACACGGCGTCACATTTGGCTTTCATGACACCGAGACAATCGGCCTCGGGCACCGCAGCGCCCGTTGCTGCATAGGCTTGCAGGAAAACCTGTTCCTCATCCGCACTCATCTCGTGCTCCAGAACGGCGTAGGCAAGATCCCAGGCGGGATCCGACATGCCTGAGAATTCCCAGTCAATCAGCCAGAGCTGGTCGGATGTCATGAGGCAGTTGCCGGGGGATGGATCGCCATGGCTCGGAACAAGTACCGGGCCAGCACCACCAGCGGTGCCGGCACCGATCGGTCGCAACACTATTTCCAGCCCGGCCATTTCCTCCCGGCACCGAACTGCGTCCTGAAGACCTTGCCACTGCGTCTGAAGCACGCTGTCCGGATCGAGCAGCCCTTCGAAGGCCACACCGGACCCGTGCAATTGCCCCAATGCCTCACCGAGTGCACGGGCCAGGATATAAGACGGCTGCTCCGAAAGATCGGCAGGGCTGCCGCTGACCTCGACGGCGCGGGTCACCAGAATACCGGCCTCCGCATCACAAAATACCGGCGGCACGGCAATTCCAGTCGCAGCGGCGAGCATCAGATTTCTTGCCTCTACCTTCCTGTCGATGTTGCCTGCCGCTTCCAGACGTGGAAGCCGCAGGAAGAACGTACCCTTCTCAGCCTCCAGCCTGAACACACGGTTTGTCAGCCCTGGCTGGGGCCGGGCTGACAGGGGAGCGCCACAAACACGACGCAGCGCCTGATGCCGTTCAAAGGCCTCCAGGATGTCCGGCAAAATGGTATCTGGCGCGTCAGAGGAAAGCTGTGGCACAAGCAGAAACAATCAAACGAAACAGAGGAGCTGGCCGGACGCCATGACGAACGTCCCATCGCCCCATATCATCATCACCTACTGCCGCCAATGCAATTGGCTGTTGCGCTCCGCATGGATGGCGCAGGAAATCCTGTCCACCTTCTCGGAAGAAGCCGGCGCTGTCACCCTTGTTCCGGGCACCGGAGGCATTTTCACAATCATCTGCGACGGTCAACTTGTCTGGGACCGCAAGACAGATGGCGGCTTTCCGGAGGCCAAGGTGCTGAAACAGCGGCTTCGTGACCTGCTTTGGCCGGAGAAGGACCTCGGCCACAGCGACCGTCAGGACAGGATAGACTAGGCCGGCCCCGCTCAAGTGAATTGACTTCTTGAAGTCGCGAATATGTATACTATGGCATCCGAAGCGCAGCTTTCGGCAAGAAACTTCGAGACAGGACGCATGAACCGGAGCCTTCATGCACATCAGGTTATCACTGTTATTTTTGGCACTACTATCGCTTGCCGGAGCAAGCACCAGTTCTGCAGTGGAAACCAGCGAACCTGAAATCGTCATCTATACCGAGGACTACAAACCGCTCTATTTCCCTGGTGAAGACGGGAAAATCTCGGGAACTGTCACCCAACTTGTACAAGATCTCGCCGATGAGGCCGGCATAACGGTCGAGATGCACATGCGGCCGTTCAAACGCGGGCTGAACGCGGTGGAGAGCAACGCCAACCATTGTTTCATGGCCCTGTGGCGCACTCAGGAACGCGAACCGAATTTCACCTGGGTCGGACCTTTGGAAATCGACGGATACGGCCTTTTTGCCTTGAAGGGCAGTTCCATAGAACTTTCGACAGTGGAAGACAGTTTCGGCTATTCGACCGGAGCCGTCGGCGGCTGGACCAGCACCAATGAACTTCAGGACGCCGGCCATCCCCATCTTGTGCTGGTGGATGAAGATGGGCTCAATGCGAACATGCTGCGGTCAGGTCACACCAAGCTCTGGCTGGGTGGCCTGATTTCGGCTCCCTATGTTGCGGCACAGGAAGGGGTGGAGATCGAGAAACTGCTGACCCTGCAGACCGTCGAACTTGCCCTGGCCTGCAACTCACATATCGACCAGTCCGTTACCGACCGCCTGCAGTCAGCCTTGAACGCGCGTCTTCAGAAAACGCCACAAAACAACCCCAAGCGATTGACGCAATAGACAATTCGTCTCTGCTGCAGGGCAACCACCTCGAAAAGTTGCATGACTTCAAAAAACTACTTTCCAAAGTCTTACCTGCACAACAAGCACACAAAAGACCGCCCATAATTAATGCAACTCTCTTTTGGGTCTTCTTAAAACTTTCAATTCAAAATGCTTTCGGCAAGACAACGTCCGGAGCTCAAGAATGAAGTTCGTGAACCTTCCTTTCAGGAAGACTGCAACCGAGCCCTCAGCAACAAGGCATGAGCGGGCCGGACAACCGACACGGCAGCGCCCCTTTTTCGACTGGCCGATCAAGACTCAACTGCAGATCGGCTTCGGCGCCATGCTTTTGTGCGCCATCGGGGTCGGTGCGGGGGGCTTGTTCGCAAGCTCGGAGGTCAAGAACTCGGTCACGGTGGCAAAGACCGCCAACGAACTTCTGGGGAGCGTCCCCCGGTTGCTGTCCCACGCCCAGACATTCAGTCGCGACGGCAGCAGCCAGACGGCGGAAGCGGTTGCTGCAGACATTGGCTTGATTTCGCAGGAAAGTCTCGCCTTGTCTGAAAGCCAGCCCCAGGCGGCAACGCAGTTCGCGAGCATCGTCGGCGATCTGGAGACAGGCTTTGCGACGCTGCGCGACACACGGCAAAGCCGTGACACAGCGGCTGCGAGCCTCGACACCCTCACCTCCGAACTGGTTGCAACCACCAACAAGGCCTTCGAGGAATACAAGGCCCTTGCCGCCTACAGATCCGCCCTTGCCATCACCAACGAAGGCAAGATGACCAACCTGTCCAACGTCAGCCCCCGGCTCAGCAACATGCGCATCACCACTGTGGTGCTGGCGCAGGAAGCCGAAACCTTTGCGGCAACACCAGACAAGACCCTGGCAAAGAAACTGGCGGACCGGGTGGATGCCCTCGACAAGGACGCGAAGGCGGTTCGCCGCACGGTGAAGACAGACACGATCAAGGACAGCGTCAAGGACCTCACCAAAAGCTCCAAGTCGTTTGAGAAGCTTTTGAAAGCGCACTTGAAGTCGCCGGAAGAGGACGCCTGGAAAAACAAACTGGAACCGGCCATCCTTGAACTGATCACCCTTGCCGACACGATCATCAAGGCCGCCGAAGCACCGATTGACGAACTGACGAAGGAACTGCGGGACTTCGACAAGGCCAGCGCCGATATCGCGCTTCTGTCGAACTACACCCAGAGTGTGGCGCGTAGCGTGCTCGGCGTCCGCAGCGCCTATTCAGACTATCTGAACACATCCTCGCAGGACGCCGCCGATACATTCCAGCTCTATCTGAGCGATGCCCGTACCGAACTGGGCAATCTGGACACGGTGCGAACCTCAGCCGGCAAGAACACGTCTGACAAGGCTCTGAATGATCTTCTCAATGGTCCTCTCAAGGCACTTGTTACCGCCGGCAGCGATGCCTTGCCGAAACTTGAAGCCACTTTTGCCGAAGTCGTCACCTCGACGGCGGCACTGCGCGCAAGCGAACAATCCTTTGCCGCCGCCGCCTCCTCCCTGACGGAACAGGCAGAAATCATCAGCGCCAATTCCGGTGCGACCGCATTGGCAAGCGCCGTCGGTGCTCAAACGCAGATCACCGTTACGCTTGCCCTGGCACTGCTTCTGGGCATCGCTTTCGTCGTATTGCTCTCCACTGCCATTATCCGCCCGATCCGGGGCCTGACCGGTGCGATGCTCAAACTGAGGGACGGCGATACGGCTCTCGACCTTCCGGCTGCCAACCGCAAGGATGAAATCGGCCACATGGCTCAGGCCGTCGCAACCTTCCGTGACCGGGAAATCGAACGGATGCGGCTGGAAGAAGAAACCCTTGCAAGCCAGGAAGGTGTCCGCCAGCGCCAGGCCACCGTCGATGCGCTTGTGGCATCGTTCCGTCAGGATATCGAGCAGGCTCTCGCCACGGTGACCGGCAATATGCATCAGCTCGACAACACGGCCGAGCAGCTTTCCGAAATTGCCCGCACGACGACAGGCAAGTCCGAAGACGTCAGCACCGCCTCCAGCCAAGCCAGCCAGAACGTCCAGACCATCGCGGCCGCCACCGAGGAACTCAGCGCTTCCGTTCAGGAGGTCGGCCGGCAGGTCAACGACACCCTCGTGCGCGTTGAGGAAGTTGCAGGAGCCACCCGCACTTCCAACGACCAGATCAAGGGCCTGTCGGCGGCCGCCGAACGCATCGGTGCCGTTGTCCAGCTCATCCAGGAAATTGCCGAGCAGACCAACTTGCTGGCGCTCAATGCGACCATCGAAGCCGCACGCGCCGGCGAAGCCGGGCGTGGGTTTGCCGTGGTTGCCTCGGAAGTCAAGTCACTGGCCGGTCAGACGGCCAAGGCAACAGAGGAAATCTCCAGCCAGGTGTCCGAAATCCAGCAGGCCACCAACGGCGCCGTGGACGCGATCAGCGCGATCATGGAAATGATGGAGTCCGTCAACGAAACCGCAGCCGCCATGGCAAGTTCCGTCGAACAGCAGGCCGGTGCCACCGCGGAAATCTCCACCGGCGTCTCCCAGGCTGCAGGCCAAACCGCAAGCGTATCGGAAAATATCGGCGATCTCTCCCGAGGCTCCAGCGAAACCAGTCTGTCGGCCCGTGAAGTGGAAGAAATCACCGGTGCAGCCACCCGGCAACTTGCCGAAGTCACCACACGGATCGACCGGTTCCTGCAGGATGTCGCAGCAGCCTGAGTTGAAGGTTCTGCAGAAACTGGATACCGGCGTCACCGGTATCCAATCACCTTGCACCTGACTGTCTTTAGTCATCCCGGACGCAGCGCAGCGAATATCCGGGATGACCACGGATTGTTTTATCTTGGCGGCAACGCTGTGTGACTACGTCCCCTTACGCTGCATCCTGTGCCTCAAACACCTCCCGGGCCGCGTTGAGGCCGTTGATCGCTGCCGGCAGGCCACCGTAGACGGCCATCTGCCAGATCGCCTCGACGACTTCCTTCCGGTCCGCACCGGCGGCAAGCGTGTGTTCAATGTTGATCTTGAGTTGCGGAGCCGTCTGCCCGCCAAGCACGGTCAGGGCCGCAATCGTGCACAACTGGCGTGTTTTCAGGTCGAGGCCCTCACGGGCATAGTGCCGGCCGTAAGCCCATTCGATCAGGCTTTCGGAAAATCCGGGCAGAAGATCGTCGTAACGATCGCTGAGAATGGCTTCCAGGTCGGGGTTAAGTTTCTGCGTCAGCGCGCGGCCGCGCTCCAGGGCGGTGCTCATGTTTCGGAGCTTCCTTGCTTGGCGGCGCACCGTGTTCGGTCCGGGCGCAGCTTTCGAAGGCCGGATCAACTGTCTCGCCCGCTTCCATCCTTCTGTAGCGATCAATCTTATCGTCCAGGACGTCCAGCATTTCGGTAAGCCGGGCAACATCGCCGGCAACCTTTCCCCTGTGCGCTTCCAGCAGCTTCCGGCGCTCCGTCAACGAAGCTTCGCCCTTTGTACGCAGGTCCGCGTAACGCAGCCGGTCCTTGATGCCCATACCGGTCGATTTCAGCCGGTCCAGGAAGTCGATCCACCTGAGGATCGTTGCATCGTAGACCCGCCGCCCACCACCGTCCCGCAAGGGACGCGGCAGAAGGCCGATCTTTTCGTAGTAGCGCAGGGTGTCGGTCGAAAGTCCCGATTTCTCGGCCAGGTCGCCAATCCGCATGTCAGTCTCCGAACGGAACGATTTCTCTCAGGTACCGGTTGGAGTGCACTCCAGGTCAAGCGTCTTTTTCAACTAAATCAAATCTGGCGACACGGAGTTGCATTGCTGACAGAGCTCAATCTCGTTCCGGTTCGGCCGTTTTCGAGGCATCCAGACCTGACGACGGCAAGACCCCACCTCGCGACGTCGTGAACTTGGGGTGAGTGTCAATCAATTGACTGATCGGTCAGTTAGAAATATCAATCGCGCATGACCACGACACGCGACACTCTCATCGACACGGCCACCGAGCTCTTTCTGGGACGCAACTTCGGTGCCGTCGGCACCACGGAACTCTGCAAGAGCGCCGGAGTGAACAAGGGAACGCTGTACCACTACTTCCCTTCGAAGTCGGATCTTCTGGCTGCGGCGATCGAGCGATATGCCACGTCTTTCGGACAAGCTTTCCGCGACATTGCCGACAGTGACGCAGCACCGGAAGAAAAGCTCCGCCAGCTCTTCGACGTTCCCGCTCGGGCAAACCGGGACTGGAAAGCCCGGTACGGCTTTGCACAAGGATGCCTTGTCGGAAACATGAGCCTGGAACTCGGGGCCGTCGATATCCCTGTACGCGAGGCCATCAAACATGCACTGACGACGTGGAAAGCCCCGGTCCGCGATATCCTGCACCAGCTCATCGAGGCCGGTTCACTCGCCAGGATCGATTGCGACAGGGGAGCGGATGTCGTCATCGGCCTCATTCAGGGTGGGCTTCTGCTGGCCAAGGCGCAGAACGACCCGTCGCACATCACCCTTCTCGCCCCCGGCGCCCTCTCCCATCTGAACAGCCTTAAACCCTAACCGCCGCGGGTTGCGGCAAACACTGGACGTCCGAGCACGTTTATCCCTCACTTGACTGGTCGGTCAGTTGACACACGAAAGGATACGACAAATGCCAAAAATGCTTCAAATCGAACCCAGCCAGGCAACAGGAGCCACGAAGGAGGCGTTTGACGAGGCCAAGCGGCAATTCGGCGGCGTCATCAATCTCTTCAAGGTCACGGGCAATGCCCCCAATGTGCTGAAGGGCTTCCTTGCGCTCAATGCCAGCGTCAACGACGGCATAGAACTGACGGGCAAGGAGATCGAACAGGTAGCCATGCTCGTTTCCGCACTCAATCGCTGCGATTATTGTGTCAACGTTCACATGAAAGTGGGCCAGATGCACGGCGGCAGCGAAACCGAGATGCTGGCCGCAATGGAAGGCCGCGCGGAGGATGCGCGGACACAGGCCCTGCTCGACTACGCAAATGAAGTCGTCCGCAATCGCGGCCAGGTGACCGCCCAGACGCTTGATGCGGTCCGGCAGGCCGGTTTTTCCGACAAGGCCCTACTGGAAACCATCGGGATCATCGGGATCTACACCCTGATCCAGTATGTGCGGCACGTGGCGGACCCGGAGCATGATTTCCCGCAGGTTACCCAATACGACGCACAGCAGATGGGCGCCTGAACAAGCGGCCCGGTCGCGTCAGCCCGATGACGCGACCAAACCCGACCAATGAACAGCCGCCACTTCACGATTGCCCAAACTTGAACGGGAGGAAGACGATGATCGACGTTCACCGAAAAAAAGCCCTGCCGGTCCATCCGGACCTGGTCCGACAGCTTGCAGGTGGTTTTGACCAGATCGGTGCATGGCATCCGGCCGTTGCGGACTGCAAGACGAGCGAAACACCTTCCGGAACGGTGCGCCACCTGACGTTGCCGGACGGCGCGATACTCCAGGAAGCTCGGACCGACGACGGAACGGTTCCCGGAACCTACAGCTACCGCATACTCTCTGGCCCCCTTCCCGTGCGCGACTACACTTCGACATTCCGGATCCTTGCGACCGGCAACGGCTGCGAAGTGGAATGGTCGGGAAAGTTCGATGCGGAAGGCGCTTCAGAAGATGAGGCACGTTCCGTGGTTGCCGGCATTTATGAAGCAGGACTTCAGGCACTGGCAGCGATGGTTGCCGGACAGTCCGGCAAGACCCTGCAACGCCGCAAGCCCTCCCCCTTGCCACAGGTGACCACGGTTCCGGAGATCCGTGCCGACGAAGCGCTGCGCGCTGTCTACGAAGACACCAAGGCCGTGCTGCAAGTGCCATGGATGGGCGTGGTGACGATGGCCTTTGCACAATATCCGAACTTCTACGCCACCTTGTGGGGCGGACTGCGAGACCTTGCCGGAAGCAGGGAATTCGTTGCAGCCTGCACCGAGCTGAGATCATGTGCAGAGCAGGAAGTTGCCGCCTTTTCGGTTCCGGAAATTACAAGGGATTTGCGCAAACGCGGGTATGCGGATCAGGAACTCGAGCGGATAAGAGACGAGATCGAGGTCTTCTCCCACGGCAACATGCCCTATCTCCTGATAGCGACATCTGCCCGGCTTCTGATCGAGAACCATGACCTTGCTGAAAACAGCACCATTTCACCCCACGATGGCGAACACGGGCCGCGGCGACTGGGGGCACCGGTGCTCATGGAAATGCATCACGTCGACAGCCAGACACGAGATGTCTACGACGACATCATGCGCACGCTCGGCCTGCCGTTCGTGAACACCGACTATCGTGCCCTTGCCCGCTGGCCGAGCTACTTTCGCCTCGCGTGGAATGCACTGCGTCCTCAGATCGAAACCACCGACTATGACAAGGCCTGCGAACGCGTTCACGACTGCGCGGTCAACCTTGCCCGGACGTTGCCCAACCCTGGCGGACTGACACCGGAAATCCTGCAAGCGGCGATTGCCCGGGACACCAACGCGCAGCCGGTTGGCGATGTGGTGCGGCTGTTTCAATGGTTGCTGCCGGGCCTGATCGTCAACGTCGAGGCCTTTCGCCAACAATTGATTTCGGAAAAGTCCAATTGAAAAAAAGCGGCCGGCGGGACTTGCCCGGCCGGCCGTTGGAAAGGCCCCAAACAGGAGCGCTTTGAAGGTCGATCCGGCGAGGCGGTTTCCACCGCCTTCGCCTTAACGGCTGCAGGTGCCGTCTTGGTTCTGTTAAGCGAACCACCAGCGTTCGACGGCGCGGAAACCGTCCAGGGTCCAGTTGGCGGCAACCTTTTCCGGATGCTGGACCTTTTCGTTGTGCGCCATGACATAGCTGGCGAACATCGGAATAATCACACCACCGTCAGTGCGCACCAGGTTCTGCATTTCGCGGTACATATCGGCGCGCTTGGTTTCATCAAGCTCGGAACGTGCCGTCTTCAGCAACTGGTTGAAACGCTCGTTCTCCCAGTAGGTATCGTTCCAGGGAGCGCCTGACGCATAGGCCACGGAGAACATCCAGTCTTCCGTCGGACGTCCGCCCCAGTAGACCGCGCAGAACGGCTTTTTCATCCACACATCGGACCAGTAACCGTCATTCGGCTCGCGCGTCGGCTTGATGTTGATGCCGGCCTTGCTCGCGCTGTTTGAATAAAGCACGGCCGCATCGACGGCACCGCCGAAGGCCGCATCAGCTGCTGAAAGGCTGACGTCAAGGGAATCGAGACCGGCCTGCTTCAGGTAGTATTTCGACTTGTCGGGATCGTAGGTGGTCTGTTCCAGGTCGTCCGCGAAGAAGCGGTTTGACGGGCTGATCGGATGATCGTTCCCAACAGCCCCGTAGCCGAACAGGATCTTGTCGACCAGTTCCTGGCGGTCGACAGCATATTTCAGCGCCATACGTACATTGTTGTCGCTAAAGGGCGCCGTGCGCGTGTCCATCGCAAACGTGTAGTGCTGCGTGCCCGTGGTCGACAGGATCGTGACGTTCGGCGACCGTTTGAACAGACCGACGGTCTTCAGGTCCACCTGATCGATGACATCGACATTGCCGGTCAGGAGTGCTGACTGACGCGCTGCAGGGTCAACGATGGTCAGCAGCTTGACATCGTCGAAATGCGCCCGGTCGGTCTTCCAGTAGTTCTCGTTCCTGGTCAGCTCGGCAATGACACCCGGCTGGTAGTTGGTGACCTTGTAGGGACCGCAACCGTCGCTGCTGGTCGGATCGATCTTGCCATCGGAGGATTTCATGATCGGCAAGTGATAGTCGCTGACCACGAACGGGAAGTCGGCATTGCCCGCTTCCAGCGTGAACACGACGCTGTCGCCGTCGACGCTGATGTCCTTGATGGGGTCGACGAAAGGCTTCGCCGCCGAGGTGCTGTTTTCGCCGCGGTGATAGTTGATCGAGGCCACCACGTCTTCCGGCTTGACCGTGCCGCCGCTGTGATACTCGATCCCCGGGCGGATCTTGAAGGTCCAGACCGTGGCATCGGGAGACGGCTCCCAGCTTTCCGCCACTTCGCCCACCAGGGTACCATCTGCGGTGATCTCGATGAGGTAGCCATGACGGGACGTGGCGAACACCTGCACGAAGACATTGTCCCAGGTGCCCGGATCATAGTTTTCACTGGTGTTGCCGGCGGCGATGCCAACCCTGAACGTACCGCCCTTCTTGGGTTGCGCGGCTGCCGGACCGATCGCGAACTGACCGGCAACAGCCGCTCCGCCGATCGCTGCCGCACCTTGCAGGATGCTGCGCCGGGAGACCCCGGACTGCAGGATGTGCTTGTTAAGATTTCCCATTTTCATGTCCCCTCTTTTTGATGTCCTCATTATGGAAATGACGCCGCGTGAACGTGTCCGCGCGAAAGAAATCTGCCCTGAACGTCCTTGACCCGGACAGAATTGCCAGCCACCAAGACGCCTGTTTTCCATACTATGCCGTTTTTGATTGATCGCTCAATTAAAAAAAAGCTAACACTTGCGGCAAGGTCCTCACCCGCGGTGGAGAAGCAGCATGGGAAAGCGCAAGAACATCCTGATCCTGATGGTCGACCAGTTGAACGGAACCTTGTTTCCGGACGGCCCGGCGGAGTTTCTGCACGCACCAAACCTGAAGAAACTTGCCGCCCGTTCGATTCGCTACGAGAACACCTACACCGCTTCGCCCCTCTGTGCGCCGGCACGCGCAAGCTTCATGTCCGGCCAGCTGCCACGCCGTACGGGCGTCTACGACAATGCCGCCGAATTCGCCTCCGACATCCCGACCTATGCCCATCATCTGCGCCGCGCCGGTTACACCACCTGCCTGTCCGGCAAGATGCATTTCGTCGGTCCGGATCAGATGCACGGCTTTGAGGAACGATTGACCACCGACATCTACCCTGCCGATTTCGGCTGGACGCCGGACTACCGCAAGCCGGGCGAGCGTATCGACTGGTGGTACCACAACATGGGGTCAGTCACGGGCGCCGGCATTGCCGAGATTTCCAACCAGATGGAATATGACGACGATGTCGCCTTCCAGGCCGTGCGTAAGATCCACGACTACGGCCGCGGCAAATACGACCGCCCGTTCTGCCTGACGGTCAGCTTCACCCACCCGCACGATCCTTATGTCGCCCGCCAGAAGTACTGGGATCTCTACGAGGACTGCGAGCACCTGCTGCCGCAGGTTCCGGCGATGGACTACGACGACCACGACCCGCATGCAAAGCGCATCTTCGATGCCAACGACTGGCGCAACTTCAACATCACCGAAGAAGACATCCGCCGCTCGCGACAGGCCTATTTCGCCAACATCACCTATCTGGACGACAAGATCGGCGAAATCCTGCACGCGCTCGACGCGATGGACCTGACCGAGGACACCACTATCCTCTTCGTTTCAGATCATGGCGACATGCTGGGCGAGCGCGGCCTGTGGTTCAAGATGAACTTCTTCGAAGGCTCGGCCCGCGTGCCCCTGATGGTTGCCGACGCGGATCTCGCGCCGAAGCACATTTCCGATCCGGTCAGCACGCTCGACGTTCTGCCGACCGTCTGCGACCTCGCCGGCATCGACATGAGCGAGATCATGCCCTGGACCGACGGCACCAGCCTGGTTCCGCTGGCAAAAGGTGAAGCCCGTACCGCACCGGTGCTGATGGAATATGCCGCCGAAGCCTCCTACGCCCCGCTGGTCGGCATCCGGGAGGGCGACTGGAAATACATCCACTGCGAACTCGACCCGCCGTTGCTCTTCAACGTGACGGACGACCCGCACGAACTGACCAACCTCGCCGCCGACCCGGCGCATGCCGCAACCGCCGTGCGCTTTGCCGAGATCGCCGGAAAGCAATGGGACATGGCCGCTTTCGACGACGAAGTGCGCCAGTCCCAGGCCCGCCGCTGGATCGTCTACGAAGCCCTGCGCAACGGTGCCTATTTCCCCTGGGACTACCAGCCCCTGCAAAAAGCCTCCGAACGCTACATGCGCAACCACATGGACCTGAACATCGTGGAAGAAAGCCAGAGGTATCCGCGGGGAGAGTGAACCCGCTTTCTTCCTGGACCGGCTCGCTTACCCTTGTCATCCCCGCGCAGGCGGTGAACCGGTAAGCCTCTGATCGCTTGTGTTTCCACTTCCCAGCGACACGGACTACTGGATCCCGGTCTTGGCTGCGCCAAACCGGGATGACAAAGATCAGTGTCGCGGCCACGCCTGCCACTGTTCCCCAGAGCTCACCACACCCTCCTTGTCATCCCCGCGCAGGCGGGGATCCAGTAAGCCCCTGACCTCTTGTGCTCCCACTTACCGGCAACACGGAATACTGGATCCCGGTCCTGGCTGCGCCAAACCGGGATGACAAAGATCAGTGACGCGGCCACGCCTGCCTTTGTTCCCCAGAGTTCACCACACCCTCCTTGTCATCCCCGCGAAGGCGGGGATCCAGTAATCCTCTGACCTCAAAATTTTCCAGATACCCCCCCCACGGGCACCGCGATCTCCGATCCTGGCCCTGCCGAAGCAGGGCCACACCGTGCGAGAAACCAGTTCACACAGAGCTTCCCGGTCGACACACGGCGAGAGGTAATGGAAGCTCTGGTGGATCGATTGTCTACGGAGGTCCCGATGCGATTGCCGACGCTACTCACGGCGCTCTTCTTCCTGCTCATTGCACTTCCCGCCAGCGCACAGACCTACAACGTCGAGGCCGGGCCGATCTGGAACAATGGTGACGCGCAGGCGAAGTGTCCGCGTGTCTGCGGCGGGCTGGGAGCGCGCTGGAATGGGCAGTGGCATACGACGGTACAGGGGCAGATGTCGGTCTGTTCGTGTGAGAAGGCCAGCCCGGGACGTGAAATCCAGGCCGGGCCGATCTGGAACTACGCCGATGCGCAGGGCAAATGCCCCGACATCTGCTTTGGCAACGGCCTTAGCTGGAGCGGCCAGTGGCGTACCACCGTGCAGGGTCGCATGTCCGTTTGCGACTGCCGCTAGCCCGCCCGTGGCCAGGCGGACGCGACCGGGTGTTACTTCGTACAGCCGTTGACATCCGCAGCGCAGTAGAACCCTTCGGAGGAATTGCCGCAGCAATAAAGGAAACCGGGCGAGTCGCAGTAATACTCCGATGAACCGCAACGACCGGCGACCTGCATCAACGGGCCCTTGTCGGTCGATGACCCCGGCAGTTCCACGGCGCCGGACAGGCGCGGCGACATGTTGGGCACCGGCGGCACCTCAAGCCCGCCATCCAGGCTTACAAGAACAACCTTGGCCGCTGTCAGATCCGACTGATGGGTCAGGTCCAGTGGATCGGCCCCTGCCGGGGTTACCGCGTAAAACATGCCGGTCATCAGCGTGATTTCAACAATAGTTCTCAGTCTCATCTTTCGCCTCCTCCGCGCAAGATGCAGCTTGTCTTCCAGTGATCTGATGGAGCCGATTATAGCACGAGACGGAAACCTCGAATATTCAGCAAACTACGCAGCACGCAAAAGATTTACAAAGAGAAACAACAGCCTCACGTGGGCACATCCCCCTTTGAAGCTGTAATTTCCGGCGCGTGTGCCCGGGCCTCCGACGCGCCCAAACGTGGTGAAATTCCCGCCGAAAAGACGCCCAAAGCCCTGCCGCAAACCTGGTCAGACAATATTTTTTGCACCCCTGATTTCGAACAAATTTCCGCCGCAATCCGAGCGTTGAATCCACGACAGCAGGGTCAAGCGCGTCCCGCGTAAGCCACTCACCAGGCAGTGCTTTTGGACTTCCCAAGGCATGAGATGGATAGAGAACCCAAGCCGTCATGACATTGGCAACAAGCCGTCATGGCCGCGAAGCCACTGCACCTTCAAACATCTCTGTCCTTGAAAGGATATCTGCAATGGCCATTCGCGGCTTTGTCCTTGGTGCTGCCTTCCTTGCTGCCGGCCTGGTGCCCGCAGCTGCCGACAGCGTGACCGCTACCGTCGAGACCTGGAACCCGGCAACCCGTACGCTTGTTCTGAGCGACAAGACACAGTTCCAGACAATTTCCAGCTCCGTCGCAGTGCCGGACACCCTGGCTGCGGGAAAGACCGTCACCATTCTCTACAACGGCTCGGAAAACGGCGTCGACTCGATCCTCTCCATAGAGGTTCAACCGTAAGCCAGCGTCATGCCACAGCGACGCGAACTTGCCTCGACCTGACGGCGCCTGGCGGTGTGCCGCCTTCATTTTCCAGGATCCGCGACGCCCCTGAGACCGGATCCTGACGCCCCTTTTGCACAAGGAGACGTGAATGCCAAAATGGCTCATCGCGATTGCGACGGCGCCGTTGTTGCTGACTTTGCCCCCGCACAGCCTTCGGTCCGCGCTCGCAGATGAAATCGCAGGTACGATCCTGTCCATCGATCCCTTCGAAGGCCTGTTTTCCCTAGAAGACGGGTCCAGGTTTATTCTGACCGATACGCTCAGTTCGCAAGATCTGATGATCGGATCGGAAGTCCTGATCACCTTCACGACAACAGTGTCCGGCGACCGCCTGGTGACCGCACTCCAGGTCGTGAACTGAACTGCCCGGCATCTCGCCCTGTCATTCTCACTATCCGGACAGGGCGAACGCCAGCCCGATACTGGCCAGGGCCCCATCAGACGGCCAATGTCCAACTTTTCCATCGGCCCGCACCACCTGCCCTTCGCGGGCCGATTTTTTTCTGATCTTCATCCACCGACCTCCGCCTGTCGGCGGACTTCCTGACAGCCTTATGTCAGGAGACTGACAGGAAGTGGCAAAAAGCGGAACAAACCCGCAACCACCCCCTTTCCTCACGCGTGCAACCGGACCATATTGCGGCCATGAGCAAGCGCCCGACCAAATCCTCCTCCGACGACACGACCTCTGCTGACGGCTTCGGCGAAGCTCCCCAGAAGTCACTTTCGGGAACGCCCCTGTCCGGATCGATCAGTGATTGGGCAGCGGAAATATCGCAGGAAGCAGACAAGCCGGAGCCCAGGAAGGCAGCCCCCCGGAGCGCTGGTGAGGGAAAAGAGGATCGGAACGACGGTGCACCGTCACGGAAGTCAGGCCGCAAGGCCGGGGCCAACGTGAGTGCGAAAAAGGAAAAGCCAACCAAGTCGTCACGCGGCACCTCCATCGGCAAGGCAGACAGCGCCCGCGAACGCGCGGCAGGCGGCCTCAACCCGGTGGCCGGTCTCGACATGTCGCTGGAAGAGGCCGAAAGCCTCGAAAAGCAGCTCAAGCAGCACCAGAAAGACAACAAGAAGAAGAACAAGGAAAGCAAGTACGGTGAGCTGACCGGCAACCAGGGTGCCACGGCGACCGTCGAAGCGCTGTCCGCGTTGATCGAAAGCGGTAACCCCCTGCACAAGAACGGCGAGCTCTGGGTGCCGCATCGGCCGGAGCGTCCGGAAAAGTCCGAAGGCGGTGTGCCGATCGTCCTGAAGTCCGCCTATGAGCCCAAGGGCGACCAGCCGACCGCCATTGCCGACCTGGTGGAAGGCATGGAAAACGGCGACCAAACGCAGGTTCTGCTCGGTGTCACCGGCTCGGGCAAGACCTACACCATGGCGCAGGTGATTTCCCGCACCCAGCGCCCTGCGCTAATCCTGGCGCCCAACAAGACGCTGGCGGCCCAGCTCTACGGCGAATTCAAGTCGTTCTTCCCGGACAACGCGGTCGAGTATTTCGTTTCCTACTACGACTACTACCAGCCGGAAGCCTATGTGCCGCGCACGGACACCTATATCGAGAAGGAAAGCTCGATCAACGAGCAGATCGACCGGATGCGCCACTCCGCCACCCGCTCGCTGCTGGAGCGCGACGACGTCATTATCGTCGCCTCGGTGTCCTGTATCTACGGTATCGGCTCGGTCGAAACCTACACCGCCATGACCTTTGCCATCGAGGTTGGCGAGCGCATGGACCAGCGCCAGCTGATCGCCGATCTTGTGGCCCTTCAATACAAGCGCAACGATGCCGCTTTCCAGCGCGGCACCTTCCGGGTGCGCGGCGACACCATCGAGCTGTTCCCGGCCCACTATGAGGACACGGCGTGGCGCATTTCCATGTTCGGCGACGAGATCGAGTCGATCACCGAGTTCGATCCGCTCACCGGGCAGAAGTCGGGCGAGTTGAAAAGCGTCAAGATCTACGCCAACTCGCACTATGTCACGCCCAAGCCGACGCTCAACCAGGCGATCAAGTCGATCAAGGACGAACTCAAGCACCGGCTTGAGGAGCTGAACCAGCACGGCCGCCTGCTGGAGGCGCAGCGGCTGGAACAGCGCACCATGTTCGATCTGGAAATGCTGGAAGCCACCGGCTCCTGCGCCGGCATCGAGAACTATTCCCGCTATCTCACCGGCCGCAAACCGGGCGAGCCGCCCCCCACCCTGTTCGAATATCTGCCGGACAACGCCATCGTCTTCGCCGACGAGAGCCACGTCACGATCCCGCAGATCGGCGCCATGTACCGGGGCGACTTCCGCCGCAAGGCGACGCTGGCCGAATACGGCTTCCGCCTGCCGTCGTGCATGGACAACCGTCCGCTACGCTTCGAGGAATGGAACGCCATGCGGCCGCAGTCCATCGCGGTGTCGGCAACTCCCGGCTCCTGGGAGATGGACCAGTCCGGCGGTGTCTTTGCCGAGCAGGTCATCCGCCCGACCGGGCTGATCGATCCGCCGGTGGAAATCCGCCCGGCTACCAGCCAGGTCGATGACCTTCTGGGTGAAGTGCGCGAAGTGGCCCAGAAAGGCTACCGCACGCTGGTGACCACGCTCACCAAGCGCATGGCCGAGGATCTGACGGAATATCTGCATGAAAACGGCGTGCGCGTACGCTACATGCACTCCGACATCGACACGCTGGAACGCATCGAGATCCTGCGCGACCTGCGCCTCGGCGCTTTCGACGTGCTGGTCGGCATCAACCTGCTGCGCGAAGGCCTCGACATTCCCGAGTGCGCGCTGGTCGCGATCCTGGATGCGGACAAGGAAGGCTTCCTGCGCTCCGAGACCTCGCTGATCCAGACCATCGGCCGCGCGGCGCGTAACGTCGACGGCAAGGTGATCCTCTACGCCGACAATATGACCGGTTCCATGGAGCGGGCGATCGCCGAAACCAACCGGCGCCGCGAAAAGCAGCTCGCCTACAACGAGGAAAACGGCATCACCCCGGAAAGCGTCCGCCGCTCCATCGGCGACATTCTGGAAAGCGTCTACGAGCAGGACCACGTCACCATCGACGCCGGCTTCGCGGAGGAAGGTAACCTCGTCGGCCACAACCTCAAGGCCCATATCGAGGATCTGGAAAAGCAGATGCGCGATGCTGCGGCCGATCTCGACTTCGAGACCGCCGCCCGCCTGCGCGACGAGATCAAGCGCCTGCAGGCGACCGAACTCGCCGTCGCCGACGACGCCATGGCCCGCCAGTCCGACGTCGACGGCAAGACCGGCGGCTACAAGGGCGACCGCAAGTTCGGCGCCGGCGGCACCAAGGAAGGTGCTTCGGGCAAGAAGAAACAGACCGCCCGCGACAAGGCCCAAGCCGCCAAGGACCGGAACGCGCTGCCCGCCCCCAGCGCCAAGGTGCGCAAGAACACCCTCGACGAAATGACCGTCGGCCGTACGGAAGTCCCCCTCGGCTCGTCAGACCCGGTCAAACCGCTGGTGCGGGCAAAGATCGGCGCGGGGTCCTACGAGGATCCGGCCGAGGAGAAACGCAACCGCGGACGACCGAAGAAAAGCGGGCGTCCGGGGCGGTAAAGAAATCCCCCGGTTGGAGGGTAATCTCGGAGGGTAATCAAAGGCTCGACGGACCGGGATGACGACGCTTGGATTGATCGCATCGCCCTGCTTTGTCGTCATCCCATGGCTTGACGATGGGATCCATGCCCTGACGGAGCCCAACACAGAAGCTTCGTTTGTCGAATAGACACGGCATGGATTGCAGGGTCGAGCCCTGCAATGACGGTGGAAGCCTGAAGCTGTGAGGCGACCGAAGCCTCTCCTCCGCTCCGTCATTCCGAACAAGCGCAGCGGAGCTGCGCGACGATCCGGAACCCAGAGCATCAGCGCGAGCAGAGCTTGCTCCTTAGTCCTCTCTACCTAGAAATTGAGCGCCTCTGGCGCAGATTATGTCTGGATCCCGGATCTGCGTTCGGCGTTGCCTCACTTGTCCGGGATAACGAATGGGTGGGGTTGAGGCTGCGGGTATCCAGGAAAACCGAGCAGTCTGCGTGGCACTTTACAAAAGCGCCGACGACGATAGGTCCAGCCATTCCGGATTGCTGCTTTCAATGAGATCGATCTTCCAGCTGCGCCGCCATTTCTTCAGCTGTTTTTCCCGAAGGATCGCCTCATCCATCCGTTCAAAAAGTTCTGCATGAACAAGCCTGGCAACCGCGTACGTTTTCGAAAAGCCTTCGATCAGGCCGTTCTGGTGCTCGTAGAGGCGGCGCGGCAGGTTGGTGGTCACGCCGATATAGAGCGTGCCGTTGCGGTTCGAGGCGAGAATGTAGACGGCAGCAGGCATGGTGCGACTATTCCGTGCATCGCCAAGCCTTGCAAGAAACAAGGTCATGCCTTTGGCATGAAATATGTCTGGGTTCCGGATCTGCGCGCAGCTGCGCTACGCTTGTCCGGAATGACAGCCGGGTGTGGTCAGGGAGGGGTAACTCTGACGGTAAATCCGTTTTCAAAGCTGCCCCATCGCTCCCTAGGGCTCGGACGCCTGAGAAGTGTGGCGAGCTTTTCCTCCCCACCGTCATTCCGGACAAGTGCAGCAAGGCTGCACGCTGATCCGGAACCCAGCGCATCAGTGCGAGCGCAGCTCGCTCACCTTCCGCCGAAAGACGTCAAGCTCAGATGCCCTTGAACAGCACGCCGGCAGCCAGCACGGCCCAGGAACCGATCAGCAGGTGGACGGTGGAAACGCCGATGCTCGGAACGGCGACGCCCAGCATGGGGAGCACCGCGACAACGAAAAGGGCCAGAGAAATCAGGAAAACGATAATGGAAGGGGGTGTCAGTCGCATGAAGACCTTCGAAAATGGTTCTGTCGTTCGCCCTGCCGGGCCGTTCGCCTATGGAGGGGTGGACAGGCGGATCGTATCAATCCCGGACCACCCGGAGAATTCCGGCGCGGACCGATCTGTGCGGCCACTTGAGCCGGGCCATCAGGAATTGTCAATGTCAGTTATGGCAAGGATGGTGCCTTCCCACATCTGACGAGGCCTTCCTGTCCCGGGCCCGGTTCGTGGCCGGAAACGCGGCGCCAATAAACTGGCGCCGCGCCGCTATCCTGTTACCTGCGCGCGCTTAACAGCGGCGTGATGTTGCGGATCGTCACGCGGCGATTGCGCTCTTCAGCGCCTTGCGTATCGACCTTCAGATAGTCCTCGCCATAGCCCTGAACGACCATGTTCTCCGGCGACACGCCATAAATGTCCGCCAGAATACGGGCGACGGTTTCAGCACGTCGGTCTGAAAGGGCGAGATTGGAAACATCCGAGCCGACAGCATCCGTGTGGCCTTCGATCAACAGCACCGTCGTCGGGTCCTGATCGATCAGGGCCTGGGATGCGCGGGCGATGTCCTCAAGTTGCGGAACCTGGCTCTGGCGCACCACGGCACTGCCGGTGTCGAAGGTGATCGTGTCGAGATCCACCCGGCGCACCTTGTCACGCAGGCGTTCATTTTCACGAATGTCGCGCAGGGAATAGGCCTGCTCCACCTGCTCCACCGGCGGCGCAGTGAAGGTCTGATAGATCTCGTCATAATTCGCCCGGCCCGCCGGAACGATGTAACGATCGCGCGGGATGCCGATTTCCAGCGGCGGCAGCTCGCGGTCGTAGTTACGGCGGCGGTGGTTGTATTCGCGATTGTCGATCAGCACATACTCGCGGCCATCCGGCAGAAGGCGTGAGCGGTAAAGCACATAGCCGCCCTCGTCGCGAATGGTGATGATCTTCACACCGTTGGTGCGGGTGACGGTCTCGCGTGTGCGGCCGCCACGCAGGCGTTCGGCGTGGAACTCGTCATCGCCATAGCGCAGCAGGCTGCTTTCGTCCTTGCGCACGAAATATTCGCCGTCCCGCTCAACGATGATACGGTCACCCTGATCCTCGACCACCTTGCCGCCAAGGGCCGGGATCAGCATGCCGACGCCGACACCAACAGCCGCGGCACCAAGCAGTTCCAGCCTGCGGTCGCGAGCTTCATCACGGCGGCGTTCTTCTTTCGCCTTGATTTCGGCCCGCTGCGCTTCCGTGGCGTCGTCCGAGACGACAGCCGCCGGTTCTTCCGCCGGTGCGGCCGCCTGGGCCGCGATCGGCTCACCCGGCTCTTCGGTTACGGTTTCATCTGCCGCGGTGGCTTCGACCGGGGCGACAGCAGGTGCTACCTGTTCAGAAGCCTGCGGCTGTTCGGCGGTTTTCTGATCGGCGCCAGCCTCATCGGTGGCGGTTTCTTCAGCTGCCGGCTCTGCTGGGGCGGTTTCCTCGGCGCTCTTCTCGGTGCTTTCCTGCTCGACGGGCTCCTCGGACGCGGGAGCTTCAGTCGAAACGGCATCCGCTGGCTGTTCTTCCACCTGCGGTTCCGTGCCCTCCGCGGCATCCGCCTGCCCGGCATCAGCCGGCTGCTCTTCCACCGGTTGTTCGGATGCCGGCTCGGCCGAGGTCTCTTCTGCGGGCGCAGCTTCTTCGACAGGCGCTTCCGGCTTTGCCTCCGGCGCGGTCGTTTCTTCTGCGGTCAGGGGTTTTTCCACCGGTGCGGTTTCTTCAACCGGAGCGGCAGGTTTTTCGGCGGGAGCTGCCTCTTCCACGGGGACTGTCGGTTTCGCCTCAGGCTGCGCATCTTCTGTCGCAACGGGCTCAGTCGCGGCAGGTGCCGGCTCTTCTGTCTGGGTTTCCTGAGCAGCTTCGGGGGCAGCTTCTTCCATCGCACCTTCTTCAGGTGCCGGCTCGGCAGGGGCTTCTTCAGCCGGAGCTTCCGCGGCAGGAGCGTCCGCAGCAGGTGCTTCTGCGGCGGGAGCTTCTTCGGCAGGCACGTCAGTGGCCGGCGCTTCTTCCGCAGGTGCGGCTTCCTGGTTCTTGCAGGCCTCCTGATCCGGATTGGCCGCGCAATCGACAGTCGTCTCCTGTGCACGCGGCAGGCCCGGCTGCAGCGGCAGGCCGATCGCCAGGACAAGCGCCATGGCCGTTGAATTTCGAAGCAATCTCGACGTCATTCTTTTCATCCTCTCGCCCCCCAACGAACTTTCCCGAACCGATCACGGCCTGGAACACTCGATGGAAAACAAGTGACCGGGGCTTTTGTTCCAACGTCATTTTCGCGGATGCGGTTGTGCCCTGGCGGCACCTCGACTTTCCGTACATCCGTCTTACCCCCGATTGACTTGCGGTCGCGCAGCGCCATGCGATCCATGTTTCCTTCGATCCGTCGCTGGACGATCGACGAGATGGGGGATTAGAGATTTCGCGGGAGGGGCTGAAAGGAACCTTTGCCCCGAAACACCACAGTCATTCCGGACAAGCGAAGCGCAAGCCGAGAGCGGGTCTGGAATGGCGGTCTGATTGATACTTTGGGCGGGCCTATTGCTTTTCCGGAAACAGCCCATGAAAGACTGCACACTGGACCATCAGGACGCCGTTCATGGTCTGGGCATTCATGTCGACGACGATTTCCGCATAGGCCGAGTGCGATCCCATGATGGTTTCAAGCTGGAGCTTGCATTCTTCAATGTCGCCGTCTGTCTCGATCGCCAGATCGGTTGTTTCCCCACTGCCGATGTTGAGCTTCAGGGACAGGACAAGCGGGTCTTCATCGGCATGATTGCCTTCAGCAACGGCCAGAATATCGCTGCCCGCAATCCTGTAGGTGTGAAACACCTGATAGGCACTGGCAGGGGGGTACGAAAAGAAAAACAGAGCAAGGCCCAACAGGAATGTCTTCTGGAAAATACGCATATCTGTCTCCGCGGAAACCTTGTGAAATCCCCGGCATTTCGGCGGATACGGCAAGTGACGTCAACTGCAATCAGTGAAGATTGAGACAACCCGGCCCGGATTTAACGGGGGACTGCCGGCAGAACGAAAAACAGGACGATGGCGATCGCGAAAGCTGACAGCGCCAGTAGATAGAGCCGCGCGATGCGGCGGCGTCCGGGCTCAGCCTCGTCACCAAACCCGCCAGGCGTGAACATCCGTTTCCACATGCCAACGCCCTTCAGCGGCGAGAACGCAGCCTCTTCCAGAAGGTTGAGACGCTTGATGAACAGAAGAGCGCTCACATAGCCGGCAATCATCAGGAGAAATGCCAGCGTCATGAAGGTCATGAAGATCAGATACGCAGGTGTCATGCCCTCTCTCCTTCCAACTTCGGAACGGCCCGCAATCAGTCTTTGCGGCATGTGCGGGCCGTTGCAACCCGCCACAATTGTTAACCATAGGTGCAAATCCGTTAAAATGCCGGGGATATCTGTCTTTTGAGGGTAACACTTCACACTGTATTCTGCGGTCAGCTTGCCCTGAGTCGTTGAAACCGCCAGCGCTTATGGGTTAATAAAGAGTTAAAGTTTTGCGTATCTTTCGCCGGGCGGCGCCGGCGGGAAAGTCAGGAGACAGGAATGGGCATTTTCTCGAAATCCTCGCGCCCCGGCGGTGACCAGGAGCAGCGGGTCGAGACCGTGAAAGAGGCAAGCGAAATTCAGGAAACCGCGCAGGCTCCTGAAAAGAGCAATATCGAGCATCTTTCCCCGTTCGCCCTGAAAATGCAGGAAAAGATGAACCATCTGGACGGGCTCAAGTCCCGCATCGGCGGTCTGAACCAGACCTTCGAACAGATGGCTGCGTTCGCTGCGGAAAGCCAGACGTCGATCCGCCTGATGGCCGAATACCTTGAAGGCTCCCGAACGACCGTGGAAACCGAGGTCCGGCTGAAATCCGAAAACGCCAAGATCTCCACCGACCTGCTTGACGCCGAACACAAGGTCCGGACGCTCACCACCCAGCTGGAAGATGCCCAGGCCGAAGTCCATTCCCTGCGCAAGCGTGCAACAGAGACCCGCACGGCGCTGGAAACCGCCCGTAACGACATCGTCTCCATTCGCGACAACAACAAGAAGGTCAACGAGGAATACCGGCTGCAGAGCGCCAAGCTTGTGGAAGCCAATTCCCAGGTGTCTGATCTCTCCGGCAAGCTCAACGACCTCAAGGCCAAGTTCGAGACGCTGGAAAAACATGCCGAGAGCCTCGGTTCGGATCTGGAAGCGGTTCGTCACCGCGAAAAGGAACTGCAGCAGAACCTGTCCGAAAGCGCCAAGCTGCTTGAAGACGAAATCCGCAAGAACAACCAGGTCACCAGCGAGCTGGAAGCGGTAAAGCGCGAAGTCGGCGAATTCCGCAACGACAACATCGACCTCAAGTCTCATCTGGATGTTGCCAATCAGGAACTGGCCTACGCCAAGAGCCGGCTTGAGGAAGAACAGCGCAAGCACGACAACGAGGTCTATGCGCTGAACGCTGAAATCGAAAACCTCTCGTCCCAGCGCCGCATCGGCGCCCAGTCTCTGCAGGAGATGGCGCGCGAGAACTCCACGCTGAAGGAACGCAGCCGCGATCTTCTCAAGCGCATGCAGGAAATCGAACATCTGCTCGACAGTGCACAGAAGAACCACGAAAAAGACCGCAACGAGCTGATGGCGACCACCGCCAAGCTGCGTGAACTGAACCTGCGCTACAACTCGGCTCTGACGGACCTGAACCACCAGCGCAACCAGAACCAGAAATACGCCGACAATCTGGAAGACCTGATCGAAGAGAACAAGCGTCTGCAGCGTTACAAGATCCAGGTCGACACTGCCAACGAGCAGATCGTCCAGCTGAAGTCGGTCATCGTGAACTATCAGATGGCAATGGAAGGCCGCGGTCCGGCCGAAGAACTCGGACTGACCGAAGGCTACGATCCGGCTGCCGAGCTTGGCATTACCGAGCCGCTTTCGAACGAGTTCGAACCGATCGACATTGACGGCGACGGATCCGACGACGACGGTCCGGACGACAACACCCCGAACGGCGGCGACGACAAGATCGTCAAGCTGCGCGACTGACGCAGCCCTCTGTCCGGCATTCGTCATCCGGCCGCAGATAACACGAGCAGATCAGGCCCCGGCTATCCAAGTCCGGGGCCTCGTTTTTCAAAGACCGTTTTCCTGACGCGTTTCCGGCAGAATGTCCGGGCACACCGGGCGTATTTCAGCGACATCCCCGTACAATGACGAATTGATGAGCAAGGTATTCGCCGCCGTTTTGTTGATCCTGCTGTCGCCGCTTCTGGCCGGCATCGCCGTTCTCGTCTGGCTTGGTGACCGGAAGGCGCCGTTTTTCATCGCCAGAAGAACCGGCCTGGGCGGTGGTACCTTTGCCATGGTGAAATTCCGGACCATGCGCCCCGGCACGAGCGACGCAAGCGCGATCACCGAGGTGCGGGACAACCGTATCACCCCCATCGGCAGTTTCCTGCGGAACACCAAGCTCGACGAACTGCCGCAGCTGTTCAACATCCTATCGGGGGAGATGGCCTTCTTCGGGCCGAGACCGGAAGACCCTGGCATTGTCGCCCGTTACTATGACGATGAGATGCGAAGATCGCTGTTGTTCCTGCCCGGCCTGATCAGCCCGGGCACCCTGTGGGCCCTGACCAATTTGAACCGGATCGAAGGCGCGAACGACGCCGAAGATGTCTATGCACGCGAAATCCTGCCCGAACGGCTCGCGCGCGATACCGCCTATTTCGAACAGGCCGGTTTCATGTCCCATCTGCAGCTTGCAATGAAAACCCTGGCCACTCTGCTGCACCGGGCGGTTTCGGCTGAAAATCGGGAGTAACTGATCGCTTCAGCCAAGTTCGGCTTTCAGGAACTCGCAGATCCGGGCTGCATCACCCGTGCTCAAGTCCATGTGCACCGGCAAACGCACCAGCCGGCCCCACGTGTTTTCCGCACCAAGGCAGCTGCCCGCCAGAATCCGCCCGGCAAAGCTGGAAAGATGCAACGGCTTGTAGTGTGACTGCAAACCAAGCCCCATTCGGGCAGCCCCCTGCAATATCCGGTATGTCGTTTCCCGGTCGCTTGCGAGGAAGGCAAAGGAATAGCCATTCGCCTTTGTCCCCTTGCCTGGCCGCAGGATCTCGATCGGCAGATCCCGCAGAGACTTTTCGTAGTACGCCCAGATCGCGCGGCTTTTCAGGAGGATCTCTCTTGAATGCACCAGCTGACTGTAAAGCAAGGCAGCATTCAGGTCCGGCATTTCGAAGCTCGACGAAACCGAGGTCCATTCATAGTGGTTGACTTCGCCCCTTGCGAAGGCGGGAAAGTTCGTACCCCGCGCCAACAGCTCTTCAACACGCTCGCGCAGGTGGGAATTATCGCTGTTCAACACCAGCGCGCCGCCGTGCCCGGCACTGATTATCTTGGTTTCATGGAAGGAATAGGCAGCAAACAGACCGCACGTGCCAACGGCCCGGCCATCCTGCTTCGCGCCGAATGCCTGGGCAGCATCTTCCAGAATGACGATCCCGTGCCGATCGCACAGATCCTTGATTGCCGCCATTGGAGCTGCCGCGCCGCCATAATGCACAACGACGACAGCCCTTGTCCGGCTTGTCAGCCGTGCCTCCAGTGTTTCCGGCGTTACCATCATCGTTGCAGGATCAATGTCGGCCAGCACGATCCGCGCTCCCTTGCGGGCAAAGGCCGTCGCTGTTGCGCAGAAGGTGAACGAAGGAACGATGACCTCGTCTTCCGGCCCCAGATCCAGCGCAAGGGCCGAGATTTCAAGTGCGGACGTGCAGGAATTGGTCAGGAACACACGGTCATGGCCAACATGCTGGCTCACCAGCGCCTTCGCCTTCCGGCTATAGCTCCCGCCGGAGCGCAGATGTTTGCTGCTCAGCGCCGATGCCACCGCATCGTAAGTTGCGGGTGGAATATGCGGCGCATGAAAGCGGATCGGCGGAAGCGCAGCTTCTGTCGGCAGGTTCAGCATCAGAACCTTTCTTCGTCGGCAAGGCGACGGACACGGGCCCGCATTTCGCGGTAGATCGCCCGCAGCTCCTGATCGACTGAGCTCTTCTGTCTGTACCCGAGAGACCGCAGGCGGCTGTCGTCGATCCGGTAGGCCGCATCGTTGGTTACACGATCCCGAATGAAATGGAGACCGGTGGAAACGCCGGTTATTTCGCAAACCCGCCGCGCCACCTCAAGCACAGACAAGTCCTCTTCCCCGGAAACGTTGAAGATCTCGAGCACCTGTTCGTCCTGTGTGTTGAGCACCAGACCGATGGCGGCGGCAAGATCGCTGACGGGCAGAAAACTGCGTTCCTGGGCCCCCGTGCCTTCAATCGTCAGCTTCTGGCCCTTCAGGGCCTGCATGACGAAACGCGGAAACAGCTTTTCCGGGTTCTGTCCGGTGCCAACGGCATTGGTCGGCCGCAGGATCGTTGACCTGAGGCCATTTTGCGCAGCCATCATGACGGCTTCCTCTGCCATGGCCTTGGATGTCGCATAGGGTGTCGTCGGCCGCATCGGAGCCGTTTCGCGAACCTCCTCCATCGCAGGACCGTAGACTTCGTCCGTGCTGACATGAATGAAATGCTTCACACCGGCGTCCTGTGCCCCTTTCAGAAGGGTTTCAGTGCCGGTCACATTGACGTCGAAGAAGAGTTCCGGGTCGGCGAACGAGCGCGGCACATGGGTTTCGGCCGCCAGATGGATCACTGCGTCGCATTCATGCAGCGCAGCCGCCACGTCGATCGGCGAGCGGATGTCTCCGCGAATGACGGGAAGATCTCCCGCTTCACCGATAAGTGCCAGACGGCGAAAATCAGCCGCGTAGGAGACCCGGTCCAGAATCACCGTCTCGGCGACATTCGCCATCCTTGCAACACGCTTGAAAACCTTGGACCCGATAAAACCCAGGCCACCGGTTACAACGATCTTGCGAAAGGAAATGTTCTGTTTCGGAGCAACTGTCTTTGCACAATGTTCCATATTGGCACAAATCCTGATATATGCAGCGTTTGATTGCATATTCAGCAGATTTCGTGCCAGTCACCTCCGGCATGACGGTGTGCAAGGGTGAGACACAGTCTGAGCAGCACAGCGTCCCGGACCGGTATTTGGCGAGAACAAGTTGCGCCCCGGCAGTCTCCCCAAAAAAAATAGTTCTTTTTTGTCAGTTACCTGACACAAGAAGATCGTCTCTGCCGGCAGAGCGCGCACAGCTAAGCCTGCAAGGTCAATGACGATTGGCGAAGGAATTTAGCCGGCCGCAGCTTCACTCGGGCTCAACGGTGAACTGCAGCGGGTAGCCAAGCTGAACCGCAGCATCGATAGCGCGTGTAGCCTTGGTTTCGGCGACGTCTCGCGGATAGACGGAGACGACACAGATCCCCTTCTGGTGCGCTGTCATCATCACGACCTCAGCCTGGGACTCATCCAGACGGAACTCCGCCTTCAGGATCAGGACGACAAATTCCCGCGGCGTATAGTCGTCGTTCAGCAGCATCACCTTGTAGAGCTTCGGCCGCTGCACTTTCGTCTTTTGCTTCAGTTTCGGTTTGAAATCGATCTCACTCATGACAATCGTCCAAGCTGACGCCTAAGGTTCCGCACGATGCGGTCTCACCTGAGAAATGGAAATTGTGCCGGAGAATTTCGCCGGCTGCATGCTGCTAGACCCGATCCGCTCCCGATGCCGTCATCTTGAGTGACGCAGCGTCCGCAGCAGGCCCATGCTTTCCATCACTATACTGCATCGCGAAATCGAAGAAAACATGACAGCTGGAAATCTTGCCACCGTTTCGAGAAAAAACAGCGGGCGAGACATGATCAGACCGTATCGCACATAGAGCCGTCGTTTTGGCCCAAACAGCGGCGAGATGAAAACCAGGCCGTCTCCTTTGTGGCGGTTTTCCGAAAGAAGGTTGCTTTCACTAATCCGGCAACTCGGTTCCCCCGTAGATCCTTTCAGGCTGGGTACACGACAGGATCTGCGGAGGGTTGTTCGATGTTTCCTCATTTGAAGACACAAGGGTTCCGGTGGCGCAGGTTCGCCTTCGCGCTCACCCTGGCATTCGCTGTTGCAGCACCCGCCGGCGCGGCCTTCGCCGACCTGGGTTCAGCGGCCAGGCTGCTTCCGTCTGCCGAGCTGGTTGGCAAGGGCCGGATGACCTTCCTCGGCTTCAAGGTGTTTGACGCGGAACTCTATGCCCCACAGGGCACCTATAGCCCGTCTGCCCCTTTTGCCTTGAAGCTCACCTATCTGCGCACCTTCAAGGGCAAGCAGATCGCTGAAAGCTCGGTCAAGGAAATCCGCCGGCAGGGCGGCGTCTCGGATGCTCAGCTTGCCAAGTGGCAAACCCAGATGGAGGCCCTGTTTCCGAATGTGTCCCCCGGACAATCGATAACAGGCGTGCGCACCAGCAGCGGCAAGGCCGAGTTCTATCTCGGCAACCAGAAGCTCGGCACGATCTCCGATCCGGCATTCACGAAGAAGTTCTTCGCTATCTGGCTGGGCAACAACACGCGTGATCCTCAGTTGCGCGCGCAACTGGTCGGGTCCGGTTCGTGACGGCACGACTGTCGGACGACGCTGCGGCTCTGCCAAAAAAGTCAGGTAATACAGGAAACGTGACGCTTTCCGGTCTTGCGACCTATGGGGTCATGGCGTTTCCCCTGGCATTTGCCGGTTTGCCGATCTATCTGCACGCACCGGATTTTTATGCCGTTACATTGCAGCAACCCGTCGCGACACTTGGTGCCATTCTTCTTGCCCTGCGCCTGTTCGACGCCATCCAGGATCCTTTCATTGGCAGTCTCAGCGACCGGTTTCACCGGTGGCGCGGGACTGTTCTGGCACTTGGCGCAATCCTGCTTGGCGCAGGCTTCTGGATGCTGTTTCATCCCTGGAAGGAGGCACCGCTTGTCTGGTTTGCCGCCTCCGTGCTCATCTGCACCACGGGATATTCGGTCGTCACCATCAACTACCAGACACTGGGCGGTCTCTGGAAAACCAGCGCCTCCGACAGGACCCCCGTAACGGCAGCGCGGGAAGGGTTCGGGCTTGCCGGCCTCCTCATTGCATCGGTCCTGCCCGCCGCACTGGCAACACGGACCGGCATCGAAACGGCATTTCTCTATGTCACCCTTGGCTATCTGCCACTTTTGGCGGTCTCCTTGTGGCTCCTGTTACGATGGATGCGGTCGGCACCCCTTGAAAACCCGCAAACAGTTGGTCCGGTAATGGGCTGGTGGTCCCTGTTGCGGAGCCGCTGGAGACGTCTGTTTTTCGGGCTGCTGTTTCTCAATATTTTCGCAAGCGCGATCCCCGCCGTCCTGGTGCTGTTCTTCATCCGCGACAGGCTGGGAGCCGAGAGCTACACAGGGCTGTTTCTACTGGTCTATTTCCTGTCAGGCGTCATCTCGATGCCGCTCTGGACCCGGCTTGCCCGACATTTCGGCAAGGTGCGGGCGTGGCAAATGTCACTGGCCGGCGCCATCTTCACGTTCTGCTGGGCCGCTCTTCTGGGAGAGGGAGATCTGACAGCCTATGCGTTTGTCTGTGCCCTGTCCGGCCTTGCGCTAGGCGCTGACCTTGCCTTGCCACCCGCCATATTGGCCGACCATATCGACACGGACCGGCGACAGGGGGAGGCTTCGCGCCTTTTTGCGATTATGGCGTTCTTGTCCAAGTCCGGTCTCGCCCTTGCCACCGGCCTCACGCTGCCTTTGTTGGGCCTGTTCGGTTATCAGCCGGGAACTGCCCTCACCGCACAACTCGGCTTTCTGCTCAGCCTCACTTATGCGGGCGTGCCCTGCCTCATCAAACTGTGTGCACTCTTGTGCCTGATTGCGTTTGAAAAGGACCTGACACAGGAAAAAACCGCCGGGTAACACGTCCCGGCATCTCTACATGCCGCTTGCAGGCCTGCCTCAACTGCGTGCGGCGAGAGGTGAACGAAGGGAAGCCGGGCCATCGTCTTTATTGTCGCCAGCTTCACTCTTCGACGCTGCCGCCTTGCGTGATGGTTGAGACTGTTTGCGCACCTCGTTTTGCACCGGTCCTCCGTGCTGGATCAGGCGATCGACCTGCGATGGACGCCCCAGCAGAAAGCCCTGACCTTCGTCGCAGCCTTCCTGTTGCAGGATCTCCATCTGCGCTTCAGTCTCAATGCCCTCAGCCAGCACTGGAATGTCCAGGCTCTTTCCGAGAGCCAGAACGGCGCGCACGATCGCCTTGGACTGGCGGTCCTGTTCCATTTCGCCAACAAACGCCCTGTCGAGCTTGATCTTGTCGAAGGGAAAGGTCCGCAAGGTTTCAAGGGAAGAATAGCCTGTACCGAAGTCATCCAGCGCAAGACCGACGCCCAGATCCTTGATCTGGCGCATGATGTGCAGCGAACGGGCCTTGTCTTTCACAAGGGCGGTTTCCGTCAGCTCCAGTTCCAGGCGGTGTGGTGAAAGTCCGGTCGTCACCAGGGCTTCATGCACCAGCCGTGGCAGGTTGGTGTCCATAAACTGTACGGCGGAGACGTTCACGGCAACCCGGTAAGCCGGTTCCCATCGCGATGCGTCCTCGCAGGCCTTGTTGAGTACCCACGCTCCAAGGGAAGCGATCAACCCGTTTTCCTCGGCAACGGGAATGAACTCGGAAGGTGAAATCGGGCCGATTACCGGATGGGTCCAGCGAAGCAGGGCCTCATACCCGCGGATGCCCTGACTGGAATTCAACGACATCTGCACCTGATAATGGATCTCGAGCTCGCCCCGCTCCAGCGCCCGTCTCAAATCTTCTGCCAGTTGCCGCCTGTTTCGAACCGTTGCACCGATGTTGGCATCGTAGAAACAGATCGTTTCGAGAAACCCATGCTTGGCGTGATACATGGCAAGGTCGGCATTGTTGACCAGTTCGTCCGGCGTCTGGGCATCGTCAGGCCAGATCGCGGCCCCGAGGCTCGCGCCAACGATGCCGTCCATGGCACCTATTTCGATCGGACGGCTGAAAACGCTCTCTATCCGTTTCGCAAAAGACAGGATTTCATCCCTGTCGCTGAAAGGCTTGATGGCTGCGAATTCGTCGCCTCCGAGGCGGGCGATGAATTCATCATCGCGCAGGATCTGCTCCATGCGCCGGGCCAGGATGCGCAGAACCTCGTCACCGGCAGCGTGGCCAAAGGTGTCGTTGATTTCCTTGAAGCGGTTCAGATCGATCCCGATCACCGCCAGTTTCTTGCCGGGATTCAAATAGCCATCGAGATTTCCGGCAAGCTGTCTCTGGAAGCTCGTGCGGTTCGGCAAGCCCGTGAGTGCGTCATGCGCGGCAACATGGTGCAGTTGCCGCCTGGATATCGCTCGCACGTTGTTGTCGATCAGGAAGCTCGTCAGCCCGGTGCCGACAACCAGCAGGGCGACAACGGCAATCGCCAACGCAAGGGCAAGGGCAGCACCGCTATCGACCTCCGTGAAATTCTGCGACATCGGGATGATCCGCAACGCGGTCATGCCGGTGAAATGCAGGCTTACGATCCCGGTCACCATCAGGGCAACGGCAACCCAATACCGACGAGAGCCCAGGTAGGTGCGCCAGATCAAGGTGATCGCGGCAGCGGACAGGACAACAGACAAAAGGACGGACGCGACGATGTAGCCGAAGTCCCACTCGACGAGCCCTGTGACCCGGTAGGCGAACATCCCGGTGTAATGCATGGCCGCAAACGAAATTCCGACGAGAGCCCCACCCATGCCGGTCAGGATCTTTCCGCTACCGAGGCCGCTGACCACGAAACTGACAAACAGCCCGACAATCGCGATCACCAGCGAAATGAGTGTCAGAGCCGGATCAAACGAGACCGGAGCGGTCGGCTCGTACGCCAGCATTGCAACAAAGTGCGTGGTCCATACACCGCCACCACCGGCAACGGCGGCCAGAAACTGCCACCCGAGACGTTGCGTGCCTTGCGCACGCACACAACGCCGCAACAGCCGCAGGGTGACGGCCGATCCAAACAGACAAACGAGAGCTGCGAGCCCCACAAGCGCGATGTTGTGCTGATAGAAGATGCAGCCAAGCACATTAAACATGGTCGGGAATGATCCGTATAAATGCGTAGGTAATCGGGTAGGTAGCACCTAAAAGTTACGGTTGAATTGACTAATTCCCGAGAAACAGATCGACCTTCCGGCCCCTACCGAGGCCGAGCCTCACCGCGATGCAGTCGACGTCGGCTCTTGCGGAAAAAGGCTTGCCTTGAAAGGAGCCGTCGTGTGACCCTGCGTGAGATTGCCGCAACAGCTTCCGACGTCATGACCGTACGCCCACCTCAACTGACCAGACCTGCCGACAAGGATCCGCTCTCGGCAGCGCTCGAGAACGAGATTCTCAACGAGAAGGCATCCACGCTTTCGCGGCTTACCAAAAAGCTGGAGACGGCCCTGGCCGATCTGAAATCGGCGGAAGACGGTTCCGAAACAGATAGCGAAACCCTGCAAAACCGGCTTGCCGAAGCCGGTGAAGCGCTCTGGCATGTCACCATCCAGCGCGAATTATGCGGCTTGCGTCAGCACCGGGCCTTCTACGACTTCCTGGGCGTTCCAAAGGCTGTCCGCCTGCGCATGGGGCCTGCCGCGGCCTTTCGTTCGGCACCCGGCTCCTAACAATCCACCGGGCTGTGACCGGTATCACTTCTTTGTTGATGTCCCTGCCCTAGAGACAGGAACCGGTTGCATCTTCGCGGCTGCGGTGGTTTTTTCTGGGGGCTTTTTGCAAGATGAGTTATTTACAGTCGCATCCAGCGAGCTATGTGAACCAACTGGAGCTCGCCGGCACGACCGCATTTGGTCGGCGAGAAACACAAGATAAAGCCAGGCGCAGAAAAATTATGGTGTGCAGGAAGACCCGTCATCTCGGCCGAATTTCCAGACTGGTGACTGGATGTCTGGTTTTTGGCCTGCTCCTGACTCCATTGGCGCTGCCCCTCGCGACAAGTACGACCGTGCAAGCCCAATCCGTGCGGGTGGTGCCGGAAGGCAACCGGTTCAAAAGCCAGCCGAAGATCCCCTTCGCCTCTTCGCGCCGCACCGCCGCCTCCAAGTCATCCTATGATGCCAAGTTCGACAAGGTTCTGGCCGTTCTGAAGCGCGATCGCCGCCTGATGGGGTCCATCAAACGCGTCTCCGCCCGCTACGGCATCGACCCCATCCACATCATCGGCGCCATCGTCGGCGAACACACCTACAACTACGACACGCTCGACAGTGCCCAGTCCTATTACGTCAAGGCTCTTGCCTATGCCGGCATCCGCTTCGACTTCGAGCTGAACGGAGAGCACGTCGACAAGTTCGTCGAACGCCCGCAGTTCGATCGCTGCCGCAAGGACCATATTCAGAAAAGTTCGGACCGCCGCTGGTCCTGTTACGAGAACGTCTGGAACAGCAAGTTTCGCGGCCGTTCGGTTGACGGTGTCCGTTACCCGAAAAAGAACTTCAACGAAGCGTTCTTCCAGCCGCTCTATTCCGGCCAGAGCTTCGGCCTTGGCCAGCTGAGCCCGCTCACGGTCCTCAAGATGACCGACCGGGTTGCCAAGCAAAGCAACTTCCGCAAGCTGACAGCAGCCGATTCAGAGGCGGTCTACAAGGCCACCATGGACCCGAACATCTCGCTGCACTACATGGCCGCGATCATCCAGGACTCCATTGCCGCCTATAAATCCGTCGGCAAGGTGGATATTTCGAAAAACCCTGGCCTGACCGCGACGCTCTACAATCTCGGCGATCCCTGGGGCCGGGCCGCGAAATACCGCCGCAGCGGCCAAAGCTGGCCGCAGGAAAACTATTACGGCTGGCTGGTCAATGATCGCATCGACGATCTGAGAGGCCTGCTCTGACAGGTAAAGTCGCCAGCCGTCGCCCTACCGGCGCAGCCGGACCTCAGGCAGCACCAGATATCTAGTCTTCCGGTCCGCCGAGGGCTGCCCGAAGCGGGCCGTCCCTCGCCGGATCAAGGCATCACCGCCCCTCAGGTCAGGAACGGATTGGTCTCACGCTCATGACCGATCGTCGAGGCCTGGCCGTGACCTGGAAGAAAGGCGACATCGTCACCAAGCGGCAGCAGCTTTTCGCGGATCGACTTGATCAGGGTCGCATGATCGCCACCCGGCAGATCCGTGCGGCCGATGGAGCCGGCAAACAGAACATCGCCGGAAATCGCGAAACGCAGTTCCTTGTCGAAGAACACCAGGTGGCCGGGTGAATGGCCCGGGCAATGCAGAACATCGAACATCCGCCCGGCGATTTCCACCTGGTCGCCTTCAACCATCCAGCGATCCGGCATCACGGGCTTGACGCCTTCCACGCCGAATTGTACCGCCTGGTCTGCCACCCTGTCGATCAGCATCTGATCGGCTTCGTGCGGCCCCTCCACCGGCACCTTCAGCGCTTCGGCCAGGTCGGCCGCCCCACCAACGTGATCGATATGGCCGTGCGTGAGTACGATCTTTTCGACATTCACGCCCTGCTTGTTCACGGCTGCCAGGATTTTGTCGACATCGCCGCCCGGATCAACCACCGTTCCGCGCATGGATGAAGGGTCCCAGATGAGCGAACAGTTCTGCTGAAACGGCGTAACGGCAATCACCATCACCTGGATTGGCGGCATGCCGTCGTCCGGATTTTCATCCCCACCGGAGTTCGTCGTGTCCTGCGCCATGGTAGCCTCCTTCAACAGCGGCCTCGCACGGCCCATTGTAACAAATACGGGACAACACCATCCGGTGTCGTGTTTCTGGTCAATCGCGGCTTCACCTGGCCGCGTGCATTTCGTACAAGATGTATGGACCTGTTGGAAGACGCCAAGCACATTCGGATAGCCGGAGCTGATGACGCCACGACTGTTGACATTGCTGATGACTGTTGCCGCAGCGCTTTTGGGCGCTTCGAGCACAATGGCGCAGCCTGGCCGGACGACACCCAGCTTCGAAAGCTGGACGGTCGATTGCGGCAATACCGGCGTGTGCTTTGCCTCCTCCTTCACCCGCAGCCAGTCGGTCTGGGTCGATGTGCGCATCGTCCGCGACTGGCAGGCGGAAGCCCAGCCGCTTGTCCGTGTAACCACCAACACCGAGCTGCCCAAGGACGGCACCTTGAAGTTCGAGGTCGACGGCATTCCGATCGAGGCCCTGCCGATCGAACAGCTGCGCGAGATGCAGCCGGCAGTCAATCCGCCGGCCGGCTTCCGTCCGCTCGGTGGAGAAGGCTTCTGGTATCCGACAGGCCCGGCAACAACGACACTGCTTGACGCCATGCGCCAGGGCAAGGAACTCACCATCAGCGTACCTGCGACCACCGGAACCGACCCGGTTGCGGTACCCGTCCCCCTCCTCGGCCTCAAATCCAGTCTGCTGTGGCTCGACAATCGCCAGGACCGCACCGGCACCGTTGCAGCCATCGTCTCCCCCGGCACCGATCCTGCCAGGGACGCCCCGCACGCCATTCCGCTGATGAGCGCCGACCAGCTCCCGCCGGAAGTGGCTGCCGTCTGGTCTGCCAACCGCCTGTGCTCTGAAATCGACCCGACCATCTTCGCCAGCCTGAATGCCGTTCGCGTGCCGCTTGCCGACAGCGCCGCGCTCTACATCATCCCCTGTGGGGCTCCAACCGCCTACAACAGCCCCTATGTCGCAGTCCTTTCCGGCAAGGACGGTGCAGCCCGTCAGGTGCATGTCGCCCGCATGTCGGAAAAGGGTCCGGTCGCAACGGATCTCATCTACAACGCAAGATGGATTCCGGCCGATCAACAGCTCGTAAGTTACTTCAAGGGTTCAGGAGTTGGCGAATGCGGCTTGTGGAACCGATGGGTGTGGAACGGCACCGGCCTGGTGCTGCTGGAAGAAGCGGCCAGGAAAACATGTGACGGTACGGAACCTGACTTGTCCAATTGGTCAAGCACCTGGCCTCCGAAAAACGCTTCCAATTAGCGCCTGCACCAAGGATTTTCTTGCGATTTTCCCTGTCCCGCCCTTATGATGATAACGCAGCGGCTGGAGAGGGATGTGGCAAGATTGTTTCAACCCGATCCCAGAATGTTGATCAGACGCACGGAGTGCGCCTGAGTGTGGTGACTCGACTGTGAAGGCGGGTGAGGTTGGTCGTTATGTGCCGAAAGGGCGCAACAATTAAGGTGATTCGGTAATGCACGATGGTGATTCGGACCGGCGGTCGCGTGGTCGGCGCGGCGGCAAGCGCGAGTTTGGCGGTCCGCAAGACTTCGGCAGTGATTTTGGCGGAAGCGAGTTCGGTGGAGACTTCTATGGCGGCGGCCGGGATGGCGGCTACCGCGGCGGACGCGACAATGATTTTGGTGGCGGCTACGGCCGCGACGACAATAAAGAAGGCGGCTATGGCGGCGGCCGCGGCGGTTACGGCGGCGGTGGTGGCCGTGGTGGCTACGGCGGTGGCGGCGACCGCGAAGGCGGTGGCGGTTACGGCGGCGGCGGTGGCCGTGGTGGCTACGGCGGCGGCGGACGCGAAGGCGGCGGTTATGGCGGCGGTGGTCGCGATGGCGGCGGTTATGGCGGCGGCGGCGGTGGCCGTGGCGGATACGGCGGCGGCGGTGGCCGTGAAGGCGGTTACGGCGGTGGCGGACGCGGCGGATATGGCGGCGGCCCGCGCGAAGGCGGCGAAGGCGACGGTTTCCGTCAGCAGCGCCCGCGGCGTGACATGCCCCCGGTCGAGCGTGGCCCGCGTCAGTCTGGCACCGTGAAGTTCTTCAAGAACGACAAGGGTTTTGGCTTCATCACTCCGGACGAAGGCGATGCGGATGTGTTCGTGCACATTTCCGCGGTCGAGCGGTCCGGTTTTGCCGGCCTGGACAGTGGACAGCGAGTGTCCTTCGAGACCGAACCGGATCGTCGTGGCAAGGGACCGAAAGCGGTCAACCTGCAGGCGCTCGAAGAAGGCAACGCACCGCAGGAAGACGATGGCGGACCTGCCGAAGAATAAGCTCCCCTAGCCCCTGCCACACAGAGGCTTGAGAGCATGAAGCAAGTGGGCGCAGCCTTGCTGCGCCCACATTCTTTTTACCGACAATGCCGGCACCGCCTCCCCCGACCTGACTTGGAGTCGTGCCGGTTTCCCTTGATCCTCAGCAGTAGCTGCAATCAACGGATCCAGCGGACATCTTTCCACTTCCTGCCGAAGCCCCTATAAGGCGGGTCCGAAATCCACCGTGGTGCCCCATGCTTGCCGTTTCATCCGATACCCTGACCATCCGACCGTTCCTGCCGGGCGACCTCGGCGCGTTGTTGCCGCTGAACAATGCTGCTGTTCCGGCCGTCAACGAACTGACAGCCGAAGAACTGCTCGATCTGGTCAATTCCGCCCTTGTCTGTCTTGTTGCAGTCGTGGACGACACGCCTGCCGGTTTCCTGCTGTGCCTGGGCGACGGCGCCGGCTATGACAGCCGCAATTATCAATGGCTGAGCGAACGCGTTTCAAATTTTGCCTACACCGACCGGATCTGCGTCGACGAAAGCCTTCGGGGCAAGAGGATCGGCGACGCCCTTTATGGCGCCCTGTTTGAACGTTTTGCCGGCAGTGGTCGTGTTTTCGTCTGCGAAGTCAACGAACGCCCCGCCAACCCGGGCTCGATACGGTTCCACAGCCGCCTCGGCTTCTCGGAAATCGGCAAGGCAGACCACGGCGACAAGGCAGTCATCTTCTTCAAGCGCGATGCTGAACCTGCCTCCGGGAACCAGTCCGAATGAACTACCGCCATGCCTATCATGCGGGAAACATCGGCGACGTCCTGAAACACGTTGTACTGGCCCGCCTGATTGCCTATTTCCAGCGCAAGGACAAAGCCTTCCGCATCCTCGACACCCACGCAGGGATCGGTCTGTACGATCTCAATTCGCAGGAGATGCAGAAGACAGGTGAATGGCAACTTGGCATCGGCAAGGTGCTTGAAGCCGATATTCCACCTCAGATAGCCGAATTGCTTGCTCCCTGGCTGACGGCAGTGCGCGCGCTCAACGACGGCGACACGCTGAAGGTTTATCCGGGCTCGCCCATGGTCGCACGGCAGTTGATGCGCAAACAGGACCGCCTGACGCTGACGGAACTGCACCCGGCGGATTTCAAGACGCTCGCGGAGCGGTTCGCGGGAGACCATCAGGTCAAGACCATCCACCTGGACGGCTGGCTTGCCATGGGAAGTTTTCTGCCCCCCAAGGAGAAACGCGGCCTTGTGCTGATCGACCCCGCATTCGAGGTGACGGACGAATTCTTCCGCATGACCGATGCCGTGGTGAAGGCCTACAAGAAATGGCCAGGCGGCACCTATGCGCTCTGGTATCCGATGAAGGATGTCAGAGCGATCCGGCGCATGCATGGCGACTTCGACGAAGCTGGCCTGCGCGACGTACTGAGCCTCGACCTCAACGTCGGCAAGAGCGGCCCGGACACCAGAATGCTCGGTTCGGGCATGACACTGATCAACGCCCCTTTCACGCTTGCGGAGGAAATGCGTCTGGTTCTGCCCTGGTTGTGCGACCTCCTGCACCAGGGACCCGGCACCAGCTGGAACGTAACGCAGCTGATCGGCGAATAAAGCCCCTACAGTGACACTTTTACCGGGATCGAACCTTGACCTTCCGACCCGGCTCCCCCATCGTCTCCTACACAGTTTGATTTCCGGAGTTTATGCCGTGCGTATTGCCCGATCCGTCTGTTTGACCCTGTCAGCCTTGGCCTTTTGCGCAAGCTTGGCTGCGCCGGCTGCCGCGAATGACGACCGTGTCTATTTCTCGTTCGGCAGCGACAAGCGCTTACCGGACTGCACGGCCGCATCCGTTCAAAGCGCCGTCGCCGGAACTGTCGCCCGGGCTCGCAAGGACTATTACGGCGGCCGCACGATCTTGAGCATCGACGGCATCAGTGAAGTCAACAACAGCGGCAATGACGTCAGCCCGATCGAGCGCCGCTACTGCAAAGGCACAGCCAGCCTGTCGGACGGCACCATTCAATCCGTCCACTACATGGTGGAAGAGCACGCCGGGTTCGTCGGGCTCAGCTGGAATGTGGAAGCCTGCCTGGCTCCTCTGGACAAGTGGCGGGTCTACGGCGACCATTGCAGCACGGCGCGCCCGCACTAAGGCCACGGCCTCCCCAAGAAGGTTGATCCATGGCGCTGCTCGGCCATATCGGAAGACTGTCCGCCTGCCTTCTGGCGGGACTTCTGAGCATGCCTGCCCTGGCCGATCAGTCCGGAAAATTCGATTTCTATGTCCTCGCCCTGTCTTGGTCGCCGACCTACTGCAAGCAACAGGGCGCGGATGCCAATCCGCATCAATGTGATGTCTCCAAGCCCTTTCGCTTCGTCGTGCATGGCCTGTGGCCCCAATACGAGCGTGGTTTCCCGGAAAGCTGCCCCGGCGCACCAAAGCGCATCGACCGGCAAATTGCCGTTTCGATGGAAGACATCATGCCGAGCCACAATCTCGTCTTCCACGAGTGGCGCAAGCATGGCACCTGCTCCGGGCTGACACCGGAAGACTACTTCGATCTCACCCGCAAGGCTTTCGACAAGATCACCATCCCCGGAGCCTTCCGCACACTCGACAAGCGCGGCAAGGCCGCACCCGATACCGTTGAGAAAGCCTTCCGGCTTGCCAATCCGGGCCTCAAGGAGGACGGGCTTGCCGTCACCTGCGACCGGGGCGAACTTGAGGAAGTGCGCATCTGCCTCACGCGGGATCTGGAATTCCGGGCCTGCCGCGAAGTCGACAGATCCGGCTGCCGCGCCGGCAGCCTGTCCGTGCCGCCACCCGGTGCACGCTGACCGTCTTAGACACCCCAACCGCCTTCTTCTTTCAGGAGTTCGGACCCATGATGAAACTTCGCTCGTCTCCCCCTTCGCCTTTCGGCCGCAAGGTGAAGCTCGCCCTGTCCATTCTCGGCCTCAAGGGCAAGGTCGAGATCGAAGACGCCAACACCGCCGATCCCTCTGACAGTCTGCGCAGCCAGAACCCGCTCGGCAAGATCCCGGCGCTGGTCCTGGAAAACGGCGACGTCCTCTACGACAGCTCCGTCATTCTGGAATACCTCGACTTCCTGGCGGGCGGCGGCAAGCTGTTTCCGGAAGGCGAAGCCCGGTTTCCGGTCCTGCGGGACCAAACACTGGCTGACGGCATCATGGATGCGGCCATCCTTCGGGTCTACGAGAAGCGCTTCAAGGAACAGAAGTACCGCGACCCGGCCTGGGACGCCTATCAGGCAGCCAAGATGGACCGTGGTCTGAAGCACTTTGAAGACAACACGCCGCCCGCTCCGGCATCCGCTGCAGACGTCAACGCTGGCTCGCTGACGCTCGCCTGCGCCCTCGGCTACCTTGATATCCGTTTTGCCGGTGAATGGCGGCAGACCCATCCGAAACTTGTGGCCTGGCTGGACACCTTTGAAGCAGCCGTTCCTGCTTTCACCGACACGAAGGTGCCGCCTGCCCCCGTTCCGGACAACGCCCCGGCCCTGCTGCAGTAATCGCCTGCCTGCAGCAACATGCAATCAGCCAGCCCTGGTGACACAGGGCTGGCTTTTTTGTTCGGCGGGTGGTTCTTTGCCCCCCGCTCTGCAAGCACGCCAATTAACGGACCAGCGACTTGATGCTACAGTTCTGAAAGCAGCGGGATGAACATGAGGGCATGTGTCTTGGTCGAGATGATCTACATACCGATTTCACCGGCTGAACTCCTCGACAAGATCACCATCCTTGAAATCAAGGTCGACCGCATATCCGCTCCGGAGAAACTGGAACACGTCCGCTTCGAATTGGCTTCGCTCAGCGAGATTTACGACCGGCACATGCCTGATACGGGCCAGGTCCACACCTGGAAGGCCCGGCTGAAAAGCCTCAATGAAAGTCTGTGGAGTTTCGAAGACGACATCCGCAACTACGACCGATCCCAGGATTGCAAGGACCGCTTCGTGGATCTGGCACGACGCATTTACCAGACAAATGACAAACGCGCGGCACTGAAGCAGGAGATCAATACGGAACTCGGGTCTCGTATTGTCGAGATAAAATCATATACCGCCATCAGCAGTCTGCAGAAACTCCCCTAGTCAGTTCAAGACGAACACGAAGTTTGAAAACTGGTAGAAATTCGCCAGCGGGTCTCTCGGCTCTCGCCGCGTCCAGCCGTTCGGCAGCAACTGATAGACGTCGTATTCTGGAAGCAATTCCGCGAAGTCGTTCAGCGTCCTGCTGCGGAACATCTGGTGCCAGTTGAACTCCATCTGGATGAACCGCGGCCTGATTTCGGAAAACACCCTGGTAGCCCCTTCGAACACTTCGGTCTCAAAGCCTTCCGTGTCGATCTTGATAAGATCTACCGCCGTAATTCCGGCTACCCGGCAATAGTTATCGAGCGACGTCACCCGTGCCTTCACAGTTTGCCCGTTTGTGACATAACTCACCTTCTTCACCTCCTGAGAAAAGGAGGCAAGAACAGGGTTCGTTGCATCGAAATTCAGTATCCCCTCGCCGTCGAAGTTACCCACGCCGACGTTTTCGCAAACAATCCTGTCGCCATAGGCCTGCGTGTTTCGCACCAGTTCTCCATGCGATGAGATCAGCGGCTCGAAGGCAATGACGTTGGCGGACGTATAGTTCAACAGGTCGAGACTGTATCGTCCGATATTCGCACCGATGTCGAAACAGAGCCTCGGTGCAGTGGCGGCCAGGATCTCTTTCACAAAGAACGTCTCGCCGCTCTCCAGATTGTTGTAGCCCCGCGCCGACAAGGCGGCATTCAACAGATAGTCGTTCAGCTCGGCCAGATCCGGACTGTGCCGGTTGGCGATGTACCACTCCAGAAATGCCTCGGTCAGGCTGGATGCGGATGTCTGGTCTTTCATTCGCGCCGTCACCTTTCGCCATCTGCAGTGCGTGCTCCTTGCGCCCCCCTTACAGCGGGATCATCAAAGCCTTTGAATTTGGGCAGCACCCTGAACTAACCTAAGGTAACTTTCGCAGGAATTTGAACCATTCAATTCAAAACAATTTCAAATCAGCCAGGACCTCACTGCCTCATGACCATGCCGGAATTCTACAGCGAGTATTCCCCGCAAGCCCTGACGGACCTCCTGGAAACGCTTGTCGGTCAGCTGAAACATGTTTTCGGGCCGAGCCGGGGCGGCTTGCGGCACGAGATCTGGGCCGTGGAAAAGGCCCTGGGCATGCACCAGCAGTATTTCAGCCAATCCGGCCAGGACAAGTTCCTGAACGACGAGGTTCTGAAACACCGTACAGGCGGCGTTTTCCTGGAACTTGGCGGATATGACGGGCTCACTGGTTCAAACAGCCTTTTCTTCGAAAAGGAACTTGGCTGGACCGGGCTTTTGATTGAGCCGTCACCGGCAAACTTTGCAAAGGCGACGTCCGTTCGCGGCTGCAGCTGCCTCAACGCTGCGGTCGGCTCGCCGACACCTTTCGCGGAATTCCTGGAAATCCGAGCCGGCTACACCCAAAGCGGCGGTCTGCTCGCAAACATCGCTCCGGACCTTCTGGAAAGGATCCGGCAGCACCCCGAGCACGACGAGCGCATTGCAAAGATACCGGTTCGCTCGATCAGGGAGATACTGGCAGACGCGGGAATTGAGCGTATCGATTATGTGTCTCTCGACGTTGAAGGAGGCGAGATGGCTGTCCTGGAAGAGTTTCCCTTCGAGACCATCCCGGTCGAAGTGTGGACCATAGAGAACATTACCGACAGTCCCGAGATCCCCTCCTTCATGGCCGGAAAGGGATACGAGGTGATCGAGTTTATCGGCATAGACGAAGTCTACAGAGCAACGTGAACAGGACAGCGCAGCAGACCAGATGACCAGAGACCCCGGCCCCCTGACGGCAGATGACTTGTACGAAATGGCGCTGCGAAGCTTCGGCCGGGAGCAATGTGCCACGGCGATTGCCTATGCCGATGCCTGCCTGAAGCTCGCTCCGGACTTTGTGGACGCCTGGCTGCTGCAGGCGGAGGTTCATCTTCTGGAGGAGCGGGATGCGGCTGCACTCGCCTGTCTCACCCGGGCTGCATCCATCACGCCGCCAAGCATCGTCGCCCTGCACCGCCTTGCTGCGCACTACCTGCGCCTCGGGCGCCCGGAAAATGCCTTGGCCGTGGCGGAACAGCTGAAAAACCTGCAGCCGGACGATCCTGAGATAGACTATGTCCTGGCCGTTGCACGCTCCAGATCAGGCAGGCACGGCGAAGCATTCAACACCTTTCAGAAGCTCTTGCGCGACGATCCGGACGATGCCGGTTCAGCTATCGAAGCCTCCTGGCTGGCTCTGGGGCAAAGGGACTATCGGCGTGGCTGGCCGCTTTGGGAGCATCGCTTCGGTGCCGGCGTCACTCCGGCCGCCGTTCACCACCTGCCCTTCTGGGACGGATCTCCGCCAACGGAGCGAAAAATCCTGGTTCTGCCCGAGGGTGGGCACGGCGACATCATCTGGGCGGCGCGGTTTCTGCCCGCTCTCAAGGCTGCCGGCGCTAGCGTCCATTTCCTGTGTCTCCCGGCCCTGTCGCACCTCCTGCAGAACCTTCAAGGTGTCGACATCTGGGTCGAGAATGCTGAAGAGCTCCCTGGGTATGGCTGCGAGCTTCAGATCTCGCTTCTGTCACTGCCTTATCTGCTTGGTGTCGATGATCCGTCCCGTTACCCACCTCCGCGCCTGAAGTGCGATCCGGCGTTTGCAGAAAGGCGGAACGCCTTGCTTGCAAGGGCGAGAGCACCACTTCGTGTCGGCATCCTCTGGTCTGGAAACGTCGACTACGGCGGCAACGCGGACAGGGCAGCGCACCTCTCGGATTTTCTGCCGCTTGCCGAACTGCCCTTCGTTCAACTCTACAGCCTGCAGAAAGGGCCGCCCCACCGCCAGCTCATCGAAGGCGGCTTGGGCGATCTTGTCATTGATTGTGACGATTTCGATTTTGCCGAAACCGCCGCCATGATCCAGTCGCTGGACGTCATCGTGATGACCGATAGTGCGGTGGGACATATTGCCGGGGCGATCGGCACACCGGTCTGGCTGCTGCTCGACACTTTTCCCCACTGGTATCACTGCTTTGAAGGAGACCGTTCGGACTGGTATCCGGGCATGCGTTTTTTCCGGCAACAGCAACCGCGTGACTGGAGCAATGTCATCAGGAACGTAGGCGAAGCTCTGAAAGGAGTTGCGGAAAGCAGAGGCATTTTGTAACTTTATGTCAGTTTAGCACTTAAATCTTTTATAGTATTTGGTTCTTGAGGGATAAGCTTTGGTTGACCGAAAGAAACCGGGGATCGATCAAGATCTCGTAAAACTGGGCGCAGCCAGAAGACCGTCAGCCGACAGCTCCATGGGCAGTCGGCCCGGACAGATGCACTCCGAAACCCTCACCGCCGGCCCCGCAGGATATACCCCGTTCAAAGGACGGCCGGCGATGGATACCATTTATGCAGGACATCCAGGCTCGCGGCGACCGGCGATGGACACCATATACGCAGGACATCCGGGCTATCGCCGACCGGTGATGGAAACCATCTACGCTGGCCATCCCGGCCATCGCCGACCTGCGATGAATACCATCTATGCCGGCCGTCCCGGCTTCCGGCAGCCAGCTATGGAGACCGTCTATGCTGGTGGCGCAGGCTACCGCCGACCGGGAATGAACACCATCCACCCGGGACATCCCGGCTCACGGCTCGCGGTGATGAACACCGTTTACGGGGGGCGCGCGGGGTCACGGGTACCAAACGCAAATACGGTCTTCTCGCCGGGCTACGGCGTGTCTCAAATTCAGACGCGGCAAGTCACGGATCCCTTTACCCGCCAGCCCGTGACCGTTTCCTACAATACCGTCACCGGCCTTTATCTCGACAAGAGCCTCAATCGCTGGCTCCCAGCCCCGCCCTGGATCAGTGCACAATTCCGGCGATAACAAGGGTGGCGCTCCCGTGCTGAGTTTCAACGTTACCGTCGATGCAAGCGGCGGAAACACTGAAGGCAGCGGGCCGGCAACGATCGGCTGGCTGCTGGCGGGCAACGAATCCCAACTGGTCTACAAGCCACCGCAAAGGCTGAAACAGTCCTCAGCCCCGCGCCAGCGAACCCATGCCAAATCCGTGACATCCTGCCCTGCGGTCCTGGGGCTCGAAAGCCGGCTTTTCGAAGTACCATGCCCATGCGACCTCTCCCTTCAGATGGCCGAAACCGACTTCGGTGAACCCGTGGTCGTGAACGCCGACGGGCCAATGTCCTCGGTTCGAGACGATGTCTTCGCTCACCTGATTATCCTTCATCCGCGCGAAGAATGGCGCTCGCCCGACCGCCCTATCCTGCAGATGCGCCTGCCGTACATCTTCGTTGCGGACGAGCCCACCTACATGTCGCAGCTGCCACCGTTTCAGCATGTCGGGAAATCGTCGCTTCCCGGCCTGATGATACCTGGAAGGTTCCCGATCAACGTCTGGCCGAGAACGCTGACATGGGCGTTCGAATGGCACGATATCTCCGCCCCTCTCATCCTGCGCCGTGGAGACCCGCTGTTTTATGTTCTTTTTGAAGTCTATCCGCAGTCCCGGGCCATCCAGCTGGTGGAAGCGGAGCACACTCCGGAGCTGCAAGCCTATCTGCAGCAGATCAATGGCGTCGTCGGCTACGTGAACCAAACCTTTTCACTGTTCAAGGAAGCAGAAGAGCTGCGACCGGCGCAACTCGTAACTCCAAAGAAAGCACCTTAGGAAACCAGTGAAAGTCTGCCGAGGTCCGCCCCGAGACCCCCGGCACCCATGCCCCGGCATCACCTTCAGAGAGGCAACAGGAAATGGCGAATGAGGCCGACGGAGCAACACCGCTCATCATCATGATTGCCATGCCGACCCGCGGCCAGGTCGAACTGCCGACGGTCCGCTCCCTCATCGCGTTGACGCAGGAGTTTCAGCACCACGGACTGCCGTTTGCGTTCGAAACCTATGGTGCCGCAAACCTCGTCATCAACCGCAACCACCTTATGAGCAAATTCCTCGCCCACAAGCAGTTCAGCCACATGCTGATGCTCGACTCCGACATGGAATTCACGCCTGAGGCCGTGTGGCGCCTGGTCGCCTTCGGCGACGATTTCGTCAGCGCGTCCTACCCGCAGAAATATTACAACTGGGATCTGCTCCGGCACCTGATTGAAGCGGAAACCGCCCTGCCGGAAGCCGAGCGAAGCCCGATGGAACAGCTCGTTTCCCGCAGCATGACCTACAATCACCAGCTTCGCGACTATGACAACACGGATTGGCACCCCGAGCACCGGGATGGTTTCATCTCCATTCCCGCCGGAGGTCAGGGCCTGACGCTGCTGAGCCGGAAGGTGCCGGAAACGATGGTGGAACGCGGTGTCGTCACCAACTACCCCGACATGTCGCTGATCCCCGCCCATGCAGACATGGAATATTACGACTTCTTCGGCCACCTTCCGACGCCAAGCGGTCGGTTGTTCCTGCATGAGGACCAGAGCTTCAGCCTGCGCTGGGTACGCGGTTGCGGTGGCACTATCTGGCTCGACTATCAAACCGAAATCCGTCACGCAGGCCTGCACACCTTCGAAGGCAAGTACGCCGACAGACTGCAGGACGATTTCCCTTCCCTTGAGGTTTGACGGCAGGCGATGCGTTCAGCATGGAAGCAAGGGCCTCAACAAGCCCGCGATTGCGCATGAGTGCCTACCGGCATCTTCCGATCAAAACGCAAAAGGCCGCGCCCCAAGGCACGGCCCTTCTTGCAACAGATTTTCGGCAGCGTCAGGCGACTTTCTTGCCCGACATCGCATGAACGTCCGCAGCACCCAGACGCTGGCCGCCAATGGCCCAGTCACCCTGCTCGACTTCCATGATGCGGACCCAGGTGACCGGACGCATGGCTTCGCCTTCCACGGAGACCATGGCTTCGGTTACCTTTTCGATCAGCTGGTGCTTCTGTTCGGCGGTAAAAACATTCTTGATGACATCGATCGTTACCAGAGGCATTTCATTTCTCCTAGTTCATGTATCAGTGTTTCAAACCAATATCGGGTGCTCCCGATGAACAAGAGATACGCCTTCCCCTACGGCAATGCTTGACGGGAACATGAATATAACTGACCTTTTCATGAAGACTTTCGGGGAAAGGGGAACGTGTGCCGCAAGCCGACGCCCTGGTGTTCACCTTTGACGGATTTGAACTGGACGGCGCGCGTTTCGAATTGCGCCGTGATGGCGAACGCGTGGCGATCGAGCCGCAAGTCCTCTCCCTCCTCTTGCTGCTGGTCGAAAACCGCGACCGAATGGTCAGCAAGGACGAATTGATAGAGCATGTCTGGGACGGACGGATCGTCTCCGAAACGGCAGTGGCAGCGCGGATCAAGGCTGCGCGCAAGGCAGTGGGGGACAACGGCAGCACACAGAAAGTCATCCGGACGATCCATGGCAAGGGGTTCCGGTTTGTTGCGGAGACCGAGGTTTCCAGTGTCCAGGCAAAGGCACCCCCGACACGTTCGGGCCTGATAACCGAGGAACAGGCCGCCCCGGCAATTGAGGAAGTGCTGAAGACCGCGCGCGACGGGCGGCCTTCCATCGCCGTCCTGCCCTTCCAGTATTTTGGCGAACCGGGTCAGCACGAAATCGTGGCCGATGCCCTGCCTGCCGACATCATTGCGGATCTGTCGCGCCTGCACTGGCTGTTCGTTATCGCACGCGGATCGAGCTTCCGCTTTCGCGGACCCGATGTGGACCCGCTTTCCGCCGGCCGTCAACTCGGCGTTCGCTATGGGCTCACCGGCACGGTCGAACTTGCGGGTGAGAGCATCACGATCGGCGTTTCGCTGATCGACATGACCAGCAGCGGCACGATCTGGGCGGAACACTATCGTGGCAGCCTGCCCGAATTGCACCAGCTCAGACCGGAAATCGAAAGCCATGTCGTTGCCAGTCTGGCAGTTCAGATCCCGCAGAACGAAGTGCGCATCGCACGCAGACGCGCTCCGGGAGAACTGGATGCATGGGCCTGTTTTCACCTGGGGCTGGATCACATGTACCGGTTCAATCGGCAGGACAACGCCCGCGCGTCAGAACTGTTCACACGATCCCTGGAATGCGATCCCTATTTCTCCGGCGCCATGGGCGGGCTGTCCTTCACACATTTTCAGTCGGCCTTCATGCGCTTTGCGGAAGATCCCGAAGCCGAAGTCGAAAAGGCCCGCGCACTGGCGCACCAGGCGGTGGAGACCGACAGGCTCGATCCTTTTGCTCACTTCAATGCCGGACGGTGCTCCTGGCTCGATGGTCGGCTGGAAGATTCAATCGCCTGGTTTGACCGGGCAACCAGCCTCAGCCCCAGTTTCGCACAGGGCGTCTATACACGCGGGCTGGTAAGCGTGATGGCGGGTCAGGCAGCGCAGGCCGATGCAGATCTTGCGCTGGCGCTGGACCTCAGCCCACTTGACCCGCTCGCCTATGGCATGGTGTCGGCACGTGCTCTGGTTCAATTGCAACTGGGCGACAGGCAGAGGGCGGAAGAGCTTGCCGTGAAAGCAGCGCAGATGCCCGGTGCGCACAAGCATATCTCGCTGATCGCGGCCCTGACATCACACCTGGTCGGCAAGAATGCAGAAGCCCGGCAATGGCTGGCACGGGCGAAACAGGCAGATCCGGAAATCAGTTCGGAAGTCTTCTTCGCGTCCTTCCCGTTTGCCGAGAGCGGCGCGCGCGAAACGATAGAGAAAGGCCTGCGCGAGCTCGGGGTGTGAAAAGGCTTCGCGTCCCCATGACTTCCGGAAGCCGATACGTCATCAACGCAGGACTTGCCTGAAGTACGATGTCTGCTTGAAACCGCAGTGCGAATTCGACCGCAATTGCCGATGACGGGCACGAATTGCCAGGTTTTGCTCTGCGCTTCTGCGTTCAGACCAAGTCTCTCCGAGTTGATTATCTGCACTTGCAAGGTTCCAGATGTAACGGCTCCGGCGGCCTGGATGCGACTAAAAGCACCCTCCCCAAATTTCAATCGATTAGTCTTCAATCTGCTTATGGACATTACGTTTCCACAAGAGCTAAAGACCGTGCGCAGGACAAAGACTTGCCACTCAGCGCGCTGGAAAGACCATAAGGGAGTTTTGTGTATGGCGGCCATGGATAACCACTTCGACAACTGGAAGGAACAACAGTCCGCTGCCGAGCAGATGATCCCGCTGGTTGGGCATCTCTACCGTGACTACGGCATCAACATCCGGATTTTCGGTCGGCGTCTTCTGAACAACTCCGCCATCGAAATCCTCAAGGCACACCGCTATGCCCTGCAGATCACCGGGCAGGAACTGGACGTCACCAAGAGCCTCGAAATCGTCAAGGCAATGCTGAAGATGGACCTGGCCGCTTCACGCGTCGACCTCGGCAAGCTGTGCCACGGCTACATGGAAGAAGGCGGTGACGTTAAGAGCTTCCTCGAGAAGCAGCTGGCCAGCATCAACACCGGCAAGACATCCATCCTGCAGGAACCGCAGGATGTCGTTCTCTATGGCTTCGGGCGCATTGGACGCCTTCTTGCCCGCATGCTGATCGAACGCGTCGGTGCCGGCAACAAGATGCGCCTGCGCGCGATTGTCGTGCGCGGCGGCAAGGCCGGCGACCTGAAGAAACGCTCCAGTCTGCTGCGACGGGACTCCGTCCACGGCGCTTTCAGCGGATCCATCACCGTTGACGAAGAGCAGAATGCGATCATCGCCAACGGCAACTACATCCAGGTGATCTACGCCAACTCTCCTGCCGAGGTCGATTACACCAAATACGGCATCCGCAATGCGCTGGTGGTCGACAACACCGGCATCTGGCGCGACGAGGATGGTCTTGGCCAGCACCTGAAATGCCCGGGTGCAGCGAAAGTGATCCTGACCGCGCCGGGCAAGGGCAGCATCAAGAACATCGTCTATGGCGTAAACCATGGCGACATCTCGGCGGATGACAGGATCCTGAGCGCGGCCTCCTGCACCACCAACGCCATCACGCCGGTGTTGAAGGTGATCAACGACGAGTTCGGGATCGAGAACGGCCACGTGGAAACTATCCACGCCTTCACCAACGACCAGAACCTGATCGACAACTACCACAGCGGGGATCGCCGTGGCCGGTCCGCGCCCCTGAACATGGTACTGACAAGCACGGGCGCGGCCAGCGCCGTCGCAAAGTGCCTGCCGGAAATGAAGGGCAAGCTGACCGGCAACGCGGTGCGGGTGCCGATCCCCAACGTCTCCATGGCCATCCTCAACCTGAACCTCAAGCGCGAGACGACGGCCGAGGAAATGAACAATTACCTGCGCGGGATTTCCGTGCAGTCGCCGATGCAGGACCAGATCGACTACACGGCTTCGACCGAACTGGTCTCCTCCGACCTCGTCGGTTCCACCCATGCCGGTGTGGTCGACAGCCAGGCAACCATCGTCGACGGCGACCGGCTGGTCCTTTACGTCTGGTATGACAACGAGGCGGGCTACAGCACACAGGTGATCCGCCTGATGCAGGAAGTCGCGGGTATGAAATACCCGTCCGTCCCCGCATAATCCTGCCGTTACCGAACAGGAGGGGCCCAAGTCATGTCTCGGCCCCTTCCTTTGGCTTTGGCTTTGAAGCTGCGCGAAGTGCTTTTGCCCCATCAATGCACGGGACGGGGTGGCCTTTTTCCAGGTTTGATGATCGCTGCCGGCTGTTGCAGAGCGCCGGACCGAAAACCGAACAAGTCGGTCAGCACCGTGCCTTGAATTCGGTTGCTCAACAATCTGGATTGAGTGGCAAAAGCAGGCATTCAAAAAAGGCGTAGAAATTTCAAAACGCTTGGAGAAGAGAGCTTGCCTGAAGGGGGCCAACCGGCCGTTTTAGATGTCTTCTTCTTGAAAACCTGTCTGCGGGCAATTCAACGGATTGATGGGTATACCCTGGCAAGCAGGCCAAAACACATCAATGCCAGTCGAATTGCACCGCAGGAGAGGTGACCCTTATGGCGTCTTGTTCACGCCGAGGGTTTCTGGTTGTCAGTTCCGGTCGAGGTTAGGCCTCAACGAGATTTCTGACGGGAAGATTTCTTGATCTTCACTGTCTGCGTATCGGAATTGCTTTCGTGACCGATCTTGCCAAGTTCGTCGACAAGATTGTCGATGCAATCCTGAAGCGCCTGTCCTTCAAGTCCCCAGCAGCTCTGGCCAGCGGAAGCAGGCGTTGCCTGGATCAGGAACGTGGACATGACAGCAGCCAGTGCGAAAGAAGTGGTTTTCATCATAGTAGTTCTCCATTTGGTTTTGGCGTCGGCGACCTTGCCGACATACCAAAGATGGGAACCTTTCTTTTCAGCCCCGTTTCACCGGGTGTTTCAATTGTATCCGGGCGTTCGCCCCACAGAAATATCCGACACATTGTTTCAAATGCGAGGTCTGAACGGGCATTGAGCTGGGCGACAAAACCCCAGACATGACCTGTGTAAACGACTGAAGAAAAATATCTTTTGAAAAAGTTTAAAAAGCCGGATCACGCGCCGGGGAAAGCGTTTCTCCATGTCCGCCCGGTATCAAAAAGCCCGCCCTTGCTCACACCAAAGGTACAATTGTTACCGTTCACAAGGAGACAGTGCGGATCTGAGGCAGGATTGATGCGCCAAAAAGCCTGGATGCTGACCAACAGGACGCAAATTCCGGCTCCGACGAACTGGAATTCGAGGCAGGTAACAGGCTTTAAGGGGTTTCCCGGATCGCCGGGAAGAGCACTTAATCGAAGACGTAGCCCAACCCACGAACCGTTCTGATGGTTTCTGGTTTTGTGGGATTGAGTTCAATCTTGCGGCGCAGCCTTGAAATACGCAGGTCGATCGAACGATCGAAAGGTTCCCAGCCCTTGTCGTGTGCCTGTTCCAGCAACTGGTCGCGGTTGAGAACGCGTCCACGGTTCTCGACGAACACCCTGAGCAGTTGAAACTCCATGGACGTAATCGCTATTTCCTGACCGTCGCCACCGATCAGCCTCGCCCCGTCCAGATCCAGACGGCAGGTGCCAAAGGGAACTGTGCCTGCTTGCCGATCCTTCTGCTGTGCAGTCGTCTCGTCAAAACTTCTGCGCCTCAGTGCCGCTTTGATCCGGGCCTCCAGTTCGCGCAGGTCGACAGGTTTGCCGACATAATCGTCGGCTCCCATTTCCAGCCCCACCACGCGGTCAATCACGTCACTTGCTGCGGTCAGCATGATCACCGGCACGGTCGAGGTGGTTCGAAGGTCACGCAACGCGGTCAGACCATCCGTACCAGGCATGTTCACGTCCAGAATGATCAGCGCCGGCTCCAGGCTCTCCAGAAGCCGTTTCATGTCGTTGGCGTTCGGCGCTTCAACAACGTCATAGCCGCGCTCGGCGAGATACTCGGCAACCATTTCGCGAAGATGAGGTTCGTCGTCACAGACCAAAATTTGCTTCGCACCCGGAGCCCCGCTCATGATGTGTTTTTCCTGCTGTCCAGTTGATTTAACAAACAAGCCAGATCCTTCTTGGAAATGGGCTTTTCAATGTAGGGGCGCTCGCTTTCCGTCAGAAATGTCTGAACGGACTTCCCCATGGCATCGCCCGTCATGAAGGCGATACGATCCTTGTATCCGGGCGATAACCCGACCAGGCTGTTGTAAAATGCGGCACCGTCCATGCCCGGCATCTTGTAGTCGCTGATAATCAGATCGACGGATGTGTGAGACAGGCGCGCAAGAGCCTTGCGTGCGCTGGTTTCCTGTATTGCCTGGCATCCGAGATCTGCCAGCAGGTCACAAACGAGCTCGCTGACAGCGACATCGTCATCAACGACCAACACCCGTTTGCGATGATGCGTTCCGCCTGGCTGGGCCTGCGAGGTGTCAGTTGAAGCCTCAGTTTCCATTGCGGGCAGTCGCACGAAGAAACTCGTCCCCTTGCCAACGGATGAACTGACTTCGAGAGTGCCTTCATGGGTGTCGACAACCCGGTGGCAGAATGCCAGGCCGACGCCCGTCCCCTCACCAACATCCTTGGTCGTGAAAAACGGCTCGAAGATGCGGTCCCTGATTTCCTTCGTCATCCCCGGACCATTGTCCCGGACTTCGAGGACTGCCTGGCCGTCTCTTCCGTCGTGGAACGTCCGCAACACAAGCACCGCTTCCTCACCAAGCGGCGAAAGGGCGTGTTCCGCATTGATAATGAGGTTTGTAACGACCTGGACCAGCTGGTCCGTATCACCGAGGATCGACGGAAGATCCTCGTCAAACTCCGTCTCAATCCTGACTCCGTTGGAACGCAGCCCGTAGCCGGCAAGATCAAGGGCAACCGAGGCGATTTCGTTCAGCGTACACGGTTCCAGATTTGCCGGTCGCTGGCGCGCCATGGACAGGAAAGCCCTGACGATCCGCGCGCTTCTGTCGGCAGCCTCCGCGATGCGGTCGATGCGCTTTTCCAGAACCGGATCCTTCAGCTTTCCCTGAAGCATCTGGGCGTAACCGGTAACGATGGAAAGGGGATTGTTGAGTTCGTGTGCGACACCGGCAAGAAGCTCACCCAGGGCGGACAGTTTTTCGTTCTGGTGGGCAATGTCACGCTGTTTCTGCAGTTCCTCCTGCATGGCCAGAAGGTCCGAAATGTCCCTTGTGGAGGACACGATGACATTCTCGCCCTTGTAGTCGGTCACGCGGGCGGCGGTGATGCCTTCCATGATTGAGCCATCGGCCCTGCGGAATTGAACCCGGTAATCATCAAGAGTTCCCGTCGGCAAGAGCGCTTCCAGATACCGCTCCCGATCCTCCGGCTTCAAGAAGAAATTGAGGGTCGTGTCGATATCGCCGAACCGCTCCCGTGAAGCAGGCGGGCAGTAGATGATTTTTCCATCTTCGATGCGGGAGACGAGAAAGTTTGCCGGGCACGCCTCGACGATCTTGTGCAGAAGCAGATCCGCCTCGCGCTGCTCTTCCTCGGCACGTCGCTGCTCTGTCACGTCGATAAAGGAGACGAGGTAGCCGTCCAGTTCGGTTCTGTGGGCTGACGCCAGCAGAATACGTCCACCTGCAAGATGGATGGCCTGCTTCTTCTGGTAGGATTTCACCAGAAGCGTCAGCTCGCACATATAGGATGTCTTGTCTTCGCCCTCGGGAACAAGAACGACGCCGTTGTCGATCAACCGGCCCAGAATTGTGAGAATGTTCTCCCCGGCAACGGGCGGCGCCAATTCACTGAAGTACATTTCGTACCAGAGCCGGTTTCCGAGCACGAAATTGAGGCTCTTGTCGAAGAGCACCAACCCCTCATCGAGAGATTGAATGGCATCATTCAGGGTGGCCAGGCTTCTGGCCTCGGTTTCTTTCAAGGCGGTGATGTCGGTGACCACGACAACGCGGCTGTTGTGTTCGGAGATGGCTCGCTCGACACGGTAGTGCCGGCCATCCCAGAAGCGAACCTCCATGGGTTCCAGCGTCTCGCGCTGCTGCTTCACCGCAGCGGTGAAGAGCTCAGCCGCGCGGTCGCCTACTTCCTGACCGGCAACCATCGATATCTGCGGTGCCAGCAAGTCGATCCGCTCAATATCCGACAGCTTTAGAATTTCGGCCGCGGTCAGGTGAAAGGGCGCTGCAAACGCATCATTGCAATGCGTGAACTGCCCGTCCGGCCCTTCAAAGGCGATACCAACCGGCAACCGTTCAACCGCAGTCGTAAAACGCCGCTCCGCCCTGACACGATCCGTGACGTCTTCAATCGTGAGCAGCCGCCCTTTCAGATTTGTCTCGTAGGCGCTGCCGACCAGTTCCCTGTCCTGATTGTTGGGTATCGGATACCCCTTGATGGCAAGGCGTATAAGCCGATCCAGCTCATCGAGCATTTCGGCGGGTTTCATGCCCCCCGGGAGCGGGATCAGGCCGCATGCTATGGCCTCGGCGTGGATGTCGCGCATCGCACGGCCAGGAACGAAAAGCCTGCCGTCCGGGTCGCCAATCTCCCGAAACTTCTTGTTGGCAAACACCAGTCGATCATCATCATCGACGAGTGCGATACCAACGTCGACGGCATCAACCGCGCCGTAAAGGATCTCTCTTGCACGCGCCTCTGCGGTCCGCTGTTCCGTGATGTCGCGAACCTTCACGACAATGCTGCCGTCTTTCAGATGCTTGAGATAGATCTTGTGCTGGCTGCCGTCGGCAACCTTGATCTCGATCTTCAGTTTTCCTCTGGCTGCCAGGGTTTCCAGGACACCGGGCAAACCGCCTTCAGGGCTGCGAACGAATGAAATATGCCCGCTGCCGACAGCACTGCCGACGATCTCGTCGAGCCGCGCGCCTGGAACAAGCAGATCCTTGTGCGGACCCAGCATCTCCGCATAGCGTTTGTTTGCGAAAACGAGCCTTCTGTCACTGTCGTAGAGCACGAAGCCATCGCTCAGCGCCTCGACAGCTTCTTCCATGAGCAGCTGGATCCGGTTTCTATCGGCTTCACTTTCAGAAGCACTCGCTCCGTCTTGAAGCAACATTGGATCTCACTTTGTATCAACGCCTCGACAAGGGCGGCAGGCCGGACCTCATTTCTACGTAAGCTTCTTTTCAGTTTGGCCTTGCCGTTTGTATCAATTGTATCATGTCGCAAGCGTCCGAAGCCCGCAAACCGGGATGGAACATCGCCCGTTGTCCGGCCTGGCTGATCCATTTGGGACTTTCCGCCCCCGTCCATGAGGCCTGAAAATGGCTGGAGCTGGCAAGCTGAAACCATGGGCTGTCCATATCAGGTCGGGAGAAACGCAGGCTGGGGATGAATCGGGCGGAGCGGCAACGTGGTACGGGTGCCGATCCCCCATGTCGCCATGGCCGTTCCCTCCACAACAGCTGAACAAAGACGACATTGAATAGACGCTTCAGTTTGCCCAACCAGGCGCGAGTGCAGAAAATCTGTACCGCGTTGTGCAATCCGGTCCCGTCTATCGCGCGGTTTTCGCTTCTCAAGCCATTACGTCTATGGCCGCTTGGCGGAAGGCCGCTACGTGCTCTTCAGTTGCTACCCTGTTTGTCACAAGCCTGCCGATCTCTCCTACCTCCAAGGCCTGAACCCTGCTGGTTTTTCCAAGCTTGCTCTGGTCGGCCAGAATAACCGTCTGCTGCGCCTGTGCCGCCATGGCTTTGGAGATTTCGGCTTCCTGCAGGTCATAGAAGAACGCACCCTTGACCGGATGCACCGCGACCGGAGCCGAAAAGCACAGGTCGACACGGAAACGGCGGATTTCAGACAGGGTGAGTTCGCCGACTGTCGAAGGGACGTCGGCCGCCATCCGTCCACCGAGCAGCAGCACGTCCTTGCCCGCCCCTTGCAGCGTGGTGGCAATATCAATCGAGTTGGTGATCACCGACAGATCCGACAGCTTGGCCAGTTCACGGGCAAACAGGGCTGTAGTGGTACCCGCGTCCACAAGGATCGTCTGTCCGGGCTGGATCAGTCCGGCTGCCTTGCGGGCAATCTCCGACTTTGCCCGGATCTGCGTCGTCATCCGTTGGCGGAAGGGTTCCTCGGAACGCGGCTCGGGCAGGACCGCGCCACCATGGACGCGGCTGACCTGTCCGGACTCTTCAAGGTCCAGCAAATCGCGGCGCACCGTCTCGCGAGAGACGTTCAGCATCTGCGCAAGATCGTTGGCGCTCACCTGCTGGCTGGCGCTCAGCATGGACAGAATGAGCCGGTGACGTTCTTTCGCCCACATCAGGTCCGCACCTTGCTCCGGTTGCCTCGTCCCATCAGCACCAGCGTTCCCTTCATGCTCAAAAGCGCAATACAGACGACTGCCATCACGCAGGTGGAAAAGGCTGCCGCCTGAGAAGTCAGACCGGCATCGTCCAGCCGCATGATGGTGACAGCCGCCACGCTCAGGTCAGGCGTGGTGAGGAAGACGACTGCCGACAGGGTTACCATGGACCGCATGAAGAGGAAAAAGAACACCGAAACGAGCATTGGGGCGATGAACGGCGCGACGATATCGACGGCCGTCCTTGCCATTCCAGCTCCAAGGCTGTCTGCAGCTTCCTCAAGCGCCCGGGGCAATTGGCGAAAACCGGTCATCACCGTCAGAAAACCCTGTGTGTGGTAGTGGTAGAAGTTGATGATCGCGATGAGGGCCGCCGTCCCATAGAGAAGGTAGAGCGGCGTCGCGGTTGAATTGAAAGTCAGGATATAGGCAAGCCCCAGGACCATCCCGGGTACTGCGGCCGGCATGGCGGCCAGCATCTGGATGGGCTGGGCCACGCTGCGCGGAAGGCGGCGCAGCCCAAGGCACAGAAGGAAGACAGCAAGCGTGCCTCCCGACGCCGCCATGAGCGATATCACGATGGTCATCCAGAGCGAGGAATACCCCCCGGCCAATGTGATGTCGTAGTGCTTGAACGACAGCGCCATGTTGTAGGGCCAAAGGGTGACAAAGCTTGCGTAGACGACAATGCCGATAACCGCGACGATGCCGGTGCAGACCAGAAGCGACAGGAACGCCATGACCGGGTCGCGCACGGGGGCGAAGGAGGGCCGATACGGTACCTGGCCAGCCATCTGCCCGACCTGCTGCCGCTTCATCGCCTGACGCTCGATGGCATAGGAAACCACCGTCGGCAACAACAGCATGATGCCGACGACGGCTCCCATGTTGAAATTCCGCTGGCCGACCACTTGAGAGTAGATTTCGGTCGCCAGAACCGAGTAGTCCCCACCGATCACCGCCGCGTTGCCGAAATCGGTGATCGTGATTGTAAAGCAGACGAAAGCCGCGTTGAGGATCCCGAAGCGCGCCGCGGGCAAGGTCAGATCGCGAAACTGGCGCGACGGCGAAGCGCCCATGACTTCCGCAGCTTCGTAAACGCGCGCGTCCAGCAGGACCAGCGCCGCCCCGATAATCATCACCGCCTGCGGCAAGGCATAAAGCGTGTTGGCGATCAACAGCCCCCAGAAGCCGTAGATTTCGATCTCGACACCCAGGGCACGGCTGATGACGCCGTTGCGTCCCAGAAGGAAGATCAGCCCAAGAGCCTGCACGAGAGAGGGGGCCAGCAGCGGCAGGACGATCACGCCGCGGATCAGCCACTTGCCCCGGAAAGCGCAGCGATAAAGCCCATGCGCGATGATGAAACCAAGGAAGACGCTGAGAACTGTGGTGGCAGCCCCCATGATCAGGGAATGTTCGGTCGCGCGCCAGAACCCCGTCGACCCCAGAACCCTCGTGTAGTTGGCAAGCCCGTAACCATCGTCAACCGTCAGGGAACGCAGGAACACGATCACCATCGGGTAGAGAAAGAAGAGGACGAGCCCAATCAGTGGCAGCCCAACGCAAACAAGTGTCAGCAGCCGGTCCGCATCCAGTTGCCTGCGCGCAGGCGTGGTCATCGTTTCCACACCGCTCATGCGGCGTTCTCGGCAGGCTTGTGGGTGATGTCGTCAGCCACCCAGGTGCAGGCTTCCGGTGGAATGCTCAGGTTCACGCGTTCGCCCTCGTGACAGGAATTATACCCGTGGGTCTCGACAACCAGCGGACCGATCGCGCTCTCGACCTCAAGCCGTCTGAGATTGCCAAGAAAACTGATGCTGCGCACCGTGGCGTTGCCGTCCTGCGCCGGGGTCAAGCCGATCTGTTCCGGGCGAATGCAGGCAACATGCTCCGTCCCCGCTCCCCCCGGCCACTTTGCCATAAGATCCGGGAATTCACGCCGGATCGGGGCGGCAGAAACGAGATTGCTGATCCCCATGAAGTCCGCCACAAAGCGCGTCGCCGGTCGATGGTAGAGGTCTTCCGGCGTGCCGGCCTGCACCACGACACCATGGTTCATGCAGATGATCTTGTCCGCCAGCGCCAGCGCCTCTTCCTGGTCATGTGTCACCATCAAGGTTGGAATCCCGAGCGAACGCTGAACATGGCGGATTTCGTCTCGCAGTTCGGCCCGGACCTTCGCGTCGAGCGCCGAAAGCGGTTCGTCCAGCAGCAAGACGCGCGGGTCGACGGCGATTGCCCTGGCCAACGCGATCCGCTGCTGCTGTCCGCCGGACAGCTGACCGGGGAACTTGCCTGCGACTTGCGGCAATTTCACCAGCTCCAGAAGTTCGGTCACACGTCGTGAAATCTCCGACCGCGGCGTGCCACGGATCTTCTGCCCGTAACCGATGTTTTCGGCCACTGTCATGTTGGGAAAGAGCGAGTAGGACTGGAACACGATCCCGAAGCCCCGCTTGCGTGCGGGAAGGTTCGAAAGCGCCGTCCCCTCCAGAAGGATTTCGCCGCTGTTCAGCTCCGTCAGCCCGGCGATCAGCCGCAGGAGTGTCGTCTTGCCACAGCCGGAGGGACCCAGCAGGCAAACGAATTCCCGTCGATCGATCTCGATCGAGACATTGTCGAGCGCTTTGAAGGACCCGAAGGTCTTGGTGGCGTTACGGACGGTCAAGTACACGGCGGATCGGTCTCCTGTCAAAGGTGCGCGGGCCTCCAGTAAAGCCCCGCGCGCTTCTGGCGGCAGCCGAAGCTGCCGCGGGCACGATCAGCGGCCCAGCTTTTCTTTCCAGGTTTCCTTCACGGCCGTCTGGTTCTTGGCCGCTGTGACGAAATCGATTTTCGCCAGGACGGTCGAAATATCAGCCGGCAGGCCCGCTTTTTCAGCTGCTTGCGAAGCATCGACACCCGGAACCGTGATCAGCGCCTTGTACTGCTGGTAGAGACCGATTGCCTCGTCAGACATCGTCCAGTCGAGGAAGGCCTTTGCCGCATCCTTGTTGTCGGAGCTTTCCATCAGGCCGGATGCTTCCAGTTCATATCCAACGCCTTCCTCGGGGAAGACCATTGCCAGCGGATAGCCTTCCTCGATGGACTGCATCGCGGTGAAAGCCAGTGAAATGCCGACGGTGTATTCGCCGACGCGTGCGGACTTGCAGGGTTTGGAACCGGATGAAGTATATTGTGCCATGTTCGGATCGACGGCTTCGAGCTGTGCCCAGCCTGCCTCTTCACCCATGGTTTGCAGAACCGCATTGACGTGCAGGTATCCGGTCCCGGAAGAATTCGGGTCCGGCATCAGGATCTCGCCCTTGAAGTCCGGGTTCTCCAGATCCTTCCAGCTCTTGGGCATCGGCAGGCCCTTTTCCTCAAGCCGTGCCGTGTTCACGCAGAACGCACCCATGTAGCCGATCGGAGCAAACCATTTGCCGTCTTCACCACGGAAGGAGGCAGGCAGAACGTCGACGCCCTTGGCTGCGTAGGGTTCCAGCATCTCCAGGATCTGCGGGTCCATCATGGCGCTGACGGCCCATCCCCAGATCACGTCGGCCTGCGGGTTGCCCGCTTCTGCCAGAAGACGCGCGCCCAGCTTGCCGGTGGACAGGCGCAGCACATTGATCTCGGTATCGGGCATCGCCTTCTGGGCGGCCTCGACATAAGCCGCGATCTCTTCTTCCTCAAGCGCAGTGTAGACGGTGATTTCGTCGGCAGAGGCTGTTGCCGTCATGCCGACGGCAAACAGCGAAGCCAAGGTGAATTTCGTCCAGGTCTTCATTGTCGTCTCTCCTTGTTGATCCACGTGTTCGTGTGCCAGTGCCTGCCCCGGATCGGATCCTCCCGAGACCCTTTGTTATTGCCGCGTCCTCTGTTCGCGGTTCTGGGGATATTTGTGTAGTCTTGCATTTTTGTGGATTTTGTCTAGAGTTAATTTGCCGGCTGACCATCGTTGCCAGCTTCCCCGCAGACAAGGAAAACCCATGCAAAGCTCCACGACGCCGCCCGAAACGGAGATGCTGGCGCGTTTTGCCGACGGGCTCGCCAACGTGGCCGACGCCATGGCGATGACCTACTTCCGCAAGCCATTGGACGTGGAACAAAAGGCCGACCTTTCCCCGGTCACGCAGGCTGACCGCGCCATCGAGGCCGCGATGCGTGAAAGCATCCTCAAGGAGTTCCCGGCCCATGGCATTCTTGGCGAAGAGCACGAGGACGCACGTCTGGATGCCCAATACCTGTGGGTGCTCGACCCGATTGACGGAACGAAGAGTTTTGTTTCCGGGATGCCGACCTTCGGCACGCTCATTGCCTGCCTTTTCAACGGGACACCGGAACTCGGCATCATCTCGATACCGCCGACCGGCGAACGCTGGACGGGGCGGCGTGGTGAACCGTCAACATTCAATGGTGGACCTTGCCGCACCAGCGGCCGGCACCGACTGGCCGACGCGATCCTTTACACAACCACGCCCGACACGTTCGACACCGAGGGACGCGCGCAGTTCGAGGCCCTCTCAAGCAAGGTCGCCATGCGCCGCTTCGGGGGCGACTGCTACGGATACGGACTGCTGGCTTCAGGCCACATTGATCTGGTGTTCGAAATGAATCTGCATCCCTACGATTACATGGCCCTCATTCCGGTTATCGAGGGTGCGGGAGGCGTGATCACCGACTGGAAAGGTGAAAAGCTGGGCCTGCACTCCGAAGGTCAGGTTCTCGCCGCGGCCAACGCCACACTGCACGCAGAAGCCCTGGCCGCCTTGTCCTGACCCGCCTTCGACAGTGCCCTGGGCTGTCGCCCCCGCGCCGTCCCAATTCAGATCCTATGCCCGTGCCAGCGTCGTCAGCCCGGGAGACATGACGAGGCTGCCTGTCAACGCCGTTGCCAGAAACGGGGCATTCCAACGCTGGAGGCATGGCGGCGTCAGGGAAGGGCCATCAGCGGGTCGGCCATGATCGTGCCGGCGGCAAGCGCCGCGCCTTCGGCATTCAGATGCGCATCCGGCGCATAAAGGCCCAGCGGCGAGGGATAGTCGCGAAAGGTCGGGGTCAGGTCGATCAGACCCAGGCCTGCGCTCTCGGCTGCGCGCGCCACGTTCTCGCGTAGCGGAGCGCTGAGAAAGCCATGCGGAAACACCCCTCCGAACTGGTCGAGAGCGGGGATGTAGACCACCACCACCCGCCCCTGCCAGCCATCCGCGATCTGCTTCATGCGATGCAGGATCTGCTCGAAAACCGGGTTGTCGCTGGCCGCCTTGGGGTAGTGCAGGCCCAGGATGCTGGCGGTTTCCTGAAGGGCGAGGAAATTGCGCAAATAGGCCCGGCGGCTCAGATATTCCTCCAGAGTGGCAGCAGTGCCCTGCCACCAGCCAGCAATGATCCTGGTCGCGTCCGCGCGCCGCGCCGCGTCCAACTCGATCGGGCCGAAATCGGCCTCCGGCGCCAGGGCCTCGTGCAGCCACGGCTGTTCTGTTTCAACGGACAGGTTTTCCCAGTCGTTCCCCTCGAAAAAGGCCAGAACGGTGATGCGGGGACGAAAATGCGGGCCATAGCGGCCAAGGACCGCCAGTTCATACAAGGGGCCTGCGCCCCGGCTGGCAGTGTTCAGGATCGAAGCCCCGCCCGCACGCATCTGGTCGACGAAATGCTGGCCATCGTCGAGACAAATCCCCTCGGCAAAGGAATCGCCGAGGATCATCAGATCGACCGGCGCGGCGGTTTCCGACTGCGGATTGCGAAAACCGTAACTGTCGATCCGTGTTGTGACCGGCACGCCCATACGGCTGCACAGCAGCATCTCGGCTCCGGGCGTCCCGGCCAGCACCGCATCGGCCAGAGTTTCGGTCCCCAACTTGGCATTCAGGGCCTTGATCGTATAGGCCGGAGGCATGGCGCCGCCATAACGCTCCAGATCGGTTCCGCCATCGACGATCCCGGCCAGCCCCATCCGCTGCGGCAGGTTATGCCAGCGCATGTACCCCTCGAACATGAACATCCCGGCCAGGATCGAGCAAGCTGTAATCCCCACCGTCAGCGCGTTGTCGGGCGACAGAAGCCAGGCGCAGCCAACCAGCAGCGCGGCAATCGCCAGCGGCCCCAGCACATAACGCAGCAGCCTGGGCAGGTCTGAGGCGAAATCGTCAAAATGCACCAGCGCAAAGATCGCGGTCAGCAGGAAGTAACCCGCCGGGATCAGGCACAAGATGGTAGCGATCCGGCGATGGCGGCCGAAGATGTGCAAGGGCTCCTCCGGTCAGTCCAGTTCGTACATGTTTTCGTAATTCTCATGCAGCGAGGCGTCCTGCGCCTCCTTCTCCAGCAGGCAATTGCCGGCGACCAGCATCTCGATCCCGGTGCCCATGAAGCAGCGGAAGGCGTCGGTCGGAGTGCAGACGATCGGTTCTCCGCGCACGTTGAACGAGGTATTGACCAGTAGCGGGCAGCCGGTCAGGTCGTGAAAGGCAGAGATCAGCGCGTGATATTTCGGGTTGGTGTCGCGATGCACGGTCTGCACGCGGGCCGAATAATCGACATGGGTCACGGCGGGGATGTCCGAGCGACGGATGTTCAGCTTGTCGATGCCGAAAAGAGCCTGCTCCTCGGACGTCATCTGGCGCCGGATACGTTCGGCAACATCGGCGACCAGCAGCATGTAAGGGCTGTCCCCGTCCAGATCGAACCACTCGCTGACATGCTCGCGCAGGACAGAAGGCGCAAAGGGCCGGAAGCTCTCGCGGTATTTCACCTTGAGGTTCAGCAACTTCTGCATGGAGCCCGAGCGCGGGTCGCCAAGGATAGACCGGTTGCCAAGGGCGCGCGGCCCGAATTCCATCCGTCCCTGAAACCAGCCTACGGCCTTGCCATCCGCCAGCGCCTGTGCGCTGCGGGCCAGGATCTCGCCCTCGTCCAGCCGGGTAAAGCTGGCCCCCGCCGCTGTCAGATCCGCCGCGATCCGGTCGTCGTCGAAGGCTGGACCCAGATAGGCACCCCGCATGGCATCGCCGGGCTGCGCCTGTCGGGGCTGGCCCAGTTCCATATGCCACGCGGCCTGCGCCGCCCCGAGCGCACCCCCGGCATCGCCCGCCGCCGGCTGCACCCAGATGTCGCGAAAGGCGCCGTCGCGCAAGATCTTGCCATTGGCCACGCAGTTCAGCGCCACCCCGCCGGCAAGGCACAGCGAGGGAATCCCGTATTCCTGCGCCAGCGCGCGGGTCATGCGCAGCAGGATCTCCTCGGTCACCGCCTGGACCGAGGCGGCGATATCCATGTGGAACTGTGTCAGCGGTTCCGTCTCGGGCTGGCGCACGGAGTGGCCGAACAGGTCCTCCATGGCCTTGCTGGTCATGGTCAGACCCGCCGCATAGTTGAAATAACGCTGATCCAGCCGGAACGAGCCGTCCGGCTTTACATCAACGATCCGATCCAGCATCAGGTCGCGAAATCGCGGTTGACCATAGGGGGCCAGCCCCATCACCTTGTATTCGCCGGAATTCACCTTGAAGCCGGTGTAATAGGTGAAGGCGGAATAGAGCAGGCCCAGCGAATGCGGGAAATGCAGTTCGCGCTGAATTTCCAGATCCTTGCCGCGTCCGATCGCAACCGTGGTCGTCGCCCATTCCCCCACCCCGTCGATGGTCAGCACCACCGCTTCTTCGAAGGGTGAAGAGTAGAAGGCACTGGCGGCATGGCTGATGTGATGTTCGGCGAACAGCAGCTTGTCCACGGGGAAGCGCGGGTCGAAAAGGCTCAGTTCTCGCTTCAGCAGGTCCTTCAGGAACAGCTTCTCGCGCAGCCAGACCGGCATCGCCATCCGAAACGAATTGAAACCGCGTGGGGCATAGGCCAGATAGGACTCCAGCAAGCGCTCGAACTTCAGGAAGGGCTTGTCGTAGAAGGCAACGTGATCGACGCTGGCAAGGTCCAGCCCGGCTTCATCCAGCACATAGGCAATAGCATGGGCGGGAAAGCCTGCATCGTGCTTGCGCCGGGTAAAGCGCTCCTCCTGCGCGGCGGCCACGATCCGGCCATCGACCAGCAGTGCCGCGGCGCTGTCGTGATACAGCGCCGAGATTCCGAGGATCGCCGTCACTGGTCTAGAACAGCGCATAGATGAAGGGGGCGACCGCCGAGCCCTGGCTGAGCACGATCAGCGCACCAAAAATCGCCAGTACAATGAAAACCGGCAAAAGCCAGAATTTACGCCTTTCGCGTAAAAAATCCCACAATTCGGCGATCATCGACATAGAGGCAATTCCTTGCTTTGTCTGGGAACCGTGCCGGTATTTTGTCCTAATATTGCAGTTTCATGGACTTCGGCTGGTCGGTTCTGAGAATCCAATAAGATTTTTCATTCGGATCCACTTTCCTTGAAAGCGGATCCTTTCCACTGGCTCGCATCGCAAGCCCGATTGGAACGAAGACTAAAATAAAGATAAGCGCCATCACTATCGGCGCCACAACGGCACCTAGCAGCATGCCCAGTTTGAACCACAACCTGTTGGGTAGGCGCAGGCTCTGCGGCGCAAACATGGCGAGGGCAATAAAAACAGCCGCAATGCATAGCAAAAGCAATCGCGGCGCGGCGCCACCAGTGACCGGCCACAGCCCAATCAGCAAAAAGACCGCAGCGAAGACCAGCCCGAAATTCCGTTCGGAGCCCATCCTGACCGAGGTATTGAACTGATGATCACTCATTTGGAACCACACAGGTAAACAACCTGTACTATACATAGCAAAATCGACGGGGTTAGTCCCCAGTTAATATTCGCGTAAAAATTAAGCACATGATGCGGTTTTGCACAAATCGAAAGAGGGATCCACTGCGTAAACCCGGATTGATAACCTGGGAGGCATGAGCCATAGGGCTCAAACGAAGTACAAAGCCGCGAACCGGGCTGCTTGCAACGAGGCATTGAAGCAACGTAGGCCGGGGACTGTGTGGGGCGCTCCCGAAATGCCTGGATGCTGCCGCAGGGTGGGAAACGTGCTCGCCAGCCCGGCCTCAACGATGCCGAAATCCGTTACATCACCTTTCGTGAGCAGCCGTCCTTTCAGATTTGTCTCGCAGACGCTGCCAGCCAATCAAGCGTTTCAGCAGGTTTGATGCCCCCGACAGCGGGATCAGACCACATGGCATGGCCTCGGCATGCTCCCGCAAACCGGCATGTGACATTGGCCGCAGCCTGGCCCTTCTGATCCAGTTAGGACTTTCACACCCGCCCCTTAGGCATGGGATGGAACGATGATCAGACCGGTTGCGGATTGCGTTCCGGGAATGCGCGTTGGTGCCAATACGGATAGGGAACGGGAGTGGTGCTGGCTTCGTCAAGCAGACGCATATGTTCGGCATCCAGCTCCCAGCCGGTGGCCTCCATGTTGTTGCGCAACTGAGCTTCGCTGCTAACCCCGATGATGAGGCTAGCCACGGTCGGCCGCTGCAGAAGCCAGTTCAGTGCGATCTGGGCTTCGCTTTTGCCTGTGTCACGAGCCACCTCCCCCAATGCTGCAAGTACGCGCTCAAGAAGGGTTTCGTCGTAAAGAGGCGGTGCATAGTTCGGGGTTGCGTCCTTGTGCCGGCCTGCTGAAGCGTGCTTCCCGCCACCCTTCAGGCGCCCCCACCCAAGCGGGCTCCACACCAGGGCTGAAACGCCTTGATCCAGGCCCAATGGCATCAATTCCAATTCGTAATCGCGACCGATAAGCGAATAATACACCTGGTGCGCCACCAGCGGCTGCCAACCGTTGTATCGTGCCGCAGCCTGAGACTTCATCAACTGCCAGCCGGCATAGTTCGAGACACCCAGTTGCCGAACCTTCCCCGCTTTCACCAGGTCATCCAACACCTCCATGGTTTCTTCGACCGGTGTCATTGCGTCAAACGCATGGAGCTGGAACAGGTCAATATAGTCGGTGCGCAGACGGCTCAGCATTCCCTCGACAGCAGTCAGCAGGTGGCTACGTGAACTGCCCACGTCATGTTCGCTCGGCCCGGTCCGCAGACCCGCCTTCGTGGAGATGATCACCTTGTCCCGGCGCCCGTTGATTGCCTGCCCGAGCACCATTTCGGCATTTCCGCCGGAATAGACGTCCGCGGTGTCGAACATGTTCAGCCCCTCGTCGAGACAAATGTCGACAAAACGCCGGGCTGCACCCGCATCATTGCCAGACCATGGCCCGGACGTGAAACTCGCCGTCCCCAAGCTGAGAACGGGCACAGACAGGGCACGATCGCCCAGCCAACGACGGTCCAATGCGTGTCTCCTTCCACGATTGATTGAACTGACCTTGATCAGATACTTTTCCGATAAGACGTCGGGATTGGATCAGGTATTTCGATCCGGTTTCAGGCTTTGCTCCAGTCCATCACTGCACCGTCCCCCCTGCGGTCACACCTGTCCGCCGGAAAGCGGTGCCCTGCCCCGAGCCTTGAGCAGGCGCCTGCCACTGGTGATCGCCTGACCGAAATCCTTCTGCACCGCCAGCAGAGCCGGCACCAGAAGGATGACCAGGAACAGCCCGACGCCCAGCCCGTAGGCCAGCGTGATGACTGTCGGCAGCAGGAACTGGGCCTGGCGACTGGTCTCGAACAGCAGCGGCGCCAGGCCGAACACAGTCGTTGCGGTCGTCAGCACGACCGCACGCAACCGGTCGCAAACACCGTTGACCACGGCCTGCCGGAAGGGATGGTCCTTGGCGTATTCGTCGATAGTGGTCACCAGCACGATGCTGTCGTTGATGATGATGCCCGCCATGCCGATGAAACCGACCACGGAGAACATCGACAGCGGAATGCCGTGCAGGTAGTGACCCCAGATCATGCCGACGCAGCCGAAGGGAATGATGATCATGATCATCAGCGGCCGGGTCCAGGATTCGAAGATCCAGCAGAGTACCAGGTAGATGCCGGCCAGACACATGGCAAAGCCGATCAGTGCATCGGAGAGGAACGAGCGTTCCTGCTCCGCCAGCCCGCTCATCTCGCTTTCGACGTCATAGTCGGCGGCAAGCTGTGGCAGAAGCTCGTTCTGCAGCATGTCGGTCACTCGGGCAGCGGCTGCCGGATTGTCCTCCGATACATCACCGAAAACCCGCAGCGTGCGCAGCCCGTCGCTGCGGCGGACCGAGGCAAAGCCGTAGGTGCTGTCGATGCTGACAATCTCGCTCAGGGAAACATAGGTGCCCGCTTCGGTGCGCACCCGCGTTGAATAGAGAAACGCGGCATCCGTTTCCTCATCCGGCAACAGCACTTTCACTGTCGCCGTTCGCCTGCCGATCGGAAACTCGGCAACCTCGATGCCCTCCAGCCGGTTGCGCAGAATGCGGGCGATTTCCTCCGTGGTGAAGCCAAGGGCTTCGCCGCGCGGTGTCAGCGTCAGGTTCAGCTCCGGCTTGTCGTAGGCCAGCGTATCCTCCAGCGCGCTGACGCCTTCCATAGGCGCCAGAGACTGCTTCAGGCTTTCGGCAGCGGCCTTCAGGTTTTCCGTGGAGTTGCCGTAGAGCTTGATGTCGATCGCATCGCCCCCCGGACCTGAGCGCTCGCCGCGCAGGGCCATCGTTTCCAGAAGCGGCGGATTTACGATCTCCTCGCGCCAGTCGCCGATGAACTGAAAGGCCGAATAGGGCCGAAGGTCGGGGTCGAGCAGTTCTATGGAAATCCCGCCAAGCTGGTCGGCGTCCTTTGTATCTGCCCCCATGAGGCCGCGCCCCGCCGTCGCACCGACGGTGGAGAGCGCGAAGACCACCGGTTCGGCACCATATTGCTCGCTGTATCGCTGGTTGACCACGTCAAGCGCGCGTTCCATCTCCGCAATCATCGCCTTGGTGTCATCGCGTTTTGCCCCGGGCATCATGGCAATGCTGGCGGAAACCACCGCTTGTTCCGGCGCATTGAAAAACCGCCAGCGAACCGACTTGTCGAAAACCAAGGTGAGCGACAGCGCCAGGACCATCAGCGCAAAGCCGATAGCCGGATACCGCACGGCGAGAACCCAGCCGACGAACCGGCGAAACAGCTTTTCCCGGAACCAGACGAAGCCCCGGTTGAACAGGCGGTTGGGCAGGTCGAACCAGTGTTTCTTCTTGCTGGCCTTCAGCGCGTGGTTCATGTGGGCCGGCAGGATGAGAAAGGATTCCACCAGGCTGGCAATCAGCACCACCGACACCGTAAAGGGAATATCGGCGACAAGACTGCCGAAACGCCCACCGATGGCAACCAGTCCGACAAAGGCAATCAACGTGGTGATGGAGGCGCAGAAGACCGGTGCCGTCATGCGCCTTGCGGCAAGGCTGGCGGCTTCCGCTGGCGAATAGCCGCGCCTGTGCAGGAAGTCGGCATGCTCGCCGACCACGATGGCGTCATCCACGACGATGCCGAGACAGATGATCAGCGCGAACACGGAGATCATGTTCAGCGTGATCCCGAAGACATACATCAGGCCGATCGTGGCGGCCATCGCCACCGGAATTCCAGCCGCCACCCAGAAGGCTGTTCTGGCTGAAAGAAACAGAAACAGGAACAACAGCACCAGGGCCAGCCCGAAAATGCCGTTTTCGACCAGGATATCCAGCCGGTCGATGATCGCCTGCGAGCGGGTGTTGGTCAGTTGAACGACAACACCCTCTGGAAGGGTGTGCTGGAAGTCCGCCGTGATCCGCTCCACTGCCCGCTGGATCTCGATGGTGTCTCCCTGGGCGCTCCGGCTGACCCGCAGAACCACCGCCGGCATGCCCTTGTGATAATAGGCCCGGCCGCTTTCCACCCCTTCTGTGACAATGTCGGCAACGGACCGCAGCTCAAGCTTTTCCCCTTGGGAGGGCGCTTTCAGAACGATCTCTCCCAGTTCCTGCTCGCTGCGCCGGGTCTGGCCGGTGCGCAGCCGGGCGGAACTGCCCGCGACATCGCCTGCAGGCGTCGTTTCCATCTCCGCCGAAACAACGTCAGCGATTTCGGCAAGCGTCAGACCATGCCGCACCAGCATGTTCTCGCCGACATTCACCCGGATGATCGGGTCTTCCAGTCCTCGAATGGTGACCCGCGTGACGCCCTGGCGGAAAAAGACGGTCTGGAGATCTTCGGCAAAGCGGGCAAGCTGGTCGATATCGACCGGCCCATACATGACGACATCTGTCACCCGGTCGGAATAGACGCTGCGGGTGACCACTGGTTCGTCGATGCCTTCGGGAAGACTGGAACGGGCCTGATCGACGGCGGCCTTCACCTCGTCGGTTGCCTGGCCCATGTCCCAGCCGTCCTCGAACTCCAGTTCGATGCTGGCCCGCCCCTCGCGCGCAACGGATGTGGCTTCGTCGACACCGTTGATGGCAAGCAGCTGCGGTCCCAGGATTTCGACAACGGCCCGGTCGAGATCCTCAGGCCCGGCGCCTGACCAGTTGACGACGACGTCCACTTCCTCGCGGACAAAATCGGGAAAGAACTGCGTCCGGATCTGCGTCGAGGCCGCGAACCCGCTGATCAGCATCATGGCCAACAGCAGGTTCGCCGCTGTGCGGTGCCGGACCATGTAGTCCAGCAGCGAGGCAAATTGCGATCCGCCAGGAGAACGCATGTCGGGACACTCCAATCAGAATATCAGGTCGGATACGGCTGGGTTTACAGCGGTGTTCAGCCGCTGTTACCGCCGCCATGCTCCAGCCGTTCGATCAGCTCTTTCGGCACCATCGGCTTGTTCAGAAGGGCAAGCAGTCTGGCCTTGCGGTTTTCCGGCATGTCGGACCTGTTCAACTGATCGATCAGCGCCGCGCGTCGTTCAGGTTCCAGCGCCACCAGGTCGCCGGAAAGACGCGCTTCGCCCGCCTCCAACGCTTGCGCCGTCGCCGGCTCGTCAGGTTGCGGGGCATCCTGTTCACCGGTGTTGCGCCGGGGAGTAACCTTCAAACCGGTGCCAAGCTGCGGCAAGCGCTCACGCACGTAATCGGCGCCAAAGGGGACATTGGCAACGATGACTTCATTGCCCATCCGGCGCAGGATCGTCGCCTTGATTTCCTCGATCCGATCCCCTTCGCCAACGATCAGCATGCGGCCGTCTTCCGTCAGCGCCGCCGAAGGCACCTTCGCGACACGGGTCAGCTCCGGCTCAAGCACATTCACCTTCACGAAATCGCCCGGCCGCAGCACTGTGCCCGGCTCCAGATCCAGCGTCGCAAACAGCGTCCGGCCCGCTTCGCCTTCGGAGACAACGGCCGCGGCCCTGTCAATGGTACCTGGAACCTCGATGGACCGGCCTCCCAGCTGCAGGACTGCGGTGACGGGTGCCTTGACCAGACTTCCGCTGGTATCCAGCAGCCGGGAAAATTCATCGGTCGACAATGAGAAACGGACTTCCAGCGCCGCCGGATCGATCAACAGGGCCAGCGTCTCCGAAGAGCTGACGCGGCGCCCCAGCGTGGCGTTGACCTCAGACAGGTAGCCGGTGAAGGGGGCCGTCAGAGTGACTTCCTCCAGGGTACGCCTGGCATCGTCCAGAGCGAGCCGGGCTCGCTTGACCGTCAGGTCCATCCGCTCGATGCGCTTGCGTGCAGTGATGACCGATTGCAGACGATTGCTGAGCGATTGTTCGAGGGAGGCGACGGCCAGTTCTTCGGTCTCGACCTGTACGGCCGTGGAATAACCCTTGTCCCTCAGCTGCTGCTGGCGCTCTAGCGCCTGCTTGCGCAAGTCCAGCTGGCGCCGGGCTGCTTCCAGTTCCTGCTCGGCACCGACAATGGCTTCCGCGGCTTCCGCCTTCTGGGCCTCGGCATCGGCAAGGGCCGCTTCCGCGTCCAGCACCTGGAATTCCGCATTGGCCGGATCGATCCTCAGCAGCAGTTCGCCCTTTGCCACGGCAGCACCGTCGCGAAACTTGGAGGCAACCTCCACAAGCCTGCCTTCCGAGCTGGCCCTGAGTTCCAGCGTCCGCCAGCTTTCCACCTGGCCGTAGGCGGTCGTGACAGGCGCGACCGTTTGCGATGTCAGCTCGGCGACATTGACCGAATAGCTGCGTTCGCGGGCAGGACGTCGCTGCGCGGTCTCTTCTGCCGTCATGGCAGTATACAGACGGTAGCCGCCAAAACCGGCAAACCCGATCATGATCGCCATCAATGCCAGACCGACAAGTCCGCGCATCAGAAACCGCATTCGCCTCTCCACCTGAAGGGCCGGGCGTGGATTGGAAGAAAACCACCCGGGCACCGGCACTTAACGTCAGGTCCCTTAAGTAACACGGTACTGGGGCGAAATTCTGAAAAGCTTGTAACGACTTGTATCGTCTTGTATACGCCGGCCGCCCGTTCGCCCGTCAGCCGCTTCTCTTTGCCGCAGCCGACCGAAGAGACCCGGAAAGCAGACATGAAAAAACCCGGCACCTTGCGGTACCGGGTTTTCCGTGTCGGCCGGGAGGCTGGCTTAGAACTTGTAGCCAATACCCATGCGAACCTGCGAATTGTTGAAATCCGAGCTCACGCCGGTTCCGTTCAGGTTGAAATCCTGTTCGCCGAAATCCTGGTAGACGTATTCCAGCTTGGCGCTGATGTTGTTGGTAATGGCTGCTTCGCCACCTGCGCCAAGGGTCCAGCCCAGGGCGGTCTTGCTGTCCGTGTCGCCATTGCCGGAAACTTCCAGGTCGGCAATCGCCAGACCGCCGGCACCATAGACCAGGTAACGGTCAAAGGCGTAACCGACACGGCCACGGAAGTTGGAGTTCCAGTCAGACTTGGACCGCAGTGTCAGGCCGCCGTTGGACTTGGACTTTTCCAGGTCGGTCAGGCTGAAGTCGGCTTCCGCGCCGACCACGATGTTCGGCGTCACCTGGTAATTGTAACCGGTGTAAAGACCGCCGGCGATGCCGTTCGCGTCCACTCCAAGCCCGGTGTTGTTGCCGGCCTTGTTGTCGAACTGGCCGAAAGCCCATCCGAGATTGCCACCGACATAAAGGCCGGTCCAGTCGATGCTCTGCTGCGGAGCCGGAACCGCCTCATAGGCCGGTGCCGGCGACTGCGGCAAATCCGCAGCCAGGACAGGCGCCGATGCGACCGTCGCAGCTGTCAGGGCCATGCCAGCAAGTGCAAGACGTTTCATTTGAGTACTCCAGATCCACTTTATCCATTAGTGCGTTGGCCGGAAATTGCCGGCCAGTTGCGAGTTGGACGGGTATAACGCCGCGTCCTCACTCTCCCCCAACGAATAGATATGGAGATCGTTTGTGGCGGATCAGGATTGAGAATGGGGAGTTTTGATGACAAATGGAGGCAACATTCTGACAGGATGAAAGACCCGTAAAGACAATTGCAATTTGCATTCAGGAACCCCATTTGGCCGGTAGAAAGATCCTTGTCCGCGGCTTTCCCCTCACCGATCTATTGCGTATAAGGCGCCAAGTTGAACTTTGGCGCTGCCACATTGAAGCCGCCTTCGAAGATTGAAACTGACCCGAACCGGAAATTCGTAAATGCTCTTTGACTACATCAGCCTCGCAGGCGGACTTGTTGTTCTGATTATCGCAGGCGATGTCTTGGTCAGGGGTTCGGTCGGTATTGCGCAGCGTCTGGGCATTCCCAATCTGGTCATCGGTCTGACCATCGTCGCCTTCGGCACCTCTGCTCCCGAACTGGTCATTTCCCTTAAAGCCGCGCTGGAAGGCGCCGGCGGCATCGCCATCGGCAATGTGGTCGGTTCCAACATCGCCAACGTGCTTCTGGTCCTGGGCATGCCCGCGCTGATCGCGGCAACCCCGTGTGGTGAAACCGGCGCGACGCGCAACGCACTGTTCATGGTCGCAGTCACCATTGTTTTCATGGCGCTCTGTTTCTTCACGCCCATCGGCCTGACCGCCGGCCTCATTCTCCTGGCACTGCTCGGTGTCTTCCTTGCAGCCTCCACCATGATGGCGCAGAAGCACAGGAAAGAGCAGAAAGCCATCGCCGCGGCATCCGCGGGTGCCGCTGCTGCCGATATCCCGATGGAAGACGATGATGGCCTGGACGAGGTGGAGGACGTTCCCGATTCCGTCTGGATCGCGCTCGCCTATATTCTTCTCGGCCTGGTCGGCCTGCCGCTCGGTGCGCATTTCACCATCAGCGGAGCAACGTCGATCGCAACCTCCTGGGGCGTCAGCGAAGCCGTCATCGGCCTGACGGTCATCGCCCTCGGCACCTCCTTGCCTGAACTTGCCACCACGGTCATGGCCGCCATTCGCCAGCATGGTGCCGTCGCCATTGGCAACGTCATCGGCTCCAACGTCTTCAATCTGCTCGCCATCATCGGCATCACCGCCGTCATCGTGCCCATCGACGTGCCGCAGGAAGTCCTGAAGCTGGATATCTGGGTAATGCTGGCCTGTGCGATCCTGCTGACATTCCTGGCTGGAATGCGCATCTGTCTCGGCCGTATATCCGGCGCAGTCATGACGGCGGCCTATTGTGCGTATATCGCCACCGTCTATGTGCTGGGTCACACCTCCTGAAGACTCTTTTGGCCGCGGATTGGCAGCAGAGCCCCGCTTCGCCGTACCCGCCTCTTTCCCTATTGCCTTGCGCGGCTTAAATGTCTGGCATGCAGGACGATACTGATTCTGAAAAAAGCGCCGTATCCGCGCCGGAGACCGGCAATGCCCCCGCACGCAAGGGCGTCGAGGTCATTGCCGACGAGGTCAAGCGCCTGCCCAACGGGCCGGGCGTCTACCGGATGCTGGACGAAAACGGCGAGGTTCTCTACGTCGGCAAGGCCCGCAGTCTCAAGAAACGGGTCACCAGCTACACGCGCCTGCAGGGCCAGTCCAACCGGATCATGCGCATGATCCTGGCGACGGCGTCGATGGAATTCGTCGTCACCCAGACAGAGCCGGAAGCCCTGCTTCTGGAAGCCAACCTGATCAAGCGCCTGCGACCACGGTTCAACGTGCTGCTGCGCGACGACAAGTCCTTTCCCTATATCCTGGTGACCGGTGATCATGAATCCCCCGCGATCGTCAAGCATCGCGGTGCCCGCAAGCGCAAGGGCGAGTACTTCGGACCCTTTGCCTCGGCAGGCGCGGTCGACCGCACCATCAATGCGCTCCAGAAAGCCTTTCTGATCCGGACCTGCTCGGACAGCTACTACGAAAACCGCTCCCGGCCCTGCCTGCAGTATCAGATCAAGCGCTGTGCAGGCCCCTGCACCGGGGAAATCGATCCGGCGGATTATGCCGGCCTGGTGTCGGAGGCCAAGGCCTTCCTCTCCGGCCGCAGCCAGTTGATCAAGACCCAGCTTGCAAAGCAGATGGAAGCCGCATCCGCCGATCTGGAGTTCGAGCGCGCCGCCATCTACCGCGACCGCCTGTCGGCATTGTCGCACATTCAGGCGCATCAGGGCATCAATCCGCAGTCGGTCGAGGAAGCCGACGTTTTCGCCATCCATCAGGAAGGCGGCCAGACCTGCGTGCAGGTGTTCTTTTTCCGCACCGGACAGAACTGGGGCAACCGGGCCTACTTCCCCAAGGCCGACAAGTCCTTCGAGGAAGCCGATATTCTGGAAAGCTTCCTGGCGCAGTTCTATGACGACAAACCCGCTCCGCGGCAGATCCTGCTCTCCCACGAACTGAGCGAACAGGACCTTCTCGCGCAGGCGCTCTCCGAACGCACAGGCCGAAAGGTCGACGTCGCCTGCCCCAAACGCGGGGAAAAGAAGGAGCTGGTCGACCACGCACTGACCAACGCACGCGAGGCGCTCGGCCGCAGACTTGCGGAAACCTCCAGCCAGGCCCGTTTGCTGAAAGGCGTCGCGGAAGCTTTCGACCTGCCCCAAGCGCCGCGCCGGATCGAGGTCTACGACAACTCCCACATCATGGGCACCAATGCGGTGGGCGGCATGATCGTTGCCGGCCTGGAAGGCTTCGCCAAGGGCCAGTACCGCAAGTTCAACATCAAGTCGGAGGATCTCGTCCCCGGCGACGACTACGGCATGATGCGCGAAGTGCTGACGCGGCGCTTCTCCCGTTTGTTGAAGGAACACGCCCGCGAAGACAGCAAACCGGAGGCGGTCGATCCAGCCCTCCAGGATACCGATGAGGGCGAAGTGGAAACGGCCCCTGCCGATACCGGCGTACCGGCCTGGCCGGAACTGGTGCTCATCGACGGTGGCCAGGGCCAGCTGACAGCGGCCCGCGAAACGCTGGAAAGCCTCGGCATCACCGATGTCCCGCTCGTCGGCATCGCCAAGGGGCCCGACCGGGATGCCGGACGGGAGAAATTCTTCATCCCCGGCCGGCAGTCCTTCATGCTGCCCGAGCGCGACCCCGTCCTCTATTTCGTGCAGCGTCTGCGCGACGAAGCGCACCGCTTTGCCATCGGCAGCCACCGGGCTCGCCGCAAGAAGGACATCACCAGGAACCCGCTGGATGAGATCGCGGGTGTTGGTCCGACGCGGAAGAAGGCCCTGCTGCGCCACTTCGGCACGGCCAAGGCCGTCTCCAAGGCGGGGGTCGACGACCTGGCCGCCGTTCCCGGCATTTCCGAGGCGATTGCCAAACTGGTCTATGACCATTTTCATGAATAGGACGTCGAGCCGACGCTTCCTCCCGGCCAATGATTTTGCCAAAGCCAAGGAATTCTGAGAGTGTCAAACCCGTTGGAAGCCGCGCTTCGGTGCATCGACGCAAAGGATTACGGCATGGCGCTGGAGATCCTGACCGATCTCAATGCAGCCAATCCGCGCGATCCTCAGGTCAATCACTGGCTTGGTGTCATCTATCTGACCCACGGTCACGCATCCCGGGCAATCGAACACCTACAAGCTGCCGCGAAGGTCGCGAAGAAGGAAGCCGTCATCTTCGCAACACTTGCAGATGCCCTCACCCTCGACAACCGTTTCGAGGAGGCCCTGCCATATGCGCGCAAGGCAGTTGCGCTCGACGCCAAATCCGAATTCGCCCACCGCACCCTGGGCGAGATCTACGCAAGGCTGCGGCGGCCCGTGATGGCCGAACATGCCTTTCAAAACGCGCTCGCCATCAACGAGGCATCGGCGATCGCGCATCTGGCGCTCTCGCGGCTGAAAGTCTCGCTCGGCAAGATGGACGAGGCCGAAACTCATTTCCGGCGCGCACTGGAACTGGCTCCCGAGGAACCCTCGGTGCTCATCAGTGCAAGGGACCTCTCCGACCTTTCACTGAAGAAAGAGGCGCTGGAAAAGATCGAGACCCTGCTGAACGATGCGGACCGGCCGATGGCGAAGGTCGAGCGGGCAAGGCTTGCCTTCACCGCCGGCAAGATCTGCGACGACACCGGCGACATTCCCAAGGCCTTCCATTACCTCGGCCTGCATCGAGACGACCTTTACGGCCACTATGATGCAGACCGGCAGGAACACCACGTCGAAACCTGCCGGGAAGTCTTCTCGGAACAGTTTTTCGAAGACCGCAAGGATTTTGCCCTCACCAGCGACAGGCCCGTCTTCGTCTTCGGCATGCCGCGATCAGGCACCTCGCTGGTGGAGGCCATCCTGTCTGCCCACCCGAAAGCAACGGCTGCGGGCGAACTCAGCTTCTTTGACGAGCAGATCGACGGTCTGACGGCAGGCCACACCGGTGACAATGCCTTCTTCGACGCCGCCCTGGCCCTTGACCGCAAGAGCGCCCAGCGCATCGGCCGCAAGTACCTGACCCTGCTCGACGGTTTCAGCAAGAAAAGTGCCCGCGTGATCGACAAGATGCCGCAGAATTTCGAGCACCTCTGGCTGATCGCCCTCCTGTTCCCAAACGCGCATTTCTGCCATGTCAGCCGCAACCCGGCCGACACCTGCGTCTCCATCTACATGACGCCCCTGCCCGGCAAGCACGGTTACTGTGAAAGCCAGCAATCGCTCGCCCATTATTATGGCCAGTACAGAAAGCTGATGACGCACTGGAGCACGGTGCTGCCGGTTGAGATCCGCAATCAGTCCTACGAGACCCTTGTGAGCGATCCGGATAGGGAGCGCCCACTACTGATTAGTCATGCCGGGTTGGCCTGGGACGATGCCTGCCGCCATCACGAGAGCAATGAGGCGCAGGTCTTCACCTTCTCCATGACCCAGGTCAGGCAACCCATTCATACAGGGGCCATGAACCGCTTCGAAAAGTACCGGGATCACATTGGCCCGCTGCTCGACGGGCTTGCAGGGATCGAAACCTGACACCGGAGGGTTGCATCTTCAGGCCGGTTTATCACAAGCTGTAGCGACAAACCGGCACCCGGCGCGTCTTCCGCGCCTTATTTGGAAACGGGTGTGTTCGCGAGACCAGCCGCTTGTGCGGTGCAGACCACCGGACAAAGATGCACCCAGATCCGACCGAACAAGCTTTTGCTCTTCTTCAAGCCGGGCAATTCGACCGCGCTCAGGCGCTTCTGGAGGCAGTGCTCCAGAACGATCCGCGCAATGCCCGTGCACGGTATGGCCTGGGCATCGCCTGCCTCTCCTTCGGCCGAACCGCGCAGGCGATCCCGCATCTGGAAGAGGCCGCAAAAGTCGCGAAAAAGGAAGCAGTGGTTCACACCACACTTGCAAGCGCGCTCAACATCGAGAGGCGCAGCGAAGACGCACTGCCTCATGCGCGCAAGGGCGCGTCGCTCGCCCCGGGGTCTGAATACGCGCAACGCGTCCTCGGTGAAGTCTACGCCGATCTCCGGCGCTCCGGACTTGCCCGGCAGGCCTTCGAGCAGGCTCTGAAGGCCGATCCGCGGTCGCCACGCGCTCATCTCGGCCTCTTCGAACTGGAAATGACGCTCGGCAATCGGGAGCTTGCTGAAAATCATATTCGCACCGCCTTCACCGAGGCGCCTTCCGATCCCGCAATCCTGACCGCGGCTGCCGAAACTCAGGACGAAACGCTCAAGGCGAGTGTCCTTGACGGGATTGAACGGCATCTTTCGAACCTGCCCCAAGGTGCCACAACCGCCGAAGTCACCCGTCTTGCGTTTGCCGCAGGCAAGATCTGCGACGCTGCAGGCGACACCGGCAAGGCATTTTCCTTTTTCGACGGATACCGGACGGGTCTTTATCCCGCCCACGACCCGGACCTCCAGAAAGCCTTCGTGGAAACCTGCAAGGTCGTCTTTGACCGGGAGTTTTTCGAACAGCGGAAGGACTGGGCGCTTTCAAGTGACAGGCCGGTTTTCGTTTTCGGCATGCCTCGCTCGGGCACGACCCTGGTAGAGCGGATCATCGGCCGACACCCCGCCGCACGGGCCGCGGGGGAGCTTCAGTTCATCCCCGATCGGATTCATGTTCTGGCGTCCGGCCGGATACACGACCCGCGCCTTTTCGAGGCAGCCCGACAAATGACACGGCAGGACGCTCAGCGCATTGGCCGCCGCTATCTCTCCCATCTGGAGGATATCGACAAGAGAGCGCACCGTGTAATCGACAAGATGCCTCATAACTTCGAAAACCTCTGGCTTCTCGCCCTTCTTTTTCCCAACGCCAGTTTCGTGCATGTGACGCGGAGCGCGGAAGACACTTGCCTTTCGATCTACATGACGCCGCTACCGCCGCATCATTCCTACAATGAGAGCCAGGCTTCACTCGGCCGCTATTTCAATCTCTACCGTGATCTGATGGCCCACTGGTCAGAGGTTCTGCCGGTCGCCTTGAGGCATCAGTCCTATGAAAGCCTTGTCAGCGACAATGAGACGGAAAGTCGGGCCCTGCTCGCCCATACCGGCCTGGACTGGGACGACGATTGCCTGAAGCCCCCTGACGAGACCACCCAGATCTTCACCTTCAGCCGAGAGCAGGCACGCCGACCGGTCTATGGCTCGTCCGTCGGGCGCTGGAAGGCCTATGAAAGGCTTATTCAGCCGCTTCTGACAGCGCTCGAGGCAAAGGCGAACTGACTTTGCGGCAAAACAGGTCGCACCTTCCGCACAGTCCGTGCTAAGCACAGCCGCCTTCTCATGAAATCGGACCCAGGCTGCCATGTTTCGAAAGCCCCAGGCTAAACCGCGTTCCCTGATCCATAGCGTATTATCCCTGATCGGTTGGTGCGGCAGCCTTGGTGCCATTGCTGTCAGTGTGCTCGGCCTGCTTGCCTTTCTGGCACCGGACGTCTGGCTTGCGGACAACATGAGCTTCTTCCTGCGACAGTTTCTGGCCGCAGGCCTGGCAGGGTGTCTTGGCGGTGCGGCCGGTTTCCTCGTTCGCCATCGGCTGCGTCTGCTGTACCGGTTGACCTGGTTCGTGGCCGTGATCGCCTTTCTCAGCCTGGCCGGGTTCACCGGAGCTCGCACGCTTGCCAACACCAAGCCTCTCGGTCCCGCCGCGCCGGGAGACCGTCCGCTCAAGATCGTCTCCATCAACCTTGAACACCTGTTTCTGGGGGACAAGGTGTTGCAGGCCTTTCTGGAAAAGGAGCAGCCTGATGTCGTGGTGTTTCAGGAAGTGCTGTGGTGGCTTCAGGAACGCCGCTGGCAACGCTTGGGGTTGCCGACCGGCGGTGCCGGCAAGAACGGATTTCCCGAATACCTGAAGGTCGGAGACCTGGGGGGCCTGGCGGTCTATTCCCGCTTTCCGCTGACGTCGGAAGAAACCCGTGTCATCTCTGGCGATGTCCCTCCCGGGGCAAATGTCTATTACGATGGCGACAGGGAACTGTTGTCGCTCTCCGTCGACACCGGTTCGGCTCCGCTGCATCTCCTGGTCATTCATCCCGACAGCCCGCGTTCGAAGATCCGCTGGGAGAACAAGCGCCGATATTTCGACGAGGCCGATAACGTCATCGATACCTTGAAGGCCGACAACGGCAGCAACATTCTGGCGATCGGCGACTGGAACAGTTCACCCTGGTCTGCCCGGTTCCAGCAGACACTGACACGAAACGGGCTGAAGACGGCCTATCCGGACGGATGGCCGCAGACGACGCGCTTCTTCTTCGACTACAGCCTGCACTGGATCCTCGGTGCGCCTGTCGACCAGTTCGCCGTTTCAAAGGACATCCAGATCGTCAACGTTTCGCTTGGCCCCGATATCGGTTCCGATCATTTGCCGCTGATCGTGGAGATCGCCCAGACGCCGAGCAACTGACTTCGGCGACCTGCGCCCGGCACCTGAAAATTGCGACATTGGCTGTGACTTCAACCGGAAAGTGTTTGAGGCTTCGGGTGGTTTCCTGAAAACTGCCCGCAACTTCAAGACCGATTCCCAAAGTTCCGCATGGCCAAACTCTATTTCAACTACTCCTCGATGAACGCCGGCAAGTCGACAGTGCTGTTGCAGGCCGCCTACAACTACGAGGAGCGCGGGATGAACACGTTGCTCCTGATCGCCGCCTTCGACGACCGCGGCGGCAAGGGCCGGATCGCATCGCGTATCGGGTTGGGAGCGGATGCCGATGTCTTCAACTCGGCTGACAACGTCTTTGATCACATACTGCGCGCCGACGAAGCGAAGAAGGTCGACGCGGTCTTCGTCGACGAAGCCCAGTTTCTGACGGAAGACCAGGTCTGGCAGCTCGCCCGGGTAGCCGACACGCTGCGGATTCCTGTGATGTGCTTCGGCCTCAGAACGGATTTCCAGGGAAAGCTCTTCCCCGGCAGCGCCGCCTTGCTGGCGCTTGCGGATAATCTGAAGGAAATCAAGACCATCTGCTGGTGCGGACGCAAGGCAACCATGGTTGCCCGGTTGGATGCGGACGGCAAGATCGTCGAGGAAGGCGACCAGGTCGTAATTGGTGGCAATGACAAGTATGTCTCGCTCTGCCGCCGTCACTGGAGCGAGCGGAAGCTGGGCTGATCGCCACTTTCCGTTCGGAACCTTGCAGAACCGCACCTCGGACTGGTCGCAGTGCCCTCACTTTGTGATGGACAAAGCCCCCCGGAGCAGGATTATCAGTTTTTCTGACAAGACGCCCCGCCGCAGCCCAATTCGTTGAAGGTGCTACCGCGCGCACTCTGGTCAGCGATCCGAAGACTTTTGGGGTATGCATATGATCAAGGAATTTCGCGACTTTATCGCCAAGGGCAACGTCATGGACCTTGCCGTCGGCATCATCATCGGCGCAGCATTCACCGCCATCGTCACCAGCCTGGTCAATGACCTGATCAACCCGATTATCGGGCTCATCATCGGCGGCATCGATTTCACCTCTATGTATGTCGTTCTGTCCGGGGAGGTTCCTGCCGGCACCGGTCTTGCCGCCGCTCGTGAAAGCGGAGCCGCCGTCTTCGCCTATGGCGCCTTTCTGACGTCCTGCATCAACTTCATGATCATCGCGTTTGTCGTCTTCATGCTTGTGAAGTCGGTCAACCGGATCAAGTCCATGGCTGAAAAGCCGGACGACGTCGAGCCTGAGGTCAAGACCGGCCCGTCGGAAATCGACGTCCTGATCGAAATCCGCGACGAGCTTAAGTCAGCCAAGTCCCCTGCCTGATCTTACCTTCGCGGGACCCTTTACCGCGAGCACTCTTCCTCGCCCCGGTACTGCCGGGGCGAACGGCCAAAAGCCTTGCGAAACAGTGTCGAGAAATGCTGCAGATTGTTGTACCCGCAGCGCATCGCGATTTCACTGATCGACATCGCTGCAAATCTCGGGTCATGCAGCGCCGCTGCAACGACCTCCAGCCGTTTCTGCCGGATTTCGCCAGCGATCGAAGACCCTTCGCACTGGAAGATCGCATTGAGACGCCGTACCGACAGTCCGGTGGCCGACGCCACCTGGTTCCGGTCCAGCTCCGGATCGTGAATGCGACGCGCAATGCAGCTGCGTGCCCTGAGCAGGATCTGACGATCGAACGACGAAAGCGCCAGCTCGCTCTTGCGGCTGCCCGCCAGCCCGGTTGCCACCAGGTCCAGAAGTGTTTCCTGAAGCGTTGAGGCAAACACCGGAGAGCCGCTGTTCAGGTGGGCTGAAAACGCCAGGATGCTCTCCCGCACAAGACGACCGATGTCGCTTTGGCCGTCGATCCAGGTTCCGCCAAGCGTCTCGGCAAAAGGCAGGCGGCTTAGAAGGCTTGCCTTCGAAAACTGCAGGACCGTTTGCGAGAAGGGTTCCGTCAGATCCAGACAATAAGGCTGGGTGCTGTCATAGACCACCATGTCGCCTGGACGCAGCACCGATGTCTTTCCGAATTGGGTCAGACGCGAGGAGTTTGCGGTCTGCAGGCTGACGAGGAAATCGGCTTCCGACGCCGACCGGATGTCGCTGAGACGCCGTACCACCCTGTGGGCTGTCCCGGACACTCTGGAAACGGAAAGGGCCGAATGGCGCTCGATATCCAGACTGCCGACAAAACCGGGGCCCTCACCGGCTTCACAACCCAGTTGGACATAAGAGTCACAGACCGCTTCCCGCCAATAGGCGAAGCGATCGCGCGGTGCGATGTCCACTGTGCTGTATGAGGCCTGGCCGCTCATATCCCTTTCCGTGTTCGACTGGTCGATTTTCGGCAGTCTGCCCAAAAACGCAAGTTTTTTGGCTCAGGGACAAAAGTAATCTCGTCGTCACTCCGGCAGGCTGGGAGGCCTAGGAGGACATCACATGACCAAGCAATTCAAAGTCGCAGCCGTCCAGGCCGCCCCCTGTTTTCTCGATCTTGATGCCGGCATCGACAAGGCCGTCCGCCTGATCGAGGAAGCTGCATCAGCCGGAGCCAGACTGGTCGCCTTCAGCGAAACCTGGCTGCCCGGTTATCCAAACTACATCTGGCTCGGCCCCGTCGCCTGGCAGATGCAGTTTGCCGGACGCTATTTCGAAAATTCCATTGTCGCCGGTTCGGACCACGAAAAGCGCCTGGCCGACGCCTGCCGGAAAAACAACATCCAGATTTCCATGGGCTGCTCGGAACGTGACGGCGGCTCGCTTTATATCGCCCAATGGCATTTCGACGAGACCGGCACGGTCGTGAACCGCCGGCGCAAGCTGAAACCCACTCATGTGGAACGCACGGTCTATGGCGAAGGCGACGGCTCTGATCTTGCCGTAGTCGAAACCTCCCTCGGCCGCATCGGCCAGCTGGCCTGCTGGGAACACCTGCAACCGCTGTCGAAATACGCCATGTATGCCCAGAACGAGCAGATCCATTGTGCCGCCTGGCCCAATCTCCATCTCTACAAGGGCACGGCCTACGCCCTTGGCCACGAAGTCAACAACGCGGCGTCGATGATCTATGCGGTTGAAGGCGGTTGTTTCGTGCTCGCACCCTGCTCGCTGGTCACCAAGGACATCCAGGACGCGCTCTGCCAGGGCGATCCGGAAAAGGAAGCGCTATGCCCGCTTGGCGGCGGCTATACCCGCATCTACGCCCCGGACGGGCAGGAAATCGGCACCCAGATCGCTCAGGACGAAGAAGGCCTCGTCTTTGCGGACATCGACCTCGGCATGATTGCCTTCGCCAAGGCAGCCGCTGATCCGGCGGGTCATTATGCCAAGCGGGACGCCACCAGACTGTTGCTCAACCGGAAGAAACAGCGCCCCGTTGTTGCCTTCGACGATGCGCCCGGCTGGGAAGATGCAAGCGAGCTTGCCACAGCGCGGCAGAGCCCCGTGGAAGAGGCTGCCGAGTAGACCAAACGTGCCGGCGCGCGGTACCTGCGCACCGGTCCGGGATTGCCCGGGTCCACTGTACGCTGCGCCAATCCGTTGGCGCTGACCTCGCCGGCACACTTGGACAAACCCGCGGAACCGAAATTTGCGCCTTGTCCAGGCGTAGCCGGCAAGGTCAATATCGGCGCATGAAAGACGAAGACAGCAGTCCCCGGTTCCGCATCCGCCTCGTGTTCGGCCCGGACGAAATGATGGGCCCCGGCAAGGCCGAGTTGCTGGAACGCATTCAGCGCACCGGATCGATAGCGGCCGCGGGCCGTGAGATGGGCATGAGCTACAAGCGGGCCTGGCAACTTGTGGAAACCCTCAATGCCATGTTCCGCTCTCCCCTCGTGGAACGCAGCCGCGGCGGCGCAAAAGGCGGTGGGGCGCAGATTACCGAGACCGGCCTCGCCGTTCTCGAGGAGTATCGCGCGATTGAACTGAAGGCGCGTGCCGCCGGAGACCCGCACATCGAAAAGCTGAAAACCCTGCTGAGCGATATTCCCGACGGAAAATAACGCTTGCCTTTTGGCAACTTCGCCTGCGATATTCCCGAAGAAACATATCGCACTTTCGAGGAACCAGCTGCATGTCCAATTCCAGTCTCTTCGCCTGCTTGCGCTCTCTGGCTGGCGCGGCCTTTCTTGCAGGCCTTGCGGCTCAGCCAACCACTGCGGCAGCAGGGGAAGTCACCGTTTTTGCCGCAGCAAGCCTGGCGGACGCCCTGGAAGAGATCGAACAGCGTTTCGAAGCAGCCACCGGACACGAACTGGTGATATCACTTGCGGGCTCTTCGGCGCTGGCGCGGCAGATCCAGCAGGGAGCACCGGCGGACATCTTCATCTCGGCGAATCCGGACTGGATGGATGTTCTGGAAAAGGACGAGCAGCTTGAGGCCGGCACCCGGTTCGACCTGCTCAACAATTCCCTCGTCCTGATTGCACATGGCCGTGAAGCAAAGCCGCTCGATATTTCGGCCGATCTGAACCTCCCCGAAATCCTGGGCGACAACCGGCTTGCCATGGCTTTGGTTGATGCAGTTCCCGCGGGCATTTACGGCAAGGCAGCCCTGCAAAGCCTCGGGCTGTGGGACGATGCGGAACCACGGGTAGCGCAGTCGGACAATGTTCGTTCCGCGCTTGCGCTGGTGGCAACGGGCGAAGCGCCCTACGGCATTGTCTATGCCACGGACGCCGTGGCAGAGGACAATGTGACTGTCGTTGGAACCTTTCCGGCAGAAAGCCATCCGCCGATTGTGTATCCGGTGGCGGATCTGGCCAATCGGGACTCACCTGCGGAAGAAGAGTTTCTAGCCTATCTCCAGGCCCCCGACGCGCGCGAAGCCTTCGAACGTCAGGGTTTCGTCGTACTCGATCGCTAGGTCTTCAAGCCGGTCAACGCAGGAACGTCACGCCGCCGAACACGTGAGCAGGCCAGACGAGATGCCTCTGCCCCTTCACCTTGCGCTGAAGAATGCAAATTCCCGCAAGCTTCTCCGGCCTCTCCCCTTGAAGCCCTTCCCCGCCCCTCGTAAAAGGGGGCAAATGAAACGGATTGAGGCCTCAGATGCTCGGCAAGATGTTCAAATCCCTTTTCGGCTCTTCCGGAGACGACAACAAAGGCGCCTCGAAGGCAACGACGGTGGACTATGACGGTTACCTGATCGTCGCTCAGCCCCAGCTGTCGAACGGCCAATGGCAGGTCAGCGGGCGGATTGAAAAGCAGGTTGGCGAGACAACCAAGGTGCACACCTTCATTCGTGCAGACACGCTGCCGGACGAGGAAGCTGCGGCCAACGAGATGATCCGCAAGGCCAAATTGATGATTGACCAGGTCGGCGATAGCATATTCGATTGAGCCAGGACCGGATCTTCACCGGAAATGAATAGTCAGGGTGCTGCCGGGAACCCGTATTCCGGGCCGAAAGCGCCGGGTTCAGCCCGAAATCCGAAAGCCGACATGAAACGAAATATTGTCCTGAGCCTGCCCAATCTCCTCACCTATGGGCGCATATTGGCGGTTCCTGCGGTTGCGGTCTGTTTTTATTTCGAAGGCAACACAGCCCGCTGGGTTGCGCTTGCGCTGTTCGTTCTGGCAGCTATCACCGATTTCTTCGATGGCTACCTGGCGCGGGCCTGGCAACAGCAGTCCGCACTCGGTCGCATGCTCGACCCGATTGCCGACAAGCTGCTGGTGTCCGTCAGCCTGCTGATGCTGGCCGGTGACGGAACCATCTACGGCTGGACCATGATCGCGGCAATCATCATCCTGTGCCGGGAAATCCTGGTCTCGGGACTGCGCGAATTTCTGGCCGAACTGCAGGTCAGCGTTCCCGTTACCAAGCTTGCCAAGTGGAAGACCACCGTCCAGTTGATCGCTGTCGCGTTTCTGCTTGCTGGCCCGGCGGGCGACACCGTATTCGCCTATACGACGCAAACAGGCCTCGTGGCACTTTGGCTCGCCGCCCTGCTTACCCTATATACGGGGTACGATTATTTCCGGGCCGGCATCGGCCATCTGATAACGGAATAGGTGCCTTCATTCCGGCCCTGACCGCACACCACCTGGAGGTTTCATGAACATCCGCTATTTCGCCTGGGTCCGTGAACGGGTCGGCGTCGAAGAGGAAACCATCGAGGTTCCGGCATCGGTTGCGACAGTTGCTGAACTGATCTCCCATCTGAAGACACTCGATGACAATCACGCCGCCGCGTTCGAGGAAGAAGACGCCATTCGCGTCGCACTTGACCAGATGCATGTGGAAACTGACGCTGCGCTTGGCGATGCCCGGGAAGTCGCTTTCTTTCCGCCCATGACAGGCGGCTGAACGATGTCCGCGACCCCGCTTGTCCGCGTCCAGGCAGAAGACTTCGACCTGCAGGCCGAAAGCCTTCGTCTTACAGAAGGACGCAAGGACGTCGGTGCGCTGGTTACATTCACAGGTCTGTGCCGGGATGAAGCCGGGACCCTGGCGGCACTGGAACTGGAACACTACCCCGGCATGGCCGAAGCCGAATTGACCCGGATTGCCGGAGAAGCGGCAGAGCGCTGGCCGCTGACGGGCCTTACCGTGATCCACCGCTTCGGCAAGATCGCACCTGGGCATAACATCGTTCTGGTGATCGCTGCCTCTTCCCACCGCCGGGCCGCGTTCGAGGCTGCCGACTTCCTGATGGACTACCTGAAGACCCGTGCCCCCTTCTGGAAGAAGGAACACCCTGCGGAAGGCGGCACCGGAGCCTGGGTGGAAGCGAAAACCGAAGACGACACGGACGCCGCACGCTGGACCTGAGCTGCACAAGCGAATAGTCTGCTATTGATTCAAGGCCGCTCTGCCGCTTCTTTCCCATTCTCAAGCTTTGCGGCTGCACCGGCAGCCCACCCATTTGAATTGGTCCGACCCCGTGAAACACGACAGTGAACCCTCCGGCACAGCCGCCGCATCGCCGGCGGCAGAAAAGGGTGCTTCAGGCTCTTCTTCCGAAGTTCTGCGCGAGCCAGGCATTCCCTTTGCCGAGTTTGTTGCCATCATCGCCATGATCATGGCACTGAATGCCATGGCCATCGACGTCATGCTGCCGGCCCTGCCCGCGATTGGCGATGCACTCAACATCGTTGAGGAGAACAACCGCCAGCTTGTGCTCCTGTCCTATCTGGTGGGTTTTGGCGGGGCGCAGCTCTTCTTCGGTCCGGTAACAGATGCACTGGGGCGGCGCGGCATCCTGGTCGGCGGCCTTGCGCTTTACAGCCTTGCCAGTATCGGTGCCATCTTCGCGATGGATCTCAACACGCTTTTGATCGCGCGCGTCCTTCAGGGCATCGGCTGTGCGGCTGCCCGCGTCACGGCGCTTTCCGTCGTGCGCGATTGCTACACCGGCAGGCGCATGGGCAAGGTCATGTCACTGGTGATGATGGTCTTCATGGCCGTTCCCGTGGTCGCGCCCTCCATCGGCCAGGCGGTTCTCCTGATTGCCGGCTGGCACTGGATCTTCGCGCTTCTGCTCATTTCCGGCGTCGCGATGATGATCTGGTCCGCCCTCAGGATGCCGGAAACCCTGGCGGTCGAAAACCGCCGCCCGATGGAAGTCTCCACCATCGTCAGCGCCTACATGACGGCACTGACCACGCGCGTAAGCCTTGGATACACCGTCGGCACTGCCTTCATTTTCGGCGGCCTGTTCTCGTTCCTGGCCATGTCGCAGCAGATCTTTGTCGACATTTTCGGCCTTGGGACCCTGTTCCCGATCGTCTTCGCTGCCATTGCCATCACCATGGCCGGAGCGTCCTTCACCAACGCGCAGCTGGTGGAAGCCATCGGCATGCGGCGGCTCTCCCATGGGGCCGCGGTCGTCTACACCGCGCTCGGATTTGTCGTGTGGATTCTGGCGTTGCTGGGCCTGGAGAACTTCTGGGCGTTCATGATACTGGCGACGCTGATCATGACCAGCTTCGGCTTCCTGGGCGCGAATTTCAATGCCATGGCCATGGAACCGCTCGGCGCCATCGCGGGAACCGCTTCCTCCGTCATCGGCACCATTTCGACGCTTGGCGGCGCGATCCTGGGGTACATCATGGGGCAGCTTTTCGATGGCACGACCCAGCCACTTGGCCTCGCTTACACAGTCTATGGACTTTGTGCCATCGGCTGCATTCTCTACGCCGAGCGCGGCCGCATGTTCAACGCCATGCACGACAAGCAGTCCCAGGACTGAGAATGAGATGTTGATGTCGGCGCCTCACGCACCGACATCAATCGCGATTTTTCCGATGAAGGCTTTTTCCAGGAACTTTTCCTGCGCGGCACGCAGCTCGCGCAAGGGATAGGTTTCAGCAACCACCGGCCGGATCTCACCCGCTTCGATGTAGCTCACCAGATCCTGAAAGACGTTGTCCGGCTGATAGGTGCTTCCAAGAAGCGTAAGGTCACGCAGGTAAAGCGTCCGAAGATCCAGTTCCACAATCGGCCCGGCTATCGCACCCGATGTGACGTAGCGCCCTCTGTTGCAAAGCGCATCGATCAGCTTGCCCCAGGAAGGGCCGCCAACAAGATCCAGCACGACGTCAAAGGACTGTTCGGGCGGAACCGCGTTCCGATCCAGTGTGTCGTCGGCTCCAAGAAGCCGCAAGTCGGCTGCTTTTTCCCCGCTGGTAACCGCCGTGACATGCGCTCCCCGGCGCTTGGCAAGCTGGATCGCCGCAGAGCCGACCCCGCCGGACGCTCCTGTGATCAGCACACGCTCAGCCTTGACACCAGCACGTTGCATCATTCCTTCAGCCGTCGAAAAGGCGCAGGGAAACGAAGCAAGTTCGACGTCACTCAGACGGGAGTTTATCGCAAGCGCATCGTGAGATCTTGCCGTTGCGTATTGTGCAAATCCACCGTTTGTCTCTGACCCGAAGGTCCAGATTGCAGGTTCCTGGCCATCTGCTTCGACAGTTTGGAGCGCCCGCACCAGAACCCGTTCGCCGATCCGGCTCGCCGGGACGCCGTCGCCAACCGCAACGATTTCACCACAACAATCGGCGCCCTGAATATGCGGGAAGGTCAAAGGCTTGCCGGACCAACTGCCATCCGCTCCGGTGTCGGCCAAATATCCGTCAGCCGCGCCGGAGGCGGTGTCGCCACGCACGGCCTTGGAGTACCACCCTGTTCGGGTGTTCACATCGGTATTATTGACCGAAGACGCTCCGACACGGATCAGAACCTCGTTCTTCCCGGCCACGGATACCGGCAGGTCCGTCCGCCAGACCAACTTCTCAAGTCCGCCGTGCCCCGTCAGCACGACACCGCTCATCTTTTCGGGGATCGCCATACGCTTTCCTTAGGTAGAATGATCGTTCTACTTGCCACGTGTAGAACGATCATTCTACATAGTCAAGCATGACCGACACCATGACCAGGATCGCTTCGGGCCTTGAGCGGGCATTTGCCGAAAACGGCTTTGCCTCGCCAAGCGTGGGAGATTTGAGAGATGCGGCGGGCGTAAGCCTTCGCACGCTGTACAAATACTTGCCGTCGCGGGAAGACATGGTCTACGCGGCCCTGGAGCATCGGCACCAGCGCTACCTGAAACTTGTGTTTGGCGACTTGCCGGCCGATCCGGAACAAGCTCTTGGAGAAATCCTCGACCGGGTCGCCAGCTGGATGGAAACCGAAACCACGAGAGGCTGCCTGTTCCATGCCGCTGTGGCATCTGCTCCCCATGACGAGAAGCTGTTTGATCTCCTGAAGGAACACAAAACACAGGTGGCCGGCCTCGCCGCCAGCACAACGGGACTTGTCGGCCGTGAGATCGAACTCTCGCTTCTTCTGGAAGGTTTGACGCAGACCTGGCCGCTTCATGGCGACCGGTCGGTGGAACGCGCCAAGTTACTCGGCAAGCTTCTTATGACGGCGCATTCCGACATAACCGCAAAATAAAAGGCGGGCCAATGCCCGCCTTTCCGATTATTGCCTTGCGGCTGTTCTATCAGCCTGCTGCGGCCTGCAGGGCCGGGGTTTGCGGACGCACAGCGGCATCATAGTCCTGCATCAGGGTCTTGATGATGTCGCCGACCTGATAGGTATTTCCGGCGATCTCGGAAACCGGCGTCACTTCAGCGGCTGTTCCGGTAACGAAGCACTGTTCGAATTCCGGCAGCTCTTCCGGCATGATCACGCGCTCGACAACCTCGATACCGCGGTCGCGTGCCAGACCGATCACCGTCTGGCGGGTAATGCCGTTCAGGAAGCAGTCAGGCGTCGGCGTATGGATCTTGCCGTCCTTGACGAAGAACACGTTGGCGCCGGTCGCCTCTGCCACCTGGCCGCGCCAGTCCAGCATCAGCGCATCGGTGTAACCCTTGGCTTCCGCGGCATGCTTGGAGATGGTGCAGATCATGTAGAGACCGGCGGCCTTCGCCTTGAACGGTGCCGTTGCAGGCGCCGGACGGCGATATTCGGCCATATCCAGGCGAATGCCCTTCAGGCGCTCTTCCGGCTTGAAATAGCTCGGCCATTCCCAGGTGGCGATCGCCAGGTGAATGGTGTTGTGCTGAGCCGAAATACCCATCATCTCGCTGCCGCGCCAGGCGACGGGGCGGATATAGGCATCGGTCAGGTTCATGCGCGCCAGGGTTTCTTCCTTGGCAGCGTTGATCTGTTCAGCAGTGTACGGGATCTCGAAACCGAGCATGCGCGCCGATGCAAGCAGGCGCTCCGTATGCTCTTCGGACTTGAAGATCCGGCCGCCATAAGCACGCTCGCCTTCGAACACGCTGCTGCCGTAGTGCAGTCCGTGGCTGAGAACATGCAGTTTGGCTTCCGACCAAGGCACGAAAGTGCCGTCGTACCAGATATCACCACTGAGCTGATCAAAAGGCGTTCCAGCCATTTTTCATCTCCCGCTCGCTCTATGAGCGTTGTTTTGTTTTCTCTTTAACAGAGGCAAATGACGCCAAAGACTTGCGCCTTTTTTACCGCTGTATTTTTTGCACAGCACGCCAACTATCGGTATCCTGATGGCCGCGGCGACGATGATAGGATTCGTTTATCATCTGATGCGTGAAAATGCATCAAAAAGACCGATCATTTCGTTCGCGACCGGATAGAAGTAACAATCGACCAGAATTAAGTCAATATGACTGACGTAAATTTCAAACCGGACCGACCGCCCCTCAGACGGGATACGGACGAGGTTCGGCCCAGGCAGCCCGAAGGGGACGATACGGATGGCGCAGACGCGCTGTCCTACGACCTTATCGAGCTTCTTTTTTTCGCATATCGCGACTTCACCGGTGATCCGGACGACGTACTGGCCAAGTACGAGTTCGGCCGCGCACACCACCGTGTTCTGCATTTTGTGGACCGCAATCCGGGGATCATGGTCACTGACCTGCTCGGCATTCTCCGGATCACGAAGCAGAGCCTTGGCCGGGTGCTCAAGCAACTGGTGGACGCCGGCATCATCGAGCAGCGCGAAGGTCATCATGACAGGCGGCAGAGACTGCTCTATACCACCGAACGCGGGCACGCCCTTGCTGTGGACCTCACCAGCCTGCAGCAAAAGCGCCTTGAACGCGCCCTAATTGGATTGCCAGATGGCAGCGACGAAATTATCCGCAGGTTTCTGCTCCGAATGATCGACCCCGAAGCGCGGCCTCAGATCCTGCAGCTGATACGCAGTCTCTACGATCTGAAGGATTGACCGGCAGAGGTCACAAAAGGACGACAAAGCCGACATGAATGCCCAGGTGCCTGACGACAACGCCAACCACATTCTCCTGGTCGACGACGACAAGCGCATCAGGGACCTTCTGTCCAGGTTGCTCAAGGAGAACGGCTATCGTGTGACTGCGGCCGCCCATGCGGCCGAAGCCCGCACGTGTCTGTCCGGGCTGGAGTTCGACCTGATCATCCTCGATGTCATGATGCCGGGCGAAACCGGTCTGGAACTTGCCGTTTCCCTGCGCGAGGACTCCTCCGTCCCGATCCTGATGCTCACCGCGCGCTCCGAGGCCCCGGACCGGATCGCCGGACTGGAAGCCGGCGTTGATGATTACCTTTCCAAGCCGTTCGAACCGCGCGAACTGATGCTGCGCATTGCCGCGATCCTGCGCCGTGGCAACCAGCAGCCGGTCATTGTCAGCGAAGAAATTCGCTTCGGCCCGTTTTCGTTCAATTCTGCCCGGGGTGAACTCAAGAACGGCGAGGCCATGGTGCGCCTGACCGACAGGGAAAAGCAGATCCTGTCGATTTTCGCCGAGCAACCGGGCGCAACCGTTCCTCGCCACAAGATCGTCGGTGATGATAGCGGCCTGGGCGAACGGACGGTCGACGTCCAGATCAACCGGCTGCGCCGCAAGATCGAAACGGATCCGGGGAACCCGATCTACCTGCAGACGGTGCGCGGCATCGGATACAGGCTCGCGTGCGACTGAGCCGGAAACAAATGGCGAGACTCGACAGCTTCTTCCGGCGCGTGCCCCTGACGGTTCCCCTGAAACCGCTGATGGCAGTCTATCGTCAGGTCGCCAGGCTCATGTACCGGGTCATGCCGAAGGGCCTGTTCACCCGGACCTTCCTGATTATTGTCGCCCCCATCGTGATCCTGCAGTCGGTGCTCGTCTTCGTGTTCATGGAGCGGCACTACCAGTTGGTCTCGCGCAGGATGTCGGAAGCCGTGGTGCGCGAGATTGCGGCCGTGGTCTATGTTCTGGAGAACTATCCGCAGGACCCGGACTACGCCAACATCGAGGAACTCGCCTCGCGGGCACTCGGCATGTCCATGACCGTGACACCACTTGAGCCCTTGCCGCCTCCCACGCCCAAGCCGTTTTTCGACGTCATCGACCAGGAACTGAGCCAGGCGATCGGACAGCGCATCGGCAAGCCGTTCTGGATCGACACGGTCGGCAGGTCCCGCTTCGTCGAAATCCGCATCCAGTTGAAGGATTCCATTCTGCGCGTCTTCACAAGGCGCAGCCAGACCTACGCCTCCAATTCGCACATCTTCCTGGTCTGGATGTTCTCCACGTCGCTGGTTCTGGTGATCATCGCCCTGTTGTTCCTGCGCAATCAGATCCGCCCGATCGTGCGCCTTGCCAATGCGGCGGAGGCCTTCGGCAGGGGCCGGCCGGTAGAGAATTTTCGGGCCAGCGGCGCACGCGAAGTTCGCCAGGCAAGCCTTGCCTTTATCGACATGCGACGGCGCATCGAGCGGCAGATCGAGCAGCGCACCACCATGCTTGCAGGTGTCAGCCACGATCTCAGGACCATTTTGACGCGTCTCAGGCTGCAACTCGCGTTCCTCGGCGGCTCGCAGGAAAGCGAGGCGATGCGCAAGGATGTCGACGAGATGAGCCACATGCTCGAGGATTATCTGGCCTTTGCCAGTGGCGATGGCGATGAGGACATCCAGAAGACCGACCTTTCGCTTCTTCTGGAGGAACTGGAAGAAGAAGCGGAGATCTCGGGCCACGATGTAAGGACCCGGTTCGAAGGCTCCCCGGAAGTCGAGATCCGGCGCCTGTCGATGAAGCGCTGCCTCTCCAACCTGGTCACCAACGGCTGCAAATACGGAAACCGGGTCGAGGTACTCGGCCGGGTCGACAGAGGCTGGATCACCATCACCGTCGACGACGACGGCCCGGGCATTCCCGAAGACCAGCGCGAGATTGCCTTCAGGGCCTTCCACCGGCTGGATCTTGCTCGCAACATGGATGAAACCGGCAGCGGTCTCGGCCTTGCCATCGCCCGTGACATTGCCCGTGCCCATGGTGGCGACCTCTATCTCGAAGACAGTCCAATGGGCGGCTTGCGGGCACGGCTGCGTATCCCGGCTTAGGAAAACTTTACTCTCCAGGCAGGAATTCGCTGCCAATCTGGCCGAGAGACTTGCCTTTTCAGCCAGCAATTTGTTTCATTTGAAAGTCTTTCAAGGCGATCAAACACAATCGCCACCCAATTTCCGGTTGACTGGGCAAACATCAATTTTCTACCAAATGGCTTGCTGGTTCTTGCCCCCGTTTTCCACCAGCCGAGCGCATTCCGATGAGACGGGGACTTGAGGAATGCACCATGCCTGAAATTCTCCTGAAAAATGCCGACACCGTCCTCACGATGGATGACGACCGCCGGGAACTGTCAGCCGTCGACATTCGTCTGCGTGATGGCGTGATTGCGGAAATCGGCAAAGATTTGGAGACCTCCGGCGAAACGCTGTCCGCTCGTGGCTGCGTCGTGACACCCGGCCTTGTGAACACGCACCATCATCTTTACCAGAGCTTGACCAGAGCTGTTCCCGGTGGCCAGGACGCCCTGCTTTTCGGCTGGCTGCAGACCCTGTACCCGATCTGGTCCCGCTTCGGCCCGGAGGAAATGTTCTTTTCCGCGCAGACCGGACTTGCCGAACTGGCACTTTCCGGATGTACGCTCAGCTCCGATCATCTCTACCTCTATCCCAACGGGTCGCGGCTTGATGACACCATCGCCGCCGCAAGAGAGATCGGCCTTCGCTTTCACCCGACCCGCGGCGCCATGAGTATCGGCGAAAGCGACGGCGGCCTTCCGCCCGACAGTCTTGTTGAACGGGAAGCCAGCATTCTGGAAGATTCCATTCGCGTCGTGGATGCCTTTCACGACCCGTCAGAAGGCGCGATGGTTCGTGTCGGCCTTGCGCCTTGCTCACCCTTCTCTGTCAGCCGGGACCTGATGCGCGATGCGGCTCTGTTAGCCCGCGACAAGAAGGTTATGCTTCATACCCATCTTGCGGAAAACGATGAGGACATTGCCTACTCGCAGGAAAAATTCGGCTGCCGACCGGGTCAATACGCCGAGGATCTCGGCTGGACCGGGCCGGATGTCTGGCACGCCCATTGCGTCAAGCTGGATGATCGGGAAATCCGGCTGTTCGCCGGCAGCGGCACCGGCGTTGCCCATTGCCCCTGCTCCAACTGCCGGCTTGGCAGCGGCATTGCCCCTGTACGCGCAATGCGCGACGCCCGGGTGAAGGTTGGCCTTGGTGTTGACGGTTCGGCCAGCAACGATGCCGGCAACCTGGTTCTGGAAGCGCGCCAGTCGATGCTGCTGCAACGGGTGGCCAACGGTGCGGATGCCATGTCTGCCCGCGAAGCCCTGGAAATCGCTACCCGTGGCGGCGCCGATGTGCTTAACCGGCCGGATTGCGGCCGGCTCGCCCTCGGCAAACGTGCCGATATCGCACTGTGGGATGTTTCCGGCATAGAAAGCGCGGGCAGCTGGGATCCGGCGGCCCTGCTGCTCGCCGGTCCGACACGCGTCAAACACCTGTTCGTGGAAGGTCGTCAGGTCGTCAACGACGGCCAGATCACCACGATCGACCTGCCGAGGGTGATCGAACGCCAGAACCGGCTTGCGCGAAATCTGCAACGCTGAAACGGACTTGTCCCTGGAGACGGGGCCAGGTGCGCAGGTTCAGTAAAGCCGACCGCCGATCGGAACGTCCTTGGTCGGCGACAAAAGCACCACTTCGCCATCAGCATCCGGAACGCCGAGCGTCAGCACTTCGGACATGACGGGGCCAATCTGGCGCGGCGGGAAGTTGACCACCGCCATCACCAGCTTTCCGACCAACGTTTCCGGTGTGTAGTGTTTGGTGATCTGTGCAGAGGTTTTCTTGATGCCGATTTCCGGACCAAAATCGATCTGCATCTTGTAGGCGGGCTTGCGTGCTTCGGGAAATTCCTCGGCCTTGATAACCCGGCCGACACGCACATCCACTTTCAGGAAATCGTCAAAACTGATCTGATCGCTCACGAAAACATTCCTTTTGTTCCGCGAGCGACCATGGACGGTCAGATGACTGTTCGCAAGGCCCGGGCAGCGCTCAGGCGCCTGCCGGGGCTTCTCCGCCGAGGTCTGTGTCTTCCCGGCCACTTTCCGCCCTGTCACCGCGGCGGCCAGAGCGTTCCGATGCCTTGCGGAAGAACGAGCGGATGCCCTTCGCGACGCCGTCCAGCTTGTTCAGCCGCTTCATGAAGGACGTGCCCTTGTCCAGTTCCTTGTCGAGGCGCGCCATCGTGCGCGGCATGCCTTCGTCTTCCTCGTCCAGCCATACGCCGACGACACGGGCAAAGGCAACGGAGAGACCCTGGGCAACGACGGTTGCCTTGACCCCGGAAACATCGATCCCGGCAGCGATCAGCATCCATTTCTGCGAGCGCACTTCAAGGGAGTTGAAGTCAAGCGCGAGGGCGGGATCCTTTCGCGCCGCCTTGTGGAGCGCACGCACGGCTTCCTTGTGTTCGGCCATGGCGTCGATGCGGCTCATCAGGATGTCGAACAGGCGATCGCGCGGGGGCTGGTCGCCCATATCCTCGTCGCGTTCGTCCAGAACAGCGGTGTCGATCTGTTCCAGGAAGGCGGCAACCAGCATCAGCTTGGAGGCATAGGCGCTGCGCATTTCGGAAAGCTTGACCTTGGCCGTCTCGGCGATCAACGGCAGCGAGACGTCTTCATAAGGATGTTCCGACAACAGATCGAGAAAGGTCTTCAGGATCTTCTGCTTGGTCTTCGCGGTCGCCATTGCTGGCCCTCCTGTGTGTTTGCTGCCCACAACATAGGATCGCACGCGCTTGCAGAAAAGGGCGGCCCGCTGCCACAGGCTGTCGGAGCGCCCCTCCAGGAACGCGGATCTCAGGCAAATGCAGGCACCGGACAGGAACCAAATCGACTGGCACGGCGTTTCCTGAACTGACGGGCCTGAGACCGTGTACGGATTGTCCGGAAGGACGACCGGTCACCTTTCTCATGACCTGTTCCGCCCGAGCGATCGGTTCCCCCACGCGAAGCCCCGTTGAGACGGTGCGTCGCGCCGGTCGTCTCCGGGTGGCTTTGACAGACCTTTGCCGAGCCCCGCCCCGGGCCAAGTGCATCTTGTGAAAGGACGCCCCATGAAAACGCTTGCCGATGCTTTCGAGCATACGCTTCAGGACATCTACTACGCCGAAAAAACCATGACCAAGACCATGCCGAAACTGCAGGAAGCTGCAAACGGCAAGAAACTGAAGGATGCGATCGGTGAGCATCTGGAAGAAACGAAATCCCAGGTCAAGGTTCTGGAACAGGTCTTCAAGTCGCTCGGAAAGAAGCCGGAAGGCGAGAAGTGCGATGCCATTGAAGGCCTGATCAAGGAAACCGACGGCATCATCAGCGAGGCGAGCGGCGCGGCCAAGAACGCAGCATTGCTGGCTGCCTGCCAGGCGGTCGAGCATTATGAGATCGCCCGCTACGGGACGCTGCGCGAATGGGCGAAGGTCCTCGGCCACGATGAGGCCCACGACCTGCTGACCGGCATTCTCGATCAGGAAAAAGCGGCAAACAGCAAGCTGACCAATCTTGCCGTTTCGACCATCAACGCGCAGTAACCGCACCATGCTGCTCGAAGGCCCCTCGGCTTTCGGGCCAGAGAACCAAAAGGCCGCCGGAGTTCCGGCGGCCTTTTGTCTGATTAAACCCGTGTTGCCGGGATGACTTCAGCCGGCCAGTTCGCGCGCGCGTTTGACGGCGGCGGCAACCGCCTCGCTCATCACCGGCTGCAATCCTTCGGCGTGCATCAGCACGTCAAGCGCAGCAGCCGTCGTGCCGTTCGGGCTGGTAACGTTCTGGCGCAGGATGGAGGGATGTTCACCGGACTGGTGCATAAGCTCCCCTGCCCCGCACACCGTGGCGACGGCCAGCTCATGAGCTATCTCTTCCGGAAGCCCGGCCTGCTTGCCCGCTTCGCTCAAGGCTTCTGCGAGGAAGAAAACATAGGCTGGGCCCGAACCACTGACACCGGTCACCAGATCGATCTGGTCTTCGCTTTCGAGCCAGACCACCTTTCCGACCGCCGACAGAAGCTTGGTGACATCTTCGCGGGAAGAAGGGGAAACTGCCTCAGTCGGATACACCGCCGTGATGCCGCGTTTGACCATGGCCGGTGTGTTCGGCATGCAGCGGCAGATCGGCACCTTGCCGAAGTATTCCTCGAATTTGGCAACCGGAGTACCCGCCGCAATCGACAGCACCAGCGTGTCGGCAGCAATGGCAGACTTCAGCCCGGGCAGGACCTGGTCCATGAGTTGTGGCTTGATCGCCACCAGTACGATGCCACCCGTGAGGTCATCCGGGACCGAAGTCACATGGCGGATGCCGTGTTTCTTGAGGAGGGCGTCCATCTCTTCGGAAAGACGCGGGTCGCTGACCACGATGGCGGCGGGATCGATCCCTTCCGCCATCCAGCCTGATAACATTGCCCCGCCCATCTTGCCGGCTCCGACAAGAAGGAAAGGCCGTTCCTTTGAAAAGCTCATGCTTCTCCTGCGGTTTCAAACAAGGCCGTATTCAACGCCTCGGCTGCCGAATGACCGGCCCAGACGACGAATTGAAAGGCTTGATAGAAACGTTCGCAGTTTTCAAGGGCATTTGTCAGCATTCCCTCGATCTGTGCCGAGGAGGCCTCCGCTCCGCCCGCAAGAAGCAGCGACTGCCGGAACATCACCACGTTCTCCTTGTTCCAGAGATCGAAGTGGCCCATCCAGAGCTGTTCATTGACCAGTGCGAGCAGACGGACAACTTCCGTCTTGCGCAATTCGGTGACCTTGAGGTCAAAAGCGCAGGCAAGATGAAGGGCTTCGACTTCCTCCATCCACGAGAAGGAGACGTGGTAATCACACCAGCTCCCCTCCAGGGATATGGTGATCTCGTCTTCGTCCGACCTTTCGAACGTCCAGTCGTTCAAGGCGGCGAACGTCTCGATGGTGTCAACGGGATTACCAGGTCGCTCGAGTTCAAGCTCGATGAGGCTCATGTGCCTACTCCCCTTCTGAGCCGGGGGCCTGGAACCCGATCACGATAACCGGGCGGGCCGCCGGGAAAAGTCCCATGCCGGAGGAGCAAAACGCGTCCTGTTACGGCCCTTTAGAAGGGAACCGGTTCCGTCTTGCTCCGACGAATCCCTGTTATCTTTCAGTATAGGAGCAGGATTGATTTAAGCGATACATACCAATTGAGCGAAAAAAGCCGAAACTTGTGGACGACTCAGCGGTATTTTTCATCACACTGCCCAAAATCAACGCAAACCCGCCATGTTCACGCGTCGTAATTCTGTCATCAACTATTAACAGAAAACGCTCACATCGACGTCAACAAATCGGGTTAAGCGTCTCCAGCAGCGCCGGATTCCGGATTTTCGAGTTTGGCGATCCGCGATTCGAGCTCGTCGATCCGGTCCAGAGCGCGCACTGCCATCTCTTTGACCGCTTCGTGCTCTTCGCGCGAAACCACGTCCATGTCGGACAGGAAACGCTCGGCCTGCGCACGGAAGGCGGTCTCCACCTCGCGGCGAGCACCCTGGGCAACACCGGCGGCATCGGTCATCAGCTTGGCAAAATCATCGAGAAGACGGTTCGGGCCTTGGGTCATCGGACCCTCCTTGATCGGAAAAACATGCGATGGGAGACAGGTATGAGGGAATGGCGGGAACTTCAAGGACCAATTCCGCCGCAGCCGAATTCACAATCAATAGGAGTAATCTCCCGAACCCTCCTGCGGGTAGCGCCCCACCAGCCTGACAAACCCGTGTCGGCTTGACGAGGCGGACAAGATCGCGCAAGCGTTCAGCCCGAAACCCGCCCGCGCACCATCGGAAGGTTCTGCCGTGCCGCCTGTTCTGGTTATGCCCTTTCCCGCAATCGATCCTGTACTCGTCGAATTCGGGCCCTTTGCCCTGCGCTGGTACGCGCTTGCCTATATCGTCGGCATACTGCTGGCCTGGCGCTACATGCGTCTGCTGGTGGCCAACGACCGGCTGTGGGGTGGTACTGCCCGTCCCACACAGCTCGAGATCGACGACTTCGTGCTGTGGGGAACGCTCGGTATCATCATCGGTGGGCGCCTCGGCTACGTGCTGTTCTACAATCCGGCCTATTACTTCGCCCACCCGGCCGAAGCGCTCGAGATATGGACCGGTGGCATGTCCTTCCACGGCGGCTTTGCCGGCACCGTCATCGCGATGATCCTGTTTGCCTGGAAACGCGGCCTGTCGATCTGGACCCTGTTCGACCTTGCCGGTTGCGCTGCCCCAATCGGCCTGTTCTTCGGCCGTATCGCCAATTTCATCAATTCCGAGCTCTGGGGCCGGCCGACGGATGTACCCTGGGCCGTGGTGTTTCCGAACGGCGGACCGGATCCCCGTCATCCAAGCCAGCTCTATGAAGCCGCGCTCGAAGGCATCGTGCTGTTTCTGGTTCTGATGGTGCTCAGCCGGCGCTTCAAGCTTTTGCAAAAGCCCGGCTTTCTTGCCGGTGCCTTTGCCTTCGGCTACGGCATCGCCCGGTCGATAGCAGAACTCTACAGGGTACCGGATGCCCACATCGGCTATCTGAGCGGTTTTCTCACCATGGGCATACTCCTGTCCGTACCGATGATCCTGGCGGGTCTCGCAACCATGATCTGGGCCGCCCGGCGCCGGACCGGAGCAACCGCGGCGTGACGGGACTGAAAGACAGGATCAAGGCACGGATCGAAACCGAGGGCCCGCTTTCGGTCGCACAATACATGTCCGTTTGCCTCGGGGACCCGGACGCCGGCTACTACATGACGCGCGAACCGTTCGGCACCGCAGGCGATTTCGTCACAGCGCCGGAAGTCAGCCAGATGTTCGGCGAACTCGTCGGGGCAGCCTGCCTGTCCGCCTGGCAGGCACTGGGCGAGCCCGCGGAATTTCAGCTCGTCGAACTTGGGCCCGGTCGCGGCACGCTGATGTCCGACCTCCTGCGGATGGCAGCCCTGCGTCCAGCCTTTGTGAACGCGGCTCGCCTGAACCTGGTTGAGACCAGCCAGCGCCTGAGGGACATGCAGTCAGCGGCTTTGAGGCGCGGTCCGTTGAAACCGCAGTTTCACGACCGGTTCCAGGACGTTCCGGACGGTCCGCTGATCCTGGTTGCCAACGAGTTTTTCGACGCCTTGCCAATCCATCAGTTCGTCAAGACCGAACACGGCTGGCAGGAACGCCAGATCGGGCTGTCGCAGCACGGAGAGCTGATCTTCGGTGTTGGCACCGCCCGTCTGCCCGATGACGCTGTGCCCGCTGGCCTTTCCACTGCACCGGACGGCACGATCTTCGAAACCCAGCCCGCAGCCAATGCGATCGCCGAAGAAATCGGCCAAAGGATTGCAGACAATGGCGGTGCAGCACTCGTCATTGACTACGGCTATCTGAAGACTGCTGCCGGCGACACGCTGCAAGCACTTTACAGGCACGCCTATGACGACGTCCTGGCTCATCCGGGAGAAGCGGATCTGACCGCCCATGTCAATTTCGAGGCATTGGCGGCGGCGGCTGTCCGGGCAGGTGCCCGCGCTCTTGCGCCGCTGACCCAGGGTGAATTCCTGCTTCGCACCGGTCTTCTGGAACGGGCAGGTGCCCTTGGTGCGGGCAAAACCCACAGCGAACAGGAGGCGATCCGCGATGCCGTCGAACGGCTGGCCGCGCCTGACCAGATGGGGGATCTTTTCAAGGTGCTCGCTGTGACGAATTCCGGAAATTCGTTTCCCCCGTTTGACAGTGCGTCCTGAACACCCCAAGGATCAGTCGCTGGCGTGGCGAATCCCCTCCCCCTCAGGAGCCCTGAATGAAAATTGAAGCAGACGTCTTGAAGCTGGATGGCATCCGGCACGGCTTCTTCACCCGCCAGGGCGGCGTTTCCGGCGGCATCTACACCAGCCTCAACATCGGTCTCGGTTCCGACGATGAGCGCAGCAGCGTTCTTGAAAACCGCGGACGTGTTGCCGACCAGCTCGGCATTGGTGCCGATCGCCTGGTGTCCCCCTATCAGATCCACTCCGCCGACGTGATCACCGTCAGCGCGCCGTTCGCACAGGATGCGGACCGCAAGGCCGATGCCCTGGTCACGGCCACACCGGGCCTTGCCATAGGCATCGCCACGGCCGATTGCGGCCCGCTTCTGTTTGCGGATACCAAGGCGGGTGTCATCGGCGCTGCTCATTCGGGCTGGAAAGGCGCCGTTACCGGCATCTTGCAGAATACGGTTGCCGCCATGGAGGCTCTCGGCGCGACCAGAACCAACATCACGGCGGTGCTGGGTCCGACGATTTCGCAGGGCGCCTATGAGGTCGGCCCCGAATTCAAGGAACGTTTCCTTCAGGAGCACCCGGACAACACCCGCTACTTCAAGCCTTCGGAACGGGCAGAGCACTTCATGTTCGACCTGCCCGCCTTCATTACGGACAAGCTGCAGGCTCTTGGACTGGGGGCCGTTGCCGACCTGGCACTGTGCACCTATGCCGATGAAGACCGCTTCTTCTCCTACCGCCGGACGACCCATCGCAAGGAACCGGACTACGGCCGCCAGATCAGCGCGATTGCACTTTTGTGAGGACCACCCATGGCACTTCATTTTTCCGATGCCGAGTTTGAAAGCCGCTTTGACAAGCTGAAAGCCGCCATGGAGGCGCAGAAGCTGGATGCCATGCTGCTCTTCGCCCAGGAGAGCATGTACTGGCTGACCGGCTACGACACCTTCGGTTTCTGCTTCTTCCAGTGCCTCGTGGTGACGAAGGAAGGACGCCGGGTGCTCCTCACCCGATCTGCCGACGAGCGCCAGGCCAAGCACACCTCGAACATCGAGGACATCCGCATCTGGATCGACCGCGGCTCCGCCAGCCCGGTGCTGCAGTTGAAGGAACTGCTGTTCGACATGGACCTGCTCGGCTGCAAGCTGGGCGTTGAATACGACACACAGGGCATGACCGGCAAAATAGCCCTGAAGCTGAACGAGGAACTCGCAAGTTTCGCCGATGTCAGCGATGCCTCGCCCCTGATCCCCGAACTTCGTGCGGTGAAAAGCGCCGAGGAAATCGTTTATGTTCGCAAGGCCGCGGAGCTGGCGGACAAGGCCTTTTATGCGGCAATGGATGAAATCCACCCCGGAGCCGACGAGGGCCGCATCCTGGCTGCGATGCAGGGAGCCATTTTTGAAGGTGGCGGCGATTACCCCGGCAACGAGTTCATCATCGGCTCCGACCGCGATGCTCTCCTGTGCCGTTACAAGGCAGGTCGCCGGAACCTGTCCGAACAGGACCAGCTGACACTGGAATGGGCAGGCGCCTACCGCCACTACCATGCCGCACTGATGCGCACGGTGGTGATCGGCACGCCGACGGACAGGCATCTGGAGATGTACACCGCCGCACGTGAAGCACTGGCCGCCGTCGAAACACAGCTCGTTCCCGGCAAGACTTTCGGCGATGTTTTCGACGCTCATGCGGAACGGGTGGACGCTCATGGCCTGATGCCGCACCGGCTGAACGCCTGCGGTTATTCACTCGGTGCCAGGTTCACGCCAAGCTGGATGGACATGCCCATGGCGTACCGGGCCAATCCGGCCGAGGTAAAGCCCGACATGGTCATCTTCATGCATATGATCCTGATGGATTCCAACTCCGGAACCGCCATGACCCTCGGCCAGACCTATCTGACCACGACCGGAACGCCAGAGTGCTTGTCCAAGCTGCCTCTCGACCTGCCGGTCAAGTCAGGCTAAACCAGTTTCAACCTTGCGGCCCGGTTTGCGTTTCGCGTTTCCGGCAGGGCCGCTGCCACGACGATATCGACCGCGAGAGCCAAGCGTCTCCATGACAGACAAGACCACCCAACAATCCATTTCTTCCCGGCGCCTGTTGGCGGTTCTACTGCTTGGAGCGGGGCTTGCAGCCTGTCAGGCTGCTCCGCAGCCCCCTACTCCGATCTCGACCACTGTCACCGCGCCGACGATCGCCGGTCAGGTCGACCCGGAAGAAGGCATCACTTTCGCGTTCGAACCGTTTACCGGTGCACCGGGCAACATTGCCGACGAGCTGTCCGAAATGATCGGCTCCGAAGCCCGCAAACAGGGCATCACGCTGGTACGCCGCACCGGCGCGGCCGCTACCTACCGGGTCAATGGCTATCTGTCGGCCACCGGGCAGCCTTCCAATGGCACGGTCTTCTACGTTTTCGACATCGTCGACAGCTCTGGTCGCCGGGTGAAGCGAATCTCCGGAACGGAAGATACCGGCGGAGCCTCGGGCGACCCATGGCAGGCTGTCAGCTCCGGCACGCTGTCGCGCATTGCCAATCGCTCGATGGTGGAAATCAAGGCCTGGCTCAACCGATAATGAATTGCTTTGCCGGGTAATTCCGGCGTGGCGTCACAAAAAATAAAAAAAAGCGGGCGTCAGGCACGAACGCCTGTTGTGGTCCGGTTGCTTGGTTGTTACAACGCCGCCGCCTGCCGAGGGTTTCCGAGCGAGGCTCCCGGCACCCGGCACATGACTTAAGACCTAGGCCTTTCCGCGTGTTTGCAAGGCACAACCTGTCTGCAAAACCGCCGTCGCACCAGAAGGACTTGCGGCTCATGAAGATCGTCGCGGGCAATTCCAACCGAGCCCTGGCTGAGGAAATATCCAAATATCTGGATGCCCCTCTCGCCAAATGCCAGGTCCGGCGGTTTGCCGACCAGGAAATCTTCGTAGAAATCCAGGAAAACGTACGCGGCGAAGATGTATTCGTCGTCCAGCCGACCAGCTACCCGGCAAACGACCACCTGATGGAGCTGCTCATCATCATCGATGCGCTCCGCCGGTCCTCTGCCCGCCGCATCACCGCGGTCATTCCGTATTTCGGCTACGCCCGGCAGGATCGCCGCGCATCCGGCCGAACCCCGATCTCGGCAAAGCTGGTGGCCAATCTCATTACCGAAGCCGGTGCCGACCGCATTCTAACCCTGGATCTCCACGCCGGTCAGATCCAGGGTTTTTTCGATATCCCGACAGACAACCTGTTCGCAGCGCCCGTCATGACGCGCGACATCAAGGAACGCTACGCGACCGACAATGTCATGGTCGTGTCTCCGGATGTCGGCGGCGTGGTGCGCGCCCGCGCACTTGCCAAACGCATCGAAGCTCCGCTCTCCATCGTCGACAAGCGTCGCGACAAGCCCGGGGAATCGGAAGTCATGAACATCATCGGTGACGTCAAGGGCTATGACTGCATCCTGGTCGACGACATCGTCGACAGTGGCGGCACGCTCTGCAACGCTGCCGAAGCCCTGTTGTCCAAGGGCGCACAGTCGGTAACGGCCTATATCACTCACGGCGTTCTGTCCGGTGGTGCCGTCGCCCGCGTGACCTCTTCCAAGCTGAAGGAGCTGGTCATCACCAACTCCATCGAACCGACTGCCGCCATCACGGCTGCAGCCAACATCCGTGCAATCTCGATTGCCCCGCTGATCGGAGAAGCAATCAACCGCACGGCACTGGAAAAGTCGGTTTCCAGTCTCTTCAGCTGATCGCCGAAACAGTCGACTGCTCATGACGCCCGGCCCATGCCGGGCGTTTTTGCGTTCAGGCCATATCTTTCTGCGAAACTTGCCTTTTCCAAGATTGCCGTATTGCCCGCTGCCGTAAAATTGGGCCCAGGCCCGACCCGGCAGGAGGGAATCGGAGCTGGAAGCCGGCCCCCACAGGTTTTGCAGCCGGGACCTTGTAACCGCCCCTTCAGGCCACATTCACGCCAACACCGAACGGGTAGTTTCCACCCCTCACAACCAGTCCGCGCCAAGCTTCACAAATTTTCCCAATTGTTCAAAAAATTTGCCGCCGAAGCTCCTGCCTAGCTTGTGAGCACGCATATTTTGTGGTCATCTAAGTCTGCACAAGGTCTTTTCCAGGGGATTTCAGATGCTCACTTCCAAACCATTTTCCAGGGCCCGCAGGGCCATGTTGACGGCCGCTCTGGCTGTCACAGTATCGGCAGGACTGTCCGTTCCTTCCGCCAATGCCGCCGACCCGGTCAAGGTCGCAGCGATCTACACCGTTCCGGTCGAACAGCAGTGGGTCAGCCGCATCGACAAGGCGCTGAAAGCCGCCCAGGAACGCGGCGAAATCACCTACACCTTCTCCGAAAACGTTGCCAACACCGACTATGAGCGTGTCATGCGCGAATACGCCGAACAGGGCATGGATCTGGTGGTTGGCGAAGCATTCGCCGTCGAGCGCGCCGCCCGCAAGGTGGCTGCAGAATATCCGGACACGGCTTTCCTGATGGGGTCGTCCTTCGGACCGGCTCAGCCGAACTTTGCCGTCTTCGACAACTGGATCCATGAGCCGAGCTATCTCTCCGGCATGATCGCCGGCGCCACCACCAAGTCGAATGTCATCGGCATGGTCGGCGGCTACGCCATTCCGGAAGTGAACCGCCTGATGAACGCCTTCATGGAAGGCGCAACCTCCGTGAACCCGGACGTGAAGTTCCTCGTGACCTTCATCAACTCCTGGTACGACCCGCCCAAGGCCAAGGAAGCTGCCTTCGCGATGATCGACAAGGGTGCGGACATTCTCTACGCAGAGCGCTTCGGCGTTTCCGATGCGGCCAAGGAAAAAGGCATTCTGGCGATCGGCAACGTGATCGACACGGCAAGCGACTATCCGGGCACCATCCTGTCCTCCGCGCTGTGGCACATGGAACCGACCATCGACAAGGCGATCGGCCTTGTTGCCAGCGACACCTTTGAACCCGCCGATTTCGGCCCCTACAGCTTCATGTCCTACGGCGGAGGCAGCTTCGTTGTTGACGAAAGCCTTGCTCCTGCCGACGCGGTTTCCGCGGCAAAGGCCAAGGAGCAGGAAATCCTCGACGGCCTGTTCCGCGTCAATGTGAACGACAGCGAACCGAAATCCACCATGTAGGCTTTCGCCTGCCACGTCCGGCGGTCACAATGACCGCCGGCGATTCCCGGCCGCGGGGTCAAGCGCGGCATTCATTCTTTTCCCGGGGGGATCATATGGCAGGTCCGGCACAGGACGCTGGTGTCGTGCTGCGATTGGACGGCATCACCAAGCGCTTCGGCGCTCTGACGGCCAATGGCGACGTATCGCTCGATTTGAAACAGGGCGAGATCCTTGCCCTTCTCGGCGAGAACGGCGCCGGCAAGACCACCTTGATGAACATCCTTTTCGGGCACTACGTGGCCGACGAAGGCCGGGTCATGGTTTCGCCGGACGGCTCCGGCTTGAGCGAACTGGAACCAGGCTCGCCGTATGCCGCACTCCAGGCCGGCATTGGCATGGTGCACCAGCACTTCACCCTTGCCGAAAACCTGAGCGCGCTCGACAACATCCTTCTGGGCACGGAACGGCTTGCCGCGCTTTCCTCTTCCCGGGCGCCTGCCCGCCGCAAACTGGAAGAGCTGATGGCCCGCTCCGGCCTGACGGTTTCCCTCGACGCCCGCATTTCCCAGCTTTCCGTCGGCGAAAAACAGCGGGTGGAAATCCTGAAGGCTCTCTACCGCGATGCCCGCGTGCTGGTTCTGGACGAACCGACCGCTGTGCTGACGCCCCAGGAATCCGACACTCTGTTCGCGACCTTGAAAAAGCTGGCCGACGACGGGCTCGGCATCATCTTCATCTCGCACAAGCTGGCGGAAGTCCTTGCCTCTTCGCACCGGGTCGCCGTGCTGCGCGGTGGCCGCAAGGTCGCCGACCTGCCGACAGCGGAATGCGACCGGCGAAAGCTGGCCGAGTTGATGGTCGGCCATGCAATTGTCGAGACAATGCGGTCCCCAGGCACACCGGGCGCACCGCTTTTCGTCTTGAACAAGGCTTCCGCCGGACATGGCCGCGATGCCTTGCACGCGGTCGATCTCACGCTGAAATCCGGCGAAATCCTCGGCATTGCCGGGGTTTCGGGCAACGGCCAGACGACGCTTGCACGGGTCATTTCCGGTCTGGAACCGCTCACCCAAGGATCCATGACGCTGGAAGGCACGGTGATCGGCCACGCAAGTGCCCGAACCATGATCGACAACGGCCTTGCCCGCATTCCCGAAGACCGTCACCACGACGGCATTGTCGGGGCGATGAGCGTTTCGGAAAATCTTGCCATCGAAGCCATTCGCAAACCGGAAAACCAGCGCCTTGGTCTGCTGCGGTTTTCCGCCATGCGGGAGCGGGCGCGCAACCTGATCAAGGCCTACGATATCCGGTGTCAGAGCGAGGACAGTCCGGCGCGGCTGTTGTCCGGTGGCAATATCCAGAAGATCGTGCTGGCCAGAACCCTTGAAACCGTTCCAAAGGTGGTGCTGGCCGCCCAGCCGTCGCGCGGGCTGGATGTCGGCGCCACGTCCGATGTTCACAAGCGCCTGCTGGCGGCTCGCGACCGCGGGGCCGGTGTCATCCTGATCTCGGAGGATCTCGACGAACTCATGCGCCTTTCCGACAGGATCGCCGTGATCCACCGCGGACATCTGTCCGCAGCAGAACCGAGCGAGACGCTGGACCGCGGCTCTCTCGGCCTCAGGATGGCCGGCCACAATGCGGAGGACGCAGCATGATCCGCTTCGAACCGCGTGGCCCCTCCTCCGTTTCCCGTATGCTGGGCGTATCGATCGCCGCCGCCGTTGCCGCGCTGGTGCTTGCCGCCATCCCCATGGCCTTTGCGGGCCTGTCGGTGTTCGAGGCCTACAGCCTCATGGCCAAGGGCGCCTTCGGCTCACTCTTTGCCTTCACCGAAATGCTGACAAGGGCGACACCGCTGATCCTCACCGGCCTGGCGGCTGCCGTCGCCTTCCGGGCAAAGCTCTGGAACATCGGCGCGGAAGGCCAGCTTTATGCCGGCGCACTTGCGGCGGTTGCCGTCGGCACCGGTGTCATTTCCGCACCGCCCTACCTTCTCATTCCCATGGTGATCGTTGCCGGCGCGCTCGCCGGCGGGCTGGTCATGCTTGGTCCAACCCTTTTGAAAACCCGGCTTGGCGTCGATGAAGTCGTCACCACCTTGCTGCTGAACTTCATCATCCTGCTTTTCGTGCAGATGATGCTGGAAGGCCCGATGAAGGACCCCATGGGCATGGGCTGGCCACAATCGGAACCCATTCTCGATGAAGCGGCCCTACCCAAGCTGATGGACCGGATGCGCATTCACTGGGGCCTTGTCATCGCCCTCGTTTCGTCGCTCGGCGTCTATTTCCTCTTGAAACGCACCGTCTGGGGTTTCGAAATCCGCGCGGTCGGCGAGAACGCGGCCGCCGCCCGCCACGCCGGTATTCCGGTCACGGCAACCTTCATCCGCGTCGGTCTTCTGTCCGGCGCGCTGGCAGGGCTTGCCGGCGTCGGCGAAGTTGCCGGTCTGAAGGGCTATCTGACCGCTGACCTTTCGCCCGGTTTCGGCTATTCCGGCATCGTTGTCGCCATGCTTGCCGGGCTTTCCCCGGCCGGTGTCGTTCTGGCGGCTCTCTTCATCGCGAGCATCTTTGTAGGGGCCGATTCCATGTCCCGTGCCACCGGCGTCTCCAACTATCTGGCGGACCTGATCGTCGCCATGGCGCTGCTGTGCGTCCTGGTCTCCGGTCTTTTCCTGCGCTTCAAGATCCGCTTCGTCGGCAGCCAGGCAAACCCGGAGGCAGCAGAATGACCGAAGTCCTCGACATTCTCATCTCCGCCAACTTCTGGGCCGCCGCGCTCCGCATCGCGACCCCGCTGATCTTCGGTGTCATCGGAGCGCTTGTTTGCGAACGTGCCGGCGTCCTCAACCTCGGCATCGAAGGCATTTTCACAGCCGGCGCCATGGCCGGCTGGATGGCGGTCTGGCTTGGCGCAGGCCTGTGGGGCGGCGTTCTGGTCGCGGCGATGGCCGGCGCCTTCTTCGGACTGATCCACGCCATTCTGACCGTGCCTCTCGGGCTCTCGCAGCATGTCTCGGGCATTGGCGTGACGCTGTTTGCCACCTCGCTCAGTTATTTCATCTACCGGACGGCCCTGCCGGATGTCTCGTCACCGCCCCGGATCGAGGCTTTCAAGCCGCTCGACATTCCGGGCCTGAGCGACCTGCCGTTCCTCGGGCCGGCCCTGTTCCAACAAACGCCCCTGACCTTCCTCGCCCTGCTGTTGGTCGCGGTTACGGCCTATGTGCTCTACCGGACCCCGCTCGGCCTGGCCATTCAGGCGGTCGGCGACAATCCGGCTGCCGTGGAATCACAGGGCCTCTCCGTTTATGCGATCCGCATCGGGACTGTGGTTGCCGGCTCCGCGATCATGGCGCTCGGCGGCGCGTTCCTGACCATGTCGGCCTTCGACGCGTTTTTCTTCGGCATGGTCAACGGCCGTGGCTGGATCTGCATCGCCCTGACGGTGTTCGCCTCCTGGCGACCCGGCAAGGCCCTGATCGGCGCTCTGCTCTTCGGGGCTTTTGATGCCTTCCAGGTGCGTCTTCAGACCGAGGTCGGCAGCTTCATTCCCGGCCAGGTGTTCCTGATGATGCCGTATCTGCTTTCCATCGCCGCGCTGATTGTCGTTGCCCGCCGGGCAGACTATCCAAGGGCTCTTCTTGTGCCCTACTTCCGTGGTCAACGCTGAGACAATTCCATGAGTTTCGATCTCCTCGTCAAGAACGCCAACCTGCCAGACGGCCGCCACGGCCTCGACATTGCCTGCCGGAACGGCCGTATCGAGGCTGTGGAAGCCGGGATCACGGCGGACGCCGGCCAGGTGATCGATGCTGGCGGACACCTTGTTTCCCCGCCGTTTGTCGACAGCCACTTCCACATGGATGCGACGCTGTCGCTCGGCCTGCCGCGCATGAACCGCAGCGGCACGCTGCTGGAAGGCATCGCGCTTTGGGGAGAACTGAAGGAGATCCTGACGGTAGATGCCGTTGTCGAGCGGGCCCTCAGATATTGCGATCTGGCCGTCTCGCAGGGACTGCTGGCAATCCGCACCCATGTGGATGTCTGCGACGACAAGCTGACCGGCGTCAAAGGCCTGCTGGAAGTGCGCGAGAAGGTGAAGGACTACATCGACCTGCAACTGGTCGCCTTCCCCCAGGACGGGCTTTACCGCTCTGCCAGCGCCGAGAAGAACCTTCTGACGGCACTTGACATGGGCGTCGACGTCGTCGGCGGCATTCCGCATTTCGAACGCACCATGGACGACGGCGCCCGATCGGTCGCGCGGCTGTGCGAAATCGCGGCCGAACGCGGGCTGATGGTCGACATGCACTGCGACGAGACCGACGATCCGATGTCGCGCCATATCGAGACGCTCGCCTATCAGACCCAGCGCCTCGGGCTGCAGGGTCGCGTTGCCGGATCGCATCTGACGTCCATGCATTCCATGGACAATTACTACGTCTCCAAGCTGCTGCCGCTGATCGCCGAAGCGGAAGTGCATGCCATTGCGAACCCGCTGATCAACATCACGCTGCAGGGCCGCCACGACACGTATCCCAAGCGCCGCGGCCAGACCCGTGTTCCGGAGATGCGGTCCTACGGCATCAATGTCGCCTTCGGCCACGACTGCGTGATGGACCCCTGGTACTCGATGGGCTCCGGCGACATGCTGGAGGTCGCCTCCATGGGACTACACGTTGCCCAGATGACCAGCCGCGACGCCATCCGCTACTGCTACGACTGCGTCACCGCGCACCCGGCCAAGGCGATGAACCTGGAAGGGTACGGCCTGGACAAAGGCTGCAAGGCGGATTTCGTGCTGCTGCAGGCCCGCGACACGATCGAGGCCATTCGCCTGAAGGCAACGCGTCTTGCAGTCGTCAAGTCCGGCAAGGTGATCGCAACAACCCCGGCCCGGCAGGCGCAACTCACCCTCCCCGGACGTCCGGCCCAGGTCGACCCGGCCTCCTACGCTCCGCACGAGGGCTGACGGTCTTTCCAAGTTCGGCCCCTGCCCCTCGGAGCCCCCACACACTCCGTCATGCCATGGCTCGACCATGGCATCCATGCCGTTTCCCTGCCCCAGACACAACCTAGGGACCCGGCCCGGTCGCGGCATGGATTGCCGGGACAAGCCCGGCAATAACGCGGTGAGTGGTTGGTGCTGATACGGCTCAGTTCCCGGTCAATTTTCCCGGCAGGCTGAGATCGCCGGAGGCAACGTCGAAGACGTCGACGACGCACAGCAGTGGGGCGTGGACGTTCTGGTTCACCCGCAGGGCCGACGTGACGCCGTCATACGACAGGGGCTCAACAGTGCTTTCATCGGCAAAGGCCACGTTGAGGGTAATTTCCTCTGCCTCCAACACGGGTGAAAATCCAGGGCTGTCGATGTAGATCGGCAGGCCCGGCCAGGTGGCCGGCATCTTCGGGTTGGTGCCATCGGGAATATCCTGCACGGAGAGTGCGCCGGCACCGCAGGCCTCGTTCGGTGTCAGCACCACCCAGTGCGAGTGCCATTTCGCGCCATCGTTCAGAAGGTCGCCGTCGCCATCTTCATCAAAAAGCGGTGTGTCATCGAAATCCGGATGGCTGGTAGCCACCAGCGCAAGGATGCCGTCCCCCCCTTCAAACCCGACCGTTTCCGGCTTCAGTGACGTTGGCCAGACATAGGACTGCACCGGCGCCCCTGCGACCGCACCGTTTGCCTCCGGCACGCTCGCACCGGCCGTTCCCTTCAGTGTCATGTGGAAGGTTACGACACGCCCCTTGCGGTGCACATGGGCGGCCAGGATGTCGAAATTCGGGTCGATCTCCGGGTTGTCCGGCGACAGGATTGCTCCCGTCTGGTGAAGCGCATGACTGCCGCCTGCAAATGCCACAGTCGGCAGGGCAATTGCCGACACTCCGGCAATCAAAACAGCTTGGGAAATGGATTTGTACATCGGCTTTCTCCTTGATTGAGGATGCAACCTTATTAGTAGCGAGTCGAAACTATTGCAAATTTAATTTCGACTCGCTACATAGAGAGCATGTTTGCTCCAACCGATACACAGACCCTTCGCGACCTGATCGACCGGTTGACGCGTCTTGCCGCTGCCGAGGAATGGAACGGGCCTTTGAACCCGTCACAGTTTGCTGCGCTCAACTATCTTGCCCGGGCAAACCGCTTCTCACGCGCGCCCTCGCATGTCGCCGATTTTCTGGCAACGACTCGCGGCACGGCTTCGCAGACACTCAAGGCGCTTTCCCGCAAGGAGCTGATTGCCGAAACGCGCTCGGACGAAGACAAGCGCAGCATTCGTTATGACGTCACCCAGGCTGGTCGTGACCTGTTGCAGGACCCTTCGTCTCTGGAGAAAGTCATCGACGCCTTGCCGCCGGACGTCGCTGCGTCTCTGGCCTCGTCCCTGAAAGCACTTGTCCTGACGATGCTGCACCAGCGGGGTGGCCGCTCGTTCGGTCTCTGCCGCACCTGCCGCCATCACGAGGCAAGGGAAACGGGGGGCTATTGCCAGCTGCTCAACGTGCCGCTCTCGCCGGTCGATGCCGCACAGCTCTGCCACGAACACACACCAGCCGAAAGCCATCAGCCATGACCGCCAAAGCCCGTATCGTCTCCCTCTTCACCGGGGAACCAGAACACCGTTGGGAGGGCAAGGAGCCGTCTGCCATCCGAAAGACCCGCGCAGATGGTATCCTGCAGGTCACCTCCACCGGCATCACCACCGACCGTCAGGCGGATCTTTCCGTTCATGGCGGACCGGAAAAGGCACTGCATATCTATCCCTCGGAGCATTATGCCCACTGGCGGGACACCTTTCCGGAAAAGGCGGAAATCTATCAGCCAGGCGGTTTCGGCGAGAACATCGCTTCAGAAGGCTTTACCGAGGAAGACCTGTGCATCGGCGACATCCTGTCGGCGGGCACGGTCCGCATGCAGATTTCCCAGGGCCGGCAGCCCTGCTGGAAGCTGAACATGCATACAGACAACCCCACGCAGGCAGCCCATTTCCAGAAGACAGGCCGAACCGGCTGGTATTTCCGGGTGCTGCAGGAAGGGTCGTTTCAGGCAGGCGACGAGTTGACCGTCGTTGAACGCCCCTGCCCGGACTGGAACCTGCGCGAGGTCATCCACGCACGGTTCAACCCTCGGTTGGATCCGGCGGTGGCAAAGGCCCTGTCTGAACTCGAAGAGCTGGCTGAACCCTGGCGTGTCTCCTTCGCAAAAAAGGCCGATCCGGCCTTTCAGGAAGACACATCGAAAAGGCTCAACGGATAGGTCAGGCACCTTTCGGCGGCAGTGTCAAAGCATTGGCGATGGCAAGATCCAGCCAGTTTTGCAGAACTTCGTCGGTGCAATCGTCCTCACCGACGAAGAACATGCCACTCAACGTGCGCCCGCCCTGTACGATCGGTTCAGCACCCGGCAGTGCCAGCCCGGCAGCATGGCTGGACTTGCCAAGACGGAAGATGAAACGCCGTTCGCCCTCCCTGGTGCGGTCGGCACCCGCGATCATGTGGCCGTGCAGCAGAAAGCACATTGCGCCCATCATCCTTTTTTCGCTGATGCCTGCCCTGTTTCCAAGCGCCTCGCGCAAGCGGTCGTTGAGGTCTTCATCGATGGCCATTGGGTCGATTCTTTCAGACAGGGAAGGACAGGAAAACGGGTTCGGACAGCGGGAGACACAACCGCACAGAGGATCGCAGCCTCTTCCGGATGAGCCAATCGGTCAACCGGAAGGTTCAGCAAATCTGTGTTACAGACCGGTTTGCAGGTGACCAGCTTGAAATTTCCGCAGTTCCCTGCGACAAACGAGCGACTGCGGACTTGCACTTTCCTTGCGCTTTGGGTATATCCGCGCTCGCGCCTGCACCCCTGGAGGAGGCGCTTCTGGACCGATCCCGGACAACATGAGTCTTCTGGCACGGTGGTTCGCCGGTCCGTTACCTATACACTCGAAGGAGTTTTGCCATGGCTGCCAGCTATGAGCTGAAGGCGTCGGCACGGGACCGGGTGGGCAAGGGGGCCGCACGGGCACTGCGTCGCGAAGGCCTTCTCCCTGCCGTGATCTACGGCGACAAGAAACAGGCACTGCCGATCACCATTCCGGTGAAAGAAACCACCATTACCCTGCACAAGGGTGGTTTCCTTACACACATCGGCATCATCGATGTGGACGGCGAAAAGCATCAGGTTATTGCCAAGGATTTCCAGCTGCACCCGGTACGCGACGACGTCATGCACGTCGACTTCCTGCGCGTTGCCAAGGGCTCCACGCTGACGGTTGAAGTTCCGGTTCACTTCCTGAACGAAGAAACCTGCCCGGGCATCAAGAAGGGCGGCGTCCTGAACATTGTTCGCCACACCGTCGAAATGACCGTTCCGGCCGACAACATTCCGGAAGCTCTCGAAATCGACCTGGCCAAGGCACAGCCGGGCGACAGCCTGCACATTTCCGCAGTGAAGCTGCCGGAAGGCTGCCAGCCGACCATCACCGATCGCGATTTCACCATCGCCACGATCGCTGCTCCGGCCGGTATGAAAGAGACCGACGACGAAGCTGAAGCAGAAGAAGGTGAAGGCGAAGCTGAATAAGCTGCAGCCTTGCTTTAAAAATCGGGAGGCGGCCTCCGCCTCCCTTCCCCTTGCGGGAAAACTTGCAGAGCAGCCGCCATCGGCTGCTTTTTTGTTTCAGGATTAGCCAGCCGGTCTGCATTGCGCTACATGCAGCACGCTCTACCTTGAAAGGCACACCATGAAATTGATCGTCGGCCTGGGCAATCCGGGCGCCAAATACGAAGGCAATCGGCACAATATCGGTTTCATGGCCGTTGATGAGATCCATCGCCGCCACTCCGGCTTCCAGCCCTGGAAAGCCCGTTTCCAAGGTCAGGTTTCCGAAGGCCGCCTCGGCTCGGAAAAGGTCCTGCTGCTGAAACCCAGCACCTACATGAACGAATCCGGCCGCTCTGTCGGCGAAGCCATGCGGTTCTACAAGATCGAGCCGGCAGACATTGTCGTCATCTACGACGAACTCGACCTGCCGCCCGCGAAATTCCGCATGAAGATCGGCGGCGGCCACGGCGGCCACAACGGTCTGAGATCAATCACGGCGCATATCGGCGAAAGCTACCGCCGGCTGCGCCTCGGCATCGGTCATCCGGGCGACAAGAAGCTGGTGTCCAACTACGTGCTGGGTGATTTCGCAAAGGCCGATCGGGACTGGCTGGAACCGCTCCTGACGGAAGTCGCCGATCAGGCTCCGTTGCTGGCCGAAGGCAAGGACAGCCAGTTTGCCAACAAGTTGACCCTGGCCCTGGAGCCGGAAAAGGCACAGCGCAAGGGCAAGAGCCAGGAGGGCAAGGCAAAGGACGGCACAACCGGAGCCGCCAAGGCCGTTGCTCCCGGACAGGGCACCCCCGCACCAGCCAAACCCAAGGGCCAGAGCCATATCCGCCAGGCCCGGCAAGGCAAGTCAGTCAACTTGCCCAAGTCAGGGCCCATGGCTGACATGCTGAAAAAGCTGCTCGGCGGCGGCGACTGAGGCAGTTCCCTCCACGAACACCAGCGCAACCGGGCTGCCTGCATTTGGCGGTCAGGACAGCGGCTGAACGTTGATGATCTCCACACGCCTGTTGCGGCCGCTGGCCGGATCACCCGGATCGACAGGACGGCTTTCGCCGTAGCCCACCGGCACAAGCCGTTCACGTGGGATTGTATAAAAGGCAGCCAGAAACTCCGCGACCATGAAGGCCCTTCGTTTCGACAGGTCCAGATTATAGGCCGTCGTGCCGCGCAGGTCCGTGTGCCCGGCGATCTGGAAACGCATGTTCCTGAGCCGCGGATCCTGCAAGGCCTGTCCAAGCGCCTGCAACGTCAGAATGCCGTCGTTGGTCAGTGAGGCGGAATCGAACTCGAAATTGACCGTCAGATTGATGCGCGGCAGCTCCACTTCCGGCGGCAACTGGCCTTCTATGCTGATCCCGCGAAACGGGTGCGGTTCCTGCTTTCGCATGGACCGGGATTTCGGCGCGCCGGCGTCAGGCAACAACGCGTTGATGATCTGATCCGGCGTGACGGACTGGGCGGAAACGCCGGCTGGCAGCATCAAGGGGACCAGCAGTGCCAGAACGGGTGCCAATGCCAGGCGGGCGGTCGCAAATTCGATAAGAAAGCGCATGTCGAAACCTTTGAGTGTCACTCTTCCCGGATCGTCAAATGAAGGACGGCTGCAGAAATCTCACGTGGCAGGCTCATTTCGTCCGGCCGGTCCGCCATCCCTGCCCGCAATGCCGTCAGGAAATATCTGTCGTCCGCGGTACCGGCGCCGCCTTCAGCGCTCACTGGCATGGAGAATTGCCCGGAGCCGCCGTTTTCCAGCTCTTCCAGTTGGATGACAGGGCTATGAGCTGCAATCACGATAATGGCTTCCGATCCGGCAGGTGGCTGCACGGTGAACTTCTGACGCCCCTGCCGGCCGTCGCCGTAGACGAAACGGTCGCCGAATTGCACCTGCTGGCGCACCGGACCGCGACGCGGCAAGAGGTTCACCACAGTGCCGTCGGCCTGCAGATAGACGATGTAGAGAAACGAGGCGAAGTCCGGCGCAGTTACCTCGAAGGCCAGCGAATCTCCGTAGCGTAGATCCGCGCTGCCACCCAGGAGCCGAATGCGCGGGCGCGAAGGTTCCGCCAGTGGCCGGGCAAGGGTCTTCAGGGCTTCACACACGGGCCAGGGCCTGACATCGATTTTCTGAAGCTGCTCGGGTGGAAACTCCGCTTCCAGTTTCCGGAGCGCTTCCTGAGTGCTCACGAAACCTGCGAGTAGCGGCATGCCGTCCGGCGTATCTTCGCTCACGTAAAGGCTGCTGCAGCTATCCCCCGCAAAGGCCACCTCATTGTCCCGGTCGGTTCTGGTCAGCCCGGGCACCGGCCGCGGCGGCACGATGGACGTGCGCATGATCGACGCGTTGTGCATGTCGGCCTTCGTTGCTTCGTAGCTGATCCAGCCATACCCGTCTCCGGACCAGTAAGGCCCCCAGGAGTTCTGGACGAGGAATGCCTGACGCCGTTCATCGTACCCGACGAACACCATCTGGTGTCCTCCGGCGGCCCCGCTGTGACGCCCGAGCGATCCCTGGTAGATCTCTCCCGATTTCAGATATTGCAGCGTCACCCCGTCCGGCGTCTGGGAGGACGGCACCACGCCGACCATCAGGAACCCCGTGGCCACGGGGTTCCCCGCCGCCAGCTGCTGCTTGATCGCATCCAGATCCCGGTCCGTCGCGTTGCGGCGCTGGCGGCCCTTGTCGAACACGAACAGGAAGTCTCGAATGCGGAACCTGTCGGGGGCCATCGTTGCGGTTTCCACCCGTTCCGAACACATGGCGGCGTCCGGAATGTCGTCCTGGTCGGGAGAGCCGTTGCCCTTGAAATAGGCCATCGCCAGAAGCGCATGACTTCCGGCGGTTTCACAGGCCTCCTGCCGGTTGCGGATCTGCGAATGGAGAAACGCCGGACTTGGCGTGAAGGTGCGATTGCCGGGTTCCACGTTGTTTTCAAGCGCAGCGTAATAGCCGCGCATGGCATACCCGATGGCATAGGAAACACAGCTGCCGTATGTCTGCAGCAAGGGTGGTGGCATCATTGGCGACAGGTCGATCGCGTCGGGGATATAGGCCCGCGTGACATTTACCTGTCCGACGCCTTCCAGCAGCGCAGGATCGATCGGCGCATCGCCCAGAAGGCCCGTCAGATCACGTGGATTGAAGCTTTGAGCCGATGCCGGACTTGCCGAGAAGACAGTGGCACAAGTGGTGACGGCAGCCAGGGTGGCAAACAGGCTGCCGGAAAATGCACACAGAAACCCGTGTTTCTTGCGACTGAAAATCATCGCGTCCCAATTCCCAAAACAATCGCCCAAAACACCCACACGACTATAACCGATAAACAACCGGAGGGAAGCTTTCAGCCCAATCACATCGCCGGACGCCTTTCCTTTTGTCGCTTCATCCTGACATGCTCTTGACAAACACCCGCCCGCAGTCCGCCAAAGCCTTGACCTCTTGACCCGGCTCGGGCATTTAGCGCTGCAAAGTCTCAAGACCAACCGAAAGCGAACTCCCATGGGTTTCCAGTGCGGCATTGTCGGACTGCCGAATGTCGGCAAGTCCACACTCTTCAACGCGCTCACCAAGACGGCAGCTGCACAGGCTGCCAACTATCCGTTCTGCACCATCGAGCCGAATACGGGCGAAGTTGCCGTTCCGGATCCGCGCCTCTATGCAATCCGTCAAGTCGCAGGGTCCAAGGAAGTCATTCCGACGCGCATCACCTTTGTCGACATCGCCGGGCTCGTGCGCGGCGCCTCCAAGGGCGAAGGCCTCGGCAACCAGTTCCTGGCCAACATTCGCGAAGTCGATGCCATCGCACACGTGCTGCGCTGTTTTGAAGACGACGACATCACCCATGTGGAAGGAACCGTCGACCCGATCGCCGATGCCGAAACGGTCGAGACCGAACTCATGGTCGCCGACATGGAAAGCCTTGAACGCCGCATTGCGCCGCTGAAGAAAAAGGCCTCCGGCGGCGACAAGGAAGCCAAGGCTGTGCTGCCCGTCATGGAAGCCGCCCTGGCCTTGCTGCAGGACGGCAAGCCGGCACGCGTTCTTGAAGCGTCCGGTCCGGATGAAGAGAAGATCCTGAAGGGTCTGAACCTCCTGACTGCAAAGCCGGTTCTCTACGTTTGCAACGTCGACGAGGCATCCGCAGGCGAAGGCAATGCCCTCTCCGCCAAGGTCGCCGAAAAGGCGAAGGCAGAGGGTGCTGCCGCCGTCGTGATTTCCGCTGCCATCGAGGCGGAAATCTCCCAGCTCGACAAGGAAGAACAGGAAGAGTTCCTGGAGACCATCGGGCTTGAAGAGCCGGGCCTCGACCGGCTGATCCGCGCGGGCTACGGCCTGCTGGGCCTGATCACCTATTTCACGGCAGGCCCGAAGGAAACCCGCGCCTGGACCATCACCGAAGGCACCAAGGCCCCGGGCGCAGCCGGCGTGATCCATACGGATTTCGAACGCGGCTTCATCCGCGCGCAGACCATTGCCTACGACGATTACGTCGGTCTTGGCGGTGAAACCGCAGCCAAGGAAGCGGGCAAGGCACGCGACGAAGGCAAGGAATATGTCGTCAAGGACGGCGACGTCCTGCTCTTCAAATTCAACACCTGACGAAATCCCGCGCAGGCAGCCAGGCGCCGCCTGCGCGTTTCCCGTCCGCTTCCACCTCCCGGTCAGCCGCCTGCCTCAGAAGGCACGGAAACGGAAGATAAAGACATCCCCTCTAGGGTTACCCGGACAAACGGGAATTCGACCTGCAGGAGGGGCCAATATGGCGGGACGAAGCGACACCAGGATCCGCAAGATCATTGCGGGAACGGTGGGAAACACGCTGGAATGGTATGATTTCGCCGTCTACGGCTATCTTGCCCCCATCCTTGCGCAACAGTTTTTCCCGAGTGACGATCCGACCGTCAGCCTGATCAGCACCTTCGGTGTCTTTGCGGCAGGCTTCCTCATGCGTCCCATCGGCAGTCTGCTGCTCGGCCATATTGCCGACAACACCGGCCGCAGCCGGGCCCTTCTGCTGTCGGTCGCCCTGATGGCCATTCCGACAACGCTGATCGCCTTCTTGCCGACCTACGACCAGATTGGCATTGCCGCACCCGTGCTGCTGACGCTGCTGCGGTTGCTGCAGGGGCTTTCCGTCGGCGGGGAATACACCGGTTCAACCGTCTACCTTTACGAGATCGCCCCGCCCAAGCGCCGGTGTTTCACGGTTTCCTGGGCCCTGGTCGGGGCAACATTCGGCATTCTGCTCGGTTCCGGCGTGGCGGCACTGGCAACCGGCCTCCTGCCGGCGGACGATCTGGGAAGTTGGGGATGGCGCATTCCCTTCGCCTTCGGCCTGCTGGTCGGCCTGACCGGTTTCATGATCCGCAGCGGCACCAAGTCAGAAGAAAGGGATCAACCGCCCTCCTCGCACGATCCTGTCAGCGCTCCGGTTGGCGAGGTCCTGCGCAACCACCGGCCTGCCCTGCTGCGGACGATAGCGTGCAACATCCTGAACGGCGTCGGCTTCTATCTGACGTTCGTCTATCTCACGTCCTACCTGGTCGACTACGTCAAGTTCACGGAAAGCCGGGCCCTGACGATCAATACCAGCGTGATGGTCGTCTTCATGCTGCTGTTGCCTATTGTCGGCTATCTCGCCGACAGGATCGACCGAAGAACCATACTGCTGTTCGGATCGGGCGGTGTCGCCCTCTTTGCCCTGCCGATGTTCTGGCTGGTGCATCATCCGGATCCGGTCATGGTCATTCTGGGCCAGCTCGGCATGGCCGTTATTCTAACCGCCTTCTTTGCCCCGCTCATGGCCTCCATGGTCGGCCTGTTCCCGGTGTCCGTGCGCGTGACCGGCTATTCCATAGGGTACAACATCCCGCTGGCGCTCTTTGGCGGCACGGCACCGCTGTTTGCCACCTATCTGATCGACAAGACCCACCTGCAGCTCGCGCCGGCGTTCTACATGATCGCTGCCGGCCTGCTGGCCTTCGTGGTCATCTGGTTCATGCCTTCGGAGGACGGTAGTATCAGCCAGGACGAAGAAGCGGAGCCGGCTCCAAATTAGTTCAAGGCAACAGGACCGCCTGCATTCCGGCCTGACCGCCTCTGGTGTGCCCAACAAATCACGCGGCATAGGCTGGCTCCACCGGGTCGAACACAACTCCTGCTCGACAGGATGCTGCCGAACCCGGTACAAGCAGGCTTTCGTCAATTCTCGAAAGTGTCTGCGATGTCGACCGTCATTCCGGCTCCCTTCCCCACGATCCTGCCCGTCAGCGAAAGCCAGAAGGGTTTTCCGGTCCGCCGGGTCTATTGTGTCGGTCGAAACTATGCCGCTCATGCCGTGGAGATGGGCCACGATCCGAACAGGGAAGCGCCGTTCTTCTTCCAGAAGAACCCGGACAACCTCGATCCTTCCGGCGAATTTCCCTATCCGCCCCTATCCAGCGACGTGCATCACGAGGTCGAACTTGCGGTCGTTCTGAAGTCCGGCAAGCGCAGCATCCCGGCAGCCAGTGCACTTGAACATGTTTACGGCTACGCCGTTGCCCTCGACATGACCCGCCGCGACCTGCAGGCCGAGGCCAAGAAGGCGGGGCGCCCGTGGGAAGCCGCCAAGGCTTTTGAACGCTCTGCCCCTATCGGCCGGATCATGCCGGCGGCAGACAGCGGCTTCCTCGACCAGGGCCGGATTGCTCTCAGCGTGAACGGAGAGCTTCGCCAGGAAGGCGACCTCAATCAATTGATCTGGAAAATACCGGAAATCATCGCCAAGCTGTCAGAGCTGTTCCAGCTTGGTGCGGGCGACGTCATCCTGACCGGAACTCCCGCGGGTGTCGGGTCCGTCCAGCGCGGCGACCTCATGCTGGCGACCATCGACGGCTTGCCGGAGCTGACCGTCAGGGTCATTTGACAGGCCCGGGTGGGCGTGGGCGCGCTCGCGTTGAAATCCCCGGTTTTGCCGCTTTGCAAGGGCCCGGAAAGCAGCCACTTTCCAGGCCCGATCTTATTGGCCTTCTCACGCCCTTGAAAGCTGCGGAACCTTTTAGTGGCAATCCGTGTTTAGAAGTCGTGGTCCCGGTTTCTCCGACAACGGCGCTGTCCAGCTCCGTTCGGCCGGAAATGCAAAGGAAGACGGACCAAGTCCTTTAAGTGGTCTTGAGATTGCGGGTCGGCCATGTTCAGGTCGAACCCGGATTTTGAAGTCGTTGCCGGAGCCTGTTCGTGACATTTGACCAGATTGCCCTGTTCGTCCTCTTCGGCACTGTCTTCGCACTGCTGGTCTGGGGCCGTATCCGCTTCGATCTCATTGCCTTTGGCGCGTTGATCCTGGGTGCGTTCCTGGGTCTCGTCCCTTCCGAGGAAATCTTCTCCGGCTTCGGCCATTCCGCTGTCATGATCATTGCCCTCGTGCTGGTCGTCTCGCGCGGGCTGATGAACTCAGGCGCTGTGGAATTGATTGCGGGCGTGGTGATTTCCGCGTCCAGAGGTCTGTCGCGGCATATCGGTCTCATGGCCATTGTCGGGGCCAGTCTGTCGGCAATCATCAATAACGTCGCCGCGCTGGCATTGCTCATGCCGCTCGATATGGAGGCAGCCAAGAAGGCGGAACGTTCGCCCGGCCTCTCCCTGATGCCCTTGTCTTTCGCAACCATCCTCGGTGGCATGATCACCCTGATCGGAACACCGCCAAACATCGTCATCGCACAGTATCGTTCTGATGCCTTTGGCGCGCCCTTTTCGATGTTCGATTTTGCCCCTGTCGGCCTCGTGGTCGCAGTGACAGGCATTGCCTTTGTTGCCCTGTTCGGCTGGCGCCTGCTGCCCCGCCATTTCCGGGACAAGCCGAAACAGGAGGGCTTTGCCGAAAGCCTTTATGCGGCCGAACTGAAGGTCGGGGAAATCTCGGAAGAAAAGCCGCTTACCGTCGGCGATCTTTACCCCGTTGCCGACGAGAAGGATGTCGCCATCATCGGCCTCATCCGCAATGGCCGACGTGTACGCGGGTTTGCCCGCCGCGAGGCGATCAAATCCGGAGATTACCTGTTCGTGGAAGGCGACCCCAAGGCCATCGAAGCCTTCATGGGCGCCGCCAAGCTGGAATTCGCCGGCTCAGAACAGCACAAGGGCGGCCTGAACAACGACGCCCTGTCACTGATCGAGGCAATCGCGCCGGACAATGCCCGGATCATCGGCCGGTCGAGTTTCGACATGCGTCTCCTTTACGGCCACAGCGTTACCTTGCTCGGCATTTCCAGGCAGGGTCGCCGCGTACAGAAACGCGTTCGCCACGAAGAGATACGCCCGGGTGATGTGCTCCTGCTGCTGGGCACCCCGGAGCGGCTGGAAAGTGCCTGCGCCTGGCTTGGTGTTCTGCCTCTGGAAGGACGCAAGACGGGCGTCATGCAGCGCAACAAGGCCTGGCTGGCCATTGCAGGCTTTGCCGTTGCGATTGCAGCAGCCGTTGCCGGCCTTGCCTATCTCCCGGTGGCCCTGGCTGCCTGTGTGATTTTCTATGCCGCCGCCGGCCTGATCAGCGGATCGGAGGTTTATCAGTCCGTGGAGTGGAAGGTGATCGTGTTGCTCGGCTCGTTGATCCCCCTTGGACAGGCATTCGAGGAAGCAGGAAACGCACAGCTGATCGCCGACGGTATTCTCGCCCTCACCTCAACGGCTCCGGCCTGGGTCACCCTCGCCATCCTGATGGTGGTGACGATGACCCTTTCCGACTTCCTGAACAACGTTGCCACCTGCCTGATTGCAGCGCCCATCTCGGTCCAGATCGCCAATTCCCTTCAGGTGAACTCCGATCCGTTTCTGATGGCGGTGGCAGTTGCGTCGTCCTGTGCGTTCCTGACGCCGATCGGCCACAAGAACAACACCATCATCATGGGCCCGGGCGGCTATCGCTTTGGCGACTACTGGCGCATGGGCCTGCCGCTCGAGCTCCTCGTCCTGACCGTCAGCATCCCGGCAATCCTGCTGTTCTGGCCGCTCTGAAACAGAGCTCAGGCAGCAGGCTTCAGAGGCAGGCAGATGTCGGTCAGAAGGTCCGCCGGCGCCGTGTCGCGCGGGTTGTTGAGATAGACTTCCAGACAGGGCGCATCGTCCGGTTCACGACCAGACTGCGTCAGCCACTCGCCGTAAAGCCACTCGTAGGCCCATTTCATGTCGGCGTAGGGTCCCTTGTAACGCAGCACCGCGTAGTCACCGGCACGCGTTTCCCGCTTTTCGAGCGGAGCATCGACCGGGAAGCTATCGTTTATGACCGCTCCGGCAGCCGACTGCAGATCATCTTCGGCAACATGGGTCGGGTCGGAATAATAGAGCGCCTTCATCGCACCGATCCGGTCGACCAGCTGACGGCTCACCAGAATGCCGAAAAGTGTCTCAAACGCCTTGCCGATCTCCATGTAGGCGCCTCGGTGAGGCAGCACGGCCAGGGTTTCGGACGGAAGGGTTTTGACGGAAACGTCATGCATTGGAGCTGGTCCTTTCTGTTTGGGAAGTGGTGCACCACCGTTGGCCGGCTGAACCCGGCGCGAGAAAACGGAGGAGCGGTAGGCGGTCGGGGGCTGGCCGTAAGCCTGTTTGAAGCTGCGTGAAAAGGCCTCAAGGCTGCCGTAACCGGCCCGCTTTGCGACGACGGGCAAGGCCAGGTCCGTATAGGCAAGGTCTCCCGCGGCACGGTGAAGGCGCAGACGCTTGACCGTCGCGAAGATGGATTCGCCATAGGTCGACTGCCAGACCCTGTGCCAGTGTGAGGGGGAAAGGGCCGCCACCTCGGCAAGCGTCGCCAGATCGGGATCCTCGTCGAGGTTGGCGTAGATATATTCGATCACCCTTGTGAAACGGCGGACATAGCCGTTGTCCCGCGGTGAGAGTGTGAGCTTTTCGTGATTGGTCATGGTCTTGGCCCCGTTCGATTGATGGGACCCTAGCACCATGCTTTTTGATAAATCTTGCTGACTTCCCCCCCCTCACACCGGCACATTCCGGAAGGACAAGGTCTTTCTTCCAGAAAGACAAAACAGGCACTGGCCTCCGGCGTCGGAATGGCCATGATGTACGCAACTCAAAAACAGGGGAGTTGAACCATGACCACCCAGAAACGCATTCTGTTCACCGGCGGTTCCGGCAAGGCCGGACGGCACGTCATTCCCTACCTGCTGGCGCAGGGACATCGCGTCGTCAATGTCGACCTGAAACCGCTCGATCATCCCGGTGTCGACAACCTCATTGCCGACATCACCTCATCGGGTGAAATGTTCAACGTCATGACCAGCTACGCCAATTTCGATGAACTGGAACCGGGCAACGGGGTGCCAACTTTCGACGCAGTGGTCCATTTCGCGGCCGTGCCGCGCATTCTCATTCATCCGGACAACAGAACCTTCGAAGTCAATACGATCGGCACATACAACGTCATTGAAGCCGCCGTGAAGCTCGGCATTCGCAAGATCGTGATCGCCTCTTCGGAAACCACCTACGGCGTCTGTTTCGCCGATGGCGTGGTCGACCCGAAGGTGCTGCCCGTGGAAGAGGATTATGACGTCGACCCGATGGACAGTTACGGGCTTTCCAAGGTGGTCAACGAACAGACCGCCCGCGCCTTCCAGCGCCGGTCCGGCTTCGATATCTATGCGCTGCGGATCGGCAATGTCATCGAGCCGCACGAATACGACCGGTTCCCGGATTTCTTTGCCAATCCTTCACAGCGCCGCAGAAACATCTTCTGCTATATCGACGCCCGCGACCTCGGTCAGATCGTCGACCGCTGCCTCGAAAAGGACGGGCTCGGCTACCAGGTCTTCAACGCCGGCAACGACACGAATTCCGTCGATATTCCGAATGCGGAAATCCTCAAGCGCTTCTTCCCCGACGTGCCGCTGAGCCGGGAACTCGGCGAGCATGAGGCCCTGTTTTCGAACCGCAAGATCCGCGAGGTTCTGGGCTTCCAGGAAGAGCACAACTGGCGCAAATACGTGACCGTATAACCGGCGATCCAGGCAGGAACGAAGGCTGGCGGATTTAGTTTTACTTCCGATACGGCTGGGACTAGCTTCTGAACGCAACACTGTCGGGCAGCAAGTCTGCCCACCTGGGAAACGTGCCATGAAGCTACTGAAATCTGCCACTCTCGGCCTTGCCCTCCTGGCGTCTGCGACTGCAGCCGTCGCACAGGGAACCGGCTCGCAAGGGTACTTCCAGATCTACAACAACACCGAAGACAACGTTGTCGTCGGCTTCTACACCAACGACGGCGACGGCTGGTCGGACAACTGGCTGTCCGGACCGCTTTCGCCGGGTGAAAGCGCGAAAGCCGAGTTCGCCGCCGACACCGGCAACTGTGCGCAGACCTTCCAGGTCGGCTGGCTGGCCGACGACGATACCGAAGTTCTCGACGATCCGATCGACATCGATATCTGCGAAGCCAGCAACGTCTACATGGATGATAACGAGATCTATTACGACTGATCTTTTCTTCCAATCTCAAGGCGGGAACGCGGAGCATCGCGTTTCCGCGGAGTGCCAACACCACCGGAATTCATGACCGATCTCCTTTATTTTGAAGACTTCCAACCTGGTCAGGTCTTCGAGCTGGGCTCCCTCACCGTCAGCAGGGACGAAATCATCGATTTCGCTGCCGAGTTCGATCCGCAGCCTTTCCACCTCGACGAAGAGGCCGGCACAGCATCCATCCTGGGCGGGCTCGCCGCCTCCGGCTGGCATACAGGTTCGATGGTGATGCGCCTGCTTGCCGAAAATCTCCTGACCAGGACAAGCGGCCGTGGCTCACCGGGTATCACCAAGCTGCAGTGGAAGCGTCCCGTTCATCCAGGTGACTGCCTAACGGCCCAGGTCGAAATACTCGACACGAGAGACTTGCGGTCGAAACCGGACCTTGGGCTCGTCAACATTCGCGTGACGGCCAAGAACCAGAAGGGTATTGAAGTGCTCGTCTGGGAAAATCCGAACCTGTTCGCGAGACGGGAGATCGCCCGGTGAGTGCCTTTTTCGAAGACATTGAAGTGGGTGACACGCTTGACCTCGGGGAACACACCTTCACCCGGGAAGACATCGTGCGTTTTGCGGAAAAATACGATCCGCAGGCCTTTCACCTCAGCGAGGAGGCCGCCGCGCAGACCCATTTCGGTCGCCTGTGCGCTTCCGGTTGGCACACCGCAGCGGTGTTCATGAAGCTTTGGGTCGCAAGGCATAAGGCTCTTCAGGAAGAAGCGCTGGCAGCAGGGCAAACACCAGCCAATATCGGCCCCTCGCCCGGGTTCGAGGATCTCAAGTGGATCAGGCCGGTCTTTGTTGGTGACACCCTGCGCTACCGGCGTGTCGTCACCGGCAAGACCGAAAGCCGGACCCGTCCGGACTGGGGTCTGGTTCATTCCGACATGCAGGCCTTCAATCAGGACGGCACGCTGGTGTTCTCCTTCAAGGGCACGGTCTTCGTCGAACGTCGCAAGCGCTAACCGGACAATCAGCCGGCCCTGTTAAAGCGCAAAAGCGTGCTGCGTCCTCAAGACGGCAGCACGCTTTGCGGTAATCCTGTCTTGCCGTGACTCGCATGCGAGCTGTGCCTCAGCGGCAGACGTCCAGGATCCACAAGAAGGCCATCGGCACCATGGTCAGCGCCGGCAGGATGATCGCCGGGTATCCGAAAGCATAGATCGACACCGCCCAGATCATCGCGAGATTGGCGATGAACCAGTATTTGGCATCTTCCGCGCCATAAAGCGCTTCCTTGAGAAACAGGTTCAAGACGGGCACGGCCAGAAGCAGCCGTAGCACCAGGACTTCCTTGGGGGCAGATGAAGCAGACATCTCTTCTCCGGATCTTAGGGAAAACACGTAGACTTTGTCCCTAATCCGTTTGCCTGTTCCAGGCACTGCGGCAAACGGACATCATGCCCATTTGCCGCAGTTTGCCGCAGTTTGCCGCGTGATGCTATTCCGGCTTGCGGCCGTGCACCAGCATCGTCATTCCCGGGATCATCACTTCAACCGCGATATCCGTGAAGCCGGCCGCTTCCATCAGGCCGGCAACGTAGGAACTCGTGATCGAACGGGCTTCAGGGTTGAAGGCGGTGTGCTGAAGCTGCCAGAGCGCGGCCAGCTTCGGCCCGTCGCGGTTTTCGTCGACCATGAAGTCATGCACCATGAAGTCGCCGCCCGGTGTCAGAACCTCGAACGCCTTGCGCACAAGCCCGGGAATGGCCGTGCCCGGGACACCGGAGAAGAGATAGGACATCAGCACTGCGTCCGCGCTGTCCGGCCATGTGTCCTTCAGGGCATTGCCCGGCGCATAGCGGATGCGGTCCTGCAGGCCTTCTTCGGCAATGAACTCTTCACCCACCTTGGCGACATTCGGAAAATCCAGAACGGTTGATCGCAGTCCCGGATACGCCTTGCAAAGCGAAATCGAGAAGGCCCCGGTACCACCGCCAACGTCCAGCAACTGCTTGGCAGCGGACAGATCCACAAGCTTGGCAAGTCCTCGCCCGGGCCCAAGCGAGCCTGCATGCTGGGACCGGGAATAAAGCCGTGCTTCCTCCGGGTCGCTGAACCAGGTCTCGTAGGAAGCAACCTGGTCGTCCTCAAGACTATCCGTCAGGGCGTCGTTGAGCTGTGTCATGAAGGGGTACATCTGCTTGTCGATCTGAAACCGCAGATAGTCGCCGAAATCATACTTCCGTCCTTTCACCAGAAACGCCTCCGCTGCGGGCGAATTGGTGAAGCCTGCTCCCTCCCGGCGCACCAGCCCGAGGCTCGTAAGCGCGGTCAACAGTGTTGTGGCGCGATCAAGATCAAGCTCGCTTTCTTCAGCAACTTGCTGCGGCGTCAAGGTCTTTTCGGAAAGCAGTGAAAACAAATCTACATGAAGTGCAGAAAAAAGAGCCTTTGAGCCCATAAATCCGAAAGCAATATCTGAAATTTCCTCAGCCGTTTCCAAGGACCTGGCGACGGGCATAAATTATCCTCCTCAGGAATTCTGAGCACAAATGTGCGGAATTTTTCCGTTCAGGAAAAATGAACTTGGGAATGAGCAAGTATAACTATTGTGCGCCGCAATGCAAATTCCGCTCCCCATCCGGCGAGAGCTGGCGCGGGAGCCGGTTTTTGTCCTTGAACTTTGGCAGAACCCGGTCTTCGATTAAGCTGAGGCCGATGCTGTAAGGCATCGAAAGCGTTCTCAAACGCCTGGCAATTTACCTTTCTGCAGCATACCGCCCGCAAGAAACCGAACAGGACCGACCGAGTGCCTTTTCTCGACTTTCCCGCACAGCTTCCGGAGAACCGGACACCGCGTGCTGTGATCTTCGGTGCCGAACATGGCAGCACTTACCCGGGCAAGGACAGCAGCGGGTACACCGGGGCAGCCGATGCCATTCGCGCAGCCAGTCAGGAAGATGCCGGTCTCGTCGGCCACTGGGACTTCGATCTCGGCGGACCGCTTTTCGAAGGTCACCCGGTATGCTGCATCGACATCGGCAATATCGACACCCGGCTGCATGACAACGCAGGCAACCGGGCACGGATCGAGGCACAAACACGCTCGATCCTGGCACTGCCAGCCGTTCCGATCCTGCTTGGCGGTGATGATTCCCTACCGATCCCCTTCCTTGCCGCCTTCGCTGATCAGGGGCCCCTATGGGTACTGCAGATAGATGCCCATATCGACTGGCGCGACGAGGTCGACGGCGAGCGCTACGGCTACTCCAGCCCGATGCGCCGCATCAGCGAGATGTCGCATGTTGCAGGCCTCGTTCAAGTTGGCCTGCGTGCCGTCGGCAGTGCCGGCAAAAACGAAATCGAGGCTGCACAAACCTACGGCAGCCGCTTTGTCACAGCGCGCGAGGTCCACGCAGAAGGTATCTCGGCCGCGTTGAAGCATATTCCACAAGGTGCGCGCTGCGTCGTCACGCTGGACTGTGACGGCCTCGACCCGGCCATCATGCCCGGCGTGGCCGCGCGCACGCCCGGCGGCCTCACCTACACGCAGGTGATCGATCTGATTGCGGGCCTGGGCAGGCGCGCAAGGATTGTTGGGTTTGACCTGGTCGAATTCTACCCGCCGAACGATATCGACGGCCTCACTGCGCTGACCGCCTCAAGACTTTTGGTCAACGCTGTCGGCTCGATCGTCCGGCAATAACAGGAAGCACGGACGAGTGTTCGGGCTGGCAAGACTGATGCTGAAAAGGTGGAAAGGAAAGGGAATGTCGCTAGCCCCTCAAAGGCTGCGGGCAAACAGGACTTCGTCGCGGATTTCGATACCGTAGTCGCCACGCAGCGGGATTTCCGGCTTCTTTTCGCGCTCGGCGTCGATGACACCTTGCGCGATCCGCTCCAGACGGAAACCGCGCCGTTGATAGAAGCGGAAGGCGTCGAGGTTGTCGTTGGATGTGCGGACGGTCAACCGGTTGATGCCGGACGCCTTTGCTTCATCGACCACCGCGTTCAGCAGCAGTGTTCCGGTGCCACCCCAGCGGCTGAGCGAGTCCAGCGTGAGGATTTCCCATTCGCTTTCCCGCTTGATCAGCGTGACGAGCCCCACAAGATCATTGCCTGCGTAGGCAACATACCCCGGCAGGCTCGACGCATCGACGATCTCGCCGTCCAATAGCATTTCGGGCCCTGCCCATCGGTCCGCCAGAAGCTGGAACACAGCTTCCTTGTCTTCATCGTTGATCCGTCGGATGATCACGCTCATGGTCTGCCCTGCCTCCAGATCAGCCGCCATTCAATCGTCGCCAATTGAACAGCCATCTGCCGATCGCTTCCATAATTTGCGAGCATCCTTTCTGCGGTCGTCTGGCCGCAGGATGCCCTATCGGTGAATGACGCGGGATGCCAGAGGCGTGCGCGCCTGCCAACGCGCTCGCTCCAGCTCCGGATCGACATGCTCTTCTTCCGGATAACCGACGCATAGATAAGCCACGAGGCGCCAACCGGCGTCAACCTGCAGTGCCTCTGTCACCGCGTCCGGATCAAGGATCGACACCCAGCCAACCCCGACACCTTCGGCACGAGCCGCCAGCCAGAATGTATGGATCATGCTGACCGTGGAATAGGCCAGCGTCTCCGGCATGGTCAGCCGGCCCAGTCCGTGGCCCTGTTCCGGGTCGTCGTCGCAGAAAATCGCCAGATGCACGGGGGCTTCCTTCAGCCCCGCCAGCTTGAGCTGGCGATACGCAAGCGCCTTGTCGTCACTGTAGGTCCTGGCGGCTTCTTCATTTTCGGCTTCGAAGCTCGCGATGATCCGTCCGCGCGCCTCAGCACTGTCGACGACAACAATTCGCCAGGGCTGACTGTTGCCGACAGAGGGCGCGAGGTCCGCCAGTTGCAGAAGATGGTCGAGAGCACCTTCCGGCAACGGCTCCTGTTTGAAACGGCGCACGTCCCGTCGCCATTTCAGAAGGGTCTCGAAATCCTTCTGAAATTTCTCTGAAAAGTCCGGTATCGCGTCCCTGCCCTCGGCTCCTCCCGCCATGACAGACCTAGTGACCCGGAAATTCCACGAGGGTGCGCACTGGAACGTTCATCGCTTCCAGTTTCTTGCGCCCGCCGAGATCTGGTAGATCGACGATAAAGCACGCCGACTCGATGTTGGCCCCCATGGACCGCAACAGTTTGCAGGCAGCCTCTGCCGTGCCTCCGGTAGCAATCAGGTCGTCAACCAGGATGACGCGGTCACCCGGCTTGATCGCATCCTTGTGCATTTCCATCTCATCCAGGCCATATTCCAGGGAATAGGCGATCCGGACGGTTTCGTGCGGGAGCTTGCCCTTCTTCCTGATCGGCACAAAGCCCGCGGACACCTGGTGCGCCACCGCGCCCCCGAGAATGAAACCGCGCGCCTCGATGCCCGCAATCTGATCGACCTTGGAGCCGGCCCAGGGCTGTACCAGGGCATCGACCGCCCGGCGGAACGCACGGGCATCGCCGAGCAGTGTCGTGATATCCCGGAACAGGATGCCCTCTTTCGGATAGTCCTTGATCGTGCGGATAGCACTGACAAGTTCATCCTGAATGGTCTGTGCGGTCATCGGGATATCTCTCTGTTAAAATAGTTCCAGGCATCTGCCCCGGCCGGTGGTTATAGCAAGTTTGACCTGCCGGTCGAAGCAATTTCGCTTTGTCTCAAGGGGTTATGCCGGCAGCTCTTTCGGCCGGCAATCCGATTAGGTCCGGTTCAGGATCCGTCCAGCGACAGCGTCGAGCTTCGCCACCAGCGCCGGGTCGCGCTTGTCCGGTGCGGTCATCATGGCAAACTCCAGCGCAGTATCCGACCCGGCCGGGCAGGACTGATGTTCGCGCGGCAGATCCCTTGCGACACGGGCAACAAGCCTCTGGGCATTTTCCGCGTTCTCGTGAAGAACCTTGATGATGGCCTGAATATCGACTTCGCCGTGGTCCGGGTGCCAGCTGTCATAGTCGGTGACCATCGCGATGGTGGCGTAGGAAATCTCGGCCTCGCGGGCAAGCTTTGCTTCCGGCATGTTGGTCATGCCGATGACGTCGCAGCCCCAGGACCGGTAGAGCTGGCTTTCCGCAAGAGAAGAGAACTGCGGGCCTTCCATGGCCAGATAGGTGCCGCCCTTGGCATAGGCGAGGCCTTCCGCTTGCGCGGCTGCCGCCACTGCATCAACCAGCTTCGGGCTGACCGGGGTCGCCATGGACACATGCGCGACACAGCCGGTACCGAAGAAACTCTTCTCCCGCGCAAACGTCCGGTCGATGAACTGGTCCACCAATACGAAGGTGCCCGGAGCATGTTCTTCCTTGAGCGATCCGCAGGCAGAGACAGACAGAAGATCGGTGACACCGCAGCGCTTCATCACGTCGATGTTGGCGCGGTAGTTGATGGTTGTCGGCGAATAGACGTGTCCGCGCCCATGGCGAGGCAGGAAAACCACCTTGAGACCGTCAATGGTGCCGATGCGCACTTCATCGGACGGCGTGCCCCACGGGCTGTTGACGGCGATCCATTCGGAGTTTTCCAGACCCGGAAGGTCGTAGATTCCAGACCCGCCGATAATGCCCAATACTGCGTCTGCCATAACCACTCCAAACAGGTTCAAAATCAATTCCTGCGGGACACAGGCCCGCATCAGCGATGGTTTATTTCAATTGATCCGCGATGGCGTCAAGCCCGGCCTTGGCGCATTTCGCCTCGTTCTCACCGCCACCACCCCCGGCAACGCCAATCGCTCCGAGAAGCATTCCGGTGGCCGAGACGATGGGCAGCCCCCCAGCCAGAGGCAACGCTCCGGGAATAGCTGCAAGACTGGTCTCTTCGCCCGGTCCGGCGAGCGAACCAAGTTCCGAACTGGGCAGATTGAAAGAAGCGGCGGTCCAGGCCTTGCGACGGGCGGTTTCGGCAACATGCGCACCGCCCATGTTGCTGCGCAGTGTCACCTGCTCGACGCCGAAACGGTCCACCACGGAAGCTCCAGCCTGAAAACCGGCCTCGTTGCAGACCTCGACCGCGCGCAGTGCGGCGCGCATGGCTAGATGCATGTCCAGAACCTCGACCATGTGGGTTGCGGCCGATTGCGAATTTGCGGGGACAGGAAGCAGGACAATTGCCAGAAACATCAATGCGCGGCGCATTGCATTACCCCTCAAAGAAAAAGCCGCCGGAAGGTCCGGCGGCTTTCATCATGCACTTAGGCGGCAATCAATCAATGCTCAACGTTGCGCCACAGTTTCTTCTTCGTGAAGTAGAGCATACCGGCGAAGACGATCAGGAAGATCATGACCCGGAAGCCGATCTTCTTGCGCTCTTCCAGATGCGGCTCGGCGGCCCACATCATGAATGCGGAAACGTCACGCGCATACTGGTCGACAGTCATGGGAGTGCCGTCGGTGTATTCGACCAGCTCGTCGGACAGCGGTGCGGCCATGCCGATCGGACCACCTGTCAGATGCTCGTGCGCACAAGCTTCAGCGGTAACGGAACCACCCAGGAATGCCGGGTTGAAGTTGCCGGTGAAGTCCTCACCCAGACATGCCGGGTTTTCTTCCGGATAGCTGGTGAGAAGCGCGTAGATGTAATCCGGCCCCTGCTCCTGATACTGGGTGAAGGCGTCGAAGACGAACCACGGGAAACCGCGGTGCGCCGCACGGGCCTTTGCCAGCAGCGAGAAGTCCGGCGGGTAAGCGCCGCCGTTGGAGGCGCGTGCAGCCTGCTCGTTCGGGAACGGAGACGGGAACTTGTCCGCCAGGATACCCGGACGCTCATACATGTCGCCGTCGTCGTTCGGACCGTCAACGACAGTGTACTCGGATGCGATCTGCTTTGCCTGATCTTCGGTGAAGCTTGGGCCGCCGAATTCGGCAAGGTTGCGGAAGGCAACCTGCTTCAGGCCGTGACAGGAAGCGCAGACTTCCCGGTAAACCCTGAAGCCGCGTTGCAGCTGGCCACGGTCGTAGAAACCGAACGGACCCGAGAAGGACCACTGCTGCCGCTCGATGTGCGGAGCGTTGCCTGCTGCAAAGACCGGGGTCGCGATGGCGACAGCCGCCACCGCAGCGAAGGAACGAACCATTTTGATCATGGTGCTCATTGTCTCAATTAACTCCTGATCCGGGCCGCGTTACTTCGTTTCCGGTGCTGAAGTCGCACCAGCCGGTTTGCCGGCTCCGCCCTTCAGAACCGCTTCGGAAATCGAGGCCGGCAATGGCCGCGGCTTTTCCAGGAACCCGAGCATCGGCAGGATGATCAGGAAGTGGGCGAAGTAGTAGACGGTGCAGACCCGGGCGAGCAGAACATAGGTGCCTTCGGCCGGCATGGCGCCGAGGTAGCCAAGCGCAACGGCGTTGGCAGCGAAGATCCAGAAGAACTGCTTGAACAGCGGGCGGTAGGTGCCGGAGCGAACCTTGGACGTGTCCAGCCAGGGCAGGACGAACAGGATCGCGATGGCACCGAACATGGCAACAACACCACCGAGCTTGTCCGGGACAGCGCGCAGGATCGCGTAGAACGGCAGGAAGTACCATTCCGGAACGATGTGCGCCGGGGTCACGAGCGGGTTTGCTTCGATGTAGTTGTCCGGGTGACCCATGTAGTTCGGCACGTAGAAGACGAACCATGCGAACAGGATCATGAACACGATGATCGCGAACAGATCCTTGATCGTGTAGTACGGGTGGAACGGAACCGTGTCCTGCTTGGTCTTCGGCTGAACGCCCGACGGGTTGTTGTTACCCGTGGTGTGGAACGCCCACACGTGCAGGATAACGACACCGAAGATCATGAACGGCAGCAGGTAGTGCAGCGAGAAGAAGCGGTTCAGGGTCGGGTTGTCGACCGCAAAACCACCCCACAGCCAGGTGCGGATTTCTTCGCCGACCAGCGGAATGGCCGAGAACAGGTTGGTGATAACCGTTGCGCCCCAGAAGGACATCTGGCCCCACGGCAGCACGTAACCCATGAAGGCGGTGCCCATCATGATCAGGAAGATGATCACGCCGAGGATCCAGGAGATCTCGCGCGGTGCCTTGTAGGAACCGTAATAAAGACCACGGAAGATGTGGATGTACACGGCGATGAAGAACATCGACGCGCCGTTTGCATGCAGGTAACGCAGCATCCAGCCGAAGTTCACGTCGCGCATGATGTGCTCGACGCTGTTGAAGGCTGCAGTGGTGCTTGGCGTGTAGTGCATCGCCAGCACGATTCCGGTGATGATCTGCGAGATCAGCACGAAGAACAGGATGCCACCGAAGGTCCACCAGTAGTTCAGGTTCTTCGGCGTCGGGAAATCAACAAAAGAGCCGCGAACGAGCGAGATGACCGGCAGGCGGCTTTCCAGCCACTTTGCCGGAGCGCTCTGCGGTACATAGTTTGAATGTCCAGCCATGGCTGTCTCCTAAAAATCTATGCCGTTAGCCGATCTTGATCGTCGAGTCGCTGACGAACTCGAGCGGCGGAATCAGCAAATTCTCGGGAGCCGGGCCCTTACGGATACGGCCGGCGGTGTCGTAGTGAGACCCATGGCACGGGCAGAACCAGCCGCCGAAGTCGCCGGAGCTGCCGATCGGCACACAGCCGAGGTGGGTACAGATACCAACCTGGACGAGCCATTTCTCGTTGCCTTCGACGCCACGGTTGGCGTCAGACGCTTCCGCGTCCGCCGGCAGGTTAGAATTTCGTGCAAGCGGGTCGGGAAGATCAGTCAGGGGAACAGCCTTGGCTTCTTCCACTTCCGTTTCGGTACGGTTGCGGATGAATACCGGCTTACCGCGCCATTTGACTGTAATCGACTGCCCCTCTTCCACGGCAGAGATATCCACCTCGATGGAAGCCAGAGCCAATGCGGAGGCATCAGGGTTCATCTGATCGATGAACGGCCATGCCAGCGCGCCAGCGCCAACGACGCCCATGGCGCCGGTCGCAATATAGAGGAAATCGCGGCGGGTCGGTTCCGCCTGATCCGTATGTGCCAAGGTCGCGTCCTCTCGAAACCTGTTCAACCTGTACCGAAAGCCCGCATCACGTCCGGGACCCCTTCTTTGCCCAAGAAGGGAACGGAACCATGCCGGGCTCATCGGGGGCCGGATACGGGCTATTCCGCACCGGCCAAGCGGCTTGTCTTTTTGCACCCTTCGAAACGCTTGTCCAGTTCAACAAACGCCTCGAAACGCATATGTCGCAGGCAAAACAACCGCCGCGCCGCTTTTCTGCCCTTTTTTGGGGAATGAGTGCAAGAGCGGAATCCGATTGAATCCCGCTCTTGCCATTGGTCTTTGGATTTAGGCGGCCTGAACCGAGGACAGAAAGCCCCCCGACTGGTGCTCCCAGAGCTGTGCGTAAAGTCCGCCTCGCTCCAGAAGTTCCTGATGGGACCCCTCCTCGATGATTCGACCCTTGTCCATCACGATCAGCCGGTCCATGGCCGCGATCGTGGACAGACGGTGGGCAATCGCAATCACCGTCTTGCCCTGCATCAGATCGAACAGGCTCTCCTGAATGGCCAGCTCCACTTCACTGTCGAGAGCGGATGTCGCCTCGTCGAGAGCCAGGATCGGTGCATCCTTCAGCAGGGTTCGGGCAATGGCCACCCGCTGGCGCTGACCACCGGACAGCTTGACGCCCCGTTCGCCGACATGGGCATCGAGACCCTTGCGGCCCTCCATGTCCTCCAGTTCGTCGACGAAGGACAGTGCATGTGCTTTTTCAAGCGCTGCCAGCACCTCTTCCCGCGTCGCATCCGGACGGCCATAGGCCACGTTGTCGAAGATCGACCGATGCAGCAGCGATGTATCCTGCGTCACCACGCCAACCTCGGCCCGGATGTCGTCCTGACGGACATTGGCGATGTCCTGGCCATCGATCAGGATCCGGCCGCCTTCCAGGTCGTAGAAGCGCAGGATCAGGTTGACCAGCGTCGACTTGCCTGCACCCGACCGGCCGATCAGACCGATCTTCTCACCCGGATGGATCGTCAGGCTGAGGTCCTCGATCACGCCGGCTTCCTTGCCATAATGGAACCGGATGCGATCGAAACGGATCTCGCCCTGCCCGACCTCGAGCGCCTTGGCGTTCTTGACGTCCATCACCTCGCGTTCCCGCGAAATGGTGGAGATGCCATCCTGCACGGTGCCGATGTTCTCGAACAATCCTGCAAGCTCCCACAGGATCCAGTGGGACATCCCCTGAAGACGCAGCACGAAGGCAACCGCAATGGTGACTTCGCCGATGGTCACAGTGCCGGCCTGCCACAGAATGATCGAAAGACCACCGATGGAGGTCAGCAGCAGCATGTTGATGAACACCAGGACGATATTCAGTCCCGTCACCAGCCGCATCTGCAGGAAGACCGTCTTCAGGAAGCCAAGCATCGACGTACGCGCATAGGCTTCTTCGCGCTCAGCATGGGAGAACAGCTTCACCGTGGTGATGTTGGTATAGGCATCAACCACGTGACCGGTCATCAGGGAGCGCGCATCGGCCTGCTCCTTCGACACGTCCCGCAACTTTGGAATGAAGAAGCGGATCGTGAGCAGATAAGCAGAGATCCACACCAGGAACGGCAGGCTGAGCCAGATATTGGCTCCCGCGACCACGATCACGGCCGCGGTGAAATAGACCGCGACATAGACCATGATATCGGCCATGCGCGAGACGACTTCACGCACGCCAAGCGCCGTCTGCATCAGTTTCGTTGCGATCCGGCCCGCGAAATCGTTCTGATAGAACGACACGCTCTGGCGCAGCAGGTATCGATGCACCCGCCAGCGGATGGACATGGGATAGTTGCCCATCAGTCCCTGGTGAAACAGCAGCTGCCAGATAACCTCCAGCAGCGGGCGCAGCACCAGCAGGATCACCAGCATGAAGAGGAGCGTGCGCCAGTTCTGACTGACGAATGTATCCGGATCGGATTTTTCCAGCCAGGTGACCAGGTCGCCCAGGAACGTGAAGATATAGACTTCCACGATCGCAACCAGCGTGCCGAGTAGCGACACACCGGCCAGGATCGGCCAGACAGGTTTGGTGTAGTACCAACAGAAGGCCCAGAAGCCCTTCGGGGGCACTTCGAGAACAGTCTTCTCGAAGGGGTCCACGAGTTTTTCGAAACGCTCGAACATGATTACCTCTCGGCCCCGCTCAACCGTAACACATTGAGATGCACCAGGGCATCGTCAGTGCGCACAGGTTTTCTATGCGGGCGAATTATGCGGCCAGTCGCGAACAGCAGCAGACTGGCGATGAAACTTGTAAAGGCGAGAGCCACGATGAAGGTGCCCCAGAAAAGCGCGCCGAGTTCATCGGCGAACTGCGTCACCGGAATATGACGGCCGGCGATTTCCAGAGCCTCGATCGGGCTCAGATTGAAGACGATGACCGGAATGAAGAACACGACGGCGATCGCAAAAGTGGTTCCCAGAAAGACGCCGGCGGCGACAGCGGCACGCATCGCACGGCGGGGAAAAGCCTGTCGTGGCTCTTCTGGTAAAGACACTTCAATATCCGGACGGCCTGTCGCTGGGGACAGGTCCGGCGTGAAATGGAATGACATCGGATCATCTCCGAAATGGGATCGTAAACGTGGTGACGGCAGACATGCGCGGCAACGCATGCAGCTCAATGGGAACGGCTTCAGCCGGTCACCGCAAAAGTCAGGAATTTGAAGAAGGTCTGTGGCTTCCTAGCGGAAGCGGACAGTGATACCTGGGCAAGCCTGGAGAGCGGCATATGGGTGGATCATGCAGCGATCTGTCATTTAGTGCCCTCCTGGTTGCGCAGCCGGGCGGCTGCTGGGGAAACAAAGCCAACCACCATGAGTTGACTGGGGATGTTGGTACCTGCTTTCGGAGAACTTGAAAAGCAAAAATGCGTCAAATTGCAGCACGAAATATCGATCTGTTGCCCATCGGCCACAGAACCCCCAAACCTCTCCCCGCGGCAGAGAGGTTAGGACTGATACTCCAGCAGCTCGAACTCGCGCATGTGAATTTCCGCTTCATGCGGCGACAACGGATCTGCAATGACCTTGCCCTGCACCGTCGTGCAGCCGAATTGCTTGAGCAGATCGACCTGCTTTGTCGTATCGACACCCGCCGCGGAAATCTTCAGCCCCAGATTGCCGGCAAGCCGGATGACCGACTGAACCAGCTGCCGTTTTTCCTTGCTGTCCTCAAGCCCCGCGATGAGCATCGGGCACAGCTTCAATTGATCCGCGTTCAGATAGATAAGCTGACCGGCGCCGCCATGTCCGCCGCCGAACTTGTCCAGGGCAACCCTGCAGCCGATTTCCCTCAGAAGGTCGACGGATCCGGCGAGGCCGTCCGGTTCGTCGAAACGGATGATTTTTTCGTCCAGCTCGACCACGATGTCGTCGGTCCTGAAACCGGCCTCACAGGTAGCCTGATGAAGCTGTTCAATAAAGCCCTTTTCCTTCAGGCTGGCTCCGCTCAGGTTCACCGACAGGAAGAACGCCGTATTCGAGAGCTCTCGAAGTCGCCTGACCTGGGAAAGCCCCTCCAGCAGCGCGAAACGCTCGATCTGGGCGATTCTCTTGGCATCTTCGTGCGTCGACAGAAGGCTGACCGGGTCCACGAGCCCTTCGGAAGGATGCAGCCAGCAGGCAGTAACTTCGTATCCGATGATCCGCCGGCTCTCCAGGTCGTACTGCGGTATCATCATCAAAGACAGACCGCCGTTTTCAAGATCCTCGTCCAGCTGTGCCTGGATCATGCGCCGGTGGCGATGTGCCGCTCCAAGCGCATCCGTGTACCAGGAGATCTGGCTACGGCCCGAACGTTTGGCGGCATAAAGAGCAATATCGGCACAATTGATCAGCTCCGACGCACTCGCAGTCGCCGTTTTCGCCAGCACTAGCCCGACACTGCCGGCAACCCGCAACTCGTGACGGTCCACTCTCACCGGCTTGGCCAGTCCCTCAAGGATCCGGTTGCCCAGATCTTCCATTTCGCCTGGTCCGGACGGGTCCGCGACCACCGCGACGAATTCATCCCCGCCGATACGTGCGACCACCCCCTTGTCGCCCAGCACACGGCTCATCACCATGGCCACATGGCGCAGCACGGCATCGCCTGCTCCGTGTCCATGGCTGTCGTTGATGTCCTTGAAGTGGTCCAGATCAAAATGAATGATCCCGATCTGAGCGTTGCCGGCCGTACCTTCTGCAACGCGCTCCTTCAGGTAGGCATTCAGCTTGGCCCGGTTGGCAACGCCGGTCAGGTCGTCATGCTCCGCCTGATGTTTCAAACGGATGCGCGCGTTCTCCAGCTCCTTCACATGCTCAACCTGGCTGGTTACATCCCGGCAAATCAGAATGATCTTGGTTTCTTCCAGCGTCTTTCCCTCGACGACAGCAAAGGTCAGCTGGTTCCAGAACAATTCGCCGTTCTTGCGCCGGTTGAGGATCAGCTCTTCGGTTCCCGACCGGAACTTCGTCAGGTCGTAGCGGAAGTTTTCGATCTCGTCCGGGGAGAGCTGGTTTTCCGGCGGCAAGATGAATTCCTGAGGCCGCCGGCCGCGAATTTCCTCAGCGCTGAAACCGGTGATGCGTGAATAGGCCGGGTTCGTCCATTCGATGTGCCCGTCGATGTCCTGCATGACCAGTCCTTCATGGGCATGCTCCACGACAAGCTGAAGGATTGCGGCATCATTGCCAAATCTGGAAACGTTGGAAGGAGCCGAGCCGTCCCGCTGCTTTCGGCCGCATAAATAGCATACGGCCATGAGAACCAGAGCGGCTCCCAATGCGAGCAGGAGATGTTGACCCGGCACATTCGCTAAGAATTCTGCCATATTCCGTCTTCAGCCAAGATATTCGTTACGCTTACTCTACGGGAGCAAAACTGAACCAATCTCTAAACTGCAAGTTATTTTATTGGGTTACTGTCATTTATACCAATACACAAAGCGTTCCGCGGCGCCCTCTCAGGCAGCCCGCACGCTTTGCAGAAATTGCCGAACCTGTTCTTGCAGGCTGTTTGACAATTGCCCCAGTTCGGCAGCAGCACCGTTCATTTCATCGGTAGCCGTCCGGCTGGTTTCCATAACATCGCTCAAGGTGTCGACGTTTTCGGCCACCTGATCGGAACTGGTCCGCGCCGTCAGTGCATTGCTGCTGATCTCGTGGGTGGCCGTTGTCTGTTCCTCGACCGCTTCGCGGATTTTTCCGGAAATCTCGCTGACGCGGCCAATGGTTTCCGCGATCGAACGGATGGCGGTTTCGGAAAGCTCCGCGACTTCCTGCACCGCTGTCACCTGCGCGGAGATGTCTTCGGTCGCCCTGGTCGTCTGTTCGGCAAGGGCCTTCACCTCATTCGCAACGACGGCAAATCCCCGCCCGGCTTCGCCAGCCCTTGCGGCCTCGATGGTCGCATTGAGCGCGAGCAGATTGGTCTGGCTCGCGATCTGGCTGATCAACTCGACGATTTCGCCGATGGCACGGCCCGTTTCCGCAAGCCGACCGACAATCTCGTCGGTTTTCCGGGCTTCCGCCACCGCGGTGCTGGCAATGTCCGTTGCCTGGTCGACGTCCTCGCGCACACGGCTCAGCGAACCGGACAGCCGGTCAGCCGAACTCGTCACGAAAGCGACGGAACTGCTGGCTTCCGATGTTGCCTGATGTACTTCCTGGACGGCCTGCATGGACGAGTTCACCGCCCTGTTCAGATCCGCCGAATTGCCTTCAACGCTTCTGGCTGCCGTCGACAAGGCAGACACCACACCGATGACGGACTTCTCGAAATCATCGGCGACATCCTGCATCAGCGCCTTGCGCTCTTCGCTGAGGGCTTCCTGGTGGGCAAGTTCCTGCCTCGCCTGCTCTTTGGCCCGTTCGGCGAGGTTGGCCCGGAAAGCGGTCACGGACCTTGCAATGGCTCCGATTTCGTCGCTCCGATGGGCACCGTCGATCTGGATATCGAGATTGCCTTCGGACAGCATGTCGAGACCAGTCTGCAACCGGTTCATCGGCCGGGCGAGCCCCACGGCCAGAATGACGGCAAATGCCAGAAAGGCCAGACCGACCGGCAGCACGACCAAACCGATGGTGATCATCTGATCCAGGATAAGCCCGTCGATCTTGCCGGCAACATTGCCTGTCAGAAAGTCTTGCGCACCGGCGGGTGTGCCGATCTTTTCCATGAAGGCCTGGCGGAAGGTATAGAAAGCAAATGCGGTACCGGCCATCATGATGGCGGCAGCCGTCAGAACCATGGCGACGAACCGGCCCTTGATTGAAAGCGTCACGTGGAAACCCCGACAGTAATTTTTCAGCCCCGCTTACGGCCGCTGTTGATCAGCGCCGTTATCGCAAGATGAAACACTACCGCTCTGCACGTAAAAATTCAGTAACGGCCAGTCCTCGGAGAACTACGTAGTCTTGATATTTTTGACGAGACTGTTGTGCGCTGCGTTTCGCGTCTAGCAGATCAGGACATCAGCCGGGTGATCGTGATGCCCGCACCAGCCGAAACCGCGGACAGGACCGTCCCCCAGGCAACGTCGACGAGAACAACGGAAACCGGCCACTCCCTGAGCGTTGCGTAGTTGGTGACGTCGTAAGTGCCGTAGGTGAAAAACCCGAACAGCGCTCCAAAAACAATGGCGGTCGTGAGGCTGTCTGCCTTGAGCGCGGGGGCAACCGCGAAGATCACTATGCCGACGACATACACCAGATAGAAAACACTCGCGGCAGCGATGTTGGGCTTTTCCATCATCAGGTGGCCAATGCGATCAAGGTAGAACCGGGTGGATACCTGCGTCAGCCAGACGTAGTCCACGGCAAGAAAAACGAGCACTGTTGCGATGTATGCCGTGACGTATTTCAAGATTGGCCCCCTGGTTTTGCACTGCCTTGTTTCGTCGGTTCTACGCCTCGGCAAAGGCACTGGATCAGCAGGAATTGAGCTGAGCTGCTGCGGCGAACTTCAACTCAGGCGAATTCGCTTTCCGGTTCCAGAAATCCGCCGGACTGGCGGTGCCAGAGCTGCGCATAAAGGCCGTCTGCATCTTCCAGGAGCGTCTCGTGTGTCCCCTGCTGAACGATCCGCCCCCTGTTCATGACAATCAGTCGGTCCATGGCCGCGATGGTCGACAGGCGGTGTGCGATCGCGATCACGGTCTTGCCTGTCATCAATCCTTGCAGGTTCTCCTGAATGGCGGCCTCGACTTCCGAATCGAGGGCCGAGGTCGCTTCGTCCAGAACGAGGATCGGGGCGTCTTTCAGGAGCACACGCGCGATTGCAATGCGCTGACGCTGCCCGCCGGACAGTTTGACACCACGCTCACCGACAAAGGCGTCGAACCCCTTGCGGCCGCGCCTGTCTTCCAGCCTCTGAATGAAACCGAAGGCGTGGGCCTTGCGCGTCGCCTCCAGCAACTCTTCTTCACTGGCCGACGTACGGCCATAGAGGATGTTCTCGCGGATCGAACGATGCAGCAAGGACGGATCCTGGGTCACCATGCCAATCGACCGGCGCAGCGATTCCTGGTTCACATCGCGCACGTCCTGTCCGTCGATGAGAACACGCCCCGCCTCCACGTCGAAGAACCGAAGCAGCAGGCTTGTCAGCGTGGTTTTGCCCGCCCCCGACGGGCCGACGATACCGACGCGCTCACCCGGCTGGATCGTCAGGTCGAGATGATCGATCACACCGCCCGCCTTGCCGTAGTGGAACCGGATTTTATCGAACCGCACTCCCCCCTCAGTCACTTCCAGCTCCGGCGCCGCCGGTTTGTCTGTCAGGGTCACTGGCTTGACGATGGTCTCCATGCTGTCCTGCAGCGATCCGAAGTGGCGGAACAGGCCGTTGAGCTGGTTGAACAGCCGGTTCAAAAGGATGTTCAGTCGCAGGATCAGACTGAGCGTGAAGGCCACATGACCGGCGCTGATGCCGCCATCCTGCCAGATGGACAGCGCCAGGCCCGCAATCGAAACGATCATCACTCCGTTGACCAGCGTCATGATCATGCGAATTGTGGTCAAAAGCCTGGTGAAGACGCGTATCTTGGCAATCATCGTCTCAACCGAGGCCCGCGCTCCCCGGCTTTCTTCTTCCGATGATCCGAAAAGCTTGACCGACTGGATATTGGTGTAGGTATCCACCAGACGTCCGGTCACGCCCGAGTAGGCATTTGCCGAATCCTTTGCCGCTGCGCGAACCCGTGGCACGAAAATGATGGCGGTTGCGGTGAAACAAAGCAGCCAGATGGCCACGAGTGCGCCCAGCCACAGGTTCAGGTCCGCGACCAGCACAAGCGTCGTGATGGCATAAACGACAATGAACCAGACCACCTGCAAAAGGTTGGTCATGAAATCGCCAGCCGACATGCCCGACTGCATCACCTTCTGCGACAGGCGCCCGGCGAGATCGTCCTGGAAATAGGAAAGGCTCTGCTTCATCACCCGCTGATGGCACTGCCAGCGCACCAGATTGAAGAACCCGGGCACGATCGCCTGCTCTTCCACCAGCGCCATCAGCGAATTGGTGAGCGTGCGTACGACCAGCACCACGAACGCCATGGTCATGAGTGTCCAGAAATGATCGGAGAAGAATGTCGCGCGATTGCCTTCTTCCAGAAGATCCACGATGCGGCCAAGAAAATTGAAGATCGCCACTTCAACAAAGGCGGTCGCCCCGCCGATGGCGAGCATGGCGATGAACGGCCAGCGCACCTGCGTGACGAAATACATCAGGAAGGCAAACCCGTCATGGGGCATGTCGGATTTGGACGGCTCCCGGAAAGGATCTATCCAGGATTCAAAAGCGCGAAAGAGCGGGGACACGTGGCGTCTCCATGGAGGCTGGAGCGATTCTTCATGTCATCCTACGCGCCGGACGCGAAATTGGCCCAATGAAAATATGTAACGATTTGCCCCAAACCCGCAGCTCCCGGCCTTTTGCCGGGCATAGAAACTGGTCTTCCTGTGACAAATGTTATGCCTGCTGCTATTGAGCCGGTCTCCCGAAACCAGTGCGGATACCCATGCCAGACATTGCCCTTTACCAACCGGACATCCCGCAAAATACCGGCACGATCCTGCGTCTTGCTGCCTGCATGGGCGTAACTGTGCACTTGATCGAACCTGCAGGATTTCCGATCTCCGACAGCGCGCTCAAGCGGGCCGGCATGGATTACCTGGAAAGGGCCGCGATGGTTCGCCACATCTCGTTTGCCGCATTCGATGACTGGCGACGTTCGAACAAGCGCAGGCTGATCCTGCTGACGACAAAATCGGAAGTGCCATACGCGGATTTCGCGTTTCAGCCAGACGACATATTGATGATGGGCCGGGAAAGTTCGGGCGTACCGGAGGACGTGCACACGCTTGCCGATGCCCGGCTGACGATCCCCATGGCCGACGGCATGCGCTCGCTCAACGTCGCCGTCTCAACAGGCATGGTGCTGGGTGAAGCCTTGCGGCAATCAGGCACATTTCCTAAAAGCCCAGGGTACACTCAAAAATAGCAATCACTTGCATGCCCGCCGGCCCGGCAGGCCTCAACCAGTCCAGGCAGTCACATGAACGCACCCACACCTGAAAACCGCGGCGGTCCCATCCCGGACGGCATCGAGGACAAGAAGGCAACCGCACCGGCCTGGTTCAAGGAGTTGCGAGACCGTATCTGCAAGGGTTTTGAAGACCTGGAGGACGAGATCAGCGATCTCGCCGGTCCGCTGGCCGACCAGCCGGCCGGGCGCTTCGAACGCACGCCCTGGGAGCGCACCGACAGCACCGGGGCAAAGGGCGGCGGCGGTGTCATGTCCATGATGCATGGCCGCGTTTTCGAGAAGGTCGGCGTCCATATTTCCACCGTACACGGTGAATTCTCGCCCGAGTTTCGCGGTCAGATCCCCGGCGCCAACGAGGATCCGCGCTTCTGGGCCTCCGGCATCAGCCTGATCGCTCACCCGCAGAACCCGCATGTCCCCGCCGTTCACATGAACACCCGCATGGTGGTCACCACCCGTCAGTGGTTCGGTGGCGGCGCAGATCTGACGCCGGTGCTGGACGCACGGCGAACGCAGGACGACCCCGATACCGTTGCCTTTCACGAAGCCATGCGCGCTGCCTGCAACGCACATGATGTTGCCGACTATGACGCCTACAAGGCCTGGTGTGACGACTATTTCTTCCTGAAACATCGCAACGAAGCGCGCGGGATCGGCGGCATCTTCTACGATTATCTCAACAGCGGAACCTGGGAAGACGATTTTGCCTTCACCAAGGATGTCGGCCTGGCCTTCTTGAACATCTATCCGGAACTCGTCCGCCGCAATTTCCAGAAGCCGTGGAGCGACACGGAGCGTGAGGAACAGCTGGTCCGCAGGGGCCGCTACGTGGAGTACAATCTGCTTTACGACCGCGGGACGATTTTCGGACTGAAGACCGGCGGCAACGTTGCCTCGATCCTCTCGTCCATGCCCCCCGTTGTAAAATGGCCCTAGCTCAGAAGGCCGAAGTGCCCTTCACCTTCTGAGGCTGCCGGCTGACTTCACCGAAATCCCGATCGAGGACCATCTGGGCGAATTGCTTCAGCATGACCTGATCGAGTTTCTTGCCCATCTCCAGCATGACGCCAATGGCGGCGCGAACCGGCATGCCATCCTTGTAGGACCGCGTCTCGGTAAGCGCGGTGAATATGTCGCAAATGGTCATCAGGCGGACTTTTGGCGAGATCCTGTCTCCCTTCAGCCCATCGGGATAACCTGATCCATCCAGAAATTCGTGATGCTGGATGGCCATCTTCTTGATGTCGACCGACACTTCGAGCCGCGGTTTCAGAATCTCGCGACCGAACATGGGATGTTTGTCGATAATGGCGCGCTCGGCGTCCGTCAGCTTGTTGGCCTTGTCCAGGATGGTCAGCGGGATGCGCATCTTGCCGATGTCATGCAGCAGACCGCCGGCAATCACTTCCTGGCAATCCGCCTTGCTCCAGCCGAGATGCCTCGCAAAAGCCCCGGCGAGCCCGGCCACCATCAGGGAATGACAATAGGTTCCGCTGTGGTGAGATTGCACGGCTTCCAGCCAGGGTGAAAGCCCGTCGAGTGACAGCGACGACAGGATCTCCGCCGCCCCCTCGTTCATCAGGCTGATCTGGATGTTGGACCCTTCCGTTGCAGACAGCGCGATGCTTTCCAGGAAGGAGTTGCCTTTCCTGTAGGCCTCAAGTGTCTTCGCCGGAAGTCCCTTTGGAACGTTGGCAAGCGGGTCGTCGGGAATGATTGCCTTGAGTTTGCGCACCAGAATTGCCAGTGGCGTGTCACGCTCCATGATGTCGGTCTTGCCGAGTGCTGCCGCCTGGATCACCTCACGCCGGTTCTTCTTGGACACCAGGCAGATCACCGGGATTTCCGCAATGCTGGCCCAGGATTTCTTCAGCGCGGTCAGCCCCGCATCAGTCGCGTCCAGCAACTCCACAACAGCGACACGGCCATCGCCGACCGTCTTCGCAGACACCTTGGACATGTCGATCAGGCGCGCGGGAAAGAAGAACGGGAGTTTTCTGACCGGAGAATCGAGTGGAAGCGGGCCGTCTGAGATCAGGACAATTTCCATTCATCGCCTCATTGTATTCCGCACACGCCTTCTCACGACAAGTTAACCGGAAAACCCGACCAACAGGAAATCACCATCACGATGTGACGCAATGTCAATAAGATTTCATTAAGTCGCAGCGCCTGCCCGCGTCAGCAAATCCTGTTTGGAGAGCGAGAAACCGCTGTCGCGCCAATCGGCCTCCAGAGCCTTGAGACTGTCACCCAACGCGCGCCCGGGTGAGTGCCCGGCTGCAATCAGATCTGCGCCTTTGACCGGGAATTCAGGTACGGCAACTTCCCGCAACCGCTCCAGCAGCCCGCCAAAACTTTCCGTTGGATCTGATCCTTGCGCACGCAAGCCGGCCCAGCGCCCCAAAAGGCCGTCAACCGCGCCCTGGCGGCCGAACTGATACACCAAGTGCTCGGCTTCGGGCAGACCATCGGCCTGGCGAAGACATTTCATCGCCGCCCAGGCGGTCCGCATCCGGTCCCTTTCGGCATTCGACAGCCGAAGCCGGTCGCTAACGCGCTCCACATCCTCGCGCACGAAACCGGCAAGCACCACCAGCCCGAGCTCCGGATCGGTCACATCACTGGCGGTGGCTTCCAGGCTGCGCAGAGCCAGGTAATCGTCGATGCGGGCAAGGCCGCCCGTAGCGATTTCCCAAAGGCCGCAATCGTTCATCATTTTCAGTGCGGATCCGGCCAGCGGCGCACGCAGCAGCCGCCTCATCTCGTGTCCGATACGTTCGGCGGACAGATGCCGCAAGCCGTCCCGCTGGCGCAGGCACGCCCCGAGCCCGTCCGCATCCATCTCTCCGGCACCATAGGCCGCGTAGATCCGGAAGAAACGGAGGATGCGCAGATAGTCTTCCTGTATGCGCTTGTCCGGCTCACCAATGAAACGCACACGCCGGTTCAGACAATCGTCCAGTCCACCAAGCGGATCGTGCAATCGGCCATTGCAGTCGACATAGAGCGCGTTGAGAGTGAAGTCGCGACGTTCGGCGTCGCGCGTCCAGTTCCTGCCGAAAACGACACGGGCCTGACGGCCGAAGGTTTCCATGTCCTCCCGCAGCGTCGTGACCTCGTAGGGATAGCCGTTGCTGACCACCGTCACCGTACCGTGGTCAATGCCCGTTCCAACCGGCTTCAAGCCCGCGGCCAGCGTGCGTTCCATCACCGTTTGGGGCGAGGCAGTCGTTGCGATATCGACGTCGGGAACAGGGTGACCGAGCAAGGTGTTGCGCACGGCTCCACCGACAACGCGGGCTTCGTCGCCGTCCTGCTCGATCGCCGCAAACACCGCCTGAATACCCGGTGTTTTCAGCCAGTCCGCCTGTTGCAGGATCTGATCGGCAGTCGTTGTCATCGCGTTATTCGTACCGGCCCGGAACAAACACCCCATCGCGCATTTCCGACGGCCGCCAATTGGCCCCATCCGGTGCGTGATCGAAGGATGCCATGCCGACCAGACCGGTAATGACCAGAACGAGGCCCACCAGCGTGAGCCACGCCATCGGCTTGGCAGACCAGCGGCCAGGCTCGGTGTTGCGCTTGCTCAGCCACAGCCAGAGTCCGTAGGTGATGAAAGGTAGAAGGAAAAGTAACAGATGCAGTATGAACACACGAACCATCAGCGGTAGACCGTTTCGTACAAGGAGCGGATAATGCCCGCGGTGACGCCCCAGATATAACGTTCTCCGAAGGGCATTGCGTAGAAGTAGCGGCGTTTTCCCTGCCACTCGCGGCTGAGTTTCTGATGGTTCGCGGGATCCATCAAAAAGCCCAATGGCACTTCGAAGACGCTCTCGACCTCACCGGGATTTGGCCGGAAGGCTGCACCGTCTTGAATGGTGCCAACCACCGGAATAACCCGGTATCCCGAACCGGTGAGATAGGGCGCAAGATTGCCGATCAACTCGACGCGCTCCGGAGCAAGGCCGATTTCCTCGTCCGCCTCCCGAAGCGCCGCTTCAACAGGTCCATTGTCGGTCGGATCGATCTTGCCTCCGGGAAGGGCAACCTGTCCGGCATGAGATTTCAGGTGACCGGTTCGCTGCGTCAACACCACATTAGGCCCGTCGCTGCGTTCGACGATACCGATGAGAACGGCCGCATCGCGCGGTGGACCGTCCCACTTTGCATAGGGTCCAAGGTCGGGATTGAGAATGTGGTCACCGGTCTCGCGTTCGATGTCGCGAAGCGCCGCATCATCCAGCCGCGTCCTGAACAGGGAAGTCCAGTGCCCGGAATCCGCAGGTGGTTTGGTCAGGAATGCAGTCATGCAATCGGGGTTTCCGGTCGTACGAAACAGTTCATTCGGTCAGTCCTGAACGCTCAGGAAGGCGGGATCTACCGTAAAGAACCGGCCACCGCTCCAGACCCCCATCCGGGTGCCGTCATCTGTTTCCTGCTCTTCCATAAGATCCGCCAGTTGATACATCAGCGCTCTGGTGAACAAGGCCTCCAGGCGCCCTCTGACGTGAACATAGGGTTTCAAACCGTCGCTGTCCGGTTCTTTTTCAAATCGAAGAGGATGGTCGGCACCGACGGCAACGAGATCACCGAGATTTGTCCGCAGCGTGAGCTGCTGCCCTTGCGCCTCGCCTTCCACCGCCATCTCGACGGCCAGAAGCGGGGCATCCTCCACGGTGATCCCGATCTTCTCGACTGGCGTGACCAGATAATGCCGGCCGTCCTCGTCCTTGCGCAGCACAGAGGCAAACAGCTTCACCAGAGGCATGCGGCCAATCGGCGACCCGAGATAATACCACGTGCCATCACGGGCAATGCGGATGTCCAGATCCCCGCAAAACGGCGGATTCCACTTCTCGACCGGGGGTGGTCCCTTGCCGCCAGTGTCCGCCCGGCTCATCAGTGCCTTTAAACCTTCGGGTAGTGCCCCGTCCGTTTTTGCGGTTGCCTCCGCCATGGATGTTTCGCCCTTGTCGTCGTCATCAAGGTACCGGAATTTTTGACAATTCCGCTACCGCCCGGATCGTCTTCGCCTGCTCCCAGCTTCCCGCAGGCCCGACCTTTTCCCCAAAGCGTGGAAAGATTCTTGGACCTTTCCACTGTATGGCGCACAATTGCGCCTTATCTACTGATTTATATGGTGTCAGACTGCTTGAGTCGCAGCAACAAAGGTCAGGGGTATTGTTAGCCCCAGGGCCGGACAGGCAGTCGAAACGTAGATTGCGGGAAAGGTGATCCATGAGCGTTATTTCTCCCTCCAGCCCAAGCGAAGAAGATCTCGCCGCCGTCGCCGAACAAGCCGAACGCGCCGTCAACCGGATCAGCGATGCCAAGGTCGATATCGCCCGGATCATCTTCGGTCAGGAAAATGTGGTGGAGCAGTCGCTCGTCACCATATTGGCTGGCGGCCACGGCCTTCTTGTCGGTGTGCCCGGCCTTGCCAAGACCAAGCTGGTGGAAACGCTCGGCACCGTTCTGGGCCTCGACGCCCGACGCATCCAGTTCACGCCAGATCTGATGCCGTCCGACATTCTCGGTGCCGAAGTGATGGAACAAGGTGCCGACGGCAGCCGCTCGTTCCGCTTTATTCCCGGTCCGGTTTTCTCTCAGTTGCTGATGGCTGACGAAATCAACCGTGCCAGTCCCCGCACCCAGTCGGCGCTTCTGCAGGCCATGCAGGAGTATCATGTAACCGTCGCCGGGCACCCGCATGACCTTCCGCGCCCCTTCCACGTGCTTGCCACGCAGAACCCGCTCGAACAGGAAGGTACCTATCCGCTGCCTGAAGCCCAGCTCGACCGGTTCCTGATGCAGATCGACGTGCATTACCCGGATCTTGAGGCCGAACGCCGGATCTTGCTGGAAACCACCGGTGCCGATCAGGCCAAGGCCCAGGTAGCCATGCGAGCGGAAGAACTGATGGAGTACCAGCAGCTCGTTCGGCGCATGCCGGTAGGCGAATCCGTGGTGGAAGCAATCCTGAAGCTTGTGCGCTCCGCACGCCCGGACAACAGCTCCGCACCTTCCGATCTCACCAACCTGATCGCCTGGGGCCCGGGACCGCGTGCCAGCCAGGCACTGATGCTGACCGTCAGGGCCCGCGCGCTGGTCGACGGACGTCTCGCACCTTCCGTCGATGACGTCTTGGCTCTTGCCGAACCGGTCCTTCAGCACCGCATGGCGCTGACGTTCGCAGCCAGAGCCGACGGTCACACCGTTCGCGACGTCATTCGACGGGTCAAGGAACTGATCGCCTGATCCCCTCCCCTTAACCAGCCAGGAAGCCGACCGCATGGATTCGAGCAGTACTCAGGGCAGCAACCAGACAGGCATTGATGCCGATACCTGGCCGAACGTCATCGGCGAGGCCCGGTCGGTCGCGGATGCCCTGCCGGATCTGCTGGTCGAGGCAAGCCATGTTGCCAGTTCCATCATCGCCGGCTGGCATGGCCGTCGGCGTGCGGGCCCGGGGGAAAGCTTCTGGCAGTTCCGCCCGTTCAACATGGGCGAACCGGCAAAGCGCATCGACTGGCGCCGTTCCGCACGCGATGATCATCTTTATGTTCGCGAACGCGAATGGGAGGCCGCGCACACGGTGTGGCTCTGGGCAGATCTTTCGCCCTCCATGGTTTTCCGCTCCCGCCTTGCAGGTGTCGCCAAGCGCGACCGCGCCATTGTGCTGATGCTTGCACTTGCCGACATGCTGGCTGAAACAGGCGAACGGATCGGACTGCCAGGCCTGACAAGAGCCTTTTCCGACCGGCGTGCCGCTGAACGTCTCGCCGATGCACTCACCCATCTTTCCAAACCGATCGCCTATCCGGACACCACGGCCGTGCAAAGGTTTGCCGATGTGGTTCTTGTGTCCGATTTCCTGGACCCGATCGAGGAAGTCGCGGCATGGGTTGCCCGCGTTGCCAGCACGGGTGCGCGTGGCCACCTGGTTCAGGTCCTCGATCCGATCGAGGAAACCTTCCCGTTTGATGGAAGGGTCGAATTCACCGATCCGGAAAAGGGGTTTCGGCTGACCGCCGGACGCGCGGAAAAGTGGCGCGAGGATTACCGCAACCGGCTGGAAGCCCACCGCGCGGAAATTCGTGACATCGCAAGGCGTGCCGGCTGGACATATGTCCTGCACCACACCGACCGTCCGGCGTCCGAACCTTTGCTCGTGCTTCACAGTGCCCTGTCCGGTGCGCTGGACGTACTGCCAAAAGGAGGCATCTGACCCGTGTTCGCAGGATTGCCTCTGACATTCACCGTCCCCTGGATCCTGACCGCGCTGGCATTGCTTCCGGTTATCTGGTGGCTGTTGCGCCTGACACCGCCGCGCCCACGCGAAATCCGGTTTCCGCCGACCCGGCTGCTGATCGGCATCGATCAGCATGAGGAAACACCGCAGCGCAGCCCCTGGTGGCTGACACTGCTGCGACTGCTGATGGCAGCCATCCTCATCATTGCCCTGGCCGGACCGATCTGGCGCTCCAGCGAACCGCTTGAAACCGGCGAGGGTGTCCTATGGGTTCTGGTTGACAACGGCTGGACATCCGCAAAGGGATGGACCGCGCAGGTCAATACCGCCGAGCAGATCCTGAGCGAAGCAGAACAGAGCGGTCAGCCAATCCTGTTTGCAGCCTCCGCCGAAGGCCCGGGCCAGAGTTTCACACCGGAGGCAGCAACAACCGCTCTGGAAAAACTGCGTGCACTTGAACCGCGTCCCTATCCGCCGCAGCGCGCCGAGCTCAGCATAGGCCTGCGCAAGGCAGCCCAGGAGACACCGCCTGGTGCCGTGATCTGGCTGTCGGACAACACCAGCACCAAAGGTTCGTTTCTAACCGATCTCGCACAGATTTCCGGCACGGCTCCGATAACGGTCCTGACAGGTCTGGACACGCCCATGGGATTGAAGGACCTCAATAACGACGCCGACGCCCTGTCGTTGACCGTTGTGCGCCACCCGGACCAGAGACTGAGCTCCGCAACACTTCAGGCTCTCGATCTGAAGGGACTTGTCCTTGGCGAAGTGCAAGCGAATTTTGACGCTGGTGCGACCGAAACACAGGCGCGCTTCGAACTGCCAAGTGAATTGCGCAACGATATTGCCCGGGTCGAAGTCACCGGTGAGGCCGCCGCAGGCGCCGTCCAACTGGTGGATGACAGCTGGCGCCGGCGCACGGTCGGACTGATTTCAGGCCAGTCGGGCGATCTGGATCAGCCGCTGCTGTCACCGCTTTATTATCTGGAGCGCGCCCTTGCGCCCTTCTCGGACATACGCCGCCCGCGTGATGCGGATATTGCCGACGCTGTACCTTCGCTGATCGAACAGGGCATTTCCTTGCTGGTTCTGGCCGACGTTGGCCGGTTGCCTGAAACGACGACCGAGACGCTTCGCGACTGGATTGAAAACGGCGGCACGCTTGTCCGCTTCGCTGGCCCGCGGACTGCGGGTGGCAGTGACGATCTCATCCCCGTGCGTTTGCGCGCAGGCGACCGGTCCCTTGGTGGTTCACTCAGCTGGAAACAGCCACAACACCTGGCAGACTTTCCGGAAGGATCGCCCTTCGCTGGCTTGCGGGTTCCGCAGGAAGTTACTGTGACCCGGCAGGTACTGGCCGAGCCGACATCGGATCTGCCTGAACGCACCTGGGCCATGCTCGAAGACGGCACTCCTCTCGTGACGGCGGCTCCCATCGGCGCGGGGTCGATGGTGCTGTTCCACGTCACAGCGGATTCCTCCTGGTCGAACCTGCCGCTGTCTGGCGACTTCCTGAACATGCTGCGGCGGATCCTGTCGGTCTCGAACGTGGCTTCCGCCTCTGAAACCGCCGAAGATGGCACGCCGGCAACGAGCGTGTTGCCGCCCTTGCGCCTGCTGGACGGTTATGGCCGTTTCGGCCCGCCGCCGGTAGAAGTCACGCCCGTGAACGCGTCCGTTTTCCGAGATGCGGAAGCAAGCCGCAGAACACCTCCCGGTCTTTACGGCACGGAAGACGGCTTCCGAGCGCTCAATCTGATGCAGCGGGACGACGAGCTCCTGCCGCTCGACCTCTCGGCGCTGGGCGACCGAACCGTGCAAACTGCCTACCCGACCTCCGATCCCTTTGATCTGAGAGCCCTGTTCTTCACGCTGGCCTTCCTGCTGATGATCCTCGATACGATTGCCGTCTTCCTGCTGGCCGGTGGCCTGAGCCGTCTCGGCTTGCGCAGCCGCACCGCCGCCACGGCTCTTGTTCTGGCTTTCGGTGCAGGCCTCCTCGCCCCTGCCGGCATTGATCAAGCCAGGGCGCAATCGAGCTCGGAAGATCTTCTGGCCTTGGAATCGACCCTGGAAACCCGCCTTGCCTATGTGCTGACGGGTAATCCGGAGATCGACGATGCCAGCTCTGCGGGCCTTTCGGGACTTACCCAGTTCCTGTCGGAACGCACCGCGCTTGAACCTGGAGCACCGATTGCCATCGACATCGAGCGCGACGAACTTGCGTTCTATTCCCTGCTCTACTGGCCGATCGATGCGGCTGCCGACAAACCGAACGATCAGACAATTGCCCGCATAGACACTTTCATGCGCAACGGCGGAACAATCCTGTTCGACACGCGCGATCACATCAATGCCTCGGCCAATGGCTTCGCCTCGACACCGGCAACGCTGAAGCTGCGTGAAATCCTGGAAGACCTGGATGTTCCCCCGCTTGAGCCGGTGCCGCCCGATCACGTTTTGACGAAGGCTTTCTACCTGCTGGATTCGTTCCCGGGACGGTATGCGACCAGCCCGCTCTGGGTGGAGAGCCTGGAAGAAGTTGCCGCCCGGGGCGACCGGCCAGTGCGGGCGGGTGACGGCGTGTCACCGATCCTCATTACCGGCAACGATTTTGCCGCTGCCTGGGCAATCACCGAGGCAGGTGAGTTCATGTATCCGACGGTGCCCAACAATCCCATGCAGCGGGACTACGCCTTCCGTTCCGGGGTCAACATCGTCATGTACAGCCTGACCGGCAACTACAAGGCCGATCAGGTGCACATTCCCGCTCTGCTTGAGCGTTTGGGACAATAGGAGACTAGATGGTCTGGTCACTCGCCTTCGATCCCCTCGTTCCGCTCTGGGCCCTTGTGGCAGGCGGCGTTATCGCTGTTCTTCTCACCGCCTTTTCCGGCTTTCTGAATTTGCGTGGCTGGTTGCTGCGCACCCTGACGATGGCCTTGCTGTTGCTGGCGCTGGCCAACCCCGCTGTTGAGCGGGAAGACAGGGAACCGCTGTCAAGCGTCGTTGCTCTTGTCGTCGACAAGAGCCAGAGCCAACGCCTTTCCGATCGCCAGTCGACAACCGATGAGGCCGTGGAAGAACTGACCCGCCGCATCGGTACCCTTGATGGCTTTGACCTGCGCGTTCTGGAAGCGCGAAACTCCGGTTCGGGTGATGGCACCGAGGCGTTCCAGACCCTGGCAAACGGCCTTGCTGACGTTCCGCCGGATCGGGTTGGTGGTGCGATCATCGTGACCGACGGGCAGATCCACGACATCCCCGGCAACGCAGGCGCCCTGGGGTTCGACGCCCCGGTTCATGGCCTTATCACCGGTACGGTTGATGAACGGGACCGGCGCATCGTACTCGACAAGGCCCCACGGTTCGGCCTGGTCGATTCCGAGCAGATCGTCAGCCTGACCGTCGTCGACCAGGGCCGTGGCACGGGACCTGGCGACCAGGTGCGCCTGACCGTCAAACGCGATGGCGATGTCGTCACCGAACGCACGGCCCGGACAGGCGAGAAGATCGACATTCCGGTTGAAATCGCCCATGGCGGCAACAATATCTTCGAATTCGACGCCGAGCCGCTGACCGACGAACTCACGACACTCAACAACCGGGCCGTTGTGACCATCGACGGCATCCGAGAGAATCTGCGGGTGTTGCTTGTTTCCGGGTCGCCTCATGCCGGTGAACGCACCTGGCGCAACCTTCTGAAGTCCGATGCCTCGGTGGATCTGGTTCACTTCACCATCTTGCGCCCGCCGGAAAAACAGGACGGAACGCCGATCAACCAGCTGTCGCTGATCGCCTTTCCGACCCGGGAACTCTTCTCGGTGAAGATTGACGAATTCGACCTGATCATCTTCGACCGCTACGTGCGCCGCGGCGTTCTACCGATGCTGTATTTCGACAATATCGCCCGCTATGTGCGCGATGGCGGTGCGATGCTGCTGGCCGGCGGTCCCGATTACGCCGAAGGTGGCAGCCTTTACCGTACACCACTGGCGCCGATCCTTCCGGCTCGTCCGACCGGCACCATTCTCGAACAACCCTACCACGCGTCCCTCGCCGACCTCGGCAAGCGCCACCCGGTCACCCGTGGGCTTCCCGGATCCGAACAGGACCCGCCCGCATGGAGCCGCTGGTTCCGCGTGGTCGACACCGAGCTCGACGCCGGCCAGACGCTGATGTCCGGCCCGAGCGACACGCCGCTGCTGGTTCTCAACCGCGAAGGCGAAGGCCGAGTGGCCATGCTGCTGTCCGATCACGTCTGGCTCTGGGCACGTGGTTATGAAGGCGGTGGTCCGCATGTTCCGCTGCTGCGCCGTCTGGCCCACTGGCTGATGAAGGAACCGGATCTGGAAGAAGAAGCGCTGAATGTCTCCATGCGCGGACCGGAACTGGTCATCGAACGCCAGACCCTGGGCGAGACCGTCGGGGAAGTCACGGTTGTCTCGCCGACAGGCGACCGGTCGCAGATCGTTCTGACCGAACAGGAACCAGGCCTGTGGCGTGCCGGCATGCCTGCCGGCGAAACCGGGTTGTTCTCGGTCACCGAAGGCGACATGAGCGCGCTGATCCACGTTGGGCCCCAGAACCCGCGCGAATACACCGACGTTCTGTCCACGACCGAGCCATTGGCACCGCTCAGCGAAGCGACGGGCGGTGCCTCTGAGCGCTTGCGGGATGTGGGCGGAGACCTGACCGTCCCACGCATTGTTTCGATGCGTCCGTCAGCGAGCTACGCCGGCAATGGCTGGCTGGGGCTGAAGGCCACTGAGGCGAGCGTCCTCAACGGCATCGACCGCTATCCGCTGATGATCGGACTGCTTGGTCTTGCGCTCCTGCTGGGTGCCCTGTCCCTGACCTGGTATCGCGAAGGACGGTAGCTTTTGTGCCGACCGCCCTCGCGGCGGTCGGCAATCCGCTTGAGCTAAGTACGAACCGATCTGTTGTGTTTGGGGCCCATCCTTCGAGACAGGCCTTCGGCCTTCCTCAGGATGAGGTCGAAGGGAAGCTACCGGCCTATCAATATTCTCTTCCTCATCCTGAGGAGGCCTCCAGGCCGTCTCGAAGGATGGGCCACACCCACCGTCAACCCGCCCCGCGTCACGCAGAAACAACCTCAGGAAGCGACCGCAGCAGATATCCCGCCGTGCACCATTCCGCTCGGAATGTCGCCGTCATTCAACAGCGCGACGAGGAGCCGCGCCGGGTCGACGGGCCCGGGCAGCGTAATGCGTCCGAACGGGACCTGCTGAAAGCCGAAGGGGCTGTAGTAAGGTGCATCGCCGACCAGCAGCACGACCTTGTCTCCGGCAGCCGCCGCCGCTTCCATTGCCGTGCGCATAAGCGCTTTGCCGAGACCCCGGTTCTTGAAGTCGGGAGATACGGTCAACGGACCGAGCAACAGGGCGTCGGTGTCGCCAATCCTGATCGGTGTCAGTCTGATTGACCCCGCCACCTGCTCACCCGCAAGGCCGACGAAAGAGACATCCGGACGATGCGGGACGCCTTCGCGGATCCGGAAAGCGGTTCGCGCGAACCGGCCGGGGCCGAAAGCTTCGGCCTGCAGATCGTCAATTGCGGAGGTGTCGGTCGCGTCTTCGGGCCGGATGACCCATGTGGTCTGTTTCATTTGGCTGGTTCCAGCAAGCATGCAGTCTTTGGAGAAATGCGCGCCTGCCAGTGCCTGGATAAAACGTAAGGAAGATCCAGGATCAGGTCAGCCGCGACGGTGCGGACGAGAGTTATCTCGTCGGCTGGTTCGTCGTCGAAGCGTAAGACCTGCGGTCATCTATCCCAGTCTCGTTGCGATATCAGCGTGTTCGAAAGCCGATATTTCCAGAAAGAGGAGAAGCGGTTACCACGCAATGGCTGCTTCGGTCCAGCCTTTTTTGTCCGTTCTCACCAGTCCGCTGATTGTTCACCGAGCCGGAACAGAGCATTCAATTGATTGATTTTCCGCCCGTGTGCACAACCTAACCAGACGAAGCACAACAAGGGAGCGCATCATGGGACTGCTGGTCGACGGCGTCTGGAAAGACAAATGGTACGACACGAAATCCACCGGTGGACGCTTCGTCCGCAAGGACGCGGCGTTTCGGAACTGGATCACCGCGGACGGGACTGCCGGCCCCACGGGCAACGGCGGCTTCAAGGCTGAAGCGGATCGCTATCATCTGTTCGTTTCCTTTGCCTGCCCCTGGGCGCACCGCACTCTGGTATTCCGAAAGCTCAAGAAACTGGAAGACCTGATTTCCGTCTCCGCCGTACAGCCGCTCATGCTGGAGAACGGCTGGGAGTTTCCGGAGATCGATCCGCTGACCGGTGCGAAATACGCCTGGCACGTCTACACCAAGGCCGACCCGCACTACAGCGGCCGTGCGACCGTGCCGATCCTTTGGGACAAGCACCAGAACACGATCGTGAGCAACGAGTCTTCCGAGATCATCCGGATGTTCAACTCGGCGTTCAACGACCTGACCGGCTCACACCTTGATTTCTATCCGACTGCCTTGCGCACCGAAATCGACAGTATCAACGAGCGCGTCTATCACGCCGTCAACAACGGTGTTTACAAGTCCGGTTTCGCGACCACACAGGAAGCCTACGAAGAAGCAGTCACGGAACTGTTCAAGGCACTGGACGAGCTGGAAGATCGCCTGTCCCGTCAGCGCTATCTGGTCGGAGACCAGCTGACGGAAGCCGACTGGCGACTGTTCACGACGCTGGTGCGCTTCGACGCGGTTTATGTCGGGCATTTCAAATGCAATATCCGCAGGATCGACGACTATCCGAACCTGTCGAACTACCTGCGGGAGCTTTATCAGGTCCCGGGTGTTGCAGACACGGTCGACATGACAACGATCAAGCAGCACTACTACGGCTCGCATGAGAGTGTGAATCCGACCAGGATCGTCCCTGTCGGGCCTGCCCTGGATTTCACCCACCCTCACGACCGCGAGCGTTTCAAGGCAGCTGCCTGATCAGATACGAAACTTCCAGGTGAGCCGGCTCCGGCTTACCCGGAAGACGACATGACCGACCTGGGGGTGGCAGGCCTCACCACTTGCCGCTTTCCGGTTCGCGGCCGGAGCGAAACTCGTCGAGCCGCCTGGCTGTGGACCGCGTAAGCCCCTCCGGCAGAGCTTCCAGCTCAAAGAATGCCGCCTCCTCGATTTCCGCATTGGGCTGAAGGAAGGTGTCCGCCTGTCTCCACTCGGGCATGTGATAAAGCCCGACATGATCCCGGCCTGTCGCTTCTTGGTTCAGGAAGATATTGAGAAGCTGCGGACGGCTGACCGAGACGACACCTGCTTCTTCCAGAACCTCCCGGCAGGCAGCCTCTTCCATCGTCTCGCCCTTGTCCACGCCCCCACCCGGCAGGTACCAGCCCGTGACATAACTGTGCCGCACCAGAAGGACCCGGCTGTTGCGGTCTTCAACGATCACGCGCACCCCAAGCGTGAACGGGTTTCGGACAAGTCCAATTCCCTGGATCAGGCGTGTGGTCACCGACGTCGGCAAGACTGATAATATCTTCAACATTTTCAGGACGTTACCGGATCCAGAGGGGAAATAAAACTTTTTTAACCCATGCAATCCCCGCAGGGCTGACCCGTGAGAATAACGCTCCTCCTTTGTGCACAGCATGCATATATATCGGGCAAGTTGATGAATTCGAGGGCAGCCCTTCTGACCGCCCTAACCTGAAGGAAAATAAAATGTTGAACGCTCTGTTTGGAAAACGCCGCCGCAACCGCAACAATTACCAGTGGAAGCCGGCTATCGACCTGACCAACCCGCGCATCGTCGCAACCCTAACCACTTTCCCGACCAACTAAGGTCGGTCGAAGGAACCTGTACGGAGAAGACCCATGTTCGGATTCGTGAATGTTGTTGGCGCGACGCTGCGCGAAACCACGCGCTCCGCAGACAATAACACCGAGAAAGCGCCGAAAGCCGCAAAGGCAGTCAAACCGGTCAAGTAACCGGTTTCCCGGCAGTTCCTGAACTCACTTGAAAGCGCCGCGTCATTTCCCCTTGACGCGGCGCTTTTGGTTTTGAAGATGCGCGACCATGTCCACATTCACGCTCGCCCATCTTTCCGACCCCCATCTCGGCCCGCTTCCGGACCCCAAGCTGCTGCAGCTTTTTTCCAAGCGGATCCTTGGTTACCTCAACTGGCGCCGCAACCGGTCGAGGATCATGGGCGGCAGTTATCTCGAACAACTCGTCGATGACATGCAGGCGCAGGCTCCCGACCATATTGCCGTCACCGGCGACCTGGTGAACATCGCCCTGCCCCTGGAAATTTCCGGTGCGCGGACCTGGCTTGAAGAAATCGGCCCGCCGGAGGATGTCTCCGTCGTTCCGGGCAACCACGACGCCTATGTGCCTGGAGCCGTGCGCAGGGCCCGCGCGGCATGGTGGCCGTACATGCGCGGCGATGGCGCAGGCAATGTGCCGTCAAACGGCACCAACTCGGAAGCAACCTTTCCCTATGTGCGCAAGCGGGACGGCATCGCCCTTGTCGGCGTGACGACCGGTCGCGCCAGCGGCCCCTGGTTCGCTACGGGCCGTGTCGGCAGCAAGCAGAGCAAGCGTCTGCGGGCAATTCTGGACGACCTTGGCCAGGATGGTTTCTTCCGCGTGGTGATGCTGCATCACCCGCCGTTCCCTCATGCCACCCGTTGGCACAAGCGCCTGTCGGACGCCTCCAGGGTGCGCGCCGTCGTCAAGAGAGCCGGTGCCGAGCTGATCCTGCACGGCCACACCCATGTCGACAGTTTCGAGCATATCGAGGGACCGGACGGGCTCGTCCCGGTGGTTGGTGTGCCATCTGCCACAAGCGCGCCTGGCGGCAAGAAACCGGCGGCGCGCTACAACCTGTTCCGGATCGAAAAGACAAACGAGGGCTGGTCCTGCCAGATGGAAGAGCACGGCTTTGCCGCGCCAGACGAGCCGGTGAAACTGCTCGCGGAACGAGAAGTCGCCATTCCGGGCAGCAAGCCCTGAGGCCCTTCCTGCAGGCCTGACGAGTTGCCCAGAAAGGCACTCACAGGCTTGCGGCAACCAGGACCGATACTGGAGAGTGTTGGACGTCGTTCACAAAAGCCGCCTTAGAGCGGATTGGCGAACCAGGCGAAGACGATGAGGCCGATGACGCCCGCCGCAAGACCGATCCCGAAGGCACCGGCGACGGCCATCCAGGGTGTACGGCTTTCCTTGACACGCACGACCTTGCTGTCGAGCGCGACCTGCCGCAGCCGGTTGTTGAGCCAGTCGCCTTCCAGCGCCTTCTCCCGCTCCAGCACGCGTTCGGCTATATATTCGGTCAGGCAGTCTGCCATGTCATCGATGTTGGCCGTTTCCAGAATGACCACCCGGCCGAGGCGCGTGTCCTTCAGGAACCGATAGGTGCGCCTGTCACCGCCAACGGCCACGTGACTGGTCGCATCGATCCAGAGCCGAGGCGTGGAACCGGAGATGATCTGAAGGGAAAACTGGTCGTCGTCTTCCGGGATTTCCCTGAAAACGTCCTTGAGTTCGTCTGCAAGCATGTCCAGCCGGGCACGCTCGGTTTCCTGGAGCTCAACAACCACGTCCGAACGTTCGACTTCGCCAAGCTGAACCTTCCGGATCGCATCGCGCAAGGACCGCATGCGCGTATGTGGGACAACGTTATCCTGCATTTCAGACATGGGGTACACGTGACTCCGTTGTACTGCCGTTGGTGAATCAAGTCTTAACTGACTCTATCCCGAGTGAAACAGCCGCATGGCCTCCACCTGCGAGCTATCCACTGGCAATGATCCAAACATGGTTAACGGAGATTAAGGTATTTTTGACAGTCGCGCCAGTAACGCGCGACTGGTCTGAAGCCTGTTCATGGGTTATGCAAAAAACATATTGCGATTGCGGAGTTTCGCTCATGAACGTGGACGGCAAGAAATATCGCACGATCTGGCTGGCGGAAGATGGCGGCTCGGTCGAGATCATCGATCAGACAAGATTTCCGCACACGTTCGAGACCATCCGACTGCATACAATGGAAGACGCCGCCCATGCGATCCGGTTCATGCAGGTGCGCGGCGCACCTCTGATTGGTGCAACAGCCGCCTACGGCGTCGCGCTTGCCATGCGGACTGACGCTTCAGACGACAATCTCCATGCCGCCTGCTCGTCCCTGCTGGAAACCCGGCCGACAGCGGTCAACCTGCAATGGGCCCTCGACAAGGCGCGTCGGACACTGGTCCGGCTGGCACCTGAAATCCGCGAGGAAGCCGCCTTCAAGCTGGCCAATGACATCTGCGACGAGGACATCGCCATCAACATGGCCATCGGCATGCACGGGATGGAGCTGATTGCCGCGATCTCGCGGCTGAAACGCGCCGGTGAGCCGGTCAACATCCTCACTCATTGCAATGCCGGCTGGCTGGCCACCGTCGACTGGGGCACTGCGACGGCGCCGATCTACATGTCCCATGACGGCGGCATTCCCGTTCATGTCTGGGTCGATGAAACCCGACCGCGCAATCAGGGGGCTTTCCTGACCGCCTGGGAGCTCGGTCAGCATGGTGTGCCACACACGGTTATTGTCGACAATGCCGGCGGACACCTGATGCAGCATGGCGAAGTTGATATCGTCATCACAGGAACGGACCGCACCACGGCCACCGGTGATGTCTGCAACAAGATCGGCACCTATCTGAAGGCATTGGCGGCAAAGGACAACAGTGTGCCCTTCTACGTCGCGCTGCCGTCACCGACCATCGACTTTTCCCTGTCGGACGGTATCCGGCAGATCCCGATCGAGGAACGCGGCGGCGAAGAGGTCAGCCGCATCACCGGCCGCACCAGCGCCGGCGAGATCGAAACGGTGGACATCGTGGCAGACGGATCTCCTGTCGGGAATCCCGCCTTTGACGTCACCCCTGCCCGTCTCGTAACCGGCCTCATCACCGAGCGCGGCGTGCTTGAAGCAAACCGCAAGGCCATCGCAGATGCCTTTCCGGAGCGGGTTCGGGCAACTGCCTAGACGGGTGTGCTTGCGAGCAGGCAGCCCCATTCCTTCGAGATCGCGCTTAACCGCGTCCTCACTCGATCACAGGCACATGCGGCGCGCGCTTGCGGCCGAGTAGCCCCTGCAGACGCGGGTCTTCGGCAACTTCAATGGCGCGCTTGTAGGGCTTGAAACCGCAGGCCTGGTAAAAGATCAGCGCTTGCGGGCTGTCGCCGGTGCAGGTGTGTACCCAGAGCCGTTTCGTTTCCGGGCGTGACCAGACGATGTCCAGCGCCTGGGCCATCAGCCAGCGGCCAAGCCCGCCACCGATCGCGCCGGGGACCAGGCCGAAATAGGAAAGTTCGGGCTCTTCCGGGTTTGCAAAATCCAGCTCCAGCGTACCGACCGGCTTGCCATCGATGATCGGCAGGTAGTTCTCGCGGGCAGGCTCGGCGAGCAACTGCTCCAGCGTCTTGTCGTCATGAACCAGCCGGCCGAACCAGATCCAGTCTTCACCGACCTCCCGGAAAAGCTTGCGATAGCTGTCGAGATCCGGCGTCTGCCACCGCTGCAAAGTCACGTCGCCACGTGACGGCGCAAGAGGCTTCTCAGGCGCCTGAAGCATTTCCAGGAACGTGACCACGAAGGCAACCTTGCCCTCCGGAATATCCGTGTAGCCATCGAGGTTAAGCGCTTGCGTCGACATAAAACCTCCAGAATCTCGCGTGTTTTTCCGGGCTTAACAGCTGGAACGTTTGTCGCCAAGCCGCCGTGTGCACATCGCGCTGATTTAAGGGCTTGTTAACCATCTTCGCACACAGTCTGTTCAGATCTCCAGGAAGGAGCTGCCATGGCAAAGGTCGGAAACTACGTCCAGCGGGACTACCACAAAACTTTCAGCACGAAGCGGCAGTCGACTTGGTCTGACTACAACAAGGCCTGGAACGGGCGCCGTCAGGCGTCGGCGCAGAAAATGCAGCAGCTTCGGAACCTGGCATCCACCTTCGCGACCATCAATACACAAGCGGCTCAGACGAACACGCTGTTTGTCATGCAGAACCAAGGCAGGCTGGGTGGTTATGCGAACCAGACCGCCGCGATGGCCCGCATCAACGTGCTTGTCTAGATTTTCCCGGGTGAACCGCCGGGCAAAGGCCCGGGAAGATGATATTTTCTCGAAAAAAGTTACGTAGCGTTTTCCGGAGAAACGCGCGTTAAGAGCTTGTTCATTCCTTCGGGAGCTATGCTGTTTCAGTCTTTTGAAAAGGCAAACGCATGGCCAAGGTCAGCAACTACTTCCAACGAGATTATTCCAAACGTTTCAGCTCCAGTCGCAAGGTGTCCCTGGCCGACTACAACAAGGCCTGGACAAAGCGGCGTCAGACAGCCGCAAAGCGTATCGACCAGCTGAACAACCTCGCTTACGTGATGCAATCGATCAACACGCAGGCCTCTCAGGCCAATTCGCTGTTTGTCCTGCAGAACCAGGGCCGGCTGGGCACATACGCCAGTCAGACCGCCGCCATGGCCAGGATTAACGTGGTCGTGTAGCACACCGGGCATGACATCAGCGGGTGTTCAACAGAGGCTTGTTGAACGCACTGATGATTGCCCTATCTCAGATCGAACCGATTGTCTTGAGCTTGATCCGCGGGTGAACTTCCGCCTGGCTCATGATCGTCGTGTGGGCGCGGAAACGCTCGACGATGGAGCGAACGAACGGCCTGGTCTGCGGCGATGTCAGCAACACGGGAACTTCGCCCTGCTGCGCAGCCTGCTCAAACGCATCACGGACCCTGCCGACGAATTCCTGCAGCTTGCTTGGTTGCATTGCCAGCTGGCGGTCGTCACCCTCGCCGATGATGGATTCCAGGAAAGCCTGCTCCCATTGCGGCGACAGCGCGATCAGCGGCAGATAGCCACCGGGCGCCAGATTGGCGGCGCAGATCTGCCTGCCAAGACGGGTGCGCACGTGCTCGGCAATGGTGTCCGTATTGCGGGTCATGCCGGTTGCTTCGGACACGCCTTCCAGAATGGTTCCGAGATCGCGAACCGAAATCCGCTCGCCCAGGAGGGTTTGCAGCACGCGCTGGACACCGGACACGGTGATCTGAGACGGGATCAGGTCCTCGACCAGCTTGGCCTGCTCGCCCTTCAGCTCCTTGAGCAGCTTCTGCACGTCGCCATAGGTCAGGAGTTCGCTGATATTGGCCTTGATCGTCTCGGTCAGATGCGTGGACAGAACGGTTGCCGGATCCACCACGGTGTAGCCACGCAAGGAAGCATCCTCGCGGTACTGGGCCTCCACCCAGGTCGCCGGCAAGCCGAACGTCGGTTCCGTGGTGTGCGTGCCCGGCAGCTTGACCTGCCCACCGGCCGGATCCATGACCATGAAGTGGTTCGGGTAAAGCACGCCGCGGCCGGCTTCGACCTCCTTCACCTTGATGACGTAATCGTTCGCGCCAAGCTGAATGTTGTCGAGGATGCGCACCGGCGGCATGATCACGCCCATGTCGCCCGCGATCTGGCGGCGCAATGCCTTGATCTGCTCGGTCAGAACATCGTTGTCTCCCGTTGCCTTGCCGTTGATCAGCGGCAACAGGGCATAGCCGAGCTCGATGCGCAGTTCGTCCATCTTCAGGGCGTCGGTAATCGGCGGCTCTGGCGGCGGCTTCGGCGCGTCTTCCACGGCCTTGACCATCTCGGCCTTTGCCGCGGCCTTCTTCTTCTTCGACCCGACGGAAAAGGCCAGATAACCGGCAAGACCTGCAAGACCGAAGAACGGGACCATGGGCATGCCCGGAAGCAGCGCCAGGATCACCATAACCGCCGCCGACATGCCGAGCGCCTTCGGATAGCCGGTGAACTGGCTGGTCAGCGCCTTGTCGGCGGCGCCATGCACACCTGCCTTGGAAACAAGGAGGCCGGCTGCCGTGGAAACGATCAGTGCCGGAATCTGGGAGACGAGACCATCGCCGATGGTCAGCAGCGTGTAGTTGTTGGCGGCCTCGGTAAAGGTCAGCTCCATCTGTGCAACACCGATGAAGATGCCGCCGAGAATGTTGATGAAGGTGATCAAAAGGCCGGCAATGGCGTCGCCGCGCACGAATTTGGACGCACCGTCCATGGCCCCGAAGAAGGCACTTTCGTCTTCGAGCGCCTTGCGGCGAGACTTGGCTTCGGCTTCGTCGATGAGGCCTGCGGACAGATCCGCATCGATCGCCATCTGCTTGCCCGGCATGGCGTCCAGGGTAAAGCGTGCCGCGACTTCCGCGATACGGCCGGAACCCTTGGTGATGACGACGAAGTTCACGATCACCAGGATTGCGAAGACGATGATCCCGATGACGAAGTTCCCGCCCATGACGAGATTGCCGAAGGACTGGATGACGTTGCCCGCCGCCGCAGTGCCTTCATGCCCGTTTGCCAGGATAAGCCGGGTGGAGGAGATATTGAGACCCAGCCGCAGCATGGTCGCAATCAGCAGAACCGTCGGGAAAGACGAGAATTCCAGCGGCCGCTGGATGAACAGGCCCGTCATGAGGATCATGACGGAAAAGATGATGGAGACCGCCAGGAACGTGTCCAGCATCATCGGCGGCATCGGCAGGATCAGGAGCGTCAGGATGACGAGAATGCCGGTCGCAAGACCAACGTCACCCCGGCGAAGGGTATCTACAATCTCCTGAAGGACGGGAAAACCTGCAAGACCGGTGGCTGCGGCGGGCGCAGCCGTCTGCTGCTCCGCTGCGGGGCCTTCCGGTCTGCGTTGTTCGCCTGCTGCCGTGTCCGACATTTGTGGTCTGGTTTCCTGTAACCGCCGCCCGGGTCAATCAACGGGCGTGGCCTTCGTTATGGTTCCTGCCGGTGCGATCAGGCCCGGGCTTCGCCCGGTCCCGGAACGCTTATTCCTTCATCGGTATATTGATTCAGCTTGTTGCGCAGCGTCCGGATTGAAATACCCAGAATTTTTGCAGCATGTGTCCGGTTGCCCAGGCAATGATCCAGCGTATCGAGAATGAGATCACGCTCGACATCGGCAACCGTGCGTCCAACGAAGGATCGCGTCACGGCTTCCGCCGTCTGCGCCGCACGCTCCGCAGCGCCCTTGGCGACGCTCAGCGGCGTGCCGTCCGGCATGCGGATCGCCTCGACGCCGATTTCACCACCCGAAGCCAGCAGCACCGCGCGGTGCATGGTGTTTTCCAGTTCGCGCACGTTACCCGGCCACGGATTGGACATCAGCGCCTGACGAGCTTCGACGGACAGTGGCCGAACCGGCACACCGTTGGCTTCCGAGTAGTGCTTGATGAAGAACAGGGCGAGTTCCATGATGTCCGCCGGCCGCTCTCGAAGAGCCGGCAGCTTCAGGTTCACCACATTGAGGCGGAACAGAAGATCTTCGCGGAAATGGCCCTGACGGACGCTTTCGGCAAGATCCCGGTTGGACGTTGCCAGAATGCGGATATTGACCGGAACCGGGCGCGTGCCGCCGACGCGGTCGATCACACGCTCCTGGATGGCGCGCAGGAGCTTGGCCTGCAGGCGAACGTCCATTTCCGAAATTTCATCAAGCAGCAACGTGCCGCCATCGGCTTCCTCGAACTTGCCGATCCGACGGGCGACCGCGCCGGTGAAGGCGCCCTTCTCGTGGCCGAAGAGTTCGGATTCCAGAAGATGTTCGGGAATGGCCGCGCAGTTGATCGAGATAAACGGCTTCGAAGCCCGGTTCGAGCATTTGTGCACATGGCGGGCAATGACTTCCTTACCCGTGCCGGATTCACCGGTGATCAGCACCGAGGCATCAGATGGCGCGACCTGTTCGGCAAGCTTGACCACCGATGCCATGGCATCGTCCCGGTAGATCAGGTCGCCGCGTTCCTGGGCAACAGCCGCCAGAACGGCTGCGATCAGCTCCGGATCGGGCGGCAGCGGGATATATTCCTTCGCGCCCGCCCGAATGGCAGACACCGCGGCCTGTGCATCCGTTTCCACGCCGCAGGCCACCACCGGCACATGCACGCGTTCGTTCTGGAGTTTCTGGATCAGCCCGGCAATGTCGAGATGAACCTCGACCATCAGGAGGTCCGCTCCGCGACCGGACCGAAGCACCCTAAGGGCACCTTCGATATCGTCCGCATGGGTGACCTGGGCCCCGCCCTGCATCGCGATCTTGGAAGCCGTCGTCAGCTGACCGCCGAGCGTTCCGACAATTAACAGCCGCATCCGTTACTTTCCCTATCGATCCGTCTTGATGATTTCAGTCATGGTCACGCCGAGCTTGTCTTCCACCAGGACGACTTCACCTCGGGCGACCAGCCGGTCGTTCACGTAGATATCGATGGCTTCCCCCACCTTCCTGTCGAGTTCCAGAACCGTTCCGGATGCCAGTTTCAACAGGTCCGAGACATGCATTCTGGAGTGCCCCAAAACGGCGGAAATGCGCACAGGAACATCGAACACGGCCTCAAGGTCAGCCGCGGATTGCGGTACATGCATTTCGCCATCGTCGAGCCGGCGCTGCGGCGCCTCGAGCTCGTCGAGCGGGATATTGTGATCTTGCTCGTCGCTCATGCGTCAGTTTCCTTTTCCGCCGACGTGTCGGAGGTTTTGCCGCGTCTTTCCGCGCTGCGCCCTCGCAGGTAGGAACGAATGCTGGCATCGATTTCGGCCTCGATCGCCTTGCGGTCGCGTCTGATACCGCCGTCGGCCCACTCGATATGGCAATCGCCGCGGCCGATTTCCGGCTCGCCGAGGATGACCAGCCGCCCCTCGAAGCCCTTTTCGTGAATGATCGGATCCACCTGGGCCTTCAGCGCCTCGACATCCTTCTCGGCGATGCGGATGACGAGATGCGGCGCCTTGCGCAGCGGTCCCAGGCATTCTGACACCAAAGCCACCGTCTCGGCCAGCGGCTGGCGTGCGATCAGATGGGCACACAGACGCCTGGCCACAAGAAAAGCGAGACTGATGGCATCTTTCTCACGTTCCGCCACCTGCCCGTCCAGGGTCTCCAGCACCCGCGAAACCGCCCCGGCCAGATGATTGACTTCCGCCGTCAGCAAGGTCTCCTGCTTGGTCTGCAGGTCCTGAAGCGCCTTCACCCGGCCTTCCTCGAAGGCCTGGGCCCTTGCCTTCTTGAGCAATTCCTCATGCTGGGCGACCGGAATCATCGGTATCTCCGGCTCGACGGGAGCGACCTCTTCCGGCTCTTCAGGCTCGGAAAAGTCGACGTTGAACAGAAATTTCGATGGGTTGGTCATGCGTCCCATTCTGCTGTAAGTGCCTGCTGTTTGCCGCATCAGTAGATAATTTCATCCTCGCCCTTGGACTTGGAGATCATGATCTCGCCCTTGGCTGCCAGGTCCTTGGCCTTGTTCACCATGCCGGTCTGCGCTTCGTCCACATCACGCAACCGCACGGGTCCGAGTGCATCCATATCGTCCTGCAGAAGCTTTGCGGCGCGCGACGACATGTTGCCGAAGAAGAATTCCCTTGCCGTATCCGTGGAGCCCTTGAGCGCAATGGCCAGGGCGTCCTTTTCGACGTGCCTGAGCAGTGTCTGTGCACTGGCTGCGTCCAGCTTCAACAGATCGTCGAAGGTGAACATCAGGGTCTTGATGCGGTCGGCAGCTTCCCGGTTGTCTTCTTCCAGGGCCGCCAGGAAGCGGGCTTCGGTCTGCCGATCGAAATTGTTGAAGATCTCCGCCATCATCTCGTGGCTGTCGCGCCTCGAGGTGTTGGTGAGGTTCGACATGAATTCCACGCGCAGCGTCTGCTCCACCTTCTCCAGAACTTCCTTCTGGACGGCATCCATGCGCAACATGCGGCTGACGACTTCCAGCGCCAGCTCCTCCGGCAGAATGCCCAGCACCCGTGCCGCGTGGTCGGAATTGACCTTCGACAGCACCACCGCGACCGTCTGCGGATATTCGTTCTTCAGATAGTTGGCGAGAACGTTCTCCTGCACGTTGGAGAGCTTCTCCCACATGTTACGCCCGGCGGGACCGCGGATTTCCTCCATGATGATGGAGACCTTCTCGCCCGGCAGGAAGCTGGCCAGCAGCCGCTCGGTCGCATCGACGTTCCCTGTCAGTGATCCCTTGGAACTGACGCGGCGCACGAAATCCTTGAACAGGTTCTCCAGCATGTTCGGCGTGACCGGACCGAGGTTGGCCATCGCAGCCGAAACCTGGCGCACTTCGATCTCGTCAAGCTTTGCCCAGATCGGCGCGCCATGGGACTCGCCAAGCGCGAGAAGCAGAACGGCTGCCCGTTCCGCTCCCTTCAGCTCGCGCTCTTCTTCGTCCGCGCTGACCTGCAGCTGTTTCTGGAGTTGATCGCTCACTGTCAGGCCGCCTGTTCATCCAGCCAACCGCGAACGATGGTCACCGCTTCGGTCGGATGGTCCTTGATCATGTCGCCCACCTTGGCAATCGAGCTTGCCTGCATGGCCCCTTCCTGCTTGGCCTGTTCCAGCCATTCGATCACGAATTCGTCTTCAGCCGATTCTTCCTGTGGCACTTCCGTCTCCACTACCAGCGTCCCATCCGGACCGATCATCAGCTCCTGCGGTTGCTTTTCTTCCGGTGTCACGATGCGGCGCAGCAGCGGGCGAACCACGAAGAGCAGCAGCATCACGGCAATCAGGAACAGCACACCCAGCTCGGCAAAACGAATGATGTCGTTGCGGGTGAAATCGAACAGGCTGTCACTTTCAGCCAGCAGGTCATCCTGCGGCGGCAGGGCGAACTGCAGGTTCACGACTTCCACAACGTCGCCCCGCTCGGCATCGAAACCGACTGCGGAGCGCACCAGAACAGCGATCCGGTCCAGGGTTTCCTGGGCGCGCGGTGTATAGGTGCTGCCGCCATTGCCGTCCGGCTGGTAGGTGCCGTCAACCAGCACCGCAACGGACAGACGCTTGATCTTGCCAGCTTCGACAACTTCGGTCCGGGTCGAGTGGGAAATCTCGTAGTTGACGATTTCCTCGGTAATGGACGACGTGTCGCGCTCTGCCTGCCCCTGACCAGCATCGGCATTCGGAAGCTGGTTGGCAACAGTAACCTGCCCGTTCCGGGACACAGCGGAAGAAGCTTCTTCCTTGGACTGGGTCGAACGCACCACCTGTCCGTCCGGATCGAAAGTCTCGGTGGTTTCCGTCAGGCGATTATAGTCGACTTCCGCGTTGACGCGAACCCGTGCCCGTCCAGGGCCGACGACGGAGTTCAGAATTTCCTCGATCTGGTTGCGCAGCCGGCCTTCGACCTCGACAGTCCGCTCCTGCAGCGAATTCGTCATCAGGCCGTCTTCGTCGTTGCCCGCACCGGAAGCCAGCAGACGGCCGCTTTCGTCGACGATCGAGACGCGGTCGGGCTCAAGCCCGTCAACCGCTGTGGCAACCAGATGCTGGACCGCACGGATTTCGCCCGGGCCGAGGGCACCACGAACGTTCAGCACGATGGACGCGGACGGCGGGCGACGGTCTTTTTGGAACAGCTGGCGCTCCGGGATAACCAGGTGAACGCGGGCAGCGCGGATGCGGTCGAGGGAGCCGATCGTGCGCGACAGCTCGCCTTCCATGGCGCGCAGGTGATTGATGTTCTGAACGAAACTGGTGGCGCCGAGAGTGTCTGAACGGTCGAAGATCTCGTAGCCGATAGAGCCGCCGGTCGGCAGGCCTTCAGCGGCAAGCTGCATGCGCAGGCGGGCGACCTGCTCGTTCGGAACGAGAATGGAGGCACCCTGACGGGCGATCTCGAATTGCACGCCCTGGCTTTCCAGCTGGGAAACGATCGATGCGGAATCCTCAAGGGTCAACTCATTGTAGAGCGTCGTCATCTGGGGCGCCGTCACCCGGAAGATGATGAAGGCGAAGACGCCGACGAGGATGGCGGCAACTGCCCCCATTGCAGCAATGCGTGCCGCCCCCAAGGTTCTGATGAATTCTACAAGTCCGTTCACGAATGCCCGCCCGCATTTGAAACATGCCCCTGCCGTTATTATTGGAGTCGGCTGGGCACGCCACACCTTCGATGGGCAAAATTTGCCGCCCAGGTGGTTAACAAGTGGTTAACAAAACCTTTCCAATAGGGGCGGATCGGCGGGTTTCCGCCATTTCAATTAATGCAAACTGCAACTGAGGTGGGGAAAAACTGCCTACCTCATTAATTTTTGGATAAGTTCCGTACGGACAGCAAGACAAATAAAAAGGCCGGCAGAGCCGACCTTTTGATTGCGCCCCAACAGCGCATTGCAGAAACCGTATTCCGGATCAATTTCGATATTGCTGGACCCGGGTCGCTCGAAGCCCGGCAAGACCGTGCTTTTCAATCGAGCTTTGCCAGGAGAGGAACTCCTCAACTGTCAGAGTGTATCTCTGGCACGCTTCTTCAAGGGACAACAAGCCACCGCGAACTGCGGCAACCACCTCTGCCTTGCGGCGGATGACCCACCGCTTTGTCGAAGTCGGAGGCAGGTCCGCAATGGTAAGCGGGCTCCCGTCCGGTCCGATGACATATTTTACACGCGAACGAATGTGTTCGGTCATTGTACTCTCACACTAACCATGACCAAGGCTGATTTGAGACTACAAGATGACGCTTAACAAACGCCTAAAGCAAAATTGTGTTTTTATTAACTATAAAATCTAAATTTAGTGAATGATATTTAGGATTTCACAAAGATAAAGGGTCCAATTCTAAATAGTATTATATGAATTCGTTAACCATATTTACCTGACCGTGCAATTTGCAAGGCAATTCGATTAACCTGAAAATTGCATCCCTCCTCCGGCCACACTTCATTCTTGTTTTTTGTGCCGGCAAATGTCCCGCGGATTACCCTCAGCCCCTTGAAACATCGAGAAAACACGAAAAAACCGCCCCGGTGTCCTCCGGAGCGGTTTTCAAAAATGTGTTTGCAGGACTGATCAGGACGGACGGGCGACCGACACCACGGAACTGACCGGAAACTCCTGGCTGCCAACCTTCAGCACCGCCTCCCCGCTCGACCAGTCCACGCTGTCGACAATGCCCGATACGGTCGTCTTGACGGTTTCCGGCCGGCTGGAGGCGTCCTTCACATCGAAGGAGATGGTGTAGAGCCCGTTCACGGCCTGCTGGCCGGAATCAGTCTGCCCGTTCCAGTAGAAGGTGCCGTCGCCGGCTGCCAGCTCGATGTCGCCGCTATAGACGATGGACCCGCTGGTGTTGCGGATCTCGAAGGTGCCAGTCGCATCTTCCGCCACATTATAGCTCCAGCTGGCCTGGCTGCCCGACAGGGTTGTCGTGGAAGCATCAGCAGTCACTTCATTGCCGATATAGCTGACATAACTCATGCTCTGGTTGCTCGTCAGCGAGGCAATGATTTCTTCAAGGTTCTGGTTCTGCTTGATGGCCTGCTCGACGCTCGAATACTGAACCAGCTGATTGGTGTATTCGGCCGAGTCCAGCGGATCCAGCGGATCCTGGTTCTGGATCTGCGTCGTCAGGATGCTCAGGAACAGTTCGTAATCGGCGATGAGGCCGGCCTGGCTGGTTGCCGAGCCGGTCTGCGACGATGCAGAGGAAGTTGGAGAAACGGTTGTCATTTTTTCACTCCTGAGGCAGCAACTCGCCCCGTTACACTTTCAAGTCCAGGCCGCCGCGCTGTTCCGCGATGGTCATTCTGACAATGTCTTCAAGCATCGGATCGGCTTCCGCGGAAACCGTGCCTCCGCCACCATTCGAGGCCGGCTGATGTCCACCCCCTCCCTGTTCGGAGCCGAACTGCTGGCCGCCGTCCTGTCTCAGGGAGAATTGCAGGTTGTCTGAATCCGGGTTGAGCCCTGCCGCTTCCAGCGCGCGCTCCAGGCCGCGCTGATCACGCAGGAACATGTCCAGCGTCTCCGGCCGGTCGACACGCAGATGGGCCTGGACCTTGCCATCGTGAGAAACCTTCATCTCAACCTCGACCCGGCCGAGCTCCGGCGGGTCGAAACGCATCTGGAAACGGGTCTGACCATCCTTCAGATTGCGCGCAATCTCTGCGGCCACCTGGGTAGCCACCTGGCCGGACTGGCTCTGGCTCGGCATCTGCAGGCTCTCTGTCCGCATTGCCCCTGCCAGATCGCCGCCGCGTACCGTTGCCGCACCGAACTCGCCGGAAATGCTGGTGTGCTGCAATTCAGCAGGCATATCCGCTTCGTCAGCCGCAATATTCGACAGCGCCGCAGCAGCGACAGGACCAGCCAGGGCCGCTCCGCGCGGCTCAGGTCCCGTTTGCTCCGCGCCCTTGGCAGCAGGTCCGGCAGCAGCATCTTGCGTATTGCCTGCCCCCTGCGGACCGGAAGCCTCACCCGTGACCGGCTTGACGAGACCCGTACCTTCCTCGGCAACAGGCTCACCAGCCAGCAACTGTTCGGACGACACCGGCTGCGGCGTTGCCTGAACCGGCTGTTGAACAGGAACGGCACCCGCATTCACGGCGGCCGCGACCTGCGTGGTGGCTGCGCTCATCGCGGTTCCGGCCTGTGCGCTCGCCTCACCCGTTTGCGTGTTCGTCGTTACCGGCTGGGCTGACGTCTCGCCATCCACCACGGGTGCGGCAGGCACTGCAGGAACCTGTGTGCCTTCAGATGCCGCAGCGGCCTTGGCGACGGCCGAGACAGACGCAGCAACAGTTCCGGCAGGCGTTGCCGCGGCAACCTGGAGACCAGGTGCTTCACCAGGCCCCTGCCCCGGCGCCTGACCGCCAACCACCGCGCCGGCCTGCACACTTGCCTGGACAGGCAACGTCACGGCCGGCTGCTGGCCGACTGGCTGGGCAGCGGGCGTTACCGACGCCCGGAATTCTTTCGGCAGTTCGCTCTGCCAGCGGCGCTCTGTCGTGACAGGCGCTGGCCGGGCAACTGCCGCCTGCGCCTCCGCCGCTGTAGCCGGCGTTGTCAGCCCGGCTCTTTCAGGCTGCGCGGCACCTGCCTCAACACCGTTCAAAGCGCCGGCAAAACTCGGTGCTGTAGCCGGTGCAGAACCTCCGGAACCGGTACCGGCTCCGGCATCTGCCACAGGAGCAGGTGCAGCCCCGTTTTGGGCACCAGCTGAAGGCACCGCTGGAGCGCTGCCTGCAAGACCTGCGCTTCCCGAAAACGCGGCACCGGGCACGCCGGCATCGGCGGAGGCTGGCGTGGTAGCCGCACCTTCGCCAGCAGGAGCCGGAACAACAGGTGCAACCGGCGCAAGTTCCGCAGCCAGGGCAACGTCGGCGGTTTGCGCCGCTTCATCTCCTTCAGAGGGAAGCAGACCCTGATCCGTATCACCGGGTTGCCCCGCATCGAGTGGCGGAGTGCCGGCCACGATATCGCCGGATAGAAGAGGATCGGCAACCGGGACCGTCGGATCCACCGCAATGGCGGATGCAAGTTCGCCTGTCACCACAGAGGTCTGGATCTGCGCGGCAACCACCCCCGGCTTCACCGGATCGGCCGCGCGGCCGGCCTTGGCGGAAACCACGGCACTGACCTGACCCTTGTCTTGCCCTGCGCCCTTCGCGGCGCCCTGCCCCGAGATCGAGCTCAGCTCGTCGGCAAATCCGTTTGCCTTGCCCCCAACAGAGGAAGCAGCCGCACCTGCAGAAGCCTGCCCGCCAGCAAGTGCGCTGCCCGCACCCGCTGCCAGCGCCCCGGCAGAAACATCCGTTGTCAGTCCAAATGGCAGCACATTTGCCCCCAGATCCCGGCCCGCACCGGCGGGCATATTTCGTCACCGGAATAGAAAGCAAACATCGGGCCAAACGTTAAACTCTGCCAGATCCTTTGATTTTGCTCATCTTTTTCAAAGGTGGAGCGAAACCACCTCGGGTTTCGGGCGGCAAGCTTTGCCGGTCCGGCAAAGCGTGCCTGCCATGCGGGGGAAGCAATTGGCAGCCGCTCTCCTTATCTGTATAGTGCCGCCAACTTTGAATAGGGCCCTTGATCGCTGCCCGCCCGGCAGGGCGTGGAAGGCTCGGGACGGACAACCGCCCCGCCTGCGCGATCGGCCAAAAACTTCTGGAAGTACACTGGATGCGAAACAGTCTGGATCTGCCCGGCCGCCCGGAAGACACTCGCGTTGTCGTCGCCATGTCCGGCGGGGTCGACAGCTCGGTCGTGGCCGCCCTCATGAAGGCCGAAGGCTACGACGTCATCGGCGTCACCCTGCAGCTTTATGATCACGGCGCCGCAGTCAGCAAGGCAAAGTCCTGTTGCGCGGGCGTCGACATTCATGATGCCCGCCGCGCGGCCGAAACCATCGGCATTCCCCACTACGTGCTGGATTATGAAAGCCGGTTCAAGGAACAGGTCATGGACCGTTTCGCCGACAGCTACATCGCCGGCGAAACCCCGATCCCCTGCGTCTCCTGCAACCAGACGGTCAAGTTCACCGATCTCCTGAAGACCGCGAAGGATCTTGGCGCCGATGCATTGGCAACCGGCCACTATGTCCGCTCCGCCCAGCAGGGCAACAAGCGCGCGCTTTTCCGCCCGGCCGATCTTGACCGTGACCAGAGCTATTTCCTGTTCGCCACCACGCAGGACCAGCTCGATTTCATCCGCTTTCCGCTTGGCGGCATGCCCAAGTCGAAGGTGCGTGAGCTTGCAGCCGAATTCGGCCTGACCGTCGCCAACAAGCCGGACAGCCAGGACATCTGCTTCGTGCCCAACGGCGATTATGCCGAGGTCATCCGCAAGCTGCGCCCCAATGCGGCCGAACCGGGCCAGATCGTCCATATGGACGGCCGCGTGCTGGGTGAGCATGACGGCATCATCCACTACACCATCGGCCAGCGCCGCGGCCTTGGCGTTGCCACGGGCGATCCGCTCTATGTGGTGCGGCTCGACCCGGACGAGCGCCGTGTCGTCGTCGGCCCGCGCGAGGCGCTGGCGACCCGCACCATCCTGCTGCGCGAAATGAACTGGATCGGCGATCAGCCGCTGGACGAAGGCGACGAGATCGAGCTCTTCGCCAAGGTCCGCTCCACCCGGCCGCCGGCACCGGCCACCTTGCGCATCCTGAACGGCAAGGCGTTCGTGGATCTTGCCAACGGCGAAACCGGCGTCGCCCCGGGCCAGGCCTGCGTCTTCTTTGATACGGATGACGAAACAGCCCGCGTTCTGGGCGGCGGCTGGATCCACAAGACCGAACGCACGGGCGACTGGGCGATCGATTTTCCACAGGTCAAAGCCCCGGTTTCCGCGGCCTGAGGCCAGACAAAAAACTTTGCGGCCGGACGCCAATTCAACGCTTGACGCCCGCCCGCCGCCTCACTATAAGCACCCCACGTCGCGCGGGCCGCCCAGGCCCGGATCGCACGGGATGGCGGAGTAGCTCAGCCGGTTAGAGCAGCGGAATCATAATCCGCGTGTCGGGGGTTCGAGTCCCTCCTCCGCTACCAAATTTTCTCAAAGCCTCTTCCAAATTTTATGTGGACTGTGGTCACAGCGTCTTTTCTGAGTAACGCGCGTTCAATGCGTTGATCAGATTTCGAAAATATTCTCGAACGCTGTCACCGTCGATGGCTTTATGGCTGTCTACATCCAGAAAGAAGGATACAGCGTCCAATACGCAACGAAAATTCATGTCTTCAGAAGATTTTGCAGTGTCGTTCACACCCAAAACAACATCAAATTCCTTCAGAGGAAGCATTATTACCAAACAGCTGTCAGACCCACCCCTAAAATAGTCCGCCTCCTCCCGCGTCATTCCAGGCAAAAAATCTTGAGCCTTTTCAAGATTAATAGCTCCGTCTATCAAAAAATCCGGACCCGAGAGAAAAAGAAAATTGGGAGCCCCATCGAGTTCAGTCGAGTAATCTCCGTAGAGCAAATATACTTGTATTACAGACTTCATAAAGCTTTGAACGTGTTCATCCTCAATATGACCCGATGCGCTTATTGGTCTGATTGAACCGCTCTTCTTTTCCGCCCCAATCCCTGATGATGTGAAACCGAGCAGTATTCCAAGAACAAGAAATGCTTTAACGCCTCCCAAAAAGCTCGCCATAGGTTAAATTCCCTAAACCTCTATTTCTACAGTTGGAATTGAAACAAACAACATCTCGAGTCGGCTAGTTGATCGAACCATTGCCTCGGCACTAACACCTCGTGAAGTACGGAACGTGCCACCCATTAGTCCGGAATGATCTGTTCTCTCTGTCATGGGTTGGACCGCTATGTAATCCCCGCATCGTGTTCGCAACATGATCACAGGCGAACTCTGCTCGCGGCCAGCGAGAGCGCGAAAGCAATTTCTCAGCTATTTGTGTCCACTCATCGCAGCCAATGGCTTAGTTTCTAAACCCGCCGAATTGATCACAACCCATTTTTTCATCAGGAACTACAAACGTCCTATGTGAGACCGACTGGAGACGGTTTGTTTGTGACGGTTGATCCGAGCGAAGCAGTTATTCGCCAGTACCGGCCACGTTGGCGATTTCGGCCCTAAAAGGTCATTGCCACGCTCATCGACAATCGTCGGTTTATTGTCTTTCGAACTTGCCAAGTGAAATTCGCGCTTGGTTAAAGCCCGACGACGAAGAATGAAACATATGCAATTATCAGGAAGATGATTTTGACGCCGTAAGGCTGCTTCATCGTCAATCTGGAAGACTGCAAAATGGCAGGCAATCTATACCTCTACCCTCAGCAACCATGTACGCTTTTCCGTCGATTTCCACCCCAAGGAAAGATGCTGCATTCCACCAATAACCGGCACCACCACCTTCTCTGGCGGCATCGCATTGTTTTCCCAGATACAGAACGGTGCCGTCCGTAAGCGTAACCGATGCTCCGTGCTCATTGCATTTAACGATTTCCTCGGCTTGTGCCGAGGTTGCGACGACAAGAGCTGCCAACAAAATGATTTTTCGCATATCAAGTTTCCAAATGAATAATCTCGAACACCCATAGATATCTTGACCATCTGTGTTCAACAACGGTGACATTAAAGCCAATCATGTGATGCAGGCTACATAAAGTAAGCTCTTCCGCAAGCTAAGATTTTTTAAAGTGCTGATGCAAGCCTTAAGAGGAACAGATATTCTTGCTTCCGCTGCCGGAACATTCAGCAACATCGACTTTAGTTTTCAGAAAATGACTTTCTTGGAGAAGACATGAAAATTTCCAAAACTCTGATCTCACTTTTATTGTTTTTTGTTGGTTTTCAGTTTCCGGCCGTTTCGCAGACGGTAAGTCCCATTGCTCCCGTTCCGGGTGATCCGCTGATCGATTATCAGATAGACAACTGTGAAGGCACAAGAGGCTTTGGCTGGCTCAAATATGAGCCCGCCGGATTGCTGCGCCTTAGCGATCTCTGTTTGAATGAAGAAACCGGAACAGCCGTTGCTGCCGAGACCTTGTATGACCTCGAGTTGACGGCAAAGAGCAGAAACGGCCGTAAGTTTGAAGACCTTGCCTCTGGTGCAAATGAGTATCAAAGGGATCGTATTGAGATCACTGGAGATCAAAATGCGCCGAATTGCACTCAAGACAACGTTGAAAGTTTCCAGTTCTGGGCAAACGATTCTTCGGTGAAACTGGTGCCGGGCCAACGAACTGCCTGGATTAATGGGTACACCATTCCAGTGACAAGTCCGGCCCCGATGAAGCCGACAGCCAAACTCTTGCTTGGAATTCGGAACATAACTCAAGCAGATACCGGTTCGAACACATTCCCCAATGGGCTCATCACAAACGGTTTTGGAGACATTTACGGTGACGGATCTTTCACCGGCGCCGATGGCTCAGTTTCCCTAATCGAAGGCGCTGGATACAACTACGGAGAAGCTCAGGGCGGACTAGCTGTTAAGTTTTCAGGTAATGGTGAGTTCACGATTAGCGGTTCCTTCACTGCCAAGAACCAGCGACTTAAGGGCCATGAAGCCAACGAAATGATCCAGATCTACGGCGATATTGTTCATTTTCGCGGACATGTTCTGGGATCCGGCGGTGAGCAACTTCTTGGGCACGGCATCGTACGAGGTGAGCTTCTGGATGCCAGTGGAAGAACTCATAGCTACCGGTCGACCGCTTACATTATCAGCTGCATGTCTTTTGAGTGATTTCACAGGAGAAGTTTAATGCGAATATTTCTGTTTATTTTTTTTCTGGTTCTTCCAGCATCCGTCCAGGCCGACGGGTTGGGCTTCATGACACCCTCGAAAAATATTTACTGTAACGGAGGAGTAACTGGCGGCGGTCATTTGTACTGCACGATTATCAATCGCAGCGGCCCCACACCTCTTCCGAAGCCCGCTTCATGCAATGGATACTGGGGACACGAGTTCTACATAGAGGCATTCGGCCGAGTGAAAATGCTTTGTAGCCAACGACCTGAAACCGTGGACTACACAGACATCGCTCACTACGGAGTGTCAGGAGAATTCGGAAGTGTGAACTGCCGTTCGGAAAAAACCGGGTTCACATGTACCAATGCTGACGGCCACGGGTTCTTTTTGTCCCGCCGGAAACAACTCGTATTTTGATTGCAAGATATTTGGGGGGGATTTGAATGTGATGAAAACCTTGTACGCCCTCTCTCTGATGTATGTAGCGTCTGTTCCCGTCAGCAGCGCCCAAGCCGAGCAAGTTGAATCCGCATGGGAAGTGTTCACTCAAAAATGTCAGCAGTTTCTCGATAATCCCAGTGAGTTTTTAGATCGGTCGGACAGAAATATTCCAAATTGGAAATGGATTATCCGCGAGGAACCAAACACCGGTTTCTTTGAGTATTTCTCAGTTCCTCCCGGAGAGAAAATGCAATTTACAGCGATAAGGCATGCAGGCGTAGAGAATGATTTTCTGCACTGCTCACTCTCGGTAGTTTCAGAAAGGCCGGGGTTAGCGGAAACGATCTCCAGACATCTTTCAACTCTTCCTGATGTTCAGCAAGTTGGGGGCGTTATCGACTTTCCGAATGAATTAGGAATGTCAAACGATCTAAAACGATATTATTCAACATCGAACAGAACTTCCCTCGCCGGTGTTTTTGATAGTCAGAATGTCTCCACTCAGGTTCGTGTCGATGATCTCGGCGGTTACTATTTTGAGGCTCATGCAGTTCGACCCTCCGAATGAGGCAGAAGGAGTTGTTGATTTGAAGTGTTTGGTAACTCCAGGCTTCTCGCTCTGCTCCTCATGGACCACTTAATGAAAGCCTAGATCTAGATCATCTTTTTTGCAGTGCACGACCGCTTCATCACCGATGCTACCATTTGTTCATCGCGCCGCGAACACCAGCTCCCCGCCCTCAATAGACCCACACTCGTCGTTAACAAACGGCAGCTTAGCAATTCAGGCCGAAACACTGCCTCTATAGAGACCGCCCCCTCATCCAATTGGACTCTGAAAATTGTCAAATTGGATATGTTGGCCAGACCAATTCCTTTCTAGCGTTCACGCAACGGCCGACTGTTCTCCTGATGCTCCTGGATCCTTCAGCAGCGCGCCCTTTTTAATGGACCGAACATGCAAGTGCTTGACCGCGTTGAACTCTACCTTGTGAAAACACCCCTGCCCGCGCCACATGCGCCCTCGTGGATCCCTGGAACGATCCGGACCCATGTCTCCATGTGCATCGTCCGGTTCATCACCGATGACGGTGTTGAAGGATGGAGCGGGTTTCCGGCTGCGGGACGCGAGCGCGCCGGACTGGGCGACCTCTTGGCCGGTCTCTTTCTCGGCCAGGATGCAGGCGACATTGATAAGCTTTCCGAGCGCATCCAGATCATGGCGGCGGGCGGCAATTTCAACTGGTGGCTTGAGCCTGCCTTCTGGGACATCAAGGCCAGGAGCGCGGGACTGCCGCTCTACAAGCTGCTTGGCGGAACGGATGACCGCATCAGGCTTTATGCTTCCTCCGGCGAACTTCGGGACCCGGGCGCACGGCGCGAGGAAGCCGAAGCCCGGCTTGCCGAAGGGTTCGACACGATGAAAATCCGTGTCCATGACTTCGATGAGGCCGTTGATATCGACCATATTTCCGATATCGCCCGCCACATGCAGGGACGGATGAGGATCTCGGTCGACTGCAATCAGGCCTTCCGCCTGACGCAGAACGGCGATGCGCCGCTCTGGTCGCTGGACAGGGCCAAGCGCTTTGTCGATGCCGCTGCGGATGTCGGCCTTGCCTGGGTGGAAGAACCGCTGTTTGGCGAATGGCACGAGGAAATCGCCAGACTGACCACCTATTCGCGCGTTCCTGTCGCCGGTGGCGAACTTCATGTCATGGGCTACAGGGAACTCGCCCGGATGATGAAGATGGGCTGCTACAATATCTTCCAGCCCGATGCCATGTGGGCCGGCGGGATTACCCAGTGCCTCAAGGTTGCCGCGCTCTGCAGGCAAGAAGGTATCAGGTTCACGCCGCATTGCTGGTCGAACGGCTTCGGTTTCATTGCAAATGCGCATGTCTTTGCCGCCAGCGGCTTTGCCGGTGAGGAGTTGTTTGAATATCCGCTCTCACCACCGGGCTGGACACCGGAAGGCCGCGACCAGATCTTCTCGCAGCCGTTCCTGCACGAAAACGGCTGGTTTGCCATGCCGCAGACACCTGGCCTCGGCTTCGAGATCAATCAGGAAACCCTCGAGAAATACGGACAGTGTTTCTTCAAGGCCAGCCGCAACTCCACGCACTGGATGCCTGAAGCGCTGCCTGCTCCTTAAAGGTCTCCCCTACGTCTGGTGTGCGCGGCTCCCTCGATCTTCGCCCCAATTGCACAGGACAGGTTTCTGCCGCCTCGGTGAGGGAAACCTCCTGCGCGGAAGCATCAATTCGAACCGTGCGTCTTTGCAGGTCATGTCCTGAAGCGCTCATGAAAAAGAAGCACCGCACGACAGGCGCCGGAGCGCGCCTGTCAATCTGCACAATGGACCGGCGTTCAGGCATGAAGTAACAATTCAGGGTAGTTGCCGATACCCCCGGTCCCTGCCTCAGTCACCAACGTCGACCCTTGACGCCGGGCGGGAACGCGGGGCCCTTGGCAACCTGTGTCTGTCATGCGGTGAACGATGCGAAGCTGGGCCTGCCTTCTCTGTCTTGCAACGCTGCTTCTGGCAGGCTGTTCGACGCTGAACACGGACTACCCGCGCGTCGAGACGAGTGCCTTTACGGCCTATCGCAGCACCTCTCTGGGCCGCCTGTTCCGGGCCGCGGAAAAAAGCCACCCGGGCAAATCCGGTGTCTCGCTCGTGACGACGGGGCGCAACGCCTTTGCCATCCGGGTGGCCATGACGGAGCTCGCCGAGCACAGCCTTGATCTGCAATACTACATCTGGGATGCGGACCAGAGTGGGCGCATCCTCGAGCAGGCCCTTTTGCGCAGTGCGGATCGCGGCGTGCGCGTCCGCCTTCTCATCGACGATATCAACGTCAACGGACGCGATGAAATCCTCGCCAGTCTGGACGCCCATCCGAATATCGAGATCCGGTTGTTCAACCCCTTCGTGAGCCGGTCCTCGCGGGTCTTCAACCTGATCGGTGACTTCGACCGCCTGAACCACCGCATGCACAACAAGCTGATGATCGCCGACAACGCGGTTGCGCTTCTCGGCGGGCGCAATATCGGCGACCACTATTTCGACGTCTCCGAGGAATCCAACTATCGCGACCTGGACATCGCCGCGGTTGGCCCGGTGGTGCGGGATGCCTCGAGCGTCTTCGATTATTTCTGGAACAGGAACTGGTCGGTGCCTGTCGCGGCCAGCGTCAACCGGACCTTTGGCGAAACCGACCTGGAAGTGGCCCGGGTGAAACTGGAAGAGACCATCGACACCGAAGGATATCCCTATCCTTTCCGCCAGAGGGTTACTGCCGTCCGCCAGTCGATGTCGGAGCTTACAAGGCAACTGGTCTGGGCACCGGCCTTTGTCGTATGGGACGATCCGGCCGATTTCATCGCGGGAAAAAGCGGCGGCAAGATCCTCAAGGCACTTGCCGGCAAGGTGGACGGACTGAAACGCGAACTCCTGATGGAAAACGCCTATTTCGTTCCCACACAGGCAGGCGCGGACAAGCTGAAGCAACTCACGGCGCGCGGCCTGAAGGTCCGCGTTCTCACCAACTCGCTCAGTTCAAATGATGTGGTTGCGGTTCACGCCGGCTATTCGAAATACCGTGCGGAACTTCTGGAAGCCGGCATAGAGCTGCATGAAGTCAGGGCCGATTCCGCCAGGGTCCAGCAAACGCTCTTTTCAACTGAATCCAAGGCCGGGCTGCACACCAAGGCGGCGGTCTTCGACGGAGCCTCGATTTTCGTCGGCAGTTTCAATCTCGACCCACGTTCAGCCAACCTCAATACGGAGATCGGCCTCTACGTGGAAAGCCCGGAACTGGCCCACCGGCTGACAGCGTTCCTGAATGAAGGCGTTTCACTGAAAAACAGCTACCGGCTCGAACTGGACGACGACGGCAGGATCCTCTGGAAGAGCGAAGAAAATGGCGAGATCGTCACCTTCACCTCGGACCCGGGATCGACACGGGGCCAGCGCTTCACTTCCGGCATCATCGCAACGCTTCCCGTCGAAGGTCAGTTGTAGGTGGGTGGAAAGCGGTAACAGGCTCCACTCCGCCAACCGCCTCGCGCCCTGCCGCTCCGATACAAGACGGAAACGGCACAGGCGTTTGGCACTTCAAGCGATCTCGAACCCGGCACACAGCGCGGTGTTGGCGACATGGCTGCGCATTGCGGTTCGGGCGGCTTCCGCGTCGCCCTTGCGCAGTTCGGCAACGATGACCCGGTGCTCAGCCAGCGAGGCCCGCATGCGCAGCGGATCCGTGATCGGGATCGGCTGGCGCTGGGTCTCCGTCAGAAGTTTCCGGACCTGATCGTAAAGGCCCGCGATCATGCGGTTCCTGCACCGCCGGGCAATCAGGTCGTGAAACTCCAGATCGGCATCCACGTTGCTGAGAAAGTCGCGATTGGACCAGGCCTGTTCCATCAGGTCGGTCAGTTGCGAGAGCCGGTCGAGATCTTCCTCCGACAGTCGCCCCGCTGCATGAGCCGCAATCTCGCCTTCAAGGACAAGCCGGGTCTCGAACACTTCCAGAAGGGAACGTTCCTCGGCGAACTTCCAGTCCGACATGGTCTTGCCCGAACCGGTGCCGACGACAAACGTCCCCCTGCCCGCTTCGGTCTTGATCAGGCCGATGGTTTCAAGGGTCAGCAGGGCTTCGCGCAATGAGGCCCTGCTGACACCGAACTCTTCCGACATTTCCCGCTGCGAAGGGATTTTCTCCCCGCTCTTGAGCGCTCCGCTGAGGATCATCTCCTGAAGCTTGCGGGCGATGCTCTGCGGAACCGGCGTACGTGTAATCATTGTGTCTTTCATGGTTCGTACGGCGCGTGTGCCGTTCTGCCTTCTTTTAGCCCGCCGAAACGCGATCAGCATCATTTTAACGCTTGCATCCCGTTTGATCGATCTGTTTACTGGTCTAACTGGTCAGACCAGTCATACCAGTTAGACCAAGAATAATCACCAGGGGAATAAAATGTCTCTTCACTCCTTCATCAAAACGGCTGCAACCGTAGGCTTGCTCACGTTTTCCTCCATGACCACCGCCATGGCCGCAGACCTGACAGTCGGCGCCAACATCGGCAACGTTCCGTGGGAATTCCAGGATGAGTCGGGCAAGACCGTCGGTTTTGAAATCGATCTTGCAACCGAGGTCGCAAACAGGCTCGGCAAATCGATCGAGTTTGAAAACATCCCGTTCAACGGGCTCTTTTCCGCGGTCCAGTCGGGCCGGATCGACATGGCGGTTTCCTCGATCACCATCACCAAGAAGCGTCTGGAATCGGTCACTTTCGCCCAGCCCTACTATGACAGCGACCAGTCCCTCACCGTTGCCGCCGACAGTGGCCTGAAATCGGTTGCCGACATGAAAGGCAAGGTCATCGGCGTCGACACGGGCTCTACCGGCGACATCTGGGCCACCGAAAATCAGGAGAAATACGGCTTCGGTGAAATCCGCCGCTACGAAGGCCTGGCCCCGGCCATGCTCGACCTGACGGCCGGCCGTATCAACGGCTACATTAGCGACATCCCGGCGCTGCTTTATTACACCAAGGACAAGCCGAACCTTGCGGTCGTCGAACGCATCACCACCGGCGAACAGTACTCCATGATGTTTGCCAAGGACGCGGAACTGGCAAGCCAGGTGAACGACGTCCTGTCCGAACTGAAGAAGGAAGGCGTCGTGGCTGACCTGCACGAGAAATGGTTCGGCTCTCGCGCCGAAGAAACCACCTCGACGGTTACCATCCTCGACATGCCCAAGCTGTAAGCAAAGCACGCGCGGGCCGCCTTCGGGAGGGCCCGCGCCTTCCCTGATTCCAGCCATTCTTCCGGACTTTTCATGGACCTCTTCGAAACGTTCTTCAACGTTCCGGTCTTCATCCGAACGTTTCCGCTCCTCATGAGCGGCCTTGTCGTAACCTTGCAAATCGGGGCAACCAGTATCGTTGCCGGCCTCGTTCTCGGGCTTTGCCTTTCCCTTGTGCGCATGTACGGATCACCCTGGATGCGTGTACCGGCCGCCATCTATATCGACATCTTCCGGTCGATCCCGCTGCTCGTACTCCTGATCGTCGTCTACTACGCCCTTCCATTCGTCGGCATCAGACTGTCGCCATTCCTGTCCGCCACACTCGCGCTGACGCTCGTGTCCGGTGCCTATACCGCTGAAATCTTTCGTGCCGGCATTCAGGCGATCCCCGTCGGACAGTTTGAAGCCTCGCGCGCACTGGGCCTGTCCTACAAGGACATGATGGTCGACGTCGTGCTGCCGCAGGCCATCAAGATCGTTATCCCGCCACTGACGAACAACTGCATCAACGTGATGAAGGACACCGCATTGGCCTCCGTCGTTGCCATGCCGGACCTTCTCAAGCAGGCAACGCAAGCCCAGGCCCTTGCCGCCAACCCCACGCCCCTGATCGGCGCTGCCATCATCTATCTCGCGTTCCTGTGGCCCCTGGTTGCCCTGGTCTCGCGCTATGAAAACCGTCTCGGGCGGAGGAGTGCGTGATGCGAAACATCATCGAAATCGAAAACGTTACCAAGCACTACGGCGCCTTTGCCGCGCTCAGCGATATAGACCTGGCGATCGGCGAAGGTGAGGTCGTCTGTGTCATCGGCCCGTCCGGGTCCGGCAAATCCACGCTGATCCGGTGCATCAACCTTCTGGAGAGCTATTCCGACAAGGGCAGCATTCGGGTCGACGGCATTCCGGTGCAGCCCGGACCGACACTGGGCCAGGTCCGCGCCGAAGTCGGCATGGTGTTCCAGTCGTTCAATCTTTTCCCGCACATGAGCGTCCTGAAGAATGTGATGCTGGCCCCCATGCGCGTGCGCAGGACGCCGGCTGGGGAGGCTGCCGCGAAGGCTCGCGAACTCCTGGCCCGCGTCGGCATTGCCGAACAGGCAGACAAGTTTCCCGGCCAACTGTCCGGCGGTCAGCAGCAACGTGTTGCCATTGCCCGCGCACTGGCAATGGAACCCAAGGTGCTCCTGTTCGATGAACCGACCTCGGCGCTCGATCCGGAAATGGTGGGCGAAGTTCTTGACGTCATGCGCCAGCTTGCCGGAACCGGCGTGACCATGGTCGTGGTCACCCATGAAATGGGCTTTGCCCGCCAGGTGGCCGACAGGGTGATCTTCATGGATGGCGGCCGGATCGTGGAAACCGGAACGCCGGCGCAGATTTTCGACACCCCGAAAGAACAAAGAACCCGCAATTTTCTAAGCGCGGTCCTCAACCACTGAAATTTACTGCCTTTGCTGGAGCCAACCATGCCAAACAATGCACAACTGGACATCGCCTGGGTCCGGGATCAATTTCCGGGACTGAAATCGGACTGGGTCTTTTTCGACAATGCCGGCGGATCGCAGATCCTCAACCAGGCAGTCGAGCGGATCAAACAGTTCCTGCTCGAAAAAAACGTTCAGATCGGCGGTAGCTACGAAGTTTCGAAGGCCGCGGCGGCAGCTCTCCTGGAAGCGCGCAAGGCCGGTCAGCTTCTGGTCAACGCCTCCCGTCCCGAAGAGATCGTCTTCGGCCATTCCACCACCGTGCTGATGCAGAACCTCGTCGAATCCATGCGCCGCCAGTTGGCGCCGGGGGACGAGGTGATCGTGAGCAACGCGGACCATGAATCCAATATCGGCCCCTGGCTGCGGCTAGAGGAATTCGGCATCAAGGTGATCTTCTGGCAGCTCGACAAGGACAGCCTCACCCTGCACCTGGATGATCTCGGCAAACTGATGAACGAACGCACCAGGCTCGTTGCGGTCCACCACGTCTCCAACATCCTGGGTGAAGTTAATCCCGTCCGCGAAATCGCCGATTACGTTCACCAGCGAGGTGCCAGACTGTGCGTCGACGCGGTCGCCTATGCGCCGCACCGGGCGATCGACGTGCAGGAACTGAACGTCGATTACTACATCTTCAGCCTGTACAAGACCTTCGGCCCGCACATCGCGATGATGTACGGCAAATATGATCACCTTCTGGAGCTGGACACGCTCTACCACTATTTTTATGGCAAGGACAAAGTCCCGGGAAAGCTGGAAGCAGGCAATCCGAATTATGAACTTGCCTATTCGCTGACAGCCATCACAGCCTATCTGCAGGAACTCGGGAAACGATGCGGAGCTCCTGCCTCGTCCGAGCCGCGCGCCCTGATCGAGACCGCCTTTTCTGCCATCGCGGCGCAAGAGATTGCCTTGACCAAGCGCTTTCTCGACTGGGCGAAGCAACACCCGGACATCACGATCGTGGGGCGTGACACGGTTGGAAACGGCAACAGGATCGCAACCATCAGCTTCACGGCAAAAGGCTGGGCGCCGGAGGCACTGTGCCGAAAGATCGACGAATATCATGTTGCGATCCGCCATGGTGACTTCCATTCCCGGCGCCTGGTCGAAGACCTCGGGCTGGCCAAAGCCGGAGGCGTCGTGCGCCTGTCCATGGTCCATTACAACACGCTTGAAGAAGTCGATCGCCTGACCAACGCCCTGGATGAAACCCTCGGTCAAAAAGCGTCCGGAACAGCACCTGTGAAAGCATCGGCATGACGGCACCCTCCTTCGACACAGTGGTGCGCGGTGGCACCATCGTCACCGCAGCCGATGTCTATCAGGCAGACATCGGCATTACGGATGGCAAGATCGTGGCGATCGGACGTGATCTGCGGGAAGCAGCCACGACCATCGATGCGACCGGCTTGCTCGTGATGCCGGGCGGCATCGACAGTCACGTCCATATCGCGCAGCCGTCAGGCGAAGGCATTGTCATGGCGGACGACTTTGAAAGCGGAACAAGGTCGGCGCTTCTTGGCGGGAACACGACGGTAATGCCTTTCTGCCTTCAGCAGAAAGGCGACACCCTGCGCGAGGCGTTGAAGGGATATCATGCCCTCGCAGAGGGCAACTGTTTCACCGACATCAGTTTTCACATGATCGTCTCCGACCCGACGCCCCATGTGCTTGGCCAGGAAATGCCGGCGCTTGCGGAAGAAGGCTATACGTCGATCAAGGTGTTCATGACCTACGAAGGCCTGCGCCTTCGCGATGACGAGATCCTGGCCACGCTGGACGCGGCCAAACGCTCCAGACAGGTCGTGCTGGTTCATTGCGAAAACGAAGATGCCATCCGCTATCTCATCGGACGGCGTGAAGCAGATGGCGACACCGCCCCGTACCACCACGCCACGTCTCGCCCGATCGCGGCAGAGCGAGAGGCAACACACCGGGCCCTGTCTCTGGCCGAAATCGTCGATACCCCGATCGTCATCGTCCATGTTTCGAACCGCGAAGCGATGGAGGAAATATCGCACGCACGGCTGAGAGGCCAGAAGATCGCCGGTGAAACCTGCCCGCAATATCTCGTTCTGACGGCAGACGATCTGGATCTTGAGGATTTCGAAGGTGCGAAGTTCGTCTGCTCGCCTCCTCCCAGAGACAAGGAAAGCCAGGACGCCTGCTGGTCCGGTCTGGAAAACGGCGTGTTCGATCTTTATTCTTCCGACCACTGCCCGTTCCGGTTTGACGACCCCAGCGGCAAGAAGACCGAGAAGGGAATGCAATCCTTCAGTTGGATCCCGAACGGCATTCCGGGTGTTGCGACCAGACTGCCGATATTGTTCTCCGAAGGCGTCAAGACCGGCCGTATCGACCTCAACCGCTTCGTTGCGCTGACGTCCACCAACCATGCCAAGCTGTATGGTCTCTATCCGCAGAAAGGCACCATCGCGATCGGTTCGGATGCCGATCTGACCCTGTGGGATCCGGAACTCAGGAAAACCATCACCAACGATGACCTCGGCCATGGCGCCGACTACACGCCTTACGAAGGCATGGAGGTGACCGGATGGCCCGTGAAGGTTCTTCTGCGCGGCGATTTGGTGATGGAAAAAGGTGTGCCCGTTCTTGGCAAGGGCCGGGGCAGGTATTTTCCCCGTAAACGAAGCAATCTGATCAACGGCGAAACCAGCCTGTAAGTCCTGCCCGGCATCATTCGGCGTGTCGCTGTTGGCGGCTGATGATGCCGGGCCACAAACCGGAAAAAGAAACGCAGACCATTACACCCGGGAAGGGATCTGGATTGACACCGACGGTCAGGTCGGCGAGGATTTTCAGATGATCCGAATGTCTGCTTTAGCCTCCCGGCTAAAAAGGCGGCTCCTGCCTGTCGACAGGCCGCCTGATCAGTTAGTGGGTGATCCGGACGCCCCGTATATTTTCCGCTGGCGCTTGTGGCCGAAGAACCCGCTCATCAACGCGTATTTACACAATGTCGTACGGGCTGACGACGAGGCAGCCCTGCACGACCACCCCTGGCCGAGCGTGTCGATCATGCTGGCCGGCACCATCGACGAGACTTTCGCTGCCCGTAAAGGCGAGAAGGTGCGCAAACTGCGTGCCGGAGATGTCGTACTCCGTAAATCCCGCTTCGCGCACCGTCTGTCTCCTGTCCTCACCGAACCGGCCTGGACCCTCTTCATCACCGGGCCCCGCGTCAGGGAATGGGGCTTTCATTGTACCCAGGGCTGGCGCGACTGGAAGACATTCGTCGAGGCCAGAAAAGGTGGCAAATACAACGGTTGCGACGATCCATAGGATTATTCGGAAGGCGTCTCGTCCAGAATGACATCGGATCCGGCGCAACCGGCTGCCCGCTGCAGGATCAGCTCATGAATGCATTGGGCAACATGTGCGGGCGGAAGCCCGGCGCCACCGGGCTGAAGCTGCAACTGGCCCGGTATGACGGTGTGCAGGGCAATACCCAGTCCCTCCACCTCTGGCCGCAGGGCCTGGCCGAACGCGATCATTCCCGCCTTGGCTGCGCTGTAGACAACGGCTTCAGTAACGGGCTGAACACCGGCGGTAGAGGCGATCTGCACGACGACGGCGTTGTCTGAAAGCTTCAACGCCGGAATGGCGGCGTGGGTCAGAAGGATAGCGGACTGAAGACTGGTTTCCAGCACGCGCAGCAGCAGCTCCGGTGAAGACGGAGTGAAGGGCTGGAACCCATATGTAGCCGCACCATGGATCAGGACGTCGAGCCCGCCCATTGCAGTTGCCGCCTGCTGGACAACAGTTTCGGGTGTGGTTTTTGAAGAGAGATTTGCTTCAATGATATGGGCGGTTCCGCCCCTGGCGTGTATCTCATCCGACAATTGCCGAAGAGACTCCGCACTGCGCCCAACCAGGGCAAACTCGAATTCCGGGCTGGCAAGGCGTTCGATCAACGCTCGCCCAACCCGACCACTTGCGCCTGTCAGCAAAATTCGTGACATGCGTTTATTGGTACTGATTCAACCGGGAAGCCAAAACGGCGGGCCCGGTATCAGCGACCTGTGGTTTTATCCTCGTCGCAGCCAAATCCGACCACACGACCTGCTTCTTGCCCCGTCAACTGGCGCGGCGTGGAGCCGGCAAGTGCAACGGTTTCCGACGGATCGACAAACTCGATGTCGGCTTCAACTTCGGTATTGCGCTCGATATTTGCTTTCGCTTCAGACATATCTAGTGCTCCTTGTTTGCAATTTGCAGTTTCAATCCTGCACTCATACCTACTAGATTGTCCAGAGCGATCTCGCGATGTGGTGAATTTTCTGAAAGCGACTTCAGCTGTCAGGCGGCGATAGACTGATAATCTGCAACCGGAAACGATCAACAGGAAGACTGCGTGTCGAAGGCAACTGACGGGCTCGAATTTCAACGAAAGCGGCACGTTTTGGCGTGGATGCCGAGATGGCGGGTCTCTGCATGACATCGAGACCGGTGCAATTGGCCGTCATCAGCATAGCCGGCTACGGGTTGGCTCTCCTGACGAACCTGCTTCTGTCCAACATACTCGGGACAGAGCTCTTCGGAGACTATCAGGTTGCATTCGCCCTCTTGTCCCTGCTGGCCTCCCTGTCACTGTCCGGAACGGATATGGTGGCTTCGCGCTACCTTCCCACCATGCGCCGGGCGGTGAATCTCGAGGGTATTCGGGCTTACTGTGCCTGGAACCGCAGCCGGATACGCTTCGGCTTTTCAATCATCCTGTCATTCTATGCAGTGTTTCTGGCAATCGCACTTGCAACACACCTGGCCGATTACAAGCGCTTCGAAGAGTACCATCTGGCTTTTCACAGTATCTGGATTGCCCCGATTGCCGCACTGTCGCTTCTGACCGACCGATATCTCGTTGCCAGCGGGTACCCGCGAACCGGGAGCATCCTGGGCTCGCTGGTCCTTCATCTTGTGCTGCTTTTCTGTGTCGCCGCGGCAGTGTACGGGCTGCGGCTGTCGGTCTCGAGCAGCAGCGTCATGATCGGCATCCTCGTGGTATCGTTTGTGTTCCTGGGGCTCCTGCATGCCGTCATCTTTCGGACCGTTGAGCCCGAGATATACGGTGCATGGTGGACACCGGCGCGGGGCGCATCCCCCGAACACCACAGGGCCTGGTCACGGACCAGCAATCGAATGCTGATCATGCGGGTCAATTCACTGATGTTGTGGCACCTCGACCTCTTCATCGTCGAAATCGCCTCGCCGAACGAAGCCGCCACAAGTTTGTATGCGGCAGTCCTGCTGGTGGTGCGTATCATGCAGCTTGTCCCGACCACCATATCCTTCATGATCCGCCCCTTGTGCGGTGCTGCCGCCGATGACCGGTCGCAATGTCCCAAATTGCAAAAGGCAATCAACGAGTCGAATGCCGTCGTCCTGGGGGCCTGCTCGCTGCTCCTGGCCGGAATGCTTATCGGTGGACATTTCATTCTGAATGCATTTGGCCCGGGGTTCTCCGAAGCAACGACCGCACTCGCGATGGTTGCTGCCGGAGCCTTCATTGAAGCCTTGACGCGGCAGTCCGTCGTGATGCTGCAGACCATGGGGCACGAACAGGTCGCGACCCGCATCTCGACGGTCAGTCTCGTTATCGTGCTCGGGGGCGGGTTCATCGCCACTTACCTCTTTTCATACAACGGCATGGCCGCCGTGACCGGTTTGGTCTTGGCGGGCAAGGGTTTGATATCCTATGCTTTTGCTCGAAGGCGGCTTCCGGAGATCCGTCCCCTGAGCGTCATTTGAAACAACGCGGAGGTGTGATGATGAAGACAGACAATCCATATCAACACTTGATCGAGGCCCTTACCCCACCTTCTGGCGAAATAGATTCATTCATCGAATTGGGCAGCATTCTGCGGTCACTCGATCCGCAACGCATAAACGGCCTGTTGCTGGATCTGCTGCACGTTGTGCGCGAACGCGGCAGCTTGCCGGCACAGCGGGAAGGCAACGTCTACCTGTGCCGGACCGATCAGTTCAGCCTGATGCTGCGCTTCAGTGGACAAGGTGGCCGGCAACCGGTCTACACCGCCAACGAGTTTGATGCCTTCGTGTTGAACCTGTCACCAAATGACGTGCACATACCGCGGCTGGAGTGCGGGCTGGATCGCAACAACCTTCATCAACGCCCGCCCAGCCTCAAGCGCCGGGAAAGCGACCTCGTGCTGAAGGCACATGACGTCTATGACGCCCCGGCGTTCGGCGACATCATCGACATTGCAGCCGCCACGCCGATTGCGCCGTTGTTGATCGTGCATTCCCCACCCCGGGCCCACAGCACCTGGACCTTCGACCGCGAGACACTGGAGCCACTGCAGCAGGTCAGTACCGATCTGCATGCCTCACGCATGCAGATGGTTCTCCAACTGCTTCAGGCCATGCAACAGATCGACGGACTTGAAGAACCACTGGCCAAAATGGTGCATTCGAACATGGCGGGATTTGCACGCTGGGATGCCTTGAAGCTGCTTCATCGCTGTGCGCCACAGCAGGCCCTCACCGCCTTGCACCAAATGGCGCACAGCGACCGCGATGCGTCGCTTCGCGAAGCGGCGCGAGCAACCCTTGCAAGAACGATGGACGGGGATGCGGCATGACCGAGACATATTTTCCCGAAGGGAAAGAAATCCTGACACTTGATCAGTTCGTTGAAAGGCTGGAGGCATCGGGCATTGTTCCGGATCTTCGCGCCTCCCGCTACACTCCGGAAGCAATGTCGCGCGTTGCCGAATGGATGGCTGCATTGGCACGCGATCCCGATGTGCTGCGCGGTCTGCTTGTCGATGGTCTGGCGGATTTTCTGAACTACCAGGTCGACAACGATTTCAAACCGTCAACCTTGATGCTGCACAAGGGCGACGGGTATTCCCTGCGTGCCGTCCTGTGGATGCCGCCAAGCCCTCAACATCCCCCCGAAATCTTTTCCTATTACGAAACCCATGATCACAGCTTCGATTTCTTCACGGTCGGCGCTTTCGGTCCCGGGTACCGCACCCAGTTGTATGACTACGAATACGAGAGCGTGCGCGGCGTCCCGGGAGAACTTGTTCCCTTAAGGTTTCAGGAGGAAACCGGGCTGCCGCCAGGCAAGGTGATGTACTATTACGGCAGCCGCGATATTCACACGCAGCTCCCGGCGCCCTCGATCTCCGCGTCGATCAACCTGCTCCTGCCCAAGACCTATCCGGCACACCGCCGGCAATACGAGATGACCCTGGAAGAAACGCCGGAAGGTGTCTTCGGCAAACTCATTGCCGGGAATGTCGATCGACAGGCGCAGGAGCGCGCCTTGTTCGAAACAGCAGCGGCAATGGGGGATACCGATCTTCATGAGGCCTTGCGCGACATTGCAAGACATCATGACACGCCGCAGGTGCGGGCACTGGCCTGGCAATCCCTGTTGCCCAACAGCAAGCATCTCGCCGAGGATGTCGGCCTGGTCCGCGACGATGGAGATCCCCATGTTCGCGCCGCCCTTTCGCAGTGGGTGTAGCGCGCTGAGATTTACCAGCCTGGCAATGTGGTGCCTGCGCCGCCTTGCCAGCAACCATCCGAAGCCGTGCAGGTTGGGAAGGATCAACTCCCTTTGGATCAGGTCGAAAAGTATGGTAATCGCCAGCCAAACAATATCGGGAATGCACCATTGAGCGAACTGACCGTAGCGGAAGCAACGAACCGCGTTTATGAATCCCTGCAGGCTGACAACGAAGATATCGACCTGCATATCGCTGCTCTCAAGGAAGCGTTGAAACGCGAGGGCCAGAAGGAAGCCGTTTTTGATCCGGCAAAGCTCGTCCAGAACAACCGCTCCGGACGCAAGCTCATGCAAGCCTACTTTCGCCAGCGCGGCGTGAAGGTCACCTTCGCGGCTGCCTGACACGAAGCTGCCATTGGGCTGCCTGCCTCACTGAACCCTGTATCGATGCTCCGGACGTCCGACCGGGTAATCTCCACTGGAGCCGCCGCCGCCTTGGTTTTCACCTGAAGGCGGCGGCGCCCTGCGAAGTCTCCAGACAGGTTTCCACCTCACTCGAAAACAGTACTGCTCTGTTCCTGCTTTCTCAGGTGGGCTTTCTCTGCATGTCGAGCACCGCTCGTAAACATGTACCGTTTCGCAACCAGGGAAATCGCGAACACAAAGATCAACAGCGGCACCACAATGACCATCAGGGAGCCGAGCCCGTGCGCAAGTTCGCCTTGCGAAAGAAGAAACCATACGAACACCCCGGCAATAGCTACCGAAATGGCCAGTTCAACAAGCGTCATCTGAAAAGCGGCCCGCCAGGCGAAACCGCTGTCGGGGATGATTTCGTACTTTTTGTAAAAGTGTCGCCCTGCGTCGCTTGAAGCGCCCAATACGGCACCAATCTGGTTCACCGAACCGCTCACGCTGAAGCCTGTTAGAGTTTCCAGAATGACACTGAAGATAGCCAGGGCGATCAACAGCCCTGTGAACACCAACGCAAATCTTACCAATCCAACACTTTTCTGCACAATAGCCCCCAGAACTTGAAAACACTTTTTTGATAGCACCGGGACAGGCAAAGCATGCCCCATGCGGTCCCGCCCCGGCATTCCATAGTGGAGAATTCCGGCGACGGCCGTCCGGCTTATAGAAGCTAAATCTTAAGTTGTAATTTCCAGAACCACTTGCATTGACGACAAAACCGCCAGGTAACACTTCAAAACGCCACGAAAATATGTTCATTTTGCCTCGATCTTGAGGCCTTATTTCAGCCCAACAAATACTGATGAATGCATGACATCGAACAACAATAATCGTTTGATATTCTGGGCTGAATTTCCTTTCCGTTTTCTCCGTCGAAGCCAAAAGAGGTTTGGATGACTGTACTCATTACCGGCGGTGCCGGTTATATCGGCTCGCATTGCTGCGTGGCTTTTCTTCAGGCCGGGCACGACATCGTTGTGGTGGACAACATGTCCAACGCGAGCCAGGTCAGTCTCGAGCGGGTAGCGGCCATCACCGGCGCGAAGGTATCTCTGGAAACAGCCGATATCCGGGATCAGTCGCGGATGGAGGAAATCCTCAAGCAGTACCGCTGTACGGCAGTGGTGCATTTTGCCGGCCTGAAAGCGGTTGGTGAATCCACCAGGATCCCCCTCGCCTATTACGACAACAACGTCGTGGGAACTCATCGCCTGCTGTCGGCGATGGCCAATTGCGGCGTGAAGCAAATGATCTTCTCGTCCTCGGCGACCGTTTATGGCGACCCGCAATTCCTGCCCCTGACCGAAGATCACCCGACGAGCGCGGTCAATCCCTACGGCCGCACCAAGCTGATGATAGAGGAAATGCTGCGCGATGTCGCTGCGAGCGACCCCTCCTGGCGCTTCGGCATCCTGCGCTATTTCAACCCGGTCGGCGCGCATGAAAGCGGGCTGGTGGGCGAAGATCCGCAAGGCATCCCGAACAATCTCATGCCGTTCATCACTCAGGTCGCGGACGGTCGCCGGGAGGAGCTTTCGGTCTTCGGCAACGACTATGACACGCCGGACGGTACCGGCATCCGCGACTACATCCATGTCATCGATCTGGTCGAAGGTCATCTTAGGGCACATGAAGTGCTCGGATCAGGCTCCGCCCCGTCGAATTGTTTTGCGGTCAACCTTGGCACCGGCAACGGCTACAGCGTGCTGGAGATGGTCAAGGCATTCGAGCGAGCCTCCAACAGACAGATCCGCTACTCCATCGCTCCCCGCCGGGAAGGCGATGTGGCGCAGTGTTTCGCGAACACGGAATTTGCGGAAAAACTGCTCAACTGGAAGGCCGAGCGCGGCCTTGAGGACATGTGCCGCGACACCTGGAACTGGGTCTGCAAGAACCCGCGCGGCTACGAAACCGTCGCCTGATCAACTCTGACGCCTGACATGTTTGAGCCGGCAAGCGGTCTTGCCGGCTCAATTCATTGGCAGATGCCACTCGTTTCTAGGCTGTAGTGTTCTGAAACACTCTCACGGTGCGGATGCTGGTTGCAGCTCCGGCAACGTCACCATCGTTCTTGCCGGCAAAGGGCGCGACCGCATTGCTGAGAAGTAACAGCGCTGGCGTGTGAGCGAAATCGTTGGGTGCGTCAAAGACCTCCATGTCGTCGACGTAGAATCGAAATCCCTGCCGGGTCCAGAGCATCCCATAGCGGTGAAAGGTGTCGTCCAGCCGAATATGCGCCCGGTAACTTGCGGCAAGCACCTTCTTTTCCGGGCGCCACCGGCGGGCTGAAACCTGAACGATGTTCGGATATTTGACTTCGGCCACATCCAGCTCGAAATGTGTGTCGCCCTCCGTCTCGCGGTCGGATATCAGCCAGAAGGCATTGTTGACACCGGCCTCGCGCGCGATGCGCATCTCGCACTCGAAATAGCCGTAGGTCTGGCGGAAGGTCCGGGTCCGAACGTAGCCTCCCGTGAAAGGCCGTTTCGGATCGGCCTGATGGCCGAGCTTGAGGTCGAGTTCGCCTTCCCGCATCACCACGTTTCTCGGGTAGCGCATGGTCGGATGACCGTCCCCTCCGATCCGCATGAGGTCCCAGGTTTGCTGAAACCGGTGGAGATCGTCGAAATCATCCTGGAAGGTCAACTGCCAGTCGCCGTCCATCCGCTGCAGAGGGGCAGGCAGGTCGTTCGAGGTCAGAGCCAGCAAGCTGCGGGGCGACGCAAGAAGCGCCGCACCCGCCATGCCACCGGCTGCCACGCCGGTCAGAAACCGGCGACGGCTCAACACAGGTCCGGGTCGTGTCATGATCCCGCGAACCGGTCAGCTCGCCAGTTTCGCGCCGGCGTCCGGCGATGTCTTCTCGCGAAGCTTCAACTCCAGGTTCCACGCACGGCTGCGCAAGGTCTCGATCTCACCGGTCATGAAATCGACCTCGCCCCGGAACCAGTCGGTTACTTCCTCGGTCGTCTGGTCGATCTTCACAAGGTTCGGCTTGACCAGAGGCTGCTCAGGCGGCGAGGCCACCGGTTTTGCGAGCACATGGTTGAGGCCGTTCTCGGTGAGGAAGCGATGGTACTCGGCATAATTCAGCCGGTAGACATGCTGAACCTTGGAGAAGTCGGCGCTCTCGAAGATCTTTTCCAGGTTGATCGGCATGTAGTCTTCGATCTCGACGGAAGGGATCGCGAACAGCGTCGACAATTCGCGAATGCGGGAATCGTAGGTGAAGAACACGGCGGGAATGCCCTGGTGCAGGCCGATGACGTTGCCGTGGAGGCGGAAGCCGACCAGAACATCGACATTGTCCCGCGCATCTGCCGCCCATTCATCAACGTCGAAGAATGCCTGCATCCGCTCGCTCATCAGCGCCTCGACATCCTTGTCGCCCTCCAGATTGTACTTTCCGAGGATCGAACGGATGTGCTTCTGCTTGGCTTCGCCGGTCTCGAAGATTGCCAGCGTTTCCTCGCGCTCGCCCTGGGAATAGAGACGATTGGCCGGCCGCTTGGCCACAGCCTCGATGAGCGCCCGTTGCATGCGGTTGGTCTTGGTGGCGTTGGACGCATAGTCGGCGGAAAGATACTTGTTCAGCGTCAGGCCGACACGAGCGTTGGCCGGATCCAGTGGCTTGATCTCGATGGATGGCCTCAGATTGCGGTAGAAGCTCGGGCAGCCGATGATCCGGATGTTCTTGATGCCGATGTCGTTGAAGACCTCGGCGCTGTAGACACCGCGTACGCCGATCGTTTCGCATTTGTCGGCGATGATCTTCCAGGCCTCGATGCTGCCTTTCGGCATTTCCAGCTTCTTGTATTTCGCCGCCTGGGCGCCGACACCCACCGGGACGATCGGTCCCTTGAGCTTCTTCAGGAGCGGAATGACATTGCCGATATCGACCGTCTCTGTGAGGTAGTTGGATCCGCGAATGACGGTGGCGTCATAATCGTCGGTCGGCCAGAGTTTTTCGTCGGCCGCATGGGCGAACTGCACGTTGGTGATCTGGTCGTAGGCAAGTGCCTTCAACATCGCGTCATAGACGAGAACGTCGCCTGTGTTGATCCCGCCGCGTGCAAAGGTCGACAGGGGATCATCGATTTTCAGGAATGCCGACTTGTTGCCCGGCTTGACGGCAGCGCCGCCGTTGAGAACGAAGAGCTTCTTCATGTGAACTGCACCTTTCAAAAATGTGGGCTCGGGCCCTTCGATTACCGGACGGACGTCTGACGTCCGCGTTGCTGCCAGAGCGTTGCTCCGTCAGCGGCACTCCCTCGGACGGTCGTTTCGGATGAACTGGAAATCTGCGCCACCGGCGCCTTGGTTCGGCGGATGCTTTGCAGGCGATCCGGGAACCAGTTGTGCAATTGCCGCAAGAACGGCTGCAGGCTCTTTTCCCAACTGCGCTCTGCACTGCGCTGCGACGCGTTGGCCGAAAGGGTTCGAAGCAGCCTTTCCGACTTTGCCAATGTTTCGAGCGCGGTGATCAGATCATGGGTCACCACGCCATCGTCGGAAGAGCGCAGCAACAGGCCGTCAACCTTGTTCTCGATCAGCTCGCTTACGGCCCCCACATCGGTGGCAACAGGCACACAGCCAAGACGTTGTGCCTCGATGATCGTGAGCGGCGCACCTTCCCATCTGGACGGCAACACGAAGGCATCGGCCCAGGCCAGCAAACGGCTGAGCCTGCGACTGTCATAGATCGGCGGATCGACGCGGATACCAAGTTCGGCAAACCGCTCCTTCCAGGAACCGCCCGCCCCGGCGTCCATGACGTCGGAACCGACGATGCGCCAGTCGATGTCGACACCCTTGCGCTTCAGGGCACGAGCCGCAGCAAAGATCCGCTCGATGCCTTTCTGCCTGTCCAGCCTGCCCAGGAACACGGCCCGCAGGCGACCATCGCGGTCTTGCTGACGGTTGTCCGACAGCCGTTTGGCCTCTTCCGGTGCCATCGGGTAACCGGCGGCATTCGGAATATGAAGCAGCTTGGCAACAGGCACGCCCATGCCGTGCAGCCACTCGGCCATGTCCCGCGAACAGGTCAGCACACTGTCGTAGATGTGCTCATAGGCAAGCGTCAGGTAGGGATGGCCAGCCGGACGGCCGAGTTCGGAACTGTCCAGCACATGCACGTAGTTGACGACCTTGACCCCGCGCCGGCGAAGTTCGCCGAAAATGGCATTGGCCGGGGCAAGCTGGTTGTTGATCACCACATCAAGGCCGGACAGGAACCCGAGAACCTGTTCGGCCCGCGCGTTTTCGTCATGCCCCATCAGTAACTCGTGGCCGGAGAACATGTTGGGACCACCCCACAGAGGATAGTCGTCGGCCAGAAAGTTGATGGTGTCGAACACCCCGTCGTTGTCGGAAATGTGGTTGTAGACCGGCTTTCCGAACACATAGAGGTGGACTTCGCACCCGGCTTTTTTCAGAACCCGGGCAGCCGCGTAGGCAACTTTCTCGACACCGCCGAACGTGGCGATCGGCAACAACAGACCGACCCTGAGGGGCGCGCCCTCACGGCCAAGACGCGGCATGATCGGGGCTGCCCCCGCACTGTGCCGCAGCAGCTCGAAATACTTGCTGCGGTTCGGGAAATAGGCAGAACGCCAGATCCAGCGTTCGTCGGGCCCGTGGCGATAGCCGGACTCGCGCAAGGCCCCCAGCGTAGCCAGAAGGCTGTTGGTGGCAGACAGGGCGGTGCCCTGAATGTCTTCCGCCGAGAACGGCCCACGCACGACGACTTCGGCTATCTTCGGTGCCGGATTGGCACCTCTCAATGTCCGGATCCAGTCGTCGGACTTGTCCTCGACACATTGCTTCATGATGTCGAGCGAACACATCCAGCCAAGCGGCTTCTTGGCAAGCTCCTTGCCTTCGCCCAGCTCGTTCACCTCGATCGCCAGTCGGTCCTTGTCGCTTTCGAACCGAAGCGCGACAAAATGATGGGACGCCGACAGGCGCTCGGTCAGCCACAAGACGTTGTGCAGCAGACCGCAGCTTTTCAGCGCTTCCCTGTGTGCCGGCGACATCCACAGCCAGAACGGAGGCACACCGTAGGTTTCCGGTTCGGCCTGCGCTGCCCAGAAGGTCTTCACGAATTCCTCGATGCTGCGCTTCTTGTGCGCAACGACAGGATCGGTGAAGAGATCGACCAGGTAGGTATCTGCTCCGAATGCAACGAACCGCGGCGCTTCCTCGTGCTCCCAGCCAAGCAGCGTCTCGGTGGAGAACAGCTTCTTGTGCTTGTCCTTGATGTATCCAAGGATGCTGTCACGGGTTCGGTTGGAATCGCGCAACATGCTTTCGGCGCGCTGGCGGTACTCGAAGCCGAAGAAGGGATAGTTCGCTCCCTTGAAGCCGTGAGAAATCGCCTGCAGCCAGAAATCCCAATCCTCGAAGCCGGACTTCATGCTTTCGTCGAAACGAACCCCGGCGTCGAGGAGGGATCTGGAGACCAGGCTGCCGGCCTCGCAGATATTGTCGAAGGTAACGTGCAGAAGGCGCGAATATTCCGCCGTATAGTTGCCGTTCCACTCGATCCCGAACTTGTCGATATTGGGATAGACCCAATCCACACCGTCACTGGATTTCATGAAGTCGAGAAGAACGCGGATCGCCGAAGGGGTGATCCGGTTGTCGGCATCCAGGAAATAGACAGCTTCCAGATCGGAGAAGCTGCGCAGGGCAAAGTCGATGCCGTAGTTGCGCGCAGAACTCAGACCGCCGTTGGCCTTCCGCAGGTAATAGACATTGTCGTAGGCGAGCGCATAGGCCCGGCCCGTTTGCCCCGTTTCGGGAAAGGGACAACCATCGTCAACGATCACGACCGCGATGTTGAACGGCGCCTGCTGGGCCAATGCCGCGTCGATGGCCTCGGTCAGAAGGACCGAGTGCTTGTAGACCGGAATGACAATGGCGACCGTGGCCGAGGCCGTGCCGGAACCGCCGAACTGTGCGTAACGCACATTCGGCAAGCCCGGTCTTGAACCAGTGTGCTGGAGCATGCCGGCCTACCCGCTCACGACAGCGCGGAAGTTGGCGAATTTCGCCCAGGCAAAATCGTTACCGGTCGCTTCGTTCATCCTTGTGGCAAAATAGACATTCTGCCAGACCCCGATCCGTTCACCTGCAAAGGCGCTCAGATGTGCCGTCTCGCCGTAGCTAACGGTTTTCCAGCCGGAAAACGCCTCGCCGACCGACTGTTCACGTTCTTCCTTGAAGAGCGCCTTGGCCGCGCCAAGGTCCTTGGCAACCACAATGGCGAAATCGATATCGGCGGCGCGGCTGTTGTCGATGAACGCCTTGGCGGACATGCGGATCACCTGCGGCGGACAAGCTGCCGGAAGTTGCCCGATGGTCATGCCTTCCGCAGGCGGGTGACAGCCGATGGCCCGTTCCGTCGGCAACGGCATGATCGCTTCGAAATCGAAGGACACCTCATCGGAATTGGCAAGGCTTGCGTGCTCCAGGATGCCCGGGGCGATCGGCATGTCGCGGAAGCCTTCGTCCAGGTTCACCTGTTGCGACTGAGCCGGAATGTAGTTGGCATGCGGCGGCATGGAAACACCCGGAATGCCACCCCACACCTGAAGGGCGAGGCTGTTCTTGAGGACCGACAAGCCGTTGGCGGCATCGCGCACATGGAACATTTCGACCGGCTGCAGACCACCGACGGACAGAAGCGGTACCTCGTCCTCGGTCTCTTCAACCTGCATGCGGAATTCCAGCGTTCTGCGCAGGCCCGCAGTCGAGCGCGACAGGCCGAAGATGTTCCAACCCGTGGACAGATCGCCACTGGAGAAATGCCAGGTATCGACGATCCTCTGGTCCTCCAGCGTCATCAACTGGGCACGCAGCTTGATGTCGGGACGGCTGCCGGTTTGTTCGACATGCACCGCCACTCCGCTGACACCCGAACTCGGCACCGGCAGGATCTGACTGACACCATCGACAGACGCACTTGCCAGCACATTCGGATTGAGCGGATTTTCGGCCGGTTCGTTGCTGAACAGGAGATCCAGCGGCTGCAGACCATGCCGGTTGAGGAACGCTTCAAGTGCGGCAAACCGGTTCTGCAGGTCGTCGTTCAGGCTGCGAAGTGTCTTCAGTTCCTTGCTGGACAGAACCAGGCGCCGCGCACCCGACTTCACATGATCGGCAACCAGCCCGACCATCGAGGAAACAGCCTCCACTTCACCGCCACGACCCCAACCGATAACCGGTGGCAACTGAACCACACCGCGTTGCTGCATCCATTTGTGCAGTTCGTCCTTTGCATCCATTGCAGCCGGATCCACGATCACGGCCAGTGGCAGAAGCGGCGCTTCCGACACCTGGTAACGGCCGGCGCTCTCGTCGGAAAACAGGGCGTAGTCGTCCTCGACACCCTCGAACCAGACCGTCTTGACCGCCTCGAGCAACGGCCCGGGAATGTCCTGCCTTGATACGCCCACGACGATCAAGGTCAGCTCCTTCAGCAGCAGCATCTCACGCGTAGCGTTGTGAACGGGAAACGTGTCTTGTGTAGCCACGACTGTCATGCAAGCCCCCATCTGAACTGTGAAGCGTCCCCCTGCCGGAGATCCGCTTGCTCAACTAATATACATGCACAAGATTTATGTTTGTTTGTGACAATAATGCGGCGCAACATAGAATTATGTAAATATATTTATCTACTTATTGCTTTTCACAAAATATAGATGAATTTCTATCGCAATATTACTCAAATAATACGAATAAAATACTTCAAAATTCGAAATGATATTCTTATCAAATCACATGAGAGCCACCACCTTCCGCTGCCGCACCGGCGCACGCTCCCGCATGACATGCGGCACATTGTTTTCGCTCAGGAAGTCACCCATGGCGTAATAGGTGGCCTCATAGGCCCGGTTGAACCGGTCAAAGAGGCCCTGATCCCAATAGTCGCTCAGGCGGAACACCTTCTCGCTGAAGACGTCGAAGCTCGGGATTCGGAACGTCTCCGCAAATTCGCGCGTGCGGCTGTCGTAGGTGAAATAAAGCGCCGGGACGCCATTGGCCAAAGCCATCAGGTTGCCATGGAGGCGATAGCCGAGCACCAGGTCGCAGGCTTTGACGCAGGCATCATAGTCCGCAACAACGTCGGAATAGAACATGGAGTTGCGGTAGAGGCACTCGATGTCGTCGTCCAGATACCACTCGCCAACCCAGGCATTCTCCCGAAGCGAGGAAATCGCCTGGTCCTTTTGCGCAGGCGTTCCAAGTACCAGCTTCTTTTCCTCCAGCTCGCCCTGCGCCATCAGAACGGTATCGAAGCGGGCCGCAACCGACTTGATCAGGTCGCGATGGAACGAGAGATACTGCCGGATATCCCTGGCGTATGCCGGCGACACTTCGCGCCGCACGGTCAGGCCGACTTTCCGGATGCGGTCGATCTCGGGCAGCGTGATCCTCAGACCGGGGTCGTTGTGACGAAATGCCGTCGGGCAACCGATGATTCGCGTGTTGGAAATTCCGATGTCTTCCAGCACCTCGGCGGTGTAGGCACCGCGAACGCCGACAGATGTCGTCGAACCTGCAATCAGGCGCAGGACATTCTTCGTGGCATCCGACAGCACAAGCTTGCCGTCGACCGGCGCCTGGGCACCAATCCCGAAAGCCAGAACCGGAAGCCCGAGCCGGCGCAGCACCTGCTCCGCCATTTCCCAATCCATCTCGCCGTGAATGTAGTTCGACCCGCGCAACACGACATAGTCGAATTCGTCCCGCAACCGGTCGACTTCCGCCGGGTTGAATTCGCGGATCGTCAGGGTTTCGAGCCTGTCGTACTTCAGCAGTTTCAGCGAGGAATCGAAAACGAAGGCATCGCCGATATTGTGATAGTGGTTCAGGTTGCGCTGAATGTCCTGATGGCTGTACCAGCGGACATTGTTGTGATCGTAGACTTCGCCGGACGGTATCATCACCAGAACGCGTGTCATTCCATATTCCTTTGTCTTCTCAGGCGCTTTGCTTGAGGGCACCGGGACGAGACGCGAGGCCGCCATCTAGAACCTCGCGATAAAGGGTCACGTGCTCGCCGGCACTTTCGAGATGCGTTTTGGGTGGTCTGATGCCCGTCCGCAGACGCTGCCACAGACCCGGATCGCGCAAGGCCTCGGCCATGCGGTCCGCCAGGTCTTCCGGGCTTGCCGGCCGGGCATGCAGTCCATCGACCTTGTCGCGAACCTTTTCGGCCATGCCACCGATGCCGCTGCAGATAACCGGTCGCCCATGGAAGAACGCTTCCTGAATGATCACAGGTGAGTTCTCCCACCAGACGGACGGCATCATCACCCAGTCCGTTTGCCGGATCAGCGACGGCATATCCTTGTTCTGGTAGCTGCCGGCGAAACGCACGCGCGATCCGGCCGCTTCCAGAAGCTCTGAAATTCGACTGCGAAACGCTTCGGGCTGACGTTCAAGATTGCCGCCATGAATGGTCAGCGTGGCATCTTCCCCCCAGATGCTTTCGGGAACTCGCTGGACTGCATCCAGAAGTACATCCACCCCCTTGTAGGGCGTCATCTGGCCGAAGAACGCAAAACGGTTCCGCCGGCCACCGGCTGCCACGGAGCGCTGCGCCGCCTGCTCGCTCACGTTCAGGCCGTTTTCGATTACGGTCATCTTGTCCGCCGGCAGCCCCCAGGCGACATAGCGGTCCGCCAGGAAACGGCTGGGCGAGATATAGCCATCGGCAAGCCCGAGCATGGACTTGATGAACTGCCGCCGGCGCAGGAAACTGGCCGGCGAAATCTCCGGAAAGCAGCCGTTGCAGGCAATCGGCGTGGCCGCCTCGCAGAGTTTGTGGCCACCTGCTTTGACCATTTGCCCATGATGATGGCAGATGGACAGGAACTCGTGGAAAGTCACCAGAATGGTGGCGTCCGGCAAGGCGTCGCGCACCGTGTAGAGTGTCTCTAGCCCGAAGCCGATGAAATGATGGAAATGCACCACGTCCGGACGCAGGGTGCGCACAAACCGCCGCAGGTCCCTGTGCAGGTCTCCGGTGTTGCGGTTGGATACCAGGAACGGATCGTAGTCGTCGGCGTGAAAAAGCAGCTCGTCATCGGCGTCATCGACCCCCATCAACGCGGACTGGCCGTGCCGCGGATAGCCGTCACCAACCCGCGCCAGGAAGAACGATTGTGTTCCCGGCAGGGCCTTCAGACCCTGGTGCAGATTGTAGGAAGCCACTTCCGCGCCGCCGAGTGACAGTGTCGGATGGCCGTGAGAAATGACGAGCACGCGCAGCGCCGCGGCCTTGGAAGGTGTTCTTTCCTCGTGAACAGCCGTCATCGGATATCCTCTGCCAGGTCAGCAAGAAATGGAGACCAGGTTCGCTCGAAACTGCGGCGATCGAGTTCGGAAACCAGTTTTTTCCAGGATCGCTCTCCCGGGCGACCGTCCTCGGCGTGGATCATCTCCACCTGAGGCACCCAGAGCGAACCGATGCCCGACAGTTTCAGCCGCAGGGCGGCATCGAGCCCTTTCTCGTCCGTGCCAAGATACTTCCTTGAAAAGCCCCCCGCTTCCGCAAGGGCCGACCTCGGCAGCACACAGCAATCAAACGGTGCCGCGGCAACAGGGCTGACATCCGCGCCATGAAGTGTCCGGCGCGGGTAACCGAGATAATGTTGCTTCAACAGAAAGCGGCCGTCTTCCGGCTCGATCCAGGCGCCGCCCCATCTGATGGTTTCGTCTTCATAGAGCAGCGTGGGGGCTGCAATACAGGTAGCATCCTGTGCCTGAAACGCCGCAAGCAGCGGCTCCAGCCAGCCCGGACCGCGCGGCAACACACCCGAAGACAGGCAAACAACCGTCTCCGCCGGTGAGGCCTCGACGCCCGCCTGAAGCGCATCGAGCGCGTCCTCGACGTGGTCCGCCAGCACCAGGCGGACGGCGAGACCGTAGAAACCGGCAAGTTGCCTGAAGTCTTCAACCTGCTCCAGCGCATCATCCTGCGAGGCAACCAGGACCACCGGCGCGCTCCGCAGCAGCGGATCAAGCGCACACAGCGACAGCAGGACACGTGACTTCTCGAAATTTCCGTCGAGACCGATCACAAGGGCGAAAGCGGCGTTTTCATCCACGGCCCCGAAGTCGATCGTCTCGACGATGACTGGTTCGGGCGCATCATTGGCCTGCAACACCGGCAGAAGATGGCGCTCCAGAAAGTCAGGACGGAATGCCGTTGCCGGATCCAGCCCGGAAAGAAGTCGCCTTAGCGCGGAACGCGGCGAAGCCCTGCCAAGGGCCAGCGGAGCAAAGGCGGACCTGCCATCTTTCAGCACGATCTCCAGATACGTACCCTCGGTGCCGGACATTTCCTCGGCAGGTACATGAACAAGGAACCCGTGCCGTTGCAGTGCATCCGGCCCGTTCAGAAAGGGTGACAATGTTTCGAAAGCGCTTGTCACGTCGGGCCGCAGCTGCGTCGTCCAGCGCGTGTCGAGGCGACAACTCATGCAACCCGAACGCAGGAAGACCGACTCGACACGGTCTTCCGGATTAAGCAGCCAGCCCGACAACAGGACGCCGGCCCGATCCAGTGAAGCGCTGAAATCGATACCGACACGAACCGGGACGTCGAGCTCGCTAACCGTTTCCCGGCCATCGAACCGCCGGCCCGCCAGCTCCAGCCGGGCCCTGCCGTCACCCGCGGGGGAGAGCTTCGGCAGAAGGGCCCGTATGTGGGAGGGAAGAGCCCGGGCCGGCGGCATCGTCCTGTGTTCATGAACTTCGACCACGCTCCATCCGGCGCGGCCACGGAAGAAAACCTTGCGAAGTTGCGCGGTATCAAGACCGCCCTCAACCTCGAGCAAACCGGCAAAACCATGCGCCTTGCCACCGGTGTCCTTGCGCTCGAAAAGACTTCCGGCCAGCTGACCGAGTTTCAATGCGCCGTCGAAAACAAACACCCGGCTGGTACCCACCGGCATGCCCTTGGCCCACCCCTGGAGGTAGATATCTCCGGCGTCGAAGACACCCAGAACCTCGATGAAACCGTCGCGTCCCGCGACAGCATCGACAAGTCTGGCGGCTGTCTGCATTGTCTGAGGTGTGGTTCCCGCGCCAAGCAATGCCTGGACCAGGCCGTCAACGATATCGGGCACCGATTGAGGTGATAGCTCACCGACACTGTTGAGGAAGCTCTTGAGATCTTCTGCCTGATGCCTGAGGCCATAGGGGTAGGCATGCCCCTGGCTGCGGATCGTCACCCGGTCAGGCCGGGAGGCAGAACCTGGCACCGGAGACAGGATTGCGATGAACGGACGCTTTTTTCCCGAAAGGCCGTTTCCGGCTGGCAGCACCGTCACCGAGCAGGGCACGACCATCTTCGGGTCTTCGTTGAGGATAGCCGGCACTCCGCCGGCAAAGGCTTCCCCCACCCCGGCGATCAACAGCGTTTCGCGGTCGAGGTTGACGTAAAGAACCGAATGACCGTCGAGCGGAACCTGCGCCCCTGCGCTCCCCTGCGCCTTCAGCGCAGGTGCCTGCCGCTCTGCTCTCGCGGGCAGCTTCTTCACGCCTTCCAGGGTGACGACAGGCTCCATCGTTCCTTACCTCCAGAGACCGCCCGCGGCGGCAAACAGCATGCCCCCGACAAACCCGAGAAGGATCGCCAGCAGCAGGATATGAACCTTGAGGTTGTTGCGGCTCTTTTCTCCAAGGACCTTCAACCGGTCATCGAAACCCTTCAGCGTCGTATCGAAACGCAGCAGAAAGACTTCCAGTTCCTTGACCTTCTGGGAGAGGTCGCCCTGGCCGTTTTTCAGAAGGGACATGGCCTCGCCAAGTTCGCCTTCGTTCGATGCCAGCGCATCGATCCGCTTTACCGTCTCGCGCAAGACCGCCGTTGCATCACGCTGGCCAACAGCGCTTTGGCGCTGCGCCACGATCAGCCGGTCGACTTTCTCCATCACCACAGCCAGAGGCATGGCGACGGCAGCTTCCGCAGCGCGTTCTTCTGCGCTCGGGCGCGGCAGCTTCAGTTGCGCTTCCCCCTTGGGGGTTTCCGCCACAACAGTCAGACCGCCAGGTGCTGCGGCAACGGCCTGGGGCAACTCGATGTCGAACGCATAATGACCGTCACCGATGCCGTTGCGCTTCAAGTCGATGCGCTGGGTTTCGGCAACCTTGCTGAGAACTCGCTCACCGTCGTGGAAGACGTGGATGGTCATGCGGTCGCTCGGGCTCGACGCATCCCAGGCCCAGCCGAGCAGCCGGCCGTTTTCAAATGCATCGACACGCCCCTGAAGCCGCGCGGAAACGGCTTGTTCCCTGGCCTCCGCAACAGCTTGCGGCGGCTTGGCGTCCGATCCGGGCTTTACCTGTTCAAGAGGGGTTACACTCATTCCGTTTTCCTCAGGCAGCAGGTTCACGCGCCGCGGTTTGCCGGTCGGCAAACAGGCGCAGATATTGTTCGGCAACAGCGCTGACGGACGGCGGCTTGCGGATGTTGGCTGCAAGTTTCCGGTACTGCGCGGCATCTCCGGCAGCTGTCGCCATCGCGATTGCCAGGCCGACCGGATCGTTCTTGCGCACATGCAGGCCATCGACGCCGTCCCTGACAGCCTCGGCCATGCCGCCGACACCGCTGGTGATTACCGGCCGTCCGTGCTGCTGTGCCTCGGAAATGACCAGTGGTGCGTTTTCCCACCACAGAGAAGGCACGACGACCCAGTCCACGGGCGCCATGAGACCGGCGACATCATCAGGTTTGTAAGCCCCCAGGCGCTGCACTCTGGGTGCGGTTTCCTCGAACAGCTTTTCGATGCGTTTGACGAATTCCTGGTTCTGGAAGGGAGCACCGCCATGAACCCGCAGCTCGAATTCCATGTCCTTTTCCACCAACAGCTTTGCCGCCTGCAGCAGAACCTCGACGCCCTTCCAGGGGGTCAGGTTTCCGAAATAGCCGAACACGGTTTTGGGCGTGTCGTCAGCCGACCGGCTCTTGGCCAGCGCTGCGTCCGGCCTGCCATTTCGAATGATCCTGATTTTCTCCGAGGGCAGGCCCCAGCGCACATAGACGTCACGCAGAAACGCGCTTGGAGATACGAACTCGTCGACGGCTTCCAGATGCGTCTTGATGAACCGCTCGCGCAGACGCATGTCGTTCGGCTTTGCTTCGGGCAGGCATTTGCACAGTCCTCCCGCCCCAAGCGCAGCACAGGCTTCGTCCGGGCTTTTCATCAGAACGCCGTCGTTGGCGCAGATCGCGTAATAGTCGTGCAGCGTCATAACGATGCGCACGTCGGGCAGCACCCGGCGGATTAGAACCGGCAGTTCGACACCGAACAGCAGCAGATGGTGGATATGGACCACATCCGGCCGGAAGCTTTCCAGCAGTGTCCGCATGTCCGGCACAAAGGCTTGCAGATCGATCTGGCTCATGTTGAACCGGTCGAAATGACCGGCCCACATCAGCAACTCGTCACCGCTGTCGCTGATCGCCTGAAAGCTGGTACCCGGATGCGGCTCGCGGTGCAGGTGGTTGGTCGCACCGACAAACAGCGACTGGTGCCCGGCCTTGCGATAGGCCCTGGCCAGGTCAAGCGCGACGGTCTCCGTTCCACCGGGGTGAAGGTCCGGATGATTATGTGCAAAGACAAGGATCCGCATCAGGACACCCCCCGCGACGTTTTCACGGCAACGAAAAAGTCCTGGTAATGCGGAGCCCCGTTGCCGCCACGCCAGTGCCCGAACCGCTTCAGGGCGATTTCGTATCCGGCTGTCTCCAACGCCCTGTCGAGGAAACCATCATCGAAGGCGACCGCTGCGAGCGGCGCTTGCGGGTTGCCGTACCAGGCAGGCCCTTCGCCGTCGCGTCGGAACGCGACACGCGGGATCAAGCCTTCCCCGCGGTCCGGCGCAATCACGAAAGCCGACAGAAACAGCCTGCCTCCCAGCTCCATGAGGCGCGAGATTTCGCGGAAATAGGGCAGGATCTCTTCCGATGGCAGATGTGTGACCACCGAGGTCATGATGGCGAAATCGAACGAGCCGTTGGCGAACGGCAGGGCGATCTCCGTGCCGCGGATATAGCCGTCGGGATTGTAGAGAGCGTTGGCGATATCGAGATGCATGAACCGGAAATTGGGATAGACCGACCCGATGTTGCGCGTGCACCATTGAATGCCCGCCGATGCCGGATCGATACCCACATACCGGGCGGTGTCCGGATCCAGATACTGGGTCAGGGGCACTGCCATCCGGCCAATGCCGCAACCGACATCAAGCACCCGCTCATGCGCGCGCAAGCCCCCAAGGTCGATAAAGTGGCCCAGAAACTCCGTGCCGATGGCAAGATAGTCACCATCTCCGACGAAGTTGTCCTCGCTCGGGGGAACCGGCAGGAACCTGTTACGGCCGATGTAACCTTGCAGGTCTGCAATCCGCTCACTGCCGAGTGGGGATGTGACCAGACTGGTGGCATCCTTGATGAGAACCGGCGAATTCATGCACTCAGCCCTTTTTCACGCCGCTCCGCAGCTTCCATCAGGGCAACGATGTCGTCCTGCCAGCGGGACTGGTGGAGCCAGCGATTGTATTGAGAGGCGACACCGCGCGTGTAGTCTTCGTTCTTGCGAATGGAAACACGCTCGAAGTGGTAGAGTTCGACGTCGCCCAGATAGTAGATCTTGCGATTCAACTTGCGGAGTTTCAGGCACAGGTCGCTGTCTTCGTAGTCACCGACGATGAAGTCCGTCGTGAACCCTCCCACCGTCTCGAAATCGGCTTTCGACAGAACGAGGCAAGCACCGGTTACCCCCGGCACCTCGCGGGAGGTGCTGGCTTCCGGAAACTGACGCGGGAAGCCCTTGTAGTAGTGATGGTTGAACCAGCGGCCCTTGTCGTCCTGGATAAACTTCAATCCGGCATGCTGAATGGCGTTGTCTGCATAGAGCAGCTTGCCACCTACAGCCGCGACCCGCTCGTCCATCATCAGGCTGGCACACAGCTGTTCGAGCCAGCCGGCCTCGACCGGCACGACATCGGAATTGATCATCGCCAGATAGCGCCCGCGCGCCGCTTCCGCACCTGCATTGCAGGCAAGCGCATAGCCGCCGTTACGTTCCATCACGACGAGTCGAACGGGAAGGCCATAAAGAAGATGGAACCCGGCGAGCAGGTCCTCCACATGGGTTACCTGCTCGGGAGAGTCGAGCACGAAAATCACCTCGGCGTTCTCCGCCAGCCAGCTGTCGGCGGAAAACGCCGCAAGCTGCGCCTTGATGAACTCGAACACCTTGTAAAGCGGGATCACGATCGACACGGTCGGATCGGCAAGCGGTTTGCCGAACAGAACTTCGGACGGTTCACCGACGGATTGCCGGAAACGCGACTGGATATCGGACAAGACATTCGACAGACAGGTCGCCAGAACCTCGTCGCTCGCATGGCGCGGTGTCACGACGGAAAGCGCCTTCGCCCTCGTGTCGGGGATGTCACCCGGCTGCGGTGGCGGCACCAGCAGTTCCCGCTCACCCGATGCCAAACGGACTTCGAACCGGGGCTGCAGATTGTGTTGAAGCGCCCTGCCGACCGGTGCAAACGCGACAAAACGCTTTATCGCGTAACCGCCCTGGGTTTCCGGCAGAACGCCATCGAACGTGTGTAGCTCAAGCGCAACCGGACCGGCGTCACCGGCAAGAATATCGAGCCCCTGATAGACACGGGCAGGATCGCGCAGCCAGCCACCGACCAGGACACCGGCTTCGCAGGCGACAGCTGTTTCCACCGCACAGAAGGAGCCCGTCTCTGACAGCAAACCATGACGGCGCGCCGGCAAGGGATCGCTCACCTGCAGGTCCCTTATGGCTGCACGCGCCTCATCGGATTTGGCGCCGACGTCCGACACCAGGTAGTCCCGCACTTCCGGCAGCTTGCGCGAATTGGTAGCCCACCATGCACCGACGGTGCGCTTCACGTTGTCCGTCGCCAGTTTCCGGATCGCCAGACCCCAGCTTCCGGACAGCACCAGAAAACCGTTGGCAGGCGGCTGCGGCATGTCGACCGCACCGATGAACAATCTGCTCTTGCCGCCGTTGTAGGGCGTGTTGCACGTTCCGCTGTCCAGCCGCAGAACACCCGTATCACCGATCACGACCGCCGTTTTGATGTCGGTGCTGTCGCTGTTGATGAGGGTTTCCAGCAACCGGACGGAACCGATGCTCGCGACGGCATCCACAACCGGTGGCGCATCATTGACGGAGCGCAGCAGCTCTCTTGCAAAATTGACGAAACTGCGGGAACGCCCCAGCCGGAACATGCCGGACCAGGCGCTCAGGAAAGTCGTGACGAAAACGGCGCAGGCGGCCTGACTGAGCCCGTTGGTAATGGCAAAGGCATCGGCGGCAGGACCAGGCTTTGCGGCGTCGACAGAAAGCGTCGCCTCGGACCCGACCGCGCCGGCGCTCAACTTCAGACTAAGCCTGGTTTTTTCCTTCAGCGAAACAGCCCATACGACACGCGACCGGCCATCAAGCCGGTTCAGCCGGACACTCGCAATGGAGCCGAAGGACTGACCGCCCTGCTCCACAAGCCGGGGCGCAGCATTTACCTGATGCGCCGGATCCCAGACAAGAAGAAGAACCTCCGGCGTAAGTTGGAAGTAATGCGGGGACTCAAAGTCCGCCTCGGCGTATTTGCCCAGGGTCTCGAGCATCTTTGTCCATCACTGTTTTAAGACCTGAGTTGCGGACGGCCACAGGCCAAAGGCCGGTACCCGGGCACACGGGACGACCGCGTGCCCGGGTGCGGGATCATCAGGAAACGACGATGTAGCCGTCAGGATTGTCCTGAAGATCGTCGGCATCGACGTTGTTGAGCGTGACGGTATCGCCGTTGCCGAGATCGATGACCGTGTTGTTGCCGACCTGGGTCGCCCGTGCGGCGACATCGGCAGCAGAGGAAACACCGGTATCGTTGATGTTGCTCGAGATCTGCACCAGATCGCCGACCTGGAAATCCATGACGATGTCGTTGCCGCCACCGCCGGAGAACACGAAGACATCGTGGTCGCCGCCACCGAACATCAGATCGTTGCCGGCACCGCCGTCAATGATGTCGGTTCCTTCGCCACCGAAAATGATGTCGCCGCCGGCACCGCCTTCGATGTAGTCGGAGCCCGCTCCGCCGAAGATGGTATCGCTGCCTTCACCACCAAGAATGACGTCTTCGCCACCTTGCCCGAAAATTTTGTCGGCACCCTCTCCGCCGACGATCAGATCTCCACCTTGGCCGCCGAAGAGGAAGTCGTCCCCTTCATTGCCGAGCAGAACATCCGATGAGCCCAATCCGAATATGAAATCCTGAGCATTTGTACCTTGCAGGAAATCCTGAAAAGCACTGCCTTCAATCGTGGCCATGTAGCTAACTCCTGAAGTTCGCCTCGTTACATTTGACGCCCCGCGAACCGCGGCACACCGCACTGCACAAACCCCGTATTTTCGCAGCGCGAGAAGTACAATACACAATTACTAATCTCTTCAAAGGGACGAATAGTGAAAAAAATAAGGCAATATTTTGAAGGAGATAAACTAATTCTACTTTTCATTTAATAGTAGTTCGAAAATACAATTCCTTTACGTTTATTTTATTTCGAAATTCAAAACAAAATCATTGAAACCACATGATCCCCCATAGATTGAAATCCAATTTCTGCGATTTTTCAGATGCTTGAAACCGCCCGCACTTCATGCCGAAACAGCACTCAACCGCCTCGCCGTGAAAATGAACGACATGGTAGTTTTGCAACGCACTAATCGCGTTAAAGGTGTAATTTTCGCACCGCACCAGGAAAATGCCCCGACGCTCGGAATGGACCGGGGCTTCGAAAAAGCAACGGGCGGCCAATGCCGCCCGTCGTTAAAAAAATTTGTTGGAGCACAAAAAAATGCGCCTCAGTCTTCCCGGAAAGCTCGATCAAGGCTTTGCGTGATCGGCTCGAGCAGATAGTCCATTGCCTTGCGAGCACGCCGGATAATCAGGACTTCCGCCGGCATTCCCGGGTAAAGCGTCAAGGCAGGCTTGCCGTCCAGCTCTTCGGATAGAACCTGTGCGCGCACGATATAGAAGGCCGCCTGCGTCTGGGGATCGACGGTCTGGTCGGCAGCGACATAGGTCACCTCCCCTCCCAGCGGGCTGGTGTTCTGACGGTCATAGGCAGTCAGCCGGATGCGTGCCTCCGAGCCGACACGAACGGTATCGATGTCGTTCAGGTTCATCCGAACCTCGACAAGCATCTTCTCGTCTCGCGGCACGATATCCATGATCGCCTTGCCAGGCTCGACCACCCCGCCGGGCGTCCGCATCTCGATGCTGGAGACAATACCGGACTGAGGGGAATGGACCACCAGCCGGTCGAGGACATCCTGCGACGAAATGATCTGCTCGTTGGTGAGGTTCAGTTCAAGTTGAGCCTCGAGGATCTTTCCGGCAATGTCGCTTTGCCATTCCTGTTCGGCCTGCAACAGGGCAACTTCCGCACCCTGGCGCGCCTTTTCCGCACGCGCCTTCTGGGCCTCCAGCTCACCGCCGTCACCAATCATCTCGCTCAGTTCCAGCTGAACTTCGCTAAGCATGGCTTTTGACGTGAACCCTTTCTTCTCCAGGCCGCTGAGGGCGTCGACACGCTCCTCAAGCAACTTTCGCCGGTGCCCGGTGGCTTCGATCTGGGCCTGATTGGCCTCGATCTGCGCCACATACTGCTCCATCTCCTTCTGCTGAAAGGCGATCTTGCCCTCGTAGACCTGGCGGCGTTTTTCGAACACCCCCTCTTCTGCCGCCACCACTTCGGCGATCAGGGGTTCGCTGCTATTCTTGAGCTCTTCCGGAAATACGATTTCATCCGACAGATCTCGCTCGGCCCTGAGCCGGGCCAGCCTTGCCAGCAGACTGGTCCGTTTGCCATGGAGCTGCGCCAGCTCGGCACGTGCGCGTGTGTCGTCCAGCTCCACTAACGGCTGGCCGGCATCCACGAAATCCCCTTCCTGCACGAGCAACCGGCGCAGGATCCCGCCTTCCAGATGACTGATGGTCTTGCGCTTGCTGTCGACAATCACCTTGCCGGTGGCAACCGCCGCACTATCGAGATCGGCGGTAAATCCCCAAAGCAGAAATCCGCCAAAGCCGATCGAAACGGCCAGAGCTGCCGCCAGAAGCGGTTTGCGCAAGCTTGGCGGGCGCGCATCGTCCGCCTTGAGGGCGGCCATCCAATAGGCCTGGCCTGTTTCGGTCGCGGCCTCGGACGAAGGTGTGGCAACGGGTGGCTTTGTCTGCTCGGAACGATCGCTCATGCCACTTCTCCACTCGTCGGCAGGGCGCGGTGCGCGGCAGGTGCCGGCAGGCGCCTTGAAATACTGCTGACGACATCAGTTCGGTCACCGAACTGGCCGATCCGGCCATCTTCCAGCACCAGGATCTTGTCGGCCGCTTCCATGATTGCCGGTCTGTGTGCGATGACGATGACGATGGCGTTGTCTTCCTTTGCCTGCGAAATAGCACGCAACAGGGCAACCTCCCCTTCCGTATCCAGGTTGGCATTGGGTTCGTCGAGCACGAGCAGGCGCGGCCGTCCGAACAGCGCACGCGCAAGGGCGACACGCTGCTTTTGTCCGCCTGACAAGGTGTAACGGTTGTCACCCACGGGCGTGTCATAGCCGAGTGGCATCCGGCCGATCATCTCGTGAACGCCGGCGGCACGTGCCGCATCGATCACCATCTGAGGGTCGGCATCATACATGCGCGAGATGTTGTCCCGAACCGTTCCATCCAGAAGAGACACCGACTGCGGCAGATACCCGACCATCGCGCCAAAGGACGCCCGCTCCCAGAGATAGGCGTTGTGCCCATCAAGAAAGACACCGCCCGTCGTGGGCTGAAGAACACCTACAAGCAGACGGGCCAGGGTCGACTTTCCGGCTGCCGACGGGCCGACAATGCCAAGAACGTCACCGGGTTCGAGCGTGAACGAAATGCCCTTGATAACAGGCACCGGTGCGTTGGGCGGCGCATAGACCAGCTTGTCGATCTTGAGCGATCCCTGGCTGGGCGGGGTCGGCACGGTCTGGCGAAGCGAGGAGTGGTTCTCCAGAACCTCGCGCACCCGGCCCCAGGCGGTTGATGCGAACACCCACTGGCGCCAGTTTTCCGTGAGATTGTCTAAAGGCGTCAGCAGGCGCCCCATCAGGATGCTTGCGGCGATCATCGTGCCGGCAGTCACCTCTCCCTTGATGACAAGATCCGCGCCAAGCGCCAGAACCGCGATCTGCATGCCAAACCGGAGGCTTCGCGTCAGCGCGTGGATTGCCTTGCCACGCCGGCTTCCCATTGCCATCAGTTCCGTGGCATGGAGCTGCCCCTTGCGCCAACGGCGCGTCAGGGCAGGCATCAACCCCATTGCCTCGATCGTCTCCGCGTGGCGAAGCGTGGAGGCGATCGTCGCGACATTCTGCAAGTTGGCGGTGTTCGCTTCCTTCAACAGCGAGCGTGTCGTCATGTCGGACAGCAGGTTGAGCCCGATCAGCGTAATCGCTGAAACAACAGCCAGCAGCCCGTAAAGCGGATGCAGGGCAAACAGCACAATCAGGAACAGCGGCACCCACATGGCTTCCAGCGGTGCGCTGATGGCGTTGCTGGTTATGAAGGTGCGAAGATCGTTCAGGTCCCGCAGCACTTCGGAGGCCATACCGCCCCCCTTCTCCAGCGAGGATTTCACCCCCGCCTCGATTGCCGTCAGGTTGAGACGCCGAACCAGTTCGCTCCCCATCACCTGGAAAATCTGGCTGCGGATAAATTCGAGAATCGCAAAAAGCATCAGCCCGCCACAGGCGATGATCAGCAACATTGTCAGGGTATCGAGGCTCTGACTGTTCAGAACCCGGTCGTGAACCTGCAGCATGAACAGCGGAACGATCATCTGCAGCAGTGTGATGAACCCGCTCAGAAGCGCCGCTGCGGCGAGACCGGTTGCAAAGGTGACACGAGCCTCTCTTATGAGACGGAACGGATCGATTGCGTCCGGTGTTGTCTTTTCAACCATTCAAGATTCTCCGAAGCCTCAACCGATAGGTGTGTTCGCACGTGCGAAAAAAAGAGCGATTGCCCAGAAAACGACACATCTTTTCCATAGGAATGACGAAAGCATATAGACTAACTTGGGGTATCTAGTGCCTTTAATTATGGCAATCGATTGGCAAAGAGAAGAAATGCAAAAACAAAACTAATAAATGCATCAATGTGCATAGACAGGGAGCAGAATAGCGATGAAATTATTTCGAATTTAGTTCGAATGTAGGTGGGAGTTTGGGGCAAATGCACAAAGTCTTAGAAGACGCAACAAGGGACATGAATGGGCACGTTTCGCGGACTGAACCTATGGTTGAAGAATCCATCAATCATTCAGCATACGGGGAAAGAGAAAGGATCGCGGCTCCGGCGTCGCAAGCGAACCATTTCGAACTCGTAAGAGTCATCGAACGAATGTATCGGCGCTACCTTGACCGCCTCCGCGTCGATCTGATCCGAATAGGCGCGGACGACATCTCTCCCGCCCATGCCATGTTGCTTTTCACCATCGGTGACGACGACCTGTCCGTGCGGGATCTGATGGACCGCGGTCATTATCTCGGATCGAATGCGTCCTACAGCCTCAAGCAACTCGTCCAGTCCGGCTACGTCGACCGAACGGCTTCGGCACGGGACCGACGCTCAGCCCGTATCCGTCTGACCGACAAGGGAAAGATGCTTTGCAGAGCCGTGAAGGCAGCCGACGAGGTCAATCAGGACCAGATCGTGCGATCCGAACAGGACCTGAAGGCCCTTGAGGAAACATTCGCACTGCTGCGCAAGCTTGAGGTCCTTTGGGCGACGGACCTTCAACAATCCCCCTTGCGTCTGGACGGCACCCGTTTCTGATCGAAGGTTTGGCACATGCATATCGTGTTCGTGCACCGGCATGGGCCCGGGCAGTTCGTTCATCTTGCCCGGCGTCTGATCGCCGATGGCTGGACTGCCACGCTCATATGCGAATCCCTGGACCGGCCGGTGCCGGGCCTGCGTGTGCTGCGCTATGCCGGTGACACCCGGCAGGCGGGCAGCGCGGGTGGACGGCCTTCCGTGCCCTACATCGAGGCGGGACGCAAGGTTGCCGATATCCTGCACAAGCTGGACCTGAACGGCCACAAGCCCGACATTGTTATGGGACATATCGGTTGGGGCGGCATGATGTTCGTCAAGGATGCCCTGCCGGATGTACCTGCCATCGGTTTCTGCGAATATTACTTCCAGCCGCAGGGCGGAGACGTCGGGTTTGCACCTTCCGACGAGATGTCGCTGCAGCAGCGCCAGACCATGAGGCTCCGCAACGCCATCCAGCTGTCCACTCTGGATCAGCTCGATGCCGGCATCAGCCCGACGGCCTGGCAGAAGAGCCGCTATCCCGCAGAATACCGGTCAAAGATCCTCGTGCAGCATGAAGGCATCGACACGACCCGGGCTCGCCCCGACGCGATGGCCGGATTTCGCCTGCCGGACGGCAGACACCTGACCGCGGGCGATCCGGTGGTCACCTTCGCGGCACGTGACCTGGAACCCTACCGCGGGTTTCCCCAATTCATGCAGGCGGCAGCACTGGTCGCCCGCGAAAATCAGGAAGCCAGGTTCGTTGTTGCCGGTGGCGACGGCGTCAGCTACGGACGCGCACCATCTCGCGGCGACACATGGCGCAACCGGCTTCTTCAGGAAACCGGCCTTCCACCTGATCGGATCCACTTTCTGGGCCAGATCCCGCACAAGGATCTCCTGAGCCTGTTTCAGGTCTCTGCAGCCCATGTCTATCTGACCTACCCGTTCGTCCTGTCCTGGTCGTTTCTCGAAGCCATGGCCTGCGAGGCACCTGTCATCGCGTCCAAAACCGCTCCGGTTCAGGAAGTTGTTCGAGACGGGGTCAACGGCAGGCTCGTTGATTTCTGGGACACAAAGGCAATTGCTGCCGAAGTTTGTTCGGCGTTGACGTCTCCGGCAGACCGGCAGGCCATGCGCCGGGCGGCACGCCGGACCGTTGTAGCCAGATACGAGTTGTCAACCTGCGTTCTGCGCCTGCAGGCGCTCTTGAACAAGTTGTCGAACCGTTCGGCGCAACGGCAGGCCGGCTTTGGACCCGTCGCAGGAAGGCGCAACGTGGCGACGGAGTGGAACCGGGTATGAAGGGAATTGTTCTTGCCGGCGGCGCCGGGTCTCGCCTGTTTCCCATGACGCTCGCAAGCTCGAAGCAGCTTTTGCCCGTCTACGACAAACCAATGATCTACTACCCGCTGACCACGCTGATGCTCGCCGGCATTCGAGACATTCTGATCATCTGCACACCGCGGGACCTGAGCGCGTTCCAGCGCGTCCTCGGCAAGGGAAACCGCTGGGGCCTGAACCTGTCCTACGCTGTCCAGAAACACCCTGCAGGCATTGCCCAGGCATTCCTGATCGCGGAAGACTTTCTGGGTGGGGAACCGTCGGCCCTCATCCTGGGCGACAACATCTTTCATGGCACCGGCCTGTCGGAAAAAATGCTGGCGGCCCGGCGAAACGAGACCGGCGCAACCATATTCGCCTATCAGGTTCATGATCCCGAACGATACGGCGTTGTCGGCTTCGACAGCGCAGGCAAGGCTTCCTCAATCGTTGAAAAACCGGTTGCCCCGCAATCGGACTGGGCGGTGACCGGCCTCTATTTCTACGATGCCAGGGTTGTCGACATCGCCCGTACCCTCACCCCATCCGCACGCGGCGAACTTGAGATCACCGACATCAACAGGGCCTATCTGGAAAGCGGTGACCTCAGCGTCCAGATGCTGGGCCGGGGCTATGCCTGGCTGGATGCGGGAACGCCGGAATCGCTCCTGGAAGCAGCCTGCTTCATCCAGACGCTGGAATCCCGCCAACGCCTGAAGATTGCCTGTCCTGAAGAGGTCGCATTCTACCAGGGCTGGATCTCGAGAGGTGATCTCGAAGCGCTGGCGAGCGAGATTTCAGGCACGACCTACGGCCGTTACCTGAACTGGATCGCCAGGGAAGCGGCAAAAGCGCAATTTGAACCGGCAAGCGCCCTGGCCTCGTGAGAAGCGTCAGAATCGCGCCGTGATCGAGGCCTGCAGATTGAGATCCCCGGCTTCCGTTTCTCCTGCGTCCTGCAGGGCAACGCCCGCGATCAGGTTAGCCGTCAGATTGTCTCCAAGAGCATAGTCGAAGCCGGCGCCAACACCGGACAGCGTCGCATCGTCGTCTGTGGCGTGATCGATCCCGAACCCGATATCGGCAAACAGATAGGCCGACAGACTGTCGTTTGTCAGTGATTGCGGCCAGCTTTCAGGCAGATTGCCGGCAAGCGGCGAGAAGGACGGCAGACGCAATTCGTTCCGCCAGATGACACCGCTGTCGACGCTGGCATCATCGTAGTTATACCCGCGCACCGCATATCGCCCACCAAGCGAGATCCGCTCCGTATCCGGCAGCACCTGCCCCGCGAGCGTACCCGAGAGGGCGCTTACCCAGAAGAACCTGTTCGGAAGAGATATTGTCCGGCTGATGTCTGCCGCAAGATACGCATAGTCGACCGACTGGACACGCCCATTGGTAAAGGTCTGCCAGGTGGTTGCCGCATTTCCCTGGAGAACACCTCCCGGATTGGCTTTCACCCTGACATCCAGCGCCGTGCGGCCAAACCGGTCATCGAACGAATTGCTCCAGCCAAGCACCATCTGGAACAGATCCGCGGCACCGTCGGCAACCGCGACACCATTGAAGAAGGTTGTCCGTTCCAGGCGTTTCAGCTCAACGCCCGTGTAGGTGTCTCCCCAATAGCGCCCCGGCAGGAGATTAGAGACGGCAGACCTGTAGATGATCGGCAATTCATAGGTGGTGTTTTCAAAGTCGAAAAAGCGATTCGGCGTCTCGCGTGACGCAACCATTGCCGGGGCGATTTCAAGACTTTGCCGGGCCCACGTCGGAATGGTGAGCCTGCCTGCGTGGGACACATAGGAGGGGTAGTCGCCTTCACGCGGAAAGACAATTCCCGGATCGCTCCAGATGTCGTCGCTGGCCGTCATCTGGTAGGAAAGCCAGGGGCCGCCCGGAAAGGGAAGACGCGCATTGCCACCCAGAAAATACCTGTCGCGTCCGGTATCCTGCGATCCGGAATTGGACCATCCCGCAAACACCTGCCAGGGCCTGCCTTCATCGATCGTGACTTCGAGATCGCTGAGCGCGGCATCCTCGCCCGGGCGAAAAACCCCACCTGCCCGCCTGTAGGGGGAGCGGTTCAACCAGCCGAGATCTTCTTCCAGCGCGCGCGCATCTATGCGCCCACCGGGGTTGATCCGCAGCCTTGCGCGGATCTCTTCGGCGTCGCGCTCATCGAGCCCCTGCACCGTCACGTTGCCCGACTTGAACTCGATCACCCTGACCTGCAGCACCCCGCCGGTTATTTCCTGCGGTGGCAGGGTCACGGATACGAACGGATAGCCCGCTTCCTTGTAAACGCGGGCTACGGCAGCTTGAATCTCCCCCGCAAGGGCGAGGGAAAGCGGTTTGCCGAGATACTCCGACAGCACGGCATCCAGTGCGGCCTGATCGAAAGCAGCCGCCGGACCGCCGATACCTTTCGGAGCTCGGCCTGCCACATCGTCGGACTGGCCGATCAGATAAACGCCGGCCAGGTCAACCCCGAGCGGTGACCTGTCGGTGGCGCCGAAGTCCTGGGGGGCGACGTCCAGCGAGACCGGCTCTCCGGGTTCGGCAGCCGGAAGGTTTCTTTCAAGAGCCTGCTGGGCGAACGAACCTTCGGAAACGAGCGCAACACCGGCCACCAGGGCTGCAGTTATCGTATGTCTTGTCATGCCGGACTACTCTGCCGCCGCACTGAGCCAGCGTCCGAACGAGCGGTTGCAGGGGTGAACGGCACCTTCGCCGCCGACCACTCCCGGCTCGCAGGCAGAGGGGTTGTCTTCAAGTGCCTCGTCGGTATCCGGGGTCTGCAGCCGGTTGCGCTCCAGCACCCGCTGGCGGGGATCGGTGGAAGACTGTCCATTGCCGGAAGAACCGGACGTTTCGGAGGGGCTAATGATCGTCAACGTGCCATCGACGCTCAAAATGTCGTAGCCGAACTGATGCGAATAGAAACTGTTGCCTATGACATAACTTCCGGCCGCGGTTGCCGTGACGGCGGCACCGCCATCGAAACTTCCCAGGAGACTCGCTCCGGCAGACGACAAGGCATAGGTGAACCCGCCGGAATAGACCGTTCCGTCATATATTTTCGACTTGTCGTCACCCGTTACCGTGATCGCAGTCAGGAACCCTCGCAGGAGTGGGGTCGTCTGCCCCTCGTAGATGCGCCAGGTGTTCGCCGTGCCGCCCTGGTCGTCAATTCCAAAACCTGCCGCTACAAACGTGTCGAGCTGCTGCATGGCACTGCTGGTCACACCGGTGACATTGGTCACCGAACCGCCGAGCTGATTGCCGACTGCATTGTTCAGCCCGGTAGTCTGTGTGTCCCAGACGCTGTTGGTGAGCGTGATCGTACCAGCGTCCATAGTGCCGACCAGGCCGCCACCGTTCACACTCGCGGAGACGGCACCGGTTGCATACGAGCGGGTCACGGACGACCCGTCAAGCATCCGCCCGACAAGGCCGCCGATCTCGTTGCTGCCAGAGACGTCCCCGGTGGCGTAGCTGTCGGAAATGCTGCTGGCCGTTACGCCGACGAGCCCGCCGGCCATGCGGCCGGTGTGGATCACGTCGCCAGTCGCAAAGGACCGTGTGATTGGCGCTCCGACGGAGTAGGCAACCAGCCCACCGAGACGCGTCGCGACGTTGTCGGAACTTTGCACAGTCCCGGTCGCATAAGAGAGATCGACCGAGCCCGAATCAATGGAGCCGATGAGACCGCCTGCGCCATATGGTGTGGTGGTACCACCCGTGTTATCGGCAAGGAGCGTGACGGTTCCGCTGGCATGAGATCTGGAAACGTCGACATTTGATACCCGGCCCATCAGTCCACCGATGTCATAACGGCCACTGACGTTGCCGGAAGCGGACGAACGGGTAACCTGCGATGCATCAGAAGTCTGACTGTTGCCGATAAGGCCACCTGCAGCATAGGCCGTGGTGGTGACATCAGCCGAAGAATGTGCGTCGGTAACGGAATACTCCGACGCCATAATTCCGGCGACGCCGCCGACATTACCTGCGCCTGTCACCGTGCCGCCGACCGAAACATCCGATACCGAGACCTTGCCACCAACGGCAGCGCCGATCAGCCCGCCAACACCGACCCCTCCCGCGATGTTGACGTTCGTCAGCTTGAGATCACGAATGGAGACATCCTGACCATCGGCTCTAACGACGCCAAACAACCCGATCGAACTGAAGTTACCTGTCGAGGCCAGGCCGTCGATCGTATAGCCGCCACCGTCGAAATTGCCGCGAAGGCTTGTCGACGCAAAGCCGGAACCACCGTTCCAGGCTGCTGTTCCCGAAGCGTCGATATTCCGGGTCAACACATAGTTTACCGGCGTGGTGCCGGAACCTGACTGTATGCCCTGAAGACTGTAGACATCGAAGATCTGGTACGGGTTGGCTTGCGATCCATCACCACCAAGCGCACGTACAAAATGACCGCCCTGAATATCGAAATCCCGGGCATAAAAATCCGGCAAACTGCTGCCGACCTGCAGCCAGGCGGTATCGGACTGGAAATCGTCGACATGGATATCACCCGTCGCCGTTGAAGTGACATTCGTTGCGCTGCTCGTCTGGTCCACACGCAGCTTGCCGTTCGCCGCGGTGACGGAGCCGTTGATCTTGATGGAGGCGTTGCTGGCGTCGGCGTAGAGAGAAAGCTGGTTGCTGTTAGACCACGCGACATCGCCGTTCACTGTCAGGTCACCGTCATGGGCCCACAGGATGGCGTTGCTGTCGCCGACCGAAAATGTGCCATTCGTTGCAACAGTCAGGTTGCCACCAGCGTAAAGATTGTTGTCGAGATTGAAGTTGGACGTCGCATTCAAATTGAAGTCGAGACTGTTGCCATTCTGGTCGGTTCGCACAACCGCCGACGTGTTGAACAGGAAGTCGAGATCGGTGTCGCTGAACGCGCCGATGGTCGTGTCCAGAGCGGTGACCACGTCCGTCGTGGCCGCTGCACCGGTATTGACGTTGAAGGCATTGCCCCAGATATCGGCTCCGGAGACGCCGGTCGACGTAACTGTGTCGGCGAAAGTCGCCGCTTTGGTGCTTTCACCGTCCAGATAAGACAGGACCCCTGCGGAATTGAGCGATCCGGCCGTAGTCAGGATGTAATAGTACCCGTTTGCCCCGCTCACAGCGCTGCCGACAAGATTGCCGCCGGAAAGTGCGCTGACATTTGCTCCGGTTTGGGCCGTCGTGCCCGCATCACTGTAGACGATACCTGAGACCGCCTCGGGTGTGGCGGCATACTCCCACTTGAAATAAGGGAAAAGTCCGCTGCCAGTGCCCCAGATGCTGCTGTCCAGGGTAAAGCCACCCAGGGTCAGCGATCCCTGCATCTGGGAAGTGGTCAGACCGCTCGTGTTGGTCACGGTGGGGGTATAGGAATTCGTGTAACCGATCACCTCGGTTTGTCCGGTGGTTTCAGTATCCCAGGCTGTGTCGGTTATTGAAACGCTTGAGTCGGAGACCTCAGCGACCAATGCGGCTGCATATCCTTCAGCCTCTACAAGACCCGTAACAAAGGAGTTTTCAATGACCGTGTTCCTGTCGGCCGTACCGATGAGCCCTCCAGCCGCGGCGCCGTTTGTACCGAGCACCTGACCGGCAAAATACGAATTCGAGATCGTAAGATCTTCCGCGTACCCAACCAGTCCACCAGCCTCCCGAAAGCTCCCTGACGAGGTGACTGTCGCCGTCGAATAGGAATTTTCGATCCTGTTGTCGTTGTCGTCTGTGGTGCCGACAAGACCACCGACCTGCCCTCCGGTTATCGATCCTGTCGAGCTGGAATTCGAGATTATCAGCCCTTCACCCATAATCGCGACGAGGCCGCCGGTAGCACTGCCCCCATCCGTCGTCGTGACGGAAACATCGGCATGAACATTGGTCATGGTCGACTGGTCGATGTTGCCGAAATACCTGGCCACGACGCCTGCGCCCCAGGAATTCGCCTGAACGGTTCCACTGACAGTCACATTCGACATGTTGTGACCGTGATAGTTCCCACCGCCTGTGTCGCCGACCAGAATTGCCGTCTGGTTGTCGCCGGTAACAGACGCGTTCGTGAGTGTGAGGTCCTTTATCTCCAGGTCACGTCCGGAAGTGAAATAGTTGTCTTGCCAATAACTTATAAGTGCGACATTACCTTCGGAAGGCCGGTTGATATAGAGGCCGTCTATCGTATGTCCCTTGCCATCCAGGCTTCCGGAAAAGGAAACAGGGTCAAAGCCAGCACCGTTATTCCACGATGATGTCATCGACGCGTCGATATCGTTCGCAAGCTCATAGTAAAGGCTGATATCGCCGGACCCGCCACCACGCCTGTCACTGGTCGTGATCCCTTGCAGGCCATAAACGTCAAATAGCGCATAAGGGTTGGAAAAAGTGCCATCGCCACCCTGCGCCCGGATGAAAGTCCCGAAGCCAACACTCAGTGCGTTCGTGGCAAAGTCTGGCAGGCCCGCGCCGACCTGATCCCAGACACCCCTGGTGAGAGCGAAATTGTCGACATCGACCGCGCCGGCTGCTCCCGTCGAGATCGTGCCGACAGCAGCCGTGCCGCTGTTGCCGTAAGCCAGCAGGGTCAGCCCACCGCTCTGGCCGTCGATGGCCGCATTGATCGCGATGTCGTTATAGGCGTTGAGCGTGAGTGTGTTTGTGCTCGTCCAGGTGATGCCCGAATTGATGGTGATGTTGCCGTCGCCCGCACTCTGGTTGCCCGGACCACTTGCAGACGAGTTGGTGGTCTGCAGGCTCACGTTGTTGCTGGCGAGGTTGGAAGAGATCGTTGCAGCCGCCGCCGCATCGACTGTCAGGTCAACCGGGTCGATCAGCCAGAGACCGGTCTGACCGCCTTCAGACGAGGTATCGACCGTGATGCCGGCAAAATCGATGGTGTTTCGGGCAGACGTTTCGACAAAGCCGCCTTCACCGCCCACGCCACCCCTGGCGCTCAACGTTCCGGAAACACTTGCCGTGTCCTCGGAAAACACCACGATTTCACCACCCTTGACGCCGCTTTCTTCCGCCGAAGCGTCGAGCGTACCGGTGATCGTGATTTCTCCGCCCGTCACCGTGATGGCGCCACCCTCGGTCGCCGGCTTTGCACCCGGCACCGGAACGTTCTCCGCCAGTTTGCGCGACTTGAGCTTGCCACTGACCTGGACCTTGCCCGTATTGCCCGCCGTCAGGAATATCCGGCCACCGGAAGTGCTGACACCGGTTGCCTTGACGACACCATCCGTGTTTCCAGCCAGCGCAAAGACATTGCCGCCATTCGCGCGGATTTCCGCATTGGCCGCCGCGATGGTTCCGGAATTGAGCGCTTCGGTATCGGCTCCGCCAAGCTTGACCGACAACAGGCCGTCTGCATCGGCGACGTCTTTCATCAGGACTTCGTAGCCAGCGGCAAGGGCTGCAGTGCCGTTGGGCGCTTCAAGCGTGCCACTGTTTTCAACGCGGCGCGCAATCAGTGCAATGTCACCCTGCGCTGACCGGATAGTGCCCGCATTTACGACTTCGGCACCGCTCGTGCCGGAAAAGGTCAGGCCGCCGCCATTCAGAAAATCGCTGTCGGTAACGTCCTGCGTCGAAGCGACAAACGAACCACCCGTCGACACAAGCCCGCCGCTGCCAACGGCAACTCCGGCAGGATTGACGAGAAACACGCTGCCCGTCGCGCTGAGGCTGCCATCGATACGGCTCGGCACATTGCCCGTGACCCGATTGAGCGTGGCACCGGCGCCGTTGTCGAAATGAACCTGATTGCCGGAGCCGATGGAAAAGCTGCCCCAGTTCACGATACCGGCATCGCTTGATTGCTTCACATCAACCCGTGAACCACCTTGCGTAATGGTTCCGTTGCCATGCGTGAAACTGCCCCCTTGCGGCAGGGCATCGCCTGAAAAGGCTGCGGTGGGGACAAGAGCTGTCGTCAGCAGCAGAAATGCGGCAAGGGAGGCTGTCCGGTTTGAGCCGGATGGAATGGCAGGCTCAACCGGTGCGCTTGAAACGCCGGTGCTTCGGGTCCTGGACGCCATTTGTATCAATACTCCCGCTGTTGCGTCGTCTTGTGCCCACGACGGTCAACATTGGTGTAAATACAGATGGCGAGAGATCGAATTCCACCTACCAATACTAATCAATTCTGACAGATTCTGACGAGACTTGCTTCCTTTGGGTGACACCTGCCTGAAATCGAAGCTGCCGCAATCAAGGCCTCGAAACTGTTACTTGAACAGGCAGGCCGCTTCCGTCATCACAAGCGCATGCTCGATCTCAAGACCATGTTGCTGCTGGAATTCGCGACAACCGCTTTCATGTCCGTTGCCTGGCTACTCGTCTGGTTCGTCTGGCGCCAGATCTATGAACTGAAGGTCATCGCGGCCGGCTTCTTCGCCATCGCGATTGGATTGTTTCTCTATTTGCAGCGCGGTCCGGACCCATCGCTCATTCGCGTCGTGACGGACAACATGGTGATCAAGTTTGGCCTGGTCCTGTGGGCCGACGGCCTGGCGCGCTTCCTGGGGCAGCCCCGTTTTGTCGGTATCAGCGCGTTCTGTCTCGCGGCACAGCTCCTGTTCTGGATCTTCGCCGTTGTCTATGACCCGACAGACCTCGGCCTGCGCATTCATGCCTCCACTGCATTCACGGTGGTGATGATGGCATTGATGATCCGGACGCTTTACCGCGACCGCTCCCAACCCCCTTTCCTTCGCTGGATCATGATCTTCCTGCTTGGGGAATATTCCGCCGCAAGTCTGCTGCAGAGCGCACTCGTCTATATTCAGCCATCGACGGTTGCCAATCCGGTGATGACCAACATCAATACCTGGTACTTCTTCCAGGGACACATCTTCATTGTCGGCTTTTTCTTCTGTCTGATCTTCATGGTGGGCATGCGCCTGTCCATGGATTTGCGCGACCGAAACGCTGCGCTAGCGCGCGAAGTAACATTGAGACGGCGCCTGGAGGGAGAACTGTCCGCCAGTCTGGAAGGGGAAAAGGCCGCACGCCAGGACCAGCGCCAGTTGATGCGCATGGTCAGCCATGAGTTTCGCACCCCCCTGGCCGCAATCCGCTACGCAAGCGACATGCTCACCCTGATGCTGGAACGACCGCAGCAGGCTGTCGCCCAACGTCTGAAAAGCATCGACGAGGCCGTTTCCCGCATGACGATGCTGATCGATCGTTTTCTTGCAAGCGAGCGGCAGGATGAAGGTGTGCTGAAGATCGAGCAGGTGGATTTCTCGGCCCTTTATGAGGACGTTCAGCGGCACTTCGACCATGCCGGCCTCGGCGAACGCCTCACACTTCATCCCGTTGCGCCGATGCCGGCATACCGGGGAGATACCGAGATGCTCCGCACGGTGGTCGTCAATCTGGTCGACAACGCGCTCAAATACTCACCAAAGGACGCCGAGGTCGAGATCACGATAGCGGCCCAGAACGGTGATATCGTTCTGGAAGTGAAGGACCGCGGGATCGGCATTCCGGATCGTGACCTGGCGCAGATCGGCAACCGCTTCTACAGGGCCTCGAATACAGGCGGAACCGGAGGCAGCGGGCTCGGCCTGCATTCCTGCCGGCAGCTTGTCGGCTATCACCAGGGACATCTGGATTTGAGTGCAAGACAAGGCGGCGGCACGCTTGCCAGGGTTTTCCTGCCGCTTCCCGGATTTGCGCGAGCGGACTCTGAGACCATGCAGGAGGAGGAACCGGCATGAACAGGATTTTGATCGTGGAGGACGAAAGTGCCCTTCGCGCCGACCTGTTGGATTATATGCGTCTCAACGGCTTTCAGGTCAGCGGCGCGGGCGGCGCGGCCGAAATGTGGACCGCGCTGGATGACGCCGAACGACCGGATGTCGTGATCCTGGATGTCTCGCTGCCGGACGGAAACGGCTTCGACCTTGCAGGCGACCTGAGGGCGAAAATCAATTGCGGCATCATCATGCTGACCGCACACGGCGACAGCGAAAGCCGGGTCCGCGGGTTCGACAGCGGCGCGGACATCTACCTCGTCAAGCATACCAGCCTCAGGGAAATACTGGCTGCGGTCCAGAGCCTCATACGCAGACTGTCCGGCGCTTCATCAGAAGGTAACAACGCGGCAGAATGGGTGTTGGACAATGTCTCCTGGAAGCTTCTGCCACCGGACGGCGACGCCATAAAGTTGACCGCAACCGAAAGGATCTTTCTGGAAGCCCTGGTCTCCAATTCCGGAGCCCCTTGTGCCCGGGACGATCTTTCCCGTCTTCTCTCCAATCGCCAGACTCAGTTCGACAATCGGCATCTGGATGCCGTCGTCAGCCGCCTCAGGCGCAAGATCCAGGATCAGACCGGGGTGGAATCACCCATCAAGTCTGTCTATGGCGTCGGATATTCCTTCAGCGCCACCTGCAAGATGGACAGCTAGCCCGGTTTGTCTCGATCAGGCTGTCGTAAACACGGCGGAGCCCGAAGGGTCTGGCAACATCGCCGTGCATATTTCCGTCGACGTTCGGAATTCTGATATAAGGTGCCTCCAAATGAGGCAATCCGGGATGTCAGGCGCAATCAGTTTTCAGAAAATATCCGTCATGCTGGCCGTTATTGCGATGTCCTGCCTGGCGACACTCCTGCTGTTGACTGCCGCTAACGCGCGGGATCTTCGTGTCCTGACGTCCTTTCCGGACTATTTCACGAAGCCCTTCGTCGATGCGTTTTCGAAGAAGTATCCGGCGATCAACGTTACTGTCCTGAACAAGAACACGGTCGCCTCGGTCGAGGAAATCCTGCTGGACAACCCGCGTGGCTTCGATCTGTTCTGGTCGTCGTCACCGGAGGCCTTTTCCCTTCTCGATAAATTCGGCCGCCTGCGGGAACGCTCACAGGACAGTAGCCAGACCTTTGTCGATTTCGCCTATTCCGGTGTCGGCTGGTGCTGGATGGAAGACTTTGAAGGCAGGCCGCCCACAAGCTGGAACGATCTGCTGGACGCACGCTTTCAGGACAGGCTGGCCATGTCCCACCCTGCCCGGTCAGGGTCCACACACATGCTGCTGGAAGTTATCCTTCAGGATCGCGGCTGGGATCGGGGCTGGCAGTATATCTTCGGCCTGTCCCAGAACCTCAAGACCATCACCGCCCGCAGTTTCAGTGTCATAGAGGGGCTCAAGCGCGGCCGCTTCGATGTTGGTCTGTCGATCGATTTTCTGGCGCTGACGGAAGCCGACGACGGCGTCCGCTTTCAATATGGCCAACCGGTCATGATGGCCCCTGCCCGGATCTCCATTCTCAACCACGGCTCCGCCCCTGAGGAGGCGGGTCTGTTCATCGATTTCATGTTGAGCAAACCGGCGCAGGAACTGCTGACACAGCCCGACATCCGCAGGATCCCGGTGGACACCTCTGTTCGCGAACAATCCTTGAACCAGTTCCCCAGGGAAGTGCAGGCTGCGCTGAAATTCAGCTGGTCCACTTATGACCCCAATCTTGCCGAAACACGGTATCAGGCCGTCAACGACCTGTTCGACATCTTCATCACCAGAAATCTGGTTCAGCGCAGAAACCTGTTGCGGCGCCTGGAAACACTGAGCCGGCAGGCGCCTCCCGAACTCGTTCCTTCGCTGATCAAGATAAAGAAGAAGCTCAACCAGCTTCCCGTGTCCGAGATCGATGCCGTGCGCTCGGAACGCTACCGGGACGCACAGGAGGAAGGCGCCAATTCGCTTGCCGGAACCGGCGAGGAATGGAGCCTTGCCACCTGGCGCATTGCCGCCAGGGAGCAACTGGCGGCAGTCGACGCCATGCTGACCGGGCTCGAGACAAGCATCCGGAATGGTCTGGCTGTCAATGACTGAGACGGCAAACCGCGGGCGCGGCACGATATGGTTTCGTTTGCTGCTGTCCATCCTCACGATTGCCGCGATCACCTGGATCATCCTGGCCATCGGCGTGGTCTTCTTCACTCAGGCACGCAGCGATTTTGGCGAGATCACCGAAAAGAGCATTCCGGAAATCGCCCTGGCCTCCGAGCTTTCCGAATATGCGACGCGCCTCGCCGTCATCGCGACCGAGATTGCCGCGCAGACCCGGGAACGCGAACCGGAAGCCATGCGCGAGGATGTGGAAGCCGCAAGCCAGGGCATTTCGGGCCTTCTGGAAACAAACATCCTGAGCGACACGAAAAACACCGCGAAGATAATCGAGGCGAAGGAAACCTTGAGCGACAAGCTCGGGTCCTTCCTTCAGGTCTCCCGGGATCTGCAGGCGATCAACAGGTCGCTGGAACACTACCAGGTGGAACTGCGCTGGCTGCAGATCGATATCCAGACCGAAGTCGCTGCCCGCATTCAGGACCTGTCCTTCAACATCGACAGCCTGTCGTCCGAAATGGTCCGCTCGCAGTCGCGCACCGACCGGGTCGCGGCTGCCGCGATCATCCGGCAGGAAACCCTGCTTCGCGAACAGATGCAGACAATCCGGTCAAGCACGGCGACGGCGATTACCTTCCTGCTGCAGGCGCTTTATGTCGACACGGCGGAAAAACTCGCGCAGCTTGAAGATCTGAATTTCGACGCGCTTGAAAACCTCCAGGGCATGCTGGCGGAGGTCCCGCAAAAGGCCGATACCGAAACGCTGGTGTCGTCGCTGGAACGGCTGCAGGCCTTCGCCTATGACGAAACGGGGGTCTTTGCAGGATCGCGCGACCGGATCGAGCTGCAGCAACAGGCACTTGGCGACCTCAGCACTGCACAGGCCGCCGTCGCAGATCTTCAGGCCGCCCTGGTCGAGCTGGGCAGGGAACGCCGTCTTGCCGCCCTCACCTTCACCAATCAGGCGGCCGAACGGCTGCGCATTGCCTCTCTGCTGCTGGCCGTCGCAACTGTCATCTGCGGTGTCATCTGCGCCGGCATTCTGCTGTTTTATGTCCGCAACCAGATTGTTGCCCGACTGCACCGGCTGGCAGAAGCCCTGATCGAGATCGCTCAGGGCAATCTCTCCACGCCGATCCCCACCCGCGGCAACGACGAGATCGCCCGCATGGGGGCAGCGACGGAAATCTTCAGATCCTCCGTGGTCGAACTGAACAGAACCCACGAAAACCTGCAAAAGGAAATCGTCGAGCGCAAACGCGCCTTCGACCAGTTGAAGCAGACCCAGCGCGAACTTGTTCAGGCCGGCAAGCTGGCGGCTCTCGGCCAGATGTCTGCGGGCATCAGTCACGAACTGAACCAGCCGCTCGCGGCCATGAAACATCACCTGCACAACCTTCGACTGCTGCTTGCCAAGGGCAAGAGCGAAGCCGTCGAAGCCAAGGTCGACGTCGTTGAAAATCTCGCAGAGCGGATGTCGCGCGTCATCAAGCACCTGAACGGCATTGCCCGCCGTTCGGACTACGCGGTCAAGGACCTGACACTGGATCAGGCCCTCGAACCTGTCGTTTCGCTGTTCGAGCGGCGCCTGGAGGAAAGCAGCGTCGCGCTCAATGTCTCCGACGCTGCCGGCAAGCTAACCGTCCGCGCGGATCCCGTGTTGCTGGAACAGGTCCTGATCAACGTCATCGGCAACTCGGTCGACGCCATCGACATGAAAGCGGCAGGCGGCGGTGAAATCCGCGTCGAGGCAGAGCAAACCGCCGGTGACGCGACCATCCTGATCGCCGACAACGGCATCGGCCTTCAGGGACAATCGGCAACGCAGCTGACCGACCCGTTCGTGACCACCAAGGAAGTCGGCAAGGGTCTCGGTCTTGGATTGACCATCTCCTTCAACATCATGCAGGACATGGACGGGCATCTGGAACTTGCGGAAAACGACCAGGGTGGCGTAACCGTTCAGCTGAGGCTGCCATGCGCGGCACAGAACAAGGTGGGGCAGCTTGAGCACTCGGTTTGAAACGGGCGAAATCGTTCTGGTCGATGATGATGCGGATCTGCTGGAAGCAATGCAGGAAACGCTCGAGCTCGCCGGGTTCAGCGTACGTTGCTACGCCAACGCCAATGTGATTGCCGAGCAGATACAGCCCAACTGGAACGGCATCGTCATCAGCGATATTCGCATGCCTGGCAGAACCGGCATGGAGTTTCTGCGCCTGATTCAGGAAAATGCCCCCCAGGTCCCCTTCATCGTCATTACGGCACACGGCGACGTGAAGACCGCGATCCAGGCGATGAAGCACAACGCCTATGACTTCATCGAGAAATCCACCGAACCGCAACACCTGATCGACACGGCCCGCCGGGCGCTTGAAAAGCGCAGGCTGCAACTCGAAAACCTGGCGCTGCGGCGCAAGGTTCAGCGCATCCGCGATCCTCAGGGTGAGCTTATCGGCAGTTCGCAGGTCATGACTGACCTGCGGTCGACGATTTCGCGCATTGGCCCGTTGAATGTCGATGTGCTTCTGCACGGCGAAACCGGCACCGGCAAGGACCTGACCGCACGCTGTCTGCACCAACTGTCCCCGCGCGCGCCGGGACCGCTTGTGACGATCAACTGCGGTGCCGTCACGGAGATGGACATCGACCGCGAACTGTTCGGCTTCGAAACCGAAAACGGCTCCTTCCCGGGGCGGATCGAACGGGCGCAGGGCGGAACACTCTATCTGGATGAACTTGATTCCATGCCCAATGCGCTGCAGACGCGGTTTCTGCGTGTACTGGAAGAGCGCAAGATCACCAGGCTGGGCGGCAGCGATGCCGTCCCGGTGGACATCCGCGTCATCGCCGGCGTGAAGACCAACCCTGCCGCCCTCGTTCACGATGGTCGCCTGCGGGGCGATCTCTATCACCGGATGAATGTGGCGACCCTGTCCCTTCCGCCGGTGCGTGAACGCGGCGAGGATGTTATCGAACTGATGGAACACCTTCTGGATCAGGCCTCGGAAAACCACGGCCTGCCGCTTCCGAAACTGTCGCAACGCCAGAAAAAGCAGTTCCTCACCTATGACTGGCCCGGCAATGTTCGCGAAATTCGCAACATCGCTGCACGGCTCGTCATCGGCCTGGAGGCTGACCTGCAGATAGGCAGCGGCCAGCCCATTGAGGTCTCCACAGGCTATGAGGCAGCCATGACCGCCTTCGAAACCGAGCTCTTGCAGAACGCTCTGCTTCAGACCGGTGGCCGAAAGGCAGAAGCCGCCGAACTGCTCGGCATCCCGCGCAAGAGACTTTACCTGCGCCTGAAGAGCTGCGGCCTTGCGGAGGAAGACGGGTCATGATCGACACGTTGAACGTGTCAGTTTTGACACAAAAATATCAATAAATTCAATAATTTGACTCGAAAATTTCGCCAGTGATAGCGTTTCCTCGCTGAACGAACAAGGGGCCGGATCAACCCCTTGCGTCAGAATGGAGGAGACATAATCCAATGAGGAAATTACTGGGCCTGACGGCACTGGGACTGCTGGTGTCTGCCGGCGTGGCGAATGCTGCCGACAAGGTGGTCGTCGTGACATCCTTTCCGAAGGAACTGACCGATGCATTCGAAGCCGCCTTTGCTGCATCCAACCTGGACTACGAGCTGGAGATCCTGAGCAAGGGAACGTCCGCAGCCGTCAAATACATTCAGGAAACCGCCGGAAACAACACGTCCGACCTGATGTGGGCATCTGCCCCGGATGCGTTCGAAGTGCTCAAGGGCAACGACCTGCTTGCCAAGGTCGAAATCAACGCAGAAGGCATTCCCGAAAAGATCGGCACGTACCCGATCAATGATCCCGACGGCTTCTACTACGGCTTTGCCGCATCCGGTTACGGCATCATGTGGAACACCCGCTACCTGCAGGCCAACGAGTTGGCACCGGCAAAGGAATGGGAAGACCTGGCCAAGCCGGAATATTTCGGTCATGTCGGCATGTCCGCACCGTCCCGCTCCGGCACCACGCACCTGACGGTCGAAACGCTTCTGCAGGGCGCCGGCTGGGAAAAGGGCTGGGCCGACTGGAAGTGGATTTCCGGTAACATGAACACGGTCACCGAGCGCAGCTTCGGCGTGCCGGATGGCGTCAACTCGGGCAACTTCGGCCTCGGCGTCGTTATCGACTTCTTCGGCTTCTCGTCCCGCGCGTCCGGCTTCCCGGTCGACTTCGCCTATCCGTCGGTCACTGCCGTTGTGCCTGCCAACATCGGTGTCTTGAAAAACGCTCCGAATCCGGAAGGTGCAAAGGCGTTCATCGAGTTTGTGTTGTCGCCGGAAGGCCAGCAGGTCCTGTTCGATCCGGCCATCATGCGTCTGCCGGTCAACCCGGCTGCTTACGCGACCGCACCCGACGGCATTCCGAACCCGTTCGAAGGCGACGATGTGAAGGCATCGGTCAACTTCGACGCCGACCGCTCGGAAAAGCGCTACAACGTCGTCAATTCCCTGTTCGACGTCATGGTCACCTATCGTCTGACCGAGCTGCGTGAAGCCGTCAGGGCCGTGCAGCTTGCCGAGATTGCGCTTGCCGACAAGGACAATGCGGAAGCCAAGGCACTGATCGCCGAAGCACGCGCACTCATCGACGCTACCCCCATCACCGAGGAAGAAAGTCTCGACCCCTCCTTCGCCGCCGTCTTCCAGCAGAAACGCAAGAAGGAAAGCGACGTCATCGAGGGCCGCCAGGCGGAAGTCGAGCAGCAGTGGGATGCCTTCGTGGTCGAGAACTACGCAAAGGCCAAGGCTCTGGCGGAAAAAGCCGCCAGCCTCTGACGGAAAACCAAAAACAACATCACGTCGAACTTGCCGCACCGCCCGGAACAGGGAAGGTGCGGCCTCTTCCCCGGAGTCCATAGCCGATGACTACGAGCAATGCAGCGACTGCGCCTGCAAGGCAGTGGCGCATATTTCCCGAGCTGTCCGGCACCGCAATTGCGGGCGTCGCGATCGCCATCTTCCTGCTGGCGTTTCTCATCCTTCCCGTCTTGAAGGTGACCTATGTCGCCTTCCAGGATCCCCACACAGGAGCCTTGACGCTCCAGAATTTCGGCGATTTCTTCCGCTCGTCGCTGTTCCGCAGTTCCTTCGTGAACTCCTTCTACGTCTCGGCGATGTCCGTGGTCGTGGCAACGGTTATCGCCCTGCCGCTGGCCTATATCACCACCCGTTTCAACTTCGGTGGAAGCGCGCTGATCCAGAGCATCGGCGTCATCCCGCTGATCATGCCGCCCTTCGTCGGCGCCATCGCGATGCAGCTCCTGTTCGGCCGCAACGGCACGGTCAACCTTCTGCTGTCGCAATACCTTGGCTTCAAGATCCCGTTCATGGAAGGTCTGAACGGCGTCATCTTCGTCCAGTCCCTGCACTATTTCCCGTTCATCCTGATCAACCTGTCGGCGTCGCTCCGCAACATCGACAAGGCAATGGAAGAATCGGCGCAGAACCTCGGCTGCACGGGCCTTCGCCTGTTCCGCCGGATCGTGTTTCCGCTCGCCATGCCCGGTTACATTGCCGGCGCCGCGCTGGTGTTCATCAAGGTCTTTGACGATCTCGGCACCCCGTTGCTGCTCAACGTCAACAACATGCTGGCCCCCCAGGCCTATCTGCGCATTTCCTCCGTCGGCATCAGCGATCCGATGGGCTACGTCATTTCCTTCATCCTGGTGGCCTTCTCGGTCTTTTCGCTGTGGGCGTCCTTCCTGTTCATGCGGGGCAAGGATTACGCAACGGTTCAAAAGGGCGGTGGCGGCCTTGCGCGGCGCGACCTGTCGCGCGGCGAGAAGATCGTTGCCTATGGCGTCGTCGTCTTCATCCTGCTTCTGGTCTTGTCGCCGCATTTCGGTCTGACGCTGCTTGCGTTCGGCACGATCTGGTCGTTCAGCCCGCTGCCGGACGGCTACACGCTGGCCAACTTCGCCACCGTGTTCGAACAGTCCCTGCAATATGTGGTCAACACTCTGATCTACGCAGGCCTTGCCGCCGGCTTCGACATCATCCTGGGAACGGCAATCGCCTACATCGTGCTGCGAACCGGCATCAAGGGCCGCAAGATGCTCGACTACATGGCGACCGCCGCGCTTGCCGTACCCGGCGTCGTGCTCGGCATCGGCTACCTGCGCCTGTTCCACAGCTTCGAGGTGCCGGTCATCGGCAAGCCGCTGGCGTCCTGGTGGGTCATCATCGTGATCGCCCTGACCGTGCGCCGCCTGCCGTATGCGCTCAGGGCCTGCATGGCCGCGCTTCAGCAGGTCAGCCTGTCGCTTGAGGAAGCAGCGGAAAACCTCGGCGCTTCCAAGGGCCGCTCCATCCGCAGGATCGTCGTTCCGCTGATGGCCGGGGGGATCCTCGCCGGTTTCGTCACCAGCTTTGCCACTGCCGCAGTCGAACTGTCGGCAACCATCATGCTGGTTTCCACCAGCGACGACGCTCCGCTCTCCTACGGGATCTACCTCTACATGCAAAGTCCGTCCGGCCGGGGTGCCGGCGCGGCACTCGGCATCCTCGCCGTCGTGATCGTCGGCCTGGGAACGTACCTGTCGAACCGCATCATCGAGAAGGACCGGGCCCGCAAGGCCGAAGTCCGCGCATCCCACTGAGCGTTCAATTTCGAGGAAACACTTCCAATGACCAGAAAAGCAGTCGAAATACGGATCGAGGACCTGCATCTCTCCTTCGGCACCACCGAAGTCCTGCGCGGCGTCAACATGACCATCGAACCGGGTGAATTCTACGCCTTCCTTGGCCCGTCGGGCTCCGGCAAGTCCACCCTCCTGCGTGCCATTGCAGGCTTCGGCCCGACACCCAGAGGACGCATTCTCATCTGTGGCCGCGACATTGCCAAGCTTCCACCCTGGAAACGCAATGTCGGCATGGTGTTCCAGTCCTATGCCCTTTGGCCTCACATGTCGGTTCGTGCCAACGTCGCCTTCGGCCTTGAGGAGCGGAAAGTCGCACGCAAGGACATCGATACCCGTGTGGAATCGGCACTGGAACTTGTCGGCCTCCTGCATCTCGCCGACCGCATGCCTTCCCAGCTATCCGGCGGCCAGCAGCAGCGCGTGGCTCTTGCCCGCACCGTCGTCGTCGAGCCGGATGTCCTGTTGCTCGACGAGCCGCTATCGAACCTTGACGCCAGTCTGCGCATCCAGATGCGCCGGGAACTTTTATCCCTTCAGAGGAAGCTGGGCCTGACGACCATCTTCGTTACCCACGACCAGGAAGAGGCCAACACCACCGCCGACCGGATGGCCGTGCTCGACGGCGGTGTCATCCAGCAGATGGGCACGCCGCAGGAACTCTACGACACGCCGGCAAATCTGTTCGTGGCAAAATTCCTGGGAACCGCAAACATCATCGACGGCACACTTCAGCGTGGCGACGGCGGAAATACCTTCAAGGTTGCCTCCGGCGAAGTGCTTCATCTCGGTGCAGGCAGCCCCGACGGTTCTTCGCTCGTGCTGCGGCCGCAGAATATCGAAATCGTCACCGACCAGAACCACCCGGACCTGATCACGGGCAAGGTCAAGCACCGGGAATTTCTCGGCAGCCAGACGCGTTACCTGGTGGAAGCGGCAGGCAGTGAGCTGATCATCGATCAGAAGCATGTGGGCGGTGTCGACTGGTACGAACCCGGCATGGAAGTGAAGATGAGCGTCAACACCCGGAACGCCGTGTTGCTCTGACGTTTTTCGGCAACAGGCCTGCACGGGATCGTGCCGGCCTCCTGCCCGGTGCAGGTGTCTTCACGCCATTCAAATCCGGTGCCCGGTCCAACCTCCTCTCACCCTTCTCCCTGCTGGCGGCCGCCACTGCCGGCTGGGAGGAGCTGAAAGCCCAAGGTTCGGGCGTCGGGGCCCGTGAGCGTCAGTTCACGGGCCATCTTTCGCAGAAACACTTGCCGAAATGACGCAAGGTCAAGTTTTTGACATCGAAGTCGCGATACAGATCCCGCACCGCGAAGAAAATCGGAACGCCTTTCAAGCAATTCAGCAGATCAAGGCAAGCTCCGATGCACGGTGATATTAGTCAACTTTGGCTAGGCACTTGCCTCACCGATAAAACTGACCTGGTCATAAATAGTTTGGTAACAACTACCACCTAGCTTTCCCGGATTACTCCTGTGGCGGCATGGAGTTCAGTGAACCACTGAAACTCGATTCATGGGGGAAACATGAGAGCCGCCGGCAATCTTCCGATATCGATGAAACTCGCCATCTGCATGGCTGTTTCCGTTCTGCTTACAATGTCCGTTGCGGTCGTCGGCTATGTCGCGACCCGCCAGATGGGCGGGGCAATTCAAACCTCCCAGACAACGGGCTCTGCCCTGATGTCCATGGCCCGGCTGAACCGCCTGAAAGCGCGTTACGTCGAATCCGGCGATCCGGATGACGTCTCCGTTGTGAAGGACAGCATGACCGACATCTCCGCGACGCTTTCCGTTCTGCAAGCCGGCGGAGAAGACGTTGCCTCGGCGACCGGCAACATTGCGGCATTCTCGACTGCTTTCGACACCCTGGTTGCCTCCGAGGAAGAAATCGAACGCAAACGCCTGCAGATGACGACGTCCCTGGAAAACCTGATGGCGATCGGCCACAGCGTTGCCCAGGCGGCAGCGAAACGCGAACAGAAACTGGTCGACGAGCTGCAATCCTTGAGAACAAGCGGGGAAGCAGCCAGTGAACTCGCGCAGGCAGCAACACTTGCCAGCGCCCACTCCATGCAACTCAAGCTGGATCTGGAGACCCTGTTTCGACATCCGGACGCGGCTCACATGAAGGCCGTCAGCAAGTCCTTCGGCAAGTACTATCTCCTGATCCGCAAGCTGACGTCCTCCGCAACCGTGTCGGAAAACCTGCAGCCCGCGCGTGACCTTGCCGAAGGCGCCAACGCCATGCGCACCCTGCTCTCCGCCGTCCAGAAGGATCCGTCCCAGGCGCTGTCCAGGAGAGACGCCCTGACCAAGGGCTTTGACAGCCTTGCCGGACTGACCGATGCCGTGCGCAATGACCTTGGCCGCGCCTTCAAGACGGCCCACGGCGACATGCTGGCGATCGAGGGACTTGCCCGCTCCGCCGTTGCCGAGGCCAAGGCCGGCAACGACTTTGCTGCCGAAGCCCGGGTGTTGTCAGATGCGTTCTGGCAGTTCCAGGTCAACCGGTCGGATCTTACCCGCAAGGCGGTGCTCGACAGTATCGCGGCCCTGCAGATGCAACAGGAAGAGGTTTTGTCCAGCATGCTGACGGGAGCCGATGCGGTCGCAGCGCGCACCGCAATCGAAACCCTGGGCAGCGCCTTTGCGAAACTGTCTTCGGCCATGGCTGATTTCCGGGTTGCGCTTGCTGCTGCCGACACTGCCGAGACAGAGTTTGCCGAAGGCATTGCCGCGCTCAACGCAAGGCTGGAAACCAGCGCCGCCAGTACGGAAGCAAGGTCAACGCTCATCCTGTTGGCAGTGTCCGCGGTCGGACTGGTCTTCGGCATTGCGGCGGCAGTTGCACTCTGGTGCACCGTTGCCCGCCCCGTGTCCGTTCTGACAGCTGCGACCCGTCGTCTGGCTGACGGCGAAGTCGATGTCACGATCGACGGTGCGGTCACGCGCGACGAGGTTGGTCAGCTCCGTCAGGCGCTCCTGATTTTCCGCGACAGCCTGCTGGAAAACCGCCGCCTCGGCGAAGAACGGATGCAAAGCCAGTTGGCCAGTGAGGAGCGCCAACAGCATATAGACGGGCTGGTGGCCGGGTTCCGAAATGACATTCAGGACGTCCTGAAGAGCCTGTCCGAAAATGCCGGGCAGATGCAGGACACGGCCCAGTCCATGACGGTAATTGCCGAAACCGCGTCTTCCCTCACCGGCAACGCCACCGGTTCCTCGAACGAAGCCTCCGGCAACGTTCAGGCCGTCGCGGCTGCCACCGACGAGATGGCTGCCTCGATTGCCGAGATCGCCCGGCAGGTGGAAACGTCGAGCCAGATCGTCAGCAACGCCGCGGACAACGCCAACCGGACCAGCAGCAAGATCACCGGCCTTGCAGAAACCGCACAAAGCATCGAAGGTGTTGTTTCCCTGATCTCCGAGATCGCCGAACAAACCAACCTGCTGGCGCTCAACGCCACCATCGAGGCGGCTCGTGCCGGGGAAGCCGGCAAGGGCTTTGCCGTTGTGGCGGCAGAGGTCAAGTCACTGGCAACACAGACCGCAAGAGCGACAAACGAAATCGCCTCGCAGATTGCGGCCATGCAGGCGTCCGCATCGGAAACGGTTACGGCCATCGGCGAGATCGTCGCGATCATGCAGGACGTCTCGGAGTGCACCAGCGCGATTGCCGCTCCCGTTGAGCAGCAGGGCTACGCAACCAACGAAATCGCTCGGAATGCCGCCCTCGCCTCCAATCGAACCATGGCGGTCGTCGAAGACATGTCCAGCGTTTCGGACGCGATCGGGGACACCCGGAAATCCGCAAGCGACGTCCTGAATGCCTCCGATGACCTGAACCAGCAGACAGCACGCATTCGGACCACCGTGACGACATTCCTCAACGAAGTGGCGGCCGCCTGAGATCAAACGCCTGCCGGGCGGGAGAACCGACTGCCGCCCGCCCAGTTTCACCCCCGTAAAACCGGTTCGGCCCGAACGAACCGCCAACATGACACTTAAAAAGACAATCCGATGACCCATCCGAAAATCATCTTCATGCGCCATGGCGAAACAGAATGGAACCTGATCGGCCGTGCGCAAGGACGGCTGGATTCTCCCCTGACTGCAAAGGGACGCGAGCAGGCGACTCTCTTGGGAAAGATCCTCGCCCGCGAACTGGTATCAGCCGAAGGTTACGACCAGATGGTCAGCCCCTTGGGCCGAACCCTGGAAACTTCGCAGTACCTGCAGCAAAACTTCGACTTTTCACCGGTTGAAACCGACCTGCTCGTTGAAATCGATGTCGGCGGTCTGAGCGGCCTGACAAGGCCCGAGATGTTCGAGAAGTATCCCGAACACATGAACGGCAAGCCCGGCAACACCTGGTATTTTGGCGCGCCGGGTGGCGAGACACTGCAGCAGATGCGTGAGCGCGCCGGAGCCTGGCTTGCAGGCCTGACGGGACCGACAATCGCAGTGGCCCATGGCCAGATCGGCAAGGTTATTCGGGGCATTGTTCTCGGCCTCGATGACACCGGGATCCTCAGTCTCAAGGAACCGCAGGGCGTGGTTCATGTGCTTGAAAACGGACAGGAAACGGTCTGGAGCTGAAGTCTGCGGGCGTGCCCCCGTTCTGCACGCCCAGCACCTTCCCCCGCTACAAATACAAGACCAAAACCGGAAGACAGGACGAACCCGTCACTTTGGCAATGGTCTTCCTCCATTGACGCTGTGGACAGGAAACCGGTGCTGCAGCTATATAAAGGAGAGTAATCAGCAAGAACTCCTTTATTTCATTCACTTAGCGGGGGCTACAAGTGAACTATTTGCTGCCAGCACATATTATTCGTTTAGGCGTCATTTTAACGGCCATCGTATTTCTTCAAATAATTTTAAGTACAGGATCCGCCTTTGCGGGTAAGCGTGTCGCGCTCATCATCGGCAATTCGAATTACGAGCATATCCAGTCGCTGAAAAACCCTGAAAACGACGCCCTTCTCATGGCAAAAACCTTGGGCGATGCCGGTTTTGAAGTGAGGCAGCTCATCGACGGCAACTACAGGGATATGAAGCGGGAACTTCTCGAGTTTGGTCGCACCTTGCGGGATTCGTCGATCGAAGCAGGCCTGATCTACTACGCCGGGCACGGTGTGCAGGTACGCGGGGAGAATTATCTTATCCCGGTGAACGCCCTTCTGGCGGACGAGGACGAGGTCGATCTTGAGGGCATCAACGTCAACGACTTCCTCAAGGTGATGAACTCGTCCAGCAGTCCGGTGAACATCGTCGTACTGGATGCCTGTCGCAACAATCCCTTCAAAGGCTCTTTCCGCTCGGCCACCCGTGGCCTCGCCCCCATCGATGCACCAATGGGCACCCTGATCGCCTATGCGACGTCGCCCGGGCAGGTCGCGATGGACGGTTCCGCTGGAAATTCTCCCTACACGGCCGCCCTCAGCCGCGCCATCGAGACTAGCCCCGGCGAGCCGATTGAATCCGTCTTCAAGCAGGCCCGGCGCGATGTTCTGGCCGAAACCGCCGACCGGCAGGTGCCTTGGGAAGTCAGCTCGATCACCGGTGATTTCTATTTTTATGAAGACGGTCCGCTGCCAGACGATACCGCCGGAGAAGCCGGCAGCCAGGGTAGCCTCGACGTCGCCTACTGGACCGCCATTCGCGACAATCCTTCCGTGTCGGAACTGCGCGCCTATCTCGCCCAGTTTCCAAACGGCCTTTTCGCAGGTGTAGCCGCCAACCGTCTGAAAGACCTCGAAGACAAGCCGCAGGTCCAGGCAAGTCTCGCACCGAGCGAAGCCGAGCAACCGGTAAACGAAGCTCCGGTCCCGTCCGATCCGAAGGAACTGACCAGGGCCGTCCAGGTGGAACTCAACAGGCTTGGCTGCGACGCAGGTTCGCCAGACGGTGTCTGGGGCCCGAAGAGTGGCCGCGCGCTCGACACGTTGAGGAACGAAGCCAAGCTTCAGCTTGCGTCCTTGTCTCCCAACGCGGCTGTCCTGAAGAAACTCCGGCAGCTCGACGGCAGGATATGTCCGCTGACCTGTTCCGCACGCTACGTATTGAAGAACAACGAGTGTGTCCTCAAAACCTGCCCGGCCGGACAACTGCTCTCTTCAGCAGGGCAGTGTTACACGAAGTCAAAACCCAGTCCCCAGTCCTCCTCATCCGGAGGCAACTGCTTCACGTTCAACGGCCAGCAATATTGTGACTGACCAGGCAATGCGGCACGCGCGTTCGAGTTTCAGCTGATCGGGGCAAGATGGGGTCGATAAAAACTCTGGCAGCCAGCCTGCTTCTTGCAGCCGGCTTTGCAGGAAACGCAGGCGCGGACGACATGTCCGGCAAGACGATAACGATCGACATCACCATGCCGATCTGCGGTTTTGCCGACGGCACACAGTCCTGCGTCTGGGAACACAGCGCGTGGTTCTATCTCGCCGCCATCTTCTTCGCCGGGAACGACGACCTGTTCTATTCCTTTTCGTTTCACTCGAACTTCGAAACGGAGGGCGTCCGGATTCCAACCGGAACGGGATCAGGTGAGAGAGTCGACAAAACCAATTCCGGCGACCCGATCGTCCATTTCGTGGAAGTTGAGCGGCTCTCGGCAAACCGTCTTCATGCCATCCACACCATGGAAATGGTTGAAGACGGATACATCCGGAAAAACGCATTCACGCTGGAAATGAACGGCAAGGAGTGCCGGATCCTGGAGTTCAGGCAGGAGCACTTCTCCAACACCCAGCTCAAGTACGCCTATGGAAAGCCGACCTCGCTGATTTGCAAGGTTCAGGACGGTCCGCAAACCGATGTCTATGGAAAGTGACGGCATGGACAGCGCACCGGCAAATCCGCAACCACAGCTCGAAACAAATCCATCAACATCGAATTTCAAGATCCTCCAGATGGAGGGCATTTTCCCGGAAGGAGACTTATTGTGAAGAAGATTTTGTTCCTGGCATTGACGACCTCAATGCTGGGCATGGCCGGTTGCCAGTCGACTGCGCCGGAAGGCGCCTCCCCGGCCCAGAGCTCCAAATCAGTTCCCGCGACCTTCGATCTCGGCAGCAAGAAGATTTTCCTGAGCTCGAATGTCAAGGTCGAGCAGAAGGACTATTATTCCAACACCAACAAGGGCTCGTTCACCGAAACCAACAACCGTACAGGTGCTATGGCCGTTTTGATCCGCCAGAACGGCGACAATCTGCTGGTCGCCGATCCGGACAACCAGGCGGGAACCGTGTTTGTGAACGGCAAAAGCGTCAAGACCTCCGGCAGCATCTCCGGCAAGGGCAGGACCAACTGCGTCAAGCTGGAAATCGAGGAAGGCTACAAGCGGAATATCTGTTCGCGCTACACCTACAGCAACGGCATCGTCGAGATTTCCGAAGAGGAAAAGGACCCCGCCGAGGACCGCACCACAAAGCGAACCTACAAATTCGCCTATGACGGCAACAGCTGCCGCTTCATCAGTTTCTCGGAGTTCTCGAACGCAAAGCGCGGCTATTGTGACGGCCCCTGCCTGGGCTACTACGGCGTCAACACCAAGTGGCGTTACACGCTAAACAGCACATCGACTTCAGGCAACTGCAGCATTCGCTGATTGGACCTGACGCGTTGCCCCGGGCCGCAGCTTTCCGACTTGCGTTTCCCGGGGCAACCATCCTCACCTGACGTATATGATGGCCGGAGCGCAACGCGGCGAACGCCTATCATTTGCCGCCACGCCCTTCCGGCGTGGCGCGCTTGCCGGATACTTCCCCACGCGCCCGAAACCCTGATTTTTCCCTGATATTTCGCGACAGTTTTCGTGCTGTGCCGCGTTATCGAAACACGACCAGCCTGTCGCAATCACAAGCCAGCATTTCCTGACGATTTGAACCACCGTGTCGTGGCGCTTATGCCGCCATGACGCAATTACGCTATTTTGCCTGTCGATCAGTCGCGATACTGCCGCCACGAAACGGAAATCCGGTGCAGTCGCACGGACCGGACGCAGGCGGACTGCGCTCCGGTCGATGAAAAAGGAATGAGACATGTCAGCATTTCCTGACAAGGCACAGATCGTCATCGTCGGTCTCGGCGGTATCGTCGGCGCGTCGATCGCACATCACCTCATCGAACGCGGCTGGACCGACATTGTCGGCATCGACAAGTCCGGCATTCCGACCGACATCGGTTCGACGGCCCATGCGTCCGACTTCTGCTACACCACCAGCCACGACTACCTGTCCGTCTGGACCACCCAGTACTCCATCGACTTCTTCGACAAGATGGGTCACTACGCCCGCGTCGGCGGTCTGGAAGTCGCGCGCACCGGCGACGACACCTGGATGGAGGAAATCAAGCGCAAGGTGACCTCGGGCAAGGCCTTCGGCACCAATGTGCGCCTCGTGACCCCGGCCGAGATCAAGGAAAAGTTTCCGCTGATCGAAGAGGACATGGTTCAGGGCGGCATGTGGGACCCGGATGCAGGTCTCGTCATCCCGCGCTCGCAGACGGTTGCAGGCAAGCTTGTTGATGAAGGCGAGAAGACCGGCAAGCTGAAAGCCTTTGCCAATACCCCGGCCCAGTCCCTTATCGTCGAGGACGGCCACATCAAGGGCGTCAAGACCCACCGCGGCACGATCATGGCTGACCATGTCATCGTTTGCGCCGGTCTGTGGGGCCGCCTGATTGCCGAGATGGTTGGCGAAGACCTGCCGGTAATGCCGGTCGACCATCCGCTGACTTTCTTCGGCCCGTACAACGAATTCGAAGGCACCGGCAAGGACATCGGCTATCCGCTGCTGCGCGACCAGGGCAACTCCGCCTACATGCGCGACACGGGCGATCCCAAGACGGCCGAAGGCGGCCAGATCGAGTGGGGGTACTACGAACCGACCCATCCGCGCATGTGCCACCCGCGCGATCTCCTGGAGAAGGATCAGGCACGCCTGTCCCCCTCCCAGCGCGATCTGGAAATGGAACAGGTCATGGAGCCGCTCGAGCGCGCCATGGAGCTGACCCCGATCCTGGGTGAGATCGGCTACAACGAAGGCCATTCCTTCAACGGCCTCCTGCAGGTTTCCGCAGCCGGCGGCCCGTCCTGCGGCGAAAGCCAGAAGGTCCGCGGCCTGTGGTACTGCGTTGCCATCTGGGTCAAGGACGGACCTGGCTACGGCAAGCTGCTGGCTGACTGGATCACCGATGGCCGGACCGAAATCGACCATGCGTCCATCGACTATTCGCGCTTCTATTCCCACCAGCTGTCCGAGAAATACATCGAGGACCGCTGCTACGAAGCTGCGCAGAAGATCTATTTCCCGGCGATCCACCCGCGTGAGCCTTACCTGACGAGCCGCAGCGTCAAGCGATCCCCGTTCTACGACCGTGAGGTTGAACTCGGCGGCCACTTCATGGAACTGGGCGGCTGGGAACGCGCGCATGGGTATGCCGCCAACGAGCATCTGCTGGAAAAATACGGCGACCGGGTTCCGGTTCGTGAAAACGAATGGGACAACCGCCATTTCTGGCGCGTCTCCAACGCCGAGCAGCTCGAACTCAGCGAGAACTGCGGCATCATCAACCTGTCGCACTTCTACATGTTCGACGTCGAAGGCCCGGACCACGTGGAACTGCTGGAGTGGCTGTGTGCCGCGAAGATCGGTGGTGATGCCAACATCGGCAAGGGTATCTACACCCACTTCCTAGATGACGAAGGCAACGTGCGTGCCGACCTCACGGTCTTCCGCATGGCAGACCGCTGCCGCATCGTCGACGGTGCAGACGCCGGTCCGCGCGACTATCACTATGTGAAGCGCATCGCCGAGGACAAAGGCTTCAACGTCACGGTGACCGACGTCAGCGAGCAGTACACCACCATCGGCATCTGGGGCCCCAACGCCCGCGAGAACCTGAAGAAAGTGGTTGCCGATCCGGCAGCACTCGATCCGGAAAACTTCCCCTTCGCGGGCATCCGCCAGATCGAGATCGCCGGCAAGTCCGTCATGGCCCTGCGCCTGTCCTATGTCGGTGAACAGGGCTGGGAACTGCACATGAAGTACGAAGACGGCCTGGCGGTCTGGGACGCTCTGCGGTCCACGGGTGTCATCGCGGTCGGCGTCGAAACCTACGCCAACTCGCGTCGCATGGAAAAATCTCTGCGCCTTCAGAACGCCGATCTTCTGACCCAGTACAACCTCCTGGAGGCTGATCTGGCCCGTCCGAAGGTCAAGGAAGCGGATTTCCGCGGCAAGGCAAAGCATGTCGAGTACCGGGAGCGCGAAAAGCAGCCGGCCATGCTGTGCACGCTGGTGATGCTTGAAAACACAGATGCAAGCGGTGTCAAACGTTACCCGGTCGGCGCGATGCCGGTGCAGGATCCGGACACGGGCAAGACGCTGGTCGACAGCCTGGGCCGTATTTCCTACACGACCTCGGTTGCCTATGGCCCGACCATCGGCAAGAACATCGCTCTTGCCTACCTGCCGCAGGAGTACTGCCAGGTCGGCCGCAAGCTGAATGTCGAGTATTTCTCGGAAACCTACCCGGTCGAGGTCGCCGGTGTCGGCTATCAGCCGCTCTACGATCCGGAAAACCAGAAACCTCGGTCCTGATGACCAAGGCCCGTGACAGGCAACGACGTGCCACGGGCTGACTTCAGATCACAAGAACAAGCTAAAGCCCCATCTCACGACCCCAAAAAGCGCCGCTCGCCGGCGCTTTTTCCTTTCGTGGCACGCGCGGCGGCCTTAGCCGCCCCGCGTGACAATCCCTTCGTCGACCCATCTGTCGAAAACGACAAGCGCAGCATCCGCAAACGCCTTGTCGTTGATATGCGCCGAAACCTCGGTCGTCTCGATGCGGCCCGGGAAGACTGTCCTGACTTCGTCGATGAAGGCCGCCAGCCCCTCCGGATCGTGGGCTTCCTCGCCCTCCTTGTCCCAGGCCTCGATACCGCCAAGCGGCAACAGGAAATGGGTCGGCCCCTTGGCCGCCTCCAGCCGGTCGGCGAGTGCATTCGCCCACTGACGGCGCTCCTGCGGGTTGAAGACGGAGCTCTTGATCAGACGATTGTGCTCGTGAAACGGCCTGTCGGCATATTGCGCCGGGATTTCCTGCCAGCCGGCAAAATCCACCAGATCAAGCGCGCCCGGCGCCACGATCTGCGGCGTGCCCAGCCTGCCTGCATTCTGCAGCCGGTCCGGCCCGCTGCTGACCAGCGAACCTGCCAGGAGATTGCCGAATTCCTGCAGGCAGAAATCCATGACGCAGCAGAAGGCTCCCTCCCGCGCCAGGCTTTCAAAAGCCATGCCGCCCATGCCGGTGGAATGGAAGACAGCGACTTCGTACCCCCGGTCTTCGAGTGCCGGTTTCAGAAGCTTCATATAGGACAGGCAACTGGAGCCAAGCGATGTCATGCCGACCAGCGGCTTTGAGCGATCCGGCATCTGCGCGGCCCTGGCGGCACCCAGCACGGCGCCCGCGGCCTGCGCCAGCGACGACTTGCAGATTTCGTTGAGGCCATAAAGGCCACCGGCCCACAGGATCATCTGGATATCGGGCGCCAGCCGTTCCGGCGGGATCAGAGACGAGAAGCTGACCGTGGACACGATGAATTTCGGTACGCCCATCGGCAGCGCCTGGGCACAATCGAGTGCCAGGTCCGTCCCCATGGTTCCGCCAAGCGCGATCATGCCGTCGATACGGCCTTGCGCAAAAAGGTCGGCGACAAGCTTTGCCGCACCCTGCGCCATCACCTGAAAAGCCTTGTTCTCGTCGCCTTGCGCGATCACGTCCTCAATGGACATGCCGCCCGCCCTGGCGACCTCATGCTTGGAAATGCCGGTCGGCCTGGCCGGATCGCCCAGCACGCTGACATCCATCGTCAGCACCTCGCCGCCCTGGGCGCGTATGGTCTGCTCTATGAATTCCAGTTCGGCATTCTTGGTGTCGTAGGTCCCGATGGACAGGATTGTCTTGGTCATGGATATCCTCAGAGCTGGATCCAGGCTGTCTTCAGGTCGACATACTTGTCGAGCGCGTGCAGCGACTTGTCGTGGCCGTTGCCGGACTGCTTCATCCCCCCGAGCGGGACGGTCATGTCCGAGCCGCCGTAGGTGTTCACATGGATGACACCGGAGCGGACGCCGGAAATCATCCGGTGCGCCCGGCCGAGATCAGACGTCCAGATACCGGCGGCGAGACCATATTCGGTGCCGTTGGCGATCCGGATGGCCTCTTCCTCGTCCTTGAAGGCGGTTACGGCCAGTACGGGCCCGAACACTTCCTTCCGGGCAATCGTGTCGCCCGGCTTGACCCCGCTCAAGACGGTAGGAGCCATGTAGTAGCCGCCGGTCTCGGTCAGGATCCGCTCACCGCCGGTGCGGCGCTCGGCACCTTCGGTTTCCGCGGTCTTCACGAAATTCAGGTCGGCTTCCAGCTGGGCCATCGAATGCACCGCGCCGATCTGGCTGGAAAGATCCAGCGGATCGCCCACCTTGAAAGCTTCCGCTTCCCGGCAGATCGCGGCAACGAAATCGTCGTGAATGTCCTCCTGCACCAGGAGGCGCGAACCGGCGACACAGACCTGGCCGGAATTGCGGAAGATCCCCGCCGCCGACACCTTGGCAGCTTTCGCCAGATCAGCCGCATCGTTGAAGACGATGTTGGGGGACTTGCCGCCCAGCTCCAGATAGCAGCGCTTCAGGTTGGATCTGGCGGAATATTCAAGAAGCCGCCGCCCTGTCGCACCGGAACCGGTGAAGACCAGGATGTCGACGTCCATGGAGAGGGCCAGGGCTTCGCCGACCACGGCGCCGGGGCCGGTCACGACGTTGAAGACACCGTCCGGAACTCCTGCCTCGGACGCCAGTTCGGCAATCCTGAGAAGGCTGAGCGAGGCTGATTCCGCCGGTTTCAGCACGATGGAGTTCCCCATGGCGAGTGCGGGAGCAATCTTCCAGGCGCCGATCATCAGCGGGAAGTTCCAGGGAACGATGGCCCCCACGACACCGACCGGTGCCCGGTGGACAAGCCCCAACACATTGTCTGCCGTCGGCGCGATCTCGCCATAGATCTTGTCGAGTGCTTCGGCGTAGTACCGGAAGGTCCCGGCCGCAGACAATGCCTCGGCCTTGAAGGCCATGTTGATCTCGGTGCCATTATCGCGCACACCGAGAACCGCAAGCTCAAGCGCTTTCGCCTCGATCAGGTCCGCCAGCTTCAACAATACCTTCTTGCGGTGGGCCGGGGCAGCCTTCGACCAGCGGCCATCCTCGAACGCCGTGCGCGCGCCCTCAACTGCAAGTCTCACATCGGCGGCCGTTCCGCTTGCGATCCTTGTCAGCGGTTTTCCGTCGATGGGGGAAAGCACCTCCAGCGTCGCCCCCTCCCGTGACGCGGCAAAGGCCCCGTTCAAAAAATGCCCCTGCTCGGCAACGGGCTGGTTGCGCAAAACGTCGATTGCGGCCTGGTCAAGCATCTTGGTTGTTACCCTTGCTGGGTTGAAGTTTCGGAACCGTCCTCTTCCCGATCGCGCCGCGCCTTTTGCTCGCGAATGACCGCACGCACGTGCAGGACGAGAATGAGAATGATCGCTGTAAAGAGAATTGCGGCGATCGGTCGGTCGATGAAATCGAACGGGGAATTCACCCGCGCCATGGCGCTGCGAAGCTTCACCTCCATGATCCCGCCAAGCACCATGCCGAGGATGATCGGCACAATGGGCAGGTTGAGACGCTTCAGCACCAGGCCGAAGACGCCGAAGCCGGCGGCAATCGCGCAGTCGGTCACCGAGTTGCGCAGCGAGAACACGCCGACAAAGGACAGCGTCATGATCATCACGCCCAGGAAACGCGTCGGGATCTGAATGATCTTGAGCAGCAGTCCCGTGGAGGACAGGAGGAAGATCAGGACGATGATATTCAAGAGGATCAGTGCCAGATAGAGCGCGACCACGAAGTCGAGTTGCCCCTGGAACAGCTGAGGCCCCGGGATGACGTTATGAACATAGAACACCGACAGCATCATTGCCGTCAGTGCTTCTCCCGGAATGCCGAGAGCAAGCAAAGGGATCATCGCCGCACCGGGAACCGCATTGTTGGCAGCTTCCGAAGCGATCAGCCCTTCCGGTGATCCCTTGCCGAAAAGGTCCGGGTCCTTCGAGGATTTCTGCGCATAGGTGTAGGACAGGAACTGGGCAGTGAATTCGCCCACGCCGGGGATCATGCCCATGAGAACACCGAAGCCGGAAGAAACGGTCGCGATCCGTTTGAACGCGAACAGCTCCTTGAGCCCGGCAAAGAGGTTGCCCTCGACCTTGGCCGATCCGGGGTGATGTTCCTTGTCGACCAGCAGCAGCAACGCTTGCGAGATCGCAAAGAGACCGAGCACCACCACGATGAGATCGACACCGGAGGTGAGCCAGCTCTGGTCGAAGGTGAAGCGCTTGGTGTATTTGGCAGGCTCCAGGCCGATGGTGCTCAGGAAGATGCCGAAACAGGCCAGCATGCCGGCGGCAAAAACCTGCCCGCGGTGCGCAACCACGACCAGGATGATGCCCATCAGGGCCGCCAGGAAGATCTCGCGGCTGCCGAAATGCGGTGCGATCATCGCCAGAACCGGCGAGAGGACGATCAGGCACAGGATCGAGAACATGCCGCCGAAGAAAGAAGCCGAATAGGCGAGCGACAGCGCCCGATGCCCCTGCCCCTTCTTGGTCATGGGGTAGCCGTCATAGGTGGTCAGCGCATTGACCGCCGTACCCGGTGTGTTGATCAGCACCGCCGGAATGGCACCGCCATACATGGATGAGCCATAGACGCCGAGCAGCAGGGTCAAGCCGACGATAGGCTCGAAGGAAAAGGTTGCCGGCAGCAGAATTGCGATGGCGACGGCAGCTCCGACACCAGGAATTGCGCCGATGATGACACCACCGATGGAGCCGATCACCAGGGCCGCAAGAACGTCCCATTGGGCAAGCATGGACAGGCTGGAGAGGATCAGTTCCATTCTCGCCTCACAGATAGGTCAGGGCAAAGGCGCGGATGCCGTCAGGCAGCGCCTCGTAAATGTGGCCGGCAGGAACCTTGACCTGCAAAAACGCGCGGAAGATCACCACCACCGAAATGCTGAAGGCAACCGCCGCACCCAGGTTGAGAGGCGTTGCCTCGCCAATCCGGACACACAGAAACAAGGTGAAGGCGAGTGTCGCCGGCAGGTAGCCGATTTGCGGCACCAGGAGCACGTAGATCAGGAAATAGGCCACGAACTCGAACGACTTCAGCCAGAAGCCGACCTCGCGCCAGCGGCCCGGAATGCGCTTGGAACAAAGCGAGCCTATGAAATGCAGGCTGGCGAACAGCACCATGCCGCCGATAGCGACTGTGGGCCAGAACCTTGGCTGTGCGAACCACTTGGTCCGCTTGGCCCAGACCGTCTCACCCGGGATCTGCGACAGAAGAAATAGGGAAAATGCCAGGAACAGGATTGCAAACACGATGTCGCCGGGCCGGCGATAGCGTTTGAACAGTTCCTGCAGCGTCTTGATGCGCGCCAAGCCGAACCCTCCTTGGAACCCGAAAGCAACCGGCCGGCGCGAAATGCGCCGGCCGAAACAGTCGCCTTATTGTTCGATCAGCTCGGAGATTTTCTGAAGCGCCGCCGCATCAGCCTCGATCTGCTGTTCGGACTGAACCGGGTCCTGCCAGTAGATCAGGACGCCGGTCTGGCCGATCAGCTCGAGCGCCTGCGGCGACTTGAGCGCAGCTTGCGCAGCTTCGGAAATCTTGATCCGTGCATCTTCGGGAACGTCCTTGTGAACGAACAGCCCGTTCCACAGCGCAACCGACAGATCCGGGTTGATTTCCTGCATGGTCTGCACGTTCGGCGTCAGGGACGTCCGTTCCTTGCCGATGCTGGCCAGGATCTTGACCTCGCCGAGGCACGGCTGGATCTGCTGCAGTGTCGTGTTGATCACGTCGACATCGCCGGAGGCCAGCGTGTTGCAGTTCAACTCGTCAAAAGCCGCTTCGCTGGCAAAGTCGAAGCCGGAAGTCTTGGCGGCAGCGAAGGTGATCTGGGTGGGCGGCAGGAACGAGCCGAAATGGCCGAGCGCGATCTCGTTTTCCTTGGCGTATTCAGCCAGTTCCGCCCACGTGGCATAGGGCGCGTCTGCGCCTGCGGCAATCACGAACGGATAGGTCATGAAAATGCCGATCGGCTCGAACGGGTTCGGCGAAAGTTCGGGAATTCCGATCTGCGGACCACCAATCGGCACGTCGGTCACGAAAGAGCCGACCGTATAACCGTCGGCAGGCGCCGTTGCGACTTCCACTGCACCAGGGAACGGACCACCGCCGCCACCCGGCTTGTTCACGACCGCTGCCGGCACGCCGTACATTTCCTGGAACTTGTCCGCGATCAGCCGGGTCAGCACGTCTTCCAGGTCCCCCGGAGGCCAGGGAACGATGAACGATACAGGCTTTTCCGGATATTCAGCCAGAGCGGCGGTTGCCGACATCAATGTCGCGGCCGTCAGGGCGATCACTTGCTTCTTCATTTCAACAGTCCCTTTTCTGGTCAGGTGACAGCCGGACTTTGCGCCGGTCTTGGTCATTTTTTATTTGCTTTGTTAATTATTGTGATCTTAAATAATCAGATGTCAACCTTCAATCGGAGCGCTGACGCTTTTGTTTACCTCGCAAAACGGTTCAAATAACAAACCATCGGTTTAAAAATATATTGTTTCAAATGAAACTACATGTCAACATCGTCCCGTCGAATGCCGGAGCTTCAATCCGGCACCTGCGGGAAAGGAACTGCTGAAGCATGGGCACGATCACAAAAGCGCTGAGCCTGCTGAACCACTTTTCCGCGAGCCGTTCGGAAATCGGCCTGACCGAGTTCCGCAACCTATCGGGCCAGGACAAGGCAACGGTTCACCGGCATCTGACCGAACTGACAGCCAACGGTTTTCTGGAGCAGAACCCGGGCACCAAAGGCTATCGCCTGGGCCCCGCCATCCTGCGCCTTGCGGCAGTCCGCGAACGCCTGTTCCCGGCAAGAAGGCTTGTCGCTCCACTGGTGGAACAGTTGGCTGGAGAACTCGGGGAACTGGTTCATGTCTCCTTGCGGGAAGGCAATCACCTGTCACCGCTCTATCATCATGACGCACTCGTTCACGGAACGCGGGTCTATTTCGACGAAGCTGAACTGCTGCCGCTGCACGCAACCGCCTCCGGTCTCGCCATGCTGGCTTTTGGCCCGATTGATCTGCTGCCAAAGCTTCTGAAGACGAAGCTCAAACCCTCCACCGGCTACACGATCACCGATACCGAGCTTTTGAAAAAGACAGTCGAACAGGTTCGAAACGACGGCATTGCCTTTATCGACCAGGGTTTTGAAGAGCACGTCTCTTCCTTTGCCTCGCCGATCTTCGGCGACTTGCCAGAGGCCGTCGGCACCATAGCCGTTGCCGCCCCCACCGTTCGCATGACCGAGGAGTTGAAAGCAAAAATCCGAATTTCCCTGCCGATCGCGGCGACGGAAGTCACTGAAAAACTCGGCGGCGTTGTCCCGGTCGATTTGAGAAGGATCTGGCGCGATGCCGCATGACACGAAGGCTCTGGTGCTCGATTTCGGCGGGGTCGTCACTCGCACGATGTTCGAGACCCACGACCTGACCGAACAGGCTCTCGGGCTCGCCCCCGGCACCCTGACCTGGCGTGGCCCGTTTGATCCGGCAACCGACAGTCTTTGGCAGGCAATGCAGCGGGACGAGATTTCCGAACGCGACTACTGGCACCGGCGCACGCAGGAAATTGCCGAATTGACCGGCAACGACTGGTCGGAAATGGCCCAGTTCGTGAAGGCTGCGCGCGGCGCTGATCCCGATGCCGTCATGCGCCCGGAAGCCCTGGCCGCAATCGACATTGCCCGGCAGGCAGGCTGCAAGCTTGCGGTCCTGTCCAATGAACTGGACCTTTTCTACGGTGCGGACTTCAGGAAAAAGCTCGCTTTTCTGGATGATTTCGACGTCATCGTCGATGCCACCTACACCGGGATCCTGAAGCCGGATCCGCGTGCATATCAGCTGTGCCTGGACGAACTCGGCCTGCCCGCATCCGCCTGCGTCTTTGTCGACGATCAGCTGCGCAACATTCGCGGCGCTAAGACGGCCGGCCTGCAGACGGTTCACTTCGACGTTCTTTCCCCCCGATCTTCCTATGACCAGGCACTTTCGTTGCTCGGCCTGCCAAGTTTACTCCAAGGAGACATGACATGAAGGATTCCAACTTCCTGAAGGAAAACAACGCCCGCCATGTCTGGCATCCGATGGCTCATCCGGCCGACAGCCAGACCAATCTGCCGACGATCCTGACAGGTGGCCGCGACGTTTTCATCACCGACGTCGACGGGCACGAAGTTCTTGATGCCGTCGGTGGGCTGTGGAACGTCAACCTCGGCTACTCCTGCGAACCGGTGAAACAGGCTATCTCCGACCAGCTGAACGCCCTGCCCTACTACTCGATCTTTCGCGGCACATCGAACGACAAGGTCATCGAGCTTTCCTACGAACTGGCCGATTTCTTCGCCCCGGACGGGCTGACGCGCGCCTTCTTCACCTCTGGTGGCTCGGATTCGGTCGAAGTCGCCCTCAAGCTCGCCCGCCAGTATCACCGCATTCGCGGCGAAGCCGGCCGCACCAAGTTTCTCAGCCTGAAGAAAGGCTATCATGGCACCCATTTCGGCGGCGCCAGCGTCAACGGCAACGGCAAGTTCCGCAACGCTTACGAACCTCTGCTGCCGGGCTGCTTCCACATTCCGGCTCCCTACACCTACCGCAATCCGTTCAACGAGAGCGATCCGGCGAAACTTGCCCAGCTCTGCGCTTCCGCCCTCGAAGACGAGATCGCCTTCCAGGGAGCCGGCACCATTGCCGCCTTCATCATGGAACCCGTCCTCGGCGCCGGTGGTGTCATGCCTCCCCATCCGAGCTTCATGCCGATGGTGCGCGAGATCTGTGACCGCAACGGCATTCTCCTGATATCCGACGAAGTCATCACCGCCTTCGGCCGCACCGGCAGCGAGAGCGGTGCACGCCACTGGGGCGTACAGCCGGACTTCATGTGCACGGCAAAAGCCATCACAAACGGCTATTTCCCGTTCGGGGCGGTGATGATCGCCGGGCATGTGGCCGAAGTCTTTGAAAAGGACACCAGAGGCATCGCGTCCATCGATACCGGTTACACCTATTCCGGCCACCCTGTCGGCGCCGCAGCCGCTCTGGCTGCCCTCTCAGAGATCCGACGTTTGAAGGTCCATGAAAACGCCGCCGCACGCGGCAAGGAACTTCTTGGTGGCCTGAAGGGGCTCCAGGAACGTTTCGAGGTGATCGGCGACGTGCGCGGTGAAGGACTGATGTGCGCCATCGAACTCGTCTCCGACCGCGCCAGCAAGAAACCTTCGGCAAAGGATGTCCCGCTGAAGCTGCAGCAGGCCGCCTATGAGGACGGCGTCATGATCCGGGTCTCCGGAAACAATGCCATCTTCTCGCCGCCGCTGATCGTGACATCGGACAACGTCACGAAAATCCTGTCGGCAGTCGAGACCGGACTGAAAGCCGTTTCCGGCTAATCCCTCGGAAGCATCTCCGTAACGCACAAGCCTCAAAGGCCGGCCCCGTCAACTTGCTCTGAAGCCCTCACAAGACCTCGAGGGCTTCGGATGCCCTGCAGGCCAATTGCCATCAGAAAACCGGCACTCGGTGCGCAAAGAGCCAACTGGATTTGCGCGCCCTGGCTCTTCTGTTCGCCGCACCAGCAAGCCGCCGCCCCCCTATTTCAGGTCGAATTTCTCTAATACTTTCAACCATTGCGCGACATATCTGGTCGCCGCGTATCAAGTTTCGAAAAATTCGATCACAAATCCGGGAAGGCAAAACGCCCAATTCCTGAGCCTGAACTCAAATTAGCCAAGTCCGCCTAATTTGTCGGCAATCTGAATAGTTAAATCAAACAAGACAAAATTTTATCTCAAACAGATTTCACCGGGCATTTCGCGAAATCGCCTCGGGACATTTCGTCGCAAACAGTAGAAATCGAAAAACACGATAAATGCTGCAGCGCAGCAATACACGCATGCACACCACCTCCACTTGCATTTATCAAATTCAACGAAAACCACCTCGTGATTACAACTCGATGATCTTAATGTATTCATCGATATTTCTCATTTAATGCTGAAGCATATTCTACAATTTTCTTAGAGTTATAAATTAACCAAGACTGCAGTTGCTTTAAAATTGATGCAATTGCACTAGAGCAACGGCATGAAGTTTCCGGTATAAAAGGTTTAATAATTTATTAACCTCCTAAGAAACCAATCGATCGATTTAGATAAATCCAATTTTTGAAAATGAAACGAGCCAGAACTTAGATCATCGCCACGAATAAAATCCATTTCTACCTGGGAGCAAAAAATGTATTTTGCAGGAAGGGACTTTAACGAAAGTGTTTTATACGGTGGCCAGACAAAAGAACGCCGCAACCGGAGCAATTTAGACTTTCCATATGCACTGGCCAAACGATTTGAATTTCTTCTTTTCAGCATCTTTGTTCTGGATGCAAGAAGGAAGAAGATCGAGATTTGCTATACAATTGATGACAATCGTCAAGCCTGGGAAGCCGAACATCTTCTTGGGAACGAAATAGACACGTTCTCCCAAGTAAAAGCCAACTCCTGCACCCCCGTTACACACGACACCGAGATCCTGCATTGCACCGCAACAACACCGGATGGTTTGTCGCGCGCTACAACCCTTGAAACCAACCGTGCGGCTGTTCTCATGGTCGAATTGGGAATGGGTTTGCAGCTCTATCTTGCCGCCCACGTTCCAGTCGGCTTTTCAGACAGTATTTTCCAAGGTGTTGTTGCTTATGCGGATGACATCTTCGGCGGCTTCGAGGCTTATGCCGAGGATCTCGTTTACGGGCGGAACCGCACTGAACTGACAAGCGCGCAATACTGGATCAAACACATCAAGTCTCCAGCGCTTGTTTTCTTCGGCAACGGCTCAGTCCTTGTCAAAAACCCGGCGATGGAAAAGGTCCTGCAGAAAGGCGGCGATCTTCGCCTCATCGACGGCAGGATCCAGGCACCTTTGAGCCTGGCACCGTTTTTTGCCCGCAACTCTCGCGACTTGCCCGTCGATGCCCCGGCAAACACCGGATCAACTCGGCAGGAACAGGCACGGGTCATGAGCATTGCCGGTGGCCCCCGCTACTTCGTGGAGGCCATCCCGTCCCAGGTGTCCGACGAGGAAACCCGGGATCCCGTCAGATCCTATTTCCGCAAGAAGGTCCTGATCACCGCGGACACCGCCTCCAACGAGGTAAGCGCCGAGACGATCAAAGCCGCCACCGGGGTCACGCATCAGCAGGCGCGCATCATCAAGAAAATAATAGACGGCAAAACCGTAAGACAAGCCGCCGAGGAAATCGGGATCAGCTACAACACCGCAAGAAATCACCTTGCGATGGCACAGCAAAGAACCGCAACAAGCTCACAAATAGAGCTCGTCAACTCGGTGACAAAAGCAATTCAAATAGCACCAGACCAATAACGTACAAAGTACAGGAACTTAGGCTATGCTGAACTTACTTTTATACGTATTCGCGACGATAGCGACCATCGCTACATTCTTCATCGTCACGCTGCCGCTTTCGGTTGAAGTTCAACTCTTTCTCGGCCTCTTCGTTCTGGTTGCCATGCAATTCACGAAGGTCTTGCCGGGCACTCTGGGACGCGTCACGTTTCTGACGCTCGGAGGGTTGCTGGTCGGCCGTTACGTTTACTGGCGCGTGACACAGACGGTTCCGCCGATCGAGAACTTTTACGATTTCGTTCCCGGTGTCCTGCTGCTTGTTGCAGAGCTCTTCTGCATCTTGATGTTCTTCCTGTCGGCGCTCATCGTCTCCGACCGCTATGAGCGTCCCCGCAAGGTGCAGAACTCCGACGCCGATGCTCCGACAGTCGACGTGTTCATTCCCAGCTACAACGAGGATCCGGGCCTCGTCGCCTGCACCATCGCCGCCGCCAAGAACATGGACTATCCGAAGGACAAGTTCCGTGTGTTCCTTCTGGACGATGGCGCAACGCTTCAGAAGCTGAATTCCACCGACCAGAAGGCCGCCCTTGCCGCTTATGAGCGCAGCCAGGAATTCAAGCGGATCTGCGAAGATCTCGGTGCGACATATCTTGCACGTGAACGCAACGAACACGCCAAGGCCGGAAACCTCAACTACGGCCTGTCTCGGTCGGAAGGTGATCTCGTGGTGGTCTTCGACGCCGATCACGCACCGGCACGGGAGTTCCTGCGCGAAACCGTCGCCTACTTCAAGGATCCCGAACTGTTCCTGGTTCAGACACCGCACTTCTTCCTCAATCCGGATCCGATCGAGCGCAATCTGCGCACCTACAACATCATGCCCTCGGAGAACGACATGTTCTACGGCATGATCCAGAAGGGTCTCGATAAATGGGACGCCACCTTCTTCTGCGGCTCCGGCGCCGTCCTGCGGCGTGCTGCCCTCAATGAAGTCGGCGGTTTCTCGGGCGTCTCGATCACGGAAGACTGTGAAACCGCTCTCGAGCTGCATTCGCGCGGCTGGAAGAGCGCCTATGTCGATCGTCCGATGATCGCCGGCCTGCAGCCTGACACCCTCGCCTCGTTCATCGGCCAGCGGTCCCGCTGGTGCCGGGGCATGCTGCAGATCCTGATGCTCAAGAACCCGATGTTCAAGCCGGGCCTGAGCTTCATGCAGCGCGTCGCGTACATGTCCAGCGCGATGTTCTGGCTGTTCCCGTTCCCGCGGCTGGTGTTCCTGCTGGCGCCGCTGATGTTCATCCTCTTCAACATGAAGATCTACATCGCCTCGCCACAGGAATTCCTGGCCTACACGATGACCTACATCCTTGCGGTGGTGACGATCCAGTCCGGCCTCTATGGCAAGCTCAGGTGGCCCTGGATCTCCGAACTCTACGAGTACATCCAGTCAATCTACCTGTTCCCGGCGATCTTCTCCGTGCTGATGAACCCGCGTGCGCCGAAGTTCAACGTCACGACCAAGGGTGAAACACTCGAAGAAGAACAGCTGTCGGTCATCGCATGGCCCTACATCATCGTCTTCGCGGTCATGCTCCTCACGACCGGTGTGCTGGTCTGGCGCCTGCAGAACGACACAGGCCAGACTGCCCTGCTTGGTGTTGTCGGCATCTGGCATGTCTTCAACCTGATCATTGCCGGTGCAGCCCTTGGCGCCATCCTGGAACGGAAGGAAGTCAGAACCGCACCACGTATCCGGGTCCATCGCAAGGCGACGCTCCGCCTTCGCGACGAAACCATCCCCGTCAATCTGGTGGAATCCAACACCAACGGTCTGCTCATTCAGCTTGAAAGAGCACCTGCATGGGGGAACGTGCTCGGCGACAAAGGCCACCTGACATTCCATCCGCGTCAATCTCTGGACCGGTCAGCCGATGCAACGCCGGAACCTGACGCCGCGCTTGCCGAAACAGGCATCAACATTCGTGTCGCCTCCCAGCGGGCCGGCTCGAAGGGAATTCTGATCGGCGCCGCCTATCTCGATACCGTCGCAACGCGAGCGATCGTTTCCAGCGATGTGATGTTTGCCGACCTGACAATACCGAGAGCCCTGCACAACAGGAAGCTGACGGGATCCTCGGTCGTCGCGGGCATGATGCGCCTGACCAGATGGGCACTTTACTACGGCATTCGCGTCCCGGTCCTCGGCCTCATGACAGCCCTGCGGTCCGGCCTGAAACGCAAGCCGGCACCTCTCGAGCAGGACCTGCCTGAATCCGTCCTCGCACCTGCAGAATGAGGATTGAAGCAATGAAAACTCTGTATCACCTCAAAGCCGCAACCTGCCTCAAGGCAGCGCTTGTCGCCTCAACCTTGATTGCTCTGCCTGTTTCGGCAGTTGCCCAGCAGCTCGACGTATCGGTGCTCGACACCAAGACCGAAGACCGCAGCACCATCCGCCGCCTGACGGCAACCGCCGACCAGCTCCGGATGGAAGGCGAACAGGCAGAAATCCGGCTTGCCGTCTACGCTCCGCGGGACGAGGTCCTTCTCTATCGCAAGCTTCAGGTGGACTACCTGACCGCGGTCTCGACCGCCCCGGAACATTCCAGCATGAGCATCATGGTCAACGGTCAGCCCGTTGGCGACATTGAACTCAACGCAGGCGCTCAAAGCTCCATGCGCAGCTTCGATCTCCCTCCCGGACTGATGGTCGAGGGGTTCAACGAAATCCGGTTTGTCGCGAAACACAAGCACCGCGTGGACTGCACGATCCCCGCCACCTATGAACTGTGGACGGTGCTGAACCCGGCAAACACGGGTATCGTGTTCGATCCGGGCCCGGACAACTCACCGAAACTGTCGGCCAGCCTTGAACTCCTGCGCGCGGTCCCGAACGACAAGAGCGGCGCCACCAACATGCGCCTGCTGCAACTGGGCACGGCGAGCGCCGGAAATCTGGACCGGGCCCTGGCAGTTGCACAGACTGTCGCGGCATTCGGGAAATACCATAACCCGGACATTCAGATCAGGAACGAGCCTGGCAACGATGCCGGCCTGGATATCATTGTCGGCACTCGGGCCGAGCTTTCGCACGCAGGCTTTGCCGTTGGCGACACGGGCTCGGAAATCCCCGGCCTTGCTATCGTCCACCGGCCGGATACGGGCAGGGTTTCCCTGTTTCTCGCGGCAGAGAACCGCCCGGCTTTGGACAAGTCCATCGAGGCCTTCAAACAGGCCCTGCAGGCCAAGCCGATGCTGGGAAGCCGCCGGGGCATTGCCGCCTTCGAAAACAAGTTCGGTTACGAGATCGAACCCGGCGAAACGGTTTCCCTGGCAAAGATCGGCGTCAGCAGCAAACGCTTCGACGGCCGGCTTCTCCGGCAGGACTTCTCGATCCGCCTGCCGGACGACTATTTCGTCGGAGACTATGGCAAGGCCAAACTCAGCCTGAACATCGATGCGCTGGCAAACCTGTCCAATGCCAACCGGCTGCAGGTCTTCGCCAATGGTGCCGCACTTGCGTCTGCGGAATTGACGCGTGAGGGCATTTCTTCCCGCAATCCACTCGATATCCCGCTTGGCGGCTTCTCGCCCGGCTTCAACGACCTGCGCATCGAAGTGTCTTCCCTGACAGAAGATGATGCCACCTGCGATGTCGCGACCGGCCTCAACGGCGACCGGCTGTCGCTTGATGCGGACACGTCGACGATCGAGTTCGATGCACTTGCCAGAATGCGCGTGACACCGAGCCTGTCTCCTTCCGACCTTTTGCCGAAAAATCCTGCAGAAAACCGGCCGACCACCATTCAGGTGCTTGCCGACGACCCGAAGAGCCTGGAGGCCGCTGCACAGCTTGCCGTGGCAACGGCAGCAATCACACAGCAGGTCCGGCCGATCGCCATCACGACGGCCTCCGCCTCGGTCGGCAATCAGCCGGGGCTGATTGTTGCTCCGGTCAATCGCCTGTCGGGCATGGCCAAGGAAGCCTATCTGGACACGCTCGATCCGGAAAGAACGCAAGGCTCGCGCAGTCAGGTGGGTCGCTTTTTCGGGCTGAAGTCTGTTGACGAAAACGACACCAGCCTGATGGCAAGCATCCAGCGATATGCCGGCTCCGCCTGGCGCAGCGTCGGTTTCAAGCTCAATTCCGAAGTTCCGTCCGACCGCAGCTTCGCGCTGCAGGGCAACAGCATCCTGATCGCACAGCGCACCAAGACGCTGACGTCCAAGGAAAGCTGGGTTGCCTTCATGGGAGCCCCGGTCAAGCAGGACACCTGGACCGTCGTGACCGGCCTGACGAGTGACGACATCAAGGCCAGCACGGAAACGATGCTGCGCGAAGGCAGGCTTGCCTGGCTCACCGGCGACACGTCGCTCTATAACGCGACCACCAACCGGTTTGCGTCCGAACGCCTGTCCGATCCGAACTACTTTGCCTCGCTGGCAAACCCGTCCGAGTTCAGGAACAGCCGGCTCGTCGTGGCAGGATTGGTCTCGCACAACATGCTCGACTTCGTCGTCTTCATGCTGGCGTTCTGCCTGATCCTCGGCTTCAGCTACTACGTCTCCCTCAAACGGTCCGGACGCTGACATGCTGAGGCTTTGCATGACAACCGGCATGGCACTTTTCCTGTCGCTCGCCCCCGCCAAAGCCGAACCGGTGTTCGGTGCCAGCGCGCGCAGCAAGGAAGCCGTGTCGCTCTGGCTGGGGTCGGCGTGGCGGGACTATACGAGCCGCCACATGACCCCGGAAGGAGCCGTCATCGACGATGCCAATGAAGGCATCAGTCACAGTGAAGGCCAGGGCTACGGCATGGTTCTGGCCGTCGCGGTGGATGACCGCGAGACCTTCAAGCTGATCCGCGACTACACCTACGAGAACCTGCAGGTGCGCAAGGATCAACTGTTTGCCTGGAAGGTGCTGCACACGCCGGAAGGTCCCAATGTCGCCGACACCAACAACGCGACGGACGGGGACCTGCTGATCGCCTGGGCGCTGATCGAGGCCTACAAGAGCTGGGGAGACCCTGAAGACCTTGCCTCGGCAAAGGTCGTTCTGGCGGATATCGCGGCAACGCTCCTTCAGCAAACCGCCCTCGGACCGGTTCTTGTTCCCGGCAGTGAAGGGTTCGTCTCCGGCGATCATCAGACCGTCACGGTCAACCCGTCCTACTGGGTCTATCCGGCCCTGGAAACCATTGCCGAATTCGATACGTCCGCGAACTGGGGCGAGGTTGCGGTTGTCGGAGAGGACGTCCTGGACCTTTCCCAGAGAGCTCCAAGCTACCTGCCGCCGGATTGGGTCGATATCGGCGGCCTCAAGCTGGTGCCTTCGGAAAAGTTCACACCTGAATTCGGTTACAATGCCATCCGGGTTCCGCTCTATCTTGCGCTTTCCAGAAATGCCCTGCGCGTGAAAAAGGCGGCGGACTTTTCAACGCTACGCGGCTTTGCCGATCCCCGCGGCCCTTCGGTCACGCAGATCGTCACGGGCGAGCCGAAGAGTGTCATGGGCGGTATCGGTTTTCGCGCAATTGCCGCCCTGACCAGATGCATGGACAAGGCCGAGCCATTCCCGTCCGAACTGCTGCAGATCGGCACCGACGACTATTACTCCACGACACTTCAGATCTTCACGATTCTCGCAATTGCAGAGAGGTATCCGCAATGTCTTTCACCAGAATGGTAATTGCCTCCTTCGCGCTGGCGTTTGCGACCAACGGTTCCCTGGCACAGTCCGCTCCGTGGGAAGCCGCGCCGCAACAACAACTGCCCAGTGGCTCTCCGTTTGTCCTGCAGGCACCTGAAACCGGTGTATTGCCGGTGCAGCAGGCCAATGTTTCGCCTTTCGCGCTTTCGGTCACCCAGCCGGGAGCCGCACAGTCCGCGGCCCCGGCAGCCCCCGCGGCTGCCAAGGTCGATGAAACGGCCCTGCGCTACTACGCACAAAACGGCGAGATCGGCCGTGTGTCTGCGGAAATCAAGCGGCTGAAGTCTCTTCATCCGGACTGGCAACCGCCGGAAAACATCTACGACCGCAACCGGATCGAGGTGAACGAACAGCCGCTCTGGGATCTCTTCGCCACCGGCCGGACCCAGGAACTCTACGCCAAGATCCGGGAATATATAAATCTTTACCCCGGCTATGAGCCTTCAGCCGAATTGCGCCGACAGATCATCAATGCCGAAGCGCGAAAGACCCTCGTTCAGGCGTCCGAACTGGGCAACGCCCAGGAGGTCATCAAGATCGCGGTGAAGAACACCGATCTTCTGACCTGTCAGGAAATCGATATTATCTGGCGGACAGCCAGGGCCCTCAACGAGACCGGTCAGGACGTCAAGGCGCTCGAAGCCTACAAGTACATCCTTGCCAACTGCGCCAATGAGGACGAGCGCAAGGCCACCGTGCAAAAGGCTGCCGAAGTGCTGCCACGCAACGCGGTGGAGCAGCTTGTCTCCTACGGCAGAACCGGACTGGACGGTCGCTCGGAGTTCAACGAAATCTACCTGGACCTGTTGCGTGGTGAAGTTGGCGAAGGCGCCACCGATCCCGCCATGCTGGTCGATAAGTCGGATCTGGACGCACTCGCCAATTCGGCCGCAAAACTCCAGAACCCGAACGATGCCGAACTTCTTGGCTGGTATTACTACTCCCGCGAAGAGTTCAAGACCGCCACCAAATGGTTCCAGACAGCCTACAAGCTTCGCCCATCGCCAAAGGCCATCGAAGGCATGGTTGTTTCCATGAAGGAAGATGGCGAATACGAGGAAGCCGAGGAACTTGCCTACAAGAACCGGCGCAAGGATCCGCTCATCCTCAAGGCATATCTGGAAGTCGTTTCGATCCAGCTTCTGGAAGGCTATGGCACCGAGATGGATTTCAAGCGCCTGTCGAGATTTGCGAACGTCGTCCAGGATGCGCAATCGCCGATTGCCGCCCAGGTGTTCGGCTGGCACTTCTACAACATGCTTGAACTCGATGAAGCTGAAATCTGGTTTGCCAAGTCGATGGAGTTCCAGCCAAACGAATCCGCGGCCGTCGGCCAGATCGTGGTTGCTCAGCGCAAGAAGCAGAAAGCCCGCGAACGACAGTTGATCGCGCAATGGTCAACCAAGTTCCCTGCGATCAAGACCCTCGGTGGCGCACAGCTTGCATCCGCGTCCGAAGTTCGCAGCCGCTCCTCGGGCGGATCGCGCTCCTCCGGGTCTTCCTACCTGCGCTCTGCCGAACAGGAGATCAGCACCGGAGATTACGCAGGCGCTCTGCCGTACCTTGAAAGAAACGCAATGAGCGGGCGCGAAAGCCGCAAGGCAAAACTGCTTCGGGCCTGGGCGCTGTATCACACGGGCCGGTCGAAAGAGGCGCACAAGCTCTTCGCGGAAGCCGACAAGGCGGGATCCACGACCGAAACCCGGCAGGGCAAGTGGTTCTCCGAAAAGAAGATGTACCGCTACAACTAAAGCAATTGGTCTCTTCCCGCACGAGACCAGAAGCCCGGGCTCCTTTCCAGCTACACAGGCTGAAGGGGCCCGGGCCGTTTCCGGCCAATAGCCTGCATCCGGTGCCGAGCCTTCAGCGCGAAAACCGGCCTCAATCCCAAATCCGGCCCAGCCCCAGACTTAGTCACAAGCCTCTTACAGCTTCTGGAAATCCTCCAGAATGTCGAGCAGCTGTGCCAGTTTCTCCTTGCCGATGACCTCTTCTATGCGCGCTGCGATTGCCTTGGCGTCATCGAGCTTCTCCTCGATGATTGCCTGTCCGGCCGGCGTAATCGCCACCGTTTGCTTGCGCCTGTCCTTCTCGTCCGCCTGGCGGGTCACCAACCCCTTTTCCAGAAGCGTCTGAACGATACGGGTCTGACTGGGCAACAGCAGGCAGGCGCGGTCGGCCAGGGTCGAGGCATCCTGGGGACCGAATTCTTCCAGTACCCGCAGGATGCGCCACTGCTGTTCGGTGATGCCGCAGTCGGAGAGCATCTCGCGGATCGGGCCCATGACCTTCTCGCGCGCCCGGATCAGCGCAATCGGGATGGAGCGTCTTGTGGACGGCAGCGCCGGGCCGTCAGCGGGTTCAGTGTCGTCGATCATGCAAGGTCCATAGCGAATTGGCAGATTATTAGACACAAAAAGTTTGACAGTTTTGATCTCATATATTTAACATAGCAAATATTGCACTGTTAAGGAAATCTCGTGCCGCACATATCGCTGGAATATTCCGCCAATCTGGAACAGCGGGCCGACATAAAGGCCCTGTGCGAGCATCTGCGTGCGCAGGCCGCGACCATCGATGCCCTTCCCATGCCCGGTCTGCGGGTGCGGGCCATCCGGTGCGACCACTATGCGATCGCCGACGGCGACCCGAAACATGCCTTCATCGACATTTCCGTACGCCTTCGCGCCGGACGGCCGGACGACGTCAAGCGCAATGCAGCGGAGCGTCTGTTCAATGCCGCAAAGGCTTTCCTGGAACCGGTCCTGGCCACCAGTTCGCTCGCGCTATCGCTAGAGATGCGCGACATCGACCCGGACCTTTCGCCCAAGACGGGCACCATTCGCGACCATTTGGGGACTGTCTGACCCATGTCTGACCTTCAGAACAACATCGAAAAACTTGAGACCTACCTCGCAAGGTTCCGGGAGACCGGCGTGCTGAACCAGATCGGCGGCAAGGCCTGCCCCGCAGCCTCCGGCGCGACATTCGAAACGACCTCCCCGGTGGACGACAGCCTGATCTGCAAGGTTGCCAGGGGGGATGCTGCCGATATCGATGCTGCGGCCAGGGCCGCCAAGGAGGCCTTTCCTGCATGGCGCGATTTGGCCGCGACGGAGCGCAAGAAAATCCTTCACAAGATTGCCGACGGCATTGTCGCCCGCGCCGAAGAAATCGCCTTTTGCGAATGCTGGGATACCGGTCAGGCCCTGCGCTTCATGTCGAAGGCTGCTCTGCGCGGCGCCGAGAACTTCCGCTTCTTCGCTGACAAGGCGCCAAGTGCCCGCGACGGCCAGGCCCTGCCTTCGCCGACCCTCATGAACGTCACGACGCGTCTTCCGATCGGACCAGTCGGCGTGATCACGCCCTGGAACACGCCTTTCATGCTGTCGACCTGGAAGATTGCGCCGGCGCTCGCTGCAGGCTGCACCGTGGTCCACAAGCCGGCGGAGTTTTCTCCAGTCACCGCACGCATCCTGATGGAAATTGCAGAAGAAGCCGGTCTGCCGAAAGGTGTCTGGAACCTGGTCAACGGCCTCGGCGAAGAAGCCGGCAAGGCCCTGACAGAACATCCTGACATCAAGGCCATCGCCTTCGTCGGTGAGAGCCGCACCGGGTCCATGATCATGCGTCAGGGAGCGGAAACCCTGAAGCGGGTGCATTTCGAGCTCGGTGGCAAGAACCCCGTGATCGTTTTCGACGATGCCGATCTCGACCGGGCGCTGGATGCGGCGATCTTCATGATCTATTCGCTCAACGGAGAGCGCTGCACCTCGTCCTCGCGCCTTCTGGTGCAGGACACGATTGCCGATGAATTCGAGGCAAGGCTCATCGAGCGCGTCAACAACATCAAGGTCGGTCATCCCCTCGATCCAAAGACCGAAATCGGCCCGCTCATCCACAAGACCCATTTCGACAAGGTGACCGGCTACTTCGAAACCGCCCGCCAGGACGGCGCAACGATTGCCGCTGGTGGCAGTCGCGTCGGGACGGAAGGCTGCTTCGTGCGTCCTACCCTCTTCACCGGTGCGAACAACTCCATGAAGATCGCCCAGGAAGAAATCTTCGGCCCGGTCCTGACCTCCATCCGCTTCGGTTCGGAAGAAGAAGCACTTCAGATCGCCAATGACATTCCCTACGGCCTGACCGGCTACGTCTGGACCAACGACCTGACAAGGGCTCTGAGGTTCACCAACAGTCTGGAAGCGGGCATGATCTGGGTGAACTCGGAAAACGTCCGCCACCTGCCCACCCCATTCGGCGGCGTCAAGGCCAGCGGCATCGGCCGCGACGGCGGCGACTGGTCGTTCGAATTCTACATGGAGCAGAAACACATCGGCTTTGCGACCGGCCAGCACGCCATCCCGCGCCTTGGTGCGTGAGGAATGTGAACGACATAAGATCGCAGTAACGGGAGGAGACTATGGGAGAAATCGTTCTCGCGGCCAAGGTCACGCATGTGCCGACCATGCTGATGTCGGAACAGCCCGGACCTGTGGAGGGCAAGCGTCAGCCGGCCATCAACGGTCATTACGAAATCGCGCGCCGGGCAAAAGCGCTTGGCGCGACGACGGCGATCGTCTGCGACACGCATTGGGTGATCAACGCAGGCTTTCACATCAATGCCAACAAGCGGTTCGAGGGCCTGTTCACCTCGAACGAATTTCCGCATTTCATCCAGAACCTGCCTTATGCCTACGAGGGCAACCCGGAGATGGGCGATGCCATCGCAAGAGAGGCAACCGAGCGCGGCGCTTTCACGCTCGCCCATCATCTCGACAGCCTGGAACTTGAATACGGCACGCTGGTGCCGATGCGGTTCATGAGCCGGGAACACGACATGAAGGTCGTGTCGGTCGCCGCCTGGTGCACGGTGCACGGCCATGACGAGAGCCGTATCGTCGGCGAGGCGATCCGGGCGGCAGTCGAAGCCAGTGACGAGAAGGTGCTGCTGCTTGCGTCGGGATCCCTGTCTCACAAGATCTGGGCCAACAAGGACTATGCCGCCAACAACGGCACTTTCACCATCTCGTCCGAGTTCAACCGGCAGGTCGATCTGCATGTCCTCGACATGTGGCGGAGGGGCGATCATGCCACCTTCCTGAAGATGCTGCCGGAATATGCCGACCATTGTTGCGGCGAAGGCTCCATGCACGACACCGCCATGCTCTACGGCGCGCTCGGCTGGGACAGCTACACCGCCGAATGCGAGGTCGTGACCGACTATTTCCCCAGTTCCGGTACCGGACAGACCAACGTCATCTTCCCGGTCCAATAGGTTTATCGCAGGAGCCTTCCATGCCCATTCCGGCCCCCAATCTCTATCCACCCTTCAACATCATCCGGCTCAGCCATGTGGAACTGGGCGTCAAGGATCTGGCCAAGAGCCGGGCCTTCTATGTCGACACGCTCGGCCTTCAGGTCACGGACGAATCCGATGAGGCGATCTATCTGCGCGCCATGGAAGAACGCGGCCACCATTGCCTTGTCCTGCGCAAATCGGCGGACGCCGCTGCCCGTGATCTCGGCTTCAAGGTGTTCGACGAGGAAAACCTCGACAAGGCCGCGCATTTCTTCAAGGGCAAGGGATTGCCGGTCGACTGGGTCGAGCGGCCCTATCAGTCGCGCACATTCCGGACCCGCGATCCGCACGGCATTCCGCTGGAGTTCTACGCCAAGATGGACCGCCTGCCGCCGATCCATCAGAAATACGCGCTCTACAAGGGCGTAAAGCCGCTCCGCATCGACCACTTCAACTGCTTCTCGCCGGACGTCGATGCCTCCGTTGCCTTCTACAACGAGCTTGGCTTCCGGGTGACCGAATATACAGAAGACGAGGCAACCGGCCGTCTGTGGGCCGCCTGGACCCACCGCAAGGGCGGTGTCCACGACATTGCCTTCACCAACGGCAAGGGCCCGCGCCTCCACCACACGGCATTCTGGGTGCCGACCCCGCTCAATATCATCGACCTGCTCGACCTGATGGCAACCACTGGCTGGGTATCCAATATCGAGCGCGGCCCGGGCCGACACGGCATTTCCAACGCCTTCTTTCTCTATATTCGAGACCCGGACGGCCACCGGATCGAGATCTACTGCTCGGACTACCAGACGGTCGATCCGGATCTGGAACCGATCAGGTGGGACCTGAAGGATCCGCAGCGGCAGACCCTTTGGGGCGCGCCGGCTCCCAAGAGCTGGTTCGAGGAAGGATCCCTGTTCGAAGGAACCGAAGTTCAGGCCCCCAGCCTTGCCGCACAACCGATTGTTGCGCCATAGGTGAAACAGACAACGGTTGGAAGAATGCGATGAACTGGACTGACTTTGCCGGCTGGGGCCGGAGGGTGGCCGACTGGGCCGCAGACTATCACCAGACCCTGCGGCAGCGGCCTGTCCGCGCCCAGGTGAAGCCGGGTGAAATCCTCAACGCCCTCCCCGAGGCACCTCCCGAACTTGCCGAGGAGATGGAGAAGATCTTCGAGGACTTCGAGAAGATCGTTCTGCCGGGCATGACCCATTGGCAGCACCCGCGCTTCTTTGCCTATTTCCCCGCCAATGCATCTCCACCGTCAATGCTGGCGGAATATCTCGTTACCGCCATGGCGGCGCAGTGCATGCTGTGGCAGACCTCTCCGGCGGCAACCGAGATGGAAACCAGGATGATGGACTGGCTGCGCCAGGCCGTCGGTCTGCCCGGGTCCTTTACCGGAGTGATCCAGGACAGCGCCTCCACCGCAACTCTCGCCGCCGTCCTGACCATGCGCGAGCGCGCCCTTTCCTGGGATGGCAACAAGGCCGGCCTCAGCGGGCAACCGCGCCTGCGGGTCTATTCCTCCAACGAGGTCCACACCTCCATCGACAGGGCCATCTGGATCTCCGGCATCGGCCAGGACAATCTGGTGCGTATCCCGGTAAACGGTCCGCGCCGGTCCATGGATCCGCAGGCCCTGCGCGCAGCCATCGAAGCCGATCTTGCGGCAGGTTTCCGGCCGGCCGGCATCATCGCCTGTACCGGCGGCACCGGCGTTGGTGCGTCGGATGATGTTGGAGCGGTCGTCACCGTCTCAAAGGACTTCGGTCTCTATGTGCATCTTGATGCGGCCTGGGCAGGTGCGGCGATGATCGTCCCCGAGTACCGCGAGCTCTGGGAAGGCGTCGACGGCGTCGATTCCATGGTCTTCAACCCGCACAAATGGCTTGGTGCCCAGTTCGATTGTTCCGCCCATTTCGTCCGCGATCCGGAAGACCTTGTGCGCACTTTGGCGATCCGGCCGGAATATCTGAAAACCCACGGCCACGACGGGATCGTCAATTATTCCGAATGGTCCGTTCCACTCGGCCGCCGTTTCCGGGCGTTGAAGCTCTGGTTCCTCATGCGCTCCTACGGTTTGGAAGGCCTGCGAGGGCGTCTGCGCAACCATGTCGACTGGTCGGCCGCTCTTGCCGAGCGTTTGCGCGCAGAACCGGATTTCGAAATCACCTCCGAGCCCATCCTTTCCCTGTTCAGCTTTCGCTTTGCCCCTGAAGGTGCAAGGGACCTCGACACGCTCAACCAGCGCCTCGTCGATACCATCAACGACGATGGCCGGATCTACCTGACCCAGACCCTGCTGGATGGTGCCAAGGTCGTCCGTTTCCAGGTCGGGCAGTTCGACTGCACACAGGAAGACGTCGCCTTTGCCTTCGACGTCATTACCGAAATTGCCAGAAACATGGAGACCGCATGACCCGGCTCGCAACCTACAGCGCCGACGGACAGGAATTTTACGGAGCCGTCACGGATACCGGCATGATTGCCCTGTCGCCGGACTTTCCGCAGTGGCCCACGCTTTACGACGCCATCCGCGCCGGCGGTCTGCAGGACCTTGTCACTGCCGCAAAGGACAAGCCGGTTACGCATTCCGAGTTCGCATATGAAATGGTGCTGCCGAACGCGCCGCGGATCCTGTGTGTCGGCGTCAACTTTCCCGACCGCAATGCGGAGTACAAGGACGGCAGCACTCAACCGAAATACATGTCCTTGTTCCCGCGGTTTGCCAGCGGGTTCACCGGCCACGACAGGCCGCTGATCCGGCCGCCCGAAAACCACACGCTCGATTACGAGGGCGAAGTGGCCATCGTCATCGGCAAGACCGGCAGGCGCATCAAGGCGGAAGATGCCTACGACCATATCTGCGCCCTGACCCTGTGCAACGAAGGCACCATCCGCGACTGGGTCCGGCACGCGAAATTCAACGTCACCCAGGGCAAGAACTGGGACCGCTCCGGTTCTATCGGCCCCTGGCTCGTGCCTTTCGAAAAGGCCGAGCAACTGGATGAGGCCCGCATTCAGACCCGCGTCAACGGAGAGCTGCGCCAGGATGACTACCTGAAGCGCATGACATTCCCGATCCGTGAGGAAATCGCCTACATCTCGACTTTCATGACACTTCAGCCCGGCGACATCATCGTCACCGGCACGCCGACAGGTGCCGGCGCCCGGTTCGACCCTCCCCGCTATCTTAAACCCGGTGACGTGGTCGAGATCGAGGTCGATGGCATCGGCATCTTGCGGAACGGGGTGGAGGACGAAAAATGAGCCTGAGCGAAGCAGACATCTCCAAAGCCGCAAATGATCTCCTGAACGCGGAAAAGACGCTCGAGCAGATCGGTCTTCTCACCCTGCGCCATCCGAACCTCGACATGGACGGGGCCTATGCAATCCAGAAAGAACTTGCCCGGGCGAAGCTTGCCGAAGGCCGCAAGACCATCGGCTGGAAGATCGGCCTGACGTCGAAAGCCATGCAGGACGCGCTCAAGATCGACATTCCGGACAGTGGTGTCCTCTTCGACGACATGCTGTTTGAAACCGGAGCCACTGTCTCCAGGGGTCGGTTCATCCAGCCGCGCATCGAAGCGGAAATTGCCTTTGTCATGAAGGCCTCTCTCGGTGGCGCCAACGTCACGCGCGAGGATGTACTTGTGGCGACGGATCACGTGTGCCCGAGCCTGGAGATTCTCGATACACGCATCCAGCGCGTCGATCCGGAGACGGGACAGGCTCGCAAGATCTTCGACACCATCGCCGATAACGCCGCCAATGCCGGCCTGGTTCTGGGCAACGAAAAGCATGATCCCGGCGCATTCGACCTGCGTTGGGCCGGCGCCATCGTCACCAGGAACGGTGAAGTGGAGGAGACCGGTCTTGGTGCGGGCGTCCTCAACGATCCGGTCGAGAGCGTCGTTTGGCTGGCGCGCCGCATGGCCGATTACGGACAGACAATCGAAGCCGGACAGATTATTCTGTCCGGATCCTTCATCCGGCCGGTGGAATGCCCGTCCGGTTCGAAGGTCCACGCCGACTTCGGCCCGTTCGGGTCTGTATCCTGCTCCTTCGCCTAATAGGGAATACCATGCCAGCGCCTCAAAACGCCTTCAAAGCCGCCTTGAATTCCGGTCAGCCGCAGATGGGCTGCTGGGTCGGGCTTGCCGATGCCTACACGGCGGAGATTACCGCGAGTGCCGGCTTCGACTGGCTGTTGATCGATTGCGAACACGCGCCCAACGACCTCAGATCCATGATGGCGCAGCTGAAAGTGGTCGAGGCCTCCACCAGCAAGCCGGTCGTGCGGGTACCCATCGGCGAGACCTGGATGATCAAGCAGTTCCTGGATGCCGGTGCGCAATCGCTGCTGGTCCCGATGGTGGAAAGCAAGGCGCAGGCAGAAGAGCTCGTCAGTGCCGTACGTTATCCGCCGGTCGGTGTGCGCGGCGTTGGATCCGCGCTTGCCCGCGCGTCCGGCTTTTCCGCCATTCCCGACTACCTGGCGACTGCCGACGGTGAGATCTGCCTGCTGATTCAGGTGGAAAACCGCGCTGGCCTGGCAGACCTCGACGGCATCCTGTCGGTCGACGGCGTTGATGGTGTCTTCATAGGGCCCTCGGATCTGGCCGCCGATATGGGCCACCTCGGTGACCCGATGCATCCTGAAGTCGTTGCCGCGATCCTCGACGCCATGAAACGCATCAAGGCTGCCGGCAAGGCACCGGGTATCCTGACCACCAATCTGGATTTCGCCCGCACCTGTCTGGAGCTCGGCGCAACCTTCGTTGCCACGTCGATCGACGTCACCCTCTATGCCGCGGCCATCCGCGGCGCTGCCCGGCAGGCAAAAGAGCTTCTTGGATCGGTCGAAGGGTGACACTTGCGGGCACTGCCTCCCCGTAGGGTCCCGTCCATATGCAAAGCGAGGCGGGGCCGGAAAACTGGTAACTCCGGAACAAGGTGCCCATCCTTCGAGACGGGCCGGTTGGCCCTCCTCAGGATGAGGCTGTAGGGCTGTGGATTGAAATGTCCTTGGTCGGCTGGATAACAGACTGTCTGCCTGCACAGAATCCAGATCACCACGCCAGACAGATCACGCTATCGGACTGACCAACCCGGAAAGCTGCTTAACCCAAACTGCCCCCTCATCCTGAGGAAGCGCGAAGCGCTGTCTCGAAGGATGGGCCGCGTGAACGAAAAAGAGCCGCCAGTCCATCTGAGGGGACCTGGCGGCTCTTCAAACATGAGGCCGTCGTGGGATCGTGCCGAAAACCTAGCCCAGCACAACCACCTTGGCGCCGACATCGACGCGGTTGTAGAGATCGATGATGTCCTGATGCCACATGCGGATACAGCCGCTGGAAGCATTGGTACCGATGCTGGAGGGCTGGTTGGTGCTGTGGATGCGGTAGAGCGTATCCTTGTTGCCCTGCCACAGATACAGCCCGCGCGCGCCGATCGGATTGCTCGGACCGCCGTCCTGCCCGTCACGATATTTTGCCAGTTTCGGATCCCGTTCGATCATCTCGTCCGGCGGAAACCATTTCGGCCACTCGCGCTTGAAGCGGATTTCCGCTTCACCGTTCCAGGCAAAGCCGGCGCGACCGACACCGATGCCATAGCGGATGGCACGACCACCGGGCTGGATCAGGTAGAGATACTTGCTACCGGGATCGACAACGATTGTGCCGGATGGATACTTGCTCGGATAGAACACCACCTGGCGCAGATATTTCGGGTCGAACTTCTGATACTGGATCGCCGGTATCGAAAACCCGCCATCGGTTCTGGCGGCATAGGCCGTCGCATAATCCGGTGTCCCGTCAGCCAGCGGGGTCAACCCCGCCTGCACGGTTGAACTCTGCTGGCTCTGGCAGGCTGCCAGCAGCAGGGGTATTGCAGCAACAAATGTGCGTCGGCTCATCGTGGAAGCCATATTCGCGTCCTTTCAGCGGCGTGCTCGAACCGTCAAACTTGCAATAATACGGTTCTGACCGGATCAGAAAATTCTAAAGACACATCACGCGATCCAGGAGCGAAAGCAACATATTTATGGTAAACAGTTGATTAAAATTGGGGCTTTTCTGCCGTTAGGTTACGCAAACAATCAGGCGCTCAACCTGTTGCGGCAGGCAATCAGGTCCATTCTTGTGACAGGCACCAGCGCTCCACGGCTGCCGATCACATGCGCGGCAAGGGCACAGCCCGCACGAACGGCCTCACGCGTTCTTGCCCGTTCCATGTATTCGACCAGGAACGCCGCATTGAAACTGTCGCCTGCTGCCGTCGTGTCGACGACCGTGCTTGCCGGTTCCGGCTGATACTGAAAACTGTCGCCATCGGCCCCGCGCACAAGGATCGGCCCCGCCCCGTTCTTGACCACGACCAGCCTCGCCCCATTGGCGAGATAGCGCGCCGCGGTCGCCGCTTCGTCGGTATCCTTGAAATGGCTGGCTTCATCTTCAAACGACGGCAGCACGATGCCGGCGACGCTGGCCGCCTTCATCGTCCAGCGGCACATTTCGTCACTGGCCGGCCACAGGCGCGGCCGCAGGTTCGGGTCGAAGACGATTTCCGCGCCGCGCCCGGCAGCCGCCTGCAGGGCGGCTAGCAGCCGGTCCCGGGCCGTTTCGGCAAGAATGGCCACGGTGATACCGGAAAAATAGAGCAGGTCCCCTTCCCCGGCTGTCTCCAGTGTTGTGAGATCGTCGGCAAGATGCCGGGCCGCGGACTGCGAGCGCCAGTACTGAAAGCTTCGTTCGCCTTCGCTGAGGAAGATCATGTACATGCCCGGCGCAGCACCTGGCACCGTGGCCATCAGGGGCCTGATTCCTGCAGCTTCGATGAAATCCGTCAGTTGTCCGGAAAGTGCGTCATCGCCGACAGCACTCAGGTACCCGACATCCAGCTTTTCGGTGTCCGTCAGCTGGCGCGCGTACCAGGCCGTGTTGAACGTGTCGCCGGCAAAGCCGACGGCGTAGGTTCCTGACGGTGTCGGTGAAAACTCGACCATGCATTCGCCGATGGCGAGAAACCGCATCGGCATACTCATTCCTCGAAATGGTCCAGGTTCTCGGCGCGGATGCGGCCGAGAATGGTGGCAATCCGGCCCAGGTGTTCGGTCAGCATGGATTCGGCCAGTTTGCCGTCCCGCCTGCGAATGGCCGACATGATACGGAAATGGTCGTCCAGTGCGACTTGCGCGCCGGACGCCAGCGACAGGAACCGCACCCGGTCCATATGCGCTTTCTGCTCGCGGATCAGCGCCCAGACATAGTCGTGGCCCGAGATTTCACAGATCCTCCGGTGAAACGTATCGTCAAGCGTGTGAAACAACTGGCGTTCGTTCGCATCCACCGCCGCCTGCTGCTGTGCAAGCAGCTCGTCCAGATCGTCGATCTGTGCGTCCGTGATCACTTCGATGGCGGCCCGCATGCAGGCAACTTCCAGCGCCGTCCGCACGAACTTGGCCTTCAGCACCGCAACTTCCGAGATCTTGGAGATAACCGTTGCCCGTTGAGGCCGGATCAAAAGGAACCCGAGTTGCGACAGCCGGTAGAAGGCATCGCGCACGGGTTGGCGAGACACGCCGAAGGCCTTGGCCACTTCCGCTTCCGACATGCGCGTGCCCGGCGCCAGGTCCAGTGACAGGATCTGCTGGTGCAATTCCTCGAACACCGTATCTGCGACGGTCGGGATCTTGATCGGCTCGAGCACCTTCAGGGCGCTACTTTCTGACATCAGCGTTGTCTCCGTTGACTCGTCTACTCAACTAGCATATCAGTTTACTAGTAGCAACATCAGCCTGCCCAAAGGCGCCACGGGAGAAACGAATGTCACTGGAAAGAGCGGATGCACCGGATATTTCGGAACAGGGCCTTGACCCGCACCGCCTGTTTCCCGCCGATGCGACCTCGCGCAAGATCGCGACGGAGCTCTATGCCACCGTCAAGGATCTGCCGATCGTCAGCCCGCACGGACACACGGATCCGCGCTGGTATGCCGAAAACGAAGCTTTCCCCGATCCCGCGCAGCTGTTCATCGTTCCCGATCACTACGTCTTCCGCATGCTGTTCTCGCAAGGGATCGACCTCAGCCAACTGGGTGTACCGCGCATCGACGGCGGCTTGAGCGAGACCGACAGCCGCAAGATCTGGCGAACCTTTGCCGAGAACTTTCATCTTTTCCGGGCCACACCTTCACGCATGTGGCTGGAGCATTCCTTCCAGGAAGTCTTCGGCTGGACCAAACGGATCTCCGCCAAAACCGCGGATGAAGCCTACGACCACATTGCCGATTGCCTGAGCCGCCCGGAATTCCGGCCGCGTGCGCTGTTCGAACGCTTCAACATCGAGGTGATCGCAACCACGGAATCACCGCTGGACGACCTGAAATGGCACCGACAGATCCGGGACAGCGGCTGGAAAGGACGGGTCGTCACGGCTTATCGCCCCGATGCGGTTGTCGACCCGGAGTTCGAGGGATTTGGCACCAACGTCGAAAAATTCGGCGAACTCGCCGGTGAAGACACCACAAGCTGGCAGGGTTACCTCAATGCCCACCGGGTGCGCCGGGCCTATTTCAAGTCCTTCGGCGCAACGTCGTCCGATCATGGTCACGCCACCGCACGCACCGAGAACCTGCCGGCTGCGGATGCTGAAGCCCTGTTCCAGAAGGCCCTGAAAGGCAATTGCTCACCAGCGGAAGCCGACGCATTCCGCGGCCATATGCTGACGGAAATGGCACGAATGAGCCTCGAGGACGGGCTGGTTCTGCAGATTCATCCAGGCAGCTACCGCAATCATTCGTCCGGCATCATGGCAGCTCATGGCCGGGACAAGGGTTTCGACATCCCAACCCAGACCAGCTACGTCAAGGCGCTCAAGCCGCTGCTGGACGTGGTCGGTCTGGAAAAGGACCTTTCGATCATTCTCTTCACGCTGGACGAAACGGCCTATTCTCGTGAATTGGCCCCGCTTGCCGGCGTCTATCCGACGCTCAAGCTCGGTCCGGCCTGGTGGTTCTACGACAGCCCGGAAGGCATGCGCCGCTACCGGGAACTGACCACGGAAACCGCGGGTTTCTACAACACAGTCGGTTTCAACGACGACACCCGCGCCTTCTGCTCGATTCCGGCCCGCCACGATGTGGCCCGCCGTGTCGATTGCGCTTACCTCGCATCGCTCGTGACATCCGGGAGGCTGGACGAGGACGAGGCATATGAGGTCGCTCACGACCTCACTTACAGGCTTGCCAAGCAGGCCTATCGGCTCTGACGAGCCAATTTCGGGAGGAGACTATGAAAGTATTGAAGACCCTTGCGGCATCGCTTCTGGCCACCGCCGCGCTCACATCCGCATCGCTTGCATGCGAAGTGACACTGAAATCGTCCGACACCCATCCGGACGGCTATCCGACGGTGGAGGCCGTCAAGCAGATGGGCAAGCTGCTGGAAGAGCGCACTGATGGCCGCATCTGTGTCGAAGTGTTCCATTCCGCGCAGCTTGGCGAGGAAAAGGACACCATCGAACAGACCAAGTTCGGCGTCATCGACCTGAACCGCGTCTCCATGGGCCCGTTCAACAACCTGGTCGAGGAAACCAAGGTTGTCTCACTGCCTTACATCTTCAAGGGCGTCGATCACATGCACACAGTGATGGACGGTCCGATTGGTGACGAGATCCTGGCGGCGTTCGAACCGCACGGCTATGTCGGCCTTGCCTTTTACGACGGCGGCTCGCGCAGCTTCTACAACAAGGTCAAACCGATCAAATCGATTGAAGATCTTGAAGGCATGAAGGTTCGCGTCATGCAGTCCGACATCTTCGTCGACATGATGTCGGCGCTCGGTGCCAACGCGACGCCGATGCCCTATGGCGAAGTCTATTCGTCCATCCAGACCGGCGTTATCGACGGTGCGGAAAACAACTGGCCGTCCTACGAATCTTCCGGTCACTTCGAAGTTGCTGGCTACTACACTCTGGACGAACACCTGATCGTGCCGGAAGTGCTGGTGATGTCGAAGAAGTCCTGGGACAATCTGTCTCCGGAAGACCAGGCAGCCGTCCGCCAGGCTGCAAAGGACTCGGTCCCCTTCATGCGCGAACAGTGGCAGGCCCGCGAAAAGGCGTCTGAAGAAAAAGTCCGCGCTGCCGGTGTCGAAGTCGTCACGGAAATCGACAAGGAGCCGTTCATGGCAGCCATGGACAGCGTCTACGAGAAGCACGTGACCTCCGAAAATCTGAAGGATCTCGTCGCCCGCATCCGCGCGACCGACTGATCTTCGCAAGCCCGCAGCCGGCAAAGCTGTTTCGCGGTCCATCGACCGCGGAACGGCCCGGCTGGCTGCTGGCCGTTTTTCAGGATCCGCCTTGACCCGGTTCCCTGCTTCAGGATCTCGACGTGCAGCCTCATCTCAAGTTCACCGCGCAGATGTTGCGCCATGTCTCCACGGCAGCGCTCTGGCTTGCCGGAGGCGGCCTCATTCTCATGACCGTGTTCATCACGGCGCAGGTCTTCATGCGCTACGTCATGAACGACAGTCTCGTCTGGTCGGAACCTGCTTCCGTCATCCTGATGGGCTGGTTCATCTTCCTGGGCGCCGCCGTCGGCATCCGTGAAGGTTACCATCTCAGTTTCGACGTCCTGCTCTACTTTCTGCCGCAGGGAGCCAAACTGGTGCTTTACAGCATCTCCGATGCCGTGGTCGCCGCCTTTGGCGCGGGCATGGCCTGGTACGGCGCGGAACTGGCGCTGTCGGCCTGGGATGTAAAACTGCCGTCGCTCGGCGTTTCAGGCGCGGTTGATTTCCTGCCGCTCGTTGGCGGCGGTTGCCTGGTTTTTCTCTTTTCCATCGAACGCCTGATGCGTCGCGCAGCCGGTCTGCCGACCGCACGCTTCGGCGAAGATCCCATCGAAGAGGCTGCTTGATATGGAACCCGTAATCCTCTTCGGCACATTCACGGTCCTGCTCCTGATCGGCACACCCGTTGCCTTCTGCCTGGGCGCAGCGTCACTGGCCACCGTGCTCTACATGGGCCTGCCGCCCGTCGTCGTCTTCCAGCGCCTGAACTCGGGTGTCTCCGTTTTCGCGCTGATGGCGATCCCCTTCTTCATTTTTGCCGGCGAACTGATGGTGCGCGGCGACATTGCCCGAAGGCTGGTGGCGCTCGCCGGGGCCGTGGTCGGGCATATGCGCGGCGGTCTCGGTCAGGTAAACATCACCGCCTCCGTGCTCTTCGGCGGCATCTCCGGCTCCGCCGCGGCGGATGCAACCGCCATCGGCGGCCTGATGATCCCGCAGATGAAGGAAAAGGGCTATTCGGTCGAATATGGTGTCAACGTCACCGTGGTCTCCTCGATCATTGCGCTGATGCTGCCGCCCTCGCACAACATGATCATCTATTCGATCTCGGCTGGCGGGCGTCTTTCCATCGCCGACCTGTTCACCGCGGGCATCCTGCCGGGCCTCCTGCTTGCAGTTTCGCTGATGGTCACTGCCTGGTTCGTTGCCCGCCGCGCCGGTTATCCGACGGAACGCTTTCCCGGCCTGTCGGCTCTTGGTGCAATGTTCATCAACGCCATTCCGGGCCTGCTGTTGATCGGCATCATCTTCGGCGGCGTGCGCTCCGGCGTATTTACGGCTTCCGAAAGCTCCTGCATCGCGGCCGTCTACGCGCTGCTGGTGACCACGCTTGCCTACCGCACCATGCATTGGCCGGAATTCGTCGCCGCGACGAAAGCCGCAGTGCGCACCACCGCCATGGTTCTGCTGGTCATCGGCTGTGCGGCTTCTTTCGGCTGGCTGCTGGCCTTCCTGCGCATCCCCGCGGAACTGGTGGCATTCATGAAGGGCATTTCCGAGAACCCGCTGATCATCCTGCTGATGATCAACATCGTGCTGCTCTTCCTCGGCACCTTCATGGACATGTCGCCGCTGATCGTCATCACCACGCCGATCTTCCTGCCGGTTGCCACCGCTTTCGGGGTCGACCCGGTCCATTTCGGTGTCATCCTGGTCCTCAACCTCGGTATCGGCCTGTGCACGCCCCCGGTCGGCACAGTGCTCTTTGTCGGCTGCGCCGTTGGCCGGATATCGGTCTGGGATGCGATCAGGACGATCTGGCCATTCTACGGTGCCGCCATCTTCACATTGCTCCTGGTGACCTACATCCCGTCCCTGTCGCTGTGGCTGCCATCCCTGTTCCATTGAGGCAAAACCAATGTTCGTGAAAACCTTTCCCGAAGTGACCGCCGATCCGGGCATCCGCCGGCAGGTGCTGTCCGACAGTCCCGACCTGATGGTCGTCGCCTTCCGCTTCCAGCAGGAAGGCGCGGAAGGCAAGCTGCACAATCATCCACACGTACAATCGACCTATGTCGAAAGCGGCCGTTTCCGCTTCACCATCGACGGCGAGACCTTCGACGTCAGTCCCGGCGACAGCTTCGTCATCCCCTCCAACGCCCTGCACGGGTGCGTGTGCCTGGAACCGGGAACACTGGTCGATACCTTCACGCCGCGCCGCGACGACTTTCTTTGAACACCGCCTGCACCCAAGGACTTTGCCATGCTGACCGTTGAAACCCGCTACGCCATCGACCCGGACACCGCCAAGACCCTCGACACCACGGGTCTTCGCAAACATTTCCACGCCGCCGGCCTTTTCCAGGATGGCAAGATCAACCTGATCTACACCCATTACGACCGGCTGATCCTGGGCGGCGCCGTCCCCGGAACTGGCGAACTCGTTCTGGATGAAGTGAAGGAAGCCGGCACCCCGTCCCTTCTCGATCGCCGCGAACTCGGCATTCTCAATATCGGGGAGGCCGGCACCGTGAAGGCGGGTGGGGAAACCTATCAGGTCGGCAAGGGAGATGTGCTCTACATCGGCATGGGCTCCGGACCCGTCACCTTCTCCGGCCCGGGCCGCTTCTACATCCTGTCGGCGCCCGCGCACCGGGCCTGCCCAAGCAGGCTGATCACCGTCAAGGACGCGCGCCGGGTGGAACTCGGCTCGGCGGAAACCTCCAACGAGCGCGTCATCCTGCAATTCCTGCATCCGGAAGTCGCCGAAAGCTGCCAGTTGCTTATGGGCTACACCCAGTTTGCGCCCGGTTCGGTCTGGAACACCATGCCCGCCCATGTCCATGACCGGCGCATGGAAGCCTATCTCTATTTCGAGCTTGGCCCGGACCAGCGTGTGTTCCACTTCATGGGCAAACCGGACGAGACCCGGCACCTGGTGATGGCCAACGAGGACGCCGTGGTCTCCCCGCCCTGGTCTATCCATTGCGGCGCCGGCACGGGGGCCTACACGTTCTGCTGGGCCATGGCCGGCGATAATGTCGACTTCACCGACATGGACATGGTCGCGATGGGAGATCTGCGATGAGCCCGTTTTCCCTGGAAGGCAAACGCGCCCTGGTGACTGGCGCCAACACCGGCATCGGCCAGGCCATTGCCATCGCCATGAGCAAGGCAGGCGCCGAAGTTCTGTGCGCGGCCCGGCGCGACTGCGACGAAACGCTGGCCCAGATAACCAGGGGCCGCCATGTGCACCTCGATCTGTCCGACCCGATGGCTGCGATGCCACTGTTCGAGGCGGAACAGATCGACATCCTGGTCAACAATGCGGGCATCATCCGCCGCGGCACGGCGGACAGCTTCAGCGAAGCCGACTGGGACGACGTGATGGACGTCAACCTGAAGTCCGTCTTCTTCACCTGCCAGGCTTTCGGCAACGCTGCCTTCAACGCCGGCCGGACCGGGGCAATCGTCAACATTGCCTCGCTGCTGTCCTTCCAGGGCGGTATCAAGGTCGCGTCCTACACCGCGGCCAAACATGGCGTTGCCGGCATCACCAAGCTGCTGGCGAACGAATGGGCGGCGCGGGACATCAATGTCAACGCCATTGCACCGGGTTACATCGCCACCAACAACACCGAAGCCCTGCGTGACGACCCCGAGCGCAGCCGGCAGATCCTGGAACGCATTCCGGCCGGCCGCTGGGGTGAAGCAAGCGACATTGGAGAAGCCGCGGTCTTTCTCGCTTCACCGGCTGCAAAATACATTCACGGTGCTGTCCTCAATGTGGATGGAGGCTGGCTTGCACGCTGACTTGCCGCGCCTTTCCAGAACAACACCGGCGGCAAAAGCCGGCATCGTTCATCTGGGGCTCGGAGCATTCTTCCGGGCCTTTGGAGCGATCTACATAGAAGAAGCCGTGAAGGCTTCTGGCGGCACCGGACAGAACAACTGGGGCATTATCGGCGTCAGCCTGCAAAGCCCGCGTATGCATGACCAGCTGGCTCCGCAGGACTTTGTCTACACAGCGCAGGAACTTGGCCCGGAAGGCGAAACCCTTCGCCAGGTAGAGATCATCCGGGATGTGCTGGTCGCACGGGAAAACCCGGAAGCCGTGCTGGCCGCGATGGCGGATCCGGACGTCAGGATTGTCACCCTGACCGTGACGGAAAAGGGTTATTGCCACGATCCGGCAACCGGCAGACTGAATGCCGATCACCCGGACATCACACACGACCTGAAAGCCGCGCTGCCTGTCTCCGCTCCGGGTTACCTCGTGCGGGCGCTCGCAAGGCGGAAGGCCGCAGGCCTGCCACCCTTCACAGTGCTCACCTGTGACAACCTGCCGGACAATGGCTGCCTGGTCCGCCGGATTGTGCTGGATCTTGCGGAGAAGCTCGATCCGGAACTGGCCGCGTGGATCGAAGCCGAAGGCCGTTTCCCGGCAACCATGGTCGACCGCATCGTGCCTGCCACAAAACCCGAGGATATCGACGCCCTGGCCCGCAAGACCGGCCGCTACGATGCAGCCCCTGTGCTGCATGAGCCGTTCCGCCAGTGGGTGGTGGAAGATGACTTTGTCCCGGCTTACGGCGCGGATGCCAGGCCGGACCTCGGTGCCGTAGGTGTCGAGCTTGTTGAGAACGTCACCGCGTTCGAGCACATGAAGTTGCGTATGCTCAACGGCACGCATTCCTCGCTGGCTTACCTCGGCTATCTCGCCGGGCACGAGACGATTGCCGAAACCGTTGCAGATCCGCTGTTCGCCCGTTTCGTGAAAAACCTGTGGCGCCAGGAAATCATTCCGTCCTTCGAGGCTCCGCCGGGTGTTGATCTGGAAGCCTACGCGGATGCGCTTTTCGAACGCTATGCAAATCCCGGCATCCGGCACCGCACCTGGCAGATCGCCATGGACGGCAGCCAGAAACTGCCTCAGCGCATTCTCGGCACCGTGCGCGACAACCTGACGAACGGTCGAAACTGTCCGGGCCTTTGCCTCGCGATTGCCGCCTGGATGATCTATGTCGGCGGCACCGATCTTGAAGGCAAGCCGATTGACGTGCGCGATCCGCTAAGCGATCGCCTCAAGTCTCTTGTCGGAGAAAGCGATGGCGACGCCGGCAAGGTGGCAGCGCTTCTGGGTGTCACCGAAGTCTTCGAACCCGGCCTCTCCGCTGCCATCCTGGCGCCCGTCACCGCCGCCTATGCTGCCTTGAAGGCTGACGGTGTCGGCAAATCAATCGGAACCCTGTCATGATCGAAGGTTGGCGCTGGTATGGCGGCTATGACCGCATCTCGCTTTCTGAAATCGCCCAGACCGGTGCTGTCAGCATCGTCACGGCACTGCACGAAATTCCCTACGGCCAGATCTGGCCTCGCGACACAATCGCGAACACCAGGACCCGGCTTCACGCTGCCGGTTTCGACTGGACCGTGGTGGAAAGCCTGCCGGTTCACGAAGCCATCAAGCGCGGAGAAGGCGATCTTTCGGAACTCTTCGCCAACTACCGGCAATCGATGGCAAACCTGGCCGCTGAAGGCATAAAGGTCATCTGCTACAACTTCATGCCGTTGCTCGACTGGACCCGTACGGACCTGGCCGCGCCCGTGGCACGTGGCGGTACCTGCCTGCGGTTTTCCGCTGCCAGGATGGCGGCCTTCGAAATCTACATGGTCAAGCGACCCAAGGCGGAAGACGACTATTGCGAGCAGGTTCTGGTCGAGGCAAAACGCTGGTTTGATGCCGCAAAACAGCCGGACCTCGACCGCTTGACCCAGGCCATCATGGCGGGTCTGCCCGGGGCCTATGATCGTTACGACCCCAACGGCCTGCGTGAGGCTCTGGTGCCCTATCAGGGACTCGACCGGGCGGCTCTCAGACAAAACCACAAGCGTTTCCTGGAGGAAGTGGTCCCGGCTGCCGAAGAGCTTGGCTTGAAACTGGCGGTGCATCCGGATGACCCACCCCGGGATCTGCTCGGTCTTCCGCGGATCGTCTCGGATGCGGACGACATCGACTGGATCCTGTCGGCGGTGGACAGCCCTTCCAATGGCCTGACGCTGTGCTCGGGCTCTCTTGGCGCCAACCCGAAGAACGATGTCTCTGCAATAGCGGAACGCTTTGCCGGCAAGATCCATTTCGCCCATCTGCGCAATGTCGCGAAAGATCCGGATGGCTCGTTCGAGGAAGCAGCGCATCTTGGCGGCGACACCGACATGCCTGCATTGCTCGGCGTTCTTCTTGGCGAAGAAGCCGGACGGCGACGCGAGGGCCGTAAAGATGCCGAAATCGTCTTCCGGCCAGATCATGGTCACGAGCTGCTGAGCGACGCCGACCGCGGTGCGCATCCGGGCTATCCCCTGATCGGGCGAATGCGCGGACTGGCGGAACTGCGCGGCGTGATCGCAGGTTTGACGGCTCGCCGCGCTGTCCAGGCCTAGCCGTTACACAGGACGTGCCCGCGAACTTCGTCTTCGGGTACGCCCAGCGCCTTCAGAAGAGACGGATCGATAACGGTTTCGGAGCGGTTCAGCAGATCCTTGTTGGCCCGCCCGATGGCCTTGCGCGTGTTCGGGCCCAGCGACCCGTCCGGAGTACCCACGTCAATGCCGCTGTTGTTGAGACCGGCCTGCACCAGCCGCACAAGACCGGCATCATATTCATCGACCTGACCGCAGAACTCCCGGGGCACCTCGGCAAAGGCGAGGCTTGCCGGAATGCGTTTGAAGGATGTCTCGAACGTTCCCATGTTTTCGGCGAACAGCTCGACAAAATAGAGCAGCGCCACCCGGTGATTGTACTCCTTCAGTGCCAGGCCAACCTCGGTGTTGTCGATGCCTGTGGCAATGTTCATCAGGGCCGACGCATCCCGGTCGCGAAACCCCGAAAGCTTGCCGTTGGCTTCCAGCTCGAACAGCGCCACTTGCCCGAAGTCGCCGAGCAGACATTTCGAACTGCCATCGCAGACGTAGGACCGCCAGCTGTCGCCATTCGGGCTCTTCACGCCCAGACAGACAAAATTCTGCCCGGTGACATAGGTCAGGAAAGTGCGTTCGTTCGATTGCAGATTGGCCAGCAGGTCCGGCGACACGGTGTTGAAGCGTCCTTGATACAGGCTGGAACAATAGGACAGCATCTGGCTGCGGCTGAGATTTGACAGATCCTGCGGACGTCCAACGACGAAGATCCCTTCGGCCGCCATTTCCGCCAGCGACAAGTGATACATGGACCCGGGCTTCGTGCCGTACATGTTGCGCATGAAGCCGATGCCGATACCTGTGCTGAGGAAATAGTCCGTGACCTCGTTGACGCCCCGATTGATCAGCTGAACGACCTGCCCGACCTGCTCCGCGCTGTAGTTGCCCTCTGGAAGCTGGATATAAGGCTGATGAATGCCGAGACGGGCGGTTTCATGAGCAAAACGGCGAGGAAAGAAGAACCCCTCGTATCGCGTGTAGCCCGCCAGAAAGACCAGGGAACAGGCGGACTCGCAGACGGCATTTTCCGGCAGCAGGGTGATGAAGTTCTGCTCTGCGATGTATTTGCCGATTTCCAGCGCCTCGCGCAGGTTGCCACCCGGGCTGTTGAGGGAAATCACGTTGTTATAGGGGCAGTAGCCGGGTCTCAGGCAGTCCGAAAACCCGCTGCGTTCCACAAGAGCCTTCAGGTGATCGAGGTCCCCCTTCTGGATCTGTCCCTCGATGGATATGACCTTGCCCGTCTTTAGCCCACCCCAGGCCGGCACGATATGCAGTGTCTCATAGGTATGTGCGCCATCGCCCGCGATGCCGTTTTCGAAATAAGGCAATGATCCGTCCTTGACGGCGCTCTTCGATGTGAAGCCGTCTTCAACGCCCTTGGCGTGACCGACGGCTTCTGCGCTCACCGTCCCAAGGTCCAGAAGCTGGTAGCCGGCAGCTGCTGCAGGATTGCTGTCGAGAAGACGCATTTCCGCAGCATGGGCCGCCGAAAAGGCAGGAAAACATACAACCACCGACGCAAGCGTCTGTATTACGCTTCGGGCAAAGCCTTTTCCCGCCACCGCCGCTACAGCGTTTCGCAACATGATCAGCCCCTCATTCAATCCAGTTGTCTGCAATTTGATTTTGTAAGGCCGCAAATGTGGCAGGGATGATGGGACAGCGTCAAATATCCAACTGACGCAGTGGCCACTTTCATTTTTTGCCAACCGTATGGTAGAAGCGGATCAATCCGAGAAACGACCACGTAACGGTTCGGGATATTGCCATGAAGCCTTTTGCATTTCTTTTGATTTATATTTCCCTGGCTCTGCCTGTCGCGGCGCAAAGCACTATCACGCTTGAGGATTTCGATCTTGGCGGCGACACCAAACCCGCAACTTCCGCCTCGCGTGACGCCAGTGCCCCGGCGGAGACCGAGATGGAAAAATGCCTGCTTGATCAGGCCGCCTGCAGCAACTCGGAATTCAAGTCAAACACCGCCCTGTCGTTGGACGATGTAGTCAATATCAGGCTTGTCGATCGAGAAGGTGTTGCCGTCACCCCGCCACCAGTCGGCGGCTCTTCGGAAACCGCGTCATCGGCACCACTGCCGACGATCGACATGGAAATCCTGTTCGACTACAACTCGGCTTCGCTGCGTCCGGACCAGGCCGCGAAGATTGCCGAACTCTCGCGCATTCTGAGCCAGGACAAGTTCAAGAACTATCGCTTCCTGCTGCTTGGCCACACGGATGCAAAGGGCAGTGCGCAGTACAATCTGGCCCTCTCGCAACAGCGTGCCCAGGCGGTCGCAGGTTTCGTTGCAGCCTGGGGTGGGCTTTCAGAGCAGCGTGTTCTGGCAAGCGGAATGGGCGCCTCCAGGCTGAAGGACCAGAGCGATCCCTACGGCGAACAGAATCGCCGCGTCCAGCTGGTCCTGCTGCCGGTCAACTGATCCTCACAAGAGGACCTGCCTACATAATCGCCTCCCCGACGTCCTCCCGGCCAATCGAAGCGCGGGCCGGGCTCGGGGATGCACAGGCCTTTCGGTTTCAGAGCGCAGACGCATCTTCGTTGAAAGCGGCCCGCCACTTCTCCTGCGTCAGTTGATCTTGAACTCGGCAAAATGATAGGCGACCCGTTCCGGGTCGGACCCGATGGTTCCGGACATCTCGTTTTGCGCGAGCTGTCCGTTGATCCGCCTGAGCACTTCCTTCTTCTGCTGATCGGAAAGAGCCGGTCCCATTGAGCAGAAGAAGCCAATACGATTCGCCCCCTTCTCGTCCGCTTCTTCCACGACAAGGCCATAGCGCGAGCCGGGCGAGATTTCGTACCGGATCTTGCCGCCGCCGAGTTCAACCGTCTTGAAGTACGAAGTCGGGATCGGCGTCACCCGGTTTGACGGTGTTATGTTAAAGAAATCCGGTGCGCACTGCTGCGGCACATCCGCCAGAACCGAGACTTCCTCGCCGGCACTGACCGAGCCGGGATAGACCGCCAGCAGGGTCTGCTGATCATCTGTCTCCGGAGCGGCTGCGTTGGTGCGCTTGAAATAGAATTCCGTCTGCATCTGAGACAGCTGCTGCGGCCGCTGCTCGCCGTCGGTTTCAGCCATCACGTCACGCGTCACCCGCTTCATCAAGACGGAGACTTCCGCATCCGGTGTGGAAACGTGGCGGGCCAGCGCCTTGGCGAAAGGCGAGTTCTGTCCGGCACCATCCTTTGCAACGGAATTCGGCAGGGTGGCGAAAGTGACCAGCATGTCGCCAACCGTGCGGATAGGGGCAAGCCCGCGGGTGATCCCGGCGGACCGTCCGTCGGAGGAGGACTGCGACAACAGATGTTCGGCAAACGGGTTGTTGCGGCAGGCGTCAAGGAACAGGAGACTGATCGGCACCTCTTCCATCACCTCCATGAACGAACGTAGACTGACCGTTTCCCGTTCGATCGAGGTCGCAGATTTCAGTTGCGCATCCACGGGGATCAGAAAATTCTCACCATCCTTCTGAATGCCATGGCCTGCGAAATAGAGCACCGCCACATCCAGGTCCGGAGCACGATCGGCAAGATCGTCCAGGACCTTGCCAAGACCATCCTCATCTAGGTCGAAATGAACCGAAACTTCGAATCCGACCGCTTCCAGCGACTTGGCGACAAGATCCGCATCCCGTCCCGGGTTTCCGAGCCGGCCGATCTTCTCGTAGGACGAATTACCGATAACAAGCGCAAAGCGGTTTTCGTCCGCCTGCGCCAGACCGGTGGCCATCAGAAAAAGACAGCAGAACCACGTCAGAAGCCTGACACATCTCGACATTTGACCGCCCGGCACCACTGCAACCTCACCCTTGGAAATCATCAATTTGAAATACCTCATGACGCCCTGACAATTGACTCAAGCGACCCTGCGTGATGTTGTCTTGCGAACAGATTGAAACGCAATAAGGAACGGAGAAGCAACCGGGATTTTACACCGGTGCGTCAGTTGCAACGTCTGCGAGCTTGGAAACAACCGCCCCTCAACCTTTCGCTGCAAACACCCGCCAGACCGACCTATTTTATAATTTATCATGCAAGAGTTGGAGAGATTTTCCAGCATGCCGCTTACCCGAACTGTTTTACCCGCCCGCCTTATGCATCTGGCGGGTCTTGCCGTCTCCGCCGTCATCGCCCTGCCCCTCCTGACCACTGACGCTTCAGCACAACTCGTTTCATGCGAGAGCATTCAGAAGGACTGGCTTGCGATGCCGCTGAGCGCCAGTCACGAAGACCGCGTCAGGATCTACGACCAGGCCTTCAATGACAGCGATTGCGACGGCGTGGTGGTGGAAGGCTTCGGCAAGGAAATCATCGATGCACGGCTCGACGTCATCGCGCCGTTTCAGGATCTTGAAGGCTATAGCGGCAACCTTGAAACCCTGAAACAGGACCTGGCCGACCTTCAGGAATTCGGCAGCCACTGGCGTATTTCCTATCTGCTCGGAGAAATTCTGCGCAAGCAACAGCAAACCCTGCCCGCGTTTCGCGCCTATCAGGAAGCCCTTGGTCTGGTGGATGACACCGAGCTGACCCCTGCGGAACCGGCACATGCCATGATTGCCCGGTTGCGCGACCGCCTGGATGAGCTGGCGGTGGTCGTTGCCCAGATTTCAGAGGAACCGGGAGACATCAAGATCCCGGTCACCCGCAGCGGACAGTCGATCTCGCAATACAGCTTTTCCACGCGTGGCTACAAACGCAAGAAAACCCTGGTTCCGATCCAGTTCGTCTACGATCAGGATGTCATGACCAAAGCCGGCCGGACCAGCTTTGAAGACGTGCAGGAGGCCCTGGAAAAGCAGGGCTCCCCGGACATCCAGGTCGTCGGCCATACCGATCCGGTCGGCTCTGATGCCTACAACATGCAACTGTCCATGAAGCGTGCCGAGGCCGTACGTAGCGCCTTGCTGGCAGCGGGATACTCCGGCTCCATCGAGGTGCTTGGAATGGGTGAAAGCCAGCCGTTCCAGTTCGACGATCCATCCCTCTACACCGAGGACGTGCGCAATCAGGCGCACCGACGTGTTGAATTCGTCCAGAAATAGGCCGGCCCGCATGACCAGATCCATTCTGCCGGCCTCCGCGGCTTTCCTGAAAAAGCGGGTGCCGGGATTTGCCCCTGCCCTCGTGCTTGCAGCAGGCCTTGCCGCGCCGCTTCCCGCATTTGCCGGCAATCTCTACGGCCTCGTCATCGGCATTGACGACTATCAGCACATCACCGACCTCAAGGGCGCCGTCAATGACGCCAGAGATGTTGCCGGAACACTGGAAAAGCTGGAGGCCAGCAAGGTCATCCTGCTGACCGATGCCGAAGCCACGCGGGACAACGTCTTTGCCTCGTGGCGGGAGCTGACGGAACTTGCCGGCCCGGGGGATACGCTGGTGTTTCATTATGCCGGTCACGGTGCCCGGCAGGAAGCGATCCTTCCCGGGCACGAAGAACTCGACAACATGTTCCTGCTGGCGGGCTTCGACGAAACCGGCCCGGGTGTCAACGAGCGCATCATCGACAACGAGGTCGGCCATCTGCTGGCCGAAGAAAGGGAAGCAACCGTCGTCTTCGTCGCCGACAGCTGTTTTGCAGGCGATATGGCTCGGGCAGCCGATTTCCGCGCCGAAGTAAATGTGCGCGTTGCCGATGTTCGGGTCGACAAATCCTCGGACCGGATCGCCGAGCGGGTCAGGCAACTTGGCGAAGTTGAGGAAGATGCACTTCAAAATGTCATCTGGCTTTATGCCCAGGACCGCAACAAGGTCACCCAGGAAGTGCGGATCGGCGAAGAGCTGCGCGGTGCGCTCTCCTATGCCTTTTCCCGCGCTCTTGAGGGTGAAGCGGACGGTGACAGCAACAGCGTTTTGAACACGGCTGAGCTGAAGCGTTACGTCAACAGCTCGGTCAAGCGCCATACCGAACGGCGGCAACGGCCGGAGGTCAATGCCGGATCCAGAGACCTGGAAATCCTGCTGCATGATGCTGCCGGTACGCCTGCCCCGAGCGCCGGACTACCGGAACTAACGCTCTACACCCCACCCGGCGAGACAATTCCCGCCCTGTCAGGCATCCGCAAGGTCGACAGCAAGGCGGAGGCCGATCTGATTTATGACGGCGACGGCGCTTCGCTGGTCTACAAGACAGGCGACGTGATCGCCTCGTTTCCCGCCCCGCCTTCCGCCGAAGCCCTGCAGGCGACCGTCGACAAATGGCGTTTCCTTGCCTTTCTGATCGGATTTGCCGAAACTGAAAGTCCGGAACTGGACCTCTCCGACGGCAGCCGGACCTATGTCGAAGGTGAGCAGGTGACATTCTCGATCCGCTCGTCCGACAACGAAAATGTGGTCCTGTTCAACCTCGCTTCAAACGGGGCAGTTCAACTGGTCGGCCCCGTTCGCAGAGGCAAGCGCGGTCTGGCTGCAGGCAAGCTCCGGCCTGGCCGGACTGACAGCTTCCGATCCGCGGTGATCCCGCCCTTCGGCGCCGACCATCTCATCGCCATCACCACGCCGTCCCCCATGCCCGATCTCGTGGATGCGGTTCAGGACGCACAACAAAACAACGATCTCGCCGCCCTGGCGAAGGAAATCGGCCACACGCTCGACGGCCAGTCCTTCGGCCTGGACTGGGTCGGGCTTTATACGCGCGCAAAGGGAGACCTTCAGTGAAAACCGGATACCTCAAGGCCTTCGCGGCAACCATGTGCCTGTGCCTGTCCGCCGGCACGGTTCATGCCGCGCAAAAGGCGTTGCTGATCGGCGCCGGCGTCTACCCTTATCTGGAACCGGACGCGCAGCTTTCAGGCCCTGCGAACGACGTGCGCCAGATGGCGGATTTCCTCAAGGGCGACTGGGGCTTTGCATCCTCCGATGTCCGCATCCTGGTGGAAGAAGGCGCGGCCAAGAACAACATTCTGGGTTCCATCACCGGTTGGCTCGCCAGTGAAACGCGCCCCGGTGACCGCGTCATCATTTATTATTCCGGTCACGGCTCGCAGGTTCCTGATCGCAACGGCGACGAGGAAGACGGCCTCGATGAAACCTTCGTCCCGACCGATTACGGCCGCAGGGGTGCAAGGGCCGAGGATATGCTCACTGATGACGAGATCGCCTCCGCGCTGTCCACGCTGAAGGGCCGCGAAGTGATCCTGATCGCCGATTCCTGCCATTCAGGCACGGTCAACCGCGATGTCGTGCCGGATCTTGTTTCCAAGGGTCTCGATGCGAAGGCGCGTTACCTGCCGTTTTCGGGCGTTTCCAGATCCCTGCCGGTGGTGCGTGATGAAGAGCCTCTGGCACGCGAAACCAACGTGCATCTGACCCTGTCAGCTGCCCTGCCACACCAGCTTGCCTGGGAAACCAACGGATCGGGCATCTTTACCCAGAACCTGATCCGGGGTCTGCGCACGCGCGAGGCCGACCTCAACGGCAATGGCCGTGTCACCACCGCGGAACTTCTGAACTATCTGCGTCCGCGTACCGAGCAATGGTGTCAGCGCGTGGAAGATTGCCGTGATCTGCAGTTCACGCCGAACATGTCACCGCGCAACGAAGCCTTCATTCTGCAACCGGCATCGGCCGAAGGCCCTGTCCAGACGGTAACCGGAAATGCCGCCGACGATGTTTCCGACGTGCTTCCGGAGCAATCCTCGCAGGAAATCAAGGTCTCCATCCTGCCCGGCTCCGTGCACCAGATCGGTGACGAGGTGCAATTCCAGCTCACCAGCGGGGTCGATGGCTACCTGACCCTTTTCGACCTGACCGTCGAAGACGATCTGGTGCTGCTGTTCCCGACCGATGAGGATCGCTCCGCCGGCAAGACCGGCCGCATCCGCGCCAACTCCGCACTCACGGTTCCCGACCCGTCCTACGGCTTCAGCTTCGAGGCAGAGGCACCGGTGGGCAAGGGCAAGCTGCTGGCGATCGTGACCGAGGATCCGGTGGACCTGGAAAACCTTCTTGCTGCCAACGGCGAATTCGAGCCGATCGGCGACAAGATCGATTTCATGAAGGAACTTTCCGGCCGCCTCAACAAGGTCTGGACCGCGGACAACGCCAATCGCAGCGCCCGTTGGGCGGCCGGTTATCAGGATTATGAAATCCGGCAGTAATCCCTTGCAGGCTTGCTCAAGCAGGCCTCAAACTTCACTTTCAGGCGTCGCAAACGGGCCCTTTCCCGGACCTCGTTTGGTCAAGATCATCGGGGCGGCCCGGCGCCCGCTTCATACAGCAGTCGACGGTACCCATGTTGCTCAAATCCATCGTTTTCTGTCTTTCGCTGGTTTTCGCGGTTTCACAGCTTTCCGCCGCCGAGATTACACAGCGTCCCGATCTCGCACCGCGGTTGGCACAATTGAAGCCTTTGTATCCGGGCAAACGGTCTGCCGGCAGCGTGGTCAATGAACTGCAGGGAACGATATTCCTGATTTCCGGTGTCATCGAAAAAGGCGATCTGGAAAAGCTGAAGGCTGCTCTCGACGGCACCTGGGGCAAATTCATCGTCTTCGACAGCCCCGGCGGCAGCTTTCTGGAAGGCATCCGCATCGGCCAGTATCTGCAATACAACGTCGGCTCGCAGGACCCGGATCTCAACGGTGTCTTCGTTCTCAACGGTAACGAGTGCCTGTCCGCCTGCGCACTCGCCTTCACCCTGGCAGCTACCCCGCGCAACGCTGTTTATGGCGGCGATATCCGCTTTCTGGAAGCTGGCGCGGCACTCGGCTACCACATGGCGTTCCTGCCGGAGGAGAAGGCCAACCAGCTTGTTGCGGTCAAGGAAGCCATGAACCTGGCCTACGAAGTGACGCAGACCTACGTCAAGCTGATCAAGGGCGGCATTGCCCCGTCCATTCTGCTGCAAGAGGCCCTGTCCCACCGGACTGCCGACAGCTTCTTTTATCTGGCTGGCGGCATTCGGTCCTACGCTATGGGCCTGACGCCGGTTTCAGCCGGCACTATTGCCGACCCGATCAACAAGAGCGCCCTTTACATGGACACGGTTGGCGCCATGTGCACGCAGCTTTTCCAGGCAGACAATTCAATCAGGAAATCTGAAGTCGAATATGAATTCGGCGCAATTGACGGATCTGGTCCGAACCCGCAGGAAACCAAGCTGGAAGATCTGATCCAGCAGCTGGGGTCACGCCGCATCGCCGCAAGCCACAATGGCGTTGCTTATTGCACGGTCGAACTTTCCGAAGACGGCACCGTCGGCATGCGCATCACCTCCGGTTCGCTGCCATGTTCCGAAGGCGGATTTGGCACCCCCACATGGTGCGCAATGCCGGGACCTTTCGACGATACCCTGCCGAAAGTGACCAATGCGCTGCTTGCCGACGCAGCCAGTTGCCACGGCGGCACGCTGACGACCGAATACGCCTACTGGACGAGCGATGTCATCGACTACGACATCGGCGAGGAAACACCGACCGTTCTGACGGACTGGAATTCGTGGGAGCGCACCATCGCGCGGGACGTCAACGTTCGCCAGAACCCTTCTCTCGACGCGGAAGCCGTTGGCCGGGTGCAGATTGGCGACAAGGTCAAGATTTCCGATTGCCGTATCGTCTCGGGGCCGCAAGGTGTCTGGTATCAACTGTCCACCGGCGGCTGGATCAGTGCCCGCTTCGTTTCCGAATTCGACCAGTTCACCCGTCCGGCAACAGAAGAAACCATGATAGGCCGATAGGGGCCCTGAACCCGTCAGCTCCGGCTGGAAGGCCTCTTCCTGTTGTGTCTTCAGGCCGCGGTTTTCACCTGTTCTGCTGCAGGAGACCCACCGATCGTCTGCTGCCGGGCGTCATAGCTTGTCAGCAGGCGGTCAGCAACACCGGCAGACAGCCAGATGGCGGTCAGGGTGATCCACGCCGTCAGCGCGAAGATGGAAGCTCCCGTGATACCGGCCCCGACGGCACAGCCGCCGGCAAGCATGCCGCCGAACCCCATGAGCGTTGCTCCGGTGAGGTAGCGCGCCATCGACTTGCCGCCTTCGAACCCCTGCAAGGCGAGTTCCCGCGTCACGAAAGCTGCCAGAAACGAGCCCAGAAAGACGCCGGGCACCAATCCGACATCGAAATCAAGCAGATCGCCCGGTGGTGACAGAACCAGCATCAGGGCATCGGCGGACGGTCCGGTGAAGGTTACGCCTTCCACCTGCACGGGGTCGAAAGCCTGCCGGGCCATGGCGGATGTGAACCACCAGGCCAGGGGAATTGCCAGCCCCGCGCCCGCTGCGGCCACCAGTTGCCAGACCTTCACCCTCGACCGCCAGGCAAAGACAAGCCCCGCCACCAGCCAGAGCGCCGTGAAACCAAGCGTCACGGATGTGCTCAGCCCCAGCATCTCGGTCAGATTGTTGCCGCCGATATCCCCTGTCGTCCAAAGACCTGCAAACCATTCGCGCACCGGTTTCAACAGGCCGCGCAGGCTCGCCTGGGCGACGACGGCAAAGACAAGCCCGGACAATAACGCCCGCAGATTGCCGGTGGCCGAAAGCACCAGCAGGCGACTGGCACATCCGCGTGCCAGCACCATGCCGGTGCCGAACATCAACCCGCCCAGCAAAGCTCCGGAGAGGCTTTGCGGCGACGCCAACTGGCGGGCTTCATTTGCCTGAACCTCGCCCAGGTGGATCAACACTTGCGTGCACAGAACCGCCGCGGAAAAGGTCAGCAACCAGACCGGCAACCGGTCCTTCGGCGCACCGCGCGAGAATTCCAGGCTGGCAGCGCGCAGGCAAAAGCGGCTTTGCTGGGCAAAGGCGCCAAAAAGGACGCCGACAACCAGCCCGCCGATTGCCAGCAACCAGGGCTCGGAAATTTCGTCCAGAAGAAATGTCAGATCCATGGGCCCCTCCCGGGCACACTGCGTCCTCGATTGCCACCAGCTTGGTGCCCTTTCGCTTCAACGGGCATTGACCTCTCTCAATGAAACATAGATAAATTCAAAAGTTTGAATATGTGGAGGATGCCATGTCCGGGCAATTTCGGAAAGATCTGACGAGACGCAACGTTCTTGCCGGAGGCCTCGCGTTTGCGACCGCGGGTTTTGCCAGTCGGATAACGCCTGCCTTCGCAACCGCGAACCTGACCCTCGGCGCGCACGACATCACCGTCTTTTCCGACGGTCATCTGACCCTGCCGATGAACTTCATTTTGCCAGAGCAAAGCGAAGAAGAGATCGCAGCGCTCCTGAAACCCCATGGCCTTGTCACGGACGCTCTGACGCCGGATTGCAACATCACATTGCTCCGGACCGGCGACCGGACAGTCCTCTTCGACGTCGGATCAGGTGCCAATTTCCAGTCGACAGCAGGTGAGTTGCCGGACCACCTGGCGGAAGCCGGTATCGATCCGTCGGACATCACCGACATTGTCTTCACCCACGCCCACCCGGACCATCTGTGGGGCATCCTGGACGATTTCGACGATCCGCTTTACCCGGAAGCCCAGATTTGGGTCCCTCAGGCGGAGTGGGACTATTGGCGCGCTGACGACACGCTCGCCAAGACCCCGGAGGAGCGCAAGAGTTTCGTGGTCGGGGCACAGGCGCGTTTCGACGTGATCGAAGACCGGGTGAACATGATCAAGCCGGGCCAGGAAGTGCTTCCAGGCGTTGAGGCGGTCGACACGGCGGGCCACACTCCGGGGCACATGTCCTACATGCTGCACGACGGATCCGAGAGCCTGCTGGTGGTGGGCGACGCGATTTCCAACACGGTGATTTCGTTCGAAAAACCCGGCTGGGCTTCCGGCTCCGATCAGGACCGCGACATGGGCATTGCCACGCGCAAGGCGCTGCTCGACCGATTGGCGCAAGATGGCTCCCGCGTCATCGGTTACCACTTCCCCCACCCCGGTGGAGGGCACGTGGAACGCACCGGCGATGCCTACAGTTTCGTTGCAGCCTGAACTGCCGGATGAAAGGTGACGGGTTTCACTCCGCCGCCGAGTGATGGGCACTGCCCTGGTTGCGCTGGAAGGCGGCAAGGACGTTTCCTTCCACAAGCCAGGCAAGCCCGACCCGCGCACCGAGTGCCATGGATACCATCACGATGGGCGCAGAAATCGCCAGCGTGGAAAAGCCGGTAATGCCCTGCCCCACCGTGCAGCCCATGGAAAACACCCCGCCGACACCCATCAGGGTGCCACCCAGAAGATGGCGGCCGAGTTCGCGTGCATCGTCGCACGCTTCCCAGCGGATATCCCGTTTCCACATGGCCGCGACCACGGCGCCGACCAGCGTACCGGCAATCAGACCGACACCGTAATCCGGCAGGGTCCCCGTATAGGTGATCAGCTGCATGATGGTGTCACCGACCGGTACCACGAAGGATCCGGCCTCGATCTGGATCGGATCGAAGGAGCGTCCCGCAAGGAAGGTTGTCGCCCACCAGCCGAAGGCGATCACGCTGCCGATCACAACACCAGTTCCGATCTTGCTCCATTGCCGGCGATAGGACGCCGATTTGAAGATCCAGAACAGACCGGCCAAAGCGAGCACAATGGCAACCACACCCTGCAGCTTCATGCCCACCAGGGTCGAGACAATGTCGCCCATGGACTGGCTGCCGCTTGCGGTGAAGGAAACGGCAAGATCATCGACGATCGGCACCCGCACGATGCCGACGATGCCCCTTTGGGCTGCCAGTGCCGACAGGCCGATGACCGTCAGCACCACGAGCGCCCGGAGGCTGCCGCCACCCAGACGCAGAACCGCGCCGAAACCGCAGGTGCCGACAAGCGCCATGCCGATGCCGAACATGAAGCCGCCGAGAATGGCGCCCGTCCAGGCAAATTCCGGTGACAGGTAAAAGGAGGCAGCCGTGTCAGCCATGCCGAAGGCGACGAGTAGCTGTGTGCCGATCAGCGCGGATACGGAAGCAAGCACCCAGGTCCTGAGCGCGCTGCTGTCGCCCGCGTACCAGTGCCTTTCCAGTGCCGACAGCGTACAGAAGTGGTTTGACCTGGCAACGAACCCCAGCACGCACCCCGCGAGCACACCGAGAAGCGGTGTCAGCACCGCCGGATCGAGATTGACCATGCGCGTCCTACCCTCCGCCGGTTATTCCGGCCGCGTTTCCCGTACTCGCTCTTTCGGCGATTTTTCAAACCGTAGCAGGCAGCGAAATTTGCAGCAATCGAACTCGTTGCTGCATCGCACGCCCGTATGTTGCGCTACCTGCGTTTATTTTTCAGGTGCACGCACGTCCTTGCAGAACAGCTCGTAAAGGCTCGAAATGATCGAACTCACCTCATCGTTCATGAGGCTGTAGTAGATCATGCGCCCGTCGCGCCGCGACTGCACAAGGCCTTCCAGGCGAAGCCGTGCAAGCTGCTGGGAAACGGCGGCCTGCGGCATTGTCAGGATCTCTTCCAGCTCGGAAACCGACTTTTCGCCTTCAGACAGCAGACACAGGATGACAAGGCGCACTTCGTGCGAAAGGGCCTTGAGCAGATCGCTCGCCTTCCGCGCCTGCTCCATCAGCAGGTCGAGGTCCTTCGCATCCAGGTTCTTGTCAAAGGCCGGCAGTATCATCCGGAACCCACACCCTTTTCAGCATTGCCATTGCAGCGCACAAAACCGCTTTTCAGATTCATGCCTCAACTTCAGTACCGGATCAACAGCATCACTTGCTCGTGTCCGGAAGCTTTCCCAACATATCGGTCAGCAGCGGCCAGAAGAAGTGCTCTCCCGGATAGCCGCGCAGACGGTCGATTTCAACGCCGTCGGCCACCAGAATGAAGGTTGGAGTCATCCGCTCTTTCGGTATGCCGGCCAGGTCCTGCGGCCAGGTGTCGGTAATATCGACGCGGCGCAACGGTGCTTGCCGGCCTTCCGACGTCTTCGGATAGGCGATGCCGATTTCCTCGTTCCAGCGCTTGCACCAGACACACCCCGGCTGCTCAAGCATGACCAGCTCGGCACTCCAGGCGGGCAACGCCTGAAACAGGCCGGAAACCAACACTCCGGCAAGGATCATCGCACGTGTCGCGACGGACATTTTGCAGTCTCCACATTTCTTCCATTGCAATATATAGGAACTTTTGAATATTTTAAAGCAACCGAAGATCGAGTTTCTCTGGGAGGAAATGAATGCTCGATGTTTCTCTGGGAGCTGCCTTTCTGGCAGGTCTGCTTTCATTCATTTCGCCTTGTGTCTTGCCGATTGTGCCGCCCTACCTGTGTTATCTGGCCGGTGTCAGTGTCGATGAACTGAAGGGCGATACGGCAACGGCCGAAACGGGTCGCCGGGTGATTCTGGCGGCGATCGCCTTCGTGCTCGGCTTTTCGCTCGTCTTTGTCGCCCTTGGTGCGACGGCCAGCGTCATCGGCCAGTCGATCGCCCGCTACTACGATATCCTGTCTTATGTTGCAGGAGCGATCATCATCGTCATGGGCCTGCATTTTCTCGGCGTCTTTCGCATCGGCCTTCTGTTCCGCGAAGCCCGCATTCATGTGGAACGCAAGCCCGCGGGTCTGGTTGGAGCCTTCGTCATGGGCCTGGCTTTCGCGTTCGGCTGGACACCGTGCGTCGGGCCGGTTCTGGCGGCAATCCTGTTCGTTGCCGGATCGTCGGACACCACCTGGCACGGCGCCGGGCTGCTTGCGGTCTATGCACTCGGCATCGGTCTGCCTTTCATCCTGGCGGCAGCATTTGCCAGCCGGTTCCTGAAGGTGGCCGGACGTTTCCGCAAACACATGGGCACGGTGGAAAAGATCATGGGCGGCCTTCTGGTGCTTACCGGCCTGCTGTTCATCACCGGGCAAATGTCGGCAATCGCCTTCTGGCTGCTCGAAACATTCCCGGTTTTCTCACAAATCGGCTGACCGGCCATTTCCGGTCCAGGGAGGACAATGACATGCGTATCTGGAAACAATTGGTGCTGGCGGTCGAACTCTTGGCGGCCCTGACGACAACGGCGCTCGCCGCAACGCTCGGCGACGACGGCCTGCACAAGCAGCCCTGGTTCACCGTAACCTTCCGCGACATTGGCGAAGACATTGAAACCGCGGCAGGAGAAGGCAAGCGCCTGGCAATCATCTTTGAACAACGCGGCTGCATCTATTGCCGCCAGATGCACGAAAAGATCCTCGCCGACCCGGAAGTGACCGACTACATCAAAGAGAACTTCATGGTCGTGCAATACAACATGTTTGGCGACGAGGAAGTCATCGACCTGGACGGCGAAGAACTGACCGAAAAGACCGCCGCGCGCAAATGGGGCTATGTCTTCACACCCACAATCGTGTTCCTGCCGGACGAGGTTCCGAGCGAGGGAACGGTGTCGGAAGCGGCCGTTGCAACGATGCCGGGCGCCTTCGGCAAGTGGACTTTCCTGAACATGTTTCGCTGGGTTCAGGAAAAAGGCTACGAAGGTGACGAGCATTTCCAGAAGTATCATGCTCGCATAATCAACGAGTTGCGCGAAAAAGGCCGCCTCGACGCGGAATAGGAAGAGCGGATAAAACAGGTTTATGCCAGATACGGCAAAAGGCCTATTGCATAACATATGCAAAAAATCATATCTTTTAATATGAGGAGGACAGGCAGGCTGGGGAATCGGACCTGCCGAAGGAACGCAAACGGCACGACAGCCGGCCGTTCCGCACTGAGGAGGAAAGCCGACACAATGTTCAAGGGCGCGACACATTTCAGCCTGCCGGCGGTCTTTGCCGGCCTAGCCGTCCTGGCCGCTTCCGCAGCGGCCGCCGGAACGGTTGCTCCGGACAGCGTTCCCATCATCGATATGGAACTGTCCGAATCCCTGACGGGCGTTCAGGGAGACCCGCAGGCCGGACGCGAAGCCTTCGCCGATCGCAAGAAGGGCAACTGCCTGGCTTGCCATGCCAATGCCGATCTCAACGACCAGCTGTTCCACGGCGAAGTCGGCCCCGTCCTCGACGGTGCCGCCGACCGCTGGAGCGAGGCGCAACTGCGCGCCATCGTGGTCAACAGCAAGGACGTCTTCGGCGAACAGACCATCATGCCCGGTTTCTACACCCTGAAGGTGGGCATCAACGTCGACGAGGAATTCGCCGGCAAAACCATCCTGTCAGCGCAAGAGGTAGAGGACGTCGTCGCCTATCTCATGACGCTGAAAGAGAATTGATCTCGGGTTTCAAGGAGCAAGAGATGAGCTTTACAAGACGCCAGGTGTTTGGTCTCACGATCGGAGCCGCTGCATTCGTGGCCGCCGGATCGCGGGTTTCCTTCGCCGCAACCGACCAGACCGAAGAGGCCATCAAGGCTTTCACCGGCGGAGCAGATCCCAAGGAGGGAACTGTTTCCCTCGACACGCCGGAAATTGCCGAGAACGGCAACACGGTGCCGGTCGGCGTATCCGTCGACAGCCCGATGACGGCAGACAGCTTCGTTGAGTCTGTCCTGATCCTGGCCGACGGCAACCCCAACCCGGCTGTTGCCACGTTCCACTTCACTGCCATGAGCGGTGTTGCCGAAGCCAAGACCCGCATCCGGCTCGCCAAGACGCAGAACGTCATCGCGGTCGCCAAGATGAACGATGGCTCCACCTTCATCGACCGCAAGGAAGTGAAAGTCACCATCGGCGGCTGCGGCGGCTAATCCGCAACAGCGCAAGCGGCTTGTCCGCAGGACTGGCACCGGCCTTTAGCCGAAACGCCGCCCGGCAAGCAGATCAGGGATACGAAGGAACCAAATCATGGCAGATCCGAAACCGCGCGTGAAAGTGCCCAAGAAGGCAGCTGCGGGCGAAGTCATCACCATCAAGACGCTTATCAGCCACCCGATGGAATCCGGTCAGCGCAAGGACAAGGAGGGCAACCTCGTTCCGCGCCAGATCATCAACAAGTTCACCTGCGAGTTCAACGGACAGGTGGTGTTTTCCTGTGACATGGACCCGGCCGTCTCGGCGAACCCCTACATGGAGTTCAGCGCCAAGGTGAATGAAACCGGCACGTTCAAGTTCACCTGGGTCGATGACGATGGCAGCGTCTACGAATCCGAGAACAAGATCACTGTTGAATAGGCGGCGGCCCTGCATCCGCGGCTGTGACGTCCGCACGGACTGAAAAGCCCAGGACAGGGTGCATCGAGAGTGTCGGGACATCGTATCTGCAGTCGGTTGAAGGCAGGATGTTCCAGGGATCGCTCAAATCGGGAGGAGACGATTTGGCCAATAGAACGAAACGCATAGCCACCATGTTCGCAGTAACGATGGTCGGCACAAGCGCAAGCCTGGCCGGGGGGCCGGTTGACGAAAAGCTCGTTATCGACGGGGAAGTGGAGATCATGACCCGTGTACCGGCGCCGGAAGGGCACCCGTTCGACGAACTGATCTCGGGCTGGCACTACCGCACGGAAGAAACGCGTGATCTGGAGGCCGACAGCTTCCAGAACCCGGGTATGCTCTATGTGGAGCGCGGCGAGGAAATCTGGAACACCGTGGACGGTGCCGCGGGCAAGTCCTGCGCCTCCTGTCACGAGGATTCCGAGGAGTTCCTCAAGGGCCTCGGCGCCAGCTATCCCAAGTGGAATGAAGACGCCGGCAAGCCGTTCAACATCGAGCTTCAGATCAACCAGTGCCGCGAACAGAACATGCAGGCAGAGCCCTACAAGTTCGACGCGGCCGATCAGAAGGCCTTGACGACCTACATCAAGCACCAGTCGCTCGGCATGCCGATGAAAGTCGATCTGAGCGAAGGCGAGATGCAGACATGGTGGGACAAGGGCAAGGAGCTCTACTACACCCGCACGGGTCAGCTGAACCTGTCCTGTGCCACCTGCCACGAGAACTACAACGGCAACTACATCCGGGCTGACCACCTCAGCCAGGGCAGCGTCAACGGGTTCCCGACCTATCGTCTGAAGCAGGCGGACCTTGTCTCCCTGCACAACCGCTTCCGCGGATGTATCCGCGATACGCGGGCAGCCTTCCCGGCAGCCTTCTCCGACGAGCTGATGGCTCTGGAGGTCTATGTGACCTGGCGCGGTTCGGGGCTCGGCATCGAAACCCCGGCGGTTCGCCAGTAGGCTGACCGTTTAACCTCCGGCGCGGTCGCAGCCACCGCGCCGGTTTCTTTCCTGTCGCCGGCGAATTCCCGCCCGGCCAGCAGGCGGAAACAAAGGGCTGAAAACATCAATGTCCCGAACGTGGGATAACCGGGGTGCACGGCGTCGTCGTGCCTCAACGGGAAAACTGTGCAACCGGCCGGGCATCGGCCGTTGGTTTGGAGTAACTGAGGATGTTCTCAAGACGTGAGTTCCTGATGGCGGCAACCGCGACAAGTGCCTTGCTCGGATCGGGCATGGCAGGATCGTGGTCGCGGCTGATGGCCCAGCAAGCCCTGACGGAAGACCAGCTCCTGGGGATGGACCCGAAAGGCAAGCTCACGCTGGTGCATATCACCGACATCCACGCCCAGCTGAAGCCGATCTACTTTCGGGAACCGTCCATCAACCTGGGCATCGGCGACGTCAACGGCAAACCTCCACACGTGACCGGTGCCGATTTCCTGAAGCTCTACAACATCGAAGCCGGGTCGCCGGATGCCTATGCGCTGACCTCGGAAGACTTCGTCTCCCTTGCCAGGAGCTACGGCAAGATGGGCGGCATGGACCGGGTCGCGACCGTGATCAAGCGCATTCGCGCCGAACGCGGCGCCGACAACGTTCTCCTGCTTGATGGCGGCGATACCTGGCAGGGCAGCTACACATCCAACCTCACCCAGGGCGAAGACATGATCACGATCATGAACTCGCTCGAGCCCGACGCCATGACAGGGCACTGGGAATTCACCTACGGCACCGACCGGGTGCAGGAAGTCATCGACAGTCTGCCCTTTGCCTTCCTCGGCTCCAACATCTACGACAACGAATGGGACGAGCCCGCGTTCGAAGCCTGGAAGATGTTCGAACGTGGCGGGTCCAAGGTCGCCGTCATCGGTCAGGCCTTCCCCTATACGCCGATTGCCAACCCGCGCTGGATGATCCCCGGCTGGTCCTTCGGCATCCGCGAGGAAGACATTGCCAAACATGTGGCAGAGGCCCGCGACGAGGGCGCTGAAATTGTCGTGCTGCTGTCGCACAACGGCTTTGACGTCGACCGGAAGCTCGCCTCGCGCGTTGACGGCATCGATGTCATCCTGACGGGCCACACGCACGACGCCCTGCCGGAACCGGTCATCGTCAACGACACGCTGGTGATCGCCTCCGGCTCCAACGGCAAGTTTGTCTCCCGGGTCGATCTCGACGTTCAGGACGGCAAGCTGGCCGGGTACGCCTATCGCCTGATCCCGATCTTCTCCGACGTCATCACGCCAGATGCGGACATGGCTGCGCTCATCGATGAGGTTCGCGCGCCTTACGAAGCGGATCTCGCCCGCGTTCTCGGCAAGACAGAGAACCTCCTGTATCGGCGAGGCAACTTCAACGGAACCTTCGACGATCTGATCTGCCAGGCACTCCTGACCCAACGCGACGCCGAAATTGCCCTCTCACCCGGCTTCCGCTGGGGGACATCACTTCTGCCGGGCCAGGACATCACCTTCGAGGATGTCCATAACGCCTGCGCCATGACCTATCCTGCGGCTTACCGTTCGTCGATGACGGGCCAGATGCTGAAGGACATTCTGGAGGATGTCGGCGACAACCTCTTCAACAAGGACCCCTACTACCAGCAGGGTGGTGACATGGTCCGCGTTGGCGGCATGGGCTACACCATCGATCCCGGCAAGGAAATCGGCGAGCGCATCTCGGGCATGACCCTGCTCGCCACCGGAGAAGCCATCGACCCCGCCAGGGAATATGTCGTTGCCGGCTGGGCCTCGGTCAACGAGGGCACGGAAGGCCCGCCCATCTCCGAAGTCGTTGAAGCCTATCTCACCAGCAATCCCGTGGTCAGCCTGCCGGACAACCAGTCCGTCAAGCTGGCAGGATGATGCCTTTTCTTCAGAGATCCTGAGGACACGATCATGACTGACAAAACCAACTCCAAGACGCCGGGTCTTTCCAGGCGTTCCCTCTTGAAAGCAGGCTTCGCCGCAGGCGCCGTTGCTGGCACGGCTGGTGCCGCGCGCGCGGCTGGCGATCCATTGATCACCGAGATACAGGACTGGAACCGGTACCTCGGTGACGGTGTGCAAGCGCGCCCTTATGGCACGCCGTCGGAGTTCGAGGCCCATGTGGTCCGCCGCGACGTGGAGTGGCTGACGGCCTCCACCGAGAGTTCGGTGAACTTCACACCGCTGCACGAACTGGACGGCATCATCACGCCCAACGGGCTGTGTTTCGAGCGCCACCACGGCGGCATTGCCGACATCAATCCTGCAGATCATCGGCTGATGATCAACGGTCTGGTCGACAGCCCCCTCGTCTTCACCATGGAAGACCTGAAGCGCTTCCCGCGCGAGAACCGGGTCTACTTCCTGGAATGCGCCGCCAACTCCGGCATGGAGTGGCGTGGCTCCCAGCTCAACGGCTGTCAGTACACCCACGGCATGGTTCACTGCGTGATGTACACTGGCGTGCCGCTGAAACTGATCCTGGAAGAGGCAGGCCTGAAGACCAATGCCAAATGGGTGATGCCGGAAGGCGCCGATGCCTCGGCCATGACCCGATCCATCCCGATGGAAAAGGCCCTCGACGACTGCCTGGTCGCCTTCAGGATGAACGGCGAGGCTCTGCGCCCGGAACAAGGCTATCCGCTGCGTCTGGTCGTGCCCGGCTGGGAAGGCAACATGTGGGTGAAATGGCTGCGCCGGATCGAAGTCGGCGACGAACCCTGGCACCAGCGCGAGGAAACGTCCAAATACACGGACCTTCTGGAGAACGGCAAGGCCCGCCGCTTCACCTGGGTGATGGATCCCAAGTCCGTCATCACCTCGCCTAGCCCGCAGGCCCCGATCAGCCACGGAAAGGGACCGATGGTCATCTCCGGTGTCGCCTGGTCCGGCAACGGACGGATCAAGCGGGTGGATGTCTCGCTTGATGGCGGCCGGAACTGGAAAACCGCCCGCCTCGACGGCCCGAGCCTGTCGAAAGCCATGCACCGCTTCTACCTGGACATCGACTGGGACGGCTCGGACATGCTGATCCAGTCCCGCGCGATGGACGAGCACGGCTTCTTCCAGCCGACCAAGAACGAGCTGCGTGCCGCCCGCGGCGAAAACTCGATCTACCACAACAACGGCATCCAGACCTGGTATGTCAAAGCAGACGGAATGGTGGAAAATGTCGAAGTTTCTTAAAGCCCTCAGCCTTGGAACCGTGCTCGCCACCCTGCCCCTGCTTGCCGCGACGGCGCAGGCGGGAGATGCAGAAAAAGGTGAGAAGGTCTTCAAGAAATGCACTGCCTGCCACGCGGTCGGGGAAGGCGCAAAGAACAAGGTCGGTCCGGAACTGAACGAGATTTTCGGCCGTACCGCAGGATCGCTTGAGGACTACAAGTATTCCAAGGCGATGATCGAGGCCGGTGGTGGCGGGCTCGTCTGGGACGAGGCAACACTGACGACCTATCTGACCAAGCCAAAGGACATGGTCAAAGGCACCAAGATGGCCTTTGCCGGTTTGAAGAAGCAGGAAGACCTGGACAATGTGATTGCCTATCTGGCCACCTTCTCCAGTGCTGCCGCTCCTGCCGACCAGCAGGGCGCCGCAGAACCTGCTGCCACTGAAACGGAAACCGCCAGCGCCGACACGGCAGCGGAGGCTCCAGCGGCACCAGTGTCCGAAATCCGTGAAGGCGGCATCTTCGGTCTTGGCCGAGTGGCAACGGACGACGAGGTCGCCGCCTGGGATATCGACGTCCGCCCCGACGGCAGCGGCTTGCCGGAAGGCTCCGGCACGGTGGCCGATGGCGAAGTGCTGTTCACGGACAACTGCGCCGTCTGTCACGGTGACTTCGGCGAAGGTGTCGGCCGCTGGCCGGTTCTGGCCGGTGGCCAGGACACCCTGACCGAGGAACGCCCGGAAAAGACCATCGGCTCCTACTGGCCGTATCTGTCCACGGTCTACGACTATGTCCGCCGCACCATGCCCTACGGCAACGCCCGTTCCCTGTCGGATGACGACGTCTACGCGCTGACGGCCTACCTCCTTTACCTGAACGACATCGTCGAGGACGAGGACTTCGAATTGTCGAAAGACAACTTCCTGGAGATCCGTCTTCCCAACGAGGAAAACTTCATCGCTGACGATCGCACCGAAGAGACGCATTATGCAGCCAAGGCCGAACCCTGCATGAGCGACTGCAAGGACAGCGCAGTCGAGATCACCATGCGCGCCCGCATTCTCGACGTGACCCCGGGGTCCGTCGACGACGACGAGGCCTCCGGCATGGGAGGCGTCGACTGACATCGTTTTGCGGCAACGGCCCGTGAAAGAAAGGCCGCCCGCGCAAGGCCGCCGCAGGATATCCTGCGGCGTAAGGAGGAGGAAACGATGGGAATGTTCTCAAGACTGGCAATGGCCGCTTCGGCCCTGCTGATGCTTGGCTCTGCCGTATTGGCAGACGACGGCATCCACAAGCTTGCCCTGCAGATCAGCGACAATGATCCGCAGAAGATGAACACCGTCTTGAACGTCGCGTCCAATGTGGCGCGCCACTACTCTGAAATCGGCGAGGAGGCCGATATCAAGATTGTTGCCTTCAATGCGGGCCTGCACATGTTCCGGGCGGATACGTCCCCCGTTTCGGATCGCATGAAATCCTTCGTGGAAAGCATGCCGAATGTCGCCTTTGAGGCCTGCGACAACACCCGTCAGGCCATGGCCAGGAACGAAGGCAAGGACATCGAGTTTCTGGAAGGTGTCGAAGTCGTTCCCGCCGGTGCCGTCACTCTGATGGAGCTGGACGAAGACGGTTACACCATCCTGCGGCCCTAGACAGCCTCAAGACCCGCCGTGCGGACAGTTGCAAGGTCCGTACGGCTCGTCCCTTTCGGCATTCAGCCCGCCGGGACGCCCGGCTTTTTGAATTCTCGCCATCAATTGTCAGCCGTTGCAGGACTTTCTTTTGCAAGCAGCGTTTGCGTCCGGCATCGGACGGACTTGCTTTCCCCTGCTCTTCTGCCTCAAATGGGAACCAGCAGCAGTTCTAGGCGTTTTGATGGATTGCCAATGGAGATGCCATTTGAATGACCGAAACAGTCCCGTTTCAAACCAATTGCCAAACCTGCCCCCTCAGACGGAAATCCGTATTCCGCTCGCTGGAAGACAAGGAACTGGACTTCATTTCGGATTTCAAGACCGGTGAACTGATGGTCGAAGCCGGAGCAACCATTGTTCAGGAAGAGAACAAGAGCCCGCATCTCTACACCATTCTGGATGGGTGGGCCTTTCGTCACAAGGCTCTGGCGGACGGCCGACGGCAGGTACTGAACTTTGCCCTTCCGGGCGATCTTGTCGGCCTTCAGCTTGCCGTCCTGAACGAGATGCAGCACACGGTCACTGCCCTTACCGACACCACCTTGTGCGTCTTTCAGCGCGACAGGGTCTGGTCGATCTTCAAGGACTACCCGAGCCTCGCCTTTTCAATGACCTGGATCGCAGCCCGCGAGGAACAGATCCTGGACGGGCACATCATCAGCCTGGGTCAACGTTCTGCCCTGGAACGGCTCGCCTATCTCATCCTGCATCTATACGACCGCGCGGAAACCATCGGCTATGCGAGCAATCAGGCGCTGGATGCACCGTTTTCCCAAAGCCACCTGTCTGATGCGCTTGGCATCACACCGGTCCACACCAGCCGTACGCTCCGCAAACTTCAGGAAAAGGGGCTGATCAGCTGGGCGAAGGATCGGATCCGGATCCTGGACAGGGATGCTCTGGAAAAACTCGCCTCATACGAGAGCATGGCCGATGAGTGCCGCCCGCTCATCTGAGCGGCGGCCGCCATCTTCACGTTTGCTTGAAAGGCAACTTCCAGCGAAAACGGAGGCGTCAGATCAGAGCGCCGATCTGGGCTTTTGTGTAGGGCTTGCTCAGGATCACCTGCCCCTCGAACGCCGTGGGCAGCGGGTCGAGATCGCTGTAACCGCTGGCGAAGATGAACTTCGTCCCCTTTTCCAGCAGCTGGCTGGCAAAAGCCAGGCTGGTATCGTCGCCGATCTTCACATCCAGAATGACGAAGCTGAACAGCTGAGCTGCCAGTGTTTCCGCCGCTTCCGCAAGATTTGCGAGCGTCTGCACCGGCGAGAACCCAAGCTCTTCCAGCATCATCTGCGTATCGAGCGCGATGATCGGGTTGTCTTCGACAACCAAGGCAGCGCCGCGCATTACCGGCACGGCATTTGGGGATTCCATTGTCACGAGGGTTCTCATCGTCAGACTTGTTGACTTTCCGCACGATGACACGAAATCAATCGCTCCGCATTAACATAAGTTATCGCTGCAGTTAATTTTCCACTTTGATGTCAGCGTCTTCTGTTGTCGAAAAGAAGCGTGAAACCTTTTCTTAACTCGGGAGTTTACTAGGCGGAGGTAGACACCATGTTCATGCATCGCAAACGAATTCCGACCAACGCCCCTACGGCAATCGCCATTGCCGCCCTTCTGGCTTCCAGCCTGATTGTGGCTGAACCCCTTTTCACCAATGAAGCGGACGCGGAAACCGCTCACAACGGCAACACGCCCGCACCGGTAGAAGTTGAACAGAAGGCCGCTCCCAAAGGCGACCTGAAGGTTGAACTTGCCGACGTGCATGGCCGCCCGATGCGCTGCGTCTCCGGCACGCGCGTAACCACCTGTACCGGCTGGCCGATTTCCCACGGCATGCTGGCATTCAATACCGAGTAAAGAGTTCATGACGCTAAATCGTTGAAAAGCCGCCTTTTCCAGGCGGCTTTTATTTTGTCTTGATCCATGACGACGAGCGACACGACCCCGCTGGAATGGCCCCACCCGGCATGCAATCCGGCAAATGACAAATTGGCCGTTTAACCTGTTGGAACCTGGAACAGGCACCACAACACTCACCCACGACATGGGGCATTTGCCGCCTAGGTGTCACCTTCCATCCGCTCCTGAAAGAAGAAACCGGCGACAACGCTGAACCCGCTGGCATTGGAACGCCGGCACGGGTGGCCTTTGTCATGTCCGCGGGTTCGCGCAGGCTTGCGATTGTCAGTGAGATGCGCCGGGCTCGGGCTCAGGTTCGGAACGCCCGGGCCCTTCGGACTGGTCTGTGTTGTTGATGATCTCCAGCACACTGACCACAACCAGCAGCAACGGCACGGCGATGAATCCGCCGATCGGTCCCCACATCCAGATCCAGAAGGCAATTGCCAGGAAAACCGCAAAGGGGTTCAGCGTCATGGTCCGGCCGAGAACGGTTGGCGTGACGAACTGCGCTTCGATCAGGTTGAGAACCAGATAGGCCAGCGGCGGCGTCAGGATCTCCACCGCCGTATACCCTGTCGCAAGTCCGATGCCGCTCATCACCAGGACCATGATCGCCGGCCCCAGATAGACGACGTAGTTCAAGACGCCGGCCAGCATCCCCCACAACAGTGGCGAGGGAACATCAAGCAGCCACATGGTCAGCGCCACGGCCACGCCGAGCCCCGCGTTGATGACGCTGATGGAGATCAGATAGGTGGAAAGACGCGCTTCGATTGTCCGAAACGCCGTCACAATGCAACGCCTGCCTTCACTGTCGGGAGACAGCTGGAGCGCTGCCCTGCGCAGATGCGGGCGCGTCAGCAGAAAGAAATAGAGACTTGCCAGGAACAGGACCACCTGGGCCATGAAGGCCGGTGCGAAATAGAAAACGCTTTCTACCGCGGAGTTGTCATCGACACTCACCTGCATGCCGCCCTTCTGGCCCATGGCACTGCGAAGGTCTTCCTGCAGGCTCGCGACAGACGAAAAGAACCCCTGCCAACTGACCAGTTGCGCCTGCAGCCGTGACCAGATGAGCGGAAGCCTGTCGAGCCAGTCCGACAGCGGCACGACGAAAGCCGCCCCGGCGGTCAGGATCAGAGCGATAAAGACGAGCACCATCCCCCCTGCCGAGAGCCAGCTCGGCACGCCCAGGCGAGACAATCTTTCCATGGGAAGTCCGAAGATCGTGCCGACAACCACCGACAGGAAAACCGGTGCGAAAAACACTTGGGCAAGATCAAGGGAAGCAATCACCACGATGCCACACAGGATGGCCGCGGAGTAGCGGACAACCGGGTCCGATCTGACAGCTTCACCCACTGTGACGGGGGGAACAAGTCCTGTTACTGCGGGTCGGTCTGGCTGCGCTGTCATTACTGTTTGCTCCGGTGGCCGGCAAGAAGGCGCGGCAATTGGTTAGCCGCGCTCTTCGTCACCTCGTGCCTGCGCTGCCAGAAAGGCCAGACCGCCCAATGCGGCGGTGATCATCAGGCCTTTTGATTTTGTGAGCTGTGGCAGAACGGAAATGGCAGCAGCCAGGCCCAGTCGCTGCGCGGCCTGACTATGCGCCTTGCGTCTTCGGTCCTTGTGCTTCAGGAAGCTGAGCACCGCCACGAAGACCAGTCCCGTTACGGCCATGAAGACGGCAATCAGCAAAGCCGCCATCGCAGGGCCGAACACCGGCGCCAGAAAGGCGCCGGCTGCCACCACGCCGGCCACATAGGCTGTCGCGAAACAGACTGCCGCAATGCCGCCCAACACGGCATTGCGCTTGGCACGGTGAACCATGCCATTGAAGTCTCGCGAAACAGCCCCGAAGGCCAGCGGAAGGGCGCGCAGGAGCATCAGCGGCGCACCAGCGCTGCGATCAGGAAGCCGACACCGGCGGCAATGCCGATCGACTGCAGCGGACGACGGCGCACTTCAGCAACGAAGGCGCGTTCGTAATTCTGCAGCTCAGCAGACAGATCGCTCAAGGCGTCCTGGGACAATTTGGTCAGATCCTGCCCTGCTTCGGCGGCCTTGGTCTTGTATTCATCCGTCTTGCCCGCGCCGTACTTCTTCAAGGAGCCGGCGAGAGAGGCAATATCGCCGCGAATGCGTTCGATGTTTTCCTCGATCTCACGAGCGCTAACGGTGTCATTGGCAGGATTGGCGGTCGATGCCGTGGCAGTCTTCGCAGTTGCCATCTTGTCGCTCCTGTTTTCAATCGCGTGAGGCCCTGATGACGGGCGACACGCATCGCGTGAATGGAATCAAGCCCGGAATTCGGACACTTGGACACCGCGCTGAACCAAATTGCGCGGTCTGGCTTGTAAACGGCCTTGCGCTCATTTGGTTCCAGACAACACAGCATGAATCGTTGCAGCGCCGTCTTCACGGCCGCCTGTCAGCCGCGCAAGGCCTCGATCAGATCGGATTTGTTCATTGAGGACCTGCCGCTGATGTCGAGCTCCTGTGCCCGTTCATAAAGCGCATCCCTGGTCCAGGTTTCATAAGGTGCGGCCTTGCCGCCCTTGCGCGACGGCGCTTGGTGGTCGTTTGCCTGCGCATTGGCAATTCTCGCCGACTTTTCCTTGCTGTAGCCCTTGTCGCGCAGGGCGTCGTAGGTGTCTTCCTTCTTGATGCTGGAGCTGGTTTTGGAAGCCATGCCCGTGTCCTTTCATTTGCTGTTCCGCTGTTTTCGAAAACAACCTCAAATGAAAACGCCGTCTCGCGCGGGATCGTTCCAATATCTTTTCGATAAGAGAGTTTGATAGATAGCTTTATATCGACAGGGTAAAAATGAACTATGCTGCCCGGAAGCTCAGACCCATAAAAAATACAAATGCTATTCTTGAAATAATTTCAGATCACATTTTCCATACTGTCAAAAATCGAAATATTTTCAAAAACATGGAACTGAGCACGAGCTGAAGACTTTTCCTATCGAACGTCCGGGCCACGCTCTTGTCAGCAGAACACCCGGACACATCGATCGCCAATCGAAAGCACGAAAGGAAGAACTATGTCGACGTCTCAGGTTCTGAACATCGAAACCCCGAAGGTCGACCCGATCAAAACGGGTGTTTCTGCCGAGGTGCGCGAACAACTGGCGAAGCATCTCTCGGTCATTCTGGCCGAAACCTACATGCTCACGGTGAAATCGCACCTTTACCACTGGAACGTCGTTGGACCGCTGTTCAAGTCGATCCATGATCTCACCGAAGAGCATTATGAAAATCTCTTTGCCGCGACAGACGACCTGGCCGAGCGCATTCGTGCCCTTGGACACAGGGCGCCGGTCAATGTCGACGAAGGCAAATTGAACCTGACCGTCAGCCTGCCGGCCGGCGGCATGCCCAATGCCTTCGAAATGATCGAGGATCTGGTTCGCAGTCATGAAATGATCGCTGCCGAAATGCGCGACATGGCAGCCTACGCCGGAGACAATAGCGACCCGGTGACAGAGGATCTTCTGACCCAGCGCATCACGTTCCACGACAAGGCAGCCTGGATGCTGAGGGCCGTCATTACCGAATGACCGTTCCTCACCGGCATCCCGGGTAACTTGCAAGACGACAAAGGTCCGTCTGCCGCAAGACGGCAGGCGGCCTTTGGCGTATGCACCAACTCAGTTTCAACCGTGTGATACCATGATCAGCGTATCGAAACGATTTGCCGGGTTCCGGACGCCTGCAAGCGTCCTGGAAGACCGGCACCTGTCGAATGAGCAAAAGCGGACAGCCCTGCTGGCCTGGCGGGCCAGCCTGAGCAAGGCGCCTCGGGCAATTTCTCGGGACGGCCGGTCTCCAGCCGAACTGATCGAAGAAATCGACGAGGCCCTGAAGGCGCTTCGCCGCGAAAAGACTTCGCTCGGCAAAGGGTCATAAAGCTTCGTCGTCGCAGGACATAACACACCTCTATCGGCCCTGCCTGCAGCAAACGGCACGGGTGCCTAAGAAGTTGTCTTCCTGACAGGAAACTCGATGACGCAACTCACGCCTTCCGGAGCGAAGTCGATGGTAACGTCGCCGTCGAGCGCCGGCCCCACCAAACGCTCAAGCAACATCCGCCCGAAGCCGTTGCGCCTTGGCGGCACCACTTCCGGACCGCCACGTTCTTTCCAGACCAGCCTGATCCTTCCGTCTACGGTCGTCCACGACACCGACAATTTCCCCCCGAGCACTGACAAGGCGCCATATTTGGCGGCATTGGTCGTCAGCTCATGCAGGGCAAGGCCAAGGTTCTGGGCCGCATCCGCCGTAATCGAATGCGGATCGCCCTCGATCTCGATCTGGGGGCTCCCCGGGTCGATCGATTGCGCCAGATGCGCCAGCACAAGTTCTTTCAGGTCAGCGCCGTACCAGGACTGTGACACCAGAAGATCATGACTGGCCGCCATCGCCTGGAGCCGTGCGGCAAAACTTTCGACAAAATCCTCGGTGTTGTCCGAACGCGCCGCTGTCTGGCGTGCCATCGCCTGAATGACTGCAAGCAGGTTCTTGGAGCGATGCGTCAGTTCCCGCATGACGAGATGCATCTGGCGTTCGTTTTCCCGCTTGTGGGTCAGGTCGATGGAGATGCCGATCAGGCCGGTGATCCGGCCTTCCTTGTCGCGCGAAGGCTCCATGCGCATGTTGTAGCTGCGATTGACCCCGTTCATGTCCATGTCGAATTCGATGACGGCGCTTTCGCCTGTCTCGAGGACCTTCTTCTTCACCGGAATGAGTTTCAGCTGATCTTCTTCCGGAAACAGCTCATCATCGCTTTTGCCGATGAAGAAATCCGGTTTGAAACCGGGCGACGGATTGACGACATGAATATATTTCAGGTCCAGATCCTGTTCGAACACAGTTGTAAGCGAACCGTCGAGCGCCTTTTCGTAACGCCGGTTTGCCTCCGCGAGTTGACTTGCCAGCGAGGCGAGCCGGATCTCATAGAGATTCTTCTCGGTCATATCGATGGCCGTACACAGCACACCGTCTATGTTGCCGCTGCTGTCGCGTGTCGGATGAACGATCAAGTCCAGCGAAATCGTCCCCGTCTCCTCGCTGTCGAGCGCGAAGAAGGTAGATGCCGTCTCGCCGGTTTCCAGCACCTGGCGCTTGACCGGTTCCAGTTCCGCCGCGGTCTCTTCCGGCAGCAGATCCTGATCGGTACACCCGATCACGTCATCGGCTTCCTTGCCGAACCGCGGATTGTGGATCCACGTGTAGCGCAGATCCTTGTCCTGGGTGAAAACGGAGATGTTGGATCCGGTCAACGCGGTCTCGAACCGCTCGTTGATCCGTCTTATCTCCCGCCGCGATCTGCCGACCTTGTCGGAAAGCTGGAGATTTTCAGCCTTCAGAACATCATTGGCCCGCTCCAGATCCTTGAGCGAGGGAATGGCCAGCAGCATCGGCCGCACCCGCCAGACAACCACTGCTGTTGCCACCGAGACAAGGGCTGTTACCAGCTTGATCAGACCTTGTGCGCCGTAGATCGGCCACCAGAGCGTTACCAGGGCTGTCAGATGGGTCAGCGCACACGCCAGAATGAAGGCGATGAACAGGTAACCGATCTTGCGGGAATTGCCTTGAATGTCCGGACGCTTGCGCAGAAACCCGAAGATCATCAGGGGAATGGCAACATAGGCCAGCGCAATCAGGGCATCGGAGATCGCATGAATCGCCACGAGATCCGGACGCCAGAGCAGGCAGTATCCATGCGGCATGAAGGAGGCCGCACCAAACAGATAGGACACGATTTCAGACATTTCGAATTTGCTCCGTCATCCGGGCATATAAACTTTCACGGCCGTCCCGCATCGGAAAAGCCGCTCCCGCGCCGGTGCGCCAGCAAACAGTCAAAGCTGGCAGCAACCGCAATTCATTCGGAACCTTTGACCTCAGGAACCGTTTTCCAGATGTCAGAAAGACAAGGAGAAAACGACCGATGAATTGGGACCGGATTGAAGGAAACTGGAAAGAATTCAAAGGCAAGGCCATCACCCAATGGGGCAGGCTGACCGACGATGATGTGGATCGTGTTGCCGGCAAACGGACCGAACTCGCAGGTCTGATCCAGCAGAAATACGGCAAGACCCGTGAAGAAGCCGAGCGGGAAATCGATACCTGGATCTCGCGGCACTGATGGAAGAAGGCGGGCACTGCCCGCCTCTTCCTCCCGCTTTGGGATCTGTCGTTATCGCGCACCGAAGGGCAGACGCCGAAAACGGCATCTTGCTTCGCTCTCGTGGAACGAATGCAGTGGAACACGCCCCCTGTGCTCATCACGCAGCGCTGCCCTCAGGCAGCGGCCACCTCTTCCACCCCTTTGAAGAACAGCGCCTGGCTGATCCCCGCCTTCACCGTATTCGGATTGAACGGCTTGGTGATAAGGAACGTCGGCTCCGGCCGTTCGCCTGTCAGAAGACGCTCGGGGAACGACGTGATGAAGATGACCGGAACCGACATTTCGGCAAGGATATCCTTGACCGCATCAATGCCGGACGACCCGTCGGCAAGCTGGATATCGGCAAGCACAAGACCCGGGGTCTGAGCCTTTGCCGCTGCGATGGCATCGCTCGCTGTCCGGGCAACGCTAGTAACGCCATGACCGAGCGACTCAACAATCTGGATCAGATCCATGGAAATAAGCGGCTCGTCCTCGATGATAAGCACATCCGTCTTGGTCTGCCTGTCAATTTCCGCGATCGCATCCTGAACGAGCTGGGTCACTTCCTCTTCGCTACGCTCGATGATGAGGGCGGTCTCGGGAAGCGAAAACCCTTCCAGTGTGGACAGTAACAAGGTCTGCCGGCTTTCGGCCGCCATGGTCGCAAGCCGCTGCTGAGCAGTCTGCTCGAAGATGGAAACCGTCCCGTCATGCGCGGTGGGCGGAACGACGCTTGCGTTCCAAAGGACATGGAAAAGCCGGTAAAGACCGATTTTCACGCCATGAGATGTATCGATAATGGTCTGATCTGCCACCAGTGCCTGCAGGCAGGCCCTGACATAGGCATCGCCACTTTTCTGACTTCCCGCCAGTGCTCTTGCATATCTACGCAGATACGGCAGGAGCGGCGCGATTTCTTCCGAAAGGCTCACGGACATAAATTAGTTCCTCAATAGTTGCCGCCTGAAAGCGGTCGAAGGGCCCGCATCAAGCGCACCCATAAGTTGGAAATGCATTCGGCAAAAAAAAGTTCCATACTCGAGGAACTTTTTTTTTGCCGCCGCGTTTACGTCGCAAATCAGCCTATCGTCGAAGACGCAAATATCGGGAATCTGCCATGGCAAGCAAGCTTAACCCAAGTCGGCCCAACGCCGGATTTGGTGTAATAACACCAGCCGCCGGAGCCAAGTCCAAAGAAGACTGGATCGGCAACCAGCTCAAGAAGGTTTACGACGAGGCCCTATCGGAAGACATACCGGATGACATGATGGACCTGCTGTCCGCCTTGGACGACAGAGGCTCTGACGAGGAGGCCGCCGAATGAACGTCGCAAAGCTCAAGCAGGATCTGGTCGACGCCATACCGCGATTGCGCGCCTTTGCCAGATCGATCAGTGGTGACCGCGACCGTGCGGACGATCTGGTCCAGGAAACCCTGGCAAAGGCGATCGCCAACAAAGACAAGTTCACCGAAGGCACCAACCTCACCGCCTGGCTGATTACCATTCTCCGGAACCAGTATTATTCCGTTGGCCGGAAGATGCAGCGCGAGGTTGCCGACCCTGACGGTGAACACGCCGCCAGCCTGGAAAGCAAACCGCAACAGGCAGGCCATCTGGAACTGAAGGATTTCCTGAGCGCCCTTCAGGTTCTTCCGGACGACCAGCGTGAAGCCCTTATCCTGATCGGTGCCAGCGGCTTTTCCTATGAAGAAGCAGCCGACATCCTCGGCGTGAAGGTTGGCACGGTCAAAAGCCGCGTCTCCCGTGCACGCCTTCGTCTGGATGACCTCATGAACGGGACCGAGAAATTTGAACGGTCCGAAATCGCCGCCGCCGAATCCGCCTCCCTGATCAGGGACGCCCTGTCCGTCTGATCATTCTCATCCACACCGGAACCTTTCCGCTTCTGCGTCCGTCACAGGCCGGCGCACTGCATCCGGTGTGATCAGGCAAGCCGGTTGGCGCACGACAGCTAACAATGACCGGCAGAGTTCCATCGACGATGGAACTCTGCCGGTTTGAGGGGGAACGGGAATGGATCTGGCCTATCGGGAAAATGCCCGCGAACAAGCCCTCGTCCGTCTGGCCAAGGGCTTTCTGTTCATCCCCGTCTGCATCACACTTCTGGGGGCCGTGCTCGCATTTGCGGCCTTCCTGATCGATGACCTGCAACTCCTGACCGGTGTCTTCGACTTTTTCGGCTACAGCTCCATCAGCATCGATGGTGCCCGCTCGGTCCTGTCGACCATTGCCGGCGCGATGATGTCGGTGATCAGCCTTGTCTATTCCCTGACGCTGGTCGTATTCACACTCGCCGCGGGCAATATTTCGGCCCGCCTGCTGGAAACCTTCGCCAGCAACAGAACCACCCAGATTACCATCGGTCTTCTGGGCGCGACCTTCCTTTATTCCATGCTTGTCCTTTTCGGTGTCGACGACACCAAGGATCTCCGGTTTTCCGTCATCCTCTCGATAATCCTCGCCTCCAGCAGCTTTTTCTGGCTGGTCTATTTCGTCAACGACGTTGCCGGCCGTATCCGGGTCGACGCCGAAATCGGCCGCATTCATGCAGCGCTGCGATCCTCGATCGACGAGCTTCTGGCGCACGAACCGCGTGAAAAGCCGAATGACCGCGAGGAGATACCCGACCTGCCGGTCTGCACCTTCAAAGCCGTGCGCAGCGGCTACATCACCTTCATCGACAGCGAACGGCTGATAGACATCGCGAAGTCTCTCGACGGTTTCATCGAAGTGTCCGTCATTCCCGGAACCTACGTCATCGAAGGCATGCCGATCGCAAAGGTGCGCACGGAGACCGAAGACCCTGATCTGAAATCCTTGCGCGGCACCTTCAAGATCGAAAAGGCCCGGGCTCCCGAAGGGGATATCCAGTTTTCGGTCCACCTGATGGTGGAGATCGCGCTGCGTGCGCTCTCCCCCGGCGTCAACGACAGCTACACCGCGATCAGCGCGATCGATCACCTGTCGGCCTCCGCCGCGCGGATCCTGCAGCGCGGCGCCCCCAGCTCGCTCATCACGGATGACGACGAGACCCCTCGCCTGTGGTTGACGATCCTGGAAGTGCACGATCTCCTGGACACGGCGATCAGTCCGCTCAGGCAGGCGTCAAGAGGCAACATCCTGGTGCTCGACCACCTCATTTGCGCTTTGGAAAAGGCGTCCCTGGTCTGCCGCAAGGAGCACCTGCACCTTGTCTCGAGGCAGCTGTTCAATATAGCCCAGGATGCAGTTTTCTCGATCCAGAGCAGACCGGACAGGCAACAGATCGCCCGACGGCTCTGGACTGCGCGCAATACGCTGCGCATTCAGGCAGAGGCCCGCTAGCCACTGGATGCCTGCCGGCAAGCCCGCTGCATCAACTATATCATTGAACGAGGAAAACGCTGTCTTGTCAGGCGTTTGACGTCGCCTGAATGCCTGTTGGGGAAGGCACAAAAAAGGGCGCCGAAGCGCCCGTTTTGTTCTCGTGTCAGACCCTGCGGCCTCTGATGGCATGTGCGACTGCCGAAATCAGGAACAGCGCAATGGCGACAAAGAAGATCAGTTTGGCAATGGAAACCGCAGTACCGGCAATACCGCCAAAACCAAGTACGGCTGCAACAATAGCAACCACCAAGAACAACAATGCCCAGGAAAGCATAGCAACCTCCGATATTTGAGATACGGAGATGAAACGCCTCGTTTTCGAAATCGTTCCCAATAATTTTGAAATTTATCTCGAAAACTTCAAGACCACTGCAGGGAACCTTCTTCGCGCCCGGCCGTTTCCGTCACAGTCACCAGCATCGGAGATCTGTCATGGAATATGGAATTGTCGGCCTGTTGATCCTCATCCTGGACGTCTACGCGATCATTCAGGTCCTCGGAAGCGGCTCCTCCACCGGGGCAAAGCTGCTTTGGGTTCTCGGGATCCTGATTTTCCCGGTCGTTGGCTTCATTGTCTGGCTGCTGGCCGGTCCGAAAAGCGCGGGAAAACTCGCCTGATTTTTCGCGTCACGGCTTCGCGCAATGTCAGGCGCAGCCGTGACGCCTTCTCCCGGAACTTCCCGAAAGTTCAACCATTTACCTACTGCACTTTCAACTTTTCAGAACACGAAAGGGAGTTGCTGAAATGCTTCGCCATCTACTCGCCACCACCGCAATCGTAGCAGCCATTTCAACGGCGGCTGTTGCCGGTGAGACCGCTGCGATGAAAGACGGCGGTCAGGCCGGTGCAAGTGATGACACCGGCGTATACGAATTCGAACTCCACACTCTTGCACCGGATACCACCACCGGCATTCTCGCCACCAACATGGTCGGCAAGCCTGTGGTGACCAGCAGAAATGCTGAAGGGGAAGAAATCGGCGACATCAACGACGTGGTCTTCGGCCGCGACGGCTCCGTGCATGCGGTGATTGTCGGTGTCGGCGGTTTCCTCGGCATCGGCGAAAAGGAAGTCGCCCTCGATTTCGCCCGCCTCAACTTCGTGGCTGGTGAGGACAAACGGCTCATCGTCGTCAGTGATGTCTCGCGCCAGGAACTGGAAGCGGCAACCGCCTATGAGCGCCCGGATTACATCCCGTACTGGATGACGACGGAAGGTGCGCGCGAGCAAATGGACAAGGTCACTGAAAACGCCAAGTCCACCTATGAGACCGTGCGCAAGGAGGCCATCGACCCCGCAAGACAGCAGCTGGATGACGCCATGTCCGACGGCTGGACTGAGGAAAAGACCGAGGTCGATGCAACCAGCGTGTCCACGGACGAGCTGATCGATTCAACGGTCTACACCAACCAGGACACAAACATCGGTGAAGTCGCCGAGGTCCTGATCGGCAAGGACGGCAAGGCCCAGGCTGTTGTCATCGATGTCGGCGGTTTCCTTGGCTTCAACGCAAAGCCGGTTGCCGTTGCCTTCAACAGCCTGAAGATGTTCGAAACGGAAAACGGCGACCTTCTGGTCACCGCCCCCTTCACCAAGGAACAGCTTGAGAATGCGCAGACCTATGAGCCTGCCACCTACAAGGCCAATCCGGATGCGGTTCTGCTGAAAGGCTGAACGGCTATCTGAAAGACACCAAGGAAACGGGTCGCTTCGGCGGCCCGTTTTTTTGCGTACCCAGGGGTCATGGCTCTACCTGTAAGGATGAGCTGGCTTCATGGCGCATGGGTTGTCTTCAAGGTGGAAGGACAAGGGAAAAATGTGTCGAGAAGCTCTCAGGCAAGCCAATAAACGACAGTGGCGACCGCTGCCAAGGCCACCATCAGCCCCACCAGCGTCACGATGCCATCGCGCACCAGCAACCCGAGGCTCAGGAGAAGTATTGCCGAACCGGGCAAGGCGACAGCAAAGGGCAACAGGGTGGCGGGATAGACAAGAACAGACAGAAAGATGCAAAACGCCGCGACGATCCGGCTCGCGGTTTCGCCGGCGAAGATGGCCAGGCGCTGCCCGAGGTAACCGTCGGCGCGTTCGGCATAGGGGGTGAGCTTGTCGATGATCGACTTCACCTTCTGCTTGGGAAACCCGCGATTGCGCACGAAAGACGGTAACCAGATCGAGGTTCTGCCAAGGACAAGCTGTCCCGCCACCAGAAGCGTCAATGTTGTGAGAACAATCGGGACACCTGGTATGGCCCCGATGGGAGATATCATCACAAGGGCCGGCAGAAACAGAAGAGGCCCCGCCGCACGGCTGCCGGACGCATTCAACAACGAGCCGACATCGGCGCGGCCTTCCTTTTCAATTTCGTCTTCCCAGCTTGTAAGAACGCCCTTGATTGTCTCCGACTGACCTGTCGCCATCCGGGTATCCCTCCAGTTCGCATTATCGTCGGACGTGCCACATTTTTCCGGCCAAACCTGCGTCCGAAAAAGCAAAAAGGGCCGGCAAAGCCGACCCTTCTTGACGTTATGTCACTGTGTTCACTTGATCGCTTCCAGTGACATCCGACTGACACCCACCGTGATGTTCGTGCCCGTCTGGCTTTCGACACTGAGCGGGTTCAGCGCAATCGACTTGTCGAAACCGCCAATAAGGGCATTGGCCTTGATACCCGCACCAAGGCTGGCACCTGCGGTCACGCCGGCATATTCACCTTCAAGAGCGCCCACCTCCAGGTCGGCAGTCGGTGCAACGACGCCCCATATCAGCGTGGCCGAGTCGGTGGTCCCGATATCAAGCCCGTATTCGCTTACGGTCGCCGTGTAGTAGCTGGCAGGGCCGTCACCGACCCGGTCGAAGGTGCAGTTCATGACGGCCTTGGAACCGACGATGAAATTGGTTTCCTGCTCGACAACGCATGTCAGTTTGCCAACTTCGACGCCAGCAGGCTTGTCCTGGGCCATCACAGGGGTCGCAAGAAGCGTTGCTCCCGTCAGGGTCAGGGCGAGTTTGGTAAACCGTTTCATCAATGTCTCCTTCGTGTATGTGGCCTCCGGATTGCTCCGGTCCGCCTTCATCACGGTGGAAACGTCTGCATGGTCCGTCAGTTCCAAAATAATTCTGCTCTTGTCCCCTCAGCGCATGGCCATCGGCAGATAAAGCGCAATCTGCGGCAAGGCGATCAGCGCCGCGACCATGGCCAGCATCGCCAGCACATAGGGAATGGCTCCCAGCATCACCTCGGCTATGGATCCGCCGCGTCGCGCACTCTGGACGACGAAGAGATTGAGCCCCACCGGCGGTGTGATCAGCGCCATCTCGATCAGCACGATCATCAGGATACCGAACCAGACCGGATCATATCCCAGGCTGATGACGATCGGCACAACGATCGGAATGGTAATGACCATCAGCGACAGGGTCTCGATGAAGAAACCAAGCACGATATACATCGCGACGATCACCAGCAGCGTCTGCAGGGGACCGAAGCCGAGCCCCTCCAGAAAGCCGCGCAATTCCTGCGACAGGCCGGCAGCCGAAAGCGTGAAGTTGAGAAACGACGCCCCGATAACCACCAGCATGATCATCGCCGTGACCCGCACTGTGCCGATCAGCGCTTCGCCGATCATGCGTGTGTTGAGCCCACCGAAAAGCGCGGCAATCGCCAGCGCTCCGGCAACCCCGACAGAGGCTGCTTCGGTCGGCGTCGCCCAGCCCTTGTAGATCGAGCCGATGATGGCACTGAACAGAAGAATGATCGGCAGCAGATCTGCGAGCCCGAGTGCCATTTCCCGCAAGGGGAACGTCCGCCGTGCCCCGCCGAGCTTCGGATTGACCAGGCAAACAAGCGCAGTCACTGCCAGAAAGGCCATCGCCAGCAGGATGCCGGGCAGAAGCCCTGCCAGAAAAAGCTGCGGGATCGAGGTCTGTGTCAGAAAACCGTAGACGATCAGGTTGATCGACGGCGGGATCATGATGCCGAGCGTGCCTCCGGCGGCGATCGCACCGGAAAAGAGCTTCTGGTCGTAGCCCAGCCGATCGGCCTGCGGCATCGCCACCGTCGCCACCGTGGCAGCGGTCGCCACCGACGAGCCGGACGTGGCCGAGAACATGGTGGCGGTTGCCACATTGGCATGCACCAGCCCGCCTGGCAGCCAGGAGACCCAGCGGTCGAGCGCCGAGTAGGTGCGTGCGGCAATGCCGGTGCGCACCAGGATCTCGCCCAGCAGCACAAAGAACGGAATGGCGATCAGCGCCGCATTTTCCGACGTCGACCAGACCATCGACCCGAGACCGCGTGTCAGCGGAAAGGCGCTGAAGAACTGATCGATACCGAACCCCAGCAGGAACAGCACGATGCCGACAGGAATTGAAAGGCTGAGGAGCCCAAGTAGGCCGACGGAAACGAAGGAAAGCATCAGGCCGTCTCCCCTTCCGGAAAGGCACCGATCGCCTGCTCGGATTTTGCAAATTCACCGCGCAGGACCAGCAGTACACCGGCAACAAAGGTCAGCCATGCGGTAACCGCGAACCACACCCACCCGGCAAACCAGGGCAATTGCACAAGGGCGAGCGGGGTTTCCAGGGGGGTGTTCGCCCTTGAGGAATTGCGCAGGGTCGTCTCCACCACCGGCCAGCACTTCAGCGCGACGATGGAGACGGTCGAGGACAGGGCGAAGATCGACAGAAGATCCAGCACCGCCCGCCATTTTGGCAGTCCAACCGAACGGCGTAGGAAATCGATCCGGATATGCGAAAGTTCGCTCAATCCGAAAGCCATGCCCCAGGCCGTGCCGATGGCCATCACGTAGCCGGAGATTTCGTCGGTGCCGCCGAAGGAGGCACCGACACGGCGGAGACAGATATCAATCAGAACAAGACCTGCACAGGTGAGGAACAGAACGCCGACCGAAATCGCTATCGCCCGGTTGATCCTCGACAGGATTGACAGGAGTTTCTCCGCCACCTCGATGTCTCCCGGGCTTAGTTGGTCTTGATCTGCACACCGACGACGGCGCCGACGCTGTCGTTCCAGCGCGCAGCCCAGTCGCCACCGGCTCGCTCTGCCCATTCGGGCAGAACATCGGTTTCCAGGATCTGGCGTGCGCGCTCGATGTCACCGTCGCTGGCTTCGACCAGAACCATGTCCCGCACGTCGCCCGAAGCGCATTCGCCCTTGCCGGTCAGGCAGGCGATGTCATTGGTCAACGCACCCTCAGCCGATGCCCATGCGGGGGCTTCGAACTTCTCGGCAATTTCCTTTTCGATCAAAGCCCGGGTCTCGCCGGACAGAGCGTTCCACTTGTCGAGATTGATCGCCGTCACCACCGGGTCCCAGCCGCCAAGCGGGATCGGCAGAAGATGCGTGCTGACTTCCCACCAACCGGCGCTGTAGCCCGAGCCTGCCCCGGTCACGGCACAATCAACCACGCCTTTCTGCAGTGCACCCGGCACCTCGGAAAAGGCAACCGTAATGCCTTCTGCTCCGAGCGCTTCCAGGAACTTGGCCGTCATGCGCCCGGATGCACGGATCTTCTTGCCCTTCAGGTCGTCCAGCGAGCCAACTTCAGCGTTGCAGAACACCACCTGCGGCGGATAGGGCGCAATGGCAAGCACCTTGGAATTGAAGCGTTTTTCGAAGATCTCCTCGACCATCGGCCGGGCGGCATCGACCGCGGCATGAGCCTTGTCGGCAGACATGGCCACCAGCGGCACATCGAGACCTTCCAGTTCCGGTGCATCGGCAACTGCATAATCGCCCACCGTCATGCCGACGTCGAAAACACCCTGGCCGAGCAGGCGGAACACTTCGCCAACGCCGAGGTTCATCTGGTTGTGAGTGGTGACGGTTGTGCTGATGGTACCGCCGGATGCTTCAGGCAAGGCGGTCTGCCAGAACGGCGCCTCGTAGTCCTGGTGCAGAGGCAGGCTGGACCAGCTGCCGACGACCGACAGGTCTTCCGCAGCGGCGGCCGAGGACATGGCGACACCGGCCATTAGGAAAGTCATAATCTTTTTCATGTGTCCACTCCGTGAAGGTTCGAGCTTACAGCGTCTTTTTTGTTATGATTGGAATTTCAGCGTCATCCGGGATGTCCGTGATCAGCATGTGTCCCGGTTTGTGGGTAATCAGCAGCGGCAGGGCAGCGTTCTGGATGATGGCTTGCGGCGTCACTCCGCAAGCCCAGAAGACGGGCGTGTAACCGGCCAACACCGGCACCGCATCGCCCCAGTCCGGATTGTCGAGATCGGAAATGCCGATGGCCGCTGGATCGCCGATATGGACCGGTGATCCGTGCGCCAGCGGAAAGCGGGCCGAAATGGCAACCGCGTCCCGCACCCGCTCATCCGGGATCATACGCATGGAAACCACCATCGCTCCCCGGAACGGCCCTGCCGGTGTCGTTTCCAGGTTCGAGCGGTACATCGGCACGGTGACATTGTTTGAAATGTGCCAGAGGTCGATCCCCGCCTCGATTAGCGCATGTTCGAAGGTGAAGGAACAGCCGAGCGCAAAGGCAACGAGATCATCGGACCACAAGGCGCTTATGTCCGTCACCGAGCCTTCCAGCCGGCCATCGCGATAGATGTTGTAGGCGGGTACGTCGGTACGAATATCCAGGCAGTGTCCCAGGGTGAACAGGAGGGGGTTTCCCGTGTCTGACGCACCGATCAGCGGACAGGGTTTGGGATTGCGCTGGCAGAAGCGCAAGAAATCCAGCGCATAGGCTTCCGGAATGATCGCCAGATTTGCCTGAAGCAGGTTCTTGCCGAGCCCCGCCGTGTGCGAGCGATAGCTGCCGGACCTTATCTGCGCACGAAGCGTCTCGATGTTTTCCTGCCGAAGGGTTTCATAAGATTGCAGCACTGGGGCTCTCCTCCATTGGAGAAAGGCTCCCGCATTGCGGTTATAAACTCAAATTGAATGATTTTAGCAGATCTTATAAATAATTTTTATAGCCAGAGTAGGCGACCGCAACCTCCAGCGCCTTCTTCGCAGCAGCCGCCACGATGTGGCTGCGCGGGTCACCGAGATAGCTCGCCGAAAATCTCAGGGCATCCGGTACCCATCCCGGATCGAACTCGACGATGCTTCCTCCCTCGACATAGGGCCGTGCCAGCGCCCTCGGCAGTGCCGCGACCCCGAGCCCTGCTTCCACCAGCCTGAAACAGGCAGACAGAGACGATGACGGGAACATCTGCACGTCCGGTGCAACCCGTTCGAACAACAGTGTTTTCAGCTCGCGGTAAGGCCGCGTGTGCCGGGCGTAGGTAATCACGGGTTTTTCCCGCAAAAGCGCCTCGGCATGCGCTCCTTCGGCCGGACTGTCCGCCGCCACATACCAGCCGAGGTCGAAACCGGGCAGCTCGATATTGTCGACCGAATATTCCGAAATCGGCCCCAGCAACAGGGCCAGATCGATTTCCCGGTCGAGCAAACCGGAGCGCAGGTTCACCGAGATATCAACGTTGATTTCCACGATCAGGCTGGGAAAATCGGCCCGCAGCGCGGCAACCAGATCCGGCAGCCAGCACTGTGCAATGGTTTCCGAGGCTCCAATGCGCAGATGCCGGTCAATCCCCTCACGGGAGACCACCGTCTCCTCGACCTTGTCCGACAGACGTTCGAACTGCTCGGCAAATGTCTGCAGCAGCTCGCCGCGCTTGGTCAGCTTCAGCCTGCCGGGAGAGCGTTCAAACAGCTCGGTTCCCAGCGCCTCTTCCAGCCGTTTGATCCGCGTCGTCACCGCCGGCTGCGTCAGGTTCAAACTGCCTGCGGCCTTGTTGACGCCGCCATGGCGGACAACGGCCAGAAAGGCCCTCAGCTGATCGAGATTGAGCGGATGCATGCAACGTCCCGGCGTGATCGGTTTGAGCTACATTGCGCGAAGCTGCGGACATTGAAAAGGTTTCGGGAAAAGACCGGCGTGCAAAAGCAGAACGAGAGAGAACCTCATCCCCGGCCTTTTTCGCGAGACATTGCTGCCCCAGGGCTCGTTGAAGGAAAGAGTTTCGTTACAGTTTAGGCTCAGGCGCTCAGCGCCAGTTCGGGCCCTGCAAGCACTTTCCCTGCAAGCCGCCTGATCCGCTCAGGGTCAGGATGGAGGTCAGCCTTTTCTGCCTTGCGTGCCCACAGGACCTTCAACAGCGTCTTGCTCGTCAGTTTCATGAAGTCATGGGCAAGGGCTGCCGGGTCCTCGCTCTGCAACACCCGGTCCCTCACCAGGCACCAGTTGGCAACAACCTCGCCCAGTTGCGGGTAAATCTTGTCGTTCCGCAGACATTCGTCCCGCAGGAATTCCTCGAATGCCTTGCTTTCCTTGCCTGGCAGCAGACGCGTGACCAGTGCTCTTTCATGAATGGCGTTGGCACCTTCATAAATCGCGGTGATCCGCACATCCCGGTAGCACTGTTCCAGGAAGTATTCCTTCAGATAGCCGTACCCGCCGAGCACCTGCATGCCAAGCTCCGTTGCCTGCATGCCGGCTTGCGTGCAGTAAGCCTTCGCGATCGGTGTCAGGAATTCCGCCAGCGCCCGGTTCTCGCCTGCCTCAACCGTGACCAGCGCCAGATGCGCGATTGCTCGTCCGCCAAGGGCAAGGGTATCGATCTCGTCCAGCATGCGACGTACGTCGGCATGACCATCCAGCGTCACTGGCTTGCCCGCGGCATCCCGGCCCTGCTTGCGTTCCGCCGCATAGGTGCTGGCGATATCCGCAGCGCGGGCGGCATGAGCAACACCCTGCAAGGCCACGTCCACGCGGGCATGGTTCATCATCGTGAACATCGCCTTCAGGCCTTCGCCTTCCCGGCCGACCAGTTCGGCGACGGCGCCGTCGAAAGCAAGCTGGCAGGTGGGCGAAGCATGCAGACCCATCTTTTCCTCAATACGGGTAACGGTTACCGCATTGCGGCTGCCGTCCGCGCGGGTGCACGGGCATAGAAACAGCGACAGACCCTTCACGCCGTCGTCTGACGTGCGGGCCAGCACCAGGTGATGGATCTTCTCGCTCATGTTCTGATCGCCGCCGGAGATGAAGATTTTCTCGCCGCTGATTGACCAGCCATCGCCACTCTGCACAGCCCGGCAACGGATGCGGGAAAGATCGGATCCCGCATCCGGTTCGGTCAGGCACATGGTGGCAAGTGCCTCGCCGGAGGCAAATTGCGGGATCACGCGCGCTTGCTGATCTTCCGTGCCAAAGGCCAGCAGGGTGCGGGCGGCACCCGCAGCAAGGCTCGTCACCATCTGCAGACTGTGGTTGGCGCCGGTGAAGATTTCCGAGGTGATCGCAAGTACGCCTGCATCAAGCCCCTGCCCGCCAAGTGCTTCCGGGATCGTCAATCCCGGCCAGCCCTGTTCCGCATAGGCGGCATAGGCTTCGCGGAACCCGTCCGGCATTTGCACCCGTCCGTCCACCAGCCGGCAACCCTGGCTGTCGCCCGGTTCGTTCAACGGGGCCAACTGCTCTTCTGCAAAGGCAGCAAAATGACCGCCGATCTCGGCGGCAAGATCCGCATCGAAGTCCGGCAGATCGGCTGCCCCGGCAACATGGGTCAGGCAGAACAGGATATCGTCAAGCGGTGCGGCAAAGGGTTTCATGGCTACAGGCTTTCAACAGATACTCAATCGGATATTCGCTTTGTATTCCCCCTCATCCTGAGGAGGACCTTCAGGTCCGTCTCGAAGGATGGGCCGCTTGCGCCGGAGATTGCCGCCCATCCTTCGAGACGGGCTGTCGCCCTCCTCAGGATGAGGAAGCAGCCGGACAAAGGCTTCTGGCAAAGAGGCGTCCAAGGCCAAGTTGTTGCTCCCTCACCCCACCCGAAACAAGGACACAAGCACGGCGGAGGCAAGACGCCGGCCGGTGCCGACGAAGAGAGTATTGTTGACCCAGTCATAACGCGGGTCTCCCGTCTCCAGCCTCGCCGCCGTGCGGAAGTAATAGAGTGCAGGGTCGACATCCTCGCCGCGGGCAAGCGCTTGCAGCACGTCCGGCGGACCATGACGAACCCCCTTGTTGATGATCTCGATCACCGCGCCGTCTTCAGTCTCGAAGGCATAACGGGTGTCGATGTCGGCCGCACCGTCCGCCAGGATCGTCTGCCAGTCGGCGCCCATGTCGAGCACCGTTCCGGACACCTGACCAGACACCCGGCCACCGACAATCGGGATGATCCGCCGCGTTCCCGCTCTGCCCTGCCCCATCTCCCGGACAGGGCCAAGTTCGACCTCAAGATCGCAGAAATGGGTGAGCTCCGGAGTGATCATGCCAGCCCCAGCAGCCTTGCCGCATTGCCCTTGATGATGTCCGGCCGCAGCTCGTCCTTGATGGCGATCTTCTCGAAATCCGCCAGCCAGCGTTCCGGTGTGATCATCGGCCAGTCGGAGCCGAACAGCACCTTCTTCTTCAAGATCGAATTGCAGTATTTCACCAGGATTTCCGGGAAATACTTCGGCGACCAGCCGGAAAGGTCGATATAGACGTTCGGCTTGTGCTGGGCGACCGCCAGGGCTTCCTCCTGCCAGGGGAAGGACGGGTGCGCGAGGATGATCTTCATGTCGGGAAAATCGACCGCGACATCGTCCATATACATCGGGTTGGAATATTTCAGCCGCATGCCGTTGCCACCGCGCATGCCGCTGCCGACACCTGTCTGGCCGGTATGGAAGAGCGCGATGGAGCCTTCTTCCGCAATCGCCTCGTAGAGTTCGTAGGCCATGCGGTCGTTGGGGTAAAAACCCTGCATCGTCGGGTGGAACTTGAAACCCTTGATGCCGAAATCCCTCATCAGACGCCGCGCCTCGCGCGCACCCATCTTGCCCTTGTGCGGATCGATGGAGGCGAAGGGGATCAGCACATCGTCGTTTTCGGCGGCAAGCTCCGCCACTTCCTCGTTCTTGTAACGGCGGTAGCCGGTCTCGCGTTCGGCATCGACCGGAAAGATTACCGCCGCAATGTTCTGTTCGCGGTAATGAGCTGCCGTTTCCGGTACGGTCGGCGGATGGCTCCAGGGCGCGCGGAAGTATTTCGCCATCGTGGCCTGCAAGTCGTCATAGCCATCGTCGGAATGACAACCGCAGGGTTCTTCGGCGTGAGTGTGGATGTCGATGGCGCGAACCTTGGTGATGTCGACCATTTCAAGCGCTCCTCAATCAGAGTGTGACCACAGCAGGGTCATCGTCGGTGTAAAGCCGTTCCAGCAGGGCCTCGCGGCGCGCCAGAACCTTTCGGATGTTCAGATTGCCCTTGGCGGTCATCTCGCCTTCGGGCATGGAAGCCGGCTGAGACAGCACGATGGCGCGGGACACCAGTGTCGAGCTGCCGCTGATCTCGCGGGCGCGCGCCGAAAGCCGGCGGTGGATTTCGCCCTGCAGCAGCTTGCAGCGGAAAGCTCCGTCATCATCGTTGAGGTCAAAGCCTTCCCGGGTCAGCTCCGCAACATTCGGGAAGATCATAACCCCGATCTGCTTCCGATCGGCGCCGGTGATGATCAGGTCTGCGGCAAGCGGTGCGAGACGGGACAGCATGTCCAGCTTCAGTTGCGCCGCCCGCACCCAGGTGCCGGACTGCAGCTTGAAGTCTTCCGATATCCGGCCGTCAAAGCGCATGCCCTTGTTTGCGTCTGCCGGATCAAGAAACAGCATCGCATCCCCGGTGATGAAGAACCCTTCTTCATCGAAGGCCGCGGCGGTCTTTTCAGGATCGTTGAGATAGCCGGGCATCACGTTGGGGCCCTTCACCCGGACTTCGCAGCGCATGTCCGCATCAGGCAAAAGCTTGACGGTGACGCCGCTCACCGGAACACCGACAATGCCGGAGTGCGGTGCAGGTTCCTGCTGCATCAGGGCCGAGGGCGCTGTTTCGGTCAGTCCCCAGGAAGACGTCATCAAGGGCACCTCGCCCTTGACCTCCATCGCCATGCGCTCAAAGCCGGACCAGACTTCCTGCGGCAGGGAGGCACCTGCATAGAAGATCAGGTCCAGATCCTCGAAGAAGCGCTGACGCAGGTCCGCGTCCGCTTCCAGTGCCTTCAGCAGCATGCCGAAGCCAAGCGGCACGTTGAACACCAGCGTGCCGGTCTTCAACGACAGGTTCTCCACCGTCCGTTCGAACAGGCCCTTCACCGGCTTGCCGTCGTCAATGTAGAGACTTCCACCGTTGGCCAGCATCATGTTGAAATTATGCGAGCCGCCGAAGACGTGGTTCCAGGGCAGCCAGTCGACGATCACCGGCGGGCGCTTGCGCAGGAACGGCATGGAGTCGGCAAGCTGGGCCTGGTTCACGCACATCATCCGGTGGGTGGTCAGAACGCCCTTCGGGCTGGAGGTCGAGCCGGAGGTCATCAGGATCTTGCCGACCGTATCCGGCGTGACGGCCGCGAAAGCGCTGTCGACGTCGACGCTGCCGTCTCCCTTCAGAAGATCGGCGAAGGCGGTAACGTTCCGGCTTCCCGGGCGGCTGGCGACAATCTCGACCGACGCAAGATCTTCCAGGTTCAACGCTTCGCCGTATTGGTCCGCATCGACCACATAGGCCATTTTCGGCTTGATGAGGCTGATCGCCTCGCGCAGGCGGCCATGGGCACCGTGAATGAGCGAATACTGCTCGGCCACCGGCACCACCGGCACTCCGACATACTGTGCGGCAAGCGCAAGAATGCCGTGATCGACACCGTTGCCGGACATGATCAGGATCGGCGTATTCGCCCCCATGCCCCTTGCCAGGAGCGCGGCACCGATCGCCCGCACTTTTTCCAGGATGCCCGCATAGCTTTCCTCGCGCCAGCCGGCACCGCTGCGTTCGGCCAGAAACACCCTGTCCGGTGCTTCCTTCGCCCATTGGTGCAGCCAGTCTCCCGTCCGCTCGGCCACCGGGCTCAGCGGATAGGTGGACTGCAGCAGAATGCTGCCATCCGGACGGTCTTCCCGCTCGACCGAGTGGCGCAGAAATTCCGTGGTGCGCTTCATGATCGTCTCCTCCCGAAACTTCATGTCAGTCTTCCCGTTGGCGGTTGCTTTCAATCAGTTGCATCACCTTGGTGGCGACACTCAATGCGTCCTTGCTGATACCGTTGAGCAGCATCTTCTCGTGCTCCATGACCGCGGCGATTGCCTTTTCACACAGCCGGCGACCGGCCAGTGTCGCCTTCAACGCATAGGCCCTGCGGTCACTCGGCAACCGGTCACGGATGATCAGGTCACGCCGCTCCAGTTCGTCGACAATCACGACCAGGTTGGGCCGTTCGATATCCATGGCCTCGGCCAGTTGCGACTGGCGCAGGCCCGGGTTGTCGACGATCAGCACCAGGGCGGTATAGGTCAGCATGCGCAGGTCGAACGGCTTCAGGGTGCGGCTCAGGTCCGACTGGATGACGTTGAACGTCCGCTTCATCTGATAGCCGTAGAGCGCGCGCAGGGTCCTGTCGCTGACGTTGACAATTCCGGTCTCGCTCTCCGGTTCCATCGCGGTTTTCCTCATGAGATCACCTGAAGGTCGGGTTGCGCTTTTCCAGGAAGGCGGCAAGGCCTTCCAGCGCGTCCGGGCTGGTCTGCGTAATGGCGGCGCACAGGCTCTCGGTAAAGAGACCGTCCGTCTTGGACATGTCCGCAATGCGCGCCAGCGCCTGGATCATGATGTAGTTGGACAGCGGCGCGTTGGAAGCGATCCGGCCTGCCAGGTCCTGTGCCTTGGCCAGCGCCTCTCCCTCGCCGACGGTGTAATGAGCAAGGCCCAGACCCAGGCCTTCGTCCGCATTGTACTTGCGGCCGGTCAGCATCATCTCGGTCATCCGGTCCGCGCCCAGTATGCGGCCCACGCGCACGGAAGCGCCACCACCGACGAAGATGCCCCGGCGGCCTTCCGGCAGCTGGAAGAACGCGGAGGTTTCGGCAACGCGCACATGGGTGGCACTGGCCAGTTCCAGACCGCCGCCGATGACGGCGCCGAACATGGCGGACACCACCGGCAATCCGCCGAACTGGATCCGGTCCATCACCTGGTGCCAGCCACGCGAATGGCGCATGGTTCCTTCCGCGTCGCGGGCCACATGCTCGGACAGATCAAGGCCGGAGCAGAAATGCCCGGCCGTGCCGGTGATGACCACGGCCTTCACCTCGGCGGGCGGAGACAGGAAAAAGCCGTCAATGGCTCCAAGCAGCTCGTCGCACATGGCGTTGCGCTTGTCCGGACGGTTCATGGTCAGGGTCGCGACGCTGTCGGAAATCTCAATTTTCAGGATCGGTTCTGTCATCGGTGTCTCCTCAGCGCGGCGGCAGGCGCACGGCGCCATCCAGGCGGATGGTCGTGCCGTTCAGGAACGGGTTGGTCACGATGTGCCCGGCAAGCAGGGCGAATTCCTCCGGCTCGCCAAGACGTGGCGGGAACGGAATGTTGGCAGTGATCTTGGCTGAGACCTCTTCCGGCAGGCCTTCCATCATCGGCGTTCTGAACAGGCCCGGCGCAATGGCCATCACGCGGATGCCGTGCTGGGCAAACTCCCGCGCTGCCGGCAGACACATGGCAGCAATGCCGCCCTTGGACGCCGAATAGGCAGCCTGGCCCAGCTGGCCGTCCTCGAAGGCGACCGATGCCGTATTGACGATCACGCCTCGTTCGCCGTTTTCCAGCGGCTCCACGTCCATGAGGCGTCTTGCGGCATGGCTCATGACATTGAATGTGCCGAAGAGATTGACCTTCAGCGTCTTTTCAAACGTATCGAAGGAGAGCTTGCCTTCCCGGCCGACGATGCGCGCGGCAAAGCCGACGCCCGCGCAGTTGACGACAGCGCGCGGCGTTTTACCGAGCAACCCGATGGCTTCGTCGAGGGCAGCGCCTACGGCTGCCTCGTCGCTGACGTCGGCCTGAACGGCGAAGCCGCCGATTTCTTCCGCCACAGTGCGGGCCCGGTCGATATCGAAATCGAGGATCGCAACTTTCGCGCCCTGGCTCGCAAAATGACGGGCCGTCGCGGCCCCGAGGCCACTGCCGCCACCTGTCACGAAAGCCGCTTGTCCGGATATCAGCATGGCACAGCCCCTGAATTGGTTTTAGTCATCATTGTTATATCTCATACCTATTTTGATACACCGAAAGGGCGCACTCCTTCCGGCTGGGTTAGCCAGCCAGAAGGAACAGGGTGATTGACGGAAAGAGGACCAACAGGATCACGCGGACTATGTCGGACGTTACGAACCAGAGAACCGCCTTGTAGGTCTCCTTCATCGGCGTCGACCGATCCATCGCATTGATGATGAAAAGGTTCATGCCGACGGGTGGTGTAATCAGCCCCACCTCGACAACGATCAGCACCAGGATACCGAACCAGATGGCAACGTGTTCCGGGCTCATGCCGAAGTCGAGCACGCTGATCACCGGAAAGAAGATCGGGATGGTCAGAAGGATCATCGACAGGCTGTCCATCAGGCAACCGAAGACCAGGTAGAACAGCAGGATCAGCGTCAGAACGACAAGCGGACTGAAGCCCTGGCCGACGACCCAGCCGGAGAGTTCCTGCGGCAGCTGGCTGAGTGCCAGGAAGCTGTTGTAGAAGCCGGCACCGAGCACGATGAAGAAGATCATCGCCGTGCTCATGGCCGTCTGGATCATGCTGTCGACAAAGACCTTCCAGGTCAGGTTACCGGAAATGAGCGCGATGATGCCCGTTCCGGCCGCACCGACGGCAGCGCCCTCGGTCGGGGTGAACCAGCCCAGATAGATACCCCCGACAACGAGCCCGAACACCAGAAGCACAGGCCAGACGTCCATCAGCGCACGCATGCGCTCCGCATAAGGCACCGGCTCACGCGTTCCGGCGGAGCCAGGATTGAGGCGGACATAGATCGAGATGGTGATCATGTAGCCGATGGCCGCCAGAATGCCCGGAATGAAGGCAGCCAGGAACAGCTTGGCAATGTTCTGCTCGGTCAGGATGGCATAGATCACCAGGATGACCGACGGCGGAATGAGAATGCCGAGCGTGCCGCCGGCGGCCAGCGTTGCCGTCGAAAAGCCGCCGGAATAGCCGTAGCGGCGCAGTTCCGGCAGGGCGACACGGCTCATGGTGGCGGCGGTTGCCAGCGACGATCCGCAGATGGCGCCAAAGCCCGCGCAAGCCCCGACCGCAGCCATGGCAACACCGCCCTTGCGATGGCCGAGCCAGCTTTCGGCGGCCTTGAAGAGAGACGACGACATGCCGGAGTGGGTCGCGAACTGTCCCATCAGCAGGAACATCGGAATGATCGTCAGCGAGTAGCTGGAGAAGGTGGAATAGGTTTCCGACTTCAGCTTGGCGAGAATGATGTTGGAACTGCCGGTCGCAAGATAGAGACCGCCCAGACCGCAGATCATCATGGCAAGGCCGATCGGCGCCCGCAGGAAGATCAGCAGCAGAAGAACGGGAAACGACAGGTAGCCGAGTTCAAGCAGGCTCAATGGACCCCTCCCTCGGCATCGGGCGTGAAACGCCGGCCGGTGATCAGTTCAAGCACCTTGGCGACGGCGCAGTACAGCGCGACGACGGAGGCAACAGCGGCGGCGGCAAAGCTGAGCGCGAAGGCCCACCAGATCGGAAACTGCAGCAGGAAGGTGGTTTCGTTGTAGCGCATCTTGTCTTCCATCCCGACGAACAGCCGCCAGGTGATCAGGAAAATCAGCAAGCTGAGGAGAACCTCCCACACGACTTCCAGCCACCGGTTCATCCAGCGCGGAAAACTGCCGGCGAAGACGTCCACGGTGGCGTGCCCCCGCTTAAGCTGGCAGATGGGCAGAAAGGCGAAAATGGTGAAGCTGATCCCCGCCTCGACCAGCTCGAAATCGCCGGAAACCGGACCGACACCGGTCGCGATCAGCGCGTTGGCGGCGCTTTCGGACAGCGAGGTCATGAATTCGGAATGGCCGAATGTGTTCAGCCCGCGGCCAAGCACGCTGACACAGGTCAGCCCGATCAGCGCCGTCAGAACCAGACCGCCAAGGATCGCCATGAAGCGCGCGAGACGCTCCACCAGAGTGAGCAGCATTTTACGTGTATCCTGTCGAAGGATGCCCTCCGGAACACCTGGTTCCGGAGGGCTGCTTCATGACGGTCAGTTGGCCATCAGCGCTTCGGCACGGGCCTGCAGCGCCTTGCCGTCGATGCCCTTGGCATCCATTTCGGCGTACCACTCGTCGATGGTGCCCTGAGCGGCGGCTTCCCACTCGGCAGCCTGCTCGTCTGTCAGCGTGATGATGTTGTTGCCCATCTCCACGGCTGCGGCCCGCGGGCCGGCATCATCGGCCTGCATCTGCTTGCCGGCGAAGGCAGAGAATTCCTCACCGGAGTTTGCGTCGATGATGGCCTTCAGGTCGTCCGGCAGGCTGTCGTACTTGTCCTTGTTCATCCCGAAGATGAAGGACGTGGTGTAGAGCGCCTTGCCCGGAAACTCGGTGTGGTTCTTGACCAGCTCGTTCACCTTCAGCGCGCCGACGACTTCCCACGGAATAACCGTCGCATCGACAACACCTTTGCTGAGCGCTTCCGGAATGGCCGGAACCGGCATGCCGATCGGCGTTGCACCCAGATTGGAGAACAGCTTGTTGGTGACACGGGTCGGTGCACGCAGCTTGACGCCGTTCAGGTCAGACAGTGCGACGATCGGCTTGCTGGAGTGGATGACACCGGGACCATGAACCCAGAGGGCCAGCGGCTTGAAGCGCGCGAAGTCCTCATCCATCATCGTTTCTTCGGCAAGCTTCCAGTAGGCGCGGGACATGGTCTCCGCATCCGTCATCGTGAACGGAAGCTCGAACACTTCTGCGCGCGGGAAGCGGCCCGGGGTGTAACCGGCAACGGTCCAGACGATATCAACGACACCATCGACCACCTGATCGATCAGCTCCGGCGGCTTGCCGCCCAGCTGCATGGCCGGATAACGCTCGATCTTGATGCGCCCACCGGATTCCGCTTCGATCTTGTCGGCCCAGGGGTCGAGAACGTTCTTGGGTACATTGGCCTGAGCCGGCAGAAACTGGTGCAGGCGCAGCGTGACTTCCTGCGCAAGTGTGGACGACATGCTCCCGCCAAGTGCGATTGCGGAGACAGTCGCAGCCACAGCCAGTTTGGCAAACTGCTTATGCAAGTTGATCATGGTTTCCTCCCTGTTCGATCAACTTCAAAACCTGACCGGATTCCTCCCTCCGATCAGATGATGATCTATAATAGTTATATTACATAACTTTTTTCAAGCTCTATTTGGCGACCTGGTTCACTCCCTTCGCCTTGAGCTTTGCATGCAGGCGACCAATCGGAAAGTTATACATTCTGGTCAGCCGCAAAAGCATCACAAGATCCCGTAAAATTTGCCGGAGTTTGTGATGGATCAATCCCGAAGGCAAGGGTTTCCGTGAGAAGAATGGACAGAAAACGTCTTTATCATCAACCCTGCCACTTCCTGCAAAGGAAGACCCGCCAGCCGGCATGACGACAGGCACCTTACCTAACGCAAGGGCATCAAGGCAGTAACATCAAGCCAACGGGAATTTGTGGAAAGCATGCCGGAGGTCGCAACGTCCCGGGCCTTGCGGGCTATCCGTACGACGGAACACCATTGGCGCGAACACTCGACCAGGGGTCGGTTGAATAGAATGGAAAATCAGGGAAAGCACCGGCAGGCCGTGAGCTCGAAGCCCGGCCTGCCGGTCAGGTGCCGGCCTACGCGGACTTGGAGGTAAGGGCCGGTGAGAGGGTCAGTTGCTCGAACAGCCGGGCGACGGCCTCCGCGCCCGGATCGTTGTGACCGGAGAGGCTCGCCTCCGAGACATAGGATGCCCTGCCCGCGCGCGCCCGCGTGATCCGCGACGTGGCGTCTGCGCCCTGACGGGCTTCGGCGGCTGCCGCCTCGACGCCGTTTTCCAGAGCGTTGAGCGCCGGCAGAAGGGCGTCGATCATGGTGCGGTCACCCGGCTGGGCGCCGCCCACCTGCATGATCCGGTCAAGACCGGCCTTCAACGCTCCAATGGCCCCACGGCCGCTGGAGGACGCATCGCCGGCAGCGGCAAAGAAGATCGCCAGCAGGACACCGGAAGACCCGCCCATCGTCTGGCTGAGTTCCAGACCGATGGCGCGATAAAGCTGGGTGAGATCCGCCAGCGGCAACCGGTCGAGCGCCTTCACCAGCGCCCGGGCGGCGGTGGCAAGCGTGCTGCCGGTATCGCCGTCGCCCGACTTGGCATCAAGCGCATTGAGATCGTCCTCGGCCGCGATCAGGATGTCGCAACACCGCTCGATGAACTTACGCGTCTCCGGGTTCTTGGACGGCAGCGGCTGGATCGGCGTCAGACCGTCCGGCAGCGGCAGCACCGACACAGCGCCAAGCGCAAGACAGCCGGGCCACGCCCAGGGTGCGACCGGCGCCTGCAGCAGGGCTTCTTCCGTCTTGCCGACGGGCAGCAGCGACACGGAGAACCCATGCATGTCGAGCGAGGTCATCATCGCCGCGGGGCCGATGACCCAGCGGATCTGGCTGCCGATGCGCGAGGCCGTGAGTTCTTCCAGAAGCACCGACATTTCAAGAGGTGTCGTGCTGCCCAGGTTGTTCACGATCGCCACATGAGGTCCGGGTGCGAGGTTCGGTGCAAGCCGGTCCACCACCATGGCCATGGCGGCGCGGGCATTCGAATAATCAACCTGCTCGATCCCCGCCTCGCCGTGAATGCCAAGTCCGAGTTCTGCCTTGCCATGAGCAATCCGGTCTTCCTTGGGCGACCCCGGCACCGTGCAGGTGTCCAGCGACATGCCGATCGAGATTGCACCGCCGATGGTTTTCTTCGCTGCATCGGTAATGGTCTCCAGATCCGCGCCCTGATCGGCAAGCGCTCCGGCGATCTTGTGCACGAACAGCGTACCGGCGACACCGCGCGCCTGCGGCAGGTCCGGCAGGGCAACGTCGTCATCGACAATCACCATGTTGACCTTCAGTCCGAAGGAGCGGGCCCGCTCGGCCGCAAGACCGAAGTTCAGCCGGTCGCCGGTGTAGTTCTTGACGATCAGCAGGCAGCCGGCCTTGCCTGTAACGGCCAGAATGCCCGCCAGCACCGCATCCACAGAGGGAGATGCAAACACCTCGCCGCAGACGGCCGCCGTGAGCATGCCCTGGCCAACGAAACCTGCATGGCTCGGCTCATGACCAGAGCCGCCGCCGGAGACAAGCGCCACCTTGGATTTGTCCCAGTCGGTGCGCACCACCACCTTGATATGCGGATAGCCGTCGAGACGGGCGAGCCGCCCGCCGGCTGTGCGCAGCATGCCGTCAATCGCTTCGGTGACGAGCGTTTCCTTGGTATTGATGAATTGCTTCATGTCCCGTCTCCTCAGGAAATGCGAGCGCCGCTGGCGTCGAAGAAAAGCGGATTTCTTGGTTGAATGGCGAGAGTGTCGCCCGGTTCCAGGGCGGTGTGGCTGTCTGACAGCGTTACGACGGAATGTCCATCCAGAGATAGATGCAGCCGGGTCTGATCACCCAGATGTTCGACCCGGCGAACTTCCGATACCTTGCCCTCGCCTTGCGCGATATGCTCCGGGCGCAGACCGATGGTCTTGGCGCCGCTCGGCGCACCGGCGAAAAGATCGGCCGGCAGCACGTTGATGCGTGGCTGGCCGAGACGCCCGGCGACATAGAGATTGACCGGGTTCTCGTAGATCTCGCGCGGCGATCCGAATTGCACCAGGCGGCCATGATCGAGAACACCGACGTGCGTTGCCATGGTCATGGCCTCGATCTGGTCATGGGTCACGTAAAGCAACGTTGCCCCCAGGCTTTCCTGAATGCGCTTCAACTCGATGCGCAGGTCCGAACGCAGCTTGGCATCAAGCGAGGAAAGCGGTTCATCCATCAGATAGATGGACGGATCGCGCACCAGTGCCCGGCCGATGGACACCCGCTGCATTTCGCCGCCGGAAAGGTTGGTCGCCTTGTTGGCAAGCTTGTGCGAAATGCGCAAGACTTCAGCCACTTCGGCAACCTTGCGGTCGATCTCGTCCGCAGGCGTCTTGAGCAAGGGCGAGCGAAGCGGAAACGCCAGGTTCTCCCGCACGCTCATGTGCGGATAGAGCGAATACTGTTGGAACACCATGGCGACGTTTCGCTGCGCCGGCGTGTCGCCAACCACCGATCGCCCCGCGATGACGACGTCGCCCGCGTCCGGCTGTTCCAGTCCCGCGATCAGACGCAGGATGGTGGTCTTTCCGGCCCCCGTCGGCCCCAGCAACGTCACGAAAGCGCCGTTGGGGATGTTCATGCTCACCTCATCGACAGCGAGCGTATCGCCGAAACGCTTGGTGAGGCCTGACAGCCTGACTTCAGCCATGAGCAAGCACTCCCTCGTTCAGTTCCGACCGCAGCGCCCGCCCCGACTGATTGTCGAACAGCGTCACCGTTGATCCGTTGAATTCGAGGCCGACAAATTCGCCGGCGCGAACAGGCTGGTCTGAGGGAATGCGGGCCTTCAGCTCACCGGAGGCTGTCTTCAACGTGACGATCTGAGTGGTGCCGAGATATTCGGCTGCCAGAACCTCGCCCCGGTAGGATCCGCTGTCGTTGAGCGTGATGTGCTCCGGACGGATGCCGAAGACCATGTCGCCTTCAAAGGGTTCCATCAGCCGCGGCACGTCCAGTTCCTCGTGATGCATCATCACCTTGGACGCGCCCGCATGGACCTCGCCGTGAAAGCGCAGGAAGTTCATCGGCGGCGAGCCGATGAAGTCGGCAACGAACATGGTTGCCGGCTTGTCGTAGATATCCTGCGGCGTGCCGAACTGCTCGATGACGCCGTGGTTCATGACGACGATCTTGTCGCCCATCTGCATGGCTTCCAGCTGATCGTGGGTGACATAGACAGTGGTGGCGCCCATGCGGTCATGCAGGGCCCGCAGCTCCTCGGCCATATGCTCGCGGAACTCCGCATCGAGCGCACCGAGCGGCTCGTCCATCATGAAGGCTTTCGGATCCCGGACGATGGCCCGGCCGAGAGCGACACGCTGACGGTCGCCGCCGGAAAGCCCACCCACGGGCCGGTCGAGGATGTTCTCGATGCCGAGAATGCGGGCAACTTCCGCAACTTTCTCGGCAACCTGATGTTTTGGCATGCCCTGGCTGACCAGCGGATAGGAGATGTTCTTGCGCACATTCATGTGCGGGTAGAGGGCGAACATCTGGAAGACGAAGGCGATATCGCGCTGGCTTGCCGGCCGTTGGCCGACCTCCTCGCCGTCGATATAGATCTCGCCCGACGTCGGCAGTTCCAGCCCGGCGATCATGCGCAAGGTGGTGGTCTTGCCGCAGCCGGACGGGCCGAGCAGCATGAAGAACTCACCGTCCTCGATCTTGAAGGAAGACGACTGCACGGCGGTGAAGTCGCCGAATTCCTTCCGAAGGTTTCTGATTACAATCTCTGCCAAGACAGTCACTCCGGAAAGTGGCTGACGATGATGAACATGACTGTTCCGGTCAGCGTGACGATGAAGGAATAGGTGTAGGCCCACAGGAAGACCGGCTGCATCAGCATGATCACCCCAATGGCGATCAGAAGGGATGCGAGCATTTCCCAGGACCCGCGGCGCAGGCGGACGAGGCCGCTCATGAAATCGCTGATCATTTGCGAACCGCTCCGAAGGTGATGCCGCGCAGGAGATGTTTGCGAAGCAGGATGGTGAAGACCATGACCGGCACCAGGAACAGGGTTGCCCCTGCCGCGACCGCCGGCCAGTCCTGGCCGCCGACGCCGATGATGGTCGGAATGAAGGGGGGAGCCGTCTGTGCCGTGCCGGAGGTCAGCAGCACCGCGAAGGCATATTCGTTCCACGAGAAGATCAGGCAGAAGATGGCCGTCGAGGCGATGCCCGTTGCCGCCTGCGGCAACACCACCTTGTAGAATGCCTGGAAGCGGGTGTAGCCGTCGATCAGCGCCGCTTCCTCGTATTCTCGCGGGATCTCGTCGATGAAGCCCTTCAGCAGCCAGACCGCAAGCGAGATATTGACAGCCGTATAGAGAAGGATCATGCCCAGGTGCGTATCCGACAGACCAAGGGTGCGGAACATCAGGAAGATCGGGATCGCGACCGCGATAGGTGGCATCATTCTTGTCGACAGGATGAAGAACAGCAGATCGTCCTTCAGCGGCACCTTGAACCTTGAAAAGGCATAGGCGGCGAGTGTTCCGAGGAACACCGACAGGAAGGTGGAGCCGAAGCCGATGATGACCGAATTCAGAAACCTTTCGCCGTAGCGGGAGGGGCCCGCGATCACCATGTCGCGGTTGCGCACGATTTCCTCGTACCAGGTAGCGGGCGGCGGCAGCGCCTGAAGCTGTTCCGGCGACACGCGGGTGCGGGTGGTGAAGAGGTTGACGTAGCCTTCCAGCGACGGCTCGAAGAGCACCTTCGGTGGATAGGCGATGGCATCGACCGGAGACTTGAACCCTGTTGTCAGGATCCAGACCAGCGGCAGCAGGGTGATGACCGCGTAGGCGATGACCAGCGACCCGGCCACCCACTTCTGCCGCGAAGACGGTTCTGTGATGGAATAGCTGCTCATCTTTCCTTCACCTTGTTCAGGGCTTTGACATAGATCGAGGCGAGGCCGAAGACAGTCACGAACAGGACGATCGCGTAGGCGGAGGCATAGCCGGTGCGCCACTTCTCGAAGGCTTCACGCTTCAGGTTGATGGAGGTGAGCTCAGTCACGGAGCCGGGGCCACCGCCCGTGAGCTGCACCACAAGATCGAACATCTTGAAGTTCTCGATGCCGCGGAACAGGACTGCCAGCATGAGGAAGGGCAGCACCATGGGCACAGTGATCGTCCAGAACTGGCGCCACTTGCTGGCCCGATCGATTTCCGCGGCCTCGTAGATATAGTCCGGTATCGATCGGAGGCCTGCCAGACAGATGAGCATCACGAAGGGGGTCCACATCCAGGTATCGACGATCACGATGGCCCAGGGCGCGAGCGCCACGTCGCCGATCATCTGGAAGGATGCCGGATCGACCCCGGTGAAGAAGGACACACCGTAATTGAAGAGACCGATCTGCGGCTGGTAGAGAAAGGTCCAGAAGTTACCGACAACGGCCGGCGACAACATCATCGGCAGCACGATCAGGGTGGTCCACAGATCGTTGCCCCTGAATTTCCGGTTGATCAGCCAGGCCAGGGTGAAACCGATCAGCACCTGCAGGACGATGGTCCAGAACAGAAAATGCGCGGTCGCCTGCATGGTCAGCCAGATGTCGCCATCAGTCAGGATGCGCTCGTAATTGCGCAGGCCGATGTATTCGACATCGCGGTTGGGCCGATTGGCCCGGAAATTCGTGAAACTGAGATTGATCGTCCAGATCAGCGGGAAGATATTGACCGCAAGCAGCAGGAAAATTGTCGGAGCGACAAAAAGCCAGGCAATCGTACGGTCGGAAAGCCCTCGGATTTTCGCGGCAACGGTGGGCGGCGTTGCCTTGGCTACTCGGTCTATCGGGGTGTCGGACATGAGACGCTCTTCTTGAGAAACGGTTCCGGAAAGCACGGGCCGGGCCGGTCGGTCTTTCAGGGTGAGACAGCCCGCCAGAAGGCGGGCCGTCCGCAGAGGCAGGATCAGGATTTGGCCGACAGAATACCGGCCACCCGCTGAGACAAGGGCAGGTCAAACCCTGACAAGCGCATTGGCATTGTCAGGGTTCGCCTGGAGCCGTCAGAGCTTGCCTTCGTCCTCGAAGGTTTCGGTCCAGTCGGCGATCAGCTTGTCGAGCGCTTCCTGCGCGGTGCCCTGGTCGGCAACCACATAGTCATGAAGGCGTTTTTGCATCGCCAGCAGCAGTTCGGCGTAAGCCGGCTCCTGCCAGAAATCCATCACGTTATCCATGGCCAGAAGGAAGTCGGACGCGAACGGCGCACTGTCCGGGAAGCTCGGGTCACTGAGAACGCTCACATGGCAGGAATAGCCGCCGAGATCCCACCACTTCTTCTGAACGCTCGGCTGTGCGAACCACTTGATGTACTCAAGCGCCGCATCCTGCCTGTCGGAATAGGCCACCACGGAGATGCCCTGCCCGCCGAGCGTCGAGGCTTCCCGGTTCTGGCCGGGATTGACGAAGAAGCCGATCTTGTCCCCGCCCACATCCGGGTCGGCATAAAGGCCGGGGAAGAAGGCGAACCAGTTCATGGCCATGGCCACCTGCCCCGACTTGAAGGCATCGAGGGACTGTTCCATGTAGCTATCGGTGTAGCCCGGTGGCGTGCCGGTCTTGTAGAGTTCCTTGTAGAACTCCAGTCCCGCCACGGCCTCGGGCGAGTTGACCGCACCTTCCATGTCGTATTTGCCCGGTGTCATCTCGTATTTGAAGCCGAACGGATAAAGCGCACTGGTCGCGCCCATGGTGATGCCTTCCGAGCCGCGCTCGGTGAAGATGGACGCGCCGTACCGGGTCTGACCGTCGATCTCGCGTCCCTGGAAGAACTGTGCGACTTCCAGAAGCTCAGCTTGCGTCTTGGGCGGAGCCAGGTCGCGGCCGTGCTTCTCCTTGAAGGCAGCCTGAATTTCCGGCATTTCGAACCAGTCCTTGCGATAGAACCAGCCGTTGGCATCGCCCATGGCCGGCAGCGCATAGTAGTTCGGCTCGCCCTTGGGCCAGGTGGAATAGGCATAGACGGTCGCCGGAGCGAAATCGTCCATGCTGATACCTTCCTTCTCGAAGAAGTCGTTCAGCTTGACGTAATGGCCGTTTTCCGCACCGCCGCCGATCCACTGGCTGTCGCCGATCAGCAGATCGCACAGTTTGCCGCCGGAGTTCAGCTCGTTCAGCATGCGGTCGGCGAAGTTCGGCCAGGGCACGAATTCGAAATTCATGGTGTGGCCGTACTCGGCTTCAAATTCCTTCGACAGCTCGACCAGCGCGTTGGCCGGATCCCAGGCCGCCCAGCACAGCGTCAGCTCATCGGCCTGCGCATTGGAAACAGATAGTCCGCTAACCGCAACAATGGCGGTTGCCGCGAGAAGTTTCGCAGTTTTCATGGGTGAAGTCCTCCCGAATGGTCGCGCGCCGGCGCATGCCGGACCGCAGCACTCCTCCAAGTGCAGGCTCACGCTATCTGACATACGTATGTCACGTCAATCAAAAAACTGACATACGTCTTTCTTTTCGAGATCAATCAGACCTGAACCATGCCGACAACACAGGGCATGATATTGATATTGCTTATTTTTAAGGGACAGAACTCTTGGCCGGAACGGCCAGCCTCAATAGAGGTTTTCGCGCATGATGATCTCGATCCGGATCTTTTCCTGCGCCTCATAGATGTCCGTGCCGTCGCATTTGGCCCGCAAGACCCGCAGGGCACTGCGCACGAGATGCCCGACATTCTGGGCGATGACAGCATCAAGTTCGCCATCGGCAAGAGCCTGCCGCGTTACGGGCGTCAGATCGTGAGCGATCACCACAAACCGTCCGGCAACGCCATGCTCACGCAATGCATCCAGCATGGCCGCATTGCCCGACCCCATGGAATAAACCGCCTTCAGCTCCGGGTGTGCCTTGAGCGCGTGGTCAAGGGTTTCATGGATCCGGTCCGGATCGTCGTAGAATTCGATCGTCGGCAGGGTTTTCAGTTGCGGAAAGTCCCGCGACAGCACTTCGTCCAGACCGAAGCGCCGCTCGATGCTGTCGCGCGCCACCATGGAATTGGTCACCACCAGGATGCTGCCGGTCTCGTTGCGCAAAAACTTGCCCAACAGCGCCCCTGCGGTCTTGCCGGCGGAGAAATTGTCGACACCTGCGAAATAGTGGCACTTCGAGTTCGGCAGGTCAGACACCAGCGCGACGACGTAAACACCTGCACTCTTGATATGCGCAATGGCATCGCGCACCTGCGGTGTTTCCGGAACCATCATGGCAACGCCGTCCAGTTCGGACAGGTCCAGGGTCTTCAGCCTGTCGACAACCGCGTGCGGGTCGGCGGCGTCGACCAACAGGACGCTGACGTCGGTCCGGTCCGCCACCTGCGCACCGGACGCTTCTTCGACCGCGGCCACCAGCGTTTCGACGAAATGATTGGGCCCTTCGGGAAGAACGAAAACGAATTTGTACTGGCGCTGCCTGGCAAGATTGGCCGCATTGGTATCGCGCACATAGCCGAGCTTGCGGACAGCTTCCTTCACCCGCTCCGCGTTCTTCGGGCGCACATCCGCACGCCCGTTCAAGACCCGGTCGACGGTCGACAGGCTGACCCCGGCCTCCCGGGCGATATCGTGTACGGTAGGCTTGACCATCACGTCTCCCGGACCATCCCGCGTTCTCGTGAACACAGACAAGATGATCCACCACTTCAACGCCGATCTGCGTCCGGGCGCTCCCGCGGGACCGACCGGACACCCGCTGATCGACAGGGAGACAATGTCGCGCAGCATTCTGACATACGTCAATCAAAAATCCGCTTTACGGCGATTGACGGAAGAAATTTCCCCAAGGATATCAGGCAATTGCAAATCGCGGGCAAGCCTTGCAGAAGCAAGACGGCGCCATTGGCCACGCTTTCCTGCAGCTAATCCGATTCATGGCAACAGGGCAAGCCAGGCCGGTCGTTTCAACCGGCACCAGCTCAAGGAAAGGCAATCAAACAGCGGACAGACCGGGGTCAGTAGCACCTGCACTGTAGGCACATGCAGGCTCTGCAAGCGGAGCCTCGCCATTTGCATCCGCAAAGGCCCGGACCATGTGCGCAAGCCCTTCCTCTATGCTTGTCTTCGTTTGCCAGCCAAGCAATTGCCGTGCTCTTTCCCCCGACCCGACGAAGCCGTTGACGTCGAAGCTGCGCGGCCCGACATGGTGGATTTCGGCGGCCGTTCCGGCAAGCCGTACGCTGGCTTCGGCAAGTTCGGTCAGGCTGGTGCCGACACCGGAGACGAATTGCACAGGTGGCGGCGCCTTCCGTTCCGCCTCGATGAAAGTGACCATCTTCAGGATACCGTCAACGACATCATCCAGATAATTGAAGTCGAAGACATGATTGCGGCCCTCGACCTGCAATCTCCGCCCTTCGGCGGCGGCTCTTGCGAAGGCGGGTACAACGCGGTCCGCATGATCGGAAATCCGGCCATAGACGTTCGAGAACCGCAGGATCACGGCCTTGACACCGACCTCCTGGGCCGCCTCCACCAGCTTTTCGCCTGCCAGCTTCGACCGTCCGTAGACATTCATCGGGCAGCGCGCAGTGTCTTCATCTGCCGGAAACCGCGTTACCGGCCCATACGCTTCCCGGCTGCTGCCGAAGAGAACCCAGGGACGGCTCCCGCTACTTGCAGCAGCTGCAAGGACGTTGCGGGTTCCCCCGACATTCACGTCCCGGCACAGCACGGGATTATGCTCGCCCCAAAGCACCCGGGACACCGCTGCAAGGTGAATAACGCCGCCGCAGCCCCGCACCGCGTCTTCAACAGCAGTGCCGTTGCGGCTGTCCTGCCCAGCCTCGGCAATATCAAACGTGCGGACGGGACGGCCCAGCGCCGTCAGCGTGTCCACAAGGGCGGACCCGATAAGGCCGGCACTTCCGGTGATCAGTATGGGAAGGGACATGATGTGGTGTGTTCCAGGGTAGCTGCGAAAGCCCGGCCGCCTACCCGCTCGGCCGTTAAATCGCGCCTAGCACGCGCCGTGCCAAAGACGCCCGGCAGCATCACAAAGCTGCTGCGGATCAAAAACTCTCGGCCAATTCCGCCAGACAGCTTCTCCATCAAGCTGCGTTTGCTCGGAGCCCCCTCCGCCAATGCCGGCCCATGGCATGGCCGCGCCATGGCATTTCCTGCCCAGCGCACCACCAGCACCGGGCGAATTTTGCCTGGCGAAAGCGGCAGGCTTTGTCCAAAGCGACCAACAGTCAGCATCCATTCAACAGGAGAAATCAGCGTTTTTCGCCAAAACAGCCACTGGCACGGAAGTTGCTGAGCAGCCTTCGGCCCGCTATGGGGCTTTCTGGAACCTCCTTAAGTGACGACAATCAACGCCACGCCCAGCGCGGCAACCTTCTACGTCTCACCTGCAAGCACGTCGGTGTCTCCGGCCACGGACGAGCCATCTTCCGATACAACTTCCGGACAAACGACGACGGGATCTGGAACCAGCACCCTCACCTCGCCCCAGACGCTCGCCAGTTACGACGCGATCACCTACCAGGAAGTCAGCTCGGACGACGCGGACCATATCCGTGCGCTGACCACCACCCAGATCCGGCAACTGACGGCAGAGGACCTTGCCGCCTTCTCCGCGAGCGAGTTGCAGGCACTGACGGCACCCCAGATCGCCGCCCTTTCGGCCACCCAGATCCAGGAGCTTTCCGGAACACAGATCGAGGCGTTTTCGCCCGGTCAGGTCAAGAGCTTTGCGACATCCGTCCTTGCCGGGTTTTCCGACAGCCAGTTTTCGCATTTCGGCTCTGACGATATTTCCGCACTGACCAGCCTGCAGGTGAAGGCTCTTTCACCCGCGAGAGTGGCGGGCCTGAGCCTTGAACAGTTTTCCGGTATGGCCAGCACCCAGCTTGGCATGCTGAGCGTGTCGCAATTCCGCAATCTGACCGTGGACCAGGTTGCGGCAATGACGGCGGAACAATCCGGCCAGCTGACGACCACCCACATGGGCAGCCTGACGATGCCGCAGGTGAAGGCGATCAGCGTCGACACGCTGCTGTCGCTCGCCAGCACCCAGTTCCGGGCCCTCAGCAGCCAGAGCATCGCCGCACTGACAACGACCCAGTTCAGCGCCCTGACCGCCACCCATATCGGCACGCTGTCGACCACCCAGGTGAAAGGGCTGACACTGCCGGCAATTTCCGCGCTGACGTCCTCCCAGCTTGCCGGGCTCACGGCCCAGCAGGTCTCCGTGCTGTCGACCAGGCAGGTCCAGTCCTTCTCCGAGGACCAGATCCAGACCTTCAGCCCCGGGCAGATCAGGTTTTTTTCCGGGACCTCCATCGGCGCCATGACGACCACGCAGATCGGCGCGCTGACGGCTCCCCAGATTGCAAATTTCAGCAAGGCCCAAATCCAGGGTCTTACCCAGACCCAGACGCGCTACCTGAACGAGACCCAGCTCGGCGCGCTGAACTTCTCACAGATCGGCCAATTGACCCGGACGGCGGTGGCTGCCCTCGGGGCTCAGCAGGTCGCCGCACTGACTGCAGACCAGTTCGCGTCTTTCTCGGCAACGCAGATCACCTCGCTCAACAACGAGGTCATTTCCGGCCTCAGCGAAACCCGCATCGCCAGTCTGACCACGACACAATTCCAGGGACTGACCGCCGGCGACCTGTCGCTGTTTTCCGAAGACCAGTTCAAGGCGCTGACAGAGACCCAGCTGAACGCAATCACCGCGACCCAGGGCAAGGCACTGAAGGAAACCCAGATCGCGCTTCTTACCGGCACACGCCTGAGCGCCCTGTCCAGTTTCGTGATCGCGGGGTTCAACGAGACCCAGTTCGACGCCCTGTCGACCGACCAGATCGGCGCCTTGAGCGTCAACCAGGTGCGCGGCATCGGCACCACGATGATCGCCGCACTGGATGAAACCCAGATCGGTGCACTTGGCTCGCTGCAGGTCCGCTCGCTGACCGCTCCCCAGATGCGGGCCTTTTCCTCCGGACAGCTCCGAACTTTCAGCACCGAGCAGATCGGCTCGATGGGCTATGCTCAGGCGCTAGCCCTGAATGGCACGACAATTCGCCAGCTCGGCAGCGACCAGATCGCCGCCTTCAACAGCACCGCCATCAAGGGCTTTTCCACCACCACGATTGCCGCTCTCGGACCGGAGCAGATGGAAGCGCTGTCGGGCAGCTTCCTGTCGAACCTGTCGACCAGCCAGTTGCGGAGCCTGACCGAAACCGCCTTCGCAAGCCTGAGTGCCGAGCAGTTTGCGGCGCTCGGCAACACGCAACTTGCCGATCTCGCCCCGGCGCAGATCCGCGGTTTGAGTGAAAGCCATATCGCGGCCCTGACGCCAGACAGGCTGGAAAGCCTGACTGCCACTGCCCTGTCGGGCCTGACCGGCTCCCAGATCGGGTTCTTCTCGACGAGCCAGCTCAGCCAGCTTGCCCCGACCCAGATTGCCGGTCTCTCGGGCCAGGCAATCGCCGCCCTTGGAACGGACCAGCTTGCAGCGCTGTCGATAACGCAAGTGGCGGCTCTCACCGGCGCACAGGTGAAAAGCCTGACCGCATCGGCGGTTTCATCGCTGTCGTCCGATCAGTTCCAGGCATTGTCCACCACCCAGATTGCAGCCCTTGCCGGCAACACCGCCGGCCTGACGGATGCTCAGGTTTCCGCCCTGCAGGGCGAGCGCCTGAACGCCCTTTCGGCAGCCGGCATTTCGTCCCTCGGCTCCGGCCAGATCGCCGCTCTGACACCGGACCAGATTGCCGCGCTGAGCAACACACAGGTTTCAGCTCTTTCCAGCACCGCCGTCGGCCAGTTGAGCACGGCGCAATTCGATGCCTTCACGACAACGCAGATCACATCCCTTGTCGCCAATCAGGCCAAGGGCCTGACCCGGGACCAGATGGCCTCCCTGTCGACAACACAGGTGGCAAGCCTTGCACCTGCCGCACTAGGCGCCCTCGACAGCACCCAGACCGAAGTGCTGTCTTCGACCCAGGCGGCCGCGCTGTCTGCCAAACAGATCGGCTCGCTGTCGACGTCCGGGCTTGTCGGCCTGAACAGCGACGTTATTGCGGGGCTTGAGAAAACCCAGATTGCCGGACTGACAGCCACCCAGACCGCATCTCTCGGCGCAACCCAGATCGCCGCATTGTCCGCGGACCAGCTGGCCCAGTTCAGCTCCGTGCAATTGCGTGCCCTGACCCAGACGCAGATGGCGGCGGTGACGGCGACCAAACTCGGCTCTCTGTCGAACGTGCAGTTTGGAGAACTGACGGCAGCCGCAATCGGAGGCTTGCGTGAAGAGACCATCGCCACCCTGACGACGACACAACTCGGCTCCCTGACAACGACACAGATGAAAGGCCTGACCGACGAACAGGTCGATGCGCTATCGCCCGAGCAGATCCTGGCACTGAGCGACAAGCAGATCGGCGCGTTGTCTGCAACGGGTCTTGCAGGTCTTTCCGCCTCTGACGTGTCGGGCCTGACAACAGCCCAGTTGAACGGCCTGACAGGGATTCAGTTGAAGGCCTTGAACGCAACCCAGTTCGAAGCCCTGGTGCCGGATCAGATCGCCGCGCTGACAGCAGCCCAGATCGCCAGTCTCAACGCGGCGCAGGTGACCCGCCTGACAACGGCACAGGTGGAAGCACTGACCACCACCCAAACCGCAGCCCTTTCGGCCACCGGGATCAAGGGTCTGACACGAACCGCAATTGCAACCTTGAGCGATGCCCAGCTGGCCGCCTTGACCGGCACGGCGATGGCGGGTCTCGCCACCACGCAGATCCAGTCTTTCAGCACCGGCCAGATATCCGCCCTGTCGGTAACACAGGTGAAAAGTCTCAGCGCCGGAACGATCGGCGCGCTCAAGGCCACTCAGGCAGCCGCCCTCACCAACGAACAGCTTGCAGCCCTGAGCACCACACAAAGTGCGGGCCTGGGTGATGAAGCCCTTGAAGCCTTTTCGAGTGAGCAGATCGCGGCGCTGTCACGGTCGCAGATCAGCAGTCTGAGCACCGCGGCGCTGACCGGACTAACCACGACACAGACCACTTCCCTCTCCACATCACAGATCAGCGCGCTCACGAGAACTCAGATCGGATCGCTGTCGGCTGATCAGATCGGCGCTTTCACGACCAGCCAGATTGCCGGGCTGACCACCACCCAGGTCAGCGCCATTTCCGGAGACGCTGCTGCAGGCCTGAGCCCGGCGACGACCGCCTCCCTGTCGACAACACAACTGAACGCGCTTTCAGCCGCAGCCTGGAAAGGCCTTGCCCCGGCAGCAGTTTCCGCGCTCTCGACCAGCCAGATATCCAGCCTCGCCGCAATCACCATCGGCCTTTTGAACGGCGATCAGGTCGGTGCGTTATCGACCACGCAGATCGAGAGCCTGTCGAAAACGCAGATGCAGCGGCTTTCCGCCGAAGGTCTCGGCGCCATGAGTGCCGAGCAACTGGGTGCTCTTACCGACAAGCAGATCTCCGGCCTGTCTTCGAAGGCCCTTGCCGGTCTGACCCCGACCCAGGCGGACCAGCTTGGCCCGGGCAAACTGCTGTCGCTGACTTCCGAGCAGATAACGGGGCTCTCCACGAGCGTCATTTCAAGCCTGGCGCCGGGCACGATCGCCAGCCTCAGCACGCATCAGGTAAAGGCCCTCACGGCAAGGCAGACAGGTGCCCTGTCGACTGACCAGGCCGCCGCCCTCACCGGCAATCAGATCGCTGCAATGTCGACTGCCGGTATCGGCGGACTTTCGTCCTCGGTCCTCTCTAGCTTTTCACCGGAACAGATCTCCCGGTTCGATCCGGATCAGGTCGCCGCGCTTGCCCCCGGCGCCCTGGCAGGAAGCGGGACTGCCGTGCTTTCCAGATTGTCCGGGGAGCAGTTTTCCGCATTGACCGCCGGTCAGCTTGCGGCTCTCAAACCAGCGCAGATCGCGTCCCTTGAAAGCGCAACGATAGCCGGACTGGCAACGACACAGATTGCGGGGTTGTCGGCAGCGCAAGTCGGTGCTCTCACGCAGGATCAGATCGGAGCGCTTGGCACACGTCAGGTTGCGGCGCTGACACCTTCCGGCCTGTCCGGTCTGGGGGCCGATCAGTTCTCCTGGTTGTCAGCCGGCCAGCTCGCCATGTTCAGCGGAAAGCATGTTGCCGGGCTTTCGACAACAACGATTGCCGCACTCGATGCAACGAGCCTTGCAGCTTTCTCCGGCGGACAATGGGCGAGCATGACCGCCACCCAGGCTGCAGCCTTGACGGCAACGCAGATCGGCACACTGACGCCACTGCGGGTCTCTCAATTGTCGCTGATCGAGATGGGTGGCCTTTCCAGCTCGGCAGCCGGCGCCCTGTCCGCACCTCAACTGGCCGCGCTGACAACAGGACAGGTTTCGGCCCTGTCCCAAAATGCCGTTTCCGGTCTGAGTGCGGCACAAATCAGTGCACTCTCGGAAGACCAACTCACAGCTCTGACGACCAGCCAGATCGAGGGATTGTCCGGAGCAGCGCTTGCCGGGCTTTCGCCAACGACGCTTGCCACCTTCACAGATCCTCAATTCGGCGCCCTGTCGGCCACTGCGATCAGCGGACTGAGCACCGGCCAGATCGCCTCCCTTTCCAGCGCACGCATCGGCCTTTTGACGCCAGCCGCAGCCGAGGGCCTGACCGGGGCGCAGATCGCGTCCCTGACCTCCGACCAGTTGGCCGCGCTCAAGCCCGCGCAGATCACGGCCCTTTCGGCCAGCGGCATCAAGGGACTGACGGCAGCGCAGCTCTCGCAGTTCAGCCCAGAACAGCTTGGCGCCCTCGGTTCGACCGGACTGGAAGCCCTGACCGCCACCGCCATTGCCGGCCTGACGCTGTCACAACTGAGCTCGCTCACCACCTCGCAGATGGAATATCTGTCGGCGTCGGCGATCTCCGGTCTGAGCGCGGACCAGATCGGCGGTCTGGCGACAACACAACTTCTCGCACTTGCCAGAGAGGCGGTTTCCGGCCTGACGGCAACCCAGATTGGCGCCTTGTCTGCAGACCAGTTCACCGCCTTCACCTCGACCATGATCGGTGCCCTTTTGCCGTCGACGATTGCGGGACTTTCGGAAAACCAGATAGAAGCGCTGACCCTGACCCAGATCAGCGGCCTGAGCGCTGCGCAGGTCGGATCCATTTCCACCAGCGCACTGGCCGGTCTTTCTCCGGATGAAATCGCCGAAATGAGCGCGTCACAACTTGCCGGCCTCGTGCGTGTACAGTTGCGGGCCCTGTCAAACGCGCAATTCACGGCTTTGACCCCATCCCAGATTGCCTCCCTCAGTGCAAACCAGGTTTCCAACCTGACCAGCAGTGAAATCTCGATCCTGTCCTCTACCCAGTTCGGAGCACTGACTTCGCGCCAGGTCGGAGCGCTGACGGTCACGCAGCTTGGTGCCCTGGCACCGGAGCGCATCGGAGCCATGTCCTACGCCCAGCTGTCCGGCCTCACCGGAACCCAGATCCGTTCGCTCAGCGCGCAGGCGATCGCTGCCCTTGGCCCGCAGTCGATCGAAGCGCTCGACGCCGACCAGATCGGACACTTCACAGAGACACAGATCGCGACCATGACACCTGAGCAAATCGCCGCCATGGCTGTAGCGGTCTCCTGATCCTTGCGCCATCATTCCGACTCACCAGACACACCCAGGACCGCCACGAATGGCAAATGAAACCAGCCTGTCGATCGTCGAACTCATCGGTGCGGCCGAGGCCCTGAAAGGCAACGGCTCCTTTGGAGCCGCGGAAGTTCTTTATGGCACCTGGGTGGCACAGAACCCGGATGACCCACTGCTGTATGCAGTGCTTTTCAACCAGTCTGTGCTGTTTTCCGAAACCGGCAAGCTGGCGGCTGCGCGCGAGACACTGGAGCGGGCGCTGAACCTCAATCCGAGCTTTCATGCGGCCCATATCAACCTCGGCCGCGTTCTGGAACAGCAGGGGGATATTGGCGCGGCCGTTGGCCAGTGGAACACAGTGCTGGAACAGACCCTTGCGGTGACGCCGGCTTCGCTCTCCGTTCGGCTGACGGCCCTCAACCAGATTGCCCGCACGCTGGAAGCCGCCAACCAGGACATTCTAGCCGAAAGCATGCTGCGCCAGAGCCTGGAACTCGACCCGCACCAACGGGAAGTCGCGCAGCATTTCATTGCCCTTCGGCAGCGCCAGTGCGAGTGGCCGGTGGTGCAGCCGCTGGAACGGGTAACGCCTTCACAGCAGGTGCGGGCCATGTCGCCCCTTTCGGCCGCGGCCCTCAGCGACGACCCGCTGTTTCAGCTTGGCCTTTGCGCCGACTACAGCCGCCAGGACGTCGGAACGCCCTCCGCCCCCATGAAGACATGGCCAAAGGCCATGGAGCACGACGGCCCGCTGCGGATCGGTTACCTGTCGTCCGATCTTCGCGAACACGCCGTCGGCCACCTGATGGCGGAAGTGTTCGGCCTGCATGAGCGGTCCAAGGTCGAGGTCTTCGCCTATGATTGCGGCCCGGCAGCGGATGATCCGCTCAGCCGGAATTTCCGGGAAACCACCGACAACTGGCGCACCATTTCCGGCATCGACGACGAAGCTGCCGCGCGGTTGATCGCCGAAGACGGCATCCAGATCCTGATCGACGTAAACGGCTATACCCGGGAAGGCCGCACGCGGCTGGTCGCACTGTGTCCGGCTCCGGTCATCGTCAATTGGCTCGGTTTTCCAGGCACGACGGCCAGTCCGTTCCATCACTATATCGTCGCCGACGACATCATTATTCCGCAGGACCACGAGATCTATTACTCCGAAGAGGTTCTGCGCCTGCCCTGCTACCAGCCGAACAACCGCAAGCGCGTCGTTTCCGAGCGCATCTGGCAACGCTCCGATTTCGGACTGCCCGAAGACGGCACGGTGTTCTGCTGCTTCAACGGCAGCCACAAGATCACGCGGTTCTGCCTGGACCGCTGGTTCGCCATCCTGAAGAAGGTACCGGGAAGCGTTCTCTGGCTGCTGACCGGCGGCACGGAAACCGACCAGCGTCTCAAGGCTTGTGCCGAAGCGGCAGGCATTGCTCCGGACAGGCTGGTTTTTGCCGGGAAGATGGCCAACGCAGACCATCTGGCACGTTATCCGCTTGCCGACCTCTTCCTCGACACCACCCCCTATGGCGCCCATACCACCGCCTCCGATGCCCTCTGGATGGGCGTGCCGGTCCTCACGATTGCCGGAAAATGTTTCGCCGCACGGGTCTGTGCGAGCCTGGTCAGCGCCGCCGGTCTTCAGGAGCTCGTCTGTCCGACGCCGGAGGATTACGTGAAACGCGCAGCAGACCTCGGCAAGGACCGCCAAGCGCTGCGGGATCTTCGTCAACGCCTGACCGAAAGCCGGGACGACTGCCTCCTCTTCGACACGCCGCTTCTGGTTTCGAAACTGGAAGGTCTTTATGCTGAAATGTGGCAGGCGTGCCGCAGCAATACGCTGCCAAAACCCGATCTCAGCGATCTGGACGCCTTGCTCGAAGTTGCCACCGGCATCGACCACGAAACGACAGACATGCTGGCCGTGGACGATTATCCCGCCAACTGGCGCGATCTTCTCATCGCACGGCACGAGGCAAGGCCATTGTTCAGCCGCCGGTTTCTGGACTTTACCGGGGCCTGACCAACATCAGCCTCGGGAACGAGTGGGGAGTTCAGGCTTGGACGAGTGCGCCAAGTCGTTCCACGGTGAGGTTCACCTGCTCGTCCGCCAATCCCGGATGTATGGGCAGACACAGGATCCTTTTTGCCAGCATGGACGCAGTTTCGAGGCGACCGGACCGGCGGCAATGCTGCAGAACCGGCTGGTCGTGCAGCGGAGCGGGATAATGAACTGCCGTTTCTATGCCTACCTCGCGCAAACCTCTGGAAAGCGCTTCGCGATCCTCCAGAACGACGGCATATTGCGAACGGGCACTGCCTGCCATGTCCGGACTGCGGACATAATCCAAACGACCAGTCTCCCGGAGTGGTTCGAGGAGCCTGTCGTATAGCGCACCGATATTGCGGCGGCGATCCAACGCCTTAGTGAACCGGTCGAGCCGTGCAAGCAGGGCAGCGGCGGCGATCGAACTCATCCTGCCGTTCATCCCCAGCCGCAGGTGATGGTACTTGCCGCCTTGTCCATGGTCACGGATCTCGCGAAGCACGCAGGCAAGCGCCTCATCATTGGTGAAGACCGCTCCGCCGTCCCCTGCCCCGCCGAGCACCTTCGTCGGAAAAAAACTGGTGCATCCGAGCCCCGCCAGATTGCCGCTCCGCCTGTCTTCCAACCCCGCCCCCAGGCTCTGGGCAGCGTCTTCGATCACCGGGATTCCATGCCTTTCGGCAATCGAATTGATGGCTTCGAAGTTGGCAGGCAGTCCAAAAAGCGAGACCGCGACGATGGCCTTTGTGCGACTGGAAATCGCTGTTTCCAGTTCATCCGGGTCAAGCAGGCCGGACGGGTGCAGGACGTCTACCAGAACCGGCTCCGCACCGAGCACAAGAGCGCCTTCAGCCGGCGCGACAAAGGTAAAGTCCGGAACAATGACTTCATCACCCGGCCCAATACCGAGAGCCATCATGGCCATTTGCAGGGCCGTCGTTCCCGACGCACAGGCGACTGCAAACCTTGCCCCAGTTATCCCGGCAAGTTGTTGTTCCAACTCGGCAATTTCCGGACCGCCGACAAAACGCCCATGTGAGAACACCCTGTCGATACCTTCCAGAGCCTTGGCCCGGACAGGTTGCCATTCGGAAACCACATCGGCGAAGGGAACAATCACCTTCACGCCGCACCTCCCGGTGGCCTTGTGATCTCGAGTGTGCATCGTCTGATTGCGTCCGACAGTCGAAGTACAGCGAGCGCCTCTTCAGCTGTCGCCAGTTCAGCCGCGTTACCTGCTCTGCTCATGACAAAAACTTCGGCCTGCCGCGTCAGCGGATCCGGCCGCCCGTCTGGCGACAACGCAAGAAGGTCGAAACAGCGCGTTTCATCTCCGTCCAGCCAGACATCAAGGCTGCGCTTCCGTTCGCTGGCTCCAAGAACCGCAGCCAGCTCATAGGATCTGTCGCCAAAACCGAGACGGCAGCAGACATAATCCAGGCAGCCTGCCGTCCTGCGGCACTCCAGCACCGTTATCTCGCAGTCGCTTGTTCCCTCGAGTTTCACGATCCAGTCCAGATCATGCACCATCAGGTCGGCGATCACGTCCGGGCCGCCGGCGACGCTTTGCATCCTGGACAGCCGCTGTACGCGCACCTTGCCTGAACGCTTGCGCAAGGCGGCCATGGTGCTTTCGATGGCCGGGTTGAAACGTTCGACCTGCGCGACCGATAGCCTGGCGCCGCCGGCGCGAGCCGCGGCAATCATCGTCTCTATCTCTCCCGGGCACAGGGACAAAGGTTTTTCGACAAGGCAATCGATGCCGCGCGCGAGCAACGGAATGGCAGCCTCGGCATGCCTTTCGACAGGGACCGCAATAACGGCAGCTGCAAAGTCGTTGGCGAGACCATCGACCGATCGCGCGAAGGGGATCCCGTTTGCAGCAATCTCTTTGCCCTCGTCTTCATCGACGATACCGACAAGAGAAACGCAGGGCATTTTGGTCAGGCATTCCAGATGGAGCTGGCCCATCTTGCCAAGACCAACCAGCAGCACGCGCAATGGTTCCTCGGAGACAATTTCGGCAAGATGCAGGGTCACGATTTCGGCTTCCTGAAGGACGCGATCTGCCGGCGGCACGGCTTGAGAACTTGCTTCTCAAACCCCTGCCAGGCCATCCGGACAGCCAATCCTGGAAATCTGTGTCTTTCCAGTTCCCTCTTCAGATCCTGCAGTTCCCTCTTCAGGCCCGGCACTTCTCGTTCCAGTTCAGCGATCCTCGCCTTGTGTCGCGCATCATTGTTGGCAGCTACTGCCGCATCCCGCTCCAACTGAGCTTTCGCCGCCCTGAGGTCTGCATCGGCCAGGTTTTTGCAATGTTCCGCCTGTTCCTTTGCCTTCACCCGCGGTGCAAGCTGACTGACATAGCGCGATGCGGAGGTCAGTCTCTCGCCATCGTGCAGCGTACCGCCAACATCACTCCAGCGTTCAATGGTCCTGTAGTAGATTTCCAGCCATCGATCCACGGCTGCTTCCAGGCCGGCGTTCGCCCTGACCCACTGTGTCACCACGCGCGCATCCGATGCGTCGTAACGCTCCAGTTCACGCTCGATCTTGTCCTGATGCAAAAGCTGGTTTTGCAAGGTTCGGATGCCGAAATTCAATCCGCGCATGCTTTGCAGATTGGAGGAGCTGACAAGTCCGCCAAGTTGACCGTAATCCATGACGACAACGGAGCATCCGGATGCCATTGCCTCGATTGCAGCGCGCGCCTTTGCAAAGACAACGTCATAGTCCGCCAGGATGGTCTCCGGGTGCACGGCAGACCGACCGGAGTTCTGTCCAACGATATCGACGCGTTCGATACCCATGCGGGTGCAGGCGTCTCGTATCGCCTTCGGGACCTGAGCCGCAGAATTGCTGAAGACAAGTGCGGACTTCGGCTTGTCCGGAAGGTCCCGCACCTTTCTGAAGCGGTCGAGATCGACAAAATTATGCAGGACCGAGATCTGGTCAGCCGGTACGCCCGCACTGGTCAGAAGACGTTCCCGGCACAGGTCATCAACCGCGACATAGTGCAGGATGTTCGGGAAGACCGGTGGCCATTCCTGCCAGGGAATCCAGCCGTGACAGGTATAGGTGACCGGCACTTGCGGAAAACGAAGCGCGGCCGTCATCGTTTCCAGATGATGCTGCCCGTGGATCACATCGGGCACCGCGGACAGGTCCCGCAGGTCGTCAACGACAGGAATGGTCGCCGCTCGGAGACGGTCGGCAACCGGGCCAAGGCTCTGGCTGTAGGCGACCGGGAAGTGCCCGCGCCGCATGAGGGACAGCGCCAGATCCCTGAGATAAAGCTCCGACCCGGCTGGTTGATCCAGCGTGTTGTTGGTCATCAGGATCCGGAGCGGACGACGGTCAGCCTGCATGAGGCGTCATCCCAAGCGCTTCGCGAACCTGGGAGGCAGAGGCAAACCGCTTGCCAAGGAGCGTACAGAGCTCGCCTACCCGGCTAACCAGTTTCTCGTTCGTAGCCGGTTGCGTTCTGTCCGCGTCAAGCCACAGAAAATCCTCCAGACCGGTGCGCACACCGTTTCCGAACAAGAGCCCCAGCGTGTTGGCGGCAAGCTGGCTTTCGCCGATCCCGCCTGCACACCAGACGGATTCTGGAGGCAGATCCTGCGTGATCGCCGCCAGATGCAGGGGCGTTACCTGTGCACTGCTGAGATTTCCGAGCAGCAGGTTGAAATAGAAGGGAGGCTTCAATATCCCGCGGTCTGCAAGATACCTGGCATAATTCACCATGCCCGCATCAAAGACCTCCAGCTCGGGACGAATGCCGCGGTCTCCCATGGTCTTTGCAAGACGGACAACCATGTCCGGTGCATTGATACTTTCGGTGCGGGCAAAATTCAGCGAGGACAGCGTGAGGCTGGCCATGTCGGGCCTTAGGTCCCCTGTCAGCAGCAAGGGGTCTGAACGTTGTTCGAACTCCGGGAAGTTCCGACCGCTGAGGGACACGCAGATGATCACATCCGGGTGCGTTTCCCGGATACCTGCAATGATCCGCCCGTATATGTCTTTCCGGAATGTTGGCCGGCCATCCTCGTCTCTTGCATGAATGTGCAGGATCGTCGCGCCAAGGTCCGCACACAGGCGGCAGTCGGCGATGATCTCGTCCGGCGACAGCGGCACGGCCGACGACATGGCACGGGTCGGCACCATTCCCGTGGGTGCAAGATTCAGGATCAGGTCCTTCATGGGGATTTCTGAGCTTGCCTGTCCTGTCCGTCAGATCTGACACGAGCCGGATTACCAACCACGAGGGCACCCGGAGGAACGTCTCTGGTCACAACACTGCCCGCACCGACAACTGCGTTTGCGCCGACACGAACACCCGGAAGAATTCGGCTGCCACCACCGATCTTCGCTCCGCGCTCGATATAAGGATAGACCATCGGTCCGCCTTTCAGCTTGTCGTTGAGCGTGACGACTTGCGGGCCGATGAAGACGTCATCTTCAACAGTAACCCCGCGTGTAATATGGCAGCCGGTCTGAATGGAGACGTTATCGCCAATGACACATTCGCAAATATTGCAATGCGACCCGATAGTAGTTCCAGAACCAATGCTTGCATTCTTGTGAATTATGGTCATGGAACCGACACGTGTACCGGGTCCTATTTTGACGTTTTCCTGCACCTCCGTGAGTGAGGCATTGTAAAAAAGCACGTCGGGAAAACGTTCTTCTGGCGTTTCGGATTGGCTCATGTGATTTGACGGGGCTGTTGTTGTTGTTTTTGAAGATCAGGTTTGCGGAACAATGGCATAGCCGTTGACGGCGTGAAAGGTCAAAAGCTTTCAAATACGCCTTTGCCGCAGGTGCTGTTTCGCGGTAGTCCACATGCCCGTTCCCGTCCTGTGCAGACAGGAAAAACACCACGAACCGCGAGACCTGACACCTTCACACGGAACGTGTTGCGGGCAGACAGACAGGGCAATGAAGACAGCATCGGATCAGGAAAAGACAAACGTCCAGCGCCTTGGCGAGAAGATGGCGCTCGACCACGGATTTCTTGGCGTGCCGACCCAGACCTTCGATGAAGGTGGCAGACGTCAGTTCGCAGAGCTCCTGCGCGAAGGCTTGTCGCCGGAAACGAGCCTGCTGGAAATCGGCTGCGGTTGTCTGCGGACCGCCTACTGGCTGATTCCCTTTCTTGGAGAGCGAAACTACTGTGGTATCGAACCGCACCGCGACAGGGTGCGTTGGGGACTTGATCTGTTGTTTGATGATCAGGTCCTTCGACAAAGACAGCCGCGTTTCGACCACAATGCCGAATTCGACCTGTTCGTGTTCGGTAAAAAGTTCGACATGGTTCTGGCGGGGTCCATCTGGACCCATTGCAGCAAGTCTCATATCCGCACGATGCTGGAGGGTTTTCTCCAGAACTCGAGCGAGAATGCGGTTTTCCTCGTTTCCTATCTCCCTGCGAGGTCCCCGGAAGAGGACTACAACGGCACAGCATGGGTCGGCACCAGCCATGTTTCCGATGAACCGGGGATCGTTCGCCACAGCAAGTCCTGGATCGACACCGAGTGCACCAGTCTCGGACTTCGTGTGGATTTTCTAGACAGGAAGGCCTTCGACGGACAACTCTGGCTGCGGGTACAACGGGCATCCAGCATCGGCTTTCCCGGCCGTCTTCAAGACTGAGCAGCTTCACGCCGTCCACGAAACACGCCGCAAGCATGTGGAACCATGACGTTTCGGCAAGCGCGTTGTAATTGTATTTCCAAGAAGACTTGCTAAATAAGAATCACTTTGAAAAATTTTTATCCGGAAGGGGCCCATGGCGGATTTCAGCGCTCAGATTGAAAAGTCGAAAAAGGAAGTTGCCGCCGCGAGGCAGAAGATCGACGAGCTGACCTCGAAGATCGAAACCGCGAAGTCCAAGCTGGACACCGGGCAGGACATTTCCATCGACATCGAGAACGCGTCCCTGGACGATGTTCACAAGCACACCGAGCTCATGGGCGCCAACATCGCCGAGCTCATCATGGGTCTTGACGATGTTACCGCGACCTTCTCCAAGGACTTCGATGCCATGCGCACGAAGACCGGATGGGAAAGCTTCATCGGCATCTTTTCCAAGCAGCGCTCCGACAGCATCCGCCAGGAACGCATGCGCTCCGCCAGCATCGACGACAAGCTTCAGGACCTGATCACCAAGTCCAATGTCATCGGACAGCTGCTGCAGGAACAGCTCAACACGCTGAACGAACATTCCCAGCGCGTGGAAACCAACCTCAGCGAAACGCTGAGCCAGCGCGAACAGACAGTCGGCACCCTGGAAGAAATCAAGGCCAAGCTTGTGGCCATGGATCCGGATGTGATTGCTCTGGAAAACAAGATTTCCGTGGAGACCGATGCCTCCGAGCGCACCAAGCTGGAGAGCCAGCTGGCGGAGATGAATGCCGAATACAACCGCCTGGCCCAGGAAGAGCAGGTCAAGCTGGCCGAGAGCCAGACGCTGGAACGCTACATCGAAAAGGGCAAGACCTGGGTCGACAGCCTTCAGAACCAGGCGGCCACCCAGATGGTGCTGATCAACAAGCTGCAGACGGACACAAAACAGCGCGTCGTGCTTTACGATGCGCTTGTGAAATCCCTCAAGACGGCCCAGCAGCAGGATATCGCCCACAAGATCAACGAGATCGGCGTGGCCACCGACAAGGAAGCCCAGTCCGCCATGGCCGCCATCGGCTCGGCAACCAACCAGCGCATGGCCGACATGATGGAAGCCCATGAGGACCACATGGTGTTCGCCCGCAAGGTGCTGGAGGAAAAGGCCAAGTCGGACGAGCGTTTCGCGCGCCGGTTCCAGCAGATCGTCGAGAAGCACGACAAGAACACGTACGGGGCCTGAGGGTCTGAACCGTGGATCTGACCCTGGACCACAGAACCCTGGAAGAAGCGCATGAAACACGGCGCTACTTCGCCAAGTTCGAGCGGATCATCTCGCATTTGCAAGGGGTGGCGGAAAGCGTCATCAACGAGAACACCGCGCTCGCTTCGGAAATACCGGTTCTGAAAGAGTACCTGGAAGCGCTGTCGGGAACCTTCACGGCGCTTTCCTACAAATATCTGCTGGCGGGCCGCGTGTCGGACATGCTGCCCTCGCTTCTGAACATCGACCGTCAGGACAGCGGCTTCCCGATCTATCAGGAGCTGCTGCAGATGGCGAACGACGCCATGCAGGCGGACAAGCATTTACGGTCGCTGCCGGCAATGCGCGAACTCAAGCTGGAGATGGTCAACCATATCCTGCGTGAACAGTCCTCGCCGACCAACCTGCAGTTTGCCGCCTCGCAGCGCCAGTATTACGAAGAGCTCGCCAAGGGCGACCTGTTCTGGGCACGGAACGATCCACGTCTGGCCTGGATGGGCAACGTCGTCGACAACCGCCGCCTCTACAGGCTGCATTGGGCCGTCTATGACAGTCAGCAGAACATTCCGCTGATCTACATTCTCGACCTGGAAGACAGCGGCAAGTGGCCTCTGGCCAAGGACGAGCGCCGCTGGCCGCGCGTCCAGAGCCATCTGACCGCCCAATCCTCGGCGTCCCTGAAGCTGGTGACCATCGCCCGCGGCTTCGACCGCGACTTCGATGACCTGCATCCCAAGCGCCTGCGCCGGTTCTTTCTGGGGCCGATGTACAGCCACACCTTTACCCAACAGTCCGGTCCGCTACGCGACGTCCTTGCCGAAGCCACCGGTCGCCCTGGGGAAGACTGGGCCCTGGCCTGGACGACCGAAACCCTGGTCGCCTCCGGCTCCGAGTTCGAATCCGCAGGCTTCTTTTCGTCTGTCGAGCGGCAGATCTACCAACTCGATCCGCTGTCGGCACACAATCCGGCGTCACAGGAAGTCGCAGGCCATACACACCAGCAGCGGTCGCTGATCCTGCCGCAGCGGCCTTACCAAATTCTGGAAGAGCGAAACCCGCCGGGCTTCGCCAATATCCGCAAGTATGTCGTCAGCCCTTCGGGCAAGATCCTCAGTTACAAATAGGTTTTTCGCGTGACCCTTTCCAACGACCTCATGGAACTGAAAGAAGACAAGATCCGCGAGAAATACGCCTTTGCGGAAGCAATGCTCCAGGGCTTCGACCACACCCCGCGTATCGCCAAGAAGTCGGATGCACCCGTTGCACAGGACCGTTCGCCCGGCCTCGGCGCCCGCCGGCGGTTCCGCTCCACGACGCCCGGCCTCGTCACGCGCTCCACGGCCCGTCCCGAAGGTGTGCAACTTTCAAACCGCATTCTGGAATGCGACGACGATGCTCTGACCACCCCGCTTCAGGCGAGCGTTCTGCGGTCCCTGCGCCGGGCGCTGGCTGTCGCCCAGGTGGCGTCCGACCAGTTTGCCGACCAGACCGGCCTTGCCGAGCTAAAGCGCGCCAATCTTGCCGGAACGCTGGACGCCTCGCAGAAGATGCGGTTCCAGGATCTTCTGTCGGCAACGGCCATGATTGCGCTGCACGTCTTTGCCAACATGACGGACTTCCTCCTGTCGGGGCTCTCAGCCGAAACCGGTGAAACCGAAGTCCAGTGCCGCGACGTCGAGGAAATCCTTTTCGACAACGACCAGCTCGCCCTTCATGGTGTTCTCTGGGAGCTGGACCAGGAAATTGCCGCCGCCGCGATTGAAACCGATGCCCAGTTGATCGGCCTGGTGACGTCCTTCTGCGAACAGCTGATGGAAAAGGTGACACTTCGCGCGGAAGGCGTCAGCGTGCTGCAGGCATTCTCGGAAAGCCGTTACCGCGTGGAAGCGGACAATTTCGAGATCACCGGCTTCACGCCTTCCGCACGCGCGCACTCGACCACGCTCGCCATGGCGTTCAAGAAGCCGGAAGAAGTCGTCGGCAACCACATCGCCAAATACCAGGCGATGAAGCTTGCCAAGATGCTGATGGCCTACGATTTCGACCGCAAGCTCAACCCGTTCGCGGAACTCGGCGGCTTCATCTTCACCTTCATGGGCGACGGCAAACCGGGCACCGGCAAGACAACCCTGATCCAGATGATGGCCGGCATGGTCAACGACTATTGTCAGGTCGCCGGCTATCCGTTCCGCTATCAGAACCTCTCCACGGAAAGCATCGACAGCTACCAGGGCAAGTCTGCCCAGAATGCCAAGGCCTTCATCCGCAATGTCACCGACCCGAATGTGATCGGTTTCGGCACCATCGACGACATAGACCAGCTTGCCGGCAAGCGCGGCGATCGCCAGTCCTCCGCCGGACAGCTGGAAATTACAGCGGTCCTGATGGAGAGCTTTGCCGGTGCCAACACGGTGGTGCGCGGCAACTGCACGTTCGGCATGTTCTCCAACTATCCGGAGAACGTCGATGACGCCCTGCGTCAGCGCGCCGGTGCCCGCTTCCTGGTCGACGGCCCGCAAAGCCGCGAGGACTACATCGACATCCTGCATCTGCTGATGGGCAAGAACCACTCGATTCCAGTCGGCGACCATGATCTTTTCGAGGCCCAGGCCCTGAAGAAGGCCGTTGCGGCGTCCTACGAGCGTCACTCCCGGCCACAGGAAGATGCGCTGACAAAGGTGTTCGACAACGTACGGGCTGAAATCGGTGACCTGGACACGATCGCCAAGCTCGGTACCTACCTGAAGGCCATCCAGCAAGCGGACGAACGTTTCACCGGCCGGGCGATCAAGAACATCACCGATGCCGTGAAAGTGCGGGCGATGGACTTCGAATTGCCGGATGCCTGGATGGAAGATCCGGAACTATTCCTGTTCAAGGACTACGAGACCAAGAAGGCGATGATCGCCGACCTGGCGCAGCCGATCACCGTCGATATGGTCATCCAGGAAATCAACCGCTACGCGGACAGCGAATTCCGCTATGCGGACAAGTCGGACGAGGTTGCCATCGAGAATGCCGTGCGCGAGATGCAGCGCATGGAAGAAGCCAAGCGCCGCTACATGGAAATCACGCGCATATGATGAGGCTCGTCAAACATGGCTTGATGTTCGGTAACCTCTACGAGGTCTCCGCACCGTCCATGGTGGCCCGCTACAACCGCGCGCTGGAGCACCTGACCGGCAAGCGAACGGCGCTCGAGGCCTTTCACGTCGACATCTCCGGATTTTCCCCGGAGATCGGCGATGAACTGGACGACATCCACTACCTCAATCCGCACGGCTGCAATCGGCAGTTCATTCTGCTGTCGATCGAACAGAAGACCGCACCGTTGTTGAACGCGCGGTTCTCCACGTCGCGTTCGATCCTGAAACGCTTCATCGAGGACAATGAGGAACAGCTCTTTGCGCTTTCGATCCGCGATTGCGTCGTCGGTGAACTGGTCAACTCGATCTATTCCATCACCTCGCCGCAGGACCTGTTTTATATCAGGGCGATCGAGGTGGAGGCGGACACCGTCGGCGGGCATTCCGAAGCAGGTGACGAACTGGCCGACAAGATCGAAGCCTTCATGAGCGAGCCCGACGGCTGGTGGGACGATGTGCTGATCGCGGACATGATCGAGCTTTCCAAGCACACCGGCGACATCATCCGCACCCCCTTGGCGATCAGTTCGAAAAGCTATGAGCAGGGAAATTTCCATACCTCCCATTTCGGCGGCCTCTACATCTTTCGCGATGTGAAGGAAACCGCATGCATCGCCTCCAGGCGCATGGACATTGTCGTCGACCTGCCCGTGAAGCACCTCTTCAGCCTGGAAGACCGCTACGAGGTGGCCGATTTCCTCAATCGAAACCAGTTGGTGGAGCCTATCCTCGATGCAGGCGGCAGCGTCGCCAAGAGCCTTTTGAAACAGAAACTGGACTTCATCGTCATCGACACGGCCGCCAGCCAGGGCGAGGATCTGTCGGACGTCTCGCGGCGCGATCTGCGCGCTTTGAGACGCAAGTATCACCAGCAGCTCCCCGCGGAATATCACGCCCTCAACGACATCGTGCACAGGCTGGAGCTGAAAGACGACAAGCTGTGGGTCGAACCGGAAAACGCAGCCTATTTCTACCTGCTTCGCTCGCGCAATCACCGCGACAAGAACCTGGTCAACATGCTGCTGGCCGAATTGACGCCGCTTGACTTCCGCCAGCTTTTCATTTGTCACAAGGACGCATTCTACGGTCATTACCGAAGCTGGGGTGAGGCCAAGAAGAACTACGCGGCCCAGTTCCTTGCGGAAGAATATATGGTCGACAAGGTCGGCACGCGGCTGGAGCTGTTCGGACCGGAGGCCGCCATGGTGGAAGAAGACCAGGCCGACTACGGCTTCGGCAGGAACATGGGGCCGTGGGGTGCAATCCCCGAGGAACAAGACGGTGAGGACGGCGCACGATGAAGTGGATCAAATGGATAATCGGCATTCCGCTCCTGCTGATCCTTGTCGCCTTCCTCCATTACACGTTGCCGGGACGTGATGTGGTTCGCATCGTCGGCACCGACGTGAAGCGCATGGACATCGGCGCTTCGTCGCTCTTCTGGGCCGCCCCCGATGCAGGTACCAACAAGAACTGGACAAGGGACGTCCGCTTCATCAACACGGTCTGGCCGAACGGCAAGCCAAGGGTCTACCGCAACGAAGACACCGATTGGGGCTGGCCGCCCTATTTCAAGTTCGACAGCAGCAACATCACCGCCCAGGCGCAGGATCTGGCCAAGAAAAGCGATGATGTCTGGATCGCCGTCACCCACTATGGCTGGCGTGTGGAGCTGTTCACGATCTTTCCCAATGCCATCAGCATCGAGGTTGTCTCCGGGCCGGATGTCTTCCTGATCCCCTGGTTCAATATCCTGTTCGTCGTGGTGCTTGTCGCTCTCGCCTATCTGGTCATCAAGACCGTCAACGCCTTCAAGAAACGCCGGATCGACCCGGTAGTCGACGGTATCGACGACTTCATGGACGATGTCGGCGATAGCGCCGAGCAGGCCCGCGCCAGCGCCCATCGTCGCGCTAGTGAAGCCACGAGCGGCTTCCGCCGATGGCTGAAACGCTGGTTCGGTTGACGGGACCGGAACGGCATGCCTCTCTGTCGGCCGTGCTCTCTGCACCGCCCTCATCCTGAGGAGGACCGCCAGGTCCGTCTCGAAGGATGGGCTTCATACTCCTGAGCAAGCGGCCCATCCTTCGAGACGACGCTTGCGCGCCTCCTCAGGATGAGGTCGTTCGTTTTAACCTTCCAATCGGCAGGAACCCCGAGTTTGAATCAGCCAATCGACCTAGTCATCTTCGACTGCGACGGTGTTCTCATCGACAGCGAAGTCATCAGCGCGCGCATGCTGGTGGCTGAACTCGCGACGCGGAACGTCCACATCACCATGGACTACGTCGCTCACCATTTCCTGGGTCGAAGCTATCCGGTTGTCCTGCAGCAGATCCGCAAGGAATTCGGTGTCGACCTGCCGCCGGAATTCGAAACCGCCTACCGGGCAAGCCTTCTCAGCGCCTTTGAAGCGGAGCTCAGACCGATCGACGGCGTGCGGGAGGTGATCGAGAACCTTGGCGTGGACTATTGCCTTGCGACCAGTTCCAGCCCGCCGCGGCTCGCCAGATCGCTGGAGATAACCGGGCTGACGGATCTCTTTGCCGGCCGTACCACCACGGCTTCCGAAGTCGCTCACGGCAAACCCGCGCCGGACCTGTTCCTGCTGGCAGCGGAAAAACATGGCGTCGCACCGGAGCGCTGCCTGGTGATCGAGGACAGCGAAAACGGCATCAAGGCAGGGCTTGCCGCCGGTATGGAAGTCTACCGTTTCATTGGCGGTTCGCACCTTGCCGGACTTCTGAATTCGGCGACTGCCACGGCGGGTGCCGCGCAACTGTTTGCATCTTTCGGCGAATTCTTTCAGCTTAGGCCGGATCTGAAGAACAACGGCAACTAAGATGAAACAGAAAATTCCTGCCGAGGCATCCCGTCTCGATGACGCCGCCCGCGCCGGCTGGTTATACTATGTTGCCGGCAACACCCAGGACGAGATCGCCCGCAAGCTCGGCGTATCCCGCCAATCGGCACAGCGGCTGGTTTCGCTTGCAGTCAGTGAACGGCTGATCAAGGTGCGGCTCGACCACCCGATCGCCAACTGCATGGAACTGAGCACCCGCCTGACGGAACGCTTCGGCCTGCAGAGCTGCGAAGTGGTCCCCAGCGACCCGGACGCCCCGTCCTCCACGGTTGGCATTGCCCAGGCGGCCGCCACCGAGATGGAACGTCATTTCCGCTCCCAGAAACCCAAGATCATCGCCTACGGCACGGGCCGCACCTTGCGCGCTTCGGTGGATCAATTGCCGATGATGGATTGTCCGCAGCACCGCATCGTCTCGCTTCTGGGCAACATGATGTCGGACGGCTCGGCCTCGGCCTATAACGTCATCATCCGGCTTGCCGACCGCATCAATGCCCGGCACTACCCGATGCCTCTGCCCGTATTCGCCCGCTCCCGCGAGGAACTGCAACTGCTGCATAACCAGGAAGCGGTGCACAATATCCTCGATCTCATCCGGCAGGCGGACGTTACTTTCGTGGGTATCGGCAACATGGGACCGACTGCACCATTGACGGTCGACGGATTCGTCAGTCACGACGAAATGCGCGCACTGGAGAAAGCCGGTGCCATCGGCGAGATCACGAGCTGGGTCTACGACCGAAAAGGCGCGCTGGTCGAAGGACTTACCAATGACCTGGTAGCCAGTGCCCCCCTGCTGCCGGCCGGAGAGAAACCGGTCTACGGAATTGCGGCGGGCGACGGCAAGGTGCCGGCCATGCTGGGAGCGTTGAACGGCAAATTTGTCAATTGCCTGATCACCAACGAGACGACGGCTGAGCAATTGCTCAAGCTCTGAGCGATTTCCCAATATAAATAACTATATGTATTTTAAAGGCTTTTCGCAGTGCAGCGAGAAGCCTTTTTTGTTTTAGGCGATTCACATCTTGACTCGGGGTGGGAATTGGAGCGAATATTTGCCCGCAAGAATGGCAAATGCCCAATCTCGCTTGGGAGGAAAATATGGCATTTCATACCCGTGCGCTCCTCAGCGCATGTGCAATGGCGGCTCTGTGCGCATCCGCATCTGCAGAAACAATCACCATCGCGACCGTGAACAACGGCGACATGATCCGCATGCAGGGTCTGACGAAGGACTTCACCGACAAGAACCCTGACATCGAAGTCAAATGGCTGACCATGGAGGAGAACGTTCTCCGCCAGCGCGTCACCACTGACGTCGCCACCAAGGGCGGTCAGTTCGACGTCATGACCATCGGCACCTATGAAGTTCCGATCTGGGGCAAGCAGGGCTGGCTCGTTTCCCTGAACGACCTGCCGGAAAGCTACGACGCGGACGACATCCTGCCGGCCATCCGTGGCGGCCTGACCGTTGACGGCGAGCTCTATGCGGCACCGTTCTACGGCGAAAGCTCCATGGTCATGTACCGCAAGGACCTGATGGAAAAAGCCGGCCTGGAAATGCCGGAAGCCCCGACCTGGGACTTTATCGTCGAAGCCGCCAAGGCAATGACGGACAAGGAAAACGAAGTCTACGGCATCTGCCTGCGCGGCAAGGCCGGCTGGGGTGAAAACATGGCGTTCCTGACGGCCATGGCGAACTCTTACGGCGCCCGCTGGTTCGACATGGACTGGAAGCCGCAGTTCGACACGCCGCAATGGAAAGAAGCTCTTACCACCTATCTCGACGTGATGAACGAAGCAGGCCCTCCGGGCGCTTCTTCCAACGGCTTCAACGAAAACCTGGCCCTGTTCCAGACCGGCAAGTGCGGCATGTGGATCGACGCCACCGTGGCAGCCTCCTTCGTGACCAACCCGAAGGACAGCCAGGTTGCTGACAAGGTCGGCTTTGCTCTGGCACCGGACAAGGGCCTCGGCAAACGCGGGAACTGGCTCTGGGCATGGTCGCTGGCCATTCCGGCCGGCACCCAGAAGGAAGCTGCTGCGAAGAAGTTCATCGAGTGGGCGACTTCCAAGGAATACCTGGAGCTGGTTGCAGCCGAAGAAGGCTGGGCGAACGTTCCCCCGGGAACCCGTACGTCTCTTTATGAGAACCCGGAATACCAGAAAGTTCCGTTCGCAAAGATGACGCTGGACAGCATCAACTCTGCTGATCCGCAGAATCCGACCGTCGATCCGGTTCCGTATGTCGGCGTGCAGTTCGTCGCCATTCCGGAATTCCAGGGCATGGCAACCGTTGTCGGCCAGGCATTCTCGGCAGCTCTTGCTGGCTCGATGGATGCGGACGCTGCACTGGCTGCTGCCCAGGCGACCGCTGAACGCGAAATGAAGAAGGCCGGTTACCTCAAGTAGAAGCCTTCGCGGACCGGCGGGTGCCTGCCCGTCCCGCCGGTCTCCTCCTTTCTGTTCCGCGTGAGCTCTGGCTCTGACCGAGCAAAGGTCGCATCATGGCTACCCAACATTCACGGGCGGCGGCCCGTTTGATGATCTCTCCGGCAGTTCTGCTGCTGCTGGGTTGGATGATCATCCCGCTCTCGATGACCCTCTATTTCTCTTTCCTGCGCTACAACCTGCTCATTCCGGGAATGGAAGAGTGGACCGGCTGGACCAACTACGAGTTCTTCCTCACCGATCCGGCTTTCTTTGCAGCGCTGAAGAACACCCTGCTGCTCGTTGGCGGCGTCCTTCTCATCACCATTGTCGGCGGCGTGCTGTTGGCCCTGCTGCTCGACCAGCCCTTCTGGGGCCAGGGGATCGTGCGCATTCTGGTGATTGCCCCGTTCTTCGTCATGCCCACCGTCTCCGCGCTGGTGTGGAAGAACATGTTCATGAACCCGGTCAACGGCCTGTTCGCATACTTTGCGAAGTTTCTGGGGCTGCAACCGTTCGACTTTCTTTCGCATGCACCGCTGTTTTCGATCATCCTGATCGTCGCCTGGCAGTGGTTGCCCTTTGCGACGCTCATTCTGCTTACCGCCCTGCAATCGCTGGACAGCGAACAGCTGGAAGCGGCCGAAATGGACGGCGCCAATTTCCTGAACCGCTTCGTGTTCATCATGGTGCCGCACCTGGCGCGTTCGATCACCGTCGTGATCCTGATCCAGACGATCTTCCTGCTGTCGGTCTTCGCGGAAATTCTCGTCACCACCAATGGCGGTCCGGGCTATGCCTCGACCAACCTCACCTACCTGATCTACGCCCAGTCGCTGCTGCAGTTCGACGTCGGCGGCGGATCGGCCGGCGGTGTGGTCGCCATTATCCTCGCCAACATCGTTGCGATCTTCCTGATGCGGATGATCGGCAAGAACCTGGAGGCCTGACCCATGGCGCGCGCAGTCTCCAACCGCCGCAAGGCTCTCGTCACCGTATGTGCGTGGGCCGTCGGCATCGCCATCTTCTTCCCGATCCTGTGGACCGTGCTGACCAGCTTCAAGACGGAAGCGGAAGCCATTGCGTCTCCTCCTAGCTTCCTGTTTTTCGACTGGACGCTGGAAAACTACAGCACGGTCCAGGAGCGTTCGGACTATTTCCGGCACTTCTCCAACTCGGTCATCATTTCCTTCGGCTCCACCCTTCTGGGTCTGCTGATCGCGATACCGGCGGCCTGGTCCATGGCCTTCGTGCCGGGCAAGCGCACCAAGGACGTCCTGATGTGGATGCTGTCCACCAAGATGCTTCCGCCGGTGGGTGTGCTGATCCCGATCTATCTCCTGTTCCGGGATACCGGTCTCCTCGACACGCGTGTCGGCCTCGTGATGGTGCTTACCCTCATCAACCTGCCGATCATCGTCTGGATGCTGTTCACCTACTTCCGCGAAATTCCGGGCGAGATCCTGGAAGCCGCGCGGATGGACGGTGCGGAGCTGTGGTCCGAGATCATCTACGTGCTGACACCCATGGCGGTGCCCGGCATTGCCTCGACCCTGCTACTGAACATCATCCTGTCCTGGAACGAAGCGTTCTGGACCTTGAACCTAACGGCGGTCGACGCCGCCCCCCTCACCGCTTTCATTGCCAGCTATTCCAGCCCGGAAGGCCTGTTCTACGCAAAACTGAGCGCTGCCTCGACGATGGCGATCGCCCCGATCCTCATCATCGGCTGGTTCAGCCAGAAGCAGCTCGTACGCGGCCTGACCTTCGGCGCGGTTAAATAGGAGACCTGAACATGGGTCAGATAACCCTCAACCAGATTACCAAGAGCTTCGGCGACGTTCAGGTTATCCCGCCACTGGACCTGCAGATCAACGACGGCGAGTTCGTGGTGTTCGTCGGTCCGTCCGGCTGCGGCAAGTCCACGCTCCTGCGTCTCATTGCAGGCCTGGAGGATGTCTCGTCCGGTGACATCACCATCGACGGCAAGAACGCCACCGAAGTGCCGCCGGCAAAACGTGGCCTTGCCATGGTGTTCCAGTCCTACGCGCTCTATCCGCACATGTCGGTGCGCAAGAACATCGCCTTCCCGCTGCGCATGGCCGGCATCGACAAGGCGGCGCAGGACGCCAAGGTGACCGCAGCCGCCAAGGTGCTAAACCTGACGGATTACCTGGACCGTCGCCCGGGTCAGCTTTCCGGCGGTCAGCGCCAGCGTGTTGCCATCGGCCGCGCCATCGTGCGCGAACCGGCCGCCTTCCTGTTCGACGAACCCCTGTCGAACCTGGATGCGGCGCTGCGTGTCAACATGCGGCTCGAAATCTCCGAACTGCACCAGTCCCTCAAGACGACCATGATCTACGTGACCCACGACCAGGTGGAAGCCATGACCATGGCTGACAAGATCGTGGTGCTGCAGGCCGGCAAGATCGAGCAGGTCGGCTCGCCGCTGGAGCTTTATCACACGCCGCGCAACAAGTTCGTGGCCGGTTTCATCGGCTCGCCGAAGATGAACTTCCTGATGGGGTCCTTCGCCACCGAATACGATGCTGCCACGATCGGTATCCGCCCGGAGCATCTGACCGTCTCGCAAAGCGACGGCAAATGGGTCGGAAAGGTCGGCGTTTCGGAACATCTCGGATCCGACACCTTCCTTTATGTCGATATGGAAGGCGTCGACGAACCGATTACCGTGCGCTCCTCGGGCGAGATCGGGTTCCGCCATGGCGACACAGTTCACCTGACCCCGGCTCCTGACAAGATCCACCGCTTCGACAACCAGGGCCTGAGGATTGCATGAGCCGACTTGAAGGAAAATCCGCGCTGATCACGGGTTCGGCCCGGGGCATCGGCAAGGCCTTTGCCGCGCGGTTTGCAGAGGAAGGCGCCCAGGTGGCGATTGCCGATATCAACCTGGCCGGCGCAGAAGCGGCGGCCAGTGAGATCGGTCCGAATGCCTATGCCGTTCAGTTGGACGTCACCGACCAGTCGTCGATCGATGCTGCCATCGCCGCCGTTGAACAGAAGACCGGCGGGCTCGACATCCTGGTCAACAACGCCGCGCTATTCGATCTGGCACCGATTGTCGAGATCACCCGCGACAGCTACCAGCGCCTGTTCGACATCAACGTTTCCGGAACCCTGTTCATGATGCAGGCCTCGGCAAAGTCGATGATCAGGCGTGGTCAGGGCGGCAAGATCATAAACATGGCCAGCCAGGCAGGCCGGCGCGGTGAAGCGCTGGTGGGCATCTATTGCGCCACCAAGGCAGCGGTCATCAGCCTGACCCAGTCGGCAGGTCTCAACCTGATCGAACACGGCATCAACGTGAATGCCATCGCCCCCGGCGTCGTCGACGGCGAGCACTGGGACCATGTGGATTCGATGTTCGCGAAATACGAAGGCCTGCAGCCCGGCGAAAAGAAGGCAGCGGTCGGAGCCGCGGTGCCTTTCGGCCGCATGGGCACCGCCGAAGATCTCACCGGCATGGCCGTTTTCCTGGCGTCGAAAGACGCGGATTACATCGTATCGCAGACTTACAACGTCGATGGCGGCAACTGGATGAGCTGACCAATGACCCAGAACCTAAGTGAAACTGTGCTCAATTCTCTTCCCGAATCTGTCAAGGCACCGGCGTATCGCCGGTCGGACCTGACCCCCGGTATCCTTCACATCGGCGTCGGCAACTTCCATCGTGCGCATCAGGCCATCTACCTGAGCAAGCTGTTCGATCTCGGCGAAGGCCGTGATTGGGCCATCGTCGGCGCGGGCCTCAAGCCCTACGACAAGACCATGCGTGAACGCCTCCAGGCCCAGGACTGGCTGACGACCGTGGTCGAGCTCGACCCGGAAGGCCTTAGCGCGCAGGTCTGTGGCGCCATGATCGACTTCGTTGACGTGGATCCCCAGGCGCTGATCGCTCGCCTTGGTGAAGCCGATATCCGCATTGTCTCGCTGACGATCACCGAAGGCGGTTATTTCGTTGATCCGAACACCGGTGGCTTCGACGTCAATCATCCGGAAATCCAGGCGGATCTCGCCTCACCGGATAAGCCACAGACCGTGTTCGGCGTGCTCGTCGCCGCCCTGCTGGCCCGCCGCGACAAAGGCCTTGAACCCTTTACCGTGATGTCTTGCGACAACCTGCCCGAAAACGGCCATATGGCGAAACAGGCCGTTGCCGGTTTCGCCAGGGCCTTGTCGCCGGAAGCCGGAAGCTGGATTGCCGACAACGTCGCCTTTCCAAACGGCATGGTGGACTGCATCACCCCCGCGACCGGCGACCGCGAACGCGGCCTGGTTCAGGAACGCTTCGGCCTGACCGATGCGGCCCCTGTGGTCTGTGAACCCTTCCGCCAATGGGTGCTGGAGGATCATTTCCCTGCCGGTCGCCCGGCGCTGGAAAAGGTCGGCGTCGAATTCGTCGAGGACGTCGCTCCATACGAGCTGATGAAATTGCGCATTCTCAATGGCGGCCATGCGACCATCGCCTATCCGGGTGCGCTGCTGGGACACTACTTCGTCCATGACGCCATGGCCGATCCACTGATCTGCGCTTTCCTGAAAAAGCTGGAAGAAGACGAGATCCTGCCGACCGTTCCGGTAATTCCGGGGGTCAGCTTCGAGACCTATCTCACCACCGTGATGGACCGGTTCTCCAATCCGGCAGTGGGAGACACGATCCCCCGTCTCTGCCTTGACGGTTCCAACCGCCAGCCGAAGTTTATCCTGCCTTCTATCCAGGACCGCCTCGACAAGGGGCTGCCGGTGGCCGGCCTTGCCCTCGAAACGGCCCTTTGGTGCCGTTACTGCCTCGGCCACAACGAGGCTGGAGAACCGCATGTCATCGAGGACAACAATGCCGACATCCTGAAGGCCTGGGCACAGGGCGTTTACGCCGGCAAGCCGGCGCGCATCGAAATGCCGGAGCTCTTTGGAAGTCTCGCCTCCGACGAAACCTTCCTGAAGGCCTTCAGCTACGCCGCAGGCATGATCGCTGAAGATGGGGTGGCAGCAACTCTGAAAGCCTACCTCGACGGCCGCTTCGACAACGGCGCCGCTGCCCTCAAGGCGAACGTTCACTAGCAAACGAGGGATCACACTCGCGCCACCGTGTGCGCAATGTGATCCCATTTGCCTTTCAATTTGCCCTGTCCCGCTTACCTTGATGTCACTGACAGACGAGGATTTGACCTTCGCCTGCACGACGGAAAGCGGTAAGGCGGGATTACGGGCATGAGACAACTGAACAGACGGCACCTTCTGGCTGGCAGCGCGGCAATGGCATTGCTGCCGGGAACGGTGTTTGCGGCAGGCAACGACTTCTTCCGACTTGGCCTCGCCGAACCGGCCTTCGAAATCGAACCCAAACTCGACCTTCCCGATCTTGATGGCACCGTCCACACGCTTGCCGACTATTCCGGAAAGATCCTGCTCGTATCGTTCTGGGCGACATGGTGTCCGCCCTGCCGGAAGGAAATGCCGGGTCTGGCGCGTCTCAACCGGGAACTCGGTCCCGAAGGCTTTGCAGTGCTCGCCGTCAACGTAGGTGACCGGCAGGACCGGATCGAAGGTTTTCTGGACGAGATCGACCATGATGGCCTCACCGTCCTGATGGACACCGACAAGGCCATGCCGAGCACCTGGTTCCTGCGCGGTTTGCCGGTAACCTACGTCCTCGATGGCACCGGCAAGGTTGCCCTCGCCGCCATTGGCGACCGGGTGTGGGATTCAGAGGAAATGATCTCCGCGCTGCGCAGTTTGAAGACCGCCTGACCACGTCGAACATCACCAGGGTAAAAGACCACCCTCAGCCGTTGTCCATCGGCACGATCACAGGCCGTCCTCCACCCGGACGTGTCAGGATTTCCAGCGGAAAGTCATAAGCTTTCGACAACAACTCCGCCTGCATGACCTCGTCCCGCGCACCGAAGGCGAGACGGCGACCACCCTGCATGACCAGCACCCGGTCGGCAAAGGCAGCGGTCAGGTTGAGGTCGTGCATCACGGCGACGACGCCGCCACCACGCTTGGCGTAATCGGCTGCAAGCTGCATGATCTGGACCTGGTGCTTGATGTCGAGACTGGAGACCGGTTCGTCCAGGAACAGCCAATGCGGCAGGCCTTCTTGCGGAAGCGGGTCCCAGACCTGACACAACACCCGTGCAAGCTGCACCCGTTGCTGCTCGCCGCCGGACAGTTCCTGATAACTACGCCCTTCGAAGCCCGACAGGCCGACTTTCGCAAGGGCTTCGGCAATGCGCCGGGCACGGAAGGCTCGTTCCCGGCGGCTGGAGGTCAGGCCGAGACCGACCACTTCAGCCACGTTCAGGGGAAAGGAAATCTGGCTTGCCTGCGGCAGCACCCCGCGCATGGCGGCAAGCACTTCCGGTGACAGGCCACCGACCTCCAACCCTGCCAGCGTTATCCCGCCGGAGTAAGGCAGTTCACCGGTCATTGCCTTCATCAAGGTCGTCTTGCCGGAACCGCTCGGCCCGATGATCGCCAGCACTTCCCCTGCCTTTGCGTGAAAGGAAAGGTCCTGCACGATCCGGGTCTTGCCTGCCGAAACACCAACACGCTCGACAACAAGATCGGGTGTCAGCGCCGTGCCATTTTCAATTGTCCTGTGCAACATGACCACACCCTAAAGGCCTGTAAGGCCGCGCTTGCGCAGCAGGATCCAGAGGAAGAAGGGCGCACCGGCAAAGGCGGTGATGATACCGATGGGCATTTCCGCCGGTGCCACGATGGTGCGCGCCAGCGTATCGGCGGCTATCAGCAGGCAGGCGCCAAGAAGCGCTGCGGCCGGCAGCATGTAGCGATGGTCGGGACCGATTGTGAGACGAAGCAAATGCGGCACGACGATGCCGACAAAGCCGATTCCGCCGCTGACAGCAACGGAGGCGCCGGTTGCCGCCGCAACCAGCAGGATACTGAGGTTCTTGAGCCGCTGCACCTTGATGCCGATGTGCGAGGCGGCGGCTTCGCCAAGCGTCAGACCGTTGAGACCGCGTGCCAGGAACGGCACGCAGACCAGCATCGTGAGGATGATTGGCGCGGCAGAAGCGACCTTCTGCCAGTTGGATCCCGCGAGCGACCCAAGTCCCCAGAACTGCAGGTCGCGCAGCTCCTGGTCATCGGCCACATAAACCAACAGCCCTGTCATCGCACCGGTGAGCGCGCCGAGCGCAATGCCCGCCAGCAGCAATGTCGCAACTGACGTGACACCTCCGCGCGTGCCGATCCTGTAAAGAAGCAGCGTCGTGACGAGGCCGCCGGCAAAGGCTGCCAGCGGGACCGCATAGATACCCAGAAGCGCCATCACCGGCGCCAGTACGGTATTTCCAAGAACGATGAACGCGGCAGCGCCCAGGCCTGCCCCTGCCGAAACGCCGACAATGCCCGGATCTGCAAGCGGGTTTCGGAACAGCCCCTGCATCACGGCACCGGACACCGCCAGGGCCGCTCCAATGAGCGCTCCCAGCGTAACCCGGGGCAGGCGGATATCCATGAGAACGATCCAGTCCCTTGCCGAAACACCCTGCGGCACGCCCTCTCCCGCTCCCGAAAAATAGGACGGCACATGCGGCAGGAGCTCCAGAACCGGGATCGAGATCGGGCCGATGGCAAGGCTTCCCAGAACGACGAGACATGTCAGCACGGCGAGCAGCGCAATGACGGCCCGCGCGAGCGGAGCCCTGTCTCCGCGCTGCAGGTCCGCAAGCCCAAGGAGAGAGGAAATCCGTCCGCTTCTGGCGGGCAAGGCCGTATCGCTCATCAGTGCCATCAGCTTGCCGTATCCGCCAGACGGGTCGACAATTCACGGACCGCTTCTGCGGTGCGCGGACCGAACCCCAGCAGGAGCTGCCCGTTCATGCGGACAAGTCGCCTGTTCTTCCCTGCCGGCGTTTGCGCCACGGCCGGATGATCGAACACCGCATCACCGCTCGCCGCGTCTTCGCCGTCGCCGTGGCGGTCCATCATCAGAACGACGTCCGGTGCCGCACTGACGATCGCCTCGTCGCTGAGGATCTTGTAGCCGGAAAAGCCGGACGTCGCGTTTTCAGCACCCGCAAGCGCAAGTATGCCGTTGGCCGCAGTATCCGATCCGGCGGCAAGGATACGCCCGCCCTTTGTCGACAGGACAAAAAGAACACGAACGCCAGACGTCCGGCTTTCAGCGGCACGTTGTGCCTCGGCCAGATCTTCTTCAAGCTTGCCGGCAAGAGCATCGGCTTTCGCCTCGACGCCGAGCACTTCACCAACGACACGCACCTTCCGGATGATGCCTTCGGCGGTATATGCCTCCGGCACATCCGCCATCGCCACACCGGACTTGCGCAACACGTCCACCGTTTCCTGCGGCCCGCTGCCTTCCAGCATCAGGATCAGCTCCGGATTGACGGAGAGCACACCTTCCGGGGACAGCGCGCGCATGTACCCGACATCCGGAAGACTTGCCGCTTCCGACGGGAAGATGCTGGTGCTGTCGCGGGCAATCAGCCTCTTGTCTTCGCCCAGGGCGTAGACGATCTCCGTCACCGAACCGCCGATGGCGACAACAGTGCTGCTGTCCGGACTGCCCGTGCCTTCCGCAAACAGTGGCTTGCCGGGCAGGACCAGGGCTGCGACGGTCAGCGCGACAGCCGCCGAGACGCCGGAAAAACGCGAAAGAGACCCAATCATTCCGCTGCTCCCAGCTTTACCGCCCGATCCAGTTTCGGCAGGTTTTCGGCAAGGCCGCGCCAATCGGACCGTTCCTCGTTGCCCTCACCACGCACACCGAAGAACTGGATGATCTGCTGTCCTTCGCTGTCATAAGCTTCCACCGAGGTGACATGGCCGACATCCGCCGGTTTGCGCACGGCCCAGACCTCGTGGATGTGGTCGGTCCGCAGATGCAGATGGAAGGTCGGGTCCATCACGTTGATCCATGGCCCCCTATCCATCACCGTTGCCACCGCCCCGGAGTGGATCTGAATGCAACCGCGATTGCCGACAAAACACATGATCGGAATGTTTTCCGACGCTGCAAGACGCAACAAGGCCGGCACCGCCCCACGATCGAGCGGCCAGGCCCAGGCATCGCCCGCCAGTTCAAAGGCACTGACCCGGTCGAGGTCCAGATCCTTCAAAAGTCCGTGGAACTGATGCGGATCGGTCATCGCCTGCCAGCGGTCGCGCAGCACCGCTTCAGCTCCTTCGGATGCCTGTTTTCGGCTGAACGGTTTAGCTTCGCTCACTTGCGGCAACACATCCGGCGTCTGATCGTCCAGCACGAGCTTTTCAACCAGAGTGTTCCACGCATCCAGGTTCGTTTCCGCACGGGTGTGGATCTTCATCACCGCATCACCATGGGCATCGAAGAACTGCAGCGACCGGCGGACATCGTTGCCGTCGGCCTTTTCGACCGCAAAGCCATGCACCCAATTGGCCGGAAACATGCGCGTGTCGATCTGCTCGCCCAGCATCAGGGCCGCCCGTTTGCCGTTCACGAATTTCTCGAACGGCCCGATCTTCTCGTGCACCGCGCTCTCGTTGCGCGTCAGTGCCATGACCGTGCCGACGGTCTGCAACCCCGGAAACAGATCATCGAAACGCGGCGCGATGCGGCGCACGCCATGCCCTACGAAGCTGGCGACCAGCTCCGCTTCCGTAATGCCGAGTATCTGTGCCAGATCCCGCTCCCGCATCTTCGGATTGTCCGCGCGTGCCGCCCGGATGTCGGCTGCGCTCTGCCTGGTTTCAGAGGAGATCTGATCGGCATTCATGAGTTCTGTCCCCAATCGCTATGGTCTTCCTGCAGCCCGCTCTCAGTTTCCCGCCTCATCATCCCGTAACGTAAATTACTGAGATTATTAGGAGTTTTTGAATCATTCCAAAGAGACGCTTTTCCTCGGCGACCGCAATCTAATACTTGACTCCTATATTCATATTTCATTAGGAACACAATACCTGAGTCACTGACTCATGTTTAAAACGCTGTGTGAGAGGCAGCGAAAAGGACGCGAACAACGCGCACTCTTGGAGAATTTTTATGGGGCTCAAGAAGACCGGTAACACCCGCTTGATGGGTGGTGTTGCCCTTTGGGTTTTGGCTTTTAATTGCGGGGCAGCTGCACAGGATGCAGTCGCAGATGCAGCACCGGCGACACCCGTTGCCGAGCAGGATCAACCGGTATCGCAGCTACAACAGATCGTGGTCGGCGCCGGTGTGCCCAAAGTCGCGATCGATACTCCTCAGGCCGTCACCGTGCTGGGCCAGGAAGCCATCGACGACCTGCAACCGCGCTCGATCGGAGACGTCTTCCAGGAGATCCCGGGCGTCACGCCGATCGGCAGTAACTCGATCCTCGGCGAAAGCATCAATATCCGCGGTATCGGTGAAGCCCTTTCCGGTGACGAGACCCGGATCATCATGCAGGTAGACGGGGTCAACAAGTTTTTCGAACAGTACCGGATGGGGTCGTTCTTCTCCGATCCGGAACTCTATAAACAGATCGAAGTCCTGCGCGGACCGGCATCATCGACCCTTTATGGCGCCGGTGCGATGGGGGGTGTGATCACCTTCACCACAAAGGATGCCAGCGATTTCCTCGATCCGGGTGACCTGATCGGCGGCCGGCTGAAAACCTCCTGGGATTCGAACGGCAACGGCTGGCTGGGCAGCGCGATCGTCGCGGCGGAGCCGGTCAAGAACCTCGAGTTGCTCGGCGCCCTCAACTATCGGCAGTCTCAGGACATTACGGATGGCCAGGGCAACGAAGTTCCGGACACGGATTTCAACTCCATCAACGGTCTGATCAAGGCTCGTTACACCTTCGGGGAAAATGAAGACCAGTCCGTTTTCGCAAGTTACCAGAACTGGTCGAGTGACGAGGACAACCAGAACTACGACCAGATTGCCTGGGGTCCGGACTTTGGCGATGTTGACCGCACAGTGACGGATCAGACCGCGATCGTCGGTTATGCAAACGGGTTTTCAGGAAACGATCTGCTTGATGTGAAGGCCCAGTTCAGCTGGTCCGACACGCGGGTCGAGCAGAAGAACCAGGATCAGATCTGCGCCCAGTTCGCCCCGGCGCCCGCGCCGCCGACCTGCTATTACCCGTTTGGCTTCAATTCCGAATATTCCTACGAGACCTGGCAGGGCAAGGCCGACAACGTCGCAACGTTCCAGCTGGGCGAAGACTGGATGGCCTATGTCACGACCGGCATCGACGGCCAGTACCAGGAACGCCGCAATCCGCGTGATTTCGGCACCTATGTGCGCAGTGGTTCAGGGTCTCACCCGGAAGGCGAAACGGTCAACGTCGGCGGCTATGCGCAGGCCGAACTGGTGTGGAACGACCGCATCACCCTCATTCCCGGCATGCGGATCGACTACAGCAACGTGTCTGTCGGCAGCTACGTGGACGGCAGCGGCAACACCATCAACCTGAACGAGGAAAAGAGCGCCGTCGGCTACTCGCCAAAGCTTGCAGCCATGATCAAAATGTCCGAGTGGCTCGGCGTCTTCGGCTCCGTCGCCCATACCGAGCGTCTGCCGTCCCTCGACGAGGTGTTTTCGAACTACGTCGTCAACGATCTCGACAAGGAACTGTCGAACAACTTCGAGGCCGGTGTCACCTTTTCTTTCGATGACCTGATCATGGGCGGTGACGCTTTCCGCCTGAAGGGAACAGCGTTCCGCAACAACGTCACCAACTACTACGCCAGCTACTGGAACGGTTCGACGGTGGTGACGGAAATCATTCCGAAAGCCCGTTACGAAGGGCTTGAGCTGGAAGCCTCCTACTGGACCGAAAGCATCTACGGATCTCTCGGCGCCTCGCTGATCCGGGGCAACAACGTCAGCACCGGCGGCTACATGAATGCCGTCCCCGCCGACAGCGCCTTCCTCAAGATCGGCTACGTCTACCGTCCGTGGAACCTCGACTTCGGCTGGAAGGGCGACTTCTACGCCGCCCAGGACCGTGTGGGCGCCGACGAACAGGAAACCGCAGGCTACGTGCTGCATAACCTTTATGCGGCATGGAAACCGACCGACGGTTTCATGGCGGACAGTGAGGTCCGGTTCAACGTCGACAACGTGTTCGACAAGTCGTACCGGAACCACCTGAGTGAGGACGAAGGTGCAGGCCGCAGCTTCAAGCTGAGCTTCGCCAAGAAGTTCTGACCCTGCCCCATGACCCGCCGCCTGTCCCCGCGGGCGGCGGGTTTCAAGCCCGACGACGGCTGAGGACTGCGCATCGAAAAGCGCTCTCTTTCCCTTCTCAAAACGCTTTCATCAAAGTGACATCGACACCCTGTATTCAGTGTTGGAAACGTTTCCAAGACTGAAGGAGCCAAGGGTGAGATCGCGTCCGCCGACGATCAAGGATGTTGCCGAGCAGGCCGGTTGCGGCATTGCAACGGTGAGCCGCGTCCTCAACGGCACCGGCTCCGCCAGCGCCGACACCCGCCGGAAGGTTCTTTCGGCAGCAAATGCGCTCGGCTTCGAATTCAGCGCGCTTGGCCGGTCCCTGCAAAGCAGCTCGACAAAGACACTCGGCTGCATCGTCCCATCTCTCGCCAATCCCGTGTTTGCAGAAGTCGTCCAGGCCGCCCAGCAGGAAGCCCACCGCGAAGGCTATCAGCTCATTCTGGCATGTTCGGAATACGACGAAGTGCTGGAGCTTCAGGCCGCGCGCACCCTGATCGCCAAACAGGTCGACGGCCTTGTCCTGACGGTCAACAATGCGGCCGACAGCGAGGCTCTGGAGCTGATCCGGGATCGGAACCTTCCCTGCTGCCTCGTCTATAACCGCTCTTCTTTCGGCTTGCCCGCGTGGGCCGTCGACAACCGCGCCGCCGCGCGTGAAGTCGCAAGGGCCTTTCACAGCCAGGGGCACGTTCAAACCGGTTTTCTGGCCCTGCGGTTCCATCGCTCCGACCGCTCGCGTGAGCGCTACGAAGGCTTTGCCGCCGCATGCCGCGAGTTCGGCATGGCAGACCCGCTTCTTCTGGAAATCGAGGAGCAGGACGGCACTCTTCTGGAGTTGCTCGGCACGCTTCTGGCCGAACATCAGGCCCTGACCGGAATTTTCGCGTCGAACGACTTTCTCGCCCTTGCCGCCATGAAGGCCGCACGCGCACTCGGCAAGCGTATTCCCGACGATCTGTCGCTGGTCGGCTTTGACGGCATTTCCACCGGACTGCTGGTCGACCCTCATCTGGCGACGGTCGAAACAGATCCGCGCACCATGGGTCAGGGCGCCGTCAATTCCGTGCTGGCAAGGCTGCTGGACCGGCCCACCCCCGACCTGCCGTCCGCAGCCGCCACATTCAGTTTCCGCGCGGGAGGCAGCCTTGGCCCTCCCGTTCCCGGAAAAGCCGATGGCAGAGAAGCTGCCACTTCCCTGCCATCCAATGAGTAACCCCGAGACCTGCTTGAGATCGCTTCAGGAGTCACTGACATGAAACGTACACTTTTCGCATTGGCCATGACAATGGCGGCCGTCGTGCCGGCAAAGGCAGAAGATGCCATTTGCTATAACTGCCCGCCGCAATGGGCCGACTGGGCATCGATGCTGGAAGCCATCAATGAGAAGCTCGGCATTGCCATGCCGCATGACAACAAGAATTCCGGCCAGACCCTCAGCCAGCTTCTGGCCGAGAAGGCCGCGCCGGTCGCCGACGTTGCCTATTACGGCGTGACCACTGGCATCAAGGCCGGCAACGAAGGTGTCGTCACCGCCTATAAGCCGGCCGGTTTCGATGACATCCCCGAAGGCCTGAAGGACCCGGAAGGCAAGTGGTTTGCCGTTCACTACGGCACCCTCGGCATGTTCGTGAATGTCGACGCGCTCGGCGGCGCACCGGTGCCGCAGTGCTTCGCCGATCTGAAGAAGCCGGAATACCGCGGCATGGTCGGCTACCTTGATCCGTCTTCCGCCTTTGTCGGCTATGCGGGAGCGGTTGCCGTCAACCTGGCATTCGGCGGTGATCTGGAAAACTTCGATCCGGCCATCAGCTACTTCAAGGAACTGGCCGAAAACGATCCGATCGTTCCCAAGCAGACCTCTTTCGCGCGCGTCGTGTCCGGCGAAATCCCGATCCTCTTCGACTATGACTTCAACGCCTATCGCGGCAAATACGAAGAAGACGGCAACTTCGAATTCGTGCTGCCGTGCGAAGGTTCCGTGCGCGTTCCCTACGTGATGAGCCTGGTGGCAGGCGCACCGCATGAAGAAGCCGGCAAGAAGGTTCTGGACTTCATCCTTTCCGACGAAGGCCAGGCGATCTGGACCAATGCCTACCTGCAGCCGTCCCGCCCGGTGGAACTGCCGGCCGAAGTCGCCGCGAAGTTCCTGCCTGCAAGCGACTACGAGCGCGCGGTTGCCGTCGATTATGCCCACATGGAACGCGCCCAGGCCGGTTTCGGCGAGCGTTACCTGAACGAAGTCAAATAAAATTCTGACCTTGCGGGCCGGAGCGCATCGGCGTTCCGGCCCGTTTTCCCGAAGGCATTCTTCATGTCCGACAGAACATTCGTGACCGCCTGCCTTGTACCGCTGGCGGTATTCGCCCTCGCTTTTCTGGCTCTGCCGCTGGTGCGCCTGGTTCAGGCTTCCTTTGAATCGGAAGTCGGCTGGCACATCTACCTGCAGATCCTGCAAACGCCTCGATATCTTGAAACGCTGATCAACACGGTGCTCGTGTCACTGGCGGTCAGCCTTTCCGCGCTCGCTCTGGCGACCACCGCCGGCCTGTTCCTGGCGCGAAACCGGTTCATCGGACGCGGCCTGCTGCTCTCCGTCCTGACCCTGCCGCTGGCCTTTCCGGGCGTCGTCATCGGCTTCCTGATCATCCTCCTGGGAGGACGCCAGGGGCTGTTCAACCAGCTATTGCCCGGGCACATCGTGTTCGCCTATTCGCTGACAGGCCTCTTTCTCGGCTATCTCTATTTTTCCATCCCGCGCGTCCTGCTGACGGTGATGGCCGCCGTTGAAAAACTCGACCCCGCACTGGAAGAAGCCGCCCGCACCCTGGGCGCATCGCCGTGGCGCATTGTCATCGACGTGATCCTGCCCGGTCTTGCCCCGTCCCTCGTTGCCGCCGGTGCAATCGCCTTTGCCACTGCCATGGGAGCCTTCGGAACCGCCTTCACGCTGGCCACCAATATCGATGTCCTGCCGATGGTGATCTATACCGAATTCACCCTGTCGGCGAACATCGCCATGGCGTCAGCCCTGTCCGTTCTGCTGGGCCTTGTGACCTGGGCCCTGCTTTACATCGCCCGCAGTTTTGCGGGAACAACGGTTGCGGCGGGAGGCTGACGTGAAAAGATCACTCGCCTGGTGGCTGCAATGCGCGGTCACGCTTGTTATCGCCGCCTTTCTGCTGGTCCCGGCCATCCAGTCGATCCTGGCCGGGGTAACAGCCAACTACTTCCGCGGTCTTTCCTCTGGCCTGACCCTGAAATGGATCGGGCGGGTCTGGGAGTTATATTCCGCCAGCATCTTCCTGTCGCTCTGGCTCGCGATAGCCTGCCTTGCCGTCACGCTGGTGATCGGCGTTCCGGCGGCCTACGCCCTTGCCAGGAATCCCGGACGCCTGTCGCGCCTGCTGGAAGAGTTCATCTCGTTGCCGCTCGCCATTCCCGGCCTCGCACTGGCGCTCGCGCTCTTGCAGCTTTACGGGACCTTGTCCGGGTTCCGCACGTCCTGGACCTTCATCCTCGTCGGCCATGTTCTCTACACGCTGCCGTTCATGGTGCGATCGGTTCTCGCCGTTCTGATGGCCATGGATTTCCGCAGCCTTGAAGAAAGCGCGGCGACACTTGGCGCGTCTGCCTTCACGCGGTTTCGAACGGTGATCATCCCCAATGCCATGCCGGGCATCCTGGCTGGTGCCCTGACCGTGGTGACGCTCTCCATCGGCGAATTCAACCTCACCTGGATGTTGCACACGCCTTATCTGAAAACCCTGCCCGTCGGCCTTGCCGACAGCTATGCCTCCATGCGGCTGGAGGTCGCCTCCGCCTACACGCTCGTCTTCTTCGCGATGATCGTACCGCTGTTGATGGCAATGCAATGGGCCTCCGCCAGAGCGCAAAGGATCGCTCAATGACCCTGACAATCGAAAACGCCGCCAAGACCTTTGCCGATGGCACGCGGGCCCTGTGCCCGACCAACCTGACAGTCGGTCCCGGCGAAATCCTGTCGCTGCTAGGTCCCTCCGGCTGTGGCAAGACGACCCTGCTGCGCATCATTGCCGGACTGGAGCGCCCCGATGCGGGCAGCCGGATCCGGTTCGACGAGATCGACGTGACCGGACTTGCCGTGGAACATCGCAATGTCGGCATGGTGTTTCAGTCCTATGCGCTCTTTCCCAACATGAGCGTGCGCGCGAATGTCGGCTACGGCCTGAAGGTTAGAAAAGTGCCGGCGGCAGAACGCCGGCAACGTGTGGACGAGGTGCTGAGCCTGTGCCGCCTTACCGACTACGCCGACCGGCCGACACATGCCCTTTCGGGCGGCCAGCGCCAACGCGTCGCCCTGGCACGGGCCGTGGCACCGCGCCCGAAAATCCTGCTACTGGACGAACCCCTGTCCGCGCTGGACGCCGCCTTGCGCGACAACCTGCGTGACGAACTGGCCGCAATGCTGCGGCAATTCCAGATCACGGCTGTTTTCGTCACCCACGACCAGAGCGAGGCGATGGCGATCGCGGACCGGATCGCGGTGATGTCGAGCGGAACCATGCTTCAGGTCGGCCGGCCAGAAGAGCTGTACCACACTCCGGCCAATGCCTTCGTCGCCCGGTTCATCGGCAACGCCATGCCATTGACCGGACACATGGAAAACGATGTATTGCAACTGCCTGGCGGACAGTTGAAGCTTCCCGCTGGCGCCGCCGGCAAAACAGCTTACATACGGTCGGAAAACGTCCGGCTAGACCAGACAGGATCCTTGTCGGGAACGGTGGAAACCGTCACGTTCTCCGGCGGTCATTTCCGTCTCGCCGTGGGCGGCGTCCTTCCGGATGCCGGCCTTCTCTATCTTCAGCACCCGGGCAGGACAGCCCCTGAACCCGGCAGCACCGTGCGCCTCACCATTGATCCCTCCGACCTCATCTTCCTTGCAGACCAGACATCGACCCATTCATGACCAAGATCATTCAGATTTCAGACACCCACATTGTTCCCGAAGGAGCACTCGCCTACGGACAGGTCGACACGGCCGCGGCCCTTGCCGAAACGGTCGCCACAATCAACCGCCTGCTGCCGCAGATCGGTCCAGTCGACCTCGTGATCGTTACAGGCGACCTGACCGAACATGGAACGCCGGAAGAATACGACCGGTTCAAGATGCTGATGGCGGACCTCGACCTGCCCTACAGGGTGCTGCCGGGCAACCACGACCGGCGCGAGCCGATGCGGGAGAGCTTCGCAGACGCACAGTGGATGCCCCGCACCGGCCCCCTGGACTGGCAGATCGATTTTGAAGACTTTGCCGTTGTCGGGCTCGACAGCCTTACCGAAAGCGCAGCGCATGGCACACTTGAACCGGCAACCCTGTCCTTCCTGACAGACGCGCTCTCCGGTCTTGGCGACAAACCCGCGATCGTCGGTTTTCATCATCCTCCCTTTGCCGTGGGGATCAAGGCGATGGACGCGCAGAACCTGCACGACGCAGACAGCCTGGGCACTGCCCTCTCCCTTCATTCCGGGCAGGTTCGGCTTGTCTGCGGCCATCTGCACCGCTCCATCGCCGGGCTCTTTTCCGGCAGCCTGTGTCAGGTCTGCCCCGGCACCTCGCATGCGGTCACGCTGGACCAGCGCGCAAACGCCGGCAACAGCCTGACCAAGGAACCTGGCGGGATGCTGCTGCACGAATGGCGTGACGATGGTTTCCTGACCCACCTCATTCCGGTCGGCGCCTTTCCGGGGCCTTATCCCTTCCTGGGTGTTTCCTGAGGACCTGAAACGGGCGTCATGCAACGCGCCTGCCGGTGCCTCATGGCCCGGGAAACGTCGACCGCCATCGGCGCAAAAAGGTTTCCCGGGTCAGGGCATCCAGCGCAACCATGAGCGCAGGGGAGAGACCGATCGGCCGCAGGGCTGTCGAACTCAGGACTTCGCCTTCGTTGCCATCCTCCGTTTCCAGAAGCGGGCTGATCAGCAATGCGGTCCGAAGTGCAAGCGTGCCTTCCGAGGACAAGAGAAAATCCAGGAACGCCTCGGCCTCGGCTTCGTTGTTTGCCTGCTTCGGGATCATGAAGGTGCGCGACAGGACCAGTGTGTAGTCGGACGGCAGCACGATGCCGATCCGGTCGTCGTTGAGCTGATAGCCCTGGGCGTAGGAGCCAAGCACGTTGTAGGCGATCAGATAGCGCCCCTCGGCAACACCCTTGATGATGTCGACCGAGCAACAGGTGGAAATCGCCTGTGAGCGGCCGAAGGATTCCTGCAGCGCGCCGAAGGTGGTTGCTTCCTGTGCGTCGGCAAAAGCAAACAGATACCCGAGCCCCGACTGCTCGATGTCATAGGTCGCGACCCGCCCTGCATAAGGCGTGCCGGAAGGCCGAAGGAGATCGAGCAGGTCGAAGCGGGTCTGCGGAATATCCTCCACGGGCACCAGCTCGCGGTTATAGACGATCACCGCGGGCTCGCGGGTGATGCCCCACAATTCGTCGCGCCAGCGAAGGGCCTCCGGCAACTGTTCGGTCAACCGTGAGCGGTAGGACGCTGCGCAGGCTTCGTTGACCAGCTGCACCATCTGGTGAACACCGGAGCTGATGACGATGTCGGCACCTGGAACGCCGTCGCGGCAGTCCCTGCGGGACAGGCGGTAGAGCTCGTTCGATCCCCATTGCTCGTAGCGCACCTGCAGGCCTGGCCGGGTGCGTAGGAAGCTTTCGACCACGGGACCGAAGATCGAAATATCCGTCGTGGAGCGCACCACCAGCACACGGTTGGTGGTCTCCGGTCCGAAAATCTCCACCAGCTCCTGTGCCGAAACAGCCCTGCCGGTGGCAAGCAGCATCACGACTGCAGCCAGGCACTTCAGCAGATAGGCGAGCCGCTTCATGCCCGCCCCTCCGGTACGGCTGCAAACACAAGGGCAGCGCGAAAACGCGCCCCACCGGTCTTTTCCAGGCGCAATTCGCCATCGTAGGAAAGGGCGACGGAATGCGCGATCGCAAGACCGAGGCCGGAACTGCTTTGCCGCGACAGCGCGCCCTTGTTGAAACGGGACCCCAGTTCGGCAAGAACCCCATCCACCGGTCCACCACCCGCATCTTCCACCCAGATACTGGCCCGCCCGCCTTGCAGCGAAGCCCCGACCCGCACCGGCGAGCGGCCGTATTTGAGCGCGTTGTTCAGGAGGTTCTTCAAGGCTTCCTTCAGCGATTGCACATCCGCCAGCACTTCGACAGGGTCTTCGCCGATATCCAGAATCACGTCGAATTCCGGATTGAGGACCGCGTGGTCGCCTTCCTCGAAAACGTCGAGGGCAATGTCGCGCAAGTCCACCTTCTCCCGTCTGGCGCTGTCGCCGCGATGGATCACCAGTGCCTGGCTCAGAAGCTGGTCGAGCAGACGGCCGAGGCTTGCCGTTCGGGTCTGTATCCTCTCGACGATCTTTTCCTTGCGGGAAAGTTCCGGCTCGTCGGTGAAGAGATCCGCCTGGGCCCTGAGGGCAGCAACAGGCGTCCTGAGCTGATGCGCGGTGTCGGAGATCAGATGCCGCATGGAGTTCATCTGCCGGTCGAGCCGGGCCATGAAACCGTTGAGGGCATTGATCATCACCGCGGTTTCCCGTGGCACCGAGGTGTCGAGCGGTGTCAGGTCGTGGGGGTCCCGTGCCGAGAGACCGCCGGCGATCCGTTCCAGCGGCTGCAGCACCGAGCGGACGACGACGACCGACAACAGCACCATTGCCAGCCCGGAGGTTGCAAGCACGTAGAGCGCCTTGCGGGTGATGTCATAGGCCATGTCGTTACGCGCCCGCAGGGTCTGGCCGACGACCACCTTGATCGTGCCGTTGAGCGTACGCTCGGCAAACCGGCGCGAGACCACGGCAAAACGGGCTGGCTCTCCAAAGAACGAACCGTCGAAAAACCCTTCCCGGAAATCGCGCCGGCCTGTCGGCAGGGTGATTTCATCATAGCCGGTCAGCGTCACACCCTCCGGGCCGATAATGCGATAGCCGATCCTGTCGTCGGGGGCGAGTGCCAGCAACTCGAACGCCGACACCGGCAACTCGATGACGGGCCTGTCGTCCTGAACGGTGATCGACGAGGCGATGCCTGTCGCCGCGCCCAGGAGCAACCGGTCGTAGGCGCTTCTGGCCGCTTCCCGGCCATAGGCGAATGCCGCGATGGAAACGATCACCCCGCCAAAGATCAGCAGAAAGGCAATCCCGAAGGCAACACGTGCGGTGAGCGAGGTAGACGCCAGCCTGCGGATGAGATCAGTCATCGACTTCCAGCTTGTAACCAAGCCCTCTCTGGGTCTCGATCCTGACAGATCCGCCCGAGAGTTTCTTGCGCAGCCGCGCAACATATAGCTCCAGCGCGTTCATGCTGACGTCGGTGTCCTGGAAACTGAACACCCCTTCGAACAGACGTTCCTTGCTGACGGTCTTGCCGCGATTGCGGACCAGGATCTCCAGCAGCGAGAATTCGCGCCGGGTCAGATTGATCGGGCTGTCGCCCTGACGCACGACCCGCGCCGAAGCATTGAACGTGAGGCTGCCGAGCGTCAGTTCCTCGGCCTTGTCGCCCTGTTCGCGTCGATAGAGTGCGCGGATGCGGGCTTCCAGCTCGCGGTGGTCGAACGGCTTGACCAGGTAATCATCGGCCCCGGAATTGAGCGAGGATACCCTGTCGTCGACGGAAAATTCCGCCGTTAGCATCAGCACCGGCGTGCGCTCGCCCCGAGACCTGATCTCTTTCAGCAGCTCGGTGCCCAGGCCATCCGGCAAATTGATATCAAGAACGATCACGTCGTAATGCTGAACGTTGACGCAGGCCCTTGCCTCTTCCAGCGACTTTGCCAGATCGCAGGCAATGCCAGACCGGTCCAGCCGGATCATGATCGCCTCCGCCATGTCAAACGTGTCTTCAACGAGCAAAAGGCGCAAAGATTCGTTCCTCCCGCCCCCAGTCTTGCCCCGCAAATTCGCTGCTTGCAAGCAATGTGCCCCCTGGTGACAGGTTGATGACAGGGTTTGACGCTAGGCTCTCCTCACGTCCGTTGGGAGGACCCGCTTTAACGCGGCACAACGGATACCAGGGGCTCACCAAAAGCCTTGCACATGTGGAGGAAACACAACATGGCATTCAAAACGACCCGCCTTCTGCTGGCGGCCGCATTCCTTGGCGCATCCGCTTTCGGCGCAACAGCTGCCGATTTCACGCCGGAAAACCCGGAGTGCATCGCACCGGCCAACCCGGGTGGTGGCTGGGACTTCACCTGCCGCCAGGTCGGCAAGACCCTTCAGGACCTGAAGCTTCTCGACAAGACCATGCAGGTTGTGAACCTGGCTGGCGGCGGCGGCGGTGTGGCCTATGCTGAAGTCGTCAACAAGCGCGGCGACGACAACGACCTCATCGTTGCAGCTTCCTCGGCAACCGCAACCCGCCTTGCCCAGGGCGCCTTCCCGGGCAACACCATGGACCAGGTTCGCTGGGTGGCTTCCGTTGGTGCTGACTACGGCGTGATCGCCGTTGCGGCCGACAGCCCGATCAACACCCTGCCGGAACTTCTCGACCAGATGAAATCCGACCCGACGTCCGTGTCCGTTGCCGGCGGTTCCGCTGTTGGTGGCTGGGATCACCTGAAGGTTCTGATCGCTGCAAACGCTTACGGCATCGAAGACGTCCGCACCGTGAAATACATCGCTTTCGACGGTGGTGGCGAAGCCGTGACCCAGCTTCTGGCCGGTTCCGTCCAGGCTTTCACCGGTGACATTTCCGAAGCCAAGGGCTTTGTCGACAGTGGCGACATCAAGGTGATCGCTGTTCTGGCACCTGAGCGTCTGTCCGGCGAATTCGCCGACTTCCCGACGGCAAAGGAACAGGGTGTCGATGCGATCGGCGCAAACTGGCGCGGCTTCTACGCACCGGGCAACATGTCCGACGACGCCTATAACGCATGGGTGTCCAAGATCTCCGATCTGTACGCAAGCGAAGAATGGAAAGGCATCATGGCTGCAAACGGTCTGGCTCCGCTCGACCTGCAGGGTGCCGAGTTCCAGGAATTCGTTGCCAACTCGGTTCAGCAGATCCAGGACATCTCCAAAGAAATCGGCATCATCAAATAAGAATGCCGTCAGTCCGACTGGAGGGGGCGCAGTCCATGTGCCCCCTTCTTTTTCAGGACGCGTCCGAACGCGGGCAATATCCGGTTTACCGCACGCAGCTTTGAGACTGACAGCGTAACGCCGGAAGTATGTCTGCCTGATCATTGTCCGCCCGATTGGGCAAAGTGGATTGTCGGCGGACACAGTGGCACACTTCGGGTGCCAACAAACAACAGAACACATAAGGGGCGGCCGCCGGACTTGGGGAGGAGCCGCTATTAGGAAGGTATCCATGAGCGACCGCATCTTTGGCGCGGTCGGGCTACTTCTCGCGCTGGGATATGCCTGGGCCGCTCTTGTCATCGAAGAAAGCTTTCTGTCCGACGCTGTCGGCCCGAAGGCGTTCCCCCTGATCATCGCATCCGTGTTGGGTCTGTCGTCGCTGGCGATTTTCCTGAAACCCGACGTCGCGCCGGAATGGCCGTCGCTGCCGCGTCTCCTTGAAGTCGCCATGGCAGTGCTGGCGATGATCCTCTACGCGATACTTCTGCCGGAAGCCGGCTTCATCATCGCGACAGCCGTTGCCGCTGCCTATCTGACCTGGCGCCTCGGCTCTTCACCGATCGGCTCGCTCATTACAGGTTGCCTGACTTCGCTCGGCATCTATGCGGTCTTCCACCTCGTTCTTGGCCTGTCCCTGGCCAAGGGCCCGTTCGGCTTTTAACGGAGCATCGCCATGGAAACTCTCTCTTCACTGGCCGACGGCTTCGCAATCGCGCTGACCTGGCAGAACCTGATGCTGGCCCTGCTCGGCTGCTTTCTCGGCACCATCATGGGCGCCCTGCCGGGCCTCGGCCCGTCCAACGGCGTCGCCATTCTCATCCCGCTTGCGTTCACGCTCGGTCTCGGTGCCACGCCATCGCTGATCCTGCTGACGTCGGTCTATTACGGCGCCATGTACGGCGGGCGTATCTCGTCAATCCTCTTGAACATTCCCGGTGACGAACCGGCGATGATGACCTGTCTCGACGGTTACCCGATGGCCCAGCAGGGCCGCGCAGGCGAGGCCCTCTCGCTGTCGGGCGTTGCCTCCTTCGTTGGTGCCTTCCTGGCCACCTGGGGCCTGATCCTGCTGGCACCGCAGCTGGTCAAGATCGCGCTTCTGTTCGGTCCGGCGGAATATTTCGCCCTGTTCACCCTGGCCTTCGCCACCCTGGGCGGCGTTGCCTCGACCAACCAGGCCAAGACCGCCTTCGCAGCCGCGCTCGGCATCGGCCTTGCCACCGTCGGTGTCGACACCCAGACAGGCGTGCCGCGTTTCACCTTCGGCGAAGTGCATCTCTACGACGGGATCGACTTCCTGGTTGCCATCGTCGGCCTGTTTGCACTGTCCGAGGTCTTCCTGTTCCTGGAACACCGCCACGGCAATGCCGACGCCAACTCCAGCAAGATTTCCGTCGGCCGGCTGATGCCCAGCTTCTCGCTGCTGAAGTCCTGCACCCCGACCATGCTGCGCACCAGTCTGCTCGGCTTCGTTGCCGGCGTTCTGCCTGGTGCCGGCGCGTCGCTCGGCTCGTTCATATCCTATACGTTCGAGAAGAAACTCGTCGACAAGGAAGGCACCTTCGGCAAGGGCGACCCGCGCGGTGTCGCCGCGCCTGAAGCCGGCAACAACGCCGCAGCGGGCGGCGCGCTGGTGCCGATGCTCGCCCTCGGCGTTCCTGGCTCCGGGACTACGGCCGTGCTGCTGGCGGTTCTGCTGGCGCTCAACATCACCCCGGGCCCGCTGCTGTTCACCCAGCAGCCGGATGTGGTCTGGGGTCTGATTGCGGCCCTGTTCATTGCCAACTTCATGCTGCTGGCCATGAACATTCCGATGATCGGTCTCTTCACCCGCGTCCTGTTGATCCCGCCGCGCATCCTCATGCCCATCGTCGCCATGGTCAGCTTCGTCGGCATCTACGGCATCTCGGGCTCCTCCTTCGACCTTCTGGTCATGGTCGGCTTCGGTGTGCTGGGCTGGGTGCTGCGCAAGCTGGACGTGCCGCTGGTCCCGATCATCCTCGGCACGCTGCTCGGCAACGCAATGGAAAACAACCTGCGCCGCGCGATTACCATCAGCAACGGCGACTGGTTCACCCTGATCGACAGCCCGCTGTCGCTGACCCTGTGGAGCATGGCCATCATCGGCTTCGTCCTGCCGATCATCTTCGGCAAGGTCCTGAAGGCCCGCATGCGTCACATGAAGAAGGACGAAGAGGGCTCGGTCATCGACTGATCGCTGCCAACACCGCAAGAAACGAAAACGCCCTCTCCTTCCGGATGAGGGCGTTTTTTGTTTGCGGACGTCTCACCACCGTCATTCCCGATGGTCCGAAGCGAAGCTGCCACCCAGCGGGAAACCAACGTGCAAGGCGCCAGTCGAAAATGCTTCAGATTTGAGAAGACGAACTCAGCTAAACCACCAGCGCTCCGTAGCGCGCAGACCGTCGAGCGGCCAGTTTGCGGCGACTTTTTCCGGATGACTGACCTTGTCGCTGAGTGCCATCACGTAGCTTGCGAACATGGGGATGATGGTGCCGCCGTCGGTCCTGACGATGTTCTGCATCTCACGATACATATCCGCGCGTTTTGCTTCGTCGAGTTCGGAGCGCGCTTCGCTCAGAAGCCGGTTGAAGCGCTCGTTGTCCCAATAGGTATCGTTCCACGGTGCCCCGGCGGCGTAGGCGAGCGTGAAGGTCGCGTCCTCAGTCGGTCGTCCGGTCCAGTAGACCGCGCAGAACGGCTTCTTCATCCAGACATCGGACCAGTAACCGTCATTGGGCTCGCGCACCGGCTGAATGTTGATACCGGCCGCCTCTGCCTTGCTTGAATAGAGCACCGCTGCATCGACAGCGCCGCCAAAAGCAGCGTCGGAGGCGGAGAGTTGCAGATCCAGTGAGCTGAGCCCCGCCTGTTTCAGATAATATTTCGCCTTGTCCGGGTCATAACCGGTCTGCTCAAGATCGGCTGCGTAGAAGCGGTTGGCCGGGCTGATCGGGTGGTCGTTGCCAACCGAGCCATAGCCAAAGAGGATCTTGTCGACGAGTTCCTGCCGGTCGATGGCGTATTTCAATGCCATGCGGACATTGTTGTCGTTGAAGGGCGCTGCCCGTGTGTCCATGGCGAACGTATAGTGCTGGCCACCGGTCGCCGAAACGATCTGGACGCCCGGCGCGCGCTGGAACAGATGCACCGTCTTCAGATCCACCTGGTCCACGACGTCGACATTTCCGGTCATCAGGGCAGCCTGCCGCGCTGCCGGATCGACAATGGCCATCAGGACAACCGCATCGAAATGGGCACGGTCCGATTTCCAGTAATTCGGATTGCGCGTGAGCTCGGCGATGTAGCCGGGTTTGAAGTTGGTGACTTTGTACGGACCGCACCCGTCACCGCTGGTGGGATCGATCTTGCCATCCGATGACTTCAGGATCGGCAGATGGTAGTCGCTCACCACATAAGGGAAATCGGCGTTGCCTGCATCCAGCGTGAAGACGACGGTATCGGCGTCGCTGGCAATGTCGGTAACCGGTGCAAGGAAGGGTTTGGCAGCCGAACTGCTGTCCGCACCGCGGTGATAGTTGATCGAGGCAACGACATCATCAGGTGTCACGGTACCGCCGCTGTGGAACTCGACACCGCTGCGGATCTTGAACGTCCAGACCTTTGCATCGGGAGACGACGTCCAGCTTTCCGCCACTTCCCCGATGAGGGATCCGTCCGAGGCGATCTCCACCAGGTAGCCGTTGCGGGCAAAGGCGAAGACCTGCGAATAGGTGTTGTCCCAAACTGCCGGATCGTACGTGTCGTTGGTATTGCCCGAGGCAATCCCGAAGCGGATCGTTCCGCCTTTTTTGGGCTGGGCAACGGCCGGCCCGATACCAAGAGACGATACGAGAGCCGTGGCGCCAAGCGCAGCAGTTCCCCCGAGAACGCTTCGCCGTGAGACTGCCAGTCGGTTTTGCGGCGTAAAGGCCTCTCCCATTCCATGGTTCTCCTTGATGAGCGTGATAGGTTTCAGTTCAACTTGTTGGCCGGTACCGACGGCCAGTCGAGAAAACCGGAATTTCGGCAAATTCCGCCCGCCCGGCCCGCTGGTGTCACCATCGGGCCTTGCATGATCTTGTTTCGAGTGTCCGCTGCCTTGCGTCCGCAGCCTCGGGCCGTGCCGGTGCCTAGCTGGCGTAGTTCGAGCCTTCGTCGTCCAGAATGGCTTTCAATTCGGCGAAGTGGTCGTGTCCAAGGCCCGGATAATTTTCAATTTCCTGCGCGGTCTTCTCGGCAATCTCAGGGCTGAGAACGCGCAGTGGTTTTCCGGTCTGCAGTGCCCGGATGTAGGTCTCCGCAGCACGTTCGAAATGATAAAGGCGGTCAAAGGCTTCCGCGACAGTGCTGGCGACGACCAGAACGCCGTGGTTGCCCATGATCAGCACCTTGAACTTCGGGTCGCGAAGCAACATCGCGCAGCGTTCGCCTTCTTCCTCGAAAGCAAGTCCGCCATAGTTCTCGTCAATTGCAAAGCGGCCATAAAAAGTCGCGGTGTTCTGGTCGATCGGCGGCAGAGTGCTGTCGGCAAGGCAGGCCAGAACCGTGGCATGGACCGAATGCACATGCATGACGCAGCGCGCATGTGGGCATTGCCGGTGGATGGCGCCATGCAATCCCCAGGCAGTCGGGTCCGGGGCATTTGGATGTTCCAGCGTTTGCGGGTCATTTGCATCCAGCAAAATCAGGTCGGATGCCCTGATCCGGCTGAAATGCCGCTGGCGGGGGTTCACCAGAAAAGCCGTGCCTTCGTCATTGACGACAAGGCTGAAATGATTGGCGACGGCTTCGTGCATTCCAAGACGCTCGGTCCAGCGGAATGCTGCCGCCAGGTCGATCCGCTCCGCCCAGTGGGTGATGTTCGAATGTTCTGCAACACGCAGCATGCACTGTCTCCCTCGCTTTCTCTTCGACGCTAGGGAGCGCTTTCAACATTGACAAACAATATATTCGATGGCGTTGCATTAATAAAATTAATACGCATTATGTCAGTTGATGAATGAGTGAGGTGCACGCATGAAGACGGTTGGATTGCCTCCGCTGGCCTGGTTGCGGGCATTCGAGGCAACTGCGCGCCATCTCAGCTTCACCCGCGCCTCGCAGGAATTGAACCTGACCCAGTCCGCGGTCAGCCAGCATGTACGCAGCCTCGAGACCTTGCTCGGCTGCAATCTGTTTGTGCGCAAGACGCGTGCCCTGGAACTGACGCTCGAAGGGGAAACCTATCTGCCGAGCCTGCGTGAAGCCTTCGACCTGATCACCAGGAGCACGCAGCTTGTCACCGGCAGTGACCTGGGGCGCAACCTGACGCTTCAGTGCAATCTGGCCTTTTCCGTCTATTGGCTGGCCCCGCGCCTTCGCCGGCTTTACGAAGAATTTCCCTGGCTGACGCTCAACATAGTGACATCGATCTGGGACACCGAAAAGCGCGCGGCCGATGCCTCCCTGGAAATCCGCTTCGCCCGTCCGGAGGACATGCCGACCGCCGCCATTCGGCTTGCAGAGGAAAAATGCTATCCGGTCTGCTCACCCGACCTGCCTCAAGAAGAGCGCTCACTGGAGAGCGGCAGGCTGTTCGACTGCGCGGGCATCACCGGCTCCTGGTCCGGTTGGATGAACTCGCAAGGCAGGTCCTTTGCTAGGGAAGCCGAAGTCAATCTGGCGTCGACCTATGTGATCGCGATTTCGGCAGCCTTGAACGGTGCGGGCCTCGTCCTCGCACACGACACACTCGTCGGTGACCTCCTCCGAAGCGGTGACCTTGTTCGTCCCTTTGAACATCAGGCGCCCCTGAGTGAAGCCTACTTCGTCCGGACCCCGCCACCTTACGCGGAAACGCCTGCCTCCAAGGTGTTTTTGGACTGGATCCAGAAAGAGCGGGCTTCTGCGCGCTGATCTGCAATCCAGCCTGGCAGCGCAAGCAAAGACGCTTTCACAAGAGCGCAATAGTCTGAGTTTTTGAAAACAGCCACGCGCCCAAGGCAAGAGGATATCCGGGTTCCGGATCTTACCGCATAGCCACGCCGCGGGCCGCCCGGAATACCGGTGGAGGGGGCATCACACCCTCTCAATGAGGCCTCAAAAACGGCCAAAACCTCTCCCCCAAGCCCAAAACCGCCGCCTTCAAGTCAAGTGACATGCAGCACAAGTACGACCCGCAGGACGCGTGATATCCAGCCTCTCAACGAGAACTCAAGTGATACCGAAAAAGAGGTGTAAATCTGATGCACGTTCAAATCAGAAAACCGAAGAACCCCATCCCCAGGAACTACTTTCCCCACAACCGTGTGGAACAAAAGCGCGACGGCGTCTGGGTGAGGTGCGGAGTCGTTATGCCTGTCGGCGCCGGCGATAGCTGGGAGACGATCGGCAAGTTCTGCGACGGCATTCCCGCCGAAGAAGTGGCCTATGCCAACTTCGAGACCTATGACCCCGCCGAGATCAACTGGTACCTGAGAGAATATGTCGGCTGCCACAAGCCTGGCCCTCGCGGCTTCAACTTCACGTTCGATGGCGCCAAGCCTGGTCTTATCCTGGCTCCGTTCCGGGATGCGCTTATCGGCGATGTGGTGGAGCGCGCGCACAGGCAGGAGGAGCGCCGTCAGCGCCGCACCATCCTCGATCGGCGATGGGACAACCGCAATATTGACATTCCGGAGGGTGAAAAACTCGTCGTCCAGGCACGCGAAATGATCTACCGCCGCGTTCAGAACCACGTCCCGAACTCGCAGGATTTCGATCTCCAAAAGGAATTGACGGGATTTCTCGTCGGCGAGGCGATTGACGGTGGCGGCGGACTCCTCACGCCGCACAAGGCGCTCTTGAAGACCTTGCTCAAGCCCCTCAAGGAACTCCATCCGGAAAACGAGCGGGTTCGTAAGCTTCGCAAGAAGTATTATGAAGGGTTCGCGAACGGTGTGGCGGCGGCGCTCTTTCCAGGGCACGACTACGCGCTTCACGACAAGGTCCCGGGAGAGAGGTTCTTCTACAATGCCGGTCTCGAGCATGGTCGCCAGATGAGCGGTCTGCAACGTTACCAGTTCGTGATGGGGCTGATGGAACGCGCACGCCGTTACGGTCTGCGGGGAGGCAACCCGATCTATCAGCAGAAAGCCAACTTCTCGAAGGGTTTTGGCGGACGTGCCGTCGCGTTCTATCTCGCACGGGAATTGTCTTCCAGCCGTCTGCTGGAACGCAATATCCACGAGACACCGCTCAAGGAAGACATTGTGGATGCAGTAAAGGACACCCTCACGGACAAAGCCAAGGAAGCTGTCGGTATCCCGTCCTTCTGAGACGGGCTACTGCTGGTCTTATGCGACTGCTCGGTACGTGCAGAAGGCGGCGCCGGTCAAAAAGCGAGCACAGAAATATTCATTTCGTGCGTGTTGAGGGGTGCGCAGAGCCGCCTCCCTCACTCCTTAAGGAGACCCTGCCGGTTACTCCTGCGCCGCCAGGCTTTCCCAAACCTGCCACGCCTCGTCGAACGCCGGTGTTCCGCCTTCCGACTGGATATAGGCGCGGACATAGGCCTGACGGTCTGCAATTTGTTTGGGAATGGTGAGGGTGTATTCCGGGCCGCCCATGCCACCTTCGACTGTCGTCAAGGTGTGCGGGGCGGGATCGGTCCCTTCGGTGTCGACCCCGCCGGCGACCGGTTGCGGCGCGGTGGTCCAAATGGCGATTTCATCGACTTCGCGCAGAGCCTCTTCCGGCAAAAGCAGAATGTGATCGGCACCAGTTTCGACCTTGCGTCCTTCGGGTACGCCAAACTGCAGGCCGTCGACAACTTCAGTCTTCATCTCAATCACTCTTTGCTGCTCGGCATTGCAGGACGCCAGAATAAACGGAACCAGAAAGGGAAATATTTTCAGCCACTTCACCATGATATCTTGGCGCCTGACATGTCGGAATGAGCTTCACCGACAAAGCTTCCCCAACCGGTCACCCTGTCGTCCCACGGCCGTGAGGTATATTCGGACCCAAGGGCCGCAACGTTGTCCGCAGGCCAGTTCCTGGCATGCTGGGCATAGGCGGCAAAATTGATGCCGGGAAACGCAGCGGCAGTTCTTGGCAAGTCCGTCTTTGTCTTTTTGCCGACGAGATTGGCAACATACCTGATGTATTTCGCGACAGCGAAGATGTTGAACTCGTCGCACGTCAGAAGCGTCGCGATCTGCGCCCCGTCGAGACCTTGCCTCCGTTTGTGTTCCAGCAACCCGGAGAACAGATCCGTACGCGCGACAGTGTCGTCACGCACCTGACCAAGGCCTACAGAGGTTGTGCGCCGTGAGACCGAGTGCGTCGCCGCGGTGTAGTCGAGCATGTCTTCGTTTTGAGATTGATCACGCTGTTCCGCCAAGACGATCGCTCCAATGACTTCCGGCGTCAGATTATAGGTTTTTGCAGCAGCGTTCATCACGGCTCCCCGTGACGGGCGACCGTTCAGGTAAATCGGCTCAAACAATGTGGAGATCGGCAAACTCGTAATTCGTGCGGCCTGCCGGAGACGTTCATTGGCGGAACTGGGAACTGTCAGGCCATTCCAGAGCGGATTGGAGTAACTGCGCGACACGGGACCGGATGCGCCAGGATCACCTTGCGGATTTGTCTTCTGCTCATAGAGGATGCGTGCCTGGTCAAACGCAGAAACGCGGTGATTGAAGATGTCGCGTCCCGTTGCACCGCTGCCTGAGAAAGACGCGGATGCACTAGAGGGAATAGTCGCACTGGTGATGGGTTTCTTGGTGCTGATCGAAAGCAAGCCGTGCTTGCGCATGCTGTCGGCCAGATCGTTTGCAAGCCCGAACACCTTTGCCGGATTGCCAAATTGCGCGTTGAGGATTGCTGCATCCCGGTCGAAAAAGAAGAAACCAGCCAGGTTGTTTTCGATACTGGAAACTGAGACAGGCCCGGCTTTCGCTGCCATCAGCATTACCGCGTCGTAAAGCGAAGGAGCACTTTGCTGATTGAAGTACCTTGTAAAAAAATCCCTCAGAACTTTCCCGGACTGCAATTGCGTGATTGTTGCATCGAACCTCGAGTCACGTTCAAGAAGTTCCAGAGCTTTTGCCCGCTCCCTGTCGGTAACCCATCGGAAGACATCTCCCAGTTCCAGGAGCTTGATGACCTCATCGCCAACAACGGTCATGATTTTCTTCAACCCCTCTATTGCTCGGGCTGGTCAGGACAGAAATTGTTTTCCAATCCGAAAATTGAAATAAATCAATTAGTTAACACTATATCAGAATCTAACCCTAATTGATTGCCGACCCAGTTACAACTCTAAGGGGCGCAATCGCAATGAACGAGGTCACGCCCGGCCGGTATTTGAACAACCTTGCTGGAGACGTCGGAAAACGCCCCTCCCCGTTCAGATCTCCGTCCGCATCCGGTAGCCCGGGGCGAAGATCAGGCGGACGTGGGTGATCGGCAGGCTGCCGGTCCAGGTGATGCGTTCCATGGCGAAAAGGGCTGCGCCCGTGGAAGCATCCAGTTTGCGCGACAGGGTCTTGTCGGCATTGACGGCGAAGAAGGAAATGTCGCCGTGGCTGTAAGGCGCGTTGTGCACCAGCCACTCGTTGGCGCTGACGTCCTCGAACGTCATGTCACGCGCCGCGGGGGCGGCTTCCAGGTTGATGTAGCGTTCCTCGAAGGCATAGGGCCGGTCGTCGGCAAAATGCAGCGTCTTCAAAAACAGGACATCCGCGCCGAGCGTCACCTGGAATGCGCCGTGCAACATGGGCGGCAGGGGCCGGAGATCCTTTTCCAGAAGGCTGTGCCGGTAGGTGCGGCCAAGGGCTTCGACTTCCTCGCGCAGGATCGGAATGGTGAGCGTGGCGCGCTGGGGCGGGTTGAGCGCAACACGCGTTCCCGCCCGGCGCTTGCGCACCACAAGCCCGCTTTCGGCAAGGTCCCGAAGAGCACGGTTGACGGTGGTGCGGGCGCAGCCGAACTCTTCCGCAAGATCGGCCTCGTGGGGGATCTGCTCCCCCGGCTGCCAGATCCGGTCATGGATCCGCCGAAGAAGTTCTTCGCGAATACCAGTCCAGGAATTTGTGTCCGCAAGCGCCAAGTCGTCTTACCCGTTCAAGTCGTTCTTCACAGTCTGGCGCGCAACGAGGCCATGGTGGCCCGGTATTTCGCGCGGATGGCGTTGCCTTTTACATGGTTTCCGCCGGAAACAACATGCCGGCCGGCGGACCAGACCTCCGCGACCATCCGGTCGTCACCGGCAAAGATCCAGGCATCCAGAATTTCGTCGCCTTCCCGGCCTTCCAGGTCGATGGCGGACCCATCCAGCGCGACGAGATCGGCAAGCGATCCTTCCGATATCCTGCCCGCCGCACGCCCCGCCGCCTGCGCACCACCGGCCACGACGCCGTCGAAGAGGACCCGGCCAGTGGACTTCTCCTTCGTTGCAACAGAAGCACGGCAGGTATCGCGCAGGCGCTGGGAATATTCCAGCGTGCGCAGCTCTTCGGAGAGCGCGATGCGGATGTTGGAATCCGAGCCGACGCCGAAGCGGCCGCCCGCGGCCAGATAGTCGACACCATCGAAGATCCCGTCGCCGAGGCTGGATTCCGTTATCGGACAAAGCCCCGCAACTGCCCCGGTCGCCGCAAGACCGGCGGTCTCCTGCGAGGTCATCTGCGTGCAGTGGATCAGGCACCAGTTTTCTGAAACCGCGTGGTTGGCAAGCAGCCATTCCACCGGGCGCTGCCCCGTGGCCGCCAGAACCTCGTCAACTTCCGGGATCTGCTCGGCAAGATGCATGTGCAGCGGGTTGCCGCCGGCAAGGGCAACGGCCTTCTTCAGACTGTCGGCATCCACGGCCCTCAGTGAATGCGGGGCAACGCCGATGACCGCATCATCGGGCAGGGACTTGAGCGCCTCAGACGCAAGCTCGTGCAGTTTCTGGAAGCGGTCGAAGTCGTTGCCAAAGCGGATCTGTCCGGCAGCCAATGGGCGCCCGTCGCAGCCGCCGAACTGGTAATGAACCGGCAGATGCGTAAGGCCGATGCCGGTATCGGCAGCGGCCGCCATGATGCGGTCCGACATTTCCGCCAGGTTGGCGTAGGAGGCACCGCCCGGCTGATGATGCAGATAGTGGAACTCGCCAACGGCGGCATAACCCGCCTCCAGCATTTCCATCTGCACGAAGGCGGCAATCGCCTCCACATCTTCCGGCGTCAGGGCGTCCAGAAAGCGGAACATGATCTGGCGCCAGGTCCAGAAACTGTCGCGGCTTTCGCTACCGCGCCGCTCGCTCATGCCCGCCATGGCCCGCTGGAAGGCGTGGCTGTGCAGGTTGACCGGGGCCGGCAGAAGAATGCCGACGCGTTCGCCGATTGGCTGCGCATCTCTTTCAACCGAGGCGATCCGGCCGTCCGACCCGATCGAGACAGCGACATTTTCCGCCCAGCCGTCGGCCAGAAGCGCCTTTTCCGCATAAACCGTCGCGCCAGAAACTGTCGACATGCCGTCTTTTCCTCCGTTGACACGTTAATATGTGCATGCATATTATCTAATATCGCAATCTAATCAAGCCGGAGATGGACGTGCTGAAACGCCTCCTCACAAACGCCAAGCTGGCAACGCTCACCGCAAACGGAGAGCCGTACGGCCTGATTGAGGACGGTGCGCTGGTGATCGAAGGCGGGCGGATCGCCTGGATCGGCAAGGCCGCAGACCTGCCATCTCATTATGCGTCGCTCAGCGCGGATGACATCGGCGGACGGCTGGTGACCCCGGGCCTGATCGACTGTCATACCCATGTTGTTTTCGGCGGCGACCGGGCGCGTGAATTCGAAATGCGCCTTCAAGGTGCAACGTACGAGGAAGTGGCCCGGGCCGGTGGCGGCATCGTTTCCACGGTCAAGGCGACGCGCGCAGCCAGCGAAAAGCAGCTGCTGGAAGCTGCCCTGCCACGTGTCGATGCCCTGATCGCCGAGGGCGTCACCGCCATCGAGATCAAGTCCGGCTATGGCCTCGACCGGGAAACGGAGCTGCGCATGCTGCGCACCGCCCGCAAGATCGGCAAGCTGCGCCCGATCACCGTCAAGACCAGCTTCCTGGGCGCCCATGCCATTCCGGCCGAATACAAGGACAAGGCCGACCTCTATCTGGAAAAGGTCTGCCTGCCGACGCTGGAAGCGGCTCATGCCGAAGGACTGGTGGATGCCGTGGACGGTTTTTGCGAAGGCATCGCCTTTTCACCGGAACAGATCGGCAAGGTGTTCGACAAGGCCAAGCAGATCGGCCTGCCGGTGAAGCTGCATGCAGAGCAGCTGTCCAACCTGAACGGCGCGGCCCTTGCCGCTTCCTATGGCGCCCTTTCCGCCGACCATCTGGAATACCTGGATGAAGCCGGCGTCAAGGCGATGGCCGAAAGCGGGTCTGTTGCCGTGCTTTTGCCGGGCGCCTTCTACACCTTGCGCGAAACGCAGTTCCCGCCGCTTGATCTTTTGCGCAAGCACAATGTGCCCGTCGCGCTGGCGACGGACTGCAATCCGGGTTCATCTCCCCTCGCCTCGCTGCTCCTGACCATGAACATGGGCTGCACCTTGTTCCGCATGACACCGGAAGAAGCGCTGGCCGGCGTCACCCGCGAAGCGGCGAAGGCGCTTGGTCTGGACGATCAGGGCACGCTGGAACCCGGCAAACGAGCGGATCTGGCTGTCTGGAACGTCAGCCACCCGGCGGAGCTTTCCTACCGGATCGGCTTCAATTCCCTCTTCAAACGCATTTTCGGAGGCTCTGAATGAGCGCCCTTACCCTGACACCGGGCTCCGTGACCCTGGCGGATCTGGAACGCATCTACCGGGAAGAGCTGCCAGTGCGCATCGACCGCGCGGCGGAAGCCGCGATCAACCTTGCGTCCGAACGAGTTGCCAAGGCAGCTCGGGGCAGCGAGGCCGTTTACGGCGTCAACACCGGCTTCGGCAAGCTGGCCAGCGTCAAGATCGCCCCCGAGGACACTGCAACCCTGCAGCGGAACCTGATCCTTTCCCATTGTTGCGGCGTCGGCGAACCGCTCGACAAGACCACCACCCGCCTGATGATGGTGCTGAAGCTGCTCTCGCTTGGCCGCGGTGCCTCCGGTGTCCGCTTCGAAGTAATGAAGCTGATCGAGGATTGCCTGGAAAGAAACGTCACGCCGATGGTTCCCTCGCAAGGGTCTGTCGGTGCATCCGGCGATCTTGCGCCGCTGGCCCATATGACGGCGGTCCTGATCGGTGAAGGTGAAGCTGATTTCGGCGGCACGCGCATGCCCGGTGGTGAAGCCCTTGCCAAGGCGGGCCTGACCCCGGTCGTGCTTGGCCCCAAGGAAGGCCTTGGGCTGATCAACGGCACGCAGTTTTCGACCGCCTGCGCGCTCACCGGCCTGTTCGACGCCTGGCGTCTGGCCGAAGCGACCCTGATGACCGCCAGCCTTTCCACCGACGCCATCATGGGTTCGACCGCGCCGCTCCTGCCGGAAATCCATGAACTGCGCGGCCATCGCGGCCAGATCGAAGTGGCAAGGGCCATGCGCGCAATCATGGACGGCTCGGAAATCCGCGAAAGCCACCGCGAGGGCGACACCCGCGTGCAGGACCCCTACTGCATCCGCTGCCAGCCCCAGGTTGCCGGCGCCTGTGTCGATCTGCTCCGCATGGCGGCCCGCACGCTCGAGATCGAAGCCAATGCAGCAACCGACAATCCGCTGGTACTAATCGATGCCGACCGGATCGTTTCCGGTGGCAATTTCCATGCCGAACCGGTTGCCTTTGCTGCCGACCAGATAGCGCTGGCCATTGCCGAACTCGGTGCGATTTCCCAGCGCCGTGTCGCGCTCATGGTCGACCCGACGCTTTCCTTCGACCTGCCGCCGTTCCTCGCCAAGGATCCGGGCCTGAACTCGGGCATGATGATCGCGGAAGTGACGACCGCCGCCCTGATGAGCGAGAACAAGCATCTCGCCAATCCGTGCTCGACGGATTCCACGCCGACCAGTGCCAACCAGGAAGACCATGTTTCCATGGCCGCCCACGGTGCTCGTCGTCTTGCCCGTATGAACGCCAACCTCAGCCAGATCCTGGGTGTGGAACTTCTGTGTGCCGCCGAAGGCATCGAGCACCGCGCCCCGCTGAAGACCAGCGCTTCGCTGCAGACGGTGATGGCCGCTCTTCGCGGTGTCGTCCCTTCCCTGGAAAAGGACCGCTACATGGCACCGGACCTGGAAACGGCAGCCGGCCTGATCCGCAGCCGCAAGCTGGTCTCGGCGATTTCCGCCGGCCACATGATCACGCTGGGAGATGTCCATGCAGCCGGTTGACGTCTTCCGCGGTGATGGCCCGGTCGTTCTTGGCGTGCCTCATGCAGGCACATTCGTTCCGGACGACATCAAGGCAAGGTTCAACGACACCGGCCTGAAACTGGCCGATACCGACTGGCATGTGGACCGGCTTTATTCCGATCTCCTGCCCGGTGCGACCATGGTGAAGGCGAACTTCCATCGTTACGTGATCGACGCCAATCGCGATCCGGAAGGCGTCAGCCTTTATCCGGGCCAGAACACCACGACGCTCTGCCCGACCACCGATTTCGATGGACGCCCCATCTACCAATCCGGCATGGAACCGGAGACCGGTGAAATCGAGGCCCGGCGCCTTGCCTGGCATGCCCCCTACCACGCTGCCCTTCAGGCGGAAATGGAACGGGTGCGCGCCAAACATGGCGTCGCCATCCTCTACGATTGCCACTCGATCCGCTCCGTTGTGCCGTTCCTGTTCGAAGGCACGCTGCCCGATTTCAACACGGGCACCAACAATGGCACGACCTGCGCCAGCGCCATCGAGGCTGCCGTGGTCGCCTGCACGCAAGCAGCGGAAGGTTACACGTCGATCCTCAACGGCCGCTTCAAGGGTGGCTGGACGACACGGCATTACGGCCGACCGGCCGAAGGCTTTCACGCCATCCAGATGGAGCTCGCCCAGAAGACCCATCTTGCCACCGAAGACACGCCGTTTGCCTATGACGAGGCCAAGGCCGACCGGCTTCGGACCCATCTGAAAGACATACTGAGCGCGCTGGAAAACCTCGCGCCATCCTTATTCCAGAACAACACCCAGGGAGCGAACAATGACTGATCGCCGCCACAACGCCCGCGACGTATTCCCGCCCACCGGCACCGAGCTCAACACCAAGTCCTGGCTGACCGAAGCCCCGCTGCGCATGCTGATGAACAACCTTCATCCGGATGTGGCGGAAAACCCGCATGAGCTGGTCGTCTACGGCGGCATCGGCCGTGCGGCACGCACCTGGGACGATTTCGACCGCATCGTCGCAAGCCTCAAGACCCTTGAGGAAGACGAGACGCTGCTGGTGCAGTCAGGCAAACCGGTCGGTGTCTTCAAGACCCACAAGGATGCCCCACGCGTTCTGATCGCCAATTCCAACCTGGTGCCGAACTGGGCCAACTGGGACCATTTCCACGAGCTGGATAAGAAGGGCCTGGCCATGTATGGCCAGATGACCGCCGGTTCCTGGATCTACATCGGTACGCAGGGCATCGTGCAGGGCACCTATGAGACCTTCATGGAAGCCGGACGCCAGCACTACGAAGGCAACCTGAAGGGTCGCTGGATCCTGACCGGTGGTCTCGGCGGCATGGGTGGTGCCCAGCCGCTTGCAGCCGTCATGGCCGGAGCTTGCTGCCTTGCGGTGGAGTGCGACGAGAAGAGCGCCGACTTCCGCCTGCGCACGCGCTACGTCGACGAAAAGACCCACTCCCTCGACGAGGCGCTGGCACTGATCGACCGCTGGACCAAGGCAGGCGAAGCCAAGTCCGTGGCGCTGATCGGCAACGCCGCCGATGTGTTCTCCGAACTGGTGAAGCGCGGCGTGAAGCCGGACATCGTCACCGACCAGACCTCCGCCCATGACCCGGTCAACGGTTACCTGCCGCAGGGCTGGACCGTCGCCGAATGGCGCGCCAAGGCCGAGACCGATCCGAAGGCGGTGGAAAAAGCCGCGCGCGCGTCCATGAAGGTGCATGTCGCCGCCATGGTCGACTTCTGGAACATGGGTGTGCCGACACTCGATTACGGCAACAACATCCGCCAGGTTGCCATGGAAGAAGGCCTGGAAAACGCCTTTGCCTTCCCGGGTTTCGTGCCCGCCTATATTCGTCCGTTGTTCTGCCGCGGCATCGGCCCGTTCCGCTGGTGCGCGCTTTCCGGCGATCCGGAAGACATCTACAAGACCGACGCCAAGGTGAAGGAACTGATCCCGGACGATCAGCACCTGCACAACTGGCTGGACATGGCGCGCGAGCGCATTTCCTTCCAGGGCCTGCCGGCACGCATCTGCTGGGTTGGCCTTGGCCAGCGTCACCGCCTCGGCCTTGCCTTCAACGAAATGGTCCGCAACGGCGAACTGAAAGCGCCGATCGTGATCGGCCGCGACCACCTCGACAGTGGTTCGGTCGCATCGCCCAACCGCGAGACCGAAGCCATGAAGGACGGCTCCGATGCCGTGTCCGACTGGCCGCTTCTGAATGCCCTGCTCAACACCGCTTCCGGCGCGACCTGGGTGTCGCTCCACCATGGTGGCGGCGTCGGCATGGGCTTTTCCCAGCACTCGGGTATGGTCATCTGCTGCGACGGCACGGAAGATGCCGATCGGCGAATCGGTCGGGTGCTCTGGAACGATCCGGCAACGGGCGTGATGCGTCACGCGGATGCCGGCTACGAGATCGCGCTCGATTGCGCGAAAGAACAGGGGCTTAACCTGCCGGCTATTCTGGGTCGTCCGGCGTCCTGATGGGCGCAGAAAGATGACCCGGCAACTATAGTTCAATCAACAGTCTGCTTTCATGCTCCAACATGAAAGCAGGTTGATCCTGGGGAAACAATCAAGCACGGCGGGACACTCCGATCCATTCCTTTGACTGAGGGGTAATACCATGAAAAGACGTGATTTTCTGAAAGCCGGCGCCACCGGCACAGCCGCTGTTGCGGCCTCCACCCTGGCCGCACCTGCCATTGCGCAGGACGTGCACCAGTGGCGCATGGTCACCGCATGGCCGAAGAACCTGCCGGGACCGGGCGTCGCTGCCCAGATGCTGGCGGACCGCATCACCGCATTGTCCGGCGGCCGCATCGAGGTGAAGCTCTTTGCAGCCGGCGAAATCGTCCCGGGCAACGGCGTGTTCGATGCCGTCGGCCAGGGCACTGCCGAGCTGTACCATGCTGTTCCCGCCTATTGGGGTTCCAAGTCCAAGGGCATCCTGCTGTTCGGTTCGCAGCCGTTCGGCCTGACGGCTCCCGAACAAGCTGGCTGGATGATCCACGGTGGCGGCCAGGCTCTCTATGACGAGATCTATGCCCGCTTCAACCTGAAGCCGTTCCTGTGCGGCAACTCCGGACCGCAGTGGGCTGGCTGGTTCCGCAACGAGATCAACAGCGCCGACGACCTGAAAGGCCTGAAGTTCCGGTCCACCGGTCTTGCCTCCGAAATGTGTTCCAAGCTCGGCATGGCGGTTCAGGCCATGAGCGGCCCGGCCATGTTCCAGGCGCTTCAGTCCGGCGCGCTTGATGCGGGCGAGTTCATCGGTCCGTGGACCGACAGCGCGCTCGGCTACTACCAGATCGCCAAGAACTACTACTGGCCGGGTGTCGGCGAGCCGTCTTCCGCTGAAGAATGTGCCGTCAACCTGGAAGCCTACAACGCCCTGCCGGACGACCTGAAGGAAGCCGTGCAGCGTGCCTGCGCAAGCCTCTACAATGACGTTCTCACGGAATATAACACCAAGCACGCCCAGGCACTGACCCAGCTGGTCAACGATCACGGTGTAATGGTGAAGAAGCTTCCGGACGACGTCATCGTCGCAATGGGCAATGCCGCCGGTGAGGTGATCGCCGAACTGCGTGCGGACGAAGACGAGCTGGTGAAACGCATCACCGAAAGCTTCCTCGCCTACCGCAAGCTGATGCGCGAGTACATGCCCTATGCCGACAACGGCCAGATGAACGCGCGTATGCTCGACTACAACTACGACTGATCGGGCTCTCGTCTGACCCACATCGGGGGAAGTGCGCTTTCCCCGATGTGGCGGCGTGTCACCATCCCTGTCGTTCGCCTGAGGGGAACCAGTGGCCTGTCTGGACAGATCGTCACCTTGTTCCAGCACGTGTGACCGATCCTTCAAGACAGCGCTTCGTGCTTCCTCAGGATGAGGGTGTGGGTGGGGATGGGTTTTCCTCGTGACTTGGCAAATGGACAAATCATATTGCTCCTGCTTTCGTCATCCCATGGCTCGACCATGGGATCCATCCCGTTTCCTCTCCACCCCTGAGGTCGTTTCGAGGTAACGGCATGGCTTGCAGGGTCGAGCCCTGCAATGACGAATATCTGAGAGGTTTGAGACTGCGGAGAGACCGGGAGGTTCGAAGGTGCCGTTCAATGGCACCCCTCCACTTGTCATCCCGGACGGAGCGAAGCGCAGATCCGGGATCCAGTACGCGGCAGCCTTTCAAACCAGAGCAAGTAAGCCGGGGTTACTGGATCCCCGCCTGCGCGGGGATGACAAATGATAAGACGTCTGCCACTGATCCAGAAGGCAGAACAGTCAGCAAACAGGAACCACAGATGGAAAAACTGGCGGGCGCGCTGGAGCGTGTCAATTCGGTAATAGGCAACACGCTGTGCTGGGCGGCGCTTCTGATGTTGCTGCTGCAATTCACGATCGTGTTGCTTCGCTATGTCTTTGGCTACAGCTTCATCTTTCTCGATGAAGGCGTGCTGTATTTCCACGCGGCGATCTTCATGCTCGGCGCCGGGTACACTTTCCTCGTCAATGCCCATGTCCGTGTCGACATCTTCTATGCCAGAAACAGCGAACGCGCGCAGGCGTGGATCGATATCTTCGGACACCTGTTCCTGCTGACACCGGCTCTCGTCGTGCTGATCTGGTTCTCCTGGCCGTCCGTGCGCGGCAGCTGGGCCATTCTGGAAGGGCCGATTTCCGTCGGCGGCATCCCTGCCTCCTTCCTCCTGAAATCCCTCATTCCCGCCTATTGCGTGCTGCTGCTGATCCAGGGTGTGGCCGCCTTCATCCGCGATGTTCAGAAGCTGAAAGGCGTCAGTGCATGAGCCTGCCTCTCGATCTCATCATGTTCGGCGCGCTGATCGCCTTCATTCTGCTCGGCTATCCAGTTGCCTTCACCATTGCGGGCGTTGCCACGGGCTTTGCCCTGCTCGGCTGGATGATGGGCGACTTCAACATTCAGCTCATGGGCGCCATGGGCCAACGTTTCTTCGGCGTGCTCACCAACCCGGTCCTGACCGCGATCCCGCTGTTCGTCCTGATGGGCGTCATTCTGGAAAAGAGCCGCATCGCAGAGGATCTGCTGGAGACAATGGGCCGGCTCTTCGGCCGCATGAGAGGTGGTCTCGGTGTTTCGGTGATGCTGGTCGGTGCCCTGCTCGCCGCGTCCACAGGCATTGTCGGCGCAACGGTGGTTGCCATGGGCCTCATCGCCCTGCCCACAATGCTGCGCAATGGCTATGACCCCAAACTTGCCTCCGGCATGGTCTGTACCGCCGGAACGCTCGGCCAGATCATTCCGCCGTCGACACTGCTGATCATCCTGGCCGACGTCATGTCCAATGCCTTCCAGCAGGCGCAATACGCGCAGGGCAAGTTCACCATCGAGACGATCTCGGTCGGCCAGACCTTTGCAGCCGCCATGATCCCCGGTCTGCTGCTCGTCGCCGTCTACTGCGCCTACATTGTCGGCCGGGCCTACCTGTTTCCGAATGATGCGCCAGCGATGTCGGAACATGTCGACCAGCCGTCAGGCCGGGAAATTGCTGCCGCCATCGTGCCGCCGATCCTGTTGATCGTTGCAGTGCTCGGCTCCATCCTCGGCGGCATCGCCTCGCCCAACGAGGCAGCTTCCGTCGGTGCCGTGGGCGCGATCCTGCTGGCGGGCCGCCGTCTCGGGGTGTCCTCAAGGCTCATCGTGCTGGCAACAGCTGCGCTCCTGACGCTTGCAATCGCCGCATCGATCCTGCCGATACGCCTGCAACGCTCCGATGTCACGGCTGGTGGCTACGTTATCGCCGCTGTCTATGCGGGGCTGGCGCTGTTTTCCCTGGGCGTCGTTCTGCACATCCTGAAGAAGGCTTTCGCGGACGGGCTCCTGAAAGCTTCCATGCTGTCCACGCTGACAGTCACCTCGATGATCTTCGCAACCATCCTGATGGCCAGCTTCTTCTCGCTGGTTTTCGTCGGCCTTGGGGGGGAAGACCGGGTCCATGACATCCTTCAGGAAATGCCGGGCGGTCCGACAGGCGCCCTGATCTTCGCGATGCTGTTCGTCTTCGTGCTGGGCTTCTTCCTGGATTTCGTCGAGATCTCGGTGATCCTGCTGCCGGTTCTGATACCGCCCCTGATCCTGATGGGCATCGACCCGATCTGGCTGACGATCCTGATCGCGATCAACCTGCAGACCTCGTTCCTGACCCCTCCCTTCGGCTTCTCGCTGTTCTATCTGAGAGGCGCGGCACCGAAGGAAATCACAACGGGCCAGATCTACCGCGGCGTCGTTCCCTTTATCATCCTGCAGATCATCGCCGTCGCCATCCTCTGGACCTTCCCGATGTTCGCCACCTGGCTGCCCCGCTGGCTGTACTGAGGAGTTTCTCGGCAAGCCGATAAAATTCACGATCTACCTAAAAAAGCCACAGCGCCTTCCGCTGTGGCTTTTTTGTGCGTGTCCATGTCGTACATGAGTTTCATTCTTTGGCATTTTACGTTATTTTTTCCCATAGAGAGGGAGAAATGACAGGAATGGACAGTTTCTGGGGGGCATTTGCTGGAGCCCTTGGCCTGGTCGTCGCGCTGGATCCGGATCTGATGGAAATCATCGGCCTGTCCATGCGGGTCACGCTTACGGCTGTCGTTCTTGCCTGTGTCATCGGCCTGCCCCTTGGCGCGGCGGTCGGCACTTTCAATTTCCCCGGAAGAACGCTCGTCGCAGTCATCTTGAACGCGCTGATGGGCCTGCCCCCTGTCGTGGTCGGCCTGCTTGTCTATCTCGTCCTGTCGGCATCCGGACCGCTCGGGCCGCTGCGCCTGCTATACACGCCGACTGCCATGATTATCGCGCAGATGGTGCTGGTGACGCCCATTGTCGCCGCGCTGACACGCCAGGTTATCGAGGATCTCAACAGGGAATATTCCGAGCAATTCGCATCGCTCGGCGTCGGCCGCTTTGATCGTCTGACAGCCATGCTCTGGGATGCCCGCTACAGCCTTCTGACGGTCGCGCTGGCCGGTTTCGGTCGTGCGGTTGCCGAAGTCGGAGCGGTAATCATTGTCGGTGGCAACATCAACCATGTTACCCGCGTGATGACCACGACCATCGCTTTGGAAACATCCAAGGGCAATCTCCAGCTTGCCTTGGCGCTCGGCGTGATTCTGCTGATGATCGCCTTTGCCGTGAATGCCGGTGTCATGGCCCTTCGTGCCTCAGCTGCGAGGGCCGCCTATGCGTGACGCAGCTTTCGACACACCAGGGACTGCCTCCACAATGTCGCGCCGTAGCCCGGCGGTGCAAGATCCCTTGCTGGATGTCAGAAGTCTCGGCTTTTCGGCAGGCGGCGAAAAACTTCTGCACGACGTCGATGTTGCCATCCGCCGCGGTTCACGCACCCTCATCATGGGCCCGAACGGAGCCGGCAAGAGCCTCTTGCTGCGACTGATGCACGGTCTGCTTCAGCCGCAGGAAGGTGCGATCCTCTGGCAGGGCGGCCGGATGGACGCCACCGCCCGCCGCGCACAGGCTATGGTCTTCCAGCGTCCCGTGTTGCTGCGCCGCTCGGTTATCGCCAATCTCAAGTTCGCACTGAGCGTTCGCGGCCTGCGTGGCAGCGAACGCGCCGACAAGGTCAGGGCCGCGCTGGAAACGGCAGGCCTCAGTCATCTGGCCCGGCGCCCGGCGCGCGTCTTGTCCGGCGGAGAGCAGCAGCGCCTGTCCCTGGTGCGCGCTCTTGCCTGCGACCCCGAACTCCTGTTTCTCGACGAACCCACCGCCAATCTCGACCCGGCCTCCACTGCTGCGATCGAGTCCCTAGTACTGGAAGCCAACGCCCGCGGTGTCACCGTTGTTCTGGTGACCCATGATGCAGGCCAGGCAAAACGCCTCGGTGAAGACCTCGTGTTTCTGCAGAACGGCACCGTGGTCGAAACAGGACCTGTCGAAAAAGTGCTTGCCAACCCCAGAAGCGAACCCGTTCGCGCCTGGCGGGACGGCAGGCTTTACCTTGGACCCAACACCCAATCCCTGAATGATTACCCCGGGAGGAAAAATTGATCAGAAGAGCATTTCTGGCGCTCGCCGCCGCCGTCCTGACGACCGTATTTGCCGGTCAGCCGAGTTTTGCGGAAGACAAGTTCATTGTCGTCCAGTCGACCACCTCAACCCAGAATTCGGGCCTGTTCGACTATCTCCTGCCCATCTTCCAGGAAAAGACCGGTATTGAGGTCCGCGTGGTTGCCGTTGGCACAGGCCAGGCCATCAAGAACGCCGCCAATGGCGATGGCGATGTCCTGTTCGTTCACTCCAAACCGTCCGAAGAAAAATTCGTCGCAGATGGTCTCGGCGTTTCTCGTTCCGACGTCATGTACAACGACTTTGTCATCGTCGGCCCGGCAAACGACCCTGCAGGCGTCGCCGGCTCGAAAGATGTCGTGGAGTCCCTGAAGAAAATCGCCGATGCAAAGGCCCCATTTGCCTCTCGCGGCGATGACAGCGGCACCCACAAGGCGGAGCTTCGCCTGTGGAAGGCCGCCGGCATCGACCCGAGCGAAGGGTCTGGCGACTGGTACCGTGAAACCGGCTCCGGCATGGGCGCCACCCTCAACACCGGCACCGGCATGGGCGCTTACGTCATGACCGACCGTGCCACCTGGATCTCCTTCGGCAACAAGGGCGACTACAAGGTTGCCGTTGAAGGCGACCCGATCCTGTTCAACCAGTACGGCATCATTCTGGTGAACCCGGAAGTTCATGCCCATGTGAAGGCCGATCTTGGCCAGCAATTCGTTGACTGGGTTCTGTCCAAGGAAGGCCAGCAGGCTATCGCCGACTACAAGGTCGACGGCCAGCAGCTGTTCTTCCCGAATTCGGACAAGGGCTCAAGCTGAGCCCGTCTGACCGTCTTCTCGCTTTCCGAGTGAGTGGAGCCAGATAGCAATCTGTGTCGCATGCTCCGCTCAGACCTTCCCCCTTCTCACGCGAGGAGGGGGATTTTTTTTGACCTGATCAAAGCCAATTGGACTTGCGTGGAGTTTCAAGGTCACCCCGGGGCGAAAGGCAAGTACGCCGCACAAGGTACCGCTCATGAGCTATCAAAAGCCCATGTGGAAAGGAATTAGCGGCAGGCGCCGTCTGTTTCCGTCAAATTCCGGGTAATCGTTATTCCCCCAAGCGCACGGATGGGCTGGAGGTGAAGTCGGCGCTGGAGAACCGCAGGTGTTCCAGAACCTGGTTGGCGCCGATGGCAATCACGATAATGGCGGCAAACGCGATGAGCATTGTTTTCATTGTGTATCTCCTTCGGATGGCGCCGTCGCCGATTTCAGATAGTCGATCAGGTCATCACGGTCTTGCTGTTCCACAATCCGCTGCATCGGCATCTTCGACCCGGGAATATAGTGATCCGGACCGTCCAGGAACAGTTGATCGATCGTCGCTTCCGACCAGACAATATCAGATCCTGACAGGGTCGCCGAATAGGGATAGTCCGGAATAGTGCCCGCACGCCGGCCGAAGATGTTGTGAAGCGTCGGCCCGGCCTTGCGCGCGGTATCGCCGGTCAGGGCGTGGCAGATCGAGCATTTGCGCGCGAACTGCCGTTCGCCGTTGGACATTTCTTCCGGTTGCTTGAGGAATTGCGGTGTCTCGGTTGCCATCGGATCGAAGGTTGCAAGATCCGCAAGCGGCCATGAATAGACGATGTTCTCGATGCCGCCCGCATGCAACACATCGCCGTCCTTCGAAAAGGCGAGCGCCCAGATCGGACCTTTCAATGCTGCCCGGAAGTCCGTTTCGAGCGCCCAGGACGTCGTGTCGAACACTGTGATGTATCCATGACCGTCACCGGTCGCCAGACGTGTGCCATCCGGACTGACCGCCATGGCCAGGATCGGCCGGCGCTCGAAAGTGAAGTCATGCAGCCGTTCGCCGGTTTCAATATCGACGATCCGCGTCACTCCGTCCTGGGAGCCGTAGGCAATCCAGCTCTCCCGGTCACCCTCACCGCCAATGGCAATGACATTGATGCCGAAACCGTTGCGATCAACGACCCGCTTTTCACTTTGCGTTGCCAGATCCCAGAGCTTGATCGACCCGTCGACCGACGCGGAGTAGAGCTGGCGCCCGTCCCTTGAAAACGCGACCGCGTTCACCCCGGCTGCATGTCCGGCAAGATAAGCCGGCTCGCCGCCGGCAACCGGCCACAGTCCCACACGTGCATCCCAGCTTGCGCTGGCAATCGTCGTCCTGTCGGGAGAAACCGCAAGCCCCATGATCTTGGCCGTGTGCCCTTCCAGAACCCGGTTCGAGTTATCGTGGGTGTTCCAGAGAACAAGATCGTTATCGTCTCCGCCGGACACCAGATGACTACCGTCCAGAAACTGAACCACCTTCACCGCCGCCGCATGACCCTCAAGCCATTGCGGCACCCGGTCTTTCCAGATGCCGACCGAATTGTCGAAGCTGGCGGTCGCCACCTGCCCGGTCTCAAGGGAAACGTCGATATCCATGACCGGGCCGCCGTGACCTTTCAGGGTCTGGAAATCGGCGCTACCGGCTGCGGAGACCAGCGTCAGAAGGAAGCCGGCAGCGGGCCCGAAGACCCGCGCAAGCAACCATACGGGATCCGGCTGAAACGGCATGTCACGCCGGGCCTATTCGGCGGGAACCGCGCTGTCGCCGCCTGAATGTTTGGCGGCTTCGCGCTTTTCAGCTTCTTCGACTTCCTTCACCCAGAGGCCGTGGTGCTCCTTCGCCCACTGCAGTTCAACCTCGCCGGAACCCATGGCGTCATAGGCGCCTTCCATGCCGATGGAACCGATGTAGATATGCGCCAGGATCAGCGCCATCATCACGAAAGCCACAATGGCGTGCCACAGCTGCGCAAACTGCATTTCCTCATGCGGTGCAAGCGCGGTAGGCAATGTACCGAGACCCACCAGCTGCGGCAGGCCGAGTGCGTTGAGCTTTTCGAAGGTGACCGCAAACATCGGCATTTCGAACGGGAACAGCAGCGACAGACCGGAAACGGAGATCGACGCGCCCAGGACGATCACCCCCCAGAACACCAGCTTCTGGCCGAAGTTGAATTTCTTGGCCGGCGGGTGCACGCCTTTCTTGAAGAGCCCGCCACCGACGGCAATCCATTTTACATCCGTCTTGTTCGGGATGTTGTGTGCCACCCACATCACGAACACCATGATCAGGCCCAGCATGAAGGCCCAGGCGACGTTGTTGTGGATCCACTTCGAGAAATGCGCGACGGGCGCAAAAGCGTCCTTGCCGATCATGGGGATGATCACGAAGCGCCCGAAAAGCGTCAGCAGGCCGGTAATGCCAAGCAGGACGAAGGATCCCGCAAGCAGCCAGTGCCCGAAGCGCTCGATCGCCTTGAAGCGGGTGATGGTGCGGCCGGTCTTCTCGCCATCGATGCGAATACGGCCGCGAATGAGATAGAAAAGGGCCAGCAGCACGATGGTCCCGCCGAGCAGCCAGGCGCCATAAGTGGCAAGCGGACCCTTGCGCCATTCGAGCCAGCGCATGCCACCATCCTGCATCAGAACGGTTGCTGCGAAACCGCCCGAAGAGACTGTTACATCTGCGGAGCCATACCGCAGTGCCCGCCAGAGCTCCGGATCGGAGACACCGCCAAGTGTCCCGAGCTGTGAGGAAATCGACGCCGCGTCATCCGGGTCACCGGTATTGTTGCGGCGGAAGTCGTAGTCGACCTTCTCCCCCCGCTGGCGCTTCATGATGTCTTCAAGCGTCTGCGCACCGCCGGTCGCCGACCGGTCGGCGGACGTATCCTGTGCAAACCCTGTCCCCAGACCCGCACCAAGAAAGGCCAGAAGAACAAGCAAAGCCATAGTCACGCGTTTCATGACCGCAAACCTCATTGTCGATTACAACCGGAGACGAGCGGGGCGGCTGTAAAGCCGCCCCGCCTACGTTTCTTTCAGGCATCTACCCAAGCGTGACGGGCAGTCCGGCGTGCCGGTCTGCCCTCACCCCGCAAGGGATCAGCCGCCTTTCTGGCCGTAAGCGGTACCCCAGCCCCAGGCACCCGAGCCGAAGCCGCGGGCAACCACACGTTCGCGGTAGATGGCCGACACGACGTCGCCATCACCCGCGAGCAGGGCCTTGGTGGAGCACATTTCCGCGCAGAGCGGCAACTTGCCTTCGGCGATACGGTTGCGGCCGTATTTCGCGAACTCTGCAGTGGAGTTGTTTTCTTCCGGACCACCTGCACAGAAGGTGCATTTGTCCATCTTGCCGCGCGATCCGAAATTGCCCGCCTGCGGGAATTGCGGTGCGCCGAACGGACAGGCGTAGAAGCAGTAGCCGCAGCCAATGCACAGGTCCTTCGAGTGAAGCACCACGCCTTCTTCGGTCTGGTAGAAACAGTCCACCGGGCACACCGCCATGCAGGGTGCGTCCGAGCAGTGCATGCAGGCCACGGAGATCGACCGTTCGCCCGGTTTGCCATCATTGATGGTCACAACACGGCGGCGGTTGATGCCCCACGGCACCTCGTGCTCGTTCTTGCAGGCCGTGACGCAGGCATTGCACTCAATGCAGCGTTCAGCGTCGCAAAGGAACTTTGATCTTGCCATTTGTCGTCCTCCTTACGCTGCCGAGATCTTACAGAGAGTAGCCTTGGTCTCTTGCATCTGGGTCACCGAGTCATACCCGTAGGTCTGAGCGGTGTTACAGCTTTCCCCAAGCACATAGGGGTCTGCACCCTTCGGATACTTCGACCTCAGATCCTCGCCCTGGTAATGACCGCCGAAGTGGAACGGCATGAAGGCAACGCCTTCGCCGACACGTTCGGTAACCATCGCCATGACCTTGACCTTGCCGCCCTCCGGGCCTTCGACCCAGACCTGTGCGCCGTCACGTACCCCGAGATTGTTGGCATCCCGCGGATTGATTTCGACGAACATGTTCTGCTGGAGTTCCGCCAGCCAGGGGTTCGACCGGGTTTCGTCCCCGCCGCCCTCGTATTCGACCAGACGGCCGGATGTGAGGATGATCGGGAAGTCCTTGGAGAAGTCGTTCTTCTGGATCGACGCATAGAGTGTCGGAACGCGCCAGAACGACTTGTCGGCATAGGTCGGATAGTCCGCGACCAGATCCCGCCGGTTGGTGTAGAGCGGCTCGCGGTGCAGCGGCACCGGATCCGGGAAGGTCCACACAACGGCACGCGCCTTGGCATTGCCGAACGGGGCACAGCCATGGGCGATCGCCACGCGCTGGATACCGCCCGAAAGGTCGGTTTTCCAGTTCACGGTGCCGATCTTGTCCGCAGCGCCGGCAACAGTCTCGATCGACTGACGCTCTTCGGCCGTCAGGTCACCATCCCAGCCGAGGTCGATCAGCATCTGCATGGTGAACTCGGGATAGCCGTCCTGAATATCCGCACCGGGGTTGGAGACGCCTTCCGCCAGAAGGTTCTGGCCATCACGCTCCACGCCGTAACGGGCACGGAAGCACAGACCGCCTTCAGCGACCGGCATGGACATGTCGTAGAGATTAGCCGTTCCCGGGTGTTTCATCTCTGCGGTGCCCCAGCACGGCCACGGCATGCCGTAGAACTCGCCGTCGTTCGGACCGCCGACTGCACGCAGCGTGGTGCGGTCGAAGGTGTGCTGGTTCTCCATGTGCGACTTGATACGCTCAGGCGACTGGCCGGTGTAACCCACCGTCCACATGCCGCGGTTGAACTCGCGTGTCAGGTCTTCGATGTTCGGCTCGTCCCCGTCCATACCGATGTTGCGGAAGAGACGGTCGTCGAAACCGAACTTCTTGGCGAACATGGCCATGATCGTGTGGTCGGGCTTGGATTCGAACAGCGGTGCGATCACCTGTTCGCGCCACTGCAGCGACCGGTTGGAAGCGGTCACCGAACCACGGGTCTCGAACTGGGTCGAGGCCGGCAGCAGGTAACAGCCGTCGGTACGGTCGTGCAGGATTGCCGAAACGGTCGGATAGGGATCAACCACGACCAGAAGGTCGAGCTTTTCCATGGCCTGTTTCATTTCCGGCAGACGGGTCTGGGAGTTCGGGGCATGGCCCCACAGCACCATCGCACGGGTGTTGTCCGGCTGTTCCAGGTTCTCCTTGGCTTCAAGGACACCATCGATCCAGCGGCTGACCGGGATACCGGTCAGGTTCATCATGGCCTTGTCCTTGCCGTCCGCACCCTTGATGGTGCCGAAGCGGCCTTTCAGCCAATCCAGATCTTCTTCCCACACACGAGCCCAGTGAGCCCAGGAGCCGGCGGTCAGGCCGTAATAGCCCGGCAGCGTGTCGGCGAGAACGCCGAGGTCGGTCGCTCCCTGCACGTTGTCGTGGCCACGGAAGATGTTGGTGCCGCCACCGGCGGTGCCCATGTTGCCGAGCGCCAGCTGCAGGATGCAGTAGGCACGAGTGTTGTTGTTGCCGTTGGTGTGCTGGGTGCCGCCCATGCACCAGATCACGGTACCCGGACGGTTGTTGGCAAGCGTTCGCGCCACGCGCTTCAGCTGGCTTTCCGGCGTACCGGTGACACGCTCGACTTCATCGGGCGTCCATTTGGCAACTTCTTCGCGGATCTGGTCCATGCCCCACACGCGGGTGCGGATGAACTCCTTGTCTTCCCAGCCGTTTTCGAAGATGTGCCACAGAATGCCCCAGATGAGGGCAACGTCCGAACCCGGACGGAAGCGCACATATTCGTCGGCATGGGCCGCGGTGCGGGTGAACCGCGGATCGCAGACGATCAGCGGCGCGTTGTTCTGTTCCTTGGCGCGCAGCACGTGCAGCAGGGAGACGGGGTGAGCCTCCGCCGGATTGCCGCCGATGATGAAGATCGCCTTGGAATTGTGGATGTCATTGTAGCTGTTGGTCATGGCGCCGTAGCCCCATGTGTTCGCTACGCCGGCAACCGTCGTGGAGTGGCAGATGCGGGCCTGGTGGTCGACGTTGTTCGTTCCCCAGTAGCCTGCAAATTTGCGGAAGAGATAAGCCTGCTCGTTACTGTGCTTGGCCGAGCCGAGCCAGTAGACGCTGTCCGGACCGCTTTCTTCGCGAATCTGCAGCATCTTGTCGCCGATCTCGTTGATCGCCTCGTCCCAGCTGATCCGCTTCCACTCTCCGCCTTCCTTTTTCATCGGATATTTCAGGCGGCGCTCGCCATGAGCGTGTTCGCGGACGGAAGCTCCCTTGGCGCAGTGGGCACCCAGGTTGAACGGGCTGTCCCAACCGGGTTCCTGCCCGATCCAGACTCCGCTGGAAACTTCGGCGATAACGGTACAGCCAACGGAACAGTGCGTGCAGATCGACTTGACGGTCTTCACGGCATCGCCGGTGGATTGTGCCTTGGCTTTGGTGACCGTTCCTCCGGTCACGGTAATGGCGGCCAGGCCGCCTGCGGCAAGACCGGATCCCTTAAGGAACGTACGGCGGTCTACCGACTTGTGTGCAGCGTCTTTCAGGATACTTGCACCTTGGGGGCGTCGCGCAACCCCATTGGTCTTTTTCCTAAGCATATTGCCCTACCTTGCTTGTATCAGAACCTGATACGGCTGGGTTATTTGTGAACCGGCGTCCGGGCGTCACGCAACCATGGCCGGGGAAGTCTCACAGGGTCCAGTTAGAACCGGGCGCTGTCGTAGTAGGCACGGGTATGAACCGTGTCCTGCATCTTGTCGGAAGCCAGGTCCGGTTCAGCCGCCTCAGCGGTGGTTCCGGCGGTTACCGTGGTCACGGCAACCGGGGCAGAAATCGCCGCCAGCTTCAGGAAGTCCCGGCGGCCTGTACCCTCTTCGGGGCTTGCCGTTTCGGGTCGTTTCATTGTCGCATTCCTCCTCTCGCAGATGGATGGCCAAGCCACCCCATTTCAGATGCAACCGTCAGTTCGAGATCATGTCGAAGCCCTGTGCCTCGATTTCCATGAACTGGCGCCCCAACGATCCGACAGCACCGTAGAACACCGATGTTCCGGCCGCTTCCAGATCAGTGAAGAAATGTATCGCCCAAGGTTCCACGTGGGCGTTGAAGAAACTCTTCTGTTCGCTGAGAGACGTCACCTTGCCGAAACGGCCGAGGATCATCCCCGCCATCATCTCCATCAGCGATGCGATGTTGTCTTCCGGCTCGTGCTTGTCTTCAGCGCGCTCGATCCCGCGCTCCGCCATGTCCTGGCGCAGCTTCGCGAGAGGCTTTTCGTTGAGGAAACCTGTCAGATAATAGCTGGCGTATGGCAGCAGCTCACCGCGCCCGAGACCGACGAAAAGGGCATTGAATTCACGCTCGGCCGTCTCCGGCGTCGTTACCGCCGCAATTCTGGCAAGCACATTGAGAGCATTGCCGAGGGGCGTATCACCACCCTGCAGGCCTGCAATCTGCTCGAGCAGTTCGGCTCCGGCCGGGCGCGCAAGCACCAGTGCCAGAAAGTCGTATAATTCGGACCGGGCCTGATCTTCCGGTTCGATAATGAATTCCCTCGCCACAACGGCCATTCGAGCCTTTTCCTCCCACACACGCAGTGCTTTTCTGGCGCAAAAACTTCTTAGACTTTAGTATTAATCAAAGTCGAAACGCATTCGGCGCCGTTTCGGCAGGCGCTCTTCTTCGGCTTCGACCAGTGCTGTTTCATCAGACACAATAGTTCCAATTTCACTAATTTGCACCTTCTCGTCTCTTTGCGTCAATCGAATAGATGTTTTTCCATTTTCGACATAAGTATGCTGCGCTGCAGCAAGTTGTTCCGATTGCGGCGCAGCAGAATCACTTTGCCCGGAAAGTACTTCACCTTCTCCGGCCAGCGTAGCGTCCGAGTTTTCGTCCGGCCCCGTTTCAGAGATTTTTTTCAAGAATCCACGACCAACTTCATAGGCGGTCTTCACCACCTGACCGGCGGTCGATGCATCGGTAAAATCATCGTCATAATCGTTCAGGCCATCGAGATTGGCGAGAACGGGATTGGACAGCCACAAACGGCGCAATGCTCTCCGGCGCAGACGCTCCGGCACGGTCTTGGCCAGGAACTGCGTGAAATCGTCGTCCTTCTGCAGGCTGTCGGGATCAGGCAATCCAAGTTCTTCCAGGATTTCCGCGTCGGTCTTTTCTTCCAGCTCGACCCGTTTCGCGGTTTCAAGCTCAGCGTCCCGGCGCTCGATTTCCGCGGCTTCGGCCTCACGAACCGCAGCCTTGCGCCTTGACCAGAAATCCATTGGCTTGTCGTCGCCGGAGTTCACTGCAGTGTGTCCTTCTTTCGGGTGCCGGGCGCCCGGTAAACGTCGGCAAGCTGCCGGATGCGCGGATCACCTATGCCTTCTTCCTCCAGGTCGATCCGGTGCTTGTCACGCTGACGCTTGTAGAAGATTTCCTCTTCATGGTGCATGTCAACGAATTCCCGGACCCAGGCAATCAGCCCTGTCGGCATTGGCACCTTTTCGACAAAGACCTCGGCGGAATCCGCGTAATCCAGACCTTCATGGGCAGACGCTGTCATGTGCAGCACCTCAATGGGGATTGCTGGAGCCAACTCCGGGGCGGCCCGCATCACCACGTAGACAGAGGGAACCTTGTCGGACAGGGCAATCAGATAGGCTTCGGTCTGGGTGTGATGCAGCTCCAGGCTCAAGGTCGTCGCATGGTATTCGATCGCATCGCCTTCAGCCCGCAGCATTTTCCAGTCCGCAGGCGCGGCCCCCGGCAGCAGGGACACCGGCAGCCAGGTCCACTTCTGCCAGCGCGTTACGCCGGGCAGCCTGCGCACCACAACCCCCACCGGCATGACGCGCGTTCTTTCCCTAGTCACGAACCACCTACCTCCCCGTCCGCCGGTTCAATCCGACTCTGTTTTGATGTTACGTAAAATGCTGTAGCAAGCGACATAAATTTCAAGCCCCGCAGAAGTCGAACTTGACGCGCGCCTTTCCGCGCCCTTGTTATGGGGTTCGGTATTGTCTGACAAATCACAAGAGAATCGGTTTCGGACGATCCGGGGGAGAGGACGCGCACACAATGACGCAACCAAGGCTTCTGCTTTGCGATTGCCTGAATACTCAGGCTATTGACGCCGGGCTTTTAGAACAGGCGACAGGACTGCCCTGTTCGAAAATCCACACGCAACTTTGCCGCGGCGAAGCAGCGCAGGCTGCCGAGGCGCTTCAGGCAGGCAATGTCATCATCGCATGCCAGCAGGAACGCCAGGCGTTCGAGGATCTGGCCGCAGACCTTGAAGCGGACGAACCTCTTTTTCTCGATCTGCGCGATCGTGCCGGCTGGACGGCCGACACCCGCAGCACGTCTCCCAAGATGGCAGCACTGGTTGCCGAATCGATCTTGCCGACACCAGGCGCAAAGGTCGTGGACGTAACCTCGGAGGGCACCTGCCTCATCCTTGGCGACAGCGAAGCTGCGCTTACCGCGGCAGACCATCTTTGCGAGCTCCTGAGCGTTACAGTCATTCTCGACCCTGCCGACGAATTGCCTCTTGCCGACGACCGGCGCTTCGACATCGTGCGCGGCCGGGTAACAACAGCAACCGGTGCGCTTGGCCACTTCAAGGTCGGTTTCGATGCCCTGCAGGAACGCATTCCCGGTGGGCGGGGCGCGTTCAACTGGACAGATCCCAAGAGCGGCGGGCGCACGGAATGCGACATCGTGCTGGACCTCCGCCGGGGGCAGCCGCTCTTTCCCGCACCGGAAAAGCGGGAAGGCTACCTGCGGGCAGACCCGGGCAATACCGGCGCGTTCACCAAGGCGCTCCTGGATGCCTCACAACTTGTCGGCACCTTCGAAAAGCCGCTCTACGTTCGTCTGGACGAGCAGCTCTGCGCTCACTCCAGGGCCCGCAAAACAGGCTGCACACGCTGCCTGGATCTTTGCCCAACCGGCGCCATCAGCCCTGGCGGCGACAGTGTTGCGGTCGATACGATGGTCTGCGCCGGCTGTGGAAGCTGTTCGGCGGTCTGTCCGTCCGGTGCCATCAGCTACGATGCTCCTCCGGTCAGCCACACCTTCCAGCGCCTGCAAACGCTGGCGGCAACCTGGCGAAAGCTCAGCTCCGAAGCACCGCGCCTGCTCGTTCACGACAGCAGCCACGGCGCAGAGCTGATCCGCCTGGGCGCGCGCTACGGCAAGGGGTTGCCGGCAGACGTCATTCCGCTGGAGATGGAAGCCATCGCCAGCTTTGGACATACGGAAAGCCTGGCAGCACTTGCCTGCGGTTTCGCCGATGTGACCGTGTTGCTATCACCTGCCACGGAAAAGGAGGGCATGCCCTTCCAGGCCGACCTCTCCAATGCGATCGCCGGCGAAGACCGCGTCTGCCTCATCACCCCGTCCGATCCGGACGAGCTGGAAGAAATCCTCTACCGCGAACAGTCTCCGGTGACCGCAAAGCAGCCGATCCTGCCCCTTGGCTCCCGCCGGCAAATCACGCGCCTTGCCGCCAAAACGCTCAACGAGCCGGGTAAGGTCATCCCGCTTCCGGAAGGAGCACCCTATGGCTCGGTTGTCCTTGACCAGGACGCCTGCACGCTGTGCCTGTCCTGCGTGTCGCTCTGCCCGTCCGGCGCCCTGAAGGAAAACCCCGATGCGCCCCAGCTGCGCTTTCAGGAGGATGCCTGCCTTCAGTGCGGCATCTGCACGACAATCTGCCCGGAAAAGGCCCTGACACTGGATCCGAGGCTGGATCTTTCGGACGACGCATTGCGCGCCAGGGTGCTGAAGGAAGAAGAGCCGTTCAACTGCGTTGAATGCGGCAAGCCATTCGGTGTTCGGTCAACAGTGATGAGACTGACGGAAAAGCTCGCCGGCAAACACGCCATGTTCCAGGACAACAAGGCCATACAGCTCATACAGATGTGCGACGACTGCCGCGTGAACGCCGTCTACCATTCGCAAAACAACCCGTTCGCCTCCGCCGAGCGCCCACGTGTTCGCACGACGGACGACTACATCAGCAAGCGGCGCGATCATTGAGCCGGATGAGACAAGGTCACTGGTACTGTATGGGAGCTCCGAGGTCCGCCGGCGGAATGCGGGATACGAACGCAAGGATCGCTTTGAGTTCTTCAAGCGTCATCTGCACCGGTACGATCGGCGATGGCCTGCTTATGTCGAAGGGTTCGGTGACGCCGTCGATCACCGTGAAAGCGGGATGCGGATTGAGGGCAAAAAACGCCTCGAACCGCATTTGCCAGTCGGAGAAACTGCGCATCACCGCGAAGGAAGGCGATGAACCGATTGTCGTAAGGCGCGTCGCCTCGTTGACCATGTGGCACCGTCCGCAATGGAGAACGGCCAGTTCCTCGCCTCGGACCGCATCGCCGGACAGGACGACCGGACCATCGTCCTCCACCTGTTCGAGCGCTGCGGTGAACACCTGCTTGCCGTTTTCCTCGAAAGCATCAACCGTGCGCCTGCCGATGTCCCCGGTCAGCCAGTCCCGGAAGCGGATCGCGTGTTCGTTGGTTTCCTCATGGGTCATGAGGAACCAGGTCTTGCCAAGACCCGAGAACACGGCAACCCCGGAAGCGCCTTCCGAAAGACTGAGTTCGGAGGTTTCCGTGTCACCCACGATTTCGATGCGGATCCCGGTCTTGAGCGAAAAGCGCGGCAGCAGATACTGGAGGAAGCCGGTTTCCGCAATCGCGTTCGGCACGCCCATCCGGAAAGACCGCGATTGCGCGATCCCCGGTTTGTGGAACAGGATGCCGGCCGACAGGACAACGGCAACAAATATCAAGGCACGGCAGCCCACGCGCTCCTCCCTCACGTTGCTGGCCAGATCCGCTAGGGTAGGTTTCAATCGGGCGAGCCGTCAATGTGCGCCGCATTCAACAGGAGAATAAGATGAGCGAAGATTTCAACATGTCCATGCGCAAGTTCCTGAAGCAGGTCGGTGTGACCTCGCAGCAGGCCATCGAAAATGCGGTGCGCGAAGCAGGCCCGAATGCGGGAAAATCCTTCAAGGTGAAAGCTGTCGTGACGATCGAGGAACTCGGTCTCGAGCACGTGGTCACCGGCGAAATCGAGGGGCAGGACTAACGTGTCACTGACGCGCGAAACCGCCCTGTCGGTTCTGAAGACGATCAAGGATCCGGCCTCCGGCGAGGACATTGCCGCCTCGGGCATGATGCGGGCACTGCAGGTCAATGGCGGTACGGTCCGCTTCGTTCTGGAGATCGACCCGCGGCGCATGGCCGAGATGGAAGTTCTGAAACGCGAAGCGGAAACGAAGCTCGAAGCGCTGGAAGGCTGCGAAAGCGTTCAGGTGATCCTGACGTCCCATGCGGACCAGCCGGCCGCGCAGGCCACCAAACCCGCAGCGCCCAAACCGTCCGAACCGCAGCCGATCCGGGCGAAACCGGCGGCACCGGGCGCAACCGGGCCGCAGAAGGTGCCTGGCATCGACCGGGTGATCGCGGTTGCCTCGGGCAAGGGCGGCGTCGGCAAGTCGACCGTGGCTGCCAATCTTGCCTGTGCGCTGGCCGCCGAAGGTCGCAAGGTGGGTCTGCTGGATGCCGATGTCTACGGTCCGTCGCAGCCCAAGATGCTTGGCATCTCCGGGCGTCCGACCTCGCCGGATGGCCAGATGATCCTGCCGCTGCGCAACCACGGCGTCACCATGATGTCCATCGGCCTCATGACATCGGGCGACGAGGCAGTTGCCTGGCGCGGGCCGATGCTGATGGGTGCTCTGCAGCAGATGATGACCCAGGTGCAATGGGGGGCGCTCGATGCGCTGATCGTCGATTTGCCGCCCGGCACCGGCGATGTCCAGATGACACTTTGCCAGAAGTTCGCCGTCGACGGCGCCATCATCGTTTCGACACCGCAGGACGTTGCCCTGATCGATGCCCGCAAGGGCATCAGCATGTTTGAGCAGATGCAAGTTCCGCTTATCGGCATGATCGAGAACATGTCGACCCACATCTGCTCCAACTGCGGTCATGAGGAACATGTCTTCGGCCATGGCGGCGTTGCTGCGGAAGCGGAAAAGCTCGGGGTCCCCCTGTTGGCCGAGGTGCCGCTGCATCTCAACATCCGCCTTGCCGGCGATGGCGGCACGCCGATTTCGATCAAGACACCTGAAGCGCCGGAAGCTTCCGTGTTCCGTCAGCTCGCCCGAACCTTGATCGCGGAGGGCAACGCATGAGCGAAGTGCAGTTTCCGCCGCTGTTTCAGGGCGAGGCACTGACCGGACAGGCAGATCCCTTCGAACGTGCATTGGCGCTTGCCATCACCGGCACGGATCCCGGAACAGTCATCTATAACCTTGGCGGGGAACGCCTGCGGGCGGCTCTGATCTTTGCACCGGAAGTCCCGCTGGAGGAGGCCATGGCCATCCTGCCCGTGTGCGGTCTCGGTTTTCAGGCGGCCCTCGGCACGCTCGCCCCGCCGGAGGTGGCAGTCCACCTGGAATGGGATGGCCGGATTCGCGTCAACGGCGCGGTATGCGGGCGCATGCGCGTCAAGGCGTCGACGCAGGATCCCGAGGCAACCCCGGACTGGCTGATCCTCGGCCTGGAACTCAGCATGGCAAGCCGGAAATCGAACCCCGGCAAGGATCCTGACCGAACCTGGTTGTCCGAAGAAGGCTGCGGCGAGATTACCCCCGATCAGCTTCTGGAGTGCTGGGTGCGCCATAGCCTTTACTGGCTCAATCGCTGGCTGGACGACGGCCCGCGCCCCGTCCATTCCGACTGGCGCGGCCTTGTTCCGACGCTGGGTGAAACGGTGGAGGTTGACGGAACCTCCGGCACTTTCGTCGGTGTCGATGAAAATTTTGGTATGTTGCTGAGAACGGGTGAGGACACGACCTTGATCCCGCTTTCCAGCCGTCTTGAGGGATAACCGGATGAAACTCGCTCGTGCCATTCACCTGGATGACAGCGACCGCAACGTCTTCTTTTCCCCGGCTCGTACCGGCGAATGGTGCCTGTCCGGCGGCTTCGAGTTTTCCGACTGGACCGAAGCCGACCTGACCGGCAAGGCACGTCAGGCCTTTGCCAACGGCTGGCTGGGGCTGGAAACCTTCGGCAGAGCAACCTTCGTTGCCGTCACCCCGATTGAAGAGACCGAGCTTGCCACCCTCGCCGAGCGGCTTGCTCAACATTTTGTCGACATTTACGGCGCACCTTCCGTGGAGGCGGCGCTTGGTGTTGCCCGTCAGGAGCTGGCCTATATGGCGGAGCTTTGCGAGGAGCATCCGGAAAACACGCTGATCGCCGTTCAGCGTGACCTGACCGAAGACGGTGTGCGGGAAGCCTTCAGAACCATTGCCGCCCCGGAAGCGAAACTGGATATGGTCGCCGTCCACGGCGACATCGAATAGCACCCGGCCTGCCGGCCGGATGCCGTTCTGGTGCCGGCCACTTGCTTCTCTGATCAAGACACGGTTGCTTAACCAAGAAGTTTCAACAAACCCGCATTACACGTCGTTAAGTTGATCTCTCAGGTGCGTTTCGCGCATCATGCATATGCTTGTTTTGATTTCAGTATCTCCCCAAGGAATTTGCATATGCCCCGGCACACACTCTCCCGCCGTCTGTTTCTCGGCACTGCCACCGCAGCCCTGACGGCACTGCCGCTGCGTGGGTTTGCGCAGGAGCTTTCCCCTGCCCAGACACCAGGTGTTGAAGCCTCGCCCGAGCAGATTGCAAAGGCAGTCGCCGAGCTTGACGCAATCGTGGCCGATGTGATGACGCGCAGCAAAATCCCGGGACTGGCCGTTGCCGCTGTTCATCGCGGCGAAACCGTCTATTCCAAGGGCTTCGGCGTGCGCCGACTTGGTGGACCGGAAACCATCACACCGGACACAGTGTTTCAGCTTGCGTCCCTCTCCAAACCGGTGGGAGCGACCGTCGTTGCGAGCCAGGTCAGCAAGGGCGTCGTCGGTTGGGACAGCCGGATGCGCGAACTGTTGCCCTGGTTCGAATTGTCCGATCCCGACCGCACCGAAAAGCTGACTATAGGTGACCTCTACAGCCATCGCTCCGGTCTGCCGGACCACGCAGGCGACGATCTGGAAGACCTGGGTTACGACCGCAAGGAAATCCTGCAGAGGTTGAAGCTTCTGCCGCTGGCACCTTTCCGGATTTCCTATGCCTATACCAACTTCGGCTTGACCGCCGCCGCGGAGGCCGTTGCCCAGGCTGCCGGCACCGACTGGAGCAGCCTTTCGGAAGAAGCGCTTTACAGACCGCTCGGCATGACGTCGACCAGCTCACGCTTTGCCGACTACATGGCAGCAAGCAACCGCGCTATCCCACACAGCCGAGACGGCGACGGCTTTGCTCCGCTGTACCAGCGCAAACCCGACGCCCAGTCGCCGGCTGGTGGTGTCAGTTCGACCGTCAACGATCTGGCCATCTGGCTGAAGATGCTGCTTGCAGACGGCGCCCACGCGGGAACTCCCCTTATCGCACCCGAGGCGCTTCTGCCGGCCATCAGCCCGCAAAGCTTTTCGGATCGCCCCCACAGCCCCGATGCCAGGTCCGGCTTTTACGGTTACGGTTTCAATGTCGGCACTGATCCGTCCGGCCGTGTCCGGATCGGCCATTCCGGAGCGTTCCTGCTGGGCGCAGGCACCTGCTTTGCGATGATCCCCTCGCTCGACCTGGGCATAGTCGTCCTCACCAATGCAGCCCCTGTCGGAGCAGCCGAAGCCATCACGGCCTCCTTCACCGACCTGGCGCAGCTCGGCCACATCACCCGTGACTGGTACGGAGGTTATTCGAGCAGGTTCGAAGGCTTCTACACCAAACGTGGCAGCACTGTCGGTCAGGATCGCCCGGCAGATGCCGGCCCGACGCCTCCGCAAGACCTTCTCACCGGCACCTATTCCAACCCGTATTTCGGCAAGGTCGAGATCAAGGCAGACGGCGACAAGCTGGTGCTGATGGCAGGACCGAAACAGATCCCCTTCCCGCTGAAGCCCTGGAACGGGCCGGTAATGGTGTTCGATTTCGTCACCGAGAACGCGCCCGACGGATCCCGTTCGACGCTCGTCTTTGGCGATGTATCGTCCGGTCCGGCCAAGTCGCTCGAGATCGAACTCTTCAGCGAAACGGGACCAGCGCTGTTCGAACGGGTCTGACGTCACACCGGCGCGGCGGGTTTCACAGGTGAAACTCGCCCGTCAGCCGCAAGGCCGCATACCCACCGACAGAAACACCCGTGACTTCGCCGCCAGCCGTGTTCAGCACGGTTCTGACGATGCTTGGACGGCCCATCTCGAAGCCCTGTTCTGCGACCAGGACCGCCTGCCCGCCATTGCCCGGAAGAAGTTTTTGCGCCCGGAACAATTGGCAGGCCAGCGCACCGTTGGTGGTACCGCTCGCCGCCTCTTCCGGATCGCCGACACCGTGGCAGAGATCCCGCAGGCGTACCTTAGCCTTGCCCAGACCACGCCCTGTCCGGCACCAGATGCCCAACGTGTCGATCGACCGTGCCAGGCTGAAACGTCGCAGCCCGTCATCATCCGGACGAAGGGCTGCCAGAGCATCGGTATCTGCCACTTCGATGAAAACATGCCGAAGGGCTGTCGAGGACGCCGCAACGCTGAGAACACCAGCCGGCTCCATGCCGAGCAGTGGAGCTATCTCGTCCGCGGTTGCCTCGTTCAATCCGAACTTCGGCAAAGGCTGGTGCATGGTGATGGCACCGTCCGAGGCGACATCAACACCGATTTCCCCCGCGGGTGTTTCCTGAACATAACTTCCAGGCCCAATCCGCCCGTCGGCCAGCAACGCTGCAAAAATCGCAACGGTAACATGGCCGCACATATCCATTTCCGCCCGGGTCGAGTGAAAGCGGACCTCGATCCTCTTGTCGGACTTCTGGCGGACAAAACCCGTCGTCGGGGCACCGATATCCGCAGCGATCCGCTGACGCGCGTCCGGCCACAGCGGCGTATCCTCAAAAACAACGCCGCCGATGTTGCCGCCTCGCTCATCGGCAGCAAAAGCGGCATAGAGGCGGACGGGCAACTTATCCATTTCGGCATTCTCACATTGTCGGCGTTGCAAAGAGGGCGCATCCGATCATGCAAGAGGAGGTGTAGCAACAGTGCCGACGCGTTATCCAAAGATTGGAAACAGCCGCTGCGAGGCGTCAATTTTTCATCACGAATTCGTCACGCAAGGCCCTCGCCATTTTATTTCCATGTGATCGCATTCAGAGCCAAGTATCTGCCAGCAGAAGAGACAATCTCAGGAAAGTGATCCCGTCATGAATACAACTTCCAGCCAGGTCCAGACTGCCGGTACCCTGCCCGCCCTGAGTTTTCATACGCTCGGCCTGATGTTCATCTCGGGCTTCTTTGCGACCAACGCGTTCGACCTCTGGGGCCAGATCATCAGTCCGGCTTTGGGTTTCGCGACCCTTTCACCGCACGGCCTCGCCAAAAGCCTGCTTGGCAGCCTGGGTCTTCCGAACGGCGACTTCGGCGGATATTTCGTCCATTTCTACGCCGTCGGACTGATCGGCTACCCTGTCGGCTGGATGTTCATCTTCGCGCCGTTGTGGCAGCGCGTGGTCGGCAACACCCACTGGCTCCTGCCCTCGGCAATTTACGGTTTCGGTCTCTGGGTCTTCGCCATCGGCGGCATCACATCGGTCGCCGGCCTGCCCTTCTTCCTGAACTTCAGTGGCATCGTCTGGGTCGCCCTCGTTGGCCATGTTCTCTACGGCATCGTGCTTGTGGCAGTGCTGAAGCTGATCGAACGCAGCCAGGGCGCTTCCTCCTGACACCTTGAGACGACCGGCAGTCTCCCACGCCCGAAAGCGCGGGAGGCTGCAGTCCACATGTGAAGAAACCTCGATCGCGTCCCCGGCCAGGCCGTCAGTTTGCCGCCTTCAAGTCTGCCCGGAAAGCGTCGACAATCATCTCGGCCATCTGATCGTGCAGCTCGGCTCGAGACCTGCCGCCACCATCGGTGCACAGGCTGTCCGTTTCGCCGATGGATTTCATGAAGACGATCGCGTCTTCCTTGCACACGGGCAGGAAGCTGAAATGAACGGCATCCTCGATGTGAAGCAGATCGGCGTCTGGCGCAGCAGCGACCAGATGCGCAGAGCGCACACCGACATCGATCTGCCCTGCCACGCCAAGATTGAGGAAATGCAGCGGAATGCCGACACCCGCGAAGCTTTGCTCCTGAAAGGCAGCCGCCAGCGCCGGATCGACAGCGATAACAGACTTGAGCCGGGCATCATGGCTCTTTTGTTCGAAAAGAGCCTTGTCGACCGTCCGCAGATCAAACGGCTCGACCTTGATTTCCTCCCTGTCGACAAACGCCCTCCCGCCCATGAACCATTGGCAGTCCGGCATCTGCGGATTGGTGTCGCAATAGTCGACGTAAGCCTCCAGGCTTGCCATTGCACCCACGCTTTCCAGAACGGCAGCGCCGCCAAGGGAAAACCCAAGCGCCCCGATATTTCCCCGGTCGATTGACGCCGACCAATCCGGGTCGGCAAGCAACTCATCGATCACCGTGGCGAGATCGTCCGTTCGTTGCCAGAGCTTCGGCGTATCTTCCGGCGTGGAATCGCCGCTGGTGGTGCCGGGGTGATTTGCACCGGCGACGATGAAACCTTCGCCGGCAAGTTCGCTCGCAATCCAGGCCATCTTTTCGACTGATGCTCCCGACCCGTGCGAGAGCACGATCAGCGGATACGTCCCTTCCGCCCTTGCGGCATCGGCCAATGCTGGCGTGCCTTCGAAGATCCTGTCATCTCCGATCAACACCGTCTCCCCGCCCGGCTTGGCCGGGTACCAGACCAGAACAGTGAGATCCTCTCCTCTGGCTTTCGAACTTACCGAAATCTCGCGAACACCCACCGGCTCCTGGGCCCTGGCGGGAACAGCGGCGACGAGTGACAGAGCCAGCGGCACGAGAAGAGCTTGAATTTTCATGAGCAATCTTTCAGTCAGTGGAGCAACGGCCGAATACTTGGTAAGGCCGTCCTGGAAAGCGTCCTCTTTCGCGATTCAGTCACTCCGGATCGCGATAAAGGTCACCGTCACCACCCGTCCAAGGTTCATTGCCCGTGCTGTTCGTTCCCCTGCCCTTCGTCAACGCATTGCTTCTGGCGCTGGTCTTCGTCTTCCTGAAGCAAAGCAACGGAACAACCGCGACACGTGCCTTTCTGACATTGATTGCCCTGTGCTGCCTGCAATCCGTCATTCTGGGCCTGCGCTGGGGGTATGAGATCGAGGCGCTGCGCTTTGTGCTGCCGGTCCTGGCCGCGCTGCTGCCACCCCTTGCCTATGAGAGCTTTCGCGGTCTTGTCGACCAGTCCCGGCCAGGAATGTTCCGCCTCGCTGCGGCACCTCTTGCTGCGCTGGTCATTCTTGCCCTGGTACTCTTTGCACCAATCCTGGTGGACGGTGCACTGATCATTCTGTTTCTGGCCTACGCACTGGCCCTTGCCGGGATCGCTTGGCGCGGGCCCGACGGGCTTGGCCTTGCCCGTCTGGACAGCGCCACCTCAGCTCACCGTGCTCTCTGGCTGGCAGCTTTCTGCCTGTCCCTGTCAGCTGGGTTCGACATGGTGATCCTGTTCGATTTCGAGCGCTCGGGAGGCAGCCATGCGGCGCTTCTGGTGAGCAACGCCAATATCATCAGCCTTTTGTTGATCGGTCTCGCCGCGCTCACTGCGGGCCGGGCCCAGACGGAGACGAACAGCGAGCCGGAGCCTGCCCCCCAGAGCGCGACCTCCGAAGACGCCGAGATCCTTGCTCGGATCGATGCCCTGATGACGACGCAGCACCTTTATCGTGACGACACGCTCAACCTCACACGGCTTGCCCGCCGCGCGGGCCTTCCGGCCCGGCAGGTGTCGCAGGCCATCAACCGGGTGCGTGGCATGAATGTCTCGCGCTATGTGAACGATTTCAGGATCAAGGATGTCTGCACGCTGCTGCGCCAGGACGGCATCACGGTGACCGAGGCCATGTATCGCGCAGGTTTTTCGACCAAGTCGAATTTCAACCGCGAATTCCTGCGGGTGACCGGCATGACGCCGGATCAGTGGCGGAAGGCGGAGGGCCGCGATCTCGGTCAGAAAGACCGAAAGGCGCGCTGAGCGACAGCAGCGCACACACCACCAATCTCATCCTGGCCCGATCAAAGCGGCCTGAAGTGCAAAGGCTCAGAGTGCGTCATCCGCGACGCAGCGAAGCGAAGATCCGGGATCGGAGAGCCTCAAAGCTGCCCGCGAACAGTTCTGGTCCATCTACAAGCCCCGCGGCACCCCGGCCCCGGCTTGGCTACGCTTGGCCGAGATTGCGAAAGAGGGGCTGAAAAACAAAAAAGGCGCTCCGGATACCGGTGCGCCTTCGAGGTCAAGGGGCCTTGCTTCAGACGGTACCCTGCTGAGCCTTGTCGAAGATTTCCAATGCGCCTTCCTTGGTCAGCGGAACCGGGTTGCCGCCTGCGGTCGGGTCGACAATCGCCATTTCGGCAATCAGGTCGCGCTTGCTGTCATCGACATTGAGACCGGCCAGCGTGTGCGGTACGCCGAGGTCTTCACGCAGTTTCAGGATCGCATCGAGCACACCCTGATAACCGCCGGCGATGCCAAGGAAACCGGCAAGCCGCTCGAATTTCTGTTCGATGGCGGGTTTGTTGAACTGCAGCACGTAAGGCATGAAGACCGCGTTGGTCATGCCGTGGTGAGTGTCATAAAGCGCGCCGACCGGATGAGACAGCGAGTGGATCGCTCCGAGGCCCTTCTGGAAGGCAACGGCACCCATGGCGGCGGCGCTCATCAGGTGACCACGTGCTTCAAGATCGGACGCATCCGCGGCAACTTTCGGCAGGTTTTCAAACACCAGCCGCATGCCTTCAAGCGCGATGCCTTCGGACATCGGGTGATACATCGGTGCGGAATAGGCTTCCAGGCAATGTGCCAGAGCGTCCATACCGGTGCCGACGGTGATGAAGCGCGGCATGCCGACGGTCAGTTCCGGATCGCAGATCACGATGGCCGGCAGCATTTTCGGGTGGAAGATAACCTTCTTTGTGTGCGTCGCTTCGTTGGTGACAACACCCGCGCGACCAACTTCCGAGCCGGTTCCGGCAGTGGTCGGCACCGCGACGATCGGCGCAATGCCGGCCGGATCTGCACGGGTCCACCAGTCGCCGATATCTTCAAAGTCCCAGATCGGCCGGGTCTGGCCGGACATGAAGGCGATCAGCTTGCCTGCATCGAGGCCTGAACCACCACCAAAAGCGATGACACCATCATGGCCACCGGCCTTGTAGGCGGCGACACCGGCAGCAATGTTGCTGTCGACCGGATTCGGCTTGACGTCGGAAAAGACCGCAGCCTTTAGGCCGGCAGCTTCCAGGCTTGCAATCGCCTCTGCGACCATCGGCAGGCCGGCAAGGCCCGGATCGGTGACCAGCAGCGGATTGGCCATGCCGGTGGCCTTGACCGCATCGGGAAGTTCCTTGATGCGCCCGGCACCGAAGCGAACGGAGGTCGGATAGGACCAGTTGACGGAAGGAAGTGAGCTCATGGGTGTCTCGTTGTCTTGAAACTCGGGGTTCTGGTCGCTGCCACACCGACAAGGGAGGCAGTTACAAGTCTCGGCATTGCCTCTTGCACCCCACTCCCCCTTGCGGGGGAGATGTCAGCGAAGCTGACAGAGGGTGGGACTGGGCTCTGCGTATATTCCGGTGCCTAGTTTGCCGAGGGGGTGGCACCCCCCCCTCTGTCTCCTTGCGGAGACATCTCCCCCTCAAGGGGGGAGAGCGGAGCAAGCTCAATCACCCTGCCCGATTTGGGACTAGGAAACTGGGCTTGCTCGGTCGTTTGTCAGACCTGCCTCAATGCTCCAGACGGAAGTGGAACGACTTCGGCCGGGTCAGGTTGTGGAAGCCGATTTCGGAAAGAGCCGCGCCCTTGCCGGTGTCCTTGACGCCGGTCCAGACCAGGGCCGGGTCGAGATAGTCGCAGCGGTTCATGAACACGGTGCCGGTCTCGATCTTGTCGCCGATCTCGGCAGCGGCCTGAACGTCTTCGGTCCAGATCGATGCGGTGAGGCCATAGGGGCTGTCGTTCATGAACTGCAGCGCTTCCTCGTCGTCCTTCACCTTCATGATGCCGACGACCGGGCCGAAGCTTTCTTCGCGCATCACGGACATCTGGTGATTGACGTCGGTCAGCACCTGCGGCGCCAGGTAGGGCGTGCCTTCCTTGTCGGCTTCGAACTTGGAGGTATCGATGTGCGCCTTCGCGCCCTTGCGCAGGGCTTCTTCCGTCTGCTCGCGGATCCAGGCGGCAAAACGCGCCTGGGCCATCGGGCCGAGGGTGGTTGCCTCGTCCAGCGGATTTCCCAGCTTGTACTGGCTGGTCAGATCGACAAAACCTTCGACGAAGCGGTCGTAGAGGCTTTCATGCACATAGACGCGCTCGATGCCGCAGCAGCATTGGCCGGCGTTGTAGAATGCACCGTCGACCAGGTTCTCAACCGCATAGTTCAGGTCTGCGTCAGCCCGCACATATGCCGGGTCCTTGCCGCCCAGTTCCAGGCCAAGCGTCGCGAAGGTACCGGCCAGCGCCTTTTCGATGGCACGTCCGCCGCCGACGGAGCCTGTGAAGTTGACATGGTCGATCAGACCGGAACCGAGCAGTTTTTCCGTGCCCTGGTGGGTCAGGACGATGTTCTGGAAAACGCCCTTCGGCAGACCGGCAATCTCGAAGGCCTTGGCGAGGCGCTCACCGACCAGAAGGGTCTGCGCGGCATGCTTCAGCACGACCACATTGCCCGCCATCAGCGCCGGCATGATGGTATTGATCGCCGTCATGAACGGATAGTTCCACGGCGCGATCACCATGACGATGCCGAGCGGCACGCGGCGCAGGTAGCGCTTGAAGCCCGCCTTGTCGGTGCGCTCCACATCGGCCAGCGCTTCAGCAGCGATCTTCGCGCAATATTCGGTGCGCTCGATGGTGCCACCGAGTTCGCCACCGAAACGGATCGGCCGGCCCATCTGCCAGGCCAGTTCGGGCACGACTTCTTCGTTCATCGCCTTCAGCGCTTCCAGCGCCTTGAGGCAATAGGCAACGCGTTCGGCAACCGGCACGGCAGCCCAGCTTGCCTGTGCGGTCCGTGCGGTGGAAACAACCCGGTCGACCGCGGCGTCGTCCAGCGCCGTGCGTTCGGCATAGACCGAACCGTCGATGGGGGAAATCAGCTTGATGACATCTGACATTTTGAACCTCTCAGAACCGCCTCTACGGACGGTTTGTTGAAAGTGGTTGGCTCCGATTTCTTGTTTTTCAGCACCCGCCTCCCTCATCCTGAGGAAGCGCGTGAGCGCTGTCTCGAAGGATGGGCCGCTTGTCCGGTGTGCCGCCCATCCTTCGAGACGGACCTGGCGGTCCTCCTCAGGATGAGGGGTAACCAAGCAGCTTGCCTTCTAGTGCTTCATCGCCTCTTACGCCCGCTCGAAGCCGCGGGCAATCTCGTAATCGGTGACCACACGGTCGAACTCCTCCAGTTCCCATTCGGCGGCGCGGGAATAGTGGTCGATCACCTGGTCGGAGAACGCTTCGCGCAGGAATTTCGACTTGCGCAGGGTCTCGCGAGCCTCACGCAAGGTGTGCGGAATTTCCCTCGCCTTCTTGGCATCGTAGACGTCACCGGTGGTCGGTGCGTCGAGTTCCAGCTTCTCTTCCATGCCCTTGATGCCGGCAGCGATCTGAACCGCCAGTGCCAGATAGGGATTGAGGTCGGAACCGCCGATGCGGCACTCGACGCGAAGGCCCTTGGTGCCTTCGCCGCAGAGCCGGAAGCCGGCGGTGCGGTTGTCGACCGACCACACGGTCTTGGTCGGCGCGAAGGTGCCCTTCTGGAAGCGCTTGTAGCTGTTGATGTAGGGCGCCAGGAAATAGGTATAGTCCGGCGCATACTTGATGAGCCCGGCCATGTAGTGGCGCATGGTCTCGGACATGCCGTATTCGCCCTTGGCATCCACGAAGACGTTATTGCCGTCCTTGTCGAACAACGACTGGTGCACATGGGACGACGACCCGACGCGGGAATGATGCCACTTGGCAAGGAACGACGCGGAACGCCCTTTTGCCCAGGCAATTTCCTTCACCGCATGCTTGGCGATGGTGTGATATTCGGCCGTGTCGAGTGCCGGCGCATACTTGATGTTGAGCTCTTCCTGCCCGGCTTCGGCTTCACCCTTGGTGTTCTCGACCGGGATGCCGGCGGCATAGAGGTGATTGCGCACCGGGCGCATCACATCCTCTTCCTTGGTGGTCTGCAGGATGTGGTAATCTTCGTTGTAACCGGAAATCGGCTCCAGATCGCGGTAGCCGCCCTTGCGCATGTCCTCAAAGCTTTTCTCGAACAGGAAAAACTCCAGTTCGGTCGCCATGATCGGCGTCAGCCCAAGTTCCTCCAGACGCGCGACTTGCGATTTCAGCATGGCGCGCGGGGAATGCGGCACTTCCTTGTGGGTGTGGTGATCGAGGATATCGCACATCACCATGGCCGTGCCTTCCAGCCACGGCACCCGCCGCAGGGAGGAAAGATCCGGTTTCATGACATAGTCGCCGTACCCGCCGGACCAGCTCGTCGCCGCATAGCCTTCGACCGTGTACATCTCCAGGTCGGTTGCCAGCAGATAGTTGCAGCAATGGGTCTCGTGATAGGCACTGTCGACGAAATGCTGGGCGTGGAAACGCTTGCCCATCAGCCGTCCCTGCATGTCGACGATACAGGTCAGCACCGTGTCGATCTCGCCGGATGAGACGAGAGACTTCAGTGCATCAAAGGTCAGGTTGCCAGGCATTTTACGGTTGTTCCAGGTTGAGCGGTCGAGAATTGAATTCCGGAAATTCCCGGTCCGGAGGTATCGCTCCGGACCGGCAGATCTGACCGTGCCTTCCGATGGCCGGCACGGTCCGGGTTTCTATCAGGAATAGCGGTAAGGCCGGCCGGCCTTCTTCATGTCCTGATTGTACTTCTTGAAGATCTCCACGACCTTTGCCTTGGTCGGGGATTCAGCAGCGATCTCGTCCCAGAAGGCCATCGCAGCTTCTTCTACCGTTGCCCACTCGGCGTCCGGAATGGAGGTCAGCTCCATCTTGGTGCCGTTGACGCGCAGGTTGGCTTCGCCGCCCCAGTACCACCACTGGCGATAGTAGTGCGACGCATCCATGGCAAGCTGCAGCATGGTCTTCAGGTGATCGGGAAGCTCGTTCCAGCGCTCCTGGTTGGCGAAGAACGAACCAGCCCACGCACCCGAGATGTTGTTGGTCAGGAAGTAGTTGGTCACATCCGCCCAGCCGACGGTGTAATCCTCGGTGATGCCCGACCAGGCAATGCCGTCGAGTTCGCCGGTCTGAACGGCGACTTCGATGTCTTCCCACGGCAGGGTGACCGGCACGACGCCGAACTGGCTCATGAAACGGCCGGCTGTCGGGAAGGTGAAGACGCGCTTGCCTTCAAGATCCTTCAAAGAACGGATCGGGTCCTTGGTGGCAAAGTGGCACGGATCCCAGGAACCTGCGGAAATGTGCTTCACGCCAACCTTGGCGTATTCCTCTTCCCAGATTTCCTTCAGGCCGTACTGGTTGAACAGCACCGGCACGTCGAGGGAATAGCGGGAAGCGAACGGGAAGTAGCCGCCGAAGACGGTGACTTCGGTCGGGGACGCCATGCTGTCGTCGTCCGACTGAACGGCATCGATCGTGCCCTGCTGCATGGCGCGGAACAGTTCGCCCGTCGGCACCAACTGGTCGGCGGTGTAGAGCTCGATCACCATCTCGCCGTTGGCAGCCTTGTTGAAGGCATCGATATGCGGCTTGATCACGTGTTCGGCGAGCGCCGGACCGGCATAGGTCTGGAGGCGCCATTTGATCTGCGACTGGCCATGCACGGCCGGAGCCGCAAGGGTGGTCGCTCCGGCGGCGGCGGCAGTGCCGATACCGGCTTTTTTCAGAAACTCACGTCTGTTGGTCATCTCAAGTTCCCCTAAGTTTCACATTCAGCTAAAGCGGTGCGGCCGTTTTCCGGCTCTCGTAAGTCCGCGGTCCAACTCCGTTTTTCCTCCGGACGTTGTCTTCTTGTCCCGTTCCTCGCTACCTGCCGTAAACCAGATCCGGCAACCACAGGGCAATTTGCGGGAAAACCATGACGAGGACGAGCGCCAGGACCATCACTGCGACGAACGGCGTAATCGAGCCGTAGATGTCGCGCATGCTGATTTCCTTGGGCGCCATCGCCCGCATCAAAAACAGATTGTAGCCAAAGGGCGGTGTCATGTAGGCGATCTGCGTGGTGATCGTGTAGAGCACCCCGTACCAGATCAGAACTTCGCCCGCCGGCATACCCAGATCAAGGCTTGCCACCAGAGGCACGTAAAGCGGTGCCACGATGACCAGCATCGCCGTATCGTCCAGGAAGGTGCCCATCACCAGGAAGGACAGCTGCATCAGGATCAGGATCATCCACGGCGACAGGCCGAGCTGCTCGGTGAAGAGGCTCTCGATGGCCTTGACCGCGCCCAGACCGTCGAACACCGCGCCGAACCCGAGGGCGGCAAGGATGATCCACATGAACATGCACGAAATGCCGAGAGTGTTCTTCAGGCAAAGCTTCAGGATATCCCAGGTCATCCGGCGACGGACGATGGAAGCCACCAGGGCAGCCAGTGCACCGATGGCCGAGCTTTCCACCAGGCTGGTGTAGCCCTTGACGAAGGGCACCATCATTACGGCGAAGATGATGATCGGCAGCAGCCCCGCCAGAAGCAGATGGTACTTTTCGTCCTTGGAGGCTTCACGCTCTTCTTCGGTGAGCGCCGGGCCAAGTTCGGGCTGCACCTTGCAGCGGACCGCGATGTAGACGACGAACATGGCCGCCATCATCAGCCCCGGAACGACGCCCGCCAGCCAGAGCTGGCCGACAGGAGCGCGTGCGATCATCGCATAAAGCACCAGCACCACGGATGGCGGCACCAGAATGCCAAGCGACGACCCGGCCTGGATCACCCCCGTGACCATACGCTTGTCGTATTTTCGCTTCAGGAGTTCCGGCAGCGCGATGGTCGCACCGATGGCCATGCCGGCAACCGACAGGCCGTTCATGGCAGAGATCAGGACCATCAGCAGGATCGTGCCGATGGCCAGACCGCCGTTGATCGGGCCCATCCACACGTGGAACATCTTGTAGAGGTCGTCGGCGATCTTGGTTTCCGACAGCACGTAGCCCATGAAGATGAACATCGGCAGCGTCAGCAGCGGATACCACTTCATCAGCTTCATGGCTGCGGAGAACGGAATGTCGCCACCGCCAGTGCCCCAAAGGGCCAGAGCGGCGATTGCGGCAATGCCGCCGATGGCGCCGAAAACGCGCTGCCCCGTCAGGAGCATCAGCATCATCGACGAGAACATCAGGAGAGCGATCATCTCGTATGACATCAGAGCGTCTCTCCCTTGATCAGGGCGATATCCTTGATGAATTCCGAGATGGCCTGCAGCAGCATCAAAACAAATCCAATGATCATTACGAGTTTGACCGGCCAGAGATAGGGCCGCCAGGCCGTCGGGCTGCGCTCGATATAGCCGAGCTTTTCAGCCGCCGCGTCAGGACCACCGGTGATGAAGGAAACGAACAGGTCCCACCAGAAGCTGAGCGAGTCCTTGCCGAAATAGCCGAGGGAATAGGCTGTTGAATTCAGCGCGCCATAGAGCAGCACGCCGAGATAGAACATCAGCAGCAGCACCGTGAAGGCATCGAACCAGGCTTTCTTCTTGGCGCTCCACTCGGCATAGAACAGATCCATACGCACATTGGAGCCGAGCTGTATGGAATAGGGCCCGCCCAGAATGTAATAGGCAACCATCGCGAACTGGGCGACTTCCAGTGTCCAGAGCGATGGATTGAAGAATGTCTTGGAGATCGACGACCACAGAAGGATCGCCGCCATGACGAAGACCCCCCACATGATTATCTTGCCGAGGCCCCGATTGAAGCCGTCGACGATGCAGATATAGACGCGGGCCGCCTTAAGCATGGGCTTCTCCCTGCGTCTGCCCGCCAACGGCTTGCGCGGCGTGCTCCAGCAGGGGCGCCAGAAGATCGCTCCACTGCGCTTCTTCTGCCGAGGTCTTCACTTCGTCGTTGCGGATTTCAATCATCAGGCAAGGCAGCTTGCGATCTTCGCCGTGCCGACGGATGGTATAATAGACACCATCGGACGGAGCATACGGCTCGTTGTCTCCAACGGTCAGACCACCCTTGGCCTTCAGGCCCTCCAGGACCGGATCCGCAAGACGCCGGTCCTTGTCGTAGATGAGGCCGATTTCCCAGGGACGGGACTGGCCCTTGTAGACCGGCGTGAACGAATGGATGGAGACCACCGCCGTCGGCAGTCCGCGGTCGAGCCGCTGGTTGATCACCTTGTCGATGGCCTTGTGAAACGGCCGGTGCGCCAGGTTAAGACGGAACGCCTTTTCATCGGCCGACAGATTGCGGTTGCCCGCGATCTGGGTGGTTTCGCTGAGACAGGGGATCAGGTCGGCCCGGCTTTCCTCGCGATTGCAGTCAATGATCAGGCGCGAGACAGTGGTATGGACCAGCGGCGCATCAAGGCTCTTGGCCAGCCCCCTGGCAACGCCGAGCGCTCCCGGGTCCCACGCGATATGCGCAATCTTGTCCGCATCGGTAATACCGAGCGATGTATCGTAGGGAGGCGGAAAGAAGTTGGAGGCGTGATCGCAGACAAAAACGAAAGGCCCCGCTCCCTCCGCATTTTCAACGGCGACAGCCCGAGTCATTCCTCCGGTCTGGGGATTCGAACCCATTCCCTACTCCCTGAAAGATCGGCCCTGCATTTTGTAATGTTTATTACAGGATTGCCGACTTAACTAACTTCTGTAATATTTGATACGCAGATTACAGCGGCTGTCAAATGAAATTCAGTGCCGCGGACCGTCATAAAGGCCGACGCCCATGGAACGTCCTCTTCTGGAAGATATTCGCGACCGTCTGGACGAATTCACCGCCACGGAAAAGAAGGCGGCGCATGCATTGTTGGCCAATTACCCGATGCAGGGACTGGGCACCGTCGCCCAGTTTGCAGAGGCCGCGGGGGTCAGTTCCCCCACCATCCTGCGCTTCGTCGGCCGCCTGGGCTTTCCCGGCTTCGCCGAGTTTCAGCGGAAGCTGCGCGGCGAACTGGAAAGCCAGCTGAATTCGCCACTCGCCCGCAGTGCCAACATGGAAGACGACCCGGTCGGCGACCCCCATGTCAACCAGCTTCTGGAAAACGTGCGCGAGACCTTTGCCCATCTGCCGAAGGGTGAACTGACCGGCCTCGTCAAGTTGCTGTCGGACGAGCGCAAGCATGTGCACCTGATCGGGGGTCGCTTTACCGACGGTCTTGCCCGCTATATGGCGGCGCATTTGCGGATCGTGCGGGCCAACGTCAATCACGTCGCCGGCCAGCAGGGCAACTGGCTGGACCAGCTCATCGGCATCGGTTCGAAGGACGTCGTCGTCGTTTTCGATATCCGGCGCTACCAGGCTGAAATCATCCAGTTTGCCGAAGCCGCCGCCCGTCAGGGTGCCACAGTGGCCCTTGTCACCGATAGCTGGATGTCACCGGTCGGCCGCATCGCCACGTTTGTTCTGCCTGCCCGCGTCGCGGTCCCTTCCCCATGGGACTCGTCGCTGGCGCTCATGGCGATTGCCGAAGTGCTCATCACCGGCGTCACCCGCGAGAACCAGAAGCGTGCTCAGGAGCGCATGCGCGCACTGGAGAAATTGCGCAACGACATCGACCCCTCGACAGAAGGCCGCGCCATGGGGCCGGATATCTGAGCGGGCCGCATATCTGAGCGGGCTGGAACCACTCGAAACCGTGAACAGTCGAAGATCGGTTCGCTCGCGGTGAGCGACTCACCTATACTCGCCCCATCACGGCCCTGCTGAAAGCCGAAGCGGGCCCCTGACAGAAGCTGCGCCAGCCGGTCTGGCAGGTCCCGAACCGGCAGGCCTGAACAGGGAGCGAGATCCATCGCAAGTGACGCGCCCCTTAAAGGTGCCGTGTTTCGGCCCGTCATCCGCTCAACACCAAGAGCCTTTATCCGCCGGGGTGACCGGCTGCTGGTGCAAGACAAGCGACACCCCGTCAAAGGCCGCTACTTCACTCTGCCCGGCGGCAAGCAGGACCCGGGCGAAACGCTTGAAGCCTGTCTGAAGCGCGAATGCGTGGAAGAAATCGGTGCCGCAATCACCGTGTCGCACCTGATGCATGTGGCGGAAGTTCATCGGCGCAAACAGGCCGCAAGAGAATATCAGCACCAGCTCGATTTCATTTTCGCCTGCAGCGTTGCCGAAGATTACGAACCGGTATTGGGACCACACCCGGACCCCCATCAGGTCGGGACACGCTGGATAGGTTTCGACGAAGCTCAACAGCTACGTCCGCTTTATGTCACAAAACTGTTTTCACTTGGCTGTACGCGGGAGCCCGAAGTCTATCTCGGACCCCATAATGATTAATGCTCCAAAGACCATTCGGGAAAATCTCCGTTTTCTGTGCGCGGAAATCGATGGTCAGCTCATACAACTTGAAGCCTTCTTCAAGGAACCGACGGCCGCGACGGCACGCCGGATCATGGACCGTGCCGGATACGCCCATAACCTGAAGAGCCGGATCCTTGCGGCCTGTGTCCAGCAGATGGCCGGAGCGAGAAAGAACGATCGCAAGCATCTTACCCTGCGCAGCCTGGAGTTTGTCGCCACCGATCTTCAGCGCATCGCCAACCTGGTGCGCCAATCCTTGCGTCATGCAGAGCGCATCGAGACCTTTGTCACGCTTGAGCCTGAACGTTATCCCGCGATCGTCAGTCGTGTCCGGCAAGGCGTTGCCCGCATCGAGGACGCCCTTCTCAGCAGGGACAGTGAAAAGGCGATAGAGATCGGCCAGCTCCAGAACAAGATCGAGGCTGACTACCGCAAGCTCTTCAAGGCCTACACGCGCGACATGCGCAACCCGGACCGGTTGCCGGCCGACATTGCCAACAGCCTGCTGGTCGCCAGCGAATTCCAGCGCATGGGCGAATCCCTGCGGGCCATAAGCGAAGCGCTGATTTCCGCCAACATCGGACAGGCAGTCAATTTCGAACGCTATTTCGCCCTGCAAAGCCTGATGTCGGACCTGGACACGGCCAGCGACGATGTCACCATCGAAACGATTGCCGAAACCAGGTCGGGAAGCTCCATCTCCGCCATCAAGGACAAGAAGACCGAAACAGTTACGGCCGTCTTCAAGGATGGCGACAAGAGCAAGGTCAAGGAAGAGCGCCAGGGGGTGAAAAGCTGGCATTCCATCTATCCGGGCCTTGCCCCGAAAATCCTGTCCTACCGCAAACGCGACCAGTCGGCAGCGCTTCTGATCGAACATTTGCCCGGACTGACCTTCGAGCACATCGTCCTGAACGAAGGCGACGCCCTGCGCAACCAGGCACTTGCCAGTCTTTCCCGCACCCTGAAAGACGTCTGGAAACAGACGCGGACCGCAGAACCGGCGGATCTCGGCAGCATGCAGCAGCTTGGCAAACGCCTTGGAGACGTCCGCAGGGTTCACCCGGAATTCAAGGAAACCGGTATCCATTTCGCGGGAGAGACCCTACCCTCGCTCGACGCCCTGATCACCGAGGCAGCCGACCGCGAGGCAAGGGTAACCGCTCCCTTTTCCGTCTATATCCACGGCGACTTCAACGTCGACAATATCATCTATGACCCGGGCGAGAACCGGATCCACTTCGTCGACCTGCATCGCTCCCGCTACATGGACTACGTTCAGGACGTGTCCGTGTTCATGGTCTCGAACTACCGGCTTCAGGTACTCGACAGGGAAACACGCAGGCGGATCAGCGATGTCTCTCTCGCATTCTACAAATCCGTAAGAACCTTCGCCCGCAAGCAGGGTGACGACACGTTCGAATATCGGCTTGCCCTTGGCCTTGCCCGGTCCTTTGCCACGTCGACGCGGTTCATTCTGGACAAATCCCATGCCCGGCGCATGTGGCTGCGTGCCCGTTACCTGATCGAACAGGCCCTTGCCTGCCCGCCCGGCGCCGAGGCCCGGTTCCGCCTGCAAATGAAGGAGATCTTCGTTGACTGACCTCAGGATCGGCGTTGTCGGCATACCCGGCAAATGGTCGACGGAAGTTCTGGCGGACGCCCTGGAAGCACAAACAGGTTTTCGCTGCGCGGTCGACATGGCCGACGTCGTTCTGGATCTGGAAGCCAGGGCGCTGATGGCTGGGCAGACCGATCTTTGCAGCCTCGACGGCATCGTGGTCAAGAAGATCAGCCAGACCTACAGCCCCGCGACACTGGACCGCCTGGAGATGTTGCGCCTTGCCGAGGCCAGCGGCACCAAGGTCTTTTCCAGCACAAGATCCATTCTCGGCCTGGTCAACCGGCTGAGCTGCACCGTGACGCTGGCCAATGCAGGCATTCCCATGCCAGCCACCTGCGTGAGCGAAAGCGAAGACGAAGCCCTGGCCGCCGTCCTGCGGTTCGGCAGTGCGGTGTTCAAGCCCCTGTTTTCGACGAAAGCCCGCGGCATGACGCTGATGGATGCCGCCGAGGGCGAAACAGCCCTCCGGCACAAGATTGCCGCGTTCAAGGCCGACAATCCGGTGATGTACCTGCAGAAGAAGGTCAATCTTTCCGGCAGGGACCTCGGCATGGTTTTCCTCGGCGGGTCCTATCTCGGCACCTATGCCCGCGTTGCCCAGACAAACAGCTGGAACACGACCATCCTTCACGGCGGCAAATACGAACCGTTCGAACCGGATGCCGACCTGGTCGAACTGGCGCGCCGCGCGCAGGAACCGTTCGATCTCGACTTCACCACGGTGGATGTTGGCCTGACGGACAGCGGACCGGTCGTGTTCGAGGTCTCGGCCTTTGGTGGTTTCAAGGGAGCTCTGGAAGGCGCCGGCATCGACGCTGCCAAGCTTTACGCCAACTATGCAATTGAAAAGGTGCGCGGATGACCGGCATAACCGTCCAGGACGTTGTCGACGCTCTTTCCCCGGCTCGGGAAACGCGAAACTGCGATCCGGTGTGCCTCACGGTCGGCGGGCATGTGGTCGAGGTGAGATGCACCTCTTCGGCACTTCTGGCCGAATTGCTGCGCTATTTCCAGCATGTGATTTCCGCGCCGAGCGAACCGGACAGGATCGTCCATGTGCTCGGATCCATGGAACTGCCCTTTGACCCGGAGTACACCGACTGGGAGCGGGAAACGGGAAAGTCCGGCCGCAAGGATGCGGTCTGCGACCTTGAAAACGGGCGCCTGATCCTGAAGGTCCGCACGGGTCTGCAGTTCCTGCAATCCCCCGACTGGGCCATCGCCTTTGGCCCTACGGACGATCACCCCAACCAGGTGATCAACTTCATCAACACCCAGTTTCTCAATCACTTCCAGCGGCAGGGCTGGGTCGCCTGTCATGCAGCGGCTGTCCGCACCCCCAACAGGGGGCTTGCGATATCGGGCCTTTCCGGCGGCGGCAAATCCACCTCGATGTTGCGCCTGATGGAACTCACCGGCACGCAGTATGTCACCAACGACCGCCTTCTCGTGCGCAATGCCGGCAACAGTACCGATGCGCTCGGCATTCCGAAACTGCCGCGCATCAACCCGGGCACCATCGTCACCAACGCGCGGCTGACTGGTCTTATCGACGAGGAGCGCGAAGAGGAACTGCGCAACCTGGAACCGGACGAGCTCTGGCACCTGGAAGAAAAATACGACCTCTTCATCGATGACATCTATGGCCCCGGGCGCATTTCCCACGATGCGCGCCTGACAGATTTCTGGGTGTTGAACTGGTCCCGCGACAGCGCCGACGCGACCGAAGTAAGCAAGACGGCTCTGAAGGACCGGCCGGATCTTCTGTCGGCGATCATGAAGAACCCCGGCCCGTTCTACCAGACACCGCAAGGCCCGTTCTGGCCGATGAAAACACCGCTCGACACAGAGGCCTACCTGGGGGCGCTCGAAGGTGTTCAGGTGTGGGAAGTGAAGGGACTGATCGATTTCGACGCTCTGTTTGAAGCCGGTGCAGAGCTTCTGGGACAAACGCCATGACAGACCGCTTCGCCATCCTGGTGCGTCATGGCGCTTACAATCAAAAACCGGACACGCCGAGTGCCCTGCAGCCCTATGGCCTGACCGATGCAGGCAAGGTGCAGGCACAGGAGCTAGGCGCCGAGATTGCAGACATCGCGCGGCAGGAAGGCTTCCGGCTGGCACCGGAAATCTTGTGCTCACGCCAGCTCAGAGCCTGGCAGACGGCAGCGCTTCTTGGCCAATCGCTTGGTCAAGTCCTCGGATCGGACTTCACGATCACCGAGGATGAAGCTCTTGCCGAACGCAGTGTCGGTGCCCTTGCCAACCTGACCTTGCGGGAAATCGAGCAGGTGATAGCAGACGATCCACGCACCGCCCCGTTGCCGGGAGACTGGAAGTCGAACAGCCACCACAGACTGCCGGTCCAGGGCGCTGAGAGCCTGATGGAAGCCGGACAGCGGGTGGCTGCGTTCCTGGATCAGAAGATGACAGATCTGGAAGACGAGGCAGGACCCGGTGCCCGGATCTTCGTCGGCCACGGTGCTTCCATGCGACATGCCGCCCATTGCCTGGGTGTGCTGACGTTTGATCAGATCCGCCAGCTCAGCATGCACCACGCGCGCGCCGTCGTCCTGAAACTGGAGAGGGACGGCACCTGGGTGCATCACCGGGGCGACTGGAAACTGCGTCAGCCACTTGAAACCGCAACGGATTGAACCGGATTGCTGCCATGATGACCCATCTGCCACTGACCCCGCTTCTGCCGCCGATGGACCAGGCGGAAGCCATTGATCTCGGCCTGCCCGAAAGCTGTGTCCCCTGGCCACTGGCGCCCATCGGGACTCTGCCCCTCGGCCAGTTCACCACCGAAAGCACCCTTCCCGGTGTTGTCGGCAGCCTTGCCCGGGCAAATGCTCTTGGCCCCTGGGACTGGCCGGAAAAGCCGGTAATCTTCATTTCCGACCTGCATGCGGATGCAGAAAGCCTGTTGAGATCCCTGACGGCGGCACGGGCAATCCAGCGCAATGGAGATGGTCTGAGCGACTTTCACCTGACGCCCTTCGGGCGAAGCTGCCAGTTCATCATCGGCGGCGATTGCCTGGACAAGGGCCCCAGCAATCTGGACCTTCTCGACAGCCTCAGCGCGCTGCTGAAAACCGGCGCCGATGTCGTCATCCTCGCCGGCAACCACGACCTGCGGTTTTACCTCGGTCTCGAAGCCCTGACGGTCAAGCGCAGCTCGCTCAACGCCCATATGTTCGTTCGCATGGGCAAGAAGGTGATGCCGCTCTTGAAGGAAGTACACGAGCGGTATGTCGGCGGCGCGGCCGACCTTGCCTTGCTGCCCGACGAGGAAACCTGCCTGTCGCTGTTGGTTCCGGGAAAGAAGTGGACCAGACAGTTTCCGAAGGCAGCCTCACGCTATCTGAGTGACGCGGCCATCCGCAAGGAAATGCAGCGGCTTAAGAAGAAGGCGGACAAGTTCGCGGAACACGCCGCCGAAGTCGGCCTTTCCATTCGTCAGCTGTATGCTGCCGCACTCAAATGCCGGGAACTTTTCGTTGAACCCGGCGGACGCTACGCCTGGTTCTTTCAAAGCCTCAAGGCCGTGCACCAGAGCGGCTCGTTGCTGTTCGTGCATGCCGGTATCGATGATCACATGGCTGCCCAGATCTCGGCAAAAGGTGTGGCCCACGTCAATCGCCGTTTCCGGAAGGAAAGCCGGAAGGACCCATTCGTGTTCTACTCCGGCACCATCGCCAATCTGATGCGCACGAAATACCGGGATGTGGACCATCCCCTGACCGAAACCGGCGTAGACGATCTCCATCTTGCCGGCATCAGGATGCTGGTACAGGGGCACGTCAACAGGCACAGCGGACAGGAGCTGACGTCCAAGCACGGCCTCTTGCATCTGGAAGCGGACATCACGCTCGACCGGCATTCCAGAAGCTCCGAAGGACTTGAAGGCATCGGCACAGGTGCCACGATCATCTGCCCGGATGGCAACATCGTTGGCATCAGCCGGGATTATCCCCACGCCAAGCTGTTCAATCCGGCACACATTCTCCAGCAACACGGTTTGTCGTCATGATGGAACGCAAGGGCCGTTTCCGGCACCAGTCCCTGCAGGACAGGAAATCGATCCAAAAACTGCTCGACGCGGTCAAGCGTGGCATTGCCAAGGGCGAGCTGCAATTCGGTGATGACACCGGCGAGATTACCCTGCACCCGAAAGGTCTGCTGGCCATCAGGGTGACAGCCACCACCGAAGACGACCAGTCCCGCCTGGACCTGCGCATCACATGGGCCAACGACGGCCAGGACAAGAAGGACAATGGCAAGCTGAAGGTAAAGGGCGGGTAGGTTCGACAACGAGCCGCAATGCCCTCCGTCATTCCGGACAAGGAAGGCGCAGCCACCCGCAGATCCGGAATCCGGGCATCAGCCGCGCTGAAAGCGCGTCCTCTCATATCCCGACACCTGTGCCTGGCCGGGAGGAGAAATCAGCCTCCCTTGGAGGAAAACAAAGCCCGGTGTGTACTGGATCCCGGTCCTGGCTGCGCCAAACCGGGATGACAAACATCGGATTGGGAAAGAGCCTTGGGGCCAATGCGGCCCTCAGCAGATGCGCGGCAGTTGCTCGCCCGAGAGCCAGTCGACAACACGGGAGCCGCCGAAGCCGGTCTTCATGACCACCATGCAATCGGCTTCCTCCACGATTTCGCCGATCTTCGCAGCATTTTGCCCCAGCGGGTGAGCCTTCATGATCTCCAGCAACCGGTCTGCATCAGACGCCTCGCAAATGCAGATCAGCTTGCCTTCATTGGCGACGTAAAGCGGGTCGAGACCGAGCAGCTCGCAGGCCCCTTCCACATCCGGGCGAACGGGGATCTCGGCCTCGTCGAGCATCACGCCAACCTTCGAAGCATGGGCGATTTCGTTCAGCGCAGTTGCCAGTCCACCCCTGGTCGGATCCCGCAGAACCGAAATGCCCGGCACCGCATCGACAATCGAACCGACGAGGCCATGCAGCGCTGCACTGTCGGACTGGATTTCGGTTTCGAAGGTCAGGTTTTCCCGTTTCGACAGGATGGCGACACCGTGATCGCCAATGGTACCGGACAGAAGAACCGCCTGACCTGGCTTGGCCGCAGCGGGAGAAATCGAGACGCCTTCCGGCAGAACGCCAACACCGGTCGTCGTGATGAAGACCCCGTCGCCCTTCCCCTTTTCAACCACCTTGGTATCGCCGGAAACCACTGGCACGCCGGCTTCACGGGCAGCGCGCGCCATGGAAATGACAATGCGTTCCAGATCTGCCAGCGGGAACCCTTCTTCCAGTATGAAACTCGCGGTGAGGGACAACGGCCTCGCACCGGCCATGGCCACATCATTCAAGGTGCCATGGACCGAAAGCGATCCGATATCGCCACCCGGAAAGAACAGCGGCGAGATCACATGGGCGTCGGTCGACATGACGAGCCGTCCTGGCGGCACTTCAAGCACCGCCGCATCATGGCCCTGGTCCAGGATTGTATTTTTCAGATGCCGGTGAAACAGGTCCTCGATCAGGACGGACATGGCCCGGCCGCCGCCGCCATGGGTCATGTCGACAGCGCCGGTACGGAATTTTGCCTGCGGATCGATGCTGGTCACGCCGCGGCTCCCTTGGCGGCGGCAATCGCCTCGCGCTTGCGGCCATAGGTCCAGTATGCGGCGCAGGCACCTTCAGAGGAAACCATGCAGGCTCCCATCGGATTGTCCGGCGTGCAGACCGTGCCGAACAGCTTGCATTCCGTCGGCTTCTTCACCCCGCGCAGGATCGCGGGACATTCGCAGGATTTGACTTCGCGCGACTCCTTCGGGCTGAGCGCAAAACGCTCTTCGGCATCGTAGTCGACATAGGCTTCGCGGATTTTCAGGGCACTGTCAGGAACATAGCCGAGCCCGCGCCATTCAAAGGTCCGGCGCAGCTCCAAAACGTCGTCAACCAGCCTTTGGGCCTTGCGATTGCCTTCCTTCGTGACGACCCGGGTGTACTGGTTTTCCACTTCATGCCGGCCTTCGTTGATCTGGCGGATCAGCATCAGGGTCGACTGCATCACGTCGAGCGGCTCAAAGCCGGCAATGACGACCGGTTTCCTGAAGTCCCGCGCCGCCGGTTGGTACGGCGCCCAGCCGATGACCGAGCTGACATGAGAAGGCCCAAGAAAACCGTCGATTTTCACCGGCTGCTCCCCCGGCTCTGCCGGAGCGTTGACGATATGGGCGATGGCAGGCGGCGTCAGAACGTGATTGCAGAAGACGGAGAAATTCTTCAGGCCTTCCGCCTTTGCCTGCAGGATCGCGACCGCCGTTGGCGGCGTCGTCGTCTCGAAGCCGATGGCGAAAAAGACCACCTGCCGTTGCGGGTTTTCCCGCGCAATCCGCAGCGCATCCTGGGTCGAATAGACCATCCGGATATCGGCGCCTTCGGCCTTGGCCCGGATCAGGCTCTTCTGTTTGGTGCCTGGCACCCGCATCATGTCGCCATAGGTGGTCAGGATCACATTCGACTTCAGTGCCAGCTCGATCGCATCATCAAGACGCCGTACCGGCAAGACACAGACCGGGCAGCCCGGCCCATGCACATACTCGACATTTTGCGGAACCAGATCCTGCACCCCGTAACGGAAAATGGCGTGAGTGTGCCCACCGCAAAATTCCATCAGATGGTAGTGCCGGTCCGGATCAGCTTCCTGCCGGATTGCCAGGGCAAGCTTTTGCGCCAGTTTTCCGTCCCGAAATTCCTTGATGTATTTCATGCGTCCGTCCCCACCACCGGCTCGCCCGCGATCTCCTCCAGCTCCTCGGCAAGAACACCGGCTTCCGCCATAAGCTGAAGGGTCCGTTCGGCTTCCTCCTCGCTGAGCTTGTGCAGGGCATAGCCGACATGGACGAGCACATAGTCGCCAACGGCAACCTCCTCCAGGAGAGCTGTCGAGACCGGTTTCCGGATCCCTTCCAGAGCGACGATTGCCATCTCGTCGCTATCGACGGAAACCACCCTCGCGGGAATGGCGAGACACATGACGGAGATCTCCTATTCCGCAGCAAGGCTGCGTGCGTGCGCTGCCTGCATCTTCAGGGCACCGTCCAGCCAGGCTAGCCAGCTGTCCAGGCCACCGCCAGTGCGCGCGGACACTTGCAGAACCTGGATCTTGTGATTGACCCGCCGTGCATTCCTGATCGCCGCGCCGACGCAGAAATCCACATGCCGCAGAAGGTCGGTCTTGTTGAGGATCATCAGGTCGGCGTTGGCGAAGATATCGGGGTATTTCAGCGGCTTGTCCTCGCCTTCCGTCACCGAAAGGATCACCACCTTGAAGGCTTCGCCGAGATCGAACGCCGCCGGACAAACCAGATTGCCGACATTCTCGATGAAAAGCACACTGCCTTTTTCCAGAGGCAGTCTTTCCAGCGCGTGGCCGACCATATGCGCATCCAGATGGCAGCCCTTGCCAGTGTTGATCTGAATGGCGGGCACACCTGTTTCGCGGATCCGGTCGGCGTCATTAGACGTCTGCTGATCGCCCTCGATGACTGCAGCCGGGGTCCTGCCCGCCATCCGCTTCAAGGTCTCGACAAGCAGCGTTGTCTTGCCGGAGCCGGGACTTGAAACAAGATTGAGTGCCAAAACGCCTTTTGCGGCCAGCAAGGCACGATTGTTGTCCGCATAGGAATTGTTCTTGCCCAGAATATCGGTTTCGATCTGGATCAGCCGCGCCTGGCTCATGCCGGGAACGGAAACGCCGGCTTCCCCTTCGCCGAAATGGACATGACCCGCGCCATGTGAATGGGCGTGTCCATGGTGGTGCTCATGGTCATGTTCGTGAGAGCCGCTGCAACCGCATACCGTACACATCACACCACCTCCAGTTCCCGGATCTTCAGCTCTTCCCCGCTGACAACCTGCAGGGCTTCCGAACCACATTCCGGGCAGCAATCGAACCGTGCGTTCACCTGCACGGTCCTGAAACAGGAAAGACACAGCGCCTCGGCTGAAGGCCTGGAAATTTCCAGTATGGCACCTTCGGCAAGTGAGCCCCGCATGACGACGTCGAATCCGAATTTCAACGCCTCTGGTTCGACGCAAGACAGCGGTCCGATGTCGACCGCAACCCGCTTCACCCGGGTAAAGCTATCCTTCGCAGCCTGATCCTTCAAAATGTCGAGTATGCTCTCGCAAAGTGACATTTCATGCATGGGCTGCCTCCCTCTGCTGATCTACCGTTTGCAGCCACTCCAGAAAGAAGGTCTCGGCCGCAGCCAGATTGGCAGCTGCCTTGTCGGACAGCCCTTCCTTTACCTCACCAAATTCATAGCCGGAGATACCCAGCACGAAGGCTTTCGGTCGGGTGCCATAAAGGGTTTCACTAAGCGCCAGAACAGTCTGCGGAACCAGGCTGTGGCTGCCGAGCACTTCCGGTGCACCTGGCGCGATTTCCCGGAACGAATAGGCTCCCTCGGCACCGATCTCCGCGTCAACGAAGATCACCACATCTTGCTCTGAGACCGCCAGCGCATGTTCGGCGACAAGCTGATAATCGGTATCGACCTCCAACCCCGGCAATCCGCGCGCGGCGATAGCCTCGGACAAGGCCGGCCCAAGTCCGTCATCGCCCCGCCCGGGATTGCCATATCCGATCAGAAGCATGAAGACGTCCTCTTTTCAGAGTTCCTACAAAAACCCTTTCCAGCATCATCCCGGCCAAGCGCAGCGCGAGCCGGGATCGGGGAGGTACAGATTTCTCGGCAATTCATTTCCCGAAAGAGAGTATCGGGCTCGCCGATCCCTGATTTCCGCTTTGCCGCGTCCGGGATGACCATCTGAGAGGTATTCATTCCGCTGAACCTCCCCACGCTCACACACACTGCTTCCGGCTGTCGACCAACGCACCATCCGCATTGAAAAGCTCCACCTGCAGCGGCATCTGGCCGAGTGCGTGGGTGGCGCACGAAAGGCATGGATCATAGGCGCGGATCGCGACTTCGACATGGTTAAGCATGCCTTCGGTGATCTGTTCCTTGCCGGAAAGATGCTTGACCGCGACATCCTTCACCGCACGGTTCATGCCCTCGTTGTTGTGGGTCGTGGAGACGATCAGGTTGCAATAGGTCACCTGGTCATGTTCATCGACCTTGTAGTGGTGGATGAGGTTGCCACGCGGCGCCTCGATCACACCGATACCTTCCTCGCGCCGGTCCCCCTTGGCAATCAGGTCCGTCCCTTGCAGATCCGGGTCGTTCAGAAGCTCCCGGATCTTCTCCACGCAATGCAGAACCTCGATCATCCGGGCCCAATGATTGGCCAGCGTGGAATTGTTCGGCGTACCGCACGTCACGGCCTTGAGGTCTTTCAGGGCGGCATCGGCAAGAGGCGTATCGATGAAGGAAGCCGTGTTCATGCGCGCCAGCGGCCCGACCCGATACCAGCCGACATCCGGCCCAAGCGTCTTGATGAAGGGGAATTTCATGTACGACCAGGAGCGCACGTCTTCGACAATCAGCTCATGATATTTCGTGTAAGGCACCTGATCGAAGATCATGTCTCCGGTGGAGCTGAGAGCCCGCAGGTTGCCGTGATAGAGATCGAGAGCTCCGTCGCTCTCGCGCACCAGTGACATGTAGTTGGAGGGGAACGAACCGAACTCGGCGACCAGGTCTTCATGCTCCAGCGTGTAGTCCCGGGCGAGTTTCACGGCATCCAGGGACCATTCGATCATCTGGTCCACCGAGGCAAGAAAATGATCCCGCCGTTCAATGGGCAAGTTGCGGTTAATACCACCGGGAATGGCGCCAGTGCCGTGCACCTTCTTGCCTGCCGTCGCCTCGATGATCTCCTGCCCGTATTTGCGCATCAGGACGGCGCGCTTGCCGAGTTCCGGATTTTCCTTGATCACCTCGAAGATATTGCGCTTTTCCGCAGGCGCACCGAAGCCGAACAGGAGATCGGGCGCTGCCAGGTGGAAGAAGTGCAGCACGTGGGACTGCATCACCTGGCCGTAATGCATCAGCCGGCGCATCTTTTCCGCCGTCGGCGTCAACTGGTCGACACCGGCGATCATGTCCATGGCTTTTGCTGCGGCCAGATGGTGGCTGACAGGGCAGATGCCGCAAAGCCGCTGCACGATCACCGGCACTTCCCACATCAGCCGGCCGCGGATGAACCGCTCGAAGCCGCGGAATTCGACAATGTGCAGCCGGGCTTCATCCACCTCGTTTTCCGCATTGAGGTGGATCGTCACCTTGCCATGGCCTTCCACGCGGGTGACGGGGGAGATTTCAATCAGTCTGGGTTCAGTCATCGCCATCACCCTCAGTCGAACTTGATCATTTCACGCTCGAAGCCCCGGAACTTGCCGGTCAGCAGCTTGAAAAGCGTGTCGAAGATGATGTCACCACTGGGTGCACAGCCGGGGATCTGGTAGTCGATCTCCACCACCTGGGAACACGGATAAACCTCGTCCAGAAGCAGCGGCAGAGCCGGATCGTTGGGCACGTTGTGGGTCGTGTTGCGGATGTATTTGCCAGTGATATAGGCCTCGTCCAGACACTCGCGCAGCGGCGCGTCGGAATGCATGATCGCGTTGCGCATGGCCGGCAGCCCACCCATGATCGCGCATTGGCCGAGCGCGATCAGCACATCGCAGTTGCGCCGGAAATCATGCAGCACATGCACGTTTTCCTCGTTGCAGCAGCCGCCTTCGATGATGCCGATGTCGCACCGCTGGGTGAAGCGCTTCTTGTCGGTAAGCGGCGAGCGGTCGACTTCGACAAGCTGCATCAGCTCGATCAGGCGCTCGTCGATATCCAGGATCGCCATGTGACAGCCGAAACAGCCGGCAAGAGAAGCGGTCGCGATCCGGGCCTTGGGCAGCTCGCTCATTTGCGCTTCTCCTCAATGTCGTGACCGATCAGGCCATGATCGAATTCCCGCTCGCCGATGGGAACGGCGAAACCGACACGCTTGCGGATGATGCAGCCGACCGGGCAGACTTCCGCCGAAATCGCGTGATCGGTCACCTCGGCATCGGTATCGGCAAGGTTCTCGCCGTTGACTGCGACGCGGCGGTGAATGCCGCGGCCGACATAACCGAAGATGCCCTTGCCATCGACGTCCTGAGAGGCGCGGATGCAGCGTCCGCAGGAAATGCAGCGGTTGGTGTCAAGCGCGATGTCGGGATGGGAGGCATCCAGCGCCCGGCACGGCTCCAGGTACGGAAACCGGGTGGCTTCCGTCATGTCCAGCCGGTAGGCCATCGCCTGAAGCTCGCAATTGCCGCTGGCCTCGCAAATCGGGCAAAGGTGATTGCCCTCGTGAAACAGCATTTCCACCAGGTCGCGGCGCATCTTGGTCAGATGCGGCGTCTCGTTCTCCACCGCCTGGCCGGGGGCTGCCGGCTGGGTGCAGGCGGCAACACTGCGCCCGCCTGCCTTCACCGTGCAGACCCGGCAGCTGCCCTGGTGGCGCAGGCCTTCGTGGTCGCACAGGCGCGGGATATAGACCCCCGCCTCGTCGGCCGCTTCCATGATGGTCTGGCCCGCATAGGCGGTGATCTCCACCCCGTCGATGGTGAAGGTGAAGCCGGTCTCTCTCTTCGTACCGCTCATTGGGTGAAATCCTTGTCGAAGATATAGGAGCGGCGCTTGGCAATCTTGCGCGCACCATCGATGGCCGACTGGATGTCGAACGTATCGCGGATGCCGTCCTTGCTCGGCTTGATCACCGCCGAATAGACCAGCGGAAAGTTCTTCAAGGTGGTGAGAACCGGGTTGGGCGACGTCATGCCGAGACCGCAGCGGCTGGTCTCGATGATCGTTCCGGAGAGGTCCTTGAGGTAGTCGATGTCCTCCGGGTTCGCGAGCCCCTTGCGGAACTTCTGGATCGCCTTCTGCAGGAAGACATTGCCGACCCGGCAGGGCGTGCAATAGCCGCAGCTCTCATGCACGAAGAAGGACATGTAGTATTCGACGATTTCCAGAACGTTGCGCTCGCCGTTGAAGACGATGACCGCCCCGCCGGTCGCAAGGTCGTCGAACGTCAGTTTGCGGTGAAAGCTGTCGCGGGCAATCATCGTGCCGCTCGGTCCGCCAACCTGAACCGCGGCGGCATCCTCGCCGCCGACCATCGCCAGCAATTCCCGGACCGTGTGCCCGTAAGGCAGTTCGTAGATGCCCGGGTTAAGGCAATCGCCACAGACGGAGAACAGCTTGGTGCCGTGCGAGCCTTCCATGCCCATGGCATTGAACCATGCCGCCCCCTTGTCGAGAATGCGCGCGGCATGACAGAAGGTCTCCACGTTGTTGACCACCGTCGGATACCCGAGATAACCGCGATTGACCGGGAACGGCGGTCGCGTCTTGGGTTCGCCCGGCAGGCCCTCGCAGGAGCTGATAAGCGCACCTTCCTCGCCACAGATGTAGGCGCCCGCGCCAAGCTGCAGGCGGATATCGAAATCAAAGCCCTTAATGCCCAGAATGTCCTTGCCGAGAAGACCGCGCCGGCGTCGTTCTTCCAGCACCTGAAGCAGAAGCTCGCGCAGATAGACATATTCGCCGCGCAGATAAAGGATGCCCTCGCGCGCACCGACAGCCCTTGCCGCTATTGTCATGCCTTCGATCAGGAGATGCGGCCGTTCGGTCAGGAGGACGCGGTCCTTGAAAGTGCCCGGTTCACCTTCATCGGCATTGCAGATGACGAAGTGCTTCTCGGCACGCTCACTGGCCGCGAACCGCCACTTGCGGCCGGTGGTAAAGCCTGCGCCGCCACAGCCGCGCAACCCGCTTTCCTCGATCGCGGAGATGATCTGCGTCGGCGTTATCGTGGCCGCCTTGGCAAGGCCGGCATCTTCTGGAACAGGCCCCAGCAGCACTTCACCCGCATGGCGGATGTTGTTGTCGACCATATGCAAGGCGCGTTCGGAAGGTGTCAGCGCCTCGAACCTTTCGCTGACCAATTGTTCCGGGCTTCGGCCCGCCTTTAGCGCCTGCGCGGCGCTGCGCGCGGTCTCCGGCGTCAGTTTCGTCAGGACGATGTCGTTGACCATCGCGGCTGGCGCCTGATCGCACATGCCGATGCAAGGAGTGTATTCCAGCGAAAACGCACCGTCGTTGCTGGTTTCGCCGATTTTAAGCCCAAGCTCCTCTTCAAAAACACAGGCAACCTCGGACACCCCGGAGAACCGGTCGACGATATCGTCACATAGCCGAATGGTGACCCTGCCTTTCGGCGCCAGGGAGAGGAAGGAATAGAAGCTGGCAACGCCCTCCACCTCGATCCGGGTGAGACCGGTAGCGGCGGCAACATGGTCCATGGTCGCCGGGGCAATGCAGCGGTAGCGGTCCTGCACCTCGCGCAGGATGTCGAGCATTCGGTGCTTGTCGTTGCCGAATTGCGCGCAGATCGCTTCGATCTCTTTGGCAGGAACAGGCGCGGCTCCGCAGATGGCCGTGGAGACCCCGTTCCCGGTCTTGTGCCCGTTGTCCATGGCCCCTCCCTCCTGATACCCAAAGCAGATTGCACCCACGTAGGCGATGACCGTTCCGTCCGGAAGTGATTGGCTGGTGTTGCGCCCTGCCGCTAAATCGATTTGAGATCAAACCGGACTGCAGCACATGATGGCGACGACCCGCAATACACTTGTGAAATTTCCGAGTGGTTCCACGCTTCCAGACTTGCAGGAAAACGTCTTTGAGGAAGATCAACCTGCTTAAAATCGGGGCAGATGGTACCTGATGGCCTATCAGGCGATCCTGCTGACCGAGGCGCGTTCAAGGACCTTCAGTCAGGGCAAAAAATCAGTCATCGAAGGTTCAGGGCGCTTGCAAATTTGCCGCGATCACCGCCTGACCGAGCGCAAGGCCGCCATCGTTGGCGGGCACATGTTTGTGGTTGAGAACGGTGTAGCCATCCGCTTCCAGTCTCTCGGTCAGGCCGTCGCGCAGGAAGGCGTTCTGGAAAACGCCGCCGGAAAGAACGACCTTGCCGGATGGTCTTGCGCCTGCAGCCGACAGGCCGCGCGCAAGGCCGTCGATCAGGCCCTGGTGAAAGCGCGCGGAGATAGTCTCATACCCCACCCCCGATTTGAGATCGCCAAGAAGCGCAGGCCAGACCTCGTCGAACGACAGCAATACGGTCTCCGACGTCGTCACCCCCACCGGATATCCTTCCTTGCCAGCCACGGAGGCTCGCGCCAGCACCTCCAGCTGCATCGCAGCCTCACCTTCGAAGCCTTGCTTGTCCGGACAAATATCAAGCGCGGCAGCCACGGCATCGAAAAGACGTCCCGCAGAGGACGTCATCGGTGCGTTGACACCTTTCTGCATCATCTGATCAAGCAGCTTTGCCTGATGGCTGGCAAACCTGGTTTCCAGACCGGTTCCCACCAGGTTGGCGCGGTAGTTCACTCCAAAGGCAGTAAACAGTTGCGCAGCCAGATTGCGCCAGGGCTCCCTGTTTGCGGCCTCTCCTCCCGGCAACGGCACTTGCCGCATATGGCCGCGCCGCGCGAAGCCGCCGTAGCTTCCCTGCAGGATTTCACCGCCCCAGACCGTCCCGTCCGCACCCCAGCCTAGCCCGTCCAGAACAACGGCATGAACGGTCCCTGGCATCGCCTGGTCTTGCCCCTGGTCAGCCATGCAGGCCGCGAGATGCGCATGGTGATGCTGCACCCGAACCAGCGGCAGGCCACGCTCCCGGGCAAAGTCTTCGCCGGTCCGCGTCGACAGATATTGAGGATGTGCATCGACGGCAACAATATCAGGCTCGAACTGGTAGAGATCCAGATAGAGCCTCAGCATCTTCTTGTAGTCCGCAAGGGTCGGCGCGTTTTCAAGATCGCCGATATGCTGCGACAGAACTGCATTGCGGCCGTCGAGAAGGCAGAAGGTCGCCTTCAGCTCTCCCCCAAAAGCAAGAACCTTCGGCGCCCCCTCGAAAGAAGTGGGCAGACGGATCGGCGACGGAGCGTATCCGCGCGCGCGGCGCAGGATGGAAACGCCGGATCGATCCTGACGAACGACGCTGTCATCCAGCCGGTTGACCACGTCGCGGTTGTGCATCAGGAACCCGTCGACAATGCCTGCAAGGTTCTGCCGGGCACATTCGTTCTGTGTTTCCTGCGGGTTCTCGGAAAGATTTCCGGAGGTCAGCACGATCGGCCCCTCGAGCTCGGCCATCAGCAGATGGTGCAAGGGGGTGTTCGGCAGCATGACACCCAGCCGGTCGAACGGACCGGCGATACCGGGCGCCAGTGGTGCCCCCGCTTTCTTAAGAAGAACGATCGGTGCCGCCGGGCTTTCCAGCAGCGCCACCTCTTTTGCATCAGCCAAGGCGAAATGCCGGATCTGGTCCAGATCCCGCGCCATAAGGGCAAGTGGCTTCACCGGACGGTGCTTGCGCAGCCTCAGCTTTTCAACGGCGCTCTGATTGCCTGCATCGACCGCTATCTGAAACCCGCCAAGACCCTTGATCGCCAGAATGGCGCCGCGCCTGAGTCGCTCGGCGGCAAGAACGACAGGGTCGCCATCAACGGCACGTCCGTCTTTGTCTTCAAACCAGAGTTTCGGCCCGCACTGCGGACACGCAATCGGTTGGGCATGAAAGCGTCGGTCAGCCGGGTCTTCATATTCCTTGCGGCACGCCCGGCACATTTCAAAGGCCGCCATGGCTGTCGAGGCCCGGTCATAAGGAATGTGCCGCAGAATGGACAGGCGCGGTCCGCAATGGGTGCAATTGGCAAAGGCATAGCGGTAACGCCGGTCGGCCGGGTTGCGGATGTCGGCCAGGCATGCCGGGCATGTTGCGGCGTCCGGCACCACGCCAGTGGCGACATTGCCTTCTTCACTCGGCAGAATTCTGAAATCTCTGGCATCGGGCGCACCCGCCAGATCGGACACGGCAACCTGGTCGATACGTGCCAACAGTGGCGCGTCCGATTGCAGACGGCTCAGAAAAAAGTCAAGCGAGCGCTCGTCACCACTTGCTTCGATCAGCACACCTGCGCCGTCGTTCAGAACATGACCGGCAAGACCCAGGCCCCTTGCAAGCTGCCAGACAAACGGCCGAAACCCGACGCCCTGGACAAGACCCCTGATCCGTATGGATTTGGCTGACCTGGATGGACCTGTTTCTTGCACGCGCTCAAGATCTCTGGATTGCCCGACACCGCCGCCGACGATGAACTTCATTTCTCGCCAGCCACGAGGCACCGCCCCTGTGCAGGCACGGTTCAGTAATCACCTGAATGGCGAATGATTTCCAGATGGATATTTTTGAATGACCCGCAGTCGAGGCACGCGCAGCACGAACGGGAGCCTGAGGTCGCTCGCCGGAGCAAGGCCTCAAGGTTTGCGGAACAGAGGGGGAATGCCCCTGCTCCGGACGACCTTCCGCCCGGAGCAGTTTTGGATCACTCAGCGCAGCGGGCGCTGCGCAAAGGTATTGTAGGCTTGCTGCCCGTTCGAACCGTTTCTGGTTTCCAGGCGTTCCAGATTGATGATGGCCGACAGCATCAGCCGGTCCTGGCTCCAGTCCGCCGGTTTCTGGATCGACAGTGCCGACAGGAAAACCACCGCCACCATGGGCAACACGGCCAGGCAGGTAACGCCCCAATGAGGACGAACCCGATTGGTTTCCAGCAAGGCCTCCACCCGGCGGCGCAGTTTCGCGGCCGGGGAACGGCGAAGCAGCTTGTCCTGCACCTCCAAAAGGGCAACGGCTGCGATCCCGACGGAACGTTTGCGCGCTTCCTTGTCCTGACGCTTGCGAATCCCCGCCTGGGCCGCCCGGAGCAGACACATGCAATAGGACCTCAGGTCCACATGGGCGTTTTCGGCGACTTTCTGATCGCAGGCCAGTTCACGCAGACGCTCGACTTCCGACTTCCACATGTAGAAGAACGGGTTCCAGAAGAACAGCGGGCGCAGCAGTTCAAGCCCGATTTCCCAGGTGACATCGCCCTGGCGAAGATGCTGGAACTCGTGCTTGAGCACCAGCTTCAGGTCTTCCGGCTCGGCCAGCAGGTCGGACGGAATGACCACGTAGTGGCGCCTCAGCCCACGTGCAGAAAACGGCACCATTGCGCGATCCGACAGCAGTAGCAGCACACGGCCATTGCTCCGCCATTCATGGCAGGTTGCCAGCACCCGGTACAATCGGACGAAGCTGACGACAAGCTTCAGCGCGAAATAGCTGAACCCGGCCACGAAAGCCAAAGCAATCCCGGTACCCAGACCGGTAGACAGGGTCAGGATCGTTTCGCTGATCTGCGTGCGCAGTCCAAGCAGTGACTGGAAGTCTTCCGCCGAAATGGCGATGCCGCCACGCAGGTACTGCGACACGGCGTAATCGGCCAGGTTGACGGACATGGTCCGCGGGACCACCTCCGCCGACAGCATGTGCTGGTAGCCCATGACGGCGAAGGGTGTTAGCAGGATCAGGGCGAACAAGCCGTTCAGCAGCCCAAGCTGTACGGAAAAGTCGACCTTCTTGCCGGAACGGGCCAGCAGAAGTTTGGCGCTCAGCCACACCATTGCGGTAATGGCCAGTGTGATGTTCAGATCGATATAGATATCGAAAATCTGGTTAAGTAGCGTCATCTGTCCTCCTCCTGTCCAGCAACGCTCTGATTTCCTCCAGATCGTCTCCCGATAGTTCGTATTCATCGACAAGCCGGGCCACGAGTGACGCCGGCGTGCCGTCGAACAGTTTTTCTGAAAGGTTTCGGAGAGATCGGGACTGGTAGGTATCCCTGGTCAGCCGAGGGGAATAGATGAATGTCTTGCCTTCTTTGCGGCTGTCCACGAAGCCTTTTTCATCCAGGATCCGCATGATGGTGGCGCAGGATGTATAGGCGAGTTTTCTCTCCGGCGGCAGACATGCAAGGATGTCCCGCACGGAACCTTCGCCGAGTTTCCAGAGTTCGGTCATGAACTCCAGTTCGACTTCGGTCAAAAACTCGTTGCTCTTACGCTTTCTCATTACAGTCCTGCACCGATTGCGGAATGGATGTGGCTTACGCATCTATTCATGCACCAGAATATCGGAAATTACTATGTCTTTAGTCGACGAAGGTGTTCGGGTTTCTCCCCTGATCGAGACCACCTGATGGACGAAGCGCGCGGGAAACCCGCGCGCCTTTATTCACGTCAGACTTTCCAGAAGCAGAAGACGCCCCAACCGATGCTCAGGGCGAGCGGCCACCAGAGCGGGTTGCCCACCAGGCCCAGCCAGGCCAGAAAGATATAGGCCGTTCCGAGCAAGGTGATGAAGAGGCGGTCGCCCCGGGTCGTTTCCAGTCCCAGGACACCGCGCCGGGCAGCGCCACCGGGAAATTTCACTTCCAGGGCGGTCAGCACCCCGATTGCGGAGAATATACCGACGAACAGCAGAGCCGTCGGCAGGGTCCAGGCCATCCAACCGAGCATCATACCCTCCCTAGGGCAAAGCCCTTGGCAATGTAGTTACGGACAAAATAGATGACGATGGCGCCGGGAATGATGGTCAGGGTCCCGGCGGCCGCCAGCAGACCCAGTTCGTAACCGGCGGAGGAAGCGGTTCGGGTCATCACGGCGGCAATGGGTTTCGCCTCGACGGCGGTAAGTGTCTTGGACAGCAGCATTTCCACCCAGGAGAACATGAAGCAGAAGAAGGCGGCCACCCCGACGCCGGACTTGATGGCCGGCAGGAAGATCGTCATGAAGAAGCGCGGGAAGGAATAGCCGTCCACATAGGCGGTTTCGTCCAGTTCCTTCGGCACCCCGCTCATGAAACCCTCCAGGATCCAGACCGCCAGCGGCACGTTGAACAGGCAGTGTGCCAGTGCAACGGCAAGATGGGTGTCGAACAGGCCGACGGCGGAATAGAGCTGGAAGAAGGGCAGCGCGAAGACGGCAGCCGGTGCCATCCGGTTTGTCAACAGCCAGAAGAACAGGTGCTTGTCGCCCACGAAGGAATAGCGGGAGAAAGCATAGGCTGCCGGCAGCGCGACGGTGATCGAAATGACCGTGTTGATGGTCACGTAGATGATCGAGTTGATGTAGCCCCAGTACCAGGTCGGATCGGTGAAGATCTCGATGTAGTTGGCGAAGGTCCAGGTCTGCGGGAACAGCGTGAACCCGGACAGGATCTCGTTGGTGGTCTTGAAGCTCATCGCGACGAGCCAGTAGATCGGCAACATCAGGAAGAGAATGTACAGGATGGGAACCAGGCTTTTCAGGCGCATGACGGTTCTCCTCAGGACTTGTTGTCGTTCATCGTCATCAGCGTGTAGAACAGCCAGGAGGCGAACAACGTGATGGCGAAGTAGATGAGGGACATGGCGGCTGCCGGTCCAAGGTCGAACTGACCCAGCGCGATCTTCACAAGATCGATCGAGAGCAGCGTCGTGGAGTTACCCGGACCACCGCCCGTCAGCACGAAAGGCTCCGTATAGATGTTGAAGCTGTCCATGAAGCGCAGCAGCACGGCAATGGTCAGCACCGTTTTCATCTTCGGCAACTGGATGAAGCGGAACACCGCCCAGCGAGAGGCTCCGTCGATTTCCGCCGCCTGATAATAGGCGTTCGGGATCGAAACCAGACCGGCATAGGCCAGGAGCACCACCAGCGATGTCCAGTGCCAGACATCCATGACGATGATCGTCACCCAGGCAGCAATCGGGTTCTGGGTCATGTCATAGGAGATGCCCAGGGTGTGGTTCAGGAAGTAACCGAGCAGACCGATATCCGGCAGTGTGAAGATGTTCCACATCGCGCCGACCACGTTCCACGGGATCAGCATCGGCAAGGCCATGGTGACGAGGCAGAACGGCACCCAGAAGCCCTTCTTGGGCATGGACAGCGCAATCGCGACCCCAAGCGGCACCTCGATAATCAGGATCAGGAAGGTGAACAGGAACTGCCGTCCGAGCGCATTGTGAAAACGCTCCGAGCGAAGCACCTGCTCGAACCAGTCCAGCCCCTGCCAGAAGAACAGGTTGTCGCCGAAGGTTTCCTGAACGGAGTAGTTCACCACGGTCATCATCGGGATGAGCGCGTTGAAGGCGACAAGAATGAGCACCGGGGTTACGAAGAACCAGGCGCGTTGATTTTGCGTTTTCATCGGGCCCCTCCCTCAGGCTGGCTCGCCAGCCAGCCATCCTTGTAGAGACGCGTCTGGGATTGTTTGAAGTCGAGCATCACGTCGTCTCCGGCATTGGGCGCTTCGCCCTCCAGAATGGCGCTGATACGCATGTCATGAGCGATCGCCTCGACCACCTTGTGGCGGCCGATATCGGCAACCTTGCGGACTTTCGCCGCAATGCCTGCACCGTCGGCAGACACCTTGACGAATTCCGGACGGACACCGATCTCCGCAGCGCCGTCGCCGGCGGCAGTCACCGGGCCTTCCAGCGCGACCTTTTCACCGCGGAAGAACGCGGCCCCGTTCTGGACGTCGCAGGGCAGGACGTTCATTCCAGGAGAGCCGATGAAGTGACCGACGAAAGTGTGGGCCGGACGTTCGAACAACTCCACTGGCGTCCCGATCTGTACGACTTCACCGTCCTGCATCACCACCACCTGGTCGGCAAAGGTCAGCGCTTCGGTCTGGTCGTGCGTCACGTAGATCATGGTCGCCTTGACCCGCTGATGAAGCTCTTTCAGCTTGGATCGGAGCTTCCATTTCAGATGCGGGTCGATCACCGTCAGCGGCTCGTCGAACATGACGACGTTGACGTCCTCGCGGATGAGGCCGCGGCCCATGGAGATCTTCTGCTTGTTGTCCGGCGAAAGATTTGCCGCCCGAACCTTCAGCATGTCGCTGACTTCCAGCATTTCGGCGATCGCGGCAACCCGCCGCTTCACCGTGTCCTCGTCCCGCCCGCGGTTTCTGAGCGGAAAGGCCAGATTGTCGTAGACGGTCATCGTGTCGTAGATGACCGGAAACTGGAACACCTGCGCGATATTGCGCTTTGCCGGCGGCAGCGAGGTGACGTCCTGATCGTTGAACAGGATCTTGCCTTCAGAAGGAACCAGCAGGCCGGAAATGATGTTCAACAACGTGGACTTGCCGCAGCCCGACGGACCAAGCAGGGCATAGGCGCCGCCGTCATCCCACGTCAGGTCGATCTTCTTCAGGGCGTAATCCGCATCGCTCGCCGGATTGGGCTGGTAGCTGTGACGCAGATTGGAGAGTTTGATTTGTGCCATGATGTCCTCTCCTCAGGCGACCAGCTGGCCGTCAGGCGCAAAGAAGAAACAATGGCTCGGATCCAGGTAGAAAGTGTGGACCTCGCCGACGGAATAGGGATGAACACCGGGTGACAAAGAGACCCAGGCGTTGCCGTCCATGTCGAAATGGGCACTGCTTTCCGAACCGCTGAGCTCCGTCACCAGTACATGTCCGTCAAGCTTCACGGTATGATGCGCACTTGCCACCGGCATCACGTGATTGGGCCGGATCGCAAGGGTGTAGGCGCCATCTTGAAGACCCGAAGCAGCACCTGTGGCCTGCCAGCTCGTGACCTCGTTCAGGATCACCAGGTCTCCACGCTTGGTCACCGGGGCGACATTGATCGGCGGGTTGGAGAACACCTTCGCGGCGTCCAGATCCTTCGGCTTGCGATAGATGTCGGCGGTCGGGCCGAACTGCACCACGTTGCCGTCGGTCATGAGGGCCGTGTGCCCTCCCAGAAGAAGGGCCTCTTCAGGCTCGGACGTTGCGTAGACGACGACCGCGCCGCGGCCTGCAAAAAGTTCCGGAAGCTGGTCGCGCAGTTCCTCGCGCAGCTTGTAGTCGAGGTTGGCGAGCGGTTCGTCGAGGAAGACCGCATCGCTTTCCTTGACGATGGCGCGCGCCAGCGCGGTGCGCTGCTGCTGGCCACCCGACAGTTCATGCGGCTTGCGGTTGAGATACGGGTTCAGCTTCATCAGCTTGGCCGCTTCTTCCACCCGGCCTTCGATCTCCGACCTGGCAACACCTGCAACCTTCAGCGGCGACGCGATGTTGTCGAAGACAGACATATGCGGGTAATTGACGAAAAACTGGTGCACCAGGCTGATGTTGCGCTTTTGCGCGGACAGGCGGGACACGTCCTTGCCATTGAGCACGATCTGCCCTGTCGCCAGGCTGTCGAGACCAGCCATCAGCTTGATCAGCGAGGTCTTGCCCGAGCCGGTTTCCCCAAGCAGAACATTGAAGTGACCGGGATGCAGCGTCAGGCTCGTTTCCTTGACATGGGTGATGCCTGCAACGCGCTTGCTGACGTTCTTAAGTTCTAGAGACATTTATTTTTCGCCCGCGTCCGGACAGGTGCAAGTGGCGAAACATCGATTTCGCGCCCTGTCGCTTCGGATCGGTGGTGGACCGGGGAGATGCCCCGGTCCGGTTTGTTGGGTGATGGGTGCCCGGGCATCATGGTCTGCATGGCAGACACGATGCCCTTGCACGTCGCGCTCAGGTTTACTTTTCAGCCCAGCGTGCGACCAGCTCGTCGTAGTTCACGGTCTGGCCCTGCGGCTTCTCGTTTTCGAGCTTTGCCTTCGGCGCGCCCGGCTTGTTCAGCCATTCTTGCGGATCCGACTCTTCGTTCAGGCGCGGACCGCAGCCACCATAGACGTTGGCGCGCTCGTCAGCCTGCTGCATGCGGGCCATGACGATGTCCATTTCCTGTGCCAGGCGGTCCATGGCTTCCTGCGGCGTGAACGCGCCGGAGTTCACGTCACCGATCTGCTGCCACCAGATCTGGGCCAGCTTCGGATAGTCCGGAACGTTGATGCCGGTCGGGGACCAGGCAACACGGTCCGGCGAGCGATAGAACTCGACCAGGCCGCCGAGCTTCGGAGAACGCTCGGTAAAGGACTCGTGACGCACGGTACTGTCGCGAATGAAGGTGAGACCGACATGGCTCTTCTTCACGTCAACCGTCTTGGAGACCACGAACTGGGCATAGAGCCAGGCTGCTTTCGCACGATCCACCGGAGTGGAGTTCAGGATGGTCCAGGAACCCACGTCCTGGTAGCCGACCTTCTGACCTTCTTCCCAGTAAGGACCATGGGGGCTCGGAGCCATGCGCCACAGCGGCGTGCCTTCATCGTCAACCGTGTTGTTGCCTTCGGACTTCGGCTTCACCATGTCCGCGGTGAACGCGGTGTACCAGAAGATCTGCTGGGCAACGTTGCCCTGGCTGAGAGCCGGCAGGGACTGGTAGAAGTCGAAGCTGGCAGCACCCGGAGGCGCATAGTTGCGCAGCCATTCGTCCCACTTGCGGATCGCGTAGACGGCCGCCGGGCCGTTTGCAGCACCACCGCGGGAAACCGAAGCGCCAACCGGGTTACAGGTGCCGGCTTCCATGCGGATGCCCCACTCGTCAACCGGCACGCCGTTCGGCTCGCCCTTGTCGCCTGCACCCGCCATGGACAGCCAGGCATCGGTCATGCGCCAGCCGAGATCCGGTGCGCGCTTGCCGTAGTCCATGTGACCATAGATCTGGACGCCGTCGACTTCCTTGACATCCTTGGTGAAGAATTCGGCGATGTCCTCATATGCGGACCAGTTGACCGGCACGCCGAGTTCATAACCGTATTTTTCCTTGAAGGCTGCCTTCAGGTCTTCACGGTCGAACCAGTCCTTGCGGAACCAGTAGAGGTTCGCGAACTGCTGGTCAGGCAACTGATAGAGGTCGCCGTCCGGGCCGGTTGTGAACTGGGTGCCCATGAAGTCTTCCAGGTCGAGACCCGGGTTGGTGACATCCTTGGCGTCGCCGTTCATCCAGTCGGTCAGGTTGTAGGCGAGCTGCAGACGGGAATGGGTGCCGATCAGGTCGGAGTCGTTGACATAGGCGTCATAGAGGTTCCGGCCGGTCTGCATCTGGGTCTGCACGGCCTGCACCACTTCCCCTTCGCCGAGGATCTGGTGATTGACCTTGATACCGGTGATTTCTTCGAAGGCCTTGGTCAGAACTTCCGACTCATAGGAGTGCGTCGGAATGCCTTCGGACAAGACGTTGATTTCCATACCCTTGAACGGTTCGGCCGCGTTAATGAACCACTGCATTTCTGCAAGCTGCTCATCTTTTGACAGAACGGATGGCTGGAATTCCTGGTCGATCCACTTTTGCGCCGCTGCTTCATCGGCAAAAGCGGACCCTGCCCCCGCAAGCACAGCACCAGCTGCGACTGCGGTGAGTAGATACTTACGCATCTGCATCTCCTCCCGTGAGATATTAAACGCCGTCATTAACCGGCTACGAATAGATGGTCACAGCATCGCCATGTTGTCAAACTAAATTTTTAGTAGATAATCAAGCCTACTCAAACGAGTGGCAAAATATTGTTTTTAAAGGCTTTTCAAGAACAGAACCGACCCCTGCACTTGACCCGGAAACCCGGCAGCCTGTCGGCCAGCACCGTCAGTGTGGCACAATTTTGACATCAGATGTAGCACGAAATCGGGTTTCGAGTCTTTCATATTTTTCTACATCATACTTCTATTGAGGTTCGTTTTGCATCGCAAAACGAAATCCGAATACTGACTTTGCACTGCAGCGTGACCTGCTCGCCCATGTCTCAAGCCTGTCTACGCCCCGGATACGACGCCCGCCGGGCAGGTCTTAACGATCGGCAGACACTCAGTAGCTGCGGGTCGGGCATCTATGGCCGAACCAATTCCTGTGTTGACGCACACCATCCAGCGGCTATCTCACTGCTTGGACAAGCTGCCGGCGCAAGAGCGGCCTTCAAAGGAAGGATGACCAGATCCGATGACTTCACTTTCCACCGATGCACCGGTCCTGGTAACGGGTGCCACGGGCTATGTTGCCAGCTGGCTGGTGAAGGAATTGCTCGATGCCGGAATTACGGTGCACGCTGCTGTCCGTGACCCGGACCGCAAGGACAAGGTCGCACACCTTCAGGAGATTGCGGCCGGATCTCCGGGCACCCTGCGTTTTTTCAGAGCCGACCTGCTGGAGGAAGGTTCCTACGCCGAGGCGATGGCAGGCTGTGCCATCGTCTTCCACACGGCCTCCCCTTTCACCACATCGGTCACGGACCCGCAGAGGGAGCTGATCGCGCCCGCGGTGAAAGGTACCCGGAACGTTCTGGAAACCGCCACGCGGACTGCAAGTGTCAAACGCGTGGTCGTCACCAGCTCCTGCGCGGCCATCTACACGGATGCAATCGACTGTATTAAAGCCCCGGGCGGCAAACTGACGGAGGAGGTCTGGAACACCACCGCCTCTCTCGAATACCAGCCCTACAGCTATTCCAAGACGCTTGCGGAACAGGAAGCCTGGAAGATCGCCAGGGCTCAGGATCGCTTCGAGCTGGTCACCGTCAATCCGTCGCTGGTGATCGGTCCGGCCCTTAACGCCAGGCCGACATCCGAAAGTTTCAACATCGTCCGCCAGATGGGCGACGGCACCATGAAACGGGGCGCTCCGAAACTTGGCCTTGGCGTCGTGGATGTGCGTGACCTTGCCAGGGCACACATGGAGGCCGGCTTCCGGGAAGAGGCCGAGGGAAGGCATATCATCTCCGGCCACGACACCAACATTCTGGAACTCGGCAAGGCCTTGATCGAGAAATACGGCGATCGTTATCCGGTGCCTCGCCAGTCGCTACCCAAATGGATCGTCTGGCTGGTCGGGCCGATCGTCGGCGGTATTTCACGGAAATTCGTCACCAACAACGTCGACGTGAAATGGCGCGCCGACAATTCCAAAAGCAAACGCGCCCTCGGCGTCACCTACAGACCGATGAAAACCTCCATGGAAGAGATGTTCCAGCAGATGATCGACGCCGGAGTCTTCGGGAAGTAGGACGCTTCAGATCACACCCACTCCGTTCGCTGAGGGCACGGCAGGGATTGCAGGGTCAAACCCTGCAATGACGGACGCCGGGCAAAGTATCGCCGTATCCATGCCCTCTATTCTCCCACTCGCTCCCCGTCATCCCATGGCTCGACCATGGGATCCATGCCGTTGCCCTTGGGCCAAACCGCAGCCCCGGCTGGCATGGTCAAGGTGCGGATTACAGGGGCAAGCCCTGGAAAGACCGAAGTCAGGTGAGGTGTAATTTCGCCAGCAAAGGTCATTGAACCTAGCCCCATACTTCCGGCTAAGCGCGAGCCGGGTCTCTCACGATTTCAAAAAGAAAAAGGCGCAGCGGGAGACTGCGCCTTTCACATTGTGTAGAGAAACCCGCCGGGTCTTACATCTTGCACTCGTCTGAATAGGCGTCACCGTGATCGGTCAGGGCCGTTCCGACGATCTTGTTGGTATAGACATCACCTTCCTTGATCACCTCGCGAACATAGATGTCCTGGATCGGATGATGGTTCGGACCGAAGCTGAACTTGCCGCGCACGGATGGGAAGTCAGCTGCTTCAAGCGCTGCGCGGAAACCGTCTGCGTCCGTCACATCCGCCTTGGCCATGGCCGACAGCAGCAGGTTGGCCGTATCGAAGCCCTGGGCCGCATAAAGCGACGGCAGGCGGCCGTATTCGGCCTGGAAGCTTTCAACGAAGGCCTTGTTGGCATCGTTGTCGATATCCTTGCTCCACTGGCTCGTGTTCTTCACGCCCAGCGCAGCATCCCCAACCGCCTGCAGGATACCCTGATCGAAGGAAAACGCCGGACCAACGACCGGAAGGCCGACGCCGCTGTCGGCATATTGCTTCAGGAAGGAGATACCCATGCCGCCAGGCAGGAAGAAGAACACGCTGTCGGCGCCCGATGCACGGATCTGGGCAATCTCGGCCGCATAGTCGGTCTGGCCCAGCTTGGTGTAGATCTCACCCGCCAGTTCACCGTCGTAGTAGCGCTTGTACCCGGTCAGCGAATCCTTGCCGGCCGGATAGTTCGGCGCGAGGATGAAGCTCTTCTTGAAACCGGCTTCCTTGGCATAGGCGCCTGCGGCCTCATGCAGGTTGTCGTTCTGATAGGCAACGCTGAAATAGTTCGGATGGCAGCCCTTGCCGGCCAGAGCGGACGGACCGGCGTTCGGTGACAGATAGAACTTGCCCTGGGCAGTGACAGACGGCACGACGGCCATGGCCAGGTTCGACCAGATAATGCCGGTCAGGACGTCGACCTTGTCCGACTGGATCATCTTGTCGGCAAGCTGAACCGCGACGTCCGGCTTGCGCTGGTCGTCTTCGATGATCACTTCCAGATCCGTGTTGCCGGCCTGTTTGACCGCCAGCATGAAGCCGTCACGTGCATCGATGCCAAGACCTGCACCACCGCCGGACAGGGTCGTGATCATGCCGACCTTGACGGGTTCGGCCTGTGCCGCTCCCGCCAGAATGGCCACCAGGCTGGCGGCCGCAGCAAATTGTTTCAACATAGGAAATCCCCTCTTCAGTCCCTTGAGCCCGCTTGCGGGGCTCTTGAAACGACACTCTATCGGCACAAACGCCGATGGCAAACATGCAATTCGTCCAAGAATGACGAGACGCAGCCTGTTTCAGAGCGCCGTGCGCAAATGCCAGAGCTCAGGGAAGAGTTCGACTTCCAGCATGCGCTTCAGGTAACTGACGCCGCCGGTTCCACCGGTTCCACGTTTGAAGCCGATCACCCGTTCCACGGTGGTGACATGATTGAAGCGCCAGCGGCGGAAGTAGTCCTCCAGATCAACCAGTTTCTCACCGACCTCGTAAAGTGCCCAATGGGCGGACGGATCCCGGTAAACCTTCTGCCAGAGCGTCATGATCTCGGGAACTTCGAGATGTGGAGCAGAAGCAGGTACCGCAATGGCGTCCTCCGGCACATCGAGACCCTGGCGGCGGGCGAATGCCAGCACGACCTGATAAAGGCTGGGGCGGGCAAGCTCCGCATTCAGCAGGGCAACGCTATGCGCGTCGTGCTCGTGCGGCCGGATCATTGCCGTATTCCGGTTGCCCAGCGCATATTCGATCAGCCGGTACTGCAGCGACTGAAAGCCCGAGGACATGCCGAGGGCATCCCGGAACTGGGTATAGTCGCTCGGCGTCATTGTCCGCAGCACATCCCAGGCAGAATTCAGTTGCTCCATGATCCGGCTGACCCGGGCAAGAAGCTTCATCGCCTGCGGCATGTGATCGTCGGCAATCGCATCGCGAGCGGCGTTCAGCTCATGCAGCATGAGCTTCATCCACAATTCCGACGTCTGGTGCTGAATGATGAAAAGCAGTTCGTCGGAGGCGTCCGACAAGGGTGCCTGTGCATTCAGAATCTGCGTCAGCCCCAGATAGTCGCCATAGGACATCTTGTCCGCAAAGCGCATCTCGGCGCCTTCCGTTTCCGGATTATAGGCTTTGCCCGGTTCGGCTTCGTCGCTCATGGCTCTCTCCCGCTGGGCTCTTCAAATGGCCCTTCCAAGGCATCTATACCGTCCGGACAGCAGACTTGGATAGGTGAGAATTCAAAGTGTTACGAGAAAAGGAACAACAGCCGTCCGCTTCCGTCCGGCACGCCGGTCAACTACCGGCGGCTTCCAGAATGGCGTCAGCTGAAAAATCGTAGTGACTATGATTGGAAGACGATTTGCAGAACCGGGCGAAGTCGATCTTGTCCCAATTCCCGTCACCAAGCCTGCTGAGATATAGCTCGACGTTCTGAGCGGTGATCGGCGACATCTTGAACACGACATCGACGAAGACTTCACCCTGAACACTTCTGAAGAAATGATCCCTCAGCATCACAATCGCCCAGGCACCTGCAAAGAAATGCCCGCCATGGGTCATGGTCAGTTCGTTGGACCGTACCGCGTTCATGCCGCGGTTCGACCAGTTCAACCCGGCGAACAATATATCCTTGCCGATGGTCAGTCCTGCTTCGGTTGCAGCACGCTGTGCACCGAAAGCAATGTCATCGTTCGCACCCCAGACGACGTCAATTCGCGTGCGGTTCAAAACGCTTTTCGTCCGCGCGAAAGCAAGTTCCTCGCTCCAGTCGACCGGAATGGCATGGACCAGTTTGACGTCGCTGTTGTCTGCCACAGCCCGCAACATACCGAGTTCCCGCTGCAATCCGGCAGGCGTGGTTGAATCGCCAGTGAGGGACAGCAACCGGATTTCCCTTGCGTCCGGGTTGAGCCGCCGCGCTTCGGCAAACAACGACTGTGCCATCTCGTAACCGGCCGTTTCATTGTCCGGAACGACCGAGGCGATAATACCATGAAGATCGATGTTCCTGCGTTCCAGGTCGACCCGTTGCTTCGGCGTCAGCTTGTTGAGCAGGAACAGAACCTTGCTCTCCCGGCCCTCCATAAGCTGCATCAGACGGGCAGCCGCCTGGTTCTCGTTGACCAGAATGAAATAGTCCGGCAGCTCCCCCTGTTCCAGCCGGAGACTGAGAAGCTCTTCCATGCCGTAGGGACGCCGGTCGGCGTACAGGATTTCAAGGTCGACGTTCAGATCGGCAGCAGCCGCCATCATGGTCCTGGACACGTCGCCCCAGAAACCGGTCTCACCACCCGGGTTGATGAAGGTCACGCGGAAGTCCGCCGCCTGGACCACGCCGGCTGCCACCCAAAACCACACCATGCACAGCAGTCTGACGAACATCATTATCCTTCGCTCTTCATCCTTGCCCGTCACGTTCTTGCAGCTCTTCACGCAAGAACGGCCCCGGTTCAGATCACGGACATTCACCGCAGCACCGGTTGAATGTTCGAAAGCCGAACGGGACCTTGACATGGGGGCCAGCCGATCGCACCGAAACAGTGCCTGGACCAACCCCGGCATCATATTAGCCACCACAAATATGTTCTGCAGAAGTGGCAACCACTTACGCACATTTTATTGGCGCATATCCAAAGATTGCCAGAAACCGGTTTCCGAGGCAGTCCTGCCTGAAACCCGGCCGCAACAGACCTGCCGCCTGCTGGCCGTTCGCTGGCTGCCGGCACCTTGATCCGATTGTGTTAATCAATCCGAAATTAGCACAGGAAAAGCGCTTGTCAGAGCCGGCTTCGCCGGAAGGATTGCATCGTGTTTAACGAACCCTGACCGGCAACACGAGATTTCACCTGGTTCCCGGCCTTCTGCTTTCGCAAGATGCTTGCAGCCCATTCGTGAGGCGAAACTGCCTACAGAAAGACGTGGTTATGCGTTTGATTTTGTGAAAACCTGACACTCGCGCTTTAAAACGGACAAATACCGGGGCCCTGTAAATGTCAATTCGTGCAAGCATTTATCACCTGACCCATTACCGATACGACCGTCCGGTTACCTTAAGCCCGCAGATTATCCGCTTGCGGCCGGCCCCTCACAGCCGCACCCGGGTCCTGTCTCACTCGTTGAAGGTTTCGCCCGAAGGTCACTTCGTCAATCACCAGCAGGACCCCTACGGCAACTGGCTGTCCCGCTTCGTGTTTCCCGAGCCTGTGCGCGAATTCAAGATCGAAGTGGATCTGGTCGCCGACATGGCCGTCTACAATCCCTTCGATTTCTTCATCGAGGAGAGCGCGGAGGAATGGCCCTTCGACTATCCGCCGGAACTTCGTGAAGATCTTCAGATCTACCGTCGCCTCGACCCGACCGGCCCGCGCATGACCGCGTTCCTGGAAACGGTCCCGAAGGATCGCCAGAGAACCGTCGACTTCATCGTCGGGCTGAACGCCAAGGTCTCCCAGACCGTCAACTATGTCATTCGCATGGAGCCTGGCGTACAGACACCGGAAGAAACCTTCGAGAAAGGAACCGGGTCCTGCCGCGATTCCACCTGGCTGCTGGTGCAGGCGCTGCGCCATCTCGGTTTCGCCGCAAGGTTTGTCTCCGGATATCTCATCCAGCTGAAGCCGGATCTGGAAGCACTGGACGGCCCCTCCGGCACCGATCACGATTTCACCGATCTGCATGCCTGGGCCGAAGTCTTCCTGCCGGGTGCTGGCTGGATCGGGCTCGATCCGACCTCCGGCCTTCTGGCAGGCGAAAGCCACATTCCGCTGGCCGCGACGCCGCATTACGTCAACGCCGCCCCGATTGTCGGCATGGCAAGCAAGGCGGAGGTCGACTTCGCCTTCGACATGAAGGTGGCCCGCGTCGCCGAACATCCGCGCATCACCAAGCCGTTTTCCGACGATGCCTGGTCGGCACTCAATCAGCTCGGCACCAAGGTCGACCGGATCCTGTCGCAGGAGGACGTCCGCCTGACCATGGGCGGCGAACCCACCTTCGTCTCGATCGATGATTTCGAAGCCGCAGAATGGAATACCGACGCGGTTGGCCCGACCAAACGCCAGAAGGCAGACATTCTGATCCGCCGGTTGCGTGAACGCTTTGCCCCTGGAGGGTTCCTGCATTACGGCCAGGGGAAATGGTACCCGGGTGAAACCCTGCCCCGCTGGACCTTCTCGCTTTACTGGCGCCGCGACGAAAAACCGATCTGGCATGATCCGGATTTGATCGCGGAAGAAGGCGACGATACCAAGGCCAGCGCAGATCAGGCCGCAGCGCTGCTGCAGGAGATCGCAACGAAGCTGGAAATCGACCCGGACCACGTGGTGGCCGCCTATGAAGACCCGGCGGTGTGGCTGGTGAAGGAAGCCAACCTTCCGGAAAATGTCACCCCGAAAAATTCCAAGCTGGAGGATGCCGAGGCCCGGCATCGTATTGCCCGTGTCTTCGACCGTGGGCTGACCGAACCTGCCGGACATGTGCTGCCGATCCAGCGCTGGCAATCGAAAGCCGGCGGACACCGCTGGCGATCCGAGCGCTGGAAGCTGCGCCGTGATGCGCTGTTCCTCGTTCCCGGAGACAGCCCTGTCGGCTACCGCCTGCCGCTGGAATCCCTGCCCCATGTCCCACCGGCCCAATATCCCTACACCAACATCGCCGATCCGACCGTGCCGCGCGATCCGTTGCCGGAGTTTCCTGCGGGCCCGCGCGCTGACCGCAGGCAGGATGTCGCCCATTTCACCGCCAGCGAAGGCCAGCAGGACCGGCGGGAACAAACCCTGACAGATGACGAATTTGGCGGAGCATCGGTCAGAACAGCGCTGTCGGTGGAAGCTCGCGACGGACGTCTTTGCGTCTTCATGCCGCCGGTGGAACGGATCGAGGACTATCTGGAACTCATCTCGGTGGCGGAATCTGCCGCGGCTGACTTGAACCTGCCGGTTCATATCGAAGGATATCCGCCCCCGCCCGACCCGCGCATGAATGTCATCCGCGTTGCACCGGATCCGGGCGTCATCGAGGTCAACATCCATCCGGCATCCAGCTGGCAGGAATGTGTCGCGATCACCGAAGGCGTTTATGAGGAAGCCCGGCAGTCGCGGCTCGGTGCCGACAAGTTCATGATCGACGGCAAGCACACGGGCACCGGCGGCGGCAACCACGTGGTAGTTGGCGGCGCGACGCCGCTCGACAGTCCGTTCCTGCGCCGGCCTGATCTCCTGCGCAGCCTGATCCTGCACTGGCAGCGCCATCCAAGCCTGTCCTACCTGTTCTCCGGCCTCTTCATCGGCCCGACCTCTCAGGCACCGCGCGTCGATGAGGCCCGTCATGACGGCCTTTACGAGTTGGAAGTCGCCCTGTCACAGATCCACCGCCCTCATGAAGGGGCAACGCCGTTCCCCTGGCTGGTGGACCGGTTGCTGCGGAACCTTCTGGTGGATGTCACCGGCAACACCCACCGGGCGGAAATCTGCATCGACAAGCTCTATTCCCCCGACGGCCCGACAGGACGGCTGGGCCTCGTCGAGTTCCGCGGATTCGAAATGCCGCCGGACCCGCGCATGAGCCTTGCCCAGCAGCTGTTGCTCAGGGCGCTCATTGCGCGCCTGTGGCAGCAGCCACTATCCGGCAACCTGACACGTTGGGGCACGGCCCTGCACGACCGGTTCATGCTGCCGCATTATGTCTGGACCGATTTTCTCGACGTCCTGGGTGATCTGGAGCATCACGGTTTTCAGATGCGTCCGGACTGGTTCGAAGCCCAGGCCGAATTCCGCTTCCCCTTCTGCGGAGAACTCGAGGTCGATGGTGTTCACCTTGAACTTCGACAGGCGCTGGAACCCTGGCACGTACTGGGCGAGACCGGCGCCATAGGTGGCACCGTGCGTTATACGGACAGCTCCACCGAACGTCTGCAGGTCAAGCTCACCACCAGCGATCCGGACCGCTACGCCGTCACCTGTAACCGGCGGACCTTGCCGCTCAGGAAAACCGAGACCAACGGCGTTTCGGTTGCCGGTGTCCGTTACAAGGCCTGGCAACCGGCCATGGCGCTGCACCCCGTGCATCCGGTCGACGCCCCGCTGACCTTCGATATCTTCGATCGCTGGAGCGGGCGGGCCCTTGGTGGCTGCGTCTATCATGTTGCTCATCCGGGCGGACGGAACTATGACACGTTTCCTGTCAACGGGAACGAGGCAGAAGCCCGCCGCCTTGCAAGGTTCGAGCCCCACGGCCATACGCCGGGGCTCTATCTTCCGGGGCTTGAACGGCCACATCCGGAGTTTCCGTTGACGTTGGACCTGCGCAGACCGCAGAATGTCTGACGAACCGGCAGCCCCGCCGACTGGAAACGATGCATGAGCCTGGACGAAAACGCAGAACCCGGAGCGCTTCGCTACGGCCTCTTGAAGGCCTATCGTCCCTTTCCGGATGTTTCGGACGAGCTGCTCTTCCCTGATGGCCGGGTAAGACCGGTCTGGCGGTCGTTTCTGGAGCATCTAAGCGCTCTGACGCCGGAGGAAATTACCGAGCGTTTCGCGCGCGGCAATCAGTATCTGAACGATGCCGGGGTCTATTTCCGTCAATACGGGCAGGACGGGGCGAATGAGCGGGAATGGCCGTTGAGCCATATTCCGGTGATCATCAGCCAGGACGACTGGCAGGTGATTGCAGACGGTCTGACCCAGCGCGCCGAACTTCTGGAACAGGTTGTCGCCGATCTTTATGGCGACAACAGGCTGGTGTCCAACGGCTATCTTCCGGCAAGCCTGATTGCGCAAAGTCCGGAGTGGCAGCGTCCACTGGTGGGCATCAAGCCGAAATCCGGACAATTCCTGCACTTCCTGTCGTTCGAGATCGGCCGCGGGCCGGACGGAACCTGGTGGGTTCTGTCCGACAGGGCACAGGCGCCTTCCGGTGCCGGCTTCGCACTGGAAAACCGGGTCGCAACCGGACGCGTCTTCAACGAGTTCTTCGCCCGTGCCAATGTCCATCGGCTCGCCGGGTTTTTCCGGCGGTTCCGCGACCACCTGGTCGAGCTGCGTGGAGAAAGCGAAAGCCGCGTTTCGATCCTGACACCAGGCCCGCTGAACGACACCTATTTCGAGCATGCCTACATCGCCCGCTATCTCGGCTTCATGCTGCTGGAAGGTGAGGACCTGACAGTTGAAAACGGCAAGCTGATGGTTCGCACGGTCGCCGGGCTGAGACCCGTCAGCGTTCTCTGGCGGCGCCTTGATGCCGCCTGGGCCGATCCGGTGGAATTGAACGAAACCTCTCACATCGGCACTCCGGGTCTTGTTCAGGCGGTCCGCAGCGGCGCAGTCACCATGATCAATGCGCTCGGCACCGGCATTCTGGAAACACGCGCGCTCCTTGCCTTTCTGCCGCGCATCAGCGAACACCTGCTCGGCGAGCCGCTGAAGCTGCCGAACGTCGCGACCTGGTGGTGCGGTGAAGAGGGAACCAAAGCCTACGTGAAAGAAAATGCGGAAGGCATGATGTTCAGCCCCGCTCTGTCGACCGCGCTGCCTTTCACATCCTCCCATACCGATTTTATCGGCAAGGATTTCGACAAGTTCCACAAGGGCATTCTGGAAACCTGGATCGACAGCAAGAGCGACAAGCTGGTCGGGCAGGAAGCCGTGACCCTGTCGACGACGCCTGCTTATGACAACGGGCTTCTGGTCCCCCGGCCGATGAGCCTGCGCGTCTTCCTGGCCCGAACGACCAACGGCTGGGAAGTCATGTCTGGCGGCTTTGCCCGGATCGGACAAACGGAAGATGCAAGTGCGATCGCCATGCAGGCGGGCGGATCGGCGGCCGATGTGTGGATCGTCGGCGGTCAGAAGCCGCACAAGGAAACCTTGCTCCACCAGACGGAATCGCCGTTCTTCAAATCACAGACCGGTTCCCTGCCATCGCGCGCAGCCGACAACCTGTTCTGGCTCGGCCGCTACGTGGAGCGTGCGGAAGGCGCGGTGCGGCTGCTGCGTGCCTATCATGCCCGGTTGATGGAAACGGCGGACCCGGAAGCCCCGCTTGTGGCATTGACGGCGGAATATCTGGACAAGATCGGCATGGCGCCTGTCGAGCCGGTTCCCGATGGCCTGTGCGACATGCTGCAATCGGCCGTCGCCAGCGCTGCGAAGGTGCGCGACCGGTTTTCCGTCGATGGCTGGCTGGCGCTGAACGACCTTGCCCAGGCCGCGAATGGCGCCAAGCGCACGATGCGCGACAATGCCGACGTAACCAGAGCCATGGGCCTGCTGCTGCGCAAGATCACCGGCTTTTCGGGTCTTGTGCATGAAAACATGTACAGGTTTATCGGCTGGCGTTTCCTGTCCATCGGCCGTGCACTGGAACGCGCCCACCGGATGGCTGACCTCCTGTCGGTCTTTACCGACGAAGACGCACCGGAAGGCTCTCTTGAACTGCTGCTTGAGGTTGGCGACAGCGCCATGTCGATGAGCCGGCGTTATGCGGTCTCTCTCAGCCATGCCACCGTGCTGGACCTTTTGGCGATGGACACCAAGAACCCGCGCGCAGTGCTCTACCAGCTGACCGACATGAAAGACCATATCGGCGTGCTGCCCAACGCGACGGAAAACGGGCATCTTTCGGAACTGGCCCGCTCCGTCCTGCAGGTTCACACACTTCTGGCAATCGCCACCCCGGAGACACTGACACCGGCTTCTCTTGCCGATCTTCGCGATCAGATTTCCTATCTCTCCGTGGAGCTGACCGATGCCTATATCCGGTAACGGACGGTCGCTTTCACCCGACACGCCCGACGCGAGGCGCCCGTGCATTACGATGTAACGCTTGAAATCACCTACGACTATGCCAGCCCGGCCAACTACGGACATCATGCACTCCGGCTGATGCCGGCGACCATTCCCGGCGAGCAGAAGCTGATGGCGGGGCAGATCCATATCGTGCCTGGCCCTTCTGAGCGTCACGACCGGACGGACTTCTTCGGCAATGCTGTCACCGACGTTGCCTACCGGCGCAGCCACAGCGAACTCAGTTTCAAGCTGAAGGCCCGTATCGACAGAACCGCGGTGCCGGAAGAACTCGACATTTCACCGCCGTTGCACGCCCTGGCAAGGGAGCTCTCCGGCGTTCAGTCGCTTGCCCCTAGGGCGCCGGTCCATTTTCTTTCCGCCTCGCCGCGTCTTCCCCTCGACCCCGCGTTTGCAGTCTATGCGCAGGACCATGTCGTCCCGGGCATGAGCACGATTTCCGCCGTCGAAGCCATCGGCAAGGCCTTGAACACGGACATGCGCTTCGATGCCGAGGCCACAACAGTCGATACTCCGGCCATTGAGGCGTTCGAGCGACGTCATGGCGTCTGCCAGGATTTTTCGCACATCATGATCGCCTGCCTCAGGAGTATCGGCATTCCGGCAGGCTACGTCAGCGGCTTTCTCCGGACCATTCCGCCGGAAGGCCAGGAACGGCTGGAAGGTGCGGATGCCATGCACGCCTGGGTCAGGGCCTGGTGCGGCATCGAGATCGGCTGGATCGAATATGACCCCACCAATGCCCTCAGGGTCGGGCAGGATCACATCGTTGTCGCGCATGGCCGCGACTACGGAGACGCCGCACCGGTAAAAGGCGTGTTGCGCACGTCAGGGTCTCAAACCACCGATCACAAGGTCGATGTTGTTCCGCTTTGAAACATGGTTTTTCAGGCCGCTCCATCTGAACACCGCCTCCGGAATTTTATCGCGAGATATCCCCGGCTGAGCAGGGCGAGCCTGTTTCCATCATCGCCGTTTTGCTAAAATGTGGAACGCGACCAAGGGGAGCTGGTTATGCGTTCGTTTCTTCATGCCATCGTGTTTTTGCTGGTATCAGCCGGCACCGTGCAGGCAGGTTACGATCAGTCCAAGGACTGGTTCCATGCCAGGGACTGGCGAGAACGGGTCCGGATCCAGTTCCTGCTGGTCTTTACGGGAGACTACGCCTCACAGGTGGACGGAACCTTCGGCAGGCTCACCTATAACGCGCTCACAACTTTCCAGAAGCACCGGGACTTCACCCCGAACGGTGTGCTCGACGACGAGCAGATGCAGATCCTCCAGCGCGATGGTCTCGACCTTGTCGAACGGGTCGGTTTTGAAACCTACAAGGACGCCGTTTCCGGATTGCAGCTCGGCGTTCCGGGCAAGCTCTTCGAACCGTCCACCCAGACGCCGCGCGGGCACCTCTGGCGGGCCTACGACAACAGCATCGAACTGGAAACCCTGCAGGTTTCGGCGGAAGAAACCGACTACGCGGCGCTCTACAAGCGCCTGACCGATACCAGCGACGGGCGGACCGTGGAGCACAAGCAGTTCCGGAATGACTACTTCGTCGTCTCCGGTCGGCAGGATGGACGGGATTTCTACCTGCGCATGATGAAAACCTCTTCTGACAGCCGCGGTTTTTCGCTTGCCTGGCAGGCACGCCATGCCGTCTTCATGGATCGCGTGGCAGTTGCCATGTCGAACAGCATGACGTTTTACGATGGAGCAGACGACGAGAAGCTGGACGCGGTCACATCAGCTCCCGGCCTTCAGGTTCTGGAAGAGGACAACAGTCGCGATCCACTTCCCAAGGGAGCACGCAAGGATATTATCGGCCGCCAGACCTCCTCCTCCGGCAGCGGCTATTTCCTGACGACCGAAGGCCATATCGGCACCAATGCGCATGTGGTCGGCAACTGCCGCTCGCTGGATATTCCGGGCCACGGAACTGCGCGGCTGGTGAAGGCGGACACGGAAAACGACCTAGCGATCCTGCAGCTCGACAGCGGCAAGTCGGATCATGTCGCGCAGTTCCGCTCAAAACAGCCGATCGTTCGCGGAGAGGAGATTTTCGTGATCGGCTATCCCTTTGCCCAGATCCTGGACAACAACCTGAATTTCACTCCCGGCATGATCTCGTCGCTGGCAGGCGTCAAGGGCGACAGCCGCCATTTCATGCTGACAGCACCGGTACAGCCAGGCAATTCAGGTGGCCCGGTTCTGGACAGGACGGGAGCCGTCGTCGGCACCGTTGTGTCTCGCCTGGACAAGTTCAAGACGCTCAAACTGGCCGGTGACCTGCCGGAAAACGTGAATTTCGCGGTCAGGGGCAAGCTGATGGCGGAGTTCATGGAGGACCTCGGCCTTGCGCCTTCCTACAACACCATAACCAACATCAAGAGCCCGACCAGGATCGACGAGGAGGCTTCTCAATACACCGTGTTGGTGCTCTGCCGGAACTGAACCTGCCGAAAAGGCCGGGTTCTTTCCGACAGACAGTCTTAGCGGATGGCCTTGTCTTCGCCGTCGAAGAAATGCAGGCGGCTCTCGTCGAAAGTCAGACCAACACGAGTACCCTCCTCCACGTCTTCGGCACCGCTGATCCGCACCAGGATCGTTTCAAGCCCGTCGAGCGCCACGTAAAGGAAGGTGTCTGCACCCAGATATTCGGCCACTTCCACCGTCCCGGTGCAATGCCCCTCGCCCGGCGTTGCAAGGCTGATGTGCTCCGGACGGATGCCGAGTTTCACCGGTGTTTGTCCGCTGCCGGCATACGGATAAGGACCGCCGCCATGCCCATGCAGCGAAAACCGTCCTTCTTCGAGTGAACAGGGCAACACGTTCATCTTCGGCGAACCGATGAACTGGGCAACGAACAGATTGTCCGGCCGTTCATAAAGTTCGCGCGGCGATCCGACCTGTTCGATCCTGCCGGCCTGCAAAACCACGATCTTGTCGGCCAGCGTCATGGCTTCCACCTGATCGTGTGTCACGTAGATCATGGTGGTGCCGAGGCTCTTGTGGAGCCGGGCGACCTCGAAACGCATTTCAACGCGGAGCGCTGCGTCGAGGTTCGACAGAGGTTCATCGAACAGGAAGGCACCTGGCTCGCGCACGATGGCGCGGCCGATCGCCACCCGCTGGCGCTGTCCCCCCGAAAGCGCCTTGGGGCGCCGGTCGAGATATTCGTCCAGCTTCAGCACTTCGGCAGCCGCATTCACCTTGCGGTCGATCTCCGCCTTGGGAAAGCCTGCGGTCTTCAGACCGAAACCGACGTTTTCGCGCACCGACATATGCGGATAAAGCGCGTAGGACTGGAAGACCATCGACAGTCCCCGCCCCGATGGCGGCAGCGCTGTCACATCCTTGCCATCGATCTCGATAGCACCACGGCTGGTTTCCTCAAGCCCTGAGATCAGACGCAACAGTGTCGACTTCCCGCAGCCGGACGGTCCGACAAAGATGACGAATTCGCCATCCTTGATGTCGAGGTCGATGCCCTTGATGACCTGCAGGTTGCCGAACCACTTTTCAACCTTGTTGAGCTGGATCGCTCCCATCGCGTCCCCCTTAAGCTGCCTGCTCGGCGTGTGAAGGCGAAGCCCAGGTCAGCCAGATGGCCGACGTCCAGGAGAACGATCCGCCACCTGCTCCTGCGCCCGTTTCCGGGCTGAAATATTCCGCAAAGCCTCCGGTTTCGATCAGCCGCGCGGTGTCGGCGCGCAGTCGTTCGGCCCGGGCGGCATCGCCTGATTCGGCAAAGCCCTTCGCGATCATGTAATTGATCATCGCCCACACCGGTCCGCGCCAATACCGCAAGGGCTCGTAACTGCGGTGATCGGGATCATAGGACGGCATCAGGTATTCGACCCGCGCCGCGATCCTGTCGAAATGTCCCTGAAGCGCACCAAGGGTCTGCGGATCATGGAGGCCTGCATAGAGCGCAAGGAAGGATGCACTGGAGATGCCATCTGTCTGCTTGCCGCGACGCTCGTCAAAAGCGACATGTGCCTTGACCTCATCATTCCAAAGCGTCCGGCTGCCTTTTTCCATCGTCGCGATCCACCCTTGGATCTCGTCGGCTTCCGCACTCATGCCGAGTTTTTCGGCCAGTGCGAGAAGATCCCGGTTGGCGCGCAGGAAGATGAAGGTAACGCCCGGGTCGGCAACGAAGAACGGGCAGGTTTCGGCGACTTTTTCCGGATTCCAGCCTACCTTGCGGCAAGCAGCGACAATGCTGAGATAGCGGTCGTAGTCCTCCTTGTGCGGTCGCATGGCCGGATCGACATGAGAGGTGTCCTTCCGCTCATAGGGACCAATGTCCTTGACCTCGACCGCCCGCAGCGCCTCGTCCCAGTCCGGCAGGTTGTCCCGACCGGATTCCCAGGGGTGAATGACGGCAATGACACCAAGGTTTTTCGGGTCACGATAGGCAAGATACCAGCGATGCCAGGCCATCAGTTTCGGCAACAAGGCCTTCGCCCGCTCCAGCGCCTTGCCGGTCCGGTCAGCCTCCACCAGGCTATGGACGACGGACGCGGCCACCGGCGGCTGGGAATGGCCGGAACTCGGGATCGGACCGCCGTCGGTTCCCCATACGCCCGGTCCGGGGAAATAGCTCGGATCGTCCTTGCGAAACAGGATGTGCGGCACCATTCCGTCGCGCCACTGGCCCTGGAACAGCATCTCGATTTCCTGCCAGGCCCGGTCCTGGTCGAATTCCGCAAACCCCAGGGCGACAAAGACGGAATCCCAGTTCCACTGGTACGGATAAAGACCCTTCGTCGGGATCGTGTACCCGCCCTGGTCGTTTTCGGTCAGGATGGCCTTTGCCGCCTGGTCTAGATCTGCGTGTGCCACAGCGTACTCCCTCGGGCTCTTCAGAGCCCCTTCTCTTGATCGTTCAACCCTTGACGCTGCCGGCCGTCAGGCCCTGGACAAGGAAACGTTCGAACCACAGGAAAATGAAAAGGACGGGCACGGTCGCAATTACCGCGCCCGCCATGAGGTGCTGACGCGGCACCTCGGAGGAATTGAGGGACACCACTCCGCGCGACAGCGTGAAGATGTCCGGATCGTCCAGGAACATGAACGCGAACAGGAACTCGTTCCAGGCGATCATGAAGACGTAAAGCGAGACGGAGGCCAGCGCCGGAAGGGACAGTGGCAGGGTGATCTTCAGGATCACGCCGATGCGCGACAGCCCGTCCATCAGTCCGGCTTCCTCCAGCTCCGACGGCAGACCGCGAAAGTACCCCTGCAACATGTAGAGCGCGACCGGGATGGTGGTTGCCGGATAGACGATCAGCAGGCCGGTGAGCGTGTTGCGCAGGCCAAGCTGCGAGAACACCGCATAGAGCGGGATCACCAACACGATCGCCGGCACCATGTAGATGAGCAACACCGAGCGGGCCAGGAATGCCTGCCCCGGAAACCGCAGCCGCGACACGGCATAGGCGCCCGGCACCGAGAACAGCAGCGTCAGCACGACGGTTGCCACCGACACGAAGGCGGACACCATCAGGTAACGGCCGAAGTTGAACTGGGTGAAAAGCTCGACATAGGACCGGAACAGCCCGCTGATACCCTGACTGACGTCGATCGACAGGTCCAGCGGATTGGCCAGCAGCGCCTGCTGACTTTTGAGCGAGGTCATGATCATGACGTAGAACGGCAAGGCGACAATGATCGAGAAGACGACGAAGCCGACGCCCTTCGCGATGCGAATATAGACGACCTCACGCTCGTAGCGCGACATTGCACCAAGCCGGGCCCCACCGAGGCAGATCGCATTGGCACCGGTAACACCGGCGACAAACATCACCAGACCAAGTCCCTGCCACAGCGTGTGCTGACCAAGCGACAGACCGAAGGGAGCCGCGAAGGAAGCCACCATCAGGACGACGAACAGGACGGCTGCAGACAGCCCCCTGTCCGCCATCGCTCCAGCGCCCCCGGTCGACTGCCTCCAGACCAGAACCAGAGCACTGACAAGCCCTGCAAGACCTGCCGCCGTTGCCTGCGGCTGCGCCACATCGCCGGTCACCAGTGTCAGCGTGACACCGATAACCACCATGGCAGTGACGCCCCAGATCAGGCCGGTCAGCGCCGCGAGAACGATACTGCCGGGTCTCATAGCCCTTCCTCCTTCGGCGAAAAGCGGATGAACAAAGTGGCGAAGGTGACAAGGACGACAAAGACGACCACGGCAACGGCCGCACCGGCGCCGAGATTGGACAGGGCAAATCCCTGCTCATAGACATCGACGGTCAGCGTACGCGTGCCCGCGTTGCCGCCGGTCAGAAGGAAGATGTCGTCGAACTTGTTGAAGGTCCAGATGAAGCGCAGCAGGAACAGGACCGAGAGGATCCCCATCAGTTGCGGCAGCGACAGGTACCAGAACTGTTGCAGCGGCGTTGCCCCGTCCATTTCGGCAGCTTCATACATGTCCGTGTTGATCGACTGCATGCGCGCCAGGATGAACAGGAAAGACAGCGGGAAGTAACGCCAGGCCTCGAAGGCAATCACCGTCGTCAGCGCCAGGGGAAATTCCATCGGAATGCCGAGAACGGAAAACTCGATCGCCCTCTGGCCGAAGAAATTGATCGGATCGGCGACAACGCCCATTTTGGTCAAAAGGGCATTGAGCGTGCCGGAAAACGGGTCGAACAGAACGACCCAGGTAAAGGCAACCGCGATCACCGGCGAGACGTAGGGAAACAGGAACAGGCCCCGCAGGACACCGCGACCGGGGAAGGTCGTGTTCAGGAGCTGCGCCGCAAAGAGACCCAGCACCAACGCGCCGCCAGTCCCGAAGATCGTGTAGTAGAACGTAATGCGCAGCACTGACCAGAACTCGTCCGCGCTGAAGATCCGGCTGAAGTTCTCGAACGTGAATTCGAAGTTGGTCAGCACATTATTGGCTTCGCCCGAAATAACAGGCTCGCTCGCCCGTTCGGGACGGTTTGCATCCAGAAACGCTTGCGACACAGTTCCGACCAGTTCGACGTCGCCGCGCCAGCCAGGCGCTACGGTTCCGAGATCGCACGTCAGCGCGACGCCATTGAGCGAGCAGTTTTCGGAATGCGAAGTCACCGTGAAGCCATCGGGCACCACATCGCTCAGCGTCACGTTGCGGACTTCCTCGTCCTGGGACGAATTGCGCAACCGGTATTCCAGCCGGGCCTCGTCGCCTGCTGCTTTTGGCCGGCCACGAACCCGTTCGTTGACGAGCACGGTCGGCGGCCGCAGGTCGGCAAGCTGAACCGGCTTCACACTGATCCAGAAATTGGCAAGCAGCGGTCCGGCAACAATCATCAGGATGATGGCAAATGTCGGCGCCAGCATCAGATACGCCAGCCACATTTCACGCCGCTGCATCGGACCGATGCCTTTCGGCGGCCCTGAGGAAGCGTCAGCTTCGGTTTTGGTGTTCATGTTTCCGCCCGGGGTCTAGATCCCGTTCTGCCGTTGGCGACCGACAAGTCCCAATCGGCAACTGTCTGGAGCCCATCTCGGCTGCCGGCAATGCAGCGGCAGGAGATTGGGAAGGACCGGGCATCCGATAGACGCCCGGTCCGGGCCGTTATGTGCGGGCTTTCCCGCCCCCTCGTGGGGTCTTGAGGGGTGGAAAGGCGTTACTGGATCTTGGCCAGTTCCTCGTTGAGCTTGGCGACGGTTGCCGCAGCATCGCGTTCGTCGTCGATGTATTCACGCACCAGACGGTTCATCACCTGGCTGTTGATCATCTTGGAGGCAAGCGAGAGCTGGCCTTCCTTGACGCCCCAGCGGCTGGCGGTGTCGAGACCTGAGACGATGGTCTTGATGGTATCGGCATCGTAGAGATCGGTCAGCGGCGCCTTGCGGTCAACGCCCACCGGGAGCTTTGCCCAGCCATCGACGAATTCGGTCGCGTTGTCGGCTGAACCACGACGGATCGGGAACTTGCCTTCCGGCGCGATCGACAGGGTCGACAGGTAGCCGTCATCCATGGAGAACTCGACGAACTGCATCGCCGCTTCCGTGTCCGCATCGTTGGTGATGCCGAAGTAACGGATGTCGGCCCAGGCTGCCCCATCAGGATTGGACGGGCCGCTCAAGGTGGTGACAACACCGGTCTTGGAAGCAAGTTCCGTGGAGGTCGGATCGTCTGTGATGGTCGGCGGAGCGCTGTCCCGCAGGCCGGCAAGCTCATCCAGGATGAACGGCGACCAGATAATCATGGCTGCTTTGCCGGCAAAATAAAGTTCGCGCGACTGCTTCCAGAAGAGGTCTCCGGGAGGCGATGCCTTGGCGATGGCCTTGTAGAACTCCAGTGCTTCGACAGTCTTCTTCTCGTCCAGCGGCTTGAAACCGTCGTCACCGACGGGGCTGACACCATTGGCCAGAAGCACATGCTCCAGCACCTGGCTCATGAAGTTCTCGTCCACCTTGGTCGCGGCGACGAAACCGAACATCTCGGGCGGGTTATGCAGTTTTTCGACGGCTGCCAGAATGTCTTCATAGCTATCGGGGGCAGCAAGGCCGTTTTCCTCAAAGAGGTCCTTGCGGTAGATAACCATCTGGGTCCAGCCGTCCACAGGCACGGAGGCGACACCGTCTTCAACGGCAGCCATGGCAACCGCACCCGGCGCGAATGTGCCGGCACCCAGTTTTTCAAACACTTCGGTTGCAGCTTCCGTATCCAGGATGCCTGCTTCGGCCCAGGGCAGCGCGTATTGCAGTGTGTGATAGATGACATCCGGCAGATCGCCGGCGGCAAATGCGGCCGTGGCACGCGTGCCGAGATCGGATTCCGTCACCGGAATGACGTCCACCTCGATGCCTGTCTTGTCCTTGAACGCGGCGGCCATTTCTTCCTGCTTGGCCAGGCGTTCCGGTTGTTCTTCAGTCGTCCAGAACCGCAACGTCTCGGCCTGTGCGGCCGTCAGACCGAGCGTCAGAACGCCCGCGATGGTCGAGGCCAGGAATGTTGTCCTCCCAAACATATTACTCTCCCTTCCTGCCGGAATTTGGCTGTTGGTTCAGCCGGTCGCGGAGCGCGCTTGCAAGCGCCTCCGATGAATTTGCCGGAGCGCCATCCGAGGCGCGCCGGATCAGGTTTGCCTTGGCAAGGGCCTGCAGATCCGTGGGGTTCTTGCCGTCCAGAACATCGATCAGCATGCGGGCAACCCTGCCGCCTGCTTCCTGGGCGCTTTGCGAAAAGGTCGTCAGCGGCGGGTCCAGGTATTCGCCCACCGGCAGGCCGTCATAGCCGACAACGGTAACGTCGGAGCCGACCTTCAGACCGAACTTGCGGCAGTACTGCACCGCGCCGATGGCAAGGGCATCAGTCACGCACAGAAGTGCGGTCGGCGGCGCCTCCAGCGACAACAGCGCCTCGGCGCCTGCAAAGCCGCCTTTTTCGCTGAGCGGCTGAAGATTTTCCAATGCCGGATCATGTACAAGGCCCAGGGCCTCCAGACCCTGCCTGTACCCGTTGCGGCGCTGAAGCGCGAAGTTGAGTTCCATCGGACCGCCGATGAACCCGATCCGCTCGTGTCCGAGGCTGTAGAGGTGGCGAACGCCGTCAGCAAAGGCCGCCTCGTTATCGATATCGAACCAGGCATAGCCTGCCGGATCGCGCGTGCGGCCGTGGGCGACAAATGGAAAATTCTGTTCCCGCAGATAGGCGATGCGCGGATCGTCCACTTCCGTTCGGGTGACGATGAAACCGTCCACCTTGCGCCGGGCGATCAGCCGCTTCACGGTCTCGATCATGTGTTCGCGTGAATGGGCAGTGGTCACCAGAAGGTCCAGCCCCAGTTCGTCGAGAGCTCTTGCGATGCCGTCGATGAATTCGGACAGGAACGGATCCGCTCCACTGCCGTGACCCACGGGGATGACGATGCCGAGCGTGTCCTGACGTCCGCGCTTCAGATTACGCGCGGTGGCCGACGGCTGATAGCCCAGATCCTGAACAGCCTTGAGGATACGTTTGCGGGTGGCTTCGGAAATATCGGTGTAATTGTTGAGGACCCGCGACACGGTTCCTTTCGCAACGCCCACATGGCGCGCCACGTCATCAATGGTGACGGAATCGCGAAGTCGCGACATCGATCCTCCCTGCGAGCCCGAAGGGCTCGATTCCCGGCCTGCAGCCTCAAAAGGCAACAGTTTGTTTTATTGAGGAAAATTTTTACAAAACCGATTTTGTAAGTCAACAAAATCGGTTTTGGAGATCGAATTTTTATTTTTTGCAGAGCGGGAAGCAACTGACGTTGCAACGAAACATGCTGCCGCAACGTTTCGGAAAACAAAAATGGGAGGAGCATTTCCGCTCCCCCCTTCGCATCGGTCAGTTCTCATCGATGGCTGTCGAGACAGGCCTTGCAGACACCGTCTGCGGCGATTGTCAGAACGGTACGCCGGAGACGAGAATCAGATTTGCATAAGGCGTGCACTCACCGGTGCGAATGACCGCACGTGCCTTCGAGCAACGCTCCTTGAAGTCCTCGTGGGACATGCGGACATGTTCGATCGGCTTGCTGGTGTCCGCCGCCCAATGGGCCAGTCGGACCTCGATCTGCGTGACGAGATCTTCCGATGCCTCGTCTGCAAAGACCGCCTGCTCGATGATCATTTCATCGGCCAGCGCTTCCAGAACATCGAAGAAGGCCGGAATACCGGGGCTGACTGCCAGGTCGATCACACCGACATTGGCAGGAACCGGCAGGCCCGCATCGGCAAGGACGATCTCGTCCATATGGCCGAGCGAGGCTACCAGTTTGCTGAGATGCCGGTTTAGAAGCTTCGTACGTTTCATGGCCTTGTCCTGAATGTTCGGTGGTGCTTACGTCAGCGAGACCAGAGTTTCGCAAAGCGGCACAGGGGCATAATAGGGTGCGGACGCCTTGCTGACGAGATCGAGCCGAAGCACGGAAAGCCCGAGCGCCTGCAGCCCTTCCGTTTCCTTCTCCGGAACCGCTTGATCGACGATCACGAAGTTGAGCAGACGGTCGACCGGGCAATCGCTGCCTGCGTCCCGCCGCAAGTAGGCAAGCAGGGTCTGCACCTTGTCGGCAACACTCATCGTGCCGGTTTCCGGATCCTGCCCCGTTCCGGGCACATAGACCTTCGGAACGGTGCGCGCGGCAATGGCTTTTCCAACGCCTTTCGGCAGAAGATTTGCGATCAGGCTGGTATAGAAACTGCCCGGCGCATAACAGATGAGGTCAGCAGACTGGATGAGGCTCCGGTTGCGGTCCGGAAACGCTGCTTCCGCAGGTTCTTTGCCGGTCAGCCCCCGATTGAGGAACAGGTTCCTGATCGGAGAAACCAGGGGTGGATGCTCCTTGCCGGTCAGAAGATGCTGGCCGATGACAACCTCGCCATCCTCAAGGTCTGCCCCCAGGTGCAGGTTGTCGTCGGCAACGGCCCGGACGGTGCCCTGAACACCCACCAGCTTGGCCACCAGAAAGATGATCGGCTCAAGTTGCTGGTTCTGGTTGAGGTAACCACCGGCCAGGATCAGGTTGCCGATGCTGGCGCCGCGCAGGTCGAAATCTATCGGGCGTGCGGCGTGAAACATGCCCAGCTGATTCTGGATGAGCGTGCGCATCGGCTGCTCTATCGCCTCCACAAGCGGATGCGTTCCGGCGATCATGCTTTCCAGCTCGGCGGCCAGATCCACTTGCGAGGCTGTTTTCGAAAACCGATGTGTGAACAGGCGAAAAACGTCCGGATGGCCAAGCACCGTCTCGTCGGCGAGTGCCATCAACCGGCTTCTGAGATCACCGATGGCCGGCATGTTGAAGGCAATCCTGAGCCCTTGCGAGCTGCCGCCGGAATCGAACGGTGTCACCAGGTGGATGGAATTATGCGTGTAGCGCTTCAGGCACTGGGCGACACCGTTGAGTGCCGATCCACCGCTGAAGAACAACGTCCTTGGGCCAAGCTTCGGATTGGACAGAAACCGTTCGATCCGAAACGGATCCGGCAGGCGCGCCACACGGGTGATGTTGATTTCAGTCAAGTCCGGTCCCTTGGGAATTCCGGCACCATTTGCCGGGTAAAGGATTTGCGGGCATTCGTCCCGGCCAATGCGCTATCCGATCCATATGGCACGGAAATCATTGACATTCGTCAGTGTCGGCCCGGTGACAACCTGATCTCCGATCGTGTCGAAAAAGCGGTGAGCGTCATTGGTAAGAAGTGCCTCTTCCACATCGGCACCCGCCTTGTCCGCCCTCGCCAGCGTATCCGGGCCAATGACGGCACCCGCCACTTCTGCCGCCCCGTCGACACCGTCCGTGTCGCAAGCGATCGCGTGGATACCCGGAGCCCCGCGCAAGGCAAAGGCAAGAGCCAGGGCGTATTCGGCGTTCGGTCCGCCAATGCCTTCGCCGCGTCGGGTCACCGTCAGCTCACCGCCGGACAGGAGCAGCAAGGGCCGGCTGCCTTCGGGGCGCTCGCTCTGGCGGCTGAGGGCAAGCTCTGCATGGGCACGCGCCACTTCCCGCGCTTCGCCTTCCAGGGCATCACCCAGGATCTCGACATCACAGCCTTCTGCTTCAGCAAGGTTTCGGGCAGCTTCCAGCGACTGGGAGGGAGCTGCGAAGATGACATTCGATACGCGGCCGAGCTTTTCGTCATCGGGCTTCAACACACCGCTTCCGGCGGCGAGAACCTGTTGCACCGAAGCCGGCACTTCGATCTTCCACTGCTCCAGGATCGCCTTGGCATCGGCCGTCGTGCTGGTATCGCCAACAGTCGGACCGGACCCGATTTCAGCAGGATTGTCACCAGGAACATCCGAAATGAGCAGAGCCAGCATCTTTGCAGGATAGGCAGCGGCTGCCAATTGCCCGCCTTTCACCCGGCTCAGATGTTTCCGCACGACGTTCATCTGGCCGATTGGCGCACCGGAGGCCAGAAGCGCCTGGTTGACCGCCTGCTTTTCGGCCAGCGAGATTTCTCCGGCGGGCGCAATCAGCAAGGCCGAGGCACCACCGGACATGAGCGCCAGCACGTAGTCGTTCTCACCCAGGCCGGAAACAAAGTCGATCATGCGTTTGGTCGCGACAAACCCCATTTCATCCGGCACCGGATGCGCGGCCTCCACGATCTCGATCCCTTCGCACGGCCGCGCGTAGCCATAGCGCGTGATCACCAGGCCTTCGTACGGCCCCCAGATCTTTTCGACCGCTTCCGCCATTCGGGCGGAGGCCTTGCCTGCGCCGATCACTACGACGCGGCCCGCTGGTTTCTCCGGCAGAAACGCACCAAGGCTCTGCATCGGGTCCGCCACTTCGACGGCCCGCAGGAACAGCCGTTTCAAAAAATCCTGAACGCTTTCGGCCATGGCACCACTTCTTCCTAAATTCATGTTCTCCTGTTTGAGCGCAGAACTGCAGGAATTATCAAGGCCGAAACGATGACCTTCAACCTGCGAACGCCCAAAACCCAGCGAAACCGTGTGCCCTGCAGCATAGAATTGTTTTGCGTTTCACCGTCACCATCCACACATGAGGGCCAATTCCACGGAGGACCTCATGACTGCGCAGACAATGCCCGCCTTCGATACGGCGATCCGCAACCCGGAAAACCCCGACCACCTGATGGTGATCAAGGACGTGCCCCGGCGTATTCGCATCTATCAGGGCGCAGCCCTGCTGGCGGACAGCATCAATGCGGTTCGCGTTCTTGAAATCGGCAAGTCTTTTTATGACCCCGTGATCTACGTGCCGGAAGCCGATCTCAAGACCCGCTTCGGGTATGTCGACAAGTCTACCCATTGCCCCATCAAGGGCGACGCCAGCTACATTTCCCACGACGGCGAGGAGATCGGCTGGGTCTACAGATCTCCGGTGCCGATGGCGGAGAAACTTGCCGGGCATTACGCCTTCTGGCCATCCAAGGTCCGGATCATCGAGGGTGAGTAAAAGGCCCCCGAATGCGCACCCGGTTAGCCTAACGCCGCGCGGCAGTTGAAAACCTGACACAACGGCTCAGTCCTTGCCGACATCCTCGACATAGACCAGCGCCCGGCCCTGACAGATGCGGGTGCCGTCCTCGGCTTCACAGACCGTTTCCAGATCGACCAGGTGTTTTTCCGGTCGCAGGCGCGTGATGGTCACTGAGGCCGTCAGCGTCTCCCCGACCGAGGCGGGCGCCAGAAACTCCAGGCTCTGCTTCAGGTAGTTGGTTCCACTCCCCGGCAGCTTGACGCCCAGCAGATAGGAAAAGAGCCCGCCGATCAGTGGTCCCGGAACAGACACCGGTACTTCCGTACCGTTTCCGGCAAGCTGCGCGAAACCACGCATGTCGTCTTCTGTGTAGCTGCGTTTGACTTCCGCGCGCGCTCCGACTTCCAGGCTCATGTCCGCCCCCCCAGTTTGCAGGAACCGGACAAGGTCACGGCCCCGTCCGCCGCACGGGCAACCTCGATCAGGATCAGGTCCCCATCATCCTCGCTCGGCGTGAACGAAAACGTCAGTTCCTCATCCGCATAGGCCGGATTGGGAAACATCAAAGTCTGCACCACATGGCTTCGCCCCGGATGGAGGGCCTCCAGATGTGCAAAGACCCGCGTATAAAGCAGCATTCCGTGGGAAACCGTCCGTCCGAACCGTGTGCGAGCCGAAAATTCGGGATCGACGTGGATCGGGTTGTCGTCACCGGACAGATCGGCAAAGGCATCGAAATCCTCCTGACGGGGGATCCAGCTAAACGTTGCGCTGTGCTGCGCGTCAGCGGTCAGGCTCATCGGTTATGCTTTCTCCAGGGAATTGTCGGCAAGGAAGTCGTCTTTCAGAATGTTCTTGCGCACCTTGCCCGCCGCGGTGCGCGGCAGGTCGTCAACGACGGTAAAGCTCTTCGGCACCTTGTAGGGCGCAAGCTGCTTGCGGCACCAGTCGACCAACGTCGTCGTGTCGAGGTCTTCGCCAGGACGCACAATCAGGAAGGCTGCACCGACCTCGCCCCACTTAGCATCAGGCACGCCAATCACCACGGCCTCCAGAACGGCCGGATGACCAACCAGAACCTTCTCGACTTCGGCCGGATAGACGTTCTCACCACCCGAGATGTACATGTCCTTGATCCGGTCGACGATGTAGTAGTAGCCGTCCTCGTCGCGGCGCCCGATATCACCGGATTTCAGCCAGCCGTCGACAGTGAAGGTGGCAACCGTCGCTTCCTTGTTGTCCATGTAGCCCGGCGTGATGTTCGGCCCGCGAAACTGGACTTCCCCCTCCCCCGGCCCTTCGACGATACCGCCATCGCCGTCGACCAGGCGAACATCCGTCATGATCTGCGGTTTTCCGACTGAACCGATCTTGGCGGGCGCATGGCCCTTGTCCATCAGGAACACGGTTGGCCCGGTCTCGGTCATGCCCATGCCGTTGCAGATGGTGACACCCCGCTCCTGAAACTCCGACAACAGGTGTTTCGGCACCGGCGCACCACCGCACCCCAGGGACCGGACCCTTGAAAAGTTCGTCTTGCCGATCCTGGGTGACAGGGCCAGCGCCTGATAGATCGCCGGAACACCGAAGAAACAGGTGACGTTTCCGGCGGAAACGAGATCAAGCACCGTCTCCGGATCGAACTTGCGCAAGACTGTCGACATGCCGCCGTTCAGGAAGATCGGCAGCGTCGGCAGGTTGATCCCCGCCGTATGGAAGAGCGGCAGGAAATTGACGCCCTTTTCGCCGATCGAAAGACCCGTGGCCTGGCAGTAGTTGATCATGTTGGCATAGGCCATGCCCGCCGTCTGGATGACCGCCTTGGGCAGGCCCGTCGTTCCGGAGGTGTAAAGCAGATACCAGGGGGCTGAAGCCTTGACCTTGCCGCAGCCGATCGCTGCAGGACTTGCCCCCGTCAGAAGACGATCAAGAGCGCTGCCACCCCGGCCCTCGGCGCCCAGCGGCAGAAGCGACAGGCCGGTTGCGGCGGCAAGTTCTTCGGCAATCTCGACAAACGCAAGATCATGAAACAGCAGCTTCGCACCGGAGGTCGCCAATATGGGCTGCAGCTCGGCAACCGGCTGTCGCCAGTTGAGAGGCACAAGCAGGACGCCGGTTTTCTGAGCCGCAAACAGCAGCACGAAGAAATCCGGGTGGTTATGGCAGAGCACCGCCATGCGGTCGCCCTTGGCAAGACCGCGACCGAGCAGAAGGTTGCCCAATCGGGTGGCGCGTTCGTTGATCTCGCAGAAACTGAAAGATCTGCCGCTTTCATGATCGACAAAGGCTGTCGCCCCGGGCGTGAGCTCAGCCCGTTTTGCGGCCATGTCGGTTAAATATTCCATGCGTCCTCCCAACACCTGGCGGGGCCTGGAGCCAGCGCCCTGCAAGTCGAGATGATCCGGCTTGCAGTCGCCATCCTGGTCCTTCGGACGGGCTTCTCCTCAGGCCCGCTTCCTGGTGAATTCCTTCATGCCGTCGAGTGTGCTTTGACGGCTCACCAGGTCCAGGAACCTGGCTTTTTCCTGGTCGAGACGGTCTCGTACCATCGCGCATCTGCGCGCATCCCAAACACTCTGCCGTGTCGTGCGGTGGGTCTGCGCGAAGCCTTTGCCGAGATCCACGCCCCAGCCGTCAACTGTTGCGACAAGCTCAGCCCCCGGCACCTGACAGACGGCAAGTCCCAGTTCCACGGCCTCCGAAGCACTGATGCGCGTGTTGCGATACTGGATCGCAAGTGCCTTCGAAGTGCCGATGCGGTCCGGCAGCAAGGCTGTCCAGCCACCATCCGGCCCAAAGCCCACCTGATTGTAGTAGGGCTGGACAAAGGCCGTCCCGGACATGGCGACCATGTCTGCCGCCAGCATCAAGCCAGCAGAACCACCCGTCACCGGGCCATTGACCGCGGCCAGCACCGGCGCCGGAAAGGACAGCAGGTCGAGGATCGTTTCGTGCAGGTTGCCGACAAGCTCGTCCGAGTAGGCTCTGAGTGTAGCTTGCGATCCGGCATGGTCCAAAAAACCGCCAATATCGCCACCGGTCGAAAAGCTGGATCCGCGGCCCGACAGAACCAGCGCCACCGGTTCGGCCGTCGCTGCTTCGGCAATGGCGCTCCGCAGTTGCGAAACCAGGGCCGGAACCAGGGCATTGTGCCGGTCCGGCCGGTTCAACCATATCCAGATCGCGCCGCCGCGTGTTTCTGTCTCTACGAGGCCCATGACATGCGCCTCAGGGTTTGATGCCGTTGGCAATCAGGTCGTAGGCACTGGCAACGAGTTCGGAAATGGGTTTTTCCGACTTGAACACGACCAGCTGCTCTCCAAGAGCCCGGGCGATGCCCATGAGGGCCCAGGCACGGGTTTCCGTGTCTCCCTTGGAGATCTGGCCGGCGGCCTCGGCGGCAACCAGTCCCGACCGGTAACCGGCGGCGAATGTCTTGTAATATTCCTCATAGGCGGCAGGATCGACGAACAGTGCTTCCTGTACGATCCGGTAGAGGTCCGGATGGGCCTGGACGAATTCCAGGAAGGCCCGCAGGCCGGCCTCTTCCGCTTCCAGCCGGTTGCCGATGCCCTGCGTTGCCTCGGCGATCGTGTGTCGGACCAGCCGCCCCATTTCCAGGACAAGCTCCGAGAACACCTGCTCCTTGGTGGTGAAGTAGATATAGAAAGTGCCTTGGGCGACGCCTGCCTCACTGGTAATGTGGCCGATGGAGGCGTCGTTGTAGCCCTTCTCGCCGATCACCCTTTCGGCAGCGGTCAGGATCGCCTTTCGGGTGGCTTCACCGCGCGCCGTTTTGGGCTGGTTGCCTGCAGCCTTTTGCGGCGCGTCTGCTTCTGCGGCTGGTTTGCGCACCTGCTGTTTCCTCCCAATTCATGAAACATGAATCAGTATTCATGTTTGAGGGTTGAAAGCAAGAAACTTCTTCAAACCGGGCCGAAGAATGCGGCAATTTGGCCCCGTGCATATTCCGATGCCGTTCCCATGTTTGCCGTAACAGCGAAAACTTTCCGGCAATCACCTTGGGATATTCTTCGGTTTCACCGGGAATTGCGCTCTTTTTCCGACAAGGGAACAAGGCCGGTTTTCCTTGGCAAACCACGGCAACGGACACTATGGCGATTGGACGCAGCCGGGGTTTTTGACCTTGATCAAGGCCAAAACTTTGATAAGCAGTTTTGAATGGCTATAAGTTAGCTGCTAGTCTGGAATCGGACGGAAAGGTTCCAGGCAGCAAATTGGCCGCGCGGGACGCGAGTTGCGCGGGCAGGAGAGAGGCGCTGGCAAAGGTGCCCGCGATGAGAGGATCCTGAGAATGGACGTGAACGCGTATCTGGAAGAACGCCTGGGCAAACTGCATGACAACGGCAATTACCGTGTGTTTGCAGATCTGGAACGTCAGGCAGGTGCTTTTCCGCGCGCAACCCGTTACCGCGAAGATGGTTCCGTTCAGGACGTGACCGTCTGGTGCTCCAACGACTATCTCGGCATGGGCCAGAACGAAAAGGTCGTGTCCGCCATGCAGGACGTGATCTCCAAATGCGGCGCAGGCGCAGGCGGGACGCGCAACATTTCCGGCACCAACCACTACCATGTCATTCTGGAGAACGAGCTGGCCGACCTTCACGGCAAGGAAGCTGCTCTGATCTTCACGTCCGGTTATGTTTCCAACTGGGCAGCGCTGGGTACGCTCGCCTCCCAGGTTCCGGGCATGATCGTCTATTCGGACTCGCTCAATCACGCGTCCATGATTGAAGGCATCCGTCACGCCCGCTGCGAAAAGCGCATCTTCAAGCACAACGACTATGAAGACCTGGAACGCCAGATGGCGGCGGACGATCCGGACGCGCCGAAACTGGTCGCATTCGAAAGCGTCTATTCCATGGATGGCGACATCGCGCCAATCAAGGAAATCTGCGACGTTGCCGACAAGTTCGGTGCACTGACCTACCTCGATGAAGTGCATGCCGTCGGCATGTATGGCCCGCGCGGTGGCGGCGTTGCCGAACGCGAAGGCCTGATGGATCGTCTGACCATCATCGAAGGCACGCTCGGCAAGGCTTTCGGCGTGATGGGCGGTTACATCACCGGTTCGAAAACGGTGGTCGACTTTATCCGCTCCTTCGCCTCCGGCTTCATCTTCACCACCGCCCTGCCGCCGGCACTGGCAGCGGGCGCAGCCGTCTCCATCCGTCACCTGAAGGACAGCCTGTTCGAGCGCAAGGCGCACAAGGACCGGGTCGCCCAGGTGCGCGCCGCTCTCGACAAGCGCGGCATCCCGCACATGGAAAACCCGAGCCACATCGTTCCGGTGATGGTGGGTGATGCCAAGAAGTGCAAATGGATCTCCGACATCCTTCTGGATACCTACGGCATCTACGTTCAGCCGATCAACTATCCGACGGTTCCGGTCGGCACGGAGCGCCTGCGCTTCACCCCGACACCGCTGCACACGGCCGAAGACATCGAACACCTCGCCAACGCGATCAACGACTTGTGGTCGCAATGCGCACTGGCCCGCGCTGTCGCGTAAGGTCAGAACTAAAACAGATCAGACAAAACCCGCTTTCCGATGGAAGGCGGGTTTTTTGTTTCTTCATTTCCAACCGTCGTCATCCCATGGCTCGACCATGGGATCCAAGCCGTTGCACCTCCACACAAAGTGGATGAACGAGGAAACGCGTTGGCATGGATTGCAGGGGCAAGCGCATCAGAGCAAAGCGCGTTTCAAGTTATTTCTGGTCAAACGGGACACGCCCTGGTGGTCGTTTCAGGCTTTGAAGACCTGGAGTTCTCGTTCAAGACATTCAGAAACTAAGCTTGAAACACATCCGAACCTCCATGATTTGTCGTCCCGGTTTGTTGCGTCAGCAGCAAGACCGGGATCCAGTACGCCGTGTCGTATGAGACGAAAAATGCAAACTCTGTGGGTTACTGGATCCCTGCCTGCGCAGGGATGACAAGTTGCCGGTGCTTGAGTGCAAATATCCTGTGGCGAGGGCTTCCCCGAATACGAGTGGGGCATGCCGTATAGTGACACGTGATAACAACGACAAACTTCGCGACACGACCATCATCCACCCTGCCCTTTTCCCGACCCTGCCCTAGCTACTCTCCAATGTCTTTGCCATGGGGAGACGGTTGCTATGCGGATATTCCTTGCTGTTGTTGTCTGGTGCCTTTTTCTGATCCCCCCAGCCGTTTCCGAAGAACTCGACCTGGAACTGGTGCTCCTGGCCGATGCGACCGGCTCCATCGACGACGAGGAAATTCGGTTTCAACGCAAGGGCTATGCCGACGCGATCACGGATCCGTCAGTGCTCAATGCCATCGCCAGCAACATCTACGGCAAGATCGTCGTCACCTATGTCGAATGGGCGGACATGCACTCGCAGGATGTTGTCGTGGACTGGACAGTCATCGACGGACCGGAGAGCGCCCAGCATTTTGCAACGGAACTGATGGCAGCCCCGCGCCGCGCCTACGGCCGCAACGCCATCGGCGCAGCGCTTCTGAAAGGCAAGGAGCTGATCGACGACAATGCCTTTGCAGGCTTGCGCAGGGTGATCGACCTTTCTGCCGACAGCGCCAACAACTGGAACGGCCCGACCATACCCGAAGCCCGGAATATCGTGGTTTCCTCCGGCATTGTCATCAACGGCCTGGCGGTTCTGTGTCGGCATTGTTCCGGCCGGCCAATTGCCTACGATCTGGAAAAGCGGTTCTACGAGAGCATCATCGGCGGTCCGGCCGCCTTTGTGGTGACTGCCGACAGTCCAGCGACATTTGCCGAAGCTGTACGCAAGAAACTGATCCTTGAAATCGCCGCCAAACCCGCAGATGCGCAGCGCATCCTGAAGCAATTGGCGGCCTTGCAGTAACCCTCGCACGGGCCTTTGACCTGCCCCTTCCAAACGCATTTGCGCCTTTGGCAAATCACGGCTGTCGCACAACCGCGTCATCGCATTATGATTTGAGACGGCAGCTCGCGCCGTCCTAACGTCACAGCGTTCGAGGGGGATACCGTTTCATGACAACCGGCCTGTTGCTTCTGGCGCTGTTTACGGTCTGCTACACGCTGCTGGCCAGGAAATTGTCGAACGGCATCCTGACAGCACCGATCCTCTTCATCGGCTTCGGTTACCTGATGGCCCAGACCGGGCTGATGCCCGGAACCGATGCTGAACGCCTTCTGCATATCGTTGCCGAATTGGCTCTCATCGTCCTTCTGTTTCTGGACGCTGCCCAGATCAATCTTCAGGCCCTGCGCCAGCGTCACCAATGGCCCTTGCGCATGCTCGCCCTTGGCCTGCCACTGGCCATCATTATCGGAACCATGGCGGCAATACCGTTCTTGAGCGGCGAACCGCTCATCGTCGCCGCCCTTGCCGCAGCGCTGCTCGCACCGACCGATGCTGCTCTCGGCCAGGCTGTCGTCACCAACAAGGCGGTGCCGGAGCGGGTGCGCCGGGCGCTGACGCTGGAAAGCGGCCTCAATGACGGACTGGCCCTGCCGGCCATCTTGCTGTTCGCGAGCCTTGCCGGGGAAATGATGCAGCCGGGCGCGACAGACTGGCTGATGTTCGGCGCCAAGCAACTGATCCTTGGTCCCCTGGCGGGCGCGGCCATCGGTGCTGCGGGCGGGGTGCTGTTTCTGGCTGCCAAACGCCGGCGCATGACCACCGATACCATCGAAGGCATCGGCGCCATTGCCATGGCTTGCGGCGCTTATCTGGCCGCCGGCGAAATCGGCGGCAACGGCTTCATATCAGCGTTCGTCGCAGGGCTCTTCTTCGGCAACGTCATCAAGGGGCAATGCGCCTTCATTTACGAATTCACCGAAAGCGAAGGCCAGATGCTTTCCTGGGGCGCCTTTTTCCTGATCGGTCTTGCCCTGTTGCCCGATGCCATCGCTCACCTTGATGCCGCCAGCCTTGCACTCATTCTGGTGAGCCTGTTCGTGGTGCGCCCACTGGCGGTCTGGCTGTCGCTTGCCGGCACGGATGCCGCCCCGCTGACCAAGCTCTTTTTCGGCTGGTTCGGCCCACGCGGACTGGCAACAGCCCTTTTTGCGCTGCTCGTCGTTGACCAGATCGATCACGCAATCGGCGAACAGCTCCTGAACCTGGCCGTTAACGCGGTCTGGATCAGCGCGGTCCTGCATGGTGTCACAGCCGTGCCTTTTGCCAAATGGTACGGTGCTCACATGTCCGGCAAGGACGGGGCAGCGGAACTCAAGGCCATGCCGCCCATGCGGCCGGAAGTGCCTGCCGACTGAATTTCGACCAACCCAATAGCAAGGGCGCATATCGCCAGTAGCCGGGGGAAGACATGACAAAACAGGTTGTTGCCAAACTCAGCGAATTGCCGGACAGAAAACCGACGTATGCCCTCGTCGCCGATGTTGACCTTGTGGTTGTTCGCTTCGACGACGACATCTCCGTCTTCTACGGCCGCTGCCTGCATCGCGGCGCGCTCATGTCCGATGGCTATGTCAGCGGCAACAACCTCATCTGCGGCGTTCATTACTGGGATTACCGGCTCGACAGCGGCGTCTCCGAATACAACAACTCCGAGGCCTTGCCGAAATTCAAGAGCTGGGTGGAGGGCGACGATATCCTGGTCGATGAAGACGAGGTCGCCGCCTGGGCTCGGGAGCATCCGCAGCCGTTCAACCGCAACAGCTACCTCGGCCTTTATGCCGACACGAGCCACGGCACCGAGGAAGAACCTTACAACGGCCTGATCCAGCAATACGCCCGCGACGGACTTAAAAAGACAGGTCATCATGGCCGCGTCGACGCCATGGGCGTGCCGCGCAACCAGTTGCCCGACTGGGACGATATCCAGATCCTGACGGCCCAACTGCAGAAATTCCCGCTTCTGGAGGACGAACCGGTCGGCACCGACGTTGTTGTCGGGCCGAACGCGCAGAAACCGCTGAAACTGAAGATCCCGTTGCTGGTCTCCGACATGAGCTTTGGCGCCCTGTCGGAGCCGGCAAAGATTGCCCTTGCCAGAGGCGCAGACCTCGCCGGAACCGGCATCTGCTCCGGCGAAGGCGGCATGTTGCCGGAAGAACAACAGGCCAATTCAAGGTATTTCTATGAACTTGCTTCGGCCCGGTTCGGTTTTGCCTGGGACAAGCTCGACAAGGTTCAGGCGTTTCACTTCAAGGGCGGTCAGGGGGCCAAGACCGGCACGGGTGGTCATCTGCCGGGGGCCAAGGTCAAGGGCAAGATTGCCGAGGTCCGCGGCCTGAAGGAAGGCGAAGACGCGATCTCGCCACCCCGCTTTCCGGACTGGACCGACCGGTCCCAGATAAAGGATTTCGCCGACGAGGTCCGCACCCGCACCGGCGGCATCCCGATTGGCTACAAGCTGTCGGCCCAGCACGTCGAAAAGGACATCGATGCGGCCCTGGAAGTGGGTGTCGACTACATTATCCTTGATGGCCGTGGCGGCGGCACCGGGGCAGCACCGATCATCTTCCGCGACAACATCTCCGTTCCGACCATTCCCGCGCTTGCCCGTGCTCGGAGGCACCTCGACACGTCGGAACGGCCGGACATCACGTTGATCATCACAGGCGGCCTGCGCAAACCGGCAGATTTCATCAAGGCCCTGGCGCTTGGTGCCGACGCGGTGGCTCTTTCCAATTCGGCCATGCAGGCCATCGGCTGTATCGCCATGCGAGCCTGCCACACCAACAATTGCCCGGTCGGGATCGCCACCCAGAAACCGCATCTGGTCAATCGGCTGGAAATCGAGAAATCCGCCCGCCAGCTGACCAACTTCTTCGAAGCATCGGTTGAACTGATGCAGGTGATGGCAAGGGCCTGCGGCCATTCGCACCTGAGCCAGTTCACCCTGGAAGACCTGACGACCTGGAAACGGGAAATGGCCGAGCTATCCGGCGTTGCCTATGGCGGCATCGCGTGACCGATCGCGACGTTTAAGGGAGGAAGACCAATGGACGCTCAGGATCTCGACTGGATCAAGGTTGGGCACGTCAACGACCTGCCCGAAGGCCGGGTGAAAACGGTTACGGCGCGTACAACCTCGATCTGCCTGTCGCATTTCGAAGGCCAGTGGGCGGCAATGGACAATCATTGCCCGCATCAGCGCGGCCCACTCGGGGAAGGCTCCATCGAGAAGGGCTCGGACGGAAAATGCTGGATCCGTTGCCCCTGGCACGGCTGGGATTTCGATCCGCTGACGGGCACTCCTCCCGGTGGTCACGAGGACAGTGGCCAGAAGCTCTATCCCCTCAGGATCGACGGCGACGAGATCTTCATCGGCCTGGAACCGGAGCCGCCCCATGAACACACCGTGACCGACGTCATGGCCGAAACCATGGTCAACTGGGGCGTCAAGCGCGTCTTCGGCATGGTTGGCCACTCCAACCTCGGTCTTTCCGATGCGATACGCCGTCAGGTCGACAAGGGCACCTTGGGCTATATCGGCATTCGCCACGAGGGCGCGGCCGCCTTCGCCGCATCCGCCTATGGCAAGCTGACAGGCAAACCGGCAGCCTGCCTCACCATTGCCGGCCCCGGTGCAACCAACCTTCTGACGGGCCTCTGGGACGCGAAGGTCGACCGGTCACCGGTTCTGGCCCTCACCGGCCAGGTGCAGACCCAGGTGTTCGGCCCGGGGGCCTTTCAGGACATTGATCTCAAATCTGCGTTCGAAGCCGTCTCGAAATTTTCCCAGCCGGTGCTCAGCACCTCCAACCATGCCGAGCTGATGTCGCTCGCCTTGAAAACCGCGCTGGTGGAACGGGATGTCGCCAATCTCATTTTCCCCGACGACGTCCAGACCAACCCGAGCAGCAGGGAGGCAGGCAATCCCGAAGGCCGCCTCGGCGGAACCGGCATCACGCCCTCCGGCGAGGATCTCGCTAAGGCCGTTGAGATGATCAACGCAGCGAAACGCCCGGTCATTGTGCTTGGCTACGGCGCCAAGGATGTTCGCGACAAGGTCGTCGCGCTTGCCGAAAAGCTCGGCGCACCGGTCCTGACCACCTTCAAGGGCAAGGGCCTGATCCCGGACACCCACCCGCTGGCGGCTGGTGTTCTTGGCCGCTCCGGGACGCCCATTGCGAGCTGGTTCATGAACGAGGCGGATCTGATCGTCTCGCTCGGATCATCCTTTGCCAACCACACCGGCATTGCCCCCTACAAGACAATCATCCAGGTGGATTTCGAGCGCATGCAGCTCGGCAAGTTCCATCCGGTGACCTTGCCCGTCTGGGGCGAGATCGGCAGCTTCTGCGAAGCCATTGTCGATCAGGTTCTGAAACCGGCAGATGCCCCCGACCAGGCGGGAGAACTGGTGGAACGCTGGACAATCTGGCGCGCGGAAAAGGACCTTCGTCTTTCCGAGGACGGCGGCAGGGGCATTCACTCGGCGGCCGTTTTCAAGGCGTTGAGCGATCTGTGCCCACCGGACGCGATCATCCCGGTCGACGTCGGCAACAACACCTATTCCTTCGGTCGGTATTTTGAGCCTTGCGGACAGCGCATCCTGATGTCCGGCTATCTCGGCTCCATCGGTTTCAGCCTGCCCGCGGCTCTGGGCGCCTGGAGCGCGACCCAGGACTTCGAGGAATTCCGGGGCCGCAAGGTGATCTCGATTTCGGGTGACGGAGGCTTTGGTCAATACGCCATGGAGTTCACCACGGCCGTCAAATACGGAATGGATATAACCCATATCCTTTTGAACAATTCCGAGCTCGGCAAGATCTCCAAGGAGCAGCGCTCGGGCGAATGGCCGGTTTGGGAAACGAACCTCACCAACCCGTCCTTCGCCGCTTTCGCGCGCCTGTGCGGTGGTCACGGCCACCGGGTGACCGACCCCGCCGAGCTGAAAGACGCCATCGCCGATGCGATCGCCCATAAAGGTCCGTCACTGGTGGAGATCATCACGGATGCGGATCTGGTTTGATGGAAACCGTGACAAGGTCTCAATCGCTCCGTTTACGCGGCAAGGCCACTCGAGCATCACCTCCTCCTCCGTCATCCCATGGCTCGACCATGGGATCCACGCCATTGCGGTTCGACATGACCGACCTCGCTCAAGGTACGGAAACGGCATGGATTGCAGGGTCGACCCCTGCAATGACGGGGTGAGAAGAGAAGAGAGGCCAACTCGGACCGGAAGAAATGAAGAACCCGTTGGCAATGTTTCTCATTGAGCTAAGCTGACACCAATCACATCCAGACCTGGCGGGGGTCCACTTGCAAACAGCAGCCATTCTGATCGACATCGGAAAATACTATCTCATGGCCGGCGGGCTGGTCGCGGCACTCTTTCTTGTCATCGGCATCGACCGCGTGGAACCATCCGCACGCGGGTCTCACGTCTTCCGGCCCTTGCTCATTCCCGGCATCTGCCTGATCTGGCCGCTGGTGCTCTATCGCTGGTACGTGCTTGAAAAGCATGGGGAGGCTGGCCGGTGAAACGTGCACATCGCAAGGCTCATGCCCGTATCTGGTCTGTCCTCGGCCTTTTGCTGCCGCTGGCTTTCTTTGCCATCCTGGCCATGCGCCAGTCGCCCCCCACGGACAGACCGGCTGTGCTGATTGAAGCCCCTGCGGTAAGCTCCGGGGAGGCAAGCCAATGAGCGTGCAATACACACCGGTGATCTGGAACCGCAACAAGATGGTCTATGATGCCATCCTGCTGATTGCCGTTGCGCTGTATCTCTACGTCTTCATTCGCGTCGGGCCGTTCTACGAGGATGTCACCCGGCCGATCGACGGTGCGATCCTGAGGATGCGCGCCTTCGGCAGTTGTGCCTTCCTGATGCTGACGATGATCCTGTGCATCGGGCCGCTGGCACGGCTCGACCGGCGCTTTCTGCCATTGCTTTATAACCGCCGCCATTTCGGTGTGATGACCGCGGGTATTGCCGCTGTCCACGCCAACTATGTGCTTGGCTGGTATTTCAACTTCTCACCGACAGACAGCTACGTCGCGTTATTGTCGTCCAACACAAGCTACGGGCAGGTGATCGGCTTTCCCTTCGAGGCTTTCGGTATCGCCGCTCTCCTGATCCTGTTTGTACTGGCTGCCACCAGCCATGATTTCTGGCTCAGCTTTCTGGGTGCGCCGATCTGGAAGGCGCTGCACATGTTCATCTATGCCGCTTACGCCTTCGTAGTGTTGCATGTCGCGCTCGGCGCGCTGCAAGGCCCGTCCGATCCCATCTTCACCAGCATGGTTGCGGCAAGCGTTGTCATGGTCTGCGGTCTTCACTTTGCAAGCGGGCGCCTGGAAGCCAATCGGGAAAAAGGCGATGCCACGGCAAAGGCTTCTCTGGAAGAAGCCGGCTGGGTCGTTGCCGGAGAGGTTGACGAAATCGACGACAAATGCGCCAAGGTCGTGACGCTGAGCGAAGAGGAGCGGGTCGCCATCTTCAAGTATGACGGCAAGCTGTCGGCTGTCACCAATGTCTGCGCCCACCAGAACGGTCCGCTTGGCGAGGGCAAGGTGCTGTGGGGTTGCATCACCTGCCCCTGGCACGGGTATCAGTACAATCTGGCCGACGGCCGCGCACCCGCGCCCTTCACCGAGAAGATCGCCACCTACAAGTTGAAGCTGGTCGGCTCCACCGTTCTTCTCGATCCCAACGCTCTGCCACCCGGCACCTATGTCGAGCCGGTGGTGATCGGAGGTGCGCCATGAGCTGGAAACAAACCAAGGCGGCGCCGTTTTTCGTCGGCTATCTCAACAAGGTGCCGAAGCCGCTGGTGGCCTTTCTCGGGGTCTTCTCCCTGTGTTTTGTGGCGGGACTGGGCCTTGCAGCCTTCGCCCTGTCCACCACCCAGAACGATCCGGGCAGCGGCACGTTTCAGTGGGGCAACAGGTTCGAGCAAACAGGCCTGCTCGAACTCCGGCCCTATCCGGTGTTCCGCATTCCGGCTGATGGCGACTCCCCTGCCCGCACCTACATGCTGGCAGGCCAGGGCAAACGCGGTGTCTTTGACCAGGCCGAAGCCAATCACGAGATGCCGGTGACCTTGCGTGGAGTGCCGGTGAACCGGGGCGATCTGACAATGATCCAGGTGGGACAGGTAGCTCCTGCAACGGACGATGCGCCCGGCTTCACCCCATCCGAACCCGTCTCGCTCGGCCGCTGGAAGCTGACCGGCGAGATCTGCGACGGCAAGTGCTATGCGGGCGCCATGCGCCCGGGCCGGGGCCTTGCGCACAAGGCCTGCGCGGACCTCTGCCTGACCGGCGGCATTCCGCCGGTCTTCGTCTCGTCCGGACCGGTCGAGGGACACAACTTCTTTCTCATGGCCGGCAAGGACGGCCAGCTTCTCGGCGAGGCCATCGATCCGCTGCTGGCGCTTTACATCGAGGTCGAAGGCGAGGTCGAACAGCTGGACGACCTGATGGTGTTCAAGGCAGACCTTCTGACCGCCAGGGTGCTGAAATGAGCGACCAGCCGCAAAAGCCCTTCTGGCAAACCATCCTGATCTCGCTGGTGATGACAGCACTCCTCGCCGGGATCGCCTGGGCTGTGTGGACCTACGCCAACAGCAGCGTCCAGGATTTTGCGCCCGGCACGTTGCTGCGCGACTTCCGCTTCTTCGTCGGCCTGCTCGCCGTGTTCCTGGTTTTGAGCATCCTGGACCGGATCGTTGAATTCGTGAAGGCGAAATTGGGCGGCGGACACTAAGGAAACGGTCAGGTTGGCCGCCCCAAAAAGCAAAGTTTGTGCGCCTCAGCCCTTCACCAGGTTCCGCAGCAGGCTGTTGAACTTGTCCGGCTCTTCCATGTGCGGCGCGTGGCCTGATGCTTCAAAGCCATGGAAATGGAAATCCGGAACATTGTCCGCGTGCCAGCGATGGACACCCGGGCCGTAAAGCTGGCTGCGCAGACCCGCCACCAGATGAAACGGCACGGGAAAGGCTTGCAAAAGCGGGCGGAAATCCTGTGCGGTGAGTGACGACCACATCGGCTTCAAGAGCACAGGATCGGCTGCAGCTATCTCTTTGCGGGCAAGCTCCGCAACGCACTCCGGCACGGGCAGGCCTTCGGCGAACAGTCGTCTCGCGATCCGGGCCGGCAGTTTGGCCCAATCCGCCACAATGGCATTCAGGAAATGGTCGTTGAGTTCGGCATTGAGGCCGTTCAGCGTTCCGTTCTGCCAATCAGGGTCGTTCAGAACCTTCGGCGTCATGTCAATGGCAACGAACTGCGAGATCCTGTCGGCGCCGTGCCGCTCGATCATTGCATAGGAAACCAACGCACCCATCGACCAACCGCAGAGGATTACTTCGGTTAGATTGCGCTCGGCCAAAGCTTCATGAACCGCATCGGCGGCTGCCTCGATGGTCAGTGGCAACCGGCCCGCTGTTTTGCCGTGGCCGGGCAGATCCGGAACAATGCAACGGGCGTCAGTTTTCAGAGCCTCGATCTGGCCTTCGAAGAACCGGCCCGGACAGGACCAGCCGTGGATCAGCACCAGCGGTCTGCCCGTTCCCTCGTCGCGGATATGCAGCATATTCCCGCTCACGCACGCCCCGCCCGTAGCCGTCCGACAATGCCCGTCGGGAAAAAATAGACCGACAGAATGAAGAGAACTCCCAGCCACAACAGCCAGCGTTCCGGCGCGACCAGCGTCGAGAACACCGGCACCGCGCTGGTTGCTTCTGCAGCAACACCCATCAGGTTCTGCAGATAGGTCTGCGCAAGAATGAACAGGGTTGCCCCGAGCACGGCCCCGTAAAGCGTGCCCATGCCCCCTATCACGACCATCAGCAGAATGTCGATCATGATCTCCATGGAGAGCGTTGTTGCCGGACCGGTATAGCGCAGCCAGATGGCCAGGAGAGAGCCGGCAAGCGCTGCCATGACGGCCGACAGGACGGTGGCCGTAGTGCGATACCAGACCACGCGGTAACCGATCGCCTCCGCCCTGAAGGCATTGTCGCGAACCGCCTTCAGCGTGCGGCCGAACGGCGAGTTGACGATGCGCAGCATGACCAGGAACAGGATCGCGGCGGCGAAGAACACCAGGTAATAGGCCAGGATCTTGCCGTTGATGCTGACGTCGAACACTTTCGCCTTGATAAGCTTGAAGGCCGGCGTCAGTTCGCGCGGGATCTTGTAGTTGAGCCCGTCCTCACCGCCCGTCAGCCAGGACATCTGCGACACCAGCACGGCAAAGGCGCTTGCCACTGCCAGCGTCACCATGGCGAAGAAGATCGCCTTCACCCGAAGCGAGAACAGCCCGATGGCCAGCGCGAAGAGGGCCGCAACCCCTGCCCCCGCCGCCGTGCCCCAGAGCAGCGAACCGTAGTTCGGCCCGGTGGTCGACAGGGCAAGCGCAGTGCCATAGGCGCCGATGCCGAAGAACATGGTGTGGGCGAAGGAAACGATACCGGCATAGCCCAGCAGCAAGTCGTAGCTTGCCACCAGCACGATGAAGATGCAGATCCGCGCGGCCGTCTCCAGCGACTTGGTCCCGGGAAAGAGAAACGGTGCAAAGGCGAGCGAGATCAACACGATCAGCAGCAGCGCAGTCAGAAGGCCGCTGCGCGGCGTGTCGCCGGAAAGAAGTCTGGTCAGCATGATCTTGTTCCGTCCCTACTTCGCCTTGACCACCGGATAAAGGCCCTGCGGCCGCCACATCAGCACCACGACCATCAGCGCGATGGTCGAGATCAGCGCCACCTTCGGCGCCAGGAAGGCCGTGTAGTTGGCAAGCAGTCCCACCAGCATGGCGCCGATGAAACAGCCCTCGACCGAGCCAAGGCCGCCGATGATCACCACGATGAACACCAGCACCATGATCTCCGAGCCCATGTGTGCGGTAATCGTTTCCTGATAGAGGCCCCACATGACGCCCCCAAGCCCGGCCAGCGCCGACCCGGTCATGAACACGATCAGGAACAGCCGGCGGATACGGTAGCCGAGCGCTTCCACCATCTCGCCGTTCTCCACCCCGGCGCGCACCAGCAGACCGATCTTGGTGTTCTTCAGGATATGGCGCATGCCGATGAACAGCGCGAGACCAATGCCGACCGCCACCAGGCGATATTTCTCGATGGCCGCTTCGCCGATCACCAGCGATCCCTGCAAGGCTTCCGGGCGGGACATATGCAGCTCGTCCGGCCCCCAGACCACGTAGATCATCTGCTGGGCAACGATCAGCCCGCCCATGGTGACAAGGATCTGCTTCAGATGTTCGCCGTAGACCGGCATCACGATCACCCGCTCGAAGGCGAGACCGAGCAGGCCGGTGACGAGCATGGCCGCAAGGATGGCAATCAGAACGGCGGAGAGGTTCATGAAGACGCTTGGCGAAGCCGTCCAGCCGGCCAGCCAGGCCAGCACCGTGAAGCCGACAAAGGCACCGACGGCGACAAAGGCGCCATGGCCGAAGTTGATCACGTCCATCAGCCCGAAGACCACGGTCAGGCCGGACGCCATGATGAAGATCATCATGCCCATGGCCAACCCGGCCACCGTCAGTGTCAGCCAGCTTGCCGGATTGCCGATGGCAATAAGCCCGACGGCGGCCAGCAACGGCACCAGCAGCACCGGCAGTTTCTGGGCAAGCTGTTCCTTCAGCGGGATCTTCTCGATCCGCGGTTTGATCGCCGTCTCGCTCATTGATGCGCCTCCAGGCTCAGTCCCATGAGTTTTTCCTGCAAGGCGACATCCGCCACCAGTTCGTCCATGCGGCCGGAATGAATGATGTGACCATCGTCCATCACCGCGACCGTGTCGCCGATGCTGGATGCCATGGCGAAATTCTGCTCCACCAGCAGGATGGTGGTGTCGGTTTCCTTCAGTTCCTTCAGCGCATCGGTCATCGCCTTGATGATCGCCGGTGCGAGGCCCTTCGTCGGCTCGTCGATCAGGATCAGCCGGCGCGGCTCGATGATCGCCCGCGCCACGGACAGCATCTGCTTCTGACCACCGGACAGCGTTCCTGCGGAGGAATTCCAGAAGCTGCCGATCGGCGGAAACAGCTCCTTGATCCAGGCAAGGCGCTTCTGGTCCATCGGCCCGTTGGCAGCGGCCAGGATCATGTTTTCGGCAACTGTCAGATCGGTGAAGATGCCCATGTCTTCCGGCACGAAGGCAATTCCCCTGCGGGAAACTTCGGGTGTCGACAGTTTGGTGATCACATGATCGTCAAACCGGATATCGCCCTGGCTGGCCGTCCAGAGCCCCATGATGGTGCGCAAGGTTGTGGTCTTGCCCGCGCCGTTGCGGCCGAGCAGAACGGTCACCCCACCTTCAGGCACTGCGAGGTCCACACCCTGCAGGATGTGGTAAGGGCCGATATGGGTGTGCACTCCGGAAAGGGTGAGCAGATTTTCCGCCATCACGCAGCCTCCCCGGAGGAAGCCGCTGCCTTGCCGAGATAAGCCTCCTGCACGATCGGCAGGGCAATCACTTCCGAGGGTTCTCCATCGGCCACCAGCGCCCCGTTGTGCAGAACGATGATACGGTCGGCCAGGGTGCGAATGACATCCATCTTGTGCTCCACCAGCAGGATCGTCCGGTCCATGTCGCTCTTCAGTTTCTGGATCAGCTCCAGGATCACCGGCACTTCGTCGACGCTCATTCCGGCGGTCGGCTCGTCGAACATGAGCACCTGGGGCCCAAGCGCGATCAGCAGCGCCACCTCAAGCTTGCGCTGGTCACCATGGGGCAGAGCGGAAACGGTCTGGTCGGCCTGATCGATCAGCCGGACCTCCGCCAGCACGTGGTCTGCCCGCTCCAGAAGTTCCACATGGCTTTCTGCAACGGTGAAGAGATCGAACCCCTTGCGTGCCTTCGCCTGCGCTACAAGCCGCACGTTTTCGCGCACGCTCAGGGTCGGAAAGAGATTGGTCAGCTGGAACGCACGACCGATCCCCCTGTCGGTGCGTTCAGGCACCGACAGTCGGGTGATGGTCTCGCCGTTGAGCAGCACAGCCCCGGAAGTCGCTGCCAGCTGACCGGAGATCAGGTTGAAATAGGTGGTCTTGCCTGCGCCGTTCGGCCCAACGATCGCCGTCAGGGTGCCTCGCTCGAAGGCGCAGGAAACGTGATCGACCGCCACATGACCGCCGAAGCGAATGGTCAGGTCCCTCGTTTCCAGAATCGGGTGTTCCTTGGCCACGATGCGCGTTCCCAGGCTTGTATTGTCGCGAAAACTGTATCGGATGAGTGCCCGGCCGGACGGGTTTCCCACCAGCCGGGCAAACTTAAGGGTCTTGGGGCCACGCAGGCGGAAATGAAGGCTCCGCCGCGTCTTCATTCGGCTTACTGGTTGCGCACCGGGATGTTCATGTCCTCGATTGTCAACTCGCGCACCAGCTCCGGGATGCCCCATTCGACATCCGGATCGACCTTGATCTTGAAGTGATACATCGACTGCAAGGCCTGGTGATCTTCCGCCCGGAACATCATCTTGCCCTTTGGCGTTTCAAACTCCATGCCTTCCATGGCAGTGATCAGGTCTTCGGTCTCCGTGGACCCAGCCTTGCGGATCGCCTCGACAATGGCAATGCCGGAAGACATGCCACCCGCGGTGAAGAAGTCCGGCGGCGCGTTGAAGCGCTTCTGGTGTTCGGCCACCAGCCAGTCGTTTACCGGGTTCTTCGGGATCTCGTAGTAATAGTACGTCGCGCCTTCCATGCCCGGCAGTTCCTTGTAGGCCGCCATGGCAGCCAGGATGTTGCCACCCGTGGCAATCTCGACACCAAAGCGCTCCGGCTCCATTGCCTTGATCTTGCTGATCGGATTGCCGCCACCGGCCCAGATCACGAACAGGAACTTGCGGCCCGGCTCATCCTTCAGGGCATCAAAGACGCGCTGCGCGTTGGCTGTGAAATCCTTGGTATCGGTCGGCGCATATTCCTCGAACACCAATTTGGCACCCGTGCCTTCAAGCGCTTCCTTGAAGGCGGCGACGCCGTCACGGCCGAAGGCATAGTCCTGTGCAAGCGTTGCGATGGAGACGCCTTCCTGCCCCAGTGCGACAGCGTTGGCGATAGCGTCCTGGGACGAGTTGCGCGCCGTGCGGAAGATGTAGCGGTTCCAGTTCTCGCCGGTGATGCTGTCGGCAACTGCCGGCTCCACCAGAAGCACCTTCTCGTATTCTTCGGCGACCGGCAGCATGGCCAGCGCAACGCCGGAGGAGACGGGACCGACAGCAATATCGACTTCATCGTCACCATAGGCTTCCGCCAGCGCGGCCTTGCCGATATCCGGCTTCAGTTGGGTGTCCTTCTCGATGACCACGATCTTGCGGCCGTCGATTTCCATGGTGCCGTCGGTGGCATATTCGAGACCCATCATCAGGCCGGTATGCGACTGTTTCGCATAGGCCTCCAGGGCACCGGTCTTGCCGTAAACATGGGCGATCTTGATATCGTCGGCCTGGGCACCGGCAATCCCGGCAGCCGCCACGCTGATGCCAGCCAGAAGCGGCACGGCCCAGCGGAAAACGCGTTTCGTCATGAATTCTCCTCCCATTGCGCGAAAGGCCGGCAAACCTGCCCGGCCGCTCCCACGGCCTCCACAGGGTAACATCATCGCCTGACGCTGGAATATATGACACATGAATCAGTATTCATGTCAAGGCAAGATGCGCGTTCGAAGTGGCCGCCTTTCCGGGCGGGTCGTCAGTTAGCGTAACACGAGCTCATGACAGATGAATGCAGCCCGGTCCTGCAAAGACACAGCACCAAGAGCGGCAGCGCAATGCCAGACAGTCATGTGATAAAGACTGTCTGAAGGATGATGATGACAGAGAAAAAAGATCGGCCCTGACAGGAGAGCCGCCAAAATCGTCAAAAAACAGACCCGCCCACCAGACGAATGCAATGCAAGCGACCCGCAGACCAGAGGCTCTGCGTCCCGGCATAAGTGGAAAGGCGTTCTCAGTCCCCTGCGCAATCCGTTTTGCCAGCCCCTCGAGAACAAGGCCTTCAACGGTTACCCACAGTCTTTCCGGACAAGCGCAGCATAAGCTGCGTGCAGATCCGGAATCCAGCGCATCTGCGTGCGTGTAGCGAACTCTTTTTCGTACAAGGAGACGCGCCAATGGCACGGCTGATATCCGGTTGCCGGTTCGGCATTGCCTCACTTGTCCAGAACCACGTGCGGAAGGCGGGCCGCCTGGACCAGTCGCGTTGGCGAGACTACCTCAGCCGCTGTTCCGTCTTCGCATCGAAGAACAGCGCCGAAGCCGGGTCGAAGTCGATGGCGACAGTTCCATCAGAAACAGGCGCATCCTCACCCTTGGTTTCCACGATCACACGCTCGCCCGTCGGGCAGATGAGATAGGAATAGGCGACACCACCAAGCTGCTCGCACAGATCGACCTTCGCCCCTTCCTGCGCAGGCGAGACTTTCAGATGCTGCGGGCGCAGACCGACCAGCACCTTTTCGCCCTTGGCGGGCAGCGCGACCGATGTCGGCACGGCAACACCGCCGAACGCGGCAACACTGACCTCACCCTCCCCGGCAATACCTTCCACGAAGTTCATGCTGGGGGAACCGATGAAACCGGCGACGAACCTGTTGTCCGGATCGGAATAGAGCTGCATCGGCGAGCCGACCTGCTCGATATTGCCACCACGCAGAACCACGATCTTGTCCGCCAGCGTCATCGCCTCGACCTGGTCGTGCGTCACGTAGATCATCGTCGCGCCGATATCCTTGTGCAGGCGGGCGATTTCAACGCGCATGTCGACACGCAACTCGGCATCCAGGTTGGAGAGCGGTTCGTCGAACAGGAACACTTCCGGTCCGCGCACAATGGCCCGGCCGATGGCGACGCGCTGGCGCTGCCCGCCGGAAAGAGCCTTCGGCTTGCGCTTCAGATAAGGGTCCAGCTTCAGGATGCGGCTGGCTTCGGCAACCTTGGACTGGATCTCGGCCTTCGGATGACCGTTCATCTTCAGCCCGAAGCCCATGTTCTCCTCGACCGTCATATGCGGGTAAAGCGCATAGGTCTGGAACACCATGGCAACGCCCCGTTCCGCGGGGTCTGACTTGGTCACATCACGGTCACCGATCTCGATCCTGCCGTCGGTCGTTTCCTCCAGCCCGGCGATCATGCGCAGAAGGGTGGACTTGCCACAGCCGGACGGACCGACAAAAACGCAGAATTCGCCATGCTCGATCTGAAGGTCCACTCCGTGGATGACTTCCAGGTCGCCATATTTCTTGACGGCTTTTGTCAGTGTGACGCCAGACATGTAATTCTCTCTCCCTTGGGATTCTTGTTAGGCAGGGAACTGCCAGTCCTCGACCGCCGCCGCGATCTTGGAGGCCGTATCCAGCAGTGCAGGCCGTGCCTCCAGAAGCTGTTCGAGGCTCTTGCGCTGCGTGGACGTGGTAACGGAAAGCGCCCCGACCGGCCGCCCCTTGGACGACAGGATCGGCGCTGCAATGCAGATGATGCCGGGCTCGTGTTCCTCGCGGTCGTAGGACAGCCCCTCTTGGCGGATCTTTTCCAGGTCCGCCCGCAGTTCAGCTTCGCTGGCCAGCGTTGCCGGGGTGTAGCGATAGAACGACTGCTTCTTTAAGACGTGATCGAGGTCCGCAGGCTCCAGAAAGGCCATCAGGGCCTTGCCGACCCCAGTGCAATAGGCCGGACCAACCTTGCCGGCCTGCGAAAACATGTCGACGGCATTGGTCGGGTTTCTCTTGTCGACGTAAAGCACCTGCCCGCTGTCGAGCTGTGCCAGGTGAACGGTTTCGCCGACCGCTTCCGACAAGGCGTTGATGAAGGGACGCGCAATCGGCGCGATGGAACTTTGCCGCCAGGCCGCATGCGCCAGCCGCACCAGGCGGATACCCAGCGAATAGGTCTGCTGGCGCTCGTCGTAGGCCAGCATGCCCTGGCTCACCAACGTCTGCAGCAGCCGGTACAGCGTCGCCTTGGGATGGGTGCTTTCAGACAGCAGTTCGGAAAAGCGCACAGGCCGGCCCACAGCCGCAACCTTGTCCAGCACTTCCAGCGCCTTGCCGACCGTGCCGTCACCTGTCGATGACCCCGCCTGTTTGTTCATGAGCTCCTCCTTCGGCCCGTTTCTTGTCGTCGAGCCTGTTGACAACTTATCGCCATCGCATCAAAGTATCAATATACAAAACTAAGTTTCACATAATGGAACCAAAAGGGAGGACACCATGCGTTCCATGCTGAAAACGTCCGTCGCGGCATTTGCCATGTTGGCAGCCGCGATGGGCGCAGCTTCTGCTGACGGCCTGACAGGCAATCTGAAAATCTTTCTCGACACATCGAACCCGGCGCCGCGCGCGACCATGGAAGAGATGATCGCTCAGTTCCAGGAGAAGAACCCGGAGCTGAACATCGAGACGACGGTGATTGACCGGGAAGCCTACAAGACCCAGATCCGCAACTTCCTGACGGCAAATGCGCCGGACGTTGCCACCTGGTACGCGGCCAACCGCATGCGGCCTTACGTGGAGGCCGGCCTCTTCGAGGACGTGTCCGACCTTTGGGCGGAACCCGAAATTGCCGACAACCTCGCCTCCACCAAGGGCGCGATGACCATCGACGGCAAGCAGTGGGGCGTGCCCTACACCTACTATCAGTGGGGTGTTTACTACCGCAAAGACATCTTCGACGAGCTTGGCCTGTCCGAACCCACTACCTGGGAAGAGGAAAAGGCGAACTGCCAGAAGATCATCGATGCCGGCAAGAAGTGCTACACCATCGGCACCAAGTTTCTCTGGACCGCGGGTGGCTGGTTCGACTACCTGAACATGCGCACCAACGGCTTCGATTTCCACATGGACCTGCTCACGGGCAAGGCGTCCTGGAAGTCCGACGAAGTCCGCAAGACCTTCGCCAACTGGCGCGAGCTCATCGACATGGGCTCTTTCATCGACAACCACCAGACCTACTCCTGGCAGGAAGCCCTGCCGTTCATGGTCAAGGGCGATGCAGCCGCTTACCTGATGGGCAACTTCGCCGTGGCGCCGCTGCGCGAAGCCGGTCTTTCCGATGACCAGATCGATTTCTACCAGTTCGTGGAAATCACGCCGGGCATCGCCAAGGCGGAAGACGCACCGACCGATACCTTCCACATTCCGGCCAATGCCGAGAACAAGGAAAACGCACGCGAGTTCCTGAAGTTCGCGGTCTCGCCGGACGTCCAGACCTGGATCAACGACGGCAAGCACCTCGGCCAGCTCCCGGTAAACGCCAAGTCGTCCGTGGATCAGGACAAGTTCCTGGAACAGGGCTTTGAAATGCTGTCCACGAACTCCCCGGGCGGCGTTGCCCAGTTCTTTGACCGTGATGCCCCGGCTGAAATGGCAAAGGTTGCCATGGAAGGCCTGCAGGAATTCATGGTCAAGCCGGACAACCTGGACAAGATCCTGGACCGTTTGGACCGCGCCCAACAGCGTATCTACAAATAAGGTCTGCCTTTGCATGACCGGACAGGGGGCAACCGCTCCCTGTCCTCTTTTCCGGTATACGCCGACGACTCACGAAGAGTTCCGAAAATGGCCCAAGCATCCGTAGCCGAGACCCGCCAGAGTTCCTGGTGGCATCGCAACCAGCAGCAGTTGACACCCTGGCTGTTCCTGGCTCCCGGGATCCTGTTCTTCCTGTTCTATGTGATCTTTCCGATTTTCCAGTCGTTCAACCTGTCGCTCTACGAGTGGGACGGTTTGGGCCAGGCGGAATATGTCGGGCTCTACAATTACGAGGAACTCTACTGGGATGACGCGTTCTACACCTCGCTGAAGAACAACGTCATCTGGCTGCTGCTCTATCTGCTTGCCATTCCGGCAGGTCTGTTCATCGCGCTGTTCCTGAACCAGACCGTCACCGGCATCCGGCTCTACAAATCCCTGTTCTTCTTTCCCTTCGTGATCTCCCAGGTCGTCGTCGGCCTGGTGTTCACCTGGTTCTACGACCCGACATTCGGCATCCTCAACGTTCTGCTCGGCGCGGTCGGCCTGCCGCCGCTCAACGTGCTGGGGGACGAGAACTGGGTCACTGTCGGCATCATCGTCGCGGGTCTCTGGCCGCAGACGGCCTATTGCATGATCCTCTATCTCACCGGCCTCAACGCGGTCGATCCGGAGCAGATCGAGGCCGGACGCCTCGACGGCGCCAAGGGCTGGCGCATGCTCTGGTACATCATCGTGCCGCAGCTTCGCCCGGCCACCTTCATCGCCTTCGTGGTCACCATCATCGGCGCTTTGCGTTCTTTCGACCTGATTTCGGTCATGACCAACGGCGGGCCCTTCGGCGCCAGCCGGGTGCTCAGCTTCTACATGTTCGAGGTCGCACTCTCCGAATACGGCTTCCGCATGGGCTACGGCGCGGCCATTGCCGTGGTGCTGTTCCTGATCATGCTGGCCTTCATCGCCTACTTCCTCTGGTCGATGTACAAAGAAGAAAAGGCGCGCTGACATGTTCCCGACACCGATCGAACGCACGTCTCGCCCCTGGCAGATCACCTATCAGACGCTGCTTCCACTGGCGCTGATCCTGTGGCTGCTGCCGCTGATCGCGGTCGCCATCTTTTCGGTCAAGCCGGATTCGGATTTCGCCAACGCCAACTACTGGGGCTGGCCGTCATCCTTCGAAGGCTTCACCAACTACGCGCTGGTCTTCACCGGCTCGGACATGCCGCAGTATTTGCTGAACTCGTTCAAGATCACCATTCCAACGGTGATTGGCGCGGTTGGCCTCTCGTGCATGACCGGCTTCGCCCTCGGCATTTACAAGTTCAAGGCCAATATCTGGCTCTTCTTCATGTTCGTGGCGGGCAACTTCGTGCCGTTCCAGATCCTGATGGTGCCGGTGCGTGACCTGACCCTGCAGATGGGCCTCTACAACACCATCACCGGCCTGGTTCTGTTCCACATCGCCTTCCAGACCGGCTTCTGCACACTCTTCATGCGCAACTTCATCCGTGCCCTGCCGTTTGAGCTGATCGAGGCCGCGCGCGTTGAGGGCGTCTCCGAATGGCGGATCTTCTGGTACGTGGTGCTACCGCTGATGAAGCCGGCCATCGCCGCGCTGTCGGTGCTGATCTTCACCTTCATCTGGAACGACTACTTCTGGGCCGTGGTGCTGACGCAGGGCGTTGAAAGCCAGCCTGTCACCGCCGGCATCACGTCCTTCAACGCGCAATATCGCGCTGCCTACCACCTGATGAGCGCCGGTTCCATCGTGGCCGCCCTGCCGCCTGTCGCCATGTTCTTCCTGATGCAGCGCCACTTTATTGCAGGCCTCACACTCGGAGCCGTGAAATGATCCGCAGCTGGCATCTTGGAGATGACAGACAGAGCCTGGTCCTGGCCAGCTTCGACGACCGATTGCCGGAAGCCGTCTACTGGGGGCCCGCCCTTCCCACTGGCGAAAACCTTGAGACGCTTTCGGCAGCCGCACTTGCCGACGTCACCGGCGGCATGGTCGACCGCAACGCCGGTCTGAGCCTGTGCCCGGAAGCCTCCGAAAGCTTCCCCGGGCAAACCGGCCTGACTGCAAGGAACGCATCCGGCGCGCCGCTCATGCCGAGTTTCCGGTTCGAAAGCGAAGCTGCGTCGGTTCATGGCCTGACGCTTGTCTTTGCCGACAAGAGCCTTGATCTCAGCCTCGTCTTCGATCTCGTCCTGACACCGGAAACATCCCTGTTAAAGCTTCAGACACGGCTGGAAAGCGCCGATGAGATCACGGTCGACTGGCTGGCAGCCCCGGTTCTGCCGGTCCCGGCTCATACCGGCGAGATGATCGAGTTTTCCGGCCGCTGGTGCGCGGAATTCCTGACCCGCCGCCTGCCGTTTGCGCCCGGTGCCCGCGTCCGCGACAACCGCACCGGCCGCACGGACCACGCCCATTTTCCAGGGCTTGTCGTCTGCAATGCCGGAACGTCCAACACGGCCGGTGAAGCTTTCGCGTTTCACTATGGCTGGTCCGGGGGCCACAAGATGGTGGCCGAAGAACTTGCCGATGGCCGTCGTCAGGTCCAGTTCGGCCACGCCACTGCCAGCCTTGCCAGCGGACGCCACTTCGTCAGCGCACCGCTCTACGCAACCTACTCCGCCACAGGCTTCAACGGTGCCGCCGTGCGGTTCCAGCGCCATGTTCGCGACCATGTGGTTCAGGGAGCCCGCACACCCCGCCCGGTCCACTACAATTGCTGGGAAGCGGTCTATTTCAAACACGACCTCGACGAACTCAAAGCCATCGCCTCCCAAGCGGCGGACCTGGGCGCCGAGCGCTTTGTGCTGGACGACGGCTGGTTTGGCCGCCGGGATGACGACACCTCGTCTCTGGGAGACTGGGTGATCGACAAACGCAAGTACCCGGACGGCCTCACCCCGCTGATCGACCATATCAAGGCGCTCGGCATGGAGTTCGGCATCTGGTTCGAACCGGAAATGGTCAACGAGGACAGTGACCTCTGCCGCGCCCATCCCGACTGGGTACTCGGCCACGCCGACCAGATCCGCGGACGCCAGCAACTGGTGCTGGACATGTCCAACCAGGCGGTTCGCGACTATCTTTACACCCACATTGCCGACGTCCTGAAAAACAACGACATCGGCTACATCAAGTGGGACCACAACCGCATCCTGCCCGTGGTCGATGCCAGACAGGCCGAAGGCTTTTACGAGCTGGTCGACCGTCTGCGGTCCGATTTTCCAGCAGTGGAGATCGAGAGCTGCTCGTCCGGCGGCGGACGCATCGACTTCGGCGTCCTGGAACGAACGCACCGGGTCTGGCTTTCAGACAGCAACGATGCGCTTGAACGCCAGCGTATTCAGCACGATGCCGCCCTGTTCCTGCCAACCTCGGTAACAGGCTCTCACGTCGGGCCCCGTCACTGCCATACTTCCGGCCGCACGCTGGACATTCGCCTGCGCGCCTGGACCGCGGCTCAACGCCACATGGGCTTCGAGATGGACCCGCGTGAGCTGACGGAAGCCGAAGCCGAAACGCTGCGCAATGTCACGAGCTGGTGGAAAGCCAACCGGGACTGGATGATGCAGGCCGATATCCTGCGGCTCGACAGCGCCGATCCGGCCGTGATCGCAGAACAGCAGCTTGCCTGCGACGGCAGCCGCTTCGTTGCGTTTGCCGCGCTGACGCGACCAAGTGACCAGATCCTGCCGCGTCCGTTGCGCTTGACCGGTCTGGACCCGCAAGGCAGATACAGGCTATCTCTCGTCAATCGGGACGAAGCGCCCCGGCTGTCCCGCGGTGCGCCTCTCCTGAAACATCAAGACCTTGAAGCCAGTGGGCAATATCTGATGTCCCACGGGCTCACGCTCCCCTGGCGGTTCCCTGAAACCGTCTGGGTTGTGGAAGGCGAACGTCTTTGAGTAACGTTACTCAAAACGAACCGATTTCGGCTTAGGCCGCCAAAACAATTGAGGAAGTGCCATGTACGCAACATACCCGGATCTCGACAACGCATCGGTATTCATCACCGGTGGCGGCTCCGGCATTGGCGCGGCGCTGACGGAGGGCTTTCTGCGGCAGGGGGCGAAGGTCGCCTTTGTGCAGCGTTCCGATGCAGCGCCCTTCTGCGACGAGATGGAACAGAAATACGGCCGCCGTCCGCTGTTCCTGCCCTGTGACATCACAGACATGGCAGCCCTCAAGGCAGCCCTGGATCAGGCAGCAGAAGTCCATGGCCCGATCACGGTTCTGGTCAACAATGCCGCCAACGACAAACGCCACAAGACCGAAGAGGTTGACGAGGCGTTCTGGGACTGGTCCGTGGCGATCAACCTGAAGGCCTATTTCTTTGCCTGCCAGCATGTGGTTGCCGGCATGCGAGCGGCCGGCGGTGGCTCCATCGTCAACTTCTCGTCCATCTCCTACATGATGGGCAATGCGGGCTACCCGGTCTACACGACTGCGAATTCCGGCATCAACGGCATGACCCGCAGCCTTGCACGGGAATTCGGCCCGGAGAACATCCGCGTCAACGCAATTGCGCCCGGCTGGGTCCTGACTCAGAAGCAGAAGGACATGTGGGTAACGCCGGAAGGTCTGGCAGCGCACATCGATCGGCAGTGTCTCAAGGTTGAACTGCAGCCGGACGACATGGTCGACCCGGTGCTTTTCCTTGCCTCCAAAACCAGCAAGGCGATGACAGGACAGGCGCTGGTCGTGGATGGCGGCGTGGTGGTGACGGGATGAACACACATCCAAAAGCGTCCTGGATCGCAGCGGATTGGGGCACCACCAATCTGCGCATCTGGGCGCTTGACGAAGCCGGCGGCATCCTTGCCCATCGCAGCTCCGAAAAAGGCATGGGCCGACTGGAGAAACAGGATTTCGAACCTGCCCTGATCGAACTGATCGCCGACCTCCTGAAGGACGGTGAGGTCACACCCGTGATCGTCTGCGGCATGGCAGGGTCACGGCAGGGTTGGGCCGAAGCCCCCTACATGACCGTACCCTGCGCGCCGCCGTCGATCCGGAACGCTACCGGGGTGGATGCAGCCGACCCGCGCCTCGACGTCCTCATCCTGCCGGGCATCAAGCAGCTCACACCTCCAGATGTCATGCGCGGCGAGGAAACGCAGATCGCGGGGTTCCTTGCGGATAATCAGAACTATACCGGCACCTTGTGCCTGCCTGGAACGCACACCAAGTGGGTCGCCTTAAAGGACGGACGAATTGAGCGGTTCCGCACCTTCATGACAGGAGAGACCTTCGCGCTTCTGTCCAAACACTCCGTCCTGCGGCACGGCCTTTCCGCCGATGACCTCGACAGCACAGCCTTTGCCGAAGCGGCCGAACACAGTTTCAATGCCCCTCAAGCGCTGACTGCCGATCTGTTCGGCGTGCGCGCCGCCGGCCTTGTCGCGGACCTTGGCCCGGCACAAGCCAGCGGCAGATTGTCGGGGCTTCTGATCGGAGCCGAACTGGCCGCTGTCAGCCGTGATTTCGACCTTGGCAACACGGCCCTGCTGGGCAGCGACAAGATCGCCGGTGCCTATCGCAGCGCATTGACACATCTCGGCCATGCCTCAAGGCAACTCGATGCGGAAACCATCACCTTGAAGGGCCTGACCCTTGCCTATTCCTTCTACGAACCGGAGCATTCATGAGCCGTAACCTGATTGCCATCCTGCGCGGCCTGACCCCGGACGAGGCTCTGCCCGTTACAGAATGCCTGATTGCCGCCGGCATCACTCGTATCGAGGTTCCGCTCAACTCGCCGGACCCGCTTGTCAGCATTGCCGCCATGGCAAAAGCCTTTTCGTCGAAGGCCGAGATCGGCGCAGGCACCGTGCTGGCGCCCGAACAGGTGCGCGACGTCAAGAACGCCGGCGGCACGCTGATCGTGTCACCCGACTGCAATCCGGATGTCATCAAGACGACGAAAGCCGAAGGCATGTCTTCCTTTCCCGGTGTGATGACACCAAGCGAGTGCTTCACGGCGCTGCGCAGCGGGGCAGACGGCCTCAAATTCTTTCCCGCCTCGCTCATCGGCCCGGACGGACTGAAGGCGATGCTGGCGGTATTGCCGAAGGGCACTGCGACCTATGCCGTGGGCGGTGCCGGTCCGGACAATTTCGGCGACTGGATCAAGGCCGGAGCAGCCGGCTTCGGCATCGGAACGGCTCTGTTCAAACCCGGTTTCAGCGTTGCCGAAGTCAGCGAACGGGCCGAAAAAATCGTCGCCGCCTACGACGCGGCCGTTGCAGCATGCGGGTGATGTCATGAGCACAGTTTTCGACGAGCGCCAGTGTACCCTTGGCGAAGGCCCGTTGTGGCATCCCGAACGCCAGCAGCTGTTCTGGTTCGACATTCTCAACAAGCGCCTGCTCAGCCGTGACAACGGCACGGAAAAGACCTGGCAGTTCGATGAATATGTCTCTGCCGCAGGCTGGGTCAGCCGGACCGAACTCCTGATCGCCAGCTCTTCGAAGCTGTTCCTGTTCAATCTGGAAACGGAAGCCTCCGCAAAGATCTGCGATCTGGAGGCCGACAATGCAATCACGCGGTCCAACGACGGCAGGGCAGATCCCAAGGGAGGCTTCTGGATCGGCACCATGGGCTTTGGCGCCGAAAAGAACGCCGGATCGATCTACCGCTATTACAAGGGAGAGCTACGCAAGCTGTTCTGCGACATCACCATTTCCAACGCGATCTGTTTTTCGCCGGACGGCAGGACGGCCTATTTCGCCGACACCGACACCCTGACCATTCAGAAGGTCGCCCTGGACGCCGAGGGCTGGCCTGCAGGTGCGCCGTCCCTGTTCGTCGATCTGTCCGCCGACGGGTTCAATCCGGATGGCGCCGTGGTCGATAGCGAGGGGTTCCTGTGGAACGCTCATTGGGGGGCGAACCACGTTGCTCGCTATACTGCGGACGGGAAATTTGCCGAGGCTGTTTCCATGCCTGCAAAACAGATTTCCTGCCCGGCATTCGGCGGGGCGGATCTGCAGACGCTCTTTGCCACATCCGCCGCCGAAGGTCTTGCTGGCGAGCACGAAGGCAAGACCTATTTCGCGCAAGTGAAGGTTCGTGGACAGAGCGAGCACAGGGTCTTGCTCTAAAAGGTCCGCCGTCCATCTCCCGGGCAAAGTGTTGGGAGCACCGGGACAAAATGCAAGTTCAGTGGACCTTTGAAGGGTTCTCAGGCCCCGCCTTGCGGGGATGACACGGAATATGTGGCAACGCTTCACCATCCGGATGGGCGTTGCCGAACCATCAAGCAGTGAGCATCCATCATGAAACGCACTCTCGGAACCTGCTATTATCCGGAACACTGGCCGGAAGAAATCTGGGAAGCTGATGCCCGCCGGATGGCCGAGACCGGGCTGACATGGATCCGCATCGGTGAATTCGCCTGGTCACGCCTCGAGCCCCGCCCGGGTGACTTGCACTTCGAGTGGCTGGACAGGGCCATCGAGACCCTGGGCCGTGCCGGGTTGAAGGTCGTGCTCGGCACACCGACCGCAACGCCGCCGCGCTGGGTTGTCGACAAGCATCCGGACATGGTCGCTGTCGATGCCGACGGCAATCCCCGCAAGTTCGGTTCCCGCCGCCACTACTGCTTTTCACACGAGGGCTTTCGCCAGGAGAGCGACCGGATCGTGAAGCTTGTCGCCGAGCGCTACGGCAACAATCCGCATGTCGCCGCCTGGCAGACCGACAACGAATATGGTTGCCACGACACGATTCTCTCCTATTCGGAGGCTGCCCGAAAAGCCTTCCGGGTCTGGCTGAAGAGCCGCTACGGCTCCATCGAGGCGCTCAACCGCGCCTGGGGCAACGTGTTCTGGTCTATGGAGTATCTCTCCTTTGACGAGATCGACCTGCCGAACCTGACCGTAACCGAACCGAACCCCTCGCACACACTTGCCTTCCGGCGGTTCTCCTCCGATCAGGTGGTTACCTTCAACAAGCGCCAGGTCGATATCATCCGGGCGCATTCCAGCGCACCGATCAGCCACAACTACATGGGCCGGGTAACGGATTTCGACCACTTCAAGGTCGGCGACGATCTCGAGATCGCGACATGGGACAGCTACCCGCTCGGCTTTCTGGAAGACCGTGTCGGCGCGGATGACGCCCATCAGCGGGCCTTCATGCGCCAGGGCGATCCGGACTTCCAGGCCTTCCACCACGATCTTTACCGTGCCGTTGGCAAGGGCCGCTGGTGGGTGATGGAACAACAGCCGGGACCGGTGAACTGGGCCCCCCACAATCCTGCTCCTCTGCCGGGCATGATGCGGCTTTGGGCCTGGGAGGCGTATGCCCATGGCGCCGAGGCCGTGTGCTATTTCCGTTGGCGACAGGCGCCTTTCGCGCAGGAACAGATGCATGCCGGCATGCTGCGCCCGGACAATGCCGATGCACCGGCGCTGCTCGAAGCCCGCAAGGTCGCCGACGAATTGCGCGATGCGCCTGACGTCTCGGCCCCACAGGCATCTGTAGCGCTGATCTTCGACTATGACGCGGATTTCGCCTGGACCACCCAGCCGCACGGCAAGGAGCTTTCCTATTTCCAGCTTGTTTTCGACACCTACAAGGCGCTGCGCAAGCTCGGGCTTTCGGTCGATATCCTGCGCGGCGAAACCCGCGACTTTTCCGGCTACAGGATCGTTGCCCTGCCAGGCCTGATCTACGTGCCGCAGGACCTGAAACAGGTGCTTGCCGAAACCGAAGCGCTGGTGGTGATGGGCCCGCGCACGGCCGCCCGCAACGCAGACATGGTCATTCCCGTGCCGTTGCCGCCAGACATGCCCGGGCTCGACCTTGCGGTCTCACGGGTCGAAAGCCTGCGCCCGGACATGCCGATGCCGCTCAAGGGCGGCGGCGCTTTCACCGGCTACCGCGAGGAACTGGAAGGCGCTGGCGAAGTCATCCTGGAACTGGAAGACGGCCAACCCGCCGCCTACCGCCAGGAACATCTCGTCTATGTCGGCGGCTGGGGTGACGAAACCGTGCTGAAGCACCTCTACACCATGCTGTGCGAAGAAGCCGGGATCGACACGCTCGACCTTACCGGCGGTGTCCGCTGCCGCATGACCGATGGCCTGAGGATCTGGACAAATTACGGCGCCGAACCTGCCGACACACCTGCCGGCCGGATCGAAGCTGCAGGAGTGCTGTTCGAAAAGCTGTAAGGCAAAAGGGGTTCTACCCTGGGAGTGGTTAGATAACCGAGCTCTTCCTCCTCCCCTTCATTGCAGGACTTGAACCTGCAATCCATGCCAAGACAGTGCCGCAAACTAAGGCCTGTCGAGCGAAACCGAAACGGCGTGGATGCCATGGTCGAGCCATGGCATGACGAGTGGGTGGACCGGGTTTGGTAACCGCACCCGTTGGACGTTGATCTGAGCAGAGAAAACCAACAACCGTCCCCACCCCGTCATTTCAGGACTTGATCCTGCAATCCATGCCGAGACAGTGCCGCAAACCTAGACCCGTCGAGCGAAACCGAAACGGCGTGGATGCGATGGTCGAGCCATGGCATGACGAAGAAATTGGACAATCTACAGGTTATCTCCAAGGCTGTGCCGTCAGGCCGCCTTGCCCTTCGTCAGCTCGGTGATGATGGCCGCGAAATTATCGACGCCCTGTGCGCCTGATACCAGGTGCTGACGCTCGAAGATGACAGCCGGAACGCCGTGAATGCCGTTGCCGGTCCAGAACGCTTCTTCCGCGCGAACGGTTTCGGCAAAGCGGCCGTCTTCCAGAACGGCAAGGGCTTCAGCCCGGTCGAGGCCAATGCTTTCAGCCACATCCGCCAGAACCTGATTGTCATTGAGGTCCTTCCGGTCGCCGAAATAGGCCTGGAACAGCGCCATCTTCAACTGGTGTTCCTTGCGGCTTTCACCGGCCCAATGAATCAGCTGGTGCGCCTTGAAGGTGTTCACCATGCGCATGTCGTCGGTGAAGTTGAACTCGAAACCAAGGCTCGCGCCAAGGTCCGTCAGCCGGTCCCGCGCTGCCTGGGACTGCTCCGCGCTGGAGCCGTATTTGCGCATGATGTGTTCGCGCAGGTTCTCTCCCTCGGCAGCCATATCCTGATTGAGTTCAAAAGGATGCCATTTGATGGCAGCCGAAACGCCGGTTCTCGCGATCGCCTGTTCGAGCTGCTTGAAACCGACGATGCACCAGGGGCAGACGACATCGGAAACAATGTCGATCTGCAACACATCATCGAGGCCGGTTGTGTCGGTGTCTTGCGAAGTCATGATTGGTTCCTGTTCCGGCGCAGTCAGCCGCGTGTCTGGCTGGCGCCATTGTCTGTCTTGCCCCGCATATAGGAGCCGCTGCCAGCCGGGGAAAGGCAGCGGTTACCACCGGGAAACCTCGTTCTTTGCTGGAACGCTGCTTTCCGCCCCCCGTCAGAGCGTTGCATCGCCCTTTGGAGGAGGCGTCCAGCCACGTTCCGATCCTTCAGGGCGATCACCGCCCCTGTCGACCTGCATGATTTCGAACAGGGTTTCGGAATGCGCCCGCATGGCGTCGATATAGGAAGTGTCGACGCCACCGTCGTTGAAATTCTCGCGAAGGTCATCGAGCATCGCAATGTCGTGATGACGGAATTCCCTCGCCTTGGTGCGTGCCCGGAACGGATGGTACCCCAGCTCGGTCAAGGCCTGGCGTCCAAGCGCCAGGGCCCCTTCGAAGACCTCCCGCTCGGCACAATGAGCACCGGCATTTTCCAGTTCGTAGACGTGATGCCGGTCGCGGGCACGGGCGAGGATCCGAACATTCGGATAGGTCTTGGCAACGTGTTCCACCAATTCGGTCTGCTTGTCGCGATCATCTAGCGCGGCAACGAAGAGGTCGGCATCGTCCAGCCCGGCACCGTGCAGAAGGTCTGGCCGGGTCGCATCACCATAGAAGGTTCGAATGCCTATCCTGCGCAGGTTTTCGATCGTCTGCGGGTCATGATCGAGAATGATCACGTCATAGCCACTGGTCAGCAGCAGTCGCGAAACGATCTGGCCGAACCGGCCCATGCCCGCGACAACGACCCGGCCGCGCCTGTCGATGACATCCGGTTCCCGATCCGCTTTCGCCAGAGCCCGTGGAGCGACAAATTTTTCGTAGAAGATGAACAACGCGGGTGTCAGCAGCATGGAAATCGCCACCACCAGGGTCATGGTCTTGATCAGCGATGGTTCCAGCACCCCGCTGCCCGAGGCAAATCCGAACAGCACGAAAGCGAACTCCCCTGCCTGTGCCAGTCCGAGCGCGAACAGCCACCGATCTGGCCCTGTGAGGCGAAAGAGGGCTGCAAGCAGGAACAGCACCAGAAACTTGACTGCCATCAAGCCGAGCGCGAGTCCAAGGATCGATAAAGGGGCACCAAACAGCAGGTCGAAATCGATCCCCGCCCCGACCGTCAGGAAGAACAGACCAAGCAACAGGCCCTTGAAGGGTTCGATATCGCTTTCCAGCTCATGACGATAGTCGCTGTCGGACAGGACAACCCCGGCAAGAAAGGTACCGAGTGCCGGCGACAGACCGACAAAATCCATGACTAGGGCAATGCCGATTACGAGCAGCAGCGCAGTTGCCGTAAAGATTTCCCGCAGGCGCGCTTCGGCTATGAACCGGAAGACAGGCCGCAGCAGATGACGCCCTGCCAGAATGATGGCGGCAATTACAGCCAGAATGACAAGAGCCTGTGCCCAGCCCGGCAAGGCCGCCAGAGCTTCGCCACCATGACCGGCACTCTCGCCATGCCCATCCGCGGCTCCTTCCCCGCCATGGCCACTGATGGCAAGCAACGGAAGAAGCGCCAGCATCGGAATGACCGCGATATCCTGGGTCAGCAATACCGAGAAGGAACTCTGCCCACCTTGCGTTTTCAGCCAACCTTTCTCGTTGAGGGTCTGCAAGACGATGGCCGTGGAAGAGAGCGACAGGATCATGCCGAGCGCCAAAGCGCTCTGCCAGTGAAGACCGAACGCCAGACCGGCAGCGGCAAAGACGAGCGCTGTCCCGACAACCTGCAGTCCACCAAGCCCGACAAGCTGTTGACGCATTTTCCAGAGCATGGCGGGCTGCAGTTCCAGCCCGACCAGGAAAAGCATCATCACCACGCCGAATTCGGCAAAATGCTGCACGTCGGCCGCTTCCGATCCGACGATGCCGATGACCGGCCCGATCACCACACCGGCAATCAGATAACCGAGCACGGAGCCAAGGCCGAGCCGGTTGGCAATCGGCACCGCGATGACGGCCGCGCACAGATAGACGAAGGCTTCGCTGAGCAGCGCCATCAGACCGTCTCCCCTGCCAGCAGGAACGCATCCAGGTCATCCGGCAGCACCGGCGCTGCAGCCGCCTTTGCAAGATCCAGCCGATCACGAACCAAAGCATTCAGAAGCTTTCCATAGGCAAGGCGGTGGGCCTCAAACCGGTTTTCCTCCAGTGCCCGCCCGGCCCCGAACAGCGCAAAGGGCGCGAGGTAGCGCATGCCGCAAAGGTCCGCCGTCTTTTCGAACGGGCCCAGCAAGCTGCGCAACTCGGCATGGTTCATGCCCGTTTGCGAATAGGCATCCGGCTTGGCACCGGTCGTAACCGCGTTCAGGAACACCTTGCCATGCAATGCCTTGCCGGCATGACCATAGGCAAAGCCATGTTCCAGCACGAGATCCTGCCACTCCTTCATGATGGCGGGTGCCGAATACCAGTAAAGCGGGTGCTGGAAGACAATCACGTCGTGAGCCCGCAGGCGATCCTGCTCCCGGTCGATATCAATGCTGAAATCCGGATAGTCCGCATAAAGATCAACGGTTGTGATCTCCTTGATCGACCGCGCGATTTCAAACAGCGGCTGGTTCACCTCCGACCTGTGCGGTCGTGGGTGGGCAAAGAAAACGATTACCTTGGCCAAGAGGATCTCCCGGATCTGAGTAAGCCCGCAGAGCCGGCAAGGCCTGCCGAGCACGGCGGACCAACGGTCTGTATTCTCAAGAGTTTGTAGGGATCATCCGCAACAGATAAAGGGCGCGAACAGGAACCGGCCTGTTCGCGCCCATTGAACAATAAAGTAAGCGATAGACAGTGGGATGCTGTCGGCGTCAGTCCGCCCTGGAGACCCGCACCCGGGAGCCCGTCTCTCCGGCCTGGGCGATCGCATGGATCACCGCCTCGAAATGAAGCGCTTCCCGGAAAGACGGCACGGCGTTGCGCCCTTCGGAAATCGCCTTCAGGAACTCATGAACCTCTATCACCTTCAGATCGTTGAACCCGAGCTGATGGCCGGCTGCCGGAACGAATTGCCCATACGGCGGATGAGCTGGCCCGCTGAGCAATGTCTTGAAACCCTGTTCGGCAAGCTCACCCCGGTTCTGGTAGAGGCGGAGTTCGTTCATGCGTTCCTGATCGAAGGTGATCATGCCTTCCGTTCCATGCACCTCGAAGCCGATGTAGCTCTTGCGACCCCAGGCACTGCGCGAGGTCGAGACGACACCATGGACACCGTTTTCGAAGGTCAGCAGCGCAGAAGCGATGTCTTCGTTTTCAACCGGACGCCGCTCGCTTGAGCCATTGCCCATGGGCCGTGTTTCATGAACCGTTCTTGTCTCCGCGATCAGGCTTTCGACCGGTCCGACGAGCGCGGTTGCGAGCGAAATCAGATGGCAGCCAAGATCGCCGAGCGTGCCGAGGCCCGCATCGGCCTTGGTTGCCCGCCAGGTCCAGGCGAGGTCCGGGTCAGCCTGGTAGTCTTCATCGACCATGCCGCGGAAATGCACGATCCGGCCGACGGCGCCATCCGCGATGAGTTTGCGGGCATGCGAAATCGCCGGATTATGCAGGTAGTTGTAGCCGACGATAGTCTTCGCACCTGTTCTTTCGGCAACAGCCAGCATCTGTCTGGCGTCCTCCAGGCCGAGCGCCATCGGTTTTTCCAGATGCACATGCTTGCCGGCCTCGAGCGCGGCAAGCGCCATTTCCTTGTGCACCTTGTTGGGCGTGGTGATGCAGACGATGTCGACCTTCGGATCCGCTATCAGATCTTTCCAGTCGCTCGTTGCCCTTGCAAAGCCGAACTGGTCGGCAAAGGCTTCTGCCTTTTCTGCAGGAACATCGCACAGCACTTCCAGGCGGGTCGCCGGCACATCGCCGAACACCGCTTTCACCGAACCATAGGCAAGCGCATGGCACTTGCCCATGAAACCGGTGCCGATCAATCCGATACCGAGACTTGTCATGTAATCCGATCCTCCCGGAGGTGACGAAGCGGACCGTTCCGCCCTTTAACCTCATCCTGAGGAAGCGCCTTGGCGCTGTCTCGAAGGATGGGCTGCTTGCTCATGAGTTTGCCGCCCATCCTTCGAGACGGACCAGACGGTCCTCCTCAGGATGAGGTCATAGTGGTTCTGACGCTCAGACTTCGTCCATGCCGACGGCGCGGCGTTCGGCGATGGACTTGAGGGCAGCTTCCGCCAGGGCGAGTGCCTTCAATCCGTCCTCGCCACTTGGTGACGGCGCACTACCGGTTTCGATAGCCTCGACGAAAGCGGTGATTTCAGCCGCATAGGCTTCCGTGTAGCGGGTCATGAAGAAATCATGCAGCGGCGGACGTGTGTATCCGGCTTCGGTTGCCACTTCGATGGATACCGGACGCTGGTTTTCCGCACTCACCACACCCTTGGAGCAATGCACTTCGATGCGCTGGTCGTAGCCATAGGTTGCCCGGCGGGAATTGGAGATGGAGCATTGCTTGCCGGACGCCGTCGTCAGCACCACCATGGCGCTGTCGTAATCGCCAAGCTTGCCGATTTCCGGATCGACCAGAACCGACGCCGTCGCGTAGACGGTCGTGACTTCATCGCCGAGCAGGAACCGGGCCATGTCGAAATCATGAATGGTCATGTCACGGAAGATGCCGCCGGACGACGTAATGTAGGATGGCGGCGGCGCACCCGGATCGCGCGAGGTGATCTGCACCATCTCCACGTCGCCTATGCGGCCTTCATCGATGGCCGCGCGCACGGCGCGGAAATGCGGATCGAAACGGCGGTTGAACCCCAGCATCAAGGTTGCGCCAAGGTCTTCTACCGTCTTCAGGCAGGCTTTCACCCGGTCCAGCGACAGATCGACCGGCTTCTCGCAGAAGATCGCCTTGCCTGCGCGTGCGAACTTTTCGATCAGATCGGCATGGGTGTCGGTCGGCGTGCAGATGATCACCGCGTCGACATCGCCGGCGGCAGCGATCTCGTCGATCGTGCTGACACGGGCGCCATAGGCGGCTGCAAGCGTTTCGGCGGCTTCCGGGAAGGCGTCCGCAACAGCGACGAGCGTCGCGCCGGCGGCCGCGCCAACGGCCTTTGCGTGCACTTTACCGATACGTCCAGCCCCAAGCAGGGCGACATTGACGGCCATGATACTTCCTCCCGGATGACATGTGGCAGAGCGGTTTGAACCAGCGCTTGCCAATTTAGAATAAAAATTCCAAAATCATTTTCGACGGAATGTGTCAAGCCGGAAAAGAAGAAGACAATGAATGACGCCTCGCCCGATCCAGAAAATGAACCCAATCTCGCCACCGCCGAAATCCTTGCGCCGCCGCAATCGATCGATGCGTTTTTTGCCCGGCTCGGCAGCACCGCCGAGAGACTGCCCAAGCGCCTGAAACAATTCGCGAACTACATCGCCGCCAATCCGGACAAAGTGGCAGTTTCCACGGTTGCCGAACTTGCCGAAGGCGCCGAAGTTCAGCCATCCGCCGTCATGCGTTTCTGCCAGGAAATGGGCTTCTCCGGTTTTTCGCAAATGCAGAAACTGTTCCGCTCGGACTATTCCCAGAAATGGCCGGACTACGCCACCCGCCTCGCCAAACTGCGCGAGCACGGCACCGAGTCCCCTTCTGCCCTCCTTGCCGAATTCGTCGAGGTTGGCCGTTCTTCACTGGAAAACCTGCTGACAACCGTCGACCCGACCGCACTTCAACAGGCGGTCGATGTGCTGGCCCGTGCCGAAACGATTCACATGATCGGCTTCCGCAGGGCCTTCCCGGTCACGTCGTATCTTGCCTATGCCTTCGAAAAGATGGACGTGCCGGCGGTTCTCCATTCAGGCATCGCCAACATCAACATGGAACACCTGATCCGGCCGAACGACGCGGTAATCGCGGTGACCTTCGCCCCGTACACGGAAATGACCATCGACATGGCCACCAAGGCCCGCGCCAGCGGCGCTGACATTGTCGCGATTACGGATGTCGTGACCAGCCCGCTCGCACGCCTGAAGGCAATCCAGCTACTGGTCTCGGAACTGGACGTAGGCGCGTTCCGGGCGCTGTCCGCAAGTCTCTCGCTGGCCATTGCCCTGGCCGTTTCCGTGGGGGCTCAACGGAACAGGCTGTGATTTTTCTGGAAAAAATCTGTTGCGCTTCGATAAAAATGGAATTTATATTCCAAATGCGGCAACGGTGAACCCGAGCCGCCACAGACTTCTGATGACGCGGGTGGGATTGTTCGAGGCCCGCGGTCCACGTTCTGGGAGGAACACCATGAAGAAGACACTTATTGCAATGGCGGCTGCCGCCGTTGCCTTTACCGGCCTTGCCGCTCCGGCCTCCGCTGAAGGCGAACGTTTCGTTCTGGTCAGCCATGCTCCGGACAGCGACAGCTGGTGGAACACGATCAAGAACGCCATCACCGTTGCCGGTGGCCAGATGGGCGTTGAAGTGGAATACCGCAACCCGCCGACAGGTGATCTTGCCGACATGGCTCGCATCATCGAACAGGCTGCTGCGTCCAACCCGAACGGCATCATCGCGACGATCGCCGACTATGACGTTCTGAGCGGCCCGCTGTCCAACGCGGTTGCCAAGGGCATTCCGGTCATCACCATCAACTCCGGCACTGAAGAGCAGTCCAAGAAAATCGGCGCTCTGATGCATGTCGGCCAGCCGGAATACGATGCCGGCAAGGGTGCAGGCGAAAAGGCCAAGGCGGCCGGCGTCACCAGCTTCCTTTGTGTGAACCACTACATCACCAACCCGGCTTCGGTTGAACGTTGCCAGGGCTATGCTGATGCACTGGGCGTCGAACTGGGTGGCCAGATGATCGACAGCGGCCAGGACCCGGCTGAAATCAAGTCCAAGGTCATGGCCTACCTGCAGGGCAACCCGGACACCAATGGCGTCCTGACCCTCGGCCCGACCTCTGCACATCCGACGCTGGCTGCGCTGGAAGACATGGGCAAGTCCGGCACCATCCACTTCGGCACCTTCGACCTTTCCGGCGAAATTGCTGAAGCCATCAAGGGCGACGTGATTGCCTTTGCCATCGACCAGCAGCCTTACCTGCAAGGCTACCTGCCGGTCGTCATCCTGACGAACCTGGCTCGTTACGGCGTGGTTCCGGGCAACTCCATCAACTCCGGCCCGGGTTTCGTGACCAAGGGCAACATTGCCCTGGTGGAAAAGTACGCCGGCGAATACCGCTAAGCTGAAGGGCCGCCAAACGCGGCCTTGTGGAGAGGCGGCCTTCCGCCTCTCCCTTGCAACTGACACGCTCGCGCACCCCGAAGGGTAAGCGCTGAATTCCAGAACACTGTTCTGCGGCCGGGCCGCATACTGGACGCGGCCGGCCACCCCGGCACGCAGGAGGAGACCTATGGCTGAGACAAAATCGGCAGCCGCCCCTCAGAAAGACGAGCGCATCCGCGAAATGTCGCCCATGCGCAAAGCCCTGATCCGCCCGGAGCTGGGCGCGATCTGCGGCACCATTCTCGTATTCATGTTCTTCCTCGGCATCGCCAGCGACAGCGGCATGTTTGCCCCGGAAGGCATCATCAACTGGGGCACAGTCTCTGCCCAGTTCGCCATCATCGCCGTCGGCGCCTGCCTTTTGATGATCGCAGGCGAATTCGACCTCTCCGTCGGCTCGATGATCGGCTTCTCCGGCGTCATCATCGCGCTCTTCACTGTTCAGTGGGGGTTCCCCGCGTGGTTCGGTATCCTGGTCGCATTTGCCATGGCGCTGGCCATCGGCGGGCTCAACGGATACCTGGTCATCAAGACCGGCCTGCCCTCCTTCATCGTCACCCTCGCCTTTCTCTACATTCTGCGCGGTCTGACGATCTTCATTTCCATCGCCACCACCCGCAAGACCATCATCGGCGGCGTGCGTGAAGCGGCGGAAGGTGACCCGATCGCCTGGCTTTTCGGCGGCAAGGTCTTTTCCGGCCTCTTTGTCTGGCTGGCCGATCTCGGCATTGTCGGCAAGTTCGTTGCCGGCCCGAAAGCAGGACTGCCGGTGGTCGAAGGCATTCCGATGCTGATGATCTGGGCGATCATCCTGATCGTGTTCGGCCATGTCCTGCTCACCCGCACCCGCTTCGGCAACTGGATCTTCGCCGCCGGCGGCGACGCCCAGGCTGCCCGCTACGTCGGCGTGCCCGTGAACCGGGTCAAGATCCTGATGTTCATGTTCTCCGCCTTCTGCGCCACAATTTTCGCCACCTGTCAGGTGATGGAATTCGGCTCGGCTGCAGCCGACCGCGGCCTCCTGAAGGAATTCGAAGCCATCATTTCCGTGGTGATCGGCGGCGCACTTCTCACCGGCGGCTACGGTTCGGTGGTAGGCGCGGCGCTTGGCGCACTGATCTTCGGCGTCGTTCAGCAAGGCCTCTTCTTCGCCGGGGTCGAAAGCTCGCTCTTCCGGGTTTTCCTCGGCGTTATCCTGCTGCTCGCCGTGATCCTCAACACCTACATCCGCCGCATGATCACGGGGGAACGCTAAGATGTCCGACAACCTCATCGAACTCGTCGATATCGAAAAACACTTCGGCCCGGTGATCGCCCTCAATGGTGTCTCCGTTTCCGTCAAGGCCGGTGAATGCCACTGCCTTCTGGGCGACAACGGCGCGGGCAAGTCCACCTTCATCAAGACCATGTCCGGCGTCCACAAGCCGACCAAGGGCAAGATCCTGATGGAAGGCAAGGAAGTCAGCTTCAACAGCCCGCGGGACGCCATGGAAGCCGGCATCGCGACCGTCTACCAGGACCTGGCGATGATCCCGCTGATGTCGGTCACCCGGAACTTCTGGATGGGCCGCGAACCGCAAAGGCGCTTCGGCCCGTTCAAGTTCTTCGATTTTTCCGAAGCCAACGAAGTCACCATGACAGAGATGTCCAAGATGGGCATTCACCTGCGCTCGCCCGACCAGGCGGTCGGCACATTGTCGGGCGGTGAACGCCAGACGGTCGCCATCTCGCGCGCCGTCTTCTTCGGAGCCAAGGTGCTGATCCTCGACGAGCCCACATCTGCCCTGGGTGTGCGTCAGACCTCCAACGTGCTGGCGACGATCGACAAGGTCCGCCAAAAAGGCATCGGCGTTGTCTTCATCACCCACAACGTGCGCCATGCCATGGCCGTGGGCGACAGGTTCACGGTGCTCAACCGCGGCAAGACGCTTGGCACCGCAGAGCGCGGAGACATAAAAGCGGAAGAACTTCAGGACCTGATGGCCGGTGGCCAGGAACTGGCGGAACTGGAAGGTTCCCTCGGCGGCACCATCTGACGGGCTGAATCAAAAACGGAATGTGCACGTGAAGAAACTCGATGTCATCACGATAGGCCGCTCGTCGGTCGACCTCTACGGAGCCCAGGCTGGCGGCCGTCTGGAGGACATGGCGTCCTTCAACAAGTATATCGGCGGCTCGCCCACCAACATGGCCTGCGGCACGGCTCGGCTCGGCCTGAAATCCGCGCTGATCACCCGCGTCGGTGACGAACACATGGGCCGTTTCATCCGCGAGGAACTGGAACGGCACGGTGTCGACACACAAGGCGTGATCACCGACAGGGAGCGGCTCACCGCGCTTGTGCTGCTCGGCATCCGCGACCAGGAACAGTTCCCGCTGATCTTCTACCGCGAGAACTGCGCCGACATGGCTCTTGGCGAAGGTGACATCGATCCTGCATTCATTGCCTCCGCCAAGGCCGTGGTCGCCACGGGCACACACCTCAGCCATCCGCAGACGGAAGCTGCCGTTCTGAAGGCATTGAGGCTTGCCCGCGAAAACGGCAGCCGTACCGCGCTCGACATCGACTACCGCCCCAACCTCTGGGGCCTGTCAGGCCACGGCGACGGCGAGAACCGCTTCATAGCCTCCGACAAGGTGACGGCCAAGCTGCAGTCGACGCTGCATCTCTTCGACCTGATCGTGGGTACGGAAGAGGAGTTCCACATTGCCGGTGGAACCACCGACACGGTCGAGGCACTGCGCAACGTGCGAAAGGTGTCGGGTGCGACGCTGGTCTGCAAGCGCGGGCCGATGGGGGCAACCGCCTTCGAAGGCGCGATCCCCGACAGCCTCGACGAGGGCATTTCCGGTCCCGGATTTCCGATCGAGGTGTTCAATGTGCTGGGGGCCGGCGACGGCTTCATGTCCGGGCTGCTGAAAGGCTGGATCACCGGAGAAGACTGGGTCACGGCCCTGACCTATGCCAACGCCTGCGGCGCGTTTGCCGTCTCCCGGCACGGCTGCACGCCGGCGTATCCGAGCTGGGAAGAGCTGCAGTTCTTCCTGAAACGGGGCGTGAAGGACAAGGCCCTGCGCAAGGACCCGGAACTGGAACAGATCCACTGGTCCACAAACCGGCACCGGCTGCACGGCGGCGACTGGTCGACCATGCGTGTCTTTGCCTTCGACCACCGTATTCAGCTCGAACAGATGGCCGATACGGCCAATGCCGATCACGAGCGGATCGGATCGTTCAAGAAACTCTGCCTCGACGCGGCTCTTTCGGTCGCGGACGGCCAGCCGGGCTATGGCATTCTGTGCGACAGCCGACATGGCCGTGAGGCGCTTTATCGGGCCGCCGGAACCGGGCTTTGGATCGGTCATCCGGTGGAGTGGCCTACCTCCCGGCCACTGACACTGGAACCGGAAATCGGTCCGGATTTCGGCGGCCTGGCCGAATGGCCGACAGAGCATGTGGTCAAGGTGTTGTGCTTCTATCATCCGCACGACACCGACGCGATGAAGGCCGAGCAGGAAGATGTCCTGAAGCGACTGTTTGCCGCCTGCCGCCGCAACCGGCTGGAAATGCTGCTGGAGGTCATCCCCTCCAAGGTCGGCCCGGTAGATAGCGACACCACCGCCGACATTATCCGGCGCTGCTACGAGATCGGCATCTATCCGGACTGGTGGAAGCTGGAACCGATGACGTCCACCGAGGCCTGGGCAAAAGCCTGTGCCGCTATCACCGAAAACGATCCTTATACCCGCGGCATCGTGGTGCTCGGCCTCGATGCGCCGGTGGAAGAGCTGGCCGCAAGCTTTGCGGAAGCCGCCCGTTTCCCGCTGGTCAAGGGCTTTGCCGTCGGCCGGACTATTTTCGCGGACGCAGCGCGCAAATGGCTCGCCGGCGAATTGACAGACGAGGCTGCCGTCGCCGACATGCTGACCCGCTTCGACAGCCTGTGTCGCATCTGGGATGATGCCCGCGCGCAGGCACGCGTCAACGAACCTCAAGGAATTCCCGCATGACCGGCACAATCCGCCTTACTGCCGCGCAGGCCATGGTGCGGTATATCTCCGCGCAGATGACCGAGGACGGTGAGCGTTTCATCGACGGCATCTGGGCGATCTTCGGCCACGGCAATGTTGCCGGTCTGGGCGAAGCGCTGGAGCAGGCCGGCAACGCCCTGCCGACCTGGCGCGGCCAGAACGAACAGACCATGGCCCACACAGCTATCGCCTATGCCAAGGCCAAGAAGCGCACACGGGCGATGGCGGTCACCTCGTCGATCGGCCCCGGCGCCACCAACATGGTGACCGCCGCAGCCCTTGCCCATGTCAACCGCCTGCCGGTGCTGCTGATCCCCGGCGATGTCTTTGCCAACCGCGCACCCGACCCGGTGCTGCAGCAGGTCGAGGATTTCGACGACGGCACGGTTTCGGCCAATGACTGCTTCCGCCCGGTATCGCGCTACTTCGACCGCATCAGCCGCCCGGAACACCTGCTGACGGCCCTGCCGCGCGCCTTCCGCGTGATGACCGACCCGGTCAACTGCGGCCCGGTGACCCTGGCCTTCTGCCAGGACACGCAGGCAGAAGCCTTCGATTATCCGGCAAGCTTCTTCGAGCCGAAGGTCTGGCGCATCCGACGCCCGGAACCGGACAGCCGGGACATCGCCGATGTTGTCGCCCTCATCAAATCCGCGAAGAACCCGGTTCTGGTCTGCGGCGGCGGCGTTGTCTATTCGCAGGCTGAAGATACTCTTGGCGCGTTTGCGACCAGGCATGGCATTCCGGTGATCGAGACCCAGGCGGGCAAGTCGGCGCTGGCGCAGTCTCATCCGATGAACTTCGGCACCGCCGGGGTCGACGGCTCGGCCTGCGCCAACGAGATTGCCGAAAGCGCGGATCTCGTGATCGGTATCGGCACCCGCTTCCAGGACTTCACCACCGGCTCCTGGGCGCTCTTCAAGAAACCCGGCCGCAAGCTCGTCTCCATCAACGTTCAGGGCTACGACGCCCTGAAGCATGGCGCCGTCGGTGTCATCGGCGATGCGAAGGTGTCTCTGGAGAAGATCTCAGCTGCACTCGGCGCGGAGACAAAATCGGCCTTCAATCCGCAGTCCCGTGTCGACTGGCTGGCCAAGGTCGATGCCCACTGCAGTGCACGGACCGATGTGCCCGAAGGCTACCTGCCGCTCGACGCCGAGGTTATCGGCGCGGTGCAGCGGGCGTCTTCGGAAAAAACCATCGCCATGTGCGCGGCCGGCACCATGCCGGGCGCCCTGAAGCTTCTGTGGCAGGCGCCGCAGGGCGGCTATCACATGGAATACGGCTATTCCTGCATGGGCTACGAGATTGCCGGTGCCATGGGCATCAAGCTGGCGCAGCCGGAGCGGGATGTCGTCTGCTTCGTCGGTGACGGATCCTACATGATGGCCAACTCGGAACTGGCGACCGCCGTCATGCGGCGGGTGCCGTTCACGGTGGTGCTCACCGACAACCGCGGCTACGGCTGCATCAACCGGCTGCAAATGGGCACCGGTGGCAACCAGTTCAACAACCTCTATCAAAACTGCAACGTCGAGGCGCAGCCGGACATCGACTTCGTTGCCCACGCGGCCGCCATGGGCGCCCACGCGGTAAAGGCGAAGGACATCGCCGATCTGGAAGCGCAGATCCTCGCCGCAAAGGACCGGGCCATTCCGGCGGTGATCGTCATCGACACGGACCCGATGCACGGGCCGGGCGAGAACGGTGGCGGTCACTGGTGGGACGTCGCCGTGCCGGAGGTCTCCGAACGGACCGAAGTCAACAAGGCCCGTGAGGGCTATGTCGACGCGCTGAAGCACCAGAACCTGGTCGATTGAGGGAGAGGCACCGCAGCACACCGATTTCCTCTCTCAAGACCTCATCCTGAGGAGGACCATCAGGTCCGTCTCGAAGGATGGGCGGCAATTCCGAACAAGTGGCCCATCCTTCGAGACAGCGCTGAAGCGCTTCCTCAGGATGAGGTTCGAAAGTTACGATCAACTCCAACGCTCCGATGCGTTACAGGACAACAGCCATGATCCTTTACGGCACCAACCCGATCGCCTGGGCCAATGATGACGACCAGACCCTTGGCGCACATATTCCGACCGAGCAAATCCTGTCGGAAGCTTCCGAAATCGGCTTCGACGGTATCGAGAACGGCCACCGCTGGCCGAACGATCCGGAAGAGCTGAAACAGCTTCTGGGCGGCCATGGCCTCAAGTTCATTTCCGGCTGGTACTCGCTCAACCTGCTTGCCCAGTCGGTCGAGGCCGAAAAGAAGGCCATTCAGCCGCATCTGGACAAGCTGAAGCACAATGGCTGCAAGGTCTGCATTGCCTGCGAGACCTCCAACACCATTCAGGGTTCCCAGGTCGACATCAACACCAGCCCGGTCCTGACCGCAGAAGAGATGAAAGCCTTCGGCGCCAAGATCGAGGAACTTGCCGCCTTCTGCGCAAGCCAGGGCATCGACCTTGTCTACCACCACCACATGGGCACTGTGGTCGAGACACCGGCGGAAATCGACGCTTTCATGGATGCCACCGGCCCGGCGACCAAGTTGCTGTTCGATGCCGGTCATTGCTATTTCGGCAGCAATGGTCAGGATCCGGCGCCGGTTCTGGAAAAACACGCTGCCCGCGTGAAGCATTTCCATGCCAAGAACGTTCGGCCTGCCGTGATGAAGGATATCCGCGAAGACAAGAAGTCCTTCATGGACGGCGTCCGTGCCGGCGTCTTCACCGTACCGGGTGACGAGGAAGGCGGCGTTGATTTCAAACCTCTTCTCCAGATCCTGAAGGACACCGGCTACGAAGGCTGGATCGTTATCGAGGCAGAGCAGGACCCGGAAGTCCGCAATCCGTTCCAGTATCAGAGCCTCGGCCTCAAGACCCTCAAGCAACTCGCAAAGGAAGTGGATTTGACATGAGCCATCTTCTCGTCAAACCGTCCGGCACCTCCGGCAAGGTGCACGACATCACGCCTGAAAGCGCCAGGTGGGGCTATGTCGGCTTCGGCCTGTATCATCTGGAAGCGGGACAGTCGGCCTCGGAAGAAACCGGTGACAAGGAAGTCATCCTTGTCCTGGTTGAAGGCAAGGCGTCGATTTCCGCTGGAGATGAAAGCTTTGGTGAGCTGGGCGACCGGATGAGCGTTTTCGAGCGCAAGAAGCCGCACTGCGTCTATGTGCCCAACGGCAGCAGCTGGTCCGCAACGGCAACAACCGACTGCGTTCTGGCGGTCTGCACCGCCCCCGGCAAGGGCAACTACAAGGCCCGTGTGATCACGGACATCGGCCAGGTGGAACGTGGCAAGGGTGCAAACACCCGCTATATCCACCCGATTGCGATGGAAGAAAGCGATATCGCCGACAGCCTGCTGGTGACGGAAGTGTTCACACCCCAGGGCAACTGGTCGTCCTACCCGCCGCATCGGCACGACGAAGACAATTTTCCGGACATGACCTATCTGGAAGAGACCTACTACCACCGCCTGAACCCGAAACAGGGTTTCGGGTTCCAGCGCGTTTTCACCGAGGACGGCGAGCTGGACGAGACGATGGCTGTGGCCGATGGCGACGTGGTGCTGGTTCCCAAGGGCCATCACCCCTGCGGCGCACCCTACGGCTACGAGATGTATTATCTGAACGTCATGGCCGGCCCGATGCGCAAGTGGCGCTTCCAGAACCATCCGGATCACGACTGGATCGCCCAACGGGACGCTGGATAGGCTCAAGCAGCTGAGACTGAGCAAGTGGCCCATCCTTCAAGACGGGCCTTTGGCCCTCCTCAGGATGAGGGTCGTGCATGATGAGGACAGGGAAAGGCGCCAACAGCACCGTTCCTTTCCCCCTCATCCGTCATCCCGGACGCAGCGAAGCGAAGATCCGGGATCGGGGCGCCAGGGCCTTTCCATCTGGTGCCAACAGAAATGGCAGCGGGCTCGGAGGTTCCCCGGTCCCGGCTCGCGCTGCGCTTGGCCGGGATGACGACGGAGAGGTCTTTCTTGAAAAGAGGCCGCCAACGGCACCTTTCATTTTCCCCTCACCCTTCATCCCAGACGCAACGGATCGGATCGGTGAACCAAGGCTTTCGTCAACAAAAAAGGGCGCCAAAAGGCGCCCTTTTCGTTTCCTGAGATTGCCGTCTTAGGCGGCGATGAGAATGTGGCTCTCTGCTAGCTGTTCGGCGAATTCGACGCCGCAGCCTGCTCCTGTCTGGCGCACGACCTTGCCTTGCAGCACGGTGCCATCCAGGAATTCCAGCGTCATGCGCTCGCCAATCGGCAGGTCGGTCATATCCAGGATCTGCGCACCGGTGACACTGACGTCGATCAGCTGCGCGGTGCGCTTGCGACCGTCCGCGAAGGTAATGGCAACATCCTCGGATATCGCCTTGCGCACCGAACGTCTCCGGTCCTCGACGTCCTTCGTGACGTCCGCCAGGAACTTCTCGACCTCGCGGGCAAGGCTGTCGCTTGCCTCCGAAACCAGGTCGGACGCGGTGTTGACCGATCCGGCTTCCGTCGACGTTTGTTCAACTGCACCGGAAACAGACGACATGCTGCTGGCTGCATTGCCTGTGCTGTCGCTGGCAGAACGAGCCGAGCGCGCGATTTCCTGGTTTGCCGCCCGCTGTTCCTCGATAGCCCCTGCCACGGAACTGGTCAGGTTCTTGATGTCGGACACCTTCTCGGCAATGTGCTCGATGGCACCCGCTGCATCGCGAACCGAGGACTGGATTCCTGAAATCCGGCCGGAGATCTCGTCCGTCGCCTTGGAGGTCTGCTCTGCAAGCTGTTTGACTTCCGATGCCACGACCGCAAAACCGCGACCGGCTTCACCCGCACGGGCAGCCTCGATGGTGGCATTGAGCGCCAGAAGGTTTGTCTGCTCTGCGATATCGCGAATGAGATTGACCACGCTGCCGATATGTTCGGCAGCTTCCGACAGCGTCTGAACGTTGCGGTTGGTCTGTTCCGCCGCTTCCACGGTCTCCAGAACGATGCGGGTGGTGGCTTCGGTCTGATTCGCGATTTCCTGAACCGTGGCCGTCATTTCTTCTGTTGCGGCGGCAACGGCGGCGACGTTTTCAGAAGCGCTGATGGAGGCGTGGCCTGCCTGATCGGATTCAGACTTGGCATTGGTTGCAAGGTCTTCCAGCGTTGAAGCTGCCCCCCGCATCCGTTCCATCTGGTCGGACACGGTTGCCAGGCGATCAGTCATGATCGACTTGAAGTCCGTGATCACCCCTTCCAGGAAAGCCTGGCGCTGGCGTTCCCTGTCACGTTCGTTGCGGGCCTGGTCTTCAAGATGACGGCGCTGAATGGCGTTTTCCTTGAAGATCGCCACAGCCTTGAACATGTCGCCAATCTCGTCGCCCCGCTCGGAACCGTCCGTCTCTACGCGCGTGTCCCCATCGGCAAGCCGGTTCATGGCGGAAACCACCATGTTGATCGGCTTTGTTACGGAGCGAGCTGCAAAGAAGCCAAGGGCAGCGGCAATCGCAAGCAAGGCGAGCCCGGCGAGGACCATCCGGTTGCGCATATCTGTCAGCGGGGTAACGGCTTCTGCATAAGGCTGCATGGCGACGATGGCGAAGTTCTTGCCCTGGTAGGTGAACTTCTCCGCTTCAACGTCCATCAGTTCGTCACCAAAGTAGGTAGACATGCCGAAGGCGCTGCCTTCCGCGAAGGCCTTGTCGATGACGGGCCCACTCAGTTCCGTAGCCAGAATATCGTTCTTGTCGGCAGTGAGCGGCGTGTCATTGCGCATCATGCGATCTTCGCCGATCAAAGCCAATTCACCGGTTTCTCCAAGCCCGAGACCACTACTCATGAGGGAATTGATCTTGTCGATCGGCATCTGGAAGGCCACTACGCCAACCGTTTCTGCATTCACGTGAATGGGGTGCGCCATGAAGCTGGCGGGGGCGTCGAAGCTCGGTTTATAGGCGGCAAAATCCTCAAAGGCGACTTCGTCCTCGGCGGTGATCGCCATCGCCTTGCGATAGACTTCGCCGAGGTCGGTATCCGCCCACTGGCCACCACCCTTTTCGAAATTCGTGGCGTAATCCAGTTCCTTGAAGACCGTGTAGACGAGGTTGCCCTTGGCGTCGAACAGGAACACGTCGTAATAGCCCTGGTCCTGCTGCAGTTTTCGGAACCAGGGGTGATACTTGGCGTGCACCTCGTCGTAAGCCGACCCGGTCTCGGCCCGGTCGAGCTTGTGTTTCTCGCCGGTCGGATGCGGGTTGCCGGTGATATACGCAGCTTGCAGTTCTTCCTGCGGATTGCCGCCGTACATTTTCCAGAAATCCCAGACGGAGGCGAACTCCTGGACAGCGGCTGCTGTGCCAGGGTGCTCAGCCGTCAGAATGAGTTCGCGTTCGATCGCCTGCAGATAGGCGACTGTTTCCTTTTCGCCAGTCTCGGCAGCCGTCTGAAGGCGTTCCTTCGTCAGTTCTTTCACGATCACAGAAGACGTGAGGTAGCTTTCTACACCGACACCGATGCCAACCACCGCAGCGGCGCCCAAAACCAGCGCCGGAATCTTTTTAGACAAACGCATGCCTGAGAACATTCGTACCCCCCATCAGATGGCCCGTTCAGCCAACGATCAAAACCGAACGTAGGGTAAGGACAAGGAGCGAATGAAAGCTTAATTTCATCGCATAAAGTTATTTACGGGCAAATAATCGCGAAAGAATTCGGAGCCGCTCCTAAATCATACTGTCAATAATCGCAATATATTCTCTTGTGGGTTGAACGCCTCTTCTTGAAGCAATCAATCACCAGTCGAATCATACGCACTTACCCTTAGGCAGTTTCGAGACAGGCAACGAGGGCACCACGGTGCTGGATCACCTTGCCGGCGAGACTTGCACCGGCATCAACGCTTGCCGGGACGTCGCCCCCCGAAAGATATTTCGCAAGAAACGCGGCATTGAAGCTGTCACCGGCTGCAGTCGTATCGACAATGCTGGAAACCGGCGCTGGCTGGAAAGCCTGCCGGGAAACGGCATCCGCGCAGATCACCTCTTCCGGCCCGTTCTTGACCACAACCATGCCTGCCCCTGCAGCCAGATAGCGGTCGGCGCTGACGTCTGGCGTTGCATCACCGAAATGGGCCAGTTCGTCCTCGAAGGACGGCATCAGGAAATCACAGCAGCCGGCAGCTTCCGTAACACTTGCCCGCATGGTGTCCGCGTCTTCCCAAAGACGCGGACGCAGGTTTGGGTCGAACGCCGTTTTGGCACCGGCTTTTCGCGCGGTTCTGAGTGCGTCCAGAAATTTTGCCCGATCTTCCGGTGGAAGGATCGCAAGGGTAATCCCGCTGAAGTAGATCAACCCCGCACCACTAAGCGCAGATGCAAGATGTGTCCCGTCCGCGGCAAGACACCGGGCTGCCGATTGCGATCGCCAGTATGCGAAGCTGCGTTCGCCGTCCTTCAGCTGGATCATGTAGAGGCCGACCGTCCGGTCGTCCCGCTTCTGGATGGCAGCCGTCTCCAGGTCTGATCCTTTCAGGAAAGAAAGCATCTGCTCCGACACCTGATCGCGGCCGACCGCAGTGTAATAGCCGACAGTCCAGTCGGCAGGCAGGCATTTGCGCGCATACCAGGCGGTGTTGAGCGTATCGCCGGCAAACCCCATGGCATAGGTGCCCTCACCCGTTGGTGCCATCTCGACCATACATTCGCCAATGGCAAGGAATTTGAGTGACACGGCGGGGCTCCTCGATGCTCGGGGATCAGAAAAACTTAAGGCGAAAACCCCGCAGAAAACCGGGATTTAAATCCATTAGCATAAAAGCCCTTGCCTTAAAAAGTGGCACAAAGGCCTATGCGCCTTGCCAAAGCGGTTTGGCCGTCCGGACGATGGTCATTCATCCCCGGTTTCTGCTGTTTCCCTGAATAATTTTATTTGATGCCGGCGCGCATGAAGCTTTGGACAAACTGCCTCTGGAACAGCAGAAAGGCGATCAGCAGCGGCCCGGAGGTCATCAGCGTCGCGGCATTGATGACCGACCATTCCACCCCGCTGTCGATGGCCGAGAAGATGCTGAGACCGACGGTAACCGGGCGGGTGTCCACCGAGTTGGTCACGATCAGCGGCCACAGGAAATTGTTCCAGTGGTGACTGACGGAAACGAGGCCGTAGGCAAGATAGGTCGGCTTTGCGAGCGGAATATAGACCCGCCACAACACGCCCAGAACCGAAGCACCCTCGATGCGTGCTGCCTCGTCCAGTTCCTTCGGGATGGTCATGAAGGTTTGCCGCAGCAGGAAGATGCCAAAGCCGGACGCGATGTAGGGCAGCGCGATGGCGGGGATGGTGTCCACCAGATTGAGCATGCGCATGGTCTGATAGTTTTCCACCATCAGGATGTCCGGCATCACCAGAAGCTGCAGCAAGACAAGCGTGAAGAGGATATTGCGCCCGGGAAACTGGAACCTTGCGAAGGCAAAGGCAGCCAGCGTGCCGAGGAAAAACTGCCCGGCTAAGATCATCGACACCAGCAGAAAGGTGTTCAGAAAGTAGCGGGCGAAGGGCGCCGCATCCCAGGCTTTTGCGAAATTGTCGAGTGTCAGCGGTGCAAGAAGCTCGAACCGTGCCTCATAGGCCGCCGGATGAAACGCGGTCCAGATGGCATAGGCCAGCGGCAGCACCCATAAGAGTGCCAATGCCCAGGCAGCGAAGGTGTTGAGCACCCTGTCGAAGGAAAGGCCGGCGCCGCTCATTTGTAATGCACCTTGCGGTCGAAGAAGAAGAACTGGCCGATGGCAAGCAGCGACAGAAGCACCAGAAGAGCGACAGTGAGCGTTGCACCATAGGCGGTTTCCCAGAAGCGGAAGGCGACCTCGTAGATGTAGAACAGCAGCAGTGCCGAGGCGTTGTCCGGCCCGCCGTCCGTCAGAATGAAGATATGGTCCACCAGGCGGAAGGAATTGATGACCGCGTTGACGCAGACGAACAGGGTCGTCGGCATCAGGAGCGGAAAGGTGATCCGCCAGAAAATCGTCCAGCGCCCGGCGCCTTCGATCTGCGCGGCCTCCTTCAGCGTGACCGGAATTGCCTGCAGCGCCGCCAGGTAAAAGATCATGAAGAAGCCGGCTTCCTTCCAGACGGTGACCACGATGATGGCGTTGAGCGCGGTGTCCGGGTTGCCGAGATAGTTGCTGGCAGGCCAGCCAAACAGGGCACCGGTGATCTGGTCGACCAGGCCAAAGCCGGGCGTGTAGAAAAACATCCAGATGTTGGCGACGGCGATCAGAGGCAGAACGGTCGGCGTGAAATAGGCCATGCGCACGAAGCTTCTGCCAACCAGCCTGTCGTTGACCCAGAGCGCCATGACGATCGCCAGGCCCACGGAGACCGGAATGGTGCCAAAGGCGAACCAGACGTTGTTCCAGAGCACTTTCCAGAACACCGGGTCATCCAGCATGCGCTCATAATTGGATAGACCGATGAACTTGGCCGGGCGACGTCCGCGCGGGGTGGAAAAGAAGCTGTTCAGGAACGTCGTGACCGCGGGGATGTGGGTAAAGGCAAACAGGAATACCATTGCCGGCAGCAACAGCAGCCAACCGTGGATCCAGTCGCGTTTCAAGGCAATGCCCCGCTTCATGGTCTAGGCCCCGATAAGGAGAAAAACGCGACCTAAAGCAAATTGCGGTTAGGACGGCGAAAGGTCTGGGGAACGGGACGGAACACCGGAGTGGGACCCGGCGCTCCGCCCCGAATGGCGTTAGCGGTATTCGCTCAGGATCTCGTCGGCCTGCGCCTGAGCTTCCTTCAGCGCCGTTTCGGCATCCTTCTGGCCCGTGATGGCAGCAGCCAGCGCATCGTTGAAGATGCCGGTCACGCGCTGGTTCTGGTAGGTCGCCAGTTCAGCCTTGGCGAAGTCCAGCTGGTCGCGGGCAACCAGGACAGCCGGAAAATCAGCCGCATAAGCTTTCATCGTGTCGGTTTCCCAGGTTTCGGCGCGCGGAGCGACGTAGCCTGTTGCGATGGTCCACTTCGCGGACTGTTCCGGAGCCGTGATCCACTGAACGAACTTGACGGCAGCCTTGTTCTGTTCGTCGGAAGCGCCCTTGAACAGGTAGAAGTTGCCACCGCCAGTCGGTGCGCCGCGCTGTGCCTTTTCCGGCAGCATGGCAACGCCGAACTTGAACGGAGCATTGTCACGAACGTTGGTGAGGTTGCCGGTGGACGTCCACATCATGGCCGTCTGGCCTTCGAAAAAGGCTTTCGGTGTTGCGCCCCACTCGATGATGCCCGGAGCCATCACTTCGTGCTTTGTGCTGAGATCGACAAGATACTGCAGCGCCTCTACCACCTTGGGATCATCGAAGTTGGTCTTGTTGCCGTCGGCATTGGCCAGAATCGCGCCGTTTTCGATGGCAAGGCCCTGGAACAGCCAGTACGGGAAACCGGAAGACGGAATACGCACGCCCCACTGGGTGACATTGCCGCTGTCGTCTTTCTTCGTCAGCTTCTTGCCGAATTCGACCATTTCGTCCCAGGTTGCCGGAGCGACCTCCGGATCAAGCCCGGCCGCTTCGAAGGCTTCCTTGTTCCAGTAGAGCACCGGCGTGGAGCGCTGGAACGGAATGCCGTAGGTCTTGCCGCCGGTCTGGCTGTTCTCCATGAATGCCGGATAAAAGCCTTCGACCCATTTCTTGTCTTCGTCGCTGGTCAGATAGTCGTCGAAGGGCTGGATCAGGTCTTCATCGATCAGGGTGAACATGTCGGCAGACAGGATCACCGAAAGCTGGGGCGGGTTGCCACCGCGCGAAGCGGTGATCGCCTTGGCGACGGTGTCCTGGTAGGAGCCGGCATAAACGGCGTCGATGGTAACATCCGGGTTCTGCGCAACATAGGCGTCGGTCAGTTCCTGGATGGTGTCAGCAGCCTTGCCGCCAACGGCGACCGGAAAATAGAATTGCAAATCAACAGCCTGAGCGGAGGCCCAGGTGCTGAAGGTAAGCGCCGTTGCCGCAACGGCTTTCAGGAAAGTGGACTTCAACATCAGCTTACTTCCTAAGGTTCGAAAATCCGCAGGTCTGCGGTCGGTCTACGCGGGCGTGCGCAGCAGGTCAGGAGCGCAACAAGGCTCCGAACTCGGAAATGAGATCGTCCCGGCGGCGGCCGGTATCGGCGTCGAAAACATGAAGGTCGTCCGGCGAAAAGCCGAGCTGCACGGATTGGCCTGGCGTGAAGGCCCGGCTGGCCGGAAGGCGCACTTGAAAACCGGTGCCGGCAACTTCGCAATCGGCCAGCACATCCGCCCCAAGATACTCGACGGCACGAACAGACGCGTTGACTGGACCACCGTCTTCCAGATGCATTGCCTCCGGGCGCAGGCCCAGCTTGAAGTCCGGCGCGGTGCACAGCTTCCTGAAGGCATTGGCCGGAAAGAGGTTCATTGGCGGTGTACCGATAAAACAGGCGGCAAAGGGCGTTGCCGGTTTTTCGTAAAGATCCCGCGGGCTCGCCACCTGCTCCAGCCGGCCACCATTCAAAAGCACCACCTGATCGGCCATGGTGATGGCCTCGACCTGATCATGCGTGACATAGACCATCGTGAAGCCGAGCTGCTGCTGCAGCGCGCGGATTTCCACCCGCATTTCATGGCGCAGCTTGGCGTCGAGATTGGACAGCGGCTCGTCCATCAGGCAAATCGGCTTTTCGCCGATGATTGCCCGTCCAAGCGCGACACGCTGCTGCTGACCGCCTGAAAGCTGACCCGGCTTGCGCTCCAGTAACTGGCCAAGGCCCAGAAGATCGGCAACCCTTGCAAGACGCCGGTCCCGCTCGGCCCTGCCGACCCGGCGGACCTTCAGGCCGAAGATGATGTTCTCACCGACATTCAGATGTGGAAACAGCGCATAGGACTGGAACACCATGGCAAGGTCACGCTTGGCCGACGGACGACCGGTGACATCCTCTCCGCCGATCAGGATGCGTCCGCTGCTGACATTCTCGAGGCCCGCGATCATGCGCAATGTCGTTGACTTGCCACAGCCGGACGGTCCCAGAAGTGCCGTGAAGGAGCCTGCCGGAATATCGATCGACAGGCCATCGACAGCCACCGTCTCACCCCAGGTACGCGACACCGTTTCAAGGACGATCGGCTTGCCGGCGCCAGAGGGTTTTGCACCCGGGATATGCGGATCTGATGTCACGCCTCATCCCCGTCGTCGGCCACGAACACTTCCGTTTTCGTGCCTTCCAGCGATGCCAGGAAAACATCCGGCACCGGGCAATCGGTGAAGATCGCATCGACATCGCTGAGCTGACCGCCGCGCACATGGGCGTTCCGGCCGAACTTGCTGTGATCGAGGACCAGATAGGACCGGCGGCAATTGGCGAGTATCGACTGGCGGGCCGCCACTTCGTCCTCGTGGAAATCCAGCAGCGTGCCGTCTTCATCGACACCTGCGACACCAAAAATGCCGATATCGACCTTGTAGTTGGAGAAGAACGCCTGCGCTGCGGACCCCAGCACGTCGCGGTCGCCATGACGCAACCGCCCGCCGGTGATGGTCACCTGAAACGACGGGTTGACCGAAGCCGTGAAGGCCACGTTCAGATTGTTCGTGAAAACCGCCAGTTTCTCGTGCCCCACCAGGGCCTGCATCACGATCTCCGGAGTGGTGCCGATAGAAAACGCGATCGACTGGTTGTTGCCGACATGACCGGCCACCAGTTTCGCAATCAGCTGCTTTTCCGGAAGATTGAGGATCTGCCGGGTGGAATAATGGATGTTGGACGCCGGTGCCGGAGGCTCGACGCCGCCGTGGGTCCGGCGCAGGATCCCCAGTTCGCAAAGACCGTTGACGTCCCTGCGAATTGTCTGCGTGGTCACCTCGAACCGGTCCGCCAGTTCCTCGACGGACGCAAATCCTGCCTTTTGTACCAGATCCGCGATTTCGGCCTGACGCTTTGAAATGTCTATTTGCCCAAGCATGTTCTTCTGATCCGCCATCGTCCCCTCTCCTCCTGCAGATGCAGAAGGCCAGTTGCTCCAAAGGCATCATGTTGACTCGAAAAAGCCTGACTTCGAAGCCCGTTAAAACATTTTCATATGAACCTTATTCGACGCTCATATGAAAATGATGTGACAATAGGGGATAGGGGGCAGCCCAGGAACACAGGACGCGACAGCGTCCTCAGATTTCAGGACGCCATTTTTCTATCTGTAATTGCCCGGGCGTTTCACGAGGCTGCCAGGCCGATGACCCGGCAGGGAATAACCCTGCGGTTCGATGACAAGACGCTACCGAAGAAGAGACAAGACGGCGCAAAAGTAGAAGAGTTGAATTCAATCGTCGAAGTTATGTAATAAAATAACAAATCTGTTTCGTCATCCAACTGTCAATCAGATGTCATGCAGCGTTTTTAAGTAGCTCCCGGGATGCACCCTCACCTCCGGGAGATATCATGAAAACGATCGTTTGCACTTCGCTGGCGCTGGCTCTGACCGGCTCCGTCGCCTTTGCTCAGGACGCCCTGCCGCAAGCCTCCAGCCAGTGGTACAAGGATGGCGAAGCCGCCATTCAGGCCATTTTGGACCGTCAGCCGAACACCAACCGCGCCAAGAACGTGATCCTGCTGATCGCAGACGGCAACGGTGTCGGAACCAACTACGCCACCCGCCTTTTCGACGGTCAGCAGAAAGGCATGCTGGGCGAGGAAAACGTTCTCCCGTACGAAACTCCGGAGTTCTACAGCGCCCTGGTCAAGACCTACAACATCAACGCCCAGACGCCGGACTCCGCTCCGACCGCCGGCTCGATGAACACGGGCGTGAAGCAGCGCTTCAACCTGATCAACCTCGGCGAAGAAGCCATCCATGACGATTGCTCCACCGTCGAAGGCAACCAGCTTGCCCTGTTCTCCGAAATGATGACCGAAGCCGGCAAGTCCGTCGGCGTCATCTCCACCGCCCGCCTGACCCACGCAACTCCGGCTGCTGTCTACGCCAAGACCGCCAACCGCAACTGGGAAGACGCCGTGCCGGAAGGCTGCACCGCACAGAAAGACATCGCAACCCAGCTGATCGACGCCATGGAAGCCGGCACCGTTGATTTCGCAATGGGCGGCGGTGGCCGTTACTTCCTGCCGAAGGACAAGGAAATGGGTGGGCTGAAGGGCCGCCGCGAAGACAATGTCGACCTGGTTGAGCGTGCAACCGGGCTGGGCGCACAGTTCGCATCCGACACCGCCGGTTTCCAGTCGCTGAAGCTTGACGGCTCCAGCCCCGTCCTGGCCCTGTTCAACAACAGCCACATGGAATATGAGGCCGACCGCGCCGACAATGACGAGCCGTCTCTGGCCGACATGACCAAGGCAGCCATCGAGTATCTGTCCAAGAACGAAGGCGGCTACTACCTGGAAATCGAAGCCGGCCGCGTCGACCACGCCAACCATGACGGCAATGCGGCCCGCGCCATGCGCGACGGTGTCGCCTTTGCAGAAGCCGTTGCCATTGCTGACGAGCTGACCAACGATGAAGACACGCTGATCATCGTCACCGCCGACCACGAACACGCCATCGCCTTCAACGGCTATTGCGGCCGCGGCTCGGCCATCCTCGGCCTTTGCTACGACGTTGCCCAGGTTGGTATCAAGCATTCCGACAAGGTTCTGACCGCGGATGACGGCAAGCCGTACACCGTGATCGGTTACCTGAACGGCACAGGCTCGGTTCTGAAGAAGGGCGAAGGCGAAAACGACTACACCGGCTCGCGCCCGGACCTGGACCAGGAAACGGCCACCGATCTGGACTACGTCCAGCAGGCGCTGATCCCCAAGTCCTCCGAAACCCATTCGGGTGAAGATGTTGCGGTCTACGCAAAGGGCCCGTGGGCGCACCTGGTCGATGGCACCATCGAGCAGAACGTGATCTTCCACGTCATGAACCACGCTGTGAACGCCCAATAAGCCTTCAGTCAGCGTTCAACAAGCGCTCAGCGGGATCCCTGGTCGAAAACCGGCCAGGGATCCTGAAGGCCTGCCGCCCGCCAGGCCTTTGCCTGTTTGTCATATTAGCCGGATAAGTTAGGAGCATGAATTGGCCAGAACCAGCGATGTCATGAACCGCAGACAGCTCATCGTCGGGCTCGGTCTCGCTCCGTTTGCCGGGCATCTGCTAAAGGGCACAGCAAGTGCGGCGGACGCCCCCCTCAAGTTGCGCACGCTTTACAACAAGGACCGGAGCTTTTCCGACCTCGCCCATTCACTGGAAGGCACCAGGGTGTCGGTCGGTGGCTACATGGCACCACCCCTGAAGGCCGACAGCCAGTTCTTCGTGCTCACCAAGATTCCGATGGCAGTTTGCCCGTTCTGTGAAACCGAGGCGGAATGGCCGCGGGACATTCTCGCCATCTACACCAAGCGCATTGTCGATGTGGTCGCCTTCAACAGCAAGATCGTGACACGCGGCGTTCTGGAGCTGGGAACCTTCAAGGATCCAGAGACCGGGTTCGTCAGCCGGGCAAGACTGGTCGATGCTGTCTATGAACGCAGCTGACAACTTCTCATGAATCTTGCTCTTCAAGTCGACGATCTCCGCGTCAGGGCACCGGGTGGCCGGGTGTTGCTGTCTTGCGATCACTTTGAAGCAACACCAGGCGCAACCATCGGCCTGCGTGGCCCGTCAGGAGCCGGGAAATCGACCTTTCTCTACGCGCTCGCCGGACTGCACCCGGCCATGACAGGTCATATCCGCTGGGGTGCAACCGATCTGGTGCAGCTGAACGACGCCGCCCGCGCCGCGTTCCGCCGCAGCCATGTCGGGCTGATTTTCCAGGACTTCCTGCTGTTCGAGGAACTGAGCGCCCTTGGCAACGCCTCCCTTGCAACGGCGTTCAACCCGGCAGAAAAGCGCCGGTCGATCACCGACACCGCACGGGATTTTCTCAAGAGCCTCAAGGTGCCGGCAGAAGCGCGGACCGTAGACAGTTTTTCCGGCGGCGAGCGCCAACGCACTGCGATCGCCCGCGCGCTGGCCCACGACCCCGCGATCATTCTCGCGGACGAACCGACGGCAAGCCTCGACCGCAAGACAGCCGATGCCCTGATCGAAGACCTGATCAGCCTGACCCGCGCGCAGAACAAGACCCTGATCGCCGTCAGCCACGACCAACATCTGCTGGACCGGATGGATAGGGTCATTGAAGTGACGGACGGCCACCTGCAGACGGAGGCCGCCGGTGCCTGACTTTGTCGCAGACCGCTGGCAGGACCTTTCGCCACTTGCCCAGGACACGCTGTGGCTCGTGCTGCTTCTGTTGCCTGCCGTGATAACCGGCCTGATCGTGATCTGGGGCTTCCGGCCTCAGGCGCTGGTCGGAGCACTGCTCTGGCGCTTCCGCTGGACCAATCTGACCTTTGTTGCCCTGATCGCCATTTCCATCGGCATCGGCGTTGGCCTGATAGCCCAGGAACGCGGCCTCAAAAAGGGAACGGCACGGGCAGCGGAAAAGTTCGATCTGATCGTCGCAGCCCCCGGCAGCGAAATCACCATGATGTTTGCCGCCGTCTATCTAAACCCAAGCGACGTGCCGCTTCTGGGAGGCGAGATCTACAACGAGATTGCCACCCATGACGACGTCGACCTTGCCGCCCCGATTGCCTTCGGCGACAGCTACCTGTCGTCACCCGTTGTCGGCACTACGCCGCAGTTCGTCACGCATCTGGCAGGGAACCTCGCCGAAGGCAGGCTCTTTGCCGGCAGCGGGGAAGCGGTTGCCGGCTCGCGGGTCGACCTGAAGCTTGGCGAGACATTCGAACCCGCGCACGGGATTGGTGACAGCGCGGAAGAAGATGCCCACGCCGGCCACGCGCTCACCATCGTCGGCAGGATGCCGCCCACCGGCAGCCCGTGGGACAAGGCCATTCTCGTTCCGGTGGAAAGCGTCTGGGAAGTGCACGGGCTGACCAATGGCCATGGCCCGGAACGACAGACACAGATCGGCCCGCCGTTTGACGCCGATTATTTCCCGGGAACACCGGCGATACTCGTTCATGCCAATGAACTCTGGGCGAATTACGCCCTGCGGTCCGAGTTCACCCGCGACGACACCATGGCGTTCTTCCCAGGCGCGGTGCTTGCGCAACTTCATGCACTCATGGGGGACATCCGCCAGATCATGTCGGTGATGGCGGTGCTGACCCAGGTGCTTGTGACCGCTGGCGTCCTGACGGGGCTGATAGCCCTTGCCCGGCTGTTCGCCAGGCGTCTGGCACTCCTGCGGGCTCTCGGGGCACCGGGACGCTTCGTCTTTGCCGTGGTCTGGTCTTATGCCGCCACCCTGATTGTCCTGGGCTCGGCTGCCGGGCTGGGCGTCGGCTGGATCGCGGTCGATGTCATCTCCTCAATTGTCACCTCCCGAACGGACATTCTGGTGACGGCAACGCTCGACTGGCCGGAGTTTCACCTCATTGCCGGTTTCGTCAGTCTGACGGTGCTGCTCGCGCTTCTGCCGGCCTTCATGGCAATGTCACGTAATATCATTACTGATTTGCGCGCCTGACCTGAAGCCTGAAGGATCTTCCCGATATGCGCGCCCTTGCCGTCCTGTTGCCGCTGCTGTTCTGCCTGCCCTACTCTGCCTTGGCGTCCGGTACACATACTACCTCCGAAACAGGGCATGGCGATGCAGAAGCACACGAAACGCATTACGAAGCCGAACTTCATCACGATGAGGATGAAGACAGCCACGAAGGCACGTCTGAAGGCGTGCGTGCTGTCCATGCCTGGATCCGCGAGACTTCGGGCAACTCCGCGCTGCTTTTCGTCAACATCGAGAACACCTCCGGACGACAGGTAAAGCTGGTTGGCGGTCACACCGACATCGCCTCGAAGGCCGAACTGGTCGGCTTTGCCCTGAAGGACGGTGAATCCGGCTACGATCCCCTGCCGCCCGTTCCGATCCAGCCGGGCAAGGCCCTCGTTCTTGCTCCCAACGCCCTGGCCCTGCGCCTCGGCGGCCTTACCCGCCCTTTCCGGGAAGGAGAGGAATTCGAAATCGAGATCGAATTCGATTTCGGCCATATCGAGATGCAGGCCCAGGTCGAATCCATCAATGCAACCCGGCACAGCCATGCAGGGCATCAGCACTAGACTTGCCGGGATTAGAGGCAAGGATTAAGTGGGGTTGGTATCCCAAGCTTCAGTCGAAGAATACCCCCACCCCTAACCCTCCCCACAAGGGGGAGGGGGATCAGTCCGTGCAGATTGAAAAGATCTCACTTGTCTGCCCGAATACCTGAAAAGGGATAGCGGGTTTCAGCGCACCTACATAGTGGCGCGGTAAAGCATTAGTCCCCCTCCCCCTTGTGGGGAGGGGTTAGGGGTGGGGGTCAACAGCGTTACCAAAAACACCCAATCCTGCCGGGAATATCACCTGTAAAGGAATGACCGCCCTTCGCCATCGAACAGATGCAGCTTTTCCGGCGGGGCCGTCAGGCGCAGTTCCGTGCCCTTTTCGACCTTGTAGATACCCGGGATCTTGGCAATGAAAGCATCGTGGCCTTCTCTCGGCGCAAAATAGAGCACTGTTGTCTCGCCGAGGGCTTCCACGATTTCGACATTCGCCGCGACCAGATAATCGTCACCTTCGGTAACGCTGAGATCTTCCGGGCGCACGCCCAGCTTGACGCGCGCACCCTTGTCGCTGTCGAGCGAGGCAATCGGTACATCCGCGTGACCGCCATCGGACATCTGGACAGATGTCATCTGGCCGGTCGCCGTCACCTTGGCATCGACGAGGTTCATTGCCGGAGAGCCGATGAACTGGGCAACGAACGTGTTTGCGGGACGCTCGTAAAGGTCCAGCGGCGCACCGAATTGTTCCACGTCTCCACCATGCAGCACGACAATCCGGGTCGCGAGGGTCATCGCTTCCACCTGGTCGTGAGTGACGTAGATCATGGTGCTTTCCGGCATGCTCTCCTTCAGCTGTGCGATCTCGATCCGGGTGGCAACACGCAAGGCGGCATCAAGGTTCGACAGCGGTTCGTCGAACAGGAATACCTTGGGATCCCGCACGATCGAACGGCCGATGGCAACACGCTGGCGTTGACCGCCGGAGAGTGCTTTCGGCAGGCGGTCGAGATAGGCAGTTAGCTGCAGCCTGTCCGCAGCCGCCCGCACGGCCTTGTCGATTTCGTCGCGCGACTTGCCTGCCAGCTTCAGGGCGAAGGCCATGTTGTCGTAGACCGTCATGTGCGGATAAAGCGCATAGGACTGGAACACCATGGCAATGCCGCGCTGTGCCGGCGGCACGTCGTTGACGACCACACCGTCGATCTCCAGTGTTCCGCCGGTGATCTTTTCAAGTCCTGCGATCATCCGCAGCAATGTCGACTTTCCGCACCCGGACGGACCGACGAAAACGATCAGCTCACCTGCGTTGATCTCCATGTTGATGTTGCGCAGAACTTCGACCGATCCATAGGACTTGCTGACATTCTTCAAGGACAACGATGTCATGCCGGCTGCTCCCGATTGTTGATTTTGTTCATGTTATTTCACCGACCCGGCCAACAGGCCGCGCACGAGATAGCGCTGCATCGCGAAGAACACGAAGAGCGGCACGGCAATGGACACAAAGGCCGCCGTCGCGAGAATTTCCCAGTTGCCGCCGCGCGTTCCCAGGAGTTCGACGATCTGGTTGGTCATCACCGTGGTCGAGCCTGTGGCATCGATCAGGAACACCTTGGCCACCAGCAGATCGTTCCAGGTCCACAGGAACTGGAAGATGGCGAAGGACGCCAGGGCGGGAAAGCTGAGCGGCAGGATGATGCGGGTGAAGATCTGGAAATCCGTCGCCCCGTCCACCTTGGCATTCTCGATGATGTCCCGCGGCAATCCGACCATGTAGTTCCTGAGCAGATAGACCGCGAGCGGCATGCCGAAGGCCGTATGGGCCAGCCAGACCCCCATGTATCCCTTGCCGATACCGACGGCGAGATGAAGCCGCAGCAGCGGAATGAGCGCCAGTTGCAACGGCACGACGAGCAGCGCCACAACGGCGGCGATCAAGAGGGCGCGGCCGGGAAATTCCATCCAGGCAAGCGCATAGGCTGCGAACGCCGCAATGACGATCGGGATGATCGTCGCCGGAATGGTGACCGTCAGCGTGTTGAAGAACGCCTTGCCCATGTTGTCCTGTCCGGTGCCGGAAAAGAGGATGGTCTGGTAGTTTTCCAGCGTGAATTCCGGCGGCACGGTCGCGGTCACGAAAACACGCTGGCCACGGCCGGAGATCTGCTTGTCATTGCCCTTCCAGACATAGGACCCGTCGGCCTGGAGCGTCAGGCTTTCGCCATCGCCCATATCCGCCGTTTCGCCCGACTGGTAAGCAGACACGTCTCTGGATGAGACGCCCCACGAGCGGATCTCGCGCGGCTCGCCTTCGAAGATGTTGCCCGACACGGTGAAAAGGTCTCCGTCGGCAACACGGGTCTCGTCCGGATCCGAAGTCCGGTAGACCTCGTTCTGCTTCGCCGGAAACAGCGCCGCCCACCAGCCGGAACTGGAGATCTGGTCCGCGGTCCGGAAGGACGAGACGAACAGCCCGACGGTCGGGAACAGCCACAACAGAACGAGTGCTGCGACGGAGATCTGAACGGCCCAGGTCAGGCCGGATTTTTTCCCAGCAATACTGGCCATCACTTCATCTCCTTCCGGGCGTTGTAAACGTTCCAGACGAGGATCGGCGTGACGAGCAGCATGATGATGATGGCACTCGCCGACCCCACTCCCCAATCGTTGGCACGGAAAAGCTTGTCGTACATGTAGTTGGCCAGAACCTGGGTCTCCCACTGGCCGTTGGTCATCGCGAAGACGATGTCGAACACCTTGAGCACGGTGAGCGTGATCGTCGTCCAGACCACCACGATGGTCCCCATGATCTGCGGCACCTTGATCTTGAAGAAGATCTGGAACGGATTGGCACCGTCAACGATCGCAGCTTCCACGGTTTCCTCCGGAATGCCGCGCAGGGCCGCGGACAGGATCACCATGGCAAAGCCGGTCTGAATCCAGATCAGCACCACCATCAGGAAGAAGTTGTTCCACAGCGGCAAGGTCAGCCAGGTCTGCGGTTCGCCGTAGGGCACTTCGGCAATCCAGACACCGAGCGCGGAATTCAGCGAAATCCAGATCAGCCAGATCCCGCCAACGGCGACCAGAAGACGCAGGGGCAGAAGCCAGATCGACTTGTCCTCCCCCCGGGCGACAATGCCGCGCACGAAGGTCCAGGCCACATAGGCAACAACAACAGCGAACGCCAGCAGGAGAAGGGTCGGCAGAAGCTGCAGAAAGACAACGGAGCCGATGCCACCGTCAAACTTCAGCCAGATCGCGTTCAGAACGCCGATCTGGTTCTGATCGGCGGCGCGCGTATCGTAGATCAGCTTGAAGATGACCGATGCGCCAACGAAAGAGATTGCCATCGGCATGAAGATCAGCGACTTGGCGAAGTTGCCCCATCTGATCCGGTCCGTGAGCTGGGCGACCAGCAGCCCGAAAGCCGTCGAGGCAGCCGGCACGACAATCAGCCACAGCATGTTGTTGCGCACCGCTTCCCAGAACTTCGCCTCGTTCATCATCTGGCGATAGTTGGCAAGGCCGACAAAGGCCCCTCCCTGGGAGCGGTCTGTCAGCGACAGCCGCAAGGTCTCGAAGACCGGATAGGCAAGATAGAGCGTCAACGCGAACAAGGCCGGGAACAGGAACAGCCAGGGCCGGATCATGTTCGCCCGGTTGATGTTCTTTCCTGCATTGGGGCCGCGCGCCGGAAACAGGACCTTGTCGAGAAAGACATTCGAAAAGAAGAAATAGGCAAGGCAGGCTCCAACGCCGACGACGATGGTAAAGAGCCCTAACAGTGCCGGATTGTCCGATAGCATGGCCGTTCCCTCCCATTATTGATTATGGGGAGGCACCCGGAAGACCGGGGGCTTCCTGCGTTTAGGAACTTTGTTTCTTGGACGTTTTCGCCGATCCGTCAGAAGAACGGCCAGCCTCCCTGGGGAGACCGGCCGCCTGAAGGATTATTTGAGGGCGTCCCAGCTTTTCTGGATTTCCTCGGCGACGGCTTTTGCGTCCTTGCCGCCGGTATAGTCGACCATTCCGGTCCAGAACGTGCCCGCGCCAACGGCACCCGGCATCAGATCGGAGCCATCGAAACGGAAGGTGCTGGCATTGACCAGGATCTCGCCCTGACCGCGCAGCGTGTCGTCCTTGTAGGCTGCCGGGTTGGCACCCTTGTGAGGCGTGAGGAAGCCGGTCTGGGCCATCATCACTTCATGCGAGAGCGGCAGTTCGAAGAACTTCATCAGTTCGTTGGTCGCGTCGGACGGATTGGTGATCGCCATCAGCGTGCCACCACCGAGAACCGGGCTGCCGAGATCCTTTTCCGCGTAGGCCGGAAAGTAGAAGAAGTCGACATCGGTACCGAACTCGACGCCGTCCGGGAAGAAGGCCGGCACGAAGGATGCCTGGCGGTGCAGGTAGCACTGCGGCGGCGAGGAGAAGAGACCCTTCGGGCTGTCACGGAAATCGGTGGAAGCAACGGCTCCCGCACCGCCCGCGACCTTGGCATCGTCGCGTGCGAACCAGCCGAATTCCTCGATCGCGGCAACGACACGCTCGTCGTCAAAGGGGATCTCGTTGGTGGTCCACTGGTCGTAGACGTCAGCCGGCTGCGTGCGCAGCATCAGATCCTCGACCCAGTCGGTTGCCGGCCAGCCCGTGGCAGCACCTGAACCCAGACCGATACACCAGGGTGTTTCACCATCGGCAACGATCTGCTCAGTCAGCGCCTTCAGCTCTTCCATGGTCGTCGGCACTTCATAGCCGGCGTCCTCGAAGTTTTCCGGCACGTACCAGACAAGGCTCTTGACGTTGACGTTGTAGAAGAAGCCGAACAGCTGATCCTGGCCGTCGGCATCCTTGTAGGTACCGAGGTTCACCCAGCTTTCACCGGCGCCGTAGTTGTTGGCGACCCAGTCGGCCATGCCTTCCGGAAGCGGCTTCAACAGGCCGCGCGCAGCCATGTCGGCGGCAAGGCCCGGTTGCGGGAAGACGGCGATATTCGGGGCAGCGCCGGCTTCTGCATCAATCACGATCTGCTGTTCGAAGGAATCCGAACCGGTGTAGATGACTTCAGCGCCGGTAGCTTCGGTGAAATAGGCAAGCACGTTCCGGAAATAACCGTCTTCCGGCTGCAGCCACGGGCCGGCGATCGTCACGGTCTGCCCCTTCAGGTCAGGCGCGCTCTCAGCCCATGCGTTGTAGCTGTCCCAGTTGAACGGGCCTTCGCCCGGAGCGAATTTCAGGTCGGCCGCGGATGCAGAGCCCGCGCCAAGCCCAATGGCAAGCGCCAGACCTGCCGTGCAGGCTTTCAAACGTAGTTTCATATCTGTCCTCCCAGATTGTCCCTATGCTGGAACACTCCACCCAAGGTGGCATACCTCGCCACCTTGCAGCAATACCTACCCGTTTTTCCGGGTCGGCAATTCCACCAGAACCCTTTATCCAAACCGCTTTGGATTTGGCCCTAACCATGTCTTCAGGCTTCGGCCTTGTCAAGCGCGCAACTCGCGAATTAATGTTGCATTTCAATAACAGCCTGTTGGGAGGGCGCTTTCAAAGCGTTTTGGGCCAGAATGAGCAATGGCGTAAACCTGAAAGAACTGTCGCAACGGCTGAACCTGTCTCAGACCACGGTAAGCCGCGCACTGAACGGCTATCCGGAAGTCAGCGAAGAAACGCGCAAACGCGTGACCGAGATGGCCGACAAGCTCGGCTACGCGCCCAACAGCCAGGCGCGGCGGCTTGCAACCGGCCGCGCAATGGCCATCGGCCATGTCATACCGCGCTCAATTCACGAGATGATGAACCCGATCTTTCTGGAGTTCATAGCCGGCGCCGGGGAGACCTATTCGCGCCACGGCTATGACATGATCATCTCCGTCGTCGACGATGCCAAGGAAGAAGACGCCTACCGGCAAATCGCCTCACGCAAGAAGGCCGACGGCGTGATCATTCACGGCCCCGCAAATGACGAACGCAGGCACAGGCTTCTGAAAGAACTCAATCTGCCCTTCGTCGTTCACGGACGCATCCCGGGTGCCGAGGAGGAAACATCCTGGATCGACATGAACAACCGGCGGGCCTTCGAGCGGGCGACGAACCTGCTGCTGGACCTCGGCCACACCCGGATCGCATTGCTGAACGGTCTGGAACATATGGACTTTGCCAACCGGCGCCGGCGCGGCTTCGAGGAAGCGCTGGCAGCACGGGGCCTGACACCGGACCCGGCCTTGATGCGCAGCGCCGACATGACCGAACCCTACGGCTGCGATAATGCGATGGAGATGCTGAAGAGCGACAATCCGCCGACCGCCTTCCTGATTTCGTCCATGATATCGGCGATCGGTGTCGCCCGCGCTGTCGGCCAGTGCGGATTGAAGACAGGCAAGGACGTGTCCATCATCACCCATGACGATGCCCTGTCTTTCCTGCCCAACAGCGGCGAAGTACCGATTTTCACCTGCACCCGCTCCTCGGTTCGCTACGCCGGGGAAAAGGCTGCCGAGCTGCTCCTGAACATGATTTCCAACCCGGCCAGCAAACCGGCGTCTCTGCATCTGGACGCGGAGCTGATCATCGGACAGTCCACCGGCCCGGCCCCCGCCGCGCCAAAATGATCAGACGTGGCTGAGCCCGCAGTCCTGCAGCAGATCCTTCATCCTGAGCATTCCGTTGAGACGGTGCAACCGCGCCGTCTCCGTGGCGCTGTCGGTATCGCCGTCCCGGATCGCCAGCACAATCTTGCGATGATCGGCAGCGTTTGAGGCCGGAGCCTTGTTCAGACGAAGCAACACGGTATTGGCCCGATAGACCTGATCGAGAAACCCCTCGATTTCCGCTTCCAGACGCAGATTGCCGCTCGCCTTGGCCATCAGCCTGTGGAACCTGTCATCGTGAACGGCCCAGGCCTCGATGTCCTGGCGTTCCAGCGCATCATCGGCGTCGTTGAGCACTTCTTCGATTTCCGCGAGCGTCTCATCGCCCGCCTTGCGGCAAGCGGTGCCTGCGGCGAGGGCTTCAAGCGCCGAAAGGATCTGGTAGATCTCGCAGATGTCCTGCAGCGAAATCGGCAGAACCTTTGCTCCACGGCGGGGCACGAGGTCCACCAGACCGTCAGCCTCCAGGCGGATAAGCGCTTCGCGAACCGGCGTCCGACTCATGCCCAGCCGTGTCGCTATATCCGGTTCCGGCGCCTGAAATCCGGGCGGCAATTGCCCGTTCAGGATCTCGGTTTTCAAGCGTTCATAAGCGTTGTCGACGCGAGTGGATCTGGCTTTCGTTGGCATTGCGGGATGCACCCGTTCTCCTGACGTGTCTTAAACAGTTTGCATTGTCCCGCACCTCTCGCTCGAGGCCGGAGCGGCATTTCTGATCGCTGAAGGCATTGCCCTCCGGCGCGGCCGCCCTGTTTTGGAAGCAAATCAATGCCGTATTGCTAATTATATCGATAGAATTTTATCCATCCCCATGCCCTCAGGGCACCCGGGCAGAGTCGCGACCTTCCGGAACCGCTCATTTGCTGGATTTTGCACGAATTTCGGGCTTTCTTGAGGCTGAAAAAATATTGTCAAAAATTACGGTGACTTAAGGACATGCCCCAGTTACCGAAGCGTCAAGTCAACCCTACTGAACGCGCCTCTGCCTGAAAATGCCGTGCTTTTGGCAGCAGATGTTTACGATTTTGCCTGGCTCGGACAAAGGGCGGATGTCGCAGCATTCTTCAGAAGCAGTTCTTCCGCTCCAATTGCATGCAGGCGAACCGGCAGCGGCACCCACGCGCCCCAGAGCGCTCGTAAAACAGGTCAAAACTGACAATAAAAGCCACTAGCAGACCAGATACTTCATGCGCAATTACAACAATACCAGATTAAACAAAGAGCAATACTTGGAATACTCTGAAAAAACACAGTTTGTTATGCTTTTTAAGCTTTCATGAAATCAACCGTCGGTGGGAGCTTTTATGGAACGCGTCGCAACAGTTTTGTCTTTTGAGCATGATCATGCTCTTTTGACACTTGCGATCGCAACGTGTCTCTTCGGATGCGCCTTTTCCTTCCTGCTCCTTGCGAAGGTTGACCGCGATGCAAGCCCTGCGCGGGTTATCTGGCTCATCTGGTCTGCACTCGTCGGCGCCTCTGCAATCTGGGCGGCCCAGATCATCGCCTTTTCTTCGGTAAAGCTTCCCGCGGAATCGGGGTACCGGCTTCAAACGGCTCTGCTTGCCCTGCTCGTCGTCTTTGCCGGCCTCCTTTCAGGTTATGCGCTTGCTGTGCGGCGAAACATCCGGCTCGCACCGGAACTTGGCGGCATCCTCTTTGGCCTTGCCATTGCAGGAATGGGTCTGACGCTGACGACAGCAAGGGAGATCGCCGGTTTACCTGATGCAGGCAAAGCCTTCGGACTTTGGACATTTCTGTTCGGAACGTGCCTCGGGGCAATCGCAATGAGTTTCGTTCCGCAGCTGCAGTCCAGACGCGCATTTGTAAGTGCAACGCTGTTCCTTTTCCTGTCCGCAGTTTCGATACACATGCCGGTGCATTCCCCGACCACGCCCCTTCGCGAAGTCAGTTTCCCGCGCGAAATCATGCTCATGTCCGAAAGGCACATGATGGTGATGTCGCTGGTCATCTTCGGTCTATGCACCCTTGTGGCTGCAACTGGCGCGCTGCTCGACAGGTACAGGAAAAACGCGGCCAGGCGAGCCTATAAACACCTGTCGCTGCAGGATTCTCTGACACGACTTCCAAACCGGCATTTTGTGCAGAAGGCCGCGGCAGACCTCCTGGAAAAGGCCGAACTGGAGGGCAAGACATGCGCCGTCGTGCTGATCAGCCTGGACCAGTTCAAGGCGATCAACGACCTTCACGGCTACGAAGTTGGCGACACTGTCCTGTGCACCCTGGCCAATACACTGAAAAACAACCTGAGCGACAGGGTCTTCATCTCCCGCTTCTACGGTGACGAATTTCTGGTCATCAATCCGTCGCTCGACACAATGGATGACGCCGTAGACTTCGCACGTCTGGTTCGCTCCCTTGCCCGAAGGCCGGTTCAGTGGAATTCCTACCGCCTGTCCATCCGCTCCAGTATTGGCTTGGCCGTGTTCCCGCGCGACGGCAAGGACCTGAACAAGCTGGTGCAAAGGGCAAACCTTGCTGCCAAGCAAGCGAAATCGATCGGCGGCAACCTGATCCAGCCCTATGTCACGGGGATGGAGGAAACCAACCGCTGGGAGGCAGGCCTTGCGGCTGACTTGCGCAATGCAACGCTCGAAAACCAGCTCAACCTGGTTTTCCAGAAACAGAACCTGACAAAGACCGGCGAGTTGATTGGCTACGAAGCGCTGGTCCGATGGCGCCACGCGGAAAAAGGACCGATTCCGCCGGAAGACTTCATTCCGATTGCCGAGCGGTCAGGCATTATCCTGGATATCGGCAACTGGGTTCTGGAAGCTGCCTGTAAGGAAGCTGCCTGCTGGGAAAACCCGGTAACTCTGTCGGTCAACGCTTCCCCGCTGCAGTTCTCCCGTTGCGATTTTGCCGGTCTCGTTTCCACCGTGCTGATGAAGACAGGCCTGCCGGCGGAACGCCTGGAAGTGGAACTCACCGAATCCACCCCGATCGAGGATCACGAACGGGTTCACGAGACGATCCTCTCACTGCGCAAGATGGGCGTGCGCGTTGCCATGGACGACTTCGGCAAGGGCTATTCCTCGCTCAACACGCTGCAAGCCTTTCCCTTCGACAAGATCAAGGTCGACAGAGCCTTCACCCAGTCGCTCGAAACCAACCCCCATGCCAGAGCGATCCTGCGCTCTGCCGTTCTGCTCGGCCATAGCTTCAAGATCCCAGTAATCGCCGAAGGTGTCGAAACGGAACGACAGCTGCAATTCCTGCAACAAGCCGGATGCCTGCAGGTGCAGGGCTTTCTATTCGGGAAACATCTACTGCCTTCACAGATCAAAAAGTTTCACCCGAGTTTAGACCGAACGGGAAGCTGACTTATCACTGAATTCAACTTAAATTATTATCAAATTAAACCTTGATATTAATATCAATATCCTAAAAGAAGCAGAACAAAGCAAAGATTACCCTAGGTAATTACTGAAAATTCTTGGCCATATTCTCTAATCTCAACTTACTTTTGATTAACTATAAAATTTTACCTTAAGGGCAGACAACGATCACGGTGCTGCAATGACGACCTTCCCTGCCCCTGCCAAACTGATGCACGGATTGAAAACCCGCCTTGCCGGTCTGCTGGCAGGTGCGTCACTGATCAGCCTGTCCTTTGCCAGCGCAACTGTATCCGCCCAGTCGCTCGAAGAAGCCATGGGGGCGGCCTATGCCATCAACCCGGGCCTCAAGGCGGAACGGTCGCGTTACGAAGCGACCAACCAGGACGTCTGGACCGCCAGGTCCGAGTTTCTGCCGACGGTTACCGGCACCTATCTGGGGGAACAGAACGCCTTCCGCAGCGAGCGCAGCGGCAACAGCGACAGATCGTTCTTCCACGAGCTGGGCATCTCCATGTCCCAGACGGTGTTTCAGGGTTTCGCGGGTGTCAATCGACTGAACCAGGCTCATGAGGAAGCGAATTCCGGTCGCAACCAGCTCGTTGGCGCCGAACAGACGCTGCTGTTCAACACAGCCGATGCCTATCTGCGCGTTGTTCGCGATCGGGCGATCCTCGCTCACCTGCGGGCCTATACCAACGTGGTGCAACGGGAAGTGAACGCCGCCCGCGCCCGTTACAAGTCGGGAGACGCAACGCGCACCGATATCGAACAGGCGCTTGCCCGTCTCGGTGAAGCACAGGGGAATTCCGACCAGGCGGTCGGCGATCTGGAAGCCTCAGAGGCTGTTTATGAGCGCCTGACAGGACAAAAGCCGGGCAAGCTTGGCTGGCCTGGCATTCCGCAGACAATCGAGCCCGCCGGCCTGGATGACGCGATCAACGTCGCGCTGCAGAACAATCCCTCCATCCGCGCCGCAACGGCAGATGCAAGGGCAGCACGTTACGCCGCACGCGCCGCAGTCGGCGACATGCTGCCGCGTGTCTCGCTGGAAAGCGAGTGGCAAACCGGCTACCAAGGCAACCTCGGCAATCAGGACGAAGAAGACTTCCGCTTTGGCGTGCGCGTCACGGCCCCTTTCTTCACCGGCGGCCGCAACATTGCTGCGGTCAAACGCGCAAACTTCACGGCAGCCCAACAGGAATACGAGCTGGACGACACCCAGCAGATCATCCGCGAGAACGTTGTCCGCGCGATGAAGCAGCGGGCTGCCTCAAGGCTGAAGGTCAAGGCGGTAAAGCGCGCAATTGAGGCCAACCAGCGCGCGGTCAAGGGACTGCAGGTGGAATTCGACAGCGGTCAGCGGTCCCTGCTCGATGTTCTGGACGGCGAGCGCGAACTATTGCTCAGCAAGGTCGACCATGTCCGGGCACGCTATGACAGCCGCATTGCCGACTTCTTCCTGCTGGCCAACATTGGCCGGCTGGCGCCGCAACATTTCGGGATCATCGAGGAACGGCCGGCACCGGTCCCGCGCCTCATGCCTGAGTTCAATACCTGGGACCTGCGCCTTGGACCGTCGGAAAACGATGTCTTCCAGTCAACCGTCGTAGAGGTCGTGACCAGCGACACCGTCTTTATCGAGGCAGAGCCAATGCCTCCGATTCAATAACCGGCAACACAAAAAGCGGGCATAACGGGCCCGCTTTTTTTTCGCATTCCTGCTGATCAGTACTGAACGCCTTCCAGATCCGTGAAGTCGATACGTCCGCCATCGGCAAACTCGATGTAGCCTCCCGAATCCTGCGAAAGGGTGATCTCGCCCGCCGCTGCATCGATGCTCTCGATGGAACCTTCCGTCATGGTGATGGACCAGTCGACACCATAGGTTCCGATATCGGTGCCATCGGCGGACTTGCTCAGATCGACGATATCGATCCAGCTCCCGCCGGCACCGCCGTAAATGCTGTCATGCCCGTCGCCGAGCATGTAGGCGAACAGATCCGACCCGTCACCACCGGAAAGAACGTCGTCGCCCGCACCACCCCGGATCACATCGTCACCAGCCCCGCCATAGATGAGGTCGTTGCCTCCCTGACCCAGCAGGATGTCATTTCCGCCAAGTCCGGAAATGCTGTCCACGAAATCGCCCCCAACAATCGTATCGGCATCACTGGTGCCGACCTCGCACAGGGGCACATCATCAAAGTCGACCACATCCAGGGTAATTGTCTCGGTATCCGACAAGCCTCCGCTGTCCGTCGCGGTAACGTCTATCGTGATGCTTTGCTCCGTTTCGTAGTCGACTGCCGCATCATCCTTCAGCTTCAGCAGATAGCTGTTGCCATCGCTCACGACTTCAAACCGGTCATCCGACACCGTGAAGGTGTGCGTGTCGCCGATATCGGGGTCCACTACCGAAAGTTCGATAAGTTCGACACCTGTCTGGTTTTCGGGAACGTGGTATTCATTGCCCGTACAGTCGTCGTCGTGGCCGTGATAGGTCTGACCGTGGACGCCGTCATCTTCATGATAGTGTCCTGTTTCCCCGTCCTGGATATGCCCCCAATGGCCATCATGATGATCGTCCCAGTGCTTGTTGCCCTGGTCCGGCCGGTAGATCGCGTTGCCGACGATCAGATCAGGCGGCGAGTTCTCAGTCACACCGGAGGTCACCGTCACCGGGAAAATCGCGCTCGACTGGGATCCGTCACTTGATGTGGCGGTGATCGTCACGTCGATGGTCTCGCCTGCACCCAGCGTTGCGCCGCTGGCGAGGGTCACCACACCGGTGTCTGCGTCGATATCAAACCGGCTGTCATCGATGGAATAGGTCACCGTATCTCCGGCGTCGGCATCTTCCGCGAATGCCGTCAGGCCGATCACCATTCCGGCAGCAGCTGTTGCCGCAACCAGGTTCTGGGCCGTATCGACATCCCTGACAGGCCCGATCGGCTCATTGTCGCCGGCAGGCCTTTCCGGCTCCACGTCGATGACGTCGATCACGATGGTTTCCGTGTCCGACAGCCCGCCGCTATCGGTAACGGTAACCTCAACGGTCACCTGGGTCTCGGCCTCATAATCGAGCGCCACACCGTCCTTCAGTTTGAGAATGTTCTCACCGTTGATCGATATGACCTCGAAGCGACTATCGGAAACCGTGAAGCTGTGCGTATCGCCGACATCGGGATCGAATACCGACAAGGTACCGATCTCCGCTCCCGGATCTTCTTCATAGACCGCGGCACGAGCAGTGGTTTCGAAGGTCGTCTGATCGAAGACGACGTCGTCGAAATCCTTGTCACCCCCGCCGGCAATGTCCTCAAAGCCGATCCTGATGCCGCTTTCCACAGTGTAGTCGTAGCCATCCGGATTGAGTGACCCGTTGCCGGAGAAAAGAACATTGGCATCGGCCCCGACCAGCCGCGTCCCGTCAGGTCCGACGGCCTGCCAGTTCCCCTGACCGTCTTTCTGGAACGCAACCTTGTCTCCGGCAAGAAGACCACTGTTCGTGTCTGCACCATCCGGGATAAGGAAATAGCCGATTTCGTTCGCTTCGACGCCTTCCAGATAGAGGGTCGCCGTATCGCCCGGCGTCAATTGGTTCTGGTTGACCCAGACGATTTCGCCGGCCATCGGATTGCCGTTGCCGTCCACGTAGAAGACACCCAGCACATTGCTGTGGCCAGCGTATTCCTCGACAAAGGTCAGCGTCACGGAAACGCCCGGTCCAAGCTCCGGATCGAAGTCGAGGTCCGGCGCCTCATTGGCATCGGCAATCGCAATCGTGAAGGTTTCAGTCGAGACTGATCCGTCAGTTGAGGTAGCCGTCACCAGAACATCGATTTCCGGTTCGGTTTCCTTGTCGAAGCTTGCTCCACTGGCGACGGTGATCACCCCCGACACCGGGTCGATCTCGAAGCGCGCATCACCGCTGAGCTGATAACTCACGCTATCACCTGCATCCGGATCGTTTGCAAAGGCAGTCAGACCCACGACGGCACCTGCAGCGGCGTTTTCAAGAACCTGGTTTGCGCTGGCATCAATGTCGGTGAGTGGACCGATGGGAGAATTGGTGTCGTCGATATCGATCACGTCGATCACCACGATCTCCGTGTCGGAAAGACCGCCCTGGTCAGTTGCCGTCACCTCAAGGGTCACCTGAGTCTCGGTTTCGTAATCGAAGGCCTGATCATCTTTCAATTTGAGCAGGTATCTGTCGCCGGAAACGACCACCTCAAACCGGTCGTCCGAAACCGTGAATGTATGCGTATCGCCCACATCCGGATCGAATACCGACAAGGGAGCAATCTCTGCGCCGTAATATTCCTCGACGACCGCAGTGCGGTTGTCGGAAACGATGGACACACTGTCGATCAGCGCACCACCCAGGTTATCGGAACCGATCTCAACGAATGTCAGCGTATTGGAGCCGTCGCCGGATCCGCCAACGATGTCATAGGCATAGGACTGCCAGCCCGTTCCCGTTGTGGCCGGGTCGATCGTGTCGATTAACTCGCCGTTCCAATACACCTCGGCGACACTTTCTCCCACGCCGCCGCGCGACTTCATGTCGAATGTCAGATGATAGACCTGACCATCAAGCTGCCCCTCTACTTGCTGAGAAGCCCAGCCATTGTTCATGGCTGCAAGGTCCAGATGATGACCGCCGTCTGTCGCGCCGTAACTATTGTGCCCAGCCTCATGTACATCGACGTTGTCGTAGGTCCAACCCTCGATCGAAGTCGGGTTTTCGTACCAGCCGGACCCGGCTGGTCCGCCGTGAACCCCGTCATGGATTTCGAAGCTGCCGTTGACGACAAACTGTTCTGAGCCGTTTTCCAGATGAACGATCAGATCCGGTGCTTCATTGTTGTCTGTCACGGCCACGGTGAAGGTCTTCGTTGAGGAAGAGCCATCCGTTGACGTTGCTGTGACAGTCATCTCGATGGACGGCTCTGTTTCCGCATCGAACGTCGCACCATCCTTTACGGTGATGACACCTGTGTCCGGATCGATCTCGAACCTGTCGTCACCAGTCAGCTGGTAGGTGACACTGTCCGCCGGATCAGGATCCTCGGCGAAGGCGGTGATCCCGGCAAATTCGCCGCCATTGGCGGTCTCTGAAATACTGTTGGCTGCCGGGTCGATGTCGCTCACCGGCCCGATATCGAACTCGTCTTCGTCTCCCACCGTGACCCGGAAGATACCGGTCGAAGTCGACCCATCCGTTGATGTGGCTATGACCTCGATATCGATATCGGGGGTTGTCTCGCGGTCAATCACCGCACCGTCGGCAACGGTAATGGCGCCCGTATCCGGGTCGATTTCGAACCGACCATCGGTGATGGAATAGGAAACCGTGTCCGTTGCATCCGGATCCTCGGCAAACGCCGTCACGCCGACAACCGTGCCACCGGCGGAGTTCTCCTGGACGAAGTTGTCGGCTCCATCAACGTCCGTCACCGGGCCGATATCGAATTCGTTCGCGTCGCCCACCGTGATCCGGAAGGTGCCGGTCGAGGTTGACCCATCTGTCGAGGTGGCAGTGACCTCGATATCGATATAGGGGGTCATCTCACGGTCAATCACCGCGCCATCGGCAACGGTAATCACACCCGTATCCGGATCGATCTCGAACCGGCTGTCTGTGATTGAGTAGGTGACCGTGTCGGTCGCATCCGGGTCTTCGGCAAACGCCGTCACGCCGACAACCGTGCCACCGACGGAGTTCTCCTCAACGAAGTTGTCGGCACCGTCCACATCCGTCACCGGGCCGATATCGAATTCGTTCGCGTCGCCCACCGTGACCCGGAAGATACCGGTCGAAGTCGATCCATCCGTTGACGTCGCCGTCACTTCAATAACGATAAAAGGTGTCGTCTCGCGGTCGATCACTGCGCCATCAGCGACGGTAATCACGCCCGTGGCCGGATCGATCTCGAACCGACCATCGGTGATGGAATAGGAAACCGTGTCGGTTGCATCAGGATCTTCAGCGAACGCCGTCACGCCGACAACGGTGCCACCGGCGGAGTTCTCCTGGACGAAGTTGTCGGAACCATCAACGTCTGTCACCAGCCCGATATCGAATTCGTTCGCGTCGCCCACCGTGACCCGGAAGGTGCCGGTCGAAGTCGAGCCGTCCGTTGAGGTGGCTGTGACCTCGATATCGATATAGGGGGTCGTCTCGCGATCAATCACCGCGCCAGCGGCAACGGTAATAACGCCCGTATCCGGGTCGATATCGAAGCGGCTGTCTGTGATCGAATAGGTGACCGTGTCGGTCGCATCCGGATCTTCGGCAAACGCCGTAACGCCGACAACCGTGCCAACGGCGGAGTTCTCCTCAACGAAGTTGTTGGCACCATCAACGTCCGTCACCGGACCGATATCGAATTCGTTCTCGTCGCCCACAGTGACCCGGAAGGTCCCGGTCGAGGTTGACCCATCCGTGGACGTCGCCGTCACTTCAATATCGATAAAAGGCGTCGTCTCGCGGTCGATCACTGCGCCATCGGCAACAGTAATAACGCCCGTATCCGGATTGATCTCGAACCGGCTATCGGTGATGGAATAGGATACCGTATCCGTCGCATCCGGATCATTCGCAAAGGCGACTACGCCGACAACGGTACCCCCTGCGGCGTTTTCCGTTACAAAATTGTCGGTGCTGTCGACGTCCTCGACAGGGCCGACCCCGGTGTTCCCACCATCGCCGCCTTCACCAGCACCTCCGCCTCCGCCGCCAGTTCCGTCACCAACCTGGGAGCCCGATGACTGAATGCCATCGCCGCCCAGATCGAATTGAGACAACGTCGGGTCAAGACCGCGCACTTCCGGAACGGCACCGTCGCCAAGGCCGCCGTCATCGTTTGGACCACCATCGGCGGTTTCCACCACTTCGGTACCGCCGTCCGGCAGTAGCGTGTCACCGGCTCCTGCTCCGCCCAGCCCCTGACCCAGATCCCCATGCGCACCCTGGCCGTCTCTGCCGCCGTCGCCGCCAAGTCCCTCGGCATCCTGGGTTGAAGCACCAGATCCTCGATTTTCGAGGGGCACAGCCTGATAAAGGTTCGCCAAGGTTGCTTCACCGGTATCTTCCGGTTCCACGGACAGGGAATAATCGTTGCCACCGGCCGGGCGGTAGGGATCGCCTGCTTGAGCCTCCATGCGTGCAGGCGACGGTTCTGATCCGCCGCTGGACTTTGCTGCCGCCTCTGCTGAAGAAGAAACGCCCGGTTTGCCTGCATTCGCTGAAGTATCGGTATCGGCCATGACTTGCGCGTGCTCCGTTAAAACCTAACATCATCACACGCAGGGTTACCTTAATAAAAACCAACTCCATTCTTCGAATTACATGTATAACTTGAGATAAATTTAGAATTTGTGGTATTTTTGGTAAACGGTTTTGAAACAATTACGCGCCTTAATGTATTCAAGGAGGCGCTTACTATGGCATCTTTTATCACTGATACTTTTTCCAGTATCAAACTGCCGCAACTGGAGTTTTTTTCCTCCGAAACCGGAGAAAAAGTATCAACACCGAAACTCCCGCGCTCGGTGGTAACCGCTTCCATCCTGATCAATATCCTCGGTCTGGCGATGCCACTGACCATCTTGCAGGTCTATGACCGGATTCTGCCGAACAAGTCGACCGACACTCTCGTCATCCTGATCGCAGGACTGGGTTTCGTTCTGGTGATCGATGCGGTTCTGAAAACGACACGGTCCTATCTGACAGGCTGGCTTGCAGCCTCTTTCACCCATCAGGCCAACGTCGAAGCAGCCAGACGTCTTCTGCACTCCAGAGCGGACATCAACTCTGAGGCGACGGTCACCAAACATCTGGACTCGCTGCGCTCGCTGCAGGCAATGGGCGACCATTACGGTGGTCAGGCCCGCCTCCTGGCTATCGACCTTCCCGCCAGCCTCCTCTTTCTTGCCGTCCTGTTTCTTATTGGAGGGCCGATCGGCTTCGTGCCGCTTGTTCTTCTGGCCTTGTTTGCCCTGAGAACCGCGACCTTGAACACAAGGATCGACAGCCTCATTGAAAAACGTGCGGAGCAGGATCAGCGCAAATACGATTTCATCTTCGAGGTCCTGTCCGGCCTCAACACCATCAAGGCCATGGCTTTCGAGCCCGTCATCCTGCGAAGGTTTGAACGCCTGCAGACGCAAAATTCTCGTCTTGGCTACGACTATATCGATCTCACCAACCGGGCACGGAATTCCTCCGGGTTCTTCACCGTCCTCACAACCGTCTGCGTGGTGTCGGCCGGGGCCCTCATGGTCATGTCCGGGTTCATCAGTGTCGGGGCGGTTGCGGCCTGCACCCTGCTGGCAGGTCAGGTCGTGCAGCCCCTGCTGCGCGGCATCAACCACTGGACGGACATGCAGCGGGTCAAACATGATTTCCGCGAAGCACGCGCCCTGTTCGATTTGCCAAAGGAAGAGCGATCAGGAAACAGGAACCTGGCAATTGCCGGCAACATCAAGCTGCAAAATGCCGGCTTTGCAGCGCGCAGCGATGCGATCGTGCCAGTCCAGAATCTGAGCCTGACGATCAATGCCGGAGAAACGGTTGCCTTTGAGGGCAGCGACGGCAGCGGCCGAACGACGCTTGCTCGCCTGATTTCCGGGGATATCGAACCGACCTCCGGCAAGATCATGATAGACGGTCAGGATCTGTACGGTGTCGACCACCGGTATCTGTGCCGGCACATCGCCTACGTCAGCAACGACGCCCAGATGTTCGCCGGCACGATCCTGCAGAACCTGACTCTTTTCGGATCTCGCGCAAGCCCGCAAAAAGCCCGCATGGCTGCTGACCTGATCGGCCTTGAAAAGGACATTCACCTGCTGCCGCTGGGCTACGACACAATGCTCGGCAACGCGATTGAAGAAAATCTCACCGACAGCATGATACAGCGCATCGCCATTGCGCGCGCGCTCGCAGGCGAACCGAAGATCCTCATCCTCAACGATGCCAACGGGGCTCTCGACCACAAGAGCGAAGCCCAGCTCGTTGAAGCGTTGAAGCGGCTCAAAGGCCAGTTGACGACACTGATCGTCAGCCACCGCCCTTCTTTCCGCGCCATTGCCGACAAGCAGTTTCTGATGGAGCGCGGCCGGGTTAGCGCCTTGCCGGACACGCCGAACACCCCTCGATACAAATTGCGGCGGCGCGAGCCAGCCGACACCAAAAAGCAGGCTTAGGAGCCGAACATGTCCCTGGCGGCTTTTGAAAACGCGGATTCGATCTTTCAGAACCTGAACCCGGCAGAGAGCCGGATGAACCTGGAAACCCGTGTCCAGCAGCATTCAGGCAGTACGATCGATCGCGCGTCTCCGGCAGAGGCCTGTTTGCTGCCCCTTCTGGAAGCCCTCGGCTGGGATGGCATGGAACGCCATCTCTTCGAAGCCCTGCCTCACCTTGAAGGCATAAAAGGCATCTTCGACCTTCGCGCCGTGCTGACCCGGCTGAATTTTCGGGTCACACCGACCGGACGGTCAGCAAAGCAGCTAACCGCGGAACAGTTTCCCTGCCTGGCGAAACACGGAGACAATCTGCTGGTCGGCCTTGGGCGCACAAGCGACGGCCGGTTCCAGGCCTACAGCGGCGAGGCTCATCGCACGGTCGCCATTGCCTTCAGCGAACTCAAGGATGCCGAGCTCTTCCTCATCGAGCCGGACGACAGCACCGAAAGCGCCGGTTTCCAGCACTGGTCATCCCGCCTGTTCCATCAGTTTCGCGGCACGGTGCTGTCGATCATGACCGTCGGCCTGCTGTCGAACATCCTGGCTCTCGGCCTGCCGCTCTTTGTCATGAGCGTTTACGACAAGGCTATCGGCGCCAAATCCGTGTCCGTGCTGATCACGCTGCTGATCGGTATTACGCTTGTGCTGATCATGGACTGGATGGTCAGAGGCACCAAATCGCACCTCCAGGCCTACCTGGGCGCCAGGCTCGACGCGGTGGTCGCCAACACCACCTTCCGCCATTTCCTGCATCTGCCGCTCCCCCTGATTTCGTCTGCCCCCATCGGAGCGCAAATCACCCGTCTGAAGCAGTTCGACGGTGTGCGCGACGTCTTTCACGGCAATCTCGCCAATGCGTTGATCGACCTTCCCTTCTCGGTGATTTTCGTCATGGTTCTCGGCTTCATAGGCGGGCCGCTTGCACTGCTGCCGGCTGGGTTGCTGGTGCTCTATGTCCTGTCGGCCATGCTCATCGTTCCGCGCATGAAACAGGCAATAAACAAGGCAGGCGATGCAAAATCGCGCATGCAGAACATCACCGTGGAGATCCTGTCGAAGCGAAAGGCCCTCCGGGAACTGTCCGCCGACGACATCTGGGTCGAGAAATACCGTGCGATTTCCGCGGACTTTGCGCTGAAGAACCTGACGACGAGGCAACTGTCGCAGGTCATGCAAGTAGTCTCGCAGATGTTCATGACCCTGTGCGGCATCGGCGTCCTCGGTTTCGGAGCCGTTCTGGTCATGAACCAGGACCTGTCTCAAGGCGCGCTCATTGCCGTCATGGCCCTTTCCTGGCGTGCGCTCAGCCCAATGCATCAGGCCTTTCTCAGCGTATCACAACTGGGCCAGTCCCAGCAGACGATCGAGCGGATCAACAGCCTTCTGAAAATCGAAATGGAACGCCAGCCCGGAAAGCTGCCGAGCCTGCACCGCCAGTTCCAGGGCACGATCCGCTTTTCCAACGTCGTGCTGCGCTATCCTTCCCGCCAGGAGCCGGCCTTGCGCAATTTTTCGCTTCAGATGGAGCAGGGATCCGTAACCGCGATCACCGGGCCGAGCGGCTGCGGCAAGACCTCGCTGGTGCGGGCCGTGCTTGGGCTTTATCGCCCCCAGATGGGTGCTGTCCTTGTCGACGATCTCGACATCCGCCAGCTCGACCCGGGCGAATGGCGCAACTCCATCGGCTATGCACCGGAACACCACGATTTCTTCTACGGCACGATTGCGCAGAACTTCCGCATGGCCAATCCGCAGGCGGACAATGATCAGGTACGCAAGGCCTTCGAGGAATTCGGCCTCAACGCCTATGGCGAACTTCTGCCCCAGGGTGTGGAGACCCGTTTGACCGGCCAGCTGATCGAAGTGCTGCCGGACAACGTCAAACAGCGCCTGCTGCTGGCCAGGGCCTTCATGCGCCCTGCCCCGATTTATCTGCTCGACAACCCTGCCGGCAATCTGGATTTCGAAGGCGACAAGTTCCTGATGAAGAAGATCGACCAGGTTCGCGGGAAGTCGACCGTCATCATCACGACCTACCGCCCCAGCCACATGCGCATGGCAGACAACCTCGTCTACATGCAGAGCGGCATGGTGGCAATGGCCGGAGCCCCGAAGGACATCCTTGAAGACGTGCTCAAGCAGCAATCGAAATAACGTAAGGGGCCGTCGCCGGCCCGCCGCAAGACAACCGCCGAGGACTTTCCAATGGCAGCAAAAGACGATCCCGACACACTCCGCAAGGCGGTCTACGGCCGCGTCGGCCTTCCGCTGGAATTGGAAGACGGCGTGCCCCCAGCCTTTTATTCACGCCTCCTCATGGGACTGACCATTGCGACCGGCTTCCTGTTGCTGTGGGCTGCCGTCGGCCAGATCCGGGAAGTGGCCAACACGATCGGGGAGATAGCGCCTGCCGGCCAGATTTTGAAAGTGGAGCACCTGGAAGGCGGCATCGTCTCGGAGATCCTTGTCGAAGAAGGCCAGCTGGTACAGGCCGGAGACCCACTCGCCCACCTGGAAAAACAGGATACGACCACGGAACTCGCCCGCATTCAAAGCCGTCTCAGCTATCTGGAACTTGAGGAACGCCGCCTGCTTGCACAGGAATACAGCGATGCCAACACCGTTGGCCTGCGCCTGGACCCGTCGGTGGATGGTCTGAGCACCCAGCAACGGGCGGCCTTGACCGCCAACCGCAAGGCGGTTGCCGACGAACAGGAAGCCTACACGGCGCGTGTCGCCCAGAGGCGTGCCGAAGTGGTCAGCCTGGAGGCACAGGTCGAACTTCAAAAATCACAGGTCGAACTTGAAAAGGAAAAATTCCAGATCCAGGAAGGTTTGCTGAAAGACGGCTACACGTCGCGTCGCCGTTTCCTGGAAGCCAAGGGGGATTTTCAGCGGTCGCAGGTCACACTGGAACAGCTGTTCGGCAATCTCGCACAGGCCCGTGAAATGCTGACCGAAGCCCAGGCCAGCCTCAGTCAGGCCGGCGCCGAAGTGAACCGGGATGTCGCCGACGAGCGCGCCAGGATTGCCCAGGAGCGCGACGAACTGAAACAGGAAATCGCCAATCTGAAAGACCGGCAGGACCGCCTGTTCGTGAAGGCGCCGGTGGCAGGTTACGTCAAGAGCCTTGGCCCGACCGGTCGTGGGGCGGTCGTCAATCCCGGCGATCTGATTGCCGAGATCGTGCCCCTGTCTGAAAACCTGGTTGCAGAGGTGAAAGTCAATCCGAAGGACGTCGGCCATATCAACATCGGCGACAGGGCGGACATCACGATCACCAGCTACGATCCGAATATCTATGGCACCGTGGCCGCGGAAGTGGAGACCATTTCCGCCTCGAGTTTCCAGGACGAATTCGGCGAATACTACTTCAAGGCAACCCTCGCCTTTCCCGGCCAGGTCATCGGCGCCGGTTCGCACGAACGGCCGATCCGCCCCGGCATGCAGGTCAACGCCCAAGTGGTCACCGGATCGAAATCGATCCTCCTTTACCTGCTGCACCCTGTAACGCGTGCAGCGCGAACGATCTTCACAGAGCGCTGAAGTCGAGGTTTCCGGAAATCCTGAAGCCTCGGAAACTCTCCCGGGCTTTTTCTTCTTGCTGGTACACTCAGGCTTCTACCGGGAAAGAGTGGAGGTTGCCGCCCAGGATACAAAAACCCCGGAGCGAACTCCGGGGTTTTGATGTTTTCACACTTCATTGGCTCAGTGGGTTGCCGGCGTCACCATCGCATAGATCGTGTCATGCACGTTGAGCACGCCGATCGGACGGCCGTCGCTGTTGACGATGTTTGCCTCGCCCTCGCCCGTGTCGGCAAAGGTCCGGGCGGCTTCTTCCAGCAGGATGCCGCTGGAAATCGTCGGTCCATTTTCCAGCGTCCGGGACGTATCCATGACCGTGTCGACCAGGATCACCCGGCCACGGTTCACTTCCTTGACGAAGTCGGCAATGTAGGCGTCCGCAGGCTTCAGAACGATTTCCTGACCGGTCCCCTGCTGCACAACTGCCCCGTCGCGCAGGATCGCGATCCTGTCGCCAAGGCGCAGCGCCTCGTCCAGATCGTGGGTGATGAAGACGATCGTCTTGTGCAGTTCTTCCTGAAGGTCGAGAAGCACGGTCTGCATGTCCATGCGGATAAGCGGGTCAAGCGCCGAGAACGCTTCGTCCATCAGCAGAATGTCGGCATCGTTGGTGAGCGCGCGCGCAAGCCCCACACGCTGCTGCATGCCGCCGGACAGCTGGTTGGGATAGTGGTTCTCGAACCCTTCCAGCCCGACGCGGGCAATCCAGCGGGCCGCACGCTCTTCGGCCTCCTTGACCGGTACACCCTGGATTTCCAGACCATAGATGGCGTTCTTCATCACCGTGCGGTGTGGCAGCAGCGCGAACTTCTGGAACACCATCGCCGTCTTGTGGCGGCGGAATTCCCGAAGCTCTGCCTGAGACATCTTGCAGACATCATCGTTGCCATAAAGCACTTCGCCATCGGTCGGGTCGATCAACCTGTTGATATGGCGGATCAAGGTGGATTTGCCCGAGCCGGAAAGGCCCATCACTACCTGGATCTTGCCACCCGGCATGGAGATGTTGATGTCGTTGAGGCCAAGCACATGGTTGAAATTCTCGTTCAACTCGGACTTGGACATGCCGTCCTTGACCTTCTTGACCATCTCCTTGTCGTTCGATCCGAAGATCTTGTAGAGATTCTTGATCTCGATACCCGTTGCCTCAGCCATGAACCACCTCCGAGTGTTTCTGAAGGCGCTTGCCGAAAGCCTGGGTTGCGCGGTCGAAGATGATGGCGATCGCGACGATGGACAGGCCGCTGAGCATACCTGCGGTCAGGTACTGGTTGTTAATGGCAACAAGCACTTCCTGCCCAAGTCCACGTACGCCGATCATGGAAGCAACAACAACCATGGAAAGCGACATCATGATGCACTGGTTGATCCCGGCCATGATGGTCGGCAAAGCCAACGGAAGCTGAACGTTCATCAGCTTCTGACGGGCGCTGGATCCAAAGGCATCAGCAGCTTCAAGCACATCCGTATCGACAAGCCGGATACCCAGATTTGTCAGGCGGATCATCGGCGGAATGGCGTAAATCACGACGGCTATCAGACCCGGGACCTTGCCGATACCGAAAATCATAACAACGGGAATGAGGTAGACGAAGCTCGGCATCGTCTGCATCAGGTCCAGGATCGGATTGACGAAACCCTGAACACGATCGGACCGCGCCATCACGATGCCGATCGGAATACCCAGAACAATTGCCAGCAAGGTGCATACGGTAACCATGGCGACGGTGCGCATGGTGTCTTCCCAGAGCCCGAACACCCCGATGAACACCAGGGCCAGTACCGTTCCGACCGTAACACTGATCTTGCGGCTCAAAAAGTAAACCGCCAGCGCGAAAACCGCGAGAATGATCGGCCAGGGCGAGTTGATCAGAAGGTTTTCGAGGAAGACCAGAAAATCTTGCAAGGGGTTGAAAAAGTTGTCGATATAGTCGCCGTAGGTTCTGGTGAAACCTCTGAACGAACCGTCGATTGTCTTCTTGATCGCCAGCAGGTCTGTTCGACCCAGCGATGGAAATTCTATCCAATCCATCTTTGTTGTCCCGATGGTTTAGTTTTTGCCCCAAATGGTTGGGGCCGCACCATTGGAGCGGCCCCTGTTGTTTCTTTTGCCTGTCAGAGCGCGGCTTTCACTTTTTCAGCGACTTCCGGGCTGACCCACTGGGTCCAGACATCTTCGAAGTTTTCGAGGAAATAGTATGCGCCATCTTCGTTGGCAGCCTGGTTGTCGGTCATCCAGGCAAGAACCTTGCCGGCCGTCCGGTTATCCCAGGTGCGGCCCTTGATGTAATCCATGGCCGGGCCTGCCTTGTTGGCGAAGTCGTCGGTGACGACGGTAAAGACTTCAGACTTCACCCAGGAGTTCGGCTTCGGCTCCGGGCAGTCCTCGATCACGGTGCAGGTGTCCCACTCTTCCTTGTCATGCGGGACTTCGAAGTCGAGCAGGGTCATGTCGTACTTGCCGAGGATCGCGGTCGGTGCCCAGTAGTAACCGAGCCAGCCTTCCTTGCGCTCGTTGGCTTTCGCCAACGCGCCGTCAAGACCCGCAGCGGAACCCGGATCGACCAGTTCGAAACCACCCTCGTCGAAGCCGAAGGCGCGGAACAGGTTGCCGGTGGTGATGCGGCAGTTCCAGCCTGCCGGGCAGGTGAAGAAGGCACCCTTGCTTTCGTCTTCAGCGCCGGGGAACAGTTCCGGATGTGCCAAGGCATCCTTGACGGTGTAGATGTCATGCTCTTCGGCGATATAGGTCGGGACCCAGAAGCCTTCGACGCCGCCTTCGTTCAGGATTTCACCGCCGATGATCAGGGAGCCTTCGGCAACTGCCTTGTCGAGAGGCTCGCGCACGGCGTTGATCCACAACTCCGGAGCCATGTCCGGTTCGCCTTTTTCATTCATGGAGGTGAATGTCGGCATGGTATCGCCACTCACCAGTTCAACGGTGCAGCCGTAGCCGTTTTCCAGAATGATCTTGTCGATCTGCGAAATAGCGCCTGCCGACGCCCAGTTCATTTCCGCAACGGTGACCGTGCCGCACTCTTCTGCCATGGCGGACGAGGCCATGCCGATAAGAGCGGTCGCGACGACCGAGACAAACAACTTCTTCATGAGGATGCTCCTGTGCAGTCTGTTTGCTTGAGATTGAATTGGGCGCGGCGCGCGAAAGCTTCCGTGAAAGCAATCACCTCCCTGCGCGTCCAATGGAAAAGAATAACGAGTTGAGAACAGAATTGAGCCGTGAAGGCTTCTAGATTAAATCTTATTAATTCAGCCTTCATTTGACGCATATACGTTGTTCTTGCTCGAAATAAGCCTGACCGCCGTCTCTACTTGAGAAGAAGGTCATACTCGGTATTTGTACCGAGCTCAGGCCCAACGACCAATACAATTGCATTAAGAGGCTCCTAGCACAACAGTATAGTCGCAATTCTCATACCATTCATACGTCAAATTTCGTGAACATGCCTGCAAACGACATTTTAATGCCGGTATTCGTCATGACACATAATTTTCTTACTATGACAGTGATTCTTTTCACCCTTAAAAGGTGTTTAAACTCAATAAGATCAACCAGTAAGTGCTGAATTTAACCATGTGTACTGATGACCTGATCGCGCAACACCTTGTGCACGAGGTCGGCAAGTACCGGTGCGGCACAAGTGTGCTTTCGCAAGAAAACCATTTCGCGTCCGGCCCCGCCCTGAAGATCTTTCAAGGTCATCTCCGGACCATGCATCCGCAACCCTTGCCAGACGGGCAAAATCGCCTGTCCTGCTCCCTGAGACACCATCTGCGCGATCGTTTCCGGAGCATCGAGCTCACACAGGATGTGTTCTTCGCCAACCAACACGCCAAAATCCGCCCAGAGTTTGCGGCCGCCCCACGATTGCCTGTCATAGACAATCCAGGGCAGTTTTCCGGCCTCGGTTTTGGATAGATCGCGTTCGGGCGGCAAGGCATGAACGATAGCCTGCGCCTCCAGTGTTCTGCAGATGATGTCCTTGGGCAATTCAAATGGGGCGGCAACCGTAATGGCCGCGTCCAGCGCCCCGCTGCGCAATCCTTCGTAAAGATCGGCCGACGTGCCGGGCCGAACGGTCAGCACCGCCTGAGGCGCCTTTTGCCGGAACTGCTGGATGACCGCGGGCACGTTGTCCGAAAGGGCCGTCGATACCGCCCCAAGCCGAAATGGACCGCTTAACCCATCAGCATCTATGCGGTTTGTCAGCTGCTCCGCGTCCCGCACAAGGCGACGTGCTGCGGGCAACAGCCGGAAACAGGTTTCGGTCGGCAGGGCTGCATGTGCCGTTCGGTTGAGAAGCGTTGCCCCCAATTCGGCTTCCAGCACACGAATACGCTGGCTGACGGCGGCGGCCGTGAGCCCCTGCTGCCGCGCAGCCGCAGCAATGGATCCGGTTTCGGCAACGGCCAGCAGGCTTTCAAGAAATCGGGTATCCAAAACATTTTCCTTCGCTCAGAAGCAGAAAAACATCTTAAATGTTTTGAATCGGATCTGCTACTCAACATCCGTTTTCAAAGGAGCCGAGCGATGCAACCCTGTTTTCACCTTGCCTATCACGTAACCGATCTGGACGAAGCCCGCGCGTTCTACGGCGGCCTGCTTGGCTGCAAGGAAGGCCGCAGCACGCAGACCTGGGTCGACTTCAACTTCTTCGGCCATCAGGTGTCCCTCCATCTCGGCAAGCCTTTCGAGACGACCAACACAGGCAAGGTCGGTGATCACTTGGTGCCGATGCCGCACCTGGGTGTGGTGCTGGACATGGAGACCTGGAAGACGCTTGCGCAAAAACTGACAGACGCTAACCTCGCCTTCGTCATCGCCCCGACCGTCCGGTTCGAGGGCCAACCCGGCGAGCAGAGCACCATGTTTTTCAAGGACCCTTCCGGCAACCCAATCGAAATCAAGGGCTTTGCCGATGAAGCCGGGGTTTTCGCCGCATGAGGCCCGTCGTTCCCTTTGTTTCCTCCGCAAGCCCTGATGAGCGCAAGAGCTGGCGCGAGGCACTGCCGAAGGCTCTCGACGGCATCGCCGACGTCAAGCTGTTCGAAGACCTGACGGAGGACCAACGATCCGAAGCGCGCGTTGCCATCGTCGCCAATCCCGACCCCGCCAATGTGGCGGCACTTCCCAATCTGGTCTGGGTACAAAGCCTGTGGGCCGGGGTGGAGCGCCTGATGGGTGAGCTTCCCGCAAACGGTCCGAAGATCGTCCGCCTGACGGATCCGCAAATGGCGGAAACCATGTCGGAAGCGGTTCTTGCCTGGACGCTTTACCTGCACAGGGGCATGCCCCGGTACATTGCCCAGCAGCGGCAGAAGATCTGGCAGGATCATGCACTCGAACGCCCACAGGAACGCACGGTTGGCGTCCTGGGTCTTGGCAAGCTCGGCGCAGCGGCGGCCTTGCGGATGAAAGCCAACGGCTTCAACGTGCTCGGCTGGAGCCGTACCGAAAAATCAATTGAAGGCATAGTCTGCCGGCATGGTCGCGATGGCCTTCTGGAGGTACTCGGCCAGTCCGATTTCATTGTCCTGCTGATGCCGCTGACGGATGAAACACGCGGATTGCTCGGCCAGGACGAGCTGAGCGCCTGCAAGAAGGGCGCTGCGATCATCAACTTCGCCCGAGGCCCTATTATCGACACTGCCGCTCTCGTCAACAATCTCGACAACGGCCCGCTCGGCCATGCCGTTCTCGACGTCTTCGATGAAGAGCCCCTGCCACCGTCAAGTCCGCTGTGGGATCATGACAAGGTCACGGTGCTGCCGCACATATCCGCCCCGACCATCATCAGCACAGCGTCCAGGATCGTGGCAGACAACATCGGCCAATATTACAAAGACGGTACGATTCCCCCAGCCGTCGACCGGGAACGTGGATACTGAAATTTGATCCGCTCTCCGTCGCAATAGTGTCAAGGATCAGCCTCTAATCAGGCGACAACCGTTTCGTCTCCTTCAAAGGTGTTTCATGACCGATCTCCCAATTCTTGGTGCCGCACTGACAGTCGACGCGCTGGAAACCCATCGCAAACTGATGCTGGACAAACCGCGGGATCTGGAACTTCAGGACTTCTGGCCGGCCGAAGTGCTGAACGGCGACTGGAAACCGATCGTCGAGAAGGCCAGAAAACTGCTGGACGGCCATCAGGGCCGTGTCGGCATTCACGGCCCCTTCTTCGGCTTCACCGTCGACAGCATGGATGTCGACGTCCGCGAGATCGTGCGCAAGCGCCTGTTGCAAGGACTGGAAGTCTGCGAGGCTCTGGGCGGCACCCACATGGTCGTGCACAGCCCCTATACGACCTGGGACTTCAACAACCTCGACAATTATGAAAATGCCCGGCAGCGCAAGATAGAGCTCTGTCACCTGACCATGAGCGACGCAGTCAAGCGGGCAGAAGATATCGGCTGCGAACTCGTCATCGAGAACATCGAGGACAAGGACCCTTATGCCCGGATAGAGCTTGCCGAGAGCTTCGGTTCACAGGCGGTGAAAGTCTCTATCGATACCGGACACGCTCACTATGCCCATGGCACGACTGGCGCCCCGCCGGTCGATTACTACGTCAGGGCCGCCGGCAATCGTCTGCGCCATATCCACCTGCAGGACGCGGATGGATACGCCGACCGCCACTGGACGCTTGGGCAGGGCACCATCAACTGGCACTCGGTGTTCGGCGCGCTTTCCAAGCTCGAGAGTGATCCGCGCCTGATCATCGAACTGCGCGACCATTCCGGCCTGCCGGCGTCAATTGCCAACATGGCGGCACTTGGACTGGCGCAGTAACCACCAGGATGGCACTGCGAGGCGGCGCATATCCGTGCGCCGTCATTGCGGACAAGTGCTTCGCAGGGCACACGCCGATCCGCAATGACGCTCAGGCGAAAGCCTGAGCGTCTGATTTTCTTGGCCTCAGCCCATCGCCCAGGGGCCGTGGTAGCCGCCGCCGTCCTTGTCGGTGCGCTCAAAGCCATGCGCGCCGAAGAAATCGCGCTGGCCCTGAAGCATGTTGGCAGTGGAGCGGCCGGTGCGCATGATGTCGAAATAGGACAGCGCTGCCGAAAGGGCCGGCACCGGCAAACCATGCAGCGCCGACTGGGCAACGACCTGGCGAAGCATCGCTTCGGTTTCCTTCAGCTTTGCCGAGAAGAAAGGCGCCAGCATCAGGTTGCGTTCAGCATTGTCGGACAGTGCGGACGACATGTCGTTCAGCATGGACGAGCGAATGATGCAGCCGTTACGCCAGATCTTGGCGATTTCCGGCAGGGGCATTGCCCAGCCATATTGTTTGGCCGCTTCCAGGATCAGACCGAAGCCTTGCGCATAACAGATGATCTTGCCGGCAACGAGAGCTGCTTCCAGCGCATCGATCGTCACGGCCTCGCGGTCCATGCCGCTCGGAGCCGCGCCAAATTCGGCTTCGCCTTCCTTGCGCTCCTCATACCGCGCGGACATGTTGCGCACGGCAACGGCGGCCTCGATGGCGCTCGCCGGTGTGCCCAGCATCAGCGCCTCGATGGCCGTCCAGCGGCCGGTGCCTTTCTGGCCGGCCTTGTCCAGGATGATGTCGAGCATCGGTTTGCCGGTGTCCGGATCCGCCGTCTTGGCAACCTTGCCGGAAATCTCGATCAGGTAGGACTGCAGGATGCCGCCATTCCACTTCTCGAAGACATCCCCGATCTCTGAAGCCGACATGCCGAAACCGTCGCGCATGACGCCGTAGACCTCGGCAATCATCTGCATGTCGGCATACTCGATGCCGTTGTGGACGGTCTTGACCAGATGACCCGCGCCCGCTTCACCCAGAAAGGCCGCGCAGGGCGTTTCTTCGTGTTTGGCGGAAATCGCTTCCAGAATATGGCCGACCTGATCCCAGGCGTCCTTCGCACCGCCGCCCATGATGGACGGACCGAAGCGTGCGCCTTCCTCCCCACCGGAAACACCGATCCCCATGAAGCGAGGGCCTTTTTCGGCAGCTTCCGCCGCGCGGCGGTTCGTGTCGTGGTAATTGGCATTGCCCGCATCGATGATGAGATCGCCTGCATCGAGCAGCGGCCGCAGAGCCTCGATCTGTGCATCGACCGCTTCACCGGCCGGAACCATCAGGATGACCGCGCGCGGGGTCTTGATGGATGCAACGAAGTCTTCCAGCGTCTTGGTCGGAACCAGTTTCGGCGCGAGTTCCCCGGCCTTCGCCATGAATTGGTCGGTCTTCTCCGTGGTCCGGTTGAACACCGCGATCTGAAAGCCATGTTCGGCAATATTGAGCGCAAGGTTGCCACCCATGGTACCGAGACCGATCAGGCCGATTTCCGCGGCCGCGCCGTTTGAGCTCATGAACATGCCTTTCATAAATCGATTAATGTCTGGTGGGGCGGTGATAGCCGACAAGCTGCCCAACGGCAATGTCTGGTTGGGGCAAGACCGTGTAAAATCCGATCAGCCGAAAGCACTTGCCAGATGATCCACCAGCAGGCGAACGCGCTTGGGGATGAACCGTCGTGACGGCAGGACCGCAAAGAGCGGCAACTCCGGCAGATCAACCGGACACGCGGCCTCGGCCAACCGCCCATCCGCCAGGAATTCGGCACACATCGATTTCGGCAAGATACCCGCCATACCGCCGTTCAGTACCAGGGCCAGCGCAAGCTGCAGGTTTCGCGTCCTGTAAACTGGAGCGCCTCCTCCTTGCCCTGCCTCCATCAGCACTTCGGCAGGGTCGATCACCCGTCCTGACGTCAACAGCTCGGCGAAAGACGCCTTTTCCAAGAGCTCCGGCCGGGCGACAAGAACAAGGTAACTGGAGGCGATCTTGCGGACGATGACACTTTCCGATGCAACCCGGTTGCCGCGGAGGGCGAAGTCGAACCGCTCGCCGGTCAGATCAACGGGTCGATCGCTGACATGCACTTCGATCCGGACCTCCGGATATCGCAAATTGAAGCTCGCCATCGCCTCTGCCAGAACATCCAGCGGCAGGTCGACCGGGACGGACACACGCACCATCCCCTGCGGTGCCTGTGCCGATTTCAGCTGTTCTCCGGCCTCCTCCAGATCCCGCAAGGCCGGCTGAACCTTTTCCCGGTAGGCCTCGCCTTCCACCGTCAGGCGCACCTGCCTGGTCGTGCGCTGGAACAGGGCGACGCCAAGCTCTTCCTCCAGTGCCTTGATGCGAGCGGTCACTGTCGACCTGGGCAGGTCGAGCTGCCGGGCGGCAGCAGCGAAACTGCCAAGACCGGCCACTTCAACAAAGGTTTCCAGATGTGCCAACGTTGTCATTGCGCGAAATTTTCAGCCAGACTGTTCACTTTTATACAGCTACACCGAACAATATCTGCAGTCTACCTACAACGCACCATCAACGGTCCCAAGAGGTATTCCCATGAAACGGCGCAGTTTTCTGAAGTCAGCCGGCACCATGTCGCTGGCTGTTCCCGCAATCTTGACCGGTGTTCCGTCCGCTCCCGCAAGAACTGCAACAGGATCTCCCCGGCTCGATATCACCTGGCTCGGCGGTGCGACCATGCTGATCGAATGCGGGGACCTCACCCTCCTCACCGACCCGGCTTTCGGTGAAGGTGAGGAAGCATTCCGCATGGGTGATCCCAACGAGATGTTCGATCTCGCCACGGGACCCGACGTGGTGGCACACAAACGGCTGACCCCGTTTCGCGGTGTGGATCTTTCCAGGGTGGATCAAGTCCTGCTGTCCCACCTGCATGAAGATCATTTCGACCAGACGGCGGAAAGCGCAATTGCCCCGGACATGCCGTTCCTCGTTCCCTCTCATGACCGGGAGCGACTGACCGCAAAAGGGTTCACGCAGGTTCAGGTAGCCGACTGGATGAAACCTCACGTGATCACCAAGGGCGATGTCACGCTCTCGCTGACCGCACTACCTGCCGAACACTCGGAAAACCCGGAGATTGCCTCGCTGCTTGGCCCAGGCAACGGCTACTGGCTGGAGACCCGCCAGGGCGACTGGGCAAAGTCGGTCTATTGGACCGGCGATACCTTCCCGACGCCAAATGTCCTCGACGCGCTCAAGGGCTTCGGATCGCCGGACGTGTTCATTCCACATCTTGGCGGCGTCGGCACTTCAGGACCTCTCGGGCAGATCAGCATGGGCGCTAATCATGTCGCCGATTTCGTGGATAAGCTCCGGCCTGGCAAGGTACTGCCGATCCATCACTCCACTTACGCGCTTTATCTTGAACCTGTCACCGGCCTGCCGACTGCGCTTGCCGGCAAGACGCAAGGACTGGATCTTGTTTCGGAAGGCACCTGCGTAAGTTACGTCTGACCACGAAAACAACGGGGCACCGGCGTCTCCAAAGGAGATGCCGGCTGCCGCAAACGCCTCCGATAAACTAAACTTTGCCGGCAAAATTACCCGTAAAAATACCCGCTGCCTGAATAAAACTGTCATGTAGAGCTGATAGGCGATTTTCATCCGCAACCCTTTTGCTGCTCTGTGCAAAGGATCTGTCACATGAAAAAGCTTCTGATCGCAGCCGGCCTCCTGGCCGCGGCATCCACCTCCGCTTACGCCGAAGATGTTACCGGCAAGCTCGTGCTCTACACCTCCCAGCCGAACGCCGACGCCCAGGCAACCGTCGATGCCTTCACCGCGGCGCATCCGGGTGTTGAGGTCGAGTGGGTCCGTGACGGCACCACCAAGATCATGGCGAAGCTGCTGGCCGAATTCGAAGCCGGTGCGCCGAAGCCGGACGTGCTGCTGATCGCCGACATGGTAACCATGGAGAGCCTGAAGCAGGAAGGTCGTCTGATGGCGCATGAGGCGGCCGACGTTTCTGCCTACGATCCGGCAATCATGGACAAGGACAAGAGCTACTTCTCCACCAAGCTGATCACCACCGGCATCATGTACAACACCAACGCGCCGATGAAGCCAACGTCCTACAAGGATCTCCTGAAGCCGGAAGCAAAGGACAAGCTGGCCATGCCGTCGCCGCTGACCTCCGGCGCCGCGACCATCCACATGACTGCGCTGACCTCCAACCCGGACCTCGGCTGGGCCTATTACGAAGGCCTCGCAGACCAGGGCGCTAACCCGCAGGGCGGCAATGGCGGCGTCTACAAGGCGATTGCCGGTGGCGAGAAACTCTACGGCTTCGTCGTCGACTTCCTGCCGATCCGCGAAAAGGTAAAAGGCGCACCGGTTGAGTTCGTCTTCCCGGAAGAAGGCGTTTCCGCCGTCACCGAGCCGGTTGCGATCCTCTCCACCGCCCAGAACCCGGACGCCGCCAAGGCATTTGTCGACTTCCTGATTTCCGAAGACGGTCAGAAGCTTGCCGCATCCCAGGGCTACCTGCCGGCACACCCGGGTGTCCCGGCTCCGGAAGGGTTCCCCGCTCGCGACCAGATCAAGCTCATGGATTTCGATCCGGCCAAGGCCCTGGAACAGGACCAGGCCGACAAGATGAAATTCTCCGAGATCTTCGGCGGGTAAGGCCAACGCCTCCTTTCGACAACGGGCAGCGTGGCGAAAGCCTCGCTGCTTTTTTCCGTTCCCCCGTCATTCCGGACAAATGCAGCGTTGCTGCATGCTGATCCGGAATCCAGACATCAGCATGAGCAAAGCGAATACTGTTCCGTTTGGAATTTGGCCGCGCCTCCGGCGCGAAACATGTCTGGATTCCGGATCATCGCTCCGCTACGCCTCACTTGTCCGGAATGACTGCGAGAAGCAACGGCAAATCCCTGTGCAGCTATCGAAGCTTTCCGAAAAGACCACCCTCCTCGCGCTTGTTCTCGGCGCAACGCTGATCTGCGGCCTACCGCTGCTGCTTTTGTTCAAGACCGGACTGACGGGTGATGGCGGTCTCGACCTGGGTCCGTTGACGGAAGCCGTGCAGAGCCGGTCGGTCCGTAGCGCGCTGTGGCATTCCGTTGAGAGCAGTTTCTTGTCGGCACTGGCAGCAACCGCGCTCGGCACCCTGCTCGCACTCCTGATCGGCCTCACCGATATTCGCGCCAAGGGCCTGCTGGTTTTCCTGATCCTGCTGCCGATGATGATCCCGCCGCATGTAACGGCAATTGCCTGGATACAGGCGCTCGGCCCGGGCAGTCCGGTGTTGCGCTGGCTTGGGCTGGCTCCGGAACTCGGCTCCACCCACCCTCTCTACTCCCGCGAAGGCCTCGTCCTGCTGCTGACCCTGCAGCACAGCCCGCTGGTGTTCCTGCTGGTCCGTGCCGCGTTGAGGTCGTTTCCGCGCGAACTCTCAGACGCAGCCCGCGTTTCCGGCTCCGGAAGCCTCTTGATGTTGCGCAGGATCACCTTGCCGTTGCTCGCGCCATCCCTGCTGGCCGGTTTTGCACTCGCATTCGTTGCCGCACTTGGCAACTTCGGCATCAATGCCCTGATCGGCATACCGGCGCGCTACACCACCTTGCCCGTTCTGGTCTGGCGAAGGCTGGCAAGCTTCGGTCCGGATGTCCTGCCAAACGTGGCGGTCATTTCTGTTATCCTGGCCGTTGTCGCCCTTGCCGCGATCCTGCTGCAAGGTGTGCTGCAGCGGCGCCTGCGCACCAGCCTCATCGGTCTGCCGCAAGACCCTCTGGCGATCGCCCTTGGCCGCAAGCGTCCCTTTGTGGAAGCCACTCTCTGGCTGTTCGTCGCCTTCGTGCTGCTGCTGCCGACAGCCTCGCTACTGGCGACCTCGCTGGTCCGCACTTACGGCCTGTCCCTCTCTGCGGAAACCCTGACACTCGAAAACTTCACCGAAGTGCTCTGGCGCCAGTCCGTCACGCTCAGAGCCTTCGCCAACTCAACTCTCGTTGCCGGGGTTGCCGCACTTGTCATTGCTGTCATCAGCCTGTTCCTGGCCTATTTCCTCGCCCATCGAAAACCGGCTCACAGAACCTGGGCGAGCCTTGCGCTCACACAGTCGGAAGTCGCCTTTGCCGTGCCCGGCCTGGTGATGTCGATCGCCTTCATCCTGGCGTTCATCCGCCCCCTGCCGCTTTTGAACATCTCGCTCTATGGCACGCTGTGGATCATCCTGATTGCCTATGTCTCCGTTTTCCTGGCGGTGGGCCTGAAACCGGTTGCCGCCGCCTTCCTGCAAATGGATGGTTCATTGGAAGATGCCGCTCGGGTGGCTGGCGCCGGGTTCTACCGGCGCATGACAAGGATCTTCACCCCGCTCGCAGCTCCCGCGGCTGCCTCCGGTGCAATTCTGGTGTTCCTGACGGCTTACAACGAGGTCACGGTCTCCGCCCTGCTCTGGTCCACCGGCAACGAGACCATCGGCACCACGATCTTCAACTACGAAGACGGCGGCTACACTACACTTGCGGCCGCCATGTCGGTTGTGGTCGTCGCCGCAACCATTTTGATCATGCTGACAATGAATGCACTGGCCCGCAGGGTTCCGGCCGGGACGATCCCCTGGAAGGATTGAGGGATAGTCGAAACTCTTGTCATCCCGGGTCTGCGCTGCGCTTTGCCCGGGGTGACAACAAGGAACAAAATCACTCCGGCAACACCCACCCGCGCATGATATCGAGCTGCAGGAGCTCGCCAGGGTCCGCCTTTCGGTGAAGCATCATGAGAAGCGGTTGCGAAAGGCCTTCTAGACGGACGAAGACTTCCCAATAGCCACCCCGGTAGATCGTCCGTTCGACCGTTGCCTCGAAGCCGGAAGTACCAGTTGCGAGCACCAGATGTTCCGGCCTGAGCAACAACGTTGCTGGGCCCGAACCTGTTTGGTCAGGACAATCGACGACCGCGATGACATTGCCGAAGCGCACTTGCGCCTCGCCGTTTTCAACTCGCAGCACATCCACCGGAACGAGGGTGCTGCGGCCGATGAAACCGGCGACCTTCTTCGAATTCGGACGGCGGTAAAGCGTGTCGGGATCGTCCGCCTGCAGGATGCTGCCATCCCACATCACTGCCACCTTGTCGGCAAGGGCCATTGCCTCGCGCTGGTCGTGCGTAATGAAAAGCGTCGTCGCGCCGCTCGCCCTGTGGAATGCCGCAAGCTCTTCTTCCATCGTGCTGCGCAGATGCGGATCGAGATTGGCGAGAGGCTCGTCCATCAGGACGGTGCGCGCGCCCTGCGCCAGGCACCGCGCCAGAGCCACCCGTTGGCGTTGACCACCGGAAAGTTCGGCCGGCTTGCGCTGCCGGAACGGTGTCAGGGCCACCGTTTCCAGGCACTCCGCCACACGGGCCGCCACCGCGCTCCGTCTTTCTCCCGCCGTCTCGAGCGGAAAGGCGACATTGGCGGCAACATTCATGTGCGGCCAAAGCGCATAGGACTGAAACACCACTCCCACCTGGCGCTGCTCGGGCGGCAGGTGCAGGCCCTTGCCGGCAACGGCCTGCCCACTGAGTTTGATCTCTCCCGCATCGACCGCCTCCAACCCGGCAATGGCACGCAGCAAGGTCGACTTGCCGCAACCGGACGGGCCGAGAACCACGAAAAACGTGCCGTCCTCAATCGAAAGGGACACGCTGTTCAGCGCCTTATGGGCATCGAAGGACTTGGAAACGGAAGCAAGCTGGATGGACATGCCTCCCGTTAGCCTTCTCCCATGACAGATTGATTACAACTGCTGCAAACGCCCCTCATCGGCCCCGCAAACGCAGCAGCAGGTCGACTTCCTCTTCCAGCGCGCGGCCATAGGCCCTGGCCGCCGGGGCGTTGGAATGCATCAATGTTTCGTGGCGGAACAGGCAATAGGCTGCAAGGCACCAGTGATAGGCGCCGCGCTCCTTCAGAAAATGCTCGACCGTCTCCTGGTCAGGATAGCGCGTCAGGAACATTTCCTCCGCATGGGCGACAAGCGGATGAAGGCCATAGAGCGTTGCAAGACCGGGAGAGACGAAACAGGCGATATCCTCGACCGGGTCACCAAGCCCGGCGAATTGCCAATCGATCAGCCGGGCACCATCGCCGGTTGCCTGGATCGTGCCCAGACAGAAACTGCGATGAACCAGCGAACGCTTGATCTCGCGCTTTTTGACGGCGCCGTCCGCCGGGCGCGACCGCTTCAGGTTCGCCGCCTTGCGGCTATGCGGAATGAGCGCCAGCATGGCATCACCCCGCGCCAGCACCTCGTGATATCCGGCCGGAACGGTCTGGTGTCCCGGCACCGGTTCACTCAAGGCGGCAAACCGACCGATCAGCTCGGCGGCTTCTCCGACATCGATCTCGTTGTCGACGGGGGTCGGATAGCCATAGATCAACAGCGGTGTTTTCGCCGGACTGTAGGTGAAAGCTTCTAGTTCCGGCGAGAGGCCATGGCGGGCAAGAACGGCAAGGGCGTCCGCCTCCTGCCTCGGCAAGGTCGGATACAGAGGGTTGTCTTCGTTTTCGGGGAAGAACTCCTTGATGACATAGCTTCGGCCAGGCGTATCCAGGCGCCAGAACCGGGCGGTATAGGCGACCGGCAACGGCCGCAGCCGTGCAACTGACCAGTCCTTCACCGGCAGTAGCGTTTTCAGAAAAGCCAGCAGTTCCGAATCCGACAGCAACTCGCGCACCAAGGGTCCCCACAAAAAGTCTCCTTGTTCTGATCGCTTTGAAGTCCCTTGTCGTCAAGCCCTCCGATTGGCGAGACCACGGCTGGATCGAGGACACGGTGCCGGATGTCGGAGTTGAAGCACTGGCCGTCGTTCTGAGACTGCCCGCTGAAAGTCCCCTCTCAAGTAACGTCTGATGAGATGGCGCAGACCGGGCCGCGCCCAAGCCTTTCCAGGGCATCAGGTCCGGCTTTCAGGAATAGTGGCGGACGACATGACCCATGACATCGAAACGGCCTCGCTTGCCGAGACGGCTCCCGCACGGCGCGGACGGCGGCGCAGGGGCGGCGAGAAGACCGGTCCGGATCTCTTTCCGCAAAAACCCTTCAAGCAGCCGCGGCATATCTTCAAGCCGCTGGAAGCCGTTTCCGCTGACGAACTTGAAGCGATCCACGACGCATCCATGCGCGTTCTGGAAGAGATCGGCATCGACTTCCTGCACGAGGAAGCAAAGCAGATCCTGAAAGATGCCGGGGCCGACATCAGGCCGGGTGAAGACCGTGTACGCATGGACCGGGCGATGGTGGAAGAGCTTGTCGCCAAGGCCCCGGCCGAATTCACGATCCGTGCGCGCAACCGGGCGCATGATCTGCAGGTGGGCGGCGATGCCCTTGCCTTTTCCTGTGTGGCCAGCGCCCCCAATGCCGTCGACCGCGACCACGGCCGCCGCCCGGGCAACCAGGAGGACTATCGCAACTTCCTGAAACTGTCGCAGTTCTTCAACATCATTCACTGCGTCATGGGCTACCCGGTCGAACCGGTCGATATCCACGCTTCCGTGCGCCATCTCGACTGCGTTGCAGACATGCTGCGGCTCACCGACAAGGTCTATCACATCTATTCGCTCGGCAAGGAGCGCAACCTCGACGGACTGGAACTGACCCGGATCGGCTACGGCCTTACCCCGGAAGAATTCGTCGAAACGCCGTGCGTGGCAACGGTCATCAACACGTCCTCGCCGCTGAGGCTCGACACGCCAATGCTGCAAGGCCTGATCGAAATGGCCAAGGCCGGACAGGTTTCCATCGTCACGCCTTTCACTCTTGCCGGTGCCATGGCTCCGGTCACCGTCGCCGGCGCGCTGACCCTGCAGAACGCGGAAGCCCTTGCCGGGATCGCCTTCGCCCAGCTTGTCCGCCCGGGTGTGCCGGTGGTCTATGGCGGCTTCACGTCCAACGTCGACATGAAATCCGGTGCGCCGGCCTTCGGCACGCCGGAATACATGAAGGCAGCAATCGTCGGCGGCCAGCTCGCCCGGCGCTATCATCTTCCTTACAGGTCGTCAGGCGTTTGCGCGGCCAACACGGTCGACTATCAGGCGGCGCTGGAAACGACGTTGTCGGAATGGGGCGCGATCAACGGCGGGGCCCATATCATCAAGCATGCCGCGGGCTGGCTGGAAGGCGGCCTGAGTGCCGGGTTCGAGAAATTCATCACCGATATCGACCTGCTCCAGAAGATCGCCGAATATCTGACGCCGCTTGATGTGTCAGAAGCAGCCCTTGCCGTCGATGCGATCCGCGAGGTCGGGCCGGCGGGCCACTTCTTCGGCACCCAGCATACCCAGGACCGTTACAAGGACGCTTTCTACGCGCCCATCGTTTCCGACTGGCGCAATTACGAAAGCTGGTCGGAAGCAGGCAGCCCGACCGCCTACGACAAGGCGAACATGCTCTATAAGAAGGCTCTGGAAGCCTATGAGCAGCCCCCGCTTGATCCGGCCATCGACGAGGAAATCACCGCCTTTGTCGAGAGGCGAAAGGCCGAGGGCGGCGCCCCGACCGACTTCTGATCATTTCGCGTTTAACGTTCGAACACGGCCTGCCGCGCAAGAGCAGGCGCTTCCGGAGCAGATTGCATGAATACCCACACTCAGGTTGTTGTCATTGGCGGTGGCGTTGTCGGCTGCAGCGTTCTGTATCACCTGACCAAGCTCGGCTGGAAAGACGTCACGCTGATCGAGCGCGACGAACTGACGTCCGGCTCCTCCTGGCACGCAGCAGGCGGCTTCCACACTCTGAACGGCGATCCGAACGTAGCCCAGCTGCAAAGTTACACCGTCGACCTCTACAAGGAACTGGAAGAAATTTCCGGTCAGTCCTGCAGCCTGCACCTGACCGGCGGCGTCATGCTGGCCGATACGCCCGAGCGGATGGATTTCCTGCGTCTTGCCCAGGCCAAGGGGCGCTATCTCGGCATGGACCTGGAGCTGATCTCGGTCTCCGAAGCCAAGAAGATGTTCCCGCTTCTGGACGAGAAGCACTTCATCGGCGCGCTCTGGGACCCGATTGAAGGCCATCTCGACCCCTCCGGCACCACCCATGCCTATGCCAAGGCGGCCCGCGTCAACGGCGCGACAGTCCTGCGCCACACCAAGGTGGAAGAACTGGTTCAGACGCGCGACGGCACCTGGGATGTCATCACCAACAAGGGCACGATCCACGCCGAACACGTGGTCAACGCCGGAGGCCTGTGGGCACGCGAATGCGGGCGCATGGTCGGCATCGAACTGCCGGTGCTCGCCATGGAGCACATGTACCTCCTGACCGACGAGATGGAGGAAGTGACCTCACACAACGAAGCCACCGGCAAGGAACTGATCGGCGTTCTGGATTTCGGTGGTGAGATCTACACCCGCCAGGAAGGCAAGGGCGTGCTGCTCGGCACCTACGAGCAGAACTGCCGCCCGTGGAGCCCGCGCCAGACCCCCTGGGATTTCGGCCACGAACTGCTGGCGCCGGATCTCGACCGGATCGCGCCGGAGCTGGAAGTCGGCTTCGAGCATTTCCCCGCCCTGCAGAATGCCGGTATCAAGCAGATCATCAATGGGCCTTTCACCTTCGCGCCGGACGGCAACCCGCTGGTCGGCCCGGTTCGCGGTCTTCGGAACTACTGGGTTGCCTGCGGCGTCATGGCCGGGTTCAGCCAGGGCGGCGGTGTCGGCCTGACGCTCGCCAACTGGATGATCAACGGCGACCCCGGCTACGACATCTGGGGCATGGATGTTGCCCGCTACGGCACCTGGGCAACGCTCTCCTATACCAATGCCAAGGTTCAGGAAAATTACCGCCGCCGGTTCCGGATCCGTTTCCCCAACGAGGAACTTCCGGCCGCCCGCCCGCAGCAGACAACCCCGCTTTACGACCGCATGCTGGCGCAAGGCGCCGTCATGGGCGACAGCTGGGGCCTGGAAACACCGCTCTGGTTCGCTCCGGAAGGCGTGGAAGCCAGGGACATCGTCTCCTACCACCGCTCCAACGATTTTGAGCACATCGGCGCCGAGTGCCGGGCTGTGCGCGAGAGCGTGGGCGTGACGGAGACGGCCAACTTCGCCAAATACGAGATCACAGGGCCCGGCGCGTTAAGCTTCCTGTCGCTTTTGATGACCAACACAATGCCGAAGGTCGGCCGCATCATCCTGACGCCGATGCTGAACGAGAACGGCAAACTGATCGGTGATTTCACCATCGCCCGGGCCAGCGACCAGAAGTTCTACATGTGGGGCTCGTCCCAGGCCGAGATCTATCACATGCGCTGGTTCGAGAAGCACCTGCCAGAGGACGGCTCGGTGACGATCCGCGCAATCAACCTCGGCTGGGTTGGCCTCTCCATCGCCGGTCCCAGTTCGCGCAAGGTTCTGGAGAAGATCACCGGAGACGATGTCTCGGGCGAGGCCTTCCGGTTCATGGACTTCCGCGAAATGGACGTTGCCAATGCCCCCTGCAAGGTCAACCGCATCACCTACACGGGCGACCTTGGCTACGAGATCTGGATGGCGCCGGAGTACCAGCGTCAGGTCTATGATGCGCTGATGAAGGCCGGAGCCGAGTTCAACATCGTCAACTTCGGCATGCGCGCCCTGCTCTGCCTGCGGCTGGAAAAGAACTTCGGCACCTGGTTCCGCGAGTTCCGCCCGATCTACGGCGCATTCGAAGCCGATCTTGGCCGGTTCGTGAAGCTGTCCAAGGACACCTTCATCGGCAAGGAGGCGGCTCAGAAAGAATTCGATGAAGGCCCGAAGCGCCTGCGTGTCAGCTTCGTGGTCGACGCGTCGGACGCCGACGTCATGGGCGATGAGCCCGTGTGGCACGATGGCAAGGTGATCGGCTGGGTGACTTCCGGCGGCTACGCCCACTACCTGCGGAAATCCCTCGCACAAGGGTATATTCCCTCGGAACTGGCAGCGAACACGCAGGAAGGCGCCTTCGAGATCGAAATCCTCGGCGAGCGCCGCAAGGCCACCATCATCAGCGAACCGCTGTTCGACCCGAAAGCCGAACGCATGCGCATGTGAATGCATCCGGTCGTCGGACCAACACCCCGACGACCGCCTCCCCCTCCTGAACTTCACCTCCCCCTATCCTCCCGGGCTCCCCTCCCCTCAACCTCATCCTGAGGAGGCGCAAAGCGCCGTCTCGAAGGATGGGCAGCATACTCGGGAACAAGCGGCCCATCCTTCGAGACGGGCCTCCCGACCTCCTCAGAATGAGGGGTTGGTGTAGGGAACGATTGGGATTTACCGGAGGTGGGGTCGGCACGAAAAGGCGGGGAAGACGAGGACTGTTGAGCGGACAAGAGCGCCCCGGCACTGAGGATACCTGCCGAGTTCCGAAGAGCGCAGAGCGACAGATCGATTCAGAGACCTGCGCAGTCACTCCATCCGGAACACCTCGATTCTTCGCCTTTGCTGAACTCCGCCTCCCGCTCCCCTCATCCCGAACTTCTCCCCCCTCATCCTGAGGAGGTGCGAAGCGCCGTCTCGAAGGATGGGCGGCAAACGCCAATACAAGTGGCCCATCCTTAGAGACGGGCTTTCAGCCCTCCTCCGGATGAGGAGTTTGGTGGGGACTGGCAGATTATCATGCGACGTAAGCAAACCGATGGCAGAGGCCAGTCGGCTTATCAGAACACGCCTGCGAACCGAGTCTCGACGTTTACTTCAACCGGATGATCTTCGGGCCGAGGGCGCGCACGTAATCGCTTTGATCGGCAAAGACCATCACGTTGGTCTCGGTCACTTCGGTCTGCTTCAGTTCCAGCGGCGTCTTGCCGTCCGGATTGACGATCACCTTGCGGGTCGGCGGCAGGCCGCGGAACACCAGCACACCGGCTTCCTTGGTCACGATGGCACCATAAGGTTCGTCGTGGACAATGCGCGTCGTGCCGCTTTCGGCCTGCGCTGCGGCTCCAAGGGCGATGCTCATGCCGGCTGCGGCCAGCAGGGTTTTGCAGATGGAATTCATGACACGTCTCGCTGTTAACGCTTCATTTACCATGAATCGTAACCGCTCGTTAACTTTTGCGCCAGAGGTCCTGCGGGTTTGTCCCGTGAAACGGAAATTATGGTTAACGCGACAGACTGACTTCAGACCGAGACGCCGTGGCTGAGGTCCTTGAAGCTTTCGGCAACATGCTTGGCGAACGCATGAGTGGCTTTGCCCGCATGGGCCCGTTCGGCCATGAGAATGTGATAGTCGCCGATTTCCGGCAGGCCATGCCGTTCGTCCAGGGCCATCAGGGGCGCCTCGACAACACTCGCCGGAAAGGGAGCCACGGCAAGGTCCGCCAGCAGCGCGGCTTCCTGGCCGGCACTGTGAAAGCTGGTGTAGGAAACGCGGTAAGGCTTCTGGGCATCGTCCAGCGCAACCCGCGCAGCTCTGCGCCAGGGGCACCCGGGAGTGGAAACGGCAAGCGGCAACGGATCGCGCTCATAGGCGATACCACCTTCCAGTCCTACCCAGACCAGCGGTTCGGTGAAGACGATTGTGCCTCCCCGCGCCAGTGCGGTACCCGGACGGGCGGTAAAGAGCGCAAGGTCCAGCTCCCCCTTCTTCACCTTCTCGTCCAGCATCGGACTGCCATCGAGATGCACGTCCACGTTCACACCAGGATGAGAGCGTGCAAAGCGTGAAAGAATGTTGGGCAGGAACCTGGTGCCGAAATCGGACGGCGCTCCGAAGCGGACTTCGCCTTCCACTTCAGGAGACAGGAACAGCGAAACAGCTTCCTCGTTCAGCATCAGGATACGCCGCGCATATCCAAGCAAAGCTTCGCCTTCCGTAGTCATACGTACGGTACGCCCTTCCCGGGCGAACACCGAAACCCCGAGGATCGATTCAAGTTTTTTGATCTGCATTGAAACTGCTGACGGCGTTCGCCCAACAAGCTCGGAAGCTTTTGAAAAACTTGAGGTTTCCGCGATTACCAAAAAGGTCCGGTAAAGATCCAGATCGATCAGCGGCATGCCGGTGCCGGGCAACTTTTGCATGGTCCAGATTTCCCGGAGGTTCAGTTCAATTTTTTTGAACGAATAGATGAATACTATTCGATTGATTGAACCGCAAGTTCTGCCCATATAGCAGGCAAGCGGCCTCGCGTTTAAGCAGTGGACCGCACTTTCTTGTAACAATCGAATACGCTCAGGATTGGCAACGCCATGACCTATCTTGCACAAGCCCTCGGCACCAACCTCATGGGTGTCGTCAGCGGACACACCACGGCAGAGCTGGCTCGTATGAACCAGGTCCTGCGCCAGCGCGAAGCTCAGAAGTCCAAGAAACGCTGATCTGACGACCTGGAGGACTGTCGTTTGCCGGCCTGAAGCCGGCAATCTGACAATTTTCCAGAAGGTTCGAAATCAACGTCAGGCCAGCACGGGATATCCGCGCTCTGCCGCCTCGGCTTCCATCGTCAAGATGACCGCGTAATCGTCGGAAGACAGTTTCGAAAAGCCGTGAATGCCAAGGCGTTCACGGCTTTGTTGCGTTTCAGGCGCTGAAAGCATTTCGGCAACGGCCTCGCTTATAAGAGCGTGTTCCGCATCGCTGAAACGGCGGGAAGTGATCAGCGGCAACCCGGGCGCAGATGCTGTGCGGGCAAGCGGCCGAACTTGCGCCGCCAGCTCCGGCATTTCCCGGCAGACCAGTGCCCAGCAGACTGCATCGATGGAAGCGATGTCGGCCTTGCCCTCCGCAACGGCCTTCAACGACGCCAGGTGGCTCCCGCTCACAATGACGTCTGAAAAGAAAGCCCCTTCAGTATCAAGCTGCGCCACCGCGTGACGGAAAGTATTCATGCCTGACTGGCTGTCCGACCCGTTGAAAACCGCCCGGTGACCGCGCAGGCCCTCCAGGTTTTGGTGGGAGCTGTCATGCTTGACGATCAGCTGACTGCAATATCGTGGACCATCGCACCCTTCCGCGTCGTAGTGAGGCGTCCCCACGAGCCGGACCTTGCCTGCGAGCGCATGTGTCAGGGGGTATCCGCAGGTTTGCGACAAGAGGAGATCCGGGTCCGTCCAGGCCTCCACCAGATCTTGCCCATCCTGCCATGGCCGAATATCGCCTTCACTCAGTCCCAGAACGCGGCAAAGCGCGCCCTGGAGCGCGCTTTCAAGATCCCGCGTGGCATGGCGTACTTCCGGCCAGTCGTACATCGGCAGCCGGACAGCTAGAAAAGATCCACCGGTCAAGACACCGCCTTTTCCGCGGCAGAAAATCCGCTGGTCTCATTGTATTTGATCGGGTGCACAACGGGCTCCTTCACCTTGAAAAAATAGTGCCTGGCCAACTGGAAATAGCTCGCAAAGACATAGCCGCCGTTCCGTTCCTGCCATTCCGAACGGGCAGCGCGGTAGATCTTCGGAAGATGATACCAGGGCGCCCGCGGATTGGCGTGATGAACGACATGGAGATTATTGTTCAGAAACAGAAGCGAGAACACCGGGCAGAACTCGACGATGATCGACCGCGCCTCCGCTTGTTCATGCGCACGGTGCTCCGCATAGGTGCGCAGCATCAACAGGCTCATGCCCGGATAGGCGACGCCGAGAACATACAGCCAGAACGGCATGCCTCCAACCAGAGTGACAAACAGGACAATTGGCACCACACCGGCAACATGATGTGCCCAGGCGCGCATGACGACCTTGTCGCCCGCAATCATCATCCGGATTTCGGCTCCCACGAAACCGACCATCGATACCACCGGCCCGATCAGCAGCCGGCCCAATAGGGTGTTGTTGATCGTCAGGATCATTTGTATCGGACGAGGAAGGCTCTGCCAGTCTGACCAGGCCAGATAGTAGCTTTCCGGATCGTCATAGGGATCCGTCAGCCGGTCGTTGTTATGATGGCGCAGGTGAAGAGACTTGAAGCGGCGATACGGCACGCACAGGCCGAACGAGCAGTAGACCAGGGCTTCGTTGAGTGCGGGACTGCGCGTGGGGTGACCATGAAGTACCTCGTGTTGCAGTGAGGATTGCAATGTCACCAGGATCGCCGCCAGGGGGCAGACCACGAAAGGTCCAAGCTCGGAATAGAACCCTATCAACAAAAACCAAGCCGACGAGGTGGCCAGAATCAGGGCCAATGTCGGCCACTCGCAGAATTTCGCGCGCGGCAAGGAAGTCTCCAAATGTTTGAAAAATCGGCGTAAACCGACATGAACTGGTTTGACTATGCGCGCAGGCCATCTTCAGGACAATTTGAGACTTGAGAACAAATTCCACGATATTTAGCAAACTCAGCATGATGGTTTTATTTATAAACATATGATGATTTTTAGCTGCAGCTGCAGCCTTTCCGACAAACGATATGACTGGATCGGAACATCAAGTGGCGGTTTTGCCGCTAGACAAAAAAGGGGCTGTCCTCTGTTCTGGGCGAAACGCCGGAAGGAAGGACAGCCATGCCAACATCAAACGAAACGCCGAACCGCCATGACGTGATTATCATCGGTGCCGGCATCATCGGTTGCGCCATCGCATTGTCCATGACACGCAAGGGCTACAAGACACTGAATGTCGACGCCCTGCCGGCAGCCGGCTATGGCTCCACCTCCAGCTCCGCGGCGGTGATCCGCACCTATTATTCCACGCGCGACGGCACGGCGATGGCCCTTGAAGGCTATCACGACTGGAAGAACTGGCAGGCCTATCTGGAAACGGAAGACACCGGGGAACTGGCACATTTCATCGAGACCGGCACACTGGTGATGAAGACCGCATCCGACAACTACCAGAAGCATGTTCTGGAACATGCCGACGCCCTCGGCATCCCTTATGAACACTGGTCGGCCGACCGCATCACACAGGAACTCCCGGGCTACAACCTGGACTGTTTCGCCCCGGCGAAAACCATGGATGACGACGACTTCGGCATGCCGACCGGTGGTGCGCTTCAGGGCGGTGTCTTCTTCCCGGCAGGTGGCTACGTCGACGATCCGCAAATCGCCGCCCGCAACCTGAAGGATGCGGCAGCCAGGCTTGGGGCGCAGTTCCGCTTCAAGACCAGGATCGTCAAGATTCCGGTAGAGAACAACCGTGTCACCGGTGTTCTCACTGAGAACGGCGAACATATCCCGGCAGCCATCGTCATCAATGTCGCCGGCCCGCATTCCGGCAAGGTGAACGCGCTCCTGGAAGGTGAGACCGGAATGAAGATTGGCCACCGCCCGCTGCGCCAGGAAGTGGTTCAGATCGCCCCGCCACAAAGTCTGAATTATTCCCGCGAAGGTCTGGTCGTTTCCGACAACGACATCTCCGTCTACGTCAAGCCGGGTGGCGGCGGCCAGTTGATGATCGGCAGCCAGAACCCTGCCTGCGACCCGCATCTCGTGGAAGATCCCGACGATTTTGCAATGGACCTCACCGACCGCGGTCTCACCTATGCCTACCGCTACTCTCAACGAGTACCCGAACTGGGCGTATCCCAGCACCCTGTGGGGGTTGCGGCGCTCTATGACGCGACGGACGACTGGCTCCCGATTTACGACCGCACCAATGTCGATGGCTACTACCTGGCCATCGGAACCAGCGGCAACCAGTTCAAGAACGCAACCGTTGCCGGGCGCCTGATGACAGATCTGATCGGTTACTGCGAAGCTGGCAATGACCATGACGCCAAGCCATTGCAATTCAAGCTGGAGCATGTCCCCCACACGCTCAACACGGCGACGTTCTCCCGCAAGCGCGAGCTGACCAAGGAAAGCTCGTTCTCGGTTCTGGGGTAATTTCACTCAAGCTTCTGTTCTTCTGAGCCGAAATCGTAGGAGCGATCCCCAGCCCTCCCCCTCATCCTGAGGAGCAAACGAAAGTGCGCGTCTCGAAGGATGGGCCACTTGCTCCTGAGTGTGCTGCCCATCCTTCGAGACAGGCCATCGGCCCTCCTCAGGATGAGGGGGAGGCTGGGGCTGAGTCTGGGTCTACGGCTGCGGCTGGGGTTGGAACTACAGCAAGGTCTGAGGCTGGCGTCTGGATTGGAAACGGCTGCTGTCTGGCTTCGCTGGACGAACGCCCGGTGCGCGCGCCTGAACATAACGGCCTCAAGCCCCCCAATTCCGCCGTGGTCGAATCGCCCGTTTCGGGGTAAGCAACCGGTTCTGATCCTGAAGGAGCATTCCGTGGCCTGGTCCCCGCAACAAGATGAAGCCCTGAAAGAAGCCGCTGCCTGGCTAAAGCGCGGCGACAGGCAGGTGTTCCGCCTGTTCGGCTTTGCGGGCACAGGCAAGACAACGCTTGCCCGGCATCTGGCGGAAGGCATCGACGGCGATGTCTGTTTTGGCGCTTTCACCGGCAAGGCTGCGCATGTGCTGCGCCAGAAAGGCTGCGAGGACGCGGGCACGATCCATTCGCTGATCTACCGCCCCCGTTCGGCCAAGGAAGAAGACGACCTTGACGACGATGATGACGACAGCGGCCCGCAGTTTGCCATCAAGCGGGACAGCCAGGCTTCGACCGCGAGCCTGATCGTCATCGACGAATGCTCCATGGTCGACGAAGACCTGGGCAAGGACCTTCTGTCCTTCGGCACGCCTGTTCTGGTGCTGGGCGATCCGGCACAGCTGCCTCCGGTCAAGGGCGGTGGCTTTTTCACCGAAGCAGAGCCCGACGTGATGCTGACCGAGGTTCACCGACAGGCGCAGGACAATCCGATCGTACGCATGTCGATGACCATTCGCGACGGTGGCCAGCTCGACTACGGCACATTCGGCGAAAGCCGGGTGATCCACCGGCGCGACATCGACAAGGACCAGATCCTTGCCGCCGATCAGGTGCTGGTCGGCACCAACAAGACGCGCAGGCTCTACAACGCCCGCATTCGCGAGTTGAAGGATTTCTCCACTCCCATGCCAGCGGTCGGCGACAAGCTGGTGTGCCTCAGGAACGACAAGACCAAGGGGCTTCTGAACGGCGGTCTTTGGACGGTCAAGCGCCTGCGCCCCCCACGTGGCAACACGTTGCGCTTCGATGTCGTGTCCGAGGACGAGCTCTCGAGAAACGCCGTCAAGGTGAAGGTGTTGCCGGCCATGTTCGAGGATGGCGCGGAAAGCATTCCCTATGCCATCCGGCGCAAGGCGGACGAATTCGACTACGGCTATGCGCTGACCGTCCACAAGGCCCAGGGCTCGCAATGGGACAACGTTGTCCTGTTCGATGAAAGCTGGGCATTCCGCGAGCACAAGAGCCGCTGGCTTTATACCGCAGTCACCCGCGCCGCCGAGCAGATCACTGTCGTAAGATAGGCGAGTTGAACGCGGCTTCGGAAATCTCCTGCAGATCATTGCTTGCAGGAAGTGCCTGGAGACCGGTCTCGATAAAGGTTCTGAGGTCGTTCTCGCTGCTGCCACTGCGCCCAAGCAGGGCAATTGCCGAAAACTGTCCGTCGATGAAGGTTGCCGTCCGGTCCACGTCCGTATCTTCAGACATCTCTCCCGCAGCAACCGCCTTTAAAAGGCGATCCCTGATGGCCTTGAACCGTGCAGCCCGAAGGTCCAGCACGACTTCCTGGTGCCGCTGAGCGCCGTATGTGCAGTCGACAAGCGCATTGACGAGAAAACATCCAGCCGGTGTTTCCTTGTCCAGCGTCAGATCCGCGACGGCACCGAGAAAATCCCGGAAGTCCTGGACAACGTGTTTTTCTGCCCGTTTCAACCTGGCAAAAACCGGCCCGCCGTAGGTTTCGAAATAGTGCAGAAGCGCCTTTTCGAACAGCGCTTCCTTGTCGCCGAACGCGGCATAAAGGCCCGGTTTGGCCATGCCTGACGCCTCGGCAAGATCGCTCATGGATGTGCCGGTGTAGCCGTTCTGCCAAAAGGCGATCATCACGGAATGAAGAGCGTCTTTGGTATCGATTTTTCTTGGCCGTCCGCGCGCCATCGGTCTGCACTCCTCATAACAAACCGTGTGATCCGGTTATTAAAGCTCGGGAACCTTGAACCTCGGCAGGATGTGCGCCCTTGCCCCCATGCGCACCACCAACCGACCACGACATCTTGTTGAAAGAATAGCTGCTCGTTTTCAACGCAGAATACGCAATTTATTGCAATTCGTACAGGAACTACCTGTAGCTCAACCTAAAAGTGCATACCAAAACAATTTCACTGAACTGCCTGCCGCGAAATTGGTTCGCCATTGGGCTCGGCTTGTTTCAATCCGGCGCGCCCGATCCGGCAATCTTTCGGTATTTCACAGTGGACGGAGCTCATCGGTCCCTTTTCCGCCCGATTGAGGGGGCTTATCGTCTGCGGCTCAGATTTTTCTCGACGGAAAGTACCTTTCGTAAATGGCAAGCGTATCGATGACCGACCCGACCACGTCCACTCCCAAGGCCGACCTGTCCGCCCAGATCGCCCTGCGCATCGCACAGAGGATCGCGGATGAAATCGGCTGCAAGGCCGGCCAGGTGAATTCGGCCGTCCAGATGCTGGACGAAGGTTCGACGGTGCCGTTCATCGCCCGCTACCGGAAGGAAGCCACCGGCGGGCTTGACGACACCCAGCTGCGCAAGCTCAAAGAGCGGCTGATTTATCTGCGCGAAATGGAAGACCGCCGCGTCGCCATAACCAAATCCATCGAAGAGCAGGGCAAGCTCACCGACGATCTTGTTGCCAGCATTCAGGCATCCGATACAAAGTCCCAGCTTGAGGACATCTATCTGCCGTTCAAGAAGAAGCGTCGCACCAAGGCGCAGATTGCCCGCGAAGCCGGTCTGGAACCGCTGGCCGACACTCTTCTGGACGATCCCACCCGGGACCCCGAGGCCGAAGCGGCCGCTTACGTGGATGAAGGCAAGGGCGTTGCCGACACCAAGGCGGCGCTTGACGGTGCCCGCCAGATCCTGATGGAACGCTTTGCCGAAAACGCCGAGCTGGTCGGCCGCCTGCGCCGCCATGTCGAGGAACGTGGTGTCGTTCAATCGAAACTCATCGACGGCATGGCTGAAAAAGGAGCGAAATTCGCCGACTATTTCGACTATTCCGAACAATGGTCGAAGATCCCGAGCCACCGTGCCCTTGCGCTGTTCCGTGGCCGCAACGAAGGCATCCTGTCTGTCGACCTGACGGTTGATGCTGACGACGTCTCCCCTGTCCTGCCCGCCGTAAAGATGGTTGCTGACACCTATGGCATCGCTGACCGGGGCCGCCCTGGCGACAAGTGGCTTATGGAAGCTGCGCGTTTCGCCTGGAAGGTGAAGCTTGCCCTTCACCTGGAACTCGACCTGATGGGTGTCCTGCGTGACAAGGCGGAAGAAGAAGCCATCCAGGTTTTTGCCCGCAACCTCAAGGATCTGCTGCTGGCAGCCCCCGCCGGTTCCAGAACCACGCTCGGCCTCGATCCCGGCATCCGGACAGGTGTGAAGGTTGCCGTTGTCGATGCAACGGGCAAGCTGGTTGAAACCGCGACCATCTATCCGTTCCAACCGCGCAATGATGTCTCCGGCTCCCGCGCCGCTCTCCTCGCCTTGATCGCGAAACACAAGGTCGGCCTGATCGCCATCGGCAACGGCACGGCCAGCCGTGAAACAGACAAGCTGGCGGGCGATGTTCTTGCCGACATCCCCGCCGCCCAGCGCCCGGTGAAGGTCATCGTCAACGAGGCCGGTGCTTCGGTCTATTCGGCCTCGGAACTGGCGGCGAAGGAAATGCCGGATGTCGACGTTTCCCTGCGCGGCGCGGCCTCCATCGCCCGCCGCCTGCAGGACCCGCTTGCCGAACTGGTCAAGATCGAACCGAAGTCTATCGGCGTCGGCCAGTACCAGCACGACGTCAACCAGACCAAGCTGGCCCGTGCGCTGGATGCGGTTGTCGAAGACGCGGTGAATGCCGTCGGCGTTGATCTCAACACCGCCTCTCCCGCCCTGCTGTCGCGCATTTCCGGCCTGTCGGACAGTCTGGCAAAGGCGGTGGTCGAACACCGTGAAGCCATCGGCCGCTTCGACAGTCGCACACAGCTCAAGGAAGTCCCGCGCCTCGGCGCCAAGGCTTTTGAACTCTGCGCCGGCTTTCTGCGCATCAACGAAGGCAAGGAACCGCTCGACGCCTCGTCCGTCCACCCGGAAGCCTATCCATTGGCAAAACGGATCGTGAAGGCCTGCGGCCGCGACGTGCGCCAGATCATGGGCGACGCCTCACTGCTGAAAGGCCTCGAGCCGTCAGAATTCACCGACGAAAAATTCGGTCTTCCAACCGTGAAGGACATCCTGTCGGAACTGGAAAAGCCGGGCCGTGACCCGCGCCCCGAATTCAAGACCGCCACCCTTCAGGACGGCGTCGAGGAAATTTCCGACCTGAAACCCGGCATGAAGCTGGAAGGCACGGTCACCAACGTTACCAACTTCGGCGCCTTCGTCGATGTCGGCGTCCACCAGGACGGACTGGTGCATGTCTCCCAGTTGGCGGACCGTTTCGTCGATGATCCGCACAAGGTCGTGAAGGCCGGTGATATCGTCAAGGTGACGGTCCTGGAAGTGGATGTTCCGCGCAAGCGCATCTCCATGACCATGAAGTCCCAGGCCGACTATCAGGGCCAGCGTGAGCGCGGTGGTCAGGAAAGGGGTGGCCAGAACCGGAGCGGTCCTGGGGGCCGAGGCCCCGGCGGAAAGGGGCCAGGCGGCGGAAACGGTCCGCGCGGAAATGGCCCCCGTGGTGGCGGTGCGCCGAAGTCCTCCGGCGGAGACAGCGGCAACAACGCCTTGGCCGCGGCACTTGCCGCAGCGATGAACAAGAAGAAATGAGGGCCTGATCCAGCGGCGTTATCAGCGCCGCTGGATCAACCTGCTACTGGTTTTCGTAACAGTCATCGATGCCCGAAGGCGATTGGCGCAAGAGCTGACGCCCCTTGCTGTGAGCCGTGTACTGACCGTCCGTATAACGCGCGCCCGACCCTGAGACGACCTGCTCGAGCCGTCTCGGCGTGTGACCGTCAATGGTGTAGATCAGGTGGCCGTTGCCGCTTTGCACGTAGGTGGCCGTCAAAGGCAATCCTTCGGTGCACGTGTAATGCACCGTGATTGAGTCTCCCGCGGCCGGCTGCGCCACATTGCCAGCTGCTGCCGGTTGATAGTTGCGCGCCGGAAAGGCATCGGTGATCTGGTAAAGGTCCGACCGCGGACCATTTCCCTGCTCATAAAGGATCATGCGCCGATGCAGATCCAGCTGCAGCGTCACATTTCTTGAAGCATCGTGGAGATACACCGACCAGTCGTCCCGGCCGAATTCCTGAAAATGGAAATTCACGGTGCCGTAGACGTCCGCTTCCTGCCACTGGCCGTTTCCAATGTTTGTGAAACTGCCGCCAGAATGCCGGACGACACCAACATTCTGGCCATTCACACCAGGAGCTGCCGACAGTTGGCCGCCAGGTTGCTGCGGCACCGGGTTCTGGACCTGAGGCCGGCCTCCGCAGACCTCGTATATCCCCGGGTATGGGCGCTCCGAGCAGAACAGCCCGCCCCAGTGAAAGCCCGTCTGTCCGTTGCGATACCTGACCTGGAACCACTCGTATCCATTCATCATGACCCCGGTACCGGACAGGATCAAAATGGCGTCCCCCTGACGGAGACTGCCGCTTTGCCCGTATTGCATACCAGGACCACTGCGAACCTTGCCGCCGTAGGATGCACCGTTTTGCGGGAAATCGACGTCCGGTGAGGCGAAAGCGATACTGGCTGGCAAAACAAGTGCTGCCAGCACGACAAAAAGCGAAAACCTGTTCATCAAAATGCCTGTTCCATTGAAGTTACTTTAGAGAAAATGCAGCGTCTTCGGAGAAAATTACTGTATTCAACGACGAACTTTAGGTCATACGAACAGGAAAAGGAACTTCGATTTGCGGTTGCTTGCGCGGCACTTTGTCAGACAGGCAGCGCGCGCCCTTCCCCGGCTTCGCCATGGTCAATTTTGCCCCTCTGGCAATAGCGGGAAACTGCATTACTCTGTTTTAACAAGAAGTCCGTTTAGGAACGGAATATGTCTCAGAAGGATCAGGAACAGGACTGGCCCAAGCAGGACATGGAGTCCGGCACGCTCACCGCGCTTGCCCACCTTTATCGCGCTGAGGTGTTTCGCAGCACCCATTGGCGCACCCGCCTCGACAACACCACCAACTGGGCCGTCGTCACCACCGGCATCGCGCTGTCCGCGACATTCTCCAACAAGGAAGCATCACCCTTGCCCATGGTGCTGGTGGGGCTGCTGGTAACTGTTTTCCTGATCTTCGAAGCTCGCCGCTACCGCTACTACAACATGTTTCGGGCGCGGGCTCGGCTGATGGAGACGGACTTTTACGCGCCCATCCTCGCCGGAGGCAAAGTACCCATGCGCGGAAGCTGGGCAACGATGCTCTCCGACGACTATGAAATGCCGCATTATCATATCTCGCTGGTCAGGGCGGCAGGACGGCGCTTGCGCAGCAACTACTCCTGGATCCTGGCGATCCAGGCTGTCGCCTACTACGGCAAGCTGGCGATACACCCTGTCCCACTGACCAGCCTTGCCGACGTGTTCCAACGGGCGGCGATAGGGCCGATCCCCGGATGGACCGTCATGCTTGCAGGTCTTGTCTTTCATACCAGCTGGGTGGTGTTTGCCATCGTGACCTTGCATCTCGACAAGCTCTACCGGGAAAAACGCCGCTCGCCAATGCAGTCGATCTGAGACAGCCGATGTCAGCTTCGAGAAGCATGTGTCTTTTCCTCCGGCAACAGGGTGTGGTATGGGCCTCTCAGTCCACTTCGGAGATTTTATGTCCTGACCTCTCGGGCACCCATCGGTGCCCATCCGCAAATCGCCTCCGGCTGCTCCGGACTGCGTTTGCCAAACCTGAAGAGAGACACCACCCGGTCGTGACCTCATGATCGGCAAAGGACAATGTTATCCAAATGATCAGACCCTATGTCAGCCAGGACGCTGAACGGATCATCCATATCTGGCGCAAGGCCAGTGAATTCGCCCACCCGTTTCTGAGCGACGACTTTCACGACATGGCCGCCACCGCCATCCGTGACATCTATCTGCCGAAAGCGGAAACCTACGTCACGGAGATCAACGGTGTTGCCGTCGGCTTCATCTCGCTGCTGGACAACTACATCGGCGGCCTGTTTCTGGACCCGCAATATCATGGACGTGGCCTCGGAAGGGCCCTTGTGGATCACGCGGTCAAACAGAAGGGGCCGCTCACCGTTGAAGTCTTCAAGGAGAATGCTCGCGGCCGGCGTTTTTACACCGCCTATGGCTTTGTGCCGACCGAAGAATACTTTCACGAGCAGGCACAGCACATCAGCATTGAAATGACGATGAAGCCCTGACAGGAAAGCGGCGGCCTGTGGGCCGCCGCACTGACATTGGCTCAGAACCGGCTTGCCGCAAAGGGCGCTGGATCGATATCAGGCCGGACACCCTCGATCATGTCAGCAATCATCTGCCCCGTGACGGCAGACTGCGTCAGACCGTGGTGGGCGTGGCCAAAGGCATAAAAGATGCCGCCATGCCGTGTTGCCGGCGAGATGACCGGCAGGCTGTCCGGAATCGACGGGCGGAACCCCATCCAGCGTTTGCCGCCTTTCGACTTGAGCTCCGGAAAAAACAGCTTTGCCTTGGCCAGCATTGCGTCCACGCGGCGCCAGTTCGGCGGCAGGTCGAGACCGCCGAATTCCACTGCCCCGCCCACGCGCAAGCCGCTCGACAGACGCGACAGGACGAACCCGTGACCGGACAGCATGATCATGCGGTTCACGTTAACGCCGGGGTCCGGGATAGTGATGTTGTAACCGCGTTCCGTATCCAGCGGGATCGGATCTCCCAGCTGCGCGGCAAGGGCCTTCGACCATGCCCCGCAGGCAATCACCAGTCGCTCGGCCGCGATCGTGCCGCCATCTTTCAGGATCACGTCACAGCCTTTGTCTTTGGGCTGCAGGCGGCTGACCTCACCAATCTCGAACTTGACACCCTGAGATGACAGCCACTCGGCAACCGAAAGGCAAAGGACCTTGGGCTCATCCACCTGCACCCAGTCCGGCACGAGTGCCCCGCCGACGACACGGGAAGAAAGGTCCGGTTCCAGATCCCGGATCGCAGATGCATCCAGCTCCTCAACCTTGATGCCGTAGTCGCGCTGCTCGGCCCAGCCCGCGCGCGAGGCTTCAAGCGACTGTACCGTATCGAACAGTTCCAGGCAGCCGTCCCGGCGCACCTGGTTGTGGGTTCCCGTTGTCCGCCAGAGCGCTTCCCACGCCGGAAGAGCGCCTCCATTCAGATCTGCCAGCGCCTTCGTGCTCTGCGCCACCTTTGCAGGGTTTGAAGCCGCCATGAAACGCAGCATCCACGGCAGGATCTTGAGCGCATAGGCCGGACGGACCGACAGGGGACCCAGCGGATCCAGCATCCATTTGAAGGCCTGTTTCCACAAGCCGGGCGACGCAAGAGGCGCGACGTCTGTCCAGGCGATGGCAGCCGCGTTGCCCTGGCTTGCGCCTGCCGCAGGGCCTTCGCGGTCCAGCACCGTCACGCCGTAACCGCGTTGCACCAGGCTGGCAGCAGTCGCCAGCCCGACGATGCCCGCACCAATCACATGGACATGTCCCTTGCTCATTCGGCGTGTCTTTTCTCGTTCGCGATCAACGACCTGTTCGGCGAAACAATGCGGGTGTCGCAAGGATCCACCGTCCAGACCAACAGTCTGTTTTCAGGTTCACCGTCCTGCCAGAACCGGCAAGGCTCGTCTAGCGGCTGACCTTCTGATATATCACTCGCACATCTGAAACATATAAAGGCCCAGACTTTCATGTCCGCAGATTTCAGCCGATCCACTCAGGCCTATCGCCTGCTGGAAGAAGAAATCGTGACCCTGAAACTGAAACCAGGGGCAACCGTAACGGAGGCCGCGCTTACACAGAGACTGGGTTTTGGCAGAACACCCATACGCGAAGCCATTCAGCGGCTGTCCTGGGAAGGCCTTTTGAACATCCGGCCGCGGCTTGGCATTGTCGTTGCGGAAATGAACCCGTCCGATTTTCTGAAGGTTCTTGAGGCCCGCCACGCTCTGGAACGTCTCGTTGCAGGGCTGGCAGCGCGGCTTGCCAGCAAGGACGACCGCAGAACCCTGGAAGCGATTGCGCTAGACATGCGCGAGGCGGCTGCGAAGCCGGACGTGGCGGACTATCTGCGCCTGGACAAAGCCTTCGACGAAGTCGTTTCGGCCGCTGCCTGCAACCCTTTTGCAGCAAAGGCCCTGGCCCCTTTGCAGACGCAGAGCCGCCGGTTCTGGTACCGCCATTTTGGTGAGGAGGATCTCACCCCGGCAGCCTGGAGCCACATGGAGGTCATGCGCGCCGTTGCTGCCGGAGACGAGGTCGCCGCGATGGATCACGCGGAAAACCTGATGCTTTACCTGCGCCGTCAGGCAACGACGCTGGTCAGCGGCTCCGGTTAGGCAGCCGCCGGAAAGTGAGACCGTGTCCGGTTTGCAAAGGCGACCAGCGACAGCATTACCGGCACTTCCACAAGAACACCGACAACCGTCGCAAGGGCAGCGCCCGAGTTCAGACCGAACAGGCTGATGGCAACGGCAACGGCAAGCTCGAAGAAGTTGGACGTCCCGATCAGCGCTGCCGGCGCGGCGGTGTTGAACGGCACCCGCCACAGATACCCCCAGGCGTAGGCGACGAAGAAAATGCCATAGCTCTGGATCAGCAGGGGAACGGCAATCAACACGATCACCAGCGGCTTTTCCAGAATGGTCTGCGCCTGAAATCCGAACAACAGGACAACGGTTGCCAGAAGACCCATGACGGAGAAGGGTTTGACCTTTGCCGTGAACTCGGCGATGCGCTCGTCGCTCCCCGATCCATCCAGCGCCTTGCGGGTAAAATAGCCGGCCACCAGCGGAATGATCACATAAAGGATCACCGACAGCAGCAAGGTCTGCCACGGTACGACAATGTCGGTCACACCAAGCAGCAGCGCAGCGATGGGCGCGAAGGCAAACACCATGATGATGTCGTTGATGGAGACCTGGACAAGCGTGTAGTTGGCATCGCCGCGCACCAGCTGGCTCCAGACGAAGACCATGGCCGTGCACGGTGCGACACCGAGCAGGATCATGCCGGCGATGTACTCTTTTGCAGTCTGCGGATCCACGAGCCCCGCGAATACGTGCTCGAAGAACAGGATGCCGAGTGCTGCCATCGTGAAGGGCTTGACCAGCCAGTTGACGACGATCGTGATGCAGAGCCCCTTGGGCTTGCGGCCGACATCCTTCAACGAGGCAAAATCGACGTTGACCATCATCGGGTAGATCATCACCCAGATGAGTACGGCCACAACCAGATTGACGCTGGCATATTCCAGAGAGGCGATCGCCTCGAAGACCCCGGGAAAGAGGGCGCCGAGCCCGACCCCGGCGGCAATGCACAAGGCAACCCAGAGCGACAAGAAGCGCTCGAAGAGCCCCATGGGTGACGTTTCCTGTGTCATTCCAACTCTCTCTCACATCGGCATTTCAGCAAACCAGGGAGCAGCGTGGAAAACCTGCCCGAGGTGTCTCAACATCAATTCGCTCAGAACCGGTCACGCAGCTTGTCTTGCTGCCGAAAGGAACCTTCCAGCATCCAGGCGTATCTGTTTCCTGAATGTCAGCACTTCCCACCTGGTTCACAGCCGCCACCGGCCACAAGCGATGCGATCGGTGCGCAGAGTTCCGGGTTGCCGCCGCAGCAATCCTGCAACAGGTAGGTCACGAGGCCCTGCATCGCTTCCAGGCTCGCCCGATAACAAATCGAGCGCCCGTCCCGTTCGGCGTGCACAAGGCCGGAACGGGACAAGGCGCCCAGGTGGGTCGACAGGGTATTCGGACGCACATCGAGTGCATCTGAGATGGCACCGGCGGTCATGCCTTCTTTTCCGGCCTTCACCAACAGGCGAAAGACGTCGAGGCGGGTTTCCTGACCAAGAGCTGCCAATGCATTCAGGGCGTCTTCTTTTTCCATATTTCGAGAATACTCGAAATATGGAATTATGCAACCCAAAAATTGCTGCGTTGCGACAAGTTGCAAACCGAAGCTGCGACCGGGCCGGAGTTGGAGCGCAGGTCGATCCCGGTACTTCCGTGACCGAAAGCAAAAAACCCCCGCTCCGGAAAGAGCGAGGGTCTTGTTTTCAGCGTCTGACAGAACTGCCGGTTCAGGCAGCCTTTGCAGCCAGTCGTTTCCTGATGCTTTCCACATCCGCATTCGGCGTCGCGGCGAACAGTGTCTTGGTGTAATCGTGCTGCGGGTTCTCGAAAACCTCGTCCCGCGTGCCGTATTCCACCACTTCACCGAAATACATCACCATCACCTTGTCTGCGATGTAGCGCACCACCGACAGGTCGTGAGAGATGAACACATAGGTGAGGCCCATCTCCTCCTGCAGGTCCGCAAGCAGGTTCAGAATCTGTGCCTGGACCGACAGGTCAAGCGCGGAGACCGGCTCGTCGAGCACCAGCAACTTCGGCTTCATCATGATCGCCCGCGCAATCGCGATGCGCTGACGCTGGCCACCGGAGAACATGTGCGGATAACGGCCGTAGTGCTCCGGCTGCAACCCGACCTTCTCCAGCATCTGCAGCGCCAGGTCACGGCGCTCTGCCGACGGCATGTCGGTGTTCAGGAGAAGCGGCTCTTCCAGAACATGGCCGATCTTCTGGCGCGGGTTCAGCGAGCCATAGGGGTTCTGGAAAACGATCTGCACCTTCTGGCGCATTTCGCGGGAAATACCGGTCTTGGAGATATCGATCGGCAGGCCATCGATCTCGATAAGGCCGGAAGACTGCGCGTCGATCATGGTGAGCATGCGCGCAAGGGTCGACTTGCCACAGCCACTTTCGCCGACCACGGCAAGGGTGGTGCCGCGTTCCACATCCAGGTTCACGCCCTTGACGGCGGTCAGGGTCGACGCCTTCTTGAACATGCCGCCCTTGATGTCATAGGTCCGGTACAGATCGCGGACCTTGAGGATCACATCGTCAGCCATCTCAGAAACCTCCCGCTTCGGCAAAGTCGCTCACCGTCGGCAAGCGGTCGCCCGTGGCATTTTCCGGCAGTGCTGAAAGCAATGCCTTCGTATACGGGTTCTTGGGGTTTTCGAAGAGGGACAGCACGTCGGCCTCCTCCATCTTGCGGCCCTTGTACTGCACGATGACACGATCGGCCGTTTCGGCCACCACACCCATGTCATGGGTAATCATGATCAGCCCCATGCCGCTGTCCTGCTGCAGCTTGACCAGGAGATCCAGGATCTGTTTCTGGATCGTCACGTCAAGGGCAGTCGTCGGCTCGTCGGCGATCAGCAGTTTCGGCGCACAGGCAATTGCCATGGCGATCATCACACGCTGGCACTGGCCGCCGGACATCTGATGCGGAAATGCGGACAGGCGTTCGGCTGGGTTCGGAATACCGACGGAAGTCAGGATCTCGACCACCCGGTCCCGGGCCTGACGTCCCTTCAACCCCATGTGGGTCTTCAGTGTTTCACCGAGCTGGAAGCCGACCGTGAAACACGGGTTGAGGCTGGCAATCGGCTCCTGGAAGATCATCGAGATGTCTTTCCCGATAACCCGGCGCCGTTCCTTGGCCGACAGGGTGCGCAGGTCGAGACCCTCGAATTCCATCTTGTCGGCGGTGATCGTTGCCGTGTTCGGGAGCAGACCCATGGTCGCCAGCATGGCGACGGATTTTCCGGACCCGGATTCGCCGACGATCGCCAGGACCTCGCCCGCATCGACCGCATAATCAACACCGTCAAGCGCCTTGAACGGGCCCTTGGCGGTGTCGAACTCGACCTTCAGGTTTCTGATTTCAAGAAGAGACATGGCTTAGCTCCTCTTCAGTTTCGGGTCGAGCGCATCGCGCAGGCCGTCACCGACCAGGTTGATGGCAAGAACGGTGATCAGGATCGCCAGACCCGGGAAGGTTACCACCCACCAGGCGCGCAGGATGAATTCGCGCGCTTCGGCAAGCATGGTGCCCCATTCCGGTGTTGGCGGCTGTGCCCCCATACCCAGAAAGCCAAGGGCAGCCGCATCCAGGATCGCGTTGGAGAACGACAGCGTCGCCTGAACGATCAGCGGCGCCAGACAGTTCGGCAGGATCGTCTTGAACATCAGCCGCATATGCCCGGCACCTGCCACCTTCGCCGCGACGACATAGTCCCGTGTGCGTTCGGACAGGACGGCCGCGCGGGTCAGACGCACGAAATGCGGCTGCAGCACGATGGCAATTGCGATCATGGCGTTGATCAGCCCGGGCCCCAGGATAGCCACCAGCACGAGGGCCAGCAGAAGCGAAGGGAATGCCAGGATGATGTCCATCACACGCATGATCAGCGTGTCGGTCATGCCGCGCATGTAACCGGCGACAAGGCCGATCACGACACCGCCGACAAGGGCGATGGTGACGACGACAACACCGATGAACAGCGAGAAGCGCGCGCCGAAGATGAGGCGCGAAAGAATATCACGGCCAACGGCATCCGTTCCCAGCAGGAACGCGGCCTTGCCGCCCTCCTCCCAGACCGGAGGCACGAGGAAACTGTCGCGATACTGGAAGTCGGGACTATGCGGTGCGACCAGCGGCGCGAAGATGGCCATGAGGACCAGCAACGCGAACACCACGAGGCCGACAACGGCACCCTTGTTCTGTGAGAAGTAGTACCAGAACTCGACAAGCTGCGCCTTGGTGGCGTTGCGGCTTTCTGCCTGGAGCTTGGTCTGATCGGCTTTCGCAGCCGGCGAGGTATTTGTCATTTTCCTTGTCCCCGGCTCAGTTGTGGCGAATACGCGGATTGATCAGGCCGTAGAGCACGTCCACGATCAGGTTGACCATCATGATGATCCCGGCAATCAGCAGCAGACCACCCTGGACCACGAAGTAGTCGCGGCGCGAGATGCTGTCGACGAGCCATTTGCCGATGCCCGGCCAGGAGAAGATAGTCTCTGTCAGGATCGCGCCGGCAAGAAGCACGCCGACCTGCAGGCCGATGGTGGTCACCACCGGGATAAGGGCATTGCGCAGCGCATGCAGACCGATCACCGCGCGGGGCGGCAGACCTTTCGCACGGGCCGTGCGCACGTAGTCCTCGCCCAGAACTTCCAGCATGGCGGATCGTGTCTGGCGTGCAATCACTGCCATCGGAATGGTCGCCAGAACGATGGACGGCAGGATCAGGTGCCGGACGGCGGAGAGGAAAGCGCCCTTCTCGCCGGACAGCAGACTGTCTATCAGCATGAAGCCGGTGACCTGCGGGAAGAAGAACATCAGCGAGATGCGCCCGGAGACCGGTGTCCAGCCGAGGGTTCCCGAAAACAGGATGATCAGCAGCAGGCCCCACCAGAAGATCGGCATCGAGTAGCCGACCAGCGCCGTGCCCATGATTGCCTGATCGGCAACCGATCCGCGCTTCACGGCCGCGAAGATGCCGGCGGGAATGCCAAGGCAGACGGCAATGATGATGGCGCAGAGCGCGAGTTCGGCAGTCGCCGGAAACAGTGTCAGAAATTCATCCAGCACCGGCTTCTTCGACACGAAGGACGTGCCCAGATCCCCCTGGAAGATACCTGCGATGTAGTCGAGGTACTGTTGCCAGAGCGGTTTGTCGAAGCCAAGCTGGCCAAGGACCTGAGCCCTCCGCTCATCAGATATACCGCGCTCGCCGGCGAGCAGTTCGGCAGGATCGCCGGGCAGCATGCGGATAAACGAGAAGGCGACGAGGGTGACGCCGAAGAATGTCGGTATCAACAGGCCGAGACGACCTAGAAGAAAGCGAAGCATGTCAGGTTCCAGATACGAAGAGCCAGCGGAAACGACCTGATGTCAGGAAAGCATCCGCCGGCCAGAATGTCCGAAGGCGCCAGCATTGCTGCCAGCGCCCTCTTCGAGTTAGGCGGATTTACTCCGCAATGTCCACGCCGTCAAACCAGTGGCCGCCGAGCGGGTCCATGACGTAGCCAGAGACCTTGGAGGACATCGGCATGAAGACCACGGAGTGCGCGATGGTTGCCCACGGAGCCTGCTCCTTGAACACGACCTGTGCCTCTTCGTAGAGCTTTGTGCGCTCTTCCTTGCTGGTCACGGTCTTTGCCTTCTTGATCAGCGCGTCGAACTCTTCGTTGCACCACTGGGCGCGGTTGGAGCCGCCGACACCGTCACAGCCGAGCAGAACGGCCAGGAAGTTGTCCGGGTCGCCGTTGTCACCGGTCCAGCCGAGAAGCACGGCACCGTCACGGTTCTCGTCCTTGGAACGGGACAGGTATTCACCCCATTCGTAGGAAACGATCTCGACGTTCACGCCGACGTTCGCGAAATCGGCCTGCATGACTTCAGCCATACGACGAGCGTTCGGGTTGTACGGACGCTGTACCGGCATTGCCCAGATCTTCATGGAAAGATCAGATACACCAGCTGCTGCCAGCATTTCCTTGGCCAGTTCCGGATTGTAGTCGTCGTCTTCAACGGCGTCGTTGTAGGACCACATGGTCGGCGGGATCGGGTTCTTCGCAGCCTGGCCGGAGCCCTGGAAAACTGCGTCGAGGATCGCCTGCTTGTTGATCGCGTGGTTCAGCGCCTTGCGGACTTCCGGCTTGTCGAACGGTGCCTGCTTGGTGTTGTAAGCGAGGTAACCGACATTCAGGCCCTGCTGTTCCATCAGGGTCAGGTTGCCGTCAGCCTTGATGTCGGCGATGTCGGCCGGTGCCGGGTACGGCATGACGTGACATTCACCGGCCTTCAGCTTCTGAAGACGCACGGCTGCATCCGGAGTGATCGCGAAGATCAGGTTGTCGACCGGCTGCTTGCCACCCCAGTAGTCCGGGTTTGCCGCATAACGGATCACGGCGTCCTTCTGGTAACCCACGAAGGAGAACGGACCGGTGCCGACCGGCTGCTGGTTCAGCTGTTCCTTGGAACCTGCTGCTTCAAGCTGCGCTGCGTATTCGGCGGACACGACGGAAGCGAAGTCCATCGCCAGGTTGGCGATCATCGGTGCTTCCGGACGGTTCAGGACGAACTTGACCGTGTAGTCGTCAACCCTGACGATTTCCTTGATCAGGTCCGGCATGGACATGCCGTCGAAATATTCCCACGCGGTACCGGCGGTGTATTCGTGCCACGGATGATCCTTCTTCAGCTGACGCTCGAAGGTGAAGATCACGTCGTCTGCATTGAATTCACGGGTCGGCGTGAAGAAGCTGGTGGTGTGGAACTTCACACCCTGACGCAGCTTGAAGGTGTATTCCAGACCGTCTTCGGAAACTTCCCAGCTTTCAGCCAGGCCCGGCAGCACTTCGGTCGTGCCGCGCTTGAACTCGACAAGCCGGTTGTAGATCGGCTTGGAGGAAGCGTCGAACGTCGTGCCTGCGGTGTAAAGTGCAGCATCAAAGCCTTCAGGCGAACCTTCAGAGCAATAAACCAGGTTTTTTGCAGAAGCGCCGGTTGCTGCAATCACAGCAAGGCTTACGCCAAGAAGGGATGCCTTCAAGGTTTTTTGGAAATTCATCAAACTGTTCTCCCCTTGATGAAGAGCAAGGGCCTTGCATCGTTGAATCGCGCAAAGGAGTTAAGCCCAAGCCAGCGCAAACTAAGGCGTTTTTTTGGCAGAAAATCAACTGCCAACATATTTCTAATTTGAGGATGTTTTTGAAATTTTTTTGCTAGGTAAGAGTTGCTGCCGTAAATTTTTAATGCGGCAACGTTAACTCACGAGAAACAAATACCGCAACGGCAGCGTTTTTCAAGCTTCATCTAACCGCCTGAAAACAAAAGGCTCCCGCAATAACGGGAGCCTCTGAATTTCTCAACCCTGCGTAGAACGCGTTCGTTTGACAGCGTCCTGCCATCCGGCAAGCAATCTGGCCCGCTCACTTTCCTGTAAACGCGGCTCGAAACGCTTTTCCAGCTTCCATTCTGCCGAAAATGCCTCGGCGCCAGGCCAGACACCTGCCTTCGATCCGGCGAGCCACGCTGCCCCGAGCGCCGTCGTTTCCGGGACAGTCGGCCGGTCGACCGGCGCGCCCAGAATGTCGGCCAGGAACTGCATCGTCCAGTCGGATGCCGTCATGCCGCCATCGACACGGAGCACCGGTTGTTCAGCCTCCGGCCAGTCTGCCCGCATGGCTTCAACCAGGTCGCTGGTCTGGTAACCAACGCTTTGCAGGACCGCCCGGGCAATTTCCTTCGGACCCGTATTTCGCGTCAGACCGAACAGCGCGCCCCGGGCGTCCGCGTCCCAATAGGGAGCGCCAAGACCAACGAAGGCAGGAACTAGGTAGACGTCCTGGTTCGGATCCGCCTGTTCGGCAAGCGACTGCGTGTCGCCGGCACTTTCGATGAGACCCAGACCGTCGCGCAGCCACTGGACGGCAGCACCGGCAACGAAGATCGACCCTTCGAGCGCATATGTGGTTTCGCCGTTCAGCCTGTAGGCGATGGTCGTCAGCATGCGGTTGTTGGACCGGACCGGTTTGGACCCGGTGTTCATCAGTGCAAAGCAACCCGTGCCGTAGGTGGACTTGACCATTCCCGGCTTGAAGCATGCCTGCCCGACCGTCGCGGCCTGCTGGTCGCCGGCAACACCGAGGATCGGTATTGCCCGGCCGAACAATTCCGTATCGGTGACGCCGAAATCATCCGCACTGTCCTTGACCTCGGGCAGCAGGTTCTGCGGGATGTTGAGGAGCTTGCAAAGCTCTTCATCCCACTTGTTTTCGTGAATGTTGTAGATCAGCGTCCGGGAAGCGTTGGTGGCATCGGTTGCGTGCACCTTGCCGCCCGTGAGTTGCCAGATCAGCCATGTGTCGACGGTGCCGAAGGCAAGCTCACCGCGTTCCGCACGCTCGCGCACACCGTCCACATTGTCGAGGATCCAGGCGATCTTGGTTCCGGAAAAATAGGGATCCAGCAACAGGCCTGTCTTGGCGGAAAAAACTCCTTCGCGGCCTTCCGAGCGCAATTTCGCGCAGAAATCGGCCGTACGCCGGTCCTGCCAGACAATGGCGTTGTAGACCGGTTCGCCCGTTGAGCGGTCCCAGACAAGGGTGGTTTCCCGCTGGTTAGTGATCCCGATCGCGGCAACATCCGCGCCACCGGACGGTGCCTTTTCCAGCGCCTCCCGGCACACGCGCAGCGTGCTCGTCCAGATATCGGCCGGCGAATGCTCCACCCAACCCGACTTCGGGAAGTGTTGCGGAAACTCCTGCTGCCCCACACTGATTGGATGGAAATCGTCGCCGAAGACAATTGCCCGGCTCGACGTCGTGCCCTGGTCTATTGCCAAAACACATCCGGCCATGGCGCACCTCCCGTTTTCTTCTTGTCATGAAAACTGCCGGCAAGGCCGGCAGGTCATCTGGTTCCGTTTGATAAAACTATGCCGCAGCGCCGGCCTGCTCCGCAAGATAAGCCGACAGATAGGTGTCCAGCTCGGCGGCTTCCTCCCCGCTGAGTCGCAACCCCAGTTTCGTCCGTCGCCACAGGATGTCCTGCGCACTGCGGGCCCATTCGCGGCGGACCAGCCATTTCACTTCCGCTTCATGAAGATTGTAGCCAAAACAGCGGCCGAGATCTTCGAGCGTCTTTGCTTCCCCGAGTATGAAGCGCGCATCCGTGCCGTAAAGACGGGTCAGACGAGTGGCGAAGACCTTGTCCAGGAACGGATAATCGGCCTCGAGGCGTGACACTTCCGCGTCGAACTCGCTCACCTTGAAATCACCGCCCGGCAGCGGCGCATATGCCGTCCAAACCCCGCGCTTGAAAGGCAGATACGGCTCCAACTTTTCCAGGACATGCTCGGCAAGCTTGCGATAGGTCGTGATCTTGCCGCCAAAGACGGACAGGATCGCCGGCTTTGCATCGCCCGCATCCAGCTCAAGCACATAGTCGCGCGTCGCTGCCTTGGCATCCTTTGCGCCGTCATCGTAGAGCGGGCGGACGCCGGAATAGGTATGGACCACGTCTTCAGGCGTGATCGCATTTGCCAGATACTCGCTCGCCGCCTTGCACAGATACGCGATCTCGTCCTTCGAGATCTCGACCTTGCTCAGGTCATCCTGGAAATCGACATCGGTCGTGCCAATCAGCGTGAAGTCGTTTTCATAAGGAATGGCGAACACGATCCGGCCATCGCCGTTCTGGAAGATGAAGCAACGGTCGTGTTCGAACTGGCGCTTGACGATGATGTGGCTGCCCTTGACCAGCCGGACGCTGGAACTGTTGTTCGCCCCGGTAACGCCGCTCAGCATGTCCGCAACCCACGGCCCGGCGGCATTGACCAGCACATTGGCAGTGACGGTCTTTTCCTCGCCGCTTGCCAGTTCTTTCAGAACGACCTGCCAGACGTCGCCGTCCCGCCGTGCGCTGATGCATTTGGTTCGGGTCTGGATTTCGGCACCGCGATCAGCCGCATCGCGCGCATTCAGAACCACCAGCCGGGCATCGTCCACCCAGCAGTCCGAATATTCGAAACCCTTCTTGAAGAGCTTCTTGAGCCCTTGCGAGAACGGAGCCTGATCCAGACGCACGGTCTTTGTGGCCGGCAGCAGTTCCCGCCCGCCGAGATGGTCATACATGAAGAGACCGAGCCGCAGGAGCCATGCCGGACGCAGGTCCTTGTGGTGCGGCAGGATGAACCGGAGCGGCCAGGCAATGTGCGGCGCTGCGCGCCACAGCACTTCACGCTCTTTCAGCGCTTTGCGCACCAGACCGAACTCGTAATATTCCAGATAGCGCAGCCCGCCGTGGATGAGCTTGGTCGAGGCCGACGATGTGGCGCCGGCAAGGTCACCCATTTCGACCAGAAGAACCGAAGCCCCCCGGCCGACCGCGTCGCGAGCGATGCCCGTTCCGTTGATGCCCCCACCAATGATCAAAAGATCGTAATCCGCAGCCATAACTGTCCCCGGCCTGTGTTTTTGCGTCTCAGGATTGAAAATGAAAATAAAACGAAACTTCTCGAAATTCAATCAACAATTTCGCACACCAAGACGAAACACCCCGGCAAGAAGCTTGCGCCTCCGCCGGGGTTGAATAGACCACTCAGAAACTACAAGGTATTGATCTGTCTAGTTTTCTCCGTCCTCTGCCGGAGCATCGTCCTCCAACTGGGTCGAAGAAACGTCAACCTTCTTGCGCTGTTTCGGTTTGTTCCCGTCTTCCACGAAAGGAGGCGTAGCGGCGTGATAGGTCACTTGCGGGAACGGGATTTCGATATTCCGTTCGTCAAAGACCTGTTTGACGAATTCGTTATACGCACGCCCGACGCCCCACTGATCCCCCGGGACGGTCTTGATGCGACCGCGGATATCAATGGAGCTGGCACCGAAATTGGTAACGCCGTGCATTTCGAAATCACCGATGATCTTGGGTCCGAAATCCGTTTCCTTCAGTCTGCGGAAGGCTTCCAGCATGGCGTCCTTGGCGTGGGTGATATTCGTGTCGTAGGCAACACCGATCAGCGCGACATGATAGGAGAAGCCGCGCATGAAGTTGGACACCATGTCGACCGACGAGAACGGAATGATGTGGGTTGTTCCATCGATATCGCGCATGCGCACCGACCGGACGGTGATCCCCTCGACCGTTCCCGTTATCCCGGCAACGGTGACGACGTCGCCTTCGTTGATGGCATTCTCGACCTGGATGAAGGCACCGGTGATGATGTCCTTGACCAGGGTCTGCGCACCGAAGGAAATCGCCAGACCGACGACACCGGCACCGGCGATCAGCGGACCGATATCGACACCGACTTCCGACAGCGACAAGAGCAGTGCCATCACCACGATGACGACCGTCGATGCATTGCGGAACAACTGGAACAGCGTGCGTTCGCGCGCTGTAACGATGTATCCGGAACGTGACTGCAGCCTGAGGTCCACCCACGACATGACGGCAAGCCAGATCATGAAAGCGACGAGCAGGACCAGGAAGGCAGAACCGTAGCTGCTCAGAAGCTGCACCCCGGCTTCGCTGACCAGCCATTCGGCAACCGTCAACAGACCCCAGATCTCCAGAAGCAGCAACACCGTCACCAGGAAGACGGCGAACCGGATGAACTTCAGAAGGCGCGGCACAAAGGCGTTCAGCCGGCTTTGAAGCGCCGGAAGGGTCCGGTTCAGGTCGTCCGGCAGGCGTATCCCGCCCTTGATGGCCTTGGTGACGACCAGAGAAATGGCCATGCCCGCCATGATGGTGAGGATCGACAGACCCGTTGCCCGCAGAATAATGGTTGTCGCATCAAACGGCCGGGTCACCCAGATGATGAAAACCGCCGCGATATAGCCGTAGGCAGCCAGGTGCCAGAGTTGGCCGACGAGCACGAGCGCGCGCTTGGCAAGAGCGCTCTGCAGATGCTCGGCGTAATCCCGCGCACCCACGTTCACCCGGTGCCTGTTCTGGTGCACCAGCACCAGAAGATAGATCATCCCGAGAAGCACGACGAGGAACCGCAAGGCGTTGCCGAGCACGAAGGAAACCGCAACATTGGCGATCGGCACGGCCAGGAACAGGCCGAAGACCATCCAGTACATGAACAACCGCAAACGGCCGTACCAGTAGAGCGAACTCTCATCGGTGAACGGCAGCAGCCGCAGTTCCGGCCGCCCCGGCGCGAATATGAAGCGCAGCGAGACGTTGGCCATGCCGAGGATGAAAAACGCGTTCAGCGCCAGGCTTTCCTGAAGCGTTACGCCTGCATTTATTCCACCGAAGCTTGCCAGGGCCGCCGCGTTGCCGACGGCCCAACCGACGCCTACAGTCACTGCATCGACGACCGATGTCAGAACAAGAATGAAGCTGCGCGTCAGCCCACCGCCGTAACGCGCATAGAGCGACATGCGTGGATAGAGTGCCTTCGCGATCAACTGGCTGGCAAAAAAGCCGAGATAAGCTGCAAGAAGCACGATGCCGACCTGGATCGCGATATCCTCGACCCGGTCCCATTTCACCGGGATATCGCCGCGCGCAACCAGAACCAGGCCGTTCAACGAGCGCATTGCCTGCTCCAAGAGATAGCCCGCGTCATCGACCAGAACCCGTGTGTATTCACCGATCCGAAGGGCGAAGTTTTCCTGCTGCAGGGGTTGAGAGATACCCTGAACCGGAATTGCAGCTTCATTCCCGGGAACCTGCCTGTCACCATCAGCAGGCTGACCGTCCCCTGTGCTTTTCTGCAAGAGATCGATCAACGCTGCCCGGCTTTCAGGGTCGTTCAGGACCTTTATCAGGGCCTGGCTCGCCTGTTCGACATCGGCCGGCGGCGCTTGCTCTTGCGCCGGGGCCTGCCCCCCGCTTTCCTGAGCCAGAACCGGAGCCAACCCGGCAAGCATCATTGTCATCAGGGCAAAGAGGCAGCAGCGCAAAATCTTCATTTCAAACTCTTGTCAATTCCAGGAAGACCGGCGGGGGTCCGGCCATGGCAGGGACAATATGGAGGAACGCTCGCGGATGAAAAGGGTTCAGACTGCTGTCTTCGGACATTTTTTAGGTACTATTATAAAACGCAAGTTTCCCGTGCAGTAACGACCGCATCAAAACCAGCAGAAACAAGGATTCACTGGAAATCGCAAAAAGATTTCACCTTTACGCAAGGTAATATGCCAGCCTCCATTTATCGGGTAACGTAATAATAACAATATGGGCGCCAATCTGGCCCGACGAGGAGGAAGGATGCCCAGGTCCTTGATCAAGCTTGCACAGGAAGGCACAGACGAGGCGCGACGACGGCTGTTCGCGCAGGTGAGCGAACTTGTGATCGCGAACCTCGATGAGCGGACCGACCGGGAACTGGCAATCTTCTCCGAAGTAATCATCAAACTGTACAGTGTCGGCTCGCCCAGGGATCGTGCCAGGCTGGCCCACAAGCTCGCTTCGCAAGTCAACACCCCGCCGGAGCTTGCCCGCAAGATCGCCGAAGACGACGTCAATGTGGCCATGCCCCTGCTTGCGCAAAGCCCCGCGCTAACCCAGGAAGACCTGATCGACTTTGTCGAACGGTTGAGCAACAGTCACCTACAGGTGATTGCCCGCCGCACCGACCTCTCGCCCGAAGTCTCAGATGCCATTGCCGAAAAAGGCGACCGCCCGGTGCACCGCATTCTGGCCGGCAACCGCGAGATCAAACTGTCCCGCGAAACCATGCTGAGTTTCGTCAAATACGCCACGGAAGACGTGGTCCTGCGCGAGGACCTGTGCCTGCGCTCCGATCTTTCCCCTGCAGTGTGCCGGGCCTTGCTGCCGCTTGTGGACGATGAAACCAAGAAGCGACTGCGCAGTATCATCGAAGGTTCCCTGTCGCAGGATCAACTGGACCAGATCGCAAGACTGAAGGTGCTGCGCCGGGAGTTCGGCGATGCCCTCAACAATCCGGACATGACCCTTCTATGGCGGGAAGCGGAGCGTGCGGAAATCACCGTCAACGAGCTTATGATTCTGTTGCTGCAGGATGGCCGCTTCAATCATGCGATCGAGCTGCTCAGCGCGCGCGGCCGCACGGCCCAGACGGCACTCAAGGATGCGGTCTTCAACGGCAAGAAGGATCTGGTTCTCAGAACCGCGGAGAAAGCCGGCCTCGACACGCCAACCTTCGCCCTTTTCGCCAAGGTTCGCTGCGACCACTTGAAGATCCCGGCAACGCAGGGCTCCGAATGGACGGCCACCTACAAGAAGTTTCTCGACAGCACGGCACAGACCAAACAATCCCGATGCGGTGATTTCCAGGCGAACCGGCGGGAAAAGAAACCAAGACCCACGGGTGATCGTCCCGGACGTGTCGCGGCAATGTAGCGACAACGCGCAGCGTTGCTTCGCGCCAACCGACTTTTCGAAGCGCAACCTTGTCAGCGCTTTTTCCAGTCCGCGTTTTCCGAGAATTCAGCTTTTGGAACAAAGCGTCGCGGCGATTGCCGTCGACAGGGTCGCGGCCGCGTAGAACCAGAGGCCCGGCAAAATGGCGGCTGCCGCCAGTCCGCTTGTCTTGGCGGCAAAAAGCACCAGCGCCACCAGCATGACATCCAGCATCGACCACTTGCTGACCATCGACAGGAGCGCAAGCGAACGCGTCTTGGCGCCACTGAGCACGGCCACATGGATCAGAAGGATCTTCAGCGCAGGGAACCCGATCGAAAACAGCGCCACGATCGCGGCAAGAACCGCATCGCCCTCGTGATAGAGGCTGGTCACCATTTCGATCAGCGTCGGTCGGTCTTCCAGAAAATAGAGGCGCTCGAACCGCATGAGCGGCTGCGTCAGTCCAAGAGCGAACGAGAAAGTGGAAACGGGAAGCAGCAAAGCCAGAAAAAATCGCATTGAAACTGCCGTACCCTGGCTATCGCGTAAACTTGTAGCGGCACCTGCGCCCGGCAACACCGGGAGGAGCACCAATTCCTATATCACCCGGATCGGAAAGCACAAAACCTGACCGCCGCGAGCAACGATCAGGAATATAAGAACGTATATCAAGCCCTGCCAGCCCCCATTCGGAGACCGGCTGCTTCCAGGGGAGTTCAGTAAGCCGTTATCGGCCTCGAGCCCGCGCAGCAACTTCGTCGAGCTGATCCTGCTCCGCCAGTTCCTGGGCTGTGCGCTCGCGCTGCTGGTCGCGCTCTTCCAGCTGCTCGAACTTCTTCAGCTCCTCGATCGCCTCGCTGAGCTCGTCCTGGGCACGTTGCAGCTGGTCGTCCAGTTCATGCGCGGAATTGCGCAGGTTGTCGCGACGGTCCGCTGCGGCCTTGGCAAACGTCGGATAGGCAAAATGCGTGACATCCGTAATACCGACCCGCTCCTGCTCCGACCGGATCTGGTCATCGAGTTCATCGGCCATACGGTTGAACTCGGCGATCATGCTCTCGATCTGAGCAAGCTGTCGTCGTTTCTCGTCAACCTGAAACCGCTTCAAACGGATCAAACTGTCTCGGGTTTTCATTACTCAATACTCCCCTAACACGGGCAGTCTACCCCTGAGTCATTTCCAAAAGGTTGGCAAGTTGCTCATACCCGTCAGAAAGTGATGTCGCTTCGTCTTTTCCCTGATTCAGGAATTCGTCGATCATGTCGAACCTGTAGATGGCTTCGTCCACCGTCGGGTCGGACCCCTTCCGGTATGCGCCCAGCCGGATCAATTCTTCCATGTCCGTATAGGTCGACAGAAGCTGTCGGGCCCTGCGCAGAACCGGGAGCTGTTCCGGCGGCACGCAGCGCGGCATGGTTCGTGACACGGATTTCAGCACATTGATTGCCGGATAACGGCCACGCTCGGCAATGCCGCGTTCCATCACCACGTGGCCATCGAGAATACCGCGCACCGCGTCGGCCACAGGCTCGTTGTGATTGTCACCTTCCACAAGAACAGTGAAAAGGCCGGTGATCGATCCGCTGTTCTCCTTGCCGGGGCCGGCCCGCTCCAGAAGTCGCGGTAATTCGGTGAAGACAGTCGGCGTATAGCCCTTGGAGGTCGGCGGCTCGCCGATCGACAAGCCGATTTCGCGCTGTGCCATGGCGAATCGCGTTACCGAGTCCATCATGCACAGCACGTTCTTGCCTTCATCGCGGAAATGTTCGGCAACAGTCATGGTCAGATAGGCGGCCTGCCGCCGCATCAGAACGCTTTCATCTGAGGTCGCGACCACGACCACGGAGCGCTCCAGTCCCGAATCGCCCAGATCGTCCTCGATGAACTCCTGAACCTCTCGACCGCGTTCGCCGATAAGGCCGATGACCGCGACATCACACTTTGTATTGCGCGCCAGCATGGACATCAGCACGGACTTGCCGACGCCGGAGCCGGCAAAAATGCCCATTCGCTGCCCCTCGCAACAGGTTACGAATGTATTAAGTGCGCGAACGCCGAGATCCAGGGGCGGTCCAACTCGTTTACGTTCGGAGGCCGGCGGAGGCGAACTTCGCAATTTGCGAGGCACTCCGCCATGAACAAGATTTCCTTTACCATCAATCGGTTCACCAAGTGCGTTAATCACTCGGCCAAGCCAGGCGTTTGCCGGATGAACCACGCTGTCACGCGATTGAATCACGGCTTTGCAACCCATTCGCACGCCTTCGAGCCCGGAAAAAGGCATGCAAAGTGCGTGTCCTTCACGAAATCCCACAACCTCTGCGGGCACTTTCGGGTTATCCTCACCGTTGTCGATCAACAATCTCGAGCCGACACTCATTTCGTGAATAGGGCCCGCAATCTCGACGAGAAGTCCCTGAACCGCAGTCACCCGGCCATAAATTTCGGTCGGCATGAGCGAATCAATCTCGGCGAAAAGCGCCTTCACGTAAGATTCCTTCCCTCGTTAACGGTTTTGGTAACCGATCGTTTACGACTCTGGTTAATCTTAACCTTTGGAAGGCTGACAAGCGAGAGCCATTTCGAAGTCAAAACGGCTTTGTTGAAAGGAATCTGAACGGAATCGGTTAGCGCCGGTTCTTAAAGTTCAACATTAAGATTTGTGAATCCGAATTTTTTCTGGGGATTCAATAAGTTGAGTGTTGTTCACAGTTTCCTCTCTCCAGAGCTTGCCGTTACGAATCATATTTTGTTAACCATTAACCGATAGCTTTGAGTCGGGGTTAACATCAGTCCTTCGTAGCAGGCACCGACAGAGCCGTTGCGACTTGCCCAGGAAAGGCAGAACAAGGGGATTGGCATGCGTGTATTGTTGATTGAGGATGACAGCGCCACGGCGCAGAGCATCGAGCTGATGCTGAAGTCCGAGAACTTCAACGTCTACACGACAGATCTTGGCGAGGAAGGCATCGACCTCGGCAAACTGTACGATTACGACATCATTATGTTGGATTTGAACCTGCCGGACATGTCCGGTTACGAGGTTCTCCGGACACTACGCGTTTCCAAGGTCAAGACACCGATCCTGATCCTTTCCGGTAACGCGGGTATCGAAGACAAGGTTCGCGGCCTCGGCTTCGGCGCCGACGATTACATGACCAAGCCGTTCCACAAGGACGAGCTGGTCGCGCGTATCCACGCAATCGTCCGCCGCTCCAAGGGGCACGCACAATCGGTCATCGTCACTGGCGACCTGAAGGTCAACCTGGACACCAAAACCGTCGAAGTCGGCGGCCAGCGCGTCCATCTGACCGGCAAGGAATACCAGATGCTGGAGCTTCTCTCCCTGCGCAAGGGAACGACGCTCACCAAGGAGATGTTCTTGAACCATCTCTATGGCGGCATGGACGAGCCGGAACTGAAGATCATCGACGTGTTTATCTGTAAGCTTCGCAAGAAGCTGGCAGCTGCAACCTCCGGCAAGAACTACATCGAAACGGTGTGGGGCCGAGGTTACGTTCTGCGCGAGCCGGACGTCGAAGCAGCCGCCTGATCCAGCATCAGACGTTGACGTTTTAAAAGCCCCGGCACTGCCGGGGCTTTTTGTTGCTGATGGTTGGATGTGCCAAAGCTGATCTAGCCAACCGCACGCTCGGCAAAGGTCAGCACAGCCCCCTCTGCCGCCTGCCCGTAATTGACTGACGCCAGCATCTCGCCGGAACTGTCATGCAGGGTAATCAACCCCTTCCGGTTCGACATCTGCATGTGATGGACCGTCGCCCGCGTCACCGACACCTTCAAAACGGCTCCTGCAATCAGAACCACCGCCTCCACCGGCTGCGGCCGGCCCATCTTGTCCCGCAGTTCGTAGCCCGTGAGGTCGATGTCCGCTGCACCGGCATTCCAGATCTCCACCCATTCCGTGCCCTGGTCATCCCCCGGCGGGTTCGGCAGGGCCGAAAGAATGCGAAGCGGACCGTCATTCTGCATTTCAACGGTTCTTGGACGCACGACCACATTCCCAGAATCGTCTGTGCGGGTGCTGCCGTCGCCAAGGAACACAGGGTAGAATGAGCGGATGTGCTGTCCCAGCGAGCCATCAGCCGTGGTCTCGTGATACATCACCAGATCGAACTTGCCCTCACCGAGCTGAACGCGCTTCTTCTGGTTGGTGAGCAAGCCGTGCAGGCCTTCGTAATAGGCAAGCGTGCCGAGCGCGAATTCGCACGCAGGACTGCTGCCGACAAAAAATCCACCCTTGCTCTTGAAGAGCTCAGCGACAAGGTTGCCGGTCATGTCCTGGTGGTTCCAGACCATCTGAAGCGTCACGACATGGGGATTTTCCGGTCCAGGACCTCCGAGATCGTATTTGTAGCCAAGGTAGTCGACCCGGTTGTTGAGCTCATCGAGCGCGAATTTCACCCAGGAGTGATAACCGGAGATTTCGCCCTTCTCCGAGGCGGAATTCGCCCCTTTCTTGTATTTGCCCTCGCCGACAAAAACATGCTCGAAGCCGGTGCAGAAGTGGGTCGACTTGCCCCGGAAGAAGTTGGTGTAGACCTCGAACCACATTCGGAACAGATCCTGCCGGAAGGTTTCAGTGGTCATGTCCCTGACAAGCTCTGCAGAAATATGCTCGAAGGCGATCTGCATCGGCCGACTTGCAATCACCAGATCGAGAAACCCTTCGATCTCGTCTCGCTCGGCAGGCGAAATGGTTTCCGGATCGCGAAAGTGGACCGCGTAGTTGTCCAGAAGCCGGATGAAAGTCTGGTACAGATCGCTCGCCGCCATCTTGTCGAAATCGACCCGGGCAAAGAGCGGGTTCGCCGCCAGGTCGATCTGGCGAGACCCTTTGGCCTTCACCTGCTCGTCCAGCAGAATGTCGGCTGTCATGTCCGTCCAGTCGCCATCCACGTTGCGCGTGCTGACGCTGAATCGGTCGGCATCTTCGTTCCAAATGGCCTGGTAGATATGGTCTGACATGCGCACCTCAACCTGAAGTAACAAGAAGTAGGCTTTCACACGTTTATGACATTTTCACTACCAGACGAAAACTCGTAACTGTCCGGCGAATACAAAAAAGCCGGCGTTGCCGCCGGCCTTTCCGCACTTGCGATGGCAGGATCAGAGCTGCAGCTGATAAGACGCAGGGACATAACGGAAGCCGCTGTCGTTGGTCTCCACGTAGCCGACCGCCGGGAACGGCATGTGATAGCCCACGAACGGGATCTTGTCGGCGGCCAGCATGCCGAAGACGGTCTTGCGCGTGGCCGCGGCACCTTCCTTGTCCATGTCGAAGCGCACTTCCCATTCGGGATGCGCCAGGGACCAGACGTAGTGGTTGGCGGTATCCGCCGTTATGGCAAGCTGTTTGCCGTCGCTTTCAAGCATGTAGATCATGTGACCGGGGGTATGACCTGCAGCAGCCATCGCGGTGACACCTGTCACTACGCTGCCGCCGTCATCGAGGAAAGTCATTTTCTCCGCCAACGGTTTGACGTGGCTCGCCATCAGCTTGGTCACCCCATTGGCTTCGGCATCCATTGCCGCCCAGAAGTCATATTCCCTCTGCCCGGTCACATAGCGGGCATTGGCAAAGGTCGGCGCGCCGCCTTCCATCAGACCGCTGACGTGGTCGGGATGCATGTGCGTCAGCACCACCACGTCAACCTGCTCCGGCGTGTATCCGGCATTTTCCAGCGCGGCGCGCATCTTGCCGCGGCCTGGCCGGGCACCTTCGCCATTGCCGGTGTCGAACAGGATCAGTTCGCTGCCCGTGTTCACGAGCGTTGGCGTAAAACTGATCTGGAAACTGTCGTTGGGCAGGAAGTTATCGGCATTGGTCGCAGAAAATGTATCCGCGTCCACATTCATGGCGAAGGTCTTCTGCGGTTCGGTCAGGGAGACTGCACCGTCGTGCAGAGTGGTCACCTCGAACCCGCCTACGGAATAGCGGGCAACCGGCGCCGGCACAGAGGCCTGCTTTTCTGCAGCCGCATGGACAACGTTGGTTCCGGCAAGACTTGCCCCGGCAAGCGCACCACCTGCTCCCAGAAGCGCCGCGCGACGTGTGAGTTCAACTTTTATCTCGGTCATATTCCCACTCCCTGCAATTCCGATTCATGAAAACAGTCCCGCAGTCGAACACCCCGAGTGCCCGGCAGGACGCAAAGCTTACGATCGAGAAAATGGAATGGATGGAGATGCAGACAAGTGCTGTTCGCCGCCAGCCGGATAAACTTCACGAGAGCGACCGAACGAAATGAATTTCAAAAACTTGCTCACTCGCAACAGACAGCTGCCCTGACAGGTTTCCTTCACGGTGCAGCGAATGAAAAAGGCGGCCAGAGGCCGCCTTTGAACTTGAACCGAAATGTCCAAACCGTGCTGAAGAAGGGACGCAGGTTTAACGCTGCAGACCCAGACCTGCTCCAGCGCCCACGGCCAGGCGCGGCGTTGCTGCCGTGCCGGTCGCGGCCTGTGCAGCCTGTTTCTTCTGGAAGAGGCCTCGCTTGCCGGGTACCGGCTTGAAGGCATCCGTCAGACCGACCACGGTTTCCGCGGCACCGAGAACGAGATAACCGTCATCCGGCAGGGATTTCGCCAACCGGCCGAGGATTTCCGTCTTGGTTGCCTGATCGAAGTAGATCAGCACGTTGCGGCAGAAAATGATGTCGAACTCGCCCAGATGGGTGAAGCTTTCCAGCAGGTTCAGCTTCTTCCATTCGATCATGGCACGCATGCCGGCATTGATCTGCCACATGTCACCCTTCTGCTCGAAGTATTTCAGCAGCATCTGGATCGGCAGACCGCGCTGAACCTCGAACTGGCTGTAGAGGCCCGTCTTGGCCTTTTCCAGCACTTCGTTGGAGAGGTCCGTACCCAGGATCCGGGTTCGCCAGCCAGCCATCTTGGCCGCGTCTTCCTTCAGGCAGATGCCCAGGGAATAAGGCTCCTGCCCGGTCGAGGCAGCCGCACACCAGATCTTGATCTGCTTGCGTGTCGCGCGGCTTTCCAGCAGCGCCGGCAGCATCGTGTCCTTGAAGTGCTCGAACGGTGTCTTGTCGCGAAAGAAGAACGACTCGTTGGTCGTCATCGCCTCGACGACGTCCGTTTCCAGCGCTCTGTTGGTACCGCGCTGAAGCTGCTGGATCACCGCACTGAGTGTTTCCAGCTTGGAGCTGCGTGCGATCGGCAGAAGACGGCTTTCGACCAGGTATTGCTTGTCGTTGGACAGAACCAGGCCGGAGCGGGTCTTCAGGAAGTTTTTCAGAAACTCGAACTCGCTCGGGGTCATCTCGTGTTCCCCTTCAGAACGCGCGAGATCTTCGGGCCGATCTCCTTCAAGGGTAGAATTTCGCTGCAGACGCCCGTTTGTGCAGCTGCGCCCGGCATGCCCCAGACCACGCTTGTGGCTTCGTCCTGCGTAATCACGCTGCCGCCGCCTGCTGCAATGGTCTTGACGCCTTCTGCGCCGTCATGACCCATACCGGTCAGGATGACACCCAGGCTTGCCGAACCGAATACTTTCGCAACGCTGTCGAACAGGGGATCGACGGCAGGCTTGCAGAAATTCACGGGAGGACCGTCGGTCAGCCGGATCTTGGCAACGCCGCCGTCCTTTTCCACGATCATGTGCTTGCCACCAGGCGCGACATAGATATTGCCGGGTTTCAGCACTTCGCCATCTTCACCTTCCTTGGACGGGCGCAGGGCAGCCTTGCCCATGTGCTCGGCCAGAATGGCAGTGAAGGTTGGCGGCATATGCTGGGTGATGACCACCGGCACATCGTTCATGGCCGTACCGACTTCGCGCATGACTTCCTGCAATGCCTGCGGACCGCCCGTCGAGGAACCGATCGCAAGGATGCGCGGACGCGCGGAAGAGTACGGACGTGTCTGGTACTTCACTGCACCGGCAGCAGCTCCCGCCGGTTGAGCAGCTCCGCGAAAGGTCGCCCGCGTATCCGTTGCCGGACGCGCGGAAATCGGTCTGACCGGCTGCGCGGTGCGGCCGGCGCTGGTTTCTGCACGCATGGTGCGCGCAGGACCGCGCATGCGCAATGCACGTGCCCCCAGAGCCTTGACCTTCTCGATCAGCTCGCGGCGAAAATCGATGGACGTCGTGACCTCGGAAGTCGATTCCGGCTTCGGCACATAGTCGGCCGCGCCGAGCGACAGGGCCTTCAAGCTGATTTCCGCGTTGCGGCGGGTCAGCGTCGAAGCCATGATCACGACGAGATCGCGCTTCTTCGCCAGCATGAGCGGCAAGGCCGTCATGCCGTCCATTTCCGGCATCTCGATGTCGAGAACGACGACGTCCGGATTGCTTTTTTCGATATCTTCTACAGCAAGCTTGCCGTTGCGATGCGAGCTGACGACTTTCAGACTTTTGTCTTCACCGAGCCAGCGTGTCAGGAGTCCGCGGATGACGACAGCGTCATCTACGACCATGACTTTGATGGGGTCGCTGCCCGGACTCGTGCCCGCAGTTATGCTTCTTTGCGCAAACGCCATTTAGACTGCCCAACTCGAAACTAGATAAGACCGACTTCCTGAAACTTGGCTTCCACGATTTCGCGGTCGAACGGTTTCATGATGTACTCGTTTGCACCGGCGCGGATGGCGCGGGCGATGTGAGCAACATCGTTTTCGGTCGTGCAGAATACGACGATCGGGTTTTCTCCGCCTTCTTCCGCACGCAGGCTGGTCAGGAACTCAAGTCCGTCCATGACGGGCATGTTCCAGTCCAGCAGGATCGCGTCCGGCATGGTCTTGCGGCATTCGTCAAGCGCCTTCTGGCCGTCTTCCGCTTCCGTAATCTCGAAATTCATATCCTCGAGAATGCGGCGAGCCACCTTCCGGATGACGCTTGAGTCATCTACTACGAGGCACTGTTTCATCAGGCGTAACTCCACTCAATGGCCATTGCGGCCCAGTTATGCTGCAGCCATGGGTTCGGTGAACATCGCACCAAGCAGACGGTCGACATCCAGAATGACCATCAGGCGGCCGTCCAGGCGATGGACGCCTCCGGAGATCTCGGCCCAACGGCGATCCAGGTTAGACGGGTTGGGCTCTGCAGAGGCGGACGGCAGCGTCAGCACCTCACCAACCGTGTCGATGACGAGGCCGTAGCTTTCCTGCTTGTACTCGATGCCCACAGCCATCATCTGCCCTTCCTTCAGCGGAGGCAAGTGAAGGCGGCGGCGCATGTTGATTGCGGTGACGATGCGTCCACGCAGGTTCAGGACGCCCTGAACCTCGGGTGCGGACATCGGCACGCGAGTTACGCTTTCCGGCACGAACACGTCGTGAACCTGGGAAATGGGCAGGCCGAACAGCTGGCCGCCGATGACCACGGTCACATACTGGATCATGTCACTTGCGGCTTTTTGCTCCGCGGTCAGTTTGTGTTCCAGCACACTCATGCTGCAGCTCCCATTTCACCGGAGAAGACGTCTTTCAGGGCGGCGATCAGACCTGGACGGTCGAATTTGGCGACATAGTCGTCAAAGCCCGCCTGGCGGCCGCGTTCGATCGAGGCCGGCGTCACCATGGACGACAGGGCCAGGATCGGGATGTTGCGGAACCGGGGATCGCGGCGCAGCGATTCACAGAACTCGAAGCCGTTGATTTCCGGCATTTCGATATCACTGACGATCGCATGGAACTTGTCGCCGTTTTCCAGAAGTTCGAACGCCTGATGCGGACCGGTACAGGTGGTCACATCGTAGCCGGCCGCCTTCAGAACCGGTGTCAGCATGTTGCGGAAGAAGGACGAGTCATCCACGAAGAGAACCTTCTTCGTCAGCGCCTCGATGTCCATTTCCTTGCGCATGAACCAGTCTTCAAAGGCCTGCGGCAGGTAGTAGCCGAGGTCGATGATCTCGGTCGCACGTTCCTTCACCACGGCAGAGCCGAGAATGCCCGGACGTTCCGAACCGACTTCGATGTTCATGCGGTCCTCGACGATGTCGACGATCTCGTCGACCACGAGGCCCATGGAGCGACCCGCATCGGAGAACACCAGCATCGGCTGCGTGCCTTCCGACTTGTGGCTGTCGCCTTCGTTCAGATAGACGAGCGGCATGAGCGCACCGCGGTACTGGACCAGATCGCGGCCGTTTGACCGTTCGATCTTGGAGACCTCGAATTCCTCCAGGCGCGTGACCAGCGACAGCGGCACGGCTTTCGGTTCCGGCGCACCGGCACGGAACAGCAGAAGCGAGATCGAGCTCTGGCCGGAAACCGCACGGCTCTGCAGGTCTTCCCGTTCGTCTTCCTGGTTCTCGGTGACCGCGCTGGATGCATGGCTTGCCATGGCACCGGCGATGCCGTTCGGGTCGATGATCATGATCACGGAACCGTCGCCCAGGATGGTGTTGCCGGAGAACATGCCGAGGTTGCGCAGCATCGTCGACATCGGCTTGACCACGATTTCCTCCGTATGGAAGACACCGTCGACAACCACGCCGAATGTCTGGCTACCGACCTGCATGACAACGATGAAGCCGTTGTCCGCATCAATCGCCTCGTCCGCGTTTTCGCCCTCATAGATACCGAGGAGCTGGGACAGGTGCACCAGCGGCAGCAGCTTGTTGCGCAAGCGCAGGACCGGGGTGTCCTTGATCCGCTCTATACGGTGTTCCGAATTGGTCTGCACGCGGACCAGTTCGACAACGGAAAGCTGCGGGATGGCGAACCGGTCGCCGCCGGCTTCGACGATCAGCGTCGAAACAATGGCAAGCGTCAGCGGGATCTTGATGATGAAGCTCGAACCCTTGCCCTGGGTAGAGCGCAGGTCGACTGTACCGCCGATCAGTTCGATGTTGTTGCGAACGACATCCATGCCGACGCCGCGGCCGGACACGCTCGTGACCTTTGCGGCCGTGGAGAACCCGGCTGCGAAGATGAACTTGTGGATCTGGGCGTCCGTCATCTTGTCGACTTCGGCTTCCGACGCCAGGCCGCGTTCCACGACCTTCGCCTTCACCTTGTCGACGTCGATGCCCTTACCGTCATCGCGAACTTCGATGATGATGTGGCCGCCTTCATGATAGGCCGCCAGGGTAATGGTACCCTTTTCAGGCTTGCCTGCGGAGCGGCGCTCTTCCGGGCGCTCAAGACCATGGTCGGCCGAGTTGCGGACCATGTGCGTGAGCGGGTCCTTGATCATCTCGAGAACCTGGCGGTCCAGTTCGGTATCCGCACCGATCATTTCCAGTTCGATCGGCTTTTCAAGTTCCTGGCTGAGATCGCGAACGATGCGCGGCAGTTTCTGCCAGGCATTGCCGATCGGCTGCATGCGCGTCGCCATGACGCCTTCCTGCAGTTCGGCAGTTACATTCGACAGGCGCTGCAGCGGCACCTTGAATTCGCTGTCTTCATGGCGGCGCACGATTTCCAGAAGCTGGTTCCGGGTCAGCACCAGTTCGGACACCATGGTCATCAGGTGCTCGAGCGTGTCGACCGCAACGCGGATGCTCTGGTTGGAAACACCGCCACCGGAGGATTTCTTCTCGCCGCCTTCGCCGCCAGCCTTTTTCGCCGGAGCTTTCGCAGCCGCCTTGGCTTCGGCCTTGATCGCAACGGGAGCAGGCTCTGGCTCATCGGCTTCGTCGACGATCTCTTCGAGTTCCGGAACTTCCGGCTCGGCGACTTCGACTTCAACTTCGGTTTCGCGGAACGCGCGCTCCAGTTCGTCCAGCGACACTTCGCCGGGACGGAGCGGACGCTCAAGAGCTTGCTCGGCAGCAGCTTCTTCGGCAGGCGCTTCCGGCTCTGCCGCTACGGCTTCAGCCACAGGATCTTCCTTGACGGCTGCGCCACCCTTCATGGCAGCGTCAGCTTTCGCGGACATCTCTTCCAGCTGGCCGATCAGCTCACTGTCGTCGCCTTGCGGCTCTTCGCCTTCGGCAGCTTCCAGTTCACCCAGAATGTCCTTGATCTGGTCGATCGAGGTCAGAATGAGGGAAACGGCCTCTTGCGTGACTGGAGCGCCATCGCGGAACTTGCCCATGAGGGTTTCAGCCGCATGCGCGATACCTTCAAGACGGGGAAGACCCAGGAAGCCACAGGTGCCCTTGATCGTGTGCACCAGGCGGAAAATATTATCTAGGATAGTCGCGTTGTTCGGTTCCTGCTCGAATTTTACGAGCTCAACGTCAACAACATCGAGACTTTCGTTGGTCTCGGTAATGAATTCCCTGAGGAGGTCGTCCATGGCCTGCTCTCACCCGACTTGTTACTGGTTCCGCATCCCAAAAGGGACGTCTGGACCGAGAAGTCCATGAGAGCTAGGTTGACGGCAAACAGTTAAGATACGCTGAAGCGGATGGAGACTTTTGAAGGCCTTGGTTATTCTGCCAAGAGGGCCGTTATTTTTACCAACTCTTCTTGTTTATCTATGGTTAATACCATGCCGCATTCACGGGCGAGCAGCAACGTGTAGATCGGCTGAACCGAGTGCGCATCGACCCGTTCAGGCTCTTCTCCGCTCAGAGTTTCCTTCATTCCGAGCGGAATGCGCGGATTGAGACCGCTGGCCTGAAGCGTGAAGGACGGAGATTGTGGGTCGCCTTCCATTTCAACCTTGATTTCTCCACCGCGCGGAACGCACTGGTTGGCGATAAGGATCAAGTTGAGAAGTAGTTTTACGTAGTTCTTCGGCATCAGGTGCCGGGTCAATTGCCAATTTAGATCGGATTTTTCGTTTTCCATGAACCCGGTGGCAACGACCTGAGCATCGCCCAGGTCGATCTCCGCACCTGCCGAGCCTGCAGCGCCAAATGCAAGACGGGCAAACTGCAGTTTTGCAGATGCCTGCCGCGCGCTCTTGCGGATGAGGTCCATGGCGAATTCGCGCATGTCCTCCGACCCCTCCTCGTCCAGCACTTCCAACCCGTTGGTTATCGCGCCGACGGGAGAAATGATGTCGTGGCAGACGCGGCTGGCCACCAGGGCGGCAAGATCAAGAGAGGAAAGCTCTTTTAGTGCAGACATGGCGTTTTGAGGCTCTTCTTGAGGAGGCGGCGGAAACTGATTCGACATAGTGGTTGCAAGAGTTACACATCCGCACAGCGGCTGCCAAGGCAGCGGCGGGCAGCAAACTGTGTCATCCAGATGAAAGTTTGCCCCGAAATCCGCCTTTTCCGGCGTCCGGGAGCAGTTTAACCGGGTAACCGCCTACCGCATCGGCACGCAGCCAACCCGTTCGGCATTGTCGTGAGCCGCCGTCATCAGCTGGCTGCCGTTGACGACGAACAGGAACCGGTTGACCACCGAATGGAAAAAGACCAGCCGTCTGTCGACAATGGCATAGATGAACGGACTGCCCGCCGTGCCAAAGCCTTCGGACAACGCATACCCGCCGCAGCCGGCAAACAGCGGTGCATAGGCTTCGGGATCCCGCTTGAAGGCGGCAAGATTGCCTTCATTGACGAAGATCCATTCCGTGCCACCCCATTTGTGCACATGGTTCCGCTTTCCCTTGCGCGGGTAACCATCGACGAAATAGCTCACCGGATCATGTCCGCCGAGCGCGTATCCCGTAATCGGATCGGGAACGAAAACCTGGGGACGCGCGAAGACTTTCCCCGCAAAAAGACAGGAGAGCAGGATCAATACAGCACAAAGACATAACCTTGTCTTTTTTTGAGGCCAGCTTTCCATTGATTCGGCTTATGTAAGGTGCACCATCTCATGCGAATCAGCATGATATTGCATCAGTTTAACATTGCGGTCTGACCGAGCGGCAACAATCGGCGCGGCCAACAGATTTTGGGAGAATATCGAATGGCACAAAGTTCCCGGCGAGTTGTATCCCTGATATCGGCTGCGTTCCTGGCCTTGTGTGCATTTGCGTTTTCCAGCCCGGCGTTTTCCCAGAATTCCGGCAACGAGCCCATTCCGTCTGGACAGACCTACGACCAGGACGAAATCCTGCAGGCAGGCCATCAGTTCTTCGGCTCTGTTTCGGGTGGGCTTGCATCAGTCGTCGAGAAGGCCTTCTCCAGCTACGGCGAACCGAACGGTTACGTGCTCGGTGAAGAAGGCTCCGGCGCGCTCATCGCCGGTGCCCGCTATGGCGAAGGCAACCTCTACACACGCAACGCCGGCACTCACAAGCTGTTCTGGCAAGGCCCGTCCGTTGGCTGGGACTTTGGCGCGGATGGTGCCCGGGTGATGATGCTGGTCTATAACCTGCCCACCGTGAACTCCCTCTACACCCGCTTTGCCGGTGTCAACGGATCGGCTTACCTGGTCGGCGGGGTCGGCATGACCGTGCTCTTGAACAACGAGATCGTGCTCGTGCCTGTGCGCGCCGGTGTCGGCGCCCGTCTCGGGCTGAACATGGGATACCTGAAGTTCACCGACAAGCCGACCTGGAACCCGTTCTGACCGGACCGGGAAGGCGGCTGTTGCAACCTGGCGACGAAGACGGGTTGCATTCGTTCCACGCAGGACACTTGGCGGCAGGCCTACTGTCGTCTAATGATGGAGTTGTGGGCGTTTTTTAGAACGTAACCGGGAGCCGGACTTGATTGAAGCAGCGATGTATGTGGCGCTGGGGTTTTGCACCGCCGGCCTGATCGGACTGGCAATCCTGCCCGCATTTTATCGCCGGGCCGCCCGCCTGACCGAAGAAGCCCTGCGCGCCGTCAATCCGACCAGTTACGCCGAAGTCCGCGCTGCACAGGACCAGGAACGTGCGCGCCATGCGGTAGAATTGCGCCGTGTCGAGAAGCGTCTCGACAACGAGCGTGAGAAGGCTGCGAAGTTTCAGCTCGAAACCACGCGGATGCGGGCGGAAGTTGAAGCGCTGACGAAATCTCACAAGGAAACGATTTCCGGCCTGGAAGCCAAGGTCGCCGCCCAGGCGAGTGATCAGCACGCAGTCGACATGCTGTCGTCCGAAGTGACCTCCCTGAAAAAGAAGCTGTCGGAAGCCGAACGGGCTCTTGCGGAAAGCTGGACAAAAGGCCCCGAAGACACGCCTGCCGAGGCGAAGCCGGAAGAACCGGCAGAAGACGACAGCGGCTGGTTGCCGGCGTCCGGCACCATGGCACTTGCCACAATCACCGGACTTGAAGCGGAAGTTGCCACTTTGAAAGCCAAGCTGGCCCGGTATGAGCCGACAGTTGCAGGCCAGATGGATGCTGCGCGCAGCGAAACCGCCAAGACAAGGCTCGCCGAACTGGAAGCCCAATTGGTAGACACGGAATCCAACTATGTATCCGCACAGGCTGAAGTCACCCGTCTGTCGCTGATGCTGGACGCAGCCAGGCTCCCGGAAAACGAGCGCCAGAAACATCTTGATGCCGAGCTGGAAAAGCTTTCCGGCGAAGCCGCCCGCTACCAGGCCGACGCTGCTGAAAAAGACCGTGCGCTTCAGCGGATCACCGCCCAGATGGCAAAGCTGCAGAAGGACCTGTCCTCGGTTCCAGCTCTCGTGGATCTGCGCCGCGATTTCCGCGCCCTTGCCGAAAAACTGACCGGACAGGCGCCTGCAGCCGTCAATTCTTCTACCGCAGGCGCTCCCGCAAAGCCGGCACCGCCTTTCGTCCCGGTTTCTCTTCAGACCAAGGACAGCCCTCCGGAAGACCGCAACCGGCCTGAGGCATCCTCCAAGGAAAACCTGCAGGCAGACGCGGACCAGGGCACGGCACAAGCACAATCAAGATCCGGCGATATCGCCAACGCGGCTGAAGCGCTGGTAAGCAGGATCGTTGCCTCCAGCCGGAACAAGGCCAAGCCGGAGGCGGAGGCAGAAACAAAGCCGGCAAGCACCGGCGCCGCGCAAGACAGCGACCGGAAAACGAAAGCCACGAAACAAAAAAAGAAAGATGTGGCTTGATCTGAGCAGGTCGCTCCGGTCATCTAGTCCGATGGACATTCGTCCGAAAATTGAACGAACCTGACGCACTGTTGCTCCTCGCCCGCATTTCCGTTTGCAGATGCAGGAACGCAGCCAGCCCGTCATGCACAGGATGAGTCTGCCGTACATGTTGATCGAACGCCACAACGCCATTCTCGAACTCGCACGGCAGATGGGCCGCGTCAGCGTCGACGATCTCGCCCGGCGATTTGATGTCAGCCCGCAGACGATCCGCAAGGACCTCAACGAGCTTTGCGACCGGCGCCTGCTGGCGCGGACCCATGGCGGGGCCCTGCTGTCGTCCGGCATCGAAAATGTCGGCTACGAGGCCCGCAGGATCATCTCCAGCAGGGAAAAGGCGGACATCGGCGAGAAGGTTGCCTCGCTCATTCCCGACAACGCGTCCATCTTCATCAACATCGGCACCACCACGGAAGCCGTCGCACAGGCGCTGCTCCAGCATCGCGGCCTGATGGTGATCACCAACAACATCAACGTCGCCAGCCTGATGCGCGGCTATTCCCAGATCGAGGTGGTGATTGCCGGTGGCGTGTTGCGCCATTCCGACGGCGGCATTGTCGGCGAGGCCGCGGTGGACTTCATGCGCCAGTTCAAGGTGGATTTCGCGGTCATCGGCGCTTCAGCGATCGATCCGGATGGCTCCCTGCTCGATTACGACTACCGGGAAGTGAAAGTCACCAAGACCATCATGGACAACGCCAGGCACGTCATTCTGGCCGCCGACAGCACCAAGTTCGAGCGCACTGCACCGGTCCGTGTCGGACACCTGCGACAGGTCACAACTTTCGTGACGGATTATTGCCCCTCGCCAGACTTCGCGCAGATTGCGCAAGACGCGGAAGTCGAGCTGATCGAAACCGGCCAGCAGGAAGACAGCACTGCCGGCTGATCGAACACACCACGACGTGCAACCGGTGCACAAACGGGTGGAGAACCCTGTGCGCAGGATGTGGATATGCTGTTTGTGCCTTGGGGAAAAATGGCACGCCCAACGGGACTCGAACCCGTGTTTCCGCCGTGAAAGGGCGGCGTCCTAGACCGCTAGACGATGGGCGCGCGGGGCTTGAGAAGCTCAGTGCCTCAAGCCGAGGACCGTGCGTATACGGCTGCATGACAAAAGACGCAAGCCCTAATTTTCATTTTTCTGTCACATGCCTGTTCATAACCGCGCGCCGTACGCGCGACGCTACGTCAGCGCGCCACAAAATCCGTGCGGCCCAGTTGCTTGCCCGTGACGGGATCGAAGCGCAGCAGAGCCGTCTTGCTGCCTTCACGCACCAGAACCAGCAAGAGACCGTTCGAAAGGTTCGCTTGCAAAATTTCCGCGTCGGCGCCAACTGCCACTGTTGCGGCATATTGATCGGCGGAAACATCGGACTTATTGGAGTTGATCTTGTAGAGAATTGCTGCAAAGACAGCGATAAAGCCGGCGATCATGACGAGGGACGAGCCGAGCAACAAACGCTTCAGTTTGGCCTGGATGCGTTCGGCCGCAGGATCAAGCGGCTTTTCACCCGGCCCCTCATCCCGATAATCAGGTTGTGACATGACAGACAATTCCCTCGAGTATCCGGCCGGTCTGGACCAGGATTTCAGTTTAACAGTTGATGCAGCCGATGCCGGGAAACGGCTGGATGCGGTGCTGGCGGCTCATCTGGAAGCCCTTAGCCGCAACAGGATCCAGTCCCTGATCAAGTCCGGGGACGTCACCGTCGGCGGCGCGAAAATAGTGGAGCCGAAATACCGGGTCAATGAAGGCGATGCCCTGATCCTCACTTTGCCGCAGGCAGAAGACCCGGAGCCCAAGGGCGAGGACATCCCCGTCTCGGTCGTCTTTGAGGACGAACACCTTATCGTGGTCGACAAACCGGCCGGGCTTGTCGTCCATCCTGGCGCCGGCAACTGGACCGGCACCCTCGTCAATGCACTCATCCATCATTGCGGTGACAGCCTTTCCGGCATCGGCGGCGTGAAGCGCCCCGGCATCGTTCACCGGATCGACAAGGATACCTCCGGACTGCTTGTCGTTGCCAAGACCGACCAGGCCCACAAGGGCCTTGCAGCCCAGTTTGCCGACCACGGCCGCACCGGACCGCTGGAACGCGCCTACTCGGCTCTGGTCTGGGGAGCACCCTCCGGCCTGAAAGGCACGATCAACGCCAATCTGGCCCGCTCACAGGCAAACCGTCAGAAGATTGCCGTCGTCAAGACTTCCGGCCGTCACGCCATTACCCACTGGCAGGTGAAGGAGCGCTTCGGCAATGCCGAACAGCCTGCGCTCGCCTCGCTGCTGGAATGCCGTCTTGAAACCGGACGCACCCACCAGATCCGCGTGCACATGGCCCACATTGGTCATCCGCTGATCGGAGACGATGATTACGGGTCGGGTTTCAAGACCAAGGCAAACCGTCTGGATGAGCCGCTCAAAAGCCTCGTGAACGGTTTTCACAGGCAAGCCCTGCATGCCGGCCTGCTGGCTTTCGAACACCCGGCAAATGGTAAAACCTTGCGCTTTGAGAGCCCTTACCCGGATGATTTCGCAAATCTTTTGTCCGGATTACAAAAATTTTAGGATGCGTTTTCGTTTTCTGACCATGCAATCGGCCAATTTGGACCTATATTAGAAGCTCTTGTGTGCCTGTACGGACACTATTGTGCGTCCGCCTTCCCTCAAAAATGGCTTGCTTGCGTATCACTGCGGGGCAGCGGGAGGAAGGGGTCGCAAACTTGACGAAAGGGGGTGCATGATATGGCCCAGAACGTTCCGACGCTTACAGCAGGGGAAGGCGGTCTCAGCCGGTATCTGGACGAGATCCGCAAGTTTCCGATGCTTCAGCCGCAGGAAGAGTACATGCTCGCCAAGCGCTACAAAGAGCATGAAGACCCTGAAGCTGCAGAACGCCTAGTCAATTCCCATCTACGCCTCGTCGCCAAGATTGCCATGGGTTACCGCGGGTACGGCCTGCCGATCGGAGAAGTCGTTTCCGAAGGCAACGTCGGCCTGATGCAAGCGGTCAAGCGCTTTGAACCGGACAAGGGGTTCCGGCTCGCGACCTATGCCATGTGGTGGATCAAGGCGGCTATCCAGGAATACATCCTGCGCTCATGGTCCCTCGTGAAAATGGGGACCACGGCCAACCAGAAACGCCTGTTCTTCAACCTGCGTCGCCTCAAGGGCAAGATCCAGGCGCTGGACGAAGGCGATCTGAAGCCGCATCAGGTCTCTGAGATTGCCACCAAACTCGGGGTGTCCGAGGAGGAAGTGGTGTCCATGAACCGCCGTCTGGGCGGCGATGCCAGCCTGAATGCGCCCGTGCGCGCGGAAGCTGATGCCGGTGAATGGCAGGACTGGCTTGTCGATGAAAGCGACAGTCAGGAAACCCTGCTTGCCAATCAGGAAGAGCTGGACATGCGTCGCAAGATGCTGAACGACGCGATGGACGTGCTCAACGAGCGCGAACGGCGCATCTTTGAAGCACGCCGCCTGGCCGAAGACCCGATGACGCTGGAAGACCTTTCGGGCGAATTCGGTGTCAGCCGCGAGCGCGTCCGCCAGATCGAGGTTCGCGCCTTCGAAAAGGTTCAGAAAGCCGTGCGCAACAGCGCCCGCACCATGGACCAGCCCACGGCCTGAGATAGCCGAACCTGGAAAAAACAAAAAAGCGCTGGAGCCCAGGCTCCAGCGCTTTTCTTTTGTTTGAAAGTCCTTCCCGGTGTCATCCCGGACGCAGCGCAGCGAAGATCCGGGATCGGAGAGCCCGGAAGCCATCGTCTGAAAACCACAGACACTCACAGAGGCTTCCGCCTTCCCGGCCCCGGCTCGCGCAACGCTTGGCCGGGGTGACGACGGAGAGAGGGAGCTTCTTTGCCGGTGGTCAGAAGCGCTGGAGACTGGCTCCAGCGCCGTCTTGTCCTTGGCAACGTTCCTTCAACCTCTCAGCGGATTTCGGCCGTGTAGCTCTCCACCGGCACGACCTTGCTGATCAGACCGGCTTCGGCCATGAACTCTGCAAAGCGCTGGTAGCGGCCTTCATCAAGTGCAGCCGGACGCTTGGCGAACCGCGGCAACGTATCGAACCATGCACGCCTGTTCAGCTCGTCATTGAGGTTCGGATACGCTTCTATGAAGGCATTCCAGGCTTCTTCCGGGTGATTGCTCAGATAGATGGTGGCCGCTTCCACGGCTGCCAGGAACTTGGCGAAGCGTGGATCGTCCGTCTTGTCCTTGTTGACGACATAGATCAGCTCATCAAAGATCGGCACACCGTTTTCTTCGGGGAAGAAGGCCTTGCCGGGTTTGCCTTCGATTTCGAGCTGGGTGAGCTCGAAATTGCGATATGCGCCGATCACCGCATCAACCTGACCGGCAAGCAGAGAGCCTGACAACGCGAAATTGACATTCACCAGTTCGACATCATCCATGGTCAGACCGGCCGAACGCAGCATCTGGCCCAGCATCGCGTCCTCGAAGCCGGACACGGAAAAGCCGACACTCTTGCCCTTGAGGTCTTTCAGTTCCTGTATCGGGCCGTCCTTGAGCACGATGAGCGAATTGAGGGGCGTTTCCACCAGCGTACCGATCCATTTCAGCGGCAGCTCTTCCTCGATTTGCGCATGAAGCGTCGGCTGATAGGACACCGCGATATCGCCCTGCCCGGCAGCAACCAGTTTCGGCGGCATTGCCGGGTCCGCCGGTTCGATGATCTCAACCTCGAGGCCTTCTGCCTCGAAGAAACCCTTGGTCTGCGCAGTTACCAGCGGCGCGTGATCCGGATTGATGAACCAGTCGAGCAGCAAGGTCAGTTTCTCATTGGCCTGTACCGGCCCCGATGCCAGCAGCCCGGCGGCCAATGCGAGTGACAGGATTTGTTTTTTCATGAGGTCCTCCGTAGAGCGGCAGCTAGCTGAGCGGCTGCCATGGAACAAGAAGTCGGGTGAGATGGTTCACGGCAAAGCGCATGATCAGCACCATCGCCGCGAGCAGGATCAGGGCGGCGAACATCATGTCCGCCTGCATCCGGTTGCTGCTTTGAAGCATGATGAAGGCAAGGCCTCCTTTCGCCCCGGCCCATTCGCCGATGATCGCTCCCATGGGAGCGAACACCGCGGCCACCCGCAGGCCGGAGGCAAACGCCGGCAAGCCTGACGGCAGGCGAAAGAACCAGAGTTCCTTCAGGCGAGACAGACGATAAAGCCGGGCGAGATCGCACAAACCCGGGTCAAGCCGCTGCAGGCCATCGAAAAACGTCGATGTGACCGTGAAGAAGATGACCAGGATGATAACGACGATCTTGGATGCCAGCCCGAAACCGAGCCAGAGCACCAGGATCGGCGCGATTGCGAAAACAGGCAGGGCCTGCGTCACCAGAATGGGTGGCATGGCAAATCTTGCAGCAATCGGAAACAGCCACAAAAGAACGGAAAGCAATGCCCCGGCGGCTGCCCCCAGCACAAACCCGAGCACCGTCTCATAGGCCGTAATGCCGGCATGATGCAGAAGGAAGCCTGCGTGTTTGACAAAGGCTGTAAAGACGCGGTCCGGACCCGGCAGGATATAATGCTGGGTGTCGAACACATGGACGATAGCCGCCCAGATTGCGACAGTCAGCAGCAGGCCGAGTATGGTCCTGGCAACAGCTTTCACAAACGCCATCATCCCGCAGCTCCCGTCGCCATTGGCCGACAGGAACGTATGAAAGCCGATACCGGCATTCGGATGTGCGGCGACCGCAGTGGTCGCGGACAAGTACGCATAGGATCTCCCGTCTTCGGACAAGCCGAAAATGACAATGGAGATCCGGGAATAGGCTAAGGATTCCGTCCCTTCGCCGGCATGACCCGGATCAGGTTCTAAGGGTTCGGCATTACGCCATCTCAGCTCCGGTAACCGGAACACCCCTCGGACCAAGGCGGACCATGCCTTGTGTGACGGAAAAAGGCAAGCCGCCGTGAGGCGGCTTTTTCAGATTTTGAAAGGAGGCAGGCTGGCGCTTAGCCGGCTTGCCAGGACGTGATCGCCTTTTCAACGGCATCTGCACCGGCGGTTCCCTTTTCCAGGGTCAGGATGCCGCGCTTGCCGTTTTCATAAAGCATCGGAATGTCGATCCAGCCGCGTTCGCGCAGCAGGGCGAGATTGCGTTGCTGCTCGTTCGGCAGGCTGGAAAGGGCAATCCAGAAAAAGCCCGGAGACACTTTCACGGAAGCGCCGATCAGCGCATCACCGCGGGCTTCTTCCGTAGGCTTCATGACCAGGCCGGGCACGTTGACGACATCACCCGGAGCGAAGTTTTCCGGGAACTCGTACTTGATCTCGACCAGATGGCTGGCGGGCAAGGAGGTATCGTCATTCGGCTTGATGCGAATGTCGACCTTCACATCCCGCTCGGGGATTTCAATGGAGGCGCTCAGAACCGCGAGAGCCTTGCCGTCCAGATTCGTTTCTTCATCGACACCCCAAACGACAGCGCCTTGCGCAGCCGTTCCGGCACCGCCGGACTCTTCCCCTTCTTCGTAAAGGATAGAGCGCTGCACCGAGGAATCCGCAGCCGTGGCGGACGGAGCCGGTGAAGTTTCGTCTGGCGAAATGGCCGAGAGATTGTCTTCCGGTACCGCAATCGGGCTTTCGGTGGTTGCAGAAGACTGATCGTTTTCTCCGCTCGTCACGATGGACGGCTGAGAAGGTTCGGGCGCAGCGGAAGCTGGTGTATCGACCTGCGGTGTATCGGCCGGCGCAGGCGAATCAGACTGTCCGGTAATTGTCGTCGTGGTTACCGTACGTGCATCCGGGGCAACCACATCCGTCTCGCCTTCGTTCAACAGGCGGTCGGTGTTTTTCGAAGGCTCTTCACCTTCCCCGGCAGGGGCAGCGGTCGAAGGCTCCGGCGTGGTGTCCGGCTGCGTATCGACAGGCGTTTGCGAAGAAGACGCGATCGGCACGTTGCCGCTATCGGCTGTCTCATCGCCCGCAGGCATCAGGAAATAGGCTCCGGCGCCCAGGAGCACCAGCAGCAGGACACCTGCAGCAATCGCGATCGGAACGGTGCGGCTACCGGATGAATCACCACGCAGCGCATCCGAAGCACTCGGCTTGGCGCGCTTTGAGCGGCTTTTCTTGGAGGTCGACTTGTCCTTCGGCTTGGTTGTCTCGTCGCCAGGATAAGCCTGGTCGGCGGGATCGGCCGCACCGGCGTTATCTGCAGGCTCGAACAGGCCATCATCTGCCTGTTCCGGCTGCACCGGTCCGCCGAAAGAGGGCTCCTGGCGCACAGGCGCAGCGCCCGGGTCGGCAGCTTCCTTGGCGTGGTGAACAGCCTGGCTGGCCGCGGTGCCAAGCGCTTCGGCCTGTGTCAGGGTTTCCTTCAAGGGCGACGGAGCCGGGGTACCCACCACCGGCGCTGCAGTTGTTTCAGGTTCCTGCGGTGCAGGCGCAGGCGCTTCGGGCGCAGCCTCTGCCACCGGTTCGGCCGGAGGCGGCGTCACGGGCGGTGCGGAAACCTGCGGCGCCGGGGTCGGCGTCTCGACCTTCGGAACGGTGGGGCTGAGACCGAGGCTTTCGCGGGCGGCTTCGGCTTCCACCTTGCGGATGGCTTCTTCCAGACGCAGCTGCTCGGCCGTGATCTCGGACGGCGCCAGCGGCGGCTCATAGGCTTTCAGCTGATTGACAATGGCATTGCGCGCACGGCTGTAAACGCTTCTGCGTGCAGCACCATTGTTTTCAGGTAAAGACGCGATCGTTTTCTTCAGAATTGAATAGTAATCAGCCATCTTCCTGCCTACCGGCCGACTGCAAGGATCTGTTCTGCGGGCCCGAGATTTCGTTTCATTCTCAGGCTTATAGCAAGTTTTTCGAAAACCGGTGCTATTTCTTCAATAACTTCGCCGCGACAGAGAACCTCGCAGTACCCTTTTCCTAACACAGATTGTTTGTTCGGCACACTCATGGAACGCCGAAAACGAAAGGTGGTTGCGTGCGGTGATTCGCAGCACGCAACCGCAGTCCTTAATAATGTGCTTCTAACGTCACAGATCTCAATCCTGGAAGGGATTCTGCACAAGAATTGTGTCGTCTCGTTCCGGACTTGTCGACAGAAGAGCGACCGGAGCACCGATCAGTTCTTCGACATGACGCACATATTTGATCGCCTGCGCCGGCAGATCGGCCCAGGTGCGAGCACCTTCGGTCGATTCTTTCCAGCCCGGCAGGCTTTCGTAAATCGGCTTCACGCGCTCCTGGGCACCCTGCGAAGCCGGCAGATAATCGATGCGCTCACCGTCCAGTTCGTAGCCGATGCAGATCTTGATTTCATCAAGACCGTCCAGAACGTCCAGCTTGGTCAGCGCGATGCCGGTGATGCCCGAGGTGCAGACGGTCTGGCGCACCAGCACAGCGTCGAACCAGCCGCAGCGGCGGCGGCGGCCGGTAACCGTACCGAACTCATGGCCGCGCGTACCGAGGAACTCGCCGATCTCGTCCTTCAGTTCGGTCGGGAACGGGCCCTCACCGACGCGTGTCGTGTAGGCCTTGGTAATACCGAGCACATAGTTGATCGAATTCGGGCCAAGGCCACTGCCTGCCGCAGCCTGGCCGGCGACCGTGTTGGACGACGTCACGAAGGGATAGGTGCCGTGGTCGATGTCGAGCAACGCGCCCTGTGCACCTTCGAAAAGGATACGCTTGCCCTGACGGCGCAGATCGTCCAGCAGGTACCAGACCTTGTCCATGTAGGGCAGGACCTTGTCCGCAACGCTGGCAAGTTCGTCGTAGATCGCCTGTGCGGAAACCTCATCCTGGCCAAGCCCCCGGCGCAGAGCATTGTGGTGCGTCAGCAAGCGGTCGATCTTGGCTGGCAGAGTGGCAAGGTTCTTCAGGTCCATCAAACGGATAGCGCGGCGGCCAACCTTGTCTTCATACGCCGGTCCGATACCGCGCTTGGTGGTGCCGATGCGCGTTCCGGTGTTGGAATTCTCGCGCAACGCATCAAGCTCGCGGTGCAGAGACAGGATCAGCGTTGCGTTCTCGGCAACACGCAGGCTTTCCGGCGTCACCACGACGCCCTGCTTGCTGAGGCGTTCGACTTCCTCTGCCAGCGCATGCGGATCCAGCACGACGCCGTTGCCGATGACGGACAGCTTGCCTTCGCGTGCAACCCCGGACGGCAGGAGAGACAGCTTGTAGCTGACACCGTCGATGACAAGGGTATGACCGGCATTGTGCCCGCCCTGGAACCTTACGATGACATCGGCTTGTTCCGACAACCAGTCGACAATCTTGCCTTTGCCTTCGTCACCCCATTGCGAACCGACAACAACCACATTCGCCATCTAGACTTTGCTCTCCTGAAGCAGCTTCCGCACCATCCGAAACTTGTCCGGGGCGCCAACACGACAAGCCCCGGCAACCGGACCGGGGCAAACGGCGCGGACTATAGACAGGTTTCCCTGCTCATGCGAGTCTCCGCAGGGAGATTGAGAGGCAAAAGCAGGTTTTTTTGCCAGCTCTCCTGATCGGCCCGGTCACCCCTGTGACAATTGACCAGTCATGCCGTGCACCTGAACGGACTTTTTCCGGATTAGACTGCATTTGCGGCAATGTCGCGACGGCAGATTATTTAGCCGGCGGCTCACCAGCATCCGGCTTGTCGTTGCGCGCAAGCCTGAAGATCATCGGCGACGTGCGCAGCAGCCAGACAAAGCGATGCCGCTTGCTTGCGGGAACAGCGTCCCGGCTGACGATCCGCGCGAAGATGAACACCACGAGCGACAGGTGCAGTGTGGCGGTATAGAGGAAGAAGGCCGAGGGGCCGAATTGCTCCATCACCAGCGAGGCAATGAACGGTCCCGCCATGGCGCCCACGCCATAGGCAAGTGTGAGCCCCGCCACCACATCGATGAATTGCCCCGGCTCGGCATTGTCGTTGGCATGGGCCGCACAAAGCGAATAGAGCGGCAGAGCAAATCCGCCGAACAGGAAGACGCCTGCAAAAAGCTCCAGCCGGGTCGAAGACCCCGATATGAAGAGACAGGCCAGCCCGGCACCGACGGTAAAGACACCGAGCACGACACGCCGGTCGAGCCGGTCGGACAGCCAGCCTGCGGGATACTGGAAGATTGCCCCGGCAAAGACCCAGATCGCGATGAACGCGGCAACCGTTTCAAGCCCCAGCCCAATTCCTTCCGCATAAACCGGACCAACCATGCGGAATGCTCCGTTGGTGAGGCCGATGGTGAAGACGGCGACAAGGGCGACCGGAGACACGCGCCACAACATGAGCGGATCGAAGAACCGCGCGGGCGGCGCTGCGGGATTGCGCTCACTCGTCAGGGAGATCGGCACCAGCGCGAAACAGAACAGGATGGCCAGAACGATCAGAATATCCGGACCAAGCGGACCGAACGCGGGCAGCATGAACTGGCTGCCCATGACGGCGATCATGTCGACTATCCGGTAGACGGAAAGAATCCGCCCGCGGGACGAATTGGTGGCGATGGAATTGAGCCAGCTTTCCAGAACCATCGTCGTGCCGCAAAAAGCCGCCCCGCTCACCAGACGCACGACCATCCAGAGCCAGCCGGCAGGTGTGAAGGCAATCGCCAGGATGGCGATGGCGCTGATTGCAGCCAGCGTGGAAAAGACGCGAATGTGCCCTGCCCGCGCGATCAGAAACGGTGTCAGCAGCACACCGACGATCATGCCGCCGAAATAGCACGACCCCAGCAACCCGATGAGCGCATCGGACATGCCTTCCGATTTGGCACGCACCGAAATCATCGTCACGGAAAGTCCGTTCGCACCCAGGAGGCAAGCGGCAGCAACCAGCAACGGTGTCAAACGTCCGGCAAGCGATCTGGAGTCCGCTGCGGGGGCAACCTGGGTCATGAATGAAGAACTCTTCCGAGCAGCCGAAGAAAACGCGGCCTCGATACTGTTGCCGGAGTGAACCGACTGCGCAAGCCCAGGACCGACGCTTGCACAGACAAAACGGACAGGCGGCCGCAATTCGTCGTCGATTGCAAGAAGGTAGCCCGGACAATGCCCACCTTCACTTCACCGGTCATTGCGGCCCAACGAACAAGGGCCGTGGCAAAGCATCACGCTCCATCCCCACAAGCGACCAGTCCTCTACTCGCGTTTCGGGTGTTCTTCATTCCGGTGGGGTGCTACCTGAGAAACATCACTCAATCAGAGATCGTGCAATGCCACTTCGTAACTGGATCATGCTGACCGTCCTTGGCGCCATCTGGGGCGGTTCCTTTTTGTTCGCAAAGGTGGCCGTTGCCGAAATCCCGCCGTTTGTTCTCGTATTCCTGCGTGTTTCCATTGCCTGCACGGTCCTGCTGATGATCCTTTGGCATCGTGGCATGTTGAACCGGCTGGAGAAAAAATATGTCGTGCCGTTTCTGGTCATGGGACTGCTGAACAACGCCATTCCCTTCTCTCTCCTGTTTCTCGGACAGACAGAAATCGGTGCGGGCCTCGCATCCATCCTGAATGCGACGACGCCTGTCTTCACGGTGATCGTGGCTGGTCTGCTGACGAAACAGGAAACGCTTCAGGGCAACAGGATTGCCGGTGTGGCGCTGGGTGTTGCAGGGGTCGCCATCATGTTGTGGAGCAGCCTGTCAGGCCTTGCGAGCGACCCGTTGTGGGCACAGCTTTGCTGCCTGGGTGCCGCGATCTCCTATGCCTGCGCGGCAACCTTCGCCCGCCGCTTCAAGACGCTGCCGCCGCAAGTGACGGCAACGGGTCAGTTGCTCGGTTCGACCACCCTCATGCTGCCGGTCGCTCTTCTGACTGCCGGTAGCTGGACCATGGCCGATCCCAGCCTGACGGCCTGGCTCAATGTGCTGGCGCTCGGCGTATTGGCAACCGCCCTAGCCTACCTGATCTATTTCCAGATTCTGGCCGAAGCCGGTGCGACCAACGCTTCGCTGGTCACGCTCCTTGTCCCGGCAAGCGCTCTCTTCTTCGGCTGGCTGATCCTGGGAGAAAATCTGGGTGTGCTTCAGCTTGGCGGATTTGCCGTACTGCTGGCAGGCCTCGTCGTCCTTGACGGACGCATCCTCAAAAAGCGCCGTGCACCGGCGGTCTGATCAGTTCGGGAAAAAAGGAGCCTTCTGCAAAAGGCAGAAGGCTCAAGCGCCAGGAACTTGGGCTGCACCTGACGTACATCCGGAAGGCGCGATTAGGGGCACGCACCCTTTTTGACCGGATAGCGGATCAGCGGGCGTTCCGTTGAACGCCAGCCATTCTAGAAATGCAGGGCCTTGACCTGCTTGACGTGGGAAACGGCCTCCAGCCGCGCCAGAACCTCCGCAGACACGTCGCCATCCACCTCCACAAGGCAGATCGCATCGTCACCGGGGGCCAGACGGCCGAGATGGAAGGTCGCGATGTTGACGCCGCTGTTGCCGAGTTCCATCCCGAGGTGTCCGATGAAGCCCGGCTTGTCCTCGTTGGTGATGTAAAGCATCTGCGGGCCGAGCTCGGCCTCCATGTTGATGCCCTTCACCTGGATGATCCGCGGTTTTCCGTCGGCAAAGACCGTGCCTGCGACCGAACGTTCCTGACGCTGGGTGATCACCGTAAGGCGCATGTAGGTCTCGTAGGCGCCGTCCTTCTCGCGGCGGATTTCCTCGATCTTCATGCCCCGTTCCTTGGCAAGGATGGGCGCGGAAACCATGTTGACCGTCTGCAGGAGCGGCGTCAGCAGACCCGTCAACGCAGCTGCAGTCAGCGCCTGCACGTTCATCTCGGCAACGGCACCGGCATATTCCAGGCGAACCCCTTCGATGCCCGTCTCCGTCAGCTGCCCCGCGAAGGAGCCCAACTGTTCGGCCAACCGCACGAATGGCACCAGCTTGGGCGCTTCCTCGGCAGTAATGGACGGCATGTTGAGCGCGTTGCGGACTGCGCCCTGTAGCAGGTAGTCGCACATCTGCTCCGCCACCTGCAGCGCAACGTTTTCCTGGGCTTCCGTGGTGGAAGCACCCAGGTGCGGCGTCGAGACGAAGTTCGGCGCGCCGAACAGCAGGTTATCCTTGGCTGGTTCCTCGACAAAGACGTCGAACGCCGCCCCGCCGAGTTTGCCCGCGTCCAGGGCCGCCCGCACTGCCGCCTCATCCGCAAGCCCGCCTCGGGCACAGTTGATCAGATACGCGCCCTTGCGCATCTTCTCGATGGCCTTGGCATCGATGATGTTGCGCGTCTTGTCGGTAAGTGGTGTGTGCAGGGTGATGAAGTCGGACCGGCTCAACAGGCCGTCAAGCTCGACTTTCTCGACACCTAGCGCAACGGCCCTTTCCGGCGTCAGGAAGGGATCGAAGGCGATCACTTTCATCTTCAGGCCGATAGCGCGGTCCGCCACGATCGAGCCGATGTTGCCACAACCGATCAGCCCGAGGGTCTTGCCGGTAAGTTCACGGCCCATGAAGCGGGATTTTTCCCACTTGCCTGCCTGGGTCGAGGCATCCGCCGCCGGGATCTGGCGCGCAACGGCCATCATCATCGAGATGGCATGTTCGGCAGTGGTGATCGCGTTGCCGAAGGGCGTGTTCATGACGATGATACCGCGCGCGGTCGCCTTGGGAATGTCGACATTGTCGACGCCGATCCCGGCACGGCCAATCACCTTCAGATTTTCAGCAGCTGCAATGATTTTTTCCGTAACCTTGGTGGCCGAACGGATTGCCAGACCATCGTATTTGCCGATGATCTCCAGCAGTTTTTCCTTGTCCTTGCCGACGTCCGGCAGGAAGTCCACGTCGATGCCGCGATCCTTGAAGATCTGCACGGCAGCGTCCGACAGCTTGTCGGAAATCAGTACCTTGGGAGCCATTGGAGCCTCTCCTTGAATACGAGAAACGATCCGGGCAGCGCACCGCCCGGGACTGTTGTCGTTGAAGGATGAACAGGCTCAGGCGGCCTGGGGCAGCTTCGCTTTTTCCGACTGGAACGCCCAGTCAAGCCAATGGGTCAAGGCCTGAAGATCGCTCGTCTCGACGGTCGCGCCGGCCCAGATCCGAAGACCGGACGGTGCATCGCGGTAAGCGCCGATGTCATAGGCGATGCCTTCAGCGTCGAGCGTACCGGCAAGAGCCTTGGCAAAGGCGGCCTGCTGGTCTGCAGTGAGCGAAAGAATGCCCGGATCCGTGACCTTGAGGCAGACGGACGTGTTCGACCGCGTTGCCGGATCAACGGCAAGGAAATCGACCCAGGAGGTCTTTTCGGCCCAGTCGGCAAGCACCTTGAGGTTCGCATCAGCGCGGGCACGCAGGCCAGACAGCCCACCCAGACCGTCGGCCCACTTGAGGGCGTCGATATAGTCCTCGACACAGAGCATGGACGGCGTGTTGATGGTCTCGCCCTTGAAGATGCCCTCGATCAGTTTGCCACCCTTGGTCATGCGGAAGATCTTCGGCATCGGCCAGGCCGGCGTATAGCTTTCGAGACGCTCGACCGCGCGCGGGCTGAGGATAAGCATGCCATGTGCAGCTTCCCCGCCCAGCACTTTCTGCCAGGAGAAGGTCACGACGTCGAGCTTGTCGAACGCAAGGTCCTGCGCAAAGGCGGCGGAAGTCGCATCGCAGATGGTCAGGCCTTCGCGATCGGCCGGGATCCAGTCACCGTTGGGAACACGGACGCCGGAAGTGGTCCCATTCCAGGTAAAAACAACGTCCTTGGAGAAATCGACCGAGGCAAGATCCGGCAGTTCGCCGTAAGGCGCTTCCAGGACCCGGGCATCATCGAGCTTGAGCTGTTTGATGACGTCGGTAACCCAGCCGGAGCCAAAGCTTTCCCAGGCGAGCATTTCGACGCCACGTGCACCGAGCAGCGACCAGAGCGCCATCTCGACAGCGCCGGTGTCGGACGCCGGGACGATACCGATCCGATATCCGTCCGGCACGTTCAGCACCTTGCGGGTCAACTCGATGGCTTCGGCAAGTTTGGCCTTGCCGGGCTTGGCGCGGTGAGACCGCCCGAGCGGCGCATCGCCCAAAGCCTCAAGCGACCAGCCGGGACGCTTGGCACAGGGACCAGAAGAAAAATTGGGATTGGCCGGACGCACGTCCGGCTTGGCGGTGAGGTCTGTCATATCTGTCTACCCTCGCAGATAGTTGCCTCTCGTTGGGGAGAGGTGGCCCACCTATGGGGATAGGACCTTCCTGACCTTTGGTCAATTCAAATCACGGGTGATCGGATAAATTCGGTCACGCCTCTCGCCTTCCGGAAGCGTTCTCTGAGACAAGCCACCCGCACCTGAAATCAGGATTGGCGTCGCCTGGCAAAAGAGAACTCAAGGGAAAGTGTGTGCACAAACAGGAAAAGGCCGGTCGATTGACCGGCCTTTCAAATTCGATGATCGAAAGATCAGAAGTTGCTGGTGATCGGCCCCTGCGGCTCGTAGTAGACCGGGCCGGCCGGGGCTGCGAACGTGTTGAAGGTGTAGCGCGCACCGAGGCGGAACTCGTGAGCAGTGAGATCCTCCCATTTTTCTCTCGTTCCGCCGGTGCCAGCATCCTCAAGCCTAACACTCTTTGCTTCCCCGAGGTTCTTATACCGGTACCCCGCATCCAGGCTCCAATTAGGAGTGAAAGCGTACTCAGCACCGGCCATCAAAGCCCAAGCAAAATTCCACTGGCCGTTGTCACCGTCATAAGTCGGGTTTGAACCGTCAGGATTATACGACTTCTTGTTGCTGGTATTAACATATGCTGCACCGATACCAGCACCCACGTAAGGCGTAATCCTGTTCCAGGTACCAACGTCAACGTAAGCATTGAGCATTACTGTCCAGACGTCGATGTCTGCTTGCTCTTTTGAATACTGGCCGGAAGTGGCACAACCAACGCACTCTGCGTACCCCGTCGCAGTTGCCCGTGTCTCATAATCCAGCGTCAAGTCTGTTCGAAAGTAGTCGTTAAACTGGTAACCAACACCAACACCAAACATCCAGGCGTTGTCCATACTGGTTCGTTCATATCGCAGATCCCCAATAGCAGGATCGTTAAAGCTACCGTCCGGGTCACTGTATAATTTGTAGCCAATATCGCCACGCAGGTACCAACCGCCAGCAGCCGGGACTTGCGGGATGTGCTCGATGACCGGGGTTGGCAAATCCGCGGCATATGCAGCAGTGGAAAGCGCAACAGCAAAGCCGGTCAAAGACAAACGCTTAAAGAAATTGTCCATGTCCTCGTCCTTTTCCAGTGAGCGTCCGCGTTAACCAATGCCGGACACATCAAACTTGAAAGCATACTGACGGGAATTCATTAATTGTGACTTAACTCTGTTCTTTAACCGCGTTTTTTTACCTTAAGGAAACCTTAACAGCCGAAGAAACATCGATAGATCAAAAACAGGCTTGCAAAATTATCAGGCAGGCCGGGGACATAGCTGCCAAAGTCGCTTGTTGTCATCCAGGCCGAATGAAGCAGAAGGCAGATCCGAAGGCCCATCTATCGCCACGTTTTCTGAAACTTGTTAGGACTTCTCGAGAAAGTGGCATCCAGTCGCCCTGTCCCAAGCCTGCATTCCAGGTGTCATCCGGGGCTGTCCGCAGATAAGAGGCAACAAAAAAGCCGCCTCACATGGGCGGCTTTTCTTATCACTTGCTGTCTCGCCGATCAGGCTGCAGTTGTTGCCACCACGCCGGCGATATCATTGACCACCTGCTTGACCAGCTCCGCATCGTCGCCTTCCGCCATCACGCGGATCAACGGTTCGGTGCCGGAAGCTCGAATCACGAGGCGGCCGGAATTGCCAAGGCGGGCTTCGCCATCCTCGATCGCGGATTTGACCAGGTCCTGCTCAAGCGGCTTGCCACCCTTGTAGCGCACGTTCTTGAGGATCTGCGGTACGGGTTCGAACCGGCGGCAGACTTCCGACACGGGCTTGTCCTGATCCTTGACGCACGCAAGAACCTGCAGACCCGCAATCAGGCCGTCGCCGGTCGTGGCAAAGTCGGACAGGACGATATGGCCGGACTGCTCGCCGCCGACATTGTAGCCGTTGGCACGCATATGCTCGACCACATAGCGGTCACCGACCTTGGTCCGGGCAAGGCCCAGCCCGAGGCTCTGAAGGTATCGCTCCAGCCCGAGATTGGACATGACCGTCGCCACGATCCCGGGCGCGGACAGGCGGTTGCTTTGCTGCCAGGACTGCGCCACCACGGCCATCAGCTGGTCGCCATCCACCACTGAGCCGTTTTCATCGACGATGATAACCCGGTCCGCATCCCCATCGAGCGCGATGCCGATGTCGGCGCGTACTTCATGCACCTTGCGGGACAAGGCATCAGTCGACGTCGAGCCGCATTCCTTGTTGATGTTGAAGCCATCCGGCGTGACACCCATGGTGATCACTTCCGCACCCAGCTCCCACAACGCCTCGGGCGCGACCTTGTAGGCAGCCCCGTTGGCGCAATCGATGACGACGCGCAGACCTTCCAGGCTCATTTCGCGTGGCAGTGTCCGTTTGGCAAATTCGATATAGCGCTGCTGCGCACCGTCAATCCGCTTTGCGCGGCCAAGCTCGCTGGCGCTCGGCAGGCGGGATGTCAGATCGCTTTCCATCAGCTCTTCGATCGTCTTTTCGATCTGGTCGCTGAGCTTGAAGCCATCCGGTCCGAAGAACTTGATGCCGTTGTCCTGGAACGGATTGTGCGAGGCAGAGATCATCACTCCGAGATCGGTTCTGAGCGAGCGTGTCAGCATCGCGACCGCGGGCGTCGGCAGCGGGCCCAGCAGGAACACATCCATGCCGACCGAAGTGAAGCCCGCCACGAGGGCGTTTTCCAGCATGTAGCCGGAAAGGCGGGTGTCCTTGCCGATAACCACCCGGTGGCGGTGCCCGCCGTTCTTGAAAGCCAACCCGGCGGCCATGCCAACCTTCAGCGCCATCTCGGCGGTCATGGGATAGCTGTTCGCCTGACCGCGGATGCCGTCGGTGCCGAAAAACTTGCGCATCAAATATGCCTTGCTGATCTATCTGTCTTGGTTGCGCTCTTTGTAACGCAATCAGCCGAAGTCACGATTCAAAATATGTGAGCAATTGTTACCATTCCCTGATGGCTGGCAACCCTGTTCTTTCACCGCAAACGAAGATGCCCGGCGCAGGCCGGGCATCTGGGTTGTTCAGAATATCGGAACCGATCAGGACTGCGGCTGCGGCTCCATGCCACCGCTGGCCTCGTCGCCACCACGCTTGGCACCGGCGGTCGGTACCGCGGACGACCGGCCGACCGGCTGGTCGTCGTCCGTGTCGCGCACTGGCGGCTTGCCATCGAGCAGACCCTTGATCTCGTCACCCGACAGGGTTTCGTACTCCAGGAGACCCTTGGCGATCGTGTGCAACTGGTCTTCGTGGTCGCCCAGGATCTTCTTGGCGGTTTCATACCCCTGATTGACGAAGGACTTGATTTCCGCATCGACGATCTTCTGGGTTTCGTCGGAAACATGCTGGTTCTTTGCCACGGAATGCCCCAGGAACACTTCTTCCTGGTTTTCCCCGTAAAGCAGCGGACCGAGCTTGTCGGACATGCCGAACTGGGTCGCCATCGCGCGGGCCAGCTTGGTGGCCATCTGGATGTCGCCGGACGCGCCCGAAGTCACTTTCTCGTAGCCGAAGATCATTTCTTCGGCGACGCGGCCACCCATGGCAACGGCAAGGTCGGCCTTGCACTTGGCGCGGGTAAGCGACACCTGATCCTTCTCCGGCAGGCGCATGACCATGCCAAGCGCACGTCCACGCGGAATGATGGTCGCCTTGTGGATCGGATCGGAAGCTTCCTGGTGCAGAGCCACCAGCGCGTGACCGGCTTCGTGGTAGGCGGTCAGCTTCTTTTCTTCCTCGGTCATCACCAGCGTACGGCGTTCCGCACCCATCATGACCTTGTCCTTGGCGTCTTCGAACTCTGCCATGGTCACCAGGCGCTTGGAGCGGCGGGCAGCCAGAAGCGCGGCTTCGTTGACGAGGTTCATCAGGTCCGCACCGGAGAAGCCCGGGGTACCGCGTGCCAGCGTCTTGACATCGACATCCGGTGCCAGCGGAACTTTCCGCATGTGCACTTTCAGGATCTTTTCGCGGCCGGTGATATCCGGGTTCGGCACCACGATCTGGCGGTCGAAACGGCCCGGGCGCAGCAGCGCCGGGTCCAGAACGTCCGGCCGGTTGGTCGCGGCGATGATGATGATGCCTTCGTTCGGCTCGAAACCGTCCATCTCGACCAGCAGCTGGTTGAGTGTCTGTTCGCGCTCGTCGTTACCGCCGCCGAGACCGGCGCCACGATGACGGCCGACCGCGTCGATTTCGTCGATGAAGATGATGCACGGAGCATTCTTCTTGGCCTGTTCGAACATGTCGCGGACGCGGGACGCACCCACACCGACGAACATTTCCACGAAGTCGGAACCGGAAATGGTGAAGAACGGTACGTTGGCTTCACCGGCAACCGCACGCGCGGTAAGCGTTTTACCGGTACCCGGAGGGCCAACAAGCAGAACACCGCGCGGGATCCGGCCACCAAGACGCTGGAACTTCTGCGGGTCGCGCAGAAACTCGACGATTTCCTGAAGGTCTTCCTTGGCTTCGTCGATACCGGCTACGTCCTCGAAGGTTACCCGGCCGTGTGCCTCGGTCAGCAGCTTCGCCTTGGACTTGCCGAAGCCCATGGCCTTGCCGCCGGAACCCTGCATCTGGCGCATGACGAAAATCCAGATACCCAGGATGATCAGCATCGGCAGCCAGGAGAACAGCGCACCAAGCAACGGAGAGCTTTCCGCCGGCGGGCGAGCGTTGATCAATACGCCCTTGCTGCGCAGCTCATCGACATATTGCGCGCCGTCAGGAGCGTAGGTCTGGAAGGCACTGCCACTGCTGTAGGTACCGGTGATCTTCTGTTCCTGAATGATGACCGATCGGATCTCGCCGTTGTCGACCTGCTTCATGAAGTCCGAATAAGCAATGTCATTCGTTGCGCCATGCTGCGCGGGACTTTGAAAAAGCTGGAACAATGCGATCAATAGCAGGGCGATGATCACCCAGAGAGCGAAGTTGCGAAAATGTGCGTTCATTTCGTTTCCTTAACCGCCCAACGCGACTAACTGCACGCGGTTACGTTTCTTTAGAGCGAAGATAGGTCGCCCAAAGCCCGCTGCCAAGGCGGTGCGCCATAGTTGCGCAGATGCGCTGACTATTTTCTTAAGCACGGACCTCTAACAGATGTTCCAGATGGGGAAAACCTCAGATTTCCTCGTCTGCGTCCTCATTGTCCATAAAGTTATCCGGCAATTTACCTTGGATCGGCATTCGCTCCAAATTCAAATCTGCGCTCCTGCAGGAATTGCCAATAGTCAAAACCGCCGTTGCGGAAGCCGGGATCAGGATCTCCCCTGCCCGCCACAGGACCGGCGCGCAGTCAAATGCGGCCCTGGGCCAGCCCGCCGGCCAGTCGATTTCCCGGGACGCTACAGGCGCTTTCATCAGCGGCCCCAGGCACAAGGGCGCATCACTTTCGCCAACAGAACGTGTGGGGGCCCGGTAAAGGTAGCGGCCATCCCATGTGCCGGTTCCAGCAAGACCCGTGAGAATGCCCGGCGGCTCGCGCCCCGGCTCTTTCCACACTTTGATGACGCTTGCATCTGCGTCGAAAACCGATCCTTGAAAGGTCTGACGGTTCGTCTCATCGGACATCAGCACCCCGTCCAGAGCCTGAAGCCTGGCAAGTCTTGGTCGGGAATTCTTGCCCGAGACACGCGCCATCAGATAGACGAGCAGCCGGAGACGGAGTTCTTCCGGCTGGTTGCGGTAGGCTTCACGCTCCATGCGAGCCGGACCCGCCGGGTGTTCGGTGATCAGCCGAGCGACCAGGTCGTCGGCAGTCCGCTCCAGCGCTTCCCGCGCCCGGCGGATATTGGCGGCGGTCTGCGCAAGGCGCTCTGCGCTCAATCCCTCCTCGGCCAACAGCGACAAGATGGCGCGGAGCCGGCTGCGCTTGTATTTCGGGTTCCGGTTGGAGGGATCCGTGCACCAGGAACGGCCGCGCTCTTCAAGCGTCGCCTCGAGGTCGGATTTCGAAACACTCAGGAGCGGGCGCAGCAGGCGCAGACCTTCCGGCCCGCCACCTTCGTCAGCCGCCATCCCGCTGAGGCCGGTAACGCCGCTCCCCCGGGTCAGACGGTCCAGAAATGTTTCCGCCTGATCGTCAAGGTGATGACCAAGAACAAGCGCCTCCGCACCGATGTCCCGCATACGCGCTGCCATCAACCGGTAACGGGCAACACGTGCCGCTTCCTGGAGGTTTGCAGCCGGTTTGGTGCCGGTCCAGTGCAACACCGTGCAGGCAAGGCCGCATGCGCGCGCATTCGTTGCAACGAATTCCGCCTCCTGACCGCTTTCAGGCCGGAGTTGATGATCCACACACAGCACTTCGGCGGCACCCTGCCAGCCGGTGCGTTTGCGCCATTCATCGAAAAGGACAAGAAGACAAAGGGAATCCGAGCCGCCGGACACCGCCAGCGCCAGATTGGAAAAAGAGCTTAGCTTTGAAAAAAGAGCATCGACGCGATCGGCCGGGAGCCTCTCGGGCTCAACCGGCCCGTCAGGAGCACTGGGCACGACGGCGTTCATCCCGCGCCTGGGACAAAACGGCTGGAGCGGCATTCGGATATTTGTTCAGCAGTTCGGAAAACGTTGCGCAGGCCGCATCCGCTTCACCGAGTCCACGCAGCGAGACGCCCAGCTTGAGCAGGCTGTCGGGGCTCTTGGCGTTGCCGGGATGGTCCGTGTAGGTCTTCAGGAAGGCATCGGCTGCCTCGCGGTAGTTCTGCTGTGCCAGCAGGCTTTCGCCCAGCCAGTATTGAGCGTTCGCAGCCTGTGCATCGTCGGGATAGGTTTCCAGAAAATTCCGGAATCCGCGCTCGGCACCCGCGTAGTCGCCATTGACTGCCAGGGAATAGGCCTGATTGTAGTCAGAGCTCGGGTCGCCGCTGCCGATGACGCTGGCAATCTGGTCATCGTCGGTGGCAAGACCGGGATCGGGCGCGATTTCCTGACCGGTGCCAGGCAGGTTTTCAAGCCCGTTGGCCAGCCGCGAAAGGTCGATCGGACCGTCGCTCGGCAAACCGCTTTCATAGCCGCCGGACTGATCCCAGTTGCCGTCTCCAGATCCGTCCGTGGGAAGGGTCGCAAAGCCTCCACCCGGCGCGATAAGGTTGCCCGACTGCGGAGTACCGTCCGGGCCTAGGCCCGGAGCGGTCGATCCTGGAGCGACATCCGAGCGTTTGCCCGGGGTGCCGCCTTCCAGCTGCTGGAAGCGGTATTCATTGTCTTCCTGCATGCGGCGCATCTGATCCTGCAATTCCCGCATCTGATAGGACAACTGTTCGATCTGGCCGGTCAAAACCCGGATCCGTTCCTCAAGCTGACCGATCCTTACGCTGGAATCGTCATTCTTGCGTCCGAACAGCTGGGCTTGCGACGGTGTGGCAGTGGCGAAGGTGATGACCAACGCCATGATGAGACCTGCCAGTCCCTTTAGTTTCAGCATTCGCTCCTCCGGTTGGATTTGCTGTACCAGTGTCTGGCCGTGGTCCGACAAACGCCAATACTCAAGCAGATCCACGCGCATGATGTCTTACCATGCCCGGCTTCTTACTCAAGTGCACAGAGCGCTTCGACTTCGGCCAAATTTTGACGTTACCGGCTGACATTGAAGTGATTTCGTCATTTCCGGCCGGCCCAACAAAAAAGGCCGGGCAAGCTGCCCGGCCTTTTTGTTCGGCATTTGCCGGATCAGTTGGTCGCGTTGTTCAGGACCGTCACCGCGCGGCGGTTCTGTGACCAGCAGCTGTTGTCGTTACAGACAGCCACAGGCCGTTCCTTGCCGTAGGAAATCGTCCGGACACGCGAGGCGTTCACGCCCTGCGCCACCAGATAGTCACGTGCGGACTGGGCACGGCGTGCTCCCAGCGCGATGTTGTACTGACGCGTGCCGCGTTCATCCGCATGCCCCTCGATCGTGATCGTGTACTGGGGATAGCGATTCAGCCACTTGGCCTGATTGGCAAGGGTTGCCTGACCCTGCGATGTCAGCACCGACTGGTCTTCTTCGAAGAACACGCGGTCACCCACGTTCACGACGAAGTCCTGGCCCGTGCCCGGCTTCACATTGCTCGACAGCCCGTCCGGTTTGTTCTGGGCACATGCTGCTGCGAACAGAACCACGAAGCAGACTGCAATCCAGCGCGCGCCCCGTCCGGCGTTTAAACTCTTGAACATTCCTGTCTCCTACACCCCAGCCCGCCAACCTGACATTTCATCCGTCCGGTTCTTGGTAAACGCTTTCTAGCCAAAACCGGTAAAAAACGCCTTTTCAAACATGGTTAGCGAAAGCTTAACACGGCCTGCCTTCACAGGCCGCATGTCTCCATCAGTCGATCAGCGGCGACCAGGAGGGATCCGACGCGAAGGCCGGGGTCTCCACCCGCTGTTCGTTGTATCCCGTCAGGTCCACGGTCCAGACCTGCGGCCCGCCATTGGCACCCGGCGTATCCCGGAAAAACACCAGCACACGGCCGTTCGGCGACCAGGCCGGACCTTCGTTATGATAGCCTTCGGTCAGGATACGCTCGCCCTTTCCGTCCGGCCGCATGACGCCGATCATGAAGCGGCCCTGGTGCTGCTTGGTGAAGGCGATCAGGTCTCCACGCGGCGACCATACCGGCGTGGAATACCGGCCAGGCCCGAAGGAAATACGCTGCGCACCGCCGCCGCCTGCGCTCATCACATAAAGTTGTTGTGTGCCGCCGCGGTCGGATTCGAACACGATCTGGCGTCCGTCCGGTGAGAACGACGGGCTCGTGTCGATGGCCGCGTCGTTCGTCAGACGCGTCGTCTGGCGAGAGCGCAGGTCCATCTTGAAGATGTTGGCATTGCCACCCTGCTGCAGGCTCATCACCACGCTCTGCCCATCGGGCGAGAACCGCGGGGCAAAGGTCATGCCCGGGAAGTTGCCGACGATTTCGCGCTGACCCGTTTCAATATTCAGCAGATAGACACTCGGATCGGTGCCGCCGTAGGACATGTAGGTGACTTCCTGGCTCGTCGGCGAGAACCGCGGTGTCAGCACCAGATCGTCGCCGCGCGTCAGGTAACGCACGTTTGCGCCGTCCTGGTCCATGATCGCCAGGCGCTTGACGCGCTTGTCCTTCGGGCCGGTTTCGTCGACATAGACGATGCGGGTGTCGAAGTAGCCCTTTTCACCGGTCAGCCGCTCATAGATCGCATCAGCGATGATATGCGCCAGACGCCGCCAGTTTTCGGGTGTCGTGTAGAATTGCTGGCCCAGCATCTGCTCTGCCGCGAAAACGTCCCACAGACGAAATTCCGCCCGCAGGCGCCCGTCCGGCTGCTTGATCACCGTACCGGTGACAAGCGCCTGGGCACTGATCTGGCGCCAGTCGCCGAAACGCGGCGTGGAATTCACGCTCATGTTCTTCTGAATGAAGCTGGCCGGATCAAGCGGCCGGAACAGGCCGGATCGTTTCAGGTCGGCGGCAATGACGTTGGTCATGTCCGCGGCCAGCTTGCCGTCTCCGCCTTCGGCGGAAAACGACGGCAGTGCGATCGGCAAGGGCTCGATGTTGCCCTGGGTAATATCGATTTCGACAAGCGCTGCCGCCGGCAGCGGAGCAATCACCACAAAAGAAGCGAGAACAAATGCGAGCCCTCTGGCTTTCCGGTTTGTGAAAACAGAAAGTTTCTTCAGTATTCCGCGCATGAGCACATCAGCTCCCTTATGGACGTTTGGACTGGCCGGGCCAGTCTATCCCCCGAGCATCTCTCTGGGGTCGAAATTGATGATGACTTCCTGCCAAGCTTCATACTTGGAAATTGGCAGATTGTATGGCTGGCAGCGCATGATCGCGCGCACGGCACTGCTCGAGGCTGCTCCGAACGCCGGATTGCCGCTGGAATTCATGACTTCCGGCTGGCCCGAGACCTGACCGTCCTGGGACAGGTTGAAACGGACACGAACCTTCAGGTCTTCCGCACCGACGGCACCCACCGGCGGGTTCCAGCATTGCGCCACCATTCCGCGCAGCGCATCCAGCTCGGACTGGCTCATACGCACGTTCTGCTCTCCGCGCCGGGAACCGAGAGAGGCCGGGTTCTGGCTGGTTTCGCCGGTCTGTTTGGCCGGTTCGACCTTGTTCAGGAGCGCAGCGATATCGGTGCTGTCGAAATTATCCTTCGGCGGCTCGGGCGCATTCCTCGGCGGCGTCGGCTTGGAGCGCGGCGAAACCTTGGTCACGATCGGCTGGGGTGCAGGCGCTGCCTCCTGCTGCGGCACAGGTTCCGGCGCGGGGGCAGGATCCGGTGCAGGCGCAGGTTCGGCCACCGGCGCCGGTTCGGGCGCAGGCGCCGGAGCTGGCTCCGGATCCGCAACGGGCGTTGGCTCCGGAGCCGGAGGAGGCGTCGGAGACGGCGAAGGTGTCGGCTGCGTCGGCTGCTCAACCTTGCTTTCGCCCGGCTTGTCGGCCGGTTTCGGAGGTTCTTCGGCCGGGGTTTCGCTTGGGTTTACCGCCGCGACATCCCGGATTTCGGCGGTCTTTTCGCCGACCCGAAGCCTGGTGATCTCCTCGATGGGCACCAGTTCGACAGGCAGAGAATCCACCTGAGGAACCGCAAAGCTCTCAGCGTCCGGAAAGGCGATCAAGCCCCAGAGCAGGAAAGCCGAGTGACCGGCCAGAGACGCGATGAGACCTGCGCGCATGACGCGTTACGAGTCCCGTTCTTCCAGAGTGACAAGACCGAGGCGTTTAAACCCGGCCGCGCTGATGCGGCCCATCAGCTTCATCATGGTGCCGTAGTCGGCATCCTGATCGCCGCGCACGTAGATACGTTCCTCGTAACCATTGGCGGCAATGGCTTCGAGCTTTGGCACGATCTCCTCGATCGTGATCGGGGTGTCCTGGATGAAGATTTCACCAGCCGCGTTCACCGAGATGGTTATCGGCTCGGTATCGCCTTCCAGGGCCTTGGCGCTGGTCTCCGGCAGATCGATCGGCACACCGACCGTCAAGAGCGGAGCCGCCACCATGAAGATGATCAGGAGCACCAGCATCACGTCGACCATCGGCGTGACGTTGATTTCGCTCATGGGTGCGTGGCGACGCCTGCGCCGCCCGCGCCGTCCGCTTCCTGCCTGACCTGAACCGACCTGCATGGCCATGGATCAGCCCCTCTCGTCGATCTGACGGGACAGGATGGCGGAGAACTCGTCCGCAAAGCCTTCCATGCGTGAAACCGCCTTGCCGACGTCGGCCGAGAACTTGTTGTAGGCGATAACTGCCGGAATGGCGGCCAAAAGACCAAGTGCGGTCGCAAACAGAGCTTCGGCAATACCGGGCGCCACGACGGCAAGGTTGGTGCTTTCCGATGCAGCGATGGCCTGGAACGCTGTCATGATGCCCCAGACCGTTCCGAACAGACCGATGAACGGTGCCGCAGAGCCAACGGTTGCCAGGATCAGCAACCGGCTTTCAAGCCGCTCGGCTTCGCGCTGGATGGTGACATCCATCACCCTGTCGATACGCTGCTGCAGGCTGCCGATGGCAGGCCGCGCACCCTCGTGGCTGCGCTTCCATTCGCGCATGGCTGCGACGAACAGTGCCGCCATGGAATGGTTCACACGATTGTGAAGCGTATTATAGAGTTCTTCGAGAGACTGACCGGACCAGAACACCGTTTCGAACCGGCTCATCTGGCGCCGTGTCCGGCCGACCAGCATGATCTTGTCGACGATGATCGCCCAGCACCACACCGAAGCGCCCAGAAGGCCGAGCATTACGACCTTGACGACGATATGCGCCTGCCAGAACAGCGCAAAAAACGAAATGCCGCTCTCTGGCGCCAATGTCGATTGGACAAGTGTTTCCATAAATTCAATGACCCCTTGGCCGTCTGACGCTGTTTTGCATTCAAGGTTTCGAAAACGACAGCGAGGAACCGGAATCAGCCGGCCGGCTCTTGTAACCTGCCGCCTCTCTGACGTTTGATTTTGTCAAAACTGGGACTTTTCCAATCAAAGAAAGTCCCTCTCTAAAGGAATCAATTAAGGTTACTGCAAGATTAACGCAGTAATGGGTTTTGAAAGTATTTTACCGCCGCCAAGCAGCTTGCCTGCTCTTTCAGAGCCAAGCCCTTCAACCGTCGGTGTTTTCTCCAGGTGCATGCTGCACGAGTTTTTCCGAAAGGATCTGCGGCAGTCGGGTCGGACGTCCCTGCGAGGTGATGATCGCAACGGTGACGGCAGCCGAAATCAGCAGCTCTTCACCGCGGTAAATCAGCTGATCGAGCCGGATTCGGGCGCCTTTGTACTCCGCAAGGCTGGTATGAACTTCCAGCACATCGTCAATCCTGGCCGGTTTCTGGAAGTCCAGCGTCATTGTCTTGACCGCAAAGGCCAGTGAAGCACCGTGGGTACCTTCGGCCATCTCACGATGGTGAATGCCGATAAGACGAAGGAAATCCGACCTGGCGCGCTCGAAGAAGCGCACATAGGCACCGTGATAGACGATACCCGTGAAATCCGTGTCCTCGTAGTAGACGCGAACAGGAAGCACATGACCGCCATCTTCCAGGCGGCCGGCGAGATCCGGCCAGTCCGACACGCTTTGTTCCTCGAAAGCTGAATGAAAAAGCCTCCCGGTCGACCGACCGGGAGGCTCGTGCCTGACCCTTACGTAGGCCGGATCTTATGCAGCGGCAACCTCGGAGAGGAATTTCTCGACGGACGCACGAAGCTGTTCCGCCTGCTGTTTCATCTCGATGGTCGCGTTCAGCATGTCGCCAACCGCTTCCGAGTTTTCGGCAACGCCTTCGTTCAGCGATGCCACTGTCTCTGCAACGCTGCGGGTACCTTCCGCGGCTTCTGCAACGTTTCTGGAAATCTCACCGGTGGCAGCGCCCTGCTGCTGCACGGCGTCCGAAATCGTGGTGGTGTAGGAGTTGACCTCCTCGACTGATTCCGACACCCGGGCAATCTCTTCCACCGCTTCGGTGGTGGAGGCCTGGATTGCCGCGATCTGCGCGGAGATTTCTTCCGTTGCCTTGGCGGTCTGGCCGGCGAGCGACTTGACCTCGGAGGCAACGACCGCAAAGCCCTTGCCGGCATCGCCTGCACGTGCGGCTTCGATCGTCGCATTCAGCGCCAGCAGGTTGGTCTGTTCGGCGATCTCTGAAATCAGCGACACGACATCGCCGATCTTGTTGGCCGCTTCCGCAAGGCCGGAGATCTTGGAATTGGAGCTCTGCGCGGCGGTGGTGGTCTGGGCCACGATGCTTGCCGTGGTTTCGACCTGTCGGGAAATCTCCGAAATCGACGCGTTGAGTTCCTCGGTGGCGGAGGCAACCGCCTGAACGTTGGAGGAAGCGTTTTCCGAAGTCGACACCGCGGTCTGCCCCTGGTCTGACGCGGCAGTGGACCGGTGACTGAGGGCGGAAGAGACTTCTTCCACACGGGCAATATTGGTTTCCACCAGTTCCAGAACCGCTTGCGACTCGGCGCGGAATGCGGCGATCAGCGCATCGATGGTCTTTTCACGTTGCTCGCGGGCGATGTGGCCAACCTTGCGCTCGGATGCCAGACGCTCGCGTTCGATCGAACTGTCCTTGAACACTTCGATACAGCGCGCCATGCGGCCGATCTCGTCCTGGCGTTCGGTTGCTTCGACACCCACTTCCAGGTCGCCGTCGGCGATCTTGCGCGCCGCGACGGCAAGGCGTTCCATGGGAGCGAACATGCGCCGGGTTACCCACCAGATCAGGCCGACGATCGGAACCAGACAGAGGAAACCGGAAATGATCGCACCATAGGTGATGCGATCGGCGGCAGCCGACAGTTCCGTCTGCTTGACGGCATCGACAACACCGAAGGGCGAACCGACAAACGTGTTGCTTGCTTCCGCGAAGCGGTAGTCACCGTCTTCCAGGCGGATCAGCCGGTCGTTGACCTTGATATCGGAGATCATGTGGACGGCGCTTGCGCGGCCCATGTCGTCGAGCTGAACCAGCTTGCCATCGGAATCGGCAAGGAAGATGCGCTCGCTGTCGCCGAGGCCGGTCTTCTCGTTCAGCAATCCGGCCAGATGCTCCATGTTGGTCGTGAACGCAATCGCGCCGAAGAACCGGTCCAGATAGAACACCGGCACCGCGAGAACTTCCGAGACGGTACCGTCTTCGGTGGTCACAAAGCCCGAGGAATAGATCTGCCCGGCAGCCAGCGTCTCGTTTTTCGAGGCCTCGAACAGCTTGCCCATGGCGATCTGCACCGGATGCCCCTGGATTTCGGCATCCTCCAGGTGGAAAGCGAATTCCGGTCCCTTGCGATAGGAATAGGTGATGAACCCGTCCGGATTGGCCAGCGCGGCATCGGAAAACAGGCCTTGATCAACAAGTTCCTGGTAGATCGGATGAACGACCTTGTGGTTGTTGACGTAGTAGTTGGACTCTTCCGGCTCCACCAGGAGGTGCCGCTCACCTTCAGGGTGCGGATTGTCGGTGATGAAGATCCTGCGGAGAAGCTTCTTCGGGCTCTCCTTCTGGCTCTCCTCGACGTTTTTCTGCCCATCTTTCAGGTTCTTCCACCCGACCATGGTCTTCATCAGGCTGTCCTTGGCGCCTTCCAGCGTGGAGAAGAACGCAGCGCTGTCCTTCACCTGCCCAAGGGAGAGTTCAATAACCTTCTGTTTCGCCTTGGTAGCACTTTGCAGGCCGGCATCTGCCTGACCGTTTGCAACATCCCGCGAAATGGTCGACGTGACCGTGACAATTGCCACGCACATAGTGAGTGCGCCGGCTAAAAACATTAAAGCCAGTTTAGATGAAAGGCGCTTCCGCATGGTTTCCCCCGCATAGTTAACGCGACGATACGTCAGGATTCGCGAATAAATGCTTAATCGCTATGCAGAGCTGGATGTAACCGACAAGACCTTGTCTTATAAATACTACGTAAACTATTCGGGATCGGTAAACAGTCCCATTTGCGGAGCATCCGGTCTGGATGGGGCCGCGAGACCCAGGTGTTCGAACGCCATCGGCGTCAGGATACGTCCCCTTGGCGTCCGCTGCAGAAATCCGTTCTGGATGAGGTAGGGTTCGACGATCTCCTCGATCGCATCACGAGGCTCGGAAAGTGCTGCCGCAATGGTCTCGATCCCGACAGGCCCACCACCGAAATTCACCGCGATCTGGCTCAGGTAGCGACGGTCTAGACTGTCGAGCCCGGCACCATCGACCTCCAGCTGCAGAAGCGCCCTGTCGGCGAGTTCCCTGTCGACCCGCTCGACGCCGGCGACAATGGCAAAATCCCTTACCCGCCGCAGCAGTCGCCCGGCGATACGCGGTGTTCCACGGGAGCGTTTGGCAATCTCGCGGGCACCGTCTTCAACCATGCCGATGCCGAGAATGGCGGCGCCACGCTTGACGATGTGCTCCAGCTCCGGAACCGTATAGAACTGCAGCCTGACCGGAATGCCGAAGCGATCGCGCAGCGGAGTGGTCAAGAGGCCCAGCCGCGTCGTCGCTGCAACGAGCGTGAACTTCGCCAGGTCGATCTTGACTGAACGCGCAGCCGGTCCTTCACCGATGATCAGGTCGAGCTGGAAGTCTTCCATCGCCGGATAAAGCACTTCCTCGACTGCCGGATTGAGCCGGTGGATCTCGTCGATGAAGAGGACGTCGCGCTCTTCCAGGTTGGTCAGAAGGGCCGCAAGGTCGCCCGCCTTGGCAATGACAGGACCGGAGGTCGCCCGGAAATTGACCCCCAGTTCGCGTGCCATGATCTGCGCCAGCGTCGTCTTGCCGAGACCGGGAGGCCCGACGAACAGGACATGATCCAGCGCCTCACCCCGCGCCTTCGCCGCACCGATAAAGACCTTCAGATTGGCGCGCGCCTGGGCCTGACCGACAAAATCATCCAGCACCTGGGGGCGCATGGTTGAATCGATCTCGTCCCCCCGGATTTCCGGCGTCACGATGCGAGTGTCATCCGACATGGCTTACGACCACAAACAGCAACACCAGAAGAGCCAGGGAATAGGCCACCCGGAGTGCATAGAATTTCTTGAACTGGCGCAGGACAAACGGGTCGTCCGACTCCACACGGCGTCCGTTGACGGTAAACGGACGATCCCCCACCGAGGCACTGAAGCGGTGATCGAGGTACATGATACCGCCGATCCCCAGAACCACGAACACGACGGCAATGATGCCATAGGTAACGGCGATCATCCGGCCAATTCCTTCAAGCCAAGGCGGATCAGCGTTTCCGTGGTCGCGTCCTCACCGACTGACTGCAAGGCCTTTGCGACGGCGCCACTCGCCTGCGCCTGTGCATACCCCAGATTGGTGAGCGCCGAAACCGCCTCGGCCACCGGCCGGGCAGCCACGTTGTCGGCAACGTTCTGGGAAACCGCTATCGTGCCCTGGTCCACTGTGGCAAGTCCCGGTGCCTTGTCCTTGAGTTCGGCAATGATGCGCTCGGCAACACGCTTGCCGACACCAGGCGCCCGCGAAATCGTTGCCTTGTCGCCAAGAGCAATCGCGTTGGCGACTTCACTTGCCTTCAAGATCCCCAGAATGCCCAGCGCCACCTTGGCGCCGACACCCTGCACGGTCATCAGGATACGGAACCATTCGCGCTCCGCCTCTACCCCGAAGCCATAGAGCCGGATCATGTCCTCACGGACGATTGTCTCTATGAAAAGGACAGCCGCTTCACCTGCGCGCGGCAGACCCTGCAGAATGCGCGAGGGACAATGGACCTGATAGCCCACCCCGTGCACATCCAGGATCACGTGATCCTCGCCATAGCTGTCGATGGTGCCTTTCAGCTTGCCGATCATATTGCCCCCATGGCGGCAAGCCGCGCTGTACTGTTGGACCGGTGCTGCGCATGGCAAATGGCAATTGCCAGTGCATCGGCGGCATCGTCCGAATTGAAAGTGGCCCGCGGCATCAGAACCTTGACCATGGCCCGGATCTGTTCCTTTTCCGCATGACCGGTCCCGACCACCGTCTTCTTGACGAGGTTCGGCGCATATTCGGCAACCGGAAGTCCGGCGAGCGATGGCACCAGCAGAGCGATCCCGCGTGCCTGCCCGAGCTTCAGAGTAGCTCCCGCATCCTTGTTGACGAACGTATGTTCAACCGCGGCTTCGGACGGTTCATGCTGGCGCACGACTTCGCTGAGGCCGTCATGCAGCTGCACCAGGCGCTCGGCCAGGCTCTTCTTGTTGTCGGAGGTTACCGTACCGGAAGCGATGAAGGACAGGCGATTTCCCGTCGCCTCGATCATGCCCCAGCCGGTACGCCGCAGCCCCGGGTCGATGCCCAGCAAACGAATCGCGTGTATCATGGAACAAATCGGTAACAAAACTTCCCCGTTGACGCCAGCCAAAGCGCGGCTTACCACCGGAAAGCCTGTCAAAAACACCTCACAACGTGTTTAATCCGGCCTTGCCCCTACCGGCAGGCCACCTCCCCCGCCAAGGCTCGCCATCTGCCGGGCCAATCCCTTGTTGATCCCGTCCGCTCCGCGAGTTCCCATGGCCGACATCTTCAGCTCCTTTCCGCCCGGCCTTCTGGTGTTCCTCGCCGTGGTCCTGTTTGTGGCCGGTTGCGTGCGCGGGTTTGCAGGGTTCGGTGCGGGAATGATCTTCATGCCGGTGGCCGCCAGCGTCATGCTGCCGTCAACCGCGGCTGCCACCTTTCTGTTCATCGACGGCATTGTCGCACTGCCTTTGGTGGTCAGGGCGCTCAGGCTGTGCAACTGGTCGACAGTGCTTCCCGCGGTCGTTGGTGCCGTGGTCTTTGTTCACGTCGGCGCCTGGCTTCTGGCCAACGCGGACGTGCTGGTTCTACGCTGGACGATCTTTGCAATCGTGACCGGACTGCTACTGCTGCTGGTGTCCGGCTGGCGCTATGAACGCAAACCCTCCAGGCCGGTGTCGCTTGGAGTTGGCGCAGTTGCGGGCATCCTCGGCGGCATCTCGCAGATCTCCGGCCCGCCAGTGGTTGCCTTCTGGCTCTCCAGCGCCAAGGAACCGGCAATCGTCCGTGCCAACCTGATCGTGTTCTTCGCGCTCGCGAGTATCGGAACCTTCGTTGCCTATATCTTCAACGGCTTCTTCACGCTGGAAGTGTTCCACCTCCTGATCATGGCGATCCCCGTCTATGCCCTTGCGATCTATCTCGGCTCCAACGGCTTCAAGCACGCCGACCCGAAACTCTATCGCAAGCTCGCCTATGGCCTGATCGCCCTCGCCGCCCTCTCCAGCATGCCCCTGCTGGATCCGCTTTTCCGGTAGGCGGTTCTTGGCGTTATGTTAGTGTGGAGGAACACCCAGACACCCTCATCCTGAGGAAGCGCAAAGCGGCGTCTCGAAGGATGGGCCTCTTGTTCCGGAGTATGTAGCCCATCCTTCGAGACAGCGCTTTGCGCTTCCTCAGGATGAGGTTGAGTGTGGCTAGGGCCATCCGATCAACTTGGCAAAAACCGTCCCAAAAACGCGGTGCAAACCCTATTCGGCCAAAGGCTTTTCCTGCAGCTTCTCCTGCCATTTGGCACATTTTTCCGCCATCAGCCGCGTGAGTTCCGCCTCGAACTCTTCCCTGCTTGAAGAAGCCTGCGCCAGAACGCTCATCGCCACGATCGCAGCATCGGCGGCTTCTTCACGGACATCTGCCAGCGTCTGGTTCTTGTATTCGCTGCCCGGCGCCTTCGTTGCCGAAAGAACGGCCTGCGCCAGCTCTCCGGCTTCCTCCGCCAGCTTCAGCGCACGCTCCTGCAAGGTTTTCGGGTCTTTCTGCGTCAGGTCGAAGATATTGAACATGCGATCGGTCTCCTTGGTTCAAGGAAGGCGCGAGCCTCAGGAACGCCAAAACAAAAACCCCGGCAGGGCCGGGGTTTTCAGATCCATATCCTGTGTTACTCAGGAAGCCAGAGAGGCCATGGTTTCTTCGTCGACGTCGAAGTTGGAGTAGACGTTCTGGACGTCGTCGTCGTCTTCCAGCATGTCGATGAGTTTCATCATAGTCTGGGCCTTGTCCGCATTGACCGGCGTCAGGTTCTGCGGCTTCCAGATGATCTTGGTCGAATCCGCTTCGCCCAGTGCCTGTTCCAGAGCGGCAGAGACATCGTTCAGATCTTCAAAGGCGGTGTAGATCGTGTGACCGCTCTCGTCGGACTGAACGTCTTCCGCGCCGGCTTCGATCGCAGCTTCCAGAACCGCATCGGCTTCACCGGCTTCCGGCTTGTAGATAATTTCGCCAACACGGTCGAACATGAAGGAGACCGAGCCCGTTTCCCCCAGCGACCCACCGCATTTGGTGAAATAGGAGCGGATGTTGGAGGCGGACCGGTTGCGGTTGTCGGTCAGGGCTTCGACGACCACGGCAACACCTGCCGGGCCGTAGCCTTCGTAACGGACTTCCTCGTAGTTGTCGTCATCGCCGGACTGGGACTTGTTGATCGCCCGCTGGATGTTTTCCTTCGGCATGGACTGGGCCTTGGCGTTCTGGACGGCAAGGCGCAGGCGCGGGTTCGCGTCCGGATCCGGGTCGCCCATCTTCGCGGCGACGGTAATTTCCTTGGACAGCTTGGAGAACATCTTGGAGCGGGCCGCGTCCTGGCGTCCCTTGCGGTGCATGATGTTCTTGAATTTTGAATGGCCTGCCATGGCTCTTCTCGGTTCTTTACAGGTGATGTCAGTGAAAACTGCGCCGCTTATAGGCAAGTTGACCCGGAAAATCCAGCGCAGAGAAATTCTCGGCCGTGGTCAGGCCCCGTTCGGCCAGAAGGACGGGATCACAGGCTCCAGCCGGCCACCTATGCGAAGCGGCGCAACCCGCTCGGCAAGCCCGGTCCGATCGTCCGTCTCGATGGCGACACCGCAGATGGTCGGATCGCCTGTAGCCGGTGTGAACCGGGAGCTTGGTATCTTGCGCTGGAACCGGTTGACCGGCTCTTCCTTGTCCATGCCCAACACGCTGTCATAAGCACCGCACATGCCCGCGTCGGACATGTAGGCCGTGCCGTTTTCCAGGATCTGGTGATCGGCCGTCGGCACATGGGTGTGCGTTCCGACAACGAGACTGACCCGGCCATCCAGGAAGTGGCCCATGGCCTGTTTCTCGCTGGTGGCTTCCGCATGCATGTCGACGATGATGGCATCGGCCACATCGCCAAGCGGACACCCGTTGATGACGTTGTCGATGGCGGCAAAGGGATCGTCGAGCGCATCCATGTAAACGCGGCCCATCACATTGGCCACCATCACCCTTGCGCCGTTTCTGGCCGTGAAGAGGTGGGCGCCGCGCCCCGGCGTTCCGGAGGGATAGTTGACCGGGCGAAGCAACCTGTCCTGTCGCTCGATATAGACCAGGGTGTCACGCTGGTCCCAGACGTGGTTGCCGGTGGTCACGACGTCGGCACCCGCATCCAGAACGTCCTGCAGGATCGTCTCGGTAATGCCGAATCCGGACGCAGCGTTCTCACCGTTGACGATCACGAAATCGAGCTGGTTGCTTTCCACCAGCTCCGGCAATTGCTCAATGACGGCGGTACGGCCCACGCGGCCGACAAGATCGCCCAGAAACAGAATACGCATATATCCTCACTGGGCGGCCTGCTTCGGCGATCACTTTCGCCGTCAGCCGAACGCCCGGTACCCCTGCTCGGTCAGAATCCCATTCAACGGCTTGTCATGCGCTTCCGCGGGGACGCGGTCAACCTCCTGCACGGAAAAGGCAAGCCCGATGCACAAAAGGGGGCCGGAGTGTTGCAGCTGCGCAATTGTAATGTCGTAAAAAGCCTTGCCGTAACCGATGCGCGTGCCTTTGCCGTCAAAGCCGGCAAGCGGCATCAGAAGTACGGATGGGCGCACTTCCTCGGCGGAGGGGCCGGGCTCGGAGGTGCCGAAACCGGCGGAAACCAGTTCCGTATCCCGCTCCAGGCGGCGAAAGATGAGGCTCGGGCCGGTCATCACGGGCAGGCACAGGGGGTGCCCAAGCTGGCGCAGGCGGTCCATCAGCGGGCGCGGGTCGATTTCGTCCCGGATCGGCCAGAACCCTGCAACAACTGCTCCTGCCGGCAGCGGCAGATCTTCGGCGTGATCGCTGAGCATCAGGCTGTGCTCGATCCGCTCCACCTCCGGCATTGCCTTGCGGCGGGCAAGCACCTGCTTGCGAAGACTGTCTTTTTCGGCAGCAATGGAGGAAAGGTCGGTCATGGGGCCTCGAATAGAATGGATCGGCCCGCGTCCTGAAGAAGAAACGCGCAGCCGCCCGACCGTTGGATTTGCAATCCCGGGAAACCTACAATGTAGGTGGGCGCCGTATGCAACGGACCACGGCCCAGCGCAGGGACAGCTCCCAAGGGAATGCGTAAGGCCCCGGGGATAATGTTCCTGACGTATCGGGCAGCCGCAAGTACCGCATATAATCCGGTGCGACGGCAATTACCAGTGCGGCATGGATTTCATCACAAACGAAGTTGCGGGCACTCTCCGTGGCCGTCTGGCCGGATCGGCAGTCGCCTCAGGCGTTGTCCTGGGCCCGCAAGCTCTTGGAAAGGCCGTCCGCAAGGCTTTCGATCCGAGCCGCGGCAGTATTGACGGCACGCGACAGCTCTTCCTCGTTCTGGCTCATGTTGTCGAGCGCAGCCACCTGCTGCTTCTTGGCATCGGCCAGCTGTTCTTCAAGCCGGGCGACCTTGCGCTCCAGTTCCGAAAGCTGGTCGGCCGCCATGATGCCCGCCATTACCGTCAGGCGCTGGTCGCCGATTTCGCCGAAGGCGCCTCGCAAGTCGTTGATCCAGCCATCGAAACGGGCAGCAAGGCCCATCAAGCGCTCTTCCTCGCCGTCATCGCAGGCCATGCGGAAGGACTTGCCGTTGATGGTAACCGTGATCTGAGCCATATGCGCCTAGCCTCCGTGCGCGTCTAGCACGCTGCGGATGGTTTCCATTGCCGAGACGAGCCGCCGGGAGACATCCCGGTTGGCCTCTTCCAGCCGGGAAGCCCGTGCTTCGCTTTCATCGAGTGAGGCTGCCAGTTGGGAACGGTCTTCGCCGAGCCGCTGCAGGTCGTCCTGCAGGGCATTGAGCGACCTGTCTGCATCAAGACGGCGCTGGACAGCCGCTTCGAGATTGCCGACGGCTTTGTCCAGCCGCTTTACCGCATCGGCCAGGCTGGTCTTTTCCATGCAGTCGACATCCGCCATTAATTACGTCGTCCCAATCGTTCTTCTGCGGCGGTCCGCCCATTCCTTCCTAGGTCAGACTGGAGATTTGGCGCTTTCGACCCTGGAGTTGCTGCTCAAATTACGGGCATTTCAGAGAATGCGCGGCAAAGCACGTTTCACGGCGAAAAAGCAAATCTTTGTTAGAGCGTCGAGCTTAGGCACCGCAACTTCTCTCAGTCAATGCCACCATTGGCAGAATCCTCAACTCTATAACGCGTGGAAGAAAAAATTCTTCCCCGGCAATGCCCTCAAAAGACCCAAACCAGCTTTATTGACTCGGGTGCCGTTCCTGATATTTGTCTGGCGCCTGTTCGAGATTGACGAATGTTAATTCTTGAGCAACGCACCTCAAAACAACCTTGCCGGGCTCTCTGCTTCGGCCAAGGGGGGCTCCAAAGCAAGCAACGGGACCACGATGACCGATCTTGATAAACACCAGCGCATGGCAAATGCGATCCGCTTTCTTGCCATCGATGCCGTGGAAAAGGCTAATTCCGGTCACCCCGGCCTGCCCATGGGCGCTGCGGATATCGCGACAGTTCTTTTTACCGAATTCCTGAAATTCGATCCGACATCCCCGAACTGGGCCGACCGCGACCGCTTCGTTCTGTCCGCCGGTCACGGCTCGATGCTGCTTTACAGCCTGCTGTATCTGCTGGGCTATGAAGACTTCTCCCTCGACGAGATCAAGAATTTCCGTCAGCTCGGCGCACGCACTGCCGGTCACCCGGAATACGGCCACGGCGCCGGTATCGAGACCACCACAGGCCCGCTCGGCCAGGGTCTCGGCAACGCGGTCGGCATGGCCATCGCCGAGCGCCTGCAGTCCACCCGCTTCGGCGAGGATCTTGTCGATCACTACACCTATGTGCTGGCCGGTGACGGCTGCCTCATGGAAGGCATCAGCCAGGAAGCCCTGTCGCTGGCAGGTCACCTGAAGCTCAACAAGCTGATCGTCATCTGGGACGACAACGGCATCTCCATCGACGGCAAGGTCGAAATCACCGATTCAACCGACCAGCAGGCTCGTTTTGCCGCCTCCGGCTGGAACACGCTCAGCGTCGACGGCCACGATCCGGTCGCCATTTCCGCAGCGATCCGCCAGGCACAGGCCAGCGACCGCCCGACCCTGATCGCCGCCAAGACCACCATCGGCTTCGGTGCACCGAACAAGGCTGGCACCGCGAAGGTTCACGGCTCGCCGCTTGGCTCAGACGAAATTTCCGGCACCCGTGCCGCGCTCAACTGGCCGCACGCGCCGTTTGAAGTTCCGAGCGACATTCTGGACGCCTGGCGTATTGCCGGCCTTCGCTCCGCACAGGCTCACAAGGACTGGCAGAAGCGCTTTGCCGAAGCTGACGCCGAGACCCGCGCCGAATTCGAGCGCCGCAATCGTGGCGACCTGCCGGCCGGCTTCACCCAGGCCGTTCTGGACTACAAGAAGAAGCTCGCCGACGAACAGCCGACCATGGCGACCCGCAAGGCTTCTGAAGCTGTTCTGGGCATCATCAACGAAGTTGTTCCGGAAACCATTGGCGGCTCCGCCGACCTGACCGGCTCCAACAACACCAAGACGCCGCAAACCGCGCCGGTAACCCCGGACGATTTCTCCGGCCGTTACATCCACTACGGCATCCGTGAACACGGCATGGCGGCAGCCATGAACGGCATGGCTCTGCACGGCGGCCTGATCCCCTACTCCGGCGGCTTCCTGATCTTCTCCGATTACTGCCGTCCGTCGATCCGTCTCGCAGCCCTCATGGGCCAGCGGGTCATTCACGTCATGACCCATGATTCCATCGGTCTCGGCGAAGACGGTCCGACCCACCAGCCGGTGGAACATTTCGCCGCCCTGCGCGCGATCCCGAACCTGACCTTCTTCCGTCCGGCCGACATCACCGAGACGCTCGAGTGCTGGCAGCTGTCGCTGGAAAACCGCGACGGACCGTCGGTCCTGGCACTGACCCGTCAGAACCTGCCGTCGCTGCGCAAGACCTATGAGGAAAACAACCTCTGCGCCAAGGGTGCCTATGTGCTGATCGACAGCGACGAAGACGCGGCCGTGACCATCTTCGCGACCGGTTCGGAAGTCGAAATCGCCGTCAACGCGCAAAAGGACCTGAGCACGGCCGGCATCGCCGTGCGCGTGGTCTCCGTTCCGTCGTACGAGCTCTTCGAAGCACAGTCAGACGACTACAAGGCCGCCGTCATCGGCAACAGCCCGGTCAAGATCGCCGTTGAAGCCGGCATCCGCATGGGCTGGGACCGCTTTATTGGTGCGGACGGTATCTTTGTCGGCATGACCGGCTTTGGCGCGAGCGCGCCTTACAAGGAACTCTACGAGCATTTCGGCATCACGGCGGACGCCGTCGTTGCAGCCGCCAAGGCAAAGCTCAGCGTTTAACCGAAATCAATTCCCGGCACCAAGACTTCCTCCTATGGTGCCGGGCCTACGGGCACATCAAGTGCTTTTCAAGTGACCACACTATGTGGTTTTTAAATCGGTTTAGCCCCTTCTGAGGCACACCGAAGATTGCGGGAGTGGATTATGGTAACCAAGGTAGCAATCAATGGATTTGGACGCATCGGCCGCAACGTGCTGCGTGCGATCATCGAATCCGGCCGCACCGACATTGAAGTCGTTGCGATCAACGATCTCGGCCCGGTCGAGACCAACGCGCATCTGCTGCGTTACGACAGCGTGCACGGCCGTTTCCCGGCAGAGGTCAAGGTCGATGGCGACACCATTTCCGTAGGTGGCGGCAAGCCGATCAAGGTGACCGCGATCCGTGACCCGAAGGAACTGCCCTGGGGCGAGCTCGGCGTTGAAGTTGCCATGGAATGCACCGGCATCTTCACCGCCAAGGAAAAGGCCTCCATGCACCTGGAAGCCGGCGCCAAGCGCGTTCTGGTGTCCGCCCCGGCCGACGGCGCCGACAAGACCATCGTCTACGGTGTCAACCACGATGCGCTGACCGCGAACGACCTAGTCGTTTCCAACGCGTCCTGCACCACCAACTGCCTGTCCCCGGTCGCCTATGTGCTGAATGAAACCATCGGCATTGAAAAAGGTTTCATGACCACGATCCACTCGTACACCGGTGACCAGCCGACGCTGGACACCATGCACAAGGATCTCTACCGCGCCCGTGCTGCGGCCATGTCCATGATCCCGACCTCCACCGGCGCTGCAAAGGCCGTCGGTCTGGTACTGCCGGACCTGGCCGGCAAGATGGACGGTGTGGCCATTCGTGTTCCGACCCCGAACGTTTCCGTGGTCGACCTGAACTTCATCGCCAAGCGCGACACCACCGTTGAGGAAATCAACGAAGCCATCAAGGCAGCCGCAAACGGCAAGCTGAAGGGCGTACTCGGCTACACCGAAGACAAGCTGGTTTCCATGGACTTCAACCATGACAGCCATTCCTCGGTCTTCCATTGCGACCAGACCAAGGTCATGGACGGCACCTTCGTGCGCATCCTGTCCTGGTACGACAACGAATGGGGCTTCTCCAACCGCATGGCCGACACGGCCGTGGCGATGGCAAAGCTCATCTGATCCCTGCTTTCGAAAGACGCCGGTTCATCCGGCGTCTTTTTTGTCGGTATGGATGTCTTTCCGGCAAGGCCGCAAAAAACTTTCTCGATTCAGGCATAGCCCCGGGGCAAAGGTCATGTAGACTGGAGCTGCAGACTTGCAGTTCAATCCTGGAGACGCCGTCATGACCGCTCTACTGGTCATTCTTGGGTCGTTGTTCGCGGTTGGTTGCCTTGTGGGTTTCGGGTTCTACTGGCTCGATATGAAGAGGGACAACGAACGGTTCCCTTCAGATCAGGACGATGAGCCTGACATGGGCAGCCTCAATACCGATGTCTTGCGAAAGCCGGATTCCCCGGCTGGAAATTCCTGAGTCCAATTGAAGGATCCTGGCCATGACCACGCTGACTTTTCTGATCGTATTTGTTGTCCTGATCGGCGTCGGCTTCTATTTCGTGGAACGGTCGAAGGAACGCTCCGCAAGAAACACCAAACGGTCCTGGCAGCCGGATGTTGACGGCCAAAAGTCCGAAACGATGGCCAACCTTCAATCACCGCCAGATCGATAGCTCTCCCTGTTCGATCCTTATCCTTCCCGGAGTTCCCTGCTTGCTCGAACTGTTCACCGTCATTTCGCTGACCGTCGTGGTCGCAATCGTTCCCGGGCCCGACTTTGCCGTTGTCCTGCGCAATGCCCTCATCGGCGGACGGCTCGCCGGCATCATGACTGCGCTCGGCATCGCGCTGGCCCTCGGCGTACACGTCACTTACGCACTGGCGGGTATCGGCCTGATCGTTTCCCAGTCGATCCTGCTCTTCAACGCGCTGAAACTGATCGGCGCTGCCTACCTCGTTTTCCTGGGCGTCACCATGTACCGCACGGCATCTAAGGAGATGCCGGCCGACGGTGCCCTGTCCGGCATGTCGCCCTTCCGCGCGCTTCGCTGGGGCTTCTTCACCAACGTGACCAATCCGAAAGCCACCATGTTCGCCCTTTCGGTGTTTCTGCAGGTGACGTCTCCCGAAACGCCGCTCTGGACCCAGATCGGTTACGGCGTGATCATGGCGGGCGGCGTGTTCCTGTGGTTTGTTCTGGTGACCGTCTTCTTCACGCTTCCTGCCGTACGCCTCAAGTTCATGCGTGCCAAGCTCTGGATGGAACGTTCCTTCGGCATTCTCCTGACCTTGTTCGGCATCGGCATCGCCGTTTCCACCAACTCCAGCCGTCCTTGAAGACGGGCGATTTCCAACAGGTAAATCAATGGCTTTCAAAACTCTCGATGATCTGACTGACATTGCCGGCAAACGCGTTCTGGTCCGCGTCGACCTAAACGTGCCGATGGATGGCGGCAAGGTTTCCGATACCACCCGTATCGAACGTGTCCTGCCGACCATCCGCGAACTGTCCGACAAGAAGGCAAAGGTCATCCTGCTCGCCCATTTCGGCCGCCCGAAGGGCGCACGCGTTGCCGACATGTCGCTCGGCCCGGTCGCCCTGGCGGTTGCCGGCCTGCTTGGCAGACCCGTTGTCTTTGCAGACGACTGCATCGGCCAGGCGGCGAAGGATGCTGTCGACGTCATGGTCGATGGCGATGTCCTGCTGCTGGAAAACACCCGCTACCATGCCGGTGAAGAAAAGAACGACCCGGACTTTGCCAAGGCTCTGGCGGCCAATGGCGACATCTATGTCAACGACGCCTTTTCGGCGGCACACCGGGCCCACGGCTCCACCGAGGGCATTGCCCGGCTTCTGCCAGCCTATGCCGGCCGCACCATGCAGGCGGAACTTGAAGCCCTGGGCTCCGCGCTCGGCAATCCTGTTCGTCCGGTTCTCGCCGTTGTCGGCGGTGCGAAGGTTTCTTCCAAGATCGATCTGCTGGAAAACCTCGTTGCCAAGGTCGACATGCTTGTTATCGGCGGCGGCATGGCCAACACCTTCCTGGCCGCGCAAGGAACGGACGTCGGCAAGTCGCTGTGCGAACATGATCTGGCCGAAACCGCAAAACGCATCATGACCGCAGCCGACAAGGCGGGTTGTGAGATCGTCTTGCCTGCCGACGCCGTTGTTGCCAGGGAATTCAAGGCCGGCGCTGACAACGAAACCGTTTCGCTCGACGCCATCCCGGCGGACGGCATGATCCTCGATGTCGGCGCAGCATCCATCGAAACGGTGAAAACCAAGATCGATGCTGCCAAGACCCTGGTCTGGAATGGCCCCCTGGGCGCGTTCGAGATCGCCCCGTTCGACACCGCAACCGTTGCGGCTGCCAAGCATGCCGCTGCCAACACCAAGGCAGGCAAGCTGAATTCCGTGGCCGGTGGCGGCGACACCGTCGCAGCGCTCAACCACGCGGGAGCGGCTGACGAATTCTCCTATGTCTCCACAGCCGGCGGCGCCTTCCTGGAATGGCTGGAAGGCAAGGAACTGCCGGGGGTGAAGGCACTCGAAGCCTGACATCGAAGAGGGGTGAAATCTGTCATGCAACGCTGTTTCACCAACATCCTGACCGAGGAGGTCGCCGCAACGGCGGCCTTCTATCAGGACCTCTTGGGCCTGCAGCCGCAATTCGTGTCCGACTGGTTCGTAAACCTTGCCGACGCCGATAACCCGACCCTCGAGCTGGGCATCCTGAAACAGACCAGCGAGATTGTCCCAGCACGTGCCCAGCGCGCCACCGCGGGAGTAATCCTGACCTTTGTCGTCGACGACTGTTCAACGGTATACGAGCGTGCCCTGACACTCGGTGTGAACGTGGTCGAGGCACCTCGCGAAATGCCCTATGGCCAGATGCGGATGATTGTCAGAGATCCGGCCGGAACATTTGTCGATATCAGTTCGCCGGTTTAAAACTCGCCGGGTGGTAGTGCCGACCGCCTCAATTTAATTCGATCCGCAAATTAAATCTGCCAACACGATTTCCTGCAGACCCTTGTATTTTAATTGATTTAAGCGAAGCTGGCCCTCTTTAAATGGCCACAAATATTGTTAGAACCAGCGGGACTTGACGCACCGCAAAATAGGTGTCGTGATTTTTCGCGAACCTTGTCGGCTCATTGGAACCGGACCCTCTGGAGATTTTTGATGGCACGTATCACCCTCCGCCAGCTTCTTGATCATGCTGCTGAACACGACTACGGCGTTCCGGCGTTCAATATCAACAACATGGAGCAGGCACTGGCGATCATGGCTGCGGCGGACCAGACCGACGCCCCGGTCATCATTCAGGCCTCCCGCGGTGCCAGGTCCTATGCCCACGACGTGATGCTGAAGCACATGATGGACGCAGTCGTGGAAATCTATCCGCATATTCCGGTCTGCGTGCATCTGGACCACGGCAATGCTCCGCAAACCTGCATGACGGCCATCCAGGCCGGCTTCACCTCGGTGATGATGGACGGTTCCCTTGAAGCCGACGGCAAGACCCCTGCAAACTGGGACTACAACGTCGGTGTCACCAAGACTGTGACCGACATGTCCCATCTGGGCGGCATCTCCGTTGAGGGCGAACTCGGTGTTCTGGGGTCTCTTGAAACCGGCATGGGCGACAAGGAAGACGGCCACGGCGCGGAAGGCAAGCTCAGCCATGACCAGCTGCTGACCGACCCGGAAGAAGCCGTCAAGTTCGTGCAGGAAACCAAGGTCGACGCTCTTGCCATCGCCATGGGCACCAGCCACGGCGCCTACAAGTTCACCCGCAAGCCGGACGGCGAAATCCTTGCCATGCATGTGATCGAGGAAATTCACCGCCGCCTGCCGGAGACCCACCTTGTCATGCATGGATCGTCATCCGTGCCGCAGGACCTGCAGGACATCATCAACCAGTATGGTGGCCAGATGCCGCAGACCTGGGGTGTGCCGGTGGAAGAAATCCAGCGCGGCATCAAGAACGGTGTGCGCAAGGTCAACATCGACACCGACAACCGCATGGCGATGACCGGTCAGATCCGCAAGATCCTGAGCGAGAACCCCGGCGAGTTCGATCCGCGCAAATATCTGAAGCCTGCCCGCGATGCCATGCAGAAGCTGTGCATCGAGCGTCTGGAAGCCTTCAATACGGCCGGCCAGGCGTCCAAGATCAAGAAGATCGTTACGCTTGCCGACATGGCGAAACGCTATCAGACTGGCGAACTGGATCCGAAGATCGCCTGATTTTCGGCCGGACCGGCAGAGAAATTCTTTCACTTTATTGAAAGAGGGGCCTTGCGTCCCTCTTTCGCCGTCTTTAGGGACAAAATCCCGATCAGACATCAATCAGGACCGCACAAGTGAACCGTCCCCGCCTCTTTCTCGTGACGCCGCCGGAATTTGACACCGCCGACATGGCGGCAAAGCTCAAACAGGCCTTCACCGGTGGCGACATCGCTTGCGTGATGATCTACCGCCCTGGCGCCAGCACCAAGGATCTGCAAGCCGCTGCCAGCGAACTTGTTCCGATCATCCAGGAAGGTGGTGCGGCGGCCATCGTCTATCGCGATACGCAGGCAGCCGGCCGCAGTGGCGCCGACGGCGTCCACGTCGACACCTCGCTGGAAGACCTGAAGCTGGCCGTGGAAAGTTTCAAGCCCGATCGTATCGTCGGCACCGGCGGAACGAAGCTGAAGCATGATTCCATGGAATGGGCCGAAACCGGGGTCGACTACATCTTCTTCGGCAAGCTGGACCTGCCTGAAAAAGCCGAGGCCCATGACAGGACCCTGTCCAGCGCCTCCTGGTGGGCAGAACTGTTCGAAACACCCTGCGTCGCACTTGCCGGCAACACGCTTGAAACTCTGGGAGACGTTGCCGCGACCGGAGCAGATTTTGTTGCCCTCAAGGATGCTGCCTGGCAATCGGACACGGATATTTCATCCGTGATTGCCGAAGCCAATCGTATTCTGGACGCCCATCCCTTTCCTGAAGTCGAATAGCGAGAGCTGGATGCATGCCGACACCTGAAACGAGCCTACGCCGGAAACTTCACGCCCCCTTTCTGCTTGCGGCAGGGTTGCTGGCAGCTGGAATGCTGTCATCCGTGTCGTTTTCTCCGGCCAATGCCCAGGACAACACCGGCACCAGCGAAACAACAGAGGCCGGTGACGCGGCGCCAGAGCCGGACGTACCTGTTGGCCCGGACGGCAAACCGTTACCGGTGCTGATCGACGTCACGACCAAGGACAAGACACTGCTGAGCATTGTCGACGCGGGTCCGCCGAAACTGGAAGAAGGCGAAGTCGCCAACGCTGATACCGCGTACACCGCTTTTCAACGCGGCTGGTTCCTGACCGCGCTCGGTCTTGCGACCCCTTTGGCGGAACAGGGCGACAAGGCCGCCCAGGCCCTGCTAGGCGTGCTGCACGAGGCCGGGCTCGGCATTCATCAGGACAAGGCCAAGGCTGCCGACTGGTACAGCCTGGCCGCTGCCAAGGGCGATACCGGCTCTGCCATGCAGCTGGCCCAGCTCTATCTGCTCGGCACCGGTGTCGAGGTCGACAAGAAGAAAGCAGCGGACCTGTTCGAAGAGGCTGCCAACGCGGGCAATGCGTCTGCGCTCTACAATCTCGCCCTGCTCTACGAGGAAGGCGAAGGCCGCCCCTTCGACGAGAAGAAATCGCGAGAACTTCTGGAAGAAGCCGCCCAGCTAAACGACCCGGAAGCGCAATACGCGCTCGGCCTTTCCTATCTGGAAGCCCAGACCGGGCTGAACGACCCAGGCCTGGGTGCGTTCTGGCTTGGCCGTGCAGCCCGCCGCGGACATACCTCCGCGCAGGTTTACTACGGCATTCTGCGGTTCCAGGGTAAAGGCGTCGATCCGAACGAGACGGAAGCCGCCGACTGGTTCGAGCGGGCCGCCACATCCGGCAACCCGGTCGCGATGAACCGGCTGGCGCGGACCTATGCCTACGGCCGTGGTCGGGAACAGGATTTTGCCGCCGCGGCGGGCTGGCACCTGATTGCCCGCACCTTGGGTGTTTCCGATTTCTCGCTCGACCGGATTATCGAAAGTCTGGACGAAACAACAATGGATGAAGCGCGCAAGCTGGCTGAACAATATTCGGCCACATTGATGGCCCCGTCGGAGGAGCCCGGCAAGGAATCTCCGTAAACCTTGCGAGGAAGCGCGGAATCGTAAGGATGTTTGCCTTTTTTCCTTGAACTCCACCGGCTTTTGTGGTGGACAGGCGCGAGCAAATTTCAGGCGCATCGGCGGCCCGCCGGTCTCGCCCTGCTAAAGGTTCTGTTGAGTTTTGGAGTTTTGTCGTGGTTTGGGTGGAGTTTCCACCGGACGCGGCGGATTTCTAATGGTCAACAGACCCTAAGATCCAAACAAATCAAACAGTCGGTCGTTCCATGAAAATCAACGGAAACGAAATAAAGCCCGGTAACGTGCTTCAGCACCAGGACACGCTTTGGGCGGTTGTCAAAGTCCAACACGTCAAGCCAGGCAAAGGCGGTGCCTTCGCACAGGTTGAAATGAAAAACCTGCTCGATGGCCGCAAGCTCAACGAGCGTTTCCGCTCCGAAGACAAGGTCGAGCGCGTCCGTCTGGAGCAGAAAGACTTCCAGTATCTCTTCACCCAGGAAGACATGCTGATTTTCATGGACACCGAAACCTACGAGCAGCTGGAACTTCAGGCTGATTTCGTCGGCGACCGCGCCGCTTTCCTGCAGGACGGCATGATGGTGACCGTCGAACTGCATGAAGAGCGCCCGATCGGCATCACCCTGCCGCAGTTCGTGACCCTGGAAATCCGGGAAGCCGACGCAGTGGTGAAGGGCCAGACCCAGTCTTCGTCCTACAAGCCCGCGCTCATGGAAAACGGCGTCCGCGTGATGGTACCTCCGTTCATCACCGCCGGCGAAAAGATCATCGTCGACACCGGTTCACTGGAATACGTCCGCCGCGCGGACTGATCTCCTCCCGGCAAGACTTCAAATTGGCGCGCCCGGATTTTGCCGGGCGGCGCCCAACAACAAGTGACAAACAATGGCCCGCACAGCTCTCCTCAACGTGATGGTTCAAGCCGCAACGAAAGCCGGACGCTCTCTGGTTCGCGATTTCGGTGAAGTTGAAAACCTTCAGGTGTCCCGCAAGGGACCCGGCGATTTCGTCTCGGCAGCAGACCGCCGCGCCGAGGACATTGTGCGCGCCGAACTGACCAAGGCCCGCCCGACCTTCGGGCTGGTCATGGAAGAAAGCGGTGAAGTCGAGGGAACCGACGGCCAGCATCGCTGGCATGTCGACCCGCTCGACGGCACCACCAACTTCCTGCACGGCATTCCGATCTTCGCCACCTCCATCGCACTGGAGCGGGCTGGCGAGATCGTGGCCGGGGTCATCTACAATCCGGTGATGGATGAGCTCTACACCGCTGAACGCGGTCGCGGCGCCTTCCTGAACGACCGTCGCCTGCGGGTTGCCGGCCGCACCGAATTGCATGAAATGGTGTTCGGCACCGGCCTGCCCTTCATCGGGTCGGGCGACCATGGCCGGACACTACGCGAGCTGCGCTACATCATGCCGGAAGTTGCAGGCATCCGCCGCTGCGGCGCAGCTGCCCTGGATCTTGCCTGGACCGCGTCCGGCCGTCTCGACGGTTTCTGGGAGCGCAACCTGAACAGCTGGGACATTGCGGCCGGCCTCCTGATGGTGCGCGAAGCCGGTGGTTTCGTCACCGATCTTCAGGGCAAGAACAAGATGCTGGAAAGCGGCGATGTGGTTGTCGGCAACGAAGACGCCCACAAATACCTGCTGCAGCTCCTGAAAAAGGCGGCAACCCCGGCTCAGGGCTGATTGCCTCCAGCGCTTCCCGGCAGCACCTCGACGCGAACATCCTCATCTTCGAAAAGCGCATGACGCTGACCTGAAAGATGTGCGGCGCAAACCGCCCACCGCGGGAGACGGGACCCACGGCCCGTCTCTTCATGAGAAGGCCTTTGGATAAACCCGGTGGTTTTCAGGCTTTCCAGACTTTATTCGGGCCTCTTCGGCAATTCGAGGTTTCCAAGCCGTTAAAAATCACGCTATCAATCAGTTACGTCCAATTCAGGTGATTGATAACGCAATATGGCCCGTGAATTTGACCCTTATAGCCTGTCCAGTCCGCGGGCCTATCTGACCTTCATGATCATCTTTCTGGTGATCGTTGCCTTCATCGCCTTCATCCTGTTCCCGCAGATTTCGACGGCCTTCATGAGCAACCCGGGTCTGAATGGCCTGATCGTGCTTGTCGGCGTGTTCGGTGTGCTGCTGCTCTTCGGCCGCGTGATCCGCCTGTTCCCGGAAATCTCCTGGGTCAACAGTTTCCGGATCGGCGACCCGGGCCTCGACACGCGTTCGCCGGTGCTGCTGGCGCCGATGGCTGCCTTGCTCGGCAACAAGTCCGGCGACATGGCCCTGACGCCAACCACCGCCCGCTCGATCCTTGATTCCATCGGAATGCGCCTTGAGGAAAGCCGCGAGATGTCGCGCTACCTCACAGGCCTCCTGGTGTTCCTCGGCCTGCTCGGCACGTTCTGGGGCCTGCTCCAGACCGTCAGCTCGGTCGGCGCGACTATCCAGTCGCTCGACGTCGGTTCGGGTGATGCCAATGTCATCTTCGAAGATCTGAAAGCCGGCCTGGAAGCGCCCCTGTCCGGCATGGGCACGGCTTTCTCGTCCTCGCTCTTCGGTCTGACCGGCTCGCTTGTGCTCGGCTTCCTGGATCTGCAGGCGGGGCAGGCCCAGAACCGGTTCTACAACGAGCTTGAAGACTGGCTCTCAACGGTCACTGACATCGATCCGGAAGAAAGCCTGTTCAATGCCCCGGACTCACCCGGCGTCGAACAGATACAGGCCTCGATCTCCGCCCTGCAGAAAAGCGTTGAGGAAGGCGGCAGCAAGAATGCCAACCAGGCCATGGCCAATCTGGCCGAAGGCATTCAGGGACTGGTCAAACACGTTCGCTCCGAACAGCAGATGATGCGCGACTGGGCCGAGGCCCAGGGCGAACAGCAAAAGCGCATTGAAGGGCTCCTGTCCTCTATCGCCGCCGCTTTCGACCGCGCGAAGGAGTAGACCATGGCCGGACTGGCAGGATTGCGCGCTCGCCGAAGGGCCCAGTCGACCGACTACTGGCCCGGTTTCGTTGATGCCATGGCGACACTGCTGCTCGTCATCATCTTCCTGCTGTCCATCTTCATGATTGCCCAGTTCTTCCTGTCACAGCAGCTTTCTGGCCGCGACACGGTGTTGAACCGGCTGAATGCCCAGATCAGCGAGCTGACGGAGCTTCTCGCCCTGGAGCGCGCCAATTCCGGGGAGCTGGAAGACACGATCCTCGGCCTGCAGGCCAGCCTTTCCGATGCACAGAGCGAACAGACCCGCCTGCTTGGCCTTCTGGAAAACAGTTCCGGTGCAGCCGATGCGGCCGGCGGACGCGCCACCCAGCTGGAAAACCTGCTCGATGACGAACGTCAGATCAGTCAGGACGCCCTTGCGCAGGTGGAGCTGCTCAATCAGCAGATCGCGGCACTACGCCGCCAGATTGCTGCTGCGAACGCTGCTCTTGAAGCTTCCGAGGCAAAGGAAGCCGACAGTCAGGCCAAGATCGCCAGCCTCGGCAAGAGGCTGAACGCCGCACTGGTGCAACGTGTGCAGGAACTCTCGCGCTACCGCTCGGACTTCTTCGGCCGCCTGCGCGAAATCCTGTCCCAGCGTTCCGACATCTCCGTTGTCGGCGACCGGTTCGTGTTCCAGTCCGAAGTGCTGTTCGACAGCGGCCAGGAAGACATCAATCCGGAAGGCCGGCAGGAGCTCGACAAGCTCGCAGACGCCATCCAGGAACTCAGCGGTCAGATCCCGGACGAGATCAACTGGGTGCTGCGTGTCGACGGCCACACCGACGCCCGCCCCCTGTCGGGCACCGGGCGCTTGCGTAACAACTGGGAACTCTCGGCCGCCCGCGCCATTTCCGTCGTCCGCTACCTGATCGAACGCGGCGTTGACCCCAAGCGGCTTGTCGCAGCCGGATTCGGCGAATTCCAGCCGCTGGAAGAAGGGGAAACACCGGACGCCCTGGCCAAGAACCGCCGGATCGAACTGAAACTGACGGAACGCTGAGACTTACGTCAGCTCAACGGATCCTGAGGAATGCACGCGTGATGTCGGGCGAACCGGGCATGCCGGCTTGACTTTTCCGCCCTCAGACGGGTTTTTCAAATTCATGCAGATCCTCAAAGGCCATTGGCAGCTCATTCTGATCACGGCGGTCATGTTCCTCTTCTGGAACACGATCTTTGTTGTGCCGCTGAAGATCCTGATCGTCTATCTGCATGAATTGTCCCACGCGCTGGCGGCCATCCTGACCGGTGGTTCCGTTGAGGAAATCTCTCTCTCGCCCTGGCAGGCTGGACATGCGATTACGCGCGGTGGCAGCCGGTTCCTGACGTTGACGGCCGGGTATCTCGGCTCGCTCGCCATCGGCATGGCACTCTTGATGATTGCCCTGAAAACAAATGCGGACCGCATTGTGCTGGGCCTGCTCGGCGCCTTCACCTTGCTGGTCGCGCTGCTCTATATCCGCGATCTCTTCGCCCTCGCCTTCTGCATCGGCACGGGCGTCGCCATGCTGGCGGCAGCGAGGTATCTCAGTGTCACGGTCAACGACCTGATCCTGCGCGTCATCGGCCTGACCAGCATCCTCTACGTACCTTTCGACATTTTCGACGACACCATCCGTCGCTCAGGTGCCCGTTCCGATGCCTACATGCTGGCGGAAGAGTTTGGCGGCCCCACGATTTTCTGGGGTGCACTCTGGCTGCTGGCAAGCCTCGCCATCATCTACCTGTGCCTCAGACACGGCCTCGGGAAGAGCAGCAACGTCGATTTAGGAAAGCGCGTTCAAAAGGGCTAGCGATTGCCGCTTGACCTGACCGACCGCAACGGATCACCCTTGGCGGACAAATCCTTACCGGAGACCGCCATGCTGGATCTGCGTCCCAATTGTGAATGCTGCAACAAGGACCTTCCACCGGAATCAGAAGAGGCCTTTATCTGTACTTTCGAATGTACGTTCTGTGCGGACTGCGCCCAAAATGTCCTGCATGGCGCGTGCCCCAACTGCGGTGGCAATTTTCAGCAACGCCCAATTCGGCCGGCAGCAGCCCTGCTTCGCCATCCAGCTTCGACACAACGGATTTTCAAGCCGGAAGGCTGTGGCCAGAGCACCTAGGGCGACTGCCTAGAGGAGATTGCCCCCGACAAAGATCACCAGAAGGCCTGCACCGCTTGCAGCCAGCCTCTGCAGGGGCTTCCTGAAGCCTATGACCCCGTAGGAGACCAGGCCCAGCCCGAGGCCGATCTTGGCCGCGGCAAGCAGCGCCGGCAGCGGGCGGGCGGCAAGCTCCAGGACCGCCGGATTGGCGACCATGGCCAGAGGAATGATGTAGAGGCCAATGCCGAGCGCCATGGCGGAAAGAGCGACCTTCAGCCAGTTTTCGCCAATCATCCCGGCGGCGATGAAGACGGCTCCGCAGACCGGTGGCGTGATGGTCGACAGCAGCGCGAACCAGAAGACGAAAAGATGCGCCTGCAAGGGCTCCAACCCCTGCTGCATCAAGGCCGGTCCGGCAACGGAAACACAGATGACATAGGCCGCGGTCGTCGGCACTTCCATGCCGAGGATCAGACAAGCAAGCGCGGTCAGGAACAAGGACGGCCACAGGTAACCGCCCGACCCGGACAGGATGAGCGAGGTGATCTTGACGCCGAGCCCGGTAATCGCCAGCACGCCGATGATGATCGATGCACAGACAATGATCGCCGCGATGACCGATACCTGACGGGCCGAGTTCAAAGCCGCGTTTTCCAGCCGCAGCAGGATGTCCTTGAGTGCAAAGGTGCCTCGGGCGTTGAAGAAAAGCAGCGCGAACCCGGCCAGAATGGCAATGCAGGCAGCATATTGCGGTGTATAGCGCGCGACGAACATGCCCCACAACAGCACGGAGAACGGCACCAGGAAGAAGGCTGAGGTAATGGCCACCTGGCGCATTTGCGGCTGATCGCCCTGATCGATGGCAGCAAGGTCATACCGCTTGGCATAGGCATTGATGCCCACCCAGACCGCGAAGAAATAGAGGATTGCCGGCAGCAAGGCCGCTGCCATGATCTGGGTATAGGGCACCCGTGTCAGCTCCACCATGACGAAGGCCCCTGCCCCCATCAAAGGCGGCATGATCTGGCCGCCGGAGGACGCAACCGCCTCGACGGCTGCCGCCAGTTTTTTCGGGTAGCCGAGCCGCGTCATGGCCGGAAGAGTGATTGCACCGGTGGAAGCCACATTGGCAGACGCGGAGCCTGAAATGGAGCCGAACAGCGCCGAGGACAACACGGACACCTTGGCCGCACCGCCCTTGAGCCGGCCTGCCGCAGCAGCAGCGACGTTCATGAACCCTTGTCCGGCTTCCCCGGCATTCAGAACAGCGCCGAAAATCACGAAAATGGCGACCACGCCCACCGAGACACCGGTCAGGCTTCCCCAGACCCCGCCTTCAGCAATGGTCAGCGTGCCGAGAAAACTCGCAAGCGGCGTGCCGGAGTGACCGAATTCACCCGGAATATGCTGACCGAACATGCCATAGGCCAGTGCCAGCGCCGCCACCACCGGCAACGGCCAGCCGATTGCGCGACGCGCACCTTCAAGCACAACCAGCAACAGGACACCGGCCATCCAGAACTGGAAATCACCTTCCAGAAAACCGTATTGGTCCGAAAGCGCAGACTGGTTGGCCACGATCCACAAACAGACGGCCACACCTGCAGCACACAGCACAGCACCGCTCACGCGCGTGAGAAAGCCACCTTTGGCAAAGATGAAGATCCATGGCAGGGCAAGTGCAAGATGAAGTGGCCGGCTGACGAGGTTCGGCACCAGGCCGGAGAAGATCAGCCCGAGATGAAATACGACAAGCGCCGTTGCGAGAAGAAGCATGGCCATTCGCTGGAAGGGCGATGTCGCGGTGTCACCACTGATCATGGGCTGGTATTTCTATCTGGTTGCGCAGCTTGTCGGCCGAAGGGGCGACATGCCGCTGCACGGTTTCAATCTGTCAGAGCGCTCTCCTGCGCAAGGCAGGGAACTGATGCTTTTGGACAATCCTGGAAGGGTCCGGTGGACGATTTCCTCCGGACCAGTATGTCTGCTCGAACGATACGGGGCGCCATTTTCCGGCAGATCCTGCCATGGCGCCCCGCGTTCGGTGTCGTGATTTACTTCTGGGCGTCGGTCAATTCGATGCCGGCTTCCTGATAGTAGCGTGCGGCACCCGGGTGGATCTTGCCGGTGATATTGGCCATCAGTGCCTGGTCGACACCGTTCCACCACGGGGCTTCTTCGCCCATCTTGGCTTTTTCGTCCCAGAAGGTCTTGGTCAGGGCATAGGCTGTGTCGTCGTCCATGGCGCTGGTCGTATAGGCAACGACCGGCAGCGAAGTGGTGACGATGTCCTCGGCCTGACCAGCATAGGTCCCGGCCGGAATGACCAGTTTAGAACGCTTGGTTTCGGCAATCTGGTCGTCGCTGAGAGAAAGCACCGTCACGTCCGCGGAGGCAGCCGCCTCGATAACATTCGGCGCGGGCCAGGAACCGGCGGTCACGAAACCATCGATCTGACCATTCTTGAGCGCGGCAACCGCATTGGAAAGTTCCGCGTCAGCGATGTTCACCTTGCCTTCGAGGCCGAACATCTTCAGATATTTTTCGCCTTCCGTCGCACCGAAGGAGCCCTTGCCGAGAAGGATCGTCTTGCCTTCCATGCCGGCAAAGTCGGAAACACCGCTATCGGCCGACATGACGAAATGCATGGTCAACGAAGGGATCGGGAACAGGGCACGGATTTCGTCGAATTTCGGATCGCCCTTGCCTTCGAACATGGCCTTGCCACCCTGGGCAAGGGAAACGAGCGCTGGCGGCGTCGTGAAGACATAATCACCACCGCGCGCCTTGGCTTCCATCACGTTCTGAACGGATCCCTGGCTTTCTTCCACGGTGACAATCATGTCGCCGTTGCTGCCGGCCTTGATGGCTTCCGCGATCTGGACGCCCATCTGGTAATAGGATGAACCGGTCTTGGCGGATTTATAGGTGATCCGCGTTTCCGCGTGGGCCTGGAACGAGCCAAGGGCGAGGGTCAGGCCAAAGGCAAGTTTCAAAAGTCTGTAGGTCATGAGCGTCTCCCGAATTTTTCAGGAAGATTATTGTGTGATCCTCAGCGTGGCAACGCGTTTTCATATGATCTGGGTACGGCTCATGTCGAAAATTCAACCATTCCACACCCTGGGCGGGCAAGCCGGAAACATGCGTCTGGAAGGTCAAATAAAAACCGCCGGCTGAACTCAGCCGGCGGCTCCAGAATTTGCAGAAAGCAGGAAGCGATCAGCGGTTTTCGTCGTCTTCTTCGTCTTCGTCCTGAGTTTCGCTCTTCAGCGAGTTCAGTTTGGCGAACACGGCATCGGCGTCGATTTCCTCTTCTTCCTCGCGCTGGATCGGCTTGGACGGATCGAGCGAGAAAGCAGCTGCGATAGCGTCTTCGCTGGTGCTGTCTTCGACGGACATCAGGGTCTCGTTGACTTCGCCTGCCATCGGCAGCGGAGCATTCTTCGCAGCCTTTTCGACTTCCATGTCCAGCTCAAGCTGGCTGCACAGGCCCAGGGTAACCGGGTCGGACGGCGTCAGGTTGGCAGAGTTCCAGTGGGTCCGGTCGCGGATTGCGGCAATGGTCGGCTTGGTGGTGCCGACAAGGCGCATGATCTGCGCGTCCTTCAGTTCCGGATGGTTGCGCACCAGCCACAGGATCGCATTCGGCCGGTCCTGACGACGGGACACCGGCGTGTAACGCGGTCCCTTGCGCTTGGATTCAGGCACGACCACCTTCGAACCCTGAAGCTTCAGCTGATAGTTCGGGTCTTTCTGAGCCTTTTCGACTTCTTCGCGGGAGAGCTGGCCGGTCAGGATCGGATCAAGGCCCTTGATCCCCTGTGCGGCTTCGCCATCGGCAATTGCCTTCACTTCAAGCGGGTGCAGTTTGCAGAAGGAGGCGATCTGAGTGAAACTCAGCGCGGTATTGTCCACGAGCCAGACGGCGGTTGCCTTCGGCATAAGCGGCGTGTTCGCCATCAGATAAATTCCTCTCGTCTGCTCCCTCGCCCGGCAGGGCGAAAAAGCGGTGTTCCTTGATCAGTTTCCTGGAAAGTGGCCGGAATATATGTCGAAAAACACGGAAACGCAAATACTCGCGTAACAATCGCGCAGTTGCAGGTTTCCATCCGGCATCAGCCATCCACCGTCAGGACGATTTTTCCAATATGGCCAGAGCCTTCCATACGCCGATGGGCTTCCGCAGCCTCGGCCAAGGGGTAGGTGGAATCCATCACGGGCGCGACTTTGCCCGATTCGAGCAGAGGCCAGACCTTCTCTTTCAGGCTTTCGGCAATTGCCGTCTTGAACGCATCGCTGCGTGGACGCAGCGTCGAACCCGTGTGGGTCAGGCGCTTGACCATCAGGCGAGAGAAATTGACGTTCTCCGCAATGCCGTTCAGCGTCGCGATCTGGCAGATACGTCCTTCGACCGCTGCGGCTTTCCAGTTCCGTTCAACATAGTCACCACCGACCATGTCCAGGATCACGTCAACCCCTTCGCCGCCCGTGATCTCCAGGATCACCTTTTCGAACTCCGCTTCACGGTAGTTGATGGCGTGGTCCGCGCCGAGCTTTTGCACCGCCTCGGCCTTTTCCGCAGACCCGACGGTGGTGAAGACTTCGGCGCCGAAAGCCTTCGCGAGCTGGATTGCCGTTGTGCCGATACCGGACGTGCCGCCATGCACCAGGAAGCGCTCTCCGCTTTTCAGGCCACAGCGATCGAACACATTGGTCCAGACAGTGAAGAAGGTTTCCGGAACGGCTGCGGCCTCCACCATGGAAAGCCCCTTGGGAACCGGCAAGGCATGTCCTTCCGGCACCTTGCAGTAGGTCGCATAGCCGCCGCCAGGGGCGAGCGCCGTTACCTTGTCACCGACCTTGTGCCGACCTGCTCCCTCGCCCAGAGCCACCACTTCGCCAGCGACCTCTAGCCCCGGCAGATCGGACGCGCCCTTCGGCGGCGGATAGGCCCCCTTGCGCTGCAGGACATCCGGCCGGTTGACACCGGCAGCCGCCACCTTGATCAGGATCTCACCTTGTCCCAATTCGGGAATGGACCGCTCTTCAACGCGCAGAACCTCCGGTCCTCCGGGCTCTGAAATGGCAACGGCGGTCATGCGATCCGGCAGATTCTGCATAGAGGCGTTTCCTTTTTTGGTTCATTTTGGGACTGGCTAGGCCAACTGTGCCTGGCATATGGTAAATCGAGCGTCTGTCTATTTGCAGGAAAACAGCCCGGCGAGGCAACTGCCAGGGCCTGGGTTAAATAACGGCCGGAAACGCGGCCGGACCCCGATCTGGGACCGCAGAGGAGGAAACCGATGAACCTGTTTGATGAAGATGTCCCCAAAAAATCACCACTTGGCGCGGTTACCGTAGGGGAAGAACTGTCTCGTCTTTCCGAGGCGGAGCTGCAGGAACGGATCGAAGCTCTGAAGGGTGAAATTAACCGTACCCAGAAGGAGCTTGAGCAACGCGGCACTATTCGCGATGCAGCCAACTCAATTTTCCAGAAGTGACCCTGTAAATTATTACAGAACTTGAGTTTATGTCCTTTTTTGACACGCACTTACAGTAAAGCTGATAGGTAAAAATTTACTCGTTTACCTCTTATTAATCTTTCTAAAATATAAACATAGCTATCCAGTCATCTGGATGTGAGTGGCTCCTGTCCACTCTGTTTGACGCCTCCCTGTTAAAGACTCAGAGCCGCAACCAAGCGGCTCTTTTTTTTGCCAACGCCTCATAGTATCTTGTCAATGTTCTGGTTAATGGCCGTTTACCTGTCCGTTTGGCACGCGCTTTGCTGGATACAGGCCATGAAGACCTGCATCGTTCCAAAAAGGAACACCTGAAACGGGATGTCATATCCCGGGACAGACCAAGAAGAGATGGCAGGATAACCGGAAGAGTAATTGAGGCTTAGCAATCCTATGACGGACGACATCAAAAAAGCCGGTGACACAGGAAGCGCAGTTCATATCGCGCATCACCTTGCCAGCTCCGACAGCTTCCAGAGCCTGTTTCAGGAAGGCATGTCGCTGGTCGAGGAAACCGCAATGTACCTTGACGGCAACGGCCGCGAAGAAGCCAAGCAGCTTCCGCGCCCTGCCTCCCTCGCCTATGCGACGGAATCCATGCGTCTGACCACCCGGCTCATGCAGCTGGCCTCCTGGCTGCTGCTGCAGCGTGCGGTCAACGAGGGCGAGATGTCCCGTGAGCAGGCCGGCAGCGAGAAGAACAAGGTTCGCCTCGACAAGCTGTCCACAGCCGCGGGCGGCCCAACCTGGACTGATCTGCCGGAAACGTTGCGCGAGCTGGTTGACCGCTCTTCCCGGCTGCAGGAACGCGTCGTCCATCTCGACAAGATGCTGTACCGCAAGGACGCAGAGCAGGTCGAGGAAGCCACGAACGACAATCCGGTCGCTTCCCAGATCAACAAGCTGCACGCCGCATTCGGCAAGTTCGGCTAAGTCCGATCAACCTCTTTCGAATTCGAAAAGCCGCCGCAAGGCGGCTTTTTGTTTTGGGTGAGCCTGCGCCGGATCCCAGTAAAGCCCCAGGATGCCTCCCGAGTATCGAAGCGTAGATCCGAAGCCTATATTCAACGCCGAGTGCCGAAGCGCCAGGGTTTGCTGATGAAGGTCAACACGCTCCAGTTTTCTGGCCAAGTCACCTGTCAGGTCTCTGCTCAGCTCTCTGGCCAGCTCTCAGGAGACGGGTAGACCCCGGATCTCGCCGTGTTCGCCCGGGGTGACATTGTACCTGCTGTGCTTCCTGCGGACCTCAAAACACAAAAAACCCGGCCAGAGGCCGGGTTTTTCGTTTGAAACTGTCGTGGCTGAAGCTTAGGAGCCCAGGAAGCCAGCGAACTTGTTCTTGAAGCGGGACACACGGCCGCCGCGGTCCATCAGCTGACGGTCACCACCGGTCCATGCCGGGTGGGACGTCGGGTCGATGTCGAGCGTCAGGGTGTCGCCTTCCGCACCATAAGTGGAGCGGGTGGTGTATTCGGTGCCATCGGTCATGACGACCTTGATGGTGTGGTAGTCGGGATGAATATCCGCTTTCATGGCCGGTCCTTTCAAGCGCCCTGTGACAACCTTCCGGGAAAGCCGCCAAGCAAACGCAAAACGAAATGAGGGGCCGCCGATCCGGTTGCGGACGCCGCCCTCAGAAACATGAGGCGGGGATATACCCCATGGAAGGAGCCAAGACAAGGGGCAAATTCCGGCAATTTCCAGCTATCTCCGGCAAAGGATTTCAACCCCTCGCCGACGCGGCCCGCTTTCCTCCGACAAAGCCCTTTTAAAGCTCTTGGCGGCTTTGTCCAAAGTCATTGTCCGCACTGCGGAACATGCTAAGACGGGAAGGAACAACAAGGAGACCCCAGTGGCCGACGCCCCTGCCAACGAAACCCAATCCCCATCCGGAAAGTCCCGCAGATCGCTTCGCCCGCTTACCCGGCTGCTGCCGTATCTCTTCCGGCACAAGACCATGGTTGCAGCGGCAGTCGCAGCCCTGTTCTCGGCCGCCGTCATAACGCTTGTTCTTCCTGCGGCGGTCCGCCGGATGATCGACTTCGGCTTCGGCGCCGATGACCCCGCGCTGGTCAATTCCTATTTCGCCGTGCTGATCGGCGTGGTGTGCGCTCTCGCAACTGCCAGTTCCGTCCGCTATTTCCTGGTCATGTGGATTGGCGAACGGGTCGTCGCCGATGTGCGCTCCGATGTCTTTGCTCATATGACCAGGCTCAGCCCGGTCTTTTACGACAGCGCCAAATCCGGGGAAATCCTGTCGAGGCTGACGGCCGACACCACCCAGATCAAGGCTGCCTTCGGCTCCAGCGCGTCACTTGCCATGCGCAACCTGATCATGTTCCTGGGCGCTGCGGTGATGATGGTCGTCACCAGTCCAAGGCTTTCCGTCATCGTTCTGGCAGCTATCCCGGTCATTCTCATTCCCATTCTCGGCTTCGGGCGTCAGGTGCGCAGAAGGTCTCGCTTTGCCCAGGATACCCTTGCTGAAGCATCAGCCTATGCAAGTGAGATGTTGGGCTCGGTCCGCACGCTTCAGGCCTTTACCCATGAAAGCCGCAGCGCAGGCCGCTATGCAGATGCCGTCAATGCCGCCTTCCAGGCTGCCCGTCAGGCAATCGTGGCCCGCGCTGCGCTGACCGGCTTTGCCATCATGGTGATCGGGGCCAGCATCGTCGCCGTCCTCTGGATCGGTGCCAGCGACGTCTTCTCCGGCAGGATCACGGGTGGTGAACTCAGCCAGTTCCTGCTCTATTCCATTCTGGCGGCTGGATCCCTGGCTGCCCTCTCCGAAGTCTGGGGCGAACTTTCACAGGCAGCCGGCGCGGCAGAGCGCCTGTCGGAACTTCTGGAAATCCAGCCGGAAATCGCCGCACCTGAAAACCCGGTCAGCCTGCCCGAGACGCCGCGCGGCGAGATCGTCTTCCAGGATGTGTCTTTCGCCTATCGCAACGCGGAGAAAATGCCCGTCGTCCGCGACCTCAGCCTCACCATATCGCCGGGCGAAACCGTGGCCGTGGTCGGACCTTCAGGCGCAGGCAAGTCGACCCTCTTCAGCCTGCTGATGCGTTTCTACGATCCCGTCTCGGGTGACATCCGCCTCAATGGCGTTGCCCTGCCGGACCTCGACCCGGAAGACTTGCGCCGCCATATCGCACTGGTGCCGCAGGACACGGCTATCTTTGGCGCCAGCATTGCAGAGAACATCGCCTACGGACGGCCGGACGCCAGCCAGGAAGAAGTCATCGCCGCCGCGGAAGCAGCGCTTGCGGCCCCCTTCATCGAGAAGATGTCGGACGGCTACGACACCATTGTCGGCGAACGCGGCATTACTCTTTCCGGCGGCCAGCGCCAGCGCATTGCCATCGCCCGTGCCGTCCTGAAACACGCCCCCGTGCTGCTGCTGGACGAAGCCACAAGCGCGCTCGATGCGGAAAGCGAAAACCTGGTCCAGCAAGCCCTCGACCGGCTGATGGAGAACCGGACCACGCTGGTGATCGCACACCGGCTGGCAACGGTTCTCAAGGCAGACAGGATCGTGGTGATGGAAAACGGCCGGATTGTCGAAACCGGGACACACGGCGAACTGACCGCTGCCGGTGGCCTTTATGCCAAACTGGCGAGGCTCCAGTTTGGTGCCGAGCTGGACGCGGAAACCGCATAGCCCGTCAAACGTGAAAAGGGCGGCATGATTGCCGCCCTTCTTGGCTGATGAATGCCGATGTCGGATCACGCGTCGTCGGGAACCGCGACCGTGTAGTTGAGCGGCATGCGGCCGCCGTCGGCGAAGATCGTCTGACCGGTAACATAGCTGGCATCGCTGGACGCCAGGAAGGCGGCGACGCTGGCGATTTCGGACGGTTCGCCGACGCGCAGCATCGGCGTCCGCGACAGGATGCGGTTCTTCGCCGCCGGATCGCTGTTCACCGACGCCAGCATCTCGGTCATGATCGAGCCCGGCCCGATGGCGTTGACACGGATGCCGTACTGGGCAAGCGACAGGGCGGTCGTCTTGGTCAGCTGCGACATGCCACCCTTGGAAACGCAGTAGGGGATCTGGTTCGGGATCGCGAGCACCGAGTTGACCGACGACATGTTGACGATGCAGCCCGGCTCGCCACCGTTCTGAACCTTCTCCACCATGTGGCGGGCAACGGCCTGCGAGCACAGGAAAGCACCCTTCAGGTTGATCGACAGGACGCGCTCAAAATCCTCTTCTTCCAGGTCGAGGAAATCCGCGCCGACCACGATGCCGGCGTTGTTGACCAGCACATCGATGTCGCCATAGGCGTTCAGCGTTTCGGCAACCAGATTGCGAACGTCCAGACGTTCAGCGACGTTGCAATGGATGTACATTGCCTCGCCCTGCGATTTCAGATCTTCAGCCGCGGCTTCACCGGCTTCGTCATCCACATCGGCAATCACGACCTTCGCGCCATCGGCGACAAAGCGCTTGGCGACTGCAAATCCGATCCCACGGGCTGCCCCGGTAATGATGGCGACCTTATTCTCCAAAGACACGGAAACCTCACGGCTGCTTGAGTTTAATTCTGATGCGCAAATAGTGCGGGCCGCTTCGCGGCGGCCCGACATTAAGTGTCAAAAACGGCTGTGTCGATGGCTGTTATCGCCCTCCAGCAACGTCACCTGGTCAATTCAGACGGAAATTCCGTGTGTTTTGAGCGCTTCTGTAATCTCGTCCAGGATTGCCGGATCATCGATCGTGGCCGGCATTTTCCAGCTTTCTCCGTCGGCGATCTGGCGCATGGTGCCTCGAAGGATCTTGCCGGAACGCGTTTTCGGCAACCGGTCCACGGTGATCGCGATCTTGAACGCCGCCACCGGGCCGATCTTGTCGCGCACCAGCTTGACAAGCTCCTTCTCGATCTCGTCGTGGGTCCGGTCGACACCGGCTTTCAGAACAACGAACCCGCAGGGCAGCTGGCCTTTCAGCTTGTCTGCAATGCCGATGACGGCACATTCGGCAACATCGGGATGCGTGGCCAGCACCTCTTCCATGCCGCCCGTCGACAGTCGGTGGCCGGCAACGTTGATGATGTCGTCGGTCCGCGCCATGATCGACAGATACCCGTCGTCATCAATGATCCCGGCATCCGCGGTCTTGTAGTAACCGGGGAACTCGGCGAGATAGGCATCGAAGAACCGCTTGTCCGCGTTCCACAAAGTCGGCAACGAACCCGGCGGCAGCGGCAGTTGCACCACGATGTTGCCAAGCGTATTGGCGCCCAGCGGATGGCCGGCATCGTCCAGCACCTGAACGTCGTAGCCGGGCATCGGCACGGTGGGTGATCCCGGCTTGACCGGCAACTGACCGAGACCAACCGGGTTGCCGACGATGCACCAGCCGGTTTCCGTCTGCCACCAGTGGTCGATCACCGGCACCTGCAATTGGTCGATGGCCCAGTTGACCGTTTCAGGATCCGCACGCTCTCCCGCCAGGAACAGGGACCGGAACTGGGACAGATCGTATTTCTGGATCAGCTCGCCTTTCGGGTCTTCCTTGCGAATCGCCCTGAAGGCGGTCGGCGCCGTGAACAGCGAAACGATGTTGTGGTCGGAAATAACCCGCCAGAACGTTCCCGCATCCGGCGTCCCCACAGGCTTGCCCTCGAAGACGATCGTGGTGCAGCCGTGCAATAGCGGCGCGTAGCAGATGTAGGAATGGCCGACCACCCAGCCCACGTCTGATGCTGCCCAGAAAACTTCCCCCGGCTGAATGTCGTAAAGGTTCTTCATCGACCATTTCAGTGCCACCATGTGGCCGCCGTTATCGCGAACGACGCCCTTGGGCTGACCGGTCGTGCCGGAAGTGTAGAGGATATAGAGCGGGTCGGTTGCTTTCACCGGAACCGGTGCGATCCTGCGCCCGGCCGCGACAGCATCTGCCTGAAGAGCACCGAGATCGTGGTCCCTGCCCGCTTTCAGGTCCGCCGTCAGTTCCTCGCGCTGGAAGACGAGGCAGCTGCCCGGCTTATGCCTGGCAATATCGATGGCCTGATCGATCAGGGGCTTGTAGGCAATGACGCGGCCCGGCTCGATGCCGCAGGATGCTGCGATGATTGCCTTCGGGGTCGCATCATCGATTCGCGTTGCCAGCTCGTTTGCGGCGAAGCCGCCGAAGACGACGGAATGAATGACACCAAGACGCGCGCAAGCCAGCATCGCCATCACGGCCTGGGGGATCATCGGCATGTAGATGATGGCCCGGTCGCCCTTGACGAGGCCCTGGTCGGCCAGCACGCAGGCCATGGCCTCCACTTCTTCCAGAAGCTCCGCATACGTGTAGCTTGCTGTCCGTCCGGTAATCGGGCTGTCGTAGATAAGTGCCGGCTGGCCGGGACGACCGCGCTCCACGTGCCGGTCCAGGCAGTTGTAGCAGGTGTTGCACTCCCAATCCGGATACCAGCGGCCATATTGCCCTTGATCAGGATCGAACACCTTGTCGCCCGTCGAGACCCAGTCGATTTCCTCAGCGGCCTCTTTCCAGAACCCGAGCGGATCCTGTTTCCAGCCCTGGTAGATCTCGTGATACCGGCTTGCCATGACAATGTCCTCCCAAACACAAGCCCGGAGCCACAGCTCCGGCTTTTGCGGTCTAGAGTGCTGTAAGGGAACCCGAAATTGCAAGCCTCCGCTTATAGGCAATTCGGCCTTCGGGACTTTACGTAAGCACTCTGGCATGATTGTCTGCCGGGCCTGTCCGTTCTACTCCTCGCGTTTCTCAGCACATGATCCCAATTACTGATCCCTGGTTCTATGCGGCCGCCATTCCGTCGGTCTTTCTGGTCGGCCTGTCCAAGGGCGGGTTCGGCGGCACTTTCGCCATGCTTGGAGTGCCGATCATGGCGCTCGTCATTTCGCCGCTGCAGGCTGCCGGCATCATGTTGCCGATCCTGATCGTGATGGACATTGTTGCGCTGATTGCCTATCGCGGCCGTGCTGACTGGAAAACCCTCAGCATTCTTCTGCCCGCGGCCGTGATGGGCATTGGCATCGGCTGGGCCACGGCCGCCTATGTCAACGACTCCTTCGTCATCTTCCTGATCGGCATAATGTCCCTGGCCTTCGTCGCCGACTATCTCTTCAAGCAGCGCAAGATCACCACCGCGAGCGGCCACAATCTGCCGAAGGGCACGTTCTGGGGCATGATGGCAGGCTTCACCAGCTTCATCAGCCACACCGGCGGCCCACCCTTTCAGATGTACATGCTGCCGCTGCGCATGGCGCCCATGCTGTTTGCCGGAACGGCGGTCATCTTTTTCGCCACCGTGAACGCGATCAAACTGGTGCCCTATTTCCTGCTGGGACAATTCGACGCCACCAACCTGTCGACTTCCGTCACGCTGTTTCCAGTGGCGCTGGTGGCAACTCTTGTCGGTGTCTGGCTGGTGCGCATCGTCAAGGCGGAAATGTTCTACGCCATTATCTATATCTTCATGGGCGTGATCGGCGCCAAGCTGACTTATGACGGAATTGTCGGCCTTCTTGCCTGACATGGCGCGCGGGGTGGATCGTCTAAGGGGATACCCCCGCCAATGACCAATTGCACGGCAAACCGTTTCCGGTTTTGATACGGCCAAAATCAACCGGTCACCGTGCCTTCCCCCCAACGTGGCGGAGGGTACCAGATTGGTCTCAAGACGTTTTTGGCATCCCGTTCCCATCTGCTGGCGGGATGCTTCAGGGAGGATGGTCATGGATGCCAGCGTCAACCCCTTCGCCCGGGGTCTCGACAAGAACACCGCCAATTATGCACCGCTCAGTCCGCTGAGCTTCCTGGCAAGGGCGGCGGATGTGTTTCCGGACACGGTTGCGATCGTCCATGGTCGTCAGCGGACCGACTACCGGACCTTTTATCGGCGGGCGCGCCGGCTTGGATCCGCATTGACGCGGCTCGGAATCGGCAAGAACGATACGGTCAGCGTCATGCTGTCCAACGTGCCGCCGATGCTGGAAGCCCACTACGGGGTGCCGATGACCGGTGCGGTTCTGCATTCCATGAACACACGCCTCGACGCCGCTATCATTGCCTTCCAGCTCGACCATGCCGATTGCAAGGTGCTGATCACCGATCGTGAATATGCGCCGGTCGTCAAGGAAGCCCTGTCGATTGCGACGGTGACACCTACCGTGATCGACTTTTCCGACACGGAATTTCCGCAGGAAGGCGAACGTCTCGGCAGCCTCGACTATGAGGAATTCGTGCAATCGGGCGACCCGGACTTTGCCTGGTCGCTTCCCGATGACGAATGGGATGCGATCGCGCTCAACTACACCTCCGGCACCACGGGCAATCCGAAGGGCGTGGTCTACCACCACCGCGGCGCCTACCTGCTGGCCCAGGCGAATGTGATTACCGCCTCCATGGCCAAGCACCCGGTCTACCTCTGGACCCTGCCGATGTTCCACTGCAACGGCTGGTGTTTTCCCTGGTCCTTGTCGCTTGTCGCCGGAACCCATGTCTGTCTGCGCTGGGTCCGCCCGCAAACCATGTGGGACCTGATTGCCGATGAAGGCGTCACCCATCTGTGCGGCGCGCCGATCATCATGTCGACGCTCCTCAACGCAGCGCCCGAGCACAAGCGCGATCTTGACCGCGAAGTGGAATTCTTCACCGCCGCCGCCCCGCCGCCGGAAAGCGTGCTCGCTGCCATGAAAACCGCCGGTTTCAACGTCACCCATCTCTATGGCCTTACGGAAGTCTACGGCCCGGCGGTCGTCAACGACTGGAAGGTCGAATGGAACGACCTGCCGCTTGCCGAACAGGCACAGAAAAAGGCACGCCAGGGCGTACGCTATGTCGCGCTGGAAGGTCTGACGGTGCTCGACCCGGAAACGCTGGAGCCAGTGCCTGCCGATGGCGAGACCCTTGGCGAGGTCATGTTCCGCGGCAATGTCGTGATGAAGGGCTACCTGAAAAACCCGGAAGCGACCGAGAAGGCCTTCAAGGGCGGCTGGTTCCATTCCGGAGACCTCGGCGTCCTGCATCCCGACGGCTATGTCCAGCTGAAGGACCGGTCCAAGGACATCATCATCTCCGGCGGCGAGAACATCTCCTCCATCGAAGTGGAAGAAGTGCTCTACAAGCACGCCGACGTGCAGGCCGCGGCTGTGGTGGCGAAACCGGACGAGAAATGGGGCGAAACCCCTTGTGCCTTTGTCGAGTTGAAGGACGGTTCAACGGTTAGCGAGGCCGACCTGATTGCCTTCTGCAGGCAGCACCTTGCCAGCTTCAAGGCTCCGAAGACTGTTGTCTTCTGCGAATTGCCCAAGACCTCGACAGGCAAAATCCAGAAATTCGCCCTGCGCGAGCAGGCAAAGGCGCTCTAGGGGCTGAAAACAAAAACGCCGCGCAATGCGCGGCGTTCAATCTCAGAGGAACTGCCCTCTAATGGAGCGTTTCCTTTTCCCGTATTCGCGTAATCTCATCCTTGATCTTGAGCTTTTGACGCTTCATGTCAGCCAATTGCAGGGAGTCTGTACTCGGATGTAACTGAGCGTCTTCAATCTTGCGTTCCATTTCCGCGTGACGGCGCTCAAGTTCTGCGAGATGCGACTGCATTGACATGGATAACCTCCTGTCTGTTGGCTCAACATTTTCATCGTGCCACAGGAATTCCGGCGTTGTCGATTGTTCTTTGCGCATAGCTTGAGCGTTTCGCCGTCAAATTATGCATTCTCGCTGCTATCCTTAGGAAACCCTGAAGAAGCGGCCCCAATTAAGACACTTAAAACTCACGAAAATTACCCTTGAAAGATTTGCCAGTTCACAAGTTTTCAACATACGAAATCGTGACCTGCACCCCGGTTCGCGTGACGAAAGCAAGGGACTTTTGAAAACCGGCCACCGGCTGGCCTAAGATGATATCTTGCCCGTCATCGGCAAAATGGATTAGGACTTATCTCCTGTTTGGGGGACATAGATGGCGCAGATGGATAGTGATGCGTTGCGTTTGCAACTGGCGCAGCTTCGCCAGGAACACAGAGATCTTGATGCGGCCGTCGAGGCACTCGCCTCAACTTCGAACCAAGATGCCTTGCAGCTGCAGCGGCTGAAGAAGAAGAAACTGATGATCAAGGACCGGATCACGGCACTTGAGGATCAGCTGTTCCCGGACATCATCGCCTGAGCTTGCCTGCCAGCGCGTTTCCCGCATCGGCACCATGCACCCCGAATGTGAATTTCCGACACGAAATCTGCCGATTCGCGCTTGCGATGCGCGGCGCGCTGCCTATACTCCGCGGCTCTTCTGAGCCCGCCGGAAACTGGAGCATTTTATGGCCAAAGCGGATGTCGCCATCATCATGGGAAGTCAGTCGGACTGGCCGACAATGAAACACGCCGCCGACACGCTGGACCAGCTCGGTGTCAGCTACGAGGCACGCATCGTCTCTGCCCACCGCACGCCGGACCGGATGTACGACTTCGCCAAGAGCGCAAAGGCCGAAGGCTTCAAGATAATCATCGCAGGCGCAGGCGGTGCAGCCCATCTTCCGGGCATGACCGCGGCCCTGACGCCGCTGCCCGTCTTCGGTGTTCCGGTCGAAAGCAAGGCGCTTTCCGGCGAGGACAGTCTCCTGTCCATCGTGCAGATGCCCGCCGGCATTCCGGTCGGCACGCTTGCCATCGGCAAGGCGGGTGCCACCAACGCCGCCCTGCTGGCCGCTGCCGTCCTGGCCCTGCATGATCCGGCAATCGACGCCGCCCTCACCGCCTTCCGCGCCGAGCGCACTGCCGCTGTCGCCGAAACGCCATCCAACGACTGAAATAGCCCGACGCGGGCAGGATCCATACCATGAACGCCAAAACCCGTTTGAGCCCAGGCGACACCATCGGCATCCTTGGTGGAGGCCAGCTCGGCCGGATGCTGGCACAGTCGGCCGCCAGCCTTGGCCTGAAGACACATATCTTCTGCCCGGATCCGAACAGTCCCGCTTTTGACGTCAGCGCCACCTTCACGGTTGCGCCCTATGAGGACATCGACGCGCTCGACCGCTTCGCCTCTTCCGTCGACGCCGTCACCTATGAATTCGAAAACGTGCCGGGCCCGACGGCTGCCCATCTCGACGCCAAGGTTCCGGTGCGCCCGGGTGTGCGTGCGCTTGAGGTTTCGCAGGATCGGCTGTTTGAAAAGCAGTTTCTCTCCGGTGCCGGTGTTGCCATTGCCGACTTCGCCGACATTGCCTCGCAGCAGGATCTCGATGAAGCCGTCGCGCGTTTTGGCGGACAGGGTGTTCTGAAGACCCGCCGCTTCGGCTACGACGGCAAAGGGCAACAGATGATCCGCAAGCCCGAGGATGCCGACGGCGCCTTCGAAAAGCTCGGCGCGGTGCCGATGGTGCTCGAAGCGCTTATCCCCTTCGAATGTGAAGTCTCCGTGATTGTCGCGCGGGACCTGGACGGCGGCATTGCCTGCTACGACGTTGCCCGGAACCACCACGAAAACCACATCCTGAAAACCTCGACTGTTCCGGCCGGCGTCTCGCAGGCAACGCTGGACGCAGCCCGTGCGATGGCCGGGAAGATTGTTGCCGGTCTGGATTACGTCGGCGTCATGGGCGTTGAGATGTTCCTGGTGCGCGAGGCTGCGGGCGAAAGACTGCTGGTCAACGAGATTGCACCGCGCGTTCACAATTCCGGACACTGGACGCAGGACGCCTGCCTGACGTCCCAGTTCGACCAGCACATTCGTGCTGTCGCCGGCTGGCCACTGGGCTCCGCCGAGCGGCATTCGGATGCCGTCATGGAAAATCTCATCGGCTTCGACGCCGACAGCTGGCAGGAGGTTCTCAAGGAACCCGCTGCCCGTCTGCATCTTTACGGCAAGGCCGAAACCCGAGAAGGCCGCAAGATGGGCCACGTCAACTGGATCTCGGAAAAGTCCTGAACAGGACCATCTGAAAAGCATTGAAAAAGCCCCGGACACAAGCCGGGGCTTTCTGGTTTTGACGCCGATACGTTGCCAACACGGGGCTGGCTCAGCCGGGCACGAGACCCAGCTTCTCCCGCCGGGCAAAGCGCAGGTTCGCCAGCACCGCGACGGAGGCAAGGCCGCCCGCCAGGCCGCACCAGACACCGACCCCGCCCCATTCGGCGACAAAACCCAGTCCAAGCGACAGGCTGATGCCGACGACCCAATAACCAAACAGGGCGTAGAAAAGCGGTATCGTGGTGTCGCCCAGGCCGCGCAGGTTATTGACACCGATAATCTGGCCACCATCGGCAAGCTGGAACAGTGCCGCGACCGTGAGGAACGAGACGCCATAGGCCATCACTTCCCTGGCTTCAGGGTCGCTGAGGTCGAGATATGCACCCACCAGCTGCTCCGGGATCGTCCAGAACAGAATGGCAAAAAGACCCATGAACAGCATGGTCACGACCAGCGCGGTCCAGCCGGCGCGGCCGACCCCCTTGTGGTCGTCCCGCCCGGAAGCAAGGCTGACGCGGGTCATGGCGGCCACGGACAGACCGACAGGCACCATGAAGGTGATGGATGCGATCTGCAGGGCGATGCCGTGACCGGCGAGCGGCAGCGTGCCCAGCCAGCCGATCATCACCGACGAGGCCGTGAACAGGGAGCCCTCTGCAATGATTGTCAGTGCAATCGGCGTTCCCAGCCGGACGATCTGGAAGAAGACAGGCCAGTCCGACCGCCAGATACGGCCCAGAATGTTGTAGCGCCGAAGCCTGGGGTGCAGCACGGCATACGCCAGCAGGAACAGGAATGTCGTTGTCGCACTGATGACCGAGGCAATCCCCGCCCCAACCAGTTCCAGGCGCGGGAAACCGAGTTCGCCGAAAATCAGCACATAATCCAGGAACGCGTTCGCGATGGCACCGGCAATCGTCGCCCAGAGCACCACCTGCGTCCGCTCCATTACGGTCAGGAAGCCGCGCACGGCCATGATCAGCAGAGCCGGCAACATGGTCCATTGCAGATAGACCATGTAGACCCCCGCGAGCCTGGCCAGTTCCGGCTCCTGCCCCAGCATCAGCAGGATAGGCTCGATGAAGATCAGGATGCCCCAGACCGGGATGCAGAACAGGACGGAAATCCAGAAGCCCATGCGCACGGCCCGGCGCAGGTCGCGCAGCTTTCTCTGGCCACGGGCGCGGGCGGCAAGCGGAATCACCGCCTGCAGCACACCCATGCCGAAAAACCAGACCAGCATGTAGAAATTGAAGGCCAGCACGGAGGCAGCAAGCTCCTGCGCGCCGAGACGTCCGATCATCAGAACGTCCGTGGTATTGATGGCCATCTGGGCCAACTGGGCCCCGGCAAGCGGCAACCCCAGAGAAAGGGTAGGCCGTATGTCGCTCCGCCAAAGGGACTGGCTCTTGTCCGAATCGGGAGCCCTTGACGCGTTCTGCGCCATTGTTTCCTCCAACAATGTGGGCAAGGTCACGCCTTCTTGCACGAGGCTCTTTTGACCGGGGTGAGACATCCACCTCTAGTCGTGATACTGTCCGGTGTCCACACTTGTTCTACGGGTTGGGGACACGCTCCGGCGCAGGTGCCGGAATCCGATTTTGGCGGGTTTCTTTGCGAATGCCTGTGGACACATAGGGTTTGCTCTGGTATTAAGCGCGCCAAAGTGAGCGACGCGTCAGCGGCGATAAGGTCTCTGTACACAAGTGGATGCTTGATTGATCGGTAAACCGATGGGCATCCGCATGTGTTTTTGAAACCACCGTAAGGTTCGTTGGCGAAGCCTCGCTTCCATCATGGTTATTCTTGCTGCGGATCCTCTGCAGCGCATCGAAAACGGGAAAAAACGCGTGCAGGTTCTGGTTCGCGACAACAATGTCGATCAAGCGCTGAAGGCGCTCAAGAAAAAGATGCAGCGCGAAGGCATCTTCCGTGAAATGAAACTTCGCGGTCACTTTGAAAAACCGTCTGAAAAGAAGGCGCGTGAAAAGGCTGAAGCAATTCGCCGTGCACGCAAGCTGGCTCGCAAGCGGGCACAGCGTGAAGGCCTGCTCCCGGGCAAGTCTGCTCGCCGCTAAGTTCGGCTTGAGCGTTTCTGGCGGATTTGGCCGCCAATCTTCTCAAAACTGCCCTAAGGCCGACCGAAGTTCCGGTCGGCTTTTGGCGTTTTGCGGGGAATGCATCCGGCTTGGTTCAAAGAGCCCGAAGCAGCCATACTCCCGCCCTATTGGAGGCAGATGAACGGCATGTCTAATCGCTTGACCCTTAGAGATCGTATGTGCCGCATGCGCAAGTTTCTGCCCCATGCAACGTTGCTTGGCCTTGCAGCCGTGCTGTCGGCCTGCACCACGGGCGTCTACGACGATGTGCCGACCAATGCTTCGGCCGGGTCTTCGACCAACATCGCCTCTCTGACGGCGGTGATCGATGCCAATCCGAACGATGCAAGCGCCTACAGCACCCGCGGCATTGCCTACGGCCAGGCCGGCAAGCTGGACAAGGCGGTCGAGGACTTCAATCGGGCTCTGCAGCTCAACCCGCAGTCCTACCAGACCTATGCCAACCGCGGCCTTGTCTATCGCCGCATGGGCCAGAACGATCAGGCGGTCTCCGACTACACCCGCGCGATCAACATCAAGCCGGACTATGACGTGGCCTATGTCGGGCGTGGCAACATCTATCGCCAACAGGGCAACTACAACGCTGCCCTTGCCGACTTCAATTCCGTCATCACCCGTGACAGCAGCGATGCCCGTGCGTTCTACAATCGCGGCCTGATCTACCAGGCGCAGAACCAGCATCAGCGCGCGATCGAGGACTTCGCGACCGCCATCGGCCTCAACCCGAAGGCAAGCGCTCCCTATATCGCTCGCGGCATCTCCTACATCGCTGTAAACGACCCGAACGCCGCCTTCTCGGATCTGTCGATGGCCGTCAACCTCGACCGGGATTCCGCAATTGCCTGGGCAAACCGGGGCCTCGCCCAGGAAATGCTCAACAATCCGAAGGATGCGCGCCGGAGCTACACCCGCGCGATCACGCTGGACAACTCCAACAAGATTGCCCGCGAAGGTCTTGGCCGCGTCGGCAACGGCTGATCCGGCCACGATATTCAGCAAGCCTTTTCATCCAATATCGCGCCCGCACATCGCTGCGTGCGCAGGTTGCGCAATCGCACCCTTTTCGACGTCAACGTTCATTCGTGTTAGCGTTTTCAAAGCGATTCGCCACGAAGCCGTTCCAGACGAAGAAAAGCCAGCTTCGCACCATGACAGCCAGTCCCATTCTCGTAACTTCGCCAACCACGCGTTCAGGAACAACGCTCCTGCAGCGGCTGATCACGAGTTCGGAAAACGGAATTTGCTACGGGGAAACCTGTGGTCGCCGCATCATCAACTTGTGCGAGTTTGCGCATAAGGAGATTGTAAACGTCCAGAACAACCAGGAACGGCAAGCCTTCGAATGGAACAATATCCTCGAAGAGAACTATGACTACTGGATGGTTGGTCTGGATCTGCCGGCAGAATTTCCAACCCATGCGCTGGTTGGAGCCGTGCAGGTCTACAGGCAGAGCTACGACGATGCGACGCAGGCAATCGACAAGGATATCTGGGCGGTAAAGGTTCCCAATGTTTCCTTTCAAAGCGTCGTCAAGACGTCGGACCTGATCAGCGACCTCAAATGCATCTACATCTATCGGAATGTCTACGATGTCCTGCGGTCGCAGAAGTCGAAGGGCTGGATCACTGACCTGTCGAAGCTTGTGGAAGGCTGCACCGAGTGGATCGCAAACACGGAAGTGATCGTCACGCTGAAGCGCAATCAATTCGAAAACCTGCCGGCAATGCTGCACGTCGTCGAATATGAGGACCTGACGGAAAACCTTCAGGAGAATATCGACCGGATAGAGGCCTTCACCAATCTAACGGGCATCAAGCCTGAAGTGGCCGACACGAAGATCAACACCTGGAAACCGACGTCAGCAACGAACTTCGAGCCAGAAGTTTCCTATACGCCGCCTCAAAACCTGTCCCGTCAGGAATGCGAAATCATCGATAAGATCTGCGGTCACCGCATGCGGGAGCTCTATCCCGACCTGCAGATGGAAAGATATCTGGCGAACGCCTGACCGCGACCTTGGACAGCCGTCTTGAGCTGACCGGCAAACCAATCACCATCACCAATGATCGTCAGAACGGTACTTCGGACCGGAAACAGATCCGCTCCCCATGCGCCGGATGGTGCAGTTCAAGCGTTTCGGCGTGGAGCGAAAGCCTGCTAGAGGCTGTCAGCGCCTCACCTTCCGAATAGAACCTGTCGCCGGTGATTGGATGCCCGAGCGAAAGCATGTGGACACGCAGTTGATGCGACCGTCCCGTATGGGGAAACAGCCGAACCCGCGTCGTCAGTTCTTTCCGCTCAAGTACCTTCCACCTGGTTAGTGCAGGTTTGCCAAACTCGAAGCTGACCATCTGCTTGGGCCTGTTCGGCCAGTCGCAAACGAGCGGCAGATCAATTTCTCCCTCGTCTTCTGACGGGCTCCCCCAGATATCGGCAATGTAGGTCTTGAGCGTCTTGCGCCGTTCGAACTGAAGCCCCAGATGCCGATGAGCTGCGGGGTTCCTTGCCAGAACCATGACACCGGACGTATCCATGTCGAGCCGGTGAACGATCCGCGCATCTGGGAAGCGCTCCTGCGCGCGGCTTTCGACGCAGTCGCCATGTTCGGCAGCCTTGCCTGGCACGCTCAAAAGCCCGCTCGGCTTGTCGATCACCAGAAGATCGTCATCTGCGTGCAGAACCGTCAGAAACGGCTCCAGCGGCGGGTCATAGACAAAGGATGCTGGCGCGGCTTGGCTCATCGCACTTGGGGTCCAAGAACAAAAGGAAAAGGCGCGGATCTGACCGCGCCTTTCCAAAAACAGATTTGTTCGTCTGTGCTGGCCGGACCATGAAGGCCGGAGGCTTAGCTCAGACGGTCAGGATCGCCAGGATGCCGCTCAGAACGAAGACAGCTGCAGGCGGGATCCAGCCGGATGCACCCAGAGCCATGCCGACAGCGGTGGCAATGAGGGTTGCGATCAGCAGCAGCCAGCCAAAAACGGTAGCAGCGGTGCCGCCAAAGGCGAACATGATCAGGCAGACGACAATGGTCAGGACTGCGATCGTGCCGATCTTGGAGAAGTTGATGAACCCCTCGTAAGTCTGCTCGTGAGCGTCATAGTCCATTGCGGGCGCAGTTTCGTCAGACATGAAGTCCCCCAGGAAAATTCGATAGTCGGCAGCCTACATACAATAAAGCCTGCCGGTTCGGCAATGACGGGAAGTGCACAATTCGTCACACAGGTCGCGACTTTTTGACAGCTTTGGCTTTGGCATCCCGTTCCGCACTGAAATCCTTCGCACAATCAGGCAGCATGTGAGGCTCCGGCAAGCCCGGCTGAAGCCAGTACATCGTTCTGGCGCTTGCGCACGGTTGCCGCTTCAAAACCGTCGATCTGCTCGTTGAACAGCTCAAAGAAATTGAGTTCCGCCCGCAGGTGCAGGAACACTCCGCCCAACCCGATTGCCGCCCGGTCCATGAAGACGAACTCCTGCGGCACTGTCAGCGGCCCCAGTTGCTTCAGGGCGGAATGAACGCGGAAGGCTTCCTTGCGTCCGTATTCGGCAGCCGACACGCCGTCCGCGATCGATCGGACCCGGTCACTGAGCAGAGGACCGTAGATGAACCTTGCCCAGATGTTCAGGACCTCGATGACTTCCTTCTTCAGGTCTTTGAAGCCCCAGCGCTCATAGGCCGCGACGACCCGATCGTCATTTTCTTCCAGCAGGCCACGATAGAGTTCGACGACGCCCTCGACAAATGCCTCGGGGAAGATGCGGATGCAGCCGTAGTCCAGCAGATTGATGCCCGCCGGAGCGCCTTCCTGCTCGAACACGGTGTAGTTGCCCAGATGCGGGTCACCGTGAATGACGCCGAAATGACTGAACGGGTGCCACCAGGCATGGAACATGGTCCTGGCGAGCAGATTGCGCTCGTCCTGGCTGTGTTCCTTGTAGTCGAGCAGAGGCTTACCGGTGATCCACCCCATTGTGAGCAGGCGCTTGGTCGACAGCTCCGGGATTACTTCGGGTACGCGGATACGGTCGAAGTCTCCCAGGATGCCCTGATAGACGGCGATATGTGCCGCCTCCCTGGCATAGTCCAGCTCCTCACGGACCCGGGCGCTGATTTCCTTGGCGATCTCGCGCGTATCGATGGCCGGGCTCATGCGCCGGTGCAATGAAAACAGCATCTGCAGTTGCTTGAGATCCGCCTCGACTGCAGAAGCCATGTCCGGATATTGCAGCTTGCAGGCCAGAACGCGCCCATCATGGCCGGTGGCCCTGTGCACCTGTCCAAGGGAAGCCGCTGCGGCCGGCTCCTTGCCGAATTCGGCAAACCGGCCTTGCCAGTCCGCACCGAGCTCGGCCCGCATCCGGCGTTTGACGAAGGCCCAGCCCATGGGCGGTGCACTGGCCTGCAGCTTGGCAAGTTCGGTCGTATATTCCGGCGGCAATGCATCCGGGATCGTCGACAAGAGCTGTGCCACCTTCATCAAGGGGCCTTTCAGCCCGCCAAGGGCCGCGGCCAGTTCGGCCGCGTTCTTGGCATTGTCGAGTTCCATGCCGAACAACCGTGCCCCGGCCACCTTTGCGGCAATGCCACCCATGTTGGTGCCGACTTTGGCGTAGCGCCCCATGCGGGCGCTGAGGCGGTTGCTTTCACGGTCTTTGCTGTCGGCCATGCGGTGGCGGGCTCCCTTGTAACAACTGGCGTTCCGGGAACGCCCGATGCATCGAACCGTTGGATACGGTCTCCTGGCACTACATATGAACTACCGCAACAATATCCAGCTCCACCAGCCGCTATTCCGACGCAGGCGTCCAACTGCCCGGGAACGCCCGGCTGTTTTCAGAAATAGCCGCTCCTGCCGATATCCGCGAGCAGGCCGCATTCTTCCGGCTGCCAGCCGAGCGCAGCCCTGGTCCTGTCGCAGGACGCAGGACCATCCATTCCGGCAAAGAGACCCAGGAAGCCAAAATAGGATTCTGCGTCTTCCGGGGTGAGCGAGCGCACGGGAAGGCCCAGCCCGTGGCCGATTGCCTGGGCGATTGCGCGGAAAGGAATGCCCTCTTCGCCGATTGCGTGAAAAGGACCATCTGTATCCGGTGTTTCAAGTGCCAGACGATAAGCCCTTGCCGCATCCAGACGGTGCACTGCGGGCCAGCGGTTTTCTCCATCGCCAACATAGGCGGCAAACCTCTTCTCCCGGGCGATGCCGATCAACATCGGGACAAAACCATGATCCCCCGGTCCATGAACCGAGAAAGGCAGACGGACCACTCTGGCGTTGATCCCGGTCTTCACCAACTCGGCCGCGGCGGCTTCGGTAGCTCTGGGATAGGCCGATGAGGTTGGAACCGCCGGATCGGCTTCTGTTGCCACCGGTCCGGACCGGACAACGGCAACACCCGAGGTAACCAGCATCGGCCGATCTGTTCCGGATAGCCCCTCGCCGAGGGTCAGAATGGCGGCACGGTCTTCCTCACAGCTTGCGGCAAAGCGCGAAAAATCATGATTGAACGCCGTGTGCACGACAGCGTCACTTGCCCTCGCTCCATCACGAAGGCTGGTGTGATCCTCCAGTGACCCGATCTGCACTTGTGCCCCTTGAGACCGGAGGAGCGCGGCCCCTCTTTCCGATCGGCTGAGGCCAAGCACCTGATGGCCTGCCTGCAACAACTCCGAAACGACTGCGGAGCCAACAAACCCTGTTGCGCCGGTAACGAAAACTCGCATGAAAACACTCCGTTGGTTGAACGGCGAGCAGTCTTGCGGCAATATTTATCCAGTTAAAGTAGTGACTTTATACAGGTATAATGACTGACAGGATAAGATGGCGGATATCCAGGAAGACAATAGACTGGGCCGGTTCCTGAAGGATCGCAGGGCAAAACTGGATCCCGCCGCATTCGGTATTCCCCTCACCCGCCGGCGAACGCCGGGCCTGAGGCGCGAAGAAGTCGCACACCGCGCGAATGTAAGCGTCACCTGGTACACATGGCTTGAACAGGGACGTGGCGGTGCACCTTCGGCCGACGTCCTTGACCGGGTTTCAAAGGCCCTGATGCTGACGGATGTCGAACGCGAGCATCTTTATCTTATCGGGCTCGGCCGTGCCCCTGACGTTCGCTACCAACCGCAGGAAGGCGTGTCGCCCCGACTTCAGAACGTTCTGGATGCCCTGGAACAGACCCCTGCCATGATCAGGACCCACACTTGGGACGTCGTTGCCTGGAATCGCGCTTCTTCGGCCGTCCTGACCGACTACGCCAGCTTGCCCCCCGGCGAACGCAACATTTTGCGGTTGATCTTCAGCGACCCGAGGGTCCGCAATATCCAGGCGGATTGGGAAAGCGTCGCCCGTTTCGTCGTCGGTGCTTTTCGGGCCGATGTGGTACGCGCCGGCGCCGCATATGAAACCACAACCCTGGTAGAGGAATTGTGCCAGCTGAGCCCGGATTTCGAACGCCTGTGGAAGGACCATGACGTCCTCGCCTCAGACGACCTTACCAAGCGGTTGAAGCACCCTGTGGCCGGCTGGATGAGCCTTGAATGTTCGACCTTTGCCGTAGACGGCCGTGCGGACCTTGCGATGATGGTCTACCACCCGGCGAGCGCTGAAGACCGGGAAAAGGTCAGGACACTGATTGACGCTCAGCACACAGCACGATCTTCCGCTAGCCGAGACTGATTTTTTCCAGCGCCCGGGCCAGATCGTCCCGTGTTGCCACGAGGCCCTTGTAGGCAAGCTGATCCGGATCAAGCGCAAGAAGCTGCTTGCGGAGCCCTTCCGCCAGCCCTGCACGCCCTTCCTGCGCTTCCAGTGCCGCCAACGGATCGTGATGGATCTTGATGGTGAACAGGATATCGCCGGACCCGGGCAGACGCCGCAAGGTTTGCCGCTCGACCCGGAGGAAAAGCTGGGCCAGTGCACCGTCGTCAATCTTGACGCGGATCTGTTTCGGCAAGGGATGGTGAAGGTCGCCGTCGGGATAGATCGACCAGTTGAAGCGCTCCAGAAACTGTCCGGCTTTCAGATTGTCGAATATCCGGGCCACCATCATTCCCATGCGGCTTCCGTTGAAGCCGGGAACATTGTCGTGAATGCCCGTCATGGACTGGCCGAACTTCTCCGCCAGAGACCAGGACGAGGGAAAACAGAGCGCGGCAGCCGTGAGCCTGTAGCCGTCCTGACCGGGCCGCATCAAGACAAGATCTTCCTGTACAAGGCTTGCAGCCGTTACGAGCGTCGGAGACCCGGCAAGCGGGATGCGCGCGCCGGTGGCGACGATCTCGACTTCGGCATCCCCGACCCGGTGGGTATCTGCATGAAACCGCGAGAGGTTTTCCGTGAGGAGGCCCAGGACCTCCTGCTGCGCGGCGTCTGTGTCCGGCTCTGCACGGAAAACCGTTTCCAGATGATCGGAAAACAGCCGTTTCTTCTCACCCAGATGTTTCGCCAGAAAGGGATCGGGTTCCAGCCAGGCCTCTTCACCGATCGGCTTCAGACCGACGGTGAAAGGCTGGCTGGTGCCGTCATAGGGCGTGTGGTGGAAGGGTGGCAGCGCTGTCCGTGTCATCGGAAACCGCGTCAAGCCTCTTCCAGGGCTTCGAGTTCGTCGATGATCCGCTCGATCACCGACAGGCCCTTTTTCCAGAAATCCGGATCGACCGCGCTCAGTCCGAACGGAGCCAGAAGTTCGGAATGGTGCTTGGTACCACCAGCCTTCAGAAGATCGAAATACTTCTCCTGGAAGCCGGTCTCCGCTTCCTCGTAAACCGCATAAAGCGAGTTCACCAGGCAATCGCCAAAGGCATACGCATAGACATAGAACGGAGAATGGATGAAGTGCGGAATATAGGTCCAGAAGGTTTCATAGCCTTCACTCAACTTGATCGCCGGACCGAGGCTTTCGCCCTGCACGGACAGCCACAATTCACCGATCTTGTCCGACGTCAGCTCGCCATTGCGCCGTTCCGTGTGAACCTTGCGCTCAAAGGTGTAGAAGGCGATCTGGCGCACCACGGTGTTGATCATGTCCTCCGCCTTGGAGGCCAGCATCACCTTGCGGGTCTGCGGGTTGTCCGCCTTGGCAAGCAGGGATTTGAACGTCAGCATCTCGCCGAAGACGCTGGCCGTTTCCGCCAGGGTCAGCGGTGTCGGCGCCATCAGTGGTCCGTTGGGTGCCGCCAGCACCTGGTGAACGCCGTGACCCAGTTCATGGGCGAGGGTCATCACGTCGCGGATCTTGCCCTGGTAGTTGACCAGCACATAGGGATGTGCGCTTGGCACTGTCGGATGGGCAAAGGCACCGGGCGCCTTGCCGGAGCGGGCCGGCGCATCGATCCAGCGCCGGTCGAAGAACCGGCCTGCGATTTCCGCCATGTCGGGTGAAAAGGCGCTGTAGGCGGACAGCACCGTGTCCTTCGCTTCGTCCCAGGGGATCACCCGCGTGTCGGCATTCGGCAGAGGTGCGTTGCGGTCCCAGGTGTTGAGCTGGTCCATGCCCAGCCACTTTGCCTTCAGCTTGTAGTAACGATGCGACAGGCGCGGATAGGCGTCGCGCACGGCTGCCACCAGCGCATCGACAACTTCCCGCTCGACCCGGTTGGAAAGATGGCGGCTGTCGGCAATATCCGTGAAATTCCGCCAGCGGTCGGAGATTTCCTTGTCCTTGGCCAGCGTGTTGGTGATCAGCGTGAAGGTGCGCAGGTTTTCCTTGAAGGTCTGCGTCAGAGCTTCCGACGCCTTGCGGCGGGTATCGGGCGAAGAATCCACCAGCATGTTGAGCGTCGGTTCAATCGACAGTTCCTGGCCGTCGACATCGAACGTCAGCGAGGCCATCGTCTCGTCGAAGAGCCTGTTCCAGGCACCAGCGCCCGTAACGGACTTTTCGTGGAACAGTTGCTCCACCCGGTCTTCCAGCTGATAGGGCTTGCCTTTGCGCAGATCCTCGATCCACGGCAGGTAATGTGCAAACTGGCTGTCCTGGAGTGCAGTTTCCATCACGCCATCATCGATCTTGTTCATCTCCAGCGTGAAGAACAGAAGATGCGAACTTGCTGTCGTTATCTGCTCCTGCACATCGCCATAGAATTTCTGCGACGCGGGTTTGATCGTGTTTTCCGAATAGACAAGGCCGGCGAAGGAAATCAGCCTGCCCATCAGGTCTTCAAGTTCCTCATAGGCGCGAATTGCGGTGACCAGCGCAGAAACGTTGCTCTGCGCCATTTCGGCCAGTCGCCCCTTGTAGGACGTCTCGAAGGTTTTCGACCGCTCCAGGATCTCCTTCAGGTCGGCAGCAACCTCCGGCGCGTCGACGGCGGGATAGAGATCCGTGAGGTCCCATTCGGGAAGCGCTCCGAGATCTCCTGAAGCGGCGGCCTGGGGGGCATGGACGGGATGTGGGATGGGCAAGTTTTTTCTCCGGTGCGCCTGCGGACGAACGGGTCCGGCAATCATCTGTTGTTAGAATTAGTAGGCCGGGAAAAGGTCCGCCTGCAATCTGACTGTGAAAACTTTTTTGCCTGCACTTGGACGATTTGTTTACCCAATTGCGACCAGAATGGTTCGAAACGAGACAATTCGGGACGAGCGAAACCGCCAATGCAAGCACTCAGCGGCAAAATTCTCATTGTTGACGACGATCCCATCCAGCGCAGGTTGCTTCAGGAAGCCGTGAAAAAATTCGGCTACCGGTCGAAAACGGCCGAGAATGGGGCCGAAGCGGTGCGCATCATGTCGAGCCCGGAAGCCAGCGAGATCGACCTGATCATTCTCGACATGGTGATGCCCGAGCTCGACGGTCTGGGCGTTCTGGAACGTCTGCGCTCCGACAAGAACGCAACGCCGGTCATCGTTCAGACCGCCCATGGCGGCATCGATACCGTGGTCAACGTCATGAATGCGGGCGCGCAGGATTTCGTGGTCAAACCGGTGGCGCCGGAACGGCTCAATGTCTCGATCCGCAATCTTCTGAAGACATCCGCTCTGGAAGGCGAGATCACACGGATCCGCAAACAGGCCTCCGGCACGCTGACCTTCGCCGACATCATCACCCACTCGCCGGCCATGGAACGGGTGATCAATCTGGGCAAGCGCGCCGCCGCGTCGAACATTCCGATCCTGATCGAGGGGGAAAGCGGCGTCGGCAAGGAAATGATCGCCAGCGCCATTCAGGGCTCCAGCGACCGCAAGTCCAAACCTCTGGTCACGGTCAACTGCGGTGCGATCCCCGACAATCTGGTTGAATCGATTCTCTTCGGCCACGAGAAGGGCGCATTCACCGGCGCGGTCGACAAGCATGTCGGCAAATTTCAGGAAGCTCATGGCGGAACACTGTTCCTGGACGAAGTTGGCGAGCTGCCTCAGGAAGTTCAGGTCAAGCTGCTGCGCGCCCTGCAGGAAAGCGAGATCGATCCGATCGGCGCTCGCCGCCCGGTGAAAGTGGATTTCCGTCTGATCTCGGCAACCAACCGCCGCCTGATCGACCAGGTGAAGGAAGGTGTCTTCCGGGAAGACCTTTATTACCGGCTCAACGTTTTCCCGATCTGGATCCCACCGCTGCGCGACCGGCGAGAGGACATTCCCGCGCTTACCCGCCATTTCCTGGCCCGTTTCGCGGCAGAGGAAGGCAAGCCTCAGGTGGCCGGCGTTACCGCGGACACGCTCGCGATGCTCCAGGAGTATCACTGGCCGGGCAATATCAGGCAGCTGGAGAACGCGGTATTCCGCGCTGTCGTCTTGTGCGACGGCCCGCAACTGACGATCAACGATTTCCCGCAGGTTGCCGCGGCAACGGAACAGACCGCCACTCCGGGCGCAACGCTCCAGCCGCAGGGACAGATGGCCTACCCGGACCGGTTGTCCGGAGGCGATCTTGCCGCAGCGCCGGTCCGCCCGAGCGAACCCTCGGTTCCACCGCACCACACCCCCTCGGTTCCCGCCCCTCAGGCAGGTTTCGAGCAAGCGGCTCCCTTCGGTTTCATGCGCAACCTCGATCAGGACGGCCATGTCCGCAAGTTGACCGATATCGAGGAGGAACTGATTCGCGCAGCGATCAATCATTATTCCGGACGCATGACAGAAGTTGCCAAACGGTTGGGAATCGGCCGATCCACGCTCTATCGCAAGCTCAAGGAATACGGATTGGACGAGAGCGGCAAGGACGCGGCAGCCTGAATTGAGGCAAATCATAGCGCAAACTGTCGATTTCGACGATATTTTGACGCATTCTCCGGGTAACCACCGCTACCGGAGCGTTTTTGCACTACGCGCTTGCGCCGTTGCAGTTCTGCAACGATTATCAGCGAAGCGAAAATAGGGTAAAAACTTCTTAACCTGCGGCAGCTAGGCTATGCATCCTGCTGGGGAGCACGGGATGGGTGAAAGCCCTCTGAAAACGGCGAGATAGAGATTGCGTACACGGTTAGTTGATTTCGACGCCGTCGGTTGGCTGAAGCGTGCCGCGAAAGTGGCCGGCGCGTTTGCTGTCGTGTCTGTGTGCCTGGTCACCTTTGCCCAGGCCGAGACGCGTACCCTGAAGCTGTACAACACGCACACCAAAGAGCGTGTGTCGATTACATTCAAGAAAAACGGCCGCTATCTGCCGGATGGTCTGCGCGAAGCCAATCGCTTCCTGCGCGACTGGCGCCGTAACGAAATGACCAAGATCGATCCGGAACTGCTGGATCTGGTCTGGGAAGTATACCAGAAGGTGGGCGCAAGCCAGCCGATCCACGTCGTTTCCAGCTACCGGTCTCCCGCAACCAACAACATGCTGCGCAAGCGGTCCTCTGGCGTTGCCAAGAACAGCCAGCACACGCTCGGCAAGGCGATGGACTTTTTCATTCCCGGCGTGAAACTTGCCAACCTGCGTGCCACTGGCCTGCGCAAGGAAGTGGGCGGCGTCGGCTATTATCCGAGATCCGGTTCCCCCTTCGTGCACATGGACACCGGCAGTGTCCGTCACTGGCCGCGCATGAGCCGTTCCGAACTGGCTCGCGTGTTCCCGGACGGCAAGACACTTCACTTTCCGTCTGACGGCAAACCTATGAGCGGCTACAAGGTTGCGCTTGCCGAAAGCAAGTCCGGCCGGTCGAGAAGTTCCAAACCGACGATCGTCGCGTCCAACACGCGCTCAAGCTCTTCCAATGGCCTGAGCACACGCGACCAGAATCTGACCCGACCGGGCAAACCGATTCCGGTAACCGCGCAGGATGACAACACGTCCTCCGGCGGCGGCAACCTGTTCGCCAGCCTCTTCGGCGGCGGCAATAACCGCGACAACACCTCCAAGCGTCCGGGAGCCGTCGGCAACACGCCGCCGGCACCGGTTGCCGAAGCCCCGGCTGTGGTGATCGAAAATCCGCCTGTTCCCAGCCGGAAGGTCCTGGAAAGCGAACCGGAAGCACCGGCAGCAGCGCCGATTGTCGTGGCCAGCAACGCACCGATCGTGAAACCGCCTGCGGATATTCCCGCCGTGGCGGCAAGCAAGACACCCCCACCCGCACCGAACACGCTTGATGCACAGCGATTTGCAATCGAGACCGGGCAACCGACCGCGCCGACACAAGGTGCAAACCCGGCTCCCGAGAAAGCAATCGACTCGCGGTTCCAGGTAGCCTCGCGCACGCCCCAGCAGAAACCCAGCAAGGGTCTTAGCGATGCTGCCAAGGTTGCAGCGGCAAATCTCGGTCTGACCGGCGATGTTCCCGTACCGGGCTCCGCTCCGACCGATGATCCGGTCGCAGCCATTGCCGCGGCAACGGGCACATCCGTGCCGTCTCCGGTGCCCGCACCACGTTCGGAAACGACGCTCGCCTATGCTTCGGCCTCTGCAACACCGCCGAGCCTGAGCCGCTCGCTGCGTCCGTCGGTAAGTGAACCGGCACGGGCACAGGCCAATAGTCCGGCAGCCGGCGCCACCGCCAAGACAGCCCCTGCACGTCAGCCATCCGTTTCAGGCCGGATCCCGCGTGATCAGATTGTCGATCCGCTTGCCGGCTTTGCAAGCCTGCCGGACAAATCCGCTCCGACGCTTCTGTCCGGGGCAGGCACCACGCGTCATCAGACCTTCGCGTGGCTCAGCCACCCCAACCAGCGCCAGCTGAAGAATGTGATGATGCCGGGCAACCGCTTTGTCTCCGCCAGCTTTGAAAACAATCCTTACGGCGACCTGCGCACAGACCGGTTCGACGGTCCGGCAGTGGTCATCCTTCCGGTACGCTTCGCGCGCTGAAGCGTCGACCAATGACACAGTGAGCACAAAAAAAGAGCGGCTTTTCAGCCGCTCTTTTTTCTTGTCGTGAACCGCGGTTACCGCAGCTTGTCAGCCTTCGCCGCCGCCAGCACCGCCAGCCATGCCAAGTGCATGCAGGTAGAGATCGAGAACCGCCTCTTCCTCTTCACGCTCATGCGGCTGCTTCTTGCGCAGGGAAACGACCTTCCGCAGGATCTTGACGTCAAAGCCGTTGCCCTTGGCTTCCGCATAGACGTCCTTGATGTCATCGGAGATGACTTTCTTTTCTTCTTCAAGACGCTCGATACGCTCAACAAACGCGCGCAGCTGGTCGCCTGCCACTCCACCGGGATCGGACATGTTTTCTGTTTCTCCTTCTCGTACTTCCTTGTCGCGCAGTGCGCGGTCTCAATGGCCGCGGCTGAAATGAGCCGCCGTCAATAACCTGGCCGTGCGTTGCCAGACTCCGCATTGGCCGTCAAGCAGCCAAGCAAGCCGAGGCAACCCCCGGCTCAGTGTTGGGGTTTGTTCTTTTCAAAGGCGGCCTGCTGATCAGCAGTCGCCTCGGTCTGGTATTTGGTCTTCCAATCGTCGTAAGGCATGCCGTAGACGATTTCGCGGGCCTCGGATTTTTCCAGGGAAACGCCCTTGTCCTGGGCCGCGTCCTGATACCAGTTGGACAGGCAGTTGCGGCAGAAACCGGCCAGATTCATCATGTCGATGTTCTGAACGTCCGTCCGTCCACGCAGATGTTCCACAAGGCGTCTGAAAACCGCGGCTTCCAGTTCGAGTTTCGTCTGATCGTCCATCCCGAAGGTCTCCCTGTCCCGGACCGGTGGCCCGGCCTTAAGCAGCGTCGCTACGCGACTTGAAATGCTGGATCCGCCGGCAGTCGGACATGCCGGCAATTTTTCTCAGAACCGGCTCGAGTCGGTCCGCCCATTCAAGCGCTCCAGCCGCGTCGGCAATCAGATCCTGCCGCAGTTCCAGGAGCGCATGTGCCACTCCCCGGCGGGTTGCGTGCCGGTACATTGTGTCGTTTTTGAGAGCTCCGTCGTAGGGTTCATTGTCACCGACGACGATGTCTTCCTGCGCTCTCAAGCCTTCAAGCATGGGCTGAACGGCCCTTGGGTCGCTGTCCCACAGAACGGTGACATGCCAGGGCCGCGGCACGCCGCGCCAGACCGGCGTGAAACTGTGGATGGAGACGATCACCGGCGGCTCGCTCACTTCCATCATGGCATCCAGCGTCTGGTCGATGAGGTCGTGATAAGGCTTGTGGAACCGGTCGATGCGGATCGCCCGCTCCTTCGTGTCGACCTTTGCATTGCCCGGCACGACGGCACCGTCCGACAGGCGCATGATCAGCGTAGGGTCGTCATCGCCCCGGTTCGGATCGATCAGCAGCCGAGAATAGGTAGTCAGGCAAGCTGGTGCAGTGAGTCGCTTCGCCAGTTCGAGCGTGACCGCGCGCGCACCGATGTCGTAACCGATATGGCGTTCGAACTGTTCGGCCGGAACGCCGAGATCGCCATAAGGCTCAGGCACCGTGTTGCGGGCGTGATCGCACAAGAGCAGCAATCCGGAAGTAAAATCGCCCTTTACGTATTCGGTCGGCTGAAAGGCCCGGCCGGTTTCGGCTGCTGGTTCTATCATGTCTCGCTTCGTGGAAACTTTTATGGCTCGCTATCGCGCAGGCGGTCAGGTTTACGGCAAACCGGCGAAGGAACCAAGCCCGAAAACACCGCTTTCCGGCGGCAACACCGCAGGCCATCCACACCTTCCACACCCTTCCTTGCAATCAGGGCACCTGTGTTTTTGCCAAGGTGTGTACAACGCGGTATACGCTTTATTGACAGCTAACACCGATCTGAGGCGGAGCGGCCATGTTCCCGCCCCATTTCTGACGGCATAGGGGGTGGGACTGTTCATTTGGACAAAAAATCCGGACGGTTCGGGAAACAAGTCTGGGCGAAAGGCTCCGTATCCCGTTAACGACGTTGACAAGGCCCCCTTGTCGACGCAAAAAGCGAATGTCTGTAAAGCAGCAAAGCGAACGACTGCATATGTTTAAGGTTGGGGAACGGAACCAGGGCGAGTCTCGGGCATGTATCAGCGTGCCTGTGAAATTTGCCTTTGCTGCATTCCTCACCGTGCTGTTTTTCTCCGCATCCAGTGACGAAGCCAGAGCGGATCTGCGCCTTTGCAACAAGACCGACAGTCAGGTTGGTGTAGCCATCGGCTACAAGGACAAGACCGACTGGGTCACCGAAGGCTGGTGGAACCTTGCTTCCAATTCCTGCGAGACCCTGGTACCCGGGGCGCTGGTGTCACGATACTATTACATCTACGCAGTTGATTATGACCAATTCGGCGAATGGGGTGGCCGGGCGTTCATGTGCACCCGGGAAAAGGAATTCACCATTCGCGGAATTGAGGACTGTGTGGCTCGCGGATTCGAGCGGACAGGCTTTTTTGAAATCGACACGGGCGAACAGAGCAGCTGGACGGTCCAGCTGACCGAACCCGTGCAACAGGGGACAGGTGGGCGATGAGGCGTAACCGGCGAGTCAAAATTCTTGCAACTCTCGGACCCTCCTCCTCAGAACAAGACATCATCGAAAAATTGTATCGCTCCGGTGCGGACGTGTTCCGCATCAACATGAGCCATACCGATCATGATCGTCTGAAGATGCTTGTCGAACGCATCCGTTCTGTTGAGGAGAAGGTTGGGCGGCCAATCGGCATTCTGGCCGATCTGCAGGGACCCAAGCTGCGTGTGGGAACTTTTGCCGACGGTCCGGTCATGCTGGAAAACGGCGCAACGTTCACGCTGGACGCCGACAAGTCCGGCGGCAGCGTCGACAGGGTCCACCTGCCGCATCCCGAAATTCTTCAGGCTCTAGAGCCGGGCCACCGCCTGCTGCTCGATGACGGCAAGATCCAGCTCAAGGTTCTGGAAGCCGACCGCACCAGGGCCGTGACGGAAGTCGTTGTCGGCGGCAAGCTGTCCGACCGCAAGGGCGTCAGCGTTCCCGATTCGGAAATCGCGACCAGCGCCATGACCGAGAAGGACCACAAGGACCTGATCGCCGCCCTCGACCAGAACGTCGACTGGGTGGCCCTGTCCTTCGTGCAGCGCCCGGACGACATTGCCGAAGTGCGCAAGATCACCCGTGGTCGCGCCGGCGTTCTGGCCAAGATCGAAAAGCCGCAGGCCATCGGCCGGCTGGACGAGATCATCGAACTCTCCGACGCCATCATGGTTGCCCGTGGCGACCTGGGTGTTGAACTGCCTCTGGAACAGGTTCCCGGCCTTCAGAAGCGCATCACCCGCGCCTGCCGCCGTGCAGGCAAGCCGGTCGTGATCGCCACGCAGATGCTGGAATCCATGATCAACGCACCGGTGCCGACCCGCGCCGAGGTGTCCGACGTTGCCACCGCCGTGTTCGAAGGTGCAGACGCCGTCATGCTGTCGGCCGAATCCGCTGCAGGCGAATTCCCAATCGAGGCAGTGTCCACCATGGACAAGATCGCCCAGCAGGTGGAACAGGATCCCAACTACCGCACGATCATCTACGCACAGCGGACCGAGCCGGAGGCCACCGGCGCCGACGCGATTTCGGCAGCGGCCCGGCAGATTGCCGAAACGCTGAACCTTGCTGCCGTCGTCTGCTACACGACGTCTGGCGCAACGGGCCTGCGTGCCTCTCGTGAACGTCCGGCCAGCCCGGTGATCGTTCTGTCGCCGGTGCTTGCAACTGCACGTCGCCTGTCGCTCGGCTGGGGCTTGCACTGTGTGGTCAGTGAAGACGCCGCCAACGAGGAAGACATGATCGACCGCGCCTGCCGCATCTCCTTTTCCGAAGGGTTTGCGAAACCGGGTCAGCGCATTATCGTGACCGCAGGTGTGCCGTTCGGCACTCCGGGCTCCACGAACATGCTGCGGATTGCCTTCGTCGGCAACGACGGCCAGGGCGGCATTTGACGATCTAATCGGTTAAAACAAACCGGATGACGAAAGGCGGCTTCAAGGCCGCCTTTTTCATGCCGTGCGCAATGTCCCGGCCCTGGCTTCAGCCGCTCCCGCCTTGTCCTCTGACGCCTCTATCCGCGCCACAAGTCTGTCGACACCGGACACGATTTCATCCGCATGCGTATGCTGGGGCATGTGACCGGCCGCGCCCAGCATCAGCAGCTCCGCATCCGGCAGGTCCTGCAAAAGGCCTTCACAATGGATCGACGGCCAGACCACCGTATCTTTCGTACCCGTGATGATCAGCGACGGCTGCTCCAGCTCGCCATACTGCCGGGACTGTTGCCGCACAGCTTCCTTCAGACTGCAGATGTCCGCCGCGTTCGAGCGGAAGCTTTCGGGACGGAAAAGCAGCGGCAGACGGACAGACGCCGCATAGCCGGCAAGTGGCGGATCCGGATGGAAAACATGCTTCAGCATTTGTGGCACCAGTCGCTCGCCGACAGGGATCGTCAGCGTCCGGGCAAACAGCCAGCCGATGAGAGGCATCGCGGCAACCTTGTAGTACCAGTTGACCCCGCCCGGCCACACATGGCTGACAGGAGCCAGGAAGACGAGCCCTTTCACCCGCTCCGGTGCGGCAAGGCCCACAGCAGCCGTCACGGCTCCCCCGAGCGAATGCCCCACCACCACTGATGTCTCGATGCCGAGTTTCGCGAGCAATCCGGTAATCAGCTTCGCCTGGCTTTCAGGCGTGTTCAGGCCCGTTCTGGAGCGCTGCGAGAACCCAAGCCCCGGACGATCGATGAAAAGAAGCGAATAGCGCCCCTTGAATGCGCCTTCAAAAGCCAACTTCATGTCGTAGGCGTTGCCACTGGCCCCATGCAGGAACACCAGCACAGGCCGCTCGCTGGCCGCCTGTGACGCAGGAATGAAGTGATAGTGCATCTGCGCACCGTTCACCTCGGCAAGACTGCCGTCAGGTGTGTAGGTGCGCGAAATCTGCCTTGCCCTGAAAAGCGAGTAGGCGACAAACAGACAGGCGGCGACAAGAAGAGCAATCAGGAACGGGATCATAGCCCGGACATAGCACCGCGCTCGCAGCAATCAAGCCCGGCGGCATAAAGACAGGCCGACCAGGCTTACTCGAGTGGGCTTACCTCAGGCGGGCTTGCCTCAAGCAGGTTCGCCCTCGGCTTCCTTTTCCAGATCGTTCACGGCCTTGGTGGCATTTTCCAGGCTCGGGTTGACTTCAAGAGCCCGCCGGAACGTCGCCAGCGCTTCGCTTTCGAACCCCAGACGCCGCTGGATGATGGCGAGCCCCGACAAGGCCCCCCAATGACGGGGCTCCAACGCCAGTGTGCGCTCGATATCGACCAGGGACTTGCCGAAATCTTCCGTCATGTAGTGGACTGTCGCACGCCGGTTCCAGCCTTCCGCATAAGTCGGCTTCAGGATGACCACTGTGTCCAGGAGGTCCAGCGCCAACGCATGATCGTCAGCCTGGATTGCCTTGCCGGCCCGCGACATCAGCACATCCACCGTATCACTGCCCGAATCCATCCAGAGCATCTGGATTTCCCGGCCGATACGCTCGGCTTCCTTCGGATTGTCCGATTTGGCGAGATTGGCAAAGAGTTCGTCCAGACGCGACTTCTCGTCTTCCGGATCACTCTCATCGACGACCACCTGCCCGCCGTCTTCCGGAAGATCGTCGGGAAGAGCATTGAAGTCTTCGGCAGAAGGTGGCTCTGCTTCCGGACCGAGATCTGGAACAGGCTGGGCGCTGGCTAGACTGGTGCCGGCGAGAAACAGGAGGGCAAACACAAAAATCCGCATCCGACGATTATGGATCGTTGGATGCGGCGGTCAATCCGGGAATTTGACACATCTTCGTGCACGACGGTGGCAGGGACCTGGCCACCTCTCCCAACAACAAGATAAAGCCTTGTTCAGGAAGAGATTTTCAGTTCTTCCGCCACGCAATGCGCGGCAACAAGATTAGCCCTGGCGTGCTTTGAAACGCGGGTTTTTCTTGTTGATGATGTAGACGCGGCCTTTACGGCGAACCATGCGGTTGTCGCGGTGGCGGGTCATGAGCGCTTTGAGCGAGTTTTTGATCTTCATGTCACTGTCCCCACAAGGGCCCTGCTTCTTTAAACCAAATGAGCGCCAAAGGCGCTCACGTTTGACTGGATTGGTCTAGAAGCTGCGGCAGGTCCTGCGCCTGTCTTCTGATCAATCCGCGCTTCTTGAAACTTCAATCAGCGCAATAATGGTGGGCGTGACAGGGATTGAACCTGTGACCCCTTCGATGTCAACGAAGTGCTCTCCCGCTGAGCTACACGCCCGAATTTCTCGGTAGTCCGACGCCCCAGCGCCGTGGTGGAGTGCGATATAACGGGGATCCGCAAACTGTGCAACCCCCCTTTTTCACCGAACTGTCAAAATTTCCCCAGCCCGGTTCGCAACCCCTGTTTTCCGCCGCGTCAACACCTTGTCAGGCGGCCAGCATGCGCTCCACTTCCTGGACAAGGTCTTTAAGATGGAATGGCTTGGAGAGGACCTTGGCGTCCTTGGGAGCATCCGATTCCGGATTGAGGGCAACGGCGGCAAATCCGGTAATGAACATCACCTTCAGGTCCGGATCGAGTTCCGTAGCCCGGCGCGCCAGCTCGATCCCGTCCATCTCCGGCATCACGATATCGGTCAGAAGCAGAGAAAACGGTTCCTCGCGCAGGCGCTCGTAGGCGCTTCTGCCGTTATCGAACGAAACGACGTCATGACCGGCATTTTCCAGCGCCTTCGCCAGAAAGCGGCGCATGTCATTATCATCTTCGGCAAGCAGGATACGCGGCATCGTAATTGACCAGGTCCTTTGTTCGTGTGGGTTCGGTTCCCTTTCTGCCGGTTATAGCTCGAATTCCACAGAATGATAGGGTGAATTGGATCACGTCCCCACGGTGTGGATAGGCTCTTGTTGAGAAAGAACCATCACTTGCCTCGTGAGAACCTGTCGGCTTCTCACGTTAAGGAAAATCGTCATGGTGCAGGCATTCCCGGGCCATTGGTACTGCTGTGGCATTAGTGGCATCTGGCCATTCCTGCCCTCGATCACCAGATGTTTCCCCACAGCCGCGGGGCTTTTGATCCCACCAAGGTGGACTGCGCCGCGATTCCTTGGCACCATGGGCCATGGCCTGCACCGGGCGGCAACCAGGACACACCATTGACGGACGACAAGCAGCCTTCCCCACAAGCCTCCTTCGAGGCGGACTTTAACGGCTTTCCAGCGTTTGAAGTTTTGTGTCCTGCGGACCAAAGGGTTCCGTTCGTTTTCAATTCGCCCCATTCCGGCAGGCAATATTCCAAGAGCTTTCTAGCGTCTTCCCGCCTGGACGAAACAGCCATCCGGCGGTCGGAGGATGCTTATGTCGACGATCTGTTTGCCCATGTCGTGCCGCTCGGCGCGCCGCTCCTGCGTGCGCATTTCCCCAGGGCCTACCTTGATGTGAACCGCGAGCCCTATGAGCTCGACCCGAAGATGTTCGACGGGCGTCTGCCGACCTATGCCAACAGCCGTTCGATCCGCGTGGCCGGCGGGCTTGGCACCGTGGCGCGCATCGTCAGCGAGAACCACGAGATCTACAGGCACAAGCTGCCGGTGTCCGAAGCCCTCAGCCGGGTGGAGGAGATCTACAAGCCTTACCACACCACTTTGCGCCGGCTTCTGGCCCAGACCCATGTCACCTTCGGCTACGCCGTTCTGATCGATTGTCATTCCATGCCTTCAAGCGTGAAATGCCAGACCACCGACACGCGGCCGGATTTCATCCTGGGTGACCGCTATGGCACCAGCTGCAGCAGCGACCTGACGGAGTTCGCCTGCTCGGTGCTGAAGGAGATGGGCTACACCGTCTCGCGCAACAAGCCGTATGCGGGCGGTTTCATCACCGAACACTACGGCCGCCCCACAAGCGGTCTGCATGCCCTGCAGATCGAAATCAATCGCGGGCTCTATATGGACGAGGCAACCCACCAGCCGACCCCCGGCTTCGGCGACCTCTTCCACGACCTGTGCCAGTTTGCCCGCGAACTGACCTCCATGCCGGATGCAGCCTTGCCGGCGGACTCCATCGCAGCGGAATAAAACCCCGGACCAAAAAAAAGGCCGCTCTCAAAAGAGGCGGCCCGAGTCTAGGGAGGAAACGCCCAAGGAGGGCGGTACGACACAACGTATCGCACCGCAATAAAATCGCATTGCACCGCACAAAGGTCAAGCCCGACAGCCCTTTGAAACTGATCAAAGTATGAGCAGTCATTCAGGTTTTGCAGATTCATTTTTTTGCAGAACCGGTTATACAAGCGGCAATTCACGTTGATTTGGGTTTTGAGCGGTTTCCGCAGCCAGGAGGTAATGATGTCGGCAGGGCCTGTTTCCAGTTCCAATTTGTTTGCCCCGTTTCTGGACAGGCTGGCGGAAGCAGCCAGCGGTGCGATCATGCCGCATTTCCGCCAGGGCTTTGCAATCGACAACAAGTGGAAAGCCGGCTTCGACCCGGTCACCATCGCCGACAAGAACGGTGAAACGGCGATGCGCGCCCTGATCAACGAGACCTATCCGGACCACGGAATCCTTGGCGAAGAACACGGCCCGGAAAATCTCGACGCTGAACATGTGTGGGTGCTGGACCCGATTGACGGTACCCGTGCCTTCATCACCGGCCTGCCCACCTGGGGCACGCTGATCGGCCTGCGGACCAATGGCGTTCCAAGCCTCGGCATGATGGTTCAGCCCTATATCGGCGAACGGTTCGGTGGCGACGGCAAGACGGCCTGGTACGATGGGCCTCTGGGTGCCAGGCAGCTCAAGACCCGGCCCTGTCAGAAGCTGGAAGATGCCACTATTTTCACCACCACACCGGCACTTTTCAACGAAGGCGAACGCCAGGCGTTCGACCAGATCGAAGCTGCCGTGCAGTTATCCCGCTATGGTACCGACTGCTATGCCTACTGCATGGTCGCAGCCGGGCACGGCGACGCGGTAATCGAATCCGGTCTGCAAGCCTATGATATCGTTGCACTTGTGCCGATCATTGAAGGAGCAGGCGGCGTTGTCACGACGTGGACTGGCGGCTCTCCGGCCGACGGCGGCCAAATCGTTGCGTCAGGCGACCCGCTCCTGCATGAAATCCTCCTGCGGAACCTCGCAAAGGCAGATTGACCGTCCACACGGCCATATCAGGGCGTGGGATCAGCTTTGGGCGCGTTCCAGCGCCTGTTCGGCTTCAAGGCCAGGCACAAAGGCATCGAACGCCGCCCAGAACTGGTCGCGGAAGGCATCGCGTTCCATCATCAGTTCGTGCTCGGCGCCCGCGATTTCCACATAGGCAGTCGCCTTCGCCCGCGCCACGAAGTCCTCGATCATGGGTGTGGAGACGATCCGGTCGTTGCCCGCAGCCAGCACCAGACAGGGTAATTTGATATTCGGCCCGGCCTCCCGCCGGCGCAGCGCCAGCATGGCGCGGCCGGTCGCACCCAGCCAACCGAGAGTGGGAGACCCGACACCCAGCTCTGGCGCCTCTTCCAGCACCTTGTTGAACCGCTCGAACCGCGCCTTGTCCGTCGTTTGCCGGTTGCTTTCATAGGGCACGGAAATTTCAGCGTTGCCCCCCGGCACAAACAATCTGCCAAGACCGAACATCGACAACAGGCGGGCAACCGGAATGGCAACCTTTTCAATCAGCCAGGACGTCTTGGGAGAGGTTGCCTTCAGGCCCGGGCGGCCAAACAGCCCCAGAGTGAGCTTGCGCAGGATCGACCGGAACCCGGACACCAGGCCGGGAGACCAAGTTCCCGTCGGCAGGCCCAGCAGCGGCGCTGTCAGCACCGCGCGGTCCAGCATCGTCCGCAGACGGTCCGTATCGGACAGGACAACCAGCGCTCCGGTAGAGTGGGCAAGCGCAAAGTGAGGCCCAGGGTAGGTCGCCAGTGAAACTTCCTTCAGGACAGTGCGCAAATCCAGCTTGTACTTGTTGAAGTTCGAAACGTGTCCGCGTCTGGGATTGCGGGTCAGGCGTTGCGACCCGCCCTGCCCGCGCCAGTCGAAGGCGATGACGGCAAAACCCCGCTGACGAAGATCCTCGATCACCTCGAAGTATTTCTCGATGAACTCCGCCCGCCCCTGAAGCAGTGTCACCGTACCCTTGCGCCGGGCACCGGCGGCGGGCCAATGCGCATACCGGATTTTCTTGTCATCCGGCGTCGTGACGAACCCGGATCGCGCCCCTTCGGGCACCGGATTGTCGGGATGGTCGATCAAGGTCATGCGCTGCGAATCACTCGGGCTCGTTGAGAGTTTGTTTTTCAAACAGATAATGGTTTTTCGTCAACAACTCGTCACGCCTGCAGATCCTGCCGGCACCGTCCGGCTTTGTCTTGCATCGTCAAGTGATACCCGTGCCAGGCGCCCCTCACAACAAGCTTCAGGCCGGCTCCCTGGGAAGCCGGCCCTGAAAGGGTCAGACAGCTTGTAGCTGCTGCTTAGTACCAGCGGCGCTGCCAGTGACCACGCTTACCGATCGGATGGCTGCGGACAATGTTGGCATTGCGGGAATCGACGACCAGCCGAACCGGCATGCCACGCCAGCCTTTTGCCCGGACGATGTACATCGGGCCACGGCGGTCGAGGATCTTGATATGGTCGAAACCGCGGTGACGCAGGCTGCGGCGGATCTGGCGCGGACCCATTTCGAAATGGCGACCACCGTGACGGCCGTTCCAGTTGCCACGGCCATTACCACGACGATGATCGACCTTGACCACCAGCTCGGCTTTTGCCGGTTCGATCTGGGTCTTTCCAACCAGCGGGGCAGCGGATGCGGTGGTGATGAAACCTGCGGACACCAGCAGAATGGCACCGGCGATCGGGGCGGACAATTTCGAAACATTGGCAAACATCTTCAAATCTCCAGTTTGTTCCGCCAGCGCCGTGCTGACGTTGGATTGAAGATGCACCGGGCCACTTGAACGCAACCGGAAGGCACTGTTCATGTGGCGTTCATGTTTCCACGACGCCCCACATTTCCCGCCTCTTGAAATGAAAATCCGAATTACCAAATCTCTTCATGCAAGCGCCAGACCGGGTTTGCACCGCAGCCTGTCCCGCCAATCCGGGGGACCAAGGACTGCTCAACATCAGTGAAGTATCAGTTGCTCAAGAGAGGACAGACACATGCGTCACTTCGACTTTTCTCCACTTTACCGCTCCACCGTCGGTTTCGACCGGCTTTTCTCGATGCTCGATGCCGCCGGCAACGAAGCTCCGAGCTATCCGCCCTATAACATCGAGCGCACGGGCGAAAACGCCTACCGCATCACGATGGCCGTGGCAGGCTTCTCCGACGACGAACTGAGCGTCGAAGCCAAGGAGCACACGCTCACCATCAAGGGTGAAAAAGCTGAAGAAGATGCCAGCCGGGAAATTCTCTACCGCGGCATTGCCTCGCGCACCTTTGAACGCCGCTTCCAGATTGCCGAACATGTCCGCGTGGAAGGGGCAAGCCTCGAAAACGGCTTGCTGCACGTTGATCTTGTCCGGGAAATCCCGGAAGCCATGAAGCCGCGCAAGATCGAAATCACCAGTGGTGAAACCAAGCAGATCGAAACCACGGCGCACTAACCGCCTGGTTCAACTGCGGCAATCGCATCATCGGGGCGCCTGGGAAACCAGGCGCCTTTTTTGATGTTACTGCACGTCACGAGACATCTCTGCACAGCAGAGCGGCCCTCAGACCGTCCCGGACAGCACTTTCAGAAACGCATCGACGTCTTCATCCGTCGTTGCAAAACTGGTGACGAGACGCACACAGACTTCGTCCGATGCCGGAGCGTGGCCTTCGGCGAGGCCCTCTGCAGGCCATTCATAGAGCTTGGCACCGGCTGCCTGAAGAGCTTCCATCTGGCTGCGTTTCAGGATCGGGAACAGTTCGTTGGCTTCCACCGCCCAGGCAGTACGCCCTCCGGCCTGCCTGATGCCTTCGGCAAGACGGGTTGCCATGCCGTTGGCATGGCTTGCGGTCGTCAGCCAGGTGTCATCCTGGAAATAGCCTTCGAACTGGGCCGCCACGAAGCGGCTCTTGGAGAAAAGGTGACCGCCGCGCTTGCGGAAATACTCAAAGGATTTCGCGGCGTCCAGGTCAAAGAAAACCACGGCCTCCGCACACCAGCAGCCGTTTTTAGTGGCTCCGAAGGAAAGCACGTCCACACCCGCTTTCCATGTCATGTCTGCCGCCGAACAGCCAAGTGTCACAAGCGCATTGGCAAATCGTGCGCCGTCCATGTGAAGCGGCACCGAACGGGACCGGCAGACATCCTTGATCGCGCCTATTTCATCCAGCGTATAGACGGTGCCGCATTCGGTTGCCTGGCTGATGGAAACGGACGCGACCTGACCATGGTGGACAACACCGTCAGGAACCTGCGCCATCTTTTCGCGAAGGGCATCGGCGGAGAACCGGCCGTTTGGTCCCTTCACGCTCAACAGCTTGTTGCCGCCGGTCATGAACTCGGGGCAATTGCATTCATCAACCTGAATATGCGCACCGGAATGGCAGAAGATCGCCCCGCCCGGCTTGGCACAGGAAGCCAGCGCCAAGGAATTCGCCGCTGAACCGGTCGCCACGAAGAAGACGGCCACTTCACGTTCGAAGATCTCGTTGAACGTGGCGGAGACGGAATCGGTCAACGGGTCGGTGCCGTAGGCTGGCGAGAACCCGTCATTATAGCGGGCCAGCGCCGACATCACCGCCGGAGCCGCACCCGCCCAATTGTCACTGGCAAAATTCATGTGCCGGTTTAATCACTTGGCATCACAACCGGCAACCGATTTTTCAGTAGTACATCTCGCGCTTGCGATAGGACCGGCCGAGCAGCCAGTCCAGCGAGACGACACCCGGCCCCTTGAGCATCGGCACCAGCAACAGGAAGATCCAGAGCAACCGGTCATCGGCGATGATCGCATAAGGTTCACCGTCGAACAGCGCCCCGATCGTCTTTGCATCAGCCCCATGGCCATAGATGTCGACATAGGTCATGACGCAGATGAAAACGATCATGCCGAGGCTTGCGAAGCGGGTGAATAGACCGACAACCACCATCACCGGCAGGACAAATTCACCCCAGGTGCCCAGAAGCACCATGAGACCATACGGGAAGAACGCAATCTGACTGGTGTCGTAGCTGACCTGTTCCATCATCTTGGGCAGCATCTGCGCATAGGCACCTGCGGTTGGCGTGAAGATGTTCATGATGTTGCCGCCTATTTTCGTCATCGCCGAGTTCAGGAAGAACTGCAGCAGGATCGCGGCAAAAATGAACCGGGCTGCAAGCCCGATGAACCAGCCATTTGTCAGCCGTTCCAGAGCTCCGAACACCATCGTGTAGAGCCTGACGAAAAACCCAATCAGCACACCCATCTAATCCCCCATGATCAAGCGGCATCCATTTGCCGCATGCGTGTTAGTCATCCAGTTGCAGGGCGGAAAATGCACCAGCTGCAAGACAGTCCGAAAGGCAATCGGACAAGGAAAAACCGTCGTCTTCCTCCTGAGCCCGGCTTGCCGCTGCTGCAAGCGTCTGCCCTTGCAGGAGATCCATCGTGAAAACAGCCCCGCCCGGACGCAGCAGATAGACATCCACCTCCATGTCCGGCCGGGTAATCATTACCGATTGCGGCTCGTCAAGATCGACAGCTTCAGCCTCATCGGGTTCAAACCTGTTGGCTCGCGCAATCGCCCAGATCGGCCAGGCAGATGTCACGACGTGCGCCGCCGGATGCGGTACGAAGCGAACGTCCCCGAGTCTTTGCGGATCGATGCTGCCCAGGATTGCCGGATCGAGAGGCGCGGCATCCGCCGCATGATAGGCTTGGAGCCAAGACCATTCCAGCCGGGCAACATCGCCGAGATAAGGATATGCCTTGAGCGGCGGAAACGCGTCCAGGAAATCGGCGAAACCGGCGCCGTACCAGATCAACACAGGCGATACCGGCGGATGAGCTGTCACGAAGGCCTGGGCAAGCGCCCTGAAATACTCTTCCCCCAACAGCGCCTTCACTGCAGGAAAGCTTTCACCGAGCGCTTCGCACAGGCTGACGATGACGTTGTTGCGGTAGACATTGAATCGCTTCGGCGCTGTTTCTCCATCCGGACCAGTCAGTCCATCAGGCGTTGCCATTTGCGGGTCGAGCAGCGCACGCCCAAACGAGGCGGCATTTACCTGCGGCAGGGACAGCGGACCACGCATGTCAGACCGCTTGCTTTCTGCCAGCCTCTGCAGGCTGCGCCAGAATGCGGTCCGCGGCTTGTGCCTCGGCAAGCAGAACCGGCCAGGCGGGAACATTGTTGTCCCACTCGATCAGGGTCGGCAGCGGCCCCTGTAGACGAATGACATCTTCATAAAGCTGCCAAACCGCAAGATCCACTTCCCGGTCATGCGCGTCGATCAGCAGTGGCCGTCCGGCGTCATCCCGGTCAGGCGCATGGCCGCCCAGATGTATTTCGCCGACGGCAGCCATCGGGAAGGCGGCGAGGTAATCTCTCGCGGATCTCTCGTGGTTGGTGCAGGACACATGCACGTTGTTGATGTCGAGCAACAGGCCGCAGCCGGTCCGGCGCGCGATCTCGCTCAGAAAATCCAGTTCGCTCATCGTGCTCTGTGCAAAGGCGACGTAAGTCGACGGATTTTCCAGAAGCATCTGCCGTCCGACGGTCTCCTGCACTTCATCTATGTGATCGCACACACGGTTCAGCGTGGCTTCGTCGTAGGGTACCGGCAACAGGTCGTTGAAATAAGTCGTGTCGTGCGTCGACCAGGCCAGATGTTCGGAAAACAGTCCCGGTTCATATCGCTTGTTCAGGTCTGACAAGCGCCGCAAATGATCCTTGTCCAGAGGCTGTTCACCGCCGATCGAAAGACCGACACCATGTAGAGACAGGGGATACCGCTCGCGGATTGCCTCCAGTTGCCGGTGCGGCGGACCGCCGGCCCCCATGTAGTTTTCGGCATGAACTTCAAAAAAACCGATATCCGCGGACGTTTCCAGAATAGCCGCGACATGCTCCGGCTTCAGACCGGCTCCGGCGCGCGCGGGAACAACCGCCTCGCTGCGCAGTACCGGTGTTGATCGGGTATCGGAAACCATGGGCCCTCCGGGTGGAAAAAGTTTTGTCAGGCAGGCACGCTGGCTGAGGACATCTTCAGACTTGGCTGACTGAAGCACCATGGCTCTTGACTTTGAAAGGGCTGGCGCCCTGCCCGCCTCGGCACCAAGTGCGGGATAAGAAGCTGCCTGCCTGACCAGATTGCCGCAGTTGCGGCCGTCTAAAGCCTATCAGGCTTCCGGCAGGTCGCGCTTAAGTTCGGTCAGAGAGCCGTGACGGCCACCTGGAACATCCATCGTCACGCAGGTGCCCTTCGGGACGAGCGTCCAGGCGTTGCCCTGATAGTCGACGGTCGACGTACCGGCGCAAGTCGTACCTGCACCCGCCTTGCAGTCGTTCTGACCTTTAAGGGACACGCCATAGCATTTTTCCTTGGCCTGGGCGTGGGCCGGAACGGTTGACGACAGACCTGCAACCGCGGTTGCCACCGCACCGGCAACAATTGCTGCAGACATGGCCTTATGCTTCATCTCGATCTCCTCTCGTCTTTGAAAAATCACTGCGTACCGGCGTTTTTGCTGGGCCGCCAGTCACCCACCGTAGATGACCCTATTGAAGATAAATAGGAAATCAAACGCATGTGACTGTTTTGCGAGCATAACTGCACAAAGTTTAACAAACGCAAGATTCTTACATATTTATCGCCGGTTTTGACCTTTCCGGACGATTGGCACTTTTCGCGCGAAACAATTATAATGCGGCGACGCAGAAACACTCTTGCTCACGACGGCGAAATCTGTCATGTTCGCGCCGCTTGGAATAGGACAGGTATGCTGTCCCAATTATCGCCATGCCCAAAACGGCCCGGACAGGGCGCAGGACAACAAGGCATCGGTGATAGCCAGGCTGACCACTGTGCGGATCCGGGGAGGATCCGCAAGGAAGCGAGACGGAACGTTTCGGCAGCGGAGGACCGCTGCGTCAATGCGGCGGTTTGCTTTGATAAACGGCCGTGGTTAATACAACAACAGAGCCGGGGCAGGAAAGCCAGGGTTCGCCGGACCGCATTCTTGATGGAATGCGACCCGAACGGAACCGGACGCTCCCAGCCACGGCGGCACTGGGGTCAACAGTGAGGGCGCACATGACGAAGATAGAGCTGACGACGAGCACAGCCATGCAAGCGGGGAGCGTGGACATGAAGACCACCGCAACCACTACACTTGCGGAACGACTGAGCACGGCCGCCGACAAAGGGCTCTATAATCCGTCGCGCGAACACGACGCCTGCGGTGTCGGCTTTGTCGCCCACATGAAAGGCGAGAAGTCCCACAAGATAATTGCCGACGGTCTGCAGGTTCTTGAAAACCTCACGCACCGCGGCGCAGTTGGTGCCGACCCGCTGATGGGCGACGGTGCAGGCATGCTGGTGCAGATCCCGCACGCGTTCTTTGCAGAAGAACTCGCCAACGCCGGCACCACGCTTCCCGATGCCGGTGAATATGGTGTCGGTTTCATCTTCATGCCGCAGGACGATGAGCTGCGCGCCAAGTGCGAAGCCATCATCGAGCGTGTCATTGAAGACGAAGGCAAGGAACTGATCGGCTGGCGTGACGTGCCTGTCGACAATTCATCGCTTTCCAAGGCGCCGGACATCGCTGCCACCGAACCGGTTTCCCGTCAGGTCTTCATTCGCAAGACCGGCGGTGAGGCAGATGCCTTCGAACGCCGCCTTTATGTACTGCGCAAGGTCATCTCGAACCGTGTGCGTGCCGAAACCGATGCGGTTTCGAAAGGCTTTTATATCGTTTCAATGTCCAGCCGGACCATCGTCTACAAGGGCATGTTCCTCGCCTATCAGCTCGGCGCCTATTACGCCGACCTGAAGGACGAGCGCTTTTCGTCGGCCCTGGCCCTTGTCCACCAGCGTTTTTCCACCAACACGTTCCCGTCCTGGGATCTGTCGCACCCCTACCGGATGGTTGCGCACAACGGTGAGATCAACACGCTGCGCGGCAACGTCAACTGGATGGCGGCTCGTCAGGCGTCCGTATCGTCGGCGCTGCTCGGCGACGACATCTCCAAGCTCTGGCCGATTTCCTATGAAGGCCAGTCGGACACCGCCTGCTTCGACAACGCCCTCGAGTTCCTGGTCATGGGTGGTTATTCGCTCGCCCATGCGGCCATGATGCTGATCCCGGAAGCCTGGGCCGGCAACCCGCTGATGGACGACAACCGTCGTGCCTTCTACGAATACCACGCGGCCCTGATGGAGCCGTGGGACGGCCCGGCAGCCGTTGCCTTCACCGATGGCCGCCAGATCGGCGCAACGCTGGACCGGAACGGCCTGCGTCCCGCCCGCTACATCGTCACCGACGACGACTTCGTCATCATGTCTTCCGAGGTTGGCGTCCTGCCGGTCGAAGAAGAGCGCATTGTCCAGAAATGGCGCCTGCAGCCGGGCAAGATGCTGCTGATCGACATGGACGAAGGCCGGATCGTTTCCGACGACGAAATCAAGCGGCAGCTTTCCACGGCCAACCCATACAAGGACTGGCTGCACCGGTCCCAGATCGTACTGGAAGACCTTCCGGGCGTGCGCCAGCGCGCGCCGGTAGCCGGTGAAAGCCTCCTCGACCGCCAGCAGGCCTTCGGCTACACGGAAGAAGACATCAAGCTTCTGATGACCCCGATGGCAACCGTCGGCCAGGAAGCCATCGGCTCCATGGGCACGGACACGCCGATTTCAGCGCTCTCCGACAAGTCCAAGCTGCTTTACACCTACTTCAAGCAGAACTTCGCCCAGGTCACCAACCCGCCGATCGACCCGATCCGCGAGGAGCTGGTGATGAGCCTAGTCTCCTTCATCGGCCCGCGCCCGAACATCTTCGACCTTGAAGGCCTGTCGACCTCCAAGCGCCTGGAAGTTCGCCAGCCGATCCTCACCAATGAGGACCTGGAGAAGATCCGCGCCATCGGCGACATCGCAGACAACCAGTTCTCCGCCAAGACGCTGGACATCACCTACAATTCCGAGAAAGGCGCTGTCGGTATGGAAGGCGCTCTCGACGAATTGTGCGAGCGCGCCGAAAAGGCGGTTCTGGACGGATACAACATCATCATCCTGTCCGATCGCCTGATCAGCCGGTCACGCATCGCGATCCCGGCACTGCTGGCAACGGCCGCCGTGCACCACCACCTCATCCGCAAGGGTCTCAGGACGTCTGTCGGTCTGGTGGTTGAAACCGGTGAAGCGCGCGAAGTCCACCATTTCTGTGTTCTGGCCGGCTATGGCGCGGAAGCGATCAACCCTTATCTCGCGTTTGAAACGCTGCTTTCCATGCATATGGAAATGGACTTCCCGGAGGAAGTCGATCAGGACGAAGTCGTCTACCGCTACATCAAGTCCATCGACAAGGGCATCCTCAAGGTCATGTCCAAGATGGGCATCTCGACCTACCAGTCCTATTGCGGCGCGCAGATCTTCGACGCTGTCGGCCTCGGCTCGTCCTTCGTGAAGAAGTACTTCTTCGGCACGGCAACCATGATCGAAGGCATCGGCCTTGCCGAAGTCGCCGATGAAACCGTTCTGCGCCACGAGCAGGCCTTCGGCGACGTCGCCATCCTGCGCCGCTCGCTGGAAGTTGGCGGTGAATACGCTTACCGGACCCGTGGTGAAAGCCACATGTGGACCCCGGACTCCGTCGCGCTGCTGCAACATGCAGTGCGCGCGAAGCTCCCGGACACCTATCGCGCCTTCGCCAAGGAAGTGAATGAAAAGAGCGGACGCTACGCGATCCGCGGCCTGTTCCGGATCAAGTCCGCGGACGAAATCGGCCGCTCGCCGATCGCGCTCGACCAGGTGGAACCGGCAGAAGCCATCGTCAAGCGCTTCGTCACCGGCGCCATGTCCTTCGGCTCGATTTCGCGTGAAGCTCACACGACCTTGGCAATCGCCATGAACCAGATCGGCGGCAAGTCGAACACCGGTGAAGGCGGCGAGGAGCCGGAGCGCTTCAATCCGCTGCCGGACGGCTCGTCCAACCCGCAGCGCTCTGCCATCAAGCAGGTTGCTTCCGGCCGTTTTGGCGTGACCACGGAATATCTGGTCAACTCCGACATGATCCAGATTAAGGTCGCCCAGGGTGCAAAGCCCGGCGAAGGCGGCCAGTTGCCGGGTCACAAGGTGGATGCGGTGATCGCCAAGGTACGTCACTCGACCCCGGGCGTCGGCCTGATTTCACCCCCGCCGCACCATGACATCTACTCCATCGAAGATCTGGCGCAGCTGATCTACGACCTGAAAAACGTCAATCCGGAAGCCGATATCTCGGTCAAGCTGGTGTCGGAAGTGGGTGTCGGAACGGTTGCTGCCGGCGTTGCCAAGGCACGCGCCGACCACATCACGATATCCGGTTACGACGGCGGCACCGGTGCATCACCGCTGACCTCGATCAAACACGCCGGCTCTCCCTGGGAAATCGGCCTTGCCGAAACCCAGCAGACCCTGGTGCTGAACGGACTGCGCTCGCGCATCGCCCTTCAGGTCGACGGCGGCATCCGCACAGGCCGGGACGTCATCATCGGTGCGCTTCTTGGTGCCGACGAATTCGGCTTCTCGACCGCTCCGCTGATTGCCGCAGGCTGCCTGATGATGCGCAAGTGCCATCTCAACACCTGCCCGGTCGGCATCGCCACCCAGGACCCGGTCCTGCGCAAGCGCTTCAAGGGCACCCCGGAACACGTCATCAACTACTTCTTCTTCGTCGCCGAAGAAGTTCGTGAGCTGATGGCCAACCTCGGCTTCAAAACGATGGAAGACATGATCGGCCGGTCCGACTTCCTCGACAAGGAAGCCGCGATCGATCACTGGAAGGCCAAGGGTCTCGATTTCTCCCGTATTTTCTTCCAGCCGGAAGCAAAACCGGAAGAGACCCGCTGGACCACGCGTCAGGATCACCCGATCCACGACATCCTGGACCGTCGCCTGATTGCCGCTTCCAAGCCGGCCCTGGACAGCAAGGAACCGACAATTGTCGACGAGACGATCTGTTCCGTCGACCGGTCGGTTGGTGCCATGCTCTCCGGTGAAATCGCCAAGCGGTACGGCAACAAGGGCCTGAAACACCCCGACACCCTGAAGATCAATCTGAAGGGCACGGCAGGCCAGGCGTTCGGCGCCTTCGTCGCCCGCGGCGTCACCATTGATCTTGTCGGCGATGCCAACGACTATGTCGGCAAGGGTCTTGCCGGTGGCAAGCTGATCGTCCGCCCGCCGGAGAACACCCGGATCGTGCCGGAAAACTCGATCATTGTCGGCAACACGGTGCTTTACGGCGCAACCGAAGGTGAATGCTACTTCCGCGGTGTTGCCGGGGAACGCTTTGCAGTTCGCAACTCCGGCGCAGTTGCCGTTGTCGAAGGCGTGGGTGACCACGGCTGCGAATACATGACCGGTGGCGTCGTCGTCGTGATCGGCCAGACCGGACGCAACTTCGCGGCCGGCATGTCCGGCGGCATTGCCTATGTGCTCGATGAAGACGGCACATTCGGCTCCCGCTGCAACCTGGCCATGGTCGAACTGGAACCGGTGACCGAAGAAGACGATCTTCTGGAGAAGCTGCACCACCATGGTGGGGATATCGAGCACAAGGGCCGCGTGGACCTTTCCTGCGACATGACCCGCCATGACGATGAGCGCCTGCGCCAGATGCTGACGAAACATCTGGAACTGACCGGCTCGACAAAGGCCGAGGCAATCCTCGACAACTGGACCCAGTACCGGCCCAAGTTCGTCAAGGTGATGCCGGTCGAATACCGCCGGGCCCTGCGCGAAATGGAAGAGCAGCGCCTCGGCATGGTCGCTGCCGAATAATCCGGCCAAACGCACGAACTGGCTCTCGGCCGCATGACGCGGCCGATTGCAGCCACCCTGGACAGACGCATGAAATTTTGAGGAGGTCGCCTTGGGCAAGGTAACCGGTTTTATGGAAATCGATCGGCAGGAACAGAAGTATCAGCCTGCCTCTGACCGTATTCGCCATTTCCGCGAGTTCACCATTCCGCTGAACGACCAGGACGTCACCAATCAGGCGGCCCGCTGCATGGATTGCGGCATTCCGTTCTGCCACGGCCCGACTGGCTGTCCGGTCAACAACCAGATCCCGGACTGGAACGATCTGGTCTACCAGGGCGACTGGGACTACGCGCTCAAGAACCTGCATTCCACCAACAACTTCCCCGAGTTCACCGGGCGCATCTGCCCGGCTCCTTGCGAGGAAGCCTGCACGCTGAACCTGGAAGACATTCCGGTCAACATCAAGAGCGTGGAACAGGCGATTGCCGACAAGGGTTGGGAAGAAGGCTGGATCGTACCGGAACTGTCGGCAACCAAGACCGGCAAGGCAGTGGCGATCATCGGCTCCGGCCCCGCAGGCATGGCGGCCGCCCAGCAGCTCGCCCGCGCTGGTCACACCGTGCATGTCTATGAACGTGAGCCGAAGGCCGGTGGCCTGCTTCGCTACGGCATTCCCGACTTCAAGATGGAAAAGCACTACATCGACCGCCGCGTGAAGCAGATGGAAGCCGAAGGCGTGACGTTCCATTACGGCGTCAATGTCGGCGTAACCGTTGCCCTGGAAGAACTGGCCGAGCGTCATGACGCGGTTATCCTGTGCGCAGGTGCCGAACGTCCGCGTGATCCGGGTGTCTCCGGCATGGAACTGGAAGGCTGCCATTGGGCGATGCCGTACCTGGTCCAGCAGAACCGCCGGGTCGGCGGTGAGCCGGAAGGCGACGAGGCCCCGATCTGGGCCGGTGGCAAGCATGTCGTCGTCATCGGCGGCGGTGACACCGCGTCCGACTGCGTCGGCACCGCATTCCGTCAGGGAGCCCTGTCGGTGACGCAGCTCGACATTCGCCCGATCCCGCCGTTGAAGGAAGACAAGCTGGCGATCTGGCCGTACTGGCCGACCAAGTTCCGCACCTCGTCGTCGCAGGCTGAAGGCGCTGAACGTGAGTTCTCCGCCGCAACGCTTGCCCTTGTCGGCGAAGACGGCAAGGTTACTGGCGTCAAATGCGCCCGCGTGGACGAAAAGCGCCGCCCGATTGAAGGTACCGAATTCATCCTGCGCGCCGACCTCGTTCTGGCGGCTATCGGCTTTTCCGGCCCGCTGCTGGAAACCTACATCGCTGAAGCCGGCGACAAGCTGGAGCTGGATGGCCGCACCAACGTCAAGGCCAACACCGACGATTACAAGACCAGCCTGGACAAGGTCTATGCTGCCGGCGACGTGCGCAAGGGTCAGTCCCTGGTTGTCTGGGCGATCCGAGAAGGCCGTCAGGCAGCGCGCGCTGTTGACGAGTTCCTCACCGGCTCGACCGACCTGCCGCGCTGAACTCTATTTCCAGAAATGAAAAAACCCCGCCGGCAAACGCCTGCGGGGTTTTGTGTTTTTCAAAACATGTTTCAAAGGGTCATTGCGATCCCGGGCGCACGGTCACGGAGACGCGGCCTTGCGCGTCCTGGCTGGCTGCTGAGTTCAAGCTCTCACGCAAGTCGGCACTTGTTGGGGCAAACACTTCCTCAACAGCGGCAACCGGCGCAGACACTGCAACGGCAGGCATCCGTGGATCGTCCACACGTCCCTGCATCGGAGGCAAAGGCTCGCCCTTCACGAAAAAGCGGTAGGTCCTGCTGGCCGAATTGATCTCTTCTTCATCCTCACCGCCCAGAAGCAGTGCTTCGGGCGACGTCGTACGTCCGGTCAGGACGATGAAGTTCGGGTCGTCCTCCACGCCTTCGAAAGCTAGCCCGCCATAGCCTCCAAGCAGGCGGGACAGTTCGCGTTCCACGAAGAATGCGACTTTCCGATAGCCTGCCCAGGTGAAATCGATCTTGTCGTTCGTCCGCAGACGCGTGTTCTTGCCGTCGACATCGGGTCCGTAAGAGGAAAAGCTGCCGTCTTCAGCCAGAAAGATATCCCAGATATCGACATAGCGGACTCTCCGGTCCTCCGACGCGCCCTGGAAGATCGAATTGAGCTGCGTGAAATCCGCGTTCACCAGTTCGTCGCCCGTGGGCGGCAGGCCGGCCCACACAAGCGGTTTCTTTTCCTGTCGCACCACACGCACAAGCCCGTCGACCTTCCTGCGGTAGCTCTCCAGCCACTCTGCTGTCATGAATTCAACGGGCGGTTCACCGGGAAAGGATTTACCCAGGTCCCGCCGGCCGATCATCACCACCACGGCCTGAACGTCCGCCCCCCGGATCCTGGAAACCACCTGTGTCGCCCAGTCCGGCGATCCTTCTCCGACAAAGCCTTCCTTGTCCTCGGTAATGGCTTCGACACGGATCTGCGGTTTTTGGGCGAGTGTGTATTTCAACCCGTCGGCGACACCGCGTGCCATGCGGTCTCCAACGACCAGGATCAGGCCGGCATTGGGGTCCTTTTCGAGAACGTCGAATTTGGGCGGCACCCCCGAGGGCCGGGAAACCCGCGGCTTCTGCTGTGTCTTTTGTGGCTGCTTCGTGCGCTTCTCGCCACCACCGCCAAATAACCGCTGCAAAGGAGCAAACGGGTTGAACCCCCGGAAGGGCCCGTTTTGCGCAACCACGATTTCACCGCGTTGCGCGTCCTGTGCGGCAGAGATTCCGGCAGAGCAGGCAACAAGCGCAAGACCAAGGGATACGACAACCCGAAGCGAGGCGGCGCGTGTCCCCTTCCCTTCCCGTTGCCGTGTCTGAACTCTCACGCTGTGCTCCTGCTGCAGCTGAACTGCGCCCAGTTTAGCCGTCCAGCTTCAGGCGTGCCAGCAAAACAATGGATGCATAACCGTCGGGAACCATCCCACGTGAGCGCTGGTAGGCTCGGATACCCTTTCGGGTAGCAGGTCCGATCCTGCCGTCCGCCGTACCGACAGAAAATCCACGCTGGTTCAAAAGCGCCTGCAATTCCGCGGTTTCCGAGCGATTGAGCGGAAGGTGCTCTCGCGACCAGTCACCCTCGATCGGTCCGCCACCAATGATCCGGTCGGCAAGATGGCCGACGGCAAGCGCATAGGCAGTCGCGTTGTTGTAACGCTTGATCACGTAGAAGTTCTTCAGCATCAGGAACGCCGGTCCGCTTGCTCCGGCAGGCAGAACCAGGATGGCGTTGTCGGACGGCCGCGGAAAATCCTTGCCGTTTGACCGGCGAATTCCGTATCGACCCCATTCGCCTAGCGTCAGCGTCTTTTCGCCGTCGGCCATGTGATAGTCGAACCCGCTGGGCAAGGCTACCTCGTATCCCCAGGTCTTGCCTGTCTGCCAGCCGTGCTTTTGCAGATAGGCAGCGGTTGAGGCGAGTGCATCGGGAATGGACGTCCAGATATCCCGGCGGCCGTCACCGTCATAGTCGGCTGCATAGGCCTTCCAGCTGGAGGGCATGAACTGGGTGTGCCCCATGGCGCCGGCCCAGGAACCTTCCATGTCCTGGAAACGCACATGACCTGCCTGGACGATCGCCAGCGCGGTAACGAGTTCCTTTTCCCAGAAGCTCTTCCGGCGCGGCGCCGCATAGGCCAGCGTCGCCAGTGCCTGGATTACGTTATGACGCCCCATGAAGCCGCCATAGTTGGTTTCCATGCCCCAGATCGCCAGGACAGCTTCACGATCGACGCCGTAGCGGTTTTCGATGACCGCAAGAACCTGGCTGTACTCCTTCAGCATCTCGCGGCCTTTTTCGACCCGCGTGTCTGAAACGGCACTATCGAGATAATCCCAGATCGGTTTGACGAACTCGGATTGCTTGCTCATCAGGCGCAAGGTGTCATCGTCCGGCTGCATGCCGGTGAAGACCGCGTTGTAGGTCTGGGAAGAAATGCCGGCCGCCCTGGCCGTCGGCCAGAAGCCGGAAACGAACTGGCTGAACCCCTGATCGGCCTGTGCCGGCACCGAAACGGCCAGCAAAGTGCCCGTCGCCGCGGCAGTCAAAAGCAGCCGGCGCCCGAGGGTTCTCAGTCTTCCTGAAAAGGGCAATATGGTTTTCACGTTCGCAGTCAGCTGCGCAAGGTTCCGCATCAGGGCCTCCTCGATGCCCAGGTCCGTAAGTTTCTGCCCCCGCCCCATGAATGATGTTGATTTGGTTACCGTGACGTTAATGCCGCAATCTAAAGCCGGCTTCAACAGCGTTTTCGGAATAGTCGTTCCCCTGCTGGGAACTGTCGAAACGACGATGGGTATAATCCGCCGTCACCGCAATGTTCTTCGTCACAGCGAAGGTCAGACCACCAAACCCTGTCAGGGTACGCTCTTCGATCGAAACACCTTCATAGGTCCGGTAACTGTAACCGACACCGGTCTCGCCCACCAGACGATCACTGAAGGCATGAGCGAGGCGCAGGTCGCCGGAGTAGATGATCGAACCGCTGGCACCGTCGATATCGGTTGCCTCGAAGGAGGTGCCAAGGCCAGCGGTAACCGTCGTCAGTCGGCTTGGCGACCAGACCAGGGAGGCGTCGGCAATCAGGCCTGACAGGTTTTCAAGCCTGTCATCCTCAATGTCCTCGATCCGCCACCCCGCACCGAGTTCCCCGGTCAGTTTGGGGCCTGATGCGATGGTGACGCCACCCATGACCTGATAGCCATTGGCATTTCGCTTTTCGCACAAGGCGTCGCTACAGGTGTCGTCATAGCGCCGCAGAAGCAGCGCCCCCTCGACAAACGGCGAGAACACGCTGCCGGTATTGCCGTCCAGCCGCAGGCTGGCGGAGTAGAGCGTGTTGTTGCGTCCGGATTCCGAGCCGCTTTCCGACGTATAGAAATTCCGGTCGACGCCGAGCGAAGCCGTCGCGGCGACGATGCCGATCGCGCGCGTACCGCTGAGGCTTCCCGAAAGTTCGTGATCATAGTCGGTCCCGGAAGCCGATTCTGCGCTGCCGTCGTCCTCCTGGCTGAGCGTGTAGGATATACTGGTCGTTACCTGTGTCGCTTCGCTGATGTCGAGCCGCAGGTTTGCCGCCGCAAAGACATTCGCCTCGTTGTCGTCGGTATCACCGGGATATCCGGTGAAGGAACCTCGCAGCGAAGTGTCCAGCTGATGGCGTGACCAGTTAGAGGTCAGCGAAACATCGGGAGAAATCCGGTAGAACTTGCCAGGGGTTCCGTCTGCCGCCTGTGACCGGTTATCGGTCCAACCTGTCGAAACGGTCAGTTGGGGCGTCAGCGTGAAGGACCCGAGCCGGATCCCCTCTGCCGCATCGAAGGTCGTATCTCCGCCAAAAACGCTGTCGTCGATACCGCTGTCCGATAGAGGAACCGCCCTGTCGACCGCTGCAATCCTGTCTGCGAATGGCCTGACCGGAGTGGCTCTGCCATTGGTTCCAAGGCCGCTTGATCCGGTTTCCGCCGTTGCCGAATTCAGTGTCGAACGGAGGGAAAAGACATTTGCCTGCGTAGGATTGCGGTCTGCCGCCTGGGCTGCCTGATCGGAAGGGTCTGCTGATTCTTGCGCCCCGCCTGGGTCGTCCGATCCGCGCAAATCGTCAAGCGTCGTTTGTGCGACCGCGGAAACGGCCTGCAAAACGGCAAGAAAAGTGATCAGAGGCAGAAAGCTGCGCATGAATTCCGGGACCAGTCGACGTGGAATGTCCGGTCCAACCTGACGAAGGATGGTTAATCCTTCGTTTCTTTTTCGCAATTTGGAAGGTTACACAAAGTTACATAAAGTCACCTGATCTAATGCATTTAATAGATCACGGGTTCTTGATCCCCGTGGGCGACTGGCATAGAGCTAGGCGATCCTAAATAAAAAAAGAATTATGTTCATGACCACCGTTCTGCGCGACCCGGTTTCCGAAGAAAATACAGACATGACGTCCCTGTGCCTCGTCTCCGCAGAGCGGACCCTGGAAACGGAAATTGCCGGCCTGAGTGCCCTGCGGGCAGCGCTGAAGAACGGGCTTGCCATCCCGTTCCAGAAGACCTTCGATCTCATTCAAAAGAGCAAGGGACGCGTTGTCATCACCGGTATCGGCAAGAGTGGTCATATCGGCACCAAGATCGCAGCAAGCCTTGCGTCAACGGGAACGCCGTCTTTCTTCGTTCATGCCAGTGAAGCCAGTCACGGCGACCTGGGCATGATCACCGAAGACGACGTCGTGATCGCCCTGTCCTGGTCGGGTGAAACCCAGGAACTGGCAGGCATCGTCAGCTACACCCGTCGCTTCAAGGTGCCCTTGGTCGCGATCACCTCGCGCAAGGACAGCACCCTCGGCCGTGCAGCGGATATCGTCATGAACCTGCCTGCTGTCACCGAGGCCTGCCCGCATGGCCTCGCCCCGACAACCTCCGCCCTCATTCAGCTGGCCGTCGGCGACGCACTTGCTGTGGCTCTTCTGGAAGGACGTGGGTTTACCGCGCAGGACTTCCGCGTGTTCCATCCGGGTGGCCGCCTGGGCGCCAGCCTGAAAACGGCCAAGGACATCATGCACACCGGCGAACGCATGCCGCTGGTGTCCGCAAACACCTCGATGAGCGAGGGCATCGTCCTGATGACCCAGCGCGGCTTCGGTGTGCTGGGTGTCGTCGACGAACTGAAACAGTTGATCGGCATCATCACCGACGGTGACTTGCGCCGCCATGTTTCGTCAAATCTCCTGGCAAAATCCGCCGGTGAAATCATGACGCGTGCTCCCAAGACCGTTTCTCCGGACACATTGTCGGCTTCAATTCTTGAATTGGCCAACAGCCTGTCGATCACCTCCGTGTTCGTGATCGAGGACGGTCGCCCCGTCGGTATTGTCCATCTGCACGATCTTCTTCGCATCGGCGCAGCCTGATCTTTCACCGAAGCAGGCAATATTGCCTCACGGGGTCGAAAAAGTTTCTTTTCCGGCCCGCAAGTGGCGCGTCATTAGGATTTGATTAGCCATAAGCCTCTTACACTGCCCCAAAGTTTCATCGGCTTGACGCCGCAGACCTTGGTGTGTGTACAGAATGGATCTGGCGACATTAATCGGCATTGTGGGTGCTTTCGGCATCGTGACGACCGCTATTTTCCTTGGCGGCAGTTTCGGCCAGTTCATCGATGTGCCGTCGATGCTGATCGTGATCGGCGGCGGTCTGGCTGCTACCCTTATCCGTTTCCAGCTCTCCGACATCGCCACTGCTTTCGTTACGGGCTTCAAGGTTGCGCTTGCGGGCAAGAACGCAAGCCCTCGCGACCTGATTACGGAAATCAGCAACCTGGGCGAAATCGTCCGCAAGTCCGGCCCGCTTGGCCTGGAGAACGTGGACGTCTCCGATCCTGTCCTTGCCAAGGGCGTGCAATATATTGCGGACGGCTATGAGCTGGAATTCATCAAGGAATCGATGGAACGCGAGCGCGACCTGCAGCTTTCCCGGCTCGCGGAAGGCAAGCGCGTTTTCAAGGCACTTGGCGATTCCGCTCCCGCCTTCGGCATGATCGGGACGCTGGTCGGCCTGGTGCAGATGCTTGCCAACATGGACGACCCTGCAGCAATCGGGCCTTCCATGGCCGTCGCCCTTCTGACGACCCTTTACGGCGCGTTGATCTCCAACATCATTTGTCTGCCTCTGGTGGACAAGCTGGATGCGAAATTCGACGTCGACGATCTCAACCAGACGCTGATCATCGACGGTGTTTGCCAGATCCGCGAATCCAAGAGCCCGGCCTTGATCAAGGAAATGCTGATCGCATACCTGCCGGACAAATTGCGCGCCGAGCTGGCGGACGCGGCCTAGAACAGGCGGCTTTCAGATGACGCAGGGCAGATTGTTCGCCAACCCTGGATGCGATCGGTAAGGGCTCAATCGAAATCGATCGAACCACATCTGATCCGGAACTGACAAAAGAGCGACCACAGCGCGATGGCAAAGAAACAGAAACCTCAAGGCGGCGGTGCACCGGACTGGCTGGTAACCTTTGCCGATCTGATGTCCCTGCTCGTCTGCTTCTTCGTTCTGATCATTTCCTTTTCCATTCAGGACAAGGAAAAGCTTCAGGTGGTCGCCGGGTCCATGCGCGAAGCCTTCGGTGTCAAGGACACCTCCCGCAAGACCGGTATCATCGAGGTCGAGGGCATTCCGATCCGCGACTACATGAAGGATATCAGCCAGGTCGAACAGGAGATGGATTCCGACTTCTCCCAGGTGCGCCATGAACAGCGGCGCAAACAAGGTCCGGAAGCCAACACGCACGACACGCTGGAAGCCGATATCGAAAAGCCGCGGCAATTCGCGACGGCTGCCGCCTCGCTGCGCCAGGCCTGGCAGGAAATGCCGGAAATCACCGAAATTTCCAGCAACATCATTCTGGAAGAATCCGAAGAAGGCCTGAACATTATGCTCGTCGATCAGGACGGACGCTCAATGTTCCGGGAAGGCTCGAAGTATCCTTACGAGACCACCCGGCGCCTGATCGCGAAGATGGCACCGGTGCTGTCGCAGATGCCAAATCGCATCGAGATTACAGGCCACACGACTGCCGGCCGTCAGTCCATCGATCCAAGCTATACCGGCTGGGAGCTGTCCAGCGAACGCGCCAATGTCGCCCGGCAGATCCTGTCCGAATACGGCGTGCCGGATAACCAGTTCTACTCAGTGGTCGGCAAGGCCGACACCGAACCGCTGTTCCCCAACGACCCCTACCTGGCGGCAAACCGCAGGATCGGCATTCTGCTCAAGGCTGAAGAACCGCCGCTGCCGGCCGGCCACAAGCTTTAGTCCGGTACGGCAACAGCCTCCTGCAAAGGAAACGCGCACGATGCCGGTGAGATCTAGCTGACCCGCGAGACCACCAGCCGCGCCCCGTCAATTGCCTCGACACGAACTTTCGTGCCGGCCGGCATGTCCGGTCCGGTAATGCGCCAGATCGTGTCATCGATGGACAGGTTTCCGGCGCCCTCGTTCAAGGGCGCGGCAAGGGTGAATTCTCGGCCGACATAACGACTTCCGCGCTGGTTGAGCCCCGGATCGCCCTTCTCCGATGCAAGTTTCTGCATCAACCGGCGTCCGATCAGCAGGCTGACGAGTGACAGCACGAGGAACAGCCCAACATCCACCTGCCAGGCGAAATCGAACAACAGAGCCACGACACCGACGACAAGCGCCGACAGGCCAAACCAGAGAAAAATCGTGCCAGGCGCCAGGATCTCGAGTCCCAGCAGCAGAAGCCCCAGAACGAACCAGCTCCAAGCCCCGAGGGCAGCGATCGTGCTTTCAATCAGGCTCACCGGTTCTCGTCTCCTTCATCGCTGCGGGTATTGGGAATGCGGGAAGAAGACCGGCTCGAAGAACCGTCGTCACCGAACGCTTCCTTGGCGATGGCACCGATACCGCTCAGGGACCCCAGCAGCGACGTCGCTTCCATCGGGAGGATGAGTGTCTTCTGATTGCGCGAGGTCGCCAGTTCCTTGAAGGCTTCGACGTATTTGTTGGCGACGAAGTAGTTGATCGCCTGAACGTCACCGGCGGCAATGGCCGCGCTCACCAGCTGCGTTGCCTTGGCTTCCGCTTCCGCCTCGCGTTCGCGAGCTTCCGCGTCACGGAACGCGGATTCGCGGCGGCCTTCGGCCTCCAGGATAAGCGACTGCTTCTGGCCTTCCGCTTTCAGGATTTCCGATTGGCGCTTGCCTTCGGCCTCGAGAATGTAGGCACGCTTCTCGCGTTCCGCCTTCATCTGGCGGGCCATGGCATCCACCAGATCGCGCGGCGGATTGATGTCCTTTATCTCTATACGGGTGATCTTGATGCCCCATGGCTCTGCAGCCGCATCGACGACGCGCAGGATCTGGGCATTGATTTCATCGCGGTTGGACAGAAGGTTGTCGAGATCCATCGACCCCATCACCGAGCGGATGTTGGTCATGGTCAGGTTCAAAATAGCGTTCTGAAGACCAAGCACTTCGTAGGCAGCACGGGCAGCATCGAGCACCTGGTAGAAGGTTACGCCGTCCGCGCTCACCGTCGCATTGTCGCGGGTGATCACTTCCTGTGTCGGCACGTCCAGCACCTGCTCCATCATGTTGAGCTTGTGGCCGACCCTGTCGATGAACGGAATGATGAAATTCAGGCCCGGTGTCAGCGTCTTCCGGTATTTTCCAAAACGTTCGATCGTATAATTGTAGCCTTGCGGCACCGTCTTTACGCCGGCGAAAAAGACCAGAATGACCAGCACGACAAGGCCGATCAGGAAAATGTCAAATCCCGCGATTGGCATATACGTCTCCCGTAATTTTTTAAAATAGCATCGTCACTATGCGCCGAATACCAGAGTGTTTCCAGCGTATTCGCGGTAGTGCGCCCATTCGGACGCACGCCCGCTACCCCTGTTCGCACAAACACTTAAGGCGCTCGTGAAACAGTGCCGTGACTTATGGGCAGTATCGCGAAATTTTACGAGTATTTTCCACCGGCAAGGTTAAACGCTTGTGGATTTGCGGCTGGTCAGATCCAGCCGCCAAGTTCCCGCCGCACGATATGGGACAGCACGTCCATGCCAAGATCGCTGTCGTTCAGACAGGGGATATGGCTGAATTTCTCGCCGCCGCTTTCTTCGAAGATCTCCCCGGCCTCGCCGGCAATTTCCTCAAGCGTCTCGAGACAGTCTGCAACGAAACCCGGGTTCATCACCGCAACGTTTTTCACGCCGTCCTTGGCCAGCTGTTCGACGGTCTTGTCCGTGTAGGGCTGCAACCATTCTTCCGGACCGAACCGGGACTGGAAGGTCACACGCAGTTTCTCGGCGTCCCAGCCCAGGACTTCGCGCATGAGACGGGTCGTCTTCATGCAGTGGCAGTGATAGGGATCCCCGCGTTTGAAATAGGATTGCGGAATGCCGTGATAAGAGGTCAGCACCACGTCCGGCTTGAAATCGAGGCTTTCCAGATGCCGCTCAACTGATTTTGCGAGGGCGGTCACATAGACCGGGTCGTCGTGATAGGGTGGAACGGTCCGGATCGCCGGTTGCCAGCGCATCTTCAAAAGCGTCTTGCAGACAACGTCATTGACCGTCGCCGTGGTGGTTGCCGAGTACTGCGGGTAAAGCGGGAAGACCAGGATCCGGTCGCAGCCCTCGTCCTTGAGCGCCTTCAACCGGTCCGGAATCGACGGCTGACCGTAACGCATCGCCCAGTCGATCTTCAGCTTGCCACCCGCATCGCCCAGCATCTCGGACAGTTTGTCCGACTGGCTGCGCGTGATCGTGCGCAGGGGCGACTCGTCCTTTTCCTTGTTCCAGATCTCCTCGTAAGCCTTGCCGGATTTGCCCGGACGGGTCATCAGAACAATGCCATAGAGGATCGGATACCAGATTGCCCGGGGCCACTCGATAACGCGCTTGTCGGACAGGAATTCGCGCAGATACCGGCGCATCGGCCAATAGTCCGTGCCGTCCGGTGTGCCCAGATTGACCAGAAGCACGCCCACCTTGCCGCTCTTGACCGAAGGATGGTCCTTCGGCAGGTCGAGTTTTCTGAATGCGGCTTCCTGGTCGGCTGCGATCGGCGCGGTCGGTTGAACGGTCATCTGCGGGATTGGTCCTAAAACGATCTGTCTGTCTGACGCCATACATAGGCCAAGCACATGCCGAGGCCAATGCGGCATTTGTCATACGCAGATTTGAGCAGGCGGATCACCGAATTTCAGGCGGAAGTGCAACAACAAAAGACCTCATCCCGAGGTGGACCGACAGGTCCGTGTCGAAGGATGGGCAACTTGCTCCGGAGTATGCAGCCATCCTTCGAAACAGCGCTTGCGCGCTTCCTCAGGATGAGACTGAAACTTGCATTAACTCCGGAGGCATGCCTGCGCGTTGCTTCGAGCCTTAGCCGTACTCCCGTTCATCCGTAATCACCTTGCCGTCATTCGGCAATCCACCCGGAGCAACGGTCAGGACGTCCCCCTTCAGATGGGTCACTTCACGCAGTGTTTCCGCAACCCGTTCCGGCAAGCCGTTGCCGGAGGCGTCGGTTTCCACGGTCAGTGTCATGGCATCGGCCTCGCCTATGCGGCTGACGGCAAGGCGGGCCTTGCTGATTTCCGGATGGGCGGCAACGATCTGCGCGATCTGCGCCGGATCGACGAACATGCCTTTGACCTTGGTGCGCTGATCTGCCCGTCCCATCCAGCCGGCAAGCCGCATGTTGGTACGTCCGCAGGGCGACTGTCCGGGAATGATCTTGGACAGATCGCCGGTTGCGAAGCGGATCAGCGGATAAAGGCTGTTGAAGTTGGTGACCACCAGTTCGCCGACCTCACCATCTGCCACCGGCTCGCCAGTGCCCGGGCGCACGATCTCCACGATGTAGTCCTCGTTGACGACCATGCCCTCCCTTGCCTCGGTTTCATAGGCGATGACGCCGAGGTCCGCTGTCGCGTAGCACTGTCCGACACGAATTCCGCCTGCCTCGTATTCCTCGCGCAGGGATGGAAACAGCGCACCACCCGAGACCAGGGCCTTCTTGATGGAGGAGACATCCCGGCCCTGGTCCCGGCCACGATCGAGGAGGATCTTCAGATAGTCCGGCGTGCCGACGAAACCGGACGGTTTGAGCACCTCGATCGCTTCGACCTGACTGTCCGTATTGCCAACGCCGGCGGGAAACACCGTGCATCCAAGTGCAATGGCACCTTGATCCAGAATGAAACCACCCGGTGTCAGGTGATAGGAAAACGCATTGAGAACCACATCGCCCTTGCGGAAACCGGCTGCGAACAGGCTTCGCGCACCGTTCCAGGGATCGAGTCCGGGTGCCTGCGGTTCCCAGATAGGTCCTGGCGACATGAAAACCCTTGCAGCACCGGAAAGCTCACCTGCCAGAAATCCGCCGAAGGGCGGCTGTGCCCGCTGCTTTTCCAGAAGGTCGGACTTGCGCAGGACCGGCAGTCCCGCAAGCGCTGTCCGGTCGGTAACGCCAGCAATATCGCATCCGTCCAGATGTACGGCCCACCCGGAGGATTTGCCTGTCGCATGGACCAGAAGGTCCGGCAATCGGGCAAAAAGATCCCGTTCGCGCTGAGCGGCGTCTTGCCGCTCGCGCGCGTCAAACTGAATGTCGCTCATGGTCGTCTCCGCCTGTTTCGGCCCTGTGTCTGAAACCCCGTCAGGCCAGCCAGCGCTTCCTTCGCTTATAATGTTTGACATTCCGGAACGACCGACGGCCCTCGCCGCCAACGCCCAGATAGAATTCCTTGACGTCCTCGTTCTCGCGCAACGCCTTGGCGTCGCCGTCGAGCACGATGCGGCCGGATTCCAGAATGTAGCCGTAGGTCGCGTATTTCAGCGCCACGTTGGTGTTCTGTTCGGCAAGCAGGAAGGACACGCCTTCCTTTTGGTTGAGCTGGCGGACGATCTCGAAGATTTCCTCCACAAGCTGAGGCGCCAGCCCCATGCTCGGTTCATCCAGCAGGATCATCTTCGGCCGGCTCATCAGGGCACGGCCGATAGCGCACATCTGCTGTTCGCCGCCGGAGGTATAACCGGCCTGACTGCCACGCCGCTCGCGCAGACGCGGAAAATAATTGTAGACCATCTCCAGGTCCGCCTTCACGGCGCTGTACCCGTCTTTGCGGGTGTAGGCGCCCGTGAGCAGGTTTTCCTCGATGGACAGGTGACCGAAACAATGCCGGCCTTCCATCACCTGGATGCATCCCCGGCGAACCAGATCGTTTGGCGACAGGGCCTGGACTTCTTCGCCATCGAAAAGGATCTTGCCCTTTGTCACTTCGCCGCGTTCGGCACCAAGCAGGTTCGAAATCGCTTTCAGCGTGGTCGTCTTGCCCGCTCCATTCGCGCCGAGCAGCGCCACGATCCCGCCTTTGGGAATCGTCAGCGACACGCCCTTCAGCACCAGGATCACGTGGTCATAAATGACCTCGATATTGTTGACCGACAGGATTGTCCCGGCAGCATCCCGAGCGCCCTGCGAACCAGGCTGTTCTACATCCAGCAATGCCATTCCCTTTTCTCCCTGGTTGCTCCGCCGCACGTTGATGCGGCGCGGCGGAGCGGACTGCCTATCAGTTCGGGCAGGGTTCGGTGCGCGCCGGCCACGGCGCATTCTTTTCTGCGTATTCCGCAGCGGCTGCTTCCAGCAGCGGACGGACCACATCGGTCATCGGCTCGATCCAGTCTGAAGCCTGACGCCACTTCTTGCCGTCCCACTCCTGGATGAACACCGGATGGCTGCCGGCATGGTCATCGCAGGTCACTTTCATCGGATGGGCGAAGCCCTTCAGGCCGAGCTCGGCCAGACGAGCCTCGTCCAGGTTGAGAGCCTCGAGACCAAGACGCATGTCTTCGCCCGTGATGACCGTCTTGCCGGTCAGTTGCTGGGCGCTGCGAATGCCTTCCGCGATGATGACCGAGTTCAGAACGCCGCGGTTATAGAGCGTGCTTCCGATCGTCTCCGCATCGGTGGAGGACTTGCCTGTATCGATGACGTGTTTCTTGATGTCATCGAGAGCCGGGAAGTCGGCGCCGACACCGGAGAAGTTCAGTGCCTTGTAGCCCTTGGCACCTTCACCGCCGGCGGCAGCATCGTCGTCACCTGCGGACCACCACACACCGATGAACTTGTCCATCGGGAAGCGGATCTTGACGGCTTCCTTGACGGCGGTCGGGTTCATCGCGCCCCAGCCCCACATGATCATGTAGTCCGGACGGTCGCGGCGTACGTTCAGCCACTGTGAAGACTGGTTCTGCATTTCCGCACCCGGAACCGGGTACTGCAGCAGCTCGAAGCCGTATTTTTCGGCCAGCTGTTCCAAAAGCGGCAGGGGCTCGCGGCCGTAACCGGCGTCAAGGAAGATGTAGCCGATCTTCTTGCCCTTGAGGTTTTCAAGACCGCCTTCCTGCTCACCGATGTACTTGATGACCACGGAAGCGCCGTCCCAATAGGTGTCCGGCACGTTGAAGATCCACGGGAACGTGGAACCGACAGCGGCAGCCGACAGGCCGTAGCCCATCGAAAGAACCGGGATCTTGTCGACACCGGCCTTGGGGATCAGCTGAAGCGTGATACCGGTGGAATACGGGTTGTAAACCAGCGCGCCCTTGCCCTTGGTGGCTTCGTAGCACTCGACGCCTTTCTGGGCGTTGTAGCCGGTTTCACACTCTTCCAGCGCCAGCTTGACGCCGCCGATGCCACCATCGCGCTCGTTCAGCATCTGCAGGTAGTCATGCATGCCGTTGGCGATATGGATGCCGGAGCCAGCGTAAGGCCCTGTCCGGTAAGTCAGGAGCGGCACATAGTTGGTATCTTGTGCCTGGACCGCGGTCGTCATGGCGCCGGAGAGACCGACCCCGAGCGCAACAGCGGTTCCCAGCGCAAATTGCTTGATGCTTTTCATATTCTCCTCCCACGCGGCATCGAAATGAATACCGCCGGACCGGTTGCGCCATTCCTCACCGGATCGGTCCATGTCCGGATGGCGGGCGAAAAGGCTGGCAGCCCCTAGTAAGGGAACGGCCAGACCCTGAGCTTCTGCTTCGCGATCTGCCAGAGCCGCGCAAAGCCGTGCGGTTCGACGATCAGGAAGAAAATGATGAGAGCGCCAACGATCATGAAGGTCGCGTGCTCCACGGTCTCCGCGGCCAGGTCGATGCCGAGGAGGCCGGGTACGAATTTCAGAACCACAGGCAGGATCCAGATGAAAGCGGCTCCCATGAAGGCTCCGCCGAGGCTGCCCAGGCCGCCCAGGATCACCATGAACAGCACCTGGAAGGACAACCGGATGGAGTAGGACGACGGCTCGGCGGCATTCAGCCAGAAGAACACCATCATCGCACCGGCCACGCCGCAGATGTAGGACGACACGGCAAAGGCCATCAGCTTGGTCTGCAGCGGGCGAACGCCTATGAGTTCAGCCGCAATGTCCATGTCGCGGATCATCATCCAGGATCTGCCGATCCGGCCGCGCAGGACGTTCGCCATCAGGAAGGCGATCAGCACCGTGATACCGAGAACGATGAAGTAGCGCGCCAGCGCCGTTGCTTCCGCCCCCGTGGCGATGATGCCGAAAACTTCGCGGCGCGGCACTTCGATCGCGCCGGAGGCGTTGTAGTTGTAGAGCCACGGAATACGGATGAAGCACCATTCCAGGAAGAACTGCGCGGCGAGCGTCGTCACCGCCAGGTAAAGCCCCTTGATGCGCAGGCTCGGCAGTCCGAAGACCGCGCCGATGGCAGCCGAGAAGACGCCGGACACCAGAACCATCACGATGACATTGGCATCGGGAAAGATCGACGTCAGCTTGTAGGCGGCATAGGCACCGACCCCCATGAACGCACCGGTTCCCAGGGACAACTGTCCGCAGAACCCGGTCAGGATGTTCAGCCCGATCGCCGCCAGCGAAAACACCAGGAACGGGATCATGATGGAGGTCAGGAAGAAGTCGTTGGCAAGAGCCGGAATGACTGCAAATGCCGTGATCAGGATGACGGCCAGGCCGACGCGGTCCTGGAGGATCGGGAACAGCGCCTGATCCGCCTTGTAACTCGTCTTGAATTGGCCAGCTTCGCGATAAAACATGGGTCAGATATCCCTAGATCCGCTCGATGATACGTTCGCCGAAGAGGCCTTGTGGCCGGAACAGAAGGAAGATCAGGGCGATGATATAGGCGAGCCAGGATTCAATCCCGCCCCCGACAAGACCACCCCAGTACAGTTCGCCGATCTTCTCGCCGAAGCCGATGATCAGGCCGCCGACAATGGCACCCGGGATCGACGTGAAGCCGCCGAGGATCAGCACAGGCAACGCCTTGAACGCTACGATTTCCAGCGCGAAGGACACGTCGGACCGCGCCCCCCACATGATGCCGGTCGCCAGGGCCACGAGGCCTGCTGCGAACCAGACGATCGCCCAGATCTGGTTGAGAGAGATACCGACGGAAAGGGCAGCCTGGTGGTCGTCAGCAACGGCCCGCAAGGCCCGGCCGATCCGCGTCTTGTTGAAGAAGATGCCGAGCGCCGTCACCATCACCACCGCGATCACGGCTGCCGCGATATCGATATGCTGCAGGATCACGAGCCCCCGGTCGCCGAATTCGAACGCAGTCGAGCCGGTTGGCAGCCCCAGTTGCTCGGTGATCATCTGCTTGGGCTCGCCGCCGAAGACGAATTCACCGAAGCCGACGAGGAAATACGTCAGGCCGATGGTCGCCATCAGCAGGATGATTTCCGGCTGGTTGACCAGAGGCCGCATGACCACCCGTTCCACTCCGTACGCCAGAACCCCCATCACGCCGATGGTCAGGATCAGTGCCAGATAGGCGGGCACGCCGTTTTCGTTGAGTCCCACCAGCGTCAGGCCGGCGAACACCACCATGATGCCCTGGGCGAAGTTGAACACGCCGGAGGCCTTGAAGATCAGCACGAAACCCAGCGCGATCAGCGCATACAGAATTCCGGCGACGAAACCTTCCCACAGGACCTGCAGGAAGAAATCCGGCATCTGGTACATCTGTACGAAGGGATCGATAAAAATGTCGTAGAGCATGGTTCGTCCCTCCTAGTGGCTCACACCGAGATAAGCGTCGATAACGGCCTGGCTGGCCTGCACTTCCTCCGGTGGCCCGTCGGCGATCTTCTTGCCGTAGTCGAGCACGACCACCCGGTCGGAGAGATCCATGACGACGCCCATGTCATGTTCGATCAGGGCGATCGTCGTGCCGAATTCCTGGTTCACGTCGATAATGAACCGACTCATGTCTTCTTTTTCTTCAAGGTTCATACCGGCCATCGGCTCGTCGAGCAGCAACAGGTCCGGCTCCATCGCCAGCGCGCGGCCAAGCTCGACCCGCTTTTGCAGCCCGTAGGGCAGACGCCCGACCGGAGTCTTGCGGATTGCCTGAATTTCAAGGAAATCGATGATGTCCTCGACCTTGCGCCGATGTTCGATTTCCTCGCGCTCCGCCGGGCCGCGCCACAGAAGTTGCCAGAAGAAGTTCTTGTGCATCTTCAAGGTCCTGCCGGACATGATGTTGTCCAGCGTGGTCATGCCCTTGAACAGCGCCACGTTCTGGAAGGTCCGGGCAATCCCCTGGCTGGCTGCCTCGTAAGGCTTCATCTTGCGGCGCACCTGGCCCTGCCAGGTGATCGTGCCTTCCTGCGGATGATAAAATCCGTTGATGACGTTGAGCATCGACGTCTTGCCGGCCCCGTTCGGTCCGATGATCGCGCGGATCTCGCCCTTCTGGATGTCGAACGAAATGTCGGTAATCGCCTTCACGCCGCCGAAGGACAGCGACACGTTGTCGACCCGCAGCAGCACCTCGCGCTCTGCCGGTTCCTGCGCGCCATTCGGCGACAGTGTCTTGTCGGAAACGATCGCGTTCATTCGGCGGCCTCCTGTACGCCCGCTCCGGCGTCATGGGTGGACATGTCGCGGATCTCGACGGTGGCTTCGATTGCGCCCTTGCGGCCGTCTTCAAAGGTTACTTCGGTACGCACATGCTTGGAGGTGGATCCGTCGTAAAGCGCGTCGATCAGTGGACCATAGCGCTCGGCGATGAAGCTCCGGCGAACCTTCTGAGTCCGGGTGAGCTCGCCGTCATCCGCGTCCAGCTCCTTGTGCAGGATCAGGAACCGCTTGATCTGCGCACCTGCCATCATCGGTTCGCGGGAAAGGTCCCGGTTCACCTGATCGACGTGGCTCTCGATCATGCCGTAGACATCTGGATGCGCGGCAAGTTCCTGGTAGGAGGCATAGTTGACGTTGTTGCGTTCCGCCCAGGAGCCGACCGCAGTCAGATCGATGTTGATGAAGACGCCCACCATGTCCTTCTCGTGACCGAAGGCGACCGCCTCCTTGATGTTCGGGAAGAACTTCAGCTTGTTCTCGATGTATTTCGGCGCGAACAATGCCCCGTCATTGAGCTTGCCCACATCCTTGGCGCGATCGATGATCTTCAGGTGGCCGTTCTCGGCAATGATGCCGGCATCACCCGTATGCACCCAGCCGTCCGGCGTCTTGGTGCTGGCAGTAGCCTCGTCATTCTTGAAATAGCCGACGAAGACACCCGGCGAGCGGTACATCACTTCACCGCTGTCGGCGATCTTGAGCTCGACATCGGGAGCCGGTTTGCCGACCGTATCGCCGTAGATCTCGCCATCCGGCTGCAGCGTTATGTAGACGCTGGCTTCGGTCTGGCCGTAGAGCTGCTTGAGGTTGAGCCCCAGCGAGCGGAAGAACCGGAAGATCTCTGGCCCGATGGCCTCACCGGCCGTATAGCCGACTTTCATGCGGGTGAGACCCATGCGGTTCTTGAGAGGTCCGTAGACGCAGAATTCGCCGAGGGCGTAAAGCATCCGGTCCTTCAGGCCGACCGTTTCGCCATTCAGGATCTTCTCGCCCACCTTGCGGGCAACCTCCATGAAATAGTCGAAGATCGCACGCTTGGTTTTACCCGCATCTTCCATGCGCACCATGATGCGGGTCAGCATGTTCTCGAAAACGCGCGGCGGCGCGAAGAAATAGGTCGGCGCGATTTCAAGCCGGTCCACGTCGATCGTGTCCATGCTTTCCGGACAGTTGACGCAATAGGCCGCCGTGAAAGCCTGCGCCAGGGAGAATACGTGGTCGCCGATCCAGGCCATCGGCAGGTAGGCGAGCACTTCTTCGGTCTCGTCCAGATGATCGAACTTGTTGCCGTTGCGCGCCGAAATGACCAGATTGTCGAAGGACAGCATCACGCCCTTCGGTCTCCCGGTGGTGCCGGAAGTGTACAGCATCACCGCAATGTCTGAGCCCTTGGCTTCACGGAATCCGGCCTCCCACTCGGCCGCTAGGGACGGCGTTGCCGCAAGCAGCTCGCGTCCCTTTTCCAGTACCGAGGAATAGCCGTGCAGGTGGGTATGATCGTAATCGCGCAGGCCGCGCACTTCATCATAGATGATCTCGGTGAGCGACTTCACCTCGTCCGCCATCGACAGGAGCTTGTCGACCTGCTCCTGATCCTCGACCACCGCGAAGGTGACTTCGGCATGGCCGAGCACGAAGGCCATTTCCTCGGCGACACTGTCCGAATAGACAGGCACCGGAACGGCCCCGAGTGCCTGCGCGGCAACCATCGCCCAATAGAGCCTTGGACGGTTCGCACCGACGATGGCGATCTTGTCTCCAGCCTTCAGGCCCAGAGATTTCAATCCGATGGAGAATGCGCGGATTTCTTCACACACCTCGGACCAGGTCCAGCTTTGCCAGATCCCGAAATCCTTTTCCCGGAACGCCGTCCGGTCCCCGAAGACTTGCGCGTTGCGCATGAGAATCTTCGGAAAGGTGTCCTCCCCGCGCGATGTAGCGCTGGCCGACCCTACCATAGATGTTTCTTCCCTTTAGAAGGCGCCCCGGTTTTCCGGGGTCGTTTCCTGTGGGGCTATGAAACGCCGTGCCGACCGAACCTTCAACCGGTAAATTGTTAAAGGCGAAGAAGGACGCTGTCCCAACCCGTTGAAAATCAGGCTAGGACGGCGGATTTTCAGCAATATGTTTCAATCGTGTCGAATTGTTTCATTTGCGCTGCATGTGCGAATGGCTGATGCCTAGACCAGCTCGACTGCACTCTTGCGAACCACCAGCCAGGGCTCCAGTTGAACGCTGCCATTGTCCGGCTTTGCACCACCCAGCAGGTTGAGCAACAGTTTCGCAGCCTGCTCGCCAACTGCCCGGCGAGGCTGGTGGATTGTTGTCAGTGGCGGCACGAAATGGCCGGCAATGTCGATGTCGTCAAACCCCACAACCGAAACATCTTGCGGCACACGGATGCCGGCTTCACTCAGGAATGAGATGAAGCCGAAGGCGGACCGGTCGCTGGCACAAAAGACGGCGGTCGGCCGGTTCGGCAGGTCCAGCCAGGCCTTTGCGGCCCTGACCCCGGCTTCCAGCGTGTAGTCCCCCTCGAAGATCCAGGCAGTGGCCGGATCGTGACCCGCACCGCCCAACGTGGCCCGGAATCCGTCGAGCCGGTCCCTTCCCGGCTTGTGCGACAGGAGGCCCGTAACGTGACCGATATTGGAGTGCTTCAGTTCAAGGAGGTGCGACACTGCCAGATCCGCCCCCATCAGATTGTCGACCACGGCGATTGGCACCGCCGGATCGTCGCTCCATTCGCCGGCCAGCACGATGGGCGGGGACTTGGGATTGGAAGATCTGATTCGGGAAATCGAGAAATGCCCGTCCAGGATAACGATCCCGTCGCAATTGTTCTTGCTGAAATAGTCACTCAGACTCGAATGCGACATGGACGGCTTGCGCGTGTCGGCAATCAACACTTTCAGCTGTCTTTCAGCGCAGACCGTCTCAATGCCCTGGAGAATGTTCGAAAAGTGGGAATTGCCGATGTCCGGAACGAGCGCAACGATCGTTCCCGTGTCCCGGCGGCGGAGATTGCGCGCGGCATGATTGAGGACGTAGCCGGTCTTTTCGACCGCTTCCGACACACGGCGCCGGGTTTCCGCGGATACCCTGTCGGGCGTCGTCAAAACGCGGCTGACAGTTGCCGTCGACACATTGGCGGCGCGGGCGACGTCCTGAACCGTCGGATTTTTCTTTTTGTATTCGGACTTTGGCATTCCACGAATGTTAGCCGAGAACATTCTGGCGCCGCACGTCTTTTCAATTGGAGAGGCAAAGAATTTTCAGTCGCACCGGCTCGGTGTTGCCGCGGAAACCACAGCACAGCAAAGCAGACACGGCGCTTTTCCTCTCGGCGACTGCGGGTGCCCCTAAAACGGGGGAGGCCCGGCAGTTTGGAGTCTGCCGGGCCGATTGACTGACTGGAGGTCATTTTTAGTCAGTCAGAGTCTAACCGTAAGATTAGAAGGTGCGCTGCATCCGAACACCGAAGAGGAGTTCGTCCTGGTCACCCTGGGTGTCGATGTCGGTGTTTGCATAACCAACGTCTGCGCCCATGACGAAGCCGGAGACCGGCTCCCACTGAACCGAACCGTCGATTGCGTAACGGGTTACGTCGTTCAGGCCAGTTGCGGCGTCGATGTCGGCATAGGAACCGTCAAGCGCGAGGCCGATCGTGGAAGTTGCCTGGATGTAGGCACCAGCAGACAGCGAGTAACCGGTGGAGGTGTCGTCGCCGTTGTAGTCGGCTACGCCGTCATACGTGGTGATGTAGGACAGTGCGCCATCAGCGTAGAAGCCCTGGAAGAAGATGTTCGAACCGGAGTTGAGCATCGGCAGGTTGATGGCAGCACCACCACCGACTGCCCAACCCAGGGAGTCTTCACCACCATTGTTGGTGCGGTTGGCGGCTGCATCCGGGTAAACCTGGTGCAGGGCACCGGACAGCTGTGCAGAACCCCAGCCCTGGGAAACGCCGAGAGCGGCAACGAAGTCCGGAGCACGGGTCCCGCCGTAATCACCATATTCACGATCGGAACGGTCTTCCAGAGCGATGGTCGCGGAGAAGCCGTTGCCGAAAGCAGCGGTGTAGGCAATCTGGTTGGACGTTACGTCGGACCAGTCACGATCCACGACACCGACAAAGGCCTGACCGGTGAAGATGTCGAAGTTCGAGGTCAGACGACCAGCTGTCAGACCGCCCCACTGGATGTAGGCGTTTTCCAGCGTGGTGCTGTTTTCGCCGTTGGTAACGGTGGAGTAGATGGACACGTAGGTGCGCAGGGTACCGAATTCGGTAGCCGTGCGAGCGTCCAGGTACAGGTAGCCGCGAGACAGCCAGGAGTAGCCGTCGGAGTCACGGTCACTGAAGGCACCGTCTTCCAGAACGTTGTTGACGACAACCTGGGTACGAACACGGCCGCCAACGCGGAGGCAGGTTTCGGTGCCCGGGATGTAGTAGAAGCGCGCGCCGTATGCGTCACAAACGCGAACATAGTCGACCGGCTCCGGAGCGACCGGAAGGTCAGCCGCCTGGGCGGTGGTTGCAGCAGCAGCTGCGGCCGCGCCGAGCATCAAACTCTTGAGTTTCATTACATTACTCCAGTTTCAAATTCAGTCGGAAGGCTGAAGGAACGGATTCGAATACTTTAACGCGACCCCTTCAAACTAACCTTTAGACTACCAACAACAAGCATTTACTTGCACCCCGTTGGCCGTCTCCGCATCAAAAAGCCAGTTCCGACGTCGGAATTCAAGCCAGAATTTTTCTCTGGCGCACATTGGCATTTGGAGTCATATTTTTGCAACACATTGATAATCCATCATTTTTTACAGTTTTTCACTTTTTCATTTTTGCCCTTGAACTCCCGAAACCGCATCCCCATATCCCCTGCCCTCGCACTACTTTAAATACTTTGTGTTTATTTGCTCTGTTTTTCTTGGATTTGCTTTTGCTGCAGATGCGAACTTCATGACTACACTGTTCAGTTTACAGATTTGAAAAGCAAGATTTTCTATAGAGAAGAAATAGCGTTTTCGATTTTGTCCATTTTTCCTGCGGTTTTCAGCGTTTTTTGGAACAACCAGAATTTTTAGTCCAGTATTTCTTGAGAACTACAGTTGAGATTGCTCCAATGGAAAACTCCCCGGTTTCCGAAATCGGCGAAATTTCCTCATACATTTTTTTATTTGATAAAAATGTGATCGCTACTTGAAAAGCGAAGTCGTAAAACAAATCTATTTGGCACGGTTTGCCTGCGCGCCCGGCACCGCCCCGCCCACGGCCCTCTCCAGTCCCCAATTTCGGAAAAGGAACTCCCATGGCTGAACCAGAAGAAGGCGAGAGCTTCGATTCGCCGAACCTGATGGCGCTCACCGCGGGAATTGTTTCCAACTACGTGACGAACAACCCGGTCCCGCAGCAGGATCTGATCGAGTTGATTCTGGATGTCCACGTTGCCCTGGAAACCGCGACCAACAACACCCCGACCGTATTCAGGGCTCCCCTCGTGCCGGCTGTGCCTATAAAGCACTCGGTCACACCGGAGTTCATCGTCTGTCTCGAGGACGGCAAGAAATTCAAGTTTCTGACGCGCCACCTGAAGACGAAGTTCAACCTGACTCCCGCCGAGTATCGGCGCAAATGGGGCCTGAGCGCGGATTACCCGATGGTTGCACCAAACTACGCGCAAAAACGGGCCGAGATGGCCAAGGCAGCAAAACTGGGGCATCGGAAACGCTGACCCGGTTTTGAAGACCGGCAGCGCAGTGCTATATTCCAGGTATGGACTTCAGGCAGATGAAACTCAGCCCGCAGGCGCGCAAGGCGATCATGAGAAACGATCCCTCGGCGCAAATAAAGGCTATGGTCGAACTTGCACCGGGCAAGACCCCGGACGATCTGGCTTTGCGCACCAACAGCGCGGGCGCTCCTGAATTGTTGTCCTGGAGCCCTCAAAGCCACCTGATGACTTTGCTCGTCACCGCAGAAAACCTCAACTCTCTCGCTGAGGATACCGCTGTCACCTATATCCAGGTCGGCGGTGCGATGCGGCGCTAACGACGCCGCATCCTGTTTTTCACATCAAAAAGCTCAAATCACGGCATCGGTGCGCCCCGGCTGATCGGGATCGCGCAGCAGCCGCAGAGCACGCGCCGCGTTCACCCGGCCAAAGCCCCAGGCAACATCGAACCCCGGTATGCCATCCGGATTGTCCGACGTCGCCATCAGGATGTTTGCGATCTGGGGCGCCGACAAGGAGCGCGCTTCCTGAAACAGCAGGGCAACGATACCGGCAACATGCGGGGCAGCCATGCTGGTGCCGGATTTCAGCACCCGCATCGGGTGGACCCCGCCGTTGCCGTTGTTCCGCCCGCCTTGCGCGCAAGACGCAACAATATTTGTTCCAGGCGCGGCAACCTCTGGCTTGTTCCGATTGTCCCGTGTGGGCCCGCGGCTGGAGGAAGCAGCCGGCGAAAGTGAATAGTGGCTGTAATTGGCAACCGCAATTGCCCTGCGTGTTGTCGCCGGAGTGCCGAGCGTGCGGACAGGGTCGAAATCACCTCCCTGGAAGAAAGACTGATCGGCATAATTGTTGTCCCGGTCACGCAGATCACGCTCGATCCAGGCGTCGAACCGGCCGTTCTCTCCTTCCAGTGCCTCCAGTTTCAAGGTCCAGACACCGGACCTCAGCATCCCGAGCCCGAATGGTGCTTCCAGTTGCATGTAGATCCGCGCTTGTCCGTTCAAGCTCGAAAAGCGCTCCGAATCGATAAAGACCTCGTCCTGAAGCAGGGATTTCCCAGGGGTCACCGGTCCATACTGTGTTCCATCCGGTGCTGTCAGTGTCACGGCAAACCTGTCGACACTCGAATACCAGATCTCCAGCTCGCTCGACGTCCTGTCCGTTCCGGTCTGGGTGATGGTGCCATCCGGCAAAGGCATGCCGCCACCCGTTTTCCAGCGCAGTTCCCGGCTTTCGCCCGTCTTGATGTTTCCGGCGGCATGCCCATGCCAGACATGTTCATTTCCCGCCGCGCTCACGAACGCCCGCCCCAAAGGCTCCAGCAGACGGTCGATCGCCCTTTCGACAAGGCTCTCCCCATCATGGCTACCGCCATTCTGCCCGAGGCTCATGTTGATGACACAGGGCATGTCGAGCGCATCCGCCTTGCCCATGATGTAGGCAACTGCATCGACCACGTGGCTAGAATCGGTAAATGTGCCGGACCCGTCGCGCGTATCCGGCTGAACAAAAATCAGCGTGGCTTCGGGCGCCGCTCCAAGATGCGCGCCCTCTGCGAAGTCGGAATCATGCGATCTGCCATTGCCAGCCGCGATTCCCGCAACATGTGTGCCGTGCGAAGCCGCATCCGGCCTGTGCCGGACAATGCTGAACGGATCAGACGCATTCAGCGCCTGGTCAATCTGGTTGGCCCCATACTCCACGCCATAGGCGAAATCGTCCGGCGCGCTCTCGCCCGGACGGGCGTCGAGGCGCTGGTCCCAGAGAAAGGCCAGCCTTGTGGTGCCGTCCGCTTTGCGGAAATCGTCGAGCGTGAAATCCATTCCGTAATCGATGATGCCCACCAGAACACCAGCCCCTGTGCGGCCCGGAACACCGGTACTGCCCTGATGGACCGTGTTCGCCCTGGTTTCGGCAAGGGAGGTTTCGAGCATCGGAAACCAGCGCCGCCCGGCTTCGACAGTTTCCACCGAAGGATGCGCATGCAGCTCCACCAGCCTGTTCATCGGAAGCGAGACGGAATAGATCTTCCCGGCCACATGTACCCAATGAAAGTCAGCAAAGGCCGCGGGCGGTTGATCCGCCTGCAGTTCGACCAGAACGCGCCGGACCTCCCCAAGCGGCGGCGACACAGCCGAAGTGCTCTCCAGGGACGCGGGAGCGGACGGAAAGGTGTCGAGGGCGGTTTCGTCGTCAAATGATTTCAGTTCTGCCTCGGCCGCATACCGGCGCAGCCTCGGGTCAAGTTTCTTTAATTGCATGGATCCCTCCATCGCAGGAAAAACAAAGTCAAAAATACTTGGCCAGCATATCATGAAAGGCGAAGTTTTTCGGCCTGCACGTGGCCCTCGTCGGGTCTTGTCGGCAAGGACTGCCATTCTCTTCTCGGATGAATGGTCAAACCTGCTTTTCGGGCTTACTCTCACCCCATGGAGGAGACACAACAGCTCAAGACGCAGCTCGATTTGATGCAGGCGGCGCTTGACCACATCAATCAGGGCTTCTCGGCCTTCGACGCCGATCTCAGGCTTGTCGCGTGGAATCGGGGCCTTTGGGAAATGCTTGATTTTCCTCAGGAACTGGCTCGTCGCGGCACGCATCTGGAAGCGTTCCTGCGAGTCAACGCCGAGCGCGGCGAATATGGCCCCGGCGATATCGAAGGCAAGATCCAGCGCCGGCTGGAACGGGCCAAGCTGTTCGAGCCGCATTATTTCGAACGCATCCGCCCAAATGGCCAGGTGATCGCCGTTTCAGGCACCCCCCTGCCGAAGGGAGGGTTCGTCACAACCTATTCCGACGTCACAGAGGATCGCCGCCGGCAGGAAAAGCTGGAACGAACGGTGGAAGAGCGCACACGGGCACTGCAGCAGTCGGAAGACTGGCTCCGTCTGGTGACGGACAACATCCCTGCCCTGATTGCCTATCTGTCTCCCGGCCCCGTCTTCCGCTTCGCCAACCGCCGCTACGCCGACTGGTTCGGCCACTCGGTTGCCTCGATCGCGGGACGGCCGGCACCGGAAGTGGTTGGCGAGGAGCTGTTCAAGGAGCTGGAACCCCATATCAACCGTTCCTTTGAAGGCAATGCCGTCAGCTACGAATATCAGCGCAATCGTTCCGACGGCAGTACCGCCTACATGCGTTCGACCCTCATTCCGGACATGACCAAGGACGGCAGGACCCTGGGCATTTTTGTGCTGTCGCTCGATGCCACCGACCAGAAGCAGGCGGAAGCAGCGCTTGTACAATCCCAGCGCATGGATGCCGTCGGCAAGCTCACCGGCGGGCTCGCCCACGACTTCAACAACCTGCTTGCGATCCTGATGGGCAATCTTCTGTCTCTCGGGCGTATGGAAACGCCGCTCGATCGGGAAACCCTCGACAGCAAGCTGTCACCAATGCTCGAAGCGACCAAGCGCGGCTCGGATCTGATCCAGCGCCTGCTTGCCTTCAGCCGTGGCAAGGCGATCGATCCCCAGAATGTGTCGCTTGCCAAGGTCATCGCCAGTGCCGGCCGGTTGCTGGAAGGCTCCCTGCCGCCTTCGGTCGACGTGACGATTACCGCTCAGGACAAGGAAATCGGCGCTTGCATCGACCCGACGCAGATGGAAACAGCGCTGATCAACCTGGCCTTCAACGCACGCGATGCCATGCCGGAAGGCGGCACGCTGACCATCACTTTGGATGCATGCGAGTTGGACACCCGCGAAGCCGATGACCTGAGCATTCCATCCGGCAGGTTTGCGCGTATCACCGTCGGCGACACTGGCGGCGGCATGGATCCGGACACGCAACTGCGTGTCTTCGAACCCTTTTTCACCACCAAGAACTTCGGCACCGGCAGCGGGCTCGGCCTGTCCATGGTCTATGGTTTCATTCGCCAGTCAGGCGGCGCGATCCATATCTCCAGCGCCCTGGGCGTCGGCACCTATCTGACCCTTTATCTGCCGTATCAGCGTATCACGCCAACCACTGGCCGGGACGCGGACGAGGGCGAAACGCTCCCCTTGAAACCGGGGCAGGGTGAACTTCTGCTTCTGGTGGAAGATGACCCGGACGTTGCCAACACGGTGACGGACCAGTTGCAGAACCTCGGATACGCGGTGCTGAGAGCCGAAAACGCGGAAGACGCCCGGAGCCTGGCGCTGGACCTTCCCGAATTGCGAGGAGTGCTGAGTGACATCATCATGCCAGGGCAGATCAATGGTCTGGCCCTCGCGCGCGAAATTCAGCAGAAGCGTCAAGATCTGGGCATTGCACTGATGTCCGGTTACGCCGACTGGTCTGACCTTGCAGGACAGGAATGCGCCTGCGAATTTCCGGTCTTGGCGAAACCCTTCGCAGATGCTCAACTTGCAGACACCCTGCAAAAGATTCTCAGCCCCACACCAGATCCGGCCTGAAGGTTATGCAAAGAGAATTGCGATTGACCCATCTGGTCTGGTCCCGAGCCCCTTTCCAATTTGCCGGTCTCAGTTGCCAGGCTTTTCCGCTCAAACGATCCCACAGACGGATCGAAATCAGTAACCCTTGATCTAGGACACAGGAACGCGCCTTGCAGACACGCTCCCTCCAGGCAACCAAACGCACGGTTTTCATCGTCGACGACGAACCGGAAATCGGCAACTTGCTGCTGGATGCCCTTCTCCAGTTCGAGATGGAAGGCAAGGTGTTTTCCACGGCCTCACAGATGCTGATCGCACTCGGCCTGGAAACACCGGATGCCTGCATCGTCGATCTCGGCCTGCCTGATATGGAGGGCATGGCGCTCATCAACGAGATCAGACGCCGGTCATCAGTGCCGATCATCGTTCTGTCGGCGCGCGGACATTCCACCGACCGTGTCATGGGGCTGGAACTTGGCGCGGATGATTACGTGGTCAAACCATTTGACCCGCGCGAAGTGGTTGCGCGCATCCGCTCCATTCTGCGTCGCTCGTCCGACCAGGCACCGGTGAAGGCCAGCGTCGACTGCGCCCGGTTCGAAGGCTGGACCTACCAGCCCGCCTCCCATTGCCTGACCTCTCCGGAAGGCGAGGAAACATTTCTGTCCACCGGAGAGGCCACGTTGCTGGAAGCTTTGCTGAGAGCCCCCAAGCGCGTGCTGTCGCGAGACTACCTGCTTGAACATGGCGGCCGTGACGAGAGCCTCGACAGGTCCATCGATGTACGCATTTCGCGCATCCGCAAGAAGCTCAACCGCAAGAACGAGCCCGCCCACATTCGCACCATCTACGGTTCCGGCTACATGCTGGCCTGTGATGTGAAGTGGTCATGAGCAACTCCGCACAGGAACTCCGAAAACTCGACGAAGGGGTCTGGACGCTCGACACCACCTTTACCAGGCTCGGCTGCAAGGGCAGCCTTCGCATGACCGTTCTGGAAACCGCCGCCGGACTGGTGCTCCACTCTCCGGTGGCACTGGACCAGGGTGTCAGGAACACCCTCCGCAGCCTTGGCGAAATCGCGGTACTCTTTGCACCGAACCTGTTCCATCACATGTATCTGCGCGCCGCACAGGACCATTTTCCAAATGCCCGTGTACTTGTTCCCAAAGGGCTTGAACGGAAGATCGGCAAGATCGCCAACTCGGAAATTGTCACTGATAAAACAGTCGTGGCTGATGGAGAAATCGAGCATGCGACACTGAGCGGGCACGACTTGAACGAAACGGTTCTCTTTCACCGGCGTTCGGGCACGCTGGTAACGGCTGACCTGCTCTATAACTATCAGCCGGAACACAATTTCACCGAAAAACTGTTCTTCAGGGCAATCGGATGCTACGGCGCGCCGGGCGTGGCCTTCTATCACCGCTACGCGATCCGCGACAAATCCGGCATCGCCCCCTTTCAGGAAGCTGTTGGCAGCTGGCCCGTGAAACGGATCGTCATGTGTCATGGCCGCATTATTGAAGCGCCCGAAGCCGCCGGTATTTTCACGTCCGCCTGGCAGCGCTTCGCCTGACTTCCGCAAGACCAGTCAGACAACTAAAAAAGGGCTGTCCACCGGGACAGCCCTTTTTGCATCTTGGAAAGCTTCTGAAGATCAGAAGCTCAGGGAAATATCCCGATGCCCGGAAAGACATCCGGCAACATCCAGAGCCATATCCGTCGGCAAACGGTTCTGGGCTCTCACACCGATATTGGCTGCCACGGCGTCATCGAAGGTTTCCAGCTGCGGCAGGATTTCCTCGGCCCCTTTGCGGCGCCAGGCAAGATCCGCATCCAGAGCCGCAATCGACTTGTCGATTTCAGCAACAGCTTCTTCCGCGTTCGGCTGACGGCTGCGCATGATCTTGCGGGCTTCGTTCAGGCCATCGCGAATGTCGCTCGTGCCTTCCGCGTCTCCAACCCGCGAACGCATGGCCGAAATCGCGTCTTCGGCCGCTTCCGGCTCAAGCGTCGGCACTTCGGCCTTCAGGGCTTCGAGTTCCGGTTTGAAGCTTGCAACAAGATCAGCACCGTTGAGGATCGCCTTCAGCTCCGCGATCGGCTCGTAAGCCTGATCGACAGTCCGACGATAGGTCATCCTGGCCACATCCTCTGCCTTCTGGATCTTGGCGAAGGTTGTGTAGGTATCCTGCCAATCGGACGGGATCTGAGCCATCAGGGCTTCATGCCGGGCTTTCAGCTCGTCGATACGAGCCTGGGCACGTTCACCTTGTGCAGCCGTGTAGATGCCGGTTTCTCCCGACCGGTCAACGATGACCTGAAGGTCGGCAATCCGGTCATCAAGACGGCGGGCATCGCGTTCGATGGCACGAACCTGCGTGTGCACCGGTTTATAGGCACCCGCTGCTGCTGCAACTTCGACCTCCGCCGCATGGATAGCTTCCATCTGCGGCATGGCTTCCTTCGCCTTTTCCAGACCGTCCATGACATCATCGCGCAGATCTTCCGGCAGATAGCTCATGTCGATGGATTCGACCGACTGGATTGCCGACAGGATCTTGTCGCCGTTCTGCTGGAAGTCCTCGTAGATGAGAGTCTCCATGCAGTACTGCAGACGCGGGTTCTTTGGCGGCGGAGCTGTCTCGGACAGCAGCGACGAGCGGTTCGGCAGATAGTTCACAAGCTGCGGATAGAGCCCGACGATGCCGAGCGCCAGCAACTGCAGGCAGATGAACGCAACCACGCCCTTGTACATGTCCAGCGTCTTGACCACGGCCGGAGCAACGCCGCGCAGATAGAACAGCGCGAAGCCGAAGGGCGGTGTCAGGAACGAGGTCTGGATGTTGAGACCGATCATCACGCCAAGCCACACGGCGGTGACGTTTGCTTCCGGATCGGCAAGCAGGATCGGCGCAACGATCGGCACCACCACGACGGCGATCTCGATGAAATCGAGGAAGAAGCCGAGGATGAAGATCACGAGCATCACGATCAGGAACTGAGCCCAGAACCCGCCCGGCAATCCTTGCAGGAAGTTCTTGACCAGCTCTTCCCCGCCGAAGGCACGGAAGGCAGAGGTCAGCATGGCAGCGCCGAGAAGAATGATGAACACCAGCGCGGTGGTCTTGGCGGTTTCCACCATCACCCCCCGCAGGGTGTCTTCGAACTTCAGCGTGCGCCAACCGGACCAAAGGACCGCGATCAGCAGCAGCGAAACGGCGATGATTGCCAGCACCAGGGCGAGAACATCGTCGCTGGTCTGGATCAGCTTGATGTTGACCGAGCCGAAGAAACTCACAACCACGGCCAGACCCAGCAAGGCCAGAATGGCCAGGATCGCCGGGCTGTAGGCTCCGCGCTTGCCGTCACGAAGACGATAACCGGCCATGACCATCGCGCCGACGGCACCGATGGCGCCGGCCTGGTTCACGGTAGCAACACCGGCGATGATCGAACCAAGCACCAGGAAGATCAGGGCCAGCGGCGGCACAAGGGTCAGAACAACCTTGCCTGCGAACGCACGCGTGAAGGTGCCTTCTTCATGGACTGCCGGAGCTGCTTTCGGGTTCAACAGCGCGAAACCCAGAATGAACAGCATGTAGAGGCCAACCAGCACAAGACCCGGCAGGAAGGCACCCAGGAACATTTCGCCCGCACTGGTCGAAACGACAGAGTAGTCCGACGGCATCGACAGTTCGCCGGTGCTCGCCTTGTAAAGTGTCTGGCGCAGCGAACCGGCCTGATCGACCGCGCTGGCGAGCTGGTCGGCCAGAATGATCAGAACGATCGACGGCGGAATGATCTGCCCCAGTGTCCCGGAAGCGGCAATCGTTCCCGTTGCCAGCGGCACCGAATACTTGTTGCGCAGCATGGCCGGCAGCGAGATCAGGCCCATGGCGACGACGGTTGCGCCGACGATGCCCGTGGTGGCTGCCAGAAGAGCACCCACGAAAACCACGGAAATACCGAGACCACCCGGCACAGGGCCGAACAGCCGTGCCATCGTCACCAGCAGGTCTTCAGCGATCTTGGACCGTTGAAGCATGATGCCCATGAAGACGAACAGCGGAATGGCTATGAGCGTATCTCGCTCGGCCTCCCAGTAGATGCCACGGAAGTTCGTCACCCCCGCGCTGAGCCACTGGCTTGGGCCACCGTGAGAGAAATACGCGCCGGGGTCGCCGGCGAACAGGTAGCCCGATCCGGCAGCGATGCCGATGGTCAGGATGGCCGATCCGGGGAGCGCGAAGGCGACGGGGAAACCCGACCCAAGCGCAATCGCCATCAGGACGACCAGGAGAAGAAGGAAGAAAAGTTCCATATCAAGCGGTCTCGTCAGGCTCTATTGAACAGTGTGGCTGTCATGATCCCGGCCACCCGGTTCGCCGCGAATATCGGCAACCGCGTCCAGGAAATAGGCCACGAACTGGATCATCATGGAAACGGCGAACACGCCCAGGAAACCCGCCATGAGATATTTCACGTAAAGACCGAAGCCGGCCTGCGTGGTCTCATAGGTCAGGATCGGACTGTTGATGATGTTCTGCTTGCCGCCCATGCCGATGACCAGGATGACGGTACAAAGGCTGATGCCGAGCACAACGGAACCGACCGCGTTGACGATGCCCTTGGCTTTCGAGGACAGGCCCGCATAGAAGATGTCGACCCGAACATGCCCTTCTTCAAGCAGCGTGTAGGCACTGGCGAACAGGAACAGCGCCGCGTACCAGAACCGGACAAGATCGGCGAGGAAGGCCTGCTCGTAGGAGAAGACGAAACGGCCGATCACGATCATCAGTTCAGCGGCAACCACCAGAAGCGCAAGCCAGGTGAAGCCGAGCGTGCGGGTGAAGGCTGCGATCACGAAAGAAAGCGCGATCAGCGGCATGTGCACATAAGGGCCCCGGAACTGAGATTTGCCGAGATCGTCGGCAAGCGCCTGCCCGACGACATCGGGCAGGAAGCCCTCGATGCGCAGGAACGAGATCGCGCTGTCGACCAGCCCGACGATCAGCACCGCGAAGAAGCAGGCCCTGATGAGATAGGCGTTGATGTTGGTGACCCGGACGCTGTCTTCACGCAGCGTGTTTTCGTTCGTCCGCACGTAGCCGAAGGCCAACAGGACAAACGCCGCATAGAGCGCCAATTGCAACCAGGACCAGAGAATCGGCATGGATCCATTGGCCGCGCCGCCGAAAATGGGCGCAATGCCTGGAAGGTCTTGCCAATAGGTCAGGTAGTTGTTGAGCAGAAACGCCGTCATGATCGCCAATACGATCCAGCCGCACAGGCGGAAGAAGCGGGCGCTCTCCGGCGAGGCTTTACCACCGGAATTCATAACAGGCGAGCCGTCTTGAACATTGTCCAAGGCCGTCATCGTGGCTGTGCCTTTTTATCTTTGTCTAAGAAGAAGGGACGGGATTTCTCCCGCCCCTTTTATTTGCTCAACCGATTACTTCGGAATGCCGAGGTAACGGTTACGCTTGTTGCTGTAGGCAATGTCGGCGATCGCCATGTAGCTGCCGATTTCCTGACGTGCGTTGATGACGCTCTCGAAGATCTTCTTGGACAGCGGGGAATGATCCATCGCTTCTTCCAGGACTTCCTGAGCGGCTTCACCGAAGCTGTCGTAGATCTCGTCGGAGAACTCACGCAGCTCAACGCCGTGCTCGTTGATCAGGCGGGTCAGGTACTTACCGTTGTTGGCGTTGGTTTCAGCCATCGTGTTGGAGTTTTCTTCCGCACACGCTGCAACGATGATCTGCTGATCGACCTTGTCGAGGCTATCCCAGAATGCCTTGTTCATGCCCAGAGCAAGCATGGCGCCCGGCTCGTGCATGCCCGGATAGTAGTAGTACTTGGCAGCTTCGTAGAACTTCATGAAGTAGTCGTTGAACGGACCAACCCACTCGGTTGCATCGATCGCGCCGGAAACAAGGTTTTCGTAGATCTGGCCACCCGGCAGGGACACCGGAGACGCGCCGAGTTTCGCCATGACGTCGCCGCCCTGACCCGGAATACGCATCTTCAGACCCTTCAGGTCGTCAGCGGTTTCGATTTCCTTGTTGAACCAGCCGCCCATCTGGACACCGGTGTTGCCCATGGCGAAGTTCTTCAGGCCGAATTCACCAGCCAGCTCATCCCACAGTTCCTGGCCGCCGCCGTACTTGATCCAGGCGTCCATTTCAGCCTGGGTCAGACCGAACGGCACGGCAGTGAATGCTGCCCAGCCCGGATGCTTGCCTTTCCAGTAGTAATCGGCGCCGATGTAGGCCTGCGCGTTACCGGAAGCGACTTCGTCGAAGGAGTCAAAGGCACCAACGCGTTCGCCAGCGGCGAAATACTGAACGTTGAGGCGACCTGCGGTCAGCTCTGCAATACGGGCTGCGAGGCGCTGTGCGGGAATACCGAGACCCGGAAAGTCGCGCGGCCATGTGGACACGATGACCATTTCCTTGGTGCCCTGCGCAATTGCCGGAGCAGCCAGCAAGGATCCAGCGGCGACACCGCCGGCACCAATACCAGCCTTTTTGATAAACGAACGACGATCCATTAGTTTCCTCCCTAATCGGACCCGATTTCGGACCGGGTACACACTTGCACCGATCTCGAGGTATGTCTAGTTGACCGAGTGTCTGAAGCGCTATTCGTGGTTCTGCGCAGCTTCTCAGTAATACTACCGAGAACCACGCAAGAGAGATAATCGTTTGCCGCATGTTCGCGCAACAAGAGAGCAAAATTCGTGACCTTCAAGACCAAATTGCTGCTCATCACGATCCTGCCATTGATCGCCGTCTCCGTACTCATCGGTGCGGCCACCTACTATCAGTCTCGGGAACTGATCAACACGCAGACCCAGGCAGTGGAACAGCGCATCCTGTCCTCCAAGCGCCAGGAAATCCGGAACTACGTCAGTCTTGCTCTCACCTCGATCGAGCAGATCTACAAGGAAGAACCCGGAGGTCGCGAAGCCGCCCAGCAAAAGGTCAGGATGATCCTGCAGCATCTGACCTTCGACTACGACGGCTATTTCTTCGTTTACACGCTCGACGGCACCAACCTGGTCCATCCCAAGCTGCCGCACCTCGTGGGGGGAAACTGGTGGCAGCTCCAGGATGACAACGGCGACTACGTCATCCGCAACCTGATCGAGGCGGCCCAGAACGGCGGCGGCTTCCACCAGTATGTCTGGCACAAGCCCTCCACAGGCACGGTCGAGGAAAAGCTCGGCTACGCGATCCTGCTCGACAAGTGGGGCTGGATGCTTGGCACCGGCCTTTACACCGATGACATCGCCCGCGAGGTCACCGCGATCCGCACCGACTTTGCCCGCTCCATTCGGCAGACACTGTTCGTCACCTTCATGATCACGCTTGCGGCCATCGTCATTGCGGGTTTCCTCATCGCCGGTGTGCGGTTCTCCGAACAGCGCTTTGCCGACACCAAGCTGAAAGAGCTGACCAACCGGATCTTCCAGGTGCAGGAACAGGAGCGCAAACGCGTTTCCACTGAACTGCACGACAGTATCTCCCAACTTCTGGTGTCCGTGCGCTATGGCGTCGAAATGATCCATAGCGAGGCTAACCGGGATCCGGATCTTCAGGTGCAGGCAGCCAAATGCCTCAAGACGCTGGACGGAACCATTGCCGAGGTCCGGCGGATATCGCGAGATCTCAGACCCAGTGTCCTTGATGACATGGGCCTTGCGGCTGCGCTCGGCAGTCTCGGCAAGGAGTTCCAGAACCAGTCGGGCATCACCGTCAACGTTCAGGCGGAGCAATGCCACGCCCGCTTGTCGGAAGGTGCCAAGACCGCCCTCTACCGTGTGGTTCAGGAATGCATGACCAATGTTGCGCGCCATTCCCACGCCAGCGAGGTCGCGATTTCCCTCAAGGTCGGCATGCAGCAGCTTGTGCTCTCGGTGGAAGACAATGGCGTCGGCCTCCCCCGCCCGCTGCCGAAATCCGGCGGCCTCGGCTTCCGCAACATGCGCGAGCGGATCGAAACCTACGGTGGCCGGTTAACCCTGAGCAGACGTGCTTCCGGCGGAACCCGTATTAAAGTCCAGATGCCGCTCGACAATGCGGCGGCAAAAGCGGCATGATGCAAAGATGACAGTGCATTCACCTTCACCCCGGTCATTTACCAGGCCCATCCGCGTTCTTCTGGCAGACGACCATGAGCTGGTTCGGGACGGTATCCGGGCCCGGCTGCAAAAGGTGGCCGATCTGGAAGTGGTCGGTGAAGCAACAAACGGCCGCGATGCCCTGACACTCGCCCGTGACCTGCGCCCCGACGTTCTCCTGATGGATGTGTCCATGCCGGTCATGAACGGGCTGGAAGCGGCGACCCAGATGCGCAAGACGCTGCCTGAAATCGCGGTACTGATCCTGTCGGTCTACGACAACCCGGAGTATGTGCGCGGTGTCGTCCAGGCAGGTGCCCGCGGCTACATCCTGAAGGATATCTCCGCAGCCGAGATGATTACTGCGATCACCAGTGTTGCCAATGGCGGGTACTATTTCTCCTCCGCGGTCGGCCCGACGCTGGTTGGTGCCGGCACATCCGCACCGGTGGAAGACCCATACGGGCTGACCGATCGGGAGCGCCAGGTGCTGACGGCCATTGCCAAAGGCCAGCCCAACAAGGAAGTCGCCAAAGAACTGGGCATCAGCGTGCGCACCGTCGAATCCCACCGCCTGAACCTGCGGGAAAAGGTCGGCAACAAGAATGCCGCTCAGCTCTACAAGGTCGCGCAGGATCTGGGATTGCTGGACTGATCCGGCTCGGCTAAATCTGTTTGGGTCCACACCTTGGCCAAACACTTCCGGAGACACGGGTCTCCCATCTGACAGGCATGAAATGACCAAACCACTCGTCCTGGTAACCGCCGATGTGAAAACCATCGAGGGCTACAACTGGCACGCCGCGACCTCAACCTATCTGCAGGCCGTGCTGAAAGGCTCCGATGCCATCCCGATGATCCTGCCGTCCCTGGGGGCGGATCTGGACCTGGACGCAGCTCTGGACCAGGTCGACGGAGTGTTGGCGACCGGGTCCCGGTCCAACGTCAATCCGGAACTTTACGGCGAAGTGCCGACGGAAGAGAACGGTCCATACGATCCGTCCCGCGATTCCACGACACTGCCGCTGCTTAAGCGCGCAGTCGAACGCGGCATTCCCGTCTTTGCCATCTGCCGCGGAATGCAGGAATTGAATGTTGCCCTTGGCGGTACGCTACTGACCGAGATCCAGTCCCTTGACGGGCGTGCCGATCACCGCGCGCCGACATCCGAACGACAAGACGAACGTTTCCGGATTGCCCATCCGGTGGAAGTCGCCGAAGGCAGCTGTCTGGCGGCCGTTGTCGGCAACGAGCCTTTCGAGGTGAATTCGCTCCACCGCCAGGCTGTCGGCAGGCTGGGCAATGGCATGATCGCGGAAGCGGAAGCCGAAGACGGGACCATCGAAGCAGCCTCCGTCAAGGATAGTGCCGGCTACGTCCTCGCGACCCAGTGGCACCCGGAATACTGGGTGTCGACGGACGGCCCGTCGAAAAAGCTGTTTGCCGCTTTCGGTGATGCCGTCCGGGCTTATCGCGTCAAGCGCCTGGGTTTGTAATCAGCCCCAGCCGAGCGTTGCGATCAGCAGCGTGAGCCCCAGCAGGAAGACGATGGCTGCCCCGACGATTTCGATCGTCCGGTGAACCTTCACCGCCATCGGACTGCCTTCGCCGAAAAGCCGCACGGCAAGTTCCTTGGCCCCGACTGCCATGCCCGCCAGCAGCGAGACGGTTATGCCGGTGCCAACCGCCATCGCCAGGGTGGAAGCGATGCCGGCTGCGATCATGCCTTGCGAAAGAGCAAAGACCAGCACCACCAGCGCGCCGGTACAGGGCCGAAGACCAACTGCAAAAATGATCGATACGGCCCGGGCAAGAGTAATCTTGCCCTGAAGCATGTCTGGTGTCGGGGCATGGGCATGACCGCATGTGGCGCACACGCCGTCAGAGCCGATCTCGTGATGGTGATGGTCATGGTGGTGATGATCGTGGCCATGATGATGGTGGTGGTCATCGTGACTATGGCCATGACCGTGATGACCGGCAGCCGGAGCGCCCGCGAGCGCGAGCTGGGAACCTGACAGACGGGACGCCACATTCATGGCCAGCGGACGAAGGGCTTTCTGCCACAACAGCCAGCCGCCCAGACCGGTGATCAGCACATAGGATCCGATCTCGAACCACCGCGCCGTATCCTGTATCGCGATGCTGGTGAGATTGAAAACGACGGCCAGACCTCCAACCAGAAGGATCGCGGTCACGGCCTGTGCGAACGCCGAGGCAAAGGAGAGAAAAATACCCTTGCGAAGGGTCTCGTTGTTGGCAACCACGTAGGACGTGATGATGGCCTTGCCATGCCCCGGCCCTGCTGCGTGGAAGATGCCATACGCGAAGGAAAGCCCCATCAGCAGCCAGGCCGCATGCGGGTTGTTGCGGAAGGCCCTGAGACTGGCGACCAGCGCCTGGTAGAATTCCTTCTGCTTGACTGCAATTGTCCCGAAAACAGTATCGAGGAAACCCGCCTTCGGCGCGGCAACCGCTTCTTCTGAAGCCTTCGCCGTATCGAGTGCAGCCGTAATTGCCGCGGCAGCATCGGCGGGCGAGCTGGCAGCAGTGTCCGTGGACGTGGAAGCGGACGTGGTTCCGGGCGTTGCGGCTTCCGTAGTTCCGGACGAGGAGCTCGCGGCGGCCATTGCATCACCGCAGGCAACCAGCATCTGATTGACCTGCGAGGCAGCAACGGACTGAAGCTCGGGCGGCAGGTCACGCTGGTCTGCACCGATCTGAGCAAGTGCATAGGCTTCGGCATCATCCAGCGGTGGCGGTTCCTTGCGGCTCACACGGCAAGTGCCCGGTGCGTTTTCCGTCCCCAGCGCATCGTCCCCCGCACCAAAGCGGAAATCGACGTAATAGGTCGGATCGTAAACGTCGAGCGTGATCAAGTTCTTGGTATCGCTAGGCTGTTTGAACGGCAACGTGAAATGCAGTTCCAGCAGGTTCACATCGTCCGGCATGGAGCCGCCATTCATGCGGACATCTTCCTCCATGGCCTCAAAGTCCTCGGGCTTCATCACCCAGTAGTCCTCGAGGGGAACCTTGACCACTTCCAGCCAGTAATCCGTCGGGTCATCGAAATCGAATTCGACCCGGCTATTGTCACCAAACGTGAAATAGCCGTAATCGGCCATGCTCTCCACATTGACCTTCGCCAGTTCACTCAGCTCTTCACGGGAATAGTGACCGTCACCATCCTTGTCGAAACCCTGGATGGCGAAAGCGGAAAACGCATCATCGAAACGAAACACGTGCTGAAGCGCAATCGCCTGTCCAGCATCGTCGAATACCAGCTTGCTTCGTGCTTCGACAAAGACATGCGGGTGCGCACTGGCTCCGGCAAGAGCAGCCAACAGAAGACCCAGACCCAACAGGAAACGGCGAGAGGCCGCAGGAAGAACCTTGGCTCGAAAGGTGGAAAGCAAGCGCAACGGGATCACCCACTGATCAGATGTAATATGTTTACATGACACGCAGTGCGTTGTTTGACCAGAGAAGACGGCAGGAAGATGACCGCGACAATTTCGCGGCGCAAAACGCCCAGGGAACAATTTTCACCCTTGGAAATCAAATGAGGAATGTTTCAACTCATCCAACGTTTAAAATTAGGAGAAAAAAGACAATATTCCCGGAATGCAGCCTAAAATATTCACAACAATAACCACTGCACCGAGCCAGCCATGAACGCCTTGCATAAATCAGTTCACCACAGTGCCGTTTTCGATCATCCGGAGATGGGCGATCACGAAGACATCGTTTTTGTCCAGGACAAGGCCACCGGCCTGAAGGCAATCATCGCCGTCCACGACACCACGCTCGGCCCGGCACTTGGTGGTTGCCGTGTCTGGCCCTACGAGAACCCGGCGGATGCGCTGACGGATGCTCTGCGCCTGTCCCGCGGCATGACCTACAAGAACTCTCTGGCAGGCCTTGATCTCGGCGGCGGCAAGGCCGTCATCATTGCCGACCCCCGCAAGGACAAGTCCGAAGCCCTGATGGAGGCGTTCGGCCGCCATGTGGATCGCTTGTCCGGCACCTACATCACCGCAGAAGACGTCGGCGTGTCGCCGGACGACATGGAAGCCGTCGCCCGCCAGACCGCCCATGTGCGCGGCACCAAGGCAACCGGCCTCGGCGACCCGTCGCCCTATACGGCTCTCGGTGTCTTCGAAGGTATCAAGGCGTCCGCAAAATTTGTCTACGGCAGCAGCGATCTGTCCGGCAAGACCGTTTCCGTGCAGGGCCTTGGCCATGTCGGCTTTGACGTCGCCCGCCAGCTTCACCAAGCCGGCGCAAGGCTCATCGTTTCTGACATTCACGCACCGGCCGTACTGCGCGCCATTGATGCGTTCGGCGCCACCGCGGTGGATCCGGCTGAAGCACACATGGTCGAGGCAGACATCTTTGTGCCCTGTGCGCTTGGCGCAGGTCTCAACGCCCGCACGGTTCCGCAAATCCAGGCCAGGATCGTAGCTGGTGCTGCTAACAACCAGTTGCAGACCCCGGCGGACGGCGTAGCGCTGAAAAAGCGCGGCATCCTCTATGCTCCGGATTATGCAATCAACGCCGGTGGCGTGATTTCCATCGCGCTGGCGACCGCAAACAGCGGCGACAACGTGGTCCGCGACAAAACCATCGCGATCGGCGAAACCCTGGCAAAGATCTACGATCGGGCCGCTCTAGAGAACACCACCCCGGAACATGTGGCAGACACAATGGCGGAAGAGCGTCTGGCGAAAGCAAAGGCTGCCTGACAGCACTTCTGACGACTGACAAGACGGCGGCCAGGAGCCGCCGTTGACGGCCCTGCCCCGCTTACCGGCTTTGTGTGGTCGGCACGAAGTTCGGCAACGCACGCGCAAACGCCTCAAACCCAGAATGGATCAGGGATCAGGGATCAGGAAAACTGGCTCTCGTTCGAGGCTTTGAACATCTGCCTCACGAGGATTTTAGCGTCTTCAACGGCTCTTTCCCCCATTTCCGCATAACAGGCCGTGACGCCTTCATGCAGGAGGTAAAGACGCGAGGCAAAGCTTTCCTGTCCGCTCAATTCACCAAAGAAACGCAGAAGCTCGCCTTTGTGGCGCTTGACCATCGCCGCTATTTCGGTGCTGCCGGGATTTGCTGCAAGCGCCTGGCGAAACAGGCACTCCTTGCCCGCTGTCATGCGCATCCAGCCACCCAGCTTGTCAAAAAGCTGAACGGCCGCCTCAAGCCCGGGCAACGTCACGCCTTCGCGAACATAGGAGAGGTAGCGCCGATGCCGGTATTCAAGGGCGCCCAGAACCATCGCTTCGCGTGAGGGAAAATGACGGTAAAGCGTGCGCATGCTGACACCCGCGCCAGCTCTTAGCTCGGGAACGCTCGGTTCGGCGAAACCCCGGCTCCAGAAAACTTCTTCCAGACGAGCGGCAATATGTTCCTGCGCGTTTTCCATGAGTAAACCTTGGGATTTATACATCGGCTTTTCAAGGAAAACCTTCATCGAAACTTATTGTAAGTAATTTCCCTTAAATAACCATAGATAGAAATTTACAGATTACATTCATTTAATAAAGAAAAACGACGGGGAAATTAAAATCCTGATGCGTATTCTCAAAGGAATGGAAAATAGCTGAACCAGCTAAAAAAATTCAGCAGTCATTTTGACCTGACGAATACCATTCGACCAGAAAATCAACAAAGGCGCGCACCTTTGCGCTCAAGTGCCGACGGTGCGGATAAACTGCATGAATACCGCGCATCGGCTCCTCATAGGCCTCCAGTAGCGTAACCAGTTTGCCGTCGCGGATATCTTTTGACACAAAAAACAGCGGTGTACGAAGGAAACCGAGGTTACATAGCGCCGCTTCGCGCGCCGCGGCAGCGCTGTTGACTTCCAGCGGCCCCTTCACTGCCACCGACGAACGCTCTCCATTCGTGTAGAAGGCCCAGTTCTGTTTGTAGCGGTAGTTCGTATCGATGATGCAAGGCCGTGTGGAAAGATCGGCGGGCACATTCGGCGCCCCATAGGTCTCGATCGTTTCAGGCGTGGCGCACACCACGGTGCGAAAAGGGGCGATCTTCCGGGCGATCAGGCTGGAATCTTCCAGCTGCGTGACCCGGACCGCGAGATCGAAACCTTCTTCCACGAGATCGACGAAGCGGTCTTCCAGCCTGAGGTCCAGATTGATTTCCGGATACTTCACCAGAAAATGCATCATGGCCTGGTTCAGCAGGTCGTCGCCCATCGAACGGGGAGCCGAAACACGCAAACGGCCGCGGACTTCCTGGTGCGACGACTGAACCGAGGCTTGCAGATCATCGATCCGCTGCAGGATTTCGGCGGCTTCCTTGTAATAGGCCTCGCCGACTTCGGTGAGCGACACCTGACGGGTGGTCCGGTTCAACAGACGCACACCCAGCTCGTCTTCCAGCTCGCCGACATATTTCGAGACCAGCGCCTTGGACCGTCCCATTTCACGGGCTGCTGCGGAAAATCCGTTTGAATCGACAACTTGAATGAAGCAGCGCATCCGCGTGATTGCGTCCATCCGGCATCCTTCCCGTTGGGGCCATTCCAGAAACCCTGCTTAGCGTATTTTCCGGCGGCCGGTCAAAGGCTTCGCCAAAGGCCGGCCTGGCGGGGCGTTTAGTGCCGGGCAGGTCTGGCGCGGCGCCCAAGGCGCGCTGCGCCGATCAGCAGGCGGATGACAAGAAGCCCGCCAAGTGCTCCGACACCCGCACTGGCAAAGCCGGCCGGCGTTACCGGAATGGCCGGTTCGTAGTCTTCGGCCGTTGCCTGCGCCAGGGTTGGGTCGAAGCCACGCGCAAAGATGATCATGCGATCCAGCGGCCCGGCCGTTTCCAGCTCCTCCCGCTGCAGTTTCAGCCTGCTCAAGCGGATTTCGGCGTTCAGCATGCTGTCGCCGCGCGCTCTGATAAAGGGATCTTCCGAGGATTTCTGACGCGCTATGGCTTCTGCCGACGTCAGCCCGTAACGAGCGGCATCACGATTGAAATCGGCCAGAATTTCCTCCAGAGCGTCGATGGCCCCACCAAGTCGCTGGCGATATTGCTGTGTGAACTCCGGCAACTGGGACGTCGCGGTTCCACTCAGCAACATGACAATCAGCATCATGATACGTGCCATCGCGTGTCAGGATCTCCCTTTCCAGGTTACGGCCCGTCAGTCCTGCAGACTGATGATCCCGGCTTCCGCGGTTTCCGTTCCGAAGACCAGCCGGACTCCATCGGCATCCCAGGCCATTGTAGAGACCGGCCCCAGGCCCGGGCGCCGCAACAGCACCTCGGCATTGTCCTCGAACCGGCACATCAGGATCATGCCGTCCTGATAGCCGACAGCAACGACATCCTCCTTCGGGTGGCAGGCAACGGCGCTGACCAGGTTGTCACCCCTTGTGCCCAACTGCAGCGGTGTCTGCCCCATCGGCCCGGTTTTGCCGAAGAACGGCCAGAGGATCGCGGCATTGGCACCGGAGGTCGCCAGATATCGCCCCTTGACCGACCAGCTGAACGATTTGACCTTGGCCGGGTAGCCGGTCATGCGCATGTCCTGGCTGTCCGACAGGCGCCAGCCGTGCAACGCGTTTTCCTGCATGGCGGTAACAACATACTTGCCGTCGGGCGAAAAGCTCACGCCCAGATGCGCGCCATTCCAGCTGAGCTCGACCGGTGCGCCGTCCGTGCCGGCCCACCAGAGTGTCGCGCCATCGTAGCGCCCGACCGCCAGCCGCATGCCCTTGGGCGCGAAGGCAAGACCGCCGACCGCCCGTTCATGCGCAAATTCCTTTTCGCGCCCGTCCGCGAACCGCACCCAGGCGGTGCGGCCACTGGCAAAGGCAAGCGCACCGGACGGCCCGGCAGCGATCAGGTCGATCCACTTGCGCGGCCGTTCGGCGACGCATTCGCTCGACCCGTCCGCCGCACTCAGGAAGATGCAGCCGTCGTCACCCGATGTGATCAGCCCCTTGCCGTCGATTGTCGGTTCGGCAGCCAGAAGCCCGGCCTTGTGCGGCTTCAGTTTCGTTTCACCCTGTCCGGACAGGACGATGTCGCCTTCTCCGGATGCAAAAAAGGCCGTGTCTTTCAGATAGCCGGCGCGGACGACGAAGCCGTCCACCTCCACGGGAGCAACTGTCGGCAAGTCTCTTCTTCCTTATTGCGCGGCGCAGGCCTGGAAACTGTCTCTCAGGACATCCCAGTTGAGATCGCGGCCGATGAAGACCAGGCGGCTTTCTCGCGGTTCATCCTCTTTCCAGTCGCGCTGATGATCGCCTTCAACGATCATGTGCACCCCCTGGATGACATAGCGCTGCGGATCCCCCTTGAAGGCAATGATGCCCTTCAGGCGCAGAATGTTTGGGCCTTGAACCTGCGTGACCTGGTTGATCCAGGGAAAGAACATGTTGGGATCAAGGTCGCCTGCCTTCAGGGAAATGCTCTTCACCGAATGGGGATCTTCATCGTGATGATGATGGTGATGCCCATGTCCATGATCGTGCCCATGGTCATGATGATGATCGTGGCCGTGATGATGGTGGTCATGGTCGCAGTCCGGACCGCATTCGTCGGCATGATGACCATGCTCAAGGAAATGCGGATCGAGCGACAGGATCCTGTCGAGATCGAACGCACCCCGATCCAGCACCTTGGCAATCTCGATACCGCAACGCTCGCTCCGGTGGAGCACGGCATACGGATTGATCGAACGGATACGCGCCTCGACGGTGGCAAGCTCTTCGCCCGAGACGAGATCGGTCTTGTTGATCAGGATGACATCGGCAAAGGCGATCTGGTCTTCGGCCTCTTCGGTGTCTTCCAGACGCTGCAGCACGTGGCGGGCATCGACAACGGCCACGACCGCATCGAGTTTCGCGGCAGCACGCACATCGTCGTCCATGAAGAAGGTCTGTGCGACCGGAGCCGGATCGGCAACACCGGTGGTCTCGACGATGATCGCGTCAAAGGCATTCTTGCGCTTCATCAGGTTCTGCACAGTGCGGATCAGGTCACCGCGCACGGTGCAGCAGATGCAGCCGTTGTTCATTTCGAAGATTTCTTCGTCGGATTCCACGAGCAGATCGTTATCGATGCCGACTTCGCCGAACTCGTTGACGATAACCGCATAACGCTGACCGTGGTTTTCGGTCAGGATCCGGTTGAGAAGTGTGGTCTTGCCGGCACCCAGATACCCCGTCAACACGGTAACGGGGATCTGTGCCTGGCTGTCCTGGGTCGCAGTCATTGCGCGCTTTCCTGGCAGAAGATAAAGGGTCGCCCGCCGATCGGCGGGCCGCTTGGGCGCGAATATAAGCATTTCACCGCCGTATTGGGAGGGCGGTACGGAAATTTCCCTTTTCCCGCCATACCTGTGGACACTCGCCCGAACGCTTTGACCGTTCTTCAGCCTTTTCAAATCCTTGTCCGCCGCATTAACGTCGGCTCGAGGAAGCGCGCAAAGGCATGGAGACCAAAATGCTGCACACGATTGGCGGATTTGACCGGATTGGCGAGGAAAACGCATTCGCCGTGCTGGCGCGGGCAACGGAACTTGCCGCACAAGGCCGCGACATCATCAACCTGGGCATTGGTCAGCCGGACTTCAAAACGCCGGATCACATCGTTGAAGCGGCCATCAAGGCCCTGCGCGACGGTCAGCACGGTTACACGCCCGCAACCGGCATTGCCCCGTTACGCGAAGCAGTCTCCGCCGACCTTCTGAAACGTCACGCGGTGGAGACCGACCCCGGCAACGTTCTGATCGTTCCCGGTGGCAAGGTCACCATGTTCATGGCTATCTTGATGTTCGGCGAACCGGGAAGTGAAATTCTCTATCCCGATCCGGGCTTCCCGATCTACCGCTCGATGATCGAGTTCACGGGCGCCCGGCCCGTGCCGGTTCCGATCCGCGAGGAAAACGACTTTGCCTTTTCTGCCGAAGAGACGCTGTCGCTGATCACCGACAAGACCCGGCTTCTGATCCTGAACTCGCCGGCCAACCCCACCGGCGGGGTCACCCCGCGTGCCGAAATAGAAAAGCTCGTCGCCGGGCTGGAACGCTTCCCTGATGTAGCCGTCATGTCCGACGAAATCTATTCGCAGATGACCTATGACGGCATGGAACACGTCTCCCTGTTGGGGTTCCCGTCGCTGCGCGACAGGCTCATCCTGCTCGACGGCTGGTCGAAGACCTATGCCATGACCGGCTGGCGGATGGGTTTCTCCCTCTGGCCCGAAGGCCTGATCGACAAGGCGCGCAAGCTCGCGGTCAACGCGTGGTCCTGTGTCAACGCCCCCGCCCAGTTCGGCGCTCTTGCAGCGCTTACCGGACCGCAAACCGCAGTGGCGGACATGGTTCGGGAATTCGACGGTCGGCGCAAGGTGACCGTTGACGGCCTGAACGCCATCGAAGGTATTTCCTGCCGCGTTCCGCTTGGCGCCTTTTACGCCTTTCCGAATATCAAGCAGACCGGCTGGAAGGCCAAGGCACTTGCATCCGCCCTTTTGGAAGAGACCGGCGTTGCGACCATCGGCGGCCCCGACTTCGGTGTATTGGGCGAAGGCTACATCAGATTGTCTTACGCGAATTCCACGGACAACATACGCGATGCGCTGGGACGGATAGAAAAATTCCTGAACGAAAACCGCAAGAACTGAAAACTTGGCATAAATACTGATCGCCAGACCTTTCCAAGGTTAACATGCGTATTTTCTTCAAGGAGTCTTCCGTTACGTATCCCTTTTATTAAACTTTTATTGTCTTGAATGGCATCGCGGCCCGCAAAAAGGTCGGACAACGGGGACGGAAATGACCAAGAACATCACTTTGGATCTTGAACAGACGTTCGGCGAATTGAACGAATGTGTCCTCGTGACCAACCCCGAACGCACCATCATTTTCATGAACAAGGCCATGTCCAACCTGCTGAAGGTGGACCGCGAAGAGGTTGTTGGCACGACGACAAAACGGTTCTTCGCCGATCCGAACCAGTTCGCCCAGATGGCCGAACTTTATCAAACTCCGACCGATCACCGGAACCGCAAGGCCTATTCAATCGATCTGGTGCTCGAAGACGGGTCGAGCGTATCCGTCGAGGTTGTCAGCGCACCGCTCTTCGATACAGAACACTCATTGACCGGCATTCTGTTTATCGCGCGGGATCAGGCGGAACGAAAGGCGCTGGAAAGCAAACTGAGCGACATCGCCTTGACGCTTGAAGATGCCCTGGACGCGATTTCGGAAGGCTTCGCACTCTACGACAAGGATGACCGGCTGGTTATCTGCAACGACAATTATCGCGAGATCTATGCCCATTCGGCACCGGCCATGTTCCCCGGCAATCGTTTCGAGGACATCCTGCGGTTCGGCCTGAACCGCAAGCAATACGAGACGGGCGGCAAGACGGACGACGAATGGTTGGCGGAGCGCCTCGATCGGCATCAGGCCGGCGATGGCACGGTCCTGGAGCAAAACCTCAGTGACGGCCGCTGGCTGCGCATTTCGGAAACCCGCACCCGCGCCGGCGGCATCGCCGGCATCCGGTTCGACATCACGGAACTCAAACACGCCCAGGCCAAGGCCGAAAACGCCTACAAGAACCTTTCGCTCATGGCCGACAACATTGTTGCCAGTGTCACCGAAGTCGATCTGGAGGGCAGATGCGTCTTCATCAACAAGACCGCGTGTGACTGGTTCAACGAAAAGCCGGAAACGCTCATCGGCACCCGGCTTCGTGACCGCTTACCCTGGAAGGAACGTGAAACCGTTCGCACGATCTTCGAGGAAGCGATGAGCGGTGAAAAGGTTTCATCGGAAGTCAGCTTCCATTTTCCCGACGGCATATTGCGCGAATGCCTGATGAGCTGTAACCCGCGCTTCGGCGATGACGGTGCCGTTGAAGCTATCGTGGTTCTGATTTCCGATATAACCGACCGGAAGAAAACGGAACGTACGCTGGCCGAGCTTTACGCCATCACCTCGACCCGCGAGCTCGGCCACGAAGACAAGATTGCCGAAATCCTGCGTCTGGGGACCGAACACTTCGAGGTTCCCTTCGGCATTATCAGTCACGTGATTGACGACCACTACACGATCACGCACGCCCAGAGCCCGGAAGGAGAACTCGTTCCGGGCACTTCGTTTCCGTTGCAGGACACCTATTGTCTGTTGACGCTGAAGTCCGAAGAGCCGATCGCGACCTCAAATGCCGCGAGCTCGGAGTTCGCCAGGCATCCCTGCCACGAGATCTTCAAGTTGGAGACGTATATCGGCGCCCCGATTCTCGTGGATGGTGAAGTTCATGGGACAATCAACTTCACGGCCCCGGACGTGCGCAAAAGGGCATTTTCCCCGTCGGATCTTCAGATCGTGCGTCAGTTCGCGGACTGGGTCGGACATGAGATCGCCCGCCAGCGCGATCATCAGGCCCTGATGAACGCCAAGATCAACCTGGAGCGGGTCGCCAGCATCGACGACCTGACCCAGATCCTGAACCGCCGCGCTTTCTTGGAACGGGCCAATACAGAAGTGCAACGCTTCCGCCGCACCAAGCGCCCCTTCACGGCTGTGATGATGGACATCGACAAGTTCAAGCAGATCAACGATCTGTACGGCCATGCCACCGGCGACGAAGTTTTGAAAAAATTTTCCGATACCGTCAGCAGCGCCCTGCGTGCTGTCGACATCTTCGGCCGGGTCGGTGGCGAAGAGTTCTGCATGATCCTGCACAACGCCGAAATCGAAGATGCCATGCTGGTGTGTGAACGTCTGCGGGTGAAGATTATCGAGGAATGCCAGCTCGACATCGTCAAACAGACCGTCACCTGCAGCATGGGCCTTGCCACCGTCGCCCGCGAAGATCTGGAATTTTCAACCCTCATGCAAAAGGCCGACACGGCGCTTTATGAGGCAAAGTCGACGGGCCGCAACAAATGCGTTGCCCACAAGAGTTCGTATCCGGAACACGCTCCGGCCCTCTGACCGGCCCAGACCGTCTGACCTGGTCGCATCCACGTTCGACACGCGATGCCGTAGCGTTTTCCCGGCTTCGCGCGCAAAATTTCGCGCTATTTCGAACCCAACGCGCCAATATGTCGCATCGGGACGTATTCTTGCCGTTCTTTTGACGCCGCCCTCCGTATATGCAACAGTAGTGTAATCGTAGCGGAGCGGGACAAGACGACATTACACTAGAATGCAATACTGAAGCGGACCCTCCGCGCAAGGACCTCTACGGCTTGAATCTTGTATATTCTTGCCTGAACAGATCTTGGAGGGACATTTGTTCACAAAAATACTAGTTCCGATTGACCTCAGTCATGCGGATAAACTTGAAAAAACCATCGCAACGGGTGCTTACATAGCAAAAACCAATAGTATTCCCGTGGTATTTGCGGCGGTAACTTCAAACACACCAAGCGCCCTGGCCCACACGCCGGACGAGTTTCGGGAAAAGCTGGCTGCCTACGCTGCCGCAGAAGGGCAGAAACACGGGATCACCGCTTCCGGTCATGCTGTCTTCTCTCACGATCCGGCTGTCGACCTGGAAAACGCGATTCTGAAGGCTGTTCACGATACCGGCGCGGATCTCGTTGTCATGGCAACGCACATCCCGCACGTGCCGGATCACTTCTGGCCGTCGAACGGTGGACGTGTCGCGAGCCATGCAGATGTATCCGTCTTCCTCGTGAGATAACCCGTTTCCCGAACAAAAGGAGCGCTCCCATGAGCGACAATCAAGGCATTCCGGATCCGGAAGGCGCCGCCAATCTCATCGACACCGAATACGAGATCGGCCAGGACAACATCGAAACCTCTGTCGGCCCTTTCAGCCTCGACATCCACAATCCGGTTTTCCTGGTCTCTGGCCTGACCATCGTTGCTTTCGTCTTTCTGACCCTCGCCTTTCAGACCGAAGTCGGCCCGATGTTCGATCATCTGCGCAAGTGGCTGACATCAAACCTCGACTGGTTCTTCATCATCTCCGGCAACGTCTTCGTCCTCGTCTGCCTGGCGCTGATCGTCACCCCTCTCGGCAACGTCCGCATCGGCGGCAAGGACGCCGAACCCGACTATACCTATTTCGGCTGGTTCGCCATGCTGTTCGCCGCGGGCATGGGCATTGGCCTGATGTTCTTCGGGGTGCTGGAACCGGTCTATCACATGGCCTTTTCCGAGCCGGTCGGCGTGCCCAAGCCTTTTGACGCGGACGGAAATCTCATTCCGGAAAATGTCGCGGCCGCGAAGGCCATGGGCATGGCTGCAACGATCTTTCACTGGGGACTGCACCCCTGGGCGATCTACGCAGTGGTTGCACTCGCTCTTGCAATCTTCTCCTTCAACAAGGGGCTGCCGCTGACCATGCGCTCGGTGTTCTATCCGATCTTCGGTGAGCGCACCTGGGGCTGGCCGGGCCATGTCATCGATATCATGGCCGTGTTCGCCACCCTGTTCGGTCTCGCCACCTCGCTCGGCTTCGGCGCCCAGCAGGCCAACGCCGGTCTCGATTTCGTCTTCGGCATTCCTGTCAGCACCACGGCACAGGTCGTGCTGATCATCGGCATCACCGCTGTTGCACTGGTCTCGGTTCTGCGTGGTCTCGACGGCGGCGTTAAAGTGCTGTCGGAAATCAACATGCTGATTGCGGCGCTCTTGCTGGTCTTCGTGATTGCCGCAGGGCCAACCGCAACGCTGATCTCGGACTTCTTCTCCAACATTATCGCCTACGGCAGGGAAATCGTGCCGCTGTCGATGCCATTCGGCCGCGAGGACGATAGCTTCCGCCAGGGTTGGACGTCGTTCTACTGGGCCTGGTGGATCTCCTGGTCGCCGTTTGTCGGCATGTTCATTGCACGTGTCAGCCGTGGCCGCACTGTTCGGGAGTTCATCGTCTGCGTCCTGATCATTCCGACCATCGTCTCGGTAATCTGGATGACCGCGTTCGGCGGCACCGCCATCGAACAGGTCCTGACCAACAGCGACAGCCAGGTGCATGAATATGTGATTGCGAGCTACAGCCCCGAACTGTCGCTCTTCGGCATGCTCGCCGATCTGCCGATGGCATCGATCACCTCGTTCATCGCCATCATTCTGGTCATCGTGTTCTTCGTCACCTCCTCGGACTCCGGCTCGCTGGTGATCGACACGATCACGGCAGGCGGCAAGGTCGATGCTCCGGTGCCGCAGCGCGTGTTCTGGTGCACCTTCGAAGGTCTGGTTGCCATCGCGCTTTTGCTTGGCGGGGGCCTGGGTGCCCTGCAGGCAATGGCGGTCTCGACCGGGTTCCCCTTCACGATCGTGCTGTTGCTGGCCTGCTACGCCATCTTCAAGGGACTGGCGGACGAACCGCGCTGACCTGAAACAACAGGAACACCTGGAACGGGCGGCTCAGGCCGCCCGTTTTTGCATCCGAACATGACGAGCCACGTCGCAAGCATCCCGGTCAGGCGAATCGCGAGCCGGAATCAGGGAGCAGCAGCCTCAAAATGCTTGGATTGTTCCAGACCCGCGCGAGGCGAGGGCCGACAGGATGAACTGACTGCCTCTTAAAAGCAGGCGGCAACCGCCAGCCGGCTAGTCTAGTCCGCCAGCTTGGGAGCCAGTCGCACGCCGGGAGGCGGCGAACTTTCACGGATCCGCACGTCAGGCTCGATGACGATGGGTGTATTGGGCACGCGGTCGCCCGCGATCTGGCGCAGCAGGGTCAGTGCTGCCAGCCGCCCGATCTTGTCCGGCTGGGCTGACACCGTCGTCAGCGCCGGCGTGCGCGCATCGGCGCCGTCGATATCGTCATAACCGGTAATCGCCATGTCCGGCCCAGGTTCTATCCCCGCTCGCCGGAACGTGGTCATCATTCCAAGGGCGACGAGATCGTTGAAGCCGACGATGGCTGTGGGGCGATGTTCGGCTTCCAGGATCTTCGGCACTGCGGCCCGGCCATCGGCCTGGGTCATGAGCTCCGGCAGGTCAAGCTGGCTTGCGGGATCGATCCCCGCTTCTTCCAGCGCCTTGCGCCAGCCGGCATTGCGATAGCGGCCGGTCGAGCTGCCACGGCGACCGCCAACCATGGCGATGTCCTTGTGTCCCTGTTTGATCAGGTGCTTGGTGATCTGATAGGTGCCGGCAAGATCGTCACCGCGTACGCACGGTGCCCAGACCCCCGGAACCTCGCGCGCCACCAGCGTCACGGGTATCCCCTGGTCCACCAGCCTGTTGATCTCTTCGGCCGAGGTTCCGACCGAAGGACAAAGGATCAATCCGTCCGCGCGGTGCTGCAACAGCGTGTTCACGAACGCACGCTGGCGTTTGACGTCGTCACGGTGGTTGCAGATGAAGATCATCTGCCCCTGCTCTTCCAGAACGTCCTCGAGCGCAGAAAAGACTTCGGCGAAGTAAGGGTTCAGGATGTCATGAACGGCAACGCCCACAATCTGGCTACGGGCGGTTCTGAGAGAAGCCGCCGACCGGTTGTAGATATAGCCGATCTCCTCCGCGGTCTGCTTGACCTTCGCCCTGGTTTCCTCGGCAACAAGCGGACTGTCCCGAAGCGCCAGCGACACGGTTGCCGTGGAAATACCGAGCTGGTCGGCAATGTGCCCGAGAGTGAGCCTTTTACCAGGCTTTTGCGGAAATTCCGGCTGGGAGGGAGGGGAACCGTTGTCTTCAGACATTCCTATTTCTCAATAACCGCAGCGGCGTTGGGAGAGACCGTTATAGCCCTCTCCCCTCTGGGTAAACAGGTTTTTCTGTTTTTCCGAAGTTTGGGATCGAAGCCCCTCACAGAGGTCAGCGCCTTCCAGCGGGAGCGGAATCGTCGAATTCCTCACGTAGATTGACGACAACCCTGCGGTTCTGTGACTGACAGGTGACCTTGTCGCAATCCGTCACCGGACGCTCCACGCCATAGCCCTTCACCCACATGCGCTTGGGATTGACCCCCAGCTTGACCAGTTCGGCCATGACCGCGTTCGCACGTTGGGTCGACAATGTCTTCTGCGCGGCCTCGCTGCCCGGGTCGTCGGCGTGCCCCTGGATCTTGACCAGCCACTTCTTGTTCGACTTCAGCCACTTGGCCTGATTTTCGATTGTGATGCGGGCCTCATCGGTGACCACAGCCGAGCCCTGGTCGAAATAGACCCGGCGTCCGACATTGATGATGAATTCCTCTTCCGAACCCGGCGAAATATTTCCGAACCCGGCAGCTGGTGCGTTGGTCACGTCGGGTGACGACAATCCACCGGCGCTGTTGCAGCCGGCCACTCCAAATCCGATCATGAGCGCAAAGACTGCGCCCCGGCCGATCCGGCCAAATGTATTTTCCAAGGAAGCCCCCAAATCCTCTTTAAGTTTCCCCCTCGCCCGGCAGCCCTCAGCCTCTTCGACTGCAGCTCCGCCGGTCGATTGCAAATTGCTCCGGATGAACGGGCTCAGCCCGCTTTTTCTCCAAGATGCTCCAGCACCAGAACGCCGGTCCCCTTGGGGCAGCGCTGGTAAAGGTCGACAATGTCTTCCGGGAACATGCGCACGCAGCCACTCGACACATCATGGCCGATGCTCCAGGGCTCCAGTGTGCCGTGCAGCCGGTACCCGAGGTCGGTTCCATCCCGGTAGAGATACAAGGCCCGTGGCCCTAGTGGATTGTTGGCAGCTCCGCCTTCAACCATTCTCGGCAGATCCGGCTGCCGCTTCAGCATCTCCGGTGGCGGCACCCACCGCGGCCACAGGGCCTTGCGGTCAATCCTGGCGCGGCCGAACCACTGGAAGCCTTCACGCCCCACACCAACGCCATAACGAAGCGCGGTGTTGTTTTCCCATACCCAGTACAGGAAGTGATTGTTGGTATCGACCACCACGGTGCCGGGTGGCTCGTCACTGAAATACTTCACCATCTGCCGATGCCAGACGGGATCGATCTTCTTGAAGTTGGTTCTTCTGTATTGAAACCCGCTATCTTCCTGATAGCCACTGAAATAAGCGTTTGCAGCTGCATTGGCGTTCGCCACCTGCGGCAAGGCCAATGCGCCTGCCGTGGCTGCTGCCCCTGTCAAGAACCTGCGGCGGTTCAGCTCCATCCCACACCTCCCTTAAAGGCTGGCGATCCTTCCTGACCGGCGGTTGTTTTAACCCCGGCGGGTATTAAGACGGGAACTATCCAATCCCGTCAACCGCCTAAGGCCAGCGTACGGGCAGATGCAGCCTTGATCAGATCCCCTTCACGCGTTCCCGGTAGAGGATGTAGAGGCCTGACGCGACAACGATGGCTGCCCCGAGAATGGTCGTGTACGTGGGCACGTCGTCGAAGATCAGGAAGCCAAGCGCGATCATCCAGACAATCTGCGTATAGATGAAGGGCGCCAGCACCGGTGCAGGCGCGATCCTGTGCGCCATGATGAACAGGAAATGCCCGCCCGCACCAAAAGCGCCGGTCGCGAACAGCAGAACCCATGTCCACACGTCCGGAGGCGTGACCCAGACCGAGATACCAGCAGGCGCCATGGCAATGGCTGCGACAATACCTGAAATGATCAGCATTCCGGCAGAGCTGTCCGTTGCCGTGAGCTGGCGGGTCAGCAGCGCATAGACCGCGTAAAAGGACATGGCCGCAACCGAATAGATCGCCGCCCAGTGCATGCCGCCAAGTCCTGGCCGGGTGACCACCAGCACTCCGATGAAGCCGACAATGATCGCTATCCAGCGGCGTAATCCGGCCCATTCGCCAAGCAGCGGCCCGGCAAGGGCGGTGATGACGAATGGCGCGGCGAACATGATCGACATGGTTTCGGCCAGCTGCAGGTAACGAACCGCCAGGAAGTTGAAAATGGTGGTACCGAGCAGACAGAAGGACCGCACGATCTGCAGGACCGGCCGGTTGGTCTTCAGGAGCGAAGGTTTCTTCCAGACCTGGAACAGGACCAGCGACAGGATCACGTGACTGACGAACCGCATCCAGACGATCTGCAGCGTCGGCAGGCTGGCCGACATGTATTTGGCCGTTGCATCCAGAACGGAAAAACTGAGGCAAGCCAGCACGATGAGACCGATCCCGGCGAGCGGCGCCGTGGCAGCGGCGGCATTGCCGGTCGAACGGTGCTGACTGTCATGCGCCATCGGCGGCGGCCCTTTTCAAACGATCATCCGCAGATGAAAAAGAGAGTAGCGGACATGTCCCGGCAGGAACGGTCCGGTTGAGATAATTGCACCAACCCACTACCTAACCTTAAAAGACAAGCGGGGACGGTTATGCCGGTTGCAGAAATTGAAACATGGCTGGGACGCCTTTCCATTACGGAAGTTGACGGCGCAATCACCCAATTACACTGGAACGGGCCCTCTGGCAAAGAAGAAACACCGTTGCTCAAGGAAGCGGCACGCCAGGTACAGGCCTATCTCGCGGGTGATCTGAAAACCTTCGACCTGCCGCTCGCCCCGAAAGGCGGCGAGCTACACCAGGCGGTGTTCAAGGCGATGCTCGCAATCCCCTATGGCGGAACACGCACCTATGGCGACCTTGCCAGGGAGCTGGACACATACGGTCAGCCGATCGGTCAGGCCTGCGGAGCCAACCCGATACCGATTATCATTCCCTGCCACCGGATCCTGTCGGCGAACGGCCTTGGCGGATATTCCGGCTCAGGCGGTACGGAAACAAAGATCGCCCTTCTGAAACTGGAAGGTGGCTACCCGTTCCTGGTCTAGCGCAGCTCAAGTCGTCGATGTCAAACACCTGCCACTCCGGCCCTGCCGATAAAGGCAAAGACCGGAGCGGCGGCAGGCTCACATTTTCTCACAGGACCAGAGAGTCCGCTCCCGTGATCTCGACAAACTGCGGTCGGCTGTCGGGCAGCTCAAGCTCGTCTGCAAGAGATGCCAGCGGATCTACATCCCTCAACGGTCCGAAATCGAAGCCCGACAGTTCTTCCAGAAAGGCAACCGACACCTGGAACGTCTTGTATTCACCAAAGGCGAACCCTTCGACAGCTTCCGACTCGCGGCGGTCCTGCAGGTATTTCTGAATGGCCTGTCCCTGACTTAACAGATAGGCGGTCGCGTGCAGGCGAAGACTGCCGTCGTCCTGCAAGGCATCCATCACCACCACTTTCCAGTACTGCAGGGGCAGATTGATGCCGACCCCGTCGAGGAACGGATCCTCGTCATCGTCGAAAAGGGGTCCGGTAAAGACCGTCGCCCGGAAGGCATGGGTCTTTGTGCTGTCGAGGATATGGTTTTCCAGACCTTGCCAGGTGGACCGGTTCTGGTTGAGGGAGGAATGCTGCGGCGAGGCGTTCGTGTAGTGGAACGTATCGTCGTTTGCCAGTTGCGCCACCGGGCGGTCATCGCCCCAGTTCGGGTCCTCGCGCCGGACCATGTGTCCCCGGTCCAGATCTCCCGGGAAGTCGCCCTTGCCGAGCTGCGCTTCGACAGGAATGCGCCGATCGAAAAACCACTTGTCCGGTTTCTTGCGTTTGATCTTGATTGCCTTTTCGCCGTCGATGTTGACGACAGTGACCACGGGGCTTCTGCGATCGACATCATAGAGAAGCCCGAAGTGGGTATAGCGCAGCTCATGCGGACGGCCGGCGAGCGCATCCGTCGGGCTGGCCAGATTGAACAGGCCGTCCGGCAACTTCGGAAAGTCGACCTTTTTCGACAGGAAGTTGGGATCGTAGCCGTTCCGGTCGGTAAAATGGTTCGGGTCGTGGAAACCGTCGGCCACCTCCTGTTCAAGACTGGCCTCGACCAGGACCTGCGTGGGCCGGTTGCCTGACAGAAGGTCCCGCAGCGTGCTCGCCCTGACAGCGCTGTTGGCAATTCCATAGGCTCCGGCGAAATGCAGCCCCACCACCTTGTTGCGATCAAGGCTCAGGATCGGCGAGCCGGAGTTTCCACCGAGCGTGGTGCAGTCGTGGCTGAGCACGGTTCCCGGCGCAACCGGCATCATCTTGCCCGGAGCAAACCGCTTCACATCGTAGAGGCCCTTGAAATACTTCTCCATTTCGGTGCGGTCGTTTCGGCTGTCGAAGGCCGGATAGCCGATCACCGCAACGATCTCGTCCGTTTCCGCGTCCGTATCCACCAGAGGCAAGGGCGCCACGGCGAAGCCGGCAGGTTTTTCGATCCGCCCGATCGCGACATCGGCGCTGGCATCATCTGCAAGATAGGTGAAGCGAAGGATCTCGGCCGGGCGCTCGTCCGACGGCAACGCGCCAACCTCTTCGTTGAAATCCACGCGCGCACCGTAACGGACCATCGTGAAGGGCGAGCGCATGAAGACGCCCTCTCCCCTGGCGTTTCGGCGTGCGACAATCTTGGCCACGTGCCGGTTGGTCACGACAAGAAGATGCCGGCCATCAGCTTCTTCTCCGACCACCCAGGCGGTTCCGCCCCAGGTCATCGAGTGATTGATGAATTCAACCCGCCCGACCGAGCCGAGCCAGTGTTCGTTCCGCTTGATCTTGATGTCTATGTCGGCACCAAACTCATCCGGCAGCGGGATCAGCGAGACCGCGCCGTTTTCAACGACCATCGGCGGCCGGGTAACCAGTCGCACGATGGCTTCCAGTTGCGTCAAAGGCGTGCCGGCGGCTTCAAGCTGGCCGGGGGACATATCCAGCGCATCAAGCGTGTCCGGTATGTCCAGTCCAAGTTGCTCGACAAAGGGGTGTCCTGCCTCGATGGCGCGTTTTGCAGCCTCAAGCCGTCCGCCCGATTTCAATGCTTCGAGCCGTCCCTGACTTTCCAATAATGCTCGCGTGTTCATGGAAATTCCTCCAATATCAATGTCTGTATTATTGTCCGGTATTCCCCATAGGTTCGGGCTTCGACGAGGCTTGCGGCCTTGCCGGAAACACGGAACCTGAACAGTGCCCGGCTCTCTCCTTTCTTTCGTGTTTGACGAAGCTGCAAACGCGCTCGACTAGAACAATGTCGATGCGTCGACCGGTTCGTTTCTTTTCGCAGCATCAGCCCCGATCACGGCCAACGCCGCTGTCAGGGCTGGCCCCATGAGCCTGGGTGCAAGGGCAGTTGCAATGTCCTGGGCAGAGCCCGCGGTCATCGCCATTGCCAGCGGCCGCATCAGCCGCCGCTCGAAAACACTCCGGGCACGCCGTGCCCCTTCTTCCGTGTCGGGATAATCGGCCGCATAGGCCAATCGCCGCAACAGCGCCCGGGCGGTTGCCGGCGGATCCTTCCGCGAAAGCAGACTGTTGACCCGCGCCATCAGCAAGACATCGCTCTCACCGTTGCCCCAGTAAGACGGCGGCGTACCCGGGTAGGACCAGATACCGCCACTGAAGCGCCGCCACCGTTCGGCCGCCCGCGCAACCGTCGGCGCATCCGGAACAGCATTGAACACTGCAAATGCCCCTACCCAGTCGCAGGTAAGGCCCAGCGCCCCCAGAATTTCCGGTCCTTCGATCTCGATGTCGCTGGAGTAGCGCTCGAAACTGTCGAAGAGATCAGGCGTTCCCAGCATTTCCAGCGTTTCATGCAACCCCTCGTAAAAGCCGCGCAGATATTGCGCCATGCGCGGACTGTGCTGAATGCGTGCAAGAACACTCAAGGGCGCGATTGCAGGGTTCATTCGGGCAATGGTGTGCTGATCCGTGTCGGGATGCTGTTGTCCGGTCATGATCGCAAACCGCTCGGCGCGGTTGGCACCCTGCCGGATTGCATCTGCCGGATATTCCGAAACTCTCTCACCGAACCTGAAGACGGACATGGCAACCGGATCCAGGATCTCCACATACTCCGGCCGCCCTTCCTGGCTGGCCATGAGAGCGAATTCCAGCGCCCCCTTAAGGGCAATCCTGGAACCCTCGGAACGTGCCTGCCAGGCTGTTGCCGCCAGTTTCTCATCACCACGCAACCGGGCGACAAGTCCGTCGAAATTCGCTTCCGCCTCGATTTCCAGCAGGACCAGCCCGTAGAGGCCAGGGTCTTCCCGGCTCAATCGTTCCAGCAAGGATTTCGGCAGTTTCCGCCAAAGGGACATGGCCCGCGCCCACTGGCCGGACAGCCAGAAATAGGCAAGCGTGGCAGCAGCCTCGGGACGGGAAGGTGACGGATTTCGCGGAAAGGCGTTGTTGAGGGTGAAGATATGATCGGCCTCGAACACATCGCCCCGCCGAAGGGTCAGTTCGAGTTCGCGGATCAGTTCCGGCTCGACCTCCTCCGCTTTCGAAGTCGGAACCGGTTCGGATGTTCCCTGTTCGCTGCTGGTATAGCGCGCCCGGCGCGAGCGTTCCCCGCGCTCCTGCAGGATGGCATTCGTCGCAGGAAGTGGAAGCTCGTCCAGCTCATCTTCGCTGAGGCCCGCCACCTCGGCTGCGGTGAATTCTGGCATCGGGTCCCCGGCCCGCGTCGCCTGGAAGGCATGATAGAGCGCGGTCTCACGGTCGAACCCGGCAAACCAGTTTGCCGCCGCCCGGTCTATTCTTGCGGCCAGCTCCGGCTTTTCGACGTAGAGCATGGGCAGGATTTCCTGCCGCAGGTCGCTGCGGTGTTTCAGCCAGTCCTGACCGTCAACGGCCACCAGCCAATGGTGGCTGCTGAGTTCCTGCCAAAGTCGCCTGGACGCAGCTTCATCAATATCCTCACCGAGCCCGAGCGCCGGCGCCAGAACGAACTGGATTGCCTCGGCGCTGATCCGGCGCAGGACAAGACCAGGGTGTGCCAGCTTCGCCAGCAGCGGGTCGTCAATGCGCGAAAGGATAGCCCGGTAAAGATAGGCTTCCGTGATGCTGCCTGCCTCGCCGTATTCCAGTTCGCCCGGATCGAAGTCCTCCGCCTGCGTTACCTTGGCTGAAAGCCGCAGCATCAGCGGGTTGCCGTGCGAAAGTTCGAAGATCCTGTCATGCAGATCCGGGGGAGCCCCCAACTTGTCCAGAAGTTTGCGGGATTCCGTCTCGCTGAGGCCTTCCAGCTCCAGAGGCGGTCCCTCAATGCGTTTGCGGACGGAATCGAGCGCATCCCCCCGCCCGGCCGCAATGATCGAGATCGGTGACAGCCCGGCCCGCACCAGATTGTCCAGAACCTCGAACAGCAGAATGGGCCGGGTTTCGCCATGGCCGCGCAACACTTCAAGCGTATCCAGCACCAGGACCACCTGCCCACCATGCGACCGCACCGCAGCGCCCATGGCATCGACCAGCTCGGTCGGCAAAAGGGTACTGCTCACCGTCGTACTGGTCGTTTCCGCATTGCCGGAATACTTGAGCCTCAGGTCGCGCAGTCTGGGGGCTTCGTCTGTCAGGATATCGCCCAGCTGACGGGAGAGCTCATGCACAAGCTTGTCGGGATCTTCCAGGTTCAGCCCGCGCCGGTCGAAGTCCAGGCGCAGAACGATCGGAGCCTTTTGAGCAGACCTGTGTTCCGCCATTGCCCGGTCGATCAGAAAGGATTTGCCGATGCCCGGCAGGCCGGTGATGAACAAGGCGCTGACAGGTGTTTTTTCCTGAGGCCGCGCGCACCAGTCGAGCAGGCGGGCCAGTTCCTTCTCCCGGCCAAAAAACTCCCGGCTCAGCATGGCATTGGCCCGCCTTGCGGCATCCACGCGGTTCATGACACCGCGCAGGCGCACCAGCAACGGATAGGCAGGCGCACTCGGCCCGGCCCTGTCGAGGTCATCGGATATCTCCTCGATCCGTTTGAGCTGATCCTGCTCGGGCAGATCCGGTGTTTCGGCAATCAGTCGTTCGATGGTCTCCTGCGAGAACGGTTCGTCACCACGCAGGGCTCTGGCAACAGGTGTGTCTTCCTCCGGAGTTTCGATGGTCTTGAGCACACCATGGCGCGGCCCGTTGCGAAGAGACCAGACCGGCTCGGAGGAAATTTCCAGGACGACCTTGTTGAGCTCCGTCAGCAACCGGGCAATCGTCAATGGCGTCAGCTTGTCCTGCAAGACCTTGGAAGCTGCCTCCACCGCATCACGCGGCGTGAAGGTTTTGCGCGTTGCGGCAAACCGCATGGCCGCCTTCAGGCCTTCCGCGAGCTGGTCACCGTCCTTGCTCATGGCGATGATGCTCCTTCGGCCGGAAGCAACGGTGCGAGAGACCTTTGCAGATTCTCCGACACGGTTTTCACTTCCGCACTGCGATAGACCGTTCCCTGGGCTTGCACGCCGTGAAGGGCCTGCATCAGAACGAAATCGACCACATGCGTCGGCAGGCCAAGCCCCAGCGATCGGTTGATCGCCTCAAGTGTATGACGGACATCCTCGCGGTCGAACTGGCCGATGTAATCCACCATCACTCCCGGCCCGGTCAGCGCACTGGCATTTTCCGCCTTTGGCCCCGGAACGCTGTAGGTCTCTCCCCCGGCCATGACAAATCGAAGACGCGTATCGCTCAGGATCATTGCCAGAAGCAGTTCCAGTTGCTGTTGTGCCGCCTTGCGCAAACCTCCGCGTGGATTGTCGAAATAGATCCAGCTCGGCCTGTCCGCGGTTGCGCCGGTCGTCTTGGCCAGGAGGTCCACCAGTTGCCTGGCGCGATCCTTGTCGCTTGCCCCTTCACTGGTTTCGTCGTCCGCAGCCCCCGGCCGTGCAAGCAGCGGCGTTCCGCCGTGCAATCTCTCGTTCAACGTTTCCAGCAGGTCTTCCATTCCCAGAGACAGTTCGACCCTGAACACCTGCGCCGCTTGACCGTTCTGCGCCAGAACCTGACACAAGAGATCGTAGGAAAATTCCAGTCCCGTCGTCTGGTCGATCTCCATCCGCTTGATCCAGATCCCGCGCAAGTGACGGGCGGCTCCCCGCACAACGTCATGGATGGCATGACAATAGCGCTGCCGTCCGATAATCAGATGACCATCGACACGCCCCGTCAGCGAATAGATGTAAGGCGGTGCCCGGTCCTCCGCAATTGCCTGTGTAAACTCGTCTATGCCGGCGAAGGTGGCGTAAGGAACGATTTCGGACACACCGTTCAGCTGTCCCTGATGGAAGCCTGCGAATGCAAGATCTGTATCGAAAACCGACCCGCCTGACGACCCGGGTCTGGTGACGCCGTCCTCCCATTCCAGTTGGATACGAGGAGGATCATCGATCGTCGCCCGACCGGTAACGAAGGTGACGCCCCTGCCGTTGTCGTCCTGTCTGTGGCTCAGGCAAAGCTTTCTCCGCCCGGTGATCCACGCCGGAGATTCCGCCGGCAATTCGTAATAGGTTGTCATCGGTTGCTCGATGGCGAGCAAGGCGACATCCGGGTTGGCACGCAGGATATCCCCGTCCTGCAGACCGACATCCCATTGATCGTCATGACAAGGCATCTCGAAACGCACACCAAGCACGCGCAGCGATTTGCTCCCTTCTTGCGTGCGAACCGTGAGGCCGGACCGGCGCTCCTTCCGCTTGTCCTTGACTGTCACATGCCAGGCGGTCAGCGCGAGCCGGTGAGACACGAGTGTCGCGATCCCGCAAAACCCTATTTCGTCGAAAACATACAGCTTGAAGCCCAGCATCTTGTGCGCGAAATCACCGAGATCCTCGAGATCGAAATTGGCGGCGTTGATCGGCTCGATTGGTTGGGTGAGGTGGAACATAAACTCCCAGCCGAGATTTTCCTCGTTCAGAAAATCAGCAAGCAGTTCTTCAAGAGGCTGCCCGGTGATGCCCGCCGTGCTGCGCAAGGCATCCAGCGTCATCAGGGAATCCGTGAACCCCTGAACCCGGCGCAACACCCTGTCGACAGCCGCTTCGTTCTGCTCCAGATGCTGCTTCAGCTCTGCACTGGTTACCGGCATGTCCAACACCGTATCGAGAATCGTTAAAACAATGGAGCCTGTCTCTTCAAGCCGGCACGCCAGTCAACCGCCGACGGTCGGATGAGAATATGCGTCTTGTCGGTCAAAATACGGCCAACCGCACGTTCTCCCAGGCTTCAGAACCCAAGGGCACAATTATAGCGTCATTCAAACTGAAAATAAACGCACAAGTATACGCCGCCTGATGCAGCTGCAGACGCCGAAAAGGACGATCCTGTGCTCGCAAGCAAAGCAACAGGTATCGTCCATTCCGTTTGTCTTGTCTGCCGAAACCCGTTTACCGGACGAATTCGACGGTCACGAAAACAAGTTCTGCTTCGCCCGTGTTGGTGAGATCGTGCACGAAGGCCGTATCCGGCGACAGATCCGACATATGCCGGGTATCACCCGCCCTGTAGGTCACGTCCAGAATGCGGCCATCCGCCTGACGTGAGACGGCCTTGCCATCGGTCAGGACGGTCCAGAAATAAGGCCGCTCGTGCCGGTGGGCAGGCAGTGTCTCGCCCGGCGCCAGTCGAAGATGCCAGACTTTCACGCCGTTTTCTTCCGACACCAGATGCGTCCCGACCCTGTCGGTCGCCATTGCAATCTCTGCCTTGCTCATTGGGTTGGTCATGCTGCCACCGGATAGCTTGTGTAACCTGCGGCATCACCACCGAAGAGCGTCGACCCATCGAAATCGGCAAGCGGCACTCCGTCCGCCAGGCGGCGCGGAAAGTCCGGGTTCGCGATGAAAGGACGTCCAAAGGCAACGAGGTCCGCATATCCATCTGCAAGGATCCGGTCTGCCTTCACCTTGGTATAGCCACCGGCAACAATGACGGTACCGGAGTAGACCTCTCGCAAGGCAGCCCGGAAGCTTTCGGGCGTTTCAGGCGCGTCGTCCCAATCGGCCTCGGCAAGATGAACATAGGCAAGACCGATCTTGTCCAGTTCCCCGGCGAGCTTCAGGATCGTCTGCGGTGCGGCCGGATCGTCCATGCCGCGCTGGGTGATGAAGGGTGAAAAGCGAATGCCGGTCCGCTCCGCCCCGATGACTTTTGAAACGGCTTCAGCCACTTCCCGCGCAAACCGGATGCGGTTTTCCTGACTGCCGCCATAAGCATCCGTCCGCCGATTGGAGGTCGATCGCAGGAATTCGTCGATCAGATACCCATTGGCGGCATGGATCTCGACACCGTCAAACCCGGCTGCCCTGGCGTTGGCTGCAGCTGTCCGGTAGTCCTCGACGATGGCAGAAATCTCTTCAGCTGTGAGTGCTCGCGGAACAGGACATTCGATCATGCCACCCTGACCCGTAGCCGGATCAACCGCCCAGATGGACGCACCCGGGGCGATGGCCGAGGGAGCAACCGGCTGACCTCCACCCTGGAACTGGGCATGGCTCATGCGGCCGACATGCCAGAGCTGCAACACCATGCGCCCGCCTTTTTGGTGAACGGCGTCCGTCACCTTGCGCCAGCCATCGACCTGTTCCGCCGAATGGATGCCGGGAGTGAAGCTGTAACCCTGGCCCTGCGGTGAGATCTGCGTGGCCTCGCTGACAATCATCCCGGCGCTTGCCCGTTGGGCGTAATAGTCCGCCATCATGTCATTGGGCACATTGCCCGGCTGCGTACTGCGCGAGCGCGTCATGGGAGCCATCACGATGCGCGACGGCAGGGCAAGGGGACCGAGGTCATATCGGTCGAACAGGCTGGTCATGGAAAGTCCTTTCACAAACGTCAGTTGATCAGGGCGCCGCCGTCGACATCGATCACGGCACCGGTCATGGAAGGGTTGTCGATCAGGAGGAGATAGGCTGCCGCCACATCCGCCGGTCTTGCGAAACGCCCGGCAGGAAGGGTCTCTGCAGCCTTGTTCAGCATGGCTGTCCGGGCGGCTGGATCCATTGCGGCATAAGCGGATGTATCGGTAAGGCCCGGGCTGACGACGTTGACCCGGACGGGAGCAAGCTCCTTCGCCAGCACCTTGGCACCTGCCTCCAGCGCCGCATTCATTGCGGTTTTCACAAAGGTTCCGGGAACCGTTCGTCGCGCCAGAAAACCACTGGTGAATGTTATGGTACCGCCCGGTCGAACATGCTTGGCCGCAGCTTGCGCCACCGCGACCGCACCCCAGAATTTCGTATCGAAAGCGGTTTTGGCTGCCTCGAGATCAAGACCGGACACAGGTCCACCCGGCGCCTGGCTGCCGGCCGTGAAAACCACATGGTCAACCGGACCGATCGCGGCGAAATAGACAGCAACCTCTTTCGGGTCTTCAACGTCCAGTCCATTGGAGCGCCCTGCGCGCAAGACCTCTCCCGGCCGGCTTTCCAGCGCATCGGCCACGGCACTTCCGATGCCGGATGTGCCGCCAATGACGACGGTTCTTGTTTCCTGGGTAAATGCCATCTCACGCACTCCTTTGGTCGGTTTCCCGGAAGACGGTTTCAATCAGCTGACCGGTGGGCGTGCGAAAGAACAGACGACGCTCGCCCAGTTCCGGCAGATCCATGGTGGAATAAGCAATGCCGAGCCGTTCCAGCTTTGCCCGGAAGGCCTCGTAACCTTCGAGGCGGAAACCGATGTGGTCCCAGCCGTCGGCCTGCCGATCCTCTTCGGCGTGTGGAGGAATTCCGATCAGATGAATGAGAGGTTCATTGCCGTAGTAGAGCCAGTGCCCCGGAATTTGGCGGATGCGGCGAGGACGCGGACGCTCCTCCAGATCGTCGAAGACCTGAAGGAAGAAGGCACGTGTCGTCACCAGGTCGTGGGTTCTGATGGTAATATGATCGAGCAGCATCCCGTTTCCTTTCCGGCAGCAATCATCGGACTGCCTTTGTTGCCCACGAACCTAATGCTTGCGGCAAGGCCAGATAATTGAGACAATTCCGAAACTAAAATTCGGAATTTTCGAATAATGATGGACAATCTCGCGCTGTTCGTGCGCATTGCGGAAACGGGAGGCATTGCCTCCGCGGGCAGGGAGATGGGCTATTCCCCCGCGACGACGTCCGAGCGGCTGGCAGCACTTGAGGCTCATTACGGCGTCAGGTTGCTGACACGGAGCACGCGCGCCCTCAGTCTGACCGAGGAAGGGCGTTTGCTGCTGGACGGCGCCCGCCGCCTGCTCGCCGAGGCGGAAGAGCTGGATGCCCGTATCCGGTTAGGCGCGGAAAGACTGGCCGGCCCCATTCGCCTGTCGGCACCGCTTGACCTCGGCAGAACACGCCTTCGGGCCGTGCTGGATCGGTTTCTGGAAGCTCATCCGGACGTGACGATCGATCTTCACCTGAGCGACGGTTTCGTGGACGTTGCCTCGCAAGGGTACGACGTTGCGATACGGTATGGGGAGTTGAAGGATTCAACACTTATCGTCCGCAAGCTTGCGGCCAACGCCCGGATTGTCTGTGCCGCTCCGTCTTACGTGGAACGCCATGGCCGTCCGCACCATCCCCGGGACCTTGCCCGGCACGATTGCCTGCTGATGCGTTTTGGCTCCGAGCCCGACAATGCCTGGCAGTTCCTGATCGACGGCAAGATAGTGCGCTGTCCGGTCAGTGGGCGGCGCACGGCAAATGACGGCGGACTGGTGCGCGACTGGTGTCTCGCCGGGTTCGGGATTGCCCGCAAGTCCCAGTGGGATGTTGCTGAAGACCTGGCAGCGGGCAAACTCGTGCCATTGCTGCGGGAATTCGAGCTGCCCCCCGCAGGGCTACAGGCTGTTTATCCAAAAGGCAGGTCAGGGGTGCGGCGGATCAAGGCCTTGCTGGAGGAACTGGAAACTGCATTCAAATGAAGGCGGTCCAGCCGACAGCGATAGGTCAGTCGTATTCGGGCCAGACTGCGCCCCCTGCCCCGTCCGGCCGGTATGCCAGCCGTCCCTTTTGAATCTGCCATTCGATGAAATATTCGCCCGTACTCTCAACGACGGGTTCAGCGCCCCGGACAACCGGGTCGAACAGGGTCAGACGCTGGGAATGTGCGCCCTTGTGGCAAACAGCGACAAGAAGCGGACGTTCCGGGTCTTCGCACATGGTGTAGATGCCGTCCTGCTCGCAATTGTCCGCATCACCCGAACAAAATGAGCAGCCCGAGATATCGAGGGGAACGACCTCTCCGGACACACTGTCCGACACGACGATCCGGGCGTCTGGCGTGGCTTCGAATGTCCACGACAGGGAGCTGCCCACAATCTCGACTGCTTCGCCCGGCACCGGCTCGCCCTTCCGGCTTGCGTCTTCAACCAGTTCGTAGGAAGGGCACCACGGATTGGCAAAATCCTCCAGTAAAGCCAGTGCCTCGCTTTGCTGAAGTGCCAGCGTCATCTCGCAAGACGCCATGTTGATATAGGACCCGGTATTACCCGGGAGCTTGCCAAGCAATCCGCATTCGCTCTGGCGCAGCGCCTCCCAAGCTTTTCCACCTTCAAACAGCTGTTTCGTATGCGCGGGATTGCAGAGCCGTTCAGCGAGTTTTTCGCGTCTGCGGTCCAGTTCCGCCCGCCGTTCCGCTGCCCGGTCCTCCAGGCACTCGCCAATCGCGGCGCCGCCGATCCGGTTCGCTGGATCTGCCCTGCAAGACGCAATCTCGGTTTCAAGACCCGTCGGCAATTTCGGTTCGGGATCAGGCGTCTGCGCGGTTACCGCTGAACTTGTTCCGGCAAGGAGAACAATGAATGCCAGGAAAGGCAGGAGGGTTTTACCGTGAGCCAGCGTCGCAGAGAGCCGGGCAGCTTTCCCGCGCCTGACGGCTGTGGGTTGCCCGAGCCAATTTTTTCTCCCGCCGGTCACCGTGACACTCATGGCATTCCCCCAGTTGCAGTTGACGACAGCGGTTGCTTGCGACGTCCTCGACAATCTTCATAAGCCGGATCAACCGTTGGTGAAACACGCATGCTCTAGCGCCGGAGACCAGAGCCCTGCATCCCCCAGATAGGCCATGGCCGGAAGACACAAAAAAGCGGCGAACGGTCCAGCCGTTCGCCGCGTGTTCATCTCGTGCCGGTGCCGCTTTGCGTGAAGCGTCACCGGTCGGTTTCAGCCAGGTGGCAGCGATGTCTAGAGCATCATCAATCCGATGAAGACCATCACCACCGCCAGCACACTCCAGGCCATAAGCTCCTGAAATTGAGACTGACGGGATTTGACCTCGCTCCAGGTGCGGGCTTGCGCACCGTGTCTCAAACCGAATTGCGGGTGGTTGATGGAAGCATCCGACACGTGCCGGAACCGGTCTCGCAGCTCTGCTGCCCGGCGGGCACCGCGGTCCTCGTTTATCGTCCGATACCTCAGTTGCATGTGTGCATCCTCCGTATGTGCCAGTCTGGCTGCGACGGAGGTAAGAAGCACAACGCCCCTTTTCAAATGACGGATTTGTAATCTTTCCAGGCCGCCCTGCACATGGTGCCACCTGGCGGCTGACGGGAGTTTCGGGAGCCGGACGTGGATCAGGCCACTGAAAGTTCCTTCGCCTTGGCCTTGTCTTTTTCCTTGGCTTCGGCTTCCGCGACTTCATCGCCGTCTGTGTCGAAATCGGCCTCGTGTTCCGGGTCGTCATCGACGGAAATCGACAGGTTCTTCTCGACCTGCCGCAGCAGCTTCCGCAGTTTCTTGCGGTCCTTGTCCTCCAGACCGGACATGGCTTCCCGTTCCAGGCGTTTCCAGGCCTTGTCCACCGACAGCACCAGTTCACGGCCGACATCGGTCAGATAAACGCGGGCAAGACGGCCGTCCGTGTCGGAAACCTGGCGTCGAACATATCCCTGACTGGAAAGCCGGGTCACCATCTTGGTGACGGTGGGCGGCTGCACACCAAGCGCGAGAGCCAGCTGGCTCATTGTGCGCCCGTCCGTATCTGCCAGAACCTTCAGCACCAGTTCCTGGCCGGGGTGCAGCCCGATTCGCATGAGATGCGCCCCGGACCGGGCCCGCTGCGCCTTCGCCGCCTGAACCAGCCGAAACGTTATGCTTTTCTTGTAATTAAAAGCCATCGCAGCAACCCCGTCTTCCAATCAACTCGAATCACGTTCATCAATGATGCGGCGGAACCCTAGCGGGAGTATTTAACCGTCAAATGACACTCGCCCGGGAAAAGTCGATTTTACTGAGACTGCGCAGACTTGGCGCCTTTTATCCAGCTAACTTTTGATGCACCGACCGCTGAAGTGCCTCTGTCGAACGGTGATACAGACCACTAACGGACATCCGACGCCTTTCAAAGCGCGTCAGCCGGCTCCAGTGCACCATGCAGCGCATCGGAAACCTCACGGCAATATTGACTGTATTCGGCGGAGGTCCGGAAACTGTCTTCTCGCGGGTAAGGCGCGTCGATTTCCATCTCGCTTATCACCCGGCCCGGCCGGGCGGCCATCACCACGATGCGACTGGAGAGATAGACGGATTCGAATACCGAATGCGTCACGAAAAGCACGGTCCAGCCGAAGGTCTTCTGCAGGTGCAGCAGGTCGTTGTTAAGCTTGAACCGGGTGATTTCATCGAGCGCGGCAAAGGGTTCGTCCATCAGAAGAACTTTTGGCCGGGTGACAAGCGCCCGGGCAATCGAGACCCGCATCTTCATGCCGCCGGACAACTGACGGGGAAAGTCTTCGGCAAAATCGGCCAGTCCGACGGTTGCAAGGGCTTCCATCACCCTGTCCCGGGCAGCCTGGCGAGACACGCCCTTTAACCGCAGTGGCAACCAGACATTGGCAAAAACCGTTGCCCACGGCATCAGGGTCGGCTCCTGGAACACGAACCCGAGCTCATGTTCCTCCTGCCCGCTGCGCTCCGCCGGCCAGGAAACGGTGCCCGTACTGGGATCGGACAATCCGGCGATGATCCTCAGCGCACTCGACTTGCCGCACCCGGATGGCCCAAGCAGGGACACGAATTCACCCTCACGCACATCCAGGGAGAAATCGTCGAGCGCGGTCGTGCCGTTTTCGAAAACCTTGCCGATACCGTTCATGGTTACGACGACGGGGGCCTTTTTGTGTGACGTCATGTGATCGCTTCCAGCGTTCCCGTTGTGTGAACCGTCTCCACAGTGTCCGTCAGTCCTTGACCTTGAGCGCCCCCGCAAGCAGCGGAATGGCAACCGTCAGCACCGCAACGGTGATGAACGACGCTCTCAGCGAGAGATAGTCACCAACAAACCCGAGCAGCGGCGGACCGAACAGAAAAGCTCCATAGCCAAGTGTCGCAACGGCCGCAAGGGCAGCGCCTTTCGACATGTGCGGATCACTGGCTGCCCGCGACATGGCCAACGGAAACAGCACCGCATATCCAAGGCCCATCACGAAACAGCCGGCCCACACAGACCACAGACCTGCGCCGGAGACCAGCAGGATGCACCCGAGCAGCGCGACGATACCGCTGACCCGCGCGGTCAGCACCGGCCCGAAGCGGGCGATCACCTTGTCACCGGACAGGCGCATGATCACCATGGCGATAGAGAAAATCGTGAAAGCGGCGGGCGCGATCGACTCGGCAATGCCAAGATCCTCGATCTGATAGAGCGCGGCCCAGTCCGTTACTGCGCCTTCGCCCAGCGCTGCCACCAGCGCCATCAGCCCGACCAGCACCAGAGCCCCCTTGGGCAGCGCGAAAAGCGGTGCCTTGCTGCCATCTTCGTTTTCCGTCTTGGTCTGCGGCCAGGATTGACGCCAATACCAGACAAGGAATGGCGCCGCGACGATGCCCCACAGGACAAAATGCGACAGCACGCTGAGATCCGCCATGATTGCAAGCCCGCCGGCCAGGGCAGCAACACCCGCGCCCAGGCTGTACAGCCCGTGATAGGAGGACATGATCGGACGCTCCAGCGCCTTTTCCACTTCAGCACCCCAGCCGTTCATGGAAATATCCAGCGCACCAATGCTCAGCCCTGCCAGGAACAATGCCGCTGTCAGCAAGGCCACATTGGGCGAAAGACCGATCAGAACGAAACTGATGATGTTTGCAACCGCCAGCAGCTTTGTCATGGGCGCCGCGCCCAGGCGGTCGATCAGCATTCCGGTTATCGGAAAGGCGACAAACGCACCGCAAGCCATGACAAGCAGAAGAATGCCGAAACCACTTTCATCGAGCCCGGTTGCGGACTTGATATTGGGAATTCGCGATGCCCACGTGCCGATACTGGTTCCGCACATGAAGAAGATCGCCGAAACGACACGACGCGCAGCAATGGCTTGGCGCTGAATTGAAACTGACATGGAGCTAACATTTTCTGGGAGGGCGAGCGCCCGAAAGGGAGCCGTCTTTCTGTCACGCAAGTGCCAGCCTGACAAGCTTCATTCCGGGTGAAATGAGCAGCGCCTTAAACCAGTTTCCGCGATAGGAAAAAATGCCTGCAGCCAGGTCTCGATTCTACGCGGGACCAGGCTTGCCTGCTCAAGTGGCCAGCCCGGACAGACGGGACTGGATTTCATTGGTCCGCTCCACTGCGGACTGATAGGCGGAAATGGCTGCGGCAGTTTCTACCCGGACGCTGTCCCCGCTCGTTCCGCCAGCATTCTCGGCACTATCTGAGCCGTCAGAATTGTCCCGGCCAGTCTCGTTGCCGGTACCAGCAGCTTCAGGATCGGAACCGGAGGTGGCATTGACATTCCCATCGTCATCATCCCCGGACAGTTCTTCCGACTTCTTCTGCCGGACTTCTGCCTGCGCTTCGGAAATCTGGGCCCTTGCCTGCTGCGCCACCTTCAGATCCTGGGAAGACGGATCGGCAGGTGCGGTCGCAGCGCGAATGACGACCTGCATCTTGCGGATCGTGGCTTCCGGTGTGCGCTCCTTGGAGGTGTCGATCTGGACCTCGCCCCCTATGGCATACCGCTTGCCATCCGGTCCCTGCTGAAAGGTGTAGCTGGGCGCCCCTGCGTAAGCACCGCCAACACGGGCGTGTGCCTGCTCATGGGCACGGACTTCCTGGTCCCGCTGCTTCAATTTCTCGACCTGCTTTTCCTCGGCCTGGTCAAGGCCGTCGCCATCTGGATCTTCGTCCTTTGCAGCATCATCCTGAGCCTGGCCAGTGCCTCCACTGGCGGCTTCGGCCTCCGCATCAGCACTGTCGCCAGCAGGCGCCGAATTTGCGGGTGTTCCGGTCTCGGTCTCTTCGCTCTCGGGAGTTCCAGGTGCAGTTGCCTGGCGGGATCGACCTGGCGCATCGGCAGAACCGTCGGCTTCCTGCAGGGCGATCACGGCTTGTGCGGTCAGGGTCGGCGTATTGCCGGCACGGGCAGAGATTGCCTGGGCACTTGCCTGGCTTGCACGCGCAGAAGCCTGGTCCCGGCCCTGGGTATTTTCCCCAGAACCAGGATCGCGTTCAGCCGCGACACCGCTTCCTCTCAGGATCGTTGCCGGCGTATTTGACAGGATTGCGCCGATCATGGCGCGGATTGTCCCAAAATGGCGTCAGCAAATTCTAAACACCGGTTAAGAATCCGGCATCATAAGTTCGTGAAGACCCACTCGCTCAATGGCCGTTCTGCTGCCGCCTCTTGCCTGCCCGGACACGCTATGCAAAGGAGAAAGTGACGTATCTTCAAAGCGGAACGGATCCATGCTGCCCAAGCCGTATTGGCAAGACATGACAACTCTCGACTTTCAGTCGCAAGGAGTTGAAGACTGGATCGCGGTTCTTCCCGTTGCAGCCATCGAACAGCACGGCCCGCATTTGCCACTGTCCACGGACACGACGATTGCAGAAGGTCAGGTCAAGCGGGTACTCAAGCTTCTGCCCTCTGGTCTGCCTGTCACTTTCCTACCCGTACAGGCCGTCGGCAAATCGGACGAACACATCTCTTCACCCGGCACATTGACCCTGGCCTGGGACACGGTCACACGCGCCTGGCTAGAGCTGGGTGAAAGCGTCGCTCGTGCCGGAATTCGCAAACTTGTGCTGATCAACTCCCACGGCGGCAACGTTCCTGTTCTGGATATCGTGGCGCGGGAGCTGCGCGTAAAACACGACATGTTCGTCACCGCCACCAACTGGCTGCGGTTCGGTCAGCCCGACGGGCTGTATGCCGACGAGGAATTCACCTACGGCATCCATGGCGGCGACATCGAAACATCACTGATGTTACATCTGCGTCCGGATCTTGTTCGCATGGAGCTCGCTACCGATTTTCCCTCGGAACAGCAAACATACCTGCAGGAATTCAAGCATCTGCGTGGCCACGGCAAGGCCCAATACGGCTGGAAGGCGCAGGACCTGAACATAACGGGCGCACTCGGCAACGCCTCGCTTGCCACGGCCGAAAAGGGTCGGCAATCGCTCGATCACGCGGCACGCGGCTTTATCGAGCTGCTTGAGGACGTCAACACCTTCGATCTTGCAAGGCTCTGGTCACCGGCACCTTGAGACCAGCCGGAAATCGTCTTTAGCTTGTCGGGACGGCTTGAGCTTACGCGAAGGTAAGCATTCGATTTCGTAATATAGCAATATTACGGACTCGAGACTGGTATTATTCGCGCTTATTGAGCTAAACCCACAAGAATACACAACAATTCTCTGCATGTGTTGACCTGCACCTGTTTAGGCGACACATTAATCAGTGTGGAGATTTGAGAGGGCGGTTCTCGCAGAACCATGAATCTTTCTATTCGGCAACTGGCGACCTTTCGAGAGGTCATGCGAAGTGGCTCGATTTCTGAAGCCGCGCGCACGCTTGGCCGGACGCAACCTGCAGTCAGCTCCACAATCGCGGGCCTTGAAACCGAACTGGAATTGAAACTGTTCGTTCGCGAGCAAGGCCGTCTGGTTCCGACACCGGAAGCGGAATTCTTCCTGGAAGAAGCGGAAGCCATTCTCAAGCGGCTGGAAATTTCCAAGCGTACCCTGCGCGGCCTTGCCAACCGGGAACACGGCCAACTGCGGGTCGCAGGCATACCGGAAGCGACGGCCGATTTCCTGCCCAACAGCCTGTCGAAGTTCATTGCCGACAAGCCGAGCGTCAAGGTTGCCCTGGCCAGCAGAACCTCAGCCGAAATCGAGGAACTGATCGCCGCGCAGCAATTCGATATCGGATTTGCAGAAACACCGAGAGCCCGAAATTCCTTCGACCAGATCGACTTCGACCTGGAATGCATGTGCGCGATCCCCGCGACCGATCCACTGGCTTCGAAGGAAGTCATTACCCCGACTGAACTGGATGGATACCCTTTGGCGCTGCTTCATTCAGAACATCGCAGCCACAGGCAGACACTCGCCCGTTTTCGCGATGCCGGTGTCCGCTTCAACCAGCGCTTTGAACTTCAGACGGCCTGGCATGGGCTCCGCTTCGTAGAAGCAGGCCTCTGCGCCCTGATGTGCGACATGATCACGGCCTACAACGCGCAGGAAAAAGGTCGGCTCGGCATGGGCCCGCCCATGATCGTCTTTCGTCCGTTCCGGCCGCGCATACAGAACAGCCTGTCGATACTCACACCGACCCACCGGCCGATTTCCATTGTCGCCAAGGACTTTTGCGACTTCCTCGCCGCGGAGGTGGAAAGCATCCGCACATCCATGATCAAGCGGACAGCCTGATACTTTGCCTGAAACATTCGGCTCGTAAGTTCAGCGATGTCGGGAAGCAGGTTTTCGACGACCAAATGCAAGCGACTGACGGCGGTCCCGCCGTCAGACAGGCTGCGGTTCGCATTTATTTTTTCGCGATATTCCGCAGTCGATGGGGCTTGCACAATCTGTCAGACGCACGCCTGATCAAACAAAGTCGAGCTCCGTTATTTAAGCTCGGCCCAACTCCGGACACCCACAGGTTTCTGGCTGGATGTCCGGAAGGCTGGTCTGTGACCAGATCAGGCGGCTGCGTTCTGGAAAATCGCGCTGTTGGCAGCGACGATCGCAACCGCATTGGTGCGATTTTTCGCCCCGAGACGGGTGATGGCATTGCGGATATGCGCTTTGACGGTCGCAATCGACACGTCCAGCTCATAGGCAATCTGCTTGTTCACCTTGCCTTCGCACAGCTTCACCATGATTTCCAGCTGGCGCGGCGTCACCAGGTCGGTGAGGTTGATCGGCCAACGGATGCCTGCGGCGAACGGGCCGGCGCTACCATTGACTGCGGAACTTGTCGGCAAGGCGAAATGAGCGGTCATCACTATGTTCCTTGGGTTTGTATTCCTCCGTGGTGGCAGGACTTTTCATGATTATCCGGCTATTGTAAAATGTTAAAATGCGTACTGCATAATGTTAAAGTTTCGCAATTTGATCCTGAAGGAAGCCAAGCGTGAGCAAAAAACTCTATTCTGGCCACACGTTGAGGCAAATCCGCTCGGATTTCGGCCTGTCCCAGGTGGACTTTGCCAAGAAAATCGGCCTGTCCACCGCCTATGTAAACCAGATCGAAAACAACAACCGCCCTGTCACCGCCTCGGTGTTGCTAACGATTAACAGGATCTTTGGCGTCGATCTGTCGGCCTTCGAGCAGAACGACCTCGACCGGGTGGTGCAGGATCTCCAGGAAATTTTCGCCGACACCCAGTTTCTGACGGCTTCCGTCGGCCGGCAGGAAGTGCATGAACTGGTCACTCGGGCACCAGGCGTCACCAAGGCGATCATGGATCTTTACGGCGCGCTGCGGACCTACCACGACCGGGAAGCGAACGAGGACGATCTGGTCCAGCTCGGCGGCAGTCCGGAAAGCGGTCCCGGACCTCGGAAATCCGCTTATGAAGAGGTCCGCGACTATTTCCACTACATGGACAATTACGTCGACAGCATCGACCGGGCCGCGGAGAAGCTCTCGCTGGAAATCGGACTTTCAAAAGCCCCTTCGAAGTTCACCGCCCTGACCACCTGGCTTCAGGAACGCTTCGGCATTTCAGTCACGGAATTTCCGGACTATCGAGGCACGTTGATCCGTCAGGACGATTTCGCCCGCACCATCGCGCTCTACAGTGCCATTCCGCAATCGACCAAGAGCTTCCTGCTTGGGTCAGTCGTCGCCGAACTGTGTGTGCGGGACCTCATTTCGGAAGAGGTCACCAGGGCAAGGTTCAAGACCAAGTCGGCGGAAAGCATCGCGCGGCTGGCCTTGCGGAACTATTTCGCGGGCGCCTTGATCCTGGCCTATGACGACTTCCTGAAAACCGCTGCGGAAACGCGGCACGATATCCAGCTTCTGTCCAACCGGCTGGACGCCAGCATCGAGACCGTCTGCCACCGTCTGTCGACCCTGCAACGCCCCGGCGCCAAAGGTCTGCCGTTCTACTTCGTCAAGATCGACCGGGCCGGCAACGTCGTCAAACGCCACAGCGCAACCCGGTTTCAATTCGCCCGATTCGGCGGCTCCTGCCCGCGCTGGAACGTCCATCAGGCCTTTGAACAGAACTCCAACAAGTTCACCTCGCAGGTCGCCCAGATGCCTGACGGAGTACGCTATCTTTGCGTGGCGACCAGCATCACCAAACACCAGCCGGACTACCGCAGCGGCGAGCGCCGCTACGCGCTTGGTATCGGCTGCGAGGTGCAATATGCCGATGCGGTGGTCTATGCCGACGGGCTTGCGGTCGACGAGATCTCCTCGCCCGAGCCTATTGGCGTCAACTGCCGCATCTGTCCGAGGGACAATTGCGACCAGCGCGCCTTCCCGGCTGTCGACAAGGAACCTTTCATCGATTCAGGCCAGCGCGGTATCGTTCCGTATCGGGTGAAGGCGGCGGATTAGGTATGAAATTTCAGAAGCTTGCCGGACACGCCGCAAGCAGCTCAATTCAGGTTTGCTCAGCTTAAGTTAGCTCGACTCAGTTCAGCCCAACCAACTTCCCCCTCATCCTGAGGAGGACCGTCAGGTCCGTCTCGAAGGATGGGCCGCTTGCCCAGAATATGCCGTCCATCCTTCGAGACAGCGCTGACACGCTTCCTCAGGATGAGGCAGTGGGTGGGCAACGTTCAGGGAGGCTCACAAGGGCCACCGTCGATTTATTCCAACCCAAAAAAGCTCAGGCCCGTTGCTCCATCCGGATCATGTCAGCGGCCTTTTCCGCGATCATCACCACGGGCGAAGCCGTGTTGCCGGAAACGATCTTCGGCATGATCGAGGCATCGATGACCCGAAGGCCGTCGAGACCGCGAACTTTCAGCTGAGGATCGACGACCGACTGTTCATCCGGACCCATCCGGCAGGTTCCGACCGGGTGGAAGATCGTGGTGGCAATATCGCCGACCTTTTTCAGAAGATCCTCGTCGCTGGCGACCTGAGGCCCCGGCAGGATTTCCTCCGGCTGGTAGGCCTGCAAGGCCTTGGCCGTCATGATCTCCCGCGCCTGACGTACGGACTTGAGGGCAATGAGCTTGTCCTTTTCCGCCGACAGGTAATTCAGCTTGATGTCGGGTTGCTGCCCACTATCACGGCTCTGAATATGTGACGCACCAACGCTTTCCGGACGAAGGTTGCACACCGAAACCGTGATTGCCGGGAACGGATGCAGCGGGTCGCCGAGCTTGTCGGTCGAGAGAGGCTGGACGTGATATTCGAGATCCGGCGTTTCAAGCGACGGATCGGACTTGGTGAACATGCCGAACTGGCTGGGTGCCATCGACATGGGCCCGGATCGCATCAACCCGTATTGAAGCGCAATCGAGGCTTTTCCGAAAAGACTGTTGGCCATGGTGTTCAGGGTCTTGGCGTTCTTGACCTTGTAGACCGTTCGGATCTGAAGGTGATCCTGAAGATTTTCACCCACTCCGGCGCGTTCATGCTTCACCTCGATGCCGTGCTGCGACAGCACCGCGCCATTGCCGATGCCGGAAAGCTCCAGGAGCTTGGGTGAATTGATCGCGCCCGCAGCCAGCAGAACTTCGCGCTCCGCCCGCGCGGTCCTTTCCTGCCCCTTCACGGTGAAGGTAACACCGGCTGCGCGCTTGCCTTCCAGCAGGATCGACTTGGTTTCGGCATGGGTGATCAGGCGCAGGTTCGGCCGTTTCAGTGCCGGGCGAAGGAAACCTTTCGCTGTGTTCCAGCGAACGCCGCCATTCTGGTTGACCTCAAAGAAACCGCTGCCTTCGTTGCTGCCGTCATTGAAATCCGCACGCGGTTCGACACCGAACTCCCGTGCGCCTTTCTGAACGGCTTCGAGGATTTCCCATTTCAGGCGCTGCTTTGAGACTTTCCACTCACCGCCACCGCCATGCAAACCTGACTTGCCGGCATGATGGTCTTCCGACTTCAGGAAATAGGGCAGCACATCATCCCAGGACCAGCCGACGTTGCCAAGCTGACGCCAATGGTCGTAATCCGCCGCCTGGCCGCGCATATAGATCATGCCGTTGACGGACGTGCAGCCACCCAGAACCTTGCCACGCGGATAGACCAGGCTGCGTCCGTTGAGGCCCGGCTCGCTGGCTGTCTTCATCATCCAGTCGGTGCGCGGATTGCCGATGCAAAAGAGATATCCGACCGGGATATGTACCCAGTGATAATTGTCCGAACCGCCCGCTTCCAGAAGCAGCACCTTGACCGAAGGATCCTCGGTCAGCCGGTTTGCCAGAACACAGCCGGCCGTTCCGGCCCCGACGATCACATAATCGTAGGTTCCATCGAGTGAAGTCGGACCGCTCATGTCGTTTCCCGTTTCCTGCCCATTTCCCGTCCGCAGTCTTTCCTGCTGCGATCCAAACTTCGATGATCTGCATCATGCCGGACCAGGCAATCTTCCGCCGGCACTGATGAGACCCTTTAACACCCTCATCCTGATCAGGTTTTATGTTTCTTCGCAAACTCGAAAAAAGACATATGTGGGTGCTCGCCGATGCGAATTCGCCCGGCTGTTTCACTCACACTAGAAGATCCTGACGTTTCGGCAATTCCTCCAAGAGGACTATTCGTCCATGACATGCATATCGGCCCAGAAGGACCGAAGAGCATCCGTCAGTTTGCAGTAGGTCCGGTAGCGCCGGTCGTAGTGCGATTTCATCGCAGCCACCGGCAGGTATTCCTTCTGCGCCCTCGTCATGGCTGCAACAGCCGTCTCGTAATCGGCGAAGAGACCGACACCAACACCGCCTCCAATGGCCGCGCCCAGCGCACCCGTCTCACGAGCTTCCGCAACGGTGATCGGAACGCCCAGGCAATCGGCGAACATCTGCGGCCAGACCGGGCTGCGTGACCCGCCTCCAGAGAGCACTGCCCGGTCGAACGTGACACCGGTTCTCCCGAGCACCTCGATATGGCGGCGATGTTCAAAGAGAACCCCTTCGAACAAGGCCCGCAGCAGGTGCCCTTCAGAATGCCAGCCGGCGAGACCATAGAACCCGGCGCGGAAGTCCGCCCCAAGCCGCGAGCCGTAAAGGAACGGGTGAAAGAACGGGTCGTCCGCCGCGGGCGTGACTTCCGCGATCCTCGCGTTGCAATAGCCGAACGGATCGTCGTGATGTTTCCCGCGCTCCACCAGCTCTCGCACATACCATTCCAGGTTGGCGGCCGATGTTGCGCTCGATTCGATATTGACGAACCGGCCGGTGGCAAAACCCGAGGCCATGAACATCGCCTTGTCGACGATCGGTGTCTCCGAGAAGACCTGATTGATGCTCCAGGTGCCCGCAATGATCGAGGCTTCGCCGGGATGGACAACGCCCGACCCGAGCGCACTGGCGATCACGTCAAAATAGCCGCCGACAACCGGCGTCCCTTCCTTCAGTCCGGTCGCAGCCGCGGCTTCGGCCGTGACATGCCCGGCAACATCCGCCGGTTCGACCAGATGCGGCAGCATCGGCTCTGCCTCGCCGAGGCCATAAAGTTCCAGCAGCTCCCTGTCGTAGAGATTGTCCGGCAACCTGAGCAAACCGCACCCCGACATGTCGGAAATCTCGCTGACGCGCTCTCCGGTCAGCTTGAAGGTGATGAAGTCCTTGCACAGGAGCACGGTTCCCGTCTGGGCATAAAGATCCGGCCGGTTGTCCTTGATCCAGGCAAGCAGCGTCGGGGTCTGGGACGGCCACGGCTCCTGCAGACACAGGGCGTGCAGCCTGTCGCCATGCGCCTCACGCAATTTGCCTGCAAGATCCGCGGCGCGCGTATCCAGCGACTGGATGCCCAGCAGTGGCTCATGGTCCTTGTCCAGCAGGTAAAGACCGTTGCCGTGCCCGGCGCAACCAACCGCCGCGATCTGCGAAGGCTCGACACCGGCTTTCTCAAGGCACTCCCGGATCACCGTTTGCGCATTGCGCCACAACTCGCCGAGGTCACGTTCAACATGTCCGGGAGCAGGTGAAAACGATTGACCGTCCAGCGCGCTCATCGCCACCTGGCGGCCCGCCAGATCGAACAGGACAGCCTTGATCACCGTGTTGCCGGCATCAAGCCCCAGCAGATAAGTCCTGTCGTCAGCCACGGTTATAGATGTCCCATGCTTCGTCACCGTCGGCACCGTTGTGGATCATTGCCATGAGTGCCGCAACCACCGCTTTCGGGTTGTCGTGCTGATAGATGTTGCGGCCATAGACCATGCCCTTGGCACCCTGGCGCATCAGTGCAGCGGATTTCCGGAGAACGGTCTTCAGGTCTTCCTTGCCGCCACCACGCACCAGAACCGGAACGCGCGCCGCTTCGACCACCCGGTGGAAATCTTCCGCGTTGTCGGTCGGGTCCGCCTTGATGATGTCAGCTCCCATCTCGCTTGCCAGCCGGACCAGTGTCACGATCTTGTCTGCGTCGCCATCAACCTGATAACCACCCCGGATGTCGTTCGGCAGCATCACCAGCGGCTCGATCATCAGCGGCATGCCATACTTGTGGCAGGCTGCGCGCACCTTTGAGATATTCTCCACGCATTGGCGAAACAGCTCCGGCTCGTCCGGCAACATGAACAGGTTCACGACGACACAAGCCGCATCCATTTCCAGAGCCCCGATGATCGGCTCGTCGGCATTCTGCAGCAGCGACCACATCACCCGGTGGCGCTGGTCATTGTAGGGGTTGCCCATGTCGATGCGCATCACCAGCGCCGGCTTGTCCTTCTCCGGACGCGACTGCAACAGATCCGCCTGGCCATAGGCCATCTGGATCGCATCAGGCCCGGCCCTGACCAGGGTGTCGACAACACCGGCCATGTCTTCCAGGCCAACCATGAAGCTCGGTTCGTTGCACACGCCATGATCAACGGCAACATCCAGGCAGCCACCGTGGGTGAACATCCGGTTCATCCGGGCTTTGGGGCTCAAACGCATATTCTGCTCCTGCTTGTGTCTTGGTTCCGGCGATCTTCAAACGAGACGCCGTGATAGGTGGAAAGGTCTTCGATCAGCCGGTCGCGCTGAAGCCCACACTCTGCGTCGGACCAGCCGAGTTCTTCACCGGCGATTGCCGCCAGCTTGTCGAGCAGCTCTTCACTCATCAGTCCCTGGATGGCGAGTGTCGTCCGCCGCAACACGATGTCGGCAAGGGTCACCACGCTTTCGCGGGAGGCGAGGAAGGCGATTTCGGCGGCAGTGATTTCCGTCTCCGGCGAAAGCGCCTCGTCGTCCGGCCGGCCCTGGCAAAAGGCCAGCAGCTCCGTCGCCGTGGTGCCATAGGTCGCCACCAGGTGCGCGGCGCGCGCGGGGCCAATGCCATGGTTCGAGATCAGGTCGCGCTCCAGGATCACGGCAGCATCAGGAAAATCCTTACCGCCACCGATCGGGCGCGACAGGGTGCCGACCTGCCTGGTCCGGCCAAGTTCGCTGAGCACTTCGTCCGTCGCCTGTTCGGCAAAGGCACGGAACGTTGTCCACTTGCCGCCGATCATGCAGATCTGCGGAACGGGTCCTTCGATACGCTTGGTAAAATGGCCCCTGGAAATCCGGCCGGTAAAATCATGATCGCTTTTCGGCAACGGCCGAATGCCGCTGTAACTGAAAACGACATCATCCGCATTGAAGTCGATCTCCGGAAAGACCAGCCGGAGCGAGCCCAGAATGTAGGCTTCTTCTTCCGGCTCACAGCGCACACGTTCGGCCGTCTTGACGCGGATATCCGTCGACCCGGCCAGCACCTTGCCGAAGAACGGAAAGACAATGCAGACCCGGCCATCCGAATTCTCGAAATAGACCATATGGCCGCCAAGCGCCTTCTCCAGCGCCGGATTGTCGAGAATGAGATGCGATCCCTTTGTACCCGACACCAGGCGTTCGTGGCTGGAATTGCCGGCAAGCTCATCAATGGCATCATCCAGCCAGGCGCCAGTGGCATTGACGAGGATCTTCGCCGAGATCTCTTCCGTTCGGCCGCTCACCTGATCACGCACAACAAAACCGCTCCCGGCCGGCTCAAGACAGGCATAGTTGAGGGCGACACAGTCGGGAGCCACCTCTTCCACCTCCCTGACCAGTTCCAGACCGAGCCGCTCCGGGTGGCTGATCCAGGCATCGTGATAAGTGGCCGAACACCGGATGGCACCGGTCAGGCCCGGCCAGGTATCCCGGGTCGCCTTCGCTCCGCGGAAACGGTGTTTCGGCAACAGCCGGCGTTTGCGTGTCACCCAGTCATAAAGCGTCAGCCCGAGCTTGATCGGAACCGCTCCCCGGCTGGATGGCTGACCCGAAAAGCCGAAGAAACTTGCCGCGCTGTTCAGGAGCCCGGAAAAGAGCGATCCGATGGGAATGACGGTCGGCAGCGGATGGACCAGATGGGGCGCATTGACCAGCAGTGCGTCGCGTTCACGCAGGGATTCGCGCACCAGATCGAACTCGCCGTTTTCCAGATAGCGCAATCCTCCATGGATCATGCGCGACAAGGCAGAACTGCACCCCGAGCAAAAGTCGTTCCGTTCCACCAGCAGCACCCTGACACCCTGCAGCGCCAGATCCCGGTAGACCCCGATCCCGTTGATACCGCCGCCGACGACAACGGCGTCGAAGGCGCCGTCACGCGCGATACGGTCCCATTTTCCTTGCCGTTGTTCGGACATGCCTTCCCCGTTCACCGGACGGATGCCCGGTGCCCTTTCCAATCTCAATTTCGAAGTCTCTTAAGCGGCGAGTTCGGTCAGATGGGTCGCGGCGGCATCGCCGATGAGCCCGATTTCCTCACTGGTCAACCTGAGGCGCCCCGCCTTGGCATTCTCCCGCGCCTGCTCCGGATCACGGGCTCCGCACAAGGAGAAGGTGATGCCCGGCTGCTGCAGCGTCCAGGCGATTACCACCTGGGCCTTGGTGGCTCCATGGGCCTCCGCTATCGGCGCGATGGCATCCATCAGCCTGGCAACCTTGCGGCGGTTTTCGACCGAGAACCGCGGGTTGTCCTTGCGCTGATCATCACCTTCGAAGGTTCTGTCAGGACCGATCTTGCCCGTCAGAAGGCCCAGCGCCAGCGATGAATAGCTCAGAACTGAAACCTTTTCCTTGAGGCAGAGCGGCACCAGGGTCTCCTCGATGTCGCGCTTGATCATCGAATATTCTTCCTGGATCGCGTCCAGCTGCCCTGCAGCCACATAGGCTTTCACATCGTCGGCGGTCGTGTTGCTGGCACCGATGGAGCGGATCTTGCCCTGGGTCTTCAGGCTTTCCAGCGCCTCCATGGTTTCCGCAATCGGCGTGGTCGGATCCTGCCAATGGGTGATGTAGTGATCGATGTAATCGGTCCCAAGCCGCTTCAGGCTCTGCTCTACCTCATGGACGATCGCATCCTTGCCGAGATACCGGTGCACCGGCTTGCCGTCGTAATCAAAGAAGTGATTGCCCTTCTGGGTGTGCCAGACGAGACCGCATTTGGTTGCCAGCACCACCTTTTCGCGGCGGCCCGCAATCGCCTTGCCGACAATCTCCTCCGACAGCCCCTGGCCATACGCCGGTGCGGTGTCGATCAGGCTGATGCCTTCATCGATGGAAGCCTGAATTGCGGAAATCGACTTGGCTTCATCCGTGCCGCCCCACATCCAGCCGCCAATGGCCCAGGTGCCGAGCCCGATAGCCGACGCCTCGATGCCTGAACGTCCGATCTCGCGTGTCAGCATTTCATGCAACATTCTGTTTGCCTTCCATGGTTGCAAGGACCGCTCCCGCGGTGTCCTCGTCCAAGATGAGTGAATTCAGATAGTTTCCGTTGAGAACGGCCCGGATCGGCCAGATCTTTTCATCGCCCGAGGTCACCCCGATGACGCGCTTGAAGCGCCGCAGCTCTTCAGGCGCCAGTGCGACCAGCCGCGAATTGAGGGCGTAGTCGGCAACCGTCCCGTCCTGGCGCATCAGGTAGGCCAGGAATTCGGCGCTGACGCCACTGCCAACCAGCATCTTGCGGTCCGATTCAGGCATCGGATGCAGATCGTAGTAACTCGACCCGGGCGTCGCGATGGATCCGATGCCGACCAGAGCGATCGTTGCCTGCCGTGCCAGGTCCAGGACCTCGCGAATGGAGCCGACTTCCATCAGCATGTCGCGCTGTTCCCGGCTTTCGGCAAAGAGTGGCGCATGAAGCTGCAGTGCCTTGCCGCCGAGCTTCTCGGCCATCAGGCTGGCCTGATGATTGACATCCGTGTGGTACTTGCCCTGCACACCTCCGGTGAGCGGCACCACGGTGACGTCGAACTTCCGGTCGGTCTCGATGTTCTGCACCACCGCACCCACTGCCTTGCCGCCTGTGATGGCGATGATGTCACCATCGCGGATGGTCTCCACCAGATGGTTGGCTGCGGCAAGCCCGACCTGCTTCAGCGTCGTGTTCGGGCTGCCTTCGACGGACGATGTAACGAGCGCTTTTGAAAGCGGCGTCGATTGTTCCAGCAGGTTTTCCAGATCCGTCAACCGCTGGAACGGGTTCTCGATATCGATCTTGATCATGCCCATCTTGCGGCCCTGGGTGATCAGACGGTTCACCTTGGACGTCGACAGGTTGAGCAGTTCGGCGATTTCCGACTGTTTCTTGCCTTCCAGGAAATGCAGCACGAGAACCGTGTGCATCTGGCGCATCAGCTCGATATCGTTTTTCTTGTCCGCCATCTGGTTGCCTCTTCGCTGGAGCCGGGTCAGGCGCGTTTCTTGACGAGATAGTGGTCGATGGAGACCGCCGCCAGCAGGATCGAGCCGCGGATGATGTCCTGCCAGTAGACCGAGACATCCAGAAGCGCGAGCGAGCTGGAGACCACCGACAGCAGCACCGCCCCCAGGATTGCCCCGAAAATGGTTCCCGAACCACCCTTGAGGCTCGCCCCGCCGATAACGGCCGCCGCAATCACGTTCAGTTCCATGCCGATGCCGAAGGTCGGCTGGGCAGAGCCGAAGCGAGCCATGTAGATGATGCCGGCCACACCACACAGAGCCGAGCAAAGGGTGGTCGTGAAGAACACCACGCGCTTGGTGCGGATGCCGGAATAGGCTGCGGCCTTCTCGTTGCTGCCGGTATAGAACACCTTGCGGAACATCGTCGTGCGGCGTAGCAGGAAGTCGAAGCCGATCACCACCACAAGGAAGATCAGGATCACGACCGGGATCGGTCCGATGGACCCCTGGCCGATGAACTTGAACTCGGGCGGCAGTGTGAACAGACCGAGCGGACGCCCGCCCGTGCCCAGAAGACATGCCCCCCGGGCGATCACCATGATCGCCAGCGATACGATGAAATGATGAAGGCCGACGCGGGTGACAAAGAACCCCATGAACGCCCCGATGGCCGTACAGGCGGCAATCGAAATCGCCGACGCGGCCCAGGGGTCGACCCCGTTCAGGAACAGCCAGCCGGCAATCACCATGGCCAGCGCTGTCACCGAACCGACCGAAAGATCGATCCCGCCGGAAATCAGCAGGATGGTCATACCGACCACCACGATGCCTTCCACCGCAAAGGCCATGACCATGGCGCGCATGTTCACCCAGGTCAGGAAGTAGGGCGAGGCGAAGGACATCACGATGAACAGCACAAGGATGATCGCGATCAGTCCCGTTTCACGCATGCGCAACAGTTTGCGGATCATCGATACGTCTGCCGGTTTGCCGTTCGGCGCGTCTGTCAGGGAGACGGCGTCTTCCATGGTTTCCCCCACGATTAGTTTATGGTTGCCTGGGCGCCCACGGACGCCAGGTGCATTATGTTTTCTTCGGTCATCTGATCGCCCGTGACTTCGCCGCTGATCTGTCCCTCCCGGACGACCAGCACACGGTCACAAACGCCGATCAGTTCCGGCAACTCCGACGAGATCACCAGAATGCCGACCCCGCTGCTGGCGAGATTGCGCAGGATGCGATGGATCTCCGCCTTTGCGCCGACATCGACACCACGCGTCGGCTCATCCAGGAAGATCAGCTTCGGATTGACCGACAGCATTTTCGCGATCGCAACCTTCTGCTGGTTGCCTCCGGAAAGCGATGACACCGGGTCCGACAGCGAGCCACATTTGAGATTGAGACGCTTGCCAAGCGTGTCTGCCTGCGCCTCCTCCCGGCTTCCGGCAATCAGACCGAAGGAATTCGCCACCTGTTCCGGCTTCAGGGCGGAAACATTGGCGGCAATGGACATATCCAGAAAGATGCCGTCACCCTTGCGGTCTTCGGACAGATAGACGATGCCCTCGGAGATGCTGTCGCGATAGGTCTTCAGCGACAGCTTGCGGCCATTGAGCGAAACCTCCCCGGTCACGTCGCCTTCAAGCCGGCAGATGCCCTTCACGATCTCGCTGCGCCCGGCGCCTATCAGCCCGGCAATCCCGAGAATCTCGCCCTTGCGGAGCTGAAACGAGACATCCTTGAAACGCGTGCGTTCACTCAGGTTCTGAACGTCCAGAATGATATCGTCCGTCTTTTCGCTTTCGGACTGCTTGCGCGGGTAAAGCTCATCGATCACCCGGCCGACCATGGCATTGACCACGTCATCGGGCTGGATCTCCGCAACATTGCGGGTCGTGATGTAGGTGCCGTCCCGGAAAACGGAGACCCGGTCGCAATTGTCGAAGATCTCGACCATGCGATGGGAGATGTAGATGATCGAGATGCCCTTGTCGGCAAGACGGCGCATGATCTTGAAGAGGATCTGCGCTTCTTTCTCTGTCAGCGCCGCGGTCGGCTCATCCAGGATCAGCACCCGGCAATCGAGTGTCAGGGCCTTGGCGATCTCGACGAGCTGCTGGTGGGAAATCGACAGATCCCGCACGAGTGTTGTCGGATCGATGTCGCCAAGCTGGCCCAGCACTTCAGCGGCCTTCTTTTCAAGCGCACGATAATTCATCAGGAACGAACGGCTGACATTGGTCGTCGCCATGAAGATGTTTTCGGCAACCGTCACATCGGGGCACAGGGCAATCTCCTGGTGAACGAAGCCGATGCCGAGCTTCTGCGCCATCGCCGGAGATGAAATGACCACCGGTTCGCCATCGAAGCGGATTTCTCCGCTGTCCGGCTGCAGGATGCCGTCGATGATATTCATCAGCGTCGATTTGCCGGCACCGTTTTCCCCGGCTAGCGCATGGATCTCGCCCTTGCGCAATTCGAAACTTACCCCCTTGAGCGCCTGCACCGGCCCGAAGGATTTCGAGAGGTTGGAGATCTTGAGGATCACATCGTCAGTCATGACAGGGCCGATTTGCTCGCAATTCCGTAGAAGGAACGGGCTGCCTGATCTGCTGCATCGACTGCAGGCAGCCCGCCGTATCACCCGGGGCTCTCCAGGAACCCCGGTCTGTTCATCAGCTCGGGTCGCGGCCTTCCATGTAGGCGTTGAGGTCGAAGCTGTCGGCGTTTTCCTTGGTGATCACGGCAAAGCCGTTGTCGACGTAAGGGATCTGAACCGGATTGTAGCCGGACACCTTGTAGTCGTTGAACGGATCGAACACGTCGGAATGTGCGGCCAGGAAGACGGCCATGAAGCCCATGAACCCCTGCATGCCCTGGTTCGGATTCAGCGCCATGTGGATGTTGCCGGCCTTGATGTGCTCAAGTGTGGTCGGCGTTACATCGGCATGCATGATCAGCACTTTCGCTTCCGCTTCCAGCACCGCTGCGACAGCTCCTTCCGCTGAACCTGCTTCCGGGATCCAGAGAGCGGCAAGGTTCGGGTTGGCCTGAAGGATAGAGGCCGTTGCCCGGTAGGCGGCATTGCTGTCCTGGTTGGTCGCCTGGCGGCCGACCAGTTTCATGTTCGGGTAGTGCTCTCCCATGTAGTCGAGCAGCGCGGTCACGCGCAGATCGTGGTTCGACTGACCCGGGTTTTCGAGAACCGCATATTCCCCGCTGTCACCAACCTGCTTGACGATTTCTTCGGCGGCAAACTTGGCTTCGGCAAGGTTGTCTGAGGTGATATAGGCACTGCGCTTGGACTTCGGAGAATCCGCCGCGAAGGTCACGACCTGCGTGCCGTTGTCGACGGCCCGGTCGATCGGCTCGATAAACGGATCGGACTGCATCGGGTGCAGCAAGACGCCAGCCGGCTGCTTGACCATGTCCTGCTCGAAGGATGCGATCTGCTTGGTGATGTCATAGTCCGGCGTGCCGGAGAAGATCGTCTCGCAGCCGAATGCGGACGCAGCCTGCTTGAAGCCCTGATAGACCGGCACCCAGTAGGGATGGCCGGAAACCATCACGTTCATGATGTAGGTTTCGCCCGGCTCGCATTTCAAACCATCTGCCGCGGCCGGAGCTGCGGTCAGAACTGCAGCCGACAGCATGGTCGACGCGAGAATTCCCTTGAAGATAGAAGTGCCCATGGTTTCCTCCCTGGACCAACGGGCTGCCAACCGCGAACGGTCGAATGCCCGATGGGTGATCGATTTCAGATTGTCAGGACATCCAGTCTGCGTTCCTCTCAACGCAGGGAGCCTGACGCTGCTCCTCCCGGTCTTGCAGGTCAGCCTGTCAAAGAGACTTGCTTACTGCAAGAAATTTCAAACACTGGTTTTTATCCCAGTGAGACCATGGATAAGGGCAGCCCCCGAAAGCCGTCAAACTGTTTTGGTATTTATTTCCTTTTCTGAAATTTATTTCAACCAGTACCTCAAATGAGAACTTGCCGCGCGAAGACCCGGAAGAGAACACAAGCCATTGAGAGAAAATATCTTTTCGTGACAGTCATTGCACCTGACCACTTGAAATCGCTCACCATGGACGTGGCGGGAAACTGACGGAGCGCCCCTGTCGGGGCCGAAATCCGCCCCCCAGTCCCTGAGCATTGTGATGCATATGAACACAAAAAAGGCCCGGAAGCGGAAGCTTCCGGGCCGGTTGGTCGTGACGGCAGAAGCCTTGATCAGGCCTTCGCCGGCTCCGCACCTTCCGGAACCGGGCTGGTCCCGTCGGCGCCGGCTTCCATGTGATGCTTGTCGTGCACCGGCTTCACCAGCGAGTTCGCGATCAACGCGATCACGAGCAAGCCCGCCATGGCATACATGGTGGTGTTGTAGAGGCTCGGCGTGGGATCCACCGTGCCGGCCGGAGCGATTTCCATCAGCCGGGCAACGGTCACCGTCTTTGCGGCCACCAGCTGGTCGAGCTGATCGACACCCGCGCCGAATTTCTCGGCAAAGGCACTCGGGTCCACCTTGGCGGCAAGATCCGTGATCGCATTGTTGAGGGACATGTTCCGCAGCTGGGTGATCGCCAGCGGCCCAAGAACGCCTGCCGTACTCCACGCCGTCAGCAGACGCCCGTGGATACCACCGACATATTTGGTGCCGAAGATATCGGCGAGATATGCCGGGATGGTCGCAAAGCCGCCGCCATACATCGTGAAGATGATCATGGTGGCTGCATAGAACATCACGAGCCAGGTGACGGCCGGATTGACGCTCACCTGTTCTGCTGCAAACGGAATCGACAGGTAAAGAATGATCCCGAGCACGAAGAAGCAGTGGTAGGTGTTCTTGCGGCCGATGAAGTCCGAGGTGGAAGCCCAGAAGAACCGCCCGACCATGTTGAAGACAGAGATCATGAACACGTAGGTTGCCGCAAAGGCCGAATTCACGATCAGCGGCAACGTGGTGCCGAAGATTTCTGTCATCATGGTCTTTGCAACGCCGATCACGCCGATACCCGCCGTCACGTTGAAGCAGAGCACGATCCACAGCAGATAGAACTGCGGTGTCTTGAGCGCCTGATCGATGTGAACGTTGTTGTGGGTGATCATCTTGCGGGACGCAGCATCGGCAGTTGGCGGTGTCCAGCCGGCCGGACGCCAGCCTTCGCGCGGAACCCGGTAGGAGAAGGCCGCGATGATCATCACGACCAGATAGACGATGCCGAGCGTGAAGAAGGTCCCTGCAGCCCCGGTGTTGCCGGTACCGACCACATAGATCCCCTCCTGAAGCGCAACGGGCGCTGCTGCCACCTGCTTGGCGCCTGCGATAACCACTTCCACCATCTGGCCGTTGACTTCCGCAAGGCGCTTGCCTCCTTCGGTGATCAGGGCAACAGATCCTTCAGGACCCAGGTAGTCCGGTGCCTTGTAGAATAGACCGAGCAGATATTCCTTGATCGGCGTTGCGATCATCGCTCCACCGCCAAAGCCCATGATGGCCATGCCGGTGGCCATGCCGCGCCGATCCGGGAACCACCGGATCAAGGTGGAAACGGGTGACACGTACCCAAGCCCCAGACCGCAGCCGCCGATCACGCCGTAACCGAGGTAAAGCAGCCAGAGCTGGTGCGTCATGATGCCGAAGCCGCCGATGATGAAACCGCCACCCCAGCAGATGGCGGCAACGACGCCGACCATGCGAGGGCCGACTTCCTCAAGCCACTTGCCACCAAAGGCAGCTGCAAGCCCGAGAAACACGATGGCAACGGAAAAGATCCAGACGACCGAAGACAGGCTCCAGTCTTCCGGCGCTGCGGCAACCACACCGAACTGTTTGATCAGAGGCGGGTTGAAGATGCTCCAGGCGTAGACGGAGCCGATACAAAGATGGATGGCGATGGATGCTGGCGGAACCTTCCAGCGGTTAAATCCGTCCTCTGCGACGATATGTTCCTTTTTCAACCGATCAAACATGCACTTATTTTCCTCCCATGCACGGTTGTCGGGCATTCCTCCGGGAAGGTGCCGGTCCCTTTGCGGCCGGCCTGTCATGTCTCCCCCGGTCCGGCAAGACAAAGCCGGATGCCCCGCTCCCGGCAGACGCGGACCTGTCGAAGCCTCCCGCTTCAGGTCCGCAACGCAGGAACGGTTGTACCGTCCCGCGCCTTCCGGCAGCTCCTTGCTGATGGCAAGTTCGGGGCCAGTTTCTTTTCTGTTGAATTTCAGACAGTTAGATTTTCAGGAAGAAAGGTGAGTGGACATTTTGTCCACATTCAAAAGTTGTTTTCCGGCCGTTTGGGACAATCTGTCCGGAAGCCCTTGACCAGGCAAACAGCATTTTTGCCGGGGCAACTCAGAGGCGACCCGCCCGAAACGTCAAACGCTTTCAGGCAACCAGATTGTGAAAACGGTCCCGGTCCCTTCGATGCTCTCCACCTTGATATCACCGCCCTGACGGCTGACCAGCGTCTGGGTAATCGAAAGCCCCAATCCGGTGCCCTGCCGGCTTTTTGTCGTGTAGAAGGGGTCGAATATTCGCGCGATAACATCCGCGCTCATGCCGACACCGGTGTCCGAAATCTCGATCGACACTCCGGCGACATCTTCCTTGTTCATGTCCCAGGTTTTCATCGTCAGCGTACCGCCGCCGGGCATGGCATGGATGGCATTGACGATGAGGTTGATCAGCACCTGCTGCAGTTCCGTCCGGTTCATCAGCACCAGACGGGAGGCAGTGGCCTCGCGAACAACCTCGATATCGGTCTTGCGCAAGAGATGGCGAACCAGCGGAAGACAATCCGAAATCACCTCGTCCGGTGCGTGCCGATCGGCATAGCCTGCATATTCGTCGGGCTTGGCGAACTGCAGCAGCTTCATGACGATCTGGTTGATCCGGTCGACCTGCTCGTCGATCAGGCGGATTTCCGTACTGGCAACCTTGGCATGGTCGCCGAGCAGCATGCGCAGCACTTCCAGATTGCCCTGAATCACCGCAATCGGATTGTTGATCTCGTGGGCAACACCGGCGGTGATCTCGCCGATGGCGGCAAGCTTCTCCGACATGATCAGTTGCTTGGTGGTGTCTTCCAGCTGCCTGTTCGCCATCTTGAGATCGCGCGTTCGTTCCTCTACGCGGGTGTTCAGCTCCTCGTTCCAGGACCTGAGCTGCCGGTCGCTTTCCTGAACCAGGTCGAGCAGATGATCGAGATGCTGGGCGACACGCGCAATCTCGTCACCACTGCCTTCGGACCGCGTGCGGGCGCCAAGGTCTCCCTTTTCGACGCTGGCAATGGTGTCCGTCATCTTTTCCAGTGGCTTGAAAACGCCGCGAGCCCACCTCAGGAACAGCGGCACGCTGCCGGCGGTCACGACAAGGAACCCCAGCAGCAGCGCGACCAGCGTCGCCAGCTTGGCTTCCCGGAACGGCGTCTCCAGAAAGCCGACATAAAGCATACCCACCCGCTCGCCGAAACTGTCGGTGATCGGTTCATAGGCCGAAATGTACCAGTCGTTGACGACGAACGCGCTGTCCAGCCAGACCTGCCCCTCGCCCAGCACCTTCTGGCGAACGGCGGCGGACACCCTCGTCCCAAGCGCGCGCTTGTCTTCGAACAGACGGACATTGGTGCTGACGCGGACATCTTCCAGAAACAGCGTCGCGGTGCCCTGGCTGCCTTCGGGAAGACTCGCCTCGCGGTAGACGAGATCGTTTATCGTGTCGATAAAGACGAGGTTCTGGTTGAGCAGGATGCCGCCGACCAGAGCTGCCACGGGCGCTCCCGGCACGGTGACCGGGCTTGCGGAGTGAACCACCATGCCGCGTGTTTCCGCGGCCCTTTCGGTCGGCACGGCATTGGGTGTCGGGACGAGATCCAGGCGGGCCCGATCTGCTAGTGCCGGAGAAATCGCCGTCAGGTCACCGGCTTCGAAGATATCCACACTTGTTGTGGCAGATCCTGCAAAGGCCTGTTCGATGACCGGCCAATCCTTGGAGACCGGCGGAACGGCACTTGGCGGAGAGGCAGCCTCAACTGTCCTGTCCTTGCGCACGACATACAGAAAATCGAGACCCAGTTCCTCACGCCGCCGCTCCAGCAACGCTGCCAGAAGTGCGGTATCACCACTGTCTGCAACGTCGCGAAAGGAGGCCGACTGGCCCAGCGCATCGATCTTTTCACCCGAATTTTCCAGAATCCTCGAAAAGTACTGATGGGCAATGGTCAGGTCGCCATTGACCTTGGTGATCAACAGGGAGTCGAACTTCGCGTTCCAGCGCACCATCGCCCAGCCGAGAAAGAGTGGCAGAACCACAAGTGTCGGCAACAGGGCGATGGCCAGTAGCCTGACTCTGACGGACAGGCGGCTTCCCGATTTCCGGCGTCGTCTCTCCTCAGCCATTCCAGTCCATCAGCTTCCTGTCGATGGTCTTGCGCGAAATGCCGAGCCGCCGCGCCGCTTCGGCACGGTTTCCACCGGCTTCCTCGAGCACCATCAGGATATGACGCTTCTCCATGTCCTGCAGCGTTTCCCCGCCGGGCAGCAACAGGCTCTGCGTACTGTGGAACTCCGCCGGAAAGCGTCCAAGGATCAAGGTTCGTTCGATCGTGTTGCGCAGTTCGCGAACATTGCCCGGCCATTCATAAGCCAGCAGCCCGGAGACGACCTCATCGGTAAACGGTACCGGCGGCATTCCAAGCTGAACGGACAGCTTCTGCATGAACAGCGACGCAAGTTCACGGATGTCGTCGCCACGCTCGCGCAGCGGCGGCATTTCAAGCTGAAGCACGTTGACCCGGTAGTAGAGATCCGCCCGGAACCGGCCCTCCTCCACGGCCTGCTCCAGATTTGCGTTGGTCGCAAACACGAACCGCAGATCGACAGGCACTTCACGCTCGGACCCGACCGGCCGAATTTTGCGATCTTCGATTGCCCGCAGCAACTTGCTCTGCAGTGCCATGGGCAATTCGCCGATCTCGTCCAGAAACAGCGTGCCGCCATGCGCATGCATGAACAGGCCGTCGCGGCTGGACCCGGCGCCGGTGAAAGCGCCTTTGAGATGCCCGAACAATTCAGCTTCGATCATGTCTCCGGGAATGGCGGCGCAATTGACCGGCACGAAGGGCTTGTCCGCCCGATCGGAAAGATCATGAAGCGACCTGGCCGCGACTTCCTTTCCGGTTCCGGATTCCCCCGTGATCAGAACGGATGTCGGCAGTGGCGCGACACGGGAAATCGTTTCGCGGATCTCGCCGATCTGGCGCGAATGTCCGATCAGCTTGTCACGCAGAAGAAGATGGTCGGATGTTGCCTGCAATTGGTGGCGCAACAGCTGGTTTTCCCGCAGCAGCGTGACCCGGTCGAGACATCTGGCAACCGCGTTCAGCAGCTGGTTGGACCGGAAGGGCTTGAGGATGAAATCCACGGCACCTGCCCTCAAGGCCTGGATCGCGGTTTCCAGATCCGCATAGGCTGTCATCAGGATCGCATCGGCGAAAAACCCGATCCGCCGCTGTTCGCCAAGCCATTCCACACCGGATTTGCCTGGCATGATATTGTCGAGGATCACCACGTCATAATGGTGGGTATCGAGAAGCGCCGAGGCCTCGACCGTGTCGGCGGCCTGCTCGATGCGTTTGCAATAAGGCTCGAGTGTGCGGACCAGAAAATTGCGCATGCCAGGCTCGTCGTCGACGATCAGGATCGACGCCTGCGGCAGCCAGGGACCGAACTCCGGCTGTGAATCTGCCTCTTCAGGACGTTTGGAAACACCGCTCTTCATAGCCCCTCCCCGGCAGTTTCATCCGTTCTTTTGTCATGGTCCATCCTCCGGCCCGGAGCATTGCATATTCCAGTATGCAATGTCTTCCGGAGACGCACGTGCAATTGCAACTATCTGAAATCGCGCGACCAATTGCCCGGACGGGAAACAGCCTCAGCACCGGGGCTCTCAAGTATCCCGACGTCTTCTGCTTATTCTCTCTGCGGATCAGGCGCTGAGGGTGTGCGAAAGCAAAAACCCCGCAGGATGTCCCTGCGGGGTTTGAATGTGCGTCGCAGAATCAACTCACTCTATTGCGCAAGCCTTTCGAACCGCGCAGGCCCGTTCAGCACGAAGAGCTCGATTTCCAGGGTGCTTGCTTCCTTGCCATTGCCTGAGAAAGTCACGGTCGAGCGCGAACCCGCCACGGCATTTTCGTTGGCAATGTCAAACACCATCATTGATCCGTCCCAGGCATGCAGCGGCAGCTTTATTGGCTGGGGACCGGCAAGCAGGACGAGCCCACCATCTTCCTCTCGCACCTCGACCGTGCCGAAGTAGGGGTGGCCGTAACGGCCGGTGCAATAGTCAGCCGCAGGAGCAGGTGCAGCAGCGGCAGGTGCCGTTTCACCGGCAGTGAAACCGGCAGGCGCATAGAAGGAAGCGAACAGGCCTTCGTATCCGGAGAACCAGTCACGGGTCACACGCCCGAACTGCACCATGTCGGAGAAGGATGCGCCGATGGATTCAACGGCACCGACAGGAGCCGCGTTCGACAGGACCACGATCCCTATGTCGAGCGAGGGGATCATCAGGAAATAGGTCGCCGCACCGAGGATGAAAGCACCTGAATGGCTGAGGATTACCCGGCCGGACGGGTCAGTGCCGACATTGAAACCATAGCCGTAAAACCCGGCGCGTTCGTCAGGCGTATGGGGACGGCTGGAAAAGCTCTGCGGACTGATTGCAGGCTGCAAGGCTTCGGGAGAAATAAGTTCCCCACCATCGGCCAGAACCATCTTCATCCATCTTGCCATGTCGTTGATGGAGGAACTCACCCCGCCGGCGGGCGACTGGGCATCCGGCTGCCGCTGGTACAGCGCCTCGAAACCGTCGCCGCTTCTGGCATGCGGCAACGCGCGGTTTTCCCGTGCCATGAAATCATCGAACCGCGCACTGGTCCTGGTCATGCCAAGCGGCTGAAACAGGGCTTCGTCAGAAAGGTCGGCCCATTCGGCCCCGGATGCTTCGGCAACCGCCTCGGCGCCGGCGGTCAGGCCGAAATTCGTGTAGGCATAGCTCGTCCGGAAGGCGCGCAGGGGCTGCAGGCGCAAACGTTCGAGGATCGTCTGCCTGTCAAAGCCGATGTCTTCCAGATCGTCGCCGGCATGGTCCGGCAAACCGGAACGGTGGCTGTAGAGATCCCCCACTGTCAAACGTTCGGTAATTTCGGGATCGGCAAGGCTGAACCATGGCAGCAGGTCGCGCATCCTGCTGTCCCACGAAACAACGCCGCGCGTGACCTGCCGGGCAACGACTGTTGCCCCGATCGACTTGGAGACGGAAGCCATCTGGAAAACGGTGTCGGCGTCAATCGGCTGAGCGCCCTCGTCGCCCCGCTTTCCGAAGCCTTTCGCGTAGACAGTCTCTCCCTTGTGTACGACGGCAACCGCTAGGCCCGGCACCTTGCTGCGTGCCTTGATGTCTTCAACGATCCCGTCAAGCGCGGCGATCGCCTTGTCGATCTGGCCAGGAGGAACCTCGGTTCCCGCCGTTCTGGAAGGCGGCAGGTCCTCGGCAAGGGCTGGTGCTGCCAGAACCGCGAGAGACGCGGACGCCAGGAACCGGCGCCGTGTGAGCTGGAAGAACGACATGTGTAACCTCTCAATCAGTCTTGCTGTTCGCGCGTGCGGGTCATTTCAGATGAGTTTCGGCCGGTCCGGCCGGGGCGATACTTTCCGGTGTCGTCAAAGCGCCAGACCCAGCCTGAAGAAGACCCGGGTCCCCGGATCCTCAGCGTTTTCCGGCCGGTGCCAGGGTGTGGCAGTGAGAACCTGAAAATTCACCCGGTCGGCAACCATGCCGCTGACACCGACACCGGCTGAACCGAGTTCGTCGCGAGCAAAGTCGGCGGCTTCATCCACGTTCCAGACGACGCCATAATCGGCAAAGGCCGTCAGGGTGAGACCGGGAAGTGCAGACCATCCGGTTTCGATGTCGTGACTGACTTCAAACGCCGACGCAAAGCCACTGTCACCGGAGAGGCTGCCGCCATCGAACGCCCAGCCGTAGGGGTCGCCGCCGAGAGCAAACCGGACCGCACCGGGCAACGGTGTCGGCGAATACTGGCTGGCCGTGCGCAGCTGAAGCCGCGCGATGGACGCCAGATCGTATGAGACGCCGAAGTTGAACCGGCCAAAGCGATAGTCGTCCGGGTCAATTTCCATTTCACCTTTGTGGTTCAGGCTCTGCCCCAGTTCGGCTCCAGCGGAAAATGAGGCCGGACCTGCATCAACGTCGTACCTGAGGGACACCGTCGCCCAACGCGCCTGCTCACGGGCGGCCCGCGCGCCCATCACGTCGATCCGGTCGTTCCGAAGATTGATTTCCACCTTGCCATAAAGGCTCTGGTCGATGGTGCGAATGAGCGGATACTGGAGATGAGCCGAACCGATAACGGTTTCGATGTGGATGTCCTGCTCTTTCAGGTCTGCGCCGGGCTTCTGGGTCACATAGGTCAGATCGTAGCCCGCGGAGAGCCCGTTGAACCCGATTGGAACCGACTGCGAAGCCTGCAGCAGCACCATTTCCTCGGGTGCGTCCGGTACGGTTACCCCAACCAGGCTTGTCGTTTCGAACAACCCGAAGATGTCGTTGACCGTGGCATTTCCGGAAAGTTCCAGCGGACCGATCGTATCTGTTCCAAGGTTATCGAGACCGACGCCGGCGCTGTATCGGCTGAAATCAACCGCGAGCTTCAGCGTACCGCCACCTGTAGGCGTTTCCGGGCGCACAATTGTTCCCTCGATCTGCAGACCAGCAAGATCGCTCATCAGCAGCAGAACGCGTTCCGCCTCCTTGATCCGAATGGGCCGCATGGAGGTCAGGCGGTTGATATAGGGTGCCAGGCGCTCCCTGATGCGTGGGATGGAACTGGTGATCTCGACGGTTTCAACATAGCCTTCGTAGACCCGGAGCGAGACCGCACCGGACGCAAAGTCCTGCACCGGAACGACGGTCATCGAAAAATAGCCGGCTCTCAGATAGGCGGCATCAACCGCCTCCGCGATCCGATAGAGATCCGCAAGAGATATGTTCTTGCCGATCTTGCCCTGCCAGATGGCCGACAGATCGGTGTTCGAAACCGAATGAGCACCGGCAATCGATACCGAGCGGAGGGTGAAGCGTACACTCTCGGCATCTTGTTCGGAAACACGCTTGCGCTGATCCTGCACCGTGATGTCGACCGTGCCCGCCCTTGTAGGCGGCGTGAACCGTTCGATAATGACGGTCTGCCCGGCGACGGCCTGATCCAGTGTTTGAGCCAGTGCAGAATGAGAATCCTCCGCGGCCACCAAAGAGACGACCAGAACCGAAGCAGCCCGAAGCCGAAAGGCCGATTTGGGATTAGCAGCGGCAGCACCGCGCAGGGATTTCGTTGCCGGGGGAGGCAGCACCTGTCTTGTCACGGACGGTTCCGTTCTTATTCAGCGGTGTTCTGGGGAGCCGTTTCGCCGAGTAACGGAGCGACGGCGTTAAAAATGCGCATGGCAGGCAGCGAGCAGGTCAGACCCGAACCTTCGTCGGCGTCCTGCGTCTCCTTTCCCTCCTCGCAGTCACCGGAAGGCATGTCGCTGTTCGCCTGGACAACAAGGGTCGTGTCAGTCCGCGGGCTATGGAAAACGACCGTGGTGTATCCAGGCACTTCGCCCGTGTGGCCGACCCACTCTCCGTTGCACCGAAGCGCCAGGCCGTATCCTTCAGGCGGACGGAAGGATCGCAGCCGCGCTTGCTGCATCTCGGTGCCGAGAAGCCCTTGGCCGGACCCGAGGGCTCGGCCATAGACGAGCAGATCGTCGATGTTGGAAATCAGCTCCCCCGCCGTCCAGAGCGAAGCCGGGTTCCAGTGTGTGGCAACAAGAGGTGTCTCAGGCGTCGCATCGCCCCCCTGAAGGGTAACGCCCTGCGCGTAGGGCTCCGGTAGTTCGGTCCTGCTTCCCGGCCAGACTGTTTTTTCCAGTCCGAGAGGATCCAGGATCATCTTCCGCAAAGACGTTTCGAAGGGCTGCCCGGTGGTCTTTTCAATGACCATGCCAAGGAGGATCGTGTTCGTGTTGGAATAATCGTATTGCGTTCCCGGCTCGAAGAGCGGGGAATTTTCGACGGCAAAAGTCAGCAGGTCCTCGGGCGAAAACGCGACACCGGGTTGATCGAGAAACAACTCCACAAACCGTTCGGAAGCGGTGTAGCTCGCCACACCGCTGGTCATGTCCGCGAGCTGGCGCAGCGTGATCCTGTCTCCGTTGGGAATTCCCTCGACATAGGCGTCGATCGTGTCATCGAGAGAAAGCCGTCCGGCCTCTGCAAGCTGCAGCAGCATTGTTCCGGTGAAAGTCTTGGTCACGGACCCGATGCGCGTGTGCATGCCCGGCTCCATCGGAGCTCCGGTTGCCGGGTCGGCGACGCCGTATCCTTTTTTCCATGTGCCGTGAGGTGTTTGGACACCAACAATGACGCCCGGCGTTTCGGCAAGTGGAAGCGCGGCCAGCACCGCGTCATCCAGCTGTTGGGAAAGTGTTGCGGAGAGCGGCGTGCCGGGCCTGGCGTCTGCTGCCGCGGAAGTCACACCCCGGTCAAAATCCTCAACACATGATACGGACGCTGCGGCGGGGTTAACGCCGCATACCGACACCAGCAGGGCTGCAAGCAATTGCACGGCCCGTGCTGTCACCGGGCCTGTTGTGACCGATTTTGCCAATCTGGGCTGTCCTCTTTTCCGATTGCAGACGGGGGATCGCGCTTGCGGCGGGGCATGCCACAGGTGCGCGTCCCCATGAGGACTGGTGGTAGGGAAATCAGGCTGGCAAACAAAGTCGGCAACGGTGCAAAAATGGTATAAGTAGTTCGTCAGTCAGTGTAATTCTTCATCGAGGCGCGGTCCTCGTGTCTCACCGGAACATCGGAATCTGCGTCTCAGTGCAAAAAATCGAACTTGATGTTTCTCGTGGCGAACTGCTGCGTGACGGGGAAGCCGTTCGTTTGCGCCCCAAGACTCTCGCCGTGCTGGTCGAGCTGCACGCCCGCGAGGGAGAGATCGTCAGCCAGCAAGAGCTGAGACATCTGATCTGGGGACACCAGCATGGACGCGAGACCGGTCCAAAGCAGTGTATCCGCGAGCTTAGACGCTTGCTTGGGGACAGCGCCGAAACACCCGGGTTCATCGAAACGGTCGGCAGGCAGGGCTACCGCCTTGTCGGCAAGATCACGGTTCTGAACTCCGGCACGGAAACCTCTGGACCGGCCCCTCTTTGCGTAGGCCGAACCGCGGAACTGCAGTCCCTTGCGGACTGCGCAGCGGCAGTGCGCGCTGGCAAGCGCATTGTGAGCCTTGTCGCCGGGGAAGCCGGATCGGGCAAATCAAGGCTGGTGGAGACGTTCGCCGCCACGCTGCCACGCACGGCAGACTTCTGGTCTGCCCGGGGGCAGTGCATTCCCCATCCGGGTGCCCGGGAGCCCTATGGACCACTGATCGAGATCGTGACGCAGCTCGCCGAAGGTGCGTCACGAAAACAGGTCTTGCGGCTTCTTGAGGATGTCGCGCCGTCCTGGCGAGACCTGCTGCCGCAGCTTCGTTCTGGCCGGGAGCCCGCTCCCCTGCCCGCAAAATTCACGGACACGCACCCGGACTCAATGTTGCGGGAGCTGACCGCACTCATGGAGCGTCTTTCTCAGCAGCAGCCCGGTGTCATCATTCTGGAAGACCTGCACTGGGCCGATCAGAGTACGCTGGCATGGCTTCTTTCCTGGGCTCAGCGCCGCGCTCCTGCCAGAACCCTTGTGGTTGGAACCTACAGGTTTGATGAACTGGACAAGTCCGGAGATCTTCAAACGACATTGCATTACCTCCAACGTGTTCAGGACTTTAGCCCGATCACGCTGGACGGCCTCGACGAAACAGCCGTCGCGGACCTTCTCAAGCGACGCTATCCGGACCACGGACTGCCTGCCTCCCTTGCCGGCGAGTTGAGGCGAAGAACGGAAGGGCATGCCATCCTGGTCGATGCGATCATCGACCAGTGGCATCGGGACGGGGTCCTGGAGAGTTCCGAAAATCAGCAGGCACCCGAGCAGGACATCAATGAAATCGTTTCGGCAATCTCACGCGGGGCCGGAAAATTCATCGCGGGCGAAATCGGCCGGCTGGACCCATACGAGCGGCAATTACTCGACATTGCCAGCGTGGCAGGAATTCGCTTTTCCGCTGCCATGTTGAGCGATGATCGGCTCGAGGTGGAAAAAGGCGAAGCGGTTCTCGACCGCCTTGCAAGCGTCAGGCGCTTTATTGAACGGGCTGGCGTCATGGCCTGGCCGGACGGGACGCAGGCAACACGCTACATCTTCCGGCACGCGCTCTATCAGGAGGCGCTTTACGACGCTATTCCGGCCGCAAATCGGCAAGGACTTCACCAACGTATCGGCAGCCGGCTGGAAACCGCGTTCAAATCCCGCACTGGCGAAATCGCGTCCACACTCGCCGATCATTTCGAGCGTGCCGCCGATTGGAAACGTGCTGCCGTCCATCGAGGGCTTGCGGGCCTGACCGCGCTGGAACGCGGCGCAATCACCGATGCGGCCGCCCAGTTCCGGCAGGCGCTTGTCTCCTTCGCCGCCTGCGAGCCTGACCCCGAAATGCACACGGCGGAATGCCGCACGCTACTGGGTCTGGGAGCGGCGCTTATCGTCGGGGATCACTTCACCACGGACGAACTTAGGGACGTTTACGAACGCGCCGCGACACTTGCAGGCAGAACCAATGACCCGACGACAATTGTGCCCGCACTTGCAGGGCTCTGGAACCACCACCTGACCAAGGCAGACCTTGCAGCTGCCGACGAACTAGCCAAGGGTCTCGACAACCTGGCAGAGGATGCACCAGCGCTCTACGCAATGGTGGCCCACAATGCCGTCGGGCAAACGCGGTTCTTTCGTGGTGATCTTGCCGCCTGCCTGCCTCATATCAACGCTGTTTGCAGCGCCTACGGCACGAACCACAACGCAGAGGCATCGGTTCTGTTTGGCGAAGACCCCGGCATCGTCTGCCGCCAGTATGCCGCCTGCGTTCATCAGTTGCTCGGCCAAAGCGAACGTGCCGAACGCCTTTTTACCGAAGGCATGACGTTGACGGATACATTGGAGCAGCCTTTCGGGCGAGCGCAGATGCTTTGGGCAGGAGCACTGATCGCTCGTGAGCGTGAAGACCCGGTGCGTGTGCTGGAACGGGCGACGGCCCTGATCGAAACCTGCGAAGCAGCCGCAATTCCGTTCTGGCGCCCTTATGGCGACCTACTGGCCGGGTGGGCCCAGGTAGAGCTTGGGAACGCTTCCGGCCTTCAGCAAATTCACGAAGGTCTGAACGCACAGGCGGCAATGGACGTGACGCTGACCCGTCCTTACGGACTGTCACTCTACGCAGAAGCGACCAGCCGCTGTGGTAGCCCGGCCGAAGGGCTGAAGGCACTTGCGTCGGCATTTAAGATCATCAGACGCACCGGCGAACGCTGGCACGAAGCGGATCTCCATCGCCTGTGGGCCTTGCTCTCGGTGCAGACAGGCCGAACCCGAAACGCTTCATCCGCCCTTCGCCGTGCAATCAGGTTTGCACGAACCCAAAACGCCGTAACTTACGAAAAACGTGCGCAAGACCTTCTGGACCGGATTTCAGGTCAACTGACCTGAGAAGCACTTCGCCAACCCGCGACCGGATTGGACTTCAGCCCGCGTCTCCAGCCGTTCAACAGGCTTCTAGGTCACGTCACTCCGACTAGGAGACACAGTGGCAACATCGGATCCGGAAACGAGGCCTTTAGCCATGCCAATAAATTCCCGAATGCCCTTCATTTCAATGGACCCGTGTGCCCTCATGCAATACCACTCTACTAGGACATTCGGTCGAATTAGATATTAAACACATACGATTATAGAGACTTCCGAGGATGACTGCAGGAACACAAAGCATCGACCGCGCAGCGATGCTGCTCGATCTTGTCGCCGGTGGGCATCCCGACGGTGTTCCCTTCGCGGACATACTCACAAAGTCCGGTCTGACCCGGCCGACTGCCCGGCGGGTGCTGCAAGCGCTTATCGAACATGGCTTCGTCGACCAGGACGCGGAAAACCGTCGCTTTTTTCTCGGCTCCAGAATTTACGAACTGGGTCTGCTGGTCTTCCCGGCCTATGACCTGCAAGATGTTTGCAAGCCGGAACTCGAACGTCTGGTCGAGGTAACGGGCGACACCGTTTTCCTCAATCGTGTCGTCGGTGACAAGATGACCTGCATTGCCCGGGAAAGCGGCGCGTTTCCCGTGAAGGCGTTTGTTCTGGACGTCGGGGTTCATCGCCCGATCGGGCTGGGTGCCGGCGGCATGGCTGTCCTTGCCGCCCTTCCGCCTGCGAAAGCCGAAGCGATCCTGGACAGAAACACCGGCGACCTCAAGGAGTTCTCCGGTGGCGTCACGAAAATCCGTGAGATGGTCGAACTGGCAAGAGAGACCGGCTACATCGACAGGGTGTCGGACGTAGGCGTCAGGACCGTCGCCATGGCAATCCGCGACAGTGCCGGCACACCCTTTGCGTCAATCAGCGTTTCCAGCATCATGGCGCGCATGACCGGCGAGCACCTGCAATCGGTACTCGCCATCATGGGGCAGGAAGTCGCGAAGATCAGCGCCAAGCTGTCGAAGATGCGGCCGATAGGAAGAGCCTGATCCGGCCGCGCCTTCCGCTTGACCGAGGCTGTTAACCGGCAACGGGTTTTTCATTTTTATGCTTGATCCGCGACCAGATCAGGTTGAGCAGCGGCAGCACGATGATCAGGATCGTGATGCAGTGGATCGCGATGGCCGTGCTGGATCCGAGAAGATAACCGAAATCTCCTCCTGAAATCATCAGGGCGCGGCGCAGGTGCTCCTCGAGCATCGGCCCCAGAACGAACCCGATGAGCAACGGTGCGGGCGAATAGTCGTAAAATCGCAGGATCGCCCCGATAACCCCCATCAACAACACGGCCCAGACGTCGAAGGTCGAATTCGCAACGCCGAAGACGCCAGTGCAGATCAGCGCAATGATCACGGGAAACAGGAACCGTCTCGGGACCGCAACCAGTCGCGCCCAGACCCCGATCAGTGGTACGTTCAACACCAGCAGCAACACGTTGCCGATCCAGAAGCTGGCGACCAGGCCCCAGAACAGGTCCGGATGATCGACCACCAGCTGCGGTCCGGGTGCGATGCCATGGATCATCAAGGCACCCAGGATGATCGCCATCGTCGGCGTTCCGGGAATACCGAGCGTCATGGTCGGAATGAAGGCCGTCTGGGCGGCAGCGTTGTTGGCTGCCTCAGGCGCGGCAATCCCGTTGATCCGTCCAGTGCCGAATTCTTCCTTCTTGCCGCCCACGGACCGTTCCAGCGAATAGGCCAGGAAAGAGGAAATCGTGGGCCCTGCACCGGGCAAGGGCCCCAGGATGCCACCAACGGAGGCTCCGCGAAGGATCGAGAACTTGATGCTCTTGAGTTTGCCGAATGCGAGAAACATGGAGCGGGCGGAAATGGCGATCGGTTTCCTGTCGCCCTGGTCATCCCTCAGCTTGTTGATGACCTCCGGGATACCGAACAGACCCATGGCAACGGCGACGATCGACAGCCCGTCGAGAAGGTTTGCATAGCCCATGTCGAACCGGGCAACGCCGCTGTTGAGGTCAAGGCCGATGCTGCCCAGCAGCATGCCGATGAAGACCATCGCAACACCCTTGAGCGCCGATCCACCCACTGCAACCGATCCGGCAACGAGGCCCAGCAGCAAGGTCGCGAAATACTCCGCCGGTCCGAAGGAGAGCGAGAATTTCACGATCAACGGCGACAGGAAGACCATGGCCAGAATGCCGAAAGTGCCACCACTCAGCGAGGAAATCTGCGCTGTCAGCAGGGCAAGACCAGCCTCGCCCCTTTTCGCCATCGGGTAACCGTCCAGCGTTGTGATCGCATTGGAAGCCGTGCCCGGCAGGTTGAGAAGGATCGATGCGATGGAGCCACCATATTCGGCTCCGTAATAGACACCGGCCAGCATGATGACCGCGGTCGTCGGCTCCAGATAGAAGGTGACCGGCAGCAGGATCGAGATCGCCGCGATCGCGCCGATACCTGGAAGAACACCGACGATATTGCCCAGCAGAACACCTGCGAAACAATAAAAGAGATTTACCGGATGCAGTGCGACCGTAAACCCTGAGAGGAAATCCATCATGATCAGAACCCGGGGAAAAGCCTGAGAGGCATGCCGAGGCCCAGAACGAATGTGAGCCACAGGAAGGCAGAAACGCCGATGGAGAGCAGCACCGTTTCCAGCCATTTCATGCGCGGAATGACGAGAGCCAGCACCGAGATCGCACACAAGGTGGTGAGTGCGATGCCGAGCCGTTCGATCAGCAGAGCGTAGAGTGCGATGGAGGCAACGACCCCGCAGAGGCCGAGCCAGGGGAATTGCCGCGGAAGGCTGACGTCACGAACGACGTTGACGACCGCAATCAGCAATCCGAAGACAATCGTCAAGGCACTCAGGACGACCGGGAACATTCCCGGCCCCATGTTGCGCGGCACGCCCATGTCGAGATCGCGGGAAGCGTAGAGGAAAATTGCACCCACGAGCGCGACCAGCAGCCCGTCCTGTGCCTTGAAGAGAGCCTTCATCCCATCCTCCAGAAAACCGTCAGCTGGCTTTCAAGTGTTTGTGCAGGTTGTTCATCTTGTAACTGTAAGCACTCGGGATCTCTTGCATTTCCATTGCGTATGCAAGCCGGGCACGGTCAGCGAGAGGCTTCAGATGCGACGAAGTCCGATCAAAGATCAAGTCTGCCGCCTCCTGTTTGGTCTGCGCATCCCTGCCTTCACCGATACGAAGGGACAAGTGGACGAACCCGTTGTCCGGGTTCATGTCACCGACCAGGCAATCGTCAATGCGGGTGATGCGGATGCGGATACCCGCGATCGGGAAGATACCGGCTTCCGTCATGGCGGCGTGGACACAGCGGCCAAAAGTTTCGACCTCGGTCTGATCTGCAATATTACCGGAATATTCGATCCAGGCGTGCGGCATGGTTCCATCCTTGAAAGGGCGAGCCGAAGCTCGCCCGGTAGGTTCAATTGTTGCGAAATGGAAGTTCAGGGATAGGTCACTTCGGCTCGATGCCGGCGTCCTTGATTTCCTGGCCCCACAGGTCGACCTCGGAGGCGATGAATTCTGTCGTCGCCGCTGAATCCAGGCCACGCCGGGACGGCGTTACACCGATGCTTTCGAGTTTCGCCTGCACGTCCGGATTGGCAATGGTCTTGTTGAAGGCATCGCTCAGAACGTCCAGACGCTCCTGGGGGACCCCAGCCGGAGCAACGACACTGTACCACCCAACCACGTTGAAACCGTCGAAGCCGAGTTCGTCTGCCGTTGGCGTGTCGGGCAGCGCGGCGTAACGGTCTGTGCTCGTGACGAGGATCGGCTTCAGGGCACCGCTCTCAACATGCGGCAGGACCGAAACAGGACTGCTGATCATCGCATTCACACGGCCGGCCAGGATATCGGAAATTGCATCTCCGGAACCTGAGTACGGAATGTTGGTGAAGCTGAGATCCGCCTGCCGGGCCAGCAAGCGCGCCGCCAGAAGCGCCGCGCTGCCTCCGTTTGCCATGGTCAGGTTTTCCGTGGCGGCGGCGGCAAAGCCTTCATAGTCGGAGATTTCTGAATCCCCCGGCACCGTGACCACATAGGGCGACTCGGAGATCACCGCGATCCCCGAGAAGTCTTCTTTCGAGTTGTAGGTCGCCGACTTGAAAAGCGACGGGTTCAGCGCAAGCGTCGCCTGGATACCGAACAGAATGGTATACCCGTCAGCCTCTGCCTGTTTTGCCAGAAGCGTGCCGACCGTTCCGGACGCACCCGGACGGTTTTCGACGACAACAGGCTGCCCCAGATACTCCTTCATGTTGTCGGCAACAATCCGGGCCGTAGTGTCTGTCCCCCCTCCAGGCGAATACGGCACAATCAGGCGGACCGGCTTCTCCGGAAACGCGTCCTGCGCGATAACCGGAGCCGCCACTGTGAGCGCCAAGGCGCCCGCTGCGATTGACAACAAAGTTCTCTTGGTGAGCATTCTTTCCTCCCTTTGCTCAATTACTTCCGACTTTGGAACAACTCGTCGATCTTCCTTTCGTAGTCGTGGTAGTTCAGGAAGTCGTAGAGTTCCTCGCGCTTCTGCATGATATCCAGCACACCGGTCGCTGATCCGACCTCACGAATATGCTTGTAAACCTTCAGGGCTGCCGCGTTCATTGCGCGATTCGCAGACAAGGGGTAGAGCGCCGCTGAAACGCCGACGCTGCGCAGCTCGTCCAGAGTGAAGTTCGGCGTCTTGGAAAACTCGGTAATGTTGGCGAGAACCGGATACGGCGTGTCGAGCGCATCGACGAAAGCCTTGTACTGCGACAACTCCGTGCAGGCTTCTGCGAAGATCATGTCGGCGCCAGCCTCGACGTAGGCACAGGCCCGGTCGATCGCACCGTTCAGGCCCTCGATGGCCAGCGCATCCGTGCGGGCAACAATGAAGAACTGATCGTCGGTCTTTGCATCCACGGCGGCCTTGACGCGGTCAACCATCTCCTGCTTGGAAACGATCTCCTTGCCCGGACGGTGACCGCACCGCTTGAGCTGAACCTGATCCTCCATGTGCATGGCACCGGCGCCGTCCTTGATCAGGCCGCGCACAAGGCGCGCGATGGTGAAGGCACCCCCGAAGCCGGTATCGACATCAACCAGGACCGGCAGACTGCTTGCATCCGTAACGCGGCGGAGATCCGTCAGCACGTCACTCAGGTTCGTGATGCCGAGATCGGGAAGCCCGTAGGATGCGTTCGCGACGCCTGCACCGGCAAGATAAAGAGCCTTGTAGCCCACGCGCTCTGCCATCATCGCCGTGTAGGCGTTGATCGACCCCATGACCTGAAGCGGATTTTCTTCCTTCAAGGCCTGCCGGAACCGTGCGCCTGCCGAAAGTGTCGTCATTATGAACCTCTCATTTTTGACTGATCATAATATGATCATTTTTTGAATTCTTTATTTGATAAAGATCATATTATGGCTTTTTTCAAAGTCAATAAGTTATTTCCCGATGATTTCGAGCCACCTCGGCCGCAGAAAACAGCCAAAAACAAAGGCCCGCCGCGCTTTCGCGCAGCGGGCCCGACTGTTCATAATATGGTCACACCCGACCGAAACCGGGAAATGATCAGGGAAACGCCTGCCTCAACTCCGCAAGACCACGGGCAAAGACACCAACATCAGCCCCAACGGCCAGAAACTCGACCCCCATAAGCGCATAACGTTTCGCAAGTTCACGGTTGGAGGTCAGGATACCGGCAGGCTTTCCCGCGGCCCTGATCCGCGAAAGGGCCTCAACCACGACCACCTGTACCGGATCCGCTTCGGGCTGGCCGACATAGCCCATGTCCGCGGCCAGATCCGCTGGCCCGACGAAGACGCCATCGACACCTTCTACCGCCAGTATCTCGTTCAGCGCATCGATGCCCTTGCAGCTTTCGACCTGGACAAGCAGACACACCTGCTTGTTTGCCGTGTGCAGATAGTCGGTAATGCGACCATAGTCCGACGCCCTTGCCAGGGCCGCGCCGACACCGCGCGCCCCCTCCGGCGGATAACGGACCGAGTCCACGGCTTCCTGCGCCTCCGCCGCCGTTTCGATCATCGGAACCAGAATTGTCTGCGCCCCTATATCCAGCATCTGCTTGATCAGGGCACGGTCATTCTCACGGACACGAACCACCGCATGGCTGCTGCCGGAGATTACCCGCAGCTGCGCAATGATTTCGGCAAGCCCGTTCGGTCCGTGTTCGGCATCGATGACGAGCCAGTCGAACCCGGCTCCTGCGCAAATTTCCGCGGCGCCGGGATGTGCCAACGCCATCCAAAGGCCAATCTGGGTCTCCGGCTTTGCAAGCCGCGCCTTGAAGAGGTTTTTCGCTAAGGTCATGACGATCACGCAAATCTGGTGGAGACGGCGCCGAACGGTCCGAAGTCGGCCCGGATCGCCGTGCCGGGTGGACATTCGATGGGGCCGATAAACGATCCCGTCAGGACGATCTGGCCGGGTTCGATGCGGTGGCCGTAGCTGGCCATCCGCCGGGCAAGCCAGACGAGCCCCATCACGGGGTCGTTCAAGACAGCCGCACCAAGACCGGTGGCCGTGACCTCACCATCCTGTTCGACGATAGCCCCAATCCAGCGAAGATCCACGTCGCCGGGGTCATGCCGTTGAGCTCCCAGAACCACGCCCGCATTGGCGGCATTATCCGCCACGGTGTCGAAGATGCGCCTGCGCGTTCCCGTCTCCGGATCAGCACGCAAGATGCGGGTGTCCAGGATTTCAAGCGCGGGGCTCACATAATCCGTCGCCGCGATCACATCTTCACGGGACACGTTGCCATCGATCGGCGCCTTCATCACAAATGCTATCTCGGCTTCCACGCGCGGTTCGATAAATCGGCCGCGCGGCACCTGCCCGCCATCCGGGAACAGCATGTCGTCATAAAGCACGCCCGAATCCGGCGTATCGATACCGAGTGCGTTCTGCATGACCTTGGATGTCAGGCCGATTTTCCACCCCAGAATGCGCCGCCCGGCAGCCAGTTTGGTCGCAAGTTGCGCCCCCTGTATGGCATAGGCGTCATCCAGCGAGATGTCCGGGTAACGCACGCTGAGAAGGCCAGTCTGTTGCCGGGTCGCTTCCGCTTCCAGAAGTTCAGCCGCCACGTCCTGCACCTGCGCGGCACTCAGCATTTTTCGTCCTCAATGCCGTTGCGCAGGATACCGATGCCTTCGGCTTCGACTTCCACAATATCACCCGGCTTCAACCAGCAAGGGGGCTCCATCCTTGCGCCGGCACCTGTCGGAGTGCCACAGACCAGAATGTCGCCAGGCATCAGCTGCGCAAATGTCGAGACGTAGTTGACGATATAGGGGAAGTCGAAAATCATTCTCGACGTCCGGTCCTGCTGGCGAACCTCACCGTTGACGCGGGTTACAAGAGCGACATCCTGCAATTGGGCCGGCGAATGCAGCGGCACGAGAGCCGGGCCGATGCTGCCGGTCCTTTCCCAGTTCTTGCCTTGCGTCACGTTGAATTTCGCATGGCGCGTCCAGTCGCGGATCGTTCCCTCGTTGCAAAGGGTAATCGCGGCAATATGGTCGAATGCGGTCTCGCGCGGAATGCGACGGCCCGCCTTTCCGATGACGATCGCAATCTCACCTTCATAGTCAAGCTGATCGCTTTCCGGTGGCCGGATCAGTGGCTGGCCATGACCGGTGAAGCCACTCGCAAAGCGCGGAAAAAGAGAGGGCCGCATCTGCTGCGCCTGGCCGTCCTTGTACTCTGCGTTCCTGTCCGGGTAGTTCACCCCGACGCAGATGATCTTCTGGGGTGCGGCAATCGGGATCTGGAAGGCGACATCTGCCGCGCGATAGCTCACCGGACGCCCCTCGCCGGCCTTTACCAGATCCGGCAGGGCGCCGGCGGCAACAACGTCCAGAAGATTGCTGAACCGGGCTTCCAGATTGTCGGTCACGTCCACCAGATCATCGCCTGTCAGGACGCCATAACGCAGGGCGCCTTCTGCCCGAAACGCTGCAATGGCTGGCTCATATGCCGTCATGTCAATTTCCTTCATCGATTCCGCCAACACACAGGTATTTGGCTTCCAGGTATTCATCCAGGCCGAGGCGGGATCCCTCCCGTCCCAGGCCGGATTGCTTGATGCCGCCGAACGGAGCTTCGGCAGTGGAGATCAGGCCCGTGTTTATGCCGACCATGCCGTACTCGAGACGCTCGCCGACCCGCCAACTGCGCGCGAGGTCGCGTGTAAAGAAGTAGGCTGCGAGCCCGTACTCGCTGTCGTTGGCAAGCGCGATCACTTCTTCTTCCGTGTCGAAACGAAAGATCGGCGCCACAGGTCCGAAGGTCTCTTCACGCGCGATGCGCATCTCATGGTGCACACCGGTCAGAACGGTCGGCTGAAAGAAGGTGCCACCCAGGGAATGATGCGTTCCGCCCAGTTCAATCCTGGCTCCATTGGCAATGGCATCCGAGATATGCGCCTGGACCTTGTCTATGGCTGAAACGTCGATCAGCGGACCAAGGTCCGTATCACCGGCCTGCCCATCGCCGACCTTCATGGTCTGCATCCGTTCCACAAGAGCTGCAACGAATGCGTCGTGAACACCCGACTGCACATAGATGCGGTTGGCGCAAACGCAGGTCTGGCCACTGTTGCGGAATTTGGCGACCACAGCCCCTTCGACGGCTGCTTCCACATCGGCATCATCGAAGACGATGAAAGGCGCATTGCCGCCGAGCTCCAGCGAGATCTTCTTGACGGTGTCGGCGCACTGCCGCATCAGCAACTTTCCGACGTCCGTTGAGCCGGTAAAGGACAGCTTGCGCACGACGGAACTGGAGGTCATCGCCGCGCCAATCCTGCGCGCGTCCCCCGTGATCACCGTGAAGAGACCAGGCGGAACACCTGCACGCTCGGCGAGCGTCGCCAGCGCAAGGGCTGAAAAAGGCGTTTGCTCGGCGGGCTTGACGATGATTGCGCACCCGGCAGCCAATGCCGGTGCAACCTTTCTTGTGATCATCGCATTCGGAAAGTTCCAGGGGGTGATCGCCGCAACCACACCAACAGGCTGCCTGATCACCAGGAGGCGCTTGTCCCGGGACGTCGCGGGTATCGTTTCGCCGTATATGCGGCGCGCTTCCTCGGCATACCATTCGACGTAGGAGGCACCGTAGAGGACTTCCCCTTTCGCCTCTTTCAAAGGCTTGCCCTGTTCCAGGGTGATGATGCGCGCCAGATCGTCGGCATTCTCGACAATCAACGCAAACCAGCGCTGCAGCACCTCGGCCCGTGCCTTTGCAGGCTGTGTGGACCAATCGGCCTGTGCCTCTCTGGCATGTCTGATGGCCAACTCTGTCTCGGCGCCCCCAAGGTTGGGAACATTGCCGAGGCAAGCGCTGGTCGCCGGGTTCGTGACGGTAAGGCCCTCAACACCAGCTTCGTAGATACCTTCTCCAATACGGACACTTCCGCAGAGAAGGCTCCTGTCTCTTAACACTGATGCATCTCCCCCTGCTCAGACAACCAATTCAAGAAAGCTCATATTGTGGCTATATATTCAATAAATTTTATAATCACAATCACATTATGAACTTATTCGTTCGAAGAACGCCTGACTGGAGTGTTTTTGGGAGACCTTGTCGCCGAGAGCAGAAGCTGCGGCTGCCCAACCGCAGCTCGAACCGGCGTTTGAAAGAAGAAAGACGATCCAGCAACCACCGGGTTGCCGGATTGGTCACTTTCGTAAGTATCTGAAAAGACGAGTGAATGAGTGCTGCTAGCCGGACCCTGAACCATTACGCGGCTGTACGGTCCGGCAACGAATGCGAAAGAACATCAACGATCTGGCCCGGCGACCACATTCTGACCCCGTCGATCGGGCACTGAATGCAAAGGGCCAACAGTGAAACGAGGGCTCAAGCAAACCAGGCTCGCAATCAGGGCACCTCGATTGTCCAAGCTGAAGCTGACAGGTGCTGTCACGAGTGTCGTCCCAAGGGAGCGATGCGCCTGGTCGGTAGTCTTATTGGATTGACTGTTCTTGGCCCCAGGACCGTGTGACGGCGCACTTGAGGCCGCCGCGCAAAAATCGCCCGGCCAGCAGAAGTCAGGTGCCCGCTAATGGTCGGTTTCTATTCGAAGGACGCTGTTTCGGCATTTCAGGCTGACCGGAAGAACTGTTTCCCTTGGAACCTTGCCGTCACAGCCGTCGATCATCTGAACCAGCAGCCGGGCAGCGGTGGCCCCTGCATCAAACTGCTCTATGCGCACTGTTGTGAGGCCGGGCGGAATGAGATCCAGGAAAGGCATGTCGTTGAAGCCGGTGATGGAAATCTTGTCGGGGCACGGATGCCCGTTTCTGGCGCAATAATCCATGGCCCCGAGGGCCAATCTGTCATTGGCGCACAGAATTGCGGTTGTCTCCGGTGACCGGCTCAATATCTCTTTCGCGCAACGGCGGCCTTCCTCCTCCTCGAAACGACAGGCTTCCTCGATGACAAGTGCATCGGCCGAAAATCCGTAGTCCCGGGCAACCGAGCAGAACGCTTCACGGCGCAGCAGTCCGGTCGACAAGTCCCGGGGCCCGGCAAGATGCGCAATTCGCCGGTGACCATGATCATGAAGATGATCAAAAATCATGCGGATCCCGGCTTCCTCGTCGTTGATCACATATGGGATCTCGGCTTCTTCGACCTTTCGGTTCAGCGTGACAACCGGAAGTCCCTGGCGCGCCGCTTCCACGATATTGGGATCGCTGCGCAACACAGCCGTATGGATGATGCCATCCACGCCGCGCTCCTGAAGCGTCTCGGTCAATCGGCGCTCCCGGTCACTGTCTCCATCGGTGTTGACGATGATGGAAGCATAACCCAGCGGCTCCATCACACTTTCGATGCCGCGAACGATCGGCGGGAAAATCATGTTGGTGATATCCGGGATCATCACCCCGACCGTCATCGACTTCTGCTTGCGCAAACTGAAGGCAATCCGGTTGGGTCGATACCCCAGCCTGTCGGCCGCTTGACGGATCTTCACGACAATTTCTTCGGTCAGCGAGCTGCGCTTTTGCGGATCAAGCGCACGGGAAACCGTGGAAACATGAACACCTGTTTCCCGGGCTATGTCCTTCAGTGTCGGCCGTCGGCTCATCTTTGCGTCCTCCCACCCTCCATATAGCTGGATGGAACCGTCTTCGCAATCGATTGCATAAAACTGTTGACACCTCGTTTGTGATCGTGTTACCGATTATGCAATCGATTGCAGAGATTTGAACTTCGCATACTGCGACTCGCCGGAAATGGGTACCGCACTACTACGTGCGGTTCATTCATTGTGGCGAGGCCCGACCCGAAGCGGGTTGGACGAGCGAAAGATCTGTGCTTCGATTTGGGACAGTCAGCCTTGGGAGAGGCGTCGGCCCAACGCTCTGAAACAGGACACCTGTTTCGGGCGCTATCGATGATTTGGGAGGGAGTCAGGCTTTTCCTGTCCGGCACATCCGGATCAGAGCGTGACGATTTTCGTCGCGCATATTATTGCGAAAATCTGTGCAATCGATTGCATTGATTGGTTGCTGAAATGCATGAGGTGATGTGAATACCGCCCCGATCTCGAGCGTGAGCAAGGGGCACGACGAATGGCTACGGTATGGTGCAAGGGCTTGGGAGGGCTCCACCGCAGATCTACCGAAAAGGATCTGATCTCATCTTCAGGGAGGAAAAAGATGAAACGCATTAATTGGACGGTGGCAGCTCTTGTGTCTGCCAGCATGCTTGCATCTGGCTATACCGGCATGGCTCAGGCGGCTGATCCGCTCAAGATCGGTGCCAGCCTGCCCTTGACCGGTGGTTTTTCGATTGCCGGACAAAAACACCAGCAAGGCTATGAACTGTGTGTCGATCTCATCAACGAGCGCGGCGGCATCATGGGTCGCCAGGTCGAGCTGCTTGTTTCCGATAACAGATCCGACCCGGCAACCGCTATCAACCAGTACGAACGCTTCATCAATGTCGACGGCGTGGAGGCGGTGTATGGAACCTTTTCCTCGCGTCTGTCCTTCCCTGTCGCCAGCATTCTGGCAAAGAACAACATGGTTCACCCGTTGCCGGCCGGAGGCGCGCTGCGCATCTATACGCAGGGTCACAAGAACATCTTCTATTTCCAGCCGAATGCCGCCGAATATGTCGGCGCTTCCCTCGCAGGCATCGTCAAGGACCTGATCCCCGAGGGTGAAACACCCAAGACTGCGGCCGTGATATCCGCGGACGACTTCTTCGCAAACGGTGTCTGGTCCGGTCTGATGGGTGAGAAGGTCATGGACCCGGCGGACGGCTCACTGGTGCGCGACCTAGCACCGGGATACCTTGCTGAAAACAACATCGAAGTCGTCTTTTCCGAGCGTTGGCCGGAAGAAGGTTTCAGTGACTGGCTCAACCTTGCCAATCAGGTGAAACGCTCCGGAGCGGAACTGATCATCGGACTGACAGCTTCCGCGGAAGAGGCGGTCCAGCTGACACGCGCACTCAAGACAGTCCGGGCGGAGCCGAAACTCGTCTATTTCAGCCAGGGAACACAGGCTGAATACCTGGAAGGCACCGGCTCAAGTGCAGAAGGCGTTCTGGTTCATACCTCCTGGCACAAGGATGCGCCGTTTCAGTCGACACTGGCCGGCGAACCGTTTTCCAACAGCGACTTCGTCGCCTCCTATCAGGAAAAATTCGGTGCGGTTCCCGATGAAGACGCTGCCATTCCCTTCGCTGTCTGCCAGGGCATCGAGCAGGCAATTCTCGGTGCCGGTTCAACCGACAATGAAGCCATGGGCAAGTGGTTGTCGGAACGCACCAGGGACGAGCCGGTTCGCACGATCCTCGGACGGTTCAACTGGGATGAACTGGGGCTACCTGCAGACAAGCCGTTCCTGATGACCCAGTGGAACGATGGCGAACTGCAGTTCGTCTATCCGACGGACGAGTTTGAAGGCGTCAGCGCCCTCACCTACCCGAAGGGTTCGTTCTGACGGATCGAACCGGTCCCGGGCGCATGGCGCCCGGGAAGCTCTCCTGACATTCCAAGCGCAAAGCGAGTTCCCATGCTCGAAATAGATAACCTGTCCAAGCATTTTGGCGGGATCCGCGCAGTCGACGGCTGTTCGTTCACCGTTCCCAAAGGCAGCATCACGGCCCTGATCGGCCCGAATGGCGCAGGCAAGACCACCGCCTTCAACTGCATAAGCCGGACAACCGAACCCTCGGCCGGCAAGGTTCTTCTTGAGGGCCAACGCATCGAACATCTGCGGCCGCACAAGATCACCCGCATGGGCCTGAGCCGCACGTTCCAGATCAGCCGAAACCTGGCGGACATGACGGTTCTGGAAAACGTCATCTGCCAATCCAGGATCGGCGGCTGGCGGGATCTTTTCAAACCCGCTCTTGGTGCGGAAGAAGTCGAAAAGGCGATGGAAATCCTCGACTTCCTCGGCATTACGCGGATCGCCTACGAGGACGGCTCAAACCTGTCCTACGGCCAGAAGAAACTGATGGATCTGGCAGCGCTCCTGATGAGCGATCCCAAGATCATTCTGCTCGATGAACCTGCAGGCGGGGTCAATCCGACGCTGCTTGAGGAAATCATCGGCCACATACAAAAGCTGAACGAACAGGGCCTCACGGTGCTCATCGTGGAGCACAACATGGACCTCATCATGCGCCTGTCCCACAAGATCGTGGTGATGGCCCAGGGCAAGGTCATTGCTGATGGCAAGCCCGAGGAAGTCCGCGAAAATCCTGCTGTTCTCGACGCCTATCTTGGTGGCGTCCTGGAGGAGGCTGCGTGATGAGCGAACTTCTACACGTTTCCAATGTGACCGCCGGTTACGGCGACGGCCCGGCAATTCTGGACGGAGCCGAGCTACGTGTCGAACCCGGCAAGGTCCACTGCATCATCGGTCCGAACGGCGCCGGCAAGTCCACCTTGCTGAAGGCCATCTGCGGCATGCTCAAGGTGCGCAACGGCGACGTTCTCTACAAGGGCGAAAGCCTCAAGGGTTTGCGCCCGGACCAGGTGCTTCGAAAGGGAATTTGTTTCGTTCCCCAGGAGCGCGCGCTGTTCCCGAAAATGACCGTGCGGGAAAACATGCGCATGGGCGGCTTTTCCATGAGCGACAAATCCGGCCTGGAAAAACGCATCGACGAGATCGAGGAGCTCTTCCCGATCCTGAAGGAACGCCGCGACCAGCACGCAGGCACGATGTCTGGAGGTCAGCAACAGACCCTGGCCATGGCCCGCACCATGATCCTGAAGCCGGACATTGTCATGCTGGATGAACCGTCGCTCGGACTGGCGCCAAAGATCGTCCAGGAAATGTTTTCAATCATGAAGATGATGGCCGCAGAAGGCATCACGATCCTTCTTGTTGAGCAGAACGCCTTGATGGGATTGAAGAATTCCGACCAGGGCGTCGTTCTGGACCTGGGACGCACCCTGTTTTCCGGTCCTGCGGACGACGTCCTGCGCGACCCGCGGATACAGGACCTTTATCTCGGCGGCAAGAAGGCAGCCTGAGGAGGGCAATCATGGCTGATATTATTCAAACTCTCATTCTGGGCCTTGCTCTTGGTGGTGTGTTCGCCCTCATGGGATCCGGGCTCAGTCTCGTATTTGGTGTCATGCGCATCGTAAACCTGGCGCATCCGGTGCTGATCATCGCCGGCGCTTATGTCGCCTACTGGGGATTCCGGCTCTACGGCATCGACCCCTTGATGATGCTGCCCGTGGCGATCGTCATTCTGGCCGCCATAGGTGTGGTGCTTTACAAGCTGGTTTTCGAACGGGAAGCACGCTCGGCCAAATATTCGGAAATGACGGTCCTGCTCACCTTCGCAATCGCGATGATTGTCGAAGGGGCACTCGGAGGGTTCTTCTCGAACACCCAGCGTGTGACGTCTCCGGACTATGCGACCGATGCGATCTTTATCGGTGATGTCTTCATTCCGACCGGCCAGCTTTATGCCGGCATTCTGTCGCTGATCATCATTTCCGTGCTGGCGCTTTTCCTGAAGTATTCCAGTTTCGGCTACGCCATCCGCGCAACCACCCAGAACCGCGAAGCGGCTGAACTGCTGGGGGTGAATGTCAACCGCGTTGCCCTGGTCAGCTTCGCAATCAGCATTGGTCTCGCCGGGGCTGCTGGCTGCCTTGTCTCCTTCGTTTTCTCGTTCTTTCCGGCAAAGCACTGGGAGTGGATCGCCGTCCTCATGTCGCTGGTGGTTCTCGGCGGGATGGGCTCGCTGCTCGGCACGGTCGTCGCATCTTTCCTGTTGAGCGTGATTGCCGCCTTCGTCGGCACCTATGTCGGAGCGACATGGTCGACCATGACCTTCTTTCTCGCCCTGTTTCTCATCCTTCTCGTTCGGCCCCAGGGGCTGTTCGGTGAAAAACCGGAGCTTGCATAATGTCCCTTGCTTTCAACGAGACGTCCAACGTTCTGCAGGCCCGGGCCGAGCACAACGAAAAGCTTGCACGGCGGGCCGACAGGACACGGGCCACCTGGTTTCCGATCGTCCTTCTGGCCCTCTTGCTGGCGGTTCCGGCACTGCAATTTGTCGGCAACTTCAACTATGTGATCCACCTCATCCTGTTCACGGCCTGCTATGCGGTCATGGCATCGGGCTGGAACATTCTCGGCGGTTTCACGGGTTACATCTCGCTGGGACACAACGTCTTCTTCTGCATTGGCGGCTACTTTGCCGGAATGCTGCTGGCACGCTTCGGCATCTCGACGCTTTTGACGGCACCTCTGGCAGGCCTCGTCTGCGCTGCTGTCGGCTATCTGATCGGTCGTATCACGCTCAAAACGCGCGGTCCGAGCTTCATCATTTCCTCGCTGGCGCTGGTGATGATTGCCCGCATCCTGTTTGACAACTGGCACTTTGTCGGTGGCGCCAATGGCGTCGCCTTGCCTGCCAACGACCTCAGCGTCGAATGGGCCAAGCTGCCGTATTACTACGCCTTCGTCGTTCTGGCGGCGCTGACCGTCTTCATCAGCTACAAGATCAAGCATTCGAAATTCGGGCTCGGGCTGCGCGCCATTTCGAAAGACGAGATCAAGGCCGAAAGCGCGGGGATCGATACCCGCACCTACAAGACGCTCGCCTTCGCCATCTCGGCAGCCTTTGTCGGCATGGCAGGCGCTATCTGGGGTGAATATCTCACCTACATCCGTCCAAACATCTTCCTGATCATTCTTGTCAGCGTGAACATGGTTCTGATGTGCATTCTCGGCGGCAAGGGCACGATCGCGGGCCCGGTCATCGGCGCCGTCCTGATTGTCGCCTTCAACGAGATCTTCGTCGCAACTCTTGGCTCTTCGGAATTCAACATCCTGGCAACCGGCCTGATCATGGCGCTGGCGCTGATGTTCTTTCCCCTCGGCATCGTTGGAACCCTGGCAGCGAAACACCGCCTGCCCCGCTTCCTGAACTGGGACTGAGAGAAAGGGCTCTACCGATGGGTTTCGTACTTTACAACGCGCCTCAATCCACCTGCTCGCAGCGTGTGCGCTTCGCCCTTCACGCAAAGGGGCAGGCATTTGAAGAAAGAAAGCTGGACCTCTTCAGTGGCGACCAGCTCAAGCCGGACTATCTGGCGATCAATCCCAATGGCGTGGTTCCGACCCTCGTGCATGACGGGGTCTCCGTGACCGATAGCGCCGTCATCATGGAGTATCTGGAAGACATATTGCCGGACACCTCCCCGATGCGGCCGTCTGCTCCTCATGAGCGTGCAAGGATGCGGGCGATGTTGCGCTTCATCGACGAAGTGCCGACGCCGGCGATCCGTGTACCATCCTATAATCTTGCCTTCCTGCCGCATTTTCAGGCCATGAGCGCAGAGGAATTTCAGGCGCTTTGCGACAGCAAGCCGTTGCGCCGCGAGTTTCTCATGAAAATGGGCCGCACCGGTTTTCCGAAGGCTGACATGGACGAGGCGCAGGGACGCCTGGACCGGGGCGTGGACCGGATGAACCAGTGGCTTCTGGAAGGAGGTGGCCCCTGGATCATGGGACAGACCCTCACCTATGCCGATATCGCCATCATGCCGGTCATTGTGCGCATGGACGACATCAACCTGGGCGATGCCTGGGCAGACAAGCCCATGGTCGCGGCATGGCTGGAAAACATTCGCAAGGAGCCCGCCTTCAGGGCCACCTATTACCACGGCTCCTTGCTCACCGAAAAATACCCGCACCTGAAAGCAGCCAGGGCCGACCAGGCCTTACATGCGACAGCAGCGTCCGCCTGAGGGAACGTCATGGACAGCTACGTTACGACTACAAGACTGATCAGCAAGGAAGAGGATGTCACCCCTGCCGTTCTGGCGGCCATGGAGGCGACATCGGATCCGCGTTTCAAGGAAATCATCACCTCTCTCGTCCGGCACCTGCATGCCTTTCTGCGGGAGGTTCGCCCGACCGAAGCCGAATATGAAAAAGGCCTGCAGATCCTCAATGCCATAGGTCAGCAGACCGACAACGCCCACAACGAGGCGGTTCTCATCTGCGACGTTCTCGGCGCCTCGACACTCATCGATCTCATCAACAATGACGGCATGCAGGGCGAGACGATGTCAGCCTTGCTTGGCCCCTTCTATCGGGGATCTGCACCTGACTGCGAGTTTGGCGACACCATTGCACGGTCCACCACGTCGGGAGATCCGCTGGTTCTGAAGGGCCGTGTACTGGACGTGAATGGTGAACCCATTTCCGGGGCAACGCTTGATGTTTGGCAGGCATCCCCGGATGGACTTTACGAGAACCAGGACAAGGATCAGGCCGACTTCAATCTGCGTGGCAAATTTGTTTCGGACGAAAACGGCAACTACCTCATCCGCACGGTGAAACCAGCCGGCTACCCGGTCCCCGTTCACACCACCACGGGAGACCTGTTGAGGGCACAGAAGCGGACCCCCATGCGCCCGGCGCATGTCCATTTCATAGTGTCCGCCCCTGAACACAAGACACTCATCACCCAGATTTTCGCCGATACGGACGAAGCGATGGTGAACGACGTTGTGTTCGGTGCGAAGGAACAGATCGCGGGTGATCTAGAACTCCGGGAAACACCCTCAGCCGAATATCCCGACGTTGCGACCCCCTTCTACACCTGCACCTACGACTTCATCCTGAAGCCAGGCGAACCCCGTTTCCCCGAACCGCCGATCAAGGGGAAAGTGTCTTGAGCCAGTCATTGAAAGGGAAAGTCGCCGTTGTCATTGGCGGCTCCGGCGGAATAGGCGCAGCATCTGCCAAACTGTTCGCAGAGGCGGGCGCGCGTGTCGTCGTCGGATATCGCTCCAGCGAAGACAAGGCGCAGGCAGTCGTCACGGCACTCGAAGGCGACGGCCATCTTGCGCTGAAAGTCGATGTCATCGACACGCCAAGCATCGAGGCCTTCAAGGAGGAAATCGCGAGCAGACTTGGGCGGGTCGACATTCTCGTGAATTCGGCGGGCACCACGACGCCGGTCGCTCACAAGGATCTGGATGGACTGACGGACGCCATCATCGACGAGGTTTTCGCGTCCAATTTCCGGGGGGTGTTCGCGTCCATTCGCGCCTTTGCCACCCTGCTCAAGGCGAGCGGCGATGGTGTCGTCATCAACGTGTCCTCGATCGCAGCCTTCAAGGGGTTCGGCTCTTCCATTGCCTATTGCGGCGCCAAGGCGGCACTCGATTCGATGACCCACACGCTTGGCCTGGCACTCGGGCCGGAAGTCCGGATCCTCTCCGTGTCTCCGGGAATGGTTGCGACGGATTTTGTTCCAGGCAGAACACGGGAACAGGTCGAAAAGGCTGGCGCAGCGACCCCATTGCAAAAGGTTGTCGAAGCCGAGGACGTCGGCAAGGCGATCTTTGCGTCCGTTGCCTACCTCACCCACTCCACGGGCACGCGCATCGTGGTCGACGCCGGGCGGGGGCTTTGAACCATGGTGCATAAAACCATCATCACCTGCGCCGTGACTGGAAACCTGACCACCCGCGACCAGCACCCTGACCTGCCGGCAACGCCTCAGGAGATTGCAGATGCATGCCTTGAGGCTGCCGAAGCCGGCGCCGCAATTGCCCACATTCACGTGCGTGATCCGGAGACGGCCAAACCATCGATGGAGATCGGCCTGTACGAAGACGTTGTCAGGCAGATCCGGCAGAAGAACACTGATCTGATCCTCAACCTGACGACAGGTCCAGGCGGCCGTTTCGTCCCCTCCGATGATGATCCTTCGGTCGCCGGCCCGGGAACGACGATCCTGCCCCCCGAAAAGCGGGTTGAACATATCGCAAGGATCCGTCCGGACATCTGCACACTGGATTTCAACACCATGAACTCAGGTGCGCAGGTGGTGATCAACACACCCCGGAATGTGCGCGTGATGGCTGAAGTCATCCGCGATAGCGGTGTGAAACCGGAACTGGAACTGTTCGACACCGGCGACATCGTCATGGCCAATGATTTTCTGAAGGCCGGACATATCGAAGGTCCCGCCATGTGTTCGCTTGTAACGGGCGTGAAATACGGCCTGCCTTCAACCCCGGATGCCATGTCCATGGCATCCCGAATGTTGCAGCCGGGCACGGTGTGGACCGGCTTCGGTGTCGGCCGATGGGCTTTTCCGATGCTGGTGCAAGCCTGGCTGCTGGGTGGCCACGTGCGCATTGGCATGGAGGACACCGTCTATATCGGCAAGGGCGAACGGACAAAGGGCAATGGCGAACTGACCGCCAGAGCCCGTGACTTCATCGAGAAACTGGGAGGCGAAATCGCCACTGCAGGCGAAGCCAGGCAAATGCTTGGCCTCCAGCAGTAAGCGCGCCGCAACAAAGTGAAAAGGACGGGGACAAGAGCCATGAACGTTCAAAGCAAGACAGTCACCGGCAAGGCCCTTTGGGTGACGGAGAAGTCGCCGGATCTGGACAATCTTCTGATCGACGTGATCGAACCGGCAATACCACAGCACGGGCCGGGTCAGGTCCTGGTTGAAATCAGGGCAGCTGGTGTAAACCCTTCAGACGTGAAGGCGTCTCTCGGCCATATGCCCCATGCGGTTTGGCCAAGAGTTCCCGGTCGCGATTTTGCAGGCGTTGTTGTTGATGGACCAGCACATCTGATCGGCAAGGAAATCTGGGGAGGAGGCGGAGAACTCGGCATCACTCAAAACGGTTCTCACGCCAAATACATGGCCTTGCCACAGGCCGCCGTCCGCGAAAAACCGGTCAACTTCAGCATGGAAGAAGCAGGCTCGATCGGCGTTCCCTTCATAACCGCCTTTGAAGGTCTGCGAGAAGCTGGCGGCGTCCAGCCATGGGACAATGTCCTGGTGTGCGGGGCCAACGGAAAGGTTGGACAGGCTGCAATCCAGCTTGCGACGATGGCAGGTGCAACAGTGTTCGGTGTCGAATACAAGCCCATGGAATTTCTTGGCCATAGTGCGCAACCCATCGAAATGTTCGACAGCTCTTCACAGGACGTCGCTGAACTGGTTCGCGAAAAGACCGGGGGGCGGGGCGCTGATATCGTCTTCAACACCGTCGGAAGCCCCTATTTCGAAATGGCCAACAAGGCGCTTGCAAAACAGGGGCGTCAGGTCTTCATCTCCACGTTCGACAGGGCGGTAGACTTCGACATCTTCACGTTTTTCCGCGGGCGTCACAAGTTCATCGGTATCGATACATTGGCGCTCGACAGTGTGTATGGCGCGAAGATCTTCGACGTGCTCAAGCCGAAGTTCGAGGCCGGTGTGCTGAAGCCCTTCCCGATCAATCCGGAAACTGTCTACGGATTTGACGACGCTGCCAAGGCCTACGCTTCAGTTCTGCGGGCAACGCCTGAGCGGGTTATCCTCAAGCCTTAGTAGGAAACGCACATGCAGGTAACCCGCATTGACAGCGCGCAGCAATATGAGGCGCCGGAACACTTCGCGATGGCGTGCCTTCGTCTTCAGGGAAAGGAGGCAACGTCAACGCGCTCTATGTGGGTAGGCATGTCCCATCTTCTTCCTGGAGGCCACACGTCTCTCAAGGCGTCCCCTCAAGAAAAGATCTATGTGGTCATCTCCGGCCAGGTCACCATCACCAATGGCAATGGAGTGGTGACCCTTGGACCACTGGATTCCTGCGTCCTGTCTCCAAATGAACCAAGAGCTCTCGAAAACAGGACAAACCAACCGGCCACCATCCTTCTGGCGATGGAGGAAACAGCCCAAAGTCTCTAGAAGGCCTTTGGGTTAACCGGTCGTGGCTCTTGTTTCAGTGGCCTGTCAGGTTGGAGTCTGTGTGAACAGGCTTTTTGTTTGGGCTCGTCGCCGGATTTGAGAGTTTTCTGCCCCGCTGCGTCGGGCTTTTGCCCTGCCCCCGCAGTGATGCAACAAAAAAGGCCGCCCTTATGGACGGGTTTTTTTTTATTTTGTATCGGTATGTGGCTTTGAGCTTTTTTGTGCCAGTGCGTCGGGCATAGCGCTTTTTGTGGGAGCGCTGGTCAGTTTGGAATCAGTATCCGTTAGCAACAAAAAACCCGGCGCGCGGCCGGGTTATTTGTTGGTTGCGGGAGCAGGATTTGAACCTGCGACCTTCAGGTTATGAGCCTGACGAGCTACCGGGCTGCTCCATCCCGCGTTGTTTTTTTGTTTGTCCTTTGCGCGCTGCGCGTTTGGTCAAACTGGGTCTGGTCCCTTTTGGGCATACCCTTATGTTTCGGTTTGACCGGAAGACTGCGCTGATATGGGACAAGAGATCCGGAGCGCAGCGGAGGCAAGGCCAAGTGGCCGCCGGCCGGTCGGGCCGCCCCGCGGAGCGCAGCCCGAAGGGCGTTACGCGCGTGAGCGACAGACAAATTGAAGAGGTTTCAAATTGCGATTTGCAGGCCTGGCGGCGACCTACTCTCCCACACCTTAAGATGCAGTACCATTGGCGCTGGGGAGTTTCACGGCCGAGTTCGGGATGGGATCGGGTGGGGGCTCCCCGCTAGGGCCACCAGGCCGGCGAAGCGCAATTTGCGTGAACTGGTCTATATATTTTTTGATGTTTTGGTCGGCCTCGCCTGGGACGAAGGTTCCAGGACATTGGCCCTATGGATCATTTCAAACGCGCTCAAGCAGCCCGAAGGGCGGTAGCGCACTTAAAATGATCTTTTCGATGCGCCAGGGGCGCATCCAAAAGATGAACATTGACTAATGAGAGGATCAAGCCGAACGAGCTATTAGTAAAGCTAAGCTTCATGCGTTGCCGCACTTCCACACGCTTCCTATCGACGTGGTGGTCTTCCACGGCTCTTCAGGGAGAACTGGTTTTGAGGTGGGTTTCCCGCTTAGATGCTTTCAGCGGTTATCCCTTCCGTACATAGCTACCCTGCAATGCGGCTGGCGCCACAACAGGTCCACCAGAGGTACGTCCATCCCGGTCCTCTCGTACTAGGGACAGATCCTCTCAATTCTCCTACACCCACGGCAGATAGGGACCGAACTGTCTCGCGACGTTCTGAACCCAACTCACGTACCACTTTAATTGGCGAACAGCCAAACCCTTGGGACCTGCTCCAGCCCCAGGATGTGATGAGTCGACATCGAGGTGCCAAACAATGCCGTCGATATGGACTCTTGGGCATCATCAGCCTGTTATCCCCGGCGTACCTTTTATCCGTTGAGCGATGGCCCTTCCACGAGGGACCACCGGATCACTATGGCCGTCTTTCGACTCTGCTCGACTTGTCAGTCTCGCAGTCAGGCAGGCTTATGCCATTGCACTCAACGAGCGATTTCCGACCGCTCTGAGCCCACCTTCGCGCGCCTCCGTTACCATTTGGGAGGCGACCGCCCCAGTCAAACTACCCGCCACACACGGTCCCGGATATTGTTGTACCGCGGTTAGATATCCATGACGACAAGGGTGGTATTTCAAGGGTGACTCCACAAGAGCTGGCGCTCCTGCTTCAACGTCTACCACCTATCCTACACATGTCGTGACGAATACCAGTGTGAAGCTGTAGTAAAGGTGCACGGGGTCTTTCCGTCTGACCGCAGGAACCCCGCATCTTCACGGGGAATTCAATTTCACTGAGTCTATGCTGGAGACAGCGGGGAAGTCGTTACGCCATTCGTGCAGGTCGGAACTTACCCGACAAGGAATTTCGCTACCTTAGGACCGTTATAGTTACGGCCGCCGTTTACTGGGGCTTCAATTCGGTGCTTGCACACCTCCTCTTAACCTTCCAGCACCGGGCAGGCGTCAGACCCTATACGTCGCCTTACGGCTTCGCAGAGCCCTGTGTTTTTGATAAACAGTCGCCACCCCCTGGTCTGTGCCACCCCACAACGGTTGCCCGTCGTGAGGTCTCCCTTCTCGCGAACTTACGGGAGCATTTTGCCGAGTTCCTTCAGCATAGTTCTCTCAAGCGCCTTGGTATTCTCTACCAGTCCACCTGTGTCGGTTTCGGGTACGGTTTATACGGTGGAGCTATTTCCTGGAACACCTTCGCTGCACCCCCAATCCAATAAGGAGATACAACACACGGCATCCGTCACTACCACCAAGCTGCAGAATATTAACTGCATTCCCATCGACTACGCCTTTCGGCCTCGCCTTAGGGGCCGGCTAACCCTGCGCCGATTAGCGTTGCGCAGGAACCCTTGGACTTTCGGCGAGCGGGTCTCTCACCCGCTTTATCGTTACTCATGTCAGCATTCGCACTTCTGATATCTCCAGGAGCCCTCACGGGTCCCCCTTCGCAGACTTACAGAACGCTCCGCTACCGCGCATCATAAGATGCACCCGCAGTTTCGGTGTATGGCTTGAGCCCCGGTACATTTTCGGCGCGGAACCCCTTATTTAGACCAGTGAGCTGTTACGCTTTCTTTAAATGATGGCTGCTTCTAAGCCAACATCCTGGTTGTTTTGGGAGTTCTACATCCTTTCCCACTTAGCCATAACTTAGGGACCTTAACTGGCGGTCAGGGTTGTTTCCCTCTCCACAATGGACGTTAGCACCCACTGTGTGTCTGCCGGATAGTACTTCTCGGTATTCGGAGTTTGGTTAGGATCAGTAAGGCGGTAAGCCCCCATAGCCCATCCAGTGCTCTACCCCCGAGAGTATTCATCCGACGCTCTACCTAAATAGATTTCGCGGAGAACCAGCTATTTCCGAGTTTGATTGGCCTTTCACCCCTAGCCACAGCTCATCCCCGACTTTTTCAACAGGCGTGGGTTCGGTCCTCCAGTGCGTGTTACCGCACCTTCAACCTGGCCATGGCTAGATCACTCGGTTTCGGGTCTAATCCAACGAACTAGGGCGCCCTATTCAGACTCGCTTTCGCTACGCCTACACCTACCGGCTTAAGCTTGCTCGTTAAATTAAGTCGCTGACCCATTATACAAAAGGTACGCTGTCAGGCTTGCGCCCTCCAACTGTTTGTAGGCATCCGGTTTCAGGAACTGTTTCACTCCCCTCGTCGGGGTACTTTTCACCTTTCCCTCACGGTACTTGTTCGCTATCGGTCGACAAGGAGTACTTAGGCTTGGAGGGTGGTCCCCCCACGTTCAGACAGGATTTCACGTGTCCCGCCCTACTCGAGGACTTGCATAATTTCTACCCGTACGGGGCTATCACCCACTAATGCCCGACTTTCCAGACGGTTCCGGTTCTTAAATGCAAGCCACTGGCCTGGTCCGCGTTCGCTCGCCACTACTAGC
>NZ_CP045344.1:2042500-2135000 GCF_009363375.1 Labrenzia sp. THAF187b | reverse complement strand
GGACGGCCGGCGGCGCTTGATGCGAATGCCGACGCCCTCGGCTTCCTCGAAGATATCCGGCTTGGTGACCTTCACGCTGACGCCTTCAACCAGCTCATTCGTCAAAACGAATTCCGCAACGGCTTCAGCCCAATCCTCGACCAGGTCGATATGACCGCCGGAGGCTGCCTTTTGCAGAATGAATTCGACCGCGTCGGCATAGGAAACAAACGCACCCGTTTCGCGCACGATCCGGCGATAGCCGGTAACGGTCTGCATTTCGATATCGAAGCAGACGGTTTGTGTCCGGTTTTTCTCGCTGTCCAGAATGCCGATCTGCGTCGCGACTTTCAGTCCTTCGATGAGGATGACATCGTGCCCGTCCTCTACAAGGTAATCGACATTCTTTTCCATTCAGGTCTCCGGGATCTCGGGCATGACCGGTTCCATCGCCATTGCCGTGAAGTTTCTCAGCAGATGGATGTAATCGGATACCGCGCCCGGTCAAGGTTGTTGCCTTGCCCGAATGACCTATTCAGCCGCCGCTTCGACTGGATCCAGAATATCAACCGCCCGGGTCACACCGCGCAGCTCCGCCAGTCCCCGCAACCGGCCGATCGCCGGATACCCGGGCGTCGAAGTTCCGCTGAGATCGTTCAATATGCGATGCCCATGATCCGGCCGCATCGGGATCCACTTACCCGTTTGTCGTTCCATGCGCCGCAATGCGCGAATGATGGCGACCATATCGACGTCGCCCTCAAGATGCGCATCTTCGCGGAAACTGCGGGGATCCTGCTCGCGCCTGGTTGCCCTCAGATGGGCAAAATGGATCCGCTCACCCAATGCATCGATGATTTCGGGAATATTGTTGCCGGCGCTGACACCAAGCGACCCGGAGCAGACGGTAAAGCCGTTTGCCATTGACGGGTTCATGCCGGCAATTCGCTGCAGATCACCGATCGACCCGACAATTCGCGGCAAACCGAAGAGAGACCTCGGCGGATCATCCGGATGGATGGCCAGTACGGCACCCTCCTCCTGGGCGGCCGGCACGACGATTTCAAGGAAGTTCTGAAGGTTCCGGAAAAGCTCTTCCCGACCGATACCGCGATAAGACGCGAGGCGGTCCCGGAATGTCTCCAGCGTGTAGCTTTCTTCCGAACCGGGCAGTCCTGCAATGATATTGGCGGTCAGCCTGTCCCGCTCCTCGATGGACATCCGGGCAAAGCGTTCCTCGGCGAGCGCTATATCGGCGGCATCATAGTCAGCCTCAGCGCCCTCACGTTTCAGGATGAACAGATCGAAAGCGGCATAGGCGGCGAACTCGAACCGCAGGGCGGTTGCACCGTCTTCCAGTTCGTAGTCGAGATCCGTCCGGGTCCAGTCCAGCACGGGCATGAAATTGTAGCAGATCGTTTTGATGCCCTGACGTGCCAGCGCGCGAACCGTCTCCGCCCAGTTTACCGCCCACTTTTCCCATCCGGGCGCCCCGGTCTTGATGTCCTCATGCACCGGGATGCTCTCGGTGACGACCCATTCCAGGCCGGCTGTCTCGATCATGCGACGGCGGGAAGCGATTTCCTCTTCCGGCCAGAAGGTGCCGTTGGGAATGTCATGCAGGGCGGTGACGATGCCGCGTGCACCTGTCTGGCGGATATCCCTCAGGGAGATGGGGTCCTGCGGTCCGAACCAGCGCCAGCTTTCGATCATCGCCTGAAGTCTTTCTTGTTGTTATCGCTGCAGCGTTTTGTGTTTGGGGTCTTGCGTCTGGCGCACATGAGGCCCGGCGCTCAGGGTGCGGCCTGTGCCGGGGTATAAAGGTAACCGTCGAAATCAGGGTCGCCGACGTCGGAAAGCTCGAGCAGGGTCAGGCGAACGTTTTCCAGGTGCTGCCACATGGCAAGGCGCGCCTTCTCGGAGTTACGGTGGCGCAATGCCTCCAGAATTTCGGCGTGATCATCCAGCCATTTGGCCCGGTAGCTGAGATCGAAGATGCGGTCATGCAGCCGAGCCCACATGGAACTGTTTTCACGCTTGTTCCAGAGGTCTTCCACCTGGTCCACCAGAACACAGTTCTGGGTTGCCTCGGCGATCTGCCGGTGGAACTGCCGGTCGGCGGTGTAATCTTCCTCACCGTGCTCGATCGCCCTGCGCTCCAGATCGAGCGTCTCACGCAGATGAATGATGTCGCTTTTGGTGATCGTGGTGGCGGCAAAGCCGGCAATGCTGCTTTCCAGGAGTTGGCGGGCCTGCAGCAATTCGAAGGGGCCGTAGTCTGCTTTCGGAATATGTAGCGAAATCTTCTCGCCGGCGGCGACATAGCTGCCGGACCCCTTGCGCACATCGAGGTAACCTTCGATTTCAAGAACAATGAAAGCTTCGCGCACCAGAGAACGGCTGATACCGAGTTCGACCGAAATCTGTCGCTCGGTCGGAAACTTGTCGCCGGGCCTGTAGCCCTCCTCCTCGATACGCCTTGCGAGAAGTTCGGCAATTTCCTGGTACCGGCGCTTTGCAGCATCGCTGGTCATGAGGCCTTCCTTGCACCCTCCCCGGCAGCTGCAATCTCGCGATAATAGTCGGCCAGGATATGGAATGCTTTTTTCTTGGTTTTCTTGTCGGCGGCAATCAGCCCCTTGTGGTTATAGCCGTTCTGGAAAATATTTTGGCGCCGTTCAACACGAAAATCGTAAAGTATCCACGGCGACATGCCTTTGATATATCCAAGTTCGCGCAGAGTTGCGATCTGTCTGGTGTAGACTTCGGCCATGTAATCTTCGCTGAAGAGGCCAGACTTCGGACCTTTCTCACCGATAACGCCGTCAGCACCCGTTTCCGAAATCACCACCGGACGGTCCGGGTCCGAGTTCTCCCCGATCGCGGCAAGGTCATCGAAATTCTCTTCATACCATCCGTAATATTCGTTGAGGCCGATGATATCGATATGCGCCGCGAGCCTGTCCTCAATCCGGTTCCGGGCGTGGTTCACCAGACAGGCTGCGGAAGTCAGCCGGGTCGGATCGAGACGTTTGCAGGTTTCGGCAAGGCCTTTCATGAAGGTAAGCCGGGCATCCGTGTCAGGATTCTCGTTTCCGACGGACCAGATAACGACACTTGCCCGGTTGCGATCCCGCTTGATCAGTTCCGACAACTGGTTTTCAGCGTCGCGATAGGTTGCCGGATTGGCGAAATCGATGGCCCAGTAGACCGGGATTTCCTCCCACAGCAAGAAGCCGAGTTCATCAGCAATCTGAGCCGCCCGCTCGTGATGCGGATAATGTGCAAGACGCAGATAGTTGCAGCCGAGTTCGCGCGCATGGGCAAAGCGGCGGCGCAAATCATCCTCATTTGTCACCTTGCCGAGGATTGCATCGTCCTCGTGGACGGAAATCCCGCGAAGGAACAGAGGTGCCCCGTTCAGCAGAATATCCGTGCCGCGGCGCTCGATCTGCCGAAAACCGATCCGGTCGCACACACGGTCTTCGCCGCAGGTGACGCTGACATCATAAAGGACGGGCGCTTCCGGGCTCCATAGTTGCGGCCGGGATGAAATGTCGAGCGTTCCCTTGCCGTCCGCATCCAGCACTATTTCTTTTTCAATGCCAAGCCCGGGAATGGAAAGGGTCACAGCACCAGCCGGCACACCGTCGACGGTGACTTCGGCCCGCAGCGTGGAATACGTGCCGTCCGGCACAAGGTAGAGAAAGAAGTCCTTGATAAGGGTCTTCGGTGTTTCGAAGAATGAGACTTCCCGATAGAGACCACCGTAGTTGAACCAGTCGGTATTGCGCATCGGCACCCGGTCGCGTGTCCGGGTGTTGTTGACGCAGGCCATGATCCAGTTACGACCGGTCTTCAGTTTGCCCGTAAGCTCGACGCAGAAAGGTGTCGACGCACCGTAGTGGTTGCCAAGGAACTCGCCGTTCAGGAAGATCTTGCAGTCGTAGCTCGCGGCACCGAACCTCAGAAACTGGCGTTTGGAACTGTCCACCGTCTCGATGTCGAGAGCCCGCGTGTACCAGGCGCTGCCTTCGAAGAAGTACCACTTCTCCTTAATCGTCGCCCAGTTGGACGGAACCGGCACTGTTTCCCCCATGTAGGGATCATAGTCCCAGGGTTCAGTGCGGTTCTCCGGTGCCTCCGGCAGCATGGCAAACCATTTCTGCCGGAGGCCGGTGTCGAGCAGATCGACACAGAACGTCCAGTCGCCATCAAGGCTTTCCGATGCCCGCCCACCCATGAAGATCAGGCCGTCATGACACAAGGACTGCGTGTTGAAGGGCACGTCATAGTCTTCGTCATGCAGCGCCTGCAAGGCGTTGTCGGCGAGATGGGAGCGTTCGAGCATCGGTCAGGTCTCCGGCAGGACTTTCAGGTGTTTTCAGATGTTATTGTGCAGCTGCCTTGATGCGCTTGATCAGGTCGGCAACGACCGGAGACTTGGCCGCCGCTTCTTCGTGCATCGGCAGGACCGCTTCGATGAACGGGCCCTTTTCCACTTCGACGAATTCCACGCCGAGTTCGCTCTTCGCGGTCTCGACCGCTTCCGCACTCATAGCGTCCCACTGCTCGCGGTGGAAATCCATGGATTCACGTGCGGCCGTGCGCATGGCTTCCTTCTGCTCGTCTGTCAGATCGTTCCAGGAGCTGGTGGAAATCATCACGACGGACGGGATCATGGTGTGACCGTCGTCGGAATAAAACTTGGAAACCTCGCCATGACGGGCGGACGTAAGCGCGATCGGGTTGTTTTCAGCGCCATCGACAACACCCTGCTGCAGGGCGCTGTAAAGCTCGCCCCAGGCAATCGGGGTCGGATTGGCACCGAGCAGCTCAACCATGCGAATCGCGGACGGGCTCGGCTGAACGCGGATCTTCATGCCTTTCAGGTCGGCCGGGGAGTGGATCGCCTTGTTGGCGTAGAAGGAACGGGCGCCCTCGATGTAATAGGCAAGGCCGATGAAGCCCTTGTCCTCGGACGAGGCAAGAATGTCCGCGCCGATGTCATTGGTCAGAACGTCGTAGTAGTGGTCGGCACTGACGAAGATGTAGGGCAGGTTGAGCGCACCGTAGGATTCCTCGAAGGCCTCCAGCTCGGATGCGTTGGAACGGGCCATGTCCAGGGAACCGTTCTGCATCAGCTCCATGGATTCACGCTGGGTGCCAAGCTGGGCATTGGCATAGATGCGGATTTTCAGATCGCCGTCTGTCAGCTCTTCAACGCGTTCGGCCATGAACTGCATCGACTTGTGCAGCGGATGGTCTTCCGGGTTGTTGTGGTTGAGGCGCAGCGTCTTGGCGCTGGCGGCAGAACCCAGAGCGACGACGCCCGCGGCAAGAACAGCCGCCAGCTTAACGAATTTCGACATGATTTCCTCCCAATTGCAGCCTTGGCCGCAGGACTTGCGTTCCGTGCCGGAACGGATCGGTTGGCCGCGGGACTTGCAAGGCCAGACCGCCGCGGATGAGGAATTGTTCGTCCAATTTTCAAAATCAGTCAACCTTTTTTGGAAAATTGGTTGACCAATTTAATTTCCTGACGCATGTCTTAATGTGTCGGAGCCCACGCCGCGCCTGTTGCCGCGGCAAGAACGAGGCCTGCGCGGGAGGAATATCGTGACAGTCATCACCAGAGGCGTGGACATGGTCCTGCGTCTCGTCATCACCATCGCCTTCGCCGTCCTGGTTGCCTGTGTCGTCTGGCAGGTCGTCTCGCGCTACGTGCTGCAAAGCCCGAGCACGGTGACAGACGAAATGGCCCGTTTCCTGTTCATCTGGGTTGCTCTGCTGGGCGGGGCTTACACCTTCGGCCAGCGACGACACCTTGCCATCGACCTGCTGCCCGTCATCACCACCGGCATCCTGCGCCTTCTGGTCAATGTCGGCATCATTGCCGCCATTGCACTCTTTGCAGGGGTCGTGATGGTTTACGGCGGCCTCGACCTGGTCAGCCGGACACTGGAAACCCAGCAGGTATCCCCGGCGCTGCGCCTTCCCATGGGCCTCGTTTATATCGCGATCCCGTTCTCCGGGCTCTGCATTCTCTACTACTGCCTGACATTTCTGGCCGACCTCTTTCGCACTGGCCGCGGCCCGAACGAGCAGGAAGGCACCGCCAGCGTCGGCGGCCCTCTGGACTGAAACCTGACCGGGAACGAGTAACTTCATGGATATCCAATCTGTCCTCGTCCTGTTCGGGACATTCGCTTTTCTGATGATCCTGGGCGTACCGATCGCCTTCGCCATCGGTCTTGCAGCTTTCGCCACCTTCCTGCTGTTCATGTCGTTCGACCAGTCGGTCTATATCGTCGCGCAGCAGGTCGCCTCCGGTCTCGACAGCTTCACCCTGCTGGCCATTCCGTTCTTCATTCTGGCAGGCAACATCATGAACCGGGGCGGCATCGCCATGCGCCTGATCGAGTTCGCCAAGGTTTTGGCCGGCCGCCTGCCCGGCGCGCTTGCCCACTGCAACGTCATCGCCAACATGATGTTCGGCTCCATCTCGGGCTCCGCCGTTGCCTCGGCCGCCGCTGTCGGCGGCGTGATGTCTCCGCTTCAGAAGAAGGAAGGCTACGATCCGGCGTTCAGCGCGGCGGTCAACATCGCCTCCTGCCCGACCGGCCTTTTGATCCCGCCGAGCGCAACCTTCATCGTCTATTCGCTGATTACCAACGGCACCTCCATCGCGGCCCTGTTCGTTGCCGGATACATTCCGGGCATCCTGATGGGGCTCAGCTTGATGGTCGTCGCCGGCATCATTGCCAAGCGCAGGGGATACCCGGTTGCCGAACGGCCCAGCATCCAGGAAGTTATCGCCAAGACGCTGGACGCCATGCTGCCGCTTGGCCTGATCGTGATCGTCATGGGCGGCATCATCGGCGGCATCTTCACGGCAACCGAAGCTTCAGCCGTTGCCGTTGTCTACACGCTCTTTCTTGGCGTGATCTGGTACAGGGAAATCTCGCCGCGCGAACTTCCGGGCATCATCCTGGAAAGCGCGGTGACAACGTCCATCGTGCTGCTGATGATCGGCTGTTCCATCGCCATGTCGAAAGCGATGGCCTTTGCGGATATCCCCTATTCGATCTCCGACACGCTGCTGAGCCTTTCTGAAAATCCGCTCGTCCTGCTGCTGATCATCAACCTGGCGCTGCTAGTGGTTGGCACCTTCATGGACATGACGCCCGCATTGCTGATCTTCACCCCCATCTTCCTGCCGGTGGTGGAAGATCTCGGCATGGACCCGGTGCATTTCGGCGTCGTCATGACCTTCAACCTGTGTATCGGCATCTGTACACCGCCCGTGGGGTCAGCACTCTTTGTCGGCTGCTCGGTCGGCGGGGTGAAGATTGGCCAGGTACTCAAACCCATGCTCGGCTTCTACGCGGTGCTGGTCGCTCTCCTGCTGCTGGTCACTTACGTGCCTGCCCTCAGCCTGTTCCTGCCGCGCGTTCTCCTCGGCTACTAGGATCTGTCATGAAAGCCCTCAAAAACTGGCGTTACCTGGGCCGCTCCAGCGCCGGGATCGCACTTGAAGTCGAGAACCGGCACCGCCTGGTGGTCAAGGTTCTCGAAAATGCGCTCATCCGCGTTGTTCTGCTCAAGGACGGAACCTACCGTCTGGACCGGACCTGGGCCATCGCACCGGAAGGCGACGTGCCGTTCGACGGCCGTGCGCGGGACGACCTTGCAGGCTTTTCCTGCCCCGGCTTCGTGCTGGAAGAGCAGGACGGCAGGCTTGTCCTGGAAACGGAAAACCTGCGCCTGACCATCAATACCCCGCTTGCCTTCGTTTGGGAAAGCCGGCCCGCTGCCGGCGAACCCTGGCAGGAGATCGCCCGCGACCGGCCCCAGGACGCCTACATGATCGGGCGCCGCGACCATCGCAATCATCATTTCATGCGGCGAAACCCGGATGAGCGATACTACGGTCTTGGCGAAAAGGCCGGTGGCCTTGAGCGCACCGGCAGGCGGTTCGAGATGCGCAATCTCGATGCCATGGGATACGACGCGCAAACCACCGACCCGCTCTACAAGCACATTCCCTTCACCATCACCGACAAGGGCCGGCTCGGCGCAGTCGGGCTCTACTACGACACGCTGGCTCCCTGCTGGTTCGACCTCGGCAACGAGAAAGACAACTACCACCTGCCTTTCCGCGCCTTCCGCGCCGCCGATGGTGACCTTGACTATTACTTCAGCTGGGCACCGAGCGTTCTGGATATCGTCAAGCAGCATCACCGGCTGACGGGCGGCACCGCCTTCATGCCGCGGTGGGGACTTGGGTACTCCGGCTCGACCATGGCCTATACCGATTCCGAAAATGCCCAGGAACGGCTGATGGAGTTCCTTGGCAAGCTGTCGGAAGAAGACATGCCCTGCGACAGTTTCCAGATGTCGTCGGGCTATACAGCCATCAAGGGCAAGCGCTACGTGTTCCATTGGAACACCGACCGCTTCCCCGATGCCGAGACCATGACCCGGGCCTATGCCGAGGCCGGCATCAACCTCATCGCCAATATCAAGCCGGTGCTTCTGGACGACCACCCGCTGTTCAAGGAAGCAGCCGAGGCCGAGCTCTTCATCCGCGACAGTGAAACCGGCACACCCGAGCAGTCACCTTTCTGGGACGGCTATGGTTCACACCTAGATTTCACCAACGAGGACACCGTCCGCTGGTGGCAGAAGAACCTTGAAGAAAAGCTCTTTTCCAGAGGCATTCCCTGCACCTGGAATGACAATAACGAATATGAGGTGTGGGACGACGAAGCGGTCTGCGCCGGTTTCGGAAAACCGATACCGGTCAATCTGATCCGTCCGCTGCACAGCCAGCTGATGACACGGGCCTCGTTTGAGGCTCAGGTTGCCCACCAACCGAAAAAGCGGCCTTACCTGATTTCCCGTTGCGCCTGCCCCGGCACGCAACGCTACGCCCAGACCTGGACAGGCGACAATTTCACCAGCTGGGACACGCTGCGCTGGAATATTCCCATGGGCCTCGGCCTCAGCCTCTCCGGCTTCTACAACATCGGCCACGATGTCGGCGGATTTGCCGGCCCGCGGCCGGAGCCGGAGCTGTTCCTGCGCTGGGTTCAGAACGGCATTTTCCATCCGCGTTTCACGATCCATTCCTGGAACGACGACGGCACCGCCAATGAAGCCTGGATGTATCCGGAAATAACGCCACTCGTGCGCAACGCACTGAAGTTCCGGGCGCAGCTGATCCCTTATCTTTACAGCCTGCTGCACCGTGCCGTGACCGAAGGCGAGCCGATGCTGCGGCCTCTTTTCCTGGATTACCCGAACGACCCTGCCTGCCGGGAAGCTGAATTCGACTTCCTGCTGGGCTGGGATCTTCTGGTCGCGACAGTGGTCGAGGAAGGCGCAACCTCGCGGCGGGTCACGCTGCCTGCCAACGAAGAAGGCTGGTGGGCCTTTGACGGCAGCAGCTGGCATGAAGGCGGCCAGATGATCGACGTTCCGGTGGCTCTTGATACCATTCCGCTGTTCGTTCGAGGCGGTACGGTGCTGCCGATGGCAGCCGAAAACCTTAGGTCGACACCGTCTTCCGACACCTTGCGCACATGGCGTATCTACCCACAGCCGGAAGGAACACCGGACAGGCACTCGCAATTTTATGACGATGACGGTGACACGGTAGAAGCACTGGCTGGCGAGAGCTGTTTGACCCGGCTTTGCCTCTCCCGAACAGGGGTCTCAGTCCATCTGGATTGGCAAAGATCCGGCAACTGGCAACCCGCCTTCGACAAGGTCACCCTTTGGCTCGCCGGTGCCGGCACGTTGACCGTCAACGGAACCGAGCGGAAAACGGGCGATACAATCGACTTCACGGTGAGCCAGTCATGAGCAGCGCCGGTCACTTGGTTGATACGGTCGACTACGACCGGACAAAGCTGCGCATCCGCCTGCTGCACATCGGTTTTGGTGCCTTTGCCAAGGCGCATGTTCTGGTGTTTCACGACGAAATGCTACGCCGAACGGCAAGCGACTGGGGCGTCGCAGTTGCCCGGCTCAACTCCGGTGCGGACGAACTCACCGGTCTTGACGAGGCGGACGGACTTTTCACTGTCGGCGAGATGTCCGGTGACGATCCCTTCTTGCGCCAGGTCGGCGCTATCTGTGCGACGGTCCACCCCAAGCGTGATGGCGTCGACGCCTTGCCGAACCGGATCGCCGATCAGGATCTCGCCGTGATCACACTGACTATCACCGAGAAAGGGTATTGCCTGAAGGACGGCAGGCTGGATGAAGACAGTCCCGGCATCCGGCGAGACCTTGCAACGCCAGATGCCCCTTCCACGGCCATCGGCGTGCTGGTGGAAGGCCTCAGGCGGCGACATGCAGCCGGTCTCGCCGGTTTGACGATCCTGTCGTGCGACAATCTTCCCGCCAACGGCGAGCTGTGCCGTCGTGCGGTCCTGGATTTCGCCGCGCGGCTCAACCCGGCTCTGGCAGAATGGATCGAAGGCAATTGCACTTTCCCCTGTTCCATGGTCGACCGCATCACACCGGCAATGACCGACAGTTCGTTCGCAACGCTTGAGAACGCACTAGGTCACGCTGACCGGAACGGTATCCTGTGCGAGACCTTCCGCCAGTGGGTAATTGAAGACCGGTTTGCCGGTCCACGTCCGGACTGGCATCTGGCAGGTGCTGAATTCGTTGAAAATGTGGCACCGTTTGAAGACATGAAACTTCGGATGCTGAACGGCAGCCATTCGTTTCTAGCCTATCTTGGGGCGCTGGCAGACAAGGAAACGATTGCCGACTGCATGGCCGATCCGGCCTTCCGGCAGGCAGCCCTCACCCTGATGCTGAGCGAACAGGCCCCGACGCTGGCCGTGCCGGACGGTGTCGATATCAAGGCCTATGCCGAAGCCCTGATTGCCCGGTTTGAAAACACCGCGCTTCATCACAAGACCACCCAGATCGCTTCTGACGGCAGCCAGAAACTGCCGCAACGACTGTTGGCACCGATCCGGCAACATCTGAAGGACAACAGCCCCTGGCCGCTATCGGCACTCGCCGTTGCCGCATGGATGCTCTATTGTCGCGGTGTTTCAAGAACAGGCGTCTCGCTGCCGTTGAACGACCCCCTGTCCGCAAGGATTGGCACCATTGTGCAGGAAACGGACGGCAATGCGTATGTCGACAGGATGCTGTCGCTCTCGGAGGTTTTCGGCGACGACCTGCCAGGGTCAGCGGCCTTTGGCAGCACAATCAAATCCGCTTACCAACGGCTGCAAACCTCGGATATTGCCGCAGTTCTGAAAGCCTAGTGACCAGCAGAAGAGCCAGACGGCTTCTGCTGGAAACCGCCTCTAGTCCCTGACGAGCCGCAGGGTCCTGGGCTGTTCGGCAGGTTTCAGTCCGGAAAGTTCCTTGCAGCGCTCGGCAGCGGCTTCAACCGTGCGGCGGGCAAGATCCTGAATGCCGTTCTCGTCAGCCATGAACTCCAGCATGCCTGCTTCGGTCGTGCCGCCTTTGGACGTCACGGCGACGCGGAACCCGGTCGCATCCGCGTCCGGCTGCGCAAGCATGCGCCCGGCGCCGGCCACTGTGCGAACGGCCAATTCGTGGGCAAGGTCCTCCGGCAGACCAAGGCGTGCCCCTGCCGCGGCAAAGGCCTCGGCCATGGCAAACACATAGGCAGGCCCCGCACCGGACAAGGCGGTGACCACCGGCAGCAGGCCTTCGTCCGGCAATTCGACAACCGAGCCGAAGGCGGCAATCAGCTTGAGAGCTTCCACCTTCTGGCTGGCAGTCAGCGCCTCGTTGGCAACAAAGGTCGAGACAGCAGAGCCGACCGTTGCCGGCAGGTTGGGCATCGCGCGAATGATTGGCGTTCCATCCGGGAATTGCTTTTCCAGCACGGAAATCGGTTTGCTGGCCGCAATCGACAGGATCACCGTTTCGCCACCACCGAAGGAGCCGAGCGGCGCCAGAACCTTCTCCACGATCTGCGGACGAGTGGCGATGACAATCGCGGCCGGAGACTGCGGAAAAGGCTCGTTGATGTTGACGCCTGCCTGGCTCTGCAGCCAGCCGGACGGCCGGGGATCGCGCACGTAGATGGAACCGGCAGGCATTCCCTTAGCCAGCCAGGCTTCCACCAGAGCCTTGCCCATGAAACCGCAACCAATGAGGCAAACGCCTCTTTTCGCCAATTTGTCCATGATCATGCGTTCGCAAATATTCGGGTCTTGGCGCTACTAGAATGCTTTCCCGCACAACTCACAAGTCTTAACCGGCCGATACTGATAATTTTTCCTTTCCTCCAAAATTCGCTTTAGAGGAATGGAGTTGAGGATTTCAGTTTACTTGACGTTTTTCCTTATAGACGAATGACGTAAGGAAGCCTGCCAGTAGGACCACATCGATATTTACGACAAGTCCCGCTAGGGAAACACCCCAACAAGACCAGCCATTCTCTACGTTACCTCAACCGGACAATCACGCACCCCAGGTATCGCTGAGCTTGTACCCGCCAGGCCAAGGGTCGCTTGTGTCGAGCATGTGTTGGTGAATGCAACTGAAGAGACAGTCTTTAAAATGCAAAGAAAAATAATCTCAAGCGAGACACACCAGCATACTCTCGATGACCAGCTGCTGAAGTGGCTTATTGAGTATACTTGGCTGGTAGAGTGCCGTCTAATGCTTCGGCGATAGACAGAAAGGACACAGCCTTGGCTTTATAACTCATCTTGTTTGCAAGAATGTAAGCCTGTTTCAACGTGGCATGCGCATCGTTGACTAACCCCAGCTGAACCTGTTTTGCACCTATGCCGCACAAGCGAAAAACATCGTAGCCAGTTCGGCTTTGTGTCCATTCAAAATTCCTGATCGTGCGATTGTTTCTGGCCCATTCATGCAGCTCAATTAGTAGCCTGCGCGCTTCTGAAGTCGAAGTTTTGCTGGCAACGTCGAAGACAGCTTTTGCCCTGACAACCCAGGTATTTGCGCTTTCAGCGACTTGTTCAGCGCGTTCGAATTGTCCGGCTTCAACGTGTTTTTCGATTAGAGGCAACATCAGGTCGTTGGTAACAGACCATCGGCGCTCATTTGCATCAACCGCGATGATCGCCTGACGCATTTCCTCGTCGAATCCAGCATCCAGCAAAGGCTTCACTTCGGACAACAGAGATCGCTCAAAAAAGTCTTCTCTGTGCGAAGGATCCTGTAGATGGCTTCTCGATCGGATTTCGTGGCTTCACGAGATCCGGCCAGAACCTTGTTAACGTGAAATGCCATGCGGGCCTCTAGCCCCTTGGCACTTCGATCCAAAAGAAGTTGTTCAGCCTGCTCAAAGGCGCCACGCCCTTTATCAGCGATGCCAGACCAAACGAGAAAGCGCCCCACAACGGCCAGACGCCGAACTTTGTCATCATTGGGAGGCCCTGTTGTCCGCTTTGCCGCCTCAAGAGCTCTTGATGCCATAAGCTGAGCAGATTTCTGGTTGCCAAGCTTTAGCAGCAAATCTGCGAACTCTATGAAGACTTCAAACTCTGTGTCTGGTGCGTCGTTGAGGTCGGGAATCAATTCCATCGTTCGTGTTGAGGCGGTGACTTCCCCTGCTTCCAGCTGGCCACGCGCTATAGCGAGATAAGCCTTATGAACACGGGGCAAAAAATGAGGATCATCCACCGCCAGGGTTTTTAGCGAATGCGCCACTCTGAGTGCCGCCTCAAATTCCTTCCTGAAAACGAGCCTCACCAGGATTTCGCTCAGAACAGCCGCTCTATGAAAATCGCGGGTAAGGTTGTCAGCTATTTTCAGAGCCTGCTCATGATTGCCGTGATCAAGCAGGTGCTTCACTATGATCAGATGAGCTTCCAGCCGCTCATTCCAAACATCGCCAAGGCTTCCAGCAGCCTGTATCGCCAGCTCGATTTCTCCCTGCTCAAGTTGAGCGAGTATCATTTGTTTTATGAAGGTTCCCCTCGGCGATCCGAACTCAAAGATCGTACTTTTATGGTATTCAAGAAATAGCTTTTCGGCTTCTGCCCATTGTCCGGCATCAAGCAATGTTTCCACCGTTGGGGGGCTCATATCCCTGAGTTGCTCGGAGCGAATTTCGTCGTCTGCATAAATTCGCCAAAGGAACGCCTTGAACAGCTTGCTCGAACCGGTACGCCGGTCTTCCTCATGAGCTTGACCCAGTGCCAAAGTTTGAAGACAGTCTTTCGAGAGCGCTTCCTCACATTGAAATCTGGCATCTTCAACCTCCTGCGCGGAAGGAGGATCAAAGTCCTTAGCCTGGACATGTCCGAACAACAGACCGAGTGAGATGGCAAAAAATAGTGTCTTAACAAGTCGCATATTGCTTGCTCGGAGGAAACGGCACACCAACGGCTACCGCTTCAATCGAGCCAATTTGAGGCCACCCTCCGCGAACTGAATTTTAGGCAAACTCTCCGATCAATATTGGCGCTCACGCTTCACCAATCTTCAGCCGTCACGCACCCCAGGTGTCGCTGAGCTTGTAGCCGCCAGGCCAGGGGTCGCTTGGGTCGAGCATGTGTTGGTGAATGCCGGTGACCCAGCCACGCCCGGAAATTTCCGGAACAATCCCGGCCCGGTCGCCCGCCATCTGTTGTGATACGATCCGGCCGGTGAAGGTGGACCCGATGATGGAAACGGCTTCGAAGGTGTCGCCGACGTTCATTTGCCCCTTCGCCGCCATCAGCGCCATTCGGGCAGAAACGGCCGTACCCGTTGGGGAGCGGTCGACCTTGCCCGGCTGGATGGCAACAGCGGACCGTCCGGAGAGGCCCGTCGGCGTCTTCGACAGGGGACCGCAGAAGGCGCAGAAGGAGATGTGGTTCCAGTCGGCATTTTCCGGATGGGAAAAGCCTAGCTGTTCGTTGGCTGCATTGGTGATCCGGACACCCAGGCGGGCAATGTCCTTGGCCTCGTCTTCGACGATCCCGAACCCGAGCGCCTCGGCGTCGACGACCACGAAACTGTCGCCACCATAGGCGGTGTCGACCGTCAGCGTGCCGATGCCTTCCACTTCCAGCGGTACCGACAGCTTGTCGGCAAAGCTGGTGACGTTCTGAACGAAGATGCGCTCCGCCTTGCCATTCCGGCATTCGGCCTTCACCCGCACCAGTCCGCCGGGTGCTTCCAGAACCATCTTCGTGACCGGTTCGACCATCGGAACAATACCGCCGTCAAGCAGCACCGTGGAGACGCAGATGGAGTTGGATCCTGACATCGGCGGCGTGTCTTCCGGCTCCATGATGATGAAGGCGGCATCCGCCTCCGGATGTTTGGGCGGAACAAGCAGGTTCACATGACGGAACACACCGCCGCGCGGTTCGTTCAGCACGAAATTGCGCAGCGTCTGGTCCTTCGCGATGAAGCTTCTCTGTTCCCAGAGCGTTTCGCCCGGCGGAAGGGCGACACCGCCGACGATCACGTCGCCGACCTCGCCTTCCGCGTGGCAGGAAATCACATGGATGGTCTTGCTGCTGCGCATGTCTCTGCCCTTGAGGTCAGCCGGTTCAGGAATAGCGAGCGACAGGTTCGCCCAAAGCATCGAAGATCGGCGTGATGCCAAGGCCCGGCAGCTCGGAAGCCGTCATGCGGCCATTGACTCGCTTGGGTGCGCCTTCCGCGATATCGACCGTGCCGTAGCTGTTGAAGTCCGTAGCCGAGAAAGTGAAATCCGATGGGGTCGAGCGCGCCAGATGGGCGATCGCCGCCGTAACAATGTCCCCGCCCCAGGTGTCTTCGATCGTCATCGGAATACCGTGGGCAATGCAGAGATCACGCATCAGCTTGGCCTTGGTCAGGCCACCGACCTTCGAGATCTTCAGATTAATGCAATCCATCGCGTCTTCGGAAATGCCGCGCACCAGCGTGTTCGGCCCGTCGATCACCTCGTCCAGAACGAAGGGCAGCGCCGTCCGGCGTCGAATGGAGACGCTTTCCTCATATGTGAGGCAGGGCTGCTCGATGTAGACATCAAGCGAGGACACTGCCCCGACGACGCGTGCGGCTTCATGCCGGGTCCAGCCGGTGTTGGCATCGGCCACCAGAAGGTCCGATTTCTTCAGAACTTCGCGGGTGGCGTGGATGCGGTCGATATCGTCATTGGCATCGCCGCCGACCTTCAGCTGGAACTTGGTATAGCCTTCGGCCGCATAACCTTCGATCTTCTTTGCCATGATCTCCGGCGCTTCCTGGCTGATTGCCCGGTAAAGCACCACGTCGTCCTGGGCTGCACCGCCAAGCAACGTATAGAGCGGCTGGCCCGTCGCCTTGCCCAGCAGGTCCCAGCAGGCGATGTCGATCGGCGCCTTGGCATAGGGATGACCGCGCAGCGCAGCATCCATCACCCGGTTGATTTCACCGATATTGAGCGGATCCTTCCCGATCAGGTGGGGCGCCAGTTCCTGAAGTCCTGACCGCACCCCAAGGGCATAACTCGGCAGATAGGCAGACCCGAGCGGGCAGCATTCGGCATAACCCTTGAGGCCTTCGTCGGTCTCGATCTCGACAACGGTGCTGTCGAAGACTTCCACGAAATTGCCGTTGGACCAGCTGTAACGCCCTTCTTTGAGGGGAAGGTCGACCTGAAAGACGTTGATGGCCGTAATTTTCATGAAGTTCCTCCTCCAAAAGAGTTTAGAAGCGCCGCGCGGAAAAGGCGGCCATGTCGACGGGGTTTTGTGTGTCGGATACGAGATTGGCGACCAGTTCCGCCGTCCCTGCGGACTGCGTCAGGCCGAGGTGACCATGCCCGAAGGCATAGACGACCCGGTGGTCACCGGGTGAGCGGTCGATGACGGGCAGGCTGTCGGGCATGGAGGGCCTGAAGCCCATCCATTTCTTGCCGCCGTCTGTCTTCAGGGCAGGCAGGAACCGCCTGGCCTTGTCCAGCAGGATGTCGGCGCGCTTGAAGTTCGGTGGCAGCGTCAGCCCACCCAGTTCGACGGCCCCACCGACACGGACGCCGCCATTGATCTTGGTAACGACGAAGCCGTGACCGGAAAAGGTCAGGTGGGTTTTCAGGTCAAAGGAGCCTTCCGGCAGCGTCGTGTTGTAGCCGCGTTCGGTCTCAAGAGGAATGCGGTCGCCGATCGTCTTTGCAAGGCGGTGCGACCAGGCACCTGCGGCCACGACGACCTGTTTCGCAACCCAGGCCCCATCGTAAGCTTCGATCTGAACACCGTCTTCACTCGGCTTCAGACCTGAAACGTCAGTGCTTTCGATCTGTCCGCCCCGCTGCAGGAAGACAGACGTCAGATGCGCCAGCCAGCGGGCGGGATCACAAGTGTTGGTCCAGTCCGGCGTGAAGGCCGCATGAGTGAAGCGACGGTCAAGACCCGGCTGAATGGCGGCGACGGCATCCGGGCTCTCAAGCAGTTCGAAGCGGATGCCATGTTGCTTGCGCAGCTCCCAGCCGGGCAGACTGGCGCGGAATTCCGCTTCACCTTCGTAAAGCTGCAGCTGCCCTTCGGCCTGGATCAGGGAGGCTGCTCCGGTGTCCGAAACCTGCCGGGCAAGCGCCTCCTGCGCCAGCTTCATCAAGGCGGCCTGTGCCGACATCGACGCCTGGTAGCGATCCGGCCAGCTTGACCGCCAGAACCGGAGCATCCAGGGTGCGATCTTGAGGGCATAGGTGGGCGGAACGGAGAGCGGACCCAGCGGATCGAGCAACCATTTCGGTGCCTTCCGCATGATGCCCGGCGTTGCCAGCGGGACGATATCGGTAAAGGCGAAAGCTCCGGCGTTCATCTCCGATGCGCGCGCTGTTTCCGCCTGTCGATCCAGCACAAGCACCTGCCGCCCCCTTGCCTGCAGGGCAAGCGCGGAACTGATGCCGATGATGCCGGCGCCGATCACGATGATATCCTGGACGGTCTCGTCCGCCATTTTCAAAGTCTTTCAAAAAGGCCTGCGAGGCAGGGCGAAGTGCCCCGCAGGCAGTTTGCTGCCCGTTGGCCACACTTTAGGGGAGCGTGTAGGCAGTCTTGACCGAAGTGTAGAATTCAGCGGCGTAACGGCCTTGCTCGCGCGAGCCGAAGCTGGATCCTTTGGTGCCGCCAAAAGGCACGTGATAATCGACACCTGCCGTCGGCAGATTGACCATCACCATGCCCGCCTCGGCATTGGCCTTGAAGTGGCTGGCATGCTTCAGTGACGTGGTACAGATGCCAGCACTCAACCCGAATTCCGTATCGTTGGCGACACTCAAGGCTTCTTCGTAATCCTTCACGCGAATAACGGATGCGACCGGGCCGAAGACCTCTTCGGTGTTGATCCGCATGGCGTTGTCGGTTTCGCTCACCAGCGCCGGCGCCATGTAGAAACCTTCCGTGTCGCGGTTGAGCCGTTCCCCGCCCTGCACCTTGCCGCCTTCCTTTGCCGCGATATCGACATAGGAAAGGTTCTGCTGCAGTTGCCGTTCGTCGACCACCGGCCCCATCTGCACGCCATCTTCCAGGGCGTTGCCGACTTTCAGCGCCTGCATGCGCTCGGCAAGGGCTTCGACGAACCGGTCGTGAATGCCTTCGGTCACGACCAGCCGCGAGCTTGCCGTGCAGCGCTGGCCGGTCGAGAAGAAGGCACCGTTGAGCGAAGCTTCGACGGCGATGGCAAGGTCGGCATCGTCCAGAACCACCATCGGGTTCTTGCCGCCCATTTCCAGCTGCACCTTCTTCAGGTGCTGACCACAGGCCGCCGCGATCCCCCGCCCCGTCGGCACCGAGCCGGTAAAGGAAATCGCCTTCACCTTCGCACTTTCCACCAGGCGCGGACCAATCTGCGAGCCACGTCCCATCACGAGGTTGACCACACCTTCCGGCAAGCCGGACCGGGACAGGATCTCGATGAGAGCATGCGCGCAACCCGGCACCAGCTCAGCCGGTTTCAAGATGACTGCGTTGCCGTAGCAAAGTGCCGGAGCGATCTTCCAGGCGGGGATCGCAATCGGGAAGTTCCAAGGTGTGATCAGCCCGACAACCCCGATCGGAAACCGGGTGACGTCAACTTCGATACCGGGCCTGACGGATGCCAGTCTGTCGCCAGTGAGGCGCAATGCTTCGCCGGCAAAGAATTTGAAAATCTGCCCGGCGCGCGCCACCTCGCCAATACCTTCCGGCAGTGTCTTGCCTTCCTCACGCGACAGCAGACGGCCTAATTCGGCCTTGCGGGCCAGAAGTTCCGTCCCGACGAAATCCAGCACGTCGAAACGTTGCTGCGGCGTCGACGCCGCCCAGCCGGGGGCTGCCTGATGCGCTGCACCGACGGCCTGGTCCAGCTGATCGACACCGGCCTTCGCGGCATGGCCGAGGATATCGCTGATATCGGACGGGTTGACGTTGGGCGTGCTGTCGGATGTTTCGAGCCACTGCCCGCCGACAAAATTCCTGTAATCCATGACTTGGCTTATCCGTGGCTTAAAGGCGTATCCCTGCGCGGTAGGGGTCCGCCGGATTGAAAATCAGGTTGGCATCGGACGTGACGAAGGCCTGTCCGGTGATGGTGGGAATGACGCCACCACCCGGGCCGGGCTGGTAGCTGATCTTGTAGGTGCTGCCGATGACGCTTTCCTGCAGGTAGTCCTCACCCGGTGCCAGCGCACCGTCAGCGGCAAGGCAGGCCAGCTTGGCCGAACAGCCTGTCCCGCAGGGCGAGCGGTCATACGCACCACCCGGGCACAGCACGAAGTTGCGGCTTTGCGCGGACGGGTCTTCGGCCGGCCCGAACAGCTCGATATGGTCGATCCAGGCCCCGTCCTTACCGGTAACACCGGCCTTTTCCAGCGCATCGCGGATCTTCAGCGTGAGGTCGGTTAGTGGGCGGATATTGGCACCCGTCAGGGCAACCGGGCTGCTCTTGACCAGGAAGAACCAGTTGCCGCCCCAGGCGACATCACCGGTGACCGGGCCAATGCCTTCGACCTCGACCGTGACATCCTTCGCCAGCCGGTAGCTCTCGATGTTGACCACCGACACCGTGTTGGCGTCGATCAGATCGATCTCGACCACGCCCACCGGCGTTTCGAACTTGTGCCATCCCGGCCCGATCCGGCCGAGATGCGCCAGGGTGACACCAAGGCCGATGGTGGCGTGACCGCACATGCCAAGGTTCTGCAGGTTATTGAAGTAGATCACGCCGGCAACGCAATCCGGATCGGACGGCGGCACCAGCAGCGCTCCGATAATGGCATCGTGACCGCGCGGTTCCAGAACGACGGAAGCGCAGAAATCGAGATGCTCGGCTTCCAGCCGGGCGGCACGTTCCGCCAGTGTCCCCGATCCGAGATCGGGGCCACCATCGAGCACGACGCGGGTCGGTTCACCCGCGGTATGGCTGTCGATTACGCGCATTCGGCGATCACGCCGCCTTGCGTGCTCCAGTCGGCGTACCAGGTCTTGAACAGCTTGTACTGCGCTTCGACATAGTTGCGCTGCGCATCGTTGAGGGCATCGGTCTCGTTGAAGTGCAGCGTGTATTCGGTGTCGCCGTTTAACACCATCAGGTGCTTGTAGTAGAGCACCAGGTCCGGGCCTTCATCGAAGCTGGACAGAACAGCCAGCGCCTCTTCCAGTTCCTTTGCCCGCAGTCGAGCTTCCGCATGACCTTCTGCGGCCTTCTTGCAAAGCGCCACCAAGTGCAGAACTTCCTTGGGAATGGCATTGCCGATGCCGGTGATCGCACCGGTCGCACCACAGTTGATGAAGCCGTGATAGACGGCGGTGTCGACACCGACCATCAGCGTCACCTGGTCGTCCTGCGAGGTGATGTTTTCAGCCGCATAGCGCAGGTCCGCAAGGCCGCCGAATTCCTTGAAGCCGATCAGGTTCGGGAATTCCCGGCGCAGGTCGAAGAACAGGTCGGCGCGGGTGGCGAAACCGTAGTAAGGGCTGTTGTAGATCACCGCCGGCAGGTTCGGAGCCGCTTTCAGGATATCGCTGAAATGGTTGCGCTGCGCCGACACCGAGATGCCGCGAGACAGAACGCGCGGGATGACCATGAGACCATGCGCACCAACCTTTGCCGCATGTGCGGCATGGGCAACTGCGGACCTGGTGTTGACCGCACCGGTTCCGACGACCACCGGCACACCCGCTTTCACCAGACGCTCGACGCCTTCCATGCGCTGCTCGTCCGTCAGGAGAGGCCAGTCGCCCATGGAGCCGCAATAGACGACGGCGGACATGCCGGCTTCGATCAGGTCCTTGCCCTTCTTCACGAGGGCATCGAAATCGGGCGAACGGTCGGCCTTGCACGGGGTCATCAGGGCAGGCATGCAGCCGGAAAAGATATTGGACGTCATCATTCACTCCTGGATGGGTCGGGCCTGCCGGTTGGCTCCCACGTGCAAAGCACGGGCCTTGAGGCCTGACGGTTAGGTCTAGTTGCGCCGGGTCAGCGCACGTTAGCAAGAAATTTTCGGGTGTTCTCGGATTCAGCTTGACCGAAGATCTGGGCCGGCGGGCCGATCTCCTCCATTACGCCCTTGTGGAAGAAGGCGACCCGGTCGGAGACGTCCCGGGCAAAGCCCATTTCGTGAGTGACGCAGATCATCGTCATGCCTTCCTCGGCAAGCAGGCGCATCGTATCCAGCACTTCGCCGACCAGCTCCGGATCCAGCGCGGATGTCGCCTCGTCGAAGAGCATGTAGGTCGGCTCCATTGCCAGTGCCCGCGCAATCGCGAGACGCTGCTGCTGCCCGCCCGACAGATTGTTCGGATACACTTTCAGCTTGTCCGCAAGGCCGACATGGCGAAGCTGCTTTTCCGCAATCGCCTCGGCTTCCGCCTTCGATTTGCCCTTCACGATCCTCGGCGCCAGCGCAACATTTTCCAACGCGGTCAGATGCGGAAAGCTGTTCCATTGCTGGAACACCATGCCGAGCTTCTGGCGCAGCTTGTTGATGTCCGTCGCCTTGGCGTGAACGTTGGTGCCGTCGACCACCACCGATCCCTTCTGGATCGGCTCCAGACCGTTGATGCAATAGAGCAGTGTCGACTTGCCCGACCCGGACGCGCCGATGACGGAAAGCACTTCGCCCTTTTCGACATCAAGGTCGATGCCCTTGAGCACCTGAAGAGCGCCGAAATATTTCTCAAGGCCGCGTATCTCGATCATTGGGCCCACCTTTTTTCCAGTTTTGCGGCATAGCGCGAGATCGGGAAGGACAGCGCGAAGTAGAACGCGCCGGCGAGGGAGAGGATCAGGAAGGGTTCCTGTGTCCGCGTGATCAGGATCTGGCTGGCCTTGAGCAGCTCGACATAGCCGAGCACGGACACCAGCGCGGAATCCTTCATGACGCCGAGCGCAACACCGACCCAGGCCGGAAAGACGGCCCGCCCGCCGATGGGCAACACCACGTAGCGCATGTCCTGCCAGTAGCTGAGTCCCAGCGAACGCGCCGCCCGGCGCATCGGCTTGCCGACAGCCTCGATGCCGCCGCGGGCAACGTTGGCTACCAGAGAAGCGGTGTAGGCGGTCAGGATCACCACGCCCGACGCAAACGGATCGAAATCCAGACCGACGATGGGCGCAAAATTGTAGAACAGCACAAGCTGGATAATCAGCGGCACGGAGCGGAACACATCCAGCACCGGCCCCAGCAGCAGCGTCGCCGCCAGCCGGCCCTCGTAAAGCATCCAGCCGAACAGACCGCCGAGCACGGTCCCGATGGTAATCGACACAGCCGAGATCCAGAGGGTCCGGAGTGCAGCTTCACCGAGGAACCAGAAGTCGTGAATGTTGAAGCCTGAAAAGAAGCTGATGGATTCTTTCATGTCAGCCCCCTCAGTACCGGAACAGGCGCATGGCAAGTAGCCGGGACGCCGCCAGGATGAATTTGACGATCACGTAGTAGATGACGGCCGTGACTGCGAAATATTCGAAGATGCGGAAGGTACGGCTGGCAAAGAACTGGGTCTCGCCTGACAGTTCGCGGAACCCGACCAGCATGCCGAGTGAAGACATCAACACCGCCCAGACCATCTGGTTGGTGACCGGGTGATAGACGATGCGAAAAACCTGCGGGATGACGATGCGGGTATAGGCCTGCCAGGAGGTCATTCCCAACGACCGTGCCGCCCGCAGCTGAGTCTCGGGCACAGCCTGAAAGCCGCCGCGAAAATTCTCCGCCAGATAGCCGGCACAGTTGAAGCTGAGCCCGGCAAGTACGATGAAAAACGGCGTCAGGTGAATGCCGAAGGCGCCGAGCCCGAAGCCGAAGAAGAACAGCTGGAACAGCGCTGGCGTATTGCGCGCCAGTTCCACCCACGTTGTCGCAAGCCAGTAGAGTGGCCCCTTCAGCTTCAGCCGGATCAGCGCCAGCGCAAGACCGACCACGATGCCGATCACCATCGACAGGGTCGCGACTTCAAGCGTCAGCAAGCCGGCCTCCAGCAGATCGGGCAGGCTTTTCAGCACTGGCCGCCAATGGAAATTATAGTCGAACATTTGTTACGAATTGCTCCGGCTATCCCGCCTTATCGGGGCAAGGCATACGCATTCGTGAGATCCCGTCAGACAAGAGCACTCTCGAGGTTGTTATTCCGGATGTCACCCCGGACAAGCGCAGCGCAGATCCGGGGCCTACTCTTGGTGAAACTTGCTGAAGCCGCGGATCTCTTCACCGAGGATCAGCACACGCCTCAAACTTTCCGGGGGTGAGTGGACCCCGGATCTCCCTTTCGGTCGCCCGGGGTGACACTGTATTTGTCGCAAGTTGCAGGTGAACCCGGCTCTCATCCGAGGAGGACAGGCTCACCCGTCAAGGCATCACCCTCAGTACATCACACCCGGGATACGCAGTTCCGGAGCTTCGCCACCGACATATTTGCCCCACAGCTCGGCATAGCGGCCGGAGCGAACCTGGTGGGTGACGAAGAGGTTGAGGAAGTTCAGCCAGGTCACGTCTTCGCGCTTGGCGACAACGGAAGTGTAATCCGTGGTCCAAGGCATGCGCGGGCCGGGCTCCAGCGTTTCATACTGGTCGGTGACCGGCTTGACGGCGGTGTTGGTGGTCAGGCCGATATCGGCCTTGCCCTGGGCAACAGCAAGAAACACTTCGTTTTCGGACTGATAGCCCTGGTAGAGATGCTCTTCGTCCCATTCGGCCGCAATCTTGAGCCACTCCTGCTCCGGCACGGTACCGATAGCGGCAGCAACACGCTTGCCCCGGATATCTTCAAAAGAGCTGATTCCGCTCTCAGTGTTGACGACACCCTGTGCGTAATAGATCGCGTAGGGAATGGTGAAACCGACGGTACGGGCACGGGCGAGACTGTCGGAAGTTGCGCCGAACACCACATCCGCGCGGCCTGTCACGATCACCGGCAGGCGCTCGGCCCAGGTTACCGGATAGATGATCGGCTCGACTTCAAGCGCTGCGGCGAGATCATTGCAATATTCCACATCGAAACCGGCCGGCTCGTTGTTCTCGTCCCGATAGCCGATCGGCGGAAAGTCCAGCACGACGCCGCATTTCAGCTGACCGCGATCGACAACATCGTCCAGCGTGTCGGCTTTGACCGGCAGCGCGGCGGCAAGTGAAAGGGCTGCGGCAGCCACAAATTTCCTGATCATGAGTTCCCCTCTTCCTTCTGAAGCATTCTGGCCCCGGCGCTTGCACGCTCCGGGTCTTTTCTTGCCCGGCCGGCAGGTTTCCCGCTCGATCCGGACCAGGTCTTTGCCCTACAGCCTCCCGAGCTGTCGGGGTATTCCGGCTCATCCGCCGGACGGCAGATGCGCCTCCCGTCGGTCTTCGCTCATCGTGCGCCGGGCCTTCCAGCCTTCGGTGCATCGCACCCGGACTTCGCAGCACCAGCTGTTCCATCAACTGCTGCCTGCTGCGTTCCCTTGGGCCCGAGATTGATAAACCAGATTGGATCCAATATTCAATATAAAATATTCGAAATCATTTTCGCTTCACCAATCAAGGGCGATCCCGTAAAAGGTGGCTTCAGGGAGAATTGGTCCTATGAAACTGAAAACGATGGATATTTCCGCGACTGCTTCGGCCTCGTCGATTGTGTTCGACGCGCTGCGGAAAGCCATTATCGAGGGCCAGCTTGAAGAAGGCGAACCTCTCCGCCAGGACGAAATCGCCCGCCTGTTCAACACCAGCCGCATTCCGGTACGCGAAGCGATCTCACGCCTGGAGGAACAGGGCCTCGTCAAGACCCAGCGCTACAAGGGGGCTGTCGTCGCCGGTCTGTCACCCAGGGAAACGGCGGAAATCTTTGACCTGCGCGCGCTGGTCGAACCGGAAATCATCCGCAACGCCGTTCCGCTGATGTCCAAGGAATTGCTGGCAGACGCACGGGAAAAATGCGCGGCGTTCTCCTCGGCCACCGATCCGATGGCCTATGGCGACCTCAACCGCGATTTTCACGAAACGCTCTACAGCGCCAGTGATCTGAAGTTCTTTCAGGAGATTGCCGACAACGCCATCGACCGGGTGGAACGGCAGATCCGGGCCCAGCTGGTCATGTCCAACGGCATGGAACGGGCGGGACGCGAACATTTCGCCATCCTGGAAGCCTGCGAAAAAGGCGACGCGGACCTCGCCTCCAACCTCACCCGGGAACACATCCACGGGGCCAAGGCTTCACTCTTGAAGCATCTGCCGGAGGCTTGAAGCCGCCCGGCTCTTCCTTAAACGCGATTGATCGACTGAACGGTGCCGGCTTCGTCAATGACGCAAACTGCCTGCCCGCCATCGAAGGTCAGGTTGACCTGATAGGCGTTTTCGCCCGAAGGCATGGAGCTGACGGGCAGAACATTGCCGCCGGTAACCTGCAGCTCTTCTGCGGCCTTCGAGGCACAAAGCAATTGCAGGTCGGTTGGTGCGGTTTCGCCTGACGAACGCACGGCACCGGCGGTCGGTGTCTGGTTGGAGCTGGTGTTGCAGCCCGCGACGACGGAAAGACAAAGACCGGCGGCCAGTCCCGCAACAAGCCTGTTCGATACCCTGATGTTCATTTCAAGTTTCTCCCACCCTTCACCGACAGGTCTCACACGCCCTTGTAAAGGGCAGCCCCCTGCATCAGCACAATCACCTTCGCGCCAACTTCCACGCGGCTGTAGAGATCCGCGACATCCTCGTTGTTCAGGCGAATACAGCCCGATGAGATATTGAGACCGATCGTCCAGGGCTGGTTGGTGCCATGGATGCGGTAGATGGAATCCTTGTTGCCGATATAAAGATACATCGCACGGGCGCCGAGCGGATTGTCGGGCCCGCCTGGCATACCGCCCGCCCACTGGGCGGATTCAGGATCACGGGCAATCATTTCCGGTGGCGGTGTCCAGGTCGGCCATTCCTGCATGCGGCCGATCTTGACGATGCCGGCCCAGCCGAAGCCGTCGCGGCCCACGCCAATCCCGTATCGGATCGCCTGAAAGTTGGGCTGAACCAGGTAAAGGAAGTGCCTGTCTCCATCGATGATGATGGTACCGGGCTTTTCAGCCGTGCGGAACGGAACCACCTGCCGCCGGAATTCCTCAGGCGACTGGCCATGCCGGTTATAGAACTTCGCCGCTGCGCGCGGGGTGTAGTCCACCCATTTGCGTGTCGTCGGATCGTAGATCTGCGTCTGGAAGGATTGCGCCAGCGCCACGCCGGCAAAGGCCAGCACCGCAATGGCCGGCACCCAGTTCAAGACAGTGCGAAATGCGCTCGGCAGCCTGATCATTTGGTCCACTCCCCGATCCTGTCCGCATTCGCGGCAATCCAGTCCCTTGCAACATCTTCTGCCGGTTTGCCCTCGACAACGACGGCATAGCTCATCCCGGTCACATCGGCCGGTGTCAGTTCCATGGCAGACAGGAACGAGGCCACTTCGGGCATGCCGCTTTCAAGGGATGTTGCAAAGGCAATCTTGAAACTGGATTCGTCCCAGGCGGTGTCGGCGTGCGACTTTTCCAGCCAGTCGTTGTCCTGGGCGCGGGTGACGATTGTCCAGCGTGCCGGGTCATACGCTGGCTCTTCCAGCTTCACGATGTCATGAAGTTCAAAAACATGGTGCGGTCCGTAACAATAGAAGACCACGGGCTTGCCGAAGGATACGGCCGCATCGACGGCGGCCATGGCGACATCTTCCGGCATTTCCAGCAGCGTCATTGTCTGGTCGTAGCCGTAAGAATGCGCCCTGATCTTTTCGATCTCCGTTGACGACCAGCTCGGGGCGCCAATCCAGATCTCGCCCTTGCCATCGCCGTCACTGTCGAATTGCGCGGCCATCTCAGGCTTCACGAGGTCGGCCACCGCCTTGATGCCGGTTTGTTCAACCGTTGCGCGTGTCGCGCAGATATTCTGCGTCGCGGCGACGCTCTTGGGGCTGAGCGACAGAACCTGCTTTTCCTCGCTCAACCTCCCAGCCATTGCAGACAGGTTGGGAAACCAGACTTCCGGATGTACCTGGACCTCGCCCCGGCTGATATCGGAGAGAATTGTCAGCGTGCCTCGATCACGCAGGTCCGTCTCCACGCCGAGACGCTCTTTCAGAATATCATCAATGATGTAGGCGGTGACCTGTGCCGAGGGCCAGGCGGGCACGCCGATCACAACGGCATCGGCCCTGGCAGACGTGACGGCGGCAACCGCCATGATCGAGGACATGAGAACAGAACGCCACACAGCCATTACTCCCTACACACCTAGGCCCCTACCTTAAACACTGCGACAAATCTGACGCAACGGCAAATAGCAAAAACGATTATTTCCAGTGCCTCGCAGGTTCCGACATCGGCATTCATTCCTTCTGTACGGAAGCTGGGGAAGGAGCTCTTGGCGATCGTTATTCCAGTTCAACGTCTTCCCGGTAGTCCGGCAGCCAGCACGGCCAATCCAGCTCGCTCTCGATCCTGTAGCGCAGGGCGTCGGCGGCATCCGGCTCGCCATGCGTGATGTAAGTCATCCTTGGCGGCCGCTCGAAGTTTCCCAGCCACCGCATGATTTCGTCCGCATCCGCATGCGCTGACAGCATGTGCAGGTTGCCGACCTCCGCCCGGATCGGCACGTCGGAGCCATGGATCCGGACACTTGCCGCACCGGACGTGATCGCCGCGCCTCTCGTTCCCCCAGCCTGAAAGCCCGCGAACAGGATCATGTTGCGATGGTCGGGCGCATAGTGTTTCAGGTGATGCAGCACCCGGCCGCCGGTCGCCATGCCGCTGGCCGAAACGATGACCTTGGGCATACGGTTCCGGTCGAGATCCTTGGATTCCTCCACATCGGCCACATAATGGGCCGCCCCGTTGGACCAGTCGCATTCTTCCGCCGTCAACCGGTGGTCGTCCGGGTGTTTGCCATAGATGTTGGAGGCGCTGACGGCCATGGGACTGTCGAGAAAGACCGGCAGGTCGGGAATTCGGCCGTCTTCCTTCAGGCTCTGTATGTGGAACAGCAGTGATTGCGCCCGGCCGACCGCAAAGGAGGGGATGACAACGGTGCCACCGCGCCGTGCGGTCTTGGTGATGGCTTCGGCCAGGATGTCCTCGGCATCAAGGTTTTCGTGCCGGCGGTTGCCATAGGTGGATTCGACCAGCAGGTAATCCGCCTCGCGGATCGGCGACGGATCGAACATCGTCGCATCACCGTAGCGCCCGAGGTCTCCGGAAAAGACGATCCTTGTGCCACCCCAGATCAGCTCCACAATCGCCGCCCCCAGGATATGCCCGGCCTTGCGGAAGGTAACGCTGAAAGCACCCAGCAGTTCATGCACGTCATCGAAGTCCACTGGCCGGAACCGGTCCAGCGACACTTCCGCATCCTTTTTCGTATAGAGCGGCAGGGCCGGGCGGTGCTTCGAGAACCCGTGACGGTTGGCGAATTCCGCGTCCTTTTCCTGCAAAAACCCACTGTCCGGCAGGAGGATCGCGCACAGATCCCGCGTCGCCCTTGTGCAGACAACGGGCCCCTTGAAGCCGTTGCGAACCAGGAGGGGCAGATAGCCGGAGTGATCCAGATGGGCGTGGGTCAGGATGACAGCGTCGATTGTTTTCGGATCGACAGGCAAGGGCGCCCAGTTCTTGAGCCGCAATTGCTTGTACCCCTGGAACAGCCCGCAATCGACCAGCACACGTATGCCGTCTTTCTCCAGCAGGTATTTCGAGCCTGTAACAGTGCCGACGCCTCCGAGAAAAGTCAGTTTCACGCTCATTGCGCTGCATCCTCCCGATCGTCTGCACAAAGTTTCAGCCAAAACGACGCCACCCGCCCGCACATTTCGGGAAGGTATCTGAATTCAGACATGGAATCAGGAACTTGCGCAAGTCTCCCTTTTGTCGCGCAGATTTCGAAACATCGCATCGCAGCAGTCTTTTTCCCGCGGAAGGCTGCCGTTTCTCACCGTAAAAGCCGGTCGAAACGCGTGCACACATTGAAAGATGCTGCATTGCAGCATATCTTAGTCTTCCGATGCACCGGCAGGCCGTAAAATGGTTTACCGCCAAAATCCGCTCACCAGCGGCCGGGCACGAAACTCAAGCAAAAAAATCACGAGGAAACGTTTCGGGGCTGGACACTACTTCGTGGAAAGGAACCCGGACCTTGAAACATACTGTTTCACATAGCGCTACAGGAGCGCGCAGGACACGTGTGAACCTGGCGCTCCAGGGTGGCGGTGCCCATGGCGCCTTCACCTGGGGCGTATTGGACCGTCTCCTGGAGGAAGAGACACTCGAAATCAACGCCCTTTCGGGCACATCCGCCGGCGCGATGAATGCGGCGGCTCTGCTGACCGGCCTTATGAAAGGCGGGCGCGAAGAAGCGCGCACGTCACTGGAGGGCTTCTGGAAAACGGTTTCCAAACGAAGCCGGTTTACCCCCTTCAACATGACGACATCGAGAGCTGTGCTCGGTGGGTTGGGAATAGATTTCGAAAGCCTGCCGTTTCTCTTCGGCGCGGGAATGAACTTCCTGTCGCCCTACGATCTCAACCCGGCAGGCTTCAACCCTTTACGGGAAATCATAGACGAAACGATCGACATCGACGCCATTGCCCGCTCGGCCATACCGCTGCATGTGACTGCGACCCATGTCGGTTCGGGTGAAGCGCGCATCTTTTCCAACGATGCCGTCAGCACCGATGTGCTTCTGGCATCGGCCTGTCTCCCGTCTCTCTTTCACGCGGTCGAAATCGACGGCGAGCACTACTGGGACGGCGGCTATACCGGCAACCCCAGCCTGATGCCTCTGGTTCTGGAACCGGGCGATGCGGATCTGTTGCTGGTCCAGACGAGCCCCACCGAACGAGCTGCCCTGCCGCAGGACGCCCAGCAGATCGCCGCGCGCGAAAAGGAGATCTCCTTCAATGCGCCTTTGATCAAGGAACTGCGATTGCTGGCGGAATTGCAGCATCAAGCAGGCGCCGGCACACAGTCGCCCCGGCAAGGTTTCCTGCCGAGCCTGACAGGCCTCAACGCCAATCGTGCCGCCAGCCCGGCTGCCAATCCGATCGCCAACCTGCGGATCCACCGGATTGCAGGCGCCGGCATGAATGGCCGTAGCGGTCAATCCAAGCTCAACTCCACCTGGCCGTTCCTGGAGGAATTGCGCGAGGAAGGCCGCACCGCTGCCGATGAGTTTCTTGAAAAGAACCGCGCAGAACTTGGTAAGCGGTCGACGCTGGATCTCGGTCACTGGCTGCAAAGAGCCGATCCCGCCCCTCTTCGCAAGGCCAAGGCATCCTGATGCATCGCTCCTGAACGGTCAGCGTGGCAGCAGGCCGTTCAGGATGAGCTGGATGGTGTGATTGAGGTAGGTGCGAATATCCGACAGGCCGGTGATCATGTCGGGTGTCTTCGGGCGGAACAGCCGAGCTGCAATGAGGACATCCAGAAGATACTTTGCCGTGTCGCGCGAAGACTGGACCACGATCCGGCCCTTTGCGACCTCGTCCTCCACCCAGGCAGTCACCACGTCATGCAGTTCGCTGCCGCAGTGTTTCCTCAAAAGCATGCCCAGCTCTTCGTTCGCGACGGCCTCCACATAGAACAGACGCATTTCGGCAGCCTGCTGATTGTGTTTTTCATCGCTCTGGTCAACCTTGAAGACCGCCCTCAGGGCTTCTTCGAGAGTTTCGGCCTTTCGGCCCGCCGGAACATCAAGAAGATTGGCACGGTGGCGTATTGCGAGTTCAGCGAAGAGCTCGATTTTCGAAGGAAACAGCTCGTAAAGCGTCCGCTTGGAAATCCCGGCATTCTTGGCGACCAAGGCCATGGTCGTGCCGTTGTAGGAATGCTTCTGGAACGTGCCGAAGGCGACCTCGACAACGCGCGCCTTCAGCGTCGCCTCGTCATGGACCTTTTGCCGTCCGCGTTGCCGCTGTTCGTTACAGTCATCCTGCCCGCCTGGGCAGGAACCCGTTTGCACAATTTTTGTTCTTGAAGAGCTCATTATGTCTCCTCCCCGTTACGAACTGATACCGAAAATCGATTGACGAGGGAACCTTGAAGAGAATAATGGTACCCGAGAGTTTTCTAATACTCCACAGCATTCGCTTCCAAAGAGGTTCCTCCCGGAAATGACGTGTACCCCTCTCGGTTCGAGCACTGCGTACCTGTGCTCTACGAAGAAGCCGTTCCGTGCTTTTCTCATCGCTTTCCTGATTTCCACCAACCTGGGGTCCGGCATTGCTCAGGCCCAGCAGATGCGAGGGGCCGCACCCAAACCGGAAGTCGGCGTTGTCGAACTTGAGCCCGAGTCGGTCGCGATCACGGCCAAGCTTTCGGGCAGGATCGCAGCGTCCCTCGATGCGGAAGTCCGGCCCGAGGTCGGCGGCATCATCAAGGAACGCCTGTTCAAGGAAGGCACGGAGGTCACAGCCGGTGACGTGCTCTACCGGATCGAGGACGATCTCTACAAGGCAGCACACGACAGCGCCCAGGCAGCTCTCCAGAAAGCGGAAGCTGCCCTGCCGAGCGCCCAGACAAAAGTTGAACGCTACGAGGAACTGATCACGCAGAACGCCGTCGCCAAGCAGGAGCTGGACGACGCCAAGGCGGCGCTCGCCCAGGCAAAGGCGGACATCGCCTCCGCAAAGGCCAGCGTGCAGACTGCAAGGATCAATCTCGACAACACCGTCATCAAGGCACCGATTTCGGGCCGCATCGAAGCCTCGACGCTGAACGTCGGCGCATTGGTGACCGCCAGCCAGTCGGCCCCGCTGACCATCATCCGTCAGCTTGACCCGATCAATGTCGACGTCACCCAGTCGAGCACCAACCTGCTGAAGCTGCGAAAGGCCGTGCGCGAAGGCCGGATCAAGTTGTCCGGTGACAACGTGCAGGTGCGCCTGCTGCTGGAAACCGGAGAGGAATACTCCGAAACCGGCAAGCTGGAATTTTCGGAAGCCCACGTTGACCCGACAACCGGCACCTACACGCTGCGCGCCGAATTCCCGAACCCCGATCGTTTGCTCCTGCCGGGCATGTACGTCCAGGCCATCGTCGAGGAAGGCATTGCGCAGAACTCGTTCCTCGTGCCGCAGCGCGCCGTTTCGCGCAACGCGAGAGGCGAACCGACGGCATTGTTCCTCGACCAGGACGGCAAGGTGGAAGAGCGCGTCCTGAGGGTCGAAGGCGACATCGGCAACAACTGGCTGGTCAACGAAGGCATCTCGGAGGGAGACCGGGTCATCGTTGAAGGCTCGCTGTTCGTGCGGGCCGGCCAGGAGGCAACAGGCACTCTGGTGACCATTGACGAAGCAACGGGGGAGGTGGAAAGCCGCGGTGAAGCGGTGTCGAACACAAGTGAGACTTCCGACTGATGTCAGCTTTCTTCATCGACAGGCCGATCTTTGCCTGGGTCATTGCCATTGTCACGATGCTGGCAGGCGCACTGGCCATCACGACGCTTTCCGTTTCGCAATATCCGCAAATTGCACCGACCACGGTCAACATCAGTGCCAATTATCCGGGCGCCGATGCGGCGACGGTCGAGAACTCGATTACCAAGGTGATCGAACAGGGCATGTCCGGGATCGATTACCTGGACTACATGACCGCGACGTCTTCGAACTCCGGTTCAGCCCAGATCTCGCTGACGTTCTCCTCCAAGGCGGATCCGGACGTTGCCCAGATGCAGGTGCAGAACAAGCTGCAGCTTGTTTCCAGCCAGCTGCCGCAGATCGTCCAGAACACCGGCATCACCGTCACCAAGTCGACTTCCGGCTTCCTGATGGTGCTCGGCTTCGTTTCGACGGACGGACGCCTGACTTCCACCGACATTGCCGACTATGTCGACAACACGCTCAACGACACGCTGAAACGCGTCGAGGGCGTCGGTGAAACCCGGCTGTTCGGCTCCGGCTATGCCATGCGCATCTGGCTCGACCCGACGAAACTGCTGAAATACAACCTGATGCCGAGCGATGTCAGCTCCGCCATCCAGGCCCAGAACACCCAGGTTTCCGCCGGTCAGCTTGGCGGTCTGCCGCAGGCCGAGGGGCAGCAGCTCAACGCGACCATAACCGCCTCCAGCCGCCTGCAGACTGCACAGCAGTTCCGCGACATCATTCTGAAGAGCTCCGAAGATGGCTCTGTCGTTCGTCTCAACGATGTCGCCCGGGTGGAAGTTGCCAACGAAAGCTACAGCACCTCTGCCTTCTACAACGGCATGCCGGCGTCCGGCCTTGCGGTCTCGCTTGCGACCGGTGCAAACGCCATCGACACCGCCCAGCGGGTACGCGACACCATCGACCGGCTCTCCTCCACGCTGCCTGCCGGGGTCGACGTGGTCTATCCCTATGACACCACCCCCTTCGTGAAGCTCTCCATCGAGAAGGTGGTCCACACACTGCTGGAAGCAGTCGTGCTGGTGTTCCTGGTGATGTATCTCTTCCTGCAGAACCTGCGCGCGACCATCATTCCGACACTTGCCGTGCCCGTGGTTCTGCTCGGCACCTTCGGGGTGCTTGCGCTGTTCGGCTATTCGATCAACACGCTAACGATGTTCGCCATGGTGCTCGCCATCGGGCTATTGGTGGATGACGCCATCGTCGTGGTGGAAAACGTCGAACGCGTGATGGCGGAGGAAGGTTTGCCACCACGCGAGGCAACCCGCAAATCCATGAACGAGATCACCGGCGCCTTGATCGGCATTGCGGTTGTGCTGTCCGCCGTCTTCGTGCCGATGGCGTTTTTCGGCGGCTCCGTCGGGATCATTTACCGCCAGTTCTCGATCACCATCGTTTCGGCCATGGTGCTGTCGGTATTCGTTGCGCTCATCCTGACGCCTGCGCTGTGCGCCACCATGCTGAAGCAGGGTGACCACGGCCACAAGCGTGGTCCCTTCGCCTGGTTCAACAGGGGTTTCGACGCAAGCGCAAACGGTTACAGGGCAGCAAATGGCGGCATCCTGAAACGCGGCAAGCGCTTCCTTGTGCTGTTCATCGCAATCGGCGTTGCCATGGGCTGGATGTTCAATCGCCTGCCAAGCTCCTTCCTGCCGCAGGAAGACCAGGGCATTCTGATTGCCATGGTCAACCTGCCCGTTGGCGCGACCCAGGGCCGAACACTGACCGTGCTCGACAAGGTACGCACCCACTTCATGGAGAACGAGCCGGATGCGGTCGACAGCGTCTTCACCGTCGCCGGCTTCGGTTTCGGCGGTCAGGGACAGAATGTCGGCCTCGCCTTCATCCGCATGAAGGACTTCACCGAGCGCGAAGACCCGCGACTTGCCGCCCAGGCAGTTGCCGGCCGCGCCATGGGAGCCTTCTCGCAGTTCAAGGACGCCCGTGTGTTCGCCCTTGCCCCGCCTTCCATTCAGGGCATGGGCAACACCAACGGCTTTTCGTTCTACCTGCAGGACATCAATGGCGCCGGTCATGACCGGCTGATGGAGGTTCGCAACCAGTTGCTGGGCATGGCGGCACAATCCGGCAAACTGGCGGCGACACGGCCCAACGGCCAGGAAGACCAGCCGCAGTTCAAGGTCGACATCGACACGCAGAAAGCGCGCCTGCTCGACCTCGGCATCCCGGACATCAACGACACCCTGTCGATTGCCTGGGGGTCCGACTACGTCAACGACTTCATGGACCGTGGCCGCATCAAGCCGGTCTATGTACAGGCCGATGCCCCGTTCCGCATGCAGCCGTCCGATCTGGACCTGTGGCACGTGCGCAATTCCAATGGTGACATGGTGCCCTTCAGCGCTTTCGCCTCATCGCGCTGGACCTATGGTTCCCCGCGGCTGGAGCGCTTCAACGGCGCGTCGGCTGTGGAACTGCAGGGCCAGGCGGCTCCCGGCATCAGCTCGGGTGACGCGATGGCGGAAATCGATGCGCTCGTGGCCCAGCTTCCGGCAGGCTTCGTTCATGAATGGACCGGCCTTTCCTATCAGGAACGGCTTTCGGGCGATCAGGCCGCGTCGCTTTATGCGATCTCGATCCTGATCGTGTTCCTGTGCCTTGCCGCCCTTTATGAAAGCTGGTCGATCCCCTTCGCGGTGATGCTGTCGGTCCCAATCGGCGTCTTCGGCGCCCTGGCGGCGGCCCTGATCTTCGGGCAAACCAACGACGTCTACTTCAAGGTCGGCCTGCTGACGACCATCGGCCTGGCGGCGAAGAATGCCATCCTGATCGTGGAGTTCGCCATCGAACAACAACGACAGGGCAAGGACCTGCTGCAGGCGACACTGGACGCCGCTCGCCAGCGGCTCCGGCCGATCCTGATGACGTCGTTCGCCTTCATCCTGGGTGTGACGCCACTGGCGATTGCCACCGGGGCAGGTTCGGGTGCGCAGAACTCCATCGGCATCGGCGTGATGGGCGGCATGATCGCCTCCACCGTGCTCGGCATCTTTTTCGTGCCGCTCCTGTTCGTCACCGTGCGGCGCATCTTCAGCCGCAAGCAGACCAACGAAGCAGCCCCCGACACTTCAGGCAGCAAAGCCCATTGAGAGAGTTTCGATGACCCTTTTCAAACCTGAGGCCGGCTCTGCCTGCGCCGTCCCCTCTCAGCGCCGCAAGACCTGGTTGCGGCTGGGAGCGGGCCTGATGGCGGCAACCCTGCTGAGTGCCTGTTCCGTCGGCCCCGACTATCAGCGCCCGGATGTCTCCGTACCCGGCAAGTGGCGCAACACGACAGGCGAAACGCCTGCCTCCGTGCCGCAACTTGCCAACTGGTGGACGCAGCTGGGCGATGCCCAGCTCAACAGCCTGATCTCGCTCGCGGTTCAGAACAACCTGGATGTCCGCACCGCCAAGGCCAAGGTGCGTGAAGCCCGGGCAAGCTACAAACAGGCCTCCTCGTCGCTCTTTCCGAGCCTTGACGGTGCGGCCGGCGTGAGCCGCTCCAAATCGAGCGGGTCCGACAGCGTCGGCACGCTCTGGAACGGTGGTTTCGATGCCGCATGGGAGATCGACATCTTCGGCGCGAACCGCCGAGCAAAGGAAGCGGCCAAATACGGTCTTGATGCTGCTGAGGAAGAGCTTCGGGCAAGCTTGCTGACCCTGATTGGTGACCTTGCCACCAACTATGTCGAAGCGCGCGGCTTTCAGCAGCGGCTGAAACTGGCGCAGGACACCGCGAAATCGCAGCAGTCCTCGGCCGATCTCATCCGCAAGCGTTTCCAGGCCGGCTCTTCCTCCGGTCTCGACGTTGCCAACGCGGAAGGTCAGGCGGCATCGACAGAGGCCAATATTCCGGCCCTGAAGACAGCTCTTGCCGCCTCCATGCACCGGCTGAGTGTTTTGACCGGTCAACAGCCGACTGCCCTTACCGACCGGTTGCTGGCAAGCAGCCGAATCCCGACACCGAAATTGCCGATCCCTGTCGGGATTCCGGCAAGCATCCTGCTGACCCGCCCGGACGTTCGCCTGGCTGAACGCCAGCTTGCGGAGGCAACCGCGAAAATCGGTCAGGCAACGGCAGCGCGTTATCCCTCCGTCAGCCTGACAGGTTCCATCGGCACCGCCGCAGCCGACATTGGCGATCTCGGCAAGAATTCCTCGATCAGCTGGGCCTTCGGCCCGTCGCTGTCCGTGCCGATCTTCAATGCAGGCAAGCTGGCGGCAGGCGTCGAGATTGCCGAAGCCCAGCGCGATCAGTATTTCCTCGCCTACCAGGCGTCGGTGCTGACGGCACTGGAAGATGTCGAAAACGCTCTTGTCGGCTTCACCCAGGAACGCAAGCGTGTCGCCAGTCAGCGGCGTTCGGCGGAAAGCTACAAGTCGGCCGCCGAGCTTTCCAGATCGCTCTACCAGACCGGCGCCGCCAGCTTCCTCGATGCCCTCGATGCTGAACGCTCGACCTACTCCGCCGAAGACACGCTCATCCAGAGCCGTGTCCGCCTGACCACCTATTACATCGCCCTGCAAAAGGCGCTTGGCGGCGGCTGGACCGGCAAGGTGGAAACCGACAAGCCGGAAGTGGTCGACAAGAACACCGGCCCGCATTTGTCGGTCGCGTACTGACACGACCTCGGCACCACGTTTCGGACTGGGCAAAGGCTTGAAACCCTTGCTCAGTCCGTCTTGTTTTTGAAAGCCTGTAGCAAGTCGGCGACCAGCGGGTTCGGGAAGCGCCGGTGCAGCGTGACGGCGAAGAACTCCTCCTTGAGCCCTTCCAGCCTGCCCAGCTCGATCAGCCGTCCCGAAGCAAGCTCGTCTCTCACGACGATCGGCGGAATGACGGCAAGCCCCGCGTGCGCACGCGCAAGCAGGCGGATCATCGCCATGTCGTCGGCTTCCGCGGCAACTTTGGTGACGACACCCAGTTGCTCGACCATCGCGTCGAAAGATGCCCTGAGGGCCGATTCCGGCGTCGGCAGGATCAGCGGCTGCGAAGACAGAAGCTCCGGCAAGGGCAGCCCCGCCAGATCGGCTGCGGTTGCGGGTCCGATCAGGCTGACCGGCTGTTCGGAAAGTCCATGTACGAGATAGGGACTGGAGGCATCGCGGGCTGGCACAAGGTTTGTCAGGACCACGTCGATCGCCAGTGCTTCCAATGCCCTCAGAAGGTCTGCCTGCGCCCCGGAGCGCAGCACCACTTCGACGTCCGATCGTCCGATCAGGGGTTCCAGGAAGCCGATCTGGAAATTTCGCGAAAGCGTTGCGAGTGCTCCCACCCGCAAAACCTTGCGCTCGGTGCCCGCGTTGCGCAGGGTCGCCGTCAGGTCCTCGGCGGTCCGAAAGATCGCTTCCGCGTGATCAAGAGCGATCCGTCCGGCCTCCGTCAGCACCAGCCCACGTCCGCGTCGTTCAAACAGATCGTGTCCAAGGGAGGCTTCCAGCGTCTTGATCTGCGAGGATAGTGCCGACTGCGACAGGTTCAGCACCCTGGCAGCTCCCGTCAGTGTTCCATCCCGCGCAACTGCCCGGAAAAGCCGCAGATGATGAAGGTTCAGCACGAGAATACTTCCAAATTATAGAACGATTTTGATTATAATATGTAATTTTTTGCAAGAAAACGAGGCGGTATATCCACGGCGTCTTTCAGCGTCCGTGAGGTTCCCATGCCGTACCTGTTTCCCCTGCCCCTTCTTGCGCCGTTGCTGTTGCTGGCTTCAGCGGCCGTTTCAACAATGTGTCCGGGCCGCCGCCCAGGGCTCTATCCCAAGGCTTCGGAAGCAAGTGCGTTTATCGCCCTTGTGCTTGCCCTTGCCGGTCTGGTGCAGCTTCTGGTCTTGGGAGCAACGGAAGCAACCTTGTTCGAGGGTCCGTTTACGCTTGTTGTGCGGCTCGACCCCATCAGCGTGACGATGACCCTGTTGGTCACCTTCATCGGCTGGGTGGTGATGCGTTACTCCCGGACCTACCTCGACGGCGAAACGCGAGAAGGGGCCTTCCACGGCTTGATGCTCACGGCACTTGCGGCCGTACTGGTGGTCGTCCAGTCGGGCAGCCTGTTCCTGCTTGTCCTCGGCTTTGCCGGGATCGGCCTCTGCCTGCGCAGGCTTCTGCTGTTTTACCCGCAGCGCGCCGCCGCCCAACGGGCCGCCACCAAATTCGCGCTTGTCTGGCATGCAGGTGACATCTCGCTGCTGCTGGCCGCGGGGCTGTTCATGGCAAGCACCGGCACCGCACAGCTTGGACAGCTTTCTGAAACGGTCGGGCCTGATCTCTCCTTCGTCGAACATCTGGCAGTGGTGTTCCTGGTGCTGGCAGCCGTGCTGAAAACGGCCGCCTTCCCCCTGCACGGCTGGCTGACGGAAGTCATGGAGGCGCCGACCCCGGTTTCCGCCCTGCTTCATGCAGGCATCATCAATGCCGGCGGGTTTCTTCTGATCAGGACGGCAGATCTGGTTCAGGCCAGTCCTGGCGCCATGGGCACGCTCGTGGCTCTTGGTGGCCTGACCGCTCTCTTCGGGGCAGTGGTCATGCTGACCCAAAGCGCGGTGAAGACAGCCCTTGCCTGGTCAACGATTTCCCAGATGGGTTTCATGCTGCTGCAGTGTGGTCTCGGTCTTTGGCCACTCGCGCTGCTCCATGTGGTCGCGCACTCCCTCTACAAGGCCCATGCCTTCCTGTCCTCGGGTGGAGCGGTTCTGGCCGTGGCCAAGCTGCGGCGCCCCGGCCCGATCGCAATCCCCAGCGTTGCCAACGTGCTCCGGTCCTTCGCGATCGCCTTGTTTCTCTACGCGATAGTCTCCTTCGCCTTCTCGATGATCGCAGGCCCGAAAACCCCTCAGGCGCTTGCCATCGGAGCAATGCTCATCTTCGGTGTGGCCTATCTGGTGGCGCAAGGTCTTGCAGATGCGGCCCCCGCTGAACTGACGTATCGCACCTCGCTGGCCGCAGTCATCGTTGCCTTTGCCTATTTCGGCTTCCAGCAGGTTGCCAACCTTCTATGGGGTGCAGCTCTGCCGCAGGCACCTGTCGCCGGCCCCCTCGAATGGGCACTGATCGTCCTGGCGGTGCTTTCCTTCGGCATCGTTGCCGTTGCTCAGACGCTTTTTCCCCTCTGGTCACACCACCCGTCGAACGCCGGCTTGCGCGTTCACATCGCCAACGGCCTTTACCTCAACGCCCTCCTCGACCGTTTCATCGGCGGATACCGGGTTGCGAACTCCAAGTAAGACGAGGCACTTCAGATGTTTATCAAGCACACCCAATTCAGCTCACTACGGGTTTCGGGCATCCTCGAGGCAGGCACGTCAGCCATAAGGGCCATCCCGCCCGCCTTTCCGCTGGATGCGACCGTTGCCGTCAATCCGTTCCTCGGCCAGGCTGGAGAGAGCCTCGCGGAAGCATCCGCACGCCTTGCCAGAACGAGTGGCATCCACCTGACCCGGCCCAGAAGCGACTACGGCGCCGAGATCGCCTGTGGCCGCATCTTGGATGAAGACCTGACGGCCGCCCTTGAGGCATACAACGCCGGTAACAAGCCGGCGGATGTCGCGCAGCTCAAGGCAGTCGCCCAAATGGATGGACCGGCACCGGCAGCCGTACCAACCATTGCCGAACTCGCTGCTTCTGTATCCGGCATTGACTGGCCGTCGGTTATCGAAAAAACCGTTGGTCTGTGGGCCGCCGGTTACTTCGACCGCGGCCAGGCGCTTTGGTCTCCGGCCCCGGGCGAGGGCGCTTATGCTGCCTGGCGGTCCTGGGCGAGCCGTGACCTGACACCCGAAATTGCCGGACTGACGGGGTTCTGCTCCCACGTAACCACGTCTCCGGATACTTCCGAACAGGCAATCCTGCGGGTAACCGACCGGCTGGACATCAGCGTTCCGGCTGCCGAAACCCTGTTTCACCGGCTGCTGATGGACCTGGGAGGCTGGGCGCAACATGCACGCTGGCTGCTGTGGCAGGCAGAACAGGACGGCACGACGGACGGCACGCTCGGCGACCTGCTGGCCGTCCGGTTGATCTGGGAAGAGGCGCTTTTCAACCGATTCCCGGCAATCGCCGAGCAGTGGCAAGCCACGCTTCAGCTTCATGCTGCGCCACTTGTTCCGGATCGTGACCAGATTATCGATGCCATTTTGCAGGACGCGGCCGAGCGGGCATACCAGCGGTCTCTCGGACAACTGTTGAAGGCACCGACCAGGAACACCGGGGAGCGCCCTGCCCTTCAGGCAGCGTTCTGCATCGACGTGCGCTCGGAAGTCTTCCGGCGGGCGCTGGAAAACCAGAGCCCATCGATCGAAACACTCGGGTTTGCCGGTTTCTTCGGTCTTCCCGCTGCTCACCGGGACCACGGCTCCGATGTTGAAGAAAATCACCTGCCGGTCTTGCTGAAACCGTCCATGACGTCAACTTGCCACGGTTCTCCCGGTGAGGAAAAGACGGCACGCATCGGTGCGCGGGCCATACGGGCACTGGACAGGTTCCGCCAGGCCGCTGTCTCGTCCTTCGCCTATGTGGAAGCTGCCGGCCCACTGTATGTCACCAAGCTGGTGAAGGATTCGCTCGGCCGCCCCACAAGAAAGGTCTCGACCAGCGCCGCCCCCAGGCTCGACCCGACGCTTGATGCCGAGACGAAATCAGCGACCGCCGCTGCGGTCCTGAAGGCCATGAGCCTCACGAACAATCATGCGCAGATGGTTTTGCTGGTTGGCCACGGAGCCAATGTGAAAAACAATCCGCATGAAAGCGCCTATCATTGCGGCGCGTGCGGTGGCCATTCAGGCGAGGTTTCAGCGCGGTTGCTTGCAAGCTTGCTGAACGATGCCGAAACCCGCGCCGGACTTGCCGCCCACGGCATTGCTCTGCCTGACGACACCCGGTTTGTCGCGGCGCTCCACGACACGACTACAGACGAGATCACCCTGTTCGACAAGGACCAATCCGGCCCGGTGGATGAATTCGACCTTCTGCAAAAATGGTTGAAACGGGCGGGAGCCGAGGCACGGGCCGAGCGCGCCTTGCGCTTGCCGGGCACGAATGCTGCCTCCATTGCTGCCAGAGCATTCAACTGGGCCGAAATCAGGCCGGAGTGGGGACTTGCAGACTGTGCCGCGTTCATCGCTGCCCCCAGAAATCTGACATCGAAGGCCAATCTGGAAGGTCGCGCCTTCCTTCACAGCTACGACTGGAAAACCGACAAGGACTTCAAGACGCTTGAACTCATCCTCACCGCCCCGGTGGTCGTGGCGAGCTGGATCAGCCTGCAATACTATGGCTCTTCAGTTGCGCCGGATGTCTTCGGTGGCGGCAACAAACTCATCCACAACGTGGTTGGCGGCATTGGCGTTGTGGAAGGCAACGGCGGGCGCCTGCGGCCCGGCCTACCTGCACAGGCACTGCATGATGGCGAGAAAGGGATGCACACCCCTCTCCGGTTGTCGGTTCTGATCGAAGCCCCCGAAGCGGCGATATCTACCATTCTGGATGCGCACCCGGATGTCCGGAACCTTTTCGAAAATGGCTGGCTGCATCTGTTCACGCTTCGGAACGGACGTATGGCCGCGCGCTACCAGCCGGATGGTTCCTGGGCAGAGGAAGAGATGACCAGCCTGGCAGCCTGATCCTGAAAGGGCCAGTCCAGTGACCGGTGGTCGCTGGACCTGTAGGATGCTCCGGCTACCCCTCTTCCTCGCAAGGCTCGGTTGCCAGGAAAGCACGCAGTCCTCTTGTCTCGTCGTCCTCGAAAACCGTGCTTGTGACGCTCAGTTTCACGATACGGTCGAAACGGAAGGTGCGGAAAGCCTGACGCATTTCGCACCACGCACTGAACATCCACCCGTCTGTCATGTTCCAGATGATAAGCGGGCGGACGCTGCGCTCCGTGGGTTTTCCATCGGCATCCTCGTAACAAATATCGACAACGAGCTGCATCCGGATGGCCTCGCGGATCAGGCTGACGGTCGGTGGGGCGCTGTTCTTGATCTGCAGGCTGAAATACGGCGCGTCGGCCAGCTTGCGTTTATCGGGATCCGGCATGCCGGCCTGGATCATGGCACGCACTTCATGTGCCGCCGATGCCAGCGCCGGGTCGCCCGTGCGTTCCACAAAGGAAAGGCCGATCGCCAGCGCATCGACCTGATCATGGGTAAACGTCATGTTGGGCAGATCGAAGCCCGGACGCAGCAGATAACCGATACCGGCCTCCCCTTCGATGGGAAGGCCGGACGCCTGAAGGTGGGCGATGTCCCGGTAAATTGTGCTGAGGCTGACTTCGAACCGTTCGGCAAGTTCTGCGCCCCGGATAACGTCGCGGGTCCGCATCTCGTTGATGATCCGAAACAGTCTTTCCGCGCGTCGCATTCCGTTTCCTCACGCTCCAGAAAACCGGATGCAACCGCTTCGAAGCTGCATTCAGGTGTCGGGCCTCAGTCGGCAGCGGTCGCTTCGATCTCGAACATGAGCGGAGGAAGCGCAAGCCGGCTCACGCCAAGTAGTGTCATTGGCGGCGCAGCGTCAAGACGGCCGAACCGCGCTCCCAGGACTTCGAAATTCTTCAGGGCCTCGTCCACATCCGTTGTGTAGACCTTGACCTGAATGACGTTGGCCAGGGTCATCCGCGCTTCGGCCAGTACGGCTTCCAGGTTGTCCAGCGAAAGCTCGATCTGACCGCGCATATCCGCGGCATGCTGAGGATTTCCCTCCTCGTCGACAGCGGTCTGTCCGGCGCAGATCAGCTGCCTGCCCATGCCTTCAACAATTTCGGCCTGATTGTAGCCGAGCCTGAGCGACCAGGGCCAGGGATTGACGGGAGTTCTGTTCATGGGGCGTCCTTTCGATCTTCTGAAACAAGAGAACGCCTATCAACCACAGGCCTCCTGTCACCGTGGTGAGAGGAGAGTTTGTGCCCGGGCCGAATTTTTCGAGAACGGGGCCTTGCCCTGCGCAAAAAGACATCCTGCGTTCTTGCAAACGCAGGATGCTTGCGCGCCGGTTTCCCCTGCCATGCAAGCGGGAACAGCAGGCAGGGAAATGCCGGCTTACTTCGCGAGCTTGGGGTCGATCTGCCAGACTTCGCTTGCCAGCTTGCCACTCCGATAGGTCAGGACGTAGCGGACCGGGATCGTGTTCTTGCCGGAAAAGCGCACATTGGCGGTCACCGTCACGCCAGCAGGATTGGCATTTTCCTGAACATTCGAGACATCGACCTTCAACTTGCCCTGCGCCCCTGTGAACTTGGTCCAGACCGTGCCTATGTCTGCAGCACCGGTATAGACACCATCCAGCGGGCCACCGACCCATTCCAGCACGGCCTTGTCGGAATAGGACGCCTTGAGGGCATCGACCTTGCCGGTTGCGATGTTGTTGAAATGGGTACGTGCCAGGTCTTCACCCGGCCCGGCCAGGGCTGCGGATGCAAACAGAACCGTACCTGCGAAGGCAGTAGCGGCAAATTGACTGATCGGCTTCATTTCAGATCTCCATTCGTTCACTGTTCCAGATGCGATCGGCCGCATCCGGTGCTGTCCACGCAGGTGGCAATGTTTTCCTTCCCGAAGGAGCCGAAATATCTTTTTCGCCGGCGACGGAATAATTCGCGCAGCACAGGCGTTGGTGTCAGTAGTGTCCACGAGGAAGAGCTCTTGCCCGACAATACCCAAAACCTGCTCAGGGAGACGCCGGCGCTGCATCGCTACGCGGTAACGCTGACCTGCGACCAGGCGGAAGCGGAGGACCTTGTGCAGGACTGCCTGGAACGGGCCTTGCGCAAATGGAGCCTTCGCCGGTCGTCCGTACCGCTGCGGCCGTGGCTCTTCCGCATGATGCGCAATCTTCACGTCAGCCGCTGGCGGCGCTTGCGGCGCCATTCGAACCATATCGACCTGGACGATCTGGAAAACCAGCTTCAGGCGCCCGCCTCGCAGCAGGACAGCGCCGAGCTCAAGCATCTGCTGAACCGCATGCTGGCCTTGCCAGAAGACCAGCGCGAAGCACTGTTCCTGGTCGGCGTGGAAGGCTTTACCTATGCAGAAGCCGCCGCAATCCTGAACGTTGCCGAAGGAACCATCATGTCGCGCATCAGCCGCGCCCGTGCCAGACTGAGAGAAGACCCCCGCGCCTCCGAGCGTCCCCATCTAAGGAGCGTGACATGATTTCCCAGACGGAGCCTCCCATCCGGGAGGAAGACCTCGTTCGATACGTCGACGACGAGCTGCCTGCGGACCGCAGACGCGAGGTCGAAACCTATCTCAGGGACAATCCGGAAGCTGCCGCCCGGGTTGAGGCGGACCGCCGGATCTCGGCAAACCTGAAGACAGCCTATTCCCGCGTGACTGCAGAACCTCCCGGCCTGACCGCGCCTTCAGGGGGCAGATGGCTGCCGCGCGCCGGCATGGCCGCCTCCATCGCTGCGGCCCTGCTGGTCGGCGTCTTTGCCGGCTGGTCGCTGAAACCGGATGCAAGCCTGCCAGCGTATCAGCCCTTCCTGACCGATGCCCTGACGGCTCACCGAACATTCACCGTTGAGGTTGCCCATCCGGTCGAGGTGGCAGCCAGCGACCAGCGGCATCTGGCGACCTGGCTCGGCAATCGGCTGAACCATCCGTTCCGCATTCCCGATCTGCGGGTTGCCGGACTGACGCTGATGGGTGGACGCCTGCTGCCCAGCGGGGCGGATCCGGCAGCGCAACTCATGTATGACGATGCGGACGGCAACCGGGTGACCGTCTATCTGCGCCGCGGGGTCGACGGTGAACCGAAATTCCAGTTCGCGGAATCCGGCACGGAACAGGCGTTTTTCTGGAGCGACACCGGGTTCACTTACGCAGTGACCGGCGACATGCCGCGCTCACAGCTTTTGAACCTTGCCCACCTGATCCAGACCCAGCTTGACCCGGCGCAACAATCGAACTGAAAGTCGCCAGACCATTCTGACAGAGACCTCGCGTGTTCGTGACCCCGCCCTTGGGAAGACCTGGCAGCCGGCCGGCGTAGTCAGGTGCGGGGGCGGTGCAAGACCGCCTTCGGCGCGCATGCGTCACAAGCCAACAGAATTCAGGAATTCCGATATGAAAACCTCCCTTTGTGCTCTCGCGCTGCTGGTTTGCGCCGGCCCTGCACTCGCCCAGGAAAGCACACTCGCCGATCCATCCATCAAACACCGCCCCGCCGACGGAGTTGTCAGACTTTATGGTGCGGGCGGCCCGCACACGGCGTTCCAGAAAGTTGCAAAAGCCTTTGAAGAAAAAACCGGCAACAAGGTCGAAATCACGGCCGGCCCGGAAACCACCTGGTCCGCAAAAGCCCAGGCGGATGCCGATATCCTCTGGGGCACATCCGAACAATCCATGACGGCGTTTCTGGAAACCTATGGCAATTTTGACTCTTCCCAGGTTCAGCCGATCTATATCCGGCCCGCCATCATCGCCGTGCGCGCGGACAATCCGAAAAAGATCGAGGGCTTTGAAGACCTGCTCAAGGACGGGATCAAGATCGTCGTGACCGAGGGCGCCGGTGTCGCCAACACATCCGGTACAGGTGTCTGGGAAGATATCGCCGGAAGGACCGGAAATCTCGGTGACGTGTCGGCGTTCAGATCGAACATCGTCGCGTTTGAAAAAGGCTCCGGTGCCAGTTTCCGGGCCTTCAAGGACCTTGAGGCCGATGCCTGGATCACCTGGCCGAACTGGCCAATCAACAACCCGGACGTTCTGAGCCTTGTTGAACTGGACGAAAACCGTCGCATCTGGCGCGATGTCAACGTCGTGCTTTCCCCCGACGCCGACCCGCAAGCCAAGGCTTTTCTGGACTTCCTCCAGACCCCGGAAGCCGCGGCCCTGATGAAAACCGAGGGTTGGAAGCGCTAACACCGCGCTTTCCCCTTTTGCCAAGCCCCCCCTCCGCGCCCATGCCTCCCAGGGCGCGGAGGGGGGATGCAACGCCTTTCCGAAACGCTCTGAGCCTACCTTTCCCATTTTTCCGCTTGCCAACCTCAAACCGCACTGTTAAACGTTTAACTGTAAAACGTTTAACAGCGTTGGGAGGCGCTGGCAGATGTCCCGGAAAAAACCGTCCATCAAGGAAGTCGCCGCTCTTGCGGGCGTGTCGATCGCGACGGTATCGAACGTCTTTTCCGGGCGCAAACCGGTCAACGACGAGCTGAAGGAGAGCGTGCACAAGGCTGCGCGCGAACTCGGTTACCAGCTCGACCGGGCCGCTTCCCAGCTGCGCTCGGGCCGAACCCGTATCATCGCGGTAATTGTCCCCGACCTCACCGACACCTTTTTTGCCACCATCGTCTCCAGACTGGAAACCGCCGCATCAGCGGAAGGTTACGACGTGATCGTCGCCAGCTCCCATAACGACCGCGCGGTGGAATCCTCACGTCTGAAGGCGTTGCTTGCATGGCGGCCGGAAGGGCTGATTGCCGTGCCCTGCTCAAGCACCATGCCGCCGGAACTGAAGGAAGCAAAATCCACCTTGCCGATGGTTCTGGTCGACCGTGTTGCTGCAGAAGGGGCAATTGCCGATACGGTGACCATCGACAACCGTGAGGCGGGCGAGATTGCCGCAAGGCATCTGCTGGAGCGAGGCCACCAGAACATTGCAATCGGCGTTTCCGACCTGGATCACCCTCCGATCCTGGAAAGAACGGAAGGGGCTGCCGCCATCATCGAGGCGCAAACCGGCAAACGGCCAACTATTCTCAATCTGGGTTCCGATATCACCGCAGGCACCAGGACGCTCCTGGACTGGATGGAACGCAATCCCCTGCCGGAAGCAATCATCGCGCTTACCAACGTCACGACACTCAGCGTGTTGTCGGCCCTCGCCGAACACCGGATCGACATCCCGAGCCGCGCGTCTGTCGTCGCGTTTGACGACTATGCCTGGATGTCCGCCCGCAACACCGGACTGACGGCCATCCGACAGCCGGTCGACAAAATCGCGGAAACCGCCTGGCGCCGGCTACTGCAGCGGATCGAGGGTGACAGCAAGGCACCCGTTACCCCGGCAGTGCTGAACGCGAGCCTGATCGTCCGTGCCTCGGTGCGCGATCTCGAAGCAGGCGAAGACATGCATTCGCAAACACACACCCCGGCACCGAGGGACAGCGCCTCGGCGGAAGGGCAGGAAAAGAAGATCCACTGATGCCATCCGCCTCAACAGGGCACGACGGCAGACAGGCGGCAAAGACCGCACGGACACATGGGAGGAAGAGGAGGAAAATCGGACTTCAGGATCAACGGACACTCAAACGCTATCAGTCCCGTTGATCCGGACGAGAAACGCGCGGAGTGCGGTGAGCAACCCCGCGCGTCGGCAAGATCGTCCTGAAATACCCACTAACCGAAGCGGCAGGTAGATCCTCTCATCCGCCGGAACCCGTAAAGACGCCCCGTGCCGTTGCACCGGCCGAAGCGTCAGGGTTTCTGCGCGGACTCGATCATGCTCGGCCAAGATTAGCAGTGGTCTTTCAGGAAACCAACCGGTCTTGAGCGCACCCGAGGACGGGGCCGACGGACCGTTTTATTGATGGAGGAAACTGAAATGAACCCGATGAACAAGAAACTTGCCGGAGCGGCCATCGTTGCCGCCGCCCTGCTGCAGGGAACCGCTGTCCAGGCTGCGTCCGGCACCGTCGCATTCCTGATGCCAGACCAGGCATCAACCCGCTACGAGGAACATGATTTCCCGGGCTTCAAGGCGGAAATGGAGAAGCTTTGCCCGGATTGCACCGTCATCTACCAGAACGCGGATGCAGACGTGGCGCGCCAGCAGCAGCAGTTCAACTCCGTTCTGACACAAGGCGCCAAGGTGATCGTGCTTGATCCGGTGGATTCCAGCGCGGCCGCCTCGCTCGTCGCCCTTGCCCAGAGCCAGGGCGTGAAAGTGATCGCCTACGATCGCCCGATCCCGGACAAGACCGCCGACTACTACGTCTCCTTCGACAATGAAGGCATCGGCAAGGCAATCGCCGAGTCCCTGGTGCGCCATCTGGAAGAACAGGGCATCTCGCCGGAGGCCGGCGGCCTGCTGCAGATCAACGGCTCGCCCACCGATGCCGCTGCCGGCCTGATCAAGGACGGTATTCATGCAGGTATCGCCACCGGTAAGTACAAGACCCTGGCCGAATTCGACACGCCGGACTGGGCACCGCCCAAAGCCCAGGAATGGGCCAGCGGCCAGATCACCCGCTTCGGCGATCAGATCGTCGGCATCGTAGCGGCCAATGACGGCACCGGCGGCGGCGCCATTGCCGCCCTGAAGGCTGCCGGCGTCGACCCGCTTCCGCCTGTAACCGGCAACGATGCCACCATCGCGGCCCTGCAGCTGATCATTGCCGGCGACCAGTACAACACGATCTCCAAGCCTTCTGAAATCGTTGCCGCGGCGGCTGCCAAGGTTGCCGTGCAGTTCCTGAACGGGGAAACGCCGGAAGCCAAGACGACGCTCTACGAAACACCTTCCGAGCTGTTCGTTCCGGCCGTGGTCACGCGCGAGAACCTGAAGGAAGAGATCATCGATATGGGCATCCAGACGGCTGAGGAACTGTGCACGGGCCGCTATGCCGAAGGCTGCAAGGAACTCGGCATCCAATAACTCCTCCTCCCAAGCAGGCCGCCCGACCCAAAAGGTCGACGCCCGGAAGGCCGGGCGGCCATCCAGAAGACCCAGAAAACCATGAGCCGGACAAGATGACCGCCACTTCTCCCCAATCCGCCACGGATCGGCAGCCGATCCTGAGCCTCAAGGGCATTTCGAAGAACTTCGGCGCGGTGTCGGCATTGACCGATATCGAGCTGGACGTCCATCCAGGTGAAGTCGTTGCCCTTGTCGGTGACAACGGCGCCGGAAAATCTACCCTCATCAAGGTGCTCTCCGGCGTTCACGCGCCGACTTCCGGCACCATTCACTTCGAAGGCAAGCCGGTGACGATGCACGGGCCGAGCGACGCCCTGCACCTTGGCATCGCAACCGTGTTCCAGGACCTCGCCCTGTGCGAGAACCTCGACGTCGTTGCCAACATCTTCCTGGGCCAGGAACGCAGTCCCTGGCATCTGGATGAAGTGGCCATGGAAGTCCGCTCCTGGGAGCTGCTCAACGAGCTGGCGGCCCGAATTCCAAGCGTGCGCGAACCGATCGCCTCGCTGTCCGGCGGCCAGCGCCAGACCGTCGCCATTGCCCGGTCCCTGCTGCTCAACCCGAAGATCATCATGCTGGACGAGCCGACCGCCGCCCTTGGCGTTGCCCAGACGGCGGAAGTTCTCAACCTGGTGGAGCGGGTCCGCGACAAGGGCCTCGGCGTCATCATGATCTCCCACAACATGGAAGACGTGCGCGCGGTCGCAGACCGCATCGTGGTGCTGCGGCTTGGCCGCAACAACGGTGTGTTCTCGCCGCAATCGTCCAACGAGGAACTGGTCGGAGCCATTACCGGCGCAACCGACAATGCCGTCACCCGCCGCGCCAGCAAACGGGCGGCCGCAGGCGCCACGGCATAAACAAGGAAACCACCATGAACGGCTCCGCTCCCGAACCCCGGCTGCTCGACCGCAGCGATACGCGCGTCAAGCATGCCAGCAGCCTGACCGACGTCATCAGCGCCTTCATCGATCGTGTGAAGGCAGGCGACCTCGGCTCCCTGCCCGTCATCGTCGGCCTCATCGTCATCTGGACGGTCTTCACCATTCTCAATCCGCTGTTCGTTACGCCGAACAACCTTGTGAACCTCTTGTTCGACTGCTCGACAGTCGGCGTCATCGCGCTCGGCATCGTCTGCGTGCTGATGCTCGGCGAGATCGACCTATCCGTCGGCTCCATGAGCGGTGTCGGCTCGGCCCTGATCGGCGTGCTCTGGGTCAACCAGGGCGTTCCGCTGCCGCTGGCGATCCTGGCGGCGCTCAGCACCGGCGCGGTCATCGGCTCGGTCTATGCACTGCTGCGCACTCAGCTTGGCATGCCCAGCTTCGTCTCGACCCTCGCCGGTCTGCTGGCGCTTCTCGGCCTGCAGCTCTACATGCTCGGCTCCACAGGCTCCATCAACCTGCCCTACGGCTCCTGGATGGTGAACTTCGGCCAGCTTCTGATGATGCCTGCCTGGGCCTCTCACGCAGTCGCACTTCTGCCTGGCCTCGCCATTCTCGTGATGGGAATTCGCAACCGGCGCCAGCGCCAGGCAGCCAATCTCTCCGTTGGCTCTGTTGGCGGGCTAGTGTTCAAGGCGCTGTTCACCACCATCGCCTTCGAAGCCGCCGTCTTCTATCTGAACCTCGGTCGCGGCGTGCCCTGGATGTTCGGCCTCTTCGCCCTGCTTGTCGTTGTCATGAACTATGTCTTCACACGCACCCAGTGGGGGCGGTCCGTGAAGGCAGTCGGCGGCAACGCGGAGGCTGCGCGCAGAGCCGGCATCAATGTCACCTTCACCTACCTCACGTCCTTTGCGCTGTGCTCGCTGCTGGCGGCCCTCGGCGGTGTTCTGTCTTCCGCGCGGCTTGCCTCCGCCAGCCAGCAGGCAGGCACCGGTGACGTCAACCTCAACGCCATCGCGGCCGCCGTTATCGGTGGTACCAGCCTGTTCGGCGGACGCGGGTCGGCATGGTCGGCGCTGCTTGGCATCATCGTCATCCAGTCGATCTCAAACGGGCTGACACTTTTGAACATGTCGTCCTCGCTCCGCTACATGATCACCGGCTGCGTGCTCGCCATTGCCGTCATCGTCGACAGTCTCGCCCGCCAGAGCCGCGTCTCTCACGGCCGCGCCTGACCGGATTTCAATTCAAGGATTTCGAACATGACCGATGAACTCAAAGGCAAGGTCGCGGCCATTACCGGTGCCGCGTCCGGGATCGGCCTGGAATGCGCCAGGAGCCTGCTTGCAGCCGGCTGCCGGGTGGTCCTGATCGACCGTGCCGAAGCCAGACTGAACGCGATCTGCCAGGAGCTCGGACCGGACGCCATTCCGCTGGTGGTCGACCTCATGGACGGGCCCGCTGTCGATGGCATGCTGGACCGGATCGTGGAAAAGACCGGACACCTCGACATCTTCCACGCCAATGCAGGAGCCTATGTCGGCGGCAGCGTCGTCGACGGTGACCCGGACCAGTGGGACAAGGTGCTCAATCTCAACATCAATGCCGCGTTCCGCTCCATTCGCGCCGTGTTGCCACATATGGTGGAACGCAAGACCGGCGACATCATCGTCACCAGTTCCATCGCCGGCCTTGTGCCGGTCGTCTGGGAACCAATCTATACCGCCTCGAAATTTGCCGTGCAGGCCTTCGTACACACGGTACGGCGCCAGGTCGCCGAACACGGGGTGCGCGTTGGTGCGGTCGCGCCGGGACCTGTGGTTACAGCCCTTCTCGATGACTGGCCCAAGGCAAAGATGGACGAAGCCCTTGCCAACGGCAGCCTGATGCAACCCCGGGAAGTCGCTGATGCCGTCCTGTTCATGCTCAGCCGCCCGCGCGGCGTCACCATCAGGGACCTTGTCATCCTGCCGCAAAGTGTGGACCTTTGAGGCATGAGCAAATTTCTGATTGGTATTGATGTCGGCACAGGCAGTGCCAGGGCTGGTCTGTTCGACCAGTCCGGCAATCTGGTTGCATCGGCAAAACGTGACATCGCCCTCTTCAACCGGGGGCCAAACCTTTACGAACAGTCTTCCAACGACATCTGGCAAGCCGTGGCCGCTACAGTACGCGAAGCGGTCGGCACGGCCGGGATCGATCCGGGCGATGTGGCCGGGATCGGCATGGACGCCACCTGTTCGCTGGTGGTCATCGGCCCGCAAGGCAGCCCGCTGCCGGTGGGCGATACGGACCACCCGGAGCGCAACATAATCGTCTGGATGGATCACCGCGCTCTTGACCAGGCCGAACGTATCAACGCCGGTGGCCACGACGTGCTGCGGTATGTCGGCAGCCAGATTTCACCGGAAATGGAAACCCCGAAACTGCTCTGGCTGAAAGAGAACCGGCCAGAGATCTTCGGCAAAGCCGAGCATTTTTTCGACCTGACCGATTTCCTGACATGGCGGGCGACCGGCAGCCTTGCACGGTCCATCTGCACGGTTACCTGCAAATGGACCTACCTTGGTCATGAGCGCCGCTGGGACGCCGACTATTTCCAGTCCATCGGTCTTGCCGAACTCTGCGCGAATGATTTTGACCGCATCGGCACCACCGTTGTCGATGCGGGAACGGCACTGGGCAGCGGGCTGACGGCAGAAGCGGCCGCAGATCTGGGCCTGCGTGAAGGGACACCCGTTGCTGCCGGGCTGATCGATGCTCATGCGGGCGGTGTCGGAACGGTCGGGTGGCAGGACCAGACAGAGGCGGGATCGGCGACAAGCCGGATGGCCTATGTCTTCGGCACCTCCGCCTGCACCATGACTTCGACAACAGAACCTGCCTTCGTGCCAGGCGTCTGGGGACCTTATTTCTCCGCGATGGTTCCAGGCCTCTGGCTGAACGAGGCGGGTCAGTCGGCGGCAGGTGCCGCCATCGACCATCTGGTCCGCTTCCACCCGGCCTCCACTGACGCCCTCAAGCAGGCGAAGGAAGCAGGTCTCGGCCTCAACCAGTGGCTTGCTGCGGAAGCCGAACGGCTTGCACCGGAGGGGACAGACATTTCAAGGCTGGCAGACGGTCTGCATGTGGTGCCTGAATTTCTCGGCAACCGTGCACCGTTTGCCGACCCGGAAGCAAAGGCCGTCATTGCGGGCCTCGATATGGACACATCCGTCGCCGCTCTCGTCAGGCTCTATGTTGCGGGCATATGCGGTCTCGGATACGGCCTCAGACAGATTGTCGAGGCGCAGTCCGCAAAGGGCATCCGGACGGACACCATCGTCGTCAGTGGCGGTGCAGGCCAGAGCCCTTTGGTGCGCCAGCTTCTGGCGGATGCCACGGGCCTCGTGATCGCCGCTCCCAAAACCGCGGAACCGGTCCTTCTCGGCTCGGCCATGCTCGGCGCTGTCGCTGGAGGCCTGCAAAAGGATATTCCGGCCGCCATGGCAGCCATGTCGGCAGCCGGCGAAACCTATGCACCCGGCGGCGCCGAGGCCACATCCTACCACAACAAGCGGTACGAGGCTTTCGAGCTGCTACAGCAGACCGCCCGCAAGATCCGCGGGTAACGCTGCCCGCCATTCCAAACGGAAAGAAAGACATGAAGTTTTTTGTCGACACGGCGGATGTCAGCGACATCCGCGACCTCACCGAACTCGGCCTTATCGATGGTGTTACAACCAACCCGTCCCTGATCCTCAAGTCCGGCCGGGACATTACCGAAGTAACCCGCGAAATCTGCTCCATTGTCGAAGGTCCGGTTTCGGCCGAAGTCACGGCTACCGAGTTCGAGGCAATGCTGCGGGAAGGCAAGACCCTTGCAAGGATCGCCCCCAACATCTGCATCAAGCTGCCGCTGACGCTGGATGGTCTCAGGGCCTGCCGTGCACTGACTACCGAAGGGTTCAAGACCAACGTCACCTTGTGCTTTTCCGCCAATCAGGCGCTGCTGGCGGCCAAGGCCGGCGCAACCTTCATTTCCCCGTTCATTGGCCGACTGGACGATATGGCCATGGACGGAATGGAGCTGATCCGCGAGATCCGGCAGATCTACGACAATTACGGCTTTGAGACCGAAATTCTTGCCGCCTCGATCCGCACGGTCAATCACGTCAAGGAAGCAGCGTTGATCGGCGCCGATGTGGCAACTGTGCCGCCGGCAACGATCAAGGCGCTGGTCAAGCACCCGTTGACCGACAAGGGACTGGAGCAGTTCCTTGCGGACTGGGCAAAGACCGGCCAGACGATCGCCTGATCGACTGAAGAGTACGTACAGACAACTTGCCGGTTCCCCCCATGGGCGGAGCCGGTAAATCCACCCGAATTGAACCCGATGACGGTTCAGGCGTTTCCAATGGAGAGACATCCATTGGAGGATAGTATGCGCCCGCACGAAAATGTCCGGACGATTGCAGCCCTTGCCACCGCACTGACCCTTGTGTGCGGCACCGCTCTTGCAGACGACAAGAGCGGCGACTGTCAGGTTGAACCCGGCGCAAAGTCGCAAGACCGGGTTCCCGCCGATACTGAAGAAACTGCCAGCCTTTCAGACTGCGACGGTGTTTTGATGCCAGCCCCGGTCGGAGACCGCGAGCTTGTCGAACCTGCTCCCGATGTCGGTGAAACGCCGGTCATCACTCCGGAGGAGATCCCGGATCAGCAGCCGGCGGACTGAAGCGACCGCCAGCTGGATCGGTGATACTTAAGACCGCAGCAAACGCTTGGTAGACCCGACAGCGGTTGCGATCTGGGAATAATGCGTCTTGCGCTTTTCCGAGTTTCCGGCCGAACGCAGCAGCTTGGTGACGCTCTCGTCGATAGCTTCCGATGCTTCACGGCGGGCCTGTTCGAGATTGGCCGTGGAAACGGCCCGGTAGGTACGCTGACCCACGGCCGCGCGTGGAGCGCTCCGGTCCTGATATTTTGAAACAATGCCATCAAGCTTGCGGGAAAGGCTCCGCAGCTCCCGCGCCGCGTCGCGATAGTTCGGCCGGTTTTCGATTGTCGAGGCGGCGCGGCCCAGAACATTCCTCAAACAGTCGAAGCGGTATTCGGGCCGGATGGAATTGCGGCACTCGTTGCTGCCGTTCTGGATTATCCAGATGACGCCGCGCGTGATCCTTTCGTCGAGATCATGGGACGCGCTCAGCTTCGGGTCGCGTTCCTGCCGATCGACATCATAGGAAGGACCAGACGGTTCGCTGCTCATGGAAGAGCTGTACTGCGCAAGCAGTAGCTCCTCCAGAACCGAACCCAGTGGATCTGCCGGTGCAAGCGACTGACCACCCGGAACGGCGACCGCATAAGCAGGCACACTGGCAGCCGTCACGACTTGACCGGCGAGCACGGCAACGGCCACACCTGCGCAAAACCTGTTTCCAAACATGGCTTCCTCCAATCAACTATTCAAACACATCGAACAAATCACCAGCGACAACTGATCGGACCGGGCAGTAATCACGATTGACGTGACAACTGCTATCGGAAAAGTAGCAAAAATCTGCAATATGACTTAGAAAAACGTCTGCACTGTCTACATTGAAATCAGGGATTGATATTTCCCGAAATGTTTCTTTTGATTGTTCTTTTTCAATTTTAAACCCTTGGAATAAAAGAACAAGTCAAAAATTACCTTGCGTCATGCAGCGCGCAATAATGGCTTTGGAAGGCGGGAACCCATCTCAACCGGAAAACGCAATGGCCCTATTCGGAAAGCCCGTAAGCTTTGCGCAGACCTCTCTGGGTCTGCGGGCCGAACTGGCCGTCGATGGTCCCGGTATAGAAAGAGCGTTCTGAAAGTTTCCGTTGAAGGGAGCGCCGTGTCGTAGCCTTGAACATCTTCGGGTTTTCCGAGAGCTGGCTCAAAACTTCCTCGTTGCCGGATCTCAAGGCGCGATAAAGATATTCTGCCGCATCGTCCGGTTCCTTGCCATCGACCACACCGTCATCGATCAGAGCTGCGTAATTGAACATTGCTTCCGGGTGCCGCTGATCGGCAGCCTTTCCGAAGAGCTCAATCGCCTTTTTCGGATCACGCGCGATCCCCAGGCCGCCCTGATAGTAAAGGAACCCGAGATCGTTGATGGCATCCGCAAAGCCTTCGTCCGCGGACCTGCGAAACAGTTCCAATGCCTTTTCGACATCCTGTTCGACGCCAATGCCGCGCTCATACATGCGGGCAAGCTCGAACATGGCTTCAGGATCACCCGCTTCCGATGCAGTTTCCAGAAATGCTGCCGCACGGGAGGGATCGTATCGGTCCTCGCTCGGGTTGAGGCGCATGTAGGCAAGGCCTTTCAGCGCCCTGCTGTCGCCTTCCCTTGCCGCCACCTGCAACTGCTCTTCCTGGCTGACTTCAAGGCGCCCCCAGGCATTACGACGGTCTGCCGCCGCAAGCACGTTGACCTCCTGGCTGCCGCCCGCAAGGAAGTAGGGTTTACCGGACAGTGAGCCGTAGGTGTGCGGCTCCTGCGCGTTGGCGGTGGCTTTCAGCACGGAATCGCGCACCTGCCGGAAGGCGAGGCCTATTTCCAGGTCCCTGATCTTCAAGGTCTGGGCCAGCGCCGACGCAAACGGACTGTTTTCACCTGCCCCGTCCAGTGCAACGGCTCCTGCTTCGGCGGCGTAGGCCACCAGCGTGCCGCGTTCGGGAGAAGGCGCCGCCAGCCCGCGGCCATAAGCCCCCTGATTTACGGTGAGCGTTTCCTGCCCGCCCACATCGGCAAACGGGTCGTTCCGGCAGGAATCCAGGATCACGATCCTGAGCTGCCGCGCCTTGTCGACCGCTTCCAGAATGTCATCGAGAGAAATCGAGGTATCGGCAACCTGCTGCCGGCTGCCTGCCTTGGCGTCGGAGGGAACCAGGAAATTGCGCCCGCCGACTTCGATCCCATGTCCGGCAAAATAGACGAGAGCCACATCCGCCGTTTCCGCCTCGAAGGCGAAACGGTCCAGCAGTTCGCGGAACTCCGCAAGCCCGATGTTGAAATGCTCGGACACTTCGAAATTCAGCTCGTTCAAGGTGTCCGAAATCAGCTTGCCGTCATTGGTGGTATTGCTCAGATCAGGAGCGTTCTCATAGCCCGCAATGCCGACCACAAGCGCCATGCGCCGTTCCGCGAACGGGTCCGTCGCCGCGTGAGCTGACAGGCTCGTCAGCACCAGAAACACCACAACGGACCAGACAGCCAATCCGTTGATTTTAAAAGTCTTCAACAGCAGTTCGACCCGGTTTCGCATTTGGCGCAATCACATGAAAACCCTGTTTCCGGCTTGGTACAAGTTCCGGAAAAACCGCTTTCATAATTGGCGGATTACCTTGCGAAAACAACCCCTCTTTTCGCAACGTCACCTGACTGCAGCTGTCACCTTTCAACCGGTACAATCCCAAAAAAGCGGCCGGTCCGCGACAAACGAACCGGCCCAAGGCGGACATTGCCTGAAGACCACATCAGACAATCCGGATTGATCAGCCACCGTGTGCAGACCCGCGCAGTCTTGCGCTGAAAAGCGGCCGTCGACCGTAAAATGCCTCCAGTTGCCTATTCCTCCCGGAAGGCGCGTGACATGCTGTCGACGATCGGCTTGGTCAGATACTGCATGAAGGTTCGCTCGGTCGTCTGGATCATGATTTCCGCGGGCATGCCCGGGGTTGGAACGAAGTTGAGCACCCTTGTCAGTTCGCCCGGCGAGATATCGATGCGGGTCACGTAAACCTCACGCATGATGCCCGTACTGTTGTCGGTGATTGCATCTGCAGACACATATTGCACTTCGCCTTCCAGCACCGGAGTGGTGCGTTGATTGAGGGCGGACAGGCGAACCGTGGCATGCTGGCCGATATGGACGCTGTCGATATCGGTTCGCGAAATCAGTGCCTCAATGATCAGCGGTGCGTCGGACGGCAGGATCTCGACAATCGTCTTGCCGCTTTCGATAACCCCACCGGCAGTGTGGTAGTGCATGCGTACGATTGTGCCCGAAACCGGTGCCTGAATGACGGCACGTTCAAGAACGTTGCGCGCCTTGCGGGACTGCTCTCTTGCAGCATCCAGCTCGGCCTCGATGGTTTGCAGGTCATCAAGCACCTTTTCGTTATAGGCAGCCCGTGTCTGCTTGACCTGTTCCTGGTGCTGCAACACCTGGGCGTTGGCCTCCTGCATGGACGATGCCAGCCTCCCGATCTGCCCTTCCGCTTCTGCGATCGCTCTTTCCAGTGCATTCAGGGTCGGCTTCAGCAGGAGGCCTTTTTCGAAGAGAAGCTTCTTGCCCGTGTGTTCTTCCTGCAGGATCGCAAGCTGCCTGATCATGGCATCATGCTGTTCACGGTAGCCGTCGCGGCGGTGCTGAAGGGATTCGATCGTGCTCTCCAGAATCCTGATATCGCTTGTCAGCTTGGCCTGGGATCCGATGAAACTCAGCTTCTGGCCGGCGATGATGGTGGCAATTTCCTCATCGTCCTTCAGGTCCAGCAATGTTTGCGGGAATTCCACCTCCTTCAGCCAGAGATATTCGGCGCGCAGACGGGCGTTGATCGCTTCCAGCCGCGCCAGCTTGAGCCCCAGTTGTCGCTCGTTCGCGGATGCGACGGTTTCGTCGAGACGAACAATTGGATCGCCTTTTTGAACGCGCTCGCCTTCCTGCACCAGGATCTCCTTCACGATCCCGCCTTCGTAGTGCTGAATCTGCTTGTTCTGTCCGGTTGCGACAAAGGTTCCGCTTGAAATTACGGCGGCAGCCAACGGCGCGGTAAAGGACCAGGCGGCAAAGCCTCCTATGAAGAAGACCAGCATGAAAACGCCGATCAGTGTGTGCCAGAAAATCGATCTCGGCACTGCCGAATACCAGTCCATCGGTTCGTGATGTGTCAGAGCGTTGCTCATCTTTCCCCCCTGGCTTGAGCCGTCCCTGGCGGCTGCCAACGCTTATCCTTGTTGCTGAACGGCTTTTTGCTTCTTCCGGTCGGCAAGGAGTTCCAGCACTTCGTTGCGGAAACCGAACATGCTGATGGAGCCGTCGGCCAGAACAAGGATCCGGTCGACACATTTCAGCAGGGACGGCTTTTGCGTGATCGCGACGACGGTGATGCCTTCGGCCTTGGCATGTGCCATTGCCCGTGCAAGTGCCTCGTCGCCATTGGTGTCCAGATTTGAGTTGGGTTCGTCCAGAACGACGAAACGCGGATTGCCGAAGAATGCCCTGGCAAGCGCGATACGCTGCTTCTGACCGCCTGACAGCGGTGCACCGTCGGCCGCAACAACCGTTTCGTAGCCGTGGGCCAATTCGGAAATCATGGCGTGCACGTCGGCCAGACAGGCAGCTTCGTAGATCTGTTCGTCCGAAGCATCTTCGCGCATGCGGCCGATGTTCTGCTTGATCGTGCCCGGGAAAAGCTGAACGTCCTGCGGCAGGTAACCGATGTTTTCACCCAGCTGCCGCTGGTTCCAGTTGCGCAGGTCCATCAGGTCCAGACGCACCGCACCCGATGTCGGCAGGATGGATCCCACCAGCATCTTGCCGAGTGTCGTCTTGCCGGCTCCCGAGTTGCCGATGATCGCAAGAGAGTCCCCGGCTTTCAGCGAGAAAGTGATGCTGTTGAGCACGACCCGCTTGGTCCCCTGGGGCACGTAGAGCAGGCGTTCGACATCAAGCCTGCCTTGCGGCTTGGGCAGAACGAGACGTTCGGAATTGAGCGGCGAGGATTTCAGCAGTGTCGAGATCCGGCCATAGGAATTGCGCGACAGCAGATACTGGTTCCAGCCTTCGATCGCCCCCTCGATGGGCGACAGCGCCCGGCCGCCGATAATGGAGGCGGCAATCACCATGCCCCCCGTAAGTTCACCCTGGATGGCGAGGAATGACCCCCACCCGAGCATCGCCACCTGCGTCAGAAGCCGGACAGCCTTGGTAATGGAGGCCGAGACGATGTTTCTGTCCTGCGCACTGACCTGCGCGCGCAGCGACGCAGCCGTATCACGCCCCCACAGGTGCACTGCTTCCGGGATCATGGCCAGGGCGTTGATGATCTGCGAATTCCTGGACATCGCATCCAGATGCAGGTTCGCCTTGCTCTGGTTCTGGTTCGCATCACTGAAATGCCGGGACGTGATCTTCTGGTTGATCACCGCGATCACAAGCAGGATCAAACAGGTGCCACCGACAATCATCCCCAGGTGCGGATGAATGAGGTAGATCGCGACCAGGAAAAGCGGCGCGAAGGGACCGTCCAGAAATGCCATCATGGTGCCGGACACCAGAAAACCCCGCAATTGCTGCAGGTCGTTCAGGATCTGGTACTCCTTACCGTTGCTGTTGAGCGAAGCTCGTGCGGCGGCTGCGAGGATGGGTGAACCCAGTTGCGATGCGAGTTCGACCGCCGTGCGCATAAGAATGAAGCGGCGGATGGCATCGAAGGCTGCCTGCAGCAGGACCGCCCCGACGATCACGCCTGTCAGCATGACCAGCGTGTCCAGCGAGCGGCTGGTCAGGACCCGGTCCGAGATCTGGAACAGATAGACCGGAATTGACAGCACAAGCACATTGATGACGCAGGAAAACATCAGCACGATGAGAAGATTGCGCCGAACGGCGGCGACGCCGTTTTCGAGTGCCTTGGAAAGATCGGGCGGTGTCGTCCGTCGGTGGAACTCGGGCTTTTCAGCCTTGGCTTTGCCAGTGCCTGTTCCTGTGCCAGTGCCTGTCCGGGCGGACTTGCCGCCGTCCGCCGGTTTCGCTCTTGCGTCTCCCGACTTCAGGGTAGGTCCGCCCGCAACGGCTGCTGCCTCTGCGCCGACAAGTCGTGCATCACCCTTTTTCGCATCGGGGCCCAGCACCTGCGGCTCACCCGCCCGGTTCGTCCGCTGCCCATCGGCAACATCATATGAAATGGTCATGAGCTGCCTCCCCTAAGCGACCATTGTCGCCATCGGATCGACACAGACCTCGTCCGGCACCTGGTTCAGGTTGACGGTTTCAAGATCGTTGTCACCATTGGTCAGCATGCCGTCGGCCAGGAAGACAACGGCCTCCGACGCAAGACCCGCCCCGCCGTGATCAGGTTGCTCGACATCTGCGGTCAGGATCTCCGCCTGGTAAAGCAAAGCTTCCGAATAGGTGTCGCCACCGACGCGAACAACATTGTCCACGCTGGCTTCCTGGATCACCGCGGCATTGTAGAGAAGGTTTGAATCGCCGTTGATGCTGGTGCCTTCGCTTGAGACATCGACCCCAAGCGTGGCGATGCTGTCGCTGTCGCCCAGGATATTGACCTGTTCGAGGTAATTGATGTCGTAGACATCACCGGAGATATAAAGAACGTTCAGCTGGTTGAAAGGCGAAGCTTCCCCGCTGAAGAGCCCGGACAGGAAGTCATCGCCAAGATCCTCCTCACCTGCCGTTGCGAGCCGGTTCGCGCTTGCCGGATCCAGGTCGACGACGGAACTGTTGTAGTTGGAAACGATATAGGCCTCGTTCCAAAGCAGATTGTCGATCTGCCCGTCAGGCATCGGCATGGAAGCGTCTTGTGTACCTTCGGCAATGACCTGATCGAAATTGACCATGACGTTGGTCTGGCTGATCACATTGGCCGAGTAATAGTCGCCTCCGATCAGGATCAGATCGAAGAAGGTGCTCAATTCCGTAAGGTTGAGAGCATTTGTCAGAATATTGCCACCGGACATGATCGTCGTGCCCGAGCCGTCTTCCTGGTAGACGATGGTGTCGTTGTCGACCAGATAGTTCTTCTGGGTCAGCCAGTTCACGAAGGTCATGTCACCGTCGTGGAAGGTGATATCCCAGAGAGAATGATTACCGACCGGAGCAACATCCATGGGCAGATCCGAACCGGTGTTCATGATCGATGCGATGTTGTAGCTGCCGGTGCTCGGATCCGTCGCCCACTCGCCAAGACCCGCCAGATGCGGCGCTGCCAGAACATTTGTCTGGCTGATAATGTCGAGATCGTAATAATCGCCGGCCACAGCTATGGTCGCGGCCTTGCCCCAGACGTCCACCAGAATGGCCTGATTGATCAGTGTGTTGTTGCCGGCACTGATTTGCAGCGAAGCGGAGGTTCCGGCGGTGTCCACCAGCGAAGCCAACTCGCCTGAGGCGCTTTGCGGTCCCTCGAGCACCACGTCATCGGAGTTCGCGTCGGCGTCATCGTCCGGAGCACGGCCCCTCAAATGCTTGATGACTTCATCAAGACGGGCGGCTTCCTCGACAACGATACCGTTCTGATAGAGCTGCCCGGTGTCATCTCCGGTTGCCAGAACCTGTTGCCCGACACCGGGAGCGCCGGTTTGCATGGTTTGGGCTGTTTCCGTCCAGGCTGCGACGGTCGCGCTCAGATTGCCAGCCGGATTGTCTGCTTCCGTAAAGCTGAACCTGCCGGTGATCCCGGCGGCCTCAAGCGCATCGAGGAAGGAGATGAGTGATGGTGCTTCGTAATCGAAATGATAGTGGAGACCCGTGTTGGACAGATAGTCGTTGTCCTCCAGCACGTTTTCGGACCGGGACACAACGGCGAAGCTGTTGGGCAGCACTTCGTGCTGGAACGTTATGAAGCGGACACCGCCTGTCAGCGCGATGGTGTAGGGATTGAAAGTCCCCTCAACCGACGGCGGCATCAGATGTGCCCGCATGCCAATGCCATCCCACTCATAAAAGTTCAGGGCGGCGGGAACGTCGTCGTAGTAGCTGTAACCATCGAATTCGTAATGGATATTCGGATTGAGGTCGAGCAGCTGATAGTCGGGCCAGACTGTCAGCAGCGCCTCCATCGCCTCACCTTGCTCTGCCTGTTCGGCAGCAAGCTGTGCCGCGCGGAATTCAAGATACTCAAGGCGGGCGCGGGCCTCCTCGAGTGACATGGAAAAGCTTCCTACAAAATGCGAAATCGCTTCACGCGTAAGGTCATCATAAAAAAACATGTCAGCCCCCTAATCTGAATGAAGGGTCGTTTTCGCGGTCAAACTCGCGCGAATCTAAATACGAGAGGCCGCGTTCAGCAGGCGCGGAGCAAGTGAGCTCCGCGCCTGCTGCTGTTTTCCGGAATTGAAAATCAATTCAGGAACAAACCGGATCAGCTCAGGGAGCCGAGATCTTCACCGGTCATCAGGCTGTCCATGTTGCCGCCGACAATGGTCATGTCGACAGAGTTGTTCAGGATGTTTTCGCCCTGCACAAGCGTGTTGGTGAATGCCGATGCATCGTTGGAAGCGGATGCTTCAGCCGCATTCATGCCCTGGACGAGCGCATCGTCATCAGCGATGACGCTGACGCTGCCGGAACCGAGGTCATCGATTTCCAGATTGCCTTCCAGGTCGACCGACATGCCATGGAAACCGGCATGACCGAACCAGGTGCCGACATGGCCACCGAATGCCTGCATGTCAGCATCGACGTATGCCGACCCGCTGGAGCCGCCTGCCGAAATACCGTCATCGGTTTCGGCATCGCCACCCTTGGCACTCAGGGTCTGGTTGAAGCCGGCGTTGTTGGTTGCCGTCGTACCGTTGGCCCAGTCGTTGTCTTCCAGCTGGTTGCTGTTGTTGAGCACGACACCGGCATCATTGCCGCCACCATTGAGGGCTTCGTTCAAAATGTCTTCAACGGTGATGTCGTCGCCCGGGCTGTAGTCGATGCCGCCGTTGACGCTCACGAGCATCTCGTCGACTTCAGCGCATTCTTCCAGGTCGATGTCCACGACATCGTCGTCGTCATAAACAAATCCTTCTTCGAAGTTCATCACGACTTCGGCCTTGTTGATGATCTTCGAGTCATCGACTGCATCGAAATCAGAGTAATTGAATTGAGTTCCACGCTTACCAGACATGATAATAGTCCTTGTTCATCGCGGCGAGCCAAGTCTCGCAAGACCGGCGTTCACACCGCATTCTGACTTGGAAACGGGCGCAGCTGGCGTTTCGGAAACAGGTTCGAAACAGAAAACCGCAGCGCCGATCGAACATCTTAGAGCTCGTCTTCACCAACGCTGTCGGTGTAGAGATCGCCGCCGACAATCGTCGTGTCGACCGAGTTGTTGAGAATGTTCGCACCCTGCACCAGCTCGTTGACGAACGCTTCGGTTGCGTTGGCGGCATTGGCAGCGGCCATCACTTCACCAATCACCGTCGCATCATCAAGGGCATCCACGGTCATGGACGACCCACCGAAAGCCAGACCGTCGTCAGCTTCCGCCGAACCGCCGTTGGCAGTCAGCTTCTGCGTGAAGGACCCTTCATTGGCGACAAAGGTGTCTTTTGCCCAATCGTTGTCTTCCAGCTGGTTGCTGTTGTTGATTGCAATGCCGGTATCGTTCCCAAGGCCGTTCAGCGCATCATTGAGGACGTCTTCGACCTTGATATCGTCGCCCGGGTCGAAGTCGATATTGCCTTTCGCAATCAGAATGTCCTCGACACTCGCATGGTCGCCGATGTCCAGGTCAATGTTGTCGACGTCCGAAGGACCGTTCTCGAAATCCACATTGATGACAGGATCGAAGTCACTGTCGACATACTTGAACACCTGGTTGTTCACATCCTGGGTGTTGTCGTCGTCCGAGTATTCCCACTCGTAGCTCTTCGAATTGTCGATGTTTATTTCGTGATTATAGTTGGTGTTGTACTCGCTAGAATAAGTCGGATTGAACGACTTATCGATGTTCAGCTCGTTTTTATGCCAAACGTATTCGCTCATGGTTCTGTCCTCAGATCGGACAGCTCGGCAGATCGTCTTCTATCGATTTGCATAGGGCTGTCGTGGTTAAGAGGAGCGTTACCGCCCCAGATCAAATGGAAAATGGCAAAAACAACCACATCAGCTAATCAAAATAGATTTAGCTGCTCCATTTACTCTTCGGCCGGAAGTCAAATTTGTGGATTGGGATCCACAAACCGAGGATTTACACAAATACAAGAATCTCCCAGCCGATGAAAACAATGACAGAACAGGGGGATTGCAATAAGCCGGAAATCTTAACTAAACATTTACCATTCAAGTTTCGCGGATATCTAGCGACATAGGTAAATCACGCGAGGTCAAAAAAAGTATTTAATTGCAATATCTTGAAGCAAAATCTGATCCGCGACTAAATCGAATTATTAATATAACCTAAGGTAAGTTTGTTATATACAAGTTATGGGTGAGGAGAAATTCAGACTAGGGGGTCACTGCACAAATCCCTGTTAATACTGCGATTTGGACGGCATGTTCATTTTCCGACAGCCACCCATTTCCCGCACCTATCCTTGGTCTGAACAAACAAGATAAGAAATTTTATTATTTTAAAAACCGCATGGCTAATGCCGACGGCAGAATAAGCCGGATGAATATTTACAAAAACGCTTCTCCCAGGCCCTGTTTCTGGCAATTGCAAGTGAAAGAGAGTCCAAATTAAATTTTATCTTAGTTTGTAGGGGTGACAGTAATGACTAGCGTAAATTACGAGAATAAAGGTTCAATCTATTATATTGGAGCGTCCGAAAAGTTTCCGAAGGAACTGGAAGGAGTAATCGACCGGGAAATAGAAGATGGACGTTTTATCCGTATCACTCAGAAAATCGATCTTTATCGCTCAGAGCGCCGTGGGGAATTTTCAAAACGCCTTTTCCTGATCGACGAAGGCTTCAGCGCGGAGCGCAAGGAAGCTATTGCCTGCCTGCGGAAAAACTTCCCCGAAGCAAACCTCTGCATGCTGATCAATGACGATCTGTCGTTCCCCTCGATCATCAGCGATTATTTCCAGGAAGGCCTGATCAAGAGCGTGTTGCCGATGAACCTTCGGATCGATCTCTGGTTAGGCGCTATCCGTCTCATGCTCAACGGCGGCCATTATCTGCCGGCTGATGCCATCAAGTACATGGGAATGGAAAGGCCTTACGGCGCAGCCCCGGCCATGCATCAGCGCAGGCACCGCAGCCGTACCAGGAACCGCTTCGGCAAGCTGACGAAACGGGAAACCGAAGTTCTATGCCTCATCTCAGAGGGATATCAGAACAAGAACATCGCCGAAAAATTGTCCCTGTCGGAGCACACCATCAAGCTCCATATTCATCACATCATTTCAAAGCTCGGCGTTTCAAACAGAACGGAAGCAGCCGCGATCTACATTCAGACGGAACAACGACCACCCAACCTAGAGGCCTGAAGATGAGCGCGGCAGATGCGCCCACAATGGCGGACGAATTCCAGACGTTTCTCGCCCTCATGGGTCGGCTGAACTATACGTGGACCAACACGGAGAGCCTGCTGATCCACATGATCGCGGGCCTCGCCGGCGTCACCAAGGAAGTCGCGACGGTGATCTTCCTGACCCTCAACACGTCGCGTGCCCGAATTGATCTGGTCGAACGGTTGGCCAAGCTCGACGCGCAGAAACCGGACTTAAGGGAAGAGGTGCTGAGCCTAACGCGGGACATGCACAAGACGTTGAAATTGAAAAACAAATATAATCACTGCATCTATTCGTTCGACAACGAGGGGCGCAATGCCTCAACCATCCTGATGCGCATCAGCGACCAGAAACACAAGATCGAATACGGCAAGTCCAGCCCGATCAATGCCCGGGAAATCACGCTCGTCAGGGAAACGATCCAGAAGACACAGACGCTGAACAAGTCGCTCTGGGAGTTCTTCAAGCAGCGCAAGTTTCCGGTGTGAGATCATCCCGCGCTACACGCAGCCTCAACAAAAAAGAGGCCGGATCGGTAAACCGAACCGGCCTTTCAGGGGAGGTAACAGGATGTTTGAGCAGGTTCGGATCGCTCTGATCCGGCTGACTGAACTCTGCCCTGGAGCGTGCCGCGTCTAACTGGAAAGATCTTGCATCGCTTCTTGCGTCGAAATCCCCGATTTCAGGCGGTGAAAAGCGACAAGTTCTAGCCGATCCTGGCGGCAATGCTTTTGGTCTTGCAGTAGCTCTTGAGACCTTCGAGACCTTTTTCGCGGCCGAAACCGGATTTCTTGTTGCCACCGAACGGCACCTCGATCCCGCCGGCGAAATACTCGTTGATGTAGATCTGGCCGGCATCGATCTTGCGCGCGAGCTGATGGGCTTTTGCGAAATTCGACGTGTAGATGCCTGCGACCAGGCCGTACTGGCAATCGTTGGCAAGTGCCAAGGCGTGATCGGCATCATCAGCCACCTGCACCGTCAGCACCGGCCCGAAGATTTCCTCCTGCGCCAACTCGTCACGCGCGGCAACGCTGTCGACGATTGTCGGCTCATAGAACCAGCCCTTGCCGGTTTTCGGGTCAGTGGCTATGGCGCCACCCGTCACGATATCAGCGCCGCGCGCCCTTGCGCGGTCGACAAAACCAGCAACCTTCGCAAGATGTTCCACAGAATTGACCGGCCCGACATCCGGGTTGCCAAGACCGTGCCCGAGTGTCAGCGATTTTGTGCGTTTCACCAGTTCCGCAACGAAGTCCGCGTGAATGTTCTTCTCGATCACAAGACGAGATCCGGCGGAACAGATCTGGCCGGCATTCTCGTAGATCGCACCGAGAACACCGGATAGCGCCTGTTCCCGGTCACAATCGCCAAGCACCACCACGGGCGATTTGCCACCAAGCTCCAGCACCACGCGGGTGATCTCGTCAGCTGCCGCCTTCATCACCGATTTGCCCGTCTGGACCGAACCGGTGAACGTGATGTGGTCGACATCCGGATGGGATGTCAGTGGAGCCCCGGTTTCGGCGCCGGTGCCGGTCACGACATTGCACACGCCTGCCGGCAATCCGGCATCATGCAGGATCTTCGCGAGCAGCAGCGCAGTGAACGGCGTCTGTTCGGCAGGCTTGGCCACAACCGTGCAGCCGGCTGCAAGCGCCGGCGCAAATCCGCGCGCAGCGGTGGAGATCGGAAAGTTCCACGGAATGATGTGGGCCGTGACCCCGACCGGCTCGTGAATGGCGTAACCGACATAATTCGGCCCAAGGGGAAAGCTGTCTCCCTGCAGCTTGTCGCAAGCGCCCGCGTAATACTCGAACGTACGAGCCGCACCGCGCACATCGCCTTGAGCTTCCTGCAGTGCCTTGCCGCTGTCCAGCGTTTCGGCAACGGCCAGAAGATCGAGATTTTCCAGGATAAGCTTGGACGCTTGCAGAAGGATCCGGGACCGCTCCACCGGCGCCATGTCTCGCCAGACCGTCTCAAAAGCAACCTTTGACGACTTTACCGCCTGATCGACATCCTCGGCGGTGCCCGCCGTGAAGCGGGCGAAGGCTTCACCCCGGCCCGGATCGAAACTTTCCATGGTGCGGTTATGGGACGGCTGCGTGAAGCTGCCGTCGATGAAATGGCCGAGGGGCAACGCCTTCAGCGTGCCCGTAGCCTGATATTCCGCGATGAGTTCGCTTGCTCCGGACATCTTTAGCCTTCCAGGGAACTGATCTTGTATGTGGATTTCGCCAGCCACTCCGGACTAATCTCGACACCCCACCCCGGCGCATCGGTCACCGTGGCATGCCCGTCGACAATCTCGTATGGCGACGCGGTGAAGAGGCCGTATTGCCAGGGATAATAGTCGGCTTCCTCGATGGAGAATTCGAGATATTTGCCCGCATTCGGGATCGCCCGCAGCAGATGCATGGTGAACAGCGTCACCAGCGACAGGTTGGCCGCATGCGGTGTGCAGGGAATGCCTGCCTCATGCGCCATTTGTGCCACCTTCATGGTGCGGACCATACCACCGAGATAACAGACGTCCGGCTGAATGATATCGACAACTCGTTCATCGATCATCCGCTGCCAGTCCACCAGAGAGCAATCCTGCTCCCCCCCTGTCACATCGATGTCGAGAGCATCTGTCACTTGCCTGGTCTGGTCGTAATGCCAGTAGGGGCAAGGCTCCTCGTAATGGGAAATGCCGTTGGCTTCCAGGAATCGGCCGATCTCGATGGCCTTGGCTGGCGAATAGCAGGAGTTGGCATCGACCAGCAGTGCGGTGTCGTCACCAAAGGCCTTGCGCATGGTCGGCACGATTTCTTCCGTCCGGCCCGGCCATTCGTCCTGGTCGCGGCCGCATTCGGCACCGATCCGGAACTTGAAGGCGTCGAAGCCGTAAAGGTCCTGCTGCTTCTTGAGGCGATCCGCTTCGTCTTTCGCCGTGATGTCACGCTTCATCGACGACCCGTAGGCCCGCACCTTGCCCGGCGTTCCGCCGAGCAGTTCGCACACCGGCTTGCCTTCCAGCTTGCCGCGAAGGTCGAACAGGGCAGTGTCCAGCCCCCCCATCGCCCGGCGCAGATAGGAGCCGGGAAACTTGTGCTCCCGTTCCGGGATGATCTCCATCAGGTGTTCAATGTCGAAAGCGTCTTCGCCCAGCGCATAAGGTGCAACCTGACGGTGGACGATCTCCGCGGTGATATCCGCGTAGTAAGGCGCTACCTGCCCCCATCCGGTCGCACCGTTTTCGGCGGTTGCACGAACGAAGCAGACAAACTCATTGGTAAATGTTTCTATTGATTGTATTTTCATTGTCTTATCCGGTCCTCGGACGGACGGTCCCGATGGATTGGGGTTGGCTCATGAACCGACCCTTATCCAGAATTGGACTTGATAGAAGGTCCGTTTTGCGCAAACTCTCATACCAATTTGGGAGAATGCGATGAAACGGCATGCCGGCGCTGTGCTCTCGTCGATCAAGATCGACAAGACGGCCGAAAAGAAAATTTCGATCCAGCTCTACATGGCCCTGCGCGACCTGCTGCTGACGGGGGCATTGACCCCGGGTGACCGGATGCCGGCCACACGCACCCTGGCGCAGGAGATCGGCGTCTCCCGCACGACGGTAATCGATGCGACCGACCGCCTGATTTCCGAGGGTCTTCTGGAGGCAAGGGTAGGCGCTGGCACGTTCGTGAGTGAAGCGCTGAACGCCCGCCTTGCACCGAAGCCGTCACAGGAGGCCAGCGACATCACCCCCGTCGTGCCGCGCCTTTCCCACGCGACCCGGCATGCCATCCCGGACTTCACCTTGCGCTCGCGCCTGCCGCACAAATCGCAGGCCTTCGTCACAGCACTGCCGGCGCTCGACGCCTTTCCGATGGCGCAATGGGCAAAACTCTCCGCACGGCACTGGCGCAAGGACCGCGACCACATTGCCGGCTACGGCGAACCCTTCGGCTACATGCCGCTGCGCCGGGCGATTGCCCGTCAGCTCAATGCCTCCCGCGGAATCAAGTGCGACCCCGAACAGATATTCATCACCAACGGCGCCCAGCGCGCATTTTCCCTGGTCGGCGGCATGCTGGTCAACCCAGGCGAGCCGATCTGGTTTGAAAATCCTGGTGCAATTGGTGCGCGCAACGCTTTTGTTGCCATTGGCGCAAGGCCAATTCCCGTCGCCGTTGACGAGGAAGGCCTTTGCATCGAGGACGGCCTTGCCAAGGCGCCCTACTTTCGGCTCGCCTTCGTAACGCCATCGCACCAGCAACCGCTTGGCCACGTCATGAGCCTTTCCCGCCGCCTGGCGCTTCTGACAGCCGCCAATGAAGCCGACGCCATGATCGTGGAGGACGACTACGACGGCGAGTTCTATTTCGGAGACCAGCCACCACCAACACTCAAGAGCATCGATACCCACGGCCGGGTAATCTATGTCGGCACCTTCTCCAAATCCCTGTTTCCGGCCCTCAGGCTCGGCTTCGTTCTGGTGCCGGAAGGCCTGGTGGAAAGCTTCGAACGGGTCTGCCTGACCTGGCTTGCCGGTGTTCCGACCGTCACCCAGGCGATCGTTGCAGAATTCATGGATGAAGGCATGTTCGCAACCCACATCCGCACCATGCGCCAACTCTACAAGCACCGTCACGATACCTTGATGGCAGAAAGCGCCAGTCTTGCAGGAGACATCGACCTGCAGCCAACCAGCAGCGGCTTTCACGCTGTCGGCCTTTTGTCGAACCGATACGACGAAGACAGGATCGTCGCTGAAGCGGCCAAACACGGCATCACCACCGCCCCCCTGTCTCGCTACGCTCTTGGCCGGATACCGCAGCGCGGCATTGTCCTCGGCTTCGGCAGCTCTGCGCAGGATGACATCCGCAAAGGCATGAAGGTTCTCAAGAAAATCCTGCCTGTTTGCTGCACCAGCTAAGGTGCACCCTCGGTCAATTGGACTGCTAAATTATCTGCAATGGATATATTTGGCAGGCCAATTCCAACCTAGGCTTTTTTCCGGTTAGTACGCTGAGTGCATTCAGGAGGACGTCATGCATTTGAAAACAACACTAACCGGCCTGTTGGCCGCAACCATGCTTGCCGGTGCCGGCTCTGCCCAGGCAGAGACCCTGCGCCTGTTGACCTGGGGGTCTTACGCTCCCGACGAACTGGTCCAAAAATTTGAAGAAGAATATCCGGACATTGATGTTGAAGTCACCTTCTCCAACAACGAGGAAATGATTGCCAAGCTGCGCGCCACTGGTGGTGCCGGCTTCGACCTTGCCCAGCCAAGCCACGACCGCATCTACGCGGCCCAGCTGGAATATGACATCTACAAGCCGCTGGATCTCTCAAAGATCGACACCGGTGCGATGGAAGCCAAGCTGCTTGACGGCGTGAAGGCAAACACCACGATCGAGGGTGAAGTCTACGCGGTTCCCCACCAGTGGGGCACATCCGGCCTGATGGCCGACAAGACAAAGGCTCCAGACCTTTCGAGCTGGGCCGACTTGTGCGACCCGGCCTACAAGGGCAAGACCTCGATGCGCCTGAAGCGCACGATCCTGCTCGGCACGGCCTTCTCGATGGGCGAAGATCCGTTCGCGGCCTATGCGGACCTTGAGAAATACCAGGGCATCCTGGACAAGGTCGCCGACAAGCTGATCGAGTGCAAGGACAACATCAAGGCTTACTGGAAAGGCGGCGACGACCTGTCCGCCATGATGCTGTCAGGCGAAATCGTGGCATCCGAAACCTGGGATTCCACCGCCTACAAGCTCTATGACCAGAACCAGAACATCGTCTTCGTTCCGCCGAAGGAAGGCGCACTAGCCTGGATCGACACCTTCGCCCTGCCGCGCAAGGGCAAGGCGGATGATGCCGCCTACAAGTGGATCAACTTCGTGCTGCGGCCGGAAAACGTGACCATCATGTCCGGCAGCACCGGCGCGATTGCCGCGGTCAAGGGTGGTACCGACCTGCTGCCGGAAGACAAGAAGGCAGCCGTCAATGCGGCCTTCACCGCAGCCGACATCGACAATCTCAAGTTCTTTGCCAACATTCCTCCCGGCGTGGAAGACATGGAAGGCAAGACCCTCGAGAAGATCAAGGCAGCCACAGGCGGCTGATCAGGTTCAGGGCTGCCGGAACCATTCCGGCAGCCCTTTCCTTTTTTTGAAAAATCAAAACACCGGAGAGAAGCAACCGGGCACACCCGGCGCTCCAAACCCCGATCCCTTCCAGTTGGCCCGCATTGATGAAACAGACCTCACCCGCCTACGATCTTGAATGCCTCGACCTTGCCAAGAGTTTTGGAGGATTTCGCGCCGTCAAAGGTGTCTCCTTCGAGATCCCGAGCGGTTCGTTCTTCTCCATTCTCGGTCCGTCGGGCTGTGGCAAGACAACCCTGATGCGCATGATCGCGGGTTTCGAGGACCCGACCTCCGGCGACATCAAGATCAAGGGCAAGTCGGTACTCGGCGTGCCGCCCAACCGGCGCAACGTCAAGATGGTGTTCCAGCATCTGGCGCTGTTCCCGATGATGAACGTCTACGAGAACATTGCCTATGGCCTCAGGTGCGCAGGCGTGGGCAATGCGGAAATAAAGCGCAAGGTCCAGGACGTACTGGAGCGGATCGCCCTGCCCGATGTTGGCGAGCGGGAAATCCACCAGTTGTCCGGCGGCCAGAAACAGCGCATCGCCATTGCTCGCTGCATGGTGCTCGATCCGGATGTACTCTTGCTCGATGAACCGCTCGGCGCGCTCGATCTGAAGCTGCGCGAAGCGATGAAGATCGAGTTGAAACTTTTGCAGCACCAGTTCAACACGACCTTTATCTACATCACCCACGATCAGTCGGAAGCACTGGTGATGTCCGATAACGTCGCCATCATGAACCAGGGCATTTTCGAACAGATCGGCACGCCGCAGGATCTCTATCATCACCCCAAGACCGCCTTCGTCGCCGGCTTTGTTGGCGACAGCAACCGCTGGTCCGGCACGGTGAAATCCGCAGACGGCACGGGTGGCAAGGTGGAAACGGATCAGGGGCTTTCGATGAGTTTCAGTGCCGGCGCGGATCAGACCATTCGTGATGGCGACAAGGTGGAGATTTTCGTGCGGCCGGAATTCATCCGCACGGTGCGCGCATCCGAAGCGGACCAGGCTGTGACAGAAGGCGACAACCAGATGAGCGGTGTCATCGACAGCCTGCTCTTCAACGGTGCCAACAGCCGTGTGCTCGTACGGACCGGCAGCGGCGAGCTTATCGAGTCCGATGTGACGGTAACCGGCAACAACGACCTGAAACCCGGAGAAGACGTGCGCCTGATCTGGTCGTCCCGGCAAGCCATGTGTTTTGCCCGCGCGGAGAGCGCATGATGCAGAACAAGGATATCAAACGGCTGTCGCTGATCCTGCTGTTTTCGCCTTTCGCGCTCTGGATCCTGCTGCTGATCATTCTGCCGCACATCGGCATGGTGCTCCTCTCCTTCCGCGAGAAAGTGGCGCCGCGCGTCTATGAATACAGCTTCGCCAACTATCTGGATTTCATCAACGAACCGATCTACTGGAACACGCTTCTGCGAACCGGGTCCATGTCCCTGCTGGTCACAGCACTGGCGCTGCTGATCGGCTTTCCCATTGCCTACTACATCGCCAAGATCGCCGGCCCCAGGGCGCGCGGTGGTCTGTTCCTGCTCTGCCTGATCCCGCTCTGGGTCAGCGACCTGATCCGTTCCTTCGGCTGGATCCTGCTGTTGCGCGAAACCGGTGTGATTTCGAATTTCCTGCTCTGGACCGGACTGGTCGGCCAGCCTGTCGAATTTCTCTACAACGACATCGCGGTCATCATCGGCCTTGTCTACACCGTGATCCTGTTCATGATCGTGCCACTGGTTTCGACGCTGGACGGCATGGACAATTCAATGATCGAGGCCGGGTACAATCTGGGCGGCAACGGCTTCACCGTATTGCGCCGGATCATCATTCCCTACGCGATGCCGGGCATCGTGGCCGGCTGTATCGTCACCTTCATGCTGACGGCAGGTTCCTACCTGACGCCGATCCTGCTCGGCGGCAAGAATTCGAGCTGGTTCACAGAACAGATCTACAATCAGTTCATCACCCGCTTCAACTGGGAGGGAGGCGCGGCCTTCGGCATGCTGCTCCTGCTGTTCACCTCCGTCGTGATCTGGCTCGGCCTGAAACTCTCCGGTCAGACCCTCGCCAACACCGTGGCAAAGAGCTGAGGAGGACAGACGATGCTTGCGCAAAAGAACTCCTCTCCGTTCCTGATGGGCTACCGGCTCTATGTCGTTGCCTTCTTCATCTTCCTGGCAGCGCCACTGATTTCAGCCGGAGCCTTCGCCTTCAACGACAGCCTGTTCCCGGCACTGCCCTGGCAAGGTTTCACGCTGGACTGGTTCTTCAGCGACACCGAACCAAAACTCGGCATGTTCCATGACCGGCGTTTGCTGCAGGGGCTTTATTATTCCTTCGTCATCGCAATCTTCGTGGCGGCGCTCTCCGTCTTCGTCGGCACGACCAATGCGTTCCTGTTCGTGCGCGGCGAGTTTCCGGGCAAGAACTTCTTCTACATTCTCATGGTGGTACCGCTGGTGATCCCGGGTGTCATCCTCGGCATCTCCATCCTGGTCCTGGCCAGCGACACCGCGAACTACATGGAAAACAGGTTCGATCTGGAGCTTGAGTTCCTGAGGCCAGGCCTTCTGCTTGTCGTGTTCGGGCAGTTTTCCTTCATCACCACCATCACCTCGCTGGTGATCACAGCCCGGCTGAAGAAATTCGACGCCACGATGGAAGAAGCCGCCTTCAACCTGGGGGCAAGCCGGGTCCGCGTGTTGCGCACCGTCACGCTGCCCTTCCTGCGTCCGGCTATGATCGCGGCCGGCATCGTTGCGTTCCTGGTCTCGTTCGAGAACTTCAACACCACGCTATTTCTTGTCGGCTCGGAAGCGCCGCTGACGATCACCATGTATGACCGGATGGCAAAGGTCGGCTCGACGCCGGTCCTAAATGCCGTCTCCTTCGTGCTCATGGTCGGGTCCGGACTGCTTGCGCTGCTATCAATTGCCATCCAGCGCGACAAGACCTCTCAATAGGAGCATTCATGGCGGAGTTCGACTTTGTCATCGTCGGCGCGGGCTCGGCAGGCTCGGTGCTTGCCGACCGGTTGTCGGAAGACGGCAAATACACCGTCTGCCTTCTGGAGGCGGGCGGCTCGGATCTCAATTTCTGGATCTGGATGCCGATCGGCTACGGCAAGGCTTTCTATAACCGGAACATCAACTGGATGTACCACACCGAGGCGGATCCGGGGCTCAACGACCGCTCCGGCTACTGGCCGCGCGGCAAGGTGCTGGGCGGGTCCAGCTCGATCAATGCCATGGTCTATATCCGCGGTCAGCATGCGGATTTCGAGGACTGGAAGGCCCTCGGCAACACCGGCTGGGGCTGGCAGGACGTTCTGCCCTATTTCAAGCGCTCGGAAACCAATTGCAACGGTGCCGACGACTATCGCGGCGGGAATGGCCCGCTTTATGTCTCCTCCATGGACAAGGACGTCCACCCGCTGTGTCAAAACTTCCTGGCAGCCAGCGAGGAAGCCGGCTTCAGCCGCAACCCGGATTTCAATGGCAGAAGCCAGGAAGGTGTCGGCCTCTACCAGATAACCGCGAAAAACGGGTTCCGCATGTCGACGGCCCGCGCCTATCTTTCACGCGCGAAAAAACGCCAGAATGTCTCCATCCTGACCAACGCACACACGACCCGGCTGATCCTTGAAAACGGACGGGCGACCGGTGTCGTCTACAGCCGAGGCGGCACCGAGCAGACCGTGAAGGCCCGCCGGGAAGTGATCCTCAGTGCAGGTGCCGTCAACTCGCCGCAAATCCTCATGCTGTCCGGCATTGGTGATGGCGCGGAACTGCAGGCCAAGGGCATCACCCCCACCTTGCACAGTCCTGCTGTCGGCAAGAACCTTCAGGACCATCTTGGCCTCGACTATCTCTACCGGTCCAAAGTGCCGACGCTGAACCAGCAGCTTTATCCCTGGTGGGGCAAGCTCGCCCAGGGCATCCGCTATGTCCTGACCCGCAGTGGTCCGCTGTCGCTCAGTGTCAATCAGGCTGGTGGTTTCGTCAGAAGCAATCCGGATTGTGAACGGCCGAACATCCAGCTTTACTTCTCGCCCGTCAGCTACACCAAGGCGCCGAAGGGGAAACGTCCGCTGATGAACCCGGACCCTTTCCCCGGTTTCCTCCTCGGCTTCCAGCCGACGCGGCCAACCAGCCGCGGCCATATCTGCCTGCGCTCCACCGATCCGTTCGACATGCCTGAGATCCACCCGAACTCGCTCAGCACCAACCGCGATCTCACGGAGATGATCGAAGGCAGCAAGCTGATGCGCAAGATCGCCGAAAGTCCTGCCATGCAATCGGTTATCGCCGAAGAGATCACGCCCGGCCCGAGTGTCCAGACCGACGAGGACATGCTGGCGGATGTCCGCAGCCGATGCTCCACCGTCTTCCACCCTGTCAGCACCTGCCGCATGGGACCGGAAGCGGGCGAAAACGTCGTCGACACACGCCTACGGGTTTACGGGGTCGAAGGGCTTCGGGTTGTCGATGCCTCGATTTTCCCGACGGTCACGTCCGGCAACACCAATGCACCTGCGATCATGGTCGGCGAAAAAGGCGCGGACCTTATCCTGGAAGACACGCGAGCGGCGTAAGGCACGTAATGACTCAGGCTCTTTTTGCGGACAACTACAAGACGACACCATACTGGCAGGATATCGCCCCCAAAATCGCACTGCCGGCTACCGGTTTGCCGGCAGAGGTCGATGTGCTGGTGGTTGGCGGTGGCTACACCGGCCTGAACGCCGCACTGCAGACCGCCCGTGAAGGCCTCGACACGCTGGTTCTCGACGCGGAAGATCCGGGTTGGGGCTGCAGCATGCGCAATGGCGGCCAGCTTTCGACCAGCCTCAAGCCGTCCTTCTCCAACCTGGCGGGTCGCTATGGCAGGGAGCTCGCCACCCAGCTTTGCCTGGAAGGCCAGGCATCTCTCGACTACATGCACGCACTTTCAAGGGAAGATGGACTGGAGATGGGCCTACGGGAAACCGGCCGCTTCCACGGCGCCCACAAGCCCCATCTTTACGAAAGCCTTGCCAGAGACTGTGCCGCCGGACACCCCGTATGGAAGACCGATGCCTTCATGGTGCCGAAAAGCGACATGGCACGAGAGCTTGGGACCGACGCCTATCATGGCGGCATCGTCAATCCGCGTCATTGCAGCATCGATGTCAGCAAGTACCATCCTTCACTTTTGAACAAGGTGCTGGCGGAAGGCGCGATGGTGCGCGGCAAGTGCCGGGTGGTGTCGCTTGAACGCGAGACGTCAGGCTTCAAGGTCCTGACAAGCGACGGCTCCCTCAAGGCAGGCAAGATCATTCTGGCGACCAATGGTTACTCAGGCCCCCTGTCGCCCTGGCTTCAGCGGCGGCTGATCCCGATCGGCTCCTACGTGATCGCGACGGAAGAAATCCCGAGTGAAACGATCGACCGGCTGTTTCCGACGGACCGGGTCCTCTCCGACACCAGAAAACTGGTCTATTACTACCGGCTGTCCCCCGACCGGAAGCGCGTGCTGTTTGGCGGCCGGGTCTCCTTGAGCGAAACGGACCCGCGCAACAGCGCACTCAAGCTCCACCGCGATTTGACAGCCCTCTTTCCGGAACTTGGCTCCGTACGGATCAGCCACGCCTGGATGGGGTTTGTCGGCTACACCTTCGACACGCTCGCCCATGCTGGCGAAGACAACGGCCTGTTTCACGCGGGCGGCTATTGCGGGTCCGGGGTAGGTATGGCGAGTTATCTCGGCATGCGTATGGGCCAGAAAGCTGCCGGCCGTGAAAAATCACTCTCCGCGTTCGAGAAGATCCCCTTCCCGACCCGGCCGCTATATCAGGGAAATCCGTGGTTCCTGGCACCATCGGTGCTGGTCTACCGGCTGCGGGACAGGTTCGGCATCTGATTGGGGTCAGCCTCTCGGTGGATGGCCTTCTTGCGCTTCACCCCTTGCCGGCATTTCATACCTAAGACTGGGCGGGCGCCGGCACATCGGCAAGCAGGCGCACCAGCCAGTCGACAAAAACGCGAACCTTGTTCGAAAGGTGCCGGTTGGGCGGGTAGACGATATAAAGCGGAATGGTGTCGGCGGACCATTCCGTCAGCAGTGGCACGAGATCCCCGCGCTTCAGCTCTTCCCGCACCATGAAGTCAGGCAGCTGCGCAATGCCGTGCCCGGCAACAGCCGCCGCCACATAGCTGCGGGCATCGTTGACCGAGCAATGATAGCGTCCGTCGACCAGAATTTCCTCACCGTCCTTGCGGAAGGTGAACGGGTGCGTACGTCCGGTGGCGGCAACGAAATAGTTGACGCAATAGTGGTTCGCCTTCACGTCTGCCGGGCTTTCCGGTGTACCTGCCCGCTCCAGATAGGACGCTGCCGCGCAAGTGGTCAGGCCGACCTCCGCCACCCGCCGTGCAATCAGCGACTGATCAGCCGGCGCACCACCGCGCAAGGCACAATCGACATTCTCTGCCAGGTAGTCGACTGTCCTGTCACCGATCCCGAGGTCGATCCGGATGTCCGGATATTTTTCGTAAAAACCTCCAAGCTCCGGTATCACGAACCAGTCGGCAAAGGCCCCTGACATTTCCACGCGCAGTCGCCCACCCGGATTGCTCTGGGCCTGGGACAGGCTGGCATCAAGTTCGTCGACCTCCGAAACGATCTGAACGGCCCGCTCATAATAAAGCGCGCCGTCCGTCGTCACGATCACGCGCCGCGTTGTCCGGTTGAGCAATTTGGTCTGCAGATGTTTCTCGAGATTCTGGATCAGGTTGGTAACCGTTGCCTTCGGCATCTGAAGGGAATCGGAGGCTCGGGTGAAATTTCCTGTTTCAACCACCCTCACAAAGGCGCGCATGGCGGAGAGTTGATCCATTTCTGGGCGTCCTGATCAAAAAATAGGCTTATTATTCGAAAATTCGAATAGTGAAACCAATAATACACCCCTTATTCCAGAGTTGGAACAACAATACCTATCGGACATGCAAGAGAGCTGGTGTACCCAGTTCTCCCTCAACCAATGGACACGAAACGGCGCTGAAAATGACGGTGCAGATCAAGGACATGACACTCGACAAGGTGGCCATCGGCCCCGTGGCGGCACGTGTCTACCAGGGTGCCGAATACAGCAAGTCGCCACCAGTCCTGATCTATTTTCATGGCGGCGCTTTTCAAGGCACCGTCCCGCAGGAAAGCGAGTTTGCGCATCTCATTGCCGAAACCGGCGCCATCGTGGTGATGCCGGATTACAATGTACCGCTTGGCAGCGTCTTTCCGAAGCCGCTGGAAACGGGTTTTTCGATCTTCTCCTATCTGGCGAAAAAGCGCGCCGGCCTTGGGAACCGGAAATCCCTGCTTCTTGTCGGCGGCGTCGAGGCTGGCGGCAACATCGCCGCAGCGGTCGCGCTGAAGGCACGGGATCATTTCGCCGATGAACTTGACGGACAGATCCTGCTGTCACCTCTGCTTGATCCTTTCATGGGCTCTGCATCGTTCCAGAAAGCTGGCGAGTTCGGCATGAAGGACATCTGGGCCGACGGCTGGAGCCACTATCTCAGCACCGGCATGTGCCACCCCTATGCGGCCCCATGCATGTGCTCACGCCTGACCGGCGTTGCCCCGGCGCTCGTTCTGTCTTCTCAGGATGATCCGCTCAAGGACGAAACACTCGGCTTTGCGACCTGCCTGAAAAATGCAGGCGTTGAAGTTCACCAGCATGTTCTCCCCGCCGGGACAGGCTGGCCATCACTCTACGGCGGAAAGACGGACGAGACCCCATCCTGGCAAGAAACCGTAAGCACGCAATTTTCCGGTTTCGTGCAGTCCGTCAGCGTCCACTGATTTGATATCCAAACCCTTCTGAAGGTTGTGTTTTCAGCAGGGTTTCCAAGGAGAGACCAATGACATCAAGAAGCAAGCGCTGGGCCCTGACGGGCGCCAGTCTGGCAGTTGCTGTCTCTGTTTCAGCCGCTGTCCTCATCATGAACCTTCCGGCAAGCAGCCCTGCAACGGCCGCAGGCGGTACTGTCGCCATCCCGGCGGTGCCGGTGACCGTTGCCGAGGTCAAGTCCCGCGAAATAACCGTGTGGGAAGATTTCTCCGGCAGGCTCGAAGCCGTTGACCGGGTGCAGATCCGCTCCCGTGTGGCCGGCTCCATTCAATCCGTCGATTTCCGTGAAGGCGCATTGGTGGAAGCAGGTGACCTGCTCTTCACCATTGACCCGGCTCCCTACGAGGCCGCCGTCGCTCAAAGGGAAGGTCAGGTTGAACTTGCGCAAACACAGCTCAACCTCGCCAAGCTGGAACTGGATCGTGGCAACAAGCTGATCGAAAACCGGACCATCTCCCAAAGCGTCCTCGACCAGCGCCGCAACACCTACGCCGAAGCACAGGCCAACCTCAGAACCGTCAAGGCAGCTCTCAGGTCGGCCAAGCTGGAACTTGGTTACACCAAGGTGCTGGCACCCGTGTCGGGTCGTGTCGGCAAGATCGAGATCACCGTCGGCAATCTCGTTGCCGCGGGCTCCGCATCGCCGGCATTGACAACCCTTGTCTCTGTCGATCCGATCTATGCAAGCTTCAACGCAAGTGAAGACCTGGTCTCGCGGGTTCTGGCCGAGTTGCCGCAGACAGATGCTGCGGTGCCGCCACTGGACATGATCCCCGTCGAAATCGAAACCTCGTCAACTGCCGGGCACCCGGTGAAGGGCAAGCTGCAACTGGTCGATAACCAGGTTGACGCCGTCAGCGGCACCATTGGGGTCAGGGCGGTCTTCGACAATCCGGGCGGCAGGCTGATCCCGGGCCAGTTCGTGCGCATCCGCATGGGTGAGCCAAGGCCGGAACAGAAGGTCCTGATCAGCGAACGCGCCATCGGCACCGACCAGGACAAGAAATATGTCTATGTCGTCGGTGACGACAACAAGGTGGCCTACAGGCCGATCAACCTTGGCAGGACCGCGGAAGGTGCACGTATCGTCGACAGCGGCCTCGAACCGGGTGAACGGATCGTCGTCAACGGCCTGCAACGAATCCGCTCTGGTGCACTTGTCGATCCTCAGCTCGAAAACGACGTTGCCGCTGCAAACTGAGTGAACAGGTGGAGCGCAAGGCGCTCCACCTCCCCTCTTCAACAATTCAAGTCATGATTGCCGGTGGCGCCGCCACCGGCCGGGGACGTGTTGTCCCGATTTCCGACCGGAAAGGGCCTGGATATGAATATCTCGAGATTCTTCGTCGACCGCCCGGTCTTTGCCGGTGTGCTGTCTGTCCTCATCCTCATCGCCGGCCTGATCGGCCTGCGGGCGCTGCCGATCTCCGAATACCCCGAGGTGGTGCCGCCATCGATCGTCGTGCGCGCCGCCTATCCGGGGGCGAACCCGAAGGTCATTGCCGAGACGGTGGCAACGCCGCTGGAAGAACAGATCAACGGTGTCGAGGGCATGCTCTACATGTCCAGCCAGGCGACCTCTGACGGCGTCATGACACTCACGGTCACGTTCGAGCTCGGCACTGATCCCGATCAGGCCCAGCAGCTTGTCCAGAACCGCGTTTCGCAAGCCGAACCCCGTCTTCCGGCGGAAGTGCGAAGCCTTGGCATAACCACGGTGAAAAGTTCTCCCGATCTGATGATGGTCGTGAACCTGACTTCGCCGGACAATCGCTACGACATCACCTACCTGCGCAACTATGCCGTCCTCAACATCAAGGACCGGCTGGCCCGCCTGCAGGGTGTCGGTCAGGTGCAGGTGTTCGGCTCCGGCGATTACTCCATGCGTGTGTGGGTCGACCCGCAAAAGGCGGCCGGCCATAACCTGGCAGCCAGCGACATCACCAACGCCATCCGCCAACAGAACGTGCAGGCCGCGGCCGGCATAATCGGCGCTTCGCCAAACCTGAAGGGTGTCGACGTTCAGCTCAGCGTCAATGCGCAAGGTCGTCTTCAGACGCCGGAAGAGTTCGGCAACATCATTGTCCGCACCGGTGAAAACGGTGAGGTCACCCGGTTGCGCGACGTTGCCCGGATCGAGCTTGGTGCAGCCGATTATTCCCTGCGCTCCCTGCTCGACGGCAAACCGGCCGTCGCCATTCCTGTGTTCCAGGCACCTGGCTCCAACGCTATTGCGATCTCCGACGCAGTGGTCGAGACCATGAACGACCTTCAGGTCGCCATGCCTGACGGCGTCAAATACGAGATCGTCTACGACACCACAAAGTTTGTGCGATCCTCCATCGAGAAGGTGGTCGACACGCTGCTGGAAGCCGTGGTGCTTGTGGTCCTCGTCGTGATTCTGTTCCTGCAGACATGGCGCGCATCGATCATTCCGCTGATCGCCGTTCCCGTGTCGATCATCGGTACCTTCGGCGTCATGTATGTCTTCGGCTTTTCCATCAACGCTCTCAGCCTCTTCGGGCTGGTTCTCGCCATCGGCATCGTGGTCGATGACGCGATCGTGGTCGTTGAAAACGTCGAACGAAACATCGAAAACGGGCTGAACCCGCGCCAGGCAACCTACAAGGCCATGAAGGAAGTCTCCGGACCCATCATCGCCATCGCACTGGTGCTTGTGGCGGTGTTTGTCCCGCTGGCCTTCATCACCGGCCTTTCGGGTCAGTTCTATCGCCAGTTCGCACTGACGATCGCAATCTCGACTGTCATCTCCGCCATCAACTCGCTCACTCTGTCCCCGGCCCTGGCCGCCCTTCTCCTGAAGGATCACCATGCGCCCAAGGACTGGCTGACACGCTCGATGGACTTCCTGTTCGGCTGGTTCTTCAAGGGCTACAACCGGGCCTTCGGCGCCGGTTCCAACGCCTATGGCAAGAGCGTCGGCGGCCTGTTGTCCCGCAAGACCATCGTCATGGTGGTCTACATGGCACTTGCAGGGGCAACCTACAGCCTCTTCACAACAGTCCCCGGTGGCTTCGTGCCGGCACAGGACAAACAGTATCTGATCGGCTTTGCCCAGCTCCCCGACGCTGCCACGCTGGACCGGACCGAAGACGTCATCCGCCGGATGAGCGAGATCGCCATGGAGCAGGAAGGTGTCGAACACGCCATCGCCTTCCCGGGCCTGTCGATCAACGGCTTCACCAACTCTTCCAACGCGGGCATCGTCTTCGCCACCCTGACGGATTTCGAGGAACGCAAGTCTCCGGAATTGTCCGGCGACGCCATAGCGATGCAGCTGAACCAGAAGTTCGGCACGATCCAGGACGCGTTTATCGCCATGTTCTCGCCGCCGCCTGTTCAGGGCCTTGGCACCACCGGCGGGTTCAAACTGCAGATCGAGGACCGGGCCGGTCTCGGCTATCAGGCACTCGACGCGGCCAACAAGGCCTTCCTGGCCAAGGCCTATCAGACGCCGGAACTGGCTGGACTGTTCTCCAGTTTCCAGATCAATGTACCCCAGCTTTATGCGGATCTTGATCGCACCAAGGCGGAACAGCTCGGCGTATCTGTAACGGATATATTCGAGACGCTGCAGATCTATCTGGGTTCACTGTATGTCAACGACTTCAATGCTTTCGGCCGTACCTACAGTGTCCGGGTGCAGGCGGACGCCCAGTACCGGGCGCATGCCGACGATATCGGCAAGTTGAAGGTCCGCTCTGCCACCGGCCAGATGATCCCGCTTTCCGCCCTGTTGAAGGTCGAGGCCACCACCGGGCCGGAACGGGCAACCCGCTACAACGGTTTCCTTGCGGCTGACATCAATGGCGGCCCGGCTCCCGGGTTTTCCTCCGGCCAGGCCCAGGCAGCGGTCGAGCGGATCGCGGAGGAAACCCTGCCCAAAGGCATCGCCTTCGAGTGGACAGACCTGACCTACCAGCAGATCCTTGCCGGCAGCTCCGGGTTCCTGGTCTTTCCTCTGGCCCTGCTTCTGGTCTACCTGGTGCTTGCCGCCCAGTATGAAAGCCTGATGCTTCCGGTGGCGATCGTGATGATCGTACCGATGGGTGTCCTTGCCGCCCTGACGGGCGTCTGGCTGACCCATGGCGACAACAACATCTTCACCCAGATCGGGTTGGTGGTGCTGGTCGGGCTTTCGGCGAAAAACGCGATCCTCATCGTGGAATTCGCGAGGGAACTGGAATTTGAAGGCCGCACGCCGGTTGAAGCGGCAGTCGAAGCCAGCCGGTTACGTCTGCGCCCGATCCTGATGACCTCGATGGCCTTCATCATGGGTGTGGTTCCGCTTGTGCTTTCCACCGGTGCCGGTGCGGAAATGCGAGCCGCGATGGGCATCGCGGTCTTCTCCGGCATGATCGGCGTGACCTTCTTCGGGATCTTCATGACGCCGGTGTTCTACGTGCTGGTCCGAAAGCTCTCGGGCAATCGCCCGCTTGCGCAACACGAGGAACCAGCAGAGCAGCCGCAAGCGCAGAACACGGCCGCTTGAACCTGGAACAAATGACAAGAAAAACGCCCTGGAAGCATTCGTTTCCAGGGCGTTTTGCACTTGGGCAAGGCCTTCTCCTGCGCGGATAAAGCGATCAGCTGGCGTCGGTGTCGGTCGCACGCACGCTCCATCCGATCAAGGTAAGATCTGAACGCCTCCCTCGATACCCCGTCACGCAAGGTCGCTGCACTGCCTCCCACATCCCTGGGCTGCAATGCCGGCTACAACACCCAAATTGCGGGTTCCCGCAAATGGATTGCGTGAATTGACCTGTCATATTTGGTTTCTGGCCGCGTAACGTGACGTGCCTGGCGTTGGCTAGCCAACTTGTGGCGATGTATGTGGGAGGAAAACATGCAATCGAATAATTATCACGAAGACACGAAAGCGATGCGCGGCGGTGTGCAATTTCAACACCTTGCAGCACGCATCAAACAAACTGTGACTGTGGAAGGAAGTTTTGCGCGTCTGTCGTCACTGAAGACCGGAATTCTAACAAGCTTGTTTGCCCTGTCGGTCTTTTCAGCACCGACCGCAGCAACGGCCGCCGACTACAACTGGACCTTCCAGACCTCGGAAACGGCTGGTGAGCCCGGCTTCATCAACAAGCAGAAGTGGGCTGAAAACGTTGAGAAAATGTCCGGCGGACGGATCGAGATCGAGATTTTGCCGATTGGTGCCGTCGTCCCGCATACCGATACGCTTGATGCCGTTGGCACCGGCATTCTTCAGGGACATCTGACCGATCCGAGCTATTTCGCCGGGAAGGATCCCGCTTTTGCGATGATGGGCAACCTGGTCGGTGCCTGGAGCGATCCGTTCGAATTGATCGGGTTCATGCAATCCGGTGGCGGTCACGAGCTTTACGCCGAACTGGTCGAGCCCTATGGCGTCCATTTCATCGGAGCGGCAGCAACTGAGCCGGAAGCTTTCGTCTCCAGCGTTCCAATCCGCTCCGTGGAAGACCTGAAGGGCGTCAAGATGCGTGCGCCGGAAGGCATGGTCTACGAGATCTTCTCCAAGGCAGGCGCCTCTCCGGTTGCTCTTCCCGGTTCAGAGGTCTTCACGGCTCTCGACAAGGGTGTTGTCCAGGCGGCTGATTATACGGTTTTCGCAACCAACCAGTCGCAAGGCATGAACGACGTTGCCCACTATCCGCTGTATCCGGGCTTTCATTCCCTGCCGCTGATCGACATTTCGATGACCAAATCAATCTGGGATGAACTTCCAGACGACCTGAAGGCCGTCCTGAACGCCTCCGTTGACCAGTTCATATTCGATCACGTTTATTCCGTACGCAAACTCGATGCGGCCGCAGTCGAGGAAGCCAAGGCAAACCCGGAGATCGAAATTGTCAACTGGTCCGGCGACGAGCGAGCGAAGTTCCGCAGGATCGCGCAGCAGGAATGGGAAAACTGGGCCGGCAAGAACGACCTCACCCAACGCTACTACGATGCGGTGGTCGCTTATCTGAAGGGCCGGAACCAGCTCTGATCTGACCAACGTTCCGTTGACGCAGCCGCACCCGGACCGAAAGGTCCGGGTGCGGCCTGACCTTGTTTCTATCTGTCCATAACGGGTGAAACGAGATGCCGGTGCGTGGCCGTCAGCCAAGACTGATTGGCCTTCCCCTATTTCCACAACAGCTTGCCAACTGCGCGACGGGAGAAGAATCCATGCCGGACAATCCGGATGTGAGTGACCTCGAGGAAAATGGCCAGGCGAACCTGCGAACCGGCCTGGACCGGTTCATTGCCGGGTCCGCGAAGCTCTTTGCCTGGGCTATCTTTCTGGCGTTTGCCATCAGCGTATATGAGGTTATCGCCCGCTACGTTTTTGATAGCCCTACGTATTGGGCTCACGAGAGCACGACCTTCCTCATAGCAGCCATCTTCCTGATCGGAGGCCCCGTAGCACTCGCTCGCGACAAGCATATCCGCGTGCGCATGATTTATGACTCGGTTTCGCCTCGTGTGCGTCGATGGCTGGATATCGTCAATTCTTTGATCGCGATGATCTTCTTTGCAGGACTGGGATATGCAGGCGCGACAATGGCCTGGAAGGCTACCCACAGACCCAACGGCGATATCCATCTTGAGGGCACGGGTACGGCGTGGAACCCACCGACACCGGCACTCCTGAAAATCATTATCCTGATCTGCGTTTGCCTGATGTTCGTTCAGACCCTGATGCACCTGATCAAGGCGATCCGCGGCGATGACGCTGCCTACAGCGAACGCGGAGGCAAATGACATGGGCCTCAACGATCTGGGTATTGAATACGGTACAATTCTGCTCGTGGGCAGCATCTTCGTGTTGCTGCTTACGGGTCAGCCTCTCGCCTGGGTGACGGGGCTCGTAGCCTTGGTCTTCACGTTCGGCTGGTTCGGAGGAAATGCGCTGCCACTGGTTACGGCCCGCATCTTTGGCTTCATTACGGAATATTCCCTCGTCGCCATCCCGATGTTCATCCTGATGGCAGCGCTCCTCGACAGATCGGGCATCGCGAAGGACCTCTTCAACGGAATGAGGGTACTTGCCGGACGTTTGCCAGGTGGGGTCGCTGTTCAAACGCTGATCGTCGCCACCCTGATGGCCGCCATGTCCGGCGTCATCGGTGGTGAGATCGTTCTACTGGGAATTCTGGCCTTGCCCCAGATGTTGCGGCTTGGATATGACCGCGACTTATCAATCGGGGTCGTATGCGCCGGCGGGTCTCTCGGAACAATGATGCCGCCCTCCATTGTCCTGATCATTTATGGACTGGTGGCAAGTGTCTCCATTGCCGACCTGTTCGTTGCGGCAGTCACACCTGCCCTGATGCTGCTCGGCTGCTATATCGCTTATGTTCTTGTTCGCTGTTTTCGAAACCCGGATCTTGGGCCACCAATTTCCGCGGAAGAACGTGCTGAAGAAACAATTGGCAGTGCGATCCGATCCCTGATCGCCCCTGTGTTCATCGTGGTAGCGGTTCTGGGTTCCATATATGGAGGCATCGCCTCTATCACCGAAGCAGCTGCACTCGGGGTTTCATCCGTTCTCATCATCGCACTGCTTCGCAGGGAACTTAACGCCCGTATGCTTCAGGACAGTCTGGTCCACACGCTGGAAACCTGCGGCATGATCATCTGGATCGGGATCGCCGCAGCCGTGCTCGTCGGTGTCTACAACCTCATGGGGGGCAACCGCTTCGTCTCCGCGGTCATGCTTGGTCTCGACGCGTCGCCGGTGGCCGTCATTCTGATCATGATGGCTATCCTGCTTGTGCTGGGCATGTTCCTGGACTGGATCGGAATTGCCCTTCTGACGTTGCCGATCTTCGTGCCAATCGTCGTTCAGCTGGGATATGATCCGATCTGGTTCGGGATCCTGTTTGCAGTCAACATGCAGGTCTCCTACCTGACCCCACCGTTTGGACCGGCGGCCTTCTACTTGAAAAGCGTGGCACCACCCGACATTACACTCGGCAACATTTACGGAGCTCTGCTTCCGTTCATCGTGCTGCAGCTCTTTGTTCTCACAATCTTGCTGTTCTTCCCTGGCATCGCAACCTGGATGCTTTGATGCTGCAAAGTAAAGAATACTGGCGTGCCGTATTCCTTCACATGGATACGGCACGCCATTACACATGAAAAACCTTTTGCTTGGGCCGAAATTGGGTCTCGACGCAAATTAGTAACTGCCTTTGAATGTTTGCAAGTTTAAGCAAGTTGGGACAGTTCCTGACGCCTTTTTCTGTCATCCACCTTGGGACGATAGAAATTCACGGTCGTTAATGGGCTCTTGTTGCTGGGAGATACCTGCCCCGCTGCGTCGGGCTTTTGCCCTGCCCCCGCAGTGATGCAACAAAAAACCCGGCGCGCGGCCGGGTTATTTGTTGGTTGCGGGAGCAGGATTTGAACCTGCGACCTTCAGGTTATGAGCCTGACGAGCTACCGGGCTGCTCCATCCCGCGTTGTTTTTTTGTTTGTCCTTTGCGCGCTGCGCGTTTGGTCAAACTGGGTCTGGTCCCTTTTGGGCATACCCTTATGTTTCGGTTTGACCGGAAGACTGCGCTGATATGGGACAAGAGATCCGGAGCGCAGCGGAGGCAAGGCCAAGTGGCCGCCGGCCGGTCGGGCCGCCCCGCGGAGCGCAGCCCGAAGGGCGTTACGCGCGTGAGCGACAGACAAATTGAAGAGGTTTCAAATTGCGATTTGCAGGCCTGGCGGCGACCTACTCTCCCACACCTTAAGATGCAGTACCATTGGCGCTGGGGAGTTTCACGGCCGAGTTCGGGATGGGATCGGGTGGGGGCTCCCCGCTAGGGCCACCAGGCCGGCGAAGCGCAATTTGCGTGAACTGGTCTATATATTTTTTGATGTTTTGGTCGGCCTCGCCTGGGACGAAGGTTCCAGGACATTGGCCCTATGGATCATTTCAAACGCGCTCAAGCAGCCCGAAGGGCGGTAGCGCACTTAAAATGATCTTTTCGATGCGCCAGGGGCGCATCCAAAAGATGAACATTGACTAATGAGAGGATCAAGCCGAACGAGCTATTAGTAAAGCTAAGCTTCATGCGTTGCCGCACTTCCACACGCTTCCTATCGACGTGGTGGTCTTCCACGGCTCTTCAGGGAGAACTGGTTTTGAGGTGGGTTTCCCGCTTAGATGCTTTCAGCGGTTATCCCTTCCGTACATAGCTACCCTGCAATGCGGCTGGCGCCACAACAGGTCCACCAGAGGTACGTCCATCCCGGTCCTCTCGTACTAGGGACAGATCCTCTCAATTCTCCTACACCCACGGCAGATAGGGACCGAACTGTCTCGCGACGTTCTGAACCCAACTCACGTACCACTTTAATTGGCGAACAGCCAAACCCTTGGGACCTGCTCCAGCCCCAGGATGTGATGAGTCGACATCGAGGTGCCAAACAATGCCGTCGATATGGACTCTTGGGCATCATCAGCCTGTTATCCCCGGCGTACCTTTTATCCGTTGAGCGATGGCCCTTCCACGAGGGACCACCGGATCACTATGGCCGTCTTTCGACTCTGCTCGACTTGTCAGTCTCGCAGTCAGGCAGGCTTATGCCATTGCACTCAACGAGCGATTTCCGACCGCTCTGAGCCCACCTTCGCGCGCCTCCGTTACCATTTGGGAGGCGACCGCCCCAGTCAAACTACCCGCCACACACGGTCCCGGATATTGTTGTACCGCGGTTAGATATCCATGACGACAAGGGTGGTATTTCAAGGGTGACTCCACAAGAGCTGGCGCTCCTGCTTCAACGTCTACCACCTATCCTACACATGTCGTGACGAATACCAGTGTGAAGCTGTAGTAAAGGTGCACGGGGTCTTTCCGTCTGACCGCAGGAACCCCGCATCTTCACGGGGAATTCAATTTCACTGAGTCTATGCTGGAGACAGCGGGGAAGTCGTTACGCCATTCGTGCAGGTCGGAACTTACCCGACAAGGAATTTCGCTACCTTAGGACCGTTATAGTTACGGCCGCCGTTTACTGGGGCTTCAATTCGGTGCTTGCACACCTCCTCTTAACCTTCCAGCACCGGGCAGGCGTCAGACCCTATACGTCGCCTTACGGCTTCGCAGAGCCCTGTGTTTTTGATAAACAGTCGCCACCCCCTGGTCTGTGCCACCCCACAACGGTTGCCCGTCGTGAGGTCTCCCTTCTCGCGAACTTACGGGAGCATTTTGCCGAGTTCCTTCAGCATAGTTCTCTCAAGCGCCTTGGTATTCTCTACCAGTCCACCTGTGTCGGTTTCGGGTACGGTTTATACGGTGGAGCTATTTCCTGGAACACCTTCGCTGCACCCCCAATCCAATAAGGAGATACAACACACGGCATCCGTCACTACCACCAAGCTGCAGAATATTAACTGCATTCCCATCGACTACGCCTTTCGGCCTCGCCTTAGGGGCCGGCTAACCCTGCGCCGATTAGCGTTGCGCAGGAACCCTTGGACTTTCGGCGAGCGGGTCTCTCACCCGCTTTATCGTTACTCATGTCAGCATTCGCACTTCTGATATCTCCAGGAGCCCTCACGGGTCCCCCTTCGCAGACTTACAGAACGCTCCGCTACCGCGCATCATAAGATGCACCCGCAGTTTCGGTGTATGGCTTGAGCCCCGGTACATTTTCGGCGCGGAACCCCTTATTTAGACCAGTGAGCTGTTACGCTTTCTTTAAATGATGGCTGCTTCTAAGCCAACATCCTGGTTGTTTTGGGAGTTCTACATCCTTTCCCACTTAGCCATAACTTAGGGACCTTAACTGGCGGTCAGGGTTGTTTCCCTCTCCACAATGGACGTTAGCACCCACTGTGTGTCTGCCGGATAGTACTTCTCGGTATTCGGAGTTTGGTTAGGATCAGTAAGGCGGTAAGCCCCCATAGCCCATCCAGTGCTCTACCCCCGAGAGTATTCATCCGACGCTCTACCTAAATAGATTTCGCGGAGAACCAGCTATTTCCGAGTTTGATTGGCCTTTCACCCCTAGCCACAGCTCATCCCCGACTTTTTCAACAGGCGTGGGTTCGGTCCTCCAGTGCGTGTTACCGCACCTTCAACCTGGCCATGGCTAGATCACTCGGTTTCGGGTCTAATCCAACGAACTAGGGCGCCCTATTCAGACTCGCTTTCGCTACGCCTACACCTACCGGCTTAAGCTTGCTCGTTAAATTAAGTCGCTGACCCATTATACAAAAGGTACGCTGTCAGGCTTGCGCCCTCCAACTGTTTGTAGGCATCCGGTTTCAGGAACTGTTTCACTCCCCTCGTCGGGGTACTTTTCACCTTTCCCTCACGGTACTTGTTCGCTATCGGTCGACAAGGAGTACTTAGGCTTGGAGGGTGGTCCCCCCACGTTCAGACAGGATTTCACGTGTCCCGCCCTACTCGAGGACTTGCATAATTTCTACCCGTACGGGGCTATCACCCACTAATGCCCGACTTTCCAGACGGTTCCGGTTCTTAAATGCAAGCCACTGGCCTGGTCCGCGTTCGCTCGCCACTACTAGCGGAGTCTCGGTTGATGTCCTTTCCTCCGGGTACTTAGATGTTTCAGTTCCCCGGGTTTGCTCCCTTGCGGGTACTCCATACGGAGTGGGTTTCCCCATTCGGAAATCCACGGATCAAAGCTTATTCGCAGCTCCCCATGGCTTATCGCAGCGTATCACGTCCTTCATCGCCTCTTGTCGCCAAGGCATCCACCGAATGCCCTTAAGACACTTGATCACTCTCATTATCAATGCTCATCTCATGCTTGCAAATCCACCAGACCCAACCCTGAGTACCTTTAACACTCAAGACCAACCTGGCTTCAAAACAAACTGATCATCAATAATATAAGACCAGTTTCACGAGATCTTTCTGACAGCCATGCGGTCACGCTGGCCCTCTACTTGATCGT
>NZ_CP045344.1:1137500-2040000 GCF_009363375.1 Labrenzia sp. THAF187b | reverse complement strand
GTCAAAGAACCATTCGCCAGTCAGCAAATGCGGCTTTAAAGCCTTCAACCAAAGACGCCGAACCACTTCCCTGTTGCCAGGTCGCTGCGGCAAAGTTGTTTGGTAGAACCAACAGCGAGGAGCGCCGTGTTGGCGGCGCCGCCGTCGATGGAGGGCGTTATACGCATGGCCTGAAGATGAGTCAACACTCTTTGTCAAAAAAGATTCACACAAGCTGAAACGTACGGATTCCCTTATCTAAATCATCGATTTAGTCCCGGAGCCTCGTCTTCTCCCGGGAATTTTTTCGATTTCCTTTTGTCTTTTTTGCTCCGGGAATACGGGAGTGCCCACAGCCTCCCGTATGAGCCCCCTTATAAAGAAGACACCTAGCCCTATTGCGACCACAGAACCGACAAATTCTGCTCGTAACCCACCATCTCGAAGCGGTTCGCCTCGTGGGCATCCGTGCAGAAACAATTGACGATTTAAATCAAACACTGCATGTAGCAGGATCTGTTATGTTTAGCGCCGCTGAAACATACTGGCCGTGGCCCGGGGCTGCGGGCCTCGGATTGACGCGATAGCTTAAAAGGACCGGACAGGTATTAATGCATTTGGGGCCCTTCCATAGCGCGCAGACCCTACGCATAGAGTTAGGTGAAGAGCCGCCGCTGCGCGGCTACGAAGGCCGCAGTGGCATGTCCGACCGTCGGCAGGTGTCTTTGCGCTGGTTTGCAGGTACCGTCCTAACAGGCGTCACATCACTTGTTTTGATGGGTGGAGCCCTCATGGCGGCACTCGACGGTCAATACAGTGTGGAAGCCGCGCCCTCGTCCGGTGCATTTGTGAACGGCTTTGCCCTGTCGAGCGGCGGCGCCAAGGGCGATCGCGTCCTTCGCACCGCAGCCGAATATTCCAGCAAGCATGTCATCGACGTTAATGTGGTCACCCGCGAAGGTGACAGGGATCACATTCGTGTCCAGCCGCATGTCTTCGTCAGCGCAACGCTTGCGACCCGCAAGGATCCGGAACTCGCGGAGCGCATTCCCCCGTTCAATCCGTTGAACATGTTCGCTGACAATAACGACGATGATGGCGGCATCAGTGTTGCCGAAACCGGCACTCCGCTTCCAGCCGATTCCATTTATGGTGCAAAGCTGGAAAGCGAAGTCAGCATTTCACTTGCCCCCTTCCCGTCTTCCAGCGGGGACATAGACCTCGACCGGACACCCTCCGAAACCGAAGTTGAGCTTGCCGTTCGCGAAACCGCGCGCACTCTTTCTATTGACGCTGTCGAAATGGCGGCGAAATCCCTGGTTGATCCGGGCCGCTTCGATTTCAATCTCGCCCTGCAGCCCGACCTGGAACGCTACGCCGTGCGCATCACGCCGGAAAACGTTTCCTTCGTGTCCAAACAGGACGAGGACATCCGCTTTGCCGGGATGGACGAAAGCATCGTTCCCGTAACCAAGGACCAGGATCTGGTCGACGTCATGATGGATTATGACGCGACCGAAGATGAAGCACTTGCAATCTCGACCGCCTTCTCAAGCCTGTTCGGCATTTCGGACCTGACTGAAGGACAAAGATTGCGGATCGCCTATGCACCGTCGCCGGACGATCTGGAGCGGATGCGTCCTGAACGCGTCAGCCTTTATGAGAACACGGAGCACCGCGCTACGGTCGCCCGCTCGGACAGCGGCGCCTATATCGAAGCCAAGGAACCGAGCACGTTCCTTGCTGATGCCTTTGAAGAAGCCGACCGCGTTTCCTATGGCGGCCCGACCCCGGCAATCTACGACAGCCTTTACCAGACGGCTCTCGAACAGGACATGCCTGAAGAGATCATCAACGATCTGGTGCGCATGTTCTCCTTTGACGTCGACTTCAATGCGCGGGTCCAGCCGGGCGACGCCCTTGAGCTGTTCTTCACCGACGGCGACGACAACAGCCCGCCGAAGATCCTGTATGCCGCGCTCAACACCGGCAACACCACACGGGAATTCTACCGGTTCCGCACGCCTGACGATGGCGTGACCGATTTCTATGATGACACCGGTCAGAGCGCCAAGAAGTTTCTTATCCGCAAGCCGCTCAATGGCGGCAAGTTCCGCTCCGGTTTCGGCATGCGTCGCCACCCGATCCATGGCTACACCAAGATGCACCGCGGTGTGGACTGGTCTGCTTCGCGCGGAACGCCGATCATGGCGGCCGGGAACGGCACAATCGTCAAGGCCGGCTGGAGCTCCGGCTATGGCCGCCGTATCGAGCTGCAGCACACGAACGGCTACACCACGACCTATAACCACATGAGTGGTTTTGGCAGCGGCATCCGTGAAGGATCCAAGGTCACCCAGGGCCAGATCATCGGATATGTCGGCTCCACCGGCCTGTCGACAGGCCCGCACCTGCACTATGAAGTGCTCGTCAACGGCCGTTACATGGATCCGATGCGTATCAAGCTGCCGAAGGGCCGCACGCTGGATGGTGAAATGCGCACAGCGTTCGAAACCGAGCGCTACCGCGTCGACACCTTGCTGGATCGTGTCCGCAAGCCGTCGCGGATCGCTGCCATCAACTGACACTCATGAAAAACAAAGTTCGGCCGGGGCCTTGGTGCCCCGGCCGAACTTGTTCATGTCCGCATTCCAGACAGGCTTCGATCATTCAATCCCCGCCTGAGGGATCAGCACCAGCTTGACGCCGGCGACAATCAACCTGCCGCTCATCCAGCTTCCGACACTTCCTTTTGTCGTGCCTTCCCGCGGCGCAGAGCCATGTAGATCGCCGGGATCACCAGAACCGTCAGGATCGTCGACGATGCCAGACCGAAGAGCAGCGAGATCGCCAGCCCCTGAAATATCGGGTCGGTGAGGATAACTGCTGCACCGATCATGGCGGCAAGCGCTGTCAACAGGATCGGCTTGAAGCGGATTGCCCCGGCTTCCAGCAGAACGTCCAGAAGCGGCTTGTCGGGCGTGCGCGAATGCTGGATGAAATCGACCAGCAATATGGAGTTGCGCACGATGATGCCGGCAAGCGCAATGAAGCCGATCATCGATGTCGCCGTGAATGGCGCAGCAAACAGCCAGTGCCCCAGCATGATGCCGATCAGCGTCAGCGGAATTGGCGTCAGGATTACGAGCGGCAGTTTGAAGGAACCGAACTGGGCCACCACAAGGAAGTAGATGCCCAGGATCGCCACCATGAAGGCACCTCCCATGTCCCGGAAAGTCACCCATGTAACTTCCCACTCGCCATCCCAAAGGAGGGTTGGCCGCGTTTCGTCTTCGGGCTGACCATGGAACGAGATCACCGGTTCGCCGTCAGGTCCCCAATCCATGTCCTGGATCTTTTGTCCAACAGCCAGCATCCCGTAAACCGGTGCTTCGAACGCACCGGCCAGTTCACCGGTTACCATTTCAACCGCACGCCCGTTGTGGCGGAACACCGGAAAGGATGTCTTTTCCCTGCGAACCGTCACCACGTCGCCAAGCTCGATCACGCCCCGGCTTCCGGGCAATGCATTGGCCGGCACCGGCGTTGCAAGCACCGCTTCACCGATCACCATGTCGCCCCTGGCTAGATGGATTCGGATCGGAATCGGATAACGCGCCCGGCCTCGATGCGAATAACCGACCTCCGTTCCACCATAGAGACGCCGGACGGTGTCGAAGACATCTCCCTGCTCGACCCGGTGATATTCAAGCCGGTCCTGATCGATGGCGATGCGCACCCGGTCGGCCTGGGTTCCAAAGGAATCATCCACGTCCACGATGAACGGCACGTCCTCGAAGGCCTGGCGAACCTTGCTTGCAACCGCGCGCCTGGTATCGGCGTCGGGCCCATAGATTTCCGCAAGCAGCGTCGCCAGCACCGGCGGCCCCGGGGGCGGCTCCACCACCTTCAACACGGTACCGGCGGGAAGGTCGAGACCTGTCAGCATCTCCCGGATATCCAGCGCGATGTCATGACTGGTCCGGTCCCGCTCCCCCTTCTCGGTGAGATTGATCTGCACGTCACCCTGTTCAGGCAGTGCCCGCAGATAGTAGTGGCGAACCAGTCCGTTGAAATTGAAAGGCGAGGCAGTGCCGGCATAGGTCTGGAACGACAGGATTTCAGGCACCTCTCCCAAACGGGCGACAATCTCCTGAAGAACCCTGTCCGTGTCCTCGACAGAAGACCCTTCCGGCAGATCGGCAAGCACCTGCAGCTCCGCCTTGTTGTCGAATGGAAGCAGTTTCACGGTAACGTCGGTGGTATAGAACAGCGCAAGCGAACCGATGGTGCAGACGCCGACGATCAGCAGAAAGCCCCAGGCGCGCAGGCGCGAACCGATCAACAGTCTGGCGAGTTTCGCGTAAACACGCCCCAGAGCCCCGCCATGGGCCGCAGGCGCATGGGAATGGCCTCCGCCGCGGCCAGCGAATTTCATCATCAGCCAGGGTGTCAGCATCACGGCAACAAAGAACGAAAACAGCATCGCTGCCGACGCATTGGCGGGAATCGGCGCCATATAGGAGCCCATCAAGCCTGAAACGAACAGCATCGGCAAAAGGGCGACGATGACCGTCAGCGTTGCGATGATGGTCGGGTTGCCGACTTCCGCCACCGCCTCCACCGCGGCTTGCGTCCGGCTGCGATCATCCGCCATGCCCCAGTGCCGGGCGATGTTCTCGATAACCACGATGGCGTCGTCCACCAGGATGCCGATGGAAAAAATCAGGGCAAACAGGCTGACACGGTTGATGGTGTAGCCCATCAGGTAGGCTGCAAAGAGCGTGAGCAGGATCGTCGTCGGGATCACCACCAGTGTCACCAGCGCTTCGCGCCAGCCGATCGCCAGTGCGATCAGGACGACAATGGAGACTGTCGCAAGCCCAAGATGGAACAGCAGTTCATTGGCTTTTTCATTGGCGGTCTCACCGTAGTTCCGGGTGATCTCCATATCCACGCCTTCGGGAAAGAGATCTCCGCGAATTGCTTCTAGCCGTGAGACGATTTCATCGGAAATCACCACCGCATTGGTGCCCGGTCGTTTGGCAATGGCCAGCGACACCGCCGGCGCCAAGGTCAATGCTCCATCTTGCTTGCGAATATGGGCGACCCTGTGCTCTGCCGGTTGAGTGGCAAGGTCGATGCGGGCGACATCACGCACATAAACGGGCCGGGCATCACGGGCGGTCAGGAAGAGATTTCCGATCTCTTCGGCCGATTGCAACGTCTCCCCGGCGACCAGAACGCGCTGCTCTCCGGCTTCGCGGACATAGCCTGCGCGGAAGGACTTGTTGGCGCCCTCGATCTTGGCAGCCAGCTGCTGCAGCGTGATGCCGTAAAGCGACAGTTTTTCCGGGTCAGGTTCAACGCGAATGGCTTCCGGCTACTCCCCGACGATGAACGTGAGACCGATGTCCGAGAGCTTGGCGATTTCGGTCTGAAGTTCACGCGCGATCCGGGTCAACCCGTTTGCCGTCCACCGCTCGGCGCCCCCCGGTGTCGGCGTCAGCGTAACGACGACAATGGCGACATCATCAATACCCCGGCCAACAATCAATGGCTCCGGAATGCCGACGGGGATCCGGTCCATGTTGGCGCGGATCTTTTCGTGCACGCGCAAGATGGCAGCGTCCGCGTCGGTCCCGACGAGAAACCGTGCCGTTACCAGCACACGGTCGTCCTGGGTCTGGGAATAGATATGCTCGACACCATCGATCGCCTTGACGATCGTCTCCAGCGGTTCCGTCACCAGTTTGACCGCATCATCCGCATTGAGGCCGTTGGCTTCCACATGAATATCGACCATCGGCACGGAGATTTGCGGTTCTTCTTCACGTGGCAGGGCAACAAGAGCAATCAGCCCGAGGGCAAGGGAAGCCATCAGGAACAGCGGGGTGAGCGGTGACCCGATGAAGGATCGGGTCAGCCATCCGGCAAAACCGAGCTTCATGGCACCAACACCCGATCACCGGCATGCAGTCCTGTCAGGATTTCGACCAGAACCGTCCCGTCGTGAAGAACATTTGCGCCTGGAACCACGGCGACATCCTGGGAGCCAGCCGGAACGACAACCTGCACATAATCGACACCATGCCGGATCGAGAGAGCAGCTTCCGGCACCGCAATGACCTGACGCTCGCCGACGGGCACATGAACAAGGGTGCGTTCGTTGACGAAATAGTCTCCCAGGCCATCGACGTCGACATCCGCCGTCACCCGGCCTTCGGTAATTTCGGGATAGACCTTCACGATCGTTCCGAAGGTTTGCCGGGTTGCGGTGCTCCCGGTCTCCGCAGCCGCGGTCTTGGGGTCAAGACCACGTCCACCCAGCAGGACTTTCTCCCCTGAGGTTATTTGGGCGGCATGACGTTCCGGGATGGAGAGACGCAGGAAGTAGCGGCCGCTGGCAATCCGGGCGACCTCCTCTCCCGGCAGAATGACCGAGCCTTCCGTGACCGGCACCGTCAGAACGCGTCCGGCATTGGGGGCCAGGATTTCGCCTTCGCTGGCGCGCTGGCGTACGACCGCCATCTCCGCTTCCGCCGCAACGGTCTGGTTGGTGACCACATCGAATTGTGTGCGCACCTGGTCCAGCCGGCTTTGTGCCGCGCTGCCACGGGCAACCAGTTGCTCCACACGCTCCAATTCGGTGCGGGCATTGTGAAGCTGGGAACGCAGAACCTCGATCCGGGCTTCTGCAGCCCCCAGCTCGAGTGCAATTTTCTCGTCAACGACCAGGGCAATGACCTGGTCAGCCGTCACGACATCGCCCTCGCGCACGGAAATTGTCTTTATGGTTCCGCCAATGCGGGCGCGGGCTGGAACGACCGTCCGGCTTTTGACCTCGGCAAATACCGCCTTGGTTTCCGGTACGGTGATCGGCTCGGCCAGAAATTCGCCGGCTCGAGCCACCGGCGCGGCACCCGACGCTGCAGCCAGCGTCAACAGGAAGAAAATGAAGATACCGCGGCTCATCTTGTCCTCTACCTTACGAGAAGGCCACTCCCGGTTTCATGCCGAGCTTCTTGAAAATGATTGCTGCCGGACAAAAGCCGGTGACGGATGCCTGCATCAGGTTCAAGCCGACAAAGGCGTTGAGCAGATACCAGTAGGGCGAAACGTAAAATCCCAGCGCCAGGGACAAGAGCACCATGGCACCTGCAAACATCATGACTGCACGGTCGACTGTCATTTGAGTCTCCTTGATCGGATCCGCCGCCCCGGGTTTCACCGAAGCGCGGCAATTGTTTCATATTTATGAATATATGAATACCACAGCTTTTCGCGGGCCCGTTTGACAAAACGCAAATGCCCGGGCCAATCGAGGCACAAACGAAAAACCCGCGGAAGTGACCTTCCGCGGGTTTCCTTTTCATTTCTTTCAGCTTGCCTCAGATCAGGCGGCTGCGCTTTCCGAGCCTTCCACCTGGAACATCAGGCGGTCTGACCCAGCCGTGACATCCACCGTCTGGCCGTCGAGGATTTCGCCGGCAAGCAGTTTTTCGGCGAGAGGATCCTGAACGTCCTTCTGGATCACCCGTTTCAGCGGCCTGGCTCCGTAGGCCGGGTCGTATCCCTTCTGCGCCAGCCAACCGAGAGCGCCGTCGTCCAGTTTCAGCGTGATCTTGCGATCGCTGAGGAGAGCCCGCAGGCGCTCCAGCTGGATCTTGACAATATCGGCCATCTGCGCCCGCTGCAGGCGATGGAACAGCACGATCTCGTCGAGCCGGTTCAGGAACTCCGGTCGGAAATGACCCCGCACGGCACTCATCACCTCGTCGCGAACCGCATCCGTATCCTGACCTTCCGGCTGGTTGACCAGATACTCGGCCCCCAGGTTCGAGGTCATGATGATCAGTGTGTTGCGGAAGTCGACCGTCCGGCCCTGACCATCGGTCAGGCGACCGTCGTCCAGCACCTGCAACAGCACGTTGAACACGTCGCTATGCGCCTTTTCGATTTCATCGAAAAGCACGACCTGATACGGGCGCCGCCGAACGGCTTCCGTCAACGCACCACCTTCCTCGTATCCGACATAGCCGGGAGGCGCGCCGATCAGACGGGAAACGGAGTGCTTCTCCATGTATTCCGACATGTCGATCCGCACCATCGCGCTGTCGTCGTCAAAGAGGAACGACGCAAGTGCCTTCGTCAGCTCGGTCTTGCCGACACCGGTCGGCCCGAGGAACATGAACGAGCCGATCGGCCGGTTCGGATCCTGAAGGCCGGCACGCGACCGGCGCACTGCAGTGGAAACCGCATGAATGGCTTCTGCCTGGCCGATGACCCGGTTCGCCAGCATGTCTTCCATCTGAAGCAGCTTTTCGCGCTCGCCTTCCAGCATCTTGTCGACCGGAATACCGGTCCACTTCGAAACGACCTGGGCAATGTGAGCCGGCGTAACGGCTTCATCGACCATGGCATCGGCATCCTCTGAAGCTTCCGCTTCGGCGAGTTTGCGTTCCAGCTCCGGAACCACGCCGTAGGCAAGCTCACCAGCCTTGGCCAGATCACCGCGACGCTGCGCGATTTCCAGGTCGATGCGGGCCTGTTCCAGCTGTTCCTTGATCTTCTGTTCAAGGTTCAGCTTTTCCTTCTCGCCCAGCCAGCGGTTGCTGAGTGCCTGCGACTTTTCTTCCAGATCCGTCAGCTCCTTCTCGAGCCTGGACAGACGATCCTTGGAAGCTTCGTCGCTTTCTGCCTTCAGGGCTTCGCGCTCGATCTTGAGCTGGATGATCCGGCGATCCAGTTCGTCCAGTTCCTCCGGCTTGCTGTCGACCTGCATCCGCAGCCGGCTGGCGGCTTCGTCCACAAGATCGATTGCCTTGTCCGGCAGGAACCGGTCGGTGATGTAGCGGTTGGAAAGAGACGCTGCCGAGACGATGGCACTGTCGGTGATACGGACCCCGTGATGGAGTTCGTACTTCTCCTTGATCCCGCGAAGGATCGAAACCGTGTCCTCGACCGTCGGCTCACTCACGAACACCGGCTGGAACCGGCGCGCCAGAGCGGCATCCTTTTCAACGTGCTTGCGATATTCGTCCAGCGTCGTCGCACCGACACAGTGCAGCTCGCCGCGCGCCAGAGCAGGTTTCAAGAGGTTGGAGGCATCCATGGCCCCATCCGCCTTGCCGGCGCCAACCAGCGTGTGCATCTCGTCGATGAACAGGATTACCTTGCCCGCGGCCGCCTGAACTTCGGACAGAACACCCTTCAGTCGCTCCTCGAACTCACCCCGGTATTTCGCACCGGCAATCAGCGAGCCCATGTCGAGCGCAAGAAGCTGCTTGTCCTTGAGTGATTCCGGTACATCGCCATTGACGATGCGCAGCGCAAGGCCCTCGGCAATCGCAGTCTTGCCGACCCCTGGTTCACCAATCAGAACCGGGTTGTTCTTGGTACGGCGCGACAGGACCTGGATGGTCCGGCGGATTTCCTCGTCACGGCCGATCACCGGGTCGAGTTTGCCTTCCCGGGCAACCTGGGTCAGATCCCGAGCGAATTTCTTCAGCGCGTCATACTGGTTTTCGGCAGTTGCGGTATCGGCCGTCCGGCCCTGGCGAAGCTGGTTGATCGCCTCGTTCAGTCCGTTTGGCGTAATGCCGTGCCGCTTCATCAGCTTGCCGGTTTCGCTGTCGCTGTCCATGGCAAGGGCGAGCAGAAGCCGCTCCACGGTGACGAAACTGTCTCCGGCCTTGTCGGCGATCTTCTCGGCTTGCTCGAACAGGCGTGCGGTTGCCTGGCCCATGTAAAGCTGTCCGGAACCACCGGAAACTTTCGGCATCTTGTCCAGAAGGCCTTCAAGATCGCCCTTCAATGCCTTGGCGTTGCCGCCGGCACGGTCGATCAGGCCACTGGCCATGCCTTCGGGATCATCCAGAAGAACCTTCAGGATGTGTTCAGGTGCGAATTGCTGATGGCCCCGCCCCAAGGCAAAGGTCTGAGCGGACTGAACAAAACCGCGCGCACGCTCAGTGTATTTTTCAAAGTTCATAAGTTACCTCCTACCCGTCCGCACCACCCGAAGCGTGGGGAACGATCTGGAATACGGACCCCTGATACGGGCATCCGCACAGCCTTTTGCAGTGCTGCTCCTCTAATATAGTGTTGCATATTCACCACAAAAGCCCCTGCGGCATCTTATTCTGTGCCGTCCGGAACGGATGTCTGCAAGGCAAACAAAAAACGGCGCCCATCATGGACGCCGTTTTATCTGTTTCAGCTTTATCGAGGCTGACTATCTACCGGATCATTCTCCGGCAGGTGCCTCGGCCGGAGCCTCTTCAGCTGCCTTGGCACGGCGCGGGCGCGCAACCCGGCGGCGCGGTTTCGGCTGATCCGCTTCGTCGGAACCGCCGGAAGCTTCAGCACCGTCCGCGGCTTCCGCCGTAGCCTGGCCTGCGTCAGCCTGATCACCGGAAGCCCGGCGCGGCGTGCGCGCACGAGGTGTCCGGGGGCGGCGGCGCGGCTTTTCGTCCGCTTCGTCGTCGCCGGCTTCGGCTTTCTCTGCCTTCTGGGAAGCGCCGTTGACCTTACCTTCTTGATCGATGACAGGCATGTCGTCGATGAAAGGCTGCGGGCTGTCGGCATCCATCAGGTCGTTGTCCGAGGAGGACACGTCCTGGGAAGGCCGTTCTGTACCATTGGAGTGGCCTGAGCCATTCGTTGCCGCGGCTTCGAAACCGTCTTCGGCTTCGTTGCGGGAAGAGGCATGCGCCATCGGCTGCTGTTGCGGCTGCGCGGCAGCCACAATGCGCAGATAGTGCTCCGCATGCTGGTTATAGTTCTCGGACATCACCCGGTCGCCGGATGCCTGGGCATCCCGTGCAAGCTGCTGGTACTTCTCTGCAACGTGCATCGCAGTACCGCGGATTTTCACATCAGGACCGTTTGATTCGTAAGTCCGGGTTAACGGATTTGGGCCCTTGCGGCCCCGTCCGCGCATACGCTTATTGCTTTGATTACCTGGTCTCATCCTGCCGTTTTCTCTTAAGGAACGGCGGTCAGCTTGACGCTGACCCAACATCGGAATTGCCTAAAACCGACACGAAATACCTGCCGAAACCAACAATGCTGGTTAGCGGCTGTCATTGAAAACATACGCAGCGCGCTAAAGGCCGCTGGCCAACGCGATTGTCTTTTTCTTCGACAGTCCGAAACACCGGATAGTCCGATTTGCAACGGTTTCCAAAACGCTGAAGTTGCGCCGGTTCCCAGCTGCCGGATGCGCATGCCCCGCTAAACGCTGATAACATTTCCGGTCTCGGCAAGAGGAACGTACCCGTTTCCGTTGCGATTTCCAAGTGCTTTTTCGCCTTTGGATCAAATCCGCAAAATTAGAGCCTGCGCCCCACCACGACACGGTCGTTTCCGGAAAGATCTTTAATGATTTCAATCTCTACAAAGCCATGATGACGCAGCTGTTTTTTCAGCTCCTCTCCTTGATCGAAGCCGATTTCGAGAGCAATCCAACCGCCCGGGCGCAGCAGCTTCACCGCATCCGTGACAATACGAACATAGGCTGTCAGGCCGTCCTCGCCGCCGTCAAGAGCAAGCTTCGGGTCATGCTGAATCACTTCGCGCGATAACTCGGCGAGGACAGCGCTGCGGATATAGGGCGGGTTGCTGACGACCCAGTCGAAGCCGCTTTCCGGCCGCAGGGCGGAGGTATAGTCCGCCCGCACGGGAAGAAACCGGTCTTCCACGCCGTGCAGAGAGGCGTTGCCTGCAGCACATTCAAGCGCCTGTTCCGAGAGGTCCACCGCGATCATCCGGCTTCGGGGCAACTCGGCCAGCAACGTGACGGCGATCGCTCCCGTGCCCGTGCCGATATCGCAGATAAACGGTGCTTCTTCAGGAGCACATCTTTCCAGAACGGCATCGATCAGGGTTTCAGTGTCCGGCCGGGGCTCCAGCGTTGCCTCGTTCAAACAAAATCGCCGACCGTAGAAATCTCGTTCTCCGAGTATCCGGCCGACGGGCATGCCTTCCAGGCGTTTCCGCGCATGGGCCTCTGCAAGTTCGGCCGCACCAGGTGCTGCCTCTTCCTGTTCTCGAAAGACAAGATCCGACAGGGGCAGCTCGAGCGCCGCGCTGACCAGAAGCCTTGCATCCAGTTCCGGTGTCGGCAAACCGGCCACCCGAAACCGGTCGCGCACGGACCGGTAAAGCTGGCCGATGGTCACCTCAGGCCTCTTCGGTTGCCAGAAGATTGGCCTGGTGGTCCAGGATCAACGGCTCGATGACCTCGCCGAGTGCTTCCCCGGAAAGGATCTGCTCCAGCTTGTAGAGCGTCAAGCCGATACGATGATCTGTCACGCGGCCCTGCGGGTAGTTGTAGGTGCGGATACGCTCCGATCGGTCGCCGGACCCGACCTGTAGGCGCCGGGCCTCGGTCCGCTCGCTCGCAGCCCGCTCGCGCTCCTCGTCATAGATGCGCGCCCGCAGAAGCTGCATGGCTCGCGCCTTGTTCTTGTGCTGCGAGCGTTCATCCTGAACGGCGACGACGATACCCGTCGGCAAGTGCGTGATGCGCACGGCAGAATCGGTCGTGTTGACGTGCTGACCACCTGCGCCCGATGCGCGATAGGTGTCGATCCTCAAGTCGCTCTCCTGAACGTCGATATCGACGTCCTCCGCCTGAGGCAGCACGGCAACGGTTGCCGCCGACGTATGAATACGTCCGCCCGACTCGGTCGCTGGCACCCGTTGCACCCGGTGAACACCGGACTCGAATTTCATCTTGGCAAAAACGTTGTCGCCGGAAACGGACGCGATCACTTCCTTGTAGCCGCCGACTTCACCTTCGCTGGCAGACAGGATTTCCACCTTCCAGCCCTGAAGTTCGGCATAACGCTGGTACATGCGGAAGAGATCACCGGCAAAGAGAGCCGCCTCGTCGCCGCCGGTCCCCGCCCGCACTTCCAGGATGGCATCGTTGGAGTCCGCCTCGTCCTTCGGCAACAGCCCGATGCGTACATCCTGGGCCAGTTCTTCGACGCGCTCTTCCAGCTCGTCGCGCTCCATCTCGGCAAGCTCGCGCATTTCCGCGTCGGAGGACGGATCCTGCACCAGTGACTTTGCACCGGCCAGATCCTGTTCCGCCTTGATCAATGCACGGATTTTGCCGACCAACGGCTCCAGTCCGGCATATTCCCGCGACAGCTTTACATAAGCGCCCGGATCCGGATTGGCGGACATCATGTGTTCGAGTTCAGCGAACCGGTCCAGCAGGGTATCAAGTTTGTGACGCGCCAGCATACGCGCTGATTCTCCAGAAATTATCGCTTTGACGGTGAGTTACGCCCGTTAGCGCTAAAGGGCAACATCGGTTTCGGCGGCAAAGCGCTTCAACACTTCCCGTATGTTGCTGTCATCGTGTCCCGGCTCCAGTCGCGGCAGCAACCTGGCGGACAGGCGGCCGGCATCGAGGGTCCGAAGCATGGCTTTCACCGGCCCAAGAGACGCGGGCGCCATGGAAAGGTCCCTGAATCCCAGGCCGATCAGCGCCATGCCTTCAAGCGGACGGCCTGCAAGCTCTCCGCAAAGGGTCACGGGCACATGAGCCTTATTTGCGGCATCCACGATGGATTTCAAGGCCCGTAGGAAGCCGACGCCCAATGTGTCGAACCTGTCGGCAACACGCGTGTTGCCCCGGTCGACCGCACAGAAGAACTGGAACAGATCGTTGGAACCGACAGACACGAAGTCGACATGGCCCATCAGCTCTTCCAGTTGGAACAGCAGCGAAGGCACTTCCACCATCACGCCCAGGCGGATGTTTTCCGGCGTGGCGTGACCGTGGCGGCGCAGGTGTTTGACTTCCTTGTCCACCAACGATTTGGCCTGCAGGAATTCATCGACCACGGCGACCATCGGGAACATCAGTTTCAGGTCCCGGCCAGCGGCCGCATGCAGCAAAGCTCGGATCTGGGTTCTGAGCAGGCCCGGCCGATCAAGGCCGAGGCGCAGTGCGCGCCAGCCCATCGCCGGGTTTTCCTCCTGGATCGAGCGTAGATACGGCAGCACCTTGTCACCGCCGATATCGAGCGAGCGGAACGTAACCGGCCGGCCCGCCGCCGCATCGAGAACCTGGCTGTACTGGGACTGCTGCTCCCGCATGCGCGGGAACGAAGACGCCACCATGAACTGCAGTTCGGTGCGGAACAGGCCTACCCCGGCTGCGCCAGCCTCATCCAGGTGCGGCAGGTCGACGAGAAGACCCGCATTCATCTGAAGCGAGATGTCGACGCCGTCCCGCGTGACGGACGGCTTGTTGCGCAGGCGCCGGTACTGGGCCTGTCGCCGCGCACGGAAGCGGACTTTTTCCGCGTAGGCATTTTCCAGATCGGCGGCCGGGCGCAAGTGCACTTCGCCGGTGTCGCCATCCACGATGATCGCGTCGCCGCCATCGGCCAGGCTGACGATATCATCCACGAGTCCGACCGTCGGGATACCGAGCGCCCTGGCAACGATGGTCACGTGGCTTGTCGGACCGCCCTCTTCCAGCACCAGGCCGCGAATGCGGTCGCGGCCGTAGTCCAGCAGTTCCGCCGCACCCATGTTGCGGCCAACGACGATCGCATCCTGGGGCAGTTCATCCAGGCCCGGGCCGTGTTCGCGGCCCATGAGTTCGCGGATAAGCCTGTGGGCAAGGTCGTCGAGGTCGTGCAGGCGCTCACGCAGATACGGATCGGTCTGGCGCAGCATCCGGGCGCGCGTGTCACTCTGGACCTTTTCGACGGCAGCCTCGGCGGTCAGGCCGTTGCGGATCGCTTCCTCGATCTTCCGGATCCAGCCGCGGTCGTAAGCAAACATGCGGTAGGCTTCCAGCACCTCGCGGTGCTCGCCGATGGCCGCGATCTCTCCGCTGGCCAGCAGATCGTCGATCGAAAGCCGCAGCCGGTTGATGGCAGCTTCCAGGCGCCCCTTTTCCCGGTCCGTATCTTCAGCGATCAGGTTCGTGACGACGACACGCGGTTCATGCAGAACCACATGACCGAGGCCGACACCTTCGGCAAGGCCAACACCGTTGGAGGTGATCGGCCGGGAAAGATCCAGACCGGTGGCCTTCTGGGAAATGGCTTCCAGTTCGCCGGCGGCCACCATTTCGGCGATCACCATGGCCGTCGTCTGCAGCGCTTCGACTTCGTCTTCCAGATAGGTCCGGTGAGACTTGTTCTGGACGACAAGCACGCCAAGTGTCCGGCCGGCCCTCAGGATCGGCACACCGAGGAAGGAATTATAGGCCTCTTCACCCGTTTCCGGCAGATAGGCAAAGCCCGGGTGGGCACTGGCGTTGGGCAGGTTCAGCGGCCGGGCTTCGGCCGCGATCAGGCCGACAAGACCCTGGCCGACGCGCAGCGAGGCATTGTGGACCGCTTCGCTCTTCAGACCTTCGGTCGCATAGAGTTCGAGAACACCATCGGCGCGCAGGATATAAACGGAACAGACTTCCGCGACGACGTTCGAGGCGATCAACACCACGATCTTGTCGAGTCGCTCCTGCGCCGTGATCGGCTCCGCCATGACTTCGCGAAGCCGACGGAGCAGAAGGCGCGGTCCGGCTAGGTTGCTGCGCATAGCGCCCCCGTTGATCCCGCTTCAAACAGGCCCCTTTTCTACAGGGGCCTGCCTCCCGGATGAACTATCCGTCCAACCCGTATAGCGAATGCAGAGTCCGCACCGCAAGTTCTGCATATGCTGAATCAATAAGCACAGAGATCTTGATCTCGGATGTGGTGATGGCCCGGATGTTGATACCCTTGGACGCGAGGCCGCGGAAACACTGGGCCGCGATGCCTGCATGCGAGCGCATGCCGATGCCGATGACGGAGACTTTCACCACGTCACGGGCGCCCTCAAGGTTCTGGAAACCGATGACGCCGCGATTGTCTTCCAGCACCTTGTTGGCGCGTTCGAAATCGCCCTCGGGAACTGTGAAGGTGATGTCGGTGGTCTTGCCATCCGGCGAAATGTTCTGGACGATCATGTCGACGTTGATGTTGGCATCCGCCAGCGGACCGAACACGGATTCGGCGACACCCGGCTTGTCGGCAACGTCACGAAGAGAGATCTGGGCTTCGTCCTTGGCGTAGGCGATGCCGGTGACAACCTGCTGTTCCACGAGTTCATCCTCGTCGCAAATAAGAGTTCCAATCGGAAGGCCGTTCTCGCCGACCTGGGGCGCATCCGGATCGTCAAAGCTGGAGCGCACGAATGTTCTGACGCCATGAACCATGGCCATTTCCACGGAGCGCACCTGGAGCACCTTGGCGCCGAGCGAGGCCATTTCGAGCATTTCCTCGAAAGACACCCGGTCAAGACGCTGCGCCTTGGGCACGATGCGCGGATCGGTGGTGTAGACGCCGTCGACATCGGTATAGATATCACAGCGGTCGGCCTTGATGGCAGCGGCGATGGCAACGGCGCTGGTGTCGGACCCGCCGCGACCCAGGGTCGCGATCCGGTTGTCCGGCGCCACACCCTGGAAGCCCGCGAGCACGGCCACCTGGCCCTGCTCGAGACGCTCGCTCAGGAAGCCTCCCTCGATGTCGCGGATGCGGGCCGCGCCGTGGTTCTCGTCGGTCTTGATCGGCACCTGCCAGCCTTGCCACGACCGGGCGTTGACACCCATGTCCTGCAGCACGATGGCCAGGAGACCGGACGTCACCTGCTCGCCGGAAGCAACCACGGCATCATATTCGCGGGCATCGTGGAGCGGTGATGCCTCACGGCAAAACTCCACCAGCTTGTTGGTCTGTCCGGCCATGGCCGAAACTACCACCGCGACCTGATGGCCGGCGTCCACTTCCCGTTTGACATGGCGGGCGACGTTACGGATGCGATCGAGATCGGCAACCGAAGTCCCGCCAAATTTTAAAACCAGTCGGGCCATACCACTCGTATTCTTTATAGTCGTGTCTGGAAGCGCTGTTGCGCCTCTGGGATCGGCGCACATGCATACAGGCTGCGTTCCTTTGCTGCAACTGGGTGTCTTGACAAATAGTCTCAGACCTTGGAACGACTTCGAACCGTTGAATGACCAGGCGAAGCGCCAAGCCGCTTCACGCTCTTGAAAGGACCGTCCGATGACTGGCAGGGCTCAGGAAACCAGAAGCACGATCGACAGCGAGGAAGTCGCGCGCTTTTCCGCCATGGCAGAAGAGTGGTGGGACCCGACGGGCAAGTTCAAGCCATTGCACAAGTTCAGCCCGGTGCGGCTGGGCTACATCAAGGACCATGTCTGCCGGCATTTCGGCCGCGACCCGAAGACCACGGACGCATTCAAGGGGCTGCGCTGCCTCGATATCGGCTGTGGCGGCGGCCTGTTGAGCGAACCGATGGCACGGCTTGGTGCCGATGTGGTCGGCGCGGACCCGTCCGAAATCAACATCGAGATCGCCCGCCTTCACATGAAGACTTCCGGCCTCGAAATCGACTACAGGGCAGAAACCGCGGAAGCATTGGCAGCGGCGGGGGAGACCTTTGACGTTGTGTTCAACATGGAAGTGGTCGAGCACGTCGCCGATGTACCGCTGTTCCTGGAGGCCACCGCGCAAATGGTCCGTCCGGGTGGGCTGATGTTCGTCGCGACCATCAATCGCACGCTGAAAGCCTATGCACTTGCCATCGTCGGTGCCGAATACGTGCTGCGCTGGCTGCCGAAGGGCACCCATTCCTACGAAAAGCTGGTCCGCCCTTCCGAAATCGAAGGCCCGCTTCAGACCGCGGGGCTCACCATGATCGATCGTTGCGGCGTCACCTACAACCCGCTGACAGACACCTGGGCCAGATCGCGCGACATGGACGTGAACTACATGCTGCTGGCGGAACGGGCGAAAAACAGCTGATGAGCGATCCGATCCTGTTCGTACCGGGCCTTCTGTGTACCGAAGCGCTCTACGCCCCGCAGATAGTTGCCTTTGCCGACCGACCGATCATGGTGGCAAACCACCGCGAACATGACAGCATCAAGGCGATCGCCGCCAGCATCCTGGAAAAAGCACCGGAGCGGTTTTCGCTGATCGCCCTGTCCATGGGCGGCTATGTCGCCATGGAAATCATGCGCGAAGCGCCGGAGCGGGTCGGCAAGCTTGCTCTTCTGGACACCAACTCCCGGCCGGATACGCCCGACCAGTCGGAGCGCCGGCAGTTCCTCATCGACCTGACCCGCAAGAAGGGCTTTTCCAAGGTGCCCCATCTGCTTTACCCCGGGTTCGTTCATGAAAAGCGCGAAGAAGACGAAGAGCTGAAGGCAATCGTCGTCGAGATGGCTCAGGAAACCGGGCCCGAGGCCTTCATCCGCCAGCAGACCGCGCTTATCAACCGCATCGATTCCCGCCCCCGTCTCGGCGAAATCGCATGCCCCACGCTTGTGCTGGTCGGTGATGGCGACCGGCTCACACCGGTTGAAATCTCGCAGGAAATCCACGACCACATTCCCCAAAGCGAATTGGCGGTGATCCAGGGCAGCGGCCACCTGTCACCTCTTGAAGCCCCTGAAAAGGTAACGGCGACACTGCGCGATTTTCTCAATCTCCCTTAAGCCCGCAAATCGGCTGCACAAACCTGCGGCACAAATGCCTTTTACGTAAGAATCGGTATGCGATTTGATCCGTGTCAAAGCTTGGCCTTGATGCAAAGGTACAGTTACGTCACCTTTGGAGCGGGGCCCTGCGCTGGCAATGACAGAATGCGCAGGTCCGGGGACGGCAAGCCGGCGAAGAACGCCATGGCCAGCCGCAGGACGTCACACGAACAACCGGAGGATCTTTCATGCCGACGAAAAGCAATACAGGTGCCTTCGACTTCAGCGCCATGATGGCCGAATGGCCCAAGCTGCCGGAATGGCCGGCACCGACCGAATGGCCAATGCCTGCCTTTTCCAACTGGGCGTTTGCCGAGCGCGAAGACCGAATTGAAGCCAAGGCCATCGCAAGCTTCCAGAAAGTGGGCAAGACCATGTGGACCCATGCCGAAAAGGCGTTTGATGACCACATGAATTTCGTCAGCCACCGGCTGCACCAGGACATGGAATGCGCCAAGTCCCTCAGCCAGTGCGCTGCGCCGGAAGAAACCATGGCAACCCTGCAGGATTTCTATTCCAGAATGGCGAGCGAATATCAGGACCATTTCGAGAAGCAGGCCGCCCTCTTCCGTGACAGCTTTTCTGAAAGCGCCGCCGTGGTTGAGGAGCTCAATGAAACGGCGATGGAAAGCGTCAACGAGATGAGCAAGGCTGCAGAAGAAAGCCTGGAAGAAACCAAGGCTGCGCTGAAACCGGCACAGGCGCGGCGCAAGCCGTCTTCCGCGAAATCCTGACATCCTCGCCTGACCGGCCCTATACCGATTAACCTGCTTCATCCGCCCGGGCTGAAGCAGGTTTTCATTTTGGCTGTCATGGAAAAATTCCAGGCGCCTGGCTCCACCAGCTCCCGATGAAGCCGTTGCGGCGTAGCACAGTTCGGAAGCCAGGAAGACGCCAGAACCCAAACCGATCAGCAAAGCGCGCTCTGAAGGGGCGCTTACGCCCGTTTGAGCAGCGTCCGGGCCGCTTCCACGGCAATCTGCAACCGCTTGGGGTTGGACGGCTTCGGAACGACTTCAGCCCCTCCATAGCGATTCTTCAGGTCCACCTTGTCCGTATTACCGGTATGGAAGATGATCGGCACTTTCTGAGCATGCAGCGTGTCAGCCAGCGGATAGACAACGCCATCGGCCAGATCGACATCCAGAAGCGCCAGCTCTGGCGGCTCGGAAGACATGCAGGAACGTGCCTCGGCAACGGTCGCGAATGGCCCGACAACCTGCAAACCCATGCCAGACAGGATATCTTCCAGCATCCAGGCGATCAGCGGCTCATCTTCCGCCACCATCACACGTATCGTATCGGGCATGTTCATCTCAGTCATCGACATCGGGAACCTCGGCACAGCATCATGATTATAAATGTTTGTTTCAATATTCAACACCGACAACCCGAGAAAGTTCCCAAGTCGATGTAAATTTTAAATATCCAAAATAATTAACAATGATTAACACTACGTAAGAAATTTTTCGGAACAAACCTACTACATAAACGCAATATATCTTCTTCTACGTGATCTTCATCTGAGACTACCGAAAGAGAAACGCCTCCTTCCCGGTAACCTGAACTTCCGTCGAAACGGCTGAGAAACCGCGATTGCAGGGAAATTGCAGAGGCCGGCAACCCGGACGCGAAGCTCCCGGCCCTTTCCTGGGTACGCCACGAACTTCAAGCTGAAAGTCGCCTGAACTCAGTTCTTGTCGTCAGGCAGTTCAGGAAGTGCGAACACCTGGATGCCCTCGTCAAGCAATGCCTCGACATCCTTGGGCGTTGTCTCGCCATAGATGCTGCGTTCTTCAGCTTCGCCATAGTGGATCTTGCGGGCTTCCGCCGCAAAATTCTGACCGACGTTTTCCGAACTTTCGACGATACGCGCACGCACCAGCCGAAGAGCTTCGAGGATTTCCTTCTGCTGCACATCCTGCGGCAACAGGGCGGACGGGCGCATTTCGGTCGAGGCAGCGGCCGTCGGCGCATCGGCCTTGTTGGCAGCGGCTGCGGCCACCGACTGCATTTCCGCCTGCGCGGCACCGACAAGCACTTCCCGCTTGCGTGCGGTTGAAACTGCCGGCGCCATCAAACCTTTCTGAACGCTGGTTGCTCCGCAGATCGGGCAGACAACCAGTTTTCGCGCACACTGCGCGTCGAAATCATCGGAATTGCGGAACCAGCCTTCGAAGGAATGTGCACTGTCGCAAACGAGCGTGTATTTGATCACGCCGAAATCTCCTTCAGACCATCCGCGTGACAGCTGACGAAATCCCGCTCGTTGGCGATCGCGGGGATGCGCGCCCGCGCATCGGCAACCTTCTGGGTGTCGATCTCGGCGAGAACGTAGCCGGGGTCATCATTATCGATCTCGGCGATAACGGCACCCCAGGGGTCGACAATCAGGCTGTGACCATAGGTTTCACGCCCGTCTTCATGCGTACCGCCTTGTGCAGCCGAAATCACGTAGGCACCGTTTTCAATGGCACGGGAGCGCTGCAGTACGTGCCAATGCGCCTGCCCGGTCTGGCGGGTAAAGGCTGCCGGCCCCGTCAGAACCTGTGCACCCTGACGAGCCTGGGTACGGAAAATCGCCGGAAATCTTATATCGTAACAGACAGCCATGCCGACCTTGGCAAAGGGCAGATCCGCGATGACCGTCTGCGTTCCAGGTTCATAGGTTGCGGACTCGCGCCAGCTTTCGCCATTTGGCAGGTCCACGTCGAACATGTGGATCTTGTCGTAGGTCGCAAGGATCTTGCCGTCAGGCCCGATCAGAAAGGCACGGTTGGCGACCTTGCCGTTGCCGGCAAGCACGGCCAGCGACCCCAGATGCAGATAGATGCCCAGCTCGGCTGCAAGCGCACGCGCTCTTTTCAGGAACAGGTCGTCTTCGGCATCGGAAATCCGCTCCAGCAGTTCTTCGCGGCTGCGTACCAGAACATTGGACATTTCAGGCGTTTGAACGAATTGCGCGCCGTCCTTTGCCGCTGCCCGGATCAGGTTTTCCGCAGCATCGGCGTTGTCCGAAATCGTCTTGCCGCTGCGCAGCTGAATGCATGCTGCCGTGAATGAGGTCATCCGACCGCTGTCTCCGTCCTGGTAGGTAAGGTTGTTCGTTCAGTAAATCAGGACGCGAGCAATGCGTCCAGTTTACCTGCACGTTCCAGATCGTGAAGATCGTCGCAGCCGCCCACATGGGTTTTGCCGACGAAGACCTGCGGAAACGTTGAGTGACCATTGGCCTTCTGCACCATCTCCTTGCGCAGGCCTGGATCGAACGTGGCATCGTGTTCCGTGTAGGCAACGCCCTTCTTGTCCAGCAGCCGCTTGGCCGCCGTGCAGAAGCCGCAGAGCTGGCGCGTATAGATCACCACTTCAGCCATCAGGTCTTTTCCTTTTTTTTGGCAGCTGCACGCTTTTCCGCACCGCCGCGCACCAAATCCGGGCGTTATATGCGAGCGCGCGGCGAAAACTCAAGAGGAAGACTGTCGGGATCAGACCGTGTTGCCCGAGCGCAAAGCAGGGTCGACTTGCGCGAATGTGAGCACGTCGACGGAAGCTGCCCCTGAAGAAAGCAGGCATTTACAGCAGGCCGACACCGTTGATCCGGTCGTCAGCACATCATCGATCAACACAACGTGACGTCCCTGAACCAGATCGGCCCGGCCACCATCGACCTTGAAAGCCGAGCGGACATTCTTGTGGCGGTCCTTGGCTGACAGGCCAACTTGCCGGCGTGTACGCTTTTGCCGCTTGAGGACCTGCGGTTCGAACTGGCCACCGCATTCGCGGGCCACTTCCTTCGCCAGATCAGCCGCCTGGTTGAACCGGCGCTGCAGCAGTCGCATCCAGTGCAGCGGCACCGGCACCAGCAGGCTGTCCCTGCTCAGAAGTTCGTTGCCGGAACGCGCCATCCAGCGTGCCATCGGACGGGCAAGTTCCCGCCGCCCGGAAAACTTCAGCGCATGCACCATCTGCCGGGCAGGACCATCATAAAAGGCCACCGCCCGCAATCTGTCGAACACAGGCGGCGAGGCGATCGCCTGCGGGCTCCAGGCACCGTCGCCGACATCATACGAGAAAGGAATACCGAGCCGCTGACACCAGGGCCGCTCCAGGAACGGCATCCGGGACCAGCATTCCGCGCACAATCCCGTCTGCTCGGACACCCGCGCATCGCAGCTGAAGCAGCGCTGCGGCAGCACGAAATCGAGCGCAAATCGCGCCGCGACTTCCGGCAGGCCGGCAATGTTCATCGCAAGGCTTCGCAAAACCGCTCCCCAATGGCACCCGACAGGAATGCCCCTTCAAACTGAGGAATACCTTGGCACCGAAAACACATATCTGGCCAGCCCAAACAAGCAGGAACCGGCCTGAACTTTCTGGAAACCTGTTCCACAAGCCGCCTGGCGCGACCCTTGCGCCTTTGACCTTGGCGGGCGGATACCATATGTGACCGCGGTAAGTTCGATGACAACCGGGATTGCCGTGACCGCACAACCAGATCTCTTCGACCGCTCCTTCTTCCGCACCTGCCGCCTGCGGGCGCTGATGGCTGCCAAACCGGGTGCGGACTTTCTGCTGAAAGCCGTCAGCGAAGATCTGCAGGACCGCCTGCTGCTGGTCAATCGGCGGTTTCCGGTAGCTGTCGATCTCGGCGGACACTGCGCTCACGTGAGCGAAGCAATCCGGCAGTCCGGCAAGGCTGACCTCGTGTTGCGCGCGGATCTGTTTGCTGCCGACCCGAGCCTTGCTGCCCCCGACCTTGTCTTCGATGACGCCCTGATCCCTTTTGGCGACCAATCGGTGGATCTGATCGTCTCCGCTCTCAACCTCCAATTCGTCAACGACCTGCCGGGAACACTGGTACAGCTCCGCCGCGCCTTGAAACCGGACGGTCTGTTTCTGGCGACGTTGCCCGGAGCCGGCACCTTGAGCGAGCTACGCGACAGCCTCACGCGGGCTGAGCTGGAAGTAAAAGGCGGCGCGGCTGCAAGGGTGCTGCCGTTTGCCGACACGCGCGACCTCGGCAGCCTGCTTCAAAGGGCAGGCTTTGCGCTGCCGGTCACGGATCTGGACAGTCTGACGGTGCGCTACGACACGATGTTCGCACTGTTGGCGGATCTCAGGGCCATGGGTGCAACATCCGTGTTGAAAGACCGCAGCAGAAAGCCGCTATCTCGACAGGTATTGCTGCGTGCGGCCGAACTTTATGCGCAGAACCACGCCGATGCGGACGGCAGGATCCGAGCGACATTTTCACTGGTAACGCTGTCAGGCTGGGCGCCGCATGAAAGCCAGCAGAAACCGTTGCGCCCCGGCTCGGCCAAGACACGGCTCGCAGACGCGCTTGGCGTTCAGGAACGGAAAATAGGCGACTAGAGGTAGCCGAACGGCCAGGATCAGCTGGAACCGAGCACACCTTGCAGGGCAGTCGAAATTGTTCCGAAGATATCGGTGCGCATGGCAGTACCGATAGCGGTCATGGCGACCAGGACGACGATGCTGATGAAACCGACAATCAGACCGTATTCGATCATGGTCGCGCCGTGCTCGTCATCTCCGAAAGCTCTTCCCCGGCGAAAGGCCTGCAACATGCGGTCTGCGACGGACTGAAATCGAAACGGCATGTGCCCCCCGGGGGTTTGAACAAACGGGCTTAGACGGCATCCAGGAGATGGGGTATCAGAGGTTCATCAGCGGCAGGCATCGGATAATCCCTCAGCCTGACAGCCCGCACCCATTTCAACGCCTGGCCTTCCTTGCCGAGTGGAGTTCCATTCCACCTGCGGCAAATGAACAATGGCATAAGTAGGTGAAAATCTTCGTAAGAGTGGCTGGCAAAAGTAAGTGGCGCCAGACACGCTTCGTTAACTTCAATGCCGAGCTCTTCCTCCAGCTCGCGTATCAGCGTCTCCTCGGGACGCTCGCCTTGCTCGACCTTGCCGCCGGGGAATTCCCACAGTCCGGCCATGGATTTGCCTTCAGGCCGCTGCGCCAGAAGAATGCGACCATCCGCATCCACAAGGGCGCAAGCTGCGACGAGCACGATCTTGGTCATTGGCAGATTGTCCAATCCTGAAACGCTGAATTAACGCGCGGTTAAGCACGTTTGCGGGCAGTACCGTCAGAACTGCTAGGGAAACTCAGCTCCGGTAGTCGCCATTAATGGCGACATATTCCTTGGTGAGATCACAGGTCCAGACCGCCGCCTGGCCGCTGCCGAGACCGAGATCGACCCGGATGACAATGTCTTCCTGCTCCATCACGGCAGAGGCGGCCGCTTCGCTGTAGTCTGGATCGCGCTCACCTTCCACGGCCACCCGCACATCGCCGAACCAGATGGCAAGCTTGTCGCGGTCGGCCGGTTCACCAGCCTTGCCGACGGCCATGACGACGCGGCCCCAGTTGGCGTCTTCGCCGGCGATTGCCGTCTTGACCAGCGGCGAATTGGCAATCGACAGCGCGATCCGCTTTGCGGACCCGTCGCTTTCGGCACCTTCAACCCGCACTTCCACGAATTTGCGTGCGCCTTCGCCGTCGCGGACGATCTGATGGGAAAGGTCCAGCATGACGTCGCCAAGAGCGGCCCTCAGCACGTCGACGCGCGGATCATCGAGCGAGGCAACGCTCTCCACGCCCTTTTTGCCGGCTGCACCGGTCGCGAACAGAAGCACCGTATCGGAGGTGGACGTATCGCTGTCGACGGTCACCGCGTTAAAGCTGCCGTCGACTTCCCCGCTGAGCAGAGCCTGGAGAACAGCCGGAGCGATCGGAGCGTCGGTATAGATGAACGACAGCATGGTGGCCATGTCCGGCGCAATCATTCCCGCGCCCTTGGCAATGCCGTTGATTGTCACGGTAACACCATCCAGTTCAACGCTTGCAGTGGAGACCTTCGGATAGGTGTCTGTCGTCATGATCGCCTTGGCCGCATCCAGCCAGCTCGCGCTGCCCTGGTTGGCCTTCAATTCTCCGATGACACCGGAAAACTTGTCCGCCGGAAGCGGTTCGCCGATCACGCCGGTTGATGCCAGGAAGATTTCACCCTCGCTGCAGCCAAGCTCCCTGGAGACGATTTCAGCAGACAGTTCAACAGCTGCCTTGCCCTTCTTGCCGGTAAAGGCATTGGCATTGCCGGAATTGACCAGGAGCGCGCGGGCCTTGCCGCCACCGACCCGAGCCTTGCACCAGTCAACCGGCGCGGAAGAACACTTGGAACGGGTGAAGACCCCTGCGACGGCCGTTCCCTCGGCAACCGTTGCCAGCAGGACGTCGGTCCGGCCCTTGTACTTGATCCCGGCAGAGGCGGTCGCAAACTGAACACCCTCGATCTCCGGCATCTCGGGATAGGACTTGGGTGCAAGGGGAGATACGGTGGTCGACATCAAGGCGGTCCCGGTCAGATGATACAAAGTTCCGGATCAACGGGCGCTCAATCGAGATCGTTTGACCGTCCGGACATTGATCCATTCAAATGCGTGCGAGCACCTTGTCAGCGCTCGCCTGAACACTGGATGCTCTTGCCGTAAGCATGGGACAAAGGCAAGCCTTTTCAAGCCTTTTTGGGCTTGGTGCACAAGGGCTGCAAAAAAGCCCGGCAGTCTGACTGCCGGGCTTTCTGGTTTCAGGCAGCGTTTGCCTTATTCGGTCTTGGCCGCACCGTCTTCGGCAGCAGCACCTTCTTCTTCGGACTTGGCAAGGGCTTCATCGAGGATCTCGACTGCAACCTGATCCTTCAGCTCGGCCATGCGGGCGTCATAGCGCTCGCGCATCAGCTGCTGGCGCAGACCGTTTGCGACTTCCTCGAACGCCGGCTTTTCCTGACGACGCTTGTCTTCGAGCTTGATCACATGCCAGCCGAACTGGGTTTCGACAGGCTCCTTGGTGTAGGTGCCCGGCTCCAGCGCAAAGGCCGCAGCCTCGAACGGTGGAACCATCTGCCCCTTGACGAAGTACCCCAGGCTGCCGCCATTGGGACCGGACGGACCAGTAGATTTTTCGCGGGCCAGTTCAGCGAAGTCCGCGCCGCCGTCCAGTTCAGCGATAAGGGCTTCAGCTTCAGCCTTTTCCTTCACCAGGATGTGACGGGCGTTGATTTCTTCCGGACCTTCGAAGTCGGCGAATTCCTTGTCGTATGCCGCCTGAACCTCTTCGTCGGTCACCGCACCGTCGATTTTCTGGGCAAGGTAAGCATTCCGCAAGGCACGCAGTTTCAGGAAGTCGAGCTGGCGCTCGAAGTCCGGATCCTTGTCCAGGCCATCTTCACGAGCGGCATGCGCCATCAGTTCCATGTCGACCATGACGTCCAGAAGAAGCTTGCGCCACTGTGCCGGCGGGAACCGCTGCAATTCCTTGCCAAGGTCCTGCGCAGCAAAGGCGAGATCAGCTTCGGTGATTTCCGTGTCGCCAACTTTCGCGACCACATCGTCCGGTTCTGCAGCGGACAGAACGGTGGATCCGAGCGACAGCGCCAGGAGAGAAACGGCAAGCGCCTGAGCCGGCCTGCGCATCGAAATTCGGAACATGAGTAGTCCTTTACGTATCGGAACAGTAATCTTTCTTTCCCCTGTCTTGCAGGGGCGTGGCTACATTGCGCATTCCTGCGGCGTTGACAAGCATTCAGCCCCCTCTTATCTGTCGGGCGTCCTGGCCGTAGCGCCGGGAAGGCATCTTTTCGGCCGCGAATGCCGGCCAGCGCTCTGCGCCAGGCGGCAAAGTGGACAGCAATTGAGACGATTTCATGGGCAGGCGCCTCTTTGCCAGTTGGCGCCGCCCGGTAGGGAAGGACCGCCACATGGCTGGCCTTGGCGCTTTAGCACGTAAGATTTTCGGTTCGGCGAACGACCGGAAGGTGAAGACATTTCGGGCAAAGGTCGAACAGATCAATGCCCTGGAGTCTGAAATCCAGGCTCTTTCGGACGACGCTCTCAGAGCCAAGACCGACGAGTTCCGAAACCAGCTGAAAAACGGCGCAAGCGTCGATGACCTCTTGGTTCCCGCCTTCGCCACCGTCCGCGAAGCGGCCCGCAGGGCACTCGGTCAGCGGCACTACGACGTGCAGCTCATCGGCGGCATGGTCCTCAATTCCGGACAGATTGCAGAAATGCGCACCGGTGAGGGCAAGACGCTTGTGGCAACCGCCCCGGTCTATCTCAACGCCCTGACCGGAAACGGCGTTCACGTCGTTACCGTCAACGACTACCTGGCACAGCGCGACAGCGACTGGATGGGTCAGGTCTACAAATTCCTCGGCCTCAGCGTCGGCTGTATCACCCACGGCCTGAGCGACGAAGAACGCCGGGCAGCCTACGCCGCTGACGTCACCTACGGCACGAACAACGAATTCGGATTCGATTATCTCCGCGACAACATGAAGCATGACCGCCAGTCCATGGTTCAGCGCGGACATGCCTATGCCATCGTCGATGAAGTGGATTCGATCCTGATCGACGAAGCCCGTACGCCTCTGATCATTTCCGGTCCGCTTGAAGACCGCTCCGAGTTCTACAATTCGGTCGACGCCTTCATTCCGCATCTGACTGAAGAAGATTACGAGCTCGACGAAAAACAGCGTTCGACCACCTTCACCGAAGCCGGTAACGAAAAGCTGGAAAAGCTGCTGGGCGAAGCCGGCCTGCTGAAAGGCGATTCGCTCTACGATGTCGAGAACGTCGCCATCGTGCACCATCTGCAGCAGGCGCTGAAGGCGCACAAGCTGTTTCAGCGCGACAAGGACTACATCGTCCGCAATGACGAAGTGGTCATCATCGACGAGTTCACCGGCCGCATGATGCCGGGTCGCCGTTTCTCCGAAGGCCTGCACCAGGCCCTGGAAGCCCGCGAAAAAGTGCGCATCCAGCCGGAAAACCAGACGCTGGCCTCCATCACGTTTCAGAACTACTTCCGCATGTACGGCAAGCTGGCCGGCATGACCGGCACCGCGTCCACCGAAGCCGACGAATTCGCCGACATCTACAAGCTGGAAGTGGTCGAGATTCCGACCAACGTTTCCGTCAAGCGTATCGATGACGACGACGAGGTCTACCGGACCGTTCAGGAAAAATTCCAGGCCATCGTCAAGCTGATCGACGACTGCAAGCAGCGTGCCCAGCCGATCCTGGTCGGCACCACGTCGATCGAGAAGTCCGAATATCTTGCCGAGATGCTCAAGAAGCATGGCTACAAGCAGATCGATCTCAGCGATCCGGCTGCCTTTGCCGCCGCGCAGAAGAACGAAGGCGGCAAGACCAAGGTCTTCGCGGTTCTCAACGCGCGCTACCACGAGCAGGAAGCTTTCATCGTTGCCCAGGCTGGTCTGCCGGGTGCCGTGACCATTGCCACCAACATGGCCGGCCGTGGTACGGACATTCAGCTCGGCGGCAACGCCGACATGCAGATCGCCATGGAACTGGGCGACATGCCGGAAGGTGAAGAGCGCAGCGCCAGGGAAGCGCAGATCCGCGCCGAAGTCGAGGACATGAAGCAGAAGGCGCTTGCTGCCGGCGGTCTTTATGTCATCGGCACAGAGCGTCACGAGAGCCGCCGCATCGACAACCAGCTGCGTGGCCGTTCCGGCCGCCAGGGCGACCCGGGCCATTCCAAGTTTTTCCTGTCCCTGCAGGATGACCTGATGCGCATCTTCGGGTCTGAGCGCATGGATTCCATGCTGCAGAAACTCGGACTGGAAGAAGGCGAAGCTATCATCCACCCGTGGATCAACAAGGCACTTGAAAAAGCTCAGCAGAAGGTCGAGGCGCGCAACTTCGACATCCGTAAGAACCTGCTGAAATTCGATGACGTGATGAACGACCAGCGCAAGGTGGTCTTCGATCAGCGTATCGAGCTGATGGACAGCGAAGCGATCCAGGACGCGGTTTCCGACATGCGTCACGACGTGATCGACGATCTTGTGTCCGCACATATTCCCGAGCGCGCCTACCCGGAGCAGTGGGATACCGAGGGCCTTCAGGAAGAAGTCCGCAAGTATCTGAACCTGGATCTGCCGATCAAAGATTGGGCGGCCGAGGAAGGTATCGCCGACGAAGAGGTCAAGGACCGCCTGCGCAAGGCGGCCGATGCCGGCATGGCGCAGAAGGTCGCCAAATACAGCCCGGACATCATGCGTCAGGTCGAAAAGGCCGTGCTGCTGCAGACGCTCGACAACCTGTGGCGCGAGCACCTGGCCAATCTCGATCACCTGCGGTCTGTCGTCGGGTTCCGTGGTTACGCCCAGCGCGACCCGCTGCAGGAGTACAAGACCGAAGCGTTCACGCTGTTTGAATCCATGCTGACGCAACTGCGCCAGATGACCACCGCGCAGCTGATGCGGGTCGAACTGGTAACGGACCAGGCACCGCAGATGCCGGCCGAGCCGGAAATGCATGCTCATCACATCAATCCCTTGACCGGGGAAGACGAGATGGCCATGGCGGACGCCCAGCTTCCGGTACCTCCGGCACAGCGTGACCCGGAAGACCCTGCTACCTGGGGCAAGGTCGGCCGTAACGAGGCCTGCCCTTGCGGCTCCGGCAAGAAGTTCAAGCACTGCCACGGCGTGCTTGTCTGACGGCAATCGGAACAATTGACCATCAAGAAGGCCAGCCTCGTCAAAGGGCTGGCCTTTTTCGTGAAATTCCGGCAGGTTGCCGCCGACTTCAACCGGCTAACGAATGTTCATGCACACCAAAGCGGCTAACACTGTCTATGTCACCCGGCGGGAAAACGCCCGCCCGCAGGCGCCGCTGCTCAGCGTCATCGTACCGGTCTTTGACGAAGAGGAAGTCATCCTCCACTTCCTGCAGGCAACCCGGCCGGTGCTCGAGCGAAGCGGCCTTCGTTATGAATATGTTTTCATCGATGACGGCAGCCGTGACAGGACCGCGGATATCCTGTCCGAGCAGCTTTCAAACGGCCTGCCCGGACGACTTCTGGGCCTCTCCCGCAATTTCGGCAAGGAAGCTGCACTTTCCGCAGGGCTCGAGGCAGCGAAAGGAGACATCGGTGTCATCATCGACGCCGACCTGCAGGACCCGCCGGAGCTCATTCTGCAGATGCTGGACGGATGGCGCGCGGGCTATGATGTCGTCTACGGCCTCAGGGTCGACCGGTCTTCCGACACGCTCATGAAGCGGTCCACGGCGGGCATGTTCTACAGTCTGTTCAACCGCCTGGCCAATATCGACATGCCAGCGAACGCCGGTGACTTCCGTCTGATCGACCGCTGCGTTATCGATGCATTGCTGCGCCTGCCGGAACGCAATCGCTTCATGAAGGGCCTTTTTGCCTGGGTCGGGTTTCCGGCCATGGCACTGCCCTATGAGCGCCCTCCTCGCATGGCGGGGGCTGGCAAGTTCAATTACTGGAAGCTCTGGAACTTTGCGCTGGACGGCCTCACGGGCTTCACAACGCTGCCGCTACGGGTCTGGTTCTATGGCGGCGCCCTGATCTCTGTCGGCGCCTTCACCTATGCGCTTTATCTGACATTACGCGTCCTCATCGAAGGCATCGATCTCCCGGGCTACGCATCGCTGATGGTCGCGCTTCTGTTCTTCTCGGGTGTGCAACTGCTGTCGATCGGCATGATCGGCGAATATGTGGCGCGGCTTTTCAACGAAGCGAAACAGCGGCCGGTCTTCATCGTTCAGGATGTCATCGAAGGCGGCAACACACCTCAACCCGCAGAGCAAACGGACGACGCCGCCAATGGCGCCTGAATTTCGCCACCGCAGGCTGAAGACGGAAACCGCTGCCGCCGGCAAATTCGCCGTGATCGGCGTGCTGGCGACGCTCACCCATGCCATTGTAGCGGGCAGCCTGCTGCAATCTGGAATGCTTCCGGCCTATCCAGCCAATGTCTGCGGTTTCCTGGTCGCCTTCTGCGTCTCTTTCACCGGTCACTATTTCTGGAGCTTCTCCCACCTGCGCCGAAAGGGCACCGCAATCAGAAGCATGGTGCGGTTCCTGGTGATTGCCGTCTCCGGCTTCCTGCTGAACACCACCGTTCTGGCCCTGTGGCTGACGCTGACCCCCTGGCCGGATCTCATCGGCCTCCTGTTTTCCATCGCGATCGTGCCAGCCCTTTCCTTTGCCGGAGCCCGGCTCTGGGCCTTCTCGCATCATCCAGCCGAGACCTGACCCTTGATACGTCTGATCGAAAACGCTCCTTCAAGGGCGGCCCTTTATTACGCTGGCGGCCTCTGCCTGCTTTATGCCCTGATACCGGCCCTGACCTTTCCCAACCCGCCACTTGACGTGGTTGAAGGCTTTGCCTGGGGCAGGGAACTTCAGCTCGGCTATACCAAACATCCGCCGATGCAGGCCTGGCTTCTGGAACTCACCTATCGTCTCACGGGAGGCGTCAGTGGCGGGTACTGGCTGAGCGCGCTTTCAGTTGCCCTTGGCTATCTGTTCATCTGGCGGCTCGCTCGCCGTCTCGGACTTTCCGGCCAGCAGGCCTTCTGGTCTCTCGTGCTGACCAGCGTCACCTTCTACTTCACGCTGCCCCTGCCGGAATTCAACCCGAACATCCTGCAGATCCCCATCTGGGCAGGCATGATGCTGCTGTTTCACCGGGCAGTGGACAAAGGCCTCCTGCTCGACTGGGTCCTGCTTGGAGCCCTCGCCGCCTTTGGCCTTTACACGAAATATTTCGTGCTGCTCCTGATCGGTGCAATCGGGCTTTACGCGCTGGTCTTTGCCGATGCCCGGCGGCACATCCTGCGCCCGGGCCCCTGGGTGACGATAGCCGTCTGCCTTGCCCTGCTGGTGCCACACGCGGCATGGCTTCTGGAAACGGATTTCCTGACGTTGCGCTACGCCGCCAGCCGCAGCAATCCGGCAGACGGTTTTGTCGACCATCTGTTCAATCCGCTGAACTTCCTGGCAGCTCAGATTGGCAATCACGCCGGCTTGTTTCTTGTGGTTCTAGCCGGTCTTGGCTGGCACGGCCTGAAACAGGTTCGACTGCGCAGGCGCGAAGCGGCCACGCCCCTTGCCACACCTTCCGACCGCTTTCTGCTCTGGTTTGCCGTCCTGCCGCTTGCCGTGGTCCTGCTTGCATCAGCCGTTACCGGCAACGAGTTCGAACACATGTGGGGCACGCCCATATTCGTGCTGTCCGGCATCCTGGCGGTGCGGTTTCTGGCACTACCGCAACTCTGGCCCTTTCCCGCCCGCGCCCTCGTTGCCGCCGTCGCCATCCAAGCAATTTTTCTGGGCATCCTGTTCGGACAGGCTGTTCTGGAGCCGCACTGGAAACACAAGCAGACCCGGCTCCACTATCCCGGCAAGGCGATCGCCGAAGACATGGCACGCGTCTGGAAGGAGCGCATGGGCACCGATCTTGCCTATGTGGCCGGCGATATGTGGTCGGCAGCCAACGTCACCACACAGGCCGCCAGCCGCCCGTCGATGTTTTATCTGCATGACCGGACCCTCAGCCCCTGGATTGACCCGAAGGATGTCCAGGAGAAGGGTCTGATGATCGTCTGGCGAGGCGACCGGGAAACACCGATTGAGGAAATCCGCCGCTATTATCCGGATGCTGTCCGCGAAGGGTCGCGAACGTTCGCCTACCAGACCGCCGGCAGCATTCCCGACGTCACGGTTAACTGGGTCATCGTCCCGCCTGGCAAGGTGGTTTTCGAACAGGCGAATTAATCGCAAACGCTGGTACAAGCCGTCTGGAAACCGGACGAAAACAACACTAACTTGGCGCCATGATCAGTATGGCGGAAATCGACGGCGTGGAAGACTGGTTGATCGACCAGTCTCTTGGCTCGCCCGATCTGGGGTCCATGTTCGGAGAAATGTGCGAGCGCCTGCGCGCATGCGAGGTTCCTGTGGACCGCGCCATGATCGGCTGGTCGACCCTTCATCCCCTGATCGAGGCGGAAGCCGCCATCTGGGAAAACGGCACCGAAATCCAGCGCGAGCAGATTGCCCACAATGCCGAAGAAACAGACGAGTGGCTGCAAAGCCCCGTACGTGCCGTGCTGGTCAACCAGGAATCCGTCCTGCGACGGCGCCTCACGAATGCCAATGCACCGCTCGAGTTTCCCTTGCTCGTTCGGCTGAAGGAGAGCGGGTACTCCGATTACATCGTCATAGCGACCGAATTCGACCTGCCGACCATCAAGGACCAGATTGCCACCTCCGGCATCGTGATCAGCTGGGCAACGCGGGAAACCGACGGCTTCTCCGACGATGCCCTGACCGCAATCCGCTACATTCAAAAACGCTTTGCCCTGGCCGCGCGCGCCACCATTCAGGGGCAGATCAACCAGACAATTGCAGAGACGTATCTCGGCAAGATCGCCGGCAACAAGGTGCTCAGCGGCCAGATCCGCCATGGTGACGGCCAGACCGTCGATGCGGTGATCTATTTCAGCGACATGCGCAATTCGACCGCGATTGCGGAACTGCTTGGTCCCGATGCCTACCTTTCGTTTCTGAATACCTATTTCGACGCGACAGCCGGTGCTATCCTGGCAAAAGGCGGCGAAGTGCTCGATTTTATCGGCGACGCCGTTCTGGGCGTCTTTCCCATAGGCGCGCAAAGCCTGGACAAGGCGGTCGCACAGGCCCTGTCGGCTGCGGATGAAAGCCGGAACCGTCTGAAGGCGATCAACTCCGACCCGGCGCTGCCACACGTTCTCAAGGCGGGCATCGCCCTGTCCGTCGGCTCCGTCATGTTCGGCAATATTGGCGTTCCGCACCGGCTCACCTTTTCGGTGATCGGCCAGACGGTCCATGCGGCTGCACGGATCGAAAGCCTGACCAAGACCGTCGGCGCCGACGTTCTGATGACCGAAGACGTCGCCCGCTTCGCCAGCGAAAGATCAAAACCGGCCGGGTCGTTCGAACTCAACGGCTTCACCGACCCCCAGCCCTTGTTTACCCTGGACCGGCTTTTCTGAACGCCTCCCGTCCGGCAGGTATTTCCTCAGCCCACCGACAAGCAAAGACCGACATGACCGATCTACGTCCCGACGCCCCTTCCCATCTGCCTTTCAGAGACCAGGAAGCCACCGGCCCTGACAACGGTGCTCCGGTCGTGCTGCTGCACGGCTTCGGCGGCGACCGGCAAACCTGGCTCAACATCCAGACGGCACTGGCCTCGAAGAAACGCTCCATAGCGTTCGACCTGCCGGGGCACGGCGAGGCGCTGGACTGGCCGCGGATCGGCAACGCTGGGGTTTCCGCAAAGGCTGTCGGGCAGTCCCTGGAGGCGCTCGAGCTGACGAAGGTCCATCTGGTAGGCCACTCCATGGGCGGCGCAGTGGCCGCGCTGATTGCCCTGCGCAATCCTGATCTGGTGGCCAGCCTCACCCTGCTGGCACCTGGCGGCTTCGGCTCCGAAATCAATCACCGCCTGCTGCGTCGCTATGCGGCTGCAACGGATGCCGACACCATGGAAACCCTGCTGGAGCAGTTCTTCGGCTGGGAGTTCAAACTGCCGAAATTCCTCGCCAGAACGGCTGCCGAAAGCCGCGCGCGCCCGGGCGCGGCCGCAACACTGGAGGCAATCGCGGACGAGATCATCGACGGCAGCGTTCAAAAGACCCTGCCGCGCGACGAACTGGCAGCCCTGCCCATGCCGATCAAGGTCCTCTGGGGCACACAGGATCGTGTCCTGCCGACGCGCCAGGCCCACAAGCTGCCGGGTGTCGTTGCCACGCACATTTTCGAACGAACCGGCCACATGCTGCATCTGGAACTACCCAAGGAAGTGACCCGGCTCATCCTTCAGAACGCTGGCTGCTGACGCGGACCAACATCTGGAATGCCAGAAAGTTTCCCCGCGATCTGGCCCCCCGGCGCGGATTGGGATAGGTAGCAGGCCGAAACCCGGCCGGTCGGACGGCGGGGCCTGTATGAACCGAGCCGGAGCGCGCATGTCAGCCGAAATGTCAGCAGCCAACGATGTCATCGTCACGGCGGTGTCGGGCTATGAGCCGAAACACATGGCTGCCTGGTACAATTCCCTGAAGGCAACGGGGTATCGCGGCCGGACGGTCGCGGTTGCTTACAATGTCAGCGAAGCCCTTGTTGACTACATGAAGCACATGGGCTCGCTCGTCATCACCTTCGATCATGACGCCGGCAAGAAGCGCTACTCCTATTCGCAGCTTCGGGAAGAAATCGCCGACCATACCGATGGTGGCAAGCTTTACACCGACAGGCGCTGGACCTGGAACAAGCGCGTGCTGCGCTTCAAGGACAAGATCTACGACCGGCGCTTCTTCCATGCCAGTCACCTGGTGAAACAGCATCTCGATGCGCTTGGCGAACCTGTACGCTTCGTCGCGTTCTCGGATGCCCGGGACGTCATCTTCCAGTCTGACCCGTTCGCCTGGATGGAAGAGAACCTTGCTCCGGGCAAGGATCTCCTCATCGGTGAGGAAAGCATCACCCATGAAGACCCCTGGAACCGCCGGAACGTCCTGAAAACCTACGGCCGCCATGCCTATGACCGTGTGGCCAGGGTTCCCGTGTGCTGCGCTGGCTATTTCGCCGGCCGCTACGAGGCGATGATGGATTTCATGCTGGCGGTCTATTACTTCGACCAGACCAAACGCAGCGGTGATCAGGCCGCCTTTAACCAGCTGCTGACCTTTTGCGGCTGGAAGGAAAAGGCCGAGAAGGTGAACTGGCAGGTTCCCTGGCTGCTGCACGCGGTCAGTGCCAACGTCGGTCCGGACGCGCCAGGGTTCTGCATGCCGCGGGAAACCGTGCCGGTGTTCGAGGACGGGCTGGTCAAAACCTTTGACAAGCAGCCTTACGCCATCGTGCACCAGTACGACCGCAACAAGGAAATGACCGCCTATTTCATGGAGAAATTCGGCAAGGTCGAATAACAGCAGATGCCAACGCCGGGCATTCGAAGCGCTTTGCCCGAACGCCCGCCGGCTTCACTTACTTCAAGAGAACCTTTGGCTCAGGCTTCCGGCAGTAGATCGTCGCGCCACGGCTCGCCGATCACCCGGCGGGCCATCATGTGAGAGCGCGGTGAATTGATGCTGTCGACGGCGATAAGCCGGCCATCGTGCAGGTAGGCGACATAGAACTTGCTGTCGTCGGTCGAACCCACGACCTTTGTGTCGTCATACCCTTCCGACAGACCGGCGATCTGCAGCTTGATGTCGTACTGATCGGACCAGAACCACGGCAACGGGTCGTAATCGACTTCCTGACCCAGCAGCGCCTGGGCAACCGCCTTTGCCTGGTCGATGGCGTTCTGGACGCTTTCCATGCGCACGGACCGCTGATAGCGGTTGGAATAGAAACGCGTACAATCACCCGCAGCGAAGATGTCAGGGTCGCTGGTCTGGCCGCACCCATCCACCAGGATCCCGTTGTCGACCTCCAGGCCCGCCTCTGCGGCCAGGTGATCATTGGGCTCTGCGCCGACGGCAACCAGAACCAGTTCCGCCGGAACCGTCTCTCCTGTCGACAGCCGGACACCGGTGACACTGTCACCACCCTCGATTGCCTCGATGCCCGTGTTCAGGCGCAATTCGATGCCGCGGGCCTTGTGCAGGCCGGAGAAATAGTCGGATACCGCCTGGCTGACCACGCGTTTCATCGGGCGATCCTGCGCCTCGATGACGGTGACCGACTTGCCCAGGCTTTTGGCGACGGCAGCGACTTCAAGACCGATGTACCCTGCCCCGATGATGGCGACACTGCTGCTCTTTTGCAGAATGTCCCGGATCACGTCGACATCGGCAATCGAGCGCAGCGTGACCACGCCTTTCTTGTCGGCACCCTCCAGCGTCAGCAGCCGGGCATTGGTGCCCGTTGCCAGAACCAGCTTGCCATACGGCAGCGTATCGCCGTTTGCCAGCGTCAGGCGCTTCGCGCCACGGTCGATCGCAATCACTCTGGTATTGGGAATGTGATCGATATTGTTGGTGGTGAAGAAAGCCGGCGGGCGCAGCCACAAGCCTTCGGCGCCGATCTCGCCGGCCAGGAACTTCTTGGAAAGCGGCGGTCTTTGATAAGGAGGATGCGGTTCATCGCCGATCAGCCGCAGCGGGCCTTCAAATCCGCCCTGCCGCAGGGATTGGGCAACCTGGGCTCCGGCTTGTCCTGCTCCGATGATGACGATGTCTTCCTGCATTCCGCTTCGCCCTCTTTGCGCTTGGCCGGTCCGGCGGATGGTGTGCCGGCCGATCGTTTGTGTGCATGGCTAGCACGAAGAAACGCAGGCCGCCAGAATGGCGAAACGCCGCGTCGGTGCAGACACGGCGTTTTTTCGATTTTCTTTGTTTCAAGCGGTCCGGTTCGGGATCAGGCGCTGCGCACGCCCTGCAGGAACTCGGCAACTTCCTGTCGGATCAACGCGCCCTGCTCGCCAAGCGATTCTGCGAGGTGCTCCACTTCGGAACCGTTGGACCGTGCAAGCTCGGCAGCCGAACCGACGGCCTCCATGCTCGACACCCCTTGTTCGGACCGCGCCGAGGCACTGGAAACGTTGTGCGAGATCGCCTGAACAGCTTCGTCCTGCTGCTGCACGGCCGACGCCACAGCCGAGGCGAGGCCCTCCATGTCGGAGATGATCCGGTTGACGTCCTCGATCGCCTGGACCGCCTGACCGGAAGACCCCTGGATGGCCTCGATCTGGGTCGCGATATCCTCAGTGGCTTTCGAGGTCTGGTCGGCAAGCTGCTTCACTTCCGCAGCAACCACCGCAAACCCCTTGCCCGCTTCGCCTGCGCGGGCAGCCTCGATGGTCGCGTTCAGCGCCAGTAGATTGGTTTGGTTGGCAATGTCTCGGATCAGCCCCATGACTTCGCCGATCCGGTCTGCCGCACTGGAAAGTTCCTGCATGGTGGCAACCGTTGAAGACGCACTCCGAACCGCCTGCTGAGCCACTTCCGTCGACTTGTTGGCCTGGCCGGCGATCTCGGCGATGGATGCGGCAAGCTCTTCCGCGGAATGAGCTGCGGAGGTGACGTTTTCCGCCGCGGTGCGCACCGCTTCGGCTGCTTCCCCGGACTGGTTGGCAACATCGTCGGCCGACTGTTCCATCGACTGGGACGTCTGCCGCAGCTCGCCATTGGCTCGGTCAAGACTGTCGAGTGCCGCGGACACGGTTCCCTCGAACCGGCCGATCAGTGTATCGAGACGGGCAACGCGTTCTTCGCGCCGCCGGTTTTCCTGATCCTGTGAGGCCGCAAGTTCGGCCCGTTCAACCGCGTTGTCACGAAAGACCTGAACCGTGCGGCTCATGGAAGCAAGCTCGGTGCTGCCGCTGTCGTCCGGCAGGTCGAGGTCGGTCTGGCCGCTGGCAAGGGCTTCCATGGCCGACTGCAGACGCGCCAGCGGGCGCGCCACCGATTGACCGATCACAAGCGCGATGGTCGGAAGCAGCAGAAGCAGAACCACGATAGCCCCGCCGATTGCATAGGTTGCGATCGACCGGGCCATCTCGAGCTGACCGGCGGCTTCACTCTGAATGGTGTTGGCGGCTTTGCTGAGGGAAGCGATGTGCGGCGGAACAAGTTCAAACAGGTTTTCCAGCAGTTCCGAATGCTCGGCCCGCTCTGTCTTGGCGACTGTATAATCGTCGAAGGTCGTCTTGTATTTGGCCATGTTGTCGGCCAGCTCCGCCTTGATGGCGTCGGAGATGTAGACTTTCTTCAAGAGCTTTTCGAAATCGTTGAACTCGCCCTGGAATACCTCCAGCGCCGCCTCGGTATTGTTGAGCGTGAACTCCCGTTCCGCCAGCTGAACTGCCAGAATGGCGCGGGCCAGCTTTTCGAAATCCGGCCCGCCGCCAAATTTCATCTCTTCCGACAGGCGATGCTTGACCGCCCCTGCATATTCGTTGAGCCCCGCCAGGTAACCCTGCGTAGAGTCATACCCGATCTTCTGCTGGGCAGTGTCCAGCATCTCGAAAGCACCTCTCGTGCCTTCCAGCGTATCCTTGACGTCGGCGATTTCCGAAGCGTAGGCAGCTGCTGCCGGATTGGTTGCGATCGTCTCCAGAACCGCACTGGCTTCTTCAAGCTTGGCGTTGAAACTCTGGAACGTCTCGACGGATGGCGTGCTGTGGTAGCGCTCTTCAATGGAGCGCAGCGCCGCGGCGCTTTCCGACAGTGTACTGACCTGTCCGGCCAGTGTCGAACTGCTGCTCATGCGCGCAAAGGCCGAATTGAGCTCACCCTGGCTCCAGAAGAAGACACCGCCGATCGCAAGAAGCCCAACAATGGTGAAAAGGCTCAAGGCCAGAATTCTGGCTTTGACTGACAAATTCGCGAAGATCCGAAAAGGTGATTGAGATCTGAAGGCCACCAGCGTATGTCCCCTGGATCAACGGATGTACCATCGGGGTCGATGTTTACATCCATGAGTTGATCGATCTAGAAGTGTTCGTGTTTCTCGCCTGTGTTTCTTTCACGACAGAACGTTCGAACACTCATGTTTGCGCCGTATATTTGACTATAAATGCCAACTTACGGTTAACATGCGTGTAACCCCACCGACTCGGCGCAATATAACCTTGCGTCATCTTCGTCTTTGTCATTGAGGCTGCAAGTGAATCTCCTCGCCAGAGCCGCACCGGCCATTTTTGTTTTGCTGTGGTCTACGGGCTTCGTCGGTTCTAAACTCGGCGCGCCCTACATCGATCCGATGGTGTTTTTGACGGTCCGCTTCGTTGCTGTCCTGCCGGTGCTGATTCTGCTGGCGATGTTCCTGTCGAAGTCCTGGCCGAAAGATCCAGCTGCCATTGCCCATTGCATCTTCACCGGCATGCTGGTTCACGGCATCTATCTCGGCGGTGTGTTCTGGGCGATCAAACAGGGCATGCCGGCTGGAGCGTCCTCGATCATTGTCGGCCTTCAGCCCGTGCTGACCGCACTCATCGCGGTGGCTTTGCTTGGCGAAACCATTTCCCGCAGACACTGGCTCGCCATGGCCATCGGAGCGATTGGTCTTGCATTCGTTCTTGGTCCGAAACTCGACCTTGCCGGATCGGGCATCACGCCGGTGACGATATTCGTGGTCCTCATCTCCGTTGCGGCTATCAGCCTGGGAACGGTCTATCAGAAGCGTTTCGTACAGCACACCGACCTCATGGCGGCAACTGTCTGGCAGTACGTCGGCGCGTTGTTTGTCACCATTCCGCTGAGCCTGACCGAAAGCTGGCAGATCACCTGGTCAGGTGAGCTGATCTTTGCGATGGCCTGGCTCGTGCTGGTCTTGTCCGTCGGCGCGATCCTGCTCCTGATGCTGCTGATCCGCGAGGGCGCCGTCTCCCAGGTCGCAAGCCTTTTTTATCTGGTGCCGGTGGCAACAGCGGTGGAAAGCTATTTCCTGTTCGGTGAATCCCTGACGCCGGTTCAGATCGGCGGCATGGTTCTGGTCATAAGCGCCGTCTTGACCATCCGCAAGAAGCCAGCAAGGAGCTAGGGCTGGTCTCCGGAAGCCGTCTTTCGGAAAATCCGGTCAGGCTTCGGTGTCCAGCGCCAGCGCAAGCTGTTCCTGACGGCGGCGCCAGTAGCGCCGTTGGCGGGAGATTGCGGCGTTGAGTTCACCTCCCAGAATGAACACGAGCGCGCAGATATAAAGAAAGATCAGCGCGGTCATGATCCCGGCCAGACCGCCATAGGTGGAGACGTAATTGGCGAAGCTGGCGAGATAGGCACCGAAGGCACTGCCGGCGATGATCCACATGAACAGTGTGGCGAGCACTCCGGGCCACAGGTCGCGGAAAGTGCGATGCCCCGCCGGCAGCAGCCAGTGGGTGATGAAAAGGCCGATGATCAGCAGCGATCCGGCCAATGTGTATCGGGCAACGTTGATTGACAGCAGGAAAGTTTCGACCTGCGGCATGAAGACCTTCAGCCCCTCGAGGGCGAGCGGCGCCAGAACCACCAGAAACGTGTAGGCAAGCAGAATGCCGGCACCCAGCAGCACAAGCCCGATCGATTGCAGCCGCAACAGCACGATGGAGCGGTTTTCATGCTGCCGGTAGGCCCGGTTGAGCGCGGTGCGCAGCGCCTCCACCCCGTTGGAGGAAAACCACAGAGCGGCAACGGCGCCGAAAGTCACAAGGTCGCCGCGGCGAATGGTCAGGACATTCTGGATTTCCCGCACGACAGGCGATGCAACGCTTGCCGGCCAGGCATCGAACAGCAGTTCCGACACCGTGTCGGCAGCACCGGTCATGCCGAGAAAGGCCGCCAGCGAGGCGATGAAGATCAGCAGGGGAAATATCGCCAGCAACCCCGACAGCGCCACGTGACTGGCCATTGCAAAGCCGTCATCCCGGGCGAAGTGACCGATGGCGTCTTTCAGGACGGCGTAGATCACGAGAACTGTCTGTCTGGCGCTCATGACCCAAGATGTGGCCTGTGCTGACACAATTCGTCAAGCCTGGGTAGTGAAAACCGCATCCGCCAAAAGGTCTATAAATTCACGCTCGACAAATGAGAGTGTGCAACGCAACATAGCTTCAACAAGAAGCGCTGCTGCGCAACAAATGAAAACGGAGATCGCCATGTCCACCGCAGCCCTTTCGGCCGCAGAAACACCCGCAAGCCTTACCGAGCGAACGGAAGCCGCCGTCGCAACGCTCGATCATCTGCTCAATCTTGCAGCGCAGCGGGTGCGCGACCGCGTGAGCGAGGATGGGCGCATCTCCTCCCGTCTGATGGAAGAAGAGCAAAGGGCAACCCACGGACTGGCCTGGTTCGCAACCTATGTGGAGTCTCTGCGCCAATTGGATGCCTACGCGAAACGTCTGACCGCGGAAGGTCGCTACGGCGCTCTTGAGGACTACATCGTCCAGCTCGGATTTGCGGAGTACCTTGCGCAGATCTTTGGCGGCATTCCGATGAACCAGGGTGAAATCGTTCGCCTGGCGGATCTTGGCGTGTCTTCCGAAGAAGCTCTTGGCTTCCAGACAGCAGAGATCCTGTCGCTGATCGATACAGGCAGCCGTCCGGAAATCCGCAGCGAGATCACCCGCCTGATCCGCGATCAAGCGGGCCATTCCACCTTCGGCGACCCAGGTCTGGACGAGACCATGGAGCAGATCCGCAACGAGATGCGCCGCTTTGCGGAAGACAACGTCGTGCCCAACGCGCACGAGTGGCATCTGAAAAACGAATATATTCCGCTTGAGATTATCGAGCAGATGTCCGAGCTCGGCGTCTTTGGCCTCACCATACCGGAAGAATATGGTGGCCTCGGACTTGGCAAGGAAGCCATGTGCGTCGTCTCCGAAGAACTGTCCCGCGCCTATATCGGCGTCGGGTCGCTCGGCACCCGGTCCGAAATCGCGGCGGAACTCATTCTGTGCGGCGGAACGGAAGAGCAGAAGCAGCACTGGCTGCCGAAAATCGCATCCGGCGAGATCCTGCCGACTGCCGTCTTCACCGAACCCAATACCGGCTCGGACCTTGCCTCGCTGAAGACCCGCGCCGTGAAGGATGGCGACGTCTGGAAGGTGTCCGGCAACAAGACCTGGATTACCCATCCGGTCCGTGCCGATATCATGACCCTGCTGGCCCGCACCAACCCGGATGAACCCGGCTACAAGGGCTTGTCCATGTTTATCGCGGAAAAGCCGCGCGGCACCGACAAGGAGCCCTTCCCGGCGGACGGCATGAGTGGCGGCGAGATCGAAGTTCTCGGCTACCGGGGCATGAAGGAATATGAAATCGCTTTCGATGGCTTCGAGGTGAAGGGCGAGAACCTTCTCGGCCAGGTCGAAGGCGAAGGTTTCAAGCAACTGATGCAGACCTTTGAAGGCGCCCGCATCCAGACCGCTGCCCGCGCATTGGGCGTCGCCCAGTCTGCACTGGACCTGGGCCTGAGGTACGCCGAAGAACGCGTCCAGTTCGGCAAGGAACTCGTCAACTTCCCGCGTGTTGCCGACAAGCTGGCCATGATGACTGCCGAACTGATGATCGCCCGCCAGCTCACCTATTTCTCGTCCTGGCAGAAGGATTCCGGCAAGCGCTGCGATCTGGAAGCCGGCATGGCGAAACTGCTTGGTGCACGCGTTGCATGGGCCGCGGCGGACAATGCGCTGCAGATCCACGGCGGCAATGGCTTTGCTCTGGAATATGCAATTTCCCGCGTCCTGTGCGACGCCCGAATTCTGAACATCTTCGAAGGTGCGGCGGAAATTCAGGCTCAGGTCATCGCGCGCCGCCTGCTCGAGACGCGCGGCAACGCCTGATCGTCATCGCATCGCCCCTTCATCGCGAAGGCCCTGTGCCCGTGCGTGGCGACCGTTGTCAGATTCCACGTTCGATCCCTCGTCCGGGACGCTGTCCCGGGCTTGGGGACCGAGCTTGCTTTGCAGGCGGCCGATGACGGCCAAGACAATCACCACCATGATTGTTGCAAGGCCCGCCAATCCGATCTGACCGACGCCACAGGCCGTGCCGATGGCGCCTGCCAGCCACATTGAGGCACCGGTAGTGACGTTCTGCACTGAACCGTTGCGGGAAAAGATCAGACCGGCGGAGAGGAACGCCACGCCCGCCGTCACGGCTTCGACCAGACGGAGCGGATCCACATTGACGTTGCTCGCCCCGGAAAAGGGAAGATCGGCAAGCGCCTGGCTAATCAGCAGGAACAGACACGATGCAAATGCGATAAGCATATGCGTTCTGAGCCCGGCATCCTTGCCACGCTCTTCCCGCTCGAACCCGATGATACCGCCCAGAACGATGGCCGCAACCATCCGCAGAACCAGAACGTCCAGCGGAACCGCACCGAAGCCGAGGTCCATCTCTGCGGCAAGCCGGTCTACCATGGTCGTTCCTTGTTGCGGGTCGGTCAGCATAAGAGAGCAACGCCGCAACAAGTCTTTCGTTCCGGAAGGTTACCGGTACTGACTGCCGCCTACTCCACGGTAACGGTAATCTTTTCCGACATGACCGGCGGATTGTGCGGAATGTGCGACCAGTCCCCCAGCACCAGTTGCAGCGTGTGTGAACCGGCTGGCAGTTCGATCGTGGTTTCGGTCTGTCCACCACCGAAATGCTTGTGATTGTCATCCGCCGGAATAGCTTCGTTCAGCTCCTCGCCCTCGATGCTCTCATCGATGATCAGGTGATGGTGGCCGGTGTTTTCCTTTTCCGTGCCGGCAGGGGCAACGCCCATTCCGGAAAGGCCGAACTGGATGGTCACCGGACTTTTGACGGTATCGCCATCCTTCAGATTTACGAAGTAGAGCTTCACGCCGTCCGGTGCCGGAGTTTCTCCAGCCTGGGCGACGGCACCTGTGAGGGCAAGCACGGCAGCACCGAGCCCGATTGCTAGTCTCTTCATGATCTTCTCCCTTTCAAGGACGGAATTCTGCATTGTTCCGCACGACCACTCTTCACTTAGGGCGCCGCGCTCTCTTCCGGTAGGCCCCGCAATCCGTTTCCCGTACCGGTAGGCTTGCGAACTGTCCAAATTGTCACAGATATCCTCAGGAACGCTTCCGGTGGTCCGGCGTTCACTCCAGACGGACCCAAAACTGCAGGAGTGCGACATGAAGGATGCGATCCGACTGAAACATGATGGTTGGGTAGTCGTTGCCGACGGAACCAAGGCCTTGTTCCTGACCAACGCGGGCACGGAACACGTGCCGGACCTCAAGGTCTTTCGGAAAGAAACCCAGGATAACCCTCCCAACCGCGACCAGACCGCTGACCGTCCCGGTCGCATGAGCGACGGTCCGCAGGGGCATCGAAGTGCAGTTCAGGAAGCCGACTGGCATGCCCTGGCTGAAGACGACTTTGCCGCGGACCTTGCCCAGATGCTCTACAAGCGCGCCCACAAGGGCAAGTTCGACGAGATCGTACTGGTAGCAGCCCCTTCGGTTCTCGGGCAGGTTCGCAAGCGGCTGCACAAGGAAGTCAGTGACCGTGTCGTCGCGGAGATCGACAAGGATCTCACCAATCATCCTGTCGATCGCATCGAGAAACTTGTCTTCGGAAGATAATCATCTTCTCGCACGGAGGCTCGGGACATTCGGCCGCCATGGTCCGAACGCCCCTGCCACGATGTGCCTTGCAAGACCAGGCTCGGAATTTTTTCACCCTAGAGAACAGTGGCCGCCAATTGCGGCCGCTGGAACAGGCAGGACCATGACCGCTGATCCGGACTTGGACCGGCCCCTGACGTCCATTGTCGACAGGGTCGGAGACATCACGAAAGAAGGACAGGTCTCGCTTGACCGCGTGGTCGGCGCTTTCGAGAAAACCGGATTTGCGACGATGCTGATCGTGCCCGCGGCCGCCGTCGTGACACCGCTGAGCGGCATTCCCCTGTTTTCAAGCCTTTGCGGAATGACCATTTGCCTGATCGCGGCACAATGGCTAATGAAACGCGACCGGGTCTGGCTTCCTCACTGGCTGGGTCAGCAAAGTCTTGAGGGCGACAAGGTGCGGCTGGCGATGAACAAGCTGCGGCCCGCCGCACGCTGGCTGGACAATCATTCCCGCGCGAGAGCACGGTTCCTGTTTCGGCAACCGCTTCGGGCCTTGTTGCCGCTCTCGTGCCTCCTGTTCGGCGCCTTGATGCCCTTTCTCGAACTGGTACCATTCTCGTCATCGCTTCTTGGCGCATCCGTTTGCCTGATTGCCTTCTCTCTCCTCACCCGGGACGGACTGTTTGCCCTTGCCGCGCTTTTGCCCCTGGCCATCGTTGTCTGGGCACTGACGGCCTTGTTCTGAAGAAGGCCTCCCGATCAGGTTCGCAGGATCAACCGAGCGCCTGAAGCGCGATGGCACCGCCATAGATGCCAAGCAGACTGACACTTTCAAAACCGATCCCGCCGGGGCCTGACTTCTGCCGCACCAGCAACCCCAGAAGCAGGACCACCGTCATCACCAGCCCGATCGCCAGCCAGAAATAGTCCTGAGGGGAGACTGCCTGATAAAGCGAGCCGTCGCGATAAGCGACATCGGAAAGTGTCAGGAACAGAGTATCGAAGGTGTTGCCGCCAACAATGCCGCCAATGGCGAGCTGCAAGGCACCACGATGCACGGCTGCCAGCGTCGTCACCAGTTCGGGCAGCGAGGTGACAACGGCTGTCATCAGCGCGCCGACAAGCGAGGCGTTGAGATTGAAACGATCCGTCAGCGCACCAGCCACTTCCGCCAGCACCCAGCCCATCGAGGCGAGGATAAGCATCAGCGCTGAAAACCCTGCGATAAGCCGCAAGTTTCCGCGCAGGTCGTGCTGTTCCTCATCCGGGCTGTCCTCGTGGGTTTCGGACGTATTCACGACACGCCACATGGGCTGTTCCCGCACGTGCCGCTGAGCCAGCAAACCGCTGCCATAAACGATAACCAGGGCGTAGGAGGCTGGATGAACGCCCAGTAACGTGATTTCCGGGGTGGTGTAGGCGACCAGGGGAATGGCCAGCAAAAGCATCAGCAGGGCGCATTGAAAAAGGCTGGAAACGTCAGCAGCCACATGCTCCAGGTTCCCGCGCCGGTAAACGATATCAGCGATGGCCAGAAAGGCAGTCTGCGCGGCGATACCGCCAACGCCATTTGAAAAGGCCAGCGACGCACGGCCGTCCAGCGCAGCTGTAACGGACACCACGGTGCCCGAGAGCGACGTGGCCGCCCCCAGTAGGACACCGCCAACCAAGGCCTCGCCCAGACCTGTCCGGTCGGCAATACGGTCAGCCTGACCGGTCAGATGAATGCCGCAAACGAGAATTACTCCACCGGCACCTGCAAAAAGCGCGAGCAAGACCCACAGCGGCATGCTGTCGAAACCCATAGTGACCTTGTCCCCTCTTGGCATTTGCGGAAGTTGTCCGGACTTCAAAGGGAAAACGGTCACCCCACCAGGAAGTTCCCACCTGAACGTTCCCGCTTGGATCTCCCAGGGGGGAACGAATAAGGGTCTTGCGCGTTAACCGCTGAAGAGCAGTCGAGCCTGGCTGCCAAGTGGCAACATCGCGAGGTAGTGAAGATGATCTATCACGGCTTTAACGACGATGCGGACCGGCACCTTGCCATCCTGCGTGAAAGGATCAGAGACAAGGAAGCCTCCAGCTGGAAGCACCTTGCTCTTGGCTTCGGCTTCAGCGGCATCATTTTTTCGCTGATCGCCCTGATATTCCTGCTCAGCTATTGATCGTACGCCCAGGCCAGCCTGGACGTTTTCAGGAACACTACTGCCGCTCGAACGTTGATCTGAAGAGTGATGAGGCCAAAACGCCCTCAGCGCTTGCAACGACGTACAATCCAGCGAGGTAGAGATGACTTATCAAAGGCAGACCAGCGAACAGGACAAGGAAGTCGTTCTGGGAGAAAAGGAAGCCAAGCAGGGCCTCGAGCTTCACGAGATGCGCTACGTCCTGGCAATCGGCACCGCAGGCGCAGTAATCGCACTGGCGGTTGTCGGCTACATCCTGCTTTGAGTTCACCAGTCCGGAAGGGGTAGAGCCCTTCGAAGGACCAAACAAAAGGGACGAACCTTGAAAAGGTCGTCCCTTTTGTTTTTCAGGCGAGAGGGTCAGCTCTCGATCACAGTAGGTGACCCGGCAGATCGCCGGGCAGACCGATTAACGGCAAGCCGCCACATATTCGCGGCCGTAGGAATCGCGGTAGATACACTTGCCCGGTTCCGTTGCCCTTCCGACAAGCGCACCGGCAGCCGCGCCGACAGCGCCACCAACAAGCGCCCCGCCTGCCTTACCGGTCGTTGCAGCACCGATCGCCGCGCCTGAGGCACCACCGATCACCGCGCCCTTTTGCGTGTTGTTGCAAGCGGTCAGACCAGTCAAAGCGACCGCAACCAGCATGATTTTCCACATGATCAACTCCCTTCGTGTTGCATTAGGCAGAACGGGAGAACAGCGGAAATGTTCCAGAAAAAGATGGAAAACTGCGGTCAAAACCAACGCAGAGATCCGTCGTGCGGAGGAACTTCTGTCAGCCTCGAACGTTTGCCCGGTATCGGGCAGCCGGCGTTCCAGCAGTGGATTTCCCGGCTGCCACTTACAGGAGGATCCGACATGACTGACAGGACCAGGGACGAGATCGCCCGTATTTTGAAAGACAACACGCGCAGCAAGGCTGATCGCGTAGACGAGCTTCTGCGGATGCGCGAGGACGCACGTGCCCTGCAACGGGCGGCGACGGAAAGCCCGATGGGGAATGAAACCCCGGATTCGTCGGGTCTTCGGGACATCGACAGGGCACTGGAGCGCCTCGGCCATAGCGACCTGACCGAGGCTGAGGAAAACAGCGCCGCAACCCTTTGACTGTCGACCTTGCGCGGCCCTTCCAGTCCGGCCAGGAAGGGCGAAACGTTGAAGCTGCCGGCAAGAAAACCTATCTCTAAAGGCGAACACAAGCACAGGCGGCCCCATGAACACCACCTTTGAAGACCTTGGCTTTGACCCCGAGATCCTCGGCCCGGAGGAAGAGCAGAAGAGGACGATCCGTCAGAAATTGATGACGACGGTCCGCAAGGCCGCGCGTCAGGTGCCGTTCATGGAAGATGTCGTCGCCGGCTATTTCTGCGCGCTCGATCCCGCGACACCCAGCAAGGTGCGGGCCACCGTCCTCGCATCGCTGGCGTATTTCGTGCTGCCTTTGGATGTAATTCCAGACTTTCTGATCGGCATCGGCTTCGGCGATGACGCGACCGTGCTTCTGGCCGCCCTCGCGATGATCCGCAGCCACATGCGACCGGATCACTACCAGGCTGCAAAGGATGCCTTGAAGGACGGCGAAATCTGACCGCCTTTCTAGAGGTGGTCGCGTCCGGGCTGATCGTCTTGTGCCGGCTTGTGCGTCACTTGACCGGCCGCTTTGGTTCCGTGCCAGCAGCCTGACGTTCTCCCGGCAATCAGCCAGTAAATTTCACCGCCGATAAATCCGGCCGCCAGCGCAACCGCACTTCCCGGCCGGAAGGCACTGTCCGCGGCTTCGGCTCCAAGTGTCCAGACCGCAAAGGCGATCACCCCGGCGGCACCGACGTGAAACAGGAAACTGCGCAGCCGTGCAGCTTCGGCCAGAACGATTGCAACGGCAGCCGGGGCCAGGGCCGTGGCACCGACCACACTTGCACCCACGAGACCGCTTCCGACCATGGTTGCAAAGGCAATCGGATCGGCTTCGGGATGCCCGGCCCGGAAAAAGCCCCAGGCAAGGAACAGGCCGCACGCCAGCACCGCGAAGATGAAACCGAACGCGATCCTGAGAAGCTGCAACATGAATTTCCCGCCGTCCAAACCGCTGTCCTTCCTTGATATGCGCGAGCTGACTGCTTACTTGACCATCTGCCGGTCGGATTGCAACCTTCCAGAACCGGCAGTGGCCCGACTGGCCATGACCAGGCCAGCCGGAGCCTTAGCCCCTGAAAATGTGACCCGGCATGTCGAAAACGGTGTTTTCGCTTGACTTTTTGCCGGTTTCGCAAGACGTTGGGGGATGGCGTTAGGCCATATCCATCTCAGCACCTTGGTACCAGCGTTCCGAGGATTTTTGTGCATGGAGCATATCAAAGCCCTAGCGCCACGTTTAAACGAAAGAGGAGTTTGCGACCATTCGCCGTCCGTTCCGCGCCCCGCCTCCTACGAAGGAAGGCCCGCGCACAAACCACGAAATTCGCGTTCGCGAAGTCCAGTTGATTGATCATGAAGGCGCCAACCGTGGCGTCATCCCGACAGAAGAGGCGATGGGCATCGCCATGGATGCCGGGTTGGATCTTGTTGAAATCCAGCCGAACGCAAATCCGCCTGTCTGCAAGATCCTGGACTATGGCCGGTACAAGTACCAGGCTCAGAAGAAAGCAGCAGAAGCCCGCAAGAAACAGAAGACCGTCGAGATCAAGGAGATCAAGATGCGTCCGAACATCGACACCCACGACTACGAGGTGAAGATGAAGAGCATGTTGCGGTTCTTTGGCGAAGGCGACAAGGTGAAGGTCACACTCCGTTTCCGGGGCCGCGAAATGGCCCACCAGGACCTGGGCATGAACCTGCTCAACAAGGTCCGTGAGGAAACCAACGAAATCGCCAAGGTTGAATCCGCACCGAAGCTCGAAGGCCGCCAGATGGTTATGGTTCTGGCTCCGATCAAGTAAGCTTCATTGCGTTTCGAATGTCCGAAAACCCCGCTCCGGCGGGGTTTTCTCGTTTTCAGTCGGCAGAATAGCTCATTTCTTCAAAAATCCCGTCCGGCATGTCACATCCAGCGCCGCTGTCTTGTCATTACCTGCGAACACCAGGTGTGCGCAGGAGACGAAAATGATGATGGACAATGGGAATGCAGCAGCAGGGCTTCAGACCAAGCTTGCGAACGACCGGCAATTGATTGACGTCGCCGTCGTTTTTCACAGCGGGTACGGTCACACAGAACGTCAGGCAGCGGCTGTCAGGCAGGGCATAGAGGATGTCGATGGTGCACGCGCACTGCTTCTGACAGCGGATGAAGCCAGCACCCGCTGGAACGAACTCAATGCGGCCAGCGCAATCATCTTCGGCACACCAACCTACGTCGGCGCAGCCTCCGCCGCCTTCAAGACCTTTCAGGAAGCCAGCTCGCAGGAAATCATGTCGAAGGGCTATCTCTGGCGGGACAAGATTGCAGCCGGCTTCACCAATTCCGGTTCGCGTTCCGGCGACAAGCTGGCGGTGCTCATCCAGTTGGCCCTGTTTGCAGCCCAGCACGGCATGCACTGGGTCAGCCTGGACCTGCCGCCAGCCAATTGTTCCTCGCAAGGAACGGAAGACGATCTCAACCGGCTCGGCTTCTGGCTCGGGGCCGCGGCACAGTCGAACACCGACGAAGGGCCACAGACAGCTCCCCCGGCCGCGGATCTGGCAACCGCCCGCCATCTGGGCAGGCGTGTGGCGAAAACGGCCTTGCAGTTTGCAGCCGGACGGGTGCAAGCACGGCCCGAACCGGCGTTGACGTGATAGGCTGTTGTGATCATGACGGATACACCGGCCCCTGAAGACGACACCGCTTTGCGCAGGCGACTAACCCGCATCGCCTACCGCATGCTGGGATCAGTCTCCGACGCGGAAGACGTGGTTCAGGAAGCCTGGCTGCGCTGGCTTGCCACCGACAGGGAAAAGGTGCGCGAGCCTGCCGCCTTCCTGAAGACCATCGTCACACGGCTCTGCCTCAATGAACTGAAATCCGCACGCCGTCGCCGCATGTCCTATGTTGGACCCTGGCTTCCAGAGCCCCTGCTGACAACATCAGATGCCGAAGCCGCCGACGACATCACGTTGCCCGTGATGGTGGCTCTGGAGCGGCTGTCACCGCTCGAAAGGGCCGCCTTTCTGCTGCATGACGTTTTCAGCATGGGTTTCGAGGAAATTTCGACCGCAATCAACCGGGAACCGGCTGCCTGCCGCAAGCTCGCCAGTCGCGCCAGGGCAAGGCTGCAAGAAGCAAGACCACGCTTTTCCGCCACGCCGGAACAGGGCAGGAAGCTGGCGACCGCCTTCTACGAAGCATCGCGCAGCGGCGACATGGAAAAACTCCAATCCTTGCTGGCCGAAGACATCGTCGTCTACGCCGACGGCGGCGGCAAGGTGCCTGCCACATCAGCCCCGACATTCGGGCACGAACGGTCCATGATCCTCTTTGCGGCACTCGCCCGCTATTTCAGAAAGGTTCCGTCACGACTGATCCGGTTTGCTGACATTGACGGACTGCCCGGATTTGTAACCGAGGAAGATGGCGGCATTGTCCAGACCACCGCATTGCAGGTCCGGGACGGCAGGATCATCGCCGTCTATGTGACCCGCAACCCGGAAAAGCTCAGGCATCTTGGGGCAGATCAGGAGGACACAATGCGTCAGTCAATTGACCGGAACTGAACGGCACAAGTGGCAATCAGCTTCGCGGCGTTATCCGATCAGCCGGTTCACATCGACAACCGGCATTCCTGCGTTGCGCGCTGCCTCAAGCCCCTGATGACTGTCCTCGAACACGAGGCATTGTTCGGCTGCGACACCGAGCCGGGAAGCGGCCTCCAGGAAGAGATCCGGCGCCGGTTTGGCATGGGCAACGTCATCTATCGTGACAACCGTATCGAACAACGGCAGCAGTCCCGTCTCCTTCAAGGACGCCAGCACCACTTCCTGCGGTCCACCAGAGGCGACCGCCATCGGCAACTTGCCGCGAAACCTCCGCGCAATGGCGCTTATTACCTCGATCTCGCCGACTTCACCGATCCGGGCCAATACTGCCGTGCGCATCTCCCGAACGGCCAATGGGCGATCCACCGTAACTCCGTGCTCGGCTTCATAGTCATCAAGAAGCACATGTTCCGACATTCCCGCCCGGGCGTGGTACCAGTCCGGCTCCATATGATGACCGGCGGCCCTGAACGCGTCCTGCCAGGCACCGGCATAGAGCGTTGGTGTTTGCACCAGCGTGCCATCACAATCGAAAATCAGGGCCTGCGCCCGTTGGAGAAGCGTCTCCAGCTCATTCATGTCATTGGGCTTTCGATGAGAATTGCACGGAAATCGTTAACGTTGGTGAGGGTTGGCCCCGGCACCACCTGATCGCCAAGAGCCGCGAAGAAACTGTGGCTGTCATTGTCGCCGAGCATGGCGACCGGTTCGAGGCCAAGCGCCTCTGCACGCTCAAGAGTGTCTGGGCCAACAACCGCCCCTGCGACATCCGCCGCCCCGTCGACACCGTCTGTGTCACAGGCAATCCCGTAAAGACCGTTAGCTCCCTTGAGTGCGATCGCGAGCGCAAGGGCAAATTCCGCATTCGGCCCACCACAGCCCTTGCCGCGCCGCGTCACCGTGCATTCACCGCCGGACAGAAGCAGGACGGGCCGCCCACCCGGTTTCATCGCCTGCTGGCGTTCGATCGCGAGTCTTGCCTGCTGTGCAGCCACTTCGCGCGCCTCGCCTTCAATGGCGTCCCCCAGGATTTCAACTTCCACACCTTCGTCGGCTGCCAGGCTTGCCGCTGCTTCCAGCGAAAGGGACGGTGCCGCGATGATGCGGTTTTCCACCCTCGACACTCTTTCATCTTCCGGCGGCAGCACTCCGGTGGCGCCGTCCAGCACAGCGAGAACAGATGCCGGCACAGACATGCTGAAGCGTTCGATAACCGCGCGCGCGTCCGCTGGCGTCGTCTGATCGCCGACCGTCGGGCCCGAGGCAATGAAGGCCGGATCGTCACCGGCAACATCGGAAATGATCAACGTCGTCATCCGGGCAGGATAGGCTGCCGCTGCAAGCTGGCCACCCTTGACCAGGCTGACGTGCTTGCGGACTGTGTTCATGTCGGTGATTGGCGCACCTGACGCCAGCAGGGCTTCATTCAAGGCCTGTAGGTCAGCCAGCGAAATATCTCCGGCCGGTGCCTCCAGCAGCGCCGACGCCCCGCCTGAAATCAGCGCGATCACGTGATCCGCTTCTTCAAGCGAAGACAACAGACCGAGAAGGCGTTGTGTTGCCTGAAGCCCACGCCCGTCCGGCACCGGATGCGATGCCTCGACGATTTCGATCCCCTGGCAGGGCCGGGAATAGCCGTCGCGGGTGATGACCAGTCCCTCTGAAGCCCCCCAGGCTGCTTCAACCGCTTCGGCCATGCGTGCCGACGCCTTGCCGGCACCGATCACGACCGTCCGACCCTTTATCCGTTCCGGCAGGAATGCGGGAACGCACTTCATCGGGTCAGCCGCTGCAACGGCCGTCTCGAACAGACGCCGCAATAGGGCCTCACGCGAACAATCTGTCATGCATCGAGTCCCAGGGTCGATTGCCGTTTAATGAGCTCGACCGGATAATGTTTCGTGTCGGGTGGCCTGACGCCATCGACAATCCAGGCCAGCATCGCTTCGGCAGCATTGCGGCCGAACAGCGCGGTATCGCAGCGCACCGAGCTGAGCCTGGGAAAGGCCAGCGAGCATTCCTCGATATCGTCGAAGCCGATGATCCTGAAATCCTGACCAACCTTGATGCCAAGCTCGGCAAAGCCGCTCAGCATGCCAAGCGCAACCAGATCGCTGAAACAGATCGCCGCTTCCAGGCCTTCGTGTTCCTGCAGGATCTTCAACGCGATTTCACGGCCGAACTGCCTCGATGGCCGTCCGTGAAAAATGGTCGGCGCAAGGCCGTTCGCCTGCATCACGCTTCGATAGCCGGACATGCGCTCCAAGGTAATCGGACGATCCGCCAGACCACCGGCAAAGGCGATCTTCTGACATCCCGTATCGATCAGGTGCCGTGTCGCGGCTTCGCCTCCAAAGGCGTAGTCATGCGAAGCGAAGGGAAACAGGTCCGTGCGCTCGTCCAGCTGACGCAGCACCTGCATGGTGGGAATTCCGGCCCGCTCGATCCGTTCGAAGGGGCTTTCGTCGCCGCCATAGGTCGGCGAGATGACGAAGGCCGACACGCCATGCTCGATCATGCTGTCGATCACCTGGGCCTGGATTTCCGGGTCTTCATCCGTGTTGGCGATGACGGTCGAGTATCCCTTGCTGGCAAAGGTCATCTGCGCACTGGCGGCAAATTCGGTGAAGAAGGGGTTGCGCAGGTCATTGATGATCAGGCCGATGAGACCGGATGCAGCGCCGCGCAAGCCGGCTGCCGAGCGGTTGTAGACATAACCAAGCTCATCAATTGCCCTGGCCACCTCTTCCCGGGTCGACTGCTTTACCAGCGACGAATTCTGGAGCACCAGCGAGACGGTCGATTTCGAAACACCCGCCTGCCTTGCAACATCCAGAATTGTCGGCCGCTTCTTCATGAAAGGTCTATCCGATCCCGTGCAGTTTCAGGAGCAGCCCCATGCGCTCCTCGGCGATCTCCGGCTTTGACAACAAACGCGCCTGATCCGCAAGCCGGAAGACCTCTGCATAATGGGCAATCTCACGCGAAGACTGAAAACCGGCCGGCATGATGAAGTGGCTCTGGGCATCGTTCAGCCAGGCAAGAAACGCGATTCCGGCCTTGTAGAAGCGGGTCGGAGCCTTGAAGATTTCCCGGCTGAGAGGAACGGTCGGCGCGAAGAGCTGGTGATAGGTATCCATATCCCCTTCCGCCAATGCCTCAAGCGCCTGGCTCGCCACGGGGGCAATCGCCGCAAAGGCCCCCAGCAGAGCATGCGAATAGTGCTTGCCGTCGCCGGCGATCAGATCCGCATAGTTGAAGTCATCGCCTGTATAAAGCCGCACGCCTTCAGGCAAGCGCGCACGGAAGGCTTCTTCGTGTGCCTGGTCGAGCAAGGAGATCTTGATGCCGTCGACCTTGGCTGCATGGCTTTCGATGATGGCGAGGACAGCGTCGGACGCCGCCGAGACATCCTTAGACCCCCAATATCCCGTCAGGTCCGGATCGAACATGTCGCCCAGCCAGTGCAGGATGATCGGCTCCCGCGCCTGACGGATCAGCCGGCCATAGACGTCGGCGTAATCGTCCGGCCCCGCCCCGATGGCGGGAAGCGCCCGCGATGCCATCAGGATCGCCTGCCCGCCTGCCGCCTCGATGGCCTCCAGCTGGACCGTATAGGCCGCAACGATGTCGTCGTTCGTCTTGAGATTTTCCAGCGGCACCTGATCGGTGCCTGCCCCGCAGGCAACACGCGGCTTCAGCGGATGCGCCTTCGCCTCTTTCATGGTGCGTTCGATGAGTTCCTTCGCCGTTGCCCAGTCAACGCCCATGCCGCGCTGCGCGGTGTCCATGGCCTCGGCCAGTCCCAGCCCCTGATCCCACAGCCAGTGCCGGAATTTCAGCGTATTTTCCCAATCGACTGCCGGAGAACCAACCCACGGATCGCGCTCGCGCAGCGGATCGGACACCACATGCGCCGCGGCAAAAGCGGTGCGGGTCAGCGGCACGCGCGGGGCACGCGGGGTCAGGGCTTCTCCGATGAGGCTGTAGGGTTCCAGACGATTTTCGTAGGTGGGCAGGGTCAGCATGATACGCTCCGGAAACTTGGCGGCCGGTCAGGCCGAGACGGGAATATCGAGGACGAGAATGCCGTCGATCCCGCCGATGGCATTGGCGACCAGCTTGGCGCCGAGCGCCTTGTGGTCCGGATGGGTCTGGTAGGCTTCCAGTGCCTCCGAGCTTTCGAAATCGACGGTGAACCCGTGCATGTAGCCCCGTTCGATCTGTTCAGGGCTTTCGCTGCGGCCCGAAACGATCGCGCCGATGCCGGACACCTGATTGCGGATACTTCTGAGTTCCTGAAACAGGCTTTCGATCAGCTCTTCGGCAACATCCGGCTGAAACTTGATGAGAACGATATGGCGGATCATGACAGCGCCCCGTGATCTTGGCGGATCATGTCGGAGGCTTTCTCGCCGATCATGATGGCCGCGGCATTGGTGTTGGAGGAAACGACCGTCGGCATGATGGAAGCATCGACCACGCGAAGCCCCTCAACACCGTTGAACCTCAGGCGCGGATCGACCACGGCCTTGTCGTCGGAGCCCATGCGGCAGGTACCTGTCGGGTGATGGGAGGTCTTGGAGTGTTCGCAGATGAAGCGGAAGTAGTCTTCGTCGGTCTTCACTCCTGGCCCCGGCAAGTGCTCGGCCTTGATAAAGGGCTTCAGCGGCGCTTGCGCGAGAATTTCCTGCGTCAGCTTCAGGCCCCGGATCGACATTTCCCGGTCTTGGCTGTCCTGCAGGTAATTCGGGTCGATCAACGGCGCATCTGCGGGATTGGAACTCTTCAGGCGCACGCTGCCCCTTGAGCGCGGACGCAGGTAACAGGAGTTGAGCGTCACGCCGCCATCCGGCATGGCGGCAACGCCGGATTCGATCCCCGTGCCCAGACCCAGATGGAATTGCAGGTCGGGCGAGCGCGCATCGGGGTTCGCGTACCAGAACCCGCCCGTCTCGAACAGGCTGGAGGACACCGGCCCGCGCCGGGTGAGCAGATACTGCAGGCCGGCCAGCACCGACAGATGCGGCTTGGCATAGCGGTCGTAGGTGTGCGGGCCGCTGACTTCGCAAATGCAGTAGAGGTCCAGATGGTCCTGCAGGTTGGAACCGACCTCAGGCTGGTCATAGGCGATATCGATACCGAGCTTTCTGAGTTCGTCCGCGGGACCGATGCCGGAAAGCTGAAGCAGACGGGGCGAGCCGATGGAGCCGGACGACAGAATGACTTCCGAGCTCGCCGTCAGGCGCGTGCCGTCAATGAGTTCGACACCGGTCGCCTTGCCGCCTTCCACCACGATACGGCGCACCTGGGCACCGGTCTTGATGTGGAGATTGGGCCTGCCCTTGTTGGGCGCCAGATACGCCATGGCCGAGGAAGACCGGCGGGCATTGCGCTGTGTCAGCTGGTAGTAGGCAACGCCGTCCTGCTTCTCGCCTGTCACATCCTCGTTTTTCGGAATGCCAAGCGCAGCAGCGGCTTCGAAATAGGCTTCGCAGATCGGCAACGGGGCACAGGGCCTGGAAACGCCGAGCGGGCCGCCCTTGCCATGGTAGCGGTTGTCGTAGGTGTCGTTGTCCTCGGCCTTGCGGTAGTAGGGCAGAACGTCTTCATACCCCCAGCCCTCGCAGCCCATCTGACGCCACTCGTCATAATCCAGCGCGTTGCCGCGGGTATAGATCTGCGCATTGATGGCCGAACCGCCACCGATCACCTTGGCCTGGGTATAGCGGAACACCCGGTTCTGCATGTGCTTTTGCGGCACCGTGTGCCAGCCCCAGGAGCCGATGCCCTTGGTCATTTTCGCAAAGCCGGCAGGCAGGTGATAGAACGGATGCCAGTCGCGCCCGCCTGCTTCCAGCAGCAGCACGGAAATGTCCGGATTCTCGGTTAAACGCGCGGCAACAACCGAGCCGGCGCTGCCACCACCGATGATGATGAAGTCGTAGCCTGTATTCATCTGAAGTCTCTCAGAACAACTCGCTCTAAAGCCGGGGGATCGACAGTCCGCCGTCCACCGCGAAGGTCGAACCGGTTGCAAAGGCCATTTGGCCATCGGCAATCGGCACGATGATTGAGCCGATATCGGCGGGCTGCCCCCACCTGGCAGCAGGCACCAGACCGCCTTCGATCCGGGCCGTGTATTTGTCTTTCACTCCGGCGGTCATGCCGGTTTCGATGATGCCTGGCCTTAGCTCGAAGACACCGATGCCATGCGGCGCAAGCCGGACGGCGAAGAGCTCCGCCATCATGGCGGCACCTGCTTTCGACAGGCAGTATTCCGCCCTTTCGATTGACACCATCTCCGCACTTACGGAGGTGATGAAACTCATCGAGCGATAGCTGTCGGACGGCTGATCCAGCATGCGTCTCGCCACTTCCTGCGCCAGGAAGAAAGCCCCGCGCAGGTTGACACCCATGACGAAGTCGAAACTGTCCGGCGCCAGATCCAGCATGTCACCCCGGATTTTGGCCGGAACGCCCGCGTTGGAAACAAAAGCCGTCACCGGCCCGAGATCCGCCTCCACCCGGTCGAGCAGCGTCTTGCAATGGTCGATGTCCAGAAGGTCATGCCGGAAATAGCGGCCCTTGCCACCCAGGTTGTTCAGGGCTTCGGTCACCTCCGGCGCGTCGGCTTCTTCCTGAGCGGCGATGGCAACCGTGTAACCGGCCTCCGCGAGAGCCCTCGAAATGCCGAGACCGATGCCGCGCTGGCCACCGGTGACAAGTGCGATCCTGTTCATGCCGCCAGATCCTTCTTGATCGTTTCGGCGGCGCGCAGTGCCAATGCCGCGACCGTGAGGGCCGGATTGACGGCAGCCGAGGTTGGCAGCGCTCCCGCATCGGCCACAAACAGGTTCGGATGATCCCAGGACCGGCAGTCCGGATTGAGCACGGAGTTAGCCGGATCATCGCCCATGCGCACCGTGCCGCATTGATGCGAGGGCACCCTGCCGTCGAACAACCGCGACAGCACCAGCGGGAAACCTGCCTCGCGCAGGGTCTTGCGGGTCTTCTCGACCAGCTTCCTGTGCGCCGTCATGTTGGACCGCTGCCAGATGAGCTGGATCTTGCCGTCCTTCAGGACAACCCGGCTTTCAGGATCGGGCAGATCCTCGGAAATCAGATAGAGATCGAGCGCATGGCCGGAGATCCAGCGGGCGGCGAATTTAGGCAGCCGAGGCACCTGGATCTTCAGGATATCCGGCGTTACCCGCCCCAGCAGCTGGACGTTGCCCAATGGCTTGCCGTCTTCGCCGTCATCGAGATACCAGTCATTCAGGCCGAAGGTCTTTTGATAGACGGAAGTATTCCGGAACCGCGGATCGATGGCGATCATCGCCGTCGCATTGTGGTTCATGAAACAACGGCCGACATAGTCCGAGAGGTTGGCAACGCCGGACCGCAACAAGAGCGCTGCGGACTGGACGGCACCCGCACACAGGGCAACGACCCCCGGTGTCAGGCAGATCTCTTCACCGTCCTTGCTGTAGTGGACTTCATCGATACGGCCGGACTTGTAGCCCGTCCGCAGCGCGGTGACTTCGGCGCCGGTAACAAGGGTGACGTTGTCATGGGCCATTGCGGTTTCCAGCGCACAGGTTTCCGCATCCATCTTGCCGCATCTGAGGTCGGGGTAACCGTCCCAGCCGGTGTGCCCGGCATCCAGCCAGCGGTCGATATCAACCCCCAGCGGCAGGCTGAACGGACGAACGCCCGCCTGCTCAAGGCGCCGCCGGGCAATCCGGATGGCTTCCTCGTCCGGGATAGGCGGAAACGGATAAGGCCTGCCGTGCGGCGGTTCAGTCGGATCGGAGGCGGTATCGCCCCGAACCTGGAAAAGCTGTTCGGCGGCGTCATACCAGGGCGACAGCTCGTCATAGGCAATCGGCCAGGCAGGTGAAACACCGTCATAATGCTCCAGCGCGCTGAAGTCCTCTTCCCGGTAACGGATCAGCACCGCACCGTAGAGCTTGGAGTTGCCACCGACATTGTAGTAGTTGCCCGGCTCGAACGGATTACCCTGTCCATCGAGCCAGGTTTCCGGCGCCCGGAAGGCGCTGTTGGTATAGATGCGCCAGGGGTCCCGGGCCGGAGCATCGTCCGGTATCCGGTATCCCCGTTCCAGAATCGTGATCTTGGCCCCGGTCGGAGCAAGGCCCGCGGCAAGGGAAGCTCCCCCCATGCCGCTGCCGATGATCACAATGTCGGGCGCTGTATTCATGGGTCAGGCGATCCGGTTTTCGGTCTTCGGGTCGAAAGCGACCGCCTTTTCCATGTTGAAGGCAAACGGAAACACTTCCCCCGCCTTCACGGCAACGTCGGCACGGAAACGGCCGGTCACGTCCTTGCCGCCAATCTGGCTGACGACGAACGTGTCGGACCCTGCTGGCTCGGTGACTTCCACCGGAGCATCGACGATGTGAACCGCCTTGGAATTGCGGTCGGCACCATCCTTGTCGGTAATGGCTTCCGGCCGAATGCCGAGGATGATGTCCTTGCCGATGCTCGAAGAGAGCGCGTCGGAGGCAAACGGAATGGCTGCCGTCTTGCCGTCTGCCAGCGAGACCTCCGCAGCCGGCCTGCCGTCCGCCGAGACCACCTTGGCCGGGAACAGGTTCATGGAAGGCGATCCCATGAAGCCCGCCACGAACATGTTGGCCGGATTGTCGTAGATCTCTTTCGGCGTGCCCAGTTGCTGGACATAGCCGCCAAACATGACAGCGATCCGGGTCGACAGCGTCAGCGCCTCGATCTGGTCATGGGTCACATAGACGATTGTCGTGCCGAGCTTCTGGTGCAGCTTCTTGATTTCCGTGCGCATGTCGACGCGCAGCTTTGCATCCAGGTTGGACAGCGGCTCGTCGAACAGGAACACGTCCGGCTCGCGCACCAGTGCACGCCCCATGGCGACACGCTGGCGCTGACCACCGGAAAGCTGGCCCGGCTTGCGGTCGAGCAGATGGCTGATCTGAAGGAGATCGGCCACCTGGCCGATCCGCTTTTCGCGTTCCGGCTTCGCAATGCCATGCATTTCCATACCGAAGGAGATGTTCCCGGCAACGGTCATGTTCGGGTAAAGCGCGTAGGACTGGAACACCATCGCGATGTTGCGGTCCGCCGGCTTGACGCCGTTCATGCTCTTGCCCTTGATCGCGATCTCGCCGGAGGTGATGTCCTCCAGGCCCGCGATCATGTTGAGCAGGGTGGACTTGCCGCAGCCGGACGGGCCGACGAGTACGAGGAACTCGCCCTCTTCGATGGAGATGTCGGTTTCATGCAGAACCCGCAAGGATCCATAAGACTTGGTCGCCTGCTTGATGTCGAGAAAGCCCATTGTCTTATCCTTTTACTGAGCCTGCCATCAGACCACGCACGAAGTAGCGGCCCGCGACGATGTAGACGAGAAGGGTTGGCAGCGCGGCCATGATCGCGCCGGCGAAATGCACGTTGTATTCCTTCACCCCGGTGGAGGATTGCACCAGGTTGTTGAGGGCAACGGTCATCGGCTGGCTGTCGAAATCGGAGAAGGACGCACCGAACAGGAAGTCATTCCAGATGTTGGTAAACTGCCAGATGATGCAGACCACCGCGATCGGACCGGACGATGGCAACAGGATGCGCCAGAAGATCCGGAAGAAACCGGCACCGTCGATCTGCGCCGCCCGGACAAGCTCGGTCGGGAAGGCCGCGTAGTAGTTGCGGAAATACAGCGTCGAGAAGCCGATCCCGTAGACGAAGTGTACGAAGATCAGCCCCGGCACCGTGCCGGCGATGCCCATCAGACCCAGCATCCGGGCCATCGGGATCAGCACCATCTGGAACGGAATGAAGCAGCCGAACAGCAGCAGGCCGAACAGGATGGTCGCACCGCGGAACGTCCATTTGGTCAGAACGTAACCGTTCAGCGCGCCGACCAGCGTCGACAGGGCAACCGCCGGAACAACCATGATGATGGAGTTGAGGAAATAGGGCCGCAGACCCGTTGCCTCAACGCCCACCTGGGCACTCGACCAGGCGCTTTGCCAGGGAGCGATGGTCCACTCCTGCGGCAGCGCCATCATCCCGCCCGAAGTGATTTCGGTCAGCGGCTTCAGCGAGTTGACCACCATCACGTACAGCGGCAGCAGGTAGTAGATGCAGAACAGCGCGAGCAGCAGATACAGGATCACCCGGGCCGGACGCAGGGAGGAAGACTTGGACATCGTCGACATCACTTTTTCTCCCTGAGCTCTGACCAGAGGTAGGGCACGATGATCGCGGCGATCGTCATCAGCATGATCACGGCGGAAGCGGCACCGATGCCCATCTGGTTTCGGGTGAATGTGTAGGAATACATGAAGGTTGCCGGCACTTCGGTCGCGGTGCCCGGTCCGCCGCCTGTCAGGGCGATCACCAGGTCGTAGGACTTGATCGCCATGTGGGCGAGCACCACGAAGGCCGACATGAAAGCAGGACGAAGCTGCGGGATCACGATCCGGCGATAAAGCGCGAAGGTGGAAGCGCCGTCGATCTGGGCAGCCTTCATCATCTCGCTGTCGATACCGCGCAGGCCCGCAAGGAACATCGCCATGACGAAGCCCGAGGTCTGCCAGACCGCCGCGATCACGATGGTATAGATCGCGAAATCCCGGTCCTTGATCCAGTTGAAGGTAAAGGTTTCCCAGCCCCAGCCACGCACGACGGCCTCGATACCGATGCCCGGGTCGAGGAACCATTTCCAGGCAATTCCGGTCACGATGAAGCTGAGCGCCATCGGATAGAGGTAGATCGTGCGGATGAAGCCTTCTGCGCGGATCTTCTGGTCGAGAAAAATCGCCAGCAGCAGACCCAGAACGCAGCAGATGGTGATGTAGAGAACGCCGAAAACCACAAGGTTCCAAACGGCCGTATCCCACGCACGGATCTTGAAGAGGTTTTCATAATTCTGCCAGCCGACCCAGCCGAAGGTGGGCAGAATACGGCTGTCCGTGAAAGACAGGTAAAGCGTGAAGGCGATGAAGCCGTAAACGAAGATTGCCACGATGGCGATCGTCGGGCTGAGCACGAGTTTGGGCAAAGCATCACGCAGTCTGTCAACAACGGAACCGCGCGGGTTCGCCGTTTCAGAGAGAGACATCTTGAGTTCCCCGACCTAGAGCACTTTTGCCGGCGTTCCAGCGAACGCGCGCGGCAGCTCTGAGACTTTGGTTCCGGCCGGCTCCAGGCGGTCGCTTGCAACCGCGAGACGGTCCGCCGAACCGGTGGGAGAGCGGTGAGGGATCACCGCTCTCCGCGCGGTCGTTACTTGTTGATCTGAACGGCGGTAACGAGTTCTGCAACAGCGGTTTCGCTGTCGTATTCCCCGTTGAAATGCGCCGTGATCACGTCATACATGGCGTTCTTGACGGCAGCCGGGTTGGCGTGACCATGCGCCATGGAGCCGTAGAGGTTGCCGCTGTCGGCAGCCTTTTTCAGATCCACCATGCCCTTCTTGCCGCAGACGTCAAAGTCATCGTTCGGCACGTCGGTCCGGGCCGGAACGGAGCCTTTGACGACGTTGAACGCGGACTGGAAGCTCGGTGACAGGATAGCGGTTGCAAGTGCAGCCTGCTCCTTGCCGACTTCCGGACCCTGCGCGAACATCGCGAACTGGTCGGCGTTGAAGGTCACCTGGTCCTGGGTGCCCGGGAAACGGAAGCAGAGGAAGTCTTCATCCGGCTTCTTGCCGGCATTCAGGAATTCACCCTTCGCCCAGTCGCCCATCATCTGGAAGGCTGCATCGCCATTGATGACCATGGCGGTCGCAAGGTTCCAGTCACGGCCGGAGAAGTTGTCATCCACATAGGAGCGGATCACGGCCATGCGGTCGAACGATTCCTTCATGGTGTCGGAGCCGAGCGCTTCCTCGTCCAGGTCGATGAAGGCCTTCTGATAGAACTCGGGACCACCGGTCGCCATCACGACAGCGTCGAAGATGGTCGCGTCCTGCCAGGCCTGACCGCCGTGCGCGATCGCGGTCTTGCCGGATGCCTTGACCTTTTCCAGAGCGGCAACGAATTCGTCCCAGTTCTGCGGCGGCTCGATACCAAGCTCGTCGAGGATGGCCTTGTTCGCCCAGACCCAGTTGGTGGAGTGGACGTTCACCGGAGCGGAGACCCACTTGCCGTCATACTTGGAGAATTTCTGCAGGGCTTCCGGAACCACGTCGTCCCAGCCTTCCATGCCGGCCAGGATGTTCAGGTCGGCAAGAGCGCCTTCCTTGGCCCAGTCGGTGATGTCGAAGCCGAGCATCTGTACGGCGGTGGGCGGGTTGCCGGAGGTAACGCGTGCGCGCAGCACGGTCATGGCCTGGGTGCCGCCGCCACCTGCAACCGGCATGTCCTGCCAGCCGATGCCCTGGCTTTCCAGGTCCTGCTTCAGAACGTTAAGAGCAGCAGCTTCACCGCCGGAAGTCCACCAGTGCAGAACTTCAACATCGGCGGCAGACGCCAGGCTTGTGCTCATTGCAAGGGCGGCGAGGCCCAGCTTCAGAGATTTCAAAGACATCGATATTCCTCCCATAAGGTGCCTAAAGGCGTTTCGAGTGCCGGAGCCCGGCAATCGAGTGTCACGCAACGTTTATTGTAACGTTGCAAACCGGAGTGGTGTCAACGATTTTCATCACTCCCGAAAAACAAAGAGTTTCGTTTGTCTTACATACTATTAAGGCGGATGTTTCGGTGCTGCAGTGCAGCACATTATTGTGTTGTAACGTTTTAAAAGCCCTGATTAGACTTGGCTTGCTTTTTGAGCTAGAAGGCTTCGGCTGAAGTGAACGGGCATGACGCGAAAAACCTTTGAAACCAACAGCGGTCGCGCCGCCGAAAAGCTGCCGCGTCCCACCTTGCGCACGGTGGCGCAGGAGGCAGGCTTCGCGGTGACCACGGTTTCCCGCGCCCTTGCCGGAGACCCCAGGATCGCGGAAACGACGCGCGAACGCGTTTCCGAAGTCGCCCGCCGTCTCGGCTACGTTCCAAACCGCGCGGCACAGCGCCTGCGCACCGGCCGCACCAAGGTCATCAGCCTTCTCCTGAATACACGGCACGAGTTTCTCAGCTTCACATCCGAGTTTCTCGGCGGCATGTCCGAAGGCCTTGCCGGGACCGGCTACGCGATCACTATCACCGCAGACGGCCTTGCCGACGACCGGCTTGAGGCAATCCGCAACATCCGCAGGCACTCGCTGGCAGACGCCATTGTCTTTACCCGCACCGAATGCTTTGACGAGCGGGTCCGCTACCTGCTGGAGCACGACTTCCCCTTTGCCACCCATGGCCGGACGGACTTCACCACACCCCACCCTTACGTCGACTTCGACAACGAGGTTTTCGCCCGCATGGCCGTGGAGCGTCTGGTTGCAAAGGGGCGCAAACACATTTGCATGGTCATGCCGAACGAACGTTACACCTTCGGTCAGCACCTGCGGTTCGGCGCCCGCCAGGCAGCCATTTCCCATGGTGTTCAATTGACGGTTCCCGATCGCGTTGACCTCGACAGCGAGCCCGACGAGATCGCAGCAACCCTGCGCTCGCTCCATGCCGGCCCCAACGCGCCCGACGGTTATGTCTGCGTTGGTGAGGTCATGGCCCTGGTGACCCTGGCCTATCTCAACGACATCGGCCTGACACCCGGTATGGAAATCGACGTCGTCGCCAAGCGCGCCTCGCCCATTTCCAATCATTTCCGCCCGAGAATCGAGACCATCGACGAGGACCTGCGCGCCACCGGCAGAGCCATGGCCAAGGTTCTTCTCGCGAGGATCGACGGCGCCCCCATGGAGGATATGCAGATCCTCCTGAAGCCCGAAGGCGCTTTCTCGATTTCGGACTAGCCTGCTCATCACGCCACCCAGGGTGCCCGGGTCTTGCCGATGCGCATGGTCACGGTCTTGGCTTCCAGGAACTCGTCCAGTCCGTATTTGCCAAGTTCCCTGCCCTGGCCGCTTTCTTTCACGCCGCCAAAGGGCAGTTCCGCAAATCCATCCATCCAGGTGTTGGTCCACACCGTGCCCGCATGCGCCCGGCGGGCGAATTCCAGACAGGTGTGAACATTCTCGCTCCACACACCGGCGGACAGACCGTAGTCGGCATCGTTGACGAGATCGATCGCCTCATCCAGCGTCTTGAAAGTCAGCACCGAAAGCACCGGCCCGAACACTTCTTCGCGGGCGATCGGCATGTCGCTTTTCACATCCGCAACGATCGTCGGCTGGTAGAACTGTCCGGCAAGGCCGGGAACCTTGAGAGCTTCCCCGCCCAGGTGGACAGTCGCTCCGGCGTCCGCGGCATCGCGCACATATTTGTCGATTTTGCTCTGGTGGTCGGGCGTGATGATCGCGCCGACCTTGGTCGATGGGTCCAGAGGATCGCCGAAGGGCACCTTCCGCGACAGGTCCACTGTCGCCTTCAGGAACGCCTCGGCGATGTCTTCGTGCACAATGATCCGGGATCCCGAGTTGCAGCATTCGCCGGCATTGAAATAGACGCCGAAGACAACCGCATCGACGGCGCTTTCGAGGTCGGCATCCGGGAAGATGACCTGCGGGTTCTTGCCGCCAAGTTCCAGCGAGACCTTCTTCAAGGTTCCGGCCGCCGCCTTGACGATGGCTTTGCCGACGCCGGTCGAACCGGTGAAGGTGACCATGTCGACCCGCTTGTCGGCGGTCATCGCCGTTCCAACCGGATCGCCATAGCCAAGGACGATGTTGACGACCCCGGCCGGAATACCGGCTTCGATGCACAGTTCACCCAGAATGACAGTCGTTGCCGGGGTCATTTCGGAAGGTTTGATAACCGCAGTGCAGCCGGCGGCCAGCGCGAAGGGCAGTTTTTGCGACACGATCAGGAACGGAAAGTTCCACGGTGTAATGATGGAAACGACACCGACCGGCTCCTTGAGAACCAGGCCGAGCATGTCGCTGCCGAGCGAGTTGTAGCTTTCGCCGTGCATGGTGCGCGCCAGCGAAGCGGCAAAGCGCCAGATATCGGACGCGCCTTCGATCTCCGCCATGGCCTGGCTGATCGGCTTGCCGGATTCCAGCGTTTCCCAATAAGCGATCCGCTCCCGTTCCCGGTCGATCAGATCGGCAATCTTCAAGAGTAGCGCTGCCCGCTCCTTGCCGCTGGTGCGCGACCAGCGCCCCTTGTCGAAAGCAAGCCGCGCGGCGGAAACTGCCGCGTCAACATCACGGGCACCGCCCTTCGCTGCCTTCGTGACGACGCTGCCATGGGACGGCGACACACGATCGAAGGTGGACCCGTCAGCGCTCTGACGCCAGTCGCCATCGATCAGGTGACGGGCGACGAAGGGTTCGGCCGGGAGTTTTGCTTCGCTGATGGAAACGACGTTCAGGTCACTCATGACTTAACTTCCAGGAAATTCGGTTTGCGCTTTTCACGGAAGGCGGTAACGCCCTCGTTGCGATCTTCTGTCGGACTGATCATGCCGGAGCCGAGCGCCTCGATCATGGCACTGCGATCTTCACCCACTGCGGCATGGATCATGTATTTGGCCACTTCCACGGCCCTGGACGATTTGTCGGCCAGCTTCTCGGCCATTTCGAACGCAGCAGAAGCCGGATCGTCGGATATCTCGGCTGCAAAGCCCGCCGCATAGGCACGCTCTGCGGAAATGCGCCGGCCGAACAGGGCCATTTCCTTCACCATCGGCTCCCCCAGAAGGCGGATCAGCCGCTGCGTGCCGGACCAGCCCGGTACGATGCCGACGGATGCTTCCGGCAGCGCCAGCGTCGCCCTTGGCGCCATCACGCGGATATCGGCGGTCGCTGCAAACTCCAGTCCGCCACCAAAGGCGTGCGCGCCAAGCGCAGCTACCGTCGGCTTGGAAAGCCGCGCCAGCCGGTCAAAAACCCGATGCCCTTCACGCACCCAGTGGCGGGCAAAGTCGTAAGGTGACAGCTCGGACCATTCGAGAATGTCCGCGCCGGCACAAAAGGCCTTGCTCTCCTGCGCTGTAATCACCACCGCAAGGATCGACGCATCGCGCTCCAGCTCATCGCAAAAGGGCTCAACCGCCTTCAGCATGTCGAGCGTGAACGCATTCAGCTTGGCCGGATTGTCCAGCTTCAGCTCGGCGATTGCCCCATGACGGATGAGATGCAGCGCGCTCACAGGCTCAGCTCCATCGCACCTCTGGACAGAAGCGCTTTCGGCATCTCGACCAGATCGTTTGCGAGCCGCACCCGGCCCTTGGAAGCATCGACGATGTCACGTGCCGGATCGATGCCAGGCATGATCTCCGTTGCCACCAGGCCTGCATCGGTCAGATGGATAACGCAGCGCTCGGTCACATAGATGACGTCCTGGCCGAGTTCCTTTGCCCTGCGGCCGGAGAAAGTGACATGCTCGACCTCGTCCACCATCTTGGTGAACTTGCCCGGCGTCCGCACCTTCAGCGCGTCTTCCGTCAACTCCAGATCGGCACCCGCCTCGAAAAGACCCGAGAACACGATCTTGCGCGCGTTCGCAGTGATGTCGACAAACCCTCCACAACCTGCGGTCAGATAGGGCTTCTTGCCGAGCTTGGAGACATTGACATTGCCATCCAGATCGATCTCCAGGAAGGACAGGAAGGAGACATCGAAGCCGCCGCCCTGGAAGTAGGTAAACTGCTGCGGCGACGGCATGTAAGCATCGGCGTTTGAAGCGCAGCCGAAAGCAAAACCCGTCAGCGGCATGCCGCCGGTCGCACCTTGCTCGATCGCCCAGGTGACGGCCTGTTCCTGACCGGCTTCCAGCAACACGCGTGGCACCATGGCCGAAATGCCGAAGCCGAGGTTTGCCGTCTGGCCGGACTTGAGTTCCATTGCCGCCCGGCGAGCGACAACCTTCTCGATGCCGTGCTCGGCAAGCGAGAAGCTGGACCACGGCCGCATGATCTCGCCCGAGATCGCCGGGTCGTATCCGGTTTCCGTGGTCTGGCGCTGGTCAGGATCGACAACGATGAGGTCGACCAGATGACCGGGCACACGAACATCGTGCGGACGCAGCGAGCCCGAGGCCGTCACGCGCTTCACCTGTGCAATCACCAGGCCGCCGTGATTGCGCACGGCAATTGCCTGCTCCAGGCCGCCGAGATAGGCGCCTTCGTGTTCGTAGGTGAGGTTGCCGCGTTCATCCGCAGTCGTTGCCCGAATGATCGCGACATCCGGCACGATGTTCGGAAAATGCAGCCAGGTTTCGCCGCCAAGCTCCAGCCGGGACACAATGGGCCGGTCTGCCGCGACATCGTTCATGGCACAGCCCTGACGGATTGGGTCGACGAAGGTATCCAGCCCGACCTTGGTCATGACGCCCGGGCGGCGGGCTGCCACATCCCTGTGCATGTCGAACAGGATGCCGGAAGGCACGTTGTAGGCAGCTACCCGGTTCTCCACCAGCATCTGCCAGATCGCCGGCATCGGCAGGTTGGACGGTCCGGAGGGGTAGGACCCTGCAATGATGGTCGACAGCAGACCATCCTTGGCAAGGTGGTCGATCCCCTTGATGCCGTACATGTCGCCGGCGGCAATGGGATGCAGCGTCGTGAGGTTTCTCGGGTGCCCTTCGCTGTCGAACCTTGCGCCGATGGCCTCAAGGATCTTGTCCGGGCACCCGAGACCGGAGGAAGAGGAAACGGTGATGACCGCATCGTCCTGAATGCGGGCGGCGGCATCCGCCATGGAAACGATCTTGGAGGTCATGTTCAGAAGCCTCCATAGTTGACGGCAACAGCTTTGCCGGACTGCGCGGCCTCGCGCACGGCAAGGGCGACCGCCAGCGACTTGACCCCATCGACACCATCGGCAGAAGGGCGCCCCTTGCCGTTGACCGCATCGGCAAAGAGGCCGAGCGCGCGGTGGTAGAGGTTATGCTTGTCGTAGGAGATCTCGTGTTCGCCATCCGCATCGACCAGACGAACCGCTCCGACAGGTTCCTGGGTCATGACGTTGCGGGCGAAGATCGATCCATCCGTGCCGTGAAACTCGATGCCGGTTCCCGCAAATTTATGCGTGAAGCTTTCATGCGACTGCACCATGGCACCCGACGGCATCGACCAGACGGACATCACGCTGTCCTCGACCCTTTCTCCGAGGCCTGAGGCTGCGGCCTTGGCAACGACTTCCTGCGGATCTTCACCCAGGTGGAAGCGGATGGTGTCCGCGTCATGCACGGTGATATCGGGAATGACGCCGCCACCGGCAGCCGCATCGTTGATGCGCCAGCCGCGCAACGCGTCCGGCAGGTTGACCGCGTGGAAGACGCGCGCACTCAACACCTTGCCGATGCGGCCGGAAGCGATCAGCTCGCGGATGGCCAGATGGGACCCGGCATTGCGCAGATGATGGTTGGTCGCGAAGACCACACCCTTGCCGGCGGCAGTGCGAACCATTTCACCGGCCTCATCCAGGGTCATGGCCAGCGGTTTTTCGCACAGAACGTGCTTTCCGGCAGCGATCGCGGCCAGTGCCTGCGCATGATGCTTTTCGTTGGTGGTGGAAATATAGACCGCGTCGACACTGTCATCCGCAAGGAGCGCATCCAGATCCGTGAAGCTGTCGGCAATACCATGCTCACGGGCATACGCCTCACCGCGGGCCGCATCCGAACTCAGGACGGACTGGATGTCGGCATTCTGCGAGCGGATGGCATCGATCATGTAACTCGACGCAATTCGGCTTGCACCGATAAGGGCCCAACGCATCCATTCCTCCCGAATAACTCTTAATTTTGGAACGTTCCAATTTCTTGATCGGAACAATTACTGGAACGTTCCAAATGAGTCAAGAGTGGAATTTTGCAAGGAGGTGAAATTGGAGAGACAGACGAGATCGATGATCGGGTTAGACAACAATCAGCAACACGTTCGCATTGCTCAAAGTCTCCAGACATCTCCGCCTTATCAACGGCTTAAGGCAGCTAGTTCTCGCCGGCTCAGCACTGCATCAGAAATTGCCCCCCACTTCACCCCCCCTGCGTCACCCCGGGCGAGCATCGCGAGACCCGGAGCCCACTCATTTCCAGAGCGTTCGCAAGGTGCAGCAACCATCAAGACGATGACATCGACTTCAGCAAGCGGCTTCGCGAGTAGGCCCCGGATCTGCGCTTCGCTTGTCCGGGGTGACTCAGGTGGTGAGGTGGTTCCGAATACGATGAACTTGGAAACGTTCCGCAGGTGGATAGTCAGCGCCTCAGGAAACCGCCTGGATGCGCGGGGTAGCTTCCCCGGCATTTTCCACGTCCTGTGGAAACCGAAGCTCGACGGTCGTGCCCTTGCCCGGCTCGGAGAAGATATTTGCCGTGCCGCCGCTTTGGCGAACGAAGCCATAGACGACAGCGAGGCCCAGCCCCGCGCCGCCCTCGCTGGTCTTGGTGGTGAAATAGGGCTCGAACGCCTTGTCGACCTCTTCCCGGCTCATGCCGATGCCCGTGTCCCGGACGGCAACCACGACCGCGTCCCCGTTTGAAAATGTGGCAACCTGCACTTCGCCGCCGTCGGGCATCGCCGCTGCCGAATTCAGGCAGAGATTGAGTACCGATTGCTCGAAGAGTTCCGGATCCAGCACCAGCGGTGGCAAGCTGTCGTCCAGATCCAGTTTCAGACTGCATTTCTCGCCAATGGCAATTTCCAGAATGTCCGCCATGCCGCGCAGCAACGAGGACATACCGATGCGGCTGAGGTTGGCAGGCTGCTGACGGCCGATGGTCAACATGCTGCTGGCAAGCGACCGACCCCGATCCGCCGCCTTGCGAATACGGGCAATGTTGCGGGCCTGGCGATCGCTGAAGCCGCCGTCCCGCTCCAGCAGTCCGAGGCTTCCGGTAATGATACCGATGGTGTTGCCCACCTCATGGCTGAGCTGATGCGTCAGGCGCATGATGCCATCAAGCCTTTGAGCCTTGGCTGCCTCCGCCTCCTGCCGGTCCAGCAAGGTCACATCCCGGGCAAGCAACACGACACCATCATCGCTTTGCCGCGACAGCGAGATTTCCGTCACCGACCCGTTCTCGGAACGATGACGCACGGAAAAGGGTGCGCTCAGGGGCCTGCCGTCGGGCGCACCCGGAAGCAGTTCGGTCCGGATTTCCGGGACCGGCTCCAGAAACTGGACAAGAGGCAGCTTGCGGGCAGCCCCCTTGTGACCCAGCAATTCGATGACCCGCCGGTTCATGGTGACCGGTTTGCCGGCAGCATCGAAGATGGCAATGCCCTCATTCATGCTGCGGAAGGTGGAACGGATCGTCCTGGCAGCGGCCTCCGCCGTGCGCCGCAGACGTGTGACCCGGTCAACGCTTTCCTTGAAGGCGAGAAAGGCCTGCTGCAGGTTCAGAAGCTCGGTTTCATCCCCCTGATAGACGGGCGGGCCGACATCCTTCTGCCCCTTGGCAAGGGCGTTCATGCCGCTGGACAGCGAAACGATGCCTTTCGATACCCGAATGACCGAACGGATCGACATCACTGCCATGGTCAACACCAGCAGTGAAGCCACGGCAACGATCACCAGAAGCTGCTGCAGGGTGGCCGAGGTCGACTGGAAATCCCGGTTGAGGGTTTCCGTCACGATGCCCGACTGGGTTTCCGTGGCAAGGGACAGCTCCCGCGCCACCGTGTGCAGTCTGGCAATTGCGCTGCGCACGGCGAACATTTCCAACAGATAGCTGGTCTGCGCCTCGAAAACCCGCTCATAGGGCCTGAGGTCCGACGGCGGCAATGAGGCCGCGGCAGGCTCCGCCACGTAGCGCCGCTTCAACTCGCCCAGCTGAAACAGGCTGCCCGCACTCGACACGGAATGCACGATGGCATTGAGACGCTGGCGAGGTTCCTTCTGGCTGGCCGTGTCGGCAACGGCGATCATGCCGAGCGCGGAGGAGACCTCTTCCTTGTAGTGCTGGGCGGTTTCGGCCTTTGCAGACAGCGCGAGCGTCTGCGCACGGATCTGCCCGAGCAGTTCGAAGATGCGCGTGTTGGCGGCCCGGTAGGTCTCCTTGCCCGGCGGATAGTCAGGAAGCGAACTCAACAACTGGTCGACCTGCTCCACCAGCAGCCGGCTCTTGCCAGAGACGGTGTAGGGCGAGGTCGCATTCATCAGGAAAGGCGCACTGGAGACGAGGTCAGACACCTGCCTGGAGACCAGCGCGGCATCAGCCAGGCTGGTGAAGGCCTGCAGCCCGTAAGCGGCGGTTTCCTCGCGCGCTTTCAAAAGCCCGTAGATCGCGATGGCCGACAGCGTGAAGGCGACGGCACAGATCAGCGCGATGGCGGCAGGCAGCCTGAAGGCAATGGATGAAAGAACCGGCCGGCTGATCATTTAAGGTGCATGGGCGGGATCCTGATGCAGGATGTAGCCCTTCCCCCGGCGGGTCTTGATATGTTGCGGCAGGTCCGGGTTCCGTTCGATCTTCCGGCGCAGCCGCAGGACCAGTACATCGACGTTGCGATCGATCAGCCTGTCCGTTTCCGCGCCCAGCTGTTCCAGGATCTTGGTCCGGCTCACCGGTTCGTTCGGCGTCGATGCCAGGATCTCCAGCAAGGAAAATTCCGACGATGTCAGCGTCCGGGTCGGGTGAGACGTGCAGACGGCCTTGCGATTGACGAGATCGATCACCCAGTCGCCCAGAAGCAGCGCGGTTGGTTCGTGCTGAACGCTGATGGTGTCCTTGTCGCTGCCGCGCAGGGACGGATGCATCCGCCGGAGCACCGCCTTGATCCGCGCAGTGAGTTCAATCGGCTCGAACGGCTTGACCACATAATCGTCGGCGGCGGTTTCAAGGCCAAGCACCCGCTCTGCGGCGCTACCGGCGGCCGTCACCATGACAATGCCGATATCGGTCTGCGACCGCAGCTTCTGCGCAAACACCCTGCCGGACATGCCCGGCAGGTTATGATCGACCAGAACCAGATGAAAGGCATGCTCCGGCAGGATCCGCGCAGCCTCTTCCGCCGAGCGCGCGGCAACCGGCGACCAGCCTTCGGCTTCCAGAAGATCCGATATCAGTTCCGCCATATCCTGATCGTCCTCCACGATCAGGATCTTGATGCCTTCGTTCAGCAAACCTATGTCCTCCCGAGTGACATCATATGCATAGAGCCGTATTATGCAAAGCCTTGGTTTTTCAATTGCTTGTCACATTTGTAAGGCTTGTAATATTTGTAACTCTTTTCTTTTGCCAGCGAAACAACAGTAACCAATCTCCTGTTGCGAACACTGCCTCTTCTGCCATGGTAATAGCTGTCCGGGGCCTGGTTCCGGACTGGGAGGAAACATGAAATTCATCGCGTCACTCGGAGCGGGTGCGGCCGTATGGCTGTCGCTGTCGCTCAACGCTGCTTCGGCTCAGGACCTGAATGTCCTGTGTGCCGTGCAGGTCGAGTGGTGCCAGATGATGAAGGCTGTCTTCGAGGAAAAGACCGGCCTTGATGTTTCCATGGAACGCAGAAGCACCGGCGAGATCCTCGACAGGGTCCGGGCCGAGCGCGACGCACCAAAGATCGACGTTTGGTGGGGCGGCACCGGTGACACCCACCTGCAGGCTGCAGGCGAAGACCTGCTTGAACCCTACCAGCCGAAAAACTTCGAGGACACGCTGCCCTGGGCGCAGAATTTCTTTCTGATGTCAGGCGGCAAGGCGGCAGGCATTTATGCGGGCGCACTCGGGTTTGGCTACAATTCCGAATTTCTGGCTGAGCATGGCGTTGCCGCTCCGTCCTGCTGGAAAGACCTGACCGCTCCGCGGTACAAGGGCCTTGTTCAGATGCCCAATCCGAATTCCTCGGGAACCGCCTATACGATGCTGGCAACCCTCGTCCAGCTGCTGGGGGAAGACGAGGCTTTCGAATATCTGGCGGCGCTTGCGAAAAACATCGACCGGTTCACCACTTCGGGCGCAGCACCGGTTCAGGCAGCCGCCCGTGGTGAGACAGGCATCGGCATCTCCTTCATCCACGACGCGGTGACGCAGAAACTCGCCGGTGCGCCCATGGTCATCGTCGCTCCTTGCGAAGGCACCGGCTACGAGATCGGCGCCGTCAGCATCGTCAAGGGCGCCAGGAACCCCGAGGCTGCCCGCCTGTTCGTCGATTTTGCGCTGAGCCCGGAAGGACAGGAAACCTGCGCGGCCTCAGGACAGAACCAGATACCCGCAAACGCGAAAGCGTCGCTGCCACCGGCAGCCCCCGATATTTCACTCATTCGCATGGTCGACTACGACTTCGCCACCTTCGGTTCACCTGACCAGAGGCGAAGACTGCTCGACCGTTTCGACAAGGAGGTGCTGCAGACGGCAACCCCTGTAGCCACCCAGTAAAGGACGAGATTGACCCTTCGCCAGCGAAGGAAAAATCCGGAGTTCGTCATTTGAAATTCGACCGGCAACGGACCCGTGGAGGCGGATCCGAACGGGCAAGCTTTGCCTCATGCCGGTCAACACATCAGCCCCCGGGCTGAAACAAACGCCTGCCCGTCCGGGCAGGTAACAGGCTGAAAGCCAAAAGTGGAGGAAACCATGTCTTTGAAATCACTTTCCGTCGCACTGCTTGCAACGGCAGCAACCTTCTCGGTTGCACCGGCCATGGCAGCAGGCGACCTCAATGTCATCTGTTCGGCGGATGTCGTGATCTGCGAACAGCTGCAGGGCGACTTCGAGGCCAAGCATGACATCAAGGTCAACATGGTGCGCCTGTCGTCAGGCGAAAGCTACGCAAAGATCCGCGCCGAATCCCGCAATCCGAAGACCGATATCTGGTGGGGCGGCACCGGCGACCCGCATCTTCAGGCAGCTTCTGAAAACCTGACCCAGGAATACAAGTCGGAAAAGCTCGCAGACCTTCATGAATGGGCTCAGAAGCAGGCGGAAAGCTCCGGCTTCAAGACCGTTGGCGTTTATGCCGGCGCCCTCGGCTGGGGTTACAACACCGAAATCTTCAAGGACAAGGGTCTTGCCGAACCCGCCTGCTGGGCAGACCTCCTGAAACCTGAGCTGAAAGCTGAAATCCAGGTCGCCAACCCGAATTCTTCCGGCACCGCCTATACAGCGCTTGCTTCCCTGGTTCAGATCATGGGCGAAGACGAGGCCTTCGACTATCTGAAGGAACTCAACAACAACGTGTCCCAGTACACCAAGTCGGGTTCTGCACCGGTGAAGGCCGCTGCACGCGGTGAAACCGGCCTCGGCATCGTCTTCATGCATGACGCCATTGCACAGGCTGCTTCCGGCTTCCCGGTCAAGGCAATCGCACCGTGCGAAGGTACCGGTTATGAAATCGGCTCCATGTCCATCGTCAAGGGTGCCCGCAACCTCGACAATGCGAAGGTCTGGTACGACTGGGCCCTGTCCCCGGAAGTTCAGTCCCGCATGAAAGAGGCAAAGTCCTTCCAGCTGCCGTCCAACAAGGCTGCCGAAGTTCCGCCGGAAGCACCGAAGTTCGAAGATATCAAGCTGATCGACTACGACTTCACCACCTACGGCAACCCGGATACCCGCAAGAGCCTCCTGGAGCGTTGGGACCGTGAGATTGGCGCTATCGCCAACTGACCCCAACACCCGAAGAAGTCCGCACACGGCTGCCTAATAGCCGGGTGCGGGCTTCGCCCGGACAGACTGCGCAGCAACGCGGACGTACGTTCGCTGAAAGCTGCCGCCACAAGCATCTGACACGTCGATGGCAGTGCCGCGGCACGTCCGCACTTCCGGCCGGCTTCGCCAGCGCATCGCAACAGGCATGCGGCGGGGCACGACCGTTATTGAAAAACTATAAATACAGGGGTGGCCATGCTGAGTGGCAACAAACGGCTGAACGCTCTACTCGGGCTGGGGATCGGCGCCTTTCTGATCGTACCCTGGTACAGGGTCGAACGCGGCTTCTTTTCCTTTGAGTGGCCATCGGACTTTCCGTTCTCATCCGATCTCGCGCCCGGTCTTCTGCAGATCTTCGCGGAAGGTCGCGTGTGGCTTGTGCTGGCACTGGCCCTCTTCCTGATCGGCGGCAGCGCGCGCTTCATGGCGGACGCCAACAAGCGCGGCCGATTGCTCGTCGTCACCGGCACAATCGGCATTCTGTACATGGCGCTTCAGGGGCTTGCGATCAGCTTCACCGGCTGGGCCTGGACCTTTCCCGAAACCACCTTCGGAGCCCTGCCGCTTGGCCAGCCCGCCATGGGGGCAGGTGCCATCCTCACCTCGCTGATCTTCGTTCTCTTCATAGCCTTCGGCCTTGCAGAGCGGGGATTCATGAAGGGCGATGCCTTTGTCGTCGGATCGATCTCCATCCTGATCTTCCTGGTGACGGTGTTCATCTTCTATCCCATTGGCTCGATGTTCGCCGGCTCGGTGCAGGATTTCGACGGTTCCTTCAAGCCGGACGGCTTCATCCGCAACATGCAGGATCCCGCGATCTGGAGCCTTGATTGTGTCATCGGCGGCAATCGCTGCGGCGTCGCATGGCGCACACTATTCCTTGCGGTGATGACCGGCCTCGGCTCGACCATTCTCGGCCTCGCCTTCGCACTGGTCGCCACACGCACGCGCTTTCCCTTCAAGAAAGGCCTGCGGCTTCTGACCGTCCTGCCGATCATCACCCCGCCCTTCGTGATCGGCCTGGCACTCACCTTGTTGTTCGGCCGCTCCGGCGTCGTGACCGAAGCGCTCGACACGCTGTTCGGCATCGAACCAAGCCGTTGGCTCTACGGGCTGACAGGCATCTGGATTGCGCAGGTCCTGTCCTTCACGCCAATCTCCTTCCTCGTCCTGATCGGTGTTGTCGAAGGTGTCAGCCCATCGATGGAAGAAGCCTCGCAAACGCTGCGGGCCGACCGCTGGCGCACGTTCTGGCGCGTCTCTCTGCCGTTGATGAAACCCGGCCTTGCCAACGCTTTCCTGATCGGCTTCATCGAAAGCATGGCAGATTTCGGCAATCCGCTGGTGCTTGGCGGCAGCCATGGCGTGCTCTCGACCGAAATCTTCTTTGCCGTCGTCGGCTCGCAGGTCGACCCGTCCCGTGCCGCCGTTCTCGCGATCATCCTGCTCAGCTTCACACTGACCGCCTTCCTTGCGCAGCGTCTGTGGCTTTCGGGCAAGAACTTCGCAACCGTCACCGGCAAGGGCGACAGCGGTGCCCACGCGGGCCTGCCGAAGAGCCTCTCCGTCACCGTCTATGGCATCGTTCTTCCCTGGATGGGCTTCACCATCGTCGTCTACGGCATGATCCTGTTCGGCGGCTTCGTGAAGACCTGGGGTCTCGACAATTCCCTTACGCTGGAACACTACGCCAGGGCGTTCTCGGTCACCTTCCAGGATGGTGCTCTCGTGTGGACCGGCGTTGCCTGGAACTCCTTCTGGACGACCATGGAAATCGCCCTGATCTCCGCCCCCCTGACGGCGGCAGTCGGCCTGCTGACGGCCTATATCATCGTGCGGCAGAAATTCGCCGGCAAGAACGCCTTCGAATTTGCCCTCATGATGAGCTTCGCCATTCCCGGCACCGTCATCGGCATCAGCTACATCATGGCCTTCAACCTGCCGCCCATCGAGATGACCGGTTCGGCCCTGATCCTGGTTGCCTGCTTTGTCTTCCGGAACATGCCCGTTGGCGTGCGCGGCGGCATTGCCGCCATGAGCCAGCTCGACAAGAGCCTGGACGAAGCTTCGCTGACGCTTCGGGCCAACAGCGCCCGGACCCTGCGCAAGGTGATCCTGCCGCTGTTGCGGCCGGCCATCACCGCCGCGCTGGTCTATTCCTTCGTTCGGGCAATCACGTCCATCAGTGCGGTCATCTTCCTGGTCAGCGCGGAATACAACATGGCGACCTCCTACATCGTCGGCCTCGTCGAAAACGGCGAATACGGCATCGCCATCGCCTATTCCTCCATGCTGATCTTCGTGATGATCACGGTCATTGCGGGCTTCCAGCTGCTGGTCGGCGAACGCCGCCTGCGCCGGGAAAACCGCGTCTCCGGCATGGCCAAATCCAATAAAATCCGTATCGCGCAGGAGAAAACTGCATGACTGACCTCAAACCCGGCTCCGTCGTTTTTGAAAACGTCCGCAAGGACTTCGGCACCTTCACCGCCATTCCAGACCTGTCGATCACCATCGAACCCGGCACTCTGGTGACCCTGCTCGGCCCTTCCGGCTGCGGCAAGACGACCACCTTGCGCATGCTGGCAGGTCTCGAACACCCGAGCGCGGGCAGGATCCTGATCGGCGGACGGGACGTCACCATGGTTCCGGCGCATGAGCGCGACGTCTCCATGGTGTTCCAGTCCTATGCACTCTTCCCGCACATGAACGCGCTCGACAATGTGGCCTACGGCCTGGAATCCTCCGGATACAACAAGCGCGAGGCACGGGAGCGGGCGGAAGAAGGCCTTGCCCAGGTCGGTCTTGCCGGCATGGGTCACCGCCTGCCGGCAGAGCTTTCCGGCGGTCAGCAGCAGCGCGTCGCGGTCGCTCGTGCTCTGGTGCTGAACCCACAGGTGCTTCTGCTGGACGAACCCCTGTCCAACCTTGATGCCCGGCTGCGCCGGCGCGTCAGGACGGAAATCCGCGAGCTGCAGCAGCGGCTCGGTTTCACCGCCGTCTACGTCACCCACGACCAGGACGAAGCACTTGCGGTGTCCGACCGGATCGTCGTCATGAAAGACGGCAAGATCGCCCAGGAGGGCGCTCCGCGCGAACTCTATGAAGAACCTGTTTCGGAGTTCATCGCAGACTTCATGGGCGAGGCGAATGTCGTCACCTGCGAAGTCGTCGGGCGTGAAGGCGACGAAGCCCTGATCGATGTCGGCGGCCTGCAGCACCGGCTGCGCGCCCGCCAGACCGCCAACGGCAAGGCCAAGCTGGCCGTGCGGCCCGGCTCGGTCGTGCTGAACCCGGAAGGTGCTTCCGGACTTGGCGGAGAGATCCTGACCGCGGCCTATCTCGGCGATCATGTCGAATACGAGATCGAGACCCAGGTCGGAAACTTCTTCGTCATCGATCATTCGGTCGAAAGGTCGTTTGCCCCCCACACAGCCGTTTCCCTCGGCTTCCGCAACCGCGGTCTCGCCCTGATCGAGGCATGAGATGACACTGGTTACTGAAGACATGTCCCCATCGACCGATGCATTGACAGCAAGGTTCGCCGCAGCTCGGGAAATCGCCGAAGAAGCCGGTTCCCTAGCACTGGACTATTTTCGGCGGCGCAAGGACCTCACCATAGAGATCAAGGGCGGCCTGCAGGATGTCGTTTCGATCGCCGACAAGAACGTTGAAACCCTCATCCGCGACAGGCTGCACACCTCCTTTCCCGAAGACGGCATCCTGGGTGAGGAACACGGCGTCGAACAGGGCAGCAGCGGGTTCACCTGGGTGGTTGATCCGATCGACGGTACATCCGCCTTCGTTCACGGTCTGCCGAGCTGGTGTGTTTCCATCGCCCTTCTCAACGGCACGGACCTGGTCATGGGTGTTATCCGCGTGCCTTGCGACGACGAGAGCTTCGCAGCCGTCAAGGGCGGCGGCGCAACGCTTAACGGCGAACCCCTCCGGCTTGATTCATCCAGGACCCTGCAAAACAGCCTGACCGGGATCGGCGCCAACCACGCCGTGCCATCGGAAATGATCGGCGCGCTTGTCGCCGGTCTGATGGCGCGTGGCGGCAACTACATCCGCACTGGTTCGGGCGCGCAGATGCTGGCCTCCGTGGCCGCAGGCAGGCTCGCCGGGTTCTACGAACCGTCCATGCATGCCTGGGATTGCCTTGCCGGCTATTGCCTGGTCGCCGAAGCCGGTGGCAGCTACCGCCCCTTCCCGGTGGCGGGGGATCCCATCCTGGACGGTGGTCCGGTTCTCGCGGCCGGTCCGGGAACGTTTGAGGATCTGTCGGATCTGGCAACGGAGTGCGAGCGTTTCCTGAAAAGCTGACGCTTCAGGGAAATCCTGCGAACGTCTCCAAAGGCGTGTCTCGGAAGAGGTACGCCTTCTTTTCATTCAGGACCTTTTGAACGACCTCAAAACATCACGCGCAGCAATTTTCCGGTCGATTTTTCAAACTCGAGCCATTCCGGGCGAACCTCTGTCAGAACATCGATTTCCGCCCAACCACAGCCAGAAAGCGGAACGCAGACGGCCCGGCGCCCGGGGCTGTCCGTTTGCTCGTCCGCATTCAGCAGCAAGAACTTCAGGCCGAGTACATCGGTTGCCGCAGCCGTCTTGTCCGCAGACAGGTAAAGCGGCGCAGCGGGGTTTGCCGCTATCATGTAATCAGGCTTCGCCTCTACGTCCGGCGGCCCGAAGCCGACAAGATAGCGAGTGGCGTTTTCGAAGATACGGACATCCTTGCGTTCCAGGTCCTCTGCAATGCGCTCGATGGCGTTGAGCGCGGACCAATCGCAATTGCCGCCACACTCTTCTCCGCTGGCGCGGGCAAACTCCGGCACATCCCGGTTTATTGCCGCCAGCAGCTCTGCAGACGTCCGAGGCAGACCAAAGGCAGCAAGATGCTGTGCCGCATCTTCGCGTGTCAGGTTTGCACCTATTGTGGAAAAGCTCTCCAGAACGGCCATCCGCTGCAGCAATTCAGAAGAAATCCGACCGTCATGAAGAAAACTCCCGGCGGTGTTTCCCTCTGCATCAAAGACCAGGACCCGATCGACAGCCACTACGATGTTGCCACCTTTCGGAAAAGACAAGGTCTCGCCGTTTGCCAAGATCAAACGTCTTTGACCGTCGCCCTCTGACAGCTTCATCTGGAGACCGCCGAACTCGACCGCACCCGTGATGGGGGAACCCAACGTGTCCGCATTGGCGCCTCCCGCGACAAGGCAAGAGCCCACAACGGCCAGAAGTCCCAAAGTTCTTGCGAAGATACCTATTGCGCGTCCCTCTCTCATATTCGTATGCATTCGCCGGCAGCGGGAAAGGTCGCACCAACAAGAAGGTCGATCAAGCCGGTTACCCTGCCATATCTGACTGCCGTCGATACTGCTCGCGGAACGCGCCCGGCGTCAGGCCGGATAGGCGTGAAAACAGGCGAACGAAGGATGGCGGGTCGTTGTAGCCGACGGCAAAGCAGATATCCGAGACGGCTCGATCCGTTTCGATCAGGAGATCCCTGGCACGTTCAATGCGAAGCTCCTGGAGATACTGTTTCGGGGCAAGTCCCGTTGCCAGCTTGAACCGCCTTTGAAAGGTCCGCGCCGGCAGCCCGCTGGTGCGCACCATATCGGCAACGCTCACGTCGTCACCCGACCGGGTTTCCAGGAAATGCTGCACTTTCAAGATGGAAGCATCGCCGTGCCGAAGTTCAGGCAGGAAGCGCCTGAACCGGCGCTGGTCGCGGCGGCGAAAGTCGACAATGAAATGCCGCGCCGTGGCAACGGCCACCGGGTACCCCAGAAACCGCTCGATGAGCGCCAGCGCAAGATCGACCCAGGCCATGAGGCCACCGGCCGTGATCAGGTCGGAATATTCGATCAGCAGCCTGTCCGTATCGAGCCTGAGGTCCGGATAGGCTGCTGACAAACGCTGTTCCAGTCCCCAATGGGTCGTAACCTTGCGCCCCTCCGCCAGACCGGCCGCCGCAACGAATGTCAGCCCGGTACAAGCCGAACAAACAACAGCACCGCGACCGTGCAAATGCTGGAGAAAAGCAGGGAGAGCCGGAACCTCTTCCAGACGGACCGTTCCTGCCGAGGGCGGCAGGACTACCGCGTCATATCGGTCCACTGCCGCAGAAAAATTCTCCAACAAATCCAGTTTCATCTCGGTATCGCTGATCCGCGCCGCATGGCCCAGAATATCCTGGAGCCCGTAGACAGCGGATTTCAAGGATCCCGGATAAGCGAGAATTGCGATCGACAGCGATTGGTCCATTTGGCTGATTTAGCACATTCTTTGTCATTTACGCCAATCGTTCCAGAACACACTCGAAGCTAGGTTTCCCTCCAGCACAAACACATGGAGACCCCTATGCTCGGCACTCTCGAAAAATCCGCTTCCCGTCTTGTACTCGGCGACCTGACCGTCACGGCCCTGTCGGACGGCTATCTCGATATTCCCGCAGCCTATTTTTCCAACGTGACACAGACCGAACAGGACGCCGTCAGCCCGAGCACACGCTTTGGCGCCAATACCTGGCTGATTGAAACGGGCACCCGCAAGATCCTGGTCGACGCCGGATCGGGCGAATATCTGAAGGAACGATTTCCGGCCAGCGGCACGCTGACCTGGCAGGCTCCGGAAAAGGCCGAAGAGCGCGCAGCGGTAACCGATATCGTCATTACCCACATGCATGCCGACCATATCGGCGGACTGTCACTGAACGGCAGCAGTCTCTTCCCGAATGCAGAGATCCACGTTCAGGCTGCCGAGTGGGACTTCTGGACCGACGAAGCCCTGCTGACCTCCGTACCGGAAGACAAACGGCCGCTGGTGGGTCTCATTCAGGCGCTTGCGAAACCGGTCGGCAATCAGCTGCGGCTTCATCGCGGCGATGCCGACCTCGGTGATGGCATCACCCTGCTTTCAGCACCCGGCCACACCCCTGGCCATCAGGCCTTGCACCTTTCTTCAGGCAACAAGGAAGCCATTCTGCTCGCGGATGTCGTGGTGTCCGATGTGCTGCAATTTGCCAATCCGGAAGTCCGTTATGCGCTCGACAGTGACCCGGATCTGGCTGTGAAAACAAGAAAGACTCTTTTCGACAGGCTGTCGGCAGACAGGATCCCCTTCGCCGCGACGCACCTGTCTACCTACAGGTTCGGTTGTCTGGAAACACGCGACAACGGGTTCGCTTTTGTGGAGATTTGAACACAAGGCGACTTTTCGACCACGCCAAGTCCTTTCGTGGCTGCGCAGGCCTTTGCCCCGCTGTCTCCTCAAAAAAACAGGTCCCGGCTCGAGGCCGGGACCTGGCTTTGCGGGAGGCAAGGTGTGCGAACGGCTTAGCCGATGCTGACCCAGCCATCCTTTTCGGCCGACGCGAAGATGGCGTCGAGGATCTTCATGTTCTGGACGGCGTCTTCCGCACCATAAGGCAGTGGCGCTTCACCGGTGATCGCCCGGCCAAACACATCCGCCAGTTCGGCATATTGATCGCAAGGCGCGATGATATCCGACTGCATCGCCGCATCGCCGAGCAGCGAGCCGTCGTCAAGCCGGATCTGAACAGCTTCACCCTGCGGCGCGTTGAACGGGATGACGATTTCCAGCCGCTTCTTCGTACCGACCAGATGAATGCGCTGATAAGGCGTCAGCTGGGTCGAGACGGTGAAGTTGAGATGCCGGTTATTGCCGAAGTCGAGCAGGGCACTGGTCATGCGGTCGGTGCCGAAGGCAGGATCCCGGTCGATCAGCGAAACGACCCGCTGCGGCTCGGCATCGAAGAAATACCGGCCGGCCAGCATCGTGTAGCAACCAATGTCGAGCAGGGCCCCCCCACCGATATCCGCCTTGTTGCGGATGTTGCCCGGGTCATCGTTGTAGTAGCTGAAGAAGGTCTGGATCGCTTTCAGCTCACCCAGATCGCCGGACCGCACGATGTCGCGCGCCTTGATCCACTGCGGGTGCGCCCGAACCATGAAGCCTTCGGCAACCAGCTTGTCCTTCGGCAGATCCAGAAGCTGCTTTGCTTCTTCGGCATCGAGAGCCACCGGCTTTTCGCAAAGCACGTGCTTGCCCGCGTTCACCGCCTGGATCGTCACGGGCACATGCATGTGGTTGGGCAGCGGATTGTAGATCGCATCGATCTCCGGATCTGCGAGCAGCTCCTCGTATGATCCGTAGGCTTTCTCGATACCGAGACCCCTCGCTGCTTCCTTTGCCCGGTCGAGATCTCGCGACGCAATCGCATAGGCGGTGCCTGTCTTCGACCGCTGGATGCCCGGAATGACCTTATCAAGACCGATTTTCGCGGTCGAAACGATCCCCCACCTGATAGTCTTTTCCGTCATGCCGGCATCCTTCCCATGATTTTGAGGTACGCACGCCAGATGACATAAAACGATTTAACTCCGCAAGGGCAGAAAGACCGGAGAAAGGCCTGCTCGCTGGTGAAATGCAGAATTGAAACCGGCCTCATCGGCTGGACGCGGGCAGCATTCACACCAACCGCGCCCCCCCCCCCGGACAAGCGTAGCGGTGATCCGGGGAGACATCGAAGGTCTTTCGCCGCGATTTCACATAGCAGCGCCGCGCCCGTGAAGGGAGCACTGTCGCGGCTCAGAATTTCTCCGGCACGTAGAGATGTTCCGGCAGGACCTTGCGCTCATAGTCGGAATTGTAGACCCGTTCCGGCAGCTTGATCGGGTCGTGCGGGATATCTTCGTAAGGGATCATCGACAGGAGGTGACTGATGCAGTTGAGGCGCGCCTGCTTCTTGTCGTTGCCTTCCACGATGAACCACGGTGCTTCGGGAATATTGGTCCGCTCGAAGGTTTCTTCCTTGGCCTTGGTGTAATCCTCCCAGCGCACGCGGGATTCCAGGTCCATCGGCGACAGTTTCCACTGCTTCAGCGGATCGTGAATGCGCATCAGGAAGCGGAGCTGCTGCTCTTCATCCGTGATGGAGAACCAGTATTTGATCAGCCGCACACCGGAGCGCACGATCATGCGTTCGAATTCCGGCACATCGTGGAAGAACTCCTCCACCTGGCTATCGCTGGCAAAGCCCATGACGCGCTCGACGCCGGAGCGGTTGTACCAGGAGCGGTCGAACAGCACCATTTCGCCGGCGGCCGGCAGATGCGGCACGTAGCGCTGGAAGTACCACTGGGTTTTTTCACGGTCGGTTGGCGCCGGCAGCGCCACGACACGGGCGACACGCGGATTGAGCCTTTGCGCGATGCGCTTGATGACCCCGCCCTTGCCGGCAGCGTCGCGCCCCTCGAAGATGATCACGATCTTCTCGCCGGTATGCTGCACCCAGTCCTGCAGCTTCACCAGCTCGGCCTGCAGACGCAGCAACTCATGGAAATAGGTGTTCCGGTCGATGGTCGACTTGTGCTTCTTCGCGGAGATGAAGGCGAGATCCTTGGCGACGAGAAAATCGTCGATCTCCATTTCCAGTTCTTCGTCCAGGCTGTCTGTCCATTCCGCTTCAACCCAGGTTTTTGCACTTTCTTCGGTCATCAATCGGTTCCTTTGAAATACATCCCGGAGGTACGCCCAGGTTCGTCAGCGCATTCAACCGGACGCAGAATGCCCAAGGACTGTGAACAGGTTATCCATGAAGGTTTTTTGACAGTCGCGCCTGTTCCCCTGTCATTCTTTCTAGCAGCAACGCTTTCGCACTCAAATTACCCTTGCAAATGAACGAACGTTCATTTATTTTTTGCAGCAGGGAGAAACAAGATGGCAAGTGCAGCCGCAAGACCGCAAAGCCGATCCAGAACGGGCGCGAAAGGCCAGGAGACTGCCGCACGTGTGCGCAAGGCAGCCCTGAAACGCTTTGCCGCCAACGGTTATGCCGCTGTCTCCATGCGCGAAATCGCCGCCGATGTCGGCGTTCAGCCAGGCGCGCTCTACAATCATTTTCCGACCAAGCAGGACATCCTGAAGGATCTGATGCTCGCCCACATGGGCGAACTCCTTGCTGCCTGGGACGAAGCGGCTTTTCCGGCTGACATGGACCCGCTGGAGCGTTTTGTCCGCTTTCACATCCGCTATCACCTGGAACGGGCGGACGAGGTGTTCATTTCCTACATGGAACTGCGCAATCTCGAACCGGACAACTTCGACATCGTCGAAACCGAGCGCCGCCGCTACGAGGGCATCCTGACGGGTATTCTGGAAACCGGCTCCGCGGCAGGCCGCTACAGCGTACGCGAACCGAGGGTCGCCACCCGCGCGATCATCGCCATGCTGACTGGCATTCCGAGCTGGTACCGCGAAGGCGGCCGCCTGTCGAAACTGGATATCGAAGAGATTTACCTGGACCTGGCGCGCAAGGCCGTTGCGCCGGAGAACCGGGACATTCCGGCCCCTCAGGCGTGAAACCGGACGCGTGGGGAGCAAGCAACTGAACTCAATCGACCGTCCACAAGGTTGATCCAAGGGAGACCGGGTGACATGAGCATCCTGAAATCGAGCCTATCGCCAAGAAGCGAACAGTTTGCAGCAAACCGCGCCGCCCACGAAGCGGCCATGGACACCGTCAAGGCAGCAGCCCAGACAGCCCTGGACGGTGGTGGCGAGACCGCCCGACAGCGTCATGTGTCCCGCGGCAAGATCCTGCCGCGCGAACGCGTCTCCCGCCTGCTCGATCCCGGTTCACCCTTCCTGGAAGTCGGCATGCTGGCCGCCCACGAGATGTACGAGGGCGCAGCTCCCGCCGCCGGCATGATCGCGGGCATCGGCCGGGTTGAAGGCCGCGAGGTGATGATCCTTGCCAATGACGCGACCGTCAAAGGTGGCACCTATTATCCGATGTCGGTCAAGAAACACCTGCGCGCCCAGGAAATTGCCTCGGAAAACAATCTGCCCTGCATCTATCTGGTCGACAGCGGCGGCGCCAACCTGCCCAATCAGGACGAGGTCTTCCCGGATCGCGACCACTTTGGCCGCATCTTCTTCAACCAGGCCAACATGTCGGCAAAAGGCATCGCCCAGATCGCGGTCGTCATGGGTTCCTGCACAGCGGGCGGCGCTTATGTGCCGGCCATGTCGGACGAAACCATCATCGTCAAGAACCAGGGTACCATCTTCCTGGCCGGTCCGCCTCTGGTGAAGGCCGCCACCGGCGAGGAAGTATCTGCGGAAGATCTCGGCGGCGGCGATGTCCACACGCGCCTGTCCGGTGTTGCCGATCATCTTGCCCGCGACGATGCCCACGCACTCGCCCTCGCCCGCCGCGCCATCGCCAGCCTCAACCGCACAAAGACGCCATCCGTCGCGCTGCAGACCCCGGAAGACCCGCTCTACGATCCGGACGAAATCCTCGGCGTCGTTCCGGCCGATCTGAAAACGCCCTATGACATCCGCGAAGTGATCGCCCGCACCGTCGACGGATCGCGCTTCGATGAATTCAAGGCCCGCTACGGCACCACTCTGGTCTGCGGCTTCGCCCATATCCATGGCATGCCGGTCGGCATCATCGCCAACAACGGTGTTCTGTTTTCCGAAAGCGCGGTGAAAGGGGCCCACTTCGTCGAGCTCTGCTCCCAGCGCAAGGTTCCGCTCGTGTTCCTGCAGAACATCACCGGTTTCATGGTCGGCCGCAAATATGAAAGCGGCGGCATTGCCAAGGACGGCGCCAAGCTGGTGACGGCGGTCGCCACCACGTCCGTTCCGAAGATCACCATGCTGGTGGGCGGCTCCTTCGGTGCCGGCAACTACGGCATGTGCGGCCGGGCCTATTCGCCGCGCTTCCTGTGGACCTGGCCCAATTCCCGTATTTCGGTCATGGGCGGCGAACAGGCCGCCGGCGTGCTTGCCACCGTCCGCCGCGACGGTATCGAGCGCAAGGGTGGCAGCTGGTCGGCGGAAGAGGAAAAAACCTTCAAGCAGCCGATCATCGATCAGTTCGAGCAGCAGGGCCACCCGCTTTACGCGACTGCCCGGCTCTGGGACGATGGCATTGTCGACCCGCGCAAGACCCGGGACATTCTGGGCCTTTCCCTGTCGGCAGCCCTCAACGCCCCGATCGAAGACACGCGCTTCGGTCTCTTCAGGATGTGATCCGATGTCCATCGACGAGCTGAAAGCAAGATACCCCGGCGCCGAAACCTTCAAATTCGGCGACAATGCGGACCTGTGTGCCCAGCTCATCGCCCTCGTCCGCGCCGGCAGGAAAACCGCCACATGCGGTGCCTTGCAGAGCTATGAGGACGGCGGTGAGGTCCTGCCCGTTCATGGACGGCGGGACATTGCACTGAACTGGGACGACACCCCCGCGCTGGTGATCGAAACACTGGAAGTGTCCGTCGTGCGCTTCTGCGATGTCGGGGAAGACTTCGCCCTGGCGGAAGGCGAGAATGATGACCTCGCCGGCTGGCGCAGGGACCATCAGGTCTTCTTTGAACGCAACGGCGGATTTGACCCGGAAATGGACCTTGTCTGCGAGCGCTTCAAGGTTGTCGAAGATCTGCAGCCGGAGCTCAAGCCGTGAGCAGGATCGAGACACACATCGGCGACATCACCCGGCTCGACGTGGATGCCATCGTCAACGCGGCCAACTCGTCGCTGCTCGGCGGCGGTGGTGTCGACGGGGCGATCCACCGTGCGGCAGGTCCGGAGCTCCTGGCCGAATGCAGGACGCTTAACGGCTGTGAAACAGGCAACGCAAAGATCACCAGTGGCTACCGCCTGCCCGCCCGCCACGTCATCCACACGGTCGGCCCCGTCTGGAAAGGCGGCACATCGGGCGAAGCGGACCTTCTTGCCTCCTGTTATGAAACCAGCCTGCGTCTTGCGGCAGAAACCGGCTGCAGAAGCATAGCCTTCCCGGCCATTTCCACCGGCATTTACGGCTATCCGGCCGGCAGCGCTGCGTCGATCGCGGTGGAAACTGTCAAACGAGTTCTGGAGGACCTGCCGGAAATCGAAACCGTCACACTGGTTGCCTTCGACGAGGCAAGCCATGCCCATCTTCTGGCAGCACTCGGGAGGAAACCTCATGAAGGGTGAAGTCCGCTCGATGGTGGAATGCGGCCCGGATATCGAAGCAGCGTTCCGTGACCAGCATCCCGACATACAGCTGACGCAGCCCCTGACGGCCATCCTGGTTGCGCTCGACGAAGGCAATATCGACAAGGGCGACACCCTCTCCGTCGGCGGCCTGAAGGTGAGCGTGCTGGCAACCGGACGAAGCGCGCTCCTTGCCGACGGAAGCCGGAACTCCATCACGGTGTTCAGCGAGCTGCCCATACAACATATGCCGGATCTTGCTCCGGACCGAACTGCCGATACCCCCGGCGCACTAGTCACTCCCTGGGAGGAGAACTGAGAAATGTTCAAGAAGATCCTCATTGCCAACCGCGGCGAGATTGCCTGCCGGGTGATGGCAACGGCCAAGAAGCTCGGCATCAAGACCGTTGCGGTCTATTCCGATGCGGACGCCAGGGCCAAGCACGTTGCCATGGCCGACGAGGCTTTCCGTATCGGACCGGCACCGGTCTCGGAAAGCTATCTGAAGGCTGACAAGATCATCGAAGCCTGCAAGCTGAGCGGCGCCGAAGCCGTGCATCCGGGCTACGGCTTCCTGTCTGAAAATCCGGATTTCGTCGACGCCCTCGACAAGGCCGGCATAACCTTCATTGGCCCGAGCGCCTCTTCCATCCGCGCCATGGGCCTGAAGGATGCCGCCAAGGCGCTGATGGAAAAGGCCGGTGTGCCGGTGGTGCCCGGATATCATGGAGAGAACCAGGACGCGGACTTCCTGAAGGAGCAGGCCGACCGGATCGGCTATCCGGTGCTGATCAAGGCGCGTGCCGGCGGTGGTGGCAAAGGCATGCGCCGGGTCGATGACCCGAAGGATTTTGCAGACGCCCTGAAAGGCGCGCAGCGCGAAGGCGAAGCCAGTTTTGGCGATGGCCGCGTGCTGATCGAGAAATACCTGACCAAGCCTCGCCATATCGAGATTCAGGTTTTCGGCGACAGCCACGGCAATGCCGTGCATCTGTTCGAGCGCGACTGCTCGCTGCAACGTCGCCACCAGAAGGTGATCGAGGAAGCCCCTGCCCCCGGCATGCCGGTAGAAATGCGCCGCGCCATGGGGGAAGCCGCCGTGACCGCGGCCAAGGCCATCGACTATTCCGGCGCCGGCACAATCGAGTTCATCGCCGACGTTTCCGAAGGCCTCAGCTCCGACCGGTTCTATTTCATGGAAATGAATACCCGGCTGCAGGTCGAGCACCCGGTTACCGAGCTCATCACCGGCGAAGACCTGGTCGAGTGGCAGCTTCGCGTGGCCTCCGGCGAAACCCTGCCCAAGCGCCAGGAAGATCTTTCCTTCAACGGCTGGGCCTTCGAAGCACGGTTGTATGCGGAAGATGCGCCGAAGGGCTTCCTGCCCGCCATCGGCACGCTGGAGCATCTGGCCCTTCCGGAAGACAGCGCCCGGGTCGACAGCGGCGTGCGCTCCGGAGATGAAATCACCCCCTATTACGATCCGATGATCGCCAAGGTGATCGTCCAGGGCCCAACCCGCCAGGCGGCTCTCGGCAAGCTGCTGGCAAGCCTTGAGGCAACGGAAGTTGCCGGCTGCGTCACCAATGCCGGCTTTCTGGCGGCCCTGTGCCGCCATGAAGGTTTTGCCGCGGGCGATGTCGACACCGGCCTCATCGACCGGGATCTGACCCAGCTCATAGAAGAACCCTCCATTCCGGTGGACGCCATTGCCCTTGCCGCTCTCACGGCGCTCGGCCTGACCAGGCCGGCAAGTGGCAACGATCCGTTCGACACGCTGGCCGGATGGCGGATCTGGAGTGCATCGCGCCAGTACGCACTGCTTGAAATTGCTGGCGAGCGCCGGGACGTCGAGGTCCATGCCCTCGGCCATCAGCGGTTCGCGGTCCAGCTGGAGGAAGGCTCACGCGAATATGCTCTGGTGAAGGTTGAAGGCGGTGCGATCACCTACGACTGTGACGGCCACCGTGCCCGGGCCGTCGTGGTGGAGGACCGCAAGGGACTGACGGTCTTCCTCGGCGGCCATGCCTTCCCGGTTGCCTTGCCGGACACACTCAGCGCCGACGAGGAGGCCGGCGGCGCGGGCGATCAGCTGATCGCGCCGATGCCCGGCCTCGTGAAGGTTCTGAACGCCAGGGCAGGCGAAGCCGTGACGAAGGACCAGCCACTGGTGATCCTGGAAGCCATGAAGATGGAACACACGCTGAAAGCCCCGCGGGACGGTGTCATCGGCGAGGTTCTTGTTGCCGAAGGCGAGCAGGTAACCGACGGCACCGTTCTTCTGGCGCTCGCGGAGGAAGCCGATGCTGCCGCATGACGCCACGACTTATGACGACCTGTCCGGCAGGTTCCGATGGGAAATCCCCGACCGGTTCAACATCGGCGTTGCCATATGTGACGACTGGGCGGCACGCGAGCCGAACCGGGAGGCGCTGGTCTACACGGACGAGGACGGCAGCGCCACCAGCTACACCTATGGCGACCTGAGGCGGCTTTCCAATCAGCTTGCCAACCTGCTGACCGCCCGAGGCGTCCAGCCAGGTGACAGGATCGGCGTCCTGATGCCTCAAAGGCCCGAAACCGCGTTTTCCCATATTGCGGCCCTGAAACTCGGTGCGATCACCATTCCGCTTTTCACCCTGTTCGGTGAAGAAGCACTTGAGTATCGGCTGAAGGATTCCGGCGCAAAGGCAGTGATCACGGATGCAAGCGGCTCTGCCAAGCTTGCGACCATCCGTGACCGGCTGCCAGAACTGACGACCGTCCTCTGTGCGGATGAAGACGTCCCGGGGGCAGAAAGCCTCCATCATCACATGGCCGGACACGAAGGCACATTCCACCCCTTCGACACAGGCCCCGATGACCCGGCAATCATCATCTACACCTCCGGCACCACCGGACAGCCCAAGGGCGCCTTGCACGGCCACCGTGTGCTGCTCGGCCATCTACCGGGCGTCGAGATGAGTCATGATCTTCTGGGCCAGCCGGGTGACAGGATCTGGACCCCGGCGGACTGGGCCTGGATCGGCGGCCTGCTCGACGTTCTGATGCCCGCGCTCTTCCTGGGTGTGCCCGTGGTAGCGTGCCGGTTCAGAAAGTTCACCGCTGAAGCAGCCTTCCAGCTGCTGCAGGACCAGAAGATCCGCAACACCTTCCTGCCGCCAACCGCGCTGAAGATGATGCGTCAGGTGGAAGCCCCGGAAAACCGCTGGCAATTCACCCTGCGCTCGGTTGCCTCCGGTGGCGAGACGCTCGGCGCTGAGCTGATAGACTGGGGCCGGCGCACATTCGGCCTGACGATCAACGAATTCTACGGCCAGACCGAGTGCAACATGATCGTTTCCAGTTGCGCCAGTCTGATGGAGGCGCGTCCCGGTATCATGGGCCGACCTGTTCCCGGCCACCATGTCAGCGTTGTCAGCGACACAGGTGAGGAACTGCCTGCCGGATCACTCGGCAACATTGCCGTCAGACGTCCTGATCCTGTGATGTTCCTGAACTACTGGAACAACATGGAAGCGACGGAAAAGAAGTTTGCGGGCGACTGGCTTTTGACGGGCGACACCGGCATCAAGGACGACACCAGGTGGATCCGCTTCGTTGGCCGGGATGACGACGTCATCACGTCATCAGGCTATCGCATCGGCCCGGGAGAGATCGAGGATTGCCTTATCAAGCACCCGGCGGTCGCCATGGCCGGTGTCGTCGGCAAACCCGACAGCCAGCGAACGGAGATCGTCAAGGCGTACATCGTGTTGAAAAACGGCATTGAACCGACCGACAAACTTGCCGGGGAAATCGCCGACTTCGTCAAGACGCGCCTTGCAGCCCACGAGTATCCGCGCGAAGTCGCTTTTGTCGACGCCCTGCCCCTGACCACCACCGGCAAGGTCATCCGCCGTGAACTGCGCGCCCGAGCCGAGCAGGAAGAGTGATCGTGTCAAATACCGTTTAACGAATGCATCCGCGATTTGCCTGATGCCGTCCCCCGGACGAAGCGCAATGAAGAACCGGTCTCACCTTTAGGCCTCACGAGAAGCTAGAGAAGAAAACATGTCTGAATTCGTCACCCTGTTTGAAATGGGCCCGCGCGACGGTCTGCAGAACGAGAAAACCTTTGTGCCGACGGCCCAGAAGATCGACCTCGTGGACCGGCTTTCTGCCTGCGGCTTCCGCAAGATCGAGGTGACCAGTTTCGTCAGTCCGAAATGGGTACCGCAGATGGCCGATGCCCAGGAAGTGATGGAAGGCATCTACCGGCATCCGTCCGTGACCTATGCGGTGCTGACACCCAATGTGAAGGGTTATACGGCCGCCAAGAAGGTGTCGGCGGATGAAGTCGCCATTTTCGGTTCGGCCTCGGAAGGCTTTTCCAGAAAGAACATCAATTGTTCGGTTGCCGAAAGCATCGAACGCTTCAAGCCGCTTCTGGAAAAGGCACACGAGGACGGCATCCCGGTTCGCGGCTATGTCTCTTGCGTGACCGACTGCCCCTACGACGGTGCAACACCACCGGAGAAGGTTGCGGAGGTCGCCAAAACGCTGTTCGATCTCGGCTGCTACGAGATTTCCCTCGGCGATACCATCGGCGCCGGAACGCCGGAGACCATCGGCCGGATGCTGGACGCCGTGCTGACCGCGATCCCTGCGGACAAGCTTGCCGGCCATTTTCATGACACCAAGGGCCGGGCGATCGAGAACATCGAGGTCAGCCTCGAAAAGGGCTTGCGCACTTTCGACAGTGCGGTCGGCGGTCTGGGCGGTTGCCCCTATGCACCGGGTGCCAAAGGCAATGTCGCAACCGAAGCCGTGCTCGACCTGATGACCCGCAAGGGCTTCGAAACCGGCATCGACCGGGCTAGGCTTGCTGAAATCGCCGACTTTGCCCGCACCCTCAGGAGTGTTGACGCATGAGCTTCGAGACAATCTCCCTTGCCGTTGACGACCGGGGCGTCGCAACGCTGACACTCAACCGCCCGGAAAAGCACAATTCGCTTTCCGCCACGATGATCGCCGAACTGACGGAAGTTGCCGCACATTTGGCGGAGGACGACGCTGTCCGTGTCGTTGTCCTGACGGGTGCCGGTGCCAGCTTCTGCGCGGGCGGCGACCTTGGATGGATGCGTGAGCAGTTCGAAGCTGACCGTGAGACCCGCATGACTGAAGCGCGCAAGCTTGCCATGATGCTGCAGAGCCTCAACGAATTGCCGAAGCCACTGATCGGCCGTGTGCAGGGCCAGGCCTTTGGTGGTGGCATCGGCATGATGAGCGTCTGCGACACCGTGGTTGCCGTCGACAGCGCGAAATTCGGCCTGACGGAAGTACGTCTCGGCCTCATCCCGGCAACCATCAGCCCCTATGTGCTGGCCCGCATGGGCGAAGGCAAGGCCCGCCAGGTATTCATGTCCGCCCGCCTGTTCGGCGCGGAAGAAGCCCGGGATCTCGATCTTGTGGCGAAGGTCGTGAGCGAGGCGGACCTCGATGCGGCGATCGAAAAGGAAATCAAACCGTATCTCTCCGCTGCCCCCGCTGCCGTTGCCGCCTCCAAGGCACTGGCCCGCAGCCTTGGCCCGGAAATCACCGAAGAAATCATCGACGACACCATCCGCCGCCTCGCCGAGACCTGGGAAACCCCCGAAGCCCAGGAAGGCATCTCCGCATTCTTCGAAAAGCGAAAGGCGAACTGGGTCGGTTCGTAGTTTGCAGCGGCTGATGCCAGTACCGGGTCTTCAGACGATCAAACTCCCCACTCCCTCATCCCGAGGAGCGCGCTGGCGCGCGTCTCGAAGGATGGGCCACACAGAACAAGCAGCCCATGCTTCGAGACGGACCTGACAGTCCTCCTCAGCATGAGGAAGAATTTGTGGTGAGCTTCAACAAAGCGCTGAAAACAGAAAAACCCAGCCTCAATGCCCGGCGCTGCGCCTTGCGTGTTCGATCAGGGCTGCGATACGCGCCACTTCCTTCTGTTCCGACTGCGGCGGCTCCTGCTGCGGGCCGCCGTACATGCGCTCGCGCCGCTGGCGGATCTTCTTGCGCTGATATTCGCTGATCCCGTCTGGAAGCTCCATACCGGCCCTATCGATGTTGATCAGCACCCGCTGCAGGTCCGGCACAAGTTCGGAGGAAATGGTGAAGGTTGCCCCGTCCGGGCGCTTGAAGACCAGTGTCGTGGTGGTTTCAGCCCCGTTCAGCAGAACCGCTGATCTCGGTCCCAGCGAGCCGATCGTCGACTGGAACCAGGCAGCCCAGCCGGAAGCGTGCCACAGGCGGATGTCGATCTTTTTCAGATCCTCATACATCACGCGGACGCGTCGGCCAAACTGGGTGAATTCGAAACCGTTGCTGAAGAAACGGACCCAGGATGTCTCCTGTCGTGCGGACACTGTGAACAGCACCGGCGCAATCGAGGCAGGCCCCAGGCAAAGCAGGGCCAACAGGGCCGCGCCTCCGCTCCAGTCTGCCATCCCGATGAAAGCTATGGAAAAGAAAACGGCACCAATCACGAACCCGATCATGTCGAGCACCAGAACCGGCGGATGACATACCGGCTTTACGGCACCGGACGGTATGTTCGGCCGCGGCAAGGCAGCGTAGATCCCGGCGGCGGCGATAATGCAAAGCAGGCTGCTGAGCACCGACATGAAAAAATATCCGCCGACTATACCCAGCACGCAGAGGCCGAGAGGCAATATCCGGCGAAGTAATTCAAGTTTTGCTGTTTTGCCCACACCGCTCTCCATGCATTCAGACAGTGGAACCGATACGAACTAGAGGGAGACTTCTGATTCTTTCATTGAATCAACTGAAGCGTTTTAAATCAAGAATGCTGAAAAACAATCCAGAAACAATGCAAGCGTTCGGCAAATGGTTCCTGCGAAATTTCCAGGAGAACCGGACGGAACGATCAGCACCCGCCAGTCCGACGAGGCTCACGATGCCTTGCGCTCTCGCTCCATGAAGCTGAACATGTTGCGCACCTTGCCGAATTTTGGCGTATCCAGCTCCAGGAACTGATGCATGAGCGTATCTATGTCCTGAGGCGTGAACGGCTTTTTCAGGAAACCGGATATGCCGACGAAGGCCGCGGACCGCTCCAGATAGCTCGTGTCGTTGGTGGACATCATGTAGATGCCGATCTTGCTCGACAGGTCCCGGATCGAACCGGCTAGCTCGATACCGTCGACATCCGGCATGTGAAAATCCGTCAGCACAATCCGGAACTTGCCCGATGCCAGAGCACGAAGCGCCGCGTGCGCGCTGTCGGCTTCCGAGATTTCGAAGTCGAACCGGCTGGCCTCCAGAACCTTGCGCGTCAGTTTGCGCATCGTACCGCTGTCGTCGACGAACAGGATCGGATAGGTCGTCGTCATCGTCATGTAAGTGGCGACGATCTCCGACACATCCTCCGGAGTGAAAGGCTTTTTCAGGAAATGATAGGCCCCCAGCTGCTGAAGCGTGTTGGCATTGCGCTCATCGAGGCCGCTTGAAATCGCGACCGTCAGACAATCTGTAGACTTCGTCTCGCTCATCGCGGCGATTACTTCCGGGCCATTCAGCCCCGGCATGTTGATGTCGATGAAGGCGATGTCGATCTGTTTCTTCTTCAGAACCTCGACAGCTGAACGACCGTTATCGACGTTGTCGACCTCGATGTACCGCTTGGAACGATGAACGGCGATGCCGTTGTTGATGACTTCACGAGCGATGCCGCTGTCGTCAGCGACAAGAATGCGGATCATTTTATGCAGCAATTCTCATCACCTTGTGTGCGGCTCTCGCATCGTCACTTGAGGCCATGTCTAAATTAACAAGTACAATAAGGAAACAATTGTATATTTTCTGTTACTGAAGATCGTCGATCATTTTACAACTTTTGATATACATAGATTTACATGAATAATCATTCAATGGACTCTGCAACTCTTACAAATAAGATGTAAAGGCCGGAACCACATCTGGGAAAATCCCACAAAATACGAGGATACAGCCTCAACCGGGCTTCACAGCCTTCCCCGCAGTCGCATTATGGTTCAGTGACTTCCGTCGAATTGGAGCAACCTGCGGCCTTCTTTTTCAGAACACGGGCTCCAATCAGTCTGTTTCTGAAAATCAGACGCGACCAAAACAAGGATCTGCTGGGCAATACGATTGTCACGTCGGGACAAGGTCGCCCGCAACCCGCCACACCAACTCTACGTCAATTTGTAGCGTCAGAATTGGACAATCACCCTGCCTCTTGAAAGAGCTGCCGACGGGCCATCAATGTGGCACTTCCCGTCCGATAAACAGAAACCGGATCAGCAGCAGGGCAACAAGTTCGCCAGCATCAAAGCTGTCCCTGTGACTTGTGCGGCCCATGAATCTAGTGGCGGGTCCAGCGATCGCACAGCATTTTGTAATGCGCAAGGAGAGTTGGCACTTGGGGCTTTTGTGGGATTAAGTGGGATTACCCGGTTTTTGGCGAAATTCAGCCGTTTTTACCGAGAAGACGCCAATCTGTGTGATTTCAGGGCGCGCAATGATTTTGGCAGTCCAACTGAGATCCCGTCGGCAAATGAAGCTGCGCGGGAAGAAATTCTGCAATGAAAGCAACGAAACACAAAAAAAGAGGTCCGAACTGCAACGCGATTATTGCGATGAGTTCGGACCTGGGCTTGATCGGCAGAAATCTGCGGGGTTGAAGGAAATTGCGCAGATCGGTTGATAACACGAGGTCCGAACTTTCGAATTGCGCTCGACGAGCAGTGAAAGCCCCTTAGCGATGAAAGCCAGGTTTACCCAACTGATGAGCGTTTCTTGGATGGACCGCCCCCTTGTACCCCTGAACAAGTTCGATGGCTTTCAGTCCAACGATACGAGACAAGGCCGCGAGTACAGCGGACGCGCCCCAACCGATCACGAAGAGAGTTAGGTCACCTGTAACAGCAGCTAGAGCGAGACTACCAACTGCCGCGATCGCAGCCAGAACTGCAACGGCTCGGGCGTTGTACCAATCAGCCACTACCACCGGTGCCACCGAAAAAATAACCAGGGCAATGAACACCCCAGTGCCAAAAAAGCCTGCAATCATTTTTACCTCAACTCTTAAAAAACGACGGTGCAGCTTTCTACATATCAACTTGCGGCGTGATCGAAAACGAGTTTCCAATTTTTGCGTGCAGCGGGTGGTTCAATTTAGGCGTTGTTGAAGGACCATTTAAAGGTCCCAAATCGAGCTCTGCACTGATCGCCAAGGCACTTCTTTCCCGCTGATTCCTGTCACGGTTGAGTCACGCTAGCGACTATACCCATCGGCTTGGTGGGCTTTTGCACCGAACAAATGCTGGGGGAGAGAACTTAGTGGTACGCATTTTTTCAACACTGGTTTTTGCGATAACGTTCGCCACTTCTGCGATCGCGCAAATCGACATAAAGAAGAGCGAAACGGAATATCTTATCTCTGAGGTAGTCCAATCAGCCAGAACCAATCAACTGGCCGCCGAACGGATACTCTACGCTGCCGAGCAAGCAATTGATGCAGGTGCGGTGATCGTATCCTCAGTCCAGAATGACAGATTGGTGCATACCGAATTGAAGCGCCTAGCAACTGGAGTTCCTGGGGCGAGAGCTATCATCGTGATTGGCAGTGACGGGCAGTTGCTGCACGACAGCTACAAGTACCCGGTTGCACCGTTGGATCTGTCCGACCGCAGTTATTTCAAAGAGGCATTGACCGGCACCGACCTGGTTGTCGGTAAGCAGGTAGTCGGACGCACGTCTGGAGCGTCATTCGTTCCTTTAGTAAAACGACTTGGTTCCCTGACATTCGTTGTTGTGGCATCGCCCTTTGCACTCGTAGATCTGCAGAGCGAATGTGGCGACTGCTGGTCTCTTGCGCTGCAGCGAGACGGAACGATCGTCACAATGTTTCCACCAGAAATTCAAGTGAGTTCGAGGTTGATCAACGTCGCGATTAGTGCCCACGAGACGTCCGGATCGCGAGTGGTGAGATACCAGAATTCAGTTGTAGCGGTCGCGTGGCGAAAAAGTTCCGATTTCCCGCTGATCAATCTGAGCGTTCGCGGTCTCCCTGATACCGCAACGGTCGATATCGATATCAACTAAAAATCGCTTGGCGACCTTATAGCGGTCGCCAACGAAACCCCATGCATTGTCTGACTGAGCTTGCAACCACAATGAAGAAGCGGGCTCGCCAGTGGAACAGGCAGCTAATTCCGCTAACTTTGCGAGGTCATCATCCGATGGCCCGTTTGAAGCATAGGAATGGAACCCGGCTGCGACCGCAAACCCAATTGAGAACGCCAGAACGGCAATTCCGCTAGTCTTAATTTTGCGGACATTGCCTGAAACATTATCCGTAATAATCTGGCGCAGAAAATCATCGCGCATTGTTCGCCCCTTGCACCCCGAGTTTTTGCAATCTAGAGGGGAGCAGACGCGATGTCTATCATTACGGGAATTAGACAAGCGAATTTATCTGACGTTGTAAAAATTGCCAGTATTCACGTAGGTTGCTGGAAGGAAGTTTATTCCTTCATGCCCGATCAAGTCCAGGCGCAACGTGGTTTCGATTACCGATATAGACAGTGGGAGCATTGGTTCGAAGAGCGTCCAACAGGACAAGCGGTTTTCGTTTTGGAAGCTTGCCAGAAAGTCGTCGGTTTTGCTGTGGCAAAACCGAACACCGATCCAGCAATAGACGCACCTGGCGAGTTCCACGCATGTTACATTTTACCGGATTATCGCGGAGGGTCATCCGGCCCATTGGCTATGCGGGTACTAGCCGAATTCCTGAAATCCGAAGCTCTCTGGCCTGCGTGCGTTTGGGCCTTCAAATCGAACCCGTACCGCCGCATTTATCCGGCCCTTGGTTGTGAACCGAAGGTGTTCAGAGACCGCATTATTGCAGGTATTGCGCTCCCTGAGATCGGGTACCAGGTTACGGACTATGACGGTCTTCTTAATCGTCTCGACCGGATGCGCGCTTCAGCTGCTCAGCGCCAAATTCAATCACCTCGGCCGCAGCCTCTGTCTTCACGTCTTCCCGCGTAAGCAAGTAATCGAACATGGACAGACACTGATCTGCGAAGGCGGCCGGCTTGGTGCGCCTTGGCAACTTCTCATAGTAGGTCTCGCATATATTCCAAAGGAAGCTGCGGATATCGTCTATCGAAATCTGCGTGCCCGTCACTTGCGGGGCATCCAGTTTCATGGGGCTTTTTCCATCTGCCAGCCAACCTGCAGAAACGTTCGCAGCTTCTGCTATCGCAACTAGCTTGCTCCTCGTTGGATCGGACTCCCCCGATCGATATTTGTCGAGTGTTCTGCGTGCGATGCCTGACCGACGCTCAAGCTGACCGACACCTCCAACGGATTTAACCAGTATTTCCAACCGGTTACGGAAAGCAGTATCTGTTTCCAACACAAAATAGGCCCAATAAGGCCAATCAAGCCCTATGAGGCTTGACATGTAGGCCCAATAGTTCCTACCTTTCATTTTGTCGGCGCGAACATTCACGCCGAGTTGTCACACCAAAAGTCCAAAGAAAACGGCTTGTTGCAGCAAGCCGTTTTCCCACCAGAGAGGCCCAAATGGCAAAACCAAAACACGCTCCGCCAGATGGATGGGACCGGTTTTCCATCACCGCCGAAATTCACCGTCAGGGGATGACGTTCGGCGAGCTGGCTAACAGGGCTGGAATCACGATCAAGACCTTTAGCCAGGTCTGGACGCGTACCAACCGTAAGGCCGAGAAAGCGATCGCCGATTTCCTTGAAGTGAAACCGGACAAGCTCTGGCCCGACCGTTATCCGATCCGTTCCGCTCGAATCCTTTCTACCGCAAACGAGCGTTCCGCCGCTAGCCAGAAAGCTTCGGTTCGGCCGGACAGGAAGGCGGCGTGATGGGAGCGCATGATCAGACGTTGCTGTCCGCGCAGACGGATGGTGCCGAACTCTGCGAGCGCTTTGTTGTCACCAAAGTGTCCAATTCCGGAAACCGGTTTTTCTGCACAGCAGGTGTCTCCCTGGTCGAGACGCAAGGCGGAAACCAAGCACTTGTCGCAGAGACATCTTTGTTTCTGGGAGACGCTTACAGGTTTCACAATGAGGTCGTGGCGCAACGCTTACGCGATGACTTGAACGAAAATGGCATCGGCGGGGCGGCCTGGATGGCGGTTCCTTATACCAGTCTGGCCGGTGAAGGGGCGCAGGAACGATGAGCGCCGCTCCGTATCTGGTTGGCATGGGTGGCGCGGTCGCACTGCTTCTGACGCTTCTGTTGGGCGTTTATAGCCTCCTCAAATCGATCTCAAGCCCTCGCCCCAGACGCAACGACTTCTTCGCTCCGGAAGCTTTTCAATCGCACTACACGGAGTTCGGCTACCGCAGCCGGCGTCGTTTTCCGACCCTTTCAAGACTTATGGCTGCCCTCCTGTTCAGGCGGACCTAGGGCGGTCAAAGCGCGTCACCTGCGTCAGTGGTGAGACGCGGCGCTGCCGCAATTGACGCGAAGCCAACAACTTATCGGGCGGCTTTGGAATTCTTGAGACGGGCCGCCCGGTCCTTTTCCCAGAAATCATTGAGGTTCGAATTGAGCGCGTATCAGTCCATCAAGGTTTCCCTGATCGATATTCCCGAGGGCCGTTTGCGGAATGTGGATCAGGCGTGGGCGGAATGCCTGTCCGGCATGTTTATTGAGACTGGACAGAAAACACCGATTGACGTTGTCCCCAACGGGAAACGCTACACCCTAGTTGCCGGAGCCCATCGGTTGACGGCTGCCGGGATCGTCAAGTGGAAAGAGATTGAAGCCCGCATTCTGGAGACAGACGGCGGCGTATTGGAGGCGGAAGATCTTCGCCTGCACGAGATTTTGGAAAACCTTGGCCGCAAGGATTTCAACGCCCTGGAACGGTGCGAGGCGCTCACGGAAATGAAGCGCATTTACGAGGTACGGCACCCGGAAACCAAGCACGGCGGCAAACGCGGCAACCAGCATACAGGCGGCGAAAAGAGGCAAGTGGCAATTTTTGCCTTTTGCCAGAATGCTGCCGAGAGCACGGGTTTGTCCGATCGATCTGTTCGGCTTGCGGTGCAAATCTTTGAGGGACTGTCCCCCGAGACCCGTGAGCGCCTGAAGGGCACCGCCTTTGCAGGCAAACAGAGCGACCTGAAGGCACTGGCGGTTCTGGACGCGGATGCCCAAGCCAAAGTGTTGGCGCTGATCCTGGGCGACAAGCCGGCTGTCGCGTCCATTGCCGATGCGATCCTGAAAATCTCAGGCGAAGAACCGGAGACCGATACCCAGAAGCGGGAGAAGACGGTCACGCAGTATCTGCCCAAACTCGGGAAGCACTTCCGCGCGACCCTGTTCAGGGGGTTCAAGGAAGAGATCCTTGACCTGGTAAAAAGGGAGGGCTGGCTCGATGCGTAAGCCGCGCGATGAATTCACCCTCGATCTCTTCAACGATTGGACGCCGCCACGCGTTTCGGTCGGTTTTGAGCCGGATGCCTTCCCCGGTACGCGGCTTGCCTCCCGGATCAGCCGTGCCATCGCCAGAGTTCTCAAAGACTGCGGCAAAGACAGGCTCACCGTTGCCGCCCAGATGAGCGAGCGGCTTGGCTACAAGGTCACCAAAGAGACACTTGAGGCCTATGCCTCGGAAGCAAAAACCCAAAACAACATCACGGTGGAGCGCTTTGTCGCGTTGATACACGCCACCGGCAAAACCGAGCTGCTCGGCTTTCTTGCCGAAGGGTTCGACATGGCTGTGGTTCCTCGAAAATACGAAAACGTCATCGAGCTGGCGTTGATCGAAGACCATGCCCGCATGATCGAAACTCGCAAGAAAACGCTGCAGGCGCGGTTGCGGGGGGCGAAATGACCAGGAGTTTGCTGGACCGAGCCGAGAGTGGCCGACTTCGCGAATGGTGCCGCGACGTTCATGCCGCCCATCCTTATGCACCTGCTACGCAAATCCGTGAACTGGCGCTCGCGACCTTCGGCAAGACAGTCGCTGTGAACGGTGAACAGGTGCCGATGCCACCGGTTCGATCGTTTCAGCGTTGCCTGAAAAGATGGCGCGACGAGCGCCGGCAGGCCCGTTGGGACAAACGGAGGGCTGGAGCATGAAACTCTGGTTGACCGCTCAAGAGATCGCAGACCTGAAACTGGATGGTTTTCCTGCGTCAGAGCGCGGTGTCCAAAAGCTGGCAGATCGCGAAGGATGGGCAGGCTCTTGCTACGCCCGCAAGCGGCAAGGCCGGGAAGGCGGCGGTGGCTTTGAGTATCACACGGATCTCTTTCCGCTCACTCAGAAGCTGCAGTATTGCGCCACCTTCGTTGAATTGAAGGATGAGGACCTGATCCTGGAGTCTTCCGACGATCCCGAGTTCGATCACCGGGCCGAGCGGAAGCGGAATGCCAAGCTGATCGTCTTGCGGGCTGCAGAAAGGTTCCGGGCACAGACCGGCCTTCATCAGAATGCAAGCGATCATTGGTTCATCCTGATCTATGCCGAGAAGAAAGTTCCGGTTCCTGATTGGGTCTATGCGACGGTCAAAGGCCTTTCCTTGCGCAGCCTGGCCCGGTGGCGGTCCCAGGCAGAGGAAAGCCAGAACCGACTGGCGTTCCATCCCGCGCAATCGCGCAAGGGAACGGGCGTTCTGGACCAAGCCGAACAGGGCACACTGAAGTCCTACGTGCTTGCGGCGATATTCCAGCAACCACACCTGAAGGCCAATGTTCTCAGAGCGATGGCAGAAGCGAAATTCGGCAAGCAGATCGAGGTCGTAAATCCCGAGACAGGTGAAGTCTCGAAGCGGGATCTGCCACCTTTAAGGACGTTTCAACACACCTTAAAGAGCTGGAAGCTGGAATTTGCCAGCGCGCTCAAGCGCCACACCGATCCGGACGGTTGGAAGAACACCGATCGGGCTGTGATGATCGGCGGAGCATCTGCCGGGATCGAACGTCTCAACCAACTCTGGGAAATCGACGCTTCGCCGGTGGACATGTTGACCACGGAAGGCCGGTGGAACGTTTACGCCTGCATCGATGTTTGGTCGCGCCGGTCGATCTTCCTGATTTCCTGCACACCTCGCGCGGACGCTGTTGGCCTCCTGGTGCGCGAAGCCATCCTGAAATGGGGCGTGCCGGAAGCCATCAAGTCGGACAACGGCTCGGATTTCAAGGCGAAGTCGACCGTTCGGTTGTTGAAGCATCTCGACATTGAGCATCTAATTTGCCCGCCCTATTCACCCGAACAGAAGCCGCATGTGGAGCGTGTCATTAAGACATTCCAGCATGGCTTTGTAGAGCTGTTGCCGGGGTTCGTTGGGCACAACGTTGCCGAACGCTCAGTCATTGAAGGGCGGAAGGCGTTCGCCAAGCGCCTCGGCCTTGATGACTACAATGTCTTTGGCGTGGATGTGTCGCCCGAAGAACTTCAGGAAATGGCGAACGACTGGGCTGAAAACGCCTACGGCCGGAACCCGCATGGCGGCCTGAAGAAAATGTCACCGGAGGCCAAAGCGGCAACCTCGACGGAAAAGGTGCTGACTGTCGACCCAGACGCCCTGGATGTTCTTTTGGCTGCCGTACCGAATGGCGGCGGTATTCGGACGGTCCAGAAAGGCGGCGTGCGCGTCGACAACGAGTTCTACGTCATGACCGATTGCGCGGTGATGGCGGGCGAACAGGTGTTGTGCCGGATGGACCCGAAGGACCTCGGACGGATTTGGCTGTTCGATGCCGAAGGACTGACCTTCCTCGGTCACGCGATCTGCGCAGACCTGGTCGGCGCAGACCCGGTGGAAACCATTGCCAGATACCGCGCCCTGCAAAAAGCCTACATGGACGAACAGGTCGCGCCGATCAAAAAGGCGATGAAGGAAATTGGCCCGCGCGATGCCCTCAAGGCGGTCATGAACGAAGAGCGCGCCCAGGTGTTGTCGTTCCCGCAAAAGCGCGAAGAACACACCACGGCGAGAACCCTTGCAGCCGCAGACGTGAAGAAGCGGCGCGCGCCCAGGGAACTGTCCGAGCGCGAAGCCGCGATGATGGAAAGCCTGAAGGCCGACACCCTACCGCAGGCGCTGCAGCCAACGGCCAAGGTTCACAAGCTCTCCAAGCAGCACACGCCGGAAGCGTTGTTCAAGCGGGCGCTGCAGCTGGAACAGCGCTTGGCAGAAGGAACACCGATTTCAGATGAAGACGCGATCTGGCTGGCCGGCTTTCAGGCCGGGCCAATCTATCGCGCTCACAAGCTGGTCTGGGAAGACACGCAGCACTCACAGAAACGCGTACCGCCCGCGTCTTAATGGGCAAGAAAACGGCCCTGAAGGGGGCAACCTTCAGAGCCTTGATAACTAGATAACGGAGTGAAGAATGACGAACGGAGACAACTCTGTCAATCCCGGTGGCCTCGCAGCCCTGAAGAACGTTTCCCGGTTTCTTGTTTTGATGGAAACTTTGATCAACCGCGGAGTGCACCTGCCGGGCCTCGGCGTGTTCCACGGATTTTCCGGTTACGGCAAAACCTATGCCTCCCTTTATGCCACCAACAAAAAAGGGGCTTTGCGCCTTGAAGTAGGCGACAGCTGGAACAAGAAAACCTTTCTGCAAAAGCTGCTGATCGAAGCCGGCGCAAAGCCGGGTCGCATGACGATCGCCGATCTCACTGAAGAAGCGATCATGGTTCTGGGCGACGATTATACGCGGCCGCTGATCATCGATGAAGCGGACAAGCTGGCCGACAAGGGCATGCTGGAGCTGGTTCGCGAGATCCAGGAGCACAGTCAGGTGCCAGTGTTGCTGATCGGTGAAGAGCAGCTGCCTGCAAAGTTGATGAAGGTCGAGCGAGTGCATAACCGGGTGCTTGAATGGGTACCTGCTGAGCCTTGCGATATCGATGATGCCAGGGCGTTGGCGAACCTGTTCTGCCCGCACCTCGAAATCCATGACGATCTCCTTGATGTCCTGGTCGACACGACGCAGGGCCGAGCTCGGCGCATCGTCGTAAACCTCAACAAGATGCTGGAGCATGCCCGCAACAGCCGGGAGGCAGAGTTCGACGCCGCGTCATTCGACAACGGCTGGTTCTACACCGGCGAACCGCCCCGCCGCGTCAATCGGAGGGCTGCCTGATGTCCATCCAGCTTGAACTGACTGTTACAGCCGGCACGCCGATCTTTCGCGGACACGATCATTACTGGAGCGTGGTGCGCGATCTTGGAAAGGACCGGAGGACGTTCACCAGACGGGAAGTTGCTCTGCGGTCCAACGACCGGGACGATACTTGCGTTGGAGACTTTCTGAAACGCTTGCACGCTGCTGGCTTCCTGGAAGTGATCGACCAGAAAAGGCTTGCGAACACGGCGGGTGGTGGCACTGCCCTGCACAATGTCTACCGCCTGCTCAAGCGTCCTTCTGCCACGCCGATCATCAACCGAGACGGCACCCCTGGAACGCAAGGGTTGGCGCAGCTGCATCTTTGGAACGCCATGCGGGCTTTGTCCACCTTCACACTGATTGAGCTGGCTGTGTCCGCCTCGACAGACAGTGTTGAGGTGCCTAGGGAAACCGCCAAGCGGTATGTGACCCATTTGAGCCGCGCCGGGTATCTGCAGGTTTTGCGGCAGGCGTCCCCGAAGGTTCAGCAGATCTGGCGCTTGAAGTCCTCCATGAACACAGGACCAAATCCGCCCAAGATCCTGCGCACCAAAGTCGTTTATGACGCGAACCGCAAGGAAATCATGGGGCGTCCTGTCGCTGAGGAGTGCGCGGCATGAACACGCTCTCCATGCAACAGAAGGCGGTTAACGCCTGGGTGGGCGGCGTACCGGATTGGGTCGAGGAACTCGCGCTCATGACCGATTGCGAAGGTCTCAATGCGTGTGCTGCCAGACTCGGTTACTCCCCGGCCGTGATCAGCCAAACCATCAGCAACAAGTATCGAGGGGACCTATCGAAGCTCGAGGACAAGGTGCGTGGCGCGCTTATGGGCGTCACGGTTGATTGCCCCGTCCTCGGGAAGATCGGGCGACACATCTGCCTTGACTGGCAGGCAAAGCCCAGGGCGGTGACCAATTCAACCCGGTCGAAGCTCTACCGGGCTTGCCGGAACCGTTGTCCTCACTCCCGCTTGAAGGGAGGCGGCCATGCTCAGTGAAGATCTGGAGTTTCTGGCGCGTGAGCTGGACATCCGAAAGAACGCCCACGGCGAACTGACATTGCCGGCGCACCGGACTGCCGCCCTCGGCTGCATCCTGACCGAATGCGTGCGGATGGCAAAGCAGCTGGAAGCCAATGCCGTCCGTGAACCGGCCATCCTGGTCGATCTCTCCGATCCGAAGATCGAGCTGTTTCCCAAGGCGAAACGGCCCGTGCCCGTCCACTCCAACCCGATCCGCACTTCGGCGGACGGGCCGGACGAGGGCGGAGCAGCTTGAGTATCTCCCGGCGTTTAGTGGGACATTAAAGGGACTTTAAAGATGGAAAATGCAGCAACTGAAACCGCCGTATCGAGCGCACCGGAAGATGGTGTCGAGATCATCAACGGCCAGAAGTATATGCGGGACGCCAAGAACAATCTGATGCCGCTGGAAAACGTCAAACCGCAGCACAAGCTGGAAGACGAGACGGTGCGCAAGGTGATCGGCTTCGCCGAAGAGCTGTCCGGCCAGATCGCCCGGTTTCGCAATCACACCTTTGCGGATCTCTTGGCGCTGACCGCTCTGCTTGCTCAGCAGTATGACGCGACCAAGGGCGGCAAAAAGGGCAACACCACGTTCCAGACCATCGACGGCTGCATGAAGGTGCAGGTGCAGGTCGCGGATTTCATCGACTTCGGCCCGGAGATCCAGACCGCGAAGGTCCTGATCGATGAGTGCCTGATTGAATGGTCCTCGGACAGCCGCTCAGAGATCCGCACCATCGTCACTCGTGCCTTCAATACAGACAAAGAGGGGCAGATCAACAAGTCCGAGATCCTGATGCTGCTCCGCCTTGACATTGAAGATGACCGCTGGCAGCGGGCCATGGCGGCTCTGAAAGATTCCATGCGTGTCACCGGCTCCAAGAGCTACCTACGCTTCTATCGCCGCGACCATCCGGACGCGGACTGGGAAACCATCACGATCGATCTGGCGAAGGCGGCGTGACGATGGGAACCTTCAAGGCTACAGCAGAACGGTATGTGTTCGAGGTCACGAAAGACTTTCCGGACAGCTTGCCGCTGAAAGACCGGATCGCCCGGTTGGATGCTGAACGCCCCGCGCTCAAGAGTGCACCCGCTGCAGCCAGAAAAGCGTGGCAGTCAGCTCGCAGGACTTACCTCCAGCGCTTTGGCTATGAGAAGCCTGCCCTTCGCAAAGTTGAGACACCCCTGGAGATCGCAATCTCGAACGCCCAGGGGGGTTGCGATGTCCAGTGAAGCTTACATCCGGCAACAACTTGAGCAGCGCCACGGTGTGGAACACCTGCCGAAGCAAGCCTTGGACCTCATGTTTGAAAAGGCTTGGGAAGATGGCCACGCCTACGGGTTGCTGTCGGTTGCCGATGAATACGACGATCTTGTGCAGATCGTGGACGCAGTGCGGGAGGTCGAAAGTGAATAGCGAAGATCTCCGTATCCAATACGACCAGGCCCGTCTCGCACGGGCCAAGGCCGAACAGAAGATGCTCGAGACACGGCTGGCGGCGGACAAGGCTGAAAGTGCGTTCTACGACGCGGATAAAAAATCCGGAGTTGCCTTTGAGCGTTGGAGCGAAGCTGTGAGAGGAAGCGGCGATGGATCTTGATCGTTTGAAACAGCGCATCAATGCTTTGCGCGACAAGACGACTGCGAATGGCTGTACCGAGGCGGAAGCGATGGCAGCCGCCGCCAAGGCAGCGGACCTGATGAGAGAAGCTGGTCTTTCGGAACTGGATCTTGAGATCCATCAAAGTTCGGCCAGATGCGATACGCGCGGTCAAGCCCCGGAAAGCCGTCTCTGGACCATCATTGCGCTCTGCACGAATTGTGCATTCGTGCTGGAATGTGACCAGAATTGTAATCGGTTGACGTTCATCGGGAAAGAACCAGGCCCCGAGATTGCCGCGTATCTCTGGGTCGTTTGCGATCGCGCAATCAAGAAAGCAGTTCGGGACTTTCGCAAGTCAACGTTCTATCGCCGCCGAAGGTCGAAAGCGACAAAGAGACAGGCCGTATCAGACTTTAAGCTTGGTATGGCAATCCGGCTGCAGGAACGGCTTCTGGAGCTTTTCAAGGGCGTTGCGAACCGCAAGGAACTTGAGGCTTCGATCCATGCCAAAGAGGAACTGTTTCCAAACCTAGAGGCAATTAAAAAACGGTCGGGTTCCGTCCGTTTCCATGAAGTGGTTGCTTCCGGTTTCATTGCCGCAAAGGACGTCAACCTGTCCCACGGCGTGGATGGCGCCTCACAGCAAAAACAACTGGCCGGAGCTTCATAAGATGCGCCGCCTCGCCAACTCCGATCATCGTGTGTTGAGTGAGACCGATGCCTTGCGCGACAGGCGTGCCCTTTTGCTGCGCAAGGCCGAGAACAGCCGGTACCGCCTGCAAAACCGGAAGGCCCTTCTGGGCGATCTTCAGCAGGTGACCAACGAACTCCTTCAACGTGAACTTGAGGCCCGGCAGGAAGCCACGCCGCAACCAGCCACCCGGATGGAACCGATGGGTGATGCAGGTGCGGTGGGTGGATATGCCCAGGGCCGCTTACCCTACAAGGACTAACGCAGATGAGCCAACTTGAGCGGATTGCCTTTGCGATGTTCAAGACCGTCTACGCGCCTCATGTTGCCAGCACACTGACGCTGGACGGCCTGTCCTCGATCGAGAAGCCCTTGAGCGCTGACACCGACACCAGCCTTGCCGAGGACTGGCAGAAACGGCGGCCCAGTTACATGCGACTAGCTGCGGCAGCGATGATTGAAGTCAACGAGATCAAGAAGGAAAGGGCCGGATCATGAACGCCTACGCCAAGATCCATGTCCTGAAGAAAAACGCCAACCTGGACGATGATACGTACCGGGACCTGCTGGAGCGGGAAACCGGGAAACGATCCTGCAAGGGCATGGCATCAGCCGAGCAACTGAAGGTCATCTCTGCACTGCAGCGGCTTCTGCCCGAACAGGACCCCAATGCGGCCCAGGGCAAGAGGGCGACCGGCAAGTTTGCCAAAAAGCTGCAGGCGCTCTGGATCGCCGGTTACAATCTCGGTGTCATCGCGAACAAGAGCGATGAGGCCATGACCGCGTTCCTGCAGCGTCAGACCGGTTTGGATCATCATCGGTTTCTGCAGGACGGCCGAGACGCCAACAAGGCGATAGATGCGCTGAAGATGTGGTTGCGCCGGTCAACGCAGAATTACGACCTGTTCACCCAGGATCAAAACCAGTCCCCAATTCTGAACGACTATCGGTTTCAGATCTGCCTGCACATCTGGGCGGAGTTGGCAAAGGTCGGCAAAGAGCCCGCGCAAAATCTTACGACTTACATGGTCGCGTGCTGTGGCAAAGACTATCCGGGTTCACTGAACTCCACGGATTGGATCCAGCTCATGAACCGGCTCGGCAAGTTCTATCGGTCGGTGAAGAAATGAACGAGGACCTGCCCGGCCTGCTTGGAGAGATTGCGGAGATTGCCGGTTTTCCGGCAGCGTTCGCGATTGCCGAGCGGGTCGGGGGGACACGCGTCACGATACCTTCCCGTGCCTCCGACGATCATTGGCTCGTGAAAACTGTCGGCCGAGAGGCGGCAGACCTGATTTGCAAGCATCTGCGGACCCTGTCCCCGGAAGGTCGCGAGGCTGGCGCTCGACACGTTGTCATTCCCCGTGGTCCGGCCGGCTGCATGGCAAAGGCGCGAACCCGGCTTGCAAGGGAACTGGAAGCGGGTACAAGCGCCCGCGAGGCCGCACGGCGGGCCGGCCTGTCGGAGCGCTCCGCGTTCCGGATGCGCAAGAAGATCCGGGAAGAGGAAGACAGCAAGCAAGGCTCGCTGTTCTAGGCATTTGACAAGCGATTAAACGGCGTTCAAATTCTCTTCCCGAACGCTAAATCGCTCTGGCTGACACCTGTCAGCCCCGCTATTCCCACTGAAAAACAGATCTTGAAGGCCTCCCTAGACGCCAGGATGAGGCCCGATGTCCGATATCATTTTCAAACTCCGGCAAGGCGGAGGAAAGCTCAGCGACGACAGCGTCCTCCGACTGGCCGCCGCGCGCATGCAGTGCGAAGTTGCTGTGCTGCAGGCGATCCTTGAAGTCGAAAGCAATGGCCGCGCCTTTGATGACAAGGGCCGCCTAATCATTCTCACCGAAAAGCATGTCTTCTGGCGGGAGCTTCCACAGAACCTGCGCAACAAGGCCAAGCGCCTTGGCCTTGCGGTACCGAAGTGGGGCAAGGCCAACTACAAAGGCTTGGGCGGCTCCGGTTCTGATGCCCGTTGGGATCGTTTGGAAGCCATGGTCGAGCTGGAGGAAACAGCCGGCCTGCGTTCGGCTTCCTACGCCGGCCCGCAAATCATGGGCTTCAACGCTCAGCTGTGCGGCTATGCGACCGTGCAGGAATTCGTCTTGGCGCTGGCCGAGACCGAAGCCAATCAGATCGAAGCCTTCCTGACCTATCTGGAGCGCGTGGGCTTGTTGCAGGCGATCCGCGACCGCGATTGGCGCGCGATAGCCCGGCGCTACAATGGCCCAGGACAGGTGGCGCGTTATGCCGGCCTGATGAAAGCCGCCTATGAGCGGATCGCCAACAAGACGGGTCGAGTGGACTATAACCCCGGCTTGCTGCGCCTCGGGTCCGAGGGATACCGGGTGAAGGCGCTCCAGGAGCGGTTGGTCAACCTCGGCTATCACGTCAAACCGGACGGTGATTTTGGTCCGGCCACCCGCCGTCAGATCATTGCGTTTCAGGCGGACAACGGCTTGCAGCCGGACGGTGTCGTCGGTCCCAAGACCAGCGATATGCTGGACAAGGCCATCCCGGTGAAAGACCAGCCGGGTGGTACCCGCGAAAACCTCACTGTCAAAGACCTTCGGAAGGCCGGTTCGGAAACCATCAAGCAGGCCGACTGGCTGACCCGGATCGGAATCGGTGTGCTGGCGACAGGTGCCGGCGCTGAAACCTTGGAGACGGTTCCGGGCGTGAAGGGTCTTGAATCTCTCAAAGGCGTTTCCGACACGATCCAGGAGGTTGCCGGGATGGTGCAGCCGGTGTTGCAACTGATCTCCAGCAACAAATGGCTCGCCCTCATTGCCATTGGTGTCGCTGTCTACCTCGTTGCCCGCAAGATCAAATTGCGCCGGCTCTACGATGCCAAGGAATGGAGGCACATCGGATGAGCTTCCTTCTTGCCTGGGTTCTCAAGTTCGCCAGCTCCGGCCTGGTCGACAAGGCGCTCCGCTACATGGAGCAGAAAGCCGCGCTCGGAACCGAGCGGGAGCGGATCAAGTCCCAGACCACCATTGAGGTGGTCAAGGCGGCAGTCTCTGAATCACGCATCATGGCGGATCTCCAGAAATCGAAATTCGAGTACCTGCTTTATTGGGTGTTCGCCGGCCTGTTTGTTTTGCCGCTCGGCTTCTGGTGGGCGGCTGTGATCCTGGACAGCGTTTTTCTGTTCGGTTGGAAGGTGGCCACAGTCCCCATCCTGGAAGAATGGGGCGGGCAGATGATCCGCTGGCTGTTTTACACCGGCACGATTGTCGGTGCCATCAAGATCCTGAAGTGAGGCCCCTGCAATGCAGAAAACGCCGGGGGAAGAAGCTGCATATCTGGCGGGACGGATGGATGCGCAAGTTCTTGCGAACCTCTATTTCGCAGGCCTTCAAACGCAGCCGCCAGACCTCTCAGGGCTTGGCGAAAATGCCAGAAGCAAAGTGATTGGCGCAATCACCACGGATATCTGCGAGTTGCCCGACCGCAACAGTCCAGATGACCACCCGGACATGATGCTTTTAACACCCACCGAACTTGATTTGATCCTGCGTCGGCATTTGTTCGGTGAAGACTAGAAAGAAGGCCCGATGCCAGATGGATTGAAGGAATGGCTTGGTGTGGTGGCGCTCGCGATATCGCTGCTCACGTCCGTGTACGCCTGGATCACTTCCAAGGCCAAAGCCAATGCGGAACACCTCAAAGCGGTTGACGCCAAGCTGGTTGATTTGGATCGGCGCGTGCAGTCGATCGAAAGCGAACTGAAGCATCTGCCGAACAAAGACGATGTGAACGAACTCAAACTGGCCATGGCTCAACTGGACGGGACGGTCGGGCGGCTGGACGAAAGCCTGTCCGGGATCTCACGCACTGTCCGCCGCGTTGAAGGCTTTCTGATGAAGGAGAGCAACTGACATGAGTTATCTCGACGTTGTCGCCGCTGACTGCCGGCTGATCATGCTGAAAGAGCTAGCCGGCCAGAATGATCATCAGCTCAATGAAACCATCCTTACCAAGGTTCTTGAGAATTTCGGGCACCTCAAAACCCGCGACTATGTCCGCACTCAGATCCGAATGCTTGAAGGCTTGAACGCCGTCAGCGTGAAAGAGGTTGGAAGTGTCCTGGTCGTGAAGCTGTTGCGGGCTGGCCTCGACCATGTGGAGCGCCGGGCATTCCTGGAAGGCGTTGGCCGTCCTTCCGTGGAGGGCTAAAATGGCAAATCGCCGCAAAGGCCGTGGCCGTCTCTCCGCGATCGAGCAACTGCCGCCTGAATGTGATGAAATCATTGTCTGGGCGGCCAACGAGCTGCGCGGGCGCGAGCACACTCAAAAGGAAATCTACGAAGAATTTTATCTGAAGCTTGAAGAGCTGCAGAAAGATCATCGCGGCGAACTCGACTTCAAGATACCGTCCTTTTCCGCCTTCAATCGCTATTCCATCAAGCAGGCGCATTTGACACGCCGGCTGGAAGACACTCGCGCCATCGCCGCGACGATCTCCGAGCGGTTCGACGCAGAGGCGTCCGACGATCTCACCCTTATCGCGGCCGAGGCCATCAAGACGCTGGTCTTCGAACTCTTGACCGATGCCGGCGAAAGCGGTGTCGATCCTAAGGGTGCCATGAACCTTGCCAATGCTCTGCGGGCAGCGTGTCAGGCACAGGGTGTTTCGACCACACGACGGCAGAAGGTTGAGAAAGACTTTGCAGACAAAGCCACCCAAGCGATCGAGCAGGTGGCAAAGGCCGAAGGCTTTACCCAGGACACTGTCCGCGCCATCAAGGCCAAGATCCTCGGGCTTGATATATGAGCGCTGTCTCCGACCAGGACGAATTCAAGATCGGCCGTGCCATTACCCAGGAGGAATGGCAGGAGCTGCGAACCGCTTCGCTCTACGGCCTTCCGCCTGAGCTGCAGGAACTTGCAGACATCGACCATGTCGATGTGCTGCTCGACTATCAGAAGCGGCTTCTCTCTGCCACGTCGATCCATTCAGTCGTCATTGTCGAAAAGAGCCGGCGCACCGGGGCCACCTGGGCGCTGGGGGCACAGGCCGTGCTGACAGCCGGCGCGGCACGATCTGCCGGTGGCATGGATGCCATGTACATCGGCTACAACCTCGACATGGCGCGCGAGTTCATCGACGTTTGCGGCATGTGGGCGAAGTCGTTTTACGACATCGCTGCGAGCGTCAAGGAGTACCTGTTTCCGGATGGCAGGGATGAGAAGGGTGCCGACCGCTTCATCCAGGCGTTCCGGATCCAGTTTGCGAGCGGCTTCGAGATCGTTGCGCTTACCTCCAAACCCCGATCCCTTCGTGGCCGGCAAGGCTTTGTCATTGTCGATGAGGCCGCGTTCCATGACGATCTGAAGGAACTGATCAAGGCCGCCATGGCGTTCCTGATCTGGGGCGGCAAGGTCTGCATCATTTCCACCCATGATGGGGAAGACAATCCGTTCAACGAGCTGATCCAGGACTGTCGCGCCGGCAAGAAAAGCTATGAGATCGTCCGCTTCGATTTTGACGATGCTCTGAGGGATGGGCTTTACCAGCGGATCTGTCTCCGGACTGGAAACGAGTGGACGCCCGAGGGCGAAGCTGAGTGGCGCGCTGGTATCCTGAAAGACTATGGCGATGATGCTGACGAAGAGCTGTTCTGCATTCCGTCAAAGGGCTCCGGGGCTTTCCTCAATGGTGCGCTGATCCGCTCCCGTATGGCGGACGGCATTCCCGTTGTTCGCCTCGAATGCAGCGACGACTTCGTTTTCAAACCCGAGGCCGTTCGGATTGCCTATGTCGAAGATTGGCTCGATCGCGAGGTCGGGCCGCTGCTCGCAGATCTCGACAAACGCCAGCGCCATGTCTTCGGGGAAGACTTTGCACGCGTTGCCGACCTTAGTGTTTTGTGGCCGTTTTCTATCGGGCGGGATCTCCGCCTCGATACGCCGTTCACGATCGAACTGCGCAACGTTCCCTATGAGCAGCAGAAGCAAATCCTTTTCTACCTGATCCGGGGCCTGCCGCGCTTTGCCGGTGGCGCTATGGACGCCGGTGGCAACGGAGCCTACCTCGCTGAGGTCGCGCAGCAAGAATTCGGCGAACACATGATTGCTGCGATCAAGTTTTCCAAGGAGTGGTACCGGGAGAATACGCCGAAGTTCAAACAGGCTTTTGAAGATGGCGATATCCGGTCAATCCCGCGCGACGACGATGTCCTTCAGGATCTCAGGAGCTTCAAACAGATCCAGGGCGTGGCCCAGATCCCGAGCGATGAACGCACGCTTGAAAAGGCGAAGCGGGGACGCAAGCGCCACGGCGATGCCGGCATCGCCTGCCTGCTCGGCCACTTTGCGAGTGAGCGGGACATTCCGGAATACGCCTACACCGCGCAGGAAGAAACGGCCTCGCAGAGCCCGCTTTCCGACAGCGCCTTTAACGACACCTCAGGGAGGCAGCTTTGGTAGGGCTTATCGACCAATATGGCCGGCCGATCGAAAAGGCCGCCTTGTCCAAGGAAATCGCCACCCCGGAAATCATGGGGGTGCGGCGCACGATCGAGGACCGGGAAGCCTCAGGCCTCACTCCCGGTCGTTTGGCTCAGATCCTGATCGATGCGCAGAACGGCCACGCGCGCGCCTATCTCACGCTCGCTGAAGAAATGGAGGAACGCTACCTTCACTATGCATCGCAGTTGCAGACCCGCCGCTTGGCGATCGAGGGCCTGTCGCCTGTCGTGGAAGCTGCTGAGGGTGTACCAACCAAGATCGTTGACGCGGTCAAGGAACTGATGGATGGGGCGGATATCAACGAGACCACCGGGGAACTTACAGACGGTATTGGCAAAGGCTATTCGGTCTGCGAGATCATGTGGGAGTATGAGCGCAAGGCGCTCCGGCCGGTGGAGTACAAATGGCGAGATCCGCGCTACTTCCAATTCGATCGCAAATCGCTAACGCAGCTCCTGCTGGCGACTGACACCAACCTTGACGGCGAAGAACTTCCGCCTGCGAAGTTCATCGTGCACAAACCTCGCACCAAGGCTGGCATCCCGTTGCGGCGTGGCCTTGCCCGACCGGCCGCCTGGGCATTCCTGATCCAGTCGTTCGGCCTGAAAGACTGGGCGGCATTTTCCGAGATCTACGGCATCCCGATCCGCGTCGGCCGCTATCACTCGACGGCGAGCGACCAGGACAAGCGCACTCTGCTCCGCGCGGTAAAGGCGATCGCCAACGACGCGGCCGCCATCATCCCTCAGGGAATGGACGTTGAATTCCACAAGGTGGAAGGCTCCCATGGCTCGGCTGTCTTCGGCGAGCTGCTCGACTATGTCGATCGGCAGGTCTCGAAAGTCGTGGTTGGCCAGACGATGACCGCCGATGATGGATCGTCGCTTGCCCAGGCGGCAATCCATAACGAGGTGCGTCTCGATATCAACGAGGCGGACGGCAAACAGATGGCGGCCACCTATAACCGCGATCTGATCATTCCGTTCGTCAATATGAACTTCGGCCCTCAGGAGGTCTATCCGCTCGTCTCCTTCCCGGTCGCGCAGCCGGAAGATCTTGAGGCGCTCACCAACGCCCTCGGCACATTGGTGCCTATGGGGTTGAAGGTGGGGCAGCGGGAAGTCCGCGAGAAGCTTGCCTTGTCTGAGCCGTCTCAAGATGAAGAGATCCTGACAGCGCCGGCAGTGGCGAAGGTGGAGACGCCGGCCAACGATCCGAAAACGACAAAGAACGGATCAGAGACTGAAGGTGACAAAGCGAAGCTTGCCGCCCATGTCGCTGGCTGTGCCTGCGCGACTTGCGCAAGCCTGAGTTCCGATCCCAACCCGGACCTGGACGAGTTCGACCGCCTGTTCGGGTCGATCGACTGGGAGCCGGTCACCGATCCGCTCCTGGCACCGCTTCGCAAGATCATTCTGGAAGCGAGCGACTTTGAGGACGTGCGCCGCCGTCTCGACCAGGCCGGCCCAGACAGTGAACCAATGCGCCAGTCGCTTGCCCGGTTCACGGCAATTACCCGTGGCCTTGGTGATGTGAGAGACGAGGACTGATTTGGCCGAAACCTCAAAGGACTTCGAAACACCGCGAGAGGTCACGGATTACTTCCGGCAGAAACGGCTTCGGCCGGGCTTCTCGTGGGTGGATGTCTGGGCGCAGGAACATGCCTTTGCGTTCACGGTTGCCAAGGCCGTTGATACGGAGCTGCTCGGCACATTCCAGAAGTCGCTAGACGATGCGATCACCAACGGCGAAAGTTTCGACACCTGGAAGAAGAAGATTGCCACTGATCTCACCAAGATTGGTTGGTGGGGGCCGCGCAGGGTCAAGGACCCAACAGGCATCGCGGAGGACAGCCTGGTCGACTTTTCCCGGTCGCGCCGGCTGAAGACAATCTTCTGGTCAAACATGCGTTCCGCTCGAGCTGCGGGACAATGGGAGCGTGCTCAGCGAACTAAGCGCGCTTTGCCCTATCTGCTCTACGTGCGTTCCGTTGCCTCCGATCCGCGACCGGAACACCTCGTCTGGGCCGGTATTCTTCTGCCTGTCGATGACCCTTTCTGGAACACGCATTTCCCGCCGAATGGCTGGGGTTGCAAATGTGCCGTCCGTCAGGTCACCAGATTTGAAGCGAACCGGCTGATTTCCGATGGCGGGTTAACGATTGATGGAGAGTGGGTCCGGATCGAAAAGACAGCCCCTCAGATTGAAACCAGAACCTTCAAGCACAAGCGCCGGGACATCGAAGAACAGGTTCCAGTCGGGATCGATCCGGGCTGGCACACCAACCCCGGCCGGTCCCGTGCACGCACCCTGATTGACCGACTGAACGAGGAACTGGATGCAGCCGGTCCCGATGTTGCTCGTGGCCGCATCCAGGAGCTGTTCTCTGGCCGCACTCCTGAAGTGATCGCGGGGCTGAAGGAACGGGTGCACCTTCCTGTCGCGGTCGCCCCACAGCTACAAGAAGCATTGGACGCAAAGACATCCCTGATCGTGGCATCTACCGATACCATCCAGGCAAAGACAGCAAAGCATGCAGTGGTGACGATCGACACCTTCAGCATCGTCCAGGACATGCTTGATCTGGGAACGATCGTTGACGAAGGTCGATCGGAAAATGAACGGGCGGTCTATATCAGCCTGGGGCTTTCTTGGTGGAAGCTGGTCATCAAACGCTCAGCGGATGGCTTCCTGCGGCTGCACACGATCTATCAGGTCGATCAGCGCCGTGCATTGAAATGGATTGAGAAGGAGTAAAGTAGCGGGAGGACGTGACCCCTCGCGGCCGCATTCGGCCGGCACCATCGACTTCGCGCCGCCACGAATATGAATATGCGTTTTTCCAACCGATCTGACAACATCATAGAGGTGCGAATTCTTCCCGAATTTTTAGGCGCGAGAAAAACCGGCTGAGAAGCCCGAGGAAGGGCTTTGACGCCCAATGCCCCGCGAAACAGGCACGAAGGCGCTCACGCCTGTTTAAACCCCGTTTAAAAACGATCTTGCCTGCGTACGTGAGACCCAGATGCGGGTAGCGCTTTCAAATCCGGTCTGATACGGTCCACCCATCCCCAAAAATTGCTCCCGGTGCTGCGGCTGACAGTTGTCAGCCCCGCTGGCATGCGCGCGCCAGCCTAGCTTGGCGGCATGACAAAGCAGACCGCCTCTCCTTCTGACATTGCCCATGGTGCCGTGGTTACGGAAATCGCCACGGCCGGTGCTGCCGCTGAAATGGCCGCCGTGCCGGAATGGATCAAGATCCTTCCGGCCGGTAAGGTAACGACCCGCGACGGTCGCTTCTTCATCTTCGACGCCGAGGCGCTCGCTGCCCGGTTCAACGCCGATGGTATCGATATCCCTGTCGACCTCGACCACGGCATTTCGAAAAACGACAAGCCGGCCGCCGTTGGCTGGATCAAGGAAATGGCTGCCAAGCCGGATGGGCTGTATGGCCGCGTCGACTGGTTGGATGCCGGCAAGAAAGTGCTGGCCGAAAAAAGCCGGCGCTTCATTTCCCCGACTTTCCCTCACACCAAGGAAGGCAAGGCCGTTTGGCTGCATTCCGTCGCTCTTGTGGCGGCTCCGGCACTCGCCATGCCGGCGCTTGCTCACGCTTCTCCCGAGACTGCAACAGAGGAAAATCAGATGCCGATCAAGTCTATTGCCGAGGCCCTAGGCCTGGGTACGGATGCCGATGAGGCTGCATGCCTGACAGCCATCACGGGCCTGTCGACCGGCAAGGTCGATAAATCCGTTCACGATGAGGCGCTGACCAAGCTGTCGGCCGCCACTCAAGAGCTTGCAACCCTGAAAGCGGATGGTCGCAAGAAGGACGTTGATGATCTGCTGGAAGGCGCGCTCGCCGACAAGAAGATCTTTCCCGCTCAGCGCGACCATTACGAAAAGCTCTGCGCGACCGACGAAGGGTTTGACCAGGTCAAAGCCCTCCTGGGCGCGACCGCCAAAGGTCTCGCTCCGTCCGGCCTCGATGACAAAACTACTTTGTCTGACGATGAGCCGGGCGATCCCGTCACCCTTTCGGCCAAGGCAACCGCCTATCAGGCAGAGCAGGCCGCCAAGGGTATCCACATCGATATCGCTCAGGCGGTCAATCACGTGAAAGGAAACGGCTGACATGATGCCGCTCATCAAATCTTTCCGGGCGAACACGGCGGTGTCCGGGTTGCGCCTCGTCGCGGCGTCTGCCGTCGACAAGGAAGTCGAAACCGCCTCCGACGCCACTGATCTCATCATCGGCGTGGCCGACACCTTCGACATCGATGCCGGTGACATGGCGGATGTCATCCTGTCCGGTCCCGCACCCGTCACAGCTGGTGGGGACCTCGATTTCGGTGATTTCTTCACCTCGGACGCAAACGGCAAGGCGGTCAAGGCGGTGCCGGTGGCCGGCTCAGTTGTCCGCTACGCAGGCTATGCGCTGCAGGATGCGACCATGGACGATCAGTTCTCCGCAGTCATCGCCCCTGGCATTCTCAACACGCCGGTCTGATCGGCCGCGAGTTTAAAGGCACTTTAAAATGGCTACCAAACGCCCCTTTGTCGTCGATCCGATCCTGACCGCAATCGCGATCGGCTATTCCAATCCGGCACAGTCCCTGATTGCCGATGATGTCATGCCCCGTCAAAGCGTCGGCGGCGAGCAGTTCAAGTGGACCGAATATCCGATTGCCGAGGCTTTCACCGTGCCCGACACGGAAGTCGGCCGGCGCGGTCAGGTCAATCAGATCGTGTTCTCCGGGTCCGAGCGGGAAAGTTCGGTGAAGGATTACGGTCTCGACGTTCCGATCCCGAACTCCGACATCAATGCTGCCGCTGCCGCGCGCAAGGAAAAGCGTTCGACCTACGATCCCGAACAGCATTCGGTCATGATGCTGACCAAGATCACTCAGCTTGACCGCGAAGTCCGGGTCGCTGCCAGGGTACAGGATCCGAACAACTACGATGCATCACGGCGCGTCGCCCTTGTCGGCACCGACAAGCTGTCCGACTACGCCAATTCCGACCCGCTCGGTGTCCTGGACACCGCCCTGCAGGGCACCCTGATCTACCGCCCCAATCAGCTGTCGATGGGCAATGTGGTCTGGAACTGGTTGAAGCGACACCCGAAACTGGTCAACGCCATCAAGGGCAATCTGACCAACGAAGGGTTCATCACCAAGCAGCAGCTCGCCGAGCTGCTTGAGATCAAGCAGGTGCTTGTGGGCGATGCCCATGTCAACACCGCCCGTCCTGGGCAAGCGGCCAATCTCACCCGTGCCTGGGGCAACTTCATTGCCGCGCACTACACCGATCCGACCGCCCACATCGAAAATGAAGTGACCTGGGGCTTCACGGCTCAGTACGGCACCAAGGTTGCCGGCCGTATCGAAGATCCGGATATCGGCCTTGAAGGCGGTTTCCGCATCCGTTCCGGCGAACGGGTCAAGGAAGAGATAGTCGCCAAAGACGTGGGCTATCTGATCCAGAACCCGGTCTAAGCGGTTTCCTCGGGGAGCGCCGCGAGCAAGGAGGGCCTTTGGACTGAAGGCTCTCCAAGCGAAGCCCCTCCACTGGCAGGCGGACCCACAGGTCCAGTGGAAACAGCGGCCTTTTGAATACCTGAGAGAGGCGTCTGGTACGGCTCGCAAGGCCCCCAGCACTACCCGCGCAATCTGGCTTTCGGGTGGTTGACGGCAATTCGGCCCATAAGGACCCCAGGTCGCGCCTCGTACTTCTTCTGAAGAGCCACGGAGAAACATCATGGCAACCCGCAAGCAATCCAATGAAACCAGTTCTCCCAAGACGGCCGCATCGACCGACGCAAAGTCTTCCGCCACTGACGAGGCAGCCGCCAAAGAGGCCGCAGACGCGGCGGCAAAGGCAGAAGCCGAAGCGAAACAGAAAGCAGCGGATGAAGCTGCAGAAAAAGCGGCGGCTGATGAGGCGGCAAAAGCAGAGGCCGAATTAAAGGCGAAAGCTGAAGCCGATGCGAAGGCGAAAGCCGAGGCTGACGCGATGGCGGAGGCTGATGCAAAGGCGAAAGCAGAAGCTGAAGCAAAAGCCAAAGCGGCAGCCTCCGCCCAGGACGGACCCGAACGGAAGAAAATCCCCGTGCTCTGCCACGTTCGTCTGAACGGCGATACCTACGAGCCCGAGGCCGAACCCGAAATGACCGGCAGCGAGTTTGAGGAACTGAAGCGGTCTCAGGCCGTGGAAGGTGAATTCGAAGACTACTGAGCCCCGCCATTGAGGAAGCCATGACCGCCTACGCCTCCCAGTCCGATCTAGAACTGCGTTACCCTGATGAACTCATTCTGCTTGCCGCAGATGAGAATGACGGCTCGGTCGATGCGGACAGGGTGGCGGGGGCGCTGGCGTCCGCCAGCACGGAAATCCGTGGCATCCTCAAGGCCCGCTATGGCAGCAATGATCTGAACAATCTCGACGCCGACAGCCTTGAGCTATTGAAGGTCTATGCCATCGATATCGGTCTCTACCGTATTGCGCTGTCCTTCTCCCGTTCGAACGATCAGATCAAGGATCGGTACGAGGCGGCTATCAAACGCCTTGAGGCCATTGCCTCCGGTAAAGGTGGGCTGTCTTTCGAGCCGTCCGGTTCTGATGGCGGTTCCTCAAACGGTTCCGATGCTCTCAGCTCACCCAATGAAGTTTTGATCGATGCCCCGGAGCGTGTCTTCACCCGTGACCGTTTACGGGGGTTTTAATGAGCGTTTCAATCCAGCTTGACAGCACTGAGCTTGATGAAGCCCTCGTGCGCCTTGAACCGCTTCTGGACTTTGAACCCGCGCCGCTGATGGCAGCGATCGCCGCGCTCGGTGAGAGCCAGACGCGCCGGCGCATCGAAACGGAAAAAACATCTCCGGACGGAACGCCGTGGGTCCCGAACCACAACGGCACAAGCATCCTGCGCGAGACCGGCCGCAATCTCCTGGACAGCGTTGCCTCAACTTCTTCCGCCACGCAGGCGGAATGGGGTGCGAGCTGGGAATTCGCACATGTCCATCAATTCGGTGCCGTCATCGAACCCAAAGACGCAAAGGCTCTCGCTTTTCAGATCGGCGGTCAGAACGTCTTTGCGCAGAAGGTCGTTGTCCCCGCGCGTGCGTTTGTCGGGATCTCGGCGGAGAACGAGATCGAGATCCGCGATCTGGTGACTGACTTTCTCGGGATCGGAGGCCTACAATGATTGAGCCGACCACCCTGACGGACCTGATCGACGTCGACCATGTCTCGGTTGCGACCCTCGCGATCACCGCGACCATCGACGCGCAGATCGCCGGCTTGACCGTCCGGTCTCATCCGGGAAAGCTGGACATCTACGATGTGGTTTCCCGCGATCTGATCCGCGCTCCGGGCGTGCTTCTTGGTTGGACCCAAGTCAAGGCCATGCGGGAAACAGCCGGGCACTACACCATGCCGGTCGACTTCGCCGCGTACATCGTCGCTGAAGACTTCGCGGACAAACAGCGCGGCCGGAGGATACCGAGGGAAACCGTTGCCAATGCAATCGGCACCCGGCTGCTTGCAATCCTCAATGATCCGGATCTCGCGGACTGGGGACTTGCCGACATCAGTCTGCCGCTCACAGAGCCGGCTCCCGCCTTCCGGCCGATGTTCACCGCAACCGCCTATCAGAAGGGGACGGCCTATTACGCCGTTACCTGGACACAAGAGATCATCGGCCTTGGTCCCGATTTCCTTGGCGGTGAAACGCCGGCGTTTGTCGCGCCGGATGAAGAACGCGGCCCAGGCCTGAAGTTCCTCGCAGAAACGGACATCCCGCCCGAAATCATCGCCATGATCGAAGGGGAGGAACCGTGACAGATCTCGCCGCTTTCGAACTCAGAACGCTTCGCCGGTTTCTGCGCCGTGCCGAAGGACGGCTTGCGCGCGCCGTCCTGCGCGGCAAGGTCCACCCCGGCAGCCAGGACATGGAAGAGCGCACCGTTCGCCTGCAGCTTGCTGTGGATGCTGAAGGCAAGCCGATCCTTTCTCCCCCCGTCAAATGGGGGGCACCCGGTGTCGGTCGGCTCAAGGTTCATGCGGTACCGGCCGACAACGAACAGATGATCCTGTTCAGCCCGTCCGGCACGATCGGGACGGCAAGCATCGCCATCGCCGGCAGCTACGACGACGACAATGGATCGCCCTCCGATGATGCGGGTGAAGTTGTGGTGACCTTCGGTGATACCCGGCTGGAGCTGCGTGGCTCCGATGCACTTGTGAAGTCTGCGAAAGTCGTTGTCGAAAGCGAAGACGTTCACCTGGGCGGCGAAGACGGTAAGCGGGTTGCCCGTGTCGGCGATCGGGTCGATGTCAAAATTGGTTCCTCGAAAGGCCTATGGCCGATCATCGAAGGGTCCAACACAGTGAGGGCTATCACCTGATGAAAGCTCTCCGCTACAGAACCGGCGTTCACTTCGAAACCTTCGAACCGTTGACGGGCTGGGCGCATGTTTCCCAGAGCCTTCAGATCATCTGGACCACGCGTCTCGATGTGCGCGTCATGGCTCTCGATTTCGGTTCCGAACACTTCGCCTTGCACGGCGAAGACATCACGCCGGAACTCGCACTCCGGCTCTACAACGCCCTCATCACCGCCGTGCACACCCACGAACCGGAATACAGGATCCATTCCATGCAGCTTGTCAGGCTGACCAGGGAGGGCGGTCTCGGCGTCCGCCATTCGGGCACCTACTATCCGGAGGGCCGTTTCGGAAACTACGAGGACAAGGTCGCTGTCGAAGCCTCGACCGCTCCCCTCAAGCTCTACCGGGAGGCCGCATGATAGATCTTGAGGCTCTCCCCGATCCTGAGGTTCTGAAGTCGATCGACCATGAGGAGTGGCTTCAGAACATGATCGACAGGATGGTTGCCGAAAGCGATGCGCTCGGCATCACCTGGGACGCGAATGTCTCCAGTGACCCGGCTATGATCCAACTGGAGCTGGCCGCGTTCTACGCCATGCTGTTTACCTCTTATGTGAACGAGGCCGCCCGCAACCAGATCCTTGCCTTTTCCACCAGTGCGGATCTGGACCACCTTGCCAGCTTTTACAATCTCGCAAGACTTCCGGGTGAAGACGACACCCGGCTCCGGGTGCGTATCCAGTTGGCAACGATCGGCGGTTCCGTTGGCGGTACCAAGGAACGCTTCAAGAGCGTAGCGATGGGGGCGGATATCCGCGTTCGCGACATCGCAACGTGGCGCGTTGGTCGCGATCCAACCGTAAACGTTGCAGTGCTCTCTACCGAGATCGGCGGCAACGCCAGTCAAAGCCTTTTAAACATCGTTCAAACGGCCCTTGAAGCTCCGGGGGTAATGCTCGTATCTGACCGCTACGAGGTCATGTCTGCGGTTCGCCAGATCGTGGACGTAACGATCATCGTTACCCTGTCACCGGATGCGCCGGCGTCTCTCCTGCAGGAGCTTGAAAGCCACCTCGTAACCGCACGCGATGCTGAAGCAGATCTTCTCGGGCTTGATCTGACACGTGCCTGGATCACGGCTAACGCGATGCTGCCAGGGGTCTCCAACATCGCGGTCCAACTTCCGGCCGGTGACGTGGTTGCGGGATCGAATGAAGCCATTGCGATCGGCACGGTCACCATTGTCGACGGGGGGCGCAGCCGATGAGCGCCGACCGCCTGCCAGACAATGTCAGCCTACAACACCGTGCGCTGGCGAATGCCACCTACCTCATGCCCGACCTTGTGCCGGGCGTCGAATACATCTCCGGCTGGAAGTACAGCCGGCAGCCTCCGGATCTCCGTCCGTTCCTGGTCGATGAATACGGCCTTGCCGCTCTGGTTCCGTATCTTTCCAGCTACGCCGAAGTTCTTGCACGCGGGCTGCCCTGGGCAAGGGTGCGTGGCACCCATTCCGCGGTTGCGCAAGGTCTCGACATGGTGGGCTATTCGGGCACGATCCAGGACCCGCCTGCGCGTCGTCTTGCCTGGGCAGAGTTCCAGATCGATCTGGACCGGGTTCGCGATGAGCGTGACGATCTTCCCAAGATCGCAGGCATCGTTGATCTCAGCATCCCGGAGCGGTCAACATTCCGCCGTGGCGTCCATGGCTACGATGTCCCGGCCGCCGAAGGTTGCCGAACCCGTTTGAGCGGTTCGATCCTTGGAGATGACAGCGGTGTCCGGATCGATGGCAAGGGGCCGAAATGGTCTTTCGGTCGAGCTTATCGCTACACCCACGTTCTGACGGAAGCTGACCTGACCGTGCTTGGTGTTTGGCTTCCAGAAGTCCCGAGCCAGCTTTGGGCCGACATGCAGTTTCCATGGGCAACTGCCACTTTCAAGTGGGCCGATGACGCCGCGCTTGGCCGCAGGGTCTCGATGGCGAGTGCCATTGAGGCGTTACCTTGCTGGCTTCGCTTTGCCGATGACGCTGACCAGACGATTGGTTATCGCCGGGCCGTCTGTAGGGGTGTTGAGCAAGGGCTTACCGGATACGCGTTCGGCACTGACTTTCTGGAGCCGAGCCTTGAGAACCCGATCGGCGTGCATGTCTTTGCGCGCACCGGGTTCGGCGACGGTTACGGCTCCGAAGCCGCGTCTGTCTCCATCGTCTTCGGCGCTGATGTCACCGACCAGTCGAAACCCGGCCAACTCTGGCTGGAGCCTGCCGGTCTGACCGGAGGCGTTGAAATCGCGTCACAGCCGATCTCGATCCTTTTTGGCGAGACGGTCCGTGAATACGTCCAATTTTTCTTGAGGTTCTGATGGCCTACGAACACGAGTCCGGCATTGACGCCGCCTATGACAGAACTCCAGACGCGCCGTCCACCCGGACGGATCTGGTCTTTGTCGAGGACCGCTTCATTCAGGGCGCGGAACTCAATGAACTGCAGGGGCTGACCGGCCGCCGCATCCAGGCGATTGGCGATCTGGTAGCTGGCAACGGCAACCGGGAAAGCGATGCGGCAATCAAGGTCGCGTTCGACATTGACCCGGAAGACCCGAACGCCATTCCGACCACCGCCAGCATCATCCTACAGGCTGGCCGGATCTACATTGACGGTCATGTTCTTTCCGTTGCCGCCGCGCAATTTGATGATGTTCCGATCTCCGGCGACGTGATCGTTGGTGTGCGCCAGGTGGTCACCCGTATCGGCCACGAGGAAGACCCGTCTCTCGTCGGCTTGCATCCAGGCACGGATGCCGAAGGCGAACCGGGCGCTTACCGGACGAACCGGTCTCTTGAGTGGGGTTTGCTGAACGATGGCGGCGAGGGCCAGTTTATACAGGTCTACAAGCTGCTCGATGGCACCGTCGTTGATCAGACCGCTCCGCCTGCACTTGATGGCATTCTTGCGACTGCTGCGATTTACGACCGCGCACGCGGCTCCTACATCGTTGCCGGCTGCGAAGTCAGCGCGCTTGGGGATGACGGCAACGATCGGCAGATCCTGTCGGTGGGTGCCGGTGCTGCAAACATTCAGGGTTGGCGCCGCACGCGCGAAACCGCTTTTACCCTGTTCCAGTCCCAAGATCCGGATCTTGAACTGGTCTCGGCCGAGGCGAAGACCTTCACCGATGGCGGTAGCGGCACCGCAGTTCTGACCGTCGCAAGGCCGCCGATCGCGAACGTGGTGTCTGCGGTTGTCACCATGCAGATCTCCGAGAACGTGACGCGCGGGCCTGTGCCCAACGGTCTGGATGAACTGCAGGAAGCGTCGATTGTCGAAATCATAAGCGTCACGCAGGCCGCGACCACGTTTGATCCGGCGACATATTCCCTGTCCGGTGACAATATCTCGTGGGCTCCGGCTGGTGATGAGCCGGCTGCCGGCAGCACGTATGTCGTCACCTATCGGTATTTCAAACAGGTCGCGCCGGATGCCTTCGACGCAGCGACCATCACACTGTCAGGCGGTGTGACCGACGAAACCGCATTGCTGACGTACAACTCCAAGATCCCGCGCAAGGATATTCTTGTTTTTGATATCGATGGCACGCCGAGCGTCGTCAAAGGGCAGTCCGCTCGCAAGGGCGCGCTGCCGCCGAAGCCACCCGAGGGCTACCTGAAGATTGCCGAGATCCACAACACGTGGGACGGCGCTCCGGAGATCGTCAACAACGGCACCCGTGTACCGACCTATGATGAGCTTTGGGGATATCTGCGACTGACGGTGAAGCTTGCCGATCAACTCAACCGGACGCTCATGGAACAATCAGTACCGGACGCGGCCGCGATCTCTGCCGATGGCATCTTCACGGATGACTTCTGGAGCGATTTCTACCGCGATGAGGGTGTCGTCCAGTCTGCCGCCGCCAACCAGGGCGTCTTGCAGTTGCCTGTCTATGAGCAGTTTGTCGAGACGATCAACACGCTTGCGATCCTTGATTACACCGAAGAAGTGATAATCTCGCAGCCACTCGCAACCGGGTCCATGAAGGTCAACCCCTACGCCAACTATAATCCGATGCCGGGCTTGTTGGCGCTCAACCCGAACAACGACTTTTGGACGTCGACTGAAACGCAGTGGACCTCGTCCATCACGCGCCAGTTCACGGCAGCCCCCGGTCAATCTCCGGGCCGTACAACGATTACGGAAGAAGTGCGGCAGACGACACGGGCGGCAGAGTTCCTGCGGCAGATCGATATCGACTTCACGATAGAAGGGTTTGCCCCCAACGAAGAGTTGGAAAAGCTCCTGTTCGCAGGGCGGGACGTGACGCCGGCCGGCCCGCTTGTTGCCGGTGCCAATGGTGATGTGCAAGGGACATTCCAGATCCCGGCCCGTGTTCCGACCGGCACGCATGCGATCCGGGCAGAAGGTGCTGCCGGTGGTTTTGCTGAGGCGTCCTTCGTTGGTGCTGGTGAAATCACCGTCGAGGTGATGCGCCGGGTCAATCTGGTGACCAGGGCTGCGCCGCCGCCCGTGGTGAACGTGATCAACAATATTGTGCGGGTCACCAACGTAAACAACGTGTCCAACAATCGCGGCCCCGGTGAAGGCTCCGGACGCGAAGGGGGCATGAACGGCGATCCGCTTGCTTTCACGTTTGTCCCGCCAGTTGATTGCATGATGCTCGGGTTCGACGTGGAGATCGCCGAGGTGGGGGACCCGGCCAATGGCTTGGTTTGCCAGCTCGCCCGGACCTTGAACGGCTATCCGACCAATGAAGTTCTGGCGACCACGTTCATTCCGATGGTTGGCGTTCAGCCTGGTGACAAGGTCAGCCCGCGTTGGGATGCGCCGCACTATCTCAGTGCTTCTGAAAAATACTGTGTCGTGATCATGACTGACGATGCGGACCACGCCCTGAAGATCGCAACGCTTGGCGAAGTGGTTCCGGAATCCCAACAGCTGGTTTCCTCGCAGCCTTATACCAACGGCGACCTGTTCTCCGGATCGAACCGCACCACGTGGGTGGCGCACCCGAAAAGCGATCTCAAGATCGATATCCTCGCGGCCAAATTCAGCCCGGTGGAAAAGACCGTCGATCTGTACCAGGGCGACATCGAGGCGATCACCGATCTGGTCGTTCGCGGCACGGTCGAGCTGCAATCCGATCAGACCCGGTTTAGGTACGAGCTTGTCCGCGCCAACGGGGATGTGATCCCACTCGCTTCAGGGCAGTCCATCGAGTTCGATGAGTATGTCTCCGAGACCATAACCCTGCGCGCTGTACTGAACGGCAACGAGTACCTGTCGCCTGTCCTCTGGCCAGGCACCACGATCATTGGTGGGCAGGTGCAGGAGCAGGCGGACTATGTCTCGAAGTTCTTCGCGATCGACGGCCCGATCGGATTCCGCGCGCTGTTCGATCGGTGGCAGCCGGCCGGGGCAACGGTCTCGATCTTTGTTGATGACGGCGATGACGATTGGCAGCCGCTTGTCCAGGAGAGCGCCCGCGCCCTCGGCGGTGGCTGGACGGAACCGAAACTTGCCCTTGCTGGCTTCTCCGCCCCCAACGGAGGCCGCGTGAAAGTCACACTCAACGGCACGCCGGCAGCGCGTCCCTCCATCGCGCGTTTGCGCGCCTACGGATACTAAGAGGTTCCGATGCCAACCGACGCAATTACAGCACAACTCGGCATTCCGAAGCCAGACCCGGCCAACGATGTCGATTATGACTTCACCCGTATCATCCTGGCGATGGAGATGATCGATGGATTTATCCATTCCCTCCAGACGGCACTCGCAGGCGTTGCGCCTTCAGTTCATAACCATGACATCGATGATGTAGATGGCCTGCAAGCTGCACTGAACACGCTGGCAGACAGCATTGCCAACGTGTCTGGCACGCTTGCGGGGCTGGAAGACACGGACGTATCCGACGCCACGCAGGGCATGCTCTTGCAGTATCTCAATGATCAGTGGGTTTCGGTTGCTGCCAAGGCCTCGTTCTTTGCCATCGACCCGATCAACGGCATTTCCGCGAACAACGTCCAGGCAGCGCTCGCCGAGCTGGTGCAGGAAGTCACGACGCCGACCGTCGATCCGGCCTTTCAGAGCTACGTGTTTGACGGTGAAACCGACACCGTCACCTTGCCGGCAACGCCGAACTCGAAGAACGCTGTCTTTCTGAACCTGAACGGCAACTTCGTTCTGCATGAGGATTTCGCGCTCAACGACGCTGACGTGACCTTCAACACAATGCCGGCAGCAGGTCATAAGTTGAACGCGATGGTTCTGACTGCTGTTGAGATCGGCGAGCCGAGCCCGGAAACCATTGACGCGGACAAGATCAAGACCAGCGGCATTCCGGAGCTGCTGGTCAAGCTTGGCATCAGCCAGGTGACTGGCGACCCAGATCACCTGATCAACGGTAGTTTCGACATCTACCAAGAGGGACAAGGTCCGTTCGATCTTACCAGCGGCTATGTCTGCGACATGTGGCGGATGTTTCGTGTCGCAGGCACCTCTTGCCCGATCACGATCGAGGATCGCCCCCTTGGATCGCGCACGAGGAAGCGCCTAAAGTGGGAGCGTCCGACGCCGGGAGCTAATCCGGCAGCGCTTTTCCAGCCGATTGAATTCGTCGACACGCTCGGCGGGCAAACCTGTACCTTCACTTTTAGGGCGCAGGCATCCGCTCCCACTGAGTTGCAGGTCAACATATCTCAGTTCTTTGGAACAGGCGGGGCGCCATCGGCCACGAACGAAACCGCTTTCCAAACCGTAAATCTGACGACTGAAGAAACAGAGTTTTCCCTGTTGTTCACTCTGGACAGCGTCGAAGGCAAAGTCATTGGCACAGGCCTGAATGACGCCCTGCGGGCCGCATTTACCCGTCAACATGACAGCACCAACCCGACAGCTACGGTTTACCTCTCGGAGGTATCTCTTCTTAGCGGGGATGTGCGGGCATCAGAGATTAAGCGGCCTCGCAGGAGCCGTGGGCAAGAGCTGCATATGGCCCACTATTACTTCTACAAGAGCCAAATCCCTTTCAGCTCCGATCACCAAAGTAAAATCACCGGAACCTTCCCGCGGTGGATGAGGGCGACCCCTGGCATCACCTATACGCTCTTTGGTGGCGTAACTGTGAATGGCGGTCAGTCAGTTCGTCCGGACGGCTTTCACCTCTACGGACTAAGCGGTCCAACTTTTACGCAAAGTCTGACAGCAGACGCGAGGCTCTGACACATGACCCTTCTTCCCCAGAACCTCGTTGACGGGCCGTATGGCCCGCGTCAGGATTTCATCATCAACGGCTCGTTTGATGTGAACCAACGCGGCGCAGTGTCGAGCACTTCGACGCTCTACCGGGTTGCGGATCGACACGTGGCGGACTGTTCGAATGCCGTTGATACCGGCTTCAGTCAGGAGCTTCGTGACTTTGCGATTGGCTTTTCGGATGTGCCTAACAGCCCCGAAAAGTATATGCGCGTCAACTTCGCCGGCACGACAGCAAACGCTGCGTCTCATTGGGTCACTTATGGTTACCGCATCGACCGGCCGCTCCGTTTTGCAAACGGGGTGTGGACCTATGATCTTTGGGTGCGTCCGCAAAACAGCATGGCGGTTGGGATCGAAACCAGACTTGCAGCCGATAGCGGTAATCCTGCCGACAGCATCGTCATGATAGACCCGCAGACCTTCCCTTTAACAGGCGGCATCTGGCAAAGGCTCCCGATCAAAATTACAACGCCGGTATGGACACCTGCTTCTGTCGGCGTCGGGGCGCGGTTGAGCCTTATTCTGGCGCTCAGCCTTGGCACAGATTTCTCCGGTGGCGGAAATTATGTTGGCGCGCAGGATGGGTATCTCGACATCGCAGAAACGTCCTTTACTCCGGGCGACAATCGACACCTCCCGGTAATCAAGGCTCCGCGAGATCCGCAAGCGGAGTTGGCTCGATGCCTGCCGTTTTACGAACAGGTAAACTCGGCAAGAATGGGCACGGGGCACGCTCAATCTACAACGGCCATCAGACATGTCGTCTCCTATGTCAGGAAGCGAGCCACGCCGGCACTCGGTCTGCTGACGACAACACCGTCTTTCATCATCGGAGGCACCACAGAGATCGGAGCGGGATCGACGGTATCGTTTTCGCTCGTTGATAGGGAAGGTGCGCGTGTGATTATCGACGGCTTCTCCGGGTTGACGTTCGGAGCCTACAGCATGGGAACCAACCCGTCGGATCAAATTCTGTCGGTAAACGCGGAGATTTAAAATGGACATCCAAAACGCATATTATTCGGACGCAGAGAACACCCGCGTTCGGGTCGAATTCGTCGGTGGCGACTCTGCTGATTGGCCCCGTGTAGGCACCTACCACGCCGAATATCTCGACCAGTACCTGACTGACAACGAGCTGGAAGATTTCCCGGGCGCTCCGGTCCCGCCGGTGACGAACGGTGAAATCAACGCTGCTCGCGATCGCCGGATTGACGCCGGTATCACCTTCAACGGCGTGCTGTACCAGACCCGCCCGGAAGATCGCGAGAACATTCAGGGCGCTTACTCCCGCGCTCAGTCGGCTATCCTGATCGACGGTGCGCAGCCTGGTGATTTCACTTGGCACGGTGGCCCTGGCGATTTCGAGTGGATCGCGGCCAACGACAGCCGGGTGAAGATGGACGCGCAGACCATGATGGCTTTCGGTGAAGCTGTCCTCGATCACAAGTCAGCGCATATCTTCGCTGCAAACGCCATCAAGGCAATGGACCCGGTCCCGTCCGACTTCGATGAGATCGTCGCGCTCTGGCCTTGATCGGCATAAACCCGTTGCATGTCGGGGCCGGTTTCTGGCATGCTTCGCGCGATCTCAGGGAGTGAGATTTTCAAGGGCTGACAACTGTCAGCCCCTTTTTTTTGACCGTTACGCCGATCTTCAACGCTGATTGAACCGCCCTTAAACCCTTGGCCGGAGACAGCGTAGATATGAGCGCCATTGTTCCAAATGTTGGCACCCGCGTCTTTTCCGATTTGACGCCCACCGTTGCGTCGATCGACGCCCGTCAGACTTACATTGGCATGTGCCTACCGGCACCGAACGCCGACAACTCCATCGAGATGCACAAGCCCATTGCCGTTTCGACGGAAGACAGCGAAACGATCGCTCTCCTGGGTGACGGTGTCGCCAAGGATGCCATCGAGCAGATCGCCATGGCGGGCATTTCCACCGACATTATCTTCTCCCGTTGCGAGGATGATCCCGACGAGGCTACGCAGCTCGGGCACATCGCCGGCAGCGCGGCAAGCAAGACCGGCGTCTGGGCGCTGGCCGAGGCGCTTTCGGAAATCGGCCTTGAACCCGGCCTGATCATTGCGCCGGAGTTCAGCCACCAACGGCCGGGCGATGCCGCCAACCCCGTGGTGACGGCCGCCGAGGGCGTCTGCAACAAGATCATCGACTGTTTTGTTGTTGCCGATGCTGACGGAACCACCCGCGAGACGGCCGCAGCCTCTGCCGCAGACTTCGCCACCTCGTTGAATATCCTGATGGGATACCCTCGGGTGAAGATCTGGAAGAACGGGGCGGACGCGACCGCGCCGATGTCCACGTCCTGGGCGGCGCAGATCCTGAAGCGGGACGCGGAGGCCGGCAACCCCTACAAAGCTGCCTGGAACCGCCCGCTTGTCGGCATTCGCGGTGTTGAAACGCGGGTGAGCCATCGCGACGGTGACCCGACTTCGGACAGCAACTATCTCTGTCAGGCCGGCGTTGGCACGATCATCGAGAACAAGCTTCTCTGGGCACCGTTCACCACGGCAACCGATCCGACCGTTCGGGACTACCGATCGATCAAGCGCATCCGGACACGCCGGTCCATCGAAAAGGCGTTTATCCGTGCCATGCGCAAGTACATGGCGGGCGACCTCGGGCCGCATCTGGCCACGCTGATCTACCAGACGATTTCCGAGGCCTGTGCCGAGCGGCAGGCCTTCGGTGCAATCATCGACTACGAGGTCATCTGGGACCGCAAGCTCAACCCGAACACATCGCTTCGGGACGGCGCTCTCAAGGTCAAGCTGCGTTTCGAGGAAACGCCGGACCTAGTCGACCTGCAGATCTTCACCGAACCGCAGCCGGAGGCGTTCGACCTTCTGGCCGCCAACATTGCGCAGGCACTGGAAGCTCTGGGTGACCAGAACATCCGGGTCGCTGACACGAACTGAAGGAGCCTCCCATGGATCGCGTGATTTATGGCGCAAACTGGTACGTCGATACGCTGAACCAGCGCTTGCGCCTCGACACCGTACAGCTGCCGAACCTGAGCCGTGTCAACGACACGGTTTCCCTGGCCGGTGGCTGGATGGCATTTGAGAACCCCGGGGAGATCGAGCCGCTGACCGCGCCTTTCTCTCTGATCGGGTCTCACGACGATATCCGCTCCCTGTTCGGCCGGGAGGCCGGCGACTGGACCTCTTTCTATTACTATGAACGCCTGCGCGATCTGCAAACCGGCACAAACCTTGGCCGTGTCGTCATGCTCAAGGGACTGATCAGTGCCGTGAGCCAGCCGCGCGTTGCGGGCAAGCGCGGCGGACAGACCGAGTATCAGGTCGGTTCCATCGTCTCTTACAAAGACATCGTCGACGGGAAAATGATCCATCTCTTCGACTTCTTTGCCAACAAGATGGTGATCAACGGTGTCGACTACAGCGCCGAACACAACGCCATCATTGCCGCTTGAGCCGCCATGCAACACCTGACCGGAAATCAGGCGGCATGGCTGTTCATAGGCATTCCCGCAATCCTCGCATGGTTTGGCGCAGCTGTTTGCTGGCTGCTGGCACCACACCTTGCCACCGATCCGCAACCGTTGTTTTGGGCGCTGTGCGTCGCAGGCGGTTGGTATGCGATCATGATCTTAATTTTTGGCGGATGGATGGGGCTTCTTCTCCTGGCATCCATCGGCTGAACAAAAGGCTGACCCATGACCTCGAAACAGCAATCAAATCTCGATGTGCCGCTGGATCAGATCCCGCTTCCGCCTGAAGAGCTGACGGATGAGCTGGACAACACCCCGCTTGATGCCACGGCCGAGACCTCCCAGGAGAAGGAAGTCGAGATCGCGGAACTCGATTTTCTCTCAGAGGCGGAAACGCGCGTGAGCCGTGTTCCGATTGACCATGCCTTCAACTGGGAAGGCAAAAAGATCGACGCCATCTATGTCCGGCGTCTGACGGTTGCCCAGGTCGGGCAACTGGCTTCAAAGCTTCAAGGCAGGGCGTTCGACCGCTACGATATTTACGCGGCGCAGACCGGTCTTCCAGCCGCAGTATTGCGCGGCTTGCTGGACGATGACGGCGATGCCGTCACCGAGAAGTGTCAGGATTTTTTTCCCCGCGTCTTCCGGGCGGACAGCGAATAGCGGCACGGCCGGAAGACTGGCGACGTATTGCAGCTCGTGTCGCTGCCATCTTGCACACGCCTTTGCCTCAGGTTCTCCGACTCGACTGGTCGGAGTGCCTTCTTTGGTGGAAAGAGGCCGATGATATCCACGGTGAAACCTTTGGTCTCCTAAGGAGAGGGTAAGCGGCAAAATGGACGTCTCTCTTAAGCTCCGACTGGACTACAAGGACCGTGGTGCCCGCCGCGCCAAGAAAGACCTTCAGGAACTCGACAAGGTTGCCGATCGGCTGGATGGTGCCGGCGCGACAAAACTCGGACGTGATCTCGATAAAGTCGGTTCAAACGCGCGCCGGGCCGCGACTGCTCTAGAGTTGCCGGCAAACAAGGTCAGAGCGCTCGATGCGCTAAAGACCGATCGGGTGGCAGGCGAACTCAACAGCTTGAAAAACGCGGCTGAAAAGGCCGGCAACAGCCTTGAACGCCCGGCCAAAGAACTGAGAGTCCTCAACCGCCTCAGCACGGATCGTGTGGAAAAGGAAATCAAGGATCTTGGCGACGCGGCCGACAGGGCAGGAGACAAGCTGAAGGGGCTGGATAAGACCAAGTTCACTCGGTTCAATGATGAAATCAACAAAACCTCGGACAAGATCGACCGGCTTGGAAAGAAGGCATCCAACCAGTCAACTCTGATTGCCCCAACCAACCAACTCAACGGAGCTATGGGAGTCCTGGGGGCGACTGCCGGCAGCACGTTCGGTGCGCTCCTTGCCTTTGCCAGTGTCGACAACATCGTCCGAGGCTTAAACGAGCTTGAACGGGGCTTTAATGATCTCGATCTCGCTGCCGCGCGTGTCGCTATCACGGCTGAAATGCGCGATCCCGCCGCCGTTGCCCGGATCAAGTCGGAGAACGATCAGATTGGCAACCGATATGGCAAGACACCGGAACTCGTAAACTCGGCCCGAAACGTTTTTGCCGCTGCCAACTTCCCGCTTGATCAACAGACCGGCTTGCTCTGGAAAACCGTTGAAGCGTCCCATGCTTCCGGATCTGACCCCGCGATTGTTGCAAGTGCTGTTACGGCGGCGATCAACAACCTTGGCATCACTCCGGATCAGGTGCCGGCGTTCCTCGATCAGATCGTCAAGGGTGGCAAGGAGGGCGAGTTCGAAATCGAGGCAATGGCCCGGTACTTCCCGGAACTTGGTGCGCTCTACAGCGCCAGTGGTCGGTCGGGGTTGGACGCCTCGGCCGAACTGATCGCATTGGCCCAGGTTGTCCGCAAAGGTGCCGGCATGGAAGGCCCGGCCGCTACCAACCTGCAGAACCTCTTGTCGAAGATGGCAGCCCCCGACACGGTCAAGAACTTCAAGGAAAAGGGTGTCAATCTGGAAGGCATTTCGAAGCGGGCCCAGCAGCAAGGAACGCCCTATATCCTGGCACTCCTGGATGAGGTCCAGCGCCTGACCGGTGGCAACGAATTCGCCATTGGTGAACTCTTCGGCGACATGCAGGCGAAGTCTGCCCTCCGGCCGCTTCTGAACAATCGTAAGTTCTACAACAATGCTTTCGATGCGATCAGGAACGACTCCCGTGGTGGCATCAAGGCGGACGCCGATTTTATCGACAGCACACCCGGCGCTGAAGCCGCTCGCCGTGCGGCTGCCATGGGACAGACCGGCCGGGTAGCCGGTTCCTTCTGGGGGCAGCTTAAAAACCCGTTGATTGACGAAATCCTAGGTTGGTTCAATCCGTCCTACCGCCGCCAAGAGGACAGCATTGAGAATGAACGGCGGCTCCGGGGCGTCAACGTCGAAGCGCTGGAGCTTGAGATCAAGGAACTGCGCGGACAGATCGACAGCCGGCCGGAGTCTCGGTTCGGATTGCCGGACACCGCCCGGTTGCCGCTAGAACTGCGCTTGAAAGACCTTGAATGGCAGCTGCAGCAAGCGCGTAAGGTGCAGGGCATCGACAACCAAGCGGAGCCAAGTGTTCCATCCGGACCGTTCCCCAGAGCCAAACCGGGTTGGGATGGTTGGGATCGCTTTATCCCTGGAAGCCAGTCCCTCCGGGATGCGGGCGGCGAAGCCGGGTCTAAATTCGCCGATGCCTTGAGTTCGGAAGCCGCCAAAGCCGGTGCGATGGCAGACGAGCTGAAATCTCGGTTCTCATTTACCGCAACTCCAACCATCAAGCCGAGCTTCTCCGGGGCCGACCCGATCTCGATGCGCCAAGGCGCTGAGCGGAGCTTCAGAACCGCGCCGGCAGCCTCTCAGCCGGCGATGAATATCAACAACACGTTCAACCAGGCGCGCGATCCGGAACGGGCCGCCCGCGAAGCCCAACGCATGCAGAACCGGGCGATCCGGAGTGCGCGCGCACGGTCGCTTCATGACACGGGAGACCTCGCATGAGTTCACTGGTTTCCATCGGAGCCGCACAGCTCAAGGTCATCGGGCTGAACCCGCAGAACGTCTCGCTGTCCAGCGAAGCAAGAGTGCCCGGCCGGGCAACCTATACCGGCATGGACTATCAGCTGACCGGTATTGGCGAGCGATCGGCACGGCTGGAAGTTCTGACCTTGCCTTTTGTTTTTGGCGGCATGGATGCCCTCGGCTGGCTGCAGGCACAGCATCTAAGCCAACTGCCTGTTCTTTATCTGCGGCTTGGGGCGAACCTTGCCGCCGACAACCTGGGCCTCGTCGTCATCCGCGAACTCTACATCGATGAGGACCGCTTCCATCCCTTCACCGGCCGGGGCCGGACACTCAATGCCGAAATCGGCCTTTTGTTCGTGGTTTGAAACATGGCGAAGATAGTCACCAGATACACGGTCACCGAAGATGCCGAGCGGATTGACCGTATTGCACGGGATCTCTACGGCAGCGAGCGCGGCGGCTCGGCCGAGGCGCTGATCAATGCCAATCGCCGCCTCTCCGGCACCATGAAAGACCCTTCCGGCGATGTGGCATTCGGCACGATCCTGAGTGTTCCCGAGGCACCTGAAGCGCCTGACGAAACACCGGTGAGGCCCTGGGAATGATCGGCAAGCCGTTTGTCATTGTCGCGGGCGCTAAGACGCCAAACCTTGTGCCCTTATGGGGTGGTTCCCTGTTGCGCGTCTCGATCACGGATCAGGCAGGATACGAGAGCGACGAAGCGGTCCTGACCTTTTCCGCGCCGCCGTACTCACCGCCTCCGAAAGGCACCAAATACACCATCAGCGCCGGCATGCTGCCGGGTGCGGCTGTGCAGTTCGGTACCTTCTCTGCAAGCCGGACGGCGTTCGGCGGAAGCCCGGAAGACGGTGACACGATGGAGGTCTATTGCAGGGCGGCCGACTTCATCGACAAGATGAAAGCAACCGGATCCAAGCACTATGACCAGGAGGGTGGTTTCGGCACGGCAGGCAAGATCTTCAAAGACCTTGCCAAGGAGGCGGGCGTCTCTGCGCTGGTGAGCTCGGCGATCGAGAACATCAAGATCCCGTACCGGCTTCGCTGGAACCAAAGCCCACTCGATTTTGCCACCGAGCTGGCCGATGAAATCGGCGCGATCGTCAAGCCCCAGGCGGGCAAGCTTCTTGTCCTGGAGCGCGGCAAGGCGCAATCCGGATCGGGCAAGGATCTACCGCCGATCCTGGTCAACCGGAAACAGTGTTACGGCTGGGATGTCGATATCGAGGAACGGCCGGCGCACGAGAAAGCGGAGACGACTTGGTACGACCCGAAGAAGGGACGCTTGAAGCAGGAAACCCAGAACATCGGAAAGAAAGGCGGCGCATATGCGCCCATGCATCTGACACCGACTGAGACTGAAGCCAAGAAGACGGCCGGTGCGGTGGCGTCTGCCTTAAGCCGATGGACTGGCTCCGGGTCTTTCGAGATGCGCGGCAACCCGTTTGCCGTTGCCGGCGCTCCGGTCACCCTGACCGGCTTCGGCTCCGCGATCGAGAGCATCAAATGGGTGTCGACCGTGGTCACTCATACGATTGATCCGGAGGGCGGCGGTTGGATCACGATGGTGGAAGTGGAGACAAAGGAGTGACCGGCACTGAGGTTGATCAGACCCCAAGAGCCCTTGCCACGTCGTTCGGCCCACAGCGTTTACACTCCATCTTGAGTGCAACAACTGCCGCTAGAGCCTCGGCCGTCAACTGGTCCAGCTTCTGTTTGTGGCTTTCTTCAACAGTCAGAACGGCGGCTTCATGGGCGAGTTCATCGCAGATCGCAATCGCCTTGTTGCCGGCCGCTCTGCATTCGGCGTCAGCGTTGATGAGCGCAAAGGTATTTTGGATGTGGCCTCGCGCATTGCGCTGCATGGACTGCGTGTTCATCATGTTGATGTTGCGGATGTTGGTTTCCAACATATCCAGATGCGGCAAATCGGTCATTATCGTCTTCCCCAAAGTTCAGTGCCTTAATCCACCCTGACGGACGGTCCGGACTTACGTCCGGACGGCGGGCCTCAAACGCCAATCTTCAGCCCGCCCGGCAGTCTACGACAACCGCCGCGCCCGGTGCATCGCGCGATGCTCGGGCTTTATGGATGAGTCGCCATAAGGTTGTCACTCACGATGAATGAAATCCGCTGCGGCTCTTGCCGCAAACTCTTGATGAAGTCGGCCGAGCGAGCGATCGTTGGCCCTGTAGAAGTCAAATGTCCCCGATGCGGGACGCTGAATAACCTGAGGCCCCTAGAGCCCTTCTCCGAACGCCCAGAGCGCCAAATCCCGGAGAAGACATGTCCTGGCAACTCTTCCAACAAGACGCCCTGACCTGGCTGCATGATCAGTCAGCCGAACAATATGACGCCCTCGTAACCGATCCGCCGTATAGCTCTGGCGGCTTGCATGCCGGCAGCCGCACGGCGGATAGCGCCAACAGCAAGTACGTGAATGACCCAAAGAAGTATCCGGAGTTCTCTGGCGAAAACCGCGACCAGCATTCCTACATGCTCTGGTCGACCCTTTGGCTCACTGAGGCCCACCGCGTCCTCAAGCCCGGCTCACCGTTCATTGTCTTCACCGATTGGCGACAGCTGTCGGTCATGATCGATGCAGTCCAGGCAGCCGGGTTCACCTACCGGGGGTGCGTCCCCTGGGACAAGACGGAAGCCTGCCGTCCGGCCAAGGGACGGTTCCGCCAGCAGGCCGAGTTCATCCTTTGGGGATCTAAGGGGGCATGGCACGACAAGGATGGTCCCACCTATCCGGGGATCATTCGCTGTGGCGTAATGGCGGCCGGACCCAAACTCCACACCACTGGCAAGCCGCTCCCGTTGATGGATGCTCTCGTCCAGGTCTGCCCGCCCGGTACTGTGCTCGATCCCTTCACAGGATCGGGCACAACAGGTGTTGCGGCGCTTCGTGCCGGCCGTCGCTTTGTCGGTTGCGAGCGGGAGGCGGCTTATTACGATATTGCGAGTGAGCGGCTTTCAAAGGCCGTATAAAGTCCCTTTAAATACTCCGTAACAACTAGGGTACGCGGATGCCAAATGTCGACTGGAAGCAAGCGCCGAGACAAGCACGTTGGTGGGCGATCGATGCTAACGGTCAAGCACATTGGTTCTGCGTACCCAATGTCGCAGCCTTCACCGACTTCTGGTTCTCCGAACCGATACCAGCGCCGGACTTCAACTATCAGGGAGATTGGCGGGACAGCCTTATCGAGCGTCCGAGTGAGAAGGATGGCTAGTGCCAAACGGCAATAGATTCCTCTTGGGAGCACGCGCCTCTGCCGGTGCTCTCTCAGCGCGCAATCTGGGTGCCATATGGTGTTGCGCGTTTCGCCAAGCGATTTTGCGCGCTACACATTTTCTGAAGTCTCGTGACAGCTTCCTCAATTCGGAGGAAAGCATCAGAGAAGGAATAGCCCTATGGGGCGCACCTGAAGAAAGAAAACTGGGCCTGGAAAGTGGTGCCGCTGAAGGGACTCGAACCCCCGACCCCATCATTACGAATGACGTGCTCTACCATCTGAGCTACAGCGGCGTTCTCCGGCAGATGCCGGGCATCGCGCGATTAGGCGCGGACACTCAGGTCAAGCCCGAGTGCGCCGCTAATTACCGGAGCTTGGCGTCAGATGCAAGAGCCTAAAACCGGTTCTTTCAGGAAGATCACATCTTCCCTTTTCCGGAAGCCAGGCAAACACATGCTCGTCAGCACATTCCGACTATCGCCGCAGCAGCGCTTCAGTTGAAAAAGCGCGGCCGTGGCGTCTTGGCGGTCTCTTCCTCGTCGTCCTCATCCGGGCCAGGATCGTCCGGCATCCGCGACAGGGGAAATTCGATTGGCCGGTTGAGATCCTCTTTGGAACTTCCGGATTTTGTTTCGCCTGTCTTGGCCTCCCCGGCTTTGGCTGCCGATGGCTTTGCATCCGCCGATTTCGAGGTTTCCTCAACCTTGGCCTCAGATGTTGCCTCTGGCTTGGAAGGCGTCCCGGAACCGTTCCGGGTGTCGGCCTTGCCGATCACACCAGCTTTCGCAGTCCCGGCATCTTTGCCTGTCACCACGGCGGGTTTGTCCTCGGCCCCGGCTTCGCCTTTTGCCGCAGTTTCCTTGGCTGCCGTCTTCTCAACGCTCGCAGCCTTGTCCGAAGGTGCCTTGGTAGCCTCGGCGTCGGGCAGGTCCTTCAGCGCAGGGCTGTATTTGACATCGTCCGTCGTCCCTTCGTAGCCCTGCTTTTCCAATGGTACAGAGGCAGCGGAAGGTTCCGCGGCGGCTGACTTGGCGCTGCCGGATTTGGCATCACCCGTCTCGGGTTCCACAGGCTTGGCAGTGGCAGGCTTGGTGACGGGTTCGGCTTCCAGCACCACGGCGCCGTCATCCGCATCTGCAACCGGCCGAACCGGCTCGCCTGGAGTGGCGGACGGCAGGGCCGGCGCCTCGAACAGGCTGTCCTCCAGCAGCGGACCATCCTCGTCCGACAGACTGCCCGGCGTTGCCCACTGGAACGCGTCGAGCTTGCCGGTGACCGGTGACACCGGCTGCCATTCGGCGGAAATGATGCCGTCGGCCATCCAGACCTTGTCGAGCGGCGCACTGACGGCGCGGGCCAGCCAGTCGCGTGTGCGGCCCCGGTCACCGTGTTCGGCTTCCTCCACTTCCGCCATCAGCAGAAACGCCTGACGGGTGGGTTCGGACTGCAGGACCTTTTTCAGCTGCTTGCGCGCTTCTTCGAACTCGCGCGCCTCCATGGCTGCGCGGGCGATGGCCAGCGCACCTTCGGGAGTGTTTGCCCGTTGTGCGGAAAGCGATTTCACCCGCTTCAAGCGGTCGACAGCCGAATCGCCGGTACGCACATGGGCATAGGTTTCAGCCAACTCCGGATGCGGGAACAATCGCCAGGTTGCCTCCAACACTTTGGAGGCCTTGCGAATGTCGCCCCGGCGCGTCGCCAGACGAGACGTCAGCACGGCCGCCGGTACAAGGTCGAGTGCCAGACCATGAGCTTCCTTGGCCAGCGAATAGGCCCGTTCCGGCTCGCCGTCCTCCAGCTTTGTCGCAAGCGCCGTCAGGATGACGGCGCGCTGACGCCGATAGGTTTTCTTGTCCAGCATCTTGGCGGCGTAGTTGCGCTCCAGGGTCTTGAGCGCTTCATCCCAATGGTGGGCAACCGCCTGATAGCCGAGAACAGCCTTGCCGGCCCATTCCAGACCCGGCGATGTCTTGGCGGCTTCCTCCGCGTAGTGACGTGCCGCCACCGGCTCCCTGTGCCGCTCGGCCTCGATGAAGAGGCCGTGCAGACCAAGCGCCTTGGTGGCCGGATCTTCCAGCATCGCCTCGAAACGCTGACGCGCTTCGCCGTCCTTGCCGGCAAGCTGGGCCGTTTGCGCAAGCAGCAGCTTTGCCGCGGGTTCATCATCCAGCAGCTTGTCGGCGTCCAGCGCGTAGCGGCGCGCCAGTTTGGCGTTGCCCGTGCCCAGAGCGATCAAGCCTTGTGACAGCGCATTGTAGCCCTTGTCTTTCCGGCGGCGCCGAAAGAAGCGGCTGGCAATCTGCGGTGATTTGAGGACGACGCGGATCACCCAGACAATCGCCAGGAAGATCGCCAGGAAAATAGCTGCGGCAAGGGCAACAATCGCAGGCGACTGCTCCCAGATGTCCGTCCCGACCTGCTGGCCGCCTTCATAAACCGGCCAGGAAATCTGGATCGTTCCCGGCAGGTCCGCCATCCAGGCAAAGCCCATGGCAACGGCAAACAACAGCGCGAAAAAGAACAGAACGCGGATCATTCAGTTCGCTCCCTGCGACGGCCGGCTCCTGCCGGCACATAGTTCCATTGACGGGCGGGCGAGTGGCCGGCCTGCATTCAGCTATCCTTCGCAGCAAGCGCGTTGAGCACTTCCTGCGAGGCCTTGTCCGTCAGGTCATCAACCTCGACGCGGGCTTCGGCGCGCGTTGCCCAGTCGGCAGCAGCTGCCTGTCCCTGTTCCGGCAGATCCTTGTAGGCGGCAAGTGCCGACTTGAGGTCTCCCTTCCGGACGGCGTTTTCCATGCGCTGCAGGGCAGCGGCCGGCCCGTCGCCTTCACCCGAGCCCGAACGGCGAACGGTGAACAGCGACTGTGCACTGGTCATCAGGCTGTCGAGTACATCACCCGAACGGTCCGGTTCGGAAAACGTCTGGTAGACAGAGCGCGCAACCGGCGGGAACTGGGCGATCAGCACGGGCACCGGTTCGACACCGGTCTTGGCGTTGGCCTCCAGTGCAGACAGGTCGAGCCCGCCCGGCAGTCCCGCCTTGACGGCGGCCAGCTCGGTTTCATAAGGGCGGCCGGAATCGACGGCCGACTTCAGCGCGGAAACGGACAGTGCCCTGGCAGCAACTTCACGCGCCGTCGCATCGCCCATCGTTGCCTCAACCGCGGCAAGGCGCGTTGAAAGCGCGTCCAGTTCAGAGCGCAAACCTTCCAGCGCCGCCGTGTTGGCCGCGCCGACAGACTTGATGTCGGCAGCCAGCGAAGACAGGGTTTCGGTTGCCCGTGCCTGGCTGTCGGCAAGGGTCTTCAGGGAAACGTCCGACGTCGATACGGCTGTCTGCGCTGCCTTCGCGGTCGCTTCGGTATTGGAAAGGCGGGTTTCCACCTCGGAAAGGGTCGTCTTCAGGTCCGAAAGCTGACCTTCGAGCCCGGTTACGGAACCCGAAAGCTTGTCGGCTTCGGAGGATGTCGAGGTGGTGTCGGTTTCCAGCTTGGCCAGGCGGCTTTCAAGCGGTGCCAGATCCACCTGGCTATCGCCCTTCACTTCCTCTTCCAGCGCGGCCAGACGGCTTTCAAGCGGCTGGAGATCGGCTGGAGTTCCTTCGCCGGTGCCGGCCCCTGCCGAAGCGACGGTGCTGCGCAGTCCTTCGACATCCTGCTTCAGGGCATCGATCGCGGCGCTCAGATCGGACGACGACGCATCCTGCAGTTTGGCTTCAAGCGCGGTGACCTTGCTTTCCAGAGCAGAAACAGCACCGGAGCTGCCCTGGCTGGAGACCGAAGACGTCACGTCGCCGAGTTTTTTCTCCAGATCGGAGATCTTGCGTTCGGCGGCACTGAGCGCGCTGGTGAGCTGCTGGTTCGGCTCGGGCGACAGTTTGACGAGCCCGGCCTGATAAAGGCCGAAGCCGCCGCCAAGCACCAGGATACCGCCGATAACGGCCGCAATCAGAACGCCGAATGCCCCGACACCGCCGCGGTCTTCAGCGGCCGGCGGATTGGAAAAGCTGGTTGTTCCCCCTGGACGGGAGCTGCTGCTTGTCGAGGAGGTTCCAGGCTGGCTGGTGGCAGACGTCGATGAGCTTGCCGGAGACGCCGGCTTGCCGGTCGCCGTTGACGACCCGGTCGTGCCGGCTCCGGATGGCTTTCCGGCAGTGGAAGACCCGGCAGTGGTAGAAGACGACGAAGAATAGCCTGATCCGGTTGAGGACGATGTCGAAGCAGACGAAGAGGGCGACGATGTGCTGCCCGAACTGCCCGTGCTGCCGGAAGACGTTGTATTTCCGGCTGACGTTGAGCTGCCGGACGCAGTCGTGCTGCCGATGCCGCCTGTCTTGGTTGCACCCGCAGTCGTGCCGCCAGACCCCGTCGTGGCGCTCGCGGTTGAGCTCGCACCAGAGGTTGGCTTCGTGTCTGTCGGCTTGGCACCGACCTTCTCTGCGGTCAGATCGATCGTTACCGGCCGCTTGCTGCTGCCGGAGGAAGACGCGGTGCTGCTACCCGGCTTGTCCTTGCCGCCGGTGCCGCTGCCGCCCGATGAAGATGTCCCGCCCGGGGATTTCTTGTCCGTCGTCATCTCATCTCCTCCTGAACCCTGCCGGTCCCAAGACCTTCACTATACACACCTCTTTGCGAAGCGGTACCGCCGCAGCAAAGACTTTTGCGCGCTGCAAAAGAACGACTCCCCCGGATCTGGTTAACACTGTGTTAAAGCCAGATCCATCAAGGCGCTTTCGTTCGGCGCAGCTGCAATACGCACCTGGCTTACCTCAAATAGGGGCTCGGCCGACTGCCGCGAAAGGGCATAGACAGGCAACCCGGAAAAAATATGGTCGAGACCGTGCCTGCGAACCAGCGCCAGAAAAGCTTCGGCCGTGCGTTTGGAATAAATGAAGACACCATCAAAGGCATTCTGGCGAAGGCCGTCAACCACGGCAGAAGGCAGCCTTTCCGCCGGTTCCATGCGGTAAAGCACGACGGTGCGACAGGAAATGCCCCCTGCGGCGAGAAGTCCCTCCAGATCCCCCGCCCGATCCTCGGCAGCAGGATAAAGGACGGCCCCTGAGGACAATCCGCTCCGATTATCGAGAATCAGCTGGGCCAGCGCTGCAATATCCCCGCTGGCCGAAAGTATGTTTGAAAAGCCCGCTTCCCGGCAGGCGAGCGCGGTTACGTCGCCCACCGTGAATACCGGCAAGCTCCGCAAGGCATCGATCCGGCCCTGTGCCGACAGGACGGCAACCGACCGCCGGCTTGAAAACGCCAGCGCCGACACGCCCTCCAGTCCGATTTTTGCCGACCGCACTTCAACGGTTTTCAGAACAGGAGCTTCATCGGCAACATGCCCCAACGCCCGCAGTTTTTCAGCGGTCCGCCGGCAATCCGGCTGGGGGCGTGTCACCAGAAAGCGCATGACCGGGTCAGGCTCCTGCCAGAAAGTCCGGTCCCATCCGGGTTTTCAGATCTTCACCGACAGACCGGCCAATCCGCACGGCCTCGGCCGCAGGCCCGCTGCCCGATGCTTCATGCGCGGCCGATCCGTCCGGCTTCAGCACAATCCCTCGGAAGTGCATCGCATCGCCTTCGAGCGTTGCCAGGCCGCCGATGGGCGTGCGGCAAGACCCGTCCAGAACAGCAAGGAAGGCGCGCTCCGCATCAAGGCGGATCTGCGTTGCCGCGTCGTGAATTGCCGCCAGCATTTCAAGGGTAGCCATGTCGTCCGACCGGCTTTCGATGCAAATCGCACCTTGACCGACAGCCGGCAAAAACTGGTCGGTTTCCAGAAGGCTGGTGATTTCCGCTTCCAGGCCCAACCGGCGCAGACCGGCCGCCGCCAGAAGTGTTGCGTCCACCTCGCCCTCCGCCAGCTTGCGCAGGCGTGTCTGCAGGTTTCCGCGGTACATTACCACTTCGATATCCGGTCGCAGCCGCTTGATCATCGCCTGCCGGCGCAGCGAGCTGGACCCGACGACGGCGCCCTGCGGCAGATCGGTCAGGGTCTTTGCCTTGGGCGAAAGGAACGCATCGCGCACATCTTCCCGCGGCAGGAAGGCCGTCAAAGCCAGACCATCCGGCAGGACCGTCGGCATGTCCTTGGACGAATGAACGGCAAGATCGATCCGCCCGTCCAGAAGCGCTTCCTCGATTTCCTTCGTGAACAGCCCCTTGCCACCGACTTCCGACAGCGGCCTGTCCTGGATTCTGTCGCCGGAGGTCTTGATGACCACGATCTCGAACGCGTCTTCGGCCAGACCATGGGCCGCCATCAGCCGGTCCCGGGTTTCGTGGGCCTGTGCCAGCGCCAGCGCGCTGCCCCTTGTTCCGATACGCAAAGGATTTGATTGCAAGGTTTACCGTCCAGATGCTACGCCCGGCAGAAATGACGGGCACCGATTTATGTCTTTTCGGATGTCCTAACACAGGCCACCGCACTTAGACCAATGACCTCAGTCAAAACAGATGACAATGCGACCAATCTGACGGTCCTGGGCATTGAAACCAGCTGCGACGAAACCGCAGCAGCGGTGGTGTGCGGCCCTGCGCACAAGCAGATCCTCTCCAATACGATCCGTTCGCAGATCGACGAGCATACAGAATTCGGGGGCGTGGTGCCGGAAATTGCCGCCCGTGCCCACATCGAGATCCTCGACCGGATCGTTGCCGAAGCCATGAACGAGGCCGGTTGCGGCTGGGACGATATCGACGCGATTGCCGCAACTGCCGGTCCCGGCCTCATCGGTGGTGTCATCGTCGGCTTCATGACTGCCAAGGCCATCGCCATGGCCGCGGGCAAGCCGATCGTCGGCGTCAATCACCTGGAAGGCCACGCCCTGACCGCGCGCCTGACCGACGATCTCGAGTTCCCGTTCCTCTTGCTGCTCGTCTCCGGCGGCCACAGCCAGTTCCTGCTGGTGCGCGGCGTCGGGGACTATGAACGTCTCGGCACGACCATCGACGATGCCATTGGCGAAGCTTTCGACAAAACAGCCAAACTGCTGGGCCTGCCCTATCCCGGCGGCCCGCATGTGGAAAAAATGGCTGCCAAGGGCGACGTCACCCGCTTCCGCCTGCCGCGTCCGCTTCTGGATCGCCCGGGCCTCGACATGTCCTTCGCCGGACTGAAGACGGCACTTCGCACCCAGGCGAAAAAGCTTGAACCTGTCGATGAACAGACGATTGCCGACCTCTGCGCGGCGTTTCAGCGATCTGTGTCCGACGTTTTGGCAGCCCGCACCCGCTCCGCACTCGATCTCTTCCGGACACGTCACCCGGGTGTCAAACCGGCAATCGTTGTGGCTGGCGGTGTCGCGGCGAACCAGGAAATCCGCAACAGTCTTCTGGCTGCGGCAGAAGAGGCAGATGCCCGTTTCATCGCGCCGCCCATGCGCCTATGCACCGACAATGCAGCAATGATCGCCTGGGCCGGTATCGAGCGGCTTCGACTTGGCCCCGTGGACGACATGAGCCTGTCGCCCAGGCCTCGCTGGCCGCTGGATTCGGCCAATGCCGGTGTGCTCGGCGCGGGCAAAAAGGGCGCCAAGGTCTAGGGTGTGGACCTGTAAATCATCGCTCAATTTCCCACCGACCCTTTTGCGCGACCAAAGACCCTGTTAGGAAACTTCAGCCTTCCAACAAGGACTGTTCTGAGAAATGCGCGTCTACCACAAGGCCTATGTCTACCTGACCTGCGGCACGGACCTTCTGGTCTTCGACGAACCGGACACGCCTCACCTGGGCCTGCAGGTTCCGGGCGGCACCATTGATCCGGGCGAAAGCTTTCTGCATGGCGCCATGCGGGAATTTGCCGAGGAAACAGGCCTCGAACTGGACGTGGCCTTTGATCATTTTTCCAGTCAGGATATCCCGTTCGAAACGATCCCTCCCGTCGGCCAGTACCGGCCCGCACCAAACCGCCCGCTGCTTGGCCGCCACATCCGCCGCAACTACCATGTCCGCCTCGGTGCCCGGCCGGAGAGCGAGTGGGAACATTACGAAATGCATCCCAGCAGCGGCGGCGAACCGATTCGCTATCGTTTCTTCTGGGTTGACCTCTTTGGCGAACGGGCAAGCGACGAGGAAAACTTCTTCGCAGCCTTCGGCGCGCCCCTCGATGCCCTGCGCAAACGTGTGACATGCCTCGCCAACGCGGCATAAACAACAGTTCTTTCAAGGACCTGCCCGTGCTGATCTACCAAAAGGCCTATGTCTACCTGACCTGTGGAACAGAGCTTCTCGTGTTTGTGGAACCCGATTTCCCGAACGCCGGCATCCAGGTTCCCGGAGGCACGGTCGACCCCGGCGAAAGCTATCTGCAGGCTGCCAGGAGAGAATTTGCCGAGGAGACCGGACTTTCGTTGGATATCGCGCTCGAATCGTTCGCCGACCAGGACCATATCTTCAAAGATGTTCCCCGTTGTCTCGACGGCTTGCATCGCCGGCGGCATTTTCACGGCCGAATTCGTGAAAAGCCCGCGACAGAATGGGAACATTTCGAAATGTCACCGAACGCAGGCGGACCTCCGATAAGGTTCCGTCTGTTCTGGATTGACCTGTTCACCATGGATGCGCCGACCGAGGCCCGCTTTTTTGAAGGGTTTGGAGCGCAACTTGAAACATTACGGACGCGCGTGGAAAGGCAGAGCAATGGGCGCCATTAGTTCTATCGGCGTCGTTGGCGGCGGCGCCTGGGGCACGGCCCTGGCCCTGACCGCGGCCCGTGCCGGTCGGGAAGTGCGCCTTTGGGCGCGTGATCCCGGCACGGTCTCCGATATCAGGTCCCGTCGGCAGAACCCGCGGTATCTGCCGGGAATCACCTTTGACGAGGAACTGGAAGCGACATCTTCGCTGGAAGAGGTTGCCGACGCCGATGCCATCTTGCTGGTGACACCCGCCCAGACAACCCGTGCGATGCTGGCGGCCCTCAAACAGACGGGCAAGGTACGCGGCCCCGTCGTGCTGTGCGCCAAGGGCATCGAACAATCCTCCGGCAAGCTCTTGTCCAAGGTCATGAGCGAGGAACTGCCCGGCGTCGAACCCGGCGTCCTGTCCGGCCCGAGCTTTGCCGACGACGTCGCCAAGGGCCTGCCGACTGCCGTCACCGTTGCCGCCAATTCGGCCAAGACCGCGCTCAGCCTGTGCGAAGCGATGCAATCGCCCTGTTTCCGGCCCTATGCCTCGATCGACATTCTCGGTGCCCAGATCGGCGGCGCCCTCAAGAACGTGCTCGCGATCGCCTGCGGGGCCGTGGTCGGCCGCAAGCTCGGCGCCAGTGCCCAGGCGGCGCTGACCGCCCGCGGTTTTGCCGAACTGTCACGCCTCGGCACTGCCATGGGCGCACAGGGTGAAACCCTGACAGGCCTTTCCGGTCTGGGGGATCTTGTGCTCACCTGTTCGTCCAGCCAGTCGCGCAACTTTTCCTTCGGGCTGCGGCTCGGCGAAGGCTTCATGGCTTCCGAGCTGATTTCGGCAGGCGGCAAGCTCGCGGAAGGCGCCTATTCCGCCCGCGTCGCCGTAAAGCTGGCCCGAAAATACGATGTCGAAGTCCCGATCTGCGAGACCGTCGCCAGGATGATCGACGAGGATCTGACCATCGACGACGCCCTCAACACCCTGATGGCACGCCCGCTGAAATCGGAAACGGCAGGGCTTTAAGCCTCTCGTAAGGAAACCGGCCTTTGGCATCGACACAGGCCGGCACCTGATTCTCTTTCCGCTTGTGATAGGGGATTGGCATATGAGCGATATCCTCATCCCCTCGGCGTCACCCCGGACAAGCGAAGCGCAGATCCGGGGCCCACTCGCCGCGCCGCTTGCCGAAGCAGACAAGGTGCCCTGAAGACGCAAAACCCATTCCAGCTCTCTGGAAACGAGTAGCCCCCGGGTCTCGCGTTGCTCGCCCGGGGTGACACTTGTGCTTGCTGCCTGTCTTTAGTCCAAAGTCAGTTGCCCTGCCACGAAGGGGAGAACAGCTCCCCCGCTCCCTCATCCTGAGGAGCCGGGCAACGCCAGGCGTCTCGAAGGATGGGCCGCTCGCACAGGGTGTGATGCACCTCTCAGACTTTCCCCCATTGAGTTTCCCCCGCCCCGGCCCTAGGTTCGACGCAGATTCGACCAACCCGGGGAATTCTTCATGCTCTATGCCCTGATCTGCACCGACAAGCCCGGTGCCCTGCAGACGCGCCTCGACAACCGCGCCGCCCATCTCGACTTCCTGAAAGGCCTCGGGGACAGCCTCAAGGCAGCTGGCCCGTTTCTTGACGACGACGGCAACATGACCGGCTCGCTGGTGGTGATCGAAGCCTCCAACCGCGACGAGATCCTGGCGATCTCCCAGGAAGATCCCTACGCCCGTGCCGGTTTGTTCGAAAGCGTCGAGATCCGCCCCTGGAACTGGGCAATCAAGAACCCGGAGGCAAACTGAGTGCAGTATTGGCTGATCAAGTCCGAGCCCGACAAATGGTCCTGGGAACAGCAGAAGGCCCGTGGCGACAAGGGTGAGCAGTGGGACGGTATCCGGAACTACCAGGCACGCAACAACATGCGGGCCATGGAAATCGGCGACAAGGCGTTCTTCTACCATTCCAACATCGGCAAGGAAGTCGTCGGCATCGTTGAGGTCTGCAGCGACATCCATCCGGACACCACCATCGATGACCCCCGCTGGGAATGCGTGGACTTCAAGGCTGTCCGTGACATGCCCAAGCCGGTGACCCTGGCCGACGTCAAGGCCGAACCGCGCCTTGCCAAGATGTCGCTGGTCACCTCCATGCGTCTGTCGGTTCAGCCGGTCACGGAAGAGGAATGGAAAATCGTCTGTGAAATGGGCGGTCTGAAAGAGCCTGCGTAACTTCCTCTCCTGAGAGATCCGCCCCGAATGGCCCTTATCAAGGATCCGGCAGCCTTCATCCGGAAGGAGACCAAGGTCAAACCTGTGCCGCATGCAGAGGAAATCCTTCTGCATGTGGCCGATGAGGCCATGGATCTGTGGCAAAAGACCGAAGACGAACTGGGCGAGCTAGGCCTGCCGCCGCCATTCTGGGCCTTTGCCTGGGCAGGTGGCCAGGGACTTGCCCGCTACGTGCTCGACACGCCGGAACTGGTCGCGGGAAAACGCGTTGTCGACTTTGCCTGCGGCTCCGGTCTGGTCGGCATAGCCGCCATGAAGGCAGGCGCAGCGTCCTGCCACGCGGTCGACATCGACCCCTACGCCCTGACCGCAACACGCCTCAATGCCGCGCTCAACGAGGTGGAGATCACCACCGAGACCGCGGACATCACCACCGGAGAACCGCCGCAAGCGGACCTCGTCTTCTGTGGTGACGTTTTCTACGACAAGCCCATGGCCGACAAGGTGCTGGCATTTCTCGACAGGTTGCTGACGAACAACATCGAGGTCTATGTCGGCGACCCTGGCCGGTCCTATCTGCCCTCGTCACGCTTGGTTGAACTGGCGGCCTACAGCGTTCCGGTGGTCGGTGCGCTGGAAGACAACGAGATCAAACGCACCCGTGTTTTCCGGTTGCAGGAAAAATCATCCGGAGAATGACCTGGTGGCGGATCAGTCTTGCGGACCATCGCCTTGCACATAACTTTTTCCGCAATCCCACTTCCTCTTTTTGCAGCTTGCGATAGGTTAGCCGTTCAAGCTTAAAGCGCTTTCCTGTTCCGATGTGTTTCTAGGAGTCCTTCATGCCCATCGTTAATCGCCTCGCGGATCTGGCCGACGAGATCACCGCCTGGCGCCGCGACATTCACGAAAATCCCGAAATTCTCTACGAAACGGTGCGGACTGCCGAAAAGGTGTCCGAGCTGCTGCAGAGCTTCGGTGTCGATGAAATCGCAACGGGTGTCGGCAAGACGGGCGTCGTTGGCGTGATCAAGGGCCGCAACGGCGGTGCCGGCAAGACCATCGGCCTGCGCGCCGACATGGACGCGCTGCCAATCGAGGAAATCACTGGCAAGGACTATGCCTCCAAGATCCCGGGCAAGATGCATGCCTGCGGCCATGACGGCCACACCGCCATGTTGCTGGGCGCTGCAAAATATCTCGCCGAGACCCGCAACTTCGACGGCACCGTCGTCGTCATCTTCCAGCCGGCCGAAGAAGGTGGCGCAGGCGCGAAGGCGATGATCGACGATGGTCTTCTGACCCGCTGGCCGATCGAGGAAGTCTACGGCATGCACAACTTCCCGGGCATGCCGGTGGGCGAATTCGCCATCCGCAAGGGCCCGATCATGGCCGCGACCGACGAATTCCGCATCACCATCACCGGCCGGGGCGGCCATGCCGCCAAGCCGCATGAGACCATCGACCCGATCGTAATCGGCTCGCAACTGGTGTCCGCGCTGCAAACCATCGCCAGCCGCAATGCCAATCCGCTCGATTCGGTTGTTGTGTCGGTGACCGTTTTCCAGGGCGGCAACGCCTTCAACGTCATTCCGCAGGAAGTGCTGCTGCGCGGAACCGTGCGCACGCTGAGCCCGGAAATGCGGGATCTCGCCCAGGCACGGATGGAATCCATCGTCAGCTCTGTTGGCGATGCGTTCGGCGCAAAGGCAGTTCTGCAGTTCACGCGCGGGTATCCGGTCACGGCGAACCACGACGAGCAGACGGATTTCGCGGCGGCCGTCGCCGAAGGCATTGCCGGGGTCGGCAAGGTCAATCGCGAGATCGAGCCGATGATGGGCGGGGAGGATTTCTCCTACATGCTGGAAGAACGCCCGGGCGCGTTCATTTTCGCCGGCAACGGCGACAGCGCGGGCCTGCACCATCCGGCCTATGACTTCAACGACGACCTGATCCCTGTCGGCTGTTCCTACTGGGTGAAACTGGTCGAAACGGCCCTGCCCGCAGCGGCCTGACCGCCTGTGAAATCCTTCATCGTCATCCCGGTTCGCACGATGCCGACCCGGGACGACGGGCCGGGATGACGGCGGGAAGGTTTTGGATTAAGAGTGACGCCGGTTCCGACCGGCGTTTTCATTTGGATTTTCGAATATGGCTCTTTCCCCGTTCAAGCTTCCCTTCCTGGCAGCCTATGTCGTGGTCGGGGCCATTGTCGGTGTGCTGGTGATCCACCCGCTGAACCTTGTGGTGGTCTGGTGGGAACTGGCACGTTTTTCGGAAACGGCTCCGAACCTCCTTGAATTTCTGACGGCGCGCCTGTGGCTTGTGCTGCTTCCCCGGCATCTGGATGTTGCGATTGCCTATACGGGTCTCGGCGCAGTTGTCGGCCTCGCCTTCGGCATCTTCACCCGCAACTACATGCGAACGTCCGAAGCCTACCGGTCTCTGCGCGAAGAGCAAACCGCGCTCATTCCCGATCTTCTGAAACAGGGCGAGAACCGGCGCGTGGAGTTCAAGTCGTCGCTGCGCTGGGACCTGAAGGAAAACCGGACCAACCGGTCCCTGGAAAAGGTCATCGCCAAGACCCTTGCCGGCTTCTTCAATGCCGATGGCGGGCACCTTCTGATCGGTGTTGATGACAACGGCACACCGCTTGGTCTCGACAAGGACCTGGCAACGCTGAAAAGCCCGGACCTCGATTCGTTCGAGCGCACCGTCAACGACATCGTTTCCAAGACACTCGGCGGAGATCTCTGTCCTTACATCCACACGGTCTTTTCCAGGGTGGACGGCAAGGACGTCGCCATGGTCATCGTCAGCCCGGCACCCCGCGCCGTCTATCTGGAAGAAAACAAGGCCTCGGTCTTCTATCTGCGCAGCGGCAATTCCACCCGCGCACTGGATGTCCGCGAAGCGGTCAACTACGCCAACAAGAGATGGTCGTGACATGTCGGACATCGCCGGCTTCTTCTTTCCCGATCAGCTGCACCTTGCTGCATCGCTGACACTGATCGTCACGAGTTTCTTCACCTCGGCCCTGACAGCGGCCGTCGGCCTTGGCGGCGGGGTCGCGCTGATCGCGATCATGGCAACCGTCATGCCGGCCAGTGCCCTGGTGCCGGTCCACGGTGTCGTTCAGCTCGGATCGAACGCCGGACGCGCACTGGTGCAACTGAAACATGTCGACTGGCTGATTGCGCTCTGGTTCGCAGTCGGGGCGGCAATTGGCGCGGCCGTCGGCGGTGCCATCGCGGTGGAATTGCCACCGGCGGTTCTAAAGGCGGGCATCGGCCTGTTCGTGCTTTGGGTCGTCTGGGGCAAGGCGCCTCACTTCGGCAAGGCACCGAAACGGGTCATGGCGGCGGCGGGTTTTGCCTCCACGTTCCTGTCCATGTTCTTCGGTGCGGCCGGCCCCATCGGCGGTGCCGTCTTGTCGACCCTCGGCCTGCCGCGCCACGGGTTCGTCGCCAACCAGGCAATCACCGCGCTGATCATGCACATCTTCAAGATCATTGCGTTCGGCGCGCTCGGCTTCGCCTTTGCGCCCTGGCTGGGACTGATTGTCCTGATGATCGCCAGCGGCTTTCTCGGCACACTCGCCGGCAGCCGCCTGCTCGGCCGAATGGACGAGAAGAGCTTCAAGACCGGCTTCAGATGGGTAATGACCGCGCTGGCGCTGAACCTCCTGTTCCAGGCAGTGCGGGGCTGGCTCGGCTGATCCTTGCCGGAGCCGTCCTGAAACCCGCTTCAATCCCGCAGCTCTCCGGGCCTTTCTGCCGTTCTTGACCTTTCCCCACGGCTTGCTTGAGTTCTTCGCAACTGGCTTCATCTTGAAAGACAACGGCCGACGCGCTAACCCATCGCCATCAGATTTCTCAAAATGCGGGATGGAACACCCATGGCTTCACAAAACCTTCTGCTTCTGCCGGGTGACGGCATTGGCCCGGAAATCATGCAGGAAGTGAAAAAGGTCATTGCCTGGTTCAATGAAAAGGGCGGCATGTCCTTTGAAACCGACGAAGGCCTGGTGGGTGGTTCCGCCTATGACGCGCATGGTCTGTCGATCTCCGAAGAAGACATGGCCAAGGCCATGGCTGCCGACGCGGTCATCTTCGGTGCCGTCGGCGGGCCCAAGTGGGACGACGTTCCTTACGAAGTTCGCCCGGAAGCCGGGCTTTTGCGCCTGCGCAAGGACATGCAGCTGTTCGCCAACCTGCGCCCGGCCATCTGCTACCCGGCGCTTGCCGATGCATCCTCGCTGAAGAAGGACGTGATCGAAGGTCTCGACATCCTGATCGTGCGCGAGCTGACCGGCGGCGTCTACTTCGGCGAACCGAAAGAAATCATCGACCTCGGCAACGGCCAGAAACGCGGTATCGACACGCAGGTCTACGACACTTACGAGATCGAGCGCATTTCCGGTGTCGCCTTTGAGCTGGCGCGCACGCGCGGCAACAAGGTCACGTCCATGGAAAAGCGGAACGTGATGAAGTCCGGCGTACTGTGGAACGAAGTCGTTACCCAGACGCACAAGAACGGCTACGAGGATGTTCAGCTGGAGCACATGCTGGCTGACGCCGGCGGCATGCAGCTTGTCCGCTGGCCCAAGCAGTTCGACGTCATTGTGACGGACAACCTCTTTGGCGACATGCTGTCCGACGTTGCCGCCATGCTGACCGGTTCGCTCGGCATGCTCCCGTCCGCATCCCTCGGCGCACCGGATGGTGTTACCGGCAAGCGCAAGGCGCTTTACGAGCCCGTCCACGGCTCGGCTCCGGACATTGCCGGCACGGGCGCTGCCAACCCGATCGCCATGATTGCCAGCTTCGGCATGGCGCTGCGTTACTCCTTCGAGGAAGTTGCAGCCGCCGACAAACTGGACAAGGCCATCGCCAACGCTCTCGACAAGGGCCTGCGGACGAAAGATATCGCAGCGCCTGGCCAGGCCACCGTTTCCACCGTGGAAATGGGCGACGCCATCATTGCCGAACTGGACGCCTTGAGCGCCTGACAGGCAATCGCCATTTGCAAGCAGAGCCGTCACCGGTTATCCCGGTGGCGGCTTTCCCTTTTCAAGACACCGCTGGTCCCATGATCGAAGACAAACTCGCCCCCTTTCTCGGCACCTGGATCCTCGACACGGAGGAAAGCGACTTCGAACAAGGCGAGCCGCCACGCAGCGCCACGCTCAAGATCGATGAGAACTTCGGCGTCGCCGTCTTCACGATGAACCAGGTGGCCTCCGACGGCGAAGTCACCAACGACACTTTCGAGGCAATGCCGGACGGCCCGGAAGTGCGTCTTGGCAAAAGCGGCCTGGTCGACGCCATGCGTCTCGTGTTCCAGGGAGATCGCAACCTCATTTCGGAAGCCCGCCGCGGAGGGTTGACGATCATGAAAGCCGACCGGGAACTGTCTGACGACGGCAGAACGCTGACCGTGACCCAAACCGTCCACCTGGTCGACGTTGCAAGCTACACGAACGTGTCCGTCTACCGGCGCGCGCAGTAGGAAACGGCCTGCCATGAAACAGATGATTGGAGCGATCGCCCTCATCGTGCCGGATTATGACCAGGGCATCGACTTTTATGTCGGCAAGCTTGGCTTCGACCTGGTCGAAGACACCCACCTTGGCGGCGGCAAGCGCTGGGTACTGGTCGCGCCCAAGGGCAGCTCCGAGACACGTCTCCTGCTGGCGCAAGCCGACGGTGACGATCAGCACGCCGCCATCGGCAACCAGACCGGCGGCCGTGTGTTTCTGTTCCTGCACACCGACAACTTCGATCGCGATCATCAGGCGATGCTTTCGACGGGCGTCACCTTTCTGGAAACACCACGCCACGAGGCCTACGGCAAGGTTGCCGTCTTCCAGGACCCCTTCGGCAACAAGTGGGATCTGATCGAGCGTGCTGAGGGTTAAGCGTCACGCGCAGCGAAGGTTTCGCGTTCCCCCGGCTGATCTGCAGTCTCAGATAACCTGCAACGTGATCAACGCGACAGCGACATAGCGTGCTGTCTTTGCAATGGCGACCAGCAGGGTGAAACTCCAGAACGGCTCTTTCAGCACACCGGCTGCCAGTGTCAGGGGATCGCCGATGATCGGCGCCCAGCTGAGCAGCAGGCTCCAGCGTCCGTAGCGGTGATACCAGCCGGTTGCCTTGGCGAGCTTGTCAGGCTTGACCGGAAACCATGAAGCGGTCGACCAGGCGGTTGCTGCCCGACCAAGAACCCAGTTGACCATCGATCCGAGCGTGTTGCCAAGGCTTGCCGCCGCAACCAGCAGAACGACGGGTTCCGTTCCAAGCGCTATCAGGCCGGAAAGGCCAAGTTCGGATTGGGCGGGCAGCAGGGTGGCAGCCAGAAAGGATACGCCGAACAGGCCCAGCAAGCTGGCACTCATCGGGAACTGCCGGTCTGGGCTTTCTGCATGGCTGAAATGGCTCTGTGCATGAAATCCAGGAACTGCGCCTTTTCCTGTTCCGAAAACCCCTCCAGCGCTTCTCCGTTCTGGGCAATCGCAGACGCGATGGCTTCCTTTTCCAGCACCTTGGCCTTGTCGGTCAGGAAAATTTCCTGAACCCGGCCGTCTTCTTCACTCGCCCGGCGGGTGATCAAGCCGTCCCGTTCCATCCGGGCCAGGGTGTTTGCCAGCGTTGCCTGTTCGATATCAAGCAACTGCACGAGTTCCTTTTGCGTGCGTCCTTCCTTTGCCCAAAGGGCGACCAGCGCCGGAAATTGCCCCGGCGACAGGCCTAGCGGCCGGATGCGGCGATGGAGACCGGCGGCAAACAGCCGTGCCATGTGGTTTGCCAGATACCCGGCGGAGGAATCTTTTTCGAAGGTCATCCCTTGCATATACGATAGATAGCACCCTATATAAATAAACATAGCTTGCTATATAAATAGGAGTTCGAAATGACATCACTCTGGACACGTCGTGCCATTCATCTGGCAGCACTTTCCTTCCTGACCGCCAACCTGGGAGTCTCCGCCATGGCGAGTGAAATCAACACCAAGGCCCCGGTAACCCTGATCAATTCCTTTGAAGTTCCCGAAGACCGTCTTGCCGATGCAGTTCGCAGTTGGGAACAGGCGCGTGACTTCCTGAAAGAGCAGCCCGGCTACATCACCACGCGCCTGCACCAGTCCCTGTCTCCGCAGGCAAAGTTCCAGTTGGTCAACATCGCGCTTTGGGAAAGTCCAGATGCGTATCAGGCCGCCATCCGGAAACTCGGCAAAAGTGGCATCGTCGCGGAATTCAAGGGCATCAGCTTTCATGCCGCGCTCTACAACGTCATTCGGGAGGATGAATGATGGCGGTCTTGCCCGTAACCGGAAACAGGTTGCTGCACTGGACGATTGCCGCTCTTACCATCAGTGCCTTGGCTACCGGCTATGCCCTGACGAACAACGAACCGTTTTCGCCAAACCTTTTGAAAACCCATCTGGGACTTGGCTTGTCTGCGGGCCTGCTCGCTCTTGTTCGCACAATTTTTTGGCTGACAATGGGGTCCCCTCAGCCGGTGTTCGCCGTTCATTCCGGGTTGCAGCAAGCTATCGGCAAGGGCGTCCACGCCGCCTTGCGCCTCGTACCGCTTCTGCTTCTGGTCAGCGGTGTCGGCATGATCGTCATATCCGGTAGCCTGGAAATGATTGCGAATGGCACATTGCCGGGACTTGCGACTTTCGCCGGATTGCCACCGGCAGGCCTGCACCATGCCGCGGCGCTTTTGCTTGCAGCACTCACCGGACTGCACAGCCTTGCTGCCCTGTGGCACTGGCAAAGACGAAGTTTCACGGCTTGAGAATGGCAATGCAGAAAAGGAAAGGCCCGGCTGCGTAAAGCGGCCGGACCTTCGCTCAGGTCTTGGGAGGACCTTTGTCTGAAGTACCTTAGTTCAGGCGGCTTGCCGGGCCGAGGTTGATCAGCCGGGTTTCACCCGGTGCGTCGTCAACACCGTCATTGTCGGTGACCAGGATCAGGCGGCCATCGGCCGTGATCGTCAGGCCTTCCGGCTTGTCGAGAACCCAGCCCTTGCCTTCGGCCAGAGCCGGCAGGATATCCATGGCGTAATGCTTCTGGAGCACCGGGAGCTCGGATCCGTAGGCAGCCGGGGTCACACCGTCCAGGGAGATCGTGGTGATCTGCTTGATGGCTGCGTCTTCACCACCCTTGTTATCGCGCTCCAGGATGGCGAACTTGCCGTCGCCCATGGAGACGATTTCCGACAGGCCGACCCAGCCACCGGCTGCGCTCTTCGGCTTGTCGAGCGGATAGTGAACGAAGCCCCAGGACTTGTCGGCCGGGTTGTAGATGGCCAGCTTCACCATGCCCTTCGGGTCGTCTTTCCATTCACGCTGAACGGCCACGGCCACCAGCGTCTTGCCGTCCATTTCGAACTCGGCAACGCCTTCAAAGGAGAAACGTGCGGACTGGGCATTCAGCTCCTCCGGAAGCGTGATTTCTTCCTGAACCTGACCGTCGGTGCCGACCTTCAGCAGCAGGTGCTGCAGTTCCTTGTCCGGATTGCCTTCGGAAGCCAGCCAGAAGCCGCCATCCTTGGCAACGGAGATGCCTTCCAGGTCCAGTTTTGCCTGCTTGCCACCCTGAACGGTTGCATAGGCAACGATTTTTGCCGGCTTGGAAGAGATGTCCAGAGTGTAGATGCGGGCGTCGTCATAGAAGCTGTCGCTGACGGCGTAGAGCTTGTTGCCGTCTTCCGGGTCTGCAGCCAGTGCAGACAGTGCACCCCAGCCGATCGGCGCGCCTTTTTCCGGATCGGTTTCGGACACGACCATCGGGTAGGACGGAGCTTCCGCACCAAACTTGTAGAGGGAGACCTGCGCGCGAACGTTGTCTTCCGCACTGTCGACCTCGTTGGCAACCACAAACAGGTCACGGCTCGGGATCGCAAGTGAACCTTCCGGACCGACATGGGTCGGCAGGAACTGGACGAATTCCGGCTCGGCGCCGGTGTCCTTGTAGACAGCGACGAAGTTGCCGCGTTCGGAATTGACGAAGATCAGCTTTTCACCGCCGAATTCACCAACCGTCACACCTTCCGGCTCGGTGCCCTTCTTGGACGCGCGCTTGGCCGGATAGTGGCCGTTGGCCATGCCAAGGTGTTCCATCTGGTTACCACTGTCGAACAGGACCTCGCCCTTGGTGTTCCAGATGGTGAAGCCGCGCGAACCGCCTTCGTAGTCGCCTTCGTTGGCGGTCACGAAACGCTCGTCGTCGATCCAGGCAACCGCATCCGGCTCACGCTTGACGTTTTCGGTCGAACCGGAGGCATCGCTCATGCGCGCCTTGGAAACCGGAATGTTTTCAGCCGAAGCCGCACCGGCGGAGAAATGGCTGACAACTTCACCGGAGGCCAGATCGACCACGGCGATATGGTTGTTTTCCTGCAGCGTGACGACAACCTGGTTCTGGGAGTTGATCGAAACGAACTCCGGCTCCGGATCGGTCGGCGCGACTTCCGCAAGACCCGTCAGGTCAACGATGCGGACCGCGTCACAGTTGGTCGGCGTGCCGGTTTCGTCCAGATCGAAGATCGCGAGATGGCCGGCCGGCATTTGCGGGATCACGCCGTCGTTCAGATCTTCGTCGCGCTCGTTCTCGATGGCGATCGCAACGAACTTGCCGTCCGGAGAGATGGCAACGCTGTCCGGCTGACCCTTGGCGTCGCACTTCGCGGTGATACCAAGACCGTCGAGAGCGATCACGGCCAGATGGCCGGACGCATTGACGTAGTCTTCGGACGTGTTGACGCCCGCATAGGCGAATGTTTCGCCGACGGCGACCGAAGTCGGCTCACCACCAAGCGCGGTGCGGCCCATCGGCTGCAGGTTCAGCGGGTTGGCCGCATTGACGAAAACAATGGCTTCGCCCGGGCTGTCGGTGAAGACGAGCGTGCGGCCGTCCTTCGTGGCATAGATGATTTCGGCAACGGTTTCGGTGGCCTGATCCACGCCTTCCGGCAGGGTCTTGTAGACCGGGAATGTGTTGATACGCTCGAAATACTCTGCCTGTGCTGCCGACACGGCGCCAAGGCCGAACAGGACTGAAAGGCTGACACCTTTTAAAAAGCGCCCACGAAGGTCCGCCATTGCACTCGCTCCCACAAAATATCGGGTTGATGGTGCGCGCAAGCTAGTGGCCCTGATTACAATATCGGTGACAGTTGCATGAAGCTTTCATGACAACACCCAGCAAGCCTTGAATTTGCATTTCGAGCACTTACATCATATCAAGGCCGGGCGGTGATCACCGCCACCTCCATCTTCCAGACTTTCCCGCATTTGTGCCTCCGGCGCATTTTTCATCGGATTTTCCAATGCAGATCGGTTTTGTCCGCTCCGCCATTGTGCTGGGGCTTCTCGCTGCTGTCGGTCCATTTGCCATCGACCTCTATCTGCCCGCCATGCCGGAAATCGTGCAGGCGTTGCAGACGGACGACGCTGCGGTTCATATGACCTTCACGGTCTATTTCATCGCTTTCGGGCTAGCCCAGTTGATCTACGGTCCGTTGGCAGACCGGTTCGGACGCAAGCTGCCCGCCTTTCTGGGCCTGATCGTCTTCCTCATCGGATCGGTCATGTGCGCGACCGCGGTCGACGTTTCAGCCCTGACATTCGGCCGTTTCGTGCAGGCTCTTGGTGCCGGCGCGCCGATGGTCATCGTGCGGGCCGTAGTCCGCGACCTCCACACCGGACCAAAGGCGACCAGGCTGATGGCTTTGGTGATGCTGGTCTTCAGCGTTTCGCCGATGCTTGCACCGCTCGCCGGCAGCTTGATCATCCAGTTCGGCAGTTGGCGCCTGATCTTTGTGGCCCTGGGCGTTATTTCCCTTCTCGCCATGCTGCAAATGGCCTTTTTGCTGCCCGAAACGCTACCGGCCGAGCGCCGGGGCAAGATCGACCCGACAGCGATGCTGCGCAGCGCCATCTACCTGATGCGCGACAGCAGGTTCATGGGTCTGACGCTGATCGGCGGCTTCTCGCTGGCGAGTTTCTTCGTCTTCATCGCCGCCGCGCCGCTGGTCTACATGACCCAGTACCAGTTGACGCCGACAGCCTTCAGCCTTGTTTTCGCGCTGAACGCGATCGGCTTCTTTGCGTCTTCCCAGTTTGCCGCCTCGCTTGGAGAGCGCTTTGGCATGGGCAGAGTGGCATTGATGGCCGTCAGCGGATTTGCGGCAGCCAACGTCCTGCTGGTCATTCTTGTGTGGAGCGGCATCGACGACCTGCCGGTTCTGATGGCGCTCTTCTTCATCGGCAACTCCTGCCTCGGCCAGGTCATTGCTCCGGTGATGGTCATGGCGCTGGAAGAACATGGCGAACATGCCGGCATGGCCTCCTCCCTCGGCGGCACCTTCCAGATGGTCGCCGGTGGCGTGATGATCCTCGTCTGCAGCCCGTTCTTCGACCGGACAGCTTTGCCATTGGTCGGCGCGGTTGCCGCCTGTGCACTCATCGCCCTGGTCATCGCACTGCTGACCCTGCGCACGTCACGCGAGGGCCAGGCAGTCGCCTGACGCGACAACCTTGAAACAAGTCCGCCGGAGAAGCGTTACACGTGCTCTTCGGCGGACTGCCCGATCTGATCGAGTTTCTTCTGCAGGGACAGACGGTCGAGCGAAGACATCGGCAGGCTCACGAACACCGAGATCCGGTTGCTGAGCATCCGGAAGGCATCGTTGAATGCGACCGCCCGTTCGCTGTCACTTCCGACAACCGCTGCAGGGTCCGGCAGCCCCCAATGAGCGGACATCGGCTGCCCGGGCCAGACAGGGCAGGTTTCCTTGGCCGCATTGTCGCAAACGGTAAAGACGAAATCCATGACCGGGGCATCCGGCACAGCGAATTCGACCCAGTCCTTCGAGCGCAACCCATCCGTCTTGAAATTGAGCTTGCTGAGCAAGGCAAGTGCTTCCGGACGCACGGCGCCAGCCGGTTGTGACCCGGCAGAAAACGCCCTGAAGCGGCCCTGCCCGTCCCGGTTCAGGATCGCCTCCGCCATGATCGACCGGGCGGAATTGCCCGTGCACAGGAAAAGCACGTTATAGACATCGCCGGACATTTGGTCCCCCTTAACCTGAACAGGTCTCTCCGCAGGCAATCGTCTCGATGACCTGCGCACAAAGTTCCGGATGACCACCACAGCAATCGGCCATCAGAAACGTCAGCAACTCACGTATGCCGTCAAGGTCCGCGAAGTACCGGATCGACCGCCCCTCGCGTTCATTGCGGACCAGCCCGGACTGAAGCAGAACAGCAAGGTTCGCCGACATCGTGTTCTGCCGAACGTCCAGCGCCTCGCCGATCTCGCCGGCAGTCATTCCCGCATCACCAGCCCGGATCAGCAGCCGGAAGACTTCCAGTCTGGTTTTCTGGCTGAGCGCCCCAAAAGCGCTCAGTGCATCTTTCATATCCATAATTCATGATATTTCGATTCATCAGCAACAGGCAAGTCTTTTTCGCAACCGGGCTCAACATCTCGGACACGGCCCGGTCTGGTTCGTAACCGTCATTTTCCGCAAGTCGCTTGCAACCGGCCTTCAGAGCTGCTGACCTGCCCGGGAAACCGCGCGGGGCAGACGATGAAAACACTTAAAAACCCTTTCCTCGGCAGAGGCCTTCCCGAGCAAAGCGGGCTTGCGGATGGATCCGTGTCGCAGGACGTCGCCGGAGCAGAGAACCTTTTTCGGAAATGCCCGCGTGCGGATGAAACCCCGCTGCTGAATGCAAATGACCTAGCAGCCGATCTTGCTATCGAGAACCTTGCCCTCAAGGACGAACGGCAGCGCATGGGCCTTGGCAGCTTCAAGGCGCTTGGCGCTGCCTATGCGATTGCCAAACTGGCTGACCAGCGCATCCGTGACGGGCTTGCCCCCTTTCATTCCTCCGCACTCAACGGCATGACCTTTGTCTGTGCGAGTGCCGGGAACCACGGCATGTCCCTTGCCGCAGGCGCTCCGCTGTTTGGGGCCAGGGCTGTCGTCTTCGTTGCCGATAGTGTTCCAAGCGCCTTTGAGGCCCGCCTCAAGGCCCGGGGCGCTGATGTTGTCCGGGTCGGAGCCACCTATGAAGACAGCATGACGGAAGCCCAGAGGCGCGCCGAGGCCGAAGGCTGGACCTTGCTGCCGGACAGCACCTGGCCGGGCATGACCGCCGCCGGACACGACGTCATGGAGGGCTATCTTGTGATGGCCGCGGAAATTGCCCGGCAGATCAAGACACCACCCACGCATGTCTTCCTGCAGGCGGGTGTCGGCGGACTTGCCGCCGCCTGTGCCGTCGGCGCACGCCTGACCTGGGGCCACGATGTCACCATCGTCGTGGCGGAGCCAGAACACGCACCCGCCCTTATGGCCAGCATCGAAGCCGGAAAGCCCGTCACGGCGTCCGGTCCGGTGTCGAACATGGGCCGGTTAGACTGCAAGGAACCCTCGCATCTGGCGCTGAAGTACCTGGCCACGGAAGCCGATTTCTTCGTGACCGTTTCTGACAGCGAGGCGGCTGAAACGGTTGACTGGCTGGGCAACAACGGCATCGCGACGACGCCATCCGGTGCGGGCGGCATCACAGCCGTTCGACACGCAGGTCGCGGAGCATCGCCCCTCGGCCTCGGACCTGAAGCCCGGGTGCTCTGCTATCTCTCCGAAGGACCGGAAGATGTCTGAACAGGATTTTCCTGAAGACGAATTTGCCGCGCGCACGCAAGCAGCCCAAAAAGCCATGAATTCCCAGGGCATCGAGGCGCTGTTTTTCACGACCGAAGCCGAAATGCGCTATTTCACCGGGTTCCGGACCCTGTTCTGGCAGAGCCCCACGCGACCCTGGTTCCTCGTGGTGCCGGTAAACGGCAAGCCGATTGCGGTCATTCCGCAGATCGGCGCGCACTTGATGGCGAGCACCTGGATTGACGATATCCGGGTGTTTTCCGCTCCGCACCCCGTCGATGACGGCATCGCCCTGCTCGCGGACACCCTCAAGGGCTTTACAAAAATCGCCATGCCGATGGGGCGGGAAAGCGCGCTTCGCATGCCGCTTCGTGATTTTCAGCGCCTTCGAGATCTCACCAACCACGCTGAATATCTGGACGGAACCGGTCTGATCCAGAGCCTCAGGATGGTGAAATCCGAACGTGAAATTGCTCTCCTGCGCAAGATTTGCGGTATCGGTTCGGCAGCATTTGCCAGGGCACCGGAGCTTATCCACACCGGCCAACCGCTCAACGAGGTTTTCCGGACCTTCCGGATCGAACTTCTGAAGCAAGGTGCGGACGACGTGCCTTATCTGGTCGGCGGAGCCGGACAGGGCGGCTACGGCGATGTCATTTCTCCCCCGTCGACCCGCCCCCTACAGGAAGGGGACGTCCTGATGCTGGATACGGGTGCAACCAAAAACGGCTATTTCTGCGACTTTGACCGCAACTTTGCGATCGGCCAGGCGAGTGATGCCGTCAGATCCACCCATGAAACACTTGTCCGGGCCGTTGAGGCAGCCGCCGAAATTGCCCGCCCGGGCCGTACCTGTGCCGATCTATTCCAGGCCATGGCCAAGGTGCTGGACCAGGGCGAAGGTGACGTCGGCAGGCTCGGCCACGGGCTCGGCATGCAGCTTACCGAAGCGCCCAGCCTGACCGGCTTCGACGAGACCCCACTTCGAGAGAACATGGTACTGACGCTGGAGCCGAGCCTCTCGCTTGGACCCGGCAGGATGATGGTTCACGAGGAAAACATCGTCATTCGAGACGGCGCGCCCGAATTCCTGACCGTGCCGGCAGGGCCGGACATTCCTGTTATCACCCGCTAGAATACCTGGAACCGCGGCATGAAACTTTCCTTCGACTGCGACAGGGGATCGGCAACCAAAGCGGCTTTCGGCCTGATCTTGCTGTCGGTTGACGAAACCATCGAGAGCGAGTTCCGGCCTCTCTTTGATCAGGAAGGCGTCTCGCTGCTTCACGCCAGAATCGAGAGCGCTTCCGAAGTCACCTCGGAAAAACTCATGCAGATGAAAGCCCGGCTGACGGACACCGCAGCCCTTTTGCCGGGAACGCGCCCACTCGACGTCATTGCCTATGCCTGCACGTCCGGCGCAACGGTGATCGGATCGGATCAGGTCGCCGGTGCGATCCAGGCAACTCACCCTGGCGCACGCGTGACCGACCCCGCTCGCGCAGTCGTTGCAGCCCTTGCACACCTTGGTGTCTCACGGATCGCCATCGTCTCACCCTATGTGGAGGAAGTCTCCGACGCACTCTGCCGTCTCCTGGAAGAAAACGGCATAACGCCCTTGAGTGTCGGTTCTTTCGGGCAAGCGGAAGAAGCCGTGGTTGCAAGGATCAGCCTGCGGTCCGTGGAAGAGGCAATCTGCGAGGTGGGGAAGGATCCGGAGATAGAAGCCGTCTTTGCCTCCTGCACCAACTTGCGCACGCTGTCTGTCATTGAAGCCTGCGAGAAACGTCTTTCCAAACCCGTCATCAGCTCCAACCTGGCACTCGCATGGCACATGATGCATCTGGCGAACCTGCAGACGACGGACCGTGGACCGGGACGGCTTTTTGCCACCTGACCGACAAAAAACGGAAAGATCCACGCCAGAAGACAAGGTTGGCGAAGGTCTTCTTTCGGTGAAATTGCCGAGGCTGCAGCTATTCGACTGTTCCCGAACGGCATCAATTCGTTCACTTAGCTGGCAACACCCGCCTATTCCTTGTTGACTCGCAGGGATTTCCGGGCAAAAACACCGCCGTCTCAAGTTTTGACGATTGCGAGCCCCGATGACCCGGCTGAAAGCCGACATTCTGGATATGATGTCCCAGGCCCTTGCCAGCGCTACCTTCATGCGCGGCGAGCCCCGGACGGCTGCCGCAACCGCTCTTAAACGCACTACCAAGACCACCAAGACCACCGCTTGACGGTGCCGCTCATCCCGCCTCCCCGGGGATGGGAGGCGCCGGGAGCCGGCCACGCCCATCCAGAACCGGGCGGCTGGCGAAGCGGGGAGACGGACAAGGACTAGTCAAAGATGGGTTTCAAGATCGCAATTGCAGGCGCTACCGGCAATGTCGGACGCGAGATGCTGGACATTCTCGCTGAGCGCGGCTTTCCGGCAGACGAAGTCGTCGCCCTCGCTTCCCGCCGTTCCCAGGGCACCGAAGTCTCCTTCGGCGACAAGACGCTGAAGGTTCAGGCCATGGAGAACTACGATTTCTCCGACACCGACATCTGCCTGATGTCCGCCGGTGGCACCGTTTCCAAGGAATGGTCGCCGAAGATCGCTGCCAAGGGCTGCATTGTCATCGATAACTCTTCCGCATGGCGCTACGACGCCGATGTGCCGCTGATCGTGCCGGAAGTGAATGCCGATGCCGTTGCCGGTTTCACGAAAAAGAACATCATTGCCAATCCGAACTGCTCCACCGCCCAGCTGGTCGTGGCGCTGAAGCCGCTGCATGATCACGCAAAGATCAAGCGCGTCGTCGTTTCCACCTACCAGTCGGTTTCCGGCGGTGGCAAGGAAGCGATGGAAGAACTGTTCAACCAGACCCGTGCGGTTTTCGTGAACGATCCGATCGAGCCGAGCAAGTTCACCAAGCGCATCGCCTTCAACGTGATCCCGCACATCGACAGCTTCATGGAAGACGGCTACACCAAGGAAGAATGGAAGGTGTTGGCGGAAACCAAGAAGATGCTCGATCCGTCCATCAAGGTGACCTGCACCGCCGTTCGCGTGCCGGTGTTCATCGGTCATTCGGAAAGCGTCAACATCGAGTTCGAAAACGAGATCACCGCTGAAGAAGCCCGCAACATCCTGCGCGAAGCTCCGGGATGCCTTGTCATCGACAAGCAGGAAGATGGCGGCTACATCACGCCTTACGAAAGTGCTGGCGAAGATGCGACCTACATCTCACGCATCCGCGAGGACGCAACCGTTGAAAACGGCCTCAACATCTGGGTCGTTTCCGACAACCTGCGCAAGGGTGCGGCGCTCAACGCCGTCCAGATCGCCGAGGTTCTCGTCAACCGCGGCCTGATCACGCCGAAAAAGGCAGCAGCCTGATCGACAGTTCAAACGGGCGCCTCGGGCGCCCGTTTTCTTGTGGCCTGCCGACTGTCATCCGGACAACGGCACTGCAAAGGTCCTGAACCGGGAACCGTGTTCCCGACACCCTGCCGAGCAGCCCCCCGACCCATCGATCCAGGCCCCGGGTTTCCTCTTTCCGGGCAAGCTCGACGCGCTACGTCGAGGGATGAAGCGACAACACTTAGCTCAACGCCACAAACCCGAACATTGCCGGCGACCGACAGGTTTTGATGTTGACAGGCCGCGAAAACAGCATCACCTCTGTCATCCCCTGTTCCCGGCGTTCGTAAAGGCCGCCAACGAGTTTTCTCCCATGCCCTCTGAATTTGACGGGTCGTTCAGCGACTTCCTTGAAAGCACTCCCGGCGGACGCTTCACCGACTGGCTGGCAGCTTGCGCCGAGCCCTATTGGAGCGATGCGACCAGCCATCCCTTCACCGTTGCGATCGGCGACGGCACCATGCCGGAGGAAGCCTATGCGCGTTATCTGATCGAGGATTACACCTTCGTCACGGATCTCGCCTCCACTCTGGGATATCTCGTCGCCAAAGCCCCCGGAATGCCCTCCAAGTCGCGGCTATCCGGTTTCCTTGCTCTGCTGACCTCGGAGGAAAACGACTACTTCCTGCGCTCGTTCGAGGCGCTCGGCGTGGAACCGCGGGTTTATCAGACCGCCGCACAGGGCCCTGTGACCCGCGCCTTCTCGCAGCTCCTGCTGAAATCGTCCGGACAAGGCAGTTACGCCGAAGGGCTTGCATGCCTTCTCTGCGCGGAATGGTGCTACCTGACCTGGGGCCAGCGCGAAGCGGAGAAACCGCGCCCGGATGCGTTTTATCTCGCCGAGTGGATTGATCTGCACGCCGTGCCTGGCTTCGAGGCCTTCGTGGCCTGGATCCGGGCGGAAATGGATCGGATCGGCCCCACTCTGCCGGAACCCGAGCAAGCCCGCGTTGCGGGTCTTTTCCGCCAGATGAGCAAACTGGAAGTCGCCTTCTTCGAAGCCGCCTGGACCGGCAAAGTGCCCGGTCCGGAGGACGATCTGCTACGGACCTGACCCGATGTTTCTCTATGAAGCCGCAGCCCTCGGCGCGGCTGCCCTGTGGGCGCTGACAGGTCTTCTGTCCACCGGCCCCGCCCAGCATCTCGGCGCGATTGCCTTCAACTGTACCCGCATGGTGCTTGTGGCATTGATGCTGTGCGCCTGGGTGTTCCTGACCACGGGGTGGAGCTCCATCGGCGACGCGCAGATGCTGCCTCTTGTCCTGTCCGGTTTCGTCGGCATCTTTCTTGGCGACACCGCACTTTTCCTGACACTGAACCGCATGGGTCCACGCCGGACCGCAATGCTGTTTTCTCTGAATGCCCCCATGTCGGCGATCCTCGGCTGGCTGCTCTTGAACGAAGACCTCAGCCCCACGCAGATGGTCGGTATCGGCCTTACCTTTCTGGGTGTCCTGCTGGCCATCCGTTTCGGCAAGCGCAAGTCCCAGCTTCACAAATGGGAAAACATCAAGGGTCCGGTATGGATTGGCGTGCTTCTCGGCCTTGCCGCGGCACTGTCCCAGTCGGTCGGCTCCCTCATTGCCCGTCCGATCATGGAAACCGGCGCTGACCCGGTCGCAGCCTCCAGCATACGCGTCGGCGTTGCAGCTGTGGGGCTGCTGCTCCTGACACGCCTTCCGGTCAGCTGGGTCAAGCCGGCGGGAAACTTTACGCTTCCGGTCGTCGGCCTGATCGCCATTTCCGGCTTGCTCGGCATGGGTCTCGGCATGACGCTGATCCTGTTCGCGTTGTCCGGCGGAGAAGTCGGCATCATCGCGACCCTGTCGGCAACGACACCCGTCCTCATGCTACCGATGATGTGGTGGCGAACCAGGGAAGCACCGGCACTCGGCGCCTGGGTAGGCGCGGCAGGCGTTGTGGCAGGCAGTGCGCTGCTCTTTGCCAGCTAGGCAAAAGGACGTTGGCAGATCGGAACAATGGATCTACAAGTGTGAGAGGAATATGGGAGCCGGATTCGAACCGGTACTTTGCAGCGGGCTGCAAGCGGGTAGTTCCAACCTCACCCGGCTCCCTAACGCCAGTATCGATAGCTTAAAAAACACCCGAAACGAATTTCGAGGACCGACCGCCCCTCGAGTAAGCAACCGGCAAAAACACAGCTGACACCAAACAAGACGTTCCAGCTTAAACAGCCATACCGCCCCGACGCAGCCAGGAAGATCTTATGCCCCTACGGCATATCTCCTATTCCCCATCTGGGGAATACATCGGTACTTTTTTCGAAAAATTTACTTAAACCCGCTCCTCGACTCCGCCTGAATTACTACTACTGGGTGTATTTTCGCAACGAACACCTCAACGACAAGAACAATTGTCCGCATCGATTTACAGTCAAGCAGCGCCTTTCAGCCGCCAAATACCGAATGGTAATGAACGCAGATCAAAGCAAACTGGCGGCTTGTTCGTCGGGACGCAAACCATCCGAAATTGCATTTATGCCATCTGCGGGATACCCATCTTGCGCTACGTCCATGTCCGGCATGTCGCTTAGACTTTGGCGCAGGATCGGCGCCAGGTGATCGACAAAGCGGCGTACCTTCGCCGTCACCAGTCGGTTTGAAGGATAGACGGCATAAATGCCGCTTTCAGGTAGCGTCCAGTCCCGCATCACCCTGACGAGGGCACCCTCTTTCAGCTCAGTGGCAACCGCCCAACGGGGTAGTGCCGCCAGGCCGATACCCGACAGGACCGCTGCCCGTAGCGATGCCGTACTGTTGCAAATCATCACGGGAGACAGTGAAACGGTGTGTTTCTGTGGCGACAAGAACGGCCATTCCCGTGCCCAGTAGAGCGCAGCGAACCCGATGCACTTGTGGTCCGGAATGTCGACAGGAAGTTGCGGCGCTCCCTGCCTCGCGATGTAGTCCGGTGCGGCACAGACGAGGATCTCCGACATGCCGAGTTTACGGACAATTGTCGCAGGTTCCGGTTCACGCACGATCCTTATCGACAGGTCGAGACGCTGCTCAACGAGGTTGACCATGCGCATGTCTTCGACGATTTCAGCTGTCACTTGCGGATTCTCTGCAAGAAAAGACCCGAGTGCCGGAATGATAAACCGGTCAGCAAAAGCTTCAGGCGCACCGATCCGCATATGGCCTACCGGGGTTTCCTGATACGCCATCACTTCAGTTACGCCCGCGTGTGCCTCTTCCAGTGCACGGGTACAGCGCTGGTAGAAGATCACACCGGCTTCGGTCGGAGAAACGTGACGGGTGGTTCGGTCGAGGAGGCGTACCCCCAGACGTTTCTCCAGGGCAATGACACATTCGCTGACACGGGATTTGGACAAGCCGAGCTGCTCGGCGGCCCGGGTAATGTTTCCGGCTTCAACCACCCGGGCGAAGATCTCAATTGCATCAAAGAGTGCCATGCGAACGTCCTGTGAAACCGGACAAACTGTCCGGAGTATCACCACTTCCGCAATTTCGGGAAAGTCGTATTTTTTGCCCTCGCCGCAGTTTGCGGTTTGAGGAGACCCATTATGACAGCAATTTTTAATGCAGCCGCAATCGCGGCGCACCGGGACGCTTGCGAAAACGAAATACTCGGCTTCCGCCGCTTAAGGGTGCGGAGTGCCGATACCGGCGGACGGCTTGGTTTTTTTGAGGAAATCGTTCCGCCCGGAGAAGGTGTGCCCCTGCACATCCATCACAAGGAAGACGAGATGTTCAATGTCCGCGAAGGTCATTTCCGCATCTGGTGCGCCGATGAAGTCTTCGACGTCCATCAAGGTGATGTCGTCGTCCTGCCGCGTGGTGTCCCGCATGCGTTTCGCAATGTCGGCGATGTCGAGGGTTGGCTCGATGTCACCGTTACGCCCGGAGGGTTCGAAACGATGTTCGCACGCGCTGCCGAAGCCGGCACGCAAGGAGCAGAACGTTTCATGGAACTTGCTCCCGACTACGGCCTGGAAATGCTTCCAGGTCAGGCCGCGGCTTAGGAGACGGCAATGATCTGCTGTGTCTTCCAGAGAACCATTCTGGCTTTTGCCGTGCTCGCGGCCTTTTCAGGATCCGTGTCCGCGGATGAGAACAAGGCTGCACGTGGAGCCTACCTTGCCCGGATCATGGCTTGCGCTGATTGTCACAGTCCGCGCGGACCGAACGGCGCACCGATGCCCGAAGCCGGGCTCATCGGCGGCAATGTCGGCTTTGAAATTCCGCAGGCAGGCATTGTCTGGGGTCCGAACCTCACGCCCGCCAATGGCGGTGCGGGATCCTGGAGTACGGAAGAAATCGTAACGGCCCTGACGACCGGCGTTCGACCAGACGGACGGTTGCTCATTCCCGTTATGCCCTGGCCTGCATACGCCGGACTGACCACACAGGACGCCGAAGCTCTTGCGAGCTACCTGCAGTCCCTGACACCGGATGACAATCCCGTTCCAGGTTTGATTGCACCGGGGGAAAACGCCCCTGCCCCCTATTTCACGATAAAGTTTCCAGGATAGGGCACGACGATGCCGTTGGCCTGACGGCCAACGGCGCCTGGAAGCCGAATTCGGGCTATCCTCCGATCGACTGCCCGTTACCGTGCCTGCCGACGCCACCTTTCGGCATAAGGCAGTGCAAAAAGGTAAAGTCCCGATACCAGCAAGAAGATCAATGGCACCAACGCCAGCAATCCGACCCAGAGTGCCGGTTCGGACTGCCCCATGGCAGCCAGATTGACAACCACGGCCAGTGTAAAGGCTATGGACAGCCAGCGGTGCAGCTGACGGATGATCTTGTTCCAATTCATGGTTTGCTCCTGGTAATCACGACGCAAGATCCCGTCTGCCGGAAAGATCCGTCAGCAAAGGGTTCTTGAGAGTTGGGGGTGTGCGCTCAGTCCGCCACGTGGCGGACTGTCAGACCTGGGCTGATTTCCTGCGCGTTTTCCTGGCAGCCGAGGCAGTGGCATTCTGCTCGGCGGCTGCACAAACGAGGGCTTTCAGCGCCGCTTCATCGATGACTGCATCCTCGAACAGGTCGATTGCCCGGCGCACGTTGCCGTCCAGGCTGGAATTGAAGAGACCAGCCGGATCATCAAGTGATGCGCCTTTTGCGAACGTCAGCTTCACGGCTTTCTTGTAAGTCTCTCCAGTGCAGATGATGCCATCCTTTTCCCAGACGGGAACACCGCGCCATTTCCAGGTTTCCTCAACATCGGGAACCGCTTCGTGGATGAGGGCGCGCATCCGCGCCAGTGTGCGTCCACGCCAGTCGTCAAGGTCTGCGATCCTGGCGTCGATCTGTTGCGCGGGGGACATTTGATTGTCCATGGTCGTCCTCCTTGCGGTTATCAGGCGTCTTTGCCGGCATCGTCCAGCCGCGCAACAACGCTTTCCAGCGCTTCCATGAAGCGGGGCCAGGCGGCGCTTGCACCGCGATAGTAGGGCAGCTGCTCCTGCGTGAAGCCGATTTGCTCCATACGCAGAAGGGTGCCGTTATCCGTCGGGGTCAATGTCCAGGTCACTGTGCTTCGAAGATCCTTGGTGTTCCAGCTGTAGGCCAGCGCTTTATGCGGCTCGATCGACTGGACTTCGCAATCAACCATTCCCCAGTCGGCACTCAGGTCGAAGCGGTGACCTACAACCGGTTTGAAGGCATTTTTCATGAGCCATTCCTCGATCAGGTGGGGCTGGGTCAACGCACGCCAGATCTTTTCCGCGGGAAAGGGAACTTCCCGTTCCACGACAACAGCAAGGGTATCTTCGTCCGAGAAACTCATTGGTCCATTCTTCTCAAAAGGTCTTCCAGATCGTCGAACCGGCGTTCCCAGAACACGTTCATGCGCTGGGTCCAGTCGACCAGCGGTGCGAGCGCTCCGGGCCTGGCGCTATAGTGCGATTGCCTGCCGTCCTGGCGGTCCGTGACAAGCCCGGCCTCCTTCAGGACGCCAAGATGTTTGGAAACCGCAGGCTGGGAGACACCAGACTGATCGGTCAACACCCGCACCGTCAGCTCGCCCTCGCGGCAAAGCCGCTCGAACAACGCCCGCCGGGTCGGGTCGGCCAGCGTCCGAAACAGAAGGTCAGGTGTTGGCTCACTCAAATTCATAACTCCGCGGTTATTGATTGAATTAATAACCGCGGAGTTATGAATGAGTCAAGACACAATTCAGACCTGCACCGCTTCCCGCTTGCGCGCAAGTGACGGCAGGCAGACGGTGCGGCCATCGGCCAGCTGTTCGATCCGCACATCGACACCGTAAACTTTGCAAAGAGCAGCGCTTGTCAGCACTTCCTTTGGGGGCCCATCCGTCTTGATGCGACCATCGTGAAGCAAAGCCACCCTGGTTCCGATTGCAAAGGCGTGATCAGGGTCGTGGGTCGACAGCACAACGGTCAGGCCGTCCGCCGCAAGACCTGCAACTTCGGAAAGCACCAGCGCCTGATTCCCGAAATCGAGACTGGCTGTCGGCTCATCCATCACGAGGACACGTGTTTCCTGCGCGAGTGCCCTGGCGATCAGCACCAGCTGCCTCTGTCCGCCGGAAAGCCGCGTATAGTCTGCGCCGGCGAGTTCCCCGATACCGAGCCTTTCCAGCGCCGCCAACGCAACGTCCCTGTCGCGCGGGCCGGGCTGCTGAAAGGCACGCAGTCTTGCGGTTCTGCCCATCAGCACGACTTCCAGAACCGGAAAGGCAAAGGGCGCGGCGTGTGCCTGTGGAACGTAGGCGATCCGCGTCGCGATATCCGCACGGGACAGCGATTTCAGCGGTCGTCCTTCCACCAGCACCGTGCCGCCACGCGCCGGCAACAGCCCCAGAAGCGTCTTGAAAAGAGTGGTCTTGCCGGACCCGTTGGGCCCCAGCAGGCAATAGACGTCGCCGGAGGAAGCGGTCAGGTTCAACTCGCTCCCGACATCGTGGCCCGGATAGCCGATGGACAGGTTTTCAGCCCTCAGCTTCACGCCCATGCCCGCCTCCCCCTGGCAAGCAGCCACAGGAAAAATGGTGCACCGACAACGGCGGTCAGAATGCCGAGCGGGACTTCGGTTCCCGAGAGCGTGCGTGCCAGCGTATCGACGGCGAGAAGGTATCCCGCACCAAGCAGGGCTGCTGCCGGCAACAGGCGCCCGAAACCAGGGCCAACGATCATCCGGGCGATATGCGGTATCACCAGCCCCACCCAGCCAACGACACCGGCAATGGCGACGACGCTCGCGGTGATCAAGGTCGCGCAGAAAATGACAACAAGCCGCAGCCGACCGGCTTCCACGCCAAGCGCCTTTGCTTCTTCATCCCCCAGGGACAGGACGTTGATCCGCCAGCGCAACAGGAACAGCGGGACAAGGCCGAACAGAACTGCAGGTACTGCCGGAAGGATATCGCCAGCCTTCACCCCTGCCAGACTGCCCAGCAGCCAGAAGGTGATCGCCGGAAGCTGGTCATAAGGATCAGCCAGCACTTTCAGCAAGGATGTCGCCGCTCCCGCCAACGCACCGACGACGACACCTGCAAGCACAAGCACAAGCGTGCTGTCTCCACCCCGCACCGTCGCGGCCACAAAACCGACGAGGGCAACGGCGGCTAGACCACCGGCAAAACCCATCAGCTGGATTGCCGCGACAGGAAGAGACAGGAAGATGCCGAGAACGGCGCCGAGCCCTGCGCCGGCAGAAACACCGAGAATATCCGGTGACACCAGCGGATTGCGGAATAGGGTCTGGTAACAGGCACCGGCGGCGGCAAGCGAAGCGCCGACCAGCAGCGCCGCAACCACCCTTGGCAGACGGATCGACAGGAGAACCGTGTCCTGCGTTCCCGAAGGCTGTGCGCCGGACACGACGCGCGCCAGCACACCGACGGCCTCGGACGGCGCAAGCGGAAACGGACCGATCAGAAGCGCCGCGAAACTGCCAAGAACAAGTGCGAGGCCGAGCCATACGAGCAAGCCGGAACGCGTGAAAGGAGTAGATTTGCCGGTCAGGGAGCCCGCCCCTTTGCCCATTCCAGCAGAGTGTCGAGCTCTGCTTCACTCAGGTCCACATGATACCACAGCTTATAGAAGTCAGCGGTCTCCTGACGCAGCTCTCCACCCCAGAGCTCGGGATAGAACAGGCCCGCAAGCCATTTCAAACCCATCATCCGATTGACGGACGGCGGCCTGTCGATCCAGCCGAAAGGGGCCGTTGGCGACAAGAAAACCCGGCCTTCACGCACCGCGGCAATGCCTTGCCACAGGGGATCCTGCCAGACAGCTTCATAGAAGCTACGATCCCACGTCACGATTGTGTCCGGGTTGGCAACGATAATCTGCTCGGGACTTGCCTGCACCAGCCCGTATTGCCCAGGCACATCGGCCACGTTGCGCCCACCGGCCTTCTCGATGATTTCGGTGTTGATCGAGCCTTTCAGGCCTGTTTCAAGTCCATCCGCCCCACGGGCGAGGTAAACACGCGGCCTGTCCTCCTCGGGCACGGCACCGAGTGCCGACGTCAGTGCGGTGAAGGTTGCCTCGACATCTGCGGCCAGAACCTCTCCACGTTCCGGAACGCCAAGCGCCTCGCCCACAAGGCGCAACGCGCCAGCGGTTTCATCGAAGCGGCCGTTGACCAGGAGATAGGGAATTCCCGTCTGTTCCTGCATACGGTCGGCAAGATCGATATAGGTATCGCGGACGGACCCGAAATCGATGATCAGATCGGGTTTCAGGGCAAGAACCCGCTCCAGGTTTGCCTCCCCGCCGCGCCCGGTCAGGCGGCCGGTCTCGGGCAGGTCTCGGAAGGCTTCGGCGATGAATGGCTTCTCGTAGTCCCGCAGCGCTCTCGGCCAGCCGAGCAGGGCTTCCGGTTTGAGCGCGTAGACGAGAATGGACGCCGGAGGCCCGGCCGCGAACACACGGGTTACCGTATCCGGGATCTCGACCGTACGGCCCGCGGAATCGGTAACGGTTCGCGCCAGGACGGACGTCCCCGAAATGCAAAGCAGGAAAAGGCAAATAGCGGCCAGGCGCGTCATGTTTCCTCCAGCATACTTGTGACTGACCGAGGGTTTCTGCCCATTTCAGTTCAGCTTCAGGAAAGCGACAAGACAGAAACTCCATCGGTACAGAGATGGATTATCCGGAGAAAATACACAAAAACAACATAAACCGCAGCCCTTTCACGGAACTATGAAACACTCACTAAACTGTGATTATCACTGCTATTTTTACGCGAACTTTCCTTCATTCTTAATTTACGCAAATCACGAAAGATGAACCCAACTATGACGCTGGGGGAAATGATGAAGAAGTTCTTGTCCCGATTAAGTGTGACTTCGACGCTCGCAATTATTTCTGCCGGCGTGCTTGGAATATCGATGATTGTTGTGGGCTTTATCCTGTATCAGGTCGCCCTTGGCCAGGCTGAGGATCGTGCCCAGGTCAAGCAGGATATCAACCTTCGCGTGGCCGCGACGCTGTTTCAGGACCGCATCGACGGGGCAAAGGTCAGCTGGGACGCCAACAACAACGTCAAGCGGATCGAACTGGCCGAAATGCCCGTGTTCGAAAACCATGACATGATCGACGCCGTCGGGCGCATGACAGGTGAGACCGCGACTGTTTTTGCCTGGGATCCGGAAACGAAGGATTTCTGGCGCAAGACCACCAACATCATCAAGGGTGACGGCAAGCGTGCCGTCGGAACCCAGCTCGGTCAGAACGGCGCGGTTTATCCTGTCGTTACCCAGGGCAAGACCTTCCACGGACAAGCGACCATTCTCGGCAAGGACTACTTCACTGTTTACCAGCCGATCTTCTCAGCCAAGGGCGATATTCTCGGTATCCTTTATGCCGGCGTGGAAAAGGCCGCAGTCGAAGCCAATGCATGGGAACTGACCAGCCGCTACGCGATGCTAGTGCTGCCGGTCGTCGCCGTTTCGGTGGTGCTCCTGATCCTCGCAATTCGCCGCCAGCTGCGTCCGATTACACGCCTTGCGGAAATCACGGACCAGATTGCGCAGGACAATCTCGCAGACGAAGTCCCCTTCAAGGAACGCTCCGACCAGATCGGCACGCTTGCCCAGGCCGTCAGCACCCTGCGTGACAGGGCTGTCGAGCGGATCGAACTGACCGAACACCAGCGCACGTCCGAAGCTGCGGCGATCGACCGCCAGAACCGTGTTCAGCGTCTGATCGAAACCTTCCGGACCAATGTCTCCAACGTGCTCAACTCGGTCAACGAAACCGTTCATGGCCTGGAAGGCACCGCGGGACATCTCTCCGACCTGTCCGGCCAGAGCGCCTCAAGCGCGACGGAAACCCTGAACTCAGCCGATGAAGCGACCTCGAGCGTTCAGACCGTGGCCAGCGCCGCGGAAGAACTCTCCGCGTCCATCAGCGAAATTTCCCGCCAGGTGGCCCAGACGACGGAAGTTGTTGGCCGGGCAACCGAAGGCACCCGCATGACCAACGAAAAGGTGGAAGGCCTTGCAGCCTCCGCCTCCAAGATCGGCGAAGTGGTGACCCTTATCCAGGCGATTGCCGAGCAGACCAACCTGCTGGCCCTCAACGCCACCATCGAGGCGGCACGCGCCGGGGAAGCCGGCAAGGGCTTCGCGGTCGTCGCAGCGGAAGTGAAGGAACTGGCCACCCAGACCTCCAAGGCGACCGAGGAAATCAGCGCCCAGATCACGGCCATTCAGGACGCGACCAAGGACTCGGTCGGTGCGATTGCGGAAATCACCAAGATCATGGAAGAGGTGAATTCCTACACCAGCACCATCGCGGCAGCCGTGAGCCAGCAGGGCTCGGCCACCGGCGAGATTTCGCAGAACGCCCAGAATGCCGCCGAAGGCACCACCTTCGTGTCGTCCTGCATGTCCGACCTTTCCAGTGCGGTCAACCAGACGTCACAGGCTTCCCAATCGGTTCTGGACGCATCGGAAATGCTGTCCTCGCGCACGGAAGAGCTGAAACAGGAAGTGGAAACATTCCTGAACGGTGTGGCAGCCGCCTGAGGCAACCATCCAACGACAACTTGTCTTGTCAGGAAGGCGCGGACATCGTCCGCGCCTTTTTCGTTTTCGGCATCGGGTTTTCGCTCAGAACACACCCGACATCAGAGCCCCGCGTCGCGGCAATCAGCCTCCAACCGCGCTCATCCAGAGACTGAACGTGCCAGCCCGTCCCGCACGTTGGTTAGGACGGCAAACATCGAGCACCTGAAAAGGCGAAACTTTCAGCCCCACAACCGTCACGCAGCACTTTTCTCACGCCCAAAACTTTGCTGCACTGCACACGATTATTCACCAAATGCCTTTAACGTTTACAGGCAGGTCAATTCACAAAAGCGGTTAAAGAGAAGTGCCTGATACAAAATTCACGCAGCGTCTTTCGTATTTTTACTTGGCAGATTTACTAAACCTTTTTTAGGTTTTTTCTACAATCCTTGATTTCAACCAAAATTGTTTCAGATGCCGATTGATCATGGTTCAAATTTTAGTTGCGGCAGTGGATTTCGGAAATTTTCCATCGCGTTTCGCCAGAATCGCGACCCTCTACCCGACAAAACGAATTGCCTTTTCCGGCGCCAACCTGAGAGACATCAAGCCCCGCTCGCTGCTTCTTGTCGACTTTCTGGACCTTGGCACTGACCACATCAAAATTCTTCGGGATTTTTCGAGAAGCGGCCAATCCGTGCCGACGCTCGGCATCGTTGACACAAAAAGCAGACAGAGCGTGCTGCAGGCGCGCGAACTCGGCTTCTACAATCTGATCGATCGCGAGGAAAAATTCGCGACACTGTTCGAAAAAATACGCGAAGTGGTGGGCGACTATTCCAAACCGACGCTCCCCAGCCGGTATTCGGAGAAAATCGTCAAGTCGGTTGAAACCACCAGCATGGGCTTGAACCTGATGTCGGCCGCAGCCCTCTCCGGCGCTCCCCTGCCCATGCAGCTCCTGGCAACCAACGCCCAGGACATCACCTCAACAATCATGACGGAAGGTCTCGACAGTTGGTTGAGTGCGGTTCAATGCCACCACAGCCACACCTTCTGCCACACGATGATGGTCGCCGGGCACACAGTTTCTTTTTCGCGTGCGCTCGGTCACTCCGAGGCGGAGCAGACGATGCTTGGCCTGGGCGCACTGGTGCACGACCTGGGAAAGGTAAAGATCCCGCTTTCCATCCTGGACAAGCCCGGCAAACTGACCAGGGAAGAACGTGAGCTTGTCAACAATCACCCGCTTTATAGCCGGGAGATTCTGGCAACGCGGCAGGAAGTACCAAAGCTGGTTGTCGAAATGGCTCTGTGTCACCATGAGTTTCTGGACGGAACCGGGTATCCGAACGGCCTCAGGGGCAATCAGATCTCGCAAAGGGTCAGGTTGCTGACGATCAGCGACATCTTCTCCGCCCTCACAGAAAAACGCGCCTACAAGGACAGCCTCAGTCCACGACAGGCCTTTGCGATCATGTTCGAGATGAAGGGCAAGCTCGACATGGACCTGTTGCGCAAATTTCGTACACTGGTGCTGAGCTCGGAATTCGGCCGTGTCCGGCGTCAGGCCAGGGCCTGACACCCAAACACCGCCCCCAGAGGTTGTTTCGGAAAACGTTGCGCCATCTCAGGATTGCGCGATCACCTTTTTGTGTTGTCTGAATCAGCTAAATCACCCAGTTCCACAGGCCTTCGAAACTCTTTCTTCAACTTCCGCTACGACAATATTGTCCCCAAACAGAGACAAAAACCGGGAGTGAACAAGGTGCTGTTTTCAGGGTCGAACATGTGGAAAGCCGCCTTCGATGCGCTCAATCGCTCGCAGGCGATCATCGAGTTTACACCCGAAGGCACGATCCTGACTGCCAATCCCAATTTCCTGAAGGCGATGGGCTACGCTCTCAATGAAGTTCAGGGAAAACCCCACAGCATGTTTGTCGACCCCGCCCACGCGGCATCGGCAGAATACAAGGCCTTCTGGAAAAAGCTGGCCCAAGGCGAATATCAGACCGCCGAATACCTGCGCTACGGCAAGGGCGGCCGGGAGGTCTGGATACATGCGTCCTACAATCCGATCCTCAACAGCGCCGGCAAGGTGGTCAAGGTTGTCAAGATCGCCTTCGACATCACCGAGCGCAAGCAGAAGACCGCCGACTTTGAAGGCCAGGTCGAGGCGATGAACAGGTCGCAAGCCGTGATCCATTTCGATCTCGACGGTACGATCCTTGACGCCAACGACAATTTCCTGTCCGCGATGGGTTACTCCCTTGATGAAATCAAGGGCCGCAAACACGGCATGTTCGTCGAAAAGGACCATGCGGCGAGCACGGAGTACCGGCAGTTCTGGAAGAATCTCGCCGAAGGCAAATTTCAGGCGGGTGAGTTCAAGCGCATCGGCAAGGGCGGGCGCGAAGTCTGGATCCAGGCAACCTACAATCCGATATTCGATTCCGCCGGTCGTCCCTTCAAGGTCGTGAAATTCGCGACTGACCGCACACCGCAAGTCGTCGAAAGACGTCGCCGCGCCACCGTTCAACAGGGCATCGACCAGGATCTGTCCGAAATCGCCACGGCCATTTCCAACACGACGGAACAGGCCACCACATCGGCCTCGGCGTCCGAACAGACCTATTCCAGCGTGCAGACCGTCGCGGCGGCGGCAGAAGAACTCGTTGCTTCGATTCAGGAAATCAGCCGCCAAGTCCAGACCGCGCTTGAAGTTTCGCAAAGCGCTGCGACCGAGGCCGAGCGGTCCAGTGACATCATGAGCGGGCTGTCTGAGGATGCAAAGACGATCGGTTCGGTAATCGAACTGATCGACGGCATTGCCGACCAGACAAATCTCCTGGCCCTGAACGCGACCATCGAGGCAGCGAGAGCAGGGGAAGCCGGCAAGGGCTTCGCCGTTGTTGCCTCCGAAGTGAAGAGCCTCGCCGCGCAGACAAGCAAGGCAACCGAAGAGATCTCCAATCAGATCGGCTCCATGCAGGAGACGACCGGTCAGGCAGTCGCCGCAATCGAGTCGATCCTGGCAGTCATCAAGAATGTCGGAGACATCGCCGCCAGCATCGCATCCTCGGTCGAGGAGCAATCGGCGGTTACGAACGACATATCCTCCAACATGCATTCGGCCGCACAGGGCGTGGAACGGATCACCTCCAACATGCAGTCGATCTCCTCGGCAACTGCCCAGATAGACGCCGCGACGAAGAACGTTAAGCAGGCCTCGCAATCCCTGATGTGAACACGGGACGCGCGATCTGACATCACGCCCCGTCCTTGCCAGACAAAAAAACCCGGTGCCAAGGCACCGGGTTTTCTTTTGACGGGTTTTTGAACCTGGCCTTAGCGCGCCGGAAGCGGGATCCACTCGGCAACAGAAACATCGGCATGCTGGAACTGCGGCATCTTCTGGCCCAGGTCTTCCATGTTCTTGACGTCCTGCTCGTTCAGGAAATCCTGGGTGATCAGGGTCGGCGGCACGACAACCTGCTTGCCCGGGTCTTCACCTGCCAGCATCAGCGCCAGCGTGCGCACGCTGACTTCACCGACAACCGCCGGGTTGGTCGCGACCGTTGCCGCCCAGGCGGAATCCGGCTCGCGCATGGCGGAGATATCGGCCGTGGAAACGTCCGCGGAATAAATGGCGATGTCCTGGTTGAGACCGGCTTCATCGACCGCAATCTTCACACCTTTGGCAAATTCATCGTAAGGAGCAAAGACGACGTTGATGTTCGGATTGGCCTGCAGCACCGAACGGGCCTGGTTGGCAACGGAGTTGGCAATCGGGTTATCAAGCGTGCCGAACATGGCCGCTTCCGTGATCCCCGGATTGGCTTCCTTGATTTCCTTCCAGGCGACGTCGCGGCGATCCAGCGGCGCAATGCCCGGCACATAGACATAGCCTGCGGTAAAGCTGTCGCCATTGTCCTTGATCGCCTGTTCCAGGGCCAGCTTGCCGAGCAGGTAGTCGGACTGTTCGATCTGCGGGATCGCATCGTTTTCAACGTTGACGTCGAAGGCGACAACCTTGATGCCCGCATCGACGGCGCGCTGTGCGGCGGCCTTCATGGATTCGGTCAGGCCGTGCTGGATGATGATGCCGTCGACACCAAGCGCGATGGCCTGATCGACCATGTCGGCCTGAAGGGCGGCATCCTGACGGCTGTCGAGAACACGCAGATCAACGCCAAGGGCAGCCGACTGCTTTTCAACACCCGACAGATAGGACTGGAAGAAGTCACCGGTGGACAGATAACGCACCAGCGCGATCTTGACCTCTTCCGGCTTATCGAACGGCGCCGGCATATCGGCTGCAAAAGCCGCTCCGCCGGAAAGCCCGATCCCGGCGGCAACCGCCAGCTTCATGAATTCACGTCTCAGCATTTGTTTTCCTCCCAATGGAAACGGCGCCATTCAGGGCGTCACGCTGTTCTCCGGCCCCCACGTCGCGAGGACAGGTAGAATGTGAAGACAAGGGCGGCGACCAACACGGCGCCCTTGACGAAATCCTGCATGTAGTAAGGAGCGTTCATCATCGTCAGCCCCTGAAGAAGAATGCCGACGAACAGTGCCCCTGCCGCCGTGCCGAAGGCGTTCGGGCGGGCAGCGCCCAGTACCGCGAAGCCGATGAGGGCCGCGGCCACGCTGTCGAGCAGAAGGTTGTTGCCTGAGGCAATGTCACCGCGGCCAAGGCGGGCAGCCAGCAGAATGCCGCCAACCGATGCCAGCATGCCGGAAATCATGTAGGCTACGATCTTGTAGCGCTGCACGTTGGTGCCGACCAGTTCGGCAGCCCGTTCGTTGGAGCCGATGGCATACATCAGGCGGCCATGCCGGGTGTACCCCAGGAACAGCCAGATCAGCAGCGCGATCAAAAGGAACACCACCACCGGCACCGGCAGCAACCGGTCCAGGAACAGGTCGAAGCGATGCCGGCCGAGCCACAGGAAAGCCGCGGAGAACGTTCCCTCCGCGACGACGCCTTCGCCCAGGCTCATCCCGGTCGCAATCGAATTGCCCTGGGTCGGAATGCGCTGCAAACCGATCAGAAGGAACATCATGCCAAGCGTCGCCAAAAGGTCCGGCACCCGCATCTTCACGATAAGGAACCCGTTGATCAGCCCGACGACCGCCCCCATCACCAGGCAGAGTGCAACCGCGACAAAGGCGGATTGCTCCAGCACCACCATGGAGTAGGCCGACAGCATCAGCGCCGAGGTTGCGACAGATCCGATGGACAGGTCGAATCCGCCCACCACCAGCGTACAAGTGACACCGAGCGCGAGAATGCCGGTAATGGCCACCGACTGCAGGATGAAGACGGCCGAACGCGGGCTGGCAAAGCCGCTGGCATAGAGACTGAAGAAAAGGGCCAGTCCGCCGAGTAGGACGAGGAAGCCGTAGCGGATGGCAAGTTCGAGCGGGTTCTTGTTCATTGTTCCGGTATTCATCCTGCCATTGCCTGCGTTGCTGGCTCGCTCTGCCCCTGCCCGCTTGCGGGCCCCGAGACATCCGCGACCAGACGGTTCAGGTCGACGTTCTTGTTGATGTATTCGCCGACGATGGCGGCCTCGTGCATGACGACGATGCGGTCGGCGATTTCCAGGGCCTCGTCGATTTCCGCCACGAAGACGAGTGTCGTGCGCCCTTTTGCGGTCTGCCGGATGTAGTGACCGATGTCCCGCCGGGCGCCGATGTCGACACCCTGGAAAGGTTCGTCCAGCAGCAATACGCGGCTTGCCTGCAACAGCCAGCGGCCGATCATGACCTTCTGCTGGTTGCCACCCGACAAGGTGTTGATGCCGTCGCCGTTGCCCTGACAGACGATCCCGATCTTGCCGATCATGTCGTCAGCAGCCCGGCGCTGTCCGCGTTCGCTCAGGAAAGAGAACCGGCTGAATGCCCTGAGGAACGGCAGTGTCATGTTGTTGGCGATGTCGAAGTCCGGCACCACGGCGTTCACGCTGCGGTCCTTGGGCGACATGAACACACCCTTGGCGACGGCGTCTTCCGCACTCTTCGGAGTGTAGGCCTTGCCGTCCAGGCGCAAGGTGCCGCCGGCCGGTTTCGCAAGGCCAAACAGCACTTCCGCCAGTTCCGTGGTGCCGCTGCCGAGCAGACCCGTCAGGGCTACCACTTCGCCTTCGCGAGCAGTCAGATCGATCTGCGGGCCATTTTCGTGTAGGCGCACACCATCTACTTCCAGGATCGGATCGCCGCCGGCAACCGGATCGATATCGACCTCGGTCATCTGGTGGCCAAGCATGGCGTTGACCGCGCCGACATAGTCCAGCGGCTCTGTCTCGAACAGGCCGGAAATCGCCCCGTCGCGCATGGAAACGATCCGGTCGGCCACGCGGCGGATGTCCGACATGCGGTGGGAAATATAGAGAATGGCGACACCTTCCGCACGCAGCCGGTCAATCAGCGCGAACAGGCGGTCGGCTTCGGAAGCGGACAGAGATGAGGTCGGCTCGTCCAGAATGAGCAACTTCGGCGCGCGGGCCATGGCACGTGCGATCGCGATCATCTGGCGGTCGGCAACCTCCAGATCCGCAACACGGGTGCGCACGTCCATCGTCAGCCCCATGCTTTCGGCAACCTTGCGGGCCTGCCGGCGAAGTTTCCTGTCGTTGACGAAGAAATCGGCACCCGGTTCGGTCAGGAGGTCCAGCGTCAGGTTGGTGGCAACATCGAGATCCGGAATGACGCCGTCATCGATGGACTGGTGCACGGTCACGACGCCCTTTGAGATGGCATCGGCCGCGTCAAGCGGCTTGAAGGGCGCACCGGCCAGCTCGATCTCGCCGGCATCGGCAAAATGATAGCCGCACAGGACCTTCACCAGCGTCGACTTGCCGGCACCGTTGGCTCCCATCAGCGCCGTGACTTCGCCGGCGCGCAGCTCCAGATCGATCCCCCGAAGCACGTGGTTGCGCCCGAAGGACTTTTCCAAGCCGCTCAATTTACAGGTGACGTCTGGCACCTTTCCTCCCGATATTTTTGCGAGTTCCTCCCCCGCTTCTCATCGTTACAACACGCTAAATAGGCATTTGTCAACTGTGTTGACTTTTGAATAATCTTGACCATTATCGGGGCAAAATAGGGAGGAACAAGACCCAAGATGGACACGCCAGACCTCTATCGGCCCCTCACGCCGGAAACGCTCGGCGAAAGACTTTCCGGCATTTCCGCCGTTGCGGACAGGATCGGAGCAGACCCGTCTGACTGGACCGTTCGCGAAGTTGGCGACGGCAACCTGAACCTCGTCTTCATTGTCGAGGGCCCCAAAGGCACGATCATCGTCAAGCAGGCACTGCCCTATGTGCGCCTGGTCGGCGACAGCTGGCCGCTGCCGCTTTATCGCGCGCTTTACGAGAACCATGCGCTTGTACGACAGGCCGCCCGTGATCCGGGCGCAGTGCCGGAGGTCTACCACTTCGATGAGGACCAGGCGCTGATCGTCATGGAATTCCTCTCGCCGCACAAGATCCTGCGGCGCAAGCTGATCGATGGTGAAAAGGTTGCAGGACTCGGTGCTTTCCTTGGCACCTTCTGCGCCCGCACCGCGTTTCGCGGCTCGGAACTGTCCATGAAGAGCGCAGACAAGAAGGCCGATGTCAGCCTGTTCGCCGGCAACGTGGAAATCCCCGCAATCACCGAAGCGCTGGTGTTCACCGATCCTTATTATGCTGCTGAAATGAACCACCACACGGAAGGTCTTGACCCCGTTGTGGCAGACCTGCGCACCAATGCCGAACTGAAGGCAAAGGTGCAGCGGTTCCTGATGAAATTTGCCTCCAACACCGAAACCATGGTGCACGGCGACCTGCACAGCGGCTCCATCATGTCCACGGACAGCGACAGCCGTGTCATCGATCCCGAATTCGTGCAATACGGCCCGCTCGGCTTCGACATCGGAATGCTGACAGCCAACTTCCTGATGGCCTATTTCAGCCAGCCGGCCCATCGCAGCGCGGAAACACTCGAGGATTTCCAGGAATGGGTTTTGTCGGTCATCGCCGAAACCTTCTCATCCTTCGAGGCCGAGTTCACCCGCCTCTGGAACACCGAGCGCACCGGCATGCTTTATCCGGCTTCCCTGTTCGAGGATCAGGGGCAGGCATCAGACTTCGCATGTGCGGGCCTCCTGCAGGATATCCGCAACGAGGCCATGGGCTATTGCGGTATCGAGATGCACCGCCGCACCCTGTCGCTCGCCCATAATGCCGACTTCGAGGAAATCGAGGACAAGCAGCTGAAGCGCCGTCTGGAAACGCGCAACCTGCTGATGGGGGCCGACCTCATCCTGTCGCCAGAAAGTTACGGCTCGACCGATGCGCTCGTGAAGCTTGCGCGCCAATTCAACAAGAAGGACATCCCATGAAGGTCAACGGCACTCATTACCGCTCGCTCTGGTGGGATGACGACAAGGCTGCCCTGCAGATCATCGATCAGCGCTGGCTGCCGCACGAATTCCGCATCCAGCAGGTCGACACACTTCAGGACTTCGCCGACGCCATCGTTGAGATGCGCGTGCGCGGCGCGCCGCTCATTGGTGCAACCGCTGCCTACGGTATGGCACTGGCCGCAAAGATCGACCCGTCCAATGCGCATCTGGACACGGCCTGGGAGTTTCTCGACAAGACCCGGCCGACGGCCATCAACCTGCGTTGGGCGCTCAACCGCTGCCGTGCGCACCTGCTCCCGCTGCCGGAAGCTGACCGTCCCGCCGCTGCGCTGAAGCTCGCGCACGAGATCTCCGACGAGGATGTCGGCATCAACCACAGCATCGGCCAGAATGGTCTTGAGATCATCCGCAAGATCGCAGCGGGCAAGAAGGACGGAGAGCCTGTTCGCATCCTGACCCATTGCAACGCCGGCTGGATTGCGACCGTCGACTGGGGCACGGCGACGAGCCCGATGTACCAGGCCCATGACGCCGGCATTCCGATCCATGTCTGGGTGGATGAAACCCGCCCGCGCAACCAGGGTGCCCTCACCTCCTGGGAATTGGGCAGCCACGGCATTCCGCACACCTACATCACCGACAACGCCGGCGGCCACCTGATGCAGCACGGCCTTGTCGACATGGTCATCGTCGGAACGGACCGCACCACGCGCCGAGGCGACGTCTGCAACAAGATCGGCACCTATCTGAAGGCACTTGCCGCCAAGGCCAACAACGTGCCGTTCTACGTTGCCCTGCCTTCACCGACCATCGACTGGACGGTAGATGACGGCGTTGCCGAAATTCCGATCGAGGAACGCCAGGAACGCGAAGTCACGCACATCCAGGGCCTGACGGACGACGGCAAGATCGGCGTCGTCCAGGTGACACCGGTTGGCACGCCCGGCGGCAATCCTGCCTTCGATGTCACGCCGAACCACCTCGTCACCGGCCTGATTACCGAACGCGGTGTCTGCGAGGCCAGCGCCGAAGGCCTTGCCGCGCTCTTCCCGGATCTCAGCAGGATCGCCAAGAGCGCATGAGCCCTGGCCCGACCAGTTCCCGGCCAACCGGCACCAAGGCCGCGGCACCCTCCGCGGCCACCAGGGCGCGCAGCCAGGACGACGCCATCATCGAGGTCACCTGGTGCTACTACCAGGAAGGCATGAACCAGAACGAGATCGCCGAACGCCTCGGCATTTCGCGGGCGACGGTCGTCAACTATCTGTCCGAAGCGCGAAAACGCGATTATGTCCGCATCACGCTGGATACGGACATCTTCCGCGATCACGATCTGGCGCGCCGTCTCGTCGACCGGTTTGGTCTGCAGGACGCCATCGTCGTTCCGACATCTTCTGCCGGGGCCGATCAGTCCCTTGACCGGGTCACCCGTGTGGTTGCCGACTGGCTGCCGGGCCTGCTGGAACCGGGCGACCGGCTTGGCGTTGCCTGGGGCGAAACGGTCTACCGGGTGGCGGAGGCCGCGCCGCGGGTAACAGTGCCGGACCTTACCGTGGTTCAGCTGGTCGGCTCGCGCCCGGCAGCCCTCGGCTTTGCCGCGGAAACCTGCTCGGCAACGCTCGCCCGCCGCTATGGCGCGCACTGCGTCAACCTTCATGTGCCGCTGCTCTTGTCCAATCGGGCGCTGGTGGAAGAACTGAAGCGGGAACCGGTGATCCGCATGCAGCTTGATGCGGTGGCCGACTGCAACAAGACCATCTTCGCCTGCGGCACCTGCACGGCAGACAGCCACGTTGTCCATACCGGTCTGCTTGACCCCGCCGACGTTGCCCCATGCGCGGAACGCGGTGCTATCGGCGTGATCTGTGGCCGCCTGATCGACCACGACGGCAACGGTCTCAACCGGGAAATCGAGGACCGGATGATTGCCGTGACGCTGGACCAGATGCGCGGCAAGGACATGGGCCTGCTGGTCGGCTCCGGCCCGGACCGTGCCAGACCGATGCTGGCCGCCCTGCGCGGCGGCTACGCCACCCACATCGCCACCTGCTCGGAAACGGCGACGGAAATGCTCAATCTGACGGAAAACAATGCTTAAGACGCCTTATCAGGACACACCCGAACTTCGCCAGGCCATCATCGATTCCTGCAAGGAGATGAACAGCCGCGGTATCAACCAGGGCACATCGGGCAATATTTCCGCGCGCGCAGGCGACCGGATGATCATCACGCCCTCCGGCGTGCCCTATGACCGCATGACCCCGGAGATGCTGGCCTCCATCCCGCTGGACGGAGACAGCGCTTTCGAAGGGCCCCTGCCGCCTTCAACCGAATGGCAGTTCCACCTTGCGCTGCTGCGGGCAAAGCCGGAGATGCACGCAGTCGTACACGCCCACCCGGTCCACTGCACCGCGCTGGCGATCAACCGGATGGAGATCCCCTCCTGCCATTACATGATCGCGCTCTTCGGTGGTGACACGGTTCCCCTGGCAGGCTACGCCCTTTTCGGCAGCGACGAACTTGCGCGAGAAGTGACAGACGTCATGAAAGACCGGCAAGGCTGCCTGATGGCCAACCACGGTGCAGTTGTTGTCGGCGAGACCCTTGAAAAGGGCCTCTGGCGTCTTGAGGAACTGGAAGTCCTGGCCAAGGCCTATATCCTCAGCCGGACGATCGGCTCGCCGCACATTCTCTCAAAGTCCGAGATCGACGCAGTGCTTGGCGCGGTGAAGAACTACGGAATGAAGACGGAAGTCTGAACAGGCTTCCCCGTCACACCAGATCGGGCATGAACGGCAGATCGGTAACACCGATGTCATGCCCGGCCTGTGTCAACAGCGTCGACACCTGGCCGCGATGATGGGTCTGGTGATTGAACATGTGGGTGACAAGCATCCAGCGCGGCCGGGACCGGGGAATACCGTCCTGGCCGCTTGTCCATTCCAGATCCTCCGCCAGCCAGTCTATGGTCAGCCACTCGGCAAAGTCGGAAATCTGCAGGCACATGTCGAAATGGGCGGCTTTCAACTCATCGAAATTCTCGAAGAGGTCAACGCCCATGCCCTTGATTTCGTATTTGCGGCCGGTGAAGCGACCCATCCAGGCCCTGTCGGCAAACAGGATGTGGTTAAGCGTGGAATGCACGGACCGGAAGAAGGCACCCCGGTCGGCCTTGCGGTCTTCATCGCTCATGAGATCCGCTGCCGCATAGACCTTTTCGGTCATCCAGCTGTTGTATTTGGCCATTCGGCGATAGAGCACCGGATCGACGAGCATGACGTCCCTTTCCTTGCAGCGCTTATCCCGCAGTGGCGAGAGCTTCAGGGGCTGTCGTGGAGAATCTCTGTGTTTCGGCGTCCATGACCCGCAATTCGCCGGACCCGATGTCGAACCAGGACCCGTGCAGGCTGAGCGAACCCGCCGAAACGGCCGCCTCGATGAACGGGAAGGTCATTAGGTTCTTCAGCGACTGGCGGATACCGGCATATTCCATGGCAAGCTGAGGATCGTCGGCCTTGTCCACCGGCATGCAGGCCATCGCGATTGCCGCCGGCTCCAGCAACTTGATCCACCGGCCGATGAACTGACCTGTCGCCATCGGCGCATTCGCGTTTTCCCGGAACGCCTTCACGCCACCGCACTGGCCATGTCCCATGATCACAATGTGCTTGACCTTGAGCCCGTTGACCGCGAATTCGATCGCGGCGCTGGTGCCATGCTGACCTTCCGTATCCTCGTATGGCGGCACCAGGTTGGCAACGTTGCGCACCACGAACAATTCGCCCGGACCGACATTGAAGATGCCTTCCGGCGTAACCCGGCTGTCGCAGCAGGAAATCACCATCACATCCGGCGTCTGACCGTAGACCGCCAAGCGTTCATGGGTTTCCTTGTACCTGACGAACCCCTTGTTGAGGTAACGGCCGTAGCCTTCGAGAAGATGTGCGGGGAAAGTCAAACTCAAGTCTCCAGCTCTTGTCACCCGGGATCAGCCACCTGCACCAGATGTGGGAGGCCTGCCAACCGGAACGGCGGCACCTGATGCTGCATCCCGAAGGACGCGCACCTGTGCACGAACGATAGGGGATCTCCCCTGCCGGCCATAGATACGGGTTAATACGTAACGAGCCAAGTGGCTTCAACCTTTTGGACGACTTCGCCCGTCAGGTCGCGACATTCACCTCATGGGGCGGCTCACCGTCCTCGTGATCCTCATAGGCATGACGGACGTTGTCCGCGGGCATCCTGTCGACAGGTCCCCGCAAGGGGTGTACCGGCCCGTGATCAATGCCCGGCTCCATGACCTGCAACGCGACAGCCCGATAGGCGGCAACGCCATCCAGCACATGATTTACGGTGTGGTGATCGTCAACAAGAACTGCCGGAGTGTCCTCGGACATCCCGTTTTCATTTTCGTGGCGCTCTGCGGTGTCACGCTTCTTTCTGCGGTCGTAACCGGTGCCGTCACCGTCACGGTCCGCGGGGTACTCTGTCGCATGCGCCACGACCTGGGCCGATTGCGGCCTTTCGATCGTCGCCATTCCGGCCTCCTGGCCCTCAGAGAATTGCCGCCTTCTGGCGGAACCCGCCAATTGTTTCAACAAAGGGTTAACAAAACTTTACGTTAAGTTAACCCTCGGTATTGTCAAAGGCAACTGCCTCAGGCCGACTGGGACCGAGGGGTCGGATAGTCGACACAGACCCGGTTGCGGCCCGACGATTTGGCAATGTAAAGCGCCTGATCCGCCCGGGCGATCGTGTCTTCGACATCACGATCATCAGCCGTGACTTCCGCCAGCCCAATGCTGACCGTGACGGAGATATTGCCAACGCCGGCATCCACGGTGAGGGCTGCAATTCTCAACCTGATGCGCTCGGCCAGGACCCAGGCCCCGTTTGCGTCGTTTTCCCTCAGGAGGAGAACGAATTCTTCCCCGCCGAACCGGGCAGCCTTGTCGGTCGAACGGATTTCTTCAACGATGGCATCACCGATGGCCCGGATGACGTCGTCACCGGCCCGGTGCCCGAATTGGTCATTGACGGCCTTGAAGTGGTCCGCATCGATCATCAGCACGCTGAACAGCCGGTCGTGGCGCTGGAAGGTCGCAAAGGCATCTTCCGCAAACGGCTGGAACGCACGCCGGTTCAGGAGGCCCGACAGGGAATCGCGTTCCGCCAGCGTTCTCAAGGAGCGGATGTCGGCTCCCAGTTGCCGGTTCCGTTCCTCACTGGACCGTATGTTGCGGCTGTATTCGTCCTTCAGAACCGCCAGCATGTCCCGGGCTGTCCTTGCGCTTTCTTCCACGGTACCGAGCCGGCGCAGCAGCGACCTGACGGAGGCAGACACCTGCGAAAGTTCCCGGAACCCGTGCAGACGCGGAACTGTCGTTTCCTTTTCGTCACGCCCGATCCTGTCCAGCGCTGAAACCAGGCCGAGAAGCGGCTGCGAGATGGTGCGAGACGCAAGCCATGCCAGCAGCGCGGAAAGACAGGCGACCGCAAATCCGATCAGAAAGATATTGCGAACCAGAGCCGCCACCCGAGCCGACACGACGCTGACCGGCTGCTGCACGGCGACTTTCCAGCCCAGCCCCGGATAATCGCCAAGGCCCGAGGTTTCGACCTCCGCGACCACCATGTCGGGATTGCCGGGATCGTAGGCAGCATTCTCCCGGGAGAGGCTCGTGCCTTCGGCGTCTTCCCCGACAAGCACCGTGCCGTCGCGCGCAAGCACGAAGAGGTCGAGCCCTTCCTTGCCGAGATTGTTTTCCAGAACATCGCGCCGGGTTTCTTCCGCCCAGCTCCAGCTCATGTGCGCGCCAAGCACGCCCGCCAGTTTTCCGTTTTCGTCCTTTACCGGCATTGCCACGTCGACGAAACGAAACGGCGCTTCATCGGGGCTTGTCCGCAACAGGTGGTCAAGCAGCTTGGCAAGATGCACATCCTCGACCGCAGGCCCTTTCAGACCACTGATGAACCAGGGCCGCTCGGCGACGGATGCGCCCTCCAGCATGCCTTTGGTTGCCGCCACGACCGTGCCGTCGACAGATGCAAATCCGATCCAGGCATATTGCGGCAGGCTGCGCTGCAACTGGTCAAGCGTTTCACGAATGATGTCGGGATTGCGCGTCCAGACGGGCTTCAGCAGTTCCATGTCTGCGACGTTGCGCACTTCGCGGTAACGGTCGAACATCGTCTGGTCCAGCCGCTGCGCCATGCTGCGCGCAATCAGGGTCAGGTCCCACTGGTTTTCCCGGATGGCTTCGCCGCGTGCAATCAGGGCCGCACCGAATGCGGCCACCGCGATCGAAAAGATGCAAAGCGAAGCCGCCAAAAGGGCAACCTGCTGGCGCAGACTGGTCCCGTCCCGCAATCCGATGAGGACTGAAGTTATTCTGGAAATTGGCTTACGTATCATCGGATCGTTTCCTGCTTAGACCCGCGCTAAGGGAAACTACTAATGGCCAAGTATAAATAAATCTTGAACCCGCCAGCGAAACCGACGCAGCCACGACTGCGCCAGTTGCAACTGAAAGTTTATCCGAGACTAGAAGAGCGAATAATTTTCGCCAATAAATACTTCAATCGGCATTATTGTCACTTTCGACGAAGGCCGGTTCAAGCAGCCTGTTCTGCGCGGTTGCCGACAATCTTCACCACATCGGCCATGATATCGGTGAGCTGGAAGTCCTTGGGCGTATAGACCGCCGCAATGCCTTGCGCCTTGAGCTGTGCCGCGTCTTCGTCAGGGATAATCCCACCAACCACGACCGGGATATCGTCCGCGCCGGCTGCCCGGAGGCGGTCCATCACATCACGCACCAGGGCCAGGTGCGAGCCGGACAGAATCGACAGACCGATCACGTGAACGTCTTCTTCCACCGCGGCGTTGACGATTTGCGCCGGCGTTAGCCGGATTCCCTCATAGACCACCTCCATGCCGCAGTCGCGCGCCCTGACGGCAATCTGTTCCGCTCCGTTCGAATGCCCGTCGAGACCCGGTTTGCCGACCAGGAACTTCAGTCGGCGACCGAGTTTCTTTGACACTGCTTCCACATCCGAGCGGATGTCTGCCAAGGTGCCGGCATTGTCCCGCACGGCCTGGCCGACACCGGTCGGAGCACGGTACTCGCCAAAGACCTCGCGCAGTGTCCGGCCCCATTCGCCTGTGGTCGCTCCGGCCTTGGCCGCGGCAATCGAGGGCTCCATGATGTTGCGGCCTTCCTGGGCGGCGGCTTTCAGGTCCGCCAGCGCGGTTTCGACCGCAGCTTGATCGCGTGCATCGCGCCAGGCCTTGACCTTCTCGACCGCCTCTTCCTCGACATGCTCGGAAACGGTGAGAATGCCGCCATCTTCCCCGGCGGCCAGAGGTGAAGGCTCGCTGTCCGTCCAGCGGTTGACGCCGACCACCACCTGGTCGCCGCCTTCGATCGCGGCAAGGCGTGCGGAATTGGCTTCCACAAGCTGGCGCTTCATGTAGCTGCTATCGACCGCGGCGACCGCACCACCCATGGCATCGATCCGGGCAAGTTCCTCGCGGGCTTGCGCCTTCAGCTCTTCCACCTTGCGGGTAATTTCGGCGGAGCCGTCAAAAATGTCCGCATAGTCCAGAAGGTCGGTCTCATAGGCAACGATCTGCTGCATTCGCAGCGACCACTGCTGGTCGAACGGTCGCGGCAGGCCCAGCGCCTCGTTCCATGCCGGCAGTTGCACGGCGCGGGCGCGCGCATTCTTGGACAAGACCACCGCCAGCATCTCGATGAGGATACGGTAGACGTTGTTTTCCGGCTGCGGCTCGGTCAGCCCGAGGCTGTTCACCTGAACGCCATAGCGGAAGCGGCGATAGCGCTCGTCCTCGACGCCATAGCGCTCCAGGCAGATCTCGTCCCACAATTCGGTGAAGGCGCGCATCTTGCACATCTCGGTAATGAACCGCATGCCCGCATTGACGAAGAAGGAAATCCGGCCGACAGCCTTCGGGAAGTCTTCATCGGGAATGGCACCACTCGCCTTGATGGAATCCAGAATGGCCACCGCCGTTGCCAGCGCGAAGGACAACTCCTGAACCGGTGTCGCACCTGCTTCCTGCAAATGATAGGAGCAGACGTTCATCGGATTCCATTTGGGCATGTTGGAATAGGTCCAGGCGATGACATCGGTCGTCAGCCTGAGCGATGGCGCCGGCGGAAACACATAGGTGCCCCGGGACAGATATTCCTTGATGATGTCGTTCTGGGTCGTGCCCGACAGCAATTTGCGGTCGGCGCCCTGTTCGTCGGCAGCCGCTATATAGAGCGACAGCAGCCAGGGTGCGGTCGCGTTGATCGTCATGGAGGTGTTCATCCGCTCCAGCGGAATGTCCTGGAACAGGGTGCGCATGTCGCCGAGATGAGCCACCGGAACACCGACCTTGCCCACTTCGCCGCGCGCCAGGGCGTCATCCGGATCATAGCCGGTCTGAGTCGGCAGATCGAACGCAACGGACAGGCCAGTCTGACCCTTGGCAAGATTGCCACGGTAGAGCTTGTTCGATTCGGCCGCCGTCGAGTGACCCGCGTAGGTCCGGAAAATCCACGGACGATCTTTCTCCGGCCGGCTCTCACCCGATGCACTCATGCCACTCATCCTCCTAAGGCGTTCTGCTGCCTGTTTTTTCTTGATTTGGCAGCACCGCGTCAGCCTGTTTCTCCCGAACAGTCAGCAGTGTGCCGGAGTTTACGCGACTGCGAAACCCCAATGTGCAATGCAAAATATGGTTGGCATCAAAACGCAAGTTAAGCAATAGTCGTATAGAACGGTGATCGTTTTTGAACAATAGTTGCGCAAAATTGGGTATTTGCCCGATTACGACTTGTGCAAATGCGAAATTCTGAGGCCCAAAAGAAGCCCTGGGAGGGGAGAATGACAGCGACCGCGGAAGCCAATGACAACCAAACGCGAGAGGGCGCGCCGGTGAAAGATCTTTATGAAATCGGAGAGATCCCGCCGCTCGGACACGTTCCCAAAAACATGTATGCCTGGACCATCCGCCGTGAACGCCACGGACCGCCGGAAGACGCCATGAAACTGGAAGTCGTGCCGACCTGGGAACTCGACAGCCACGAGGTTCTGGTTCTGGTGATGGCCGCCGGCGTCAACTACAACGGCATCTGGGCAGGCCTCGGCCAGCCGATCAGCCCGTTCGACGGTCACGGCGCCGCCTATCATATTGCCGGCTCCGATGCCTCGGGCATCGTCTGGGCCGTTGGTGACAAGGTCAAGCGCTGGAAAGTGGGCGACGAGGTCGTGGTTCATTGTAATCAGGACGACGGCGACGACGAGGAGTGCAACGGTGGCGACCCGATGTTCTCCACCTCCCAGCGGATCTGGGGCTACGAGACACCGGACGGCTCGTTCTCGCAATTCACCCGCGTGCAGGCCCAGCAGCTTATGCCCCGGCCGCGCCACCTGACCTGGGAAGAAAGCGCCTGCTACACGCTGACGCTCGCGACCGCCTATCGCATGCTGTTCGGCCATCACCCGCATGAGCTGAAGCCGGGTCAGAACGTGCTTGTCTGGGGCGCCTCGGGTGGCCTTGGCTCCTACGCCATCCAGTTGATTACGGCAGCAGGCGCCAATGCCATCGGCGTCATCTCTGACGAGGACAAGCGCCAGTTCGTGCTGGATCTCGGCGCCAAGGGCGTGATCAACCGCAAGGACTTCAAGTGCTGGGGTCAATTGCCGACGGTCGGCTCGCCCGAATATGCGGAATGGTTCGCGGAAGCGCGCAAGTTCGGCAAGGCGATCTGGGACATCACCGGCAAGGGCAACAACGTCGATATCGTCTTCGAACACCCGGGCGAGGCAACCTTCCCGGTCTCCACCCTGGTCTGCAAGAAGGGCGGCATGGTCGTTATTTGCGCAGGTACGTCAGGCTTCAACTGCACCTTCGACGTCCGCTACATGTGGATGCACCAGAAGCGCCTTCAAGGGTCACACTTCGCCCATCTGAAGCAGGCCTCGGCCGCCAACAAGCTGATGATCGAACGGCGCATCGACCCTTACATGTCCGAGGTCTTCCCCTGGGATCAGATCCCGAAGGCCCATACCAAGATGTGGAAGAACCAGCACGCACCGGGCAACATGTCCGTCCTGGTCTGCGCACCGACCACCGGTCTTCGGACCTATGAGGACGTTCTGGAAGCCTCCACCCGCTGATCCGGCGCCGCCGCCTTCAGGGCAACCACCTGCAGGCGGCGGGCTCAACAAGCTCCCTGAAAGGCTGGGGGCCTCAAGCCCCGTTAGCCTCATGCAGCCTGACCAGCCCGTGTCTCACGGGCTGGTCTTTTCTTTTTGATTACCCGGCGGTGGCGACCCAGCCTCTGAAGGTGAAGGCCGTGTAGAAGGTCTCGACGTCGACAAATCCGGCCTGCCTCAACAGATCCGCATCCTGCTCGGGCGTCAGCACCGGCAAGCGCTCCTTCATCGCAGCCATGCCGTTTTCGGTAAGCGAGCGGGAAGTGCCGGATTCGGTGGAAAACGCCGCATATCTTGCCAGCCACCTGTCCTTGCCCGCAGGGTCGGTCGGAAAGCTGTGATGAACCGAAACGAAGGCCGCGCCAGGCTTCAACCGTTGCCGCAGCCCGGAAAGCGTCTTCAACCTCTCCTCCCGATCCAGAAAATGAAGCGTCAGCAGGCAGGCGGCGCCATCAAATTGTCTCTCGGGGGCATCATGGATGTATCCCTCCTGCAGGCTCACCCTTGCCCCGAGAGGACCAAGATGCTCTTGCGCCTTTTCCAGCATGTCCGCGGACGGGTCGACACCAAGGAAACGCCAGTCGGGCTGCATGCGGGCAAAGGCCTTCAGTTCAACACCGCCACCGGCACCAAGCACCAGGATTGTCCCGTCCGATGGCGCCCGCTCCGCCAGCAGCAGGCCGGCCATCTTGTGCATGTCGGCAAGCCCGGGAACGAGCCTCGCCGTTCTTTCCGCATGTCCGGCGGTTGATGCGGTTCCGGAAAACAGCGACATGGAAAAGGTCCTCAAGCAATGCGTGGCCTGGTGCTCCGATCCATACCAAGAGGTTCGGCACCATCATGTTACTTTATATGTAACTTGAAATTTGCCATTCAAGAAACCTGCTCCATTTTTTCCAACCCATTGCGCGCACACCCCAGCTGAAAGGCTTGTGCACCGGTTTCAGGAGCCTTGCGCCGCAATTCTGCTCAACTGTCGTCCCATCACCTTCCAATGTGAGGCGAATCATGTGCCTCACTAAATCTCATTGATCCTGAGCGGGAGCTTCAACAGCGTGGCTGACAATCCGATGGTCCATCGATCCCTGAAACTCGCCCTCGCCGGAGCGCTGCTGCTCTCGGTTGCCGCCTGCATGGGCGACCGCATGCAGACACCCCCCTTCTACGAGGACATGGCGCGTGTCGACGGTGTGGTAGATGCTGCAACGGCCGCCCAGATGATCTCGCAATACCGGATCAACAACGGACTGTCGCCCGTGATTGCCGATCCGCAGCTGACATCCATTGCAAAATCGCAGGCCGACGCGATGGCCGCGGCCGGAAACGTTCAGGCATCGCTCGCCCCGAACCAGCAGCTGGCAACCCGCATGGCCTCCATCGGCGAGCCGAAGACGGCTGCTGCCGAAAACGTCAGCGCCGGATACAGAACCTTTGCCGAAGCTTTTTCAGGCTGGCGGGAAAGCCCGAAGCATAACCAGGTGTTGCTGACGAAAGACGCGACCCGGCTTGGCATCGCGACGGCTTACGCGCCCAATGCCAAGCACAAGGTTTTCTGGTCGCTGGTCATGGCTGGACCGAAACCGGCCCGGTAACAGCCCGCTTCAATAGATACGCGGCTCGAAATACCTTTGCGGATAGCCGGGAAATGAATCCCAGTAGGGCCGGATAATGATCGGCTGCGGCGGCGCGACAACGACAGGCGGCGCTTCGTAAAGCGGTTCCGGTGCATAGATGGGTCCCGGTTCAACCGGCGGCGGATCATAGGGAGGATCGCCCTTGTAGACCGGACCGCCGCGATAGGCAGGTGCAGGCGCCTCCGCATAGATCGGGTAATCCCGGTAGTAGCGCTGCACACCCAGGTTGATGCCCGCGCTGGGGATTGGCCGGCCATAATAGATGCCTTCACCGCCATAGCTGAGATATTGGCCGGAAACCCATCCCTTCACATTGGTGAAGGCGGCATCGCACCAGCCGAAGTCGGCCGTACACCCGAAAATGGTTACCCCGCCCCCGCGCGGCACGGTGGCCATCACGGGATAATTGGTTCCCGGTCCGGCGCGCATGTTGAGATTGGCCGTCGTGAAGGCAATGGCCGGCCGTGATTGTGCGCTTGCTGGCAGCACCATCATCACGATCGCGGCAAATGCCAGCGAAAAGCGGATCAACATGTTCAAAACTCCAAAGTTCTGCGCCCTGACGCTTTCAAGAAGCGGCTAGCATCATGGCAAAAGTATAGCGCTGCAGGCGTCTCTATTCCTTCTCACGCCAAATGCTGCCCGCCCCAGCTTGCGCCCAGCTTGCGTCCGATTTGCGTTCGGCCTGCATTTCGGGCTTGATAGGCGCACGAACAGCCGGGGGGCTTTGTGAAGTGAAACGAATTCAATCTGTTGCGTCTACCATGGCGCTGGCGGCGCTCTGGTCTGCTGCATCCATTGCACAGGCGTCGGCCTTCGATGCGCATGCCGGCTATTATTACCCGGAGGTGCAGACCCAGGAGGTTTACGTCTCAGAACTGGGCCTTGCACCTGACACCGGCAAGCGGTCGCGGGCAGCCTTCGTCAGCGGCCTTGCATCCCAGAACGCAAAACTGGGGTATCCGCCCGGATATCACCTTTTTGCCAAGGGCACCGAACTGGAAAAGCTGATTGTGGTGGCAACCGGCGACGGGCGCTACGACACGCTGTTCAGGCTGCGGGCCCTGCTTGCTTCCCTGACCTCGATGGCCCGCACGACGGAACTCTTCGCGCGGTCAAACCAGCCGCAGGACCTGAACTTCCTCGATCTTTGCAAGATGATCGGCTTCACCCAGGTCACAGTCAGCAACGGCAAGGACGTCACGCACCAGATCAAGGTGCGTTAGCGGTATTGGCCCAGGGCACGGTCAGCGCCTCAGCTTGCCGTTCAGCCAGTCGCGGTATTGCGACTTGGTTCCGAAGAACGCATTCCGGTCGACGTCGCCTTTGACGCCCGGCACCCGGCCCTCGGCCGTATACTGCCAGAAAAACCAGTCGTCGCGCTGCTCATAGATGTTGTTCGGGAAGCTAGCGACAGAACGCAGCCAGAATTGCTCGTTCTTGAGCGCACCGACCAGTCGGTCGCGGTGGAAATCGACCGAGGAATAGATCACCGGGCGCTTGCCGTAGTGCTTTTCCATTTCGTCGAGGAAGATCTTCATGTCCCGCAGGATCTGCGGTCGTTCCGGCCGTTCCCGGCAGGTCTTGGAATGCGCATTCCATTCCATGTCGAGAACAAGCGGCAAGGCTTGCGGGTCGACGGGAACGATTTCCTTCACCCACGAAATCTGTTCTTCAACCGGACGGCAGAAATAATAGAAGTGATAGGCCCCGCGCGGCATGCCCGCCTGGCGCGCTGCCACCCAGTTCTCGACAAAGCGCGGGTCGACGTGGTCGCCGCCTTCGGTCGCCTTGATCCAGGCGAAGGCGACACCGCCCTGCTTTGCGGCCACCCAATCGATATCGCCCTGCCACCGGGACACGTCGATGCCGTGTACCGCGTAGTCTTCTGGCGTAGGATCCGGAAAGTCGTAAGCCGCGCACGAGCTTAAAAAGATGAACCCGAAAATGGAACAAAACGATTTTACGATTGCCAGCACAGCGTCCTCGGCAGGGTTAAGAAAGGCTTTCACTCACCGCACAAAATGCGCGGGATTTCCTAACGGAGCGTAGACGAAATCACGATTTCTCCGCATAAACACGTATCTGTTATCGTGCGGGCAATCGAATAGGGCGGGATTGCGGCGGATCAAAGACGACTGGTCTCTTTCCCTCAATGTATGAGCATGGAAATCGCGACCACCCTGATCGCCATTGGCGCCCTGCTGCTGCTCGGCATGCTGGCCGACGAAATCGGCCACAGGACGCAGATGCCCCGCGTGACGCTGCTGATCCTGTGCGGACTGGCCGCCGGCCCCGCCTTTCTGGATCTTCTGCCTGAAAACCTGACCCAGCTTTACGAAACCCTCGCCGTTCTGGCCCTGTCGATGGTCGCCTTCGTTCTGGGCGGCAAACTCTCCAGGGTCCACCTGCAGAACAGCGGCAAGGCCGTAACGGTCGTTTCGGCTTCAGCGGTCGCCTCTACTGCGATCATCGTCTTTGCAGGTCTCGCCCTGCTTGGCTTTCCTCTGGAACTGGCCCTGATTCTGGCAGCCCTGGCCACCGCCACCGACCCGGCAGCCACCAGCGATGTCATCCGCCAGTACCGCGCCAAGGGGCCATTCACGACCATCCTGTCCGGCATCGTCGCACTGGACGATATCTGGGGCATTCTGGTCTTCGCGTTCTGTCTCATGGGAGCACAGGCACTCATGGGCGGCGACGGCTCGGGCGCCCTGCTGCATGCTGTTTGGGAAATCGCCGGATCGCTTCTGCTTGGCGCGATTATCGGCCTCCCGGCGGGCTACCTGTCTGGCCGCCTCCAACCCGGCGACCCGACCCTTGCCGAAGCGCTTGGCATCGTGTTCCTGACGGCGGGTCTCGCCCTCTGGCTCGACCTCTCGTTCCTGCTTGCCGGCATTGCCTGCGGGGCCATGGTGGTCAACACCGGGCGTCACCATACCCGGCCGTTCTATGAAATCGAACATATCGAATGGCCGTTCATGATCTTCTTTTTCGTGCTGGCCGGCGCAGCGCTGCAGCCGGACCTGCTTTTGAAGCTTGGCCTCCTTGGCGCGGCATATGTTCTGTTGCGGCTCGCCGGGCGCCTGGCCGGAGGTTGGCTGGGCGGCAAGCTCAGCGGCGGGGCCGGAACCGACCGAAGCTATCTCTTCGGCCTCTCGCTTCTGCCTCAGGCGGGGGTCGCGCTTGGCATGGCTCTGGTCGCTGCGGAAGCGCTGCCGCAGTTCCGCGACGAAATCCTGACCGTCGCCATCGGATCAACCATCGTCTTCGAACTGCTCGGCCCCGCGGCCACTCAACTCGCCCTGAAACGGGTCGGCGAAACCGGCAAGGCCGGGGAAGACGTTCCCGAGACCTGAATTCGTTTGCACTCGGTGGCCGAATCCGTATGACTTGGCTATTCCCGCAACAAGCCTTGGCAAATTTCCCATGACAGACCGGATCAAACTCGTCACCTGGAACATCAATTCCGTGCGCCTGCGCATGCCGATTGTGGAACAGTTGATCGAGCAAGTCGCACCGGACGTGATCTGCCTGCAGGAAACCAAGTGCCCGGACGCCAATTTCCCGGAAAACGCCTTCCGCAAGGCGGGATACGAACACATGGCCATCCACGGCCAGAAGGGCTACCACGGCGTCGCAACGCTTTCCAAGCTGCCGCTGAGCAACATCGAGAATCGCGACTTCTGCCAGGTTGGGGACAGCCGTCACGTGGCCGCGGACGTGCCCTTCAACGGCTCCAGCATCCGGCTGCACAATTTCTATGTGCCGGCAGGTGGTGACGAGCCGGATCGCACGATCAACCCGAAATTCGGCCACAAGCTCGACTTCATGGCCGAGATGCTGGGATGGCTGAAAGGCGAGGAAACCTCGAAACCCGCCATTCTGGTCGGCGACCTCAACGTCGCGCCTTACGAGCACGATGTCTGGTCCCACAAGAAGCTCCTGAAGGTGGTCTCACATACCCCGGTCGAAACGGAACTGTTCGAGCAGGTGCGCGAGGCAGGCGGCTGGCTGGACGCCATGCGCCAGTTCACCCCGCTGGACGAAAAGCTCTACACCTGGTGGAGCTATCGCGCCAAGGACTGGTCTGCCGCCGACAAGGGCCGCCGTCTTGACCACGTCTGGGTGTCTCAGCCACTCGCCCCGTATGTGAAGGGCACCACGGTCCTGCGCGATGCACGCGGCTGGGAAAAGCCGTCCGACCACGCCCCGGTAATCGCGGAATTTGCGATCTGAAGTCAATTCGAACAAGCGGCCCATCCTTCGAGACAGCGCTTCGCGCTTCCTCAGGATGAGGTCATCCTTGTTGCATGTTCCCGGATTTGCCGAACCCGAGCCTCATCCTGAGGAGGACCGCAAGGTCCGTCTCGAAGGATGGGCCACGTACCCGAAAAACAGCATCTGAACTTGCCTAAACCTGGAAAGACCTCGCGCCATCAATCAGGCGCAACGCAGGCCTCAAGGCGTCACAATCACCTTGCCCTGCACCCGGCGCGCAGCGATTTCCTCAAGCGCCTGAGCGGTTTCTTCCAACTTGTAAACGCCGTGGATGTGCGGCTTCAGCTTGCCTTCAGACACCCAGGTCAAAAGTTCCTTCATGTTGCGGCGATGACCTTCCGGGTCCCGGTCGAGTGCTGCGCCCCAGAAGACACCGCGAATGTCGCAACCTTTCAGCATCACGATATTCAGCGGGATTTTCGGAATGTCGCCCGCGGCAAACCCGATCACCAGGAACCGCCCCTCCCAGGCTGTTGCCCGGATGGCCTGTTCCGACAGCTCTCCGCCAACCGGGTCGTAGACAACATCCACACCCTTTCCACCGGTCAGCTCCTTCAGGGTTTCCTTGAGCGGCTCAACCGAATAATCGACCGTCATGTGAGCGCCGAGCGAGCGGGCGAAGGCGAGCTTTTCCTCAGATGAAGCGCAGGCGATCACCCTTGCCCCCATGATCGCGGCAATTTCCACTGCAGCCTGGCCGACACCGCCCGATGCGCCCAGAACGGCAACAGTCTCGCCGGGCTTCAACCCGGCCCGGTCCCGATAGGCATGCAGCGTGGTGCCATAAGTCACGGTCAAACCTGCCGCGACTTCAAAGGAAATATCGTCCGGCAGCGAGACAAGATCGCCTGCTGCGACCACCACTTTTTCCCGCGCCGCCCCCCAGCGCATGTAGCCCATGACCCTGTCACCGGGCGAAACCCCTTCGACGCCGGAGCCCACCTGATCGACCACACCGGCGAATTCGGCACTCGGCGAAAACGGCATTTCCGGCTTGTACTGGTACTTGCCCTTGATGATCAGCGTATCGAAGAAATTGAGCGCACAGGCCTTCACCCGCACCACGACCTCCCCCGGCCCGGCAACCGGATCGGCAATCTCCTCGACAACCAGGCTGGAAGGCGGACCGAAGGTTTTGCAGAGACAGGCTTTCACGGCATCCTCATGACATTCTACGGGTAAAGCGCCGCTCGCGCTGCGCCGGGTGAGACGTTAGCAAGCCCTGTTCGAGGCGGGAATTGGCTTTCCGGATAAGCTGAAAACTTTCGGCCTTGGCGAAAGTCGGCTATGAGGCAGCCAAATCGAAAACGGACAAACTGATGCGCGGATATTTTGCAATCGGGGCCGAAGGCCTCTCGAAACGGATGAACCTGGGCACCTTGATGCGCTCTGCTCATGCCTTCGGCGCCAACTTCTTCTTCACGGTGGATGCCGACCAGAAGCTGCGCAAGGCGCCCCCCTCCGACACCTCCAAGAGCCCCGGCCACCTGCCTGTCTTCACCTGGGACAGCGTAGACACGATGGACCTGCCCAGAGGTTGCCAGCTTGTGGGCATCGAGCTCACGGACGAATCGATCGAGCTGCCGAGCTTCGGACATCCCCTTCAGGCGGCCTACGTGCTGGGTCCTGAAAGAGGCTCGCTTTCACCGCAGATGCTGGCGCGCTGTGACCACGTCGTGAAGATCCCGACAAAGTTCTGCATCAATGTCGCCATGGCCGGCGCGATCGTCATGTACGACCGTCACAGGGCGCTGGGTCGCTACGCGGACCGCTCGACCACGGCCGGCGCTCCCAGGATCGAGCGTCCGAAACATGTCAGCGGCGGTCCGGTGATGCGCACGGGACGGAAAGTGCCGGGAACCTGAATGAGTTGCGCCTGAACTTCAGGCCGCCAGAATTTTGGGTGCCTCCTGCCCGGCCCCCCAATTAATCCACATCCACGGACGTGTCGGTTTCCAGAAGCTGGCGCAAACGTCCGAAGGCAAGCCGGATACGGGATTTGACCGTGCCAAGCGGCAGGCCTGTGTGTTCGGCGATCTCGCTGTGCGACTGTCCTGCAAAAAAAGCCAGCCGAACCACATTCCGCTGCTCTTCAGGCAACTGCGACAAAGCAGCACGCACGCGTTTTTCCCGCAGCTTCGCATCCATCTCTTCGGCAATGTCCGGCAGGGGTGTCGGGTGCAGGGACGGATCTTCGGGGTCGAGCGCGGCAGACTTCTGGCGACGGATCCTGTCGATACGCCGGTTCCGGGCAACCCGGAACAGCCAGGTGCTGGCATTGGACTTTTTCGGATCAAACAGATCGGCCTTGCGCCACAGCGTCATCATGACGTCCTGGGCGACTTCTTCGGCAAGGGCCTCATCGGCGCCCTGCTTCATCAGGTAGCCCTTCAGGCGCGGCGCAAAGTGATCGAACAGCTCGATGAAAGCCGCCTTGTCCCGGTCTTTCGCCACTTTGACAATGAGATCGGAAAAATACTGCACCTGCGTCAAAGACAATCAATCCCCCTGCCGATCCATCTTCTTTATCAGGTTCGGCATAATTCGAAAGGGGGGTCAAGCAGGTCTGCCACACTGTTGCCGCGTTTAGCCGCAAAGCGATTAGGTTGGTGCACGCACCGAAAAACAGAAAATACAATTGTCGGGCTTCAACCCTTTCGTAACCCGCTTTAAGTTATCATTAAAGCAAGGTTTATATGTCAGACGGCAGTTGAACTAAATTTGACGGAAACTCAAATCCAACGGTGTGGAGATGATGAAAGCAAAATCGCTGGTTCTGGCCATAGCAGGTCTTGCCGTTTCGAGTGCAGCGGCTTTCGCACAAACCCCGACACTTCTGAAGCAGCACAAGGACTGGGCGGCCTATGCGCTGACCAGTGGCGGCGGCAAGGTTTGCTACGCGCTTACCAAACCGACGACGTTGCTTCCGGGAGATCGAAATCACGGGGACGTATTCTTTTTCGTGACCACCCGCCCGGCGGAAGGCGTCTCGTCCGAGCCGAGCCTGCTGGTCGGTTATCCTTTCAAGGACAAATCCTCGGTCAGCGTCGACATTGACGGCAAGGGCTTCACGCTCTTCACCAACAATGACGGTGCCTGGGTCGAAAATGCTGCAACCGAAGCGCAACTCGTTTCTGCCATGAGGGCAGGCCGGGAAATGACGGTGACCGGCGAATCCAGCCGCGGCACCCGCACCACCTACAAGTTCTCGCTGTCCGGCGTCACAGCCGCGATCGACGACTCCAACGCTGCCTGCCGCTAACGCGTTCAGGCAGCAGCTTCTCCGGCTTTCCCCTGCATCCGCAGGGCGAAAAGCCGAAGTCGGCCGGTGGTTTCCTTCCAATCTCGACGTCACCCTGGACGGGCCAAAAGGCCTATCCGGGTCGTTGTCGTTGCGTAAAAACAGCTCTGCATAGCTCCCCTGCACGTCAGCAAACTTGATTTTCGGCGCTTTTTGTGGTTTTGGGAGCGCTTGAAATCAGACCTGCAAGTCAGGTGCCCGGCGACCGCGTAGTCTTGTTCCAAGACGCCTGAAGACCCTGCCGGAAGAGATTACGGATCACGACATGGCAATTACGCTCGACATCGCGCGGGACAATCCGAACGCGCACACCGTTTCAGCCGAAGCTGTCCTGCCCGGCGAAGACAAGCCGACGCTGATCGGCCTGTCGCGCGAGGAACTGGGTGAAGCGCTCGGCACAATCGGCGTGCCGCAGAAGCAGTGGCGCATGCGTGCCTCCCAGCTCTGGCACTGGCTTTATGTGCGCGGCGTGTCCGACTTTGCGCAGATGACGAATATCGCCAAGGACCTGCGCCAGAAGCTGGACGAGGCCTTCATGATCGCCCGTCCGGAAATTGTTTCCGAGCAGATCTCCGTCGACGGTACCCGCAAGTGGCTGTTCCGCTTTCCCGCGCGCGGCGCCGGCCGCCCGGTCGAGGTTGAAACCGTCTATATTCCTGAAGAAGGCCGCGGCACGCTCTGCGTTTCTTCCCAAGTCGGCTGCACCCTCACCTGTACTTTCTGCCACACGGGCACCCAGAAGATGGTCCGCAATCTGACGGCTGAAGAAATTCTGTCGCAGATCCTGATTGCGCGCGACCGGCTGGGCGATTTCCCGCATGCGGACACCCCTCAGGGCGCCATCGTGCCGTCCGAAGGCCGTCTGGTGACCAACATCGTCATGATGGGCATGGGTGAGCCCCTCTACAATTTCGACAACGTCAAGAAGGCGCTGCTGATCGCGTCCGATGGTGACGGCCTGTCGCTCTCCAAGCGCCGCATCACTCTGTCGACCTCCGGCGTCGTGCCGGAAATCTTCCGCACCGGTGAAGAAATCGGCTGCATGCTGGCCATTTCGCTGCACGCAGTTCGTGACGAGCTGCGCGACGTGCTGGTGCCAATCAACAAGAAATGGAACATCAAGGAACTGCTGGACGCTTGCCGGCAGTATCCGGGCCTGTCCAACGCCAAGCGCATCACCTTCGAATATGTGATGCTGAAGGGCGTCAACGACAGCAATCAGGACGCGCTTGAACTCGTCCGCCTGCTGAAGGGCATTCCGGCCAAGATCAACCTGATTCCCTTCAACCCGTGGCCGGGTACCGATTACGAATGCTCCGACTGGGAGCGGATCGAGGAATTTGCCGACATCGTCAACCGCGCCGGTTATGCCTCTCCAATCCGCACACCGCGCGGCCGCGACATCTTCGCCGCCTGTGGCCAGCTGAAATCCGCTTCCGAGCGCATGCGAAAGAAGGACCGCGAGGCCCTGGCAGCCTCCTGAGGCAACATCATCTGTTGAACGAAAAACGGCGGCTCTCTGGGGCCGCCGTTCCTGTTTTCAGATCCTGACCCGTCAGGCCGCGGCGACCTCGCGCAGGAAGTCGTTTACGGCCGTATTCAGCGAACGCAGTTTTTCGGAGGCCACCTGCGTCGCCTGATCCACCGACTGCGCCGAATTGGCCGTCGTTTCCACGGCAGTGCTGACATTCGACATGTTGTCGCTGGCCGCACGTGTGCCCGAGGAAGCTTCCGAAGCACTGCGGCTGATCTCGCCGGTGGCCGCATCCTGTTCCTGAACTGCAGCGGCAATCGAGGTGGTGTTCTCGTTCGCCCGAACCATGATGGAAGCGATGCCTTCAATCGCGGTCACCGCCTGCTCGGTGGCAGACTGGATTTCCGCGATCTGGTTGGAAATTTCCTCGGTCGCCTTGGAGGTCTGGGTAGCCAGTTCCTTCACTTCGGCAGCAACCACCGCAAAGCCCTTGCCGGCCTCGCCGGCCCGTGCCGCTTCGATCGTTGCATTGAGCGCCAGAAGGTTGGTCTGCTCAGCGATTGCCTGGATAAGGCCGATCACTTCGCCGATCCTGGCAGAACCCGACGATAGCATTTCCATTTTCTGGGTGCTTGCCTGGGTCTGGCTGGTCGCATCGGCAATCACCCGCGTGGTTTCCTCGACACGTTGACCGATCTCGGAGATCGACGACGACAGCTCCTCAGTGGCGGCCGCAACAAGCTGCACGTTGCCCGATGCCTGGGTTGTTGCCGCAGCAGCGCTGCTCACCTCTTCAGAAGCCCCCGAGGCCGTTTCCATCATGGAACTTGCATTGGCTTGCATTTCAGACATGGCAGCATCGACGGAACCGAGCATTTCGGACGACTGCGTGCGGAAGCCCTCGATCAGTGCCTCGATCCGGAGCTGACGGTCCGTACGGGCCTGTTCTTCCACCTTTCGCGCTTCTTCCAGTCGCGCCTGCTCGGCGACGCCATCTCTGAAGCCAGCAATGGCGGCCGCGATTTCTCCAACCTCATCCTTTCGGTTCGCTTCCGCAAAGGCGACGGATACATCACCACCGGCGAGGCGGGCCGCATTGGCCACAAGGCTTTTGATCGGGGCAACGATCGAGCGTGCAGCCAGCCAGCCGATTGCCATCATGATGCCGAAGATGCCGAGGCAAATCAGTGCGATCTGATTGCGCAGCGCCCGCACCGGCGCCAGAATTTCATCGCGCGCCTCGACAGTGACAACCGCAAGACTGGCTCCATGAAACGTCAGAGGTACTGCGGCGGCCAGATAGTCCGTGTCGCGAAATCCTTCCAGGTGTCCGGAAGCCGGCTTGCCGCCGAGGGCCTGATCCACCAGAGACGAATCGAGGCTTGCGCTAAGGATATCGTTCTGTCCGGGTGTCTTGGACGAATCGTTCCGGAACAGCTTGTCTGCACCGACAAGGATGGCCTCCCCTGTTTCTCCGAGCCCCGCCGCGCTGCTCATCACGCTGTTGATGTTGTCGATGGGCATCTGGAAGGCCAGCACGCCAACACGCTTGCCACCTTCAAAAACCGGTGTCGCAATGAAGCTTGCCGGTGCATCCGCGCTCGGAGCATAGGGTTTGAAATCGAAGAAGCGAACTTCGTCCTGCCCACCGTTCAAAGCCGCCCGGAAGGCATTGCCCAGATCCGTATCCTTGTATTTGCCGGTGGCCAGGTTGGTTGCATAATCGAGTTCCTTGAACACCGTGTAGACAAGTGAGCCGTCCTCCGCGAACAGGAAGATGTCGTAGTAGCCGCGGGTCTTCAGCATCTTGCTGAACCACGGATGATACCGTTCATGCGCCTGGTCATAGCCGGTGTCGCCAGCGCGCATCAGCGCGTCTTTCTGGCCCGTCGGATGCGGATTGTCGTGAATATAGGCCTTCTGCAGGCTCGCCGTGGCGTCGCCGTCCTGGCTTGCCCACCCTTCCTTGAAATCGGCCAGCGCGGATTTCACGAACGGACTTGCGGCGGTGACCTGCAGATCCTGAACGATGGAGTCCAGATAGTGCGAAAGATCTCCAGCGCGTGCACTTGCAAGGGCTGAAAGCCGCTCTTCCGCCTGCTCTTCCAGGTCCGTTGAACTGACCCAATAGGCAAGGGTGCCGACAAACAGTGCGGCCACAACCGAACAACCGGAGATAATGGCCGGCAAACGAAAACTGAGTTTTGAGATTCGGGTTCCCAAGGCACCCTCCCGAAGTAGATTTATTACGAGAAGGCTAGATATCAGCAATTTAATGTTGGTTAATTTCGCTAAAATTAGAGAAAATTGAGAAGTTGAAAGAAATTACAACATAACTATTGGTAGAAATGATAATTATTTTCTACAACAATTCTTATACCTGAGGATTCATCTTCAAATAATACCACCGTAGATAGATCGCACATTTACCCCTAGTTCGGGGCTTGGCGCCTTCGGCAAAGGCTACGCCCTCATGAAAAAGGCCGCCCGGAGGCGGCCTTTTTGTATTCTCCGGCGAGGCTCAGACGAGACCGGACTTTGCCAGCGGCAGGCTGGTCGACCATTCGCCCTTGGCAGCGGCAATCGCGTTGGCGACAGCCGGGCCGATTGGTGGAGTACCGGGCTCACCGATACCGGTCGGAGCTTCGTTCGAGGGAACGATATGCACCTCGATTTCCGGCATGTCTGACATCCGGATCGGCTCGTAGGTGTCGAAGTTGGTTTCCTCGACAACGCCGTCCGCAAGCGTCACCTGGTTCCGGAGGATCGCACCCAGGCCGTAGCCGATGCCGCCTTCGACCTGTGCCCGGATATTATCCGGGTTGATCGGCGTGCCGCAGTCGACCGCTGCCGTCACCTTTTCCACCTTCACAGTGCCGTCGTCGCGGAAAGAGATTTCCGCCACTTCCGCCACAAAGGAGCCGAAGGACTTGTGCACGGCGACACCGCGGTGACGCCCTTCAGGCAAGGGCGTGTCCCAGCCCGCCTTTTCAGCCGCCAGCTTCAACACGCCCACCTTGCGCGGGTCGTCCTTGATCATCTCGAGGCGGTAGGCAACCGGATCCTTGCCGGCTTCCCTGGCCAGACGGTCGATCATGGTTTCCATGACGTAGGCCGTGTGGGTGTGACCGACCGAGCGCCACCACAGAACCGGCACCTTCGTCTCCTGGAAGGACTGGTCCATGTTCATCAGCGGAAACGCATAAGTGGTGTCATGCGCGCCTTCCGTCATGTTGTGGTCGACACCGTCCTTCATCAGCATGGCTTCGAAAGGCGTGCCCTTGACGATGGACTTGGCGGCGATGTTGTACTTGAACGCAGTCACGTTGCCCTGGTCATCAAGCCCGACCCGGAGCCGGTGAGCCGACATCGGACGGTAGTACCCACCGGCCATGTCGTCCTCACGGGTCCAGACGATCTTCACCGGAGCCGGCGCCATGCCGGCGGCCTGCATGGCCTTGGCCAGCGTGGTGATTTCCACGACCGGATGCGCATCGGCCTGGGCCCGGCGCCCGAAGGACCCGCCTGCCCACAGGGTGTTGATCTTGACCTTCTCGAACGGAATGCCGAGTACGGTGGCCGCCACGTTGTGATCGATGGTCGGGATCTGGGAAGCGAACCAGAATTCCGCTGTTTCACCGTCGAACATCATGGCGATGTCCAGCGGTTCCATGGCGCCATGGGCCAGGAACGGGAAGTCATAGTCGGCTTCGATGACCTTGGCCGAAGCTTCCAGCGCCGCGTCGACATCACCGTCTTCGCGAACCTTCACACCCGGCTTGGTGGTCATGTCCTTCAGTTCGGCGATCATCGCATCGCTGGACCGGGTTTCCGCCTCGGTATCATCCCACTCGATTTCGAGCAGGGACCGGCCGTTGATTGCCGGCCAGGTGGACTTGGCGATCACCGCAACCCCGTTCGGGATCTGCAGCACGTTGACGACGCCCGGCACCTTCTTGGCTTCGGTGGCGTCAAACGACTTCACCTTGCCGCCAAAACGGGGAGAGCGGGCAACGACGGCAACCAGCAGGTCGTCACGCTGGAAGTCCATCGTGTAGGTTCTCGGCGCGCCGACGGTCTTGTTCTTGACGTCAAGACGCGGGAAGGACTTGCCGATGTAGACCCACTGGTCCGGTGTCTTCAGCGTCGGTTCTGCCGGAACGTCCTGGTTGGCGGCAAGACCGGCAAGCTTACCCAGGGTCGCGGTCTTGTCCGCACCATGAGAGACCACGCCGCCCGACACGGTGATTTCTCCCGCCGGCACGCCCCATTCCTTTGCCGCGGCGGCAACGATCATCGCCTTTGCCGCGGCACCGGCCTGACGGTACTGCATGAAAGAGTTCGCCATGGCCGTGGACCCGCCTGTGCCCTGCACGCCGAACAGCGAGTTGGCATAGACCTGCGGATTGGACGGTGCGAATTCGACACTGACCTGCTCCCAGGAAGCGTCGAGCTCGTCGGCGACCAGACTGCAAAGACCACTGGCCGTTCCCTGCCCCATGTCGAAGTGCTTTGACAGCACCACCACCGTGTTGTCCGGACGGATGTGAACGAAGGGCTGGATGAACTCGCCTTCGGCGGCCGAGGCAGTCGAGCGCGGCAGATTCATGGCAAGCACCAGGCCACCAACTGCACCGGCGGACACCTTCAGGAAGGTGCGCCGCGTCGGCATTGCGGCTGCCAGCGGTTGTTTCAGGAGATGCAGCATGGCTTAGGCCTCCATCTTGTCAGATGCAAGGTGGATGGCCTTGCGGATCCGGGCATAGGTGGCGCAGCGGCAGACATTGCCGTCCATGGCTGCGTCGATGTCCTCGTCGGTCGGCTTGGGCGTTTCGGCAAGCAAGGCAGTTGCGGCCATGATCTGGCCGGACTGGCAATACCCGCACTGCGGCACGTCCAGCTCGTTCCAGGCGGCCTGGACAGCGGCAGCCGCCTTGCCGTCGATACCTTCGATCGTTGTGATTTCAGCGCCTTCGAGGTCGCCGACGAATGTCTGGCAGGACCGGACAGGAATACCGTCCATGTGCACCGTGCAGGCACCGCAGGAAGCAATGCCGCAACCGAACTTTGTCCCCGTCATTCCCAGCTCGTCGCGCAGAGCCCACAGCAGGGGGCTCTCGGGATCCGCGTCGAGCGTACGCGTTTCCCCGTTGATTTTTAATGTCACTGACATGAGGAGGCGTCTCCTTTGGCTGGCCAATTCTGGCTAAAGGATGTAAACTACACCGTGCAGTTTAGTTCCTAACTGCACATCTGTAAACGCCAGAGTTTACATAGGGCGCGATTTTTGGGATTAAAGAGGCGGGGGTCCTGTCGTCTGACAGATAATGCAACGGGGTATATATGAGTAGGTAATGTCCGTATCGGATCAGAAAAAGAAGCAGATCGTCGAGGCTGCAATCGCCGAGTTTCAGGAAAAGGGTTATGCCGGAGCCAGCATGGACCGGATTTCCGAGCGAGCCCAGGTTTCCAAGCGCACGGTCTACAATCACTTTGAAAGCAAGGACGTGCTTTTCAAGGAGATCAACCAGTGCCTTGCCGATCAGATCAACTCGGCGCTTGAAGTCGCCTACGACCCGGCAACGCCTATTCGCGATGCCCTGGTGCGTCTCGGCTGGGCCGAAGGCGAGCTCATGATCAATCCGTGCTTCATGAGCCTGGCCCGCATGGTCATGAGCGAAACGATCCGTGACCCGGCCCTTGCAGCCGATATGGACAGCCGCATGACCAAGATCTCCGTCTTTACCGAGTTCATGGATCGCGCCACGCGTGAAGGCAAGCTCACGGCCGACGACCCGTCCCTGGCGGCTACGCAATTTCTTGGCCTGATCAAGGCCCGCTCCTTCTACCCGAACATCCACAGCGGCCGCGTGACGACCCGCCCCGAGATGGAGCGGATCATCGAGGAAAGCGTCGACATGTTCCTGGCCCGATACGGCGCCAGGACGACCACGCAAACGGTGGCGGCGCAGTAACGGGCGCCCACCAAAATTTCCCGACATGGCAGATCGACCCGTGTAGAGCGAAACGCGACGAAATGAGTGCATCGCGGGGCTTGCGCCATGCATAGAACCGGCTAAATTGCCGCAAATTTTCATCGGCGGGAAACCGCAAGGAACATCGAACTGGATTTTTCCCAAAATGGCGCATGGTGACATCAAAAAAGTCGTGCTGGCCTATTCCGGCGGCCTCGACACCTCCATCATCCTGAAATGGCTGCAGACCGAACTGGGCTGCGAAGTGGTGACCTTCACCGCCGATCTCGGCCAGGGCGAGGAGCTGGAGCCGGCGCGCAAGAAAGCCGAAATGCTCGGCATCAAGGAAATCTACATCGACGACCTGCGCGAGGAATTCATCCGCGACTTCGTCTTCCCGATGTTCCGCGCCAATGCCGTCTATGAGGGCGTCTACCTGCTCGGCACCTCCATCGCCCGGCCGCTGATTTCCAAGCGCCTGATCGAGATTGCCGAGGAAACCGGCGCTGACGCGATTGCCCATGGCGCAACCGGCAAGGGCAACGACCAGGTTCGTTTCGAACTGTCCGCCTATGCCCTCAACCCGGACATCAAGGTGATCGCGCCGTGGCGCGACTGGACGTTCAAGTCCCGGACCGACCTTCTGGAGTTCGCCGAACAGCACCAGATCCCGGTTCCGAAAGACAAGCGCGGCGAAGCTCCGTTCTCCGTCGACGCCAACATGCTGCACTCCTCATCGGAAGGCAAAGTGCTGGAAGACCCGGCCGAGGAAGCGCCGAACTACGTGTTCCAGCGCACGGTTGACCCGACCGAAGCTCCGGACGAAGTCACCTACATCGAAATCGGCTTCGAAAAGGGCGACGCCGTCTCCCTCAATGGCGAGAAGATGTCGCCGGCAACGCTCTTTGCCAAACTCAACGACTATGGCCGCGACAACGGCATCGGCCGTCTCGACATGGTCGAGAACCGCTTCGTCGGCATGAAGAGCCGCGGCATCTACGAAACGCCGGGCGGCACCATCCTCCTGACGGCGCACCGCGCCATGGAATCCATCACGCTCGACCGCGGTGCCTCGCACCTGAAGGACGAACTGATGCCGCGTTACGCCGAGCTGATCTACAACGGTTTCTGGTTCTCGCCGGAACGCGAAATGCTGCAGGCCCTGATCGACAAGAGCCAGGAGCATGTCACCGGCTCCGTCAGGCTGAAGCTCTACAAGGGCAACGTCATCCTCGTCGGCCGGTCCTCGCCCTATTCGCTCTATTCCGAAGAGCTGGTCACCTTCGAGGACGACCAGGGTGCTTACGACCAGAAGGACGCCGCCGGCTTCATCAAGCTGAACGCCCTGCGCCTGCGCACCCTCGCCAAGCGCGACCGGATCGGCTGAGATCTCTGACATGACAAGACCGGCGGCAGCAAAGCTCGAACAGAACCTTGCTGCCGCCGGTTTTTTGTTGCTCGGCGGCTTTGCTCCTGATGGCACCGTTGCCGTTCCACCTCTTGCCAGCGGCAAGCAGGCCCGAAGCCTTCTGTTGATCGGCAGCACCGGACCATCAATCTGGCCGCATCTGACGGCCAGTCCGGAATACAAAAACGGCCACCCGGACCCGCTCGACCGCTACACGCGGCGCAGCCTTTTGGACCTTGCCGAGGCATCCGGCTACGAACCGGTGTTTCCCTTCGAAGGCCCGCCCTATTACCCGTTCCAGCAATGGGCGATGAAATGCGGCGGCTTCTCCCAAAGCCCGCTCGGCGTTCTCGCCCACCGCACCTTTGGCCCCTGGGCTGGCTTCCGCGCAGCGTTTCTGAGTGCGGAACCCTTTGACGGACCAAAACCGGTCAAGATGGAAGGCCCCTGCGCGACCTGCACCGACGCACCTTGCCTCGCGATTTGCCCGGTCGGTGCCGTTACGGTGCACGAAGGCTACAAGGTCACTGACTGCCGAAACCATCTGGCAACCAGCCGCGACCTCGATTGCTGGTCCGGCTGCCTGGCAAGACGGGCTTGCCCCTTTGGCCAGGAACACCGGCAGAGCCAGGCAACAGCCGGGTTTCACATGGAGAGTTTTGTTGGACTGGCAACGCGTTGAAACGACGGGCCAAACTGGAACAGATTAACACCCAACTCAGATCTTGCTCCCAGAACAGCCAGACTAGTTCTGGGCATCTGGCAACTTTGCCGCAAGTGTCTGTTGCTCGTCTCTTTTGGGTTTAAGGTGAAGCCAGGCAACTCTTCCTGGAGCAAACTTCTTGCGTGCGCTCCGCGAAAAAAGAGGCGGATGGTGATCGCCGACAAGCACAATTTCGGTTTCCGCGAGACTTTCATCAAGCGCGATGGCCTTGACCAGATGTGAGACATTCACCCACTGCTCCGCCATCCGGCAAAGTTCGACATCTCCAAAAACACCGCCGCCATCGTCACAGGAAAATCTCGGCGGCACTTCACCGGGATTGACCGGCTTGTGGGAATTCAGCGTAAGCCAATAGGCGAACTTGCGGTCACCGTCAGCTTCCAACAGAAATTTCCCAACGGCTTCGGCAGCGTCTTCGTCGCAATATCCCTGGAAAGCGATCCCGCACAGGGGCAGGGTTCGGTCAGCACCAAACCCAAGTTTGTTTTCCATGAAGAAGAGGTCCTGGAAGCCGATCTTCGGATACCAATCGAACCGTTCGAAGAAGTTACCCGTAAAGGCATGAAACGCGGCCGTGCGGTATCCCGCCTTGACGGCTTTCAGCGGCAGACACTCACCACTCTCCCGATCGCGAAAATCCCGGTAATCCGCCTTGAGATTGCAAAGCTCGCGAACCTCGCCGGAGGTCGTCGACCCGAAATACACCGCGTCGCCTTGTTCAACGACATAGTGCTCGGCAACATCGCGTTCCAACAGAGGTTGCCAGATCAGGTCTCGCATTTCCTGCGAGGCAAACGCGCCCAGGCCTTCCACCATCACCACAAGCACATTGCGCTTTTGTGCATCGTCCAGATGTTCTTCCAGGCCGCTGTAGAGACTGGCCGCGTCACCGGTTGGAACATAGCTTTCCTCAACGCTCGTGGCTGCCAGCGCATACTCCTGAGGCAGGGAATTCGCCCACCAGTCAATACCGGCGTATACCGCGAGCACCACGAAAAAAGGCGCCAGGTTCACTGTCTGGCGGTTCTGACGGGTGCGCACCACGACTTTGTACGTCAGGGCAAAGGAAACCAGTAGAACAACGGCGGCCGCAAGGTAGACTGCGGAATTCATCAGGCTGAGATTGCCAGCGTAACGCAGGGAGTCGACCAGCATTGGCAACGGCATCTGGAAAAAGTTGGAAATCAGGACAAGAACGTCAACGGTCATCACTGCAAGAAGCAGAACAAAGAAGACAGACCGATGCAGGTAGAGACCCAGCAGACAGATCAAGGACAACAGCAGAACGAAAAACGTCCGGAAAGGGCAGTAGAACAAGCTGAGAAAAATGAAGACGGCGTTCGGGATCAGGATAGCCCCAAAAGCAAACGTGAGCGTATCCGCCGACAGGAGATGCCGCTTCTCAAGAGCATTTTTCAGACTTTGAACAACTGACATGAATACGGAACCTGGATAATCTCCAGCCGGATCCTGTCCAAGAATGTTTAAATTAACGTTCCAACTGTCGGCTTCACCGCCCCGGCGCTATCGCCACTCGGTTCAAAACTTCACCCGTCCAGCTTCACCACGCCGTCCTGGTCCGGGCAGGTTTCCAATGCCTCCATCGCGGTGCGGCCGTCGCCCAGTGGGGCGTCGGGCCAGATTTCGGCGAGGGGGATCAGAACGAAGGCGCGGTCGCCCATGCGCGGGTGCGGGATTTCGAGGTCGTTTTCGGCAACCCTTTGCAAACCGTAGATCAGAACATCGATGTCCAGCGTTCTCGGGCCCCAGCGCACGTCGCGCACACGTCCGAGTTCGGTCTCGATTTGAAGACAGCGCTTCAGCAGCGCCTGCGGGCTCATGGTGGTATCGATCACCACGCAGCAATTGCGGAAATCGTCCTGCGGCACCGGCCCCCAGGGCGGCGTCCGGTAATCTGAGGAACGGGACACCAGCATGACACCGGGTGTTTCCTCCAGCCGGCGGATGGCCTCATCCAGATTGGCCTTCGGGTCTCCAAGGTTGGATCCGAGCCCGAGCGCACAGCGGGTCGGGGCGTCAGCCATCGCATTTTCGGCATTCATTCGACAGGGTTCCGTTCCAGGCGGGTTGCCTCGATCATACGCACGCAATCGGCATGTGGACTTACGTCATGCGCCCGCACAATCGCAGCCCCTTTCAGCATGGCCGTCATGTGAACGGCAACGGATCCGAACAGCCGGTCTTCCGTTTCCGCTTCCAGCACCGCGCCGATCATGCGCTTGCGCGACGCACCGGCCAACAACGGCAGGCCGTGTTTTTGCAGCGTTTCGAAGCGGTTCAGCACGGTGAAATTCTGGTTGATGGTCTTGCCGAAGCCAAAGCCCGGATCAAGGATCTGCTTTTCCCTGGCAATCCCTGCCTTTTCCGCCAGTTCCATCGAGATTTCGAAGAACCGGTCAATGTCCGAAAGAATGTCCAGTCCGGCATCGGCGGCAAGACGGTTATGCATCATAACCACATGCACGCCGGCCTCGGCAACGACGTCAGCCATGGCCGGATCCTTTTGCAGACCCCACACATCATTGACGATGACCGCCCCTGCCGCACAGGCGCGGCGCGCGATCTCCGCCTTGTAGGTATCGATCGATACGGGCGTTCCCATGTCGATCACCTGATCGAGGATCGGATCGAGCCGCGACCATTCCAGGTCCAGTGGCACCGGTTCGGAGCCCGGCCGCGTGCTTTCGCCGCCGACATCCAGAATATCGGCCCCTTCCAGAATCATTTCCTGTGCACGCCGCAAGGCGGCATCCGCATTGGCGTGGCGCCCGCCATCGGAAAAGGAATCCGGGGTCACGTTCAGGATCCCCATCACGTGGGGGCGTTGGTGTCCGGCGTTGAAACGCGGCGGCTCGTAGGCTGTCGGGGTCGGCATCATTGCGTCCTTTTGACGGTCAGGCACGTGTTTGGCCCGTCTGACACCGACGGTCAAGCGGCACCAATGCGACTTCGCCCTGCTTGACCCCGCTCCAAGGCTGTGGACGATCACGATTTGGAAGCAATTTGGAGGTTCAATCGTTCCGCGGCGGTTTTCCGGCAATCCGCACACGCCGTCATCAAAAATTCGGGAAACGGTCTTGGAACGGACATCCGTCTGTCACGGAGCTTCAGCACCTGATGTTTTTGCCAAGGGACTCGCCCCTGCGGTCCCCAGCCACGGAGCTTGAAAATGTCTTCAAACGTTTCTCGACGCAATTTTCTGAAATCATCGGTTGCTACCGGTCTGGTACTGGCCTCACCGCTGGCCATGCCGGGCCTGTCGCGTGCGTCCTCACGCCCTCAGATCACGCACGGCCTTCAGTCCGGTGACGTTGATGCCAATTCCGGCATGATCTGGGCCCGCTCGGACCGCCCGGCGCAAATGCTGGTGGAAGTCGACACCACCGGCACGTTCGAAACGCCGCGGCGCCTTGCCCCGATCAATGCGCTTCCCGACTCGGATTTTGCCGTCAAGCGACTGCTTGAGAAACTGCCGTCCGATCAGGATGTCTTCTACCGCGTCGCCTTTGCCGACCTGAACGACGTCAATGCCGTGTCCGAGCCGATGACCGGCCGCTTCCGCACCGCCCCGGCGTCCCGCCGCAACATTCGTTTCGCCTGGTCGGGCGATACCGCCGGCCAGGGCTGGGGGATTGATACCGACCGTGGCGGCATGAAAACCTACGCCACCATGGCAAAACACCAGCCAGACTTCTTCATCCACTCCGGCGACACGATTTATGCCGATGGCCCGATGAAGGAAACCGTCGAGCTGAAGGACGGCACCGTCTGGAAGAACATCGTCACGGAAGAAAAATCCAAGGTTGCCGAAACGCTGGACGAGTATCGCGGCCAGTGGAAATACAACCTCATGGACGAGAACCTCAAGGCGTTCAACGCGGAAGTCCCGACCTTCTTCCAGTGGGACGATCATGAAGTCGTCAACAACTGGTCGTCCTCCAAGGACCTTCTGTCCGACGATCGCTACAGCGAAAAGAACATCCACCTTCTGGCCGCCCGCGCCGGCCGGGCTTTCCACGAGCTGGCCCCCATCCGCTACACCCCGGCCGAGCCGGGCCGCGTCTACCGCAAGATCGCCTATGGTCCGCTGCTGGACGTGTTCTTCCTGGACCTGCGTTCCTATCGCGGGCCGAACGGCGCTTCGATGGAAGACACCATGACACCGGCTTCGCGCATCCTCGGCGCCGAGCAGCTTGCCTGGCTGAAGCGTGAACTTCTGAATTCCAACGCCACCTGGAAGGTCATCGCCTGCGACATGCCGATCGGCCTGATCGTCTGGGACAACTGGAAAGACCAGGCCGGCGCCGAAGCGGTTGCCAATGGCGATCACGGCGCACCGAAAGGCCGAGAACTGGAATTCGCCGATCTGCTGCGCTTCATCAAGACGGCAGACATCGACAACATCGTCTGGCTGACCGCCGATGTGCACTACACCGCCGCGCATTACTACAATCCGGACAAGGCACAGTTCCAGGATTTCAAACCGTTCTGGGAATTCGTCTCCGGCCCGATCCACGCCGGCACCTTCGGCCCGAACGATCTCGACATGACCTTCGGCCCGGAGCTTAAGTACATCAAGGCCCCGACCGCCGAACAGGGTGCCAACCTGCCCCCGTCCATGGGACTTCAGTTCTTCGGCCTGGTCGACATCGACGGCCAGAGCGAACAGCTCACCGTCCGCCTGATGGACCGTGACGACGTCGAACTGCACACCGTCACGCTGGATCCGGTTCTCAAGGCCTGATCAGAGTTCCCAAAAAAAAGAGCGGGCCGGGAAACCGGCCCGTTTGTTTTAAAAAAACCTACCTTCGTCATCCCGGACGCAGCGAAGCGGAGATCCGGGACCGGAGAGCCGAGGTGTTTCCGATGGAGACTTATCAGTCGGCGCTGTGCCTCCCCGGTCCCGGCTCGCGCTGCGCTTGGCCGGGATGACGACGGAGAGGCGGATAATGTGCGCCTACTCCGCCGCCGCCGGCTGACGGATCTGGCTGCGCAGGATCAGGAACAGAATGATGCCGGCGATGGGCATACCCGGCAGAATGAAAGCGAGGCCGAGGATCGGTTCGCCGAGTGCGGCGATCGCGAGGCTGGCGACAATGCCGCCGCCGAACTGCAGAAAGCCGAGCATGGAAGATGCCGAACCGGCGATATGCGGGAACGGCGCCATGGATTCGGTGAAGCTTGCCGGAAGAACCAGCGCCAGCGCGAATGTGAACAGCGCCACCGGCCCCATGACCGTCAGGATCGTCGGTTCATGGGTGAGCGTGACATAGCACATCAGCGTTGACGCAACGACCCAGAGGCTGAGCCCGTAGGGCACCAGCTTGCGGGCCTCGAAGAAGCGAAGCAGACGACCCGTCAGGATGGTTCCAGAAATGAAGGAACCTGACTGGATGATCATGGTCAGCCCGAAGGCGGACGGCGTGAGACCGACTTCATAGATCAGGATGAAAGGCAGGACGGTCGCCAGGGCATAAAGGTTGCCGAGCCCGAAACCGATGAGAAGGCTTGGCGCCAGAAACCTCGGGTCCTTCAGCAAGGTGCCGTAGTTGATCGCCAGTTGCCGCGGATTGAGGTGATGCTTGCCCGGCTGCGGGTTGGTTTCAACCTGAAACACGAGCACTGCAATCATCAGCAACGCACCGTAGATCACCATGCACCAGAACACTTCCTGCCAGCCGAACAGTTCCAGCACGATCCCGCCGATGGTGGGCGAAATCGCCGGACCAAGGGCCAGCATCATCGCGATCGTATTCATGATCCTGGCAGAGGCCTGACCGGTAAACTGGTCGCGGACGATGGCGCGCGACACCGCGATGCCGACCGCGGCCCCCACACCTTGAAGGGCTCGGGCAAAGACCATGAACTCGACAGTCGGCGCGAAGGTCGCCAGCACGCTTGAGACGAGATAGAGGACCAGGAAGGCGATCGTGACCGGCTTGCGCCCAAAGGCGTCCGTCAGAGGGCCGCAAACCAGCTGCGTGACGGCAAAACCGGCGAAATACGCCGTCAGGGTAAGCTTGACCGCTGAATCGGTGGTTCCGAAGGCTTCGACCAGGGCCGGCATGGCCGGGGTATAAAGCGCCATCGAAATGGGGCCGATAGCGACGAGCCCGGCCCCGAGAAGCGATGTACGTCTTGCGCTCATGATTGAGCTGTCGGCGGTCATTTCTGTTTCCCTTTGGAAACCTCCTGCAGCAGGCTGTCCTTCATGGTCTGCAGAAGCGATTCCAGTATCTGCCGTTGGTCGGCGGGAATGTCCTCAAGCGCCCTGGAGCGCACCTCTTGCAGGGCAGTCCCAATTTTCTCAAGCAATGGATCTGCCAACGGCGTCAGCTCGATTATCTTGGCCCGGCGGTCGTTCGGGTCCTGGCAGCGGCGGATCAATCCGGCCTTTTCGAGCGTGTCGAGGTACCCGACCAGGGTCATCGGCTCGACATACATCGCATCTGCCAGAACGGCCTGCCTTTGACCCGGAAGTCGCCAGACATAAAACAGCGTACGCGCTTCTCCGGCAGTCAGACCAGTGTCGACCTTGGATAACTCCGCCTCGAAGTTTCGCCGCAGCAACCGTGCCAGATCAACGACCAGCATGGTGACACCGACATTCGGAGTTGGAACTCCCATCGCCACCCCATTTTAGTAAGGTTACCTTACGAATACGGCGCTTCAGGAAGCACTGTCAATGCGTAGATGTGACATTGCGTTGCACAATTCCCTCGCGCCACGTATAAAGGCGCCAAATTCGGCGCGGATGCCGATCCATAGCATAATCAACTTCCAGACAAGCTGCGGGTCCCCAAGGGCCCGTTCTGTCTTTTGGAGCCACTCATGAACCTTCGTAATATTGCCATCATCGCGCACGTTGACCATGGCAAAACCACACTCATCGACGTTCTTCTGAAGCAATCCGGTGCCTTCCGCGACAACCAGCGCACCGAAGAACGGATGATGGACTCCAACGATATCGAGCGTGAGCGCGGCATCACCATTCTGGCCAAGGTCACCTCGCTGGTCTGGAAAGACACCCGCATCAACATCGTGGACACACCGGGCCACGCCGACTTCGGCGGCGAAGTTGAGCGTATCCTGCACATGGTCGACGGCGTGATCCTTCTGGTGGATGCTGCTGAAGGCCCGATGCCGCAGACCAAGTTCGTGCTCGGCAAGGCCCTCAAACTCGGCCTGAAGCCGATCGTCGCCATCAACAAGATCGACAAGCCGGAACAGCGTGCCGATGAAGTGCTGGACGAGGTCTTCGACCTGTTCGCAGCCCTCGACGCCAATGAAGACCAGCTCGACTTCCCGGTGCTCTACGGTTCGGCCAAGCAGGAATGGATGGCTCTGGAGCCGAACGGCCCGCAGGACAGCATGGACCCGCTCTTCGACATGGTCCTCGACAAGGTGTCGCCGCCGGAAGCCCAGCCGGGCGATTTCCGCATCCTGGCAACCACCATCGAATCCGACCCGTTCCTGGGCCGCATCCTGACCGGCCGTATCGTGTCGGGCACCGCTCTGCCGAACATGCCGATCAAGGCGCTCTCCCGTGACGGCAGCGTCGTTGAAAACGGCCGTATCTCCAAGATCCTTGCTTTCCGTGGCCTGGAACGTCAGCCGATCGAAAAGGGTGAAGCGGGCGACATCGTCGCCATCGCGGGCCTGACCAAGGCAACCGTTGCCGACACGCTGTGCGCCCCGTCGGTCAATGAATCCCTGCAGGCTCAGCCGATCGATCCGCCGACGCTGTCCATGACCTTCCGTGTCAACGACAGCCCACTGGCCGGCACCGAAGGCTCCAAGGTTCAGTCCCGCGTCATTCGCGACCGCCTGAAGAAGGAAGCAGAAGGCAACGTCGCCCTGAAGGTGGAAGACACCGACGAGCCGGACGCATTTGTCGTCTCCGGTCGCGGCGAACTTCTTCTGGCGATCCTGATCGAGAACATGCGTCGTGAAGGCTTCGAACTTGGCGTTGGCCGTCCGCGCGTCGTCTATCAGTATGACGATGCCGGCAACCGCCTGGAGCCGATTGAGGAAGTCATCATCGACGTTGATGAAGAACATTCCGGCGTCGTGGTTCAGAAGCTGCAGGAACGCAAGGCCGACCTTCTGGAAATGAAGCCGTCCGGCGGTGGCCGCACCCGTCTGGTGTTCCACGCTCCGACCCGCGGCCTCATCGGTTACCAGTCCGAACTGCTGTCCGACACCCGCGGCACGGCGATCTTCAACCGTCTGTTCCATGGCTATGAGCCGCACCGGGGCCCGATCCAGGGCCGTCACACCGGCGTGCTCCTGTCCAACGGCACCGGTGAGGCAGTTGCCTATGCCCTGTTCAATCTGGAAGACCGCGGCCCGATGATGATCGATCCGGGCACCAAGGTTTATCCTGGCATGATCATCGGCGAACACACCCGCGGCAACGACCTGGAAGTGAACGTGCTGAAGGGCAAGCAGCTCACCAACATCCGCTCTGCCGGCAAGGACGACGCTGTCAAGCTGACCACGCCGAAGAAGCTGACCCTGGAAGCAGCGCTTTCCTACATCGCAGACGACGAGCTGGTGGAAGTCACGCCGGACTCCATCCGCCTGCGCAAGGCCGTCCTCGACCCGCATGAGCGCAAGCGCGCCGAACGTGCGGCGAACAAGGAATCGGCATAAGCCTGATAGAACGAACCAGAAAAGCCCGGGCAATGTCCCGGGCTTTTTTTTCAGCCAGTTCGATTTTCCCCTCATGCTGAGGAGGACCGCAGGTCCGTCTCGAAGCATGGGCGGCATTTTCGGAGCAAGTGGCCCATCCTTCGAGACAGCGCTTCGCGCTTCCTCAGGATGAGGTTTGCCTATGCGCGCCCTCTTTCACTCGTCCGGATCTTTCGCCGGCAAACCAGAAGACTTGAGACAGCCTGCATGCCTCACCGCAACCAATTGCCACGGCGCATGTCCGCCTTGGTTTAAAATATCAGTCCGGTGACGGAAATTGAAACGCCATCCCACGCCTCCCGACCGGGAACTCCCTACACTTCGGCCTGAGAATTGAAGCGCCTGGCCTCAGGTCAACTGCGCACAAGGAAGGCTGAACCAATGAAACATTTCGCTCTCGCACTGGCGATGACCGCAAGCCTCGCCACATCCGCCACCGCCGCAAGCTTCGGCCCGCTGGTGGAGGCTGCCGAGCTGTCCGCGTCGCTGGACACCGTGGAGCCGGTGCTTCTGGACATCCGCAACGAGGGATACGAGAAAGGCCATGCAGACGGCGCTTTGTTTGCGCCCTATCGCATGTTCCGCGGACCGGCGGAAAACCCGGGCGGCCTTGTGGATGTTGAAAAGCTGGAAGCCGAACTGGAAGAACTCGGCCTGGAACAGGATACGCCGATCGTCATCCTGTCCGAAGGCAAGACCGATACGGACTTCGGTTCTGCCGCGCGTGTCTACTGGACCTTGAAATCCACCGGCTTCACCGACCTGTCGATCCTGAACGGTGGCCTGGAGTCCTGGAAAGCCGCTGGCCTTCCGGTCAACGCCACGGCCGAATCCGCCTTTCCGAGCGAGCTGGAACTGACCTTTGACGATACCTGGCTGGCCACCACGGCAGACGTTTCCGCCGTCGCTGCCGGCGAGTCGAATGCGCTTCTGGTAGATGCTCGCCCGGCGGATTTCTTCAACGGCAAGAAGGCGCATGAAGCTGCCTCGCGTCCGGGAACCCTGCCGACTGCCATCAACCACACCTACACCGCTTTCTTCAAGGAAGGCTCGCCGGCAATGTCCACCGCCATCGATCCTGCCGCGCTGAAAGCATCGCTTGGTGTCGAAGACGGCAAGGATACGGTTTCTTTCTGCAACACCGGCCACTGGGCCGCAGCTCACTGGTTTGCGGTGTCCGAAGTCGCCGGGGTGGAAAACGCAAAGCTTTACGCGGGCTCCATGGTCGAATATTCCCAGTCCGGAAACGAGATGGCCAACACACCGGGTCTCGTACAGAACCTGATAAACCAGATACTGAACTGACGTGACCACAGCCGCAGACCTTCACACCACCGCTGCGACGCCAGTCTGGCGCCGCAGCGGTCTTGTTTTGACCGCCCTTGCAGCCGTTCTGGCCACCGCCCTTCTGGTTGGTGGACGGTATGGCCTGCTGCTTGCCGTCGGCCTTGGCTTCGGCATCGTGCTGGAAGGCCTGCGCTTCGGTTTTGCCGGCCCCTGGCGTGCGATGATCCTGCGCCGAGACCCGGGCGGCCTTTGGGCGCAGCTTCTGTCGATCGCCCTTGTCTCGCTGGTGGCCTTTCCCCTGCTTGCCGCAAACCAGGGCGAGCTGAGCGGCGCACAGGGCCCGATCGGCTTTGCCATGATCGCGGGAGCCTTCGTCTTCGGCGCTGCCATGCAGGTCGTGCTCGGATGCGGTTCCGGCACCCTGGTCAATGCAGGGTCCGGCAACGCGGTTTCCCTTGTCGCCCTGCCTTTCTTTGCCATCGGCAGCTTTGCCGGGGCCTATCACCTGATCTGGTGGACAGATCTTGGGGCATTGCCCGTTCTGACCCTGTCCGGCTGGCAAGGCGCGGCGATTACCCTCCTCGGACTTTCGGCAATCGCCGCAGTGCTCTGGAAACTGGCAGCTCCCGAAAACCGGCGCCTGCCTCGCCGGCTGATAGTTGCAGCCGTGCTGCTGGCCGCCCTTGCCATCCTGAACCTGATCGTGGCCGGCCAACCCTGGGGCGTTGTCTATGGCCTTGGCCTTTGGGCTGCAAAGGCGGCATCTGCAGCGGGGGCGGATCTTTCCGGATCCGCTTTCTGGAGTGCACCTGCCTCCGTCGAGCGCCTGACCCATAGCCTGCTGACGGATTACACATCCCTCACCAATATCGGCATCATCCTTGGTGCCTTTCTGGTCGCCAGCTGGCGCACGGGCGGCCTGTCACAGAAAATCCAGTCGCTGCCGGCACAGGCCTGGCTCGCCGCAATGGTGGCGGGCTTTCTGCTGGGCTATTCCTCGCGCCTTGCCTTCGGCTGCAATGTCGGCGCGTTCTTTTCCGGCATCTCGACCGGCAGCCTGCACGGTTGGGTCTGGTTCGCGGCCGCCTTTGCCGGATCGATCTACGGCGTGAAACTGCGCCCGCTCCTGAAGCTGGAGGCGAGATCATGACCCGGTTGGTAACAGCCTTTATCGCCCTTGCCGGACTTGCGGCAATGATTGCTCTCGATGCATCTGCGACACCGCCCAATCCCTACAAGGCCCCGAAACTTCTGGCTCTGGGCTCCGGCACCGCCCCGAGCGGCGGCTTTTGTGGCGCGCTGCCCGACCCGGCCGGCAAATAGCCGAGCGGCCCCTGCCAACCGGCAACCGCTCCCGGGTTGGCACGGGATGCCAAAGCCTCGACTTGCTTTCACAAGGTCATCGGCAAAACGTCTGACTTGCTTGTGTGCACCGCAGCGGGCTTAATCCTCTCCGACAAATCAGAACCGGGAGGCACAGGTGAGCAAGACCAATCGCGGCAATTTCTTCGAAGACTTCAAGGTGGGACAGGTCATCCGCCACGCAACGCCGCGCACCGTCACCAGCGGTGACCAGGCGCTTTACACCGCGCTTTACGGCTCTCGCTTTGCGGTTCAGTCGTCAGACGCTTTCGCAAAATCCCTGGGCTATTCCCACGCCCCGGTCGACGACCTGCTGACCTTTCATATTGTCTTCGGCAAGACAGTGCCTGACATCTCGCTGAATGCCGTCGCCAATCTGGGCTATGCCGGCGGCCGGTTCCTGGCACCGGTTTTCCCGGGAGATACCATTTCCACCGTCTCCGAGGTGATCGGCAAGAAAGAGAACTCCAACGGCAAGACCGGCGTCGTCTATGTGCGCTCGACCGGCTACACCGAAAACGGCACCGAGGTGCTGGATTATGTCCGCTGGGTGATGGTCAACAAGCGTGTTGCCGCCAATCCGGCGCCGGAACCGGTGGTGCCGGAACTTCCCTCAGCGCTCGACCCGCAGTCTCTCGGCACCGCCGTGCCATTGCTCGACACCGCCAATTGGGACAATGACCTGGCCGGATCCGAGTACCGTTTCGACGATTACGAGATTGGCGAGAAGATCGACCATGTCGACGGCATGACGGTGGAGGAAGCCGAGCATCAGCTGGCGACCCGTCTCTACCAGAACACCGCCAAGGTGCATTTCAACCAGCACACGGAAGCTTACAACCGTTTCGGCCACCGCCTGGTCTATGGCGGCCACGTGATCTCCATTGCCCGTGCGCTGTCGTTCAACGGGCTGGCCAACGCGTTTCATATTGCCGGCATCAACGGCGGTCGCCACGTCGGCCCGCTGGCGGCCGGCGACACGGTTTATGCCTGGTCGGAAGTTCTGGACAAGGCGGATATCGACGGCCGCTCGGACGTCGGCGCGCTGCGTCTGCGGCTTGTCGCCACCAAGAACCGGACCTGCCATGACTTCCCCGGACAGGACCATGAGGACAACTACCTGCCCGAAGTGGTCCTCGATTTCGACTACTGGGCCCTGATGCCGAAATAGGCATGACACCCGGCCCGATCCTTTTGGATGACGGATCTCCTCTTCCTCGCTACCATGACGCAAGAGGAGGTCTGGCATGCTGACAACGCTTTCGGGCCGGGAAACAAATCTGATCTTCGCGATCATGCAGGACATGATCGCCATCCAGGACGCACGGCAACTCAGGCTGCAGCTTGGCACCCGCTTGCTGGACCTTCTGGAGGCAGACTACTTTGCCTCCTACGTCTGGACAAGGACCGACGGCGACACGGACGGCGTGTTCCTGAACATGGACGAGAGCAATCTCGCCGCCTACCAGCACCATTTCCAGCACTGCGATCCGATTACACCCAGGTTCCGCATGTGCCGGCGCGCCACCCACCTCGACCAGGTCATTTCCCGGGAAGATTTCCTGCGCACCGAATTCTACAACGACTTTCTGGCAAGGGACGGCCTGCATCAGGGCATGAACTTCCATGCCTATGCGGCGACAGGCCATCTGGGCGACCTGCGCATCTGGCGCGGCGCCGGCAAGGAAACCTTCCAGCAGCGCGACCTGGAAATACTGAACGCGATCGGCACGTCCTTCGGACATGCCCTTGCGAACATGCAAGCACACGAACGCAAACAGCGCGATGCCGACCCCCGCTTGCGCTTGACGGCCTGGGCCGGCCACCACGGGCTCACCGGCCGGGAACAGGACGTGCTTTGCCTGGTGAGTGAAGGCAAGCGCGACCGCGAGATTGCGGCGGAACTTGAAATCTCCGTCACGACCGTTCGCTCCCATCTCAAGGCGGTGTTTCAAAAATCAGGGGTGACTAGCCGGGCGGAACTGCTCGCCAGCGTCAACACGCGACTTTCTCTCCAATAAACGAAGCGCCTCCTCATTTTCGAGGATGCGCCGGAAAAGGCACAGGCGTTTGCTGTTTCCCTCATGCATAAGAAGGGGAACAAACATGAAAGTGCATCTCACAGCAGGACTGACTGCGATCGCAGCCGTCTTTGCCGGTCCGGCCTTTGCCGCCGACGACATCACCACCATGAGTGCGGCGGAAACGGCGAGCGCCATAGCCGGACAGACGCTGACAGCCACGGATCTCGTCAACGCCCTCATCGCCAGAACCGGCGATGACCCGGGCAATGTCTACATAACGTTCGACAGCGAAGGCGCGCTTGCAGCCGCTGCAGCCGCCGATGAAAGCGTGAAGGCAGGTGAACCCCTCGGACCGCTGCACGGCGTGCCGATTGTCGTGAAGGACAACATTGCCTCCGCTGGCCTGCCGACCACCGGTGGCACGCCTGCCCTGAAAGGATGGGTGCCCGCAGAAGACGCGCCTGTCTTGAAGAAACTGCGCGATGCGGGCGCGATCCTGCTCGGCAAGACCAATCTTCACGAACTTGCTTTCGGCATCACCTCGAACAACGCCGCCTTCGGCGCGGTTGCCAACGCCTATGATCCGGACCGCTTTGCCGGCGGCTCGAGTGGCGGCACCGGCGCTGCGATCGGCGCCAGGCTGGCACCGGCCGGCCTTGGAACCGACACGGGTGGCTCGGTGCGCATTCCCTCGGCACTCAACGGTGTCTCCGGTCTGCGCCCGACCACAGGCCGCTATCCGGCGGAAGGTATCGTGCCGATTTCCGCGACCCGCGACACACCCGGTCCGATTGCAAGAACGGTTTCCGACCTGGTCCTCCTCGATGCGGTGATCACGGGTAGCACTGCGACACTCGACCCTGCAGACCTCGGCACCGTCCGCCTGGGTGTTCCAGGCGTGTTGACGGACAACCTCTCACCGGAAACGGATCGTCTCTTCAAGGAAGCCCTGGACAAGCTGCAGGCCGCCGGCGTGACCCTTGTTCCCGTCGATATAAGCACGGAGCTTGAACTTGCCGGAAAAGCCGGTTTCCCGATCGCCCTGTGGGAAGTGAAACGGGATCTTGCAGCCTTTCTGGAGACGCATGAAACCGGGCTCGGGCTGCAGGACATAGCCGATGAAGTCGCCAGCCCCGACGTCAAATTCGTCTTCGACAGTCTGGTGCTGGGCAACCAGGCGATCCCGGATGCAGTTTACCGGGAGGCAATGGACGACATGCGGCCATTGATCCAGGCCGGATATGCTGAAGTCTTTGCAGCCAACAAGCTGGACGCGCTGGTTTTCCCGACAACCCCGCTGCCGGCACAGCCCATCACCGGATCCGATGAAACCGTGTCGCTGAACGGAGAAGACGTACCGACCTTCCCCACCTTCATCCGCAACACCGACCCGGGTTCCGTCGCCGGTATTCCGGGCCTGTCCTTGCCCGCGGGGCTGACATCGGACGGCCTGCCCGTCGGCCTGGAGCTTGATGGCCCCGCCTATTCCGACCGGCATCTGCTGTCGCTCGGCCTGGCTGTCGAAGTGGTTCTGCCACACCTGCCGGCGCCAGCGGCAAACTAGGCAGAAGGCCTTCACAGAAGCAGGGTGTTTCCTGTCTGGACTTTATCGGAAGTCCTGGCGCACACTCCCGCAAAACAGGAGTGTGCGCCATGAAAACCGTGTCCTTCACCCAGATGAAAGACGGCACCAAGGAAGACTACGATCTGCTGGCGGAAGCGGAACGGCCCTATCACGCCCTGACACCGGAACGGATCCTGTCCGAGCTGAAGCGCCAGAACGAGGACACGCTGTCCGGTTACAAGATCACCCGAATGCAGCATGGCCTGCAGGCGGCCACAAGGGCGCGTCGGGAAGGGGCGGACATCGACTGGATCGTCGGCGCGCTTCTGCACGATATCGGCGACGGGCTGGCCCCGCAGAACCACGACCGATTCTCTGCCGAGGTCATCCGCCCCTTCGTGCGGGACGAGGTTGCCTGGGTGGTGGAACATCATGGCATCTTCCAGATGCTCTATTACGGCCGTCACTATGGCTGGGACGAAAACGCCCGCGACCAGTTCAAGGATCACATGCACTTCCAGGCCTGCGCCGACTTCTGCGAACGCTGGGACCAGTCCTCCTTCGATCCCGACTATGAAATGGACACGCTGGAAAGCTTCGAACCTCTGGTGCGAGAGGTTTTCTCGCGAAAGGCCTACGACCCGGCCGTGCTGCAGGAAGGTGTTTCAAGGGGATTGCCGCCGCTGCAGTAAAAGACAAGCACGTGATCGACGCGGTAGCTTTTGTCTTTCAAAACACCGATCGACACTCCATCGCAAACAACCCGTCCATCGCCCCCTGAACCTTTCAAAGGTTCGGGAGACTGCCACCTTGTTGCGACGAATGCCGCCGTTGCCGCGGATCGTAGCCGGAAGTTTCCTCGTAAAATCAGTTAGATCGAGAAAGACATGCGTCAGAGAATTATTGTTTGCCCTTTGATCGAAAACGAAGGCGCGTACCTTCTGTGCAAGATGCCAAGCGACCGGGGTGTCTTTCCCGGACAATGGGCACTTTCGGGTGGCGGACTGGAACAGGGTGAGCGGATGACAGAAGGGCTGCTTCGAGAAATCTCGGAAGAACTGGGATCCGACCTGACGATTGAGGACGTCCAACCCTGGACGTTTCGCGACGATGTCCGGACAAAGACCTACCCGGACGGCACGTCAGAGCAGATTTACATGATTTATCTCATATTTGATTGCAAGGCGGCGAACCGCAACGTTTCCAGCAACGAAGAGTTCGAGGACTTCGCATGGGTCCTTCCCGAAGATCTCGGTAAATATGATCTCAACGAAGCCACAAGAATGACGCTTGAAGCCAAGGGCCTGCTGCCGTCCTGACAGGTGTCGAGGATCCCGAGATCTGTCCACCTACTCCACCAGAGCAAGCGCTCCCGCCAGGAATGCTCCGCTCAAATCCCGGCACGATAAGGCTCCCTCCTCAACAACGGCCTTCCAGGCCAACTTTGCGCCGCAAACAGCCGCCACAACTTCAAGTTATGCGAATTTGAAATTGAACCTGATGGGGAGGGGTGAGCGTCATCAATGACCAGCGAAACAGTGAATTTTTACAACACCACTGCCAAGGAATATGTTGCCGACAAGGAGACGCCTAATCCCAGATTGCCTGCCTTCCTGGAGCGATGCAAAGCAAAGGGCAGAATTCTGGAACTGGGAACCGGAGGCGGTGTGGACGCCGAGGCCATACTCAAGTCCGGCTTCGTCCTGGATGCGACGGATGGCTCGTCCGAACTCGCTGCGATAGCTGCGCAACGGTTAGGCCAGCCGGTTCGGACCATGTTGTTTAACGAGCTTGATGCGGTTGAGGTTTATGACGGCGTCTATGCCTGCGCCGCACTGACACACGCTCCAAGAGCCGACCTCGGCGATGTGGTTGAGAGAATTCATCGGGCGCTACACGAGAACGGGGTCGTTTGGGCCAGTTTCAAGGTTGGCACCAACGAAGGCACAGACGCGTTTGGTCGCTACTACAATCTTCTGCCTCAGGACGAACTGACTGCGATCTGGCGAGAAGGGGCAACCTGGAGCATCCTGGAAACAGAAACCTGGTTGGGAAGTGGTTACGACCGCAAACCAACCCAATGGGCCGCCATCACCGCGATCAAATAACGTCCGTTGAGGCAGGCTGTGCCTGCGGGCTTGCGCCGCGAGCCTCCCACATCACGCAAGATCTGCTCAATCCACCGTCACGCAGTTCGGATCGCATTCCCTCCACATCCTGAGGACTTTGCTGTCCTCTGGATGTGGACATCATCCGGTGTGCGGGATCTCCATGGAGCTGAAGACCGGGTTTGAGGCTGAATCCGGGACCGATCAGTTCGGCTTGGTATCCGGAACCACTTCGGTTTCGATCGGACCAACACCAGCGCCTTCTTCCGAAGCTTTCGGGCCGAAGGGTACCCAACGCTTGAAGAAGCTTCCGACAGAGCTGCTGCCCGACTGGTCCTGCGGGGCAAAGGCGGTCTCGACCGCCGAACCCGGCCGCCGCTGTGCCGCCGGAGCCGCTTCTGCAGGAACTGCAGCCGTCGCCGTTTCGGCTGCGGGCTGTACGTCAGGCGCAGCCGTCTCGGCCGTGGCAACAGCCGGATTGGTGTCGTCCTCACCACCGCCGAGCGCTTCGGCGAGCCGGTTGGAGCGCTCTTCCCAGCGCTTCTGGCGCTCGTCACGAGCATCGAAGCGGGCAGCAAGCTGCTGGTATTTCTCGTTGTCGCGACGCTGCTTGGAGGCAACTGCCGTCGCGATGCTCGGGCTCACCTGATAGTCGGGACATTTGGCGCTGGCCCGGAAGGGCACGCCTTCAACCAGCGTGGTGGCATCGAACACGTATTTCTTCTCGCAGACGGAAATCTGCGGCGGGGTCTGCGTGATCTCGAAATGGTCGTAGCCGGTCTTCAGCATTTTCCAGAATTCCATGTGCTCGCTGTCGCGGTGGCGAGCCATGTTTTCCGGCGTCATGCGGAAGGGAAAGGCCTGGACCTGGAAGGAGCGCTGACCACCCTTGAAGCTGTCGCGGGCAAGCGCGTAGATGTCCTGGACCTGCTCGTCTGTCATCGCGTAGCAGCCACGGGACGAACAGGCGCCATGCACCATCAGATGCGAGCCGGTGCGGCCGTGGGAGCGGTCATAGGAATTCGGGTAACCGAGGTTGAAAGCCAGGTGATAACTGGAATTCGGGTTCATCAGGGCAGGCGTGATCTCGTAGAAGCCTTCCGGGGCCTGACGGTCGCCTTCCTTGAACTTCGGGCCGAGCTTGCCGGACCATTTGCAGATCTCGAACTCGTCCAGAAGCTGATATTTGCCCGTGCGGGTCTGTTTCCAGACTTCCAGAGCACTTTCTTCCTTGAAGATCCGGATCATGATCGGCGAGGTCGAGCTCATGTTGAGATCGTTCATCTTGCGCTTGATCGACGCGCTGACAGGCTGCTGCGCCTTGTTGGGGCCTGCAGTGAATTCGTCTGCCTGGCAAGCCGCCAGCACACCGGCAAGCATCAGCGCCGCACCAAGACGGGCTGCCTTGCGGCCACTCAGGCCGCTGTTGCCAAGAAGAAGGCCGGCTGGCGTGTTCATAAGGCGCCGAAAGACCATGATACTGTCCCAAACTAAGCGGAAACGGACAAAGGCGAACGAACTGCCTTGCCGCACTTCCTGCGTCCTCGCCCCCGCGCAAAGGCTAGGGAATGATGGTTGACGATAAGTTACTGAAACCGGATTGTGCCTGCGACCAAAATTATGGTGATAGGAACAAAAACTTGCCCAAGCGTCATCTTGTGCGTCCCAACTTCGCCTGAATGACGGCAAATTCTGGCCACAGGATGGCAAAAAGGCCGCTTTTACGGCGGCCTTGCATCGTTTTTTCCTAAAATACAGCAGCTTGGTGCACTGCGCGATTGCCTGCGCGGCAAAATCGCCGAAACCGGCAGCAGGAAGACACCAGGTCGGGCAGGAAGACCTAGCTCAGGGTTCTGCCGATAGCGATGAATTTTTCGCGCCGCTGCTTGCGTATTTCATCCGGCGACAGGCCCGCCAGCTCTTTCAGCGCAGATTCGATCGCCTTGCCCGCGTTGTCGATAACGATTTCACGTGCACGGTGCGCACCGCCGACAGGCTCCTTGATGATGTCATCGATGACACCGAGCTGCTTGAGATCCTGTGCGGTGATCTTCAGTGCTGTCGCAGCGTCCTGCGCCTTGGCGCTGTCGCGCCACAGGATGGAGGCGGCGCCTTCCGGTGAAATCACCGAATAGATCGCGTGTTCCATCATGAGAACCTTGTTGGCGGTCGCGATCGCGATCGCGCCACCGGAGCCGCCTTCGCCAATGACGACGGAAACGGACGGCGTTCCAAGGCCGAGGCCGACATCCGTCGAGCGGGCGATGGCTTCGGACTGACCGCGCTCTTCAGCCCCGCGTCCCGGATAGGCGCCGGAGGTGTCGACAAAGGTGATCAGCGGCAGGCCGAAACGTTCGGCCATTTCCATGACCCTGACCGCCTTGCGGTAACCTTCCGGACGGACCATGCCGAAGTTGTGCTTCAGACGCGTTTCGGTGTCGTGGCCTTTTTCCTGAGCCAGTACAGCCACCGACTGACCGCGAAAACGACCGATGCCGGCGATCAGCGCTGCATCTTCGGCGAACTTCCTGTCACCGGCTAGCGGCGTGAAATCTTCGATCAGACCGGCGATATAGGCAACGGCATGCGGGCGATCGGGATGGCGGGCAACGAGCGTTTTCTGCCAGGGCGTCAGTTTGGCGTAGAGGTCCTGCAGCGTTTGCGAGGATTTCGTTTTCAGCCGGTCGATTTCACTGTCGACATTGACGGCTTCGCCATCTTCCCCGGCCAGAGCGCGCAGCTCCTGGATCTTGCCTTCAATGTCTGCAACGGGCTTTTCGAATTCCAAATAGCTGTGCATTTACTCGGTTACCTGAAACAAGCCGGCACCGCCTTACGTCCGGCGGCCGCTCCGGAAATTCTGTCACAAGATCGAAGGATTACCAGCCGAAAGAGACCAGCCACCCGAATGTCGATCATTTCAAAGACGTTCAAGCATCTTTGCCGCGTCTGAACAACGCAAGATACTCCAGGCAACGCAAGCGTGCCTGAACGCATAGTTGGAGGGCTGTATCAAGAGACGCAAGTGGGCGCAAGTCTCGGTGTGCCGGCAAACAGGGATTGAAAGCCTCTCGCGCCTGGGAAACCCTTCCCGGTTTTTTTGCCGGAAAGGGCCGAAGAAGGGTCGGTGATCAGTCGACGGATGCCTGATCGCTGCCGGCACCGTCGATCTTGAGCTTGTCCGCTTCCACGATCAGGCGGCCGTTCTTGGTGTCGATGGAAATCCGGTAGGGGACGAGCACGTTGTCACGGCCCATCGGCGCAACCCACACTTCCATGTTGGCCTGAGCCATGTATTTGACCGAATCCTTGGACGGGCGGTGCCCGGCGACAGGTACCCAGCGGGCCTTGCAGACAACGACCTGGCCGTCATAGCCGTGGCCCGAGACTTCCTTCGTGCCGGAATAGCTCAGCTTGATATCGAACCGTGTCCAGCCGTCGAACACCGGCAGACGACGCGAACAGGCCTTCGGCCCGAGACTGTCCTTGGCACGGCCCACCGGCATCAGAGCGGCGCTCAGCGGATCGATCGCATTGCGCGTATGCCGATCCGTCACCTTGATCCGCTCCGGATTGGGCTTGAACTGCGGCGCGACTTCCATTGAACGGATGGACCCGGAGCCCTGGCTCAGGTTGACGTAGAAATCGAGATTGGAGGCGTGCGACGCCATCCTGTATTTCGACGGCACGACGCGCGATCCGACCATCCAGCCGGATGCTTCCGCCCCACCCTTGCCGGTGGTGAACAGCGTGCCGATACCTGCCGGTTCCAGACTGACCTTGGCCGAATAGGCATTGCCCTGCATGACGAGCGACAGCGTTCCGCGCCCGACCTTGAAGCCGGCAATCGAAATATTGTAAAGGCCGCCGACGCTGTTTTTCTTGGCTTCCGCCGGTGTCGTCAGCAGCGCCGCAGCAAGCATTGGCAGGGCGACCAGCCGCCCGAGAGACATCAAACCAAACACTTCAAAACCTCCGGACTGCCGTCTGGCAGCGAATTGCGCCCCCGCGCCATGAGTGTTCCGCGACGGAAAGATACCATAAATCCCGCTCGATGAACGACCCCAATCATTCTAAATTATGGTAACTCACTGGTTAACAGCCGGGCGTCCTGCAAATAAAAGCAGTGAATCTCCGCAAAGCGGCGGAGATGTCTTGACGTTGGCCTTCACTCCCATTATAGCGGGGCAACTTTTTCCGAGAAATGCCGGAGACGATGTCGCCGGGCCTCAGGTCCGCGCCGGTTCCGGTTGGACTTGCTGGGTTCAAAGTAACGGCCCAGCCACGAAAACAAAAGGTGATATCATGGCACGCCGTTGCGAACTCTCCGGCAAAGATGTGATGACGGGCAACAACGTCTCCCACGCTAACAACAAGTCCCGCCGCCGGTTCCTGCCGAACCTGTGCAACGTGTCCCTCATCAGCGACACGCTCGGCGAAACCTTCAAGCTGAAGGTCTGCGCACACGCACTGCGCTCCGTCGAACACCGCGGTGGCCTGGACGCATACCTGATGAAGGCAAGCGACGCGGACCTGTCCGATGCTGCTCGCAAGATCAAGGTCGACATCAAGCGCAAGCAGGCTGAAGCCGCTGCCGCTTAAGGCCTGAAGCGCCTGCACGGCTCGTTCCGGCAGCGGGCAGCTCGCATAGTTGCAAAGAACCTTTTCAGGACGCCCAATCGATATCGGTTGGGCGTCTGTCGTTATGAGGTGAACACATGACCGAAACTCGGACCTTCTCCGCAAGCCATCACGTAGTCGCCATTCTGGCGATGGCGGCTGTTGTCGTTGCATCCAACTTTCTGGTCCAGTTCCCGGTCGAGCATTTCATCGGCGGTGTCAATCTTGCCGATACGCTCACCTGGGGTGCGTTCACCTACCCGGTCGCCTTCCTGGTGACCGATCTCACCAACCGCCGTTTCGGCCCGACCGCCGCACGCAAGGTTGTGATTGCCGGCTTCCTGATTGCCGTGGTCCTGTCGGTCTGGCTGGCGACGCCCCGCATTGCCATCGCCTCCGGCACGGCGTTTCTGGTCGCGCAATTGCTGGACGTGACGATATTCGACCGCATGCGAAAGCTGGCCTGGTGGAAAGCGCCGATCACCTCTTCCTTCATCGGCTCGGTAATCGACACGCTCCTGTTCTTCGGCATCGCCTTTTCCGCCAGCTTTGCCTTCATCGACGGCCTGTTCGGGATGGACGACAGCTCGCTCGCCTTCCCGGTGCCCTTCCTGGGCATCAGCGACGATACCCAGGCGCTGCTGTGGGTGTCCTTGGCCGCGGGAGACTTCCTGGTCAAGATGCTGGTTGCCGTCGCCCTGCTCGCCCCTTACCGCATCGTGCTCGGCCTGTTTCAGGCCATGCCGAAGGGAACTGCCGCCTAGGCACTAGGCGCGAAAAAGGCGGGTTGGTCGTCCGGGGACCGACTTGCCGGGCAGAAGTGCTCCCGCGCCTCAATCTTCCAGCCGAAACCTCAGGAACAAGGTCCTCTGCAGGATCGAACGGTTGTTGTCGGAGACAAGCGTCAGGATTGTTTCACCGTTTTCATTGGTGTGAATACCCAGAGCTTCCATGTTGTCGATCTGGGAGTTGAAGTCGGCCTCCAGCAGCAACTCGCCTTCCAGAACGGCTCCGGCAGCAATGTCGGCTCCTTTGAACCGCCGCAACCGCAGGCCGATCAGATCACGCAGGCTGAAGCGGCGCTCCACCAGAATCATGTCGCCGCCGGGCAGAAACGCCGCATCCGTCGCATCGAAGCGCTCATACCGGCGGATGGTGAAGCGTTCCGTGCCGTCCGGACCAATAATGAAGCCAGACAGGTCGTGCAGATCGCTTGGCGCTGATTCCGCGACAGCCACGAGCTTGCCGGCCAACGGGCCGTCCTCCGGCCCGGCTGCCAGAGCTTCCAGACCGGTGTTTCGCGGCAGATCACGAATATCCTGCGGCAGCGCGACTTCACCGATCATCCTTTCCTTGCCGGTCGAAATCGGCCACGGATATCGGTAGATGGCGTTGCGGGTTTCAGCAGTGACATAAAGACCGGAGCCCGACAGCGTCAGTGCCTCGGTGTCATGACCCCAGCGTGCATCGAGCGTTTTGCCATCGGCCCCCAAAAGCGGCGCGAAACGCAAGTCTTCGATCTCCGTCGGCTTGCCATCCGCCGTCTGCACGATTCGGCCGCTGACCCAATGTCCGTTGTCGGTGACCGCCAGAAACGCGCTTCCCCCGTCCAGACTGATCAGACCGGAAAGCCCGCCGACCTTGCGGTCCGCGGCTATCAGCTCCACACCGCCAAGAAAAGTCAGCTTGCCGAAGGTCGTATCGGCAAGCCCTATGCGGAATGTGTCGATGGACCGGGTACGGGCCTTGACCGGCTGCGCGTCCGAAAGCAGCTCCGGCGCCCCGGCGGCGGCGGGCGCAGCAAACCAGAAAGTGGAGAGAAAGGCGGCAGCCAGCGCGAAGCTGCCTGCCGAAAGACGCCTTTCTGCTCCCATGTTTTCCAGATCCTGCCGACTAACGATGACCCGCGCGGCGACGGCGGCCACGCGTGTTGAAGGAGGTGTCCACCTCGTCGTCGAAAAGGTTGGCAAGCTGGTCCGTCATGGCACCCGCCAGTTCTTCGGCATCGACAATGGTGACCGCCCGTCGGTAGTAGCGCGTGACGTCATGTCCGATACCGATGGCAATCAGCTCGACCGGCGACCGGGTCTCGATTTCCTCGATGACGTAGCGCAGGTGACGCTCCAGATAGTTGCCCGGGTTGACCGAAAGCGTGGTGTCGTCCACCGGCGCGCCATCGGAAATCATCATCAGGATGCGACGCTGTTCGGGCCGTGCCATCAGCCGGTCATGGGCCCACAGCAGGGCTTCGCCGTCGATGTTTTCCTTCAAAAGGCCCTCGCGCATCATCAGGCCGAGATTGCGCCTGGCCCGGCGCCAGGGCGCGTCCGCGGACTTGTAGATGATGTGGCGCAGATCGTTGAGCCGGCCAGGTGTCGGCGGTTTGCCGGCACCGATCCAGCTCTCCCGCGACTGGCCGCCCTTCCAGGCCTTGGTGGTGAAGCCGAGGATCTCGACCTTCACGCCGCAGCGCTCCAGCGTGCGCGCCAGAATGTCGGCACAAGTGGCGGCAACGGTGATCGGACGGCCGCGCATGGATCCCGAGTTGTCCAGAAGCAGCGTCACGACCGTGTCGCGGAAATTGGTGTCGCGCTCCTGCTTGAAGGCAAGCGGAGCCATCGGATCGGTCACGGCACGGGTCAGTCTGGCGGTGTCCAGAAGCCCTTCTTCAAGGTCGAAGTCCCAGGCCCGGTTCTGCTGCGCCATCAGCTTGCGCTGCAACCGGTTGGCAAGGCGCGCCACGGCCCCTTGCAGGTGGGTCAACTGCTTGTCCAGGAACCCGCGCAGACGATCAAGCTCCGCCATGTCGCAAAGTTCTTCAGCGGTAATCGTCTCGTCAAACTGGGTGGTGAACACGCGGTAGTCGGATTCCGGCCGGTTGGAAAACGGCGTATCGGGCCGGTCGCTTTCGCCCGGCTCCTCGGTATCCTCCGACATGTCCTGATCGGCGAAGTCTTCCATATCGGCTTCGGCGGCTTCCGTATCGCCGCTTTCCTGCTCTTCGCCGGAAAGTTCCATCTCCTGCGGAGAGGCTTCCTGTTCGCCGGAATCTTCTTCGCTGTCGTCGCCCGATTCAGCTTCGTCGTTGTTGCCCTGGTCCTCGTTTTCTTCCGGGTCCATGTCCTGGTCGTGATCGCCAAGCTCATCGCCCATATCGAGCGATTTCAGGACGTCGCGCAGACGGGCCGCGAAGGAATTCTGGTCCTCGACTTCGGCTTCCAGCCTGTCGAGGTCGGCACCGGCCTTGTCCTCGATCCAGCCGCGCCACATGTCGACGAGCTTGGTCGCGCTTTCCGGCGGCTTCGCACCGGTCAGGCGTTCACGCACCAGCAGGGACAGCGCATCCTGTAACGGCGCTTCTTCCCGACTGGAGATATCCGGCGCACCGGACTTGCGGAACCGGTCGTCAAGCATCACCGACAGGTTGTCGGCTACCCCTTGCATCCGGCGCGCGCCAACGGCTTCGCAACGGGCCTGTTCGACCGCTTCGAAGATCGCTCGTGCGTCCGGGCCCTGCGGCATGTTCTTGGAATGAACAGCCTTGTCGTGGCAGGCAATGCGCAGGGCGATGCTGTCGGACAGACCACGGGTAATCGCGATCTCGCGCGCGTTGATCTTGCGCGAGGGCTCGGGCAAGCGCGCGGACATGCCGCTGAGACCGGGCCGGTCACCGGAAAAGATGACTTCCAGTTCCGGCTCTCCGGATATCGCCCGCATGGTACCGGACACCGACTGCTTGAATGGCTCGGTGCTCGGTGCGGGCTTGCTGCCCGGAAGGGAATTGTGACCCGGCCGCGGTGCCATCGGGACCTCAGCTCATGACTACGTTGACGGAGGATTCCGGCAGATCTTCACCGAAGCAGCGCTGATAGAACTCGGCCACCAGGGACTGTTCCATGTCGTCGCACTTGTTGAGGAAGGTCAGACGGAAGGAAAAGCCGACATCGCCGAAAATCTGGGCATTTTCCGCCCAGGTAATCACCGTACGCGGGCTCATGACCGTGGACAGGTCGCCGTTGATGAAGGCGTTCCGGGTCATGTCCGCCAGGCGCACCATCTTGGAAACGGTGTTGCGGCCTTCGTCCGACTGGAAGTGCTTGGCCTTCGACAGAACGATATCCACCTCGTTGTCATGCGGCAGGTAGTTCAGCGTGGTGACGATCGACCAACGGTCCATCTGCGCCTGGTTGATCTGCTGCGTGCCGTGATAAAGACCGGAGGTATCGCCGAGGCCGACCGTGTTGGCGGTGGCGAACAGCCGGAAGGCGGCATGCGGACGGATGACCCGGCTCTGGTCGAGCAGCGTCAGGCGGCCGGAAGATTCCAGGATACGCTGGATCACGAACATCACGTCCGGACGGCCGGCGTCGTATTCGTCGAAGACCAGCGCGACATTGTGCTGATAGGCCCAGGGCAGGATCCCGTCGCGAAACTCGGTGACCTGCTTGCCGTCCTTGATCACGATCGCGTCCTTGCCGACCAGATCGATACGGGAAATATGGCTGTCCAGGTTGACGCGGATACACGGCCAGTTGAGACGCGACGCCACCTGCTCGATGTGGGTCGATTTACCGGTACCGTGATACCCGGTCACCATCACGCGCCGGTTATGGGCAAAACCCGCCAGGATCGCCAGCGTGGTCGCGCGGTCGAACAGGTAGTCTTCGTCACGCTCGGGCACATGTTCTGACGGCGCGGAAAATGCAGGTACCTTGAGGTCGGACTTGAAACCGAAAACCTCTTCTACGGAAATTTCAGTGTCCGGCATGGCCATGGCCGCAGTCGTCGTCTCAGTCATCAGTCCTCCGCAGTCCCGGAAGTTCGGGAAGGGTCGTTTGGGAAAAGCCGGCAGGACCCTGCAGGCTCTAAAGGAAACCGGCTTTTTTCAGAACGTTATACGCCTGAATGATTTCCCGCAGGCGGTCTTCGGAAGACCTGTCACCGCCATTGGCATCCGGATGGTTCAATTTAACAAGCTCCTTATAGCGCGCTTTGATTTCGGCGCCACGGGCTGTGTAAGGCAGATTGAGCACATCCAGGGAACGTTTTTCAAGCGTTAGTAGCTTTCTTTCGCGCGGGCGCCGAACTTGCTCGGTGCGCCGCTGCGCATTGGAGCGCATGCTGGAGCGGGCGTCGAACCCGTCCGGCCCCTCGGCTGCCTGCCGGTTTACGCCCATTTTCCAGGTCGGCCGGTGCCCCGTCAGACTGTCCTTCTGATAGGTGCGCACGTCGTCGTCGCCCATACCTGTAAAATAGTTGTAGGACTTGTTGTATTCGCGCACATGGTCGACGCAGAAATTGAAATACTGCCCCTCCCGGTCACGCCCTTTCGGCGCCCGGTGCGTGCCTGGCCGCTTGCAACCCGGATGGTCGCACGAAGGATGGCGATCCTGTTCCACCCGTTCCTTGTCCGGTTTCACACGGATGCTGTCGAAGAGTTTTGAGTCCAGTTTCATGCGCCGAAATATTGAAGTGTGAGGGCCGACGGGCAAGCCGCAGGCCGTTGCATTGTCCCGGTATCCAAAGTTAATTTCCCCGCACCGGATTTCGAAAGTCGAAGAGCCAGGCACTGTATCAGGCAGGGCCGGACCACGAAAGACTTGAACTTCGAAAACAGCTACGCCAAGTGAGACACATGAGCACAAAGCAGACGATCACCGACAAACTCTCCGCAGCCTTCTCGCCGTCTTTTCTGAACGTCATCGACGAGTCGGAAAAGCACAGGGGCCACGGTGGCTGGCGCGAGGGCGGCGAAACCCACTTCCGGGTACAGATCGCCGCAGCCGCTTTCGAAGGCATGAACCGCGTGGCAAGGCATCGGGCGATCAACGACCTGCTTGCAGATGAAATTGCCGGCGGTGTGCACGCCCTGGCGCTGGAAATTCGCGCCGACAGCGAACCGGATCCCCGCGCGGCCCGGGTTTCGGGCGGCTGACAGGCTCGCCTTTTTGCTGGTCTTCAGACCAGCCCCAATCAACCTAAGTAGTCCCACCCGGCCTTTGAAACCGGGTGGATTTTTGGCTCAGGTGCCCGCTTTCGCAGCCGCGCCCGCAACGGCCTGGGCAGCTCCGGCCGGCATCTTGACGCCCGGAATCTGGCCAAGCGGCATGATGCGCAGCCGCGTGATGCGGTTCTTCTCCCGCCGCAGCACCGTGAAGCGGAAGCCGTGGAAGGTGAAGATCTGGCGCTCGTCCGGGATCATCCGCGCTTCGTGAATGACCAGACCGGCGATCGTGGTCGCCTCGTCGTCCGGCAGGCTCCAGTCGGCAGCGCGGTTGAGGTCGCGAATCGGCACCGAGCCGTCGACAATCACCGAGCCATCGGCTTGCGGCCGCAGGCCTTCCAGCTCCACGTCGTGCTCATCGGCGATCTCGCCGACGATTTCTTCCAGAATGTCTTCCAGCGTGACCAGGCCCATCACCTCGCCATACTCGTCAACCACGAGCGCGAAATGGGACTTGTGCCGCAGGAATGCATTGAGCTGATCCTGAAGCGAAGTCGTGTCGGGAACGAACCAGGCCGGGGCAGCGATATCCAGAACGTTGATCTTCGCAGCATCGCCACCGGCAGCCTGCAACGCACGCAGCAGATCCTTGGCATGCAGCACGCCGACGAAATTGTCGCTCTCCCCGCGCCAGAGCGGCAGGCGGGTATAGGGCGATGCCAGGGCCGCGTTCACCAGCTTGTCCGGCGCATCGTCCGCATTCAGCGCCACCATGTTGGTGCGGTGAACCATCACGTCCGAGACTTCCAGTTCCGCAAGATCGAGCAAACCACCGAGGCGGTCGCGCTCACCCTTTTCCAGGCCACCTTCGATATGCTGGAGATCGACGGCGCCGCGCAGTTCCTCGTGCGGCGACAGGATCGAGGTGTCGTCGCCGATATTGACGCCAACCAGCTTCAGAATGTTGCGGACAATCCACTCCACCCCGACCACGATCGGGCCGAACACGGCCACCACGAACCGCACGATCGGCGCCACCGCCAGCGCAAACCGCTCCGGGTTCGAAATGGCCCAGGTCTTCGGCAGCACTTCGGCAAAAACCAGAACGAGGGCGGTCATCACCAGGGTGGCAAGTGCAACGCCAGCGTCGCCGAACAGGGACAGGAACACACTGGTTGCCAGCGCAGACGCCAGAATGTTGACCAGGTTGTTACCCAGGAGCAGCGCGCCGATCAGACGTTCCCGGTTGGCGATCAGCAGGCTGACCACCCGGGCGCGCCAGTCGCCGGTTTTTTCCATCTGGTGCATGCGCGCGCGCGATGCGGCGGTGAGCGCCGTTTCCGAACCGGAAAAGAAGCCGGACAGGAACAGGAGAACGAAGATGGCGACAATCGCCAGCCAGAGAGCCGTTTCCGTCATGCCTCGAGTTTCTCCTTCAGGAAGTCAGACACCACTGCGGGATCGACGCCTTTTTCGACAAAGGCTTCGCCGATACCGCGCGTCAGAATGAAGGTCAGCGCCCCCCGGCTGACCTTCTTGTCCTGTGCAATGATATCCATGAGCGTTTCAGCCGGCGGCAGTTGACCGGGGATGTCCTGCACCCGCACAGGCAGGCCGACATCGCTCAGATGCTTGTGGACACGTTCGACGGTGTCCTCGCCGATCAGGCCGAGGCGCTGAGAGAATTCATGTGCCAGCATCATGCCGATGGAAACGCCTTCGCCATGGACCAGACGCTCGGTCTCGTAGGCGACCGCCGATTCAAGCGCGTGGCCGAACGTGTGACCCAGATTGAGCAGCGCCCTGCGGCCGGATTCCAGCTCGTCGGCAGCAACCACATCCGCCTTTGCCTGACAGGACCTTGCGACGGCCTCGTCCCGCTCCGCGCCACCTGCAAAGACCGCCTGCCAGTTGGTCTCCAGCCAGGCGAAGAAATCCGCATCACCCAGGAGCCCGTATTTGGCGACTTCCGCATAACCGGCGCGGAAGTCGCGCAGCGGCAGCGTATCCAGAATGGCGGTATCGGCCAGCACCAGGGCGGGCTGGTGGAAAGCGCCGATCAGGTTCTTGCCATGACGTGAATTGATGCCGGTCTTGCCGCCGACGGAACTGTCGACCTGGGCAAGAAGCGTGGTCGGCACCTGGATGAAGGCCATGCCACGACGCACGGCCGAGGCGACAAAGCCCGTCAGGTCACCGACGACACCGCCGCCAAGGGCGACGACCGCGTCGCCGCGCTCCAGCCGGGCGGCCAGAACCTCGTCGCACAGGCGCTCGAATTCACGGAAGCATTTGGTGCTTTCGCCTGCCGGCACCGTGATGGCGGTGTGCTCCAGACCGGCGGCCTTGAGGCTCTGCGAAAAAGCCTTCAGATGAAGGCCCGCAACGGTTTCATCGGCAACGACCGCAAGACGCGCGCCGGGCATAACAGCGGCGATTTCCGCTCCCGCTCCTTCAAGCAGCCCCCGACCGATCTTGATGTCGTAACTGCGCGCGCCAAGATCGACCCGGACGATCTTCTCGTCCCGGCCCAACAATGCTTTTGCCACTACCGTGTCTACCATGCCGTCACGCTTCTAAAATCAGGTCATTGATGTTTGCGCGGCGCTGGTGGCCTCGCGTTCGAACAGGTGATCCGCAAGGGTGGCGACGATCTGATCGACCACCGCCTCATGCGGAACGTCCTTGGAGGTGACCGTCAGGGCCGCCTTGGCATAGACGGGCTCGCGGTCAGCCATCAGCTTGCGCATCGTTCCCTCGGGATCGGGGTTCTGCAGCAGCGGACGCGTGGATCTGCGCCGGACCCGTGCCATGACCGTGTCGAAATCGACTTTCAACCAGATGGACAGGCCAAGCTCGGCGATCTCCGCCCGCGTTGCCTCGCTCATGAAAGCGCCGCCGCCCGTTGCCAGCACCTGCGGTCCTTCACGCAGAAGACGGGCGATCACCCGTTCTTCACCGCTGCGAAAATAAGGCTCGCCGTGTTCGGCGAATATTTCCGCCACGCTCATGTTGGCCGCGCGCTCGATTTCGGTATCGGCGTCGACAAATTCAAGGCCCAGCCGGTGCGCCAGCCGCTTGCCGACGGTCGACTTGCCACAGCCCATGATTCCCACCAGAACGATGGACCGATGCCCCAGGGCAGCTACCAGGCGGGCCAGATCAACGGGTTTTACGTCTGTCTCCGCGGATCCTCCTTCGGAAGACCGCGCCTTGTCGTGTTCTGTCATGGCGGCGTTTTAGCATATTCGTCAAAAAAGACACGGGGGAACTCCGCCTGCCGGACTGCTGCTTTGCCTTGCATGCGCCCCCGCCTTGTTGAAACAATCGCCTATCCGATTCGCTTGCCCGTGAGCGGACCGACGCCCTGACCTGGAGACAGCCGACGTGCCGACCCTGACCCGCCTGTTGCTCGTGCTGCTGCTGCTCGGCGCGCTCGGTTATGGCGCGATCTACTCCCTGGCCAACCTTGTCGATCCGCGTGAACGGGAAATCGAGGTTAGGGTGAAGAAAGACGGCTTCGGCCGCTAGCACACGCTTTCAAACGGCGGGTCATCAACGGGACAAGTTTCAGGTCCTTTGCGAAGGCATACGCAATGGCAACCGGTTTCGATCTTGAAAACTTCCTCGAAATGCTGGCCGCCGAACGCGGCGCGGCAGAAAACACGCTGGCCGGATACCGCCGCGACCTGGAGGATTTTTCAGGCTTCCTAGGCCGAAAGATGCTTGCATCAGCGCAATCCGAAGACATTTCGGCCTACCTGGGCGATCTCAACCGGCGCGGATTTGCCGAGACCTCGCAGGCAAGACGCCTGTCCGCGCTGAAGCAGTTCTACAAGTTCCTTTACGCAGAAGGCTCCCGGGAAGACGACCCGACCCGCACATTGTCCGCCCCGAAGAAGCGCGCGAGCCTGCCCAAGGTGCTGTCGATGGAAGACGTCGACAGGTTGATCGAAACCGCCAGGGCGGAAACCGAAAAGCCCCAGAAAAGCGCGGCGGCACGCTTGCGTACGCAGCGCATGTACACACTTATCGAAGTGCTTTATGCGACCGGCCTGCGCGTTTCGGAACTGGTTGCCCTGCCGGTTACCGCTGCGCTCCGGGACGCCCGCCTGATCGAAATCAGGGGCAAGGGCGGCAAGGAGCGGCTGGTGCCGCTGTCCCGCGCAGCCCAGGCTGCCATGAAGGACTACGTCGGTCTGCGTGCCGCCGAAGGAGCGTACGAAAAAAGCCCGTGGCTGTTTCCCTCCCACGGCGACAGCGGACATCTGACGCGCCAGCATTTTGCACGGGACCTGAAGGACCTTGCCGTCGCCGCCGGTCTCGATGCCGGCAAGATTTCCCCGCACGTGCTGCGCCACGCATTCGCTTCCCACCTGTTGCAGAACGGTGCCGACCTCAGAGTGGTGCAGCAGTTGCTGGGCCATGCGGACATTTCCACGACGCAGATCTACACCCACGTCCTGGACGAGCGCCTGCGCGAACTGGTGGAAAGCGCCCATCCCCTTGCGACGAAGTAATTCTTTCCTCAGCCACAACCTCGCGAAAGACAAAAAACCAGCCCTCCTGAGGGAAGGCTGGCCTTGTTCGTCGTGTTATCGCGCGGTCAGGCCGCGCGAACACCGGAAAGAAAGTTGGAGATCTCGCTGCGGATAAGGGCTGCCTGTTCGGACAGCGACGTTGCCAGCTGCTCGACCTCGCCGCCGGTTGCCCGGGCGTGTTCGGTGGCGGAGCCGACCGCGGTCATGCATTCGGCCCCTTCATGCGAGCGGGTCGAGGCATCGACCACGTTCTTGGCGATGGACTGAACCGCGGCATCCTGCTGGATGACGGCCGATGCCACGGCCGAGGCCAGGCCTTCCATTTCGGAGATGATACCGGTCACCTCATCGATCGCTTCAAGCGCATGGCTGGACGACATCTGGATTGCTTCCACCTGGCTGGCGATATCTTCCGTCGCACGCGAGGTCTGGTCCGCAAGCTGCTTCACTTCGGCGGCCACGACCGCAAAGCCCTTGCCGGCCTCGCCTGCCCGGGCAGCCTCGATGGTAGCATTGAGCGCCAGGAGGTTGGTCTGATTGGCAATATCGCGGATCAGCCCCATGACTTCGCCGATCCGGTCGGCCGCGCGGGACAGTTGCCCCATGGTCTGGGACGTGCCTTCCGCGCTGGCAACCGCCTTCTTGGCCACCGTCGTGGAGTTTGACGCCTGGTTGGAGATCTCGTTGATGGACGCCGCCAGTTCCTCACTGGCCGATGCCGCCGAGTTGACGTTTTCAGCAGCCACCCGCACGGCGTTGCCGGCCCGGTCCGCCTGCTGGGCAACATCGTCCGCCGCGGCTTCGACGGCGGCAGAGGTCTGCGTCAGGTCAGAGGTCGACCGGTCGAGACTTTCCAGAGCCTGCCCGACCGTTGCCTCGAAATTGGCGATCAGCGATTCAAGACGGGCCACACGGGCATCGCGCTGCGCGTTTTCTTCTTCCGATGCGGCCGCGAGGCGCTGCCGTTCGACGGCATTATCCTGAAAAACGGAAACGGTGCGCGCCATGGCGGCGATTTCGACACTGCCTTTGGCGGCCGGCAGATTGACGTCCACATGCCCGGACGCCAGTTCTTCCATGGCGTTCTGGAGACGCGAAAGCGGATTGGCGATGGACCGGCCGATGAGCATTCCGGCCAGGACGCCGGATACCAGGAAAGCGGCGATCACGCTGACAACGGCAAGGGTCGAGTAAGCCCGGACGGTTTCAAGATCCTGCTCGGCTGCCAGTTCGGCGTCGCGCGCGGCATTGTTGAGCGCTTCCAGACGTGGCGGCACCAGATCGAACAGTGTTTCCAGAAGTTCGATCGACTTGTCCTTTTCGGCCACCGCCGCCGTGTAGGCGTCGAACGCTTCCCGGTAGACCGCCATCTTGGAGCCGACGTCTTCCTTGATCTCGTTCGGCAGATAAGCCTTCTTCAACAGGCGCTCATACCGACCGAATGCCACCTCGAAGTTGCCGAGGGCAACGTCGTTGCGGTCGAGAATGAATTTCTTTTCCGACAACTGAACATCGAGCATGGTGGTGACCATCTTCTCGAAGTCCGGACCGCCACCGAAGCGCATTTCCTTCTTCAGGCGCTTCAGCACCTCGTCGGCGTTTTCGCTGAGCGTTGCTCGAAGGCCTGTTTCGGAATTGAAGCCGATTTCCCGCTGAACGGTATTGAGCGACGAAAAGGCACCCGACGCCCCGTCAAGCGTGTCGCGAACGTCTGCGATCTCCGCATTGAAGGCTGCGGCAACAGGCTTGGCGGAGATGTCATCCAGAACCCCATGCGCCTCACCGAGCTTGGCCTCGAAAAGTTCGTGGTCCTTTTCCTCCGGCCGCGCCAGGTAGCCCTTGCCGATGTTGCGCATGCCGTTCGCAATATCTGAAAGATCAGCGACGCTGCGTGCCAGTCCCGCGCTTTGATCAAGCTTGTTGAAGGCTCCGGCCACCTCGTTCTGGCTCCACCAGAACACCCCGCCGATCGACAACATGCCGATTGCGGTCAGAAGGCTCAGAGAAAGGATTTTCAGTTTCACGGAAAGCGCGCCGACACGAGCGAGCGCGGACTGCCCAAACATCTTCATGGATCTACAGGTCCCCAGCCGGACTATTTTTTATCCTGGCGGGATTTTGATCCTCATAAGTTAAGGAAACCTCGCATTTATTAGTGAATACGTTGCTACCGGATGCTGATTTTCTCACCACAAAATCGCAGTCACAGGCCAACTGGGATCGTGGTGCCATGCCCATGTTTCACGCAGGCAGGCGTTAACAATTTCCGGACCATCGCGCTTGGCTGACACACTCGGACAATCGATAATTTATAAGGAATAATGACAGTATAAGATTTTATTCCAGCCACGCTTGCCGGCCTGTTTCAGAAGTCCGGTTAAGGATTTCATCGCTGCTTTCAAAGGATGGATTTCGGCTCTATTGCGCTGCAGCAATGACCGCCCTACACTCCGCTGCTCAAAATTGAAGCACCGGACGCTCTGAAATGCTGCAGCCTACTGGCAACTACGACGCGCTGAGAGAGACATTCCGCTGGCCTCGGCCCGCAACCTACAACATGGCCGCAGCCGTCAGCGATGAATGGGCTGCAAGAGACCCGGAGCGCCTCGCGATCCGTCAGGTTCTCGAGAACGGTTCGTGCCGGGACTGGAGCCATCTTGCGCTGAACCGGTCGGCCAATCGCCTTGCCAACGCCCTTGAAGGCCTCGGGCTCAACCGCGGCGACCGGGTTGCCCTGCTTCTGCCGCAGATCCCACAAACCGCCATCGCACATCTGGCGGCCTACAAGACCGGTGCAATTGCGGTGCCTCTGGCAGCCCTGTTCGGACTGGAAGCGCTCCGCTACCGGCTCTCAGATTCCGGCGCCCGCGTTCTGGTGACTGACACGGCCGGCCTGGCAAAGCTTGCGGAAATCCGGTCCGACCTGCCCGGCCTCGATCTGGTGATCTCGGTCGACGGACCGGAAACCGGCGTGTTCGGGTTTGACGATCTGCTGGACAAGGCGTCCGACACCTACCGGACCCTTGCGACCACACCCGACGATCCGGCTTTGATGATCTACACGTCCGGCACCACGGGGCAGCCCAAGGGCGTGTTGCATGGCCACCGGGTGCTGCTCGGCCATATGCCTGGCATCGAGCTTTCGCAGAATTTCCTTGGCCGTGAAGGTGACTTGCTCTGGACGCCCGCGGACTGGGCCTGGGCAGGCGGCTTGCTGAATGCGCTGTTCCCGGCTCTTTCTCTCGGTGTGCCGGTGGTCTGCCACGCGTCTCGCAAGTTCGACCCGGAATTTGCCTTCCATCTTCTTGAAAGACAAAAGATCCGCAATGCCTTCATTCCACCGACGGCTTTGAAGATGCTGCGCGCTTTGGAGCGTCCGTCCGAGCGCTTCGACCTCACCTGGCGCAGCGTCGGCTCTGCGGGAGAATCCCTCGGCAGGGAAACCTATGACTGGTTCGCTGCGGAATTCGGCTTCAACGTCAATGAATTCTATGGCCAGACGGAATGTAACGCAGTGCTCGGTTCTGCGGCCGCACTTGGCGTCAGCCGCTCTGGCGCCATCGGCAAGGCAACGCCTGGCCATCAGGTTGCGATCATCGATGATGAAGGCAATGAGCTGCCGGCTGAAACCCTCGGCCAGATCGCCATCCGCCGGCCGGACCCGGTAATGTTCCTGGAATACTGGAACAAGCCGGAGGCGACGCGGGAGAAGTTCATCGGAGACTGGATGATCACCGGCGACCAGGGCCTGATGGACGAGGATGGCTATGTCCATTTCGTTGGCCGCGACGACGACATCATCACCTCGGCAAGCTACCGGATCGGCCCCGGCGAGATCGAGGATTGTCTGCTGAAGCATCCGTCGATCGCGCTTGCCGCGGCTGTCGGCAAACCGGATCCGCTGCGCACGGAAATCGTCAAGGCCTTCATCGTCCTGAAGCCGGGCGCGGAAAAAAGCGCGGCTCTGGAAAACGATATCCGCACTTTCGTCCGCGAACGTCTGTCGGCCCATGAATATCCGCGGGAAATCGAATTCGTCACCTCGTTGCCCATGACCACCACCGGCAAGATCATTCGCCGGAAATTGCGGGATCTCGAGAGCGTCGAAGGCTAGCCTTCTCCTGTTTCAGGAGCGCAGGCGCTTTTTCAGCGCCCGTGCGCCTCGGCGCAGGGCTTGTTCAAGCTTCAGATCCGTCTTGCATATCGACCGCTTCAGGCCATCGGCAAAAAGCATCGTGCCGGTTTCCAGCCGGCCCCGCCACAAGGGCTCGATCATCGAATGCCCGGGAATGGCCAGGGAATCCGTTCCCCTGAAGCCAGGAATGGCCAGATTGATCTTCAAGGCCTGCAGCGCGATCTGGGCTCCGGGAGAATAGCGGGCAAACTCCTCGTCAAAGGCGATCTTCCAGGAATACACCTTGCCGGACTGCCGAAACAGCACCAGGGCGGCAACCAGTGTCTGTCCCGACCAGAGCTGATCGATCCGGACCCCGTTTCGACTTGCCAGATTGGCGACGGCCGTGCGGGCAAAGTCCGCCGTCCCGAACTGGCTGCCCAGCGCGGTTCCGGACCGGCCCTTCCAGCCGGAGGCCTCGAGCTCCAGAAAGGCTTCGAACCCGGCAATGGCATCAGATCCGGACAGACTGCGGAAGCTGGTCTTGCCATGGTCACCCAACCTGCGCATCAGCCGGCGCATTTCCTTGCGCCTCTTGCCGCTGTCAGCCTCGGCAAGTTGTGACTTGCCTGTGGCTCCGGCGCCGTGGCTCGCCCGGAAGGACTTCGCCAGAACAGACTTCTTTCCCGCGCCCACAGCCCTCAAGCGTGTTGCCGACTGAGAATGCAGCGGCAGATAGGGGATGGCGAGCACATTCCCGGGCTCTCGAGCGGCATTGATGAAAGCGGCAATTGCCTCGGCACTTGCGTCCGGGTGGATCAGCGGTGTTCCGAGCGGTGCGTATTCGGTTGCCCAGGTGGTGTTGACCGCAACGGCCAATCCAAAACGACGTCGGCCGACGGGAGCCGCCACCAGCCAGCGGCCACCCGGCTGCTCCCGGACCACGACAAGTCGTACCGCCTGTTTGCTCATCTTTTCCAGAAACGGACAAAGGAAATCCGGGCCAAAGAAGGGGTTCGGACTGAGGGCAGCCGCACAAAGCGCCTGCCAGTCGTCAAGCGGTATGGCGGCGCTCAACGGATCGAGAGACAAGACCTCGAGCTGCACGGAAGAGAGCGTATCATTGGTCAACCGGACGGTTCCTGGCGAAAAGCAGGGGCAAAACGAACGTCGTGATATTGAGCTTCCGTTTTGCCACAACCGCAAGGGCAGTGGCCTCAAAAAGGATCGCAAGACTTGTGGCAATGGCCGCTCCGGCAAGGCCGAGCAGCGGGATCAGAACAAGATTGAGGACGACATTGAGAACAAACGTCCCGGCATAAATGCCGGCGCAGGTGTTCTGGTGCCCTGTCATCGTCAGGAGGGCGTCGGCCGGACCGACGGATGCGCGTGCAAGCACACCGATCATCAGGAGGGCGATCAATTCGTAGCCGCTTTCAAAGTCGCTGCCGAAAAGAGCAAGCAGAAGCGGCGCGATCAGAAGCAGCCCCACGCCTGCGGCCACAGACGGCCAGAAGGTCCAGAGAGTTGCCTGCCGCATGTAACCGGCGAGCCCCGAAAGATCCTGATTGTGGGTGTAGCTGGAGAAGCGATGCGCGGAGGCGGCCCTTACGGCAAAATAGACAAAATGCACCAGTGCCAGGGTTCTGGATGCGGCGAAATAGACCGCAACCTCGTCCGGATCCTGAAAGAAACTCACCATGATCACGTCAGCACTGGTGATCAGCTGCAGGAAACCGTCGACCATCAGCATCGGCATGGACACCGCCAGCCAGGATCTGAACTCGACCTTGTACGGCCCCTTCGGAACGCGGGGGCCCAGCCGCCTGCGAAGATGCAGGAACTGGTAAAGCGCGACCAGCGCCGTTGCCACGACAGCCACGATGGCGGCTGTCAGCGCATCGGGCCGAAACCCGGCCAGAACGGCACCGACCAGCAGGAACAGGATCGCCAGCGGCCGCCAGATATAGGTTGGCAGCATTGCCAGCGACGACCAGTCGTAGCTGCGCGCGATACCGTCCTGCACCAGTCCGAAGGCAAAGAAGGGCAGCGCCAGCAGGACGACCGACAAGGGCTGGAAATAGGAGGTATCAATAAGCGGGCGGAACAGGGATAGACAGCCGATACCGATGACCGCCGCTGCTCCCCCGAGAAAAAACGCCATTTGCCGGCTTGTTCGCAAGAACCCGCGCAGGCGCGCCATATCCCGGTTCTGCAGATACTGCGGGATGAACCTGCTGGCGGAGGTGGAAAAGCCGCCGCAGGCCATGACACCCAGAACGATCACGAAGGTCCAGGCAACCGAATAGAGGCCATAGTCATGCGCCCCCAACAGGCGCGCGAGCACGATTTGCGACAGATAGGCGAGCGCTGCACCGGCGATCCGCACCGCAAAGGTCGATACCGCCATCCGGCCCGCAGCGTGCCGTTCGCTTCCACTTCCCTTCAGGAACTCCAGGATCTGATCAGCACCTTTGCCCAATCCCAGAGGCGAGGCGATGCCTTGCAAACGCTTGGTCCAGGAGTTGGCGGAAAAACGCACGTAGGGGTCCCTTATGAGTACTCTTCCGTATTTGTGACATGAGTGACTTAATATTCTATGGCGATCAGTCAAACGCAGCCAGCAACGTTTCACAGATGTGTGAGGACGACGGAAAGTTGGTCAAGACGTTGATTTTACCTTCCATCCTGACAATTCCGTTCTCAGTGTTCGGACATCCATGAGGACAGCTTGCCTGCTTGACACCGGCACCGGGAATCATGCTAATGAGAACAAATAGAGAACGAGATTCGATTCGACCCTGTCGACCACCCTCGGCTGACCCTGCCGCGGGCTTTCCCGATCTCCTTGTTGCGGATGTTGAGGGCTGCCTCCCCTTCTATCTGCAAATTGGTCCGGTCCCTGCTCCCGCCGCCAATCGCAGGGACCGGACGATTTTTTCAAAGTCAAAAATGAAGACAGCCAGCCGACCTATTCCGGCACGGCCTCCACATAATACCAGCGACCGCTTTTCTTGCGGAAACGGCTCAGTTCGCGGTGCACGTGAAGCTTGCCGGCGGACAGGTATTTTGCCTCAAAAAGAACGGTGCCGTCCCTGTCGGCAGGCCCGCCCTTGTCGGCGGCCAACACACTGAGGCCCGTCCAGTGGCTTTCCGCCGCCCAGCGCGCGGTGCCTTGCGCATCGAAACTCGGCTGATATTTCGGCCAGAGTGTTTCCTTCAGATACGGAATGAGTTGCCGGACGTAAGCACTGTAACGCGAACGCATCAAGGCCTCTGCGGTTTCGGGCAGGGCCTTTCCGGCAAGATAAGGTTCACAGCACAGATCGAATCCCTTGCCACTGCCACAGGGGCATTCCTCTCCGCTCATTCGCCTCTCCCCGTCTTTGGTCGGCCTATTCCTGCATCAGCGCTCTCTACCACTTGGCCCGATGCGCGGCTATGGTTTCAGGTACGCTTTCCAGCTTCGGGCCTGCTGAATGAGACTTGCCACTTTCAACATGGAATCCTTTGGTGCGGACCGGCATGATCCGGACGCACTGACACCCCGGCTGGACGCGCTTCGGCCAAAGATTCTGGAGCTTGAGGCCGACATTCTTTGTCTGCAGGAAGTCAACGCGCAGAAACGGAAAGGTGTCTCAGCACGGCAGTTCCAGGCGCTGGAACTTCTTCTGGAGGGAACGCCGTACGAGAAATTTCACCTGGCAACCAGCGAACGACCTTCCGGAAAGGGTCCGGGCGACCGCCATAATCTGGTGGTTCTCTCTCGCTTTCCGATAACCAGGTGCTTAAGCCTCTACCAGGCACATGCCCACCCGCCACACTGGCAGCCTAAAACCGCTGTACCGGCCTATCACAGCCCGCAGACGATCCTGTTCGACCGGCCCGTTCTGCAGGTGGAAATCGACATCGGCACCGACCGCCCCCTGCACGTCTTCTGCGTTCATCTGCGGGCGCCTATCGCCGCAATGATTCGCGGCGGCAAGGCAGAGGACCGGACGTGGACATCCGTTTCCGCTTGGGCGGAAGGGTATCAGCTATCAGTGTTGAAACAGACCGCCCAGGCACTCGAACTGCGCCTTGCCGTGGAGGACCTTTTCGATGCAAGCGAGGATAGCCAGATCGTCCTGGCGGGAGATTTCAACGCGACCGGGGAAACCGGAACCTTGAGGCTGCTGCGCGCGGACCCGGACGACACCTGCTCGCCGCAACTTGCCGCGCGCCGCCTCTACCAGCTTGACGCTTCATTGCCGCCGGAAAAGCGCCAGACCGTCATTCACAAGGGCAAGGGACAGGCTCTGGACCACATTCTGGCCAGCGCATCCGTCGCCCACCGGACGGTTGACTTCAAGGTGTTCAATGTCGGCCTGCCGGATGAAGTCTTCGACGCGGATGAAGACGCCTATGCCGGATCCTTCCACGCCGCGATGCTGGCCGATTTCGAGTTTTAAGGGACCAATGGCAAATCTTGCGGTACCCCTAGACCACGTCCTGACGAGGCACGCGTGTGCCGTCTCGAAGGACGGGCTTCTGCCCCCTTGCAACGAGGTCTGGTGTAGCGAAGAACCTCAGGGTGCAAGGGATTCGATGTAGCTGGCGAGATTGGCGATTTCGATGTTGCCGAGGGTCATGTTCGGCATTTGCGGATGGGGATCGGCAAGGAAGGTCGCAAGTTTTTCTTCCGTCCAGCCGGGATCCTTCGCAATGTCGTAAAAGCTTGGCAGCGACGCACTGGAGGCGCGATCCTGGTCTTCAGACACGAGGTGGCAGGCAGAGCACCATTGCAGCGCCAGCGCTTTGCCGGCAGCAGCATCGCCTGCCTCGGCAGCACTCGCACCGGAGAGGGCGGCGACAGCAATCAGGGTGGCCCCACCCAGGAATGATCGCACACCCGAATGGAGACGCGGTTTCGAAACGGCAATAGCCCTGCTCATGAATCCTCCTTCAACCAGTCGCGTTCTGGCCCTCGTGCAGCTTGTCCCTTCAAGACTGCAGCCTATCTGATCATCTAGCCTTGCGCTGAATCAAGAACGACTTAAAGTTGTCGGACAGAGCGCCACGCCCGTTGCGCGTCCTACCCACCACTTGCCAACTCCCGCCATCCAGGCGACCGGAGAGACACATGAAACATCTTCTCAAATCCAGCTTTGCCGCGGTCTCCCTGGCGACCGCCCTTGTTGTCGGCATCGCGGCACCTCTCTCGGCGCAGGATTCGCCGATCTATTCTCTGAAGGACCGCTTCCAGCCGGAAACGGCGCAGAACGGCATGGTTGCCAGCCAGGAAGCCGTTGCAAGCCGCGTCGGTGTCGACATCCTGAAGAAAGGAGGCAACGCAGTCGATGCCGCCATTGCCACCGGCTTCGCGCTTGCCGTCACGCTGCCGCGCGCCGGCAATCTGGGGGGCGGTGGTTTCATGATGATCCACCTGGCGGACAGCGGCGACACCAAGGCGCTCGACTATCGGGAAATGGCACCTGCCGCAGCCTTCAAGGACATGTTCCTGGGAGAAGACGGCGAACCCGATAACCAGAAATCCCGCTTTTCCGGTCTTGCTGTCGGTGTGCCGGGCACGGTCGCCGGCTTTGCCGAGGCCTTTGAAAAACACGGCAGCGGCAAGCTGACCTGGGCAGAGCTGGTCGCACCTGCCATTGGCCTTGCGGAAAACGGCATCGAAGTGACACCGGATCTCGCGGCATCGCTGACCGCATCCGCAAAACGCCTTCTTCAGGACCCGGCCACCGCCGCGATCTTCTACAAGACCGGCGGCCTGCCGTTCGTACCGGGCGAGACACTCAAGCAGACGGATCTTGCCGCAACACTGAAACTGATCGCCGACAAGGGCGCAGCCGGGTTCTACACCGGTGAAGTTGCCGAAAAGATCGCACAGAAAGTGACTGCCTCCGGAGGCGGCATGACCAAGGAAGACCTTGCCGGATACAAACCGGTCTGGCGAGACCCCGTCGTGGGCAGCTACCACGGCTATCAAATCGCATCGATGCCCCCTCCGTCTTCCGGCGGCGTGCACATCGTGCAGATCCTCAACATGCTGCAGGGCTATCCACTTGCCGAATATGGTCCGAATTCCGCCGACAGCATCCACGTGATGGCAGAAACCATGCGGCGCGCCTACGCGGACCGCTCCAAGTATCTGGGCGACCCGGATTTTGTCGATGTTCCGGTAAAGGGTTTGACCGATCCGGCTTATGCCGCTGAACTGGTGAAATCCATCAAGATGGAAATGGCAACGCCTTCCGAAGAGGTGAAGCCCGGCGATCCTTTCCCCTATGAAAGCAACCAGACCACGCATTATTCCGTTGTCGACAAGGACGGCAATGCGGTTTCCAACACCTACACGCTGAACTTCTCCTACGGCGTTGGCCTGACAGCCGACGGCACAGGTGTCTTGCTCAACAATGAACTGGACGACTTCTCCGCAAAGCCCGGCGTACCCAACGCCTATGGCCTCATCGGTGGAACGGCCAACGCTGTCGAGGGCGGCAAGCGGCCACTTTCGTCCATGAGCCCGACGTTGGTATTCAAGGACGGCAAGCTGTTCCTTGCCACTGGTTCGCCCGGCGGCAGCCGTATCATCACCACCACGCTGCAGATCATCCTCAACGTCGTCGATCACGGCATGAACATCGCAGAAGCGACGGCTGCTCCGCGCATCCACAATCAGTGGCTGCCGGATGAAATCCGCATCGAGGAAGGTCTTTCTCCGGACACGATCCGCTTGCTGGAAGCCCGGGGGCACAAGGTGGAAGTCAAGAACGCCATGGGGTCGACTCAGTCGATCATGCTGGTTGACGGTATTCTGGCGGGGGCTTCCGACCCGCGCCGCCCCGGCGCGCTTTCCGCCGGCTACTGAGGCACCAACAGCCTACGCATTACCCCGGGCGCGCTTCGAGCGCCCGGATTTTTTTGCCTCTCTGGTCGAGAGTTATTTTCTCGACCCTGTTTCTGTCGCCATTGCAACCAGCTGCGCAAACCGCCGATCGAGGGCAACACGCTCATCTACCGGCATATCCGGCCAGACAATCTGGCTGCCGACAAAAGCCGCGTATTCGATTTTGGCAACATCTGCTGCAAGCGCAGGCTCCATCCCTTCGGCTTCGTAGAGCTGCGCGACAAACCCGGTTCGCAAATCATCGACGTCCCGAACAATCTCCTGCGCCCGAAGGTCCGATTGCGCGAATTGGCGCACGGCCTGCTCCAGCCGGTGGTCCAGGCGATTGGCAAGATCCGACAGCTTCTGCGCCCGCAGATCCCCTTTTTCGGCCATCGTCTGTTCGGCAATGTCGAGCGTGTGCCGCTGTTTCCAGGCAAGCATCAGGGCTTCGACGAATGCCCCGTGATCCTGAAAATGGTGATAGAACGAGCCACGCGTGCGGTCTGCTGCGGTGCAGAGAGCCTCGACGGTCAGTCCCGCCGGCCCATCCTTTGCAAGCTGCGTCAGACCGAGATCAAGCCAGTCCGATTTTCCGAAACGCTTCCTCAGGTCAACTCACTCCGCCCAGAATACCAAGACCACCCAGCAGGACAATCGGCAGAAACAGCCAGCCCTGCGGCATCTGGCTGTATTTCTGCTTCTTCAGCGGTGGCACCGCAAGGCCCAGCAGACAGAAAGAAGCTGTCAACACGGTCGCCACCAAGCCAAGATCGAGGCTTTCAGCCCGCACACCTGCGACGGCAAACATGACGGCAATCATTGCCAGAACGATTGTCACGATATGCCAGCAGTAATAGGCGACATATTTCGGCACCGGGTGCAGATCCGACGCTTTCAGCAACGGTACGGCAATCGCCCGTCCCCCTGCGAATGTATGCAGCAGGCAGACGGCAGCCGAAAGGCCCGCAGCTGCAAGCAATAGACCATTCATTTCACTACTCCTCCAAAACAAACCATAACATATGGTATGTTTTCATGAGCTGGCCTGACTGGAAATGCGGCGGTGGGTCACAGCCCCCAGCCATCTCGTTCCGATCGACCCCTTCTTCGCCTTGGCAGTGTCCGCCCTTGAGGCCCCGCCCTGAACGACGGACATCTGTCGACAACACAGAGCGTACCAACCGGGGAGAAACCGGCGAGAACTGTGATCGAATATTACAGCCCCTCCGATTGACAGCACAAAACCTCGGTGCTAGCGCTATCCAAAGCGCTTTGGAGGAACTTTTCAAAAGAAAGCGCTTTCTATCCTTAGCTCGCCAACAATTCTGCCAACATCTGAAGAACGGGAGAGGCTGAAATGCCGATCAGAGCCGTGGTCTGGGGCGAAAACGTCCATGAACAGCACAACAAGATCGTCGCGGGAGTCTATCCGGACGGCATGCACCAGTGCATTGCCGATACGCTGAACACCGATCCCGATATCACCGCCACCACCGCCACCCTGCAGGAGCCCGAACACGGCTTGACGAAGGAACGCCTTGCCGAAACGGATGTGCTGTTGTGGTGGGGTCACGCCGCCCATGGCGACGTTTCCGACGAAGTGGTGGAGCGCGTCTGCGACGCCGTCTGGTCCGGCATGGGCATGGTGTTTCTGCATTCGGCCCATTTCGCCAAGCCGTTCAAACGCCTGATGGGCAGCCCGTGCAATCTCACCTGGCGCGAGGCCGGGGAGCGCGAGCGCCTGTGGGTGACCAGCCGCAACCATCCGATCACCAACGGTCTTCCGGACAGCTTCGAGCTGGAGATGGAAGAAATGTACGGTGAGCCCTTCGGTGTGCCGGAACCGCTGGAGACGGTCTTCATCAGCTGGTTCCAGGGCGGCGAGGTTTTCCGCTCGGGCCTCACCTACAAGCGCGGCGCGGGCAACGTCTTCTACTTCCGCCCGGGGCACGAAACCTATCCGACCTATCACAACACCCATGTGCAGACGGTGCTGAGGAACGGCGTCAAATGGGCGTTCAACCCGATGGCCCGGATCGCCGACCCGAACATTGCGCCCAATGTTCCGGTGGAAGCGGCTCCCGAAAAGATCGAGGAACGCGGTCCGAAGCTGCACGCCGACGGCGAAGAAGGTTTCCGCTGATCCACTTTCCCTTCCGGACCGGCAGACTTTCGCCGGTCCGTCCTGCCCTCAAACGCTGAGGAAGATCTCCGTGACCTCTGCTGCACACCCTCTCCGGATCCTGATAGTCGGCACCGGCAACATGGCGCGTACCCATGCGGATGCCTTTTCAAGGATCGACGGCGTTGAAATCGTCGGCGGCGTCGACCAGCGCCCGGACGTGCTCACCCAGTTCTGCGACACCTTCGCCATTCCGAACCGCTTCGCAACGCTGGAAGAGGCAATTGCCTGGGGCGATTTTGACGCTGCAGCCAACGTGACGCCGGACGCTGCGCACCATCCGACCACGATGGCCCTGATGACCGCGGGCAAGCACGTCCTGTGTGAAAAGCCCCTGGCGACCAACGCTACCGATGCGCGGGAGATGGCGGATCTGGCCCGCGCGAAGAAGCTGATCGGCATGGTCAACCTGAGCTATCGCAATATTGCCGTGCTGCAGAAGGCTGCCGAGCTGGTTGCAGGTGGTGCCATCGGTGCGCTTCGTCACTTCGAGGCTTCCTACCTGCAAAGCTGGCTGACGCAGCCGGCGTGGGGGGACTGGAAGACCGAGAGCCAGTGGCTCTGGCGCCTGTCGAGCGCGCACGGTTCCAAGGGCGTTCTCGGCGATGTCGGCATCCATATCCTCGACTTCGTCATCTTCGCCGCCGGCAGCCCGGTGAGCGAACTTTCCTGCCGGCTGAAGACCTTCGACAAGGCAGAGGGCGGCAGGATCGGCGAATACACGCTCGACGCCAACGACAGCGCCACCCTGCAGGCCGAGCTGGAAAACGGTGCGCTCGGCACGATCAGCGCCACCAGGTTTGCCTCCGGCCATCTGAACGACCTGCGCCTGCGCCTTTATGGCGACAAGGGCGGCCTGGAAGTGCGTTTCGAAAAGGGCATCGAAGGCCTGCGCATCTGCCAGGGCGAAGATCTTTCTTCTGCGACCTGGACCGACATCGAGGTTGGCGCTGTTCCGACAGTCTACCAGCGGTTTGCCGCCGCTATCCTGACCGGCGCACCGGCCGACCCCGATTTCGACCACGGCGCCCGGCTTCAGGTCGCCCTAGACCTTGCCGAACGCTCAAACGCTGAAAACGGTTGTTTTCTGAAAGTCTGAGCCTGACGTCATGAGAAATGCGAGCGGAGCCGCTCAATAAAGACCCGCTCACACACCTCCCTCTCCAACGTCATCCCGGACGCAGCGAAGCGAAGATCCGGGATCGGAGAGCCCCTGATCTGGCAGCATCAAGAAACAGGAGAGGCTCTTGCCTCCCCGGTCTCGGCTTACGCTACGTCTGGCCGGAACGACGATGGAGAGACTGGAGAAGGACGACAGGCTGGTCGGAGGTATCAACCTATCCAAGTCCAGCTTTCTCGGCCTGCATGGAGCCTGACTTGTCTGCCGGCTCAACCTTCCCGCAACGCCTTGAGATAACGCCTGCGGTTGGCCTCCGGCGTAACGGCTTCAGCCGGAGCAACCGGAACAAGGGCTGCAAATCCGTTGACGCCGATCAGCATCAGCCAGGTCACGATCACGAAGGTCGAGGTGAGCACCGGCATGCCGATGGGCTCCAGAAAGATCGCGACGGACGCCCAGAGCCAGGTCGACAGCACGACCGCAAACAGCGTGTAAAGGGCAGAGGCAGGCGTCAGCACCAGGAAGAAACCGCCGAGAGCGATCGCCGTCAGGGCCGCGTTATAACCGAACAGGCCGTCACTGATCGCCCCTTCCGGCGCGCCGTAAACAACGGCGACAAAGGCCGCCACATTGGCCCCGAACAGTGCCATGAGTGCGCTGATGCGCGAATTCACCGCAATCCCGAGCACGATCAGGTAACCGCTGATCCAGTTGTCCTGAAAGAAGATCTGGCCGATGGCATTGCCGATGCCCTTGTACCAGGTCGCCAGAGTGTACTGGACCGTGCCGTCATACTGGGTGGGCGAGACAGGCTTGGCGAGCGGGCCGGCATCGATGCTGTGAAACTTCAGGACAGCAAACAGGAACAGCCAGCCGACCAGCACGAACGGCATTGTCAGCGGCGCGACCCTATGCGGGCCAAGCAGATTTGCAAGACTGGTGAAGACCATGGCCGTCATGGCGGAACCGAACGCGATATAGACCGTCAGATAAACGGACGGAACAGCGCCGTAATGGAAATCCTCGCTTGTAAACGCAATCAAGGCCAGCGCGACAAGCGCTCCGTTGAAGCCGAACAGCCCGTCGCGGATCAGCCCCTTGTCCGCCTGCAGCAACACTGCCGTTGCGGTGGAGATGACCACTCCGAAAACGGCAATGGCGCCATAGATCGGCGAATTGAAGAAAAGCGCACCCAGGATGATCAGACCCGAGACCGGATTGTTCTGAAACACGACCTGCCCGATGCCACGCAGGCACCAGTCGACAAAACCGAAAACCGGATGTTCCTTCAATGCGTTCAATGCCTTCCCCCCAACTGCATGCGGCACGCGGGCACGGTAACACGGCCCGGCAGAAGGCGCGGTACTATTGACCGCGGAGAGATCGTTTTTTTGAAACGCGACCGGACGTGCCGGACAACCGGTTCCGAACGAGTCTCTTTGGGCCTGAAAAGCTTCGGAGTGTGCCGGGCAGGATCTGGATGGAGCGACACAGGACGCCGAGCGCTGGCAGGCACTGGAACTGCAGCGGAACCGAATGGTTCCACTGCAGCCAAGTTGGGTACTTGAGGCAAAGCAAAAGACGGAGACAACCGCTATCCGGCTTCTCCGTATAATGCTCGCTGACATTACTCCCTGGCCACTGCAACTTCGTTCAGTTTGGGAGCCGGGTTTGTATCAATGTTTAGACGAACCTTGAAATACTGCCGATAGCGCGCGGCAAGCCGCCAATCCTGGAGCAAAAACAAAAAAACCAGCATTCTTTCGAATGCTGGTTTTCTGGACCCTTCGGTCGAATTGGAGCGGGCGATGGGATTCGAACCCACGACCCCAACCTTGGCAAGGTTGTGCTCTACCCCTGAGCTACGCCCGCATAGCGTCCCTGGTCCGTGGCGGTGACCGCCTCGGCGTCGGTGGCGCAGTATATGAACTATGCTGAGACGGATTGCAACACCGAAATTGAAGAAATTTTTTTAGCCGTCGATTTGTGGATTTCCTGTGAAATCAAAGCCGGAAAATCGCAGATTTCTGCCGCTTTTTCTACCCTTCACCTCTTGTGGCCGGCAGCCAAATCGCGTTAGACAGCGCAAAAGCTCTCAAAATTCTCAGGAAAACCCATGCCGGCGACACGCGACGACCTATTGGCCTATTTCGAGGAACTCGGGATCCCTGTCACGACGGTGGATCACGAGCCCGTCTTTACAGTTGCCGAGTCCGGCGACCTGCATGACCGCATTCCCGGTGGCCACACCAAGAACCTGTTCGTGAAGGACAAGAAGGGACGGCTGTTTCTGATCGTTGCCCTGCACGACGCGGAAATCGACCTGAAGAAAGTGCACCAGATCATCGGCGCTCAAGGGCGCGTATCTTTCGGCAATGCAGATCTTCTGATGGAGGTGCTGGGCGTGGAACCGGGTTCGGTGACGCCCTTCTCGCTGATCAACGACCGCGAAGCCCAAAGGGTCACGCCCGTGTTCGACGCAGCCATGATGCAACATGAAGTGCTGAATTATCACCCGTTGAAGAACAACGCGACGACGGCGATCTCCGCAGCCGACCTTCTGAAATTCGCCTCTGCTTGCGGCCACACGGCGCAGGTTCTGGCGGTCAGCGAAGAGGCCAAGGCAGCCGGCCTGTAACCGTCACCCACTTTCGGCAGGCGAAGGCGTTTGTATTTCGCGCGCAGTGGCTCCATGTTATGGGCCAAATCAACCCTTCAACGGCATTCACTTTGAGCCGGCAGGCCTCAGGCACCGGCAGGAAAATTCGAGGCGGCACATGAGCAACGGCAATTACAGCATCGGCGGCCAGGTCGGCGGCGGCTTTGGCGCCAGCATGGGTGGCGGTTATGGCGGCCAAATGGGCGGCGGCGGCATGGGCGGTGGCAACGGTGGTGGCGACGCCCCCGCAGGCGACCTCATTTTTGACGTGACGACGCAGACCTTCATGGCCGATGTCATGGAAGCTTCCCGCCAGCAACCGGTTCTGGTTGATTTCTGGGCACCTTGGTGCGGTCCGTGCAAGCAGCTGACACCGATCATCGAAGCTGCGGTGAAAGCCGCCGGCGGCCGCGTAAAGCTGGCCAAGATGAACATTGACGACCATCCGGAAATTGCCGGCCAGATGGGTATACAGTCGATTCCTGCCGTGGTGGCCTTCAAGGATGGCCAGCCGGTGGACGGTTTCATGGGCGCACAGCCGGAAAGCCAGATCCAGGCATTTATCGAGCGCGTTGCCGGCCCTGCCCCGGTCAGCCAGACCGACACCTTCCTGGAGCAGGGCGCAGAGCTTCTGCTTGCCAAGGATTATGGTCAGGCGGCCCAGCTTTTCGGCGCCGTGATGCAGATGGAACCGGACAACGTGACCGCGATTGCCGGCCTGGCACAGTGTTATATCGGTGCTGACGACCTGGAACGGGCCAAGCAGGCATTGGAACTGGTTCCGGAAGAAAAACACTCCGACGAAGCCTATGTGGCGGCCAAGGCTGCGGTGGAACTGGCCGAACAGGCCGCATCCCTCGGCGACCTTGCCGAGCTTCAGGACCGCATTGCCAAGGATCCGCTTGATCTGCAGGCCCGCTTCGACCTGGCTCTTGGCCTCAACGGCAAGGGCGACAAGGAAGGCGCAGTCGACGAACTGATCGAGATCGTTCGCCGCGACCGCGAGTGGAACGAGGACGGCGCGCGCAAGCAGTTGCTGCAGTTCTTCGAAGCCTGGGGTTTCAAGGATCCGGCCAGCGCCTACGGCCGTCGCAAGCTTTCCTCCGTCCTGTTTTCTTGACGACCGCCGCAACTGACACACATTTAGGAAACAGCACGAAGCTGGCAGTCATGCTGCGATAACGAAAACAAAGAAGGCATTGGAATGCAGGCGGGAAATGCCATTTACGAGACCATCGCGGATCTGCCGCCGGTCCTGCCTGTGTTTCCGCTTGCCGGTGCTTTGCTGTTGCCCCGCACACAGCTGCCGCTGAACATCTTCGAGCAGCGCTATATCGACATGGTGGATGCCGCATTGGCCGGCAACCGCCTGATCGGCATGGTGCAGCCTTCACCCGACCGTCATTCGGACGATCCGGACAATCCGGCTCTTGCCAGCGTCGGCTGCGTCGGAAGGCTCACCAGCTTTCAGGAAACCGGCGACGGGCGGTACCTGATCACGCTGCAGGGCATCACCAGGTTTGCCGTTGGCCGCGAACTTGAAGACTACAGCAGGTTCCGCCAGATCGAGTGCGATTTCTCCGCCTTTGCACATGACCTCAAGTGCGGCCAGGGCGAGGAGGAAGTCGACCGGACGAGCCTTCTGAGGACCTTGCGCGACTATCTGGACGCCAACAACCTGGAAGCCGACTGGCAAAGCGTGTCGGAAGCCGAAACCGAGGTGCTGGTCAACGCCCTGTGCATGATGTGCCCTTACGGCCCGCAGGAAAAGCAGGCCCTTCTGGAAGCCCGCGACCTGAAGACCCGTGCCGAAACCCTGATTGCCATCACCGAAATGGACATTGCCCGCTCGCAGAATGACGGCGGCACCACCTTGCAGTGAGTGCTCCGAACATGGCGCTCCAACCTGAAAGACACTCCCAGATGACAGAACCGACCGAACGCCCGGTTGACCGCAAGCTGCTGGAACTGCTGGTCTGCCCCGTGACCAAGACCACGCTGGAATATGACGCGGACGCCAAGGAGCTGATTTCGCGCACCGCCAAGCTTGCCTACCCGATCCGTAACGGCATCCCGATCATGCTGCCTGATGAGGCGCGCAAACTGGAAGGCTGAAGCCACCGGCCAGCAAAAAGCCCGGGTGGTTGACCCCGGCCCCTTAACCCACAAAATGGGCGTAAGGTAAAAGATTAAGCCGAACTCCTTGGTCCTGCAGGGCCTTCGGGGTTCGGACATGTTTTGAAAATCTGAAACAAGCAAGAAACTGCGGCTTCCCCGGCCCTGCGCTGGCAGGAACGCAAATCGCCCGCCTCGCGCCCGCAAATTGATCATTCACCAGCGCTCGGCCTTGTCCTGAAAACCGCCGTTCGTTGCACGGGAACCGGACATTCGTCGCGACGTGCACGAACGGCAGCAGAGTGGACAAAGCGGACCTTGGGTCAGAACGCAAGCAAGCCTGATGTGAAGTCAACATAAGGGAACGACTGGGTTTACCATATTCCGGAGACAACTTTGTGTGGTCTTCCCATGCCAACTCAATCTTGAGTGTGTATGATTGCGCGCATAGTCAGCCAAAGGGGTTTTGATATGCGTCTGTATTCGGTTCCCGTGCTCGCTCTCGTTTTGATCCTTGGCCTGGCCCTGCCTCTCAGGGCGCAAAGCACCGATCCTTGTGCCGCCCCGCCAAGCGTGGATTCGACGTTCACCTGCCTTTTCAACATCTTCCCTCGCAGCCAAGGCAGTGCAGACAACCCCAGCATCGGCTGGGCGTTGGCGCAAGTGGTGGCCAAGAACGGCGGGGCAGGCCCTATTGCCTCCGATGGTCCCTTGGTCATCGTGAATGGCTACGGTGTATTTGTTTATGACGGCAAACAGGCCTCCGCTGGCAAGCTGCTGGACCATGTGCTCACCCGCAACGACCCGGCCACAGGTTTCGTGCAGGCGACGGCGCTGTCGCACATTGGCCCCGCCCTGGCCTATCTTGCGGCGCTGAAGGCAGACAACTCTCCGCTCTTTGACAAGCTGTTGTCGGACCTCGAGACCCGCATCGCCCATGCTGCATCGCAGTTGAAGCTTAACCCTGACTGGATCAGCAAGCTGGACGCGCCCTCCTGGAAGGAACGCCCGGACGAGATCAACGCCATGATGACCTATGGGATGTGGATGGCGCTGGATTATGTCCAACGTGTCCGTGCCGGGAAGGTGAAGAATTTTGACGCCAGGTCGGTCGCGGAAGATTTCTACAATGGCGGTGACAAGCGCTATGAAGTGCCGTTCAACAACGTGATGATCGGCACCTTCATGCTGGCGGCACTCAACAGTGTCCAGGAGTTGCAAATGATGATCGCCAACAACACCGACACAATCAACTGGGCTGACGCCCGTGTTGTGGTGCACATGCCCATCGGCACCAATTATGGGGCGGGGCTGACCTTGTCGACCAACCAGCTTGCGGCGGCCCTGCCTGTCTTGAGCGACGGCAAGATCGGGGCAGAGAACATCCTGATCATGCCCTATGCGGTGGCCCCCTGCACGAAGGTTTCGGTGATCACACAGTGCCCGCTTGAAGTGTTTACCAGCGATCTCGATGCCGCGACTTATGGCTTCTATTCGCAGACCGCTTGGCTGGGTGTCTACAATCGCACCCAGATCGCGCGGAATGCGTTCTACAACGTCGACGACATTGAGACCGTGTTATCGAAGCAAATCCCCGGAGATTACCCGTTGACCTCGGCGGATGACATCGATGCCTTCATGATGCGGCTCAAGTATTCGCTGATCAACAGTGACCAGCTGCTGTCAAACTCGGTTGGGTTCTGGCTGCCGGGCGCGCTGAAAGCCAACGGGTGGGACACCAGCACGCTGAAAATTCCCGGCGTGAACGCCGGGTTCCCGAAGGGCGTCAAGCGATACCCCAAGCCGAAATCCTAGAGTATCCTGCGGTCAAGGGAACTGCGGTGAATGCCATAACCGCCATCGCTGCGTTCGATTTTCATATCGGTCTGCAATACCGCGCAGACTGCGCCGCCGATCTTCGTCTCCCAATTGCCGTACGGAGTGGTTTCAGCACGCAGGGAACCGCGGACGAATAAAAGCCAAGGGCCTTGAATGGCAACTGATCGGACAATCCGGACCTTAGATCAAATGAAAGAAACGGCCCCAAAGCTGCCATTGGACGTGTGCTCAATCAATGACGGCAACGCGTCCCCATTCCTGACATTCGGCAAGCTTCTCGCTACTGTTGATAACGGACATTATTGGTCGGCCGATTAACGAATCAGGCTGGTTGGATATCCCGTATCGGACGCAGCGAGCACTTATGTCAGTAACCAGGAAGAACCACTATGTCCCGCAATGGTATCAGGAAAGGTTCTTCACGCCTGGGAAAACCACGCATTGCCTCCTTGACCTGAAGCCACCCACTTTCAAACGCCGTGACGGAACGGCGGCTAGCGGGCGCTGCCTTTTCGATTCACCTACGTCACGGGCGTTTGTCGAGCAGGACCTCTACTCGACATTCTTCGGTGCCGGGGTCAACGATGAGATCGAGAGAACGTTTTTCGGTGACATCGATAGGCGAGGTGCCGACGCAGTCCGGGCATTCTGCGGCGATGATCAAGGTGCCTGGCATGAACATTTCATGGACCTCTTCGAATTCCTGGACATCCAGAAGCTGCGAACCCCCAAAGGTCTCGCGTGGCTACGCCAGCAGTATCCGGAGATCGGTCGAGTTAGCGAAATTTTGCCGGGCGTCGCCCAGAACCAGTTGATGGTCGAGATGCAGGGTATCCGTATGTTCAACATTACGACTTGGACCACCGGAGTTCGTGAGATCGTCTCAGCGGAGCGGGCTGGCGTCAAGTTCATCGTAAGCGACCACCCTATCACCGTTTATAACCATGCCATACCACCGTCCGACGCCCGGAACCGGTATCCCGAAGATCCGTCGACCGCTCTCAAAGGCTCGCAGACGCTTTTCCCGTTGGAGCCGGATCACCTCCTAATCCTGACCAACCTCGAATACGCGAAGAACCCCGAAACTAACCCCGACGCGAAGCGGACGTTCGCGCGGAACTACCAGTCCACGATGGTGTCCACGATTGAGTTCATCAGGAAGCGGCACCTGACCGACGATCAGGTCGCCGAGGTGAACCTCGTGATCAAGGCTCGTGCTGACCGCTATGTCGCCGGTTCCCGCCGGGAGGATCTTTTCCCTGAAAAGGTGGTGTCCAAGTCCTGGGCTGACCTGCGTACGACTTTCCTTCCGCCGTCGGACGAACTCTACCGGTTCGGCGGAGAGATGTATGCCAGCTTCGAAAACGGAGAAGTCTACTATCAGGACCAGTTCGGGCGAACCGAGAAGCCACGGGAATGGCTGCTCAAGGAGAAGCCGAAGGTTCTTCCCCGGCCACGCGAATACTGTCCTTGTGGATCCGGCCACTCGTTCGGGAATTGCTGTCGGGATAAGTCGGCGCACCTACGCACGTCGTGGACGGAGAAAAGCATCCGTGAGCGCAACATGATGTTCATGGACGCTCTGACCAAGCTCTTCGAATTGAGGACCAAGGATTGGGATACGATCCGCCGCGAGATGACCGACGACAAGATCGCCCTGATGTATCGCCTGTACGAGGGCCTGTGGCCGCTCGAGACCGACCTGCTAGCCCTCTTGCCCAAGCCGGACGGCATGATGCGCTCGGTCTATACAGGATCGCTACATCCCAAGCTGATAATGGAGTTTGCGCTCGGGGCGCCTCTGTATTTCGGTGAGGTCATCATCCAGAACCCGTTCTTAATCTCTCGGACCCTGCAGGAAGACAAGCGCCCCACAGAGCACCCTCGCAAGTACCGAGGCGAAGCTCTCAAGACCCTGATGACTTTCTTCCAGCTCATGCCGCTTGTTGAGGCCGGGCTGATCACCCTGATCCCGGATCCATGCGATTTCGATTTTCACCTCCGTGATCAGATGATGGCAATGGCTGAGGCCAGATCTCGGGCTATAAATCTCGGTCCGGCCGAGGACCCAAGGCTTGAGGCGGTGATTCAAGAAGACATGCGCCGTACGATGCTGAACATGCCAAATGAAGCCCTCGCCGAGCGCATGTTGAAGATGGCCGGTGATGACGAACCGATGCCGATGAATACACTCGTCGACCTCGTCGAACAGATGAAGGTTGACGACACGCTAGCCATCTTACAGGAAGACTCTCTCACGAATGGCGGCCAGTTCGAAGTGATGAAGATGGCCCCCAACTTCGAGATGGCGATGTACCTGGCCCAGGCGACCGGCGCTCAAATACTGACCGACAGTTCCTTCCGCTGGAAGGAGCTTCAAGCGGCGCTCGCCAGGCGCCATCTCGGCACCACCTCTGCCCTGATCCAGTTGCAGCGCGAGATTGCGTCTACCCCGATCGGATTCCCTGTGGGCCACCAGGCGATACTTCGCGTATTCGAAGACCCGTCGTTCCGCGGGATGGGATCGCTCTTCCGTTCCGCCTTCTCGTACACAGCCACTCGTTCCGCTGAGAACCTGAAACCTAATTTCGAGGCGCAGCTCGCTGCACGCTTCCGGCGACAGCGGGACACGATGAAATCCTTGATCGCGCACGCCAAAGTCCCCGCGATCGCGGCGCGTCTTACGACCGCGTTTCGGTTCAGTGGCTTTCAGGACAACACCATCAATCGGCTATTGCTGATGTCGAGCTCTGAGCATCACTTGCACTCCGTTCCTATGGCGACGTTGATAGAGCGTTGGGATACTGCACCACGAGCGGACAACGCGAAATCTCGGGTACACTGAGCCCAGAGCACACGTCGGTCTAACGACCGCTCGAGCTTGCTCTGTATCGAGAGCTTCCGGTCTGCTTTCGGCCCCGGAAAGGACATTCAATGTCACTTCGATTAATCTAATACTTGGTCCCAAATTTTCCTTCAGAAGCTGGCTGAGGCAGGCCTCAGCTTCAACCAAGATACATATCGCCATTTCATTTCCAACTTCCTCAACTGTAGAGCGCACATTAGTGTTATGATCACTAGCGAGGGAATTGCACCGAACCTTGTCGGTCGCTTAGGCTATTCTGGGAGCGGATTTAATGGACATCGCGCGCGCGCTCGAATTGATCGGGGAAGAAGAACTCAGGGCCGAAGTTGAACACTTCCTCAAGGACTTCATGACGCCAGCATTTGGCTCACTTCCCAAGCGAGAGATCGAACTGCGTGTCTTTGATTTAATGCGCAATCTTGGCATCCTTCAGACTGAAGCAACTATCTACAGTCTGATGACAGATCTAATGGTCACACGGACGAAGGCTTCGCAGTTAATTTTCGATCTGGAAATACGCCGGTATGGTAGTGATCGGCATAGGCTCGACGAGCTTATCAAAAATGCACTGATCAACACGAAGTTTGCCAAAGATGGCGATTATTTCGTTATGGAGATCGAGAACCCTCTAACCCTCGCTCACCTGCGCCAGAGGATCCGAGAAATAGGGCATTTCTCCGACACTTCATTTAATTCTGCGCTCGTACGCGCGCCCTTGGATACAGTCACAGACCTGATGTTGAACATCATTCCAGACGCTCAACACGAGGCAGTGAAGCGTGCTTTGATCGATGCTGGCGCGCCTGACCGCGGCGTGAAGGCGGTTATAAAAGGGGCGCTGAAAACGTTGGGCAGCAAGATAATCGGCGAGGCCGCAGACCAAGTTGCGGAAGGGCTTGTCGACAACTCGGCTAACTTCCTCGAACCACTTGTCAACGCTGGGATAGGACAGATCCGCGAACGATGGCAAGGCATTTTCGCGGCCGAGCAAAATGACGAATAACCGGATAAACGGAGCGAGAGCACTATCGACTTCAAGGGGAGACGCGCATGAGTAGCCTCTCGCAAGAGCAGGTATTCCTCTTGGCTTTGTCGCGTATGGTTTGGGCGAAGCGGAGCGCAGCCAAAAGCTCGCGTCTACCATTCAATGAGGAGACGATCACCGAAACGATCCTGCTTGATCTGAAGACTGCGTATCCCGGCCAAGTTCAGGTTGTTGCGTTCAACAAGGCGCAAGAGGCCAAGACCGGTGCGGATTGGCTGTGGTCGTTTGTGAACGTTCACGGGACGCAGTCGCTGACTATCCTCGTCCAAGCCAAGCGGCTTGAAGATGCTGAGCAGATTTACAAAGGCATCAATCGCAATATCGGCAAGCGGACGCCGCCGGTTCGCCAGATCGACCAGTTACTAGCCACCGCGCGAAACCAAGGTGTCCCAGCCCTTTACGCCTTCTACAACCATGTTACTGACCTGAGCCGCGTGCCCCCAAAATGCCAGTCGCTGCAATCCGATGATCCTAATCAGGTGCTCGGCTTCGGCATCAGCCTGGCAGAAGCGTCGGCTGTCGCATGCGCGCTCCCAGACGAATCGTTCGACGTGCACCGTGTCCATTCGATTCCCCTGCATTGCCTGTTGTGCAACGTCGGCCAAGGGACACGCCCCGGCAGCGGGACACCGGAGAGGGCCGCGTCTGGTCTTGCGCGGCTGCGCCTTACAACGTCGCTCGAAAAGCTTGATCCGGATTATCTAGGCCTACGGCGTGGCCTGCATCCGATGGTCGAATTCGCACTTAGGATTGCAGATGGCGACGACTTCACTGCAATGGATGACCTGCCGGACATCGCGGGTGTCGTCATACTTCGTGATACCAATGAGAAGACCGGATCAGATGCGGCAAACAGGTAGAGATTTCGATGCCGCTATCTGAACGGCAGCTATCGATACGTAGGACCTCGAAGCTGCCAGTCCACTTTCGGCCCCGTTTCAGACACTCGTTCCGTCCGCAGCGAATTCACACTCCCCGCCCTTAAAAGTCGTTGAGTGAAAAACACCGAATGTCTCGAAAGACCTCCAAGCAGAACTTCACCACAGACTGATCGAACGCCCCGTTGGGCCGGAAGCGCCTGCGAGCCTAGCTGGCGCGAATGTCTGCTTCGCTAAACGCTGGAGCCGTTTTGCTTGCAACCACACTTGGGTTTAGGGGCCGGGCGATTGACCCGGGCTTTTTTAATATCCTGTTGCGATCCGCCATTCCGATGCAAATGCGCTTGAAGCACTTGGGAAGAAGAGGCTGGAGCAACCGATTGAAGCCCGGCAAATCGGCCGGGCTCTTCATGGTGAGGGCGTCAGTAGCCGCGGAACATCGGCAGGATGTTCAGGATGATCAGCTGGCGGACAAAGATGATCGCCAGCAGCAGGATCACCGGAGAAATATCGACACCGCCGAGATCAGGCAGGAACCGCCGGATCGGCCTGAGCGCAGGCTCCGTCAGATTGTAGAGAACCCGGCCAATGGAATTGATGATCTGATTGCTCGAATTGACGATGTTGAAGGCATAGAGCCAGGAGAAGATCGCGCTGGCGATAATCACATACGTGTAGAGTTCCAGGGCGAGCAGTATCACGTTGAAGAGTGCGGTCATGGTCCGGTCCGTTGCCGTTCGAAATCTGGTCTTGCCCTCATGTAGCTTCCTGACAGCCTTGCTGCAAGACGGCAGCGTCACCGACATTTGATTGTGCTTAAGCTTCGCACCAGCAACTGGGCGGTGCGGAAATGCAACAGTCCGGCAAAACCCTCTCAGCTTAGGGTTTGTGTAAGCTCTTCTCGTGCTATCTTCCTGCCAACGGAATTCCTTGTCGGATGGGGTTGAATGTTCAAGTTGATGACGCGCGCCGCGCTGGCGCTTGCTCTAAGCGCTGTGTCTGGAGCCGCTCTGGCGCAGAGTGGAGACCTGTCTGAGCAGGATGCGACCCGCCAGTTCGTGGTTGACCTCGGTGTCGGCGCCATTGTCCAGCCGCGTTACGAGGCTGCAGACTCCTATCTGGTCTACCCCTTCCCGATCGTTTCGGTCGGCCGCTTCTACTTCCCCGGCCTTGGCCAGGTTGTCGACGGCCGCCGCAAGTCCGGTGTGTTCTTCTACCCGTCGTTCAACTTCATCGGCGAACGCAAGGCCAGCGACAGCACCGATCTGACCGGCACCAACACCATCGATTGGGCGCTTGAACTCGGTCTCGGCGGTGGTTTCCGCACCGAGCATTTCCGCGCTTTCGCCGAACTGCGTCAGGGCATCAACGGGCACACGGGCCAGGTTGGTCAGCTCGGCCTCGACGGCATCGTCTATCCCGCTGAAAAGTGGGAAGTCAGCTTCGGTCCGCGTGCAGGCTTTGCCTCTGACGAATACATGGACACCTATTTCGGCGTGAGCTCGACCGAAGCAGCCAACAGTGGTGGCCGCCTGACGAAGTTCAACCCGAGCGCCGGCTTCAAGAGCGTCGGCCTGGCGGCCCGCGCCAGCTACGATTTCAACGACGACGTCCGCCTGCACCTGCAAGGTGGCTATGACCGGCTGGTTGGCGACGCGGCGGACAGCCCGATCGCCAAGAACGGCAGCGAAAACCAGTTCAGCATCGGTGCCGGCGTCACCTACCGTTTCGCCTTCGACCTGTTCTAGGAAGCCGTTTCCGCAATGTTCAAGATGCTGCCGCACCACGTGTGGCAGCATTTTTTGTTTCCGGTCGACCGACATGCCGGATGACCAGCCTGTTCGGGACATTCACCCCGGGAACGCATGAAAGTTGTTCAGATCAAGCCGGCTTGACCTGTCCTGCAGGCATGATCATTGCGCAACCCGTGTACGCGTTTCGGTAAAGCCGGAACGCTCACTTTGCGAAGTGGCAAGTCGGATGGACGGAGAACCGCTCGGAGGCACCTAGTAGGCGCAGGGGACGAGCTTGATGCCGTTCGGCAGCTTGGTGTTCTCGTCGCCGCAGGCACCGAGGATGCGGCTGGGGTCGAGATTATAGGCACCCGACAGGTCCGCCCCGGCGAGACGGGTACGGCGCAGTAGAGCGCCGTCGAAATCAACACCCTTCAGATTTGCGCCCGTCAGGTCGGAACTGACCAGCCGTACGCCGGTGAAATCCGCCCCGGAAAAATTGGCGTTATGAGCCTTGACCCTGTCGAGCTTGGCCTGGCGCATGCGGGCATCCTGGAAGTTGGCGCCATTCAGGTCCACGCGCTCAAGGTTGGCATCATCCATCTTGGCACCCTTGAAGGAAGCCGCGTCCGCAATCGACCGGGTCAACAGGACATTGCGCATGTCCGCGCCGTCGAAAACGGCTCCATTTGCCTCAACCGTGTTCAGATCCGCGTCCCGAAGGTCCGCATCCTGGAAATTCGATTTGTTCAGATTGGCTTTTTCAAGATCGACGGAGCGCATGTTCGCACCGGAAAAATCGCTGCCGGAGAAATCCGCCCGCTCGGCTTCCGTCCGCCGGAAATCGGAGCCCTTGAAGTTCGCGTCTTTCAAAAGGGCTTCCTTGAGGTCGACTTCCCGCAGATTGGCACGGCCGAAATCGCCGTTCTCAAGAACCAGACCACGAAGTTCCGCCAGCCGAAGATCGCAACCGGGGCAACCGCCCTTTTCCTTGATCTCGGCCATGCGCTCTGCGTCGCTGCCAGCCTGTGCTCCACCGGCTGCCGCCAGAAGGGCCATTGCGCCAACGCAGCCTGCAAGAACCCGGGTCACCCTGTTTTTCATCGCGAATCCCTTTGCCAATCTCCACCTAAAGATAGGTCGCACTTGTGGCGGTTGAAGGACTGTATCCGATCAGAAGATTGAAAAAGTGAGAAAATGAGGCAGATCCGCTTCACATCGTGGCGATCCTTTGCCGCAGGGCGGGCATCATCGCCGGGAAGCAAGGGAGGGAGGGAAGAAGCAGGCGGGGTCGCGAGTGCCCACTCCTTCCGTCCATCTAAGCGCTGACGACGCACTACCTGACAATCAGCGTGCCAATCAAAACGCAAAAGCCTTGCCAATTTGTTTTCAAAGCCATTCAAACCAGATCTGGTTCAGTTAAACCCGCCTGACACAAGATGCTGATTCCGTTTAGACTTTCTTCACATCTGCTGCATTGCAAATTGCAACGCCACCTGCAAACACGGCTAACAAAAGGTTAAGAAACTGAGCCGGCCGCCCGTCAGGAAATCTCTTCCTTGACGTCGATGGTCGAGCGCTTGCCGATGTCGTCATAGTGCCGCTCGAGCCATTCCTGCGCGGTCTTGCGCCCAAGGTCCCTGAGATCGGTGAGAAACGCCCATTCGGCGTTGAGTTTCGACGAGGCTTGCAGCGGCTTCAGCTCCCCGGCGGAAATCCGGTGCATGTTGACCTTCATGTATTCCTCGCTCGACAGCTTGCCTTCCTCGATCAGGCGCGTGACGAAGTCGATGGCCCGGAGCTCGCGAAGAAGCGTGGAATTGAAGGTGATCTCGTTGAGCCGGTTGACGATCTCCCGCGCGGTCTTCGGCACCTTGCGCCGTTCGATCGGGTTGATCTGGATGAGCATCACATCCGGCGTGTCGGTGTCGTAGAACAGCGGATAGAGTGGCGGATTGCCCATGTAGCCGCCATCCCAATAGGGCTCGCCCTCGATTTCCACCGCCTGGAACACCTGCGGCAGACACGCGGATGCCATCACCGCATCCAGCGTGACTTCCTTTTCGCTGAACACCCGGATCTTGCCGGTGAAGACGTTGGTTGCCGAAACGAAGATCTTCATGTGTTCGCATTGGTGAACACGGTCGAAATCGACGGTTTTTTCCAGGACATCGCGCAGCGGATTGGCGTTGAGCGGATTGAATTCGTAAGGCGACGCAAACCGCGTCAGCACATCGAAGAACAGATAGCTGGGGGAATGATCGAGGCTCCACTCCCCCAGGAACACGTCCAGCGGCGAGCGCTGGATCGGGCTGTATTTGGCCTGCCGGCTGACCTCGTACCAGAAAGCTTCAAGGCGCGCTCTCGCACCGTCTTCGCCGCCGTCCTGCATGCCGCCGGCAAGCACCACCGCATTCATGGCACCGGCCGACGTGCCGCTGATGGCGTCGATCTTCAGCCGCTTGTCTTCCAGGAACCAGTCCAGAACGCCCCAGGTGAAGGCGCCGTGTGCGCCGCCACCTTGAAGGGCAAGGTTGATCTTCTTAGGCGCGGCCATGACGGCTCCCTTGTTCCGGTGGTTCGGCGATGGTCGCGGGCAGGCATCAGCCCGCACCGCGAGCAGCGTGGATCAGTGTGCGGTCCAGCCGCCATCGATGGGCAGGATCGAGCCGGTGATCGACGATGCCGTATCGGAGCACAGGAACACCGCGTAGCCCGCCACCTGTTCGATGGTCACGAACTGCTTCGTCGGCTGCGCGGCTAGCATGACGTCGTTCTTGACCTGCTCTTCGGTCATGTTGCGCGCCTTCATTGTGTCGGGGATCTGCGCTTCCACCAGCGGTGTCCAGACATAGCCCGGGCAGATGGCGTTGACGGTGATACCCTGCTGCGCGACTTCCAGCGCCACGGTCTTGGTGAGACCGGCAATGCCGTGCTTGGCGGCCACATAGGCGGACTTGTAGGGCGAGGCGACCAGCGCGTGGGCGGAAGCCGTGTTGATGATCCGTCCCCAGCCCTTGGACTTCATGCCGGGCAGCGCGGCACGGATCGCATGGAAGGCGGACGTCAGGTTGATGGCGATGATGGCATCCCACTTGTCGACCGGGAATTCGTCGACCGGCGACACGAACTGGATGCCGGCATTGTTGACCAGGATATCGACACCGCCGAATTCCTTTTCCGCATCGGCGATCATGCCGGCGATCTCGTCGCCCTTCAGCATGTTTGCCGGCGAATAGGTGCAGCGCACCCCGAAATCCGCCTCGATAGCGGCCCGGGTCTTTTCGATCTCATTGGTATCGCCCAACCCGTTGATCACGACATTGGCGCCTTTTTCCGCGAAGGCGCGGGCGCATCCGAGCCCGATGCCCGAAGTGGATCCGGTGATGACGGCGGTTTTGTTGGCAAGCATTTGGGATCTCCCTTGATCGGCGGATCATCGGCCGGGAGTGTCCGGCCATCCGGAAACGGATCGTTGAAAGGCTTGACCTCGTTCTGCCTTCCACGGAAGGCAACAAGGCGTCAGAACAGAAAATTTCAGGCACACATTCGACCAGTTATCGCCGCACTGCAACATCGGAATGATGAAATTTGATCCATGTTGCCTTCATCAGCGCCGGTTCATGCGCTGCGCCCCGTCAAGCGCCTTGCGTGCACGGGCCCTGGCGGCATCCCGCGTTTCCTCCACTTTGGAAAGATCTTCCTGTCGAAGTCCGAGTTGCGCGGCAAAGCGTTCGCGGATCAGGCCGTAGAAGGTCGCGTGCAGGCTGGCAAACGCCCAGACCAGGATCAGCATGGTGCCCATCGGAAAGACCGCCGAACGGATCTGCTGCCACAAGACGCTGGCAGGCATCAATCCATCGCTAACGCCAAGAACGACCGCCCAGATGCCGACCAGCAAACCTGCAAGCAGGCTCATCACCAGCGCCGCAAAGGCCATGGCCCAGCCGAGCCCGGACGTTGCCTGCCAGCTTTCCTTGAGCGTCAGCGGATCGTCCACCGCCGATGCCGGCAGCACGACGGAAAAGCGTTGCACCACCATCAGTGCAATGAACGGCGCCAGAAACAGAAGCAGCAGCCCGATGCCCGCCGTGACTGCAGCCAGCAGCAGGGAAACAATCACCAGCGGTATCAGTGACAGGGCGCCGATCAGGCTGAGGACGATCTGGTTGAGAATGACGCGTATGTTGCGCGCCCCGAAGGTAACAGGAAAATCCCGCGCGTCGATCAGAATGCGCCGGACATAGGCAATGGCAATGGAAAAGCCGACCAGCAGGTTGGCAATGGCGGCCAGCGCCCTGAGTGCGCCTTCATCGGCAGCGGCGACCGGCTCGGTCATGTAGGAAACGGTCTTGAAGCCGCTTTCCGGCATCAGCGAGCCGCCGATGGCGAAATTCAGGGCGACCAGGAGCAGGATATAGGCCCAGCCGGTTTTCAGAAGCGTCCCGAAATTATGCTGCGCCAACGACAGCGAACGTTCCAGAACGGTGAAAAACATGGTCTGCTCCGGTTGCTTGCAACGGCCGCAGGATACGCGATTCAGGCCGGCGCACCAGCCCCCTCCGGCCGTTCCATCGCGATCCGGTAACCCGCCGTCAGGATCGAGATACCCAGCACCGTGACGATGATCTGCACCAGCACGTTCAGCACCAGGATCTTCATCTGGATGAGGGCTGCCGGAAGGCCTCCGGACAAAAGACCAAGGACATATTGCAGCGCTTCGCCAACGACGACAAACGGCAGGATCAGGATAAGTGCGGCCAGAAACATCGGCATGCCGAGGCCCTTTCCGAACTGAAGCATCTGACTGAAGCCGAGCGGTCGCTCGACGGCAACGGCCGGCAGGCTGAGGTTCAGGCGGAACAGGAACGGGGCGAGAATGAATATCGCGACGATCCACAAAACCACCGTCATGGCGGTGCTGTTGAACAGGCTCGACAGCACACCAATCACCAGCCCTGCAGGCAGCACAACAACGACCGCGGCCAGCGACAGCAAAAGCATTTGCCCGATGAAACGGAACTCGACAGCGCCGACGCGAAAGTGCAGCGGTCCGGGCCGCTCGTTCAACAGACCGAACCGGTGCCAGGCGACCGAAATGGAAGCGGACGATAACAAGGCAATCACCATGGTCGTTACCAGCAGCAGGACCGTCGTTCCGGAAATATCTTCAGGCGCGGTCGCCTCATCGATCTGCGCGCCATTCGCCAGAATGAAGAGAGACAGCACAAACTGCAGGAGAAACCAGCCACCACAAACCTTGAACACGGTTTCCAGATTGCCAAAGACAATGGAAACAGAGTCCGACAGCAACCGTTTCAACATGCAGCACCTTCCACAACAAGACGGCCGACGGTTAGGGCCGGCCCATGCAAGCTCATAGCGGGCTGAAAACCATGTGGCAACGTCCGCGAGCCTGAAGATCGACCTGCCTTTGCCGCGGCTCTGCCATTGCCCTTTTTTGCCGCACGCCCTAATCATGCGCTGGAAAGTCGGCCCCAGTTCCCTCATATGAGGGGCAAACGCTCAAAACCCGTTGGTTCCTGTGATGATCGATGATTTCGCGAAAGCCCTGCCCCGCCGCTCCTCCGTCGGTGTGAAGGTCGGCAATGTGATGGTTGGCGGCGATGCACCCATCGTGGTGCAATCCATGACCAATACAGACACGGCGGATGCCGATGCGACCGTCGCACAGGTGGCCGCGCTCGCCCGTGCCGGCTCCGAAATCGTCCGCATCACCGTGGACCGCGCGGAAGCGGCCGCCCAGGTGCCGCGGATCAAGGAACGGCTGGAGCGGATCGGCATCACGGTGCCGCTCGTCGGCGACTTCCACTACATCGGCCACAAGCTGCTGACCGACTATCCCGATTGCGCCGCCGCGCTCGACAAGTATCGCATCAACCCGGGCAACGTCGGCTTCAAGGCCAAGCGCGACACGCAGTTCTCGCAGATCATCGACATCGCACAGAAGCACGACAAGGCGGTCCGGATCGGCGTCAACTGGGGCTCACTCGATCAGGAGCTTCTGACGAAGCTGATGGACGAGAATGCCGAAAGTGCAAATCCGGTTTCAGCAGCGGCCGTCATGCGCGAAGCGATTATCCAGTCCGGGCTTCTGTCCGCCGAGCGCGCCGAAGGCCTCGGCATGGGCCGTGACAAGATCATTCTCTCGGCCAAGGTCAGCCAGGTGCAGGACCTGATCGCCGTTTATGCCGATCTCGCCCGTCGCTGCGACTATGCCCTGCATCTCGGCCTCACCGAAGCCGGCATGGGCACCAAGGGCATCGTTTCGTCCGCCGCTTCCATGGGCATTCTCCTGCAGCAGGGCATTGGCGACACCATCCGCGTGTCGCTGACACCGGAACCGGGCGGCGACCGCACCCGCGAGGTGCAGGTAGCTCAGGAGCTTTTGCAGGTGATGGGTTTCCGCGCCTTCGTGCCGGTGGTGGCCGCCTGCCCGGGCTGTGGCCGCACCACTTCCACGGTTTTCCAGGAACTGGCCCAGGACATTCAGGACCACATCCGCGTGTCCATGCCCAAGTGGCGTGAACAATATCCGGGCGTTGAAAGCCTCAACGTGGCCGTGATGGGCTGCATCGTCAACGGCCCGGGCGAATCCAAGCATGCCGACATCGGCATTTCCCTGCCCGGCACCGGCGAAACACCGTCGGCCCCTGTCTTCATCGATGGCGAGAAGGTCATGACCCTGCGAGGTCCCGGCATTGCCGACGAGTTCAAGCAGATGGTTCTGGACTATATCGAAAAGCGCTACGGCACCGGCAGCAAGTCGTCTTCCGACGCTGCCTGACCCCGGAAGGAACACCATCCCATGATGCAGCCGGGCGCCCCCGAGCCACAGAAAAAGCCGGTTCTGGTGATCACCTCCCAGGTAGTCCGTGGCGGTATCAGCGGTCGCGGTCTGACCTTCGCGCTGGAACGGATCGGCCACGATGTCTGGTTTCTGCCGACCATCCTGCTGCCCTGGCATCCGGGACAGGGCAAGGGCACTCGCATCGTCGCCCCTGCAGCAGACTTCACTGCCATTGTTGAGGATCTTGCCGCGTCCCCGAAACTGGCAGAAGTCGGCGCGGTGATTTCCGGCTATCTCGGCAATCCGGAACAGGCGGCTGCCATCGCGTCACTTGTGAAGGCCGTCAAGACCCACAATCCGGATGCGCCATACCTGTGCGATCCGGTCATGGGCGACCAGCACGACGGCAGCGGCAACCTTTATGTGCCCACGGCAACGGCCGAGGCAATCCGAGACCAGCTGGTGCCCCTGGCCGATGTCGTCACGCCCAATGCCTTTGAACTCGGCTGGCTGACGGGCCGCGAGATCGACAGCGAAATGCAGGCTCTCGCTGCCGCCCGGGTTCTCGGCAACGAGCGCGTGATGGTGACCTCTTCGCCAGCCTTGCGCCGCAATGCCATTGCCAACCTTCTGGCAGGCCCGCGCGGCGCCGTTGCAGCCGAGCATGCTTCCATCGCCAATCCACCGCACGGCACCGGAGACCTGATCGCAGGCCTGTTCCTGGCCAACCTTCTGGCCGGACAAAACGACGAGGAAGCGTTGAAACGTGCGTCGGCCTCCGTTTTTGAGCTGGTTGCCCGCAGCGTGCGCAAGGGCGCGGACGAATTGCTGTTCGCCGAGGAGCAGAACTCCGTGGTGAAGGCAATGGCCCTCGTCACCTCGCGCCGGGTTCTGGAAGCAAAGGCCCGTGCCTGACGGGGCAGGCACAAGGGTTGCCGGCGTCGACGGCTGCAAGGCCGGCTGGATTGCGGTCATCCGCAATCTGGAAGACCCCGCCGATCTGGATCTGATCGTCTTTCCGACCTTCGCGGATATTGTCGGACACACCCCGCATCTTGCCATTGTCGCTGTCGACATGCCCATCGGCTTGCCAGACCGCATCGGCCCTGGCGGTCGCGGCCCGGAAAAGGCTGCTCGCAAGCACCTTGGCATGCGCCAATCCTCGGTGTTTACCGTACCCGCCCGCCCCGCTGTTTATGAAGACGACTACCTGAAGGCCTGCAACACGGCACTCGCCACGTCCGAACCGCCTAAAAAAGTCTCCAAGCAGTGTTTCTTCCTGTTCCCGAAAATACAGGAAATCGACGCCCTGATGACACCGGAGCTGGAGACACGCGTCCACGAGGTTCACCCGGAACTTGCCTTCTGGCGCCTCAACGGCGGCGCGGAAATGAGCCTGCCCAAAAAGGTCAAGAGCCGCGCCAACCCGCACGGCCTTGACCAGCGGCGGGACCTTCTCGTCTCCAAGGGGTTGCCCGGAGAGTTCCTCGACCAGAGGCCACCGCGCGGCTGCGGCCGCGACGACCTTCTGGATGCCGCCGCCAACAGCCTGATTGCCGAGCGGATCTTTCGGGGAGAAGCGGAACCGTTTCCGAAGGACTTCCGCCGTGATGAGCGCGGCCTGAGGATGGCAATCTGGGCCTAAAGCGCCCGCGTTGTCGATTTTCCTGCTTTTCCTGAAAATCCTTCAAGGCATGCCTCACCCTTCCCTTTTCGCCAAAACCTGCTAAAACGCGCGCCGTTCCCCAAAAGGGAACCACCGGTCGCAGCCTACCCGGTGCCAGCGAAAACAAGGGACCACATCGTTGAAAACACTTGTCATCTGTTCCGGCGGAATGGATTCCGTCACCCTTGCGCACAAGGTTGCGCGGGAACACGAGCTGATCGGCCTCGTATCTTTCGACTATGGCCAGCGCCACAAGAAGGAGCTGGACTACGCGAAGGCCTGTGCCGATGAGCTGAACACCGAGCATATCCTGATCGACATTTCCAATATCGGCCGCCAGCTGACCGGCTCGGCGCTGACCGACGATCTGGACGTGCCGGACGGGCATTATGCCGAGGAAACCATGAAGATCACCGTTGTACCGAACCGCAACGCGATCATGCTTTCCATTGCCTTCGGCATTGCCAGCGCGCGCGGTGCCGAAGCGGTCGCGACCGCCGTTCATGGCGGCGACCACTTCATCTATCCGGACTGCCGTCCGGCCTTCACCGAAAGCTTCGAGACCATGCAGCGCCACGCGCTGGAAGGCATGGGCGAGATCAGCCTATTCACGCCTTACGTCCACACCTCCAAGGCGGACATCGCCGCCGAAGGACTGAGGCTTGGCGTCGACTATCGCAAGACCTGGTCCTGCTACAAGGGCGGCGAGGTTCACTGCGGGCGCTGCGGCACCTGCGTGGAACGGCGCGAAGCCTTTCACCTTGCCGGCGGCATCGACCCGACGGTCTACGCAGACGAAGCGTTCTGGAAGGAGGCGTGCAATGTTTAGGATCACCAAGGAATTCCACTTCTCCGCCAGCCACCAGATCCTTGGCCTGGGAGAAGACCACCCCTGCGCCCGCCTGCATGGCCACAACTATGTGGTCGAGGTGGAGCTGATGTCGGAAGAGCTGAACGGCATCGGCTTCGTGCGCGATTACCGCGAACTTTCCGAATTCAAGCGCTTCATCGACGACACGCTCGACCACCGGCACCTGAATGACGTGCTGGGCGATGATTGCGTGACCGCCGAGACCATGGCGCGCTATTTCTACAACTGGTGCCGCCAGCGCTGGCCGGAAACCTCGGCCGTTCGCGTGAAGGAAACGCCGAAGACCTGCGCCGAATTCCGACCCCTCTTCTATCCGGGGGCGCGTGCGGCATGAGTATCGAACAGATCCGGGTCAGCGAAATATTTGGCCCCACCATTCAGGGCGAAGGCGCCCTGATTGGCCAACCCACCGTGTTCGTGCGCACTGGCGGCTGCGATTACCGCTGCTCCTGGTGCGACACGCTGCATGCGGTCGACAGCGCTCATCGGGACGAATGGTGTCCGATGACGCCGGAAGCCATCCTGATGCAGGTGGAGATCCTGTCCGGCGGCAATCCGCTGACAGTGTCGCTTTCCGGTGGCAATCCGGCGATCCAGCCGCTGGGTGGCCTGATCGAGCTCGGCCGGAAAGAGGGTTACCGTTTCGCGCTGGAAACACAGGGCAGCCTCGCCAAGGACTGGTTTGCCGATCTCGACGTCCTGACGCTGAGCCCGAAACCGCCGTCCTCGGGCATGGTCACCGACTGGCAGCGCCTGGCGGAATGCGTCGAGGCCGCAGGGCCTGAGACGCAGACAGTCCTGAAGGTCGTCGTCTTCGACGAGGCGGACTATGCCTTCGCACGGGACGTCTCAGACCGTTATCCGCACCTCAGCTGCTTCCTGCAGCCGGGCAACCACACCCCGCCGGCGGCAGCCGACACCGATGCCACCATCGACATGGCCGGCATCATGGAGCGCATGCGCTGGCTTGTGGACCGGGTTACCTCCGACAGATGGTATGCAGCCACCGTCCTGCCGCAGCTTCACACGATGATCTGGGGCAATTTGCGCGGGGTTTAGGAACCGGCCTTTCCGGCGTCATCCCGGCCGAGCGTAGCGCGAGCCGGGACCGGGAAGCCAACGGTGTCGCGAGCAGAATCGACAGGCCTTCGCCTCTCCGATCCCGGATCTTCGTCCGGGATGACGACGGAGAGGAAGCTTTTCAAAACCGCTCCCTCATCCTGAGGAGAGACGCTCCAGCGGCGGCTCGAAGGATGGGCGGCACGCACAGAACAAGCGGCCCATCCTTCGAGACGGACCTGACGGTCCTCCTCAGGATGAGGACGCAGGGAAGCGAAAACCCAAATTCTGGGTCTTTGCGAGTTCATTCAAGAACACGGAGCCCATCCACCGACAGCGCAAAAGCGTGTCCCCGGAACGGGCTCAAAATCAGGAGACAGTCATGTCCGACAAGAGCATCTACGAGAACCTGATCCAGCTCGGGTCTTCCACCGAACTTCCTGACGATCCCGACAAGGCGGTTCTGGAAAAAGTGCCGAACCCGCAGGCTGGCACGGGCTACATGGTCCGCTTCGTCGCCCCGGAATTCACTTCGCTCTGCCCGATCACCGGTGCGCCGGACTTCGCTCATCTGGTGATCGACTATGTGCCGCGTGATTTCCTGGTCGAGAGCAAGTCGCTGAAACTGTTCCTCGGCTCCTTCCGTAACCACGGCGCCTTCCACGAGGACTGCACGGTTTCCATCGGCAAGCGCCTGGTCGACCTGCTCGATCCGGAGTGGCTTCGCATCGGCGGCTATTGGTACCCGCGCGGCGGCATCCCGATCGACGTCTTCTACCAGACCGGCCCCGCTCCGGACGGCGTCTGGATCCCCGACCAGGGCGTTGCCCCCTATCGCGGACGCGGCTAAGGCAAGCTCGGCTGCCTGCGCGGATACGACGATCCCGAGGTCCGGGCAGGAATTCGGAACCATCGATCAACGCCAGGACTCGCTGCACCCTGAACGATTTACCTACTCCGGCACCGGCAGGTTCAGGCCAGGGGCTTTTTCGATCACCTGGGTGGTGACCATCTCGAAAGACGGGGCCTTGCTGTCGTAGATCGCCTTGACGATGAAATCGTCACTGCGGCGGACATAGTAGGTATAGCGGTTTTCCGTGACCATGCCCTGGCTGACGGTGATATCCGCGGCCACCACCTCCACGGCCTCGCCCTCCAGCTCTTCCTCGCTGCAGGCCGCGTTGCGGATAGTGGCTGCGTTCGTTTCCTTGTCGACACGTGCCTGATCCGCGTTCTGGCCGGTATCCATCTCGCGGATCTTTTCCCAGGTCGACCCCTGGTCTGCGGATTGGTAGAGCACGTTGCCGTAGCCAAGCACCCAGGGGCCTTCCGGTGAGGTCGGCACGGTCAGATAGTGATCTTGCGACAGGTAGAAAAAGTCATTGGTGGTTGGCGGCGCGCCCTTGAAGGCGGTGGTCACCTGGGTCTTGGTCGGCGTCGTCTGATCGAGTTGCAGATAGAGTTCCGTGAAACGATCCTGACACGGGTCAGCCAGAGCGCTCTGCATAGAGCTGGCAAGAAGAAATAGAACTGCGGGCACGCGGTATTTCATGAAAGCCCCCATGGAAATGAATTTAAGAAATCGGCCAAATTCACCGGCCATTCCCATGGAACACTTTTTCCTGCCGCCAAACAATCATCTCGTTGGCTTCAACGTCCCGTCCTGACCCGCAAATGCAGCAGGGCCGCCCGATCGGTATCGATCGGGCGGCCCCAGATTGCGTCTGTGTTCCGAATGAACGCAGCTTGCTCTTAGAAATGAACCGACCGTGCGTCGAGCGGCTTCTGGTTCGGCGGAGCGAACTTGGTCAGATCGATCCCTTCGACAGCTGCCTTGTACTCGTCGAGGCTCGGCGTCCGGCCGAGGATGGCCGACAGAACCACGACCGGCGTCGAGGCCAGCAGGGATTCGCCCTTTTTCTCGGAAGAATCTTCCACGACGCGGCCCTTGAAGAGACGCGTGGAGGTTGCCAGAACCGTGTCGCCCTTGGCGGCCTTTTCCTGGTTGCCCATGCAAAGGTTACAGCCAGGACGCTCAAGGTAGAGAATGTTCTCGTATTCGGTGCGGGCGGTGTTCTTCGGCGAGTTGTCGTCGAATTCGAAACCGGAGTATTTCTGCAGAATGCTCCAGTCGCCTTCTTCCTTCAGCTCGTCGATGATGTTGTAGGTCGGTGCAGCCACCACGAGCGGTGCCTTGAACTCGACTTTCTCGTTGGTCTTTTCGAGGTTCTTGAGCATCTGGGCGACGATCTTCATGTCGCCCTTGTGCACCATGCACGAACCGACGAAACCCAGATCGACCTTCTTCTCGCCGCGGTAATAGGAAACCGGGCGGATCGTGTCGTGGGTGTAACGCTTGGAGACATCCTCGTTGTTCACGTCCGGGTCGGCGATCATCGGTTCGTCGATCAGGTCCAGATCCACCACGACTTCCGCGAAATACTTCGCGCTGTCGTCCGGCGTCAGGGCCGGCTTCTCGCCGGAGCGGATTTCGGCAATGCGCTTGTCGGCCTTGTCGATCAGGCCCTGCAGTACCTTGTTGGCGTTGTCCATGCCCTTGTCGATCATGATCTGGATACGGCTCTTGGCAATTTCCAGGGATTCGATCAGGGTGTCGTCGTTGGAGATGCAGATGGAGGCCTTGGCCTTCATTTCCGCGGTCCAGTCGGTGAAGGTGAACGCCTGGTCGGCCAGCAGCGTACCGATGTGCACTTCGATGATGCGGCCCTGGAAGACGTTGTCGCCGAACTGCTTCAGCATCTGCGCCTGGGTGGCATGAACGACGTCACGGAAGTCCATGTGATCCTTCATGGTGCCCTTGAAGGTCACTTTCACCGATTCCGGGATCGGCATGGTTGCTTCGCCCGTGGCCAGTGCCAGCGCGACCGTGCCCGAATCCGCGCCGAAGGCAACGCCCTTGGACATGCGGGTGTGGCTGTCGCCGCCGATGATGATCGCCCAGTCATCGACGGTAATGTCGTTCAGCACCTTGTGGATCACGTCCGTCAGCGGGTGATAGACGTCCTTGGGATCGCGTGCGGTGATGAGGCCGAACTTGTTCATGAAGTTCATCAGCTTCGGAATGTTGGCCTGTGCCTTCAGATCCCAGACCGAAGCCGTGTGACAGCCGGACTGGTAGGCGCCGTCGACGGTCGGTGCGATCACCGTTGCCGCCATGGCTTCCAGTTCCTGGGAAGTCATCAGGCCGGTCGTGTCCTGCGAGCCGACGATGTTGACCTTCACACGAACGTCGGAACCGGCATGCAGCACCTTACCTTCCGCAACGCCGACAGCGTTCCGGTTGAAGATCTTCTCGACAGCCGTCAGGCCCTGGCCTTCGTGCGACACTTCCTTGTTGGGTGCGAACACTGGCGGCATCTCGATGCCGAGGGTTTCTGCGGCAAAGCTCTGCAGCTTCTTGCCGAAGACGATGGCGTAGGAACCACCGGCCTTCATGAACTCGACCTTCTGCGGGGTCAGCGCGGAAGCGACATCGGTCAGTTCTTCGTCACCGGCGTCGTTGTAGAGCTTCTTGGTCTTGGTGTTGATGGTCAGCACCGTGCCGGTCTCGACGGAATATTTCTGTTCCAGAACCGGGCTGTCGTCATTGTTCAGGATCGGCTTACCGTTCTCGTCCAGCTTCTTGACCCAGTTCTTCAGGTCAATGCCGATGCCGCCGGTGACACCGACGGTGGTCAGGAAGATCGGTGAAATGCCGTTGGTGCCGGCAACGACCGGGGCAATGTTCACGAACGGAACATAGGGGCTGGCCTGCTTGCCGGTCCACAGGGCGACGTTGTTGACGCCGGACATGCGGGACGACCCCACACCCATGGTGCCCTTTTCGGCAATCAGCATGACGCGCTTGCCCGGATGCTGCAGCTTGAGCGCCTCGATTTCCTTCTGGGCCGCTTCGGAGATCATGCACTTGCCGTGCAGCTCGCGGTCGGAACGCGAATGCGCCTGGTTGCCGGGGGACAGAAGGTCGGTGGAAATGTCGCCTTCGGCGGCGACATAGGTGACGACCTTGATTTCCTCGTCGATGTCCGGAAGCTTGGTGAAGAACTCGGCCTGAGCGTAGCTTTCCAGAATGTCCTTGGCGATTTCGTTGCCGGCCTCATAGGCGGCCTTCAACCGGTCCGTATCGGCGTCGTAGAGGAAAACCTGCGTCTTCAGGACTTCAGCCGCGTCCCTGGCGATCTGGGCATCGTCGCCAAGAGCCAGGTCCAGCAGAACCTCGACGGAAGGGCCGCCCTTCATGTGGGACAGGAGTTCGAAGGCAAACGCCGGGGTGATCTCATCAACAACAGACGTGCCGAGGATGATTTCCTTCAGGAACTTCGCCTTCGCGCCGGCAGCGCTCGTGGTGCCTGGCAGCGTGTTGTAGATGAAGAACTTGAGCGACTCTTGCCGGTGCTGGTTACCGGTATCCTTGATCTGCGCGACGATCTCTTCAACGAGAGCAGCGTCTTCGATGGGCTTGGGATGCAGACCCTGGCCTTTGCGCGTTTCGATCTCTTTCAGGTAGTCTTCATACAAGCTCATGATGATCCCGGCGTCCTGGTGTTGTTTGAAGCCTGGCTTCCGGATCGCCGTGAGGTCTGGCGGGCCGGGACAGGCTAGCTGAGCGGCGTTTTAATTCAGTATACAATGGTATGCAATATCTTCCCATCCAATAAATGATGTCTATATACCGGTTGGCGCATCTGCATGCACCCAAGATCGCATTTTCGAATTTCCGAAGGTGTTTTCTGGCTTCAATTTCCGGACGACGCCGTTTCAAGAGGCTGAAACTTCAACCGAAGTCTCGACAACGGCGGCGGCGTCGTGTCTGGTGGTCGTAGCCAAAGATTGCTATAGGTGCGGCGCATCAATTTGCGGCGGCGACTGAGGGAGAGGCTCTCATCGTATCCGCGCGGAAGGATGCCGGATGACAGAGCGCTGCAGCTCTGTTTCCGGAGCCTTGAGAGAGTATGCCAGGCACCGGTGCACACGCGGCCCGGGCCTTTTGGACAATAAAGGAGATCGCACGTCGTGACCCAGTCCCTCGACAGCTTCAAGTGTAAGAAAACACTGACCGCCGGCGGCAAGACCTACACCTATTTTTCCATTCCCGAAGCGGAGAAGAACGGCCTCGAAGGCGTTTCCAGGCTACCGTTCTCGCTGAAGGTGGTGCTTGAGAACCTGCTGCGCTTCGAAGACGGCCGCACGGTGACCAAGGCAGATATCCTTGCCTGCGCCGAATGGCTGAAGACCCGCAAGTCTGATCACGAGATCTCCTATCGCCCGGCCCGCGTGCTGATGCAGGACTTCACCGGTGTTCCGGCCGTGGTCGACCTTGCCGCCATGCGCGATGCTGCCGTGAAGCTCGGCGGCGACCCGGAGAAGGTCAACCCGCTGGTTCCGGTCGACCTTGTCATCGACCACTCGGTGATGATCGACTATTTCGGCACCAAGGACGCCTTCAGGCAGAACGTCGAACTTGAATACGAGCGCAACCGCGAGCGCTACGAGTTCCTACGCTGGGGCCAGTCCGCCTTCAACAATTTCCGTGCCGTGCCCCCGGGAACCGGCATCTGCCACCAGGTGAACCTGGAGTACCTGGCCCAGACCGTCTGGACCAGGGACGAGGACGGTGAAACCGTCGCCTATCCCGACACGCTGGTCGGCACCGACAGCCACACCACCATGGTCAACGGCCTGGCGGTTCTGGGCTGGGGCGTCGGCGGCATCGAGGCGGAAGCCGCCATGCTCGGCCAGCCGATCTCCATGCTGATCCCGGAAGTCGTCGGCTTCAAGCTGACCGGCAAGCTGAACGAGGGCATCACCGCGACCGACCTCGTGCTGCGCGTCGTGGAAATGCTGCGCCAGAAGGGCGTCGTCGGCAAATTCGTCGAGTTCTATGGCCCCGGCCTCGACAACCTGTCGCTGGAAGATGCGGCCACCATCGCCAATATGGCGCCGGAGTACGGCGCGACCTGCGGCTTCTTCCCGGTCGACAAGGAAACCCTGAAGTACCTGGAAGCCACCGGCCGCGACAAGGACCGCGTCGCCCTGGTTGCCGAATACTCCAAGGCACAGGGCATGTACCGCTCCGGCGGCGAGGAGCCGGTCTTCACCGACACGCTGGAACTCGACATTTCCACCGTCGTTCCGTCGATTTCCGGACCGAAGCGCCCGCAGGATCGTATCAATCTTGCCGATGCCGCAGCCGGTTTCGCCAAGACCATGACGGACGAATTCAAGAAGGCAGGCGAGTTGTCCAAGCGCGTTGCCGTTGAAGGCAAGGACTACGACATCGGCAACGGCGACGTTGTGATCGCCGCCATCACGTCCTGCACCAACACCTCCAACCCGTCCGTTCTGATCGGTGCCGGCCTCGTGGCCCGCAACGCGCTGAAGAAGGGCCTGAAGGTGAAGCCATGGGTGAAAACCTCCCTGGCCCCCGGATCCCAGGTGGTGACCGACTACCTCGAAAAGGCCGGCGTTCAGGACGATCTCGACGCGCTCGGCTTCACGCTGGCCGGCTACGGCTGCACCACCTGTATCGGCAACTCCGGTCCGCTGGACCCGGCGATCTCCAAGGCGGTCAACGACAACGACCTGATTGCCTGCTCGGTGCTGTCCGGCAACCGCAACTTCGAAGGTCGCGTCAATCCGGACGTGCGCGCCAACTACCTGGCCTCGCCGCCGCTGGTGGTCGCCTATGCCCTTGCAGGCAACCTGAACATCAACATCACCGAGGATCCTCTCGGCGAGGATCAGGACGGCAACCCGGTCTACCTGAAGGACATCTGGCCAACCACGGAAGAGATCACCGACCTCATCCGCGCCTCGATCAACGAGGAGATGTTCCGCACCCGCTATTCCGACGTCTTCAAGGGCGACGAGCACTGGCAGGGCATCAAGGTGGAAGGCGGCCTGACCTACTCCTGGCCGGTGTCCTCGACCTACGTCCAGAACCCGCCCTACTTCGAAGGCATGACCATGGAGCCGAAGCCGCTTCAGGACATCGAGAATGCGGCGGTCATGGGCCTGTTCCTGGATTCGATCACCACCGACCACATTTCACCGGCCGGCTCGATCAAGCTGGACAGCCCGGCAGGCAAATACCTGTCCGAGCACCAGGTCGCCCAGAAGGACTTCAACTCCTATGGCTCGCGCCGCGGCAACCATGAAGTCATGATGCGCGGCACCTTCGCCAACATCCGCATCAAGAACCAGATGGTTCCGGGTGTCGAAGGCGGCGTCACCATGAAGGACGGCAAGAAGGAATGGATCTACGACGCCTGCATGGAATACAAGGAAGCAGGTGTTCCGCTGGTCATCTTCGCCGGCAAGGAATACGGCACGGGCTCGTCCCGTGACTGGGCCGCGAAGGGCACCAACCTCCTCGGCGTGCGTGCGGTCATCGCGCAGTCCTTCGAGCGTATCCACCGTTCCAACCTGGTCGGCATGGGCGTCATCCCGCTCACCTTCAAGGAAGGCGAAAGCTGGCAGTCGCACAACATCACCGGCAAGGAACGCGTGACCATCAAGGGCATCGCCGACATCCAGCCACGCCAGATGATGGACGTCGAAGTCACCTATGAGGACGGCACCACCAAGACCATCGAGTGCCTGTGCCGTGTCGATACGCTGGACGAGCTGGAATACATCAAGGCCGGCGGCATTCTGCACTATGTGCTCAGGAACCTCGTGACGAGCTGAGGGCCGGCTTTTCAAGTCAAGTGAGATCGAAGCGGGCCCTGAGGGGCCCGTTTTTTTGATACCCCCCAGCGAGTCATTCCGGACAAGTGCAGCGAAGCTGCGCGCTGATCCGGAACCCAGCGCATGCTTCGCGCCGCAGGCGCGTCTTTTTTAAGTGTCGGATGCTTGTTCGAGTTTGTGCTCGCTTTCGCTCACGCTGACACGCTGGATTCCGGATCGGGCCATGCAGCTACGCTGCAGACCGCCCGGAATGACCAGCCGAGAGTTAGTCGTCTGGCCGCGGACCCTGCAGGGCGCTTTTGTTATTTGCCACTGGTGGAAAAGTCCGTCAGGCTCAACCTCAGGCAGTTCCGGAGGTTTCCTCATGCCAGATACCAAACCACCGCATCTCTCCCATATCGCTCCGGTCTTTCCGGTTTCCGACCTGAAGGCCGCCCTCGCCTATTACCGGAACAGGCTCCTGTTCGAGAGCCGGTTCGAATGGGCGGATACGGAGGCCGAGCCCGTCCGCTATGCCATTTTGTGCCGGGACCATGTCGAATTGCATCTGTCGGCCGGGCCCGGACGGCATCCGGCGACGGCCTATTGCTTCGTGGCCGGGATCGACGGCTATTACACCTCGGTGACAGAAGCGGGCGCCGATATCGCCGAGGCGATCACCGACCGGCCCTGGGACATGCGCGAATTCGGCGCAAGGGACCCGGACGGGAACATGCTCTATTTCGGCGAGCATCTGGAGCGGATCGGGCAGTGAATGCCCTGGGTAAAAACGGGGAGCGTGATCCGAACGGAACCCTGGCAGCAGCTGTCGGTTGCGAAGCTCAGACCGAGCCGCTAATAAACCCGTCATGCGCCGATTTTTGATCGTCTGTTTTTTATTGATCCTTTCAGGGACGTTGCTCCCCTCATATGCACAAGAAGCCGTTCAGGAACCGCTTGAAATCGGCGACTCGGGCACGGAGTACCTGCGCGCAATCCGTTTACGCGGGATCGATACGGACGTGGCCTATTTCGACCCCTCCGCACCGCCACCCAAACTGGACACCACCCAGGAGCCGCCGAAACCTGCGGCGGATCAGGCAGACCCGACCATCGACAACCGCTGGATTCCGGGCCTTATCGTAGGCGGCATCCTTGTTGCCGTTGCCTATTTCTTCCTGCGGTTCGGTGGACGGTTCACGGTGTCGCTAGGCCGTGAGGCCGGCAATCCCGACAGCACCCGCCCCCGAATCCGCGGACAGGCCCCGATCTGGGCGGAAAAGCTCGCCCCGCTTGACGAGATCCTGCGCATGGAAGACCGGCAGAGGGCCCTTGTGCTGCTGACGCAAAAGGTGCTGGCCACCGCCATTGCAGCCAACGGCATCCTGATGCAGCGCAGCTGGACGGCACGCGACGCCTTGCGCCAGTTGCCCGAAAGCCAGGCGAGGGAACTGCTGCGCAAGCTTGTGACCATGGCCGAACGAGTGCAATTCGGCGGCAGGAACGTCAGCGAAGAAGAGTTCAACGACCACGTTGCGAACTGTCGCTACCTGCTGGGTCCGGAGGCGGCATGAGCGAGAGCGCTGCAAATACGCGGCCGAAGGGCCCGAGCCTTGAAACCGCCGTCATCGCACTGATCTGCGTCGCGGTTCTGATTGCCGGCTGGTACATCCTGTCCCAGCGCCAGCAGGTCTTACGCCGCTCGCCCGCCGGGCTGGACGGCCTGCAGGTCTGGCTGGCGACAAATGGGGCCAGTGCGCAGAATTTTGCCGGCGGCTGGCTGATGGACCAGACAGCGGTCGGCCTGCTTGTGGTACCGCTTTACGATACGCTGCCGGACAGCGAACGCAGCAGCCCCCGTACCAAGGAAGAACTGCTGCTGCAGCAGGACGAATACGATCTGGCGACCGCCGTCGTCCTGGAAAAGGCCGAGCGCGTTCCAACCCTGCTTGTGCTGCCGAAATGGCGCAGCGGGATGCGCCTGACCGGCCTTGCCCACCCTTTCCTGAAGGTTGAGGCGGACCGTCTTCAGACAATCGTCAACAAGGTGACCGGCACCAGCGGCACGAAAATTGCCGCCGCAAGTCGGCCCTTCTCCGACTTCCGGTACCAGTCACAGCAAGGCGAGCCCTTGCGGGCGGAGATCTACGCCGCCCAGACCTTCGCCAACGAGGCCTGCCGCCCGATCGTCGGTGACACCGGCGCAATGCTGCTGGCCGATTGCCCGCTCGCCGATGCCGGTGACGGCGAACAGGAGCGCATTCTGGTGCTGTCCGATCCGGACCTGATCAACAACCATGGCCTGCGATTGGGCGACAATGCCGGCATTGCCCTCGATGTCCTGACCGAAAAGGCCGGCAGCCGGAATATCGTCATCGACTACAGCCGCTCTTCCTGGCTGCGCGATCCCGTGAGCGAACCCAAGCGCGAGCGCACCTGGGAAGATCTGCTGCGTTTCTTCGGACCGCCCTTCCTGACCCTGTGGCTCGGCACAGCACTGTTGCTGGGGCTGGCGCTCTGGCGCAGCTTCATCCGCTACGGACCCATCCGCGACGAAGAGGCGGGACCTGGCGCCGGCAAGGATCTGGCGGTCCAGGCGCGCGCAAGGCTTATGCGGCTTTCCGGGCAGGATGGCGCTCTCATTCGCGAATATGCGACCGCCCGTATTTCGGCGACGGCCTCTGCCCTGTTCGGTCCGGCCCATGCCCGCCACTATGCCGGGGAAGACGCCTTCCTGACCTACACCGAACGCCGGCATCCGGCCCTTGCACCGCGCCTGCGCGCGATCCTGGCCGACATACGAAAACTGCCTGCCCGGCTTCCGGCCACGGAAGCCATCCAGCAAATCGACCAATTGGAACAGGTATTGGAGCAAATAACCCATGACGCTTGAAGCGCTGCGCGAACGGACCGATGCCTTGCGGACGGAGATCGGCCGAACCGTACTCGGTCAGGACGACATCATCGACCTGTTGCTGATCGCCTTGTTTGCCCGCGGCCACGTGCTGCTGGAAGGCCCTCCCGGCACCGCCAAGACGCTGCTTGCCCGCAGTTTCTCGGCGGCTCTGGCACTCGATTTCGGCCGTATCCAGTTCACGCCGGACCTGATGCCCGGCGACGTGCTCGGCACCTCGATCTTCGATTTCCGCACCAACGCCTTCGTGCTGACCAAGGGACCCGTATTCTCGCAGGTGCTGCTGGCCGACGAAATCAACCGCGCCCCGCCCAAGACCCAGGCCGCCCTGCTGCAGGCCATGAGCGAACGCATGGTCAGCATTGACGGCACGGATCATTCCCTCGGACGGGAATTCATTGTCGTGGCAACGCAGAACCCCATCGAGCAGCAGGGCACCTATCCCCTGCCGGAAGCCCAGCTCGACCGGTTCCTGTTCAAGCTGGTGATCGACTTCCCGCCCGAAGACATCGAAATGGCGATCCTGCGCCAGCACGCGGACAAGCCGCTGGAAGCCGGCATGGAAACCGCCACGCTGTCCAAGGTGCTCGATTCAACCACCCTTGAAGAAACAAGGGCGCTGGTCGACAGCATCATCCTGAAGGATGACATCCTCGCCTATATCCTGCGCCTGATCCGCGCGACCCGCCAAAGTTCCGAGATCGCCTTCGGTGCCTCGACCCGCGCGGCCGACGCGCTGGCAAGTGCGGCACGGGCAACGGCAGCGCTCAACGGACGCGATTACGCCATTCCCGACGACGTCAAGCGTCTTTTCGTGCCGGCCCTCCGCCACAGGATCGTTCTCGGCCCGGCGGCGGAAATCGAAGGCCGCAGCCCGGCGCAGGTCCTGGAAAACATCCTCAACCAGATCGAGGCCCCCCGCTGATCCGGCCGTCCAAACGACTGCTCGCCTTTGGCGCATTGGCTCTGGCCATCTCGGTGATCACGGTTGTCACCGGGGGTGCTGCGCGTGAAATCGGCGCGGTTCCCTGGATCGTGCTCGTGCTTCTGGTCGTCATCGACATGGCCATGTCACTCCGGCGACCGCAAAACCTGACGTTCGAGGCTCCGGCGGAGGTATTTGTCGGCGAGACGGCAAAGCTTCAACTGGAACTTGCCCAGGCGCCCTTGGCCCTGCGAGCGAAACTGGACTGGCCGGAAGGCCTCGGCGGCGACGCGGAATTCGCGTTTGCCCCTGCGGCGGACGGCAGCTCGCGGGCGGAGGTTGCCTGCCGGGCGATCCGGCGCGGCGTCTGGCGCGTGGACCATCTCTGGCTATCCTGGCACTCGCGCCTCAAATTGCTGGAGTTCGTGCCGAAACTGGCCGTCGGGGCAGAAATCCGCGTGGTCCCGAACATCCGCATGGTCCAGTCCGGGCAGATCACCACCACCGTTCTGTCGACGCTTTACGGCGTGAAGGAAAACCGCGCTGTCGGTGAAGGATCGGAATTCCAGCAACTGCGGGATTTCGTCCAGGGCATGGACATCAAGACGATCGACTGGAAGCGGTCGGCCCGACGGCGTTCCCTTGTCGCCAAGGAATTGCGCGCCGAGCGAAATCACCATGTCATTGTCGCACTCGACAACGGCTATCTGATGCGCGAGGAGATCGGCGGCCTGCCGAAGATCGACCACGCCGTGACCGCAGCGCTGGCGACCGCCTGGGCGGCTGCCATTGGCGGCGATCTGGTCGGCTATTATTCCTACGACGTCAAACCGCGCACCTTTTCCGCACCCGCTCCGGGCAGGACGGCGTTTGCACGGCTGCGCAGCTGGACGGCGGAGCTTTCCTATGTCAGCCGCGAAACCAACCACACCCTCGCGCTCACCGAGTTGAACGCCCGGACGCCCAAACGCAGCCTGCTGATCATCTTCACTGATTTCGTCGACACCACATCGGCCGAATTGCTGGTGGAGAACATCGGCATCCTGGCCAAGCGGCACCTGCTGATCTTCGTCGCAATCCGCGATCCCGACCTTGAGAAGCTGGTGGAAACGCCACCGGGAGATCTCGATGGCGCGGCCACGCTTGTTGCCGCCAACCAGGCACTCAATGAACGCCGCCTGGTGTTCGAAAAACTGTCCCGAATGGGCGTCACCATCGTCGACGCCAAACCGAATGCCGTGACCGCGCGGCTGATTTCCGCCTATCTTGAAATCAAGGCACGGGAGCTGATCTGATGGACACACAGGATCTGATGCGCTCCGCCCGGTTCCGGAAGGAACGGGAAGCCGACTGGCAAAGGCTGGAAACCCTGGTTCGCAAGGCCGAAGGCCAGGGCCTTCAGCATATGGAATTCTCGGAGACCCGCGACCTTGCCTCTCTCTACCGGCAGGCTACGACCTCGCTGGCGATTGCGCGCGAAATCTCGCTCGACAAGGCCCTGCTCGGCTATCTGGAAGCGCTCACGGCCCGTGCATATCTGTGCGTCTACGCCCCGCAGGAACGGCTTGGGGGCCTGCTGGAGCACTTCCTGAGGGAGGGTGCGCCACGGGCGATGCGCCGGTCCTGGTTCTACATTCTGATCGGATTCCTGTGCATGGCGCTTGGCGCCCTCACGGGTTATCTGCTCTATTTCGAGAACAACGACTGGTTCTACGTGATGATGCCGGCCGAACTTGCCGGCAACCGTGGGCCGGACGCGACCACGGAATCCCTGCGCTCGGTCATCTACGGCACCGACCAGGCAAGCGGGCTCGGTGCCTTCGCGACCTATCTGTTTTCCCACAACACCCGCATCGCGATCTTTGTTTTCGGTCTTGGTGTCTTCGCCTGCGCCCCTGCCGTCTTGCTGACGTTCTATAACGGCCTGTCGCTGGGTGCCTTCCTCGCCCTTCACGTCGACCGGGGCCTGGGTCTAGATCTCGTCGGCTGGCTGTCGATCCATGGCGTCACCGAAATCTCGGCCATCTGCATTGCCTGCGGCGGCGGCTTGCAACTGGGGGCCGCGGTGCTTTTTCCGGGTGACAGATCGCGCAGCGTTGCCTTGCGCGAAGCCGGTCGCGATGCTGTGAAACTGGCGATTGTCGCAGCCATCATGCTGGTGGCGGCCGCACTTCTGGAAGGCTTCGGCCGGCAACTGGTGCAGAGCCTTGACGCCCGGCTGATCATCGGCTGGGGGATCGGTGCGCTCTGGCTGTCCTGGTTCCTGTTAGGAGGCCGGAGCCGGCGATGAGAGTGCGTTTCTGGAAACGAACCAAGACGGACCGGCCACCGGCGTCAACGCTTGTGCCGCCGGAGGGCGTTGCACTGACGCTGCCCATCGCGGGTGTTGGGGTGCGCTTTTCTGCCCAGCTCATCGATATCATACTGACCGCGATTGCCGCGACCTGCCTGGTGATCCTGCTCGCTCTGATCAACCTGACGACACCGCAGACACTGATGGCCATTGCCGCCCTGCTGTTCTTCCTGATCCGGGTTCCCTACTATGTGCTGGCCGAGCTGGCCTGGAACGGCCAGACCCTCGGCAAACGGCTGATGAAAATCAAGGTGGTTTCCCATGACGGCGGACCGCTGACCGCCCGCGCGCTTGTCCTGCGCAACCTGATGAAGGAGGCGGAGATCTTCCTGCCCGGGACGCTTTTGCTGACGCTGGATTCGGCAACGCCGATTGCCTCGCTTGCCGCTTTTGCCTGGGTTGCCATGTCGCTGATGATCCCCCTGTTCAACCGCTACCGGCGCCGGCTTGGCGACATGATGGCAGGTACCCATGTCATTCACCTGCCGGTGCCGGTGCTTTTGAAGGATCTGGCCAGCGAGACGGTCGCGACCGGGACAGCACGCAAGAAGTTCGTCTTCCTGTCCCATCAGCTCGACCACTACGGCGCCTTCGAACTGCAGACACTGGAAACGCTGCTGCGTGGCCAGAATACACCGTCCGGAGCCGAAGCAGCCCACCAGCGGAACGCCACCCTGGAAGCCATCGTGGAAAAGATCCGCAAGAAGATCGGCTACGCCGCGCCGGTGCCTCCGGTGGATCGTTTGCCGTTCCTGCAGGCGTTCTACAACGCCCAGCGGGAACATCTCGAGCAACGCCAGCTGTTCGGCGACAAGCGGGAAAACAAGCACTACGCCCAATCCGGCGAGGAAAAATAGACCTTTCGCCCTCTCCGGCTCCAGTCATCAAGTGGATCAGCCAGATTGCAGAAACAGGACAATCATAGCCTCAGAGCCTATTTCCTTGATCGGGTTGGCCAGTCCGGGGGGCCACAGGGGCGCCAAGTCCGGCAGTCCCTTGGGATCGGCGCGCTGATAGGAACCAGTTTTTCCATCACGATCCGGAATCTTGTGCCGGTCCTTGCGATCGGTTTTGTAGTCAGCCTGCTTGGCGCTCTGCTGGCTGGATCGCTTGTCGGCGTCGATGCCGCCCTCAATCTGGAAACGGACGACACCAGCGACCTGGCCGGCCTCGTCGACCTTGCGACAGCCTTTGTCGATGTGATCGTTTTTGCCCTGACTGCGGCCTTTCTCGCCCAGCTGACCTATGACGCCCGGTTGAACCGTCCGATCTCGATTGCCCGCTATTTGCTGCCGGCCCTCAAGGCCAGCGCACCGATCTGCCTGCAAAACGGGCTGCTGGTCGTCATCTTCGTGTGCATTGCGCTGCCGGTGGTCTTCATTGCGATCTTCGTGAATACGACCCTGATTTCCATCACGGCGCTTGCGGTTCTGCCTTTTGTCGCCCTGTGGGGATGTTCGGTCTTCTCGGTTCTGGCCCCCGCTGTCGTCATTGAACGGATTGGCTTCAGCGGCATGAGCCGCAGTTGGGCGCTGACGAAAACCTATCGTTGGCAGATTGCCGGCGCACTGCTGCCGGTCTGGCTTTGCTCGCTGGCCGTCACGATTGCCGGCGCCTTTCCAGTGGAGCTTCTCGCCCGTGAGGGAAGTTACGTCTGGGCCCTGCCCGTCTTTGCCGCAACCAACGCGCTGGCAAGCGGACCGCTGGCAATTCTTGCCACGTTGGTTTACGCGCGACTGCGCGAAATCAAGGAAGGTATCAGCGTTGACCAGGTCGCCGATGTCTTCGACTGAGTGTCAGGAGGGTTGAACTTCCGCGCTCGGCCCCGCTTGTGACCTGCTGCAGAAGGATTTATGGTGAAAAATCGCAAGAGTGACTGTCTTCAGCAGAGGGCGGGCAAGATGCTCATGCGATCGGGATCTACCGGTTTTCGGACAGTCCACGGCTTCAGGCGGATGATCGTCGCTCCTCCCGTTTGGCGGGCAGCGTTCGTTGGTATGTGGGCTGGAATTAGATAACCACTTTTGAAAAAACTATTGGAAGTTTTACGGAGCAATTGAATGACCGACACGACCCTAAGCCAGCCCACGGCCTCCCTTGGCGTTGGCTCCATCATCGGCGAGAGCTTCTCGATCCTCCTCAAGCATTTCATTCAGGTCGTCATCGTCGGCTTCGTGCCGAACCTGATCGGCTTCCTGATTTCCGGCCTGCTGGTCGGCTTCGGCGCCGCACTCGGCATCCAGCCGCAGGAGTTCACCGGCCCCGGCAGCGCTGTTGCCAACGTGCTGTCGATCCTCGTCAGCATGGTGGTCTATTCCATCACCACCGCGCTTCTGGTGCAGCTTGCCTATGACGCGAAACTGTCGCGCCCGGTACAGCTTGGCCGTTACTTCGGTCCGGCCCTGAGTGCTGTCGTGCCGCTGGCGATCCTCTCGATCGTCGTCTCGATCCTGGTTGGTATCGGCCTGGTCCTGCTGGTCGTTCCTGGCCTCTGGGTCTATGCGGTATTCGCCGTCATGGCACCGGCCGTGGTGATCGAACGCGCCGGCTTCGGCGGTCTTGGCCGCAGCAAGTATCTTACCAAGGAATACCGCTGGCCGATCCTGGGTGCGCTGGTTCTGGCCATCATCTGTGCCACCATCATCAACATCGTCGCTCTGTTCGTCGTCGGCCTCGTGGCCTCGGCCGGCAGCATCGGCATGGTAATCGGCATCATCCTGTTCGCTGCCATTTCCACAGTCGGCGCAGGTTTCCTGAGTATCCTTGTTGCACTGATTTATGCGCGCCTGCGTGAAATCAAGGAAGGCGTCAGCGTCGACCAGATCGCATCTGTCTTCGACTGATTGCCCTGCAACGCGGGCAAACCGCGCTGCTTTTTGAAATTGTCCGGCAAGCGGGTCCGGACACCACAGCACCCGGGGCAAGCCCCGGGTGTTTTGTCTTTGAGCAAAGACAAGGCGGGGAATTTTCCTTGCATCATAACAGTGCGGCCAACTAACAAGGTTCAACCCAACCTGCCGCCGGAGCATTCCCCTGAGACTGATTGCCGAAAACCTGACCATCGATCGCGGCGGACGCCGGGTGTTTCAGGACCTGTCCTTTGATCTTCCCTCCGGCACGGCGCTGGTCGTGACGGGCGCGAACGGCATCGGCAAGTCGTCACTGCTGCGGACGCTGGCAGGTCTTGTCGCGCTGGCTGGCGGCACACTTCGGCTGGAACAGGGAGAAGCCGATCGGTCGCCGGCTGAACACGCCCATTATTTCGGCCATCAGAACGCGGTCAAGGCAGCGCTTTCCGTGCTGGAAAACCTGACGTTCTGGCAAGGCTTCACTTCACCGGTTTCGACATCTGTCTTTGGCGCAACGGCAATGTCTCCCGAGACCGCGCTTGATCTCCTCGGCATAGGCCACACGACAGACCTGCCGGCAGGATTTCTCTCCGCCGGCCAAACGAGACGCCTGGCCCTTGCCCGGCTTCTGGTCACGCCACGGCCGATCTGGCTGATGGATGAGCCGACGTCGGCGCTCGACAAGGCGTCGGAAGGCCAGCTTCTGGACCTGATGAACGGACATCTGGCCGCCGGCGGCATGATCATAACCGCTACCCACACCGATCTGGCCCTTGCCAGAACCAAGATCCTGCATCTGCGCACCGCTGATCCCGTTTCGCTGCACGAGGAGGATCTGCCCGCATGAGTTCCTGGGCTGTTGTGCTGTTTTGGCGAGATCTTCGGCTGTCTGTGCGCGTCGGCGGCAGCGCGCTTGTCGGTGTGTTGTTCTTCCTGGCCGTTGTCACCGTCATTCCCTTCGGCGTCGGTCCGGATCTGAACCTGCTTTCCCGCATTGGTCCTGCCATCTTGTGGATCGGCGCGCTTCTGGCGACGCTCCTCGGGCTGGACCGGCTGTTTCAGGCTGATCGGGAGGACGGCACGCTGGACCTGATGCTGATGGCCGGACGGTCGCTGGAACTGCTGGTGCTGATCAAGTGCCTGGCGCACTGGGTCGCAACGGGTCTGCCGCTGGTGATCGCCGCCCCCCTGCTCGGCATCTTTCTCAATCTCGACCCCGTCGCCACGGGTGCCGTCACGCTCACGCTGCTGGTCGGCACACCGGCCCTGACGCTGATCGGCGCCATCGGCGCGGCCCTTACCGTCTCGTTGCGCCGAGGCGGTCTTTTGTTGGCCGTACTGGTGATACCGCTGGCCATTCCCGTGCTGATTTTCGGCGTCAGTGCCGCGGATGCCGCTATTCATGATCCCGTGCCGTTTCTGACGCCGTTCCTGATCCTGTGTTCGCTGTCGCTGATTGCGGCGGTGATCGGCCCGCTTGCCGCTGCCGCGGCGCTCAGGTTTGCAGGAGATTGACGGCAATTTGACACCGCGCAATGCACCCTGCGGCATACTCGTCCATTGAAGCGGACAACGCTCTAGATTAGAACGGTTCCATGGCAATTTGGGATTATGCAAATCCGACGCGATTTTTGAGGCTGGTCCAGGTGGTTATGCCCTGGCTTATCGGCTTGTGCGTCATTGCGTTCGCCGCCGGGCTCTACATGAGCTTCTTCGTTGCGCCTGAAGACTATCAGCAGGGCGACACCGTGCGGATCATGTATATTCACGTGCCGGCCGCCTGGCTCAGCATGATGTGCTATTCCGTCATGGCGCTGTCCTCACTTGGCACCCTTGTTTGGAAACACCCGCTGGCGGATGTTTCCGCCAAGAGTGCGGCCCCCATCGGCGCGGCCTTCACCTTCATGGCACTCGTGACCGGATCGCTCTGGGGCAAGCCCATGTGGGGCACCTACTGGGTCTGGGACGCGCGACTGACGTCGGTCCTGGTCCTCCTGATCATGTATCTCGGCCTGATGACGCTCTGGCGCACGATGGAAGATCCGATCAAGGCCGGCAAGGCAGCAGCCGTGCTGACGCTTGTCGGCGCGCTGAACCTGCCGATCATCAAGTTTTCGGTCGACTGGTGGAATACGCTTCACCAGCCGGCCAGCGTCATGCGCATGGACGGCCCGACCATTCATCCGGACATTCTCTGGCCACTGCTGGTCATGGCGATCGCCTTTACGCTGCTGTTCTTCGTGTTGCACCTGATGGCAATGCGTAACGAGATCCTGCGCCGCCGCGTGCGTGCCCTGCGCCTGCGCGCAGCCAGCGCTGCCCAGCCGGGCACAGCGGCAGCCACGGCTCAGCCTGCGGAGTAATTCTCATGGATCTAGGCCCACACGCTGGCTTCATCTGGGCGTCCTACGGCCTTTGCCTGCTCACGGTCATCGGACTGATCGCCTGGGTGCGCATCGACAAGGCCCAACAGGAAAAAGCCCTCAAGGACCTGGCCGCCCGGGGCATTTCCCGCGCCCGGCCGGCCGGTGAAGGAAAAGCAAGCTCATGACGTCCCACGATACCGGTGCCGGCCGGCACGGGCAGCAGACTGCCAAACGCGGTTTCCCGGTTCTGGTGCTGCTGCCCTTGGTGGTGTTTGCAGCGCTCGCCGCCCTGTTCCTGTTTCAGCTGACCCTCGGCGGCGATCCGCAGAAAATTCCCTCCGCACTGATCAACAAGCCGGCGCCGGAATTCGACCTGCCGCCGGTTGAAGGCCTCACCGATGGTGACACCGCCGTTGCCGGGTTCTCCCGTCAGGATCTCATCGGCAAGGTTTCCGTCGTCAATGTGTTTGCATCCTGGTGCGTGCCCTGCCGCCAGGAGCACCCGCTTCTGGAAGAGCTGGCAAAGGTCGAGGGCATCCAGCTTCTCGGTATCAACTACAAGGACAAGCCGGAAAACGCGCGCCGCTTCCTGGGTAGTCTCGGTAATCCGTATCAGCGCGTCGGCGCAGATACCGCTGGCCGCACAGCGATCGAATGGGGTGTCTACGGTGTGCCGGAAACCTTCGTCGTCGATGGGGAAGGCACGATCCGGTACAAGTTCATTGGTCCGCTGAGCCCCGAAACCTATTACGACGTCTTCCTGCCGGAACTGCAGAAGATCATGGACGGCAACAAATCCTGATCTTGCCAACCTTGTGGTGCCTGCCAGTCACCTGCGCAGGCCATTGTCCCCGCTGATTGTTTGCGGTGACAACGGCGAACCGGCGAAGCCCCATTTACAAATCGCCACGGGGCCGTTCTAAAGTCCGGATCATCTTTTTCAGCCGATTCCGGAGAGGCCCGTCTTGAAAGTACTTGTGATCGGCGGCTGCGGGTTCATCGGGTCTCATGTCGTGGACAAGTGCCTTCAGCAAGGCCTGTCGGTGCGGGTCATGGACACCCGGCCGGAACTGTACCGGCCGCCGCTTCCCGGTGTCGACTACGTCTTCCACAGCCTGTCCGATCATCACCGGCTTGCCGACACCCTGTCCGGTGTGGATGCGGTGGTGCATCTGGCCAGCACGACCGTTCCCTCGACCTCGAACCTCGATCCGGCGGCCGACATCTCCGGCAACCTTGTTCCCACGGTTCGTCTTCTGGAAGCCATGCGGGCAAGCGGAACGAGGAAACTCGTCTTCTTTTCCTCCGGTGGCACCGTCTATGGCATCCCGACAAAGGATCCGGTGCCGGAAGATCATCCGCTGAACCCGATCTCATCCTACGGCATCGTCAAGCTGGCGATCGAACAGTACCTGCGCATGGAACAACAGCTCCACGGGCTGGAGTTCGTCGCCCTGCGACCGGCGAACATCTATGGACCGCGCCAGGCACAGGTCGGCCTTCTGGGCGTGATCGGAACCTATCTGCGCAAGGTGGCGGAGGACGCCCCCATCGAAATCTGGGGGGACGGCAGCGTCGTGCGCGACTTCGTTCACGTCGAAGACATTGCCGACCTGTGTCATCGCGCCCTGACCTCCGGCGCGTCCGGCTGCTTCAACGCCGGAAGCGGCGAAGGCACGTCCATCTCGCAGATCGTCGACATCATCGGCCAGACCACAGGTCGCACCCTGGAACCGGTCTACAAGCCGGGCCGCAACTTCGATGTGCCACGGGTGGTGCTGGATATTGCCAGGGCACGAGCGACATTCGGCTGGCAGCCTGCCGTTCCCCTGCGGCGGGGCATCGGAGAAACGTGGGAATGGGTGAAGCAGCACAGCGCACCTTGATGTGCCGTTGGCGCGGGAACCTGCAGAAGATCTTCGACTGACTGAATCGGACCCGCCGCATCAGTTCATTTACCCATAATAAAACCGACGCTGGCATAGATTCCCCGGAAACCTGCGGTCATTAGTGTCCCCGGGTCAATCGAGGGGATGATTTGCGCATGAACGTGACCGACAGCGCGGCAAAGGTTCGACTGGAACAACTGACCGGACTGCGCTTCTTCGCAGCCTTGCTGGTGTTTGGCGTTCATTTCCGCTGGGATACCAGCGGCAACTTCGTCAGGACAATCGCCGAACAGGGCTATGTCGGCGTCTCGTTCTTCTTCATCCTGTCCGGCTTCGTGCTGACGCAATCCTACAAGACGAGAATCCTTGCCGGCGCGATGTCCTTTCGCGACTACTTCCTGCTGCGCATTGCCCGTCTGACACCGCTGCATTTCCTCACCGGATTGCCGTTTCTCTATTTCTCGATCATGCAGGTCGAGGCGATCTACTCGGAAGAATTCAGCGTCATCAAGACGGTTCTGAACCTGACCTACCTGCAGAGCTGGATTCCGGTCTCCTCGATCTATTTCTCTCTCAACGCACCGTCCTGGTCGCTGTCGGATGAAATGTTCTTCTATGTGTGCTTCTTCGGCCTGGTCGCGTTTTCACCGCGAAAGCTCGTGGCGGTGACCCTGGGGCTCGGTGTGGTGGTGTTCGTTTCCGCCTTGCTGGTTCAGGTATTCCTGGGCGATGTGATCTTCTTCGGCAAATACCCGTTCTCGCATTGGCTGTTCTATATCTTTCCCGGCTTCCGAATTCTGGAGTTTCTGGTCGGCATGGTTCTGCATGAGGTCTGGCGTCGCGGCGTCCGGCTGCCCGGCGCAGTGCAGCCACTCAGCTATCTTCTTCTGTTCCTGGCGATGTGGCTGGCACCGGATGTCCCGGATCCCTTCCGCTATTCCCTGTTCTACCTGCCGGTCATCACACTGTTCTTCTATGCACATCTGACGGAAGGCGCCGCACTCACACGGGTGTTTGCAACCCGCCCGCTCGTGCTTCTCGGCAATGCCTCTTTCGCCTTCTACCTGGTTCACCAGCCGTCGCTTCACCTGATGAACATCTTCCTCAGGCCGTCCATACCGGCGGATATCATTTTCTTTCCGGTATCGCTGTGCATTACGGCAGCGTTTTCGATCTTCCTCTACCGCATTTATGAGATGCCGGCGGAGCGCGCGCTGAAATCGTGGGTCAAGGGAAAGCGGTCCGTACCAACACCGAACGAGGCATCGTCCTGACCCGTCAGAATCCGCGTCTCGCGGCGGCAAACCGCTTAACATTATCTCAATGCTGACCGCGGATTATTGCGGTGAACCGGCCAATTTCAGGCCGGATACCGCCAGCCGCCACCGGTCAGATTGGCGCCAACCATGAGTATTCTTGTTGCTTTCCGAACTCGTCCTTTCCGCCCTGACTGATGTAATCCTTGCCTGCGTGCTGTTTTTTCTCGCCGGCCTGAGCCTGCGTCCAGGCATTCAGACCTTCTCGCCCGCCTGGATCTGGAGCCTGACACTGGCATTGATCGGACTTGCCTCGATGCTGGGTGCCATTGACCACGGGTTCTTCGAAACAATCGGTCACGAAGCGCACCGTCCGCTCGTTATCGCAACGCGCATCGTCATCGTTCTGGGCAGTCTCAGCATGATCGTCGCGGCCAGCTTTCAGTATCTGTCCTCGCCGCTTCGCCAGGGATTTGTGGCTGCCGGCGTCCTGGGCGCACTCTGGCCGGTCTTCATGATCCTGACCTCCGACGATTTTCTGTCCGTGATCCTCTATTATTCCGCCGGCCTGATATTCCTGCTGGTGCTGAGCGTTGTCCGGTTCCGCCAGAACAAGGGAACGCTGCCGATGATCGCCGGCATCCTTCTCACGTTGGGCGTATCAGCGATGATCCCGATGCAGAGCCCGGGCTTCTGGGGTCTTGGCCTCTATGGCAGCTACCATGTCCTGCTGATGCCGATCGTCGTGCTTCTGTATTTCGGCGGCCGCTGGTTCAGGACCACGAGGTAGGGTAACCCCATGCGCACGGCTTCCATCCCCGTTGAAGAAAAGGTCCAGGAAACGGAAGATCTTGAAACGATCTTTCATCGGATGACGGAGTTCATGCCGCAGCGGGTCGCCGATGCGGTGCGGGCGGCCTCGCGCAGGGTGCCGGTCGCGGCGCATCAGGACGTCATCGTCGAGGGCGAGACAAGCGACGGGCTCTACATCGTTCTCGAAGGCACCTTCGGCATCTATCGCAAGGGCGACGGAACAGCCTCGGACCACCGTGTTGCGGAAATTGGGCCAGGGCAGCCTTTCGGCGAAATGGCACTTCTTGACGGTGAACCACGCTCTGCAACCGTGCGTGCCGAAACAGCCGGTGCCGTGCTTGAAATCGAGCCGGAGCGGATCCTCGAACTGGCCGACGGCGAAGCCAGGCTTGCAGAGTTCAAGGGGGCTCTGGCGTCCTTCGTGACACGTCGCATGCGCGCCTCCACGCAGGAGCATGTCGCGGCCCTGCAGCGTGAACTGGACCTCCGGAACGAACAGCAGCAGTTCGGCAAGTTTTTCGTCTATTCGCTGATCATGATGTCCATCGGCACGCTGGTGAACAACGTCCTGGCGCGGACGATCGTCAACGTGGACGTCTATACCGAAGTCTTCGCCTGGCAGTATCTCGCCATCCTGATGGTGCCAAGCCTCTTTGTCATCCGGCACATGGGCATCTCGATTTCGGCGCTCGGGCTGACAACCGTCGGCCTGAAGAAGTCCCTGATCGAGGGCGCGATCATTTCGGTCGGGCTTTGCATCTTTGCCTGGGGACTGGCGGCAGTGCTCAAATATTTCGGCGCGCTGCCCGGCAAGCCACTGCCCTTCAACCTGCTGGGCACGCTGAGCTACTTTCTTCACAGCGCCCTGCAGGAAATCATCGCCAGAGGCTTTCTGCAGTCTTCCTTCCAGCGTTTCCTGGGAGACCAGGGCAAATGGCGGTCGGTCCTTCTCGCCTCGGTGCTGTTCGGAATGTTCCACCTTCATTTCGGCATTCCGGCCGTGCTGATGACAATCGGCACCGGATTTATCTTCGGCTGGATCTACATCAGGCATCAGAACATCGCCGGTGTGATCCTGATTCACTACATGATGGGTGTCGCGGCCTTCAATACAGGCTTGATCTGAGACGCAAGCCTAAGCTAGTGCTGCTTGCTCGACCCTATCGCTGCAGGTTGGAACGACATGATTGCCCGTGACTATTTCATACCGCGACCAGCCATCTATTATCGCGATTTCTGCTTTTATCTGGCGCTTTTTGTCGTCGGGTTTGCGTGGGGTCTGAACGCCTCCTGGCCGACGGTTATCCTGCCCTGGCTGCTGGCGACATTCGGCCTGCACCGCGCGGGCCTTTTCTGCCACGAAATCGTTCACATCAAGGACGAGAAGCTGCGCGGTTTCCGGGCGCTCTACACCTGGACCGTGGCACTCATCGTTATGGTTCCGCCGCTTCGGTTTCAACTGCCTCATCTGGCCCATCATCGGCTCGGCATTTTCGGAACGCCCGAGGATCCGCAATACCCGCTGGTGCGCGGCAATGCGTTTGCCATGGCCATGGTTCTGCTCGTGATCCCCTTTGTGGTGCCCTTTACCAACCTTCTGATGACGGTGACCGCCGCGCTCGGTGCGTTCCGGGTCGAAGCTGCGCTCGATCGCTGGGCGACGGAGAAACTCGGCTTTTCGCTCAGCTCCACCCTGACATCGGAACAGCAGGCCGAAGTAAGCCGGCATGCCCGGGTCACGCTCGCGCTCTTCATTGCTGCAATCATCTTCTTCCCCGCGGCGCTGCCTTTCTATTATGCCGTCCTGGTTCTGGGCTGGGCGCTTTTGACCGCGCGCATTCCGCTGGAACATGAACTGGAACGCCTGGCCGAAACCTCCGGACGGGAAGACCAGATGATCGACAGCTTCACGATCGAGTCTCCGCTGGCCCTGATCGTGCAGCCGGTCGGGTTCCGCTTTCATACGGCGCATCACATGTATCCCGGGGTGCCTTATCACAATCTGCCCGCGCTCCACGAGGAGCTGAAGCGCACCATTCCCGAGTACCGGGACAGCATCATTTCGCTTTGGACTGCGATCAGCGGACCCAAACGCCGTCCTGCAAATTCTCTTCATTGATTTAGAAAGCCCGCCGATGAAAGACGTTATCCGCCAGCTCGCAGAAGCCATGTCTGCGGCCTCTCCCGATGCGCAGTTCGAGGTCCGCTACTGGGACGGAACCGGCTTCTCCATCGGGACCGAGCCCGAGTTCATTCTGCATTTCAAGAACGAGCGGGCTCTCTCCAGGGTGCTTTCGGATGCCTTCATGGGCTTTGGCGAGAGCTACATGCTGGGCGATATCGAGGTGGAAGGCGACATCAAGAAGCTCTTCTACCTGGGCTTTGCCATCGATTTCGCGGAACGGCCCATGTCGTTGATGCTGCGGATCAAACTGGCCTTCCACTTCTTGCGCGCACGCAACACCATTGCCCGCTCGCGCGAGAACATTTCCTTCAGCTACGACATCGGCAACGATTTCTACGAGATCCTGCTCGGAAAGGGCATGATCTACACCTGCGCCTATTTCACTTCGCCCGACAACACGCTGGATGAAGCACAGAACAACAAGCTGGAACTGGTTTGCCGCAAGCTGTGCCTGAAGCCGGGCGAACATGTTGCCGATCTCGGTTGCGGCTGGGGCGGCTTCCTGATGTATGCCGCCGAAAACTACGGCATCACGGGCGTAGGCTTCACCATTTCGGCAGAACAGCGCGACTATGCGATTCAGAAGATCGCCGAGCGCGGCCTCTCCGACAAGATCGAGATCCGCCTGCAGGACGCCCGCGAAGCGGACGGCCTTTACGACAAGGTTGCCTCGATCGGCATGGTCGAACACATGGGCAATGCCCAGATCGCACCGGTCTTCGAACGGATCGCGCACATTCTCAAGCCGCAGGGCCTTGCCTTCGTCCACACGATCGGCAACGAAATCCCCCGGCCGGTCGACCCCTGGATCGACAAATACATCTTCCCGGGAACTCAGGCATCGCCGCTGACGACCATGGTCGAGGCTGCCGGCAACAATGATCTCTACATGATCGACCTTGAGAATATCCGGCTGCACTATCCGCCGACGGTCAAATACTGGCTCGCCAATTTCGACGCCAATATCGACCGTATCCGCGAAATGTATGACGACACCTTCGTCAGAAGTTTCCGGCTGTATCTGGAAGTCGCAAGTTCCTCCTTCAGCTGGGGCGACAACCGGCTGTACCATCTGCTGATGACCAGGGGCCTGAAAAACGATGTCCCGATGACCCGGGAGCATCTGGTTCTGCCGAAGTCCGGCTCTTCCCCGGCCGGTACATCCTCAGAAGGTGGTGCATGACGGAACCCGTCCATGTGGCAGTGATCTATACGGATGCAGGCGGTGGCCACAGGGCCAGCGCCTTCGCCCTGAAAGCATGCCTCGAAGGGTCCGGCAGATACCGGGTCAGCCTCATAAATCCCTATACCTCGCTGATCCCGCATCTCGACCTCTTCAGCTGCTTCGGATCACGCACAGGCGAGAATATCTACAACGAGGTCATCTTGCGTCAGGGACGTACCGGCCTCACCTGCTGGCTGTTTTATGCAGCCTTGCGCCTGAACTACGTCTTCTGCGAACCGCCGGCCATCAGTATTCTTGCCCGGCATTTCGAGGACATTCGCCCGGACATCGTGCTGTCGGTCATGCCGCTCGGCAACCGGGTGATGCTGGAGGCGCTGAAACGCTACCGCGCTGGCATAACGGAAGGCCCGCTGCCGGAAGGCGCAGTCATGATCACGGACTGGGCAGAGCTGGCGAAAGGTGTCTGGTTTCCCAACCGGGCCGACTACCACGCAATTTGTGGCACGCAGGACGCCCTGCGGAATGCCGAAAAACTGCCGAAGCTTGCCGGCAAGATCCATGCTATGGGCGGCTTGCTGATCCGGCCGGAATTCACCGACCCCACCCAACGCTCCAGCCGGGAAGCGCTGAACCTCGATCCTTCCAGACCTGTCGTGACCGTGCTCTATGGTGCCCAGGGCAGCATGCGCATGATCGAACTGGCAACCGCGATGCGCGACATCCCGCATAACGCCCAGGCGGTGTTTCTTTGCGGCCGGAACGAAGCGCTTGCCGATCAGCTGCGCGCCATGGACCTGCCGTTTCCGGTCCAGGTTCTCGGGTTTACCGACAAGGTCGCCCAGTATCTTTCCGCCAGCGATCTCTTCATCGGCAAGCCGGGTCCGGGCAGCACCAGCGAAGCCATGGCACTTGGCGTATCCATGCTGCTCGACAAAAGCCTGGCGCTGCCGCAGGAAGCTGCCGTCCTGCGCCACGTGACGAAGACGGGAACCGGACTGGCCTTTTCGACGGCCTCCGATTTCGGCGAGAGTTTCAAGGCGGCCATGTCCGCCATCGAGAGCTGCCAGGCGCGGCAACCGGTTGCCGCCAACACATCGCCCGTCGACATTCTTGAGATCATGGACCGCATCGGCGCTTCCCGTGTTCCGGCAGCAGGCTCCTTGCAGCCGGCCGGTGAATTGCCGCGCGCCCGGCACGTGTCCAGAGCCTGACCGATGCCTGAGGACGATCAGGGCCCTGTGACGGGCGGCAGCCGCCCTCAAGAGCACAGCCTGAAGATCAGGATCGTCTACAATCCCCGCACGGGCCGCAAGCGCGAGAAGCGCTTCAAGGCGGTATTGGCGCTGCTTGAGGCAGGCGGCCACACGAGCGAAATCCTGATCACGACAAAGGCGGGCGATGCCGCCGGTTTCGTTCGGGAAACGACTTCCGACGACGTCGATATCCTGGCAATCGCCGGCGGCGATGGCACGATCAATGATGCAATCCAGGGAGCCGGCCCGCAGACGCCGCCTCTGGGGCTCATACCGCTCGGCACGGCGAATGTGCTGGCGCACGAACTCGGCATCGGCACGGATCCACACCGGATCGCGAACTGCCTTGTGGAAGCGCGTATCCTTAAGATCCGGCCGGGCCAGGTCAACGGGCACCGCTTCATGATGATGGCCGGCATCGGGCTGGACGCCCAGGTTGTTTCGGATCTCAGCCGCGCCACCAAGACCCGCTTCGGCAAGGCCGCCTATCTGATCGAAGTTTTCCGGACACTGCGGCGATGGACCTGCCCGCCGGTGGACGTCCGGCTGGACGGTGAGCCCGAAAGGGCAGCGACACTGATCGTCAGCCGAGGCAAACGATATGGCGGGACATTTGTCCTCGCACCGAATTGCGACCTCGCCAACCCGTCTTTTTGCGCAACGATATTTCCTCCAGGCAGCGCTCTTTCTGTCTTCGGACGCTTTCTGCTGATACCGGCAGGCCTGCTCCTGCGGCTTGGTCTCGTTGCCCAACAGCCGGCCAGAACAGTCGATATCCTGGGTCCCCTGGGCGACCCGATACAGGCCGACGGCGACATCGTCGCGCATGCCCCTGCGCAGATCTCGGTTTGCGAGCAGCCGATACGCCTGTGCGTCCCGGTGTCCCGGCGATAATACGAGCCTTTAAGATCAATCTTTGCTTTCCAGCCCGGCAAGATGGACCAGCCGGCGGCAGGCGCTCATCCAGTCGAAGTCTTCGCGCGCGGCAACGGGCGGCTCCGGCACAGTCGTCAACGCATACTCCAGCGCCTCGAGAGCCCCTTCCAGCTCGGTGTAGAAATGGGCGTTGGGATAGGCCTTGTAGGGAAGGTTGCCCGGACAGTCCGGCAGGATGACATGGCGGCCGGCAACCAGCGCATCGGCGGTTGCGGTGCACAGGATTTCGCTGCGTGAAGGGTTCACCATCACCCGGTATCGTCCGATATCGGACCAGAACCGCCGGTTCGGTCCGAAGAACCGCAAATCCGCGCCTTCCTCTCGTGCAAAGGCACGAAACTCTGCTTCATCGCGCCCGCCGCCGATGACATCGATGGGCCTTTTGGCACGGGCAGCGATGCGGGCAAGGTCGTCCAGGCCTTTCTCCCAGAGAAACGCTCCGAGAAAATAGATCCCTTCGGTTTCCTGCGTAACGAGAGGCACCTGCGCGTAACCGGGCATGACACCGGTCACCCGTTCCACAGGCATTGTGATACCCGGCAGGGTGAGGGCGGGCGACAGGCTGAGGGGCAGATCGATGCGCAGCCGCAGGGCGCGGCCGTGAAGAAAGGACACCAGCCGGGCGAGGCTGTTTGGAAACGGCAGCCCGGACATGCGGATGTAGGTTTCATAATCCGTCATGCTGAGGCCGATCGTCTTGTCCGCCCGGATGCCTCTGCGCCCGGTCGTTACCGGATACCAGCACAGATGCTCCGGCTCACTCGCGATCAGGCACCGGGCCGGCGGCGCGGCGCGGTAGACGTCTTCCATCGGCACGATCGACCCCATGCCTGCCACAAACCTTGCCCGATAAGGCCGGCATTCCGGCAATTTGTAGGGTCCGAATGCTTCAAGTTCCGTCCGGAGCCAGTCGACCTGCTCGTCAAAATCGACGAAGCGCGTCTCGCCCCACAACCGTTGCTGCGAAGCCTCATCCAGCCAGGGAAGTACATAGACAACCCGATAGCCAAGCGTAGCCAACCCGCAGGCGTGCCACAGCGAGATGAAGGACGGTCCGGTCATCCACGGCAGGGCGGCGCTCGTCAGAACCGCAAAGTCATGGATCTCTTGACCTTTGGTACGTTCGCCAGACAGGGGCACTTGTCTCCGGTTTCAACAGCCAGAACCACGGGCAACGATCTGCCAGCGCCCTGAAGCGAAGGAGGCGACAGGCTGGCGCGAGACACCAGAACACATGATTCTCCCCCCGAGACAATCCACCATCGCAGGTCAGGAAAGCCAGACAGGCCAGAACGCTAACGCCCGTTTCGGCCCGTATTTTCCACAGGACGCCTGACACGCCAAATGGTGAGGCCTTGTCACAAACGCGCGAATGAGGCCGTCTAAGACGAAAGTCACCCGCTCGTGACTTTCGGTTGAGTGCTCCATTGCATATTTTAGGGGCAATCGAACAAGGAATTGAGCCAAATGGTGGGATCGTTTTCCCGGAGGGCCGGCAAGGCCCTCCGCACCGCGCTTATTGTAACCGGCGGAATAGTTGCCCTGGCAGCGCCAATCAACGGCGCGCAGGCGCAACCCGAAAAAGTCATCGAACTGTTTACCAGCCAGGGCTGCTCCTCGTGCCCGCCAGCCGATCGGCTGGCGGAAAAGCTGGTGCAGGAAGACAACAACGTCCTGACCATGGTGATGCCCGTAGACTACTGGGATTATCTCGGCTGGAAGGACACGCTGGCAAGTCCCGTCAACTCGCAGCGTCAACGGGCCTATGCCGCGCGGCGCGGTGACCGGTCGGTCTACACCCCGCAAATGGTGATCAACGGCGAGGAACACGTCGTCGGCAGCCGCGAGGGCGATGTCCGGGCAGCACTGGCACGCACCGACCCCTTTACCGCAACGATCGACCTGAAGATTACCGACATGGTCGTCCAGGCAACGGTCAACGGCTCCCTGCCCAAGGGCTTCAACATGGCGACCGTCTATTTCCTGCGCATGCAGGATGAAGCTCTGGTTGATATCGGCCGTGGCGAAAACGCGGGCCGCAAGGTGCGTTACGTCAACGTGGTGCGCAATCTGCAGCCGATGGGGATGTGGTCCGGCGGCCAGGAGACATTCCGCATGCCGAAGTCCAAACTGATGCTGAAAGGTGACGCCCGCTGCGCAGTTGTCGTGCAGCTTGAAAATCCCGACGGGCCCGGCCGGATCATCGGCGCGGCAACCATGAACAAGAGCGGCGGTCTATGAACCGCCGCTGTGGTGTGGCCAAATATCAATTCCCTCTGAAAAACGAGCCCACCGGCTTCAAAGCCGGGTTGTAACCCCCGAGAAAACTGCTACCCCTTGCCCCGTTCGGCCACCCCTTGAACCGTGAACGCCTTGTTGGCGCACGGTTTGCAAGACCCAGTGGCCGGTCAGGTTCTCTGCTTTGCCGGCGTCTGGTGAAGCAAATCGGTCCTGGGGGAATGCATGAAGTTGAAGCGCAGGCTTCAGATAGCCTTTTTGAGCATCGTTTTCGGCTTGATCGTTCTCGGTCTCAAGATCGGCGCCTATCTGCTGACCGGCTCCATAGCGCTTTATTCCGACGCGTTGGAAACGACGGTCAATATCGCGTCGGCCATCGCAACGCTTGCAGCCGTCTGGTTCGCGGCCAAACCCGCCGACAGCAACCACCCCTACGGACACGACAAGGTTGAGTATTTCGCGGCGGTTCTCGTCGGCGTGATGATCGTGCTTGCCGCCCTGTCGATTTTCCGCGCGGCTTGGCTCGGCTTCATCAGCGGCGACAGTCCGGAATATTCGCCAGCCGGTATCGGCATGAACCTGCTTGCCGCCGTCATCAACGGCGCCTGGGCGCGATACCTGATGAAATACGGCAAACACGCAAGATCACCTGCCCTTGTTGCGGACGGCAAGCACCTGATGACCGATGTGGTCAGCTCCGTCGGGGTTCTGGGCGGCGTTGTGCTGGTGATGCTCACCGGCTGGAAAGTCATGGATCCCGCGCTTGCGGTTCTTGTCGGCCTCACCGTTCTCTGGTCCGGCTGGGGCCTCGTCAAGGAATCCGTCGGCGGACTGATGGACGAGGCCGCCTCGCACGACACATTGGACAAGATCCGTGTTCTGATTTCCGAACATGGCGAAGGTGCCCTGGAGGCACACGACCTGCGCACTCGCATTGCCGGCAAATCCACCTTCATCGATTTTCACCTGGTGGTGCCGGGCGAAATGTCCGTCGACAAGGCACATGAGATCTGCGACCGGATCGAGATTGCCATCGTCGAAGATGTCCCCGGAGCCCGGATCACCATTCACGTCGAGCCGGAACACAAAGCCAAGCATTCGGGCATTGTGGTGCTCTAGGCCAGCGTTCAAAAATAATAGCGTTAGCGGCCGATACGTGCCGTTTTGTTATCTTTAACGACACCGGATATCTGAACGCACCTCATGCACCAGCACCTTTTTCAGCTCATGCTGCTTGCCAGGCCTACCCTTGGGCGCGCCCACGGACTGGCCGAAATCCAGCTTGCCCTTGCCTGTGACTAACCATAATACTCTGCAACCGGCGATCCTCGCCGCCGTCTCACTGACGGGTCAGCACCGGGCAAATGCTCAATTCGGAACTGTTTTGGCGTGCCAAACCGGCAACTTCGAAACATCTGCATTCCGTCCTCGCAGCTCTTCCGCCCCGGTTACTTCGGAACGATTTGAGGAACCAGTCTCATATGCCCAACTGGCGGCGCTGGCATGCCCAGCTTCTTGATCATCTGATCCTGATCGGCGGCGCCCTTGTGATGACGCTACCTGTCTATTCGATCTTCGCCGCAACCACCCATGAGGGCGGAAGGGTTCGGCCAAGGCTCGATCTGGGCGGCGGCACGCTGGAAAACTATGGACACTTTCTGCAGACCGGCGCGGGCTTTTCCGGTGACGTCACAGCATTGTCGATGATGTGGAATTCCTTCCTGCTGGGCGCTGGATTTGCGACCCTGAAGGTCGTTCTGTCCCTCATGACAGCCTATGCACTGATCTATTTCCGGGTCCGCTTTGCCAGCGCCATCTTCGCCGTGCTTCTGCTGACCCTGTTATTGCCTCTGGAATCCCGGTTCCTGCCGACCTATGCCGTGACCGTCGAACTTGGCCTCGTCAACACGCGTGCGGGCCTCATCCTGCCGCTGGTCGCCTCCGGCCTTGGGACGCTGTTCTTCCGCCAGTTCCTGATGACGGTTCCGGACGCGCTGCTGGAATCGGCCAGGATCGACGGCGCTGGTCCGCTGAAGTTCTTCAAGGACATTCTAGTTCCCCTGTCGTTGCCGACAGCGGCCGCCCTGTTCCTGGTGATGTTCGTAAATGGCTGGAACCAGTATCTGTGGCCGGTAATGGTTACTTCGGAGGAAAGCACTTACACCTTGGTGCGTGGCATGCAGTTTTTCGGCAATTCCAGCCTGCGCGGACTGATGCTGGCGGTACTCGCGTTCGTGCCTCCGGCCCTGCTTGTCATATTGTTTCAACGACAAGTCGTTAAAGGCCTGTTCGACGGCTCACACTGACGACATCCGGCATTGAAACCGGCGGTCCCTGCCCCAATTTTTCCAGAACGACCCGAAAGGCACCTCATCCATGGCATTTGAAGCGATCCTGTTCGACTGTGACGGCGTTCTGGTGGATTCGGAAATCATCTATGTCGATGTCGAACGCGAACATCTGGCCCGGATCGGCCTGAAGTACGAGCTTCATGAGTATATGGACCGGTTCCAGGGCCTGGGCAGCACGGATTTCTGGGCGGCACTCGACGTGGATTACCAGACCCTTGGCAAGGGACCGCTGCCTGAAACATTCGGACCGGATCTGGACGCTGCCACCCAGGCGCGGATCGACCGCGAACTGGCGGAAATCAAGGGCATCAAACAGCTGCTGGCAGCCCATGACGGCCCTCGTGCCGTCGCCTCCTCCTCCCGCCTGCACCGGCTGACCCACAAGCTTCAACACACAGGGCTCTTCTCTTATTTCGAGCCGCATATCTATTCAGGCGAGCAGGTGACCAACGGCAAACCCGCGCCCGATCTGTTTTTGTTCGCGGCGGATAAACTGGGCGTGGACCCGAAAGCCGCGCTCGTCGTGGAAGACAGTGTCAACGGCGTGAAGGCGGGCCTTGCGGCCGGCATGACGGTTTGGGGTTTTGTCGGCGGCGGTCATTGTCACGATGGCCACGCGGAACAACTGCTTGGTGCCGGTGCACATCGGGTTGTCGACAGCCACGACAACCTGGCCGCGCTGCTGATCAGTGAAAGCACCGCAGCCTGAGGCTGTTTTGGGTCGATCCAAAAATCTGACAGAACCCGAATGCTCCTGAGAGATCCGCGCGCCGTTAGCCGGCGCGCGGCAGGCCATTCTAGCGCCCGAGATCGTGTTCCGGATTTGCGCTGATCTTGTGGATCGAAAGATCCGCCCCGCGGTGCTCGTCTTCCTGAGACAGCCTCAGACCCATCGTCGCTTTCAGGATACCATAGACGGCAAGACCCGCCCCAAGGGCGTAGACCGCCCCCAGGACCGTACCGATAACCTGCGAAACGGGAGATACACCGCCAAGGCCGCCCAGGGCCTCGAGCCCGAAGAAGCCAGCGGCGATACCACCCCACGCTCCGCAGATGCCATGCAGCGGCCAGACACCCAGAACGTCGTCGATTTTCAACTTGTTCTGGCAGATCTCGAAACCGATTACGAAGACGCCGCCGGCGACGCCTCCAACAATCAGGCTGCCAATCGGGTGCATGACGTCCGAACCGGCGCAGACGGCAACGAGACCGGCCAGCGCACCGTTGTGCACGAAGCCCGGATCATTCCGGCCGACAACCAGCGCCACAAGAATTCCGCCAACCATGGCCATCAACGAGTTGATCGCCACGAGACCGGAAATGCTCTCAAGAGAGGCAGCCGTCATCACGTTGAAACCGAACCAGCCGACACAAAGCATCCAGGATCCCATGGCGAGCCAGGGCAGCGATGAAGGCGGAATACCGACGGGACGGCCGTTGCGGTCGTAACGGCCCATGCGAGCACCCAGCAGCAGAACGGCGCCGAGCGCGATCCAGCCGCCGACCGCATGCACCACCACGGAACCCGCAAAGTCATGGAATGGCGCGCCGAAGGTCGCTTCCAGCCAGCCCTGGAAACCGAAATTGCCGTTCCAGACCAGACCCTCGAACAACGGATAGACGATGCCGACCAGCGCAACGGTGGCCAGGCATTGCGGCCAGAACTTCATGCGTTCCGCGATGCCGCCGGAGATGATCGCCGGAATTGCGGCGGCAAATGTTGTGAGGAAGAAGAACTTCACCAGGCTCAGACCCTGAAGTTCGAAGCCTTCACCACCACCTGACAAGGTCGCCGCGTTCACCAGGAACGTGGTGCCGTAGGCAACGGCATATCCGACAAAGAAATACGCCACTGTCGACAGGGCAAAGTCGACAAGGATTTTTACCAGCGCGTTGACCTGGTTCTTTTGCCGGACGGTGCCGACTTCCAGAAAAGCGAAGCCGCCGTGCATGGCGAAAACGAGAATAGCTCCCACAAGGACGAAAAAGACGTCCGCCCCGACCCCGGTTTCATTCATTTTTGACCCCCAGATAGGCAATTTGCCGTTTGTTTTTGCGTTTCGGAGCGCGCAGCATTCAAACTGCATGCCAAACGGGCAAAAGCTCAAAAAAGACCCGGAAATCAGCCGATATTTTAATCGAAACTTTCGGAGACTTCACCGAAGAGAGTGTGTAGATCGATTATTTTATAATCATTCGCAAATTTTTTAGGCAAAAACAGAAACTCTGGGCACCTGACCAAAAAAAGAGCCCGGGGTTGCCCCCGGGCTTTCCAAGTTTGCGGTCTGAGCCAATAGACCGCCTGGGAGATTTTTGTCGGCGCCGCCTTAGAGGCGGCCGGAGCCGGTTCCGAATTCCGGATAGGCTTCCACACCGATTTCGACCTTGTCGAGACCAAGGGCCTCTTCTTCCTCGGACACCCGGATACCCATGGTGGCCTTGAGGACGAACCAGATCACCGAGCTTACGACCAGGGTGAACGCACCGATGGAAACGATACCGATCAGCTGGGTGACGTAGGAAGCGTCGGAGTTGGACAGCGGTACGATGAGCGTGCCCCAGATACCTGCCAGCAGGTGAACCGGGATGGCGCCAACGACGTCGTCGATTTTCAGCTTGTCGAGCATCGGAACCGCGAAGACCACGATCACGCCACCGACACCGCCGACGAAGACGGAAACCCACACGCTCGGTGCAAGCGGTTCTGCGGTGATGGCAACCAGACCTGCCAGAGCGCCGTTCAGAGCCATGGTCACGTCGACCTTCTTGTAGAGGATCTGGGTGAGAACAACCGCGACGACGACACCGGCAGCAGCAGCCATGTTGGTGTTGGCGAAGATGCGGGAGATGTCGGAGACGTCACCGATGGAACCCATGGCAAGCTGGGACGCACCGTTGAAGCCGAACCAACCCAGCCACAGGATGAATGTACCGAGGGTTGCGAGCGGCATGGAGGAACCCGGGAACGGGTGCACGGAGCCATCCGCACCATACTTGCCTTTACGGGCACCAAGGATAACCGCACCGGCCAGAGCAGCCCAGCCACCGACGGAGTGAACGAGAGTGGAACCGGCAAAGTCGGAGAACTCAGCGCCGCCGATAGCCTTCACGGCTTCGCCGTTGAGCCAGCCGCCGCCCCATTCCCAGGAACCGGTGATCGGGTAGATGATGCCCGTCAGGACAACGGTGAAAGCCAGGAAAGGCCACAGCTTGATGCGCTCGGCGAGCGTGCCGGACACGATCGACGCGGTGGTCGCACAGAAGACCATCTGGAAGAACCAGTCGGACGCCGTGGAGTAGCCGGTGTCGAGTGCGTCGCCGCCGACGGCGTCAAACGCGTAAGGACCGAAGGAACCCATGAAACCGCCGTCAACGCCGGTGTACATCAGGTTGTAGCCGGTGATCCAGAACATCAGGCCTGCGATGGCGTAGAGCGTGATGTTCTTCAGGCACTGCATAGAAACGTTCTTGGAGCGGACGAGACCGGCTTCAAGCATTGCAAAGCCGGCGGCCATCCACATGACCAGGAAACCACCGATGAGGAACAGCAGTGTATTGAAGATATAGGCAACCTCGGGAGAGACTGCGGCTGGAGCTGCAGCGGCAGCCTCGGTATCCTGCGCAAGCACCGGCAGAGCCGTAAGGCTCAGCAGAGCCAGCGACGTCGCGCCCTTAGCGACAAGTTTTTTCATGATACGTTTCCTTACCTAAATCACAGAGCTTCGGCGTCGGTTTCGCCGGTACGGATGCGCACGACCTGATCGATCGAATGGACGAAGATCTTCCCATCCCCGATCTGGCCGGTCTTGGCAGCGCCGGAAATCACTTCGACGACCTTGTCGACGGAGGCGGCATCCACAGCGACTTCAATCTTCAGCTTCGGCAGGAAGCTGACGGCATACTCGGTGCCGCGATAGATTTCGGTGTGCCCCTTCTGGCGGCCATAGCCCTTCACTTCAGTCACCGTCAGCCCCTGGATGCCGATGCTGGTCAAGGCATCGCGCACTTCGTCGAGCTTGAACGGCTTGATGATGGCCATCACTATTTTCATTGCTCGTTCCATTCCCCTTCTTAGCGCCCCTTCCCGTCGAAGAAGCTCGGCCTACCACCCCGGAAACTGCGCCTGGTTCTGTCCCCCTCTGGAAGGATCTTCTCAGGTCTTCGGCTTCACCACGTGTCGTGGCCCCGGGCCGGTGTCGGCTCTTACTAATCAAGGACCGTGCCAACTTGGCTTTTTCGGAGAGTCTTTCGCGGAATCCCGCGGTTTTGCAGTGCAAAAAACGCCGGAGCCAACTTTGTGGCATAAATGGGATGACGGCTTTTCAGGCAGTTTTTCTGCCTATTTTTTACACACGACACACTTTCGAGGTTAAAAATTGTGCACAAAAGACCGGCAATCGCTCCTCGCATAAAAATGCGGCACCTGAACCGGTCAACAAAGTTACGGCAGTGCAAACGGCCGTGCCTCGCCACTGCGGCGGCAGCCCGCCGCGAAAGCAGCTACCGCCTCGGTACGGAGGCACAATCCGTACCTCAAGTTCCAGGTGGAGGACTGGCGCTGCACGCCTGTTTACGAAACCGTCAGAGAAAGGGCCGCCACATCGAATAAGTTCGAGCTTGTTCGGGATCCTGGAGTATACTTTTCAGAAGTAACCCCGGCAGATGCAGCCATTAGTTGCTCTGCCTTTTCAACGACCCCATCCCAACGGACCAACCGGCAGAGGTAGAAATGAGACACAGTGCCAAGCTAGCGGCCATCGCCCTTTCCTTCTTGCCGGGTCTTGCGAACGCGCAGGACGTGGCCGACACCATCTATTCCGGCGGCCCCATCCTGACCATCAATGACAGTCAGCCGAAGGTTGAAGCCGTCGCGGTGAAAGACGGGCGAATACTGGCGGCAGGAACGTTGGCCGATATTTCGACCTTTAAAGGCGAAACGACGGAGGCGTTCGATTTGAACGGCCGGACGATGCTACCGGGGTTCGTAGATAGCCACGGACACGTGGTAATGGGCGGAATTCAGGCCCTTTCGGCGAACTTGCTTGCGCCGCCGGATGGCGACGTCACGGATATCGCCAGCTTGCAGGCAACGCTGAAAGCCTGGGCGGTGAAGAACGCTGCGACAGTCGACAAGGTGAAGATGATCATCGGCTTCGGCTACGACAACGCACAACTGGCCGAACTCCGCCACCCTACCCGTGAGGATCTCGACGCGGTCTCGACGGAAGTCCCGATCGTGATCGTGCATCAGTCAGGCCACCTCGGTGTTGCCAATTCCAAGGCGCTCGAACTCGCAGGGATCACCGCCTCGACCGAAAATCCGGAAGGCGGTGTCATTCAGCGCACATCGGATGGAACTCCCAATGGCGTTCTTGAAGAATATGCCTTTTTCAATGTGCTCATCCCGCTACTCGGAACTCTGGGGCCGGAAGGACTGTCTGCTTTCGCAGAAGCCGGAGCAGACCTCTGGATGCGCTACGGATATACGACCGCGCAGGATGGCCGCTCTTCCGGGGCGGTGGTCGAAGCCTTGAAGGCGGTCGACGCGGACAAGGGTCTTCCGGTTGACGTTATCGCCTATCCCGACGTGCTCGAAGCGAAGGACTACATCGCCCAGCATGTTTCGCGCGAATATGAAGGCAAAGTGCGCGTGGGCGGATGCAAGCTGACAATCGACGGCTCACCGCAAGGCTTTACCGCCTTGCGAGACCGGCCCTACTACGATCCCGTCGGCGATTATCCTCCCGGTTATGCCGGTTATGCTTCGGTGACGATGGAAAAGGTTCAGGACGCCGTGAACTGGTGCTACGAAAACGGCATCCAGATCATTACGCACGCCAATGGCGAAGGCGCCTCCGACATGCTGATTGCCGCCATTGGCGCGGCTCAGAAAAAATATGGAGACCCCGGCAACCGGCCGGTGCTCATCCACGGCCAGTTCCTGCGTGAAGACCAGGTGGACAGCTACAAGCGGCTTGGCGTTTTCATGTCCCTGTTCCCCATGCACACCTTCTATTGGGGCGATTGGCACAGAGACCATACGGTCGGCCCGGTGAACGCGGACAATATTTCACCAACAGGGTGGGTACGCGAACGTGGCATGAAGTTCGGCTCCCATCACGATGCGCCCGTCGCTTTCCCGGACAGCATGCGTATTCTCTCAGCGACGGTCACACGGCGCACCCGGTCGGGCGACATCCTTGGCCCGAGCCAGCGGGTAGACGTCATGACCGCCTTGAAAGCCATGACCATCTGGCCCGCATGGCAACAATTCGAGGAAAACGACAAGGGGTCGATCGAAGTCGGCAAGCTGGCCGATTTCGTTCTGCTGTCCGAAGACCCGACGGCGATCGATCCGGAGAAGCTGGCCGGGATAAAGATCGAAGGGACCGTGAAAGGCGGCAATCTGGTCTATGACGCACAGCAAGACAGCCGTCGGGGCGACCTCTCCCCGCAATTTCCGGTCTTTGGCAATCCGGAAGCAGCGCATCACCTGATGCATGCGATGTATGACGGCTTGAGCGGCGCTTCCAATCAGTAAGCAGACCGTACGCTGCGTCGGGACGGCCTTCCAAGACCGTCCTGAAGACAGAGAAACCAGGTCAATGCCTCCGCCCCAGAAGCAGCTCCCGGCAGACCCTCAGGCTGAGAAGCCGCCGCTTTCCAGATAGGCGACCTCTTCCGGTGTCGATTGCCGGCCGAGAACGGCATTGCGATGCGGAAAGCGGCCGAAGCGGCGGATGACGTCGAGGTGGATCAGCGCATAGTGATAGAGTTCCGTGTCGCCAAGGACGCGGCACAGGTCAACAGACCTTTCCTGATGCGCCATGTCTTCTGCGTGTTCGAACGGCAGGTAGAAAAAGCCGCGCGCCTCTTTGGGAAACGCCCTGTCAAAACCACGATCAAGCGCTTTTTCGGCGACCTCTACGGCCTTCGGGTCAGCCCGGAAAGCCTTGGGGCTGCCGCGGAAGACATTGCGCGGGAACTGGTCAAGCAGGATCAGCAGCGCGAGCGCGCCATCGGCCGTATCCGCCCAACCATCGAGCTTGCCCTCAGCCGCATCCTCGATAGCGGCCAGGAACCTGTCCCGGCACAACTTGTCGAACTTGTCGTCCTTTGCGAACCATTTCGCCGGCCCGGCGTTCCACCAGAAATCGAGAACGTCGAGGGAGGTGATCGGCTGGTCTGTCATGGCGGCAATTTCCGGAGATGAAGGAGTGGAACGGGTGCGATCCGTTCCTGCCAGCTTCACTTGCCCGCTGTCAACGCACCGCAGGCCAATGTCTGCCAGTTGACCTGGTGTTGCCGTGTCCGGGCGTCCAGAAAGCCGCTGTCTTTCAGGGCGGACATTTCCTGCCTGAACGCCTCGACCAGCGCGGGATCCGTTCCCTGGCTGAACACGGCCCACAGCGGGTTGGCAAGTGCTTCGACAAAGACCACCGGCTGCAGGAGGCCGCCGTCATATCCCTGCTTGCAGGCGCTGGCCTCAGCCAGGAACCCAGTCAGCGGCAGCACATCGATCCGCTCCAGGTAGAGCATCTCGATGCCCTGGTGAAAATCGGTGATCGGTACCAGGTTCCCGGTTTCCTCGAACCCGAGCTGTTTCAGGTAGGAAAGTAGATTGGAACCGTCCTGAACGCCGATCCTCAGGTTGAGATCACGCAGATCCTCGACCGCGTCGACTTCGATCTTCGGTCGGGTCGAGAGCTGGTAGAAATTCTGCCCATAGGGCGAGACCTCGCCCAGCCAGATGAATTTGTCTTCCCGCTCCGGCGTTCGCGACAGCGAGAAGAAAAGCACATTCGGCATGGTTTCGGCCAGGAGCATTGCCCGCTTCCAGGGCAGGAACTCGTAAGCGCCGATCTTCAACGTGATCGTTTCTCCGACCCGCCTGGCAACTTCGAGCATGTAGGCAGTGACATAACCGTCCGGTTTGCCCGCGTTGTCCCATTGCAACGGTGCGAAACTCTGGGTGACGATCTGGATTTCGGCGGGGTCTGCCTTTGCCGGGCCGGCAACAAGCGAAAGGGCCGCGGCCGCAAGCATGATTGCGCTCCGGAGTCCTGCTTTCATTCCTGCACCATGCAATCGTCCCGCGCCTTTGAAGAAGCCGTTTCTCGCAGTTAAACCCTGCCGGCGGATTGCGGGTGCGCCTTTGCGACAGCCGTCATTCCGGAACCGGACCCACCTGGCCTGCCGCCTGGGACGGTTTTCATCCCTGCACACCAGTGACACCGGCAAATCAGGCTAGTTTTGACTTCCTAATCTTGTATGAATGGCCAACAAAGGGAAGAAAATTCGACCCGCCACCGGCGCCCCTGAAACGGAGACTTTGTTGACGACCGGAACGACACTCGATCTGAAGGGCCTGAAATGCCCGCTGCCCGTGCTCAAGACCCGCAAGGCCCTCACCCGGTTATCCAGCGGCGAGCAACTGACCGTTTTGACCACGGACCCGATGGCGGAAATCGACATTCCCCATTTCTGCAACGAGCAGGGCCATACCTTGCTGGAGGCAGAGCGCACAGAGGGCGGCCACCGGTTCGTGCTGACCAAGGGCGGCTAGATCAACAAACAACCGTACTTAGTACCCGGCTTGAAGTGTCACTGCATCTTTCCGGCAATCTTGTCGATGTCCGCTGCGAGCTGCAGGTCCAGTTTGCTGAGACCGCCAACATCATGGGTCGACAGGGTGATATCGACACTGCGATAGACATTGAACCATTCGGGATGGTGGTTCATCTTTTCCGCCACCAGCGCGATCTGGGTCATGAAGGCAAAGGCTTCGCGGAAATTGTGAAACTTGAAGGATTTCGATATCGCCTCCCGGTCTTCGCACATGTGCCAGCCCGGCAGATCGTTCAATCCGGCGGCGCGGTCTTCCGGCTTCAGTCGTTCAACCATCTGGTCCTCCTGTTTTGCGTAACGGCCCGGCTCGAAAACGAGCCGCCTGCCTGCCGTGCACCTAATCCAGTTCTGTGTCAGCCCAATGGCGGGCTGCCAGCATCCACTTGGCGTCTATTTCAAGGATAATCCGCTTGCCCCACGCCGTCCTCTTCGTTTGCCTTGGCAACATCTGCCGGTCGCCACTTGCGGAAGGCGTTTTCCGGGATATCGTGCAGGAGGCAGGGCTGGCAGACAGTTTCGTGGTCGATAGCGCGGGAACCGGTGCCTGGCACATCGGCAATCCGCCGGACCCACGCTCCATCGAGATAGCCGCGCGGCATGAGGTCGATATCTCCGCCCAACGGGCACGGCAGGTGCGGGCAGATGATTTCCGCCGCTTCGACACCATCGTCGCCATGGACAGGGACAATCTCGCGGCCCTCAAACGCATGGGCGGAGCGAGCAGCCCCCGGCTTCGATTGCTTTTGAACAGACCGCCGCAGGATGTTCCCGATCCCTACTACGGCGGCCCGGACGGCTTTGAACAGGTGTACCAGCTCGTGCGGACTGGTGGTCAACGTCTCTTTCAGGACCTGACGACGAGCGCCTGACAAAGCCAGGCACGCTGCTTGAACACATGACAAGCCGGGGATTGCCGGGCACGGGTTCATAAATCCGTCTCAGACACCGGTGTATGGGTGTCTGATCTGCACGACTTCCTTGGCACCAATATGAAAATTCTGTGGTGGTCTCTTGCGGCTGCGCTGATCCTGGCCGGGCTGGTAACGGTCTGGCTGCCGATCCCGACCGGCGTCCCCCTGCTTGCGCTCGGCATGATTGTCATTGTCGGCACGAACCGGAGTGCGGCACGCATGTTGCGCAGCCGAAGACGCAAGACGCCGCCGCTCAACGATGCCATTACCTGGGTGGAAGACCGCTCGCCCTTGCGCTTTGCCCGCATCCTGAAACGCACAAGACCACGCAAGAAGTAGAGTGTTTGTCAGCGTTCGGCAAATACGCGACCGATGCCGCGAAGTGCCCGTCGGGCCCGAACCGCCAGCCGTTGCAACACCCGCTGCAGGCGCCGCCCCTTCACGGTGAACCACTCGTCAAGCTGGCGATCGCTCACCAGCGGCGGGGTCTTGCGATAAAGCAGGTGGTGGATCGCCAGGATCAGGAGCAGCGTCACGCCCCAGGACAACAGCGTATCGGACAGGAAGTGCCCGCCGAAAGCCACCCGGTTGGCTGACAGGATCAGGCCGAGCGGGATCAGAAAGACGAGCGCGCCCTTGCGCCAGGTTGCGGGCACCAGCAAGGTAACTGCTGCCACCAGCCACATGGCAGCCGACCCTTCCCCGGACACGAAAGAACAGTTGCTGTCGCAATAGTTCGAGATTTTCCAGACCGGCTGGTACGGCAGATCCCCACCGAAGATCTCGACATTGCGGGGCCGCGGGCGGCCCCAGTTGTCTTTCAGGATCAGGTTGACCAGAACCCCCGGTCCAAGGATCAGCGTCGACAGCAGGAACACCGGCTGACGCAGTGGCATCAGCGGCTGACGGCCCGGCACCAGCAGCTTGATGAGCAGAACCGCCACGCAGACGATGGCGATCACCCGGACAAGAAACGGTCCAAGGTGCCGGACATCGCGCAAGAACGCGACGTTCTCGGCCTTGAAGCCCTCATCGCCAAAATGGAAAAGCCCGCTCGCCCAGAGATCGACACCGGGAAAGGCCAGAAAGAACAGGGACACAAGGCAGATATAAAGCCCAACGCACACCATCGAATGGTTAATGCACCAGATGGATAGTTTGCTCAGTCCGGTCTTGGGATTATGCTGCTGGGGCTGGGTTTGCGTCATGGCTGCTCTTTAACGCATCCGATTGCCCGATCCAATCCCTTCCTGAAACCGGCCGGTTCAGATTTTGCGGAGATGCGGAATGTGAAAAACAGTCAGCCGCCTGCGGCCCCTACCGGCACGAATATAGTGTCATTGCGGCAGGACCGGAAACCGGTGGTGGAATTCTGGTACGAGTTTGCATCCACCTACAGCTATCTCTCGGCCATGCGGATCGAAACACTGGCAAGCGACTATGGCGTTGAGATCGCCTGGCGGCCATTTTTGCTCGGTCCGATCTTCAAGAAGCAGGGCTGGCCCACCTCTCCCTTCAACCTGTATCCCGCCAAGGGCCACTACATGTGGCGCGACATGGAACGGCTCTGCAGACAATACGGCCTGCCGTTCACTTTGCCGTCTCCCTTTCCCCAGGACGCGCTGCTGGCCGCCAGGATCGCACACGCAGCACAGAACCAGCCCTGGATAGGGGCCTTTACCCGTGCGGTCTTTATCGCTGAATTCGGACAGGGGCTGAACATCGCCGACGAAAGCCTGATGGCCGAACTGCTGCTGGAAATCGGTGCCCCGGCCCGGACGGCCCTGTCAACCGCCCAAAGCCGGGAAAACAAGATAAGCCTGCGCGCGGCCGTTACCGAAGCCGAGAAACTCGGCATCTTCGGCGCACCGAGTTTCGTCATTCCAGGCGGAGACCTCTACTGGGGCGACGACCGGCTGGAACAGGCCCTCGAGGCAGCCGGAAACCTGGTTGAAACGGACGCCTGAAGACCGCATCGCATTCATCCGATATCCCAACTCAAAACCCGGCTTGCGGGATCCGAGATCGAAGGCTATATACGAAACATATACGTTTCATATAACCATCCATTTCGGGAGACAGTCATGGGCATCGTCAAGATCGACGAGGGTCTGCACGAGGAAATCCGCCGGGCCAGCACCGTCATGTGCCGCTCCATCAATGCGCAGGCCGAATTCTGGATGAAGATCGGCATGCTGGCCGAGGCCAACCCGACCCTGTCCTTCAGCGACATCATCAAGATGCAGCTCGACGCAGCGCAGGCTCCCTCAACAGAGGCGGCGGTTGCCTGACATGGTCAAGACCCCGGAAGAACTGGAACTCATGCGCAACTCGGGCAGGTTGCTTGCCTCCGTCTTCGAAATGCTCGATGGCGTTGACCTTGCCGGAATGTCGACACTCGCTGTCAACGACATGGTGGAGCGTTTCATAACCGAGGACCTTGCCGCCCGTCCGGCCAGCAAGGGGCAATACGGCTTTGAATTTGTGCTGAATTGCTCGATCAACCAGGTCGTCTGCCACGGCATTCCGGACCGGAACGAGATCATCCGCGACGGCGACATCATCAATCTGGATATCACGCTCGAAAAGGACGGCTTCATTGCCGATTCCAGCAAGACCTATGTTGTCGGAAACGCCAGTGCGGCCGCAAGGCGGCTGGTGCGTGTTGCCCAGAAAGCGATGTGGAAAGGGATCGAGCAGGTAAAGCCGGGCGCCTGTCTGGGCGATATCGGCTACGCAATCGAAAAACACGCCAAGAAGAACGGTTACTCGGTGGTGCGCGACTATTGCGGGCACGGCATCGGCCGTGAAATGCACGAGGAGCCCAACGTGCTGAATTTCGGACGGCGCGGAACGGGTATGAGATTGCGCGAAGGCATGGTCTTCACCGTCGAGCCGATGATCAACCAGGGCACCAGCCGGGTTTCAACCGAAGAGGACGGCTGGAAGGTCGTGACCAAAGACGGCAAGCTGTCCGCGCAGTTCGAACACACGGTCGCCGTTACCGCCGACGGTGTCGAGGTTCTGACCCTGCGCCGAGATGAAACGGCCCTGACAGGATAGAGGCTGCAAGGTGTGGCCCTCAGCCCGCCCTGCGTCCGCTCGCCTGTTTCATCGCCTCGAAAAGGGCGGCAGGTGACAGGGGTTTTGTCAGGATTTCCCGGAACCCCGCATCCCGCAAACGCGTGTCGCCAACAGACTCCAGAGCCGCTGTCACGGCAATCAGCGGCAGGTCAGGGCGCAGAGATCCGAGTGCCTCGGCCGTTTCGACACCGCTCATGCCGGGCATGTGCAGATCGAGCAACGCGGCATCGAAGTCGCTCTTTTGAACGAGACCGACAGCCTGCTCGCCCGATCTGGCGGCTTCCGACGAAATGCCGAAGGACTCCAGCAGCGCTGCCAGCAGACGGCAATTGGTCTCGTTGTCATCGACAATTAGCACATGCGCTGACAAAGGCCCGGTGACTGACGCATCGTCGGACGTTGCCGACGTTCCATGCTGGTCTGCCTCGGCCAGCAACAGGCCGTCATCGCCCTCGCCGAGCGGAATTTCCACATTGAACCGGCTGCCGCCGGTCTCGGAACGCGCCAGTGTCAACCGGCCATTCATGTCCCGGACGAACTGCGCCGTCCCCCACAGACCAAGACCCGTTCCAGGCGCGGTTTCCCGGCCGTGCCGGCCCCGGACGAAGGGCCGGAACAGCCGTGCACCTTCTTCAGGCTCGATGCCGGGGCCGCTGTCTGCAACGGAAATCAGGATGGAGGAAGGATTGCCCTGACCGGATGCATCCTCCGATTTGTGGCCGGCTGCGCGAACCTCAACCGTGACCCCGCCCTCAGCAGTGTATTTGACGGCATTGTCCAGCAATGTCGTGATCACACGGCGCAGTGTCCCGCCACTTGATGTCACCGCCTCGCGGGCCTCGTCATCTATTTTTAGGGTCAAGGTCAGTTTTTTTGCTTCGGCCGCGACCTGAAAGAGGTCGGCGATTTCCGAAACAACATCGGCGATCCGACTGGGTCTTGTTTCCGCTTGCGATCCCGGTTCGGCAGCCGTGACAAGCTCGCCCGTCATCTGCGTAAGTGCATCGATGGAGCGAATGAGGATCGACAGTTGATCCTTCTGTGTCCCGTTCAGCGGACCGGTGCCGATCAGCTCCGCCGTCAGGCGCATAGCGGCAAGCGGCGTTCTGAGATCGTGGGCCAGAAGCGCAAGTTTGACGCTGTCCTCGTCATGATTTGCCATGCGGCCGGAGATCCTTCGCCTGAATGGGTCTCAACCGGGCTTGCCAGACACGCGCCAAAAAGCCAAGTTGGTCGAAATTCTGCTTACCTTGCCGTGTGGCCGCTGTCCATCCAGACCGGCATCCACCTGCACCCAGTCCCAAATCAACCGGAAACAGCCTTCGGGTTGCCGCATAGATGCTTGCTCAAACACTTACGATCGTCGCCCCGGTTTTCCTGCTGATCGGCATTGGCTACTGCCTCGCCAAAACCCGCATTCTGAACCAGAGCATCAGCGAAGCACTCGGGCAGTTCGTCTATATCGTGGCGATCCCGGTGCTGATCTTCCGATCGCTGATCGGCGCTGACCTGAGCGCGGGTGTTCCGCTGGCGCTCTGGGCAACCTACTTCATCGGCGTCGGCTTTGCCTGGCTGCTCGGATCGCTGATCATTCGCAAGGGTTTCGGCCGTGATGCCCGGGCAAGCGCGATCGGCGGGATATCCGCCGCCTTCGCCAACACGATTCTGGTCGGTCTGCCGCTGGTCGCCTCGGTATACGGCGACGAAGGCCTGGCCCCGCTGCTGCTGATCATCTCGATCCACCTGGCCACGATGACGGTGCTGATGGCGGTGATGATGGAGCGGGCAGCTGCGATCGACAACGGCACGGCCTCCCCTCCCATTTCCCAACTGTTGATGGGAGCCGGGAAAAGCCTGGTAAAGAACCCCCTCGTCGTCACCATCGTCGCCGCCTTTGTTTGGCGGCAGACAGGCCTGGAGCTGCCGGAGATCGGTCTCGACGTTATCAGCCGCATCGCCGCCACGGCGCTGCCTCTGTCACTGCTGTCACTTGGCATGAGCCTCGTGCAATACGGCATGCGCGGCAATATCGTGCCAGGACTGATCCTCAGCATCATCAAGATGCTGCTGATGCCGATCGTCGTTTTTTGTTTCGGGGCTTTCGTGTTCCATCTGCCGCCTCTGTGGACAGCCGTTGCGACCTTGACGGCCAGCTGCCCGACAGGTGTGAACGCCTATATTTTCGCCAACCGCTACGGCACCGGCCATTCCATGTCCGCAAATGCGATCACCATGACCACGCTCTGCGCCATCGTTACAGCCAGCTTGTGGATCTGGTTCCTGGACCATTGGTTCGGCATGAGCCTGCGCTAAGCCTTGAATGCGCTAAAGCCCGATCCTCTTGCGCAATTCGGCATGGGTCATGCCGGCCTCACGCAACGACCGGAGACTGGTGTCCTTGCTGGACTTCGAGAGCTTGCGCCCGTCCGCCCCCAGGACGAGCCTATGATGCCGGTAGACCGGTGACGGCAGGCCGAGCAGTTCCTGCAGGACCCTGTGCACGCTGGTCGCGTGATAAAGGTCCTGTCCGCGCAGCACATCGGTGATGCCCTGCCTGGCATCATCGACCACCACCGACAGATGATAGCTCGTAGGCGTGTCCTTGCGGGCAAGGATCACATCACCCCACGCTGCCGCCTCGACAGGCACCGCGACAGGTTCGGCAAACAGACTTTCGCCTTCCGCCCCCGTTTCCTGCCACGACAGTGCCCTTCCGATCTGCGCGAGGGCGCGCTGCATGTCGAGACGCAGTGAGAACGGTGCATCGCTGGCCGCCCGGCTCCTGTGCTCTTCCGGCGAAAGAACTGCGGCATCGCCAGGATAAAGCGGCGCACCGTCGGGATCCCGCAGCCAGCTTTCTCCATTAGCTTCCTTGGCAGAAACGAACGCCTTGATTTCAGCACGGGTCAGATAGGCGGGATAAACCAGGCCCATGTCCTGCAACTTTTCCAGGGCTGCCCGGTATTGCGGAAAATTTTCCGATTGGCGCAACACGGGCTCATCGAGCGGCACGCCCAACCAGGCGAGATCCTCGAACATCTCCCGTTCCAGGTCCGGCGTGCACCGGGTCTGGTCGATGTCTTCCACCCGCACGAGAAACCGGCCACTGAGCGCAACAGCTGCACGCGCGTTCAGGAGAGCCGAAAGCGCATGCCCCAGATGCAAGTGCCCATTGGGTGAAGGAGCAAAGCGGAATACGGGATGGGTCATGAGATCGGCAAAGGCTGTTGACGCGGAGCGGGCTGATGAGTGAAGTCCTACCTATCATTCCCCAGCCGCCGCGCAAGAGACAGTATCGCCCGGCAGTTCAAGACATCTCCGGACAAGCCCCGCCGACATGACCCCGATTGCCACAAAAGAAGACATCGAAGCCGGTCTCAAGGCACTGATCCGTCTCGACCCGCGCCTGCAGGAAATTGCAGGAACAGCAGGTCCGATCCCCTTGCGCCGCCGCGCGGCCGATTTTGAAGGTCTTGCACAGATTGTCACCGGACAGCAGGTGTCGGTTGCCAGCGCGGCTGCCATCTTCGCGCGCCTTCAGGTGCTGATTGCGCCGCTGACGGCAGAAAACCTCGCAACCTTCACCGACGGGGAACTGGCAGGCGCCGGCCTGTCCCGACCGAAAATCCGGACCTTACGCGCGCTGACAGAAGCTTGCGGCAACGGTCTCGACCTTGCTCATCTGGCACAGGCCCCGGCGGATGAAGCCCACCGCGCATTATGCGAGATAAAGGGCATCGGCCGCTGGACCGCGGATATCTTCCTGCTGTTCTGCGCGGGACATCCTGATGTCTTCCCGAGCGGCGACCTGGCCTTGCAAGTCGCGGTTCAGGAGTCCCTCGGCCTCGCAGAACGTCCGGCACCAAAAGAACTCGACGTCATCGCCGAGGCCTGGACACCGCACCGCGCCGTTGCCGCCCGTCTCTTCTGGGCTTGGTACAAGGTGAAAAAACAGGGCCGGGAAACCCTGCCGGTCTAGGGTGTGGTCCCTATCGGGCCGACATGTCCGCAACGGCCCGCAACAGAAGATCAATGTCCTCCGGCCGGGACAGACGATGATCGCCATCCGGCACCAGCGAAAAGGTGACATCGTCCAGCGGCAAGGCCTCAACCAGGCGGCGTGCATGACTTTCCGGCACATCCGGGTCCTGCGCGCCCTGCAGGATCGTAACGGGAGCACCAAGATGAAGCGGCGTCCCGAAAAGTAGGTGATTGCGGCCATCTTCGATCAGCTTGCGCGTGATCACATAGGGCGCGTCGCTATAGGCGGAAGGCTGCTCCCAGCGGCCATCGGCAAGAATGGCGGCACGGATCTCATCGCTGAAGCGCTGCTTCCACATCAGCTCTTCGGTAAAATCAACCGCCGGGGCGATCAGAACCAGCCCCTTGATACGGCCAGAGTTCTTGCGGGCGAGCGCCAGCAACAAGGCGAGCCACCCGCCCATGGAGGACCCGACCAATACGGTTTCGCCCGGGCAACAAGCATCGAAAACGGCAAGCGCCTCCTCCAGCCAGTCGGAAACACAGGCATCTTCGAAATCGCCGCCCGACAGGCCATGGCCGGAATAGTCGAACCGCACCACACCCTGCCCGTTTCGTGCCCCTTCCTCGGCCAATGCCTCGGCTTTTGTCCCGGACATGTCCGACTTGAACCCGGACAACCACAAGATGCCGGGTAACGAACTTGCCCCGGAACCCGGCGCGTTCCGCACGGCAATCCGGCGTTTCACGTCGTTTTTTCCGATCTGGATGAATTGCGGTTCGGAATCACCCATATTAAGGCTCTCGTTCTGATAGATGTTTTCTGTCCATGCCATTTGGCACAGACGCCCCGCCTTGACCAGTTCACCGGAGATCCGATTTGGTTCATCTGCCTTCTGAGACCACGATTTTGCAAGTGATCCCGGATCTCAACTCCGGTGGCGCCGAGCGCACGACGCTGGACGTTGCCAAAGCGGTGGTGGAAGCCGGCGGAAAGGCTCTCGTTGCAAGCCAGGGCGGCCAGATGGTGCCGGAACTGGAAGCCCTTGGCGCGGAACACATCGTCCTGCCCGTCAAGTCGAAGAACCCGGCGACCCTCTGGAAGAATGCAGCCAGGCTGGCGGAGATCGTGACCACACGCAAGGTCAGTCTGCTTCACGCTCGCAGCCGGGCTCCGGCATGGTCGTGCCTTTGGGCCGCACGGCGCACCAGAACCCCTTTCGTGACCACCTACCACGGCACCTATAACCAGTCGAATGCGCTGAAGGGCTGGTACAATTCGGTCATGGCACGGGGGGATGCGGTGATTGCCAATTCGCATTTCATATCCGGTCTGATCGAAGACCGGCACCCGTTCGCAAAAGGCAAGATCACCGTCATCCAGCGCGGATCCGATCTGAAAGGCCTGCTACCCGACAATGTCAGCGCCCTGCGGCTGCAGGCATTGAAGGACCAGTGGGGCATCCCGATGGGACGGCCGATACTCCTCAACATGGCCCGGCTGACCGCCTGGAAGGGACAGCGTGTCGTGATCGAGGCGATGGCGCTTCTGCAAGACAGGCTGCCGTCCGACCCGATCGCCATTCTGGCGGGCGATGCCCAGGGTCGTGACGGATATCTGGCGGAGTTGAAGAAGCTGATTGCCGACAACGGCCTGCAGGACAAGGTCCGGATCGTCGGTCACTGTGCCGACGTTCCCGCCGCCATGGCATTGGCCGATATTGCGATTGTTGCTTCTGTCGAACCGGAAGCCTTCGGCCGGGCGGCAGTTGAAGCACAGGCCGCAAGGGTGCCTGTAATCGTCTCCAACCTCGGGGCGGTACCTGAAACCGTCCTCTCCCCGCCCGATACGGCCGAAAGCGAACGCACCGGCTGGCGGGTGGCACCGGGCGACCCTCAGGCTCTGGCGGATGCCATTGTCCGTGTGTTGGGCCAGGACGTGGACGAGAAAAACAAAATGGCGGACCGGGCTCTCGCCCATGTCCGCCAGAATTTCTCGGTCGAAACCATGTGCGCCCGCACGCTCGGTGTTTATGCCGGCCTGCTGGGCACCTGATCTCAGCCGGCGCGTACGCGTGCCAGGAAGCCGTCGACCTCCGCCTGAAGCGCCCGGGCATTGCTCGCAAGCGTGCCGGACGCCGCCTGCAGTTCTTCCGCCGCATGCCCCGACTGGGTCGCTGCTTCGCTGACGCTGCTGATGTTGCGTGTCACGTCGCGTGTGCCGGTGGAAGCTTCGTGTACATTGCGCGCGATCTCGGTGGTTGCCGCGCCCTGCTCTTCGACAGCCGCCGCGATCCCGCCGGCAATCTCGTTGATCTCGAAGATCGTCTTGGTGATGCCGTCGATAGCCGAAACCGCGTCACGGGTCGCCGACTGGACACCGGAAATCTGCTGGGAGATTTCCTCGGTCGCCTTGGTCGTCTGGCTGGCCAGTTCCTTCACTTCGGACGCAACGACGGCAAATCCCTTGCCGGCCTCACCCGCACGGGCCGCTTCGATTGTGGCATTGAGCGCCAGAAGATTTGTCTGCTCGGCGATATCGGAAATGAGCTTCACCACTTCACCGATGCGCGAAGCGGCTTCGGCGAGCCCCTGAACCTGGTCGTTGGTTTTCTTGGCTTCCGCCGTTGCCGTGGCAGCAACATTTGAAGACTGGGCGACCTGTCGGGAAATTTCCGAAACCGTCGACGACAGCTCTTCGGCTGCGGAGGCAACGGTCTGAACGTTGGCAGATGCCTGCTCGGCAGCCGCGGCAACGTTCGAGGATTGTTGCTGGGTCTGCTCGGCGGTGGCGCTCATGGAACTTGCGCTCGATTCCAGCTGGGACGACGAGGACGATACCGCCTGGACGATTTCGCCAACAGAACTTTCGAAACTGTCGGCAAGCTCCATCATCATCCGCTTCTGCTCGGCGGCGGTTCTTGCTGCCTGTTCCTTCTGCTCCGCTTCCAGTTCGCGGGTCCGGACGGCATTGGCGCGGAAAACCTCCACGGCGCGGGCCATGCTGCCGATCTCGCTCTTGCGGTCGGTGTACTGGACGTCGATGTCGATGGATCCGCCAGCGAGCGTTCCCATGGTTCCGGTAAGCGTTTTCACCGGCCTGGTAATGCTGCGGCCGATCAGCCAGCCAAGCCCGATAGACAGCACCAATGCGATGGCGGAAACGGTCAGGAATGTTGTTTTGGAGAAGGCCTGGGCAGTGTCCAGCGCTTCCCCGGCAGCCAGCTTGCCCGCATAGGCCGCTTCAGACATCACCGCCCATTCCGGAGCGACCTGGGCATAGATTGCTTCGATCTCGACCAGGTCGGCAGCGATCTTCAGGGACAATTCGGCATAAGCCTTGAAGGAAGCCTGGTAAGTGTCCAGCAGCTTGCCGATTTCAGCCTGCTCTGCGTCGGACAACCCGCTTTTCGGCAGCAGATCGGCGAATTCGGCCCGCCGTTCGTCGATCCTGCCAATATATTTCTCGTCACCGCGCAGCATGAAATCTTTTTCATGACGGCGCATCATCAGCATCTTGACGGTCAATGAGTCCAGATTGGCGGCATCCAGCTTGCTTTCCACGTCATGCACGGCGGTGCGCAAGGAACCCTGCAAACCAGTGCTTTCGTCGAGCCCCATACGGGTAAGCTCTTCGGTCAGAACATCGAACTTGGCCTTGTGCTGATCCAGCACGCTGCGAAGCGTCGCGATGTTGCCCGTGATGGAAGCCGATTGCGGCTTCGTATCGACATCATTCAGGTTGCTCTGGGCTTTCTCGAACTCGGCCTTGTATTCCTCCACGAAGGCAAGGTCCTTATTCAGAAGAAAGTCCTTCTGGCTGCGTTGCATGTTCTGGGCATGAGCCTGAACCTGCGACACCTTGAAGTCCATTTGCGAGTATTCAGCCAGATTGTCGATTTCGTGCGACACGATTTGCTGGCTGTAAAGCGCCGTACCAAGCAATACGCCAATGGCAACCACGGCGATCGCGGACAGCGCTCCGACACGCACCGCGATGGGCAGATCTGCAAAGAACTTCATAATGGTCTCGTTTTTTTGGGGCAGCTCATGTCGAGCCTTGCACAGTGCGCCCACAAAACGCTCAAGCCATTAATTTTCCTTTACGCAACTTGAATACTGAGCCAACTAAACTTCCAAACCATAGGTTTATACTTGAAGTCACTCAACCATTCAGAGAATTCATTCAACTTATTATTTAGGCAAAACAGCCTTTTTCACTGCTCCTGAATACCGGCCTGCCCAAAAACCGCACAGATTCGCGGGGCCTTCCTGTCACTTTTGACCATCACAAATGGAGCACAGACGCCAGCGTGCGTCATTTTTTCGCGTCGGGTCGGTGGAATCTTTTTCAGGGTTTCAGCCAAAAGCGAGCCAAAACCGGCAAAGGCTTGGGTTCGTGCAGCCGATACGCAAACCCTCTGGTTCCGTGCACGCCATCAGAACGAGGGTGTCACGCCGCCAGCGGATACGCCTCTTCCACCAGGTAGGGGCCGCCACCGACACTCGATTTCGCCGAGAACAGCACGAACCGTCCGGCAATGAAGGGCTGCGCCTGGAAGTTGCCGCGCTCGCTCAGCCACTTGGCCACGTCCTCGTTGGTCGAGGTCCTGCAACGGGCAAGGGTCACATGCGGAACATACTTGCGTCGCTCGGCCGGCAGATGCAAACGCTGGATGATGCGTTCCTGCTCGGCCTGCAATTCGGCAAGTTGAGCGGTCGGCTCAACCCGGGCCCAGACCGCATGCGGCTTGCCGTTGCCGAAGGAGCCCAATCCGTTGAGGCGGATTTCCACCGGATCCCTGCGGACACGATCGAGCGCGGCGGCGATCTCGTCGGCCGTACGGTCGTCGATGTCGCCAATGAAGCGCAAGGTGATGTGGTAGTTCTCCGGATCAATCCAGCGGGCGCCCCGAAGGCCTCCCCGGAGCATCGAAAGCATGAGTGCCGTCTGGGACGGAATCTCAAGGCCTGTAAATAGGCGCGGCATGGGTGTTCCCTCCGCTGTCGCTGATGAATCCCATGAGGAATCAACTTCATGAAAATCGCAAGACAAAAAGCTAAGTTTTTGAGCGCGTTCAAAAATTCAGCGCCGCACTCAAATGAAAACCGGGCTGGTTCATAACCAGCCCGGCCTCCGATCTGCAGATGATTCTCTAAAAAGATTTATCGATCAGGAAGTTACGCCAGTTACGGCGCCGGATTGCCGAATTCCTGATGCAGCGCATCGATTTTCTCCAGAACATCGGCACTCAGCGTAACGTCCGCAGCTCCGATGTCGGTATCCAGCTGCTCAATGGTCGTCGCACCCAGGATGACCGAGGTCATGAAAGACCGCGACATGGCAAAGGCAAGTGCCATCTGCGACGGATCAAGCCCCGCCTCCTGCGCCAGGTCCAGATAGGCATCGACCGCCTCGATGGTGCGCGGATGCTCATAGCGCTGCAGGCGGTTGAATAGCGTCTTGCGGGCACCTGCCGGAAGGGCGCCATTGCGGTATTTGCCCGTCAGATATCCCTGGGCCAGTGCCGAATATCCCAGAAGACCGACATCTTCCCGGCGGGCAACTTCCGCAAGGCCGGTTTCGAAGGTCCGGTTGACCAGGGAATAGGCGTTCTGGATCGAGACCACTCGCGGCACGTCATACATCTCGGACGCCGCAACGTAGCGCATCGTGCCCCAGGCACTTTCGTTGGAGACACCGACGTGACGGATTTTGCCGGCCTTGACCAGATCCCCAAGGATTTCCAGCGTCGACTGGATGCTGTTTTCGTCCGGAGCCGGTTCGACATCCGCCCAGCGCGTCGGGTTTGAACCGAAGCCGCCGACGTTCCGGTCCGGCCAATGGATCTGGTAGAGGTCGATATAGTCTGTTTCCAGGTTCTTCAGGCTGCGGTCGACCGCAAATTCAATCTCTTCGCGAACCAGTTTCGCCTTCGCACCGTTTTCACGGAACCAGTCCATGTCGGTCCGCCCGACCACCTTGGTGGCCATGACGATCTTGTCCCGCATGCCGGTTTTCTTGAACCACGTGCCAACGATGCGCTCGGTCCGGCCCTGGGTCTCTTTCTTCGGCGGGATCGGATAGAGCTCTGCCGCGTCGAAGAAATTGATGCCCTTTTCCACGGCGCGGTCCATCTGGGCGTGACCTTCCGCTTCGGAGTTCTGCTCTCCGAAGGTCATGGTACCGAGGCAAAGGGCGCTGACCTGTATATCCGTGCGGCCAAGACGGCGCTTTTCCATAAGACTATCCTTCAAATTTTGAAAACGGGGCGTCCCGGAAGCCGGATCGGCTTCCACCCCAGGTCCAGAGCAAAGCCCTTAGGATCGGGCTTTGGCCAAAAGCTCTTCCACTTTCGGCAGAATGTTTTCGACGATGACTTCCACCCCTTTGGCGTTGGGATGCATACCGTCGGAAAGGTTGAGATCGGGATTGAGGGCGGCACCCTCGAGGAAGAAGGGATAAAACAACGCATCGTGCGCCTTGGCAACATCGGAGTAGATCGGATCGAATGCCTCGGCATATTCCGGCCCAAGATTGCGCGGAGCCAGCATGCCCGCAACAAGCACGGCAACACCGCGTTCCGTCAGGCGCCGGACGATTTCGTCGATATTCTTGCGCGTCAGCTCCGGAGAGATCCCCCGCAACGCGTCGTTTGCCCCAAGCTCCACGATGACGGCACTGGTGTCCGGTCCCACCGACCAGTCCAGCCGCGACAGCCCGCCGCTTGACGTGTCGCCAGAGACACCGGCGTTGACGACCTCGACCGATTGCCCCTTCGCATCAAGCGCTTTCTGGAGCTGATCCGTGAAGCCCTCTCCTGCCGACAGCTGATAGCCGGCGGACAGACTGTCCCCCAGCACCACCAGTTTCAGATCGGCCGACTGGGCGGCCATTGGCAGGAAAGACAGGATGATTATCGTCAGGCAGGCAATAAACCGGTTCACGTGAACACTCTTTTGGGACTGGAAGACGCTCTTCAACAGGCCCATATGGTCGCAGAGCGTCCAATTGTCGAGGGCTTGTGACTGTCAGGAAGACGATCACACGCCCATTGTAAAGGCCAGAGAATGACAAATTCGCCCGCGATCGCCCTGAAAGACGTCCACCTGACCCTCGGCGAAGGCGCCGGGCGGGTGCATATCCTGAAGGGGATCGACCTTCAAATCGAGAAGGGGGCCTCCGTCGGCCTTGTCGGCCCGTCAGGGTCCGGAAAATCGACATTGCTGATGGTCATGGCGGGGCTGGAACGCGCCGATGAAGGCTCGGTCAACGTGGCCGGATCCGAACTCGGCCCCCTGTCTGAAGACCAACTGGCCCGGTTTCGCGGCCGCAATGTCGGTATCATTTTCCAGTCGTTTCACCTTGTTCCCAACATGACCGCTTTGGAAAACGTGGCCGTGCCGCTGGAACTTGCTGGGGATGCCGCCGCCTTCGACAAGGCCAAGGCGGAACTGGATGCCGTTGGTCTCGGGCACCGCATGCACCACTACCCGGCGCAACTGTCCGGCGGCGAACAGCAGCGTGTCGCCGTGGCAAGGGCGCTGGTCGTCGAACCCGCGATCCTGATCGCAGACGAACCGACTGGCAACCTCGATGAAAGCACCGGCGCACAGATTGTCGACCTGATGTTCACCGCCCAGAAGAACCGGGGCACGACGCTGGTTCTGGTCACCCACGACCCGAGCCTTGCCGCCCGCTGCGACCGCATGATCCGCGTTCGCTCCGGAGAAATCGAAGAAGAAACGTCTGACCGCGCCCGCCGCGAGGTGTCTGCATGAGCGCGTTTGTCCCGGGCAACGCACCGGCAAACCACCAGACGATGCGCCTTGCTGCCCGGTTTGCCTTTCGTGAACTGCGCGGTGGCCTCAAGGGTTTTTACATTTTCATTGCCTGTATCGCGCTCGGCGTGGCGGCAATCGCAGGCGTCACGTCTGTCTCACGGGCTCTTACAGAAGGGATTTCGCGCGAAGGTCAGTCCATCCTGGGCGGTGATCTCGATTTTTCCCTGATCCACCGGCAGGCCGACGCCGATCAACTTGCCTATCTGAACGGCCTTGGTGACCTGTCCCGCGTTGCGACCACGCGGGCAATGGCAAGAAGACCGGAGACCGGCGATCAGGCATTGGTAGAGCTGAAAGCCGTCGACGGTCCCTATCCCCTTTACGGCACATTTGAACTTGCCTCCGGAGAGGCCCTGGAAACGGCCCTGGCCCGGAAAGACGGGACCTGGGGCGCCGTTGTGGACCCTTCCCTTCTGGCGCGGCTTGGCGCGAATGTCGGAGATACGCTCTCCCTCGGGCGCGCCACTATCCGAATTGCCGACACCATTGCCAACGAACCTGACAAACTGGCCGGGGGCATGGAATTCGGTCCACGCCTTCTGATATCCGATGCCGCCCTGCCTGAAACCGGCTTGATCCAGCCCGGCAGCCTGGTCCGCTGGCATTACCGCGTTCGAATGGCCCCGGCTCCCAACCTGGAAGCAATGGAAGGGATCGTCGAAGAGGCCAAATCCGCCCAGCCGGACGCGGGATGGCGTATCCGCTCCCGCGCCAATGCGTCCCCGGGCCTTCAACGCAGCATTGATCGCTTCGCACAATTCCTGACACTGGTTGGCCTCACCGCGCTGGTGGTTGGCGGTGTTGGTGTGGCCAATGCCATCCGCGCCTATCTGGAAACCAAGCGTGAGGTTATCGCCAGCTTCAAGTGCCTGGGCTCGACGGGCGGCTTCGTCTTCAAGATCTATCTGGTTCAAATGCTGGTGCTTGCGCTTCTCGGCATCGTCGTCGGCCTTGTGCTGGGTGCCCTGATCCCCTTTGCCGCAGCTGCCGCACTGGCGCCGGTTCTGCCGGTCAAGCTCGCGGCCAGCATCTATCCGACCGAGCTTGCCCTTGGCCTCGTCTACGGCCTCCTGACCGCTCTCGCCTTTGCAATCTGGCCGTTGGGGCGGGCTCATGACGTACCGCCGACGGCCCTTTTCCGGGATATCGTGACCGGCGGCGCCAAGCTGCCGCGCAAACGCTATCTGTTTGCCACCGCGGCAACAGTGCTTGCCCTTGCCGCCATCGCCATTCTGCTTGCCCACGACCAGCGCATGGCCGGCACCTACATCGCCGCGTCCGCCGGTGCGTTCGTTTTGCTGGTGCTGGTCGCACGCGGGATCATGGCCATAGCCAGGCGCCTGCCCAGTGTCCGCTCGACCGAGCTCAGGCTGGCGATTGCAAACATTCACCGCCCCGGAGCGCTGACCCCGTCAGTCGTGCTGTCGCTGGGACTTGGCCTGTCGCTGCTGGTGGCGCTTGCCCTCATCGACGGAAACCTGCGGCGCGAGTTGACCGCAACCATTGCCGACAAGGCTCCAAGCTTCTTCTTCATCGATATCCAGAGCCATGAACGCGATGCCTTCGAGGCCTTGCTGAATGCTGAAGCATCCGACGCCAACCTGCAAAGCGTCCCGATGCTGCGCGGCCGCATTGTCTCGCTGAACGGTATTGCGGCCGACAAGTTCGTCCCTGCCCAGGAAGGCTCCGGCTGGGTGCTGCGCGGTGACCGCGGCATTACCTATGACGCAAGCCTGCCCAAGAACTCGAAGCTGGAAGAAGGCTCCTGGTGGCCGGAGGATTACACCGGCATTCCTCTGGTGTCCTTCGATGAGGAGGCCGCCACCGATCTCGGCCTCAAGATCGGTGACCGGATCACGGTCAACGTGCTCGGCCGGGAAATCACGGCGGAAATTGCCAACACACGTACGGTGGAATGGCAGTCCCTTGCGATCAATTTCGTAATGGTGTTTTCGCCGAACACTTTTGCCGGTGCCCCGCATGCCCATCTGATGACCCTTGGCTGGGACGACGATGTGCCGGAAGAGACGGAACTTGCCTTATTGAAAACTGTCTCGAACGCCTTTCCGACAGTGACGGCAATCCGGGTGAAGGACGCGATCTCTCAGGTCAACGATCTGGTGGCACAGCTTGCCTGGGCCATCCGCGGCGCAAGCTCGATCACGCTGATCGCCAGCGTTCTGGTTCTGGCAGGTGCACTTGCCGCCGGTCATCGCAGCCGGATCTACGATGCGGTCATTCTGAAAACCATCGGTGCGACACGGGCCCGCCTGATCTTCGCCTATGCACTTGAATACGCCATTCTGGGCCTTGCAACGGCGGTGTTCGCTTTGCTGGCCGGAGGGGTCGCCGCCTGGTACGTGATAACGCAGATCATGGACGGATCGTTCGTGATGATGCCGGTAACCGCAGCAGGTGCCGCGCTGATCGCGCTGGTGCTGACGGTGGGTTTCGGCCTCGTCGGCACATGGCGAGTGCTGGGTGAAAAGCCCGCACCTGTCCTGCGAAACCTCTAGCGCAAAGAGCGGTCAGCTGCTGTAGCGGCGAACGTGCGCACAGGATAAACTGATCAAAGGACGTTTGCCGGCTTCGGTCGAGCCTCCTTTGATCAGCAAGGCTATTTCCGGCAGACCGGTAGACTTCCGAAAACAAGATCGAACGAATTCTTGCCGTGCGCTGATCTATTTCGATCCGGCGTCCACAGCTCTTGGCAAACTTCGTTCAGGAAAAAATCCTGAAATACAACCAAATCGCGACAAACTTCAGCTCCACACAACTTGCATACTGAATTGATCTTGGCTATCCGGTTCAGGTCCGGGCAGTTTGTTAAGAAGGGGCCATTCCATGTTCAAGTTTCTCCCGAAAATTCGTTTGAAGACCATTGCCGGGGCTGCAGCCCTGTCCGCAGTTGCCGCCATGGCATTCGCCCCTGCCGCGTCGGCGGAAAGCCCGTTTCATACCGGGGTCTGGCAGTTGAACACGCCGGAAGGCCCGCGCGGCCTCGTCGTCAGTGACTGGCTGGTCTTCGAAAACGGTTTGCCGAAGCGCTGGCTCTATCGCCGGGCCGGCACCAACGACGCCAACCAGTTCGATTTCTTCACCCGTTCGATGAACGATTCCGGCTACACGCCGGTCGGTATCCGGGTGTACCGCACCGGCGACAATGCGATGAAATACACGCTGGCGCCCAAGGGCGAGGACCCGATCGAGGTTTCCGCCGTCCGTCTTTCCATCCCGAATTTCGAGAATTCCTGCCTTTCCGTCGAGAAAAAAGGCAAGCGCTTCTACGGTAACTGGGTCGGCACTGAAGGCTCCAGGCTGAAGAAACTGAACGTGTCGAAAAACCGGCTGACCATCGACGGCGAAGCGCGCAAGGTATCGATCGCGGAAGTCCGCGTCGGCCGCATGGGCATCACCGAAAACGGCAAGCCGATCGCTTTCCTCACCGATGCCGGCGGCGACTATGCGGTTCTGCAGTGGTTCAAGCCCGGTGTGACCGTCGAGCAGATGCAGGATCCGGAAAAGGAAATCCTCGATTTCGCGTCGGAAGAAATCGTTCGCAACCCCGGCGGCACCTGCGACCGGCAGATCGAATCCCGACTGAAAGCCATGAAATAATACGACTGAATCTGAGCCTGTTTTTAAGGATAGGTTCAAATAATCTGTCCTGAGCGCAAAGATTACGAATTTTTCATCGAATTCGACTTGTGCTCGGGATAGGCTTTTCCCATATGTTGAGGGAGTTGTGTTGCATGCGCGATTGCATGCGCACGTCTATCTAGAAGGGGATTCATACGACCATGTCGACCTATGACCGTCAATCTCAAGGCGCGTATACCGTCGCCGGCGCACGCGCCGAGGCCGGCATCGATCAGGGCCTGCGCTCCTACATGCTGGGCGTCTATAACTACATGACCATCGGCCTTGCGCTGACCGGCTTTCTTGCGCTGGCAACGGTCATGCTTGCAACGACCACCGATCCGAACTCCGCTGTCGCCAGCCTTGGCAACGGCCGCATGCTCACACAGCTGGGTGTTGCCATCTACGGCAGCCCGCTGAAATGGGTTGTCATGCTCGCACCGCTCGGAATGGTGTTCTGGCTGTCCTTCCGCATTCAGTCCATGAGTGCCGGCGCAGCGCGGACCCTTTTCCTGGTCTACGCATCCGTAATGGGTATCTCCCTGTCCTCGATCTTCCTGGTTTACACCCCGGGCTCGATCGCTCAGGTCTTCTTCATCACCGCCGGTACCTTCGGCGCGCTGAGCCTGTTCGGCTACACCACGAAGAAGGACCTCTCCGGCTGGGGCTCGTTCCTGTTCATCGGCCTGATCGGTATCGTGATCGCGTCGCTGGTCAACATCTTCATGGCATCTTCCGCCCTGCAGTTCGCCATCTCCGTGATCGGTGTTCTGGTGTTCGCCGGCCTGACCGCCTACGACACCCAGCAGATCAAGGAAATGTACTACGAAGGCGACAGCGGTGAAGTCGCTACGAAGAAGTCCGTCATGGGCGCGCTGCGTCTGTACCTCGACTTCATCAACCTGTTCATCATGCTGCTGCAGCTGTTCGGCAACCGCGACTAAGCGCAGCCAAACTGAACAAACGGAAAAGCCCGGCCTTGTGCCGGGCTTTTTTGTGACCGCACGACTGTCCGACACATCGCACGCCGACACTTGCGCCAATGGGCGTCAACGCAAGCCTTGCGCAAATCAATGGAATGAAGCGGCAGAACACTGCGCTGCCAGACTTGGCCGAACCAATCGTCTGGTCCTCGGCCAGAAGGTAACCGACCAGCATTAGCCGGTCATTGACGCCACCTTCAAGGAAATGCACGTGAGCGGATCAGCGCAGGGGAAATGAACCTCACCCGGCCATCAGCAGACTGACCGGATACCTGGTCAGGCGTCGACCACCCGAAGATGTTTTTTCTTCTCCAGAACCCTCAGCACCTGCGCCAGATCGTGGCCACGCTTCAGGATCATGCCCCCGGTCGCCACGACCGAATAAGCGCCCTGGCGGCGGGCCAGCTTCGGGTCCTTCTCGATCCTGTAAAGCGGCATTTCGGAAGATCTGCGAAACACGGAGAAGATTGCCCGGTCCTTCAGGAGGTCGATGGCATAGTCCCGCCACTCGCCGTCGGCGACCATGCGCCCGTAGAGCCTCAGAATGACATCGAGTTCGCGCCTGTTGAATGCAACAATGGGTTTGGGAGGGGGAGCCGGTTGATGTTGTGGCGACGGGCTTGCACCCGCACCACGCTGAAACGCGCTGTCGTCGGCTTCGCTCATTCCGCCTCCATTCCGTTCGCGGTTTCGCTGCTGACAGGTAACCGACAAGAGAATCGTCGGGAGACGCCTGTCACCTGGCTGTCATGATGCGTCTTCTTTAGCCATTCTGGCAAGCCCGCAACGTCATATTGACTGACAGAGGTCCGAAACCAGAGTAATTTTGCCAATAAGTTTTACGGGAAGAAGTGCAAAAACGAACGCAACGGCACTTTGCCAAGAAAGAATGCATAAATTTCCTTGATTTTGCCGCATTCCAGCCCTTGGCCAGCCATTTTAGACACCCATATTAAGATCATACCCTGATGGGTATGGCCCGTAGAAGCCGCGGAATGCATTAGCCCCCCAGCCCCCCGGGGTTTTTACTGGCCAACCAGATTTAGTGAGTCAAACATCAGGGCAACTGAAGGGCCGGCATTATGCCGGCCCTTTTCATTTGTGGACCTGCCTGTTCCTCTGCTTTCAAACTACTTCAGAAAATCCCTGAGGAACGACAGGAACCGCGCATCCGTTCCATAGGCCACATTGACCCGCATTGCCGGCTTCTGCCGGGTCTCCCGGTTCGGATAGAAGACGGCGCCCGGTGCAATGAAGATGCTTTGCTTGCTGGCAGCAGCGCACAGTTCCCGTTCATCCACATCATCGGGAAACTCCACCCAGAGATAGAACCCGGGAATGGAGCACTCCCGCACAGACAACCCGATCGCCTCCAGTGTCCCGAAGGATGCCTTGTAGGCATCTTCCACCCGGCTCCTGAGACGCCGCAGATGTCTCAGATAATGGCCGGCCTGCATCAGATTGAACACGAAGCGTTCGACGTGGTCGGATGAATTGACCACCGTCAGCATCTTGATATCGGCAAGCTGGCGGATGATGTCCGGATTTCCAGCCACGTAGCCGCATCTGAGACTGGCCGACAGTGTCTTGGAAAAGGTGCCGAGATAAAGCACCCGCTCCAGCTGGTCCAGCGCCGCCAGCCTTGGCAACGTGGCCGGAAGAATGTCGGCAAGCGCATCGTTTTCAACCAGGAGAAATCCCCAGCGCTCGGCAAGCTGCATCAACCCGAATGACCGCGAAGGGGACAGGGAACCGCCGGTCGGATTGTGGCCGTGGGACTGGGTGACAAACATCTTCGGCCGGTAAAGAGCGAGTTTGGCGGTCAGGTCTTCCAGGTCCGGACCGTCCCTGTCCCGCCGGATACCGACAATCTGCACCTTGGCGAAGGTCAGCTTGGAAAAGAGCGGATAATAGCCCGGCTCATCGACAAAAACCGTATCACCAGGCTCCGTCAGATGCCGGATGATCAGATCCAGGCCATGGTTGACGCCATGGGTCAAAAGAAGCCCTTGCGGATCGGCCGGGATCGACCGCTCCAGCAACTGCATCCGCAGCCGGTCCCTCAGCGGACCATATCCCCACGAACTGCCGTAGCCGAATTCGATCGCTTCGGGAAAGGGCGTCTTGGCGTTGGCGAAATGGCGGCGCAGCTCCGCCCCCTCCATCCACGACGGCGGCGGGCGTCCGTCTCCCGGACGCACTTCATAATGCTGTTCCAGCTGCTCCCGCAGCAACGACATGCCGTCGACCGCGGCCGTGACATGTGGCGCAGGCGGGGTCTTGGAAGCTGGTCCGACCTGTGACATGTAGTATCCGGAGCCGGCCCGCGCTTCCAGTAGCCCTCGGGCGACCAGCCGGTCGTAAGCTTCCGCCATCGTGTTTTTCGAAACGCCGTTCTCCCGCGCGGCCTGACGAATGGAAGGCAACCGCTCAAACGTCTTGTACGCCCCTGCCTCCAGCATCAGCGCGACTTTCTCGACGATCTGATCGACGCGAGACAGTTTCCGCCCGCTACCCGTAACCCTCATTGTCCCTCAAAATTTACTGGGACAGTGCTGCCCATAAATCCGACAACTGTCCCTTGATTGTCCCAATCATTTTTATGACAGTTTGCCCCATTACGCCAGCAAATGGCAATTTCCTTGGGAGGGAAAAATGACCAAAGTAAGTAGACGCAGCCTTCTTGCAGGTGCAGCCGTTGGCGGCACCGCCCTCGCAGCACCGATTGCGGCCAAGGCACAGGATGCGGTTGAGTGGCGCATGCAGGCTCTCTGGGACGCCGGCACCACACCTTTCGAATTCGAGAAGAAGTTTGTCGAGCGCGTCAGCGAACTGACCGACGGCAATTTCAAGATCACACTGTTCTCCGCCGGCCAGCTCGTGCCTGCCAACCAGGCATTCGATGCCGTTCGCGCCGGTGCATTCCAGCTGATGAAGACCTTCGACGGCTACGAAGCCGGCAAGATCCCGGCATTTGCCTTCACGTCCACCATCCCGTTCGGCTTCCCCGAGTCCGACCAGTATGAAGCCTGGTTCTACGAAAAGGGCGGTCTGGATCTCGCCCGCGAAGCCTATGCAAAGGCCGGCCTCTTCTACATTGCCCCCACCGTCTATGGCGAAGAGCCGATCCACTCGACCGTCAAGATGGAAACCATCGCCGACATGGCCGGCAAGAAGGGCCGCTTTGTCGGGCTCGCTTCCGCGGTCATGGCCGACCAGGGCGTTTCCGTGACCCCGCTGCCGACGGCGGAAGTCTATACGGCGCTTGAAAAAGGCCTGATCGATTTTGCCGACCGCGGCGATCTCACCGCCAACTACGAAGCAGGCCTTGGCGAAGTCGCCAAGTTCATCATCCTGCCGGGCGTGCACCAGCCGACCACCGCCACCAGCTATGTCGCCAACCAGGGCGCCTATGACGCCCTGCCGGACGACTACAAGGCGGCGCTTGCCGTTGCGGCTCGGGAGATCTCCGGATCGCTGCGCCAGCACATCATGGTGCAGAATGTCGACGTCCTGAAGAAATACGGCGAACAAGGCGTCGAGATCATCCAGCTCGACCCGGCCGATGTCGCGGCCAACCGGTCCAAGGCTGTCGAGTCCTGGAAAAAGGCTACCAAGGAAGACGATCTGGCGAATCGCGTGCTCGCGAGCCAGATTGAGTTCATGACAGCCCTCGGGCTGATCTGACCCTTCCTCCCACCGGACGGTAGACGGCACCTCCCTGCCGTCTGCCGTCCGGTCGTCCTTTCGATCGGCAAATGCTCAGCTTCATGAAATCCGTCAGTTCCATCGTCACCGGCGTCAACCGGTTGTTCTTCCTCCTTGCGGCGGCGCTCATCTTCGCGGTGGTGCCGATCCTGCTGTTCGAAGTGGTCGCAAGATACCTGTTCGATGCGCCGACGGTGTGGGCCATGGAAGCCAGCACGTTGATCTTCGGTCCGCATTTCATGCTGGCCGGACCTTACCTTCTGCACCTGAAGGGCCACGTCGCCGTCGACATCTTCAGCGAAAAACTGACGGGATTGCCGAAAGTGGCTCTCGACGTGTTCTCCTATGCCGTCATTGCTGTGTTTGCAGGCGTTTTTGCCTGGGTCAGCTGGCCGCTTGCAATCAACGCCTACTCCCTCGGCGAAACCAGCTTTTCCGCCTGGAACCCACCTGTCTGGTGGCTGAAATTCGTCGTGCCGCTTTCCTTTGCGCTCCTGTTTTTGCAGGCCCTTGTTGAAGCCTGCAACGCAACGCGCCCGGCGCAGGAACAGACGGGAGCAAGCGCATGAGCTCCGAATTCGTTCTTGCCATCATGTTCGCCAGCCTTGTGGGCCTGCTGCTCACCGGCCTGCCGCTTGCCTTCACGCTCGGCGCACTTGCGCTCGTTTTCACGCTAACGCTGTGGGGCCCCGCCGCCCTCTCCGTTACCGTCCTCAACCTCTACTCCACCATGACGTCGGAATCGCTCCTCGCGATCCCGCTTTATGTGATGATGGCCAGCATCCTTCAGCGTTCCGGTGTTATCGAAAGCCTTTACCGGGCCATGGAGCTCTGGTCGCGGCGGTTACCGGGTGGCCTGGCGGTGGGCACCATCGCCATCTGCACGATCATCGCCGCCATGACGGGCATCGTCGGTGCCGCGGTTGCCGCCATGGGCATGCTGGCCCTGCCCTCCATGCTGAAGCGCAAATATAGTCCGGAGCTCGCGATCGGGACGATCTGTGCCGGCGGAACGCTCGGCATCCTGATCCCGCCCTCGGTGATCACCATCGTCTATGCCGTGACCGCACAGGCCTCTATCGGCCAGATGTTCATCGCCGGCGTGGTGCCGGGCCTGCTGCTCGCCTCGCTCTATATCGGCTATATCGTTCTGCGGTCCGCGCTCAACCCGTCCATCGCCCCGCGTCCGGACAACGACGCCCCGGCCACCTGGGAAGAGCGCATTGCCTCGCTGAAATCCCTCATCCTGCCGCTGCTGATCATCGTCGGCGTCCTTGGCACGATCTACATGGGTATCGCAACACCCACGGAAGCAGCCGCCGTCGGCGTCTTCCTGGCGTTCCTGTCTTCGCTTATCGAGCGCCGGTTCGGCTGGGAGCTCATATCCGGCGTTGCCCTCGACGTGGTCAAGGTGACCGCCATGATCCTCTGGATCACCATCGGTGCGCGGGCCTTTGTGGCAATCTTCACCGGCACCGGCGGCGCGGACTTCCTCCTGTCCTTCATTCAGGATCTCGATGCCAACCGCTGGATCGTGCTCGCCATCATGCTGGGCATTCTGTTCTTCCTCGGCATGTTCCTGGACGAAATGGGCATCATCCTCTTGTGCGTGCCCGTCTTCCTGCCGGTGATCGACTTCCTCGAGTTCGACCGGCTCTGGTTCGGCATCCTGTTCCTCGTTTCGGCGCAGATGGCCTACATCTCCCCGCCCTTCGGCTACACGCTCTTCTACATGAAGGGTGTCCTGCCCGCCGGCATCGGCATGGGCACGGTCTACCGTGCCATCGTTCCCTTCATCCTGCTGCAAGCCATCGGTATCTTCATCTGCGCCATGTTTCCGGAGCTGGTGTTGTGGCTGCCGCAATCCATGATCAATTGACAGACAGGTTTCCCCCGATGAGTGACGTCACTTCGTCCCGTATTGAAGGTTTTCACAAGCTGGACCCGGCCGGCCGGCTCCAGGCAGTCCAGCGCCAGGCGAATCTCGACAACAAGTCCGTCTCCGACCTTGTGGAAGCGGCATCCGGAAACATCGAACTGGCCGACCGCCTTGTCGAAAACGCCATTTCTTCCATGTCCATTCCTGTCGGTATCGCGACCAACATGACCGTGGACGGACGGGACGTCCTGGTGCCGATGGCCAGCGAGGAATCCTCCGTCATCGCCGCCGTGTGCAACTCGGCCAAGCGCTGCCGGCCGACCGGTGGCTTCAAGACCTCCACAAGCGGCCCGCTGATGGCAGCCCAGATCCAGCTTCTGGGTGCCAGCGACCCTGAAAACGTCCGTCTCCAGGTTTTTGAACGCATCGACGACATCCGCACCATCTGCGAAGAGATCGATCCGCTTCTGGTGAAGCTCGGCGGCGGCTTCCGTGACCTCGACATAAGGGTCATCGACACTGCCGAAGGGCCGATGACCATCGTTCACATCATCGTCGACACGCGCGACGCGATGGGCGCCAACGCCGTCAACAGCATGGCCGAGGCCCTTGCACCCAAGCTGGAAGAATGGACCGGCGCCCGCAGTCTCCTGCGCATCCTGACCAACCTGGCCGACCGCCGCGTGGCACGCGTGCGGGCTGTCTGGCCGCTGGAGGAAATCGGAGGTGAAAAGGTTCGGGACGACATGCTGTCGGCCTATCACTTTGCCGATGCCGACCCCTATCGGGCAGCCACCCATAACAAGGGCATCATGAACGGCATCAGCGCGGTGGTTCTGGCAACCGGCAACGATACCAGAGCCGTGGAGGCAGGCGCCCATGCCTTCGCGTCGAAAGACGGCCGCTACCGCTCTATGTCCCGCTGGGAAAAGGACGGCGACGGCAATCTTGTGGGCATCCTGGAACTGCCGATGGCTGTCGGACTGGTCGGTGGCGCAACAAAGATCCACCCCACCGCGCAGGCCAACCTGAAAATTCTCGGCGTGACCACGGCAGACGAACTGGCCCGGATCATCGTTGCCGTCGGCCTGGCGCAGAATTTCGGCGCATTGCGCGCCCTTGCCACCACCGGCATCCAGAAAGGCCACATGGCCCTGCACGCCCAGAACGTTGCTCTGATGGTGGGCGCGACCGGCGAGGAAATCGACCTGGTGGCCAACGAGCTGAAATCGCTTGGCAAGGTGCGGCAGGATCTGGCCGAGGAAATTCTCGCCCGGCTGCGGCAGGGCGCCAACGCCTGAGGCCTTTTGACAAGGTTCGACCGGAGGGGTCTCGGCACTATTACCGTGTTGCCCCTCTGGCCGATCAACTCCCGGATGCCGAAGGCAATGAAATCGGCATAATTGGCGTTTCTACGACGCGATTGCCTCTTTTCCGTCGGATTGCTTGTTGTATCTTTCTAAAAGCATGACAACCGACCTGATAGATCTGCGCGCGGCCCGGACCGCCGATTGTGAGGCACTCGCCAGCATCCATAGCGAAGCCTGGCTGGGCGCCTATCGCGGCGTCTTGCACGGTGTCGATCTTCAGAAGATGATTTCGCGCCGAGGCAGCAGCTGGTGGCGTGGTGCCCTTGCCAGGGGTGTCGACATCAAGATCCTCAGCATTGCTGAAATTCCCGCCGGTTACGCGACCTATGGGCCGTGCCGACTGCGGGATACCGGCATGGATGGCGAAATCTACGAGCTTTATCTGAAGCCGGAATATCAGGGCCTCGGGTTCGGCCGGGCCCTTTTCCAGAATGTGCGGGAAACGCTGTCGGCGAAGAGCATGCCCGGTGTCGCGGTGCAGGTCCTGAGCGCCAACGAGCCCGCGCGCGCTTTCTACAAGGCCGTCGGTGGCAAGCTTGCGGCAAAGTCCTGGTACAGGATCGGCGGCCGAAGGCTGGAGCTCAGCATCTACGCCTGGCCCCAAATCAGCACCTGAGCCGCAGGGCGCTTGCCTAATAGAGAATTCCGGGATTGCCGAGGATCTGCGGCGGCTGCGTGCAGTCGAAAGAACCGGCCATGGTATCGGCGGCCTGGCGTGCCAAATCGTTGGCGTTCTTGTTGGCCTGGGCATCGATCCGGGCAATCTGGCAGGTGCCGCCACCGGGCTGCAGCTGGGTCACGATCAGCACGCTGCCAGTCCTGGACCCCTCGTCGAGGCTCGGAAACCAGCGCAGGATGGTCGCAAACGGAACACCGCCCCTGAGGCGCCATTCCAGCGTTTCGTTGACCGTGTTGAAATTTGGTAGGGTCTGGCCTGCCGCAGGCTCGTTGGCGGCGTCGGGACCGAAGGAGACGAACATGCGCAGGTCGCCCTCGGCAACATAGACACCCGCTCCCTTGTAGCCGGTGCACTGCCAGGCACCGCCGAAGGTGCCTTCTTCCTCGTCCCCGGCCTCGATCAGCGGGCAGCTGTCCAGCAGGATCTTGGTATAGGCACTGTCGACCGACGCCGCCCCTGCAGCCTGCAGAGACACAAGCAATCCGCCGAGCGTCAAAAGGGAAACAGTAAGCCGTTTCATAAATCTATCTCCTCCGGAGCCTGCCGCGCGAATAGACGCATGTTAATCAATTAGGTGCAATGCAAAAATAAAGGACTTGAACTTCTTCGGCGGGATTGCGATAGACGCAGCAACGAATAACAGGAGTTTCCTAAATGCGTATCGACGCTGTGCCGATTGGCAAGAATCCGCCGGAAGACATCAACGTCATTATCGAGGTCTCCGTTGGCGGCGAGCCGATCAAATACGAGATGGATAAAGAAGCCGGTGCGATGTACGTCGACCGCTTCCTGTACACTCCGATGCGGTACCCGGGCAACTACGGCTTCGTTCCCCACACCCTGTGTGGTGATGGCGATCCGATCGACGTGATCGTGGTCAACCAGCGCCCGATCGTTCCGGGCGCCATCATGAGCTGCCGTCCGATCGGCGTTCTGCTGATGGAAGACGAATCCGGCCAGGACGAAAAGATCCTCGCGGTTCCGTCCCACAAGCTCAGCAAGCGCTACGACAACGTCAACGATGTGACCGACCTTCCGGAAATCACCGTTGCCCAGGTGAAGCATTTCTTTGAACACTACAAGGATCTGGAGCCGGGCAAGTGGGTGAAGATCACCGGTGTTGAAGGTGTCGAATCCGCAAAGCGGCTGATCGTTGAATCGATCGCACGCGCCCAGAAGGAAGCCGCTGAATAAGCGTTTCCGAACGGACGAAAACAAAAAGGCCTCCCGAGTGTTGCAAGACGCGGGAGGCCTTTTTCATTGCAAGGGTCAGAATTAGCGTTCCGCTGCCGCCTCGATACGCTCCATATCCTGGTCGGACAGGCCGAAATGATGCCCGATCTCGTGGATCAACACATGGGCAACCACATCGCCCAGCGTCTCGTCCATCGCGGCCCAGTAGTCGAGGATCGGCCGGCGGAAGAGCCAGATGCGGTTGGGCATCTGCCCGGTCATCACGGTTTCTTCGCCTTCGCTCAGCCCCTGGCCCTCGAACAGGCCCAGAAGGTCGTGCGGATCCTCGATGCGAAGTTCATCCAGAACGTCGTCGGGCGCATAGTCCGCAAGGCTGATCTGCAGATGACCACAGCGCAGCAGAAGATCATCCGGAAGCCCGGAGAGGATCTCGCTCGCCATCGCCTCGAAGTCTTCCAGGTCAGGTGCTTTGCGTTCGGTCCAGCTGCTGTGGCTGACCGGCCGGACGGATGCCATATCGGTTCCTTTGACGGATCGGTTCATTCAGGTGTTGGGCAGTACGTAGGTGACCAGTAGATAAATCGCCAGTCCGATTGCGAACACAAGCCCGAGACCTCGGCCGATCCGGCTGCCCCAAACCTCGATCCGGTCGTCTTCGTCCTTGTCGGCGGCGCTCAGGTGATCCTTTGCCCGGTCGGCCATGCGGACGAAGGTTGAACCGGCAACGGTCTCGCTCTCCGCATTCACCCGGTCGAGTGTGCGGAGCGCTTCATCGCGCAGTTTTTCCTTCGGGTGCTTGTTCTCGCTCATGCACCTACACTGGCCGTGTTGCCACGGCGTTTCAACCCGAAAGCGGCCAAAAGCGCCAGAAGGGCAAGCCCGCCGGACGCAACCGCGTTCCAGCCGGCAAAGGACAGGCCGAACATGCGCCAGCTAGCCTCGGTGCAGCTGACGACGCGCGTCGATTTCAACGCCTGCAGCATGTTGGCCGCAGACGTTGGCGTCGAGGTACCGCCACCGCAATCGCTCGGACCGTCCCAGAACTGCCACTCGGCGCCGGACTGGTAGATACCGAGGCCGGAACCATAGGCAAACACGGCCGCAACAACCAGAAGCAGTGCCAACGCCAACCCGGTCCGCCTTGCCTGCATCAGAAAAAGCGCCAAGAGAGCCAGGGGAAGGCCGACGTAATAGGGAATGCGCTGCTCGAGGCACAGCTTGCAGGGCACATAGCCACCAATCAGCTGAAAACCCCAGGCGGTCGCGATCGCCGCCAGGCCGCCCACCAGCAAGAGCCCCGTCAGATTGCGCGAAATCCGGTCGGCTGTCATCTCACCCTCTTACTGTCAGATATACCTAAGCACAACAAATCCGCCGACCAGCAGCACCACAAATATGGTGAACATGAGACCAAGCCGCTTTTCGATGAAATCGCGGATCGGCGGGCCGAACAGATAGAGCAATCCGGCGACGACAAAGAACCGGATGCCCCGAGAAATGATGCTCGCGGCAATGAACACCGGCAGGCTGAGCCCCAGCGCACCGGAGGCAATGGTGATCACCTTGTAGGGAAACGGCGTCAGCCCGGCGATAAAGACGAACCACCAGCCGTACTGATGATAGATGTCCTTGAACTCTTCGACGAACCCCATCTTGCCGTAGAAGGTCAGGATAGGCACCGCCACCTGTTCGAACAGGAACAGACCGATCAGATACCCAAGTATACCACCTGCGACCGACGTCAGCGTGCACAGCAGCGCGTACCACCAGGCTTTCTCGCGCCGGGCGATCACCATCGGGATCAGCAGGATGTCCGGCGGGATCGGAAACACCGAGCTTTCGACAAAGGATACGGTGCCGAGTGCGGCAGGCGCACGCGGTCCGGCGGCAAGGGACAAGGTCCAGTCGTAGAGGCGTCTGATCATGGCGCTTCCCTTAGCCGCTGCGCTGCAAAAAGTCACCTAGGGAAATGCGCGCCGCCAGCAGCACGTTGTCGCGTAGCCACTGGCACATACGATCCCAGCCTGATGTGAGGCCACCTCAAAACCGCGCATCAAGACACAAGGCAGACTTTTCGCCCGTATCTGGTAGCATTGAAACCTCGCCAGGTTTCGCACGACGTTGGGAGGGGGACATGAACGGAACGGCCTCAAGCATCGCCAGACTGGCACTGGTTCTCGCGATGAGCACGCCAGCTGCGGCAGTTGCCCAGCAGGTCGAACTGGAAGGATCGGTCAAGCTGACGCCTTTTGAAGCCCAGGGCGTAACCCTGTCGACGATCTACACGGTGGATGCGGAGTTCGCCGCAAAACACGATGTCGAGGTTCCCGTACCGTTCAGCCTTGCCGCACCACGGCGCGAGGCACAGCAAATTCTGGCCCAGGCGAAACCGGCCGGCGGCGGTCCGATCAAGATCTACTTCACCACCGACGACGAAACCAAGCGCATCTATTCGTCCCTGCAGATCGTCACCTACACCATGAAGACCGATGATCCGCAAAAGCGCCTCGAGGTGGGCGACTATATTGCCATCGAGCTCTTGAAACAGCTCGGCACCACAGACGATACACGGCTGAATGTCCGCCGCCAGATCACACTGGGCGATCTGCCTGCGTCCGAAATCGTCGGCAACTTCATCAACAAGGAAGGTGACCAGCTCCTCGTGCGGCTGGTCGCGCTGGCAAAGCCCGACAGCCAGAGAGGCATCGTCGGCATCGCAATCGGCCACCCGCGCCAGGGCCGCATCAAGAAAGTGGAAGACATCTACCAGACCAGCGCTTCCCTGGCCTTCGACACGGTGACGCTGAAATAGCTGGTTACCAGTGCGGGTGGGAGGCAAGCCTCGAACCACTCCGTCGCATTCCTGCAGCAATTCAAACCGCTGGAGATGGTGCCCCCCGCCGGACCACGAGCATTTAATTAGTACAAGGACTTAGCTCAAAGTGGGACAGCAAATTGTCCCGCTATTTCTGCTATTATCTGGGATCAGTGTCCCACCGATTTGAACGATTTCGTTGGAAATTTACCAGCGTAGCCAAAGTGATATGACGCCAAAGCAGCTTATTGCCATCCATGACCCCGAACACAATACAACCTATTGATATCATTCATTTTTGCCAAATACTATCTGAAACTAAGCGTAACTTGGTAAAAATCAAATGATTCAGCGACTCAGCTGCATCAGTAGTCAAACGGAAGTCGGAAGCGTAGACACAATTTTTCGTTGATGCTACCGGATAGCGTCTAAGATCAAAGGCGACAATTGACTGTGCCCGACCGTTTTCTTTTTAGAATGACGTATTTTCATAATCTGCAGAGATATCTCGCGGATGGCAGGGCTTTTGCCAAAAATCATAAAGATATGCAGCCCGGCTTTCGGATATCATTCAACGACATTGTACAACGTCGCGGAACTGCTCAGTTCACGACCCCATGCAATTCGAACGTCAATGATTTTGTGCCTTTCTATTTCTCGCCGATCACAAAAATGGCGTACACGATCCACGCTGGAAATGTTCGGCTGATAGACCCCGAAGGTGAGAATCTTGGGACTGCACAGATGCAAGATGTCGCATATCTTGTCGTGAAACCTGCGACTCTTTTTGAAGGGGGACGCACCTGCTGGTTTACTGATATCGCCTGTAATTCTGGCATCCCACCGGTCTACGAAAATCAGCCAGAAAAACTCTCGACACACATCCAGTGGGCACTTTTTGACGACACGCCAAAGAAAGCCATCATCACAGAGATTGGCTACACCGGCGTATGCAAATGGCAACACGACCGCGATGAACCGGTTGAGCACCAGATGCGCAGCAAACGTCGCATGGCAGAATTCATGGTGAAGGACTATTTGAGTATGAATGAGGTTTTGTGCATCATACTGAAAAATGACGCACACCTTGCAACCGTTCAAGGCTGGATCAACGAGTCAGGTGCAAACATCCCTGTGTATGTCAAACCCGGATGTTATTTTTGAATGATGACCATCGAATATAAAAACGGCGACATGTTCGAAGAGCCTACCGAGGCGATTGTGAACACAGTCAACTGCGTTGGTGTGATGGGCAAAGGCGTAGCGTTGGAATTCAAACGGCGCTGGCCAGAAAACTTCAAGGCATACAAAAAGCTCTGCGACGAAAACAAAATCTCGCCGGGGCGCATGTTTGTTTTTGAGAACAACGACTTTCTCGGCGATGGAAAACATCGATACCTAATCAATTTTCCAACCAAACAGCATTGGCGAGCAAAATCCAAAATTGAATATGTTCAGGATGGATTGAAAGATTTTGTATGCCAAGTCAGGGCGCTTGGAATCCAGTCAGTCGCACTGCCGCCGCTGGGGTGCGGCAATGGTGGTTTGGATTGGTCGGAGGTTAGACCTCTTATCGAGCAGAGCCTTTCAGAATTACCTGAGGTGAAGTTCGTTGTGTTTGCCCCAGTGTCTGACACCATGAAACCGGAACAGGTGTCCGTCCCTAATGATTTAACTGCGGGACGTGCAACGATGATGGTGGCGTTTGCTGAACTTGAGAAATTTTTCGGCGGGCACCTCACGCGCCTCACCGCGCAAAAGCTTGCATACTTCCTTCAGGTTCTTGGGAGCGATTTTGGGCTGAAGTTTTCAAAACAACAGTTCGGACCTTACTCAGAAACACTGCACAACGCTTTCAAAGCGATGGAAAACAAACGCTATATCCATGGTTATAGCAGCGAGGAAAAAACCGTAGTCGTAACACCAGCGACTTATGCCGCCGCCGATGAGTTTTTGAAATCGAAAGGCATTGATACTAGCGATCTTGTCTCTAAGCTCTCACTTCTGATCGATGGCTATGAAACGCCATACGGTATGGAGCTGCTGTCGAGCGTTCACTTCTTGTCGGTATCCGAAGGCATTACAACGCAGCCAGAAATGTCTGAAGCGTTGGAAGCCTGGAACGACCATAAGCGGGACAGTTTCCCCAGAGCAGCTGTTACTGCTGCCTTAGTTCGCCTGAGAGCTGATGGATTGATACATTAAACAGACCCTATTTTTCCAAAAAATTCAAGTCAATCAGTTACATATAAAAAGATATATCTATGCAAGAAAGACAAAATAGACCAACTCAAATAATAGCTAAAGAATTTGAGCATATTGTAAGTCGAATTATATTATTCAGCGGACTCAATATTAGTCCGGAGTCGGGAGCAGACCGAGGATTTGACTTCTTAGCTAAATATAAAGACGAATTCTGGGCTATAGAAGTAAAATTCTACAGAACCCCACGCGCTCAAATATCCCTTATCGAAAATGCAATTCTCCGACTTAAGCATCAAGCAAAAAGAGCGGATATCGGGAGATGCTTGCTGATAGTATCCAGTTCACTCCCGCCAAATTTGCGCGAAAGCCTGGCAACAAAATTTGATATCTTCTTACTCGACATATCAGATATTGCAAATTGGGCATCGAAATCGCCTGATCTGTTTGCTGAACTTGAAAGCCTTGTCGACCTACCACCGATTGAACTAATAAAAAACGCTGGGAACCTCTCTGACACAAGCAGTTTTGGCCAAGACAAAAGTCAAAATATAAAAAAATCGAGTGACGCTTACACTGAAAAATCGCTTCAAAATGAAGACACTAGAGGATCAGAACTATGCTCCGAAATGAAGGAAATTGCTCGAGGAAAGAAATATTGGCGGAATTATGAGATCACTTGTGAAAAAATACTTCGGTACCTTTTCCCTGGCGATCTGCATGGTTGGCACAAACAAAAACGAACAGATGATGGGTTGAACCGCTATGATTTTGTCTGTCGCATAAAACCATCTACGGAATTCTGGCAGTTTATCACCCAACACTTAGATAGCAGATATATCGTATTTGAATTTAAAAACTACAGTGAAAAAATAAAACAAGGTCAAATATTAACTACCGAAAAATATCTACTTGAAAAAGGGCTGCGGAAAGTTGGAATTATATTTAGCAGAAAAGGCTCAGATACCAACGCGACTAAAATGGCACAAGGCGCAATGCGTGAGCATGGCAAATTAATATTAGTGCTAAACGACGATCTAGTTTGTGAAATGTTGCATATGAAGGAAAATGGCGACGACCCATCAGATCGGCCTTTTGAGTTAGCCGACAACTTTTTATTGACGCTGCCTAGGTAGAAATCAAAAAAATGCCGGTTCGATCGATAACTTAAATCCTTATTCTTTCTTTTAATTGATCGTACCATTTGCAGTTATTCATCTAGCAACCCGTGACTATCAAGTATTCTAAAGGGATTTCCCATAGCTGCATCATACTTATCATCTTCTGAAATGTTACACCAAGTGACTTGAACCTCTGAAATTCCTCCATTTTTGTGTAGAGTCCGTTCCAATCAAGAGACGGACAGAATGAAGCGTTCACGGTTCACGGAGGAACAGATCAGCGGCATATTGCGGGAGCAGGGGGCCGGGATGAAGACGGCGGATTTCTGCCGCAGGCACGGCATTTCACAAGCGACCTTCTACAAGTACAAGGCCAAGTTCGGCGGCATGGATGTTCCTGATGCCCGCAAGCTGAAGGTTCTGGAAGACGAGAACACCAAGCTGAAGAAACTGCTGGCAGAAACCATGCTCGACAACGCCATGCTGAAAGACGTTGCCTTAAAAAATGGTGCCCCCCGCCGGATTTGTTGGGTTCCCGTTACAGGCACAACTGCAGCTCTAAACCTCAGCAAACCCTTGGGTATCAGCACCTTGGAGTCACCGTCAAGAGGCGCGTCTTGTGCTACGGAATGTGCTACGGCGCTTGCTAGGCTACAGGAAGAGCTGAGCGTTGACAGAGGGGGGACCCCACCGCTGCAGCTGCGAATCGACCTCAGCGTCTCCACTATGCTGTCAGCAATGGCCTGTCAGATGGGAGGCGAGGCGCTCCATGGGGGAAAGCGCCAGCACGACCAATAATGGTAGGCCGCTCAGACGTGTGGCCCTCAGAACTTTCTGGTGGGAGGGGGAGGAGGCAGATGACCCTACAGCTTTCCCTTACGGGTCCCTCTATGGGGAGTTACCTGTAGCTACATGCTTAAGGGTCTACTGTTGGATAGTGATCCACCTCCTCCCCCCAATCAAGCTGAAGGCTTAGGCTGCAAGCTGTGGCTCTTCCCGATCCTCGAACTGTTGCTTGGTGAGGATGTCCACCACACCGTTCTGTCCCGTCCGCCTCTTGAACACGTCCAGCATGACCTCCTTGGCTGTAGCGACAGCTGACGCTGGGACGATGATGGCATCGTGGATGGGGAGGGCTATGATGTTCGTCTCCTTGAGGGTGAGGAGAACCTCGACAAGGATTTGGCTCTCCAGAAACTGGCAGCGGTGCCCGATACCTGTAAAGAAGGCATCCGAAATGTCTGGATGGGCAGCCATGATTGAAGCTGTCACGTCGCCAATCTTCACCTTCGTGGGAAAGAGGTCTCGTGTCTCCTTCGGAAACCGCGTCAAGGAAGCCTCAACAAACTGCATAGAGGACATGACTTTCTTGATGCCTGGGCGATCCTGCAGGTCGAAGCCCGGTATGTCGTAGAGGTCTGCCATCCTAGGGACCACGCCTCTGAGGGAATACACCAAACGAGGCATGATCTGCCCATAGTCAAGTTCTACCACGTCCTCGCCATTGATCTTGATGTAGCGAAGGCGATCCCGCTTTTTCATGGGCTGCCAGAAGCCGCCATAAAGCCTGCCGCCGCTCCCAAAGCTCTCGCGGGTGAAGCAACGACGGAGCTGCCGTTTGTTGAGGTCCACGGTCTCGGGGCCGATGTAGCCAATGTCCGCTCCCGCCAAGAAACGGTTGATATCCCGTATGTCGGTCCTTAGCGACGTGGTCAGATCAGTCTCCGGATAGTCAACCAACTCTCCGCGCTTCGTTCTGCTGAGGGGAGCGCTCTTCAGTTCGATTGGCTCAGTTCGCTGCAATTCGCCGAATTCAGATGGCGTAAGACCGTGTAGGCGTATCATTCGCTGCAATCTTGCAGACGGATACAACACGGTGCGCTTCTTCGGTCCCTGTTGAACCTTGTAGCCAAGGTCTTGTCGAACCAAAGCGAGCTGAGGATCGGCCATTTGATCGAGGAGACCGCAAATAGTCTTGCTGGTGACAGGGTTACCGTACCTAGACGTTGAACCCAAATAGCGATGGGAACGCGTCAGGTGGATGCCCTTGGCTTCTTCGCACAGGACATTAATGGCCAAATCTGAGACAAGAGCGGTGACCATACGCTCAAACGTAAGCTGGTCGTGGCGTCTGCGTCTTCGGAGACGCAACCCGATACTTTCTTCGTGGGCCTCGATTATTGCGATCACTTCAGCAACGAAGTCTTCGCTAGCAGTTGTAATTGGGACGCGAAATGGGTCGAGTGGCCGTTCGCCATGCGGAAAAGAGCCGTCGGTCTTGCCGACAGCTCGAAGGGAGTTGATTGTCATGGGGAGTCTTTAAGGTTGGGGAGTTTCCATCGTTCTGATGGTGCAACTCAAACCTCGTTCATCCGCCTTGATTTCGCCTGCTGCTGGTTTCTAGACACGGGTTAAGGTACTTCCAATGAAATTGGAGCACATGAATTCAAAGCAGGAAATATAGCTGCTGGACAACGAAGGGCAGACTCTGCGTTGCCGCCGTCATCAATCAATTCTCGCGCCGAGCCATCGGCTGTGTTTGACCTCATCGAACGGCTCTTCAATCCAAGGCGTCGCCACTCCAAGGGGGGCTTTCTCAGCCCAATGGAATTTGAAACAAAGGCGGGTTTAGCTTTAGCGTTGCGTTCAAAAAACGGCTGCAAGACAATCTGATGTTGTAAAGCCTGCATGAACGTTTACTCGATCCACGATGCCTTGAAATCGGTTAGTCATCAAAATCATAGTCAACATGGAACTGATTTCTCAGACGTAGCTGGTGCGCTTCGAAAATAAGTTCATCTTTTTGCGCGAGACCGGTTCGTTTGTCCGCCGCCTTTGCCTCAAGCCACCTAGCTCTCAACAGCCAATACTCTGGAGTTCTTTCTACGATGTCATCGAGAGCTTTCTCCGCTGACTCGAGATCTCCCGCCGCAATATGTCGGATCGTCCTGCATCGTTCCGCAGCTTGCTCCCATGCTGGCAACTTCGACAGAAAGTTGATGTCTTCATCCGCAAGAGAGAAATCCCTGTCATGAGCAGCGCAAACGGCTCTCAAGCATCTTATCCGTGGCGGAACACCAATTCCCGATTTCAGTAGCTCTGTACAAGCCAGTTTCGCATCCCTATGTTGAAGGCGGCGCTCTAGTAGTTGAGCAGCGCGGAAACCCGATCTCCCGTCGTCATCACTTATTAAACGCAGTTTATCGATCTTGCTATCTGCCTCAGGAAAACGGCCTGCGGATATATCAAGCCCAATCTGAAAATCCAAAAAGAATGCACTATCCGATACAATATTAGCATGCTCATCAAGTAGAGCTTTTAATTCATCGAAGCTACCCTCTCTTTTATAGCAAAGCGCCAATTCATGCACAGAAGAGCGAAGTCCTTTTCTTTCCCGAACTGCCTCTTTTAGGAATGATACTGCTTCGCCAAAATTTCCCTGCCGACGAAGACTGTGACCATTCAGAAAAGCGACAGAACGGAAACCCTTCGCCTTCATCTTCGCAATAGTCGTGTTCGCACCCGTGTAGTCACGGAGCCTAATCTGAGACCTTGCCACAATAGACAATATCTCCTCAAGCGTCGCGGGACTCATTCGCATGTTCTCCGCTACCCCCCCCCAAGAGATCGCTTTTCGCAGTGTCTCAGGTTCGTATTTGTCTTTGCCCTGATTGTAGGTTAGCCGCACCACGTCATGAAGCATACCGGGCGAGAGCAGCATCTGCAGCTCCTTCGGCATAGCCGAGCCTTCGAGCGTGTGCATGAAGACGAATGCCTCGAAAAGATCCGCCCTAAACTCTCCTTTAGCCTCGCTCTCCTCCCACTCTTGGCGAAGTACTTCAGAAAATGAGTGAAGGACGGCTTCAGCTGCAGGATATTGCCTACGGAACATCATCCTTATTGCGGGCGATATGAAATAATTTCGACCGGCGGGCACCACCAAACACGCTAGGACACAACTCTCTACAGCGGTGGAGAAATCATCTCTGGAATGTCCGAGTTTCTCCATGACCTCCCATAGAAGAAGGCCAGGCAAGGATGGCACCCAGCTGAGCAATGAAAGAAAATCAAAGGCGGCTGGAGACAACGCTTTCTCTGAGATACTTCCACTTAATACTTTCTGCTGGATATCAAACAAGACTCTGGGATCTCTCTCGAAGAACTCAGAACCGTAGACTTTAGCGACCAATACGGCCTGACGGGCGACATCCGCATGCCCCCCAATCGCCCGGACCAAGTCCTCCGAAATCTCGAAGTTTGAAACATTTATTGCTTTCGCGGTCAGAACCATCAACGTCCTGATGTCTGAGGCCGATAGTTCTGGGACTCGATATTGGACAACAGCACCCATCCCAGAAATGATCTGAGGAGGAAATATTCTATTGGTGACGATGAAGGTAACTGAATCCTGATCTAAGCTTGAAAATAATCGATAAACCCATGCCTTAGCGCTTCCATCATCCTCGAAAAACCCGGCTGCAGAAATCAATATTGGGACTTGTCCAAGGTTATGGAAATAAGACAGCTTTTCTACCACTTCAGAAATTTGCCGGTCTTCTTCAAGTTTACGAAATGAAATAATGTCCGCGGAAAAATCTTCTTTTGTTTGAGTCCCTCCGAACTCAACCAGTAGGTTCAAGTACAAATCTGCGATATCTGCTTGGTCGGGAAGAAGAATAGTTGGACCGTACGTCGCGTTTCCCATGTAAGATAAAGCTGTTCTGCAGTAGTATTTTGCGAGGGTTCGCCTGCCAATGCCACGAAAACCACTAAGAACAATGGCTCGAGGAGAAGAACCGCTCGCCGCAATATTCTCCGCGTAGAGCGACGAAAGCTCATCCAGTGCTTTGCCTCGCCCAATGACTTGCTGGTTACCGAATATTTCACCTTGATAATCATCAATGATCAGCTGCGTGATGTGTCGAGCGATGTCGGAGGGCGAGTATCCAGCTTTCGGCGTCCAGAAAGCTTTCAACCAATCAGGAAGGTCGCCTACCGAAACCTTGGGGCTGGTGGGATACACCAATATGCGATAGCGAGGGTTGCCAACCAACTTGCGATGCGCTTCGGCGATCTCAAATTGAACAGCACCCGACTCAAGTGCTTGAGGTGAAGCGAATAATACAAATATTTTCGATTCTGCGACGCCTTCTTGCATTTCGGAAACAAGAGATTCGCTATTGCCGAAACTCTTTTTGTAGAAAAAGGTCAACCCTGTTGGAAGTCTCCGAAAAACTTCTTCGACAAAAGCGTCGTTAACAAAGGAAAGTGACAGAAATACTTTTGGACCCATTACCTGCCTCTCAGGCTCGCGCTCAAATTTCGGACGTGTAGTGCTTTGTCCGCTCCCGTTAAGGTAAGCGCTTTTCAAGGCGAGGAACAAGCAGTCTGACGATAAATAACTTTGAGGGGTTAGCACCAATCCAAAGAACGCATCGAGCGCCAAAGGAAGGACGAGGAGTTCCGGTGTCCGGTATCTTGGCGAGCTTCGCGGCGATCGACTAGCAAGTTCGAAGCTACCGCGTCGCAGCACAAGATCTGTTCGGAAACGGAGACTTTGAACCGACAAAGATTGGCGACGTGACAGCTTCAATCATGGCTGCCCATCCAGACATTTCGGATGCCTTCTTTACAGGTATCGGGCACCGCTGCCAGTTTCTGGAGAGCCAAATCCTTGTCGAGGTTCTCCTCACCCTCAAGGAGACGAACATCATAGCCCTCCCCATCCACGATGCCATCATCGTCCCAGCGTCAGCTGTCGCTACAGCCAAGGAGGTCATGCTGGACGTGTTCAAGAGGCGGACGGGACAGAACGGTGTGGTGGACATCCTCACCAAGCAACAGTTCGAGGATCGGGAAGAGCCACAGCTTGCAGCCTAAGCCTTCAGCTTGATTGGGGGGAGGAGGTGGATCACTATCCAACAGTAGACCCTTAAGCATGTAGCTACAGGTAACTCCCCATAGAGGGACCCGTAAGGGAAAGCTGTAGGGTCATCTGCCTCCTCCCCCTCCCACCAGAAAGTTCTGAGGGCCACACGTCTGAGCGGCCTACCATTATTGGTCGTGCTGGCGCTTTCCCCCATGGAGCGCCTCGCCTCCCATCTGACAGGCCATTGCTGACAGCATAGTGGAGACGCTGAGGTCGATTCGCAGCTGCAGCGGTGGGGTCCCCCCTCTGTCAACGCTCAGCTCTTCCTGTAGCCTAGCAAGCGCCGTAGCACATTCCGTAGCACAAGACGCGCCTCTTGACGGTGACTCCAAGGTGCTGATACCCAAGGGTTTGCTGAGGTTTAGAGCTGCAGTTGTGCCTGTAACGGGAACCCAACAAATCCGGCGGGGGGCACCACTAAAGTTTCCAAGCCATTGTTATGCCTCAGCTTTCTCCAGAGAGAGGGCGACCACATGGTATGGCACAGCCTATTCCACCGCCTTCATCCATTTCTGCAGCACAGTTAGCGGATAGCCTTGGCCATAACCATGACCGATCCCTTCGGTCTGCCAGCCACCAATCTGATCGACGATGTCTGCGGGACACTCGACGGCGCGTAGCCTGTCACGCATTGAGTGACGGAAGCTGTGCATTGTACAGCGCTCTGGGACCATGGGCTTCAGCCACTTGTTGAGCGCGGCACTTGCTGAGTTAGCGTTTGTTTGTTCGCATTTGTTGTAGCGCGGAAAAGCGAAGCTGCTGTCTGTGGCTGCTGACAGGATACGCTTCGCCGCCCAGAGCGATGCCCCGACCAACGGCACCTCGCGGGCACTGGTGGAAGTCTTCAGTCGTCTCCAAGGATGCTCTCGCACCACGACATGCGGAATTTCCGCATTAGTGTTTATGTCCTCAAGCTGAAGACCGGCAGCCTCGGCGAGCCGCAACCCAGTGTCCGACACAAGAGCCACCAGCCAGCGCAACTCATCATTCAGCTTCGCGCATTCACCCTGCACTGTCCGGATGACATCGACAGGGAGAGACGCCCGATCTGTCACGCCTGATTGGCGGTCGTAGTAAATGCCGGTGAAGGGGTTGTTGAGCGTGACACCAATCTCGCTCGCAGCGAAGTTGATGACCGATCTTACCGTGCCGAAGATGCGCGTGATGCTGCTGCCCGCAAGCTCCCGTTCGATCAACACGTCCCTGAAGCGCGTTGCATCGGCTTTGGTGTAGCTCAGCAAATCCTTGTCTCCGCAGATGTCGATGACATAGCCACAAGAGCGCTCAGCAGCCCGCTTGAAGGTCACCGGACGGTCACGACCCTTGAGCCTCAGATAGATCGCAACAGCCTCGGAGAGCTTTACAGACGCGCCTTCCATCACGACAGGTGGTGCGTGGCCGATGGGTACGTTCGTCGCTTGCTGCATACGCAACAGATGCTTACCGGGCAGTTCCCGATCCTTGATCCTCAGATGATACCAATGCTCATCAAGCTGCTGCGCTGCTCGGCTTGCTCGGGCCGCGGCTACAGGTGCAGATCGAGTACGCAGTGAAAAAGCTATCTGCCGAGATGTGTAGTGATGAGACAAATCCGATGGAACACGGCGGCGGAAGTAGAAGATTCCGTCTTTGCGGAAGGTGTGTTCCGGTGCGTTTTTGTGTGCCAGCATGTGCTACGGTCGCCCTCTCTCTGGAGAAAGCTGAGGCATAACAATGGCTTGGAAACTTTAGTGGTGCCCCCCGCCGGAATCGAACCGGCACTCCCGAAAGAACCGGATTTTGAATCCGGCGCGTCTACCAGTTCCGCCAGGGGGGCAATCCGGTATCGGATTGGGTGCCTATCATGGGGCCTTGTCCGATGCAAGCGGTTCCAGCGCGCTGCGGCTTTCCGCCAGCAACTGCGGCTGGCGCTGCATTTGATCGAATTTGAGCTTCTCCCTTTACGCTCCCTTAACCCTGGGCTGCGAATTCGCCTGCCACACAGCCTCAGAGGGTGAAATCCGGCGCATATTTAAGCTGTTTGCAACTGCTGCTCGCGCAAGTGGACAGTCAGACAAGTTTGGGAGAAACGGATGACACTGGCCGGCGGCCTTCAAGAGGCGAAACGCACGAAAACTTCTGCTGTGAACGAAGCAGCTCGGCACGGGCAGGCTTTCACACAGTCCTTCGTCGACAAATCACAGTTGATGCCAGCGCCGATCCGACCCGAATGGGTGCTTGAAGGCGACCCGAAAGCCATGTGCGCCGTCCTGGCCAGGCACAAGTTCGGCTGGGGGGATGCCTGCCACTGGTCGTGCACCGCCGGCAAGTTTCGCTGGCACTACGGCTGGGATGAGTCGGTCATGTTCCTGGAAGGTGAAGTCCGGATCACCGACGATGCCGGCCATGTCTATGAAGGCAAGCCCGGCGTGACCCTGTTCTTCCCGGCAGGCACCTCCGCCGTTTGGGAAGTGCCGACCTACATCCGCAAGCTCGCGTTCAATCAGAAGCCGGTTCCCTGGTATCTGCATTATCAGTCCCGCATCCTCGAGAGATTGAAAGGCGTCGGGAAGAAACTTTTCGGCTAAAATATCGGGGTCGCGTTCCCGAATGAGGTCTTGAAAGAAAGGCGCCCTGCGCCTTTCGGCGGGCGAATTTGTTAGCCTGCAAACAAAGGCGCAAATTGTGCGCTTTTTCTGGACAAGCAGAAATGGCTTGGCTAGAAATTCAGCATGAGCAAATCAGGACGTGAAATCGAGCTTAAGCTCGAGCTGGAAACGACGGCACAGGACGCTTTGAAACGTGCCGGTTCCATAGACGGATTCACTGCCAGCCGCGCCGTGAACAAGACGTTGCAGTCGATCTATTTCGACACGCCGGACCAGGCGCTTCGCAAGGCCAGGATTTCCCTTCGCGTACGCAAGTCCGGCAACAGCTGGGTTCAGACCGTCAAGCTCGGCACGGGCGTCATGGGCGGCCTGTCCTCGCCGGTGGAAGCCGAACATCCAGTCAAGGGCCGTGCGCTCGATTTCTCCGTCATCGAAGACCCCGCCGTCCACGACCGTCTTCTGGAAATCATCGGTGACGCCCCCCTGTCGGAGTGCTTTGAAACGGTGATGAAACGCACCGTGCGCAATCTGACCCGGGACAGTGACGGCACCTTCATCGAACTCGCCTTCGACAACGGCAATATTCTGGCCGGCAGCGGCAGCCAGCCGCTGACCGAACTCGAAATGGAACTGAAGTCCGGCCCGAGCCTTGCCCTTTTCGAGGCGGGCAAGGCTCTTTTGAAAGATATCCCCTTCCGCTTTTCGCCCTATAGCAAGGCCGAGCGCGGGTACCGTTTTGCCGAGGGCACCGCGCCTGCGGAACGGGCACCCTATTTTGCCGAGATTGTTTCCTTCGACAGCGGCATCACCACCGAGCACGCCTTTCGCGACGTGCTGCGTTCTTGCCTGACCCAGATTTCCGAAAACCGGCTTGCAGTCCTGTCGTCGGACGATCCGGAAGGCCCGCATCAGCTACGGGTGGGCCTGCGCCGCCTGCGCAGTGCGTTTCGCCTGTTCCGGCCAATCCTGAACCCGGCGACCATGGCACCGCTCGACAGGACGGCGAAGGTCATTGCCACCGAAGCCGGTTCCCTGCGGGATCTCGACGTCCTGGTCGACGAGATCGTTATTCCCCTGGTCGACAGGGCGCCCGGAACCCTGTCCTTTGACGCTCTTCTGGAAAATCTCAATGCCCTCCGGGACGAAAGCACCCGCACCACGCTGACGGATCACCTGAAATCGGAAGAGGTCAACGGTTTCCTGCTCGACCTTGCAGCCTACACCGAGGGGCGCGGCTGGCTGGACCCGGAAAACTTCGGCCAGACGCAGCTTCTGGCCCAACCTGTCGAGACTCATGCCGGCGAAGCTCTTGCCAAGCAGTGGAAGAAGGTTCTGAAATACGGCAAGCGACTGGAAGAACTTACCGTTCCCGAACGCCACGAAATGCGAAAGGCGATGAAGAAGATGCGCTACGGCATCGAATTTTTCGGCTGCCTCTATTCGAAAGACACCGTGAAGCCCTTCCTGAAGCGGATGAAGAAGCTGCAGGATATCTTCGGCTATCTCAACGATGTCGCCATGGCCGAACAACTGCCGGTGAAATGCAAGGTCAGCGGGGCAAATGCCCTGGCAACCAACCAGGCCATCGGTTTTGTCATCGGCTGGCACGAGGCCCAATGCCAGGCCATGTGGCAGCACGCCAAAGGGTATTGGGAAGCAACCCGGGAAACACCGAAATTCTGGACCTGACGCTTATCACCGGCCCGGTTCAATCGTCAGAATGTCCGGAAAGGAAACAGGCGCGAAGGCTCCGGTCAGCTTGAAGGTGGTCAGGTCTTCCTCGCGCGAGACCAGCTGGTCCTGACGGGCCAGCTCGGCGATGGTCTCCTTCAGGGTTTCGATCTCGCGCAGGATGAACGCCCCCGTGTCCGGCAACATGCGGCGGGATAGCGTGAAGAACAGGGACTGATTGCCACCCGGATTGGCAATCACCTGCCCCAGGAAGCGCATGTTGATTTCCTTCAGCAGCGGGATCAGCGGCCCGTCCGGACGGAATCTGAAGGGCTCCTTGCGCGTGATCTTGATGCGGTTGCCTGGATGCACCTCTGCCAGCCCCAGTGCCTCCAGCACACGGCCCAGTCGGAACATGTCCTCTCCAGAGAGAGCAAAACGGCGCTCGATTTCCTGTTGCGGGATCGGCTCACGCAGCAGGATGAAGAGATAGAACAGCGACGGATCCGCAGCGAGCCGCGCTTCCGTTGCCACCGGCAGGACGCTTGCCTCCTCCGAATTCCGCTCTGCCCGGTGCAATACGTCCGCCAGCGGCACCTCCAGAATTTCGCAGATCTCCAGCAACCGGCTTAGCTTGCAATCGTGCCCGGCGAAGATCCGCTTGACTGTCGGTTCCGATATTTCCATCCGGCTTGCGAGATCCGCATAGGTCATGCCACGTGCCTTCAGCACACCCTGCAAGATCTTGAAGGTATCACCGCGCATATTCCTGATCCCGAATTCGACAGTTTGAGTATCGTTTTTTGATACCAAATCATCATCAATTGCAAGAAAAGTTCGCCTTCTGCAGGAGAGGTTCAGTTCAACTTTGCGAAAGGACTTCCCATGCAGACCTTCAAACCCCTGGCCGCCGCGCTGCTGCTCGGCCTTTCAACGCTCCCCTCATCAGCCGGTTCACTCTGGTCAACGGACGGCTTCGACATGCCTGAATCCGTAGCCTTTGACGCTGCGGGCAACCGGCTCATCGTCAGTGTCATGGAAGGCGCGCCGAATGCGGTCGACGGCAACGGCCATCTGGCGCTTCTGTCCGCAGACGGGAAAATCATCGACGCCAAATGGTCAACCGGAATGGACGCGCCCAAGGGACTGGCGCTGTTGAACGGCAAGGTCTTCGCGGCCGATCTCACCAGTTTGCGGGTTGTCGACGCCCAGACCGGCAAATTGCTGCAGTCATTGCCTGCAGAAGGCTCGGTCTTCCTGAACGATGTGACCACCAGCGGCGACGAAATCTTCGTTTCCGACATGATGACGAACACCATCTGGCGCTACGCGGATGGCACTTTTGAAAAATGGCTGGAAAGCCCTGGGCTCAATCACCCCAATGGCCTTTACTGGGACAACGGCCGCCTGCTTGTCGGCGCCTGGGGCAAGGGCCTCAAGAACGATTTCACCACTGAAGCACCCGGCAGCCTGCTTGCCATTGATCCTGCCTCCAAGGCTATCAGCGTCGTGGCGCGGGACATCGGCAACATCGATGGCATCGCACGGCTGAACGGCAAGCTCGTCGTCAACGACTGGATCAACGGCAAGGTCTTCGAGATTGATGCTGACGGTACATCGAACGAGATCATGAGCGAACCCGCCGGCCTTGCCGATATTTCCGCCCACAATGACGTCCTTTACCTGCCGCATATGCTGGAAGGCAGGATCGAAGCGGTCAGACTGGACTAGCACCAGCCCCTACAAACGCTTCATCGCACGGGTCAGACGGCAACAACGGGTTGGGCATCACGTGCCCCACCCGCCCCTTGCCACCTTACGATGAGCGGCCTATCAATACCTGATGTACGCACCTCAGTTTATGATACCTTCCACGCAGATTGGCCCAGTGTTCGCCAAGTCGAACGCAGGATCAGCCACCGGGCCAAGACCGGCAGGGCTGGGCCACACAGGGATCAAGGTCGAGGGATAGCGTGATGGAAGCCTACAAGATCAAACCGGAGTTCGTCATTTCGGACGAGGAAACGCTCCGGAGCCACTATTCCGAGCTATCGCCGCTGGCATCAAAAAAGTGCCTGAGCGCACTGGACAAGCATGCTCGGGACTTCATCGCCCGCTCGCCGTTTCTGTGCCTCGGCACGCAGAACACGGACGGCAAGGCGGATGTCAGTCCGCGCGGCGATCCGGTCGGCTTCGTCAAGGTTCTCGACTCGCAAACGCTTGCCATTCCGGACCGTCCGGGAAACAACCGCCTCGACAGTCTGGCAAATATTGTTGCCAACCCGAATGTCGGGCTCCTGTTCCTGGTTCCCGGATATGACGAGACCTTGCGCGTCAACGGCAGGGCAACGCTTGTAACCGATCCGGATCTTCTTCAAACCATGAGCGTGAAGGACCGTGCGCCCAGGCTCGCCATTGTCGTGAAGGTGAGCGAAGTCTTCCTGCACTGCGCCAAGGCGTTCCGGCGCTCACACCTCTGGGCCCCCGAACACCGGCAGGACCGCAGCGAAATGCCGTCGCTTTCCAAGATCATTCTGGACCAGACGACCGGCGCGCCGGATGACGCGGAAATGCAGAAGCTGGATGCTGCGCTGGAGGAGACCTACCGGAAAACGCTTTATTGAGCGGATCCCCAGCAGCGATTTCACCGGCAGGAGACAGACCGCAGAGGAGCGCTGACGCCCCCCTGCATCGCCTCATACCCTAAGCGGCCAACTCAGGCCCGTGCCGCTTCAATCGCCGACGCCATGATGTCCAGCCCCTGATCGATCTCGGCATCGGAGATCGTCAATGGCGGGGCGATGCGGAAGACCGCGCCCATGGCTGGCAGTTTGACGATGTTCATGCTGAGCCCGCGTGCCATAGCCTCGGTGCCGATCCGGTCCGCCATTGCGAGATCCGGCTGGCGGCTGGCCCGGTCGGTCACGATCTCCAGCCCGAGCAGCAGCCCACGGCCGCGCACATCGCCAACACTCTCAAAACGCTGCTTCAAGCCTTCCAGCCCGGCTTGCAGCCGCTGGCCCGCCGACACCGCACGGCCGATCAGTCCATCCCGTTCCACCACATCCATCACCGCCAGTCCGACAGCAGCGGGCAGAGGATCGGACACGTGGGTGGTCAGGAACACGAACCCTTTCCGGTGCGCTTCTTCCTCGATGGCACGGCTCGTCAGCACGGCGGAAAGCGGCAATCCGGCACCCAGGGTCTTGGACAAGGTCAGGATGTCTGGTGTCACCCCGTCGCGCTGGAAGGCAAACATATGCCCCGTCCGGCCGATACCGGTCTGGGCCTCGTCCAGGATCAGCAGCATACCGCGCTCGTCGCACTTCTGGCGCAATGCAGCGAGATAGCCCACCGGCAATTCGATGATGCCGCCTGACGACAGGATCGGCTCTGCAATGAACGCGGCAAGATTGCCGGTGGACTGGCTGTCGACCAGCGCGAAGGCATCGTCCAGCTCGGTCTTCCAGTCCAGATTACCGTTCGCATCCGTAAACCGCGGCCGGTACGCATTGGGGGCGGGAATTGCAAACGACCCCGGATTGACCGGCCCGTAGCCCCGCCGGTTGTGACTGTAGGTGGCGGAAGCGGCTGCCCCGGTCATGCCGTGCCAGCTTTTGGTAAAGGCCACGATCTCGTGCTTGCCTGTAACCAGCTTTGCCAGACGGATGGCAGCCTCGTTGGATTCCGCCCCGGTCGACAGGAGCAACACCTTTTCCAGACCGGGCACAAGAGATCCGAGGCGCTTCGACAGGTCGACGACCGGGCGGGACAGCATGCCGCTGAACAGGTGGTCGAGCTTGCCGATCTGCTCGCGCACGGTGCGCACGATATCCGGATGGGAATGCCCCAGGATGGAACTCATCTGACCGGACGTGAAATCGAGGATTGGTGCGCCTGAGCTGTCATAGACATAACTGCCTTCGGCACGTTCGATGACACGTTGTTCGAACACAGGGCCATACCGCAGGACGTGATCCGACACGTCGGACCAGAACCCGGTATCCGTGCTGTTGCTGGCGCTTTCCAATGCCATGATGCGTCTCCTGATCCGGCCGGCTGAATTGACTGCAGCAAGTTTAGGAGAAGCCTTGCATTCAATAAAATTCATAATTTAGATTATGATATTCAATTGGATTGATATCTCATGCCTGTTCTGGAAATCGCCTTGCTGCGCAGTTTCATGGAAGTCGCCCGCAGCGGCTCGATCAGCACCGCAGCGCGGCAAGTGGGGCGGACACAATCCGCCGTCAGCATGCAGATGAACCGGCTGGAGGCGATTGTCGGTCAGCAGATCCTGCGCCGCACACGCGGGGGTGTGGAACTGACGGCAGCAGGTGACAGGTTTCTGGTCCAGGCGGAACGCATTCTTGCCGTCCACGACGAAGCACTTGCCACCCTGCCGGGGGCAGGCCTGCATGGCCTCATCAGTTTCGGCTGCCCGGAAGACTATCTGACCGCCTTCTTTCCCGATCTTCTGAAAGGGTTTGGCGCGCGGCATGGCGATGTCGAGATCGAGGTGGTCTGTGCTCCGACAACGGAATTGCACCTTCAGCTGCAGCGCAGGCGGGTCGATCTTGCCCTGATTTCCGTTCCCGGCGAAGACGCGTCCGCCCGCATCCTGAGGCCGGAAAGCTTTGTCTGGGTGGCCAATCGTCCCGATCCGGAGGTCCTGCAAAAGGATGTTGTGCCGCTTGCGCTTTCGGCGCCGGACACATTGGACCATCGCGCCGCCCGCACCGCCATGGATCAGGCAGGCAAGCCCTATCGCATCGCCTTTGCCAGCAATGGCCTCGCGGGCCTGTTGGCGATTGCCCGGTCCGGCCAGGCCATCAGTGTGGTGACCCGCTCCGCGGTGCCGCACGATCTCCACATCGTGGAGGCCGGCCTGCCGCCACTTCCCGGCATCGGCGTCACGCTGGCTTATGCGTCGCCAAATCCCTCGGCTGCAACGCAGGCATTCGGAGAGTTCGTGGCGGACAAGCTGCGCAGTCCGGCGACGAGCTGACATCACTACGCCGGACCGGGCAACATCCGGTCCATTCGGCCGGATGCCAAGCCCGGGTCGCCCGCATTTACCAATTCCACCTGAAAGGCGTGCGGTTTTCAGATATACTTCCTAGAGTGGAATTGCATTCCGTTTCGTTCCTTATTGCCTTGCGGTCGCCCGTTGTCGCGAAACCTCTACGCAGCGGTCCGTACCCCGCCATTTCACTGCATTGACCGGCCTTGAACCCATGGAGTGGTCTGATGAAGAAACCCGGCATTTTTTCAACTTTCTTGATGCTTCCCGCGATGGCCGCAGGTTGTCTTGCAATCGGCAGCGCCCTGGCAGCCGACGGCCCCATTGGAGCAGAGGATGGACAGGTTACCCTTCCCTATGCGGAGCAGAAGTTTCGCGGTGATGTGGGCACGACCTATCTGAACGCAGCACCGGCCGAGTTTCCTGCAGCCGTTTCAGCTCCCGAAGGCGCTCCCAACGTGCTCCTGATCCTGCTGGATGATGTCGGTTTCGGGCAGTTCACTGTCACCGGTGGCGGTGTACCGTCACCGGCAATGGACAAGCTTGCCGAGGAAGGCCTGACCTTCACCCGCTTTCACACAACGGCGCTCTGTTCCCCCACCCGGGCAGCACTTTTAACCGGGCGAAACCACAACATTGCCGGCACCGGTGTCATCACCGAGCTTGCCACAGGCTATGATGGCTATACCGGCATCATTCCGAAAGACACCGCCTCGGTTGCCGAGATCCTGCGCCAGAACGGCTATGCGACTGCCTGGATCGGCAAGAACCACAACACGCCGATCTACGAGACAAGCGCGGCAGGCCCGTTCGACCGTTGGCCGAACGGCCTTGGCTTCGACTATTTCTACGGGTTCATGGCTGGCGACACCAATCAGGTCCGTCCTTATCTTTTCGAGAACCAGACGCCGATCGGAACGCCGGAAGGGGACGACTATTACCTCAGCGCCGATCTCGCCGACCAGACGATCAACTGGCTGAAGACGCTGGAAGCCATTCAACCAGGCAAACCCTGGTTCGCCTATCTGGCACCGGCTGCAACCCATGCCCCGCACCAGGCCCCCAGGGAGCTGATCGACACCTTCAAGGGCAAGTTCGACATGGGCTGGGACGCCTATCGCGAGCAGACCTTCCAGCGCCAGAAGGACATGGGGATCATTCCCGAAAACACCGAGCTGACCTCCCGCCCGGGCAGCCTGCCCGCCTGGGACAGCCTGAACGACGACCAGAAGAAGCTCTATACGCGGATGATGGAGGTCTTTGCCGCCTACGGCCAGCAGGTCGACGAGGAAGTCGGACGCGTGCTCGACTATGTGGCCACCTTGCCGGATGCCGAAAACACGATGATCATCTACATCGTCGGCGATAACGGGGCGTCCGCGGAAGGCGGCTTTGACGGCACCTTGAACGAGAATGCCTTCTTCAACGCCTATCTGATGACCACCGACGACATGCTGAGCCGGATGGACGAGATTGGAACGGAACTTCATTTCAACCACTTCCCGGCCGGCTGGGCCTGGGCGGTGGATGCGCCCTTCCAGTGGACGAAGCAGGTAGCAAGCCACCTGGGCGGTGTACGCAACCCGATGATCGTGAAATGGCCTGCCCGCTTCTCCAGACAAGGCGAAACGCGGACGCAGTTCCTGCATGTCATCGACATTGCCCCGACCATCCTCGAAGCGGCCGGCATTCCAGAGCCGCGCAGCGTCAACGGAACAACCCAGACACCCATCCAGGGCAAGAGCTTCCTGAGCACGCTGGACGATGCCGGGGCCAAAGAAGTCCGAACCAGCCAGTATTTCGAAATGTTCGTGAACCGGGGCATCTACAAGGATGGCTGGTGGGCCGCTTCCCTGGCGTTCGAACCCTGGGATCCCGTGCGCGGCGCGTTCGATCCCTTCAAGGCCAAGTGGGAGCTTTATAATCTCGATGAAGATTTCAGCCAGGCACGCGACATTGCCGCGGACAACCCGGACAAGCTTGAAGAGCTGAAAGCCCTCTGGTGGGCGGAAGCTTCCGCCAACAAGGCTCTGCCACTGGACTGGCGCGGGGCTGAACGCTTCAGCGCGGAGGAAACCGGCAAGCCGAACCTTGCCGGCGATCGCACGAGCTTCACCTACGCGGGCGTTCTTGCAGGACTGCCGGAATCCTCGGCGCCAGACCTGAAGAACAAATCCTTCTCCGTAACCGCCCGCGTCAACATCGAGGACAACGCCAACGGCATGATCTTCACCCAGGGCGGGAACACCGGAGGCTGGGCGTTTTATCTCAAGGACGGCAAGCTGAAGGCGGCCCACAACTATATCGATGTCGCGGTCTATTCCGTTGAAAGCGATGGCACGGTTCCGGCTGGCGAGCGCGAGCTGAAGATGGACTTCACCTATGAGGGCGGCGAGGAAATGGGCAAGAGCGGAACCTTGACCCTTTCCGTCGACGGCAGCCCTGTCGGCTCGGGTCAGATCGCACAGACCACTCCGTTCAAATACTCGCTGTCGGAAAACCAGGATGTAGGAACAGACACCGGAACGGCGGTCACGACCGACTATCAGGCGCCATTCGATTTTCAGGGAGAGCTTGAAGAGGTTGTCGTGGACCTGAAGAAATAGCGTTTCGGCGGCTCCGACCGATTGTCATCAACATCCGGATGCCAGGCCGGCGGGGATCAAGTGCCCGAGATCAAGCGCCAGGGATCAAGTGTCGGGGATCAAGCGCCGGGCATCCAGGCGTAGATGGTGTCCAGTGCGTCCTGCGAGACGAACCGGAACCCGCAGGCGAGGTAAAAATCATTGGCGGGACTGCCGTTGAGGGCCATCAGCCGGATCGGCAGTCCCGCCGCTTCTGCCTCAGCCTTCAGGCCCTCGACGATATCTCGGCCAAGCCCAAGGCCCTGAAAGGCGGGGCTGACATAAAGATGATCGAGATAGAAATGGTCGGCGCGCCTGCGCACGACAAAAAAGCCGGCAATGTCTTCTTCAACCAGGATGATCCTTGTGTCTGTGGCAACAAAGCTACCCAGGAAACGGTCCCTGGCCCGGAGAGGGTCAAACCGTCCGACGGCTTCGAGGCTCGGCCGCATTGCCTCGACGCGAATACCGGCAAGCCTTTCCGCATCGGCCGCAGCTGCCGCTTCAATCCGGTAGATTTTTCGAGACATTCGTTTCCTCGCCGGCGGGAGACAGACGCATCCTGCCGCATCTGATCGCCCTCACGGCGCGGGCAGTCTTGCAGACAGGCGCTCGACCAGCGCCTCTCCGGCAGCCTCGATATGACGCCTCAGGATTTCGCAGGCTTCCGCGCCGTCCCGGCGGCGGCAGGCTTCAAGCAGGTCCCGGTGTTCCTGATGAGAGCGCCGGGTGTAGTCGAGCTGCGCCGCCGCAAGCCTCAAGTACCGGTCGCCGGCCTCATTGAGCGCGGCAATCTGTGCCAGCAGCCGCGGCCTTGCGCAGGGCTCATAAAGAGCGAAATGAAACGCCTTGTTCAAGGCGCCGAAGTTTTCCAGGTCCGACGCCTCGGCCTTGTCCTGAATGGCTGCGGCCCGGTCGATCTGGCTGTTGGTCAACTCCGGAATGGCAAGGCGCAAGGCCAGTGTCTCCAGCGCCGCCCGCATTTCATAAACTTCCCTGAATTCCTCCGGATCAAGCGGGGCAACGATGGCGCCCTTGTTCGGCGGCATCTGCACCAGTCCTTCGGCCTCCAGCAGGCGCAGCGCATCGCGAACAGGCATCCGGCTGGTCTCGAACAATACCGCCAGCCGTTCCTGACGCAGCGCCTCGCCCGGTTTCAGCTCGCCCGAGACGATCTTTTCCCGCAGGGCATCGGCCACCCGAATGGCCTGATCTCCGGTTCTTTTTGCGCTTGTCCGCTCTGTCATCTGTCCGTCCGGCTGGGTCTTTCCGCCTTCGTAGACAATCAGCGACTTGACTGCAATCCGGCAAATATGTATCCAGTTTTTAAATTTGGATACAAAAAGGATATTACAGATGACCGTCTCGCGATTGAAGGACATTCCGGGAATTGGCGTGGACAAGATGGGACAGGCCGCCGATGACGCCGGACATTCCGACATGCTTCGGCTGGAGAACCTGGATACGGACCTTCGCCCGCCGGAGGAGGCCTTGGAAGCAACGCTGGCTGCCATCGGCCGGGATGACGCCAACAGCTATTTGCCGTTCCTGGGCACGAATGACATCCGCAGGGCCGCAACCAGCCGGATATCGGCCACCACCGGCCAGCCCTACGACTGGACAACCCAATGCGTCATTTCGGCGGGCGGCCTGTCCGGCATCCTCAATGCCCTTCTGGCAATCCTGGAGCCGGGCGACGAGGTCATCATCACCGATCCCGCCTACGCGGGCCTGCTCAACCGCATCCGCCTGGCCGGCGGTGTTCCGAAGCTGGTTCCGCTAAGGGTGGTCGACGGCGGCTGGCGTCTTGATCTGGAAGAACTGCGCCGCGCAGCCAGCGCCAGAACCCGGGCCGTTTTGACCATGAGCCCGTCCATGCCGACAGGCATCGTCCACACGAAGGAGGAATGGAACGCCATTGCGGAAGTCGTGATGCACACCGGCGCGTTCCTGCTGCACGACGCCGCCATGGAGCGTCTCCTTTACACCGGCAAGCCGGTGATCCACCCGGCCAGCCTGGATGGCATGGCGGAGCGCACGATAACGGTGGGCTGCGTTTCCAAGGAATACCGGATGATCGGCTGGCGGGTCGGCTGGACGGTCGGCCCCGCCCCGATCATGGCGGACATCGGCCTTGTCAGCCTCACCAACGTCGTCTGCCAGGTCGGCATCGCAATGCCCGGCGCTGCGGCCGCCATCACCGCGAAAGACGACGGCATCGCCGCTGCAACGGCAATCTGGAAAGCCCGCCGGGACATCATCCTGCAGGCACTGTCGGACCTGCCCGTCGTGCGCCCGGATGGCGGCTGGTCGCTGCTGATCGACACCGCCGAGCTTGGTTTTTCCCCTGTGGAAGCCTCCCGGTTGCTGTTCGAAAAGGGGCGGATCGCGGCAACACCGATGACCGGCTGGGGCAGCGAGGACATCGCCGGACGCTACCTGCGTTTCGTCTTCGCCAACGAGCCGGCAGAAAGGCTCGGCGATATCCGCGAGCGTTTGCGCCTCGCCTGGCAGGTCTGACGGCACCTCCCCAGCCACGACACCTCAGGAAAGCCCTGCCCGGGCTGTCTTCCTCCCTCACGCTCTACCGCCGGTCCGCACCGGTTTCTTCACCCCGCTTGTGCCCAAAGGCACAGCCTTCCTCGAAAGGACGAAAGACTTGACCACCCGCATCCCAACCCTGGCCGCCTGGCTGTTCCGGCTTGCTGCTCTCTGGATGCTGATCGGACTGGTGCTCGGCATCGTCATGGCGGCAAGCCATGACCACGCGCTCGCGCCGGTTCATGTGCACACCAACCTTCTCGGCTGGGCAACCCTAGCCCTGACCGGGCTTCTCTACACGGTGATCCCGGCCATGGCGGACAACAGGTTTGCCCGCCTGCACTTCTGGCTTCATGCGCTTGGTCTGCCGGTGATGATGGCGGCGCTGGCCGCCTATGCGCTTGGCCATACGGCGATGGAACCCGTCATCGCGGTTGGTGCGATCGCGGTTACCGCCGGGCTTGCCTTTTTCACGGTCAACCTGTTCCGGACACTTTGACCGGACGGGTTTCACCCAACTCGCCCAAGTTCCGTGTCCGGGGCCCGCAGTCGCAACACTGCGGGCCATTTCCGTTTGCCGCACGAACCGGCACGCAATCGCCGGCCTGTCTTGACAGCGTCACACCTGGCCGTCCCTATATCACCAGTTGTGCCGGGGGCGACTCGGCACCCCATCGGCAAACTGCAAGGAGACGGCGCATGAAGATCGGCAAGACCACGGTAACGGCAGCCTGCGCATTGGCCATCGCCTCGTCTGGCCTGCTGGCGCCACGCCTTGCGGATGCCTGCACCCGGGTGGTCTATCTGGGTGCCAGCGAGCAGGTGATCACCGCCCGCTCGATGGACTGGAAAACCGATGTCGGCACGAACCTCTGGCTGTTCCCGCGCGGCATGAAGCGCAACGGCGAAGCCGGTGAAAACTCCCTGGAATGGACCTCGAAATACGGCAGCGTGATTGCCTCCGGTTACGACATTTCAACGACCGACGGCATGAACGAAGCCGGGCTTGTCGCCAATGTGCTGTGGCTGGTGGAATCCGAGTATCCAGAATACGACAGCTCCAAACCCGGCCTGACAATCGCCGCCTGGGCGCAATATGTGCTCGACAATTTCGCGACAGTTGAAGAGGCCGTCCGCGCGCTGGAGGCCGAACCCTTCACCCTCTTCAGCGACAATGTTCCAGGCGAAGAACGCCTCGCCACCCTGCACCTGTCCCTGTCGGATGCAAGCGGCGACAGCGCCATCGTGGAATATATCGGCGGCAAGCAGGTGATCCACCACAGCCGCGCCTACCAGGTGATGACCAACTCGCCCACCTTCGAAGAGCAGCTGGCCCTGAACCAGTACTGGAAGGAAATCGGCGGCACTGTCATGCTGCCGGGCACCAACCGTGCGGCGGACCGCTTTGCCCGCGCATCGTTCTACGTCGACGCCATCCCGAGAACCGAAAGCCCGGTCGAAACGATTGCCAGCGTCTTCGGCGTCATCCGCAATGTCTCCGTGCCGCTCGGCATCACCACGCCCGACCAGCCGAACATCTCCTCCACCCGCTGGCGCACCGTCGCCGACCAGAAGCGCAAGCTCTACTTCTTCGAATCCGTGGTGACCCCGAACATCTTCTGGATCGACTTCAGCCAGGCCGACTTTTCATCGGAAACCGGCAAGGTCATGAAACTCGACCTCGGCCCCAACCAGACCAACATCTACTCCGGCATGGCCAACGCGCACTTCCAGGAAGCAGAACCGTTCCGGTTTCTGGGGCGGTAGGACGCGGGAAGGGCTGCTTTGCGTCGCCAAGGCGGACTATCACTGGTTTTCGGTCCAATCTGCAAAGCCGCCGTTCGTTGCGCTAAGCACGAAGGCTCATAGAGGGCGGGGAGCGGTAGTTCGCTGCAGACGGAAAGGATGACTCCGATGCGCAGGAATCAGACTTTGCATCCGAGAAGATCGGTACAACTCTAATCTGTGCAGGTTATCATCGACAGATCACAAGAAACGCGAGGATCGGAGGCGTTATCTACCTGATCAGGAGGACTGAATACACGAGTATTCAGTCCAATTCCCTTACCCGAGTGGACGTCCAAATCAGCTCCGCCCACTCGCAAAGGGGGCGGATCGCCATCAATAAGCCCACCTCGCCACCGCCCACTCCGAAACTTTTTCAGATCTTCTTTTTATTTCATCAATGGTCCATTTCTCGACATTCGAAAGCTCCCGAACTGATGGGAATTTCGAATTTTTGTATTCTTTTCGCTTTTGATCGAAGGTTCCTGCTGAAACTTTTTTATTCATGCCCGGGGATATCGGGGCGAGATTTCCCCAAGTATGAAGAACCGCTTCGTACTCGTCCTTTGGCACGTCGGTCCAGTCATCAGGTTTCTTTTGCGGAGCAATATGTTCGATATCAGAAATGTCGCCGGGGCATTCGGCATCAAGGCTCAGCTCGTACTCACGGATCGCAAACTGGCGAATTTTTCGCCTATACAGCGGGCCGTTCAATATGGCGTCTTTCACCATAGCATCGCTCGGCCATGAAATAGTTGACCTCGACATTACTTTTTCTCGAATCGTCGCTGCATTAATCTCCGAGTCCTTTGGATCGTTTGGGGTCGCGAAAATTTCGTCCCATAGGCCCTTGAATACGGCATGGAGACCAGTCGGTTCGATGCCGCAAATTGCCCGACGCACCAGGAAGGACTCAACTACATCAAGCGTTTCTAAAACTTTAGACTCTGACAACTGGCCCGCCGTGTAACTCGCAAGCAGCCTCATAAGAAAGGGGTAGACTGATGACGGGCGATTAAGTGAGTGTAACCGGTGTATTCTCAAGTTGATGGACTTGGTAGCTTTTTCAAGATTCGATCCGGAACTGAGGCACACATATGGCTCTTGGAACTTCTCAAGATTTTCGATAATCGCAGCTGGCCCGCCCAATTTGTCCCAGATGCCGCGGATAGTCATGAACAAGTCATTCCGCCTTATGCTTGAATTGTGGATCAAGCCATACGGAAATAAAAACCTGTTAAAATCAGTATTTTTATCGGAGAACCTTGATATGAACGGCTCCCACTTCCCCCCAAATAGGCTTTGCGCAGCGTCAAGGTCATTCCCAACTCTCGCAAATATCTCGTTTCTTACAAGATCAGCGACTGTTATCGGCTCAGCGCCATAATTTAATCTCTCGAAGATTTTAGGCGCAACAGTTGGTTCTCTGAGTGAAATTGACACCATGCTCAGCTTTGTTGCAATTACGTCAACGCGTTCGCTGAAGGTCTCGATGCCACCACCTTTGAATTCTCGTCTCGCGTCCTTCACCATGTTTCCAAACTGAGATTTCATCATGCCCTCCTCATCTCCACTGGGAGAGGGAGGGCGTGGTGGATTGTGCGCATACATTTGGTGCGATGAAAGGTTTTTTACCTTTGATACGCGATCCCATATTTCTGAGAATTGCCGCCTGTCGTTAAAAGATGGTACTAGCTTTGTATTGTGGGCCAGGCCCGACATTGGCCGCACAAGCAGGTAACGGCCGATTATGTCTGCGGCCCAATCCAACTCTCCATTTTCTGCAGCAACCAGTACGTGCGCGAGCACCGACAAATAGAGGGTAGATACTCTCTGCTGACCATCTACAACCATCCAAGTTGGGGGGCGACCTTGCGAGGCGCCGCGTGAGTAAGTTACTATTACACCGAGAAAAATTGCTGAAGTTGGGTCTTCAAGAACTACCGACACATCATCGAGCATAGTCGTATAGTGTGAATTTTTCCAAGAATACGGACGCTGAAAAAGCGGTATCTCCATGACATTGTCGCCAGCAACCAAGTCATAGAAGCTGCTTTCTTCTGGGATATCTGTTACCTTGTATTTGCTTTCCATTCTGGTCGCCTATGCATCAGTTTCTTTCGCAACTTGCCCTTTCGTGAAAGCTGGTGCAAGAGGAGCCTCTTGCAGTCTGATCAATGAATGTGACATCGGACAACCTCGCACTACAGATGCTGCAGCGTGGGACTTCGAGAAAGGGCGCCGCAATTTCTCTTGATGCCCCGCCGCGAAGGTTAGGTCCGGCCAAGTGATGATCGCCTCAAGAGATTTTTGCCTTGTACCTTCACCGAGATTGCAGAGAATGGCACGGGACGGCCCCTTCTCAAAAGAGTTGAATTTCTGCTTCGGGCTGGGATCGGTCATCCTCTGCGCTTGGCACGAAGGTCCGCTCCGGGCCGAAAGTGTCGAACATTCACTCATCAAATTCGGCATGGCGTGCAGTCCCGCCGCAAGACTGTTTTGAGCCATCCTGCTCATTCCTCAGGGTGCAGCGCGCGCTCTGTTCCTGTGCTTGTCTTTCGCGACAATCCGTGGATTACTTTATGCTCACGAATTTATGAGGAAACAGAATGATCGACCCTGCCATATTGCTAACTTACTCGTTGATCGTTCTTGGATTTGTTTTCATCCCTGGTCCCGCAACGATGTTGACTGTAGCACGAGCTACTACGTCGGGAGCCAAAGTAGGGATTGCTACTGGTGCTGGCATCACTGCCGGTGACTTCCTCCATACAGTCATGGCCGTTGTCGGTATTTCTGCAATCATCGCGGCATCGGCCACCCTCTTCACCATTGTGAAGTATCTCGGCGCGGCCTATTTGGTTTATCTTGGCTTAAAGGCGATCTTCGAGAAGACCACGGTCGATCTAGGCCAAGGACGTGTTCCTATTACTGCTTCAACGGCTTTCAGGCAGGCAATCTTGGCTGAAGTCCTGAACCCGAAGACGGCCCTGTTCTTCCTCGCGTTTCTTCCGCAGTTCGTTGCGCCAGAAAAAGGCTTCGTGGCCGTGCAACTCACGCTTCTGGGTGTTGTCTTCGCGCTGATCGGTTTTTTCAGCACAATCGTCTACTCGATTGCCGCCGGTGGTCTTGGAAATTTCCTGCGACGCAACCCGACTGTTCTGAAATGGCAAGGCAAGGTCGTCGGCAGCATATACTGTGCACTCGGAGTTCGCCTCGCTCTGCAAGAACGGTAAGCTGACGTTCAGCCAAAGCAGCAAGGTCCGCAGCACCGGCGTCTGGTAGCTAGCTGTCTTCGCAGATGTGACGAATGGCTGGCACGACAGGTTGGATCGCAGCGCCATAGCAGCAGGCTAACGATCGGCAAAGGCCACCCTTGAGCCAGGCGCAATGGGACTTCGCTCTTATGCTGCGGCGCATCCGAGGTCGTCAGCAAACCCAAAGTGTCGAGTACTGCCCTTCGGATGAATGTCAGCTTTGCCAAAGCAGTCATAAAATGCGACGGAATCTTGGTTGCCATCCGTATGGGGACCTCTTGCGTTGAACCGGATATCAAAAGATGGAAAAATCAAACCAATCGCGCCGTAGCTTTGTCGGTGGAACCCTTGGCGCTCTCGGCCTTTCGGTTTTGGCAAAGCCGGCGCTCGCCGCGAACCTGACGCCGCGTGCGACCGAAGGACCTTTCTACCCGGCCCCTGCGATGCGAAGGGTTGATGTTGACAATGATCTTGTCAAAATTCTAGGGACCGTCCAGGAAGCTGGTGGCGAGGTTTTCGTGTTGAAGGGCCGTGTGCTCAACACTTCCGGCGCGCCACTTGCGGGTCGGCGGATCGAGATCTGGCAATGCGATATGAACGGCAAGTACCTTCATGGTGGCGACCGCCAGGCGATTGCTTTCGATCCGGCTTTTCAGGGCTTTGGTTACGATATCACTGGCCTCGACGGCAGCTATGAATTTCGCACCATCAAGCCCGTGCCCTATCCCGGCCGCACGCCGCACATTCACGTCAAAGTATTCGAGGACGGACAAGAGGTTCTGACCACTCAGTTTTATGTCGCCGGGCATCCCGCCAACAGTCGCGACAGAATTTTCAACCTGCTGTCGGACAGTGAAGTGCGAGCCGTCTCGATGACCTTCACGACGACTGACCGTGAAGAAGAGGCGATTGTTGACGTTGTGGTCTAATCGTACAGCATCCGCAGCTTTCTTTGCCAAATCACCAAAGCGTCCCTTCGAACCGGTGCAGCAGCGAATTCAAACGTTGTCCGACTGGCCGATATCTTGCTCCATAAAATGCTGAGCTCGGCACGAATGGCCCAATGACGGGCCGCACCGCAACGTCATGAATTGGCAGTGAACGTCAGCAATGGGCCGAAATTGCCAACGCATGCCGGACCAACGAATGTCAGCTAAACCCGTTCGAGGCACGTAAGCCGACCGTCCGCTCCCACCCCCAAATCTGCCAGTCGGCAATGCGTCCGTCGGTTTACCCTTTTACTGGAACCGCCTCATAAAATTTCCCCATCTTCCCTTACGTTAATTCTTGCATTGCCGCACACATGGGCTCACTATCGAGAGAAATTACTTGTCATACAAAGCCCTGTGACGCGCCATTTCTTGTGCGTTTCAAAGCAAAAGAAAGATGTGCCTGCGGAAGGCATTCATGGCGCGACAGTCGATCTGGAACCTGACGTATGCCAATTACCTTCGCACCTCGTATCGCCATGTTCGGATTTGACGCCACGGCCTCGCCCAAGTGGCAAATGGTGCCGCGGGGGTGGGAGCGCACGATTGTGGTGCGGGGGGCAGGTGCCCTTATTCCCGAATTGACCCCCAACGACATTGCCAGGGTCACCTATCGCCGTGTCGGCGCCGAACACCATCTGACGCTCAAGGGCCTCAAGGCCGGCAAGGGGTTTGTCCGCTTTGTGCCGAATGCCGGGTTTGCGGGGCCTGTTCCCAACAGCGACATTCTGGAAATCTCGGTCAAGACCGAGGTCAAGATCAACACGGCGTTTCACTATGTGAAGGACAACGCCGGCCACAAGACCAACCGCAACATGGGCGACCTCAACGCCCTGATACGGGGCGTCAACCGGCTGCTGGACACCCAGGCCAACGTGCGGATGTACAGAAAGAGCGCACGCACGATAACGGTTCCACAGAACCTGGGCGCCACGGTACGGTTTTCCAGCCACCTGGCGGGCGTTGCGGCCGCCGAACATGAATGGGACGATGTCACGGCCTTTGCCGATGCTGCCGCGGATTTCAATGTCTTCTTCGTGTGGCAGTATGAGCAGGATGCGACGCCTGCGGTCAACAACACCCGGGCCGGAACCCTGGCCGCCGAGAAGAACTGCCTGATGCAAGATACGATCACCGGCTCAACCCATGCCGAAACCCTGGCACACGAGACCATTCACCTGCGCGGCATCGGCCCGCACAGCGGAACCGCAACACACCTGATCGCCAGTGGCGCGGTGCGGACGGGGCAGCTGATTTCGCGCGCCCAGGCCAACATCATCAATCCGTCGGGCACATAATGGTTCGACACCGCAACCTGGCCGGATGCATCGCAGGGGCGTTTCTGTTCACCTGGATTGCAGGAAGCACTATGGCAGACGACATGAACCTTGAGGCAGAGATCGACACAGCGCTGGCCGGAGGCTCGACGGAGGCTGTAGTGGAGGCAGGCCCGGCCGCCGTCGCTCCCCTGGCGGCGCGCCTGGCCGCGGCGAAGACCACCGGGGAAAAATCAGCCCTGGTGGATCTGCTGTCCGCCGTCGGCGGTGCCGAGGCCCTGGCGCCCGTCTTGCCCTACATCGGTGATGCCGACCCGGACCTGCGCGCACGCGCCAGCGCCGCAGCGCTGAAAGTCGTGCTGGCCAATGGCCCACCGTCGGGCCCCGTTGCCGAGCAGCTTCAGACCGAAGTATTAGCAGCGCTGGAAGCGCCGGACGCGGAAGGCGGCGTGTTGCTGCTGGGGGCATTGGTGCCTGGAGCGGAAGACGCGCTTGAAGCTCACCTTTCCGGCACACGCCTGGTCAAGGCACAACCACAGGAGCCCACGGCCCCCGCAGCCCTGGCAGCCCGGCTCGCGCTTTCGGCCTTGGGGGACGATGAAGCGCGAACCAGCCTCCTGAGGCAAATCCCCGAGGCAGAGCCGGACAGTCTCGTCTTCATGTTGAAGGCCTTGCCCCTGATTGATGCTCCCGAAGTTCTGCATGCCCTGGCCGCAACCACCCTTTCCTCAGACGCCCCCGTCGCAGACGGTCTGCCAAGTGGAGCGGAACCCGCCCGGGAGGTGGCGGACGTCGCGGTCGAGGCGTTTGTCGCGCGTCTGAACCTCACCCCTGGCTTCAAGGTGACGCCGGGTGCCATCTACACGGCGGACCAACGGGCCGAAGTCGAAAGGCTCATCACGAGCTCCATACCGAACTAGGCGAACCGGTCTTCCAACTCACTTTTTCGCCCCTGATACTTCAGCCCAGGACAAATGACCGGATTTTACATTAACGAAAGGTCCCATCGGTAAACTGGAGAAAACCTTCCAGAGACGAGAAAGTGATGCCGTCTTCCAGTAACGCCGCTCTCGAAATTCTCAATCTTCACAAGCGTTTCAGCGAACCCGCGGTCAACGATCTCTCGTTGAAGGTGCGCAAAGGCGAATTCTACGCCTTGCTGGGCCCCAATGGTGCCGGCAAAACCACCACGCTGCGCATGGTCGCCGGCCTGCTTCAGGCCGATGCGGGGGCGGTCAGGGTCTGCGGCATCGATGCGTTTGCGGATCCGATTGCCGCCAAGCAGGTTCTGGCCTGGGTTCCGGACGAACCCATGGTCTACGACAAGCTGACGCCGCTTGAATATCTCGAGTTCGTGGCAGGCCTCTGGAGCATGCAGCCGGACCTTGCAAGGTTCAAGGCCGACAGCCTTCTGGAAGCCTTCGGACTTGCCCCCCATGCCAATGAGCGCTGCGGCGGGTTCTCGAAAGGCATGCGCCAGAAGGTGGCGCTTGCAGGTGCCCTGATCCACGAACCGCGCCTGATCATCCTCGACGAACCGCTCACCGGCCTTGATGCAGGCTCTGCCCGCCAGGTGAAGAAGGTGCTGACCGGGCTTGTTGCGCAGGGCGTGTCGATCATCATGACGACCCATATCCTGGAGGTGGCGGAGCGCATGGCCGACCGGATCGGCATCATCGCCCGTGGACAGCTTGTTGCCGAAGGAACTCTGGAAGAGCTGCGCCAACGGGCAAGCGCCGGCGGCCATTCCCTGGAGGATATTTTCCTGGAAATCGTGGGCGGCGATGCCGGCGCACATGCGAATACGGCCGAACTCCTTGATGAGAAGGTGGCATGAGAGCGACGGTGGCTTCTTCCGCCCTGTTGCGCTTCTCCCGCCATGAATTGCGGCTGGCATGGCGCGACTGGGCCTGGATGTTTTCAGGCTGGCGCAGCACGAGCCTGCGACGCGCCCTGATCGGCATGAGCCTCTTCTACGCGGTCATGCACCTGATCGCCTACGCGGTGCTTTCCCCCCGCTTTGCCACAGGGTTTGTACTCGACCAGACAGCACAGGCAGCGCTTTCGATCACGGTGCTGCTCAGCTTCACCATGATGCTGTCACAGGCGATGGAGTCGGTAACACGTGCGTTCTACGCCCGGGATGACCTGGACCTGATCCTGTCTTCCCCGGCCCCCTCGCGTGACCTGTTTCTCGTGCGCATCGTCATGATGGCCTTGACGAGCTGGGCCATGTCGGCGCTGGTCATCTCACCGTTTCTCAACGTTGCGGTGGTGCTTGGCGGGGAGCACTGGCTGGCGGGATATGTGGTTCTTCTGGCGGTATCGCTGAACGCGACCGGGGCAGGCGTTTTGATCACGCTCGCGCTGTTCCGAACGGTTGGCGCGCAGCGCACGCGCTTTTACGCGCAAATTCTGGCAGCGGTCGTTGGCGCGGCCTTCCTCATCGGGATGCAGGTGGTGGCGATCCTGTCCTTCGGGTCGATGTCGCGGTTCACGCTGTTCGATCCCGCCTTCCTGGCAAGCCATGCGCCGGGCGAAGGCTCGCCGTGGTGGTTCCTCGCCCACACGGTAGCCGGACAGACCAATGCCGTGTTCCTGTTCCTGGCGCTTTCCGTCGTGTTTTTTGCGGTCGGAGCCTGGCGCGGCGCGGTCCAGTTTCGCAGCATTGTCGTGCTCGCACTTGGCGTTACGGAAAAGACCCCGCGCGGCCGCGCTTCCGAGCGGACCTTTCGCAGTTATTCGCCACTCGGCGCGCTCGTCCTGAAGGAACTCAAGCTCATCGCCCGCGATCCCTGGCTGATATCCCAGACGCTGATGCAGGTTCTCTATCTCATCCCGCCGGCGGTCATGCTCTGGGTCAGCTTTGGCGAGAAAACCGAGATTTCCGTGATCGTCGCGCCGGTTGTCGTCATGGCGGTCGGGCAGCTTGCCGGCGGCCTCGCCTGGCTGACCATCTCCGGTGAGGACGCACCCGACCTGATTGCAACAGCCCCCATCTCTGCGTTCACACGCCTGTGGGCGAAAGTGCTGTCGGTGCTGACGATTATCGCAGCAATCGTGCTGCCGATCTCCCTGGGTCTGGCGCTCATATCGCTATGGGGCGCTGTCATCACCGCCGCCGGCGCGATGACCGCGGCAGCAAGCGCAGTGCTTGTTCAACTCTGGTTCCGGGCGCAGGCAAAGCGCACAACCTTCCGGCGCCGTCAGGTCGCTTCCAAGGCCTCCACGCTTGCGGAGGCCGCCGCGTCCATTGCCTGCGCGGCCGGCACGGCCCTCGTCGCGGCGGCAAGCCCGCTGGCGATCCTACCGGTCTTCCTGCTGATGAGTGTGCTCGGGATCTCCTGGAGCATCCGCCCGAAACACAGCGCAGGCGCCTGAGGGCTTGCACGTTCCGGCCAGTTGCCTGTGGGGACAAGGCGCGCCAATGAGCGCCTCCTTGAAACGCAGGGTAAGAATTGAGCAATACGCCCTGCACGTGTAATCATTGAGATTATTACTTATCTACCCTCGATATATACGTAACCATCCATAGTTTTTTCAAAGAGTCCTTTAAAACGTTATTCAATATTAGGAACGATACTCCCAAGTCTGATCGCTACTATTTTTGGAACTCAGAATGGACAAACTCTTTGGCAACATCAAAATAAAGTACAAGATCGCTGGTGGTTTTGGACTGGTCGCTCTTCTCCTTGCGGCAATTGGTGTGGTTTCCTTTGTTAGCTTCGGCACTGTTGCCAATGAAATGGAAGACGTCGAGGACATGAGCGGGGACGCGTTGCTCGCTTCCGAGTTGAACGCCGACATGGCCAAGCTGCTGTATTACACGGATGTCTACTTCAACAGCCGCTCTGCTGAAGATCTGAAGGTCGTCCATGAGTACGAACGTCAGATGGACGAAGGGCTGACCCTCGCCGAGACGGAGATTTTCAATCCCGAACGGGTCAAGCGCCTTGCGGTGATGAAAGAGGATATGGCGACCTACAAGCACGACGTCGAAAAGGTGTCAGCGCTTTACAAGGAACGCGACGATCTTGTTACCAACAAGCTGGACCAGATAGGCCCGGAAGCGCGCAAGAACCTGACGATAATCAACCAGTCTGCCACGGCAGACGGCGAATACGGCACAGCCAACCTCGCGGCCCAGGCGCAGGAGCATTTCCTGCTGGCCCGGCTTTATGTCACCAAGTTCCTGATATCCAACAATCCCGCAGATATCGATTTCATGCTCGAGCAGACAAGTGCCCTCCGGGACAAGCTGACCGCGCTTGAGACCAGCATCAAGGACGCCGAACGGAAGAAGGTCCTTGAACAAACCGGCCCGATGATCGGCAGCTATGAAACGGCGGCAACGCGTGTCCGGGACATCATTCTGGAACGAAACAGCATCAAGGCAGAGTCGATCAGACTGGGCCAGGAAATCAGCCAGCTGGCTGCGGAAGTCAAGGAAAGCACCGTCATTGCCCAGGCGGCCGTCGCCCAGGATGGCATTAATATCGCCAACTACACCAAGGACATCGTCGCCATCGTTGCCGTGGCGGCTTTCCTGATTGCCTGCGGCCTGGCGTTCATTATCACCTATGGCATCACGGTGCCTGTCGCCCGCCTTGTTGAAGACGCGCGTGAACTTGCGGCCGGCAATACGGGTGTGGCGTTTGTTGATGCCGCACGTGGTGACGAGATCGGCGCGGTTGCCAAATCAATTGCAGGCTTCAGAGACGGCGTCATGCAGCAGGCACGACTTCAGGAGGAAGCCAGGACAGAACAGGCGGCACGTGAGCTGCGCCAGAAGAAGGTGGAGACCCTGATCGACACCTTCCGCACGCGATCAGGTGAACTGCTTGCGTCGGTTGGCAGCAACATGGACCAGATGCAATCTGCCGCCGCAAGCCTGGCGTCACTGGCTCAAGACACATCGATGAGATCGACAAGTGCGGCGGGAGCCTCCGAGGAAGCATCCACCAATGTCCAGACGGTGGCTTCGGCGGCCGAAGAATTGTCTTCGTCAATCAGTGAAATCAGCCGGCAGGTCACCGACACAAAGACAGTTGTCGACAACGCGACACGGACAGCAGCTTCCACCAATGAAAAGGTGCAGAGCCTTTCGGAAGGCGCTCAGCGGATCGGTGAAGTGGTCGACCTGATTTCGGCAATTGCCGAACAGACCAACCTCCTTGCACTCAACGCGACCATCGAGGCGGCAAGAGCGGGTGACGCGGGCAAAGGGTTCGCCGTTGTTGCTTCCGAAGTGAAGGAACTGGCAAGCCAGACCGGCAAGGCGACCGAAGAAATCAGTGGTCAGATCACCGCCATTCAGTCTGCCACGGCAGAAGCGGTTGAAGCCATCCAGATGATCGCCAACACCATGCATGAAATCAACGAGTACACCTCGGGCATCGCATCTGCGGTTGAGCAGCAAGGCGCGGCAACTGCGGAGATTTCGTCCAATGTTCAGCAGGCCGCAACCGGAACCCGCGAAGTTGCCGAGAATATTGCCGGCGTGACCGAGGCGGCGACAGGCACCAGCCGTTCCGCCGAAGAGGTCGAAAAAGGATCAACCGACGCCATCGCCCGAACTCAGGAATTGCGGGCGGCAGTCGACACATTCCTGGAGGGCGTGGCCGCAGCATAAGCCTCGCTCCCCCTTTCCCTTCCTGCGTGCCCGGTGCGCTAAAAAACCCGGCGCGCAGGACAGTGAGAGCAATTGATGTCCGTGCCCGGAAATCTCCCCACTCGACCGCGCGGCAATGTTCCGACATGAGCCCTCATTTCTGACGTTCACTGGCTTGTATTGAGGCTCAGCAACAGGACAATCACCGAGCAGCGAAGCATCGCCAGCCAACCTGCAAATGGGCGGTGCGAGGAGCAAATCGACTGCCGGACCAACGCCCACGCAAGTTCGCTCAAGGTTCCTGCAAAGCTCTGCGGGTGCCGCATTCGGCAAGATATCGATGATAGAAATCCGTGTTCAGGCCGCTCGCCTGGCGTTGCAGTGAAGTCGTTTCGATAGCCTGGTCGGGCATGCCCAGCCAGTCCAGCAGGAGCTGTGTTGCCGCACGGGGATCCTGGGCGAAGCGCTCATAGGCGGCATGGAACGGCACGATGCCGTTCTGTCTGAAATAGGCCAGCCAGCTTTCGCAGTCCTGCGAAATCCAGTTCACAAGCCAGTCGATGCTTTCAAAATCGTAGCTGGGCTCGGCGATGCGCTCCTGCGCGGAAACCCATTGCTGGGTCTGGATGGCAATGTGAAGCGAAACGGCCTGATAGTAGATGTCGCCCCGGTGATTGTAGACGTAGAGGCAGTCGCCAAAGAGCTCCTCCAGCATCGTCACGCCGAGTTCCCGCAGCAGGTCGAACTGATAATTGTGCAGCATCAGCGAGACCGGCAGACCCGAACCGGCGTCAAAATCCCGGATCGCCCGCACATAGCGCTTCAGCTCTTCTGCCGTTGCGGGCAGATCGTGAAACTCCGGCAGGAAGTGCCGGATCTTCTTGTCGAAATGCCCCTGCCCGAACCACTCGTAGCTTTGCCGGGTCACCTTCGACGCACTCAGCGTCGTTGCCAGCGCCGTGCTGCCCGTTCTCTGCGTGGACGCAAAAACGATCGTGTCGCACGCAAGGCGGTGTGGGGCTGTCACAACGGTACCTCGCCCGGAAAAAATGTTGGCAACCGCAAGCTTGGGCCGCCTGGATTTGCAGGTCAACAGGCGTTCCGACACATCGCCTTGAAACGGCAGGCAGGCGCCTTCAAAGCGATTGATGGATCAATTTGCCACGCAGAACCCTACGAAGCGGATCTCCCCTCCGGTCGATGATTGCGCCAGCCAGAGGGCTAGTACCGACTAAAAGTTAGCCAACTGGAAAACTTTCTTGACATGACGGACGCAGCATCATTACTTAGCCATATGGCTAACTTAGATTCGATCTTCCACTGTTTGTCCGACACGACCCGGCGTGCGGTAATCGCACAATTGGTCAATGGACCAGCCCCGGTTTCGGAACTTGCGGCATCCCATGAAATGGCGCTGCCGAGTTTTCTCAAACACATCAATGTGTTGGAGAAGAGCGGTTGGATCGAAACGAATAAGTCCGGCCGAATCCGAACTTGCCGCCTTCGCCCGGAAACGGTCCGTGCTGCAGAAGGCTGGCTGGAACAACAGCGACGCCACTGGGAGGCGCGGCTCGATCGGCTCGACGCATTTCTGGCCAACATGAATGAGGCAGAGGACAAGGAATGACACACGACCCCGAACTTGATTTGGTGCTCGAACGGAGGGTTTCCGCATCTCCCGCACAGCTTTGGCGCGCCTGGACAGAACCGGAGCTGCTTGCTCAATGGTTTGCCCCCAAACCGTGGACAGTGGCGCGGGCCGCTATCGAACCGCATCCCGGCGGGATTTTCACTGTCGTTATGGCGTCGCCGGAAGGGAACGAAATGGCAGAACCTCCCGGCTGCGTTCTACTTGCAAAACCCGAGCAGCGACTGGTCTGGACTGATGCCATGGGGCCAGGTTTCAGGCCCAACGGCGAAACGTTCATGAGCGTGGACATCACCATGCGCCCTACCGAAGGCGGAACCTATTACCGGGCATTGGTGATGCACAAAAATCCGGAAGACAGAAAACGGCACGAGGAAATGGGTTTCCACTCTGGATGGGGAACCTGCCTCGACCAACTCGAAGCTTTCGCGCGCAGTCTTTGACAGTCAGGCGCAACAGGCAAGGCTGAGGATAACCTTTCCATGAAAAGACATATGACGAGTGCGGCTTGGATCTTGTCGATGCTGGCGTCACCCAGCATCGCGCTTGCCGACTCTACAACACAAAACGGCTATGCCGAGGTGAACGGCATGCGGATGTATTACGAGATAAGCGGTGAAGGCGAACCGATTGTTGTCCTCCATGGGGCATACATGAACATTCAGTCTATGGGTGACATCATCCCAATGCTGGCGGAGACCAGACGCGTTTACGCGGTCGAACTCCAAGGGCACGGCCGGACGGAAGATATAGACAGGTCCATAACTTACCCTGCCTTGGCAGAAGATGTTGCCCTATTCATGGATGCCCTGAACCTGCCAGAAGCAGACGTTTTCGGCTACTCCATGGGCGCCGCAGTCGGGTTTCAGCTTGCGGTGCGCCACCCTGGGAAGGTCGATCAACTGGTCGCCGCATCCCTTGCCTACGACATTGAGGGCATGCAGCCGGAATATCGCGCCATGGTACCCTCCATGACGCCGGATATGTTCACCGGAACACCGATCGAGCAAGACTGGAAGCGGTTGGCACCCGATCCGGACGGGTTCGACGATTTCGTAACACGCATGATCGGTCTGGAGCATGAGCCGGTATCCTGGGAAGAGGACGTCAGGACCTTGCAGGCTCCTGTGCTCCTGATTTCCGGCGACGCCGACGTCTCGACCCTTGAGCACTCGGTGGCAATGTTCCGTCTTCTGGGCGGCGGTTCCATGGGTGATCTGGGAAATCCCTTGCCCGCGTCGCGCCTTGCGATATTGCCGGCAACCTCCCACACCGCGATCATTCGGCAACCGGAATTACTTAATGCGTTCATTGCCCCCTTCCTTGCGGGAGAAACACCGAAAGGCATGTTCGACTAACCCTCCCAGATCGGGCTGGCCGGCATCGACAATTTCCGACGCAGGCACCGGTGTTGCCGCTCGTGCAGAACGCACAACAAAATCAAACCTCAACACAGGTCACAAGGCATGTACACGCTCGTGAGCACCGCAACGGCGGCACACTACAATTGGGGCGACAACTGTGACGGCTGGGTTCTGGCGAACAGCGACCCACTCCTGATTATCGAGGAGTTCATGCCCGCAGGCACAGCCGAACAGCGTCACTATCACTCCCGCGCGAGGCAATTCTTCTATGTTCTCGATGGTTGGTTGACGATGGAGATAGAAGGCCATTTGTACAAGGTCCCAGCCCGGCAGGGCATCGAGATCCCGCCCCTTGTATCCCATCAGGCAAGAAACGACGAACGTTCCGGAGTGACGTTTCTGGTCATATCGACCCCAACGTCCCGCGGTGACAGAACCATCGCGCTTCCGAACCAGGATCAGATCACATGATCAGAATTGCAGTTGTTACAGATATTCATCATCACGCAACGCATGGAAAATCTGCTCTCCATTCTCTCGCGGAATTCGTGGTGTGGGCAAACACCGAAAAGCCAGACATTGTTCTTGATCTGGGAGATCGCATTACCGACGTTGACAAACAAACAGATATGCGTCTCCAGAGAGAGGTTGCAGAAATCTTCGCGGAACTGGACGCCCCGGTCCAGCATTTGTGCGGCAACCATGATCGTGACAACCTGAGTGTTGGTGAAAACGCGGATATCCTGCGCACAGGGCTGGATAACACCGTAATTGACCTCGGCGGCTGGCAACTTGCAGTGTGGCGCGCCGATACAAAATTCACATATCATGAGACGAACGCAGGGTTTGTTCTGCCTGAAGCCGACCTTCGCTGGTTATCTCAGATGACCCAGCAGGCGGACAAGCCGACACTGATCGCCAGTCACATCCCGTTTTCAGGACACAGCCAGATCGGCAATTACTATTTTGAGCGAAATGCCGAATATTCGACCTATCCGCAATCACAGCGCATCCGCGCAGCTATTGCCCAGGCGCGGGTGCCACTCGCCTGTATAGCAGGACACGTGCACCGGAACACGGTCACAACAATTGACGGCATTCCACACCTCACACAGCAAAGCCTGACCGAATGCTTCACCACGGGCGGAGAGCCTGCCCACGCCTGGGGTCTTCTGAAACTCGGTTCCAAACTTGAGTGGCAAGTTTTCGGGAACGATCCATTTGAGCTGAGGCTCACTCCCTCTCGGAAACGCTCGCTAGCTCCTCTCGCTCCCTTCGTCTTCGAGCAGCGCGCGTAGTTATAGTAAGCATTCGGGTTAACGCAGCGGCTTTTTGGGTTGCCACTAAGACTTTCAGCCTCCCGGTTATCCCCTCGCAACATGTCTTGCTTCGTTCAGCGTAGCCATTGTTTCCTTGCGCGGATTTCTGATGACGTGCGACACAAGGCTTTCAGCTCAGCCACAAGACGGATCAAGAATGCCGCGGCCAAAGAAAGTTTCGGATATTGATGTTCTCAATGCCGCTCTGGAAGTCCTGGCGGAAAAAGGAGCAGGCTTCACATTAAGTGACGTTGCCAGCCGGGTAGCGCTCTCCCGGGCAACTCTCATCCAGAGATTTGGTGATCGCGACGCCATCCTCCACAGGATGGCAAGACATGAGGTCGACACGACCAGGGCCTGGCTTGCCGAACTTCCTGTCAACCGGGGAAAAGACAATCTCTGGCAGTTTCTGGTCGAGATTGTCGAGAGCATGGGCAGCGGAGAGGGGTTCTCCGCACGGGTTGCGATCGCGGCTCTGGAAGCGCGCGATCCCATTCTCCGGGCTTGTGCAAACGAACGGTATCAACTTGTCCAGGCCGCGATAGCGGCTCGTTTCGCCGGCCATCAGGATGCGGAAGAGATTGCAGCTCATCTGCATGCCATAATCGCTGGCGCCACCATGCAATGGGTTGCAAGTGACGGAAGAGTTCCATTGCCAGCCTTTGTCCTCGAACGTCTCGAAACTGCGTTCAAGTGGCTGCCTATCGATTGACAAAAGCTCACCTCCATTTATAACCTGCGCGTAGGTTATAAATGGAGAGCGCAATGAATCGGCGAGATGCCATGGCGTTGGTCGTGTCAGCTGTAGTCTTTGCAAGAAGCTCTCTTGCCAGAGAGAGCGGAGACCTGATGTTTGTCGACAGTGGAGACGTTCGCATTGCAACCCAGACCTTCGGAGTTCCTGAAGGTACGCCACTCCTCCTCATAATGGGGGCGACGGCGTCCATGCTCGGGTGGCCGGATGAATTGTGCAACATCTTGGCCGAACAGGGTTTTTTTGTCATTCGCTTCGACCATCGTGATACCGGATGCTCAACAACAGTGCCGCCTGGTGAGGCGACATACGCGATTGAGGACATGGCGACGGATGTCCTGGCCGTAATGGAGTCATACGGACTGCCAGCGGCACACCTGGCAGGCATGTCCCTCGGCGGATATATCACCCAGATGCTCGCCCTGTCTCATCCGGAGCGCATTCACTCCGTCACGCTGATCGGAAGTGAACCTTTGGGCTGGGACGGTGCTCCACTTCCGACAATCTCCGATGATTTTCTTCGACACTTTGCGGGTTTCGGAGAACTGGACTGGCAAGACAGGCGAAGCGTTTCCGGTTTCCTCGTCGAAATAGACAGGCTGTGCTGCGGGACTGCAAACACCTTCGATGCAGAAGCGGCACTCGCAAGGGTGGAGAAGGTCCTTGATCGAACCGAGAGCCCCGCCAGCATGTTCAACCATTCTTCCCGGACAACGCGGGAAAACTGGGCTGGCCGTTTCCGCGAGATCTCCTGCCCGGTTTTCGTCCTGCATGGATCGGAGGACCCTATCCTGCCGGTCGAAAATGGCAGAGCCCTGGCTGAAGGCATACCAGGGGCCGAGCTTGCGATCCTCGAAGGGGTCGGCCATGAATTACCCAGGTCGCACCACCGCGAAATTGCAGATCGAATGATACGTTTCGCCTTGGCCCGCTAGGCGGAGAACTACATTCCTACCAAGGTTTTGGGACTAATTCTGTTCACTATTGGAGTTGCCGTTTCCTCGATGTGCCAATGGAGCATGCCATCTGGCAGCAATCGTTGGCTGATCTGAAGCCGGACGTGCGGTTTACGGAACCTGTCCTTAAGCAAATTCGCTTCTAGTCAGCAATGCGCATGCGCCGCGCCGCCGGAAATGGCGAAGGTTCGAGCGTGCGCAGAGGTCGCCGCCGCGCGAGGGGCCGGTGTCCGCATATCAATATGCATTTGAGGTATTTTGGAATGAATTTCAGAGCATTTGTCTCGGTGCTGGCCTTGCTGCCGGCAACAGGTGCGGCTGCCGCGCCGTTCAGCAGCGGCGATTGGGAAGCCGCCAGGATCGGCAGCACCTGCCTTGTCTATAACAACGCCCCGGCGCGCGACACCTCCGGCTCGTTGCAGTTCAGCTTCGACGTCAAAGGCTACAACGCGGATTTCACATACGAATATGCGCCCTACACCGAAAACGAAGAAGACCCCTGGGCCGAGACCGACCTGGTTGAAATCACCATCGACGGGGAAGATTCCTGGCTGGGAGGAGAGATGTTTCCCGTCGGCATGCAGGACCCTTACCAGATCTCGATGACGTCCGGCTTCGTGAAGGACATGGCTGCCGCAGTGGCAGATGCGCAGACGACGATCGACATTTCCGTCGAGCGCGAAAGCCTGGGTGAAACATGGCTCTACGGCCGCTTCTCGCCGGCCGGCTTCAGCGAGAGCCTCGCCAAGGCCGCCGAGATGTGCGACTTCGACCCGGCCAATTTGCCGGAATCCTGATCAAGCGTCGGCCACGCACCCGTCACGGGCGCTTGTTTCCTCAAGTGCCCGGACCATGCTCGAACCCGCCCAACAGAACGCCGTCACAACGGGCCGCGGCAATCCTGTCTTTCTTGAGCGGGGCATAAAGATCGGACCCATACCAGGCTCGGGCAGCCTGGCTGTCGGGAAATTCGATCAGCACCGGGATATTGGGCGTCCAGTCACCTTCCAGAACGCTATCCATGTCGCCGAGAACACGGTAGCGCCCGCCAAAGTGCTCCACGGTTTCAAAGACCTTGGCGCGATAGGCACCAAGCCGTTCCGGATCGTGGATTTCCCTGACATCGAAAAACACGAATGCAGCCATGGCGAAGTGTCCTTCCGTTGATTTCTTACCTGCGGCTGGAAATGCTAAACTCGGACATGTCCCGGCTCCATGCTCCACCGTCCGCAAGTTCTGCCCCCGCATCCGCGCGGGAAACGGCAGCCCTTGCCGGATCTGGACCGGCACAGGATCCACTCGCTGACGTTCTGAACCTCGTGCGCCTGACCGGTGCGCTGATGTTCCTGGTGGATGCCAGCGACCCCTGGTGCGTCGATATTCCCCACACGGATGCCTACCGCGCGATCCTTGCAGATCCCGGGCAGCACGTGCTGTCCTATCATATCGTCCTGGAAGGCTCAGGCCTGGCCTCCATACCGGGCGAGGCGCCCATCCGGTTCAACCGGGGTGACGTTCTCGTCTTCCCGCAGGGCGATGGGTACCGGATGGAAAGCGCAGCTGGAACGCCTCCCGAGTTCAGTGCGGACGAGGTTGTCGACTTTTTCGAAAACCTTGCCGCCGGACGCTTGCCGAGCATCGTTCCGGAAGGCGGTGGCGGAGACCCGCGGGCGTTGTTCCTGTGCGGGTTCCTCGCCTGCGACGCCAGACCCTTCAACCCTCTGCTTGCAAGGCTCGAACGCCGGCTTCTTGTCTCGCCATCCGAAAGGACTTATGACAGTCTGCAAAGGCTGATCGACATAGCCCGGACAGAAATACAGTCAGACCAGCCCGGCAGCCGGAGTGTACGCCTGCATCTGTGCGAACTGATCTTCATCGAAACGCTTCGCCGCCATGTGCTGTCGAAGGCTCCGGCGAGCGAAGGCTGGCTCGGCGCCCTCACCGACCCGGTCGCCGGTGCCGCGATCACCGCCATACACGCCGACCCGGCATCGGACTGGACGCTGGAACGCCTTGCCCGGCAGATCAACACGTCCCGCACGGTTCTGACCGAACGCTTTGCCGGAAAAATGGGTCAGGGACCGATGCAATACGTGACGTCGTGGCGCCTGCAGCTCGCGGCGCGCCAATTGCGGGACAGCAGATCATCAATTGCGGAAATCGCCTGGAACGTGGGCTACCGGTCGGAAGCGGCGTTTTCCCGCGCGTTCAAGAAGATGGCGGGCATGTCACCCGGAGCCTGGCGGCGGATTGGTTGATCCTTCGGGCATGGCTCACCGAGCGAAAAAGGCGAACCAGCCTCGCGTCAATGCGAGCGTCTAAACCTCGCCGCTGACCACCAGCTGCATGCGGTCGGCCGCCACGCGGGCACGGGTGTATTGCAGGGGCTTGCCGGTCATGTCCAGGTTGACGCTTTCCATCACCATCACCGGCTGGCCCAGCGCCAGACCAAGCTGCTGGGCATCGCGGTTTTCCACCAGCTCGGCCGTGATGCGCGTTTCCTTGCGGCGGTAATCGGAAATGCCGGCGCGTTGCAAAGCCGCGGTGATTGATCCGGTGTCGGCATAATCGGCGACGAAATTGGGCACGCGGGACTGCTCGAACCAGCTTGTGGCCGCGATCATCGGCACACCGTCGGCAACGCGCAGGGTTTCCACGCGAATGAGCAGCGTTCCGAGCGGCACGCCAAGCTGATGCGCCAGAAGGGCGTCGGCTTCCTCGACAGCCGAGCCGATCAACCGTCCGGACGGTGCCCGAAGTTGGCCTGAAACGATTTCCGAAAAGCGCGTGCGTGGGCCGATGGGATAGCTGAGCGGGGCTGAGGCAACAAAGGTGCCACGGCCCTGGTCGGCCCGCAGAATGCCATCCGACGTCAGCGCGGCGATCGCCCGGCGCACTGTGTGGCGGTTGACGCCGAACCGGCTTGCAAGCTCGGATTCCGGAGGCAGGCGGCTGCCTTTTTCAAAGGCCCCGCTCACGATTTCCGCCTTCAGCGTTTCCATGATCTGGCGCCACACCGCAATTCCGGCGCTGCGGTCGAGAGTGCTGTTCGTCGTCATGAGCCCGTCATCAAATTTCGGTACCAAAGAGTCAACCGGATTATTTGTCTAGACAAATAGACAAATCGAGTCTAGGACAAGGGCGTTTTCAAACGCTTTCCGAAGAACCGCCCAACCCAAAAGGCGCGCTTCATGACAGACATTACCTCTTCCGCCTCCCTAGACACCCAACCCGGCGTAGCCGTGAGCGCCCGCCAGAAGGTGATCGCGACACTGGCCGCAGCCTCCGCCGAGGCCGTCGCGGAAAAATTCAGCGCACTTCCGCCGCAAAGCTACGAGCTGGTGCGCCAGCCAGAAACAGGCCTGGTGATGGTGCGCGGCCGCATGGGCGGCACCGGCAGTCCATTCAACCTGGGCGAAGTCACCGTCACCCGCTGCGTGGTTCGCCTGGAAACCGGTGAAACCGGCAATGCCTACAGCCTTGGCCGCAACAAGCAGAAAGCGCTGCAGTCCGCCGTGATCGACGCCCTGTGGCAACACCCTGCAATGCAGGAGCGCATCGAGACGGACATCATCGCGCCGCTGGCCGAAGCCCAGGCAGGAACGCAGGAAACCGTTCGCGAGGAAACCGAGGCCACCAAGGTCAACTTCTTCACCATGGTGCGGGGAGACAACTGATGAACGCAGCACAACAGACCGCCGCCGCACCGCTGGCCGCAGGATTTCAGGACCCGGTTCACGATGCGCAGGGCTGCTTTCGCGCGATCATGAATGCCATGGCCCGGCCGGGTACGCGGCAGGCGATTTCCGCCGGCAATCTGAAGCCGCCCGCACCGCTGACGCAGGTGGCCGCCGCCATCGCCCTGACCCTGTTCGACTACGACACGCCGATCTGGCTCGACAAGCCTTTGATGACCTCGGACGCCGTAAAGACCTTTCTGCGCTTCCACACCGGCTGCCCGATTGTCACCGAACCGGTGGAAGCGGCCTTTGCGCTGGTCAGCGCACCGGTGAGCATGATCCCGCTGGCAAGTTTCAACCAGGGGTCCGCCGAATATCCGGACCGGTCGACAACGGTGATCCTGACCGGACAGGACTTCGGGTCCCATCCGGCCGTCTCTCTTAGCGGTCCGGGCATCAAGGACACCGTGGCATTCGGCACCGGTCCGTTGCCGCCGGTGTTCTGGGACCAGGTGATTGCCAACAACCGCCAGTTTCCACGGGGTATCGATCTGGTTTTTGCCGGTGAGGATGCGCTGTCTGCCCTGCCCCGTTCCACCTGCATCCTCAAAGCGGAGGTCTGATCCATGTATGTAGCCGTAAAGGGTGGTGAAAAGGCCATCCGCAACGCCCACAAGCTCATGGCCAAGCGCCGCCGGGGCGACACCTCCGTTCCCTCGCTGACGCTGGAGCAGATCGCCCAACAGCTGTCCCATGCCGTTGCCCGTGTCATGGGCGAAGGTTCGCTCTACGACGAGATGCTGGCCGCGCTTGCCATCAAGCAGGCGCGCGGAGACCTCATCGAAGCTGCGTTTCTGATGCGTGCCTACCGCACGACCCTGCCACGGTTCGGCTACAGCCAGCCGATTGACACCGCGAAGATGCTGGTGGAACGGCGCGTTTCAGCCACCTACAAGGACCTGCCGGGTGGCCAGGTTCTGGGCCCGACCTTCGACTACAGCCACCGCCTTCTGGATTTCGCGTTGGCCGCCGAAGAGGACGGTCTCGAAAAGCCGGTCGAAACAGCAACCGCTGAAGAAGGCAGCATGCCGCGCGTCACCGACCTGCTTGGCGACGAAGGCCTGATGGAGCCGGACCCGGTAACCGACGAGGACGCGCCTGTCGGCGACCTGACCCGCGAGCCCCTGTCCTTCCCGGCCGACAGGGACCTGCGCCTGCAGAACCTTGCCCGTGGCGACGAAGGCTTCCTGCTGGCATTGGCCTATTCCACCCAGCGCGGCTACGGCCGCACACACCCCTTCGCCGGCGAAATCCGCTACGGCGAGGTCGAGGTGGAATTCTTCGCCGAGGAACTCGGCTTTGCCGTGACGCTCGGCGCCATCAAGGTAACCGAGTGCCAGATGGTCAACCAGTTCAAGGGTTCGGCCAAGACCGCCCCGACCTTCACCCGGGGTTACGGCCTCGTCTTCGGGCAGGTGGAGAGAAAGGCCATGTCCATGGCCATGGTCGACCGTTCCATGCGCTGGCAGGAACTGGGCGAGGAACAGTCTGCTCCGGCTCAGGATGTCGAATTCGTCCTGTCCCATTCAGACAACATCCAGGCGACCGGTTTCGTCGAACACCTGAAGCTGCCGCATTACGTCGATTTCCAGGCCGAACTCGATCTGGTGCGCCGGATGCGCGGCGAATGGTTCGAAAAACGCCACCAGGAAGAAGAAGAGGGCAGCACCGCCCAGGAGGCGGCGGAATGAGCAGCGGACTTAGTCATATGACGTTCATCGTCAGTGATCTGGACAGGATGACGAACCTGCTGACGACGGTACTCGGGGCCCGGGAAGTCTACTCCAGTGAAGAAGCCACCTTTTCCCTCTCCCAGGAAAAGTTCTTTCTGGTCGGTGACGTCTGGATCGCGATCATGCAGGGCGATGCCCTGAATGAGCGCACCTACAATCACGTGGCCTTCAAGATCGAAGAGGAAGACTTCGACACGAAGCTGGCAGCCGTCGAGCGCCTTGGCCTGGAAGTCAAACCACCACGCGCCCGCGTCGAAGGTGAAGGCAGGTCCATCTACTTCTACGACAACGACAATCACCTGTTCGAGCTGCACACCGGAACGCTGGACATGCGCCTCGACCACTATCGCCGGATACTCAGGGAACGGAGTGCTGCGCAATGAACGACACGGCTCAGATTTTCGAACAGGGCGAATACAACTTCGCCTATCTGGATGAGCAGACCAAGCGCATGATCCGCCGGGCAATCCTGAAGGGCATCGCGATACCGGGTTACCAGGTGCCTTTCGCCTCGCGTGAAATGCCGATGCCTTATGGCTGGGGCACCGGCGGGGTGCAGGTCACGGCGGCAATTCTGGGCAAGGACGATTGCCTGAAGATGATCGACCAGGGCTCCGACGACACCACCAACGCGGTTTCCCTGCGCGGTTTCTTTGAAAAGACCGCCGGCGTGCGCACCACCTACGAGACATCGGAGGCAAGCGTCATCCAGACCCGCCACCGGATTCCGGAAAAGGCCCTGCGCGAAGACCAGATCATCGTCTTCCAGGTGCCGATTCCCGAGCCCCTGCGCTTCCTGGAGCCACGCGAAACCGAGACCCGGAAGATGCATGCGCTCGAGGATTACGGCCTCATGCATGTGAAGCTTTACGAGGACATCGCCAAGAACGGCCATATCGCCACCACCTACGCCTATCCGGTAAAGGTCAACGACCGCTACGTGATGGATCCTTCGCCAACGCCGAAGTTCGACAACCCGAAGATCGACCAGATGGCAGCCCTGCAGCTTTACGGTGCCGGGCGTGAGAAACGCATCTACGCCATTCCGCCCTACACCAAGGTGAAGAGCCTCGACTTCGAGGACTATCCTTTCGAGGTGCAGAAGTTCGACAAGCCCTGCGGCCTGTGCGGCGCGGAGAATGTCTATCTCGACGAGGTGATCCTGGATGACAAGGGCGGGCGCATGTTCGTCTGCTCCGACAGCGACTATTGCGAGGAACGGCGCGCGGACGGCCATCTCGGCCCGATGGCTGCCGATCCGGCGGCGCACCAGTTCGGCGCCACCCAGGCAGAGGAGACCGCCCGATGAACGCCTTTCCGTCCGCGGACCCGCTGCTGCAGGTTCACAACGTCACCCGCTACTATGGCGACCGCATCGGCTGCGCCGATGTATCCTTCGATCTCTGGCCCGGTGAGGTGCTCGCCATCGTCGGCGAAAGCGGCTCCGGCAAGACCACGTTGCTCAACTGCCTGTCGACACGTCTCGCCCCGACGGCGGGAGCCATCGAATACCGCATGCGCGACGGCACCATGCGCAACCTCTATCAGCTGACCGAGGCCGAGCGCCGCCTGCTGATGCGCACCGACTGGGGGTTCGTGCACCAGAATGCTGCGGACGGCCTGCGCATGAACGTTTCCGCTGGTGCCAACGTCGGCGAAAGGCTGATGGCGGTTGGCGAGCGCCACTATGGCAACATCCGCTCCACCGCCGACGACTGGCTGGGACGGGTGGAAATCGACAGCGACCGCATCGATGATGATCCGCGCTCGTTCTCCGGCGGCATGCGCCAGCGCCTGCAGATCGCCCGCAACCTCGTCACAAGGCCGCGACTGGTCTTCATGGACGAGCCGACTGGCGGTCTGGACGTTTCCGTGCAGGCGCGTCTTCTCGACCTCTTGCGCCGTCTGGTGGCCGATCTCGGACTTTCCGTGGTCATCGTCACCCACGACCTTGCGGTTGCCCGGCTGCTGTCGCACCGGATCATGGTGATGCGCCACGGCAACGTCATCGAAAGCGGACTGACGGACCAGGTGCTCGACGATCCGCGCGAGCCCTATACCCAGCTGCTTGTTTCTTCCATTCTCCAGGTATGAGGACCGAAATGCCCGTACGCCTCTATCTCAACAACGTCGGCAAGTCCTTCACCATGCACCTGCAGGGCGGAACCGTCATTCCTGTGGTCGAGAAGGTCGAATTCTCGGTGAATTCCGGCGAATGTGTCGTCCTTGGCGGCCCCTCCGGTGCCGGCAAGAGTTCGATCCTCAAGATGATCTACGGCAACTACCGCTGTGACGAGGGTCAGATCCTGGTGACGGTTGGCGATGAAATCGTCAACATTGCCGGGGCTGAGCCGCGCAAGGTTCTGCGACTGCGTGAAGACACGATCGGCTATGTCAGCCAGTTCCTGCGCACCATCCCGCGTGTTTCGGCCGAAGACGTCGTCGCCGAGCCGCTTATCGCCCAGGGCACCAGCGAGGAAGAAGGCGTCGACAAGGCCCGCTCCCTGCTGTCGCGGCTGAATGTGCCCGAGCGCCTCTGGACCCTGCCGCCCGCCACGTTCTCCGGCGGCGAGCAGCAGCGCGTGAACATCGCCAGGGGGTTCATTGCCCATTATCCGATCCTGCTGCTGGACGAGCCAACCGCCTCTCTCGATGCCGCCAACCGGGCCGTGGTCGTGCGTCTGGTGGAAGAAAAGAAAACCCAGGGCGTTGCCATGGTGGGCATTCTTCACGACCAGGACGTCCGGGAACAGATCGCCGACCGCATCATCGACGTGACCGGTTTCAGCGCGGAGGCAGCCGCCTGAGCCACGAGATGAGGAAAGGCTTGCAGACGGGCGGAAACTGTCACAGAAAAGTCACCGCCCGCCTTTAGGTCACTCCCTCAGAAAGTTGAAGGATGTGGCCCTGCCACATCCCGGCCAAACCACATTTCAAAATCGCGATTTTCTTCATGCGCTACGCCCTCTATTTCGCCGCCGATGCCGACGACCGCCTGATGCAGCTCGGAAATTCCTGGCTCGGGCGCGATCCCTTTTCCGGCGCGGCTCTTCCGCAACCGGAGCTGGCCGGCATGACATCGGCACGCTTCCGGGAGTTGACGACCGACCCCCGGCGCTATGGATTTCACGGGACCTTGAAAGCCCCGTTTTCCCTTGCAGCCGATCAGACCGAGGCAACTCTGCTGGACGCCTGCGCAGCTTTTGCGGCGGAAATCGCCCCTTACGAGATAGAAGCGCTCGGCGTGAACAGGCTCGGCCGTTTTCTGGCACTGACCCCTGAGGCAGAAGAGCCGGCCCTGCGCGCCTTCGCCGGCCTGTGCGTGCGTCGCTTCGAACCGTTCCGCGCACCACTGTCCGAGGCGGATCTTGAGCGCCGCCGCAAGAGCGGACTGTCGGAAAGGCATGACACCTATCTCGTCAGGTGGGGCTATCCCTATATCTTCGATGAATTCCGCTTCCACCTGACCCTTTCCAACAAGCTGGAAGACGACACCGACATGGAGCGGATGGCAAATGCCGCCCAGGACCACTTTGCGGATGTCATCGGCAAGAAGCGGCTGTGCCGCCACGTTGCGCTCTACACCGAAGCCGAACGCGGCGCGCCTTTCCAGGTCCATACCGTCTTTCAGCTGACCGGCAGCGTCGCTCCCGCCGACGCCCTCAGCCAGGCCGAGCGTCTTTCCCAAGAGGAATCTGCATGAGCAAGCATCCCAAAGTCTTCAAGAATGCCAGTCTGGTTCTCGCAGGCGAAGTGTTCGACGGTTCCCTGACGGTCGATGATGCCGGTCTGATTTCCGGCATCGGGTCACCGACCGAGGTCGATGGGCACGATTGCGAAGGCGACTTCCTGCTGCCTGGCCTGGTCGAGCTGCATACCGACCACCTGGAAACCCACTATGCGCCGCGTCCCAAGGTGCGCTGGAGCCCGGTTTCCGCCGTGCAGGCCCACGACGCCCAGATCGCGTGTTCCGGCATCACCACCGTGTTCGATGCGCTGCGCGTCGGCATGGATGAAGACGCGGACCTTGGTTATTCGGATATGCGCGCGCTTGCGGATGCCATTGAAACCGGCCAGCGGGAAAACCGCCTGCGCGCCGACCATTTCATCCACCTTCGCTGTGAAGTATCCGCGCCCGACGTGCTCAGCGCCTTCAAGGTGTTCGAGGACGACGACAGCATCCGCCTGATTTCGCTGATGGACCACACCCCCGGTCAACGCCAGTTCGTGTCGATGGATGCCTACAAGATCTACTATCAGGGCAAGAAGGGCTTCACCGACGCCCAGATGGACGATTTCATCCGCAAGCGCCAGGCGCGTGCCAGCAGCCTCGCCCCTGAAAACCGCAAGCACCTGTCGGCCATCGCCCAGGCCCGTGGCATCGCCATCGCCAGCCACGACGACGCCACCACCGCCCATGTGGACGAGGCGATTTCACTGCAGACGAAAATCGCCGAGTTTCCAACCACGCTGGAAGCCGCCAAGGCTTCGCACGAGGCCGGTATGGCTGTTCTGATGGGCGCGCCGAACATCGTGCGCGGCGGATCCCATTCCGGCAATATCTCGGCGAAGGCGCTTGCCGAGGCGGGCGTTCTGGATGTGCTCTCCTCGGATTATGTGCCGATTTCGCTGCTGCAGGCCGCGTTCCAGCTGGCTGCGGAGGTCGAGGCGATTGCCCTGCCACAGGCGGTTGCCATGGTCACGACGACGCCTGCGAAGGCCATTGGCCTGCAAGACCGCGGCACCCTGGAACCCGGCCTCAGGGCTGATCTCATCCAGGTGAAAATGGTTGGTGACATCCCGATCGTGCGCGGCGTCTGGCGCGAGGGCAAACGGGTTGCCTGAGGCTGCGTCCGACATGACGGAAAAACTCGGCCCCGGCCGCATGGTGCTCGTGGTCGGTCCGAGCGGAGCCGGCAAGGACACATTGATGGCCGCACTCAAGGCCCGTCTGGCGGGCCGGACGGACGTCAGTTTCGCCCGGCGAGCGATCACCCGGCAGGCCGATGTCGAGGCTGAGGACCACGACACGCTTTCGCGCGCCGAATTCGATCAGCTGAGAGCGGCCGGAAAGGTTGCCCTGTGCTGGGAGGCCCATGGGCTCGGCTACGTCATCCCGCAAAGCTACGACCAGGCAATCGAAGCAGGCGCAACCGTGATTGCCAATGGCTCGCGCAAGGTGTTGAAGCACGCAGAGGACAAGTACCGAAACGCCAGCGTTCTGCTGATCACCGCGCCGGTCGAAGTCCTCGCCGAACGCCTCGCCGCACGTGGCCGCGAAAGCAGACAGGAAATAGAGGAACGGCTGCGCCGTGCCGACCTTGAACCGGAAAACGTCGCCAATCTGATCCGCATTGAAAACACCGGCACGGTGGAGGATGCGGTCGACAGGATGGTCGCCGCACTCGGCCTTTGATCTCAACCGTGCCCGTCTCTAATCCGCAAATGCGCTCTGAACGGCCTGACTGAAAATCAGCGCCCTGGCATCCAGTGCGTCCTGATGATCACCGTCGAACGCGTGAACCATGGTGCGGAACTGTTTTGCTTCTTCGCCCAGTTCGGGCTCCCCGACCGCCCGGCGGAGATGGATCAGGGCGTGTTCGTGCCTGACCACAAGGTCTGCCAGATGGAGGGCGGAACCGATCATGTAGGCCCGATACTGCAGGCGTTTGACATGATCGAGCCTGTGAACATCCGGTTCCTGCAAAAGCTGCCAGAATCCGATGACATTCCTGCAAGCGGTGCGCATCAGGCGACCGCATTTCTCTTCGTCTGACCGGGACATGCTTGCCTCGCAAGATTCGCCTCGACCATTCAAGCGTAGCGCTACACCCGGAAACTGCAATGAACCAGAAGAGTCATGATGCGTCATTACACGCCCAGATTCATTGATTTCGAAATTATTCATCCTGGACAAAGACTTGTGCGGTGGACTGCGGCCGGGAAAACTTCATTTCGAGGCCAGAAAATACAACCATAGGGTAGAACTTTGGTTCACATCCGGGTCAACGGGCGCCCGCAGCGATCGCCTGATTGATTTTCAAACCCGCATTCACGGCGTGATAGATCGGGAAAGGTGTGCGCTGTGACAGGTCGATGTCCCGCCTCAGCCACTCCTGGTCTTCCAGAACACCAAGGGACTTCGACAGGGCCCGGTCCGTAACCGGCCCGAGGTCCGACTTGATCGCCGAAAACCGGCTTGGCGCCCCGGTTACGGCCAGGATAGGCACCGTCCAGCTGCGTCGCAGTACCGAAAAGGCATCCTCGTTCGGAACGATCTCCTCGATCCGGCTCGCCATGGCAGCAACAGCCTTGCCTTTGTCCGTCAGCCGAAACTCGGGCCGCAGGGGATGGCCGTGGCCGGGGTTTCGCTCCAGCAGTCCAAGCTGGAACAGATGTTCAAGGCTTGCTGTAAAAGAACTGCGGCTCGCACCTGTCGCCGCGATCAGCGGGGCTTGCCGACCGGAAACACCTGCATGCAACTGAGCCAGAATTTTCAGCGACCAGGCTTTGGATGTGAGGTTGACAAGAAGCTGCATATTCATATTTTATAGCTACTATACTTTTGATACATAGGAAAGTCTCATGCCTGTCGTTTCTCTGGATAACACGATCACACTCGCCCTCTCCGTTCGCGACAGGCATGCAAGTGCCGACTGGTACGCGGAAAAACTCGGATTCGAGTTGCTCTATCATATGGACGAAGCGGGCTGGAGCGAGCTGGCAACCCGGACCGAAGGCGTGACCCTTGGCTTGGGCGAACAATCCGAACCCACTCCCGGAAACACGGTTCCCGTCTTTGGCGTGGCCGATATCGCAGGTGCCCGCAGTGCGCTGGAAGAGGTAGGTGTCAAATTCGACGGAGCGACGGAGACCATCGAAGGCATGGTCAGCACCGCAACCTTCTACGATCCGGATGGCAACGCGCTCATGCTTGCTCAGGACCTGTCCAAATAGGCGGCTCATAAGAAACAGGAGCCCGCGAAGAACACCGGCACATCCGGTCGGGCAACCGACCGGATGCTGTCTGCAACGGGCTTTCGCAAACATTCAAGGCATGAATTTACGCCCAGACAGGTGAAAGGCGACAGAAATACATCATTCTTCCCAGAGGAAGCCGGAGGATGACGCAAAGGAATAATCGACACAAAATCTTTGCATTACCAGAATAGTCGACTACTCTCTTATTCTTGATCTCATTCTGAAAATCGAGTTCTGCGGCATGCCTGCGACATTGTTTGAAAAGTACGGCGGCTTCGGGTCGGTGAGCCGCATCGTAATGACCTTTTACGACAAGGTTCTCGATTCCGAGGAGATCGGTGACTTTTTCGATGACGTCGACATGACGCGCCTGATCGATCATCAGACCAAGTTTATCTCCTACCTGTTGGGCGGGCCGGTCAGCTACTCGGAAGAGCGGCTGAGACGAACCCATGCCACCCTTGACCTGAAAAACGAGGACTTTGACGAAGTTGCACGTCTCCTGCGCGAGACGCTGGTGGAACACAAGTTCGACCCTGCAGACATCAAGTCCGTGATGTCGGCAGTCGAAGCGCGACGTTCCGCCATCCTTTCGACCGGTGCGACATGAGCATCACCGCCATCAACCAGCAGCTCTTGCGTGCGATCGGGGTCGGCATTGCCGTCGTCAACAGCAAGGACCTTCAGTTCCTGTTCCAGAACGCTCCGTTTTCCGATTGGTTCGGCAAGCCGGAAGCCGTCACCACGCTTGCCGATCTGCTGCCGGATATCGAGATCGAACAGCTTCGCGAAGCAATCAAGGAGCAGGGACGCTTTTCCGGAGAAGTCTCCGTCAAGCTGAAGCGCCGAACCCTGGTCATCGCCTTGACCGTTTCGCCAGCTGAAGAGCAGGACTTCCTCGTCGTTGAGTGCCAGAACATCACGCGGATCCGCGAACTGGAGTCGATGATCGACAGTTACTCCTCCATGGTAGAGCGGAATACGCGGGAACTGGAGCGCGAGAAGGAACGTGTCGAGCGCCTGCTGCTCAACCTGATGCCGCGTTCGGTCTACGAGGAGTTCAAGACCTTCGGCGTCGTCACGCCGCAGCTTTACGAGAGCGTTTCCGTGGTCATGCTCGACTTCGTGGACTTCACGAAATTCTCCGCAGAGCACGACCCGACGGTGACGCTTGGAGAGCTGAACGACATCTTTACCGCATTCGACCGTATCGCCGAGCAATTCGGCTGTGAGCGCATCAAGACCATCGGCGATGCCTATCTTGCCGTTTCAGGCATGCCCGAGCCCTCACCGGATCACATGCGCGCAGTTGCCAACTGCGCCGTCCGCTTCATTCGTTACCTGGAGCGTCGGAACCAGAGCCATCAACACAAGTGGCGGGCGCGTGTCGGACTGGGTACGGGATCGGCAGTCGGTTCCGTCGTCGGAATCCAGAAGTACGTCTACGACGTCTTCGGCTCGGCAGTGAACCTTGCCGCACGACTGCAGGAATTCGCCAATCCCATGTGCGTCGTTGCGCCGGATGCCATGAAGGAATTCCTGGTGGATGAGTTTCACCTGGAAGACCTTGGCAAACGCGAGATCCGCAGCTTCGGAGAAATGCGGCTGATGCGGGTCAGCCCCGGTGTCGAACTGGCCCATCGGGCGCGGCAGTTCTGACCGGACAACAAGTCCGCTGCCAGATCACTCGCACAGCCAAAACCTGCCCGCTCAGTCCCACGGCAAAGCAATGGTGCGGCCCCGAAACGCAGCACCATTGCGCCAATGTGCCGTCAGTTCTTGTTTTTCTTCTTGTTTCCGAACACGTTGCCCAAAAGGCCGGAAGGCAGGCCGAAGCCTTCTTCTACCGCTTTCAGAACTTCCTCGTCATCGACCTCGCCGTCCAGAACCTTCTGAACGTCGATCTGGGTCTTGCCGCCGGTCGCCTGGTTGATGACCTTGTTCGCCTGGTCAACCAGCTCCTGAGACGGTTCCTTCTTTCCCTGAAGAATGGAGATCAGCTCACCGCCGGTCTGCTGCAGTTGCTTGTAGGCTGCCTCCGGGTTTTCCAGAATACCCTTGATGTCGGGATAGATCCGCGGATCGTTCCACGGGCCTTCGATCACGATGGGCACGCCTAGACCGGCCAACTTCTTGTCTTCGCCCTTTCGCCGAGGCTGCGGGGCCTGGCCTTCCAGCGTCGGCACGATCTTCGGCTCCACACGCCAGGAAAGGCGCTGCGCCGGCATGTCCGTCGTGCCCTTGCCGGTCATGCGAACCAGCGGCCCGATCAGGGACAGATCGTCGGTCTTGGCAATGCCGTTCTGGATCTGGAACGTTGAGCCAAGCGAGCTGAAATCGGTCTTGGCCGACGGATTGGCCTGCCATCCGAGCAACGTCTCCACCGACAGGCCACGCACCATCTGTGGCACGTTGATGCCCTTGATCGCGCCGTCGGCGAACGTGTAGTTGGCCGTCCCGTTCAGGGCCTGCACCAATGCCTGTTCGCTGCCACCTTTGGAGGTAACATCCAGGTTGATGTTGGCCTTGCCTTCAATCCAGCTGAAATCGGCTGCATCGCGCAGCAACGGATAGGCATTGAGGTTGGCGAGAGCAAATTTCGCGGCAACTTCCGGTGTTGCGGACGCCCCGTTGAGCGTAACCGTACCGGTGCCGGAGCCGCCGTAAAGTGCCAGCTTTTCCAGGTTGGCAGTCAGCACACCGTTCTTGATAGTGGTCGACAGGGCGCTCTGGTCGATCTTGATCTTGTCCCAGCGGATTTCGCTGGTGGTCAGCTTGAAGTCCGCGTCGATCGCATTGAGACCGGAGAAATCTATCGGCTCTGTACTCCAGCCACCTGCCCCACCGCGCTTGCCGCCGCCAGCCGAGGAATTTCCGGACGCCTGGCCAGAACCGCCACCACCGCCGCTGCCTGCACCCGAAGACGATGCACCGCCGAGATAGGGGTCGAGTACAAGTTCCCGCAGATCCAGCCGCGCCGTAACGCTTGGCTTGCCGCCAAGAACGATCCGTCCGTTGGCTTCACCCGACGTATCGTCCAGCGTGAACCGTGTTTCCTCGAATGAAATCGTCTCGCCTGCAACGCCGAAGATACCCGAAGCCTTGAAGCGCTTCAGACCGCCACCGCTGCCAAGCGGTTTGCCGAGCCACGCCATGAGCCCGCGCAGGTCGGCAGTATCGACGCTGACCGCACCATCAAGCGCACCGTCGCGCGAAGCCCGACCATTGAAGCCGGCGCTCACGCGATTGCCTTTCACGCTTACGGAAACCGGCGCTGCTCCCCCCGCCAGCAGGCGAGCGGTGTCGCCTTCGCCGGTCAGGCTGAACGCTTCGCCGCGCCAGGACAAGGCACCGCTGAGCGATATCGGGTTTTCCAGTCCCTGCAGATCGATATCCATGGCAAGGTTCGTCAGGCGGTCCGCTTCCGGATCGCCGCCGACCGCCGAAGCAAGCCCAAGTCCGCCAATCTCGCCCTCGGCGATACGTACGGCCCCCGTGATATCAAGACCGGCAAGCAGTTCCTCCCCTGTCTGCCCCACGGTTGCAAAGGCGAGGTCGAGGCTGAGTTTGCCGCTTGCAGGCAAATCCCGGCCCGCCAGTTGCAGGAGATCGGCAATCGAACCGTCTTTCAGCACCAGCCGGCCGGAGACTTCAGGAACGTTCCCCGACAGATCCGCGTCCGCCGCACCGCCAAGAGACAGTTGGCCAAGCGTGATGTCGAGATCGGCCAGCGACAGCATGGCCTCGGTGCCTGCAACCTTGGCCGACACGGCAAAAGCACCCGGGTCGGCGGCAAGGTCCTGCCCGGCCAGCGCTGCAAGCGCTTTCAGGGAAGGACCGGCTGCAGAAAGGGCCAATTCGGCGCGCGTCGGATCCAGGCCGGATTGACCGGTGACCGAGACGCTGTTTTCACCGCTGGAAATCTTCAGGTCTACCGGAACCTGCTCCCCGCCCATGAGAGCGAGCGGGTTGGTCAGGGATCCTGCGACGGCGACCGGCATTTCGCGGAACGTGAAGCTGGATGTCAGATCCACCTCACCCGACAGGCTGGGCGCCTGCAGGCTGAGATCAAGGTTGGAGATACGAACCGGCTCGGCAGCATCCGGCGCCTTGTAGGTCACCGTGCCTCCGGTGATCTGCAGGCTGTCGACACCAATGCTCTTGAGGTAGCCCTCGGAAGCTGCGGTTGTTTCTGCCGGCTCTGCTTCAGACGCAGGCGCAGGCGCGGCTTCCGCCACCGCATCGGTTTCAGCGTCGCCGGTTTCGGCCTCGATCAAGTCGCCAATGTCGCTGATGTCGCGGCGCGGCTCCCAGCTCGTGGTGCCGTTCGGGCCGATTTCCAGATAGATGTCCGGCTTGTCCAGGGCAATTCCGGTAACCTGGATATTGCCGGAAACCAGACCACCCCAGGCGAGGCCAAATTCGACACGCTCGGCCTTGGCGAACTCGATGCCGTCGGCACCCGCCTCGCCGGCAAGGCCGATATCTTCCGCGACCAGCGAAAATCCGGGAAACAGCGACAAGGACACAGGTCCGTCCAGGCGCACGCGCCAGCCAAAGCGCTTGTCCACCTGCTCAACTACCTGACGCTTGATTTCGTCCTTGGGCAGGAACAGCGGCACCACCAGAATGATGGTTACCAGCATGAACAGCAGACTGCCCAGTCCGATCAAAAACCGACGCATTTAGTGTCTCCCCGTCGCGAATCGGTCCCCAATGTAGACCAATCGGGCCGGAACGTCCCCAAGCAGAAGCAAACGCTTGCGCAGGAAAGGAGACAGAACGATCAAATACCGGCAAATCGGTCTACAACACCGCATACAGCCCCTGGGACCGGTATACGATCCCGATCACTGTGCCAGCCGATTTTGACAAAAGCAGGAAGTCTGCCGAATTTGCCTCCGATTGGCACCTTTTCAGGCAGAAAACAGCCTGACACGTGCAAGATCCAGCCGTCCGATGTTCTGTCTCAGGACAGGGCAAACATGTGATTGTCCCAGGAAATGCCCGGTGGGCGGGCCAGAATTTCCGCCGGCCGGGCAGGATCCTCGACAAGAGACAATGCCCCGTTGCCGTCGGAAATCAGAAAGCTGCCCTGATCGATCGGCGCAACGCCGCATCCGTCGGCAATGGCCTCGGCACCCAGGAATGCGCCGGTATCGGCCTTCCAGAACAACGTCTGCCCACCCCTTGGAGCGGACGTTGCAATCACCTCACCGCTTGCGTTTGCCGTCACCGAGCCGATGTAGTTCTGAAGGCCTGACGCGATACCCGTCGGAATTTCCATCAGGATGGGTGCCTCGTCCCGCGAAAACACACCAACCAGCGGCGGCAGGTCTGTTTCCGGCCCCTCGAACTGACCACCGACCCACGCCCGCCCTTGTCCGTCCAGCGCCATATGCCGGAGCGACAGCTGGTGCAGGGAAGCGTCCAGAGCGTGGCTGGCGTGAAGATCACCGGTTTCCCGATCCAGGAACACCACGGTTGGCGCCATGGTGTCGAGATTGAGCTTTTCACGCCCCTTGTCCGGATGGGTCATGATACCCCCATTGGCCACGACAAGCGTGCGCCCGTCCGGCGCGAGCAGGAGGTCGTGCGGACCGATGCCATGGGTCTCGATCTCGCCGATCCGCTGAACCTGACGGCCACTCATGTCGTAAACGCCAATCACGCCACGGGCTGCGGCATAGTCGTTTTCGACCGCATAGAGCAGTCTGCCATCAGCGGAAAAACAGCCATGTCCATAGTAATGGCGGCCCGGTTCCGCCGTGAGAACCTCCGGCTCCACATCCTGATATGGGCGAACCACGACCGCGAATGTGCCGGGCCGGCGGGCGAAGGCTACAAACCTGGACCTGTCAGGAGAAACCGCAACGCCGTGACCCCGTCCCGGCAGACCGATCCTGGCCAGAACCTGTCCAAGGTCATCGACAACACCCACCCCATAATCGCCGTTTTCAAGCTTGTAGGCGCTCACGAACAGCGGCACACCGTCGGATGCTTCCCGGTTCAGAAGGCTTGCTGCCAGCGTCGAGCCGGAAAATGCCGGCAAGGCGGCAAGGCCGCCGAGTGCTGCCAGAAAACCGCGCCGGGAAAGAGGCTTAGTCACCATCGAGCGCATTGAAACCTCCAGCAAGTTCCAGGGCACCTGCAAGTTCAAGGGCAATCGTGTCGCGAAGCGATTTCAGCGTGATCGCCAGGACAACCATCTTGTCATAGGCATCGCCTTCTTCGAAGGACTGGCGCAAGGGCGGATCTAGGGTCCCCAGAAGAGTGACAGCATTGCCAAACTCGAAGTCGAGCGTGTCGTAAATCCAGGTGAAATCGTCGGGCGTCAGGTCGTTCAGGTCCAGGGAAGCAATGGCCTTCTGAATGCCGAGCAGCTCGCCGTTGAGATAGACCACGCTGTTGCCGGAGCGCGAGAACGGAAAGCGCGTCGCCCTGGCCTTGTCCTTGCCGGTTCCCAATGCCGGAAGCACATCCTGATCGCGCGCAATGATCAGCCCCGTGACCAGCGCGTTGAACACGCTTTCCAGCGCTTCCTTCGACGTATGGAACCGCTCGTTGCCGCCTTCGGCTGTCAAGAGCACCTCGCTGTATCCGTCAGGATCCTGCCAGTCGGCAGCGATTTCGCGGGCCATGGCCGCAAGGTTTTCCGAAATTGCCAGTGCATAGCCGCAGCTGAAGTCCTTGCTGTCGTCCGCCTGCCCCAGCCGAACCGCACTATCCTTGTCGAAAGCGAGCAATTCCAGTGCTGTCAGTCCCTGAACTGCGACGCTCTTGTCCTTGAGCGTCGCCGCAGACAAGGCGTCCTTTTCTTCAGAAGCGAGAAGCTTGCGGATCTGGCGTTGCGTGATGCCACGCGGGTCGGGCAGGAAGGCCAGCCGACTGAGGCGATCGTTGTCGATCAACGGACCAAACCGCAAGAAATGCACATGGGAGAAGTCCCGCACAGTGTCTGAAAAGGCCGTCCTGAACCCCTCTACCGATGCTTCGTCCGCATTTGCGCAGACCGCTCGAACAGCGTCCGGCAGATTTGCCGAGGTTGCGGCAAACGCGCCCGTCGCCGGTTGGATATAGGTCTCGATCAGATTGTCGAGTTTCGGCTCGTAGTCCGTGGCGAACGCGGGCTGGGCGATAACGGCTCCAGAAACGAGAGCGGCAAATAGCAAACAGCGCATCAAAGGGACTCCAGAAAACGTATAAGCGATTGCCGGTCGGCGGGCGAAAGCGCAACCACCGCGTCGCGCGCCTGTCGGGCTTCGCCGTCGTGCCACAGGACCGCTTCCAGCAGGTTGCGTGCGCGGCCGTCGTGCAGGAACCGGGTGTGATTGTTGACAGTCTCGGTCAGGCCGATGCCCCATAGCGGCGGCGTACGCCACTCCTGTCCACTGGCATCACCCACCGGGCGATTGTCCGCGAGGCCTTCCCCCATGTCATGTAACAGGAAATCCGAATAAGGCCAGATCAACTGGAACCTGTGCGCCGGATTTTCCGCCTTTCGGCTGGTCACGTATTTCGGTTGGTGGCAGGCCGGACAGCCTGACTGGTAGAAAACCTGCTTGCCTTTCAGCACCTCGGGATCATCCACGTCGCGGCGCATCGGCACTGCCAGGTTTTCGGAATAGAAGGTGACGAGATCCATGACCGGGTCCGGAGCTTCCGAGACACCAAGGTTTGCCTGTTCGCCATGAGGCAAGGCGCGACAAGCTGTCTGCACCTTCGTGCAGTCGCCGTAATTGTCCGGCATCTCGGGCGTCGAAATACCGATATCACCGGCAAACGCTGCCGCGGACTGGGCACGGATCGAGGGTTTGGAAGCCTTCCAGCCGAAACGGCCAAGCGTAAACGCACCCGTCGCGGGGTCACGAACCCGGCTGACCTTGCCGGAAATTCCATCACTGTCGATGTCGTCGGGGTCCGCAAGCGCTTCAATGTCGCCGGGGTGAATGGCTTGCACCAGACCGAGGCCAATCATGGGCGGGGCCGCGCGGGCCGAAATCATTGTGTCGGGGTGCATGTCGCCATATCCAAGATCCCGGATCTTGTAGACGGGCTTCTGCAACACAGCCTTTTCCCCACCGGCCAGCGGAACCTCGATCTCCTCGACCTCGATATCGAAGCGTCCTTCACCGGGCAGGCCCGGCACCGCAAAGGTCTGGAACTGACCGCCGTAGGTCGGCTCCGGCACCAGCAGGATATCCTTGTCGGCAAGTGCCTGGCGCTGTGCCTCGGACTGAGGCGGGATGGACAGGCGAAGGAACATGGAAACCGAGTCTTCACCCGCCCGCGGCGGTCGGCCCCGGCCATCCTTCAAGTGACACCCCTGGCAGGAGCGTGCGTTATAAAGCGGTCCCAGGCCATCCGATGCCTGTGTCGACGAGGGAGAAGACGCCCAGAGTTTCTTGAAAAGCCCGTTGCCCACCTTGAAGGTGGCCTGTTCTTCGAAGGTCAGATTGGCATTGGAGTGGGAATAGGCATCCCGGTTGATCCGCTTTCGGGACGTCCCGGCCCCGCCCTGCATGATTTCGAATGCTTCAGCGGCTTCGAAATCGGCCGGCGGCTGCAGAACCTTCGCGGCCTTGACCCTGTCCTTGGCCGAAAGATCATCCCGGTGAGACAGCGTATCATCTGAAAGAGCGGTTCCCGCCGCCAGGCAGAAACACAAAAAGACGCCCGTCATGGCGCCCGGTCTGGGGACCAGTCTCATATTCGCATCCTGACTGTTATCCGCGAGCCCCAATTCGCGGACAAGCCGTCAGGCGGCCGATACCGCCTGACGATCTGTTCGATTATTCGAAAACGGCGCCCGGGTTGTCCAGGCTGTCGGAACCTTCAAACGCGATATCGTCGAGTTCAAGCACCTTGACGACCCGCTCGATGGAAGCCGTCTGGTCAACCAGTGCATCGACAGCGGCCTGCACGACGGCGTTGCCCTCGTCATTGCCTTCGCCGATCATCTGGTCATAGGCTTCACCGCCTTCGGCCCGGGCCTTCATGGCTTCGAAAGCCGCCAGCGTGGCGTCGAGCTTCGTCTTCATTTCTTCTGCCAGCGCCGGATCCTTTTCCGCCACCAGATCGGCCAGGGAAGCGCCGGAAACATCGTTGCCGACCGGGCTCTTGTAGGAACCGAAATAGACGTTCCGGATGCCGACCACGTCGTTGTAGTGCGACATGTGGGTGTTGTCGGAGAAGCAGTCATGCTCTTCTTCCGGATCATGCAGCATAAGGCCAAGCTTGATGCGCTCGCCGGCCAGTTCGCCATAGGAAAGAGATCCCATGCCGGTCAGGATGGTAGCAAGACCACCGGCCTCGCCCTTGCCGGCCAGTTCTTCGCGCGCAGCCCCGTCAGGAGCCCAGGCGGCGGCCATTTCTTCAAGGTCCGAAATCAGAAGATCGGTTGCGGCCTGCAGATACTGAATGCGGCGCTCGCAATTGCCACCGGTGCAGTTTGCCGGATCAAAGTCGGTGGCAGGGCGGTTGCCGGCACCGGCTTCGGTGCCGTTGAGGTCCTGACCCCACAGCAGAAATTCGATAGCGTGGTAGCCGGTGGCGACATTCGTTTCTACTTCGCCGGCTTCCTGAAGAGATTCAGCAAGCAGGGCCGGCGTGATTTCGGTGGCATCGACGGTTTCGCCACCGACCTTGAGCGACGGATTCGCGATCACGTTGGCGACGTAGAGGTCGTTTTCTTCCGATTCATCACCGTAGGACGCGTCGACATAGTCGATCAGGCCTTCGTCGAGCGGCCAGGCATTCACCTTGCCTTCCCAATCGTCGACGATGGCGTTGCCGAAACGGTACGCCTCTGTCTGCTGGTAGGGGTCGCGTGCTTCCTTCCAGGCGGTGCGCGCGGCTTCCAGGTTTGCTTCGGTCGGTTCAGCTACGAGCTTGTCGATCGCGGTCTTGAGCGTCTTGGCCGTTGCGAGCGAGTCCGCATATTTTGCCTGGGCGATGTCGCCGTAGGTCGATAGGACGTCGGAGGGGGCTGCAGCCAGGGCCGGTGTGACGAAAAGGGCAGAAGCGGCCAGAAGGCCAAGCTTGAAAGTATTCATTGATCCATCCCGTAATATGTGTCGCCCGCAGTGCGCGTGGACCGTCTCTGGGCGAAACCTGAATGATTTTGTGGCGCGGAAACACGCGCCGCAGGGAGAGGGAAACCATTTCATGAGGCAGGAAGTCAAGTTATAATTCCAAAAAAATCAATAGTTTAGAACAGTTCCAAAAAGTTGACTTATAAATGCCGGATTTGATTCCCATCTCAAAGTCTTAAAGCCGACATCAACCCTTTGATGGTAAAGAGGGAATGGTATAGCAATAAAAGCCGGCCTGTTTGGGGGGCCAGGCAACAGGAACGACAGACATGCTCAATGCGCTGAAAAGTTTTGTTCGGGAGCTGACCTTTGGTGACAGCGGAGAAAAGTCCTTCGCCGAAGACGACAAGCGCCTGGCTGCGGCGGCTCTCTTGTTTCACCTGATCGATATCGATGGCGTGATCGAGGAAAGCGAAAGCTCGAAGTTGCGTGAAATCCTGCGCAAGCACTATGACCTGACGGACAAGGAAACGACCGAACTGATCGCCGCCGCCAAGCAGCGCGACGAGGAAGCGGTCGATCTGTACGGCTTCACATCGGTGCTGAAGCGCACAACCGACGAGGAAGAGCGCCTCGCGATCGTCGAGATGATGTGGGAAATCGTCTATGCCGACGGCCACGTGCACGAGTTCGAGGACAACACCATCTGGCGGGTTGCCGAACTTCTCGGTGTCTCCACACGTGATCGCATGACTCTGCGCCACAAGGTTGCCCAGACAGCCCCGGAGACCGACGAACTGGACTGATCGCCCACGCGATAATCAGCCGGGACGCGTATTTATGCAGGATGAAGTGGCAACGGGACTCGATTTTCGTGCCGACCTCCCTCATATTAAGTCCATGCTTTTTCAGTCCGATCCCGTGAAGAACCGACCGAAAGTCCTGATTGTCCTGCATCAGGAGCATTCCTCGCCCGGACGAGTGGGCCTTGAGCTTGTAAAGCGCGGCTTCGCGCTGGACATCCGCAAGCCTCGGTTCGGCGACCTTCTCCCCGACACCATGGATAACCATGCCGGCGCCGTCATTTTCGGCGGCCCGATGAGTGCCAACGATCCCGATGCCTTCGTTCAAAAGGAAATCGACTGGATCGGTGTTCCGCTTGCCGAGGAAAAGCCCTTTCTCGGCATCTGCCTTGGTGCGCAGATGATGGTCAAGCATATGGGTGGCACAGTCACGGGCCATCATGAGAGCCTGGTTGAGATCGGATATTATCCGCTGCAGCCGACCGATGCAGGCAAATCCCTGATGGACTGGCCGAAAAAGGTCTATCAATGGCATCGGGAAGGGTTCGACCTGCCCCGCGGCGCCGATCTGCTGGCCTCCGGACCAACTTATCCGAACCAGGCGATCCGCGCCGGATCTTGCGCCTACGGCATCCAGTTTCACCCGGAACTGACCCACCAGATGATGGTCCGCTGGACGACCAAGGGCGCCCCGCGCATGGAGCTGCCCGGCGCCCAGCAACGCCGCGACCATTTTGCCGGACGCTTCGTTTACGATCCCGCTGTTCGGAAATGGCTCGACCGTTTTCTGGACCTCTGGATCGGCACGGCCGCCGCCCCGGTTTGCCACGGCATGTTGAAGGCAGCTGAGTGATCAGTTAGTGAGCGACCGATATACGATTCCTCGTGAGAAGCAAATAAATCTATTGATTCCCTAAATCGGCGATCTCGTTTTCTCTGGCGACCAAATGGCAAAAATAAACAAAAATGAAATTGCACAAAAACAAACCAAGAGAGCGTTAAACCATCTTCTGAAAGACGGTTTCGATGATATTTACAAGAAGCCGATTTTTATCGGCCACTTTGAAATCGACTCCTTGAGAAAAAACCAATCGTTGTCTGATGAATTATTGAACAACGCAAAGAAACTTGTCCTCAAACAAACCGTAAAGGATATGTCTATCTCACCGATTGACGTATTGCTATATCCAAAAGAACGATTTTCGTATCGGAAATATTCATACATTGAACCGATTGATAATATTAAATATCTATCATTAGTTTTGCATATCGCAGAAAGCATCGAAGAAAAAAGAGTATCTAGAAATCGACAAATAGTACATTCGTACAGATTTAATAAAACTGGTGAGAATATTTTTAGCGATCTTTATAATTACTCTTCTTTTCGAGAAAAATCTCGCGAATTAACATATAAAAATATTGGTAACTTTAAGATTATCACAGATATCTCTGATTTTTACGATCGTGTAAACTTGCATCGTATAGAGTCAACTTTGTTTGGCTGCGGATGTGACCCTGAAATAATCTCGAAAATAAACTCATTGCTATTGATCTGGTCCAATAAAGATTCATACGGACTTCCGGTCGGATGCGACGCTAGTAGAATTCTTGCTGAAGCAGCACTTATTGATGTCGATAATTTTCTTCTTTCTCACAAGGTTAAATTCATTCGATTCGTTGACGACTACAGAATTTTCGTCAAGAGCCGTGAAGAAGCTAATTATACTTTGTCTCTGCTAACTCAACGCCTATATCGAGAGGGATTAAATTTAAACTCACACAAGACAAAAATAGTTGAATGCAAAGAAAATGCGGCTGAAGAGGATGCAAGAGAAAAACTTGATACTGATGAAGATGACACATTGAACGAACTTGCTTCAACACAAAAAAATTCGAAATCGAAGCCTGAAAACTATAGTGAGAAAATTAGACTTAGATTTCAAAAGCCATCAAATCAGGAAATAGAACGACTTGAAAAGATTGATTTAAAAGCACTAAAAGACTCTATCGATGAAAGCGACGATTTTGAAGTTCTGAGAGACTATGCTCGTGCGGCAGTTCTGCAAAATAGTGAAGAACATTTACTTTATTTGATCGAATTATCAAAGTCGTACAATTTTATGATTTCATATGTTGTTGATCTTTTTATAAAATTAAACAATCATATCAAAAACGAAACGAAGATCAAAATTTCAGAAGAATTCTCAGATTGGCTCAATTCAAACTCGCAGAAGCCGGATTTCGTGCAAATTTGCTTGAACAGACTTCTAAGTCACACAAGTTACCTAAACTCTAATGCAATCATCAAATTCATAAGATCATCACCGAAGAGTGTTAGCAGCTTAGTTAATCGAGAAGCAATACTACAGATAGGGTCAAAACTAACCCGCGGAGAAATGCTCGAAATTCGAGATTTCTTTTTTAAATCCAGTGAAACCGAAAAAAGAGCAATTGCTAAATCATTTATTGAAAACAATTCGGTGCACCAAGATGAAAAACGGCCTTGGCTTAGCTTAGTTCAGACTTATACTTCAGATCCTATACTAAAAAACATGGTTGATTTGGCACTGAAAAATAACTAAAAGATTTTGAAATAATAAACTTGTCATACGCAATCCCAATTCTCGGTTGCTCGGTTTTCGAAACCACCTCTCACATCGATCTAGGAGCGGGGTGAACCAACACATCTTTATCCTTTTGGTCACATTAGCATGGAGCGCGGCTTTAATCTTCGTGGCCTTAGTGAAGATGAAAACGTTCTGCGCACTCAACACCCGCCCTCGGCCTCTACCGTCACTTCGGCTATCAGAAAGACTGGCGGGAGGCCCGCTTTGATCCGATCCTGAAGGTGGAGCTTGAGAAGATCGGGTTGTCGAAGAAGCTTTAGCTGCTAACAGTGGAAATTCGGACAAATCGCGCGTTGCGATTCAAGCAATGGCGAACTGCCTCCGGTGCCATCCCCGCGAAAGCGGGGACCCAGGAAGCCTCCTACTATCCGTCCAGATCCGCAAACGCCCGGGCGTCCTGGTTCCCGGGTCTCTGCTGCGCTCCGCCCGGATGACACGGAGAGTTTTCCGCTGAACCTGACATGTCCAGCAAGGAGTGCGAAAAGGCAAGGAGCGCTTGCAAAAAAACCGCCCGGAATGGATCCGGACGGCCTTTGGTTGGTGCTGTCGCCTGCATCTTAACTTTCGAAGACCACCAGAAGGTCCTTGGCGTCGATCTGCGAACCCGGTGAGACCAGGACTTCCTTGACCTTGCCGTCGCGTTCGGCGTGGAGCGCGGTTTCCATTTTCATGGCTTCGATCGAGACCAGCACATCACCGGCGGTGACATCCTGGCCGGCGGTGATCGCCACCGTGGAAATGACGCCCGGCATCGGTGCTCCCACATGTGCTGCATTACCGTCCTCGGCCTTGCGCATTGCGGCAGCCCCGGTAGCGCCATGGGCGCGGTCCGGAACCTTGACATTGCGCGGCTGGCCGTTGAGCTCGAAGAAAACCTTCTTCTCGCCCTTCTCGTCGGTCTCGCCGATCGCCTGGCAGCGGATCACCAGCGTCTTGCCGGCTTCCAGATCGACGGAGATCTCGTCACCCGGTTCCAGGCCGTAGAAATAGACCGGGGTGGGCAGGACGGACGTCGGACCATATTGCTGCTGGGCCTTGTCGAAGTCGGTGAACACCTTCGGGTACATCAGATAGGAGGCAAGCTCGGTGTTGCTGATGCCGTGGCCGGTCTTGTCGGAAACAGTCTTTCGCTCCGCATCCAGATCGGCATCCTTCAGGAGCGACCCCGGCCGCACGGTGATCGGGGTTTCGCCCTTCAGAACCTTCTTCTGAAGCGCTTCCGGCCATCCGCCCGGAGACTGGCCAAGGTCACCGTGCAGCATCTTGACGACGCTGTCCGGGAACGCGACGTCCTTCGCCGGATCCTCGACCTCCGCCACGCTCAGCCCCTGGCTGACCATCATCAGCGCCATGTCGCCAACGACCTTGGAAGACGGGGTCACCTTGACGATGTCACCAAACATCATGTTGACGTCGGCATAGGCCTGCGCCACTTCGTGCCAGCGGGTTTCCAGGCCAAGCGAACGCGCCTGTTCCTTGAGGTTGGTGAACTGGCCACCCGGCATTTCGTGCAGGTAGACTTCCGATGCCCCGAAGCGCAGATCGCTTTCGAAGGCACGGTATTGGGTCCGCACCGCTTCCCAGTAGAACGAGATCTGGCGGATCGTCTTGGCATCGAGGCCGGTATCACGGTCCGAGCCGCGCAGAGCTTCCACGATAGAGCCAAGGCACGGCTGGGACGTCAGGCCGGACAGAGCGTCCATGGCTGCATCCACCGCATCGGCGCCCGCTTCGACCGCTGCCAGAACAGTGGCCGCGGCGATGCCGGAAGTGTCGTGTGTGTGGAAATGGATCGGCAGGCCGACTTCCTGTTTCAGCGTCCGGATCAGGACCTTGGCTGCTTCCGGCTTCAACAGGCCGGCCATGTCCTTCAGACCCAGGATGTGTGCGCCGGCCGCTTCCAGTTCCTTGGCAAGGCCGACATAGTATTTCAGGTCGTATTTCGGCCGGGCACTGTCCAGCATGTCGCCGGTATAGCAGAGCACGCCTTCGCACAGCTTGCCTGCTTCCTGGACCGCGTCCATGGACACACGCATGTTCTCCACCCAGTTGAGGCAGTCGAACACGCGGAAGAGGTCGATACCGTTTTCAGCGGCTTCCGCCACGAAATACTTGACCACATTGTCCGGATAGTTGGTGTAACCGACACCGTTGGAGCCGCGCAGCAGCATCTGCAACAGGATATTCGGCGCCTTCTCGCGGATCTTGTGCAGGCGTTCCCACGGGCTTTCGGTCAGAAAGCGCATGGCAACGTCGAAGGTCGCACCACCCCAGCATTCCAGCGAGAACAGGCTCGGCAGACCGGCAGCATAGGCATCCGCGATGTTGACGATATCGTGGGTCCGCATGCGGGTTGCCAGGAGCGACTGGTGCGCATCGCGCATGGTCGTGTCGGTCACCAGCGTCCGCGTCTGGTTCTTCATCCAGTCGGCAAAACCCTTCGGACCCAATTCGTCCAGCAACTGGCGTGTGCCGGCAGGCTTGGCATCGCCGAAGTTCGGGATGACGGGCGCGGCCACATCCTTCGGCGGACGGGCGCGGCTCTTGGTTTCCGGATGGCCGTTCACCGAAACGTCGGCGATATAGGTCAGGAGCTTGGTTGCGCGGTCCTGACGCTTGGTCTGTTCGAACAGGGCCGGCGTCTCGTCGATGAAACGGGTCGTGTAGTTGTTGGCCTTGAAGTCGGCGTGACTAATGATGTTCTCCAGGAACACCAGGTTTGTCGCCACACCGCGGATACGGAATTCGCGCAGGGCACGGTCCATGCGCTTGCGGGCGTCTTCCGCCGTAGGGGCCCAGGCCGTGACCTTTTCAAGAAGCGGATCGTAGAAACGGGTGATAACCGCACCGGAATAAGCCGTGCCGCCGTCCAGACGGATGCCGAAGCCCGTCGCCCCGCGATAGGCCGTGATGCGCCCGTAATCCGGAATGAAGTTCTGCTCCGGATCTTCCGTCGTGATACGGCACTGCAGGGCATGGCCGTTGAGACGGATCTTGTCCTGAGAAGGAACGCCGCTTTCCGGCGTGCCGATCTTCTCGCCTTCGCAGATCTTGATCTGTGCCTGGACAATATCGATGCCGGTGACCTCTTCCGTCACCGTGTGTTCCACCTGAACGCGCGGGTTCACTTCAATGAAGTAGATCGCACCGGTGTCGGCATCCATCAGGAACTCAACCGTGCCGGCGCCGCGGTAATTCACGGCCCGGCCGATCTTCAGACCATATTCACAGAGCTCGGCCCGCTTTTCGGCCGAAAGATACGGCGCCGGAGCGCGCTCCACCACCTTCTGGTGGCGGCGCTGGATGGAACAGTCGCGCTCGAACAGATGAACCACGTTCTCGCCGTCGCCAAGGATCTGAACTTCGACGTGGCGCGCCCGCTGGACCAGTTTCTCCAGATAGATCTCGTCCTTGCCGAATGCCGCCATGGCTTCGCGCTTGGCCGCCAGAACTTCCTTGGCCAGGGTCGCTTCGTCCGGAATGACGCGCATGCCGCGGCCACCACCGCCCCAGGAGGCCTTCAGCATGACCGGGTAGCCGATCTCGGCGGCCTGGCGCTTGATTTCGTCCATGTCGTCCGGCAGCGGATCCGTTGCCGGCATCACCGGCACACCCGCCTCGATGGCCAGATTGCGCGCGGCCACCTTGTTGCCCAGGCGGCGCATGGTTTCGGACTTCGGCCCAATGAAGGTGATGCCGGCTTGTTCGCAGGCATCCACGAATTCCGGGCTTTCGGACAGAAGGCCGTAACCGGGGTGAATGGCGTCTGCACCGGAGAGTTTGGCAACGCGGATAATCTCGTCGATGGAGAGGTACGCCTCGATCGGCCCGAGCCCCTTGCCGACCTGATACGCTTCGTCGGACTTGAACCGGTGCAATGCCAGTTTGTCCTGCTCGGCATAGATCGCAACGGTCTTCATGCCCAGCTCGTTGGCGGCACGGAACACCCGGATCGCGATTTCAGATCGGTTAGCAACGAGAATTTTTGTTATCGCCAAACGCCTTCTCCCCCTAATTTTACGCAAAACGAAAAGCCAGTTTCGGCAAGATTTCTACTTTGGTCGGAGGCGCTTGAAAAGGGGCAGAAGCTATGTCCTTTTTTTAACTTGGAAAATAATTTTGCGTCTGCGCCCGTAACTGTAGGAAAACGAACACTAATTCGATTGAACCCCAGAGCCTCCCGGACTTTTTGAAAAAGGTGCAGCGCAGCAATTTTCAGATCAGGGCAGGAGCCGAAACCGCAAAAACCGGCTTGTGTGACTGCTGACCATTTCGGGACACATTCCTGTCGGCAAGACAAAATCACCCTCCGGACGGCCCAATCGCGTAGACACGGCTTCGCCGGAAACCCACTAGATCTTGTGAGAACAAATCCGCAACCTTCATGAAACAGCGATTCGTCCAAGATTCGTTCACCCTGTGTCCCCGGGTAAACGACATAGCCCCGCCGTCGAGGATGCGCGTTTATAGAAAATTAATCATTGACAGCGATTCGACGCAAATCAGCCACAACCACGCAAAACGACTCAACCTCTTGACCAGATTCAGGATTTTGTGGCTCCACCAGCTCCGTAAACCACATGTCGTAGGGAACAAATCCTGAATCGTCCGGAGTCGCCGATTCGGTTTCGGTTTGTTCCAGAGTCGTTCTCCACAACATATTTCAACCGTCAAAAACCTGACCGGCTGGCCAAAAGAATAAGGACATGCCCGCCCCGGCTGTGCTAGACACGCGACACCAGATATAGGCGCCATCCGTTTGCGCCGATCCGAAGAAAGCCGATCACAAGCCTCTCCATGCCCCGTCCCCAGACCCTGCCGCTGCCGCCGTCTGCCCGGTCCCGCACTGTGACGGCCGTGCTCGGACCGACCAATACCGGCAAGACCCACCTCGCCATTGAACGCATGCTGGCCCAGCCTTCCGGGCTGATAGGGCTACCGCTGCGCCTGCTCGCGCGTGAAGTCTATAACCGTGTTGCCGACCGCGCGGGTCCGGAAGCGGTGGCGCTGGTCACCGGCGAGGAAAAGATCGTCCCGAAGAACCCGCGGTTCTGGGTCTCGACGGTTGAGGCCATGCCGCTGGACCTGAAGACGGATTTCGTCGCCATCGACGAAGTGCAGCTGGCGGGCAATCTCGATCGCGGTCATGTCTTCACCGACCGCATCCTGAATGTTCGCGGTCAATCCGAAACGCTCCTGCTGGGTGCGGCGACCGCACGCCCGCTGCTGGAAAAACTGCTGCCGGGCATCAATGTGGTCACGCGGCCGCGCATGTCCGTGCTGGAATATGCGGGCTCCAAGAAGGTCTCGCGCCTGCCGGCCCGTTCCGCCATCGTCGCCTTCTCGTCAGACGAAGTTTATTCCATTGCAGAGCTCATCCGTCGCCAACGCGGCGGGGCGGCCGTGGTGCTCGGCTCGCTGAGCCCGCGCACGCGCAATGCGCAAGTGGAACTGTTCCAGAACGGCGATGTCGATCACCTGGTCGCGACCGACGCCATCGGCATGGGGCTGAACCTCGATGTCCATCACATCGCCTTTGCGGGTAACCGCAAATATGACGGCTACCAGTACCGCCAGCTGACCGCCTCAGAGATGGGTCAGATCGCCGGACGGGCTGGCCGCCACACCAAGGATGGCACCTTTGGCGTGACCGGACGGGTCGATCCGCTGGACGACGACCTGGTCGAACAGATCGAAAGCCACCACTTCGACAGCCTGAAAGTGCTGCAATGGCGCAACAGTGCGCTGGATTTTTCGTCGGCAAACGCCTTGCGCTCAAGCCTCGACATGGTGCCGCGTGAAGAGGGTCTCGCAAGGGCACCCATTGGCGACGACATCACCGCTCTTGAACATTTATTGCGCGATCCCGCAATATCCGGCATGGCAAAGGGCGGAAATGCGGTCGAATTGTTATGGGACGTGTGTCAGGTCCCCGACTATCGTAAGATCGCCCCGGCGAACCACGCAGAGTTGCTCAACACCATTTACACCCACCTGATGCAGGACAATGCGATTGCCGATGACTGGTTCTCGCGTCAATTGGCCTTCGCAGACCGCACAGATGGTGATATCGACACTCTCGCAAACCGGATTGCACATATCCGGACCTGGACCTATGTCGCCAACCGTCCCGACTGGCTGGCCGATCCGGCCCACTGGCAGGGCGAGACGCGCGACATAGAAGACAAACTATCTGACGCCCTTCACGAGCGGCTGACGCAGCGGTTCGTGGATCGGCGTACAAGTGTATTGATGCGACGTTTGAGAGAGAACGCAATGCTGGAAGCGGAAATTACATCGAGCGGCGATGTGCTCGTGGAAGGTCAGCACATCGGGAATCTGCTTGGCTTCCGGTTTGCCCCTGACGCGGCAGCTGAAGGACCGGACGGCAAGACCGTGCGTGCCGCAGCCCAAAAGGCCCTGACCACCGAAATCGAATCCCGTGCGGACAAGCTCGGCAAGTCCGAGAACTCCGATTTCGTGCTGACGTCCGAAGCCGTGATCCGCTGGCGCGGGGAACCCGTGGCCAAGCTCGTCGCCGGAGAAGAGGTGCTGACGCCGGTCGTGCTGCTGCTGGCCGATGAACATCTGACCGGCCCGGCACGCGACAATGTACAGGCGCGGCTTGATCTGTGGGTCAAGGCACAGATCGATACCCTGCTGAAACCGCTTGTCGACCTGAAGGCCGGCGAAGGCCTGGAAGGTCTTGCCCGCGGCATCGCGTTCCGCATCGTTGAAGGCCTCGGCATCCTGGAACGCCAGGAAGCGGCTGACGAAATCCGCCAGCTCGACCAGGACATGCGCGCCAGCCTGCGCAAGCACGGCATCCGCTTTGGTGCCTATACCGTGTTCGTGCCCGCCCTGCTGAAGCCTGCGCCGAGCCAGCTTCTGGCACAGCTCTGGGCCTTGAAGCACGGCTCGCTGGACATGAACGGCATGGCCGAGCTGCCACAGCTGTCTGCATCCGGCCGCACGTCCATCCCGGTTGATGAAACCATCGACAAGGCACTTTACAAGGTTGTCGGTTTCCGCGTCTGTGGCCCGCGTGCCGTTCGCGTCGACATTCTGGAACGCCTGGCTGACCTGATCCGTCCGCTGATCGCCTGGAAGCCGCTTGATGCGGAAGTCAGCCCGCCGGAAGGCGCGGTCGCAACCGGAGGCGGCTTCACCGTCACCGTTGCCATGACATCGCTGCTCGGCTGCGCCGGCGAGGACTTCTCCGCCGTGCTGAAATCCCTCGGCTACCGGTCCGAGACCAAGGAAGTGCAGCGCCCTGTAGCAGCCAAGCCGGCAACGGAAGCACCGGCAGAAACGCCGGTGGCGGAAACTGCTGCGACCGAAGCGGACACTCCCGCCGAAGCAACCGCTACGGAAGCACCGGCTACGGAAGAAACGGTCGAAGCCGTGAGCGCCGAAGCCGCTTCCGAACCGGCCGCTGCCGAAGCTGAAGCTGTGTCCGAACCGGCGGAAGCCCCCACCGAAGCTGCAGCATCTGCCGAAGGCGCAGCCGTTGAACCCGCTGAAACGGCCGCTGTGGAAGCAACGCCGGATGCACAGACGGAAGGCGAAACCGCTGCTGCTGAGGCCACTGCTGGTGAAGCCGAACTGGAAACGGTGACCATCGAGATCTGGCGTCCGGGCCGGCACGACCGCCGTCCACGCGGCCGTCAGGACCAGCGCCGTGGCGGCGACAACCGCCGGGGCCAGGGCCAAGGCCAGGGTGCCAAAGGTGGTCAGGGCGAGAAGCGTCACGGCAAGGGCGGACCGAAAGGCGAAGGCCGCGGCCGTGGTGGTCATGGCGGCCAGAAGGGCTTTGACGGTGGCAACCGCCGCGACAAGGCCCCAAGGGACAAGCCGATCGATCCGAACTCGCCCTTCGCGGCCCTGATGGCCTTGAAGGCGAATATGGACAGCAAGGACAAGAAGTAATTCCTGCGCCTGAAAACAATGCTGCCGCCGGCAGCCTGCGCATCGACAAGTGGCTCTGGTACGCCAGGGTCACCAAATCCCGCTCTCTTGCCCAGAAGCTGGCGACATCCGGTCATGTCCGGGTGAACAAGGACAAGATCGATTCCGCCAGCAAGACTGTCCGAACCGGCGACGTTCTGACGATCGGACTGGATCGCCGTATCCTCGTCTTCAAGATCCTTGCCCTGGGCACCAGGCGCGGTCCCTATGAAGAGGCCCGCAAGCTTTACGAGGATCTGTCGCCGCCTCCCCCGCCGAAGGATGCCCCGCCGCCGCCTGCACCTGCGCAGCGCGAAGCCGGTGCCGGTCGCCCGACCAAGCGCGAGCGGCGGAAAATCGACGCGTTCCGCAGCGGCGATTGACACTGTTTCCTGCCAAAGCCCGGAAAACAGAAAAACTTTCTCTTTCAGGCCCGGACTGCGTCATCCAGAGCGCTTGCGCCCGTTTGACAAAAACGATACCCAACATCTGCACCAGACGTTATACGTGCGCCTTCTTTGCGAGAGCGGCACGAAACTGACCGCCAGGGCCTTGCGCAAATCGGCTGCAGGCCGCCCGGCGCCGAATGAGGATAGCGATGACCTACGTCGTCACGGACAATTGCATCAAATGCAAATACACCGACTGTGTTGAAGTCTGCCCGGTGGACTGTTTCTACGAGGGTGAGAATTTCCTCGTCATCAATCCGGACGAATGTATCGACTGCGGCGTCTGCGAACCGGAATGCCCGGCGGAGGCGATTTTGCCTGACACGGAGCCCGGCCTCGAGAAATGGATCGAGGTCAACGCCGAATACTCTGAGAAGTGGCCGAACATCACTGAGAAAAAAGAACCGTTGCCGGACGCTGAAGAGTTTGATGGCAAGGAAAACAAGTTCGAAAAGTATTTTTCGCCGAATCCTGCGTCCTGATTCGCGAAAACTGCTTGTGCGGCAGACTGCCGCAAGACAAACAAGAACTGCTTAAAACGGCGATTCTTCCATCTTTTTCAGGTACCTGCCCGTGGCGACCGGGCGGGGCCCTTGTGGTGTTTTGGCACCATCAAAGCTCAGTACTTTAATTTTCCACAAAAGTGTGATACACATGGAAGATAGTCGCCAACCACGAGAACAACCCCCAAAACGGAGTCTTTGAAAACTGTCCCGGGTATCAACAACCGGACAGATCAAGCTCCCGGCAGCTCATATGACTGATCAAGGTTCTAAAGTGGAAAACGTCGACTGACCAGCCCTGACACGCCGCATATCAACAGGCGTTCCATTACGGATCGCTCTGCGGGGTTCGTGTCGCACAAGAACAGGGGACCGCACCGCGGTCCGTCATCGGTCCGAACCCGGACCGCCAACTGCGCAGGAGAGAATACGAGTATGGCAACGAACACCAAAAAGACCGCGCAGCGCCAAGGTTTCAAGACGGGCGAGTACATTGTTTATCCGGCGCATGGCGTCGGCCAGATTACCGCCATTGAAGAGCAGAACGTTGCAGGTCACTCTTTGGAGTTGCTCGTTATCGTTTTTGAACAGGACAAGATGACCCTTCGTGTCCCGGTGGCAAAGATTGCCTCCGTCGGCATGCGCAAGCTTGGCGACCCTGCGGCCGTCAAGAAGGCTCTCGAGACCGTTCGTGGCCGCCCGCGCGTTAAGCGGACGATGTGGAGCCGCCGCGCTCAGGAATATGAAGCCAAGATCAACTCCGGCGACCTGATCGCGATCTCTGAAGTGGTTCGCGATCTTTTCCGCTCTGAAAACCAGCCGGAACAGTCCTACTCTGAACGCCAGCTCTACGAAGCTGCGCTCGACCGTATGGCCCGCGAAATCGCGGCAGTGAACAAATGTTCCGAAACCGAAGCGGTCAAGCAGATCGAACAGAACCTGGCAAAATCTCCGAGCCGCATCAAAGCCGCTGAGGAAGCTGCAGCGGAAGACGACGAGGACAAGGAAGAAGCCGCTTGATCCAAGCGGATTTTCCGAACGCGAAAATCGACGAGGGCCTGGAGAAATCCGGGCCCTTATTCGTTTTGGCACCACCACCTCGCGCGCTGTTCACGCGAAAGTGCACAAAAACTGCCCCAACGGTAGCGATAAGTGATCTAACCTACGCTTCGGTACGTATTTCCCCCGATAACATATCGGAGCGTCGATCATGTCCCAGAGCGAGAAACGTCAACTGGTAAGGGCCGCGATGAAAGCCCCCTACCTCACGCGCGAAGAGGAACTGGAGCTTGCGATCTGCTGGCGACATAACCGGGATGAGAAAGCGCTTGAGAAATTGTCGCTCTCGCACATGCGCCTGGTCATTGCCGTTGCCTCACGCTTCCGCAACTTCGGGCTGTCGCTTGGCGATCTGATCCAGGAGGGCCATGTTGGCCTTCTGGAGGCTGCCGCCCGGTTCGAACCGGAACGGGAAGTGCGCTTTTCCACCTATGCCACATGGTGGATCCGCGCCTCCATCCAGGACTATATTCTGCGCAACTGGTCAATCGTTCGCGGTGGCACCTCTTCCTCCCAGAAGGCCCTGTTCTTCAACCTTCGACGCCTGCGCGCCAAGCTCTCCGGCAATCAGACTCCTCTGACCGACAGCGAGCTTCACCAGAAGATCGCTGACGCAATCGGCGTCAAGCAGTCCGATGTCGCCCTCATGAATGCGAGGCTGTCCGGCCCTGATACGTCCCTGAACGCTCCTGTGACCGACAGTGAAGGCTCCAGCGCGGACCGTCAGGACTTCCTTGTGTCCGATGCCCCGTTGCCGGACGAGATCGTGACCGTCAACATCGATGCCGAACGCCGGCGTCGCTGGCTGTCCTCCGCCCTGGAGGTTCTCAGCGAGCGCGAATTGAAGATCGTGCGTGAAAGACGCCTGTCGGAAGAGGGCGCCACGCTGGAATCGCTTGGCGTGAAACTCGGCATTTCCAAGGAACGCGTGCGGCAGATTGAAAGCCGGGCCATGGAAAAACTGAAATCCGCCCTGTTGGCAGCACAGCCGGACAGGGCCGCCTACAGCACCTGACCTCTATCTCCTCCAAGTAACTCTGACGGGCGGACCTTCCGGTCCGCCTTTTTTTGAGCTGCATCAGGTTTCAGCCAGACAAATGCCGGAGCCGAACCGGGAGAAAAACCGTCAGTCGACGATCAGCTTGATCGCCGTGCCTGTCGGGATCGACTGATCGGCGTTCAGATCGTTCAGGATGGAGAAGAATTCCAGCCGCCGTGAAGGCTCGACACCGCTCATGCCGATCGCCAGTTTCCGCGGTGTGTCGCCCGGCTTGGAGGTGACGACCTTGATCCGGAGCGAGCGCAGGCGGGCACGCTCGGTCGGCGACAGCTGCTGGAAGCTTTCCACCGTCTGGTGGAAATCCCGGTCGAACGTTTCATTGGGCGAGCGGCTGGCAAAGATGAAGCGATACCCTGTTTTGCCGATCCGGATCACTGCAATGCGGAAGGACCAGCCCTGGGTGATGGCCGCCCCGGTAACCGCCGGCAGGCCGTTGATCGTCGTTTCGCGGACGCTTTCGGGCAGCAGGCCGTTGATCCAGCCGGAGTTCATGTAATCACGCAGGCCGGAATAGCTGCTGACATCTGCCCCGTCGAACCGGATCGCCGTGCCGTCGCCATTGCTGGCCAGAACCGCTTCGGGCGTGTTTTCCAGAATATAGCCGGAAGGCACGGTGTAGCTGATGCCGAGCGCCTTGTGCAGGAAGGAACGTCCACGGACGAACCCTTCAAGCGGGTCGTCGCCGAACAGCATGCCGTCGATCTGGCTGAGATAGCGGGTGCGGTCACGTTCGCCGATGCCCGGTGCACCGATCTGCCGGGCCGCGCGGATGGCAATCTGCAAGCGCTCCGGCGTGGAAGGGTGGGAAGACAGGAAGTCTGGCGCGGTCGAGCCCGACTTGTCAGCGGACTGGTAGCGGGCGAAGGCTGCCATGGACCGCAGGAACCGTGCAGCGGCATAGGGGTCGAAACCGGCCCTTGCAAGGGTCTTCACACCGATATCGTCGGCTTCAAGCTCCTGCACCTGGCTGAAGCGGGCAAAGGAAAGCTGCGACGAGATGATCGCCTTGCGGGCTTCCTCGCTGTCCTGCACCACATCGGTCAGGATCTTGTTGGCAAGCTGCTTGGCTTCGGCGCGTTGCTGGCGCTTGATTGCGTGGTTCGCCGTCACATGCGCCATCTCGTGCGCCAGCACGGCGGCAACTTCCGACGTGTCGTTGGCAAGGGCGAGCAGACCGCGCGTGACATAAAGATAGCCGCCCGGCAAGGCGAAGGCGTTGATGGCCGGCGAATTCAAAATGGTGATCTTGTAGCTCTGCGAGGGGTCTTCCGATGCCGCCACCAGCCGGCCGACGACGCTCGCAACTGCCCGCTCCGCGCCGGCGTCCTTGTAGACACCGCCATAGGTGGCCACCACGCGCGGATGCTCGCGCTCGCCGATATCGGCCGCAAGGTTGGGGCGCAGTGTACCGGGCGTTACCGTGCCGACGGTCGGCCCGTCACCCAGCAACTGGCAGGAGGCCACCAGAAGCGCGGAACCGCCTGCAACAAGGTTGCGCAGCCAGGTCCGGCGCAGGCCGCGCCGTGCGGGCAAACATGCCGGCTGACGGAAATCAGTTGCTGCTTTGGCCGTCACGTCCTGCCCTTTTGTCATTCAGTACCACCAGTTGCTCCGGATGGCGGAGCACCATAGACGGTCCGTCCCTTTCCTGGACGGAGCCGCGTATTTCGACAACCTGCCCTTCCAGGGCATCCAGCGTCCAGCCGGATCGCCCGAGGGCCGTGTTGACGTCGTCCTCAGCTGAAGCCTTCAGCGTGACCGTGAAATCTGTTTTCCAGTATTTTCCGAAGTTCAGATAACGGGTGCTGCGCGTTTTTCCAAGGGAAACAATACGTCCTCTTGCAATAACATAGTGCCCGGAAGCGTCGCTGAAAGACTTCGGCGCGGCTGCGGAATAGACAAGACGCGGCGATGTCTCGCCCCAAAGGCCCGCTCGCGCCAGGCTTGCCTGCGTTTCCGCGGTCCGCAAGGCGTCTGCGCAATCCGCTCCGGCATGACCCGGCGCAAAAATGGCAACGCCTGCCTTCAAAAGCTGTTCCTGCAGAAGCGCGGAATGGCCATCATCCGAAACGAACACCCAGCCGGGCGTTAGCCCCCAGCGGTTTTCCGGTCCAGCCGCGACTGCGGCCAGCTCCAGATCAGGCCGACTTTCCAGATAGGTTTGCAAGGTGTTCCGGCCGACTTCTTCGCCGCCCGCCTGTCCTGACGCTTGCACCGGCATCTCGATATCGCTCGCAAGGAAGCGGTCTCCGGCGGCGGACACGAACAAGGCTTCACTGCTGTCGAAGGTCACCTGAACGGTTTTTTCCCGCACCCCGGCACAAACATCGGCGGCCACGGGTGTTTCCGGGCGCTCCACCGGCGCGCGCTCGTCAGCGGCAACGGCCTGGGTCAGCAGAACGGCAGCGCAGCCGGCAAGCAACGGCGCGGCAGCCGTGCGCAGGGTTGTCACCTGCCCGGCCTTTCTCCATCCCGTTTTCTGTCGCCGCTGTGGCACGTCCGTTTCCTTCACCTTGGTACGCGACCCTTTTCCGGAGCGCTACCTGCAGGCAGGCAGCGCAAGGCACACGTCACCCGACAACATGCATGGCATCGGGCAAGGCTGAGAAAGCGGTCACGATGATCCAAACTGCTAAGCAGCGAATAAGGCAAGTCCAAGACACGCCAGTAAAACGGCAGTAAAAATCAGGACAACGTGGGAGCGGCCCCAAGGCGCGTCAGCATCCCCCTCGCCGTGCACCGGCTTCCTCGACAAACAATCCCCATCGGCAACGACAGTCTGTTGCAGCCAGGGGTCGCCACGGACGTCAAATCATGCTAATCGACCGCATAAAGGCCCCGTAGCTCAGCAGGATAGAGCATCAGATTCCTAATCTGAGGGTCACAGGTTCGAATCCTGTCGGGGTCACCAATCTTTTCAATGAGTTACGTACACTGCACCGTTTCAATTGGAAGATTTGAAACGGTTTTTGAAACGGTTTTCGCTAAACGAAAGCTCCGGTCGAGGCATGATCAACCGATTCGACGGTCACATGCTGATCAATGACACGTAGCTCTTGACCTAATGGGATGAACTGCCTTCCCACCGAGACGCAGCTATTGTTGCGCGTATTGGTGGAGAAGAAGGAGCATTCTGATGGACATCACGGTTCTTGGGATTGATCTGGGCAAGTCGGTTTGTAGCCTTGCGGGGCTTGATGCCAGCGGCGCTGTAGTTTTTCGCAAACGCCTCCAACGATTCCGGTTGCTGGATTTCTTGGCGGAGTTGCCAAGCTGTATTGTCGCAATGGAAGCCTGCGGGGGCGCACATCACATCGGGCGCTTCTGCCTCGAACATGGGCATGAGCCCCGATTGATGTCGCCGCTGTATGTCCGACCTTATGTGAAGGTTCACAAGAATGACGACCGCGATGCGGAGGCGATCGCCGAAGCCGCCACCCGACCGACCATGTCATTCGTCGCAATCAAATCCGAAGAACAGCTCGACCTCCAGGCATTACACCGCGCGCGGGAACGTCTGGTGTCAGACAGAACTCGACTGATCAATCAGGGGCGTGGCTTTCTGATGGAACGCGGCATCCGTGTCGGCACAGGCCGTCACGTATTCCAGAAAGAGCTGACAAAGTTGACGACGCAGGGCACCGTCGATCTATCTCCCCGGATCGTCTTGATGCTCTCAGACATGGCATCTGAGCTGGGCGAGATCAACCGGCGGGTTGCTGCCATGGATGCCGAGATCAAATCGCTGGCCAAAACCGACGCCGACATGCAGCGACTGATGGAGATCCCCGGCGTTGGTCCGACGATCGCCTCAGCTCTCGTCGCGGCCGTCGGCACGGGAAGCAGCTTTAGCAAAGGCCGCGATCTTGCAGCTTGGCTCGGGCTCGTTCCACGACAAATCACAACGGGTGGAAAGGCAAAGCTGATCGGCATTTCGAAGCATGGAAATCGCTACTTGCGCAAGCTCTTCATCCATGGAGCACGAACGGTGCTTCACCTCGTGCAGAACAGGACGTCGCCGATAACGCGATGGGCGGATGGTCTGAAAGAGCGAACGCATGTGAACGTCGCCGCGGTGGCTATGGCCAACAAGATGGCGCGGATTGCCTGGGCCGTTTTGACGAAAGGTGAGCGATACCGAGCCACTGCGTTGGTTGGTTCGTAAATCCGGGCGAGACGAAAAGACAAAGGAAACTGCGGGCGAGAAGGAGATGGACCAACGACCAATCGGCGTTCTGTAAGTCTGACGGGGAGCATGGCTCTCGAGTGCCGATGAGCTAACGAGACACAGGACGCGCGACTTCCCATCTTGGTCAGAGGCAAATCGAATGGCCTCACAAACAGACCGAATACATAGAAGCAGGGTCAACGGTGCATCGACAAATCGCTTGCAGGGGAAGGCAGTTCATACATGCTCCCCTGAAAAATCCTCGTTTTGAGGTTAGTCTGTTCCCAATTGAAGGAAACAGACGATGAAGCGATATCTGAATAGCCCCGCGTTTTCTAGACGCCTTCGGAGTTCATTTCCTGCTGCCGTTCAAACTCAACGGGTGACAGCATCCCGTTTCTGAGTGCGGACGGTCAATTGCGATGGTCGACAATGGTGAGAATGTACAATGTCCCAGCAAGCCGCGTTAGATTACCAACTTCCGGAGATATCTGAGGCTGATCGGGCCACAACGGCAGGCGGCCCGCGGTGCGGAATTGTCGGTGAGACAGGCGAGGGTTTCAAGGTCTATGTCGCACAGTGCATGGTACGCTCATCATCGGCCCCCATCATCTATGCGCCAACTGGCCGGAGGATGGTTCCGCCGAGCTCCAGTAATTCGCGCAGGGCATCAAGCAGCCTGAGGCGGTTGTAGGCGGCCAGCTCGTGCGCCGCGCGTTGACGGTAAGGGCGCCCCGCGTTCTTGTCGAGCGAGCAGGTTTGCGCGTGTCTCGGCAAGTTCGTTCAGGACCATGGATCCACCGTCGATCTCGGCAAGGATGGCGAGAAGGCCGGTGCCTGCCGAAGGTTCGAGCACCAGATCGTCCGGCCCGACCGCCGCTGCCGTCAGAACCGCAAGGCCAAGCGGAATAGGCGTCGAGAATTGCTGAAAGGTCTGGCTTTCCTCCGATCCACCCGTTTGCGTTGGCAGGAGATCCGCAATCCTGGTGAGGGTGGAAAGCCGTAAATCCTGAGACCCGGCTTTACGGAAAAGCGCCTTTCCGTATTTGCGCAGGAAGAGAACGGTTGCCCCCTCGCAAGTCTCGTAGGCCATCTTCCAGTCCCAGGCGCCGCTGGCGTCGGAGGCATCGAAGGCGATTTCCATCGCAGAACGGAGCGGGGCGGTGTCGATGCGTTCGCCTCGGTCGATATGCGATGGAAGGAACTGCGCCGCCACGAAGATCGCGGAACGACGGAAACGGAGCGGCAGAAGGCGCCACTGCGGAAGGGAAAGTTATGTTCATTGGGAAGACCTTGGGAGAGCGGGACGGGATCGAGCCGTGCAGTATTCTCTCAACCGCACCGACTCATATCCGTCCGGTCGCACTCTCCCTCTCACGCTCCGGGCGTGACGCATCGCCAACATGGGATCCGAGCCATGCGGCCGACTGTGGCGAGCTTGAAGAGTAATTGTCAAAACAGGTAGGGCTGAACCCGTTGAACCCAATCGCATACCGGGCGCATCGAAGCATGCCAGATCAGCAGGTGAGATATATTCCCTCCCGGTTGCGATCGCTCATATCAATTCAATAATCATAGACATCTATGTTATTCTCTGCTACTGCGCCTTAAGCGTTCTGAAATCGTGAGGCAAACATGACTATCAAGAATATCTTGCTTGTACATTCAGGCACCTCCGGCTTCCCAAGCAGTCTTCGTCACGCCTCAAAAATCGCCGCCAAGCACAATGCATGGTTAACTGGAGTGTACGGAAGCGATATTTCTTTTTTCGATCAGGTATTGGGACTGACAGAAGATCTGGTCAAGAAACTAGGCGTGGTGAGAAATGCCAAAATTGAATCGTCACACGAGCTATTCGAAGACGTTACCAATTCGTTAGGCCTGACAGATCGGGCTCAATTCCTCATGCCCGAAACAGTTGGCAATCTCTCGTTGCCTGAAATTGCCCGAAACTTCGACTTTGTCGTAACAGGGTGTCAACCCAAGTTGCCGACAGACGAATTTCGCGCCGTTAGCCCGGATCTGTTGGCGCTGCAGAGCGGCAGGCCTGTTCTTGTTGTTCCCGATCAATTCGAAGCAGAACAGTTGGGCAGTCATACGCTTGTCGCCTGGGATGGCAAGCGAGCCGCCGCCAGAGCATTGAATGACGCAATGAATATCCTTGAAGAAAGGCCCCGAAAGGTCTCATTGCTGACGGTGGGTGACATATTGCCGAGCTTTCCTGAAGGAACGGACATTTTTACCCACTTGGAACGGCACGGCGTTAACGTTGAAAAAATAGCGTGCCCCAAACCTACCAACAGCGTTGCAAAAACGATCCAAAAAACAGCCGCCGAAATTGGCGCTAAATTGGTTGTGATGGGTGCCTATGAGCACAGCAAGTTCTCACAAGATCTGTTTGGCGGCGTGACCCATGAACTGATACGGTCAACCAAGGTACCGGTATTCATGTCGCACTAACCCGATTGATTTCGCAGGCATGTGCCAGATCCGTCTCGCAGTCTGCACCACGATGCCGGTGGGACCAAAGCCCGACAACCCAGACACCATGTATTTGATATCCCGGAAATACGCGACACTTCGGGCTCTTTTGTCCAGTAACCTCATTTAGCATATTAAAACGATGCTCATCCTGCAGCCAGCAGTAGCCGATGTGTCTTATGAGCCAGATGTCAAGCTGCCAACGGCCGAACGCCGGCACTCCCAAGCCCCAGGGCAGAAGGTTTGATCGGCTGGATGGGCTCGGTGTTTCGAAGGCCCATGGAAATCCGGCGCCCGGCTTTACTTGATTTGCCGGTGCGCGGCAGGCTCCAGCTTTGTTCACTCTTATGAACTGGCATACGCTTAGAGCATCGTGCGATAACCCTGCACCATGGCGGTCAGCTGCCTACCGTGGTTTACTTCAACCAAATCGAATCCCGCCGGAAGGGAAAAGTTGCTTAAATCATATCGTAAATTTTCCCGGCCTCGGCCAGTAGCTTATATCTGTACATGTTCGACTTGTGGCATCGGTGTGAAAAGGAGAAGTATTTGGTGCAGAAGATAGCGGGTCGACAGAGAATCGAGTCTGTAGTCGTTGGATCAAGACTTCTGGAAGTTTTAATTCAAAGAAACGATGCTATATCTTTAACAGCATTGTCCAAGGCCGCTGAAATGGTGCCGGCAAAAGCGCATCGCTATCTCGCCAGCTATGTCGCAACCGGTCTGATCGTCCAGGATGAAAACACGGGACTGTACGATCTTGGCCCTTTGGCGCTCGATCTTGGCCTGGCATCGATCCGACGCCTGAACGTGTTGGAGATCGCCCATCCTCACATGATCGAACTTAGAGACGAAACGGGTGAAACCACCTCTTTGTCCGTATGGGGCAATTTCGGGCCGACTCTCGTACGATGGGTGCCCAGTAACGCACCTGTCAGTATATCTGTAAATGTAGGCTCTGTGCTGCCGCTCCTGACCTCCTCCAACGGTCGAATATTTGCCGCATACTCCGAGCCTGAAAAGATCGAACCCATGATTGAAGCCGAGCTTCGTCAAAACATGGTTTCCCTGGAGAAAGCAGGCCTTGGGACGCGGAAAAAAATTGACGAATTGCTGAAAAAAACGCGCGAGCGAGGCATTTCCGAGGCTGTCGGTTTAGTCGTTCCGTCAATTTCCTCGCTGAGTTGTCCTGTTTTTGATCGGGAAAACTCGATTACCGCTGCCCTGACGGTAGTCGGCGTCACCAAAACGATCTCTACCGAAACCGACAGTTCCGTCGCCGCAAAATTGCGCAAGACCGCTGCTACGGTATCAAAGAAACTTGGCGCCAAGTTAGAGAGCTGATTTTTTAGGCTTGCGCGCCGATAGAACGGCCACATCGGAGCCCGACCTCTTTCCGCAAGGGTCCCTGATCGTAACCTGCCCCTTTAGCCCTGGCAAACGGCCATTCAAGGAGACAGGTCACAGGCCTAGGTTTCCGCGCGGTTCATCGGTGCTGTTCCGCAGCATTCGAAACCACACAGCGTTCTTACCAGATCGACGGACATCCGACCGGACTCGGTTGAACGTCCGTCGATCCTAATATGTAAGAGCATCTTGTCTGCGTTTCTTCGAACGCAGGATACGCTTGTTCTTTTACGCGTTTTGCTTCCACTCGGACATGACCGGATCCAGGTTAAACAACTTTTGCGCGTTTCCACCCAGAATATTGCGTTTTGCCGCCTCATCCAGAAAGGGAATGTCATAGATGGTGCTGGGCAAATCCATATCCCAATGCGGATAGTCAGAGGAATACAGCAATTGTGTTTCCGCATTCATCATCTTGAATGTGACCTCGAGGGCCTCTTTGTTGTCCACGAGTTCGATGGGTTGTGAGGAATAGAACATCTCACGCATGTAATCGCTTGGCTTCTTCTTGAGGAGCGGCGCATCCGATGTGCGCATCATGTATTCATTGTCCAATCTCTGCATAAGGAAAGGAATCCATGCAAGCCCGCTCTCAATCCACATGGTGTTCAGCTTAGGGAAGCGCTCAGGCATACCATTCAACACCCAGTTCGTCATGTGAATAATATTACAAAAACTGAACCCAAGAGCATGAACCGAGATGAACTTGTTGAGCTGAGCGAGAGATGTATCCGCCCAATGATAGGCCGCATGAAAACCGAGCGGCATACCGTGCTCTTCCAGCTTGGCATAGATACGCATATTCGCGTTGTCATGCACCGGGCGTTTCAAATAACCGGTTGACAGAAATCCTACGACTCCTTTCCGCTCGGTGAACTCGTCAATGATCTTTTCAGCTTCATGCGGTTCGTTCATTGGAAGGTAGACCATCGAGACGATGCGTTTATCTTCCTCCAGGATACGCTCACAAAGCCAGCGGTTATAGGCGCGGGCCATCGCAACCTCGACTTCGACCTGCGGGTGGGTCGCAAGCAGCAACATCGGTGTTGGAAACAGGCAGGCCATATCGACCCCCATCGCATCCATCCAACGTCGCGCGAGGGTAATGTCGCGATGCGGCTTCTCGGGAACAATTTCCTTGTTACGCCCGGCATAGCGTGTCACGCGCCCCGCCATGTCCTGAGAGCCGATCGCTTGCGGGATCAGGCCTGCACGCCCCACATTTCCCGCGGACAGACCAAGGTGCCGCATGACAGGGTCGTCCATGTACTGCAGGATCTCGGGAAGAGCTTCCGTTTCATAGTGGTGGCTATCCACGTCACAAATGAAAAAATCTTTGTAATTCCGGTCCTCTGCTTGCTTTCTCGCATTTTTCAAAAGTTTGGTTGTATTGAACTCCTTGATCGCGGGGTCGCTATCCGAACCGAAGCTCATGGTATTCGATGTAAGAGACATATTATCTCACTCCCATAAAATTTATTGTTTCAGCGTCTGCCACATACCCAGCTCGAATACCGCCACATCGGCAGCCTCGAGAATTCCTGTCGCGGCAACCGCAACATCCGTCGCCGAAACGTCGTTGTTTTCCGGGAACGCAGAGAATTCCTTGTCATTTTCCCGCATTTTCGCAAACGCGGTCACGATTTCCGCAAATAGCGCCTGCAACTGCGCGGAGCTCAGTTGACTGGTTTCAAGCGCGCGAAGCGCGCCCAGGACTTCGTTGACCGATACGTTCAGCGCCGGGGTTTCCGGTGTTACTTTTTCAAATCTCGACATAGATACCTCCATCCCGTTCGGTCACTTTGTAGCGCTTAAGGCGAATTTTCGGATCGCCTACCGCTTCCCCTGTTTCCATTTTGAACTCCCAGCCGTGCCAGGGGCATACGAAGTGCATCTCGCTATCGTCGAAGTTCTGCCTGCGAGCGCGTTGCTGGTCGTCAAACTCGACACATACCTTGGGCATTTTGAGCCCTTCGCAGACGGGGCCACCCTGATGCGGGCACACGTTTTTATATGCGACGACATTTCCTTTGTGGCGGATAACGCCGATCTCGACACCTTCGATCTCGCAGATCTTGGCGGTCGTGTCGTTGAGGTCCGACGATGCACACAACAGTTTTTCCGGCATTAAGAGCTCCTCCGTTTATTGCCAGGCTGCCTCACCAAAAATAGTAAGATTGCCTTACTATAAGACGCATGCTACCATTGTCAATAATATAAGAACTCTAAGTTAAGGCTCCGCGACATCGACCAGGTTCAGTCCCCCTCCCGCAAACGCGGCCTCGGAGCATCGCTTCGTTTGGCCTATCATCTCTATGGCAAGCTGTTGCAGAAGCAGCTGATCGATTCGAAACTGAGCATGGCGCAGTACATTCATCTCAGAGTTCTGCGGGAAGAAACTTGCCTTACCCAATCCGAGCTTTCTGCGATCCTGGGCATCGAAAAGGCTTCTTCGACGCGCGTTCTGGATGAACTTGACAAGAGAGATCTCTTGCTGCGCGAACGAAGTGCGAAAGATAGACGTGTCGTTGTCGTTCGCCTTTCGGATCAAGGCCGGGAGAAAATCGACCAGGTCATGAAATCCGCAAGGGTTGCGGCCGATCACGCATCGAAGGGCTTCGAAGAAGAGGAGCTTGCCCAGCTTTTCAAAGCAATGGACAAACTGATCGACAACCTCTCCTCGTGATTGTCGTTGCCCCGATCCACAGGCAATTCAGGAACGCAAAATATATTACGGGGCGACAGCCAATATTATCACGCCGGCTCCGGCCAGTATCGAAGCAAAGTAGAATCTGGAACCCGGCCGGTTCTCGGTTTTGAAAACGTGACCGGCCAGCCAGGCTGCGAAGAACATCTCGACCGAAGAAATTATCGCGACCACCGTTACATTGGTGAACATCAACGAAAAGAACAATGCCACCTGACCCAGTGTCATCGAGCTGCCCGCAAGCAATTGCCAGCCGGTTGGCTTATGTATGCGCAACATGAATGTGGACCAATTGCGGAAACGAAAGCCCGCGGAGGCGCCAAAGCAAACCAATCCGGTCACCGCTCCGATAAAAACGCCTGCAAGCGGGTCCGGAAGCGTCTGCATTGCCAGTTTTCGAGCGACGAATGATCCTCCGTAACCTGCTGCAGAGCTAAACGCCATTACACGCCCTTCGGTTTTTTCCTTGGTCGTGCGCTCTGGTACGGACCTGACGGCAGTCGGTCTTGAAGGAGTGTTCGCCATCATGATCAGAACGCCTCCTGTGACAAGGAGAAAGGCAATCACGATTGTCGATGTGATGATTTCGCCGAGCAGCAGAAACGCAAAGATCGCAGCGAACACAGGGATCAGTCTCCGAATGAACCCTGTCTCAACCGCCCCGGCCAGCTCAACCGACCGGAAAAGAGTTAGCCGGCCCAGCACATTTCCCAGCAAGCCGGCAAGAACAAAATAGCCAACCCCGATGAGCGCCGCTTCTCCATAGGCTGGAAACGGCGACCCTATCGCCAGCCAAAGCAGGCCTGAAACCAGGGCCGTCATCAGAACCGACAGAAACACGTCGTTTCCCCGGCCCTGAACGGACTGTGAGCTCTTGGCGATGGCAACGGAACTTAGCGCATAACAAAACGCCCCGAACGCGGCCAGCAAGCCGCCGAAACCAGCCGTCATCGGCTATAGTCGGACCGGGTTTCGGAGTTACCTGGCATTTGTGACAAGTTGCTCCATGAAACGCTCGGACGACATGATCTCACGCAACGGCAGGTTCTCCTGAGCTTCCATGAGATCCGATGAAAACGTCAAACCCCGTCCATCCCAGAACCACCAGTAGATGATTTCACCCTTCTTTCCTCGAATGGGCATTCTAAAGATCGGAAATTTACGTTCGCTATGCGGGATTTCGGCATTGCCCACGCGAGAATGTTTCAACTCAAGCTTCTTCAGAACCGCCGACAATGGAACCATCGCCAAGGGTGCATTTTCGGCTGTCAGAACGGCGACATTCTCGGGCCGGCTCTCGTACGGACCCTTGAGAAACTTGACCACCGGAGGATAGCTTGGATGGATGTGCGTTAGCTGAATGTAGGCCAAACCATTGGGCGTTTCGACCTCAACGATATCTCCAGGCAAATACTCTTCCATTTTGAAACTCCCGCTAAAGGCTGTAAGCTTCCAACGTCGAAGGATGAAACAGCTCCTCGATCTCGACCCGGCGTGGCGAAAGCCCTTGGCTTGCGTGATAATCGAGAAACCGGTTCAGGACATGGGAGTTCTCGGCAACGCCGTAACTCCAGGGATCGTTCCCCATCAGGGTGTGAACGCGGTTCAGGTTATCCTCGACGAACGGCATCGTAACTTTGGTCGCGGAGGTGTCCGAAAGCGCGTCTTCCGCCAGCCGCTTTGACTGGGTGAAAGCCTTGAGCAAGGCAGCCGGCAGGAATGGATATTCCTCCGCCAAGCTTCGCCGTACTCCCAGAACATGCATGATCGGGAAGATCCGAGTACGTTGGAAATAGGCTTCAGCCGCGGAGATACTGTCGGAAAACAAGCGCCCGACATGTGGATGACCTTCGGAGAAGCAACGAGGCCATCGCGGCCCGACGAAACCGTCGATCTCGCCCGCCGCGAGCATGCCGTTCAAGGTGCTGCCCTCCGGCGCCTCCTCCATCACGATATCGTCCGGCAACTGAACCTTGATCTTCTCAGGCCGGCCGGGCGTGTCCATCCCGCCTCGCACCCAGATGATATCGGACGGCTTCACGCCGTGTTCTTCTTCGAGAATACCACGCACCCACACATTGGCGGAAAGCTGGTATTCGGCAATGCCAATGCGCTTCCCCTTCAGGTCACCGGGCTTTTCTATACCCTTGTCCGTCCGGATATAAACCGACGTGTGCCGGAAGGCACGGCTCAGGAAAACAGGGATCGCAACATAATGCGGATCGCCCCTGGCAACGGAGATCGAATAGGACGACAGCGAAAGCTCGCTGATATCGAACGCATGATGCCGGAAGGCACGGAAGAACATCTCCTCCGGCGACAGCAGCATCGGAATGGGGTCGACCCCGTCGATTTGCACTCGGCCATCCACGATCGCACGCGTCCGGTCATAGTTTCCCATTGCAAGAGAAAGTTTCAGATTGCTCATCCTGTCGGCTTTCGATGTTTTGTGTTGCGTTGATGCTGAAGTTCGACCGGCTGGCCGGATCTGGCAGAGCGTAGAATTGCATGGCAAACCTCAAGGCTCGCCAATCCCCACTCCCCGCTCTGGACGGGGGGGGCATCCTCTCGAACTGCCGCGACCAGCGCATCAATGACCGTTCTGCGCGGAGCAGGACCGAATTGCGCTTCAATGAAGCTACGCCTGGTATCGCCAAAGACCTCGATACCGTCCGGCATCAGTTTAAGATCCGCTCGATCGCAAAGGGCGATCACCGGACCGAAATGTTCGTTGTGTTTGGCTTGGATCGTCGTTCCATTGCCAAAAGTTCGGGTCGTCTTAAGGCGAACCTCGTCTTCTGGCGTAAGGTCCATCAGGGCTCGGCGCGCCCCTCCATATGATCCGGGGGTCTTGGGTTGCCCCAACTCACCGACATTATTCATCCAGATATCGCTGTCGAAATGGGCATAACCTGAATAGGTCAAATTGGCGATGCAACCTGTCTCGAAGGTCATGAGCGCGCTGAACGCGCCTTCGGTCGGTCGCTTGGAATCCCAAGCTCCGGTCATTGCATAGATCTTTTCGGCTATCCCGCCAGCCAGTCTCCGGACGACATCGATTTGGTGAATTGCCTGACTGAAGAGAACGCCTCCCCCCTCTTCCGTGCGCAGTTCTTCAGGTCGTCGCGGCCGATAGAGAAAATCGGTATAGTTCAGCGCCTGGATCATACGCAGTCGACCAAATTCACCGCTTTCAATCAGCTGCGCGGCAAGCTCAACAGGAGGGTCGAAACTGTGACTGGGACCAACGATCAAATGCACACCTGCCTTGCGCGTGGCGGTTATCATTTTTTCGGCATCTGCCATGGAGATCGCCAACGGTTTTTCGACAAGAACATGCTTACCGGCACTCGCCGCCGCCAGGACATGGTCCACATGCATCTGATGAGGGGTGGCGATGTAAATCGCTTCGACAGACGGATCGGCGCATAACGCTTCAACGGTCTCATAACTCTTGCCGCCATATTCTGTTTCGAAGGCGGCACGGCTTTGCTCTCTGGGAGCGGCGGCAGCGATGAGCTTTACACGGGAATCGACATCGAACGTCGGCACCATGAGCATGAACGCACGCCCAAGGCCAGCGACGCCGAGGCGAACCGGATCACAGGTCAAGAACCAGCCTCCCCGATTTCGCCCGCGACACGCAGATCATGATGTAATCGCCTTTTTCCTCGTCCATCAAAACCATGTCGCGATGATCGGCTTCCCCCACCAGGAGACGGGTCTTGCACGTTCCACATGTTCCGCTTTCACATGAACTGCTCGTCGCAAAACCGGCATCCCGAAGCGCTTCCAAGATTGAGCGATCTTTAGGAACGGTGACTGTTTCCCCGCTCTTTTTCAGTTCCACTTCGAAGGCGACGTCGTCCTGACGCACCACATCGACCGGTTTAAAGTCCTCAAAATGGATCCGCCCCTCCGGCCAATGGCCGGAAACTGCCTTGATCTCGTCCATTAAAGGCTTTGGTCCACAGCAAAAGACATGTGTTGCTCTTGGCGTGACTAGATCGTCCCAGAAATCATAAACCGCGTCAGGATCGCCGTTGTCATGATGAACTATGATCCTGCCCTCGAAGGCTTCGTTCAGCTCCGCAAGATAGGCAGCCTCTTCTGCGCTTCGAGTGACGTATATGATGCGTAGCGCTTTGCCTTTTTTGTCGAGATATCGCGCCATGGAATAAATCGGCGTAATACCAATGCCGCCTGCTATCAGTAGATACTTCTGAACATCCGTCAGGGGGAAATCGTTCTCCGGCGGCTCAATATTCAGCTCGGAACCAACATGCGCATCGTCATGCATCGACGCGGATCCGCCTCGAGATTGCGGCTCACGTTTGATGGCAACGACGTATTCAGTCGGCTCGAAACCGTCGTTCACGAGCGAGTAACGGCGCATGGCACCTGACGGCGTTTCGACTGTGATATGCGCACCTGGATCGAAACTGGGAAGCTTACAGTCGCCGACCGGAACCAACGTGAATTCCACGATGCTCGGTGTCAAAACGATTCTACTTGCGACTCGCATTCTCATTTGCTGCATGAATTCCTCCCAGTCGGATCGCGATAGAATTTATTAGATAGCTAAGTTATTGAAGTCAACCGCTTGGCAATCTGCTGAAACGTTACGTATTTTCCGTGGCCTAACGAGTTGCTTAAGTATTCCGTCCAGGCAGTGCCGCGGCGTTTCTTCTACCCGCGATATGATGCTGTCCGAGCTGTTGAACCGATTTGCAGCCAATGAAAATCAGTGTTCTGCGCACTTCGTCCTCCAGTATCGACAGGGCTTGCGCCGCCCCATCGCGGCCACCGGCCGCCAGGCCGTATAATGTCGCCCGGCCGAGAAGTACGCCGTGTGCCCCCAAAGCAAGCGCCTTTACGATATCGCTGCCCCGCCGAATGCCGCCGTCCAGCAGAACGGTTGCATCGCGGTCTAGTTGTCCGGCAATGTCCTCAATGACTTCGATGGTCGCGGGCGCACCATCGAGTTGGCGACCCCCGTGATTTGACACGATGACTCCATCAGCGCCCTCCTTGCAGGCGCGTAACGCGTCCTCCCCGCACATTATGCCTTTGATCAGCAGCGGTCCGTTCCATTGTTTGCGAATACGCCGAACATCGTCCCAGGAAAAATGAGGATTCCGTTGGGAACGGGTGAAATCCGCCAGCGCTGCGTCGCTTACCCCCTCCCCCAGGAACGCCACAAGATTCTGTAATCGTGGCCTGTTTCTGCCAAGCCAAACCGAACCCAGCCATCTAGGATGCATCAGCCCGTCCAGGATTACGGGAGCGCTCATTTTGATTTCATGTGAGAAACCGTGCCGTAAATCACGCTCGCGTTTTCCCCCAACCAAAGAGTCGACCGTGACAATCAGCGCCGCATAGCCGGCATTGGCGGCACGCTCTATGAGCGCCTCGGAAAAGCCCGGTTTTCCCCACGGATAAAGCTGGAACCAAAGAGGACTATCCGTTTGTTGTGCAATCGCTTCCATTGATGTGTTGGACGCCGTGGAAACCGCGAAACCGACACCCGCACCTTGGGCGGCACTTGCCAGATGCAAATCCCCTTTCGGCCAATAGATCCCGTTCAAACCCGTCGGGCCAATAATGAAAGGTGCAGAGAATTTTTGGCCAAATAGATTGACCGAAAGATCGACCATGCCACCGTTAAGAATTTTGGGTCTTAACTGAATATCCTCATATGCCTGCCTGTTTCTCTGCAGAGTAACTTCGTCTTCAGCCCCGCCGTCAAGAAAATCGAACACCACCCGTGGCAAGCGAATGCGGGCCAATCGTCGCAAGTCGTCAATGTTGATGGGTTGGCTCATCTTACTTGCCGATTTGCTTTGCCACAGCCCGCGACACCCCAAGATTACACCCTTGCAGCGACGACACATCGCCCCCTCCGCTCACGAAAGAACCACCCAAGACCGCGTGCGGCCTCAGGCGGATCCGGGAGGAAATTTCAGCAGAACCTATTCTGCAGCGACTGTTTTTCCCGAAGTGTTGAGAAGTGTTCGCCAGTCGGTTTCTTTCGGGTAAACCCCCTCGTGGGAGTTGATCAAAACCTGCGGGATCTCGGAATCCGTTCCGATTGCCTGACCACCTTCGGCTACTTTTTTAGCCGCATCCGCCATCAGGCGGCGGAATTCGACAATGGCCAGGTCTGACGCACCGAGGACATCGGTGTGGCGCTGGACGCGCGCGCCCATCGACACCCACATCGCAATATCCTGGTTGGGAATGCCCTTGATACCAGTAAAATTGCCTTCCTTCATCGCATCACGATCCTGAAGGAAATCGTTGTCCAAGGTGCGCAGGCAACGCCATTTGTCATCGACATCCACACCCGGCACCGCATGCGTGAACCGGCGCCACTCGTCCGTTGTCGGGACGTTCGGCCCATCCCAAGCAATGAAGTGGAAAGCGGTTTCCTCATCATTGATTGGCACAATCACCGCGGCCACCCTGTAATTGTTGTTGGGCGGTATCAGCGAGTAGTAGGGCGCAACGAATTCGGTAACCCGAATGTAATTGTGCGTAGCCGCGTTCTTGATGGGAGTACGGATCGCGGCATAGTGAAACCCATAACTTGTCGTTTCCGTTTGCATGCGAGGCGATTTGTCGGTCGAGGGCCGATACCATGACTTTTCGTCCGCCGCCGCACCTTCGACTTTGGCTGGAACCATGTCAGATGAATGCAGCGAAGACGAGTGCGCGCTGTCGATCTGGCCTTCGTGGATCTGCGCCCAATTCGCGGGGATTCGGATCTTTAGGATTGCGATCGGAGAATCCGCGCGCGGTGCAAATGCCGGCGGTTGAAACTCCGGCATTTCGTCTTTGTCGCCAAGCCAAGCCCAGACGAAACCGCCCCACTCGCGAACGGGGTAGGAACGGTGCTTCACCTTGTCCATCAGAGGACTGCCTTCCGGCTCCGACGACATAGCGACAACGTTGCCGTCAACGTCCATTTTCCAGCCATGATAGAGGCAGCGAAGCCCGCATTCCTCATTTCGGCCAAAGACCAGCGAAGCCTTGCGGTGCGGGCAAAGCTCATCCAACAGGCCCAAGCGCCCCTTTGAATCGCGAAATGCCACATAGCTTTCGCCGAGAACTTCAACGCGAAGCGGCTTGCCGTCCGGCTCTTCCACCTCTTCGATCAGGCAAACAGGAGTCCAATGCTGACGCATCAGCCGCGCCATCGGGGCGTCGCCGGTCACACGGGTCAGCAGTTCATTCTCTTCGGGTGTAAGCATTTGATCTCCCTCCTCCACGGACCGCCACGTTAAAAAACACCATCGGGCGGCTTATGGCTTCTCCAGTATTCTTAGCTTTCTAAGTTTAAGCTGTCAACTGGAGGGCAGAATTTTTTCGCCTGCTATTGCAGGATCCCGAAACCCTGACTTCGGAGTTTCCCGCTGCCGTGAAATCCGGCCTCCCCTCGTCCAACGCGAAGGCCGCACAACGGCTGTTGTTGGAGATGAAAACTCTATGAATTCAGAGCATCGTGCGATGCTTTTATGGGAGGTTCCGGCAACTGACCTAAGCGTGAAAGGTTCATGGCCGATGCACGATCTATTTGCGCCTTTTGAGAAAAATCTTGCTAGAGTTCCAACCACGAATGCATTTTTCTCATGAGCAACGGCATTACGTAACGCGTATTCAAACCTGTCAGAACGAATGCCACCAAAAACAAAGAAATCGGTGCAGATACGTTTTCGGTTAGCGGCTTTAACGCGTGGTATATTATGATCAGCAACGGATAGACACCTAGCATACTGACCACCCAGCGTTTCCAAAAAAGCGGTTGCTTTTGCACATCCTCAATCGGCTCGTTGACGACAGCGTCGCAGCGAATCTTTGCGGAAGAATTGCTCAGTTGGTGTCGGAGTTCTCGACCGATGTAGCCGGGCAAATCCCGACCATCTGATTTGAGCTGGCTGACGTCGAAACTCAAGGAAAATAAAACTTCGCCACCATGGGCGCTTCGCATTTGCCCGCTGCTCTCCGCGTTCCTGTCCGCAGAAACGATATCGACGGTTAAATCATGAATAGCTTGCGTTACGCGCGTCAGATCTTCCGGCAGAGCTGTAATTGTAAGTATCAAGCCCGACCCGTTGCCTACCGGTGCCGGTTGACCTGCCTGAATTTTTGACATGTGTAGACCACCCGTTGGTATCAGCAAGTCCAATCAAGCGGTCGAACTGATCGTAATTCTTCAAAACGCAGGTGCCGTCCGGTCGAGTGAATGTTTTCCATATTCCATTCGCACGTCGACCGGGACTAAGGATTTTCGACGTTTCTCACCCTCGCAGAAAACACGAACTGTCGTACGATCAACCCGGCAATCAGCAAGATGCACAAGCCGGATACGACGGGATAAGGGCTTACAGCCCCCACCGCCGCAACCGTTAGAAGGACTCTTTCCCAGGTGAGCAGTTCGGTCTTGATCAATCCCTCTATCGAGGCTGCGATGGCGAACGCGCCGAAGAACGCCCCGACCACTGCGAGAGTGTTTGCCAAAGGCCCGAGCTCCAGAAGTATTCCCGGATTCCAGACGAAGGCGAAAGGTAACAAAAATCCAACGATTGCAAGCCTTACGGCCGAGAAGGCAATTTTGAAGGGATCCTCGTCGGCGATCGCAGACGCGGCAATGGCTGCAACAGCGATCGGAGGAGTTAGTGCAGACAAGATCGCATAGTAGAGCAAGAACATTTGGCTCGGAAGGATCGGGAAGCCGAGCTTGGATAGCGCCGGTCCCACGAGCACGGCCGCCAGAATATAGGCGCTCGGGGTCGGCATCCCCAGACCGAGAACGATCGTGACGGTTGCGGCAATCACGAGCGTCAGTATTGGCTGCGCATCGCTAACGGTTAGAATCACATTCGCTGATTTCATCCCAAGGCCGGTCATGGACAATCCGCCAATAACCAGGCCCGCAGCAGCACATGCACCGGCAACCGGCAAGATCTGCAGAGTGGTTGTTCCAAGACCTTCCACGATTTGCCAAGGCGAAAGCCGCGTTTCTTTCAGGATCAATGAAGCGACAATCGTGACAAGGACGCCGACACCAGCCGTAAACGTCGGTGAATAACCGAGTATCAGCGCAACGATAATACCGATGATAGGCAGCAAAAAGACCCAGCCGGTTTTGAACGTTTCCGTAGCGGTCGGAACCTCGTCTTCCGACGGCCGCAGGTCGTATTTGACCGAGCGCAAGTGCACCTGGGCGAAAACGCCGGTATAATAAAGCAAAGCTGGTATCAGGGCCGCGAGCACAATCGAGTTATAGGAAATCCCCGAGTATTCGGCCATGATGAACGCCGCTGACCCCATGATCGGGGGCATCGCGCTACCACCGGTGGATGCTGCGACCTCCACCGCTCCTGCAAATCGGGCGCGATATCCAAGCCGTTTCATCACAGGGATAGTGATCGAACCGGTTGCGACGACATCGGAAGTGGGGCTGCCGGACATCGTTCCATATAATCCAGACGAGATGATCGCGATCTTGGCAGGTCCTCCTCTTGCGCGCCCGGTGACCAGAGCCGCAAGGTTAAAGAAGAAATCGCCGCCTCCTGCCTTTGACAGAAATGTTCCGAACATCACGAAAAGGAAAACGTAGCTCGCCACCACCTGAATCGGAACGCCAAACAAGCCGTCGGTCGTAAAAACGAGGATATCGAGCAGATATGTAAACTCACTAACCCGATGACCGAACGGAGGTGGCAGCAGATAGCCAAAAAGATTGTAGAACAGAAAGAGCAAGACAACCCCGGTGAGCCCCAAGCCGGTAGTACGCCGGGTCGCTTCGAGCGTCAGAAACAGGAGCGAGGAACCGAAGAACAACTGATCAATCGTGAACTCATCCAGAATGCTTATCCGGTTCGCTATCGCTCCCGAAGTCATGAAGAAATAGACGCCGCAAGCAAGACTGAGAGCCGCTAGAATCCAGTCGTAGAAAGGAATCCGGTCCGGCGCTCTGGAGGTCGCTCCAATCGCCAGAAAAAGAATGGTGAATATCCCCGAAATAAAGAGAATACCCTGAATAAGCGGGTCAGCGATAATGAACAGATTTGAATGAACTACCCATATGGCGAAGGCCGCCGACAGTACCTTGACAACGGTACTCATGGTAGGCGCGAGTTTTCTACGGCGGCCTGTTTCAGTCAGCGAAGGGAAGTCCATGCCTACACCGTTTCACGTTTGTTGTTTGAAAGTAAATTGCCTGCACTGAACGTGCCTTGCCTGTGTTTACACATGCAAAGTCCGCAGCAATGCACTTGGCAGCAGTATGCAGCCAGCGCGCTGTTGCTTTTGCGGGCCGGCTGCATTGTCTGAAAGGTGTTACTTAATAAGACCCAATTCCATGTAAGCGCGCTTTGCACCGGCATGGAACGGAAGTGTGGTCTGAGAAACAAGCAGTTCTGGCGTCAACTGCTTCATCGCGTTGTGCACACCGCGAATTTCATCGATGTTTTCTGCGATATCTTTTGCGAGCATATAGCCGGTTTCTTCGGGCAGGCTCTCGGTCGTGATCACCATTGCACCCAGCGCGACCGTAACAACGTCATCAGATTGGTTGGCGTAACTTTCGCCGGGAATTGTATAGGTTCCCGTTCCAAATTTTGCGTTCGTCTTCTCAATGATTTCCTGGGGAACACTCAGAAGTACAACTTCATTACTTTTGTCAACTTTCCGGAACGACGAATGTCCCACAAAGATGCCGTTAATAACCATGTCGGTCCGACCGTCGGTTATCAGGTCCGCTTGCTGTGCAGAGCCGCCCCGAACCAGAACTCCGCCGTTCGCTTCGATAGTAGCCTCATCATAGCCGGCTTCTTCGAGCATGAACGTCGTGATATTGGCCACGATGTTGCCCGCATTGTTGTTCGCGACGCGTATAGCCGCACCTGATTTCGCCAGATCGTCAATACTGTCGATCCCGTATTCATCGGCAATGGATTTTCTAAGAAAAAAATGCATCGGCGCCCAATTGTACATATACCCGATGGCCTGAATATTGTTGATGGGTGCCTTGAACGGCTCTTCCCCGGCGAGCGCCAACTTGATCTCGGCGTCGTGGGCCAAACCTAAGTCCGTCCGACCTGCGCCCAGCAAAGCAATGTTTGCAAACCCGCCTCCGGTTGCTTGGTATGTAACGACACCACTGGGATCGTCAGCCTTAACTGCTCGGTCAATGCCAGCACCAAGCAGAGACCAAAGACCGGACGGGTTTCCTCCCGAAAGTGTGACGGTGACGCTTTCCGCAACTGCGCTGCCTGCAATTGCACACATTCCGATGGCCGCAATAACGGCTTTAAAACTCTTTTTCACAGGTTCCTCCCTCTCCATCCTCATAGACATCTAATGTTAGATATCTATGTTATATAGGCATAATGGATTGCCTGATCTTAGTCAACTAAGATCAGGGTTTTTGGGTGGAGCCGATTTGCAGAGTTCTGCCGATTGCCCCATCGGCTCGTCACGAGAATGTCGCCAAGCGACAGGGCGCGGAGCGGCTTTCGGTCCGCCCCCGCCGCGGTATCGCTCTGAAGATCGAGGCGCCGTGTCTTCGAGGAAAACTTCCGCGTCTATGGTACGCGCAAGATCCGGCGGCAATTGCAGCGGGAGGGCTTCGATATCGCCCGTTTCACGTGGCCAGGCTTATGAGGGTCATGGGGCTTCAGGGGAACATTCGGGGCAAGCGGCTCAAAACGACGTTTCCGGACAAGTCCGCGCCAAACCCGCTCGACCGTATGAACCGCCCGTTCGACAATGCTGTCGGCTCACTGGCCTACGATGGCTAAGAGGAAGCGTGGCCCTTGGTTGGCGGCACCCGAACCCCACGCGATGCGGCACGTCGTTCATCTTCCTCAAGATTTCGGATCATGACAGTCAGCGCTTTTCGCAACGTGGTTTGCTCGTCCTTCGTGAGGCTGGAAAGGGCGATATCATTGGCTTCGAGCGCAAGCGGTTCAAGCAGTTCACGAAGTTCCCAACCTTTCGCGGTCAGGAACGCATGCAGACGACGTTTATTGCCCTCGACATTGCGCCGAACAATGTAGCCCAGTTCCTCCATGCGAATGAGTGCGGTATGTGCGGTCGGTTCCGTGAGGTGCGCTCTATCGCTCAGTTCGCGTTGAGACAGCCCGTCCTCTTGCCAGAGAATGCGGAGGAATATCCACTGCCCGAAGGTAACATTTTGGGTTTGAAGGCGGATCTGAAGAGAACGGTTGAAACCGCGCGCAGCCAGGCGCACCAGCCTCGCTATACGTTCAACGCCCGCCTCATCTGCCGCGCTATACTCAATTTGCTCGCTCATGGCCTCATAAGATCAGCACGACGAGCTATTGCCAAGTCCCTGAAAAGCACCGCAGCCACTTACAGCACAACAAACTGCATTGCTGCACAGCCGGGTGCTCTTTTTCGCAGGGAGATCGCCTCGGGGTTTGCAGTTTACATGGAGCGGACTCTCATCAAGCATCAAGCGAAGTCCGGCCAGTTCACGTCAACCCTCCTGCATGTTCGCCAACCGCTCTCTCCAAGCAGGTTCGACTTCGAGATTGCGGGTGTATTTCGGCAGATCGCCATCCATGAGGCGGGTGGCGTTTTCCACCAGAACCTCCGGCATGATCGAATAAAGATCGATCGTATGACCCAGGATGTGCGGCGTAAGGACGACACGATCAAGCCCGCGCAGCGGGTGATCCGCCGGTAGCGGTTCGGTCTCAGTCACATCGAGGCCAACTCCCGAAAGATGACCTTCGGACATGACCTCGACCAAAGCGTCTTCGTCGATCAGTCCGCCACGGGATGTGTTCACCAGGATCGCGTCACGTTTCATTTTCCGCAGTTCGGCCTCCCCGATCATTCCGCGAGTTTGTGCATTGAGAGGCACATGCAGGCTGATCACGTCGGACTGCACCAGTAACGCGTCGCGATCGACCAGACATACGCCTTCAGGTGCGGTCTCCGGCGTCAGGAAGGGATCGTGAACCAAGATCTCAGCCGGTTCGAATGCCCGGAGGCGGTCGATCACCCCGCCGCCGATCCGGCCCGAACCAATTAACCCGACAGTCCTGCCGCGCAGCATACGGGCATACATCTGCTGCGGACGTTTGGCGTTTTCATGCAAGAGACGCTCAGATGTGTGCAGCTTGTAGAGAAGCACGAGCATCAGCATCACGGTTGCCTCGGACATCGCGAGAAAATTCTCGGGGGTCGCTCCGTTCCCCACGATTAGCCCGCGCATTCCGCAGGCCTCGAGATCGACCGCGTCGACCCCGATCGTGGGAAACACCAGCGCCCGCAAGCGCGAAGACGCGTCGAGATCTTCTTCGCTGAGCCGAGAGCGGGAGCTGGCCACGATGATATCCACGTCCGACAATAGTGTCTGCCGCTGCTCTGCAGACAGGCGTAAAGGCACGCCTGGAACTATTGCCGGCCCCCGCACCACATCCCAGCCAAGATCGGAAAGCTTGGTCGAAGCGCTTTCGAGTACGTCCGCGAGCACAGGATCCTGTGCTATATAGATCTTGGGTTTCATCTTCATTCGCTCCGGGTCAGGCCAGCAACCATGTTGGGGTTGTAACCAGGCTGAACGCGCGCATCGATCACAACGCTCTTGCCTTCACGAACCAACTCGATGCCTTTCTTGACCGCTTCGACCAGTTCGCCCGCGGTAAAGACAGGCCCGATCCCCTCGCATCCCTGTGCACGAGCAACGCCTGCGATGTCGATGTCCGGATCGCCGATACGCTGACCGATCCACTTGTTCTCCACCGGACGGTTGCGAGCGACAGCAACACGCTCCTGGTGAACCTCGTCATTGTAGAAAGAGCGGTTGTTCGACACCACCGCCAGAAACGGTGCTCCATAGTGCGCTGCGGTCCAGAACGCCGAGGCCGCCATCATGAAGTCGCCATCCCCGAGAACCGCGACCGGCATACGCTCGCTGCCTTTCAATGCCAGCGCGGCACCGATCAGCATACCCGGACCGGAGCCGATCCCGGCACCGCCATCGGAGCCAAGGAAATCGAGTGGGTGGCGGAAATGCCACGCCTCGCCCGCCCAACCGAGCGGCAAGCGCACCATGCTGGCGCAAATCCCGTCCAGCCCTTCGCCAAGTGCCCCGGCCAGCGTCATGATATCCAGCGGCGCTTCCGGAGCGGGAGCATTCAGGGCGGGTTTCACCGGCAGGTTTTCGGGCTCGTCGCCAGCGCCAACACCCAGCAAATCCGCAATGGCATGCATCGCGCGGTCCGGCGAACTGGCCAGGTGGAGATCGAGTGCCGACAGCCCCTGATGCTCCATGCCCCAGCCATTGTGCAACTGATAATCGAGAGAGGCCTGGATAATCTTGGCTTCAACCTTGCCTGCCAGCTTGAGCGTTCCGGCAACGTCAAGCCAGTCGAGGCTGAGGATCACATCGGCTTCCCGCAGAACTTCGCCCGCCGCATCGTCGATAAAGAATGCAGGTTTGCCACGGTGCAGAGAATGGTTCGTCGGGAAAGAAGCGCCGATCCGGATGTCGGTCAGAACCTTCGCTCCCAAAGCTTCGACCAATGCCACACGCCGCGCCCAGTCAGCCGGATCGCGCGACACCCGCCCCGCCAGGACAACCGGATTTTTGGCGTTTTTCAGCAACTCGGCGGCACGCGCCACCCCCTCAGCGGAAGGGTCCGCCGGCAGTGGCGACCGGTAACGCGAAAAGTCGGGCAATGCCGGCGCTTCGGCATGCTGTTTTTCCTGGATCGACACATCAAAATTTACATAAGTCGGGCCGTGCGGTTCCGCCCGGGCAATCAGATTTGCCCTCAGCATGGATTCGATCGCTGCCTCCATCGAAGCAGGCTGGTCATCCCATTTCACATAGTTGCGTATCATTGAAGCCTGGTCGCGGCAGGTATGCAACCAGTCGATCCATGGACGGCGCAACGCCGCATCCACAGGTCCGGTCGCACCGTAGATCAACACAGGCACGCGGTCGCACCAGGCGTTGAAAATTGCCATCGTTCCATGCATCAGCCCGACATTGCTGTGCAGGATCACAGCAAGAGGTTCACCTGTAACCTTGGCATATCCGTGCGCGATTGCCACTGCATGTTCCTCATGCAGGCAAAGCAACATCTGTGGGTCTTCGTTGCCCAGGTGGTTCACCAGGCTGTCATGTAGCCCACGAAAGCTCGATCCTGGATTAAGGGTGACGTATTTAACGCGAAGACCCCTAAGCATCTCCGCAAAAACGTCGCTCCCCCAAACTCCGTCGCTGTCAGAGGCAACCGGCCGTTCAACTCCCGAAGGTCTTTGATCAGTCATGCGATAAGTCCATGTTATTGAGGTTTCAGTGGTGGCTCAGCAGATGGCCGAAACCATGTGGTTGATCGTTGAACCCGGCTGTTCTCAGCAGATGCCAAGCCATGACCTGATTGCTTGTGATCACGGGTTTGCCAAGCTGCTCCTCGAGGAGGCTGACGACCTCGAGCGAACGGATCGCCGTGCAGCTGACAAAATATGCATCGGCTTTTTGGGCGTAATGTTCTTTCGTTAACGCAAGCCAGTCTTCCGGCGGCAAGGCGGCCATATCCCTTGGATGGTCTATTCCGAGACCATGGGCATCGATGACGTCAAATCCATGCCGATTGAGAAATGCGACTTCGCTTTTGACGATGTGGTCGACATAGGGGGTAATCAAGACCAGCGTTCGCGCCGTCAGTGCATTTAGAGCGCTTACGATCGCTTCAGACGTAGCGACGACCCGTCTGCCGGAGGCTGAACACGCGCGCGCCAGAATATCTCTCTCCAGTTGCTCGCTCAGCGTGGAAACAGCAGTACAATGAAATCCGACGACCGCAGGATCGACATCGCCCACAAGCGAAGCCGCAGTTTCGACATCTTCTGCCATGGCGTTTAGTTGTTCGCGCGAACTGCCGGTCAGTCGCAGGCGCGTCACATGCAAAGTGATATCCCGCGGTAACAATGCGGCCAAATCTCCCTCAGCCACAATGTTGCCGGACGGCAAGATCACTCCGAAACGCGCGCGCCCGCCAAAACGGAACCCACACGCAAGACTGTTCAACCGGGGCGGCGCTACGAGATCGCGATTATCGCTCATCATTTGTACAGATGGTTCAAGGGTTGTCCGGGCTCGGTGACACGACGGATGTCACCGAACCCAATGCCATTTATTGCTTGACCTTGGAGAAGACTTCTCTTTCCAGCAGTGCGGTGAATGCATCGACATCGCCCTCGACGCCCTGAACGAGGCCGTCCCAGCGCTGCAATGTCTCGATATGTTGCTGAACAATCGCCTTGGCGTCAGACGACCCACCCAATTTGACGATGTCGTTCGCTACCGCCTCAAGCTCGCTGGCGCGAAAATCTTCCATCGCTTCGTTGAACGCGTCATCAGGTTTCCAGAAGACCACGCCCTTTTCGTCGGCCGCCATGCGCGCAGCAGCCTCCTGGTCGGCGTAGGTCTTGCTGATCTTCGCAATCCGTCCGGGGATTGCCGAAATCAGCGCCGAGCGGTTCGCTTCGTCCAGATTTGCAACAGCATCACGGTTGAAGATGAATTCACCCAGGCCGTGATAGCTTCCGATCGGTTGATCGACGATACCGCGCACGGAGTCGATCAAACCCAGCGTTTGAAGCCAGGCGAGATTACCTACCGCGCAGTCGACCTGGCCCTGCTGCAAAGCAGGCCCGACTTCACTCGCCGGCAGCGACACAGGTACAGCTCCCAGGGCATTGATGAGGCGCACAGCAAATCCACCCGTCACACGAATTTTCTTCCCGGCAATATCGTCCGAGCTAGAAATCGGTTGCGCGCACATCAGATACCATGGCGAAGCTGCATGCCCTCCCAACCAGACCGCGTTTTGCTTTTCAAGATCGGCGATGCATTCGTCGCAGTTCAGCAACATCGTTTCGTTGGTCGCGCCTGCGGCAGCCCAGAAGTTGGCCGCAAACGGCAGAAGCTCCGGCAGCATTGCAACATGTGGGATTTCGCTGGAATTCAGCGTAGGCACGATAAATCCGGCGTCCATGACGCCGGCGCGAATTCCGCCCAGGCTAGCTTGGCCACCCAACATCTGGCCTCCGACGAAAACCTGCGTTTCGAGGGCACCGTCCGTGGCAGCCGCGAGTTCATCGAAGAATTCTTGCGCCTGCACGGCTTCAATGGCCAGCGGCGGCATGAATGTGTTGTACCTGAGTTCATCTGCATTTGCGCTGCAGGTCAACCCTAGAAAAGCTGCGACTGCGGCAGTTTTTATCACTCTATTCTTCATACTTCCTCCTCCCATTTTGGACTTACTGTTCGACTGTTTTCAAAGCCCCATCAGCCTCGGCAACAAAAGCGTTATGTCCGGAAATGCGATCAGCAGGCCTATGACCAGAAGGTCAACGACCAAGAACCACAGAACTCCGCGATAAATCATACTCAGCGGCACATCCGGCCCCACCAGCGATTTGACCGCAAAGACGTTCAACCCGACCGGTGGCGACATCAGCCCGATCTCTACAAATTTAACGATCAAGATGCCCATCAAGGTCATGTCGAGACCAACAGACTTGAACATCGGCAGCATTATCGGGAGCGTGAGAAACAGCAGGCCCAGTGGGTCCAGGAACATGCCGAGCACGAGATAACAGGCGCCGGCGATCAGAATGATCCCGAGCGGCGAGACATTCGCGTCGGTCATGATTTGCGCCAGAAACATCGGCAACCCGGAAAATGCCAAAAACCGGGTTAGAAGCACGGCTCCAAGCACAATGAAGAACAAGGTGGCGGTCCCAACCAGCGCATCCCAGAAACTGGATTTAACAACCGGCCAAGACAGCGCGCCGTTCAGTAGCGCAATGACAAATGTCAGTGCGGCGCCGAACGCTCCCGCTTCGGTCGCCGTGACGACGCCGCTGTAGATGCCACCGATCACGCCGAGGACCAGTACCGGAAGCGGCCAAATCGCTGCGGTGACGGTTAGTTTTTCGCGCAGAGTCGGTTTTTCGACCATACGCGGCGCCGTATCAGGTTGAAGCTTGGCCCGCAGAATAACCATCAGGGCAAAGGCGAGCGCGGACAGAAGACCCGGCGCAATACCGGCTGCAAAGAGCTTGAGTATCGAAGTCTGCGCAAAAACCCCAATCAGGATCATCATGACGCTGGGCGGGATCAATGATCCTAAGGTCCCTGCAGAGGCGACAACGCCGGTCGCAAGACCCATGTCATATCCGGCTTTCTTCATCTCGGGTAAGGCAATTCGGCCCATGGTAAGGGTCGTCGCCAGGCTGGAGCCCGAGGCGGCGGCGAACCCCGCACAGGCGAAGTTCGTGGCCACGGCAAGCCCGCCGGGTAACCAGCCCAGCCAAAGTCTGGCCGCGTCGAAAAGAGCGCTTGTCAGGCCCGACCGGAAGGCAAGCGCTCCCATGAGAAGAAACATCGGGATTGCCGAAAGTTCCCAACTGGCGGCCGTTTCGTAAGGTATCAGGCTCAGAATGCTGAAAGCCGCGCTCCAGCTCGACACAGCGGCTATTCCGACGAATGCCACAATCCCCAAAGCCAGCCCGATCGGCACCCGCAGCGCAACAAGCACAAGCGCAATCCCCATACCCCAAAATCCGATGGCCAGTGGAGTCATTGGGACAGTACTTTCGCTTTGTCGGCTCCAGAAACGGTCGCCTTCGCGGATCCGTAGGTGATGAACCGAACCATCTGCATCACAAGGTTCAGGACCGAGACGATAACGACCAGCGATAACGCCAGAACCGGAATCCAGCGCGCGGGCCAAGTCGGCAAAAAATAGGATGGTGTCTGGATCTGTTCGGTGATTTCGGTTGCGCGCAATGCTTCGGCCCCCGCGCACCAAGCAAGCAACATCGCGAAGACCGCCATCAATAGCGAAGTCAGACAGTCGAGCAAAAAGCGCGATCTTGTTGACAACATATCGCTGATCAGGCTTGCGCTGATGTGCTGGTCAGTGATCTGAACAAAAGCGATCGGCAAAAAGATCAGCGTAACCATGTAATAGCGCGACACAATCTCGGTCGTGCCCGCCAGCGGAACGCCGATTACATAGCGCAAGCTTACGTCTAGAACGACATGCGCCACCATCAGCGCCATTACGACACCGGAAATCATGACTGCGAGCTCGCTAAGCCAGCTCACACATTGCAGGGCGCGTCCGAACAACGATTGAGAATTTGTCCCAGTCACTCTGCCGGCACCTTTACTTCACAATTGCTGAAACCGGCAGCTGCGGCGCGCTCGTTGAGCAGACCTGCCGGGACGGTTTCCAACCAGCAATCGTCGATATCGGCTGCGCTCAGCGATTTGCCGGTCTCTTCTGCACGCCGACGCGCGGCTGCCCAGACACGGCCACGAATAGAAGCGCGCAGAGGGATCGGAAGGGTGAAGATGTTGGTTATCAGGCGCGACCATGCTTCTTCGCTCCAGACAGCTTCATACGCCTCGCGTTCCGGCCCGAAACTGAAAATGGCTGGAGCCTCCCGAGAACCCAGCTCGTTCCTCAGCCGTTCAGTCCCAGCCAGGTCGAGCGCCCCGTCCTCGATAACGACCTTGTATGTTTCCCTGGCCGCCTTCTCGGAGACCAGCCCGTTCCCTACGTCATGTAAAACCTTGGCCGGATCGCGGTCTTGCGGAGACCCGTACCCGCCGCCGCCCGGCGTAAGGACCCGAATAACGTCACCGCAATTCACGTTGAGCGAGTCGATCTTGGCGAGAGGCTGGAAATCCTTTGTTCCAGCTCGCCGGATGAATACGCCGGCCATTTCGCCGCAGCAGCCGCCCAATAAACCCCATGGGCTGAACCGATGCCGCTCCTGCCCGCGAGCGGTTACGAGACAGTCATGCTGGAGAACCTCGAAATCAAAGATGATGCCCAGGCCGCCGCGATATTTGCCCGCGCCGCCTGAATCCGGCCGCAGCGCATAGTTCAGAATACGAACGCCCGAAGTGCTTTCGACCACCTCGAGGGGACTGTTGCGCAAATTTGCGATGTCCACCACATCGCGCGCGTTCAACCCATCGCCATCCTCGTGTGCGCCTGTGCCACCAACCAGCGGCTCCAGCACATTCACCTTCAGGCCGCCTTCGGCCAAATTCGGCTCGGTGAAGACGATCGGCGCGATGTAGCCCGCACCCGCCGCCGGAATGACTTTCGGCAAGGCCTGCGCCAGCGCGCCGCGAATGGCGTCCTGCACCCGCACCCCGGTTGTCGTTCGCAGCCCGACCGCTGCAGGTGCCTGACAGTTCACAACCGACCCGGGTTGAGCAATCACGTTCACCGATCGCATCAGACCTGCGTTGACGGGAATGTCGCGATCGATCGTCAGCAATACGAACATTATCGTATACACCAACCAAGGATGCGCCTTCCCGTCCGAATAGATATTGAAGGCGGTTCTTAACTGGGTATCGCTGCCGGTAAAATCTATTGTGATCTCGTCGCCGGCTACGGTTAACGCGACACAGAATTTGATCGGAATTTCTGAGATGACATCGTCATCCAGATAGTCTGAAAAACGGTACGTACCGTCGGGAATACCTTCAATTACCGCACGGGCTCGCATTTCACTGTAATTCAGCACATCTTCCATCGCGAGCACAACGCCGTCGACGCTGTATTTCTCGAAGCATTCAGTCATCCGGTGCTGGGCGACACGAAGCGCGGTAACCATCGCCTTCAGATCGCCCCAGTTGTCGTTCGGAACCCGGCAATTGCACAGGATCAGGTGCAAGAGTTCTTCGTTCAGCTTGCCTGCCTTGTAGAGATGGGATGGAGGGATCCGGATCCCTTCCTGATAGATCTCGTAACTCGACGGCGAAAGGCTCCCGGCAACACGCCCTCCCACATCGGTCGAATGGACGTAGGCGTAGGCAAAGCAGATCAGCTTTGTGCCAGCATAGATTGGAGCCAAAACGCTGATGTCGGGCAGATGTGAAGACAGGCCGCCGCTCGCGTATGGATCGTTGCAGACGACGATATCGCCCGGTTCGAAACTGCCGATGCTGTCGATCGTCTTCTTGAAGTTCAGATTGGCAAACATCGTGATGCCAATGCTGTGAGGATAACCGAAAATCTCGCCATCGCGGGTTACCAGAGCAACACCTAGATCAGCGGTTTCATTTACAAACGCCGTGTGCCCGGTCCGTTGAAGCGAATATCCCATTTCTTCGGCGATTGATCGGAACCGCTGGACGAAGATATCAAGTTGGGCTGAATCGGTGCGCAGAGAAAACGTTTTTTCTTTCATTGTGTTATCCTCTACGTAGCATGGATGAGAAGGTTGCCGGCGCCATCGCAGCGCGCCGCAAAACCCGGCGTGACAATGGTGGTCGTGTCAGCCTGCTCGATTACGGCAGGTCCTTCGACACGGTCTCCATCGCGTATGTCGTCGCGACTGAAAACGGAAGCGACATGAGGCCGCCCGCTATGAAAGATCGGTCGTTGGCCGGTGGGCTCCAGTTTGGCGGAGTTGGTCCGTTCTCTTGCCGGTGGCAGCATGGGTTTCCGCCTCCGCCCGACGACCTTGACCCGCAATGACACAAGTTCAACCGCCGACCCGGGATCGCTGTTGTGATACAGCGTCTCGTAGGTATCGTGAAAATTCTGCGCCAGCAGCTCTGGCGTCAGGGCGTCCACCTCCAGCGTTGCCGGCAACGTGACGTCGACATCGAAAGATTGGCCGCGATACCGCATGTTTGCAGAACGCAAGACTTCGACACGTTCGATTATCGGGCTTTCCGAAGCGAGGCTGTTGCGTCCCTCCTGCTCTAGCTGGCGATAAACCTCGCGCAAGACCCCGGAATCCAGTTACGCCAGCGGACGCCTCAAACTTCGGATGAAGTTATATTGATAGTCAGCAATAGTCGCTCCCAGAGCGCACATGGTGCCTGGCGATCGCGGCACGAGAATTTGTTTTATGCCGACCTCTTCGGCCAAAAGGCAGGCATGCGTCGGCCCGGCACCGCCAAAAGAGATCAACGTGAAATCGCGTGGATCCAAACCCCGCTTGGTCATCATCGGAAGAATTGCGCTGGTCATCGTGGCGGTAGCCAGACGCAGAATGGCCTCGGACGCAGCTTCGACAGAGCAGTCCAGTCGGCTGGCAATGCGACCCACCGCCGCCAAAGCGTTCTCACGCTTCAATGGCAGGTTCCCCGCAGCGAATTTGTCGGGGTCAATGTAGCCGGCAACCAAGTAAGCGTCGGTGACTGTCGTCTCGGTGCCGCCACGGTCGTAACAGGCTGGCCCCGGATCGGCGCCTGCACTTTGCGGACCCAATTTAAGGATTCCAAACGGATCGAACCATGCGATGGAGCCGCCCCCGGCTCCCACTGCGAAAACATCGACCGTTGGCATGACGATTGGAAAATCGCCGACCGCCGCATCGGTGGAGTAGACCGGCTCCCGGTCTCGAATGATTGAAAAATCGGCGCTGGTGCCGCCGATGTCCAGCGTCACCGCGTCGCAAATGCCGCTCAGCGCCGCGACATAGGCTGCGCCGACCACGCCTGACGCAGGTCCGGACAGCATGGTGTTCACGGGTTTTACCTTGGCGCTGGACGCGCTGAGAATGCCGCCATTCGACTGAGTGATCTGCAAGGCGGTATCGAGCCCCACCCGCTGCGTGTCGATAGACAGGTCATCAACATAGCGGCTCATGATCGGCTGAACGTATGCATTCAGCGAGGCTACACTTGCCCGCTCGTATTCACGGATTTCCGGCCAAAGGTCGGATGAGCACGAAATGTAAAGCTCAGGCCGCACCTCACGTAGCCGATCGGCGATCTTCTTTTCGACCGCCGGGCCTCTGTAAGACCCCAAAAGGCAGATCGCGACACTTTCTATCTCGGCGGGCAGGCTCGAGATCGTCGCCTCTATCGCGTCATCGGCAACCGAGAAGTCCTCGTCATCCCCACGCGCCGGGATCTCAAACACGTCCTGCCGCGCGACTATGGCATCCGGCAGCGCGGCCTTCAGATTAAAGATGTCAGGCTTTCGCAGCCTGGCAATTTCCAGGATATCTCGATTTCCCTGGCTGACGATCAGCGCACCTCGCGCGCCGCGCCGCTCCAGGACCGCGTTCAGCGCGATCGTCTGGCCGTGCACGAAATAGGTGATCGCATCCGCCGGCCGGCCGATCGAAGCCATCAATTCGCTGATGCCGCGTGCCACGGCTTTCGACGGAGAACTCGGCGTGCTTGCGACCTTGTGAGCGTGCGATGCGCTGCCGTCATGAGACAACAGGCTGAGGTCCGTAAAGGTGCCACCGATATCGATTCCGAGCTGGAAACAGTCTTCGCTCACATCGTCCTCCCAAACTCAGGCGAATTACTTATTAAATAACTCAATCACATATTACGTAAATCAAGTCAACTGACGGTCCGGGCGCTGGACGAAAAAAAGCGGCGAATTTTCGCCGCCGCGCGCTTTTTTGTCTGTGAGATCAGAAATCCAGTCCGAAATCGACCGTGCCAGCCGAATGGGTCAACGCTCCCGATGATATGTAATCAACTCCCGTTGCAGCGATCTCTTGCAGCCGGTCGATGCGTACATTGCCGCTCGCTTCGGTCTTCATCCGACCGTCGTCTATCCGGCGCACGGCCTCTGCCATGTCCTGGGTCGACATGTTGTCAAACAGAATGACATCGGCGCCTCCTGCCTCTAACACTTCATCCAATTGCCCAAGCCCGTCGATTTCGATCTCGACAACGACCATATGCCCCGCAGAACGCTTGACCGCTTCCAGAACCGGCCTGATTCCTCCGGCCGCGGCGATGTGATTATCCTTGATCAGGATGGCGTCCGATAATGAGAACCGGTGATTATGGCCTCCACCGTGAAGAACAGCGAGCTTCTCGACAAGCTTCATGCCTGGCGTCGTTTTTCGGGTGCACGTTATTCTGGCTCCGGTCCCTTCGAGAGCCTGCCCGTATGCAGCTGTAAGCGTTGCCGTCCCTGAAAGTCGGCCCGCGAAGTTCAGCGCCACACGCTCGGCAGCGAGGATCGACGACGCCAGTCCCTCGACTTTCAAAAGCGTATCGCCGGCTTTGCAAGCGGAACCGTCCGCAACGACCGTTTCAATCTTCAGGGTGGGATCGATCAGACGAAACGTCAGGGCTGCAACTTGCATACCGGAAACAACCGCGGCCTGCCTGGCTTTCAGTTCGGCCCGATAACGCGTGGTTTCCGGAAGAACGGCACGCGTCGTAACGTCGCCGGCGCCTCCTAGATCCTCCATGATGGCGTTTCGGACCATAGGCTCCAATATGATGTCCGGAACCCTAGCAAAGCTGTTCACTGTGTTTGCTCCTTCTCGGTTGTCACCGCGCACTCGCCGGTCTCACAACGAGGGGCGCCTGCCTGCAGGATCGCGGATGCCCTCGTCGGCTGCTGTCAAATGAATACAATCGACGGCAAACCCATGGAGTGGCGCCGTGCCGGGACGCCACCCGACCGCAAACTTATTGGCCCAGCAAATTGATGTGGATGTTCTTTTCGTGAGTGAAGGAAATCAGCTCTCCGATCCCTTCTTCCCGTCCGATACCGGATTGCTTCACCCCACCGAAGGGAGCCCCCAGGAAATGGCGGCCGACCTCGTTGACCCAGACAAAGCCTGCCTCGACGCGTGCAGCCGTTCGATGCGCGGTAGCGAGATCGCGTGTCCATATTGCGCAGGTCAGGCCAAGCTCGAGCGCATTGACCTCTCTCAGCATTTCGACTTCGTCGCTCCACTTCCGAATAGCCAGTACAGGACCAAATATTTCTTCGCGAGCGATCCTCATGTCCGGTGTCACATCGGCGAAGATCGTCGGCGCGATGAAACAACCCTCGGCCAAAGCGCCATCGGTCACCGCGTGCCCGCCCGTCACCGTACGCGCGCCCTCGTTCACGGCCGACTCGATGAAGCTCAGCACGCGATCGAATTGAGTTCGGCTGACAATAGCTCCCATGGTTGTCGTCGGATCGGTCGGGACGCCCGGCTTGTAACGCTCGACTGCTTTAGCCAGGAGAGAAACGACCTCGTCGTGAATGTCTTCATGAACAAAGGCTCTGCTGGTCGAACCGCATGACTGTCCGCACCAGCCAAAGTTCATTCCGGCAACGATCGCATCGGCGATCTTCTTGGGATCGCTGTCCGGATAGGCGATCAAGGCATTCTTGCCGCCCAATTCCAGCAGGACAGGTTTAACTGTGGCGCTCGCACTGCGCATCACCGCGCGCCCGGCCGGCACCGAACCAATCAGCGTTACCTTGGCCACGCCTGGATGCTCGGCCAAACCCGCACCGGCTTCAACACCGCCAGGCAAAACGCTGAAGGTGCCCTTCGGCAACAACCCTTCAACGATTTCGGCGAGGCGAAGAGCCGAGAGAGGCGCTTGCACCGGCGGCTTGATGATAACGGCATTGCCCGCCGCAAGGGGCGCAGCCATCTTACCGCCGCAGAACATGAAAGGATGATTGAAGGCAAGGATACGTGCGACCACGCCGAGCGGCTGGCGCGATGTCATGTTGACGCGGTCCGGCCCCATCGGAATCGTGTCGCCTTTCATCTCGGTCACGAGGCCTGCAAAAAAGTCCATTTGAGCCGCCGCAATCGCGGCATCCCCGCGCATTTCCGTATAGGGATTCCCGCAATTCGCGGCGTCGATCAGTGCGAGTTCGTCTCCATGCTTACGGAGAAGGGTAGCAATTTCCTTCAGGATCCGTGCCCGCTCCAGGGGCAAAACATCACGCCATTCATGGAACCCTTTGAGCGCTTCCGCCACCGCTCTATCGACATCGGCACGACTCGCGGTGGCGACCATGCCAATCGGCTGGCCGGTTCCCGGATTCAGCGTTTGTTCGTAGCTGCCTTCGACCGGTGGAACCCATGCGCCACCGTAATAAAGATCGGCCTGTTTCGAGAGCTTCAGGTTCGCGTCAAGGTTCAAGGTGTCCATCAGATTTGTCCTCCTGCATGCACACCTGTTATCTTAGAGTTCTAATTACTGTCAATCGGAGAACGCATCCGTCGCCAACCGGAGGCGCCGCAGATGGGACAAATGTTCCATGGCCTTTGCGTCTGGGGCTCGTCTGCCGCTGCCAATCCGATGCCGAACACCGCACCGGCGGTACCGCACCGACCGATCAGCTGGACGCAGCCGATCCTGGCCGAGTTCTGTTTCCAAGGGCCAGGCATGGCGGCGCCATCGCTCCGGGGCATTTGCCGGAAATGTCCGGCGCGCGCCACGAGCAGCACCATGTTCGACCTGAAACTCGGAGAGAAGGACCCCTCGAAATTGGCACCCGATTTGACCAGGGAACGAAATCGCTCCCAAAGTGGCCCGAGACCCCTCAGCCGACCATTTCCTCCGCACGCTTGTGCAACAGCCTCGCCAATAAATCGGCGGGGCTGTCTTCGTTGAAGGTGAACCTGCGCGTAATCCCTACCGAACCAGCCATATAGTCCGACCTGAGTTCGATTGCCGCTAGCGTGCCCCGCCGCAATTCGCGCTCAACGACCCCGCGCGAGATAAACCACAGCATGTCGGATTGTTCGACCAGAGACAGCGCCAAGGGAAGGGCCACCGTCTCGAAGGCCGGAACAAGCCCGCTCAGTCCCTGCGCGACCAGATACTGATCCACGATCTGTCGGATGATCGCTCCGGGGTTCGGGGCTATCAGCGGAAAAGTGGTCAGCGCCTTTGGCGCGGGCATTGCCAGCGCGGGATGATCGGCCCGCGCCACGAGGAGTACCGGCTCGTCATAAAGATGTTCGAAGGTCAGGCCCGGCATGTTCTTGGCTGACGGCATTCGCCCAACCATGAAGTCAATCCCCCCCGATCGCAGCATCTCCAACAAATAGCGGTTAGGCCCGGTGATGATTCCAACCCGCGCATCCCGATGCGTGCGATGATAATCCAGTGCAACCGTTGGAAAAAATCCCCCCGCAACCGTGGGCAACACCCCGACTTTGACCAATCCGACCGGAACTTTTCCCGAAAGATCGCGCACCCCCGCCTCAAGACTCTGTAGCGCGGCCAATGCATGCGCGCGAAAGCCCTCTCCTGCCGGCGTAAGGATTGCGCGCCTTCCGGTCCGTTCGAATAGCGCTGTCCCTAAAATGGTTTCGAGCTCATTGACCGTTTTGGACAATGCGGGCTGCGAGACATTGCGCACCCGCGCAGCAGCTGAAATCGTGCCACTCCGCGCGACCGCTAGAAACGCCTCGATATGGCGCAGTTTCAAACCAGGTGGTATATTCATTTGGTTATATTTTTGGCACGTTTTTGTATTTTTCGAAACCTAAAAATTATGTGAAGGATTGCTCGGGAGGGACCGATGCAAGCACTAACACGCGACTGGGGAATAATGCACACCAATCACCGTTCCGGTGAGGGCAGCCAGCTGGTTTTCGTCAATTCACTCGGTACGGATCTGCGGATGTGGGACGCGGTGGTAGCAGCCCTGCCGACCGACTGGGCCTGTTTGCGCATGGACAAGCGCGGTCACGGCCTGTCCGAAACCGCCCCTCCCGGCTATGGCATTCCGGAACTGGCCAGCGATGTTTTGGCCGCGATGGATCAGGCGGCCATGGATCGCGCAGTCATCGTCGGTTGCTCTGTCGGGGGGCTGATCGCGCAACACATCGCTTTAATGGCTCCAGAACGCGTTGACGGCCTGGTCTTGTCCAACACCGCATCGACGCTGGGTGCCGCCGAGGGCTGGCACACGCGTATCGCGGATGTGCGCGAACACGGCATGGCAGCGATGGCCGAGGGAATTCTGCCACGGTGGTTTGGACCAAAGATGCTCGCGGACAACAAAGCGTTTTTGTGGCACACACTTTTGGCACGCACATGTCAAGAAGGGTACATCGCCACCTGTGCCGCGATTGCCGGCACGGACATTTCTGATCGTCTGGGTGAAATCACACAGCCCACGCTGGTACTCGGCGGCAAGTACGATCTGGCAACCCCACCTGAAGTGATCGAAGCGCTTGCCGTCAACCTTCCATTCGCCTGTTTGGTGATGTTCGGAGACACCGGGCATTTGCCTGCGATTGAAGCGCCTGATGCTTTTACCGAAGCGCTGACGCAGTTTGTAGAAAGGATTAGCGAATGAACAACAGATTCGATCAGGGCATGAAGACCCGGCGCGAGGTTTTGGGCGATGCCCACGTGGATCGTGCCGAGGCAAAGAAGACTGAATTCGACCTGCCGTTTCAAACCCTCATCACCGAGGGGGCTTGGGGTGTAGTGTGGTCCTCGGACAAAATCTCGCGCAGAGAGCGGTCCATGCTGACCATCGCGCTTCTGGCGGCGACAGGCAATTTCGATGAAATTCCGATGCATATCCGGGCCACCGCGCGCACGGGCACGTCAAAAGACGATGTCGCGGAAGCGCTGCAGCATGTGGCTATCTATGCGGGAGTTCCAAAAGCAAACCATGCCCTGAAACTTGCCAAGGAAACCTTTGCTGAAATGGAGGAGAGAGAATGACTGGCCTATCGAACCGGGATCAAGGACCACTAATCCCGCGCAATCGTGCAATCCATCCCAACCCTTACGATGTCGGTTACAAAACGAGCGTAACACGCTCGCCCAACCTGCCGCTTCTGTCGATGGAAAGTTCCCCGTCGGAAGAGACGGGCCCGACCTTCGGTCACAGCAAGCTCGGTCCGTTGGACAACAATCTGGTTCTAAACTGGACCAAGGGCGCAGCTCCGGCTGTGGGGGAACGTATTCTGATGCATGGTCGCGTGCTGGACGAGATGGGCCGACCCGTACGCAATACGCTAATCGAGATTTGGCAGGCCAACGCGGGCGGGCGTTACCGCCACAAGAAAGACACTTACTTTGCTCCGCTCGATCCAAATTTCGGTGGCTGCGGCCGGACCATCACAGACGAAAACGGCTATTACGAATTCCTCACTGTGCGTCCAGGAGCTTACCCTTGGCCGAACGGCGGCAATGACTGGCGTCCGATGCATATCCACATATCTATTTATGGCAACAGCTTCGGCCAACGCCTGATCACCCAGATGTATTTCGAGGGCGATCCGCTCATCAATCATTGTCCGATTGCCGCTACGATCAAGGATCGCAGTCAGCTTGACCGTCTCGTCGCACCGCTCGACTTCTCGAAATCCCGGCCGCTCGATTTCCTCGCCTATAAATTTGACATCGTGTTGCGCGGTCGCCGCCAAACCATGTTTGAGAATAAACTGGAGGGCATGTGATAATGGTACAGAAACTCGACAACTTGATCGAAACTCCGTCCCAAACGGCTGGACCTTATGTTCATATCGGCTTGATGCCGACCTATGCGGGCAATGCCGGCTATTATCACGAAGAGATCGGCACCACCCCCATACAGGGCGACGTGAAGGGCGATATCATTGAGATCGTAGGCTCGGTCTACGACGGCACGGGTTGGGCAATGCGGGACGCACTGATCGAAAGCTGGCAGTGTGACGCGGGAGGTATTTTCCCGGGCACCGAAGGAGCCGATCCCGCCTTTACCGGCCATTGTCGTTTTGCCGCGGATGCGGACTCTGGTGAGTTCACGCTGCGCACGGTCAAACCCGGCCGTTACAAAGGCCGTGGCGGTGTCGAAAGTGCGCCGCATATCTCTCTTTGGGTGGTGTCCCGCGGGATCAACATCGGCCTCAACACTCGGCTTTACTTCGAGGATGAGGACAATTCGAAAGACCCGCTGCTAAACCGGATAGAACAGCGCCATCGCGTGGAAACGCTCGTCGCAAAGAAAACCGGCGAGGGCAAATACCGCTTCGACATTCGTCTCCAGGGCGAGGGAGAAACCGTCTTTCTCGATATCTAGAGCATCGTGCGATATTTCCGGTTTGTTTTGCCAAGGGGGCGGCATGGGTCGCCCCTTTAATTCAGGGCCTTTTTTGTGAGCTTATCTGTTTTCGACCACCCTTGGCTCTCCGGTCTTTTTGGCGATGCGGAGATGGCCAGGATATTGTCGCCGGAACGCCAGATTAGACATATGCTGGCCTTCGAGGCAGCGTGGTCGCGCGCTTGCGCAAAGGTCGGGTTGTTTGATGCGGATACGGCCGAGACAGCGGCGGAGGCAATCGAAACAGCGGAAATTGACCTGGACGACATTGCCAGGGGCATGAGTCAAGACGGGGTTCCGGTTCCGCGGCTTGTAGATCAGTTGAAAGCCGTTTCCCCGGATAACGTGGTGCACAAGGGTGCAACCTCACAAGATGTGATGGACACCGCGCTGGCACTGACGTTGCGCGAAGCATCCGACCTATTATCTCAGCGCCTGGTAGCGCTTTATCGCAGTTTCGAGGACGTAGAGAAACGTTTTGGCGATGAGCCTCTTATGGGACGTACCAGGATGCAGTCGGCCACCAAGATCAAGGTACGCGATCGGGTTCAAACGTGGAGATTGCCGTTGAACGACCACTTGGCGCGGCTGTCCGAATTGCGGCCCCGCGTGGAAAAGGTTCAGATCGGAGGCGCTTCCGGCGATCGGAAAGCACTGGGTCAAAAAGCCGATAGAGTAGTTGTGGAGATTGCCGCCGCACTCAGGCTAGCCCCGACTGATAAAGCATGGCACGCGACACGCGACGGAGTGGCGGAATATGCAGGCTACCTGTCGCTTGTCTCCGGTACGCTCGGTAAATTCGGCCAGGACGTGGCATTGATGAAGCAGCAGGGCATCGAAGAAATAACGCTGTCTGGAGGAGGAGGCTCCTCGGCAATGCCGCATAAGAAAAACCCTATCGGCGCAGAGTTGCTGGTGACGTTGGCTCAGTTCAACGCTGTGCAGGTCTCAGCCATGCACCATTCGGTGGTGCATGAGCAGGAACGATCGGGCAAGGCCTGGACGCTTGAGTGGATGGTGTTGCCGCAGATGCTGATGGCAACCGCAAGGGCCATTGCTGTTGCCCATACCATCTGCAAAAGTATTGAGCATATTGGATCCATGCAAAGCTAAGTTGAGTTTCCGAGGTTTTCTCGATTGAATGAGACGTTTACGGCTCAGCCAGCATCGGGACTGTCAGACAAGTTGATCTGAGATCCCTTTTCCTCCGCATTAGCGCGGAGTCCTTTGGTCGATGCGCTGAGACCGAAGTCTGGAGCGCTGGAAGCCGGCGTTTTTCCGACTTCGATCACGATGACGGGCTGGTTGCCTCAGCGGGATTTTGCAACGCGGCGCTCGAGTTCCTGGCAAACGCAGCTCTGATCCGCTCCATCAATTGTTTTTGCGCTTCAGTGAATACGGCCTGGCTGTTGTAAACGAGATAGAGTGGCATTGATAAACTGATTTCGGGAGTTTTCACGAAACGCAGCCCGTATTGGTTCATGTCAGGCGGGAGCGCGCTCTCGAAAACGAAACCCACTCCTACGTCAGCTCGGATAGCCTTCAGAATCGGTTCCGGATGACCGAATGCCATTACGCTATTCGTTCTGAACAATCCCACTGTCCGAAGCGCTTCATCGATTAGTTCTCGGGCAATCTGACCTCGGGGAGGTGTTACGAGAGGTAAGGACGAAAGCTCTTGAAGCCCGGCCACGTCTTGGACCAGGTCGCTTTCGATAGCCGCGACCAGGTAGAGAGGCTCTCTCCAAAGCAATTCAATTTCAAGCTTGGACGTGTCCTTGTTTGGGTTGATCAGCGTCACCCCAAAATCGCATTCGCCGTTCAAGACCGCCTCAGTCGCCAAATAGGGTGTCAGGACCGACACAGAAACCTTGTGCGATGGGTTTGATCTATGATTTTCGAGTATTATATCCGGTAGCTTATAAGTCCCCACGACCATCGACGCTGCGATCTTCGTTCTCTCCAGACCGCCATTGTTGATGTCCACAAGGTCGAGAAACATCTCAGAACTGCGATGCAAGATCTCGGATGCCCAAGTATATATCCGTTTTCCGGCATGGGTCAGCTCTATGTTACGACCGACTTTCTGCACCAACTGAGCGCCAACACTTTCCTCCAGACCGCGCAGATGCGCCGTCACCGCAGGTTGAGCAATATTAAGTTGCTCCGCTGCGCGCGTTACACTGTTGAGTTGAGCGACCTTGCAGAAAACATTGAGTTTGTGGAGTGTCAAATTCCTTGAACGCAGAAAGCTGTTTGGCAGCTGCAAATCTACGTTTTGCAAAAGCGACTTAGACATACCTGCTCTTCCCCTCAACCTGCACGCTATCGAAATCGACGCTTCGAAAACGCTTTATCTGAAAGCAGGCCGACGCCGGACAACAGCTTATTCTTATCACTCAATACATAACCTGAACAATATAAATCATCGCCAAATTCATATTGGACAATCATCGTCGCAGTACACCACGATTTCGCAGATCAAGGCGCGCCGCCAGGCACGTCATATCGAGAAAAAAAGCAAAGAGATCCGCTTTTCGGCTCAGGCGACTGACTTTGAGCCTTACCAGTTAAAGGGGTTGGACATGGAGGAGAGACCCAAGGTGACCATGCATGGCTTTGGAAGAAAATTCCCGGCAGGCTGAAGCATTTGCGCAGCTGGCGTGACTTCAAGAGCTGTGTGACTGGCTCGCGGAGACCAGGCCGACCGGCCAAATGAATACTCGCTAGAAAATGCAGGAAAACGACGCGCCAAGTGGATGCGCACGTCTGCGGAATTGCCAATTCAAGCATGGCGCAAAGGGGAGAATTACATGCGAGGCGTAACGTTTCCCGGGGATCGCAAGGTTGAAATCATGACATTCGATGATCCGACTCCAGGGCCGGGAGAGGTCGTGATCGAAGTTAAGGCGTCAGGTCTGTGCGGGAGCGATCTGCACGCCTATCGGGCACCGTCAGACGATCAGGCATTTCGTGAGCTGGCCAAGGGAAAACCTTACGAGACCATGCGCGACAACGGGCCAATGATCGGAGGCCATGAACCTTCCGGTGTTGTGGTTGCGGTCGGTCCGGGAGTGAGCGAGCGTGTCGCCCGCATCGGCCAACGCGTCATGATACATCACTATTCCGGCTGTCACATATGCGACCAATGCCGGACGGGATGGCCTCAAATTTGCGAGACCATGGTTCCCGATATCTATGGTTGGACCGCACATGGCGCGCATGCCAAATACATGAAATGCGCAGCTCATACGCTGGTTACGCTCCCGGACAGCCTTTCGTTCGAAGCCGGTGCGGCGATCGCATGCGGCTCAGGCACTTCTTACTCAGCTCTTCGCAAGGTCCAGCCGAATTCGAGCCATACGGTTGCAATATTCGGCCAGGGTCCGGTCGGGTTATCCGGCACCCAGTTCGCTGCCGCAATGGGCGCACGGGTTATCGCACTCGACGTTAACGCAGAACGTCTCGAGATGGCCAATCGCTTCGGCGCCGCCGAAACGATTAACCCTGCGGATACAAATGCGGTCGAGGCGATCAGGGATCTGACACACGGCAAAGGCGCACATTTCTCGATCGAAACATCGGGGGCGCAGCAGGCGATAACCGATGCAATAAAGTGCCTTCGGCTGTGGGGAACCGCTGTGTTTGTCGGACTGGGCAGGCCGGCGTCAGTCGATTTTTCCGCCGACGTGATTTTCAGGCAGATCAATGTGGTCGGGTCTTTCACCTTCTCAACGAACATCATGGAGGAATGCGGAACGTTCTCGGTGGATCGCGGCGTCGACGTCGAGGCAATTTTCTCCAATCGCTGGACGCTCGATCAGGCCGGAAAAGCTTATGAGCTTTTGGACAAACAAGCGTCTGGAAAAGGAGTGATCGTTTTCTAGGGAACCGAATGGATCGAGACGAGAACCAAACCGAATTCGGGAGTTGTATTCGGTCGGTTCTTTGGGGGCAAAGTATCCATCAGCCATGTGCTTAAAATAAAACAGGAGGAACGCAGATGAAAAACATAATATACGGCCTTGTCGCGTCAATTGTACTGCCACATGTCGCGACGAACCATGCGATGGCGGCCGATTTGAAAATCCTTTCAAGCTGGGATCAGAGCTATGCCGCCGTCGGTGAGGTTTTGATGCCATTTATGGAGTATCTCGAAAACGAGACCACCGAAAATCTGAACTTATCCAGGTTTGGTCCCGAAACGGTACCGCCTTTCGAACAGTTCAATCCGGTCGCGCAAGGCGTATTCAATATGCTCTATACAAATGGAGGATATCACTACAACGATATTGCCGTTGGTATGTCTTTAGACGCATTAAGCGGTTCCAGCGAAGAACTTCATGACTCCGGCATTTGGGATTTCGCCGACCAAGAATACCAGAAAGTCGGACTGAAACTGATCGCCGTGTTCTATGATCGCAACGGCTTCCACATGCTCCTGAAAGAGCCTCTGGGTGAAGACGCACTGAATGGCCGTCGCATCCGGGGAACTCCACTTTATCATCCCGTGATCGAGAAACTCGGCGGCTCTCCGGTTGTTCTGCCTGGGCCGGAAATCTACCCCGCACTCGAACGTGGGGTAGTCGATGGTGCCGCATGGCCGACCGTCGGCGCGGTGAACTATCGCTGGTTCGAGGTTGCCGATTACTTCGTGCGGCCGACCTTTGGCCAAGTCAGCCATATGCTTTTGATGAATCTCGATACATGGAACAGCCTCGATGAAACAACCAAAGCTGAGATCGAGGCTGCGGCACTGGCTTATGAGAAAGAAAGCTCGACAATTTTCGATGGTCTTGCGACGACCGAAATGGAGATGCTGATCGCCGAAGGAATGGAAGCCACCGATTTCCAGCCCGAATTTGCGGCCACGCTCAAAAGCGCCTGGTTCAACGGCGTGACGGAGTTGGCGAGTACCGTCAACCCCGAAGCGATTGCCGAAATTCGGACCATGGCAAACAAAGCCAATATCTCAGACTGACCGCAGATGCAGATGGTTGCCCCTCTGGGGCAACCATCTTTCACGCTAACAACGGAGTCAGGGATGAGGGCTTTGTTCCACCGTTCGTTCAGGACGCTTTTGCGCCTTCACGACGTTACTATCAGTATCGGCTACCAACTCGGATCTATGGCACTCGCTGTTATCGTTGCGATTTTTGCCTATGAAGTCGTGATGCGATATTTCCTGGGCGCACCGACAAAATGGGCAAGCGATTCAGTCTCTTTTCTTCTGCTGATTTCCGTTTTTCTTGTCATTCCCCATGTCACCCGAATCCATGGGAACGTTTCGGTTTCTATATTTCTTGACGTGCTCGACGAACGCAAAGCCAGGATATTGCGAAGGTTCGGTTTTCTCGTCGGTGCCGGGGTTTGTCTTTGGACAGCGTATATTTTCTTTGGTGAAACCCAACGATTGTACATGCGGGGGACCGTCACGCTCACAACAATCCAGTTTCCAAAATGGATCTTATTCTCATTTGTTTTCCTGGGCATGTTGAATACCGGCCTGAGTTTTCTGCGCATGGCGTTCGGGCAAAGCTTTCAAGGCTCAAAGGGGCAGTTCCAATGATCGAGGGAATTCCAGCTGTTCTGGTTGGCGTGGGACTGCTATTGCTGGCGATGGGCAGCGGCATGCCGGTCTTCGTGGCTTTTCTCGTTGTCAATCTCGGGGCTTCGATGCTGCTGTTGGGACCGGCAGGTTTCGGCATGTTCTCGGGTAGTTTCTTCGAAACGGCGACCAGTTCCTCCCTGGTGACGATCCCGTTATTCATTCTTATGGGCGAGTTGCTTTTCAGGAGCAGAGCCGTCGAGGTTCTTTTCCAGTCGATCGATACGCTGGTTGGGCGCGTCCGCGGCCGGCAGTTTATTTTGTCCATAGTGCTCGCCACAGTCTTCAGCACATTGTCAGGGGCCGCCATGGGCGTTGCGGCAATGCTCGGTCGTTCTTTGTTGCCGGGCATGGTTTCCAGGGGGTATGACGCGCGTCTTTCTATCGGCACGATCCTCGCGGGAGCCAGCCTCGCGCCGCTGATACCGCCCAGTGTGCTGGTCATCATAATCGGCACCCTGGCCGGTGTGTCCATCGCAGGTCTCCTTATTGCCGGGATTATTCCGGGGCTGGTTTTCTCTTTGCTATTTGCGGCCTACGTGTTCATCAGAATTTGGCGCAATCCGGCACTCGCCCCTGTGGATGAGGATGCTAAAAGCCGACCCAGTCTCCTTGAGGCGGCGACGGCGCTTATAAAACTTCTGCCGTTCACAATTATTATCGCACTGGTGATGGGGCTGATCCTGATGGGCGTCGCCACACCGACCGAAGCGGGAGCAATGGGGGTGTTGGGCTCGCTGATGACCGCTGCCATTTACCGGAACCTCAGCATTCGAATGGTCGTGGAGGCGGTAGGAGAGTCAGCCAAGATCTCGGCCATGATCCTCATCATCATGGCAAGTTCCAAGCTGTTCAGCCAACTGCTTGCATTTTCGGGAGGGGCTTCGGCCCTGACGCAGTGGATCGTCGAATTGCAGGTATCGTCATGGTTCATGCTCTTCATGCTGATGCTCCTGCCATTTATACTGTGCATGTTTATCGACCAGATCGCGCTGATGCTTATCGTGATCCCGATCTACCTGCCGATCATCGACAGGTTCGAATATGATCCGATCTGGTTCTGGCTCCTGTTTTTGGTGAACATCACCGTCGGCGGCATAACCCCGCCATTCGGTTACACCCTTTTCGCCCTAAAGAGCGCCTGGAACGAAGGATCCCTGTCATCGGTGTTTGCTGCGGCCTGGCCTTTTGTCGGGTTGTTCGTGATTGGCATGGTGATTCTTGCGTTGGTTCCAGGGTTGACGACTTTTTTGCCATCAATGCTCTGATCCGATCCGGAACGAATGCCGAGATTTAAACCACGGCATGACAACCGGTTGAGATGACGGTGAAATCGTCACGCCCGGTTTGAGCTTTCTTGCGAAACATGACGGGTATGCCGGGAGACAGAAATGAAAGATGAACTCAAGAAATATCGAATGTTTATTGGTAACAGCTGGCGTGACAGCGCGTCAAAGGAAACCTTTCTGAGCTATAATCCGTATTCCGGAGAACCGTGGGCGGAAATTCCGCGTTGTGACGAACGCGATGTCAACGATGCCATCGAAGCTGCGCATTGTGCACTTTACGCCGGGGTCTGGGGTAAGATGTCTCCGACCGAGCGCGGAGCATTGATGAGAAAACTCGCCGGTCTTGTTGAACGCGACGCCGATCATCTTTCAGCGGTGGAAGTTCGCGACAACGGAAAGCTTTTGGCAGAGGTAGGTGGTCAGATCCGCTATATTCCCCAGTGGCTGTATTTTTATGGCGGGCTGGCCGACAAGATCAACGGGGCGGTGGTTCCGATCGATAAGCCGGATATGTTTGCATACACGCTTCGCGAGCCGGTGGGCGTCGTTGCGGCAATCGTACCGTGGAATTCGCCGCTCATGCTGATGATGTGGAAGCTGGCTCCGGCTTTGGCCGCAGGCTGCACGCTAGTGATCAAACCATCAGAGCACACGTCGGCTTCAGCGCTTGAATTCGCCGCCCTGGTTAAAGAGGCGGGATTCCCGGAGGGGGTGATCAATATCATTACGGGGTTTGGGCAGGATGTCGGAGATCCGTTGACCTCGCATCCGAAAATTTCAAAGGTCGCGTTCACGGGTGGCGAACTGGCAGGCCAGAAGATAATGCAGAATGCCGCTCCGACCTTCAAAAGATTAACGTTGGAACTGGGCGGAAAATCAGCGCAGATTGTCTTTCCCGATACGGATCTGGAGGCGGCTGTCGCGGGTGGAATCGCGGGAATTTTCGCGGCCACGGGACAAACCTGCATCGCGGGTTCTCGCCTGCTCGTACATGAAAGCATCTATGACGATTATCTGGAAAGATTTGTAGGGCTCGCAAAAAAAACGAGGATGGGTGATCCAATGGACCTGACAACCCAAGTCGGTCCGGTGACGACAAGGCCACAATACGAACGGATTCTCTCTTATATCGATATTGCCAAATCCGAAGGTGCGAGATGCGCCTTGGGCGGTGCTCCAGCCGAGCGTCCGGAATGCGGGAACGGTTGGTTCGTCGAGCCGACGGTTTTCGCCGATGTGGACAACAAGATGCGTATTGCACAGGAGGAAGTATTTGGTCCTGTGGTGTCGGTCATCCCATTCAAGAATGACGACGAAGCTTATCAATTGGCAAATGACACCGCCTATGGTCTGGCAGCCGGCGTTTGGACAAGCAGTATTAAACGCGCGACCGTTGCGCCCAAACGTCTGCAGGCGGGAACTGTTTGGGTAAATACATATCGTGCCGCCAGTTTCCTCATGCCGTTTGGCGGCTTAAAAACGTCGGGTCTTGGCCGCGAGAACGGGATTGAGGCCATCGATCCCTATCTTGAAACCAAATCGGTTTGGCTTTCCTATAGTACTGAGATTAGCAATCCATTCGTCATGCGCTAGGTCTCGGTCAGGAATTAATCATTTGATGTTGGCAGGCAGCCCTTCGGCAACGTTGCGCCGCTTGCCCGATACACCACCCCGACAAGCGCAATCCGCCTCGTCGGCGGACAAAAGGAGATCCGGTCAAATGGTGCAGAGTTATCTGCACCATGATCTGCGTCTCCAGCTCATGGGAGGAGCAGGAAACATGCGCTACTCTACCTTGAGGCGGTCGACGGCGTTGGCTTCGCGCAGCCAGTCGAAAAGTGCCGTAAGCTGCCGGTCGCGTTCCATGATGGTCTCGCTCCGATCACCCTCGAATGCATACCAACCCTGCCCCGTCATGAGGCCGAGATCGCCCCGCTCCACCAAGTCCCGAAGCGCCTTTCGCCCCTTGTAGTTTTCGTCACCCGTCTGCTCGTAAAGAGAATCCGTCACCGCCAGGGCGGTTTTCTTCGAAACGATCAGATCCTCCGTCAATAGCGGTCCCCAAAGGGCAAGCCGGGGCCCGAGGCTCAGGCGCACGGCAGCGTCGATATCATCGCGGCTGGCAAGACCCTCGTCGACTAGCCGGTAGACTTCGGTCAGCATCGCGAACTGGATCTTGTTAATCAGAAAGCCGGGCCGTTCGGGACAGGCCACCCCCACATGATCGATGGAATGGATAAACGCGCGCGCCCAGTCGATCAGCTCGGGCGGAGTGAAGCTGCTGTGGATGATCTCAATCACCGGGATGATGTGGCCCGGCGTGATATAGTGAATTCCGAGAACACGCTCACGACTGGAGACACCTTCGGCGATGTCGGAAATGAGAAACGAGGAGGTGTTCGAGGCCAGGACAACATCCGGCGGACACAGCCGATCCAGTTCCTCGAAGACAGCCTGCTTCGTCTCAAGCACCTCCTGCACCGCCTCATGCACCATGAAGGCGCCGGCAACCGCATCCTTCAGGGACGACACGGTGGCGACGCGGTTCACCATCGCCTCGACTTCGGTGCTGTCATCGGAAAAGCTTGCAGCGATGGGCCGCGCACGTTCGGCATAACTTTCGAGCATGGCTGCCTGACTGTCGCAGATGACCACGTCATAGCCGTGGCGCGCATAAAGCGTTGCGATCACGCACCCCATGAAACCCGCACCGACAACGCAGACGCGACCACCCGAAGGCGGCGCAGAAGCAATCCTCCCGGCCATCAGTGCACCGCCGCATACATGATGCGTTCCTCTGTGGCATCTTCGGGTGTGAATTCTTCGACGATACGCCCGGCCCGGCAAACGAGGATGCGGTCGGATATATTCATGATTTCAGGTAGGTAAGACGAGATTACCACGACGGCGATTCCTTCTTCTGCCAGCGTATTGATCAGATGGTGGATTTCCGAGATCGCCCCCACGTCGACGCCGCGCGTCGGCTCATCGAAGAAGATCACCTTCGGCTTCTGAACCAGCGACCGCGCGATCACGACCTTCTGCTGATTACCCCCAGACAGCTCGATGACGCGCGCATTGGAATTGATGGCCCTGATGTTGAGTTTCCGCGTCCATTCGGCGGCCATCTCCTTGATCTCGGAATAGTTGAGGAAGAGGCTCGAACTGACATTGGCAGCCTGTGCAGCACGATGAATGTTGTCGGCGATCGACATGCTTTCATAGAACCCCTCGACCTTTCGATCTTCGGTCACATAGACGATTCCATCCTGTACGGCCGGGCGCGGGGTCCGGTAGCGAATGGGCTTGTTCTCGAGCCTGACCTCGCCGCCATGAAAGAAGTCGCGCTTGTAGATGCCGGAGATCACCTTGGCGGCTTCGGTGCGCCCGGAGCCGATCAGGCCGAATATGCCGGTCACCTGGCCGCCATAGATCGAAAACGACGTGTTCTTGACGACCCGCGACATGGAGAGGTTCTGCACCGACAGGATTTTCCGGCCCGGCCGGCGGATCTTGTCTTCCCCGTGGCTGTGATAAAGATCGTCCGACAAGGTGCGGCCCACCATGGCCTGAACGATCTTTTCCCGGTCGAACTTGTCGACGGTATCGCTCACCACCAGTTCACCATCCCTGAGAACGGTGATCCGATCGGCGATGCTCAGCGCCTCCTCGAGGGCGTGACTGATAAAGATCACCGCGACACCCCGCTGCCTGAGGTCCTTGACCAGCGCAAAGAAATGCCGCTTTTCCTCGGGCGTGAGCGTGGCCGTGGGCTCGTCGAAAATGATCACCCGGGCGTTCTGCCGCACCGCCCTTGCGATCTCCACCATCTGCTTCTGGGCGGCGCCGAGCGTCCCGACATCGGCCCAGGGGTTCACCTGGAAGTTCAGCGATTGCATGAACTGCTGGGCGCTGATGTAGATGCCGCGAAGACGGTTGAAGAGTTTCTCCTCGCCCAGGAAGAGGTTCTGGGCGACCGTCATGCTGGGAACGAGGCTGGTTTCCTGAAACACCATGGCCACACCATGCGACAAGGCTTCGCCGGGCGTCATAAAGGTAACCGGCCGGCCGTCGAGCAGCATCATGCCCTCGGTCAGTTGGGTGACCCCCGCCATCATCTTCGTCAATGTGGACTTGCCCGCCCCGTTCTCGCCCAAGAGGGCGTGAACCTCACCGGGCATGAGCGTGAAATCGACGTTTCGGACCGCTGCAACCCCGCGATACTCCTTGGTCACGGACCGCATTTCGATCAGTTTGGATGTCTCCATGATCCTCTCCCTATATCTTCGCTCGCACGACGATATCGCCACCCCTGCACGTCATCAGCAGGCCATCGCCGGTGGGGAGGCAACTGGTGACGCCGTGACGCACTCCGTCCGCTCGGGAGTGCAGGCTCTCGACGGGATGCCCGTTGCCATCCAGACGCACCGCAATCCCCAGCGATCGCGATGGCGCCCAGGGCTTGAGTTCCCCGAGCTGCTTGAGGCTGCCGCCCTGCATGGGCTCGAGATAGGACTGCGGGTGATGCAGGGAGGGCGCGATCCAGTATTCAGGGTCGATCGTATCCACCATGCGACGACGGTATTCGTCTTCGCGCAGGACGAATTCGATAAGTTGCGTGCGCGGAGCAAAGATTGAAAGCCAAAAGTCTCCGCCCTCGCGCTCGTGTGCCATGCGTGCCGGATACCCCGGCAGTTCATCGACAACGACCCCGATTTTCCCATCCGGCGAGATCCGCAGCAGGCGATGACGCCAGCTTTCCGAAACGACGATATTGCCGTTTTCGGTCACGTGGACGCCATATGGGAAAGCGAGTTCTTGCGCCATACAGGCCGCTGCGCCACTGCCAAGGTCGATTTTCCAGACAGACCCGCTGGCGCTGTGTGTCATCAGATCGACCTTCCAGTCGCTCATTCCGTGATCCTGGCTGCCCAGACAGACGAACAGGGTATTGTCATCGGCAAAGGCAAGGGCGGAAGGGGACACGATGGGCAGATCTCCCAGTTTGGTGAACTCGCGTCCGTCATGCGCTCCGCCCCGGATGACGAGACGCCCCTCGTCAAGCCCCAGGGCCAGCATGCCCGACGGATGAGCCGCCAGACACACGATGTCGCTTGACGCCGTCCAGAGAGTATCGATGGTTTTCGATGGGCTCAGGCCCAGCAACCGGGCGCCGGACGACAGCAGGATGCCATCCGTTCCTAACGCGATATTGTCCGGAGCCGTCACGGCGGCCATTTCCTCGGCTTCATCGATGCGGGTGTTGGGACGCAATGCCCCGTCCATCGGTGGCAGGGTGATGGCGGCGCTGCCGCTGCCGCGGAAGCGGTCGAACATACGGGCAAAGAGGTTACTCACCGGACTTGCCTCCCCAGTAATGGCTGATGCCTGTCCATTCCATGTCGGCTCCGGGAATGTCGTAGACACCGATCCGGTCGTTGAAGAGCCCTCCCAGGAACAGACGTCCCTTGTGCTCCCGGATCGACGTGATCGAAGGATGCTTGATGCCGTCGCGATCCCAGAGCACGTCGAGCACCTGACCGGTCAGATCGAATTTGAAGACGCATCCTGAATTCATGTTCGGATACATCCATTCGTCGCTTGCCACGCGGTAGACCATGCGCCGGCGGAGCTGCGGCATTCGCTGGGCGAGGTCGAAGGTGGGCGATCTCATGCCGATGATGGCGCACCAGAAGGTGCCGTCGGAGGCCTTGTTGATATTGTCGGGGTAACCTGGAAGATCCGGTATCACGACTTCTCTTTGTCCCTTGCGGGGGCCGTCGAACCAGTATCGGCTGATCCGACAGCCCCAGGTCTCCGCGAAGAGGAAGGATTCGCCGTCACCCGCCATCGTGATTCCGTTTGGAAACTGCAGCTTGGGCAAAATAGTGCGCGATGACCCGTCACGCGGGTCGTAGCAAATGATGCGGCCATTGCCCCGCGATTCCAGTGCGTCGAGCACCCAGTCGTGAATCTCGTAGCGGATCGTGGCTTCCGAAAAGAAGATCCGGCCGTCCGGCGCGATGTCGAGATCGTCGGCGAGCCGCATGCGCGAGTCGTCGATGATCGAAAACATGGACCGGTTCGTCTCGTCCGAGAGCTTTACGGGCTTGCGATCCTTCGTAACCTTGTAGAGCCCCATCCCGCCGACACAGACGACAAGTTCCCGGTCCCGGTTGAACGCCATTCCCAACGGATGGCCGCCGATATGTACGTAGACCTCATGTCGTTGGTAGTCGGGCGCAAAGAACCGGATGATGTCGCCATGCCGGCTGCCGCAGTAAAGATTGTCGTCCTCGTCGAGGATGATGTCCTCGGGCCCGTCGAGCTCCCCCTTGCCGATCGGTTGCGCAGAGGCGAGCTTGTTGTTGACCTCATAGGGCGAACCGGACCCTTCGGCGGTGGGCGGGCACGGCGGCAGGGCAAAATAGGTGGGTGAGACATAAGCGCGATTGAGGATCTTGAGGCGGTTCTTCATCCACTTCACGTCTATGGCCACGGCCACGAGCAGAATGAGACCCAACACGAGGTCGCCGGCGCCGGTGCGCAAGCCCATGCGCACCAAGGCATTGGTGACCATGACCACTATGACGGTTCCGATAATCGCCTTCGCGACCGACCCGCGCCCGCCGCCCAGACTGTTACCTCCGAGGACCGCGGCAGTCAGGATAACAATCTCCAGCCCGACGCCGACGGAGCCGCCTATGCTGCCGAGTCGCGAGGCATAGAACAAGGCGGCTGCCGCTGTGAAGACCCCCGACAGGATGTAGGTCTGGGCCACGATCCACTTGACCGGCAGGCCGATATTGTAGGCGGAACGGCGCGACCCGCCGACAGCGCTCAGATGCCAGCCGAACCGCATGCGAGTCATCAATATATGGGTCAGGATCGCCACAATGACGGCAACGAACAGCGAGAGCGGCATTCCCAGGATCCGGGCTGAGCCCAGATAGTCCCACATTGGCACCGGCGTTTCCGAGTAAGAGGCATCGACACCGTAGTTCAGGGACAGCAGCTCCACTATGGCGCGTACGAGGATGAGCGTGACCAAGGTGGTCAGAAACGCGCGAAGCCCGAGGAATCCGACGAGGACTCCGTTCAACGCCCCGACGAGACCGCCAAGTGCCAGAACGGCCGGGATGACGACGATCAGCGGCATTCCCAGGGCATTGACCAGATAAAGCGCGCAGAAATTGCACAGGGCGAAGACCGATCCGACGCTGAGATCGATGCCGCCGGCTTTCAGAACCAGCGTCATACCGATGGCGACGAACAGATATTCCGCCAGGAGTTCGCCCATCGTGCCGAGGCTTCCTATCGCCAGGAAGTTCGGGATGATGAAGGAAAAGACGGCGACGGCGATGGCAAGGAACATGAACGGGATCGCATTGTCGATCCAGTTCTTCGACAGGATCTCGCCCATGACGTGGTCGGGAAACAAGCGATATCGCCAGCGCAAATAGGCTTCGCGCGCACTCATACGTATACTCCGGGGGTTTTGGCTTCGGACGATCGTCGCCAGATAGGTCGATCGCCCGTGCCTGGAGATCAGTTGCCGAGTTTGATCTGGTCAACGGTCCAGCAGGACGTCGGAGCTACCGTATCCGGTGTCAGGATCTGGTTCTCTGTATAGACGGCAAAGGGCTGCGTGCCGGGTTCCGGCTGCGTCTGCAACAACATCTGGATCGCGGAGGCAAGCACCTTGGCCTGATCGCGCGTATCGACCTTCACATACGACGAGAACGCCCCGCTTTCGACATTGGTGCAGCCGAGATCCTTGTTTCCGCCGCCAGTCGAGACAAGTTTGATTTGGTCCTGCTTGCCGGATTCCCGGATGGCCGCGGCAATTCCCACGTCCATGTTGTCCCACAGCCCGATAAAGCCGCACAAATCGTCGTGCTGCTTGATGATCGTGGAGGCGATGGAATGCGCTTTCGAGGCATCCCAATCCGCGGCCTGAGTGGCCACAAGTGTCGCATCCGGGTAATCCACCAAGGTATCTTCGACCCCGGCAACGCCGAGCTGGTTGGGCGGTGCGGTCACCGGGCCCTGAATCAGGGCAATTTTTCCGGATGTTCCAGAACCACAAAGACGGGCCGCTTCTTTCGCGGTTTCCACGCCCACGCCATACCAGTCTCCTCCGACGAAAGCATCCGAGTTGACCGGTGTCTTCATGTTCATCTGGATGACGTTGATGCCGGCGTCCATTGCGCGTCGGATAAGCTTGACGTAGGCCTGCATGTCTGCGTTCTGAATTATTATTATGTCCGGCTTCTCGTTGATAAGTTGCGAGATAGCCTGTGCGCCTGCATCGACGCTATAGTTGGCATCCCTGATCGTCAGCTCGTAGCCAAGCCTATCGGCATCCCGCTGCACTGCGGCCATCCAGCCTTGTGTCAGGTCCCATCCCATCGTGACCGGAACGAAAGCGACGGTCTTGCCCTCAAACGCCTTCTGGTACTTCAGGATCAGGCCGTCATCCGGGCGCTCCGCCGAGGCCGGCGCGACCTGACCTAGGACACCCAGCATTACGGCTGCGACCGCACCTATCCTCTTGAACATAGAAAGTTTCATGTCTTCCTCCCTAGAAATGTGGTTCTTTTTCCGGATCGCCCGTCTGGACCACCCGGAATTCTAGATGTCGCCTTGCTGCGATGTCTGTTCGTCGCGGGGGTTGAGCAGCGAGTCCACGATGATGGCCAGCAGCAAGATCAGACTCTTGATGATATTTTGAGCCGAATAATCCACGTTCATGATCGTCAGACCGTTCAACAGCAGTCCGATGAGAACCGTGCCCGAAATGACATTCCGGATACTGCCCTTGCCGCCCGCCAGACCGATCCCTCCGATCACCACGACCAGGATGATGTCGTAGATCATCGTCGAGCTGGCCAGCTTGGTGTTTACCGATGACACGGTCATCGCCATGATCAGGCCCGCGCAGAAAGCGACGAGGGATGCGAAGCTGTACATCAGGACCGTCATGGGCCGGATAGACATTCCGCTGTTGCGCGAAGCGAGCGGATTGTCACCGATCGCGTAGACGAAGGCGCCATAACGCGTCAGGCGCAAGGCCACGAACGCGAGACAGGAGATGATGAGGAACAGCAGAACCGGCATGGGAACCGCCGCGAGCGCACCGGTTCCGAGAGACGCAAACCAGCCCACATCGCCGCTGATGAAGATGTTCTCGCTCGACACAAGGGCAAAGCGTCCCAGCCCGGAAATCACGGTCGCCATCGCAAGCGTGGCGAAGATGGCCGGAATCTCGACATAGGCGATCAGGAATCCGTTGACCGCGCCGAAGGCCACCGCCAGCAGCAGACCCAAAAGAAGGGCCGTCTCCACCTGCATTCCTCCGGAGAAAAGCGTGAAGCTCCAGCCAGTCGAGAACACCATCACCGCGACCATCGTAAGGTCGATGCCGCGACCGATCACGACGACCGCCATTCCGATCGCCAGAATTCCCAGGATCGAGACGCTCTGCAAAAGAGAGAGCAAGTTCGATATCCGGAAAAACCCATCGAGAAAAATCGAAAACAGGACGAACAGAACCGCCGAGATGGCCATAACCATCTGTTCCTGATTCAGCGACAGAACGGCATTCCGGTCAAACTTCAATGTATTTTCCTCCCCATGACCCAAGCCGAATTCCCCGGGGTTGGTCCCAGCGATCCGACACAGGCCCGCCGCCTGGTGCGTGTTCCATTATGCACTGAAGGCAGCCTCACGCTGGCGAAGCGATCTGCGTTTGTCCAATATTGAGAAACGAGAAATATATAACCTTATCCTTATGAAAAGAGCAGGCGGCCGGTGTGTAGGCCGGTATTAAATTATGTCCGGACCCCCGGATTTCCTGGGTTTGCACGGAGATTTTAGGGATTTTCCGGAAATTGGAGCATCGGACGAAAACTCCACTCGATGGTGGGTCGATGCCAACCCGTTCGCGGGAAACAGCCAGAATCATAACTGAAAAGCGTAATTACGACACCGGGACTTTGTTGAATGAATTATCCGACAGGTACCTTCGCCTAAGAAGTCTGACAGGGCACAAGCTTGACATCTCCCGGTTTCGTTCAGACACGAAGCGTAGTGGAATTCGGCCATCCGGAGCCAGTGGCACGCGCCGTGCGCACCGGGCTTGGAGGCAAGCGGATTGAGGAGGATGCCGACCCTTCAGATGAAGATGGCGATATCTCTTTTTGCTTTTCCACTGATGTCGAATTTTCTCAACCGCAAGACGATCTCACAAGCAGGACATTAATACTTTATCAAAAAAAGGCTTACTGGCGACAAAGAAATAAAATTATGAACAAATCTAATTTATTACTTAGGCGATCCCTAATTCGGACGGCAACAGTGCCATGTCGCCAAATTGCCGTGCACCGAAAAGATCTGGGGTCGACTTCGTTTCTTTCGGCACATAAGCGAGACACGACATGCCCGCTCTTGCGGCGGCTTCAAAACCACTGGAGCTGTCTTCTACAACCAGGCAATGCTCAGGCAGGATACGATTTGCTTGCGCAGCGTGGAGAAACACGTCCGGGGCAGGCTTGCTTGCTCCAACTTCATGCGCCGAGAACATATTGCCTTCAAACCAAGGAAGCATACCCGTTGTCTCCAACGTTGCGCACATCTTTTCCATCAATCCATTTGAAGCAACGCAAAATTTTACTTCATGATTCTTTAGTACTTTCAGCGCCTTTTTTGCACCTTTAATTGGCTTTATTTCGCTCTTCAACGAAGCTATCAATTCCTTCGAGAACGGAACCAACCAATTTTCGGGCACTTTCAAGCCTTGTTCCGATAAATACCTTTCGACATCATGCCTGCTTTTTCCTATGAACCTGTCGCAACATTCGGAAAAGGATATGTCAGCGCCGCGTGAAAGCAGAAATCTATGAAGATGCCGATTGGAGATCGTTTCGGAATCCACAAGCACACCATCGCAATCAAATATAATAAGCTGCGGAATGCGATCTGGATGCTGCACCGCAATATGTCTCTTACCTGGAATCATAGCCACATAGAGCCTTTCAAAGATATTAGCGTCGTCAACGATCAGAGAACTAACTAAATCTATAGTGCCCCTGAGCACGCACTCAGCAACCGGCTCCAGCGCCGAACCATCAACTTAACTGGAATCTGAAGCAGTTGTGACGACGTTCACAGTGTAAGCCGTAAGGACGCCACCATAAGCGTTTCCTTCTGGAATTACGGGACGTGGTATGGTTAGCCTAACTTGCTGCACCAAATTTAAAAAAATCTCTCCATCTATTCTTCGCTCTCTGGAATGAGATGTTTTTAGCAATAAGCTACGATCAACTGGGAGGTGAGAGGGAAGTTTGTGCATTACGCTTAAGATAGAATTGAATTAACGGAAGCACTCAACTAGAGACGCGATGAATAGGTTCTTACCTGACCAGTGCTCCAATCCCCAAGTAGGAACCACAGGATCATGGAGTTCTCCATCTAGTATCACGGTTCCGGGCTGGAGATGACTGGGATAATACAGCGCATTCGGAACATTGATTCTGATCGCAAAGCGAGGCTGATCCTCATAGTAATGTCTACGCCAAACCTCCAAATTTTCGCGGGAGTCCGCAAGGGTCAGAACCAATACAAGTCCAGGAACTCTGTTCGAACCATCCATTTACCGCCTATATGCAGGCATTATCCATCGGTTTCTCAGGTCTAGAGAAGTCCAGTGCGATCCCCTTGGTAGGATCAAAAATCCAGCTTCAGTGGGTTGAACTCCGAGCTCTGATCAACACTCATGCGCTAATCGGAGCCAATATGGATATTACCAGCGGTGGCTTTCCTGAAAGTAGCAAGCAGCAGATCATCGCCGAACTGCTGTGCATAACGGGCATCCGCATCAACGCTGCTGTCGAACTCGCTGGCCGGCCCGCCCCGAACTCTCGCCGGAAAGCGTAATGCTCAAACAGGAACCGGACGACAAGGACTGAAAGACCTAGTGCAGCACCCGCCGCACGCCCGACTGCACCTTGAGGAGCGCCGGCAGGTAGATGGCGACGAGGTCGTCCAGGCTCGCCTGCGCGGCGGCCATGCCCGTGTTGAGCGCCGCCACCACCCGGTCGCGGCTATCGTAGACCGGCACGGCGAGCGACCTGAGGCCGATCTCCACTTCCTGATCGATGACGGCAAAGCCTTGCGTGCGCGTTTCACCGATACGGTTCATGATCTCGTCCGGATCGGTCAGGCTCAGCGCCGTGCGCGGGGTCAGGTCCGAGCGCTCCACGAGTGCCCGGGCCTCTTCTTCCGGCAGCGCCGCCAGCAGCACGCGGCCCATCGACGTGCAATGCGCGGGCAGCCGTGAGCCGGGCGTCAGTCCGATGGACATCACCCGTTTCTGCGCGGCCCGCGCCAGATAGACGATTTCCGTGCCGTCGAGGATCGATACCGAGCAGGACTGGCAGATCTGCTCGGTAAGCTGGTCGAGCCACGGCTGCACCACCTGCGGCAGCGGCAGCGAGGCGAGCGCCCCGAGACCCAGCCGGAGCGCGCGTGGCGTCAACGTGAAGAACTTGCCGTCGTAGTCCGCATACCCCTCGTGATGAAGGGTGAGCAGGCAGCGGCGCGCGGTCGCCCGGTCCAGCCCCGTGGCGTCGGCGACATCGGATATCGACAGACGGGGGGTGTCGGCCCCGAAACACTCGATCACCCTCAGTCCCTTGGCGAGCGAAGCGATGTGATCCGTCGGTTTGTTCAACATGCGCACAAAATTCAGTTCTATTTGAACAAATGTCAACATGCGAACAAATTGACTGGCCGAACCGAAGCAGCGGGCCTAGACAATCCTCAACCGAGGAGGTTTCCATGGATAAGACAATAACGTCCCTTACGGCTGCGGTCGCGGACATAAAGGACGGTTCCCGACTGATGATCGGCGGCTTCGGCGGCTCCGGCGCGCCGATCGAGTTGATCCACGCCCTGATCGACCGTTTCCGCGAAACCGGCAGCCCCAGGGACCTGACGGTGATCAATAACAATGCGGGCAACGGCGGCATCGGCATCGCCGCGATGATCAAGGCCGGCATGGTCCGCAAGATGATCTGCTCCTTCCCGCGCTCGTCGAATGCGGAAGCCTTCAACGAAAAATATCTGGCCGGTGAAATCGAGCTGGAGCTCGTTCCCCAAGGCACACTCGCGGAACGCATCCGCGCAGCCGGTGCCGGCATCCCCGCCTTCTACACGCCGAGCTCCTTCGGCACCGAGCTGGCGGAAGGCAAGCCCACGGAAGAATTCGACGGCAAGATGTATGTGCGCGAACGCTGGCTGAAAGCCGACTTTGCGATCATCAAGGCGCAGGTCGGCGACACGCTCGGCAACCTCACCTACCGGTGTGCGGGCCGCAACTTCAGCCCTTTGATGGCCATGGCCGCGGACCGCACCATCGTCCAGGTCAGCCATCTGGTCGCACCCGGCGGCATCGACCCCGAAACCGTCGTCACGCCCGGCATCTTCGTCGACGGACTGGTCGCAGTTCCGGAACCTGAACAGGAAGAAGTGCTCGTCCGCGCGGGAGTGGTTTACTGATGGCCTATACGAAACTCACCAACGCCCAGATCGCCTGGCGCGCCGCCCAGGACATCGAGGACGGCGCCTATGTCAACCTCGGCATCGGCTTTCCCGAAATGATCGCCAAGTTCCAGCCCGAAGGCCGGGACGTGATCTATCACACCGAAAACGGCGTGCTCGGGTTCGGCGGAGCTCCGAAAGAGGGCGAAGAGGACTGGGACCTGATCAATGCCGGCAAGAAGGCGATCACGCTGAAACCGGGTGCCTCCTTCTTTCACCATGCCGACAGCTTCTCCATGGTGCGCGGCGGCCATCTCGACCTTGCGGTCCTCGGCGCTTACCAGGTGGCCCAGAACGGCGATCTGGCGAACTGGCGTGTCGGCTCGAAGGGCGTGCCCGCCGTCGGCGGCGCGATGGACCTCGTCCACGGCGCCAAGCGGGTCGCGGTCGTCACCGACCACGTCACCAAGGACGGCAAGCCGAAGCTGGTCGAAACCTGCACCTTCCCGCTCACCGGCGTCGGCTGCGTCACCCGCGTCTACACCTCCCTTGCCGTGGTCGACATCGTCGACGGTCATTTCGTCCTGCGCGAAAAGCTTCCCGGAATGACACTGGAGGAATTGCAGGACGTGACCGGAGCACCGCTGCATCTCGAGGGCGACCCCGCCGACCTGACCGTACCCGCTCTGGACTGAGGAAAGACCTGTGCAAGACGTATTTATCTGCGACTACATCCGCACACCCATCGGCCGCTTCGGCGGTGCCCTCGCCCCGGTGCGCACCGACGACCTCGGCGCGATCCCCCTCAAGGCGCTCGCGGCCCGCAACCCGGGCCTGGATCTCGCGGCGATCGACGAGGTGATCTTCGGCTGTGCCAACCAGGCGGGCGAAGACAACCGCAACGTGGCGCGCATGTCTCTTCTGCTCGCCGGCTACCCGGAAACGGTGCCGGGCACCACGATGAACCGCCTGTGCGGCTCGGGCATGGATGCCGTCATCACCGCCGCCCGTGCGATCAAGGCCGGCGAGGCCGAACTGATCGTCGCCGGAGGCGTCGAGAGCATGTCGCGCGCGCCGTTTGTCATGCCCAAGGCCGAAAGTGCCTTTTCCCGCACCAGCGAAATCCACGACACCACCATCGGCTGGCGCTTCGTCAACCCGCTGATGAAAGCCCAATACGGCGTCGACAGCATGCCGGAAACCGGCGAAAACGTCGCCGAGGATTTCAACGTTTCCCGGACCGATCAGGACGCCTTCGCCTTTCGCTCCCAGCAGAAAGCCAAGGCCGCGATGGACAATGGCAGGCTCGCCCGCGAAATCACGCCCGTCTCGATCCCGAGGCGCAAGGGCGACCCCGTCATCATCGATATCGACGAGCACCCGCGCCCGGAAACGACGCTCGAAGGTTTCGCCAAGCTGCGCGCACCCTTCCGGGACGGCGGCTCGGTTACGGCCGGCAATGCCTCCGGCGTCAATGACGGCGCGGCGGCCCTGATCGTGGCCTCCGGCGAAGCGGCAGCAAAATACGGCCTCAAGCCGATTGTCCAGGTGCTCGGCGGCGCGACCGCCGGCGTGGCGCCCCGGATCATGGGCTTCGGTCCGGCGATCGCCTCCAAAAAGCTCATGGCGCGGCTCGGCCTGGCGCAGGCGGACTTCGACGTGATCGAACTGAACGAGGCTTTCGCTTCCCAAGGGCTTGCCACCTTGCGCGATCTCGGCATCGCCGACGACGATCCGCGGGTGAACCCCAATGGCGGCGCCATCGCCCTCGGCCACCCGCTCGGCATGTCCGGCGCCCGGATCACCGGCACGGCGGCTCTGGAACTGTCGGAGAAAAACGGCCGTTATGCCCTCTCGACCATGTGCATCGGAGTTGGCCAAGGAATTGCAATTGCACTGGGAGCTTGCAACTAGTTTCGTGAACCTGAGCTGCACGTCTTTCAAAACACGAACCAAGACTAGATGATGGATTTATTAAAATTGATCCAAGGTCGATCTGATATCATATTGAAAGGTGCAGGTATATTTTTGACCTTTTCCACTACATCTATCATTTCTGGAGGCATATGGAGAAAGTTTATTTACGTCGGCGATGGGGCACATGAGGTATGTTTTGGAAAAGCACCCAAGACTATACTCAGCTCTCGAATTGCATCGGCATCATGTGCCGGTCCGCCAAAACAATTGAGCCTGAGAGGAGGTCACATGAAAGGGACATCAACATGGCTTTTTGAGCATCATAGACCTACTCGGAAGAGAACGTAGTCGATGAGTTGCGTTCGGGTGGTAGGTTTCCGTTTGCCGAACTTACGCGGTGAACCGGCTTGACCCAACGAACAAACGTTACAGATCCCGTCGGCCCGGTCAGGCCGCTTTGGAACAGCGGATCAGAGAGATTTGTCAGAGGCATATCCGGTTCGGATAGCAATGCTTGGATGTATTGCTGTGCCGAGAGTGCTGGATGATCAGTCAGAAGAAAACCCGTCAGATCTACAACGAGTTGGGCCTCCAATGAGGAACAAGTTTCTGGAGCGCCGGATGAAAGCAACGCTTCAGGAAGATCGCCAATCGGCCGTCGGGCCGAATGACGTTGGGCTATGGACTTCATGCATGACCAGCACGCAACTGATCGAAAATCCGCGTTTTGACCGTGTTCGATACGTTCTCTCGCTATGTGCCGGGGCTTGATCCACGGCCAAGTGATCGGGGAGAGGATGTTGCGAGAACCCTGAGCAGGGTGTGTTCTCGATTTCACGCAGTCGCCGACTCTAATCTTCCAAATCCCCGATTGAGCTAACGATGTTCCAGAGCATTCACAATTAACAGGAGCGACATGGAAAACTGGGCAAGAAATTGAAGTCGGTTGATTCTTTGAAACACAAAAGACGCCTCGCAGGGCCGATAGAAATAAGACACCTGCGCCACGCTGTGGCGGTCGAAAGTCATGGAAGTTTCAGAAAAGCCGCACTCGCGCTCAGAGTGAAGCAATCGACACTCAGTCGGACCATTTCTCAGATGGAAGCTCGTCTGGGTCTGATCCTTTTCGAACGAACGAGTGGCGGTGCGCGCTTAACAGAGGCGGGTGCCGAGATCGTGAAGACTTCCCGCTATCTCATCCAGTCATTGGACCAAATGACACTAAACGCCCAGGAGCTAAGCCGAGGCAATACGGGACAGTTTCGTCTTGGATTTTATACGTCCCTCTCGATGGGCAAATTACGCGCAAGGCTCACAGAATTTGCAACAAGGTTCCCCAATATGGAGATCCTCACGATTGAAGCTTCGCGCTCGCGTCTTTTGTCTGATCTTGCTGGCGGTTTCCTGGATATAGCCATAGTCACTGGCGATCCTTCTCCTGGAGAAGTTGGCGCAAAGTCTCTTTGGACAGAACGTATTATGGTCCTCATGCCCAGCACGCATCCGCTAGCTCAAAACAAAGTCCTCCATTGGACCGACCTGAAAGACGAAACTTTCCTTATTAGCGATCATGATCCAGGTCCTGAATTGCGAGATGTCCTTGTTTCCAAGCTTGCGCTGCTCGGCGGACAACCAAAGTTGGTTGCCCACAATGTCAGCCAGGAAAATATCAAAGGTCTGGTCTCAGCCGGTTTCGGCATAAGCCTCATTCTCGAAGCAAGCCTGGGGTCCAGTTTTCCCGGCGTTTCGTTTCTCGAAGTCCGTGACGGGACTGGCGCAAACCGCATCAGCTTTTCCGCGCGTTGGCGTAGCGACAACAACAATCCGGCTTTGAGCAACTTCATTGCTCTCCTGGAAGAACGCTATCCCTCACCTGCCGGCCGTGACTAAGAATCCGACGCGCCTTCGCAAACCCACGATCCGTCGCAATAAACCGTTCCAGCATCGGAACGATCAGCCTAGAAGGATCCTCGACGGTCTGCCCGCTCTGCCGACCGAGAATCTCGGCATAGTCCACCAGATCCCGATGCAGCTTCGCCGGCAGTTCCACACTCACCTTGACCGGCTTGTCGTCCGGTAACGGCCCCAGCTTCAGTCTCACCATGGTCATCCTCCGTAAGGTTCGAGCACCAAATCACGGGTGACGATCACCCTCACCGGGAACCCCGGCCGGATCGTCAGCGTGGGCGCGACCTGCAACTGGCGCTGAACGATCTGCTGCCCGGCATCATCGATCGTGTCCTGGGCACCTTCACGGACCGCCTGAACCAGGCGGTCGTCGTCACTTGCTGCGAGTTCCGCACCGACGCTAAGCAGCGTCGACAGCCCGGCCGCCTTGGCGAGATCCCACCAGTGGTAATCCACACCGTCTTCCAGACCGGCATAGCCACTTGGGTCCGCTCCCGGCTGGCGTTCGAGCACGATGGAGCGGCCGTTCGGGAGGATCAGCCGGTTCCAGACGAGCAGCACACGGCGCTGACCGAACCCGACATCGTTGGAATATTCGCCGACGATGCGCGTGCCTTGAGGGACCAGGAGCAGTCTTCCGGTTGGACTGTCATAGACATGCTGCGTGACTTGGGCGGTGATCTGCCCGGGCAGGTCGGAGCGGATCCCGGTGATGAGTGCAGCGGGAATGACGGACCCGGCCTGCAGCACATAGGGCGATGCCGGTGCCGTAACGCGATCGGATGCCGTGGTCCGTCGGTCCACGGACGCATTCAAAAACGCAAGATTGCTGTCTTGTGCCGAAACTCCACCTGAAACACTGCCGCCGATCGACGGCACTGTACCCAGCCTTGCTCCGCCCGATGCCGCCTGTCCCGTCTGGAAGAAGACCCGGCTGGTGCGGGCAGCCTCTACCTCGGCAAGACGGCGCTGTTCCTGTTCATCGAGCGTGGGCGTTTGGATCGCTGGAGGCACGACCGGCTGACCGCGTTCCTGCGCCTTGAGGATCGGCCGGCCTAGATCTCCCGGCAAGGGCGGTCCTAGAACCGGGCCGGCATAGTCGCTCGGCAGGGTACTCAATCCGTCAGCGGTGTTGCGGTTTTCCGTCGAAAACAGTTCCTCGCTGCCGCCCCTCCTGTCCGGTGCCTGGAGCGCGTAGATCAAAGCCCCTCCGATGCCGAGCAAGGCAACGAACCCGACCCCTGCCAGCACCTTGCGCGAGAGACGCGTCACCCGCGGCGGATCCACTCGCAAACGCATTGCCGCCCTGACGTCAGCGTTCGGGTGAGGATCGTCGTCTTCCCTATTCTGCTGCGGACTGCTCATGCCCCCTCACCTCCATCGCCGATCGTTGGTTGCTCTGAAGGCTCACCAGCACCATGTCCCTTTGTCAGGTCATGGCGTTTTCCATCGGTCCGAACAATCCTGACCGTCTGCTGGTGCTTGCCGCTGCCAAACCGGAGTTCCGCAGCCCCAAATATCCGGTCGACGATCAGGATATTCCTGTAAACGCGGCTGTTGACGATTTCCGGGTTTCCGTCGGGCCCGAGAACGAAGACCGGCGGCATCTCCCCCTGGACGATTCCACCCGGAAATTCGACATAGACCCGCCTGCCATCGTCATAGATGGAGACCGGGCGCCAGGGCGGAGTGTCGCCGGTGAGCGCATATCGATAGTTCCGTGCCGCGAGCGCCGGAATGCGAGGCGTTGTCGGGACGACGGGACGCTGTGAAAACGAAGACTGCGGATAGTTCCAGGCGACCGCGGGCATATAGAAACCCTCGCCTGAGCGCAGCTCGATCCTGTAAACCCGCCGGTCGGTGGTGACGACTAGATTGGTCTCTATGTCCGGGCGCGCCGGTTTGACGAGGATGTGGACCTGCGGCTCTTCGCCGGAGCCGCTGGTGGTATCGCCGATGATCCAGCGGGCCGTATCGCCGGCCGCGACCGGGCCGGCGCCAGTCAGGGCTTCGCCCGGTTCCAGCGCAATGTCAGTGATCTTTCCGGGAGTCGTATAGACCTGATAGAGCGCCCCTTCCGACCAGGGATAGATCTGGATGGCATTGTAGTAGCCTTCGCGGCGCGGCTCGATGCGCGCAGCCGCATTGGCATTCTCGATCCTGCCGGCTGACGTTGTTGCCGCGTCGCCTCCTTTTGCCGGGGTCCAGGCCGGAGGCACATGAAGAGGCTTGGGCCGATCGTCGCTCGCAGTTTTTGGTACCGCCGGCAGGGGCGGCACGCTGGCATCGTAGCTGATCTGCGGAGGCTTGTAGGTGGCACAGCTCGCCAACGCGGTTGCACAAAGAAGGACTGCCGCACTTGCGGAGAACCGGAATGCCGGAAGCGCGGGTTTACGCAAAGCCGTCTTCATTGCCCCATCTCCCGCGACCAGTTGATGGCGTTGACATAGATGCCGAGCGGATTGGCCCGCAGCCGTGCTGCATCGCGGGGCGGCTGGATGACGATGGTCAGGATCGCGGTCCAGCGCTCTGTCGCGGATAACTGTCCGTTCTCATAGTGCCGCTCTGTCCAGGCGACGCGGAAGCTTCCCGGCGAGGCCCGGATGACACTGGAAACCTCGACCGCGATCTGCTGCCTGCCGACCCGGGCGAAGGGATCGTTTGACCGCGCATAGTCGTTGAGCGCGAGCGCCCCGCGGTCGGTGGTGAACTCATAGGCCCGGAGCCAGTTCTGCCGGACGATGATGGCATCGGCCGGAATGCTGCGGACCTTCTCGATGAACCGCGCCAGATGAAACGCGATCTGTGGATCGGACGGTTCATAATCGGCGGTGGCGGCCGCTACAACTTGCGCCTCACCAAGCTTGTCCACCTGCACCACCCAGGGCACGACGGAGCCGTCGACGGTCTGCCAGATGAGTGCCGCGGCAAAACCACCGGAGAGGATGAGAGAGCCGAAGGCCATCAGCCGCCAGTTCTTTGCCTGAACGCGAGCCGAGCCGATGCGCTCGTCCCAGACCTGGGCGGCCTTCTGGTAGGGCGTTACGGGCTCTGGGGATTTGCCGTAGTGAACGGTAGATCGTTTGAAGAGGCTCATGAGCGGTCGCCTGTCTGAAGATTGATGGAAGCACCGCCCCCGTGACTATCGCCCGAACGGACGGCATGAGCGGCTGCGGAAACACCGTGGGAAAGTTGCTGGGAACGCTTCATGCGTTTTGCCCAGGCCGGCGGGCCATCGGCGGCGGCAGGTACTGCGGGTGCTGGAGACGCAGACGAGGCGTCTGAACTATCTGTGTTGCCAACCGTGCCGCCCGTTGCCTCGAAGGCCGTCCGGGCTCCGGATTGATGGCTCGCCTGAAAACTTTCCGCTGCCTTTGACTGCAGTCTTTTGAGCGGCGATGCTGCGGCTCGCGCTCCAGCACTTGCCACAGCACTGATGCCGGAGGCGACACCACTTGTGCCTGATTGCCCGGCCGATCCGAGTCCGTAGGCTGTTGACGCTCCACCCGCGATGGCAGCACCGCCGCGTGCGGCCGCCGCGGTCCTGGACAAGGCGAGCGCGCCTCCACGAGCTGCCAATCCAGCAGCCCCTACTCCGGCGACAGCAGCACCGCCAACCGCAAGGCCGGTGCCGACAGCGGATCCTGCACCCAGCTGCGGTCCGCCGGAGACGAGACCGTTCGCGATGCCTGGACCGAAGATCCCGAGGCCGAGCAGGGACAAAGCCGCAAGCACCACGGCCATCGCCTCGTCGATGGTCGGCGTGATACTGCCGAAACCGGCAGTGAATTGCGCGAACAGCGTCGAGCCAATGCCGATGATGACGGCCAGCACCAGCACCTTGATGCCGGAAGAGATGACATTGCCGAGCACGCGTTCGGCCAGAAAGGCTGTCTTGCCGAACAGCCCAAAGGGAATGAGCACAAAACCTGCCAGGGTCGTCAGCTTGAACTCGATCAGGGTGACGAAGAGCTGGATGGAAAGGATGAAGAAGGCCAGGATGACGAGCGCCCAGGCGAAGAGCAGGCAGGCGATCTGAATGAAGTTCTCGAAAAAGGCGACCCAGCCCATCAGGTCGGAAATCGACTCCAGCAGCGGCCTTCCGGCATCGAGACCCACCTGCGCCACCTTGCCCGGGCGCACCAGATCGGCGGCGGAAAATCCGGTGCCGGAGGCCATCAGGCCGAGCCCGGCAAAGCTCTCGAAGACGATCCGTGCGAGATTGTTCCAGTTGCCGATCAGATAAGCGAAGATGCCGACAAACAGCGTCTTCTTCACAAGACGGGCAATGATGTCGTCCTCGGCGCCCCAGGACCAGAAGAGCGCGGCCAGCGTCACATCGATGACGATGAGCGTTGTCGCGATAAAGGCGACCTCACCACCGAGCAGACCGAAGCCGCTGTCGATGTAGCTGGTGAAGACCCCGAGGAAGTTGTCGATGACACCCGTGCCGCCCATGGATCAACGTCCCTCGCCGGTTCGAGGACCCCGACCGAGAAACCGGTCCCGGCTCTGCTGCCAGGTTGCCAGACAGTCTTGGTCATCGACCGCAGCTCTGCCCATCTGCTGACAGCGGCGCAGATCGGCACGCACAGTATCGTCGGAAGGCTGTGTAGCCGGCGCAGTCAGCTTGGGCGCCGGATCGTCCTTGCGGGACATCTCGATCAGGCTCGCGGTGATGGCGATTGCAACAAAAACGATTGCTGCCAACCGGGCCAGCATCCTGCCGTCCATGGAAAATTCCTCCCGAAAGATCAGTTATTGAACATGCGCGCGTTGCCGGGCTGGTAGCCGGAGCCCGGCGACAGGAAGCGCTGGCGTTGGATGCGGCCTTGTTCGGCCGCGGCCGTTCGTTCCGCTTCACTCAAGGCGATCGCCCGGCCATTGGCAGCGACGACTGCGGTGAGGTCGGAAAGCTGCTGCGCCTGGAGCGCGAGGAGCTGGTTGCCGGCCTGGGCTGTCTGAAGTGCTCCGGTCGCCCCCTGGCTCTGTCCGATCAGCGCGGACATCTGCGCGCGGTTGGTCTCGATATTGCCGACGACGCCGGCCTGCACGCGCAGGGCGTCCTGAAGGCCGCCGACCGTGTTCTGCCAGCGGCTACGCGCACCGGCGACCAGCTGCTGTTCGCTCGCGCTCAGATCGATATTGCCGTATTGCTGCTGGAACAGCTGATCGATCTGCTGGACGTCGAAAGCGATGTTCTGAGCCTCCTCAAGAAGCTGCTGCGTCCTCTGCACGGATTGCTGGAGCTGCTGCAAAGCCGAATAAGGAAGGCTGGCCAGATTGCGAGCCTGGTTGATCAGCATCTGCGCTTCGTTCTGAAGCTGGACGATCTGGTTGTTGATCTGCTCCAGCGTCCGTGCCGCCGTCAGCACATTCTGGGCATAGTTCGACGGATCGAACACGACACGCCAGGCAAAAGCCGGCGGGGCGAACGTGACAGAGCTGAGAAATGGCGCACTCAGAATTGCGGCAGCAGCGACAACGGCACGGGATCGGCGGAACGTCATGAGGAGGTCTCCAGGTTGGTGAGGTCGGGGATCAGATCGGCCGCCCACGGAAGACCGCGGTGCCGCAGCCAGGCATCGAGGAAACCTTCACGGCTGTTAGCCGCGAGAATGCCGGCAATGACTGTCTGATCGGTCTTCGAGGCGGTCGCGCAAAGGGCCAGCGCGACTTCGGACAAGCCCAGTTCAAAGAGCCGGTTGCCGCGCCGGGACTGACAGTAATAGTCGCGCTTGGGTGTCGCCCGCGCGAGGATCTCAATCTGGCGGTCGTTGAGACCGAAACGGCGATAGGTTCCGGCAATCTGCGGCTCGATTGCGCGTTCGTTCGGCAGCAGGAGCCGTGTCGGGCAGCTCTCGATAATGGCTGGCGCAATAGCAGAGCCGTCGATGTCGGACAGAGACTGCGTGGCAAAGACGACGGAGGCGTTCTTCTTGCGAAGGGTCTTCAGCCATTCCCGGAGCTGACCCGCAAAACCCTGGTCGTCGAGCGCCAGCCAGCCTTCATCGATGATGATCAGGGTGGGCGATCCGTCTAGCCGATCCTCGATCCGGTGGAACAGATAGGCGAGCACGGCGGGTGCCGCACCGGTCCCGATCAGCCCCTCGGTCTCGAAGGCCTGAACGCTGCTTGAGCCCAGGTTCTCGCCTTCCGCATCGAGCAGCCGGCCATGGGCCCCGCCGATGCAATAGGGACGCATGGCCTGTTTGAGATCGTTGGACTGGAGCAGTACGGAAAGTCCGGTGAGCGTTCGCTCGCCTACCGGCGCGGAGGCAAGCGACGTCAGCGCCGTCCAGATATGCTCCTTGACGTCCGGGTTGACGGTGACGCCTTCGCGCATGAGGATGGCAGCGATCCAGTCGGCGGACCAGGAGCGCTCGGCGGCGGCATCGATCCGGGCAAGAGGCTGCAGCGATACGTCTCGGCCTTCGGTGAGGCCGCCGCCGAGATCATGCCAGTCACCGCCCATGGCGAGGCTCGCTGCACGGATCGATCCCCCGAAATCGAAGGCGAATACCCGGGAGTTCCTATAACGCCGGAACTGCAGTGCCATCAGCGCCAAGAGGACGGACTTGCCCGCCCCTGTCGGGCCGACGACCAGCGTATGGCCGACATCGCCGACATGAAGGGAAAACCGGAACGGGGTCGAGCCTTCCGTCTTGCCGTAGAGCAAGGGAGGAGACGAAAGATGCTCGTCCCGCTCCGGCCCCGCCCACACCGCACTTGAGGGGATCATGTGGGCGAGATTGAGAGTTGAGATCGGTGGCTGGCGGACATTGGCATAGACGTGCCCCGGCAGGCTGCCCAGCCAAGCGTCGACTGCGTTGATAGTCTCCGGCAGACACGTGAAATCTCGGCCCTGCATGACCTTATCCACGAGCCGCAGCTTCTCGTCGGCGATTTTGCTGTCCGTATCCCAGACCGTGACGGTCGCCGTGACATAAGCGATGCCGGCATGGTCCGCGCCGAGTTCCTGCAGTGCCAGGTCGGCATCAGCCGCCTTGTTCGCGGCGTCGGTGTCGACGAGTGCCGACTGCTCGTTGGTCATCACCTCCTTCAGGATCGCGGCGATGGATTTGCGCTTGGCAAACCACTGGCGCCGGATCCGGGTCAGGAGTTTTGTTGCGTCCGTCTTGTCCAACAAAATCGCGCGGGTTGACCAGCGATAGGGAAAGGCCAGCCGGTTGAGGTCGTCAAGCAGACCGGGCGTGGTCGCCGTCGGAAACCCGGAAATCGTCAGGACCCGCAGATGCTTGTCTCCGAGCCTTGGCTCCAGGCCGCCGGCAAGCGGCTGATCCGCAAGCAGTGCATCCAGATAGACCGGTGTCTCCGGCACGCGAACAGTGTGCCGGTTGGTCGAGACCGCCGAATGCAAATAGGTCAGCGTCCCGGCGTCATCGAGCCAGACGCATTCGGGCATGAAAGCGTCGATCAGCTGAAGGATCCGGTCGGTACGGTCGATGAAACCGGTAAGCACCTCCTGCGGGTTGATGTCATTCGTCTCCCTGCCTTCGAACAACCAACGTTCCGTGCGAGCGGCCTCTTCGGCTGGCGGCAGATAGGTGAAGGTCAGAAAATAGCTCGACTCGAAATGCGCACCGGCTTCTTCAAAACTTGCCTTGCGCTCCGCGTCGACCAGTGCGGAGGCCACATCCGGAAAGCTGCTGTCAGGGTAGTGATTGGCAGCATGACGCTGTGCCTCGACAAAGATGGCCCATCCGGACCCGAGACGGCGGAAGGCATTGTTGAGACGGCCGGTAACCGCGACGAGTTCGGCAGGAACGGCGCTGTCGAGATCCGGTCCACGGAAACGGGTTGTTCGCTGGAAGCTGCCGTCCTTGTTAAGCACCACGCCCTTCTCGACCAGCGCTGTCCAGGGCAGATAGTCGGCAAGGCGGCAGTTACGCGTGCGGTATTCGGCGAGGTTCATCATCGGCAGGGCCTCCGCTCACACGCTCAGATGTGCGGGAAAGCGCAGATGCCGGCGACCGACCTCGGCGAAGAGCGGATCGTGCTTTGCGGCCCAGACCGCGGCCAGATGCCCAATCAGCCAGATGGCAAGCCCAACGAGCCAGAGGCGCAGACCGAGACCGACGGCCCCTGCCAAAGTGCCGTTCAGGATCGCGATTGCCCGAGGCGCGCCTCCGAGCAGGATCGGCTCGCTCAAGGACCGGTGCACCGCCACCGTGAAACCCGGCACCTGATCACGATGTTCGAAGGTCTCCGCCATCAGACAAGCGCCCCGCCACCGAAGGAGAAGAACGACAGGAAGAAGGAACTGGCGGCGAAGGCAATCGACAGGCCGAAGACGATCTGGATCAGGCGGCGGAAGCCGCCGGACGTATCGCCGAAGGCCAGCGACAGGCCCGTCACGATGATGACGATCACCGCGACGATCTTGGCGACCGGGCCCTCTATGGATTCCAGGATCGACTGCAGTGGCGCTTCCCAGGGCATGGAGGATCCGGCAGCGTGGGCGGCAGGAACCGCGAGCAGGCTGATATGAAGCACAGCGACGGCAGTCGCGATAGGACGACGTGTACGAAGGATGGTCCGGATCATGGATGATCTCCTGAATGGGAGGAAGTTGTGGGAACGGCCGGGGAAACGCGGTAGTCGCCGTCGGGACCAAAGCCCTCGACGCGGGCGAGCTCCACGAGACGCCGCTGCGAACCGCGGCCTGCTAGGACGGCAATGAGGTCGATCGTCTCCGCGATCAGGGCACGTGGAACGGTGACGACGGCTTCCTGGATGAGTTGCTCGAGCCGGAGCAGGGCCCCGATGGCGGAACCGGCGTGGATCGTGCCGATGCCGCCGGGATGTCCGGTTCCCCAGGCCTTCAGGAGGTCCAGGGCCTCAGGTCCGCGCACCTCGCCGATCGGGATGCGATCAGGGCGGAGGCGGAGGGACGATCTGACGAGATCGGACAGCGAGGCGATGCCGTCCTTGGTGCGCATGGCAACGAGATTAGGGGCCGCACACTGAAGCTCGCAGGTGTCCTCGATGAGGATCACACGGTCGGAAGTTTTGGCGACTTCGGCCAGAAGCGCGTTGGTCAGCGTGGTCTTGCCGGTGCTGGTTCCGCCGGCGACGAGAATGTTTGCGCGTGTCGCGACGCCCGAGCGGAGTGTCTCGGCCTGTGCCGGCGTCATGATCCTGGCGGCAACGTAGTCCTCAAGGGTAAAAACAGCGACGGCGGGCTTGCGGATGGCGAAGGTGGGTGCGGCAACGACAGGAGGAAGAAGGCCCTCGAACCGTTCTCCCGTCTCGGGGAGTTCGGCCGAAACACGCGGCGCAGCGTGGTGCACCTCAACGCCGACATGGTGCGCGACCAGGCGCACGATGCGTTCGCCGTCGGCCGGTGACAACCACTCTTCGGTTCCGGTGAGACCTTCGGAGAGGCGGTCAATCCAGACACGCCCGTCCGGGTTCAGCATCACCTCGATTACGGCAGGATCTTCCAGAAGACGGGTGATCGCGGACCCGAGCGCCGTGCGGAGCATACGTGCGCCGCGTGCCTGGCCTTCCGGATTTTGATGTGATGGTGCCATGGGATCCCCGTTGATGCCGGGGATGGCAGGAATGCCCCCAGACGGGGATGATTAAAAGAACCTGATTTTGGAGAGGTTCAATAGCTGTTTAACGGAGGAGTAGTGTGGCGTGCAAAGACAGGAAAATGGCGGCGGGGCTATCGCTGACAAGTCCTTTTAGAGTTCTTGTAAACGACCGTCTCGGGGCCGGGAGGCGACAGGTAGGTTTGGCCTCGCCAATAAACGAAGCGGACATTCGCGCTTGGGAGGCGCATAGTAGCAATCGGCCCATTGCTGTCATTTGTGACGTGACCAATGAAAGTCAGCTTTCCAGAATTTGCATCAGAAACCTGTCGCAAAAGTCGGGCACAAAATATCGACTTTTGCGCCCGACTTTTGCGACAAAAATACCGAAGGCTTTTCAATCGGTCCGGTTCTACTGCAAAAACCAGGAGTTCTGCGACAATCCAGGGTGGTGGGCGGAGATTCGAGGATATTCAGTCGGCCGGACCAGCAAACAGTATGAGATTTCCGTCTGGGTCCAGAACAATGAAATTTCGAGCACCCCAAGGTTCTTTCTTAAGCGTCTGGTGAAAATCCACTCCGGAGGCTTGGAAATCCAGAAAGAGTTGCTTGATCTCGCTTGCGGTATCGACCGTAATTGAGGCGGAGAGCAGATGTTCGCGTTCTCGTATATCATCAACAAACACAGGTTCGCAGACCAGCCGAAGCGCGAGCTGCGCTTTGTTACGTTTAACCTGTCCGTAGAACGGTGGGTCCCCATAAACGAAGTCGATTGCAAAGCCGAGTTTGTCCGCGAAAAAGTCACACGACGCATTGATGTCGGAGACGAACAGTTGCGCGGAGGTGGAACTCAGAACGGGGCGAGGTGCAGTCTGTTTGCTTTGAGTGGTCATGGCATGGGCTCCGGACTTGAGCGCCTGCCATCCCTCGAATCCCAATTGACGTGCGACAAGTTCTTGCGCGTCCATTAGCTTGAAGCTGGATTCAAGTATCTGAGTATCGTTGAGGTGCTGAAATCGTGGCAAAGCAGCCCTGATTTGGGCCGCCACCGGATAGTATCGCTCGCGATGCCAGCGCAAATACTGCTTGGCTTGCTTCTTAAAGTTTTCGAGGTTTGGCATAGGCGCTACCTTTGAAGTTCGCAGGCGGGCATTGCCCAGTCGGCCCGGAGCCGGTGCACCCTACGTAGCGCGCAATATCACTATCGCAAAATTCACGTGAGATTGTCAAGAACCACACTCTAGTAGCTCTCGGCGATCTTCTGTCGCGAAAGTCCCGAGTTTTGTAGCGATTGCGCGCCTGATATTTGCGACGCCGCAAAATAGATACTTTTGCGACGATTGGACGGACCTCTTTCGCGAACCCGCCATTCGATCACCCCGCAACGAACGGCTGCTTTCAGGGCTAAGCTAAGAATAGGCGAACGACAGAAACGGGGACGCTTTTCTGCCTGTCATCTTAAGCATATTTCCCCGTTGTCAAATGGTACAAGAGCATGCTGCGAGGACGCGTCGAGATCGAAACGCAACACCCTTTCAAACCCGGGCGCGGCTACCCTTGTTGGACAGCCCTAATCTGACTCGCCTGGAGCATCCTCTGCAATCTCTTGCCTGAGCTTAGGCCCCTTGGCCAATCGTCTCCCAAGCGCAGTGACGAAGGTATCGTACCGTTCTCCAGCCTTGGCGCGCGCGGCCTGTGCGGTCGGTTTCGGTAGCGCAGGTGTTGTCGCAAGCCAGAAGCGAACGAATATGGCGAGTGTCTCGACAGAAATCCCGAGATCGCGCTCCAACCTGGTCAACCGCCGGTCGATCTGGTCGAGGCGTTTGGTGATAGCCGCCTCGCGTCGCTCATCTGCGTCCGGCGACAAAAAGGACGCAATGGCAGCCTCGACGACCAATGACTGCGAGAGGTCCCGGCGCGCAGCGTAATCGGACAGCATCTTCATGACGTCCTGGTCGAGATAGGCAGAAATCTGGGCCTTCTTCTTGCGAGCTGCCATTGCCGTCAAAGCTCCATGCCATCGCCGGGATCAAGCGAGACTTGCCGTGCCACACCTTGCATGACCCGGATCATCCGGCTGGTCCGGGCGGTGTCATCCTCATAGTCGTCAGTCAGATCGACCTCGAATTCATTTTTGACCGGCTCCTTCTGTTCGACAGCCTCAGCTCTGTTAAGTTCCGGTTGGTGTCGGCGTTCGGATCCGGTTGGATCCTCGTCCTCTCCCATCTTTTCCGACGTTTGTTGGCTGGCTTCGGAGCTGGCAGAAACCGGCAGGTCGCTCCAATCATCGGTCTGTCGTTGGACAGGCGAAGCCGGTTCAGGCGGCGGCAGGATACGTTCGATGAGCCGCTTGTCTTCGTAATAGCGCGCCTTTTTCGCCCGGATCGGCAGCGTGCCCGCAACCATGACAATCTCATCAGTTGGCGGAAGCTGCATGATTTCGCCTGGGGTCAACAACTGGCGTGCGGTCTCGGACCGGGAGACCATGAGATGACCGAGCCAGGGGCTCAGCCTGTGACCGGCATAGTTCTTCATCGCCTTCATCTCTGTAGCAGTGCCCAAAGCATCCGAAACGCGTTTGGCCGTCCGCTCGTCATTCGTGGCGAAGCTGACGCGAACGTGGCAATTGTCGAGGATCGAATTGTTGGGTCCGTAAGCCTTCTCGATCTGATTCAGAGATTGCGCGATCAGGAAGCTCTTGAGGCCATAGCCGGCCATGAAGGCAAGGGCCGACTCGAAGAAATCCAGTCGGCCCAGAGCCGGAAACTCATCGAGCATCAAAAGCAGACGGTGACGGTCGGAGTTTGCCCGCAGGTCTTCCGTCAGACGGCGGCCGATCTGATTGAGGATCAGACGGATCAGCGGCTTGGTGCGATTGATGTCCGATGGCGGCACCACAAGGTAGAGCGTTGTGGGCAGATTGCCATTCACCAAGTCCTTGATCCGCCAGTCGCAACAGCGTGTCACCTCAGCCACAACGGGATCCCGATAAAGTCCAAGGAACGACATGGCTGTTGACAATACCCCGGAGCGCTCGTTCTCAGATTTATTCAGCAACTCGCGCGCCGCACTGGCAATCACCGGATGCGGTCCGGCTTCCCCCAGATGGGCGGTCTTCATCATCGCGGACAAGGTCGACTCGATCGGACGTTTAGGGTCGGACAGGAAAGCCGCGACACCCGCCAGTGTCTTGTCCTTCTCGGCATAGAGGACATGCAGGATCGCGCCGACGAGAAGCGCATGGGACGTCTTCTCCCAGTGGTTCCGCTTTTCGAGCGACCCTTCCGGATCCACCAGGATGTCCGCGATGTTCTGAACGTCCCGCACTTCCCATTCGCCGCGGCGGACTTCGAGCAACGGATTGTAGGCGGCCGATTTCGAGTTGGTGGGGTCGAACAGCAGCACCCGACCGTGCTTCGCGCGGAAACCGGCGGTGAGCTGCCAGTTTTCTCCCTTGATATCGTGGACGATGGCCGAGCCCGGCCATGTCAGCAGCGAAGGCACAACCAGTCCGACGCCCTTGCCGGATCGGGTAGGGGCGAAGCAGAGCACATGTTCCGGACCATCATGACGGAGATAGTTCTCTTCGTAGCAGCCTAGAATGACGCCGTCAGGGTTGAAAAGGTTTGCCGCTCGCACCTCTTGCCTTTCGGCCCAACGAGCAGACCCGTAGGTCTCAACGCGTTTTGCTTCGCGCGCCCGCCAGACCGACATGCCTATGGCAACGGCAATAGACAGAAATCCGCCGGAAGCAGCGATGACGGCGCCGTGCAGAAAGACGTTCGGCGCATACGCATCATAGAAGTACCACCACCAGAAGAAGGCCGGAGGATAGTAGATTGGCCAACCGGCCACTTCGAACCAGGGAGTTCCGAGCTGCCCCTGAAAGCCCAGTTTCCAGGCAACGTATTGCGTTGCGCCCCAGGTGGTGAACACCACAATGAGAGAGACCGCCAAAAGTTGGCCCCAGAGGATTTTTGTCGCAGACATTGTGGCCGTCCTGATTGATTGGTTTTTAGAGCCCAAGCCCTCGCTTGCGCCCGAAGCCCCAGTCCACACCACCATCCGAGCGGGCAACACCCGAGACATGAAGGCCGCGTTGTTTTTCGAGCGAAGGCGTCCACGGCACGAGCTGGAAACCAAGACCGTCATCGATCATTGCGAAACGTCCCGAGGCGAGGTCAAAGCGTTGACGATAAGTGCCGGCGACATACTCGCCGGTGCTCACACGAGTAATCGGCAGTCCGGCATTACTTGCGAGTTTCGTCCCAAGGGCATCAAGCTCGCGGCGACGTAGCGTCTCGATAAGATTTTGCGCATAGGTGACACGCTGTCCCTTGCGCTCAGCAAGGCCCTCCTCGATCAGATTCTCTGCCCGGCGCTCGAGAGCGTCTCTGACCTCGGCACCGAAACCACCCTCCGAGAGCGCAACAGGTTCGCGGGCAATGTTCTGACGATCGAGCCAAGTGGCTCCCGAGGCGGTGACCTGCCGCTCGATGTCGAGATCGGAGCGGACCGCAAGTGCAACGCGCCGCTGCCCGCGCGCATCGGTGAATTGTCGGAGTTCAGCGATAGACCCCGGCGCGCTGTCGCCGGCAGCGTCAATGTCGAGAAGTCTGATGTGGTGGGTCCGCCCGTCGACACCGTCGACGACGGCATAAGCGGACCCTTTCAGTTCATCGTCGAGACCGCGCTCGACCAGGCGGCCGATGACGGGCGTGTCCAGATTTTCGGCGGCGAGAACGTAGCCTGCTGATCCACGCTCGATACCCCGACCAGTCAGGGCCCGGTGCATCCGCTTGATGACGTCTCCACGTTCGCCGAGTTCACGCAACGTCGCCTCTGCGCCCTCGCCAATCACCCATTGACCGGGACCAACCTGATCGGCCAGGCCAAGCGTTTCCAGCTTGCGCAAACGTCCGCCCTTCAGGGCGTGGTATTCATCCGGCGCCCGGTCCGGGTCGGGCGCCATATCAATGATACCGGTCCTGCGGCCGTCTCGAAGAAGCTGACGGTCAAGCTGGGTCCAGCGCTCGGCCTCGACCTGGCACTGCAGATGGTTTCGGATTTCGAGGTCGGTGCGCGGTCCAAGCTCCAGTGTCGCCAGATCCTGGGCGCGGGCGCGCATGCCTTCCTTGATATAGTCGCGGGAAATCACCAGGTCCTGGCCGTCATCAAGCTTTCCGCGCAGGATGATATGGACATGGGGATTGTCCGTATTCCAGTGATCGACGCCGACCCAGTCGAGGTCTATGCCGAGGTCCTTTTCCATCTGTCGCATCAAGTCCCGGCTGAAGGATTTCAGATCGGCGAGGTCTGAGGCGTCTTCCGGCGAGACAATGAAACGGAAATGATGCCGGTCATCCTGGCAACGCTCGGCAAACTCCTTCGGATCGACAGCATCGTCGCCGGGACCGAACACCCGAGCCTTTTCCCCGTCCCGCGTCACCCCTTCCCGGCCGAGATATTTGAGGTGTGCGGCAAGCGGTGCGGATCGTGCCGAATGGCGAACCACCCGGGTTTTGATGACGACGACACGGGATCTTCCGGTCAGCAAGCGATTGGCCAGAACACTTGCCCTCCGGCCACGTCCGAAATGCGAGTGCCTGCCGGTGCTGATCCGGCCCGAGCGCGACACATGTCCACCAGCCTTCTGGGCAGCCGCCAGTGCCTGGGCAATGAACGGGCGGGCCCGCTGCGCGCGCGATGATCGGACGCGCCCGGGCCGGATGCGGAAATCGTGCTCATCGGACATGTGACATCTCCGCAATGTGTAAAGATCCAAGCAAAGTCAGGGAGATAAGCAGTTGGCACACATTGCGGATTTTCACGGCACATTGCGCCACGAAGCAAAAAGACCAGCAAAAACAACCGACCGGCCCAAGCGCACCTTGCGCCCTTTTATCTCGCCATCCACCGGCCGCGTCACACGCCGCCGGCCCTAATCCGCTCTGTCCTGCGCGGGAGCACTCCAGAGTGCGGGCTCCGTCGACTGCGCTCATCGAAGACCCTCTCTGGAAGATCTGGAGACAAACAGCGTTCCAGCCGTCCCGGAGCGCGGGTACCTGCGGCCTGTTTCAGCTGCATTCGGCGCAGCACTGGACCTGCCATCGAGTTGCTGCCGATTTGCAGATGTGTTGGCGATCTTGAGACCCGCAAAGAGCGGTGCGTCACGCCAATCCTGGGAACACACGGATGCTCCGTCAGCGTCCGGGAGGGGTTGGTCGCCGAGTGTCGGGGCGAGCAGCGCGACATAGGTCCGCGTTTCGGATGGCAACGCTCGACAGGCTTTCAGATAGGCGTCGTAGCGCGTTGGGCCGGCATTGTAAGCAGCCAGCATGCCAGTGATATCGCCGTACCTATCGAACATCTCGTGGAGATACGCCGTGCCCGCGAGGATGTTGTCGCGCGGTTCATACGGATCGGCGCCAAGACCGTATCGACCGCGCATCTCCTCCCAGGTTCCGTGCATCAGCTGCATCAGTCCCATGGCGCCGGCGGCGGAGACGGCATTCGGATTGCCGTCGCTTTCCATGTCCAGGACCGCTCGGATCCAATGCGCCGGAACGCCAAAACGCTGCGAAGCTTCTGCGAAGTGAGCGGTATATGGATCGCCTGGTATCGGTTGCCCGGACGTTGCGGTTCCCGCCGACACCACATCTGCCGAAATGCAATCGAAGAACAGGCCGGTAAGGAGAAGGAAGGCAGCGTGACGCATGGCATTACTCCTACCCGCTCGATCGAGAAGTACTGCGACGGTTCTGGAATTGCGTGAGGCGAGCAGACTCCTCAGTCCAGACCGGCGTGAGCTTTGCGGAAATCACGGTGACCGGAAGCGGCCCGAAATATCGGCCGTCAAAACTGTCCGGCGCGTCCGGGTTCATGAGAAAGATTTCGCCCTCACCCAGCCCGCGGCAGCCCTGCCAGCGCGGCAGAGAACGGCCCAACCGGTCACGTTCCCGCGCCTGCCCATACGGCTTGCCCCCGACGAAGATCGTCGCCCCGTTGCGACAGACACCGGTTCCGGGCAGCACGAGCACGTACTTGATCAAAGGGATACCGCGCGGAAGGTATTCCCGCTCAGCGAGGAAGTCGGTGAGTGCCGTGGGCGGCGTAACGGCAACCAGGTCGCCGACCTTCAACTGACCTACGGGTTGCGCAAAATAGAGCCCGACCGGCACACTGGCCGACGCATTCCAGATCAGGCGTGGTTGCCAATCGAAGACCACCGGTGCCAGGGGGAGTGCCGCGGACAGGGCAGTCGCCGCGAAGATGAGCCAGCGTCTGCGCATCACTGTACCCGCCGCCGTTTGAGCCAGGCATGATGCTCGGGCCGCGTATAGGGATGGGCTTCCTCGCCGACGGTCAGGCGGTTGTGAAGATGACGCCAATAGTCCGGTGAGGCATCCGCGGGATCGATGGCGAGCGCCTCGATCGCATCGATCGCCTGCAGCACCCGCTCGACCTTCGGCCAGCCATGGATCTTCAAAAGCAATTCCCCACCGGGGCGCACGAAGGGCAATGTCTGGTAAGGGGCGCCGCGTCCGACTGCACTCAGGATATCGATGCGGGAGACCACCGTGCCGTAGCCGTTCGCCGCCCACCGGACAAAACAGAATATCGACCCGGGCGAGAAACCGACGATGCGGGAGCTGCCGTTGAGAATGTGCTCATAGGACTGGCAGCCGAAACGGATCCAGTGCTCGATCTTGCCTTTTTTCCAGGTGAGTTCGACCAAGGTCATCTCCGCGGTGACCTCGTCGGGGAGCGGATGGCCCATCCAACTACAGCGCGGTTTCTCGCTCATGGCATATCTCCGTCGGTGATTGGAAATTCACGCGAGAGCAACTCGCGCAGCATGTCGGCAACTGTGACCCCGCGCTGGAAGGCCACGATCTTGATCCGCGCGCGCTGATCGGGTGTCACGTCGATGGTGAGGCGCGCGGTAAATACGCTCGCATCGGCGGCGTCTGTTTTCCGTTCAGCAGCCTTTACCCAACGCTCCGGATCGGCTGGCCGTGATGCAAAGCCTTTGCGGGTGGACTGTTTGCTCATGAGCCGGACCTTTCAATCCCGAGCCTGTCAATCTCTGAGACCAAGGCTGCGATTTCCCTGGCACCCGGCGTCTCCTTGTCCAGTTCGCTGACGAGGCGTCCGGACTGCGCAGCGCTCGCAAAGGCAACACGCTGACCGACGGTTTGGAAAAGAACTGGAGGATCGTTGTCCGAAAGAGCTTCAGCCGTATCCCGGGCGATCAGAGTACGGGCAGCGCAACGATTGAGAACGAAGCGCGCCATCAGCTGTGGCCGGTAGATGCGCGCTTCGTTGACGAGGGCAAGCATCTCCGCCGACGCCCAACCGTCGAGCGGCGATGGCTGCACGGGGATCAGAACCAGATCGGCAGCCAGCAGCGCCGAGCGCATCAACCCGGCAACGCGGGGCGGTCCGTCGATGACGATATGGTCGGCGTTCTTGGCGAGATCCGGTGCTTCCCGGTGAAGGGTGTCGCGGGCAAGCCCGACCACTCCGAACAATCTCGGCAGGCCTTCCCGGCTGCGGGCTTCCGACCAGTCCAAAGCCGAACCTTGCGGATCGGCGTCAATGAGCGTCACACGCTTGCCGCACCGCGCCCATTCTCCCGCGAGATTAAGCGCCAACGTCGTCTTGCCGACACCGCCCTTCTGGTTGAGCAGCGCGACGATCATGACGCGACTCCACGGCGGTACAGGAACTTATCCGCAGGGCTTGAAAATCGCGCAGGCGTTAGAAGAATTCCGAAGGAATTCTGGTTAGGAAAGTTACGGGACGCGTAAGCTGTTGGCCTGGCATCGAAATTAAGCGTTTTCGGTCCCCGATAGCACGAGGTTCGGGTCCCCGATGGCACGATAGTTCGGGTCCCTGATAGCACGAGTGAATTCACAGCTTTCCCCCAGAGCGAGTGTTGGCGCGGCGTTGATGGGGCGCGCGGGAGACAGACGCCTCACCGGTCGGAGCGAAAGACAGGCGCGGTGGCGCATCGGGCGATCTGTCCAGTTCCAGGCGATAGCCAGGCAAGGGCTGGCGGTGGACAATGTCGCGCAGGTCGTAGGTGAAATGCTTGAGCGGCGAGAGGCTGCCTGACTTGGCGTGGAGGTGCTTGAGCGAGAAACTCCAGCCATGCTCCTGGCGGCCGCCATGTTTGCGCACGAGCCGGTAAAGCCAGCGCTCAAGACCGCCGGTCAGGCTGAAATAGGCGCGGTCGATGGTCAGCACGAGCGCATCTTCGAGGACCGTGGAGTAGAACCAGTCTGGCAGGATCAGTTCGAGGCCAAGAGGGCGCCCGCGATGGTCGGCCCTCTCCTTCCACTCGTTGATCCACGAAAATCGATGCATGCGCCGTTCGGTCGGCTGACGGATGGAAGTCGCAACGGTGGTGGATTGCAGCCGGTCGAGAGCGGACTTGAGCCGGTCGTAATCCCTCCGGCTGACACCCCGGCCGATGAAGGTCAGGATCTCGTAAGGAGTGGCCGACATCAGACGTGAGGTCCGAAGACCGGCGTCTCGTGCCTCGACGATCTGTGAGGCGGCCCAGATCAGGATATCCGCATCCCAAATTGTCGCCATGCCATGCTCGGCGACGGCCTCGACGCAGATGACGATCGGCCCCGCCTTGAAATCTATCGGTTTCAAGCGCCTGGACTTGGCGAGCGAAAAGAAGGGGTAGGCCATCAGATCCTGCGCGTCGCGCGGAGCAAGATCTCCGGGCAGTGCCCGAAAAAAGTCGAGCTGATCGTGAGGCGAATGCGCCTTGTGGTTCACCAAAGCACTCCTCATCGCACAGCGCGGCCCGAACCGCTTGCCTGCTGCGCATTATGACGCTTTGCCGGAAGCACCTGCCCGCTCGGATCAGACGTGGAGGTAACAGCACCCCGGTTGGCCCAGGCCTGCAGGTCCTCGAGCGAATAGACGACGCGGCCACCAAGCTTGCGGTATGCAGGTCCCGTTCCATAGGTGCGATGCTTTTCGAGCGTGCGCCCGGAAAGGCCGAGAAAACGGGCAGCTTCGGGGGTGCGCAGATAGCGCGGCGGCATTCCGGCGAGCGGATCGGGCATGGTCGAACCTCCAGGAAGTAGTGAGCACCGCTGGTCAGCAGCGGCCGATGGAGGTCACGATGGCGGAGTGGCGCGGCGAAGAGGGAGTGCGAAGATGAGGAGACGAAAATCGCACCCCTTCGAACTTTCGGGCTTTCTAGCGGCGGAGCAGGTCCAGATAGCCGCCGGCAACCATAGCGAGGCCGTCCCGCACAAGCCTTATGGTCGTGTCGCGAAGGGGAGAGGTTTTCCATGGCTCTGACGCCACCCGCCTGGCCCCGAAGAGACTTTCGGCAATCTCCCTGTAGGACGCACCGTTTGTGCGGCCATCGACCGCCCGCAGCATGGATTTGAACCGAAGGCGTTTCTGTGGGGTGAGCCGGCTGTCCGCGCCAATCTCTTTGCCTTCGAGGAAATCCAACAACCTCCCAATTGCCCTGTGACGGGCGCGAGCACCATCGTCCAATCGGGATATAATACAGAGCGGATATTCGGTAAAGCGAGCGTCCTGAAGCAGAAGATGGACGGATTTCAGCCCTTTTCCGAGGATGGCATGCATCCCATCAGGGCCCTGGCGGGTGATCCCGCTGCGGAGGGTTTGAATTGTGAGAAGGCTGGGTTCGTCCGATCCAAAGCCGGATTCCGCTTTTCTCAGGATGACCTTCGACTTATCGGCAGCCGGCTCCCAGTGAATGGGTTCATCCAGAGCCGTCAATTCCGGACTTGTTGCGAAACGAAATCCCCCAGCGAGCGCGGAGCAATGCGTCCATCTCGTCAGGAGACCTCCCTTCGGCTTTCAGGTCTGCGTACTCTCGCTGATAGTTGGGACTTCGTCTTAGGCCTTCCCAGCAAAGATCGGGGACACTCGAATCGTCAAAGTAATCGTACGCAGCGTCTGATCGCCACTGCGAGACATCCGGCACCATCGGCAACCTCCTGAAATGCAGGAAAAATGCAATTGGAGGCCGGAACCATCATAAGTTGTAGTGAGTATGGGAACCCCTTGGGTTGGGAGAACATGATGCGCGGAACGCATCGCCAAACACGGTCATTTCCTCTCGCCTTCCGCCAGCATGAGCCGGTAGCCGTGTTCTGTCATCCATTGCGCGCGCGCCAGATGGCTGTCGTGCATACGCCGTGCCCGCTCGGGGTCCCTATCCGGATCGAGACCGAACAAGACCTGGACGGCTTCTGTCCAATCCGCGCCGTCCGCCTTGGCGTCCAGAAGACGCATATAAAGCTTGAAGTGCTTTCGATCGTAGTCGGTGAGTTGATTTTTGTCCGGCGCCTGATCGAGAAATCCCGGCTCAGTCATCGCGCGTCCCCTCTTAAATTCGTGCCGCCGTGAAAGCAGTGGTGCCCAAGTCTTTTTAACAATTATTGAGATCGGTTGTAAGGTTCGCCCAACGCATCGCGTGATGCATGCAGCGCATTGGAACGGGTGAAAAACAACAAATTCGGCCCGCGATAACCACCGATTACACAGAGTTTTCTGCGCAGGCGTACGAGTGCAACCCGAGGATCAGTCCCGGCACAGCTCGTTTGTAGAGAATACTCCGTGGTGAAATACTCTTCAAGGCGTTGCTCTCGATTTTATGGAAATCCGAGAGGTGTTCGCGCAAAACCTGAGAGCATTGCGGCAGGCTAGAGGCCTGTCACAGGAGGAACTTGCGCATGAAGCAGGAATTGATCGGACCTACATCAGCGCCTTGGAACGCAACGTGTATAACGCCAGCATTGATGTCGTTGACAGATTGGCGCAAGTGCTCGGTGTAGAAGCCGCGCAATTGCTGAAACGACCCTCTGCCGACCTGGAAGAATCGAAACCCGACTTTGATATCTAGAGAAGTACGCAAACTGTGATTGATCGGCGCATTGGTATGCACCAGCTCGTCGGCCGGAACCTTGCCTGCCTGCGTTGGAAATAAAGCCGGACATAGGAGCGGCTTGAAGCGCGTTCGGGACTTTTTCAGCAATTTTTAAGCGGCATCGAACGCGGAAAACCTAATCCGACGGCCATTACGATTTACGAACTAGCTCTGGCGATGGGCGTATGCCACCTGGAATTGATGCGGGCAGTTGACGGGGACCAACCAACCTCAGACAGGGCAGCAAAGCGTCCCCATTTCAGTCGGTCGCGTCGTCGGACGCGCTTCTTAGGACCAGACATTACCAGAACAAGTTTGTATCAAATCGGAGGTTTTACTGGGAGCATGTCAGCTAATACCACGTCGACCAATCGATGCGATAATCTTCTCGTTGATTTTCCGTCTAGTGGCTAACTGCGCAGGGCTTAGGTTTCGTTTCCGCATCGTATTTTGCTGAAAGCCATATTCCCAATCATTAATAATACCGCTTTGATAAAAGAATGCCGTCGCATCACTTCCAACGCTCTTTGTAATATCTTTTCGTATGCGCTTCAAAGAAGCAAAGATAAGATCAGAACGAAAACCGAGGAACCTTTTCACACAAACGTTTCCAACATCCACAGTTCTTTCAGTGGTGTTATTTGAAATTGTGCAAAGCTCAACGATAGGAAAATGGCCGCATAGACATGTTTCGGGTTCACTTGCCTCCGAAATGCCTACCAACTTCCATTCTTTTTTGGCGACTTCCCAATCGGTCGCACGGCTCATAGCTAAGATCGCTTTTTTCAATTGTGCAAAGTTATATCCATCGCCCATTGGTTCACCTTTTGAGTATTTTTTTTAATAATCGCCTTGTCACACCATCATATTTAGCTCGCGGAAAATTAATGAAGCAAAAGTATTGGGAATTAGAAGGTAAAATCCGATGATAAATGATAGACCTAAGGCATTGCAAGATCGTCCTGAATACTTTTTGCTCCCAAAATCTCCTTTCGCTGTCTCTTGGGAATGGGTACCAGAACCGATAAATGTATCGCTAATGCCACTTGGGGGTATTCAGCCAATCACAGGTAAAATGGCTGATTTAACTAATGGCATATTGCATGATGAGCCGTCGGACGCTGAGGTCGAATATTTCTCTACTCTCAATGCTACATTTCAGCCAATTCTACTCGTACTGAGTTTAGCGCTGTTCTCGGATGATGATGGCACTTCAACCGGGGTGCCTTACGCGATCTCAAATCTTCCGATGTCAAAGCGTGGAACAGTCACCACTGTCAACATTCATTCGATCAAAGCGCATCGGGGTGGGGCTGCTTTTCAAGAGACAGATTGGGCCTATGCAGGTTTTGATCCGTTCGTTGGACAATGGGAAGCCTTTTCAGAGATTTCCACCATCCTCGGTCTGAAAGGCGGCAAGGGATACGTTGACGAACTTGGACTGGTAGTCGGAATGTACTACCTCCATACAGACTTTGATCGAAGTGAAGTATCTGAGTTCGACGGATTTCTGCCTGATGAGCGCTCGCGGATTCGGTTTCTTCGAAATAGATTAAAGACAATTTATCAACCATTCAAAAAGGTTGAAACGCGAAGAATTTGGGGCGCTCAAACTCCAATTGAACTATTCCTGTATCAGGAACTCCTCTACCGCGGGCTTCGACCAGAATTGCAGCGGCTTGTATTTCCTGATGGGCGAACATACCCGTCTCTCTACGACGCGTATGCGGATATCGAGCTTCGACATGATCTTCAGTTGGTTACCGAAATAGATATCTTTTTTCCCGATCAGCGTCTCGCTGTATTTTGTGACGGGACGCATCATTCTCGAAGAAGGCAACGCGAGAAAGATAAGAAAATCGACGAGCAGCTTGCAGCTCTCGACATAACTTCTCTACGCATATCTGGGACTCAGATAATTAACGACCTGAAGGCAGCTGCAGACATCGTTTGTTCTAAGCTCTGATGAAGAGCTGGTATATTCATAAATACGCTCTCTCGTCGAGCGCCCAAGCGTCGCTCAGCAAGTCTTTCATCATGACCGCTATTGCTATTCCGAATGTCAGAAGGCGCCAATCAACAGTCGGCCCCTTTCTTGTCGTTCTTTGTGGGAACTGCGAAAGGTGACTCTTTCACTTATTTGCACATTGAGTTGGACGACGACGCGCCACTGTGGATGCACAAAGAAGAGGGAATTAGCGGTCGTTTTCTGACTGAACTCCGGAGTTCAAGAGATGCCCGGCGGATTGCTCCGCCGGGCCGAAGATACCCGCCTCAAAACGGGATCTCGTCCTGGTCATCAGGTGTGCCGTCCTCGGTCTCGGTCTGCTTGGCGCGGCTCAGGAAATCGACCGTCTCGGCGATGATCTCGCAGCCGTAGCGGTCGACACCCGCCTGATCGGTCCACTTGGTGTAGTGGATGCGGCCCCGAACCAGGACCTTCATGCCCTTCTCGCAATACTCCTGAACCGTCTTGCCGAGGCCGTTGAAGCAGGTGATGCGGTGCCATTCGGTGTCCTGGACGCGATGCCCTTCTGCGTCGCGGATCACCTTGCCTTCGGAGTAGCGCGGGCGCGAGGTGGCAAGGGTGAAATGGGTGATGGAGGTGCCGCTCTGGGTGGTGCGGGTTTCCGGGGCCTGACCGATGTTGCCGGCGAGGATGACGATGTTCTGCATGTTTAGTCTCCGTTGCTTCAACCGGAGGGACCGTCCCTCCGATGATGCCCGGCCAAGACCGTCGGGAGCGGCCTGCACGGATGCTTCGGCATCCGCCCGACCCCCAAGGCGGGACGTGGTGCGGGCAGGCGCGGCAGGCGCCAACACGGGTCCGGCCGCGGGGGTTGCCGGCCGAGACCGAACGGGCTTAGGGGATCACAGAAGAGGAGGGACAGGTTTTTCGGGAAAGCGTCTTCGGAGACGCGGTGCGGAAACATCATTCTGGCGGGCAGAAAATCATCGGCAGCCTCGGCCACCCCAGTGCCAATTGCACTGACGGACGACTTCATTATCTGCCACCCGCGCCATGACATCCGCGGTCAGGAGCTATGGCGAGGACGGTTTCGGACTTGGGTACCAGGCTCTGCTCATGTTGCGGAAACGGTCGGAAAACGGGTCGGGGGTATGCGTGAAGGTTCGGTCCGGCGCTGAGGCAGTACCCACCAACCCGTTCCTGTGCGCGACACCCGCGGGTCGCCGCAGCGACTATCGCCTCATCGAATTCCACAGTCGACCAGGACCCGCCAGAACAAGGTGGTGGGACACAGACCGGTTGAAGCCGTATTGGAACGGCAGGTCCAAAGGTTCCGGCTAGGTGTCCGACGTCTCTGCCGTGCGAAGCAGCAGATGCCTGACCAGGCCTCTCCCTGTGCCCGTTCACCGTGACAACACATCCTCGCCGAGCGCGCTGAGATTGGTCATTGCAGCGACCGCCACGATCAACCCGCAAGTGCCGCAGAGAAGGTTGAGCGCAATCTCGGACTCGAGAGCGTTTTTCGCGAGCCCATGAGCAAGCGCATAACCGGCAACCGCCGCCGGTGCCGCGAACACCCCCAGCGCCACGAGACGCAGAAACGGGTTCCTCGCAAACCCCAGGATCGCGATCACCAGACCGACAGAGAATGCCGCGCCACCAAGCGCCGCGAGCGCCGACGGGCCGAAACCAGCGCCAGCGGCGTGGACAAATTGGAACGCCGAGATCCCGGCCATGACCGGCAGCGCATAGATCGCAAAGTTGAAGGCGAGCACGCAGAGCGTAACGGAAAGGGAGATGGCGAGCAGAATGAGCGTCATGACAGCCTCCGGCGTCGGTGATTATTAAGGGATCACGACAGGCTGCCGATGGATACGCTCCGCCTGCGACTATATAGCTTCGCCGGTTCTGCAAGTCTGGATATTTGACCCCGAGACGACTTCCTGGGTCAAGTCTGTCATGCAAGAAAAGGAGGCGCTTACGCGCCACCCTCGTATTTCAGGACCGGGATACCGAGCTTGCGGGCCTTGTCGGCGAGGTTTTCCTGGATGCCCGTGCCGGGGAAGACCAGGACTCCGATCGGAAGCGCGTCCAGCATTGCGTCGTTGCGCTTGAAGGGTGCTGCCTTAGCATGTTTGGCCCAGTCGGGGCGGAAGGCCACCTGCGGCACCTTGCGATGGTCCGCCCAACAGGAGGCAATGAGCTCAGCGCCTTTCGGCGATCCGCCATGCAGCAGCACCATGTCAGGGTGCTTGGCGTGGACCTGATCGAGCCTTGCCCAGATCAGGCGGTGGTCGTTGAAGTCAACACCGCCGGTGATGGCGACCTTCGGCCCCTGCGGCAGGAGCATCTCGGCTTCGGCCCGGCGTTTCGCGGCCAGGAAATCCCGGCTGTCGATCATCGCCGAGGTGAGGTTGCGATGACTGACACGCGAACCATTGCGGGGCTGCCAGGGCTTGCCCTGATGGCGCTCGAAGCCTTCGACGGCGAGGTCCCGGAAGAGCTCCAACGCGTTCCTGCGCTCGATCAGGCTCTGCCCCTCGGCCGTCAGGCGCTCCAGCTCGACGGACTTCACCTCCGAGCCGTCCTGTTCCCGCTGCAGCCGGCGCTGCGCCTGCTCGTTGTCATCGAGTGCCCGTTCGGTGCGCGTCGTGGCGCGGTGGAAGAGATTGACCGTGCCCCAGAGCAATTCGTCGAGTTCGGGTTCAAGACGTGTATCGCCGAGTGTCGCGATCAGGGCGTCGAAGATGTCGGTGACCGCGCTGGAGACCATACTGTCCTCAGGAAGCGGCCTCGGATCGGGTTCGTCTTCGAACGGACGCCAGCCGTAAAGCTGGAGTTCGGTGAGGGCGTGACCGGTCTGAGAGGAGCTGTGGACCGGCTCATTGGCTGCCGTATCGTTTGAAAAGGTCATTTCGGGGTTCCTCGTCGGGTGAGCCGCGCCCATCGCGGCCTTCGTGGCAGCGACCAGCCCACGGACGGGACGGCCGGGCAGCCCGAGAGAAGCGAGGGTCCCGATGGCCAAGTCCGGCTATTTTGCCTCGCGATGCAAAGCGCCTCCCTGGAGGCGCGGCGGAAAATAGCCGGGCGTGGCCATTGCCCGGCCGTCCCGTTTGTGGGCCGCCTGCCCTCTCAAGAAGGCCGTGGGCGGCGACGTGTCCGACGAGGAAGACCGGGAGGACCGGATATGACAGGAGGACGGCAACCGGTGTGCCACAGTCCTCATCTGCCGCTCCCTCACGCCGCCAGAAAGCGTGCCACGTCCTCGGGATGGAGCTGAAGCCGCAACCGTTCCCGGAGGGTGTCAATGCCGTCGCGCCTCAAATCGTCATTGAAGTCGCCTAGCCGCGGCGTCAGCGCCAGTGCCTCGATCCCGGCCTCGGCGGCTCTGGCCAAAAGAACCTTCCGCGCGCCCTCACCTGCCGGATCGCGGTCACGCAGGACATAGAGCCGCCGGAGACTCTTGGGGAACAGGATGGCGGCGAGATGGGCCGCCGAGAGCGCCGCCAGCACCGGCAGTTCGACACCGGCGGAGCGAGCCGACAGCACAGTCTCGATCCCCTCGCCGGCGGCGAGAACATCTTGCGCCACTCCAAACCGCACCCCGTGACCGAGCAAGTCTCCCATCGCCCGCCTCGGTGTCTCGATGTCCGCCTTGCAAGAGCCGTCCGCCGCGAGCCAGGTGCGATGCGCGCCGGTCTGACGCCCGCCGAGATCGGTGACGGTGGCAACCATCGCCGGAAGCTGTCTGGTCGAGCCGCCGCCTTCCAGCCGGTAGTAGCATGTTGGATGGAAGCGCAGGCTTGCGGTTGCGTGCAAAGCCGTAATGCCGCGATTACGGAGATACGTTTCCACGAGTGTTCCGGCGATCGGCTGCGACATGGCAAAGAGCCGCCTTGCGGCCGCGGCAGAACCGGATGGAACCGACGACAGTTGTCTGGACCGTTTCTCGGGCTCAGGACGAGGCAGGCTCAGAAACCGCCGCGCTTCCTCGGCGACATCGCGAAAGTCGGAGAACCCACAGCTTTCGCGGATGACATCGAGCAGATCGCCATGTTCGCCCGTCGCGGCATCTGTCCATTTTCCAGTAGCGCCCTTGCCACGATCCGGTCCCTTGAGCCGGACAAACATCGACCGGCCCGGCGAACCGTGTACATCCCCCACCAGCCAGTAGCGGCCGGATTTTTGGCCGGCTGGCAGGTAGTGGCGGCACACCGCTTCGGCCGCTCTCGCAAGACGCACCGCCAGATCGGAAGCCTCAACACGGGACATCAGGCCGCCCCACGGTCCAGGACGCGCTCGATCGGCCAGGCTTCCATCACTCTGCCGAGCACCTCCGCCCCACGTTCATCGGCGGGCACGAAGAAGCGCAGCTTCCAGGAGATGATCTCCGAAAAGAGCCCGAAGGCCTTGAGCCGATCGCGCATACCTTCCGAGAACCCGGTGAGCTCGATCCGGTTTGCCCCCATGACGCGGCCCCGCCGGAGCAGCAGACCTTCGGCCAGATCCAGGATCGTCTGGCCATCGATCAGTGCAGCATAGGCTTCATCGGGAGACAGCGTCACCGATCCCGTCGCGGTTGCATTGGCCGCCCAGGCGGGCGAGACGCGGCGGCCGATGATGCGCTCACCCTCGTCGGTCTGCAGCCGATAGACCCGTGTTGACTCGTTCGGCAGACGCTTCCAGACCGGCAGGAGCAGACCGCAGACCATTTGCAACGTGCTCTCGGTGAATTCCGGAATCTCGGACCGTTCGTGGTCCCAGGCCGAAGCGAACGCATCTCGATCCGCCACTTGCCAATGGCTGTCGGCCAGCACCTTGAGCGAGAGGTGGCTGTGCTCCATCGGCCGGATCAGCCGGACACGGCGCTCAATCTCGCCATCGTCGATCATCATCGACGGCGCCTGCACCTGAACGGCCGCCCGCCCCGACTTGCCGTTGACCAGCAGCCTGGCACCGGGCTCCGTTTCAGCACGGGCAATTGCATCCTCAAGCGGCATGGGCCTGTTGCGACGCTTCTCGGAGATGGTGAGCAGCCGGGTCCCCGCACCGGTCGCCGGATGGGTGTGGATCGTCCGGCGATCGGTGACCACAAAGCTCTCGGCCGTCAGTGTCTCCAACCCGAGATCATAAGTGCCGCTGGCGATCGCCCCCTCGATCCTGGCGTCCAGCAGTCGCTCGAAGGCGGCAAAGAGGATGGCTTGAAGCTCGATCGTCAGCGCCAGAAGCCGGTTGAGGAAGGTGGTAATCGGCGGCAGATCGTCCCTGATGCCGTTCGCATCTGTCAGCTTCAGGCCGGTGGCGGTCTCGAACCGTTCGAGCGGGCAGCCCTCGACCTTGCCGCGCACGATCATAAGATAGAGCTGGCGCAGCGCATCGCGGGCATAAAAACTTTCCAGATTGTCCTCGGGGCGAAAGAGCCCCTGCCCGCCGGTCTGGCGCTGGCCGCGAGTGATAGCGCCGAGCGTGTCGAGGCGGCGGGCGATGGTCGACAGGAACCGCTTTTCCGCCTTCACATCCGTGGAGATGGGCCGGAAGAGCGGCGGCTGCGCCTGATTGGTGCGATTCGTCCGCCCGAGGCCCTGGATCGCGGCATCCGCCTTCCAGCCGGGCTCGAGCAGGTAGTGGACCCGCAAGCGTTGGTTCTTTGCCGAGAGATCCGCATGATAGCTGCGCCCGGTGCCGCCGGCATCGGAGAAGATGAGGATGCGTTTGAGGTCATCCATGAAGGCGGACGTCTCGGAGAGATTGGCAGAGGCCGCGCGGCTCTCGACAGAGAGACGATCACCCTTTCTCACGATGCGCCGCGAACGGCCCGTCACCTCGGCAACCGTGTCTGTGCCGAAGCGTTGGACGATCTGATCGAGCGCACCGGGAACCGGCGGCAGCGCAGCGAGCCGCTCGATCAACTCGTCCCGCCGGGCGACCGCCTCGCGGCATTCCACCGGTTGACCGTCCCGGGTTACCGGGCGCGAGGAAAGATTGCCCTCGCTGTCGGTGAAGGGCTCATAGAGCTGCACCGGGAAGGAATGGGCGAGATAGTCGAGAACATATTCGCGTGGGGTGATGTCCACCCGGACGTCATTCCACTCCTCTGTGGGGATCTCGGCGAGCCGGCGCTCCATCAGCGCCTCGCCCGTCGAGACGATCTGAATGACAGCAGCATGCCCCGCCTCCAGATCGCGCTCGATCGACCGGATCAGCGTCGGTGTCTTCATCGATGTCAGCAGATGACCGAAGAAGCGTTGCTTGGCGCTCTCGAAAGCGGATCGCGCAGCGGATTTGGCCTGCCGGTTGAGCGTACCCTCACTTCCGGTGATGTTTGCAGCCTCCATCGCCGCGTCGAGATGGTTGTGAATGACAGTGAAGGCCCCGGCATACGCGTCGTAGATGCGGCGCTGCTCGGCCGTCAGCTGATGTTCGACAAGTTCGTATTCGACGCCGTCATAGGAGAGCGAACGGGCGGTGTAGAGCCCGAGTGACCTGAGGTCGCGGGCCAGCACCTCCATCGCCGCGACGCCGCCCTCCTCGATCGCCTCGACAAACTCGGCCCTTGTCACAAACGGAAAATCGTCGCTTCCCCAGAGACCGAGCCGCTGCGCATAGGCAAGATTGTGCACACTGGTGGCACCGGTCGCCGAGACATAGACGACGCGGGCATCGGGCAGCGCGTGCTGAAGGCGCAGTCCCGCGCGACCCTGCTGCGACGGCGCAACATCCCCGCGCTCGCCCTTGCCGCCACCGGCGTTCTGCATGGCATGGCTTTCGTCGAAAATGATCACTCCATTGAAATCCTTCTCGGCCTCGGCGCCGGGACCGGACTTCAACCATTCGACGATCTGCTTCACCCTGGAAACCTTGTCGCCACGGTCGTCGGAGCGCAGCGTGGCGTAGGTGGTAAAAAGGATGCCTTCGATGAGCGTGATCGGCTTGCCTTGAGGAAAGCGCGACAGAGGCGTGACCAGCAGCCGCTCCATACCGAGGGCAGACCAGTCGCGCTGCGCGTCCTCGATCAGCTTGCCGGATTTGGAGATCCAGACCGCTTTGCGGCGGCCGCGCAGCCAATTTTCAAGGATGATCGCGGCCGACTGGCGGCCCTTGCCCGCACCGGTGCCGTCGCCGAGCATGAAGCCCCGGCGGAAGCGGAAAGCGCCGGCAACCCCTTCGGGCGCTGCCTGGACGAGATCGAAGGTCTCGTCGACTGTCCAACTGCCGGCAAGATGACCAGAATGAGCCTCGCCCGCGTAGATCACCGTCTCGAGCTGCGCGTCCGACAGCACTCCCTCGGTGACGACGTTCGCCGGCAGAAACGGTCGGTAGCCTGGCTTGGGCGGGGCGACCGACGCCATCGCCGCCGACTGCACCAGTTTTGTGGGATGATCCTGACATCCGGGAATACGGATCGACTGCAATCCGTAAGCCTCATAGATTGCGTCGGTAAACCCGGCGCCCTCAGGCGGTGTCCAATCGACGGTTTCGTAGGATAGCTCAACGGCCTCGGGATCGGCAACGGCGGGCCTGGCCGGACGAGATTTTGCCGGGCACGCCGGACCGCCTCGCGCCGCTCGGCCAGCAGAGGGGACCGGTGATCGCGGACCCTCGGGAAGCGAAACCGGCAGCCGAGGTGGAACCGCGTTTTCGATCCAACCGAGAAGCGTGGCGACGTCCGGTGCCATACCAGGCGAGGACGGGAACAGGGTCGGTTCCACTGCGGGTACCTTGTCGATCACGGTGAGCCGCGTCGGGAAGGTCGTTCCGTGTTTCGCGTAAGCCGATCCGGTGATCGCTGCGGAGAACACGACGGTGCCGCGCTCCTGCAGGCGGACAAAGGCTTCGCGCCAGCCCGGTAGTTCCGGACCGACATTTGCCCCGGTGATCGTCACCAGCCGCCCGCCCGGGGCGAGGCGGTTCAGCGCCGAGGCGATGTGCCGGAAACCGGCATCGGCAATGCGCCCAGAAACATTCGCGAGCGCCGTGAAGGGCGGGTTCATGATGACGACGGAAGGCACCAGCCCCGGATCGAGGTGATCGTCGATCTGCGCGGCGTCGAACCGGGTAACGTCTTTTGCCGGAAAGAGAGAAGCGAGCAGGTCGGCGCGAGTTTCCGCAAGCTCGTTTAGGATCAGCGATCCACGGGCGATCTCGGCCAGAACCGCCATCAGGCCGGTACCGGCCGAGGGTTCCAGCACACGATCGTTTTCGGCAACATGAGCCGCCGTCAGCGCGGCAAGGCCAAGGGGAACAGGCGTGCTGAACTGCTGGAGCGTCTGGCTCTCTTCGGACCGGCGCGTCTGCGTTGGTAGCAGCGCCACGATCTTCTCCAGCACGGAAAGCCGTGCAGCTGGAATGGCGGCTTTACGGAAAACCGCCTTGCCGTATTTGCGCAGGAACAGAACTGTTGCCACCTCGCAAGCGTCATAGGCGTCCTTCCAGTTCCAGGCGCCGGATGTATCAGACGCGCCGAACGCAATTTCCATTGCGGCGCGCAACATGGCAGCGTCCACGCGCCGGCCTTGTTCAAGATGCTCAAGAAGATCATGGGCGACGGCCAGGATGGCGGGCGCAGGAGCGATCGGCGTGGCCGGGGCGGTCACGGGTGCGGTCATGTTCATGAGAGGAGATCCTCGAGAGCAGCAACGGGAAAGCCCGGCCAGCGCTCTCTCGACCGCCCGGGCTCACCACGTCCCGGCAGCCCTCTCCCTCTCAGGGCAAAAGAAATCGCGCCACGCAGGAAGGCGGGCGCGATCAAGCTGGAAGAAGGTCAAAGGTCGGTGGGAAGCAGGAAGCGAGCTTGGCTCCTCGAGCGCCCTTGAGCCCGCCACGGTCAAATGCGGCAAGTGATTTCGGGAACCGGGGCTCAACGACCTCGGCCGACCGTGAGGCGATCGCCTCACGAGAAAGGATCGATCTCAAACATCACAGCCACCTCGTCGCCGTCGATTTCGTCGGCGGTTACAGCACCGAAGGATCCGTCGCCAGCCCGGAAAACGACGATGGAAACCATCAGTGTGGCGGCGAGGCTGGAAGCGAAGGCGGTGGCGTCTTGAAGGGTCATTGTTCCGGCTCCTGTCGTTGGAGGCAGGGGACCATCCCCCGCGCGACAGGCGCCCGTAGTGTCTGATCGAGAACGGCAATCACCGCGCGCGTTCGGGCTCGTCCCGAATCCGCGAGGCGGCACGCGCGCGTAAGCCGACCCCATGCGGGTTGAATGACAAAGCCTCGTTCAGACCAAGGTCAGCGAATGGAAGCGGGGGATGGTTTCCGTGTCCGTCAGAAGCCGGAAACCCGGAAATGCGTTTGCACGACCACCTCTGTCCTCTGCCAGCCGATCGAGAGGGAATGCAACGATGGGCAGAAGCGAAGCCATAGGTCAGGCAACCGGCGGATCTCCATCGGAGCACAATTGACTTGATGGTGTTGGGTCCTTTGAACAGCCCTGTAATTGCTGCCCGACCAAGGCCACCATGAAAAAAGCCCGGAGCCTTGCAGCTCCGGGGCGGGATCGCGTTACTCGGCAGCTACAAGGGCGGCGTCATCCTCGTTAGCTTCCGCGTTCTCATCGTCGCCGTCATCATCGGTGAGGAACGCCGGAAGAGTCTCATCTGCTCCGCCCTCCTCGTTTTCCGCCTCGACCGGCGAGGCATCGCCAGCGTCCGTCATGCGCAGCGGCTCCGGCAGCCAGCTTGTGTCAGCCAGCAGCCGTTCGGCCTCCTTGGCCATATCGCCCTTCTTGAGATGGTTGATCAACTCGGCGGCGCGCTCGCCCGCCCCTTCGCGTACGGCTTCGAGGATGCGAGGCTTGGTGACGCGGCCGAGGTAGTTTTCGGCCGTTGGCCGCCAGCCTGCTTCCACCATGTCGAGACCGACAGCGCGGGCGAGACGATCGGCCTCGGCGAGACGCTGCTGGATGCCGTGCACGGTGACGGTGCCGCCGCCGTAGCGATCGGCCTTCTCGTAGAGAGCGTTGACGCCGAACGCCGCGCAATGAGCGAAGAGCTCCGCCTGCTCGGTGCCTTCGAGCGAGGCGAGCCAATCCCAGAGGGCGGCCTCGTCGTCCGGCATACGCGCCTCCCAGGCCTTGTGGCGTTCCTCGATGGCCTGTGCCGCCGGAATTTCCTTCAGGCCGGGCGCTTGCAGGGAGAAGCCGGTGTTGCGCACCGAGACTTCCATGGCCGGGCTATAGGTCATGTAGCGAGAGAAGACGTCCCGGCAGAACTTGTGCAACACAGCCAGGAACGCGACGGACGGATTGTTCGCCAGCCTGTCGCGCAGCGCCAACGTCCGTTCGGCCGTCAGCTCTGTAACAAGGCGTTCCGGAAGCGGCTTGATGACGTCGCCTTCGTCGTCATCTGCATCCATCGGCTGGCTGCCGATGGTGATGACAGCGCGCCGCGCCGAAGAACCGACACCAGCATCATCGTGATCGATGCTGGCGTCACCTCCGTTTCCAGAGCCACTGCCCTCGACGGCGGCGTCAAGCTCATCCTCGGGACGGACATAGCCATGATCGACGACGAATTCGCCATCCCGGCCGATGCTGAGGAAGACACCGGCGCGGGCAATCTCTTCCGGATCGAAGCTGACGGGACGGTTTTCGAAGGCCTCAAGCGCGGCCTCGATCTCCGCCAGACGCAGATCGACCTCGTCGGGCAGATCGCTGGCCTCCGTGTATTCCGCCTCGAGGTCGTCATGCTCCTTGCGGAGTGCTTCTCGGACCGCCCGTTCCTCTTCGGTAAGGTCCTGCATCGCACCGGTCAGTTTGCGCAGACCGTTGGCGTGGCCGTAGGGGAGTTCGACCGAAGCGTCGATCCATTTCCAGCCCTGGTCGGCAATCTCGTCCGCCATACCTTTTAGCTTCTGGTCAACCAGGCTATCGAGCAGGGAGACGTCCTGCAGCCAGCCGTCATTGTCGTGGGAGAAGAGATCGCGCAGGATTGCGCCGCCCGCCGCCTCATAAGCTTCAAGGCCGATGAAACGGGCGCGCTTATCGGATGCCGGCACCGTGGTTTCGGTGAGCATGCGCCGGATCTGCCACGGCTCCTTCTGCCAGGAGTTGCGAATGCTTTCCAAAACCTGTTCCTGACGGGCATGGTCCGGATTGACGGTGAAGGCCATCAACATCTCCAGCGTCATGCCGTCTGCGGCATAGACTTCGAGCAGCACGGGAGACACAGTGGCAAGGCGCAACCGCTGCCTGACGACCTGGACCGTGGTGAAGAAGGCCGCCGCGATCTCCTCCTCGCTCATGCCCTTGTTCCGCAATGCCAAGAAGGCACGGAACTGGTCGAGGGGATGCAGCGCGACGCGCTGGGTGTTTTCGGCGAGACTGTCATCCTCGGCGAGGATGCTGGTCGCCGGATCGCGGACAACGCAGGGCACGGGTGCGGTCTTGGCGAGACGCTTCTGTTTTACGAGGATTGCCAGGGCCTGATAGCGGCGTCCGCCGGCCGGCACCTCGAACATGCCGGTCTCGTTGCCGCCCTCATCGAGCACGGGGCGGACATTGAGGCTCTGGAGGAGTGTGCCGCGGCGGGCGATGTCCTCGGCCAGTTCCTCGACCGAGATGCCGGCCTTGATACGCCGGACGTTCGACTGGCTGAGGACGAGCTTGTTGAAGGGGATGTCACGCGAGGGCGACAGGGTGAGTTTCTGATTGGCAGGTGCCATTGGGATATTCTCCGCGACGGGCGCCGAGAGCCTCTCTCTCTGCACTCAACCCGTCGCGAAAGCCCCAGCCCTCCTCTCCCTCTCGATGGAGCGTGGCCTGCCCCCTGCGATCGGAAGCCACCGCTTCGGGACCGAAGGTCGAATGCAGCCGGGTTCCGTCAGCGCATTCTGCAATCCATCAGATCTCGCCGCGGGCGCGCAGACTGACCTCCCGGCCGATGCCGACGATGATATGGTCATGCAGCGTCAAGCCCAGAACCTGGCAGCCCTTTCTGATTTCCTTCGTCATCGTGATGTCGGCGCGCGAGGGCTCGGGATCGCCGGACGGATGATTGTGGACCAGGATCAGCGCGGTGGCGTTGAGTTCGAGACCGCGCTTCAGGACCTCCCTTGGATAGACCGGCACGTGATCGACGGTTCCGGTCGCCAGACACTCATCCGAAATGAGCCTGTTCTTCTTGTCCAGATAAAGCACATGAAACCGCTCGACCTCGCCGCGGATGGTAAGGGCGCAATAGTCGAGCACCGCCTGCCAGGACGACAGGACCGGGTTCTGGTTGAGGTGGCGCAGCAGAATCTGGCGCGCTTCGTAAATAACCACCCGCTCCTCAGCCGAGATTGGTGCGTGCTGCGTTTCCATGGCAAATGTCTTCTGATGCCGGGTCATGGTCTGGTCTCCCGACGGGCAGCAGGCCCCTTGCCAATGCTCACAACCCGTCACGAGGAACCGCGCCGCCCTCTTCCTCTGAGAGCGGCGCAGACCCGTAAAGCACTGCAGCCAGAATTCAGGCGTTCCGGTTTTCCGCATCCACGGAATTCCTGTTGCGCACATCATCGCTTCGATGCCGGGCATAAAGCATGCGCTCGGCCGCGCGGATGCTGCCGGCTTGACGGGCCGCTTCCGCCCAGACCGAGACCGGCACGTCGGTCTGAAACAGGATGTCGCGCTCGATCCCCATGCCGAAGGGCAGCCGGATGGATTCCAGGTCCCCCAGCGAGAAATGCCCAAGTTCCGGATAGCCGAGATCAGCAAGGCCGAACAGAATGTCGCCGTCAGGATCGAGCTCGGTTGCTAGCCAGACGCCTTGGCCGAAAGGATTGAAGAATTTGACGACCGGCACGTGGTCGGCGTCGCGCTCACGGCCGTTGGCAAGCAGGCGTTCACGGAGATCGGGAGTCAGGAGGATCATGCCGCCCTCTTGTCGCCAGTGCCGGCGTCGGCGGAACCAGTCTCATCCGAAAGGAAGGACTCGATCCAGTCGGCTGCCCGGCTGGCCTCCGGCTCGGCGATGATTTTGTCGGTGATTTCGGAGTAAAGGTTGGTCCGGTTGCTCCGGGCGCCGGATTTACGGTTCTGTTTGGACATCGCGGGTCTCCGCGACGGGCGCTGGAGGTTTCTCCTCCGGTCCTCATCCCGTCACGGCAAACCCGTCCGCACTCTCACTCTCAAAGGGGGCGTTGCGGGGGATTCCCCCGCTCGAAGGGGTCGGCCAAGACTACAGGCTCGGTCGCAGGGGAAGGCTTTCCCCTCCATCTTCTTCGAGCGGTCAGCTACTTGCGATTACCTTCAGCCGCATGGCACGCGTCTCAAGGAGATAGGTTTCCACGCTGGCTAGTAGATGCAGCCCTTCCTCTGTGACGGCCGCTCGCGACAGTCCAGGCTGAACAATGCGCACATCGAATTCGTAGCGATAGTCCTGCCAGCTCGCTTTCAGCTTCTTGAGGAAGGCGGCCGTTCCATGTTCGAAGCGGGAAGTCTGGCCCTTCTCGAGGCGCAACTTCTCCCGCTTCAGCATATGAATGAACATTCGATTGGGACGATCACGCCAGCGGGCGGATTTTTGGGCCTGCCCGCACACTTCATAGAGATCTTTCACCCGTGCACCAGGCGTGTCGGAACTGGAATATTTGCAATGGTGAAGCGTCACCTGCACCAGACCTTCAGTTATTCGAAGAGTGACCACATCCGCGATCTCGCCGGCGCCGTCATCGTCGAAAATGAGGTCATATGCGTCACGCTCTGCGAGCAATGTCTCGATGACGCGTCGCTGCACCGAGTCGGCACGCTTCTCAGGTCCCTGCGCCTCGGCGCGGATATTGGTTTTCGACCAATCCCAGGCCTCGATCCGGTCGTTGGGATAGGGTTCGACCACGACGCCTTCAGGCAGGGCATAGAGGTGGCTGTAGATCAGCAGTGAGCCATCTCCAAAGTCGATCTGCGGGGAATCCTCGCCGAAGGATTCCGACAGCGGTTTCACCTTGCCGCTGACCTTTATGGTTGTTTTCGGACCAGAGCGCTGCGGATAGCGGGCGACACCTTCGGCAAACACGATTTCGAATTCGGCGATATGGGTGTCGCTGCGCACAGCGAAGCGCAACGGACCCGTGCGTTCATGATCCAGCAGCTCGATGTCGCATTCGGCGAAGGCTACGGGCTCGGCGCCGAAACTGATTTCTATCCGGTCCTCGATTTGCGTCAGCAGCGATTCAGGCCAGTGGATCGCGACCGGCGGCACATTTGGGCGTTCGCTGATCTGGCGAGGTCGCATCGCGCTCTTGAAGACGCCATCGGTGGTGATCCCTGGATCGTTGACGGCCTTGCCGATATCCGCGCACCATTCGACCCAGTCAGTCAGATCACGAACCCGCGAAATCGACCAGAACTTGCCTTTGGCTGAACAGCCACGAGAGGCGGGAACGCCGTCGAGGAACCCGGTTGCGAACACGTTGTTCTTGATGCGCGACTGGGACTTCGCCGTGTCGAGTCCGTCGGCGACATCGACACCCATATACATGGAGTAGCGGACACCGCGTCCCTGATGGTGCGTCAGGCCAAGATTGCGCAGGATCAGGCGATTGAACCCGTGCAGGCTGCGGAACACCTCCTCGCCCTCGACCCGGCGTGTGGCCTCACCGCAGACCGCCTTGGCCAATCGGTCATACGGTCCCTTGATTGAGCTGCTGATATAGAGGAGCTGACTATCGGGATCCCAATGCATCATGTGCAGGTCCCAGGTGACATTGGTCGCGTGCTGGGCCGTGGTCCAGCCGGCCTGCTCTTCGGAGCGGGTGACGAAGATGGCGACACGCTGGTGTGGGTTAACCTTCATGCCGAGATAGACGCCGGGACTATACAAGTCCTCGGCCCGCAAAGGCTCCCAACCATTGCAATTGGTGCGATAGACGACGGCGTTCATCTTCGGTTCAAGCGTCTGCAGCGGAATGTCGCTCAAGTCGCCTACAAAGCCCTTGAACATCTCGGAACGGCGGACCTGCCGGTCGATCTTCGCGGTGCTGAGTGCCTCAACCAGTGCGTTCCAGTCGGCATCCTCCGCATAGAGCTTGGCCAGTGAACGATCAATGTCGTCAATGCCGGTGTTGGCGATGACGGTGGCGTCGCCGAGGCGCGGATCCTGGCGGGTGAAGCGGCCGACAAACTGGATGGTGACGGCTATGCTCTTGTGCGGATCGTGCAGGGCGGCGATCTTCAGTTCCGGCAGATCGAAACCTTCGCCAAGCATGTCCACGCAAACGATGATCCGGCTCTCGAAGCGCCGCAGAGCGGCAAGGTTTGCACGACGTTCACGGATCGACTGCTGGCTATGAACGATGACCGGACGAAGTTCCGGGTACATCTCGCTGTAAAGCTGGTGGAGGGTTCTGGCACGGTCGATGGTCTGACAGCGCGCCATGGCGAGATGGTTGAGGCCGGCGGCCAGATCACCCTGGAGGACTTCACCGAGCTTCTCCGCGACCGCGAGATCGGCGTCCGCCTGATCGAGCCCGAAAACAGCCTCGAAGCGGATCGGTTTGAAATAGCCTTCGGCCTGCGCCTTCTTGAGCGGATAGGTGTAGATGAACTCGCCGTCGACGCGCCGGCCGTCCTCACGGAACGGTGTGGCGGTGAACTGGACGATCGGAAGCGGCGGCTCGCGATCGGCGAAGAGACCCCGAAAGCGGGCCCAGGTCGGGGCACCGATGTGATGAGCCTCGTCGATAAACAGCGCAGAGGCACGTGCTGCCATCCGCTCCTGGACCGCTGCTTCGGCCCGGCCGGCGATCTGCATCGTCGTGACGATGACATTGGCGCTGTCGAAGATCTCATCCACCTCGGCTACCGTCGTCGGAATGTGCGAAAGGCGCATCACCACGGGAAATACTGCCTTGTCTTCCAGGCATTGCTGTTGCCTCAGCACGCCGAAGGTCTCGAATTTGCCCGCGATCTGCTCTCGCAGGGCGTCCGTCGGCACCACGACCAGTAGTCTCTCGAAGCGCTGGTGGGCGTTGAGCGCGAGCATGGTTTCCGTCTTGCCGGTGCCCGTCGGCATGACGATGGTGGCCGGATCGCTCGATCGCGTCGCATGGGCCAAAGCCGCGTGCAACGCGCCGATTTGAGGACGTCGCAGACCGGGCTGGGCTGGCTGCTCACTTTCGGCTGCTCGTCCCTCCCGGAGATGAAAGGCGCCTGACCAGGATGCCGAAACCGCTGCCAGCCGTTCGACCCGCGCTTGGCGCTTCAACGTGTCGATGCGGATGGGCAACGCAGTCATCCACCGGCCTTTGCCGGCATCGAGTGCTTTGGCGATCTGCGCAGGTTCACTTGCACCGGGGACCAGAAGAATGAGATCCGCCTCCAGCGAGGTGGCAGTCTTCGCATTGAGAATCTTCAGTGCCTCGCCGGTCGGCAGCGTGGTTTCATGACCCGTCGCACGGCGGATCGAAAAGGGTCGCAGCCGGCAGCGCACGCGCAGCGGCGGAACCGCCAACTGGCGTATCGGACTTCCCAGGACCTTGCCCTCGATCGCAAGCCGAGCCGGCAGCAGCAGTTCGACCTCGGGATTGAAGAGATCGTCCTGGGCGGGTTCGGGGCGTTTGCGGGAGGCCATGGTCGCGTCCCAGACTAAGCCGCAATCGTCTGGGGCGAAGGCGGGACGGTGATCACCGTTCCGCTCGTCATCAGAACGATCAGGCCCCGTTCAGCACCGGTCATGTCGAGATAGGCAAGCACTTGGGCCCGATAGTGATCGAGTGTCTCCTGGGCGGGATTCACGTCGCTCTTCCAGTCGATCACGACGGTTGGCCGACCTTCCGGATCAATTGTAAGCGCGTCCGCGATGCCGGCAGTCGCAACCAGCTCGGCATCCTCTTGCTGAAGGGCATAGACCGGAAATTCAGCGAGCAATGAGGGACGCAAGGCCGCCACCTCCGACAAGGCCAGCGTTCGCGTAACGCAACCGACCAGTTCCTCAGGCGAAAGCCCGTTCGCCGGCTCGGAGGCGGGCTCCTCGCCGAGCGCACGGATGAGGTCAGCGGCACGCGCGATGAGAGCCGCGCCGGCCTCGTCGCATTCCCCTGTCAGAATTTCTTCCATGAGCTTGTGAAGGATAAGTCCACGCGCGCGCCCGCCCTGGAGGGAGGCGGCCGCTTCTGCGTCTGGTGCCGAAGTATCAGCGGAGCCGATCCATATATCCGGCTCTTCTTCCTGAAGCACCGAACCGGTCGCCGTCTCGTCGCGGCTCGGCGCAAGCCAGGTCAGGTGCATCTGCCTTTCAGCAATCAAATCAGCCTCAGTGTCAAAGCTCTCCCGTGTCTGGTCGTTTGCGGCATCGCCTGTCACCACGATCGGATCGATCGGCAGATGCGACACGTCAAGGGGAGGGAGTTCTGTCAGGGACAGGTCCACCAGGCCGATCCAGGCCGACGCTGAAGGCGTGGCGTCGAGCCGCGGCAAGACCAAGAGCTCCCGGGCGCGGGTTGCCGCGACATACCAGAGCCGAACCCGCTCGCGGTCCAGTTCATCCTTCTCAGCCTGCCGCGCCGCGTCGTAACCGGACGGAGGGACACCCAGAACCGGGCAGTAGAAGGTATCAGTCTGGCGATCGGTCACGGCGCTATCAGGCGCCATCACACCTGTCATGGTGTTAATGGGGATGACGACCGGCCATTCGAGACCTTTCGCGGCATGCATCGTGTAGAGGGCGACGGCTTCTTCCTGCGCATCAGGCCGGCCTTCCACGGCACGGGCCTCATCCATCCATGCCGCCGTTATTGTCTCGGAAAAGGCCCGCAGGCCGCGTACTGCATAGCTGACGGCGAGGCTGAGATAGAGATCGACATTGGCAAGCGCTCGTTCTGCCTGACCGCGATGCCGTTCCAGAAGAACAGGGCGTACCCGAAGGACATCAACGGCCTGCGAAAGAAGATCGTGCGGTGTCGTGCTGTTGGCGCGTTTCTGGAGCGCCTGCAGCCGCTCGATCACATCGCGCGCCAGCGGATGCATTATTGTCGCCGGGTCGACACCGAGGTCGAGCCACGGGATCCGGTCGGGTTCTTGTTCCGAACGCGGAAGCGCCCAGACGATGTCCAGGAGTTCCTCTTCGCTGAGCCCGACAATCGGGCCGCGCAGCAGTGCGCCGAGCGCCAGCGTATCACGACGATCGGCGAGAACCCGCGTGATCGCGATGAGGTCCTGAACTTCCTGCCGACGAAACAGACCTTTACCGGCCTGGGTTGCGACCGGGATGCCACGGCGTTCAAGGGCTTCTTCATAACGCCAGAGTTCCGCGCCGGTCGGGGCGAGCAGGGCGATGTCGCCTGGCTGGCAGGGGCGTTGTGCACCGGCTTTGCGATCCCGGACCGGATGACTGCCGATCAACCGCGCGCAAAGTTCAGCCACCGATTCGGCTTCGGCGTCGCGTCGCTGCTCGGCGCTGGCCTTGCCGTTCTCGTCAGCAACCGCGATATCGATCGCCGCGACGCAGACGCCATCATCCGGATCGCTGTGGAAGGGATCGAGCGCTGTGAAGCCGGGCTGGCCATCAGCCGATAGAACAGCCTCGAACCGTTCGTTGACGAAAGTGAGGATCGAGGCACAGGAACGGAAATTGGTCGAGATCGAAACGAGTCCGTCCACGTCCTGATTCGAGAAGGCCGTGCGGGCCTGGACATAAGCACCGACATCCGCGCTGCGGAAGCGGTAGATTGCCTGCTTGGGGTCACCGACCAAGAAGAGTGCGCCCGGCCTAATCCGGAAGTTCGTCCAGTCCTTCGGGTCATCGCCGGGATCACCGCATAGACGCCAAAAGATTTCGGCCTGGAGCGGGTCGGTGTCCTGAAACTCGTCGACCAAGACCTTTGAATACCGCTGACCGAGCGCCTGTCGCACAATTTCATGGTCACGCAACAGATCGCGCGCGGCGTAGATAAGATCGTCGAAATCAAGCTGGGCGCTGGCGCGCTTGTGCTCGCGATAGCGTGCCAGGATTGTGCGTGCTTCATCTATCAATGTCGTCAGGACCTGGCCGGAAACCGCCTGGAGCAGTGCGGTCCACGCGCCACAGCACGCCTCGTACAAACCGCTGGCCGTATCGTTCAGCCTGTCACCGTCTGCCTTGGAAAGCCCGGCCTGCTTGGCCGCCGCCGCCCATTTGCCCTTCTTGCGGTAGGCGTAAAAACTGCCTGCCCCGGTCGTAAGGTCGGGATGCGGACGTGCAACCAGCAGCCCGACGAGTGCGGCGGGCGTGGAACCATCTGCAACGGATGGAAGGGCAGCCACCATTTCAGAAAAGCGCGCGGCGAAGACCTCCGTTTCCGGCTCATCGACGCCGGCACCTTGCACAAAGGCCGATAGTTCGTCGGCCGCCTGCTGGAAGGCTTGCAGGTGGCTTGCAAAGAGCATCGCGTCCGGTGCGACCAGATTCCTCGAACGCCGGAGGGCTTCGGCGATCTTATGCATCAGAGCGACGGTCTCTCCCGGGCTATGCAGCACCATCTCGGCCAGGACACCGCCCTGATCGCCAGACAATCGCTCGCGCAGCCAGCCATCGACGATTTCGAGGAAGTTGAGATCGGCCTGGTTGCGATCGATGACCGCTGCGCCCGGATCGATATCAGCTTCCGCCGGGTAGGGCTTGATCAATCGCTGACAGAAGCCGTGGATGGTCGAGCAGGTGATTTCGTCGATCGCCGTGCTGGCCGAAATCAGATTGTCGCGCTGCGCCGCAGACAGTCCCTCCGGCAGGCCGGCGCGGAGCTCCGGTGCGACATGGCCGGCGGCGAGATCTTCGACGAAATCGCGGACGCGCAAGAGGAGCTCGCTGGCCGCCAGTTCTGTAAACGTAACCGCGGCGATGGAACTTGGCGCGACACCCTGCGCCAGCATGACAGCGATCCTGCCGGCCATGACGGCGGTCTTGCCCGACCCCGCGCCGGCCTCCACCAGGATGGACCGGTCGTGGCGGCTGATAGCGTCACGCCGGGCACCATCATCCTTGAGGACTTCCACGCTGCTCATCATTCCGCCTCCCAGATCGGCGCGACTTCGCTCAACCGCTCGATTGCAGCGGCTTGCTTGCGTTTGCAGTAGGTGGCGCCTGCGTTTGCCGGCAGGGCAAAAGCGAGATCGTCATAGTCGCCTCCGGTATCCGGCCCGGGCAGTGCAGCGCCGCTGGCCAATGCGGTTCTCGCCGCCTGCAGATATGCCTTGATCTCCGCCAGGACGATGTCCGGCTCGTCAAGCCGGAGGTCAAGCGGTTCACGCGGATAGAGCAGCGAGGCACTGATCGCGATGTGGTCGCCCAGGAGCGCCTTGACGGCGAAGGCATAGAGGCAACGCTGAAGCTCGCGGCCGCCGTTCATGCGGATGTTGCCTTTGGGCGACTTACCGGTCTTGTAGTCGCGTACGAGCGCCCAACTGCCGTCATCAGCGATGTCGAGCCGATCGATATAGCCGGCAATCTGAAATCCGGTGTCGGGGATGATCACCGGCACACTGGCGTCCCAGGGCAATGCCGCCTCCGACTTGGGCTCGGACCCGCCGAACGGGACTTCGCCAAAGGATCGGCTGCCCGGCAAATGATCATTGCCATAGGCAAGCGCCTGTCCGGCAAGAGCGCGCGCGTCCCCAAGCGTGCGGCCCCAGATAACAGCGGGCGGAACGGGCCGTTCGCTTTCCCATTCGGCCGCCACCGCACCAGCAGCTTCGTCCACCGCAGCCCGAACGGCAGCCACGTCGGCGGACGCGATACCGCCTGTCGCCTCGAGGTTTCGCAGGGCGCCGTCGAGCACCAGATGGATGAGGTCGCCGGTTTGCAGGGCGTCAAGCACGAGCGGCTCGGCACTGCCTTGCGGGGATTTCCAACCGAGAGCATAGCGCCAGAGGAAGTTGATGGGGCTGCGCAGCAGTGTCTTGAGCGAGCTCGCCGACTGGGTCCGCGCGAGGATCGCGAGAACCAAAGGATGATCAGACCTGACCATTCCATCATGAGCTGTCACATCGGCCATGCGCCAATCGCGCCAGCAGGAACGCGCACTCAATGCCTGGGGATCGGCGGCGAATTCCTGTGGCCGCGCCATCAGCCGGTCGGTTTCACTGAAGGCATGGGCGGGAACGGCGTTGCGCCGCAGATAGGCTTCCTCGTCATAGGTGGCGAGGAGAGGGCTGCGACCCAGCAGCCGGCCGTCGCTGTCGCGTCGGGCGCGGGTGAGGACGACGTCGCTGCCCGTAGTGGCGAGGATCGTATCAAAGTCACGGCGATCTGCCAGATTGACGGGAAGCGGGTCGAGCTCGCCCGTTGGAATGATGTGGTCCGGGATCAGCCGATCTTCGGCGATCCCGCGTGGCCAGCGGGAGGAATTGAGACCGATCAGCCGAGCGAAGCGTCGCGGCGACGCGGCGAGGGCGCTGGCCGGCATCCAGGCCACGGAGACGGAGGCCTCGAGCCCGTCATCCTGTTTCAATGATTCCAGCGTGCTGTCGATCGCGCCGGCGGGCCCTGCCAGAAGGGCTTTGCGCCAGATGGACAATGCCCGGCCCTTGAGGAAGGCTTCGCCGATCTCCTGTACCGCGTCCGGTCCCTTTGCCAGCAGATCGACCGCAGCACGCAACACCGGGGCGTGATCCATGCCGTCAGGCCAGTCGTCTGGCGCGAGGCGCGCCAGCAGTTGGTTCCAGGCGGACGGCGTTGACAAGGGTGCATCGCTTGGAAGGACGCGCATCCAGCCATCGGGAAGGGAAGCCAGAGGTGCAGAATCGCGGCACAGGGCGGCGAGACGGCGCAAGCGCGACTGCGAAAGTCCGCGCACGACGATGTCGGCGAGTGCCGCTGCCGCTTGTCCGTCACGTGTCGTGACGGCAGGGACGCCATGAACGAAATGCAGATCAATATTGGCATCGGCTCGCAGCGCGAGAAAATGATCGTCGTAGTCGGCCGGCGACGCGGTGGCGATGGCAATGTCGGCGGGCGATACGCCCGACGCGAGCAGTGACCGAACCCAACGCAGTGTCTCGACTGCCTCATGGTAAGCGGTCGCGGCACTGACGGATCGAATGGTCGGCGCCTCAGCATCGCCTCGAGAGACAGCAACTCCGCTTTCCTTGAGCCAGGCTGGGACAGGGCGAGGACCTGACGTCCATTGCATGGGGATGTGCTCGGCGAGCGCCTTCAGCAGAGGCCGCCAGCAGGGAGACAGTTCGGTCAGTCCGACGATTTCCATCGAGCCGAATATGGCGGGCGCATGGGTGATCCGGCTGATGGCTGTGGCGACAATATCGACCGAACACATCATTCCGCCCGGAAGTTCGGTGAGAACAGCGGCCTCCAGGCGAGCGATGGCTTCAAGCCTTGGATGATCAGCTGACCGGGAGGCAAGATCGATACCTGCCCGCCACGCCTTGTGCAGTGTGTCGGCGGCCGCGCCGATCATGCCCGGCAGCATCTTGATATCTTCCAGTTCGCCCATCGGTGTTTCAGGGAGGACCGTCTGGATCGCCGCGCGCAGGCTTTCTTCGTCGATCGCGCGGGTGAAGCCGCCCGCGAGCCGCACCGCGGCTTGTTCGAATGACATGATCTGGAGGCCATGTTGACCGCCACGAGCCGCCGCGAGGCGGGCCTCCCGCATTGCCAGGCGACCATACACGACAAGGGTGGATCGCTTCGCGGCCGTCATCGCTGCCCCCTTTCCGGGTTACTTCTTGTTCGGACGCTGGGTCAGCGCCGACGCAGCCGCGCTCTTGGCTGCCTTGCTGCTATTCGGGTTCCGTAAGACCTTCGCGGCTGCGCTCGCCGCCTTCTTGCTGGTTACCTCACGGTTTGCACTGCGCTTCGGCATCACCCTCTCCTTCGGCAATTAGCGATGTTCTGCCGTTGACGAACGGCTATAATGGGAATAATAATTACACGGACTTTCCGTCTTGTCCATATAGTTTATAGTCTGACCAAGGTGGCCAATCGTATAGTTTCTCGCAGTCAGGGAGCCGTGAGTGCGCTGGGGTGTTGAGCAAAGGCTTGAATTTATTGAGTTTCGCCTGTTCTGGGAGGGCTCGATCAACCGCGCCGACATCGTTGAGTTTTTTGGCGTGTCGGTTCCGCAGGCTTCGAAAGATCTGGCGCTTTATCAGGAGAGGGCGCCCGGAAACATGGAGTATGACAAGCGCGGCAAGCGCTATGTTGCTGCCAAGAAGTTTGTCCTGCGCTTCCTGGATCCCGACCCTTATGTCTATCTCGCCCAGCTTCGTTCAGTTGCCGAAGGCTCCGTCCCATCAAGTGATTCCTGGATTGCGGAACTCCCCAAGACCGATGTTGCGCTAACGCCCAAGCGGGATGTCGACATCGAGGTTCTGCGCAAGATTCTCGATGCCGTGCGCGAAGGCGTCTCGGTGGATGTCTTCTATCAGTCTATGAACAAAGTTCGCCCGGATCCGATTTGGAGAAGGATCACGCCGCATGCGTTTGGCTATGACGGGTTCCGTTGGCATGTTCGCGCCTATTGTCACCTTGAGCACAAGTTCAAGGACTTCCTGTTGCCACGGACGCTTGAAGTCGGCGGCAAAGGCGACCCCGGGGCAACTGGCGAGCAGGACTGGCTCTGGAACAACTTTTTCGACGTGGTCATCGGTCCGCATCCCGATCTCACGGAGAGCCAGAAAAAGGTTGTCGCCAAAGACTACGGGTTCGACCACGGGAGCGGCGTTCTTTCGGTTCGCTATGCAATGCTGTTCTATGTTCTCAAGCGACTTGGCTTGCTTGTGGATGCGGCAAAGCAAAGCCCTCGTACGCAGCATATCGTTGCATTAAACCGCAAGGAGACTGAGGCGGCGCTGGAAAAGGCGGAGCTTCAGCTATGAAGATTTCGGGGGGAAGCGTCGACTGATGGGTGCAAAACTCGAGGATGTAAAGAACGGCGCGTCGATCTGCGGTATTGCCTCGGCGAGGCCGGCGCATGTCGTTTCGGTCGACTGGATTGGCGACCAGGCGATTAACGTCGTCTACCGCGACCATAACGGAACGGTGGCGGAGTCGGTCCTCTATCGCGACGATGAGCATCGCCTTGAGGTGGAGCAGAGCGGTCGAGCCTGGTCGTTCGATGCCGATGGCGCGCTTTTGCGTCTCGTGACCGAGGCCAACCGCATCAAGCTGGCACACTATTTCGACCCCTACCTCGCCATTCACACGAGCCTGGTCGATCCGTTGCCGCACCAGATCTCAGCAGTATACGGCGAGATGCTGCCGCGCCAGCCGTTGCGTTTCCTCCTCGCAGACGACCCTGGTGCCGGTAAGACGATCATGGCCGGCCTGCTCCTCAAGGAGTTGATCGCACGAAGTGATCTCGAACGATGCCTGATCGTCGCGCCTGGCAGTCTTGTTGAGCAGTGGCAAGACGAACTCGGGCAAAAATTTGATCTGGAATTCGACATCCTCACACGTGACATGATCGAAACCTCGCGGTCGGGCAACCCGTTCAGCGATCGAGACCGGTTAATTGTCAGGCTCGATGTGTTGGCGCGCAACGAGGAGCTTCAGGAGAAGCTCATGAGCGCCCGCGAATGGGACCTGATCGTCTGTGACGAAGCACATCGTATGTCAGCGACGTATTTTGGCGGCGAGGTGAAATATACACGCCGCTATCAAGTCGGGCAGAAGCTTGGGCAAGTCTGTCGCCATCTCCTGCTCATGTCGGCGACCCCACACAATGGTAAGGAGGAGGACTTCCAACTCTTCATGGCACTGCTCGACGGCGATCGTTTCGAAGGCCGATTCCGGGACGGCGTACATTACGCTGACACCGAAGACATGATGCGGAGGCTGACGAAGGAGGAATTGCTCAAGTTCGACGGCCGGCCGCTTTTCCCGCCGCGCCGTGCCCGCACAGTCAAGTACGAGCTCTCCGAAGGCGAGGCCGCCCTTTATACTGCCGTCACCGAATATGTGCGTACCGAAATGAACCGTGTGCAGCGGTTCGCCGAAGGGGATAACAAGAAGCGCAACAATGTTGGTTTCGCATTACAGATCCTGCAACGGCGCCTCGCTTCATCTCCGGCAGCAATCTACCAGTCGCTGAAACGCCGTCGCGAGCGTTTGGAGACAGAGTTGGGCGAAGCGCGGCTGGCGGCCAAAGGGCGCCGTGCCGGAGTCGCTGAGCCGGCGCTCAACGCTGATATGCTGGGCAACATCGAGGAATACGGCCAGGAGGAGATCGACGAACTTGAGGATCTGATTTCAACTGGCGCGACGACGGCTGAGACGATCGAACAGCTTGCGTTGGAAGTCGAGACGCTGAAAGACCTCGAGTCCAAAGCCATGGGCGTCCTGCGTTCCGGCGTGGACACGAAGTGGACCGAACTCAATCGTATTCTCGACGATGATCTCATGACTGACGCGGCGGGGAATCGCCGTAAGTTGATCATCTTCACAGAGCCCAAAGACACGCTTCACTATCTTCTCGACAAGGTACGTGCGCGCCTTGGCAATCCCGAGGCAGTCGACGTGATTCATGGCGGGGTATCGCGCGAGGAACGTCGAAAAGTTATCGAGCGATTCATGCAGGACAAGGACTTGCTTGTCCTTATCGCAAACGACGCAGCCGGCGAGGGTGTGAACCTTCAGCGCGGGCATCTGATGGTCAACTACGACCTTCCATGGAATCCCAACAAGATCGAGCAGAGGTTCGGTCGCATCCATAGAATCGGGCAGTCCGAGGTATGTCACTTGTGGAATCTCGTGGCGGCTGACACGCGCGAAGGTGAAGTCTATGCGCGGCTCCTAGAAAAGCTGGAGACGGCACGGGAGGCATTGGGCGGTCGCGTCTACGATGTGCTGGGTGAGCTTTTTGAAGGTACGTCGCTCAAGGAGCTGCTCCTCCAGGCAGTGCAGTACAGCGAGCAGGAGGATGTGAAAGCATATCTCTTCCGCCAGGTAGATGGAGCAGTCGATCAATCCCATCTGCTGGAGTTACTTCGGCGGCGGGCGCTGACCAACGACACTATGCCCGCGGCCAAGGTCGATGAGCTGCGACTCGAAATGGAGCGTGCCGAAGCACAGCGGCTCCAGCCTCATCACATCCAGAGTTTCTTCATTGAGGCATTCCAGCATCTCGGTGGCCGTCTCAAGCGTCGCGAAGATGGGCGCTGGGAGATCACGCACGTTCCGGTACGCATCCGCGAGCGCGATCGGCAGATTGGCACCGGAGCGCCTGTTCAGAAACAATATGAGCGGATTTGTTTCGACAAGGCCCACATCAACCAGCAGCCAGTCGCTTCCTTTATCTGCCCCGGTCACCCGCTTCTGGAGGCCGTAATCAGCCTGATCCGCGAGCAATATGAGCAGATCATGCGCCAAGGTGCAATCATGGTCGATGAGACCGATCCGGGCGACGCGATTTCGGCAATCTTCCTTCTGGAGCACACAGTACAGGACGGCCGAACCACAAGCGCAGGGAAGCCGCATGTAATCTCGCAGCGCCTCCAGTTCGCCGCAATCGACCGAGCCGGCACGACTGTCAACGCCGGAATCGCGCCTCATCTCAACCTGCGACCGGCAAAGACAGAAGAGATCGACGCTGTGCGTGACCTGCTCGACGAGCAATGGCTGACCAGCGAACTGGAGAAGTCTGCGATCAGGTTTGCCACGGTGGAACTGGCCCAGGAACATGTCTCAGAGGTCAAGGCCCGCCGGTTGCCTGAAGTCGAGAAGGTCGAGCAGGAAGTCCGGGCCCGACTGAAAAAAGAGATCAATTACTGGGACTCGCGTGCCTTCGAACTGAAAGAAGAAGAAAAGGCCGGTAAGCGAACCCGGCTAAACTGGCAGAACGCGCAGCGTCGTGCCGAGGACCTCGCGGAGCGGCAGAAGCGCCGAATGGACCAGCTTGAGCAGGAGCGGTTTATTTCATCCCAACCGCCACGTGTGCGCGGTGGCATGGTGGTCATTCCGCATGGCCTTCTGGCTGCGCGGGATGCCCCCCGAGTTCCAGACCATTTCGCGGAAGATCCCGCCGCCCGCAAGAAAATCGAGATTGCCGCGATGCAAGCGGTGATGGCGGCGGAACGCGCTCTGGGACACGCTCCTGTCGATGTCTCCGGCCAGAAGGTTGGCTACGACATTGCTTCACATGATCCGAAATCGGGGCATCTTCGGTTCATAGAAGTCAAAGGTCGCATCGATGGTGCAAATTCCGTGATGATCACGCGCCAGGAAGTCATCACGTCCTTGCACGAGCCGGAGAAATTCATTCTGGCGATCGTAGCGGTCGCCGACGGCTTCGCCCATGAACCGCGCTACGTGCGTGGCCCGCTCGTCGAGCGGGAGCCCTCGTTCCTTGAAACAGCAATTCAATTCGACCTTCGTCGCCTGCTGGAGCGGGCGCAAGAGCCAGCTTAGGGGGTTGTCGTGATTGATATCCAGGACTTCTCCATCCTCGCCCCTGTTCCGCTGGAGCACCTTCAATCGGGAGCCGAAATCTCCGGCAATACCGGCTTCGTTGCATTTGGCTCGCGCAAGTGGGAGCTGTTCCGCAAAGTCGACGAACTGCGCGCCGATCAGCGTGTTCCTGTCCTCATATATCCGTCGCATGAGGACGTACCGGCGAAGGACAGTTTTATCGTGTCCTGGGTGGGATGGTATGTCGGTTGTGAGGAAAGCGGAAACGGCAAGCATTCGAATGGCATGTTGCATCGCCCCCCGACTACGGGGCAATATTCGTCGGATAATCAAGGGCACTGGGCGGTATTTTGGCACGTGTCCGAACTGTGCGAGCTGGCTGCCGCGCAACGCTTGGCGATTTCCGCGATCCAAACGGTCAAGGGTGGCTGGCGCAAAAGCTCCCCACCGCGCGGACCAGAACTGGTAGCCACTCCCTCTACACTTGAGTGGCCGCTATGAGCGCGGGGCGTCAAATAGCGGCCAGCGCCGCCGCTCCCCCCGGCTATTTCCATCGGATACGGGAAAGCGCGTCGAGACGTTGGGACCAGCTCGAAGCGGACCCGGAGCTCGCAGGTCCTTGGCACCAGCTCTTCAAACAGGTGCAAAGCCCGCGACACATTCTCTCGGAGCTGCTTCAGAACGCCGACGATGCTGGCGCCAAGGAAGCGCGGGTATCGATCGAGAATGATCGCTTCGTGTTCGAGCATGATGGCGAGGATTTCATCGAAGCTCATTTCGCGTCGATCTGCCGCTTCGGCTACTCGAACAAGCGCGCCCTCCATACGATCGGTTTTCGGGGAATCGGCTTCAAGAGCACATTCAGCCTGGGTGATCGGGTCGAGCTTTTCACGCCGACTCTCGCTATCGCCTTCGAACGCACCCGGTTCACCGAACCGCGCTGGATCGACGGCGCGAGCACCACGTCGGGAACGACGCGTGTCGAGGTGGCGATCTCCAACCCCTTGCTGCGCCGTGAGGTCGAAAAGAACCTCGACGAATGGCTGAAAAGCCCGGTGTCGCTGCTCTTCTTCAAGACAATTCGCCGCCTTCAAATCGGCGATGAGGCAGTGCATTGGCAAAGCCTCGGCCCGGGTCCCATCGCCAACAGCGAATGGATGGCCCTTGACGATAAAGCGGATGATCCCTTCCTGCTGGTGCGCTCGGCCGAAGAGGAGTTTCCGGTCGATGCGCTCGACGAGATCCGTAAGGAGCGTATGATTGGCGCCGAGGACGGCGGCGACTTTCCACCCTGCCGGGTGGAGATCGTCCTGGGAGCGAAAGGACGACTCTATGTTGTCCTGCCGACCGGTGTTGAGACCCCGCTTCCCTTCGCCTGCAACGCTCCCTTCATCCAGGATCCTGCGCGACTTAAGATCAAAGATCCAGAGACGTCGCCGACCAATCGCTGGCTGCTGAAGCGCACCGGCGAGCTCGCCGCCAATGCGATGGCAGATTGGCTCGAACAAGCCAAAGCCAGTCCGCGAGAGAGGGCGGATGCCTACGGGTTTCTCCCAGACGTCGACCGAGAGGCGAGCACGCTAGAAGGGACTTGTGCTGCCATTGTCGAGCTGGCGTTTGATGAAGCGATCGGAGATCGGCCGGTCCTGCTCACCGAAGAAGGCCATGTCGCCGCAGCCAACGGGGCGATCGCTGTCCCACAGCCGATATTTGATATCTGGCCCGCCGACCAGGCGATGGCCTTGCTCGATAAACAGTCGCGACCGGCGCTCTGCCAGCATGTGTCGTCGAGAGACCGAACCAAGCTGGTTCATTGGAACCTAGTCGAGGAATTTTCGAAAGCCGATCTGCTTGAGCAACTGCGTAACAAGCATCTCCCCCGACCGTCCACGTGGCGACACCTGCTGAATTTGTGGTCGTATATCGCGCCCGAGGTGACTGGCTGGCAATGCCGCAACGCCGATCAACTACGCGTCGTTCCGGTCCAAGGCAAGGAAGTGCTCTACTCAGCCTCGGAGGTCGTACGACTCGGCGAGAAGAAGTTGCTACAGTCGGACGAGGACTGGGAGTTCCTGGCCGACCATCTGATAGTACTCAACCAGAACTGGACGCGCTTCCTCGCTGAACAGCGTCGCGGCAGGAGTGCCAAGGACACTGGGCGAGGCGACGCTGTCGAGGCAGCCTTCGCGGTGCTAGAGGAGATCGGCCTTGACGGGACCAGCGACGTCAATGCCGTGATCGAACGCGTCGCCGTCGATTACTTCAGTTCTGATCAGCCAAAGCTGGTCGAGTGCGTCCAGCTTGCCCAAATCGCAGCTAAGCTGGGGGTCACCATCGGCGGATCCTTTCGGTATGCCTGTGCTGACCTGAAGCTTCGCGCTATCGAAAAGGCCGTGCTGTTCGATGAGCACGGCACGCTGGAACAGCTGTTGCCAGAGGCAATCCAGAAAACTCGGCTTCTACATCCCGATTATGTTGCGAGCTTCAAGTCCTGTACCCGCGACGAGTGGCTCCAATGGATCTCGTCGGGCAGATCGGGGCTGCGGACATTCCCACCCCTTGCAGAGACGCGGACGTTCTCGGGACGCGAGTCTTCGCTGAATGTCGAGCTCAAGAAGCGAGCATTCTCGGGACGGGTTGAGTATCGGTACAAGGACCCGTGGTTCTATATTAACGATTGGGACTTTCCAGCTGAGCTTTGGACGCATTGGCAGCGCGCAGCAAAGACGGACGACGGCATATGGGCTGCCGTCGCGGAGAGACTGATTGCGGAGAAGAGCGATTTCTGGTCACAGAAGGCATCTGCGACAATCGTTGAGGAAGCTTCCAACGGCCATCGACGAACCGTATTGCGCCGCGGGCTACTTCCGACGTGGGCATCGCGGCTTCGGGAGCTGCCGTGCCTTCGCGATGTGCGCGGTTTCCTGCATAAACCCGGCGATCTTCTGCGGCGCACCCCGGAGACGGAAGCACTGATCGATGTCGAGCCTTTTGTGCAGGGGCTGCTCGACCGGGAAACGACCCGCCCGCTGCTGGACTTGCTCGGCGTCCGGAATACACCGAGCGGCCCGGAGCGCTTGCTCGACCGGCTGCGCGCATTGGCAAAGTCGGACAGGGCTCCTAGCCACGAAGTCGAGAAATGGTATCGCCGTCTCGATCAGATGTTTGACGGAAGCTCGACCACGGACGCGCAGAGCATCAGGGATGCCTTCAGGACCGAGAAACTCATACTTGCCCACGACGGCACGTGGGTCACGTCGGGAGGAGTGTTCCTAGCCGGGGATGAAGAGGATGTTCCTGGCGCTGCGACAGTCCGGGTCTCGGTGGTCGATCTCAGCTTATGGCGGCGCATCGGTGTCGCTGATCGTCCGTCAGCGGACCTGGCGCTACAATGGCTGGGCACTCTGGAATCAGAAAAGGTGCTGTCGCCCGACGATGCGCGTCGCGTTCGCACCCTGCTGGGACGCTACCCGACGCGAATCTGGGAAGAGTGCGGCCATTGGGTGAACCTGCTGGGCGAATGGGTTCCGGTGGACACGCTCGCGTATATGCTCAGCATGCAAAGCCTGTTCACTTACGGGCACCTTCACAATTGGGTAAAACGCAGGACTGCGGATCTCCGTCAGCTCTCGGCCGACACGGTTCAGGCTGTCCCGTTTGCGTCAATGGCTGCGCTATCGGACCTCGTCGAAGAGCGCTTCAACCAGCCTTCGTCGCTTACGGGTCTTGAAGACCGGCGCGCCTGGTTGACAGCGTTCGGAGTTCAGCTCGGGCGGATCGAGTTTGCCGATTCCGCCGACACCGAGCGTGTGAGAGCACTAGCGGAAGCGATTGCGGAGACAAGCTGGGTCCAGGCGCCCAAACTGGAGGTCATTCCCTACCTCGATGGTATGCCCGCTGGCACCGCGCGGCTTACCGACGTCCTTTGGCTGGACCGTCAACTGTTCGTTGGCCCTCTACCGAAGGCGAAGCTCGCCAAGCGCGTGCCCGAGGAGATCGGAAGGAACCTGACTACCGATATTCGCGCAGCCCTAGCCTATGCGTTCGATCGATCGCCTGAGGACATAAAGGACTACCTCGAGGAGAACTTCACGCTTGGCCCTGAGCAAGAAACCGTTGCGTCGGCTGTCGAGCTCCCGCCCGAAGCCGCACCGATTGAGGACGGTGTAGTAGGGGAGCCTTCCGCGGGCGCTGATGAGGATGCTGCGTCGATCGCGAAGGACGATGTCCATCTGTCGGAGGACGATGAATCCACCGCACCGCCCGAACCCGAGCCGCAGCCCAAAGAGCTGGATCATGACTTGATTGACGCTGAAATCGCCACCAAGCCCCGTGTTGCCCCCAAGCCTCCACGTCCCAGCGTCATGGCGCGTTTCGCGCTCGCCCACGGTTACAAGGCCGACGGCAACGACCGCTTTTTCAATTCGGATGGAAGCTGGATCGGCCGCGCCAATGGTGCGAGATTTCCGTGGGAGCGCCGCTCGGCAAGCGGCGAGGTGTTGTGCCACTACTATCCGAAGGAACACTGTCTGGAGCGCGACGCGCTTCAGATCGAAGCTGACATCTGGGGCCTGCTCGATCTGAAGCCCGACGTGTACTCATTCATTCTCGTCAACCCGGAGGGCGAGCCCGTCGAGATGACGGGGACTCACCTACGCGCGCTGCGCGACAACGGCGAGATCACCATTCATCCCGCAACATACAGGCTCGTTTATGACCTCAACGACTAGCGCTATGGCGTTGCCGCTCGACCACATGGCTCGTTGGGGTGGCGTTTCCAAACGGGTCCTTCAGGCGTTTAACGGGCACAGCAACCTCCCCGTCCATGAATTGGCGAAGGCCAAGGTGGAGAAGCCCCACGGTCGTACACGACCGCTACCGAAAGCATCGGGCACCGTGAATTTCAGTGCTTGGCGTCTCGCCCACGCGGTCAAGAAGGCTGATTGCTTGCGGTGGCCGTCCGCGCCAATTCGGTGGGTAGGGGCTACCGGGTTTCTTCTCGAAAACGGTCACCTGTTCGATTGGGACGCGAGCGAATGGTGCCTGAACGAGGGCATGTCAAATTTCTATGCTGACTTCGCCGGCACTGGCTTAGCCGGTCGGATTGCACAAGGTATGGCTCTACTGTTCCTGGAGGACACCGGCTACGCCTATGTCGGTCGCTTTGAAACCGAATGGAGGAAACGCGCCACCACGCAAAATAGGCAATGGCCAGCAGACAAGACGAAGGCACCAGACTTCATCGCCGAAAACGCACGACAGGAATGGGTGCTCGCCGAGTGCAAGGGTGGGTTCTCGACTCCTGGACGGAAACCGCCAATCAAAGGCGCCCTGAGGGAGGGACTGACCCAGCTCGACGGTTGGGACAAATATATCACCCCCCAGCCAATCAAGAGCTTTGCGATCGGCACCTTCCTACGTGAAACCGGAGATACTTCCGGCGAGACATCGCTTATCGCTTTCGTCGACCCTGAACCGGAGATCTCTGAAAATCCTGTCGAATTCCCCCGCGACGCGGTTCGCCGGGCTAATTATTCCTCGTGGCTATCGCTGATGGGATTGGACGACGCGGCTACTCGGCTTCGGGAAGACGAAGAGGAGCCGCGGCGATACGAGTTTCCTCTTCTATCCGTGGGTGGACGCCAATATGCTGTCAGCATCGCGTCTGTGGCGCCGAGGTATCCCGACCTGTCTAGCCGCAAATTCTGGCGTGAATTCCGAGACTGGCCGTTTTGGCCTTTCCCCTGGTTCCGGGATGGCATCGACATCGAACTTGTCGGCCTTGATCTGAAAGTCCTGCGCGCTCTGAGTTCGGCGGTACAGCCGGCTGGTGCTTCAGAGTTGATGGCGCTGGAACCATCGGAGCGGCGAGACACGCCCGCCGATCTGGATGGCGGGACATTTTACGGCAGTGTTTTTTCGGACGGTTCCTTGATGGGCGAGCTAAGGCTTCGGCATCCGGGCGAGCCGTTTCCTGATTTCGATTGGATCGAGGTGGAACTGTGACAGCTTACAAAAAGAAACTCATCGAAGTCGCCATTCCGCTCGAAGCGATCAATGCGGCCTCTGCGCGCGAGAAGTCGATCAGGCATGGCCATCCGTCAACGCTGCATCTGTGGTGGGCGCGGCGGCCGTTAGCTGCGTGTCGAGCTGTTCTTTTTGCCCAGCTGGTTGATGACCCTTCGTCTCACGCCGAAGAACTGCTCGCCAACTCCTCACTCCGTGCTCAGGCGGAAGCGGAACTACCGGAGCGCCTTGCTGCTTGGGAGAAGAGCAAGGCTTCGGCGCAGGGGACGGCGGCGGTTTCACCAGAGCCGACGCTGGAGGACGTAGCGGTCGAGATTGAGCGCAAGCGGCTCTTCGCCATCATCGAGGACCTGGTGAAGTGGGAGAACTCGACTAACGAGAAGGTGCTGAAACGGGCCCGTGTCGAAATCCGCAAGAGCTGCGGCGGCGAGTTGCCGCCAGTCTATGACCCGTTTTCGGGCGGCGGGTCAATCCCGCTGGAGGCGCAGCGTCTCGGTCTGCCCGCCTATGGGTCTGATCTGAACCCGGTCGCGGTGATGATCGGCAAGGCGATGATCGAGATCCCGCCGAAGTTCAAGGACAAGGAGCCGGTCCATCGGGGCGCGAAGGACCGGCAGTTCTATCGTAACGCCGAGGGTCTAGCGGAGGACGTCAAATATTACGGCGAGTGGATGCGCAAGAAGGCATGGGAACGCATCGGGCATCTCTATCCGCAGATTGAACTGACGAAGGGATATGGGGGGGCCAGGGCGACAGTGATTGGTTGGATCTGGGCGCGCACGGTGCCAAGTCCCGATCCAGCGTTCTCGAATGTTGCGGTACCAATCGCATCGAGCTTCCTGCTCAGCACTAAGACCGGCAAGGAGGCGTGGGTCGAGCCCATCGTCGATAAGCAGGCGAAGTCCATTTCCTATCGGGTCAGGCATGGCGGAACCAAAGCCGAGATCGCGGCGGCCAAGGAGGGGACCAAGGCAGGTCGCGGCGCGAATTTCCGCTGCCTTATGTCAGATGCTGCAATCACTCCTGACTATGTGAAGAGTAATGGGCGTGCCGGCAAAATGGGCCAAACGCTGATCGCCATTGTTGCGGAAGGTAATCGCAGCAGAGCCTATGTCGCGCCTACGGAGATGCACGAAACAATCGCCCTGTCGGCAAAGCCTGTATGGGAACCGGTAACCAAACTCCCGAACGATCCTCGCAATTTCTGGACGGTGGACTACGGCCTAGCGACTTTCGGCGACTTGTTCACTGATCGCCAGTTGGTGGCTCTGAACACTTTCAGCGATCTGGTACAGGAAGCACGGGAACAAATTGAGGTCGATGGTTTGGCCGTCGGACTCCAGAACGATGGCGTACCTTTGCGCGATGGCGGTAGCGGAGCCCAAGCCTATGCTGAGGCAGTAAGCGTCTATCTTGGATTGGCGGGTAGCAGACTTGCCGACAGCTGCAACACGATCTGCCGGTGGGCAGCGGACAAGACGCAGCTAAAGAATATGTTCAGTCGGCAGGCTATTCCCATGTCGTGGGATTTTTTCGAGGCCAATCCATTTGCAAGTGCTGCTGGCGATTTTCTCGTGAGCGCGACAACGGTTTCCAAGGTTTTGGACCGGTTTCTACCATTTTCACCGGGTATCGAGTGTAATCAGGACGCGCAGACCGCCGAATACCCAGCGGGGACCGTTATTTCGTGCGATCCGCCCTATTATGACAATATTGGCTATGCGGATTTGTCGGACTTTTTCTACTGCTGGATGAAGCCAAATATCCAGAAGGTATATCCAGAGGTCTTTTCCGTTCTCGCCACGCCCAAGGCCGAGGAGCTGGTAGCAACGCCGTATCGGCATGGGGGGCGCGAGTCTGCCGAACGCTTTTTCCTTGATGGGATGAGCCGTGCAATCGCGAATATGGCGGCCCAATCATCGGATGCGTTTCCGGCGACGATTTATTACGCATTCAAGCAGAGCGAGATTGATCAAGAGGGCATCAGCTCGACAGGTTGGGCCACCTTTCTGCAAGCAGTAGTCGAAGCCGGCTACGCTGTCGTTGGTACTTGGCCGATGCGTACCGAAATGGCGAACCGCATGATCGCCTCGGGGACCAATGCTCTTGCCAACTCCGTCGTCCTCGTTTGTCGAAAGAAGGAAACCACGGCAGAAAGCATTACACGCGCTGAGTTCATCCGTGCATTGAAGCGCGAGCTGCCGCCATCGATCTCCGAGCTTCAGGCCGCCAACATCGCGCCGGCGGATATGCCACAATCAGCCATCGGCCCCGGCATGGGCGTGTTCTCGCGCTACAAGACTGTGCTGGAGTCAGACGACAATCCGATGAGCGTGAAAACCGCGCTTCAGCTCATCAACAAAGAACTCGACGAGTACCTAGGGGGCATCCAGGGTGAGTTCGACGCGGACACCCGGTTCGCCATCACCTGGTTCGAGCAGCACGGGAAAGGCAAGGGGGACTATGGTGTGGCTGACAACCTTGCCCGTGCGCGCGGTATCGCGGTCGAAAGCGTCAAGCACGCCGGGATCATAGATAGCGCCGCCGGCAAGGTCCGCATCCTCGCCCGTGACGAACTCGACAAGGATTGGGATCCGGAAGAGGACAGACACCTGACGGTGTGGGAGTGTCTCCAGCATTTGATCCGCCTGCACGAGAAGGACGGTATCTCCCACGATACCGCCGTCCTTTTGAAGAAGATCAGCACCCAGGCCGTGGCGGTGAAGGATCTCGCCTACTGCCTCTACGACATCAGCGCAAACAAGCGGAAGGATGCGAAGGAGGCCACGGCCTACAACGCCCTGATCGCCGATTGGACTGAGCTGACAAAGGCCGCGGCGTCCATCCACGACGCACGCGGCGATCGTCAGATCCGGTTGGATATTTGAGGGGGAACGGAACGTGGCAAAAAGCACGCGCCAATATGTATTTGAAGGAATGGAACTGCTGCCGGTGGCGCTGATTCCTTTCGTCGAAAAGCGGCTCGAAACCTCGCTAAAGGGGCACTGGCAAGTCCAGGTGCTGGAAAAGCTGCCGAACTTGCGTCCTAACAGCAGCGGCGCGGTCGGTTGGGACCAGGCCGCGCTGTTCAACGTCATGGATCGCTTCTGGAGCGAGGCGTTCAAAGCGGTGCTCGGCCGTGCCGAACGCTCGCTGGTCAATGAGCTGGGCGACGTTCGGAACAAGCTATCGCACAACGCGACCTTCACCTACGACGACGCCGAGCGCGCGCTCGATTCCATGCGTCGGTTGATGGAGGCGATCAGCGCCGGCGAGACGGCCGAGCAGCTCGGCAAGATGCGCGACACTATTCTGCGCACGAAGTTCACCGAGCTTCGGCGCAACGAGGAGCGACGGAAAACCCAGCGTCTCGAAATCTCGGTCGAGACCGTGGCCGGCCTATTGCCGTGGCGCGAGGTGGTCGAGCCGCACCAGGATGTTGCCACCGGCGAGTTCCAGCAGGCCGAATTCGCAGCCGATCTCGCCAAGGTGCATTCGGGCAGCGCTCCGCCGGAATATCGCGACCCGCGCCAGTTCTTCAGCCGCACCTATCTGACGGAAGGTTTGAGCGCGCTGCTGATCGGGGCAGCGAAGCGGCTGTCCGGCAGCGGCGGCGATCCCGTCGTTGAACTGCAAACTAACTTCGGCGGCGGCAAGACACACTCGATGCTGGCCCTCTATCACATGGGCGGCCCGACTCCGGTCCAGGATCTCTCCGGCCTGGACCAGTTGCTCGAAAAGCAGGGCCTTAGCGTGCCGAAGGGCGTCAATCGCGCTGTGCTCGTCGGCACATCGCGAGGACCGCAGGACGTGCTCCACGCCGAGGGTGATCGGAAAATCCGAACGACCTGGGGTGAACTCGCCTGGCAGCTTGGCGGCGCTGACGCCTATGCCATGGTGGCGGGAAACGACGCCAGCGGCATCGCACCGGGCTCGAACCTCTTGGAGGCGCTCTTCAAGAAATATGCGCCGAGCCTAATCCTGATCGATGAATGGGTCGCCTACCTCCGGCAGATCTACAAGGTCGAGGGGCTGCCGTCGGGGTCGTTCGATGCGAATTTGTCCTTCGTTCAGTCGCTGACGGAGGCGGTGAAGGCTAGCCCCGGCACACTGCTCGTCGCCTCCTTACCCGCCTCGCAGATCGAGGTGGGTGGCGAAGGGGGCCAGGAAGCGCTAGCGCGCCTCAAGCAGACCTTCAGCCGTGTGGAATCCTCGTGGCGGCCGGCGAGCCAGGAAGAGAGCTATGAAATCGTCCGGCGGCGGCTGTTCAAGGACATCCCCGGCGACAAATTCCATCACCGTGACAACACGCTGAAGCAGTTCGCCAAGCTCTATCGAGAGAACGCCAACGATTTCCCGCAGGGCTGCGCGGACGAAGACTACCGCCGCAAGCTGGAGAAGGCTTATCCGATCCATCCCGAGTTGTTCGATCAACTCTACACGAGTTGGGGTTCACTCGAAAAATTCCAACGTACGCGAGGCGTACTCCGTCTGATGGCGCAGGCCGTCCACGAGCTTTGGATGAGCGGCGACCCGTCGGTGATGATCATGCCAGGAAGCGTCGCGGTTAGCTCGCCGCGCATTGAGCCGGAGTTGCTGCACTATCTCGACGTAAGCTGGCAGTCGATCATCGCCGGTGATGTCGATGGCACAACGTCCACGCCCTATAAGATCGATCAATCGGCGCCGAACCTGAACCGCTACTCGGCGACCAGGCGGGTCGCCCGAACGATCTTCATGGGAACCGCGCCGACGCACCAGCAGCAGAATACCGGTTTGGACGACAAGCAGATCAATCTTGGAGTCGTGCAGCCGGGAGAGCGCCCGGCAATTTTTGGAGACGCACTTCGGCGGCTGACCAACCAGGCCAAGTTCATGCACGCCGATCTTGGCCGCTACTGGTACTCCATGTCGGCCAGCCTCAACCGAATTGCCGCGGATAAGGCAGCGCAGATCGAAGCGGCGTTGGTTGACGTGACGATCGACGCGGAACTCGGCAAATATGTGAATGGCCTCGCGGATCGTGGGCATTTCGACGCCCGGCAGGTCGCGCCAGCCTCCTCGGCCGAGGTGCCCGATGAAGCCGGCGGCGTGCGGGCCGTGGTATTGGGGGTCGCGCATTCGCACAACGGACGCGACACCTCGGAAGCGTTGATCGAAGCGAAGGACATCCTGATGCAGCGTGGCAGCGCACCGCGCGTGTATCGCAACACCCTGGTGTTTATCGCTGCGGACGCCCGCCAGCTCGACAACCTGAAAGACGCCGTGCGCACCTCCCTAGCGTGGGGCGAGATCGTCCGCGACACTGATCGGCTCAACCTCACCCAGAGTGACAGTGCGCTCGCTAAGGCCAAGCTGGCCGAAGCAACCGAGACGATAAAGACGCGTCTCAAGGAGGCGTGGTGCTATCTGCATTATCCGACGCAGGAGAGTGCCCAGGCCGATGTCGAGTGGATGTCGGGCAAGATTCCGGCACAGGACGGGCTATTGGCGCGGGTGAGCAAAAAGCTCGTGGCCGAGGAAGGGCTGCTCACCGAACTGGGACCATCGCGCCTCGATCGCGATCTCCAGAAATACATCTGGAACGGCAAACCACACCTGTCATTGAAGGATTTGCTGGAGTATCTTAACCGCCACATCTATCTACCGCGACTGAAGAACCGGGACGTCTTGATTAAGGCCGTACAGGCAGCCGTCAGCGGCATGCTGCCCGGACCCTTCGCCTACGCCGAGCGATGGGATGAGAATGCAGGTGCCTATCTGGGGCTTGCAATCGAACGAACCGACAATGCGGTTGTGGTCATCGACAGCGATAGCATCATCGTGAAGTCTGACGTTGCTGAGGCACACAGGCCGGCCCCCGCAGAGCCTGGCCTGACCGGCGGTTCGGAGGCGCCTGGTGAGAAGTCGCAAAAATTCGAAGAGCAAGCAACGGACGGGGCTCCCGGTTCGCCTCATTCAGAGCGGAAGCCAACGCGGTTTACCGGCACCGTAATGATCTCGCCGGAACGGCCGGCAAGGGATATCCACCAAATTGTCGAGGCGATCGTCGAACAGCTCACGACGCTACCAGGTAACGAAGTGAGGCTAAGGCTCGAGATCGAAGCAGAAGTGCCCGGCGGACTCGATCGCGCAAAGGTGCGGACGCTGGTCGAAAATGCCAATACGCTCGGCTTTGTCGAGAAGTCGATCGAATGATAGTGAGGTAGTTCTGCCCGCCTATCCTGCGGCGCTCGTCCTATCATATAGCCGCCTTAAGCGAATGTTGTGAATCGGCAAGAGGCCCCGTTGCCGATCGGCGTCGTAAGTTATTGAAATTGTACGTACCACCGGGGTCAATCCGTGACGCCGATTCACGCACGCGGCCAGCTTCCATCTCAGTGATGATCTCGCTAGAGATTTGGTCGTAAGTTTTCGTCCGGCTTGTGCGGGCGTTCTGTGTACGCCTATTTCGGGGTATCGCGATTCTCTGCGACGGTCACTAAGAGCCATTCGCTCGCCTTAGTACCTATTGGCACGCCCCGTGTGCACCTTCACTCCCCTTGGTGACTAAGCTCTTGCAGCCTCGAGTGACGCCGCAATGGCGGCAGTGGAGCGGAAGAGAACAAACGGATCGCCGCGGGAAGGTACAAAACCGCGGCGCTGCCAGAACTGCGCCGCCTCGTTATCGACAGCGTTCACCACCAATGCCCGCCCACCGATGAGAGCAGCCGCCTGAACGCTGCGCTCCAATGCATGCTTGACGAGGCCGGTGCCGATCCCCTGCCCTGCCCAGGCCAAATCGGTTGCGAGTTGTCCGAGGAGAAGGCAGGGAACGGGATCAGGCGGTTGACCGGTGCGGATCGATCTCGGCATGACGGTGGGCACGATCGATGTCGGCGCGAGCCCATAGTACCCCACCACTCGGCCATCATCATGCACAACCATGACAGCCGTAAAACCCTTCTGCTGGTTGGAGAGCGCCCGGGTCTTCAGCCAATGATCGAGAGCGGGCTTGCCACAGGAGAAATCGGTAAGAACATGCGCCGCATTCAACGGCTCCGGTGCGGAGAGCACAGTGGATTACGGCTTCGAAGTGCCGCTGGTCTCCCAAGGCGCGGCTCGCCGGACCAGATCCACCATCTCAGGAATAGGCGCCGTATCGGCGGAAACGACATCCATGAAAGCGGCGAAACCCTCCGCGCTCATTCGAATGAGACCTGACTCCATAACCACCTCTTCGGCAGCGCGCACGGCAGCCTCGCGCACGAAGTCTGTGCGCGAGCGGCCGCGCAGGCTGGCGGCCCGGTCGATCATTGCGACATCCGATTCAGGCAGACGCATCGATATCGGATGCTCCTTGCGGTCGGCAACGGTAGCCATGGCAGGTCTCCTTTGTTGCATATATAGAGAATTGTATCGCAAAATGCAATACAGTTAGACTTATTTGGCTAAGCGGCCCAAACGCGCATTCGCACGATTTCATTCTGTTCAGAGTGTCTAGAATATTCTTTTGCACGAAGGAGCTGACGACGTGCCGCACCGATCCCAAGCCAATCTTGAATTTCACGGTTCTCATTTAACGTGTTGCGAAACACTGAAAACATCGTATCGCTGATTGACTGCTGCTGCGCTCGTAGATGATCCTCAAGCAGCTTATGCCGTGTAATGTACCCGGAGTTCACGCCAGGAACCGAATGATTCATCAACATCCTTGCGTCCAGTTCCGAGACACCCGCCGGCGTCGCCACGGTGCGATAGGTCTGGCGCAGTTCATTGCCCCATTTCGACAATGTCGCGCGATCTTCCTTGTGCTCAACCAGATGACCAGTGGCACTGTCTGCGGGAAACAGCCAGTCATTGGCCTCATACGGGTGCATCTGCCGACCAAATCGAATGCATCGCAGGAGGCAACAGACCATCTCCCTCGACAGCGGGATATCAAAGGCACGATCCGCACCTCCTTTCGGACGGGGGATGTGAAGCACCCTGCGGCGAAAATCCAGATGGGCTGGTTTCGCTTCTCTTAACGCGGCCGGCCGGCACGCGGACAGCAGTGTAAACAGGTGAAACTCGCGTCGGACGGGATTTTCAAGCTGGGCAGCCTCGATAAACCATTCCTTCAGGTCAATGAGACCCATGCCGCTATCGCGGCGTTTCTCATGGTTCCAGTCCACGCTGTCGACCGGGTTGTCTGCAGGCAGTTCCCGATTGGTCTTTCGAGCGTGATTGTAGATCGCCCTGAAAGTGCGCATGCTGCCATTGGCTATGTAGGGACCGTGCTTCTCACCAATCTCGTCATGTTTGGCGGCAACCCGGCCAGGATCATCGCCAAACTGCTTCAGGGGCATCTCCTGCCAATCCTTAAAGATCCGCTCGACGTGATCCCTATAACTCTCGATCGTGCGCTCGCTCCGGTTCTTACGCTGCATGGCAATCTTGTAGCGAGCCCAGGCTTGCTTGAGCGTGATGCCGGATGCCTCGTTATTTTCGCCGTTCGTTATCTCAGAAGCGTTTGAAGCCTTGGCAGCTTTCTCACCGTTCCTGGGATGAATACCCCGGCTGAGCTGGGACAGATACTCCTTCGCAACAGACCTCGCCGCACGCGTGGAGAGCTCCCTCGTGTCGCCAATGGCGAGACGAACCGTGGAGGCGCGCTTGCCTAGTTTTCGGAGATCCGCCTGTACCATGAAGGTCTTTTTTCGGGCTCCGACCATAAGGAAGAACCCTTTTAGCTCGGTATCCCGGACAATGTAGCGTCCCTTATCGGGCGGCATAAGACGTTCAATTGCTTTATCGTTCAATAGGATACGCATATCGGCCATGTCATGATACCTGAGATTTTTGAAACGGTTTTTGAAACGGTTTTGGCGCAACGAAGTGTTTAACGGTTGCAATTGGCAACAACCGCACGCTATACGATAATTAATTGAATATCAAGAGGAAATTGATGACTTCTGAGGTTAATAGAGCTAACGGATAAGGCGGCGTACGGCTCGCTTTAAATTCCTAATCTGAGGGTCGCGCGTTCGAATCGCGCCGGGGTCACCAGAATTCCTGTTTTATTGAATAAGTTTTTGAGGTTGCCGCGCCATGATGCGTTCATGCTGCATCCGTCAACCGATCGCGCTCTGATGCGTAAGTCGAGCTAAGGGCTGATTGTCGTGTCCTTGTCTTCGACATCGACGGTAACAAGGTTCATCAATTCCTCGCTTCCGAAGCCAATCGACATGGGACAAGTGACACCGGGGAGGACGCCGATGTCATAGAGCTCGGCGACGGCACCGTCGATACGGAACCATTCCACACAGGCGCCGGTGTCAAGGTCGATGACCTGGACACCGCACCAGGGCTCCGAATCGGCAGCCCTCAGCCGCTCATCGAGCGCCAGGCCCTCGAAACGTTGGTAACGTGGTTTGGAGAGCCCCACCAACGCATAACGGCCGTGGAAGGAAAGCCCGCGCAGGAAACCGGGGCAGAAGGCGAGCGGTTCGAACCGTCCCTGGCTGTCGCCGTCAGCGGGGATTATCGACCCGAGTTCACCGGTGCCTGAATTCAGGAGCCACAACCGGTCGCGGTACCAACGCGGGGAATGCGGCATGGAAAGTCCCTGGCAAACGATCCGGCCGGTTTCCACGTCCACCAAAACGCCGCCGTCGGCGCGCCGGTCTCGCCAGCCGTCAATCGTGTCGGACCGGCTCACCGCCGTGACAAAGGCCGGTCTCCCGTCCCTCATCGCCATACCGTTCAGATGGCAGCGGTCTTCGTCGACGATCCGGCTTACGAAGGGCGGCGTCCAGACCGGCCTGAAACTGTGTCGCTCGGATATTGTCGACAGACAGTTGAACCTCGTATTTACGAAAAGGATCCGTCCGTCACGGTCAATACCCAGATCATGTGCATCAAGGGCACCGGTGACGTGGGCAGTGCGCGGCACGAAACAGGCATCGAATGTGTCGTTGATCCGCTGGTTCGGTTCAAGCACGTTTTCCAGCCGCACGATTTCCGACAACGTGGCCAGGTATATGGTTCCGCCACTGACATGAATTCCCATGGCTTGCCGGAAAAACTGCTCATTGACCATCAGCCCGCCTTCCGGATTGCGGCCAAGCAGATAGAACTTGCCGGATTGGTAGGACGAAAAGGCAACCGAGATCTTGAGAGAGGCGAGAAGGCCAACGAGGCCGCCCGACATGGAATAGGTGACGCCAGCAGGTTCATCAGCCCGGGTCTCGCTATTGCCGACTGGCAGGTTCCTGCCCTCAGTCGGCATCAGCTTCCCGTTTCCAACCTGCCGAGCTCGCCGCCGGCATCGCATTAACCATCTATCTTGCTCTTTTTGCAGCACAGTTTTTGAAGATGTCGAATCAAAACATTAACCAATCCGGGAGCAAGAATAGCAGTAATTCGTTTTGTCCTGTTTCGATTACTCGCGATATGACGGCCGGCAAAGGCCGGCAGTCACCGGAAAGACCAGTTTCATGTGCTCCTTCCCCAAGTCCGCAGTACAAAGGCGGCTTATGCTGACCTCGGCACTCGCCGTCCCCGTCGTCTTCGGCTATGCGGGGCGCCAGGCCTACGCCGCCTGCAGCGCGCTTGGCGGTGGCACCTATCTGTGCTCGGGTACGCTGAGGACCACGCAAACCATCAACGCCGACCATGCCGACGTGACCATGGCTTCAGGCGCCTCCATCGACACAACCGGCGGCACCGGTAACGCCATCACCGTGACCGGGAACGGCGCCCTCAGCTTCATCAATACGACTGGCGGCCTCATCCAGGGCGAAGAAAACGCCATCGATGTCAGGTCAACAGGTGACGACGGCACAATCGAAGGGGCGGTGACCATCAATGTCACCGGGGACGTCAATGCCGTGAAAGGCCACGGCATCAATGCGCTCAATGAGTCAGGGTCGAGCGGGTCGATCACCGTCACTGCAGCCAGCGTCACCAGCGCGACAAAAGACGGCATCTATGCGCGCAACAGCACAACGGCCGGCCGCGATCTGACGATCACGACGACCGGTACGGTCTCTGGCGAAAAGAACGGCATACAGGCCAGAAATGACGGCACTGGCCGACTGTCCGTCACGACTGTCGACGTTTCAGGCGGATCGGGAAGCGGCATTTACGCATGGAACGAAGGCACGGACCTCAGCGTGCGCGCGACGGGTACAGTCACCGTCACGGGCGCCGGCTCAGAGCACGATGCAAGGGCAGGAGTCGTTGCCCGCAATTACGGTTCCGGATCCCTGACAATCGAAACTGTCGATGTTGTGGCAAGCGGCGACAGCGAAGTCGATGGCATCTTCGCAGACAACGCGTTTGGCACGGACTTGTCCATCTCCGCCACGGGAACCGTCACTGCTGAAAGCAACGGAATTACTGCGACGAACCGAGGGAGCGGAAGCCTCTCCATTACCGCCGCAGATGTCCGGGGCAGCGAAAACGATGGCATCTATGGCCTGATTGAGAGCACTGGCACCAACATGTGGATCACCGCCACCGGTGGAGTGTCGGGCGGGCGATACGGAGTATTCACCAAGAACGAAGGCAGTGGCGAGGTGACAGTGACCACCGCAACGGTGACGGGCGGGACAAAGGACGGCATATACGTTCGAAATTCGGCCAGCGGGACGGATATTACGATCACCGCAAATGGTCCCGTTACTGGCGAGGAAAAGGGCATCTACGCCCGCAACGACGGTACCGGAAATACAACTCTCACGGTCACCACTGCTGCTGGGGCGAAGAATGCCGGCATTCTGGCCAGGAACTTCAATTCCGCTGGGGACCTGACGATCACTGCAACAGGTACGGTTTCAGGTGCCTTATCAGGGCTCTTTGCCAGAAACTTCGGCACCGGCGCGCTCAGGATCACGACCTATGATGTTGAAGGTTTCGACGGTGATCACCCAAAAAACACGGCCAACGGCATCAATGTGGAGGCCCATGGTACGAGCCTCGCCATCACCAGCTCGGGTACCGTGAGCGGTACCGGGAGCGGTATTGCCGCGAGGAACATGGGAACCGGTTCCGCAACGATCAGCGCAGTGAACGCCACCGGCGGGGCCTTCGAGGGTATCTATGCCCTCACCAGTTTTACCGGCACGGACCTGACCGTAACCTCGACCGGCCGAGTTTCCGGAGCCACCTACGGCATCCGGGCCCAGAACGACGGCACGGGAACCACCACCGTCACCGCACATGACGTCTTGGGAACAAGCAAGGACGGTATCTATGCACGCGGCGCAAGTACAAGCGCCGACATCACCATTACCGGTTCGGTCTATGGCGGCCGGAATGGCGTCGGCCTGGACGTGGCCGGCCCCAACACGATCACCATCACCGGGACCGGAGCTCTCAGCGGCGGCGACAAAGCAATCAACACGACGCTGAATACGCCTGCCAGCGACGACACTGTTGTCAACTATGGAACGGTCACCGGCGACGTCGACCTGGGCGGAGGCACCAATTCCTTCGGCAACAGGTCAGGTGGCCTCTTCAAGAGTGCTTCAACCGTCAATCTTGGCGCCGGCAACACGCTGACCAACGAGGGCGACCTCTCACCCGGCGGCACCGGAGCGATCCAGACAACGGTACTGACCGGCATTTTCGTCCAGACCAGCAGCGGGACCTTTTCCGTAGACATGAACTCGGAAGCCTCGACGGTCGACCGGCTCAACATTTCCGGAACGGCGACGCTCTCAGGCAATGTGAAGGTTAATCCGCTGAACCTGGTCGACCCGACCAAGACCCTGACAATCCTGTCCGCGGCAGGCGGTGTCACCAACAACGGGTTGACCGCCAGGGACACCGTTGTGGTGGACTACACGCTTGTCTTTCCCAATGCGACGGACGTGGCCATCGGCAACCAGTATATCGACTTCTCACCCGTTGCTCCCGACGGCACATCGCAGCTCAGGACGCAAAACGAGCGCAATGTTGGCGCCAACATGAACGCAATCTACTCTGACGGCGGCGGTGCCATGCACGACCTGCAGTTGGAGCTGATGAAGATCGAAAGCATCGAGGCCTACCAGAAAGCCTTGGATCGGCTGCACGGCGAACATTACCTGGTACAGGTCGGGGCGGCGATTGGCAGCCTTCACAATTTCCGTGAATCCCTTTTGTCCTGCCCTTCCCGGCTCGATGGCGTCGCGGTTGCAGCCGCCGACGACTATTGCCTTTGGGGCCGGGTCCAGGGCCAGAGGGTCGATATTCGCCAAACCACGTCAACGATCGGCGGCGGAGAGACCAGTTACGGCTTTTCCGGCGGCCTTGAAGTGCCACTCGGCGACGGCATGCGGGTCGGTGTCGCCGGCACGGTAGAAACCAGCGAGCTTTCCACCAACAATTCAGGCACATCCGACGGCATGCGCTACACAATCGGCGCAAAGTTCGAAAAGACCTGGGGCGCGCTGGAGGCAAGTCTGGGTGGCTATGGCGGCCTGGCGCAATACGACACCGACCGCCAGGTCGGTCTCGGCTTTGGTACCGCCAGCAGTGATCAGATCATCTCATTTGCCGGGATCGTCTCCCGGCTGTCCTATGCGTTCGATACCGGTACGTTCCGCGTCGTGCCGATGGTCGACGTCGCTGCGACCCGGGTAGGCTTCGGCGACGTTCGGGAAACGGGAGCCGGATCCGCCAACCTCACCATATCTGGCAGCAACGACTGGATTCTGACTGCAACACCTGCTGTTGGTGTCATGGGCACGTTACACGAAAGCCCCGGTTACAGGATAAATGGCTCGCTGAAGACGGGTGTCAGCTTCTTTTCCAACAACGACTACCGCATCCATTCACGCTTCACTGAAGCCCCTTCGGGTGTTCCGAGTTTCGTAACCACGACCAAACTCGATACTACGGTCATGAATCTTTCCGCCGCACTCGAACTGCAGAAGGCCTCCGGCACTTCCTTCAAGCTCGCGTACACCGGCAGTTTCGGAAGCGTGAGCCGGAGCAACGGCGGATACCTAAGGGCAATCGTTCCATTCTGATAGCCGGTGCGGCCTGACTTCTTCATGCCAATGGCGGGATGCAGGCTGGCGGATGTGACACGGCCGAGCAAAGGTCACTCCAGGCCGGATAAAGGGCTGCGCACAGGGGATGCAGCCAAGCCGAGTGGCTTGAAACAGGTTTGAATGCGCAGGCAAAGGGCGCCTGCGCCGGACGTTTGTCGGTGGCCTTACGGCGTGACTGGCGTGTGCAGCGTCGTGACCGGGATGCCGGTGGCGACGGAGCCGTCGGTCAGGGCATGGCTGGGGTTGGCGGCCTTGGTGGCGGCGACACCGGCGAGGATCATGGCGACGACGGCGATGCTCCAGAATTTCATGGCACTGCTCCCTATGGTCAAGAGCGCTCCTGCCACGCAGGCGCAAGCTCTGTTCAGATCTGTACGCCCGGCCAAGTGTGACCGGGCGTACAAAAGCCGACCTTTTCAAACAGATGGCGCATCCGGTGACCGTCTCGGCAGACGTGGGAGGCAAATTCGCCACGATTCGAACTTCGACTTTCGTCTATATTAGACTTTAGGATGAGATTGAACAATGCCGTAGAGTTACTTATTATGCAAGTCTCTGACATGACTTGGCTTTTGGGCTTAGGCGCGACTGAAATCGCCTACCAGCTTCGCATGGATAAGGACAGACATCCCTGAAAAGGGTCGTTATGCGCTACGCGGCTTGCGCCTTTGCGCCGCCAGTTCGCGCGTATAGGCCGACAGGGCGTCCAGATGCTGCGCGGCGCCGGCGCTGTCGCGCGCGGCCAGCGCATCGGCCAGGGCCTGATGAAGATCGGCGATCCGTTCGCGGTCGCGCAGGCGGTAGACCAGCATGTTCATGAGTGGCTGCATTGCCTCGAAAGCAGCCGACAACTGGAAAACCAGGATCGGGTTGTCCGTTGCCCGTGCCACGGCCGAATGAAAGGCAACGTCCGACGCGCAAAAGTCCTCGTCGCTTGTGTCACGGTTTCTCTGCAGGGAAATTTCACGGGCAAGTTCGGACAACTGGTCGTCGGTGCGTTTTTCCGCCGCCAGCGGCAGCGCGGCAGCTTCCAGCGCAAAGCGGGCCTCGATGGCGTCTTCCAGCGGAATGTCGTTCATACCGATCAGGAGCCGCGTGGTGGTCATCAGGTTGTCCTGAGCTTCAGCCCAGGTCATGCGATTGACGAAAGCCCCACCGGAAGAACCCCGCTCGCTGCGGATAAGATTCTGGGCGGCAAGCCGTTTCAAGGCCTCGCGAACAGTCGACCGCGACACGCCGAAGCGCTCCGCCAGATCGGCTTCGCTCGGCAGGCGTTCCTCGCCGGCAAGCCGGCCTTCCAGAATGGCATTGCGGATGGCATTGGCGATCTGGACCGAAAGGCCCTCTTTTTGAATCGTGTTGAATTCAATCGCCAAAAGAACCTCCGAATTTTCGCCTGAACCCCGGCAAACCTAAAGAGACGACCCGGCACGGTCAAACAAATTGTTTAAATGTCTGACAATTAAATGTTTGACTTTTAGACACCGCCCCCGCAGCCTAGGTGAAAATTTATCGGGAGGATCGGGTGGACACCGTTGCGCGGCTCATGCCTGGCCACAGAGCGTTCTGGCTGACCTTTTATGCCACCATTCTGGTGGCCTGGGCCGTCCTGTTCGCCATGCAGGCAGGTGGCCTGAGGGACACCACGGACTGGCAGCTTACGGGGCTACCCATCGGGCAGCCGCTGGAGGCATTCCTGTCCCTGTGCTCGGCAACGGCCGCCAATGCCGGCTTCTGGGTCGCCGCCCTCATGTGGGCCCTGATGGCCCTGGCGATGATGGCACCAACAGCCTTTCCAGCTTTTCGCACCTATGCACAGCTGACACAGACAGCCGCCGCAGGCATCTTGCCGCTGGCCGCGCTTGTGGGTGGGTATCTGGCTGTCTGGCTCGGGTTTTCGCTTCTGGCCGGTTCTCTTCAGGTCTGGCTGGCGGGACAGAACCTGCTCGATCCATTCGGCAAATCCGTTTCCAACCCGTTGAACGCAGCCCTGTTGCTGCTGGCGGGGGCTTATCAGTTCAGCCGCCTCAAGCAGGCCTGCCTCAGCTCCTGCCGGAACCCGCTGACCTTTTTCTTCAGCCATTGGCAGCCGGGTGCCCGGGGCGGGCTTTCGCTCGGCCTCAGGCTTGGCGCCGTCTGCCTTGGCTGCTGCTGGGCATTGATGCTGCTCGCGTTTGTCGCCGGCACCATGAATCTCGCCTTCATGGGAGGCGCCATGGTGCTGATGACTCTGGAAAAACTTCCCGACATCGGCGCGAAACTTACCGCGCCGGTCGGCGTTTTCCTCATTCTGGCCGGACTGGTCGTTCTGGTTCTGCCGTTATTGCCAATAACCATATAGGGAGAAAATCATGTCCGGCTGGGCCATTAGAGGAGAACTGATCCTCAACTGCAATTGCACCGTCTTCTGCCCCTGCGTGGTGTCGCTCGGCAAGCACCCGCCCACAGAGGGTTACTGCCAGGCCTGGGCCGGGGTGCGCATTGACGAAGGCCATTATGAGGGCGAGGACCTGTCCGGGCTCAATGTCGGCCTGGTTCTGGAAATTCCGGGCCTGATGGCTCGCGGCAACTGGAAGGCCGCTGCCTATATCGACGAGCGCGCCAGCGAAGCGGCCTATGACGGATTGATCAAGATCTTCTCCGGCCAGGCCAAGGGCACCACCGGCCTGTTCCGGGTTCTGGTCAGCGAGTTTCTGGGCGCAGAGCGTGCCCCCGTCTCCTACACCAACGAAGGCAAGAAACGCCGCCTGATCGTCGGCAAGGCGATCAAGGGCGAGGTAGAGCCTGTGCGCGGCGCCAATCCGGACGAGGATATCGTCGTCAAGAACACCGAATACTGGATGGGTTCGGACATCACGGTCGCCACTGCCACGCAAGGCCGCGTGCGCGCTTACGGCAGGGTCTGGGATTTTGACGGCAGAAGTGCTGAAATCTGCCAGATCGACTGGTCCGGCCCGGCGGCGGAAGCCGCCGCCTGAAACCGAAGAGAAAAGGGAACAGCTCATGACCTTCAAGGCACTGATTGTCGACAAGGACGAAGACGGCAAAACCCACGCCTCGATTGAGAACATCGACGTGAGCCGCCTGCCGGAAGGCGATGTCACGGTTGCTGTCGAATATTCCACGCTCAACTACAAGGACGGCCTGTGCCTTGGCCCGGGAGGAGGACTGGTTCGAAACTACCCGCATGTGCCCGGCATCGACTTTGCCGGAACCGTCGAGGAAAGCTCCGACGACTGGTACAAGCCGGGCGACAAGGTGGTGCTGACCGGCTGGCGCGTCGGCGAAGCTTGGTGGGGCGGCTACGCCCAGAAGGCACGGGTAAAGGGCGAGTGGCTCGTCCCATTGCCGGAAGGCTTGACCACGCGCAACGCCATGGCCATCGGCACAGCCGGCTTCACGGCCATGCTTGCGGTCATGGCGCTTGAGGAGCACGGGCTGAAGCCTGAAAACGGGCCGGTTCTGGTCACCGGTGCCGCTGGCGGCGTCGGCTCCGTCGCAACCGCCATTCTGGCCAATCTCGGCTACGAGGTTGCCGCCGTCACCGGACGCGAGAGCACCTGGGATTACCTGAAGTCTCTTGGCGCCGCCCGCGTGGTGCCGCGCGATGACGTTGCCGAAACGGTCAAGCGCCCCCTGGAAAGCGAAACCTGGGCGGGCTGCATCGATGCTGTCGGCGGTCCGATGCTCGCACGTGTTCTCGGCCAGATGAAATACGGCGCATCCGTTGCAGCCGTCGGCCTCGCAGGCGGCGCCAATCTGCCGGCAACCGTCATCCCGTTCCTCCTGCGCGGCGTCAACCTGCTGGGCATCGACAGCGTCATGAAGCCGTATGACGGCCGCCTGAAAGCCTGGGAACGGCTGGCGAAAGACCTGCCGATGGACAAGCTGGAGGCGATGATCCATCCGGCAACCCTTGAAGACCTGCCGGCGCTTGGTGCCGACATCCTGAAAGGCCAGGTCAAGGGCCGTGTCGTCGTCGACGTGAATGCCTGAGACAATCCCTTGCCCGGGTGGACAATGCGTCTGCCCGGGCGAATTTCGTCACGGAAATGAATGCAGATCTTCAGGCAGCCGCAGCTTTTTCCTGTAAGCGCATGAAGTCGCGATAAGGCACCGGCCTGTAGCCAAAAAGCAGGTAATCGACCTTGTAGTGGTCGATCAGGGCCACATAGAGATCTTCCGCAATATCGACCACTTCAGTTTGCGGGTTCGCGTTTTCCCGTGGCAACGGCTTCTGGATATCGAGATCCTGCGCGAGCTGGGAAAGATCCATGTTCTCGAAACGGATCAGATAGTCCGGCGCCTTGTTGGAATGCATGTGCATTGTGTACTTGAACTGCGGCGGCACCACGAAGATCTGTTCGTTGAACATTTTCCGGAAGAAGGTCAGCGGGTCCCAGGTTGGCAGGTCAGGATACCGGCTGCGGAAGCTTCCGACATATTTTTCCCGGGTCATGAACCTGTATCCGGACAAGGCCCGGTCGATCGGATCTCGTACAGCAACAATAACCCTGTAGTCATTCCAGCATTCTACAGGTGTATTTGTCGTCGGGAATCCGTGATTCCAGACTTCTTCAAAGCCAAGCCAGTCTCTCAGGCTCGTACCAGCTACTTTGGGATTGTGTACAAAAACAATCTTTCGATCGTGGCATATGTTGGGATTCATATCCAAGGTTGTCCGAATTATTGTTCCGTAGCCTTAAAACAACATATTCACGACCTGATTCTCAAGAAAGAAATGTATTATTGGACAAAGTTTCACACTAAATAACACGTAAAGATTGAGTTTGGCGTTTTTCTTAGTGAAATTGCCATATATGAATTACCTCAATCGCATAAATCAGTTTATGAATTCAGAAATACGATCAAAATCATGAATATTTGAATTCGTAAACATTTCTGGATGTAAAAAACCTTCTTCATTTCGTCAAATTGGATAATTTATCTCAAAAAATCAGATCCTCTGATGTATAATCAATTCCCGGAACGTCCGAACTCTGTCTTCAGAAAATCGATCATCACCCGCACCTTGAGTGGCAGATAGGCCCTGCTCGGATAAAGTATCCATGCAGCGGTTTCGAAGTTCGCCGGAGCACACGTGTGGTCGGGAAAGAGATCGACCAGCCTGCCGTCCTTCAGGTCGTTCGCAATCAGCCAGTCGGCCAGCAATGCCGGACCAAGGCCAAGCCTGGCCGCTTCGCGTAGCGCAAGCGCACTTGAAATTGTCGTTCTGCCGGAAACTTCCACATCGAAGGGCGCGTCATCCCCAAGCCTGAAGCGCCAGGCATTGCGAAAATCCGGCAATGCAAAACACAGGCATTTTCGGGCAGTCAGGTCACACGGCACTTCCGGATGCCCTTCCCTTTCAAGATAGTCCTGCGAGGCCACCACCCGGTAATGGGTTTGCAGCAGCTTTGTGGAAATGAGATCGCCTTTCGGCGCCGCAGCCAGGCGGATAGCAAGGTCCAGTCCTTCGGCCAGAAGGTCGAGATTGCTGTCGGAGGGAAAAAGCTCGACCGAGATATCCGGGTACCGGTCGTGAAACACCGGCAGAAGCGGGACGATTCCTTCCAGCACGAAGGCAACCGACGCCGTCATGCGCAAGGTTCCCCTTGGCTGCTGGCTTCTGGCGGCAATGTCCTCGTTCGCCGCCTCGATCTCCTCCACAAGCGGCGCAACCCGCTGGAGATAGGCCTCGCCTGCCTCCGTCAGCGACAGCTTGCGCGTGCTGCGCTGGAAAAGCCGCTGACCAAGCTCCCGCTCGATTGAAGAAACCGTCCGGGACACATTCGAGGCATCGAGATCCAGCGCGCGCGCGGCAGCTGCCAGGCTGCCAAGGTCGCGAACGAGCAGGATTGTCTTGAGGGCTTGCAGATCCATTCATGCAGAATAAGCACGAATATCCTGTGAGCCACAGTATTTTTCCTCCACTCGCGCAGAAATAACCTTCGGGCATCGTCCAACCAGGAGATACCCGCATGACACTGCTTCTGCGCATCAATTCCAGTTCTCGCCAGACCGGCTCGCACTCCACCGCCATTGCCGATCATTTCGAGGCAAGCTACCGCCGCAAACACCCCGACTGCCGCGTGATCACGCGAAATGTTGCCGATGGTTCCATCCCGATCATCGGACAGAAGACCATCGAAGGTTTCTATACCGAGCCCGCCTCCATGACCGCAGACCTGAAGGAAGCGACAGCCCTTTCCGACGAGCTGATCGCCGAACTTCAGGAAGCCGACACCCTGTTGATTGCCGCGCCGATCTACAATTTCGCAGTTCCCGCGGCTCTCAAGGCCTGGATCGACCAGATCGTTCGTGTCGGGCACACATTTTCGTTTGACGGCAACAGCTTTCAGGGACTTGCAAAAACCCGGCGTGCGGTGGTGATTTCCGCCTATGGGGCCGAAGGCTATCTTGACGGCCAGCCCTTTGCCGCGGCCAACTTCGTGCAGCCTTACCTCAAGTTCCTGTTGTCGTTCCTGGGCGTTGAGGATATCCGCTTCATTGCCGTGCAAGGCACCGTCGCCGATCCTGAAAAGGCCTCTGCCAGCCTTCAGGCCGCCCGGCAGGAATGCGATCTGGCTGCCTGATCGGCCTTGCTGGCGAACACCGGTCTCCGCGGCGACTGCTTTTGCCACGGAGACCGTGCCGCAGATCTGGCCGAAACCGCCAAAAAAGGCGCGCAAACCGGTTGCATTCCAAGGAAAGCTCCCATATAAGCGCCCGGTCCAGAGTCGTCCGGCTCGTCGTGGACTGGTTTTCTGTGTTCTTGCGCAGACCGTTTTCGACAACCGAGGGCATGCCGTGTCGGCTCTGAATGCACCAACAAAAGAGTATCCGTTCTGAACGGATGCACCAAGGAAAGGATGCAAAATGCCCAAGCTGAAAACGAAGTCCGGCGCCAAAAAGCGCTTCAAAGTGACCGCGACCGGCAAGGTGAAGACCGCGCAGGCCGGCAAGCGTCATGGCATGATCAAGCGCACGAACAAGTTCATCCGCAACGCCCGTGGCACCACCACGCTGAGCGACCAGGATGCAAAGATCGTGAAGCAGTTCCTGCCCTACGCATAAAGCCAGCCCCGAAGGAGATCACCTAAATGTCACGCGTCAAACGGGGCGTTACCGCCCACGCTCGCCACAAAAAAGTAATCAAGGCAGCAAAAGGCTATTACGGCCGCCGCAAGAATACCATCCGCGTTGCCAAGCAGGCCGTCGAGAAAGCCGGCCAGTACGCTTATCGCGACCGCAAGGCCAAGAAGCGCAACTTCCGTTCGCTCTGGATCCAGCGCATTAATGCGGCAACCCGCCAGCACGGCATGACCTATGGCCGCTTCATCGACGGTCTGAACAAGGCCGGCATCGAAGTCGACCGCAAGGTTCTGTCCGACCTCGCCATCAACCAGCCGGATGCCTTCAAGGCCCTGGTTGATCAGGCTCAGGGCGCTCTGGCCGCTTAAGGCAGGCTTCCCGATCCGATTTGAAAAACGCGGTTCATTCGAGCCGCGTTTTTTGTTGCCTGGTGGCTGCCTATCAACTCGGCAATTCAAAGCTGCATTTTCAAGCAACTCTCTTTTTTATTGCAAACCCCGGAAATTGAAGCCTACCCTTCCGGTTCCGATGAGGCTGACCCTTCGTCAGCCTTGCGGAAAACAAGGAGGGTTGGATCCATGCAGCTTGTCGAGGCGTTCTTCGCCCTAATCGGCGACCTGACCTGGGGGTGGGCACTCATCCCGTTTCTCGTCGTCATTGGCATCTTCTTCACGGTCGTTACCGGTTTCGTTCAGCTACGCTTCTTCCTGCGTATGTTCCGCGTATTGTCTTCCAAGAACCAGTCGGGTGATCCCAACGCGATCTCTGCCCGCGAAGCGCTGCTTCTGTCTGTCGGCGGCCGGGTTGGCGGCGGCAACATCGCCGGCGTCGCCGTGGCGATCACGCTCGGTGGCCCCGGTGCGGTCTTCTGGATGTGGGCCGTTGCCCTTGTCGGCATGGCAACCAGCCTGATCGAGTGTTCGCTCGCCCAGCTCTACAAGCGCTCCACCGGTGACGGCACGTATCGCGGCGGACCCGCCCGCACCATCATCCATGGCCTTGGCGCCGATTACCGCTGGCTTGCAGTGCTTTATGCACTCTGCCTCATGGCCTCGTTTGCCTTCGGCTTCAACGCCTTCCAGGGCAACACCGTGGCGGGCGCCGCCGAAGAAAGCCTCGGCATCGGCCGGCTGTGGACGGGCATTGGCCTGACTGTGGTGACCGGCCTCATCGTCTTTGGCGGCATCCACCGTATTGCCAAGGCAGCGGACGTCATCGTGCCGATCATGGCCGTCGGCTATATCGGCATGGCGCTCGTGATCATCCTTCTCAACATCACCGAAGTTCCCGGCGTCATCTACACCATCGTTCTCAACGCCTTCGGGCTGGAAGAGGTGGTTGGCGGCGGCATGGGCGCAGCCCTTGCGCAAGGCCTGCGCCGCGGGCTGTTCTCCAACGAAGCCGGCCTCGGCTCGGCTCCCAACGTTGCCGCCACGGCGGAAGTCCGCCACCCGATCAGCCAGGGCATCACCCAGTCCTTCTCGGTCTTCATCGACACGATGATCATCTGCACCTGTACGGCGCTGGTCATCCTTCTCGGCGATGTCTATGTGCCGGGTGCAGAAGGCGTTGACGGCGTGGTCCTGACCCAGCAGTCCCTTGCCTCCCACCTCGGTGGCTGGACGAGCTATTTCCTGACCGGCGCGGTGCTGCTCTTCGCGTTCAGCTCCATCATCTACAACTACTACCTCGGCGAAAACGCCCTCAGTTCGATGACATCCAGCACCATGGCCCTGCACGTTCTCAGGGTCGCCGTGATGGGCGTCGTGTTCCTGGGGGCGACGGCACCGAATGCAACCTCGGTGTTCTTCTTCTCCGATCCGCTGATGGGCGTCCTGGCGGTCGTCAACCTACTGGCTCTGATGATGCTGTTCCCGACAGCCAAGCGGATCCTGGACGACTTCAAGAGTCAGCTTCGGGAAGGTGTGGCCCGACCGGTGCTGAACCCTGACAACTTCTCGGATCTCGACATCGACCGCAGCGCCTGGACCGGCAAGGCGCCGGACTGACGGGCTCAAAGACGATCACTTGCACTGGCGCGGCCTCCTGGTCGCGCCAGTCTGCCTGCGCCGGGGCCTGCCAGCACTTTTCTTTTGAAGCCCGGTGTGGTCCTGTTCCAGTATCGGTTCAGTCAGCAAACCCGAGGCAGCAGGTTGCCCCTGACAGCGAAACAACATGGTGTCATGAAGGGCATGATCGCGGCGGTAATCGTCGCGGCCACCGGGCTCGGCTTCGGCGCCGTTCAGTATCCGCAGGACTGGCTGCCGGACGGCTCGCCGCAAGCCCGCCTTACGCTCGCCGCCCAGTGTCTGCTGGCCGGCGCTTTCTGGCTGCTTTTGTCGATAGGCCTCCTGGCGCGGCATCGCTTTTTCACACCGGAGGATATCGACGGCAGCGGACTGACCTCTGGCACCGAAAAGGCCAAGGTGTTGCAGGCCGTGCTCCAGAACACGCTGGAACAGACCACGCTGGCCGCCCTTGCCTACATCGCATTCGCAGCACTTGCCCCGGCCGGGTATCTTGGCGCTTTGCCTGCTGCTGCTCTGCTGTTCTGGTGCGGACGCGCTCTGTTCTGGAACGGTTATGAAAAAGGCGCTGCCGCCAGGGCCTTCGGCTTTGCCCTGACGTTCTATTCAACCGTTCTTCTGTTTCTGGCCGCCCTCGCTTTTTCCTTCTTTTGATCGGACGGATCTCTTTTTCATGCATCACGTGATCATTTACGACTGCGAATATCTGACCGCGCCCGGCGCCATGAGCCGGCAATGGTGCGGGCCACTGGATCCGGATCCGAATGTCGCCCAGATTGGCGCGGTGAAACTCTCGCTCGGGGGCAGTTTTGACATTCTCAAAACCTTCAATGTCCTGATCAAACCGAGGGACAGGTTTGGTAGGCACCCGACGGCAGATCCTTTCTTCACCGAACTGACCGGCATAACCCAGGCGGACATCGACCGCGAAGGCATTGCCCACGCCGACGCATTGGAAAGGCTCGCAGCCTTCGCAGAGGGGGCGAATTTCTGGTCCTGGGGCAAGGACGAACTCACCCTTCTGGCGATCAGTTCCTATATCGAAGGCCTGACACCACCTATCCCCGCCCACCGCTTCGGCAACGCCATCGGCCTAATCTTGAATGCGGGCATTCCCTTTGAGGATATGGGCAAAATGACGAGTGGACGCCTGGCGGAATATTTTGACCTGAAGACACCGGACGGGCGGCAACACGACGCTCTCGACGATGCCATGTCGGTTGCCGTGAGCCTGCAGCATCTTCTGAGGAGCGAAAAACTGACCGCCGAAGACTTCGCTCTGCCACTCGCGGTCCGGCTGCCAGAACTGTCGGAACACCGTTCAGCCTGAGTCCTCCACTCGCACGCCAAACCTGATTCCCTTTGCCGTCAGGACTTGCCCCTGCCTGCAACGGGCCGGTTCCGGTTACCACCGCTATCCCCGCTTCCCACTGAAAAGTGTCCGATTTTGCGCCACTGCATTAACGATTATTAATGCGGATCGGCGGTTTTCTGCGGACAAAAAGTTAACAAGAGGTTAACGTGGCACGGTGATTGCGACGTTTCAGGTGAGGCAGCCTTGGGCGTGCCATTCTGAAACAATGAGGCGTTAAATCGTGCGAGTTAACCCGGTTTCTTCTGCAGGTCGTGCCAATGTGAGGCGGAAGCGTCCCTCCGTGGGAGAGACGGAATCCGAGCGGCAGGCGACCTTTGCCACGCATCTTCCCGTTCCCGTGGAACCGGAGCTTGAGCGCGAGCAGATTGCTTTCAGCGCGCGCTACCGCCCGAACTCTATTTTCCTCGCCCATCTGATCGCGACTCGAGATGGAGAGCCCCAGACAAGGTTCCGCAGGCAAACAGAACCTCTCACCGGCGTGAACTCCTATCGGGCAACTGCTGCCCTGCCACGCCAGCGCCCTGCCGGCCGACTGCTCAAGACCGAGCGCTAGGCCAACCTGTTTCAAAGTTCCAGAAGTACCACTGGAGACCTTCAACCCGGGGCATTGCTCCGGGTATTTTTTTGGTTTGCACCAGCATGTTTCAGGTGAGGATCCTGGAGGGGCATATCAGGCGGACAGCACAGGCTGGAGGCTGAAGCACCGCGCCAAATGACGGCATCGGGAACAAATTCTGCTGACAACCGTTACCCTTAGACAGCAGCGGGCAAACCCCTCACCCGTCAAAGTGTGACGCGCGTCACATTTTTCTGTTGTCAGAGACCCTATATTGAAAAACAGATCCGGACTCCCCGGACCTCCGAAAGACTGGCCACGGACTGGCCCACCCCGGAGACTGAAATGCAAGTAAGACCCGTATCGGCCATCCATCCCATGCGCATCCGGCAGAAGCCGGTAACCGCGCCGACTGAAAGAACCGGCTTCGGTTCGACGTCAAACGGTCAGTTTGGCGCTCTGGATGCCGTCCCTGCGCATCTCGCCGCACAGGCTTCTCAGCGCGACGCCTATTACGGCGCCCATGCCGAATATGCCACCCAGCTTTTGGCCGGAGACTCGTTTGACGAGCAGACCTGGCTGGAGCGTCGGCAGCATGTCGCGCAATATGCATCCGCCGCCGAAGACGGCGACGAACGCTCCTACACGATCTCCCTGTCTGCCTGACCTGTCAAAAAAACGCTCAGGCTTCCACACGCAGGAAACCGGCGAGGCCGGTTTTCTGGTGTTCGATCACATGGCAATGGAATGCCCAGTCGCCCGGATTGTCGGCAACCAGGGCCACTTCCATGGTTTCTTCTTCCAGAAGCAGCGCGGTATCCGTCACCAGCGGCGGCAGCTTGCGCTTGTTCGACCGCAGCAACTGGAACGACATGCCGTGCAGATGGATCGGATGATCGTTTGGTGACTCGTTTCGGAAGCGCAGGATGTAGGACTTGCCGTGCCGCATGGTCGCCAGCGGATCGAACGGCCCAGGCACATCCCCGCCCCAGGCCACCCGGTTGATCGACCAGAAGGTATAGCCGAGCGAACCACAGATGCTGGCCTGCGGCGCATCCCCGGCCGGAGACCAGCCGAACACGAAATCCAGAACCTCGGCATTGGCAAGGTCTGCCTGTGGCACCGGGTTCGGCTTGAGCGGCCTCAGTTCGCGCAGGTCCCTGCCGGCTGTCGTGCCCTTGGGCTGGAACGTCGCCAGCACCTTGTCGCCATTCGGCTTTTTCAGAACAAGCGTGGCGACCTCGTCTTCACTGTCCGGAACACGCAGGGCAACATCAGCCCGCTGGCCGGGCGCAAGCACGATTTCGTCCATCGCCACCGGCTGCGGCAACGGGTTGCTGTCGATCGCGATCACCAGCGCCTCGGCACCGGAAACTGTATATCTGCCGACCCTTGTGAGATCGGTGACAGCCAGACGCAGACGCACGAGAGAGCCTGCGGCTAGTTCATAAACGGGCTGTGGTTGCCAGTTGACTGTCGAAACGGTTCCGAGAGTGCCGCCTCGCGCGGCATTGCGAGGCTTGTAGAAGGCAATGAACTGGCCGTCGCCTCCAAGCCGGAAATCACGAATGTTCAGTGGCAGGTCGCTGTCGAAGCCGGCATCTTCCTCATCTTCCACCACGATCACCCCGGTCATTCCCCGGGCAATCTGTTCCAGCGTGTTGCAATGCGGGTGGTACCAGAAGGTGCCGGCGTCAGGCGGCGTGAACTCGTAGCGGAACGCGTTTCCCGCCTCGATCGGATATTGGGTCAGATAGGGTACGCCATCCATGTTGTTGGCGATCCTGAGCCCGTGCCAATGCACCACCGACGCTTCATCAAGCGCGTTCTTCACGTCGATCGTGGTGGTCTGTCCCTTGCGGAACCGAAGCACCGGTGGCGGGCCACTGGGGCTGAAGCTCATCATGTCAGCCGTGACCGTTTCCGGCAGCACGGAATGATTGAGCCTTGAAAGGGTCAGGCTGTGCTCGGCGGCCAGTGCCTGCCTGGCACCAAGTCCACCGGCTGCAAACGCCGTCAGCGCCCCGGCGCCGCCAAGCAGGATCTCCCGCCTCGAAAATCCGGGCATATTGAAAACCTCATATGATTATCGGCGCGTCCAACCGCACCAAACACCCGTGAGGCGGCGATCACAAGGTTCAAATTGACGCGGTCAGGAGGCCTGCCGAAGCCGGATCAGTAGCCTCCGGCATGCCCATCCTTGCGCGGATCGGAGCCTGCGGTCAGCAAGTGCCGGGCCTTGTCGATCATGATGGCCTGGGACCCGCCGATCGGGCCGGACGCCGGAACGACGGAATGGCCCAGCGCGCGAAGGCCGTCCAGCGTGGACGGTGGCACCAGTCGTTCCGCCTGCAGTTCGTGGCTGGCGATGTCGAAGAACATGCGCGGGAAGTCGATGGCGGCCTGAACATCCATGCCATAGTCGATGATGTTGGTCAGCACATGTGCATGGCCACAGGCCTGGTAGTGGCCACCCATCACGCCGAACGACAGGAATGGCGCGCCTTCTTTCAGCACCATCGCCGGGATGATCGTATGCATCGGCCGCTTGCCGCCGTCGATGGAATTGGTATGTCCCGGTTCGGCCCGGAACGAACTGCCGCGGCAATGCAGCAGCACACCGGTTTCCGGAGCGACAATGCCACTGCCGAACCCGCTGAACAGGGAATTGATGAAGGAAACCGCAAGTCCGTCCCTGTCGACAATCGTCAGGTAGACCGTATCCGTCTGCGGAGCCAGCGCACTTGCCGGAACCGAGTCCATCCGCTTGGTCAGCGACACCTGCCGGGCAAGCTGGTCGATATAATCCGCGCCGATCAACCGTGTGTGGCAGACATCCATATAGCCCGGGTCGGTGATGAACTGCTCCCGAACGCCATAGGCCAGACGCGCGGCTTCCATTTCCAGGTGGAAACGTTCCGGACCGAGCGGATCAAGGCTTTCGAGGTCGAATTGTTCCAGAATACCGAGCATGATCAGGGCAACGATCCCCTGCCCGTTTGGCGGCAATTCGGCCACCGTGTGGCCCTTGTAGTCCCTCAACACCGGTGAAACCGCTGTCGTATGGCAAGCGGCCAGATCGTCCTGGGTCATCAGCCCGCCGCGCGACTGCAGCGCGCTCACGATGTCGTCGGCAACCGGGCCGGAATAGAAGGCATCCGCCCCGCCCTCGGCAATTGCCGAGAGAGTGTCTGCCAGACGCGGATATTTCAGAACCGTGCCGGTTTTGGGTGCTTCGCCCTTGATCAGGTAGCGCGCGGCCGAAACCTCGTCGGCGCGCAGCTTGTCGACATCCCCGGCCCAGTCGCGCGCGACACGCGGGGCAACCGGAAATCCGTCGCGGGCATATTGAATTGCCCGCTTGAACAGGGATTTGAAACTCTTGGTGCCATGCGCCTTCAGCAGCGTTTCCCAGGCCCGAATGGCACCGGGTACGGTCACGGCATGCGGCGATGTGTCGGTGATGTCCTTGACGCCGAGCTCTGCAAGCTTTTGCGGTGTCGCGGCCCGCGGGGCTGCGCCTGAACCATTGAAACCCGTCAGACGTCCATCCGGCTCCATGACAATGGCAAAACAGTCGCCGCCGATACCGGTCATATGCGGTTCGACAACACATTGAACGGCAACTGCCGCGATCGCCGCGTCAACCGCATTACCACCTGCCTGAAGCACTTCCAGAGCCGCGCTCGTTGCCAGCGGATGAGAGGTCGCAGCCGCTGCTTCGCGTGCAAAAACCGGGGACCGGCCCGGGGCCTGAAAATCACGCTTCACTGAATTCCTCCTGGCCGAAGTGTCTTTCTTTCCGAATCGCAGCAATAGCTTCTCGGGAATGCCGCCTATTCGCCAATGCCATGTTCTGTTAGCAAATCGGTATCGCGGTCAGCACCTTAAGGAGAAGTGGGAAAATGCGCAAACTGACATTATCAACGGCAGAGACCATCATTTCCGCCGCTTTTGAAAAAGCAGCCGAGCTGAATCTGAAACCGCTTACCGTTGCTGTCCTCGATGCGGGTGGTCATGCCATCCTGCTCAAGCGGCAGGACGGATCCTCGATCATGCGTCCGCAGATCGCCACGGGCAAAGCGATCGGTGCACTCGCAGTCGGCACCGGCACCAGATGGCTGAACGCCAATGCAGAGTCCCGTCCGCATTTCGTCAACGCTCTGAACGGCGTTTCCGGCGGTGCCATCGTACCGGTGCCCGGCGGCGTTCTGGTGAAGAACGACGAAGGCGAAACCCTTGGCGCTGTCGGCATTACCGGCGACACGTCCGACAACGACGAAGCCTGCGCAGTCGCCGGCATTGCCGCTGCAAGCCTGGTTGCCGACTGCGGCTGAGGGAAGGACCGGATCTGCCTTCTTTCAAGAAGCCTCACCTACCCTTCACCTCATCCTGAGGAGGGCCGATAGGCACGTCTCGAAGGATGGGCTGCAAACACAAGAGCAAGCGGCCCATCCTTCGAGACTCGAGTGAGCTCGCTCTTCGGGATGAGGCTTTATTTTGACGGCGGTCCGGGCTGACGCCCGTTCAGACCGACCCCAGGGCCTTGCGATAGATATCCAACGGCCCCGAAGCCGATTGCAGTGTTTTGACCTGCTGCCAATTCCGCCTGAGGACGAGCGACCCGGCCGTTGCCGTTGCGGTCAGAATTTCCGGAAATCCGATCCTGGCGGCTTCCCGTTCTGCGGCAGCGATCAGCTTGATGCCGACACCTGCTTTCCGGAAATCGCGATGGACAAGCAATGCGGTCAGCCAGGCGCCGGGATAAAGGTCCGACCCCGGCGAGGTGTCGCGCAGGGAGACCGTTCCCAACGGCCTGCCATCTCGGTCCAGCGCGACCAGACAGCGCGGCAGGCGAGCATTTGGCAGAAGGCACCTTTCCAGATCTTCCCGCGCATCGCCGGGTTCCCCCGGGCCATACCAGTCGGCCCATTCCTCGACGAACCACGTCTCGAGGATTTTCAGCAACACGGGATCATCGCCAAGCGCAATGATGGCGACGTTCATGCGGTCCAGATCACGGCTCATTGCAGGTCGCGTAAACGCCTCAGGACTTTTCGCTGAGCTGGTTGATCTTTTTCTGCATGTCTTCCAGCTGGCGCTTCATGTCATCGAGATCGTTCCCGCCGGACTTTGCCGGCTTGGCCTGGCTCGCCGGGTTGGCAGTCGCAGCCGGATCTCCCCCTGCGGCCGGAAAGGGCATGAACATCTTCATGGCCCGCTCGAACATCTCGGTGTTGCGCTTGACCTGGTCCTCGATGGCCTCGAACGCCGTTGCGCCGAAAGCTTCGCTCATTTGCGAACGCAGCTTTTCCTGCTCCTTGGTGAGCGAGGTCATGGAATATTCCAGGAAGCTCGGCACGAGGCCCTGCATGCTGTCGCCGTAAAAACGGATCAACTGGCGCAGGAACGTGACCGGCAGAAGATTCTGCCCCTTGCCTTCCTGTTCGAAAATAATCTGGGTCAGGACCGACCGGGTAATATCCTCACCGGACTTCGCGTCATAGACGACAAAGTCCTCCTCCCCCTTCACCATCACCGCCAGGTCCTCAAGCGTGACGTAGGTGCTGGTGCCCGTATTGTACAGGCGCCGGTTGGCGTATTTCTTGATGATTGTCGGCTCGTTGGTCTTGGCCATCCGTGAATTCCGCCTATCAGCCTTGTGGCTAGTTTCCCATTTGACGACAAGGCTTTCGCAGGCCTGTCATCTCCTCCGTGTAAGAGACTAAGCCAATCGTATCGGATCGTGCCAGCCTTTTTATGTGCGCTGACGAAAGGATTATACCGCAAATGCGAAAACAGGCCTTCGATACGGAGTGTTACGGTTGACACAAATCTCAGCGCAGTTTCTAGTCCATGCATAATAAGCATCGACAGGTGCCCCTGCGGCACCAGTCCACTACGGTCAATTGGCCTCAAGTCTGGAGAGTATGATGAGCGCTTTCACCGATATCGTCATTGTCAGTGCGACCCGCACGCCCGTGGGGTCGTTCAATGGCGCCTTTGCCAACACCCCGGCGCATGACCTCGGTGCCATTGTCATGAAGGCGGCCATGGAACAGGCCGGCGTCGAAGGCGGCGACATCGACGAAGTCGTGTTTGGTCAGGTTCTGACGGCCGGTCAGGGCCAGAACCCGGCGCGTCAGGCTGCCATCAAGGCAGGCATTGCCGATAGTGCGACGGCCTGGACGCTCAACCAGGTCTGCGGTTCCGGTCTTCGCACCGTTGCCATTGCAGCGCAGCAGATCATCTCCGGCGACGCCACCATCATGATGGCAGGCGGCCAGGAAAACATGTCGCTGTCGCCGCACTGCGCCCACATGCGCGCCGGCTACAAGATGGGCGACTACAAGATGATCGACACCATGATCAAGGACGGCCTTTGGGATGCCTTCAACGGCTACCACATGGGCCAGACCGCCGAGAACGTCGCCGAAAAGTGGCAGATCAACCGCGACCAGCAGGACGAGTTCGCAGTTGCTTCCCAGAACAAGGCGGAAGCTGCCCAGAAGGCCGGCAAGTTCAAGGACGAGATCACCGCGGTAACCTTGCAGGAACGCAAGGGAGAGCGCGTCGTTGCCGATGACGAATATATCCGTCACGGCGCCACGCTGGAAAGCGTCGCCAAGCTGCGCCCGGCCTTCACCAAGGACGGTTCCGTGACCGCCGCCAACGCCTCCGGCATCAACGACGGTGCAGCCGCCATTCTGGTGATGAGCGCCGCCGAAGCCGAAAAGCGCGGCCTGAAGCCGCTCGCCCGCATCGCCTCCTGGGCCACTGCGGGTGTCGATCCGGCAATCATGGGCTCCGGCCCGATCCCGGCATCGCGCAAGGCACTTGAAAAAGCCGGCTGGTCCGCTGCCGACCTCGATCTCGTGGAAGCCAACGAAGCCTTCGCCGCTCAGGCTTGCGCGGTCAACAAGGACATGGGCTGGAACCCGGACATCGTCAACGTCAACGGCGGTGCGATTGCCATCGGCCACCCGATCGGTGCGTCCGGGGCTCGCATCCTGACCACCCTGCTGCACGAAATGAACCGCCGCGACGCCAAGAAAGGCCTTGCAACACTGTGCATCGGCGGCGGCATGGGTGTCGCCATGTGCCTGGAGCGCTAAGCCGCAAAGGCAAAGAAGGATCATGGCCGGGCCTCCGGCCATGATCGGGAACAGCAAACAAGACTGAATTGATGTCAGAGAGCCCAAAGGGCCCGGAACTGGAAGTCAGGAGGAAGGGGAATGAGCAAGGTCGCATTGGTCACGGGTGGTACGCGCGGTATCGGCGAAGCAATTTCGCGAGGTCTGAAAGACGCAGGCTACACCGTGGCGGCCACATATGCCGGCAACACCGAAAAGGCCGAAGCCTTCAAGGCCGAGACCGGTATCCACGTTTTCAAGTGGGACGTTTCCGATCCTGACGCCTGCGCGGCAGGCATTGCCCAGGTGGAAAGCGAACTGGGTCCGGTTGAAGTGCTGGTCAACAATGCGGGCATCACCCGCGACGGCATGTTCCACAAGATGAGCTTCGAACAGTGGCGCGAAGTGCTGTCGACGAACCTCGATTCCATGTTCACCATGACCAAGCCGGTGATCAACGGCATGCGGGAACGGTCTTCGGGCCGCATCATCAACATCTCTTCCATCAATGGCCAGAAGGGCCAGATGGGCCAGGCGAACTATTCCGCGGCCAAGGCCGGCGTGATTGGCTTCACCAAGGCACTGGCGCAGGAAAACGCCTTCAAGGGCATCACCGTCAACTGCGTCTGCCCGGGTTACATCAACACCGACATGGTTGCCGCCATGCCGGAAAAAGTGCTGCAGTCGATCATCTCCGGCATCCCGGTCGGCCGCCTCGGCCATCCGGAAGAAATCGCCCAGACGGTGGTCTACCTGGCGTCCGACGCCGCCGCCTTCATGACCGGCGCGGTGATGACCATCAACGGCGGCCAGTACATCGCCAACGGCTGAGCCCAAAGGCTCAATCACAGGAAAAGGCGCCCGTTGCGGCGCCTTTTTTATGGGTGCTTCCAGGAGTTCTCAGGCACCGGGCCTTTGAAGAATTTCCAGATCCGGCTCATCGGGTCCGGGGTGGTCTCCTCACCCAGGCTTTGAGCGCCTGTGACTTTCATCTCGAAGGCTGCAATCATGTCGACCTGACCGTCCAGAAGCGTGATTTCCTGGCGGGTTGTTTTCAAGGACAGGCGCCCGGTGAGCCGGACCGGTTCATAGACATACTCCGCCCGCCAGCCTGTCGACAGCCGGTAACGGATCATCTGGTTGGGGTCAGGCGCCGGCATGTGGCTGCACATGCCCTGCTCGGGAACCAGATAGCCGGCGATTACCTCATCGCTGCCGGGTTCCTGCACGGGGATCACATACCCGGTAATCTCGATGTCCCTCCCGGCCAGAGCCTTGTTGCCGGCAAGCGACGCAGCAGCCCGTTTCTTCGCAACCTCGAAGCGTTGCGACAGCAATTTGTCCGTCGGCACGCCGGCCGCTGCAAGCCGGGCTTCTTCCTGCTGAAGACGACGTTTCAGCGTTGAACGGTCCGCGTCCGTCGCAGCCAGCTCGTCCAACTGCTGGCGAAGCCGCAGCACCATACCCAGCGACCGCAGCTCTGTGCCGCTGAGCGCGGCAAAGGGGTCCTCATAGGCCGCAGCCTCAGGATCCTTGAGCTGGTCCCAGCGAACAGGCATCGCCGCCAAGGCAGAGACCGTAAACAGCAAGGTGACCGCGAGGCACAACATCCAACGTTTCATCTTCACGCTTCCCGGCGTCTCTCTACTGGCCCTGAAAATTTCCGGCTCTATTTTCCGAATCGGACCGGGGTCCTTGACCCTGGCACCCTCCATCACCTATGTCCGGAAGCAGACTTCCTGAACAGGATAACGGAAAAACATGGAATTCGAACACGCCCCGAACGACCCCACCCGCAAGGAACTTTCCCCGCTCCTGAAGCTGGCGCTGGAATTGGGACCGCTCGGCGTGTTCTTCCTGTTCAATGCCCGCGGCGAACAGATCGCGGCGGCCTTTCCGGTGCTGCAACAGGTCGGCAAGCCTATCTTCCTGGCAACCGCCGCCTTCATGGTGGCCATCAGCATCTCGCTGGTCGTGTCGCTGTGGCTGACGAAGCGCCTGCCGATCATGCCGCTGGTGTCCGGCGCGGTGGTTCTGGTTTTCGGCGCCCTGACGCTGTGGCTGCACGACGAACTGTTCATCAAGCTGAAGCCGACCATCGTCAACTGCCTGTTCGGCACGGTTCTGCTGGGCGGATTGCTGTTCGGCAAGGCGCTGCTCGGCTACGTCTTCGACAGCGCCTTCCGGCTGACGGACGAAGGCTGGCGCAAGCTGACATTCCGCTGGGGCGTCTTCTTCTTCGTGCTTGCCGCGATCAACGAGATCGTCTGGCGCAGCTTCTCGACCGATTTCTGGGTCAGCTTCAAGGTCTTCGGCATCATGCCGATCACCCTTGTCTTCACCCTGACCCAGCTGCCGCTGATCCAGAAACACGCGATCGTCGAAGACGGCAAGGACGCCTGACCCCTTCGGTCCTGTCCTGCTCCGTTAGTTAGGACAAGTGCAGCGAAGCGCTAAAACGCAAAGGAATTCCGCGTGCCGGTTCTGCACTCGGCGGCGTCACACTTGTCCGAAATAGCGGCGGTCGGCCGGCAAGCAGTCTTAGTGCACGTCCCCGTGGCCGAAGGAAACGTCCCGCCGTGCGCCGGTGATGGAAATCGAGAACCCGGCGATCACGTCGATCAGCGAGATCGCCATGAGGATGAAGAACAGCGACGTCGCCGCGGGCTGCAGCACCAGGAACTCCACCAGGTAGGCGACGAACACCAGCACCGAGAACATGTGGTCCAGCAGGGCCGTCGTGCCGATGCGGGTCGCCTTCAGAATTTCGATGAACAGGAACAACAGCCCGACGGTGATGAGCAGATCGCTCGTCAGAAGCTCGAAGGTTGCGCCGGAAACCATCTGGATGGTGATCATCGGCTGCGCCCAGAAGCCGGGCTCTCCCGCGCCCACCGTGAAAGCAAGGGCGTTATAGATCAGCAGCGAGAAAAGCGTGAAAGGAACGGCTGAAAAAAGGCGCATGAACGGCTCCCGAATTCAAGGACACCCGAAGCGGGCGGAAATCGGAGCGAGCTGACACGATCTTGATAGCCAATTCAAGGCGCTGAAAAGAAAAAGGCCGGCCCGTCGAAACAAGGCCAGCCTCAATCTTGATTTGCCATGCGGCGATCCGGTCCGGACGCTACCTGCATTCACGAAGAATACGGGTGTTATGCGTCGTCTTTTGCGGAAAGGATCTGACGGCCCCGGTACATGCCGGTCTTCAGGTCAACGTGATGCGGACGGCGCAGTTCGCCCGAATCCTTGTCCTCGACGTAAGTCGGCTGCTTGAGGGCGTCCGCGGAACGGCGAAAACCGCGCTTGGAGCGCGAGGTTTTTCTCTTTGGAACGGCCATTTTGTTTTTCTCCGTGGTCCATAACCGCGCGGCCCGGACCGGGTTAGCCCGGGGCGTGGCGTCACGCAGCGTGTTGGAATGCGCGGCGTTATACAGGCAACGCCAACGTTTTGCCACCCCATAGAGAAAAAATTCTTGGTCTGGATAGAACAGGCGGTGGCGAAGCGCTATCCACCCTCGTCTATTTCCCCAGAACACAGCCGAAAATCGGCCCCGCGCCCTTCACACGGGCCAGGTTCGTGCCGGCCAGTTTCCGGTGTCCGGAACCTGGTTTGGCGGGGTTCCGGCCACGTGGATTTGGCAAGGCTGTCGCCAATCTGGCAGCTTCGGTCCGTGTCAGGTCCTTGGCGCTCTTGCCGAACCAGGCCTGCGCGGCCGCTTCGGCACCGAAGATACCCTCGCCCCACTCGGCAATATTGAGGTAGATTTCCAGGATCCGCTTCTTGGTCAGTATCGCATCCAGCATCAGGGCCAGCGGCAGTTCCAGCCCCTTGCGGATGTAGGACCGCTCGCCCCACAGGAACAGGTTCTTGGCGGTCTGCATCGTGATGGTGCTTGCGCCGCGAGGCTTCTCGCCTTCGCTCAGTGCTTCGACCTGATCCTGAAGCGCGTCCCACTCGACGCCGTCGTTTTCGCAAAAGCCGCTGTCTTCCGAAGTAATGACCGACCGGACGAGGTTTGGCGAAATCTGCTCAAGCGGCACCCACTGCCGGTCAACCCACAGAAACTGGACATACCGCCCGATCATCAGCGTGCTTATGGGCGGCACGACGGAATAGATAACGGTAAGAACAGGCGGAAGCAGGACAAGGACCAGCAACAGCTGCAACAAGCGCTTGCGGACAAGGCCGATCATGCCACGGCGGCGCCCCGGCGCACCCCCGGAGCCTGACTTTCCACCCGTTGCAGGTTTGACCCTAACCATTCAGTTCCCGTTCGTTATCGACAATGAAGTCGCGGACAATCGGCACGGCATCCCTCTCCTTCGACAGGAGGAGCTGGAAGACCATGTTGGATCCGTGCAGGAAGCCCAGCTCGACCGCACACAGATAAAACTCCCACATACGGCAGAAAGTTTCGTCATAAAGATCAGCGGCAATCGCCCTCTTGTCTTCAAAGCGAATGCGCCAGTCGCGAATGGTGTAGTAGTAGTGCAGCCGCAGGATTTCCGCATCGCAGACCCATAACCCAAGCCGTTCGGTAGACGCAAAGACTTCCGACAGCGCCGGAACGTAACCCCCGGGGAAAATATACTTGCGAATAAAAGGACCGGTGGTGCCCGGAGGCGTCATGCGACCGATGGAATGCACGACGGCATAGCCTTTTTCGGTCAGGCATCTGCGGATCTGGCCGAAATACTCGTCGAGATGACCGATGCCGACATGTTCCATCATGCCGACCGAGATGATCCGGTCGAATTGCCCTTCGAATTCCCGGTAATCCTTCAGAACGAATGTCACCTGGTCCTCAAGACCCGCAGCGCGCACGCGTTCCTCGGCGATCTTCACTTGCTCTGGCGAGACGTTGAGCGAGGTAACCTTTGCACCGGCCTGCGCCATGCGGATGGCGAGTGAGCCCCAGCCGCCGCCGATTTCAAGCACTTCCATCCCTGGCTTCAGATCCAGCTTGGCGACCAGATGGGCCAGCTTGGCCGCCTGGGCTTGTTCCAGTGTGTCGTCAGGCGAGGTGTAATAGGCACAGCTGTAGTTGAGGCCCTCATCCATGAACAGCCGATAGAGGTCGGTTGAAAGGTCATAGTGATGCCGCGCCTGCGACTTTGCCCGTTCGACGTTGTTCTGCTGCTGGCGCCGCCGCAAGAGCTTCCAGCCCTTCCGCAACAGGCCTTGCACGGGATTGGCCCCAAGCGGCGCCCTGTTGATGGAAAACAGGAACATGAAGTCATAGCAGGTCGACCCTTCCTCCATCGTCAGGGTTCCGTCCATATAGGCTTCGCCCGCGGCCAGCTCCGGATTGAGAAAAAGCGACCGGTAGAGTTTCTTGTCATGCAGCCGGATGGTCACTGTCGGACCGTCCTCGCCCGACCCGAATTCGTGCACGGTACCCGCGACGTCGATCACACGCATGCGCCCGCGCTTGATGAAGGATCGAAGAAGGCTCGACAGCAGTTTCATGGAAAAATCTCCAAATGGGTCAGTTTGAAAAGATCGGGCAGGTAGCCCCGGCATTTTTTTGAAATTCGAGCCTTGACGATACAGAGAATTGGTTTCAGGGAAACCCGGACTTTGAAAATGTTGCCGATCCGTCCCGGAGCCAATCGTGACCCTTGACCCAAACCAGCATCTGATATCCCAGGCCAAGTTTGTGGAGGCCACGCTGGAAACGCTTCTGGCCACCCAGGCGTTGCCGGATGAAACCGTGCGCCCCCCACGGCTGCTCGCCGCCATGCGCCACGGCGCGCTCAACGGCGGCAAGCGTCTGCGGCCGGTTCTGGTGATGGAGGCTGCCAATCTGTTCGGACGGGCGGATGACGGCGTTCTGCAGGCTGCCTGCGCGCTGGAACTGATCCATTGTTATTCGCTGGTTCATGACGACCTGCCAGCCATGGACGACGACGATCTTCGCCGAGGCCAGCCCACCGTGCACAAGGCCTATGACGAGGCGACCGCCATCCTGGCCGGCGATGCCTTGCTGACACTCGCCTTTGACGTGATCACCGGCGAGGCGGTGCATGCGGATGCAGCCGTGCGCCTGCGGCTATCGCGCGAACTGGCCCGCGCGTCGGGCATCGGCGGCATGGCGGGCGGGCAAATGCTCGACCTGGAGTCCGAACACCGCGAGCGCTCCGAAGCGGAGATCCGGCAGCTTCAATCCATGAAGACCGGTGCGCTGCTGCGCTACGCCTGCCGGGCGGGTGCCATTCTGGCGGATGCAGCGGAAGCGGATGTCGACCGGCTGACCCGTTTCGGTGAAGTGATCGGCCTCGCCTTCCAGCTCGCAGACGACCTTCTGGACGTGGAAGCCAGCGCGGAAACAATGGGCAAGGCCACCGGCAAGGACGCGGAGGCCGGCAAGGCGACACTTGTAGGACTCTGGGGCACCGACAGGACGCGCAATGAGCTCGGCCGGCTGGTGGAGGAAGCCGAAACGCTTCTCGCGCCCTACGGCAGCCGTGCGGCGATCCTGAGCGCCCTTGCCCGTTTCATCGTCAACCGGACCAACTGACGAGACAAAAAAGCCCTTGAGGGTCAAGCGATCCTCAGGGGCTACAATGCAATGAGTGCTCAACACCCGGGAAATTCCCGGGCAAGACCGGTTCCTGATGGAAGCGGTCACTCCGCCGGTGCGCCGGCCTTGTCCTTGGCATGACGGCCGAAGTCGGGGGCGTCGGTTTCCTGTCCGGCCTCGATGATCGAGCGGCGGATGCCCCGGGTGCGGGTGAAGAGGTCGAACAGCATCTGGCCATCGCCCCAGCGGATTGCCCGCTGAAGGGCCGAAAGATCTTCGGAAAACCGCGCCAGCATTTCCAGGATCGCGTCCTTGTTGTGCAGGCAGACGTCCCGCCACATGGTCGGATCGGACGCCGCCAGACGCGTGAAATCGCGGAAACCGGACGCCGAATACTTGATGACTTCCGACTTGGTGACCGTTTCCAGATCGTCCGCGGTGCCGACGATGTTGTAGGCGATCAGATGCGGCAGATGCGAAACGATGGCGAGCACCAGGTCGTGGTGTCTGGCATCCATCGTGTCGACGTCGGAACCGCAGGCGCGCCAGAAGGTACTGAGTTTTTCGAGGGCCTCGGGATCCGTGTCCTCTGAAGGTGTCAGGATGCACCAGCGCTGGTCGAACAGCGTCGGGAACCCGGCATCGGGTCCGGACTGTTCGGTCCCGGCAATCGGGTGACCCGGAATGAAATGCACGCCTTCAGGCACATGCGAGCTGACCTGATCGACGACGGACCCCTTGGTGGAACCGACATCGGTCAGGATCGCGCCTTTTTTCAGCGCAGGCGCAATCCACTTGGCAATGGCCTCATTGGCACCCACCGGCGCGCAGAGGATCACCAGGTCGGCCCCCTCCACCGCCACCGCGGCGTCGAGCGCATAACTGTCGCCCAGGCCCAGCTCCTCCGCCCTTTGCAGGGTGTCCGCAGAGCGGGTGGAAATCGCGATTTCCTTGACCAGGCCGCGTTCGCGGGCGACCTGTGCGAGCGAGGAACCGATCAGGCCGATGCCGATCAGGGCCATGCGCTCGAAAATGGGGGCAACAGTCATGTGTTCTTATTTCTGTTCCAGGAAGTCCTTCAGGTGGCCAATGATGGCCCGGTTGGCGTCTTCCGAACCGATCGTCATGCGGATCGAGTTCGGCAGCCCGTAATTGCCGACCATGCGCAGCACACAGCCGCGCTCCAGCAGATAGGCATCGGCATCCGCCGCGCGCTTGCCGTCCTCGTCGGGGAAGTGAACCAGCACGAAGTTGCCGACGCTTGGCGTCACCTTCAGGCCGAGCTTTTCCAGCTCCGCCGTCACCCAGGGTAGCCAGGTGTCATTGTGCTCGATCGATCGCGTGACGAAATCGCGGTCACGAACAGCGGCCATGCCGGCAGCAATCGCCATGCCGTTGACGTTGAACGGACCCCGGATGCGGTTGAGCGCATCGATCACCTGGGCCGGACCGAAGCCCCAGCCGAGACGCAGATTGGCGAGGCCGTAAATCTTGGAGAAGGTCCGCGTCATGATGACGTTGTCGGACGTCGCTGCCAGCTCGAGACCGCTTTCATAGTCGTTGCGGCGGACATATTCCGCATAGGCGGCATCCAGAACCAGCAGGACGTTGGCCGGCAGGCCCTCATGCAGCCGCTTGACCTCCTCGAACGGCAGATAGGTGCCGGTCGGGTTGTTCGGGTTGGCGATGAAGACCATGCGCGTCTTGTCGGTGACCCTTGCCAGGATCGCATCGACATCCGTCGTCAGGTCCTTTTCAGGCGCAATCACCGGCGTTGCCCCGGCGGCGCGGATGGCAATGTCGTAGACCAGGAAGCCGTGTTCGGAATAGATCGCCTCGTCGCCCTGGCCAAGATAACCGTAGGCGATCAGGCTGAGAACCTCGTCGGACCCGGCACCGCAGATGATGCGGTCCGGATTGAGTCCGTAGACTTCGCCGATGGCCGCACGCAGCTCGGCAGAGGACCCGTCCGGATAAAGTTCCAGGTTCCGCGCCACGGCTTCAATGGCCGCGCGGGCAGCATCGCTGGTGCCGAGCGGTGTTTCGTTGGACGAAAGCTTGTGAACGGTCTTGCCGTGGCTGCCCTTGGACTTGCCGGGAACATAAGGCGCAATATCCAGAACGCCCGGCCGCGGCTGCGGACGGTTTGCGGTTGCCTTGCCGGCTTCAGTCACTGTCGTCATCTCGTTCATCCCTGAGGCTCCTCGTCCTCGGCAGCAAATGTGTCGTCCGGGTCGCCATTGCCGTCGATCGGCGCGGCATAGCCGCCGACACGCCTTAAAACTTCCGGTGCGGCGCCTGCGGCGAGGCAGGCGGCGCGCACATCCTCTTCCGTCAGCTCGCCGGAAATCGCAAGCAGCGCGTCGACACCGGCGGCGGACCGGAAGAAACTGAGCACTTCAATGCCTTCGTCCATCAGGTTGCCCGGCAGAAGATCCGACCAGCGGGCGTCATAAACCGCAATATCGGCGTTGTCGATCATGCTGTCGGCCTTGGCCAGCACCAGCGCCGGCAGGTCGGCGGGACGCTCGTCCAGAATGACGAAGGGCAGCCGCGCCCGCACCAGTGCGCCGGATTCGCTGAGGCCGCGCCACCAGGGCAGCTCCGCCCGGTCGATAAGCGCCACAAGGCCCAGGTCACCGGCTGACGCCGTCACGGCGCCGACAACATCGGCCGCATCGCTTCCCGGCACCAGCTCCACGGAAAAACCGAAATAGAAACGCGCCAGGTCGAGCATCTCGATCAGATCGGCGCTGCCGTCCAGATGGACGGCGGTGTCTGCCTGCAGGCTGGTGCAGGCACAGATGAGATCACGCCAGATGTGTTCGACGGTTGCCAGCGGCAGGTCGCCCTGGTGGCGCTCCACCATCTGGCGCATCAGGTCGGCGTCACGTTCGGGTTGAAACAGGGCGGGTGCAGCTCCCGCGGCGCGGCCGGCAGCCTGGATACCGGCTTCGGCCTGGGCGCGTTCCATCAGGGCGGTGTGGATGCGTGCATCGATCTCGTCGACCCGTGTCCTGAGGTCGTCCAGCGACAGCCCGCTGTCCGGCAAGTGAGACATGAGGTGGCTCCGGCCTTCGTTTGGGTTCAGCGGCGCATAGTCATAGGCATGTGATTGCCCAAAGGCAAAAGAAAACATTGACTCAGGCGTTCCGGCACGGCTAGGTCGCCAGTCTGGCCGTTCTGCCGGGTGCCTGCCGTTTCCCGGTGGCGGACCGTGGCCCGCTCAACCGGCCTGAAAAATTCCCGCCCGGGACAACAGATAATTCTTTAGAGCCATGTCCGCAGACACATCACGTCCAGCCACCCCGGAGGATCTGAAGGCAAGCGAAGCGGTTTCGCCCTCGAGCAAACTTGCGCGCTTTCCCGCGGAAGAACCGCTGGAGCTCGATGCCGGCGTAAAGCTTGGCCCCTGGCAGATTGCGTATGAAACCTATGGCGAGCTCAACGCGGACAAGTCCAACGCCGTCATCGTGTGTCACGCCCTCACGGGCGACCAGTATGTGGCCTCCACCAATCCCGTGACGGGCAAGCCCGGCTGGTGGAGCCAGATGGTCGGCCCCGGCAAGCCGGTCGACACCAATCATTATTTCGTTATCTGTTCCAACGTCCTCGGCGGCTGCCTCGGCACCACAGGACCTGCCTCCATCAACCCGGAGACAGGGCAGCCCTACGGCCTTGCACTGCCTGTCATCACCATTCGCGACATGGTCCGGGCACAGGCGCGCCTTGTCGATCATCTTGGCATCGACACGCTGTTTGCGGTCATCGGCGGCTCCATGGGCGGCATGCAGGTGCTGCAGTGGGCAGCCAGCTATCCCGAGCGCGTGTTCTCGGCCGTACCGATTGCCGCGGCAGCGCGGCACACGTCCCAGAACATCGCCTTCCACGAAGTCGGCCGGCAGGCAATCATGGCCGACCCGAACTGGTGTGCCGGGAGTTACCTGCAGGAAGGACAAAGGCCGACAAAGGGCCTGGCGGTTGCCCGCATGGCGGCACATGTCACCTACATGTCCGACGAGTCCCTGCACCAGAAATTCGGCCGCAACCTGCAGGACCGGGACAATGTCACCTTTGGTTTCGACGCGGATTTCCAGATCGAGAGCTATCTGCGCCACCAGGGCATGACCTTCGTCGACCGGTTCGACGCCAATTCCTATCTCTATGTCACCCGGGCGATGGACTATTTCGACCTGGCGCATCAGTTCGGCGGCTCTCTGGCGAACGCCTTCAAGGGAACGAAAACGCGTTTCTGCGTCATGTCGTTCACATCCGACTGGCTGTTCCCCACGTCCGAAAGCCGGCGCGTGGTCAAGGCGCTCAATGCGGCGGCGGCCAACGTCTCCTTTGTCGAGATCGAAAGCGACCGCGGCCACGACTCGTTCCTGCTGGACGTGCCGGAGATGTTCCAGACGATTTCCGGCTTCGTCACCGGCGCAGCACACGCCCGCGGCCTGCCCGCCCCCGGCGAGGAGGCCTGATCCCGTGAACCTGGCTCCAAGACAGACCAAGAGCGGAGACGTGCGCGGCGACCACAAGGTTGTCGCCTCGCTGGTACCGCACAATGCCCGCGTGCTCGACATCGGGTCCGCCGACGGTGAGCTGCTCGACCTTCTGGTGCGCGAACGTCAGGTGGACGGACGCGGCATCGAACTGTCCCAGGAAGGCGTCAACCGCTGCGTTGCCCGCGGCCTGTCGGTGATCCAGGGCGATGCCGACCAGGACCTGTCCGACTATCCGGACGGGGCCTTCGACGTCGTCATCCTGAGCCAGACCCTGCAGGCGACCCGCGAACCGAAAAAGGTCGTCAGCGAGCTCCTGCGCATCGGCAATCAGGTCGTGATCTCGATCCCGAACTTCGCCCACTGGCGCAACCGGGCCCAGCTCATGTTCCGCGGGCGCATGCCGGTGACCAAGTACCTGCCCTACGAATGGTACGACACCCCGAACATCCACTTCTGTTCCCTGCGGGATTTCGTCGAACTCTGCCGGGAACTGGACGCGAATGTCGAAAAGGCCATCGCCCTCAGCGGCCGGGGCAACAAGATCCCGGTCAACGCCCCCTGGTGGGTGTGGAACATCGTTGCCGAACAGGCCGTGTTCCTGCTGAAGCGGTAAGCTGGTTCGATACCCTTCGGCCGTCATTCCGGACAAGGAAGGCGAAGCCGAACGCAGATCCGGAACCCAGACATATTTCGCGCGATTAGCGCACCGATAAAACCCTATCGAGTTCGCTGCGCTCACACTGGCGTGCTGGATTCCGGATCGTCGCGCAGCCTTCTGCAGCGCTAGTCCGGAATGACGGCTCAGAGGCTGTTAGCAGTCGCCCGTCTCCGCCCGATGCACGGACCTGACAGGCTTCAGTCCTGTCGCAACGCCTTCGGGAATGAAGACAGGCCGCAGAACGCGGAAGCGGCTTTTCTTGCCGTCGACGGGCAGGCTCTGGAACACGACCTTTTCCGCTTCCATGATCAGAACACCGCCAAAGGCGGGCCAGATGCGGCGGCCGATGCCTTCCCAGGTGCGGGCCGCACGCAGGATGGTGCGGGCGCGCGAGGGCGGCATGAAGAGGGCTTCCTTGTCCTCGGTCACGTTGAACTGGCAGCTCTTCAGAAGATCCTTGAGCTGACTGCCCGAATAAGGCCGGCCATAGCCGAAGGGGGAAAGTTCCGACTGTGCCCACAGGCCGCGCCGGTTCGGCACGACGGCAATCAGTCGCCCGCCCGGCACCAGCACCCGCCAGGCTTCCCTGAGAACCGCCGCAGGGTCCGAACAATGGTCGAGAGCGTGTACCAGCATCACCCGGTCGAAATAGGCATCGGGAAACGGCAGGTCCTGGTCTTCCACCAGCGCACAGGCGCTTTCCCGCTCGCGCGGCCAGTGAACCGCACCCTGAGGGGCGGGCATGGCGGCAATCGCCCGGTCAACCGTGTCGAGGTAGGGCCGCATGAACGGGCCCGCGTAACCGATACCGAGCAGAGCCTGGCCGGTAAGGTCCGGCCACATCTTGCGGATAGGCGCGCCGATCAGGCTGCGAAGCAGCCTGCCGAGTGGCAAATCGTAAAAAGCGCGCAAATGAACGACGTCGAGATACATTCAGCCTTGCTCGGTCAAGAAGGGTCGCGGCGATTGAACATGGAACGGCGGGAGAGCGCAAGATCTCTTGCCTTGCCCTTGGCGCCTGACTTTGCCAGTCTGCATCTCAACCAACAGATCTCAGCAGGGAGCCGTTTCATGGCCTTGAGCGACACCACCGAAATTCACCAGTTTACCTGTCTCGACGACAATTTCGGCGTGCTGATTCACGACACTGACAGTGGAACGACCATTGCCGTCGACGTGCCCGACGCCGATGCCTACGAAAAGGCGCTGGAGCAGACCGGCTGGGCGTTGACGCATATTCTGATCACCCATCACCATTGGGACCATGTCCAGGGTCTCGGCACACTCAAGCGGAAAACTGGCGCGACCGTCATCGGTCCCGAGCGTTCGCGCCTGAAGATTGCCGAGTTCGACCGCACCGTGGAAGACGGCGACGACGTCCGGTGCGGACCTTACGAGATCAAGGCAATCTCGACCCCGGGCCACACGCTGGATCAGATCTCCTGGCACATCGCCTCCATCAAGGTGGCCCACACCGGCGACACTCTGTTTTCGCTCGGGTGCGGCCGTGTGTTCGAGGGCGACAGGGACATGATGTGGTCGTCGCTTGCCAAACTGATGCGCCAGCTGCCCGATGACACCACCATCTACTGCGGCCATGAATACACGCAGGCCAACGCGCGCTTCGCCCTGACCATCGACCCGGACAACACCGATCTGAAGGCACGGGCAGACGAAGTTGCCGCGCTGCGCGAGAAAGGCGCCGCGACATTGCCGACGACCATGGCGAAAGAGAAAGCAACGAACCCGTTCCTGCGTGCAGGTGAAGCTTCTGTCGCCGCTGCTCTCGGCATGGAAGGCAAAAGCGCTGCCGAAGTCTTTTCCGAGATCCGCATCCGCAAGGACAACGCTTGATCATACCTATAGGACCCGCAGCAGAAATCTTGCGCCGCCTTCCGGTTTTTCTTGGCCGGAAGGCTTAAAACAACGGCTGGTTGCCCCCATATGCACGCTATCGTGATCATGAAGGGGCACACACCATGACACCTGCGAGTTCCGAAGACCATTTGACACGCTCCGCGGAGCAGCGCGCACGGGACGTGGTCAGCCGCATCGTCGGCCAGGCCGAACCGATACCGGGTCATCTGGGCGGCGGACACAGGCTGGACATGCAGCTCCTTTACGAGGAAGTGGTTGCGGCCCTGCGCGAAACCATTGATGATCTGGCTTTCTGCACCGGGTCGAAATCCTCCTGAGCGATCCCGTCCCGGAAATCCAGTTGATCCAGCCGGGACTTTTCATGACTTCTACTGCCAGCCTGACCACCGAAAAGATCGTCGACCTTCTCGACATGCAACCGCACCCGGAAGGTGGCTTTTATGCCGAGACCTTCCGCGACAGCGTCACCGATGATGGTGGCCGGGCTGCATCCACCCTGATCTATTTCCTGCTTCCCGAAGGCGTTCTCTCCCGCTGGCACAAGGTTGACGCGGTCGAGACCTGGCACTGGTACGCCGGCAGCCCGCTGGAACTTTCCATCAGCACCGACGGCACCACCCGGGAGGTGATTACCCTGGGCAACGACCTTCTGGCCGGCGAACGCCCCCAGGGCATCGTTCCCCGTGACGGCTGGCAGCAGGCCCGCTCGCTCGGCGCATGGACCCTGGTCGGCTGTACGGTTGCCCCCGGATTTCAGTTCGAAGGCTTCGTCATGGCACCGGAAGACTGGCAACCGGGAAGCTGAATTTTCGCTCCCTGTTCGATTCCTCGGAACCATTTCCTGTTTGACGAGTTCTCTCTCCAACGAAAGGAGAGAGGCATGAACGGTATCATCTATCTGGTCGGTCTCGTCGTCGTTGTCGGCGCGATCCTGTCCTTCATCGGACTGGTCTAACCTAGCCCCGGTAACTCTGCCGCGCCCCCGGCAGACGATCTCCAACAGTTTGGGCCGGACGCAAGCCCCCGCCACGAACGGCCGCCCCCTACCGTTCACCCAGCGTCCGGCCCTTTTCCGTTTCTGGTAAGGAATTGAACATGCACAACATTATCTATCTCGTCGGACTTGTCGTCGTGGTTGTTGCCATCCTGTCGTTTCTCGGCCTCGGCTGAGCCGGGGTAACCCTCAACGTATTGCAGGTTTAGCGACCACGCCCTCTGGCACCGCCCGCTGGTCGGCCCGCCAAACATTCTGGCGGAGCCGACTTACAGCGCTTACCGATCGTGAAAATGCCGGGATGGCGGAAAGACCAGGGGAATGAAGTACTCGCACTGGTTACAAGCTGCCGCACGCGCGGGATATCTTTCGCGCGGCATCGTCTATGGCATCATATCCTTCTTTGCCATTCTCGCATCCATCGGCGCAGGCAGCAGCAAGGGCACGAAAGGTGCCCTTGTCACTCTCTTGTCCCAACCCTTCGGCTCTGTTCTGGTGGCTGTCCTGGTGACAGGCCTGTTCGGTTTTGTCGTCTGGCGGCTGGTTCAGGCCGTTCTGGACGCGGACAACCATGGACGGGACCTGCAGGGGATCGTCGTGCGCCTGGCCCTTCTGGCAAGCGCCGCCACCTATAGCGCGCTCGCACTCTACGCCATGGGCCTGCTCGGAATTACGGGCACGAATGATGGCAAACTGCTGCCGGGCCTGATGAACGCTATCTCCCAAGCTCTTGGTCAGCGTCTATTCGTGGCTGGCTTGTCCCTTGTCTTTCTGGGAATAGCGGTTGCGCACTGGTGGAAGGCCTGCTCAGGCAGATACAGCAAGCACTTCGATGAAAATGAAGCCCCGATGCGGGTTGTTCACATCGTGTCGGTTCTTGGCCTCGGTGCACGCGGGATCGTGTTCGCCCTTCTGTCGGCAATGATCTGGCTTGGCATCGAGGGCGCCTCAACCTCCGGCGGCGATCTGCCGAGCACACTGGATGCGCTGAAATACATCCAGGGTTTGCCTTATGGGCAGGTCATGCTGTTCGCGCTGGCGGTTGGCCTGATGGTTTTTGCCATCTACTCCTTTGTCGAATCCCGATGGCGCAGGGTCAGCCTTTCCCGAGGCGCTGCGCAGGATTTGCTTTGTTAAGCGCCTGTCTTGTCAGGCTCACCTGGCTGCTTTCGCCCCGAATTCCTTCGGCGCATGTTCATCGAGAAGGTCGTCCGACTGGGCGGCTTTACGTTCCAGTTCAACCTGCTTTTCAAGATCCCGGTCGGCTTCCGTATCGTTCGGCATTTCTGCCGATTGCGGAAACGCTGCCTCTTTACGGGCGATCTTCCCGCGGTCCCGATCCCCCTCCTCCCTGTCCGGCAGCAGGTTTTCCAGCACAGGCGCATCGTCGAATCTCAGCCGGTAGATGGGCTCCGGCAGGGAGAAGCCGTTTGATTCAAGCGCGAGCTTGACGAGGCGCATCGCCTCGGACCGGGCCTTCTGGAAATCGGTCCGCGTCTGGTCAATCCAGCCTACAAAACTCAGAACAACGTTGGAATCTCCCAACGCTTCGATCCAGGCATCGGGGGAGGGATCCTGAAGAATGAACTCCTGGCGGCGAAGCGTCATGAGGCCAACGTCCAGCGCCTTGTCGAGGTTGCTTTCCGCATCGACGCCCAATTCGAAGACGAAGCGGCGCCGTGGATTGGTGGAAAAGTTGACGAGGGTGCTCTTGAAGACGATGGCGTTGGGGATGCGGATATGGTTCCCGTCCTTTTCCATCAGGATCGTTGCACGCGACGTGAGACTGATCACAAAACCCTCGTAGCCTTCAATCCGGACGAAGTCCTTGGGATTGAACGGCTGCCGGATGCTGAGCATGATACTGGCAATGTAGTTTTCGACCGTGTCCCGGACAGCAAAGCCGACCGCCAGACCCACAATGCCGGCTGCTCCAAGCAAGGTGCCGATGACGGCAGTGGCGCCCAGCACATCAAGCGCAAGCACGATCCCGATCGTGAAGAACAGGATCCTGATCAGCTGCCTGACAAGATCTGCAATGAAGGCATTGGGCGTGAGCCTGTTCCAAGGCCATTCAAACCGCGCGATCAGCAGTCCGGCCGCACTGGCCAGCATCCAGACGAGCAGGGCAACCAGGGCAAGTGGCAGATAGTTCACCCCTTGGGACAGGCGCGCCTGCAAGCGCTCGTAAACCGGAACGAGACGTTCCTCCAGGGCGGTTTCCTCGGTGAGATTGTTCTGGACCGCGACGACGCCGTCGACACGGCCGGCAAGCTCTTCGGCCTTCGTGGCAAGGCTTGCCTCGGTCACGGTTCCGGTCAGGTTGACCACACCCGATCTTACGACGACCGATATTCCGGAAAGTCCGTCGAGCTGGTCATAGATGCCGTTGATACGCTGCTCGATGGCCTGATCGTCGCCGGCACCGGGCACGGCGGTGATTGCTCCGGCAGGGCTTTCCGATTGTGAAAATGCAGGCAGTGCCCCCGGCAGAAACAGCACCAGAGCAACAAGAAACGAGTGCAACAATCTGGAAATCATGACGGCCTTTCCGCGCTTGTGCCCGGCTGCCGTCAGTAGAAGGGTTTCCGCGCGCGCCAGACTTCGACGCTAACTAAACGCACGTCGGGCTGTGAGGTTCCCCGGCACTGCTTTGCGAATTCGCAAGACGCCCGAACGAACGGATCCAGCGCCTTGCGGGACGCCCGCGTTAAGCCATGCCTGCAATCGCGCTGGCAAAATCCTTGGCCGAGAAGGGCTCGAGATCGGCCACACCTTCCCCAACACCAATGAAATGCACCGGCAATGCGTGCTTGGCGGCAATCGCGACCAGGATCCCGCCCCGGGCGGTTCCGTCGAGCTTCGTCATCACCAGACCGGTCACGCCGGCAACCTTGCCGAAGATCTCGACCTGGTTGAGTGCATTCTGGCCTGTGGTCGCATCGAGCGTCAGCAGGACCGTGTGCGGAGCTTCCGGGTCGTGCTTCTTGATCACGCGGATGACCTTCTCCAGCTCATCCATCAGCTCGGCCTTGTTCTGAAGCCGGCCGGCGGTGTCGACCAGAAGCACATCGACGCCCTTCGCCTGCGCTTCCTTCATCGCGTCATAGGCAAGTCCGGCGGCATCCGCGCCAGTATCGCGCGCAATCACTTCAGCCCCGGTGCGCTCACCCCAGATCTTCAGCTGTTCCACCGCAGCCGCACGGAAGGTATCGCCGGCCGCCAGCATGACGGTCTTGCCTTCCGAACGCAGCTTCTGTGACAGCTTGCCGATGGTGGTGGTCTTGCCCGTACCGTTGACCCCGACCATCAGCACCACATGCGGCTTCTTGCCGGTATCGAGATCAAGCGGCTTGGCGACGGGAACCAGCACCTTCTCAACCTCTTCGGACAGGATCGCCCGGACTTCCTCCGGCGAAATTTCCTTGTTGTAGCGTCCGTCGGACAGACGGTCGGTAATCGCCATCGCCGTGTCGACACCAAGGTCTGCCTGGATCAGGATATCTTCCAGCTCCTCCAGCATGGAGGCGTCCAGCTTGCGCTTGGTGAAGATCGAGCTGATGCCTTCGGTGAGCGATGCGGAAGACCGGGACAGGCCGTTCTTCAATCGCTGGAACCAGGACAGTTTCGGTTCTTCGGCAACAGGTTCCACCGGTGCGGCGGGCACTGGCGCAGCAACAGGCGCTTCTGCGGGGGCCGGCTCGACAACCGGTTCCGGTGCGCTTGCCGTTTCAGGCGTATGTATTTCTGGCGCCTGCGGTTCTGGGGCCTGTGTTTCTGGCACCTGTGTTGCAGGTTCTGGTGTTGCAGGTTCTTGGCTTTCGGGCTCTTCCGGCCGGGGCGCTTCAGGTTCCGGTGTTTCTGCCTGCTCGGGCTCGACGTCGGGTCCCGTATCGGTTGGCAGAATGTCTTCCGGCTCCACCACCGGCTTCATTGGCGAAAGTTCCGGAACGATACCAGGGCTGACATCCATTGCGATCGGCTGGAACGGCTCGTTCAGCGCCGCGACAGGCCGAACGTCCATCTCGACGTCGAGTGCCGGGTCGTCTTCCTGCGGTTCTGCGGATGTTGCTTTCTGTGCCGCATCTTCGGCGGCCGGAACAGCCTCGTCTTCCGGTTTGCTTTTGCCGCCGAAGAGACGTCCAAGAAAGCCGCGCTTTTTCTCGCTCATGAACCTGCCTTAAAAAATCTGCCCACTACTGCGTTCTTAAACTGTCGGCATCCACCGCCGAAGCCAAACCCTATACCTCATCCTGAGGAAGCGCTCAGCGCTGTCTCGAAGGATGGGCCACTTGCGCCGAGATTGCCGCCCATCCTTCGAGACGGCCCTTTGGGCCTCCTCAGGATGAGGGGTACATTGCAATTCGCCCCGGCTTCAATCCAATCTGACTCACACCACAGGCCAGCTCGTCACCACCCGATCCCTGAACCTTTCCTCAGGCAGCCCTGGAAAGGGCTTCGCCCAGAAGATGGCGGCCGGTATGTCCGATAATTCTGGTTTCGACAATCTCACCGGCATTGCCGCTGCCCAGCTCGACCTGCGTGAATTGTTCAGTCCGGCCAAGGCCTTCCTTCTCGATCAGCACGGGGCGGGTCTTGCCGACCTCGGCCTGAAGGTGCCTGACCAGGGCTTCCTCGCCCTTGGCCCTGAGGCGCGCGCCGCGTTCCTTCACGACGTTGCGCGGCAGCTGCGGCATGCGCGCTGCCGGCGTGCCATTGCGCGGCGAGAACGGAAAGACGTGCAGATGCGTCAGGCCGCATTCGTCGACGATCCGGAGCGAGTTCTGGAACATGTCCTCGGTTTCCGTCGGGAAGCCGGCGATGATGTCGGCGCCGAAAACCATGTCCGGCCGCAGGCGGCGAACCTCTTCGCAGAAGCGGATCGTGTCGGCCCTCAGGTGGCGCCGCTTCATCCGCTTCAGGATCATGTCGTCACCCGCCTGAAGCGAAAGATGCAGATGCGGCATCAGCCGTTCGTCTTCGGCGATCACCCGCATCAGGTCGTCATCGGCCTCGATGGAATCGATGGAAGACAGCCTCAGGCGCTTCAGGTCCGGAACCATCTTCAGGATCTTCGCCGACAGCGTGCCCAGCTTGGGGGTTCCCGGAAGATCCGCACCATAGGAGGTGATGTCGACACCTGTCAGCACGATCTCGTTGTAGCCGTTGTCGACGAGGCGCTTGATCTGGTCGATGACCACGCCCATCGGAACGGAGCGGGAATTGCCCCGGCCATAGGGAATGATGCAGAAGGTGCAGCGGTGATCGCATCCGTTCTGAACCTGCACGAATGCACGCGCGCGGCCCGTCAGTCCGTCTATCAGGTGGCCTGCGGTCTCTTCGACACTCATGATGTCGTTGACGCGCACTTTCTCGGTTTCGGAAACGCCGAAGGCGGCAACGTCCTGATAGGACTTGCGCTCAAGCTTTTCCGAGTTGCCGAGCACCAGATCCACTTCCTCCATGGAGGAGAAGGTCTCGCTTTCCGTCTGCGCGGCGCAGCCGGTGACGATTACCCTGGCGTTCGGGTTGTCGCGCTTGGCCTTGCGCACGGCCTGTCGGGCCTGACGAACCGCCTCGCCGGTTACGGCACAGGTGTTGATGAGGATGGCGTCCTTGAGGCCGGCAGCCTCCGCCTCGCGCTTCATGACTTCCGACTCATATGCATTGAGCCGGCAGCCGAAGGTCACGACATCGATGCTCATGACGCGGCTCCAGCCGCCAGCGGGGCGTCGCCCGTGGCGGTCTTGCGCCAGGCCAAAGTATCGAGATCGACCTCGCCTTCGAATTCCACTTCCGTCAGACCGGTCATCAGCACGTGGTTGTCGCTCTCGCGCCATTCGATCCCGATGGGACCGCCCGGCAGATGGATGGTGGTCTTGCGGCTGGTCCGGCCATCACGCGCGGCGGCAACCCCAACCGCACAGGCAGCCGTCCCACAGGCCAGCGTCAGACCGACGCCGCGTTCCCAAACCTTTACCCGGATCTGGTCGGTATCAAACACATGGGCCAGCGAAATGTTGGCGTATTCCGGAAAGATCGGATGGTGTTCCAGCAAGGGACCGACCCGCTCAAGCTCATAGGCTTCCACGTCGTCGACCCAGAAGATCGCGTGCGGATTGCCCATGTTGACGACGGCCGGTGTGTGCAGGATCGGATCATCGATAGGTCCGATCTGAAGTTCGATCGCACGGGTGTCGGCAAACTCTTCCGCGAGCGGTATTTCGTTCCAGGCAAGCCGCGGCACACCCATGTCGACAGTCACGCTGCGCGGGCCGTCGGCATCGAACGCGTGCAGCAGCCCGGCGCCGGTCTCGATGGTAACAAGCTCCTTGCCGGCTTCTTCCATCAGCAGACGGCCGATGCAGCGCGTGGCGTTGCCGCAGGCAGATACTTCGCTGCCATCGCGGTTGTGAATGCGCATGAAGGCATCGACACCCAGCGAGGACCGTTCAACGGTGATCATCTGGTCGAAACCAATGCCCGTCTCGCGGTCGCCCAATGCGGCAATGGCTTCCGGTGTCAGGCGCAGCGGTTTTGCACGCGCATCCCAGACCACGAAATCATTGCCAAGGCCGTTCATCTTCAAAAAGGGTCTGGTTTCAGACGCCATACCGGTCGCACTTCTTCAAAGCTTCAAGGAAAAGCGTCCGCCATCTTGCGGACATTTGCCCCTATATGGCGGAAAACACCGCAAATTACCAGTGGGGCAGGCAGTCATCGCAGATATGCGTAAACGCCCCAGCCCGTTATCACTTGGTCGTCATTGCAGGCTTGCCCCTGCAATCCATGCCGTGGGCTTTCAAAGCCGGAAGTGTAAGGAAAAGAACCGATCAAGCGGCTTGGATACCATGGACCTGCCATGGCAAGACGCGATGTGTTGGTGCCTCTACAGGCTCGCCGCGCTGAACGTGTCGCAGGCATTGAGGTCGCCGGACTGGAAACCCTTCTTGAACCAGCGCGCCCGCTGCGCAGAAGTGCCGTGGTTGAAGCTTTCCGGCACGACATAGCCCTGAGCCTGGCGCTGCAACGTATCGTCACCGATCCGGCTGGCCGCGTTCAGTGCCTCGTCGATATCACCTTCCTCGACAAACCCTTTCTGCCGGGCGGCATAATGCGCCCAGATGCCGGCATAACAATCGGCCTGCAATTCGACACGTACGGACAGGGCGTTGCCCTCCGCCTTGCTGAGCGTACGCCGGGCCTTCTGGAATTCCGGCAGCACGCCAAGCACGTTCTGGATGTGGTGACCGACTTCATGCGCCAGCACATAGGCCTGTGCGAAATCACCGGGCGCATTCAGCTGGTTTGCCAGTTCCTGATAGAAGGACAGGTCGATGTAAAGCTTGCTGTCGGCACCGCAGTAGAACGGGCCGGTGGCCGCACTGGCGTATCCGCAGGCTGATGACACCGACCCTGAAAACAGCACCAACGTCGGCTCCGGGTAAGTCGCACCACCGTTTTCGAAGATCTGGCTCCAGGTGTTTTCCGTGTCGGCCAGAACGACGGAGACAAATTGCGCTGTTTCCTGGTCGGCCGCACTGCGAGGGGCCTGCGTCTGATAGGACTGCGTATCGTAACCGCCCCCGCCATCCAGCTGTCCGAGAAGTGTCAGCGGGTTGATGCCGGTCAGCCAGGCAATGCCGACGATTATCAGGAGGCCCGTCAACCCGAGGCCACCACCTCTCACCCGGCGACCACCAACGCGCATGCGTGGTCTCCCGCCCATCGAACGCCTGTCTTCAACGTTGCTGCTGCCGCGGCGGCCTTTCCAGCGCATGTCCTTGTAATCTCCGTGAACCCGAACTTCGTCATACCAGACAAGACCGCGGAAACCTATGCGGTTGGCCGCAGTCTCTGCCTGTGAGACACTTTTCAAAAAACGCGGCAAGGCGCGTTCGGTTGCCCTCATTGCCAACGGAATCGTGATGCGGGTTACAGAGTTGGCGGTCATGCCGACCTAAAATTGCGTCCATGGGGCAGTTATGAAGGATAACGATCATGCCCGACGTAAACGCTCAACAGGCGCAACGCCTGATCAATTTCGCCACCGAGAGGCTTGGCCGGGTGGAAGGCGATGGCCAGTGCTGGACGCTGGTCGACAACGCTTTCCGGCACGTCGGCTTCAACAAGCCGGCGTCCACCTATGTCTGGGGACGGGTGATCAACAACCTGTCGGACGCCCGGCCGGGTGACGTCTTCCAGTTCACCCGCTTCGAAGTCACGGTTCGTGTAACCCAGCCCGACGGCAACTGGGAGGAACAGACGATGTCTCGCGGCGAACCGCGGCACACGGCGATCCTCGAAAGCGTCAACGGCAACAGGGCAACCTTTCTGGAAAGCAACGTCACCGACGACCAGACCGTCAAGCGCAACGGTTTCGGAATTCGCACGGCAACGACGACCGATGACGCCGGTGTCAGGACCTCGACCACGGTCAGTGGCAGTTTCATCATCTACCGGCCACAGGTCAGTGCCAATCCTTAAGACTGTTCGGGCCGGCTCAGGCGTGGATCACCATCTCCGCGCCAAGGTCGATGTTCTGAAGAATCAGGCGCATGTGTTCCGGCGAAACGGCAACGCAGCCTTCCGTCGGCGAATAGCCCTGCCGCGCGATGTGAAAGAAGATCGCGCTACCTTGTCCCTTCACGGCCGGGTTCAGGTTGCAATCCAGCACGACGACGATGTCGTAGAGCCTGTCGTCGCGCCACATCTTCTCGTGGCTGGCTGCAAAAGGCAGTTGCACCGGCCTGTTGTAGAGACGGTGGCCAGGGTCGTCACACCAGCCGGACGCCGGTGTCAGCGGCTCGGTCGGCAGCAGCGTTGCCGGCGGCAAGCCCCGGTCCGGGCGATAGTAGACGTGCAGCAATTCGAACCGGCCCACCGGCGTGCCGCCATCGCCTTCGCACTTGCGCATGACGATGCCCGACCGGCCAAGCGCACACGGGACCGTGATCCGCCCAAGACTGAGCACGCCGCGTGTCCGGTTCAGAGGCGACGCACGAACCTCCAGCATTCCCGCCGATTTTTTCAAGGTTTTCATGATCCTGTCCGTTCCGCCTGTCCGCTCCGCCGGTCTTCTTGATAAACCACCCCTAAACCCCGCGTGAAGAAGAATTGACGGGACACCGCTTGTGCGGGAACAATTTCCCACGCACATAGAAGCAGGAACGCGCTTGTGTCCTTTGCACAAGTCGTCGTGAAGAGATTTTGGATTCTGGCGAGGGACGCGACGATGACCGCCCGCACGATTTTGATTGTCGATGATGATACCGAACTGCGCGAAGCGCTGGTGGAGCAGCTGTCGCTCTACGATGAATTTGAGACGATCCAGGCGGATTCGGCCACGTCCGGCATCGCAATGGCCAAGGAAGAGCACGTCGACCTGCTGCTGATGGACGTCGGCCTGCCGGACATAGACGGGCGCGAAGCGGTCAAACTGCTGCGCAAGGGCGGTTTCAAGGCACCGATCATCATGCTGACCGGTCATGACGGCGACAGCGACACGATCCTGGGGCTTGAGGCCGGTGCCAACGACTATGTCACCAAGCCGTTCAAGTTCGCCGTGCTTCTGGCCCGTGTCCGGGCACATTTGCGCCAGCACGAACAGAGCGAAGACGCCACCTTCGCCATCGGCCGCTATTCGTTCCGGCCCGCCGCCAAGGTGATGCAGGACGACAGCGGCTCCAAGGTTCGCCTGACGGAAAAAGAAACCTCCATCCTGAAATTCCTCTACCGTGCCGGCGAAAAGCCCGTGACCCGCGACGTGCTGCTGCACGAGGTCTGGGGCTACAATTCCGGCGTGACCACCCACACGCTGGAAACCCACATCTACCGCCTCAGACAGAAAATCGAGCGTGACCCGTCCAATGCGGAGCTTCTTGTCACAGAAGCCGGTGGATATAAGCTTGTGCCGTAACCGGTAATCGGCGTATTTCTTGGGCATGAGCCTTGCCCAAGACATTGCGATTCTCAAACAAATCCCGATGCTTTCGGACTTTCAGGACGATCAGCTGCGTCTGCTCGCCTTCAGCGCCGAAAGCATGGATTACAACCGCGGCCAGCGCCTGTTCGATCAGGGCGACCGCGCCGATGGCGGTTTGGTAATCACCAGCGGCACGGTCAGCCTGCAGACGAGGACCACGGACGGCTTTGAGGAAATCGAGCGCGTCGGTCAGGGCACACTGCTGGGCGAGACGGCTCTTCTTGCGGAAAACAAGCGCCCTTGCCGGGCAGAAGCCGTTGACGGCGTGCGCATCATCCGCATTCGCCGCGCGCTCTTCAAACGCATGATCCAGGAATTCCCGGAACTTGCACAGCGCATGCTCGACCAGCGCGCCAACCAGTTCCGCCAGACGGTTTCAGCCCTGCGCCCCATCGGCGAAAAGATGGCCGAACTGGAGCAGATCAACGCCGAACGCCGCGTGCGCGACGACGAGAAACAGTCGTAGGGCGAAAGTCCCGACGCTGATTGTCTCGCAACTCAATCAGCGACAACTGAGCCTGGATCTTGGCGGATCTGTGTATTCCCCAGAGATAATCCTCACCTGTCGCAGCCAAGCTCATCAGAAGATAAGGGGATCGGCATGGATCCCATGGTCGAGCCATGGGATGACGGCAATGGGAAACCGGGAGACTCAGCCTACCCCCTCATGGGGTGGCTCACCAACCAGACCGGTTCCAATTCCTGAGCCCCCTCTTTCCGTCATTGCCGGGCCAGACCCGGCAATCCATGCCGTGACCTTTCCGCATGGAACCACCCGACCAGGATGGGGGCGCTCGACTTGGGTCCGAGGGCCAAGCCACGCCATGTCGGTTGTGAGTGAAGGTTCGGCGATACTTTACGCCCGTTTCAGCCCCAGCTTGGGGCCGAGCAATCCGCCGATCCATTGAACCATTGCCGCCACGCCAACCCCGAGCCCGATGATCCCGACCCAGATAGCCGGACGGATTGCAACGGAAAGGGCAAAGTTCGCCTGGAACACCCGGTCGGCAGGAATGCCGGTGGCAAGGGCGTACCAGGCAAATTCGATCCCGGCAGTCCCTGCAGCTGCCAGCAGCGCGCAAACCGCCAGAACCAGCGGGTTGGCAAGGCTGAAGCCTGCCTTGACCGCAAGTCTGTAGGTCATCAGCAGCACGAACAGGCCTGCCATCAAGGTGGCCTGCGTGACGTCCGACTTGGACTGCAGGAAGAAGTGGAACAGCATGAGACCGCCGATCGGATAGATCAGGGTGTGCAGCCGCTGCCAGTTCCGCCCGAGTTTGCGGATGGCGCTGTCGAAGGAGGTCGCACCCAGCACCGCCAGCCCGAACAGCGCGACAAAGCCGATGGTCAGATAGAAACGCAGAACGATTTCAGACACGACCTTGCTGAGGTTCCAGCTTTCCTGCGCAGCGTAAAGCCCCAGGTGCAAGAGCGCATAGGCAAGCACTGTCACACCCAGCATGCGCCTGACACCGACGATCCTGTTCCAGGAGAAGATCCTCCGGAGCGGGGTGACCGCCAGGGTCACAAGCAGGAAGCGCACCGTCCAGTCGCCACTGGCATGAAGCTCCATCTCGAAGGGCTCCGGCAGCACCGGTCCGAAGGCGAGGCTGTAGAAGATCTGCAACGCCGGAAGAAGCACGGCAATGAATGCAGCCAATCGCAGACCGGAAAGGTTGCCGCGTCGGTCGGTCCAGGGAGCGTATGGTGCCAGGGTCATCATATCCATACGTTCGGACTATCGCACGAAACGTTCAAGGACACTGAAAAGCTTTTCAAGCCTGCGTGAAGAAGATGAGAGGCGGTTATCCAGCTTTCCCTGTCCCGCTTCACCGGCAAGCTCCTTTCGGCGCCGCCCCTTTGTATTCAATCCGACAGGAACCCGTGATACCCAGATGATTTGTCATCCCGGTTTGACGCGTCAGCGGCAAGACCGGGATCCAGTACGCCGTGGGATCAGACTTCGAAAACCTTGCGAACCCAATGAATACTGGATCCCTGCCTTCGCAGGGATGACAAGGTTGATAGGCTTCAGGACAAGACGGCTGAATGCGGTTCCGCGATCATGCAGCGGCGGTTCAGTCGCAGGGGTGAAGAAGCGAACCAAGGCGGTGAGCGGCGCACCAGAAAACTCCATTTAGCCCATTTGTCGACCAAGTTTTCAGCACGGCCGGCTTGCATCCGGTCGGAGCAGGACATCCGATTTGGAACCACTCATTTCCACATTCTTTGTCATCCCGGTTTGTCGCGTCAGCGGCAAGACCGGGATCCTGTACGCCGTGGGATCAGACTTCGAAAACCTTGCGAACCCAACGAATACTGGATCCCTGCCTTCGCAGGGATGACAAGGTTGATGGGCTTCAGGACAACACGGCTGAATGCGGTTGTCGTGATCGAACTCTGGAGGATTGACCCTGTGAGTGGAGGATCAGGTCTTGGCGACAAGTCGCGCGCCTTGAAGAACCTGAGGCAACCAAAACAAAAAAGCCGGGTCGTGAGACCCGGCTTTTCAAAAGTCATTGCAGTCCGGCTCAGACCCAGGGACGGTCGTTGCCCATCTTGCTTTCAAAGGTGTCGATTTCACCGGCCTTCGCCATGGTCAGACCGATGTCGTCCAGGCCGTTGATCAGGCAATGCTTGCGGAAGCTGTCGATCTTGAAGGCGATGTCGCCGCTTTCAAGACCTTTGATTTCCTGGCTTTCCAGATCGATCGTCAGCGTGAAGTTGGCGCCGCGCTCTGCCGCATGCATCAGGGTTTCCAGCTCGTCTTCGGAAACCTGGATCGGCAGAATGCCGTTCTTGAAGCAGTTGTTGTAGAAGATGTCGGCGAACGAGGTGGAAATCACGCAGCGGATGCCGAAATCAAGCAGTGCCCAGGGCGCGTGCTCACGCGAGGACCCGCAGCCGAAGTTGTCGCCGGCGACCAGGATCTTGGCATCGCGGTAGGCGGCCTTGTTGAGAACGAAGTTCTCGTTCTCCGATCCGTCGTCGTTGGTGCGCATTTCGTGGAACAGCGCGGTGCCGAGGCCTGTGCGCTTGATCGTCTTCAGGAACTGCTTCGGAATGATCATGTCCGTGTCGATGTTCACGATCGGCAACGGCGCTGCGACACCGGTCAGGGTCTCAAATTTTTCCATTCTTCTTCTCTCCTGAAAGGCCTGAAAACGGATGCCCGCTTACGCGGCAAGGCTGGTTGTCTGATCGACACCGAGCATCAGATTGAGGTTCTGGACGGCAGCGCCGGACGCGCCCTTGCCCAGGTTGTCGTAGACGGCAACGATCGCAGCCTGCGCCCTGGCGTCATTTGCAAAGACGTGCAGTTGCAGCTTGTTGGTGTCGTTGAGCGCCTGCGGATTGAGGCTGTCGGATTTCTCGAGTGCTTCCAGCGGCGCGACCTCGACAAATCCGCCGGGTGCAGAAGCGAAATGATCGGCGATCGCCGCATGCAGCTGCTCGCCCGTCGGCACCTTGGCAAGGCCTGCCAGGTTCAACGGAACCACCGTCAGCATGCCCTTGTAGAAATCGCCAACGGTCGGAGTGAACAGTGGAGCTGCGTCGAGCAGGCCATATTCCGTCATTTCCGGAAGGTGCTTGTGATTGAACCCGAGCGCATAGGGCGCAAACGAATTTGCGCTGGTTCCGGCAGCTTCGTAATCGGCAATCATGCCCTTGCCACCACCGGAATACCCGGAGATGCCGAAATAGGTCAGGTTGAAGTCCGCCGGCATCAGCTCTGCGGTGATCAGCGGACGAACCGCAGCGATCAGGCCCTGCGGCCAGCAGCCCGGATTGGCGACGCGCATGGCCGCGGCGATGATGTCGGCCTGGTCGAGGTCCATTTCGGCAAAGCCGTAGGCCCAGCCCTCGGCAACCCGGTGGGCGCTGGAGGCGTCAATCACACGGGTGGTGTCGTTCTCGATCAGGGCAACGCTTTCCTTTGCCGCCGCATCCGGCAGGCAAAGAATGGCAATATCGGCCTTGTTGAGGTAGTCGGCCCGGGCTGCCGGATCCTTCCGGCTTTCGTCCGGAATGGAGATCAGCTCAAGGTCGCGGCGCATGGCAAGGCGCTCGCGGATCTGCAGACCCGTCGTACCGGCTTCACCATCAATAAACACGCGCGCAACCATCGCCCGTTCCTCTCCCTCTCATGATCGCCGCCAGTTTCGAACCCCAGGGCCCGAAAGCCGTCAGGCAGATCGGTGCAAAATCGCAAGCGTCATACACCCAATCGCGCGGCTTGTCACCGCCGCGCGACGCTCCGTTATCTCAACGGGCCCTTGAGTGATACTCATCATTCGGGCGCATGTCGGACGCCGCAGCCACCCTGTTGGACATGTTGAAGAAGCCCGTTACCGAGGCGATGTCCCAGATGTCGCGATCCGTAAACCCGACATCGCGCAGGGCTTGCCGGTCGCTTTCCACGATTTCCGCCGGCTTCTCCGTCAACTTGACGGCGAAGTCGAGCATCGCCCGCTGCTTAGGTGAAAGGTCCGCAACGCGGTAGTTCATCACCATCAGTTCCCCCAGTACGGGGTCCCCGGAAAGCTCGCGCACCGCAGCACCATGAGCCGTCAGGCAATAAAAACAGCGGTTGACCGCTGATACCGCAACGGCAATCATCTCTCTCTCGAGCTTGGAGAGTGTACACTCGCCCAGCATGAGGTCGTTGTACATGTCGGTGAAGGCGCGCAGCTTCGTTTCGTCGAACGCATATGCCTTGAGGACGTTGGGAACGAGACCCAGCTTCTCCTGGCACAAGTCGAAATAAGCCTGTGTCTTTTCACTCAATGTTACATTTGAATCGATTTGCAAGGCCGTGACTTTACTTGACAATTTGCTCCTCCCGTCATGAAACCGTTTATGTCGCTGAAATATGAACTTAAGTCTTAGAACGAGCCAGCGACAGAGCCAAACCATACGATCGCCTAAGGGGATGGAAAATGCCGGACAAACACGACGTCGAGAAACTCAAACTCATCGACGCGGTCCAAGCAACCTTGAATCAGGAAGATCCGGCTCTCGCCGAGTTTTCCCGCGCCTTTTATGACCGGGGCGCAGCGGAAGACCTCGTGGCCTACACCGCGGAAGAGCTGACCGGCTTTGCCCGGGACGCCTGGCAGGATTTCCAGAACCACGAACTCGGCACGCATCGTGTCAGCATCGCCGATCCGGCGTTCAAGGCCCAGGGCAGCAAGGTCAAGGGCGTCTCGGTGATCGAGATCGTCAACGACAACATGCCCTTCCTGGTCGATTCCGTCATGGACGAGCTGCAGGAAAGCAAGATCGAAGTGCATCTGGTTCTGCACCCGATCTTCATCGTGGAACGGGATGACAACGGCACACTGACAACCGCCACGGCTCGCAAGAAACCACCGAAGCGGACCGACCGGCAGGAAAGCCTCATCCATATCCACGTGACACGGATTGATTCGCCCGAAGCCCGCGCAGCCCTCAAGGCGCGGCTCGACAAGGTTCTGTCCGATGTCCGCTCCGTCGTGTCGGACTTCAAGCCGATGCAGGAACGCCTGGCGGAGGCCATCGACACCTACAAGACCACGCAAATCCCCGGCAGCAGCGACGAGCTGTGGGAGGCAATCCACTTCCTGGAGTGGATGGAGAACGACAACTTCATTTTCCTCGGCATGCGCGAATACATGTTCGAAGGCGGTGTCGAGGAGGGCGAGCTTTCCCCCCATGAGGGCACGGGCCTCGGCCTCTTGTCCGACCCGGATGTGCGCGTTCTCCGCCGCGGCACGGAGTTCGTGCAGATCACGCCGGAAATTCGCGAGTTCCTGAAGAAACCCGAACCGCTGATCATCGCCAAGGCCAACGTGAAGAGCACCGTGCACCGGCGCGTGCACATGGATTACGTCGGCGCCAAGCTTTATGACGACGAAGGCAACATGAACGGCGAGCTGCGCATCGTCGGCCTGTTCGCCTCGACCGCCTATACCGAACCGACCAGCACCATCCCGTTCCTGCGCCGCAAGGTTGCCAGCGTTCTGGCCCGCGCCGGCTACGGGTCTGAAAGCCATTCCGGCCGTGCCCTCCGCAACGTTCTGGAAGCTTTCCCGCGTGACGAGCTGTTCCAGATCGAACGGGAGCGCCTGTTCGACTTTTCCATCGCCATCCTGCAGCTGGACGAGCGCCCGCGCATTCGCGTGCTGTCCCGCCCGGACAAGTTCGACCGCTATGTCTCCATTCTGGTCTTCGTCCCGCGTGATCGCTATTCCACCGAAGTTCGCCTGAACGTCGGCACCTATCTGGCCTCGGTCTATGAAGGACGCGTGTCGGCCTGGTACGTTACCTATCCAGAAGGTCCGCTTGCGCGGGTTCACTACATCATCGGCCGCGATCGCGGGGAAACGCCGACGCCTCAGCAGGAAGAGCTGGAGGCCGCCGTTGCCGACATGGTGCGCACCTGGTCCGACAGTGTGCGCGATGCGCTCAAGGACGAATTCGCGCCCTCACAGGCCCGCAAGCTGGCCGATCGCTACGCGCTTTCGTTTCATGGTGGCTACAAGGAAGTCTACAACGCCCAGTCCGCGGTGTTCGACATCGTCAAGCTGGAAACCCTGTCCGACAAGAACGACACCACCATCACGTTCCACCGCCAGGCAGGCACCAGGGACAGCCGCCTGTCGCTAAAGGTCTATCACCGCGGTTCGCCGATCCCGCTTTCCGCGCGCGTGCCGCTTCTGGAAAACATGGGTTTCCGCGTGATCAACGAGCGAACCTACCGCATCACGCCGGCCGATGCCCCCATGTCCTACCTGCACGAAATGACGCTGGAATCGCGCAGCGGCGAAGACATCGTCTTTTCCGATCAGCTGCAACCCCGGCTGGAAAGCATGTTCATGGCAGTCTGGACCGGGCTGGCGGAGGACGACGGCTATAACCGCCTAGTGCTGACGGCGGAGCTTGCCTGGCGCGACGTGGCAGTGATCCGCGCGCTGTCGAGATACCTGCGCCAGGCCGGTATCCGCTTCTCCGAAGACTACATGTGGTCCACGCTCAACAACTACCCGAAGATCGCGGCCAAACTGGTGGAACTGTTCCACCTGCGCTTCAACCCGGATGTCACCGAAAAGGACAGGGACCTCGGCACGGAACGGCTGGAAAGCGAACTGACCGCCGATCTGGAGGACGTCGCCAGCCTTGACGACGACCGCATCCTGCGCCGGTTCCAGAACACGATTGAATCGATCCTGCGCACGAACTTCTACCAGCTCGACAAGAAGGGTCAGCCCAAGCCGACCTTCGCCTTCAAGATCAACAGCCGCCAGATCGACGACCTGCCCCAACCGCGTCCGTTCCGGGAAATCTTTGTCTACAGCCCCCGCGTGGAAGGCGTGCACCTGCGTTTCGGCATGGTTGCCCGTGGCGGCCTGCGCTGGTCCGACCGACCGCAGGACTTCCGTACCGAAGTGCTCGGTCTGGTGAAGGCACAGCAGGTGAAGAACGCGGTGATCGTCCCGGTCGGTGCCAAGGGCGGTTTCGTGCCCAAGAACCTGCCGCCGATGAGCGATCGCGATGCCTGGTTCAAGGAAGGCACCGAAAGCTACAAGATCTTCATCAACGCCCTTCTGGACGTGACCGACAACCTCGGTGAGGACAACATCCTGCCGCCGGAGCGCGTGCAGCGCTATGACGGTGACGACCCCTATCTGGTGGTGGCAGCCGACAAGGGCACAGCCACCTTCTCCGATACGGCCAACGGCATTTCGGAAGGAAGGCACTTCTGGCTGGGCGACGCCTTTGCCTCCGGCGGGTCCGCCGGCTACGATCACAAGAAGATGGGCATCACCGCACGCGGCGCCTGGGAAGCGGTCAAGCGGCACTTCCGCGAGATGAACCGGGATATCCAGACCCAGCCCTTCACGGCGGCCGGTGTCGGCGACATGTCCGGCGACGTCTTCGGCAACGGCATGTTGCTGTCGAAGGCAACCAGGCTGATCGCGGCCTTCGATCACCGCGACATCTTCATCGATCCGGATCCGGACCCGGCAAAGACCTGGGAAGAGCGCAAACGGATGTTCGACCTCGGTCGCTCGTCCTGGAAGGACTACAACACAGACCTGATTTCCAAGGGTGGCGGCATCTTCTCGCGCCAGCTGAAGTCCATTCCGCTTTCACCGGAAATGCAGTCCCTGCTCAACCTGAACAAGGGCAGTGCAACGCCGCAGGAAGTGATGACCGCCATCTTGAAGATGGAAGTCGACTTGCTGTGGTTCGGCGGTATCGGCACTTATATTCGCGCCAAGTCGGAAACGGACGCCGATGTGGGCGATCGCGCCAATGACCCGATCCGCATCACCGCATCGGAAATCGGCGCAAAGGTGATCGGCGAAGGTGCCAACCTCGGCCTGACCCAGCTCGCCCGTATCGAGTTCAACAAGAAGGGTGGGCGCTGCAACTCCGATGCGATCGACAATTCCGCCGGGGTGAACTCCTCGGACATGGAGGTCAACATCAAGATCGCCCTCGGCGCCGCGGTGAAATCCGGCAAGCTGACCATCGAGCAGCGCAACGAACTTCTGGCCGAAATGACCGACGAGGTCGCCGAACTCGTGTTGCGGAACAACTACCTGCAGACCCTGGCCATCTCCATGACCGAACTGCGCGGCATGGAAGACTTCGGCTACCAGGTGCGCATGATGCGCCAGCTGGAACAGGCAGGCCTTCTGGACCGGGTGGTTGAACAGCTGCCAGACGAGGCAACACTCGACGAGATGCGCAAGGCCGGGCTGCTGCTGACCCGCGCCGAACTGGGCGTGCTGCTGGCCTATGCCAAGATCACGCTTTACGACGCGCTGCTGGAAAGCTCGGTTCCGGACGACGATTATCTGGCGCGCGAACTGTTCCGCTATTTCCCGGACCAGATGGCCGACACCTACAAGGACGAGATCAGCGGCCACCGCCTGCGGCGTGAAATCATCGCCACGATGCTGGCCAACTCGATGATCAACCGGGGCGGGGCGACCTTCATCACCCGTCTGCGTGACCAGACCGACGCAACCGCGACCGAAATCGCTCAGGGCTTCGTTGCCGTGCGCAACAGCTACGACCTGACCGATCTCAACACGGAGATCGACCAGCTCGACACGAAGATCGACGGCGCTCTGCAGCTGGAGCTCTATTCGGAAATCCAGTCGCTGCTTCTGGAACGGGTCGTCTGGTTCAAGCGCAACGTGTCCTTCGACAAGGGCCTGTTTGCCGTTGTCGAGCGGTTCCGTGCCGGTATCGCCGCGCTGCGCGACCGCCTGGAAGCGGTCTTGCCGGAAGAACCCGCCGCGGTCCTGGCGGAGCGCACCGCAGCCTTCGTGGAGCAGGGTGTTCCGGAAAGCCTCGCCCGGCGGATCGCCTGGCTGCCGGCCGAGCGGGCCATTCCCGATATCGTCATCGTGTCGGAAGAAACCGGGGCTGATCTGGATACGGCTGCAAGGGCCTATTTCGAAGTTGCTCACCACTTCCAGCTCGGTGCGATGCTCGAGCTCGCCAACGATCTCGACGTCCGGGACTACTACGACGGCCTCGCACTCGACCGGGCACGGGCCATGCTGGTCTCCGCGCAGCGCGCCCTGGCCATCGCGGCGGTTCGCGCCGGCGGTTTTACAAGCTGGCTGGAGGAACACGAGGCGGAAGTGGGCCGGCGCAAACGCTCGGTTTCCGAAATCCTCGACGGCGGTCTCAGCGTGTCGAAATTCTCCGTGGCGGCAAGCCTGCTCGCGGAAATCTGCGGCACCGCGTAAGCAATCGGAAATCGCGTTATGGGGCCGGCAGTTCTGCTGCCGGCCTTGGCTTTTCAGCGGTATTGCCGTCGCCCCGGCACCGCTATGCGCGAGCGGGGAATGGAGAGCCAGCGGCACCCAAGGCAAAGCGTACCTTACCAAGATGGTCTTTGGCTCACCGATCCCGGATCTTCGCTGCGCTGCGTCCGGGATGACGCGGTTGGGGCCTTGAGGCCCTTGCACACGGACGTTTCGTTGTCCGCTTCTGGATCGCTGGAGGCCCACGGAGAGCGAGGCCCACCCTTTCGAGACAGCGCTACGCGCTTCCTCGGGATGAGGTGATATGTGTTGCCAGGCTGGTGAGAGGCCTACCTTCCCACACCCTCATCCTGAGGAGCCGCGCAAGCGGCGTCTCGAAGGATGGGCCGCATACGCCAACCGAAACTCTCTCCTGCAACTGACACCGGATATTCGCAAACACCTGTGGGCTTCAGGAGCGGGAAGCGATATGCATGAATGAGTTGGGCTCGTCCCGGTCGTGATCCCCCAGGCAGCGAGTTGCCCTTTTCCATGACAACCGTTTCAGACATCCCGTTGCAATCTACCGACAGGCGCGCCGTTCTCTCCTGGGCGCTGTTCGACTGGGCGGCACAGCCCTTTTTCACGTTGATCACCACATTCGTCTTCGCGCCTTACTTTGCCTCGACGCTGGCCGCGACCCCGGCCGAAGGCCAATCGCTTTGGGGATACGCAACTGCGGCCGCCGGACTCTGCATTGCCTTTGCAGCACCGGTACTGGGCTCGGTCGCGGACGCAACAGGCCGGCGAAAACGCTGGATCCTTCTCTTCTCGTTGCCGTTTGTCATCTGTTGCTGGGCATTCTGGTACGCCGCTCCGGGAAGCCCGAACGGCATCGCCATCGCGCTCATCGCCTTTGCCATCGGCACGCTATCCATCGAAATCGCGACTGTCTTCAACAACGCCATGATGCCTTCGCTGGTGCCGCCGGAACGCATCGGACGCCTGTCCAGCTTCGGCTGGGCGCTCGGCTACGCCAGTGGTCTGGTCACGCTGGTGATCGCCCTCGGATTTTTCGCCGCCAGCCCCGAGTCCGGCAAGACCCTGCTGGGTTTCCAGCCGGTTCTGGGTCTTGATGCGGCGACACAGGAAGGCGATCGCGCCGTCGGGCCATTCTCGGCGCTCTGGTATCTTATCTTCGTGCTGCCGATGTTCCTGTTCGTGCCAGATGTGCCGCATCAGTCGAGGATCGGCCCTGCCGTGCGCACGGGCCTTGCAAACCTGCGCATGAGCCTGGCGCAGGCACGCACCAACAAGAACATTTTCCTGTTCCTTCTCGCCAACATGATCTTCAAGGACGGTCTTGTCGCCCTCTTCGCGTTCGGCGGAATTTATGCCGCCGGCCAGCTTGGCTGGGGATCCATCGAAATCGGTACTTTCGGCATCATCCTGACCATTACCGGAACACTGGGCCTGTTGCTGGGCGGGCCAATGGATGATCGTTTCGGGGCCAAGCCGGTGATTGTCTTCTCGCTCATCGTTCTGATGATCTGTGGCCTCGGTATGATCTCCATCGACAGGACGACGGTGTTCTTTGTCATCAAGACCGCCGCTGCCCCCGAGGGTGCTCTCTTTGCATCGCTGCCTGAGCAGGTGTTCATTGCACTCGGCGGTGTCATCGGCTCGGTGTCCGGCCCGTTACAGGCCTCCTGCCGCAGTCTTCTGGTCCGCATAGCCCCGCCGCAGCACGTGACCCAGTATTTCGGCCTTCTGGCGCTTTCGGGAAAGGTCACCAGCTTCCTGGCCCCGCTTACCGTCGGCGTGGTAACCGCCCTGACTGCCAGCCAACCCGCCGGCATGTCCGTCATCCTGGTCTTTTTCGGCGTTGGCCTGCTTTTGTTGTTGCGGGTGCGGGAGCGCTAACAAACGCATTTTCCAGGAAACGTTGCGTGCGTTGCCCAAACAAAAAACGCGCCGGAAAATCCGGCGCGCTTCATGTTCAGATATTGCAAGTCTCGCGTCAGGCGACCTGACGAACGCTGGCGAGGAAACCTTCGACTTCCTGCTTGAGCCGGTCGGCTTCAGTCTGCAGGACGTTGGCGGAGGCCGAGACCTGACGGGCGGCATTGCCGGTGTCGTCGGCGGAGGCTGCCACCTTGACGATGTTCTGCGCCACTTCCTGGGTGCCGTTAGAGGCTTCCTGGATGTTGCGGGCGATCTCGTCGGTGGCAAGGCCCTGCTGTTCGACCGAAGCCTGGATGGACGAGGAGATCTCGTTCATCTTTTCGATGGTTTCGGAAATGCCCTTGATGGCATCGACCGAACCGGCGGTTTCCGTCTGCACCGACTGGATCTGCAGGGAGATTTCCTCGGTCGCCTTGGCGGTCTGGTTGGCCAGCTCCTTCACCTCGGCGGCAACAACGGCAAAGCCCTTGCCCGCTTCGCCGGCACGTGCCGCCTCGATGGTGGCGTTCAGCGCCAGCAGGTTGGTCTGTTCGGCAATGTCGGTGATCAGCTTGACCACTTCGCTGATCCGGTTGGCTGCTTCCGCGAGCCCCTCGATCTTGCGGTTTGTCGACTGGGCCTGTTCCACGGCGTGGGAGGCAATCTCGGTGGACTGGGTCATCTGGCGGGAAATTTCACCGACCGATGCCATCAGTTCCTCAGCCGCGGACGCAACCGTTTCCACGTTCGACGACGCTTCCTCGGAAGCGGCAGCCACTGCCGTGCTCTTCTCGCTGGTGTCGTCGGCTCCCGCCGTCAACGTCATCGACGCCGCGTTGAGGTCCTGCACCTGGTGCATCACCGTCTGGGTCAGCTCTGAGATCTGGCGGTCGAAATCCTGCGACAACTCGCTGATCCGGCCTGCGCGCGCCAGCTGCTGACGCTGCGCTTCTTCCTGCTCGGCGGCCAGTTCCTCGGCCTGCCGGGCCTTGTCGCGGAAGACTTCCAGCGCCTTGCTGATCTCGCCAATTTCGTCCTGGCGGTCGGTATCATGGATCGGCTCGTCGTAACGGCGATCGATGAGCGCCTGGATGCTGCGCACGGCGCGCTCCAGCGGACGGCGGACAATCGTGTTACCGACAAGATAGATGGAAAGTGCCACGACGATGAGCAACACGACGCCGACGCCGACAATCATGGTCGTGATCGAAGACGACGCCGCATTGAGGGTTGCCAGCGGCACGTTGACCACCACGGCAAGCTTGGCATCGGTACCGGTCACATGCACCGGCATGACGATGCGGTGCACTTCCGTGCCGAGCGTGTTGGAATATCCGTCATAGGCAAAAGGCTCACCGTTCTTGACCGCCGCCAGAAGTTTGTCCTGTACGGCAAGGTCGGCTTCCGACTGCCCTTCCATCCATGGCTTGCCAAGAACGGCCGGGTCGGCGTGGGCAATCCAGACACCGTTCTGCGACAGGAGGTGAACCGATCCCGTGTCCAACGGCCGTTGCTGGCCAAGCACTTCGGACAGCGGGGTCAGAAGGATGTCGCCACCGGCAGCACCAATCACCTTGGACCCGTCTCGGATCGGCGAAGAGAACGACACACCGGTCACGGTCTTGCCATCGGCTTCCCAGCTGTAGGGTTCCGTCATGTAGTCCTTGCCGGACACATAGGCACCATTGAACCAGAGGTCGCTGGTTGCACTCAGATCACCGATGGCGATTTTCTCGATGGGCCGGTAGGCCAGCGTTCCATCCGCCTTGCGGAAGTAATAAGGCTGCCATTCGCCGTCTTCGGCCCATTTCTCGTCGCCCTTGAACTCGGCATCCTTGCCGTCAAGCTCGTCTCCTGCAACCACGCCCCAGGTGCCCGAAAGGTCCTTGTTGGTCAGCGTCAGGTTTTCAACGACGGCGTTCCAGGCTTCACGGTCGACAGATCCGGCCTTCTTCATGCCGCCGAGGGAACTTGCCAGCGTCTGTGCGGATTTCAGGCCGTTTTCCAGGCCTCGCTGGACGAATTGCGCCTGCTCGCGTGCCACTGTCTCGGCTTCGGACCGTGCAAGATCTCCCGTAATGCGGGACGCTTCCCATCCGATAAAACTGATGCCGACCACAAGGGCAACCGTCAGGGTCGCCGCACTGGCCCCAATGAGCTTTGTTGTGACCTTCGCTCTTCTAAACACCGGCAATCTCCGCGAATCGCAAGAAAACGGCAGGCGAATACCTGCCACAGCTTGCTGCAGACTACCCGTTGGGCGTTAACAAGGTCTTCAATGGGAGGGTTTTTCTTAATGACCCCTGTCATTTTTGACAGTAATTTTGGATCGTTAGCTTGCTAATGTTTTACAAGCTCAGATGAAGTGCCGGTTCGAATGAAAACCGGCACTTCAATTCATCGGCGAATACCCGAAATCAGTGCCGGAAATGACGCATGCCGGTCATGACCATGGCAAGGCCTGCTTCGTCGGCTGCCGCAATCACGTCGTCATCGCGCATGGATCCACCCGGCTGGATAACGGCGGTTGCTCCGGCTTCAGCGGCCGACAGAAGACCGTCGGCAAACGGGAAGAACGCATCGGAGGCGACCACGCATCCCTTCGTCAGCGGTTCGGAAAGACCAGCGGCCTCGGTCGCGTCCAGGGCCTTGCGGGCAGCGATGCGTGCGGAATCCACCCGGCTCATCTGACCGGCCCCGACACCAACGGTGGCGCCGTCCTTGGCATAGACGATGGCGTTGGACTTCACATGTTTGGCGACCCGGAAGGCGAATTTCAGATCGGCCAGTTCCTGCTTGCTCGGCGCGCGCTTGGTAACGACCTTGAGGTCAAGGTCATCGACCACACCGTTGTCGCGTGACTGGACCAGGAGGCCGCCGGCAACGGACTTGACGAAGAGACCCTTGGCGCGTGCATCGGCGAGGCCGCCGGTGACCAGAAGGCGCAGGTTCTTCTTCGCCGCGATGATTTCGCGTGCCGCGTCGTCCGCATCCGGCGCGATGATCACTTCCGTGAAGATCTTGACGATTTCCTCGGCCGCAGCGGCATCCAGCGTCTGGTTCAGGGCGACGATGCCGCCGAAAGCCGAGACCGGATCGCAGCGCAGGGCCAGCTCGTAGGCTTCCTTCAGGCTTGCGCCTTCGGCCACACCGCACGGGTTTGCGTGCTTGATGATGGCAACAGCACTGGTGCGGGCCGGATCGAACTCGCTCACCAGCTCAAACGCGGCATCGGTGTCGTTGATGTTGTTGTAGGAGAGGGTCTTGCCCTGAAGCTGCCTGGCCGTGGCAACACCCGGGCGCTGCTCACCGGTGGTGTAGAAACCTGCCGTCTGATGCGGGTTTTCGCCATAGCGCATGACTTCGGCAAGCGAACCGCCAACCGCACGGTGGGCGGGCGTTGCTTCGTCCAGCTGATCCGCCATCCAGTTGGAGACGGCGGCATCATAGGCAGCCGTGCGGGCAAAGGCCTTTTGCGCCAGTTTCTTGCGCAGGGCCAGCGGGGCCTTGCCGCCGTTGGCATCAAGCTCGGAAATCACTGCATCGTAGTCGGCCGGGTCGGTGACCACGGTAACATAGGCATGGTTCTTGGCGGCCGCACGGGTCATTGCCGGTCCACCAATGTCGATGTTCTCGATGCCGGTGGCGTAGTCGGCACCGGAGGCGACAACGTCCTCGAACGGATAGAGATTGCCGCAGAAGAGATCGATGCCGACGATGTCATGCTCGCTCATCGCCTTCTGGTGGTCGGCATCATCACGGATCGACAGCAGACCGCCGTGCACCTTCGGATGCAGCGTCTTCACGCGGCCATCCATGATTTCCGGAAAGCCCGTGACTTCCGAAATGTCCAGAACCTTAAGCCCGGCTTCCTTCAGCGCCTTGTAGGAACCGCCGGTGGAGACCAGCTCGACACCGCGCTCGGACAGCGCTTTTGCAAAGTCGACAAGACCGGTCTTGTCGAAGACGGACAGAAGGGCGCGCTTGACGGGAACCAGCTCGGGAACGGGTACGGCTTTGGACACAATGGCCATGAATTTGCCTCGCAATTGGGGACGGTCCGGGAGTTGCCGTCGCCCTATCACGTCTTCAGCAAAAGCGGAAGGTCTCTATTCTTCCAGCGGGAGTTCGTCCGGCTCGTCAAAATCGCTGGTGCCGCGCCGGCTGAGTTTGGCCGTCGCCGTTTTGCGGAACTGCCACCCCACGGAGGGGGCCTCAAGCACGGCACCGGAGATCACGATCTGCTCGGTCTTGCGGTGGCCGTAGACATCCGAAAGATAGATGCTTTCTTCCAGCATGACCTCGGTCCCGGGCGCTTCGAATTCCCAGGCTTCGCCGTCCCGGCACACCAGGAGCACCGCTGATCCGCCGCGGATGAGCGAGCTGCGCAGGCCCGGATGCAGGTGAAAGCGGATTGCGTAGCGGTTTTCGCTGTCCACAGGACCGATTGCCGAAAACGTGTCGATGCCGTCCAGCACCGTGCCGTCGCCTGCAAGGCGAATGTCACGCTCATGCAGGACATGGAACTCGCTGGCATAACCGTCATGGGAGGCCGTGATCCGGCTGCCGGCCGCATCGTCTTCCCGCTCCACCGGCACCCTGACCGGACCGGACAGGATGGGTGCGCCCAGAATATGCCCGAACGGCCGGTTCGACAGGAACCGGCAGGAGGACGTATCCTCGATCACCGCCGTGGAATGGGCAGGCGTCGAGCGGCTGACCCGGCGCCAGGCCGGATTGGACTTGGGCGAGACGCCGCAATTGACGACGATCCGGTTGTTGCCGGAGGAGAATTCGAACGAAAGACAGCCTGCATGAGCGTCGCCGGAAACGCCGATGGCCGGGGCAGGGCCGGTGTCGATCAGGACAACGGAATTGCCACCGGTTAAGCGCTGATAGCCCGAATGCGGCGCATTCTGCGGTGGGGCGCCCCGTGCATCGTCATAGGCAAGGATGGTGGCGACAAGGTCGCTCGGCGTCGAGCCCATGCCGTTGAAATGGGCGAGGGCCCCGTCGCCATGACGGAAGAAGCGCAGCAGTGGCATCATCCGGTCCACCGACTGCACCATCGCCGGCGGAACCTCCAGCCCTTGCGCTACGAAGGCCTGGCGAACCGGCAGCAGGTCCGCGAGAATGTCGATCAGCGCTTTCGGATTGCGCGAGATATGGCCGCCATCGGGCAGGATCTGGCGTGTCAGCTCCTGATCGAGACGCCGGATGCTCTGGCGTGCAAAGCGGCCCTGTCCGGCCATGGAGATACAGGCGGATGCCATGGCAAGGGCTGCATGCAGGCGCTCGACGCCGTCTTCCGTTTCGTTGATGGTCTGGCGCAGGTAACGCACCTGGCGGGCCAGCGACCGCACGAAACTGCGATAAAACTCGTGATCGCCGTCCTGAAGAATGAAGGGCGAATGCGCCAGCCAGGACAGAATGCGGCGGGTCACGACCGACGCTTCCCAGCCGATGTCGTGCCAACGACCGCAGAACTTGATCCAGTCCTCCACCAGCGCCCGGGCATTTTGCCGGGAAATCTGGCTGTCGGCGGCGCGGAGGTCCCGCATCCAGCCGAAGCTGTGAAGCTCACGCTGCCAGTCTTCGTGAACGGCCTGAAGCTCGAACGGAGATCTGCCTTGCGTCTCCACCAGATGGCCGGAGAACAGGAAGCGGCCGCCATAAATATCGGCAGCATTGGTCGCGTCGGCAGTGCGCAGATCCTGCGGCGCGATGAGCAGGCGCGCAGGCACAGCCGAAAACGGCTGCATGCGGAACAGCGGCCCGCCATGCATCCATTTCAAGGAGCGTTGCCAAATATGCAGGGCCACAAGCCGCCAGATGCGGCTTCTTTCACTCAGGCTTGCAGTATTCACCAAACCATCTCCAAAACTGATGGTTTCTGCGCGTTTATGGGGAATCTCCGGTGTCTAATTCAGGAAACGAACCATTAAGGTTAGCATTTCATTTAAAGAATCATTGCAAGTGAACAGTTTATTCTGCGTTAAAACCGGCGGAACCTTGCGGCAAAAAAGCCGTCCATGCCCTTGCTCACCGGATCCAAGGTGGCGCTATGGCAGGGCAGACAGCGAAGATAGCCTTCATTTGTGACACATTCGGAAAGGCCGCCCACCTCTGAGGCCTCGACCGGAACCAGTTCGATTTTTCCGGCCTGCCGCTCCAGAAAACCGGCCACCTGAGCTTCGCCTTCCGCCGCTTCCAGCGAACAGGTACAATAGACAACCAGCCCACCCGGCTTGACCCAGCCCATCACCCTGTCCAACAATTCGCTCTGGATTTCCGTCAGCTTTTCAATGTCGTAAGGCTTCTTGATCCAGGGCACATCGGGGTGCCGGCGGATCGTGCCTGTCGCGCTGCAGGGCGCATCGAGCAGGATCGCATCAAAGAGATCCTCCGGCTCAAAGGCCCGCAAATCCGCCGCAACCGTTTCAACACTCAGGCCGAGCCGCGTCATGTTTTCTTCAAGACGTTTCAGGCGCGCCTTTGAAATATCGACCGCGGTTACGCTGGCACCCGCGGCCGCCAACTGCGCGGTCTTGCCGCCCGGTGCAGCGCAAAGATCGGCAACACGCAGATCCTTCACGTCACCAAGAAGCCGGGCGGGAAGTGCCGCAGCGGCGTCCTGCACCCACCACTGACCGTCGCCATAGCCTTCAAGTGCATCGACAGCGCCCTTGCGCACGAGGCGGATGCTGCCCGCACCCACAATCTGGCCGTCCAGTTTCCGGGCCCACTCTTCCGGATCCGCTTTCACCGACAGATCCAGCGCCGCTTCGCTTTCGTGAGCCCGCGCGATCTCGCGCGCTGTCTCCACTCCATAGGCTGCCTGCCAGCTTTCCATCAGCCAGTCCGGTGTGTTCAGCACCGCCGGATCGAGATCACCGGTCACTTCGTCCCGCTCGCGCCCGAGCCGGCGCAACACACCGTTGACCAGGCCCTTGTAAGGACGAGCCCGGCGGTCGAGACCGGCATGATCAACAGCAAGAGAGACGGCAGCACGGTCCGGAATATCGAGAAACAGCATCTGGGCAATGGCCACATGCAGGATATCCAGGATCCGGCCTGTCTTTTCAGGGATCGGCCGATCAAGCAACCGATCCAGGATTTCAGCGATTTCACCCCGATGGCGCAAGGCCGCACCGATGATTGCGCGAACCAGCGAACGATCATTGCCGGCCAGCGCGCGAAATCCGGAGTGGCCGGACGTGATATCCAGCTCGCCATCGAGAGGCCGTTTCTTGTGAACGACGTTGCCAAGAATATCGGCAGCCACCTTGCGTGCGGCAAACCCCGGCTTTTCGGCCTGTTCGGGTGCCGGTTTGCCTGAAGGCTTCTGTTTGTTGTTCGGCCGTTTGGTCAAGGCTCAATCCATTCACGCGCCCGGCCCTGCTGTTACGGCCGGTATCAAAATCAAGCGCCGCAGACCGGTCTGCCGGTCGCGGCGCATCTGGTCATACTAAAGCCGGGTGGTCATCCGGCAAAGTTGTTTTTGTCAAAGAAGCTGACGTTCCGGGGGACTGTGGCCTATCCCCACGGCCCTTTTGGACGGCGCGGCGCGGAGGACGGCCCCGTCGGACCGGCGCCGCTCCACGGGCCGGCCTGCTGTGGAGCCTGGCGGGTAAACGACATGGGACCGCTTCTGCCGCCCCTGCCACCGGTGCCCAGACCTGCATCCGACAGCTTGCGCAGTTCGTCGATCCGGTTCTGGGTGTTCGGGTGGGTGGAGAACAGATTGTCCATCCGCTCGCCTGACAGCGGGTTCATGATGAACATATGCGCGGTTGCCGGGTTCGCTTCCGCGTCCGGGTTATGGATGTGCTCCACCCCGCGCGAGATCTTCGCAAGTGCTGAAGCCAGCCACATGGGTTCGCCGCAGATCTGTGCGCCCATCCGGTCGGCCGCATATTCGCGCGTCCGGGAGATCGCCATCTGCACGACCATTGCCGCCAGCGGCGCCACGACCATCATCAGGATAACCCCGACGATGCCCAGCGGATTGTTGCGGTTGCCGCCGAAGAAGAAGGCAAAGTTGGCCAGCATGGAAATCGCACCGGCGATTGTCGCCGTGATTGTCATGATCAGCGTGTCGTGGTTCTTCACATGGGCCAGCTCATGGGCCATCACACCGGCAATCTCCTCGGGCGTCAGCATGTCGAGCAGGCCCGTGGTTGCTGTAACGGCAGCGTTTTGCGGGTTACGGCCGGTCGCAAAGGCATTCGGCTGCGGATTGTCGATGATGTAGACCTTGGGCATGGGCAGCTCGGCATTCTGTGCCAGCTGCCGTATCATCCGGTAGAAGTCCGGCGCTTCGCGCTCTCCCACCTCCCTGGCATGATGCATGCGCAGGACCATCTTGTCCGCGTTCCAGTAACTGAACAGGTTCATGGCAGCCGCAATGAGCAGTGCGATCAGCATGCCCGACTGACCGCCGATCATGAAACCGATCCCCATGAACAAGGCGGTCATCCCCGCCAGAAGCATTGCCGTGCGAATGTAGTTCATCGCCGCTTGTTTCCGTTTCTGTCCTGTTTTCGACTGCTTGCAAGAAGGCGCTTAATGGCCTTTGTATCCGTCCAACAGATGGGGAGTGCTGCCATTCTTGGCAAGATTACCCTATATACGCCAGACAAGACTGCAAACTGAACGACCCGAAGAGCCATGACAGAAACACCGGACAACCCGACGAACCGCTACAGCCAGAACGAGGCTCCCTCCCTGAAGACCAATGTCGAGGAAGCGCCGAAGCGGAAATTCGAGGACCTGCCACCTGCAGCCCAGCGCGCCCTCAAGGAAGCCGAAGAACGGCGCAAGGAAATCGACGCAAGACAGCAGAACATGGCCGAAGAGATCAACGGACGCGGCGGCCTGGAGCCCACCCGCTACGACGATTGGGAGATCAAGGGACTGACCTCGGATTTCTGAGGGAATAGTCAGCCGCTCCGCCTGTCGGAGACACCTCTAACGGCGGCAGGCAATCCAGTCTGCCAATTCAGTTTGCCAGCTTGCGCACTTCCGCTGCCACTGCCCTGGCGAGATCGGCCTGTGGCTCCGCATCGAAATGGACGGCGTCAATCGGGCTGGCGGAAATCACCTTTCCTGTATCGAAGAAAGCTGCACCATATTCAGCAGCTTTCTCCCGGTAGCAGGCGGCCAGGCGATGGGATTCCGTGACGCTCTGTTCGCTGAACTGTGCCACGAAGGGTGTGCCTGCCAGCGGTGCCAGCGGCGGCGGTGACATCAGCAGCACCTTTGGCGCCCGGCCTTCGACATCGTCGGTTGGCCTGCGGGCAAAATCCAGGAGGCGCCCCATGGCAATCGCAATTGTTTCAGCGTTCATGCCGAAACGGGCCTGAAGGTCGTTGGTACCGAGCATGATGATCAGAATGTCGATCGGCATATGCGTCTTGCGAACGGTCGTCAGATGCGCAAGACCGTTCTTGTCGCCCTTGACCGGATCCTCGAACACGGTTGTTCGGCCGTTGACGCCTTCTTCGGCCACGTAAAACCCGTCACCCAGTTCTTTCTGCAGAAGCCGGGTCCAGCGGATGTCGTGGCCGTACCTGGATTTGTCGACCGGATTGAATCCCCAGGTGAGAGAATCGCCGAAGCAAACGACGCTTATCGGATTTTTTGTTGTTTTCGACATCGTAGAACCTGTCCAGGTAGGCGCACTTTGAAAAAGGTCAGGCATATTTCATTTCTGCAGACCGCGCCGATGCCTTCAATTTCTACAGAGTCTTCGTTGACGATCAAGGACTTCCGGGCAATTCCCGCCAACCTAGGTCGGTGGGGTGAAATTGTCCCTATGGACGGGTCGGACGCCCGGGCAGGCAGTGCGGGAAAATCCGCAACCATTTGCAGCATTTCCTGTGCCCTGCCCCGCTTGGTTAATAAGGGATTTACCACACCGGCTATAGGGTCTGAGCAAAGTTATGCGTAACGAGTGCCGGATCATTCATGCTTGCCAGCAAAAAAGCCTACCAGCGCGGTGTGTCCCTGCCGAGCTCCAATCCGTTTCAACGCCTTGCCGAACTGCTGAGCGGCGAGGCGCCGGGGCTCGACCCGATTGTCATGACGATTGGCGAACCGCAACACGCCATTCCTGATTTTACCGCGGAAGTTCTGGCCGAAAATATGGCCGGTTTCCGCCGTTATCCGCCGATCGACGGCTCGCCTGAATTCCGTTCGGCGATCGCATCCTGGCTGGATCGCCGATACAATCTGGGTGGGCTGATCGACGCCGACCATGGTGTGCTGCCTCTGAACGGCTCCCGCGAAGGGCTTTCTTTCGGCGCCATTGCCGCCCGCGATCAGCTGAACAAGGGTCTGGACCACCCTGTGGTGATTCTGCCCAACCCGTTCTACCAGACCTATGCTGCCGCAGCGCATGTCGCCGATGCGGAGGCCGTGCTGCTCGACGCGGTTGCGGGAAACAATTTTCTGCCGGATCTCGACAGTCTCGATGCGGAGCTGCTGGAAAGGACCGTCGCCTTTTATGTCGCCTCGCCCACAAATCCGGAAGGGTTTGTGGCCGATACCGCCTACTGGCAGCGCCTGATCGGTCTCGCCCGCAAGCATCGCTTCTATATCTTTGCAGACGAATGCTATTCGGAAATCTATCGCGAGACGCCGCCAATCGGCATTCTGGAAGCGGCCAGGGATCTGAATGAAGAGCAGGGCGGCGGCTTTGCCAACATCATCGTCCTCAATTCGCTGTCCAAACGCTCCAACCTGGCGGGCCTGCGCTGCGGTTTTGCGGCAGGCGATCCAGAGTTCCTGAAAAAATGGGCGAAGTTCAGAGGCCTTGCCGCACCGCAGGTGCCGCTGCCGGCACAGGCAGTTGCCGTCCGGGCCTATCAGGACGAATCCCACGTCATTGAAAACCGCAGGCTCTACAACGAAAAATTCGAAGCTGCCGAAAAACACCTCGGCCCGATCCTTGGTCCGGTTACGCCTGACGCAGGGTTCTTCCTGTGGCTGGATATCAGCCGCTGGGGCGACGCCGTTGCGGTCACGAAGGCACTCTGGACTGAAATCGGGCTCAAGGTGCTGCCGGGCAGCTACCTTGCCTCGGACCAGTCGGACGGCAGCAATCCGGGGCGGAGCTATATTCGCATCAGCCTGACGGCTCCTCTTGAGCAGACAGAGATCGCTCTGGAGCGTCTGGCAAAATGGTTGGGGGACAAGGCATGAGGCGGGCCAGCGCAGTTCGCGGCAACGGCCGCAGATCTTCGGTTGACCTACTGGACACCGAGAGCCCGCTGAAGCGGTTCATCCGGCGCAATCTTGTCGGGGCCGCGGGCCTCGGTATCATTGCGCTGGCGGCAATGCTCGCGGCAAGCCTGGCCACCTGGTCCGTCAGCGACCCGAGCTTCAATCATGCCACCGGCGGCCAGGTGCGCAACGCCCTGGGAACACCGGGCGCTGTGCTTGCAGACATTCTGATGCAGACCATCGGCCTGGCGACGGCCGTGTTCCTGATTCCTCTGGTTCTGTGGGGCTGGCGGCTTCTGACCGGCCACGCGCTTGGCATCGGCCGCAAGCGCCTGGTCTACTGGCTGATCGGCACGAGCCTTGCCGCAGGTGCCCTGGCGTCGCTGCCGGTTCCCGAGAGCTGGCCGCTGCCGACCGGTCTCGGCGGCTTTTTCGGCGACACCGTTCACCATTTGCCCGCGCTCGTTACCGACAACATGACAAGCGGCGCCGCCACGATCGTCGGCATGCTTGGTCTTGGCGTACCGGCTATCCTATGCCTGCTGGCAGCTGCCGGTTGGCTGGGCAGCGTCGGCGCTCCGTCCGAACGGATTGAGCCCGTGGCCGGCCCTGTCGGCCATGGCAAGGTCGCCGAGCATGAACTCGACTTTGACGACGACGATGGCGAGTCCCGCATCGGTATCTTCATGAGTGCCTTCGTCGGCCAGATGGAGCATTTCGGTCTTCAGGCTGCCGCACAGGTGCGCCGGTTGACCGGCCTGAAGCGCAGCCATGCCCAGGATGAAGAAGAATACTGGGACGAGGATGAGGACGACACCGACTACGAACCGGAAGACACCCGCCAGGGCAGCCGCCTGAAGGCATTCCGCAAGGCCCTTGCCGGTCGACTGATGCCGCAAGATGACGACGGCCTGGACGACTTCTACCAGCGTGGCCGTCACGCGGACGACGGTGACGAACCTTATGCGGAAGAATACTACGACGAGGAAGGCGACACCTTCGAGCCGGACGATCTGATGATCGACAAGGGCCCCGTCAACGGTCGTCCTGCGGTCCCGGTCGGCATTGCCGCGCCGGAGACTCAGCAGGCGCCTGCGCAACCGGCAACGAACGGCCGCGTCATTCCGCAGGCACCGCGTCCGAAGCAGAGCAAACGTGCGATCGAGGAAGCCCAGCCATCCTTCCTCGGAGCCCCGGAAGAGTACGAATTGCCTCCGCTGCGGCTGCTGGCCGAGCCGAAGGTGGCCGGCAAGGTGCCGGGTCTGTCCGCCGATGCGCTGGAACAGAACGCCCGCATCCTGGAAGGCGTGCTTGAGGATTTCGGCGTTCGCGGCGAAATCATCGAGGTTCGTCCCGGTCCGGTCGTGACCCTGTACGAACTGGAACCGGCACCTGGTATCAAGTCCTCGCGTGTCATCGGTCTTGCGGACGATATCGCCCGCTCCATGAGCGCGATTTCCGCCCGTGTGGCGGTGATCCCGGGCAAGAACGCCATCGGTATCGAACTGCCGAATGCCCGCCGTGAGACGGTTTACCTGCGTGAACTGCTGGCCGCCCAGGACTTCGAAAAGTCCAAGGCCAAGCTGGCACTTGCCCTGGGCAAGACCATCAATGGCGAAAGCGTTGTCGCGGATCTGGCCCGCATGCCTCACCTGCTTGTGGCCGGTACCACCGGCTCGGGCAAGTCGGTCTCGATCAACACCATGATCCTGTCGCTGCTCTACCGACTGACGCCCGAGCAGTGCAAGATGATCATGATCGACCCCAAGATGCTGGAACTGTCGATCTACGACGGCATTCCACATCTGCTGACACCGGTCGTGACCGATCCGAAGAAAGCCGTCGTCGCCTTGAAGTGGACCGTCCGCGAGATGGAAGACCGCTACAAGAAGATGTCCAAGATGGGTGTCCGCAACATCGACGGCTACAACACCCGCATCAAGCAGGCGCTGGAAAAGAACGAGTCTTTCACCCGCACCGTTCAGACCGGCTTCGACCGCGACACCGGCCAGCCGATCTACGAAGAAGAGCAGCTGCCGCTCGAGGCGATGCCGTATATCGTCGTCATCGTCGACGAGATGGCCGACCTGATGATGGTGGCCGGCAAGGACATCGAAGGTGCTATCCAACGGCTGGCACAGATGGCCCGTGCCGCCGGCATTCACCTGATCATGGCCACGCAGCGGCCGTCGGTGGATGTCATTACCGGCACCATCAAGGCCAACTTCCCGACCCGTATCTCCTTCCAGGTGACGTCGAAGATCGACAGCCGCACCATTCTGGGTGAAATGGGCGCCGAACAGCTTCTGGGCATGGGCGACATGCTCTACATGGCCGGCGGCGGGCGCATCCAGCGTGTGCACGGGCCGTTCGTTTCCGACGACGAGGTCGAGGATATCGTCAAGCACCTTAAGGTTCAGGGAACGCCGCAATATCTGGAAGCCGTGACCGAGGAAGATGACGAGGCCGAAAGCCCCTACGACGGTGGCGGCGGACTTGCCGGCGGCGACGAGGGCAACGATCTGTACGACAAGGCGGTTGCCATCGTGCTGCGCGACAAGAAGGCGTCGACCTCCTATGTGCAGCGGCGCCTTTCGATCGGCTACAACCGTGCTGCTTCGCTGATTGAGCGGATGGAAAACGAAGGCCTGATCAGCGCCGCCAACCATGCCGGAAAACGCGAAATTCTCGTGCAGAACGGCGTGGAAGAAGATTTTTGATGGTAAACTGCCAAAGCTTTGCCACACACGCTCCCTAGCTAGGGGGAAACGTGTCACACAGAGAACGATTTAGGACATTGCATCATGCTGAAACGCTTCGCTTCCCGCCTGATCAAACCTATGCTGGCAGCTGGCATTGCTGCGGCTCTGTCCCTGTCGGCACTGCTGCCCGCCGCGGCGCTGACCGAGCAGGAACAAAATGCCCTCAGGGATCTCAACTCCTATTTCAACTCGGTGAAGACCATGCATGGCGACTTCATCCAGTTCGGTCCTGACGGAAACCAGTCCGACGGCAAGTTCTACATGGCCCGCCCGGGCAAGGTGCGCTTCTACTACAACAAGCCTTCCGTGCTCGACATTGTGGCCGACGGCAAGTCGGTGTCCGTGCGCGACCGCAAGCTGAACACCCAGGACATCTGGCCTCTTGGCCAGACGCCGCTGCGCTTCCTGCTGTCAGACGACATCGACCTGCAGAAGGACACCAACGTCACCAACGTTCTGGTGGAAGAAGACCTGATCACCGTCACGATCCTGGACAAGACCAAGTTCAACTCCGGTACGCTGACGCTGATCTTCGATGCCAAGGACTACGCATTGAAGCAGTGGACCGTTACCGACCAGCAGGGCTACGACACCTCCGTTGCGGTCTATAACGTTGTGTCCAATGGCCCGACCAATCCGGAACTTTTCAAGATCGATTATCTGGCCAACGCCCGCCAGAAAAACAACTGACAGCCCGGCTGGCCCCAGCATGACGGAAACGGCCGGCCGGCGCGCACTCGTCTTTGACCTGCTTGAAGTCTATTGCGCCCGCAAAGGCTACCGCCTGACGGCGGGCGACGGCCATGGCCATGCCGGTATGGTCGAAAGCCCGTCCGGCAAGCGCTGGTTCTTCAAGGGCACAAGGTTCGACCTCAACACGCTCGGTGCAGCGGAAATCGCTACCGACAAGGCCTATGCCGCGGCCTTTCTGAAGGCCGCAGGCCTGACAGTGCCGGACGGACATCTGGTGTTCGCACACGACATCCGCATGGGCCGAACTGCGCCGCAAGACCTTCTGGATTTTGTCGGGAACCAGGGGTTCCCGCTTTACGTCAAACCGAACTGTGGTCGGGAAGGGCGGGACGTAGTGCGGATCGACACAAGTCACACCCTTCAAACGGCCCTGCACACCCTCGCCAAGAGCAACGACCAGCTGCTGGTGCAACCGGAAATCCGCGGACAGGAACTGAGAATTATCGTTCTGGACGACGATGTGCTGTGCGCCATCGAACGCCATCCGCCTCAGATCATGGGCGACGGTCATCGCAGCATTGCCGAGATCATCGGCGCCGATCCGCGCTTCGACGCTGCCGACCCCCGCCTCGTCCTCGAACTGCAGCAACAAGGGCTGATGCTGGAAACGATTCCCGCGTCAGGCCAGACGGTCACGCTTCTGCCCGTGGTCAATCTGTCCGCAGGCGGCACGGCCAGAATTGTCACCGGCTCGCTCGCCCCGGACCTTGCCACCCTTGCCCGTGAGGCCGCACAGGCCCTGTCTCTGCGTTATGCCGCCGTTGACCTGATCTTGCCGACTGCAGCCAACGCAGATGCCGTTGTCCTGGAGGTCAACGCCGCGCCAGGTCTCGGCAACCTTGCCCGGCAGGGGTCTGAAGAGACCGAAGCGGTGAAGCGTATCTACGAGCGTGTGTTCGAAGCGACATTCGCCGAATAGATCCCGCTGACCCCGGGAGCCATACCCGTTTAAGCGCTTGGGAAGGCTGCACCAAAGCAGGCTGCCGACAAAACTTGACCTTGGCGGGTGGGTTTTCAGATCCTACATGGAGCTCCAACGGAGATATCCATGCAGCATTTTTCCCTTCTCGATCTGTCCCCTGTGCCGGAAGGCCAGACAGCGGCCGCGGCTCTGGCAAACACGGTCGATCTGGCGCGGTCCGCGGAACAGGCAGGCTACCATCGCTACTGGCTGGCCGAGCATCACAACATGCCGGGCATCGCCAGCGCCGCAACATCGCTTGTCATCGGCCAGGTGGCGGCAGCAACCTCCACCATGCGCGTCGGCGCGGGCGGTATCATGCTGCCCAACCACTCGCCGCTGATCATCGCTGAGCAATTCGGCACGCTGGCAACGCTTTACCCGGGCCGGATCGACCTGGGCCTGGGCCGCGCCCCGGGCACGGACATGGCGACGGCCAGGGCCCTGCGTCGTCACATGGCCGGTGAGGACAGTTTTCCGCAGGATGTCCAGGAGCTGATGGGCTATTTCAGACCCGCTTCTGAAACCAGCAGGGTGCGCGCGATCCCGGGCGAAGGCACGCAGGTTCCGATCTGGATCCTTGGCTCGAGCCTTTACGGCGCGCAACTCGCGGCGGCCTTCGGGCTGCCCTATGCCTTTGCCTCCCATTTCGCACCGGACATGCTGGAAGAAGCGCTGGAGATCTACCGGGCAACCTTCCAGCCGTCACCGCAGCTCGCCAGACCGCATGTGATGGTGGCAGCTGGCGTCTTTGCTGCCGACTCCGACGAAGAGGCAGATTACCTGCGCTCTTCCCAGTTGCTCGCCTTCGCCCGGTTGCGCATGGGCAGCCCGGGCAAACTACCCCTGCCGGTGAAAAATATCACCGCCGAAATTCCGCCCGCCGTTCTGGCGCAGGTCGAACACGCCCTGTCCTGCTCGGCAACAGGATCTCCGGCGACGATCCGCGACCAACTGTCGGCAATCATCACCCGCTACCAGCCCGACGAACTGATGATCACCGGCATGATCCACGATCACGGTGCCCGCGTGAAATCCTTCCAGCTCGCGGCCGACGTCCTGAAGGATCTCGTGACAGCTTAGTCAACCATCAAAGGCGCTTCGACAAATATGGGCGGTTTCTTCCAGCCAGTCTTGCCGCTGGGGATAGGAGCTGCCGACAACAGGCCTGAAGACGTGGCGCTCATAATCCAGAGCGCCACAATACGGCAGCACGCACCGGCCCCAGATCAGCTCCAGCGGGTCTCCAAGATCAAGCCGCTCTCGCTCCGCCTCGGTGTCGGATGTGTTGAAGACGACGGCCTTGCGGATCGACAGCAACCCTTCCGGCAGACCGTCGGCAGTCTGCAGCCGATAGGCAACGCCCGGCACCAGCACGCGGTCCATCCAGCCTGCAAGGATCGCCGGCGGTTTGCCCCACCAGTTCGGATGGACGACCAGCAGACCATCAGCGTTCGAAATACCTTCCCTGTGCCGCGCAACGACGGCGTCCTCTGAACGGGACAGCACTTCTTCCAGGGTATCGCCGATCGAATAGGCTTCCTCTGCTGTCAGACAGGGATCGAACTCTTCGGCATAAAGATCGTGGTGATCTATCTGGTGTCCCTCGGCCTCCAGAGCGTCACGCGCCTGTTTCGACAGCGCATGGCAGAAGCTGTTGTCCCTGGGGTGGGCCAGAAGGGAAAAGATGCGCAACGGCCTGTTTCCTTGAAGCAAATTGAAAATACCGGCTTGGAATTTTGCCGGAGCAATTTTATTCCCATGACTTCGCAATTCATTTCAGCCGTTTCAACCCTGGCAAGACCATTTGCCTGGTTTGACCTTAGGGACGGCTGTCGAAGGATCGAAATCCGCGCGTAAGCACCTGCTTATGATGCCCGGCGTCAGCAGTCCGTCAATCGACCGAAGCCGAGTTTGCGGCCAATCAGGACGAAGACCGCAACGGTCGCAGAAACCTGATGAAGGACACAATCATGCTGAAGAAATCTCTCGCCGTACTCTGCCTCTGCCTTGCTCCGGTCGCCGCGCAGGCCATGCCCGCCGTTGGTGACATGGTCGGCACAAATCCCGAGGAAGCCACCGCGGCGCTGGCCAAGGCCGGTTGCACCGTCAAGGAATTCGAGGCCGAGGACGGCAAGATCGAAGCGAAATGCACCGATGCGGAAAACAAGCTTTGGGAAGTCTACATCGACCCGAAATCCGGCATGGTCACCAACGTCAAGAACGAAGACTGATCATGGGTGCCTCAAACACCCCGCAATCGAACGAGGGGGCGCAAAGCCCCCCCGAATTGTGGGATCCGCTGGTGCGGATCAGCCACTGGTTGATCGCAGCCGCAGTCATCGCCAACGGCCTCATCAACAAGGGCGGCGGCACCATCCACATCTGGATAGGCTGGGGCGTTCTGGGGTTGCTGGCGCTTCGCTTCGTCTGGGGATTTCTCGGGCCTGCCGAAGCCAGGTTCTCCTCCTTTCTGCCCGACCCGCGGGCTGCGGTGTCTCACCTCATCGACCTCGTCAGGGGCAAACCGCGCCACTATCGCTCCCATAATCCCGCCGGAGCGATCATGGTCTATGCGCTTTGGGCCTGCCTTGTGGCGGTAACCGGAACCGGCCTTTACATGACCGGTGCCAAGAGCCCCATCACGATTGCCGAGGAAAAGGCGGCGGTTGCCGCCGGAGACTGGTCGGTGCTCGTCAAGAAAGACGACGACGAAGGCGAAGAGAAATCGTCCCTGGGTGAAGCCGCGGAGGAAGTTCACGAGATCGCCGCCAACCTGATGCTGGTGATGGCCCTGATCCATGTCGCAGGTGTCGCAGTTGAAAGTCGTGTGATGAAGCGTAATCTGGTTCGGCCCATGCTGGTTGGCCGGATCAAGGACAAATGACATTTTCAGGGATCAACCTGCGGCAGGGACGGCGTGAGACAACCGCCCTTGCCGCCTTCATGCTGTTGCAATCCGTGGCCGCGATCTTCTTTGTCGGCGATGCCTTTACCGATCTTGTGACCGACGTCAGCAGCCCGCATTCCATTTTCGAATTCTTTGTCGCCTTCGTGTTGATCGTCGGCATTTTCCTGGCCGGCTGGCAGCTGCGGCTCACCCTGGAAAGACTGCGCAATCAGGAGCGCGGCCTTGGAGCCGCCCGCGGCGATCTTGCCCGGATCATTGACGGCCAGTTTGCCGAATGGGGCCTGACACCTGCTGAAAGAGATGTCGGCCTCCTGGCCTTGAAAGGGCTGGATCTTTCGGAGATCGCCCAGCTGCGGGGCGCGGCACAGGGAACCGTGCGCGCTCAATTGACCAGAATCTACGCAAAGGCCGGTGTTTCGGGCCGTCACCAGTTCGCGGCCTGGTTCGTTGAAGACCTGCTTCAGGACGGCCTTGCGGACAGGGCCATGGTGTCCGCTGAGGCCTGAATCTGTTTGGCGACACCAGAACACTAAAAAATCCCGGACAAATCCCGAATACGACCACTCCGTGCATTAAGCGTAAGTACTATCACAGCTTGGCGAACTGCCGTGCTGCGCCTACTCTGCCAGAGGAACTCACCGAATGTGTTCAAGGGAGACGGGGATCATGTCTTTTCGACATCTGCTTGCAGGCTTGCCCATCGCACTTCTCATGACGTGCACAACGTCCATGGCGCAAGAGTCAAAACCACCAAACATACTGGTCATATGGGGCGACGATGTCGGTTGGCAGAATGTTTCCGCTTATGGCATGGGCACCATGGGTTACACCACGCCCAACATCGACCGCCTGGCGAATGAAGGCCTCCGCTTCACCGATCACTACGCCCAGCCGAGCTGCACCGCAGGCCGTGCGGCGTTCCTGACCGGTCAGTACCCGATCCGGTCCGGCATGACCACCGTGGGTCAACCCGGGTCGTCGCTCGGTCTGAAAGCAGAGTCGCCAACGCTTGCGGAAGAACTGAAACAGATCGGCTACCGCACGGGACATTTCGGCAAGAACCATCTGGGTGACCGGAACGAGCACCTGCCCACCGTCCATGGCTTCGACGAATTCTTCGGCAATCTCTATCATCTCAATACGCAGGAAGAAGCCGAACAGCGCGACTACCAGCGTTTCGGCGAAGCCTTTTCCGGCAGCCTTGAGGAATACGAGAAGCAGTTCGGAACACGGGGCGTCATACACAGCTTTGCATCGGAAACCTTCGACGATACCGAACAGCCCAGGTTTGGTGTCATAGGCAAGCAGACGGTCGAGGACACCGGTCCACTCACCCAGGAGCGAATGAAGAACTTCGACGAGGGCGAAGTCATCCCTCTGGCCAAGGACTTCATGAAAAACGCCCAGGAAGCGGGCGAACCGTTCTTTGTCTGGCTGAACACCAGCCGCATGCATCTCTACACGCGGCTGAACGACGAGTGGCGCTACGCCGCAGAAACCTATACGACCGAAGCCGACTACCACGGCTCGGGCATGCTGCAGCACGACCATGATATCGGCCTGGTGCTTGACTGGCTCGACCAACAGGGCCTGAGCGAAAACACCATTGTCTGGTATTCGACCGACAACGGGCCGGAGCATTCTTCCTGGCCCCACGGCGCCACCACTCCTTTCCGGGGCGAAAAGATGACCACCTATGAAGGCGGCGTCCGTGTCATTTCCATGGTTCGCTGGCCGAACATACTGGAAGCCGGCAAGACACTTACCGGAATTCAGGCACACCAGGACATGTTCACCACCCTGGCAGCCGCAGCCGGCATTGAAGACGTCAAGGCTGAAGTGATGGCCGAGAAGCAGCAGTTCATCGACGGCGTCAACAACCTGGCTTACTGGAAGGGCGAACAGGCCAATTCCAATCGCAACCACATCTTCCACTATTACGAAAGCGTGCTGACGGCGATCAGGATGGGACCGTGGAAATTCCACTTCTCGACCAAGGAAGATTATTACGCCAACCTGGTTCCGCGGACAGCACCTTTGGTGTTCAACATCCGAGCGGATCCGTTTGAAAGCTACGATTCAACCGATGGCTACGGACATCTGATGCAGAAGATATCGTGGCTTATCCAGCCGATGGGCGTGCTCATGGGTCAGCATCTGCAGAGCCTTGCCGACTATCCCCCGGTCCAGGGCGGGGCGTCGTTCAACATGTCGAACATCGTCGAGGACTTTCTGTCGAAGGGGATGCAGTAGCGACCCGAACTTCATGACCCGACAAAGCGAAACGGCCCCGGAACTTCCGGGGCCGTTGAATTTTCAGCGATCGCGCAGAGCAACCTGATTCAGGGAACCAACTGCGATCAGTAGTCGCCGAGCTTGATGTCCCGGGAGTATTCAACGCCTTCGACTTCCTTTGTCACTGCCTGGCCGCAAATGGTCGCGCCACGCGTTGCGTCGTAGGTGAGCGAAGGAGAACCGGACAGCTGCCAGCCCTTGTTGAGAGCCTGGGTAACCCGGTGGCAGAATTCGCTGTCGTCGATGCCGGTGATGAAGCGGTAGAGTTTCATGAGAGCTCTCTTGTGTGTCAGGTCCGGGCAGCGATGGCGTCGGCGATGGCGATCACCCGCTTGCCCATGTCCGCATGTAGCCTTTCAACCATCTTGCCGTCCACCTGGATTGCGCCCTTGCCCGCATTTTCAGGCTCATCGAACAGAGAATTGATCTTGCGTGCCCAGGCAACTTCCTCTTCCGACGGACTGAAGGCTGCGTGGCAGGGGGCGATCTGTTTCGGGTGGATCAGCGTCTTGCCGTCCATGCCCATGTCGACACCCTGGGCACATTCGGCGGCGAAACCTTCCTCGTCCTGAAACGCATTGTAGACACCGTCCAGAATATCGATGCCGCCGGCGCGCGCTGCCGCAACGCAGGTCATCAGCCAGGGCGTCATGGCGATGCGGCCGGGCGTGAGACGTGCCCTTGTTTCCTTGGCCAGGTCATTGGTGCCCATCACGAAACAGGACAGCCGCACAGCCGGGTCCAGACCGCAGGCACCGATGGCGGCTGCATTCAGCATGGCGAGCGGCGTTTCCATCATGGCCCAGAGTTTCAGGTCCGCAGACGCCCCCAGAAGCGATAGCTTGTGCGCAACCATCTGCAGGTCGGCCGGGCTGTTGACCTTGGGCACCAGAATGGCATCCGGATTGGCCTTCACCGCTGCCGCCAGATCGTCTTCGCCCCAGGGCGTCTCCAGCCCGTTGATGCGGATCACCACCTCGCGATTGCCATAGGGACGGGCCGAAACGGCCTCGACAATCTGGGTGCGCGCCATGTCCTTGGCATCGGGAGCAACCGCGTCTTCAAGGTCCAGCAGCAGGCAGTCCACATCCAGCGTTGCCGCCTTTTCCAGCGCCCGGGCGTTGGAGCCGGGCATATAGAGAGCGGAACGGCGGGGTCTTGGCTGTGTTGTCATGGGTCGATCCTGCAAGTCGGGAAAACGGATTTCCGGTTAACCTAGTGGATCGCGGCGGCCAGGGGAATTCGCCGAAGGGGGAACGGCCGCGTTCGTGCACCGGGGTACCGCCAAACGCAGACGTTGCCGCCGATCACGGAAGTTCGTCTGCCTGCATGCTCACCGGCACTTTCTGCCGGCGTTTGAAGATCATGTCCTTTGCGGCAATCACCGCCCCCAGCGTAATCGCCACACAGGCGATGCCAACGGCAGGTGTCAGCGCCCCGAAGCCGAAGGCAATCAGCAACAGGGTGGACAGGAGCGGCGCCGAATAGGCCGCTGCGCCCAGAACCTGAATATCGCCATGCTTGACACCGATGTCCCAGGTGAAAAACGCAAGTCCCACCGGGAAAGCGGCAAGAGCCAGCACCGATGCCCATTCCAGCGACGATGCAGGCAGGATCGTTTCCTCCAGCGCCAGATGGCAGACACCCGAAAGGATTGCGGTCATCAGACAGAACCCTGCAACGGCTTCGGTCGGCACCGCACCCAGTCTGCGCGACAGCACGGAATAGCTGGACCAGAACAGACACGAGGCCACCGCTGCCCCATAGCCGAGCATCGAGCCGGAGGAAAAACCGACACCTTCCCCGCCGGTGATCAGAAGCACTGCACCGGCCAGGCCCAGAACCGTTCCAATGACATGATGCAGACGAAGCCGTTCACCAGGTAACAGGGCGGAAAACAGCACGATCAGGAGCGGCCATGTGTAGTTGATCAGATTTGCTTCCACAGGCGGCGCGTTGCGGATGGCGGTGAAATAGAAAAAATGAAAGCCGAACAGGCCGAACGTGCCGAATGCCCAAACGCCAAGCGGTTGCCTGAGCAACCGGGTCTTGCCGGTCGCGATCAGCCAGATCAGCGCCATGATGCCGGAGAAGCCGAAACAGAGCGTGTTCAACAGGAACGGAGGCACACTTCCGGAACCGGCACCAAACAGGCCGAGGGTCGCCCACATCAGCACAGCTGTAAGTCCGATCAGCGTCGCCCTCAACTTTTGCTTGTCCGCCATTTCCTGTTCCCGTCTTTTCCGTGCATCGCTCATGGCACGAAATCGCCGCAAGCGAAAGGCCGCAGACCCCGGACAGGGCGTGCGTAGCCGACCGTCAGCAATGCCGCAGCCATTAATTGATCGAAGTCCTTGATCAGCGAACCCGTTTCGGGACATGGTGGGCCAAAGTCACACTCTTAATCGATTTGCTTTCCGGGGAAATCATGACGACAACGCAAATCAGGGCCCTTCGGCTGGATGATGCTCATAAGCTTGCGCCGCTTATTGCCGAAAATGCACAGGCGCTGCGGCGCGGTGCACCGCGTCGTCCCGACGCCTATTACGCCGAACGCATTCTGTCGGACAAGACGGCAGAGGTTCTGGGAGCTTTCGAAGGCGACAAGCTGGTCGGTTTCGCAGTTTTCTTCGACCTGCCGGAACTCATCACGGGTCTCAGGATCGGCCAGATGGATGACATCTATGTCCATCCCGACCACCGCAACAAGGGCACCGGCCGCAAGATGATCGAAACCCTGGTCAGCGAAGGCCAGAGCCGCGGATGGCTGCATTTGCGCTGGCTCGTACCGGGCAAGAACACCCCGGCGGTTGCGCTCTACGAAAAGATCGCAGAACCCGATCATCGCAAGAGCTACCTGATCCCGATCGACCGTGTAGCCGGCGACTGACCGGGCTTGGGTTTCAGGCAGGTTTCAGTCCGCATGCCGCTGTTCAGGGTGCGGACTGAGGCCATCAAATGATCAGGATCCCGCTGGAAACAACGGCGGGATCTGGCCAAGCGGCAGAAAACCGATGCGAACCACGCCGCGGTCGACCGAGACCGGCAGCGTGATGGTGCGCACACCGTCGACTTCCCTGGCGGCGGGCTCCAGGCTCTTCACCACATTCTGCAGCAGTGAAAAAGTCTGGTCTTCAGGCGGGAACAAGGGCTTCACGCTGTCCAGAAGCGCGTCCGGATTGCCGAGGTTCAGCTCCAGTGAACCGCTCAAGGTGCCGTCACCCGAAAGCACCAGATTGCCACTCGCCGTGGCCTTGCCAGCCCCGACCAGTATTTCGGTAAGCACCAGTTCGACCGGCAATTCTCCGCCCTGCGCCCGCACAAGCGAAACGAGGTCTGCTCCTGCAAGCAGGGCTGTGCCACCTTCGATACGGGCATGGCTGCGCAGGGAAATCGTCTGCTGAAGTTCAGGCAGAGATTTGAGGCTGAGGTCCTGAACCGTGACGAAACTTTCCAGCGTCGCCGCACTATCGGGCTGCTTGCGCAGATGCACTTCGGACTTTTCAGCCGCAAACAGGCCCCGGGCGAGGGCGGTGTCGAACGCTGCTTCCGGTTTGTCGATCACCGCATCAAACGATCCGAGTGCATTGTCGCTGAACTTCACGCTGGCGCGGGCCGTCTGCCAGGTCAGGCCACCTTCGAGGCCGTTCACCGGCACCGACATGGCCGCAGGCGACTTTGCCTCGAAGATCACGTGCCACGGATTATAGATCAAGGCGACGGCATTCAACCCGCCGAGCGATGCGGCTGTTCCCCAGCGATCGGCCGAGCGCATATCCGCGCAGGAGACTTCATAGCGGAACGGATAGCCGGCAATGGCAAGATCCGCGCAGCTCACATCCAGGCCCTGGTCCGCCATGCGGACAATTTGCCGGTCGAGTTGTTCCCGAAGGACGGACTGCCCATAAAACCAGGCGGCCGACCAGCCCGCGATCACCAGAACGATGGCTCCGGCCAGCAGAATATATCCGCGTCTGGTGGGTTTCGGCGGCTTGGTCTTGATATCGGACACTGGGTGACACTCTCTTCTGGTTCGGCGATTTCCGGACCGGTCACACTACCGACAAGGGCCACCTGCAAGACAGGCGCTGCCGGAGTGCCATTGAAACGACCGGTGCAGCTTGCTATCTCCGCAGCTGCGGTAACACAAGACAGGTCGATATGAGCGATTTTTGGGTCTTTGGCTACGGTTCTTTGATGTGGAACCCAGGATTTGATCACCAGCGCGCCGAACCGGCGCTGCTGCGCGGTGCACATCGCTCGCTTTGCGTCTATTCCTGGGTACATCGGGGTACGCAGCAGAGACCGGGTCTCGTGTTCGGCCTCGACAACGGCGGCGCATGCCGGGGCATCGCCTATCAGGTCTCCGGGGATATCTGGCCGCAAGTGCTGGAATATCTGCGCGCCCGGGAACAGACGACGATGGTCTACAAGGAGCACCATCATCACGTCGAGCTCGACAGCGGCGAGAAGGTGGAAGCGCTGGTCTACATGGTCGATCACGGCCATGCCCAGTATGCGGGTTCCTTGCCTCTGGAAGAGCAGCTGGAAATCGTAAGAGGCGCTGTCGGCAAGTCCGGCGCCAATCCGGACTATGTCATCAACACCGCCGCCCACCTCCAGGAAATGGGCATTCCCGATACGGGTCTTGCCTGGCTGGCCGAGCGCCTGAAAGCCTGAGCCAGGCTCAGGGACGGCAGTACAGGTCTTGCAGGATGCTAACGTTCAGGGAACACCCCACCAGCGCAGTGTTTGCTCGCAATGATATTTCAAGGCTTGCACCGCAGCGGCCTCGTTCCGGGTTTCCAGCGCCTCGATAACCGCCAGATGCTCGTCCATGGCCGAGGCGATCCGATCCGCGAGAAACGGCCGCGCATGCTGGATGACGGCGATCCGGATACGGTTTGCGGCATAGGCAGCCGACAGCAGCGAATTTCCAAGTCCCTCGCCAAGGTATGTGTGCAGGGACAGGTCCACCTCGATCGCCTTGGGCGGCAGGCTGGCCGCAGGCCCCGTCCGCACCTCGTCGCGCATGATCTCGTGACGCCGGCGCAAGGCGTCGAGGCCCTCCAGATTTCCCTGTGATATCCGCCGGCGCGCACCTTCCTGGTCCAGCACCAGACGCACGTCCAGACATTCGCGAATGTTGTCCGGGCTAGCTTCCATCACCTGAAGGCCGCGTTTGGGCACCGTCGTCAGGAACCCCTGAGAGCTGGCGTATTTGACGGCTTCGCGCACGGGCGCGATCGGATAGTCCAGCTGATCGACAAGCTGGGACATCGACAGGAACTGGCCATTACGCAGCGAACCGCTGCGCAAGGCTTCGACAAGCGCCTGAAAAGCCTTGTCGTTCAGCAATTCACCTCTGTTTGCGTCCTTCATTGCAGCTCCGTCGATCCGGTCCGGATGATCGCAGGTTGTCGCCACTGGCATTTCCAAGCAAAGCCGAAAGGACCTGCTTGAAATTCCGTATAGTCTGTTACCTAACATGCTTTGTAAAATGTTAGATGCAAGCACAAACTTTTTGCAATGCACAGCCAAGAGCTTCCTGCGTCCGGGAGAACGCAAGAAGACCTGCGAATGTCCGGAAAAACACCGAGGTCGCTGGGGATGCGGCCACAAGGAGGAGACTATGGCGAATTTATCTGGCAAATCGGGTCCGCGAGACGGAGGCCTCTACAACGAGGACCTGGCGCCGATCCCAGCTTCGGAGCGCAAGTGGGGCGCCTTCGAAATCTTCAACGTCTGGAACAACGATATCCAGAGCCTGTTCGGCTACACGCTGGCTGCATCGTTGTTCATCACCTACGGCCTCAACGGCTGGATGGTTTTCGCGGCTATCGTGCTGGCCGGTTTCTTCGTCATGGTGCTGGTCAATCTCACCGGCCGCCCGTCGGTAAAGCACGGCGTGCCCTATCCGGTAATCGCCCGCGCCTCGATGGGCGTTTACGGCGCCCGTTTCCCGGCGCTCGTACGCGGTATCGTCGCCATCTTCTGGTATGGCGTGCAAACCTACTTCGCCTCCACGGCGGTTGCGTTGCTGTTCAACACGCTACTCGGCACTGAGGGCGGCGCGGAATTCCTCGGCATGACAACGGTCGGCTGGATTTCCTATCTCATCGTCTGCGTCTTCCAGGTTGCCCTGTTCATGAAAGGCATCGACTGGGTCGGCAAGTTCCTGAACTGGGCAGGTCCGTTCGTCTACATCGTCATGATCGCGCTGTGCCTGGTGATCTGGTGGAAAGCCGGCAACGGCATCTTCTCGGCTCTCGGCACCATCTTCGAAGGCAGCGAAGCGACCGACCCGCGTGGGCCTGTTGCTGCCTTCGTCGCGGTGGTCGGCACGATGATCGCCTATTTCGCCGCCGTTGTGATCAACTTCGGCGACTTTTCCCGCTTCGTGTCGGATGAACGCGCCATGAAGCGCGGCAACTTCTGGGGCCTGCCGGTTTCCATGGCCTTCTTCTCCTTCATCGCCCTGTTCGTGACGGCCGGCACCGTGGTGCTGTTCGGAGAAAAGCTGGTGAACCCGGCTGATATCGTCGACCGTGTCGACAACGTCCTGCTGACGCTGATCGCTGCCGTCACTTTCTTTGCGGCAACGGTCGGCATCAACCTGGTGGCAAACTTCATTCCGCCGGCCTATGACATTGCCAACCTCAACCCGGAGAAGATCTCGGCCAAGACCGGCGGCATCATCACAGCTGTCATTGCCTTCTTCATCGGCGCGCTGTGGGTGTCGGTCATCTCGAACATCGGCATTGCCGCTTTCGTCGATACGCTCGGCGCGTTCCTGGCACCGCTCTACGGCATTCTGGTCGCGGACTACTACCTGGTTCGCAAGCAGAACATCGATGTCGAGGCGCTGTTTTCCTCCGATCCGGACGCCCGCTACCACTACAACAACGGCTGGAACATGAAGGCGATCTTTGCCTTTGCCATCGCCGCACTGTTTTCGGTGGCAACGGTGTGGGTTCCGGCCCTGTCGGAACTCTCCGGCTACGGCTGGGTCATCGGCGCGGTCCTGGGTGGTGTACTCCATCTGGGCCTGATGCGCCTGCAGTCGGCCGAAGCCGGCAAGGCAGCACAATAAGGCAGCCCGAAGTCAGGTTCAGGCGATCATCTCGCCTGGACCCCTTCAAACTGAAAGACCGTCTCAACGCATTGGGGCGGTCTTTTTTTCAGGCCGGCTGTGCCTTGCGGCGCGTGTCGACTTCTTCAAGCACCGGCGAGGGCTTGCGGGCCGTGCGGGCTTCCTCGATCAGTCGATCGCTGGCCGTTTCGATATCCGTGACCATTCTTTCGTAAAAGGCATTGGGCGCCAGGCCCGGCTCGATCGGCGGCAGGATCTCGACAATCACCGTGCCCGGATAGACCTTCCACGAGGCGCGAGGCCAGTAGAGGCCGGCGTTGTGAGCGATCGGGACAACCGGGCATTTCAGGTCGCGGTAGAGATGCGCGATACCGAACTTGTATTTCGGCTCTGCCCCGGCCGGCCGGCGGGTGCCTTCCGGAAAGATCAGGATCTGGCGCTTTTCGGCAATCGCCTCCTTGGCGGCCAGCATCATTGCCGCCAGCGCTTCGGACCGCTTGCCCCGGTTGATCGGGATCTGTTTGAACTTGGCTGTGTACCAGCCGAAAATCGGTATCCAGCGCAGCTCGCGTTTCAGGATGAAGGTCGGGCTTCTGAAAAGGGGGATCAGTGCCACTGTCTCCCAGGCGGACTGGTGCTTCATGGCGGCAATGAAACCACCGTCAGGCAGGTTTTCCCGTCCCCGGACTTCCACCTTGATGCCCGCAAAGACACGCATCAGCAGCTGCAACACCCGTGACCAGGTCGGCACCACCCACCAGCCCCAGCGCCGCGGCAGCAGCATGACTGGTGCGAACAGGATCATCAGCACGAACGTGACGAGATAGAACAGGATCTGGAAAAGGGTAGAGCGCAGAAAAACCATGGCACCATAAAGACTGGTCGTGGGTGAAGCCACCGCTCGGCCGTGGTCCGACAGCTGTCAGCGCACACCCTGCACGGTAATCCGGAGTCGGGCGAGGATATACTTCACATATTCGCGCATGAGAAGCCGCATCGTTGCCGGTTCCCTGTACCAGCTGTCCAGCTTCAGGTCCTTGGAAAAGACCGGATAGGCAATCAGGGCGACATTCGGCAGGGCGCCGGCAAGTTCCACCTTGGCACGCGGCAGATGGTAGGCACTGGTCACGACCAGGAGGGACGAGAACCCGTTCTTCTTGACCCAGTTGGCGGTTTCCACCGCATTGCCCGCTGTATTGAGCGCGACCCGGTCAAGATCGACACTGTTTTTTTCCAGCGGCATGCTGGACGCTGTAACGGCGGCAAGCTGTTCACGCGTGGTGCCGGGATGAACGCCCGAAATCAGCAACCGGTTGGCACGGCCTTCTTCCAGGAGGCGGATTGCCTCGTTGACGCGGGCATGCCCGCCCGTCAGCACGACAATGGCATCCGCATTTGCGGAAGCCGGCACTCTGGCATTGGCAACCTTCTGCGCGAACATGGCAAACTGTCCGACGGTTCCCGCAACAAGAGCCGTGATGACGGCAACGAAAAGGATTCTGAGACCGAAGCGTTTCTTGCGCGCATCGCCGCTTGTGGCGTTCCTGCGTGCTGTGCCCTTGTCCTTTGATACGGACACACGCCGATCGCCAACGACGGAAGAACCGTCGTCCAGAACGGGGTCTAACACTGTGTCAGCATGGGTCATGGCGCGACTATGATAAGTGATTCGGCCAATTTCACGGCATTGTGCGATAAAATCAATCCACTTTTGCCAAATGGGCCTTGACGGCGAGGCCAGAAGTCAGGGCTGTCAGGATCGCGACGAGGAACACCACACCGAATACACCGAGGTAGCCGGGCAGGCTGACGGAGATGCCGCCGAAGAGAGCCGACATCTGGTCCGACCCCGCCTGGCCGGAGCTCTGCCGGGTCAGCATGTCAACCGTCAGAAAGGCCAGGATGGCCGCAACACCGCCGGAAACACCGCCCTTCAGGCCCAGCATCAGGAAGTGGCGCTGGAATTCACGAGCGATGAAACCGTCCTCCGCTCCAACGAAATGCAGAACGGAGACGACGTCCTTGTTGCCGGCCATGGCTGCCTGGGTCGCAAAGACGACGCTCAAGACCATCGAGCCGAGCACAAGCACCATGATCGCAAAGCCGCCCAGCACCACCGCGCCTGCCATGGCCGACAGACGAGATGTCCACACGGAATGATCGTCGACACTCGCGCCCGTCACGCTCTGCGAGACCATCGAGCGCAACTGCGACAGGTTCAGAAGTTCCGGATCCCCGACCGTGATCTGAATGAGCCGCGGCACCGGCAGGCCGTCAAGCTGAAGGCCTTCGCCCAGCCAGGGCTCCAGCAGTGACTTGGTTTCGGCATCGGACAGTGCCCGTACGGAATCGATGCCCGGAAACTCCTGCGCAAGCGCAACGGCCTTGTCGATCTCCCGCAGCATGTCGACGCCTTCGGCCGGGCGGATCTGAATGGTGATCTCACGCACCAGATCGTTCTGCCACGCATCGGCTGCGTCCCACACCACCGACACTGCACCGACCGTCAAACAGGCCAGAAAGCTCATGATGGCCACCACCAGCGTGAGAGCCCGCCCGGCGACTGCCTGTGGCGGAACGATCGCCGCGGAGGGCCGCAACTTGGCATCGTCCCCCTGGGGTGCTTCGTTCTTCGGCCTGGGTGCGGCCTTGCGCGTCGGCTTTCGGCCACGCTTCGGTCGTTCGGCTCGCTTGGGCGGGCGAACACTGGCGGCGCTTGCCTGTTTTTTGTCTGTGTCGTCGGACTGAGCCATCATGCCGCCTAATCGAAAATTGAGAGGCGCCCGTCGGCAAGCACCATGCGCCGGGCGTCCACCTGTTCCAGCAGCGCGATATCGTGGGTCGCGATGACGACAGAGGTGCCGAGTTTGTTCAATTCGATGAAAAGGCGCAACAGACGACGTGCAAGTGGCGGATCCACGTTACCGGTCGGCTCATCCGCGAGCAGCACCTCCGGCCGGGTGATCAGCGCCCGCGCAATGGCCGCACGCTGCTTTTCCCCACCCGACAGCACCGGTGGCAGCACATGCATGCGATCCCCAAGTCCGACCCATTTCAACAGATCAATCACATCGGAGCGGTATTCGGATTCGTCCTTTCCCACCACGCGCAGTGGCAGGGCCACGTTTTCATAGGTTGTCAGATGGTCCAGCAGGCGAAAATCCTGAAACACCACGCCGATCTTGCGCCGGAGCTTCGGCAATTCCTGCTTGTCGATCACGCTCAGATCGCGGTTGAAAACCTTTATCAGACCTCGGGTCGGGCGCAGGGACATGAACAGGAGCCGGATCAGGCTGGTCTTGCCTGCCCCCGAGGGACCGGTCAGGAACTGAAACGACTGCGGCTCGATCTGAAAAGTCAGGTCGCGCAGGATTTCCGATCCCATTCCGTATCTCAATCCGACATTTTCAAAGCGGATCACAAAATTACTCCTGTTGATGGCCCGAACGCTATAGCCTGGCCGTTAACGGTGCATTAATCATATAAAGGTCCATTAAGGACCTGAAAGCCCGTCATAGGATTTGCTTGGCCCTTGTCCAATATTTCGTGCCGGATTTCGACCCCCCGGTTCCAAAGTGAACCGCTAGAGCATGCCATGGCGAAAGGTCTTCGCACATGAAGATCAAATGTCCGGACTGCAGTACGTCCTACGAGATTAAGGTAGAGGCGCTTGGCCCGGAAGGGCGTAGCGTCAAATGCGCCAAGTGCGGCAACCGCTGGTTCGTTTCGCCCGACGATGACGAAGAAGGCGATGTTGCGTTCAGCGCAAAGAACGACGACGACGAAATTGCACCTCCTTCCGTTGAAGAAGATCCCGCACAGGACGAAGCCGATTGGGCAGCCGACGCGGAAGAAGAAACGTTCGACGCGGAAGCGGATGACGAGGACGACGAACCCGAAGCGGCCGTCGCTCCCGAACCCGCAGCCGCCCGTACGGCCAGCGACGAGGCAAAATTCGCTGCGGATCTGAAGGAAGACGCCCGGACCGGTGAGCCTGAAAACAAGGCCGACATCGAATCCATGGCCAAGCGGCCGAAGATCATCGTCAATCCGAACAAGTTCCGGCGAGACCAGATCGGTGCGATCCTCAACTGGATCCTGCGGCGAAATTATCGGCGCATTGGCGGCGTTGCGCTGTTCGGCGTCGCGGTTGCGGCCTGTGTTTTGTTTGTCCTCATGCGAGACTCGCTCGTCAAACAGTCTCCTGACCTGGCAAGCCTGTTCCGGATGATCGGGTTTGAAGTCAATCTGCGCGGACTTGAATTCCGCAACCTGCGCACCTTCACCGAGGTCGAGGACGGCAAGAAGGTTCTCGTGGTCGAGGGATCGATCCGCAACCTGCTTGATGAACTGAACTCGGTGCCCGCCGTGCGCCTGTCGATCCGTGGTGCGGACATGCAGGAAGTTTATGCCTGGACTGTCGAGCCCAGAACAAAATCGCTAAACGCACTGGACGAAACCCGGTTCAGGACGATATTAGCCGACCCTCCGAAAACCGCGTCCGATATCCAGGTCCGGTTTGTTGAACGCGGCCAACGCCAGGTAGTTCTAGAGTGACCATGACATCAGATATCCATACTCTGTTCGATGAAGACGCCATTGCCCAACGTGTTGGCGCGCTCGCAGAGGAAATCGCCGAGGGCAAACCGCAAAATCTTTTGGTTGTCGCGGTTCTGAAAGGCAGCTTCATTTTTGCGGCCGATCTTGTGCGGGCAATGCACCGGGCAGGGCTGCAGCCGGAAATGGAGTTCATGCACCTGTCCTCTTATGGCGCCGGGACTGAAGGCTCCGACACCATCCGGATTTTGCGCGATGTTGAAAGTGACGTTAACGAGCGCGATATTATTTTAGTGGATGATATCCTGGAATCCGGTCGCACGCTCGCCTTCGCGCGGGAGCGGCTGCTGAACAGGGGCGCACACTCGGTGAAGATCGCAGCTCTGCTGGATAAACCCGAGCGCCGTAAAGCTGCCATATCTGCCGATTATGTCGGTTTTGCCTGTCCTGATAAGTTTGTCGTCGGATATGGTATGGATATGGGCCACGCTTGGCGGCAGTTGCCCTATATTGGATACGTTGTCGCCCCGGACGACGGAGCGGCTGACGGCAACACAGGAGAGTGAGCATGGCTCGCATTCTTCTTACTGAAGACGATGAAGCTGTCCGCAGCTTCGTAAAGCGTGCCCTGGAGCTTGACGGTCATTCCGTTGAAGCGGCCGAGGATGGCGGCGAAGCCGTCGAAGTTCTGACCCGCGAGAAGGGCAGCTTCGACCTGCTGCTTTCCGACATCAAGATGCCCGTCATGGACGGCATCGCCCTGGCTCTGCATACGGCGCGCGACTATCCACGGCTGCCGATCCTCCTCATGACCGGCTTTGCCGACCAGCGTGAACGGGCCAATGGCCTGGAATCCCTGGTCCATGACGTGGTCACCAAGCCGTTTTCGCTGGCCGATATCCGCAAGGCCGTGCGCAACGCCATTTCCGGCGATCTGCCGAGCGAGACCCGCCGCTACGCGTAAGGCCTGCCGCCGCAATTCCGAAACCCAAGACCCCGCTTCGGCGGGGTTTTTGTTTGGGCTGATCACGCCGGTAGTCACCGTATTCCTTCAGAACACAGAGAATTGAGCAAGCGGCCCATCCTTCGAGACGCGCGCACGTGCGCTCCTCAGGAAAAGGTTGTCTTTTTGAGGTGAGGCCTTTTGTAAGCCCCGCGGAGAGCCCAGCCACATTCGGATATCTCGTTGCCACAAGATCCACCTCATCCTGAGGAAGCGCGAAGCGCTGTCTCGAAGGATGGGCCACAAACACAAACATCACCGTCAAAAACAATTGACCCCGCCGAAGCGGGGTCGTGAACCTTTGTCAGAAACGGGCCTAGTACCGCTTCAGGAGCCGTTCCAGATAATCGAGCTCCAGCTGCGGCCGGGAAGGATCGGAGAAGCGACGCCGGAGCTCTTCCAGGATCCTGCGCGCCCGCTGAACATCGATTTCGTCGGGGATGCGCACCCGGTTGTTGAAGTCCGGGCCCTCGGTGCGCCGCGGACGGCCAAGAGGGTCTTCGTCCATCGGCGACGCGCCGTTGGGCGATCCCGGACCTTCGCCCTGACCCATCATCTGCTCCGTCAGGCCTTGAGCGCCGCGCCGAAGGGCATCCAGGGCGTTGCCCTGCTCGCCGAGCGCCTGCTGACCCTGTCCATCACCCAGGGACTGCTGAGCCTCGCCCATGGACTCGCCGGCTTCGCCCAGCGCCTGGTTCTGGCCCATGCCGTTCTGGCTAAGCTGGTCCATGAGTTCCTGCAGCCGCTGTGCCAGGTCACCCTGGCCCTCCTGAAGCTGCTGAAGCATCTGTTCCAGTTGCTCCTGGGTCAGCTGCTGTCCCTGGCCCTGTTGTTGCTGACCGGGTTGCTGCTGTTGACCACGGCGCTGCTGCTGCTGGTCCTGGTTGAACTTGTGGGTTTCATCCATCAGCTGCTGTTGCCGCTGGATCATTTCACCCAACTGGTTGAGCATCTCCATCATTTCGCTGGACATGCTGTTGGGCATCATCTGCGGCCGGCCTGCTTGCAGGTTTTCCAGCATCTGCTGCATCTGTGCCAGCAGCTCGCGGGCAGCATCACGGGAGCCGGTACGCGCCAGCTCCTCGATCCGGTCCAGCATTTCGCTCAGGTCCTGTTCGCTGAGCGTCTGCTGATTGCCGTCGAAAGGCTGCATGGCCTGCGGGTTCTGGCGCATCTGCTCGGCCAGTGCCTGCATGTATTCGTTCAGGGCTTCCCGCAGCTGCTGGGTCAGCTTGGCGATTTCCTCGTCGCTCGCCCCTTCTTCCAGCGCCTTGCGCAGGGCCTCCTGGGCATCACGCAGCTTGCGTTCGGCTGCGGAAAGGTCACCGTCCTCGATCGACAGGGCCAGGTCCCACAAGAGCGGCAACAGGGCCTTCAGGTCTTCGTCTGTCTTTGCGTTTACGAGAGAGCCATAGGCAAAGCGCATGCCCAGATAGTTGCGCGGCTTGAAGTCGAACATTTCCGGCGCCAGCATCAGGGCGTCGAACGCGATGATGACCTCGCCCTGGCTTTCGGCATCAAGCGCAAGATTACGGCGCTGTTCGACGACAGCGCGGGCCAAGGGCTTGCCGAAGCGTCTCTGGGGCAGGGTAATGCGGTACGCGGGCGATTGCCCTTCCTGACCGGCCTGGTCACGCGCCAGCAGCGACAGATTGACTTCAGAACCGGCCCAGGGATGCGACGTCAGGTCCCGGATGGTTTCCGCCGTCTTGGCTGTGCCGGCGCGCGGCGGCAGTGAAAGCGGGAACTGGGGTGCTTCCACAAGCGGGCGCGGAGCCCGGTTGTTGTTGTCCGGATTAGGCAGGGGCGCGATGCGAGCCTCGGCGGCCACAACGCCATAGTCGTCATTCACTAGATAGGAAAACTTGAGCGCGCCGCTGAGCTGTTCTTCAGGATCGTCCGTCAACCGGATATCCGGCGCATCGTCGGGCTTCACCGCAAAGACATAGCTCAGCATCGGCTCTTCGCCATTGAGCAGCTCGACGATACCGGTGGTTTCCAGCTCGAGCCGGCGTTCAACCGGCAAAAGCGTTTTCAGATCCGGATCTTCCGTTTCTGTCCCAAGTTCAGGTTCGATCACCTTAGGCTCGGCGTCTTCCGCACGGGCGTAGGTCATCTTGAGATCACGTGCGCCTTGCGTGCGGACCACAAGTATCGACCCTTCCGGCACGGAGATCGGCGCACCCGGGTCGCGCAACTGGGCGCTTTCGCCCGTCAGGTAAATCGGTGGCTCGCTGGTATAGAGCGGTGGCGTGACCCAGGCGTCGAGACGGCTGGGCGGTTCCACTGTCTTGAACGGGTTCTGAAAGGCCGAGACCAGCCGGCCGAAATGATCGCCACTTGCTGTCGAAAAGCCGATCAGGAGTACACTGGCGGCCAGGACGCGAAGCGCCCAGGGATCGCGTCGGAAGGCCTGCGGATCCGGCGCTTTCGAACGGATCGCTGCAACTGCTTCGGCTGTGCGACGTTGGTGCAACGCCCAGATGGCCTGGCTTTCGCGATCGCTCGCACCGACCGACAATTCGTCTTCAAGCGTTGTCAGGGGACGGTGGGTACGGCCCGAGGATTTTTCGACCCGGGAAAGCGCATCCTCGCGCGTCGGCCAGGCAAGGTGGAAGAGATCCCGCGCCGCCCAAACGGTGGCGGCAGCGAATACGAGAAGCCCGAGCGGGCCTGCCCAGGCGGGAAGGACCAGCCACAGACCAAGCCAGGACAGCCCGACAAACAGGCCGAGTACCACCAGCACCGGAAGCAGAGCACGCCACAGGCGTTCGATGAACAAGGCACGGCGGCTTTGGCGCACCAGCCTGTCCAGCCGGGATCGGATCAAGGCCCGCCAGCCGTAGGTCTCGGAAGAAATCTGTCGTTCTTGATCGGGATCGCTGTCGCTCGGGCTCAATGGCACCTCCGGTTTTGCCCCCCGAACTGCCCGTTTCTCCGGAAACGCAGCCCGCTGGACCTGCCCACCATACAATAAGGTGAGGCATAGCGGGCTGTCCGGCAACCTGTCGGTTCAACTAATTGTCAGCCGATCTGTTCACGAACCCTTGAGCCAGTCCGGAATCCGGTCCAGACCGAGCAGGTCTTCGTAGCTGGTCCGGGGGCGGATAACGGCAAATTGGTCTGCATTTACGAGCACTTCGGGCACCAGAAGCCGCGAATTGTAGGTGCAGGACTGGACTGCGCCATAGGCGCCGGCCGAATAGACCGCCAGCATATCCCCGGCTTCTACCCTGGGCATATCCCGGTTCTGGGCCAGAAAATCACCGGTTTCGCACACCGGACCGACGATATCGGCCTTGATTCGGTCTGTTTCTTTCCCCGGTTCGCGCACCGGGCGCACCTCGTGATAGGCCTCATAAAGCGTCGGACGGATCAGGTCGTTCATGGCGGCATCGACAATGACGAAATTCTTGTCGGCGCCTTCCTTCACATAGACGACTTCGGTGACCAGGATGCCGGCGTTGCCGGCAATCATGCGGCCTGGCTCGAACATGACCATGCAGTCCAGTTCGCGCACATGCTTCTTGACCACCTGGGCATAAGCGTCCGGATGCGGCGGCGGATTGTTATCGGTGATATAGGGGATGCCCAGTCCGCCACCGAGATCGACATGGTCGATCGTGTGGCCTTGCGAGCGCAGATCCGTGATCAGCTCGCCTAGACGCGCAAATGCGTTGTCGAAAGGCTCCAGCTCCGTGATCTGCGAGCCGATGTGCATATCGATGCCGGTGACCTTGATACCGGGCAGAGCCGCTGCCTCGGCATAAACGTCACGTGCACGCTGCCAGGGAATACCAAACTTGTTCTCGGCCTTGCCGGTCGCAATCTTGGCATGGGTCTTGGCATCGACGTCCGGGTTGATGCGCATGGACACCCGTGCGGTCTTGCCCATTGCAGTGGCAACCCGTGAAAGCTGGCGCAACTCGGGCTCGGACTCCACGTTGAAGCACAAGATGTCTTCCTGAAGCGCGTAGGCTTGTTCGGCCTCGGTCTTGCCGACCCCCGAAAAGACGATCTTCGACGCAGGAACGCCCGCAGCCCGTGCACGGCGCAATTCACCTTCCGAGACCACGTCCATGCCGGCACCAAGCTGTGCAAGCGTCTTCAGGACCGCCTGGTTGGAATTTGCCTTCATCGCATAGCAGACCAACGACGGAATATCGCTGAATGCGGCGGCAAACACCTGGTAGTGACGGGTGAGCGTTGCCGTGGAATAGCAGTAGAACGGTGTGCCGACTTCACGCGCGATCGTCTCGATCGCCACGTCTTCGGCAAACAGCTCGCCATTCTTGTAATCGAAGTGATGCAAGGGACGGCCCTCATGCGGCTGGATCAGGTTCAGGGCCGGTCGGTGTTACCAGACCGTGCGGAAGCTGATCGGCATTGAAACGATGGAGCGTATCGGTTGCCTCGGCAGAGCCGGCTCGCTCCGATGCGCAGCCGGCTCTGCCGCTGCGCGAATGGTTTATCGGATCATGAAATCCAGGAAAAAGGGCTTGTCGCTTTGCGGCGCTTCCGGCTGAACCGGTGCTGCCACAGCAGGATCAACCGCGGCGTCCGCCTGCTGCACAGGCGCTCCCGGGTTTTCCAGCCCGCCCTTGCGGCCACACCCTGCCAGGGTCACGCTCAGGCAAAGACCGACCAGAGCCAGGGTTTTGAACCGCATTGTCATCACCATCATGCCTTTTTGGATCGACTGCCCCGCGTCCGGGCGGACACGGGAGTTCTTACAAAGTCACATACCGGTCCTTCTCCTCGCATGACACGGCGCGTTCGGCAAGACCAGTTCGCGCCGTGCGTTGCGGGGAAAGCCGACCTTCAATGGGCCATCAGGCCTTGGCCAGCTCTTTCAGCCAGCGGCGTGCCTGCTTGCGTACGTTTACCGGCGACGTGCCACCATAGCTGGTTCGGCTGCGTACGGATTTGTCGACGGACAGCACCTGGAAGATCTCGTTGGTGATCTTCGGTTCCACCGCCTGCATCTCTTCCAGCGAAACCTTGTGCAGTTCGATGCCCTTCTCGACGGCAATCGCCACGATGCGCCCGGTCACGTGGTGAGCGTCGCGGAACGGCAGACCAAGAACGCGAACCAGCCAGTCGGCGAGGTCCGTTGCAGTCGAATAGCCCGAGCCCGCGGCCTTCTTCAGCGCCTTGGTGACAGGCTCCAGATCGCGGATCATGCCGGTCATGGCCGCAAGAGCCAGGGAAACGCTGGCCAGGCCGTCGAAAGCCTGCTCCTTGTCTTCCTGCATATCCTTGGAATAGGCGAGCGGCAGGCCCTTCATCATCACCAGAAGCGCTTGCAGCGAACCGTAGATGCGGCCCGACTTGGCACGCACCAGTTCCGCCGCATCCGGGTTCTTCTTCTGCGGCATGATCGACGAACCGGTCGAAAACTTGTCCGACAGTTTCACGAAGCCGAACTGCGCCGAGCACCAGATGACGATTTCCTCGGCAAGGCGCGACAGGTGCATGGCGGTGAGAGACGCCGTCGCCAGCGCCTCGATGACGAAATCACGGTCGGAAACGGCATCGAGCGAATTGGCAGACGGACGGTCGAAGCCGAGCGCCTTGGCGGTCATGCGCCGGTCGATCGGGAAGGACGTGCCGGCTAGCGCCGCCGCACCAAGCGGGCATTCGTTCATGCGCTTGCGCGCGTCGCGCACACGGCCCCTGTCGCGGCCGAACATTTCGACGTAGGCCAGCATGTGGTGTCCGAAGGTCACCGGCTGGGCCGACTGCAGGTGCGTGAACCCGGGCATGACGTCGGCGGCATGGGTTTCCGCCTTTTCCGCCAGAGCCTGCATCAGCTCACCCAGCTGGTCGTCGAGCGTATCGAGCGTGTCGCGCACCCACAGGCGGAAATCGGTCGCCACCTGGTCATTGCGCGAGCGCGCCGTATGCAGGCGTCCGGCAGCCGGGCCGATCAGCTCGGCAAGGCGCGCCTCGATGTTCATATGGATGTCTTCAAGCGCGCGGGAAAACTTGAATTTGCCGCTTTCGATCTCTGACAGGATTGTGTCTAGACCTTGAACGATCTTGTCGGCATCGTCCCGCGTCACAATGTCTTTTTCCGCGAGCATGCGCACATGGGCTTTCGAGCCGTCGATGTCCTGCTTATATAGCTTCCGGTCGAAGTCGATGGAGGCGTTGATCTCCTCCATGATGGCGTCCGGTCCCTCAGCGAACCGGCCTCCCCACATGCGATTGCTCATGTCCTGTCCCTTAGAAGGCGCCCCCTTGCGGGGTGTGAACGAATGACAAAGCCAACCGAACCAGCGAAAACCAACAGACGCGGCATTGTCGCCGCCGGGCTTGCGGGTGCAGTGGCCGCCGTAGCGGCTCTATACGTGATCGCTGGACCGAATGGCAACATCGCCGGTGCGCAAAGCTGTTCGGCTGCGCTCGATTTTGCGGCGGCAGCCAAGCCTTTCGCCACTGGAGAAGTGGCCGCCTTCCTTCCCGCAAGCGCACCGCTGGACCTTCAGCACCTGACCTTCAAGGGGCCTGACGACCAGCAGATGGCGCTGTCGGACTTCGGCGGCAAGACAGTGCTCCTCAATCTCTGGGCAACATGGTGCGCCCCGTGCCGCAAGGAAATGCCGGCGCTGGACGAACTGCAGGCGGAGATGGGAGACGACAATTTCGAGGTGGTTGCGGTCAATCTCGACCGGGGCGGACCGGAAAAGCCGAAAGACTTTTTGAACGAGATCGGCGTCGGCAATCTCGCCTTTTATCAGGACAGCTCGAACGATCTTCTGAAGGACTTGCGCAAGGTTGCGCGGGCAACCGGTTTGCCGACAACCATTCTGGTTAGCCCGAAGGGCTGCGAGATCGGTACCATGTACGGCCCCGCCGAATGGGCCTCCGGCGAGGCCAAGGCGCTTATTAAAAACGCAATGGCGGCCCCGGACGCCTGACGTCCGGCTGCCGCCAGAAGTATCAAGATCATCAGACCTTTCGAAGCCGGTGGAGGTGACCTCCTCCGGTTCAGACGCTGATGTCGACCGCGTTGCCCAGACCTGGAATGCGGCGCGACTCGCGCCGGTCTTCTTCCTGGGTTGCCTGAGCCTGCTCCAGCCGCTCGGCGACCTGGCGCTCCTGCTGGTTCTGGTCCCTTACCGCATTGGCAGCAAGTTCGCTGCGAACACTTGCAGCGCTGTAGGCGGCCGAGGAAGAGGAACTGTCGATAGCACTCGGCATGATGGGTTACTCCTTCGCCGTGGTGATGAGGCTTGTCCGCAGCCGTTAGTCACCCGTCATCCTTGCAATCGGGCGCTCCGGCTTTTGTTCGTTCGTCTTACGCTTCCAGTCGGCTTGTCCGGATGATGCGTCACATCAGGCCAGGATGTTGACCTGTAGTCCGACACCATCTTCCAGCCGACGCGTTTCCGCGCGATTTTCCAGCTGCTCAGCTTGCCGGCTCAGAAATTCTGCCCGGTTCGTGCTGAAACTCGCCTGACGTTGCGCGATCACGGCTGCAGCTTCGGAGCGTTTGGTCTTGAACGCTTCGGCTTGTTCTGCAACCTGGCCCGCACGCGTGTTGGCCTGGTTCGGCTGATACGCCTGGGATGCTCCATATCCTATTGCTTCAGGCATGGTCGTTCCAATCCTTGGATACGATTTCAATGTTCATCTTGAATGAAATACCTGAATTCAAAGGTAAATTTCCAAAACAACTCTCAGAGTTGCTGACTCAATTACTGAATTGATCGGAATATTTTTCTTAAAACTTTACGTAATTATGGATAAGCATCTGAAAGACCGTAACTTTCAGAAGCATCTCTCGAGAGGCCCTTTTCAGGCTTCCTCCGAAAAAAGTCACCCGGCGGCGCAACGAAAACGGCCCGTGCGGGGCAAATCCGCACGGGCCGTTAACAAAACTGCAAAGGAACGGGATCAGGCGCTGACGTCTACCCGTCCGCCGAGACCGGGAGGTGTTGTGGCCTGTTGAGCCTGAAGATTGTCAGCCCCTTGCTGCAGCAGCGCCACCAGATTGGCGTCCTGCTGGGCGGCCATCTTCATCATCTCTGCCTGAAGCGTCTGGGCTGTCTGTGCCTGGGTCTGCGCAACGAATGTCGTGGCAATGCCAACGCTGTCCATCATTAACTCCTGAGGTTGTGGCCATCCTAACCCCCTACCCTTAATCAGGTGTTAACGAATGTCAGTGCCCCTCCCGCAAGACACTGCGCCGGACCTTGCCGGACGGTGTGCGTGGCAACTGTTCCAGCACCTTGTAAACCTTGGGACGCTTGTATTCCGCCAGGTTTTCTGCCGCATGAGCGGCAAGACGGTCGGCATCCAGCTGTCCGGGGAGGGCCGGCACCACGAAGGCCGTTATCAGGCTGACGCCTTCGCGCGCAGGCACCGCCGTCACGGCCACCTCCTGCACTTGCGGGTCAGCTGCCAGCACCCGCTCCACTTCTTCCGGGGCCACCCTGTAGCCGAAAGCGTTCATCAGATCGTCAGCACGGCCTTCGTACCAGAAATAGCCGTCTTCATCCGTACGCGCCCTGTCGCCGGTCAGGAACCAGTCGCCCCTGAATGCGGCCGCTGTTTCCTCGGCACGGTTCCAATATCCCAGCATCAGGCCCGGTTCATCCCTGTGAACAGCCAGAAGCCCTGTCTCCGTTCCGGACACCGGCACCGGCGTGTCATCCAACTCGCTGAGAATGGAAACCTTCCGGCCTTCCTGAGGTTTACCCGGGGAACCCGGCTTTACCGGAACGCTGGGGCTGCTGGAGAGATAGGTGGAGATCTCGCTCATACCGAGCGCTTCATAAAGTTCGCGGCCGGTGCGTTCCCTCCACTCCCGATAAAGACTTGCCGGAAGCGCTTCTCCGGCCGTCAGGCCGTGGCGAAGGTCGGGAAAGGAGGCGGGCGTAACAGCGCCATACTTCAGGATACGCCGGTAGAGACTGGGCACGGCCGCAAACAGCGTCGCCCTTGTGTCTGTCATCAGTTCCGGCCAGAGGTCCGGGTCTCGGGGCCCATCATAAACAACACTGGTCGCGCCATTGGCCCAGGGGTCCATCAAGCCGGCACCAAGCGTATAGGTCCAGTTGAATGCTCCGGCATGAAGCAGCCGGTCGGAAGCGCCGATGCCATACCAGCCGGAATACATGGGCCGGCGCGCACTGGCGGCGCGCTGCGCATGCAGGACGCCCTTCGGCGTGCCGCTGGTACCGGACGTATAGACAAGAAAAGCCGGGTCGTCAGCGTGGGTCTCCGCGAAGTCTCCCGGCTCTGCCTGCTTCAGTTCGACCAAGGCCTCTGGACCCAGCAACATCGCGCTGCCCGCGGTCGGCAGCACGGTGTGACCATCGTGCAGCACCATCCGCGCGCCGCTGTCGGCCAGGATCGCTTCTGCTTCGGATGCAGTAAGTTGGGAAGACGTCGGGATCGGCACGAAACCACCCGCAATCGCCCCGAAGAACGCCAGCGGAAAATCACTGGAGTGACCGATCCTGAGAAGGATACGGTCACCGGGCGAAAGATCCGTGGCGCGCAAACCCGCGGCAACCGAAAGAACGGCCCGCGTCAGCGAGCCATAGCTCCATGTTTCCAGAAGGGCGCCACCGGCCCCGACCAGTTCCAGCGCCGTCTTGCCCGGGTCCGGGGCGGCGCTGGTCAGGCAATAGCGGGCTAGGTTCATCGTTACCGGGGCTTCTGCGGTGGCTGGCGAACCGATTACCGGGTCGGAACCGGGTGCTCGCCGCGGTAATCATAGAAACCGCGTTGGGTCTTGCGGCCGAGCCAGCCTGCTTCAACGTATTTCACGAGCAGTGGGCACGGACGATACTTGGTGTCCGCCAGACCTTCGTAAAGCACCTGCATGATCGACAGGCAGGTATCGAGGCCGATGAAATCCGCAAGCTGCAGAGGCCCCATCGGATGATTGGCCCCGAGACGCATGGCCTTGTCGATGGAATCAACAGAACCGACGCCTTCATAGAGCGTATAGATCGCTTCGTTGATCATCGGCAGAAGGATACGGTTGACCATGAAGGCCGGGAAATCCTCTGCGACGGCAATCTGCTTGCCGAGACGGACGCAGAACCCTTTCGAGGCTTCGAAAGTCTCGTCTTCCGTGGCTATGCCGCGCACCAGCTCGACCAGCTCCATGACCGGAACCGGGTTCATGAAGTGGATGCCGATAAAGCGTTCCGGACGATCGGTCGAAGCGGCAAGACGCGTGATCGAGATCGACGAAGTGTTGGTCGCCAGGATCGCTTCGGGCTTCAGGATCGGACAAAGCTGCGAAAAGATCTTGCGTTTGACCTGCTCGTTCTCGACGGCGGATTCAATCACCAGGTCTGCATCACGCAGAAGATCGAGGTCTTCGGCTGCCTTGATGCGATCCAGCGCCGCGTTGCGCTCTTCCTCGGTGATCATGGACTTGGACACCTGGCGCGCCAGGTTGCCGTTGATCGAAGCCAGGCCGGATTCGATCCGTTCCATGGAGAGATCGCTCAATCCCACGTCGAAGCCCGCAAGTGCACACACATGCGCAATGCCGCTGCCCATCTGACCAGCGCCGATTACGCCGACTTTCTTGATTTCGACTGCCATCCTGAAAATCCGATCTTTAGAAAACATCCCGATTGGACGGGTTGCGGCTATTTTTGGCAAGTCTTGCGCCGAACAGCAAGAACCCCGGAGCGAAAACTGTTATTCGCCCCGGGGTCCGTGATCAATTTGCCGCAGGTGTTACTCGACGGCAGCCTTCAATTCCGGCAGCACGTCGAAGAGATCCGCCACGAGGCCATAGTCCGCGACCTGGAAGATCGGAGCTTCCTCGTCCTTGTTGATCGCGACGATCACCTTGGAATCCTTCATGCCGGCAAGGTGCTGGATGGCACCCGAAATGCCGCAGGCAATGTAGAGATCCGGAGCGACCACCTTGCCGGTCTGGCCGACCTGCCAGTCGTTCGGGGCGTAGCCCGCATCGACGGCGGCGCGCGATGCACCGACCGCCGCACCGAGGGCATCGGCCACCGGCATGATGACTTCCTGGAACTTTTCGGAAGAACCGAGCGCGCGGCCACCGGAGATGATGATTTTGGCAGACGTCAGTTCCGGACGGTCGGACTTGGAAAGCTCCTCGCCGACGAATTCCGAAAGACCCGAACCGTCCGTGCCCGCAACAGTTTCAACAGCGGCAGAACCGCCTGCCTCCGCAGCCGCGAACGTGGAAGTCCGCACGGTGATCACCTTCTTGGGATCGCCGGATTTCACGGTCTGGATCGCGTTGCCCGCGTAGATCGGACGCTCGAAAGTATCCGCATCGACAACAGCCGTCACGTCGGAGATCTGCATCACGTCCAGAAGGGCTGCGACGCGCGGCAGGGTGTTCTTGCCGTTGGCGGTTGCCGGGGCAACGATCGCGTCATAATCGCCTGCGAGGCCGACGATCAGATCGGCGGTCGGCTCGGCCAGCTGGTGCTCCAGCGCATCGCTTTCAGCAAGCAGAACCTTGGCGACGCCGGAAAGCTTGGACGCGGCATCCGCAACGCCCTGAACGCCCTTGCCGGCGACCAGGACGTGAACGTCGGCACCAAGAGCGACGGCAGCCGTCAGGGCCTTTGCCGTGGCATCGCTCAGTTCGCCACCGGCGTATTCGGCCACAAGAAGTGTTGTCATGTTTTATCCTCCTGCGACGGGTCTTAAAGGACGCCGGCTTCGTTCTTGAGTTTGTCGACCAGCTCGGAAACGGAACCGACCTTGATACCGGCCTGGCGCGATGCCGGCTCGGTGGTGGTGACAACGGTGAGGCGCGGCGTGGTGTCGACACCAAAATCGGCCGGAGACTTTTCGTCGATCGGCTTCTTCTTCGCTTTCATGATGTTCGGCAGGGACGCATAGCGCGGCTCGTTGAGGCGCAAGTCCGTGGTCACGATGGCCGGCAGCTTCAGCTTCACGGTCTGCAGGCCGCCATCCACTTCACGGGTGACATCGACAGTGCCGTCGCCCAGATCAACCTTGGAGGCAAACGTGCCCTGGCTCCAACCGAGGAGGGCTGCCAGCATCTGGCCGGTCTGGTTGCAGTCGTCGTCAATCGCCTGCTTGCCGAGGATCACGAGACCCGGCTCTTCGGCTTCGACGATCGCTTTCAGGATCTTCGCGACTGCCAGCGGCTCGGTGGTGTCGTCGGTCTTCACCAGAATGCCGCGGTCGGCGCCCATGGCAAGGCCGGTGCGCAGCGTTTCGGTGGCCTGTTGCGGCCCAACGGACACGACGATCACTTCACTCGCCTTGCCCGCTTCCTTCAGCCGAAGGGCTTCTTCGACGGAGATTTCGTCAAACGGGTTCATGGACATCTTGACGTTGGCAAGATCGACGCCAGAACCATCCGCCTTCACACGGACCTTCACGTTGTAGTCGATGACCCGTTTTACGGGTACGAGGATCTTCATTTGGTCTCAACCTCTTGCTGGGCCGGCTTTCACCGCACCGCATTCTCCGGCTCTCTGCCCTCATGACGCTAGGTTACAAACGGCAGAATTGAGCCAATCGTGGCGCATGGCGGGGGACGGTACTGACCGACACGGCACCTGTCAATTGCGGTAAAAGGTCTAAGGCGGCAATTTGCCGGGCTTGGAAAAACATGCGTCGCAATGATGATAGTTCGGCAACGCAACAATGCGTGGAAAACCGGGGCTCAGTGCAAAAAAGAAACCGCGCGCACCTGTTACGGCAACACGCGGCGACTTCTCTGTTTTCCTGGTCCCGGCCCCCGGTCAGATGCCTGGGGTCTGCGGCGAGAACTTGTCGGACACCGGTTCGGCGAACACGGTTACCCAGGTGCCGTTCTCGTCCCGGCAGGCCGTGCCACGGATGGAAAGGTCCAGCCTGCTGAAGGTGGTCTCGCGAAGGTACTCGCGGCACCAGTGCCCGCTCTTGCTGCGGTAGGTCTTGATCGGCGTCAGGATCTCGCGCCAGTCGCCTTCCTGCCCAACGAACACGGGCTCGCCGCTGACTTTCGTTTCCAGCGCTTCCTGGACGGTCTGTGCCAAAAGCATCCGCTCAGTTTCCATATGTGCGGCAAGAGAAGACACGGCACTGTCCATCCGCGTCTGCATCCAGTAGGTGGTAAAGCCGAAAGTGCCGGCAACCATCACAAGTGCGGCGGCGATCTGGATCAGCACGCCTGTCCAGGACGCATGCGCATGACGGGGCGCAGGACCTTCGCGCTTGGCGAATTCCTTTTCGATGAGTGCTTCGAACCGTGCCATTGATTCGTCAGGCACCGGCGCAGCAACCGCTTTTTGCAGAATGGTATTGTCCTTGGACATCTGCTCCAGCAGATCATGTCCGCCACCAGTCGCGTCGATCCGGCGAAGCAGAGTTGCACGCTCCTCTTCCGAACCTTCCTCGTCCAGGATCTTGCCGATATCCTTTGCAAGCAGGATCTGTTCGCGCTTTTCGTCAAATGTCATCACATACCCCCTGGCATGCTGCGCAGCCTGACGCCCTGCGGGGCATCGTTCGTGTCCAGCCACTCGCGCAGTTTCAGTCTTGCGCGGGCAAGCCGGCTGGTTACCGTTCCAATCGGAACGCCGAGTTCATCCGCCACATCCTTGTAGCTTCTGCCCTCAACGGCGATCTTCAGAAGCACCTCGCGGTTGTCTTCTTCCAGCTCGCCAATGAAATCCTGCACTTTCTGAAGTTCCAGGCTGTCGGCGGCGGCTTTCGCGCCGTCGTAGCTTTCCTCGAAATCCAGCATGGCAAGGTCGAAAAGCCTGGCCCGGTTTGCGGTGTCGCGAACCGAATTGAAGTACAGATTCTGCAAAATCCGGAACATCCAGCTGTCGAGCCGGGTGGCCGGATCGAACTGGTCGAGCGATCGGATTGCACGTTCGCATGTCATCTGCACCAGATCGTCTGCCTGATCCGGATTCCGGCACAGCCTTAAAGCAAAACTCCTCAGCTTCGGGAGCAGACGGATCATCTCCGTCTTTAACGTATCTTCAGGCAAGGAGTTCTCCGCAAAACCGCTCTCAGCGAGACAACACGTAAGGAGACCTTTTGATCCCGACTTTTTTTAGACTATCTTCGGGAAGAACAAAGATTGCCCAGGTGTTATGCGTGCGAAGGTCGTAAAACCGCTCTCGTCGACCGCCAAAAACCCCTTATTACGAATTGAATCGCATCAGATGAAACGCGCCCGCCAGATTACATTGCAAGACCGCCTCTCTGCGATGTTTCGCATACTGCCGGGTGTTGCAGCTGCGGCAATGATGTTCTCTCTTGTCTACTTCAGCCCCTTGTTCGACATGAAGGACAGCATTGCCGCGGCCGCAGATTCGCACGGTGATCGCGGCAGTCGCAGCGATCGCGGAGGCCGCAGCGAACGTGGAGACCGCGGCGGCGACAGCGGAAGCAAGAGTTCCGGTGGTGACAGCGGTAGCAAAAGCTCCGGCGGTGACAGCACCGGTGGCAGCAGTTCCGGTGGCGGCGACACAGGTGGCAGCCGTTCGGGCGGCGGCGACTCAACTGGTAACAGTTCGAGCGGAAAAAGCTCCACCGGTAACAGTTCGGCAGGAAACAAATCGGCCGGTAGAAGCTCGGAAAGCAAAGGCAACTCCGGTCGCAGCGGAGGCTCCTCTTCTCCTTCCTCTTCCCGCTCTTCGTCGGGTGGATCGTCATCCGGCGGTTCGTCGTCCGGCGGTTCGTCAGAACGAACTTCTTTTAGCTCTGCCACACAAAAGTCCGGTTCAGGCGGTTTTTTAGATCGCATCTTTGGCGGGCGTCAGTTTAATGGTGATAGCGAGCCTTCTGGTGGGTCCCTCAGCGCGCGGGAAGAACGGGAGGCTATCTCCAACGGCTGGCAATAGATCCAAGAGGCGGGATCGGACTTGATTTTTCGTGGGTTTCACGTTCCGAAAGGGACGTTTTTTCTGTTTTTTTTGGCAAATATCCTCACAGGCTGTTCCGTGGCGTCAGTGCAGGACACGCTTGTCTCCCTGCAGGAACCCGCCGCGGCGGAAACCCGCAAACCGGCTTCAAAACTGCAAGCATCGGACAAATACCGGGCTGAAACCACGCTTCAGGCTGCGCTGGAGAAGTCTGTTTCCGGCAAGGACCGAAGCTGGAGAAACCCCTCGAGTGGAGCGAGCGGCACAATTACGCCTCTGAAGACCTGGAAAAATACGTCGGGCGACTTCTGCCGCTCCTACCGCGAACGGATCAAGCTGGCTGACGGTCGAATGATCAGCCGCCGGGGAGTCGCCTGCCGCACCGCCGATGCTGTCTGGAAAGCAGCCTAGTTTCCTGACCGGTCCGCATTCTTTTTGAAAACTGTGCCTAGGCGATGTTTCGGTCGAACAGGGGCACACCCCTGCGCCGGAAAAACAAGATCAGCACGGCACCCGCCGCCATGCCGCCGATATGCGCAATCCAGGCAACATCGCTGTCGGACGCAATCACGGCATTGACGATCTGATAAAGGATCCAGCCGCCGAGCAACCATCCGGCGGAAAGGCGCAAGGGTATCCGGCCCAGTGCCAGCACCCACACCTTCACCCGCGGGTGCAGCATCAGATAGGCGGCAACAACGCCTGAAACGGCGCCGGACGCCCCGATCAACGGCACATCCGAATTGACGTCGATGGAGGCGTAGGCCAACCCGCCGGCTATCGCACACAGCAGATAGAAGACCAGGTAACGCAGATGCCCCATGGCATCCTCGACATTATCGCCGAACACCCACAGGAACAGCATGTTGCCGATGAGGTGCATGTAGCCGCCATGAAGGAAGGCATAGGTGACCACTGACATCCAGTCGGGCAGCATCTGCAGCTCCGGCGACAGATCCCGGATATCGAACAGGACAACCGGGATAAGGCCGAAGGAATAGGAGGACGCGGCCACCGCCTGCTGGGAACCTGCACCCTGATACAGAAGAAAGATCAGGATGTTGGCGGCAATCAGGAAAAGGTTCACAAAGGGGCGGGGAACATGGACCAGCCGATTGTGATCGTGAAGGGGAATGAACATTCAGCGCCAGGCCTCCGGCAAGGGGAACTGACCTAACGGTTCTGTCCAGGCACCCAAAGAACGTCCTGCTCACCCTTGTCATTCAGGTACCGCGAGGCAACGAAGAAATAGTCCGACAGGCGGTTCATGTAGCGCACGGCAGCGGGATTGATCTGCTCGCGAGCTGCCAGTTCCACCATCAGACGTTCTGCCCGGCGCGAGACCGTGCGGGCCAGATGCAGGTAGGCAGCGGCTGGACTGCCACCCGGCAGCACGAAGGAACGCAGCGGCTTGAGCTCCGCATTGAGGACGTCAATCGCCTGTTCGATCGCCGTGACCTGGGCGTCGGTGATCCGAAGCGGCTCGTACCCCAGGTCCTCGCCCGTATCCGGTGTTGCAAGATCGGCCCCCAGGTCGAACAGGTCGTTCTGGATCCTGCCGAGCACCTGGTCGACCTCCGGCGCAGATTGCCCGGTCTGAAGGCGAATCAGACCAACCACGGAGTTGGTCTCGTCGACGGTCCCGTAGGCCTCGATCCTGAGGTCGCTCTTTCGGCGCCGTTCTCCGGAACCCAGCGCGGTCGTGCCGTCGTCACCCGTCTTCGTGTAGATCTTGTTCAGAACAACCATTGTGCCCCCAGTTCCTCCAGTAGTGTCCGGTTATCTTGTCTTAGCGGCCGGTTCCGAAAAAGTAGAGACCGCCCATCACCAGGACAATCACCAGAAACTGAAGGCCGACACGCCAGCGCATCAGAAGCTGCGAGCGGTTGGCCGGCCCATGACGGAACATGTTCCAGATACCGAGCAGCAACACGATTGCAACCGCGGCGAGGCCGACGGGAATGAGAAAGTTGATCAGATCTGCCATTTCGTTTTCCTTGTTTCACCACTGTGCGGCACAGCCACCGGTCGGCAGGCAGCTATTCCTCGCCGTCGGCAGCCCAGATGCAGAACCGGTCGAGCAGACCGGTCGGCAGCACCCGTTTGGCCACCGCCATGACGGTGGTCGGAATTGTTACATGATAGCGCGCTTTCGGCCGATTTGCCTCCACCGCGTGCACCAGCCGTTTGACCACGGCCTCCGGCGGCAGCTTGAACGGACCTGGCTCACCGGCCTCCATTCGGATGCGGCGCTTTTCGTAGGTCTTACGATGCCGTGACGCCTGCAGACCATCCTCGCCGATCCAGCGCTGAAAATTCGCCAGTGCGTTTTGCGTGAACCGGGTATCGATAGGACCGGGTTCGATCAGGCTGACGTGAATGCCGGTGCCTTTCAGTTCCTGCCGAAGCGTGTCCGAATAGGCTTCAAGCGCGAATTTGGAAGCGGTGTAGGCTCCGCGGTACTTGAGTGCCACAAACCCCAGTACGGACGAACACTGCACGATCCGCCCGGAACCGTTGGCGCGCATTGAAGGCACCAACCGGCGGGTAAGATCGTGCCAGCCGATGAAGTTCGCCTCGAAAAGCGACCGCAGGGCTTCCGTCGGCAAGTCTTCCAGCGCACCGGGAACCGCGTAGGCGCCATTGTTGAACACCGCGCTCAACGCACCATCGGTCAGCTGCAGAACTTCGCTTGCCGTCGCCTCGATGCTGTCCGGATCCTCATAATCCAGGCGAAAGGCCTCGAAACCAAGATCGCTCAACCGGTCAACATCCGCCTGGCTCCGCGCAGTCGGAAAAACACGCCAGTTGCGCCCACGCATGATGTGGGCTGCCGAAAGGCCGATGCCGGAGGAACAGCCCGTAATCAGGATCGACCGGTGCGCGGAAAAACTCTCCGGATTGGCAATCATCAAATGGAAATCCTGCGGAGTGGAAGACGGTCCGATCCAACTCCTATCAGATAGGTTCGCCGGAAAGCAATTTCGGCACCGGCCCCGCAAAACCGGCAGCTTCCTTGATGAACTGCGTTTTCAGGCCCGGCATCCTGTCCACAATACCAAGTCCGAAATCGCGCATGGCGCGCAACACGTCATTGTCATTGGAAAACAGGCGGTTCAGTACGTCGGTGACAACGCCCATCTGGAACGTGTCGAACCGGCGCCAGCGCTGGTAGCGTTCCAGAACGTCGAAACCGCCGAGATCCTGCCCCAGACGACGGGCATCCACCAGCACTTCGGCCAGTGCCGCAACATCCTTGAAGCCCAGATTGAGCCCCTGGCCCGCTATCGGATGAATGCCATGGGCGGCATCGCCGATCAGGGCGAAGCGCGGCTTGACGAAATCACGCGCCAGCTTCAGCCCGAGCGGATAGGCCCGGCGCGGACCGTCCAGCTCCAGTGTGCCGAGGTGATGCCCGAAACGGCGTTCCAGTTCCAGTTCGAAGGTAAAGTCGTCAGACCGCACAAGCCGGTCGGCGTCCGCTGTCTTTTCCGTCCAGACCAGCGACGACCGGTTGCCCGGCAAGGGCAGGATCGCAAATGGCCCGGCAGGCAGAAAATGTTCTTCCGCCCGGCCGTTGTGAGGCCGTTCATGCTTGACTGTTGTGACGATGCCGGACTGGCCGTAGTCCCAGTTGACCGTCCGGATACCGGCAAGGTCGCGCAGGCGGGAGCGCACACCGTCGGCTGCAACGAGCAGCCGGCTTTTCAAAAGGGTCCCGTCTTCCAGCGCCAGTTCGACGTGATCTGGATGAGTGCGAAAGGTTTCCGCGGTTCCCGGTGCGAAAAAGCTCACTCCAAGCGCCTTGGCCGCCTTGTAGAGCGCAGGCATCATCACACCGTTCGGCATCATGTGGGCGAAGGGTTCGCCCTCCGTCGCCTCGCCGCCGAACGTCAGGAAGACCGGGCGAACCGCATCGCGAAGCTTGCTGTCGGTGACGATCATTTCATTGATCGGCTGGGCCTCGCCCGCAATCTTCTGCCAGATGCCGAGTTGCGACAGCATGCGTGAGGCAGCTGCCGCGATGGCTGAGGCGCGTGGATCCTTGTGGAGGTCTTCCATCGGCTTGGGATCGACCACGGCACAGGTGAGGCCGGCATCGCCCTGCTTCAACGCCACCGCCAGAGACAGGCCGACATAGCCGCCACCTGCGATCACGACATCGAACATGTCCGGGACGCTTTTTTTCCTCGCCATCGTCTTCTTCTCCTTGCCTTCGGTTTCCCTAAAGGCATCTTGACTTTAACGTCAACTGCCGTCCAAGAGTGCGGGGCCGGGGCCAAAGCCTCGAACCAAATCACCTGCCGTCTATCTAACAGGGATCGCGCCGATGAACACGGCCATTGATAATCTTCTCCAGATTCTCGACCTGGAACCGCTGGAACGCAACCTGTTCCGTGGTCGCAGCCCCCAGGTCGGCTGGCAACGCGTATTTGGCGGGCAGGTAATCGGCCAGGCGCTGGTTGCCGCCTCGCGCACCGTGGTGGAAGACCGTCACGTCCATTCCCTCCATGGCTACTTCCTGAGGCCCGGCGATCCGTCAGTCCCCATCATCTACGAAGTCGACCGCATCCGCGACGGTGGCAGCTTCACCACCCGGCGCGTTGTCGCGATCCAGCACGGCGAAGCGATCTTTTCCATGTCCGCCTCCTTCCAGGTGCATGAAGAGGGACTGGAGCACCAGATCGACATGCCGGACGTTCCGACACCTGAAGATCTGCCCAGCGAACAGGAACTGAAGGAAAAATTCCTTTCGATGGCACCGGAAAACATCCGCCGCTACTGGGAGCGTGAGCGACCGATCGAGATGCGCCCGGTCGACATGACCCATTATTTCAGCAAGAAGCCCTTGCCACCGCAGCAATATGTCTGGGTACGGGCGACAGGTCCGCTGCCGGACGACGAACGCATGCACCAGTGCGCCCTCGCCTATGCTTCCGACATGACGTTGCTGGACACCTCGCTGTTTCCCCATGGCACGTCCGTCTTCAGCCCGAAGATCCAGGCCGCCAGCCTCGACCATGCCATGTGGTTTCACCGGCCTTTCCGCGCCGACGACTGGCTGCTTTACGCCACCGACAGCACCTCATCCTCCGGCTCACGCGGGATAAACCGCGGATCTCTGTTCACCAGGGACGGGGTTCTGATCGCCTCGACCGCCCAGGAAGGCCTGATCCGGTTGCGCAAGAAGGATTGAGTTTCGGAAGTTTTACAAACCTTCCTCTCACCTACCACCTCATCCTGAGGAGGGCCGCCCATCCTTCGAGACGCCGCTTCGCGGCTCCTCAGGATGAGGTATCCCATTGGAGAGCGCCGGGGTATTGCGGATCTGCCGCCTACCTCACCGGACTGGTAAAACCCGACACCGCCAAAGGATTGTCCGTCAGAGCCTGATGATCTGGCGTATCAGGCAGCAAGGCGCCCGAAAAGGCCTCGAACATGCGCCTGACGAACCCTTCCGGCAGGTCCTTGGTGATGAACACCATGCGGGTTCTGTGATCCGCGTCCGGCCAGGCCTCCAGTGTCGCTGGCGGATGGAAGACATGCTGGACACCGTGGATGACGACCGGCCTTTCCGGATCCTCGGCCAGTTGCACGATACCCTTCACCCGAAGCAGTTTCGGTCCGTGCGCCGATCGCAGCAGATCGAGGAACATTTCCAGCGCGGAGGCCGGCACCGGTCGATCAGTCGACAGGGTAAAGGCTCGGATGGCATCGCTATGCCGGTTTACGTCATGAGCATGGTCGTGATCGTGGCCGTGGTGATGCCCGTGCGAATGGCCATGTGCATGATCGTGACCGTGACCGTGACCGTGACCGTGATGATGATCATGCTGCTGGCCTTCGTAGGCTTCAGCGTTCAGCCAGGCAGCCACGTCCGGGATCTTGCTCTTCGGATCATAAAGGCCCGCGTTGAAGAGGTTTTCCACCGTCGTATCGTTTGCTTGCGCGTCCAGCCTGCGGGCACCGGGATTGAGCTGCTGCAAACGCTGCTTGAGGGCGTCGAAGGAGGCGCGCGCCTCTTCGCCTTGAACGAGATCGGTCTTTGTGAAGACCAGCCGGTCGGCAACGGCGGCCTGCTTGCGGGCTTCTTCGTGATTGTCGAGGGTCGACAGACCGTTGACCGCGTCCACAAGCGTGATCACGCTGTCAAGCCGGTAGCGCATCACCAGATAGGGATGCAGCATAACCGTGTGCAGGATAGGCGCCGGATCCGCCAGACCCGTGGTCTCGATAATCACCCGGTTGAGCCTGTCCATGCGGCCGTTGTCCAGTCTGCGCAAGAGGTTTTCGAGCGTCGTGACAAGATCGCCGCGAATGGTGCAGCACAGGCAGCCGGACGCCAGCTCCACGATGCCGTCGCCGGCCTGATCGACAAACAGGTGATCGAGCCCGATCTCGCCGAATTCGTTGATAATGACCGCCGTATCCGCCATCGACGGATCCTTCAGGATCCGATTGAGCAGTGTTGTCTTGCCTGACCCCAGAAACCCGGTCAGGACAGACAGCGGAATGGGGGGCTTCGGACCCTTGGGTTTTTGTCCTTCGGCAACCGGTGTCGGCGAGGCCATGGTATCTCTCCAGATGCATTCGCCGGTCCCTGATCGAACCCGGCGGACTTTCCGCAGACACATAGGCAGAAAGGCGGGTCAGCGCAAATGCCGGTCCCGCCACGCCGGCTTGTTCAGTTGGAAAAAAGTCCGGCTGACGCCGAATCACCCCGCGTTGAGGATGATGTCTTCTTCGGAGGCCGCTTTGGCGTCCTTCTTGTCGAGGGCGACAATTTTCCTGTCGGCTTCATCCTCGGACAAATCCATCGGGGTCAGATCCTGGACGATGTCAGCTTCAGAAGCTTCCAGTTCGGCTTCCACGTCTGTCTCGCTGTCGGCTTCGAACTCGAAGTCATCCAGTTCCTCTTCCGCCTCGACATCAACCACGAGCCGGACAGCCTCCGCCGCCTTTCGCAAGGTGGCGATCACATGGTCGACCGAAACCCCTTCCTCCAGTTGATTGGCGGAAAGTTCCGCAAGGCTGGCCAGGGCCTTGATGGTGGCGGTGGATCTCGGTTCAATCATCATGCGATCTCTCGACCTGTTGTACCGGCATATTCTGTGCCGCAGTGGCATTTCGAGGTCCGGCAGGGAGCACGCCTTTGCCAGAAAAATGCTTACTGCAGTGTTAAGGAGTAGCGTAAATAAAAGGTTAACTCCGTCAACCGCAACGCTACATCATCGGCACCGTCAAAGATCTGGAAATCGAATTACTTGCGAGGACTTGGGGAAGGAACCGGAACGGTGAAATCCAGACCCTTGCGGAAGATCGATCCGGGTGAAGATTTCGAAAGTTCAACCGCGGCTCCCGGGCGTGATACGGTATCGCCACCTTGCGGTATTGCCCCTGCGGTTTTGGCATTGGCCGTCAGCTGCATCTTCGCCCGGATTTCGTTTTCTGCCCGCCGCACGGGATTGGCGACCGGCAGCGGTACGTCTTCCGCGGCAATATCCTCGCCCGCGATGGCTGCCACCGCTTCACTGGCGGCACCGGCGGGAACGGTGCCCGGGCTGACGGAAGGCGACCCTTTCGGGTTGCCGAGGCCGACATCCAGCGGACGGTAGGCAATCCGGCGAGGTCCGAGGGTACGGTCAAGGATCTTTGCCCAGTCCGGTTTGCCGTTGGACAGCTTGAAACCGCTGTCGTCGAGCTTGTCCTCGTCGGACTTGTTGGCCTTGGCGAAGAACAGGAACCCGCCCTGCTTTTCCTTTTCCATGTCGAACCGGGCCATGTAACCCTTGGGACCCGGGCTCTTGTTGCGCCGGCAATAACCGTCGGCCGGCGGATTGCCGGTGGTGCCCGAAAGGCTTGTGATGCTACGGCCGCCGCGCTTGCGGAACCCTTCGTCAAAAAGCTGGCGTGCAAAGGCGGTGCGCTCCAGTCCGGAACCTGCGCCAAGGATAATCGCGATCAAGGTCTTGTTGCCGCGCGTCGCGGAGGCAGCAACATTGTACCCGGAATTGCAGATGTAGCCGGTCTTCATGCCGTTGGCGCCGGGCACCCGCAGAAGGAATTCCCGATTGGCCGACCGCAGGGTCTTCTTGCCGAAGCGGATCCCCGGGTGGTCGTAGAAGTTTCGGGATTCCGGAAAGTCCCGGCGCAGCGCCAGGGCCAGAATGGCGAGGTCCCGCGCCGTGGTCACCTGCCGGTTGTCTGGCAGACCGTGCGGATTGTAGAACCGGGTATTGGACATTCCCAAGCGCTGAGCTTCCGCATTCATCATGGCGATGAAGCCGGATTCAGATCCCGCGATCGACTCGCCGAGCGCTACCGCAACATCGTTGGCCGACTTGATCAGAATGATCTTCAGCGCCGTGTCGACAGTGAACCGCGTCCCGACCTTGAACCCCATCTTGCTGGGTGGTTCCGCCGCGGAGTTCTTGGATTGCACTACCGCGCTGTCGAGCGAGGCGCGGCCTTCGCGGATCGCCTTGAAGGTGACATAGGCCGTCATGAGCTTCGTGAGCGAGGCCGGGTACCACTTGCGCGTGGCGTTCTCCTGCTCGATCACCGCGCCGGAACTCGCGTCGATCAGGACATAGGCACCTATATCCGCCCGTGCCTGGCTCATGGCCAGACTCATCACAAGAGCGGTTACGGTCAGACAAACGGAAGTCAGGCGGCCAATCGGGCTCAAAAACACGGTTTCCCTCGCTCGTCATCCAGCGGATGACACGTCGCAATTGGGCAATGGCAGTATGAATAGCTGCTGTCTTCTTAAAAAACCGGAACATCGGCGCGAGAGCAACCCCTTCCTCAAATCCACTCCACGCCAATCTTTCTTGCAATTGCCTTATTTTTGAGCAACTTTTGCGAGCAGGCATTGATAAGCTGCGGGAAACAGGGACTTTTTTCGCCGGTGTCGTCTTGCCTTTCCACTTGCCGGCCTTGGCCCGGCTCTTGCTAAGATTGCCGAGGGCATATTGCCCATTGCGGCCCGGCGACGGTCTGGACCAATTTGAACAGATGTGAAAAATAACAATGACTGAATGAGCCCGCAGGGGGGGCGGTCAAGCAATGTATGATGCTGGTCTGGCATCAGAAACGGGCGGGAAAGCCGTAGTTCTGCAGCGCGTGAAAGGCATCGGCAAGGTGCGTTTTTCGGCGCCGGATGGCAAAACCCGTCTGACCGATCTGTATCAGAGCGGGTCGGCCAAGGTTCGCCTGCCGAAGGTCTATGATACCCCTGCCACAGCCGTTCTCATCAACACCGCCGGTGGTCTCACCGGAGGCGACCAGCTCGACTATGAAGTCGGCGCTAACGCCGGTGTACACGTAATTGTGACCAGCCAGACGGCCGAACGTGCCTACCGCAGCCCGGGCGGCACCGCCCAGGTGAGCGGGCATTTCACGGTCGAAGCCGGTGCGACCCTGGAATGGCTGCCCCAGGAAACCATCCTTTTCAACGCCTCGCGCCTTCGCCGCACGCTGCAGGCGGACCTGGAAGGTGACGCAAGGCTGATGATGGTCGAATCCTTCGTCCTTGGCCGAAAGGCGATGGGCGAGCAGGTCAAGTCCGTATTCTACCGCGACAGCTGGCGCATCCGCCGGGACGGAAAGCTGGTGTTTGCCGACGACATCCGGCTGGATGGCGACCCGGCCGACGCGCTGACCGGCCCGGCTACGGCCGCCGGCGCCCTGGCCGCGGCAACCTTTGTCGATTGCTCCGCCGATGCCGAAGACAGGCTCGCCAGGGCAAGAGAGCTGATCGAAACATTGCCGGAAGGAACCACCCAGGCAGCCGCCAGCGCCTGGAACGGCTTGCTGATAACCCGGTTTGTGTCCAATGATGGCCGCGGCTTGCGCACGGCCCTGATGTCGTTTCTCACCGGATACCGAATGACGGCGCTGCCGCGCGTCTGGTATTGCTGATTTGGAGGACTTTCTTTCATGAACCTGACGCCCCGCGAAAAGGACAAGTTGCTCATTTCCATGGCCGCGATGGTCGCCCGCCGCCGCCTGGAAAGGGGCGTGAAGCTGAACCATCCGGAAGCCGTCGCCCTGATCACCGATTTTGTTGTCGAGGGGGCCCGTGACGGGCGCACCGTTGCCGACCTGATGTCCGCGGGCGCGAAGGTACTGACACGCGACCAGGTAATGGAAGGCGTGTCCGAGATGATTCACGATGTTCAGGTCGAGGCGACCTTTCCTGACGGCACCAAGCTCGTGACCGTGCACGAACCGATCCGCTGACCGCAATTTCCAAGGAGACGAGCATGATCCCCGGAGAACTGTTTCCCGCCGAAGGCGAGATCGAACTGAACACTGGCCTTGAGACCATAGCGCTGGAAGTCGCCAACACTGGTGACCGGCCGATCCAGGTCGGCAGCCACTATCACTTCTTCGAAACCAACGAAGGCCTGTCTTTCGACCGGGAAAAGAGCCGCGGCATGCGCCTGGATATTCCCGCAGGCACAGCCGTTCGCTTCGAACCCGGCCAGTCCAGATCCGTGACGCTGGTGCCTTATCGCGGCAGCCGCACGGTCTACGGCTTCAACCAGAAGGTCATGGGCGAACTGTGATCAGATCCGCATCATCTCTTTCGTTTTTGCTGATCGGGCTCGGTCTTCTGCTCACCGGACCGGTCGTCGCGCAGGAAACACCCAACTGCGAAAATGCCATGACGCAGTCGGAGATGACCCAGTGTGCCAACATCGACTGGCTGAAGGCGGATGCGGAGCTGAACGCGGTCTACAGATCCGCAATGGAAAAGATGACCGAGACCGACGCCTATTTGCCGGAAGGGCTGAAAGGGGCGGTCGAAACATTGCGCGAAGCCCAGCGTGCCTGGATCCCCTATCGCGACAAGGCCTGCGACGCCTACGGCTTTCTGGCCCGCGGCGGAACCATGGAGCCCATGCTGGTCTACGGCTGCCGCGCCGATCTGACCCGCAACCGTATCGACGAGTTGAGACAGCTCAGTGAAGGCCTGGGGAATTGATGCCTGTGCGCGGCCTGACGCTTCCTGCTTTAGCCCTGTTTCTGGCCACTGCCGGCGCGGCGGTTGCTGAGGAAGAGAAGGTCAACGACAACATCGACTGCGGCTATCCGCTGACCGAAGCCGAACGCAGCTTTTGTGCCGACAAGGCCCTGGAAGACGCTGACACGCGCATGAACGAAGCCTTCGACCGGCTGCGTGCACGGCTGGTCGAGATCGATGCGGAATTGCCGGAGCATCTGAAGGGCGCCCCCGCCAGCCTCGATGATGCCCAGGCCGCCTGGAAAACCTACGCCGACAAGGATTGCACCGCCTACAGCTTCCCCTTCAGGGGCGGAACACGCGGCAACGAACTGTACCGGAACTGCCTGATCGTCCTCACCATGAAACGCACAGAGGATCTGGATGCGACGGTTGAGGACTACGCGAATTAAACACACCGATTTCTGATCGTCGATTGGAGACTAGATATGGCCTACAAGATGCCCCGCGCCGCTTATGCGGACATGTTCGGACCGACAACCGGCGACAGGCTGCGCCTTGCGGATACCGATCTCATCATCGAGGTGGAAAAGGATTTCACCACCTATGGCGACGAGGTGAAGTTCGGTGGCGGCAAGGTTATCCGCGACGGCATGGGCCAGTCCCAGGCACCACGTTCCGCCGGCGCCGTCGACACGGTTATCACCAATGTGCTGATCATCGACCACTGGGGTATCGTCAAGGCCGATGTCGGGCTGAAGGACGGCCGGATCGTCGGAATCGGCAAGGCCGGCAACCCGGATGTCCAGAACGGTGTCGACATCATCGTCGGTCCCGGCACGGAAGCGATCGCCGGGGAGGGCAAGATCCTCACCGCAGGTTCGATCGACGCCCATATCCACTACATCTGTCCGCAGCAGATCGATGAAGCCCTGTGCTCCGGCGTGACCACCATGATCGGCGGTGGCACTGGTCCGGCAACGGGCACCAACGCGACCACCTGTACACCCGGCCCGTGGCACATCACCCGGATGCTTCAGGCAGCCGACAGCTTTCCGATGAACCTCATCTTCGCCGGCAAGGGCAACGCATCCCTGCCTGCCGCGCTGGAAGAGCAGGTGATGGCAGGGGCCGCTGCCCTCAAGATCCACGAAGACTGGGGCTCCACACCGGCAACCATCGACAACTGCCTGTCAGTTGCCGATGAATACGACGTCCAGGTGATGATCCACACCGACACCTTGAACGAGTCCGGTTTTGTCGAAAACACCACCGCTGCGTTCAAAAACCGCACCATCCACGCCTTCCACACGGAAGGGGCCGGCGGCGGCCACGCACCGGACATCATCAAGGTGGTTGGCGAACCCAACGTCATTCCGTCGTCCACCAACCCGACACGGCCTTTCACCGTCAACACGCTGGAAGAGCATCTCGACATGCTCATGGTCTGTCACCACCTGCACAAGGACATTCCTGAGGACGTTGCTTTTGCTGAAAGCCGCATCCGCAAGGAAACCATTGCGGCGGAAGACATTCTTCATGACATGGGTGCGTTCTCGATCATCTCCTCCGACAGCCAGGCCATGGGCCGTGTCGGCGAAATCGTCATCCGCACCATGCAGACCGCGCACAAGATGAAGATGCAACGCGGCCGTCTTTCGGATGAAACCGGCGAGAACGACAACTTCCGGGTCAAGCGCTACATGGCCAAGACCACCATCAACCCGGCCATCGCTCACGGCCTGGACGAGTACATCGGCTCGGTTGAGGTCGGCAAGCTGGCCGACCTCGTGCTCTGGGACCCGAAATTCTTCGGCATCAAGCCGGCGCTGGTGCTCAAGCTTGGCTCAATCGCGACCGCTCCGATGGGCGACCCGAACGGTTCCATCCCGACACCGCAGCCGGTGCATTACCGACCGATGTTCGCCTCCTACGGCAAGATGATGACGCACAGCCGTGTCACCTTCGTGTCCCAGGCGGCCTATGACACCGGCGTCAAGCACAAGGCAGGTCTCGACAGCCTGGTGCTTCCGGTCAAGAACACCCGTGGTGGAATCTCCAAAAAGTCGATGGTTCACAACAACATGATGCCAAAGATCGAAGTGCATCCGGAAACTTACGAGGTGCGCGCCGACGGCGAACTGCTGACCTGCGAACCTGCCGAAGTGCTGCCAATGGCCCAGCGCTACTTCCTGTTCTAAGCTCCGCACGAACGCGTTCGGGAGAGGAAAGGCATGTATAAGATCGTCGGATTTCCGCGGACCCGCGCCATGCGGGTGATGTGGCTGCTTGAGGAACTGGGCGAGCCTTACGAGGTTGACCCGGCCCTGCCGCAGTCGGATACCGTCAAGGCGCTCAATCCAAGCGGCAAGGTGCCCGTGCTGGTCGACGGCGACGCCGTCATCACCGATTCCATCGCAATCTGTACCTATCTGGCCGACAAGCACGGCCGGTTTACCTTTCCTGCCGGAACTCTTGATCGCGCCCGTCAGGACAGCATCACCCAGTTCGGCGTCGATGTGCTGGAAGGCGCGCTCTGGACCGCTGCGAAGAACACCTTCATCCATCCCGAAGATGTCCGGGTTCCGGCGGTCAAGGACGTCTGCCGGCTCGAATTCGAGCAAGGCCTGAAAACGCTGGAAGCGCTGATCGGTGACGGTCCCTATGCCATGGGCGAAACCTTCACCATTGCCGACATCATCGTCGGGCACTGCTCCGGCTGGGCACTGGCCGCCAAGTTCGACCTTCCCAAAGAAGGGCCGGTCTACGATTATTTCAAACGCCTCAGGGAGCGTCCCGCTTTCCAGGCCATGATGGCAAAGGTGATGGAAGCCGCATGATCCGCGTCGCGAAAATCCACAAGGCCGAAACATGGACCGGCGATGTCACCGACCAGGTCACGCTTGACCGGGAAGACCGGTATCGGCGCAGGGCCGTCCTGACCGGCGCAGGCGGATTGACCTTCCTGCTGGACGAACCGATGGCGATCCATTTGCGCCATGGCGACGGTCTGGAACTTGAAGACGGCCGGATTGTCGAAGTTCTCGCAGAACCTGAGGAAGTGGTCGAAATTCACGCCGACGACACCGCCCACCTGGTGAAGATTGCCTGGCATCTGGGCAACCGGCACCTGCCGACGCAGCTCATGGGCAACACCCTGCGGATCCGGCGGGACCACGTGATTGAAGACATGGTGGAAAGGCTCGGCGGCCGTCTGACCGAACTATCCGCCCCCTTCGATCCGGAAGGCGGCGCCTACGGCCATGGCCGTACTCACGGGCACGATCATGGCCACGGGCATTCCGACGACCATCATCATGGACACAGCCATGGCCACGATCACGACCACGGGTCCGGGCATTCCCATGACTGAGCCAGTATCACCCCGGTTACCCCTGTCACCTCAGGCGCTATACCGGCTGCAGGCCTTTCTCTCACCGGCTTTTCCGATCGGCGCCTTTACCTACAGTCACGGGCTGGAACAGGTGATCGAGCAGGGCGGGGTGGCAAGTGCGACGGAACTCGGCGTCTGGCTGCGTGAAGTCCTCCGCTTCGGCGCAGGACGAAGCGACGCCATCCTGCTGAAGGTAACCTACTGGGCCGCTCTGGCAGGAGACCGAGAGACTGTTGACGAGCTGCGTGACCTGGGGCTGGCCCTGCAACCCTCCAGGGAGCGGCAACTGGAATCCAATGCCCAGGGCAGCGCCTTTTTCAGGGCCGTGTGCAACAGCTGGATGCCGGAAGCGGACACCGAGGCCGCACGCCTGTTTCACGAATTCGCGGGCGAGGAAAACACCTCCTGGCCATACCCGGTCGTGCTGGGACTTGCCGCTGCGGCTCACGGCTTGCCGGTGGATGCCGCGCTTCACTGTTTCCTGCATGCTTTCGCAGCCAATCTGATTTCCGTCGCCGTGCGGGTGGTGCCGCTCGGCCAGAGCGACGGCCAGAAGGTGCTGGCTGGTCTGGAACCGGTGATCTTCGACATTGCTGAAGAGGCCGAGGCGGCGGGTCTTAACGATCTCGGCACCTCCACCTTCCTTGCAGATATCGCCTCCATGGCACATGAAACCCAGTATTCGAGGTTGTTCCGTTCATGACTTCCCAAAATGGTCCCTTGCGCGTCGGCATCGGCGGTCCCGTCGGTTCCGGCAAGACCACGCTGACCGACAAGCTGTGCAAGGCCATGCGCGACCGCTACTCGCTCGCCGTCATCACCAATGACATCTACACAAGCGAGGACGCCGAAGCCCTGATGCGCTCGCAGGCCTTGACCAGTGACCGCATTCGCGGTGTCGAGACCGGTGGCTGCCCGCATACGGCAATTCGTGAAGACGCCTCCATCAATCTGGCGGCCGTGGCGGACCTGACCAAAAGCATCCCGGATCTAGACCTGATCCTGATCGAATCCGGCGGTGACAACCTGGCCGCAACCTTTTCGCCAGAGCTCGCCGACCTGACGATCTACGTGATCGATGTTGCCGCAGGTGAGGAAATTCCGCGAAAGGGCGGGCCGGGCATCACGCGTTCTGATCTCCTGATCATCAACAAGACCGACCTTGCGCCCTATGTCGGCGTCAATCTGGAGGTCATGGACCGGGATGCAAAGAAGATGCGCAAGGAACGACCCTTTGTTTTCGCCAATACAAAGGCGGGAGAGGGTGTCGAATCCGTGGTAGACTTCATCGTCCAAAAGGGTGGGCTGAACGCTTAAATCTTCGATGTTGATGGCCGAATGATCGCTGGCAGACAGGAAGCCTGCGCGCATAATAACGCGCTCTGGTGCGATGCGGTCCTGAAAACCGCAGGCGCGAAAACCGAATTTCATGCAGGGTTCTGGTGCGCTCGGGACAAGTCCCTGCCGCTCTATCCGAACATCGTCACCCTGTCGCCAAAGCAGGGAGCGGATTTTTATGCCGCGCTGCCCGATTTGCCGCAAGGGGCCGGGGTAAAGGACAGTTTCGACAATCTGGATCTGGCACCTTACGGCTTTCAGAGGCTTTTTACCGGCACCTGGCTGTTTCGTCCGCCGCCAAGTGCCAAACGTGCCCCGGTCAGCTCCGATTGGCACAAGGTGGCGACATCGGAAAGCCTGAAGAAATGGCTGGCCGGCTGGAACGAGAACGAAAGCCTCCATGCCGTTTTCCCGTCCAGACTGCTGGAACGCAAAACCATCGATTTCGCCGCCATCATCAAGGACGGCAAGGTGAAGGCAGGGGCGGTCTTCAACACCGGTCCGAAGCTTGACGGCAAGGATATCCTTGGCCTTTCAAACGTCTTCTGCCGCAAGACCTGGCTCTACAGTGCTCTGCACGAACTTCTGGAACCGTTTCCGAACCGGTCGATTTGCACCTACGAAGATGATGCAAGCGTGCTACCGGTCTACCGGCAACTCGGTTTCGAGCCTTGCGGACAGCTTTCCGTCTGGCTGAAACAGTAGCTCCGATCAGAACGAAGCCCGCAACTTTACAGCGGCGGGCTCCGATTTTCGTTGATGACCGGTCGCGCTATTTCACCGTCACGGTCTGCCGCGCAACGATTTCCGCGTCACCTGCGGACAGGACGAAGCGCAGCTCGTAAGTGCCCGGTTCTTCCGGTGTCCGCACCTCCACAACGCCGTTGGAGATGTTGTCCGCAATCTCCCAGGCCCCCGGCGCCGTACTCCAGGCATCCTGAGACGGTTCGGCAAAACCGATGAAGTTGCTGCTGTTGGCAGGGCCGCTCGCCTTTACGCTGACATAGCTGGCAGCCGGAACTTCGGACGGGCCCTCCAGCGTCACCTTCGGATCCGTGATCTTCAAAGGTTGGCTGGCCAGGATCCTCGATCCGTCGGACGTCGAGAGAATGTAACGCAGCTCGTAATCGCCCCGAGCCAGTGGCGCAATGATCGAGACGCTGTCCCCATCCGGACGTTCGTAGGTCAAATAGGCCGAAGGGTCGGAGCCGACCGGCGCGATGCCGATCCAGTCGTCGGGCGCCTTCGGACCGCTCCAGGTCACGTTCAGTCTGCCGGCCGCCTCAACCGTGCTGTCGGCCTGAAGCGTTGCTGCGCTTTCGCCAACGGTTAGCGGTTGGCGCGTCAGGATCGTCTGGTCGATGCCGGTGACATAGATGACGTCATAGGTGCCGGCTTCGCTCGGTGCCTGAAGGGTGACGGGAGACCCGTCGGCAGTGCCTTTCCAGCGGCCCTGGTAATCGTCAACCGTGCCGTCCTTCGGAACGATCCCGATCCAGTCCTCCGGCCCGTTCGGACCTTCAAAGGCGATTTCCACCGGCTGACCGGCGGCAACTTCGGGAGCGTAGGTCAGGATTGCCTGGACTTCGGTCACCTTGATCGGCGCCTTGGCCAGAACACGTTCACCGCTATCGGCCCAGACATAGACGATTTCATAGTCGCCCGGCTGGCTTGGCAGGGCCAGTTTGGCGGGATTACCGTCGCGCACATACACCCAGAGATCCCTTTCGAGCCTGTTTCCGTCCGGGGTGACGACACGCAGGAAATCACCATCCAGACCCGGGCCTTCAAAGGCAACTTCCAGCAGCGAGGTTGCGGGCGCTTCAGGGGAGGTGGGCGTGACACTCGCCTCGGGAAGTTTGCCGTCGAGAAGAACAGTCTGCTGGCCGCCCTTGTCGGACACCTCAAGCGACGCACCGCCTGCCTTTTCACCAAGTTCTGCACTGACGACGTAGGATCCCGGTTCCAGCTCGACCTCGACACTGCCACCTGTCATGCCGGACGCAACCACGGTCTCGTCGTTGACGGTTGCCACTGTCCATTGCACAGGGCCTGAAACAGGCTGGCCGCTTTCCTTGTCGGCCGCTGTCAGGACTGTCACAGGCAGCGGTGCTTTTTCCTCAACCGCGGCAACGCTTTCCTTCAGCGCTTCGGTCAGGCCATCTGCGGACTTGGCGTTCCAGTAGGTGCCGCCGGTCAGATGCGCAATACAGGCAATCTTGGCCTGGTCCGCCTTGGAAGCGATATCGAAACCGATGACATGGGCCTTGAAATCGACACCGGACTTGGCAAGTGCCTCGGCGAGGGCGCAAGGATCCCCGCCGCAGGTCTCGATACCATCGGAGATCAGGATCAAGCGACCCGGGCGGTCGTTCTGCGCCAGAAGTTCCGCGGCCTGCCGAAGTGTTTCGGTAATCGGCGTCTTGCCGCGCGGCGTGAGCGCCTTGACGCTTTGCACCAGTTTGGAGCGGTCCAGCTCACTGACCGGCACCAGCGTTTCCACATCGCCGCAATCGGCCTTGCGGCGGTGACCATAGGCCATCACACCAGCCCTGGTTCCATCCGGAAGACCGGCAACAAAACCTTCGAAGGCAGACCGGGCAATTTCCGCTTTCGCGGTCCCGTCGATCTGACCCCACATGGAATTGGAAGAATCCAGGACGAACAAAAGATCAGAAGGTGTGTCCGTCTGTGCCCGTGCGGGCGACATGAACATCGTGCCGCCGATGAGGGCGGCTCCCATAAGTCGAAACACAGGCCGCTTTGAAGAGAGCATGAACCTTGGGCTCCTGTAATGAATTTTCGAAAAAGCCTTATCCGGAAAGGAGATAGGCGAGACGGGCCGAATTTAGAGACACTCGCAATCTCGAAGTGTGATAAAAGTCGCAAGTAGACAGAATTGCCAAGGAAAAAATGACGTTGGGAGACCTGCAATGATGTTCGACGGTATCAACCTGATTGCAGTTGCTGCGGCCGCCATTGTGTCTTTCCTGTTCGGCGCGCTCTGGTACGGCATCCTCGGCAAGGCCTGGATGAACGCCGCCAGCCTGACCAAGGAGCAGACGAGGCCAAACCCGGTTGTCTTTGCAACGGCCTTTTTCTGCCAGATCATCATGGCATTCGTCTTCGCGGGCGTGATCTATCACACCGGTGGAGCCGATATCAGGAACGGCATCATCTCCGCGCTGATGATCTGGGTCGGCATCGTCATGACCACGCAGATCGTCAACCACCGCTTTCAAGGGCTGTCCTGGAACCTGACGCTGATCGACGGCGGTCACTGGCTCGGGGTACTGCTTGTCCAGGGTATCGTGATCGGGTGGCTGAGCTGACGTGATCGCCGGGAAATACGCGTAAATCCGTACGAGATTGAAGGTCTTAGGCCTTGCCATAGACCAAAGACTCGCCGACTAAAGTACCAAGTCTAGGTTCTGGACGCTTTGAGGGGCCATACGCATAATGGCCCCGGCAAAACAAGGCCGCGGAAGGGAGAACTCGCTTACCGCAGGTCCAATTGTGGTTTCTGGGAGGTTTCACATGACTGAGTCCGTATTTCCCGTTCCCGCGGAGGTTGCCGCGCGGGCGCATGTCGACAATGCCAAATATCAGGAAATGTATCAGCGTTCCGTGGAAGACCCCGACGGCTTCTGGGGTGAGCACGGCAAACGGGTGGACTGGATCAAGCCTTTCACCAAGGTGAAGAACACTTCCTACGACTATCACAACGTTTCGATCAAATGGTTCGAGGACGGCACGCTCAACGTTTCGGCCAACTGCGTTGACCGCCACCTGGAAAAGCGCGGCGACCAGCCCGCGATCATCTGGGAAGGCGACGACCCGAACGAGCACAAGGTCATCACCTACAAGGAACTGCACCGCGAGGTGAACAAGTTCGCCAACGTGCTGCACGGCCAGGGTGTCAAGAAGGGCGACCGCGTCACCATTTATCTGCCGATGATTCCGGAAGCAGCTTATGCAATGCTCGCCTGCGCCCGCATCGGCGCTGTGCATTCCATCGTCTTCGGCGGATTTTCACCAGACAGCCTTGCCCAGCGTATCGAGGATTGCGCCTCTGAATGCGTGATCACGGCAGACGAGGGCCTGCGCGGTGGCCGCAAGGTGCCGTTGAAGGCCAATGTCGACAAGGCTGCTGAAAAAGCGCCGGTAAAGAGCGTCATCGTGGTCAAGCGCACCGGCGGCGACATTGCCATGCAGGCCGGCCGAGACGTCTGGTACCACGACGAGGCGGACCGTGTGTCCGACCATTGCGCACCAGCGGAAATGAACGCGGAAGATCCGCTTTTCATCCTCTACACCTCCGGGTCGACCGGCAAGCCCAAGGGTGTGATGCACACCACCGGCGGCTACCTGGTCTACGCCTCCATGACCCATGAATATGTCTTCGATTATCACGAAGGCGACGTCTACTGGTGCACGGCGGATGTGGGCTGGGTCACCGGTCACAGCTACATCGTCTACGGCCCGCTTGCCAACGGCGCCACCACGCTGATGTTCGAAGGTGTTCCGACCTATCCCGGTCCGGGCCGCTTCTGGGAAGTGTGCGACAAGCACAACGTCAACATCTTCTACACGGCACCCACCGCGATCCGCGCCCTCATGGGAGCCGGCGACGAACACGTCACCAAGACTTCGCGCAAGTCCCTGCGTCTTCTGGGGTCCGTGGGCGAGCCGATCAATCCGGAAGCCTGGACCTGGTACTACAACGTAGTTGGCGACAAGCGCTGCCCGATTGTCGACACCTGGTGGCAGACCGAAACCGGCGGCATCCTGATCACGCCGCTGCCGGGCGCTACCGACCTGAAACCTGGTTCTGCCACACGTCCGTTCTTCGGCGTCCAGCCGGCGATCGTCGACGCGGAAGGCAAGTTCCTGGAGGGGGCAACGGAAGGCAACCTTGTCATCAAGGACAGCTGGCCGGGCCAGATGCGCACGGTCTATGGCGACCATGAGCGCTTCGTCCAGACCTATTTCGCCACCTACAAGGGACTTTATTTCACTGGTGACGGCTGCCGTCGTGACGAGGACGGCTACTACTGGATCACCGGTCGCGTCGATGACGTCATCAACGTGTCCGGCCACCGCATGGGCACGGCGGAAGTCGAGAGCGCGCTGGTAGCCCATCCGAAGGTGTCCGAGGCCGCTGTGGTCGGCTATCCGCACGACATCAAGGGACAGGGCATCTATGCCTATGTCACGCTGATGGAAGGCGAAGAGCCGAGCGACGACCTGAAGAAGGAACTGGTCAAGCATGTCCGCTCGGAAATCGGGCCGATTGCCTCTCCGGACCTGATCCAGTTCGCACCCGGCCTGCCGAAGACCCGGTCGGGCAAGATCATGCGCCGTATCCTGCGCAAGATCGCCGAAGACAGCTTCGACAGCCTGGGCGACACCTCGACCCTGGCCGATCCGACCGTTGTCGACGACCTGATCGACAACCGCCAGAACCGCGGCTAACCGGCACACTCCGGACCTAGAAACGCTAAAAGGCTCGCCACCCGGCGAGCCTTTTTTCAGTTTTGTCGATCGGATCCCGGAAGGGTTCAGTTACCTCGAAACGTAGATCTGCTGGATCTTCTTGGCGATATTGGCAAAGGCGTTGATCAGCTCGTCCGAACTCGTCGCCTTATAGAAATTGCCCGTGCTGGCGCAGGACTGCATGTTTCTCGACCCGGCCGAGGTGTTGCTGGTGCCGAAATAGACACCGAAGATCGAAATTCCTTCGTCCTTCATGGCCTGGCAAAGCGCCCGCTGAGCCGTTGAGGAATTGTTGCTGTAGCTTTCGCTTTCGCTGCGTTCCTGCCACTGATTGACCGTAACCGTCTCACACTTGTACTGCCAGCCACGGCGTCTGGAATAAACCCAGTCGCATTCTTCCCGTTCGCCGATGTATTCGTAGTACCGGTTGTTGTCCCCGTCGGTCATGATGATCGCGAACTTGAGAACATCCTCGTTGTCATAAGGCTCCGGCTTGCTTGCGAGAGGCCAGACGTCCGAATAGTTCGGCGAGATGCTGTTCCAGCCCCAGACAACACCTGTCTGGCCTGCCGTACCGCCGTTATCATCCAGGTCGTCGATCGCATCGAGCAACTCGTCCCGGTCGGATGTCAGCGGGATCATCTTCGACGTGCTGGAACAATTGTTGCTGCCACCGCCGTAAAACACGGCCTTCGGCGGCGGATCGGTCTTGTCGTAGTAATTGTAGGTCTTGTCGGTGTAGCGAACTTCGTAGAGATCTTCACCGTCGTCGTAATCCTGGCGTTCCGTCACGCATTTGCTGCTGTCGGCATAGCCGAAGAGACCACCCTTCACCTTGGAAGCGTAAGTTCCCAGGTTGACCCCCTGGCTGTATGGCACCAGCGAAATACGGACCTTGCTTTCGGATTCTTCGGTTCCATCCGGGATCAGGATGTTCACCAGGCCTTCGGAGGCATCCCGCAGCGTATCCATGTCGTTGCGCATGGACCCGGTAACGTCGACGACGAGGGCCAGTTCGACGTCAAAGCGTGAGTAGGTGACCTGTGAGCTCGTTCCGAAGCTGAATGTTTCCGGGCCAAGGGCACTCTTGCCGTATCCGCCCATGTCGATGAAGTAGTTCTTGAGAGAGGCCGTGGACGTTACCTTGATGGTGCCGTTGTCGGGATCGACGACGAACTCGAGATTGTCGATTGCCTCGTCCAGGAATTCGACGTCGGCTAGGTTGGCCTTGAAGGAATCCGCCAGTGCCTGCTTGATCTGGTCGTCGCTCATGACGCTGGTCGACAGGTCCGCCGCGACCGAAAGTGCCGCGGCATCAATCGCAAAGGACAGTTTTTCGCGCGCATTCACCGTTCGGGACACGTCGATGGTAATCCCCGCGATCACGACGATCAGGATCACCAGCATACCGAAAATGGGCAAGATGGATGCTTTGCGGTCGCCGGTAAACTCTGCAAGCAGGGGTCGGCAAATGAGACGCTTCAAATACTGCATTACTGCCTCGTCATTTTGTGAGACAGTTACTCTAGAAAAGTACCTAATTCCTTAAACGGAATGTAGAAAATAGGGGGTTGTTTCCGTTTGGTAAACCAATCGGAAAGAAACGAGACTGACACTTTTCGCTGGCCGGTCGTCCGGCAGGTCTTATTTGGACAGGTAGATCGACTGGATCTTCCGCGCGATATTGGCGAACGCTCCTATGAGTTCATCGGACGATGCAGCCTGATAATAGTTCCCCTGGCTTGCGCAGGACTGCATGTTTTTTGCCCCTGCGGATGTATTGCTGGTTCCAAAGTAAACTCCGAAAACCTGGATGTTGGCAGCTTTCATGGCCGCACAGATGTCTCGTGAGCGGACGGAAGAGGTGTTGTTGTAGCTTTCGCTTTCACCCGTTTCCCGCCAGGCATTCACGGCCACTGTGCTGCATTGCCAGGTCGACTTGCCGTTTTTCTTGACCCAGCCGCACTGCTCCTCCTGTTCGATATATTGGTAATACCGGTTGTTGTCGCCGTCAGTCATGATGATCGCGAACTTGAGCGTATCGCCGTCTGAATAGGCCGCAGGCGCGCTGTCCGCAGGCCATACGTTGGCGTAGTTCGGCGACAGGCTGTACCAGCCCCAGGCAACCCCGGTCTGACCCGCCGTACCGCCGGTGTTGTTGAGTGCGGAAATCGCCGGCAGCAACGTGGAGCGGCTCTTGGTCAACGGCACCAGCTTGGACGTGGAGGAGCAACTGCTGCTGCCCCCGCCAAAAAAGGTTTGTGCCGGAGGAGGGCTGGACTTCTTGTAGTAGTTATAGGGATCGTCCGTGAGCATGACCTCATAGGTGGAATAATCCTGACGTTCCGTGACGCAGTTGCCGCTGACGCTGTAGAAATCGCCGCCCTTCACCTTTTTTGCATAGGTGCCGAGGTTGACGCCCTGGCTGTAGGGAACCAGCGAAATGCGCACCTTGGCATCGTCTTCTTCCACGTCCTCGGGCAGCAGGATGTTGACCACCGCTGCCGAGGCTTTGCGCAGCGTGTTCATGTCGCTTGAGGACATCGAGCCGGTGACGTCCACCACAAGGGCCAGCTCCACATTGAACTTGGAATAGGAGACCTGTGAACTGGTTCCGAAGGCAAAGGTCTCCGGACCCAGGTTCTTCATCATGTAGCCACCGAAATCGATGAAGTAATTCTGCAGGCTGGCCGTCGAGGAGACCTTGATGGTTCCGTTTTCCGCATCGACCACAAAGGTCAGGTTCTTGATGGCTTCGGCCAGAAACTCGGCACCGTCCAGGTTGGACTTGAAGGAATCCGTCAGCGCCTGCTTGATCTGTTCATCCGTCATGAGCGATGTCGACAGATCCGCCGCCACGGACAGTGCGGCCGCATCGATCGCATAAGACAGCTTCTCGCGGGCGTTGACCGTGCGCGAAACGTCCACGGCTGCGCCCATGACGACGATCAGAAAAATCACCATCAACGCAAAGATGGGCAACACCGCCCCTTCACGTTGCGTGAGAAATCGTCTGTTTATTTTGAAATTCCAGAAAAGAAGAGACATGTATGGCGCCGCCTCAAGGGAGATAAAGACAGCTACTACACACTTTAAGAAAAAACAGTGAATGAACTTTGGGAACGAGGTTAAAGCCTCGTTAAAATCAAATATTCAACGGTATAAATACATCCACTGGATGTCAACTGCCAGTTGCCTGCAACGTGGAATAGGCGCTCCGACGCAGACGCTTTGGCGCCGTCACAAGGGCTTTTGATGACCCCGCCTAAAGGCTCGCAATACGAACCGGAGACTACGGTTCCAGCTCGGTATCCCAGTAGAGGAAATCCAGCCAGCTATCGTGCAGATAGTTGGGCGGGAAACCGCGGCCATTGTTGTGCAGGTCCTGGATGGTCGGCTGGAACGGCATGTGCATTGGCCACATGTTCAGTTGCTGGCACGACTTGTTGGACTTGCGCAGATTGCAGGGGGAGCAGGCGGTGATGACATTGTCCCAGGTCGTCAGACCACCCTTGGAACGCGGCACAAGGTGGTCGAAGGTCAGCTCATCCTTGGAGCCGCAGTACTGACACTGGAATTTGTCGCGGAGAAAGACGTTAAATCGGGTAAAGGCAGGGTATCGGCTGGGTTTCACGAAGGTCTTGAGAGAGACCACACTGGGTAATCGGAACTCGAAGCTCGGACTTCGAACCGCCGCATCGTATTCGGCAACGATGTTCACCCGGTCCAGGAACACAGCCTTGATGGTATCCTGCCAACTCCACAGCGACAGGGGGTAGTAGCTCAAGGGCCGGTAATCCGCATTGAGCACCAACGCCGGATGGGCGCCCGACGAAACCGCTATCGTCACCTTCCGCTCCTCATTCCAAGAGCATGCCGAATCCACACGCGGATGCGTTGCTCTAACGACTTACGTTGGATCAACTTCCAGCAATCAGGTGCCAACTGACAGCGCGTTGACCTGTCGGAATGTCCGTTATCCGGTCAATCGGACAGCGGAACAGTCCTTTTGTGACGGGAGTATTGTAGTGCCGAGGTGACAGTCTTGTGAAGCCCGGGAAAATCATTTCTGAGTGCAGTTGTCGCCAGATCAGACCCGGCAAAGGATTTTTCTTAACTACATGAATTATTTACGCAAAAGCAAAATCCCCTGCGTCATTGTGACTGTTTTACGGGGAGAAGCAAAAAGGGCGCCTTGCGGCGCCCTTTCTCACGAACCGAAATGCGGTCGAATCAATTCGTCGTCCACTCGCGGATATCGACAAAATGGCCGGCGATTGCTGCCGCAGCCGCCATGGCCGGCGAAACCAGATGGGTCCGGCCCTTGTGACCCTGACGGCCTTCGAAGTTGCGGTTGGACGTCGACGCACAGCGCTCGCCCGGCTTCAGCTTGTCCGCATTCATGGCAAGGCACATGGAGCAGCCCGGCTCACGCCATTCGAAGCCTGCTTCCTTGAAGATGACGTCCAGACCTTCTTCCTCGGCCTGTTCCTTCACCAGACCAGAGCCCGGGACAACCATGGCGCTGACGCCTGCCGCCACCTTGTGATTGCCGATGACGGCCGCAGCAGCACGCAGGTCTTCAATGCGGCCGTTGGTGCACGAACCGATGAAGGCGCGGTCGATCTTGATGTCGGTGATCTTGGTGCCCGGCTGCAGGCCCATGTATTCCAGGGCGCGCTTCTTGGACTCGCGGCGGTTTTCATCAGCGATTTCGGCCGGATCCGGCACGACACCTTCCACCGAGATGACGTCTTCCGGAGACGAGCCCCAGGAAACGATCGGCGGCAGGTTGGCAGCGTCCAGCTCGATGACCTTGTCGAAATAGGCGTCCGCATCCGAATGCAGGGTCTTCCAGTAGCCGAGAGCCATATCCCAGGCTTCGCCCTTGGGCGCCTTCGGGCGGCCTTCGATGTACTTGTAGGTGATTTCGTCCGGTGCGATCAGGCCTGCGCGTGCACCAGCCTCAATGGACATGTTGCAGACCGTCATGCGGCCTTCCATCGACAGGGCACGGATTGCTTCGCCGGCATACTCGATCACGTAGCCGGTGCCGCCTGCGGTACCGATCTTGCCGATGATGGCCAGAACGATGTCTTTCGCGGTGACGCCGGCAGGGATCTTGCCGTCGACCTTCACCAGCATGTTCTTGGCTTTCTTCTGGATCAGCGTCTGGGTGGCCAGAACGTGTTCCACTTCGGACGTGCCGATGCCGTGGGCGAGGGAGCCGAAAGCACCATGGGTGGAGGTGTGGCTGTCACCGCACACAATGGTCATGCCGGGCAGGGTGAAGCCCTGCTCGGGACCCACGATGTGAACGACGCCCTGACGCATGTCGAGTTCGGAATAATATTCGATGCCGAATTCGGCAGCGTTCTTGGCCAGCGTGTCGACCTGCAGGGCCGATTCCGGATCATCGATGCCGTGACGGCGGTCGGTGGTCGGAACGTTGTGGTCGACCACGGCAAGCGTCTTCTCCGGCTGACGCACCTGGCGGCCGGCCATGCGCAGGCCTTCGAATGCCTGCGGGCTGGTAACTTCATGCACCAGGTGGCGATCGATGTAGAGCAGACCGGTTCCGTCCGGCTGCATGTCGACCACGTGGTCGTCCCAGATCTTGTCGTAAAGCGTCCGTGCCTTGGCCATGGGTCTCTCCTCGGTCCATCCGAGCAAACGGTCAAACGGTCTAAAGTTTGCGAAATGCCCGGTGATGCCCGTCGCGGCGCGTCCAGCCGCAAGGGTCTATCCTCGTTTATCGTAGCTAGTGAATGACGCAGCGCCGCCTGAAGGTCAAGCGTTCCGAGTTGAGCTGAATTCAACTCAGATTGACCGGCGCAGGAAGAACGGGGCGCAAAACCCCGGATTTGCATCGGACTGCGCCAGGGTTTGGCGCAAATGCAAAAAAGGCGGCCCGAAGGACCGCCTTTTCGAAACGTTTTGTCGGGCCGGCTTATTCGGCTGCGTTCTCTGCAGCTTCCTTGGCAGCGGCCTTGGCTTCTGCAGCAGCTGCCTTGGCAGCAGCCACTTCCGCACGCACTTCTTCGTTGAGGCGCTTGGAACGAGCATTGGTGTTTTCGACGATACGGGCAGACTTGCCGCGACGGTCGCGCAGGTAGTAGAGCTTCGCGCGACGGACCTTACCGCGGCGAACCACTTCAACGCCTTCCAGCATCGGGGAGTAGATCGGGAAAACGCGCTCGACGCCTTCGCCGTAAGAAATCTTGCGAACCGTGAAGCTCTCGTTGATGCCGCCGCCGGAACGGGCGATGCAGACGCCTTCGTAAGCCTGGGTACGGGTACGCGTACCTTCGGTGACCTTCACGTTGACGCGAACGGTGTCACCAGGAGAAAATTCCGGCAGCTTGCGCTGCTCTTCGATTTTCGCCATTTCCTCAGCATTGAGCTGCTCGATGATGTTCATGGCATATTTCCCTTTTGAATTACAAAGCGGTCAGAGCGTTTTCCGGTTTGGGCCGGAAACGGGTTCACCGACTTTGGGCCATGTTGCTTGTCGGCTGGACTTTCCTGATTTTCCGGTCCTTTTGGTCCGGTTCAGGACGCAGGTCTTTCCAAGGAAAAGACACAACTTCACCCAGCTTCGGCGCGCGTATACAGCAAATTTGCGCCACTGTCATGCGGATTCTTCAATCCACGTCGTCTTCATCCGCCATATAGGCATCCCAGAGATCCGGCCGCCGCTCGCGTGTCAGGCGCTCGGCTTCGGCCATGCGCCATTCGTGGATCTTCCGGTGATTTCCCGAGGTCAGAACCTCGGGAATGGTCAGGCCTTCGAACTCGGCCGGCCGCGTATATTGCGGGTGTTCCAGCAGGCCACCTTCGAAACTTTCGGTTTCCGCACTGTCCATGTTGCCCATGACTCCAGGGATGAGCCGGACAACAGCGTCCAGCATGGTCAGCGCGCCGATTTCGCCGCCGGACAGGATGTAGTCGCCGACGGAGACTTCCTCCAGACCACGCGCGTCGATCACCCGCTGGTCGACCCCCTCGAACCGGCCGCAGACGATGACTGCGCCAGGGCCTTCGGCAAGTTGATGCGCGCGGTCCTGGGTAAAGGGCGCCCCGCGCGGGCTCATCAGGAGCCGCGGGCGCGGATCGTCGGCAGGGGCCGCCGCATCAATGGCCCTGGCCAGGATATCGGCCCTGAGCACCATTCCGGCACCGCCACCGGCCGGCGTGTCGTCAACGGAGCGGTGCTTGTCCGTCGCGAAGTCGCGGATCTGGCTGGTTTCCAGCTGCCAAAGCCCCTTGTCCAGCGCCCGGCCCGAAAGGCTGTGGCCCAGGGGCCCTGGAAACATGTCCGGGTAGAGCGTCAGAATGGTTGCCTTGAACGTCATTACGCCTGTCAGTTCTGCTGATTGGCCGGTATGCCCGGGTCCAAAACCGCTCATTGGTTAACGAGCCGTTTACCGCTTTCCTAAAAACCTGTCGAATTCTTCAGGGTAGCCGCCGGAAAGAAAGCTCTGATTAAGGCTCGCAGTATAAAGTGGCAAGAGCGTTTCAATCGGGTTTATTGCCGTGGCAAAATTTCCAGTCCTGCGTTTCAAGCTTCCCCGTTTCATTCAGGTTCATGTCGACCGCCACTATCTCGACATTTCCCTGAGCCGCGTGCTGCCCCTGTTCGCCCTGATGACCTTCGGCGTGCTGGCCGGCCTTGTGTTCAACACCGGCGTCGGCCACCCCTATGACAAGGTCATCCATATCGGCTTTTTTGCACTTCTGACCCTGTCGATCCATGCGCTGTTCTGCTGCCGGCTGCGCATTTCGGCCGTCGTCGCCTTCGGCATGGGTCTGGCGGGTGAAGTGGTGCAAGGCTTCATTCCCCACCACGAAATGTCGTTGCAGGATGCCTTTGCCAACGGCATCGGGGTTGCACTGGTCGTCGCACTGATTGCGCTGAAGCGTTCCGAGGTTCGGCAGGCTGTCCGCCAGGACATTCCCGCGGAGGAGCGCGAAGAGCTCAACTTACGCAAGATGGGCTTGCAGCCCGTGCCAACGCGTTACCTGTCCGGCTCGTCTTCCGAAGGCTCAGGAGCTCCTTCGGAGAAGTAATCCTCCGGCAGCGAAGCGCTGACCCGGCCGTTCTCCAGATCGATCTCCGGCACGAATTCCTTCGTGAACGGAACATAGAAGCTGCGGCCGCGTTTTGGCCGGACTTCCAGCAGATCGCCGGCTCCGAAATCCTGCACCGCAATGATCTTCCCGAGTGTCTCGCCAGTCTGGTCGAGCACATCGAGGCCGGTCAGGTCGGAATAGTAGAATTCGTCTTCTTCAGGTTCGGGCAGCTGGTCACGGTCGATGAAGAGATCGACGCCGTTCAGCTCTTCCGCCTGGTTGCGGTCCGCGATCCCCTTGAACTTGGTGATCACCACCGTCTTCTGCACCCGCGCCCGTTCCACCTCGAAGGAACGTTTGCCGTCCCGGGTAGTCAGAATGCCGTAATCGGCAAAGGAAAGCGGGTCATCGCCGTAAGGTTTGACCCGCACTTCCCCGCGAATGCCATGCGCCGCACCGATCTTGGCCATCAGTACCTTCTGATCGTCCTTGGACGTCATCTCAAAAGGCTCCCTGGCCAATGTCTTCCGGTGCGGCTTGGCGCATCTGCTTATTCGGCAGCTGCTTCTTCTGCCGGAGCGGCAGCAGCTTCGGCGGCAGCAGCAGCTGCTTCTTCTTCAGCCTGACGCTTGGCTTCAACGCGTTCCTTCGCCTTTGCGCCCAGCTCGGCTTTCTTCGGGTTGTTGCGCGGCTCACGCTTCAAGAGGCCGGCAGCATCCAGGAAACGGTGAACGCGGTCGGTCGGCTTTGCGCCGCTGTCCAGCCAATGCTGAATACGCTCGACGTTCAGGGTCACGCGGTTTTCGGAATCCTTCGGCAGCATCGGGTCGTAGGAACCGACCTTTTCGATGAAACGGCCATCGCGCGGGGAGCGGATGTCAGCAACAACGATGCGGTAGTACGGGCGCTTCTTGGAACCCCCACGTGCCAGGCGAATTTTCGTAGCCATTTTTATGTCTCCAGTTTGTTCAGTTGCCGGCTTCAGCGGCAATGGCTTCGTGGTGCCGGATCACTTCCTTGACGATGAAGTTCAGGAATTTCTCGGCAAAGTCAGGATCGAGATTGGCGTCGCCCGCAAGCTGGCGCAGCCGTTCGATCTGAATTTTCTCCCGCGCCGGATCAGCCGGCGGCAGGTCGTTGGTGGCTTTCAGCACACCCACTTTCTGGGTGCACTTGAACCGTTCGGCGAGCATGTGAACAAGAGCCGCATCAATGTTGTCGATGGACGCCCGAAGAGCCTTCAGTTCGCGCAAGGCGGGGCTTTCACCCAGCTTGTTCTCCGCTTCGCTCATCGTTTCTTGCCCTTGCCCATACCCGGAAACCCGGGAAGTTTCGGACCGCCGAGGCCCGGAAGGCCCGGCATGCCCATGCCTGGCGGCAGACCGCCGCCCAACCCGCCGGGCAGGCCTTTGGGCATTTCCATGCCGCCCGGCAACTGGCCGGACTTGGCCATTTCTTCAAGCTGCTTGGGATCGACATCCGGCATTCCGCTGCCGCCAAGGCCGCCCATCAGCTTGCCCAGCATGCCTTTGCCCTTGCCCATCTTCTTCATCATGTCCGCCATCTGGCGGTGCATTTTCAGAAGCTTGTTGACGTCGGCCACATCCATGCCCGACCCGGCTGCAATACGCTTCTTGCGGCTGGCCTTGAGCAGTTCGGGCTTCTGACGCTCGGCCGGTGTCATGGATTCGATGATGGCGACCTGACGCTTGAACATCTTGTCGTCGATGTTCGAAGCCTCGATCTGCTTCTTCATCTTGCCGATGCCCGGCAACATGCCCATCATGCCGGACATGCCGCCCAGCTTTTCCATCTGGCGCAGCTGCTCGGCGAGATCTTCCAGGTCGAAGTGACCTTTCTGCATCTTCTTCGCCATTTTCGCGGCTTGTTCCGCGTCGATGGCTTCTGCAGCCTTTTCCACCAGCGAGACGATGTCGCCCATGCCGAGGATGCGGTCTGCGATCCGGCGCGGGTGGAAGTCTTCAAGTGCGTCTGATTTTTCACCCGTACCGATCAGCTTGACCGGCTTGCCGGTAACCGCCTGCATGGAGAGCGCCGCACCGCCGCGGCCGTCGCCGTCCATACGGGTCAGGGCGATACCGGTGATGCCGACGCGCTCATCGAAGCTCTGCGCCAGGTTGACGGCATCCTGACCGGTCAGGCTATCGGCCACCAGCAGGATTTCATGTGGCTGGGCAGCGGCTTTCACCTCTGCCATTTCAACCATCAGCGGCTCGTCGATGTGAATACGGCCGGCGGTGTCGAGCATGACCACGTCATAACCGCCGAGCTTGGCGGCGGACATGGCCCGCTTGGCGATTTCGACCGGGCCCTGGCCGGCAACGATCGGCAGCGTGTCGATGTCGTTCTGCTCACCCAGAACCTTAAGCTGCTCCTGGGCAGCCGGACGGCGAGTGTCGAGCGATGCCATCAGCACCTTGCGCTTGTCGCGCTGGGTCAGACGGCGGGCAATCTTGGCCGTGGTGGTGGTCTTACCGGAGCCCTGCAGACCGACCATCATGATCGCTACCGGTGCCGGAGCGTTCAGGTCGATCGGATGGGCTTCTTCACCGAGCATCTCGACCAGCTGGTCATGAACGATCTTCACGACCATCTGGCCCGGGGTCACGGACTTGACCACTTCGGCACCGACGGCGCGGTTGCGCACCTTGTCGGTGAAGGAACGTACGATCGGCAGCGCAACGTCGGCCTCGATCAGCGCGCGGCGGATTTCGCGCAGCGCCTCGTTGACGTCGTTCTCCGACAGCGCACCGCGGCCGGTGAGCTTGTCGAAAATACCGCTTAATCGATCGGACAGGCTTTCAAACATCAGTAGTCCTTGAATAGTCTCGGTTTCGGGAAGTCTCCCGAACCATATGGGCAACCGCCGGTCATTTCCAACCGGATCAATCCGCGCAAAGCAGTTTGACACCCGAGGGCGCAACGCGCTGTCGGATGTTAACCTCCGGGAACTCTTTACACCTTTACGGGTCCCGGTCGGCGGATCGAAATTTCAATCACTCATATGGAGTTCGCGGGGATATGCCCGAAACCCGGGCAAGAGTCAAGGAAGCGGCGGAATTTACCGTTTTCCTTGATCCGGTTTTCTTTCTCTACTCCGTGATCCCGTGGCTTGACCATGGGATCCATGCCGTTTCGTCTTGTCGAACATCTGGTTTTCGGTTCAGGCCATGAACGCTTGGGTGCTGATCGCAATCGACGTCAGGATGGCGATGGTGAGCAGCACCGCGGCCAGACCCAGCAGCAGTCCGAAGATGACGACCAGACCGTCGCGCTCGACAATGCCGACGCCGGCGATGAACAGAGCTACCGCCGGAAACCAGCCGCTGAGCGGCACGGGCAGAAACAACGTGAACGCAATGACGAACAACGCAAGCCCGAGCAAACGCTCATGTTTTCGCGCAAACAGACCTTCGTACCGGTGGGCCAGCACGCGCTCCAGCCGCATTGTGACGGGACGGAGGCGCACCATCGTTCGCCGCAGCTTGTTGTGATTGAGCGACAGGCGTGCAAGCGGCCTGGGCAGTTTCACGTGCGGAAAGCCGAGCACCATCTGGAACGTGGTGACGAGCACCGGCAGACCGGTAACGAGCGAGGAGCCGGGAGGCAGCGGCAGAAGCGTCAGCAGCGAAAACAGCACGATCGCCCAGCCGAACGACGTCTCGCCCAGCGCCAACAGCAAATTGCCGAGCGTCAGTGTGCCGTCCCGGTGCTGGTCGCGCGATGTCCGCAGGATCGGCAGCGACAGCGAAGGTCTTCGGCGTCTTTCGCCCTGCATTCAAGATTTCCGTTACAGCTTCTGAGTCGCGCAGGGTCTATCATTCCATCCGCAATAAATCCAACGCCGAGTAACACGGGTTGGCGTATTTTGCAGTTCGGCAGAACAACCGTGCCCCGGACAGTCCGGCGGCATCAATCCCGCTTGGACGTCTCGTATTTGGCCGAAACCTCATAATAGTCGTTGAAGCCGATCCGGTCGCGCAGCTCCTTGAAGTCCATGAGATCCGGTGTGCGGTCCTGGTCGGTCTTCAGCTGCTGCAACGTTGCCACCATCGCCTTCATGGCACTGGCCATCAGGGTCAGCGGATAGGCGGCAATGGCGTAACCGATGTCCCGAAGCTCTTCATGCGAAAGTTCTGGAGTTTCGCCGCCTTCCACGATGTTGGCCATCTTCGGGCCCGGCAGCTCCCGGCAGATTTCCTGCATTTCGGCAACCGTCTTGGGCGCCTCGACAAACAGGATATCAGCGCCGAGTTCCTTGAACTTTGCCGCCCGGGCAATTGCCTCGGCAAGGCCGTGCTCATGACGGGCATCGGTCCGGGCAAGGATCAGGATATCGGCCCCTGCCTCCTTGGCATCCTGCGCCGCCCGGATCCGGTCAAAGGCTTCCTCGCGGGAAACGACTGCCTTGCCCGGCGTGTGACCGCAGCGTTTCGGAGCCACCTGATCCTCGATCATCACGGCCGCGGCGCCTGCCTTGGCCATGCCGGTCACGGTCCGGCGCACGTTCATGGCATTTCCGTAACCGGTGTCGCCATCCGCCAGCAGCGGGATCCGGACCGCATCTGTGATGTTGCGCGCCTGATCGAGCACTTCGCCATAGGACATCAGCCCCAGATCCGGCTGCCCGATCCGCGATGCGGAAGCGGCAAAGCCGGACATGAAGGTGAGATCGAACCCTGCCTGCTCGATCAGCTTGGCGGACAAGGCATCATAACAGCAAGGCATGACGTGAAGTTTCGGCTGCTCCAGCAGCGCGCGAAGGGTAGCTGCCGGTGACGGCATGACAAAAACCTCAGAACTTGAATGGCAGATAGAGCGCGAGATCGGTCCAGACATACAGGATCGCGACCGAAATCAACATGATCACCAGGAATGGCAGCACGCCACGGGAGACGTCGGACAGCTTCGATCGCGCGACCGACTGGATGACATAGAGATTGAGCCCGACCGGCGGTGTGATCAGGGCGCATTCCACCATGACGACCATATAAACGCCGAACCAGATCGGATCGAAGCCCAATGCCATGGCTGCCGGCAGCAACACGGGCGTCATGATCAGCACCATGGACAGCGCCTCGAACACCAGCCCCATGATCAGAAGCACGATCGACACCACGATGATGAATGCGAGCGGCGTATCGATGGTCTGGCCGATGAAGACCGAGATATCCTGCGGAATCCGGTAAAGCGTGATCGCCTTGCCGAACACCTTGGCCCCGGCAATGATCAAGACGATGGCAACGGTCGTCACCATGGCATCGAACGCGGCTTCCTTCAGACCTTGCCAGGTAAGCGTACGCAGGATGGGCCCGGTAATCAGAAGCGCCACGGCAAAGCCGATGGCTGCAGCTTCCGTCGGTGTCGCCGCGCCGCTGTAGATGGCACCGATAACAACAAGCGCCAACAGGATCGATGGAAATGCCCGCACTGTTGCGCGCATGCGCTCGTCCCAGCTTGACGCCGGCTCCGGCGTGTAGCCCCCGAACCAGCGGGCATAGACCATGGAAAAAACGATGAAGAACACCACAAGCATAAGGCCCGGGCCAACACCTGCCAGGAACAGCGCGATCACCGATTGTTCGGTAACGAAGCCATAAACGATCATCGGGATCGACGGCGGGATCAGAATGCCGAGCGTGCCACCGGCGGCAAGCAGGCCGTAGACGAATTTCCGCTCGTAGCCGCGCTGGATCATTTCCGGGATCGCAACTGTTCCGATGGTGGCGGCCGTTGCCACCGACGATCCGGAAATGGCTGCGAAGATGGCGCAGGACAGGATGGTCGCGACGGCCAGTCCACCCGGCCAGTGACCGACCCAGGCATGAACGGCGGCAAAGAGATCCCGCCCGACCCCGCCTTTCAGCAGGATATTCGACATCAGCAGGAACAGCGGTACCGCCAGAAGAATGAAGCCATCCAGCGTCGACAGGATCGCCTGGGGCGCCATCAGCGGCGAGAAACCGCCGAGAATGAGCATTCCAAGCCCGAGACCGCCCAGCGCGAACGCCACCGGCACGCGGATCAGCAACAAGGTGAACAGCGAAGCGAGAATGAGAACCGTCGTCATTCCATCACCACCGCTTCATGGTCGCCCGACTTGGGCTTCTGGCCCAGCTCAATGAGGGCCTGCACGAACAGAAGTGCAAATCCGACAGGAACGGACAGTTCGGAGATCCACATGGGAAGGTCCAGCATGGAGCCCGAGGTGCGGCCTCGCTCGAAGGAATCGTAGAAGATCCCGCCGCCTTTCCAGGCGACCAGGATGCTGAACACCGCAACAAAGCCCATGGCAACCACATGGCAGGCGCGTCGCCAGCCCGGGCTCAGCTGGTCTGTCAGCGCATCAACCGCAATGTGCCGACCGGCTTTCAACAGCCATGGCATGGCAAGCATGGTGCCCCAGATCAGGCACAGCTGAGACAACTCCGACGCCCAGATGGTCGGTGCAACGAAAAGATACCGGGCCAGAACTTCATACGTGAGCATGCAGCCCACGGCGACGAACAGCAGCGCGGCGATCCAGGCAAAGGCCTGAAGAAGAAAATAGAAGGCTTTCATGAAACCATCTGTCGATCGAGCAATCGGCAAGGCCGGGAAAAGACGGCCGGTGAAACCCGGCCGCGAAAAGACACCGGAACTCCGGCATCCGTGACTGGAAGCGGCCAGCATGGCCGCGGCCGCTTCCGTCGTTCAGTATCCGTGGACCGTCAGAATTTCTGAGCGGCTTCGAGAACCTGCTTGCCGAGGGGGCCCGCTTTTTCGACGAAGTTGTCGTAGACCGGCTGGCTTACGCTTTTCCAGGCGGTCATTTCTTCTGCGGTCGGCGTGTAGATGGTCATGCCGTTCTGCTCCGAAATCTCGTAAGCTTCGGCTTCGATCTGGGACATCCGATCCCGCACATCGGCTTCCGCCTTGAGGGCAGCAGCCTCGATGATCTTCTTGTGCTCATCCGGCAGGCCATTCCAGAAATCGGTGTTCACCACGACGATGAACTCGATATCCGCATTGTTGGTCACGGTGATCGTGTCCATGACTTCCCAGAGCTTGCGGGATTTCACGCCGGAAACACCGGTCATGCCGATGTCCACGGTGCCGCGCTGGTAGGCCAGATACTGTTCGGAACCGGAAATCAGCGTCGGCGCACCGCCGGCAACCGTGACAAAGTCGCCAAGCGTCTTGCCGAAGACGCGAACCTTCTTGCCTTTCAGATCTTCCGGGGTTTTCAGCGGTCCGCCATTGGACAGCATGATGGAGCCGCCATAAGCCTGCCACCACAGAACGGTGGAACCGGTTTCCGCGATTGCCTCATCCAGCGGTCCGCGCACGGGAGATCCCTTGGCTACGGCTGCACGAACCTTTTCTTCCGTGTCGAACAGGAACGGCTGATAGAAAACGTCGACGGCAGGAATGTCGCCGACATAACGCGTCAGCGACGCAACGCCCATTTCGATGGACCCGCTTCCGACGGCTGCCGGAACTTCGTTGTCCTTGTAGAGCTGAGCGGAATCGTAGATCTCCACGGCAATGTCGCCGTTGGAGTTTTTCTCTACTTCTTCCTTGAAAAGCTGCAGATTCTGGCCGAGGTGGCTCGTCAGAGGCAATTGCAGCGAAATGCGCAAGGTTGTGTCTGCTGCTTGTGCCGAACCGGCTGCCAGGCCAAGCGCCATTGCCGCGCCAAGCGCCCAGGAAAGTACTTTCATGTTTTTCCTCCCAAATTTATGAAATCACTCTGGCAAAGCCTCCCGGTCCGGTCAACATGAACTGGCGTATAGGTGTGTTTTAGAAGCAGATTTGCCGATCGCGCGCAGGCAAGCCACCCTGCCGGTCTTTCCAGGTGACAGGCAGGCCCAAATCCCGACGGCCTTGCTTTTTGCAGTGCACAGGCAGATAACGACTGTCTTTTGACACACACGCCTGCTGTCCTGACAGCCGACCGTTGCGGACGTCCAGTCTATGAATTATCGCGCCATTGCTTTGCCAATCGGACGATTGCTCATCCTGATTTCAGTTCTGATGATCGTTCCGGGTATCGCGGATGTGTTCGCCAGTAACTCTGACTGGCAGGTTTTTCTGGTGTCGGCCCTGGTTCTTGGGACGGCGGGCTTGCTCATGACCATGGCTTTCCAGGGAGAACAGCCGCCGAGCCACTTTCGCGAAGCGATCCTGTTCGTCAACGCCGCCTGGTTCACCTTCTCCTTCGCCGGTGCCGTTCCGTTCTACTTCAGCGGCCTCGGCATCAGCTTCACAGACGCCTTCTTCGAGACTGCTTCCGGCCTGACCACAACCGGTTCGACAATCCTGACGGGTCTCGACACGTTGCCGCCGGGCATCCTGCTTTGGCGAGCCTTGCTGCAATGGGTTGGCGGCATTGGCGTGGTTGCCATCGGGATCTGGCTTCTGCCGGGTTTGCGCGTTGGTGGCAGCCAGCTCTTCGCGCTGGAATCGTCTGAAAATACCAGCAAGCCATATGGTCATGTCGGACCGTTCGTCTACCGGCTGCTGGCCCTTTATGCCGGACTGTCGATTGCCTGCGCCACGCTCTACCTGCTGTGTGGAATGACCTTTTTCGAAGCGGTGATCCATTCCATGACCACTGTCTCGACGGGAGGATTCTCCACGTCCGACCAGTCCTTCGGCCAATTTGACGGCCTCGCCGTTTATTGGGTCGCCTCGGTGTTCATGCTGGGGTCCGCCGTGCCGTTCCTCTATCTGATCCGGAGTATCGAGCGACGGCATTGGGTGAAGGACGTCCAGATCATGCTGCTGCTTGCCATTGTCGCCGCAGCTTCGATCAGCGTGTTCCTGTTCGAACGGTTCATCGGACATGACACGCCGTTCCAGATGTTCACATTCGCGGTCTTCAACGTGGTTTCGGTGATCACCACCACCGGCTATGCCGCCAACGACTACCTGCAGTTCGGCCCGCCCGTGATCGCGATTTTCTTCGTGCTGACGTTCTTCGGCGGCTGTAGCGGCTCCACGTCCGGCGGCTTCAAGATGTTCCGGATCGCAATTCTGGGCAGTTACATCCAGGGCCTGTTCCGACGGATGATCCGGCCGCACCGGGTGGTCGAGGCGAAATACCAGGGACGGGCCGTGTCAAATCCAGTTCTGGAAGGCGTGCTTGTCTTCGCCGTTCTTTATGCAGGCGCATTCGCGGCGTTCTCGCTGGTCTACATGATGCTCGGTCTTGATCTCGAGACGGCGCTCAGCGCCTCCATCACAGCCCTTGCGAATGTCGGTCCCGGCGTAGGCGATACCATTGGTCCGTCCGGTACATTCCAGTCGCTGCCGGATCTCGCCAAATGGTTCCTGGCGGTTCAGATGATCCTCGGTCGGCTGGAAATCCTGGCAGGTATCCTGCTCCTGACACCGGATTTCTGGCTGGACTGAAGCCTGACCCGGCCGGATTGGCTCATTTCTTCGGAAAAAATTCGGAAGTCCCCTTCAAAACGGAAAACCACCGCCGGCGTGACCTTACCGACGGTGGTCTTGTTCGGGCAATCTGGCTGCTGACGCAGCCGACGGGGGGTTTGATTGCCCGAAGCCCGATTACGGCTGGACGGAGGTGAACTCTTCCGGATCCAGAAGGCTGTCCTGATTGCTGTCAGCCGCGTTGAATGCATCTTCAGAAAGGGTCGGGACGGCTGCCGCGATTTCCTCGAAGCTGACATAACCGTCCTGATCGAGATCCACCGCCTCGAACGACATGCCCTGGGCAAGAGCTGCGGAAGACGCGGTAAAGGCACCGATCAGAAGAGCAGCAGTAAGACGTTTGGACATGATATGACCTCCAATGGTTTGGGTCTTGTCAGGTGTCCCGTGTGCCGTTCGGCTTTGGGCTCACCTGTCGTTCCGTCCGTTCGCCAGGCCCCTGCGACCCGTCGAACCGGAACGAGACAAACACTGCGGGCCGATCGCGACCGGCAAAGGGCAGCTCTTTGAAACCTTCGCGGCAATGTTGTGTCTCGCCATAGGGATCAGCCACAGGTCGGTCAAACTACCGTCATTTTTAACGATTTTAGGCAGTTCTGGGGCTTCCGCTGGAAAAACAAGTCCGAATATCTATTTGATTTTATTTATAAATTCGAAACAAACTGGTCGAAACGGCTAGCCGGGCTTCGGTTCGCGACCAGTCCTGCAAACCGAAGCAATACCAAGACCGGGCTGATTGCCGTTCCGTGAAACGGCAGGCTTCGATCAGGTGTATTCGCGCGAGCCGAAGATGGCGGATCCGACACGCACATGCGTGGCCCCAAAGCCGACCGCGACCGGATAGTCGGAAGACATGCCCATGGAAAGCTGCTCAAGGCCATTGCGGGCGGCGATCTTTTCCAGAAGCGCGAAATGTTCGCCCGGCGCTTCGTCGACCGGCGGAATGCACATCAGGCCGACAATGTTGAGCCCGACATCTTCCTTGCACTCTTTCACGAAAGCATCGACATCCTTCGGTGCGATGCCTGCCTTCTGGGGCTCTTCACCCGTGTTCACCTGAATGAAACACGGCAGATCCCTGCCCTGCTTTTCCATCTCGGCTTTCAGTGCCCTTGCGATTTTCGGCCGGTCAACCGTATGGACGACATCAAAGGTCGCGACCGCTTCCCTGGCCTTGTTGGATTGCAGCGGGCCGATCAGATGCAATTCGATGCCTTCAAAGTCCTCGCGAAGCCCCGGCCACTTGTGCATGGCTTCCTGCACCCTGTTTTCGCCGAAAACCCGCTGACCTGCCTCAAGCGCCGGGCGGATCTCGTCCGCTTCGAAGGTCTTGGAAACCGCAATCAACGTTACCGACCCCTCCGGCCTGCCGAACTCGGCTTCGGCACTTCTGATATCTGCCTGGACGTTGGCCAGTCGGTCTGCTGCGGAGGTCATCAGTTGGTCCTTCAAATTGTCAGGTGCTCTGCCGGATCGCGCGTTCCTTCTCATAGGCCCGGTCGCCCCTTGATCTCAAGTGGTCTTTGCACAGACCCAAGCGACCTGACGTGACTGCACAGCCGGTGAATTTTCACGCCAGGTATTCAATCAGGTTCACCTTTTCCTAGAGGTTTGCCGATAGTGTCTCGCCGCTTGCATCAAATGAAGATGGAGGGCCCGGTGTGAGGCAACTCGGTTCATTTATCTGCATACTGATGTTGTTCTGCTTTCTGTACGTTCCCGCATCGCGGAGTGAAACCTTCACGTTCGCGGTTGGCGAATGGCCGCCTTTTATTGGCGAGAAGTCACCGGGCTTCGGAAGCCACACCCAGATCGTCAGACGCATAATAGAAAAAGCCGGGCATCGGGCGAAATTCGACTTTCTTCCCTGGCAGCGATCGTACCAGATGGTCAGGAACGGGACTTACGCCGCAACCTTTTCCTGGTCCTACACGGATGAACGAAGTGAGGAATTCCATTTTCCCGAACGGCCCGTCGGACTGGCAACCTACGTACATTTTTACAAGAAAGACCGGTTTCCGGACGGCATCGGACCACTGAGCTTCGATGATCTTCGCAAGGAAGGGCTCTCCGTGGTTGCGGTCAGAAACTACTGGTACGAAGACATGCTGGAGGCTGCGGGTGTCACTGTTGAATATGTGTCGACGGAACAGCTTGCCTGGTCGATGCTTCTGCACGAACGGGCCGATGTCTATATGGAGAGCACGGAAGTCGGCATGATCCGGAAGGCCGTGTTCCTGGGTGACGAAGCAAGCCTGCTCGTTCACTCCCCCACCTTCCTGGAAGTGCCCATGTATCCCATGTTCAGCAGGAAACACCCGGACGGGCGGCGCCTGTTGGAAATCTGGGAAGCTTCAAGTCCGCCGGATCCCGAAACAACGCCGGAAGCGGCCATCCGATAGCTTTACGAATGCGGCGTTGCGAAATAAACAGGCATCTGCAAGATCAATCTCTTCTCACATGTTGACCCCGGACGCGATTTCTGGTGACAGTCCGGCAGTCAATCTTTCAGGAAATCCGCCGGATCCGGCGGCAAGAACAAACGGCACATTTGATGGCAACGGAACGGTACAATGCGCGCGAAGTCGAAGCGCGCTGGCAAAAGGTCTGGAACGACAAGGACGTCTTCGTCACCCACAACGACGATCCCCGCGACAAATACTATGTCCTTGAAATGTTCCCCTATCCGTCCGGCCGCATCCACATGGGCCACGTGCGCAACTACGCCATGGGCGATGTTGTTGCCCGTTACAAACGCGCCAAGGGCTTCAACGTCCTGCATCCGATGGGCTGGGACGCTTTCGGCATGCCGGCGGAAAACGCGGCCATGCAGAACAAGGTTCATCCGAAGGACTGGACCTACGAAAACATCGCCACCATGCGCGACCAGCTCAAGATCATGGGCCTGTCGCTGGACTGGAGCCGGGAATTCGCGACTTGCGACGTCGCCTATTACACCCAGCAACAGCGGCTTTTCCTGAAGTTCCTGGAGGCCGGCCTCGTCTACCGCAAGAACGCCAAGGTCAACTGGGACCCGGTCGACATGACGGTTCTGGCCAACGAACAGGTGATTGACGGTCGCGGCTGGCGCTCCGGCGCTCTGGTTGAGCAGCGCGAGTTGACCCAATGGTTCTTCAAGATTTCCGATTACTCGGAAGACCTGCTGGAGGCGATCGACACGCTCGACCGCTGGCCGGACAAGGTGCGCCTGATGCAGAAGAACTGGATCGGCCGCTCCGAAGGTCTGCGTGTGCGCTTCGAATTCACCGAGGCTGCGCCCACCGGCGACAAGACGCTGGAAATCTTCACCACCCGTCCGGACACGCTGTTCGGTGCTTCCTTCATGGGCCTGTCGCCGGATCATCCGATCTCGACCAAGCTGGCGGAAAGCAATCCGGAGCTGAAAGCCTTCATAGAAGAGTGCCGCCGGGTCGGTACATCCGAAGAAGCAATTGAAAAGGCAGAGAAAAAAGGTCTCGATACCGGTCTGCGCGTCAAACACTCGCTGGATGCCTCCATCGAGCTGCCGGTGTATGTCGCCAACTTCATCCTGATGGACTATGGCACCGGCGCCATCTTTGCCTGCCCGGCACATGACCAGCGCGACCTGGACTTCGCCCGCAAATACGGCCTGCCTGTCACGCCCGTCGTGCTGCCGAAGGATGCCGATCCGGCAACCTTTGATGTAGCCGACGAGGCTTTCACCGACGACGGCACCATCTTCAACTCCGGCTTCCTGAACGGCCTTTCCATTCCGGACGCCAAGGAAGCGGTGGCCAAGAAGCTGGAAGAAATCACCGTCGACGGCGCATCCCAGGCAGAACGCCAGGTGAATTACCGCCTGCGCGACTGGGGAATTTCGCGTCAGCGCTACTGGGGCTGCCCGATCCCGGTCATTCATTGCGACGATTGCGGTGTGGTACCGGAGAAGGACGAGAACCTGCCGGTCCAGCTGCCGGATGACATCAACTTCGACAAGCCCGGCAATCCGCTCGACCGTCACCCGACCTGGCGAAATACGTCCTGCCCGAAATGCGGCAAGCCTGCCCGCCGCGAATCCGACACCATGGACACCTTCGTGGACAGTTCCTGGTACTTCGCCCGCTTCACGGCGCCGGACTGCGATCAGCCGACCGACCCGGAAGCCGCCAACGGCTGGCTGCCGGTGGACCAGTATATCGGCGGTATCGAGCATGCCATCCTGCACCTGCTCTATTCCCGTTTCTTCACACGGGCGATGCAGAAGGTCGGTGCGCTTGATCTGAAGGAGCCGTTCAAGGGCCTGTTTACACAGGGCATGGTCACCCACGAGACCTATCGCGTCGGCGAAGGTGCGAACGGGCGCTGGATTGCCCCGTCCGAGATCCGTATCGAGGATGTCGACGGCAAGCGCCGCGCGGTTCTTGTCGAAACCGGTGAGGATGTGGCCATCGGCTCCATCGAGAAGATGTCGAAGTCGAAGAAGAACACTGTCGATCCGACCGACATCATCGACACCTACGGCGCCGATACCGCCCGCTGGTTCATGCTGTCCGACAGCCCGCCGGAGCGAGACGTGATCTGGACCGAGGACGGCGTGCAAGGTGCCTGGCGTTTTGTCCAGCGCGTCTGGCGCCTGATCGGCGACATTGCCGAGAAGATCGAACCTCGTGGCGGCAAGGCACCGGAAGTCGACGGCAAGGCGCTTGATCTGCGCCGGGCCAGCCACAAGACCCTGGCGGCCGTTTCCGCCGATCTGGAAGGCCTCGGCTTCAACCGTGCCGTGGCCCGCCTCTATGAGCTGGTCAACACCATCAGCAAGGTCTTCAACGAAGGCGACGCCGATGCCGGCACCGAATATGCCGTACGTGAAGCAGCCGACTACCTCGTGCAGATGATAGCTCCGATGATGCCGCACCTGGCAGAAGAATGCTGGTCTGCACTCGGCCACGACAATCTGATTTCGGAAGCAAGCTGGCCGCAGGCCGACGAAGCCCTGCTGTCCGACGACACCGTCACCTACCCGATCCAGATCAACGGAAAGAAACGCGGTGAACTGACGATTGCAAAAGAGGCTTCCAAAGACGAGGTCGAAGCGGCTACCTTGGCCCTCGACGCAGTCAAGAAGGCTCTTGAAGGCAAGGCGCCGAAGAAGATCATCGTGGTACCGCAAAGGATCGTGAATGTCGTTGTTTAACAACCTCTTCCAGAGCAGTGGCGCTTTGCGGCGCGCTGCCCTTTGCGCCGGACTGGCTGCTGCCATGGCTCTGGGCGGATGTCAGGTCCGCCCGCTTTACGGCAGCAGCACGGGCGACTTCGGTTCCCAGCCCTCCCCCGTGGCGGCGGAACTCGCGGCAATCGACCTGGAATCAATCTCCAGCCAGTACGCCAACGACGACGCATCGCGTGTTCTCTACAACGAACTGACCTACCGGTTCGAACGTGGGGCCGGCTCGGGTGCCAAGAAATATCGTCTCAAGGTGTTGATGGACATCGGCAGCTCGGAAGTCGGCGTTGAACAGTTCTCCGACGTACCTTCCGCCTACACGACCACGATGAACTCGACCTTCGTCCTGAGCGATCTGGCGACCGACGAAACCCTGATGACCGGCCGGGCGTTCAAGTCCGCTTCCTACGACTTCTCCAACCAGCGTTTTGCCAACACCCGTGCCTATCGTGATGCGCAGGAACGTGTTGCCAAGGCAGTTGCCGACGATATCGCAGCCCGGATTGCCGGCTATTTCGCCAGCCAGTCGTAACACTGACCCCGGAGGCAAACGGCCGTGACCGTCCTCAAAGCCGCGGAGATTGACCGTTTCGTCGCCAATCCCCCGGAGGCTGGCGGCGTTGTCCTGATCTTCGGTCCGGATACCGGACTTGTATCGGAACGCGCCACCCGCCTCGTTAACAAGGCCTCCGAAGGCGAAAGCGATCCGTTCAATCTGGTCAAGCTAGATGCGTCCGATCTCGGTTCGGATCCGAATCGGCTGATCGACGAAGTCCTGACCGTTCCGCTTTTTGGTGGCCGCAGGATCGTCTGGGTGAAGGATGCTTCCTCCCGCAATCTCAATCCTGCAGTCGAACCCGTTCTGAAACTGGACGACTGGCAGACGCTGGTGGTCCTTGAGGGCGGCGACATCAAGAAGGGTGTCGGCCTCAGAAAGCTGATCGAACCGCACAAACGCGCCGTTGCGCTGCCCTGTTATGCCGACAATGACCGGGGCATCGACCAGTTGATCGACGAGGAAACACGCGAAGCCGGTCTTTCGGTTACCCGGGAAGCCCGGGCAGCACTGCACAGCCTGCTGGGCGGCGACCGCATGGCCAGCCGCGGTGAGCTGAAAAAGCTCTGCCTCTATGCCCTCAACAAGGGCCGGATCGACAGCGAGGATGTCGAGGCTATCATCGGCGATGCATCCGCCTTCGAAATGTCGGAGCTGATTGATGCTGCAGCATCGGGAGACCTTGCCTTGCTGGACCACGGGCTGGAACGACTCGCGGAAGCCGGCTCCAAGGCCTCGGTGATCGCCAACCAGACATTGAAGCATTTTCAACATTTGCACCGGATGCGAATCGATATCGAACAGGGCAAAAACGCTCAGGCCGTCGTCGATGGACAACGACCGCCTATCTTCTTCTCCCGCAAGCCGAAATTCACCCAGCAGCTGCGGATCTGGTCCCTGACGGATCTGGAACGCGCCATGGACATTCTGAGCGAGGCTACACGCATTTCCCGCCTCAACGATGCCCTTGGTGTACCCGTCCTCTCCGAAGCCCTCCTGAAGCTCGGCAGAGCCGCCAGAGCGCGGCAACAGCGGCGTTAGAACGCGCTCATCAGCTCGTCTCCCTGAGGCTCCCTGTATTCTTGTACTCCCCCTCATCCTGAGGAAGCGCGCAAGCGCTGTCTCGAAGGATGGGCGGCAAACTCAGAAACCAGTGGTCCATCCTTCGAGACGCCGCTTATGCGGCTCCTCAGGATGAGGGGTGTGGGGTGGCAGACTGGCAGAACCGGAACAAAAAAAGCCGGGGCAAAACGCGCTCCGGCTCTAAATTTGTCATAATATCAATACTTTAGCGTGTCTCGACACCCAGTTTCTTGCACAGCTCGTCAAGCTGTTCGAGCGAGGTGTATTTGATCTTGAGGTCGCCGGTTTCCTTGCCAGGCTTGTGCCCAACGGTCACCTTCAAACCCAGCGTGTCGGTCAGACGCTTTTCAAGTGCCTTGGTGTCGGCGTCCTTCTGCGGCTTGTCGCCGGGTGCCTTCTTGCCCGTGATCTTGGCCAGGGCATCCGGATCCTGCGACAGCTTTTCCGCGTCGCGAACCGTCAGGCCTTTTTCCACGATCAACTCGGCCAGTGCCGCGGGATCTTCAACGGTGATCAGCGCGCGGGCATGACCGGCCGTCAGCAGGCCTTCGGCAAGATAGTCCTTTACCGAATTCGGCAGCTTCAGCAGGCGCATGGTGTTGGCCACGTGACTACGGCTCTTGCCGATCACCTTGGCGAGTTCCCCCTGGCTGTAGCTGAACTCGGCGGTGAGCTGCTCATAGCCCATCGCTTCTTCGATCGGGTTGAGATCGGCACGCTGGACGTTCTCGATAATGGCGAGCTCAAGCGCTTCCTGATCGGTCACGTCCCGAATGATGATTGGTGCTTCGTGCAGCCCGGCCCGCTGTGCGGCCCGCCAACGGCGTTCGCCGGCGATGATCTCGAAACGATTGGCCTTCCCTGCCGCCGGACGCACCAGGATCGGCTGGACGATGCCTTTTGCCTTCAGGGACTCCGAAAGATCCGCCAGGTCTTTCTCGGTAAAGGTCTTGCGCGGGTTGCGCGGGTTGGGCTCCAGATGTTCGATCGGAACCCTGCGGGAGTCGCGAATGATCTTTTCCGGCGGTGCGGCCGCTTCGGGAGCCGAATCCCCGATCAGCGCCGCCAAACCACGGCCCAAACGCTTGTTCTTGACGTCTCTTTCCGCCATACCGCACCTTTTTCTTTTTATATTTCAATAGGATATAGCATGGCGACTGTGCCTCTTCGCCGCCATGCATCAAGGCTCGCCAAAACGGAGCCGAATCGATCGGGCTTTATGCCGCGACGCGTCGCAGTTCGCGCTCACGCTGGATGATTTCCGACGCAAGCCGCAGATAGGCTTGGCTGCCGGCGCATTTCAAATCGTAAAGCAGCGCCGGCTTGCCATAGGACGGTGCTTCCGAAATGCGAACGTTGCGCGGAATGATCGTTTCGTAAACCGCATCACCCATGGTTTCGCGCACATCGGCGACCACCTGGCTGGAGAGGTTGTTGCGGCTGTCATACATGGTCAGAACGATGCCATGGATGCTGAGTTCAGGATTAAGCGCGTTCTTGACCTGCTCGACGGTGCTGAGCAACTGGCTGAGACCTTCAAGCGCGAAGAACTCGCATTGCAGCGGCACCAGGATGGAGTGCGACGCGGACAAGGCGTTGATCGTCAGCAGGTTCAGTGACGGCGGACAGTCGACCAGCACATAGGTAAAGCCGATCTCCTGGAACAGACGCGAATGGGTCAGGTTTTCGATGGCACTGCGCAAGCGGAACGCCCGGTCACCCGTGGAAGCGATTTCCAGTTCGAGGCCCAGCAGATCCATTGTGGACGGCGCCACCCAAAGACGCTGCACCGCCGTTTCGCGAACGGCCTCTGCAAGGGCGCAGTCGCCGCTCAGGACTTCATACGTCGACAGACCACGGTCACGATGCTCGATGCCCAGACCCGTTGAAGCGTTACCCTGCGGGTCGAGGTCAATCACCAGAACTTTTTCGCCAATCGCCGCAAGCGCCGTGCCGAGGTTAATGGCGGTCGTGGTTTTGCCCACCCCGCCCTTCTGATTCGCTAGCGCGAGAACGCGCGGCATTTCGGGAAGCATGCTCATTGCTACAACACCTTCCTGGCTACTCCGGCCGGGCTGAAATATTCGAGAAAAGAAGCATCCGGCTCATTGGATCAACAAGACTGTCTTTTTCTATCATGTCGAACTGCCAACGGGCAGTAGCTTCGTTAACTTCTCGCTGAAAATCCTGACCTTTGTGGAAAACAGCCTTTGCGCCGGTTGCCGTAAACGGCTCTGAAAGCTGAAAAAGCAGATCCAGCGACGCCAAAGCGCGCGCAGAAACAGCGTCCACCCGGCCGTGCTTCCAATCTTTCGCAACCGATTCGATCCGGCCAGGATGCACTGTCCCCTTGGACCCTGTCTCCCGCAAGGCCGTTCTGAGAAATGCCACCTTGCGCTGGTTGCTCTCGATCATGTGCACATGTGCGTCCGGTTCATCGGCGAGCAGGATTGCGGTCACCACCCCGGGAAACCCGCCGCCGCTGCCGATATCAACCCAGGTCCGTGCTTCCGGACAACACCACTGGGTTTGCAGGCTATCCGCCACGTGACGGGTCCAGATATCCGGGATGGTCGACGGTGCAATAAGGTTTTGCGCAGGCTGCCATTTCAGAACGAGGTCGACGTAGATCTGGAGTCTATCCAACGTTTCACGTGAAACATCCCCAAACTTATGCACAACCTGTCCAGAGGTATTCAACATCACCGGGCGGCCCATCAGGCAGCCCCTTTCTGGCTCTGGCGCTTCAGATGCGACAGGATCAGCGTGAGCGCGGCGGGTGTCATGCCATCCATGCGAGAAGCCTGGCCAAGAGTGGCCGGGCGAATGTCGATCAGTTTCTGGCGCACTTCATTGGAAAGACCAATGATCGCTTCGTAGTCGAAACCATCCGGGATCGACAAGGCTTCGTCGCGTTTCAAGGCTTCGATATCAGCCATCTGACGATCGAGGTAAACGGCATAAAGCGCATCTGTCGCAACCTGCTCCGCGATCGCCGGATCAATATCTTTCAGTTCGGGCCAGATGTCCGTCAGGCCCTCGAAGGTGACATTGGGATAGGACAGCAGATCGAAGGCAGACCGGCGAATGCCATCCTGATTTACAGGCAGGCCTTTCTTCTGAGCTTCGGAAGGCGTCACGGTCAGTGTCGTCAGAAGTTCCCGCGCAGTGGCGATCCTGGCCATCTTGTCTTCAAAGGCTTCTTTACGTGTGGTGGACACACACCCAATAGCGATACCCAAAGGGGTCAGGCGCTGGTCCGCATTATCCGCCCGCAGGGACAACCGGTACTCTGCTCGCGACGTGAACATCCGATAGGGTTCGGTGATGCCCCTGGTGATCAGGTCATCGATCATGACACCGATATATCCCTCGGACCGGTCAACCACGAACGGTGCCATGCCGGCAGCCTTCAGAGCGGCGTTGAGCCCGGCCACAAGACCCTGTGCCCCAGCTTCCTCATACCCGGTCGTACCGTTGATCTGCCCAGCCAGGTAAAGACCAGAGCACCGCTTGGCTTCCAGTGTCGGACGCAGCTCGCGCGGGTCGACATGGTCATATTCGATCGCGTAACCCGGCTGCAGCACCACCACATCTTCCAAACCCGGAATGGTTTTCAGAAACGCTATCTGCGCATCTTCCGGCAACGATGTGGAAATACCGTTCGGATAGACGGTGTGATCGTCCAGTCCTTCCGGCTCCAGGAAAATCTGGTGCCCGTCCCTGTCACCGAAGCGAACGATCTTGTCTTCGATCGACGGACAATAGCGTGGCCCCCGCCCCTTGATCTCGCCTGAATACATAGCAGAGCGAGAAAGGTTCTCACGAATGATGCGATGGGTCTCTGGCGTCGTGCGTGTGATGTGGCACGGGATCTGAGGTGTCTCGATCCTGTCTGTCAGGGTGGAAAACGGAATCGGGTCGTCATCGCCCGGCTGCTCTTCCAGCCTGTCCCAGTGGATCGTCCGGCCGTCCAGCCGTGCGGGCGTACCTGTCTTGAGACGCCCAAGATCGAAGCCGATTTCCTCCAGTGATTCAGACAGCCCGAGTGCCGGCGCTTCGCCGGAGCGTCCCGCGGGTATCTTCTTGTCGCCGATATGAATGAGGCCCCGGAGAAATGTACCGCTCGTCAGCACGATGGCGCGACAGTTGATCACCCGGCCATCGGCCAGTTCGATACCCGAGACAGAACGTTTTTCGCCGTCAACCGCAAACCGGATCTTGTGGGCTTCGCCTTCAACGACGCTCAGACCTTCGACAGCGGCAATCTCACGCTGCATCGCTTCCCGGTAGAGCTTGCGATCTGCCTGCGCGCGCGGACCACGGACCGCCGGTCCCTTGCGCCGGTTAAGCATGCGGAACTGGATCCCGCCCTTGTCGGCAACACGCCCCATCAATCCATCAAGCGCATCGATCTCGCGAACGAGGTGCCCCTTCCCCAGACCACCGATGGCCGGGTTACAGGACATTACACCGATTGTATCGAAGCGATGCGTGACCAGAGCAGTCGCCGCGCCAGCACGTGCCGATGCCGCCGCAGCTTCACAGCCGGCATGACCACCACCAATCACCACCACATCGAATGTCAGGTCCAGTTCGTTCATAGTCTCTACCGCTCACGAAACCCGACAGCAGAGCCTCGGGTCCGGGTTTTTCCGGTTCGGTTTTCGGGATCTTTCTCCGGCCTAGGCCAGATTATCACAGGCCGCGCAAACCGGCACTTGTTCGCCGAGACTTATACGTGTGACGCAGCTTAAGGTCAAAGCGGAATTCCGGTCAGCAGGCAGATCGTCTGGTGGCGCAGGTCATTTAGCACCTACGGCAGAGAAAATGATTCACGTGAAACATGTTCCGGTAGAGAATCGATCCGCAGTTCACCTGAGATGATTCACGTGAAACAGGTCATTTCCCGATACAGAAATCCCGGAAGATCACATCGAGCAAATCCTCGACATCGATCCTCCCGGTGATCCGTCCGAGAGCATCTGCCGCCCGGCGAAGGTCTTCCGCGCGCAATTCCGCCGGCAGGTGCACCATATCCACGGCAGCTCTCAGGCCGGACAGACAATCCTTGAGATAGTGACGGTGCCGTTCCCGGGTGGCCAGTGGTGCTTCGCCGACAGATATCGTTTCCTCGGCAAAACGGGTAAGCCGGGAAAAAAGCGGGTTCATACCTTCAGCGCTTTTGCTGGAACAAGCAATTTCCTGGATCGTTCCGGAAGAGTCTTGTTCCGGAAGAGTCTCAAGATCAGCCTTCGTTCGAACGGTCCAGACAGGCACGCTACGGCGAAGGTCTTCCGGAAGGCCGGCGACGACATCGTCCTGTTCCACCCCACCAGGCTCCACCGCCCACAGGATGAGATCCGCTCCCCGGCCCCGTTCCTCCGCCCGGCGTATGCCTTCCTTCTCAACCACACCCTCCGTCTTCCGGAGGCCGGCGGTATCGACTAGCGTCACGGGATACCCTGAAAGATCCAGATGAACCTCGATCACGTCCCGGGTCGTTCCGGCTTCTTCCGTGACGATGGCGACCTCCCGTCCTGCGATGGCATTCAGGAGACTGGACTTGCCGGCATTGGGCGCCCCCATCAGCACCACCTGCAAGCCGGACCGTAGACGCTCGCCGCTGCGGGATTTCTCAAGATGATCTGCAATCTCACCATGGAGCTGGGTTGCTTCCGCCCAGACTTCATCGGCAACGCTGCCAGGAACATCCTCTTCATCGGCGAAATCGAAGTCTGCCTCGATCATTGCGCGCATATGGATGAGACGCTTTCTCCAGTCGTCATAGAGCTTGCCGAGGGCTCCACCCATCTGACGGACTGCCTGCTTGCGCTGGCTCTCGGTCTCTGCGGCGATGAGATCTGCCAGGCCCTCAACTTCCGTCAGGTCCATGCGGCCACGATCGAAAGCGCGGCGCGTGAACTCCCCTGCCTCGGCCGGACGGCAATTGGAAAACCGGGAAAGTACGGACAGAAGGCTTGAGACCACGGCACGTCCACCATGGCATTGGAACTCGGCAACGTCCTCTCCCGTGAAGCTGGAAGGCCCTTCAAAGTAGAGTACCAGGGCCTCGTCGAGAACGTCCTTCGTTTCCGGATCCCGGAGCTTGGCCAGCATCGTCTTCCGCGGCTGTGGCACCTTGCCAGCCAGTGTCTCAACGATCTCCCTGGTACCTGGACCAGACACACGGATCATCGCAACGCCCGAAGGCACAGCTCCGCTAGAGAGCGCAAAGATCGTGTCAGCCATGGTGTCTTCCGGTTCGTGGTCGGGTCGTGGACCGCCTCTTTATCAACTCTCGTCACCGCGGAAAAGAACAAGCCTCGCCATTCCGCCGCCGAATCGAAGTTGCTGGCGATACGGCAATCTGTTTCACGTGAATCAATTGTCAGAAAGTACCTGGCTTGGACAGGAGCGGCTTTCCTCTCAGGCGCGGTTCTTGTGCCTCACACGCGCAGCTTCGGCCAGAGAGTACCCAGCCGCCGGCAGTTCCTGTTTCCCCTTCAAATCGGGTCCAGGACGGAAACACACTGAATGAGGGAATTGCATTTCGTTTGGCGAAACTACGTCACAGCCTCACAATCTGTCCGTAAGCTGAACATCGAGGTCTTTCACCCATGTCGTCACACGATGTAAGTGGAGGCGGTTAAGCTCCTGAACACAACAGTAGGCGATGAGTTCGGAGCCGATTCAAAACAGGGGATTCACGTGAAACACCGCGTCCGGGATTTCGCCGTCGTCCTCTGGTCCAGCCACTGCAATCAGGCGTGACATCGGGTTCGAATGTGGCCCGCAAGAAATGTGAGAAAGAAACACTCACCTCAGGTGAAAACTTCGTCTGTCGGATCGGAGCCGATTCAACGTGACGGATTCACGTGAAACAAATTCTGACCCCGGCATGACCCTGTTTCTGTTTCACGTGAATCTCTGCTCGGATTTATCTCCAGCTCGGATAAACCCTCACCCAGTCCGCATCTGCCAATCGTCATACGTCATCCTGTAGAGCAGGTGCCGCTTGAAGGCGTGTCCCTCTGGAAGCTTCGGGTGCTCGAAGTCACCCCTCTCATCCTGCGTCATGCCAATTCGTGTCATGACCTTCTGCGAGGGAATATTGCCGGGAACAGTGAAGGCAACAATCTCTTCGTAGCCAATGGTTTCAAAGCCGAATCGAAGCCAGGCGCGAGCAGCTTCGCTAGCAAACCCCCGGCCCCACGCTGACCGCTTGAGCCTCCAACCAATATCGACACAGCCACCAATCGGCAGCGCCTCTTCATCGTGCACATCAAGTCCGGCAAAGCCGATGAACTCGCCTGACGCCTTCAGTTCAATCGGTGCGTAAAAAACACCGTGCTTTTCAAAACAGTCCCGGAACATGCCGATCAGCTTCAAGGCCCGATCACGGGTCAGTACGTCGGGAAAGTACCTCATCACCTCCGGGTCTGCGCAAAGTTGCACACAGGGGTCAATATGTGCTTCCGCCCAACAGCGCAGCACCAACCGTTCGGTTTCAATCTTGAAGGTGTTTCTCATTGTCTGAACTTTAGGCGATGCAGGTCTGTTTCACGTGAATCTGATCGACACACCGGAACAGAAGTCAGACTTGCTTCGGGCCGGATATCCAGTCCGTCTTCTTAAGGCGATAAAGCACATGTTTTGCGATCGGATGATCTGCCGGAAGACTGGGGTGAAGAAAGTCTCCCTCCAGATCGCGGGTCATGCCGATCTTTTCCATGACCCTTTGCGACGGCAGATTGTCCGGGATGGTGAAAGCCACGATCTCTTCAAGACCGATGGTTTCAAAACCGAATCGAAGCCACTCCCGAGCAGCCTCGCCTGCATAGCCCTTCCCCCAGGCAGTCCGCTTCAGGCGCCAGCCGATTTCGACACAAGGCTCGAACGGCAGGGGTGCCGCATAGGACGGCACGTTCAAACCAACGAAGCCGAGAAATTCTCCCGTCTCCTTGATTTCAATCGGCGCCATGCTGAAACCGTCCTTCACCGTCTTTTCCCGACACCGCGCAACCAGCAAGTCGGATTTCTCCCGCGTCAACACCTCAGGGAAAAATCTCATCACCTCGGGGTCGGCACAGAGTTTGGCAAATGGGTCCAGGTCTTCATCCTTCCATGGACGAAGCAGGAGCCGGTCAGTCTCTAACAGGAACGAAGCGTCAGTCATCAGAACGGGTCCGATTCAACAAAGGCAGGATTCACGTGAAACACGGTGGCGGGGTTTTTAATTCTTAACAAAAAGTAAAGGCGCGAACCCTCGCGGGCCGCGCCTTTGAATAGAACCGGATCCGTTTGGGATCAAGTGTTCATGCTGTCGAAGAAATCGTCGTTCGACTTGGTCTGTTTCAGCTTGTCGAGCAGGAATTCGATCGCATCCACCGTCCCCATCGGGTTGAGGATCCGGCGCAGCACAAAGGTCTTCTTGAGACGCTCGGCCGGTACCAGAAGCTCTTCCTTACGTGTACCGGAGCGCTGGATATCGATGGCCGGGTAAACACGCTTGTCGGAGATCTTGCGGTCCAGAATGATTTCGGAGTTACCCGTACCCTTGAACTCTTCGAAGATGACTTCGTCCATGCGGCTGCCGGTATCGATCAGTGCGGTCGCGATGATCGTCAGCGAGCCACCCTCTTCAATGTTACGGGCCGCACCGAAGAAGCGCTTCGGACGCTGCAGGGCGTTGGCGTCGACACCACCGGTCAGGACCTTGCCTGAAGACGGAACGACGGTGTTGTACGCACGTCCCAGACGCGTGATGGAGTCCAGCAGGATGACGACGTCGCGGCCGTGCTCGGTCAGGCGCTTGGCCTTCTCGATCACCATTTCGGCAACCTGCACGTGGCGGGCGGCCGGTTCGTCGAACGTGGAGGAAACCACTTCGCCGTCGACCGTGCGCTGCATGTCGGTCACTTCTTCCGGACGTTCATCGATCAGAAGAACGATCAGATAGCATTCCGGATGATTGGTGGTGATGGACTTCGCGATGTTCTGCAGGAACACCGTTTTACCTGTGCGCGGCGGCGCGGTGATCAGCGCACGCTGGCCTTTGCCGAGAGGCGCTACCAGGTCGATAACGCGGGAGGAGAGATCCTTGATAGTCGGATCTTCGATCTCCATCCGGAAACGTTCATCCGGATAAAGCGGCGTCAGGTTGTCGAAGTGAACCTTGTGCCGGGCTTTTTCCGGATCCTCGAAATTGATGGTGTTGACTTTGAGAAGGGCAAAATACCGTTCGCCCTCTTTGGGGCTGCGGATCTGGCCTTCAACGGTGTCCCCTGTCCGCAGCGAAAAGCGACGGATCTGCGAGGGCGAGACGTAAATGTCGTCAGGGCCCGGCAGATAGTTCGCATCCGGAGACCGGAGAAAGCCGAAGCCGTCCTGAAGGACTTCAACGACGCCTTCGCCGATAATCTCCACATCCTGAGCAGCTAGGTTCTTCAGGATGGCGAACATCAGCTCCTGCTTGCGCATGGTGCTGGCGTTTTCGACTTCAAGCTCCTCAGCAGTCTGGAGCAGCTCTGTCGGTGTTTTTTCTTTTAGGTCTTTGAGTTTCATTTCCCGCATCGAGTTGGGGTCTTTTTTTGTGTTGTTATGGATTTAGGTTTGGAAAGGTCGTTCTGCGCCGGATGGATGGGTCGGCCAGAAGATATCTGAGAGACTTTTAGGCGTGTCCAGATTGTACGGCGACTGCGGAGCGATTGAAAACGAACACTGTGCCGTATGAAGATGCGCGAAAGATACGTTGATTTGCAATAAAGCGCAAGCCCGGAATTCTGCCGGTTTTTTAGGCCACACTTAGAATTCGAAAGGTGAAAATGACGGCCGCATGTCTGCGGCTGTCTCTATTGCCTGTTTCGTGCCGCTTAAAACGGTTTGACGATGACGAAGATGACGATCCCGATCATCAGGACAGTCGGAACTTCGTTGAGTATCCGGTAGTAACGCTGCGACTTTTTGTTCTCGTCGCGGGCGAATTTCTTCACACAGCTGCTGAGATGGCCGTGAACACCGGACATGATCAGGACAAACGTGAACTTGGCGTGGAACCACCCGTCCTGCCAGGCCTGGAGTTCCCAGGCGAGCCACAGGCCAAACACCCAGGAGGCGATCATGGCCGGGTTGATGATGGCCTTGAGCAGCCGCCGTTCCATGATCTTGAATGTCTCGGACTGTTCCGACCCGATTTCCGTGGCCGCATGGTAGACGAACAGCCGCGGCAGATAGAGCATGCCGGCCATCCACGCGATGATCGAGATGACGTGGAGCGCCTTGATCCAGAGAAAGAGATCCATGCGCTTATCCCTTCCTGACCAGCTCGACCATGCGGGCAACGTTTTCCGGATCCGCGTCCGGCGTCACACCATGCCCCAGGTTGAAGACCAGCGGACCCTTGTCGAAGGTGTTCAGGATATGGGCTACGCCCTCTTCCAGCGCCTTGCCGCCGGCCACCAGCCGCATCGGATCCAGATTGCCCTGGATCGGGACCTTCTTCTGAATGTCGAGCGCAACCTGGTCCGGAGCCGTCCAGTCGAAACCGACCGCATCCACACCCGTACCTTCCACGAATGCCATCATCCGAGCCGAGGAAGCTTTCGGGAAACCGATGATCTTTGCATCCGGCCGCACCGCCCGAACACCGTCAACGATCCGGCGTGTCGGTTCGATCGACCAGCGCTTGAAACCGGCTTCATCCAGAACACCCGCCCAGGTATCGAAAATCTGGACCGCATCCGCGCCCGCATCCAGCTGTCGGATGAGATAGCGGATCGAGGCCGTGACGAGCTGATCGATGAAACGCTGCATCAGGTCAGGATCGCGATAGGCGCCCACACGGGCGGCAACCTGGTCCTGGGTGGTGTGACCGGCAACGGAGTAGCAGGCAACCGTCCAGGGAGCGCCACAGAAGCCCAGCAGTGTCGTTTCCTCTGGCAGCTCCGCCCGCAGGCGTGAAACCGTCTCTATGACCGGTTTGAGATGATCCTCGGCACGATCCTGTTCCAGACGATCCAGAAGATCGGCAGACAGCGGTTCCAGAACAGGACCACGTCCTTCTTCAAAACGAACCGGGTACCCGATGGCGTCCGGTACGACAAAGATGTCGGAAAACAGAATGCTTGCATCAAAACCATACCGGCGGATCGGCTGGAGCGTGACCTCTGTTGCAAGGTCGGGCGAATAGCAGAACTCCAGAAAGTTTGCCGCCTTCGAACGCACTTCGCGATATTCGGGAAGATAGCGTCCGGCCTGACGCATCATCCAGATGGGAGGCGGCCAGAGCTTTTCTCCGGAGAGTACCCGCATCACGGACTTGTCTTGGGATATCATGAGGTCGCCTTTCCCACATTTCAAATCAATAAAGATTCTTATTTTGAATCTGTTTTTTCTATTTGTGCGTGGATTACCGGGATCATTTTCTATCCACAATCCATCAGCCCGATTTTCTCGGCGGGAAAAAATCCGCTACTTGTTAAGCAGATTTCCTCCCCAGGAGTCGATAACAGGATTACGAATTGAATTACAATCACTTGTCCGCTTGTTTACGTTTCGTTAAGGAATTGGGCGGCAGTGGACAATCTGTCGATATGTCACAGCGCCTTTGTGAATCCACATCCATGCACAACCGTTTCGGCATCAGTTTCCGCTCGTTTAAGCATTGTTAATAAATTCGGCTGAGCGGGCATAAACTTCGTGCTAGGCACTGGGTGACAGACATCTTACCCAAATCATCAACAGGCCTGGGGATGACAACGTGAACAAGTCGAGACACTACTTCCATCTCCATCTCGTGTCCGACTCCACCGGCGAAACGCTGATGACAGTGGCCCGTGCGGCAACGGTCCAGTACGAGAACGTGCAGGAAATCGAGCATGTCTATCCGCTGGTGCGCTCCCAGAAGCAGCTCGACCGGGTAATCACTGAAATCGAAAAGGCACCCGGCATCGTCCTCTATACCCTGGTCGATGTGGAAATCGCCGGCCGGCTGGAACTGAAATGCCGCGAGCTGGGAGTGCCCTTCGTCAATATCCTGGATCCGGTCTTCGCGGTCTTCCAGTCTTATCTCAATGTCACCCAAACCCACCGTGTCGGCGGACAGCATGAACTGGATGCGGAATATTTTCGCCGGATGGAAGCGCTCAACTACACCATGTTGCATGATGACGGTCAGATCTGGGACGATCTGGAATCCGCCGATATCGTGCTGATCGGCATTTCGCGCACATCCAAGACGCCAACCTGCATCTATCTGGCCAACCGGGGCATCAAGGCAGCAAACGTGCCGCTGGTCCCGGGCATCGCCCTGCCCGAACATGTGAAGAAACTCAAGCAGCCGATGATTGTCGGTCTGATCGCTTCTGCCGAACGCATCCAGCAAATCCGCCGCAACCGTGTGCTGTCTTTGAATTCGGAAGGCTATAACGACACGTATGTCGACCGGAAGGAGATCTCCCAGGAGATCAACATGACCCGCAGGCTCTGCACGGAACATGGCTGGCCGTTGATTGACGTTACGCGTCGTTCTGTCGAGGAGACAGCTGCGGAGATCCTGACCCTTTTCAAGGAATTCAAATCAGGGCAGGAAGGCGGAGGAGAAACCGGGCGCGCCGGATAACCAACAAAAGGGATGGAAATGGCAGTTGTCTTGGCAAGCGGAAGCAGGATCCGCGCTGATCTTCTGAAAAACGCCGGGCTCGACATCGAGGTCGACCCGGCCGATGTCGACGAGCGTGTTGTCGAAGCCCCGCTCCTGGAAGCAGGCTTTCCTCCGGAGGACCTGGCAAGCGTTCTGGCGGAAGCCAAGGCGAATGACGTCAGTGACCGCCGCGCAGGTGACCTTGTCATCGGTGCCGATCAGATTCTGGCGTTCGAAGGTGAAAGACGCACAAAACCGGAGGACATGGAAGCTGCGCGCCGGCAACTGCTCGCCTTTTCCGGCAAGACCCACGAACTGCATTCCGCCGTCGTGATTTCGAAGGATGGCGAAGCAATCTGGCGCCACGTTTCTACGGCACGCCTGACCATGCGCGAACTGAGCCCGGCCTTCATTGGCCACTATCTGGCTGCGGCCGGTGAGGACGTGCTTTCCAGCGTCGGCGCCTATCAGCTGGAAAGTCTCGGCGTGCAGCTTTTTGAAAAGATAGATGGCGACTATTTCACCATTCTTGGCCTGCCCCTTTTGCCTCTTCTGGCAGAGCTGCGCAGCCTGAAGGTGATCGAAACATGAGCGGATCCGTGAAAAAAGCGGCCATCACAGGTCATCCGGTCACACATTCCCGCTCTCCGCTGGTGCATGGATACTGGTTGAAGAAGCATGGCATCGCCGGAGAATATGGCCGGGTCGATGTTCCGCCGGAAACAGCCGAGGACTTCTACCGGAATTTTGCCGACGCGGGTCTGTCCGGTGCCAATGTCACTGTTCCGAACAAGGAAGTGGCTGCCGCGGCCTGCGACTGGCTGGACGACGCAGCAAAATCCATGGGGGCTGCCAACACGATCTGGCTGGACGACAGCGGCCGGCTGTGCGGGGCCAATACGGATGGTCTCGGCTTTCTCGGCAATCTTGATCAGCTCGCCCCCGGGTGGGACGTTTCACGTGAATCTGCCGTGGTCCTGGGGGCAGGCGGAGCCGCACGCGCCGTGGTGTGGGCATTGCTCTCACGGAGATTCACAAGAGTGCATATCGTCAACCGGACATTCGAAAAAGCAAAAGCCATTGCGGATATGTTTGGTTCCGGAACGATTGCTCACGAATGGGACAACCTGGGGACAGTGCTTGAAGAAGCCGATCTTCTGGTGAACACCACTTCGCTCGGCATGGCCGGAAAGGCGCCACTGGAAATCGACCTGTCACCCTTGCCGAAGACGGCAATCGTCACTGACGCAGTCTATGCACCACTGGAAACCGACCTGCTGCGCAGCGCGAAGGCTCGGGGCAATCGGACTGTGGACGGCCTTGGCATGCTGCTGCATCAGGCCGTACCGGCGTTCGAGCGCTGGTTCGGGGTTCGGCCGGAAGTGGACGACACCCTGCGCAACCTCATACTCGAAGACCTTGGAGTAACCGCGTGATCCGGATCGGCCTCACCGGCTCCATCGGCATGGGCAAATCGACAACGGCAAAAATGTTCGCTGCTGAAGGTATTCCCGTGCACGATGCCGATGCCACGGTCCACGCGCTCTATTCGGGCCGGGCTGCGCCGCTGATCGAGGCGGCGTTTCCCGGCACGGTGTCGGACGGCAAGGTCGACCGTACGCTGCTCTCCCCGCATGTGCTCGGCAAGCCCGAGGCCATGAAAAAGCTCGAAGCCATCGTTCACCCCCTGGTGCGTGAGGAAGAGCAGCTCTTTCTGAAGCGTGCCCGCGCGGACCATCGGCGCATCGTCATGCTGGATATCCCGTTGCTGTTCGAAACCGGCGGTGAGGCCCGCGTGGATGTCGTCGTTGTTGTCACCGCCGATGCAGACGTTCAGCGAGACCGTGTCCTCGCCCGGCCGGGCATGAGCGAAGACAGGTTCGAGGCGATCCTCGCCAAGCAGATGCCTGACGCAGAAAAACGCCGCCGCGCGCATTTCCTGGTCGATACCGGCCGGGGCATGGAAGCGGCGGAGCGGCAGGTGAGAGCGATCCTGAAAGCACTTGCCGCGGCCGGTTGACGTCTCTCTGATCTCCTCTTGCACCTGAAGGTCTTTTCAACTTCGCCCTTATCCTGAGGAGGGCCTGTAAGGCCCGTCTCGAAGGATGGGCGGCATACTCCAAAACCAGTGACCCATCCTTCGAGACACCCGGCAATGCCGGGCTCCTCTGAATGAAGTGTTGGACGGAACGGGCGCTGGGGCATCGGGATCAAACCCCAGAACCGAAAAACCCCAGAACAACAAAACGCCAGAACACCGGGGAAAACCGCGCGCAACTCTTGCCACTCACCCTGCAAGCTGCACAGTGAATCCATAGGCAAAAGGCGGAAAAATGCGCGAGATCTCGTTCGATACGGAAACAACAGGCCTGAACCCGCGCGGAGGTGACCGGCTGGTGGAAATCGGCGGTGTTGAGTTGATCAATCACATCGCGACGGGCAATTCCTATCACGTCTACATCAACCCGCTGCGCGACATGCCGGAAGAAGCTTTCCGGGTTCATGGCCTGTCGGCGGAATTCCTGTCCGACAAGCCCTTGTTCGAGCACGTTGCGGATGAGTTTCTGGAGTTCGTTGGTGATGCCACGCTGGTGATCCACAACGCGGCTTTCGACATGGGCTTCATCAACATGGAGCTGGAACGGGCCGGACGGCGCATAATTCCGAACACCCAGGTGCTCGATACGCTGGATCTCGCCCGCCGCAAGCACCCATCGGGGCCGAATTCACTGGATGCGCTATGCTCTCGCTATGGCATCGACAACTCCAAGCGTATCAAGCACGGCGCTCTTCTCGATGCGGAAATCCTGGCTGAAGTCTATCTGGAGCTTATCGGCGGCCGCCAGACGGCCCTTGGCCTGATTACGGACGAAGAAGAAACCTCTTCGGCAGGTTCCAGCTTCGAACCTGGCGAACTCGGCACCTTTAACGCCCGCCAACGTCCCTCGCCGTTGCAGCGCCTGTTGCAGGACAGCGAACTTGAAGCCCACAAGGCCTTCATCGAAGGCATGGGCGACAGCGCGATCTGGTCAAAATACAACGGCTGAGGCTCGAAAGACCTCTTAATCGGATTTCATGGATCAATTGTCTGCCAGCAACCAGCGCACCGTTTCAAAGTGCCGCTCGGCATAGCTGCTGCCGAATGCCCAGGCCATGGTCTGGCCGATGGTCCAATATCTTGCCCGCTCCCGGTCAAGCTCCAGTTCTTCCGACAGTCGGTCCAGCCGGTAACGCGCTTCGGCTTTCGAATGCCCGAATTCGAAGCTCCTGACGATCGGGCTAAGCGCAAAGGCAGGATCGCCGGCGAGAGGCTTCGGGTCGATGGCAAGCCAGGCATCTCTTTCAGAGGACAGAATGTTGTGTCCGTGCAGGTCCTGGTGCAGCAGGACCTCTTCCGTCTCTTTCTCACGACAAAGGTCCTGCAAGGCCTTGCGCGCAGCGTCCACGAGATGTTGCTCGCAAGGCTTCCCGGCAGCCATCCAGTTATGGTCGAGGCTATCCCGCCACCGTGCGGCTTCATCGCTGAGGCGGGTAAACGGGTCACCGGCAGGGATCGTCAGGAGACGCAGCAACCCTGCAACAACGCCAATCCGGTCCGTTTCGGTGTCGTCGGCCAGAAACTGCCCCGGCCTGCAGCGCTCCAGCAGCAGTGCGCCTAGTTCGGGAGCATGCTTCAATAGCCGAACAGCACCCTTGCCGTTCCAGCGCGCCAGTGCCTCGGCTTCGTGGCGGCATTCGTGATCGGGAAACTGCAGTTTGAGGACAACATCCTCACCGTCGTGCCTTGCCGGAACGACGAGAGATACATTACCGCCAGAAAACGGGCTCCCTGGGTCTGAAAGCCCGAAGTGTTCGCACGCGGTTTCAAGCAGCACAGGCAGCTTGTCGAGCCAGATACGGCCGGTTTCGGTCGCCCTCAGCCAGTCGAGACTGGCCGGCACGACAACCGCGCTGCCGATGAAACGATCAGCCAAGACATGAGACTCGCAAACGGGTCAAAGCATCGACGGCAAAACACGATCCGGCGGGCGGTGTCCGTCCATGAAGGTCTTGATGTTGATGATGACCTTCTCGCCCATTTCGATACGGCCCTCGATGGTGGCCGACCCCATGTGCGGCAGCAGCAGAACGCTTTCCAGCTTGGCCAGCTTCGGATTGACCGCGGGTTCGTGCTCGAACACGTCCAGGCCGGCGCCGGCAAGCTCACCGCTCTCGAGCATCCGGATCAGGGCGTTTTCGTCAATCACCTCGCCACGGGCGGTGTTCACCACATAGGCATCCTTTTTCAGAAGCTTCAGGCGGCGGGCGGACAGAAGGTGGAAGGTTCCCGGCGTGTGCGGGCAGTGAATGGAGACGACATCCATGCGCGCCAGCATCTGGTCAAGGCTGTCCCAGTAGGTTGCCTCAAGCTCTTCCTCGACACCTTCGGCAAGGCGGCGGCGGTTGTGATAGTGGATCGACATGCCGAAGGCCTTGGCACGGCGCGCAACGGCCTGGCCAATGCGGCCCATGCCGATGATACCCAGGCGTTTTCCCCAGATCCGGTGGCCAAGCATCCAGGTCGGCGACCAGCCGGCCCAGTCGCCGGCTTCCAACGCCTTGATGCCTGTGGCAAGTCGACGCGGCACGGCCAGGATCAGCGCCATGGTCATGTCCGCGGTGTCTTCGGTCAGCACGCCCGGCGTGTTGGTGACATTGATTCCCCGGTTGTTGGCACTCACGACATCGATGTTGTCGACACCATTACCGAAGTTTGCGATGAGCTTCAGGTTTTCACCAGCCTGCGAGAGGACGGATGAGTCGATCCGGTCGGTAACGGTCGGCACCAGAACATCGGCGGTTCGCACCGCTTCCACCAGTTCCGCCTGGCTGAAGGGCCTGTCATTATCATTGAGACGCGTCTCGAAAAGCTCACGCATCCGTGTTTCGACCACGTCCGGAAGCTTCCGGGTCACCACAACGACAGGCTTCTTTTTCGCCATACCAATTGCCTTTCGCGCTTCGTTGAGGACTTGTTAACCTCAACGGTACCACTTTGACGCTGCGCGTTGCGCGAGCGGATGAGACCACCCCTTTTCCTTACCAGATGGTCCAGCAGAAACAAGGGATCGGTTTCAATCGCCGCGGATCGCCAACCGGCCAAAACGACCAAGCTGGTTTTCGCGCAAATTTTTCGGTAGAGATTTGCCTCAAATCAAAGATCAATAACAATTGGACAACCGGACAATATGGCTCGCTCGTTCCAGGCTACCCGGATCTTCCTCACTGTGATGACATTGCTGTGCGGTCTGCTCGCAACTTCGGTCGCTTCGCACGCCCAGGGCACCACGACCGGCGCCAGCGGCCTGCCGGTGCCGAGATTTGTCAGTCTGAAGTCCGATCGGGTCAATGTGCGCATCGGGCCTTCGCGTGAACATGATATCGCGTGGACCTTCGTGCAGTCCGGTCTGCCCGTGGAAATCGTCGGTGAATTCGAGAACTGGCGCCGCATTCGCGATTGGGAAGGCAAGCAGGGCTGGGTGTTCCGCTCGCTGCTGTCCAGCCGCCGCACGGCTCTCGTCACCCCATGGGAAAAAAGCGACCGCACACCGCTGCGCTCCCGCTCCCGCTCCGACGCCGATATCGTTGCCGAACTGGATCCCTTCGTGCTGACGACGGTTTCCGAATGTGCCGGTGGCTGGTGCCGGGTCAACGGCGAGAATTATGACGGCTGGCTGGATCAGACCCGCCTGTTCGGTGTCTATCCGGATGAGCTGATCGGAGACTGACGTCCTCTTCCCTCGATTGCCTGGGTTTCCTGATCCCTCATCCTGAGGAAGCGCGTGAGCGCTGTCTCGAAGGTTGGGTCACTTGCTCGGGAGTTTGCCGCCCATCCTTCGAGACGAGCCTTCGGCCCTCCTCAGGATGAGGAAAACGGAACAAAAAAGGCGGCCATCCGGCCGCCTTTTGCATGTTTGGATTGTTGTACAGGCCTCAGTCGGCCTGAACTTCCTGAACCTTGAGCTCTTCCAGACGCGGCATCGACATGATGTTGTAGCCACTGTCGACAAAGTGCACTTCGCCGGTCACGCCACCGGAAAGATCCGACAGGAGATAGAGGCCGGTTCCGCCGATTTCGTCCAGGGAAACGGTCCGGCAGAGCGGAGAATTGCGCTTCTGGAAGTTGAACATCAGGCGGGCGTCGGAAACGCCGGATCCTGCTAGGGTCCGAACCGGGCCCGCGGAAATCGCGTTCACGCGGATGTTCTGCTCACCGTAGTCCACCGCAAGGTAACGGACGGAAGATTCCAGAGCAGCCTTGGCAACGCCCATCACGTTGTAGTTCGGCATGACCTTGGTGGAACCACCATAGGTCAGCGTCACCATGGAACCGCCATTGGTCATCAGAGCGGCAGCCCGCTTGGCGATCTCGGTGAAGGAGAAACAGGAGATCAGCATGGTGCGGGAGAAATTCTCCCGCGTGGTGTCGGCGTATTTCCCGCGCAGTTCCGTCTTGTCGGAAAAGGCGATCGCATGCACCAGGAAGTCGATGCTGCCCCACTCTTCCTTCAACGTGTCGAACACGCTGTCGACCGATGCAATGTCTTCCACGTCGCACGGCACAAGAATCTTGGAACCGACGGAATCCGCCAGCGGCTTGGTACGGCGGCCGAAAGCCTCTCCCTGATAGGTGAAGGCAAGTTCGGCACCATGATCGGCGAGCGTCTTGGCAATACCCCAGGCAATGGAGTGGTCGTTGGCAACGCCCATGATCAGGCCGCGTTTGCCCTTCATCAGATCAGACATTCAAAACTCCTCAGCCGTGAAAGCGCGACAGCGCGAGCGACGCGTTGGTGCCGCCAAAGCCGAAGCTGTTGGAAAGAACCGTGTCGAGGCCTGCATTGTCCACGCGCTCGGTCACGATCTCGCCCGGCTTCAGGGCCGGATCCAGCTCGTTGATGTTGGCAGACGCGGTCATGAAGTCGTTCTGCAGCATCAGCAGGCAGTAAATGGCTTCCTGAACGCCGGTCGCACCCAGGCTGTGGCCGGTGAGCGATTTGGTCGAAGACACCGGCGGCTGGTTTTCACCGAACACGCGGCGGATCGCTTCGATTTCGCCGATATCGCCGACGGGTGTCGAAGTGCCGTGGCTGTTGATGTAGTTGACCTTGCGGTCGCCCAGGGTCGAGGTGGCAAGGCGCATGCAGCGCTCGCCGCCCTCACCGGAAGGTGCCACCATGTCGTAGCCGTCGGAGTTGGCTGCGTAGCCGGTAACCTCGGCATAGATTTTCGCGCCGCGCGCCTTGGCGTGTTCCAGTTCTTCCAGAACCACCACGCCGCCACCACCGGCGATCACGAAGCCGTCGCGGGTCGCGTCATAGGCCCGCGATGCGGTCTGAGGCGTATCGTTGTACTTGGAGGACATGGCGCCCATGGCGTCGAACAGACAGGACAGGGTCCAGTCGAGTTCCTCACCGCCACCGGCAAACATCACGTCCTGCTTGCCGAACTGGATCTGTTCGGTGGCTGCACCGATGCAATGTGCCGAGGTGGAGCAGGCCGACGTGATGGAATAGTTGATGCCCTTGATCTTGAACGGCGTCGCCAGGCAGGCAGAGTTGGTGGAGCTCATGCCGCGGGTCACCATGAACGGGCCCATGCGCTTGGGAGACCCTTTTTCCAGCACGATCTGGTGCGCCTGGAACAGGTTCTTGGTCGACGGACCACCGGAACCCATGATCAGGCCGGTGCGCGGGTTGGAGATGTCGGACTCTTCCAGACCGCTGTCGGCAATCGCCTGCTGCATGGAGATGTAGTTATAGGCGGCACCGTCGCCCATGAAGCGCAGCTGGCGCTTGTCGATGAGCGAAGCGATATCGACATTCGGCATGCCGTGTACCTGGCTTCTGAAGCCGTGTTCCGCGTAATCCGGAGCGAAGCTGATGCCGGACTTGCCTTCTCGAAGGCTGGACAGCACTTCTTCGGTGTTTGCTCCGATGGACGACACGATACCCATGCCGGTGACGACAACGCGTCTCATTGCGGTCTCCTATTGTCTTGACTGCACCACAGCTCTCAGGGTGTGTGTCGAGAGCCTGCAGGCACATACATAATATGCAAACCGGCGCCCCCAATGAAAAAGAAGCGCCGGTGCCATCAATTGATCCTGCGAACGGGTGTCAGGTCTTTGCCAGGCCGACGCGCAAATCGGTCGCCTTGTAAATCTGTTCACCGTCCGCCTTCAACCAGCCGTCGGCAATGCCGAGAACCAGGCGACCCTTCATGACCCGCTTGAAGTCGACACCGTATTCCACCAGCTTCACGTCCGGCGTAACCATGCCCTTGAACTTCACTTCACCGGTCGACAGGGCCATGCCCTTGCCTTCAAGGCCAAGCCAGCCAAGGAAGAAACCGGTCAGCTGCCACAGGGCGTCGAGACCAAGGCAGCCCGGCATGACCGGATTTCCCTGGAAATGGCACGGGAAGAACCAGAGATCCGGCTTGATGTCGAACTCGGCGCGAGCGAACCCCTTGTCGAATTCGCCACCGGTTTCGGAAAGTTCCGTGATCCGGTCGAACATCAGCATCGGGGGAAGAGGCAGCTGGGCATTGCCCGGGCCAAACAGCTCGCCGCGGCCGCAGGCGAGAAGTGCTTCATAATCGTAGCTGGAGCGGCGATCGGTCATTCGGGATCCGTGTTTTGTCTCCTGCCAGGGAATTTCCCAGGGCAGGTTCGGTTTGTTTTCGGTTCGTTTGAGGCGCCTTCCTAACACAGGGGAACCATGACCGAAAGATGTCACTTGCGCGAAGTTACTCGGTTTTTTCGGGCGTTTCGCCAAGTTTTGTGCGTATTCGACCTAATCTGTGCATCCGGTTCCGGGACACCGGCTTGCAGCTGTTTGGTCAGCGCTTGCACGAACCTTCCGAACGCGCCGCAGTTGCGCCCTGATTTCCGCTCAGGTTGCCCTTTACGTTTAAAACTTGCATCTTGGGTACAAGAAATGGCAGATATAGGCCAATGTTAGTGAAAACGGCCCGGCGCAACGTTTGCGCGGCACATATTTGCGCCGTTTCAAGAAGCGACCCTGGACCTGGATCGGATCGGAATGACAACACTTGTGGTGCATGAAACCGGCGACAAGAAGAATGTGACCGACATGCTTCGGTCTGCAGGCCTCCGGCCGACGCGCCAGCGTGTCTCGCTTGCAGAAATTCTGTACTCCCGGGGCGATCGCCACATCTCGGCCGAGCTGCTTCATGAAGAGGCGGTCGACGCCGATGTGCCGGTCTCTCTCGCCACGGTCTACAACACGCTGCACCAGTTCACCGAGGCCGGTCTGCTGCGCGAAGTCGCGATCGACGGCAACAAGACCTACTTCGACACCAATGTGTCCGACCACCATCACTTCTTCATCGAAGGCGAAAACCGGGTGATCGACATTCCGGGCGAAGGCGTGGGCATCGGCGCTCTGCCGAAAGCACCCGAAGGCATGGAAATCGTTCGTGTCGACGTGGTCGTACGCGTTCGCGAGAAACGCTGATCGTCGCGATTGATTGCGGCGGCCCTCAGGCCAGACCGCTTTCCACATAACGCAATTTCCATTCGTAATAGTCGGAGGTCGTCCCGATCTCCGCCAGATGACGCTGGCCATCCGGCTCGAAGCCAAGTTTCTTCAGGAGGTTGGCGGAGCGGACGTTTTCCGGATGCGTGATCGCGCACAGCGTGCGCAGCTTCAGTTCCCGGGTAACGAAGTCCAGCACGCTCTGCCCGGCCTCGCGCCCGAACCCCTTTCCGCGGTGGTCTTCCAGAAAGGCAAAGCCAAGGTCCGGGTACTTCAGTTCCTTGCGCACCACCAGACCGCACACACCAACCGGTGTAAGCGACGGTTTCAGATCCAGGATCCAGAGCCCGACCCCATGGGCGGCAAAGCGCGCCAGCGTCTTGTTCTTGATGTAGTTGGCCGCGTCTTCCTCGGTCTTGATACCGTGGTCGGCGATAAATCGGATGTAATCCGGCTCATTCATGAGCTGGTGGTAAAAAGCGGCATCATTGCTGGAAGGCAAGCGGAAGCGAAGCCTCTCGCTCACGGGAAATGGTCCAAGCGGGAAACTCACGCAACTGTTTCCTTTTCAATAAGGGCTTTGGTGCGCAGGGCAATATCCGGCACCGCATCAAAAAGTTCTTTCTCCGTGCTCCGGCACAGATCGTAAATCACACAACGCCGGCACTCCGGTTTGCGCGCCTTGCAGATGTAACGGCCATGCAGGATGAGCCAGTGGTGGGCATGGAGCGCAAATTCCACCGGCACGACTTTCTCCATGGCTTTTTCCACATCGAGAGGCGTCTTGCCCGGGGCAATGCCTATGCGGTTGCCGAGGCGAAACAGATGCGTGTCGACGGCAATGGTCGGGTGACCGAAGAAGATGTTCAGAACCACATTCGCGGTCTTGCGGCCGACACCGGGCAGCGCTTCCAGCGCTTCGCGGTCTTCCGGAACTTCGCCGCCATGGTCGCGGATCAGCTGCTCGGACAACAGGATGACGTTCTTGGCCTTGTTCTTGTAAAGGCCGATCGTCTTTATTTCTTCCCGCACCCGGTCCTCCCCGAGCGCCACCATCTTTTCCGGTGTGTCGGCAATCTGGAACAGGTGTCTTGTTGCCCGGTTCACACCAACGTCGGTCGCCTGGGCCGACAGCACCACGGCAACCAGAAGCGTGAAAGCATTGACATAATCCAGTTCGCCCTTTGGTTCCGGGTTGTCGGCATGGAAGCGCTGGAAGATCGCAAAGGTTTCCGCTTTCGTATAGCGGGACCGTTTCAACACCTTGCCGGGGTTGTCCACGGAGGGTGCTTTTCTCCGGGTCTGTTTGGATTTTGCGGGCCGGCGTGGTGCCGCAGTCCTGGAAGGGCTCTTTGCTTGCGTCATCTTCTCTCTATAATCATGCCTCATGAGCGAGAACAATCCGAAACCCCTGCGGGATGGCGAATTGCCGGATCAGGACCGGCCGTTTTTCACTGCCGTTCTGACCCCTCACCGGTCTCTGGGGCCAAACGGATTCCTGGTTCTCATGTGCTTCTTCGGCGGTGTCAGTTTCATCGCCGGTATTCTGTTTCTGCGTATCGGCGCCTGGCCGGTTTTCGGGTTCTTCGGACTTGATATCGCGCTGCTCTGGTTTGCCTTTCGGATGAACTACCACTCCGCACGAACTTTCGAGGAAGTGGTTGTCTCGCGGCACGAGATTGCGATCCGCAAGGTTGGCCCGGGCAAGAAATACCAAGAATACCGTTTCAATCCCTTCTGGGTCCGCCTGACGGTGGACCGGATCGAGGACGAAGGGGTCGTCAAGGTGACCCTCCTCAGCCGGGGTGAACAGGTCGATCTCGGCAATTTCCTGAATCCCGATGACAGAACGAGTTTTGCCGGTGCCATGGCCAATGCGTTGTCCGTCGCCAAGTCAGGCGGTGTCTAGGCTCCTTCTTCAATGACTTTGGGTTGAACCTTGAGCGTTGCAAGCAGAACGGCCAGAGCCGCGGTTGCCGAAAGCGCTGCGGTGTAAAGCACGGTCTGAAAGCTGGCCGCACTGGCGATGAAACCCATCGAAATGCTGCCGATCATGCCGCCGAGGAACAGGCTGTTCATGTAAACCGCCGTTGCCCGGCCCGGCCGGTCCGGTGCGAAGCTCTGCACGAAGCTGATCGCGACACCGGCAAACAGGCCATAATAAGTCCCTTCCAGCACAGCGATGGCCAGCACCTGCCAGAGCGCGGTCACCTGGGCAAACAGCACCATGCTGACCGCGGCAAGGCACGCCGCCAGCATCAGCACCTGCCGAATGCCGATGCGCTCGGCAAGGCGAACCGAGCCGAAGATGACAAAGACTTCCAGCAGGCATTTGACCGACAGTGCCAGGCCTGGCGTTGCACCGGGCAGATGTGTTTCCTGCACGAAGAACAGCGGCATCGCCGAGACGAACAGCGAATTGGTGATGACAAAGCCAAGGCATGTCAGCCCGGCAATCTGAAGACCCCAGTTGATCGGCGCCTTGCCGTTTGTCTTGGAACGCTCTCGTGCTGACCTGAAGTCCGCCGGAACGACAATGTACCAGAGCATCAGGTAGACAATGCCGATCGCAAAGGCGCACAGGAAGGCGGCGGCAAAACCGAAGGCCGCAACCACCGAAAAGGAGACCGCCGGCCCGATCATCCACGCAAGTGAAACCATCATGCGCAGCCAGGAATTGACCCTGGCAACGTCCATGCCCTCCTGTTCGGCAAAAAGGCGGCCGAAGGTAAAGACGACGCCCGCGCCCATGTTGGATAGGCTCATAAGGGGGGCGATCAGGACGAGCAGCATCACCAGACTGCTGATCTGGGTCAGCAGTGCGGCGAGCGTAATATAGGCGACAACAGAGACGACCAGCAGGCTCTTGACCGGGAAACGGTTGTCCAGCCGTTCGCCTGCCCATCGATTGACGGCCAGCGTCAGCGGCATCACCAGACCGGAGTAAAGACCCACCTGCCAGGGTTCGGCGCCCAGCCCTTCCACAATGAAAAAACTCATCAGCGGCACCAGCGCCGAAACGCCGAGGCTGTTGGTGAATTGAAGAAGCAGAATCAGCAATGCCTGTCGAGGCAGTTGCAGGAGGGACAACATGACGATCGCCGGAAAAGTGAAATAAGCAAGAATTACAACCTAACTGGGTTGTATCGCCCCGTCACCGCTTTTTTTGCCGAACGCGCGTCTGCCGATTGCGCAACCCGTTTTGGAAAGTTTCGAAAACCAGACAATCCCTAACGCTATCGTCACTCAAATCAGCGGCACAATTCGAACCTGACAACTAGTCGTCCGGGGTCAATCGCAATGTCTTCAGCCGGTACAGCGCTTCCAGCGCTTCGCGCGGGGTCATGTCATCCGGATTGATTGCCTCAAGAGCGATCGAGATGGGATCGGGTTCCGCAAACCCTGCCGGAGCGCTGGGCGCAGGTGCGGTCAGGCTTGCGAAAAGCGGCAGTTCGTCGATCAGGCTCTCAGCCGGCGAGCGGCGGTCCTGCTCTTCCAGCTGGCTGAGCACCTGCTTGGATCTTTCGACGACGGATACCGGCAGACCAGCCAGCTTGGCCACTTGAATGCCGTAGGATCGGTCGGCTGCACCGGGAACGATCTCGTGCAGGAAGATAACGTCGCCCTTCCATTCCTTCACCGAGACGGTGGCATTTGAAAGCCGGGCCAGCTTGCCTGAAAGGGCAGTCAGTTCGTGGTAGTGGGTCGCAAACAGGGCACGGGACCTGTTGACCTCATGAAGATGTTCGATCGTCGCCCAAGCAATGGACAGGCCGTCGAACGTCGCGGTACCACGGCCGATTTCGTCCAGGATCACGAGTGAGCGGTCACCGGCCTGATTGAGGATCGCGGCGGTCTCGACCATCTCGACCATGAAGGTGGATCGGCCGCGCGCAAGATCGTCTGCCGCGCCGACGCGGGAGAACAACCTGTCGACCACGCCGATATGGGCTGCTGCTGCCGGCACATATCCGCCCATCTGGGCCATCACGGCAATCAGTGCGTTCTGGCGCAGGAAAGTCGATTTACCGGCCATGTTCGGACCGGTAATCAGCCAGATATGGCCGATATCCTCGTCCGCTTCCGGACCGAGATTGGCATCATTGGCAACAAAACTGTCGCCGCCGGATTTCTTCAGCGCCTTTTCGACCACCGGATGACGTCCACCCTTGATGTCGAAGGCGCGGCTGTCATCGACCACGGGCCGGACATAGCTTTCTTCCTGGGCAAGCTTCGCAAGCCCGGCCGAAACATCCAGAATGCTGAGGCCGTGGGCGGCGGCCTTGATTGCTTCCCCTGCGTCGATGATCGCCTTGGCAAGCCGGTCGAAGATTTCCAGCTCGATGGCAAGCGAACGTTCGCCGGCACTTGCGATCTTCGATTCCAGATCCGCCAGCTCCGTGGTGGTGAAGCGCATGGCGCCGGCCATGGTCTGGCGGTGGATGAACCGTCCAGGATCTGCGGTCAGCTTTTCCGTCTGCGCGGACGGCGCTTCGATGAACCAGCCGAGCACGTTGTTGTGCTTGATCTTCAGCGACCTCAGGCCGAGTTCTTCCGAATAATCAGCCTGGAGCTTTGCGATCACCTTTCGGCTTTCGTCGCGCAGGGAGCGCAGTTCGTCCAGATCGGCGTTGTAACCGGTGGCGATGAAACCGCCGTCGCGTTTCAGAAGCGGCGGCTCTTCTTTCAGTGCCGTCGTCAATTCGCTGCCGAGATCGTGCGGAGCCTGTTCAAGACTGGCGCGCGCAGCAGCGATTTCCGCCGGAATCGTTCCCGCCGTCGCACTGGTCTGGTCGAGCACTGCCCGCGCGGCCTCAAGCCCCTGGGCAACCGACAGGATATCGCGCGGCCCGCCGCGGTTGAGCGCGATCCGCGACAGGGCCCGGGCCATGTCCGGGGCGCCTTTCAGCGTCTGGCGCAGGCCTTCGCGCATGATTTCGTTTTCAAGAAAGAAGGCAACGCCGTCGAGCCTGTGCTGGATCGCATCCACGTTGACCAGCGGTCCGGCCAGGCGGCTGGCGAGCAGGCGTGAGCCGCCGCCTGTCACTGTCCGGTCGATCGTCGCCAGCAGCGAGCCCTGCTTTTCGCCGGAAAGCGTGCGGGACAGCTCCAGATTGGCCCGGGTTGCCGGATCGATCAGCATGCGCCCGGCGCCGGCCTCGCGCACGGGCGGATCCAGCGGAGGGCGTTCGCCGAGCTGGGTCTTCTCCACATAGGCAAGAATGCCGGCGGCGGCGGAAAGCTCCGCCCGGCTGAAGGTGCCGAAGCCGTCGAGGGTCTTTACACCAAAGTAATGCGCAAGCCGGTCCGTGGCGGTGGAACTGTCGAAAAAGGCACGCGGCACCGGCGACAGCGCACCTCCCGCCTGTTCGGCGGTCAGGCGCAACTCGCTTTCCTGCAGCAGATTGTCCGACAGGATGAGTTCGCGCGGGGAAACCTGGGCAAGATCGGCGGCAAGGCGCTGATGATCGGTTTCCGACACCTGGAAGGAGCCGGTGGACATGTCGATCCAGGCAAGACCGTAGACCGCACTGCCGTCCAGCGAACCGCCCTTCAACCGGGTCAGCGCCATCAGGTAGTTGTTGGCACCGGCATCCAGCAGGCGCTCTTCCGTCAGCGTTCCGGGGGTGACGAGACGCACGACATCGCGCCGGACGACGGATTTGGAGCCGCGCTTCTTGGCCTCGGCCGGATCTTCCGTCTGTTCGCAGACCGATACCCGGTGCCCCTTGGCAATCAGCTTGTTGAGATAGTCGTCGGCTGCATGCACCGGCACCCCGCACATCGGAATGTCGGCACCCTGGTGCTTGCCGCGCTTGGTCAGCGTGATGCCGAGCGCGGCGGAGGCAACTTCGGCGTCTTCGAAAAACAGTTCGTAGAAATCGCCCATCCGGTAGAACAGAAGGCTGTCCGGATTGGCAGCCTTGATCTCCAGGAACTGGGCCATCATTGGCGTGACCTTGCTGTCCGCCGGGGTGATTTCTTGCGCGCTCTGTCCACTCATGCCTGATACCTAGCAAACTGAGCGGACCATTCCACCAAGGGCCTATTCCATCTTGGCTTGAGGCTTCATTTTCCAGGGGATAAGGTCGTGCTCCCGCCCCGTAAAGAGAGCGCGCAAGAGGAAACGCCCAAACCATGTCCGCCGACAAGAAACCGACCAAGACCAATGTCAGCTTCACCGACCAGGAAGCGCTGCAATTCCACCAGGAAGGCCGCCCCGGGAAGCTGGAAATTGCGCCCACCAAACCGATGGCGACCCAGCGCGACCTGTCGCTGGCCTATTCGCCCGGCGTGGCGGTGCCGGTGCGGTCGATCGCGGAAGACCCCAGCCGTGCCTACGACTACACCACCAAGGGCAACATGGTTGCGGTGATTTCCAACGGCACGGCCATTCTGGGCCTCGGCAATCTGGGCGCGCTTGCCTCAAAGCCGGTGATGGAAGGCAAGTCCGTCCTGTTCAAGCGCTTTGCCGACGTCGATTCCATCGATCTGGAAGTCGATACCGAAGAGGTCGATGAATTCATCAATGCGGTCCGTTATCTCGGTCCTTCCTTCGGCGGGATCAACCTGGAGGACATCAAGGCACCGGACTGTTTCATCATCGAACAGCGTCTGCGCGAACTGATGAACATTCCCGTCTTCCATGACGACCAGCATGGCACGGCCATCATCGCGGCGGCGGGTCTCATCAACGCCCTTCACCTGACCGGTCGCGACATGAAGGACACCAAGGTGGTCTGCAATGGCGCGGGCGCGGCCGGCATTGCCTGCATCGAACTCGTGAAGGCAATGGGCATTCCGAACGAGAACGTCACTTTGTGCGACACCAAGGGTATCATCTACAAGGGCCGCGAAGAGGGCATGAACCAATGGAAGTCCGCCCATGCGGTCGAAACCAAGGCACGCTCGCTCTATGACGCCCTCAAGGGTGCGGATGTCTTCTTCGGCGTTTCTGCAAAGGGCGCGCTGACGCCCGACATGCTGCGGGTCATGGCACCGAACCCGATCATTTTCGCCATGGCCAACCCGGACCCGGAAATCACGCCGGAAGAGGCGGCGGAAGTGCGCGACGATGCAATTGTCGCGACCGGGCGTTCGGACTATCCGAACCAGGTCAACAACGTGCTCGGCTTTCCCTATATTTTCCGCGGCGCGCTTGATGTTCAAGCCACCACGATCAACGACGCCATGAAAGTTGCCTGCGCGCACGCACTGGCAGAACTGGCGCGTGAGGAAGTGCCGGACGAGGTCGCCGCGGCCTATCGGGGCAACCGGCCGAAGTTCGGTCCGGAATACATCATTCCGGTCCCCTTCGATCCGCGCCTGATCCACACCATTCCGCCCGCGGTCGCCCAGGCTGCGATGGAGTCCGGCGTCGCCCGCAAGCCGATTGTCGATATGGAGGCCTACAAGCACCAGCTCTCCGCCCGCCGCGATCCTGTCGCCGGCACCTTGCAGCGGATCTTCTCCAAGGTGCGCCAGCAGCCCAAGCGCGTCGTCTTCGCCGAGGGCGAGGAAGAACCGGTCATCCGCGCAGCGACAAGCTTCGTGTCGCAGGGCCTGGGTGAGGCCATCCTGATCGGCCGCGAAGACGAGATCAAATCCATGGCCGAACACGCCGGTATCGACATCGACCGGCCGGGCATTTCCATCCAGAACGCGCGGCTTTCCAACCGCAACAGCGACTATGCGCAGTACCTCTACGGCCGCCTGCAGCGCCGGGGCTATTTGCTGCGCGACTGCCAGCGCATGGTCAACAACGACCGCAACTACTGGGGTGCGATCATGGTCGCGCGCGGCGACGCCGATGCCATGGTGACCGGCCTGACGCGGAACTATTCCGTCGCCCTCGATACCGTGAAGGCCACCATCGATCCGAAGCCCGGTCACCGGGTCATCGGCGTGTCGCTGGCACTGGCCCGCGGCCGTACCGTGCTGATCGCCGATACGGCGGTGATCGACATGCCGACATCGGAAGAACTGGCGGACATCGCCGAGGAAGCGGCGCATGTCGCACGCAAGTTCGGCTACGAACCGCGTGTTGCCATGCTGGCCTATTCCACCTTCGGCCACCCGAAAGGCGAACGCTCGGAAAAGGTCATCGAGGCGGTCAAGATCCTCGAACGCCGCCGCGTTGACTTTGAATTCGACGGCGAAATGGCCGCCGACATCGCGCTCAACATGGACCGGATGGCCGCCTATCCGTTCTGCCGCCTGTCGGGTCCGGCCAACGTTCTGGTCATGCCGGCGTTCCACTCGGCATCCATCTCCACCAAGATGTTGCAGGAACTGGGCGGCGCCACGGTCATCGGCCCGCTGCTCGTCGGCTTCGACAAGTCGATCCAGATCGTTCCCCTTGGCGCCAAGGACAGCGACATCGTCAACATGGCGGCCATCGCGGCGTTCAATGTGACGTGAGGTGGTTGATTGTTCCGCTGAATTGGGGGCGCCCCGATCCCGGATCTCCGCTGCGCTGCGTCCGGGATGACGAAGATAGGTCTGGTAAAACCTTTCAGTCGTCATCCCGGGCAAGCAAAGCGCGACCCGGGATCGGGGAGCCACCCAACCTCTCGAAACCCGGAGTGACCATCGTTTGACAGCCTGGGTCTACATCCTTGCCTCGCGACCGTTCGAAACTCTTTACACGGGCGTAACGACGGACTTGGCCCGCCGGGTTTACGAGCACCGCGAAGGTCTGATTGAGGGTTTTTCCAACCGATACGGTACGAAATCCCTGGTCTGGTACGAACAGCACGAAGAGACCGGGGCTGCGATTGCCCGCGAAAAACAGATCAAGCGTTGGCGCCGGCAATGGAAATTCGATCTGATCGAGGAGATGAACCCGGACTGGCAGGATCTGTATCTGGTTCTAAATCAGTAACAACTACCTTGATCTCTCGGTCGTCATCCCGGACGCAGCGTAGCGAAGATCCGGGATCGGGGAGCCCCAATGCGCTGCGGCAACACAAATGGAAATCCAAAGTCCGGTGTCTCGTCGTAATCGCAAGTCACTCGATAGAGGGGCGATAGCGTGCAATTGCGCCTTTTCGCTTCACGACAGCTAATCTTTTTTGACAAACCCTGCCCCAACGGCGATACCTCGAAACCATGTCGGATATTAAAGTCAAAATCTGCGGTCTTTCGACCGAGGACACCATGGCGGCGGCGCTGGATGCCGGTGCGGATATGGTCGGGTTGATGTTCTTCCCGAAGAGCCCGCGTCATGTGTCGCTCAGCCAGGCCTGCCGGCTGGCCGATATGGCGCGCGGCCGGGCGGAGATCGTGGCGGTAACCGTCAACATGGATCTCGACGGCCTGTCCCGTATCAACGAGCTTGTGAAGCCCGATACGTTCCAGTTTCATGGCGACGAAGCTCCGGAAGCCCTGGCAGCGGCCAAGGTGATGCAGGGCACCAAGGTCATGAAGGCGATTTCGATTTCCGACCGTTCAGATCTGGAGCAGGCGCACTATTATGCTGTTGTGGCAGATCGTCTCCTATTCGATGCCAAGCCGCCGAAAGGGTCCGAACTGCCGGGCGGCAACGGCGTGTCCTACGACTGGACGATCCTGAAAGACCTTGACCTGAAGAAGCCCTTCATGCTTTCCGGAGGACTTGATCCGGAGAACGTCGCCGAGGCGATCCGTTTGAGCGGCGTCAGCGAGGTGGATGTTTCCTCCGGCGTCGAGCGAGAAAAGGGCGTCAAGGACAGTGATCTCATTCGCGCATTCTTGGCGGCGGCCAAGGGCGTCAAGGTTCCGGGCTGAACCCCGGGTGAAGGAGTAAACGCGTGAACGATATGGCTAACAGCATCCGGACCGGTCCGGACGATCGCGGGCATTTCGGTATTTTTGGCGGCCGCTATGTTGCCGAAACGCTGATGCCGCTGATCCTGGACCTGGAACAGCACTACAAGGACGCCAAGAACGATCCGGCTTTCAAGGCCGAGATTGAGACGCTGAACAAGCACTACACCGGCCGTCCGTCGCCGCTTTATTTTGCCGAGCGCCTGACGAAGGAACTCGGCGGTGCCAAGGTCTATTTCAAGCGTGATGAGCTGAACCACACCGGATCGCACAAGATCAACAACTGCGTTGGTCAGATCCTGCTCGCCAAGCGCATGGGCAAGACCCGTATCATCGCGGAAACCGGCGCCGGTCAGCACGGTGTCGCGACGGCGACAGTCTGTGCCCGCTTCGGCCTGCCCTGCGTTGTCTACATGGGCAAGACTGACGTGGAACGGCAGAAGCCGAACGTCTTCCGCATGAAACTTCTGGGCGCGGAAATCGTGCCGGTGACCGCCGGTGCCGGCACCTTGAAGGACGCCATGAACGAGGCGTTGCGCGACTGGGTGACCAACGTCGAGGACACCTACTACCTGATCGGTACCGCCGCTGGCCCGCATCCCTATCCGGAAATGGTGCGCGACTTCCAGTCGGTGATCGGCAAGGAACTGCGCGAACAGATGATGGAAGCCGAAGGCCGGCTGCCGGATGCGCTGGTTGCCGCGGTCGGTGGTGGTTCCAATGCCATTGGCCTGTTCCATCCGTTCCTGGACGACAAGGACGTCAAGATTTACGGCGTCGAAGCTGGTGGTCGCGGCCTGCAGGGGGAAGAGCACTGCGCTTCGCTCACTGCAGGCAAGCCGGGCGTTCTGCACGGCAACCGCACCTACCTGCTGCAGGACGACGACGGCCAGATCCTGGAAGGTCACTCGATTTCCGCCGGTCTCGATTATCCCGGCATCGGGCCGGAGCATTCCTGGCTGAAGGAAATCGGCCGTGTGGACTATGTACCGGTCATGGACGACGAGGCTCTGGACGCTTTCCAGATGCTGACGCGCGTTGAAGGCATCATCCCGGCGCTGGAGCCGTCTCATGCGCTGGCTCACGTCGTGAAACTGGCCCCGCAGATGGACAAGGACCAGATCATCGTCATGAACCTGTGCGGCCGGGGCGACAAGGACGTCTTTGCCGTCGGCCAGATGCTGGGCTTCGATCTCTGACAGCCCGCCTCGAACGGAATCCCGGAAAACCGCGTATCGAAAGGTGCGCGGTTTTTCTTTTGGCTGTTCCGGAGTGTCATCCCCTCTGCCATGAGAAAGACCTGGCGCCTTCTGGTCATCAATGCGGGTTTTGGATAGGGCCGACGTTCCGCTTTGGCCGGGATGACAACGCGGTTTGCCACCGGCCCCTAACGCCAGTTAACCAGCCCCGCCAGTTTGGAAATGCTGCAATGCAAACTTGTGCGTTGTGAATCCGCCGGGAAAGACTAAATCAGCCGCGAATGAAACAGGGTCGGCGCTATTGCCGGCCGCTTGAGGAAACCCCGAAATGGCTTTCGATCTTCTGACCGGCTTCGTCCGCGACTTTCGCGCTTCCCGCAAGGTTGCCGGCGAAATCGCACGCATGAACCACCTGAACGACGCCCAGCTTGCCGATCTCGGCCTGGAACGCAGCGAAATCACCAGCCGCGCCTTCGCCCGTCATTTCAAACGGCGCTAAGGCTGCAGCCGGTCAGGCGCTGCGTTTGTAGGCGGCGCGCGGTGGCACGGCTATGGGTTTTGCCGTCAACATGGCTTCCAGCAACTGCTGGCGGCCCCGGGCGTCCAGACCGGTCGCCTGTTGTGCCAGCGCCGGGTCTGATTGCTCGGAAGAAACTTCGGCAACACCCTTGCGCTGGGCAAAACCCAGGTGAAAATCCCTCATCCGGCGCCACAGCTTTTCAGTGAAAGGCTGAGGAGCGGGTTCGAACAGGGAATGGGCCATTTTCAGCTCCTTATTTGTTTGGTGGCTCAGTGGTTCGTTTTACAATAGGTGCACGCAGTGCATTTTTCTAGGCGCAATTTGTGCACATTTCGCCTATCAGCCATGCATTTTTCGCGGATCTGACCTGCGCTTCCACCGCTTGCTGCACTGCAAAAAACCCATAAGGTGCGGCTCGGTTGCGATTCCGGATCGCGGCATCAGTCTTTTTTGGTTTTTGAGATGAGCACCTTGCAGGCCCTCCATATCAGCGCGCCATCGGCAGCGCCCCTCGCCACCGTGTTTCGCGGTGCCGGAAACCCGTTCACGCGCTCCGGCCGGGCGAAGCCCATGGGCAGCGAACATGTCTACCGGGCGGATGCCGCCCTGCGCGCTATCGGCCTGATCGACTATCCAAGCCGCTGACCGGTCTGGGTTCGGAGCCTGTTTCAACGCCCCGAATCTGCATGAGACAATTGACATTGCACGCACTGCCCCCGTACATCGCTGAAACGGAAACGCCCCGGAGGGTCCCGGATGGCGCGAAAAAGGGTAGCAGTGAATGACGGATACGCGTATCGACCGCCGTTTTAAAGCCTGTGCGGATGCCGGCCGGCCGGCCTTGGTCACCTTTATCACCGCAGGCGATCCGGATCTGCAGACCTCGCAAGCCCTCCTGAACGCCCTTCCGGCAGCAGGTGCCGACGTTATCGAACTCGGCATGCCGTTTTCCGACCCGATGGCCGAAGGCATCCCGATTCAGCTCGGCAACCAGCGTGCGCTGGCTGCGGGGCACACCATGGACAAGACCCTGGACATGGTTCGTGAATTCCGCAAGCAGGACCAGGACACGCCGATCATCCTGATGGGGTATTACAATCCGATCTACGTGCGGGACCCGAAGGTTTTCGTGCAAGTAGCCAAGGACGCTGGTGTCGACGGCTTCATCATTGTCGATATTCCGGCAGAAGCAGATGACGAACTCTGCATTCCGGCCCTGGAAGCAGGTCTCAATTTCATTCGCCTGGCAACACCCACCACTGACGACAAGCGTCTGCCTGCCGTTCTGGCCAACACCTCCGGTTTCGTTTATTACGTCTCCGTGACCGGCATTACCGGCGCCAATATCGCCGATACCGGTCGCGTGACCACCGCGGTCAAGCGGATCAAGGGCCATACGGACCTGCCGGTTGCCGTCGGTTTCGGCGTGAAGACCGCAGACCAGGCAGCGGAAATCGGCAAGGATGCCGACGGTGTCGTGGTCGGGTCGGTTCTGGTCAATGCCATCCGTGACAGCCTCGATGAGGCCGGCAAGGCAACCGACAAAACCGTTCAGACCGTCGTTGACCTGGTGTCCGACCTGGCCTCCGGATGCGCCCGGTCAAGAACAGCCTGACTGGTCAGCCATCGGCTGGTCTGAATTGAAGGATTTCGGACGGACCCCATATCTCCGTCCAATGGTAACTCGAGTAGCGGGACGCGTTTGACGTGAACTGGATCAATTCTATCGTACGCCCCAAGATCCGTGATCTTTGGAAGAAGCGCGAAGTTCCGGAAAACCTATGGATCAAGTGTCCGGAAACCGGTGAAATGGTGTTTCACCGGGACCTGGAAGCCAATCTCTGGGTTATCCCGAATTCCGGTCATCACATGCGCTTTCCGGCGCGCAAACGCGTTGAAGCCCTGTTTGATGGCGGCAAATACACCGAGGTTGATACCCCGGAAGTGCATGCCGATCCGCACAAGTTCCGCGACAGCAAGCGCTATACCGACCGCCTGAAGGAAGCTCGCACCAAATCCGGCGAAGACGAAGCGGTGATCGTGGCCCAGGGCCAGGTCAACGGCATGCCGTTGACCATTGCCGTGCAGAACTTCGATTTCATCGCCGGCTCGCTCGGCATGGCCGCAGGTGAAGCGATTCTTGCCGGCATGCTGAAAGCGGTCGAGGACAAGACGCCTTTCGTCATGTTTGCCGCTTCCGGCGGTGCGCGCATGCAGGAAGGTATTCTGTCGCTGATGCAGATGCCGCGCACCACGGTCGGTGTGCAGATGCTGCGCGAAGCGGGACTGCCCTATATCGTCGTCTTGACCAACCCGACCACGGGCGGCGTCTCGGCCTCCTACGCCATGCTTGGCGACGTGCACATTGCCGAGCCGGGCGCCCAGATCGGCTTCGCAGGCCGCCGCGTGATCGAACAGACCGTGCGCGAAAAGTTGCCGGACGATTTCCAGACTGCCGAATATCTTCTCGACCACGGCATGATCGACATGGTGGTGCCGCGCCAGAAGATGAAGGAAACACTGGCACGCATCTGCGGTATCCTGATGAAGCGGGAAGTCGAACTGCCGAAGCTTGAGGCTCCCAAGGACCCTGCACCGGAAGCCGAAGCCAAGCCTGCCGAAACGGCGGCAGAACCTGCCAAGGGCGCGGAAGCTGCCAGCTAGGTGGCTTCGTTACACGAATACGTCGCGAAAGCGGCCTGACACGACATTTCCGGGCTGTCCGCTTGTCTCGCGGGCGGCCTTCCCGTAAAGGCGTTAGTCAAACGCAACCGGGAAAAAGGGACCCTGCGGAGGGCGCCTTGGATCAAATCACGAAAATTCTGGACCGTTTGCTGGCGCTGCATCCGAAGGAGATAGATCTCTCGCTCGGACGCATGTATCGCCTGCTGGAAGCGCTCGGGCATCCCGAACAGCGCCTGCCGCCGGTGATTCACGTCGCCGGTACCAACGGCAAGGGCTCGGTTACCGCCACCATGCGGGCGATCCTGGAAGCTTCCGGAAAACGCTGTCACGTCTACACCTCGCCGCATCTGGTTTCCTTCAACGAGCGCATTCGGCTCGGCTCGGATGGCCAATTCGTCTCCGATCCGGTCCTCTATGAAGCCCTGCACCGCTGCGAAGAAGCCAATGGCGGTGAGGAAATCACCTTTTTCGAGATCACCACTGCTGCTGCCCTGCTCCTGTTCGCGGAAAATCCCGCAGATGTGCTGCTGCTTGAAGTCGGTCTCGGAGGCCGTCTTGACGCGACCAACGTGATCGACCGGCCGCTTGCCACGGTGATTACCCAGGTTTCGATGGACCACGAGAAGTTTCTGGGTGACGACCTGTCGGTGATTGCTGCCGAAAAGGCCGGTATCATCAAGCCGGGCGTGCCGGTCATCTGTGCTGCGCAGGAAGACAGCGCCATGGCAACGATTGCGCGTCAGGCAGCGCGCAACAAGGCGCCGATCGAAGTGTTCGGGCAGGATTTCGCAGCCCAGGAAGACCAGGGCCGCATGGCGTTTCAGGACGAGGACGAATTGATCGACCTGCCTGTGCCGGTGCTTGGTGGCCGTCACCAGTTCTCCAATGCGGCTGTCGCCATTGCGGCGTTGAAGGCGGCGGGCATGTTGCCGGATGGCGATACGATTGCCCACGGCCTGAAAACAGTCAACTGGCCCGGACGGCTGCAGCCGATCACCAGCGGACCTTTGCATGACCTGTGCCCGGAAGGGTCGGAAGTCTGGGTCGATGGTGGCCACAATCCCGGTGCGGGTATTTCGATCGCCCAGTTCATGGGCGAACAGGAAGAGCGCTCACCCCGGCCGCTCTACCTCGTGTCCGGCATGCTGACGACAAAGGATCCCGTCGGATTCTTCCGTCCGTTTCACGGACTGGCACGCCACGTCGGCACGGTGCCGATCACCACCACACCCACGGCAAGAGAGCCGGAAGACCTGGCCGATCTTGCCCGCTGTGCGGGACTTGAAGCGACCCCGTTTCAATCACTGGACGCAGCGCTGGCAGATGTGGCAGCTTGTGCGGCAAAAGATGGCGAGCCGCCCCGGATTCTGATTTGCGGGTCGCTCTATCTGGCTGGTGAAGTTCTGGCGCGCAGCGGTCTGGCGCCGGTCTGAGGCGTCACCGGCCTCTGCCCGAGGAGGCCCTGAATGTTCGGTTTTGAAACCTGTCGCCCAAAGCTCGCAGGCGCTTTCCTGGGCGCTCTGCTCTTGAGCGTGCCTGCAAACGCGCTCACCGAACAATATGAGACGCCACCGGAGCAGGATCCGGCCACACTTCTCGACGGCAAGGAACTCGGCCCCGGCTATGCGGTACTCTCGCCGGTGCGCGGCGACGGGTTCCTGCGGATTTACCAGGTTCAGACCGATCTCGGCGTCGAGCAGATCGAAGGCGACGGCATGCTCAAGCTGCGCCTGCACGAAATCCAGGTACTGATTGCCCTCGACAGTCTGAAAAACGACGCCAGCTTCGTCGACGGCCTCAAGCAGGCGGCCATGAAGCCGGTCGAGTTTGTCGAAAGCACGGTGACCGACCCTGTGGGAACCGCAAAGAACACCGTTTCCGGTGTCGGCCGCATGTTCGGCCGCCTCACCAAGGGTGTCGAGGCCGCAGTCAGCGGCAAGGGCGGATCTCCGGCGGAACTTGCCAAGTCGATCACCGGCCAGGCCAAGGCCCGGCGCGAACTTGCGGTCGATGTGGGTGTCGATCCCTATACGTTCTACCGGCCGCTATCGGAAAAGCTCGACGAAACCGCCAGTGTGACCACGGCAGGCAACTGGACGGTGAGCGCAATTACAAGCCTCCTGCCCGGCGGTATCATCGTCAATGCCGCGCGGCAGGCAGACAATTTCCGCAATCTCATCGTCGACAGCACGCCGACCGAGCTGCAGGAACGCACCTCCAGCGTTCTACGCGCCGTGGGCGTGCCGGAGGTGACGAACGCTAAGCTTATGGGCAATCCGTTCTACACGGCATCAGAAAAGGCCGCGATCGCCTATCAGATGCAGGCAATGCCCGGTGTGAAGGACCTTTACCTGATTGCCGAAAAGGCGGCCGATGCCGACAGCCGGGATCTTGCCTATTTCCAGCTTCGTCGTGTCGTTCTCATGGAAACCTACAACAGCACGGTTTCGCCGCTGGGAGACATCAAGCTGGTGTCCGGCATCCCCGTCGCCCTGCGCCGTGACGGCATTGCCGCCATCGTCATGCCTTTCGATCATGTGGCCTGGACGCAGACTGTGGCGCAGACCTTCTCCGCCATGCACGAAGGCCTCGGCGCCTTGCCCTTCCCGCCAACGGGCGTCGACTTCCTGATCACCGGCGACGTCACACCCATGGCCGCCGAACGCATCGCTGCATTCGGATGGGAAATCACCGGCAATTATCCAATGCCGAAGGGGCCGGTGTTTTAAAAGCATCTGTTTTAAAAGCATCCTGCTGTCATTCCGGACAAGTGAGGCAAGCCGAACGCAGATCCGGAATCCAGACGTATGTCGCGCCGAAGGCGCATCCGCGTTTTCTTTCAAGCGGGCTTCGCTTCGCTCACGCTGATGTCTGGATTCCGGATCTGCGCGCATCCATGCTGCGCTTGTCCGGAATGACGGCGGAGGGTTTCTTTCCCCCTCAAACACACTCCAGAACCGGCCCGGACAAGCCGCTTTCCCAGCCGAGGATGGCGCGTTTGCGGGTGAGGCCCCAGTGGTAGCCGCCGAGTTTGCCGCCTTTGGCGAGCACCCGGTGGCAGGGGACGACGAAGGAGAGCGGGTTGCGGCCGACTGCGGTGCCGACAGCGCGGGATGCCTTCGGGTTGCCGAGGCAGGCAGCGATGTCGGAATAGGTGGTAGCCTTGCCCATCGGGATCTTCAGCAGGGTTTGCCAGACCCTGATTTCAAAATCGGTACCAATCATAACGATGTTGAGCGGCTGGTCCTCTTGCCACTTTTTCGGATCGAAGACGCGCCGGGCAAATTGCGCCGTCGCTTCCTGATCCTGGACGAAAACGGCTGCGGGCCAGCGCTCGCACATGTCTTCCAGGGCGGAGGTTTCCTCGCCCGGATCGGCAAATCCCAGACCGGCCAAACCCTTGTCGGTGGCCATTACCAGAACCTGGCCGAAGGGGGATGGATGAAAGCCGTAGGCAATTGAAAGACCTGCGCCACGATTGCGGTAATCGCCAGGCGTCATGGCTTCATGGGTGACGAAAAGGTCGTGCAGTCGGCCGGATCCGGACAGGCCCACCTCGTAGGTGGCGTCGAGAACACTGGCGGACTCGCGCAGCAGCGCCTTGGCGTGATCCAGCGTGATTGCCTGCAGGAACTGCTTCGGTGTCAGTCCGGCCCAGCGCGAAAACACACGTTGCAGCTGGATGGGTTGAAGACCGGCTTCCCTGGCAAGCTGGTCCAGCGTGGGCTGCTCGCGCCAGTCCTCGGTGATCCGCTTCAGGGTGCGGCGAACAACGTCATAGTTCTGCGCAGCCTCCTCGCCGATGGAGATCGGGGTCGGTTCGGACGTCAGGCTGGTAAGGTCGAGCGCTTTGGTCATGGCGGTTTCTTCATGCTGAACTTGAAGTCTGCTCCGATCTTAGTCGGCGAACAACAGGGGATCGACCCGATTTGCGATCCGTTTCAAGATCTTTGGCGCCTTGATGCCAGTTTCGGATGCACTCGGCCGGAATGACTGAACAGAAACCGGGACTGGCGTTCCTACCTCAGAACATCCTTGAATTCGCTGGCCGAAACCGCCGGTCCCTTGCGGGTGGTCAGAAGCAGGCTGGTCTCCGTACCGGTAATACCCTCGATCAGGCGAATGCGATTGAGTGCATCGTCAAAGGCAGCAAGATCGCGCGTGGCGACGTCCAGTACCAGATCCCACTTGCCGTTTGTGGAATGGATCGCGCGAACCTCCGTCATGGCGCTGAGCGAGCGGATCACCGGTTCGGTGTTGTGGCCGTCTACGACCACAAGCGTCACCGCGCGGATCGGCAGGTCGCGCCAGTCGTCGCGCAGGACGGCGGTAAATCCCAGGATTTCTCCCGTGTCGACCAGCTTCTCCATGCGAGAGCGCACGGTGGCGCGCGAGACCTTCAGATCACCTGCCAATTCGGACACTGACCTTCGCCCGTCATGGCGCAGAAGCGAGATCAATCGAAGATCCAGATCGTCCATTTTTCCATTCCGATAAATTGAGCTTATCAAAATGATAAATCTGGCTGCTCTTTTGATCAAGTGTCCGGATTTACTCCGCCGCGGCGTTTCAGCACACTTTTGACAGTTGAATTTTGGGGCGGAGCAGGACGTGAACGTCGTTGAGAAACAGATTGTGCTGGTTGGAGCTCCGGTGGATGAAGGCGCCGGTCAGCGCGGCTGCCTCATGGGACCGGACGCCTATCGAACCGCCGGCCTGCAGGAGACGCTGCAGGAACTCGGCCATTCGGTCGTCGACCACGGAAATCTGAGCCCGGCGGAGGTTGGCAGCCTCACCCCTCCCAACAGGATACTGCGGAATTACCGCGCCTATGTTGCCTGGACCCGGGCGCTCCACCAGAAGGCGACGGAACTTGGCGAAGGCCCGGGTTTTCCGATCTATCTTGGCGGCGATCACGCCATGGCGGCGGGCACCGTTTCGGGCCAGGCAAGGGCGGCAGCCGCACTCGGGCGCCCGCTGTTCGTGCTTTGGCTCGATGCGCATTCGGATTTTCACACGCTGGACAGCACCGCCAGCGGCAACCTTCACGGTACGCCGCTCGCGTTTCTGTGCGGTCTACCCGGATTTGACGATCTGCTCGGCAGCCCGCTGGAACACACCTTGAAGCCGCAGAATGTCGAGATCCTCGGCGTTCGCTCGATCGATGATGCCGAGCGCAACCTGCTGGTCAGCCACGGCGTCGGTGTCAGCGACATGCGCCGGATCGACGAGGAAGGCATCGGCACTCTTCTGAAGCCGTTTCTGGAGCGCGTAAGGGCTGAAAACGGCCTTCTGCATGTCAGCCTGGATGTCGATTTTCTGGATCCGTCAATCGCGCCGGCCGTCGGCACCACCGTTCCGGGCGGCGCGACCTTCCGCGAAGCCCATCTGGTGATGGAGATGCTGCATGACAGTGGTCTCGTCACCTCTCTCGACCTGGTCGAGCTCAATCCCTTCCTGGACGAACGCGGAAAAACCGCGCGTCTGATGGTCGAACTGACCGGCAGCCTGTTTGGCCGCCGGGTCTTCGACCGGCCGACAAGAAGCTTCTAGAGGACCGAACAATGTCAAACAGCCCCATCAATCTCCTGCCGTCGGATCTGGCCTATGTGCCCTTCGTCAGCGTCGACAACATGATGCGCAATGTCCGCGCGATTGGCGTCGAAACCTTCATGCGCGGCATCGCCGAATATATCGAGCAGGATTTCCTGCGATGGGAAAGCTTCGACAAGAAACCGCGTATTCCGGCGCATGCGCCTCAGGGTGTTATCGAGCTGATGCCGACCAGTGACGGCAAGACCTTCGGCTTCAAGTATGTCAATGGCCACCCGGGCAACACCCGTGATGGTCTGCAGACCGTTACCGGCTTCGGTGTTCTGTCGAACCTGACGACCGGCTATCCGGTGCTGTTCACCGAGATGACCATCCTGACGGCCCTGCGCACGGCAGCCAACTCTGCGCTTGCCGCCAAATACCTGGCACCCAGGGGATCCACCACGATGGCGATCATCGGCAATGGCGCACAGTCCGACTTCCAGTGCCTGGCTTTCAAGGACATGCTCGGGATCACCGACATCCGCGCCTACGACATCGATAGCGCCGCAAGCTTGCGCCTTGCCCGCAACCTCGCCAATTCCGGGTTGAACGTGACCATCTGCAAGACGCCGGAAGATGCGATCGAAGGCGCGCAGATCATCACCACCGTAACCGCGGACAAGAAATCGGCGACGATCCTGACCGACAACATGGTCGGCACCGGCGTGCACATCAATGCGGTCGGCGGCGACTGCCCGGGCAAGACCGAGCTGCATCGCGACATCCTGCTGCGGTCCGATATCTTTGTCGAGTTCCCGGATCAGACTCATATCGAGGGTGAATTCCAGCAGCTCGACCGCGATCATCCGGTTACCGAACTCTGGCAGGTCTACGCCGGCAAGGCCGAAGGCCGCACTTCGCAGGACCAGATTACGCTGTTCGACAGCGTCGGCTTTGCCATCGAGGACTTTGCCGCCCTGCGCTATGTCCGCGATCTTTTGCCCAGAACCGGCCACTTCGAGAAGCTCGACCTGCTGGCTGATCCGGACGACCCGCGTGACCTCTATGGCATGGTTCTTCGGTCTGCGGCCAATGGAGACAACCAGGCAGCGTGACCTCAGATCACGTGATTGTAGCAAACTGGACCACCGCTTCGGCGGTGGTTTTTTTCTGGCCTTGGTCAACCGGCCGCTACCCCTGCTTTCCACGGGAAAGAAACGGTTCCGGCAAGCACTTGTGTCATCCCGGGCAAGCATGGCGGAACCCGGTCCGCGTGGTTCAGGAGAGGAGGTGGGACCAGACAAGGTTGATGCCTAAAAACGCCTGACATCAGTCACTTATTTTAAGGTTTTCGGTGTTGAGTGAGCGTCATCCTACCTTTTCGGGGACTTTTTGATGACATTCAGAATTTTGACCGGCCTCGGACTCGGCCTGCTTGCCGCTTCCGCTGTTCAGGCCAAGGAACAGTATTTTTCCTACAAGGACTGGAATGTAGAGATTCAGTCGTTTGATACGGGCGAAGACTTTCGTATCAACTGCACCATGTGGACCGGCGGCGACGGCCTGCCCACCGTAGGCCTTGCGACGTCCAACGGCGATGCATTGCCGCCGGACTTCTTCCCCGGTATCCAGCTGACGGAACGTGCCGTCCGCGGCCATGCGACGGTTCTTCAGAATGACCAGAAGGTCAATTTCGTCTTTGATGACGGCGACAGCGCACAGGCAACGGTCCAAGCCTATTTCGATGAAGACGGTTTCGCCGTCGCCCAGACCTATTTCCCGATTGAGGATACTCAGCGCGTCCTGCAGGCGATGCAACGGAACGGGCAGATCGATATCGTCGGACCGAGCGGCCTCATCTATACCGCTTCCCTGAGCGGATTTACCGCGTCATATCGAAAAGTTGCCGAAGGATGCGGCTTTCCGGTGACCGGTGTTATCGACTAGCGGCGGCAGGTTCAGCGCCTCTTCTATTTCGGCAACAACGGCATCGGCCGCCGCACCCGGATCTTCGGCCCGGCTGATCGGGCGGCCGACCACCAGGTAGTCGCTACCAGCCTGAATCGCGTCCGCAGGGGTCATCACCCGGCGCTGGTCTCCGGCGTCGCTGCCGGCAGGGCGGATGCCGGGGGTGACGATCACAAGCTCGTCTCCAAGGATGGCCCGCATTTTTGTGGTTTCGGTGGCGGCGCAGACGATGCCGCCCATGCCGGCGACCCGGGCGTCCTTCGCCCGCGCTTCCACCACATCGGCAATCGGGCCGCGATACCCTGCATCGACCAGGTCCTGTTCGTCCATGGACGTCAGCACCGTCACTCCAAGAAGGCACAGATCGGGATTGCCCTCTTCCCGCAGGCCTTTCACGGCAGCGCGCATGGTTTTCGGGTAGCCGTGGAGGGTCATGAAGGTCATGCCCATCTTGGCGACGTTGCGTACGGCCTTTTCGATGGTGTTGTCGATATCGTGCAGTTTGACGTCCAGAAAGATCTTCTTGCCGTCACGCGCAAGGTCACGGGCGAATTCCAACCCGCCGGCAAACTGGAGTTCCATGCCGATCTTGTAGACACCGACCTTGCCTTCAGTCTGCTTCACCAGCTTCTCGGCCTCGGCAACCGTCGGCACGTCGACAGGCAGCATCAGGCGATCCAGAGCGGTTTTCGGGGAGAAAGGGCTGGTCGGCATGGGCAGATCCTCGAATTTTGGGGCAGGTGCCAGTCCATAGCACCAAGGATCGCCCAGCGCCAGAACTACCCAGAACTACGCCTTGCCTGTCCGCTCGAATTCCGCGAAGGCATCCTTGTAGTCGTCATGCCAGCGCGACAGCGGCGGCCGGTTTTCAATGATATCGCCGATGGCCCATTCTGCCCGGCGATTGTCTCTGGTGCTGTCGACATCATTGTCCGGGCACAGGATGTAGAAATCGCCCTCCGACATCCGCTCGATGAAATGATCGACGGTCTGCTCGCTGGTCCAGGCCGAGGCCGGCTTCTCCGGAAAGTGGCTTGCGGTCATGCCGGTGTAGGTGAACCCCGGAACGAACAGATGCACCGAAATGGGCGCTCCGGCCTGCCGCAGTTCATGGGCAAGCTGTTCGCTGAGCACTTTCACGGCTGCCTTGGTGGTGTTGTAGCCGGGGTTTCCCGGAGGCGTCGTGATGCCCTGCTTCGATCCGGTGTTGACGATGACCGCCGGGCGGGCAGCCTCGATCAGGCGCGGCGTGAAGGCATGGACACCGCGCAGGACACCGTAGAAATTGATGTCCATCAGGCGGACCCAGTTGTCGAACCCCTCCCAGGCAGAGGTCGGCAGGCTGATACCGGCGTTGTTCATCAGGACCGCAACGGGCCCGGTCTGAAACGCCTTTTCGGCCAGGGCTTCCACCTGCGCCATGTCACCGACATCGGTCGGAACCGCGAAAATATCGACACCGACCGTACCGGCGGCACGCACCTTTTCCGTTGCCTCTTCAAGGGCCGGACCGGGCAGATCGGCAAGAATGACGCCCAGTCCTGCCTGGGCGAAGCGGGTGGCAGCGGCCAGTCCTACGCCACTGGCAGCACCGGTAACGACGGCAATCCCGCCTTCTGAAATGGCTTTTTTGTACATGATGGATTTCCCCCAAAATGGATTTCAGGAACGCGGCGGCAGACGAATGCCGATTTGCCTGTCTGCAAGATAGACCGGCCGCAGAACCCTTTCACTATGAAACCGCTATTTTCTTAGACGGTTCAGGCTGCTACAACACCGCGGTTCTTCTTTCCCATTACCCACGGGGCATCAGCACATGCGCACAGCGAGTGTATCGCGCGACACCAAGGAAACCCGCATCGCGGTCGAGATCAACCTGGACGGCACGGGCGCATACGACGTCCAGACCGGCGTCGGGTTCTTCGACCATATGCTGGAGCAATTGTCGCGACATTCGCTGATCGACATCAAGGCCCGTGCCGATGGCGACACTCATATCGACTTTCACCACACGGTCGAGGACACCGGCATTGCGCTGGGCCAGGCAATTTCCGAAGCGCTGGGCGACATGGCGGGCATCACCCGTTATGCCGATACCCATCTTGCCATGGATGAAGCGCTGACCCGCTGCGCGCTGGATGTGTCCGGCCGTCCCTTCCTGGTCTGGGACGTCACCTTCGACCGGGACAAGATCGGTGAATTCGACACGGAGCTGTTCGAGGAGTTTTTCCGGGCATTCGCGATGAATTCCGGGATAACCCTTCATATTGCCAACCTTTATGGCTCCAATTGCCATCACATCGCCGAAACCTGCTTCAAGGCGGTTGCGCGCTCCTTGCGCAAGGCGGTGGAGATCGATCCGCGGCAGGCAGACCGCATTCCGACCACCAAGGGCCAGCTCGGCAGCTAGGGCAGGAAACGGCGCATGAGCACATATGTTGTGATGGCTCCGCCAGAATTCGAAGACGTGGCTGGCGATCCTCGCCAGACCGACAGGCTCGCCTTCGTTCCGGACGGCTTCTCGACACTTGCGTTCCTGTTTGCCGTCATCTGGCTGCTGGTCAACCGCATGTGGCTGGTGCTGCTTGGCTATCTCGCCGCGACGCTGGTGATCGAGTTGCTGGCGCTGTCCGTCAGTCAGGAAGCCATGGCCGTCGTTGCCCTCTTCACCTCCATCCTGTTCGGCCTCGAGGCCCAGGCGCTGCGCCGCTGGTCGCTGGAGCGCAAGGGTTGGCGCGTCGTCGGCATCGTCGACGCGCACAACAAGAGCGAAGCCGAACTCCGATTTCTCCACAAGGCGGCTGACCGAGTGTCGCCGCCCAGACCTCAAATCGACCGGCAACAGCGCCCCGCCTCCCAACCGATCATCCCGAGGATCGGTAGCGAGCAGGTGGTGGGCCTGACCCTCGGTCCGGAGACCCGTCAATGACAATTGCGATTATCGATTACGGCTCGGGCAACCTGCGCTCGGCCGAAAAGGCGTTTGAGCGCGCGGCCCGCGCCCACGCCCACACGCCCGACGTTATCGTGACGTCCGACCCCGAAAGGGTGCTGAAGGCCGACCGTGTCGTGCTGCCGGGTGTCGGCGCCTTTGCCGACTGCAAGCGCGGCCTGTGGGCTGTCGAAGGCATGCCCGAGGCCCTGGAACAGGTCGTTCGCAAGGACGGCAAGCCGTTCTTCGGTATCTGCGTCGGCATGCAGCTGATGGCAAGTCGCGGCCTGGAATTCGAGACCGTTGAAGGCCTAGGTTGGGTCGAAGGCGACGTTACAGCCATGGAACCGGCGGACAAGACGCTGAAAATCCCCCACATGGGCTGGAACACGATCGAAGTCAGTCCGGAAAGCCACCCGGTTTTCAAGGGGCTGGAAACGGGGCCGGATGGCCTGCACGCCTATTTCGTGCACTCGTTCCACTTTGCCTGCGCCAAGGCGGAAGACCGCCTGGCAACGTTCGATTATGCCGGCACCTTCACTGCCATGGTGGCGAAGGACAACATGATCGGCACCCAGTTCCACCCGGAAAAAAGCCAGCGGCTCGGTCTGGAGCTGATCGCCAATTTCCTGGACTGGACCCCTTAAACAAGAAGCGCCTGGGAGGCCAACATGAGCAAAGGTTACTGGATCGCCCGTGTCGACGTGCATGACGCCGACGGATATCCGGCATACGTGGAAACGGCAAAGCCCGCCTTCGAGCGGTTCGGCGCCAATTTCCTTGCCCGCGGCGGCAAGACCGATGCCATTGAAGGCCCGGGCCGGGCGCGCAACGTCATCATCGAATTTCCGAGCTTCCAGCACGCGGTTGATTGCTATAATTCGCCGGAATATCAGGAAGCGGTGAAAATCCGCCAGAAAGTAGCCGATGGCGAAATCGTCATCGTTGAAGGAATTTAAAGCGACATGATCCTCTTTCCCGCCATCGATCTGAAGGATGGCCAGTGCGTTCGCCTGAAACTGGGCGACATGGACCAGGCAACCGTGTTCAACGACAACCCGGGCGCGCAAGCCCGGGCGTTCGAGGATCAGGGCTTCGAATGGCTCCATGTGGTCGATCTCAATGGCGCGTTCGCCGGCGAGAGCGTCAACGGCGCGGCTGTCGATGCCATTCTGGGGGCAACGAAGAACCCGGTGCAGCTGGGTGGCGGGATCAGGACGCTGGAACATATCGAAACCTGGCTGGACAAGGGCATCAGCCGCGTCATCCTGGGCACTGTAGCCGTGCGTGATCCGGACCTGGTGAAGGAAGCCTGCCGCAAGTTCCCCGGCAAGGTCGCCGTCGGCATCGACGCCAAGGGCGGCTATGTCGCCGTCGAGGGCTGGGCGGAAACGTCCGAACTTACCGCCGTCGATCTTGCCCGGCAGTTCGAGGATGCAGGCGTTGCGGCGATCATCTATACCGATATCGATCGTGACGGCGTCCTGAAGGGTCTCAATATCCCCTCGACGCTGGAACTTGCCCGTGCCGTCTCCATTCCGGTCATCGCCTCGGGCGGCCTTGCGTCGATCGACGACATTCACCGCCTGCTGGAGCCGGACTGCGCCATCCTGGAAGGGGCAATCTCGGGCCGCGCGCTCTACGACGGCCGTCTCGATCCGAAAGAAGCCATGGAATTGATCCTGGCCGCGCGGAGCAAAGCATCATGACCTTGAAAGCCCGTGTCATTCCCTGTCTCGACGTCAAGGACGGCCGTGTCGTCAAGGGCGTCAACTTCGTGGATCTGGTCGATGCCGGTGATCCGGTGGAAGCCGCCAAGGCCTATGACGCGGCCGGGGCGGACGAGCTCTGCTTTCTCGACATCACCGCCAGTCACGAGGGCCGGGACACGATCTATGACGTTGTCCGGCGCACCGCCGAGGCCTGTTTCATGCCGGTTACCGTCGGTGGCGGCGTGCGCACGGTGGAAGACATTCGCAAGCTGCTGATTGCCGGAGCCGACAAGGTGTCGATCAACACGGCGGCCGTTACCAATCCGGATTTCGTGCGCGAGGCGGCGGAAAAATTCGGCGCGCAATGCATCGTCGTTTCCATCGATGCCAAGCAGGTCAACGCTCCGGGCGAACCGGAAAAATTCGAGATCTTCACCCATGGCGGCCGCAATGCCACCGGCATCGATGCTGTTGAGTTCGCCAGGAAGGTTGTCGAACTGGGCGCCGGTGAACTGCTGGTCACGTCCATGGACCGGGATGGCACCAAGTCCGGCTACAATATCGCCCTCACCCGGGCGATTGCCGATGCGGTGCCGGTGCCGGTGATCGCCTCGGGCGGTGTCGGCAACCTGGACCACATGGTGGAAGGCATCCGTGATGGCCATGCCACTGCGGTGCTGGCCGCCTCGATCTTCCACTTTGGCGAATACACCATTCAGGAAGCCAAGCACTACATGAACGACGCCGGCGTACCGATGCGCCTCGACGCCTGAAACGGCCTCAAGGGAACTAGCCGAATGACCGACTTCACTTTGGAAGATCTGGACGCCATTATTGCTGCACGTGCGAATAGCGCGGACGACAAGTCCTATACGCGCAAGCTCGTCAACAAGGGCGTTGCCAAATGCGCCCAGAAGCTGGGGGAAGAAGCGGTTGAGGCGGCGATAGCCGCCGTTCAGAAGGACCGGCAGGAATTGACGGCCGAGGCCGCCGATGTGCTTTATCACTTGTTGGTGGTTCTCAATGTCTCCAATGTCCCCCTCGGGGATGTTATGAAGGAGCTTGCGAGCCGTACGGGACAGACCGGACTGGAAGAAAAGGCGTCCCGGCCTCAGGAATAATCCAGGGCCTGCAGGCTCTGTACCGGATCCGGCGTTCAGCCGCGCAGCAGGAACTGCGAAGTAATGGATCAGAAAGTCGCCACGGCCCTGGACATGGATCTGTCCCCCTACCAGGTGTTCACCGAGCGCGAGTGGGCAAGACTGCGTGCGGACACGCCCATGACGCTGGATGCGCATGAGGTGGCCCAGTTGCAGGGCCTCAATGCGCCGGTCTCGATCGAGCAGGTCGAGACAATCTACCTGCCGCTCTCCCGTCTGCTTGCCTTCTATGCCGAAGCAACCATCAGCATCTTTCAGGCAACGCAGAACTTCCTCGGCACCCGCGACGGCAAGACGCCGTTCATCATCGGTGTTGCCGGGTCGGTGTCCGTCGGCAAGTCGACCACCTCGCGCGTCCTGCGTGAGCTTCTGGCCCGCTGGCCGGCCAGTCCCAAGGTCGACCTGATCACCACCGACGGGTTCCTGTATCCAAACGCGGTGCTGGAAGCCGAAGGGCTGATGTCCAAGAAGGGCTTTCCGGAAAGTTTCGACAGGCCACGTCTGCTGAAATTCCTGTCCGACATCAAGGCAGGCAAGCGGTTCGTCCGGGCACCGGTCTATTCGCACTTCTACTACGATGTCATGCCCGGCCACACGGTGACGGTCGACCGGCCCGATATTCTGATTGTCGAAGGCCTCAACGTGCTGCAGACGCGCGAATTGCCCAAGGACGGGCGCGCGGTGCCGTTCGTTTCGGATTTCTTCGACTTCTCGGTCTATATCGACGCCGATGAAACCCTGTTGCTGAACTGGTATGTCGACCGCTTCATGCGCCTGCGCGAGACAGCCTTCCGCGACCCGGGATCCTATTTCCATAAATATTCGCGGATTACCGATCAGGAAGCCGTCACGACCGCCAATCGCATCTGGAACGACATCAACCTGGTCAACCTGCGCGAAAACATCCTGCCGACGCGGCCTCGCGCCGACCTGATCCTGACCAAGGATTCCAGTCACAAGATTGCCAAGGTCGCCCTGCGCAAGATCTGAGTTGCAGCTGACGCCTGTCCCTCAGAGGAAGGCGCCCAGCTTGGCCAGAACAAGATCCGGCACCTCGAGTTGCGGCAGGTGGCCGGCGTTCGGCAGCGCTTCGAAGGTCGACTGCGGAATGGCGGCGTGCAGAGCCCGGCCCCGGTCGATCGGGATCCACGGATCATCCTCTCCCCACAGGATCTTCACCGGGCACCGGATGTCGCCGTAAAGCGGTTCAATCTCGTTGGTATAGGCTTCGTCTGCCTGGGCGAACTGGCGATAGAAGCTGCCGCGGCCTTCTTCGGTCAGCCAGGGGCCAGCCAGTGCTGCGCGGGCCTCGGCCCCGATTTCGTTGACAAGGGCGCCGCCGATATAGGCATCGACAACCGCGCGGTGGATATGCGGCGGGAGCCCGACAAAGGCTTCCACATGGCGGCCGACGTGATCGAAGAACTCCGACCCCCAGGGGCTGAGGGCAACGACGTTCATCAAGACGTATTTCTCGAAATCACAGCCGTGCAGAAGATGCGCCCGCAAAGTTGTTGCCCCGCCAAAGTCATGGGCCACGACCGAGGGCCGTTCGAGTTGCCAATGATCGAGTATTTCGGCAAAGACCTTGCCCTGAATGTCGAGAGATGTGCGTTGGTCCGGTGACTTTGCCGACTGGCCGTATCCCGGCATGTCGTACCAGTGGACGCGGAACTTCCTGGAGAGTTCCGGAATGAGTCGATGCCAGGACCAGGACGACCACGGCCAGCCGTGTGCGAGCACCAGCGACTGCCCTTCACCCGCCCGGCCTGCCATCACGACACCGGCAGATGTCCGGATTTCTTCGGAAAGGTGCCAATTCGTGGCGTCGTTCATAACCTGGTCTCCATTGAACATGCATCGGCTGACATGCGCTGGAGAAGGTCAGGCGCCCGTCTCCCAGCGCCTTCCGCACGTGGTGTGCCGCATCGCTGCTTGCAACCGTTGAAGGGTTGGTTTCGGTCCGGCCTGCCTTCAGGCTCGATGAACCCGGAAGGCAGGTCTGCCGAAAAAGCGTCAGGCGTCGTCGGGAATTCGTGCGATGACCTTGATTTCAAAATCGAAACCGGCCAGCCAGTTGACGCCGACAGCCGTCCAGTTCGGATAAGGCGCTTCTTCGAAAACCTCGTCCTTCACCTTCATCAGGCTCTCGAACTGGTTTTCCGGGTCAGTGTGGAAGGTCGTGACGTCGACGATGTCGTCCAGTCCGCAGCCAGCCGCCTTGAGCACGGCTTGCAGGTTTTCAAAGGCCAGGCGCACCTGATCTTCGTAGTTTGGTTCAGGCGTGCCATCTGCGCGGCTGCCGACCTGACCGGATACAAAAAGAAGGTCGCCGGAGCGAAGAGCGGCCGAATACTTATGCGTGTCATAAAGGGCGTGACGACCCTCCGGGAAAACGGGTTGGCTCTTGGTCATGTTCTGTCCTTTCAGGGTTGGAGTTTCGGTGTGAAACCAGGCTTAACGGGGAGCGCTTATTGAGATACGCTGCGTATGTGAATAACTCACATACGCGCCGTATGTCAACTCACATACGCGGCGTATGCGAATTTGCGAGGTAAGGATGGCGCCGGGAAAACGAGCCGAAATGATGGAGGAAACGCGGGCAAAGCTGATAGCGGCAGGGCGAAAAGCCTTTGCCGAACAGGGCTACGCGGCTGCGTCCATGGATGAACTGACCGCTTCTGTCGGCCTGACGCGCGGCGCGCTTTATCACAATTTCGGAGACAAGAAGGGCCTTCTGCAGGCGGTGGTCAATCAGCTCGATGGCGAAATTGCAGCCGAAGCCAAGGAAGCCGCCAGCCGGCTTGGCGGGAGCGAATGGGAGTCGCTCATGGCAGAAGGCATCGCCTATATCGAGATGGCTCTGAAGCCGGAAGTGCAGCGTATCGTGCTGCTGGACGGACCATCCGTACTTGGCGATCCGTCACAGTGGCCGAGCCAGAATGTTTGCCTGCAGACAACAACCAGTGCGCTTGAACGTCTGATCGCCGAAGGTCTGGTGAAACCCGTTGACGCGGAAGCCGCTGCGCGGCTTCTGAACGGTGCTGCCTTCAATGCCGCACTCTGGATTGCGGCAAGCGATGACCCGAAAGCGGACCTGAAGAAGGCGATCGACGCTTTCAAGGTTCTTGGAGACGGCCTTCTGACGACCCCGCCGGGCTGACATACCACTTGGAAGCAGACACGAAAAAGCCCGCAGCCTTTGAGGGACTGCGGGCTTCTTGAGTCTGGTGTCCGGACCTTAGGCCACGGAGCGCTTGCGGACTTCCTGCAGGAAGGTGCCGACCTGATTGCGCAGCATCGAAGCATTTTCCTTCAGCTGCTGGGCTGAGCTGTCGACCTTTTCCGCTGTATCGCGGGTGTTTTCGGCAGCCGCTGCAACGGTCTCGATGTTCGTGGTCACTTCAACCGTGCTACGCGAAGCTTCGGTCGCGTTGCTGGCGATTTCCTGCGTCGCAACGCCTTGCTCTTCCACGGAAGAAGCGATGGACGAGGCGATTTCGTTCATGTTGTTGATGATCTCTGTAACCGAGGAGATGGCGCTGGCCGCATGACCGGTCTCATCTTGGATCGCCGTGATCTGGCTGGAGATTTCCTCGGTTGCCTTGGAGGTCTGTGTGGCCAGTTCCTTGACTTCCGCCGCAACGACCGCAAATCCCCTGCCGGCTTCGCCTGCGCGTGCCGCCTCGATGGTCGCGTTAAGCGCCAGGAGGTTGGTCTGCTCGGCGATCGCCTGGATCAGGTTCACGACCTCGCCGATGCGGCTGGCGCTTTCGGAAAGGCCATGCATGCGCTGGTTGGTTGCCTGGGCTTCTCCGGCAGCGCGGGCCGCAATCTCGCTGGAAGACTGCACCTGACGGCGGATTTCGTTGACCGAGGCCGACAGTTCTTCCGCCGCAGCCGCAACGGTTTCAACGTTGTGGGCTGCCTGGGAGGAGGCGTTGGAAACGCGGCCGCTCTGTTCCGTGGTCTGTGCCGCGACGCCGGTCATGTCGGCGGAAGCAGCCTGCAGGTTCTGCACGGAGCTGTCGATGATGTTGAGCATTTCCATGATCTGACGATCGAAGTCGCCGCTGAGCTGCTGGATTTCGGCTCCCTTGCGGGCAGCGTCTTCCTGGCTGGAATTCTGCTGCTCTTCAAGCTCGCGCCGTGCAGCTTCGTTCCGGACGAAAACTTCCATGGCGCTTGCCATCTGGCCGATCTCGTCGCCGCGGTCGGTACCGTCGATCGTGATGCTGGTGTTGCCTTCTGCCAGGAGGCTCATGTTGCCGGTCAGAGCCCGCAGCGGGCGGACCGTGTTGCGAACAGCAACAACAGCGATGCCGATGGCGATCAGGGCGCCGACCAGGGCCAGGGCGATGATCGCGGTGGCAGCACTCCAGTAGGCTTCGTCGAGGTCGTCAACATAAACCCCCGTGCCGACCATCCAGCCCCACGGCTCGAAGCCGGATCCCCAGCCGTATTTTTCAACCGGAACCTCGCCGTTCGCGCGCGGCCAGTAGTAAAGCAGCGATCCGCCGCCGGCCTTGGCATCCTTGATCAGTTCGGCAACGATCTTCACACCCGTCTGGTCGGAAAAACCAATCATGTTGGTGCCGACCAGCTTGGCGTTCGGGTGGATCAGGTTCATGCCCTGGTAGTCATAGGCGAAGACATAGTTGTCGCCTTCGAACCGGATGGCACCGATGGCGGCGCGGGCTGCGGTCTGCGCTTCCTCGCGGCTCATCTGCCCGCCTTTTTCCAGGCCGTGGTAATAGGCGGCGATTGAAACCGCGCTATCGGAAATTTCCTCGATCTTCTTGAGACGTTCGGCGAACATCGCCGAATAGAGGCTGTTGAGGCTCACCACGCAGATCGCGGCTGTAAACAGCAGGATGGTTGCGATCGGGAGGCTGATCTTCCAGGTAATGGGCCAACGGGCGAAGGACATGGTTAAGTGATTCCTATCGAACTCTGTCCGACAAGATTTCCTCTCAATAATTGACCAAATGCTTAAGAAGACAGCAGATTTATGCCCTTAAAACGATTAGGGCACCGAAAACTGTCAGACAGTCCGGATTTCTACCAAGTATAAAACCTGTCGTTTTTTACAGGTGTGTCTGAAATCTATCTGCGGGCGCAGAACACGTCCCGCAATCCGGGACGGGACCAGGTGGCATTCTGAACCTGGCCCTTCAGCACATGCCCCTGGGATTCGTAATAGAACGTGTTGGCGCTGCCCTGTCTCTGCAGGGTGACTGCGCCATAGCCCATTTCGGCAACGGTTGCGGACTGCATGTCCGGCGAAAACACGACATTCAGGTCAATGCCGGCGGTGCACAGGTAGTCGGCCACATTGGCGCGAGCCGTCTGCTGTTGCTGTTGCTGGAAATTCGGCTGGTTTGAGCCTTCGATGGATCCCGGGGGGACGGGGCCGGACGGGAAATCGTTGCCGGGCTGACCGTCGAAGCCGCCACCGTTGGGTGCTCCCCAGGTGCCGCCATTGTTGTCGAAGCCGTTGTTGCCGAACCCGTTGTTACCAAAGCCGTTGTTACCGGGGGCACCGAAGTTTGCCGGTCCGTTGATCACGACCTCCCGGTACGGGGTCTTGGTGACATAAATACCCCGGCATTCGCCACTGGAGCCGCGCACGGTCCAGGCGTGGGAAACATAGGTCTGCTGTTCCAGGATCTGCCCCGGTTCCAGGCGCGCGTAGGGCCGCTCGCCGCCGCGATAATCCACCCAGCTCACTTCGATGGGCTGACGGCTGGCGTTGCGGAACACGATCTGACCAGGCCGGACGGCTTCGACCGACCGCACCCGGCCGGCCTCGGAGCAGGAAAGATCCGAGTTCGCTTCTTCTGCACCGCTGCCGTAGGCATCGTCCGAAACGATCTGCTGAGGCTGGGCGCAGGTGGCAACGAACAGGCGCACCGGGTTGGCGCTGCCTTTCAGCGAAACTTCGTGTGCAGGCAGGCCTTCGACCGCGATCGACAGGGCAGACTGCTTGATCATGGCCTCCCACAGCGGGTCGGTCATTTCAATATTGACTTCGGGCAGCGATATGCCGGCTTCATTGGCGCTGGAGGAGCCGAAAGCATTGTAGACGCTGTCGAATTCGCCTGCGGAAATGCGCACGGCCTGCGGCATGCCTTCCAGAAGTCCGGCAGGAGCCTGCTGGAACGTGATCTTGGCAAACCCGGACTGGGTGGTGCAATCGGCCCGGAAATCCCGGTCGTCGGTTTGCGCAACGGCGTGCTGAAGCAGCGATGGTGTTCCGGGCTGCGTACCCGGTTCGGCCAGCCACTCGCGCGCCTCGTTCGGGCTCACCAGAACCGGCTCGGAATTGGCGGCACCCGGATAACCGTCACCGGTAACCGTGTCGATGTCATCAGGCAGGGAGGCCGTTTCGGTGCCAGGTGTGGAAATGGGAGTATCGACCTGGTCGAGCGGCTTCAGTCCGCCCTCTTCGGCAGGCGGTTTGATTTCCTCGACGGATGGGGTCGATGATCCGTTGGAGTTGGAAGCGGTCTGCTGTCCTTCGGCAGGTCGATCCTGCTGGGAAGACTGTGTTGCCGCCGGAGCATTGGAAACCGGGCCGGCGGCCGTTCCGGAAGTTGTACCGACGATGCGGGCGACCGCGCCCGGCTTGCCGTCGTTCGAGACGTCGACCACAAGCGTGCCGCCGGAGCAGAAGCTGGCATCCCGATGCAGGACGCGGCTGTTTTCCAGAGTGACTTCAAGCTTGACGTCACAGGGTGGCAACTTGTTGTCGCTGCCCATCGTGTCGATGACCACACCCTTGTCGTCGCGGCTGATGATCGGCCGGTATTTCTTGTTCACGGTGATGGACCGGATGCCAGGTTGCGGCGGTTCCACGTTGATGCGCACGGTTTCGGGAACCGATTGAGCCTGTGCAGGCAAAGCCGACATCATAAGAACCACGCTGCACGCGGCCAGCAGGCCGGATTTCAGCGCGGGGGTAACAAGAGCATGGGCAGCATCAAGCCGCATAAGCGATCTCCGTGGGAGCGCAGGTTATCACCGTTTGGGAATACTTAGGCAAAGTGGCAGTCTAAGGGCAAGCCCGCAATGGCGGGAAGCCCCGGCTTTCTCAGCGCGGCGCGCGCTTTGCCAGGATCCTTTGCAGGGTTCGGCGGTGCATGTTCAGCCGGCGCGCGGTCTCCGAAACGTTGCGGTCGCAAAGCTCGTACACCCGCTGGATATGCTCCCAGCGGACCCGGTCGGCCGACATCGGATTTTCCGGCGGCTGCGCCTTGTCTTCGGGCTTGCGCGCAAGCGCGGCAACGATATCGTCCGGATCGGCGGGCTTTGCGAGATAGTCGATAGCCCCCAGTTTGACCGCCGTGACCGCTGTGGCAATGTTGCCGTATCCGGTCAGCACGATGGCGCGGGCATCCGGACGGCGCTGGCGAAGCTGTTCGATGACATCAAGACCGTTACCGTCTTCAAGCCGCATGTCGACAATGGCGAAGGCCGGGGCGTTCTGGGCAATCTTGCCGGCTGCGTCCTGAACACTGTCGGCTGTTTCCGTCGTAAAGCCGCGTTTTTCCATGGCGCGTGCGAGGCGCTGCTGAAACGGCTTGTCGTCGTCAACGATCAGGAGGGTCATGTCCTCCGAACTGTTCAGGGCAGGTGTCTGGTCCGTCATTTGGCTCTACCGGTCTTATTCTTGCGTCTTCTCCTGCACCCCGGATGGATTCACGGGCACAGCATGCATTGTTTGCGCTTTATTGCCGTTATGGGGTGAAAAAGCCGTTTCGTCCACTCTGCCGTCCTGTTCAAACACCTTGCGCGGCCAGCTTACGCGGATGTGAGCCCCTGTCTGGGGTGGGGCCGAATTTTCCAGATGCAGCTTGGCACCCGTGCGTTCCAGCAGGGTTTTGGCAATGAAGATGCCAAGGCCAAGCCCTCCGCCGGTGCCGCGTTGCGGCGACTTTCCGCCGCGCACGGAAACGTAGGGATCACCGATCTTGCCCAGAATTTCGACCGAAAAACCGGGGCCGTCGTCCTTGATGGAAATCGAGAGTGTCGTTTCGTCCCAACTGGCGGACACATCGACGCGGGTCTTGGCGAAGTCGACCGCATTTTCCAGCAGGTTGCCAAGTCCGTAACGGATTGCCGCGTTTCGTGTGCCCACCGGCTCGGCGCCGGTTCCGGACCCGGTGGAGTGGATCGCAACACCCGTGCCCCTGTGCGGATCGACAACATCTTCCAGCAGTTGCGACACCGGCATGCGCTGGTAGGTCCGGTCTTCCTCGCTCGACAGGCTCGTGAGCTGACGCAGGATCGACCGACAGCGCTCGGCCTGTGAGCGGATCAGGTCCACGTCCTCGGCCCTGGGGTCGCTTGCCTCGAATTCGTCCGACAGCTCCTTGGCCACCAGGTAGATGGTGGCGAGCGGTGTGCCGAGCTCATGCGCGGCCGCGGTTGCCAGCCCGTCAAGTGCGTTTAGATGCTGCTCGCGGGCAAGCACGAGTTCGGTTGCCGCAAGCGCGTCCGCCATCTGGCGGGCCTCTTCGGCCACCCGGAACGCATAGATCGCCATGAAACCGAGCGTGGAGACGAGCGCGGTCCAGATGCCGACGGAATAGACGATCGGAAGCGAGAAGTCGTCACCCACCGGCCATGGCAGAGGCAGGTGGAAAACCGCAACCAGGCTGGCGCAAACCGTGGCCAGAATGCCGAGGATCACCGTGTAACGGGCCGACAGGCCCGTCGCGGACACCATCACCGGCGCCATCAGCAGGAACGCGAATGGATTGCCCAGACCGCCGGTCAGGAACAGAAGCCCGCTCATCTGCAGGATGTCATAGGCAAGCTGCAGGGCTGCGGCGCGTTCCGACAGGCGCATGGCCGAGGGCCAGCGGATCTTCAGGAAGATGTTGAGCCAGGCGGACAGGGCCACCATGGCAAAGGCAGGTCCGGCCGGCGTCGGATAGCCCAGACCGACATGCACGACCAGGAGCGCTGCGGACTGGCCGCCCACGGCAAGCCAGCGCAGGCGCACCAGCGTGTCGAGTTTCAGGCGCCGGTGCGGCAGGGTGATATTGGATGTCGGTTGTTCGTGCATCTGGACTTCTTGGAGAACGGCAACTTCCCCCTTTTGAAGCGGATTCCGGCGGCTGGCAAGGCCGGGGCTCTTGTGCCGACAAGGCGTAAGTGGTAGCCACCCGCTAACACGGCTGTCCGGATCACGCGGGCCGGCGGCCAGCCGGAGGGATTTAATAGCTCTTCATTTCAGATCAGCACCGCGCAACGGAATGAGATGATGACCGACACCAATGACGGCGGCGCTCAGCCGCAGGCGGAAAGCGCAGCAGCGCCGGGCATGCACATCCTTGGCCAGTACATCAAGGACCTGTCTTTCGAAAACCCGAATGCGCCGCGCTCCCTGGCACAGGGCGACCAGCCGAAGCTCGATATCAACGTCAACGTCGGTGCCCAGCAGATCGGTGACGATCAGTTTGAAGTCGTCCTGACCCTGACCGCCAAGGCAGAACGCCCGGACATGGTGATGTTCAACGTCGAGCTGGTCTACGCAGGCCTGTTCAAGATCACCGGCGTGCCGAAAGAGCACATGCATCCGTTCGTGATGATCGAGTGCCCGCGCATGATTTTCCCGTTCGCCCGCAACATCCTCTCCGAAGCCACGCGTAACGGCGGTTTCCCGCCGCTGATGCTCGACCCGATCGATTTCGCTCAGCTCTACCGCCAGAACATGGCCCAGCAGGCCGCTGCCCAGCAGGCAACCGAGCAGAAGCCGAACTAAGGTCTTTTAGACCACAGTTTCACGGAACCCGTCCCGGGCAACCGGGGCGGGTTTTTGTTTGCCCGAAAGACTGTCCGGTCAGACTTGAGGGAAGCGGCCAACAGCAGGTTTCTCACGCCCTGCGGGAGGGCGATCTCGTGTCACGCCTCCTCCAGCAGCTCCGCCCATGTTTTCGGATTGTCGCCGTTCAGGGGGTTCTTCGGCGAACGCTTGTAGCGAATGGTTTCCATGCGCACGGTTCTGGCGTCGAAGAGGATCATCCGTCCAACCAGCCCCTCGCCCGTTCCGGTCAGTTCCTTCAGGACTTCCATGGCCTGCATGGCGCCGATGATGCCCGTCAATGCCCCCAGGATGCCGGCCTGGGCACAGGTCGGCAGCAAGCCGTCGCGCGGCTTTTGCGGGAAGAGGCAACGGTAGGTCGGGTTGGCTGTGCCGTCCGGGCCGGTTTCAAAGGGCTTCAAGGTGGTCAACGAGCCGTCGAACTGGCCGACGGCGGCCGTCACCAGCGGTTTTTGCGCAAAGAAGCAGGCATCGGACACCAGGTAGCGGGTGTCGAAATTGTCCGATCCGTCCACCACCAGATCGTAGCGGGACACAAGCTGCATGGCATTGTGGCCGGCAAGGCGGGTCGGGTGCGGTTCGACCTTCACATTCGGGTTCAGTCGCGCAATCGCTTCTGCCGCGCTTGCGACCTTGGGCTCACCCAGCTGGTCGGTATCGTGGATCACCTGCCGCTGCAGGTTGGAAAGAGACACCGTGTCGTCGTCGGCAATGCCGAGCGTGCCGACTCCGGCGGCTGCCAGATATTGCAGCACCGGCGCGCCGAGGCCGCCGGCACCGATCACCAGCACGCGGGCATTTTTCAGCTTCTGCTGGCCGGCGCCGCCGATCTCCTGCAGCACGATGTGGCGGGCGTAGCGTTCCAGTTCGGCGGGCGAAAGCATGTCAGGTCCTGTCTGGCTGGTCTCGGGTACACATGGGGGTGGCGGCGGCGGCAGGTCAAGCCCGCGCCCGCTCGGGAAATCCGGTCTCCGGCAGGTTTATCCGAGTATGCGGCTCACCAGCCGGGCGGTGTAGTCGACCATCGGGATCACCCTTGCATAATTCAGCCGGGTTGGTCCGATCACGCCGAGAACACCGACGATGCGCTGGTTGCTGTCCCTGTAGGGCGACACCACAAGGGAGGATCCGGACAGCGAGAACAGGTTGTTCTCCGAGCCGATGAATATGCGCACCCCGTCGCCCTGTTCGGCAAGACCCAGCAACTGGATAAGATCCTTCTTGCTTTCAAGATCGTCGAACAGCAGGCGAATGCGCTCCAGATCCTCGACGGCATCCAGATCGGTCAGGAGATTGGACCGGCCCCGCACGATCAGCGTGCCCGGATCGGTGGCGCTTTCGCCGCCCCAGACCGCAAGACCCGCATCAATGACCTTCTGGCTCAAGAGATCCAGTTCGGCCTGGTCCGCATCGCGGACCTTTTCCAGTTCGGAGCGGATTTCCGACAGGGTCCGGCCCTTGATCTGGGCATTCAGGTAGTTGCTGGCCTCCACCAGAGCCGATGACGGCAGGTCGCCCGGCAGATCGACAACGCGGTTCTCGACGGACCCGTCTTCACTGACGAGGATCGCCAAGGCTTTCAGCGGTTCGATGCGCACGAACTCGATGTGTTTCAGCCGCATGTCCGACTTGTGGGTCAAGACAACGCCGGCGCCCATGGACAGGCCGGACAGCATCTGGCTGGCTTCCGTCAGCACCTGCTCGGCCGAATTCGCCTTTTGCGAGGCCCGCACCTGGGCATCGATCGCCCGGCGCTCGTCCTGGGTCAGGTCGCCCACTTCCAGAAGGGCGTCGACGAAGAACCGAAGCCCGATTTCGGTCGGCAGCCGGCCTGCGCTGGTATGAGGCGAATGCAGCAGGCCCATATGCTCTAGATCAGACATCACGTTGCGGATCGAGGCAGGGGACAGCGAAATGCCGAGCTTGCGCGAAACGTTCCGGGACCCGACGGGTTCGCCGGTCTCCAGATAGGTTTCCACGATCGAACGGAAGATTTCACGGGATCTCTTGTCGAGGTCGCTGAGGCTCAAGGCTTGTTCTCCGAATGTGACCACTCACCGGGGTCGACCGGGCTTTCATCAAAAAGATATAGGCGCAAAAGGGGGCTTGCGTGAAGTATCACAACGCAAGGCCTTTACGGCGAAGGAAGTTGGGGTCTACAAGGCCCCAACGAATACACTGGAGAAACGGCGGTTTTTCCGGAACGAAAGTCGAAAGGGATATGCATGCGTCCGTCCAAACGCGCAGCCGATGAACTCCGTGCGGTCACACTGGAGCGCGGGGTCTCCAAACATGCCGAGGGGTCCTGCCTCGTCAAGTTCGGCGACACCCACGTTTTGTGCACCGCCAGCCTGGAAGAGCGGGTTCCGCCCTGGTTGCGCGGACAGAACCGCGGCTGGGTGACGGCTGAATACGGCATGCTGCCGCGCGCCACGGGCGACCGCATGCGCCGCGAAGCCAGTGCCGGAAAGCAATCCGGCCGGACGCAGGAAATCCAGCGTCTCATCGGCCGGTCGCTGCGCGCCGTCGTCAATCTGGAAGCCCTCGGCGAAAACCAGATCACGGTGGACTGCGACGTCATCCAGGCCGATGGCGGCACCCGCACTGCGTCCATCACCGGTGCCTGGGTTGCCCTGCGCGACTGCATCGAGTGGATGAAGGCCCGTGACATGGTCTCCGGCGAGGTCCTGAAGGATCACATTGCCGCGATCTCCTGCGGCATCTACGAAGGTGCTCCGGTGCTCGACCTCGACTACGCCGAGGACAGCACCGCCGAGACCGACGCCAACTTCGTTCTGACAGGGTCCGGCGGCATCGTCGAAATCCAGGGAACGGCCGAAGGTGCACCGTTCTCCGAAGAAGAATTCGGCAAGCTCATGGGCCTGGCCAAGCTGGGCATCGGCAAGCTGGTCGATCTTCAGAAAATGGCCATTCTCTAAGGGCGCAAACCATGAGCCATCGCAAGCTGGAACCGGGCAAACTGGTTGTCGCAAGCCACAACAAGGGCAAGATCCGCGAGATCAACGAACTGCTTCAGCCTTATGGCTTCGAAGTGATGTCCGCCGGAGAGCTGGACCTGCCGGAACCGGACGAGACAGGTGTCACGTTCGAGGAAAACGCAGCCATCAAGGCCCATGCGGCGGCCAAGGCTTCCCGCTTGCCGGCCCTGGCTGATGACAGCGGCTTCTGCGTTGCGGCACTGAACGGCGATCCGGGCATCTATTCCGCGCGCTGGGCAGGGCCTGACAAGGACTTCGCGATGGCCATGCGCACGGTCGAGGAAAAGCTTCAGACCCTTGGCGCAACGACGGACGACAAGCGCCGGGGATCCTTTGTTGCCGTGTTGTGCCTGGCCTGGCCGGACGGCAGCGAAGAGTTCTTCCGCGGCGAGGTTGAGGGACAGATCGTCTGGCCGCCTCGCGGTACGCAGGGCTTCGGCTACGATCCGGTTTTCCAGCCGGATGGCCATGAGCGGACCTTCGGCGAAATGACCTCGGAAGAAAAGCACGGCTGGTCGAAGGAAGGATCCGCCCTTTCACACAGGGCGCGGGCATTCCAGCTCTTTTCTGCCGGCTGCCTGGAAGGATAAAAAGACGTGACAGGCGTGGGGGCAGCCGAAGGAGGCTTCGGCATTTATATTCATTGGCCGTTCTGCGCGGCCAAATGCCCTTATTGCGACTTCAACTCCCATGTCCGTCACCAGCCGGTCGACCAGGCCCGTTTCGCGGCCGCGTTCGAACGGGAACTCTCTCATTTCGCCGATTTGACGAAGGGCAGGACGGTTCAGTCCGTGTTCCTGGGCGGCGGCACGCCTTCGCTCATGGAGCCGGCGACGGTGGACCGTATCCTGAAGGCGGTTTCCGATCGCTGGTCGATGGACGAAAATGTTGAGATTTCGCTGGAGGCCAATCCTTCGTCGGTCGAGGCCGAGCGCTTTCGCGGCTACCGGGCAGCAGGTGTCAACCGGGTCTCGCTGGGCGTGCAGTCGCTCATCGATACGGATCTGAGACTGCTTGGCCGCCTGCATGATGCGCGCACAGCCCGCACCGCCATCGAAACCGCGCGGGCAACCTTCCCGCGCCTGTCGTTCGACCTTATCTATGCCCGGCCGGGTCAGACACTAGCCGGTTGGGAACAGGAACTGAACGAGGCCATCGCACTCGCGGCCGACCACCTGTCGCTCTACCAGCTCACGATCGAAGAAGGCACGCCCTTCCATACGCTGTTTCACGCCGGCAAGCTGAAGATGCCGGATCAGGATCTCGGCGCCGAATTCTATGAACTGACGCAGGATGTGACCGCCGCTGCCGGTCTGCCCGCCTATGAAGTGTCCAACCACGCCCGTCCGGGCGCTGAATGCCGGCATAACCTGGTCTACTGGCGCTACGGCGATTATGTCGGCGTCGGGCCCGGTGCCCATGGGCGCATCACGGTGGGTGCCAGCAAGCTTGCGACTGCGACCGAGCGCCATCCGGAAACCTGGCTGGAAAATGTCGAAAGCCATGGTCAGGCATTGACCGAAAACGCCGGCCTTTCCGAAGAGGAGCAGGGCGACGAATTCCTGCTCATGGGACTAAGGTTGACCGAAGGTATCGACCTGAAACGCTACGAACGTTATGCGAGCCGCTCCATCGATCCGCTTCGTCTGGCAGCCTTGATCGAGCATGGCATGGTGGAAGAAATCGGGGAAAACCGCATTCGCGCAACCCGAGAAGGTTTTTTCGTGCTCGATGCGGTGGTCGCAGATCTGGCCGCCTGAGCCGTTCTGGAACGCCGTTAATATAATGCTACCAAATTGATTTAAATGTTCTATTGGGTCTTTTGCATTGCACAGTGATTTGGTGCGAAAATGTCTTTCGCCGCGATCCTGAGCACTTAGGCGCGTATTCACATACCAATTAGAAGTATTGCGGGCTGCAACAGGCATAGCTATCCTGTTGCAATGCAATAGATGGTGTAAGAAGAGACGGGCCGAAAAAAATGTTTACGAACAATGCCAATGGGGCCGGCACCAATTGGTTCAGCAAAGGAGAGACGTCTTTGCCGTTTTACCACCTTTACGAACTGAACCACGCCGCGATGGCGCCCTTCAGAGCTTTGGCCGACATGACCCGGCTCTACTTCCAGAACCCGCTGAATCCGCTGACTCATACCAGCTACGGCCGTTCGATCGCTGCCGGCTGCGAAGTGCTTGAACGCACGACGCGCCGCTACGGCAAGCCGGAGTTCGGTCTCAAGGAAACCACCGTCAGCGGTGTGCGCGTTCCTGTACGTGAAGTCAGCGTCTGGAGCCGTCCGTTCTGCGACCTGATCCACTTCGAACGCGGGGTCACGACGCACCGCAACGATCCGAAGATCCTGATCGTCGCGCCGATGTCCGGCCACTACGCCACGCTGCTGCGCGGCACTGTGGAAGCGCTGATGCCGAATGCGGATGTCTACATCACCGACTGGATCGATGCCCGCATGGTTCCCGTGCAGGAAGGCAAGTTCGATCTTGATGATTATATCGATTATATCATCTCGATGCTGCACTTCCTCGGTCCGGACACGCACATTCTGGGCGTGTGTCAGCCGTCTGTGCCGGTGCTGGCAGCCGTTGCTGTCATGGAAGACCGCGAAGACCCCTATGTACCTTCCACGATGACGCTGATGGGCGGACCGATCGACACCCGCGTGGCGCCGACGGCGGTTAACGACCTGGCGGTTTCCAAGGGCATAGACTGGTTCAAGAACAACGTCGTCATGAAGGTTCCCTTCCCGCATCCGGGTTTCATGCGGGACGTCTATCCGGGCTTCCTGCAGCTTTCCGGGTTCATGAGCATGAACCTCGACCGTCACGTGACCGCGCATCGGGACTTCTTCCAGCATCTGGTGGAAGGCGACGGCGACAACGCCGAAAAACACCGCGACTTCTATGACGAATATCTCGCCGTCATGGACCTGACGGCCGAATTCTATCTGCAGACCGTCGAAACGGTGTTTATCGAGCACGCGCTGCCGAACGGCACCATGATGCACAATGGCCGTCTGGTCGATTGCGGCAAGATTACCCGTACCGCCCTTCTGACCGTTGAAGGCGAGAAGGACGACATCACCGGCCGGGGCCAGACCAAGGCGGCGCATGCGCTCTGCACCAGTCTGGACGACGACATGAAAGCGCATTACGAGCAGCCGAATGTCGGCCACTACGGCGTTTTCAACGGATCGCGCTGGCGGTCCGAGATCGCGCCGCGGGTCATGGATTTCATCCGCTCCAACCGCACCGACCTGCGCAAGCCTGCCGCCAAGGCACCGGTCGCCAAGGCCGCTGCCCCGGCTCCTGCGCCTGCTGCCGCACCGGCTGCGAAAGTAGCGCCTGCCAAGGCCAAACCGGTTGCAAAGAGCAGTGGCAATTCGCTGGAGAGCATTCTGCTGACCAAGCCGGACGGTGCCGCAGATGATCTGAAATCGATCAGCGGTGTCGGCCCGAAACTGGAATCGGCTCTCAACGAAGCCGGTATCTTCCACTTCTGGCAAATCGCCGGCCTGACGGAAGAGCAGATCGAGGCCCTGGACACCAAGCTGGATTTCCGTGGCCGTATCGCCCGGGACAACTGGATCGAACAGGCCCGCCAGCTTTCCGAAACGGTGAGCTGAAACTAGCATCGGTAAAGGCTCCCTCCATGGGTGCCTTTGGCCGCGTGCCTTTAACTTGTCCCAAAAAGTCCGGTTTCTGGCGGCAGCCTGCCTGCTGCTATTGATTCTGGCCTTTCGGCCCAATACAAGTGCCGGTCAGACAGCGAGGCCGGAGGTTTCAGTAGTGCTCAATATTTTTATTGGTTTCGATCCGCGTGAAGCGATTGCCTATCATGTTTGCGCCAATAGCCTGACCCGGCTTTCGAGCGACGTGCTGGCGATTACGCCGCTGTCGCTGCACAATTTGAAGACCTACAACGAGACCCATACCGACGGGTCCAATCACTTCATCTACACCCGCTTCCTGATCCCGAGCCTGATGAACTACAACGGCTGGGCGCTGTTCATGGACGGCGACATGATCGTGCGGGACGACATTGCCAAGCTGTTCGCCATGCGCGACGAGAGCAAGGCGGTCATGTGTGTCCACCACGACTATCAGACCCGGCAGACCACCAAATATCTCGGCTCGAAGAACGAGAACTACCCGCGCAAGAACTGGTCCAGCGTGGTGTTGTGGAACTGCGGTCACCCGGCCAACAAGGTGGTAACGCCCGACTTCGTGATGAATGCCACCGGCGCGCAGCTGCACCGGTTCACCTGGCTGGACGACGAAGTCGTCGGCGAGCTGCCGAAGGAATGGAACTGGCTGCCGGATGAATTCGGCCCCAACCCCGACGCGAAACTTCTTCACTTCACGCTCGGCACGCCCTGCTTCCACGAATATGCCAACGCGCCGATGGCGGCTGAATGGCACCGCGAGAAGCTTCTGGCGAACTATTCGGCGCAACATGTGATCGACGGCCCATTCGACTGATCCGTTTCGCATTTTACATATGAATCAATGAAGTAGACCCGGTCCGCAACTTTGCGGGCCGGGTTTTTCCTTGCCGGAATTCTGTGATCCCTGTCACGAATCCTTGAAGGAGCCTGCAATCGTCCCCACTTGGAAAGTCGTGGATGTCTGAAATGGATAGGACGATGACAACAGCCAAAAGTTGCATGATCAAACCTGCCTGGACGCCGGTAACTATCGGCCTGATGGTGCTGGGTTTCGTGGCATTCTGGCCGCTTGGCCTTGCCATGCTTGCCTACATTTTGTGGGGCGACCGCTTTGAAGGCATGCTCCGCGATGCGAAAGATCAGTGGCGGGGCAGCCCGCTGAAGGGAGCCTTCGAGCAGATGAATACGACTGCCTATGCCCGCACGGGCAACGTCGCATTTGACGACTATCGCGAGCGCGAACTGAAGCGACTGGAAGAAGAGCGTGCCAAGCTCGACACCATGCGCGCCGAGTTCGATGATTTCCTCCGTGAATTGCGCCGCGCGCGCGATCAGGAAGAATTCGACCGCTTCATGGCCAACCGGGGCCGCAGCACTGGCGACGAAGCCACACCGCTGTAAAGTCTCCTCCTCCCGGACCCGTTCCCCGACGGCCAGACCAAGAGCGGCGCCTGAAAAGGCGCCGCTCTTGTCCGTTTCAGGACAGCCAAAATTGCAGCCGGCCTTCAGAAAGCCGGAATCTCATTCAATTTCCCCCTTTAGAATTGCCGCGAAATCGCTCGCAAATTCGCTAAAATCAAGACAACTGATTCGATGGACCTTCGCCCTTGATGTTTCTCCGCGCCGGCAAGAAAACGCTGCCCGACCATATCGAGATCCAGACCGGTGCCAGTGCCGTGCGCATCCGCCTCAAGGCCAATCCGCGCGCGCAGCGGTATCTTCTGCGTCTGCCGGCCGACAGGTCCGGTCCGGTGCTGACCGTCCCCAAGGGCGGCGATCTTGCCCGTGCCGAGCGGTTCGCGCGCCAGCACATCGATTGGCTGATAGAGCGTCTGCAGGACAGGGCGGACCACGTCACGTTTCTGCCCGGGGAAATCGTGCCCCTGCGAGGAGAGGATCACGTCATCGTGCCAACCGGCAAGCTGCGCGGGTTGATTACCCTTGGCCGGAACGACGCCGGATTGCCGGCGCTGTTCGTGCCGGGTGCTGAGGACCACATCCCGCGCAAGGTCACCACCTGGCTGAAGGAACAGGCCCGGGCGGACCTCTCTGCCCGCACCACACTCCACGCCGCAGCCATCGGCAAGAAGGTCGCGGCCATCAGCATTCGCGACACCACCAGCCGCTGGGGATCTTGCGCCTCCAACGGACGACTTTCCTTTTCCTGGCGGCTCATTCTGGCGCCAACGGATATCCTCGATTATGTCGCAGCCCACGAGGTGGCGCATCTGAAGGAAATGAACCACTCGGCGCGCTTCTGGCGCCTGTGCGAACAGCTTGCCCCGCAAACACCGAAGGCCCGCGTCTGGCTGAAGCAGAACGGGGTTCGCCTGCACGGATACGGCTGAAATTGCCTTCCTAGCCGCCCGACCGGCGCAGGCGCGCTGCAGATGGCCAACCGAACAGGTTGACGCAAAGACCCGACACCACCAGCGCTGCCGCGCCCAGTTTCCACGGCTGCAGGGGCTCGCCCAGAACAAGGGCGGCTGAGAGCATGCCTACGATCGGTACCAGAAGGGTGAAGGGCGCCACGGTCGCCGCCGGATATCTTGCCAGAAGGCCGCTCCACACCGAAAAGCCCAGCAAGGTCGTCGGGTAGACGATGTAGACCAGAGCTAACAGCCCCTGCCACGAAACGGTTTCATGGACCTGCCGGTAGACGTCGAGACCCTCGACGAACGCCGACAGCAGCAACAGCGGCAGCGGAGCCACAAGGCTTCCCCAGGCAACCAGCGACAGCAGATCAACGGTGCCGATGCGCTTGGTAACAAGATTGGCGATAGCCCAGGAACAGGCGGCCAGAACGACCAGACCAAGCCCGGTCAGCGTTGTACTGCCCGTCAGGTTGAATGCCACAAGGCCAAGGCCTGCGGTCGCCAGCATGGCTCCGGCAATCTGCGCCGGACTGGCTGTTTCACCCAGAAAGGCAACGGCCAGTGCTATCGTGATGAACACATGAACCTGCAGCACAAGCGAGGCCAGTCCTGCCGGTATTCCAAGGTGCATGCCGGCAAACAGAAGTCCGAACTGCAGCGCGAACATGAACAGGCCGAACAGGACAACCAGCTTCATCGACGTGCGCGGCCGCTTCAGGAAAAGGACGGCCGGAAAAGCTGCCAGGGCAAAACGCAACGCGGCAAACAGGATCGGCGGCAGTTCCTGCAGACCGATCTTGATCACCACGAAATTGAATCCCCACACCGACACCACAACAAGCGCGAGCAAAATGTCCCGGCCCTTCAAGGCCGGGTCTCCGTCCGGTCTTCCGCCGCCGGTTGGCGCTTGTGCGCTTCGGTAATGATCGTCTTGTTGAGGATACGCACCTCGCCGACCATCAACAGCCGCATGTCGCGCACAATGTAGTCTGCAAGTTCGTCGTCCGAGATGGTCTTTCCGGGAATGTCGAGCCGGAAGCCCTGCCCCTGAATGCCGCCACCGTTCGAGAAATCGATCTCGAAATCGAAGCAGACCCGTTTTTCGTCATTTGTCTGGATGTGTGTCATGGCTTGTCTCCTCAAATGGACATAGCCAACCATTGGTCCTATTGTGAAATTAATTGTTCTGGACTTATTGAAAAGAAAAATTACTCAATGGATGAACATGTCCTGCGCACCTTCGTCGCTGTCTGTGAACGGCAAAGCTTCCGCGCCGCCGGCGAGGATGTCGGGCGGACCCAGTCTGCCGTCAGCCAGCAGATAAAGGGCCTGGAAGCCGAACTCGGTGTTCAGTTGTTCAACCGCTCCACCCGTTCGGTCGAGATGACGCCGGCGGGACAGACCTTCTACAGCCATGCCTGCAGCCTGCTGGCCCGGCACCGCGAGGCGGTATCAGCCGCGCGCGGGGCTTCGGTGTTGCCGTACCTGCGCATTGGCGCAACGGACGACATCGCCGCCTATGGCCTCGTGCCTGTCTTGAGAGCGCTGGAAGCCGGCCCGGAGCCCTGCTCTCTCGATCTGGAAACCCACTCCTCGCAGATGCTTCTGGCAAGTCTCGGCTCCCGGTACGATCTTGCCATCGTGGTGTCGCCCCAGCGGGGCCGGACCGGTGACCTTGTTGCCAGCGTGCCGCTTGTCTGGCTCGGCAGCGCGTCGCTTTCAACATCGCAAAATGCCCTGCCGCTTGCGGTCTATGCCGACAGATGTGCCATGCGCGATGCCGCCATTTCCGCGCTGGACACGAGCGCCGTGAAATGGACGACCAAGGCCACCGTGTCCGGCCTTATCGTCATCGAGGCGGCTGTCCGTGCCGGTATCGCCGTGGCTCCGGCCCTCGCCGGGTTCCATGCCGCCGACCTGCCCACAGTCACCTCGCTGCCTGCCCTGCCACACCTGGAACTTCGCATCGTCGCCGGAACGCCGGTGGGGGAAACATACCTGCCCTATGTGCGCGAAGGTCTGCAGGGGCTTCTGGAGGCAAAAGGGTAAGCGGCGGCCGGGCAAAACCAGTTGCAAACACGGGAGAATCTGCTTCGATTCCGAAGGGGAAGCCGGGAGATGCAACATGAAAAGCTTGAGATATCCGATCAAAGGCGCCGCGCTGGCCTTGCTGGGCCTGGCCCTGCCGGGACTGACGTTCTCCGGTCAGGCCATGGCCGACAGCTGCTGGAACCACAACGGCTCACTCATGAGGCTTCAGGCGCAGGGTAATCAGCGCTGGCTGTCCTACGAAGTTCCGAAACCGGTCCTGCGCAACGCCGGCGTCCAGCGTGGCACGCTGCTCTTCAACGGCGCCAAGAACGGCAACTGGTATTCCGGCACCGCCCGGGTGTTTTCCAAATACTGTCCGGGTTCGCCGCTGGAATATTTCGTCGAAGGTCCGGTGCGCGGCGACCAGCTTCAGGTTACGGTCACCGGCACCCGTGAAGTCTTCAACCAGTGCCGCCCCACCGGCCGCTACACCACCGACACGCTGGTGTTCACCTACAGCCATCAGTGCTGAGGGCGGAATTTACGGATATGTGTCGCAGGTATTTCTGAGAAATGGAGCAAGTGGCCCATCCTTCGAGACTGGCCTCTGGCCTTCCTCAGGATGAGGAAGATGTGTGTTGAAGGCCAGGGAAGATCAACATAGTGAACCTCATCCTGAGGAAGGCTGAAAGCCTGTCTCGAAGGATGGGCTGCACACACACGGTCGGAACGCGCAGTTCCACCGGCTGAAGCCTCAAACACGGTCTTATGAGCCGTGAACAACAGTGCCCGGATCAGCCGCCACCAAACAGATTGCGCAGCAGGTTCAGCGGGCCGCGGCGTTCGCCGTTGCCTTCGCCGCCACCACCTATGGGGGCTGGCGGTATCGGTTCGCTGCCGGAGCCGACGGTTTCCACCGGGCCGGGCTTGCGTGGGGCGGAGACGGTCGCCGGAACATCCGGCACGCCGGGCAGGTCTGCCACGGGCAAGCCCTCGTGGGAGGCATCCATCACCTCTTTCCAGACAGTGGCGGGCAGCCCGCCGCCGGACGCCTTGCGCGTCGGTGAGTTGTCGTCATTGCCGAACCAGACGGCGGTGGTCAGATTGCCCGTATAGCCGATGAACCAGGCGTCACGGAAATCCTGGCTGGTGCCGGTCTTGCCCCCGGCGGGACGCCCGCTTTCCAGCCGTGCCTTGCGGCCCGTGCCGGTTACCAGGGTTTCCGACATCATCATGTTCATTTCGCCGACCAGACGGCGGTCGATGACGCGGCCGCGTCCATCGCCGGAGCGGGAATAAAGCGTCTTGCCGTCCACGGTCTTGATCCGCCGGATCACATGCGGAAGCACGCCATAGCCACCGTTGGAGAACGGCACATAGGCACCGGCGATTTCCAGCGGCGTAACTTCGGAGGTGCCGAGCGCGATCGACAGGTTGTTCTTCATTTCCGAGGTGACACCCAGCCGTTTGGCCGTGTCGGCAACGGTTCCCGCGCCAACCTCATAGGTCAGCTGCGCGGCCACCGTGTTCAGCGACAGGCTGAGCGCCCGTGTCAGCGTCACCGGGCCGTAGTAATCCTTGGAATAGTTCTGGGGTGACCAGTTGCCGAACCGGACCGGCTGGTCCTGGCGGATGGTCTGGGGCGAAAGGCCGTTTTCAAGCGCGGCCAGATAGACGAACGGCTTGAAGGACGAGCCCGGCTGCCGCTTGGCGTAGGCCGCGCGGTTGAACTGGCTCTTGGAATAATCGGCCCCGCCAACCAGCGCCTTCACGGCACCCGCGGTGTCCAGCGTCACGACAGCCCCTTGGGAGACGCCGTATTTCTCGCGGTTTTCCTTCAAGGCGCTGCGCAGCGCCTGTTCGGCAGCCCGCTGCATCTTCGGGTCGATGGTTGTGTCGACCACGATGTCGGTCTCGATCGAGCCGATGAAATGCGGCAGCACGTCCATCACCCAGTCGGCGGCATAGTTCTCGCTGGCGGTGGTGTAGCGGCGCACCACCTTGGCGGGCGCGGCCAGGGCGTTCTTGGCTTCATCGCCCGTGATGTAGCCTTCCTCGTTCATGGCAGCGAGCACAAGCTGGGCGCGGTCTTCAGCAAGGTCCGGATTGCGGGCGGGCGAATAGCGCGACGGCGCCTTGAGCAGGCCTGCGATGGTGGCGGCTTCCGGAATGGTCAGAAGCCGTGCCGATTTGCCGAAGTACCTGCGGGCGGCGGCGTCCACGCCATAGGCGCCGGAGCCGAGATAGACCCGGTTCAGGTACATTTCCAGGATCTCGTCCTTGGAGTATTCGGCCTCCAGCCAGAAGGCGAGCACCAGTTCCTGGATCTTGCGCTTGATCGTCCGATCCTGTTCCAGGAACAGGTTCTTGGCAAGCTGCTGGGTCAGCGTCGAGCCGCCCTGCTGCAGGCGGCCGGAGGTGAAGTTGGTGTAGACGGCACGGGCCAGGCCGATCGGGTCGACACCGAAATGGGAGCGGAAGCGCCGGTCCTCGATGGCGATGACGGCATTGGGCAGATAGGGCGGCAATTGCTCCAGGCGCACGGCTTCACCGCCGGTGTCTCCGCGGTTTGCCAGCAATTCGCCATTGGCGGCGACAATCTTGACGTTTGGCGGTCGCGCCGGAACCTGCCATTCGGAGGTCGGCGGCAGAAAGGCGGCGTAATAGCCGACCAGGCAGACAACGGCGATGGTGCCCCAGATGCCGAGCACCATGCTCCAGTAGAAGCCGCGCTTGAGAAGGCGGCCGAACGCAGTCGGGGCCTGGAACCTGTTCTTGCGTTTGGCCTTGCGCCGCTTGGCGCCGGACCGGCCGCCGCCCCTACCGTTGCCTCGGCCATTGCCGTTGCCGTTCTTGGCCGTCTTGCGGGGCGAGGATCCGGGTTTTTTCTTGGCTGGAGCCTTGCGGGTCTTGCCCTTGCCGGACGACTTGGAAGAAGGCGCAGCTGGACGGTCCTGCGGGCTTAAACGCAGGTCGAGCAGGCTACTGCCTGAATTTCCGAATGTCGGTTCAACACGCGGCTGGCGTTTCGCCCGAGGCGCCATTGATCCTTCGTCCCCTAACTCCGTACCAACCAGGGTTGGCGTTATCCGGCAAACGCCGGTTTCCCCGGAGATGAGCTTAAATTGCGGCGATTTAAGGGGGCGTTAAGGCTACGGGCTTTTGCACGGGCAAGACGACAGGATGTTCAGCTACAGGCGGCGCGGTATGGCTCCATATCCATCCGCACAAAAGGCAGCAAACCCGCAGCACCGGGAACCGAATGCCGCTCAAACGCAGGAGAAATGCAAAGACTTGTGCCTCCGCAACCCCGGTTAAGGGTCAAGCCTGGCCGGGAGGACGAAGGAAAGCCTGGCAGCAGTGCCGGATCTAGCTGGAATAGCGGCTTGCGTCAGCGCCGTAATAATTGACGTAGCGCGTGTTGAGTTCGGACACCGGCATGATGATCAGCACATCCGTCGTGCCGAACTGGTGATCGATCACCGCCCCGTCGCCTATGAACGCGCCGAGGCGCAGATAGCCCTTCACAAGCGGTGGCAGGGCCCGCAGCGCTTCCTTGGAATTGAGTTCCTCGGCCGGCATGCGGTTCATTTCGACGTATCTGTCTTCCACCGCGCGCACGCGCCATTCTTCCGGGGCGCGGGCATTGTGATGCAGGAAGGCGAGCTGGCCGGCGATGGCATCCGGATTGGTGCCTTCGATCGAGGCACAGCCGAGCATGACATCGATGTTGTGGCGCAGAACATAGGACCAGATGCCGTGCCACAGAAGCTCGACGGTTTTCTTGTTGCGATAAGGCTTCAGAACGCAGGACCGGCCGAGTTCCATGAAGCGCTTGCCCGGGTTTGCGTCGATCAGCGACTGGATGTCGTATTCGGCGGCGGTATAGAAACCGGCATGCTGATCGGCGATTTCCTGGCGCAGGATCCGGTAGGTTCCGACGATTTCAGGCTTCAGGCGGCCCAGCTTGTTGCGCTTCTGCAAGTCGTGGTCGACCACGAGAAGGTGATCGCAATAGGCATCGAAGGGGTCGGCATCACGGCGGGTTGCCAGCGTATGCGCATCGGCAATGGCCGACATTTCCTCGTAGAAAACGTCATAGCGCAGGCGCTGCGCCTTTTTGACTTCCTTGAAGTTGCGGGCCATCCGCACTTCCAGGGAGCCGATCCGGCCGAGCGTTTCACCGGTCTTGACTGGGGTCTGCAGCGCTGGCCCGACGCGCTGCGCGTTGGGGAGGTTGGCGTCCGGACGCATTGCCGGTGTGAATTTCCTGACCAGTTTCCTGGGAGAAAAAAGCCCTTGGCGCATTATGGACATTCCACCCTCGTGTATTCCTTATGGCGCACTGACAGGTTTCACAGGTTCTCGTCTGTTTCACTTGCCGAATTACCTTCGCCGGAACATTACGTCCGAACCCGGTCAGTGTGCTTCAAGCTTGCCGTAGAACATACTATTCCGACAGCTGGATGACACTCGGTTTTTTGCGCCGTGTTTTCCACGCGCAAGCTTAGCTCACTCTTGCGGCTTTGTGAATTTCTACGAGCGCCGGTGGAAGCGTTTCCACTTCCGGCTGTCGCGACAGGGAAAGTTCGCTGCGTCAGGCGCGGCTGATTTCAGCCAATGCGTCGGAAATCGCTTCCACGGAAAGCGGTTTCGTCAGATAGCCGGCAGCGCCCACTTCGGTCGCCTTGTCCCTTGCATCCTTCATGACGTCGGCGGTCACGATCAGCACCGGCACATTGGCCCGGCCTGCGGCCTGTTCGTCGGAACGGATCTGGCGAATGGCCTGGAACCCGTCGAGGCCTGGCATGTGCAGATCCATCAGGATTGCGTCGTAAGCGCCGCTGGCGGCTTCCTCGACGGCCTTTTCGCCGTCGATCACCATCACCGGCACATGGCCGAGCTTGCGCAGCATGGCTTCGCTCAAGAGGCGGTTGATGTCGTTGTCTTCCGCCACGAGCAGGCGCAGCGGCCGGGCCGGAACCTTGTAGCGGTTCGGCAGGAAGCCGTTGCTGACGGGCTCCGCACTTGCGTCCCAGGCGTGTTCAATGCCGTCGTCGTCCAGCAGGCCGGAAAAGATCTGGACCAGGGTCTCGATCCGCACCGGGCGGATCAAATAGGCGGCATACCCGGCTTCGCGCAGATGTTCCAGGCGCTCGCGCTCCGGTGGGGCGATCATAACAACCGCTGGAGCCTTGCATCCGGTCAGGCGGGCAGAGGCCAGCCAGCCGCCACTGTCGGAAAGGGCGCCGTTGTCGACCACCAGTAGATCGGCCTCGGCCAGCGCGGCATCGAGATCCGAACTGCCCGGGGCATGCACGGACACATTGGCCGCGTGATATTGCAGCCGTCTGGCCAGCAGCGGGCATTCGATCTGGCTGGTGCTGACGAACACGATCCTGCGGCCCTCAAGTTTGGCAAGGCGCGGATCCGTGTCGGCAACGAGGGATTCGGGAATCGGCAAGGAAACGCGGAACTGCGCGCCGCCGTCTTCGGAAGGCTGCGCGGCGATTTCGCCACCCATCAGGCCGGCAAGCCGCTGGGCGATCGCCAGACCGAGGCCGGTGCCGCCGAACTTGCGCGCCGGGCCATGGTCGACCTGCTCGAACTCCTGAAACAGCCGCTCGGCCTCCTGTTCGTCAAAGCCGATGCCGCTGTCGCGCACGTCGATATCCAGAAAACCGCCACCGTCCGAATTGGGACGCCCTGTCAGTTCCACGGCAACGCCGCCCTCATCGGTGAACTTGATGCCGTTGCCGATGAGATTGTAGAGGATCTGGCGGACACGGGTGGCGTCCAGCGTCACCTCTTCCGGCAGGTTCGGGTCAAGCATGGAGCCGATTTCAAGCGACTTGGCGTGGGCCTTCGGGGCAAGCAGTTCAACGACGCTTTCCACCAGGGCGCCAACCCGAACCGGGGCGGCCTGAATGTCGAGCTTGCCGGCCTCCACCTTGGAAAAGTCGAGCACTTCATCGATCAGGAGCAGCAATGTTTCGCCGGAGGTTTCCAGCGCCTCGATATAGGCGCTCTGTTCCTTGGTCAGGCGGGTGTCGCGCAGGAGCGCGGCCATGCCGAGCACCCCGTTGAGCGGCGTGCGGATCTCGTGGCTGACGGTCGCAAGAAAGCGGGACTTCGCCTCGTTGGAGCTTTCGGCGGAATGACGGGCAGCCAGCAGTTCTTCTTCGATCAGGCGCCGCTCGGTCACGTCGCGCAGAACGGTCTGCACCAACTGGCGATCCGTCGTGGTATCGCGCACCGGAATGTCGATACGTGAGAACCAGCGCGGGCCCTGCGCGGTATCGATGTGGAGATCCTGAAAACCCATGCCCGGGGTCGTCTTGTCCAGGGCCTGCGTGACGGCGCTTTCAAAGCCCACTTCCTCAAGCAGCGGCAGATGCAGGGTTGCGCCCGGCTGCAAGGCATGTCCGAGCCCGAACACATCGTCGGCAGCAGAGTTCACATAGGTGATGGTCCCGTCCTGGTCGCGCCGGACGACGACATCGCCAAGCGTTGCCAGAATGCTGGCGTGACGTTCATCGGATTCGCCGAGTTCCCAGGCGCGGTCTTCCAGTTCCTCGCAGCGTGCCATCAGGCGGCGGATCTTGTCATCCTTCACCTGTAACGCCTGCACCGAGCGCTGCATGTCGTCGGCGAACAGCCGCCAGACAGCCAGCCCGCCGGCAAAGAAGGTCAGACCAAGACCGAGAAACCGGTTCAGGCCCTCGCCGGAAACCATGATGAAACCTGCGGCAAGGCCGATGATCATGCCCGCCAGGGCAAGATGCTGCAGCGATTTGGCAGGCGCGGAGACGGGCGCATCGGTTGCCCGGCGGCCTGGGCCGACTTCGGGACCGACATCCTCCTCGTCGAGGGTATCCGAGATGCTGGAAGAATATTCGTCTGTAGTTACGGTGTCCGCAGAAGAGAGCTTTTGCTCTTCGGCAAAGAATTTGTCCTGCGTGTCATCGGCTTCTGGCGCGGCATTGGCGGCGCGTTCGCTGTTTTGACTGACCAAGATAACTACTCTCTACAAGATCCTGTTGCCTTGAGAGTGCGTTGTAAACTTTGAGAAACCGTTTCATTGCCTGACAAAAAAAGTAAATCGGGAATTTCGCACCGCGTTCATATCCAGTCTTTCAGCACCGGATGGGTCTCGACATTGGCAATTCCATCAAGGGCAGCAATACGGTTGCGAAGCTCGGCGAGGCTCTCCAGCGTCCGGGCGCGCACCAGCAGAACCATGTCCCTGTCACCGGAAATCGAGCGGCACTGGAGAACTTCTTCGAATTTCGAAACCACCGGCGCAATCGCCGCACAGGTCGCCGAACCCGTCCGGATCCACAGATAGGCTTCGATTTCGGCCGGCTCCGGATCGCTGATCCGGATCGTGTAGGTGCGAATGACGCCGGTTTCTTCCAGCTTCCGGATCCGGGCCTGAACGCTCGACCGGGCCAGGCCGACATGGGCAGCCAGCGTTTTCACAGGTGTCCGGCTGTCGGCTTCCAGCAGTTGCAGCAAGGTCCGGTCGATTGAATCCATGGGTCTTCTGTCATTGTCCTGTGTGTCGAACTGCCGCCGCTCGCCGGCAATTGACCGGCCGAACCGGTGAAAATGCCGGAAGAAACGAGAGCCTGTCCGCGATAGCACCCTTGAGTGATTTTGCAGCGGGAGAGTTTCATGGATTTCCATCTCGATACAAGCAGCTTTACGGCGGAAAGAGCCTGGGGGTCACGTCTGATCGGTGAACTGGACGGCATCACGGTCCGCCTGCACTGGACGGACAAGCCCTACAAATGGCACGTCAACGACGGTCCGGAAGTCTTCGTGGTTCTGTCGGGCACGGTCGACATGCACTACCGCGAGGCCGCAACCGAGAAGGTTCAACGCCTGACCGAAGGTCAGATCTTCTTCGCCAACGACGGCGATGCCCATGTGGCCCATCCGGTCGGTGAGGCAAGGGTGCTCGTTGTCGAGCGCAAGGATAGCGTTTGACGAGAGAGGTCACGGGGCAGCCCAGGGAGCGGAGGCAGTGGCAATGTACAAACCGGTTGGTGAGCCCCGTCGACCGGATGAAAGTCCCAACCTCTCAACCCACCCCGTCATTGCAGGGCTCGACCCTGCAATCCATCCCATGACCTTCGTCCACCGCAAAGCTTCGCCGATTTGGGGCGTATCGGCATGGATCCCATGGTCGAGCCATGGGATGACGGAATTGAGGAAGGGAAAAAGGCCTGCCTTTTCATCCCAGGCAATGCATAGCAAAGCCCGGGAGTCAGCATTGGCTGTCGTCAGTGCCGGCTCCCACGTGCTGCCATGATTTGTCATCCCGGTTTGACGCAACGCGGCAAGACCGGGATCCAGTACGCCGTGTCGTCCGAGGCGAATAATCGCAAATCAGCTGGATACTGGATCCCTGCCTGCGCGGGGATGACGACCTGCAAGGGTATGAGGCGGATCTCCGCTTTTTTCCGGGCAAGGCGCAACGGTGTAAGGTGGAACGTTGCGGATTGCGGTTACCCAAACAAAAAACCCGGCAGAAACCTGCCGGGTTTTCAGGATCAGGTTGTTGTCGCGTCTGTTTACCGGACGTCGAGGAAACCGATGATCTTGCGAACGTCCTTCAGCACCGGTTCGGCGATGGCGGAGGCCTTTTCGACGCCTTCCTTCAGGATGGCGTCGATCTGTGCCTTGTCGTCCATCAGGCGGCGCATTTCGTCGGTCATCGGCGAGAGTTTCGCCACCGCCAGGTCGGACAGGGCCGGCTTGAAGGCGGAGAACTGCTGACCGCCGTATTCCTTCAGGACATCGGCCTTGGTCGCGTCGCTCAGGGCGGCATAGATGCCGACCAGGTTGTCTGCTTCCGGGCGGCCTTCCAGTCCGTCGGTTTCGCTCGGCAGGGCGTCCGGATCGGTCTTGGCTTTCTTGATCTTCTTGGAGATCGAGTCCGCGTCGTCCGTCAGGTTGATGCGCGACAGGTCCGACGGATCGGACTTCGACATCTTCTTGGTGCCGTCACGCAGCGACATGATCCGGGTGGCCGGGCCGGCGATCATCGGCTCGGTCATCGGGAAATAGAGATATTCCGGCAGCTCCGGCGACGGCGTCGGGTTCTCGATGCCGATATCCAGTTCCTTGATTCGGTCCGCAAAGTCGTTGTTGAACTTGGCGGCGATGTCGCGGGTCAGTTCCAGGTGCTGCTTCTGGTCGTCGCCGACCGGAACATGGGTCGCGCGGTAGGCCAGAATGTCGGCGGCCATCAGGCTCGGATAGGCGAACAGGCCAACGGAAGCGTTTTCCTTGTTCTTGCCGGCCTTTTCCTTGAACTGGGTCATGCGGTTGAGCCAGCCCATGCGCGCCACGCAGTTGAAGATCCAGGCAAGTTCGGTGTGTTCGCGAACCTGGCTCTGGTTGAAGATGATCGATTTCTTCGGATCGATGCCGGCGGCCATATAGGCAGCGGTCACTTCACGGGTTGCCTGGGCAAGCTCGTGCGGATCCGGAAATCCTGCAGTGATGGCATGGCTGTCGACGACGCAGAAGATCGTCGGCATCTGATCCTGCAACGGAACCCAGCGCGAAACGGCGCCCAGGTAGTTGCCAAGATGCAGGTTGCCTGTCGGCTGGACGCCGGAAAAGACACGGGGCTGGAACTCCGCCATTTCAAATCCCTTTGATGGTGCGGCCGGTTGGAAGGGCGCTATGAATGTTTGGGCGGGCCGGGTTTAAGCCCGGTCCGTTATGCATGCAAGCTGGAAACGGCGTGCTCCGGCGTTTCGCGGTCAGGTGTTGCGCCGTCTCAACGCTTTCAGCATGCCGACAAGGTCGGATCCGCCGCTGAGCTGGGTGAAGACGGCAAAGGTGACCATGCCGACGAGCACGAGCAGAACGAGACTGCCCGCGCGCACCGCCAGCCACGGCGCCGATAGCCAGGAGGCCATGTAAATGGCAGCAAAATGCACCGCGACCCCCATCAGCAGGCTTGCGAGCACCACCAGCGACAGCCGTCGGAGCAGCTTGAAATCGGGCTGGAAATGGCCCCGTCGCCACAGAACGATGATCAGGAGGCCGGTGTTCACCCAGCCAGCCAGCGTTGTGGCCAGCGCGATGCCCACATGCTGGAGCATGGGAAACAGCGCGATCGAGAAGCCGACGTTCACGACCATGCCGACAACGGCAAAGATCATCGGCGTCTTGGTGTCTTCCCGCGCGAAATAGCCGGGCGAAAATACCTTGTTGAGCACAAAGGCGGGCAGGCCAAAGGCAAATGCCGTCAGGGCTGCAGCCGTGCCTTCCACGGCGGCGGCATCGAAGCGGACCCGCTGGAACAGCACCGAGACGATCTCCTGCGGTATGACAGCCAGGGCAACCGCGGCCGGCAGGGTCAGCACCAGTGAGAACTCCAGTGCGCGGTTCAGGCTGTGCTGGTAAGCGCCCATCTGCCCGGCGCGCAGTTGCCGCGTCAGGCTGGGTAAAAGCACCACGCCGATGGCGATGCCGATCACCCCGAGCGGCAACTGGTAGAGCCGGTCAGCGAAATAGAGCAGCGCATTGGCGCCTTCCTGCATGGAGGCGATGATCTGGCCGACGGCAATGTTGATCTGGGTGACGCCGCCGGCAACGACGCCCGGAATGCCAAGCATCAGCAGGCGTTTGGCTGACTTGGTATAGCGCGGGCGGAAGACGGGGATCTTGAAGCCGAGGCGCTTCAGGTCAATCAGGACGACGATCAACTGCACGATCCCGCCAACGGTGACGCCGATAGCCAGAATGACCCCGAGCGCCGTGTCGTCCTTGATACCGAGATAAAGCACTGCGCCCAGAACGGCGCTCATCACCACGTTCAGCATCACCGGTGCGAAGGCAGCAGCGGCAAAGCGCTGATAGGTGTTGAGAATGCCGCCGATGAAGGCAAGCATCGACATGAAGATCAGATAGGGGAACGCGATCCGCGACATCAGCACCGTCAGATCGTACTTGGTAGGGTCTTCCACGAAGCCCGGTGCCAGTGCCCACACCACAAGCGGCATGAAGATCTGCGCAAAAGCAGTCAGCACCAGCAGGCAGAACAGCAGCGCTGCGCCGATTTCCCCGGCGAACCGCTTCGCACCCGCATCGCCCTCTTCCTCGACCGTTCGCCCGAACAGCGGGATGAAGGCGGAGTTGAAGGCGCCTTCCGCGAACAGCCGGCGAAACAGATTGGGCAGACGGAAGGCCACCACAAAGGCATCGGCAACCGGACCGGCCCCGACGACGGCGGCCAGAAGCACGTCGCGAACGAAGCCGAGCAGGCGGCTCAGCAGGGTCGCGCTGCCGACGGTTGCGAAATTGCGGACGAGACTCATGCCGGAAGGACTCCGAAGAGGAAGGTATGCACTTATGAAGCCTGCCGCTGAACCTTGCGGGTTGCCGGAGCTGCCGGATCGAGTTCCACATGGCCGTCGACCGCATCGGCAAGGCGCTCACGGATGATTTCCTGACGGCCGATGTTGGCAATTTTCTGTCCGGTGAGATCGGTGACGTAGAAAACGTCGACCACTTTCTCGCCGAAGGTCGAGATATGGGCCGAACCGATGTTCAGATTGAGCGTCGCGATGGAGCGCGTCAGGTCGTAGAGCAGGCCCGGCCGGTCGAGGCCGGAAATCTCCAGCACCGTGTATTCGTCCGACAGCGCGTTGTTGACCAGCACTTCGCTGGCCACCTTGAAGGCCTTCATGCGGCCCTTGACGCCGGTCTTCTTGGAAACGGGCTCCGGAAGCCGCTCTTCGCCGCGCAGCGTGGTCTCGATCAGCTTGGCAATCCGCTCGCCGCGGCGCTTTTCGTCTTCGTCGTCCGGCAGTTCCCGGCCGATGAAGATCGTGTCCAGCGCGTAGCCGTCTGTGGTGGTGTCGATCTGTGCGTCAACAATATTGGCACCGGTCGTGTAGCAGGCCCCGGCAATGATCGACAGAAGGCGCGGATGGTCCGGCGCCATGATCGTCAGCTCGGTCACACCCTCGAAGGCGCGCGGGATGACCTGGAAGGCAAGCTGCCTCTTGTCCTTGTCGGCCTTGTGCAGAAGTTCGGCATGGGACACCAGCCGTTCCGGCTCCGTACGCAGCCAGTAGGCCGGATAATGCCGGTTCAGATAGGCATTGCGGTCCTTGGCGGACCAGTGCTCCAGCTTGCTGCCGAGCTCTTCCTTGGCCTTGTCGATGGTCTGGCGATGCGACATCTTCGTATGGCCGCCGGACAGATGCGGTTCGGTGGCATAGTACAGCGTGCGCAGCAGCTGGCCTTTCCAGCCGTTGAAGACGCCGGGTCCGACGGCGCGAATGTCTGCCACAGTCAGGATCAGGAGCAGTTTCAGCCTTTCGAGCGACTGCACCGTGTTGGCGAAATCCGTGATCGTCTTGCGGTCCGACAGGTCGCGCGACTGGGCGATGGTGCTCATGTCCAGGTGATGCTCGATCAGCCAGGCAACGGTCTCGGTTTCCGCGTCGTTCAGTCCGAAACGCGGGCACAGCTTGCGCGCGACCCGGGCGCCGGCGATCGAATGATCTTCCGGCCTGCCCTTGGCGATATCGTGCAGGAACATGGCGACAAACAGCACCTTGCGGTTCTGCAGCGTCAGGATCAGGTCGGTCGCCAGCGGATGGTCGTCGCCGGAATTGCCGCGCTCGATATCGGCCAGCACGCCGATGGACCGGATCAGGTGCTCGTCGACCGTGTAGTGGTGATACATGTTGAACTGCATCATCGCCACCACCTTGCCGAACTCGGGTACGAAGCGGCCGAGTACGCCGGTTTCGTTCATCTTGCGCAAGGTCTTTTCCGGTGCGTGCCGGGAGGTCAGGATCGACAGGAAAAGCCGGTTCGCTTCAGGGTCGGCGCGCAGGCTTCCATCGACCAGCTTCAGCGAATGCCGCATCAGGCGGGTCAGCTGCGGATGCATGTTGTAGTCATGCTTGTCCGCGATCTGGAACACCCGCAAGAGGTTGGTCGGATCGGTTTCGAACACGGTGTCGGATACCGCATTCAGGCGGTTGTTCTCCACCACGAAGCCGGTCGCCCCTTCAACGGGCTTGGCGGTTGCCGAAACGCGGCCTGCGCGAAGGCGGCGCATCATGCCGGTCAGGCCCTTGCCGCGCGGTTCCTTGACATGCTCTTCCTCCAGTGCGGCACAGATGATGCGGGTCAGATCGCCGACATCCTTGGCCACCAGGAAGTAGTGCTTCATGAAACGCTCGACATCCTTCATGCCCGGATGCTGGGTGTAGCCGAGCCGGATCGCGATCTCGCGCTGGACATCAAAGGACAGGCGCTCTTCCGGCCGTCCTGTCAGGAAATGCAGGTGGCAGCGGACCGCCCACAGGAAGTCGTCCGATTTCTTGAACCTTGAATATTCCGAACGGGTCAGAACACCCTTCTTGACCAGTTCCGATTGTCTTTTGACGCGGTAATGGTACTTGGCGATCCAGAACAGGGTGTTGAGGTCGCGCAGGCCGCCCTTGCCTTCCTTGATGTTCGGTTCGACCAGATAACGCGAGGCACCCTGGCGCTTGTGGCGGTCGTCGCGTTCCTGAAGCTTGGCGGCGATGAACTCGGAGCTGGTGCCTTCGACCACTTCCTTGTCGAAACGCTCTACGAGTTCCTCGAACAGGGCTTCGTCACCCCAGATGAAGCGGGCTTCCAGAATGGCGGTGCGGATGGTCATGTCCGACTTGGACAGACGAATGCACTCTTCGATGTTCCGGGTCGCGTGGCCTACCTTGAAGCCCAGGTCCCAGAGCATGTAGAGGATGTATTCCACTACCTGCTCGCCCCAGGGGGTCTGCTTGTAGGGCAGCACGAACAGAAGATCGATATCGGACCCCGGCGCCAGCGTGCCCCGGCCATAACCGCCGACGGCGGCAATGGACATTCGCTCCGCGGCGGACGGGTTCTTGATCCGGTAGACGTGGTGCAGGGCGAAATCGTAGATCACGCGGATCAGTTCGTCCTGGATATAGGACAGCCGCCCGGCGCACAGCAGCCCGCCGCCGTCCTCGTCCAGCATCGCCTGGGCCTTGCCGCGAGCGTCTTTCACCACCTGCTTCAGCATCGCAAGAACAGCCGAACGGGTCTTCATGTCCGAACCGTCGCCGTCATTGCCGGCCGTCAGCGCGGTCAGGCGATTTCTCAGGTCGTCGGCATCGATCAGTCCGGCAAGGTCTTCCTGGGAGAGTTTCATACTGGTCCAGTGTTCCGTTCAGCAGGCGCAGGTTTGCTGGAGGTTATATAGAGGATGGGGTTGAAGGACACGTAAATCCTGAATTGACCTGAAACAGGCTGCGTTCCAATCGGAACAGAAACAGGAATGCACCGACATGCCATGGTTTGAACCTGGCGAGGGCATGCGTCGTTACACACCGTCCTTCACGGCGGCAACCCGGAGCTGGTGCAGGAGGGCTGCAAGAGACTCTTCGGAAAGGCCTCCGATCTTCAGCGCAAGCTGGTTGGCAAGTTCGGTGGCCTTCGGGTCCATGCCGGCCGTGTCGATGGTGACGCGAGGGTCGGACAGTTCGGCCAGGCGCTGGATTTCTTCCGCCTCATCCCAGATGACGTTGAAATAGGTGATGATTCGCTGCACCAGAAACCAGGTTGGCTTGCCACGCTTGCCATGTTCCAGCGCGGACAGATAGGCACTGGAAACCGACAAGGCCGCTGCCATTTCCTTCAGCGACACATCCCGTTTTATCCTGAGTTCCCGGATTTTTGCGCCAAGTGGGGTCACGGCCCTACCTTCTTTTTCGAATGCGAACGTACAGTGCGCCGCCGCCGCCGTGGTTCGCGTGGGCTTCCTCGTAGCCAAGTACCACGGATCGCAAGTCGGGCATCGACAGCCACTGGGGCACCATTCTGCGCAAAACGCCGCGCTCGTCCATATAGGCGCGTGCGTCACCGCTGCCCTTGCCCGTGATTACCAGCACGACTTTATGACTTCTCGCCTGCGCCTGGTAGAGAAAGCCGCGCAGCCGGTCATGCGCCTGATGCTGGGTCAGGCCGTGCAGGTCTATCCGCGCATCGATGGCCTTCACGCCGCGCACCAGCTTGCGGCGGTAGCGGTGTTCCAGCTGATGCAGCGGCAGCGGTGTTGGCGGCGCCTTGGCCGCAGCGGGAGCCTGGATCGCGGTCGCGGTTTTCAGCGCCTTTGCGGGTGCCGCCGGTTCGGTTTCGGTGATTTTCTCAAGCTCGGCCTTGAGGTCCTGAGCCCTGTCCGGATGCAGCGGCGTCAGGGTTTTGGCAACCTTGCCCCACAGTTCCCTGTCTTCCGGCGACAGTGTCCCTTTTTTACCCCGTCTTGCCATGTCTCAGTCCGCCGCCACACCAGTGGGACCAAGACGGATGTTCGGCACCAGGATCGTGAACTCGGCCTTGTGGCGGATTTCTCCGGCAATGGCGCCTGCCGTCTGCCCGGATCCGACGAAGATATCGCCCCGCGCCGGTCCCTTGATTGCCGATCCGGTGTCATCTGCCACCATCAGCCGTCGGAAAGCGCCGTCGTCGCTGTCGTGATCCTTCAGCGCGGAGGCAACGAAAACCAGGGATCCATAGGGAATGAAACTCGGATCGACCGCAAGGCTGCGGCCTGCCGCAAGGGGAAGGCCCGCGGCCCCGACGGGCCCGTCGTTCACGCCGATTTCGTCGACTTCCCGAAAGAAGATGAAAGACCGGTTTTGCCGGAACAGCTGATCGCGCTCCTCCGGATGCGCTTCCAGCCAGGCACGAAGTCCGGCAGCCGTGAAGTCCTCCGGCGTGCCTTCTCCGCGCGTCACCAGCAACCGGGCAATGCCGGTGTAGGGGTGGCCTGTCTTGCCCGCATAACCGACCCGCATCGCGCTTCCGTCCGCAAGACGCAGCCTTGCCGAGCCCTGAACATGCACGAAATAGGCGTCGGTCGGATCGGCAAGCCAGACGAGTTCGAGGTTTTCCGGATCGAGCTTGCCATCCATGATGGCGCTCCGATCCGGCATTTCGGTGACGCGTCCATCAACCCGCCGTCCATGGCTGAGCGTTTCGGGCCAGTCCTGTGGCCGGTTTTCCGGCGTGATCGCCTCCAGGCCTTCCGGCTTTTTGAGCAAGGGATACCGGAATATGTCGGTTCTGACCCGCGAGGCGGCCAGTTCCGGCTCGAAATAGCCCGTCACAAATCCGCTCTGGGCAATTCGGTGCGGCGTGAACCGGCTTTCGAAAAAGTCCCGCGGCGCTTCATCACCGTACTTTGCGGCCTTTTCGGCGTCGTTACAGAGCGTTTGCAGATCTGCTGCGGCGACGGAGGGAAAAACGGTGTCCTGGGTCAGGATTTCCGGTTTGCGGCACAGGCGTAGAAAACCGGCAAGGGCGGCGGCATGATCGTCGTTTTGCCAGCCCGGCAGACTGGAGAAGGAGATTGCCTCGAACCGGTCCGGGATCCGTTGGCCTGGTACCATGGCTGAGGCAGCTCCTGAAAAGAAAAGCGGCGCGGCCAGAACCGCGCCCTTTAGCAGTGGGACAAGCCGGAAGCCCGGCCGGGGCCGCGTGTTCCGCTTGCCCTGCATCGTGATTACTCTGCGGATTCGGTCGCGACCAGCTTCCAGTTCGGATCGCGGGACGTGGTGTCCCGGGCGAAGGTCCAGATGTCGATCACTTCGCTTACCTTGGCCGGATCGCCGTCGACCACTTCACCGGCCTTGTCGCGCGTGGCGGAAATCAGCTGGCTGTGGATCTTCACGGTTACCTGGGCGGTCGAATTCTTCAGCGCAGCTTCGACGATTTCGGCCTTGTCGATGCCGACAAAGGTAGATTCGATGGTCTCGCCACGCTTTTCGCGATCGTCGATTGCGGTGACGAAGCCTTCATAGACTTCGCGGGACAGAAGGTTCTTCAGCGCTTTCTTGTCGCCGTCCGCAAAAGCCATCACGATCATCTCGTAGGCGGCGCGTGCGCCTTCCAGGAAGGGTTCCGGCTCGAAGCTGCGGTCGACGGACAGGATCTGTTTCAGGGCGCTGTTCAATGCGGAGCCCGCCGGGGCAACCTTGTCGATCACGACGTCGCCACCACGACCACTCTCCTCGACCGGCTCGGCCTCCAGCGTGGTCTGGTTCGGCATCGGGATGACATTGTCCTGATCGTTGCCGTTTTTGCGTTCGCGCGGCTGATCGGGCTTGGAATAGGGGTCGAATGGCGGGCGCTCATTGCCGGTGCGTTTGCCCAGCACCGATCGCAGTCTGAACAGAATGAAAACCGCAAGTCCCATCAGGAGGAGGTTCAACGGGTCAAAAATCTCGTTCATCGTAACTTCCGGTTACCCTTTTTGAGGCCCTAGAGCCGCCTGCTCTAACTGCCAGGTGAGCGCAGCCTCGTACGCAAGGCCTGTCTGCTTCCTATTTAGGGGGTCCTTGAACCAGCATCCAGACCCAAGAGCAAGACTGAATCTTTGCATTCATAGCCATTTCGTGACTGCCTGCTCGCATTTTTGCGAGTGAATGTCTACCTTAGGTCCGAATAGCTTATCAGACGATGGAGCTCCCGTGGGACTTTATATCATTGCCGCAATCCTTCTTCTGCCCCTGATCGAGATTGCGATGTTCATCTGGGTGGGAGGCTTGATCGGTGTATTCCCGACAATCCTGCTGACGGTGATCACCGCGCTGGCCGGGACAGTGATGCTGCGCCAGCAGGGCCTGTCACTGCTGATGCGCATGCAAACGGAGCTGGATGCCGGCCGCACACCCGGAAACGAGGTGATGCAGGGTGCAATGATCGTTCTTGCCAGCATTCTGCTGCTGATCCCGGGTTTCGTCACGGATGCCATCGGCCTGCTCCTGTTCATACCGCCGGTTCGCGAAGCGCTGGCGCGGTTCATCATTGCCCGATCGAACGTCGTTATCGTCGATGGGGGCGGTGGTATGCGCCGGCCGGATGACGGCGTCGTGGACCTGGACGAAGGCGACTGGAGCGAAAAAAACAGCGGCACGAGTGGTGGCTCCGGCCAGCCGAAGCTCAGCCCCTGGCAGGATGGCTCGGACAACGCGAAGCCCTGATTTCCCAAACGCTCACTAAAACGTGACTGCTGGTGTATGCGTAATATTTACCAGTCAAGGTTATGTCTGCGCTGAATTGGACCCAAAACCGGACTGAAGCGGAGCAGGCAGCGGTAGAATGAGCGCCAGGCGTGTAGATTGGGTGGATACCGCCAAGGGCATCTGCATCATCTTCGTCGTGATGATGCATTCGGTGCTTGGCGTGGAAGCCGCCGCTGGCCAGACAGGCTGGATGCATGTGGTCGTCGCCTTTGCAGCCCCCTTCCGCATGCCGGATTTCTTCCTGATCTCGGGCCTTTTCCTGTCGAACGTCATTACCCGCGACTGGAAACTCTATCTTGATCGCAAGCTCGTCCACTTTGCCTACTTTTACGTGCTGTGGATGACGATCCAGTTTCTGGTGAAGGCGCCCGTCTTCATCGAGGAGACCAGCGTTCGCGCAACGGTGGAACTCTATTTCCTGAGTTTCATCGAGCCTTTCGGTACCTTGTGGTTCATCTACATGCTGCCGGTCTTCTTCGTCGTGTCGAAGGCCGCCCACGACAAGGGTGTGCCGTGGCAACTGGTTCTGGCCGTCGGCGCACTTCTGCAGATCGCGCCGATCCACACCGGCTGGCTGCTGGTCGATGAATTCGCGGCCCGTTTCGTTTTCTTCTATGCCGGCTTTGTTTTTGCTCCGCAGATCTTTGCCCTGGCCGACTGGGCGCGCGAGCGGATCGGGATCAGTCTCGCGTGTCTGCTGGTCTGGGGCCTGGTGAACGGCACGCTGGTCTATGCCGGCTGGGCACATCTGCCGGTCATTGCGCTCGTTCTTGGTGCGGCCGGTGCGGGTGCCATCATCCTCACCAGCGCCTTGATCGTGAAATGGGGCCAGCTCGGTTTCCTCCAGCATTTCGGCGAAAACTCGATCGTCATCTATCTCGCCTTCTTCTTCCCCATGGGCGTGACGCGGGTGATTCTGCTGAAGCTGGGCATCCTTGATATCGGCACAACGTCGTTGATCGTGACGCTGGTGGCGTCGGTTAGTCCGATGATCCTGTTCTGGCTGATCCGCCGCACGAACATCGGCTGGTTCCTGTTCCGCAGGCCCGCCTGGGCCTATCTCAGCGGAACCTTTGGCGGGAAACGTCAGGCACAGGCAGCTGAGTGATCGGCAAGCTTGGAATTTTTAACTTTAGGACTTTTCTCCAGAACAGGCTGCGGGCATGATCCGCGCCATGTCGACGCAAAGCACCTCCTCCGCCCTCACCGCCGATGACCATCTCATCCTGGTCGACGGGTCCACGTTCATTTTTCGCGCTTATCACGCGCTGCCGCCACTGACGCGCAAGCCGGACGGGCTTCCTGTCGGGGCGGTTTCGGGCTTCTGCAACATGCTGTGGAAGCTGCTGCAGGAAGGCCTGACACCGGAGGAAGGCGACGAGCCCACCCATTTCGCGGTGATCTTCGACCATTCCGCGCAGACATTCCGGAACGAGATTTATCCGGAATACAAGGCCCACCGGCCAGACCCGCCGGAAGATCTGGTGCCGCAGTTCGGCCTTATCCGCGAAGCGACACGCGCCTTTTCGGTTCACTGCATCGAGCAGGAAGGCTTCGAGGCGGACGACCTGATCGCGACCTATGCCCGTGAGGCTGCCGAACAGGGCGCGCGAGTGACCATCGTTTCAGGCGACAAGGACCTGATGCAGCTGATCGGCCCGAAGGTGGGCATGATCGACACCATGAAGAACAAGACCTTCGGCGAAGCCGAGGTGTTCGAGAAATTCGGCGTCGGTCCCGACAAGGTCATCGAGGTGCAATCGCTGGCGGGCGACAGCGTCGATAACGTGCCCGGCGTGCCGGGTATCGGTCTGAAGACCGCGGCCCTGCTGATCAATGAATTCGGCGATCTGGAAACGCTGCTCGCCAAGGCCGACACGATCAAACAGAACAAGCGACGGGAAAACCTTATCGAATTTGCCGATCAGGCTCGGATTTCCAGGCAGCTCGTCACTCTCAAGCAGGATGTGCCGGTCAAGGTGCCGGTGGGCGAATTGTCGGTAACCGATGTTGACGGACCCAAGGCGCTCGGCTTCCTGAAGGCGATGGGGTTCACCACCCTCACCCGGCGCGTTGCGGATGTGACCGGGGCCGATCTGGATACGGTCGATGCATCGGACCTCAAGGTTCCGGGATGGGATGTTCCGGACCACAAGGGCCGGATGATGGAGCGCCCGGCCGGCAGTGACAGCGCGGGTTCGGAAGCTGCAAAAACCCCGGGCGACGCTGATCCGGACAACTCCGGCCTGCTGGTACCGCAGACCGTTGCCGATGCACGCGCCCAGACGATCCGGGCGATCCCGGTCGACAGCAGCACCTATGAAACCGTCACCAGCCTCGACCGCTTGAAGGAATGGTGCGACGCGGCCTTTGAAAAGGGCTACGTCGCCTTCGACACCGAAACGACATCGCTGGACGCCATGCAGGCAGAGCTTGTCGGTGTTTCGCTGTCCACCGAGCCCGGCAAGGCCTGTTATGTGCCGCTTGGCCACGTCGACGGCGAGGGTGATCTTCTTGGCGGTGGCGGTCTTGTCGAAGGCCAGATCCCGCTGAAAGACGCGCTGGAAGTGCTGAAGCCGATGCTGGAGGACCGCTCGGTTCTCAAGATCGCGCAGAACCTCAAATACGACTGGCTGGTGATGACACGTTACGGTGTCGACATTACGCCTTACGACGACACGATGCTGCTGTCCTACACGGTCGATGCCGGCAAGGGCGGCAACGGCATGGACGAACTGTCCGAGCGCTGGCTCGATCACAAGCCGATCCCGTTCAAGGAAATCTGCGGCTCCGGCAAGTCGATGATCACCTTCGACAAGGTCGCCATCGACAAGGCAACTGCCTATGCGGCGGAAGACGCCGATGTGACGCTTCGTCTCTGGCTGATCCTGAAGCCGAGGCTCGCTTCCGAACGTATGGCGACCGCCTACGAGACGCTGGAACGGCCGATGGTGCCGGTGCTTGCGCGCATGGAAAAGCGCGGCATCTCCGTCGACCGGCAGATGCTGTCGCGCCTTTCGGGTGAATTCGCGCAAGGCATGGCGGGCAAGGAAGCCGAGATTTACGAGCTGGCCGGCGAAAGCTTCAACATCGGTTCGCCCAAGCAGCTTGGTGATATCCTGTTCGGCAAGATGGGGCTTCCCGGCGGCAAGAAGACAAAGACCGGCGCCTGGTCGACCTCGGCGCAGGTTCTGGAAGATCTGGCCGCGGAAGGGCACGAACTGCCGTCGCGGATCGTTTCCTGGCGCCAGCTCTCCAAGCTGAAATCCACCTACACCGACGCCCTGCCCGGTTACATCAATCCGGAAACGGGGCGTGTGCACACATCCTACGCGCTGGCGGCAACCACCACCGGGCGCCTGTCCTCGTCGGAACCGAACCTGCAGAACATTCCGGTTCGGACCGAGGAAGGCCGCAAGATCCGCAAGGCCTTCATTGCCGAAAAGGGTCACAAGCTGATCTCGGCCGACTACAGCCAGATCGAGCTGCGCGTCCTGGCGCACATGGCCGATATTCCTCAGTTGAAGAAGGCGTTCGACGACGGGCTGGACATTCACGCAATGACGGCAAGCGAAATGTTCGGCACGCCGATCGAAGGCATGGACCCGATGGTCCGCCGCCGGGCGAAGGCGATCAACTTCGGCATCATCTACGGGATTTCCGCATTCGGCCTCGCCAACCAGCTCGGCATCTCGCGCGGCGAGGCAGGCGACTATATCAAGACCTATTTCGAGCGTTTCCCGGGCATCAAGGACTACATGGAAGCGACCAAGAAGCAGGTTCATGCGAACGGTTACGTGACCACAATCTTCGGCCGCAAGGCGCATTATCCGGAAGTGAACACCAAGAACCCGAACATGCGTGCCTTCTATGAACGCGCCGCCATCAACGCCCCGATCCAGGGGTCTGCCGCGGATATCCTGCGCCGGGCGATGGTGCGCATGGAAAACCGGCTGGAAGGCTCAAAGCTGGATGCGCAGATGCTGCTGCAGGTGCATGACGAACTGATCTTCGAAGTGCCGGATGCACAGGTGGAATCCACCATTCCGGTGATCAGGGACGTGATGGAAAATGCCTGCGATCCGGCGCTGAAACTTTCCGTGCCGCTTCAGGTCGACGCTCGCGCAGCCGACAATTGGGACGAGGCGCATTAGGGTGTGGACCCATAAATGAAGACGAAATGGCATGAGAAATGGCAAAATCGCGTTAGGAAGTGTGCGCTGGGCGGGCTTTCTGCCCGGTCAAGCAAACTGACGACACGAGGTGAAGCCATTTTCATGTCCTTCGGATTTGACTGGATTGGTCCTCCTCAGCGTTGCGAAAGCTTGAAAATGAGCCACATTTCCTGCGCTTCCGCGCCTTGAGGAAGACCAATCCACCTCAAACCATTTCATTTTCATTTATGGGTCCACACCCTAGAGCACGTCGCGTTTAACCTGAAAAAATCCTGCATCGCTTTTAGCGTTGAAATCTCTGATTTCAGACTGCGAAAAGCGATGCCGACAAAACGCGATTTGCTCCGGGTGCTTCGGTCCCGACAGGAGAGCAGGCCTCAGGCCTGCTGAGCACGGCGCCGGAACAGCGGCTGGATCAGCCGGCGATAGGCAAGCGCAAAGCCTGTGTAGAAGAGAAACACCGACGCCAGCGAGGCAAGCCCCGCGAGCGTTTGGCCCATGACGCCATAGACCTCGCCGGTGTGCAGAAATCTAAGGAAGACCCTGGCGCGCCGGCCTGCCGGCTGGTCTTCGGCGCCGCTGACGCCAAGCACCTCACCCGAAACCGTGGAGACCGTATAGGTCGTCTGGCGGGAAAGCTGGGTGCCATTGCCTGTATCGACGGTCATCACCACCCGTGCAGCCTGTCCGTTGGGCAATTTGACCGAAAGCGTCTGCCAGTCCGGTTCGGCCTGTTTCAGCGTGTCGGCAATGGCCTGCAGGCTGACGGCTTCACCCTGAGCGCGGTTCTGACCCTGGCGTTCTTCACCGGCACCCTGGCCGGTAGCTGCGGGCGAAACCGGCCCGAAGACGGCGGCCACCATGTTGCTGGCCCAGGGATAGGAAATGACGACGCCGGAGACCACAACGGCAAACAGCGGTACGAGCGACCAGATGCCGAAGACATGGTGCCAGTTGTAGTCGCGTGCCTTCGCGGTCGGCAGGTTTCTGCGGAAGAGAAGGTTCAGCTTGACGATCCGCCAGGTCCATTTCTTCGGCCACCAGAGATAAATTCCGGACACCAGAATGAACAGGAAGCCGAGATTGGCAGCACCGGTCACGGCCCGCCCAAGGCCGCGGTTTTCACCAGTAAGGGCAAACCAGCGGTGCAGCGCTGTCACCGTGCCAAAGAAGGATCTTGTGCCCTCCGCGGCATTGTCGATCCGCTCCCCTGTATAGGGGTTGAGCAAATGGTTCTCGCGCCGACTGACCGAAAGTGTGGCCGGGGCGCCGTCCTGCCTTGGCAGGACCAGCGAATTGCCGGGTTGGCCGCCGTTTGCCAGAACGGCAGTTGCCAGGTCGTCGACAGAGAGGAGCTGCGCATAGGCCGGTTTTACGACCGCGCGGCTTTCCATGTAGGAGATGATCTGGCGCTCGTAGGTCAGGACCACGCCGGTGGCTGACATCAGGAGGATAACGAGACCGAAGGCGACCCCGACGACGAGATGCGCCCAGAAAACGATACGTTTGAAAGACATGGTACTGCTGCCCGTTTCAGACCGGATTTGACGGTTGCCGGGTCCTCCTCCACCGGCTTCAACAGGCCTAAGCCGAAGATCTCGCTGCGTCAAAGGCAACAGCAGGGTGTTTGGCCGAGAATTTGTAACCAGTTGTCGCCACCGCGAAGAAACGAGCCCGAGGCGATTTCCGCAGGCAGCTGAAAAGCCCAGGGTTTCCGGGAGTCCACATGAGGCCCCGGTACCAAAACCCTCAGGAGTGTTCCAAGCCGCATACAATTTGCCGCACCAAAGGTTGGACGGAAAAGGCGGCGATAGAGACGGGAGCGGGTGACAGGGTGGTCTTGAGGAAGCGGGGCTTCACCCGATGACGAAATCCGGCGCGCGAGCAAGAAGCGCTGCCGCCTCTCGAACTGTGTCCTCTACGATCCTAGCCGCCGGTTGAACGGTTTTCACAAGATCGAGGGATTCTCCGGCAATCAGGGCGCGAACGGAATAGTCGTCCGGGTCGGCAGCCTCATAGGTTTTCTGGATCTTGTGAGCCGCACCGGACAAACCTGCCGGATCCTCCAGCCAGGGGCGGGAAAACGCATTCTGAACAACCCGCCCTGTGAATTGCGACGGCCAGTCAAGTCCGCGCGCAACGTCGAACACACTGGACCGGGCGGTGTCGTCCCCGTGCGCCTTGGTCAGGGCAACCTTGGCCTTTTCCGATCCGTTCGCCTCGACGCTTGCCCAGAAACGGGTCCCCATCATGACACCGTCCGCGCCCAGCATGAGGGCCGCTGCCAGTCCGCGCCCGTCCGCAAGCCCGCCGGCCGCCAACACGATTGTTTCCTTGCCGGCGGCATCGCGAACCGCAGGAAGAAGGGCGGACAGGCCCCGGTCCATACCGTGACCGCCGCCTTCCTGGCCCTGGGCGACGAGAACGTCCGTTCCGGCCTTCAGGGCCTGTTCGGCCTGGTCCAGGCGTTGCACCTGCCAGATTGTGGGAATACCGCGCTCCCTGGCGGCCTTTACGATCAGTTCCGCGTCACCGAAGGAAACGAACAGGGCCGCCGGATTGCGGTCGAGGATCCGATCCACGAGGGCCGGTTTTTTCAGAAGACTCCAAGTGATGACACCAAGACCGACCCTCTGGTTTCCGGCCGCATCGAAGGCAGCGTCGATCCAGTCCGGGTCGCCGTAACCGGCGCCGATAATACCGAAGCCACCGGCGCGGCTGACTTCAGCGGCCAGACGACCATCCGAAATCCTGTCCATCGGCGCCAGCACGACCGGATGGGAAACGGCAAAGCGGCGGGTAAAGGGCGTGTCGAGCAATTGTTTCATGCAGACACGCTGCCATGGAAATCATTTCAGGAAAAATGATTGAAGAAGGAATTTGATATCTTTAATTTGGATGGTATGGACATCGTGCTTTTGAAAACACTGATGGCAGTCGCCGAGACAGGCTCCTTTTCGGGAGCTGCCCAGGCGTTGAATTGCGTGCAGTCGAACGTCACCTCCCGAATTCGGCGTCTTGAGGAACAATTCGGCCAGAAGGTCTTCCAGCGCAGCAAGGCCGGGGCCCGGCTGACGGAATTCGGTGAACAGGTCCATGCGCGCGCGATCGTGCTTCTGCAACAATTTGCGGCGGCCGAGCGCGATCTTCTGGAAGCTGCCGGGGCAGGTGCGCCGCTCAGGCTCGGCTCCATGGAAACAACGGCAGCCGTTCGCCTGCCCGCTCTTCTCAAACGTCTGAGAGACAAAAGCGCAGCACCGCTTTCCCTGATGACCGGCCCGACCGCAGACCTGCTGTCAAAGGTGTGGGATCAGAAGATCGATGCCGCCTTTGTCGCCGGGCCTGTCGACAAGGCCAGGTTTCAGGCGGTTCGTGCCTTCGGCGAACAGCTTGTCTGCGCCAGTGGTCCGGCCACTTCGGCGCAGGGCCCCCTGTTGGCCTTTCGCCATGGCTGCAGCTACAGGGCGGCGGCGCAGGCGTGGCTCGGCAGTATCGGCCAGAGCGACAGGGAAGTAACGGAAATGGGCACGCTGGAAGGAATTCTGGGCTGTGTGGAGGCCGGTCTCGGGTTCACGGTTGCTCCGGAAAGCGCTGTCCTGGGCTTTCGCAATGCCGACCAGTTGACGACGACCCCGCTCCCGCCGCCTTTTGGCGAAACCGTCACCTATCTTGTCTGGCGCGTCGACCGCAAACCGGTCGAGGCGCACAGGAAGCTGCTGGAAATCCTGGCAGAACGGGCCTGAGGCTTGAGGCCGTCAGACCACCCGCAAATCCGGCTGTATCTTGCCAGCCAGCGCCGAGCGCGGCGCGATGGCGTTCTGCAGGAGGTCGTTGAGATGTTCTTCCAGATAATCGACGATGGGCGATTGCGTTGTCGACTGGGTGTAGATCGCGAGCTGTGTTGCTGGAAGCTTCGGAAAGCCATCCTGCTCCTTCAGGATCTTGAAGCCTTCCAGAATGGCTCCCGACGGCAGGCAGCAAAGGCCCGCACCCGACAGAACGGCCACCTGGGCGGCGGCAACGCTGGTGGTGGTGATGCGCTCGTACCACTGCCGTCCGGCGCGGGCGAGCGAACCGAAGGAGATTTCCCGGAAAGGGCAGGGTTCGGGAAACATGATCAATGGCAGCGGATCGGTTAGCGGGCAGTTGTCGCCAACCACCCAGTGCAGCGGTTCCTCGAATATCTCGACCGGCATCTGCTTGGTTGACGAGACAAGGGCTATTGCGAGGTTGATTTCGTTGTTGGACAACATTTCGTGCAGTGTGGCGCTGTCGGCGACCGTCATCTCTAGTTTCACGTTGGGGTGAATGCGCACGAAATTGCAGAAAATCGATTGCAGCTGGCCGGTCGCATACCATTCTGGCAGGCCGACATGCACCGTGCCGGTCAGTTCCGGTGCAGACAGGCGCAACCTGGCTTCCTCGTGTGAGCGCAGGATTTCCGTGGCGTGCTGATAGAGGATACGCCCGGCGGGCGTGAGGTTCATTGTGCGCGCGCTGCGCTCGATCAGCGGCTTGCCGACCCGTTCCTCCAAACGCCGCAGCTGAGTGCTGACGCAGGGTTGTGTGCGGTTCAACCGAGATCCCGCATGTGTGACGTTGCCTGCTTCGGCAACAGCCACAAAGGCTTCCAGCAACTCGATATTAAAACGGCCTATGGTCATGTCCCTGCCTCCGTTTTAGCGCAAGACGACCTATGCGGTTTTCCGCCGGTCCAGCGCCACACAAGCATAACGTTCCATTATGGGGCGCTTCAATTATAAATTTAAGGGTCGGTAAAAAATCCCGTAATCCGAGAGTCTCTTTTGTCAAAACAGGTATCCGCCATGACTTTAGCGCTTTCCTATGGCCAGCCGGAGCATGGGCCAGATCACCAGACGACCGGCCCCCTTTCGCTGCAACAAAGAGTTCACAGGGCAATTGCCTGCCACACGGAATTCAGTCTCGATACGATCCTGACCCAGGACAACCGGGTGAAATACACAAACGAAGGCAGTTCGGAGACCGCAACCGGGCCTCTGGACGAGGTGTTTCAGCTGATGCGCCAGCTGAACGAGACCGGCATCGCATCGGACACGCTTGGCCGAATTCATGAAGACGGCAGGTCTTTTCGGGCGGCGCTGGAAGAAAGCTGCGGGCGGATTGCAACCGAGCTTGCAGGTGAGCGGTTGGTGTATGTCGAACTGGGGCCGGAGCCGGTCAAGACCGGGTTCATTCTCAAGACACTGCAGGGCCTGGGCGTCATCATAGATCGTTATATCGCCGTCGACATCAACCCGATGTCGGCTGCGCCGATGCGGGCAGCCCTCGCGGCGATCCTGCCGGACACTCCACTTGAGTTTGTCACCGCGCCTTTCGAGGCCTGCCGCCTGGAAGACATGATCGAAGACGGTGCGCCGCCCGCACTCGTGACAATGCTCGGTTTTCAGGAAGGCAATGACGATCCGGCAGTGGTCAACGGCTGGCTGCGAGACATCACCCGGCCAGGAGACCTGCTGCTGTCCGAAAGCCAGCTCTACACCATCGAACAGACCGACAAGATCTCCGGCTTTTACGCCCACCCGGCCATGCAGCGGTTTTCGCGCATCGCGTTCGAACGCGCGGTGGACCGCAGTTTGCCGACGCTGAATCGTTTCTTTTTGCTGCCTGTCGTGTTTGAGGATGGCCAGAGTGCGCAAGTGGCCATTCTGGCCGAAGAATTCGCGCATTCAATCAGCGGAAGAAACTTGCATGTTTCCAACTTCTGCCTGAAACTCACGCGCGATCAGTATCGCTCGTACCGGCAGGAGGGTGGCCATTTCGAAATATTCGGCGAGAGCTACACGGATGACCAGACACTTCACTTCCAGCTCTCCCGCCGGGTTTGAGATGACCTTGGCACAGACCCGCGGTCTTACTGCCGCGGGCCTGGCCATCGTCGCTGTCACCTACGGACTGGCACGCTATTGTTTTGGCCTGTTCCTGCCGGAAATCCGTCAGGAATTCGCGCTGTCGCCGGAGACGGTCGGCCTGATCGCCGGCCTGTCCTATCTGGGGTATCTGGCGGCGACTTTCGTCGGTTCCTGGCTGTCGACGGTGTTCGAACCGCGCCTGCCGATCCTGCTCGGCGGCCTCGCCGCCACAACAGGCATGGCCATGATCGCCCTGGCACAGACGCCGTTCATACTGGCGCTTGGCGTCTTCGTTGCAGGAGCAAGCCCGGGCCTTTCCTATCCGCCCTTTTCCGATGTCATCGTGCGTCATACGGAACTCAGCCGGCAGAACAGCGTCTATGCCTGGATCAACTCCGGCACCGGTTTCGGCGTTGCCTTTGCCGGGCCGCTGGCTCTCTTCGCCGGTGGTGACTGGCGGCTCGCCTGGCTGGTTTTCGCGGTTATCGCCTTCAGTGTAACCATCTGGAACGCAGCCACCTTGCCCAGGCGCAGCGTGCATCTGGAACATGCCCGGCCCAGGGTGTCCGTCTGGATCCTTATGGATCGGACAGCGCGCGGACTGTTTGTCGCGGCGTTTCTTTTCGGCATCGTCACCGCTGTCTACTGGACCTATGCCGTCGAACTCTTGACCATGCTGACGGGCAATCCACGAGACGCAATCCTGTTCTGGATCGTGTTGGGCATTTCGGGCGTTACCGGCTGCTTCGCCGGTGGTCTTGTCGATCGCTGGGGTTTGCAGGCTGCCTATCGTGTCCTGGCGGTTCTGGTCGGGACCGCAATCGGCACTCTGCCGCTGCTGGTGGAAACAAGGCTCGGGATCTACGTGTCAGCGGCTTGTTTCGGCGTCGGTTTCATCGTGATGACCGCCCTTTTCGGCATGTGGAGCATGAGGCTGTTCCGGCAGGCACCGTCCATCGGGTTCGGCTTTACCTTCTTCCTGATTTCCCTGGGGCAGGGGGTCGGGCCCGTGCTGAGCGGCTTTCTCATTCCGGTTGTCGGCCATTCGGCACTTTTCTTCGCAGCCGGGCTTCTGTGCTGCGGCCTGGCGGGCTTTGCGGCCGGAAGGCAGGCCGAAGGGGTCAGACCATAACAGCGGGTTATGGTGGCCAACGCCCACATAACCGCTATGTGCTGGCCTTTCCCGGAAATTGCAAGCATGTTGGCAGCACGCTATGATTGATGAACAGAATGCGATTGGATCGATGATACTCACCGCCGCCAACACCGCCGGGGCCAAGCTCGACATGGAGCTGTGTCGGGCCCTCTATGAAAAAGACCCCGACCGGCTCCTTGAGCTTGTGTCCGACTGGCTGGAAACCAACGGTTTGCAGCCGAGTGAAGACTTTAAGGTGCCCGCTTATCTGGATGCTGTTCTGACCCGCGCCAACTTCACTGTTGCCAGCGGAAGCAAGTTGCGCGTGCTGGTATCCTGACCGGGCAGACCTCGTCTGTTCCATATTTGTTCTTGCGTCTTTTATCGACATATGCTTCGTTGACCTGCATCTGTAAGTAGAGGTGAATATGGTCAGCCGGATCACGACGGTCGCGTTTCGGGGCATCGAGGCAGTTCCGGTAGACGTGCAGGTGCATGTCGGGCCGGGTATGGTTGCCTTCACCATCGTCGGCCTGCCGGACAAGGCCGTTGCAGAAAGTCGGGAACGAGTTCGCGCGGCGCTTGCCGCTTCAGGCCTGGCCCTGCCGGCCAAACGCGTCACAGTCAATCTCGCCCCTGCCGACCTGCCCAAGGAAGGCTCGCATTACGATCTGCCGATCGCGCTGGGCGTGATGGCCGCCATCGGCGCCATACCGGCTGAATTTCTGGAAAAATACGTTGTTCTGGGCGAGCTTGGTCTCGACGGCACGCTTGCACCTGTTGCTGGTGTCCTGCCGGCCGCCATGGGCGCCAACGGCATCGGCAAGGGCCTCATCTGCCCGGAAGCCAGCGGCGGCGAGGCTGCCTGGGCCGACGCAGACATGGACATTCTCGCACCCCGTTCGCTGATCCAGCTCGCCAATCACTTCAAGGGAACACAGGTGCTCTCCCGGCCGGTGGCCCGGCTGCGCGGCAACGCCGGTGTGCTGCCGGACCTTGCAGAGGTCAAGGGACAGGAAAGCGCCAGACGGGCGCTGGAGATTGCCGCTGCCGGTGGGCACAACCTTCTGATGACCGGTCCTCCCGGCTCAGGCAAATCCATGCTGGCGCAGCGCCTGCCGTCCATCCTGCCCGCCCTGACCCCGCGCGAGCTTCTGGAAGTGTCCATGATCGCCTCGCTCGCGGGCGAGTTGGCCGAAGGCAAATTAACCGATCGACGCCCCTTCCGCGCGCCGCATCACTCCGCTTCCATGGCCGCCCTTGTCGGAGGCGGGATGCGCGCCCGGCCCGGAGAGGTCTCGCTCGCCCATAACGGAGTGTTATTCCTCGACGAGCTTCCCGAGTTCAATCCGCAGGTTCTCGACAGTCTGCGCCAGCCGCTGGAATCGGGCGAAGCTGTAATTGCCCGCGCAAACCACCGGGTCACCTATCCGGCCCGCATCCAGCTTGTGGCGGCCATGAACCCCTGCCGCTGCGGCCATGCGGGCGAGCCGGGCCACCAGTGCCGCCGGGGCGAGCGCTGCGTCATCGACTATCAGGCCCGGGTGTCCGGACCGCTGCTTGACCGGATCGACGTCAGGATCGAGGTTCCGGCCGTTACGGCGGCAGACCTGATCGGCCCTGCGGCCAGCGAACCGTCAGTCGTCGTGGCCGCTCGGGTCGCTGAAGCGCGCAGCATCCAGGCAGAACGCTTCCTGGAACTTGGCCTTGCCTGCCGCACAAATGCCCAGGCACCTGCATCGATTGTCGAAACCATGACACGGCCGGACGACAAGGGGCTCGCTTTCCTGCGCGATGTCGCCGAGCGTCTTGCCCTGAGCGCGCGCGGATATCACCGCGTCCTCAAACTCGCCCGCACGCTGGCCGATCTGGACGGTGCGGATCAGGTTGGCCGCATTCATCTGGCGGAGGCCTTGAGTTACCGCGGCGAAGACATGTCCCGCAAGGCGGCGTGACAGCGTTGACCGTGAGACCGCGAGGGATTGTCTGACGCAATGACAGCAGACGTCATCATCATCGGCGGCGGTGTTGCCGGGCTGAGCGCGGCCTGTTTTCTGTCCGAGTTTGCGCAAGTGACGCTTCTGGAGCGCGAGCCGGCGCTGGCAACGCAGTCTTCAGCCCGCACGGCAGGGCAATTCACGGCCGGCATTTCCGCCAACACAATGCGCGCGCTGGCCGCCGCAAGCCGTGCGTTCTTTCAGGCGCCGCCGCCGGAATTTTGCGAGCAGACGCTTGTCGCGCCCCGCGGCTGCCTGACGGTTGGGCGTGAGGAGCATCGGCCTGTTCTGGACAGGCTGATGGCAAGGCTGCAGGAGGCCGGGTCAGACTGCCGGTTTGTTGACAGACAAGAGGCTTTGGCCCTGTTTCCGGCCCTCCGGCCGGAACGGGTTCATGCGGGCGTTTTCGAAGCAGATGCGATGGATATCGATGCCGATCTGCTGCTGCAATCCTATCGCAAGGCGGCGGCTGCCAATGGCGCTCGCTTCGTCTGCAAGGCGGAGGTCACTTCCATCCGGCGGATTGCCGACACATGGCAGGTGACGGCCGGAGACCGGACGGTGTCGGCGCCCGTTCTGGTCAATGCGGCCGGGGCCTGGGCGGACCGGATTGCGGATCTTGCCGGCGTCCCGGCGCTTGGCCTCAAGGCCTTTCGCCGTTCGGCCTTCACATTTCCGCTTCACCGTCAGGACGCCGGTGTCTGGCCACATGTCACGACAGCCGATTACACCTGGTACGTCCATCCGCAGCCGCACGGCTTCACGGCGTCACCGGCAGAGGCTGATCCAGTTTCTCCGGGAGAGGTTTATGCAGATGATCTTCGCCTTGCAGAGGCGATCCATCATATCGGCATCGGCACCGAGCTGGCCGTGCCGCGTCCATCCGCGAGCTGGGCAGGATTGCGCACGTTTGCGCCTGACCGAAACCCTGTCTGCGGCGGATTTCCCGATCATCCGGGTTATTTTGCCAGCGCAGGCCAGGGGGGATGCGGGGTTTTGACATCCCCGGCGATGGGCAGGGCACTGGCGGCCCTCGTTGCCGGCCGGAACCTGCCGGGTGATCTGTCCGCCTGCGGTATCACACAGGACCAGCTTGCACCTGGACGGTTCCTGCAGGCCTGAGCTTCTTCATTTGACAAAGACTGCAATTTCCAGGAAAAAATTCCTCAAGCCAGTCGGGGTTCGGCAAGCCAGATAACCTGTAATGCCGGAGATCCCCCTTGCGTTTTCTTTCCAGCCTTTGTTTTTGCGCGGCCCTGTTGCCAACCTTGTTGCCCGGCGCCCTGTCCGCTGCCGAGATCACCCATGCCATGGGCACCACCGAGGTGCCGGACACTCCGCAAAAGATTGTCGTTCTCACCAACGAAGGCACCGAGGCAATGCTCATGCTGGGCAAGACGCCTGTTGGGGCTGCGTCATCCTGGTATGGCGATCCCTGGTACCCGCATCTGGGCGACCGGATGGCGGGAGTTGAAGTTGTGGGTACGGAGCTTGCGGTCAATCTGGAACGGCTGGCCATGCTCGAGCCGGATCTGATCCTCGGCAGCAAGAAGCGGCACGAGGAAATCTATCCTCAGCTCTCCGCCATTGCGCCCACGGTGTTCGTTGTGAATGCCACGGATTTCAAGGACAACATGAAGCTCTATGCCAGCTCGGTCGGCATGAAGGCGCAAGGAGAAGCGCTCGTCAGTGACTATGAGGCCGACGTTGCCCGGTTGCGCTCAGCCCTCGGCGAGAATGCCGGGGACACGGTTTCCGTCGTCCGTTTCGTGCCCGGCCAGCTTTACGTTTATCGCCATGACAGTTTCTCCGGTGTTGTGCTGAACGACATTGGTTTCAAGCGGCCCGAGGTACAGGCGCAGGACGGTCTGGCTCTTGCCGTCGGCAAGGAAAGCATCCCGAACATGGAAGCCAACCGGATGTTCTACCTGACATATGACACCGGCAATGGAGAGGGCACGGCCCTGGAGGGGGAGACGCTGAAAGACCCTCTCTGGGCCAATCTGGAGGTCGTCAAGGCGGGAAACGCCCACAAGGTCGATGACGGTGTCTGGGCAACGTCGCAGGGCATTCTTGCAGCCCGCGCAATGCTTCGGGACATCGCCCGGATCTACGGGACGGATGTCGACCTCAGTTCCAACTGAACTCCTTTGAAGCAACAGGGCCCGGATCAAAAGTTTTGACCCGGGCCACCTTGTCATCCCGAGCGTCTGGCACGGAGCAGAAATGATTGTCGGAGCGAAGAAATACAACCCGGTAGCCAAATCAGGTTGTATTTCAAAAGGATGCCGTCACACCACCGTGACGGGCAACGGCCGGAAACCTTCCCTTCCCTGAAAATAAGAGCTAGCCTTACGTAAGGTAATTAAACGCATCGGCGGTTGAAGAGCCGGACCATGCGTTTGACCCACCAACGCGAGAGGGCGGGCTGAATGGCCTCGAGAGAACCGGCACGGCCGGGCATATCGGAAACCGGCGGAGACGCGGGGCTGATCGACAGCATTGCCCGTACCAATGCCGAGGCCATTTCCACGGTTCCCGGTCTGGCCCGCCGCCCACAGCATCCGAAACATCACGGCTGTGTCCGCGCGCGCTTCATTATCGGCGAAGTGCCGGAGGACTTGCGTCACGGTCTCTTCGCCTTGCCGGGCACATATGACGCCCTTGTCCGGTTTTCCAATGGCCGCCAGCTGGATGACCGGAAGCGGGACGCCCACGGCATGGCCATCAAGGTGCTGGGCATCGACAGGGAGTGGCTGTCGGCTGAAAACCCGGACGGCAGGGTGCAGGACTTCATTCTCGTCGACCATGAAACCTTTTTCACCGGTGACCTGGGCGACTATGACGACATCAACACCCTGCTGCTGAAACGCGGTCTTGCCCGCCTGAAGCCCCTGTCCAGGCTTCTGTTCACCGGCTTCTATCTCTTCGGCAGGATCCGGGCCTTTGTCTCTCATCGCCCGGTGTCTCCGCTCGCAAGCCGATACTTCAGCACCACGCCATATCGGCTTGGCGATCGACTGGTGAAATATACCGCGGCGCCAAGGCCGGTGCCGGTGGATCCGCCTGAGGTCTGGTCCGGACGCGATCAACTGGCCGTCGCGCTGAGGGAAACCCTGATCCGTTGCCCGGTCACTTTTGAATTCGGCGTCGATGTGCAGATAGATCCGGCCGCGCAGCCGGTTGATGATCCGTCGATTGCCTGGTCGGGAGCACCTGGCGCGCGTCACGAAAAGCTGGCGACGCTGGAGATCTTTCAGCAGGACGTCGATCAACACGCCCCACTGGCGGAAAACATCGCCTTTTCACCCTGGAACAGCCTGCCGGCGCACGAGCCCGTCGGCGCCATCAACCTTGCCCGGCGACAAGCCTACGAGAGTGCCGCTCGCAAGCGGCATGAAGTCAATGGCGTTGTTCCACCCGTCTTTGCCGGCATTCCGGAAAGCTACAAGATGCAACAACCCTCCGTATCACCCAGAAACGACGGCATGCCGCTTTGGTTGGCGATTGTCGCCGCGCTGCTGCTGATCGCCTGCCTGGTCCTGGAAGGCAAGCGCCTCACCATCAAGCCGGGTCCGCCACAAACCTTTGACAATCCGGTCGCCGAATTCAAATACGGTTCCATCGGCGCCGAATGGGACGGTTTCCCCTATATGGTCTGGCGCGAATTGCCGACAATTTTCAAGGACGAGCTGCCCGAAGGCTGGCACACATTCGGCTTCATCGAGGAACCGGGACAGGAACTTCCGATCGGCTTCAGCATCCGGCGCGTCGGTGTGCGGAGGGTCGGTTTCAATTGCGCCACCTGCCACAGCGTGGAGGTCACCGCCGGCGGCAACACCATGTTGTTGCTGGGTGCACCTGCCGAAAAGCTCGATATCCAGTCCTACATCCTGTTCCTTGGCTACGTTGCCGCAAGCGACAAGCTGACGGCGGATGCGGTGATTGAAAGCGCCGCGCAGGCCGGCAGACCTCTGGGCCCAATCGACCGTCTTCTGGTGCGCACCATTCTTGTACCCGGCATCAAGGACCAGGCCGATGGACTGGCGACCGCTTTCAGCTGGATGAAGGTAAAACCGCAGCATGGCCCCGGGCGCACGGACGCGGGCAACAACTGGCGCGCGCGCTGGGGCTATGGCCCGGAAAAGGACGAGGCGGTCGGAACGGTCGACTTTCCCTCGGTCTGGAACCAGGGCATCCGCGAGGGGGGCTGGTTCCACTGGGACGGCAACAACAATTCGCTGATCGAGCGCAACTATTCCGCCGCCCTTGCCGGCGGCGCCAAGGAATGGCTGCTGCAACGCGGGCTGATCGATGCTCAGGCGGAATGGCTGCGGGACCTGCCGCCGCCCGCCTACCCCTTGCCAGTCAATGCTGACATGGCAGCAGACGGCGCTGCAATTTACGAGAGGGAAGGCTGCGGCACGTGTCATGACCCAGGAGGCGAGAGCTTCGGGCAGGTCACGCCGCTTGCTGACCTTCAGACAGACCCGGCACGATCCGATCTCTTCGACGAAGCCTTCGTCAGCCGTTTCGGCGATGTCGGGAAGGGGTACACCTGGCGGTTCTCGCACTACCGGGCAACGGACGGCTATGCCAACACGCCGCTGGACGCCATCTGGGCACGCGGGCCCTATCTCCACAATGGTTCCGTGCCGACGCTGCGGGCGCTTTTGTCAGCGCCGGAAGAACGTCCGGCGACCTTCTATCGCGGCTGCACGGATTTCGATCCGGTGGACGTCGGCTTTGCCTGCGAAAGTGGCTTCCTGTTCGACACGCAGCTGACCGGCAATGGCAATGGTGGACATCTTTACGGCACCGGTCTTCCGGACGGCGAGAAATCCGCACTGATCGAATATCTCAAATCCAAGCAATATGCGGGGCGGTCATGAGGCTTAGCGCATCCTTCAAGGGAACGTTTCTCGACATCATCTGCCTGCTCGTTGGGACGATCATGGCCTATCGCGGCGTCGAGGAATTCTTCCGCTACGATTTCGATCCGATACACATGGTCCTCGGGTTGGCGCTGGGGGCCGGCGCCTATGCCAACTGGCTTATGTTCCGGCGACTGCGCATCGGCTACTGGATTTTCATCGGCGGCAATGTTGTCGTCGCCATTGTGTTCATCTTCGTGCTGCAGGATGTCTGGCACCACCACGTCTGGCCGCATATCCTCTATGCACTGGTGTTCGTGCCGTTTCTGGATCTGCTCGGCGCCCGCTCCGAGAGAGACGTCCTGCGGGACCCGCCGCTCCACAAGCGGATCCTCGGTTTCATCGGCGGCCAGGCACTGAAACTGGCCGAGGCCTTTCCCGCCCTCGTCCGGCTGGTCAAGCGTTGCGGTCCGCTCAGCCGGGTGATCAACCGTCTTGTCATCAACGGCATCTCGAACGCGCCTCCCGGTCGTCCGCTGCCGCTCTCCCTCTGGACGCCGCATGACCCGGAAACGCATCTGGAAATGGTTGCGGGGCCAAAGGATCCGGAAAAGACCACCAGCACCTTCGCCAGCTGGCCGGGTCTGGTTGACCGCCGCTACACCGGCCGGCACCTGCCACCCGTCGATCAGGAATTTGTCGATGCCCTGCCGGAAGTGCCAAGGGTGGCGGAACTTTACCGGCGCAAGGCGATGGTCGAGAGCGACACCAGCACGCTGTTCTGCTTCTTTGCCCAGTGGTTCACCGACAGTTTCCTGCGCACTCATCCGCTCAACAAACGGCTGAACACCTCGAACCACGAAATCGATCTTTGCCAGATCTATGGTCTTGGCGAGGAAACCACCTCGTTTTTACGGGAAGGCGCTTTTCTGAAGTCCAGGCAGACGCCCGTCGGCGAACTGCCACCGCTGCTTGCGGGCCCGGATCTGGCAGTCAAAGCCGAGTTTGCCGGCATTCACTTCATGCCCATGTGGGCAACGACCTTCCTGGGGGCTGATCCGGAATGGGGCGCGGCGAAAAAGCTTCGGGAACTCCTGGCCGGTATCGGGGATTGGGCCGTCACGCCGGAGCGCTGGAAATGCCACTATGCGGCAGGCCTGGAACGGGCCAATTCCACGATCCTCTACAGCGCGCTCAACACGATCTTCCTGCGCGAGCACAATCGTCTCGCGCGCGAGATCGGCAAACGGAACCCGCACTTCGGTCCGGACCGCGTCTTCGAAACGGCCCGCAACATCAACATCGTCAAGCTGCTCAAGGTCATCATCGAGGACTATATCAACCACCTTGCCAATTCGCCGTTCAAGATCTTCGTGGAGCCTGGCGATGCGGACAAGCGCCTTTGGTACCGCACCAACCGGATCTCGCTGGAATTCGATCTGCTCTACCGCTGGCATGCCATGGTTCCGGATCGGTTCCTGTTCCAGGGCGAGGCACTGGAGAACGAGAATTTCCGCTTCAACAACACGATCATCGAAAAACACGGCGTCGAGACGGTCATTGATGCGGCGGCGAGCCAGCGGGCAGGCAAGCTGACCCTTCACAACACCCCGTTCTTCCTGCAAGGCGCGGAAGAGCGCACGCTGGCGTTTGCCCGCAGGTTCCGGCTCGCCCCCTTCAACGCCTACCGCGCCTCCTGGAAGCTGCGTCCGTACGACAGTTTCCTGGAACTGACCGGAGGCGACGCCGGTCTGGCGGGAGAGCTGGAAGCACTCTATCCCGACTGGAACGGCGTGCGCGGCATCGACCGGGTCGATCTTCCCATCGGACTGCTGGCCGAAGACCAGATGCGGGCGCACCCGCTGCCGCCCCTGCTTCTGGCGATGGTCGGCTCCGACGCCTTCTCCCAGGCACTCACCAACCCGCTTCTGGCAAAGAATATCTTCGGTCCGGAGGTCTTCACCGAGTATGGCATGACGGAAATCGAGGCGACGTCCACCTTCCAGAACATTGTCGATCTCAACGTTGCCGCCAACGCCAGAAGGCCGAATGCGAATTTCACTATCAACAAGGACACGCTTCTGACCTGGCCAGGCTGATATCCCTGGCCGGCTTCCCCGCTGCACAAGCTTTACGAACGCAGAATTGCGCCGGCAAAATTTGCAAAGCCTGCCCGAAAGGCTATCGTGAAGTGCTGTGTCAAGGGAGGATGACATGCGCGACCTTGAACATGTGAGTGAAATCGACCGCGTATTGAAGGGGTACGAGACCGGCAGGGATGGGCTGGTATCGGAAAGCTGGCGGCGCTGTGTCCAGACGTACGGCATGGATCCGGCGCGTCCGGAACCGGCACATATCGTCACCGAGCAGCAACTGCGCGAACATCAGGAGCAGTCAGAGCGGTTGATCGCGACGGCACGTTCCGGCCTGCGCACCCTGTTCAAGCAGGTGGCCGGGCACAACTACGTGCTGCTGCTGGCCGATGCCAAGGGTGTGTGCGTCGACTTCTTCGGCGATCCGCGGTTCGAGGACGATCTCCGGCAGGCGGGCCTTTATCTCGGGTCCGACTGGTCCGAGGATCTTGCGGGAACCTGCGGTGTCGGCTCCTGCATCGTGACGGGGGAAGCCGTCACGATCCACCAGAGCGATCACTTCGGACTGTCGCATACACCGCTGTCCTGTACGGCGGCCCCCATCTACGACACCTGCGGCAAGCTGGCGGCGGTTCTGGATATTTCCCTCCTGCGCTCCCCAAGCCCGAAATCGAGCCAGAACCTCGCGATGAACCTGGTGAAGGCTTCCACCCGCCGGGTCGAGATGGCCAACCTGATGGCGACCACGCGCAAGGAATGGGTCTTGCGCTTCTCGACATCGCCGGAGTTTCTGGAAGTCGATCCGGAAGCCGCCATCGCCCTGGACGACAGCGGACGGATAACGGGAATGACGCACGGCGCGCTCGCGTGTCTGGCCCCGACCGGCTCCACAGACCTCATAGGAAGCCGGATCGACATGTACCTGGACCTCGATGTCGACGATCTGCCGTCACTGATGCGAGGCCGCCCGGCGGAAGATCGGGTTCTGCGCCGGCGCGACGGTGGTGGGTTATACGGTCATGCCATCGCTCCGCAAGCCGCTCACATGGCACGTAGTCCCGTTTCCGGGACCTTGCCCACGCCGCTGCGCGGCATCTGCGGGCAGGATGCGACGCTGTCGCAGGTGGTGTCGAAAGTTGCCCGGCTTGCACCAACGCAGGTTCCCATCCTGCTGTCTGGCGAAACCGGAACGGGCAAGGAATATCTGGCAAGGGCCATCCATGTTCTGGGTCCTGCCGACCGGTCGTTCCATACGCTCTGCTGTTCCGCCCTGAAACCGGAAAAGGTCGGCGCTTTGTCTGACGCTGCAGCCGGAACGCTGTTCCTGCGCGGGATCGAAGATCTGGACAAGGCGGGCCAGGCTGCCTTGCTTGCCTTGCTGGAACATCGAAGTGACCTTCGCGTGGTGGCCACCACGCGGCAGGATCCGGCAGGTTCCACAAGCATCCGCGCATTGCGGCCGGAACTTTATTTCAGGCTTGCCGGGTCTCTCATCCGGATCCCGCCGCTCCGGCACCGCCAGGATTTCGACTGGCTGGTCGATCGCCTGTTGCGACGCTCTCCGCGGGACCTGCGCCTGTCACCTTCGGCACGCGCCGAACTCAGCGGCCGGCATTGGCCGGGCAACATCCGTGAACTCGCGACCTTGCTGGATGTCGCGACAGCGCTTGCAGAAACCGATGTGATCGACCTTACCGATCTGCCGCAGGCGTCTCTGTCCAGACGCGTCGAAACCGACCCGAAACAGGATCTGGAAGCACTTCTGGACGCCTGTGGCTGGAACATGTCCCAGGTCGCCCGAAGGCTTGGCGTCAATCGGTCGACGGTGCTCCGGCGGATGCGCTCTCTCGGCCTGGAGCCACACCCCAAGCCGCGTGCATGACTATCTGTTGCGTCCTGTTGCGTGCGCAACAGCAAACGGAGTTTCTGCCCCTTAACGTCATCATTTGACGGGCGTTCCATGGAAAAATGCAGGGGCGCTCTGCATTGTTTCCTCCATAAACAGGGAGGAACTGGAATGCTCGACAAACCATTGGTTCACGAGACCGAGACTTTTCTCAACACTTTCGGCAAGGCGCTGGAAGACGGCAAGATCGATGCTGCAACGGACATGTTCCTGGACGATTGCTACTGGCGGGACCTGATTGCCTTTACCTGGAACATCAAGACCGTCGAGGGCAAGGATCAGGTCCGCGACATGCTGGAAAAGCAACTGGCCTCCACGGGGCCGAGCAACTGGCGCATCGCGGAAGGTGAAATACCGACGAAAGAGGGCGATGTCGTCACGGCTTGGATTCAGTTCGATACCGAACGGGCCCGCTGCTTCGGCCTGATCCGGCTGAAGGGCGGCAAGATCTGGACCCTGCTGACAACCATGGCCGAGCTGAAGGGCCATGAGGAGCCGAAGGGCTTTAACCGGCCGCTGGGGGCCAAGCACGGCGCCAGCAAGCACCGCACCAGCTGGAAGGAGGAGCGCGAGCGTGAACTGGCGGACCTCGGTTACAAGACCCAGCCCTATTGCCTGATCATCGGTGGCGGCCAGGGCGGCATCGCGCTCGGCGCGCGCCTGAGGCAGCTCGGTGTGCCCACAATCATCGTGGAAAAGAATGACCGGCCCGGCGATAGCTGGCGCAACCGCTACAAGTCCCTCTGCCTGCACGATCCCGTCTGGTACGACCACCTGCCCTACATCAAGTTTCCGGAAAACTGGCCCATCTTCAGCCCCAAGGACAAGATTGGCGACTGGCTGGAAATGTACACCAAGGTCATGGAACTGAACTACTGGACCCGGACCGTTGCCAAATCCGCAACTTACGACGAAGCAAAGAAGGAATGGACAGTCGTCGTGGATCGTGACGGCGAGGAAGTGGTTCTGAAACCGAAACAGCTGGTCATGGCAACCGGCATGTCGGGCAAGGCAAACGTTCCGAAATTTCCCGGCATGGACACCTTCAAGGGCGACCAGCATCATTCGTCCAGACATCCGGGGCCGGATCAGTATCGCGGCAAGAAGGCGGTCGTGGTCGGCTCCAACAATTCGGCGCACGATATCTGCGCGGCGCTTTGGGAAAATGATGTCGATGTGACCATGGTGCAGCGATCCTCCACCCATATCGTGCGCTCCGACACCCTGATGGACGTAGGCCTCGGCGCGCTTTACTCGGAAGAGGCGGTCCGGTCCGGTGTGACGACGGAAAAGGCGGACCTGATCTTCGCCTCACTGCCCTACCGGATCCTGCACGAGTTCCAGATCCCTGCCTATGCGGAGATGAAGAAGCGGGACGCGGACTTCTACGAAGGGCTGGAGAAAGCCGGGTTCTGGCTGGATTGGGGCGACGACGAAAGCGGCCTTTTCCTGAAATACCTGCGCAGGGGCTCCGGCTACTACATTGATATCGGCGCCAGCCAGCTGATCATCGACGGCGAGATCAAGCTGAAGCGTGGCCAGGTCACCGAGATCGTGGAAGACGGTGTCATCCTGGACGATGGCACGAAGCTGGAAGCGGACGTGATCGTCTATGCCACCGGCTACGGTTCCATGAACGGCTGGGTTGCCGACCTGATGGGCCAGGACATGGCCGACAGGGTTGGCAAGGTCTGGGGCCTTGGTTCCGACACCACCAAGGACCCGGGTCCCTGGGAAGGCGAACAGAGGAACATGTGGAAACCGACCCAGCAGGAAGCGCTCTGGTTCCATGGTGGCAACCTGCACCAGTCGCGCCATTACTCCCAGTATCTGGCGCTACAGCTGAAAGCGCGGATGGAAGGACTGCCGACCCCGGTCTACGGCCTGCAGCAGGTCCATCACCTGTCCTGACCGGAAACGTGGACAGGACCTGACCAAATGGAAGAGCCGGGAGAAATGTCCCCCGGCTCTTTCCTTTTTCACGACATCCTCACCATCGTCATCCCGGACGTAGCGCAGCGAAGATCCGGGATCGGGGAACCACCAACGGGTCGCTGCAACAGGTTAGCGTTCATATCGAGGCGTTCGTGCCTCCCCGATCCCGGCTCGCGCTTCGCTTGGCCGGGATGACGTTGGTGAGGTTGGTGCCACAATAACTTGGAAAGCGTTCCAGCGCTTCCTTTGCATGGAGAGCCCTGGAACAGCGCCCTCCCGGCCCCACCGAAGGCGTGAAACTTTCCCGCCCCGAGACGCAGCGGTCTCTGCGCGTAGCAGAGCTTCGGCAACGCCGCAAAAGAACAACGTCAAAATCACTTTTACCGCACCGGTTTGGCGCCTATTGTGCGAAAAAACCACAGCAATTTCCGTCAGGATACGGTCCATGAGCAGGTTCTGGAGCCCCATAGTCAGCAAGCTGGTGCCCTATACGCCGGGTGAACAGCCAAAGGACCGCAGCTTCATCAAGCTGAACACGAACGAGCATCCCTATGGCCCGTCGCCCATCGCGCTCGGGGCAATCCGCGCAGCTACCGAAGACAGCCTGAGGCTTTATCCCGATCCGGCAGCCGGTGCGTTGCGGGCAACGATCGGGGCAAGCTTCGGTCTGGGTGTGGATCACGTTTTTGCAGGCAACGGCTCGGACGAAATCCTGGCCCATGCCTTTCACGGCTTTTTCAGTGGCAAGGACAAGCTGCTGTTCCCCGATATCACCTACAGCTTCTACAAGACCTATTGCGAGCTTTACGGCATTTCGCACCGTTCTGTGCCACTCGATGATGATTTCCGGATCGATCCGGCCAGCCTTGGTGGGCCGTGTGGTGGCATCGTGCTTGCCAATCCGAACGCCCCGACCGGCATTGCGCTTGATCTTGCCGCGGTGCGAAGCGTTCTTGAGCAAAACCCGGATGTGGTGGTGCTGGTAGACGAAGCCTATGTCGATTTCGGCGCGGAGAGCGCCGCTCGTCTGGTTCCCGAGTTCGACAATCTTCTGGTGGTACAGACCTTTTCCAAGTCGCGCGGCCTGGCGGGCCTGCGTGTCGGATTTGCTCTTGGTCAGCCGCACCTGATCGAGGGGCTGCAGCGGATCAAGGATAGTTTTAATTCCTACACGCTCGACCGCTTGGCACTCGCGGGAGCCGAAGCCTCCTGGCAGGATACCACATGGTTCGAGGAGACCCGGCGCCTCGTGATCACGGAACGGCAGCGGATGGCGGAAGGCCTGCGCTCTCTCGGGTTCAACGTGCTGCCGTCGGCAGCCAATTTCCTGTTCGTCTCGCATGAAACAAGGGCAGCACGGGAGCTTCTGACAAGCCTCAGGGATGAGGGCATTCTGGTGCGCCACTTCAACAAGGACCGCATCGACAACTGGCTGCGCATTTCCATTGGAACGGAAGAGGAAGGCGAGGCCTTGCTGAAGGCGATGGCAGGACTTGTCGCTGGCTAACCTCTTCCATTCTCGCCGTTTCTTGCAAAACCACGAGGACGAACCCATGTCTCGAACATCGGTTCAAAAGGGAGACAATGCATGCTGGTCACCACCACCAACACCATTCAGGGCAAGGATCTGGACTACAAGGGCCTGGTGACGGGCGAGGCGATCCTTGGCGCAAATATTTTCAAGGATTTCTTTGCCGGCATCCGTGACATTGTCGGCGGCCGCTCCGGTGCGTACGAGGAAGAGCTTGGCAAGGCGCGCAAGATCGCCATCGACGAAATGTGCCAGCAGGCCCAGGCGATGGGCGCCAATGCGGTGATCGGCGTCGATCTTGATTACGAAACCGTAGGCCAGAACGGCTCCATGCTGATGGTCAGCGCCACAGGGACAGCGGTCTTCATCCGCTGATCCTGCCATGTCATCCGACATTTTCATTTCGCCCGGCTTCCCGGAAGACCAGCGGCCAATTGCCGCCAGCCTGTTCTGGCAGGCCTTTTCCGGCAAGCTCGGCAAGGTGTTGGCCCCGGAAGAAAAAGCACTTCGACTTGTCGAGCGCATCCTCAACCCGGATTTTGCCATCAGCGCTCTCGACCGGGAGGGACGGCTGCTAGGCCTTGCCGGTTACAAGACCCGGGATGGGGCGCTTGCCGGCGGCAGCCTCGCCGACATGACGGCGGTTTACGGCACGTTCGGCGGCCTCTGGCGCGGGCTTCTTCTGGAAGTTCTGGAGCGCAAGATCGAGCCGGACTGCCTGCTGATGGACGGCATCTTTGTGGCCGAAAGCGCCCGCGGCCGCGGCATCGGCAGCACCTTGCTGAAAGCCATTGGCGAAGAAGCACGCCAGCGCTCGCTCACCCGTGTGCGGCTGGATGTGATCGACACGAACCCAAGGGCAAAAGCTCTTTACGAGCGCTCGGGGTTCAAGGCCGTGGGGGAAGAAAAGACCGGGTTTCTCGAGCTTCTGTTCGGTTTTTCCTCCGCGACACGTATGGAAAAGCAGGTTTAGGGAGTTCAGCCAGGTTCAGAGCCAGTAGTTTTTTTGGTTGCCTCAACCCCGCCCTTTCCCCTCTTCCGCAATGATGCTCTAGTTGGCCGGTCCCCAACAGGAGCCTTTGAATGTCCTCACACGGTTATGAAAGCGGGCGGTTGAACCTGCCCTTTGTCGGTATCTGCACCTTCGGCAAGTTTCCCTATCAGCCGGATTGGGACGCCATCGATGCGGATGTTGCCGTCATGGGGGCTCCGTTCGACTTCGGCACCCAGTGGCGTTCGGGCGCGCGCATGGGGCCGCGCGCGATCCGGGAGGCCTCGACGCTGTTTTCCTTCGGCCATGCGGGCGCTTATGATTTCGAGGACGACATCACCTACCTGCCGGCGGAAACGACCCGCATTGTCGATCTGGGTGATGCCGATATCGTGCACACGGACACGATTGAAAGCCACAGACGCATCGAATTCGGCGTACGCAAGATCCTTAAGGCCGGTGCCTTGCCGGTGGTGCTGGGCGGCGACCATTCGGTCAACATTCCCTGCATCAACGCCTTTGATGGCGAAGACCCGATCCACGTCGTCCAGATCGATGCGCATCTGGATTTCGTCGACGAACGACACGGCGTGCGCTATGGCCACGGCAATCCCATGCGCCGCGCGGCGGAAAAACCCTATGTCACCGGGCTGACGCAGATCGGTATCCGCAACGTGTCCTCCACCTCGCGAGATGGCTACGAGGACGCCCGCAGGATGGGCTCCGACATCCTGTCCGTGCGTCACGCCCGCAAGCTCGGCACCGAGGCGCTTCTGGCGCGGATACCGGCCGGCAAGCGCTACTACTTGACGCTCGATATCGATGCCTTCGATCCATCGATCGCACCGGGCACGGGCACGCCGAGCCACGGCGGATTTCTCTATTATGAAGTGCTGGAGCTGCTCGACGGTCTGGCAAGGCAAGGCGACATCGTCGGCATCGATCTGGTGGAGGTTGCGCCGGACTATGACCCGACCGGTTCCACAAGCACCCTTGCGGCTCAGGTTCTCATGAACACCATCGGCAGGGTTCTGCATCACCGCCAGACATGAAAAACCCCGCCGACCGGAGCGAACCGGCCGACGGGGTGAAATTTCGCGACTGGATGCTCAGAGGCCGTCGAACAGTGCGGTGGAAAGATACCGTTCTGCGAAGGACGGAATGATCACCACGATGTTCTTGCCTTCCATGCCTTCGCGCTGACCGACGCGGATGGCGGCGGTGAGCGCGGCGCCGGAAGAAATGCCCACCGGCAGGCCTTCGGTCTTTGCCACTTCCCGGGCCATGGCGAAGGCGTCTTCGTTGGCGACGGTCTGGACTTCATCGTAGACGGAGGTGTCGAGCACGCCCGGCACGAAACCGGCACCAATGCCCTGGATCTTGTGCGGACCGGGCTGGCCGCCGGAAAGCACGGGGCTGTCGGCCGGTTCGACGGCAACGACGTGAAGGCCCGGCTTGCGTTCCTTCAGCACCTGGGAAACGCCGGTGATGGTGCCGCCGGTGCCGATGCCGGAGACGAAGACGTCAACGCCGCCGTCGGTATCGTTCCAGATCTCTTCCGCGGTGGTGTTGCGGTGGATTTCAGGGTTGGCGGCGTTTTCGAACTGCTGCGGCATCACCGCACCGTCGATTTCGCTGATCAGCTCCTCGGCACGGGCGATTGCGCCCTTCATGCCTTTTGGCCCTTCGGTCAATTCCAGCTCGGCGCCCAGGATCTTGAACATCTTGCGGCGTTCCACCGACATGGTCTCCGGCATTACCAGGATAAGCCGGTAGCCCTTGGCGGCAGCGACAAATGCCAGCGCGATGCCTGTGTTGCCGGAAGTCGGCTCGACGAGCGTGGTCTTGCCCGGAACGATCTGGCCGGCCTGCTCCATCGCCTCGATCATCGCAACGCCGATCCGGTCCTTGACGCTGGAAATCGGGTTGAAGAACTCAAGCTTCGCCAGGAGGTTGCCCTTGACACCGTGCGCCTTGGCCAGCCGGTCCAGCCGGACGATCGGTGTATCGCCGATGGTCTCGGTGATGGAGGAATAGATTTTTCCGCGACCACTGGTCTTGATCGTCATGGCAGGTCTCCCAAGTTGGCCGGATCTTCTTCCGCCGGCATCGTTCGACTATCGGAGCGATAAGATAGTACGGGTTTCGGCAAGTTATAAGGGGCCGAAAGCACCTTTGCGATCCTGCGGGTAAAACCTTTTTCCAGAAAAGCTTCAGGTCTTGGAAAAGAGCAGGTCCGGCAGATCCGCCATTGCCTCGAACAGGACGGCCCCGGCGCCCTGCATGGCCTCGCGGTCGCAAGTGGGATCCTCGACAAAGGCATAGACGCGCATGCCCGCTGCCCGGGCTGCCAGAACGCCGGGCAGGCTGTCCTCGATAACCGTACAGTTTTCCGGGGTGTGGCCCATGGTGCGTGCTGCCAGCAGGAACACATCCGGCGCGGGCTTGCCGCGCTCGCAGTCCTGTGCGGAAAACAGCCGGCCTTCCAGCCGGGGCAGCAGACCGGAACTGCCGAGCGTTGTGCGCATCTTTTCATATTTGCCGGAAGACCCGACGCAATAGGCGACGTCGCGCCGGTCGAGTTCGTCCAGCACGCCGGCGACGCCTTCGATCGCCGGAACACCCGCCTTGAAGCTCTCCAGATCGCGCAGCCGCACCTGGTCCGGCCAGTCGGCAGGCAGTAGCTGACCTGTCAGCTCTTCGATCATGGACTGCACGTCTTCCAGTGTCCGTCCCATGAACCTGCGCTGACAGTCCGGCCCGGTCATCGGAACGCCAAGCTCGCTTATGATGGCGGCCATGTTGGCGTTGGCCATGCGTTCCGTATCGACCAGAACGCCGTCGCAATCGAATATGATCAGCTCGGACATCACGCGCGGCCAGTCGAACCGAAACCGCCGGAACCGCGCTCGGTCTCCGAGAGAACCTCGACTTCGACAATGTCCGCCTGCAGAACAGGCGCAATCACCATCTGGGCGATCCGGTCACCCCGTGAAATCTCGAAGGGGTCGTCACCGAGATTGATCAGGATCACCTTCACCTCGCCGCGGTAGTCGGCATCAATGGTGCCCGGCGTGTTCAAGACGGTGACGCCATGTTTGGCGGCAAGACCGGACCGGGGACGAACCTGAGCCTCGAAGCCGGCGGGCAGAGCCATGGCAAGACCAGTTGGCACCAGGGCACGGGCACCAGGTGCAAGGGTTATCGTGCCGTCAACGGCTGCCAGAAGGTCAAGTCCGGCAGCCAGAATCGACTGGTAGGCGGGCAGTGGCAGATCGCGACCGTGCTCCAGTCGCTTCAGTTCCAGGGTAACAGTCATTGAAAGTGTCCGGCAGTGAGTGTTGCTGGCGAGTGACGATATTCGCCGGTCCGTGTCAAGGCTGGCGGACATTCACGAAACTTCGCATAAAAATCAGATATCTACTTGAAGTCGTAATCTTCACCTGAAACACTCTGACGCATCGTAACGTGCCAGCGATTGGGAGATTGGCAACATGAGACGATTGATTTTTGCATTTACCACCGGGTTGATGCTGGTCGCTGCACCGGCTGCCTTCGCCCAGACCGTCGGCTATGCCGAAGCCATCAAGATCCTGGCCGCCAGCTGTGGCAAGGACATCGAATCCTATTGCAAGTCCGCGACGCTGGCCAACAACGGTATCACCCAGTGTCTTGAACAGAACCAGTCCAAGGTTTCGGAAAAGTGTAACGCCGACCGCCTGGTCGTGACTTCGCTCATTCAGGCGCGACTGGCGGCCCAGGCCGAAGCGCCCAAACTGTGTCAGCGCGATGCCGCGCAATATTGCAAGGGCGTCAAGGCCGGTGCGGGCCATCTTCTGCGCTGCCTGCTGAAGGCCCAGCCTTCCGTCAGCGAAAAATGCAACACGGCCATTGACCTGGCCGGCTACCGCTAACTCGGCACCGGGAGATTTTTCATGAACAAGATGCTTCTGGCCGGTTTGTCGGCCGCCTTTCTCGCTGTGTCCGCTTCGGGCCTTGCCGCCCAGACCAAGCTGAGCCGCAACGAGATCATCAACTCCCTGCAGGGGGCCCAGCAGAAGGTCGACCTCACGGCCGACGAACTGCAGAAGGCAGCGCTGGAAAATATCCAGAAATATCCGGGTGCGAACGCTCCCAACACCTTGCCGCTTGCCGACAAGCTGGCCTCTCTGCGTCAGTTCAACGTCGAAATCACGTTCGATTTCGACAGCGCCCGCATTCGCCCGGAATCCTATGAAACCGTTGGCCTGATCGCGGATGCCCTGCACACGCCTTATCTGCAGGGGCAGACTTTCTTCATCGTCGGTCACACGGATGCAAAGGGTGCACGCGAATATAATCTGGAACTTTCGCTGAAACGGGCGCAGGCCGTGCGTGAAGCACTGGTGACCACGTTCCGCGTACCGGGCGAATATCTCTTCGCTGTGGGCCTGGGTGAGGAACAGCTGCGTGATCCGGCCAATCCGGATGCCGCCGTCAACCGGCGCGTTCAGCTGATCAACCTGGGTTACAGGTAACGGCCGCTCGGGCGGGTTTGGGCCAGGCGTTCTGAAGCCCGCCTGATACCGGCAAACAAGGACACATACCGCTCCCGTAAGCGGAAGCGGTATGACTGAACAGTGGAAATCGAAGGCCGGGATTGTTCACATGTGTCGAACGAGCCTTCTTCCCTTTCTGGTCTAATCCTTCCGGCCGAATAGCTTATCTTCACGGGAAGAAACAATTCTCCCGAGGAGTGGTCCCATGACGGCTACACCAAACCGTATTTCGCCCGTCTTTTTTGCTCACGGTGCGCCAACACTGGCACTTGAAGACACCGCTGCCAGCCGGTTCCTGAAGAATTTTGCCGCAAGCCAGCCACGCCCCAAGGCAATCCTGATCCTGTCCGCGCATTGGGAAACAGACGGTTTGAAACTGTCGGCACCGGGACCGCTGCGGACCTATCATGACTTCCGCGGTTTCCCGCGCCCGCTCTACGAGATCTCCTATCCCGCAAAGGCCGATGTGGATCACGTCGACGAAGCGGCACGCCTTTTGGAAGCTGCCGGACACGATGTGGAACTCGACAGTCACTGGGGGCTTGATCACGGGGCCTGGGTGCCGCTGTCGCTTGCCTATCCGGATGCCGACATTCCGGTCGTGGCGATGTCTCTGCCGCACGGCAGCACGCCTGCATCCGTCTATGCTCTTGGCCAGGCACTGGCACCGCTCAAGGACAAGGGTGTGTTGCTGGCAGGGTCCGGCAGCACCACGCACAACCTGCGTGAATTCGGGCCGCAAGGCTCGCCAACACCTGTGTGGGCGTCTGATTTCGACCGCTGGCTGGACGATGGCCTCAAGTCCGGATCGATCGGATATTTCGACGATATCCAGAGCGCTCCGAACTTTCGCCGCAACCACCCGACGGACGAGCACCTTCTGCCGCTGTTCTTCGCCTTTGGCGCAGGCGGAACGGATGCAAAGGCCCAGCTTCTCCATAGAAGCTACGAGTACGGCTCCATCAGCATGAGCTACTTCCGCTTCGCAGCCTGACCAGCCCCATCGACCGCCCCTGCTCCGGCAGGGGCGCAGGCCTGCAGAACGGTTTCGGTGAAACAAGGCAAAAAAGCTGCCGGGCAGAAGCACCAGCCCTTCATCGCGTACGATAGTGAAAATGTCTGGCTCGGGTCAGTCCGAGCCGAGCGTCTCGGCTGCGCGGGCGATGATCCTGCGGGCTACCTCACCCTTGTCCATTTCCGGCCAGTCTTCGACGCCGTCACGGCTGACGACGCGAATGGTGTTGGCGTCGCCGCCCATGATGCCTGTCTGCGGACTGACGTCGTTCGCGATGATCCAGTCGGCTTTCTTGCGTTCCAGCTTGCCACGCGCATTGTCGATCAGGTTTTGCGTCTCGGCGGCAAAGCCGATCAGCAACCTTGGCCTCAGGTCCGGATGATGACCGACAGTCGCCAGAATGTCCGGGTTTTCCGTCAGCTCCAGCGCGGGCGGTTTGCCGGTGCCATCCTTCTTGATCTTCTGGGCGCCCTCGCTCGCAACACGCCAGTCGGCGACGGCGGCGGCCATGATGGCGATATCCGCCGGCAGATTGCCTTCCACCGCCTTCAGCATCGCGGAAGCGGACTCCACGTGGATGACATGGATATTGGCCGGGTCCGGCAGTGTGACCGGGCCGGATACCAGCGTTACCCGTGCGCCCGCCTCATAGGCGGCACGGGCCAGTGCATGGCCCTGCTTGCCGGAAGACCGGTTGGCAATGTAGCGGACGGGGTCGATCGGCTCATGGGTCGGGCCTGAGGTGATCAGAACGTGTTTTCCGGCCAGCGGCAGGCTGCCGGCCCGGACCGCCTCTTCCCGCAGCACGGCCTCGGCAGCTGCCACGATCTCCAGCGGTTCGCTCATCCGGCCGGTGCCGGCTTCGCCCCTTTCCGCCATTTCACCCGATGCTGGGCCACAAAAGGCAATGCCACGTGCCTTGAGGATCGTCCGGTTACGCTTGGTCGCCTCATGCTGCCACATCTTCGGGTTCATGGCAGGGGCAACCAGAACAGGCTTGTCGGTTGCCAGCAGCACCGCTGTCGCCAGATCGTCGGCAATCCCGTGGGCCATCTTGGCCATCAGATCGGCGGTGGCAGGCGCAATCAGGATCAGGTCGTGGTCGCGGGCCAGGCGGATGTGGCCGACATCGTGCTCGGCCTGCCGGTCGAACAGGTCGGTGAAGACGGTTTCCGCGGCCAGAGCCCCGGCAGCCAGAGGCGTGATGAACTCTTGCGCGCCCTTCGTCATCACCGGGATCACCCGGGCGCCGCGTTCCTTCAGCCTGCGGATCAGGTCAAGGGACTTGTACGCGGCTATCCCGCCGCTGATGATCAGGACGATCTGTTTGCCGCTCAGCATCTTAACTCAGCACTCCTAGGGTGTCGGCGGATAAGATCAGAATCCGGTGCGGAAATCCCGTGGTGCCGGAGAAATCACCTGTGTGCCCTGCCCGGTGATCTGGTAGACGGCAAGGCCCCGCTGGTTGAGGCCATTGGATTGGAAGCGGAACAATCCGTCAATGCCGATGAAGCCATCGCGGTTGGTGATGATGCTCTGCTGGAAGCGCTGCTGTCCGGCGGAGCGGATCAGGCCCGCGGCCAGCGTGACACCGTCATAGACCAGGCTGGCATTGCGCGGCGGCGCGGAGCCATAGATGCTCTGGTAGCGTTGGGCAAAGGCCAGGAAACCCTTGTCCTCCGGCCCGGCGAACCAGGCACCGGCAAGCACCGGGTTGTTCTTGACCTGGGGAGAGTCCCATTGCCCGGTACCGAGCAATTTCACATTGCCCAGATTGGCGCCCTGGCTGACCAGGGTCTGCACGACAACTGCCGGCACACCGCCCCCGGCCGGTACGAACAGGGAGTCTGCATTGTTCAGAACCGATTTCAGCGCTGTGGTCTTGGCGACGAGATCGGATGTGTCCGATCCGTTCATGGAATAGCGCTGGATCGATGCGATCCTGCCTGCTCCGCGGCCGACTTCCTGTCGGAACGCCGCCTCGACGATCGCACCATAGGAGCCTTCGGGGATCAGGGCGGTATAGGAATGTTTCTTCTGGCTGTTGGCATAGCCAACGACCCGTTTGACGTCGCTTTCCGGCAGGAAGCTGAGCAGATAGACGCCCCGGGATGCGACAGAGGTGTCGGTAGAGAAGGCAATGACCGGAACGCCTGTTGCCCGTGCAGCCTGTGCAGCGCCGGATACTGCCGGTGAGAACACCGGGCCAAGGATCAGTTCCGCGCCTTCCGAAATGGCAGCCTGCGCTGCCGCGCGTCCGCCTTCGGACGTGCCGCCGGTATCTTTCACCAGCAACTGCACATCCGCGCTCGGGAAGTTCTGCAGCGCCAGAGAAGCGGCGTTCTTGAAAACCGTACCGATGGAGGCATTGCCGTCGGAGCTTGCCAATGGCAACAGCAATCCGATGCGCACCCCGCCTGTGCCGATGATTTCACCAGTCGGTTGCGGCTGGGCACTTGGCTGGATCTGGTCACCCGGCAGAGAGCCGAGCGTGGACCCCATGCAGCCACCCAGCAACATCGTGCTGGCTCCAGCCAGCGCCGTTTTCAAGAAAACACGTCTGTGCTGTTGCACTATGTCGCCCCGTCTTGCACTTGCCATATTTGTTGGTTCACCCTTTGGGAAAGACTTACGTATTCGCTACAGGCCTGTAAAGATTTAGTGGCCTTTCAATGGCATATCGGCCCGATCAACGGTGGATTTGCCTTGCATCGGTTGTATTGAAAGGCTAGCGCAAGGGCGCAAACGAGGCCGATGCTGCTATTCGCGGCGGACAAGAGGAAAGGCGACATGGTCAAGGAAACAGCCGGGCCGGCTGCGGACAAGAACCGCTACAGCCTCTCCGAACATGTCTTCACCGCACCCAATCTGGAACCCGCGCTCTACATCGTGTCCACGCCGATCGGCAACCTCGGTGATATCACCGTCAGGGCCCTGGAAACGCTTGCTGCAGCGAGCGTAATCGCTTGCGAGGATACGCGGGTCACGGCAACGCTCACCCAGCGGTTTTCGCTGAAGACGCCGCTTCTCCCCTATCACGAACACAATGCCGACAAGCAGCGGCCGAAGATCCTTGAAGCTCTGGCTGACGGCCGCGCCGTGGCGCTGGTGTCCGATGCTGGCACGCCCCTGGTTTCCGACCCGGGCTACCGGTTGGTGCGTGATGTGGTCGCAGAAGGGTATAAAGTCATCCCAATCCCCGGTGCGTCGGCCCCGCTGGCTGGCCTTGTCGCCGCGGGTCTGCCGAGCGACACGGTGCTTTTCGCCGGCTTCCTGCCCCAAAAGGGAGGCCCGAAGACCCGGCGGCTGGAAGAGCTGGCCAAGGTGCCTTCGACGCTGATTTTCTTTGAATCGCCCCACCGCACCGCCGCGACCCTGGCGCTTATGGCGGAACTGCTCGGCCCCGGCCGCGAAGCCGTCGTTGCGCGCGAACTGACCAAGCGGTTCGAAACCTTCGAGCGTGGCAGCCTGGAAGACCTGAGCACCCGGTTCGAGGGCCGGCAGGTCAAGGGTGAAATCGTCATTCTTGTCGGTCCGCCGGAAGACAAGCCGGAAGCCGAGGTGGACGATCTGGATGCCTTGCTGAGTGAGGCACTCACCGAAATGCCGGTCAGTGCCGCGGCCAAGAAAATCTCGAAAGCGACGGGGCTTGACCGCAACGAGGTCTATAAGCGCGCGCTGGAACTGAAGGCGGACGACGCCTGATGGCACGTCGTCCGGGCGGAGCCGGAAGGCAACCGGCAGAAACCGATCGCCGCCGCCGGGCACATGCCCTGGGCCTTTCTGCCGAAACCCTTGCCGCCTGGTACCTGCGCCTCACCGGCTGGCGCATTCTCAAGCGCCGCTACAAGACAAAGGCTGGCGAGATCGATCTCATCGCCAAGCGGCGCAAGACAGTCGCCTTCATCGAGGTCAAGGCCCGCAAATCGCGACAGGCGGCGCTGGAAGCCGTCACGCCCGCCAGCCAGAAGCGCATCTCGCGTGCCGCGAAGATCTTCGTCACGGAACACCCCAAGGCCGGGTTCTTCACCCTGCGCTTCGATGTCATCGTTGTCCGGCCCCGCGCCTTTCCCGAGCGGATCGTGAATGCGTTTCAGGCCTGGGAGTAGTTCGAGGCGCCATTTTTCGGCTCCGTCCGAAAGGTGGCAGGGGTATCGTTTAAGAGCAATATCACCTTCGGCGTGACGCTGACTATGGCCGAGAGACTTCACTTCATTTGCCGGTCCCCGGAATGACGGGAACCGAAGTCGGATCCTTCTGACCTCCCCCTCTGGACAAAGCCGACTGCGCACCGCATATCTGGACCAATCGTTCTGAAAATCCCAAAGGCGCTCAAACGGCGCCGCCCGCCGGGAGTTGCCTCATGGCTTTGAAAGTTGCGGTCCAGATGGACCATGTTTCGTCCATCAACATTGCCGGCGACAGCGCCTTCGCAATGATGCTGGAAGCACAGTCTCGCGGACATGAACTTTATCACTACACGCCCGACCGTCTGGCGATGCGCGGTGACGAAGTGTTCTGCGCACTGGAGCCGATCGAAGTGCGCGATGTGAAGGGTGATCACTTCACGTTGGGTGAAAAGAGCCGTTTCAACATGCGCGAGATGGACGTGGTGCTGATGCGCCAGGACCCGCCGTTTGACCTCTCCTACATCGCCGCGACCCACATCCTGGAAAAGGTCCATCCGGACACTCTGGTGGTCAACGACCCTGCAGCCGTTCGCAACGCGCCGGAAAAGCTGTTCGTGACCGAATTCGCCGACCTGATGCCGCCGACCCTGATCACCAAGGACAAGTCGGAAATCGATCTGTTCCGGAAGGAATACGGCGACATTGTCATGAAGCCGCTGTTCGGCCATGGTGGCGCGGCCGTCTTCCGCATCACCCAGGACGACCTCAACTACGGCTCGCTCTACGACTTCTTTGCCGCGACTTTCCGCGAACCCTGGGTCATCCAGCAGTTCCTGCCCAATGTGAAGCACGGCGACAAGCGCATCCTGTTGGTTGATGGCCAGTTCGCCGGTGCGGTCAACCGCGTTCCGGCCGCGGGCGACCTGCGCTCCAACATGGTGCGCGGCGGTGCGCCGACCGACAGTGAGCTGACCGAGCGCGAACGCGAGATCTGTGCGCGCCTCGGGCCTTCGCTGAAAGAAAAGGGCCTGATCCTGGTGGGGATCGATGTCATCGACGGTAACCTGACAGAAATCAACGTCACCGCCCCCACCGGTATCCGCGCCATCCGCAATCTCGGCGGACCGGATGTGGCTGGCATGGTCTGGGACGTGCTGGAGGCAAAGGTGAAGGGCTGAGCAGCCCTTCCCGTCAGCCTGTTCGAATATCCCCTTGACCTCAATTTAAGTTGAGGTTGTAGAGCTTTTTCTCCTTTCAAATCCCAAGGAGAAAGAGCATGAAATCGGACACGGAATCCCGGCCTATCTACCGCGTTGATCGCTTTGAAGTGCCGCTTGAGGCGCGCGACGTTCTGCTGGAACGGCTCAATGTCATTCGCGGCCTGCTTCAGAACATCGAAGGGTGCCGCCAGAACCTTGTGCTTGAGCAGCCTTCCGGCGAGGGGATGGCAACATTCGTCACCTTTGTCGAATGGCAGAACGAAGAGGTTTTTCTGGAGGCAAAGGCCCGGATTGCCGATGAATACCGCAAGGCCGCGTTCGACCCGCAGGCCTTCCTGCAGCAAATCGGCGCAAAGGCGGTCATGGCGAATATGAACGCTGTCTGATGTCTGACGGCACGAATGGGAATACCCGTATGCGGAGGCCGCGCGCTCAGCCCGCGCCGAGGCGAAAAAAAACCTCCGCATGGGGGTGCGGAGGTATAAAGAGTTTGTGCTTAGACAATGCAACAGAGGGCCTACTCGGCAGCCTCTGTATGTAAAACCCGTTCCACATGGAATCGTTCCTTGGAAAAACGTGATTCACGTGAAATTTTTCAAGTTTCTACTTCAGGGTGTCGTTATCGTATTGAAAAGACGGGATTAATCCGGCCAAGGACGCTCAAGATTTTTTTCCATTGATTCCCGCTGAAACCCCGGATCGCGCTGTCAGCAAGGCGCAACACCCGGAAATGGCGTGACTTTTCGTGTTCCCTTGGGGCATGCCGTTTGGCAGGGCGGCCACTCCTTCGGGCCGTGCAAACAAGATCAACTTCTGAGCCGGGTCCGGGCTTTGCTGCGTCGGAAAAAGAAAAATCTGGACCGCAGGACAAAACAAAGGCCGCTTTCCCGAAGGACAGCGGCCTTTCAGAAGCAACCTGCAAGTGGGATTATTCGGCTGCTTCAGTCTTGATGACGCCGCGGCGGATCTGGTCTTCCTCGATCGATTCGAACAGGGCGCGGAAATTGCCTTCGCCAAATCCTTCGTCACCCTTGCGCTGGATGAACTCGAAGAAGATCGGGCCGATCACGGTCTTGGAGAAGATCTGCAGCAGGATCTTGGTCATGCCGCCGTCGATCACACCCTCACCATCGATCAGGATGCCGTGGCGCTTCATCCGCTCGATCGGCTCGTCGTGGCCGTTCACCCGGGCATGGGACATCTCGTAATAGGTTTCCGGCGGGCCGGGCATGAACTTCAGGCCGTTGTCCGCCAGAAGGTCCGTGCTCTGGTAGATGTTGTCCGTGCCGACAGCAATGTGCTGGATGCCTTCGCCGTTGTACTTCTTCAGGTATTCCTCGATCTGGCTGGTATCGTCCTTGGATTCGTTCAGCGGAATACGGATCTTGCCGCAAGGGCTGGTGATCGCGCGGCTGACGAGACCGGTGATCCGCCCGTCGATGTCGAAGAAATGGATCTGCTTGAAGTTGAACAGGTCGCGGTAGAAGTCCCACCACTTGTCCATGTTGCCGCGATAGACGTTGTGGGTGAGGTGGTCGAGATAGTAGAAGCCGACGCCCTGCGGCTTGGGGTCGAACTCGCCCAGCCAGTTGAATTCACTGGAATAGGCCGAGCCTTTGGCGCTGTAGGTATCCACGAAATAAAGCAGCGAGCCGCCGATACCGACAATTGCCGGAACGTCCAGGGTCTTGTCGTCGCCTTCATAAGGCGTCGCGCCTTTGGCAACCGCATGCTCGAACGCCTTTTGCGCATCGACGACGCGCCAGGCCATGGCAGGAGCGCACGGGCCGTGCGTGTCGACGAACTTCATGCCGAAGCTGCCCGGTTCGGCATTCAGCACGTAGGTGACGTCACCCTGACGATAGAGCGTGATGTTCTTGCTCTTGTGCTTTGCAACGGGGAGGTAGCCCATCTTGCGGAACAGTTCGTCCAGCTTTTCCGGTTCCGGATGGGCGAATTCGACAAATTCGAAGCCATCGGTCCCTGCCGGATTTTCAGACGTGATCTGTGCCGGCGGCGCGTCGTGCGGGAACGGTCCCATGAAAGTCCTCCTCGGTAAAACGGGTCATTGCAGCCAGAATGCCGTGAAGGACGCGCAGTGTGTGTGCAATCCACGTGTTTTCGCGTAAGATGATGCACGAAACATGCAGGATATTTCGGAGTGACGCATGACGATTGCGCTGGATGGCTTTGATGTGAAGTTGCTTGCCGCCTTGCAGAACAATGCCGCCCTCACCAATGCCGAACTTGGCGACGTGATCGGCCTGTCCGCAAGCCAGGTTTCCAGGCGGCGGCAGAAACTGGAAGAAGCGGGTATCATCCGCCGGTACCGGGCGGCACTGGATCCGGAAGCCCTGGGACTGATGGTGACGGCCTATGTCGGCGTGACGCTTGGCGCGCATTCCAGGGAAAACGCCCGCAAGTTCCGCAACATGGTGACCGCCATGCCGGAAGTGCAGGAGGCCCACACGCTCACCGGTGATGTCGATTACATGCTGAAGATCGTGGTGCCGGACCTGAAGGCGCTCAGCCACATCATCAACGACGAACTACTGCCCCAGGAGGCGGTCCATCATGTGCGCTCGTCCATTGCCATGGAAACCTTGAAGGACGACAATCTGCTGCCGCTGAAATGACCGCTCAAAGCCCCAGCCAGCCCATGAGATCGGTCCAGAAATCCTTGCGCAGGCCTTTGAGATCCGGTGCCGGGTTGCCGTATGGGTCCGCCAGGCAGACATCGGAAAACCCGGTCTTGCCGGAGAGAAGACATCGCTCCGGTTCACAGGTGATCGTGTCGGAGAGATAGATCCGTTTTCCCGCAAAGGTCTTGAACGCGAGTTCCGGTTTGTCCTGCCTTGATCCCGAGGTGAAGACATAGGTCGGAAACTCGCTGCCGCGCGGCTGGCCGCGGTCCTGGATCGCATGGATGTACAGCAGTCTTCCGGGCGCGTCTTCACGCGAACAGCCTTTGATGTTGAACGCGTAAAGATTGCCGGTCGTGCTTTCGCCTGCATCGGCAAGCGTGCGCGAATAGGCGCTCAGCAGATCCTCCTGCCAGATCTTGCGGTAGGTATCGGCCTCGTCGTTCAGCGACAGGGCATGCGCACTCCCGCATCCCAAAGTCCCGACGATGAGGCAGTATCGCAGGGAAAGACTGCGGACTGAGGCGAGGAAGTTCAAGATTGTTCTCGTTGTTGTCTGGAAGACAAGCTTTGTGGATTGGAGAAGTGTGTCCGAGTGTAACGCAAACTTGCGTCCCTTGCAGAAAATCCCATTTGATAGTGCAACCGTGATTTAAGCCGCTCCACGCGGCAATTTTAAGGAGCCGAATATGTTCGACGCAAAATCCTTGCTGGATCAGTTTCTGGGGACCCAGGGCGGTGGTCAATCCGGCCAGCGCGGGACTGCCCGCAAGGGCGGATCCGGTGATCTCCTGTCACAGGGCAAGGATTTTCTGTCGTCGCAGGGCGGCGGTCTGGCGCTCGGCAGCCTGGCCGGTCTCATGCTTGGCAGCAAGAGCGGACGCAAGCTCGGCAAGAAGGCAGTCACCTATGGCGGGCTCGCGCTGGTTGCCGGCCTTGCCTACAAGGCCTACCAGGGCCACAAGGCCAACCAGCAGAACGCGCCGCGCCCGCAGTATCCGGCCGATGATCCGATCCCGCTGGAAGCACCGCGCGGCACCGCCTTCGATCCGTGCGAGCATCCGGGCGGCGAACATCAGGCCGCAATCGCTTTGCTGACGGCAATGATCTCCGCCGCAAAGGCCGACGGTCATATTGATCGCGACGAACAGGACCGGATTTTCGACAAGATCGACGAGGCCGGACTGGACAGTGAGGCGAAGGCGTTTCTGATGGACGAATTGCGCTCGCCGCTTGATCTGGACAAGGTCGTGGCCAGTGCAACCTGTGAGGAGACTGCGGCCGAAATATACGCCGCGTCGCGTCTTGCCATCGATCCGGACCATCCGGCGGAAAAGGCCTACCTGCAGATGCTCGCGGCCCGGCTTGGCCTGGAGGACGGCCTCGTTCAGGAGATCGAATACGCCGTTCGCGAAGCGCAGATGGCGGGATGACGGGCAAAACAGCGTGAAGAAAATCGGGCGTCCCGTGACCACAGATCACGGGACGCCCTGAATAACCGGCACATGCCGCGCGGCCGTCTAAAAGGCAAGCCGCGTAGCGAGCCTTAAGGCACGCAACCCTGTGGGGGAGCCGCACACCACCCCTGGCCGGCTATTTCCCGGTGTTCTCCTCAATCAGCTCGATGGCGCGATTGTAAAGCCCTGTGCCGTCCATGCCTTTCTCGTCCATTTCGGCCACCCATTTTTCGATCGTCGGTGCCGAGGCTTCCTTCCAGCGGGCAACCTCTTCCGGTGGAAGGACAATCATCGTCGCCCCCTTCTCGATCGCTTCGTCGCGAGGTTTGGCATCATCCCGCTGCATCTGGCCACCTGCGAATCCGGACAGTTCAAGACCGGAATTCTTGTCGATGATCGCCTTCAGGTCGTCGGGCAGTCCGTCATAGGCCGCCCGGTTCATGCCCAGCACGAAGGTTGCCGTGTAAAGAGCATCGTCACCGAAGTCCGTGTGGTTGCTGACGAGCTCGTTGATCTTGAGCGCGCCGGTCACCTCCCACGGCACCACGGTGGCATCGATAACGCCCTTGGAAAGGGCTTCCGGAACCGCCGGCACAGGCATGCCGACAGGTGTTGCCCCGAGTGAACTGAACATGTCGTTGGTCACCCGCGTCGGGGCCCGCAGCTTCACGCCGTTCAGATCATCGAGCGAGTCGATCGGGTCCTTGGAGTGGATCAGCCCGGGCCCGTGCACCCAGAGCCCCAGAACCTTCATGTCCTTGAAGTCCTGGTCCAGCATGGTTTCCTCCGCCAGTTGCCAGAAGGCACGCGATACGGCCTCGGCATTGGTCATGACGAAGGGCAGTTCGAAGACTTCCGTCCTTGGAAAGCGGCCGGGCGTATAGCCAGGCAAGGTCCAGACGATGTCGGCGATGCCGTCGATGGCCTGGTCGACCAGTTCCGGCGGCTTGCCGCCAAGCTGCATGGCCGGGAAATGCTGGAACTCGATCCGCCCGCCCGATTCTTCCTCGATCCTGGCCATCCACGGTTCAAGGATGTTCTTCGGCACGCTGGCTTGCGCCGGCAGCATCTGGTGCAGCCGTAGCGTGATCTCCGCTGCCACGGCCTGGCCCGCCGTAAGGCTCAGTGAAAGCGCGGCCACGGCAACCGCTCCCGCGGTGAGCGCACCTGCGGCCACCGATCTCATCATCCGGTACTTCGACATGGTTTCCTCCCTTGTTCGAAATCGTTTCCTCACGCCTGCTCGTCGGGCAGATGCACCACCAGTCCGTCGAGCGCACCGGTCAGCCTGATCTGGCAGGACAGGCGGGATGTTTCGCGCAAGTCGGCGGCTGCACATTCCAGCATGATTTCCTCGCCGTCCGTGCGGGCACCGGTCCTGTCGCTCCACGCCTCGTCGACGTAGCAATGGCAGGTGGCGCACATCATCGCGCCGCCGCATTCGGCAAAGATGCCGTCGACCCCGTGGCTGACAGCCGTCTCCATGACGCTCGCCCCTTCGCTCGCTTCTATGGTCTTCCGGCTGCCGTTCGGCTGGACGAAGGTGATCTGCACCATGCGGTTTTCCTTTCAGCCGGCTCTAACCCGGTCCGGTTGGTTTCTTTTTGTCAGCTCAGTTTGACGGGCAGGTTCAGGGGCCCACGGAAACCGAAACCGCTCCAGACAACGTCTTCGGGCTTGTCCAGCGCCATGCCGGGGAACCGTTCGAACAGCATCGGCAGCATGATCTCCCCGACAGTCCGCCGCGAGATATGGGCACCGGCACAATGGTGCGGGCCACTGCCGAAGGCCTGATGCGGCGCTTTCTTTCGAAAGACGTTGAAGGTTTCGCCGTCCTCGTAGAGATCCTCGTCGCGATTGGCCGAGGCCTGGATGGTCATCAGCGTCACGCCTTCGGGAATGTCGATGCCGTCGATTTCCAGATCCCGCGTCGCCCGGCGAGACGACGCCTGGATCGGCGCGACCCAGCGGACACCTTCCTCGAATGCATCTGCCCAGGCGTCCTGCCGCTTCACTTCCTCAAGCTGGTCCGGATTGGTCAGCAGGCCATAGATGATGGTTGCCAGCGCATCGCGCGGCTCGTTGATGCCGCCACCGATGGCAATCTTGATGTTGGCGTAGATCTGGCTTCTGGGGATCGGGTCGCGGGCATTCAGCATGACGGAGAACGCGGAGTTGTTGGGCTCTGCCAGATGCCGGGCAATCAGGCTGTCGAACACGGTATCCATTTCGGCATTGGCCGCATCGGACCGGGCAAACGGTTCATCCGCGAAGCCGAAATTGCCGGCGCCGTCGATCAGAACCTGCGACCAGCGCTGCATGTCGGCGTCGCCGACTTCATCGAGACCCAGGATGTGGGCGAGGATCCGTGCCGCCACCGGTCCGCAAAGGTCGGTGAAAAGATCGACCGTTTCGCCTCGTGGCAGCCGGTCGAGATACTCCGCGGCAATCTTGCGGTAGAGATCGGCCCAGTCTGTCTTGATGACCTTGGGCGAGAAAGCCGGCTGCATGGCCATGCGCTCGCGCCGGTGTTCCTCGCCGTCCTTGCGCATCAGCGTGTGGGCCAGAAAGGCGCGCCGCATCGGTGTGACAGGATCGTCCGAACTGTAAAGTTCGGGATCGTCCTTCACCATCTTGGTGTGTTTCGCCTTGGTCAGAAAGATACGGTTTGCCGCCGGAACCTGAACGATCGGCGTTTCGGCCCGCATCCGCTTGTAGATCGGATAGGGGTCGCGCGTCAGGTCCGCAAGCGTCAGCGTTTCGTCGACAGGTGCGACCGCCATCTGCCTTCTCCTCCCAAATCCGGCACTGACGGCAGGTTAAGCGGGCAGAATAAAATCAAGCAATACGATTGACTTTATAGTTGCCATCGAATTTTTTGATTTTACAAACCGTGGCGAGTGTTCTTGCCGGATCCGGGAGGAAATTGCCGATGCCGGGCGATCCGTTGGAAGTCGATTTTCGGGCGTTGCAGGTTCTGGTCTGGGTGCACCAGCTCCGTTCGTTCACGCGTGCGGCGGAAGAACTCGGCGTCAATCAGTCAGCGGTCAGCTACACGATCAACAAGTTGCGGGACGTGTTTCAGGATCCGCTGTTCGTCCGTCAGGCCCGTCGGCTCCACCCGACGCAACGCTGCGAAGATATCGTCCATCAGGCCAAACGGTTGACGGCCGAGTTCCGGCAACTGGTCGCACCGCCTGATTTCGATCCGAAGACGGCGGCGCAGACCTTCACCATCGCCTGCAACTTCTATGAACGCGTGCTGATCATTCCGGAAATTGTTCATTTTCTGAAACGCGAAGCGCCCAAACTGGACCTGGAGATCATCGATGCATCGGGGATCGGTCACGAGCGCCTGCTGCGCAATGAGGCGGATCTCCTGCTTGGTCCGTTCGAACGGTCGGACCCGCATTTCTACAGGCGCGACCTTTATCAGGATCGCTACGTCTGCCTGCTCGATCCGGAGCATCCGAAAGCCGGAGCGGCACTGAGCCTGGACGATTATCTGGATCTCGACCACGTGCTCGTCACCTACGGCGGTCAATGGCGGTCGCGCTACATCATCGAGCTTGAGCGCATGAACAAGGACTTGAAAGTCGCCTTGCGTGTGCCGAGCCCGGCCGGGCTGGAGCGTCTGGTTGCGGGATCGAACCTCGTCGCCACAGTGCCGGAACGGCTGTCCAGATCAGTTGCGGATGGACTTCATGTGGTTCCCTGCCCGGTTGAAACGTCGGTGACGATCAGCCTCGTGTGGACCACGCTCAACCACCGCGCACCGCTGCACATGTGGGTGCGCGACATGGTCTACCGGCTGAACACACGCGCCCGGAAGGCGGATGATCCGCCTTCCGGACTGGGTATCTCGCGGTAACAGGCTTTCAACCGGTTTCCGTCATGCGGGGCTCGGCCCGACATAATGTGACGATGGCCGGATCAACTTTCCGGTTTCCTGCTGTTCCAGAACATGGGCGCACCAGCCCGGTGTCCGGCCGACAGCAAACAGCGGCGTGAACAGGGTCCGGTCGATGCCGATCGCGTCCAGCAGGACGGCGGTATAGAACTCCACGTTGGTTTCCAGCGGGCGGTCGGGCTTGGCGGTTTTCAGTGCGGCAAGCGCTGCCTGTTCGATCTCCTCCGCCAGACGCACTTTCGGATTCTCAGGCCCAAGCAAGCGCAGTCCTGCCTTCAGGACGTCCGCGCGCGGATCCCTTGTCCTGTAGATCCGGTGACCGAAACCCATCAGCCGCTCCTTGCGTGCCAAGGCTTCGCCGATCCAGGCAGCTGCGTTTTCCGGACTGCCGATCGCATCGATCATGTCCAGCACAGGGCCTGGCGCGCCGCCATGCAGCGGCCCGCTGAGCGCGCCCATCGCACCAAGAACGGCCTGTTTCAGGTTCGCCTGGGTCGAGCCGATCACGCGCGCCGTGAAGGTGGAAGCGTTCAGCCCGTGATCCAGGATTGTCACCAGATAGCGGTTGAGCGCGGCGGCATGGTCGGCAGGCGGCAGCTCACCCGTCAGCATGCGCAGAAGATCGGTTGCGGTCTCCAGGGTGCTGTCCGGTGCGATCGGCGTCTGTCCCCTGGCAATCCGGTGAGACGCAGCCAGAAAGACGGGCAATGCGCCGCTGATCGCAATCGCGTCGGGCAGGCCGGTGGACATCGGCAAGGCAGCCAGGCCCAGCTGCATGCGTTCATAAACGCCGAGGCTTGAAGGGGCAGCTTCAAGAGCCGGCATGACGGCAAAGGCAGCCCGCCGGGCTTCCCCGAAAGCCTCACGCAGGGAAGAAGCCTCAGGCATCTGGAAATCCTGCCACAGATGCCGGACGGCCTCCTCGAAGCTCAGCTTGCCGGCCAGATCTTCGATATGGCGGCCATAGAGGATGAGGACACCCTCTTGGCCGTCGACATGGCTGAGCATGGTGGTGGCTGCAACAACGCCCTCCAAACCGGCAATCGGGTCCGGCGTCATCCGGGCGGGGTTCGGCGCTTCGGTCATGGCTATCTCCTTTTCTTTCCCGGTCAGATAGAAAGAGAAGATTGCATTGATCAATGTTGATAATTAAAATCAATGTATGAGCAAGCCAATCTACCTGTCCGCCCGTGAAGCCGCCGCCGAACTCGGTGTTCAGCCGGCAACCCTCTACGCCTATGTCAGCCGGGGGCTGATCAATTCCGTTGCCGGTCCGGGCAAGCAGCGCCGCTACGACGCCGTGGACGTGCGCCGCATGAAAGGCCGCAAGGCTGCCGACGATTACTCCGGTGCGCGGCCCCTGACCGGCGACCCGGTGCTGGAAACCGAACTGACGCTGATTTCGGAAGCCGGTCCGGTCTATCGTGGCCGGCCCGCGGTCGATCTGGCGCAAACCTCCACGCTTGAAACCGTGGCGACCCTGCTCTGGGCGTCGCAGGAAGATCCGTTTGCCGAAAGCGCTCCATTGCCTCCGCCTGACCTGCCGGAAGGACTTGCGCCGCTGGACCGGCTGATGGTCGCGCTTGCCGCGTGGCCGCTGCAGGACAAGGCGGCCTACACCCAGGCACCCAAGCTTCTGCAGGTGAAAGGCGCTGCCCTGCTGCGCTACGCGGTTGCAGCTCTCCTCAACGCAGATCCGGTCGACGTGCCGATCCACACGCAGATTGCCAATGCTTTCGGCGTGTCGTCTTCGGCGAAGAACGTGATCCGGGCGGCGCTGATCCTGTGTGCCGACCACGAGCTCAACACCAGTGCCTTCGCGACGCGCTGCGCTGCCTCCACCCGGGCGCCCCTTCACGCGGCGCTCATTTCCGGTCTGGGAGCCTTTGCCGGTCCGCGCCACGGTGCTGCATCCGACAGGACAACGGCATGGCTTTCTGATGTCGGGCCGGACACAGACATAGAAACCCTGCTTTCGGACCGGTTGAGCCGGGGCGAGCCCCTGCCCGGCTTCGGTCACACGATCTACCGCGGGCCGGATCCGCGCGCCGCATGCCTGCTCGACGTGCTTTACCGCAGCGAGCCCGCGCACCCCTTCGTCCAGCGTCTGCCGGGTTTGATTACGGTCGCGCGTGACCTGTTCGGCGAAGCGCCGAACATAGATCTTGCCCTGGCGGCCACACAAAAGACCTATGACCTGCCGAAGGACGCCGGCAAGATCATCTTCTGCGCTGCCCGCATGACCGGATGGATCGCTCATGCGCTGGAGCAATACGCGGCGCCGGAACAGATCCGGCCTCGGGCCGCCTATGTCGGCGAGCGACCGGAATAAGCCTGGTCACTTTTGCCGGATGCTTGTATCGGGGCGTCTTTGCGACTACTTGTAACGGGCACCTTCGAGGTGCGTCCCATGGAGATTGGATGTCAGAGATTGCGTGAGCAGGCTCTCTGAAGATCAGAGAGCCTTGAATACATGAACCGGTGCCTTGGCGGGCGCCCGATGACGTGTGTTTAATTCACGAGACAATCCAATGGTACGGAACTATTCCGACTTCTTTCCCGCACGCCCCAAAAACGATGGGCCGGACAAAAACACTTCACGGCTTCTTTCACTTGGCTGGCGGCCCTATTTTGCACAACAGATCAGCTCTGACGAGCTGACGGCAACACCGCCCGTCCGTGTTGTCGAGGTCCATCGAAACGCGCTTCACGTGGTCGGCGAAGGGCTTGACGAAGCGATCCTGCCTGTCAGGAACGCCACGGTAGGCGACTGGTTGCTGCTGGACCGCGCTCATCCGCCATCAAGCCGGGTGCTGGAGCGGCAGAGCCTGCTCAAGCGTCGTGCACCCGGAACCGATCGACAGATCCAGCTGATCGCAGCCAACATCGACACGGTGTTCGTGGTGTCTTCCTGCAATCAGGACTTCAATATCGCCCGGCTGGAGCGGTACATCGCGCTTGCGTTCGAGGCCGATATCGATCCGGTGATCGTCCTGACCAAGTCGGATCTGGCGAGCGATCCGGAAAACTATGTCGATCAGGCTCGGACGATTTCGAATTCGGTTCCGGTCGTGACGCTGGACGCGCGCGGCGATGAGCCGGGCCTGAAACTCGCGGCCTGGTGCAAGCCGGGCAAAACAGTTGCCTTCCTTGGCTCTTCGGGCGTTGGCAAGTCGACGCTTACCAACGCGCTTTCCGGCACCGGGGACATAGCCACGCAGGCTATTCGCGAAGACGACGCCAAGGGCCGTCACACGACGACCCACCGGCAACTTCACGTGGTTCCAGGCGGCTGTCTGGTGCTGGATACACCGGGCATGCGGGAACTGCAGCTGACGGATGTGGCAGCCGGGATCGATGATCTGTTCTCGGATCTGAACGAACTGGCATCCTGTTGCCGCTTCACTGACTGCCGGCACGAGACGGAGCCCGGTTGCGCCGTTCAGGCCGCGCTGGAGGAGGGCACCCTGGATCCTGGCCGGCTGAACAGGTGGCGAAAGCTGAAGGCGGAAGAAGCCTTCAACTCTGCAAGTCTGGCGGAGCGCAGGTCCAAGGACCGGGCATTCGGCAAGATGGTCCGAAGCGTCATGAAGCAGAAGAAGCAGAAAACCTGGGGTCCGGAGTAGCGGGCCTGGAAGGCCAAGGCTTACGTAGCTGCTGACATCCGGGGCTGGGCTCTGCCCGGCCCCGGATCAATGCTTTCCAGCGCACCCGGAGTTGGCAAGCGACTTGGTCACAGTATCAGCCGCATGTGGACGATCCGCTTGTCGCCGCGCTGTTCCTCATGGGTTTCCGCGAAACCCGCACGCTGGTACCAGGCCCGGTTTTCGGTCATGAGCACGTTGGTATAGAGCCGGATTTCGCTCAGCCCGAAGTCCGTTGCCCGCCGCCGCGCCCAGTCGAGCAGCTGCCTGCCACGGCCCTTGCCCTGCTCTTCCGGATCAACGGCAATGCTTTCGATCAGGAGATGGTCCGGATGCCGGATCAGAACGAGGCTGGCGGCAAGAGAGGTGCCGGAGCGGAGTACCCAGACGTCGTCCCGCCGGATATGCGCTGCATAATCGGCGGTCATTGGCACGGGAACGGCGTTGATGACCGGGATATAATGCGCATAGGCCCGCCGGGCGAGTTCGGTCATTGCGACTGCATCACCCGGGTTCGCCTGGTCAAGGCCTTCGGAAACCTGTGAGGCGTCCATTACGGATCAGGGCCTTGTTTTCATGAAGGATTCGAAATCGGGAATTCCTTCCGGCATGGTTTCGGTCCTGTCGAAACAGCCGAACGTGCCACCGTCTTTCATGTCTTCGGCAGCGGCAATGAAGGCGCGGTAGGCAAGCCGTGCCAGACCTGCCCCGATGGAGACACGCGTAACGCCCATGTCGCCAAGTTCCTTGCGGGTCAGGTGGAAGTTCTTGCGCCCGGCCAGGACGTTCATCGGCGCTTTCACGGCGGCCAGAACGGCGGCAATCTGTTCCTTGTCCTTCAGCTCAGGTGCATAGACGCAATCGGCACCTGCCTCTGCAAAAGCGTTCAGCCGCTTGATGGTCTCGTCAAGTTCATGCTGCGTCTGGACGGGTCCTTCACTGCGGGCGGTCAGAACGAAATCCGGCGCCAGCCGGTTCTTGGCATCCACCGCCGCCTTGATCCGCTCCACAGCCAGCTCCAGATCGTAGTAGGGATGTTTCGGATCGGTCGTGTAATCCTCGATGGAGCAACCGGCGAGGCCGACCTCTATCGCCCCCTTGACCGTTGCCACCACATCGTCCGGGCTGTCGCCGAACCCGTTCTCCAGGTCACCGTTCACCGGCACGCTGGTCGCGGCAATGATGTCGGCGGCATGTCCGAGCGCATCGTCGCGCGTGATCAGCCCTTCGGCATCCTTCACGCCTTGCGTCCAGGCATATCCGGCGCTGGATGTGGCCATCGCGTCAAACCGCAACCCGTCCAGAATGCGGGCTGTGCCGATATCGAAGGGGTTCGGCATCAGGAAAGCACGCCCTTTTTCGTGAAGAGCTTTGAAGGCGGCACGGCGTTTGGCTGCGGTCGGCATGGCCGGATCTCCCTTGAGGTGTATTTCGCAAAGATTACCGTTAAAGTTTAAATCGGCAATGCGATCCCTTTATGATGGGTGCGATGTTGCTCAGGTAAGATCCAGTTTAGCCAGAATCGGGGCGCCAGTTTGGAAAAACCGTGATTCCAGCGAAACGCCTTGTCTTTGCGTTCGCAGCGCCGTTTGATGGTGAAAGCGCCAGCAGGCAGATCCAGGGAGGTTGCCATGCCGGAAGGTCCCACGACACTTGCAGATTTCAACGACCCGATAACAACAGTTGACCAGCTCGAAGCCCATGCCGGAACCGCGCCCGAAAAGGTAAGGGTAAAGGAGATTAAGGCACTGGATAGCCTGTGCAGGCAGTTCATTGCACGAACCCCCTTCTGCCTGATCGCGACGGTTGATCCGGAAGGCGTGATCGATGTGAGCCCCAAGGGTGACCCGGCCGGCTTTGTCACCGTCTTGAGCGACACATTGCTGGCGATCCCCGACCGCCCCGGAAACCGCCGCCTCGACAGCTTCCACAACCTGCTGAAGGACCCGCGCGTCGGACTTATTTTCCTGATCCCGGGCAAGGGCGAGACTTTGAGGGTATCGGGCAGAGCCCGCATCGTCCGGGATGCCTGGCTTCTGGAGCGGATGCAGGTGGAGGGAAAACAGCCGGCGATGGCGCTGGCAGTGGAAATCACCCGGGCATTCATGCATTGCCCGAAGGCCATGGTCCGCTCGAAGATCTGGCAACCGGAAAGCTGGCGCAATGCTGATGACCTGGGCGACATCGGCGATGCGATGATCCGGCACGGCAAGCTGAAACAGACCCCGGAGGCGCTTCTGGAAGAAGCCACCTCCGAAGGCTTGCTCAGGCTTTATTGATCAGGTCCATGCGGTGCGTGAAACCCTTGCCGCGTAGCAGCCGCGGCGAGCAAAATGCAGGTGAATGTAATCAACTTGCGGATTGTCGAAGAACGTCCGGATGACACCTTCCAGCTCGCGGCCTTCAACGACTTCCGCATCGATCATCTCGTGGGCCCGGTTGAAGGCGCGGGCCGACAGCAGCCGTTTCGCCACGACTTCTGGGATGGTGTCCGGTTCCGGATGGCTTTCCTCCGCACCGTCGGCGACAAAGATCGCATGCCGGGAGCGGTAGGGCGTTTCGCCTGGTTGATGCTCGAAATTGAGCAGGTAAACCCGGGTTCCCGGGGCTGCATCGGCAAGTGACACACGGCAGGGAAGCGCGCCGTCCGAAATGTGCACCTGAATGCCCTTCTGCTCGAGTTCCGTGTCACTCAGGTTGCTCAAATGCGCAAACTCGGTGGCGGGAAGAGGCTCGATCTGAAACATGGTGTTGTCTCCTCAATGGTTGTGAGAAGACCCTAGGCGGCTCAAAACGCCCAAACGACCCGATTTGCGAGCGGGAATATATTTTCCCGCTGCAGGTCTTTCAGGCCGGGTTTTTGACACCCGCCCGGCGTGCCATACCCAGTGAAACCGGCGCGGTTTCTTCAAAGCCGAACTGGGCATAAAGCGCATTGGCCGGAACATCGGCAATCAGGCTGACATAGGTAGAGGGCGGAAACGCGCTTTCGATATGGGCGGTCAGGGCTGCCATGATGCGCTTGCCAAGGCCCTGCCCCTGGTAGGCGGGCAAAACCGCGATATCCGTCACCTGGACAAAACAGCCGCCGTCACCGATGAGACGCCCCATGCCGATCGCTTCATCACCGTCATAAAGCATCACGCAAAACAGGCTGTTCTTCAGCCCGATTTCCGCCGCGTCCCTGCCGTAGCCGCTCAGCCCGGAATCGACCCGCAGGCGCAAATAGGTATCGACGTCGGGGACCTGGGTCTTCAGCGAGATTGTCATGCAGTGTCCTGGAATAGGCCGCAACAAGGAGGGAGCGCGACCCTAGCCGATCGCACCGGCGCTGGCCATCGGAATAGACATGCTCAAGCCGGACAGGGGCTGTTGATCCCAGGCACGCTGCTTTGCATTGAAGGCTCAAGACAAAGGATTTCTTGCGTTCCTGCGGTGTTCTAACCGATAACGGCAGAAGGCTGAGGACATTCGGCCGCGTACCGGAACGAACAGACTGAGCAGCCGTGGATTTTTTCAATCTTCAGCCAGCAGAATGGCAGGCCCTTCTCTTGACCCTCAAGGTCGCTTCTGCCGCCCTCGCTGTCGCGCTGCCGCTTGCCGTTCTGATGGCCTTCGTACTTGCCCGCTACCGGTTCACCGGCCACGGCGCCGTCAACGCTCTTGTGCATCTGCCGCTCGTCTTGCCACCGGTGGTCACGGGCTACGTGCTGCTGCTGACCTTTGGCCGCAAGGGTCCGGTCGGATCGTTTCTGGACAGTGTCTTCGGTGTCACCTTCGCCTTCAATTGGACCGGTGCCGCGCTCGCTGCCGGTGTGATGGCTTTTCCGTTGATGGTCAGGCCGATCCGTATTTCCTTCGAAGCCGTGGACCCGAAACTGGAAGAAGCGGCCAAGTCTCTCGGTGCCCATCGCCTGACCGCCTTTCTGACGGTCACCCTGCCACTTGCCCTGCCGGGAATTCTCGGTGGCGCGATCCTGGGCTTTGCAAAGGCCATGGGCGAATTCGGTGCGACCATAACCTTCGTCTCCAACATTCCGGGGGAGACAAGAACCCTGTCTCTGGCGCTCTATACCGCGACCCAGACCCCGGGTGGAGAACTGGCTGCCTTCCGCTTGACGCTGATTGCGGCCTTTGTCGCCTTCGCGGCGCTGATCGCCTCGGAAGCACTGGCGCGCCGATTGCGCGCGCGCATGGGGGGCGGTCATGCTTGATGTCGACATCACCGGCCGTGTCGGAAAGCTCGATCTTGAAGCCCGGTTCAACAGCCGTGGCGGGGTGACATCGCTTTTCGGCCAGTCGGGCGCCGGCAAGACAACGCTGACCAACATGATCGCCGGGCTGATCAAGCCGCTCAGCGGACATATCACCGTCAACGGCACGACCCTTTTCGACGCGAACAAGAACATCAACCTCTCGGTCCAGGCACGCAGGATCGGTCACGTCTTTCAGGATGCCCGGCTGTTTCCGCATCTCAGCGTTGCATCGAACCTCACCTATGCGCGCTGGGCAGGCCGCAGGCCTGGAACCCGGGACATGGCCGAAGTGGTCGATCTGTTGGGGTTGGGCGGGCTCCTGGAGCGAAAGCCCGGAACTCTTTCTGGCGGCGAGAGGCAACGGGTGGCCATCGGACGGGCGCTACTGTCGGACCCGCGGCTCCTGATCATGGACGAGCCGCTGGCCAATCTCGATCAGGCGCGGCGAAACGACATTCTTCCCTATCTGGACCGTCTGTGCGTGGAGGCGGGTATCCCGATCCTCTACGTCAGCCATTCCATCGAGGAAGTGGCGCGCCTGTCCAACACGCTCGTGATCCTGTCGGATGGACGCACGCCCGCCTTCGGACCGGTGGCCGACATGCTCGCCCGGACCGATCTGGGCCGGGCAACCGGCCGTCACGAGGCCAGCGCGCTGTTGGAAGGTACCGTCACCAGATGTGACCCGGACTGGGGCCTGACCGATGTCGATATCGGCGGAGCCACACTGCAGATACCGGATATGGCCGCCGTGCCGGGCGATGCGGTGCGGCTGCGCATCCGGGCCAGGGACGTTGCCTTGGCGGTCAAGCCGCCGGAGGGGCTGTCCATCCGTAATGCCTTCGCGGCGACAATCCGCAGTATTTCGAGTGAAAGCGGCCCCTATGCGGAAATCCTGTGCTCCGTCAGCGGTCAGGTGCTGCGTGCCCGCATCACCCGCGCGTCCGTTGCCGACCTCGATCTCCATACAGGCAAGGATGTTACGGTCCTGATCAAGAGCGTTGCCATTGACCGGCGCCAGCGTGCACCGGCCCTGTCGGACACGGCGACCGGGGAGGATTTCGCTGGATAAGGCTCCCGCTTCACGCGGCGCGCGGCTTGTTTATACTGACGCGATGTTGCGCAAGACCAAGCGCCGGACCTGGCGCAGGCTGAAGATCGGTATCGGAGCGGCGGCGATCCTGTCGACGGTCGCACTGATGTGGCTGACCGGGCTTGCCAGCTTGCGGATCACGCTTGCGGAGGTGGAAACCGGTGCGCGGGCCAATCTTGCGGTTCAGACAGCCGTTCTCGAAAGACTTCTCGACAAGTTCCGCCTGCTGTCGCCGCTGTTGGCACGCGGTCCGGATATCGGTGAGTTGCTGATGAGCACGGGCAGGTCTGGAGACCCCGGCATCGCCGCGATCGCTGCCGGCATGTCGGGCGCGGAAGAGATCTGGCTGATGGACAGGCAAGGCAATGTCGTGGTCTCCAGCCAGGATGGTGTGCCGACAGGCTCCTTCGGCGGGGCGGAACGCATCGGACATGCCTTCGAACAGGCCCTTCAGGGCCAGCTCGGCCGGCAGCTCATCCCCGGTACGCCAGAGGCCGCATCGAATTATGTCTTCGCCTCGCCGTTGCGCCGGGGCAGCTCCATCGTCGGCGTGATTGCCGTCCGGGTCAGTCTGGAAGACGTCGAGCAAGCCTGGGCACTCAGCAAGGAACCGCTGGTCGCGCTGGATGGCAGTGGCCGGATTGTGGTCACCAACGTTCCCGCATGGCGCGGCAAACGGATGGACGAGCTTTCTGTCGGCCGGGATATCGCCGACATGTCGGTGGCGGAGCGCATCGAGGTCCTGCTGCCGGCAACGCCGTCTCCCTATTATTACCTGCAATTGACCGAGAACTTGGCCGTTCTCGGCTGGCAGGTCAGAACGCTTGTGACGATCGAGGATGCCCGCCAGCGATCCGGCTGGGCCATGCTGGTCGCGCTTCTGGTTTGTGTGATCGCCGCCGGAGGTATCGCCATCTTGATCGTCAGGCGGGAAGAATTCGTGCGTCAGGAACGGCGCAACCGGGCGAGCGCGCTGCGCCTGGAGCGCCGTGTGCAATCACGGACTGCGGATCTTCGCCGCACCAACGTCCTTCTGGAACAGGAAGTGCGCGAGCGCGAACAGGCTGAAGCCGATTTGCGTCTGGCCCAGGCCGAACTCGTGCAGGCAGCCAAGCTGGCAACGCTCGGCCGGATGTCTGCGGCTCTCAGTCACGAGTACAACCAGCCACTGGCAGCTATCCGTTCCGATGCGGAAGTGGCAGGCATGCTGATCGAGCGGGGGCGTGCGGACGAGGCCCTCGGCAATCTTTCGCGGATCGAAGGCATGGTCAGCCGCATGGCCGAAATCGCCAAGACGCTGAAAGGCTTCACGCGCAAGTCGGGCACCGACATCAAGCCGGTGTCCCTGCGCCAGGTGATCGACGAGGCAACGCTGCTGCTGCAGCCACACATCAAGCAGAGCAAGGTGCGCCTCGATCTGGCACTACCGACAGAGGATATCATCGTCAAGGGCGGGCGCATCCGACTGGAGCAGGTGGTCATCAATCTCCTGTCCAACGCACTGGATGCAGTCAGCAGCAACGCCGCATCGCTTGCCATGCCTGAAGTGCGGCTGGAACTGAGGCAGGAAGACAGCGAAGCGGTGCTGACTGTCAGTGACAATGGCACAGGCATCGATGCCGATGTGCTGCCACAGATCTTCGACCCGTTTTTCACCACCAAGGATGTCGGCGCCGGGCTCGGGCTGGGCTTGTCGATTGCCTACAAGATCGTTCATGACTTTTCCGGATCGCTGAAGGCGGCGAATCGCGACGGTGGCGGTGCGGTGTTCACCATGCGCCTGCCGGTGGCCGATGAGCATGTCCTTGCAGCGGAATGAAATGAGATAGGCGTTAATGGATCAGGCGACCGTCCTACTGATTGACGATGAAGCGGACCTGCGCGGCTCCTTGAGCCAGGGGCTGGAGTTGTCCGGCCAGGCGGTGTTTGCAACCGGTGAACCGGAAGAAGCCCTGGAGCGGGTCAACCGCGGGTTCTACGGCGTGCTTGTTACAGATATTCGCATGCCCGGGACGGACGGGTTCCAGGTCATGAAGCGGGCCTTCGAGATCGATCCCGCCCTGCCCGTGGTGCTGATCACCGGCCATGGCGATGTGCCACTGGCGGTCGAGGCCATGCGCGCCGGTGCCTATGATTTCATGGAAAAGCCCTTTTCCGTTTCGCGCCTTGCCTCCGTGGTGGAACGCGCGCTCGACAAGCGCCGGCTGGTGCTGGAAAACCGAAAGTTGCGCGAGGAGCTGGCAGACCGAACGGGCCTGGAAAGCCGTCTCGTGGGGCGCACCGCCGCCATGGAACTGCTTCGCCGCAATGTCACGGCCCTGGCGGCAACCGATGCCGATGTGCTGATCCTGGGCGAGACCGGCTCCGGCAAGGAGGTGGTCGCCCGGGCACTGCATGACGAAGGACCCCGCAAGGAAAAGCCTTTCGTCGCCCTCAATTGCGGGGCGCTTCCTGCGGAAATCATCGAATCTGAACTCTTCGGTCACGAGAAGGGCGCCTTTACTGGTGCCAGCGGACAGCGCATCGGCAAGCTGGAACACGCCCATGGGGGCACCGTGTTTCTGGACGAAATCGAATCCATGCCGCTGGAACTGCAGGTCAAGCTGCTGCGCGTGATCGAGACCCGGACAATCGAACGGCTCGGCTCCAACAAGGCGATCGAACTGGATGTGCGCTTCATTGCGGCCACCAAGGAAGACCTTGAGGCCGCCGGCAAGGAAGGCCGGTTCCGGCTGGACCTGTTCTACCGGCTCAATGTCGTCAACGTTGCCATTCCACCGTTGCGCGACCGGCTGGAGGATATCCCCCTCCTGTTCCGGCATCTGGCGGTGGAAGCCCGGGCACGCTACCGGCGCGAGATCCCGGACATCAACGAGGAGTACCTCGCCGAGCTGATGGCGCGGGACTGGCCGGGCAACGTCCGCGAGTTGCGCAACGTCGCCGACCGTTTCGTGCTCGGTGTCGAGCTGGTCAACGCGCCCAGCAGCGGGGCCGGATCCACCTTGTTCGAACAGGTTGCGACATATGAACGGGCGTTGATCGTCGCCGAACTCAAGCGCAACGACGGTGCCATCAAGCCCACTTACGAAAACCTTGGGCTCTCGCGAAAGGCGCTCTACGAGAAGATGCGCAAATACGGTCTCGGCAAGGACGAAGCGCTTTCCGTCTGACAATGACCTGACTTCCTTGCCAACCCGGCTCGCTGGGCGGGTTGGCAAAACGAATGACCGAAAAAAGTTCGGGCCGGTGTCACAAATCGCTGCACCCGGTCGTCAACCCTGTGTCACACCCTGAAACCTGAATGGAAGACACGCCAATGACGACCTCTAATGCCATCAATCACTACGAAAATGTCCCCGATATCGTGAAGTGTTTCGTCGCTGCCAGCGGCGAGATCGGCAAGGCAGGGCTGGAGCCGAAACTGCGGCACCTGATCGATCTGCGTGCTTCGCAGATCAACCAGTGTGCCTATTGCGTGAAGATGCACACACAGGAAGCGCTCGACGCGGGCGAGACCCAGGAGCGTTTGCAGCGTCTGACGGTCTGGCGGCACGTTGATGACTACACGCCGGCGGAGAAGGCGGCCTTTGCCTGGACGGAAGCCTTGACCAGTCTTCAGGTCGATACGAACTATGAGGCATTGCGCGGTGAATTGCGCCGCCACTTCGATGACGCCGAGATCAGTGCGATCACCGCCGCGGTCGCAATGATCAATCTGTGGAACCGGGTACAGGTATCGAACCACTGACATGAGTGACGCTCCAGGCATCGATGTTTTCGAGACGGTACGCCCTAAGCTGATGGGGCTGGCCTATCGCATGCTCAGCTCCATGGCGGATGCCGAGGATGCGGTGCAGGACACATACCTGAAGTGGCAATCCACGGACCGTGCCGGCATCCTGAATCCGGAAGCATTCCTCACCACGGTCTGCACCAATTGCTGCCTGGACACTCTCAAGGCCGCTCACAGGAAACGGGTCGACTATGTCGGCCCGTGGATCCCCGAACCGCTTCAGTTCGAAAGTGGCTCGGACCCGGAGACAGACCTGGACAGGGCACAATCCCTGACGACAGCATTCCTCCTGCTGCTGGAGCGCCTCAGCCCGAAGGAGCGCGCCGCCTACCTGCTGCGTGAGATCTTCGCAAAGCCCTATGACGAAGTTGCCGAGACTCTGGGGGTTACCGAGCAGGCCTGCCGCCAGTTGGTGTCCCGCGCAAGCAGACATGTGCAGGGTCCAACCTCCCGTTTTGTTCCTCCGGCCGATCATCAGGACCGGATCCTGTCTGCCTTTCTCACCGCGATTGAAACAGGGTCCACGGACCACCTGACGGGGCTTCTCGCCGAAACCGTACAACTCCAGTCCGATGGTGGCGGCAAGGCAACGGCCATGAGCCGTATCCTGGAAGGCGCGGACGAGGTCGCTCGTTACGCGGTTCTTATTCTTGGCCGCCTCTGGGAGCCCTGCCGGATCAAGATACTGGATCTGAACGGCACACGCGGCCTCGTTCTGTTCTACGGTGACGAGATCGTGACAGCTGTGATGTTCGCCTATGACGCCGATGGGCGGCTGGAGCGTATCTACAACATGCGCAATCCGGACAAGCTGGCACGCCTGAAGGTAAAGCTGCGCCACGACCGGTCTTCAGGCGCTATCTGGCACTGATAATTCGGCGCTTTACGGCTTAAAATATGATGTAGCAGGCCGGAAATGTGTCGGTTTCGACACATCCGGTTTGATGTCATGTGTCTGACTCGACCCATAAACGAAAGTCTCTCCCGACCAGGTTCATCTGAAACTTTTTGTTAACCTGCAGAAATCGGCGCTTTTTGTTGCTCTTCCGGCACTTGGCACGGACTTTGCCAATAGGGTGCCGACCAGCCACTACGCTGTCCGGCCCGAATGGCCGTCATACTGAAATGTCTGGGAGGACATCCGATGAAAAAATTCGCTCTCGCCGCAGCTACCGCGGCGTCTCTGGCCCTGTCTGCAAACGCTTATGCGGCTGACGATTGCGATGACGGTGAAATCGTCATCAAGTTCAGCCACGTGGTTGCCGCAACCGGCCACCCGAAAGGCGACGCTGCCACGCTGCTGGCGGAACGCGTCAACGACGAGATGAACGGCAAGGCCTGCATGCAGGTGTTCCCGAACTCTCAGCTGTTCGACGACGACAAGGTAATGGAAGCCCTTCTGCTCGGCGATGTTCAGCTTGCTGCACCGTCGCTTTCCAAGTTCGAAGCCTACACGCTGAAGTTCCGCCTTTTCGACCTGCCGTTCCTGTTCCAGGATCTGGACGCCGTCGAGCGCTTCACCACCGGTGAAAACGGCAAGGAACTCCTGAACTCCATGACCGACTACGGTTTCCAGGGCCTCGGCTACTGGAGCTCCGGTCTGAAGCAGTTCTCTGCCAACAAGCCGCTGCTGGTTCCGGACGATGCAAAAGGCCTGAAGTTCCGCGTGCAGACCTCTGACGTGGCTGTTGCCATGATCGAAGCCATGGGCGCCAACGCTCAGAAGCTGGCCTTCAAGGAAGTCTACGGCGCACTGCAGACCGGTGTTGTGGACGGTCAGGAAAACTCCTGGTCCAACATCTACACCCAGAAGTTCTTCGAAGTGCAGGACGGCATCACCGAAACCAACCACCAGCTGCTCGCTTACCTGCTCGTCACTTCCGACGAGTGGCTGGACAGCCTGGACCCGGAAGTTCGTGACCAGTTCATGACCATCGTGGAAGAAGTCACTGCAACCGCAAACGGTAACGTGGCAGCTGCTGAAGCCCAGAACCGTCAGAACGTTCTGGACGCCGGTTCCACCATTCGTGAACTGACGCCGGAACAGCGCAAGGCATGGGTTGGCGCCATGAAGCCGGTTTGGGACAAGTTTGAAGGCGATATCGGTAAGGACCTGATCGACTCCGCTGTCGCTTCCAACAACGCCAGCTAAGGCTGTCCTGAAACAACTCCTGGAAGGGCCGGATCGTCCGGCCCTTCTGCCAAGGTCCTGCGGTCGCCCGCGCAACCATGCCGGCGGACACGCTGATAACCAAGAGGCCAATTCGGGGGAAACGCATGCAACGCGTCGACAATTGGGTCACGCGCTTCGAGGAAGGTGTACTCGCCTTTCTCCTGGCCGCCATGACCATCGTATCCTTCACCCAGGTGGTGGCGCGATACGGCTTTAATTCCGGCTGGACCGGTGCCCTGGAATTCACACGTATCCTGTTCGCCTGGCTGATCCTGTTCGGCATGAGCTATGGCGTCAAAATCGGCTCGCATCTGGGCGTTGATGCGGTCATCCGCCTGTTTCCCAAGCCGGTGTTCCGGGCTGTTGCCGTTTTCGGTGCGCTCTGCGGCGTTGTCTATGCGCTGACACTGCTCTGGTCGGAGTGGCTGCACATCTTCGGTCTCGATACCAGAGGCGGCGCGATCGACTATTGGTCCAAGATGTACAAGATCGGCATCGGTCTCGACGACCTGCGCTATCCCGACGCAATCATTGAAACCTTCGGCACGAAAGAGCGTGTTCAACGCTGGATCGCCTATCTGATCCTGCCCATCGGCCTGTTCCTGTTCATGTTCCGCTGCATCCAGGCGGCCTGGCAGATCATTACCGGCGAGCGCGAGATGATGATCGCCGCGCATGAGGCGGAAGACCTCGTCGCTGAAAACAAAGATGTCTTGAAGGACTGAGGCCGGGGCAATGGAAGCAGCAATTCTCTTCATTCTCGTCCTCGGCTTCTTGTTCCTGGGCGTTCCGATCTCCATTTCGCTCGGCTTGTCCAGCGTTCTGGCGATTGCCATCTTCTCCAACGATTCCATCTCGTCGGTGGCGCTGCAGCTGTTCACGGCGTCGCAGAACTACACACTCCTGGCGATTCCCTTCTTCATTCTGGCATCGGCCTTCATGTCGACGGGCGGTGTTGCCAAGCGCATCATCCGCTTCTCGATCGCGTCCGTCGGTGCGATCCGGGGCGGTCTGGCGATCGCAGGCGTCTTCGCCTGCATGCTGTTTGCAGCTCTGTCAGGCTCTTCGCCGGCAACCGTGGTCGCGATCGGTACCATCGCCATCGCCGGCATGCGGCAGGCGGGCTACACGAAGGAGTTTGCCGCGGGCGTCATCGCGAATGCCGGTACGCTCGGCATCCTGATCCCGCCTTCCATCGTCATGGTGGTCTATGCGGCTGCAACCAACGTTTCCGTTGGCCGCATGTTCCTTGCCGGTGTGGTTCCAGGGCTGATCGCCGGTCTGATGCTGATGATCGCCATCTATGTCATGGCACGCGTCAAGAACCTGCCGGCCCAGCCGTGGCCGGGCTTCAAGGAAATCTGGCATGCCATGATGGAAGCAGCCGTCGGCCTGTTCCTGATGGTCATCATCCTGGGCGGCATCTACGGCGGTATCTTCACCCCGACCGAAGCCGCGGCAGTGGCAGCCGTTTATGCCTGCCTCGTGGCACTCTTCGTCTATCGCGACATGGGCCCGCTCAGTGGCATTCGCTGGGTACAGGAACAGGACGGCCCTCTGGGGCTGGCCGGTTTCAAGACCATCACCTACGGGTTTGCCGCAATGTTCGCCTGGTCGAGCATCGCCGGCATGGTCACGGACAGACAGGGTTTCTACGGCATCGACAGTGCCATTGTCCTGTTGGCTGCGCTGATTGGCTATCCGCTTCTGCGTGGCCGTGTCAGCCCTGCTGAGCTGCCGTCCATCTATGGTATCGGCGCAAAGATCTGGGGTCGGAATATCGGACTGATCGTCTGGAAGTTTCTTCCGGCCATGTTCCACAAGGACACCAAGAAGGTGATGGTGGATGCGGCGAAGACGACCATCATGCTGATGTTCATCATCGTCAACGCCCTGCTGTTTGCCCACGTGCTGACATCGGAGCGGATTCCGCAGGCAATCACCGACTGGATGGTCGGAGCCGGTTTCAACTGGTTCACCTTCCTGATCGCGGTCAACCTGCTGCTGCTGCTTGGTGGTCAGTTCATGGAACCGTCGGGCCTGCTTCTGATCGTGGCGCCGGTGGTCTTCCCGATCGGCATGGAACTTGGCGTCGATCCGGTTCACCTCGGCATTATCATGGTCGTGAACATGGAAATCGGCATGATCACGCCACCAATCGGGCTCAATCTGTTCGTCACATCGGGGATAACAGGGATGAGTCTGGTGCAGGTGGTCAAGGCGGCAGCGCCGTTCGTGCTCATCCTGCTCATGTTCCTCATCCTGGTGACCTATGTCCCGGCGCTCTCCACCTGGCTGCCCTACAGCCTGATGGGGCCGGAAATCATCACAAACCGGTAGCGATCCGGACCATCCAGAAACTCAAACGGCGGGCCTTGCCCGCCGTTTTTTTGTTTGCCGATTAGGTGACCAGTCCACATGTCCCTGACCCGCCCTCCTCCTCACCACCTCATCCTGAGGAGCCCGGTATAACCGGGCGTCTCGAAGGATGGGTTGCACACTCCGAAACAAGCGGCCCATCCTTCGAGACAGCGCTCACGCGCTTCCTCAGGATAAGGGGGTGGTGAGGGAAGGCTGAAAGCGAGGCAGTGTCGACGGAACAAAAAAAGCCGGCCCTTATGGGGCCGGCTTGAAAAGGTCTGCTTTAAAGGCTTGCTTAGACGATGCTGCCGAGTTTCATGGCAACGCTCATGTCACCTTCCACCTGCATCTTGCCGCCCATGAAGGCAGCTGTCGGGTTCAGATCGCCCGAGAGAAGGTCACCGAGGTCTTCGGCGGACATCTTGATGGTGCAGTCTGCCTCGTCATCTTCGTTGGAAACGCTGGAGCCCTGCAGGAAGATGATACCCGTTTCCCCAAGATCGAACTTGACGGATTCTTCAATGCCGCCATCGGCAACCTTTGCGCGGACACCTTCGGTAAGCTGTTCCAAGGACATGTCGTTTTCTCCCGTTTGAATTGGGCCGGAGCCCGTCTTTGCCCTCTTGAAGCATGACGTTTACGTAATCGTCAAGTAGAAATCTGTGTCCAAAGAGGTGCGCCGACAGGTGCGTTTCGCAACTTGCTCCGTCATCCCGTGGCTTGACCATGGGATCCATGCCGTTTCGCTGGCAGCGCGGTCGCCGTGATCATCGCATGGATTGCCGGATCAAGTCCGGTAATGACGGAGAATTTCAACAATTCGCGGTATCAGGGGCAATGCACCTGACAGGAGCGTCAGATCAATGGTTGTCCCGTGGCAGCCCCTTGGTATGCGCGACGTCCTGGTATTTAACCGCCGGCTCCAGAACCATGCCCTTGTCGAACTGCCCGATCATGGCGCGCTGGATCTCCTGCCAGGGTGTCTGGCTCTCCGCAATCTTGAAGCCGCCCGCCGCCTCCAGATCCGTGCGACGTTGTGCAAGCTCCTCATCGGAAATCAGGATGTCGGCAGTGCCCTTCCTCAGATCGATGCGCACACGGTCCCCGCTTTTCAAAAGTGCGAGTCCGCCCATGGCGGCAGCTTCCGGCGATGCGTTCAGGATCGACGGCGAACCGGATGTGCCCGATTGACGGCCGTCGCCGATGCAGGGCAGTGATGTGATCCCGCGTTTGATCAGGGTTGCGGGTGGCTGCATGTTGACCACCTCGGCGCCGCCCGGATAACCGATAGGGCCGGTGCCGCGGATGAACAGCATGCAGTGCTCATCGATCTCAAGGTCCGGATTGTCGATGTTGTCATGGTAATCCTCCGGCCCTTCGAACACTACGGCACGGCCCTCGAACGCTTCCGGATCGTCCGGATTGGAGAGATAGCGGTCGCGAAACTCTTCCGAGATAACGCTGGTCTTCATGATGGCGCTGTCGAACAAGTTGCCCTTCAGGTTGATGAAGCCGGCCTTGTCTTTCATCGGGTTGTTGAAAGGCTTTATGACGTCCGGCAGGTCGGTGACGACGCCGTCGCAATTGTCTCCGATGCCCTTGCCGTTGACAGTCAGCGCGCCCGGATGCGGCAGCTTCCCGTTTCGCATCAGCTCCGCCACGACGGCAGGCACGCCGCCGGCGTGGAAGTAATCCTCGCCGAGATATTCTCCGGCCGGCTGCAGATTGACCAGCAGCGGCACGTCATGGCCGATCTCCTGCCAGTCGTCGTTGTCCAGCTCGACACCCAGATGGCGGGCAATGCCGTTCAGATGGATCGGTGCATTGGTCGAACCGCCGATGGCCGAGTTGACGACAATGGCGTTCTCAAACGCCTCGCGGGTCATGATGTCGGAGGGTTTAAGATCCTCGCGCACCATGTCGACAATGCGTTTGCCGGTCTCGTAGGAAATTGCACCGCGCTCACGGTAAGGCGCCGGAATGGCGGCTGCCCCCGGAAGCTGCATGCCCAGGGCCTCGGCCAGCGAGTTCATGGTCGTCGCCGTGCCCATGGTGTTGCAGAAGCCGACGGACGGCGCGGAGGAGGCGACGAGATCCATGAAGCCCTTGTAGTCGATCTCGCCTGCGGCAAGCATCTGGCGGGCCTTCCAGACGATGGTGCCGGAGCCCGTGCGCTCGCCCTTGTACCAGCCGTTCAGCATCGGGCCGACGGAAAGCGCGATGGCCGGAATGTTGACTGTCGCCGCGGCCATCAGGCAGGCAGGTGTGGTCTTGTCGCAGCCGATCGTCAGCACCACGCCGTCGATGGGGTAGCCATACAGCAGTTCGACGAGCCCAAGATAGGCCAGGTTCCGGTCCAGTGTCGCGGTCGGGCGCTTGCCGGTCTCCTGGATCGGGTGAACCGGAAATTCGAAGGCAATACCACCGGCGTCGCGAATACCTTCGCGCACACGCTTGGCCAGCTCCAGATGGTGGCGGTTGCAGGGCGAAAGGTCAGAGCCGGTCTGGGCGATGCCGATAATCGGTTTGCCCGACTGCAGCTCTTCACGCGTGATGCCGAAATTCAGGTAACGCTCGATATAGAGCGCGGTCATGCCCGGATTGTCGGGATTGTCGAACCAGGCGGCGGACCGCAGTTTCGGTGTTTTGGTGTCGCTCATGTCGCCTCATCCCTCAATGCACTCACAAAGTGTCAAAAGCCGATAAACACCAGCTCCATGAGGCTGTAAAGGCGCTGAAACCCGATTTCGGTTCCACAATCTGAGAATGCGCCCGTCATGTATTCCGGTGCAGCGTATCTGCAATGGAAAACCGGGCAAATGTCCAAAGGACGGCCAGACAGATAGCAAAAAGAACCGGTGCGGCCGACAGCGGAAGGAGGGTCAAGGCACCGCACAGGCCGGCGAAAAGCCAGAGACCGGACAGCAGCCGGCGGGCGTGCACGGCCAGCAGATTGCGGCGCATGGCCAGCGCCTTCAGGGCAGGGAAGGCTCCAATGTCGTCGGTGTCGCTGACAGCAAGGGGGGGATGCCTTGCATCGGTCCCGTCCTTTCCGGGCGTGACGCCTTCGCGCAATTCCAGCGCCATACGATCCTGCGACAGGGACAGGACCAGGGGGGGCATGTCCGGAAAGCAGCGCGATGCGGCCTCAGGCGCGGTTTCTCCCGGCTTCGGATCTTCAGTCAGCTCAAGGCCAAGCATGCCCGCCAGCGCGCTGCGTGTGTTGGGGCTGTCACCACTGAACAGCCACGGCACGAGGCCTTCCTTGCGCAGGGCCATCCCCGCAACGCCGGCGTCCTGACGCAATGTGCCTTCCAGACCCAAAACACCGACGACGCGTCCCCCGACCGCGACACGCAGCACCGTCTTGCCGTCTGCTTCCAGCGACCGGGCAATGGCGTCGGCGGTAAAACTGTCGATCTTGAGGCGCTTCAGAAGGTCCGTCGTGCCGATCACCACGGTCTGTCCGCCGAGCAGCGCAACAACACCCAGACCAGGTGTCGGTTCGAACCGGTCTGGCATCTTGAGGGCGACCTGCCACTGGCTGGCCAGTTCGCGCAGGGCCTGGGCAACCGGATGGGATGATCCAGCTTCAGCGGAGGCGGCAACCGCCAGGAGCGTTTTCGGCTCGTTGTTGAAAGCCATGACATTGGTGACAATCAAGTTGGGTCCTGACATCACGGCAGCCTTGTCTATCAGAATATCGCGGGCATGAGCGACCTTGGTGAAGGCACCGGGGGCAATGTCACGGGCACCTGCCGCCAGCGCTGCCTTGTGAAAGACCTTGTCCGCGAATGCGTTGATTCCGTCGATCAGTTGCGGCCAGGAAAGAAGCAGCGCGGCTGCAAGAGCTGCCGGGGCCTCTGTCCTGTCCAGGACCCACCACCAGGTGCCGGCAGCCAGGAGCGCCAACAGGACAGACCATGCTGCTTGCCTCACGCCGCTGAGGTCACCCCTTGGTGGCAGCAGAACCACACCGAACGCCCGCAGCACCATCAGGAAAGCTGCGGCAAGGGCAGGTGCATTTGTCTGGGGCGATGTCGGACCGGACAGGAGGAGGCCGGTCGATACGGCAAGCAATCCGGTGCTGACCAGCGCCGTGAAAAGCGTCAAGGGCCGGCCGACAGAGGTGTTGAGCGAAAAAGAGAGGCCGAGAAGCGAAAAAATCGCGGAAAACATGCTGAAAATTAAGGCGCTGTAGGAACCGAAAACCAAAACTGACGCTGCGGCGTCAGCGGGTTCTCCGCCTGCTGTCGCCAGAGCCAGAACAAGGCACACTACGGCAACGACAAGAAAAAATGCCCAAAGAACTGAAATCAATGATGTTTTCGGCATAGCCGGTCGGCTCTCGTATCTGGAATTCTTCTGCTGGAACCGGGTCGTGGGCCAACTGGAGATACAAACGGCACGCCCTGGGGACCGTCTGAAAATGCGGGAGCGGCCGGAGACAGGCAATGCCGCAGAGTCAGTTCGGTAAGCATGATGCCTGTCCCAGTCGCAGTGCATCGGAATGGGTGCTGACCATTTGTGCAGCGTGGAACTTGAGCGAAACTGAATTACGGGTAGTATAAAAGGGTAATTTTTTAAACGGCCTGCAAGTATTTAAGGCCTGTATTTAATAGTCCTCTGGACGAAGATTATTTCGGGGTGTGGTATATTAATGGGAGAGCCGAAAGGCTCTCCCTTTTACGTTCTGGCGCGCCGGAAAAACATGGTTAATATCTGTTAACGGTTGGGTGCGAACTGAAAATCAGAATGAATCTATTTGGACGCAGATCGGAGTAGCGCCCTGGGCGGCAAAAACTGCCCGGTTCGGACTGGATTGTGACTAACGTTTAGCGGTCACCGGAGAATCGGGGTTGGGCTTTGAGTCAAGTCAGCGACTCGGCCGAATCCGAAAAAAGACTCATCTTCAAAGACTTGGGAAGGCCGGCGGCAGCGCCGCCGGATCCTTCAGGCCGTTGCGAGATTTGCCCGCGACAGCAACTCCAGCGAAGGCATCAGGTTCAGGAGTTCGCGCGTATAGGGGTGTTGCGGCGCTTCGAAGAGCTGGTCGCAGTCTGCCACCTCGCACAACTCGCCATGGCGCATGACGCCGATGCGGTTGCACATCTGCCGGATCACGGCCAGATCGTGGCTGATGAACAGCATGGTCAGCCCAAGTTCTTCCTGAAGATCCTTCAAAAGGTTCAGGATCTGCGCCTGGATCGACACGTCGAGTGCCGAGGTAGGCTCGTCGCAGATCAGGAACCTGGGCCGCGTCGCGAGCGCCCGTGCGATGGAGATGCGCTGGCGCTGACCGCCGGAAAACTCGTGCGGAAATTTCCTGCCGGCCGCCGCGCCCAGACCGACATGATCGAGCAGGTCATCGACGATCTGGCGCACTTCCGCATTGCTTGACGCCAGTCGGTGGAACTTGATCGGTTCCGCGATGATGTCGCTGACGCGCATGCGGGCGTTCAGCGAGGAATAGGGATCCTGAAAGATCATCTGCATCTGGCGGCGCATCGCCAGGACGTCCTTGCGATTCTTGAGCGACGTCAGTTCGGTCTTGCCGAACAGGATCGACCCTCCGGTCGGCTGATAGAGGCCGGTGATCAGGCGCGCGATGGTCGATTTGCCAGACCCGCTCTCGCCGACGAGGCCGAAGGTCTCGCCTTCGTTGATGTCGAAACTGACCTTCTTGACCGCCTGGAAGTATTTGCGCTTGGACGGGAAGATCGAGCCACGGGTCTCGAACCGCATGTCGAGGTCCGTTGCCTTGACCAGCGGGCCGGACACTTTTTCATAGTTGCGTGCCTTGCCGAGCCAGTGTGTGGCGATGTCGATCTGCTTCTGTGGTGTGCCGGCCTTTTCGATGTAGTTGACCACCGGAAACCGCTCGACCTTGATGTCCGGGCGTGGCACGGCGGAAATCAGGCTCTGGGTGTAGGGGTGTTCCGGAGCGCCCAGCACCTGGGTCGTCTCGCCGTATTCCACCAGTTCACCGTGGTACATCACCGCCACATGGTCCGTGATGTCGGCAATCACGCCCATGTCATGGGTGATCACCAGCATGGCGACGTTACGCTCCCGGCACAGCTTCCTCATCAGTTCAAGGATCTGCGCCTGGATGGAAACGTCGAGCGCGGTTGTCGGCTCGTCCGCGATCACCAGCTCAGGTTCCGCACAAAGCGCAAGCGCGATGACCACCCTTTGGCGCATGCCGCCGGAAAACTGATGCGGATACTGCTTGATGCGTTCGGGCGCATCTGGAATGCCCACGGCCTCGATCAGTTCGATCGCGCGCTGGCGGGCCTGCGATCCGGAGAGCGGCAAATGGGTGCGGATCGTCTCCACAAGCTGGCTTTCCACCGTCTGCAGCGGATCGAGAGACGTCAGCGGATCCTGGAAGATCATGCCGATCTTTCGGCCGCGCAAACGACGCTTTTCCTTGTAGGGCAATTGGTCGATGCGCTTGCCGTGAAGATAGACTTCACCGCCGGCTATGTGTCCGGGTTCCTGCAGCAGTCCGATCACCGCGTTGCCGACTGTCGATTTGCCTGCACCCGATTCTCCGACGACGCCGAGAACCTTGCCGGCATCGACGCTCAAAGTAACATCATCGACAGCGACGAAGACGGATTTTCGGCCCGGAAACTCGACCCTCAGGTCCTTGATCTCGAGAACGTTCATACCGGCCTCACCTGAGTTTCGGGTTGAGGGCGTCGCGCAGCCAGTCGCCCAGAAGGTTGACGTTCAGCACCAGCAGGGCCAGTGCGAGGCCCGGGAAGATCGCGATCCACCACTCCCCCGAATAGAGGAAATCGTTGCCGATGGCGATCAACGTGCCGAGAGACGGCTGTGTGGGCGGCATGCCGACACCCAGGAACGAGAGCGTCGCTTCGGTCACGATGGCAAGAGCCAGATTGATGGTCGCGATTACCAGCACCGGTCCCGTGACGTTCGGCAGGATATGGCGCACCATGATGATGACCGAGGGAATGCCGATCACACGGGCGGCCTGAACATATTCCTTGTTCTTCTCCACCATCGTGGAACCGCGCACCGTGCGCGCATATTGTACCCAGAAGGACAGCGCCAGCGACACGATCAGAATGTAGAAGGCGAAGACCTCCCGGTCGATCGCGCCGAAAATGCCATGCGCCACACCATCGATCAGAAGGGCGATCAGAATGGCCGGAAACGTCAGCTGAACGTCGGCGATCCGCATGATGATCGCATCTACCCGCCCACCCATGTAGCCCGCGACCAGCCCCAGCGAGATGCCGATGAAGGCGGCGGCGACAACAGAGCAGAAGCCGACGATCAACGAGATCCGCATGCCGTAGAAGATGCCGGAGAGCATGTCGCGGCCCTGATCGTCCGTTCCAAGGAGGAAGCGGGGATCGGCATATTCCATCCAGACCGGAGGAACGCGGGCGTCCATGATGGAAATCGACGCCAGGTCGAACGGATCATGTGGAGCAATCCACGGCGCCAGGAACGCGAGCAGAAACAGGATTGCCGTGCCGGTGGCAGCGACGACGGTGATCTTCGATTTCAGGAACGAATGAAAGAGATCGCTGTCGAGAGCGCGGGCCATTCGCCCCGGCTCTTTGACCGGTGCCGCCCTGTCCTGAACGCTGGATTTTGCTTCTTCGTTGGTGACGAAAGGCATGGCGTCAGTCTCCCTTATGGCCGACCGACCCGCAGACGCGGATCGATGAAGAAGTAAAGGATGTCGACGATGAAGTTGATCGTCACGAACAGGAAGGCTGTCAGCAGCAGATAAGCGGACATGATCGGAATATCGACGTTCTGCACGGCCTGCAGGAACATCAGACCCATGCCTGGCCACTGGAAAACGGTCTCGGTGATGGTCGCAAAAGCGATGATCGCGCCAAGCTGCAGACCGGTGATGGTGATGACCGGAACGAGCGTGTTCTTGAGGGCATGCCGGAAGTTCACCAGCCGGTTCGGCAGACCGCGCGCCCGGGCGAACTTGATGTAATCAGTCCGGATGACTTCCAGCATCTCGGCTCTGATCAACCGCATGATCAGGGTCATCTGGTAGAGGCCGAGCGTGATGGAGGGCAGAATCAGCGCCTTCAGGCCGGAGATGGTCAGAAAGCCGGTCGTCCACCAGGATCCGATCTGCACGGTCTCGCCGCGTCCGAAGCTCGGCAGCCACTGCAGGGTGACGGAAAACAGGAAGATCAGCAGGATCCCGATGAAGAACGTCGGCAGGGAAATGCCGATCAGCGAAACTGACAGAAACAGCTTGGATACAGGCGATTCCCGATTGAGCCCGGCGTAGATGCCCATGGGAATGCCGACAACGAGCGCAAACACCGCAGACGCGAAGCTGAGTTCGAGCGTGGCCGGTATGCGCTTGGCGAAAAGCTCGGAAACCGGCTGACGGAACTGGTAGGACGTGCCGAAATCGAATTGCGAGGCCTTGGTGACGAAACGGAAGAACTGGACCGGAACCGGGTCGTTCAGCCCCAGGCGCTCGCGCAGGGCCTCCCGTTCTTCGATCGAGGTTTCGATGCCGACCATCTGGTTGATGGGATCGCCGACAAAGCGGAACATGGTGAACGCGAGAAGGGCGACCACCAGCATGACAATCATCGCCTGCACGATGCGGCGCGTTGCAAATCCAATCATTTCGGCTCTTTGAATGCTTTAGTCATGAAAATACGCCCCCGGCGGAGTTGCCGGGAGCGTCATTTGCTGTGCTTCAGGATCAGTTCTTGGTCACGAAGCGGAAATGGAACTGGTTGTCGGCACGCTGGACAAGGTCCAGCTTGTCGGAAACGCCCCATGCCAGGCTCTGCTGGTGCAGCGGGAGGTAGTAGGCGTTCTCGTGGCTGATGCGGAAAGCTTCAGCAATCATGGCGTCACGCTTTTCCGGATCGATCTCAACCAGGATTTCATCGGTCAGCTGGTCGATCTTCTCGTCGCAGAAGCCACCGTTGTTGAACGGCGAACCTTTGCCGGATTCGTCGCGGCAGTTCATCAGGTTGTCCAGAACGTTCCAGCTGTCGAAGGATCCGGGGGTCCAGCCGAGCAGGTAGAACGACGTATCGTAACCACCGGAAGCAAGGATCTTGGCGAAGTATTTCGCCTTTGGCTGGGCGTTGAGGTTCACCTTCACGCCGATACGGGCCAGCATGGCGGCAACCGCCTGGCAGATCGCCTCGTCGTTGACGTAGCGGTCATTCGGGCAGTCCATGCCGATGGAAAAGCCGTCCGCATAGCCGGCCTCGGCCAGCAGTGCCTTGGCGGCTTCCGGGTCATAGGGATAACGCTCGAAATCGGCCGACTTGGAGAACAGCAGCGGCGAAACCATCAGGGCAGACGGGTTGGACAGGTCCCGCATGACCTTCTTCTTGATCCCCTCGATGTCGATCGCCTGGTAGAAGGCCTTGCGGACCCGGGCATCCTTGAGCGGGTTCTTGCCCTTGACGTCGGAATAGAGCAGCTCGTCGCGCATCTGGTCCATGCCCAGGAAGATCGTGCGCAGTTCCGGACCGGTCAGTGCCTTGGTTCCCGCATTGTCGTTGATGCGTTTGATGTCCTGAACCGGGATCGGATAGACCATGTCCATCTCGCCGGACAGCAGCGCGGCAACGCGCGTCGCATCGGAACCGATCGGCGTGAACTCCACCGTGTCGATGTTGTGCTTGGCTTCGTCCCACCAGCCGTCGTATTTTTCATAGACGGTCTTCACGCCGGCTTCATGGCTGACGATCTTGAACGGTCCGGTGCCATTTGCATTGAGCGCGGCATGGTTCGCAGACGTGTCGGACGCCGAGGTGACTTTCACCGCGTCGTTCTCCGTCGTCCACTCCTTGTCCATGATGTAGAACGTGTCCCACTCGTAATGCAGGATCGGGTTCGGACCGGTGAGAACGAAATCGACCGTGTAGTCGTCAACGATCTCGACCTTGGCATCAGCCGGGACGCGGGTGGTCAGGTCAGACCCTTCCGAGCGCACGCGGTCGACGGAAAAGGCGACATCTTCTGCAGTGAAGTCGCTGCCGTTGTGAAACTTTACGCCCTTGCGCAGGTGGAAACGCCAGCGGTTCGGATCGACGATTTCCCAGCTCTCGGCCAGGGCCGGTTCAATGGCCAGATCGGGACCACGGCGCGTCAGGCCTTCATAGGTATTGCCGAGCGACGACAGGGTGAAGGTCTCGTTGAGACTGTAGGGATCAAGCGCGTTCAGTGCACCCTGAAAGGCAAATTTCAGCGTTTCAGCATGAACAGCAGTCCCCGTTCCCGCCGCAAACAGCGCTGCGGCGATGACAATTTTTCTTTTGTTCATAGTCCCCTCGTTTTCCGGTTTCGGCTTTGCTCCACGGCCGCACCCCCCTGCCAGGACCATGCGGCCATGTTGTCAAAAACGACTATGACATCGTAAATCTCTGTGTTCAAACCCGTTTAGCTGTCAAATTGCGACATTCTGTCAATCAGCTTGTCGAGGAAGGCAGCGCAGCGGTCGAGTTCGGAAAGCTCGATAAATTCGTCGGGTTGATGGGCCTGATCGATGGATCCGGGACCGCAAACCACGGTCGAAAGTCCGTGATCCTGGAAGATCCCGCCTTCGGTGGCATAGACCACGACGTTGCGGCTGTTGTCGCCGGTCAGGCGCCTGGCAGTCGTTTCCGCAAGCCCGTCCGGCTCCTCTCCCAGCCCGGGCACATAGGCAAGTTCTCTCACCTCGATGGCGCAGTCCGGCGAGATCGCTTTCATTCCCGGCAGAACCTCATTTTCGATGAAAGCCCGGTAGGCGGCGACCCAGTCCTTCGCGTGTTCACCCGGCAGCAGCCGGATATCGGTCACGAATTCGCAGTGCTGGGCCGTGATGTTGTGTGCCTGGCCGCCGGAAATGGTGCCGCAATGCAAGGTGGTGTAGGGCGGTTCGAACGGGCAGTCAGGATCGGCCTTGGCCCGGTTCTCCGCGGTTCTGGCATCCAGCCATCCGATCAGCCTGGCCGCCGCCGAAATCGCCGAAACACCCCGGTGCAACTGGCTGGAATGGACCGGATGTCCCTGGATGCGCGTCTTCAGTACCGTAATGCCCTTGTGGCCCGTGACGACCTTCATGCTGGTCGGTTCGCCCACAATCACCACCGAAGGGCGCGGGCCGTTTGCCAGCATTTCAGGGATCAGCACCCTGGCCCCGTCGCAGCCGGTTTCCTCGTCATAGGACAGCGCGATGTGGATGGGCCGTCTGAGCGGTGCATTCAGAAAATCCGGAACCTTGGCAAGTACAGTTGCCGCGAAGCCTTTCATGTCCGCCGCGCCACGGCCGTAGAGGCGGCCGTTTTCCTCCCAGGCGGAAAAAGGATCGTGAGACCAGTTCTGGCCCGCCACCGGAACGACATCGGTGTGGGCGGACAGGACGGTTCCGCCGTCGATATCCGGACCGATGCGGGCATAAAGAGCGGCCTTTTGGCCCGTTTCATCCAGCGCCCGCCCTGAAGTGACACCCCATTGGCTGAGATAGTCTTCGACGAAGGTGATCAGATCGAGGTTGCTTCGATCCGAAACGGTGTTGAAGGAGATCAGTTTCTCCAGCATTTCCCGAGGCGTGTAGGTCCGGCTCACGTGGTCTCCAGAGGTTTTGTGACAGGGAGGATGGGTCTCAGGCAGGAACGGCGTCAGCGAGATGGAGACCATCTAAGCTTTTCACCGCAAGGATTTGCAAGGGGATTTCCTTGCCGCGCACCTTGATCTCGGCCTCTTCGGCACCGTCGATCCGCGCGCCTGCCGCATCGACAACAGCCTTGGAAACAACCATGAAGCTGCCGTGGTTCTTGTTCTCCGTTTCCAGCCGGCTTGCGGTGTTGACCACGTCGCCAAGCGCAGTCAGCCCACCGCGTTTGCCTGCTGTTCCGGCGGCGCCGATGCGACCGAGAATGGCCGGCCCCAGGTGCAGGCCAATGCCGAGCCGGATCGGATCGCGAAACTGCGGACCCTTCTCCTTGTCGAGCGATTTCATGACCTTTTCGATACGGCGACAGGCGGCAAGAGCCTGCCGGGCGCCGGTTTCCGCGTTGCTGTCCATGCCGAAGATGGCCATGATGCCGTCACCAATGAACTTGTCGACATAGCCGCCCTCCTCCCGGATCGCGGCTGAGGCCTGGTCCAGGTAGCTGTTGAGCAGATAAACCACGTCATAGGCGAGCTGGCTTTCGGTGATGCCGGTGAAATTGCGCAGGTCCACGAACATGACCACCACATCCTGCTCGACGCCCCAGTAATAGGCGTCCTTCAGGTGTTCGCCGATAATTGCACTGGCCTTGACCGGTACAAGGGGCTGCACTTCCACGTTGCTTTCCGGGCGCGCCTGGCAGGCCAGCCGAATGTCGCTTCCCGCGCCGATCCGTGTCAGCACCGCAGCTTCGGCAACACTCGGTTTCGGCAAGGTTTCGCCGCCCTCCAGAATTTTCACCCGGCAGGTGGAGCATCTGGCCCGCCCGCCGCACACCGATGCGATCGGTATGTCGTTCATGCGGCTGATTTCCAGCAGCGTTGCACCCGGTTGCGCCTTCACCGTCAGTCCGCCCGGATAGACCACGGTCAGGCTGCGCGCTTTCAGGCTGAGAAGGTAACGGATCAGGATGGCCAACAGGCTGACGGCAATCAGGCCGAACACGACCGCCCGGAACTGAACGACGACCTCGCTGGCCCACAATTGCTGGTCCGGAGTGATTCGGAGGGTTACGTCACGGCTGAGGGCCAGTCGGCGGGCACCTTCAATCCAGCCCCAGATGGCAAGCACCGGCATCGCAAAGGCAAACCCGGCCGCCAGCGGCTTCAGCCTCTGGTAAGCCGGATAAAGGCGCAGGAAGAAGTGCAGGCCGATCATGGCGTGGGTCCACACCATGAGCAGCAGAATAGACTGATTGACCGCCGCATTCGGCCACAGCAGCGTCAGCATCTGCTCGTAGAGCGGCAGGAAGCCGAACTCCTTTGCAACGCCCATGGTCGTGGTGACATGCGGTATCAGGAGCCAGGGAATGTAAAGACCGAGGGCGAGCTGCAAAAGCTCCCAACGGGACATCTTCAACGTTCGCCGTTTGCTTGTCCGCCACAAGGCGAGCAGCACATGGGTCAGCGCGGCGAGGATGAGGACAGTTTCCCCAAGCGGGCTTCTCCAGACCCAGTAGTGCCAGACCGAGGCCCGGTCCATGGCCTGGAAGGAAATGATGCCGAGGGCGTGATTTGAAAAATGGCTGAGGCAGAATGTGAACAGGATCAGGCCGCTCCACAGCCGTAGCCGCTGACGCCAGTTCCCTCCGGCGACCATGACACTGTCGGACTTCTTGCCCGGTTTTGCAGCGGAAGCGGACTTTTCAGAAGATTTGGCGGCCGTCGCGGGCCTGTTTGGCCGGCTTGTGCCGGGGGCCTCTTCCTGCATGTATTTTCAGTCTCCGGTCTGGCCGTTCCGGCCTTCTGCCGGTCCGCCCTGTCAATTGCCACTTGAAGCGCGGGGGGCAGCCGAGGTCAAGAATGCAAAAAGGAAATGCGGTGAACTGCCCGTGAAAGCATGCGAAACGGGGAAAACTCCTCGGCATGGGGGCACTGTCAGGTCAAATTTCGCAAAATTTCGGGTTTTCTTCGGCTATGACCTTGCATCCCGGGCGTCAGTCGGCACATTCCGGGCCGGACATCCAACAACCGGGAAGAGGCGATGAAGGTCTACGGCATCAAGAACTGCGACACCGTCAAGAAGGCGCGGAAGTTTCTGGAAGAGGCCGGCGTGCCTTATGAGTTCCACGACTACAAGAAGGATGGTGTCGATGCCGATCGACTGGCCGGCTTTGTCGGTGAATTCGGATGGGAGTCTATCCTGAACAAGCGCGGCACCACCTGGCGGCGCCTGGACGAAGCAACGCAGGACAGCGTTGTCGACGCCAAGAGCGCGCTCGACGTGATGATCGAGAACCCGTCCGTTATCAAAAGGCCGATCGTGGCAGGCGAAACCAAGAATTTCGTCGGCTTTGACCCTGTCGCATGGGAAATGGCACTGGAACTGGGCGAACTGAAGTAGCGTTTGCCGCCACTGGCCAATCAGGCCCGGTAGATACCGGGCCGGGCTTTTGCCTGCCAGGCGGTTACCAGGTCCGGCGCGGGCCGGTGTCGATGTGGTAGTGGCCGGAAGAATAGTGCTTGTATCCGCCAACTTCCGGCTGTGATTTCAAGAAGGCAATGACGGACGACGGGTTGCCACGGACCGAAAAATCGACCGCCCGGCAGTTGAGGTGATAGGAATCCCTGGCGCCCCCCTTCCACCAGTTCTCAAGCCACCAGCGCTTGGTCGAGCTGACAGTCACTTTGCCATAGCGGGATGCAACCCGGTTTAGAACCTTCTTCAGCTTGCGCGGCACGCACCAGGAACTGTCGTTATAGTCGATGGAATTGTGGGATGCGGTCATCCAGCCCATGCCGGTAACACCGGCGACGGTTCCGCAGCCGGCAAGTGTGACAGTCAATCCTAGGAATACGATCCAGGCGGTGAGGCGCTGACGCATGACGGGCGGCCTTCGGTTACTAATTACAATCTCGTCCCCCGCGCGCAGGCTGATTGAATTTTATTAAAATTCTAATGAAAAACGTGGTTAACGTACCTTCGAAACAAATGTTTCAGGCGCTGACGTTTTCTGATACAAATGCGTCAACCCAATGTGGGCTGTCCCGTCAGTTGTCGGATGCGTTTGCCATGTCTCATGTTTTTCCCCGCCACACCAAAGCCGATCTCCCCGTCGCAGTAACAGGGGACGGTTGCTACATTCTCGATCGGTCCGGAAAGAAATATTTCGATGGATCCGGCGGCGCCGCGGTCTCCTGTCTCGGGCACAGCGATCCGGATGTGATCGCTGCCATCAAGGCCCAGGTGGACCGGATCGCCTTCGCCCATACAGGCTTTTTCACCAGCGAACCTGCAGAGGAACTGGCGGATCTCCTGATCGGAAAAGCACCGGGCAATCTGGACCGCGTCTATTTCGTCTCCGGTGGATCGGAAGCCATGGAGGCGGCGCTGAAGCTGGCGCGTCAGTACTTCCTGGAGAAGGGTGAAGCGTCGCGGCACCGGGTGATTGCCCGCAGGCAGAGCTACCACGGCAATACGCTTGGTGCGTTGGCAACCGGCGGCAACCAGTGGCGGCGGGAGCCTTTTGCACCGTTGATGATCGATACCACCCATATTGCACCCTGCTACGAGTATCGGGACCGCGGTGAGGGGGAAACCGCCTTCGACTACGGTCAACGGATCGCCAACGAACTGGAAGCGGAAATCCTTCGGCTCGGGCCGGAAAACGTCATGGCTTTCGTTGCCGAACCGGTTGTCGGTGCGACGGCGGGTGCCCTGCCGCCGGTCGATGGCTATTTCAAGCGGATCCGGGAGATCTGCGATAATTACGGCGTGCTTCTGATCCTGGACGAGGTCATGTGCGGCATGGGCCGCACCGGCACCCTGTTCGCCTGTGAGCAGGATGGTGTCGCGCCGGATATTCTATGCATCGCGAAAGGGCTCGGAGCCGGCTATCAGCCGGTCGGTGCCATGCTGTGCACCGCTGCCATTTACGAAGCCATCGAGACCGGATCGGGCTTTTTCCAGCATGGCCACACATACATCGGCCATCCGACCGCCTGCGCCGCCGCGCTCGCCGTGTTCAGGAAACTGACGGGCGGCGTTGCCGACCGGGTGATGCCGATGGGCGAGAAACTGACGACGGCACTTAACAATGCTTTCGGTCAGCACCCGCATGTTGGTGATATTCGCGGCCGCGGACTTTTCCGGGGCATCGAAATCGTCGAGGACCGGGCCAGCAAGGCGCCGTTTGATCCGAAGAGGGGCATCAACAAGGCGCTCAAGAAGGCAGCATTCGAGGCCGGTCTAATCTGCTACCCGATGGGCGGGACGATCGATGGGGTGCGGGGCGACCATATACTTCTGGCGCCGCCTTTCATTCTCGAGGACAGCCATGTCGGAGAGATTACCGACAAGCTCAACCAGGCGTTCAAGGCGGTCTTCTGAACATGAGTGCGCTTTTTGTCCCGCCGCCTTTATCATTGATCATGGTGGCTCCCAACGGTGCCCGTCGGACCAAGGCGGATCATTCCGCCCTGCCGATGACCATTGCTGAAACGGTGGTGGCGGCAAAGGCGTGTCTTGAGGCTGGAGCCGGTGCGCTTCATGCCCACGTACGCGACCTTACCGGTGCCCATGTGCTTGACGCCGGGCTTTATCGTGAACTCTTGTCGGAAATGCGTGTTGCGGTGCCGCAAATGCAGGTTCAAATCACCACGGAAGCTGTTGGAAAATACACTCCGGAAGAGCAACGCGAACTGGTCTACAAGGTCAAGCCGGATGCGGTCTCCGTCGCGATCCGGGAGATGGTTCCGGAAGGCGGGGAAGACCAGGCAAAAGCCTTTTACCACTGGGCGTTCGACCATGAATGTGCGGTCCAGCATATCGTCTACAGCGCGGATGATCTGGACCGGTTTTTCGACCTGGCGGCAGCCGGTACCCTGGCAGGGGAAAGCCATCAGCTGCTGTTCGTTCTGGGGCGCTATGCGGCAGGCCAGGAAAGCGCACCGGAAGATCTGGTGCCGTTTCTGGAAAAGCTCGCGGAACGCGGCAAGGGGCAGTCGCTGGACTGGGCGGTCTGCGCTTTCGGACACCGCGAGACGGAGTGTCTGGTGGAGGCGGTCCGGCGGGGCGGCAAGGCCAGGATCGGTTTTGAAAACGGCCTGTGGAACAGGACCGGAGAACGCGCGATAGACAATGCCGACCGGGTCAGCGATCTGGTATCGGCCCTGAAGGAACACAGTCTGATGCCTGCCTGATCGTTCGGGCCGGCATCCGGCACGAAGCAAAATCAGCGGGCTGCGGCCCTCAAGGTTGGAGACTGGAAAATCATGGCGGATAGCCTTTACGTTCTGACGCTGTCCTGCGCGGACAAGCCTGGCATTGTGGCGGCAGTCACGACGGAACTGGCGGATTTTGGCGCCAATATTGCCGAAAGTGACCAGTTCTGGGACCGGGTAACCAACCAGTTCTTCCTGCGTATTGCCATTCTGGCTCCGGAAGGCGTGACGCTGGAAAGCGTTCAGAGGGCGCTTGACCCGGTCATCAGCCGTTTCGACATGAAGGCCAAACTGGTCGACACGGCCAAACGGCCGAAGGTCATCGTCATGGTGTCCAAATTCGACCATGCCATGTTGCACCTTCTCTACCAGATCCGCGTCGGCTGGATGGATGCCGAAGTGGTCGCGATCGTTTCCAACCACACCGACAGCCAGCGCACGGCCGAGCACGAAGGCATTCCGTACCACCACTGGCCGGTGAACAAGGAAAACAAGGCCGAGCAGGAAGAGAAACTGCTGAAGCTGGTCAAGGAAACCGGAGCCGATCTGGTGGTTCTCGCCCGCTACATGCAGGTGCTTTCCGACAGCCTTTCCAAGCGTCTGTTCGGCAAGATCATCAACATCCACCACTCCTTCCTGCCGAGCTTCAAGGGTGCAAAACCCTATCACCAGGCGCATGCTCGCGGCGTCAAGATGATCGGGGCCACCGCTCACTATGTGACGCCGGATCTCGATGAAGGCCCGATCATCGAGCAGGACGCCGAACGGGTAAGCCATGCGCTCTCCGCGGACGATTTCGTCGCCCGTGGCCGCGACATCGAATCCCGCGTGCTGGCCCGTGCCGTCAAGTATCACCTGGAAAACCGAGTGATGATCGTCGGTAACAAGACCATCGTGTTCACGCCATAAGGCAGGCCTTGGTGCCCGAAAAGCAATTGGCCCCGGTCGTCCGATGGATGGCCGGGGCTTTTTCATGATCCGGAAACTTGGGTTGGGGGCCGGGTGTCCTCAGGCAACCACTGCCATCGGCGCGGTGACAGGCATGCCGTCGCGCTTCAGTTCCGCATGAACCCAGTCGCGGAACAGGCGGACCTTGCGGCTGGTGCGCAGGGCGGGCGGGTAACTCATGTACCAGCTTTCGTCATCGGCATGGCAGGTCAGCTTGAACGGCTGGATCAGCTGGCCGTTTTCAAGGGCGGTCTTGCAGAAATAAGGGGTCAGGATTGCGACGCCCTGTCCTGCGATCGCCCGGTTGGCCTCGAGCGCCTGTGACCCCATGCGCGAGCTAGGGTGACCGCTCAGGTCGACATTCGGCAGTCCCGCTGCCTCGAACCACATCTGCCACCAGGGGTCCTGCGGATCGACCAGCGGCAATTTCAGAATGTCCTCGGGCTTTTTGACGCCGCCGATCGTGTCCGCAAGCTTCGGGCTCAGCATCGGCGTAAAGTCCGCGCGCACGATTTCATGGGCGAGCCAGTTTTTCGGAGGGGCCTTGCACGCGGAGATCACGACGTCGGATTCGTTGAACTCCGGTTCAGCATGCGGGCCATAGGGAACGATGCGCACGCCCACGTCCGGGTTCTGCATCTGGAACTCGAACAGACGGTTTGACAGCCAGTTGACCGCAAACGTTGTGTTGCTGGAGACGACAAGCTGGCCAGCGTTCTTTTCGGAAATATCCTCGAAGGCACTGCGAAGCGAGGAGAACGCATCCACCACCCGCGCCGCCAGTTGCCCGCCATTGTCGGTCAGCTCGATCTTGCGGGCCTTGCGGGTGAACAGCTGAAAGCCGAGACGATCTTCCAGGATCTTGATCTGGTAGCTGACAGCCGCCTGGGTCATGCCCAACTCGTCGCCGGCCTTGGTAAAACTCAGGTGCCGGCTTGCAGCTTCAAACGCCCGGATTGCGGAAAGGGGTGGCAAATTCACTGACATGCATAAGTCTCCCTTATGTATGTCTATCGAATTTTCGTTGGTAAGACAAACGAAAGCCGCCGATATGTAACTCACAAGAAACAGGAGTTATAGACGTGTTCAGGCTCTCCCAGACAAAATCGGGCTGCGCGACCCATCAGCAAGACTTGGGCTTTTCATTAAGATCCCTTATCGGTTCTCTGTTCGCAAGGATGGTAATCCGTGGCCGCAAGCGTGTGAATGTGGCTCATCTGCCGGACGAGCTGCGCCGGGATATCGGCCTGGGCCCCAACCCGCATGAAACGTCGTTCGAGGCGCGTTGGCAAAAGGAACTGAAGGACCTGCAGCGGTAAAGCATACCCGCCGCCTGAGCTTTTCCCGGTCGCGATCTCCCCTGTGGCCGGTCGGGCAGATCCGGCAGGCGCCTGTTGCCGGATCTGTCTCGCTTTACGCAGTGCCTCCGGTCAGGTCAATTTCTTGAGCGCCGGCAAGGCATTGCACCTGTTTGCGAAGTTGGTCATTGGCGAGCTTCATTGCCGGTTCCCTGGCGATTTCTTCCGCCGTCTTGCCACGTAGGTAGTCGAAAAGCAGCGAGACTTCGCTAGATCAGCAGTGCCCAAACAGTCGCCGCCAACATGGCGATTGCCATGGTCACCGTGATGGCCCGCATGAGCGGGCCTTCGCCGATCAGGGCGAGGATCGACACGCCAACCAGAGCCCATAGGGAATGAAACACCATCCCGCCAAGGGTAAAGCCCGCCACCAGGATCATCGCGTTTTCGTGGATCCCGAGCCCGTTGCCGGCCAGAAAGGTTGAAAAGGCAACCAGGTTCATGGCCCAGGTTTTCGGGCTGAGCGGGTGTATCAGCAATCCTTCCCAGAAACTGGGCAGCGCGACCTCGCCCTTCGGCTTGACGCTGAGGCAAACGATCCGCCAGGCAAGATAGGTCATATAGGCCATGCTCAGCACCTTGAAGACAGTCACCACTGTGCCGCCTCCGGCCATCACATGGCCAAGGCCATAGGCAACGCTGAGCTTGAGCGGCAAAGATCCGATCTGCGAGGCGACAATCACGGGAAAGGCTGTGCGGTACCCTGCGGATGCGCCGATGGCCAGAAAGGTCAGGTTGCCCGGACCGGGTGTCCCGGTCATGACGATGACGAACACCGCGAAGGCGAGAAACGTGGCGTAATCCATGGGTATCTCCAGACACAGTATCGAGAATTTCGATACAATCGATACAAAATAGCGGAGATACTAATTGTCTTGAGGTATTGTATCAGTCAATGATAACATTGTTCTCATGACAATGTGGATCCCGAACATCGAAGCGGCCGGTGGCCCGATCTATCTGGCGATCGCGGACGCGTTGGAAGCCGACATCAAGACCGGGGCGCTTGCCCAGGGCGACAGGCTGCCGCCACAGCGCGAACTCGCCTATCAGCTTGGCGTGACACTCGGCACCATTACCCGTGCCTACGGCGAAGCCGAGCGGCGCAGGCTAGTGAAGGGAGAAACCGGACGGGGCACCTATATTGCCTCTGAAACCCAGAAAGTTTCGCCCCTTACCCCGAAGGAAGACGAGCCGGAAACCTGCGATCTGGCGCGAAACTTTGCCTATCCGCATCTCAACCCGAGTCTTTCCGACGGGCTGACGCGGATGGCGCGCACGGTGGGGATCGACCGGTTGAACGGGTTCGTACCGTCTGAAGGGCTGAAGGCGCATCGCGAAACCGGGGCTCTCGTCTTCAAGGACTACGGTCTGGAAGCCGACCCGGACCGGGTCGCGGTTACCTGTGGCGCGCAGCACGGAATTCAGGTCACCTGCCAGGCCCTGTTCCGCCCGGGCGATGCGGTTGCCGTCGACCGGTTCACCTACCCGTCGATCTTCAGTTCCTTTGCCAGCATCGGCCTGAAGCCGGTGCCTTTGCCCGCATTGATACGGGCCGATGGCGGCTTTGGGGCCATGGATCCGGCAGCGCTTGCCCAGGCCGCGAAGACGCATGGTGTCAAGGGCGTGTTCCTGATGCCGAACATGCAGAACCCGACCACCCACACGATGTCTGTCGAAGAACGGCAGGATTTGGTGGCGGTTGCCCGGCAATTCGACCTGAAGATTGTCGAGGACGATCCCTATACACCTTTTCTGCCGGACGCCCTGCCCGCCTTCGGTGCGCTGGCACCGGAGCGCACGGCCTCAATCGCCAGTATCTCCAAGGTCTGTTCACCCGGAAGCCGGATTGGTTTCGTCCATGTGCCAGGGCCTTTCGGTGACAGCATTCGCAACAAGATCGGTGAAAGCACCTGGATGGCGTCCCCCATCACGGCAGAACTGATTGCCGGCTGGGTGCGCGAGGGACATCTGTTCAAGACGCTGCGCCTGAAGCGCAAGGCAAACCGCACGAGGTTCCTGGCGGCGCGTGAACTGCTCGCGCCGCATTTCCTGCAGAGCGACGTCAACAAGGTGTTCGGCTGGCTGCGCCTGCCGGAAACCGTCGATCCCGACGCGCTTCAGAACGCGCTCGGACACCAGGGCATTTCGGTTTTGTCATCCCGGTATTTTCAGGCGAAGGACCACCAGCCGGCGCCCTATCTGCGCCTGACCTTCGGATCCGAACAGTCCGACGACCGTTTCCGCTGGGCCCTCCAGCGCATCAGATCCACCATCGGCCAATTGGCCGAATTGCCCGATCTCACCCGCCCGGTAGGGTAAGGCCTTGCGGTAATGTGCGATTTTGCCAGGCACCTGTCAGTCTTTGACAAGCCGGCAGATCCGACCGATAAGCTGCGCGCAAAACAGGACCGGCCCTTGCAAGGAGTGCCGTCCGCGACGAGGTGACATGGCATTCTGGCCCAAAAGCAGGAAACTCAAGGACAGGCCCAGTGTCTGTAATCCCGACGCCAGTCCCTACGCGGTCTTCGATCGGGTTGGACTGAGTGTCGGCAAAGAGCACATCCTGCAGGATCTCACCTTGCAGCTTGCCGAAGACCGGATCGGCATCATCGGCCTGAACGGGTCCGGCAAGAGCTCTCTTGTACGCCTGTTGAACGGGTTGCGTACGCCGACGAGCGGCAACCTCACGCTTTTTGGAGCCCCCTCCACCGAGGCGGAACTGGAGTTGCCGCGTCATGTCGGCTTCGTTTTCCAGAACCCGGATCATCAGGCCATTTTTCCCACGGTGGAAGAAGAGATCGCCTTTGGCCTCACCCAACTCGGGGCCGGCAAGGAAGAAAGCCGCAGCCGCGCGCGTGCGTTCCTCGCCCTGCATGGCTGTGAGGGACTGGCCGGCAAACCGATCACGGAACTTTCCGGCGGTCAGAAACAGCTCGTCTGCATCCTGGCAGTTCTGGTCATGGAGCCGCGCCTTTTGGTGCTGGACGAGCCGATGGCCAGCCTCGATGCACTGACGACGGTGCGGATCCGCCAGAAAATCCTGTCACTGCCGCAGAAAATCGTTCTCGTCAGTCACGATCTCAGCCAGTTCGACGGTTTCGACAGACTGCTCTGGCTCGAGGACGGACGTTTGCGCATGGATGGCGCGCCGGATTTGGTTCGGGCGGCCTTTCAGGATGATGTCGTCTCGCGGCAGGGCATCGATGTGGAGGTTGCCGAGTTATGATGTCGGTCTATCTCCAGGGCAACAGCTGGGCTCACCGGATGCCCGCGGGCCTGAAGCTACTGGCTGTTGCTGTCGCCAGTCTGCTGCTGCTGCGGTACACATCGTTTGGGGTTCTGTTGCCGGCTCTTGCCGGCGTTCTCCTGTGTTATGCCTCCCTCGGGCGCGAGGGACTGGCGCAACTGAAGCTCCTGCGGGCAATGTCGTTTCTGCTTGCCGTGCTGCTGGCGCTTCACTGGGTGTCCGGAAGTCTTCTGGAAGGGGTTACGATCATCCTGCGGCTTGCGATCATGATCCTGGCTGCAAACTTCGTTTCGGTGACCACCCGCATGGACGATATGCTGAACGCTGTCCAGCCGCTGTTCAGGCCGCTCGAGTTCCTCGGTTTCTCTCCTCGCAAACCGGCGCTGGGCGTTGCACTGGTGCTTCGCTTCGCGCCCTATATGCTCGTCGTTTTCGGTCAACTACGCGAAGCCTGGCAGGCGCGAACAGGCACGCGAAATTCGTGGCGTCTGCTGGCGCCTTTCGCCATTCAGTCCCTGAGCATGTCGGATCACGTTGCCGAGGCATTGAAGGCGCGGGGCGGCTCGGAAGGCTTGTCAAGATGACCGAAAAGAAGCTCCATATGGCTGGCATTCGGCCAAAAACTGGGATATCCCGCCCACAGATGACGTTGCCTGACCCTCATGTGGTAAGATCCGCGCGAGGTTGAACGGCAGCGCCCTTGTTAACGAGAAGAAGGTCGAATTCATCATGGCTGACAGGTCTCTTGTGCACGTTGCTTTCTATGCCGCGCTGATTGCGGCCCTGGGGTTGGTTCCGCCCGTGGCGATCGCTTTTCTCGGCGGTGTGCCGATCACGGCGCAGACCCTCGGTGTCATGCTGGCCGGTGTCATGCTCGGCCCGATCCGTGGTGCGCTTGCCGTGCTGCTTTTCCTGTTTCTCGTCGCGCTGGGCTTGCCGTTCCTGTCCGGCGGCCGTGGTGGTCTTGGCGTCTTCATGGGTCCGTCTGTCGGTTTTCTGATCGGCTGGCCGGTCGGAGCTCTCGTGGCCGGCTTGATTATGCAGTCGACCCGCGAGCTGAACATTCTGGTGTCTTCGGCAATAGCGGCTGCGGTCGGCGGCATTCTGGTGGTCTACGCTTTCGGCATCCCGGGCGTTGCCATCATGGCCGGACTTTCCCTTCCGAAAGCCGCGCTTGGCAGCGCAGTCTATATTCCCGGTGACCTGGTCAAGGTCGCACTTACGGCGCTCATCGTTCAGACCGTCGCACGCGGCCTGCCGGGTGCCGTGTTGTCCCGGTCTTAATTCCGCAGATCCAGCAAGGCCACATCATGGCCTTCGTCGGCGACAGTCTCGACCGGTTTGCCAGTGAGAAAGCCACTGGGGCCGCACTCACATGCGGTCCGAATTCTCTCTCCTGGCAGGAGCTTGCAGCCCGGATCAACCGGATCGAGGCAGTGCTTTGTGAGCGGACGGACCATGCAAGCTATGTGGTCCTGCGTCTTCGGGACCCTGCGGACCTGGTCGTCTGCTTCTTTGCCTGCGCCCGCACCGGGCGTGTCGCCACGGTCATGGACCCGGACTGGCCTTCAGCCCAGGCATCAGCAGTTCTGGAAGCGGTCGGGTCAGACCTCGTCATCGATGACCAGTCCCTGCCGGTGTTGTTGACGGCTGATACCGGTTCCGCTGAAATACGAAGGTCACCGGAAACTCCACCTGAGATCCTGCCGGACGAGGACGACCTCTTTTATGCAGGCTTCACCTCCGGTTCCAGCGGTGTTCCCAAGGGCTATGTGCGCTCTCACCGATCTTGGCTCGAAAGCTTCAAACTGTCGGCACAGGCCTTCGGTATTTCGAAAGGCAGCCGGGTCGTCCTTCCCGGGCAGCTCACGCATTCACTTCACCTTTATGGCGCTGTCTGCGGCCTCGTCTGCGGCCAACACGTGGTGCTCACGCCGCGGTTCGATCCGCGCGTCGTCCTGAGGGAACTTGGCAGCGCCCCCGAAGGCTCTGTCCTTTATGCAACGCCGACCCAGCTGCACTTTCTGGCCGAGGCTGCCCGGCGCAGCGGTCCCA
>NZ_CP045344.1:0-1132500 GCF_009363375.1 Labrenzia sp. THAF187b | reverse complement strand
CAAGGGAGCAAACCCGGGGAACTGAAACATCTAAGTACCCGGAGGAAAGGACATCAACCGAGACTCCGCTAGTAGTGGCGAGCGAACGCGGACCAGGCCAGTGGCTTGCATTTAAGAACCGGAACCGTCTGGAAAGTCGGGCATTAGTGGGTGATAGCCCCGTACGGGTAGAAATTATGCAAGTCCTCGAGTAGGGCGGGACACGTGAAATCCTGTCTGAACGTGGGGGGACCACCCTCCAAGCCTAAGTACTCCTTGTCGACCGATAGCGAACAAGTACCGTGAGGGAAAGGTGAAAAGTACCCCGACGAGGGGAGTGAAACAGTTCCTGAAACCGGATGCCTACAAACAGTTGGAGGGCGCAAGCCTGACAGCGTACCTTTTGTATAATGGGTCAGCGACTTAATTTAACGAGCAAGCTTAAGCCGGTAGGTGTAGGCGTAGCGAAAGCGAGTCTGAATAGGGCGCCCTAGTTCGTTGGATTAGACCCGAAACCGAGTGATCTAGCCATGGCCAGGTTGAAGGTGCGGTAACACGCACTGGAGGACCGAACCCACGCCTGTTGAAAAAGTCGGGGATGAGCTGTGGCTAGGGGTGAAAGGCCAATCAAACTCGGAAATAGCTGGTTCTCCGCGAAATCTATTTAGGTAGAGCGTCGGATGAATACTCTCGGGGGTAGAGCACTGGATGGGCTATGGGGGCTTACCGCCTTACTGATCCTAACCAAACTCCGAATACCGAGAAGTACTATCCGGCAGACACACAGTGGGTGCTAACGTCCATTGTGGAGAGGGAAACAACCCTGACCGCCAGTTAAGGTCCCTAAGTTATGGCTAAGTGGGAAAGGATGTAGAACTCCCAAAACAACCAGGATGTTGGCTTAGAAGCAGCCATCATTTAAAGAAAGCGTAACAGCTCACTGGTCTAAATAAGGGGTTCCGCGCCGAAAATGTACCGGGGCTCAAGCCATACACCGAAACTGCGGGTGCATCTTATGATGCGCGGTAGCGGAGCGTTCTGTAAGTCTGCGAAGGGGGACCCGTGAGGGCTCCTGGAGATATCAGAAGTGCGAATGCTGACATGAGTAACGATAAAGCGGGTGAGAGACCCGCTCGCCGAAAGTCCAAGGGTTCCTGCGCAACGCTAATCGGCGCAGGGTTAGCCGGCCCCTAAGGCGAGGCCGAAAGGCGTAGTCGATGGGAATGCAGTTAATATTCTGCAGCTTGGTGGTAGTGACGGATGCCGTGTGTTGTATCTCCTTATTGGATTGGGGGTGCAGCGAAGGTGTTCCAGGAAATAGCTCCACCGTATAAACCGTACCCGAAACCGACACAGGTGGACTGGTAGAGAATACCAAGGCGCTTGAGAGAACTATGCTGAAGGAACTCGGCAAAATGCTCCCGTAAGTTCGCGAGAAGGGAGACCTCACGACGGGCAACCGTTGTGGGGTGGCACAGACCAGGGGGTGGCGACTGTTTATCAAAAACACAGGGCTCTGCGAAGCCGTAAGGCGACGTATAGGGTCTGACGCCTGCCCGGTGCTGGAAGGTTAAGAGGAGGTGTGCAAGCACCGAATTGAAGCCCCAGTAAACGGCGGCCGTAACTATAACGGTCCTAAGGTAGCGAAATTCCTTGTCGGGTAAGTTCCGACCTGCACGAATGGCGTAACGACTTCCCCGCTGTCTCCAGCATAGACTCAGTGAAATTGAATTCCCCGTGAAGATGCGGGGTTCCTGCGGTCAGACGGAAAGACCCCGTGCACCTTTACTACAGCTTCACACTGGTATTCGTCACGACATGTGTAGGATAGGTGGTAGACGTTGAAGCAGGAGCGCCAGCTCTTGTGGAGTCACCCTTGAAATACCACCCTTGTCGTCATGGATATCTAACCGCGGTACAACAATATCCGGGACCGTGTGTGGCGGGTAGTTTGACTGGGGCGGTCGCCTCCCAAATGGTAACGGAGGCGCGCGAAGGTGGGCTCAGAGCGGTCGGAAATCGCTCGTTGAGTGCAATGGCATAAGCCTGCCTGACTGCGAGACTGACAAGTCGAGCAGAGTCGAAAGACGGCCATAGTGATCCGGTGGTCCCTCGTGGAAGGGCCATCGCTCAACGGATAAAAGGTACGCCGGGGATAACAGGCTGATGATGCCCAAGAGTCCATATCGACGGCATTGTTTGGCACCTCGATGTCGACTCATCACATCCTGGGGCTGGAGCAGGTCCCAAGGGTTTGGCTGTTCGCCAATTAAAGTGGTACGTGAGTTGGGTTCAGAACGTCGCGAGACAGTTCGGTCCCTATCTGCCGTGGGTGTAGGAGAATTGAGAGGATCTGTCCCTAGTACGAGAGGACCGGGATGGACGTACCTCTGGTGGACCTGTTGTGGCGCCAGCCGCATTGCAGGGTAGCTATGTACGGAAGGGATAACCGCTGAAAGCATCTAAGCGGGAAACCCACCTCAAAACCAGTTCTCCCTGAAGAGCCGTGGAAGACCACCACGTCGATAGGAAGCGTGTGGAAGTGCGGCAACGCATGAAGCTTAGCTTTACTAATAGCTCGTTCGGCTTGATCCTCTCATTAGTCAATGTTCATCTTTTGGATGCGCCCCTGGCGCATCGAAAAGATCATTTTAAGTGCGCTACCGCCCTTCGGGCTGCTTGAGCGCGTTTGAAATGATCCATAGGGCCAATGTCCTGGAACCTTCGTCCCAGGCGAGGCCGACCAAAACATCAAAAAATATATAGACCAGTTCACGCAAATTGCGCTTCGCCGGCCTGGTGGCCCTAGCGGGGAGCCCCCACCCGATCCCATCCCGAACTCGGCCGTGAAACTCCCCAGCGCCAATGGTACTGCATCTTAAGGTGTGGGAGAGTAGGTCGCCGCCAGGCCTGCAAATCGCAATTTGAAACCTCTTCAATTTGTCTGTCGCTCACGCGCGTAACGCCCTTCGGGCTGCGCTCCGCGGGGCGGCCCGACCGGCCGGCGGCCACTTGGCCTTGCCTCCGCTGCGCTCCGGATCTCTTGTCCCATATCAGCGCAGTCTTCCGGTCAAACCGAAACATAAGGGTATGCCCAAAAGGGACCAGACCCAGTTTGACCAAACGCGCAGCGCGCAAAGGACAAACAAAAAAACAACGCGGGATGGAGCAGCCCGGTAGCTCGTCAGGCTCATAACCTGAAGGTCGCAGGTTCAAATCCTGCTCCCGCAACCAACAAATAACCCGGCCGCGCGCCGGGTTTTTTGTTGCTAACGGATACTGATTCCAAACTGACCAGCGCTCCCACAAAAAGCGCTATGCCCGACGCACTGGCACAAAAAAGCTCAAAGCCACATACCGATACAAAATAAAACCCCGTCAGAAAAAACTGACGGGGTTTTTTGTTATGTATGACAAGGGGCAGGGCGAAAGACTGAATACCTAGGCCGTCTCGGAGAGGACCCGTCCCAGCGTTGCCACCATCTCGTCAATCATGTCTTCTTCAACAATCAATGGTGGAGAAAGAGCGATGATGTCGCCGGTCACGCGGATCAGCAAGCCCGCCTCGAAGCACTTGACGAAAACCTCATAGGCACGCTTTCCGGGCGCGTCCTCGCGGGAATCCAGTTCAATGCCGGCAATGACGCCAATCGTGCGGATGTCCTTGACGTGTTTTGCGCTCTTGAGCGTATGGATACGGTTTTCCCAGGTGCTGGAGATCTCCGAACCACGGGTCAGAAGCTTATGTTTCTCGTAGATATCGAGCGTAGCTAGGCCGGCGGCGCAGGCGACCGGGTGACCGGAATAGGTATAGCCGTGGAAGAGTTCGATTGTCTCGGCCGGACCGTCCATGAAGACTTCATAGATAGCGTCCTGCGCGAAGACCGCTCCCATCGGAATGACGCCGTTGGTAAGACCCTTGGCAGTGGTAAAGAGATCCGGTTTCACGTCGAAGAAATCTGATGCGAATGGAGCGCCGAGTCGTCCGAAACCGGTGATGACCTCGTCGAAGATCAACAGGATACCGTGACGGTCGCAGATCGCACGCAGTCGCTCCAGATATCCCTTGGGCGGAATGAGTACGCCGGTGGAGCCTGCAACAGGTTCCACGATGACTGCGGCGATGGTCTCCGCCCCGTGTAGCGCGACGATCCGTTCCAGATCATCCGCAAGATGTGCGCCCCATTCAGGCTGGCCCTTGCTGAAGCTGTTGTGTTCGGGAGCATGGGTGTGCGGCAAGTGATCGACACCGGTCAGGAGCGAACCGAAATGGCGGCGATTGTTGACGATGCCGCCAACGGAAATGCCGCCGAAGCCGACACCGTGATAACCGCGTTCGCGACCTATCAACCGGGTTCGGGAAGCGTCCCCCCGGGCGCGGTGATAGGCGAGCGCCAACTTCAATGCCGTATCGACGGATTCGGACCCGGATCCGGTAAAGAAGACATGGTTGAAGCCTTCCGGCGCAATCTGCTTCAGACGTTCTGCAAATTCGAAGGCAATCGGATGGCCCATCTGGAAGGAGGGCGCGTAGTCCAGTTCGGACAATTGCCGTGCGACCGCATTGGTGATCTCTTCATAACCGTGTCCGGCATTGCAGCACCAGAGGCCCGCAGTGCCGTCGAGAATGCTGCGGCCGTCGTCGCTCCGGTAATGCATGCCCTTGGCCGAGACCAGCATGCGTGGAGACTGCTTGAACTGCCGGTTCGCGGTAAATGGCATCCAGTAAGCGTCAAGCGGCTGGTTGGATCGAATATCTGTGGTGTTGCTGACGATGTTCATGTGCGCCTCCTCGGTCGGTCGCACTAGAAAGCACTGATTTTGACAAGCCGAATAGTCTGTTTCTTGCAGGCATCAAGATATTGAAAAGACAAAAATTGAGTGGGAAGATGTTTAGGATGATAAACACACTAAACACCGATGACTTCTCACGCGACGTCGGATTGCGCCTGCGGGCGATCCGGGAAGCGCATGGCTATTCACAGCGGGAATTGGCGAAACGGGCCGGTGTCACCAACGGTTTCATTTCCCAGCTGGAAGCGGCCAAGATCAACACCTCCCTCAGCGCATTGAAACGCGTTCTGGACGGTATACCGATCGGCCTGTCGGAGTTTTTCGCCTATGAGCCGGAGCGGCAGGAGCAGGTGTTTTTCGGCGTCGATGAGTTGACCGAAATCGGCAAGGGCAACATTTCCTACAGGCAAGTCGGCAACAGCCTCTTCGGCCACGAGCTGCAGATGCTTTACGAAGTTTATGAAGCGGGGGCGGATACGGGCCGCGTCATGCTCAGCCACGAGGGCGAGGAGGCCGGTATCGTCATCGAGGGACGGCTTGAAGTGACCGTCGGCGAGCAGAGAAAGATCCTCGGACCAGGAGATGCCTACCTCTTCAAGAGCTCGATCCCGCACAGATTCAAGGCACTGCGAAACGGCCGCTGTGTCGTTGTCAGCGCCTGTACGCCGCCGACGTTCTGATCCCGCGCTAAAACAGTCCCAGCTTCTTCGAATTCGCCTTCCATTGCACCAGCCGGTGGCTCGAGGTCGTCTCGTTGGCCCTGGCTGCAATGTCGACCATCAGGCTGAGCGCGGCAACGATCCCGATGGTCGACTCCAGGAAGAGGCCCGTTCTGGAAGGCGCATAGACGGCGGCATCGGCGATCTCCCTACTCCAGTGGCAATATTCGTCCGAAACCACAATCACTGACCGGCCCTGGCTCTTTGCCAACCGGGCGAGCTTCAGCGATTCCGATGCATAGGGCACGACGTCCACCAGGATAAGGCACGTTGTGGCGGCCGTTTCCGGGCCGTGATCAAGCCACTCGCCCAGCATGCCGTCATGGGCGGACAGGAAATGGACATTCTTTCGCGCCAGCGCCATCCGGCGGGCGAAATCCTCCACCGTTCCCCGGATCGACTGAAATCCCGTGGCGTAAATCGTCTCGGAAGTCGAAACCAGTCGGATGACCTCTTCCCAATTATCGCCTTGCGTCTGGTTGAAGACGTTGGTCAGTCCCTGGACCTCGGCTTCCAGCGTCTCGACGAACCGCAAAGGAATGTCCCCGTCGGTGACGAAGGAGGCCGTGGTGACCGAATAATGTTCGCGCAGCAGCTGCTTCAGCCCTTTCATGCCGTCGCAACCGAGCCGGCGCAGCAACCTTCCGACGGTGACCTCTGAAACCCCCGCCTTTTCCGCGAGAGATTTCCCGGTTTCCAGCCCGAGAGATGAAATATTCAGGCTGACGAACTGCGCGAGCCGGGCCTCCTGCTTGGGGAGTTTGGGTGTTTCATCCTGCAAGCGTTTGATGAATTCATCGAATTTCGCCTGAGGGAAGGAGGAGAAGCCGGCTTCCATTTCAGCTCCCAAAATGACAGAAAAATAACATTTGACAGAAATGTCATAATTCAATCTCCTTTTGGACGCAAGCCCGTTCACCTCCCAGAAACGTGGCAGCAAACCAGAGGGTTCCATGACTAACAACACGCTGAAGAGAGTTGCCAAGGCAACACTTGGGGCAGCGGCACTGGTGGCTGTTGCCAGTGCTGCGCAGGCCGAGGAAGAACTGAATCTCTACAATTGGGGCGACTACATAAATCCGCAGGTTCTGACCAGATTTACCGAGGAGACGGGGATCAAGGTCAACCTGGACACCTATGGATCCAACGAGGAAATGCTTGCGAAGATCCAGGCAGGCGCCACCGGTTACGATATCGTGTTCCCGTCGGTCCATATGCACGACATCATGTTCCAGCTTGGTTTGCTGGAAAAGACCGGCATCGGCAGCGATCCGGCTTTCAAGAACATCGACCCGCAGTTCATCCGCGCGAAGACAGATCCGGACGCGGAATACTGTCTGCCTTATGCCTGGGGCACTGTCGGCATCGCCTACAACAAGCAGAAAGTGGCCGAAATGACCGGCTGGGAGGATTTCTTCGCCCTGGCTGACAAGGGCGAGAAGATCATCCTTCTTGACGATCTGCGCGAGACCATCGGCATCGGTCACATCATGAACGGCACGTCGGTCAATTCCACCGATGAAGCCGAGATCAAGGCCGCGGCAGATTACATTCTGGAGCGCAAGAAGAACGTCACCGCCTTTACCTACGACAGCATTCCGCTGGTCCAGTCTGGCGATGTGGCGGCGGCACACTGGTATGTCGGCGCGAACATTTTCGTGCAGCAGGCTCCGGACGTGCTCGCCTACGTCATCCCGGAGGAAGGCGCGACCATGTATCAGGAGGACATCTGCGTCCTTGCCAGCGCGCCCAACAAGGACAACGCAAAGAAGTTCCTGCAATTCTATCTTCAGCCGGAAATTTCCGCGCTGAACGTACAGCAGCAGCTGAACGGCACCCCCAATCTGCCGGCCCGGGATCTCCTGCCGCCGGAAATTGCCAACAATGAAAGCATCTACCCGCCTCAGGACGTGATGGAAAAGCTGCAGATCTTCGTGGACCTCGGCCGCGACCTGCAGCTTTACAACAGTGAATGGACGCGCATCAAAACGGCACAATGAGTGCGGATGCGGATGACCGTCCCGTTCAGACTGCGCGGCCCCGGGCCGCGCATGTCGCCTGACGTTCCGAGGGGGTAGAATGCAAGGAATTTTGAGGATCGAAAGCGCCTCCAAGAGCTTTCAGGCTCCGGAAGGTGGCGTCATCCGGGCACTGGACAATGTGTCCCTGACAGTGGCTCACAACGAGTTTCTGACGCTGCTTGGCCCGTCGGGCTGCGGCAAGACCACCTTGCTGAGGGCGGTCAGCGGGTTTGAGGATCTCGACGGTGGCGAGATCTACATAGACGGCCAACCGGTATCGGATCAGCCGGCACACAAGCGACCGGTCAACACCGTCTTTCAAAGATATGCCCTGTTCCCGCACCTGTCCGTGCAACGGAACGTTGCCTACAGCCTCGAGGTTAAAGGCGTCGCGAAAGCGGAAATCAGACAGCGCGTCGGCAGCATGCTCGAGCTTGTCGGCCTTGCCGGAATGGGTGCGCGCAAGATCGGCCAGCTTTCCGGTGGGCAGCAACAGCGGGTGGCCCTTGCCCGCTCGCTTGTGGCCCGGCCTAAAATTCTTCTGCTGGACGAACCCCTGTCGGCACTCGACAAGAACCTGCGCCACAAGATGCAGCAGGAGCTGAAGACCCTGCAGCACGAACTTGGCATCTCGTTCATCTTCGTCACGCACGATCAGGAAGAAGCCCTGGTTATGTCGGACCGGATCGCGGTACTGAACGGCGGCACCATCCAGCAGCTTGATGCGCCTGAAGAGCTCTACCGACGTCCGGCGAACGAATTCGTTGCCCGCTTCATCGGCGAAAGCAACCTTTTGGACGCGACAGTGGTTTCGGTCGCCGGTGCGCGTTGCGACGTCGTTCTGACCGATGGTACCGTCATACGCGATTGTCCGGTAAACGGCCTGAAGCGAGGCGATTCGGCAAAGGTGTTGATCCGGCCGGAAAACCTTCTGGCGGACCTGGGGCAAAGCGGTTCTGGCGAGCGGGCGGGACACGAAATCTCGGGCACGGTCAGCGAGAGCTTTTTCGCCGGTACCGATTACCGTCTTGTTCTTTCTTGCCAGGGGCTGCCGCCGGTCAGGGCATCGCTTCGGGCGGGACCTGGCACGTCGCATCACACCATCGGCGAACAGACCTCGCTGTTCGTGCCGCATGATGCCGTGCACCTCATTCCGGGAAATGGAGTTCCGGCATGAGCTGGGTGCACAACACACTGGAAAACAGGCGAAAGCTGACGCTGTTTGGCCTCTTGCTGCCGCCGTCCGCCTTTCTCGCGGTCTTCTTCCTCGGGCCGCTCGCCATCATGATCGTCTATTCCTGGCTCACACCGGGTCTTTATGGCGGCGTCGAATGGAAATTCTTCCATCTTAACTACGGTCGCATTCTGGGATGGGCCGACACCAAGTACGAGCGCTTCGATCCGGTCTATATCGAGATCTTTCTGCGGTCGGTGAAACTGGCGGCAACCACTGTTTTGCTCAGCCTCATCCTCTGTTACCCGGTCGCATTCTGGGTGTCGCGGATGTCTGACAGGATGAAAAACCTGGTCATCTTCCTGATCACGCTGCCTTTCTTCATCAGCCTGATCGTGCGTCTGTTCGCATGGGTCCTGATCCTGAGGCCAACCGGTTTCTTCAACCAGGCGCTGATGGGCCTCGGACTGATCGATCAGCCGCTGGAAATCATCTTCACAGGCACGGCGGTGGTCATCGGCATGGTCTATGTGTTCGTGCCGTTCATGTTCCTGCCGCTCTATGCCAGCATCGAAAAGCTGGACCACAGCCTGATCGAAGCCTCGCAGGACCTGGGCGCCAACCGGCTGCAGACATTTTTTCGCGTGATCCTGCCAATGACCCTGCCAGGCATTGTTGGCGGGTCGATCATCGTCTTCATCCCGAGCCTTGGCAATTTCATCGTGCCGTCGCTTCTGGGCGGGGCAAAGGTGGTCATGATCGGCAATCTGATCGAGCAGCAATTCCTGTCGGCGCGCAACTGGCCTTTCGGAGCAGCGCTTGGAATGATGGTGATGGCCGCCGTCCTGGTCCTGCTTCTCTACTACATCCGCATTGTTACCCGTGAAGAGCGGCGCTCCGGCGGATCGAAGGTGGCAGAGGAGGTCGCGGCATGAGGCGCAAGATTTCCTGGCGAAACCTGTTCCTGTCGGTCTACGGATGGCTGTTTCTGGTCTTCATCTATGTACCGATCCTGTTGATCACGGTGTTCTCGTTCAACTCCAACCCGGTCAACATGATGATCTGGCAGGGGTTTACCTTCGACTGGTACCGCACGATCTTCGGCTTCCCGACGGAACTGAACGAGCTGACGCTTTACGTGGAATCCACCGATCAGCTCTATAACGCTGTACTGAACAGCCTGACGGTAGCCCTTATCACCACGGCGGTGTCGACGGTGCTCGGTACGTCGGTTGCGCTGGCTGTCGCCCGTTTCAGGTTCCGCCTCAAGAATTTCTACCGGGCCCTTCTGTTCATGCCGATGATCATGCCCGACATCATCCTCGGCATCGCACTGTTGATCTTCTTCGTGTCCTTCGGCTTCGGTCTTGGACTGCACACGATCATCATCGGCCACTGCACGTTCCTCAGCAGTTACGTGTTCATCGTGGTCAGCGCCCGCATCGCGGATATGGACGACAGCCTGGAAGAGGCATCGGCGGATCTGGGGGCCGATGGCTGGACAACATTCCGGCGGGTGACCCTGCCGCTGATCGCACCGGGTGTCATCGGCGGCGCCATGCTCGCCTTCATCATCTCGATGGATGATCTGGTGATCACCTATTTCATCTCCGGCGTCGATTCCACGACCCTGCCTGTTCACATCTACGGGATGCTGCGCAGGGGCATCAAACCGGAAATCAATGCAATTGCCACGGTCATGCTGGTGTTTTCCTTCATCATCGCGTCCGTTGGCCTCTACATGCGGTCCCGCAAGAAATGACGCAGAAACATAACTCCAAACGTGCCCGCGACCTGGGACTTCCCATGCCGGGCACTCCGGGTCCGCAAAACGCGATTACCGATGTCGAAGGGGTGCTTGTCGGCTATGAAACGCTGTCCTCGAGGCTGACACCTGCGCTCGCGAGCAACGGCCTTCCGGTGCAGACGGGCGTCACGGCAATTCTGCCCCGGGGGCGAACATCGACACCGCGTCCGGTGTGGGCAGGGCTGCATGCGCTCAACGGCAACGGTGAAATGACCGGCAGTCACTGGGTCAAGGACGCGGGCTATTTCACCGGCCCGATCCTGATCACCAACACGCATAGCGTAGGCGCTGCGCACGAGGCCGCCGTACGCTGGATGGTCGATACCTATCGCGATGCCTGGGAGAACAACCATCTGTGGGCGATGCCGGTTGTCGCGGAAACATATGACGGTGTCCTCAACGACATCAATGGCCTGCATGTGCGGCCGGAACACGCGGCAAAAGCCCTTGAAAACGCGACATCCAATCCGCCTGCCGAAGGCAATGTCGGCGGTGGTGCGGGCATGATCTGCTACGAGTTCAAGGGAGGAACGGGGACCGCCTCACGGCGTATCGAGACAGGTGGCAAGCCCCACACGCTCGGGGTTCTTGTGCAGGCGAACCACGGTCTTCGGCCATGGTTCAAGGTGCTGGGACAGTCCGTCGGGGAAAAGATGATGGAAGACCGGTTGCCAGGTTTCAAGGCGGAGCGTGGCTCGATCATCGTGATCATCGCAACGGATCTGCCGCTGCTGCCTTCTCAGCTCGACCGTCTGGCCCGCCGCGCGACCATTGGCATTGGCAGGGGCGGAACGCCGGGCGGCAACAGTTCCGGCGACATTTTCCTTGCTTTCAGCACGGCCAATGAAATGGATCTGCCGCAGCTCAGCGGGCCGTGGAAATCCATGGTGTCGCTGAACGACGATCTGCTCGATCCGGTCTACATGGCTGCGGTGGAGGCAATCGAGGAAGCTGTCCTCAACGCCATGCTGGCGGCCGAAGACACGCCAACCGCAAGGCCGGCAGGTGCGGTTTGCAGGGCGATCGACGCCGAAGCCCTCAGGGAGCTCTTCGCACGGGTTTGAAAGCCCCACCGGTGCCGATAGGTGCAAGGCATCGGCGGGGCTGTGCTGTCGTCTATCGACCGACCGCGTAGGCCTGCATCAGGCGCGGGGTCGCCGCTGCTTTCAGGACGCCGTCCGCGCTGCGCTTGGCAGCGGTCAGCCGGCCAATGGTCCAGTTGCCGGAAACTTCCACCGAATGCCCGCGAGCCCGCAGCAGGTTGATTGTCTCTGAGCTGAAATTGCCCTCAGCCATCACGTGTCCCGGCTGACGCTGGCGCGGGTGGAACGACGTCGGGAAATGGGTCGTGTGGAACAGCGGCAGATCGATGGCTTCCTGCAGGTTGAGGCCGTGATGCACCAGCCGCAGGAACAGGGAAAGCTGCCACTGGTCCTGCTGGTCGCCGCCTGGTGTGCCGAACACCATCGCCGGCCGCCCTTCATGGAAGGCAAGGCTCGGGGTCAGCGTGGTACGCGGGCGTTTGCCGGGCGCCAGGCTGGTCGGCAAGCCGTCTTCCAGCCAGAACATCTGTGCGCGGGAATTCAGGCAGAAGCCAAGCGCGGGAATGATCGGAGAGGATTGCAGCCAGCCACCGGACGGGGTCGCGGCAACCATGTTGCCCCAGCGGTCGATGATGTCGAGATGAACCGTGTCGCCCCGCCGCTCGGAAAGATGCGCCATCGTCGGTTCGTAAAGACCGGTGTTGGCAATGCCAGCGCGTTCAATCACGGCCATGTTGGCAGCGACCTGATCCTCAAAGCCCGGCAGAACGCCGGGGCGCAGGTCGAAGGACGCGGTGTCGGAAATCAGTTTGCGCCGCGCATCGTTGTAGTCGTCCGACAGCAGCGTGCTCATCGGAACGTCAACAAAAGCGGGATCGCCGTAATAGACCTCGCGGTCCGCATAGGCGAGCTTCATGGCTTCCGTCACATGGTGGACGAAGTCGGCACCAGCCGGGTCCATCGCGCCGATGTCGAAGCCTTTCAGGAGCGCCAGCGCCTGCAGGAGCACGGGCCCCTGTCCCCATGGGCCGGTCTTGGCAACAGTCCAGTCGTGATAATCGCTCAGGAGCGGATCATCGTAAGTCGCGCTCCAGGTCGCCAGATCGTCGGCGGTCAGCACACCCTTGTGTTTTGCGCCCGAACCATCCATCACCTCGGCGGTTTCCAGAAAGGCCGCAATCTCCTCGGCAATGAAGCCGCGGTAGAAACAGTCGCGTGCCGCGTCGATTTGCTTTTCGCGACCGGACTGGCTTTCTGCCTCGTTCAAGAGCCGCGTCCAGGTCTGGGCCAGAACCGGGTTTTTGAACATCTCGCCGGCTTCTGGCACGTTTCCACCCGGCACCCAGGTCTCGAAGGACGTCGGCCATTCTTTTTGGAAGAAGTCCTGCAGCCCGCCGATGGTCGCCGCTGCACCCGGCAACATGGGCTGGCCGATTTCAGCGTAATAGATCGCAGGCTCCAGCACATCGCGCAGGCTCAACGTGCCGTGGTCGCGCAGCATCAGCATCCAGCCGTCGAAGGCACCCGGAATGACGGTCGACAGCAGGCCGTTGCCCGGAATGAGATCCAGCCCTTCCGCCTTGTAATGGTCGATGGTGGCTCCCGCCGGCGCCGGGCCCTGGCCGCAGACGACCTTGGTCTCGCCGGTTCCGGCCTTGTGGAAGATGACCGGCAGGTCGCCGGCCGGACCGTTCAGATGCGGCTCCAGAACCTGCAGCACAAGCCCGGTCGCAACGGCGGCGTCAAAGGCATTGCCGCCTTTTTCCAGGATGCTCATGCCGACGGCGCTTGCGATCCAGTGGGTGGAAGTGACGACACCGAAGGTGCCGGTGATTTCGGGGCGGGTGGTAAAAGTCGGCATGAGTTACTCTTTGGGTTTTAAAAAACGGGTCAGCTTTCGCGCGGGTCGAGAGCGTCGCGCAGGCCATCGCCAAGCAGGTTGAAACCGAGAACGACCAGGAAGATCGCCGCACCCGGCCACCAGGCCATCCAGGGCGCCTGGGTCATGAAGTTCTTGGCAACGTTCAGCATGGAACCCCAGCTCGGTGCGGGCGGTTGCTGGCCGAGGCCGAGGAAGGAAAGGCTCGCTTCGGCGATGATCGCGGTGGCGACTGTCAGGGTCGCCTGGACCAGAACCGGAGCAAACACGTTGGGCAGGATGTAGCGGGACATGATCGCGAAATGGCTGAGTCCGATGGCCCGGGCCCCTTCGACATAGTCCTCTGTCTTGACCGACAGCACCTGGCCGCGTGTCAGGCGCACGAAGATCGGCATGGCCGACAGGCCGATGGCGATCATGGCGTTGCTGAGGCTCGGCCCCAGGAACGCGGCAAGCGCAATTGCCAGAATGAGAAAGGGCGTTGCCAGAAGCGCATCGGTAACCCGTGAGATCGCCTGGTCGATCCAGCCACCGAAATAGCCTGACAGAAGACCAAAGGGCACGCCGATCAGCACGGCGATCAGCACGGACACGACGCCCGCCATCAGTGAGGCCTGTGCTCCCCAGATCATGCGCGAGAGAATGTCCCGGCCGATCTCGTCGGTGCCGAGCCAGTGGGCCGCGGAAGGCGCCTTGCGCACGGCGCTCCAGCTGGTTGCGGCCGGGTCGGCAATGGGCAGCAGCGGCGCGGCAACCGCTATGCCGATGAAAAAGGCGACGATGATGAAACCGAACAGAGCGCTCTTGTTCGCCTTCAGCTTTTTCCAGGCGCGGCTTTCGAGGCGGATGGTTTCCTCGGCCGGATCTGCGGCGGTGGTCACGGCGCTCACAGGCTGCTCCTCATGCGCGGGTTGAGAAGGAAGTAGAGAACATCGGCAATCAGGTTCATCAGGATGAAGCCGGCAGCCGTGCACATGACGATCCCCTGGACGACGGCATAATCGCGAGTGAAGACCGCATCGACGATCAGCTTGCCGAAGCCCGGAATGGTGAAGATCTGTTCCGTAAGCACCGCTCCTGCCAGCAATTCGCCGAAGAGCAGGGCGCTCAGGGTGACGATGGGCAGAAGCGCGTTGCGGAACGCGTGTTTCAGGATGACCACGTTCTCCCGAAGACCCTTGGCACGAGCGGTGCGGACGTAGTCGGCCTTCAGGACACCCAGCATGGCCGAGCGGGTGTGCCGCATCAATGTGGCCGCCAGTGCCGTGCCCAGCACGAAGGCGGGCATGATCATGGTCTGGAGTGATTTCAGCGGATCGACGAAGGGCGATTCATAGCCGGAGGCCGGCAGCCAGCCCAGGTGAACGGAGACCAGCATGATCAGCATGATGCCGAGCCAGAAATTCGGGATGGACAGGCCGGACAGCGCCACGAAATTGGCGATGTAGTCCACGGCGGTTCCCTTGCGCACCGCGGACAGGATGCCGGCCGGAATGCCTATGGCGAAGGCGATGACCATCGCCATCACCGCGAGCTGGATCGTGACCGGCAGCTTGTCGGCGATAAGCTGCGTCACCGGCTGGTTGGTCCGCAGCGAAATGCCGAGATCGCCCTGCAGCATGGCCTTCATCCAGGAAAAATACTGGTAGAGGATCGGGTCGTTGAGCCGGTATTTCTCGCGGATGAACGCCAGCACTTCAGGATCGCGTTCTTCGCCGGCAAGCACGAGCGCCGGGTCGCCGGGCAGCAGTTTCTGCAGCACGAACACGAAGACCGAGACCAGAATGAGCGTCGGGATGGCGATGAGCAGCCGGCGTACGATGTAGGACAGCATTCAGGCAAAATCCGTTTGGAACGGGACCCGGCAAGAGCCGGGTCCCGTCATGCGTCTGGTTATTTGAACTTGACGTTCTCGAGGCGGATCATGCCGTCAGGATAGGCGGTGAAGCCTTCCAGCTTGCCGGACAGGGCCCAGATCCAGGTCGGGTGGTAGAGATAGACGATCGGCAATTCGTTGATCAGGATGTCCCGTGCCGCGTCATACTTGGCCTTGCGCGTGGCGGTGTCGTTGCTCTGCCGCGCCTCGTCCAGCAGCTTGTCGACTTCCGGAATGCAGACCTTGGAATCGTTGATCCCGCCCTTGCAGGTCATGAACTGGTGGATGTTGCCGTCCGGATCGACACGGCCCGACCAGCCCACCTGACTTGCCTGGTAGTTGCCCGCGGACTGGTCCGCCAGCAGGCTGGCGAATTCCATCGACTTCAGTTTGACGTTGAAACCGGCTTCCGCCGCCATCGACTGAACAACCTGCATCATCTGCGTCTGCACGGGGTTGTTGGCCACCTGCACTTCGACGTCGAGGCTGTCATAACCGGCTTCCTTCAGCAGGGCCTTTGCCTTTTCGACATCCCGTGCCGGAACCGGATAGTCCTTGTCGTACCAGGGGCTGGTCGGCGGGAACGGCTGGTTGCCGGGTGCAAAGGCGCCTTCGAAGACAACCTGGTTGATCGCGTCACGGTCGAGCGAAAGGCTGAAGGCCTGGCGGATCTTCGGCTCGTTGCCGAACGGGTTGTCACCCTTCTCGCCGTTGTTGAGGTTGACCGTGATGCCCTGGTAGCCAAGGCTGACGGCTTCCGCGAAGCCGAGGTTGGCATCGCCCTTTACAGAGGCGACGTCGGTTGCAGCAAGGCGTTCCAGCATGTCGATATCACCGGAGCGCAGGTTGGCGAGACGCACGGTTGTATCGGGGATCGGCAGGAAAGTGACGGTGTCGAAGTTGATGGCATCCTTGTTCCAGTAGCCGTCGAACTTGGACAGAACGATGCGGTCCTGCTGGACGCGTTCAACGAACTTGAACGGGCCGGAACAGACCGGGTTGTTGCCGAAGTCGGCGCCGGCGGCTTCTGCGGCGGTCGGGGAAACCATCATGCCGGCGCGGTCGGCAAACTGGGCCAGCAGCGTTGCATCCGGCGAGGCGAGGCTGATCTTGACTTGCAGCGGGCCGGAAACTTCCACGCCTTCGATGGACTTGACTTCACTCTTGCGGCGGCTTTCCGGAAGGGTCTTCGAGCGCTCGATGTTGGCTTTCACAGCTTCCGCGTCAAAGGGCGTGCCGTCGTGGAAGGTCACGCCTTCGCGCAGGTCCATGGTCAGAACCTTGCCGTCGTCGGACCAGGTCCAGCCGGTGGCCAGCTGCGGGATGATTTCCAGGTCCGGCGTGATGTCCACCAGCTTGTCGCACAGCGAGGTGTAGACGATACGGCCGACAAAGGTCCGGGACTGATCGGGATCCAGCACATCGGCATCGTCCTGCAGGCCGATACGAAGATCGGCGGCTTGGGCGGCCGTGGCCAGGGTCGTTGCGCTGAGCAGCAGCGCGGCAAGGAAATCCTTACGCATGTTTGTACTCCTCTCGGAAGGGCTCGATTTATGGTCTTGCGGCCGTCGTCGGCTCTTTTTGTTGACTTCGGGTCCGGAACAGCGCGAAGCGCTTTTCCGCATTGGGGCTCCTTGGCGGTTCCTGAACCGGGGGCTGGGCATCGTCTGCAATCTTTTCCCAGTGGTGACAGGCGACGGTCCGGTCACCGGCAGCATTGGCTGGCGTCGGTTTCTCCCGGCTGCAAAGGTCGGTTGCGTGCGGACAACGCGGATGGAAACGGCAGCCTGAAGGCGGATCCAGCGGCGAGGGCACGTCGCCCAGGAGAGCGGCCTTCATCGACCGCCCATGGGGTGAGGCAATCGGGATCGCGCGCATCAGGGCCTGGGTGTAGGGATGCAACGGCTTGTCGAAGAGCGCATCGTTCGGCGCCAACTCGACGATTTCGCCCAGATACATGACAGCCACCCGGTCGCTCATGTGGCGGATGACCGCCAGATCGTGGGCAATCAGGATCAGCGTCAGGTCGAATTCCGACTTCAGGTCTTCCAGAAGATTGATGACCTGGGCCTGCACCGAAACATCCAGTGCCGAAACGGGTTCATCACCGACGATCACCTTGGGACCGCTGGCAAGCGCCCGGGCAATGCCGATGCGCTGGCGCTGGCCGCCGGAAAATTCGTGCGGATAGCGGTTGGCAAAGGCTGGACGCAAACCGACCCTGTTCAGAAGCTCGGCGACCTTCTGCCGCCTTTCGGTACGGGTCAGCGCCGTGTGAACCTTCATCGGTTCCTCGATCAGCGCGCCGACGGTCATGCGCGGATTGAGCGATGAAAACGGGTCCTGGAATACGAACTGCAGGTCTTTCCGCAACCGGCGCATTTCCTGTTCGGACAGGGCGGAAATGTCGTTGCCGTCGTAAAGAACCGCACCGTCCGAAGGTGTCAGCAGGCGGACGAGAAGACGCGCCAGCGTGGATTTCCCGCAGCCGCTTTCTCCTACGATGGAGAAGGTTTCTCCACGTTTGATGGTCAGCGATACACCGTTGACGGCACTGACCGAGGTTGCCGGCCTGAAAAGGCTCTTGCGGCCGCCGAAGCGCTTGGTGACGGCGCGCGTCTCGATGATCTTGTCCCGGGTTGGCAGGCTCATCCGGCTGCCTCCGCAAATGCGCGTTCCAAGGGGGCGTAATGGCAGGCGGCCCGGTGAGATGTGCCAAGTTCGACAAGTTCCGGCGTCGTATCGCAGCCGGTTCCGGCAAAGGGGCAGCGCGGTGTGAACCGGCACCCGGACGGCATGTTGTCGATGGCAGGCACCATGCCGCCAATGGTTGCCAGCCTGCCGGACCGGGGCCCGACCGACGGCACGGAGCTCATCAGGCCGATGGTGTAGGGGTGTTGCGGATCGTCGAAAATTGCGGCGACCGGGCCTTCCTCCACCGCGCGCCCCGCGTACATCACACAGACGCGGTCGGCGATTTCGGCGACGACGCCCAGATCATGTGTGATCATGATCAGCGCCGTTCCGCTCTCCTTCTGCAGGTCTTCGATCAGGTCGATGATCTGAGCCTGGATGGTCACGTCCAGCGCGGTGGTCGGCTCGTCGGCGATCAGCAGAACCGGGTCGTTGGCAAGTGCCATGGCAATCATGACGCGCTGACGCATACCGCCGGAAAGCTCATGCGGGTAATCGTCCAGCCGGCTGGAAGCGGCCGGAATCTTGACCCGTTCCAGCATTTCCAGCGCCCTTGCGCGGGCCTGCACACGGTTCACCGGGCGATGACGCAGCACGATTTCCGATATCTGGTCGCCGATCCTGTAAGACGGATTGAGCGAGGTCATCGGCTCCTGGAAGATCATGGAAATACGGTCACCGCGCAGGTCGGCGAGAGCGCGCTCTGGCAGGGCCAGAAGGTCCTGCCCAGCGAAAGTTGCCGTGCCGGACATGACCCGGGCAACTCCGCGGGGCAGCAGGCCCATCAGCGACAGGGCGGTCACCGACTTGCCACAGCCGCTTTCTCCGACGATGCACAGGGTTTCGCCCGGACGAACGGCAAAGGACAGACCGTCGACGATGTTTGCCGGGGCACCCTTGAAACGGAGCGAGAGGTCCTGAACCTCAAGAACGGGGGCCTCAGTCGGCATTTGCCGCCTCGCTTGCACTCTGGAAAAGGAGACGCTCCTGCAGCGCCAGCAGGTGGGCGCGCATGGTCTTTTCCGCGGCGATTGGGTCCCGGTTGGCAATGGCCGCGATGATGTCGACATGCTGCGCCCGGTACAGTGTCAGGGCATCGTCGGTTCTCAACGCTTCGCGCACATGGCGCCAGGCGGTGTCCTGCCGGACCCGGTCCACAACGTCGAAAAGTGCCAGGAACAGTGTGTTGCGTGCTGCCCGTGCAATGGCCCGGTGCAGGGCGCTGTCCCAAAGTTCGCGGCTGTCCATGTCCTCGGCCTTGCCGACGCGGTCCGCAAGGTCGCTCATGGCGGCAATATCGGAAGGCGCGGCGCGCAGCGCGGCCAGCCGGGCCAGCACCGGCTCTATCTGCAACCGGACTTCCATGACTTCGAGCATGTTGGAGTTTTCGTGCAGCGACAGGATCTGCTTTTCCGGCTGTGCAGGTTCGCTGCCGATGAAGGTTCCCGCTCCCTGCCTGCGCCAGATCTTGCCTTCGGTTTCAAGCACTTCCAGCGCCCGGCGTACGGCCCTGCGGCCGACACCGATGGTTTCGGACAATTCACGCTCGGTGGGAAGCTGTTCCACGCCCTCAGCCGTGAGCTGGTCCACGATGATCCGAAGTCGTTCCAAAGCCATGCTGGAGTTGCGCTGCGAAGGTTTGTCGGTGCCGCTCATGCCATACCAATTCGAACCAATTTGAATTGGTCGCATTATTGGCGCGATATTTTTAGCTGTGCAAGTAGTGCATTTTGCCAAGATGTGCCCGATGCGGGTTTCGGACCGGGCTTGAGAGTTCAGGACTTTAACGGCAAGGCTTCAGTCAGAATTTCTGTAACTATATGTAGAATGTGAAGAAAAGCCTCAGCGAGGCCTGAAGGGGACACCTTTGGGAAAAGACTTTGCGAGGTGCTTGCCTGAAATTTGTGCTGGGGAACAAATTTTAATCGGTTCCGCTATTTTCGTCAGGTTATCTCCCGAGGCGAAATTTTGTATTGCATCCCCTTCATCAAGGGGTTGATTGTTGCTTGGTTCGGGAGAAAATTTGCCATTCTTTTCAAGAAAAAGAGTGATTTTTGATGCTCTAGCTCCCGGTTGGCGAAACTCCCGGAATTGGTTCATAGGAGGCCGTTTGTCGCCGTTGTCACTTGTGGCGAAATTTTATGCGTGGCTGATCTTTGAGCTTTGCGGCGATTGACAAGATTTTTTTCTTCGGCGATCCTGATATCGAAATAGCGGCAATCGTTCAGCCGCACGGCAATTGCGCCCCGATCTGTCGCAGGTGACCACCTGCGGGTCGGGGTTTTTTTATGTTCAGCCCCCGCGGTTTGCATCGTTCGGCTGAAGGGCAGGGTAATACATGGCCTTTGGTGAAATACCGGTTGGCGTTCTGTTTTCGAAATCCGGTTCTTATGCCGCGATCGGGCAGGAAGGCTATTGGGGTGCCCGGATCGCCATTGATGAAATCAACGCCTCAGGCTTGTTCGATTTCCGTTTCCTGCGCGTGGATGGTGACCCGAAGGGTTCTGCCGAAAACTACGCCGTCGAAGCGGACAGGATGATGCGTGAGGCCGGCTGCCGGCACATCATCGGCACCCAGACCTCCTCCTCCCGCAAGGAAGTCTTGCCGGTGATGGAGCGTGGCCGCGGGCTGCTCTGGTACACCACGCCTTATGAGGGCTTCGAAAGCCATGATCGTGTGGTCTACACAGGCGCTTGCCCGAACCAGGGCGTGGTTCCGCTTTTCCGCCACATCGTTCCGGAATCCGGCCGCCGGGCTTTCCTTCTCGGGTCCAACTACATCTGGGGCTGGGAAACCAACCGCATTGCCCGCGAACTTCTGGCCGGGTGTGACGGCGAAGTTCTGGGCGAGCGTTATGTCGCCATCGGCGACGAGAACATCGACCATCTGATTGTTGAAATCCGCGAAAAACGGCCGGACTTCATCTTCAACAACCTGATCGGCGAAAGCAGCTACGCCTTCCTGCGCGCCATGAAGAGGCTTGCGAAGGAAGATCCCGCCTTTGCGCCGAACCGATGCCCGATCCTCAGTTGCAATCTGACGGAAGCCGAGCTGCCGATCCTGGGGGCTGCCGCCGAGGGCCTTGTGTCCACCTCGACATACTTCGAAACGCTGGATACGCCGGAAAACGAGGATTTCTTGAGCCGGCTGGAAGGCTTGCGCGGCCCGGATGCGTCGATTTCGTCCATGTTCGTCGGCCCCTATGAGGCCGTCTGGCTGCTCGCCCGCGCTATCGAGGCCTGTGGTTCGGATGCACCGGATCATGTCCTGGCGGAATTGTGCCGCCGACCGCACCGGACGCCGTTGCGCGACATCCGGATCGATCCGCAAACGCAGCACGCTTACCTGCAGCCGTTGATCGCGGTGGTGGAAACCACCGGGCCCGAGCGCATCCGCTCCCGGTTCCGCATCATCGAAAAGACGTCCGGCCCATTGGCGCCGGATCCCTATCTGGTTCACTATGACCCGCTGGAAAGCAACACCGGTTCATCTGGTGATACACCGGTACCGGACAACGGCAATTCGCCGAGACTGAGGCTGGTGTCGTCATGAGCAGCCTGTTCCGCACCCCGAGTTTCCGCGGTTGGTCCGCGACTGTGCTGCACAAGCCGCATTCCGACAGGGATGCCGTGTGCCGGCAGCTCGACCGTCTCGGCATTGCGGTGTCGACCGCCTGGCCGGAACTTCCCGAGGAAGCAAGGCAAGCCGATCTGGTGATCTTCGACGCCGATGCCGGTCACGATGCCCAGTTCCCCTGGCCGGTTGAGGAACACCCGATGCCGATGATCGCACTGATGGGCAGCGAGGCTCCCGGGCGGGTCGAATGGGCCATCCGGCGCGGTGCCATTGCCCATCTGAGCAAGCCCATCGCCTCCAGTGGTGTCTACGGCGCGCTTGTCGTTGCCACGCGAACCTTTGCCATGCGCCGCGCATCGGAGGAAAGGATCGCGAAACTGGAAGCCCGCCTTGCCTGTCGGCCTCAGGTGGCCGAAGCCATCCTGCTTCTGATGCAGCACCAGGGCAGCGACGCCGATACCGCCTACAAACTTCTTCAGGACATGGCGATGGCGAGCCGGCAAACCATGGAAGACGTTGCGCTTGATCTGCTGGCGCGTTCAGGAGGGCAGAATGCCGGCCGACGTGAAGCCTGAAGCAATGCCAGACACCGTGAAAACCGCCGCACCCGAGATACCGAAAGGCGTCTGGCGTCGTCTCCTGGAAAGGAAACTCGCCGTCTTTGCCCTGGCCCTGGTCGGTGTAATCGTCGGGGCCGCAGTCTTTGCCCCCTTTGTCGCGCCTTTCGACCCGGCGGAACAGTTCTTCGAAGGGCTGACCCTGGAGGGCGCGCCCCTGCCTCCGGGCGAAACCTTCTGGCTGGGCACGGATCTGCTCGGGCGCGATCTCCTGTCACGTCTGATCTACGGCGCGCAGACCTCGCTGATCATCGGGGTCGTCGCCAACGGGATCGCCGTTGCGGTCGGTGCCTTTGTCGGCATCCTCGCCGGTTTTTTCCGTGGCTGGGTGGAAACGGTGCTGATGCGCTTCACCGACCTGATGATGGCCTTCCCGGCGCTGCTGCTTGCCATCACCCTGGCGGCCCTGTTCAGACCCTCGCTCTGGATCGTTGCCATGGTGATCGCCATGGTCAACTGGGTGCAGATGGCGCGTGTCGTCTATACCGAAACCAGGTCGCTGTCGGAGCGCGAATTCATCCTGGCCGAACGGGCCATGGGCGCAGGCCTCTTCCGTATCCTGTTCCGCCACATCCTGCCGCACCTTCTGTCGACCATCGTCGTCTTCGGCACGCTGGGCATCTCGACGACAGTGCTGCTGGAGGCAACGCTCAGCTATCTTGGCATCGGCGTACAGCCGCCGACCCCTTCCTGGGGCAACATCATCTACGAAAACCAGACCTATTTCACCTCGGCGCCCTGGCTGGTGTTCTTCCCGGGTATTGCCATCATCGCGCTGGCGCTGGGCTTCAACCTTCTGGGCGACGCCCTGCGTGAGGTGCTCGACCCGACACAGAAGGGGAGGCACTGATCATGGGTGGTTATATTCTGCGCCGGGTGTTCCAGTCCGTGCTGATCCTAATCGGCATCACCTTCCTGACCTTCGTCCTGCTCTATCTGATCCCGGCCGATCCGGCCCGCCAGATCGCCGGCCGCAGCGCCACCGCGCAGACGGTCGAGAACATTCGCGAACAGCTTGGTCTGAACCTGCCGTTTTACCAGCAGTACTTCCGTTATCTGACCGGTCTGCTGCAGGGCGATCTCGGCCGCTCCTACCTGCAGAAGACGGAAGTGGGCGCGCTCATCTGGTCGCGTCTGCCGGCAACGCTCCTTCTCATGGTCGGTGCCATCGTCTGCGAACTGGCGATCGGACTTACCATGGGGCTCGTCGCAGCCCTGCGCCGGAACACGGCGACAGATACGAGCCTCATGGTCCTTTCCTTCGTCGGGGTTTCCTCGCCCCAGTTCGTGATCGGCATCCTGCTGCTCTACGTCTTTTCGGTGCAGCTCGGGTGGTTCCCCATCGGCGGTTACGGCACCTTCATGCACATGGTGCTGCCGTCGTTGACCCTCGGGTTCCTGGGCGCCGGCTGGTACTCGCGCATGATGCGCTCGTCCATGATCGACGTGCTGCGCCAGGACTTCATCCGCACGGCGCGCGCCAAAGGCCTGAAACGCTGGCAGGTCCTGTTCGGCCATGCCCTTCCCAACGCCTTACTGCCGATCATCGCCATGATCGGGATCGATATCGGCCTCTTCATGAGCGGCATCGTGGTGGTTGAAAGCGTGTTCGGCTGGCCGGGCATCGGCCAGCTCGCCTGGCAGGCCATCCAGCGGGTCGATATTCCCATCATCATGGGCGTCACGCTCGTGTCCGCATTCGCGATCGTGCTCGGCAATTTCCTTGCCGACCTGATCGCTCCCCTGATTGATCCGAGGATCAAGCTGCGCTGACGCGCGGCAACCGCCGGAAAACCGCCTTCAGAGCGGCCCGGCACTTCACCGTAAGAACCGGAGGTTGGACTATGAAGAAGACAGTATTGGCAGGGGCCGCCGCCCTTCTCGCCGCCACCGCCCTGACATCGGCATCCGCTCTGGCGGACGACATCAAGCAGGGCGGATCGATGATCGTCACCTACAAGGACGACGTCTCGACGCTTGATCCGGCAATTGGGTACGACTGGCAGAACTGGTCGATGATCAAGAGCCTGTTCGACGGCCTGATGGACTATGAACCCGGCACCACCAACCTGATGACGGACCTGGCCGAGGACTACACGATTTCCGATGACGGCACGGTCTTCACCTTCAAGCTGCGCGAAGGTGTGAAGTTCCACAACGGCCGCGAGATGACCGCGGAAGACGTCAAATATTCTCTCGACCGTGTCACCAATCCGGCCACCCAGAGCCCGGGCGCCGGTTTCTTCGGCTCCATCAAGGGCTTTGATGCCGTGGCTGCCGGCGATGCCACCAGCCTGGAAGGTGTCACCGTCGTCGATCCCTATACGGTCAAGATCGAACTGTCCCGCCCGGATGCGACCTTCCTGCACGTGATGGCCATCAACTTCTCGTCCATCGTGCCGAAAGAGGCCGTGGAGGAATTTGGCGCTGACTTCGGCAAGCATCCGGTCGGTACCGGTGCGTTCTCGCTGGAAGAATGGACGCTCGGCCAGCGCCTGGTGTTCAAGCGCAACGAGGACTACTGGCGCGCGGGTGTGCCCAAGCTTGACGAAATCACCTTTGAGGTCGGCCAGGAGCCGGTGGTTGCGCTCCTGCGCCTGCAGCGCGGCGAAGCCGATATTCCGGGCGATGGCATTCCCCCGGCGAAGTTCCTGGAAGTGACCAAGGACCCGCAATACAAGGATCTGATCATCGAAGGCGGCCAGCTGCACACCGGCTATGTCACCATGAACGTGAAGATGCCGCCCTTCGACAAGCTGGAAGTGCGCAAGGCCGTCAACATGGCGATCAACAAGGATCGCGTCGTGCGCATCATCAACGGCCGCGCAGTCCCGGCAAACCAGCCGCTGCCGCCCACCATGCCGGGCTATGACAACGAGTACACCGGATATGCTTATGACCCGGAAGCCGCCAAGGCGCTTCTGGCCGAGGCCGGTCTGGCTGACGGGTTCGAAACCGAACTCTATGTCTACAACACCGACCCGAACCCGCGCATTGCCCAGTCCATCCAGGCCGATCTTGCCGAAATCGGCATCAAGGCTGAAATCAAGGCACTGGCCCAGGCCAACGTGATCGCGGCCGGCGGCGAGCCCGACCAGGCGCCGATGATCTGGTCCGGCGGCATGGCCTGGATCGCCGACTTCCCGGATCCGTCCAACTTCTATGGCCCGATCCTGGGCTGTGCCGGCGCGGTCAAGGGCGGGTGGAACTGGTCCTGGTACTGCAACGAGGAGCTGGACAAGCAGGCCACGGCTGCCGACAGTATCACAGACCCGGCGAAGAAGGCCGAGCGTGAGGAAGCCTGGCGCAAGATCTTCATCTCGGTGATGGACGACGCGGCCTGGGCACCGGTGTTCCACGAGCAGCGTTTCACGATGCGGTCCGAGCGGCTGGGTGGCCCCGATGCCATCTTCGTCGATCCGGTCCACATTCCTGTCAACTACGACTACGTTTGGGCGAAAGATGTGCAGTAACTGCAAGGCCGCTTACACGATCCACGCGGCACAGCACCACTTCGGTTGGGACAACTCCAATACCCCGGCCGAAACGGTGGCACCTGGCACGGTCCTGGAATTCGAATGTCTCGACAGTTCGGCCGGGCAGCTCACGCCCGAAAGCACTGTCGCGGATGTTTCGACGCTGGATTTCGGCAAGATCAATCCGGTCAATGGCCCCATCTATGTGGATGGGGCCGAGCCGGGGGATGCGCTGGTGGTCAAGATCCACGAGTTCAAACCCTCCGGCTTTGGCTGGACTGCCAACATTCCGGGTTTCGGTTTGCTGGCGGACCAGTTCAAGGATCCGGCTCTGCATATCTGGTCCTATGACAAGGACAAGCTGGGAACCTCGGCGTTTGCCCCGTTTGGCAAGGTGCCGTTGAAGCCGTTTGCCGGCACCATCGGTGTCGCCCCGGCGGAAGCGGGTCTTCATTCCATCGTTCCGCCCCGGCGGGTCGGTGGCAACCTTGATATCCGGGACCTTGCCGCCGGAACAACGCTCTACCTGCCGGTGGAAGTTGCCGGAGCCCTGTTCTCCATCGGCGACACCCACGCGGCGCAGGGCGATGGCGAGGTCTGCGGAACCGCTATCGAAAGCCCGATGAACACGGTGGTCGAGCTGGACCTGATCAAGGGTGCCGATCTCAAGATGCCGCGGTTCGAAACCCCGGGCCCGGTGACCCGCCATCTCGACGAGATGGGCTACGAAGTCACCACCGGTATCGGCAGCGATCTCTTCGAAGGCGCCCAGGCAGCCGTTTCCAACATGATCGATCTCCTGTGCGCCCGTCACGGCTACAGCGCGGTCGATGCCTACATGCTGTGTTCGGTCTGTGGCGATCTCCGGATTTCGGAAATCGTGGACATGCCCAACTGGGTGGTCTCGTTCTACTTCCCGAAGGTCGTGCTTCAGTAACAGCTGGGCGGCGGTCAGCGCCGCCGCCCGTTTTCCAGAGTTCAAGAAAGACCAGGGCGTCCGGATGTCCAGCCAGCCAGACCATGTAGCCGTTGCCGAAGACGTTGTTCTTTCCGTAAGAGATCTGCGCACGGACGTCGCGACGCCTTCCGGCCGCAAGACCGTGGTCAAGGGCCTGTCGTTTGACCTGAAGCGCGGTGAAACCCTTTGTATCGCGGGCGAATCCGGATCCGGAAAGTCGATCACGGCTCTTTCCATCATGGGACTTCTGCCGGAGCCGATGGCCCGGGTCTCCGGCGGCGAGGTCCTGTTTCAGGGCAAGGACCTGATCAAGCTTCCCGAGGACGCCATGCGCCGCATTCGCGGCGGCGACATCGCCATGATTTTCCAGGAGCCGATGACCTCGCTCAATCCCGTGCTGACGGTAGGCCGCCAGTTGCGTGAGGCGATCCTGGCGCATCAGGATGTCTCGGGTAGTGAAGCCAACAAGCGCGCTCTGGCAATGCTGGAATCGGTGCGTCTGTCGGAACCGGCACGGCGGCTGAAACAATATCCGCACGAGCTTTCCGGCGGCATGCGCCAGCGGGTGATGATCGCCATGGCGCTGGCCTGCAATCCGAAGGTGCTGATTGCCGATGAGCCGACGACGGCGCTCGACGTGACGATCCAGGCACAGATCCTGCAGCTGATCCGCGACCTGCAGCGCGATTTCGGCACGGCGGTCATCATGATCACCCACGACATGGGCGTCGTTGCCGAAATGGCCGACCGGGTGATCGTCATGAACCACGGCAACATCGTGGAAAGCGGCACGGCGTCAGACGTGTTCGAACGTCCGGCGGACACCTACACACGGCACCTTCTGGAGGCAGTACCCAAGCTTGGAGCCATGACCGGTGTTGACAGCGCGGCCCGGAAAAAGGACCAGCCCGAAGCGCCGGTCCTCGAGGTGGAAGACCTTGTCGTCCGCTTCGACCTGCATGGCGGCCTGCTCAACCGGGTGACATCCCGTGTTCATGCGGTCGAAGGCGTGTCCTTCACGCTGGCACCCGGGGAAACCCTGGGCCTCGTCGGCGAAAGCGGCTGCGGCAAGTCCACCATCGGCAAGGCGCTCATGAACCTGGTGCCCTGGGAAGGGAGTATCCGGATTGCCGGCCAGCATGTCGGCATCGGCAGCGCACAGGAGCAGCAGCGCCGCAGGCGCGACATGCAGATGATCTTTCAGGATCCCTATGCCTCCCTCGATCCACGCATGACCGTCGGCGATATCGTCGGCGAACCACTGGTGATCCACGGTCTGGCGCGGGGCAAGGACCTGAAGGACAAGGTGGCATCGCTGTTCGACCGGGTCGGCCTTCCGGCCGATGTGATCACCCGTCATCCCCACGAATTCTCCGGTGGTCAGCGCCAGCGCATCTGTATTGCCCGCGCACTGGCGCTTTCGCCCAAGGTCATTGTCGCGGATGAAAGCGTCTCGGCGCTCGATGTTTCGGTGCAGGCCCGTGTTCTGGATCTACTGCAGGAACTGCAGGAGGATCTTGGCCTCGCCTACCTGTTCATTTCCCACGACATGGCGGTTGTCGAGCAGGTCTCGCATCGGATCGCGGTCATGTATCTCGGCCAGATCGTGGAGATGGGAACGCGCCGTCAGGTGTTCGAAAACCCGCAGCACGACTATACCAAGCGACTGTTGAAGGCCGTGCCGATCCCCGATCCCAAGCGCCGGCGCACCGTTTTCGATGTACCGACGGGCGAAATCCCCTCACCGGTGCTGCCGCTTGGGCAATCGGTCGAGCGGGTGCGTTACCATGATGTCGGCGACCGGCATCTGGTGGCTGTTGCCTGAAACCGCCGGAAACGACCGTGGGGCTGGCGACGATTAACCCCGCATGCATCTTGCGAGAATGCACTGCAGGCGCTACTCCCCGGCAAGTTCCTCGATGATGGGTGACGGCATGAAACTGTCGTAGAAGGCGCTCAAGTCGACCGGAGCCACCGCGAGACAGGCGTTCACAAGGCGTTCGATCTCAGCGCGACTGGCGACGCGCGAGCGTCCTTCGATAAGTTCCCTGTGCCGCCTTACCAAAGCCTGCCACTCATTCGTGCAGGCAAGTGTCTCATCGCCGACAAGCGCGTAAAGAGTCGCGGGCTGAGCCTTGCCCTTGAGTGTAATCGACCCTGCTTCCAGAAGCGCCATGGACTTGCACGCGGTGGCAGTTGTCTGCGACAGCAAAATGGGCCAGCCGACCTGCTTGCAGGATGCCTCGATCCTGGACGCAACGTTGACGGCGTCACCGATGACCGAGTAGTTGAACCGCGAACTCGATCCCATGTTGCCAACGCAACCAGGTCCGCTGTTCAGGCCGATGCCAATGTGGACGTCACCCAATTTATGGGGTCCGGACTTGAAGCCAAAGGCATCACGGTCGTTGAGTTCCTTGACGATTTTTATCATGTCCAGCGCTGCATGGGCGGCCTTGACCGGATGATCGGCAACGTCAAGCGGCGCGTTCCAGAACGCCATGATTGAATCGCCAATATATTTGTCGATTGCGCCTTCCCGTTTCTGGATGCATTCCGATAGTGGAGACAGGAGACGGTTCAGGAACGCGACCACGTCTTCGGGGGGCAGATTTTCGGATATCGGCGTAAACCCCCTCACGTCCATGAACATCATCGTCATGTCGCGGATTTCGCCGCCAAGGCGCAGTGTGTGAGGCTGTTCTTCCAGCTTTCTGAGCAAGTCCGGTGCGAGATAGCGCTGGAACGCCCTTCGGACAAACCGCTTTTCCCGCTCCGCGAAGGCAAACATCAAGATTGTGGTCAGAAGAAAAATAAGCCCTGAAACCAGCATGGGGAAGACCGGATCCAGAAGGAGGCCATAGCTGGAAAAGGCAAACCAGCTTCCGCCGCTAACTGCTGCGCTCAGGACAGCGCCAACGGCAGCCGATGGGATCGCGCCCGTTGACGGCAATATGGCGCCGATGATGAGTGTCACGATGAACAACGCCGCGATTTCGGCTCCGGTCGCCCAGTCGGGACGGTTGAGAAACGAATTTGACAGGATCTGATCAATGATCTGCTGATGCATGAAAACACCCGGAACACTCTCGCCGAGAGCCGTGAGCCTGATGTCTCGCAATCCGGCGGCTGACGATCCGAAGAGAATGATATGGCCTTCGATCAGGGGGGCCAGCTCCTCGTCCGACAGGTTCAGAAGATCCCTCGCAGAAAGATAGAGAGACGGGTCATTGCGCGTATAATAGATCAGCAGATGGCCATTGGCCGTCACCGGAACCTGGAACTCTCCGACCTTGAATTCGGTCATGGCGAGTGTTCCTGCACTGAACTCGCCGCTCGCTTCCGAAGTCTTGAGAACAAAGGTCTTGTCGCCAAGTGCGACACGAAGCGTCTCAAGTGCCAGGGCCGGATAGATTTCACCGTTCAGGCCGGCAATGAACATTGGAACCTGGCGCACCACCCCGTCGGAATCCGCCTGCCCAAGGGAAATCGTACCACTTCCCTCCGCGACAGCCTGATAGGGCGGCAGGCTCATCACGCTGCCTCTGATCGGGTCGAGGAGCGGTATCGGATCTTCCCCGAGGACGACATAGGCAGCCTTGGCATCGGGCAGCCCCATTGCCGACCTCGGTTCGTTGAAAAACCCGAGGATCGTTGGCAGCCCGGCCATTGACTGAACGAAAACGGCATCATTGTCGGGTATTCCCGAGAGCAGTGGCTTGATCGCGTCGCGGCCGGGCCAGCCGCGTTCTTCCAGCTCCCGCAAGAACCCCGCCGGTCCTGTCCGGTCGGGCTCGGAAAACACCATGTCAAAGGCGGCGCAGGCAGCTCCCAGGTTCTGAATACGCTCCAGAAGTTTGGCAATCTGCGTACGCGGCCAAGGCCATTGGCCAAGTTGCGCTATCGACATCTCGTCGATGTCGATGATCCGGATTGGTTGACCCAGAGCCTCCCTCGGTTTGAAACGCTGATAGGTGTCGAAGGTGATCCAGCGCAGGGACGCTATGAACGGGGGATCGGACAGGCGAAGTTCACGGGCGCCGAAAAGGAGGATCAGCGTCAGACCCAGGACGAAAACGTGCCTGTTGCGTAGCAAGTTGAAAAGTGTCTTTCCCACCGGCATGCCCCTGACCGACATAGCTGTTCGGGTGCCGCGACACCATTCCCATGTCCGGTGCCCACTCTACGCTAGAATACGCGTTTCTGAGAAAAATAGACCTTGACAAAAAGAACAGTGTTTGGGTCGGGAAATCGGAAACGATTCGTTAATTGGTTAAGGATGTGGTAAAATTCCATCGGTCGGGCCGGAGTGGGAGCTATGAGGTTTGCCCCGGTTTTAATAGTTTTATCGTTGTCCATCTTTTATTCGTCGGTGTCCTTGGCCGATAAGGTTGGCATAACCGTTGATGCAAGAAAGACCGTCAAAGCGACGGGGGGAAGTGACCCCCGCATCTTGGCATCAAACACATCCATTTTCAGGGACGACCGGTTGCGGGCAAATTCCAGCGGAAACGCACAAATCCGGCTGATCGACGGCACCAAGATTGTTGTCGGCCCCAATGCGGATGTGAAGATCGATGACTTCGTGATCACGGGTCAGACTGTTAGCAAGCTTACCGTTAGTGCAACGCGCGGCGCCTTCCGCTTCATCAGCGGGCGCAGCAAGTCTTCCGCCTACAGTATCCGGACGCCGAATGGCACGATCGGCGTGCGGGGCACGGCTTTCGATGTGACCATCACGCCTCAGGGAACCAATGTCGCCCTGTTGCGCGGTGCGATCAACGCGTGCGACAGGAGCGGGCGTTGCCAGTTGGTCAGAAACCGGTGTGACTATGTCCTTATCGGTCGGCGCGGCGTGAAAAAGGATCGGCTGAATTCGGATTCGCTCCGAAATCGGTCGAAGTCACTCTTTCCGCTACTTGTAAATGAGTCGAACCTGAACCGACAGTTCAGGCAGCGCGGGTCTGGATGCACCGTGAAAAATGCAAGACTGGCACCTGATCGGGCTCCCGAGCAGCAACCCAGGAACATTTTCCGCGCCCTCTTCAGTCCGCGACAACCAACCGAGAACCCGAACAGCCCCGTGTCGAACAGCCCAGGTTCGAACAGCCCAGAACCGAGCAATTCCGTCTCCAGTTCACCAGAACCGGCGGCACAATCTGGCAGTGCGCCTGCGAGTGCGGGTGTTCCCAACAATCCGGGCAACAGCAATGCTGTCGGCAACGCGGGAGAAAGATTCTCCGGCGGCTCTCGCGGAAACAGTGCAAACGCACCCGGCCAGAGCAGCGATTCACCGGGCAGGAGCGGCGGCACACCGGGAGAAAACAGACAGGCCCGGAACCAGGCTGAACGCCGCAACAATTAGCCTATTGTCAGGCGGGCGGCGCGCCGATGGCATCCGGATGGGCGTCCTTGAACGCGTCGAGGGCTTCGGCGGCAGCTGCCGCGCGCAGGATTTTCGGAAATCCGGAAACATCCACACCCCAGCGATTGGCGTTATAGAGCTGAGGCATCAGGCAGCAGTCGGCCATGCTCGGCGTTTCGCCGTGGCAGAACGGACCGTTATCATCCAAAAGGTTCTCGAAGGCGGCAAGGCCCTTGCCGATAAAGCGCTGCATCCAGGCTTTCTTGGCATCATCGCCACCGCCGGTCAGCTCCGCCACATGACCAACAATGCCGAGATTGCAGACCGGGTGGATTTCCATGGCAATGGCATAGGAGAGCTGGCGCACCCGGTACTGGCCGTCGACATCGTCCGGCATCAAGGTCGAACCCGGCGTGGTCGCATGCAGATATTCGATGATGGCCAGCGACTGGGTCAGCGTCTTGCCGTCAACGATCAGCGCTGGCAACAGGCCCTGAGGGTTGAGAGCGAGATAGTCATCTTCCAGATGGGCGCGGGTAAGAAGGTTCACCGGCCGGTAGTCAACATCAAGCTTCAGCAGATTGAGCGCAATGCGAACGCGATAGCTCGCCGAGGACCGCCAGTAGTCATATAAAACAATATCTTTCGCCACGAATCCCTCCCAGCAACACGGTGTGCATTGATACACTTATTTGGCCATGAATTGGCAAGTCCGTGTGCGTGGAACGGTATCAAAAGCCGATTTTTTGCTGAGCCGGTGAAGAAGCCCTTGCCGTTATCTTTTCTCTTCCACTGGAGGTCACCCCGGGTCTCGCGATGCTCGCCCGGGGTGACTTCGAAGTTCGTGGCCAGGTTCGCAGGTCAGGACAGTACGAGGTCCTTTTCTCGGGCAGCAGGCGTTTTGCGTGTCCTTGCTGGCGCGGTTTGCGGGACCGCCGGTGCCTTGCCCTTCTGCGGCTTGCCGGCGACATAGACCTCGTCGATGGACCGGTCGTCGCCCAGCATCTGCAGAACGAAAAGCTCTTCCGCAAGGGTCGACGCCCGCTCCATGCGCAGGGCCATCGCCTCGGTCGCGCGGCTGTCCAGCACCACGATGTCCGCTTCCGTGCCTTCGTCCAGTGTGCCGATCCTGTCTTCCAGGCCGAGCGCGACGGCATTGCCGCGGGTGATCCAGTGGAAGGCCCGGAACGGATGCAGTTTCTGATCCTGAAGCTGCAGGATCTTGTAGCCCTCGTTCAGCGTCTGCAGCATGGAATAGCTGGTGCCGGCACCGATATCGGTGGCGATGGCGTTGACGATGCCCTTGGAGCGCAGGCCCGCGTCGTCGAAGAGACCGCTGCCGAGGAAGAGGTTGGACGTGGGGCAGAACACCGGCCGGGCGCCGGTTTCGGCAAGAGCGTCGATCTCGCGCCGTTCCAGGTGGATCGAGTGGCCGAGCAGCATCTTGTCCGACAAGAGGCCGTAGCGCTGATAGACGTCGAGATAGTCGCGCGCTTCCGGGTAGAGCTCCAGCGTATAGGCGATCTCGTTTTTGTTTTCCGAAAGATGGGTCTGGACGAAACAGTCCGGATGCTCTGCAACCAGCGTGCCGGTCATTTCCATCTGGTCCGGGGTCGAGGTGATCGCGAAGCGCGGCGTGATGGCGTAGCTCGCACGCCCTCGTCCATGCCATTTGGCGATCAGGTCCTTGGTGTCGTCGTAGCCGGATTGCGGCGTGTCGCGCAGCCCGTCCGGGGCGTTGCGGTCCATCAGCACCTTGCCGCCGATCATTCGCATGTTGCGCTGCTCTGCTTCCTCGAAATAGGCCTCCGCCGAGGCCTTGTGAACCGAACAATAGGCAACGGCCGTCGTGGTGCCATGGTCGGTCAGCAGGTCGAAGAAGCGGCAGGCCATGGCGGCAGCATGGCCTTCATCCGCAAAGCGGGTTTCTTCCGGGAAGGTGTAGGTGTTCAGCCAGTCAAGAAGTTGCGCACCCCAGGACGCGACAATCTGCACCTGCGGAAAATGAATATGGGTGTCGATGAAGCCTGCCATCAGCAGTTTCGGCCTGTGATCGATGATTTCCGCATCGCCCGCCCCGGCAACCACTTCGCAATAGCTGCCACGCCGCAGGATGAGGCCGTTTTCGATCAGAAGCGCACCATCCTCGACGTAATCGAAGGCGGAGGTGTCGTCCGGGGATTGCGGCTCGGCTGAAAAAGTCAGCAGGCGGCCACGAAGCAAGAGACGGTCGGAAGGCATCGAGAAAGGTCCCGTTTGTCGGAGTTCGGGGCGGAAGATCCGCCCCGAAGTGGTTTTAGGTCTGGTTCATTCGCCCGGGCTGACCTGGGCAGTGGTAATCGGCTCGGCTTCCGGCTCTGCCGCGTCTTCACGGTGGAAGATCGGGTAGATGAACAGGAAGGCGGCGGCGATCAGGTAGCCGAGGCTGACGGTGGTGAATTCCGGCCAGTGCAGCGTTGCCGAATGGATGATCCCGACAGAGGCCATGGCAAAGGCGGCAAAGGCGAAGCCGCCGGCATTGCGGAACTTGCCGTCAATGACGCTGGCAACGATGGCGCCCCAGATGAGACCCGTCAGGATGGCACCCTGGCTGAGGGCGAGGTGACCTTCGTAATGGGCACCTTGCTGCAGCAGCGCTGCGGTCAGTTTCGGATCGCCAAGGGCCAGCATACCGGTGGCTCCAGTCGCGCCGAGCGCGCCGATCAGCGAGCCCCACTTGATGATGAGGAAGCTGGAGACATGCGGCATCATCGCGATGGTGACGGCGGCCATATGGTCGGTGCGCACGGCATGGGCGGTGTTGGTGATGAGGCTGAGCGCGACGAACACCAGAACGGGGGCAGCGGCGGCTACCGGGATCAGGTTGTTCAGGAAGGCAAGCAATCCGAAAAAGGCCGCCAGCGGAATGACCGCGCCGACGCCGATCACATAACCTGCATGTGCCCCCATGCGCTTGTAGGCCGGGTGGCCGATATAGGCGGTCGTCGGGAAGGGCGAACCGAACAGCGCGCCGATCATGGTGCCGACACCGTCGGTGATCTGGCAGGTTGCCACCGGATAGTGGTCGCCTGCGGCTTCCGCGCTCTCCACGTTGTTCATCGTTTCGATGAAATTGTAGATCTGCACCGGCACCAGCACCAGGAACAGCTCCGGATGGTTGAACAGGTGCTGGATCCCGGCCATCAGGTCGCCAAGGTAGGGAACGGGCGGATAGAAGCCGACACCCTCGAAGCTGATTGTCGATTGACCGGTGGCCAGCGCGACCCCGGTGCCGACCATCAGGGCCAGCAGGCCGGCCGGAATGTTGAACGGCAGGCGGAACCGCCCGACGAGGCCCCACAGGATGATGATCATTGAGGCGAAGCCAATGAACGGGTTCTCGAACACCGTTGCAAGCGGCACGGTGCCGATGAACACCAGGGCGATGCCGCACAAGGTGCCGAGCATGCCCGCACGCGGGGTCACCTTTTTCAGCCAGGGGCCGACAACCGCACCGAGGGCTGCGACGATGCCGCCCATGAAGCCCGCGCCGATGCCGACCTGCCAGGCGAGAACCGGATCATTGGTCGCCCAGTAGATCGGTCCGATGACGCCGAAGAGATAGACGAACATCACCGGTGTCGAAATGCCGTAAGGCAGAGCGGTCACGTCGCGGCCATGCTGTGCGGCGGCGCGTTTGGCCAGCAGGACATAGGCGGCGACACCGGCCAGGATCGCGATGGCGGCACCCGGCACGATCTTGCCGTAGACAATGTCCGCCGGCATCTGGAATACGAACTGGCAGATACCTGCCAGCACCATGAGGTTTACGAGGTTGTCGGTGAACAGGGCCCAGAAGGCGCTGAAATCCCCCCTCGAAAACAAAGTGTAGTCGTTCCTCCCAACCCGCATGTCGGGTCTCCTTTCAGGGTAAGACAGCCGTCCTGTTCCATCTCCCATTGGACAGGGCAGCCGTTGTTTCACTGCGCGGCCTCCAGCAGCGCAGCCTCCTCCGTATCGCCGGCAGCTCTTGCGCCCGAGGTCAGGGCGGTCAGGACTTCTGCGGCGACAAAAGCGGCAATGATCTCGGGGCGCTTGTCCCGGCTGGCGGTTGCGCCGATCGGGCAGGTCAGCTGGTCGATGGAAAGGCCATTGCAATGGCTGTTGCACCAGGAGCGCAGCTTGGCGCGTTTTGTGGCCGACCCGATCATGCCGACATAGGACGCATGACCGATCTCCAGGGCGGCCGACGTCAGCAGGAAGTCCAGACCGTGGTCATGGGTCAGCACGATAAAGGCACTGCCCGCGGGCGCATTGTAGATCTCGACTTCCGGAATGGCCCGCAGGCGCATGTCGACATGCGCCTGGCATTGCGCCAGCTCTTCCTTGCGCATGTCGACCAGTACGCAGTGCACCGGCGCATGCTGCAGCAGGTCGGCAATCGCCCGGCCGACATGCCCCGCGCCCATGACATAGACATGCGGCAGCGCATCGTCCTCGGCCTGCAAGCGGCTGATGACTGCCAGCCGTTCGGCTTTGCGCATGCGTGCAAGTGATACTTCCACCCGTCCGCCGCAGCACTGGCCGATTTCCGGGCCGAGCGGCAAGTCGAGCCTGGAGGAAAGCGTGCCTTCGGCCAGCATGGAACGGGCCTGGGTAATGACGATGTGCTCCAGTTGGCCGCCGCCGATGGTGCCGAAGAGGCTGTTCGGGGCAACGAACATCTCCGTGCCGGCTTCCCGGGGGGACGATCCTCGAACCCGCGTCAGCACGACACGGACGATCGGGTGGGCTGAGCCGAAGAAGCTTTCGGTCTGGCTGGAGCGCATTGTCATGATTTACTCCCGGGTTTTCAGCCGCTCGATGGCCATCAGCACCCGCTCCGGCGTTGCCGGGGCATCAAGGCGCGGGCATTCGCGGTAATCGGCGACACTTGCAACGGCCATGGAAAGCGCCTCGAAGACGGACACACCCAGCATGAAAGGCGGTTCGCCCACGGCCTTGGAGCGCTTGATGGTGCGCTCCTTGTTTTCCGACCATTCGGCAAGCTTCACGGTGAACTGGCGCGGCCGGTCGGATGCGAGCGGGATCTTGTAGGTCGACGGCGCGTGGGTCCTGAGGCGTCCGGTCTGGTCCCACCACAGTTCTTCCGTCGTCAGCCAGCCCATGCCCTGAATGAAGGCACCTTCCACCTGCCCCTTGTCGAGGATCGGGTTCAGCGACTTGCCGACGTCATGCAGAATATCGGTCCGCTCCACCCGGTATTCACCGGTCAGCGTGTCGACGGAAACTTCCGAGCAGGATGCGCCATAGGCGAAATAGTAGAACGGGCGGCCTTTTCCGGCGGCGCGGTCCCAGTGGATCTTCGGCGTCTTGTAGAAGCCGGCGGCCGACAGGTGCACACGGGCCATGTAGGCCTGGCGGACAAGATCATTGAAGGACACCAGTTCGGACCCGATCTCGACCATGTTGTTATGGAAGCGGATGGTTTCCGGTTCGGTGTTCCAGCGCTCGGCGGCAAAGGCGACCAGCCGTTCCTTCAGCTGTTCCGCCGCGTTCAGGGCGGCCATGCCGTTGAGGTCGGAGCCCGACGAGGCAGCGGTTGCCGATGTATTCGGCACCTTTTCGGTCGTCGTCTTGGTAATCTTGATGCGCTCGAAATCCACCTGGAAGGCATCGGCGACAACCTGGGCGACCTTGGTGTTCAGGCCCTGGCCCATTTCGGTGCCGCCATGGTTCAGGTGGATCGATCCGTCATTGTAGATGTGGATCAGCGCGCCGGCCTGGTTGTACCAGGTGGCTGTAAAAGAAATGCCGAACTTAACCGGTGTCAGCGCAATACCCCGTTTTAGAATGGAGGAACGGGCATTGTGCTGCAGGATCGCCTCACGGCGGGCCTGGTAGTCAGAGGAGCTTTCGAGTTCTCCGATCAAGCGCGGCAAGATGTTGTCCTCGACCTCCTGATGATAGGGGGTGAGGAGGCGGCCGTCGTTGCGGTCGCCGTAGAAGTTGGCCTTGCGGATTTCCAGGGGGTCCTTGCCGAGCGCATAGGCGATCTCTTCGATCATGCGTTCGGCGGCGACCACGCCCTGTGGCCCGCCGAACCCTCGGAAAGCGGTGTTCGAGACCGTGTTGGTTTTCATCGGCCGGCTGGTGAGCCGGACATTCGGATAGAAATAGGCATTGTCCGCGTGGAACAGCGCGCGGTCGGTCACCGGCCCGGAAAGGTCGGAGGAATAACCGCAACGGGCCGCGAAGGTGCCGTCGACAGCCTCGATCCGGCCGCTGTCGTCGAAGGCAACGTCGTAGTCGACCACAAAGTCGTGCCGCTTGCCGGTGGCGGTCATGTCCTGGTCACGGTCCGGGCGGATCTTTACCGGGCAGTTCCACTTCTTCGCGGCGATGGCAGCCACCGCGCAGAAGAGGTTCATCTGGCTTTCCTTGCCGCCGAAGCCACCGCCCATGCGGCGGACGTTGACCGTGACCGCGTTCGACGGCACGCCGAGCACATGGGCAACCATGTGCTGTGCCTCGCTCGGGTGCTGCGTGGAGCAATGGACAATAACTTCATCATCCTCACCCGGTATGGCAAAGGCGATCTGGCCTTCCAGATACATGTGGTCCTGGCCGCCGATCGTCATCCGGCCCTGGATGCGGTTCTTCGCGCTGTCGAAGGCAGGGGCGATGTCGCCGCGTTCCAGCTTCAGCGGTGCGGTGACATGCGGATAGCCGGCCTCCATCGCACTGACGGGATCAAGCGCATGCGGCAGGACCTCATAGTCGATCTTTGCCAGCTCGGTGGCCCGCCGGGCAGCGTCACGGCTTGTTGCGATGACGGCAAACAGCGGCTGGCCATGGAATTCCGACTTGTCGACCGGGAACACCGGTTCGTCGTTCTGGCCCGTGGGGCTGATGTCGTTGCAACCCGGAACGTCGGCCGCCGTCAGCACGCCGATGACACCGGGAGCTGCCAGAACCGCCTCCAGATCCATTGACCTGATCAGGCCGTGGGCAACCGTGGACGTGCCGAGATAGGCATGAAGGGTGCCCTGCGGTTCGGCAATGTCGTCGCAATATTCTGCCCGGCCGGTGACGTGTTTTTCCGCGCTGTCGTGGCGGCGGTCGGTATGGACAGCGCCGCTGATCGACTTCTTGGCGTCCGTGATGATGTTGTGTTTCATGTGGTTCGCCTCAAAACTCAAGCAGACAGCAGATCGACCGCTTCCGTGGTCGTTTCGTCATGGGTCAGGAAGAAGCGCTGCAGCAGGTTGCGCGCGGCAGTCGCCCGGTACTCGGCCGAGGCGCGCCAGTCGGAAAGCGGTGTGAAATCGGCTTCCAGCGCCTTGCCGGCAGCCACGAACGCAGCTTCCCCCCATGGCTGGCCGCGCAGCGCGGCTTCGGCCTTGGCGGCCCGCTTCGGCGTGCCGGCCATGCCGCCGAATGCCAGGCGGCAATCGGTGATGCGGCCTTCGGAAACGGTCACGCAGAAACCGGCGGCCACGGACGAGATATCCTCGTCCCGGCGCTTGGAAATCTTGTAGGCAGCGTGAAGCTGGCCGGAACGGGGCCGCGGGATCAGGATGCTCTCGACGAATTCGGAGGGCGCCCGGTCCTGTTTGCCGTATTCGATGAAGAACTGCTCCAGTGGCAGGCTGCGCTGCGTGGCTCCCTTGCGCAGAACGATTTGCGCTCCGAGCGCGATCAGCACGGGCGGCGTATCGCCGATCGGCGATCCATTGGCGATGTTGCCGCCGATGGTGCCCATGTTGCGCACCTGTTGGCCGGCGATCCGGTCCCAGTAGCTTTTCAGATGCGGGAAAATCTCGCAGATGGTCTCCTGCGCTTCCGAGTAGGTGACGCCTGCGCCGATCTCCAGCGCTGTGTCGCTCAAAGTGACCGATTTCAGCTCTTGAAGGTGGCTGATGAAGACTGCCGGGCCGATGGGGCGCATGAACTTGGTGACCCAGAGACCGACATCGGTGGAACCCGCAACGATGGTCGCCTGCGGAAAGTCTTCCAGAATGGCTGCAAAGTCGGCGACATCCGCCGGAAGGATCGCCTGATTGTCGTCAAGGCCGGTGACGACACGGCGGCCGTCGGAAAGCGCTGCCAGCCGTTCGGTGATGGTTGCCCGTTCCGTTTCCAGGAAATCCTGCGCTGGCGAGCCGTAGCGGTTGGCGGCCATGGCGGCGGCAATGATCGGTTGGTAACCGGTGCAGCGGCAGAGATTGCCCTGGATCGCGCTTTCGACTTCCGTTTCTGTCGGTTCCGGATTGCCCATCCACAGCGCGTAGAGCGACATGACGAAGCCAGGGGTACAGAAGCCGCACTGGCTGCCGTGGAAATCGACCATCGCCTGCTGGATCGGATGCAGACCGCCGTTTTCTCCCCGCAGATGCTCGATGGTGACCACGTGGCATCCATCAAGCGACGCGAGAAACCGGATGCAGGCATTGACGGTCTCATACTTCAGAACCCCGCCGGCCAGCCGGCCGACCAATACCGTGCAGGCCCCGCAGTCGCCTTCCGCACAGCCTTCCTTGGAGCCCGTCAGCCGGCGTTCCAGGCGCAGGTAGTCGAGCAGGGTCTTGTCGGCAGGCGCATCCGTGACAATCACGTCGGCGCCGTTCAGCAGAAACCGGATTTCTGTGCGGTGGGTCATCGCGTCCTCGGGCAAAGTCTTCTCTCAGCCGAGGACGGTACGCTTCAGGACACTTGCAAAAAATCCGATGATTCCGGAAATTCTTTCAACAGATCATTGAAAATGGCCGTGCGATACTGTGGCTCAGGAAATGCGACCAAAGTCGATCATGAGAACCAGCGCACTGTAATCGCACGAGAATTCAAATCCGAGGCAAGAGGCCATGTCCTATCTGGAATCCCTGCGCGTCTTCACCCGCGTGGTCGAACTGGGCAGCATCACATCCGGCGGACGCGACCTGCGCCTGACACCGGCGGTTGCCAGCAAGCGTATAAAGGAGCTGGAAAAGCATCTCGGCGTGCGGCTCTTCAACCGCACCACAAGATCGCTCACGCCGACCGAGGTCGGCAAGGTGTTCTACGATTATGCGGTGAAGGCGCTGGAATCCATCGAGGACGCGGAAGCCGCCGTCGCCAGCTTTTCCGATACGCCGCGGGGGGTCATCCGCGTCACGGCGCCACTTGGTGCCGGCCGCCGGATCATCGCACCGCTGGTGCCGCGTTTCGTCGAAAAGTTCCCGGCAACGGAAGTGCATATGCGCCTGTCGGACCGCAAGGTCGACATCCTGTCCGACGGTCTCGACGTCGCCTTCTTCATCGGCACCCCGCAGGATTCCAACCTGAAACTCCGCAAGATCGCCGATTGTCCTCGGGTGCTCTGCGCGGCTCCGGAGTATCTGGAAAAGCACGGCACGCCCCGCACCCCGGATGATCTCCTGAGCGACGAGCACAATTGCCTGCTGCTGCGCTACCCGCGCTCGCCGGAATATTACTGGGTTCTGCAGACACCGGCCGGGCCGCGCAAGCTTCAGGTCTCCGGCAAGATGGATGCCGACCATGGCGACGTTCTCACCGACTGGGCCTTGTCAGGATATGGCATCGTCAACAAGCCAAGGTTCGACGTAGCCCAGCATCTGGAAAGCGGCCGTCTGGTGGAGATCCTGAAGGATACGCCGCCTCCCCCCACCATCTTCGGCTGCCTCTATCCGCACAGGCGTCTTCAGGACCCGAAGATCCGCCACTTCGTGGATTTCGTGATCAGCAACGCGGATGTGGCCGGGTAGGGCCTGACCCTGTTCAGCTTCTGCGGCGGGTCTGAAAGATCCGCGCCGACATGTCTCTTGCCGGTGCGACGACCTGTTGCGGGTCCAGTTCCTTCTGCCAGTCAAGGCTGACCGGCGAAATCCTTGCAAGGGCTTCGGCAAAGGGGGCCGGGTCCTTCGCAGCTGCCGCAACAAGATCCTTTGCCTCTGCGCGGGAAACGCCGTTCCGGGCGAGAACGAAACTGGCGGTTTCGGCCATGATTTCCGGGTTTGACACCAGAGTTGCAGCCAGATTGGTTTCATTCGCCTGCAGGCTGGTGGCAAGCTCTTCTGCGTGCACCAGCGCAGCGCCCGCGGCCAGCAGCATTTGTGGCAGGAAATGCCATTCCAGCGGCCATGCTGTCCCGTCGCGCTCCTCAAGGGGGCTGGCAGCAGCGGCAAGCCCGGCCTGGGCGGAAATCGCAATGCTGTTGAGCACCTGAATGGTCTCGGCCTGCACCGGATTGGCCTTCTGCGGCATGGTCGAGGATCCGCCGCCGGTCCCGCTGGAAACTTCCGCAATGTCCGTGCGCCCGGAAAGCGCCAGGTCTCCTGCCATCTTCGCAAGGGCGGAGGTGACCTGTTGCAGCCAGCCCGCAAGCGCCAGAATGGGCGTCCGGTTGACGTGCCACGACGGGCTGTCCTCAAGGCCGAGCTCCAGTGCGAGCGCCGCCGAGACAGCGGTTCCGTCCGGAGCGATTGCGCTGTTGATGCCCGACGCGCCGCCGAACTGGACGCGCAGCACGGCGGACCTGAGCGCGGGCAGCGCATTTTCAGCATCTATCAGGGGATGGGCCCATTGCGCGATCCGGTAGCCGAGGGTGACCGGTGTCGACACCTGGCTGCGCGTACGCCCCGCCATGAGCTGGTTCTCATGGCGCTCGCTCTGCCGTTCCAGCGTATCGATAAGTTTTTCCAGCCGAGCGCCCAGAATCTCGAGCGCGACTTTCGCCTGAAGGACCAGCGCCGTGTCGATCACATCCTGACTGGTTGCGCCCCAGTGGAGCCAGGCCCCGGCTTCGGCGCCGAGCTGCTTGCGCAGTTCCGCCACAAGCGCTGGAACGGGCACGCCGGCGGATCTTGTACCGGCCGCCAGGCGTGCGGGCTCGATCTGAACGTCGGCGAGCTTCTCTGATATCTCCCGCGCGGCCTGCGCCGGAATGATCTCCAGGCGTCCCTGTACGATGGCGAGGGCACGCTCGAAGGCGATCATATGCGCGACATCGCTGCCGTCAGTGAGAAGCTTGGTCAGGTCACCGTCAGCAAAGAGGGAGGAATGGATCTGGCTGGAAAATAGCGAAACAGGCATGGCTCGACAGGGTCTCTGGATGGGCCCTTATTGAGAGCCAAGTGGAAAGGCGGGTCAAGCCGCCTTCAGCGGCAGACCCAGGATCTCGCGCGCCTGCTGCCAGGTCGCGACGGGACGCTCATATTTCTCGCAAAGATCCGCCGCCCGTTTCACAAGCGCCGCATTGGAAGGGGCAAGCGTGTCCCGGTCGAGGCGGATGTTGTCTTCCAGGCCGGTGCGGGTATGACCGCCTGAGGAAATGCACCACTCGTTGAGGGTGAACTGATGTTGGCCGATCCCGGCGGCACACCATTCGGCGTCCGGTACCAGCCGGTCAACGGTCTTGATGTAATAGTCGAAGACATCCCGGTCGACCGGCATGGCATTCTTCACGCCCATGACGAACTGCACATAAAGCTTGCCGGGAATACGTCCGTCCCGGTTCATGGCAGCCGCCTGATGAATGTGGCTCAGGTCGAACGCCTCGATCTCCGGTTTCACATGATGGGTGCGCATCTCGCTGGCAAGCCAGTCGACTAGTGCCGGCGGGTTTTCATAGACCCGGGTCGGGAAATTGTTGGAGCCGACGGACAGCGACGCCATGTCGGGCTGCAGGGCAATCATGCCGCCGCGTTCCTTCCCGGCGCCCGAACGGCCTCCGGTCGAAAACTGGATGATCATGCCGGGGCAGTGTTTTTCCAGTCCTTCCTTGAGCCGGGCGAATTTCGCCGGATCCGAGGACGGCGTTTCATCGTCGTTGCGAACATGAGCGTGGACGATGGTCGCACCGGCCTCGAAGGCAGCCTGCGTGCTTTCAACCTGCTCCGTAACGGTGATCGGCACCGCCGGATTGTTTTCCTTCTTCGGCAGCGATCCGGTAATCGCGACGCAGATGATGCAGGGCTTGGACATGTTTCACGTCGCTCCGGTTTCGCTTGCGCCTGTCCCAACAAGGAGCGGCGATCGTTGCATAAGCCTCCCTCATCCTGAGGAAGCGCTTCAGCGCTGTCTCGAAGGATGGGCCGCATACTCTGAGTGCGCTGCCCATCCTTCGAGACGCTCGGCTTGGCCAAGCTCCTCTGGATGAGGAAGAGTGGTTTGTGCCTCCTCAGATATCGAAGAACACCGTTTCGTCCGGGCCTTGCAGCTTGACCTCGAAACGATAGACCGTCTTGCCGTCGCGCTCCGTCTTCCGGGCGATCAGGGTCTGGCGGCGCTTTTCCCATTCGATCAGGTTGATCACCGGGTCGGCCGCGTTGGCTGCGGTCTCGTCCTCGAAGTAAAGGCGGGTCTGAAGCCCGACATTGATGCCGCGTGCGACGATCCAGAGGCTGATATGGGGAGCGGATACCTTGCCGTCCGGAAGCTTGACCGGGCCTGGCTTGACCGTGTCGAACCCCCATTCGCCGGTTTCGAAATCGGTGATGACACGGCCCCAGCCGCGAAACCCTTCTTCCACGTCGCCGGCATGTTCAGGATGGGCGTAAATGCCCTCGCTGTTGGCCTGCCAGGTTTCCAGCATCACGTCCTTGATCGGCGAGCCCATGCCATCGATGACGACACCTTCCACACGAATGCGCTCACCCTTGGCATTGGGGCCTGCGATATCCCAGCCCAGTTCCTGCCGATAGATGTCGAAACCGGCGGCGCCTGGCGCGAGGCCGATATGAACGTAAGGTCCGGCCGTCTGGGAAGGCGTTTCCTTCAGATAGTCGAGTTGCTGCGTCATGATCAGTTCCCCTCCGGCCGGTTTTCAAACAGGGTCGAGCGGCGTCCGCGCAGGACGATGTCGAACTTGTAGGCGATCGTGTCGAGCGGGATGGTGGCATTGAGGTCGAGCTTGGCGACCAGCTGCTCAATGGCCGCGGGATCGGGAATGGTATTCACGATCGGGCATTTCGGAATGAGCGGATCGCCCTCGAAGTAGCATTGGGTGATCAGACGCTGACAGAAGGCAGTGCCGAAGATCGACATGTGAATATGGGCCGGCCGCCAGTTGTTCACCCAGTTGCGCCAGGGGTAGGCGCCCGGTTTGATCGTGCGGAAATAGTAGTAGCCGTTCTCGTCGGTCAGGGTGCGGCCGCAGCCGCCGAAATTCGGGTCGATGGGCGCAAGATAGGTGTCCTTCTTGTGCCGGTAGCGTCCGCCCGCATTGGCCTGCCAGATCTCCACCAGGGTGTTCGGGATCGGCTTCGCGTTCTCGTCCAGCACCCGGCCATGCAGGATGATCCGCTCGCCGATCGCGCTTTCACCCGCCTTCGCGTAGTTGTAGATTAGATCCTTGTCGAGCGGGTCGATATCGTTATGGCCGAAGGTCGGCCCGGTGATCTCGCTGACGTTGTTTTCCAGGCTGATCATCGAATATTGCGGCGAGCGCGACACGCTGGTCTTGTAGTCCGGCGTATGTGCAGGCGGATGCCACTCGCGGTCCCGCTGATAGAAAGGTCCGGGTTTCAACATCGATTTTCCTCCGTTAACCGCCTGTCGCGGTCAGCTTCTGGCCGCTGCGTTCCATTTCGGCGTAAGTTTCCTTGGCGATCTTGAGCGCCTGGTTGGCACGTGGCACGCCGGCATAGACCGCCACATGCTGAAACGCCTCGAGCACGTCCTGCTTGCTGGCGCCGGTGCGGGCGGTTGCCCGGATATGCATGGCAATCTCCTCGAAATTGCCGAGTGCCGCCAGAAGGGCGAGCGTCAGCATCGAACGCTCCCGCGGACTGATGCCGTCCGACGCCCAAACCGTGCCCCAGGCACCCTCGGTGATCAGGGTCTGGAATGGTTCGTCAAGTGGCGTCTTGGCGGCTTCCGCCCGGTCGACATGTTCATCGCCAAGCACGGATCGCCTGACCTTCATGCCGGTTTCAAAACGCTCAGACATGGAGGTCCTCCTTCAGGAAAGTCATGAGATGGCCGGCAAAGACATCCGGCTTTTCGACGCAGGGCAGATGGCCCGCACCGGAAATTTCAACGTAACGGCTGCCGGCGATGAGGTCCGCCGTGCCGCGCACCATGGCGGGTGGGCTGGCGAGGTCCTCGCTGCCGCCGATACCCAGCACCGGCAGGCGAAGCCCGGACGTGCTGTCCGTCAGATCCGCACCGGCTATTGCTTCGCAGCAGCCGATGTAACCCTCCGTCGGGGTGCGAACCAGCATGTGGCGCCAGGCCAGGCATTCGGCCGTCTGGCGGAAATCTTCCGAAAACCAGCGCTCCAGAATGGCATCGGCAAGGCTCTCGATACCGCCTGCACGGATCCGGGCAATCCGGTCTTGCCACATGGCGGCTTCGCCCATTTTCGCCCCGGTGTTGGACAGCACCAGACCCTTGATGCGTTCCGGCTGCCGTTGCGACAGGAGCTGACCGATCATGCCGCCGATGGAAAGCCCGACAAAAACACAGGAGCCGATCTGAAGGTGATCGAGCAGCTGTTGCGTGTCGCTGGCGAGATCGTCCATGGAGTAGGGGCTCTCAGGGCAGGAGGACAGCCCGTGGCCGCGCTTGTCGAAGCGGATCAGCCGGAGACCTGTTTCCGGCAGAAGGTCGATGACCTTGTCCCAGAGCCGCAATTCCGTGCCGAGCGAATTGGCGAAGACGACAGGCGTGCCGCCGGGGTCGCCATCTTCGCGCCAGTGAATGTCGGCAGAAGGCAGACGCGCGATATTCATCAGTAGGGCAGTCCCACATAGTTCTGCGCAAACCACTTCTGCGCGGTTTCATTGTGATGCAGAGACTCGATTTCCGCCCGCTGCATCTTCAGGTCGAAATCCGACTGGTCCGGGAACCGGTGCAGCATGTTGGTGGTCGCCCAGCTGAAACGCTCCGCTTTCCAGATCCGTGCCAGGGCTTTCTCCGAATAGGTATCGATGCCGTGGCTGTCCTTGTCCTGATAGTAATGCACCAGACCCTCATAGAGGTAATGGACGTCGGAGGCAGCGGTGTTGAGGCCCTTGGCGCCTGTCGGCGGCACGATATGGGCGGCATCGCCGCACAGGAACAGACGGCCCCAGCGCATCGGCTCGCACACGAAGGACCTGAGCGGGGCAATGGATTTCTCGATAGAGGGTCCGGTCACCAGCTTGTCGGCAACCGCTTCCGGTAGCCGGCGTCTCAGTTCGTCCCAGAACTTCTCGTCGGTCCATTCGAAAATGTCGTCGCTGACATTGCACTGGACGTAGTAGCGCGACAGGTTTTCGTTACGCATGGAGCAAAGCGCGAAGCCGCGTGCCGAATTGGCATAGATGAGTTCTTCATGCACCGGCGGCGTCTCGGACAGAACGCCCAACCAGCCGAAGGGAAACACTTTCTCGTAGTCCTTGCGCACGGTGTCGGGAATGGTCTTGCGGCTGACGCCGTGGAACCCGTCACAGCCCGCCACGAAATCGCAGTCGATGCGCCGCGCGCTGCCGTCCACGGTAAAGGTGACATAGGGCGCGTCGGTGTCCGCATCGCGGATCTCGACCCCCTCGACCTCGAAAATCGTCTGACCGCCAACTGCATCGCGGGCGTCATAAAGATCACGCGTGACTTCCGTCTGGCCGTAGACGACGACATTCTGGCCGATCAGCTTCTGGAAGTTGATGTCGAACATCTCGTTTTCGTATGAGATGCAGGTGCCGTCATGGACGAAGCATTCCTTGTCCATCCGCTCGGCCACGCCGGCCTCGCGCATCATGTTGACGAGACCCGTTTCCAGAATGCCGGCCCTGATGCGGCCAAGCACATATTCGCGCGTCTTGCGCTCCAGAATGATGGTCTCGATGCCCTTCAGATGAAGAAGCTGCCCGAGCAGCAGGCCGGACGGTCCACCGCCGACAATGACAACCTGAGTTCGCATCCGATCCTCCCTTGTTGAATTGATATTGAATGATCGAAATTGGGAAGTAAAATGAGATATTCGGCTTCTTTCTTTCCAAAACGAGAAATTAAATGATCGACCGACGCATCAAGTTCCGGCACATCCAGTGCTTCGTGGAGATTGCGCAGGAACGCAGCCTGAAACTGGCTGCCGACAAGTTGAATCTCACCCAGCCGGCGATCTCCAAAACGCTCAAGGAACTGGAAGATATCATCGGCGCCAGCCTGATGACGCGAAACCGGGCCGGCATCGCGCTGACCAAACAGGGCAAGGTGTTTCTGCATTTCGCGCAGATCTCGCTGGCGAGCCTGCAGCAAGGCCTGGACGGGGTCGAGAAAGAAGGCGAACACGCCCGTGCGACCTTGAAGGTGGGCGTTCTGCCGAGTGTCGCGGCCAGCTTCATGCCCCCGGTCATCAAGGAGTTTTCCGAACTGGCACCTCATGTCATGGTCCAGATCATGGACGGCCCGCACGGCTACCTGATCGAACGGTTGAAGATGGGTGAACTCGACCTGGTGATCGGCCGGCTCGGCAGGCCGGTTTCCATGGAAGGCGTTTCCTTCACCCAGCTTTATTCCGAGCGTGTCGATGTGATCGTCCGGGTCGGGCACCCGCTTCTGGAAAGGCCGGATATCAAGCGTATTGTCGAATGGCCCGTGCTCTATCCGCCGGAAGGCGCGGCGATCCGGCCTCTGGTCGAGCGCTTCATGATCGCCAATGGGGTCGGCGAGATTCCGAACAAGATCGAAACGGTCTCGGGTGCTTTCGGCAGGGTCTATACCCGCCGGACCGACGCGGTCTGGATCATTTCGTCCGGCGTGGTGCAGAACGAAACCGCCGACGGTCACCTGGTCCGCCTGCCGTTTGACACCGACATGACAAAGGGGCCGGTCGGGCTGATGACCCGTCCGGACACCCAGCCAGGTGCCGAGGAACAGGTCTTCCGGCTGGCGGTACAGACCGTGATCGAGGAGCTGGGACTGAGTTCCTGATGGTGCGGTGTCGACTACATCCGCGAGGCACACCCCGCCAGAGCTGCGAAATCGTCATCAAGCAGATGAACAGGAATGCCGGAAACCAGCTTTTGCTGGCGGCCCTTCGCGCAAAAGGCGTTGATGAATTCCGGTTCTGCCAGGAACCTCGCCAGGCTTCGGGTGACGCCGCCTGTCAGCACGATGCCGCCAAGGGACAGGAACACCAGCGAGAGGTCGCCAATCACCCGGCCGAGAAATGTCACCCATTGCCGGGCAGCGGAAACGCAAAGCGGATCGGACCCGGAATTGGCGCGCTCCGCAATGTCAGCCGGTGACAGGTCGCGCGGCGACAGGCCCTGCTCCAGGCAATACCACTCGTGAATTTCCTTGAGACCGCTTCCCGACAGCGCCCGTTCGACGGAGGCGCGTCCACGGTTGAGAGCGAGGTAATTCCAGAGCCGAAGTTCGTCTTCGGTTTCGACCGGCAAAGTCGAGTGACCGCATTCGCCGGTGCCGACATGAAACCCGGCAGGTGTCTGAAACAGCGCGGCAGCATTGAAACCGGTTCCCGCGCCGACGACGAGGCGCGTGGCGTTGCTGCGCAGTTTCTGGCTTGGTTCATAGACGGGCTGAAGCCGCTCCGTTGGGACCTTGTCCAGCGAATAGGCGAGCGCCTCGAAATCGTTCAGGAAGGTAATGTTCGCTCCGCCCAGAACCTTGCCGATGCAGTCGGCACTGAAGGTCCAGGGATGGTTTGTCATGCGGATCGCGGGGCCATCGATGGGGGCTGCGATGGCGATGACGGCAGAAGCACAGGCCGGTCGCCCGGCTTCCGAAAGATAGGTGCTGATGGCCGCTTCCGGTGTTTCGAAATCCGCATTGCGGAACCGCGCGATGGTGTTTTCCAGAACGCGGCCGTTCTCGACCAGCGCCAGCCGGGTGTTGGTGCCGCCGATGTCGGCGGCAAGGCCTCGTTGAATGCTCATAGGCGGTTACCCGATGCAATGTCGAAATAGGAAATCTTGGAAAGGTCGAAAGCGATCGGGACGCGCTGTCCGGCGGTGACCGGCGCATCCGCTGACAGCCGGGCAACGGCTTCCGTTCCGCCAAGTTGAATGACCGCATAGGTATCGGCGCCGGCCGGTTCGACCACGTCGAGAAGGCAATCGGCGCTTTGCAGGCTGCGGCCGTCGATGCCACCGGACCGCAAGCCAAGATCCGTCATCGCCTCCGGGCGAAGGCCGATGGTGAGCTCTGCCGTACCGCCGGCGGACAGCGTTTCCGGCCCCGGACCATAGTCGAACAGTTCCAGCAGCGGTCCTTCCGGCGTCGGGATCTGCAGCCGGAGATGGTCGCCCTCGCGTGTAGCGGTGCCGGTCATCAGGTTCATGGACGGCGCGCCCATGAAGTCCGCGACAAAGGCATTTACCGGCTTGTTGTAGATCTCCTGCGGCGTGCCGATCTGCTGGACCACGCCGTCTTTCATCACCACGATCCGGCTGGCCAGCGTCATGGCTTCGATCTGGTCATGGGTGACGTAGACGATGGACGCGCCTGTGGTCTGATGGATGCGCTTGATTTCGGTGCGCATGGTCACGCGCAGCTTGGCATCGAGATTGGACAACGGTTCGTCGAACAGGAACAGCTTCGGTTCGCGCACAAGGGCCCGGCCCATGGCGACACGCTGGCGCTGTCCGCCGGAAAGTTCCGCCGGGCGGCGGTGCAGCAGGTGCTCTATTTTCAGAAGATCCGCAACTTCGGCCACCTTCCGTTTCTTCTCGGCCTCTTCAACCTTTCGGACTTCAAGGCCGAAGCCGATGTTGCGTTCCACGCTCATGTTGGGGAACAGGGCATAGGACTGGAACACCATGGCGATATCCCGGTCGGCCGGTTCGTCGTTGGTGCGGTCCTTGCCGGCAATGCGGATGGTGCCGGAGGAAATGTCGGTCAGTCCGGAAATGCAGCTCAGCAGGGTCGACTTGCCGCAACCGGACGGTCCGACCAGGACAAGAAACTCGCCGGGCGCCATGGAGATATCGATGTCCTTGAGGACATTCACGTCCCCGTATCTCTTCTGCAGGCGGCTGATTTGGAGGATGGGGTCTTGCGGCATTGCGGCGTTCATTCCTTGTCGGTCTCCTGCTGTGGTCAGCCCTTGACGGATCCGGCGACCAGTCCGGAGACGATGAATTTCTGGAAGGCGATGGCGAGGATGGCTGGCGGCAATGTCGCCAGAACGCCAACCGAGGCGATGACGCCGTAGTCGGTAACGCGTCCGGCGGAGAAATCCGCGATCGCAACAGGCAGGGTCTTCGCGCTGAGATCGTTGGTGAAGATCAGGGCGTAGAAGAACTCGTCCCAGGCCACCAGGAAGGACAGCATGGCGGTGGCGGCAATGGCCGGAAGAGCCAGTGGCAGCACCACCTGCCGGATTGTGTAGGCGGTTCCGGCACCTTCCATGAAGGCAGCCTGCTCCACTTCCACCGGCAGCACGTCGATATTGGCCTTCATCAGCCAGGTGGCGAAAGGCAGCAGCATGGCCGTATAGACGATGATCAGCGTCACCGTGTGGTTCAGCATGCCGAAGCTGCTGAAGGTCGAATAGAGCGGCAGCACATAGGTGATCGGCGGCATCATGATCGTTGCGAGAAAGGCGAACAACAGGACCATCGACGCCTGCCTTCTGGAAAAGGCATAGGCAGCCGGAATGGCGAGCAGAAGCGCGATGACGGTCGCCCCGCCAGCTGTCAGGAGGGAATTCCGGAGTGCGCTCAAAAACCGCTCGCCGTTGCCGCCTTCAAGGCTGAGCAGGCTCGTGTAGCGGCTGAAGTCAAGTTCGGAGGGGATCCAGCGCAGCGGCACCGCGGTCAGGTCGGTCGGCGCGCTGATGCTCATGACGGCAAGCCAGAGCAGCGGACCTGTTGTGAAGGCTGCCAGCAACAGGGCGCAGCCATAAAGCAGGATGGATTGAACGAGCGAGCGTTTCATGCCGCGCCTCCCGCCGTCTGCCGCCTGGTGGCGGAATAATAGAACACGATCAGAACGGCGCTGATGCCGGCGACCAGCACTGCATAGGAGGCCCCGCTGCCGCTTCTGAGGTAGTTGAAATATTCCTGGTAGACGTAAAAGCTCGCGGTCTTGGTGCTGTCCGCGGGGCCTCCGCCGGTCATCACGTAGATGATGTCGAAGACGCGGAAGGCCTCGATGGTTCGCAGCACCATGACGACCATTAATGGACCGGCGATCCAGGGCAGGGTGATCGAGCGGAACCGTTTCCACGGACCGGCGCCTTCGATGGCTGCCGCCTTGTTGAGGTCACCGGGCACTGTCTGCAGGGCGGCCAGTGCAACATAGGCAACCAGCGGAAAGTTCTTCCAGACATCTGCCAGGATGACCATGTTCATGGCGGTCGCCGGATCGCCGATCCAACTGCGGTAATCGGAAATGAGGCCCAACTGGAACAGCAGGGAGTTCAGCGCGCCATAATCAGGGTGATAGATCAAGCGCCAGGCAACGGCGTTGACGATGGTCGGCACCGCCCAGGGCAGGATGATCAGAGCCCGAAGCAGCGTCCGGCCGCGGAATTCCTGGTTGAGCAGCACGGCAACCGCGACACCGAGAATGCCTTCCAGACCCACCGAGACGATTGTGAAGTAAAGCGTCCTGAAGAGGGCGTCCTGAAAATCCGGGTCGGTAAGCGCGTAGACGTAGTTTTCCAGGCCGATGAAATGCACCGGCTCGGGAAGAGCGGAAATGCGCGTGTCGGTGAAGCTCAGCCACAGTGTGTTGGCAAGCGGTATCAGCGTGACCAGCGCAAGCAAAGCCAGGGCCGGCGCCAGAAGGATCCATTTTTCACGTTTCTGGCGTCGGCCATGCATGGTCAGTCTCCCGTCAGTCGCAAACTTAGCGGATGCGCTTGACGCGGTCTGCGGCAGCTTCCAGCGCTTCATCCACGCTTGCCTGGCCGAGCAGGACCTGATGGATGTTCTTCTGGAGAATGTCGGAGACTTCGGTGTAGGACGGCACCAGCGGACGCGGATACATGACAGCGATGGATTCTTTCGCCGCCGCGATCAGGTCTTCCTGGCCTTCGATCACCTTCGGTTCGGAATAGGACGCCTTCCAGATCGGCAGGCTGAGCTTGGCATAGTTGTCCTGAACGTCCTTCTGGGTCAGGAAGGAGATATAGGCCCAGGCTTCATCCGCATGCGGGCTGTTGGCGGGAATGCCGAGACCCATGGAGCCGTTGACGCTGGAGGCGGTTGACTTGCCTTCGACGCCTGGTGCGGGAGCTACCTTCACCTTGCCGGCGACCTTGCTTTCCTTCGGATCGTTGGCAAGGGCGTTCATGTAGGTCCAGTTGAGGGCAAACGCCGCTTCGCCGTTGGAGAACACCCGGCGGACGTCTTCTTCGAAATATTCGCGTGAAGACGGGTTGCTCAGGCCTTCGTCCAGCGTTGCCTTCATGAAGGAAACGGCATCCTTGGCACCGCCTGCGGTAAAGGCCGGCTGGCCTTCATCGAAGAACGCGCCGTCATTGGCCGCCGTCAGGGTGGTAAAGTCGCAGATCATCGCCTCGGACTGGGACCAGCTCCAGACCAGCGGATATTCGACAATGCCCTTGTCCTTGATCTGCTTGGCCTGTTCCGCCAGTTCGGCCCAGGTCTTGGGCGGGGTGGAAATGCCAGCCTCTGCCAGCATGTCGGCATTGTAGAAGAGGTATTTCGTGTCGAGGATCCAGGGCATGCCATAGCGCTTGCCGTCATATTCGACGGTCGTCCAGGCGCCATCGAAAACCTTGTCGGTATAGTCGGCCGGAATGCGGTCGGTGACATCCTGCAGGAAGCCGCGCGTTGCGAATTCGGCCGGCCAGATCACGTCGAACAGGACAACGTCATACCCGTCATCGCCCGCACCTGCCGCTGCAATGATCTTGTCGTGCAAGGCTTCATAGGGAACGAATTCGAGCGCAACCGTGACGCCGGGATTTGCTTCCTCGAACTTGGCGGTCATCGACTTGATGTCGTCTTCGCTATAAGCCGCCTGGCTCATGAAAAGTGCATTCAGTGTGGTGTCGGCCAATGCCGTCGTGGTCATGGCCAGGGTCGCGAAGGCGGACCCCAAAATCAACTTTCCAAACGTGTTCATCTCGCCCTCCGGTTTTTGTGTAGGCAAAGCATCCTATGTTCGGTTTTTTTATTTTGTCAAATTGATAGAAAAAATAATTTCTGGTCTATTGGCGCCATGAACGACAGTGCTCCGATCCCCGCATCCTTCCGGACCAGCGGCACAAACCTGACCCGCGCCAAGACGCATAATCACCGCGTGGTGCTGGAAGTCATCCGCACGCGCGGTCCGATCGGTCGCTCGGAAATATCTGAAATCACGTCGCTTTCCCGCCAGACGGTGCAGAATATCGTCGGTGAGCTGGAAAGCCGCGGCATTGTCGAGATGCATGCCCAGAAGGCCCGGGGCCGCGGACATCCGGGCATGACGGTGCAGCTCAAACCCGATCATGCCTACAGTCTCGGGTTTCATGTCGATCGTCTGTCTGTCACGGCGATTGCCTGCGATCTTCTGGGCAGCATCGTCTGGCAGTCGGCCGCCCACATGGCCGCTGCCACGCCCAAGGCAGCCAACAGCCGGATCCTGTCGATGGCAGAGGAATTCCGCGCTGCTCATCCCGGTATGGCCAAGTGTCTGTTCGGCGTCGGTCTTGCTGCTCCCGGTCCTTTCGAAACCGGATCGCAGACCTCCAGCGGCACCGATGCCACCACATTTTCGGATTTCGGCTCGCCGGAAAATCTCGCACAGCTTCAGTCGGCGATCGGCTTGCCGGTGGTCCTTCAGAACGATGCGTCGGCCGCCGCGCTGGGCGAGCATGTTTACGGGATCGGCCGCAGCTTCAACAGCTTTGCCTTCATCCAGTTCGGCATGGGGCTTGGCGCTGGCTTCGTCCTGAACGGGGCGCTCTATCCGGGTGCGACGAAAAACGCCGGCGAAATCGGGCACGTTGTGATCGACCCGACAGGCCCGGCCTGTTCCTGCGGCAACGCCGGCTGCCTGGAGCGGTATCTGTCACTCAACGCGCTGTGCGAAAGGCTTGGCCTTGAGCCGACGGAACCAGGCTCCGTTGGACGGATCGAAGCCTTGTTCGCCGAAGGAGATCCGGCGGTCCTCGGCTGGATAGCCGAAGTCGCGCCGCTCATGCGCCAGATGATCAACATGATCGAGATGATGCTCGACCCGGAAGCGCTGATCCTGGGCGGCATCATTCGTCCGGACTTCCTCCAGGCGCTGCTCGACAGTGCCTCCCCGCTTCCTCGCCGTCTCGACGGTTCGCTTGAAGAAGACAGGATCCGCATCGGTACGTCCGGTGCAACAGCTGTCGCCCTCGGTGCGACGGCCGCCGCTGTCGATGCGCTCTACGCCCCCTCGGTTTCGCACCTGCTGCTGTGAAGCCACATCTCTCGCACGTAACCGAAAAGCAACCCTCATGCTGAGGAGGACCGCTAGGTCCGTCTCGAAGCATGGGCGGCATATCCCGAGCAAGCAGCCCATCCTTCGAGACAGCGCTTCGCGCTTCCTCAGGATGAGGGGAGGAAGAGGTGCCGCATTGAAGATTGTCACCCCGGACAAGCGCAGCGCAGATCCGGGGTCCACTCTCAGCGCCGCTTGCCGAAGTGGTCGGATGTCTACAAGAGACTTCGCTCCAAACCGAATCTCTGGCAACGAGTAGGCCTCCGGTCTTCCTTCGGTCGCCCGGGCTGACAACCGAGATACCGGCAAAACTGAGCCAGCTAGGACTGGTTACCTTGCCGGAATGAGGATGCGCGGTCAGTCTGCCCCTAACTCAGCCCCAGCATCTTCCGGATCTGCTCCTGGTCGGTCTCGCCGCCGGCGAAGTCGTCGAAGGCCTTGTCGGTGACTTCGATGATGTGGTGCTCGATGAAGGGTGCCCCTTCGGCAGCACCCTGTTCGGGTGACTTCAGGCAGCATTCCCATTCCAGAACGGCCCAACTGTCATAGCCATGTTGGGCAAGCTTGGAGAAGATGCCGGAAAAATCCACCTGGCCATCACCCAGGGACCGGAACCGGCCCGCGCGGTTGACCCAGCCCTGATAGCCGGAATAGACGCCCTGGCGGCCGTCCGGATTGAACTCGGCATCCTTCACGTGATAGGCGCAGATGCGCTCGTGATAGATGTCGATGAACGCCAGATAGTCGAGCTGCTGCAGCAGGAAGTGCGACGGATCGTAGTTGATCTGGCAGCGCGTGTGACCGCCGAGCGCCTCCAGGAACATCTCGAACGTGGCGCCGTCGAAGACGTCCTCGCCGGGATGGATTTCATAGCCGACATCGACACCGTTTTCGTCATAGACATCAAGGATCGGTTTCCAGCGCGCCGCCAGTTCCTTGAAGGCTTCCTCGATCAGCCCCGCAGGCCGTTGCGGCCAGGGGTAGAGATAGGGAAACGCCAGCGAACCGGTGAAGCTGACGGAAGCAGTGAGGCCAAGCCGCTTGCTGGCGATCGCCGCCTTTTTCATCTGGTCGACCGCCCAGGCCTGCCGGGCCTTCGGATTGCCGTGCACTTGGGATGGTGCAAAGCCGTCAAAGGCCAGGTCATAGGCGGGGTGAACCGCCACGAGCTGGCCCTGCAGATGGGTCGAAAGCTCGGTAATCTCGACGCCGGCGTCCGCGCAGATGCCTTTGACCTCGTCGCAATAGGTTTCGCTTTCGGCGGCCTTGTCGAGGTCGAACAGGCGACTGTCGAAAGTCGGGATCTGTATGCCCTTGTAGCCGAGATCCGCGGCCCATTTGGCGATTGCGGGAAGCGAATTGAACGGAGCGTCGTCTCCGGCAAACTGGGCCAGGAAAATCGCGGGCCCCTTGATCAGTCCAGCCATGAATATCTCCTTAGAGTGTGAGCTCACGTGCCTTCCGGTGCGTATGAAAACCTGCTGAAATCGGCGGTCTTGCCTTGCCCGGATATGTCGAAGGCCAGCATACCTACAAAGGCACCGGTAAAGGAGCCGTGCTCACCGCGCCCGCCTTCATCCGAGATCACGCTGGCATCGAGATCCGGTCCGAAGGGCGTCCAGTCGCGGCCTTGCTGGCGCCAGAAGAATTGCTGGCGGGCACCATCAACCTCAACGGCAAGCTCGACCGGTCCGTCGCCAAGCGCGACAGGGTCTGCCGGAAATGACATGCGTCCATCCGGCCAGTCGCCGGGGCAGGAAAGCAGCGTCAGGCAACGGCCGAGCTGTCCCGTCCAGCTCACGGCCAGAAAATGGAACTTGTGCCGGTTGTAATAGGTCGTCAGTCCGGCGGCCTGCTGGTAGGTCGTTGGCGCAAAGTCGGTGAGCGTGGTTTCCACCCGGTAGCTGAGGTGCTCCTGCCGCCGGGCAACCAGCGACTGCTCGTACCAGCTGCCGATGCTTTCCCGTCCGGTTAGCCGCAAGGCCGTGCCCGTGAGGGAAAATAGCCGCTCCGGATAAGGCGTGCGCAGCCACTGGAACTCGGGCGGCAGGACTTCGCCAGTGAAAGTGCGGTCCACCCGTTGAGGGGGGCGAGGTTCTGTCGCCGTCAGACCCGGCACCTCAACCTTCGGAACCATGCCGCCGTCTTCCAGGTAAAGCCAGCCGTCCTCCCGCCATTCGCACTTCTGGATCGCGGTCTCCCGTCCCAGAGGCGAGAACCGTCCGGGCAGGGGCCGGGAACACAGATGGGTGTGGTAGACGTCGCCATCCGGCGTTTCGACAATCTGGCCGTGACCGGCCCGTTGCAGCGGCGCGACCGGATCGTCCTTGGCGGTGATGAGGTGGGTTTGCGGGTGAAGCTCGTACGGCCCGTCGATGGACCGTGACCGGGCCATGGTAACGGCGTGCCCGTAGCCAGTGCCGCCTTCGGCGACCGTCAGGTAGTACCAGCCGCCGCGCTTGTGAAGATGTGGACCTTCCGTCAAACCGTGCGGGCTTCCGGAAAAGATCCTGCGGATTTCGCCTTTCAGGCCTTCCGTTTCCGACCATTCCTGCAGCAGGATGCCGTCGAAGGCCGGATGGCGCGGATGCCCGCCGACGGAATTTGAAATGTGGTTCCATTGCAGGACGAGGAACCATTTGCGGCCATCGTCGTCGTGAAACAGCGACGGATCGAACCCGTGTGAGCTGACGTAGATCGGGTCACTCCACGGCCCCTCGATGGAAGGGGCCGTGACGATGTAGTTATGCGCGTCCTTGAAATTCCCATCCAGCCGTTTGACGTCCGTATAGACCAGCCAGAACCGTCCGTCCGCGTAGGAAAGACACGGTGCCCAGATGCCGCCGCTGTCCGGATTGCCGCGCATGTCGAGCTGGCTTGCACGGCTGAGCGGCCGGCAGGCCAGATCCCAGTTGACCAGGTCTTTCGACCGGTGAATCTGGACGCCCGGATACCATTCGAAGGTCGAGGTGGCGATGAAATAATCATCGCCCGCACGGCAGATCGAGGGATCCGGGTTGAACCCCGGCAGGATGGGATTTCGGATCATTTCCGGCTGGGTCCTTTCCGTTCAGCCGAGGCCGCCCACAGGTTGATGTCCGCCTCGCGGGTGGTTTCCTCGATCAGCTTCAGCTCTTCGTCGGAAAACTGGAGATTGGCGACAGCCCCGACGCAGTCCTTTACCTGGCTGCCCCGGCTCGCACCGATCAGGGCCGTCGTGACCCGGCCTTTGCGCAGCACCCACGCCAGGGCCATCTGCGCCAGCGTCTGGCCGCGCTTTTCGGCAATGTCGTTGAGTGCCCGGATGGTGGCGAGGTTGTCTTCGCTCAGGAACTGGGTCTTCAGCGATTTGCCCTGGTTCGCCCGGCTGTCTTCCGGAATACCCTTCAGATATTTGCTGGTCAGCATGCCCTGGGCCAGCGGCGAAAAGGCAATGGAACCGATGCCGAGGTCGTCGAGAGTATCCAGAAGACCGTCTTCCTCGACCCAGCGGTTGATCATGGAATAGCTCGGCTGATGGATCAGGCACGGTGTGCCCAGCTCCTTCAGGATGGCGGCGGCTTCCCGTGTCCGTTTGGAATTATAGGACGAGATGCCGACATAAAGCGCCCGTCCGGACCGCACGATGTGGTCGAGGGCCATCATGGTCTCTTCCAGCGGTGTGTCCGGGTCGAAGCGGTGCGAATAGAAGATATCGACATAGTCGAGCCCCATCCGCTTCAAGGACTGGTCGCAGGACGCGATCAGGTATTTGCGGCTTCCCCACTCGCCATACGGCCCGGGCCACATCTCATAACCCGCCTTGGACGAAATGATCATCTCGTCCCGGTAAGGCGCAAAATCCGTCCGCAGCAGTTCACCGAAGGCGGTTTCCGCCGAACCCGGCTTGGGGCCGTAATTGTTGGCAAGATCGAAATGGGTGATGCCGAGATCGAAGGCGGTCCGGGCAATCTCCCGTTTCTTGTCGAGCGGCGTATCGTCACCGAAATTGTGCCAAAGGCCGAGCGAGATCACCGGCAGTTTCAGGCCGGATTTCCCGCATCGGCGGTATTCCATGGTGTCGTAGCGCGTTTCCGCTGCTGTCCAGGTCATAGGCTATCCCGTTATACTAAAAGGCCTTTTGCCGCCTGCGGGTCCAGGGCTTCCGGGCGCTCGCAGGTGGTTTTGATGTCAATGAAAGTCCCACTCTCGCCGGAAGCGAGAATCGACGTCATCACATCGACAACATGCAGAGCAAATTCCAAAGAGCAACGGTGCGGCCGATTTTCCAGGATGGCGAGGGCCATATCGGCCAGGCCCGCCGTGCGGTAATTGGCGTGGCCACGGTCGTTTGATTTGGAGAACGGGTGGTTCCAGGCTTCCGACAGGGTCACGAAACTGCCCTTGTCCGTCATGCGCACTTCACCACCGAAGAAATTCGGATCCGGCACATGCAGCGTGCCGGAGCGGCCGTAAAGCTCTATGTTGGAATGGCCGTGCTGCCACACGTCCCAGCTGGCGCAATAGGTGATCTGGGCACCGGACTGGAACTGCATCACTGCGTGGATGGTCGTCGGTGTTTCCACCTTGATCTTTTCTCCGTTGCGCGGCTCGGAGGTGATGGTGCGATATTCAGATCCGGCGGAACTCATTGCACAGACCCGCTTCACCGGTCCAAGTAGCTGCACCAGGTTGGAAACGTAGTAAGGCCCGAGATCGAGGATCGGGCCACCACCCGCCTGGAAGAAGAAGTCCGGGTTCGGGTGCCACATTTCCATGCCCGGGCTCTGTACGAAACAGGTGCCTGACGTCACCTTGCCGATGGCGTCACTGTCGATCAGGTGCCGGGCAAGCTGGTGTGCTCCGCCCAGGAAGGTGTCGGGGGCCGACCCGACCCTGAGGCCTTTTTCCTTCGCAATCGCGGCAAGGGATTCGCCCTCTTCCAGGCTAAGCACGAACGGCTTTTCCGAATAGACATGCTTGCCGGCTTCCAGAACGCGTCTGGAGACTTCGTAGTGAACGGCCGGAACCGTCAGGTTGACGATGATGTCGATATCGCTTGCCGCCAGCAGGCCGTCGACGGTTTCGGCTCTCAGGCCGAATTCCTCGGCACGTGCTTTTGCGGCAGCTTCATAGATGTCGGCGCAGGCGCGCACCTCGATGCCCTTGAAGAGCGGAGAAAGGCGCATGTAGGCGGCCGAAATGTTTCCGCATCCGAGGATGCCGATGCCAAGTGTCTTGCTCATGGGGTTACCTCAGTAGGTGCGGAAGGCCGCAACGGAGCGGGTGGCGAAACGGTCGAAGTCGGAAGGCTTGTCGTGTTCCATGACGAAGAGATCGACCCCGACGCCGCGAAGCGCCGACATGATGCCTTTCCAGTCCATGGTGCCCTGGCCGACGTCCGCCCAACCGTCCTCGTGGGCACATTCGCCCTCCGGTGCGATGTCCTTCACGTGGGCCGTGGTGATGCGGCTGGCGTATTTCTCGATCCAGTCGAGCGGGTCCTGATTGCCGCGCACGATCCAGGCAATATCGGCTTCCCATTCGATGGAAGGGGCGGCCTCCATCAGGATGTCCATCGGCAGGCGGCCATCGGCGCAGGCATTGAATTCGAAATCATGGTTATGCCAACCGAACCGCAGGCCGGCATCGCGGATCTTTTGACCGATGGCTTCCAGCCGCTCGGCGATGGACTGCCACATGGCCGCATCCGGAACGCGTTGCTCGGGCGGCACGGCGGGAACGAAGATCCGTTCCATGCCAAGGGTCCGGGCAGTGCTGATCACCTTGGCGAGGTCGTCTTCGAACTGCTCCATCGGAAAGAAATGGCCCGACGGCATCTTGAGGCCCTGGGCGTCGAGCATGTCGCGAAAGGCTGCCGGGTTCTCGTAGTTTCCGCCGAACCCCTCGACCTGGGTATAGCCGAGGTCCGCAAGCCGCTTGAGAACGCCGTCCCATGGGGTGAATTCGCGGGCTGAATAGAGCTGGAATGAAATATCCATCTTGATTGTCCTGAAGTGGTTAAGGACCGGCCTAGAGCCGGGATTCCGAGGTTTTGTCGAAAAGATTGGCGCGGGCGGGATCGAACCCGACCGTGATTGCGTCGCCGTGCCGGATGTTCGCCTGGCCGTCCATGCGCACCCACAGCGTCTGGTCGCCGGTGGTAAAGCGGACAAGCGTGTCCGAACCGAGCGGCTCCACCAGTTCCACCTGCCCATCCAACCGCACGAGCGCGGTGTCTGCTTCCGCGCCGCTGACCATGTGTTCCGGACGGATGCCGAACCAGGCTGCGCCTGCTGCAGGAGGGCCGTTCTGGAAGGTGTATCCGTCAAGCGAGAAGGTCTTTCCGCCTGACGCGAACCGGTAATTTCCGCCGGTTTCTTCCAGCTCTCCTTCAAAGAAATTCATGGTCGGCGAACCGATGAACTCGGCCACATACTTGTTGGCCGGCCGGTTGTAGATCTCGTTGGGGGAGGCCAGCTGCAGGATCTGGCCACCACGCATGATGGCAATCCGGTCGGCCAGCGTCATGGCCTCGATCTGGTCGTGGGTGACGTAGATCATGGTGTTGGACAGCTTCTGGTGCAGCTGCTTGATCTCGACCCGCAGGTCCGCCCGCAGCTTGGCGTCCAGGTTCGACAGCGGTTCGTCGAACAGGAAAACGTCGGCATCGCGCACCAGAGCCCGGCCGATGGCGGCACGCTGGCGCTGGCCACCGGAAAGGGCGGCCGGCTTGCGGTTGAGCAGCGGTTCGATCTGCAGGACCTTTGCGGCCCGGTTCACCCGCTCCTGGATTTCCGCCTTGGGCAGGCCCGCGTTCTTCAGGCCGAAGCTCAGGTTGCCGGCGACGGTCATCTGCGGGTAGAGCGCATAGGACTGGAACACCATGCCGATGCCACGCTGGGAAGGCTCCGCCCAGGTCACGTTGCGCCCGCCGATGAAGATCTGCCCGCCGGTCACGTCCAGCAGCCCGGCAATGCAGTTCAAAAGGGTTGATTTTCCGCAGCCCGAAGAGCCGAGCAGCACGAGAAACTCACCCTGGCCGACATCGAGGTTGAGATCCTTCAGAACATCCAGGCTTCCGAAACTCAGGGAAAGGTTCTTGATGGAGATACTTGGTTCCATGGGTCGTCTCGTTAGCCTTTCACCGCACCGGCGGCGATGCCGCGCACGAAGAGTTTTCCGGAGATGAAGTAGATGGTGAGGGGTACGAGGCCGGTCAGAATGGTCGCGGCCATGTTGACGTTGTATTCCTTCACCCCTTGCGTGGAATTGACGATGTTGTTGAGCTGCACCGTCATCGGATAGAGGTCCGGCTTGGTGTAGATCACGCCGAACAGGAAGTCGTTCCAGATGCCGGTCACCTGCAGGATCATGGCGACAACGAAGATCGGCAGGCTCATCGGCACCATGATCTGGAAGTAGATTGCCCAGAACCCGGCCCCGTCCACGCGCGCCGCCTTGAACAGTTCCTGCGGCACGGAGGCGAAATAGTTGCGGAACAGCAGTGTCAGGATGGGCATGCCGAAGATTGTGTGCACGATCACCAGCCCGGTCAGGCTGCCGTAAAGGCCGATTTCCCGCAGCATGATCACGATCGGATAGATCATCACCTGGTAGGGAATGAAGGCTCCGACGATCAGGATCGTGAAGAAGGTTTCCGAGCCCTTGAAGCGCCAGTTGGCAAGCGCATATCCGTTTACCGAGGCAATCACGATCGACAGGATCACGGACGGGATCAGGATCTTGACCGAATTGAAGAAGCCGCGTGACAGGCCATCGCAGTTGAGGCCGGTGCAGGCTTCCGCCCAGGCCTTCACCCAGGGCTGGAAGGTGATCTCCACGGGCGGTGAAAAGATGTTGCCAAGCCGGATCTCCGGCATGCCCTTCAGCGAGGTGACGATCATCACGTAAAGCGGCAGCAGGTAATAGAGGCAGACGACGATCAGCGTGCCGTAGATCAGGATGTTCCTGCGGGACAGCGCCTTGCGTGGCTTGCGGCCGGCGGGGCCTTCGACCATCCGGCTGCCGGATGGCGTGCCGTCGCCGTGGCGGAGCGCCCGGTCGGGGCCGGCTTCGGCCGGGCCGGTATCGTATTTCATCGAGCCTTTGAGCAGGTGAGGCGTCTTGGTCATTTGCGCTTGCCTCCGAACTCGAGATAGGCCCAGGGCACGACGATAATGACGACCGTCAGCAGCATCATGGTGGAGGCGGCAAAGCCCTGGCCGAGGTTCTGCGACAGGAACATGGCGTCATAGACGTATTTGGCCGGAACTTCGGAGGAAATGCCGGGCCCCCCGCCGGTCTGGGCGACGACCAGGTCGTAGACCTTGATGATGCCGGAGGCGATCAGCACGATTGCGGTGATGAAGATGCCGCGCATCATCGGAATGACGATGAAGAGATAGGTCTTCCACATCGGGATGCCGTCGATCTTGGCGGCCTTCCAGATGTCCTCGTCAATCCCCCGAAGACCTGCCAGCATCAGGCACATGATCAGCCCGGTTCCCTGCCAAAGGCCGGCGATGAGGATGCCATAGATGACGATCTCGGGATTGTAGAGCGGGTCGAAATTGAAACTCTCCCAACCGAGGCTGCGCACCACGTGCTGGATGCCGAAGTCGGGATTGAGAATCCACTGCCATGCCAGTCCCGTGACGATGAAGCTGAGCGCGAAGGGATAGAGCAGGATTGTTCTGAACGTGTCCTCGAACCGAATCTTCTGGTCGAGCAGGGCCGCCAGCATGAAGCCGATCAGCAGCGAGAAAATCAGCGAGAAAGCTCCGTAGATGGCCAGGTTCTCGATGGAGATCAGCCACTTGCTGCTGCTCCACAGCCGGTCGTACTGGGCAAGACCGACGAATTTCTCACGCGGCAGGAGCTTGGAGTTGGTGAAGGAATAAAGAACCGTCCAGGCGGTTCCGCCGATGAAGACCACCACGGCGGTGATGATCATCGGAACCGCGGCCACCTTGGCGCTGATGTTCCGATGCCACCTCGCGGGGCGCGTAGCTGCGGCCATGCCGAAAACTTCCTTGTCGAGACGTCCAGGGTGATGTCGGGCGCTCCCTGCGCGCCGGAGCGCGCAGGGCTGGAGGACGCCACCTGGCCGCTGTCCCGGTAAAGTTGGGACCGTGCGGCGCGGGCGGCGGGCCTTTTTCCGCTGTTAGTCGGCGTTGCCGACGATCGACGCGAACATCGACTGTGCGTCTTCAGCGGTCATGGACGGGTTGTTGAAGAACTCGACGAAGAGGTCGTTCACCTGGGTCAGGCTGTCGGCGGACATCAACTGGTCCGGAGACTGGATGACATTGCCTTTGGCCAGGATGTCGAGGCCCTTCTTCATGCAGTCGTTTGCAGCCGCCAGATCGACGTCGCCACGCACTGGCAGCGAGCCTTTCTTCAGGTTGAAGGCAACCTGGGCTTCCGGGGAAAGCATGACCTTTGCCAGTTCGCCCTGGGCTTCGGTGATGGCCGGGTCGTCCACTTTCGGGAAGTAGAACGCGTCGCCGCCGGTCATGATGACCTCGTTGACGCCAAGGCCGGGCAGGCAGGTGTAGTCCTCGCCGGCAACCTGGTTGGCGACCTGGAACTCACCCTGCGCCCAGTCACCCATGATCTGGCCCGCGGCCTTGCCGGTGATGACCATGGTGGTGGCATCGTTCCAGCCCTGGACGTTGGAGTCCTTGGACATGTCGCGAGCAGTCGCGGCAGCCTGGAAGACCTTTGCCATTTCCTCGCTACCGGCAAGCTCTGCATCCTTCTCGCCGAAGATCTTCGTATAGGCCTCGGGTCCGGCGAGTGCGGTGAGAAGCACCTGGAACGCCAGTGTCGTCTGCCAGGGCTGCTGCCCCATGGCCAGCGGCACGATGCCCGCCTCCTGAAGCTTGGGTGCTGCGGCAGCGTATTCGTCCCAGTTGGTCGGAACCGCCAGGCCGTTGTCCTCGAACACCTTGTTGTTCAGCCAGAGCCACTGCTGCGAATGAATGTTGACCGGAACGCAATAGATGCGGCCATCCAGCGTGCAGCTGTCGAGCAGACTGGAGGGATGGATGACTTCTTTCCAGTTGCCTTCCTCTGCAATGTCCGTGAGGTCGCGCATCAGGCCGGCTTCCACCAGTTCCTCTGCCTGGCGGCCATGGTTGAACTGCGTTGCACCCATCGGGTCGCCACCGGTGATACGGCTGATCATGATCGGGCGGGCTGTGCCGCCGGAACCGGCAATCGCACCGTCAACCCACTTGTTGCCGGTCGCGTCGAATGCCTTTGCGAATTCGGCAACCGCAGCCGCTTCGCCGCCTGAAGTCCACCAGTGGGTGACTTCCAGATCGGTCGCATTCGCGGCCGTTGCTGCACAAAGGGCGGTCGTTGCTGCAAAAACTGCACGTAGTGCTTTCATCATTTCCTCCCATCGAACGTGAACTGTCCGATTGTCCTCACCATGCGGCCTCCACCGCATTTTGTAATCGATTACATTTTATTGTATGCTATATGTAATCGATTACATTCATCATTCTCGGGAAACGGTCTTGTGTCAACCCGGAATGTCGGATCAGACAGTTTCGAGGACGAACCGGCCGTCATGGCGGCAGGCGCCCAGGCTCAAAAAAGAGAAATACCGGAGAAGGCCTTGGCCCAGAAAATAGCACGAATTCAAGATGTTGCCAAAGAGGCGGGCGTATCGACCGCAACAGTCAGCCGGGCGCTGAGCAATCCTGAACTTTTGACAGAGGCAACCCGCGACATCGTCTTCGCGGCGATCCGCTCTACCGGTTACCGGGTCAACCGTGCAGCGCGTAACCTGCGCACCCAGCAGGCCGGAGCCATCCTGGTTCTGGTGCCAAACCTCGGCAATCCGTTCTTTTCCCAGATCCTGGCCGGGATAAGTGCATCCTTCGGCAACCGTGACTATTCCGTCCTGATCGCCGATACCAAGGACCATGCGACCAGTGGCAAACACGTGGTCGACTACTTTCTGGACGCCCAGATCGACGGCATGATCTGTCTGGACGGAGCAATCTCCCACCAGGAATTGCAGCTGTTCGAAGACAACGGCGTCTCCGGCAAGATCGTCTTTGCATGTGAATGGGCGCACGACGTCGCGTTGCCTTCCGTGCGCAGTGACAACGTTCGCGGGGCGCAACTGGCCGTCCGGCACCTGTATGACCTTGGCCATCGCAAGATTGCCCATATCACGGGTCCGCAGGAAAATGTTCTGACGCATGCCCGGCGCGAAGGCATGCTGGCCGAACGTGCAAGGCTGGAGCTGCCTGCCCGGGAGGAATGGATCATCCGGGGCGACTTTTCCCTGGAATCCGGCCGGATGGCAGGTGAGAGGATCCTGGAGATGAACGATCGGCCAACAGCGGTTTTCTGTGCGTCGGACCAGGTTGCCTTCGGGCTGATCTCGACCCTGACCGCAAACGGTGTCCGCGTTCCGGAGGATATTTCCGTCGTCGGGTTCGATGATATCGAGCTGTCGGAGTTTTATGTCCCGGCACTTACAACCATTCGGCAGGACCGGCGCGCGCTTGGTGCCAGGGCAGTTTCCCTCCTGCTGGATTGTATTGACGTTGCGCACACCAGGTCAGACGTCGAGATGGAACCGGTGATGGTTGATGTAGAGCTGATAGTGAGGGCCAGCGCCGCGCCGCTGGTTTGTTGAATAGCGGCCCTGTTGCCCACCGCTGACAGGGTCGAAAATCCAACCGGCAAGTTTTGCGCAAGCATGAGGTTGTAAATTTTCTCGCTACCCGAATTAGATGTAAGCGTTGATCAGCAGTGAATCTACCCTGCAGCATAAATCATGCAACTTGATGTTTGCGCGAAAAGAAAATCTAAGGTTGTATCGAATACATCTTTCTTGGTGGTAGTCAGGTCATGTTTACCGGTCAATTTATTGGGTGAACAAATTTGCTAAGTCGGTAAATTATTCCTACTAGGAAAATATTGCCCAAATCAGATCGAATTTTAATTTCAGGATTATTTTGCTTTTATTTCATTACTTTAATTAGACTACACATTTATTGTAATTTATCGCGGGGGTTTAGCGTTTAATTAACTTGAATATGTCACTCTAGATAGTACCGTCAATTTTTGGGTGATAAAAATGCGTAGTTTGGCTTTTGCCTTGGCATTGTCCCTTTGCACTTTTTTCTTACACACTGAAGTTTCGTCGGCACAGGGCCCGCTAAAAGTAGTAGGCACGGGTGATGGCCTTGAAATGCTTCAGGAAATTGGTGCGGGCTTTGTCGAGAATCGTCCCGATATCAATCTTGAAATTCCACCGAGCATTGGCTCGGGTGGCGGTATCGCTGCCGTCAGCTCCGGCACGGAGCGGTTGGGCCGGGTCGCGCGTCCCTTGAAGGACAGCGAGGTGGAATATGGCCTCGTTTACCTGCCGATTGCAAAAATCCCCAGCGCAATCTTCACGCATCCGTCCACCGGTATCGATGCTTTGACCAGTGAAGAACTCGTCAAATTGTATACCGGTGAAATAGCCAACTGGTCTGAACTAGGCGGTGCCGATCTGCGTGTCCGCCTCGTCCGCCGCGAAGACGCGGACAGCACCTTGCAGGTTTTGAAATCGTCGATGCCGGGCTGGGCGGATATGGAGTTCTCGCCGCGCTCGAAAACGGCCCTTACCACCCAGGAAGCAATTTCCAGCGCGCGCGAAGTCGAAGGCGCGATTGCTTTCGGTCCTTATTCGAAGCCGCTTGAAGACGGACTGTCGGTCCTCAAGATCGATGGTCACCATCCGACTGATCCGGGGTACCCGAGTTCGGTAACCCTCGCCTTGATCTACAAGGAAGGCACGCTGGACGATGAGATGAAGGCCTTCATCGACTACGCCCAGTCGGGTCAGGCTCACACATTGATCAGTAACTACGGTGGCGTACCCGTCGGTAGATAACCCAATTGGTCCACATGATCCGTCACTCGTCCCTTCTCTGGCATTATACATACGGCGCCGTTTTCACGGCGGTGTGTGCATTTGCCGGTCTTATCGGACTGGTGGCTTTCCAGCTTGAAGACAGCATGCAGCGTCAGGAGGCCGAGCTTCTGGAGCTTTCCCGCGCGCGTCTTGTGGAAACCCTGTCCGCCGACGTGAAGCTTGCCGGGACCCGTATGGAGTTCCTGTTTCAGGACAGGCTTCGGCGCATAAATGCGTTGTCGGAGAGGGTGGATACCGCCAAGGCCGTTGAGTCACGCAATGTCGTGGCCATGTCGGAACTGCTCGGCCCGGCCGCGAAACTGGCGGATGTGGACGGCATCGTCGTTCTGGATGAGGAAGGCCATGTGATCGGCGCCTCCTCCTATTCTGCGGACCTCGTCGAACTGGGGTCCAAGATGCAGGGTCTGAGCTTCTTCAACGAGGTCGCCAAGTCGCTGAAAGACAGCTTCCCGGGAGAGAAGCTGACTTACTCCGGCGTCTTGCCGAAGTCCGAAACGGGTGTCTTTGTGCCAGGCGATCGGGTCAATGAAGTGTCTCAGATCGCGTTTGTCCCGGTTTTCGATGATTTCGGCTATGTGATCGGCGGACTTGTCGCGCAACGTTGGCTGCGGCCGGAAGAGCCACTCCTGGCGGATCTGGCAAAAATCAATTCCTTCGAAATGGCGATCGTTTTCGACGACCAGATCATTTCCACGGCGAATTTCACCGGAAACTATTCGGATCTCACCCGCTCGAAAGAAACGCCGAACATCACCCTGGACGGTGAGCATGTCATCGAATGCGGTGTTCCTGTCGTTCCCATGACTGTCTGTGCGCTGACCCCCATCGCGGCGCTGACCGAAATCCAGAACAAACTGATCCGTATCGGCACCGAAGAAGAAGCAAAGCTGCTCCGGCGGCTGTTCCTGTTCGGACTGATCGCGCTGGTGGCTTTCGCTGCTGTCGCCTTTCTCATGTCGCGGCAGATTACCCGGCCGCTGACCAAGATCACGCGCGTATTGACCGGCATTGCAGCGGGCGACTTCGAAAGCAAGGTGGTTGGAACCGAGCGGCTGGACGAAGTCGGTGACATCGCCAGATCGGTCGTTTCCTTGCAGCGATCCGTCAAGGAGCGCGACGCCTTGCGCGAACGCGTGCACGAAAAGAACTCCATCCTGCGCTCTCAGGAAGCCCAGTTGCGCGAGCAGAACGTCCTCTTTGATGCTGCTCTCAACAACATGTCGCACGGTCTGTGCATGTTCGACGTCGATGGCAGGTTGATTGTTTCGAACCAGCGCTACGCCGAATTGTTCGAAGTCGAGCCGGGCAGGATAAAGTCGGGTATGACGGCTGCTCAGCTCGCAACGCTGCAGAAAGTTGATGCCGTTGAAACCGGTGACATGGCTCTGCACGATTCCAGGATGGGAGATCACAGGTATTCAGGTGGCTCGCAAAGCACCGAAATGGTGAAGATCCGCTCGGGCCGTATCGTCCTGACCACCCGCCAGCCGCTGGCGGAAGGTGGCTGGGTGGCGATATCCGAAGACATCACTGAGCGGCAGGAAGCCCGCGACCGGCTGGCGTTCCTGGCGCGTCACGACCTTCTGACACAGCTGCCAAACCGCATCGAATTCCGGGACCAGCTGGACATGCTGTTGAACCAGCAACTGGTCAAGGGCGGCGAGTTCGCCATTCTGTGCCTCGATCTGGACGAGTTCAAAACGGTCAACGACAGCCTTGGGCACCCGATTGGCGACGAACTCTTGCGGCAGGTGGCGGAGCGTCTGCGCGCCCTCATCGGCCGAAAGGACGTTGTTGTCCGCCTTGGCGGCGACGAATTTGCGATCCTCACCGGTCTGCCCTGCAGGCTTGCTGATGTCGAGGAACTGGCGCAATCGGTCATCTGGGAGATTTCCCAACCGTTCCAGATCACGGATCATGAACTCGTAATCGGCGTCAGCATCGGCATCACAATTGCCAGGGCCGACGGCACTGCAGGCGACGAACTGTTCAAGCAGGCGGACCTTGCGCTCTACCGGGCCAAGGAAGACGGTCGCAATACCTACCGCTTCTTTGAGCAGGACATGGGCACGGCCGTGAACGACCGGCGAGAGCTTATCACCGACCTCAGGACCGCGGTCGCCAATGGCGAACTGGAGCTTTATTTCCAGCCGCAATACACGCTCGTGGACGACCGGGTGTCCGGCTTCGAGGCGCTGGTGCGCTGGAACCATCCGACACGGGGCATGGTTTCTCCGGCTGATTTCATTCCGCTTGCCGAAGATACCGGCCTGATCATCCAGTTGGGCGAATGGGTGTTGAAGGAAGCATGCCGGATCGCGTCCAATTGGCCGGACCACCTCAGGATCGCGGTCAACCTGTCACCCCGGCAGCTGCGCGGCCACGCATTTGGTCCGGTGCTGATCGATGCCCTGACCCAGACGGGTCTCAAGGCCGACCGTCTCGAACTGGAAGTGACCGAAAGCGTGCTTCTGACCGATTCAGAAGATGTTCTGGATTCGCTGCGCCAGGCCAAGTCGCTGGGCGTGAAAGTGTCCATGGACGATTTCGGAACCGGCTATTCCTCGCTCAGCTACCTGCGCCGGTTCCCGTTCGACAAGATCAAGATCGACCAGTCCTTCGTCCGGTCGATGGCCTATTCGGACGATTCCATTTCCATCGTGAAAGCGGTCATCGAACTGGCCAACAATCTCAACATGACCACCACCGCCGAAGGTGTGGAGACCAAGCAGCTTCTCGACATGCTGACCGAAATCGGCTGCACGGAAGCGCAGGGCTACTACCTGGGCAGACCCATGCCTGTCGCCAGCACCGAAGAGCTGATCTATGCCGGCGAACGGTCTCTGACAACCGCCGCGCAATAGTCGGCAAGACCGCTCGCTTTCAGGAGAGGCAGGTGTAGCGCTCTGGCGTCAGCCGGCGGAAGCCGAGGTAAACGGTGCGGATGCCTTTCGGATAAGGTTTCCAGCAAGGGCCAGCAGGCCACTTTCTTCTTCCGCCACAAAAAACGGATCGGCGTAGAAGGTTGCCCCTGCGCCTAGCGCGATCTCCCGCATGGCGTCGACATGTGACGGCGCACCGGCCGAATAGACGACGTGATCGGGTGTAAGTTGTCCGACCAGTTCATGCGGGCGCGCTTTGCGCACCGTCTCGTCGTCGCCATCGCCTGCCGTCAGGGTGATCGGAATGCCTCGGCCTTGCAGCCAGCGAACCGCGTCGCGCATGTAGATCCCGTCCCGGGTTCTCGACCCGGCAATGATGCGGATTTCACGGCCGGTCTGGCCCAGGCTTGCAGCAACGGCGATCGACCAGATCGGTGCGAACCCGGTGCCGGTCGAGGTGAGCAGGATCGGGTTCTGCTGCCGCCGCAAAAACGCATTGCCGAATGGGCCTCGCAGCTTGACGGCATGTCCCTTGGCAATTTCCTTGCCCAGCTTCGACGATACGATGCTGTCCGGGTAGACCTTGATGTGAAACACAAGGACATTCTCTTCCGCATCCAGGTTGAGCGGGGTTGTCGGGCTGTAGTCGCGCGGCGGATATCCTGCAAAGGTTGCGCGCAGATACTGCCCCGGCAGCCAGGGCACGGGCCGCGCCGTCTTGACCCGAACTTCCAGGTACCCGTCCTTGATCGGCCGAATGCTTTCCACCGTTCCCTTTGTGGTCTTCACCAGCGGTACCGGGTCATAGGCGATCTCGGCATCGCCTTCCAGAACGGAAAGGCATCCGAGCACGGTGTCCTTTTCCCGGGTGCCCATGTCGTCGATCTGCCCGCTCAAAACGCGAACCCGGCAGGTTTCGCATTGGCCGGAACAGCAGTCGTGCGGGATGACGAGGCGTCCGCCGAGCCCGGCGTCGATCAGCGTGTCGCCGACATTGGCCTTGATGGCCTTCCCGTTGATGGTGACCGTACAGGTGCTTTTCGACATGGGTAATTACATCCGTTGAAAGAAACGTCCGGAAAAGACAGGAAAGGCGGGAAGGGCAGGCCTCAATTGAAGGTCAGCCGCACGGGACGGGAATGGCGGGTGTGGCGGGTCTGGTTGTGGTCGAAGGCAGAGACCCACAGGAAAAGACCGTCCGTCATGGCAAGGTCCTGGCTCTGGCCGGTATCCATGTCCCGGACGACTTCAAGCGTCCAATGGTCGTCCTGCCACCTGGACCCACCCATCAGATCTGCCCGGCTGCCGGAGTATTCACCCTCGATGAGAACTCCCGGAATAACCGTCCCGACCGGGATCTCCGCGTCCTTTTCCGGCGAGTACGGCACGCTTTCGTTTTCGAACATCCACCACTGCGACCCCTCGTCTTCGCTCACTTCGGTGGAAAGATCGATGGTGCCCATCAGTGATGTCATTTTCTGATAGTCAGCCGGAAGCCGGCGCACGCCGACGGTCCCGTGGTAGTGGGTCACGGGATCGCCGATGTAGTTGTAGACGTAGAAAGCCTTGCCTTCGTCGGCATTGTAGCCGGCGCTGTAGCGGCTCTTGCCGGCAGCCTGGGCTTCGTTCGGTTCCACCGGCGTCGCGAAATGCATGTCGTCGACGCGTCCCAGCATGCCGCCACGGGACGCTTTCCATTGCCACACATCCACCAGACTGCCGTCGGTCGTATAGTGCAGGCCGCGGTAGTTGAAGGCACCTGGTTTGTCACTCAGGGGCTTCGGGCCCATGTGGGTGGCGCCACCGCCGCCAAAGGTGTCGGTGGTGGAAAAGGCAACCGAGAACTTGTCCTCGTAGTAGGCGGTCTCGTCGGAAATGTCGGCCCGGTTGTTCAGCATGTGCCAGCCGTCTTCACGCTTGATCAGCGGATGCCGCTTCAGCGACCGGTTCTTGTCTTCCCAGCGGAAGGCAAACGCGATCTTGTCCCCCACCTGGACGGCACGTACTTCGACGGTGGATTCTCCCGTTCCGTCCAGGTTCGAGCCTTGCTGTGTCCGGATGAAAACAGGAGTGGCGTCCTGCCAGACCGGATCGTCCAGCGTGCCGTCCAGCTCCGGCAGGGTGGTGCCCTTGGCAACGACAAGACTGTCGCGTGTGCCGAAATCGAGGCTGACGGCGCCAACAAGCACGATTGCGCCCAGGGCAGTCGCCAGGGCCAGCGGGTGACGGCTCATGCCCGGGAAGCGGCGCAGCGCCTGCGGACGGAACAGCCGCAGCAACTGGGCAACGCCGCCATAGCAATAATGCAGCACCACATGGGCAACGATATAGGTCAGCACCACAAGGGCGGCCGTGTAATGCACCGTCACCCAGATGCCGCCATGACCGATATAAAGCAGGACGCCCGTCGCCGACAGGGTGAGCACTGCCCCGAACAGGATCCAGTAGGCGATGACGTTGACCGCGGCCAGGCGCAGCTTGGTGCTGGCGGGAAGCGTCAGGACAACGATCTTCTTGGAGGAAATGCGCCGTTTCAGTCGGCCAAGCGTCATGTAGGCCGCATAGGCAAAGATAACTGCCAGAACGAATATCGCCGACACATAGTGCCAGGTCCAGATTTCACCCTGTGGCAGGATCGGTTCGAAAAGCTTGGAGAACCAGGCGTGTTCCGCATCCGCCGACAGGCGCATGCCGGTGACCAGGCTGGTCACGATCGCCACAACCAGTGTCCAGTGCAGGAGGATCGTGCCGATGTCGCTGCGCACCGGAGGGCTGCGGTCCTCGGGTCTTTTCGCCGCGCTATCTGCGTCAGTGGCGTGCCGGCCTGTTTGGGATTTCTTGGATGACTTGGACGATGAAGGCAGTTCCAGGGCGTGATCAGTCACTTGGTCCGTCAACTTTTCCTCCAGGGCCGCCAGCAATGCGACCGGGTTACCGGCATAGGTTGTGCAACCGGATGTCGGGAAATTTCAAAGCGCTTTGCCTAAAAAATATCACATTTTAACAAAAGTGAAGAAAAAATGGCGAATACAACTGACCTTAAACCTATCCGGGTGGTTTTGCGCATGCTTAAAAATCTTCCTCTTGGGAAAAAATTCAGATGACTGAAGATCAACAATGGCGGGAAGGCGCGTGATCGTGAAAAAGAAACGATCATGAAGAATGATCGGGAACTTGGAGAATTGATATTCCAATATATAGGTAGAATATCAGGTGGATCGTTTGAAAGTTGCTTTAAATTTGTGCAGCGCAACTGCACGTTTTCCGGAATGCTGCTTTTCCCCGGGCTTTTGCCGGAATTAAGCGGATCAGCGACGTCGGCCCGCCGCTAACGCAAGTGAAATGGGGTTGCGGCAGTGCGGGAACAGGCCTTCTGCCTCTGGCATGAGCACTTTGATGCAAGTCATACGAACGCAATCATTTCTCTCTTAACTTCATTTTGGTTGAAGCGAGTTGGGTGCCGGGCAACAGTACAGGTTGTGCGGGATCGAAAAACCCGCCTAAGATGGTTTGCGTTGCAGCAGAACGGGTTTGGCCCGATGTGAGTTAATTTCCTTCCCAAGGGGGCGTTGATGCTGGTCTCCCACACACGGATTGTCGATATCGTTGGCGATATCATTCGCATTCAGGTGTCTTCGACGAAGAGCGAGTCGGAGGGGCGCCCGTGCCTGGGTGATCTGGCACTGGTCGATTCAGGCGATGGTGCGACGTCTCTCGCACAGGTCAACAACATCGACCGGGACATGGTTTCGCTGCAGGTCAATTCCGGTACGAAGGGCCTCGCCAACAATTCGTCCGTACGCTTTCTGGGTGAGCCGGCCAAGGTCACCTATTCGGACAATATCCTGGGCCGTGTGTTCGATGGCGCGGGGCAGCCGATTGACCGGGGCCCGGATCTGTCCAGCGACCCTTCCGTCGCGATCGGCGGACCGTCCGCCAACCCGATGAAGCGCGTACTTGCCTCGCGCATGATCCGCACAGATGTGCCGATGATCGATATCTTCAACTGCCTCGTGGAAAGCCAGAAGATCCCGATCTTCTCGGTTTCCGGCGAACCCTATAACCCGTTTCTGGCACGTATCGGCATCCAGGCAGACGCCGATATCGTGGTGTTCGGCGGCCTCGGGCTGATCTTCGATGACTATGCCTTTTTCCGGCAGCAGTTCGAGGATGCGGGCGTTTTCCCGCGCACCGTCATGTTCATCAACCAGGCGTCCGATCCGGTGGTCGAGCGCCTGCAGGTTCCGGACATGGCCCTTGCGGTTGCGGAAAAATTCGCCGTTGAGGAAGGCAAGCGCGTTCTGGTGCTGCTTACCGACATGACCGCCTTCGCAGATGCCATGAAAGAAGTCTCCATTGCGATGGAGCGGGTGCCCGCCAACCGGGGTTATCCGGGCGATCTTTATTCCCAGCTGGCCCGCCGTTACGAAAAGGCCTGCGATTTCAAGGGTTCAGGCTCGGTTACCATCCTTACGGTTACGACAATGCCGGGCAATGACGTCACCCATCCGGTGCCGGACAACACAGGCTACATCACCGAAGGCCAGTTCTACCTGCACAGCGGCGTTCTGGACCCCTTCGGCTCGCTGTCACGTTTGAAACAGCATGTGATCGGCAAGGTGACGCGTGAGGATCACAACCAGATCATGAACACCATGATCCGCTTTTATTCCGGCGCGCGCGATGCGGAGCAGAAGCAGTCCATGGCGTTCGAATTGTCGGAATACGACCACCAGCTTCTGAAGTTTGGCGGCCTTTTCCGGCGGCGTTTCATGGATATCAATGTCGCAATGCCTCTGGAGGAGGCGCTCGACCTGTGCTGGCAGACGCTTGCCGAATGCTTCCAGCCGGAACAGCTGCTGATGAAGCAGGGGCTGATCGACAAGTATTTCCCGAAAAGGAAACCTGCCGGCGGGGCGTCTGACGAGGAGGCTGCCTGATGGCAAGGCTGGCCCTCAACAAGTCGTCTCTGGCCCGGGAAAGCGGACAGCTCTCGGAATACAAGCGCTTCCTGCCGTCTCTTGAGCTGAAGAGGCTTCAGATCATGGCCGAGCGCGCCAAGGCGAAGGAAGCAGCCGTCCGCCTGGAGGCGGAGTATGAGGAGCGATTCAACGCTCTTGCGCGGTCTCTGCCGATGATGGCCAACAAGCATGTCCCGCTGGAAGGGCTCGTGGTGTTGAAGCAGGCCGTCGTCGGCGAGCAGAACCTCTCCGGCACCCGGCTGCCGGTCCTGGAGGATATCAAAGTCGAGACGAAAGCCTATTCCCGTCTGGCGCGCCCGCATTGGGTCGACCCCTATGTCGCAGGCATGCAGGAACTGTTGCGGCTCAACAAGGAGCGGGAGATTGCCAAGGAGCGTATTGCCCGGCTGATCGAGGCCGAAGCGGTTATCTCTCGCCGGGTCAACCTGTTCGAAAAGGTGCTGATCCCGCAGGCGGAACGCAACATCAAGAAAATCCGCATGGCCCTGGCGGACGCGGAACGCGATGCCGTGGTCCGTGCCAAGATCTCCAAACGCAAGACGGCAGCTCGCGGCGCCGAAACCTCGGTGGCCGAGCTATGACCATTGTCCCGCTCGTCAAGGTGAATCTGGTCGGCATCCTTGAGGACAAGGACAAGGTGCTGGAAGCCACGCAGGAATTCGGCGCCCTGCATCTGATCCCCCTGACTTCGGCACAAAAGGAACTGGAAGCCGTTCCCGCAGGCCGGGGGCGCGAGGCGAGCGAAGCCCTGCGCTGGCTCATGGACAGCAAGGCGCAGCGTCGTCCGGTCACCCATCTTGACGACTTCGACCTGGAAGCGGTGGTCGAAAAGACGCTCGCCAACCGCAAGGCGCTCCGTGACTGCGAAGACCGGGTGGCGCGCCTTGATCAGCGCATTCAGGACGTGGAGCCCTGGGGCGAATTCAGCTTTTCCGACCTGGCCGAAATCGGCGAGCACCGGCTGTGGTTCTACGTGGTGCCCAACGCCAAGCTCAAGTTGATCGATTCTTCCGACAAGATCCTGGAGATCGTCCACCGCGACAAGTACCGCAGCTACATCGTGTTGCTTTCTCCGGAAGAACCGGCGGCAAATGCCATGCCGGTGCCGCGCGTTCACGTGGGGGCCGAGGCGCTCTCGGTGCTTCGCCGTCAACATGAAGATGCAACCATCCAACTGGAAGAACTGGAGCTGCAGCGTCAGGCTCTCACCAAATGGCGGTTCGTGCTGGCACAGAACCTTGCCGCCGCTCGAGACCATTCTGCCCGCCACAGGGCGTCGCTCGAAACAGCGGACACCGAACAGGTCTTCGTGCTTCAGGCCTGGGCGCGGCGGGACCAGGTCGCGGAAGTCCGCACGCTTTCGGACAGTCTCGGCATCGCCCTGCTGGTGACGGATGTCGAAGAGGCCGATGCGCCGCCCACGCTTCTCGACAACAGACCTGCTCTGGAAGCTGGAGAGGATCTGGTCGAATTCTACCAGACCCCCGGCTACAGAGGGTGGGACCCTTCGGCAATCGTCTATGTTTCCTTCGTGATCTTCTTCGGCATGATCATGACGGACGCGGGCTATGGCCTGCTTCTTCTGCTGCTGTTGTACCTGTTCCGGGCGCGCTTCAAAGGTTCGGCGTTGGGCCGGCGCATGTTCCGGATGTCCGTCTGGCTGATGATCTCGACGGCGGCCTTTGGCGTGGCAACGGGTAGCTACTTCGGGGTCGCGCCTCCCGAAGGCACGTTTCTCGCACGCCTGAAGGTGCTGCATCTGAAGGACGTCGACACGATGATGAAGATCACGCTGACCATCGGTGTGACCCATATCGTCATTGCCAACCTGATGCGCGCCTGGCACGAAACGAGCCTGAGCGGTCGCCTGCAGCCTGTCGGCTGGTGTCTGGTGGCACTCGGTGGCCTGGCAACGTTTCTGGGGCAGGGCACTCTCATTGCGGTTGCCGGCCCGGTCGTGGTGGTTGGTGGGCTCCTGCTGGTCGGCATCTTCGGCAGCGACCGCAAGGTGACATCGCTCAAGACCGGCGGCCTGAGGGTCTTCGACGGCCTCGCCTCGCTGGCCCGTATCGTCAACATCTTCTCTGATGTTCTCAGCTACATGCGCCTGTTTGCGCTGGGGCTAGCGGCAGCGTCGCTTGCCGAAACCATCAATTCGCTCTCGGGCCAGCTAAACCACGCGGTTCCTGGCGTCGGTCTGCTGATTGCCATCGCGGTTCTTGTGCTCGGGCACGCCATCAATATCGGGCTGGGGCTGATCGCCGGCTGCGTGCATGGCCTGCGTCTGAATGTCATTGAATTTTTCAATTGGGGTTTGAAGGACGAGGGCACGCCTTTCCGTCCGTTCAAGAAAGAGGAGACACGCCTGTGAACGAATTCGTTGTGGCTCTCGGCTGGTTTGGGCTGTTCGCGCCGGTCGCCCTCGGCGCAATCGGCAGCGCCTGGGGCTGCGCCCTTGGCGGTAGCGCCGCGATCGGCGCCATGCTGGACAGCGACGGTGGTTACGGCCGGTTCATCGGTGTTTCGCTGATGCCGTCGTCCCAGGTGATCTACGGCATCGTGATCATGTTCTCGTTGCAGCAGCCCACCATCGATGCAGCCAATGGCGCCGCGCTTTTCGGCATCGGCCTCCTGTCCGGCGTCACCATGCTCTACACCGGCATTCGCCAGGGCGAGGTGCTCGCCTCGGCCATTCATGCTTCCAAGGCCAAGCCGGAAATCTTCGGCATTTCCCTCGCACCGGCGGCGGTGCTGGAAGGGTTTTCGGTCTTTGCTCTCGTCTTCGCGCTGGTCCTGTCCGGCTCGATCCCCGCTTAGGGCCAGAAGGAACAGGAGGCGGCAATGTCCAAACATGACGCAGCAGACGACCTGGAGAACGCCGCTGGTGCCGGTGTCCAGGCGCTTATCGAAAGACTGAAGTCCGAAGGCGTGGCCGCGGGCCAGTCGGAGGGGGATGCCATCCTGGCCAAGGCCAGAGAAAAGGCGGAAACGATCGTCGAGGAAGCAAGGCAGAAGGCGGACAGCCTGCTGGCTGATGCAAGAGCGGAAGCGGCCAGGGAAAAGGCCGCTACGGAAGACGGGCTGAAGGTTGCCGCGCGCGATCTTGTCCTCAGTCTGCGCAACGAGTTGGGCGACCGCATCCAGCAGGAAGCCGGCCGGCTGGTGGCAACAACACTTGCCGACCAGGAATTCCTGAAAAACCTCATTCTGGCGATGGCCGCCAACGCAAAGGACAATGCGTCGGTCAGCGATACTGAGCCGATGGAGATCGTCCTGCCGGAGAAGGTCGTCACCTTCGAGGAGTTGAAGCAATCACCCGAAGCGGTCGAGCCGGGAACCCTCACCCACTTCGTGATCGCGCTTGCAGGCGAGGTGTTGCGGCAAGGGGTCACCTTCTCCACCGCACCGGGCTTTGACGGCATCAAGGTGAAGTTGACCGACAGGGATGTTTCCATCGATCTGACCGAAGAATCGATCGCGACACTGTTGAAGCGGCACCTGCAACCGCGTCTCAGGGCGGTGATGGAAGGGGTGCTGCGCTGACATGAGCCGGCCGCACCAATATATCGCGCTGGTGTCCAGCCTGCCCCATCTTGGCAAGCTGTTCTCGCGCAAGGACGTGCCGATCTCGGGGTTCCGGTTGAAGCAGCGGCTGTCGATGCTGGAGCCCGCGCATGCGAGCCTGCTGCGCGAGATGGTGGAGGTGACGGCCTGGGCCGGCGTTGCCGGTTATGATCGCGACATCGATGTGATCCGGCGGGCAAAAAAGGTTCTTGCCGATCTGGCTGCCTATCCGGATCTGCAACACCTTGTCGGGGCACGCATGGAAACGCGGACGCTGATTGCAGCGCTGCGCCGCCGCCGGGACGGACAGGAAAGCGCCGGAGATATCGAAAACTGGGGCTTCGGCCGCTGGTGCGCACAGGTCAAGGCCAACTGGAGCGACCCGGCCTTCGGGCTCGGCCATTTCATGCCGTGGGTGGGCGAAGCTCACCAACTGATGCGGGCGGGCGATCACATCGCCATGGAACGTCTTGTCCTCACCCAGGTCTTCCGGCAGATGGGCCATTACGGCAACCTGCATGAATTCGATTTCGAGGCCGTTGCGATCTACGTGCTGCGCTGGGTGATCGTGGAACGCTGGTCACGCTACAACGAGGCCGATGCACGTGCCCGTCTGGCCACGCTCGTGGCGTCAGCCCTTGGCGGCAAAACGGACGACGGCAGTCAAGCCGGCCGGCCGGACCTTTTCTCAGACTTCACTTCTGCCCTTGAGGGAGCCCCTTCATGACGAGCCATGTTCAGTTGCCCGAACCGACCGCGGAAATCGTCGCCGTGCAGGACGATCTCGTCACACTGTCTCCGCTCGGCTCTGCCCCTCTCATCAAGAACGAGGTGGTTTATATTATCCCCCATGGTCCCGAACGTGATGGAAAGCCGCGGGAATACCTGAAGGCCGAAGTGCTGCGCGTGCGCGGAAAGTCCGCTGAAGCACAGGTGTTCGAAAGCACTGCGGGCGTGCGCGTCGGTGACAAGGTGATCCAGAGCGGCGAGATGCTGTCGGTTGCTCTCGGACCGGGCCTGCTCAGCACGGTTTTTGACGGCTTGCAGAACCCGCTGGCCGACATTGCGGCCGAGCACGGCTTCTTCCTGCCGCGCGGGGTGCTTACCAACGCTCTCGACCAGAACCGCAAATGGTCGTTTGAACCCAAGGTGAAATCCGGTGATGTGGTCAAAGCCGGGGAAACGCTCGGCACGGTTCCGGAAGGCAGGTTCGAGCACCGGATCATGGTTCCCTTCGTCACGACGGGTTCCTGGACAGTGGACCGGATACGCGAAGGAACTTTCACCATCAACGAGGTGGTGGCAACGCTCAAGAACGATCGCGGCGAGACCCGCGACTTGACCATGGTCCAGCATTGGCCGGTTCGCCGGGCAATCCCGGAAGGGCTGGTCAAGGCCGGTCAGAGCGAGCGGCTTTATCCAAGCGAGCCGCTGATCACCACCTTGCGCCTGATCGACACGTTCTTTCCCATCGCCCGTGGCGGTATGGGCTGCATTCCGGGCCCCTTCGGCGCGGGCAAGACGGTGCTGCAATCGCTGATTTCGCGTTTCTCGGCGGTCAATATCGTGATCGTGGTTGCCTGCGGCGAGCGTGCCGGTGAGGTGGTCGAAACGATCACCGAGTTCCCGCACCAGCCCGATCCTTCCGGAGACGGCACGCTCATGGACCGCACGGTCATCATCTGCAACACGTCTTCAATGCCCGTGGCAGCGCGCGAGGCCTCGATCTACACCGGCATTACCCTTGGCGAATACTACCGGCAGATGGGCTATGACGTGCTCTTGATCGCAGACAGTACCTCTCGCTGGGCCCAGGCCATGCGTGAGACCTCCGGCCGGCTGGAGGAAATTCCGGGAGAGGAAGCGTTTCCCGCCTATCTCGACAGCGCCATCAAGGGCATCTACGAACGCGCGGGGGTCCTGCGTACTGCCAGCGGCGAGACCGGCAGTCTCACCATGATCGGCACGGTGTCTCCGGCCGGCGGCAATTTTGAGGAACCGGTCACCCAGTCGACCCTCGGCACGGTCAAGACCTTCCTGGGCCTCTCGTCCGAGCGGGCCTACAAGCGCTTCTATCCGGCGGTCGACCCGCTGCTGTCCTGGTCGCGGTATCACATTCAGCTCAACGACTGGTACCAGAAAAATATCGGCCCGGACTGGGTGCCCCGCGTTTCCGAGATGATTGAACTCCTGCGCAAGGGCGACGAGATCACCCGAATGATGCAGGTGACAGGCGAAGAAGGCGTCTCGACCGACGATTTCATCCTTCAGCAGAAGGCGCTGTTCCTCGACATGGTCTACCTGCAGCAGGATGCCTTTGACGACGTCGATGTATCGGCTCCGCTCAAGCGTCAGCAGGAAACCTTCGATCTCGTCTACAGGATCGCCCGTACCGACTTTGCCTTTGACGACAAGGAAGCCGTCCGCAAGTTCTTCACCGAACAGACATCGCTCTTCAAGAACCTCAACTACGCCGCCGACGGCAGTCCGGACCGCAAGGAATTGCTGGAGAAGATAAAGGCCAATGTCAGCGCCGCCCCGACACATGTGACGGGGTGATCGCCGTGTATTGCGGGCGAGTAAGCCCCGGGCTTCGCGCAGTCCGCCCGGGGTGAGTTCTGGAAACGCACTTGGTTCTGAAGCTATTCCTGGTCCTCGAACACGCTCAGGATCTCTTCCAGCGGCTTCTTGATCTTGGCGACAGCCGGTACAGTCGCGTCTTCAGCGGGATGGCCGACGGCCAGGATCATGACCGGCTTTTCCGCTTCCGGACGGTTCAGGATCCCGTTCAGGAATTTCATCGGGTTGGGCGTGTGCGTCAGGGTCGAAAGGCCCGCATGGTGAAGTGCGGTGATCAGGAGGCCGGTGGCGATGCCGACACTTTCAGGCACGTAGTAGTGCTTGTAGCGGGTGCCGTCGTCGAAGGTGCCCCAGCGCTGCGCGAAAATCACGATCAGCCAGGGGGCGATGTCCAGATGCGGCTTGTCCGCGTCGGTGCCGATGGGCTCCAGTGCCTTGATCCATTCGTCGCCCGCGCCGCCATCATAGAACTTGCGTTCTTCTTCCTCGGCAGCCAGGCGGATCTTGTGCTTCAGGTCGGCATTGGAAATCGCCACGAAATGCCATGGCTGGTGATTGGCGCCGCTCGGGGCTGTTCCGGCTGCGCGGATGCAGGCTTCGATGATGGAACGGTCCACAGAACGGTCCGAGAAGTGGCGAACCGTATGGCGGGTGCGCACATCGTCATAAAAGTCCTGCGCACGGGCCAGCATTTCCTTGTCGTCGTAAATTCGCCGGTCCGGCAGTGGCAACGGTTGGTAATCCAGGGCTGATTTGGAAATCATGTTTTTTGTCCATTTGCATTGCCGACCGGCGGATTCGCAAGGAACCCGGGCCGCGCAATCTCCTCCCACTATGCACCGTTAAGTATGGATCGACTGACCGGGCGTCAGGCAATTAAAAATCCAGTCCACCGGCTTCACAACTTGAACCAAGCCCGCCTATGCTCCTCTTTGAAACGCCAAATGGCCTTGATGAAAAAATAACCTTGACCAGTGACATGGCACCTTTCTAGATTTTCTTGACCAATTGGTCAGCGCTGTTCGTTGAGAAGGCAAAATGCCCCGGCGTCCGGATGCGGCCAAACAGCCGGAAGAGGATCAGGCGGCCGGGAAACGCTCCGAGGTCCGCACCGGTTGGGGTTTGAAGTTCCAGAGAAGGGTGAGTCCGACAGCGGCTCGCCCATAACCAGTAGGGGAATGGCAATGAAGGCATTGAAAAGTCTGGCGCTCGCGTCTGTCCTGGGCGCAAGCCTGGTGTCAGGTGCGGCCAACGCCGCGGACGAGCTGACACTGCAGCTTAAGTGGGTCACACAGGGCCAGTTTGCCGGCTATTACGTGGCCAAGGACAAGGGCTTTTACGACGAAGAAGGCCTGGACGTAACGATCAAGCCGGGCGGTCCGGACATTGCGCCGCCGCAGGTTATCGCCGGTGGCGGTGCGGACGTGATCATCGACTGGATGCCGTCCGCCCTCGCATCGCGCGAAAAGGGTGTGCCGCTTGTCAACATCGCACAGCCGTTCAAGAAGTCCGGCATGATGCTGACCTGTCTGAAGGAAACCGGCATCACCTCGCCGGAAGACTTCAAGGGCCGGACACTCGGCGTCTGGTTCTTCGGTAACGAATATCCGTTCCTGTCCTGGATGAGCCAGCTCGGCATTCCGACCGACGGTGGCGACGAAGGCGTGACCGTCCTGAAGCAGGGCTTCAATGTCGATCCGCTGCTGCAGAAGCAGGCCGACTGCATCTCCACCATGACCTACAACGAATACTGGCAGGTCATCGATGCCGGCATTCCGGAAGAAGACCTGATCGTCTTCAAATACGAAGACCAGGGTGTCGCAACGCTGGAAGACGGTCTCTACGTCCTGGAATCCAGCCTGGACGACCCGGCAATGGTCGACAAGCTGGCCCGCTTCGTGAAAGCCTCCATGAAGGGCTGGGCCTATTCCGCCGAAAACCCGGAAGAAGCTGCTGAAATCGTTCTGGAGAACGACGCCACTGGCGCGCAGACAGAAAAGCATCAGATCCGCATGGTCGGCGAAATCAACAAGCTGGTTGATGGATCTGACGGCAAACTGGACATGTCTGCCTATGAGCGCACCGTGAAGTCCCTCCTGTCCGGCGGCTCCGACCCGGTCATCACCAAGGAGCCGGAAGGCGCTACCACAACGGTCGTAACCGACAAGATGTAACGTCAATCGGGCAGCCGGGGCGGAATTCGTTCCGGCTGCCTTTGCCTGATGCCTGCCAAGGCACTAAAAATTAAAGGTTTGAACCCAGACTGCTTCGCTGACAAAAGCTTGGGATTTTGAAAGCGAAATGCGCGATCTGTCTGGAAAAACAGACAAATTCGACCTGGTTCATTCCGCGGCGGAGACAGTGTCCGACGAACCGCGCCGGATGACCGCGAGCGTTTTCGGCATTTCTTCCAGCCTCGTCATCATTTTGATGTTCTGCGCGGTGATTTTTTCTTTCGGCGCCGTGCTGTTCAAGGTGCTGGTCGCGGAGCGCGAAGCTGCGATGCGGGAGACCAAATCGGTCGCGCGCGTCTTCCAGAACCACAAGCAGTTGCTGTTGCGTGAAATGGAGCGCTACGCCGCTTCCAACGCCGCCTATCAGAATATCGATACCAATCTGTCGCCCGACTGGATCAGGACCCGGTTCGGCGTCGATATGGCCCTGGATTTCGCCCACGACTACACGGTGCTTTTCGGTCCGGGCGGCAAGGTTCTCTTTTCGTCCAACTACCACGGCAAGGAGAGAGCGGAAGACTTTTCCAAGAGCGTCCAGACGGGCATTACCGGCACGCTGGACAGCATACGCGGCAATTACGTCGAGGCCCTGGTCCGGTCAGAACCAGGCGAAGTCCGCTTCACCGGGGCTTTGGCCGACATTTCGGCCATCGACATCGTCGAGATCAACGATCACCCCTTCATCGTCGCGGCCTTTGCGATCGTACCGGATCCGGGTGGGATCGAAATGTCCTTCGGGCCGCCGAACGTTCTCGTCAACGCATTCGAGATCGATGCGGCGCATCTCAGCAATCTTCTGTCCAGCCTCGCCCTCGACAATCTGAAATTCGCTTCGGAAATTCCCGACGGAATGATCGGCACCCCGGTTCAGAACGGATCCGGCACGGTGCTTGGTTATCTCGCCTGGTATCCGATGAGCCAGTCGTCGGGGATCATCCTGTCTTCGATACCGGTTCTCCTGCTGTCGCTCGGGGTCATTCTGACGGTGGCCCTGATAGCTCTCCGGCAGAATGCCAACGCCAGGGCACGGCTGGCAGCCCGTGAACAGGAAGCCCGTTACGCCGCCAATCACGATTCCCTGACAGGCTTTGTCACACGCGGATACTTCCACGCCACAGCCACGAAAAGGCTGGCCTTGAGCAAGGATCAGCAGCGTGGCGCCTGGATCATTTATCTCGACGTCGACAACCTCAAGCAGGTGAACGACATCTACGGGCACACCGTGGGCGACAGCCTGGTGGTCGCTCAGGCCGAACGCATCAGATCGGTCCTCGGCCCGTTCGACCTGGTCGCGCGCAGCGGTGGCGATGAATTCCTGATCCTGACGGAGCGTTGGGAAACGCCGGAGCAAGCCGTGGAGGAAGCGGGCAAGCTGTTTGAAAAGCTGCGGCAGCCGTTCGACTATGAAGGCAAGCGCATTGAAACGTCCGTAAGCGCGGGTATCGCCCGCTTCCCGGACCACGGCCAGACACTGACAGGCCTTGTTCGCGCTGCCGATATCGCCCTGCAGCGCTGCAAGATGGAGCAGAAAAGCTCGTTCCGGATTTACGACGAGCGAATGGACGACCTTCTGCGCGAACGGCGCGAGATCCGTGTGGATCTTGATTCAGCCCTGCGTGAAGAGCAATTCGACCTGTTCTATCAGCCGATCGTCGACGCCCGGTCGGGCGAACTGGCCTTCTATGAAGCCCTGATCCGCTGGCGGCATCCAAGCCGCGGCCTGGTGCCGCCGGTGATGTTCCTGCCGGTTGCCCAGGATGCTGGACTGATGCCTGTGATCGGTGCCTGGGTGCTGGAGCGGGCGCTTCACGATGCCTGCAGCTGGATGCAGACCGGCGTGTCGGTCAATGTCTGCACAAGCCAGATCCAGGCCACAGGTTTCGCGGACAAGGTCGAGGCACTGCTGCGGAAATACGACTTTCCTTCGGAAAGACTTGTTCTCGAAATCACCGAGGACCTGATGCTGGAGGAAAGCGCGCAGACGCGGAACACCATTCTCAAGCTGCGCGATCTTGGTGTCGGGCTCGCCATTGACGACTTCGGCACCGGATTTTCCAGCCTGAACTACCTGCACAAGTATCGCTTCGACAAGATGAAGATCGACCGCAGTTTCGTGTCGCGTATCGGCGAGGACGAGGAAGCGGACATGGTCGTCCGCTCCATGCTGAGCCTTGCCCGGGTAATGGGCATGCAAAGCGTCGGCGAAGGGGTCGAGACGGAAGCACAGCGCGACTTCCTGGTGGAGGCGGGTTGCGAGTTCCTGCAGGGCTATCTCTTCGACAGGCCGCTGCCGTTCAACGAGTTGATGCCGCCTGATCCTTTGTCGCAGATGGAAGGCATCCGTCGGGCCGGCGGCTGATCTGCCTGCTTGCGGCAATCCCTTTCAAGGTTACCTAGCCTGAAAAGCGAACAAAAAAAACGCGGGCAAGGGAGGATCCTGCCCGCGTTGAAGGTGACCGCCGGAGCTTTGCCTATTCGGCTGCTTCCTTGACGGCCATCGGGTTGTTCGGGTGCGTCGTCCAGTTGGCGTAGTCTTTTTCGACAGGCTGCCTGGTGCGTGGGTCGATGCTGCCGGCCTCCATGGGTTCCATGGTGATGCAGCCTTCGATCGGGCAGACATTGACGCACAGGTTGCAGCCGACGCATTCCTCGTCGATCACCTCGAACTTGCGAACGCCGTCCACCATGTTGGTGATTGCCTGGTGGGACGTGTCCTCACAGGCGATGTGGCAGCGGCCGCATTCGATGCAAAGATCCTGATCGATCTTGGCCTTGGCGATGTAGTTGAGGTTGAGGTACTGCCAGTCGGACACATTCGGCACCGCACTGCCCACAAACTGGTCGACGGACGTATAGCCCTTGGTGTCCATCCAGTCGCTGAGGCCTTCGATCATGTCCTCGACAACCCGGAAGCCATAGGTCATTGCGGCCGTGCAGACCTGCACAGAGCCTGCGCCGAGCGCCATGAACTCGGCCGCATCACGCCAGGTGGTCACGCCGCCGATGCCGGAGATCGGCAATCCGTGGGTCACCGGGTCGCGGGCGATTTCGGCAACCATGTTGAGTGCAATCGGCTTTACGGCCGGGCCGCAATAGCCGCCGTGCGCACCCTTGCCGTCGACAGAGGGAGACGGCGACATGATGTCGAGGTCGACACCCATGATCGAGTTGATGGTGTTGATCAGCGAGACAGCATCAGCACCACCCGCCTTGGCGGCCTGCGCCGGCTTGCGGACATCGGTGATATTCGGCGTCAGCTTCACGATGCAGGGCATGCGCGAATGCTGCTTCACCCAGCGGGTGACCATTTCGATGTATTCCGGCACCTGGCCGACGGCGGAGCCCATGCCGCGCTCGCTCATGCCATGCGGGCAACCGAAGTTCAGTTCGACACCGTCGGCTTCGGTTTCTTCGACGCGGCGGAGGATGTCGATCCAGTTCTGCTCCTCGCAGGGCACCATCAGCGAGACGACGAGCGCCCGGTCCGGCCAGTCGCGCTTCACCTGCTTGATCTCGCGCAGGTTCACTTCCAGCGGACGGTCGGTGATCAGTTCGATGTTGTTGAGGCCGATCAGCTGCCGGTCCTTGCCATGGATCGCGCCGTAGCGCGGACCGTTGACGTTGACCACCGCCGGATCTTCCCCAAGCGTCTTCCAGACGACGCCACCCCAGCCGGCCTTGAAGGCCCGGACGACGTTATATTCCTTGTCCGTCGGCGGCGCGGATGCCAGCCAGAACGGGTTCGGCGATTTGATGCCGATAAAATCAGTACGCAAGTCAGCCATGGTGGCTCTCCCTCAAATCGGTGGCGCCGAGCGCGTCAGCTGCTGTCGGACGCTCAGGTCCCAGTCGCTCAGGTTTCAGGCGCGCAAGTCTCAGGCGGTCAGGGCAGCGTTAATGCTCTCGGCGGCAATCTTGCCATCCTCGACAGCGGCAACCGTGAGGTCTTCACCTCCCAGCACGCAATCGCCGCCCGCCCATACATCGGCAAGGCTGGTCTTGCGGTCCGCATCAACCACGATGCGACCCTTTTCAAGGGACAGCGCATCGCCGAGATCCGCTTGCACCAGGGTCTGGCCTACGGCCTTGAACACCATGTCCGCAGGCAGGGTGATGACTTCGCCGGTACCGGTCAGGGAACCATTCTGCTCCTGGGTCCGCTCCAGTTCAATTGCGGTAATCGCACCGTTTTCACCGACAAGGCCCTTCGGCTGGGCCCAGGTCATGATCCGGACGCCGCTGGTCTGGGCCAGCTGCTGTTCGTATTCGGAGGCGTTCATCCGGTCCTGACCGCGGCGATAGGCGATCGTGACGTCTTCGGCGCCCAGCAGTTTGGTCTGGACCGCAATGTCGACCGCAGTCATGCCGCCGCCGATCACCACGATGCGCCGGCCAACCGGAAGCTCGGAAAGATCCTTCGACTGACGCAGGTCGGCAATGTAGTCGACGGCATCGATCGAGCCGCTCTTGTCTTCGCCTTCAAGCCCAAGCGCATTGACGCCGCCAAGGCCGATGCCGAGGAACACGGCATCATATTCGGCACGCAGGGTCGCAAGATCCAGATTGGTGCCGAGGCGCATTCCGGTCCGGACCTCGATACCGCCGATGGACAGGATGAAATCCACTTCCCGCGCGGCAAAGTCGTCGACCGACTTGTAGGAGGCGATACCGTATTCGTTGAGGCCGCCGGCCTTTTCCCGGGCATCGAACAGGGTGACGTCGTGACCGTGCACCGCCAGCCGGTGGGCGCAGGAAAGACCCGCAGGTCCGGCGCCGACGACGGCAACCTTCTTGCCGGTCGCGGCAGCGCGGGTGAACGGCGTCGAGCTGAACTCCGACATGAAGTGATCAGTCGAATACCGCTGCAACTCGCCGATCTTCACCGGCTTGCCTTCGGCAACTTCGCGCACGCAGACCTGTTCACACAGTGTCTCGGTCGGGCAGACGCGGGCACACATGCCGCCCAGAATGTTCTGGGCGAAAATGGTCTTCGCGGCCCCGGTCGGGTTCCCGGTCGAGATCTGGCGAATGAACTGCGGAATGTCGATGCTGGTCGGGCATGCCTGCATGCAAGGGGCGTCGTAGCAGAAGTAGCAACGGTCGGCTTCGACCTGCGCTTCGTGCTGGTCCAGCAGCGGGTGCAGGTCGCTGAAATTCTCAGCGTATGCGTCCTCAGGCAAGCGCCCGGCGGCAATGTCCGGGCCGGCTTTGGTCTGGGTCATGGAGATCTCCGGAAGGTTGGCGATCGTTTTCAAGGTGGCTTCCTTCGTTTGATGAGGAGGCTCAAGAATGCATTGGAAGAAAATTTGAACAGTTAGTCAAATTTTTTTTGGAATGATTAAAAACATGAGGGAAAAAATCAGCAATAAAATTACCGGAAAAACAGCACCTTAACGCAAAAAAGGTGCTGTGATGAAATTTGCGCCATGGCGCAAAATCCGGCCTGATAGCTGCCTGTCACGGCGTTTTGACGGGGAAAACAGAATAGATCAACGCGCACGCACGCCAAAGCGCTCCGGCGCACCTGTGTGCACCAGAGTTAAAGCGGCCGCCAGGCAAACTGGTAGCGTTGGTTCCGGAACCGTGTCCGGTTAGTGCGAGTGGTGTGACAGGCGCAGGGGCACTGTCTGACGGGGGCTTTGAACCCGTCCGCCCACATTCTGGAACGCGAGCACAAGACTGACTGCAACAAGAGTCGCAGGCCACAAGATCGATGTGACCAGAACTCCCAGCAGCCGCTTTGGTGTGCTCAGTCCGCTATCAAGCAATTCCGCAGACGACAGGATCAGAAACACCAGCGTAACGGCGCCATAGAGGACGGCTCCCATGAAGAACAGGAGATACATGTCGGTTACCCACCTTACATTTTACCCAATGCCGCATCCCGAGCCTCAATGCGGCGTCCTACCTCGGACATCACAAGGCAAATCTTTGGTGTAAATGTGGCCGTTTCGCTTCTGGGTAGGTGTAGGTGCGCCCAAACGCTCGCCATCCGAGCCGGGCGAGTGAGCCCGGAATGCAGCACGTCTCCTTGGGGAACTCCCGCTAACTGCATGGTTAACAAAAGGTTTCCGGATTTGCAGCAGCGGGAAAATGACCGGTTTCAGCCTGTTTTCCGAACCCCGCGCCTGTGGACATGTTTGTGGACAGAAATGGAATTTATTTTTCGATTGAGCACAAGGAGGCGGGCGGATGTCGCCATATTTCGCTCCGGGTCGGCAATGGGCTTGAAACCCACTGCGCACAAAAAGGCAGCGGGCTGAAGACATAATGATGCTTTTCAAGTGTCGCCGACTTGCCTACGCCAAACAGGAACGCATCATGGCAACAGAGTTGGGGCAGCGCCGATGGCCAAGCATTTCTTCTGGAACGAATTGAATGCCTCGGATTTTGCGGCGCTTGATCCCGAGCGGACCATTGCGATCCTGCCGACCGCCTCGACCGAGCAACATGGCCCGCATCTGCCGATCGCGACCGATGTCGCAATCGCCCAGGGAATGCTTGCCGAAACGCGCAAACAGCTGCCGGAAGATCTCGACATCCTGGTGTTGCCGGTGCAGGAAATCGGCAAGGCGAACGAACATGTCTACGGCCCGGGAACATTGTCTCTCGGGGCTGAATTGCTGATCCCCGTCTGGACCGCCATTGGCCAGAAAGTGTCGGAAGCCGGCATTCGCAAGATGGTGATCGTCAATTCCCATGGCGGCAACACCGACATCATCAGCATCGTCTCGCGCGAACTTCGTGTTCGTTACGAAATGGCTGTTCTGGTGACGCATTGGGGCCGGTTCGGCCATCCGGACGGCATGATTTCCGCTCACGAGTCCAAATTCGGTATTCACGGCGGCGAGGTCGAAACATCCTTGATGCTGCATTTCCGGCCTGAACTGGTCCGCATGGACAAGGCAGAGAACTTCGTCTCAAAAGCCGAAGAGATGCTGGAAAACTCCAGATACATCCAGCCGACGCCGCCCCATGCCCTGGCCTGGATCGCCCATGATCTCAACCCGGCCGGCGTCGTTGGTGACGCCTCCAGGGGGACGGCGGAAAAAGGAGCGGTGATCAGTGCTCATCAGGCCGCCGGTTTCATTGAGATGCTGCGTGACTTCACAGCCTATTCGCTGACCAACCTGTATAAGCCATAACGATCTTCGGATCTTAAACGGGCAGGTTGCCTTCCCGTTGCAATTCCTCCACCTGAGCAACGAGTTCCTGCAGCAGGAATTCGACGAACAGGCTTGTTGCCGCGTCCATCGAGGCTCGTGCCCGCGTGAACAGCTTCATCGGCTGGTGATGTGTCCGGGCAACGTTCAAAGGTCGGAAAACGAGCTCACCCCGCCGGCATTCGGCCAGAACGTCCAGTGGATTGAGCAGGCTGATGCCGATGCCGCGCCGGACAAGCTGGCGAACCGTTTCCGAGGAGTTCGTTTCCAGGATCGGCTCCACCGGGATCGGCACGGACGACAGCACCAGATTGATCACGTCCCGCAGGCTGGTTCCCGATTGGGCCAGCACCAGCCGCTCCTGAACCACATCCACGAGATCGACCGGCCCGGTTTCCTGCGCCAGCTTGTGTCCGGGCGGAACCACCGCACCAATGGGAATGTCGAAGGTGGCCAGCGTCCGCAGGCCCGGCGTTGCGGCAATGTTGAAGCCGAGGCCGATGTCGACTTCGCCTGTCAGGACCGGATTGATCGTCGTCGTGCCGCCGTCACTGCGCAGCTTGATGTGAACGCGCGGGTTCTTCTCGATGAATTTCGCGATGATTTCCGACAGCGGTCCCGACGCGAGGCCGACGGTCGTCACCAGCGAGACCTGGCCGGCCTGCGGCATTTTCAGCGCCCGGATCCGGGTCTCTAGCCTGGCATAGTCTTTCAGAACGCCCCGGATATGTTCAACGCACAGCTCTCCAGCCGCGGTGAGCCGCAGCCCGCGCGGCAAGCGCTCGAACAGCGGCACGCCGAATTCCTCTTCCAGGGCAAGGATTTGCCGGTTGATGGCGGAGGACGACACATTCAGCCGATCAGCCGCCTTCCGAATGGAACCGCAGCGCGCGATCTCATCCAGGTAGAGCAGCTTGCGGGAGTGGAGCAGAGCCAAGAAGTGCCTCCTTTTTGTGCATGCGGCACAATTGATCGTCAGAAAAGGTAGCGATGACAATAAGGCATCGCTGCAGGCGAATTTTGATGCTTTTCAACGTGCGCTGCAAGGGATCAAATATTTTCGGAAATGTGCGGTTTCACGGTAGTTTTGTTTTACTGGAGGGTACGAAATGACAGTTTTCCCATCTGCGAAGACGCTTCTCGCAGCGGTTCTTCTCACCGGAACCGCCACTCACCAGGCATTGGCGCTGGATGAGGTGAGCTACGGCACCAACTGGCTCGCGCAGGCGGAACACGGCGGGTTTTACCAGGCCGTTGCCGACGGCACCTACGAGAAATACGGCCTGAAGGTCACGATCGCGCCGGGCGGCCCGCAGGCTGCCAACGATGCGCTGCTGATCTCCGGCAAGATCGATTTTTACATGGGCGGGACGCTGAAGGGCTTCGACTACGTCAAGGAAGGCATTCCGCTGATCAACGTCGCCAGCATCTTCCAGAAGGATCCGCAGATCCTCGTGGCGCATCCCGATCAGGGCATCGACAAGTTCACCGACCTTGCCAAGCTTGAAACCATCTACATGGGCAAGGACGGCTACGTCACCTACTTCGAGTGGATGAAGAAGAACTTCGAAGGCTTCTCCGACGCCCAGTTCAAGCCCTATACCTTCAACCCGGCTCCTTTCATCGTCGATCCCAAGTCCGCGCAGCAGGGCTACCTGACCTCCGAGCCGTATGAAATCGAAAACCAGGCAGGCTGGGCGCCGAAAGTGTTCCTCCTGGCCGATGAAGGCTGGACGCCCTACTCGACCATGATCACCACCTCCAAGGCGCTGGTCGAGGAAAACCCGGATCTGGTGCAGCGTTTCGTCGATGCTTCCATCGAGGGCTGGTACAACTACCTCTACGGCGACAACGCTGCGGCAAACGAGTTGATCAAGAAAGACAACCCGGAAATGACCGACGGTCAGCTCGCCTATTCCCTTGCGAAGATGAAGGAATACGGCATCGTGGATTCCGGCGACACGGAAGAAAAGGGCATCGGTTGCATGACCGACGAGCATTTCAAGGCGTTCTTCGATACGCTGGCTTCGATCGCCGTCGTGGATGCCTCTCTTGACTACAAGCAGTCCTACACCACGGACTTCGTCTGCAAGGGCGTCGGCCTCGACCTGAAGAAGTAAGGCCGGTTTGGCAAATACATTCCGCTTCGCACCACGGCGTGCGAAGCGGTCGCCTCCAGATGCAGAGTTGAGCATGGTCATCGCCGAACAGGGCAGCGCAGAAACGAAGACGCCGTCGGCCCGCAGTGTGAAATCGTCCCGCCCGCTGGTGGCGATGGATAATGTTTCGAAGGTATTCTCCAACGGGACGCTGGCCCTGTCCGGCATGTCCATGACGGTTCGGCCGGGAGAGTTCATAAGTTTGCTGGGGCCGTCCGGTTGCGGCAAGTCGACCGCACTCAGGATCATCGCCGGCCTTGGTGGTGTATCGGAAGGCGAAATCGACTGGCCGAGTTTCCGCATCAACTCCAGAGGGTTGCCTGACGGCGACATCAGCTTCGTGTTTCAGGAACCGACGCTGATGCCCTGGCAAACCGTCTTCGGCAATGTCTACCTTCCCCTGCGCCTCAAGGGTGTCTCGAAGAAAGCGGCATCGGAACGGATCATGACCGCGCTGGAAAGCGTAGGCCTGAAGGACTTCGCCGATGCCTATCCGCGCGAACTTTCCGGCGGCATGAAGATGCGTGTCTCCATCGCGCGTGCGCTGGTAACCGAGCCCAAGCTGCTGTTGATGGACGAACCCTTCGCGGCCCTTGACGAGATCACGCGCCAAAAGCTGAATGACGATGTGCTGGCGCTCTGGAAGGCGACAGGCATCACGGTGATCTTCGTGACCCATTCCGTTTATGAATCCGCCTATCTGGCAAACCGGATCGTGGTGATGAAAGCCCGGCCGGGCCGCGTGCATTCGGATTTTCCCCTGCACACCAGTCTTGAGCGGGATGCGCAGTACCGTACCTCCGAGGAGTACAGGCAAGCCTGCGCGGAAGTCTCCGCCATGCTGTCGGAAGCCATGGGAGGCGAGGAGCACTGATGACCGCACCAGCAAACGAAACCCTGGCTGCCGCCGACGTTCTGCAAGAAACAGACAGCGAAGCGCAAGTTGCGCGCAAAAGGCCGGCATCAGCAGCCAAGCTGCCGACAAAGGAAAGCGCTGCCGCTGCCAAGCGGCGGGAGCGCATCCTGACGGTTCTGGTGCCGATCTTCGTCATCGCAGGCTTGATCGCGCTGTGGCAGGTCATGGTCACCGTGAATGACATTCCCCATTACATTCTTCCCGGCCCGGGACTGGTGGTGAATTCGCTGATGTCCGACTGGCACATCCTGCTGCCCGCTCTTTGGGTGACGACCAAGATCACGCTTGCCTCCCTTGCTCTGGCGTTGATCGGCGGTGGCGGCATGGCGATCCTGCTTGTGCAGTCCCGCTGGATCGAGACGGCGCTCTATCCGATCACCGTTATCCTGCAGGTCACGCCGATCATCGCGATCGCGCCGCTGATCCTGATCTACGCTCCGTCAACACAGGCAGCGCTTCTGATCTGTGCGTTTGTCGTCGCCTTCTTCCCGATCCTGTCCAACATGGTGCAGGGCCTGAAGAGCGTGGATCACAACCTCCTGAACCTGTTTGAACTTTACGGTGCCTCGCGCTGGCAGACGCTGATCTATCTGAAGCTGCCGGCTTCCCTACCGTATTTCATGACCGGCCTTCGCATCGGTGGCGGTCTTGCGTTGATTGCGGCGGTCGTTGCCGAATTTGCGGCGGGATCGGCCGGTGCAGGCTCGGGACTTGCCTTCCGCCTTCTGGAGAGCCAGTTCCGGCTCAATATTTCACGTCTGTTCGCAGCGCTGTTCCTGCTTGCCAGCCTGGGTGTGCTGATCTTCGCTTTGACGTCCTTCATCTCCTGGTGGACACTGCATCGCTGGCACGAAAGCAGCCTGAAGCGGGAAAACTGATGACACTCGACCTTCCCAAAACCGGCCGGTTCGCGCTGCGCACCGCAACCCTGCCCGCCGCAGTCACACCGGGATCGGCGCTCCCTGCGCGCGAGGGCCTGTCGTTGGCCGATCTGATCATTTCAGACGGTCGGATCGAGGCCATTCTCCCGGCTGGGGCGGCCCCAGCGGACATCGAAAGCGTTGATCTGCAAAGGCGCATGGTCTGGCCCTGCTTTGCCGACATGCACACCCACATCGACAAGGGTCATATCTGGGACCGGCAACCCAACCCGACCGGCGATTTCGACGGTGCACTTGCCGCCGTCAGGGCCGACCGGGAGGCAAACTGGACGGCCAGGGACGTTGAAACGCGCATGGACTTCTCCCTGCGCTGCGCCTATGCGCACGGGACCAGCCTCCTGCGCACCCATCTCGACAGCCTGGCACCGCAGCACCGGATTTCCTTCGAGGTGTTCGCCGACATGCGCGAACGATGGAAAGGCCGGATCGCCCTGCAGGCTGCCGCGCTGTTTCCGATCGATGCCATCGACGACGACGCTTATTTTTCCGACCTGGTGGAGGTCGTCGTGGCAAACGGCGGTCTGCTTGGCGGCGTGACGTTCCCGTTGCCGGATCTCGACCGCAGGCTGGATATCCTGTTTCGCACGGCTGCGGACAACGGCCTCGATATCGACCTGCATGTTGATGAGACCCAGGATGCCAACGTCCTGACGCTGCTTGCTATTGCGGAAGCCAAGCTGCGCAACGGGTTCGAAGGCGCCGTTACGGTCGGCCATTGCTGTTCCCTGGCGCGCCAGGACGACGACAAGGCCAAGGCGACAATCGACAAGGTGCGGGAGGCAGGCCTCTCCGTCGTTTCCCTGCCCATGTGCAACATGTATCTGCAAGACCGGCACCCGGGCCGCACACCGCGTTCGCGTGGCGTCACACTGCTGCACGAACTGCGGGCCGCAGGCGTGCCGGTGGCCGTTTCATCTGACAACACCCGCGATCCTTTCTACGCCTATGGCGATCTCGACATGGTGGAAGTATTCCGCGAGGCCGTCCGCATTGCGCATCTGGACCACCCGCTCGATGATGCGGCCAAGGTGGTCACCAGCCTTCCGGCCGACATCCTGCAAGTTCCCGAAGCCGGGCGGATTGCCGAGGGGCTGGGCGCCGATCTTGTCATCTTCAACGCTCGAAGCTGGAGCGAATTTCTGTCCCGTCCGCAGGCGGACCGCATCGTGATGCGGAATGGCATGGGCATCGACCGTCGCCTGCCGGATTATTCTGAACTTGACCCGCTGACGAAAGGCTGACCATGGCCGATTACGAGACAATCAAGGCCGAACTTGATGGCATCGCGGTTGAGGACAATCCGCGTCTGGTTCAGGCGAAGAGCCGTGACTTCTACTGGTATTCGCCGGTCCTCAAGGCCCAGCTCGACAACGTCACCGGAGACCTTCTGGTCTCGCCGAAAAATGAAGCCGAAGTCATAAAGGTTCTGAAAACGGCATTCGCCCACGGTGTGCCGGTCACGCCGCGTGGTGCGGGCACGGGCAACTATGGCCAGGCGATGCCGCTGTCCGGCGGCATCGTGCTCGATATGTCGAAGATGGACGAGGTCAAGGAGATCGCACCGGGCCGGGTCGTCTGCGGACCTGGCATCGTCATTGCCAAGCTCGACAAGATTACAAAGGAACATTCGGGCCAGGAACTGCGCTTCCATCCTTCAACCGCGCAAACCGCGACCATCGGCGGCTTCATCGCCGGTGGCTCCGGCGGTGTCGGTTCGGTTCATTGGGGCGGCCTGCGCGACCTCGGCAACATCCTGCGCCTGCGTATCGTCACCATGGAAGCCGAACCCAGGGTGATCGAGCTGTCCACCTGGGACCTGCAGAAGGTCAGTCATGCCTATGGCACCAACGGTATCATCACCGAAGTCGAAATGCCGCTGACGACGGCCCATGACTGGGTGGACGTGATCGTCGGCCATGAAACCTTCATGGATGCGGTCGTCTTTTCCGACAAGCTGGCGCGCAGCAACGGTATTCTGCTGAAGGAAGTCGCCCCGATTGCGGCACCCATTCCGTTCGATTTCTTCACGCGGCACAAGCCCTGGCTGAAGGAAGGCGAGGCGGTCACCGTGTTGATGGTGGCGCCGCACTCCATGTCGGCAATGCTTGCGCTTGCGGAACGGATGAAGGGCAAAGTGCGCTTCCGGTCGGACGAAGTGGAAAGCATGAAGGGCATTCCGCATGTCTATGAACTTGCCTGGAACCACACGACGCTGCGGGCGCTGAAATTCGACAGTTCTTTCACCTATCTGCAGACGCAATATCCGGGCCCGAACCACGTGGAGCTTGTGCGCAAGACCACCGAAATGTTCCCGGGCGAGATCTTCGGACACCTGGAGTTCCTGCGGTTCGATGGTCAGGTCCAATGCTCCGGCCTTCCCCTGATCCGCTACACGACGGAAGAACGGCTGGACGAGATCATCCGGCTGCACGAGGAAAACGGCTGCCGGGTGTTCAACCCGCATCGCTACACCCTTGAAGAAGGCGGCATGAAACAGACCGACCAGGTCCAGCTCGCCTTCAAGAAGGAGACAGACCCGGAGGGATTGCTCAATCCGGGCAAGATGATCGCCTGGGACAATCCGGACTTCGACTTCAATTCCGGCCAGAACTATCTTTTCCCGGGCCTTCAGGCCTTTGCCGAGGCCTGATCAGATGCGCGTACTGGTTCTCCATTCCCACCCGCAGGAGCACAGTTTCGGCCGGGCGCTCTATCACAAGACCTGTGAAAGCCTGGCCAAGGCCGGGCATGAGGTCGACGGCTGCAATCTCTATGAGGAAGGGTTCGACCCGGTCCTCTCCGCACGCGACAGGGACATCTATCACACGGTTCCCGACAACCGGGAACTGGTCGACAATTACTGCGAGCGCTTGCTGGCGGCGGAAGGTCTGGTCATCTGCACGCCGGTCTGGAACTTCGGTTTTCCCGCGATGCTGAAAGGTTACTTCGACCGTGTCTGGCTGCCGGGCGTTTCGTTTCATCTGGAAGACGGCACCTTGACACCGACCTTGCGCCATATCCGCAAGATGGCGGCCGTCATGACCTATGGCGGCAGCCGGTGGCGGGCGTTTCTGGTTGGCGATCCACCGCGCAAGGTGGTCAATCGGGTCATCCGGGCACAGATCAAGATTGGCGCACCGGTGAAATATCTCGCCCATTACGACATGAACAACTGCACCCCGGCCTCGACCGGTGCCTTTCTGGAGAAGGTCGGCAAGGAAATGGAGCGGTTCTGACACCGCTCCAGGCTGGCTGGGCTAGAACACCTTCGCCGCGGTCACTTCCACTTCCACCAGAAATTCCGGACGCGTGAGCCACCAACCACCAAAAGGGTCGAGACCGGTTTCAGCGTTCCGGTGTAGCGGTCGCGAACGGCCATATAGTCCGCGAAATCTTCCCGCCGGGTAACGAAACCGGAAATGCGGATGACGTCGTCAAAGCTCATCTCCGCTTCCTTCAGGATGGCGGCGATGGCCTCGAAACAGATTTCGGACTGGCCGGTCACGTCCGGCGGAATCGTATCGTCCGGCCGGATGCCGAGCTGGCCGGAGGTCACCAGCAGGCTGGCGCCGGGCGGCACGTAAAGGCCATGATTATACTGCCCGAAGGGTGTTCGAACGGAAGGAGGATTGAAGGATTTCTTGTCGGTTGGACCGGCCATGAGCGCAGGTTCTCCAGAAATTGCATCTTGTCCTGCATGTTCCGGCAAAAGAGCCGGAAAGTCATTGAAAAAATGCAGCTTTTCTGAGTTTACGATGGCCTCGCGAACCAGTTATTCAGTGCCGGAAAGGTACCTTGCCGGGGGCTACTCCGGATACCAGAGCTTTGCCTTTTCCGCACCCCGTTCAATGATCACGTGACCGTTGGCAAAGACCCGGTAGCCGTGGCTCCAGTCGCCGTCCGGCCATTTAATACGCACGTTGGCACGTTCCGCCACACCCAGGCCGAAGTGAACGAAGCCCATCTGGCCGGAGGCATGGCCAGCCCCCACCTGGATGTCCTTCACCACGGTCCGGTTGCCCGTCTTCACGCTGATCTTGGCACCCACTGCGCGGGAGTTGGGTTTGCCCGGCTGGCGCACGTCCACAGCCAGCCAGTTGCCGAGCTGTTTCGGTTCTTCTGAAGTCCCCTGGCCAACGTTCCGGAACAGGCTCACCGGTCCGGAGCGGTTGACGACAACCAGATCCACCAGTCCGTCCGCGTTGAAATCCGCCAGACCCGCCCCGCGTCCGCGCCGGTTCAGTGCGATCCCGGCCGTATCGCCGGTTTCCACAAAGCGGCCGTCCCATTGGCCGAGCAAGAGATTGTCCGGGTCATAGGCCGCGAAGTCGGGCATGGCTTCCACGTTGCCCTTGGCTATGAAGAGATCCCAGAGCCCGTCATTGTTGACGTCCTGAAACTCGGAATGCCATCCGGTTGACGGTTTCAGGTCTTCCCCCGCATAGGGCCGGTGCGCGGTAACGCCAAGGTCGAAGGCAATGTCCTGATAGACCGGCACGGTCTCGTCCGCTTCCGGGTCGAGCTTCTGCAGCTTGGTGTCGCCCATGCTGGTGAGCGCATACTCTGGAAAACCGTCCACATCCAGGTCGATGGACGCAATGCCCATGCCCCAGATCTTCAAGTGTTGCCAGCCATCGGACTTGCGATAGGGGCGAGGCGGTCTGCCGGGCGCAACGGCCCAGAGCTGCTCCTCGCCACCGCGGTAATATTGCCGGTCGTTCGAGATCCTGAGTGCAGGTTCGCCGGAGCGGTTCCAGTCGGTGAACAGCATCGACAAGCTGCAGTATCCCGGCGACAGGCGCGTTGCTTCCGCGTAGAGCGGGCTGCCGTCCTCCGTCTTTTCCGGCCGGAACAGGAAGTTGTCGTGACAGGTGCCCCAGGGCGAACCGGGGGCAGAACGATCGACATAATTGCCGAATGCAAGCGTTGGATAATCGAGCCCTGGTTCGTAGGTGGCGGAAAAGGAGGTACTCCATTCACGGCCGCCGTCGAAGCCAAGGGCCCGGTTGGCGACCTCGAAGGTACAGGCGCCCTTGCCTTCCAGGATCAGGTTTTCACCCAGGCGCAGCACGACGAGATCCAGGATGTCGTCGTTGTTGATGTCGAGTGGATAGGCGCCGAGCACGCCGGTGGCCTGTTTTTCATTGAGGCCGGTTTCCACCGCGGTGAATTTCAGCGGTCCTGCCACACGGCTTTCGTTGCGAAAAAGTTGCGCTGGGTTCTTGCCGCCGGCAAAGAACAGATCCGGCTTGCGGTCGCCATCGCAATCGAAGATCGCGGTGCCGCCACCAACGAAGAATTCCCATGCACCGTCATAGGAATGTTCGATGCCCGCAGCCGAAGCCTCTTCCACAAACGAGGGGACGGGCGCAACGGAAGCCTGACGGGTGTCGTCTGCCAGGGCCGGGGCCGCAAGGATTACGCTCAACAGCGCACCGGACACGGAAAGGCTGAAAGGCTTCATTCCGCGATCTCCAGGCTGCGCAGGAAGGCGATGATCGTCTGCTGCTCGGTTTCCGCCAGACCCGCATAGGCCTTGCGGCTGTCGGAAGCAGCGCCGCCATGGGCTAGAATCGCCTCTTCCAGCGTCGTGATATCGCCCCGGTGCCCATAGGGCGCCGTGCTGCCGATGCCCCATAGCTCGGACGTGATGAAAACGTCGCGCGCAACAAAGCGTTGGGCCAGCAGTTCATTGCCGAAGGTGTCGTTGGCCGCATCGGCAATCGTGTGGCGCTTCAGGTCGCCGTAAAGGGGAACCAGCACCCGGCCCTGGTCATCGCGCGGCAGGGCCTTCACCCAGTCCAGCGTGCCGAGGTCAAGTTCGAGCGGCGCCTTCACGTCGCTCTGGCGCAGGGTGCCGGCGGTGTCGAACGGGCCGGGATCCTGAAAGATGAGGCTTTCGAGCGGCAATTCGGGAATATGGCATGAGCTGCAGCCGATGGTGCCGAAAAGCGCTTCTCCCTTTGCCGCCGCTTGCTGCCAGACATCCGGCAGATCCTGTTTTCGGGTGGGTGCGGGAAGGGTTGCCTGGAAAGCGACCAGCGCCGAGATCTGACCCGGCGAAATTTCGCCTGTATGGCCGTCACCGTCGAAGTCGTCCGATCCTGTCCACTCGGCGCCGAACCGCTCGACCGCCTGTATGCCATGATGATCGTTGGTGGCGTTCACGCTGAACTGACGAAGCGAGGCAAAGACACCCTTCTGGCTGAAAGGCCGCAAGGTCAGATCGTCGTCGATACCCTCGAGACGGGAAACGTCCAGTGTCCCATCGGGAAAGGCGGTCAACTTGCCGAAGGAGACGCCCTTTGTTTCCAGACTGACGGTTTCTTCCTGACCGCTTTTCCGCACCCGGGCCAGCAGATCCGTCCGCTGGCTGCGCAGGTCCGTGGTCATTTCCCGGGCAAGCAATTCGATCAGCCCGGCTCCCTGAAGCGCGACCGTATTGCGCTCGTTGGAAAACTGGGGATCCGTTGTGTCGAAGTCGGCGCTTTCGAAGCCTTCGGACACGAACACGTTTGCTGTGAACGCACCGGAACCGCCGATCACAGGCTCGTTGTGGCAGGAAGAACAGGAATTGGCGTCCATTCCTGCAAGACGCTGGAAGGCCTGCGGTGCCTTGCGGCGCACTTTTGTCGGCACGATAGCCCGCGTCGCGTCCGGCCGGCCTGCGCCATCCAGCGTGGTGAACTTGGCCTTGAACAGCTCTTCTCCAAGCGGCTGCAGCACGGTGATGGCATCTTCGCCCGATTGCGCCAGGGCGTCGATATCGACGTCTTCCTTGATGGCCCGTTCGCTCCAGGGTGCGGGATCGGCAAGCGCCGATGCAGGCAGGGTGATGCCGAGGACGAGAGCAGAGACCGCGAACCGGGATTTGCCTGTCATGCTGTCGCCTCCTTGCGGTCGACCCGCGCTATGCGGCCAGAGGGCGGAGTTGCGTTGCCGAGAAAATCCTTGTCGAGACGTTCCATCGACTGGGCGATCAGGCCGCTGCGAATGAAGTCCTCATTCCACGGCATCACGTCCAGGGAGAAATTGTTCCTGAGATCGGAAACGAGAGCCTCTTCCAGCCCTTCCCACATGCCTTTTTCCATGAAGGAGAAGGCGCGCATGGCAGCGCCGGTCAGCACCACGCGCTTGGGGTCGATCATCGCAATCACCCGGGCAAGACCATAGCCCAGAACCCGGCCGGCCTCGTGAAACGCGTTGCAGGCGTCCTTGTCTCCGGAGCCGGCCAGTTCGATCAGCCGGGCAAGGCCGCTGACGCCCGCCTTGATGGTGCCCGGATCGGTGTTTTCCGGCAGATGCGAGGCAGCCCGCACCAGCGCGTAATCGGAAAGATACGCCTCAAGGCAGCCTTTCTTGCCGCATCGGCAGAGCGCCCCGCCGGGCAGATGGTTGGCATGGCCGAACTCGGCCGCCGTGCCGCTTGCCCCCGAAAACAGCCGGTTGTCGAGGTAAAGCCCCATGCCGACACCGTAATCGAGCATGATCACCGCGAATGTCCCGCTGTACTTGTTCGGGTCCGACCAGTGCAGCGCTTCGGTGATCATGTTGGTGTCGTTGGAAATGTAGCAATCCGCCCCGAAGGCTTCGTGCAATGGACCGACGACAGGGATCTTGCGCCCGGCAAAGGCGGGGCTCCAGGCAACGACGCCGGTTTCCGTTTCAACGACACCCTGTGCGGCAACGCCGATTTCCCGAACCCGTGACGGGCCGATTTCAGCCTCATCAAGGAACTGTCTGATCGCCTTGATCAGGGTTTCGGGAAAGCTGTCGGCATCTTCTGTGGCGCTGTCAAAATGGCTGCGCCTGTCGCACACCACCTCGCCGGCGAAATTCACCAGCGACAGGTCGATGTTGTTGACCGACAGACGGACGCCAACCGTATAGACCGCGTCCGGCTTGAGCTTCAAAAGGGTGCGTGGCCGTCCACGCGCCTGGGGTGTTTTGGGCTCCTCGCTCTCCAGGCTCAGGATCAATCCCTGGTCCAGAAGATCGGAGGTGATGGCCGTCACCGTCGCGGGACTCAGCCGTGTCATCTGGCCGAGATCTATCCGCGCCATGGGGCCGTTCCGGCGCAGGGCCTGTAGAACAATACTTCTGTTTTGCCGCCGGATCTGATCCCGGTCCGCCTTGCGTGTCATGCTCGCTCAGCTCTTCCCAAGGTGTTTCCTCTGTCCCGGGTTTCTCCCGGTTTTCCTGCTTCTCACCGGGCGTGTCAAACCCCGCGGAACAGTGTTTTGCAAAACCATGTTGACAGGAGCAGCGCTTTCCTGCAACTTTTTTTCGGGCACCAAAAAAAATAACAATAAGGCTGTCCTTTCTGAAGGCGCCTCGAAAAGGCGCTTCGACACTGACGCATTTCAGGCACATCCGTCCGACGTGGGATGCGCCAACTGGAGGAAACATCGCAATGCGTAAAATCACCACTTTGCTGGCGGGCGCCCTGCTGTCCGCGACCGCACTGAACCTGGCCCACGCAGAAGACGTCATTGTCGGCGTGAGCTGGTCCAACTTCCAGGAAGAACGCTGGAAGACTGACGAAGCCGCCATCAAGGGCGCCCTTGAGGCAGCCGGCGCGACTTACATTTCCGCCGACGCGCAGAGCTCGTCCGCAAAACAGCTTTCCGACGTTGAGGCGCTGATCGCACAAGGCGCGACCGCCCTCATCATCCTGGCGCAGGATTCCCAGGCAATCGGCCCGGCCGTGCAGGCCGCTGCCGACGAAGGCATCCCGGTTGTCGGCTACGACCGCCTGATCGATGATCCGCGCGCCTTCTACCTGACCTTCGACAACGTTGAAGTTGGCCGCATGCAGGCTCGCGCCGTTCTGGCTGCCGCGCCGAAGGGCAACTACGTCATGATCAAGGGCTCCCCGACCGACCCGAACGCGGACTTCCTCCGCGGTGGTCAGCAGGAAGTCCTGCAGTCCGCAATCGATGCGGGTGACATCACGATCGTTGGCGAAGCCTACACCGACGGCTGGCTGCCGGCGAACGCACAGCGCAACATGGAACAGATCCTGACCGCCAACGACAACAAGGTCGACGCGGTTGTTGCCTCCAACGACGGTACGGCCGGCGGTGTCGTGGCCGCTCTGACCGCACAGGGCATGGACGGCATTCCGGTGTCCGGTCAGGACGGCGACCATGCCGCTCTGAACCGCGTTGCAAAGGGCACGCAGACGGTTTCCGTCTGGAAGGACGCTCGCGAACTCGGCAAGGCCGCCGGTGAAATTGCCGTCAGCCTGGCCAGTGGCACCGACATGTCCGGCGTCGATGGCGCAGCTGCCTGGACGTCTCCGTCCGGCACCGAGCTGACCGCCAAGTTCCTGGCACCGCTCCCGGTCACCAAGGACAACCTGACCGCGGTCGTCGATGCAGGCTGGATCTCCAAGGATGATCTGTGCCAGGGCGTCGAGAACGGCCCGGCTCCCTGTAACTAATAACACTACGCTTAATGTACGGCCCCGGTTACTGTTAACCGGGGCCGTAATAACAGGGACAGCTGCTGCGAAAGCCGCTCCCCGGGATGGGCCACCCGATGCGTAAGCGTAATGGTCTCCAAGCAGGAGTAACCTCTATGTCTGACACCGCACTGTCAGGGCCCAAAAGCCCGACAGCACGAAACTTGTTTGCCGCATTGCAGCTGGACACACGGCTTCTCGGCATGATCGGGGCGTTCATCGTCCTGTGCCTGGTGTTCAATGTGATTACGGATGGCCGGTTCCTGACGCCGCGCAACATCTTCAACCTGACGATCCAGACCGTGTCCGTTGCCATCATGGCCACCGGCATGGTGTTTGTTATCGTCACCCGCCACATCGATCTGTCTGTCGGCTCCGTTCTGGCGACGGTCGCGGCGGTCATGGCGGTTGTCCAGACCGATGTCCTGCCGCCGCTGCTCGGTCTCGGCAATCCGGCTATCTGGATCCTGGCCATTCTGGCCGGTGTGGTTGTTGGTGTGCTGATCGGTGCCTTCCAGGGCTGGATGGTCGGTTATCTCGGCATTCCGGCCTTCATCGTGACGCTCGGCGGCCTCCTGGTCTGGCGCAACGTTGCCTGGTTCATCACCTCCGGTCAGACGATCGGCCCGCTCGATGAAACCTTCACCATGATCGGCGGTATCGGCGGCACCATGGGCGAAACGGGGTCGTGGATCTTTGGCGTTCTGGCCGTCGCCGTTGCGCTGTGGATGCAGGTCTCCTCGCGCCGCCGCAAGGCTGCGCATGGGTTCCCGGTCAAACCCGGCTGGGCGGAAGTCACCATGGGTGTCATCACGACCGGGGCAATTCTCGGGTTCGTCTGGGTGCTGAATGCCTATGACATTCCCACGGCCCGTCTTGAGCGGATCTTCGAGGCCCGGGGCGAAACCATGCCGGAAGGCCTGGTCATGGGCTACGGCATTCCCTACTCGGTGCTGCTCCTGATCGTGGTTGCCGTCGTCATGACCATCGTCGCACGCCGCACCCGTCTCGGACGCTACATCTTCGCAACCGGCGGCAACCCGGATGCCGCGGAGCTCTCCGGCATCAACACCAGGTTCCTGACCGTCAAGGTATTTGCCATCATGGGCGGCCTCAGCGCGCTCGCAGCCGCTGTCGCGGCCGCACGCCTCGGTTTTTCGACCAACGACATCGGCACGCTGGACGAACTCCGGGTCATTGCCGCGGCAGTGATCGGCGGCACCGCGCTTGCCGGCGGCGTCGGCACGATCTACGGCGCCATCCTGGGCGCGCTGATCATGCAGTCATTGCAGTCGGGCATGGCCATGGTCGGCGTCGACGCCCCGCTGCAGAACATTGTCGTGGGCACGGTGCTCGTCATCGCCGTCCTCGTCGACATCATCTATCGCAAGCGCACGGGAGACTGAGACATGGACGCGCCTCTCGTAGAAATGAAAGACATGTGCATCTCCTTCGGCGGGGTGCAGGCCGTGGATCATGTCTCTGTCGATCTTTATCCGGGTGAAGTCGTGGGTCTGCTTGGCCACAACGGTGCCGGCAAGTCGACCCTGATCAAGATCCTTTCCGGTGCCTACAAGGCCGACAGCGGCGAAATCCGCATCAACGGCAAGGAAGTGCACATTCACTCGCCGCGCGACGCGCGGGCGCAGAACATCGAGACCATCTACCAGACGCTTGCTCTGGCGGACAATCTCGACGCCGCGTCCAACCTGTTCCTCGGCCGTGAACTGACCTCGCCGCTCGGCTTTGTCGACGATGATGCCATGGAAGCGGAAACCCGCAAGATCATGGGCCGGCTCAACCCGAACTTCAAAAAGTTCCATGCGCCGGTGAAAGCCCTGTCGGGCGGTCAGCGCCAGTCGGTGGCCATTGCCCGCGCGGTCTACTTCAATGCCAAGATCCTGATCATGGACGAGCCGACCGCCGCGCTTGGCGTGCATGAAACGCAGATGGTGGCTGAACTCATCCAGGAACTGAAGAAACAGGGTCTCGGCATCTTCCTGATCAGCCACGACATCCACGACGTTTTCCAGCTTTGCGACCGTATCGCGGTCATGAAAAACGGTCAGCTTGTCGGCACCGCCCGCACGACCGACGTCACTGATGACGACGTGCTTGGCATGATCATCCTGGGTAAATGCCCGGAAGGGGCGATCCCGGGTCCAGGTGCCCTTGTGGACGATACAGTGGTCGGATAAACCGACGGGACCCGCGGGCTCTTGCCCGCGGGGCTTCCTCATGGTTTGAACAGATGGCCTGGCCCTGTTCGGACGGTGTGGACACTCATGCCGACACCCGGTCACGGGCCATCGGCATTCTTTTTGATTGTTTTTGAGGAACGCACCTCATGTATATCGGCCTCGATATCGGTACCAGTTCGGTCAAAGCCATTCTTCTTGGTGAAGACCAGTCTCTGATCGCATCGGCAACCGCGGAGTTGACCGTCCAGCGTCCCCATCCGGGCTGGTCGGAACAGGACCCGGACAGCTGGTGGCGCGCTTGCGAAACCGTTCTGGACGCGCTCAAGGCGGAAGCGCCGAAGGCCATGGCTGCAGTGCGTGGCATCGGCTTGTCCGGCCATATGCACGGTGCCACGCTTCTGGATGCCTCCGGTAAGCCGCTGCGCCCCTGCATCCTGTGGAACGACGGCAGGTCGGGCAAGCAATGCTCGGACCTGGAAGCGGCCGAGCCGAAATTCCTGACGCTCGGCGGCAACCGGGTGATGCCGGGCTTCACCGCGCCGAAGCTGCAGTGGGTGCGCGAGAACGAGCCGGAAATCTTCGCCAGAACCACCATGGTTCTGCTGCCCAAGGACTATGTCCGCTTCAAGCTGACGGACGAGTACGTCGGCGAAATGTCGGATGCCGCCGGAACGCTCTGGCTGGATGTCGCCAGACGCGACTGGAGCGACGCGCTTCTGGCCGCCACGGGCCTCACTCGTGAGAACATGCCGCGCCTTGTCGAAGGCTCCGAAAGCTCGGGCACACTCAAGGCGGATCTTTGTGGCCGCTGGGGTTTCGACGCAGCTCCGGTGGTGGCCGGCGGCGGCGGCGACAATGCCGCATCTGCCTGCGGTGTCGGCGCGGTCGATCCGGGCTCGGCCTTTGTCTCGCTCGGGACCTCCGGCGTGCTGTTCGTGACCAACGACCGCTTCTCGCCCAACGTCGACAGCGCGGTTCATGCGTTCTGCCATGCCGTGCCGGACACCTGGCACCAGATGGGGGTGATCCTTTCAGCAACCGACAGCCTCAACTGGCTGGCGAAGGTACTGAAGCGGAATCCGGGTGAACTCACCGGTCTGGTCGGCAATGTGGAAGGGCCTTCGCCCGTTTCCTTCATGCCTTATCTCGGCGGCGAACGGACGCCGCACAACGACGTCGACATCCGCGCCGGCTTCTTCGGCATTTCCCACGGAACCGACGACGCCGAACTCTGCCACGCCGTGCTGGATGGTGTCGCCTTTGCGCTCAAGGACTGCCTGGAAGCGCTCAGTGTTGCCGGCACCGGGATCGAACGCGTTCTGGCGGTCGGCGGCGGGTCTCGCTCCACAGTCTGGCTGGAGATCATCGCCAGCCTGCTCAATGTTCCGGTCGACGTTCCGGTGGATGGCGACTTCGGCGGCTCGCTTGGCGCGGCAAGGCTCGGTCAGGCCGCCGCGCTCGGTAGCACCGAGGGCATTTTCACCAAGCCGGCCCTCAAGGCCAGCATCGATCCGGTGCCGGCCCTCACACAAAGATATGCCGAAGGCTACGAGCGCTGGCACAAGCTTTATCCGGCGCTCAAGCAAGCCGGCTTTTAGGAAACATATTCAAGGAGATGACAACATGAGCACTGGGTTCTTCGGCGATCTTCAGCCGATCCAATACACCGGGCCGGCAAGCACCGAGCCGCTGAGCTATCGCCACTACAACAAGGACGAGATCGTCCTTGGCAAACGCATGGAAGACCATCTGCGTCTTGCCGTGTGTTACTGGCACAGCTTCTGCTGGCCGGGGTCCGATCCGTTTGGCGGCGAAACCTTCAACCGGTCCTGGATGGCGGCTGGCGGCGATCCGATGGAACAGGCCAAACTGAAGGCAGACGTTGCCTTCGAGATGTTCCAGATCCTGGGCATGCCGTTCTTCACCTTCCATGACCGCGACGTTGCGCCGGAAGGCCGGACGCTCGCCGAAAGCAATGCCAACGTGAACGCGATTGCCGACATCTTCGAAAAGAAGATGGCCGACACCGGCATCAAGCTCCTTTGGGGCACGGCCAACATGTTCTCCAACCGCCGCTTCATGGGCGGTGCGGCCACCAATCCGGATCCGGACGTCTTCGCCTATGCCGCCGCACAGGTGAAGAACGCAATGGACGTCACCTATCGCCTCGGCGGTGAGAACTATGTGCTCTGGGGTGGCCGCGAAGGCTACGAGACCCTGCTCAACACCAACATCAAACAGGAGCTGGACCAGTTCGGCCGCTTCCTCAACATGGTGGTCGAATACAAGCACAAGATCGGCTTCAAGGGCACGATCCTGATCGAGCCGAAGCCGCAGGAACCGTCCAAGCACCAGTACGACTACGACGTCGCCACCGTCTATGGGTTCCTGAAGGCCTACGGGCTGGAAAACGACGTCAAGATGAACATCGAGCAGGGCCACGCCATCCTGGCCGGTCACTCGTTCGAGCACGAACTGCACATGGCCCGTTCGCTCGGCATCTTCGGGTCCGTCGACATGAACCGCAACGACTACCAGTGCGGCTGGGATACCGACCACTTCGGCATGAACGTGCCGGAACTGGCGCTCGCCTATTACGAGATCCTGATGGCGGGCGGCTTCACCACCGGCGGCACCAACTTCGATGCCAAGCTGCGTCGCCAGTCACTCGACCCGGTCGATCTGATCCAGGCGCATGTCGGCTCGGCCGACGCAATTGCTCGCGGACTGAAGGCCGCGGCAGCCATGATCGAGGACGGCCGGCTGAAGGGCTTCGTCGATGACCGTTATGCCGGCTGGCAGAAGCCGGAAAACGCCGACATCCTCAAGGGTGGTTCCTCGCTCGAGACATTGGCCGAGCGCGTCCACAAGGCCGACCTGGAACCGCAGCCGAAATCCGGCAAGCAGGAATACCTGGAAAGCCTGGTCAACCTGTTCGTCTGATGCAAACTGCATCCGGGGCGCTGGTTGCAGCGCTCCGGATGGCATCTCAGCTGATGTCCGGCAGGTGCCATCCGCGATCTGTCGCCACAGGGTTTCAGCTATCCGCGAATTTTTCCCGGTACTCGCCGACGGTGGTATTGAGATGCCTCTTGAACGCCCGCTGCATTTGCTGGAAATCGGAGAAACCGGAAACACGGATAGCGCTTCCCACCGGCGCACCGCCTGACAGGACATCCGCTGCCCGCTTGAGCCTGTAGCGTTCCAGATATTTCACGGGCGTTAGCCCCGCGCTTGCGGAAAACCGTCGGCTCAAGGTCCTCGGGGTCAGACCGGCAACCTCAGCCATCAACTCCAGTGTCCAGTCGCGTCCGGGATTGTCCTGCAAGGCGTCAAGCAGCCGGCCAAGTTCGCGGTCGCCGGAAAACTGCGCTTCAAGCAAGTCAGCGAACTGGGTTTGGCCACCGGCTCTTTTCAGATAGACGACCAACTCGCGGGCAACGGCAAGAGCCAGGGCTCCACCATGGTCCCTCTTGATGATCTCCAGCGCCAGATCGATGCCTGAGGCCACGCCTGCGGACGTCATCACATTGCCGTCGATGTGATACAGCTCGTCGGTAGACCAGCGCACCTCAGGAAATTGCCGTCGCACCTGTCGGGCGCGCCGCCAGTGGGTCGTGGCTTTCCGGCCATTCAAAAGGCCAGCATTGGCCAGGACCAGCGCACCGGAGCAGATCGAGATTACCCGTCTGTCCTCCATTTCCGAAGGCCATGTTGCAAGAAAATCCAGGATCATCCGGTCATGCATCGCTTGATCGACACCAGTCCCGCCCGGTATCAGGAGATCCCGCCGCCCGTTTGTCGAAGCGGTCGTGTCCACTTGCAATCTGAGCCCGCAGGAAGAGGTGACCCCCATCCCGTCCATGGAAACGAAGCGCAACCTGTAGCGTTCGGTGCCGTCTTCGTTTGCCGAACTGAAAACCTGCGCGGGACCTGCCACATCCAGGATGTTCAGGCCGTCGAAAAGCAGGATGTCGATCTGGCGAAGCGTTTTGTCCATAATTGACGACACTATGTCATTATAGACAGTCGGTTCAACCGGTAAACAGGAGTGATCCCTGGCGTAACCGGTACGGACGGCCTCATGCTCACGAGAAACTTTCTCCTCATTCTCCTTGCGAATATCGTGCTCGGCTCGGCAATGCCGATGCTGATCATCCTTGGCGGTCTGGCAGGAGGGTGGCTGGCTCCCCACGTGTGGCTCGCAACCGCTCCGCCGTCGACGCAGATGCTGGTCGGCATCATCGTGGCAACGCCGGTATCTCTCTTCATGGGGCGCTTCGGCAGGCGAGCAGGTTTCCTGCTTGGCGCGGCAATGCTGGTCTTCGGCGGTATCTTCGCGGCATTGGCGCTTGTTCTGCAGAATTTCATCCTGCTCTGCCTGGCACATGCGGCTCTTGGGGCCGCATTGATCAGCGTGAACTATTTCCGGTTTGCGGCCTCCGAGGCGGTTCCCGCCGAACATCGGGCCCAGGCGATTTCCTTCACACTGGCTTCCGGACTGGTGGCCGCGTTGCTGGGGCCGCAACTGTTCAATGAAGCAAAGGACGCACTGGCGCCGATACCGCTGGCAGGAGCCTATCTTGCAATCGCCATGCTCGGAGTTCTGGGGGCGTTGCCGGTCTGGTGGTTAAGGATGCCGGCATCGCCACTCAAGGTGGCCCACAGGCGCGCGGAAAGCGCGGTACGGATCCTGAGCCGTAATCCTGGGGCGGTCGGAGCGATCGGGCTTGCAGCTTTGTCACAGGCGATGATGGTTCTTCTGATGACCCCGACACCCTTGGCGATGATCGGTTGCGGGTTCGCCGAAGGCCAGGCCGCGGATGTCATTCGCTGGCACGTGGTCGCAATGTTCGCGCCCGGTTTCTTCACGGGGTTTCTGATCCGCCGCTTCGGTGGAACCAGGATCGCCGTCCTGGGGCTCGTTCTCCTGTTCGCTTCCGCGCTGACGGCATGGTCCGGCATCGGCCTGCTCGAATTCTACGGTGCCCTCGTCCTGTTGGGCGTGGGTTGGAATTTCGGTTTCATCGGAGGAACGCATTTGCTGCAGGCAGCCTTGAGCGACGAGGAAAGGCCGCTGGTCCAAGGCGTCAACGATACGCTTCTTGCGGTTTCGTCCTCCGGAGCCTCGCTTCTCTCCGGCGTGCTGTTTGCGGGGATCGGCTGGACGGGTCTGGCTGCGGTGTCCGCTCCTGTCCTGGTGCTGCTCGCACTGATCCTGGTGCTTCGCCTCCGGCGCAGGGAAACCGTTGCAAGGGCGTGAGACGAAAGTCGGCCCTAGTAGCTCTGGAACAACCGAACGCCGTCCGGGTCTGACAGGTTGTGCAGGCGGTGTGCGGCATGGCGGGCGAAGCGGTGGGTTACCGATTTCCGGGTGGCCGCCGCCAGCTTGTGTTCCGGTGCTTCGCGCAGGATCTCCGCCCCGAAGCCGTCGGAAACAATCAGCCCGGCTTCCTCGGGAAAGATCTCCAGCGGGACGTCCGGATGCGTCGCGAAATAGAGCCGGTCGCAATGAAGGCGGTAGTCCGGCCACTTGGTATCCGCCCGGAAATCGGCAATCGAGGATTTGACCTCGACTATCCAGAGCTCATGTTTCGGCCCAAGCGCCAGAAGATCCGCCCGCCGGGCGGAGGCAAGAGTGACTTCCGGCAGGCAGGCGAAATCGAGCTGTCGCAACAGCCGCGCGGCCCCGCGCCAGACCTTCAGCGCGGTTTCCGACTGACGTCCGTCCTTGAGCGGGTCATCCAGCTGAATCCGCCCCGCTAGTGGCTGATGATCGGGTTCCATGCGCATTTTGTTCCACATTTGTTCGTTTTTTGCAAGTTTTGCCGTTGGCGACATTGACCTTTCCTGCCAACTTGCGCGATGTTTCGGCGCATCGGATAATCCGGTTGGATCTTGTCACTCCGGGAGGGGGTAGCGGTTGAACGGTTTCACACGAAATGCCTTGTTGGGCGTTGCACTGGCGTTTGCGTGCGGGCCTGCGCTTGCAGGCAAGGGAGACCTGATGTTCCAGGTGCCGAAATCCGCACCCCTTCTGCAAGGGCGGGCACTGGATCTGCGTTTTGCGGATTTCGCGCAAGGCATATGGGTGCGGGAACTGCAGGATTGTCCTGCTCCGCGGATCGACCGAAGCGCGCCCGGTTCCACGCTGGCCATCTACCGCGGTCTTCTGGAAACCCCGGGGCGCATCTGTCAGGTGTATGGGGCCGAAAAGAGCGGCAAGATGACCCAGCGTGCGGCAATCAGTTGCCTGCTGACGGATGGCGGCGAGGCGATCGAACTGGTCACCGTTCGGCCCCGTGGTACGGAAGGGCTCATGGTTCAGGAAGGCGAAAAGCCGCCGGTCCATTTCCGCTTCTGCGAGAAGATCGTGCCGATCCTGCAGTCGTCAAACAGCAACTGATGCCCCCTTTTGCTGGTTGGGTTGGAAGCCAGGAGCCTGAGTGCAAAACGCTCATCCTGAGGAGCCGCAAGGCGGCGTCTCGAAGAATGAGGCTGGTGGCAAGGATAAAGCCATCTTCCAGTGGGGCGTCAGGCAATATTTCGCATTTGTCGCCAGGCCGGCTCAGGTCTCCAACCTGTTCCAGGCGGTTTATCAGACGCTCTTTGACGTGAAACAGGCGCAGGCAGGTGGAGAGCAAAGTCCACAAGGCGTTCCAGTGCTCCCGCAACAGCCTTCTTACTCAGTTTCGGACGGCATTCCAGCCGGGTCCATCCAGGTCATTTCCAGAATGTGACCGTCCGGGTCTGCTATCGCGCAGTTGTAAAGCCAGCCCATATCCATGACGTCCCGTACTTTCGCGTCGCCCCCCGCTGCCGACCCGGCCGCGATGACATTGTCGACTTCCTCCCGGCTGTCGTGGGAAAGGGCAAGCAGCATCTGGCAAGTCTGATGGGCGTCCGGAATTTTCCGCGATACGAAGCTGGCAAAATACTCCCGCGTCAGTAGCTGAAACGTGATCGTGTCCGACCAGACCATGCTGGACGCCTGGGCGTCGCTGAACTGGTCGTTTCGGAAGCAACCAATTGCTTTGTAGAATTCCGTGGCAGCGGCAAGATCCGCAACAGGCAGGTTCACAAAAATCATCTTGGACATCGCAATTCCTCAAGGTCTGGGGATGGAACGGGGTTGGTCTGTTGCAAGGGGAAACGGCCGATTGCCGATCGCCGGATGCATGATTGCCGTGCCCTTCACCACCGTTGAACGAGAGGACAGTAGTTGCTGATCTGAAATGCTTGTAGTAACAAAAATGAAATGCAGCATTCCAATCCGCTAAAACTGAAATGGGACGATCTGCGCTTTATCCTTGCGGTGGAGCGGACCGGTTCGTTCGCAGGCGCTGCCGGACAACTGGAAACCAGCACGCCGACCGTGTTCCGGAGAGCGCGGGATATGGAGGATCGGCTTGGTACGCAGTTGTTCAGGCGCGATACCACCGGTGTGACCCTGACGGCTGCGGGCCATGATGCCGCGACGCTTGCAAAGTCGATGGAACTGGAAATCGCGTCTCTGGAGACGCGGATCGCGAATGAAGACCGGCAACTGGCTGGTACGGTTCGCCTCGCCACGGTCGATACACTCATTGCCGGACCGCTGATGCCGCTGGTGTCAAGATTCCGGGAGCAGTATCCGGACCTTTGCCTTGATATCAGATCAGGCGTCGGAATGGCTGACATCGGCCAGCGGGAAGCCGATGCCGCATTGAGAGCGGGAGGCGAGCCGCCTGAAAGCCTCGTGGGACGGCGCCTGTGCCGGATCGCGGTCGCGCTATATTGTGGCCCTGAGTTTTTTCGGAAGTCGGGCAACCCGTCGGCGTTAAGCCAGGTAGATCCGGACCCGATCTCCGACCTGGAAGCCCTTCACGCATGTCTTGCCCGGCAGCGGTTGCCGTTCTGCCTGCCGGACGGTGACCTTCAGCACCTTGCCACGGCAAAATGGCTTGCGGACCGGAAGCGGTTCGTGGAACCTGCACTCAAGGTCAACAGCATCCATACACTGGAACAGGCCGTGGCCAACAACGTGGGTCTCGGGCTGTTGCCCTGCTACCTGGCGGATCTCAATCCGCGATTGGTCCGCTTGACGGCGCCGATTGAGGAGTTTGCCAGCGATCTCTGGTTCCTGACACACAGGGAACTACGGGAAACGGCCAGGATCAGGGTCCTTTCGGATTTCCTGTTTCGTGAATTCAGGTCCCTCAAGGATCTTTTCGAGGGACGTACCAGATCTGTCGAAGGTGATTTTTCAGGTCGGTGAAACCAGGGCGTCAACCGAGAGGGCGCCGGAGCTGGATCAGATCTCCGGCCCGCTCCACAGGTTCGACTTCGCAGTTTTCTTCGGCGTGCGGCTTTCCGAAATATGCGCCGTCAGCGGGTCGAGCGTACACAGGGCGTCATACTGGCTGAGGAACACCTGCCCGCTCAAATGCTTCAGGAAATCGGTCCGCTTCAGTCGGTCCATCACCGGTCCTTTCACCTCCGAAAGGTGGAAGGAAACACCGGAATCCGACAGGCGGTGGTTGATTTCCTCAAGGCTCTCCAGGGCGCTGGCGTCGATCTCGTTCACGGCCGGGCACATCAGCACCACGTGTTCGATATCGGGCTTTTCGGCCACCAGTGCATAGATCCGGTCTTCCAGAAACCGCGAATTGGCAAAGAACAGGCTTTCATCGACCCGTAGCGTCAGCACCCGGTCACCCGTCACCACGGCGTGCCGGTCAACATTGCGGAAGTGCTCGGTTCCCGGCACGACGCCGACAATTGCCATATGCGGCCGGCTGCTGCGGTAAAGATAAAGCGCGATCGACAGGGCAACGCCGGTCACCACGCCCGGCTCGACACCGAAGAACAGTGTGATCAGGATCGTCGCGGCCATGGCCGCGAAATCGCTCTTCGAATAGGCGAACGTCCGCTTGATCGCGCCGAGATCGACCAGCGACAGCACGGCAACGATAATGGTGGCGGCCAGAGTTGCCTGCGGCAGATGCGTCAGCAGCGGGGTCAGGAACAAGGTGGCCAGCGCAATGCCGACGGCGGTGAAGGCACCGGCCGCCGGGGTTGCCGCCCCGGCATCGAAATTGACGACCGAGCGGGCGAACCCGCCGGTGACCGGATAGCCGCCGGAAATGGCGGAGGCAATGTTGGAGGCGCCGAGGCCGATCAGCTCCTGATCCGGCTCGATCCGCTGACGCTTCTTGGCTGCCAGCGTCTGCGCTACGGAAACGGATTCCACAAAACCGATAACCGAAATCAGCAGCGCGGGACCGGCAAGCGCCAGCCACAATTCGCTGTCGAAGGCTGGCAGATGCGGCACCGGCAGGCCGGAGGGAATGTCCCCGACAACACGCACGCCTTTCTCGCCGAGTTGAAAGACGGCGGACAGGATCGTGGTCACCGCTACGGCTGCCACTGGCCCGGCCTTGGTCAGGATATCGGCAAAGAACGGTTTCAGTCCCATGCCGAGCAGCAGTTTCTTCAGGCCCTTGCGCACCCAGAACAAAAAGGCCGTGGCCGATACGCCGATTGCGAAGGTGATCCAGTTGATCTCGCCAAGGTGCTGCAGGATGGAGCCCAGGATGTCGTAAAGCGTATGCCCGTTCGCCTTGACGCCGAGGATGTGCTTGAGCTGGCTGGAAGCAATCAGCAGGCCCGACGCGGTGATGAAGCCGGAAATCACCGGATGGCTCAGGAGGTTCGCCAGGAAGCCGAGCCGGAACAGGCCCATGGCGATCAGCATCAGGCCCGAGAGGAAAGCGAGAATGATGGCGGCACCCAGATATTCCGGGGTGCCCTGCCTGGCCAGTTCGCCAACGGCGGAAGCCGTCATCAGCGAGACCACGGCAACCGGCCCGACGGCCAGCGCACGGCTGGTGCCGAACAGGGCGTAGGCGACAAGCGGCAGGATGGATGCATAAAGGCCGACTTCGGGGGGCAGGCCAGCCAGAAGCGCATAAGCAAGAGACTGCGGGATCAGCATGATCGTCACGATCACCGCCGCAACGAGATCGTTTGTCGCCGTTTCCCTGTCATAGCTCTTGCCCCAGTCGAGAATGGGCAGATAGCGCTTTAGGCGGATCATTTTTCTTGGCCTTTGTCGGGGCTGGTAAAAACTCGAGCCGGGAAGCCGGCTCGAGTTGCAGGTTGGTATGACGGGCCCGTTTCCCGGGCTTGTTATGCTGCCGATACTTTTTCCGGCTTGGCCAGCCATTCCTTGCCGCGCAACATGGCACGCCAGTAAATGGGAGGCAGGATGCGCTCCTTCAGGAGCCATGCAGTGCGCGTTGGCTTGGTCCCGTCCACCAGCCAACGCGGGAAGCTCGGCAACAGCGTTCCACCGTAGCCGAACTCGGCCAGGACGATCTTGCCACGTTCAACGGTGAGCGGGCAGGATCCGTAGCCGTCATATTGGGCTGTCGCGCTGTGCCCTGCGATATCGGAAACGATGTTTTCCGCGACCACCGGTGCCTGTTTGCGCGCGGCTGCGGCCGTCTTGGCGTTCGGTGCGTTCATCACATCACCGAGCGACCAGATGTTGTCGAAGGTCTTGTGGCGCAGCGTGGACTGGTCGACATCGACCCAGCCGGCGGCATCCGCCAGCGGCGAGACGCGGATGAAATCGGGCGCCGTCTGCGGCGGCGTCACATGCATCATGTCGAACTCGACTTCCACCTGGCGTGGATCCTTTTCCGGTTCCTTCACCTCGAAGACGGCCTTTTTGCCGGGCCCGTCGACGGCAACCAGATTGTGGAAGAAGTTCAGGCCGGCATCGTATCGCTTCACGTAATCCATCAGCGCAGGCACATAGTCCTTCACGCCGAACAGCACACCGCCGGCATTCATGAACTGGATGTCGATCTTGTCCAGAGTGCCGGACTTCAGCCAGTGGTCTGCGGAAAGATACATGGCCTTTTGCGGCGCACCGGCGCATTTGATCGGCATGGGCGGCTGGGTGAACAGCGCCCGTCCTGCCTTCATGGTCTGCACCAGGTGCCAGGTGTAGGGGGCCATGTCGTATCGATAGTTGGACGTCACGCCGTTCTTGCCGAGCGTGTCGACAAGGCCTTCGACCTTGTGCCAGTCGAGCTTCAGGCCCGGGCAGACCACCAGCCGTCCGTATTTGACCACACGGCAGCCGTCCAGAACGACGGCATTGTCCTTCGGTTCGAAGGCAGCGACAGCCGACTTGATCCAGTGAACGCCCTTCGGAATGAGGGAGCCCATGGTCTTGGCTGTGTCCGAGGCCTCGAAGATGCCGCCGCCGACCATCGTCCAGCCGGGCTGGTAGTAGTGAACGTCTGCCGGGTCGATGATGGCGATTTCCAGGTCCGACTTGCGGGAAAGCAGACTGGAAGCCACCGAGATGCCGGCAGCGCCACCGCCCACGATGACAACGTCGAAACGCGCATCCTCGGCAGTCTCGGTCGGCGTGCGGCCGCCGTTGGCGATGCGCCGCACCACGCCAGCCATGTCGTAGCCGGCGGCCTTGGTTTTGGAGAGGATGTCGGAGAGTGGCAGCTTTTCGGCCTGGGACAACGACCAGAGCGTTGCCGAGCGCGTACCGGTCCGGCAATAGGCCAGGATCGGTTTCGGCAGGCTTTCCATCAACCGTCCGAATTCTTCGGCATCCGTATCGCCCACCTTGCCGGCAACGATGGGCAGATACCGCGCTTCCATTCCGAGCTTGCCGGCAGCCGCTTCGATTTCCTCGAACGAGGGCTGGTCGGCACCTTCTCCGTCGGGGCGATTGCAGATCACCGAGCGAAAGCCCTGTTGTGCAAAGTCGGCCATGTCCTCGGGTTTTACCTGGGGAGCTACCGATATCTGGGAATTGATTGCTTTCATGGGTCCTGTCCGCCTCCTCCCGGCGATGAAGTCTCGACCGATTTTCTGCAGACGCCCTCCCCGCGTGGATTCACGGGGATCAGCCGCCTGCTTCGGTTCTGCTAGAGGGGCCGTTCATTGGCCTCGATCAGAGGCCGTTGACCGGCACTTTCAGGAAGGTCTTGCCGCTTTCATCCGCGGGCGGCAGCTTGCCGGCGCGCATGTTCACCTGCAGCGAGGGGATGATCAGCTTCGGCATGTCGAGCTGGGCATCGCGTTCCGTGCGGAACTTGACGAATTCTTCTTTCGTCTTGCCGCCGCCGACGTGGATGTTGTGTTCCTTCTCGGCACCCACCGTGGTCTCCCACTGGATGTCGCGGCCGTTCGGGCCATAGTCGTGGCACATGAACAGGCGCATGTCGTCCGGCAGGGCCAGCACCTTCTGGATGCTGTCGTAAAGTGTTGCCGCATCACCGCCCGGGAAATCGGCCCGAGCCGAGCCGCCATCGGGCATGAACAGCGTATCACCGACAAAGGCGGCATCGCCCATCACATGCACCATGCATGCCGGAGTGTGGCCGGGCGTATACATGGCAAAGGCGGTCAGCTCGCCGATCTGATAGACGTCTCCGTCACGGAACAGGCGGTCGAACTGGCTGCCGTCGCGCTGGAACTCCGTGCCTTCGTTGAACACCTTGCCGAAGGTCTCCTGGACGACGGTGATCTTGTCGCCGATGCCCAGCTTGCCGCCCAGTTTCTGCTGGATATACGGCGCTGCCGACAGGTGATCGGCATGAACATGTGTCTCGATCAGCCATTCCAGCTTGAGATCCTTCTCGCGGATATAGGCGATGATCTGATCGGCATGGTCATAGGTGATGCGGCCGGCGGCGTAGTCGATATCCATCACGCTGTCGACAACGGCACAGGCGTTGGAAGCCGGGTCCTTGACCACGTAGCTGATCGTGTTGGTGGCCGGATCGAAAAAGGGTGTGACGTCAGGTTTGACACCCATGTCGACCGGATAGTTTGAGTTGCTCATAACAGTCTCCCGTTTGTTTTTGCCGGCCGAGCCGGGTCAGGCTTTTGCGGGTTGCTGGCGATGGCCGAGGGCGATCATCCATCTTGCGGTCAAGATGCCGGCAACGATAGCACCGGCGGTCAGCAGAGGCTCCATGCCCAGGCCCAGCACCGGAACAAGACCACCCGGACAGAAACCGCTCAGGCCCCAGCCGATGCCGAAAACCGCGGAGCCGCCGATCAGTTTGGCGTCGAGATCGGTTTTCGAAGGCAGGTTGAAGCCCTGTGCCAACAGCGGCGTGTTCATCCGGAAGACCAGACGATAGCCGATGGCCGTGACAAGCAGCGCACCGCCCATCACGAAGGCAAGGCTCGGGTCCCAGGTGCCGGCCACATCGAAGAAGTTCAGGACCTTGGCGGGGTCGCCCATGCCCGAGATCAGGATGCCGCAGCCGAAGAGGAGGCCAATGGCAAAAGCGGAAAGAAGTTTCATGCCGTTATCCTCCAAAGACGTGGCGGGTCAGGTAGACGGTCACACCCGCGGTTGCCATGAACGTGACGGTTGCCACGATGGACCGTGCCGACAGGCGCGAGATGCCGCAGACACCATGGCCGCTCGTGCAGCCGGAGCCATAGGTCGTGCCGATACCGGTCAGAAAACCGCCGGCCACCAGCAGCAGCGGGGAGGACGGCACGGTGATTTCCGGCAGTTGCCCGGTTAGGCCAAGCATGATCAGCGGGCTGGCGACCATGCCGGCCAGAAAGGCGGCGCGCCAGGCCCAGTCCTGGTTGAACTGCGTTGTCAGAAAGCCGCTGGCAATGCCGTTGATGCCGGCAATGCGCCCGAGCACAGCCATCAGGGCAACCGTGGCAACGCCGATCAGCGTTCCACCCAGGAAACTCATAAGGGGTGTAAAGTCAGTCATGATGTGCCCTTGATACTTTTTTCGTATATTCAAATATATGAATATACGAAAAAAGTATCAAGGGGTAATTTTCGATCGGGCTTCCGGGAATGGGGATCTGACACGCGAAAAACAAACTCCGCCACCGGTGCCTAACCCACTGAAATAACGACATCGTGCAGCGTGAAGTGAAGCCTGGATCCGAAGAGGTTCTGCAAGAGAATGGTGGCCCAATAGGACATTTTTGGGACCGCGTTGTGTGAAGGCTCAACAGATCAACCGTCTCTAAACCAGCGCAAGGGGCTGGTCCGGAAAGTGTTGCAGGCACCAGATCCGAACCGCTGCGATGGCGAGATTACTGAGCCTGCGGTGCAGCCTCGGGCGTATCTTTTGCAGGAACCCCGGACGCAGCCGGAGGTACCGGACCAAAGCTGAAGCCGAGCACGACTTCGGTACCGTCCGCTCGTTTTCGCGTTATCGCGCCAGGCAGCAGATGGGCCGGATTGTCGGTCGGGTCCGGAGTTTCGATATCCGTTTTTGGACCGGAGAACTCGCCCATCGGTCGCAGGATATCTTCATGTACCACGCTGCCGAGGTACAGCGGATGCAGGCTGCCCGCTTGCAGGATGGCATAGCGGCTCGGCCAGAGCCGCAGCACCCAGCGTCCGCTTTTGTCTGCGTCGGCGGAATGATCCTTGCGGATGAGAACGAGTGATGGTTGGCGCCCGTTCTGGCTTCGGGGCAGGATCGGCAGGGAATCCGGCGGTGTCTTGCCTTCCACGAACCCGCCTGCGCTCGAGAGTGACCATTTCGGCGGTTTCTGCCAGCCATCGGCTTCGGCAGCCTGGGCAAAGCGGTCCAGGGACCCGGTGTACTGGATCACCAGCGGTTCCTCGGTATCGCCATTCAGTTCGATCCGATGGGCAGGCAATGCCCGCCACCCGCCTGCCAGCCAGCCCGTTGCTGTCAGCGCTTCGGTGTTGGTGCGCGGCTCATAGATCTGAAGTGCCTTGTCATAGGTGCCTGAAAGGTGCCAGGCGCCGAAGATGCCGAGTGTAGCGACGACGATGACGGCAAGTGTCGTCCGGCCGATCTTCTCGTTGTGGATCGGGCCGAAAACGAAGGCGAAGGCGGAGACCATACCAATGCCGAACAACAGTCCGGCCAGGACGTCCGACATCCAGTGAGCGCCAAGGTAGACGCGCGAAAAGCCGATGGTGATGACCAGTGTCGCGGTGATGGTGAAAATGCTGGCCTTGGCCCAACGGCTGAGATCGTGGGCGATCAACACCGCGCAAATGCCGTAGAGCACCGCGTTCAGCGTCGCATGGCCACTGGGAAAACTGTAGGCGTCGGCACCCGCATAAAGCTCGATCGGCCGCGAGCGATGCAGCATCAGCTTGAACAGGGGCACGAACATGGCGGTGCCGGCCATCGCGATGACGAAGCCGATGCCGCGCCGCCAGGCTTTCCTCAGGAACAGATAGGCGGCAACCGCAACGGTGACGGCGGTAACGACGATCCCGTCGCCGAGCGATGTCACGAACACCATGATCCGGTCGCCGACCGGCGTGCGCAGGCTGTCGAACAGGTTCAGGATGGCAAGGTCGGCCCGCACCATCGGTTCGCCGGGGGCGATTTCTCCAACGATCCAGAAGAAGGCCGGCAAGGAAATCAGCAGGATCAGCGCCGAGGCCAGCATGCCTGCCGAGCGTGGATGCGCGGGGTCGAAATTGCGCGCGATCCATTGGGATACCCGGTCTTGACGCTTGGCGAAGCGTTTGACGATGGCCGCATGGGTGTTGGGAAACAGCGGCAGGACAATCAGGATCAGCCAGCGGCCGAGCATCACCGCCAGAAAGACGATGACCAGGAGAGCGCCGAGCACCAGGGCCAGTCGTCCGCTGATCTGGCCGATGGCATCAAGCGCGGAACCTGCAATGATACCGGGGGCGATATGCACGATCGTCCAGGCAAAGGCTGAGGTGACGTTGACCACCGAAAAGCGGGTGAAATTCATGCCGGCCATGCCGGCGATGCCTGGAACCACCGATTTTACACCAGGCACAAAGCGGCCGATAAAGACGCTCTTGCCGCCGTGTTTCTTGAAGAAATTCTCGCCGCTTTCCACAATGTCCGCATATTTGTTCAGCGGCCACATGGTCTTGATCTTGTCCTTGAAGGTGTAGCCGATCCAGTAGGAGATCGCATCACCTGCGGTCGCTCCCAGGGTCGTCCAGATGAACAGCGGCACGGGATCCAGCTTGCCGAGCCCGACGAGCGTTCCGGCGCCCACCAGCACCACCGTCGTCGGCACGAAAAGGCCGATCAGGAACAGCGCTTCGCCCATGGCGGCCAGAAAACAGATCAGACCTGCCAGGGACGGGTTTTCCGCGATGAAGGTCAGAACAGGATCAAGAAATTCGGTCACGGGGTCGGTCGTGTTGGTCGAGAAAAGTGAAAAACTGTCAAATGCCGGGTGCCTTCAAAGACGTGAAGGAAACGGTTACCGCTTCATATAGTTGCGCCTTCTTCCATCCGATAGCGAAAAATTGGAATCTCCTGCCATTCGGGAACATTGAAGCAAGAGATGGTTTTTTAAGTGCGGCTGTTTCAAGATGCAGCCAGTGCGTCTTTTCTTTTGAGGTCTTCATGTTTGAATCCGCCCGCCTGCCGCAGAACATGGACAAGAAAACCTTCAAGAAACTGGAGCCGCAGTTGCGCGAGGCGCTGCTGGCAGCCCAGCTGCCCGTTGTCGAGAAACAGCCGTTCTCGACGATGATCCTGGTTGATGGCCTGGATGGCGCGGGCAAGGGCGAAGCGGTTGCCCGGCTCTACGGCTGGATGGATGCGCGCCATCTTGTCTGCAACGCCTATGGCGAATTGATGGACGAAGCCCGGCTGCGCCCGCCGCTGTGGCGCTACTGGCGCGATCTGCCGCCCAAGGGCGAGACGGCCATCGTGTTCGGGAGCTGGTATCAGACCGTTCTGCGGGACTGGATCTACAAGAAGATCGACGAGGACGCCTTCGACAAGGCCCTGACCCGGATCCGCCGGTTTGAGGAAATGCTCGCCAACGAGGATGTGCTTATCCTGAAATTCTGGTTCTACCTGCCCAAGAAGGAACAGGAAGAACGGCTGAAGCACATCGAGAAAAAACATGCCGCGCGCCATGTGCTGGCCGACTGGGCGGCGTTGAAGCACCACAAGAAGGCGAGCGAGGCCGGCGAAAAGATCATTCTGGAAACCAGCAAGGGCTACGCGCCCTGGTTTGTCATCCCCTCGCAGGATCCCGAGTACCGGGATGCCGCGCTGGCACAAACGGTTGCCAATGCCATGAAGCTGAAGCTGGAGGACGGTGAACCGCATTCGATTGCCGCACCTCCCGTGGTCGGCGGCCTGAAGCGCGAGACGGCGGTCGACACCATCGACCTGACGGAAAAGCTGGAGAAGTCGGAATACGAAGAGCTTCGTGACAAGTACCAGAAGCAACTGTCCGATCTGTCGGACATGAAGTCCCTGTCCAAGACGGGCGTTGTTCTGGTGTTTCAGGGCAATGATGCCGCCGGCAAGGGTGGTGCGATCCGCAGGGTGATCCGTCCGCTCGATCCGCGCATCTACAAGGTTCACCCGATCTCGGCACCGACCGACGAGGAAAAGGCCCGCCCTTACCTGTGGCGCTTCTGGCGGCGCGTGCCGGCCAAGGGACATTTCGCCATCTTCGACCGGTCCTGGTACGAACGCGTGCTGGTGGAGCGTGTCGAAGGATATGCCGGACACGACGACTGGCTGCGCGCCTACAACGAAATCAACGAGTTCGAGCAGGAACTCACGGACTTTGGCTACATTGTCTGCAAGTTCTGGCTCGCTATTTCAGAGGACGAGCAGCTGCGCAGGTTCAAGGCGCGCGAGGACACGGCCTACAAGCAGCACAAGATCACGGATGACGACTGGCGCAATCGCCTGAAATGGGACCAATACGCCATCGCCGCCGGCGACATGATCGATCGCACATCAACTCACTACGCCCCCTGGACGCTGGTCTCCTCCGAGGACAAGCGCCATGCCCGGATCAAGGTTCTGAAAACGATCTGCGACCGGCTGGAGGAAAAGCTTTGAGAAGGTGGATAGGCAGCGAATTTGATCTGGTTGAATTAACTTCAAGTGACGATGCTACAGCAACCTTCTCGCGAAAACTAACTGCAAATACCTGTCGGGTATTCTGAAAAAACGTAGTCTTTCATCGAATTGTAGCGGATGAATACGTCTTGTTCGCTAAAGGGGTACACTCGGCGTTCGTATACCTTGTCACCAGTTGCTTCAATTACTCCAGAAACACAAATAGTATACTCTGATGCAGGATACTCACTGTAGGTAGTAAGACTAGTCGTCAGTGTTTCTTTGGGAGGAAGTATCGTCTTAAGTTCTTTGACTTCTCGTTCCCCTTGAAAAAATCTGAAAGTTACCTCTCTCACACTGAAATTCGTAGGGTTTTCGTATGTAACGTCAAAGCCGCCGAAACTATTAGTATTCAAAATTTTTAAATTCAGCCAATAGGGAATATTTTGTGCTGTTGCTTTTGTATTTTCTTCTATCGATTTAGTATTTTTCTCTATTTTATTTGTGTTTTCTGATATTTCGGAGTTGGAGTTTTGAAGTTTTTCCAAAAAATCAATTGCTGCACCTGGCTGTAAAAGAGCGTAAACTGCAGCAATTCCACCCAAAATACCGAAGAGTTGAGAGCCTCGTTCAAGGATAATTTTGGCGAATTTAATAATATTCAACATTCTCTCCATTGGTAGAGTAAATTTTTTATTCTAAATGCACTTATTGTTTTGTAGTCTGAGAGGTGATTTAAAGAAAAGTTGCTTCAATATTAAAGCCGTTATTTCTCCAAAGCTTTACAAGGCTCCTGCCAGGTAATCCATCGCCGCCTGCACTCCGCCCCGCCCATGGGGAATGCCCAGTTTCTGGAAGCCGAGTTCAATGGCTGACAACGTGCCGAGCAGCATGACGGCGTTGACGTGGCCCATGTGGGCAATGCGGATGCCCTTGCCGGACAATTCGCCGATCGTTCCACCGATGGTGACGCCGCAGACTTCCTTGGTGAAGCTTCTGAGCGCCGCCACGTCGCCTTCATTGAACCGCACAACGGTGACGGAGTTCGAGCGGGCATGCGTGTCGGTGATGTTGAAGTCGATCGCGCCCTTTTCCGCCCAGACCGCAACGGCCTGCCGGGTTGCCTCACCCAGAAGGGCATGCCTGTGCCAGGTCTTCTCCAGCCCTTCCTCGAAAATGAGATCGAGGGCCTTGTGAAAGGCGAACAGAAGGTGCTCGGGCGGGGTTCCGCAGTATTTCTGGTAGTGCTCCGGTCCTTGCCGGAAAGTCCAGTCGGTGTAGTTGGTCCGCAGCTCCGCCGTTTCATGTGCCTTGTCGGCTTTCGGGCCGGCGGCAACAAAAGAGAGGCCCGGCGGACACATCAGGCCCTTCTGCGATCCCGTCAGCGCCACATCGACACCCCAGGCGTCCATCTCGAACGGCATGCAGCCTAGCGAGGCAATGGTGTCGACCATGAACAGGGCAGGGTGTGAAGCTGCGTCGATTGCCTTGCGCAAGGCGGCAATATCATTCCAGACCCCGGAGGCCGTATCGACCTGAACCACCAGGATGGCCTGGATCTCGTGGGCGGTATCCTGTTTCAGCCGTTCCTGCAGGCGGGCAGGGTCGACACCCTTGTCCCAGGCGCCGGGCAGAACCTCGATATCGAGGTCCAGCACGTTGGCAGCTTCTCCCCAGCCAAGCGCAAAGCGGCCGGACTCCAGCACGAGCACCTTGTCGCCACGCTTCAGCGTGTTGCACAGGGCGGCATCCCAGGCTCCATGACCGTTGGCTGCGTAGATGTAGGTCTTGCCTTCGGTCCGGAACAGACGCTGCAAACCGTGCAGGCAGAACCCGGTCGTTTCCAGCAAGGGGCCTTCGTAAATGTCCACCGCCGGCCGGTGCATGGCCCGCAGGACTTCCTCCGGCACATTGGTCGGTCCTGGAATCATCAGAAATTCTTTGCCATTGCGAAGCGTCATGGCGGGGTCCTCGTTTGAAGGCAGTTCCTGAACGGAAGGGGATGGGACGGCCTTGGCCGCCGAAAGATGTGTTGATGTGAAAATTGCCCGCCTGCAGGCATCCGTCAAGATGCCGGTTGGGCAGCCCGCTGGATTAAAATGCGCAACACGACGGTTTGTGCGACCGCGAAATAGTGTGGGAAAGAGAGCTTCAGACCGGAAACGGCTTTCACCCAGAAGCGGTGCAGGCAATAAGGGTTGGCAAGCTGCTGGAAACAATGATCTATTCGACCGGGCCTTGTTGCGGGTGCGATTACGTGTCTTCTGGTTGTAAAGAAAATGTCTTGTTTCCGTTAAGTAAATTCTCCAAGTTAGAGACCGTTTGGTCTCGTCGTTTAGGCGTTGCAGCATGATCCTGGTTGAAGAAGGACAAAGCCCGCTGGTTGTCTGCCTGCCCCATTCGGGCACGGAGATCCCGAACGCTGTCGAAAAAAGGCTGAACGCTACGGGCCGTCTTCAGGCCGATCTTGCCTGGCGCCTGGAACGTGTGTTCGACTTTCACGGAGAGTTGAGCGCGACAGTGCTGCGCTCCACCATTTCCCGCTACGTTGTCGATCTGGACCGCGATCCCAAGACACCTGTCAGCGCTGCGCAGGATCCAACGCGCGCCTTGTGTCCCGCCACCACGCTGGATGGCAAACGCATTTATCAGGAAGGCGAAGAGCCTGGCCCGACCGAGATCGAACAACGCACGCTGCTTTTCTATACACCCTTCCACAAGGCCCTGCGCCGCCAGATCGACCGGCTTTTGCGCAGTCATCGCAAGGTGATCGTGCTCGATTGCCAGTCCATGCGCTCGAACATCAAGGGCGTGACCGAAAATGGACTGCCGCTGGTCAGTATCGGCACAGCGGATGGAACGTCATGTGATCCGGACCTGCGCAATGTGCTGGTCGGCTCGTTCAAGGGGCGGGAAGGGTATACGGTCAGCGTCGACGAACAGACCCGGGGTGGTTTCATCACCCATACGTTCGGTCGACCGGACCGCGGCCTGCATGCGATGACGTTGCTGCTGGCACAACGCTCTTACCTGCGCCATGAATCACCGCCTTTCGAGCCGGACAAGGTGCGAATGGCCCGTCTGACGGCTGTCCTGCAGGATGCAATGACCCGGCTGGTGGACTGGACGTCGGTGGGCGGTGCTTCATCTGGCCAGAACCAGATTGAGAGCCAGCCCTTACCGGTGGAAGAGCCACTGGTGGAGACGGCGGACGCTGAAGACAGCGGCAGCAACGCTGGTCCGGTCACCGACAATGCCGAAGCGTTGACGGAAGGCGCGGCAGAAATTCCGGACGATATTTCGGCGGAAACGCCTGACGCGGCACCGGAAAAGGCGGAGATCAGCCCCGCCAATCCATTGACCCTGCCCAAGGTATCCAGCGCCCAGACGAGCAAGGTCGAGGACGGACCTGTCACGCCCTTGCTGGTGGCCGAGTAAGCTTCAGACGGTCAGACCACGTTCTTTTCGATAATCGGTGTTCCGGCAGCCAGCCGGTCGAACGCCAGCGGAGAGAGATCCAGTGTCTGATAGCCGCCTGTCACGACCAGTTCCGCAAGGCCGCGCCCAACCGCGGGTGACTGCTGCAGACCATGTCCTGAAAACCCGAGTGCCAGATAGAACCCGTCCAGCCCCTGCACTGCGCCGACAAAGGCGTTGTGGTCGAAGAGGTTCATGTCATAGCAGCCGGCCCAGGCGGCTCCCGGTCGGATTGCCTCGAAAGCGGGAACGCGCGTTGCCAGTGTCGGCCAGATATGTTCTTCGAAAAGGCCATAATCGACGTCGAAATCGTGGCAGTCCGGATCGCGATCTTCAGGCGGCGCCGAACCGCAGATATAGCCGGTACCTTCCGGACGCGCATAGGTGCCGTTCGGATCGATCAGCAGCGGAAAACGCTCCAGCTTGTCCTTGCATTCGAAGGTAAAGACGCAGCGCTTTTTGGAAACGATCGGCACGTCCATTCCGGCCTGACGGCAAAGCTCGGCTCCGCCGGATGCACCGGCGCAGTTGACGACGACAGATGTCGAAAGTCTCTCGCCCGTCGATAGCTCAACGCTCCAGCCTCCATTGCCGTCGGATGCCACCCTGGCCTTTGCGGCAATGTAGTCAACATCCAGCGACCGGGCCTTCTTGCGGAAGGCCTGCATCAGGCCATAGCCGTCGAACCAGCCTTCGCCTGTGACGCCATGGCAGCCTGCGGCAAGGTCGGAAACCTCCAGCCAGGGGAACTTCGCCTTGAGACCGTCCGGGTCAAGAAAGGCGATATCCGCGCCAAGCTGCTGCTGCAGGCGGTGATTTTCCTGAAGGATATTGAGCTTGTCGGGCGTCGCCAGAAAAAGGTAGCCACCCTCGTGAAGGTCGATAGCGGGCCTGTCGCCGTTCACGTTGAGCGCTGCTCCGATCTCCCGCAGAAAGCGGATGCCGTAAAGCGAAATCTCGATGTTGATGGCACTGGAGAACTGCTGGCGAATGGACGCTGCCGAACGCGCGGAAGCGCAGGTTTCATAGGCGGGATCCGCCTCGATAACGACGATGCGTCCGGAAAAATCGTCGCGCATGGCCAAGTGGCAGGCGACGGACGAGCCCATGACGGCTCCCCCTACGATGACGACATCCGCAGTCTGGTCCGCCATGGAGCCTCCTCAAGCGCTGTCAGGAAAAACAACGGGCCTGCTGACGCAAACCCTTTTCAAGAGAACCGAACGAGAGACGGGCGGCTTGGCCGCCCGCGTCAAATGTCATGACTTCAGGGTCTTAGAAGAACGCCTGCAGGCCGGTCTGTGCACGGCCGAGGATCAGCGCATGAATGTCATGCGTGCCTTCGTAGGTGTTGACCGTTTCCAGGTTCTGGGCATGGCGCATGATGTGGTATTCTTCCTGGATGCCGTTGCCGCCGTGCATGTCACGAGACTGGCGGGCGATATCCAGGGCCTTGCCGCAGTTGTTGCGCTTGATCAGCGAGATCATTTCCGGCGCCACCTTGCCGGCGTCGAACAGCTGGCCGACACGCAGCGCTGCCTGCAGGCCGAGCGTGATTTCGGTCTGCATGTCCGCCAGCTTCTTCTGGAAGAGCTGGGTCTGTGCCAGCGGGCGGCCGAACTGTTCGCGGTCGAGGCCATATTGACGGGCGCGGGTCCAGCAGTCTTCTGCAGCGCCCATTGCGCCCCAGGCAATGCCGTAGCGTGCGCGGTTGAGGCAGCCGAACGGGCCTTTCAGGCCGGAAACATTCGGCAACAGGGCATCTTCACCCACTTCCACACCGTCCATGACGATTTCACCGGTGATGGAGGCGCGCAGGGAAAGCTTGCCGCCGACCTTCGGTGCGGTGAGGCCTTTCATGCCCTTGTCGAGCACGAAGCCGCGGATGGCACCGTCATGTGCTTCCGACTTCGCCCAGACGACGAAGACATCTGCGATCGGAGCGTTCGAGATCCACATCTTCGAGCCGGTCAGCTTGTAGCCGCCGTCGATCTTTTCCGCGCGGGTGCGCATGCCGGCCGGATCGGAGCCTGCATCGGGCTCGGTGAGGCCGAAGCAGCCGACAAATTCGCCGCTTGCCAGTTTGGGCAGGTATTTCTGGCGCTGTTCTTCCGAACCGTAGGCATAGATCGGGTACATGACCAGCGAGGACTGCACGCTCATCATGGAGCGATAGCCGCTGTCGACACGCTCGATCTCGCGGGCAACGACGCCGTAAGCGACATAGGATGCACCGGCGCAGCCGTAGTCTTCCGGCAGGGTAACGCCCAGAAGGCCGAGTTCACCCATCTCGATGAAGATGCCCCGGTCGGTCTTTTCCTCGCGGTAGGCTTCAATGACGCGCGGCAGCAGCTTTTCCTGGGCAAATGCGCGAGCCGTATCCTGGATCAGCTGTTCGTCTTCGTTCAGCTGTTCGCGCAGGTGAAACGGGTCCTGCCAGTCGAAGGAGCCGCCACCGGCCGGTGAGGACTTAACATTCGCGGGTGCGTTCATGGTCGTGTCTCCCAGGCCGTGATCCGGCCAATGATGTGCGGCCGTTTGACGGCCAGGGTCATTCTATTTCCTCTAGTCTTGCCTCAAATCCGTTTGCGTAAAAGCGAAACCTCGTCCATCATTCATGACGAAATGGAATGAAGTAGGGGAATTTGCCATGCGGCGCGCCTTCGTCCCGCCGGCAGACACGCTGATTGCGTTCGAATGTGCCGCCCGGCATCTGAGCTTTACCCGCGCCGCGGAGGAACTGCACCTGACACAGGGCGCAGTGTCCAAGCAGGTTCGCCAGCTGGAAGACAGGCTGGGCGTCGAGCTGTTCCGGCGGGTTCGCCAGCGCATTGTCCTGACCGACGCGGGCCGGATCTACCTTCACGACATCCGAGGGGCGCTGGAACAGATGACCGCGGCCACGCGGCAGGTGATGTCCTACGCCGGCAGTGCGGACGTCCTCAACCTTGCGGTTCTGCCAACCTTTGGCACCCGCTGGCTGGCACCGCGGATTGCCGATTTCGGGCGCCGGTATCCGGACGCTGGCCTCAATCTGAGTGTGCGCCTGCAGCCGTTCGATTTCGACGAGGAGCCGTTTGACGGCGCCATTCACCACGGCGACCCGGTCTGGGCGGGGGCGATCGCCGAGCGGCTGTTCGACGAGGAAGTCATCCCCGTTGCCTCACGCGTCTTTCGCGATCGGCACCAGATCCGCACACCCGCCGATCTTGCCCGCGTGCCGCGCCTGCAGCTTGCAACACGTCCGCTTGCCTGGCGGCAGTGGTTTGATCTTGCAGGCGTGGAAACAGATGCCGCCTTCCAAGGCGCGCGTTTCGAACAGTTCGTCATGATCTCCGAGGCTGCGATCCACCACGCCGGAGCCGCGCTGATCCCACGTTTTTTCGTCGAGGCGGAACTGGCCTCAGGACGTCTCGTCCGGCTTTTCGACCTCTCCCTGTCACAGCAGACAGCGTATTATTTCGTCTATCCGGAGGGGCGGACGATGCGGCCGGTGGTGTCTGCCTTTAGAAAATGGCTGATGGAGGAAGCCCGCACCGCACGGACGCGCCGGGAAACCATGCTGCCGGGCTGAAACAGGCATCAAGACAGTGCGTCCCGCACGACGGTTCCCCTGGACCCGACTTTTTAGTGATCGGTAGAAATTGAAACCGGCGGGCACATGGCCCACTTTTCAGCGGAACGATTGCACCTTACCGGCGTTTTGCTCACAGGCACCATTCGGAGAGACCCGTCCCGCTTTCAAACTGCCGTATTCCCGCCCCGGGTTATGATCTGCTGCCAAGCCTGATGGCATTTTTCCCTGCTCGTGTAAGAAAGAAGCAGGGACAAGGAGACGTAATTGGAAAAGCATCATCTGCGCCTGATCCTCAATGGCAAGTCCGCCGGCCGCGACGATGTCCGCAGTGCGGTGGAGGCCGTTCGGTCCATGGGCCACAATGTCTCCGTTCGCGTGACCTATGAGGCCGGCGATGTCGAGAGACTGGTTCGCGATGCCCTGCGCGATCACGAGAACGAGCGGATCGACACGCTTGTCAGCGGCGGAGGTGATGGCACCTTGAACGAGGTTCTGGATGCGGCCCTGCATGATTTGCCCGAAGGGGAAAAGCCTCCTTTTTCATTTGCGGTTCTGCCTCTTGGGACGGCGAATGATTTTGCCAATCACATTGGCCTTGACCCGGCGGACATCACCTCCTGCCTGCGGTTTGCCGTGCGCGCATCCGCCAAACCGACCGACATTGGCGAGGTCAACGGCTGTGTGTTCGTCAACATGGCAACTGGCGGCTTCGGTTCACAGGTGACATCACAGACCGACCCGAACCTGAAGCGCGTTCTTGGCGGGGCTGCCTATCTCTTCACAGGTCTGCAGCGGTTTTCGGAACTTTCGGCCTGTGAAGCACGTATCGAGGCGGATGATTTCTCCTGGGAGGGCTCGTTCCTGGCCCTCGCCGTGGGCAATGGCCGCCGCGCTGGTGGCGGCATTCGGCTGTGCCCCGATGCCAGGCTCGATGACGGTTTCCTCGATCTCACCATCGTTCCCTTCCCGCAGTCGGGCAAGGTCATCGACCTTTTGTCGGTGCTGCTGGACAGCGGCGTTGACGATATCAACGGCGGCCCGATCCAGCGCAAGGTGCGCAAGCTGAAAATCGAGACCCAGCAGCCCGTGCAGTTCAATCTGGACGGCGAGCCGATGAATGGACAGTCCTGGCAGATTGGGATAAGGCACCACCAGATCGACCTCAGGCGCTGACGGTCGCCGCGCCCGGCAGCAGGCTGAAACGACGTCTGTCCGTCAGCCGAGCAAGGTGCGGGAAGGCGCAGGGCACCGCTTTCAAGAGACGGACAGCATGGACGAATACCAGCTCAAGAATTTCCTCAAGTTCGCGCCTGCCAGGCTGGGGCTGGTGCCGAAGAAACACCTGCTCGTCCACATTCCCAAGAACGGCGGCATGTCGGTGCGCCATGCCAAGGCGCTGGAAGGCAATCTGGTTCTCGCCAATCGGCGCCGCCTGAAAAGCAAGGCTTATGCAAACGCGCTGATGACCTTCATGAAGGATCGTGGGCTTCATCCGGGCTACGAACATGCCCGACTGCGGGATATCGACCTTTCGGTGCGTGCTGGCACGGTGCCTTTTGCGGTGGTTCGCAATCCCTGGGCACGGACATTTTCCAGATTCAAGTTCTACCTGCAGACAAGCGGATCCCACGAGGCGGAATTCGATCTGACAGTGAGGGGGTTCGAGGAATTTCTGGAGACGCGCCACGAGTGGGGCAAGGTTGATTTCTTCTGGCACCGCGCCTCGCTCGGCTGGTACCCGCAAAGCGACTATGTGATCGACGAGAGGGGGCAGGTGGCGGTCAATATCCTGCGTCAGGAAAAACTGGGCCCGGAACTGGCAAGATACCTCGGGGCAGATGACACGCTCGAACAGCGCAATATCTCCCGTAATGCCCGTGCCGATCAGGGAGAATTCTACACCGAAAGGAATATCGGGATCGTCGCCGACTGGTACAAAACCGAAATCGAGCTGTTCGGCTTCGATTTCGATACGCCGGCAACACGGAACGTCTTTTTCAGCTGACCTCAGTGCGAGAGTATTTTGTGGGCTTGAAGATGCGCGTTACTCTGTCCGGCTCCAGACGCTGTTTCCATCGATAACTTCCTTGGTTATCCCAAGTGCGTCTCGGTGTTCCCGGCCGATGTCGACAGCCACATATTCCCGCCGCGCGCCAATGAACCTGTTCCTGAATTGAGCGGTAAAGGCATTCAGGTCTGGGTTCATGTAGTTCAGCTGTTTTTCCGGATCGAGTGTCTCATCCATCAGTTCGGCACATCTTGCGGCGAAATCGCTGCGCAGGAAGGAGGGGCTGGTTCCGAATATCGGCCGCTTCTTGTTGAGACCCTTGCCAAGATCCATTCCGAGGAATGTCCTGCGGCCGGGTTCATAATGATAGAAGGACCGGTAGCCCCAGTTCTTTTCCCGCGTCATCAGGCTGATCTGGCGAACGTTGCGTGTCATTGCCTTACTGACTTCTTCGGGGCCAACCTCCCGGTTCAGCACCCAGTCGTCTTCCAGGTGGAAGCACCAGTCCGCAGCCGGCTGTCGCCAGAGCCAGCGGATCGCCCTGGTGAAATGGGGCGTTTCCGGCTTATTGACGACGACATTGGCGAAATGCTGTTTGCAGATCTCCTTGCAGGCCTCAACCTCCACCGGTCCGCCTTCAAAGGGATCGATGTTGACGTAAAGCGTGCCGATCTCGAAATGCCTGAACAATCGCTGTGAAAAGCTTGCAAGAGTTTTCTCCAACAGAGCAGGCCTTGCCCCCGAAACGAGGAGTACGTCGATTTTCACTGCGTCTGTCATCAAACCTGTCTGCAAATGAAGCCGGAAGTGACCACCGATAATCCACCCGTGCTTGAAATCGCCTGAATGCACCTGGCGGTTCGTTGCCGCCGCGGTTATGCCAAGCCATCAGCCTGAACGCCAGCAATCTTTGATCTGCGCGCCGCTATATCATTATGACTTTTGCTGTTGCCAGTACATGTTCAAAGCACTCGGAGGTCAGGGTTCTCTTTCTTTTGATTTTGGAACCGACTATAACGCCGGAATCTTCGGTGCGAATTGAGGTGCCGGTCGGACGCCAGCGAATGACCCACCGGTTGCCAACACTGCCAATCACTTGCGCCGCAAAAATGAAACTCCGTCCGCATTGCTTCTTGAAGAAGCTCTAACGGAACTGGATTGAGACAAAAGAGTCCGATGCAAAAAACAGCTCTCATCACCGGGATTACTGGCCAGGACGGCGCCTATCTCGCAGAACTGCTGCTCGAGAAAGGCTATACGGTTCACGGCATCAAGAGACGGTCGTCGTCGTTCAACACAGGACGGATCGATCATCTCTATCAGGACCCGCACGACCGTGATGTGAAGCTGCATCTGCACTATGGCGACATGACGGATTCTACCAACCTCATCCGCATCATGCAGGAAACGCAGCCGGACGAGGTCTATAACCTCGCCGCGCAGAGCCACGTTCAGGTATCCTTTGAAACACCGGAATATACGGGAAACGCGGATGCCCTCGGTACCCTGCGCCTGCTTGAGGCCATCCGGCTTCTCGGGTTGAGCGAGAAAACGCGCTTCTACCAGGCATCCACGTCTGAGCTCTACGGCAAGGTACAGGAAGTTCCGCAGTCGGAGACCACTCCCTTTTATCCAAGAAGCCCCTATGCCGCGGCAAAGCTTTACGCCTATTGGATCGTCGTCAACTACCGCGAAGCCTACGGCATGCACGCCAGCAACGGCATTCTCTTCAACCACGAAAGCCCGATCCGCGGCGAAACCTTCGTGACCCGCAAGATCACCCGCGCTGCCGCCGCGATCAAACTGGGCCTACAGGACAAGCTCTACCTCGGCAACCTGGACGCCGAACGCGACTGGGGACACGCCAAAGACTATGTTCGTGGCATGTGGCTGATGCTGCAGCAGGACAAGGCGGATGATTATGTTCTGGCGACGGGCAAGACTACCTCGGTGCGTGATTTTGTTAATTGGTCATTCTCTGAAGTGGATATTGCGTTAGATTGGCAAGGTTCCGGGGTAGATGAAAAAGGGGTCGATGCGGCAACCGGAAAGGTTGTTGTTGAGATCGACCCTCGGTACTTCCGTCCGACCGAAGTCGATCTACTGCTTGGTGATGCCACGAAAGCATTCGAAAAACTGGGCTGGAAGCATGATCGAAGTGTTCGCGATCTCATTTCGGAAATGGTTACAAGCGATCTGCGGGAAATGAAGCCTTAGCCTTAAATGCTTCAGGGATTCGGATTATAATGCCAAGAGTTTTGCTGACCGGCGGTTCCGGTATGGTTGGGAAGAATTTGCTCGCACATGAGCGCCTCGACAACTTTGAATTTATTGCTCCCGACAGCTCGAAACTCAATCTTCTGAATTTCGACCAAACCGAAGCTTTTCTGAAGCGAGAGAAGCCGGACATCATTGTGCACGCCGCCGGCGTCGTTGGCGGGATTCAAGCCAATATCGCGAGCCCAGTCCGCTTTTTGACCGACAATTGGAATATGGGCAGCAACTTGGTTACGGCTGCTCGGTCTGCAGGGGTTCCTCAACTCCTGAATATCGGCAGTTCTTGTATGTATCCCAAGGATCAGGACGCGCCCCTCAAAGAATCTCAAGTTCTCAGCGCCTCATTGGAACCCACCAACGAGGGCTACGCTCTTGCCAAGTGTGCCGTTGCAAGGCTCTGCGAATACATCGTTCGTGAAACGCCAGAGTTTCAATATAAAACAATAATTCCATGCAACTTGTATGGACGCTTCGATAAATTTGATCCTGCTGTCTCCCATTTGGTTCCTGCTGTCATACGCAAAATTCATCAGGCAACACTTGCCAAAAACAAAACGGTTGAGATCTGGGGAACAGGAGAAGCGCGCAGAGAATTCATGTTTGCAGAGGACTTGGCGGACGCAATCGTTTTCTTCTTGGGGAAGTTTGAGAAGCTGCCAACGGTAGCAAATGTTGGTGTTGGAAAAGACTTCACCATTAATGAATACTACGAAATAGCATCTAATGTTATAGGCTATTCCGGCAAATTTACGCATGATCTGACCAAGCCGGTAGGCATGAAGCGAAAATTGCTAGATGTCAGCCTGCAGTCCGAAATGGGCTGGAAGCCCAGGACGAGCCTGAATGACGGTATTCGCCAGGCCTACGAATATTTCCTGTCCCTTGGAGAATGAAATGAATTACCCACTTGCAAGTACAACTTGGGACGAGCGTGAATATGAGGCGCTTCAGCGAGTAATTGAGTCCGGCATTTTCACAATGGGGAAGAAAGTCGCTGAGTTTGAACAGGAATTTGCAAGGTTTGTAGGCAGCAATCATGCAGTCATGGTCAATTCCGGCTCTTCTGCAAATTTGCTCATGGTTGCAGCGTTGCGATATAGGTCGAACGCACCCATTCTGCCGGGCACGGAAGTAATTGTCCCCGCAGTGTCCTGGAGTACCACCTATTATCCCCTTTATCAGTATGGGCTGAAACTTAGGTTCGTTGACGTCGATGCCGAAACTCTAAATTACGACCTGGCACAGTTGGAAGAGGCAATCACGCCCGCAACTAAAGTCATCATGGTTGTAAATCTACTCGGAAATCCCAATGACTTCGCAGCTATAAACAAAATTGTCGAAGGCAGGGACATCTTGCTACTAGAGGACAACTGCGAGTCTTTAGGTGCACTGTTTGACGGTAAACAAGCTGGTACGTTCGGACTAATGGGAAGTTACAGTTCGTTCTTCAGCCATCACATCTCCACAATGGAAGGTGGCTTGATCACAACCGACGACGAAGAATTGTATCATATTCTTCTTTGCCTTCGTGCACACGGTTGGACGCGTAACTTACCTAAAGAAAATCATGTCGCCCCAATGAGCGATAATCCTTTCGAGGAATCGTTCCGGTTCATTTTACCTGGTTACAATGTACGCCCTTTGGAGATGAGTGGCGCAATAGGGCTCGAACAACTTAAGAAGCTTCCAGATATGGTGCTTGAGCGTCGGAGGAATGCTGAAAAGTTTCGTGATTTGATGGAAAAATACCCATTCCTGAGAATTCAACGGGAAATTGGCCAGAGCAGCTGGTTTGGGTTCGCATTCACCGTCAAATCAGACATGGGCTATGATAGAGGGCAGATCATTGCTGCAATGAACAAGTCAGGTATCGAAGTACGCCCTATCGTCGCCGGTAATTTTACAAAAAACCAAACGATGAAGTGGTTTGATTATTCAATTCATGGCGAGCTCAAAAATGCAAATGATCTTGACCAAAATGGTTTCTTCATTGGGAATCATCACTTCTCGCTATCGGATGAATTTGAAGTCTTGGATCGGGTTCTAACTGCGGTTGTTAACGGTCAAATTTAGTTTATTCTTGCAGAGGGTTGTAATTTGCAATTCAAGAAATGAGATTTGGTTCTCTAGATATTTTTGAGAATCGTAATATTAAACAGCTAATCGAAGTGTCCGCGAACTATCGTAGCGGTTTTGTCCTCAAACTTTTGCGGAGATATTGTTGATAAAAGCAGCTTTTGTGTCTTCGTCGGAAAAATGGGTTTGGACGCGTCAATTTCCCAATCTAGAACCAATCTGGAACAATGTTTATTTTGATTTTTCCAATAATTTGGAAAATTGTGATATACTTTTTGTGTTTGATGCATTGCCAATAAAATATTGCGGTAAAATTAAAGCTCGAAAATGCGTGTTTATAGCTTCAGAACCTCAGAACGTGAAAGTATATTCTTCAAATTTTTTGAGACAATTTGATCTCATCGTGACGACTGACAAGACTAGCCAACACCCAAATGCTGTCTATCAGCAGCCTGGATTGCCTTGGCATGTTGGTGTTTGGAGCGAATTCAACCGATTAAGTAATGTTCCACTTACCTTCGATTTTTTCAGTGACTACCAACCTAAGAAATCTAAATTGATCTCTGTAATTTCGTCAGATAAGGCGTTTACGGAGGAACATAGAGCGAGATTGCGCTTTGTGGACGCTCTTAAGTCTCATTTCGGAGATAGAATTGACTATTTTGGCCGGAACATTTGCTCGTTTACAGATAAAATGGAAGCTCTTTCACAGTATAAATATCATATCTCATTAGAAAACTGCGCAATCTTAGATTATTGGACCGAAAAACTCTCAGACCCTTTCTTAACTCTGACATACCCAATATATCACGGTTGTCCAAACGTAGATAACTACTTCCCAGAAGGCGCACTATCAAAAATCGACATTCGAGATACGGAAGAATCTATTTCGAAAATAGAGCGTATTATTAACTCGAGTTTAGCCGAAGAATCCGAAAATCTATTAAAAGAAAGTAGGCGAAGAGTCTTGTTTGAACACAATTTGTTTTCTGTTCTGGCAAAGATAGCTATCTCTTTAAATCAAGATGAATCCGGAGGTTACAAAAAACTTGAGTCGGAAAAGTTTTTCATAAAGAATACCTCAACTCTCAAACGATATCGTAAACGCCTATCGCGTAGGATTGTAAATTTATTAGGCGAGTAGCCAATTGTTGTTTACAGAAAAACAGTTCGATTGGATTAGTTGGAATTTTTCTGCCAATTCTCCCAAACAAACTCATAGCACCATGTTCTATGATGTGTTTTCGAAAGTTTCTCTGTGAGCGTGTTCCGCAGTTCTTTTGCATTATCTACAAAGTCATGAAACTGTACTTGTATATTTTCAAATTTTCCAATCAATCCCGACGAGATCATGTGATCTAGGAGTTGATATTCAGAGCCTTCTATATTTATCTTGATAAGATCGACATTCTTGATATGTAAAGAGTCGAAAACATCTGAAAATTTCTTAACAGTCACAGTTTCGATGCCATTCGCGTCAGATCTATGTAGTATGGATGAGCCGTCACCTTCATTGGAGAGGTTAAATCGACCGTTCTCGTCAGATAGTCCAAAATTAAAACAATGTACTTTTGAGTTTTGAGTAAACCTTTTTTCACATTTCTCAAAAAACTCAACACTAGGCTCGAACAAATAAACGTAGCAACGGTACCGAATGTTGATTTGGTTTGCAAAGTCACCTTGAAACCCTCCCAAATCAAATACGGTTGAATCCTCATTAAGTGGATATGATAATCTCAATGTCTCATCTCCCTTATCTCGAAACCACCGTTTTACTTCTGTAAGCGGCGCTTCATTCTCCGAGTTTTGAAGTGAAGATTGTTTACGAATAAGAAATAGACGTTTTATCCAGCTTAGCATTGCGAAAAATCTTCCTAGCGTTGAGCTTGATGTTATTATTGGAGGATGATTACACACAACTAACGCCTGAAGCAATTTCCTAGACTAGGCCTTAGCGCGACTGCAAATTTTATACAAAACCAAGAAATATGATCGACTATCCATTCTCCGACACGTTAAAATGGCGTTTTCAACAAATGTTTCGGATACGAACGCTATTTGGTGACATCCATATTTCAGTGTAACCTTTGTGTGAAGAAAGTGGTATGTATGAGCCGTTGTCGACAGGTATTAGTTGGTAGCAATTAACGAAATGGCACGGTCGCATCGAATGAAACAGCCCAAAACAATAGACACATATGTTGTAAACTTGGAGCGATCAGAAAAACGTAGATCTGAAATGTCTACGAAACTTGATGCATTGAACATTCCCTACGAGTTTTTTGATGCGGTTGATGGTCGAATCGAAAATCACCCCCTGTTTGTAAGATATAGTGAGCGTTCTGCGCTAAAGCATTATGGGTTCGAACTCGCACCTGGGGAACTTGGTTGTTATGCTAGTCATTTCCTTCTTTGGCAGCTCTGCGTTGAAAAAGATAAGCCAATTCTGATTTTAGAAGATGACATTGAGTTCAACTTTAATTTCAATTCAGCATATGAGCTTGCTGTTCAAAAAATTCACGAATACGGTCTCCTCCGTTTTTCCGGACACAAAATCAGAAAATATGCGATCTGCGAGCAAATAGGAGAACTGAAAATCGTTCGTTTTAAGCGAGGTCCGCACGGGACATCGTCATATGCTCTTTCACCACTTGCTGCAAAGAAGCTGATTAGTAAGGCTGAAGTTTGGTACGAACCGGTTGATGTTCATTTGGATAGGTTTTGGAGTCACGGCGTTGAGAGTTTCGGGATTCAACCCTTCCCTGTCTCGCACGGTGCTACTTCGGAGGTTGACTCCGAAATTTGGCAAGGAAAACGGCGCGGTAGTCGTCCAAAAGAATTTAAGAAAAATACTCGCTTCATTCGTTTGAATGACTCTTTGTGGCGATTTTTTGTAAACATTCCATATATAGGCCGTTGGAAACATAAATAGTTTTTCTAAATATCTGGAAAGAGACGTATCAAGGAAAGTATAAGTCAGTTGATTATTGTTCAAATAACTGGTGGCCTTGGCAATCAGATGTTTCAGTATGCTATGGGACGATCACTGTCTGAGCAGTCTAGCATGCCATTGAAATTGGATATTTCAAGTTACGAGAATTATAAACCTCATTCATTTTTACTTGATAGGTTAAACATAAAAGCTGAGATTGCTTCCAGAGAAGAAATTAATCAAGTAAAAAAGAAAAAGAGAGAATTTAAGTTTCCATTTACAAATCGCAGATCAATAAATTATGTGAAAGAAGAGGGCTTCACATTCAATCCCGAAGTGTTGAAATTGAAAACATCGACTTATTTTTCTGGATATTGGCAAAGTGAGAAATATTTTAAAAATATCGAAACCCATATCCGAAAGGAGTTTGTGCTTAAAAAAGAACTTGCTCAAAGCCGAGAGAAAATCTTTAAAGAAATACTGGCCTCCAGAAAACCTGTCTCTATTCACGTTAGACGGGGTGATTACGTTAGCAACGCGAAGGCAAACGCATTTCATGGAACGTGCGAACCTGAATGGTACGCTAAGGCAATACAAGAAATTAGAAAAAATTCAGTGGAGATTACACCAGTTGTTTTTTCCGATGACATTGATTGGGTTAAGAAAAATATTGAATTAGATTGCAATGTCATTTGGGTTGAGCCCGATGAAGACGGTCATGACTTCGAGGACATGTACCTAATGTCAGTCTGCCAAAACCACATTACTGCAAATAGTACATTCAGCTGGTGGGGCGCGTGGCTAAACCCTAATAAGGATAAGCGCGTAATTGTGCCTAACAAATGGTTTAACTCCCAATCGATGAAAACCATAGACTTGATCCCAGCTGGCTGGGAACGCCTTTAGATCAGATGTCATTTCTACTGTATACTTCAATATCTATTTATCTTAATGCTAATGTCTCACAAACAGCGCCGTCAGTCTCTTCGTTGAAATCTTTTCAAACCTGAACCCCCGCTCAACCAGAAAATGGCACACGGCTGGCAGTGTGGGTTCTTTGGTGAGGCCGCGTTCGGGGCCGCAGTCGACGCAGATGTATTGGACGCGGTCCAGGATCTTTGCAGCACCTTTGAGAATTTCGGGTTCTGCCCCTTCGCCTTCGATCTTCAGCAGTTTGATTGAACGGATGTCATTTTCTTCGCAGTAGTCGTCGAGTGTGGTCGTTTCGACCTCGACAACAGAGCCGTAGCCTGAAAACTCGATCAGAGAGGAATCGGCCGTGTCCGATTTTTCGTAGAATTTGAGCGTCGTCTTTTCGTGCCAGAGGGCCCGTTGTTCGACAACGCCATCCGGGTTGTTGAGCTGGCAGCAGGCTGCCTCGTCCCGGCCGGGTTCGAAGGCGATGTAGCGGATGGACTTGCCTTCAAGGCGCAATCCGAGGCCTATTTCGCCTATGTTCGCACCGCAATCGATGACCACGTCGCCGTCTGAAATCGTTGCCGGGTCGATGAAATAGTCGTCCAGAAGGCCCTTGGTTCTCGGCTGAACACCGTAACGGTAGAAGCCGACGCGCTCGCTATGAAGAAAGGAGATCTCCTGGCCCTTGTCGTCCCGAACGCGGAAGACCGGCTCATCTGAAACAACCTTGATGTTCCAGCGCTTCTTGCTCCGCAGCGCATTCGAGAAGGTGACATACCAATTGAAAAGCTTCGCGAAGGTGCGCCGGTTCGGGTGACGGACGATGAAATTGTATAATCTTTTTTTCTTTTTCATGTTCGCGCCTGCGTGGGTTGCCTTGCGGTAATCGGTATCAGCTCTCGAAAAGCAGTGTGGAATAGGTCTCGCAAATGGCGTCTTCGGAAAACTGGCCTTCAAGGCGGCGTTTGCCACCGTCAACCAATGCATTTTCCTGATCCGGCTTGCCGAGCAGCTGTTTGACCGACCCCACCAGCCCGTCAACATCCCCGCAGGGGGACAATAGCCCGGTCTTGCCGTGGTCGATCAGCCAGCTTGGGCCCGGCGAGGCGGTGGCGACAACGGGCAGCCCGGCGGTCCAGCCTTCCAGGACAACATTGCCGAGCGGTTCTTCGTCGGTCGGGCACAGCAGGATATCGGCAGCTTTCAGGAAAGGCGAGGGGTCGCGTTGCCAGCCGAGAAAGTGGACGCGGTCCTGAACGCCGAGGTTTGATGCCAGTGCCTTCATGTCGGACATCAGCTCACCGTCGCCGATCAGCCAGGCATGAACGGTCTCCGGCAGGCCGGCGACCGTTTGAATGGCAAGGTCGAAGCGCTTGCGTTCGACGAAACGGCCGAGGTGGATCAGCACCGTGGCGTCTTCCGGCGTGTTGTGGTCCGCCCGGTTGACCGGCTTCAGATCCGCGGGCAACGGATCGACGAAGTTGCTGATCACATGGGCACGTTCCGCAGGCCAGCCCATTTCGATGGCCTGGCGGATGATCTCCGGCGTGTTGCCGATCAGGTCCTCAACATTGCCATAGGTGTGGAAGCCGTCCGGCCAGTCGCCAAGGCGCAGGAAGGTGCGCATGCTGGGGCCGGGTTTCGGCATCCATTTGCTGGCCGGGCTCATCCAGCCCATGGTGGTACGCGCACCGAATGCCTTGATCTGGCGGGCAATGTCCCAGCGGATGACATGGCGTTTCAGGTGCGAGCGGCTGAAGGTCATCTCGCGCACATCACAGTGTCTGGCAAGGTCATCGCGCCAGGGCCGGTCCTTTCGAATGAAGGCGATCTGCTCCACGCCCCGCCGGGCAAGGGCGCCTGTCAGGCGCACGAAGAACCGTTCTGCCCCGCCATCAACGCCAAGATGAATATGGGCGAGTTTTTTCGGCTGCATCTGCGTGTCAGTGACCATCGATCACATCGTAGTAGTTATGCGCCCGGCCCAGAAGTCCGCGCAGGTTGCCGGAGCCTTTCATGAGACGGATCAGGCCATAGTAGAAGAGTTTCTCGCCGCGCTTTCTGGCGAAGGGTTTCAAGACGAAACCGACGATTGTCGCCAGCAGGCCGAAGAACATGCGCCGCAGGCTTTTGGGAATGAAATGCAGGGCGGCCTTCAGCCGGCCTTCGCGCAGCACGATGTTGAACGCGCCGGAAGTTGCCGCCATGTGCATGCGGCTCAGCAGGCGGCCGGTGGTGACGCGCGAGGCCGGAATGTCCTCTTCGACAAAGGCATCATCCACCCAGATCATCTTTGCGCCGGCCGCATGGGTGCGGCGGAAGAAGTCGATATCCTCGCTGCCGAAGGTCAGGCGTTCGTCGAACCGCAGGCCAAGGCCGTCCCGCGCGATGATACGGCCGCTCAGCAGAACGTTGTTGGTCGGTGCTTCGGTGATGATCGAGCCGGTCGGCCGCGGCTTCAGGAGCTGCGATTTCCACCAGTGCGGGGCCGGCTTTTCATAAATTCGGCGCACGGGCCCGTTGGCGACTTCGGCCTTGTGTTCCAGGCAGGCGGCCAGAAGTTTTTCGATCCAGTCCGGTTCTGCGCGTTCGTCGTCATCGATCAGCGCCACCCAGTCCGGATTGTGTTCCAGCGCCGCGTCCAAGGCCGTGTTGCGGGCAAAGGGAATGCCCTTGCGTTTTTCGTGATGGAAGAAAACCGGTAGAGACAGCCTCTTCTTCACATCTTCTGCTGCAGCACCTGTGAAATGCGGCACGGGATCGTTTTCCACAACGACGATCGCCATCTGCGTGTTCGCGGGCGCGATCAGATTGTCGAGGCTATCCAGGCACGCCTGCAGCATTTTCGGCCGCTGCGCGGTGCAAACGGCAATGACCAGTTTCTGGGTCATGAAGGGGTCTCAACCATTCCTCTTGGGTTGGGCAGGGTTTGGCGCATGTGCCTGCCGCTGTCAAAGGGTTTCGGGAAAAGCCATCTGAGGAAATTGACCTTTCCAGCGCGTCAGCCGCGCGCTAGGCTTCCCCTTCAACCCTTTGAGGGACCGTATGAAGCGGCCGTGTTCTGGGAGGAAACACATGAAGGGAATGATGATGCACCGTCCGCTGAAAATCGCGGACCTCATCACCTTTGCAGCGGATACCTATCCGGCCGGTGAGATCGTGTCCGTGAGGACGGAAGGCGATATTCACCGCACCACCTACAAGGAAACCGCCGGCCGGATCGCCCGGCTGGCTCATGGCCTGAAGGCACTCGGCATCGCTGAAAGCGACCGGGTGGCGACACTTGCCTGGAATGGCTACCGCCATTTCGAGCTCTATTATGCAATTTCCGGCATCGGCGCCATCTGCCACACCATCAATCCGCGTCTTTCGGCGGAACAGATGATCTATATCGTCAATCACGCCCAGGACCGGGTGCTGTTCGTTGATCTCACCTTCGTGCCGATCGTGGAAAAGCTGCGGCCGCATTTTCCGGCAGATCTGCGCATCGTCATCATGACGGATCGTGCGCATATGCCCGAAACGACACTGGAAGGTGTGCTCTGTTACGAGGAAATTCTTGACGGACAGCCGGGTGAAATGGACTGGCCGGATTTCGACGAGGACCAGGCCGCCGGGCTTTGTTACACGTCCGGCACCACGGGCAATCCGAAGGGCACGCTCTATTCGCATCGCTCCACGGTGCTGCATGCCTACGACATGTGCGTCACCATTCCCCGGGTCCTCAACGAGGGCTCGCGCATCTTGCCGGTGGTGCCGCTGTTTCACGTCAATGCCTGGGGCCTGCCTTATGGCGCGCCGCTTTCCGGCTCCAGCCTGATTTTTCCGGGCGGCGCACTGGACGGCAAAAGCCTGTTCGACCTGATGGACCGCGAAAAGGTCTTCTCCGCCTGGGGTGTGCCGACCGTCTGGATAGGTCTCATGAACGAGATCCGCCAGCGCGGCCGCATTCCCGAAGGCTTCGGCGATATCGTCGTTGGCGGATCGGCTGCCTCGCGCTCTCTGATCGAGGCCTTCGAAAAACAGGGCATCAACGTCTGCCATGCCTGGGGCATGACGGAAATGAGCCCGCTCGGCACCCAGTGCAACCTGCCGCCGGAGATGGCGGATCTGCCGTTCGACCAGCGCATCGACAGGAAGCAGAGCCAGGGGCGGCGGATCTTTGGTGTCGACATGAAGATCGTCGATGATGCCGGCAATCGCCTGCCGCATGACGGAACGACCCCGGGCCATCTCTATGTGCGCGGCAACACGATCACTTCCGGCTATTACGAGGATCCGGAAGCCTCGAAACCCGTGTTCGACAAGGAAGGTTGGTTCTGCACCGGCGATATCGCCGCCATCAGTCCCGAGGGTTTCCTGACGATCACGGACCGTTCCAAGGATCTCATCAAGTCGGGCGGCGAATGGATCAGCTCGCTCGATCTGGAAAACATCGTCATGTCCCATCCGGGCGTGGCGAATTGCGCGGTGATCGCGGTACCCGACGCCAAGTGGGACGAGCGTCCGCTGCTCATCGTTCAGCCGTCGGACGAAGCGCAGCCGCAGAAGGAGGAGATCCTCTGCCATCTGGCGGAACGGGTCGCAAAATGGCAGGTGCCGGATGACGTCGTCTTCGTCGATGCGTTGCCGATGACGGCAACGGGCAAGGTGTCGAAACTTACTTTAAGAAAACAGTTTCCGGAGGCACCGCATGACGCCTGATCGCTTGTTCGGCCTTGGCGGCAAAACGGCACTGGTCACGGGCGGCGCGACCGGGGTCGGCCGCATGGCCGCCGAGGGGCTGGTAGCAGCCGGTGCACGGGTGATGATCGCCAGCCGCAAGCCGGAAGCCTGCCAAGCGGCTGCCGAAGAGCTGAACGCGCTCGGCTATTCCGGAAAGGCGGAAGGCTTTGCCGGAGACGTTGCAACGGAAGAAGGTGTTGCAGCGCTGGTGGGCGAAATCGGCAAGCGCGCAGGCAGTCTGGAAATTCTGATGAACAATGCCGGCACAAGCTGGGGCCAGCCGCTTGGCGACTTTCCCTATCATGCCTGGGAACGGGTGATGCGGGTCAATGTCACCGGGTTGTTCCAGCTGACGCAAGGCCTTTTGCCGCTTCTGGAAGCTGGCGCGAGCGACGACGATCCTGCACGGGTTGTCAACGTCGGCTCGGTCATGGGGGAAACGGCCCATGGCGACAGGGCCTACAGCTATGCGGCCTCCAAGGCTGCTGTTCATCATCTGACGCGGATCCTCGCCAAGGAGCTGGCGGCACGGCGCATCACAGTCAATGCGCTGGCCCCGGGACCTTTCGTCAGCAACATGACGGCCTTTGCAACGGCGGACGAGGATGTTCGCTCGCGCGTGGGAGCCCAGGTGCCACTCGGCCGTGTCGGCCGACCGGAGGATATCGCAGCCGCCATGCAATATCTGTGTGGGCGAGGCGGGGCCTATATCACCGGTGCCATTCTGCCCATCAGCGGCGGCATCAATGTGGAAACCGGGCCTGACCTCTTCCAGGAGGCCTATTGAGTGAGCGCTGATACGTTGCCACGCACCCTTGCCGCAAGCGAGCTGGAAACGCTTGTCGGAACGGAGGTTGGCGTGTCCTCCTGGTACCTGATCGACCAGGCCAGGATAGACGCTTTTGCCGAAGTGACGCAGGACCACCAGTTCATCCATGTTGATCCTGAAAGGGCGGCGGAAACACCGTTCGGCGGCACCATTGCGCACGGCTTTCTGACGCTGTCGCTGCTTTCCGCGATGGCTGTCGAAGCCCAGCCGAAGATCGAAGGCGCCACGATGGGCATCAATTACGGTTTCGACAAGGTGCGCTTTCTTGCGCCCGTCAAAGCAGGCAGCCGGGTCCGCGGGCGGTTTGTCCTCGCCCGTCTTTCAAGGCCGAAACCGCAGGAGGTCGATATCGTCTGGCAGTCGACGGTGGAGATCGAGAACGGCAAGCGGCCTGCGCTGGTCGCCGAATGGCTCAACCGGTTCTACCTGGAAGGAGAGGCAGACAAATCATGTTGAAGGCAAGATCCCTTCCCAAGGCGCTGCAGGACCTGAGGCTTCCGGCCGTCGCGGCGCCGCTTTTCATCGTGTCCTGTCCGAAACTGGTGATTGCCCAGTGCAAGGCCGGCATTGTCGGCAGTTTTCCGGCGCTCAACGCGCGCGACGAGCCCGGCGGCCCGGTGGTTCTGGAAGCCTGGCTGAAGGAGATCACCGAAGAGCTGGACCGGCACAACCAGGAAAATCCGGATCGGCCTGCCGCGCCTTTTGCGGTCAACCAGATTGTCCATCGGTCCAACGAGCGGCTGGAGCGGGATGTCGAGATCTGCACGCGGTGGAAGGTGCCTGTCTGGATCACGTCCATGGGCGCGCGGGTCGAAGTGAACGAGGCGGCCCATTCCTGCGGCGGTATCGCCCTGCATGATGTCATCAACAACACCTACGCAAAAAAGGCCGTCGAAAAAGGCGCCGACGGGCTGATTGCGGTCGCGGCAGGGGCGGGTGGCCACGGTGGACCGCAGTCGCCTTTCGCGCTGGTGCGCGAGATCCGGGAATGGTTCGACGGTCCGCTGCTTCTGGGCGGGGCCATCTCCACCGGCGAAGCCCTGCTGGCGGCCCGCGTTCTGGGCGCCGATCTCGGCTATGTCGGCTCGCCCTTCGTTGCGACGGAGGAAGCCAACGCGGACCGGACCTACAAGGAGATGATGGTCGCAGGCGGGGCCGAGGACGTGCTGACATCTTCGCTCTTTACCGGGCATCCTGCCAACTACCTGAAAGGCTCCATTCGCAAGGTCGGTCTTGATCCCGATCATCTGCCGGACGAGTGGGATGTCAGCGTCGTGCCGGACGACAGTCCCAAGCCGAAGGCCTGGCGGGAAATCTGGGGCGCTGGCCAGGGCATCGGAGCGATCAAGTCCGTCGGGCCGGCAGCCGCCGTGGTCGAGCGCCTGGAAACCGAATACCGCTCCGCCATTGAGCGGCTGCGCGCCGATATCTGTTAGGGGGAAGTGATGGATCTTGGAATGACCGACCGGGTGCGGCCGCTGATCGAGCAGGTGCGCCAGATGGTGGAAACCGAAATCGCTCCTCTCGACCGGGAATATCACGAGGAAGTCGGGCGTCACCCGTCCGGTGATCGGTTCCGGATGACGGATCGCCAGCTTGAAATTCTGAACAGCCTCAAGGCCATGGCCAAGGAACGCGGGCTCTGGAATTTCTGGCTGACGGACAGCGAAAAGGGCTTCGGCCTGACGACCGTGGAATATGCCTATCTGGCCGAGGAAATGGGCAAGGTCGGCATTGCCGCGGAAGTCTTCAACTGCAATGCCCCCGACACCGGCAATATGGAAGTGCTGGAGCGCTACGGCACCGAGGCGCACAAGGAAAAGTGGCTGAAGCCTCTGCTTCGGGGCGATATCCGCTCGGCCTATCTGATGACAGAGCCCGATGTTGCCTCCTCGGATGCCACCAACATCGCGCTGACGGCTGTGCGCGATGGCGATGCCTGGGTGCTGAATGGCGACAAGTGGTGGGCAACGGGTGCGGGCGATCCGCGCTGCGCGCTCTATATCGTCATGGCCGCAACCGATCCGGACGCCCACAAGCACAGCCGCCATTCCATGTTCCTGATCCCGGCGGATGCCGAGGGCATTGAAGTGCTGCGGCCGATGCATGTCTTCGGCGCCGACGATGCGCCGCACGGCCACATGCACATCCGCTTCACCAATGTGCGGGTGCCGCAGGAAGACCTCGTGCTGGGCGAAGGTCGGGGTTTCGAGGTTGCACAAGGACGCCTTGGTCCGGGCCGCATTCACCACTGCATGCGGGCCATCGGCCAGGCGGAAAAGGCGCTGGAACTTCTGTGCAGGCGAGCCATGGGCCGGGAGGCCTTCGGCAAGAAGCTGATGGATCTTGGCGCCAATTACGACATCATCGCCAATGCGCGCATGGAAATTGAAATGGCCCGTCTGCTCTGCCTCAAGGCAGCCTGGGTGATGGACACGCAGGGCACCCGCGCCGCGCAACCATGGATCAGCCAGATCAAGGTGGTGGCGCCGCTCACCGCCCTGAAGGTTGTCGACGAGGCCATGCAGGTGCATGGCGCCGCCGGCATCAGCCAGGATTTTCCGTTGGCGGCCATGTGGACCCACCTGCGCACCCTGCGCTTTGCCGATGGTCCCGACGCCGTCCACCGTCGCCAGGTTGCGCGCACGGAGCTGCGGAAATATTCCAACGGGAAGCTGTGAGGATGGAGTGTCCGCTGCAGGTGAAGCGGCTCTCCGAAACAGAGACCCCGTCCACCCCTTTCCTCATCCTGAGGAGCCGCCCTTGCGGCGTCTCGAAGGATGGGCCCCTTGCTCCAGTGTTTGCCGCCCATCCTTCGAGACAGCGCTGCGCGCTTCCTCAGGATGAGGAGGTGAGGAAGACAACGGCCGATGGACTGGTTCAAGGAATGGGTTTCACCACACGGACATCCCGCTCATGACCCCGGGCACGGACCTCGACCTCACGGCCCTAAGTAGCTGGCTGGAACGGTCCCTTCCCGGCTTCAGGGGCCCGCTCAAGGCCGAGAAGTTCAACCGGGGGCAGTCCAACCCCACGTTCCGGCTCAGCGCAGCGTCTGGTGACTATGTCCTTCGCCGCAAACCACCCGGTGTGCTGCTGAAATCAGCGCATGCCGTCGAGCGTGAGTTCCGCGTGCAAAAGGCGCTGGCCGGGTCGGATGTGCCGGTCGCCCGCATGCATGTTCTGTGCGAGGACGACAGCGTGATCGGGTCTGCGTTCTACGTCATGGATCTCGTCCGGGGCCGGAATTTCGATGAACCGCGATTGCCGGATCTGGATCCGCAAACACGGCGCGGCATCTATGACGAGCTGAACCGCGTCCTGGCGGCCATCCATGGCATTGATCTGGAAGCGCGCGAGCTTGCCGACTACGGCCCCGGCGGGAATTACTACCGCCGCCAGATCGACCGCTGGACCAAGCAATACCGGGCAAGTGAAACCGGCCCTATTCCCGCGATGGACGAACTCATCGCCTGGCTAGACACCAATGTGCCCGAAGACGATGGACGGCGCACACTGGTGCATGGCGACTATCGCATCGACAACCTCTTGTTCGCGGTAGATGGGCCAGCCTGCGTTGCCGTGCTCGATTGGGAGCTGTCGACCATCGGTCATCCGTTTGCGGATCTGGCAGCCTTGATCATGCAGTGGCAGCACCCGCCCGGCACCGAAGGCCGGGGGCTGGCCGGCGTTCACCGGAAGCCGCTGGGCATTCCGGAAGACCAGGACTTCATCGACGCTTACTGCGCCCGCATGGGGCTCACCGGCATTCCGGGTTTCGGTTTCTACCTGGCCTTCGCCTTCTTCCGCATGGGGGCGATCCTTCAGGGCGTCAAGAAACGCGCCCTCGACGGAAATGCCTCCAATCCGGAGCTCGGCCTGAAGCTGGGCGAGAGCGTTCCGCACTACGCCGCTGGCGGCTTGAAGGCGGCCCGACAAGGCTAGACACCTTCCAGAAAGCCGCAAGAGCTCGTCCGGGGTGACATCTTGTGTGGTGGCGTATGCTTTTACCCATCAACACCACGCGCAGCGGCGCGGCTTGCCGCTCTTGGTCACCCCTTCGCGTTCATCTCCGCAAAGGTTCCGCCAGTTTCGGCGATCTGCCGCAGGAGAGCCGGGACTTTCCAGTAGTAGGCGTCTTCCCTGGCATACTCTTCGATCCGGCGAACCAGTTCACCCGCGCCGATGACATCTGCCGTGTGCAGCGGGCCGCCGCGGAAACGCGGGAAGCCGTAGCCGTTGAGGAAGACGGCGTCGATGTCTATGGGGCGAAGGGCGATGCCTTCCTCCAGAACGCGCACGGCTTCGGAAATCATCGCGGTCATGAAGCGGCTGACGATTTCATCTTCCGTGAAGTTGCGCGGTGTGACACCGGCCTTCTCCCGTTCCGCGTCGATGATCGCGAGGGCTTCCGGGTTCGGCCGGGAACCCTTATCATCGTAGATGTAGAAACCCTGACCGGTCTTGCGTCCGAACCAGCCGTTTTCGCAAAGACGGTCGGCAATCGGAATGTAGCGTTCCTCGGCGGGTCTGGTGGCGGCGCGGCGCTTGTTGGCTGCCCAGCTGATGTCGAGCCCGGCAAGGTCGGCCACCTGGTAAGGCCCCATGGCAAAGCCGAAGCCGCGCATGGCGGTGTCGATCTGTTCCGGCGACGCACCATCCATCATCATGTAATCGGCTACCTTCTTGTAGAAGGTCATGATGCGGTTGCCGATGAAGCCGTCGCAGACGCCCGAGCGCACGGCGATCTTCTTCAGTTTCCTGGCCAGTGCGAAGCCGGTCGCAACCACGTCGTCGCCGGTCTTGTCGGCAACCACCACTTCCAGAAGCCGCATTACGTGGGCGGGCGAGAAGAAGTGCAGGCCGATGACATCCTGCGGACGGGAGGTCGTCGCGGCGATCTCGTTGATGTCGAGATAGGAGGTGTTGGACGCAAGCACGGTGCCCGCCTTGCAGACCTTGTCCAGCGTCTGGAAGATGTCGCGCTTGACACCCATGTCCTCAAAAACGGCCTCGATGACGAGATCTGCATCCGATAACGCACCAAGATCCGTCGAGGTGCTGAGTTTTGCGGCCAGAATGTCGTCGCGGCCAGCTTCCGAAAGCTTGCCGCGTTTGACCGCACCGTCAAGGTTCCTGGTGATCGTCGCGACACCGCGGTCAAGTCCGTCCTGGTCGCGTTCGGTCAAGGTTACGGGCAGGCCGGCCAGCAGGATGGCAGTTGCGATGCCGGAGCCCATGGTGCCGCCGCCGATGACACCGACAGAGTTGATCTCGCGCGCGGTTGCGGTGGCTTCGGGGATCTTGGTGACGGCGCGTTCGGAAAAGAAGGCGTGGATCAGGCCGGCCCGCTGCGGGCTTGCCATGCATTCCTCGTAGAGCCGGCGCTCTTCCTTCATGCCGTCGCGGATCGGCAGGTGGCAGGCTTCAACGGCATCGACACATTTGTGCGGCGAGAACAGCAGCGGCTGGCTTTTGGCAAGCTTTGCCCGCATCGCCTCAATGGCGGCGGGATTCGGTTCGGCGGTCAGATCGCCCGTCTTGCGGTTCGGCAGATTACCGGCCAGAAGATCCTTGGCGGAGGAGACGGCAACGTCACGCGGATCGCCTTCAACGATCCGGTCGATCAGGCCGTTGGCCAGGGCCTCGTCGGCACCCATAGGCTTGCCGCTGGTAATCATGTCGAGAGCCGTCGCGATGCCGGCAAGCCGGGGGGCACGCTGGGTGCCGCCGGCGCCCGGCAGAATGCCGAGCGTCACTTCCGGCAAGCCCACCTTGGATCCCGTCAAGGCTACGCGGGCGTGGCACGACATGGCAACTTCCAGGCCGCCACCAAGCGTGGTGCCGTGCAGGACGCAGACGATCGGCCTGGAGGCGCTTTCGATGAAGTTACACAGTTCGGGCAGCCACGGGTCGAGCGGCGGCTTGCCGAATTCCCGAATGTCGGCACCGGCAATGAAGGTCCGTCCCTTCGCATAAAGCGCGATCACCTCGATGCCGTCGGTCTGCTGCAGGGTTTCCACTGCCTGCCACAAGCCGGAGCGGATCGCGTGGGAGGCAGCATTCACCGGCGGATTGTCGAGAGCGATGAGGCCGACAGAGCCGTTGATCTCGATCGAGACGACGTCGTTGATACCGGTTTCGCCGGCAGGGGTTTCCGTAGGCATGAATTCCTCCCAGTGCGCCAGTCGGGGCGCGAATTTTGGGCCGGATTGTCAGGTCCGGGCAGAGCTTGTCAAGGTGACCGAAGAGGGCAAGTGAAGTGTTCAGTCCTTGGGCGGTGCTTTCGGTGTGAAAGCACAGCGGTCAGGTTTCAGGTCGATAAGCGGGGTGCCGTCGAGGCAGTCAAGCCCGCGCACGATCAGGTTCGGACCATCGACGGAAACGAGTTTTGCCAGAACGGTACCGATCGGGTTCGGCCGGACGGGTGAGCGCAGGGCAAAGGTACCGAAAATGTTGTCGCTATGTGCCGGGTTCTGGACGATGAGATCCCGCCGGGCCTTGTCGAGCCAGTAAAGCAGTTCAATCTTGTCGTATTCTTCGATGCCCTTCAGTGCCGGGACCCAGGGCTCGAAAATCTCGATCCGGCACTCCGGTCCGTCCACCTTGCCCTGGCGCGGGCAATCCTTGCGGTCCTTCCAAGGGGTGTGGATCCTGCCGATGAAGAAGAGCCTTGCATCGTCCGGTTCCTGGATCGGAACCGAAATTTCATGCGGGCGGATATCGCTCATCGTTGTCTTTCCTGAATGTATGCCGGAACACTGAAGGCGGCGCGGGTCAAGCGGACAACCAGCGGACGGCGCCGTGGCCGGCCAGGTCATAACCGCCGAGCGCCGCGGCCTTGTCCCGGAACTCTGACGTTCGTGCAAATTCGAACAGCATCTGAACCGGCGGGGTGAAAAAGGAGCGCCGGTCGATAAGCAGGTCGAAGCATTCCTCGGCCAGCGGCACGAAGGCCAGCTTGAAAGGTCTTGCCGCGGTTTCGATGCCGAGCGCAGCATCGGCTTCACCGGCGGCAACGGCCGACGCCGCATCGTTTTCCGTGTGGGCGGTGGCAGGGCCGGTGGTCAGATCTGCTTCGCTCAGGCCGGCATCGGCAAGCAATCTGGAAAACAGGAGGGCAGTGCCGGTGCCCGGCTGGCGCATGGCAACGCGCCTGCCTTTCAGATCGGCAACGGATCGAACAGTCGGTGCAGCCTCCCGGGAAACCAGAAGACCGCGTTTGCGGGATGCCCAGCTGATCAAGACCGCGTCCTTCAGGCCCAGTTCGCTGATTGACGCGATATTCCAGCCGTTTTCTTCCGGCAGATGCAGGCCGGCAAGGGCGGCGTCTCCGGCGACAAAGCGGTTCAGACCGTCCGCGCTGCCGTTGCACAGCATGGCCAGTCCGCATCCGGAAGCATGAACCGCCCAGTCCAGCAGGGGGTCGTGTGATCCGGCCAGAACACCCGGGCGTTCCGGTGTCGCGGCGGCAGTCGGACCTTCGATCCAGGACCGCAGTTCGGCTGCGGGAAACAGGAGTTTGCCCGTGATTCGCCGATGCGGGATCTCGTTGGCGGCGGCAAGGTCGTAAACCTTGCGTTCCTTGACCCGCAAAAGGTCGGCCACTTCCTTCGTGGTCAAGAACTGAAGCTGCTGTGTGCCGGTGTCGTGCAAGGTGTTGCCCATGATTGATTCGAGGGACATTATCGGAGGAACTTCCGGAGAGACAAGACTGTCCGGAAAGACTTCGTCTGGTCGGTTTGACGGATAAAGGAAACCGTACCGCCCGGGCCGGATTTTTCTGACCTGATTTTTTAAAAAGTGGAATAAATTTCCTCAAAGTTCGAAAAGAGGAAATCTTTTATTTTTATCTTTTGCCGGATACGAGAGGAATTGTCTCACCTCGCGTGACTTGCTAATGAAGCTTTAATGAAGGCAAAAATGCCTCGTTCAAAGAAGCAGCAATGGCTTCCGGGGGTAACAAAAAGAATATGGATTACTTTCTACAGCAGCTGATCAACGGCGTGACGCTAGGGTCGATCTACGGCCTGATCGCCATTGGCTACACGATGGTGTACGGCATCATCGGGATGATCAACTTCGCCCATGGTGACATCTTCATGGTCGGCGCCTTCATCGCGCTGATCTTCATCGTCGCTTTCGGCATCACGGCAGGCCTGCCAGTGGCGCTCCTCATTCTGGCGCTGATCGGTGTCCTGGTCATTTCGATGGCCCTGACGGCGGCCTGGGGATGGACGGTCGAGCGGATCGCCTACCGCCCTCTGCGCGGCTCCTTCCGCCTGGCACCGCTGATCACCGCGATCGGCGCTTCCATCACGCTTCAGAACTTCGTTCAGATCTCGCAGGGCGCGCGCAACAAGCCTCTGCAGCCCTTGATCTCCGGCGGCTTCACGCTGAGCGACGGCGGACCGGACGGAACCGGCTTCATCGTGCAGCTGTCCTACACGCAGATCCTGATCATCGTGGTGACCGTCGTGCTGATGGTCGGCTTCACCTTCCTGATCAACAAGACCTCTCTGGGCCGTGCGCAGCGCGCCTGCGAGCAGGATCGCAAGATGGCGTCGCTCGTCGGTGTCAACGTCGATCGGACGATCTCGCTGACCTTCGTCATGGGTGCAGGCCTTGCGTCCGTCGCAGGTCTGATGTTCCTGCTCTACTACGGCGTGATCGACTTCTACATCGGCTTCCTGGCCGGCGTGAAAGCCTTCACCGCTGCGGTTCTTGGCGGTATCGGCTCGCTGCCGGGTGCCATGCTCGGCGGGTTGCTGATCGGCCTCATCGAGACCTTCTGGTCCGGCTATTTCTCGGTAGAGTACAAGGACGTTGCCGCCTTCTCGATCCTGGCGATCGTGCTGATCTTCATGCCCGAAGGCCTGCTCGGCAAGCCGGAAGTGGAGAAGGTCTGATCCATGTCAGCAAAATCTGAGAACCTCTTCATGGTGTCGCTCAAGGATGCGGCGGCCGGGGGTGCGATCGCGCTTGCGCTGTTCGGTGTCCTGATCGGCATGAAAGCCGAGGTCGCAAGCGGCCTTGGCGGTCAGCTCGGCATTGAATACCGCTGGGCAGCCGTTGCCATAGCTGTCGCCATCGTCTTCGGCGGGCGGCTGCTCCTCAACCTGTTCGTCTGGAAGGCCGACAAGCCGGTCACCGAAACGGCGAAAGGTTTCCTGCCGAGCGCCAGGCCCCTGGCCAAACTCGGCAAGTTCGCGATGCCGGTGTTTCTGATCCTGGCTGTGGTCCTGCCGTTCCTGCTGATGTCGGCCTATGGCTCGCGCGGGTCGCGCCAGTATCTCGACCTTGCCATTCTGGTGACCACCTACGTGATGCTCGGCTGGGGCCTGAACATCGTGGTCGGTCTCGCCGGCCTGCTTGATCTGGGATACGTCGCCTTCTACGCGGTCGGTGCCTATTCCTACGCGCTGCTGGCCCAGTATTTCGGCTTCTCCTTCTGGATCTGTCTGCCGCTCGCCGGCATCCTGGCCGCTTTCTGGGGTATCATCCTGGGCTTCCCGGTGCTGCGTCTCAGGGGGGACTATCTTGCCATTGTGACGCTGGCCTTCGGGGAAATCATCCGGGTGGTCCTGCTCAACTGGTACGATTTCACCGGTGGTCCGGACGGTATCTCCGGCATTCCGCGGCCGAGCTTCTTCGGTATCGAATTCGAGCGCGGCCCGGGCGGATTCGCCGACACCTTCGGTCTGGAATACAATTCCATTCACCGCATCATCTTCCTCTACTACCTGATCCTGATCATGGCTCTGGTCACCAACTTCGTGACCATGCGTCTGCGCAAGCTGCCGGTCGGGCGGGCTTGGGAAGCCCTGCGCGAGGATGAAATCGCCTGCCGTTCGCTCGGCATCAACACCACCAACACCAAGCTGACCGCTTTTGCGCTCGGTGCGATGTTCGGCGGTTTCGCGGGCTCGTTCTTCGCCACCCGGCAAGGCTTCATCTCGCCGGAGAGCTTCACCTTCATCGAATCTGCGGTCATCCTGGCGATCGTCGTTCTCGGCGGTCTCGGCAGCCAGATTGGCGTCGTGATCGCCGCGGTCGTGATGATCGGTGGTTTCGAGTTCTTCCGCGGACTGGAAGAATACCGCATGCTGGTGTTCGGGCTCCTGATGGTCGTCATCATGGTCTGGAAACCGCGCGGCCTTATCTCCACCCGCATGCCGTCGATAACCCTCAGCGGCAAGAAGGCCAAGGGCATCAGTGCCGACCTCGTTCAGGAGGGCCACGGATGAGCTCCTGGGATACAAACCCCGTCCTGACGATCGAGCATCTGACCATGCGCTTTGGCGGTCTGGTCGCCATCGACGATCTGTCGTTCAATGTCGGGCGCGGTGACATCACTGCCCTGATCGGCCCGAACGGCGCCGGCAAGACCACCGTCTTCAACTGCGTTACCGGCTTCTACAAGCCGACCGAAGGGCGGGTCGTGATGAACCGCACCAACGGCGAGCATTACCTGCTTGAGCGCATGGCGGACTTCCAGATCTCTGCGAAAGCCAAGGTCGCCCGTACCTTCCAGAACATCCGCCTGTTCGGCGGCATGACCCTTCTGGAGAACCTGATGGTCGCGCAGCACAATCCGCTGATGCTGGCTTCGGGCTATTCGCTTGCGGGTATCTTCGGTCTGGCAACCTTCCGCAAGGCAGAGCGTCAGGCAGTCGAAAAGGCACGTTACTGGCTGGAAAAGACCGCGCTCATCGATCGGGCGGACGCCCCGGCCGCTGACCTGCCTTACGGCGACCAGCGCCGTCTGGAAATTGCCCGGGCCATGTGCTCCGGTCCGGAGCTGCTGTGTCTGGACGAACCGGCTGCCGGTCTGAACCCCAAGGAAAGTGGCGAACTGAACGCGCTCCTGCAGTACATCCGCAAGGAGCACGGCACCTCTATCCTTCTGATTGAACACGACATGAGCGTTGTGATGGAAATTTCGGATCATGTCGTGGTTCTGGACTATGGCGAGAAGATCTCCGACGGCACGGCGGCTGAAGTGAAGGACGATCCGAAGGTGATCGCCGCCTATCTGGGCGTACCGGACGAGGAAGTCGACGCCGTGGAAGAGGAGGTCGGCATATGACAACCTCCAACCACCTCCTGGAAGTCAGGAACGTCGAGACCCACTACGGCAAGATCATCGCGCTGCGCGGTGTCGATCTGACCGTCGACCGGGGCGAGATCGTCTCCCTGATCGGGGCCAACGGCGCCGGCAAGTCGACGTTGATGATGACCATCTGCGGCACGCCGCAGGCCAGCTCCGGCCAGGTCATCTACGATGGCGAAGACATCACCCGCATGCCCACCCACCAGATCATGCGCAAGTCGATTGCGCAGTCTCCGGAAGGGCGGCGGATCTTCCCGCGCATGAGCGTGATGGAAAATCTGATCATGGGTGCGGAAATGGCCGGCAACCACGATCTGGAAGCCGGACTTCAGCGCGCCTTCGACCTGTTTCCTCGCCTCAAGGAGCGCCGGAACCAACGCGGTGGCACGCTTTCGGGCGGTGAGCAGCAGATGCTGGCGATCGCCCGGGCCCTGATGTCCAACCCGCGTCTTCTGCTTCTGGACGAACCGTCTCTCGGCCTTGCGCCGCTGATCGTGAAACAGATCTTCGACGCTATCCGGGACCTCAACCAGAGCGACGGTCTCACCGTCTTCCTGGTGGAACAGAACGCCTATCATGCGCTGAAACTGGCACACCGGGCCTACGTGATGGTGAACGGCAAGATCACCATGTCGGGTTCCGGCAAGGAACTGCTTGCCCGCGAGGACGTGCAGGCGGCCTACCTCGAAGGCGGAAGACACTAGGAGCGCGCTATGGGTATTCTTTATCAGACCAGTTTCGGCGTGTTTCTCGTCCTGCTGTGCTGCCTTGGCGGCGGCGCGGCCTGGATGACGGGACGTGCCTGTGCCAACACCTGGCGGCCGCTTTATGTGCTGTTCTGGTTCGTGTTCCTGTTGAGCCTGGCGATCCGGTTCCTGACCTTCGCCCTGTTCGACGGAACGCTACTGTCGGTGCACTATCTGGTTGTAGACTATCTCATTCTGCTTGCAATCGGTCTGGCGGGATGGCGGTATACACGCACCAACCAGATGACGACGCAGTATGTCTGGCTTTACGAAAAGACGAGTCCCTTCAGTTGGCGGTTGAAGACCGGCCAGACGGACAAATACGCCAAGGATTGAGAATTCCGGAGGTGCGTTTTCCGCGCCGATGGGGAACCGGCTGGGAATGGACGAAAAACAACAAGAATCGTCCCTGGCCCGGCCAAAACGGAAGCACGGGCTTCCATTCCAAGTGGTCCAGATAACTGGAACCAGGGGAGTTGATGATGAAAAAGTATCTTTTGGCTAGCGTTGCTGCAGTTGCCGGTGTGGCCATGTCCACCGCCGCTTTTGCAGACATCGTGATCGCAACTGCAGGCCCGATGACCGGCCAGTACGCCTCCTTCGGCGCGCAGATGAAAGCCGGTGCCGAGCAGGCCGTGGCGGACATCAACGCAGCTGGCGGCGTCAATGGTGAACAGCTGGTGCTGGAAGTGGGCGACGATGCCTGCGACCCGAAACAGGCTGTTGCCGTTGCCAACCAGATGGTCGGCAAGGGCGTGGTCTTCATGGCCGGTCACTTCTGCTCGGGCTCTTCCATCCCGGCATCCGCCGTTTACGCGGAAGAAGGTATCGTCCAGATTTCTCCGGCTTCCACCAACCCGAAGTTCACCGACGAACGTCCTGGCCCGGGCACCTTCCGCGTTTGCGGTCGTGACGACCAGCAGGGTCAGGTTGCCGGTACCTATCTGGCAGAGGAATTCGGCGACAAGAACATCGCCATCGTTCACGACAAGACTGCCTATGGCAAAGGCCTCGCCGATGCCACCAAGGAAGTCATGAACGCTGCCGGCAAGAACGAAACCCTCTACGAAGCCTACACCGCCGGTGAAAAGGACTACACCGCGCTGGTTTCCAAGCTGAAGTCGGAAAACATCGACGTTCTCTACGTCGGCGGTTACCACACCGAAGCCGGCCTGATGAAGCGTCAGATGGTCGACCAGGGCATGAGCACCGTTCTCGTTTCCGGCGATGCACTCGTGACCGACGAATATTGGTCGATCACCGGCCCGGCTGGCGAAGGCACTCTGATGACCTTCTCTCCGGACCCGCGCAAGAACCCGGAAGCTGCTCCGGTCGTGAAGGCACTTGAAGACGCCGGCAAGACCGCTGAAGGCTACGCGCTCTACACCTACGCCGCCATCCAGGCTTGGGCAGCAGCTGCCGCAGCTGCCGGCTCCACCGAGTATGACGACGTTGTCGGCGCCCTGAACGACGGCGACTTCAAGACCGTTCTCGGCGACCTCTCCTTTGACGACAAGGGCGACGTCACCCTGCCGGGCTACGTCTGGTACGAGTGGAAAGACGGCCAGTACGACTACAAATAAGCCGTATACGCTGCAAGGTTGATGCTTTGCGTCAGGCCCCGTCCGGCAGTTGCCGGGCGGGGTTTTTTGTTGCCCGCGCGGTGCACGCGGCTCTCTTGTCGCGCTATTTTTCGCATGACGCAGCCAGAGCATTCCGTGACGTTCTACGGCTATTGGCGCAAGTTGGCTTGCGCGAAACTCTTCTAGAGGCACAACAAAGAACATCGTTGTGTAGTAAAGATTGCCGAACCCGGAGAAAGATATTTCTTTCTTCGGGCGCTTCTTCTTGAGTAAAAAATACGGCTTCATACTGCGCTGCAAAATATTAAGTCGGCGCCTGACTAAAAAATATCCAAATTTTTTTCATAACCCCTTTCCAAAAGGCAGTAATTTTGTTTTTCTATGCGCGTTCGCACACATTGATAGCTCTTCAGGAACGGAGGTTACCTGGAGGTTATTGGTCGTGCGTCTAATAATAATGATAGAAGCTGACTTGGGGACACAATGGCGAACACACGGGGCGCTGCTGTTAAGTATGACAGCGTTCAAAAGAGCTATGACGGGGAAACCCTGGTCGTAAAGAACCTCAATCTCGATATTCCGCCGGGCGAATTCCTGACAATGCTCGGCCCGTCCGGTTCCGGCAAAACAACCTGCCTGATGATGCTGGCCGGCTTCGAACCGGCAACGCATGGCGAAATCTACCTGAACGACCGTCCGATCAACAACGTGCCCCCGCACAAGCGCGGCATCGGCATGGTGTTCCAGAACTACGCCCTGTTTCCGCACATGACGGTGGCCGAGAACCTCGCCTTTCCGCTTCAGGTTCGCGGTGTCGGCAAGGCCGACCAGCAGGAAAAGGTCAAACGGGCTCTTGAGATGGTCGAGCTCGGTTCGTTCGGCAACCGCCGTCCGGCACAGCTCTCCGGTGGTCAGCAGCAACGCGTCGCAGTGGCCCGCGCCCTGGTTTTCGATCCGGAACTGGTGCTGATGGACGAGCCTCTCGGTGCGCTCGACAAGCAGCTGCGCGAGCAGATGCAGTACGAGATCAAGCACATTCACGAGAACCTGGGCGTCACCGTCGTCTACGTGACCCACGACCAGACCGAAGCGCTGACCATGTCGGACCGCGTGGCTGTGTTCAACGACGGTGTCATCCAGCAATTGTCGACGCCGGACGATCTCTATGAAGATCCGAAGAATTCCTTCGTCGCCCAGTTCATCGGCGAAAACAACAAGCTGAACGGCAAGGTCGTCGAGATCAACGGCTCTGAGTGCCTTGTTGAACTCGATGACGGCACTAAGCTTAAGGCTGACAAGGTCAACGTGTCCGCCGTCGGCGACAGGACGACCCTGTCCCTGCGGCCGGAACGGGTGGAGTTCGACACCCATGACACGATGGACAATCTGGTCAACGGCCGGATCGAGGAACTCATCTACCTCGGTGACCATATCCGCGTTCGCATGAACGTGGGCGGCAACGACGAGTTCATCGTCAAGGTTCGCAACCGCGGAGAAAAGCGCAAACTCGCCGTCGGCGAGACAGTCCGCGTCGGCTGGGCGCTGAACGACTGTAAAGCGCTCGATGCGGTTGTCTGAAATCGCCCGGCGGCCGGCAACCGGCCGCTAGCGACCACAACGGAAAAATCCGTTAAATCCTAAAAGAGGGAGCTAACTCACATGAAGCTCAAAACTGTAATTCTCGCAGGCACCGCTCTGGCATTTGCCGGCAGCGCGGCCATGGCGAAGGACATGACCATCGTTTCCTGGGGCGGCGCCTATCAGGCCTCCCAGAAAAACGCCTACGCCGATCCGTATGTCGCGGAAAACTCCGACATCAACGTGATCTGGGACGAGTCTTCGAACGAGGCTGTCGCCAAGCTGCGCGCCATGAACGAAGCCGGCAACATCACGTGGGATCTGGTCGACGTGGTTGCTTCCGACGCGATCCGTCTGTGCGACGAAGGTCTGGCGCTGGAAATCGATCCGGACACCGACCTTGCCGATGCACCGGACGGTACCAAGGCTTCTGAAGACTTCGGCGACCTGCTGGTCTCCGAGTGCTTCATTCCGCAGATCGTCTACTCCACCACCTTCGGCTATCGTTCCGACATTGCGGAGTGGAACGGCAAGGAGCCGGACGACATCTGTGACGTGTTCGATCTGGAAGCATTCCCGGGCAAGCGCTCGCTGGAAAAGCGCCCGATCAACAACATGGAATGGGCTCTTCTGTGCGACGGCGTGCCGAAGGAAGAAGTCTACAACGTTCTTGAGACCGAAGAAGGCCAGGAGCAGGCCTTCAAGAAGCTCGACACCATCAAGGACAACGTCGTGTGGTGGTCTGCTGGTGCGGAAACCCCGCAGCTTCTGGCCGACAAGGAAGTCGTGATCGGCTCCACCTACAACGGCCGCCTGTTCTCCCTGATCGAAGAGCAGAAGCAGCCGGTCAAGATGCTGTGGGACGCTCAGGTGTTCGACCTTGACGGCTGGATCATCCCGGCCGGTCTTCCGGAAGACCGCCTCGCCATGGTGAAGGACTTCGTCAAATACGCCACCGACACCCAGCGTCTGGCGGATCAGGCGAAGTACATCTCCTACGGCCCGGCTCGCAAGTCCTCGGCACCGCTGGTTGGCAAGCACGCCGACCTCGGCATCGAAATGGCTCCACACATGCCGACCGACCCGAACAACGCCAAGAACACCTTCCTCTATAACTACGAGTGGTGGGCGGATTACCGGGACGACATCGACGCCAAGTTCCAGGCGTGGCTGGCCCAGTAATCAACTGATGCTGTTCGCGTTCGGATGAACGCGGACAGATGAGAAACCGGTCCGGGTGAGGCAATGCCTCACCCGGATCTTCCAACGGATTTGCGGAAGACTGTTTCATGAGCGATACCCACGCGGGCGAGGTTCTGACGACGCAAGACGGCAAGCCGCTGAAGGCAGCCCTTGCCAAGGCGCTGCGCCGCGAGAAGCTGCGCGCCCTGGCGCTGATTGCGCCCCTGCTGATTTTTGTCCTGCTCACCTTCGTTGCCCCGATCGTGGACATGCTGTTCCGCTCGGTCGAAAACGGGATCGTGGAAGACACGCTTCCCAAGACCGTCATCGCTCTTCAGGAGTGGGATCCAACCTCCGGCAATGTGCCCGATGAGGTTGTCTTCGCGGCGCTTTACGACGACCTGGCCGTCGCCGTCGAAGAAAAGACCCATACCCGCCTCGGCTCACGCCTCAACTACGAGGAAACCGGCGTTTCCAGCCTGTTCCGCAAGACAGGGCGCGGCATCAAGCGCATGGACGAAGCCGGTCCCTTCAAGGAACAGTTCATTGACCTCGACAAGGACTGGGGCAATGTCGAGACCTGGCAGGTCCTCAAACGGTTCTCGCCGCGCTATACGGCCGGCTATTTCCTGAATGCCTTCGACGCGCAGCAGACCGCGAACGGGATCGAACTGAAGCCGGAAGACGAACGGATCTACATGTTCCTGTTCGGCCGTACCCTGTTCCTGTCAATCGCGATCACCGTGTCGTGCCTGCTTCTTGGCTATCCGATCGCGTTCCTCTTGTCCGCCTTGCCGCTGCGCTCCTCCAACCTGCTGATGATCCTCGTACTTCTGCCGTTCTGGACATCGCTTCTGGTGCGGACCTCGGCCTGGAAGGTGCTGTTGCAGCAACAGGGGGTGATCAACGACTTCCTCGTCTGGACAGGCATCATCAGCGACGCCGGACGCCTGGTCATGATCAACAACCAGACCGGCACCATCATCGCCATGACGCATATCCTGCTGCCGTTCATGATCCTGCCGCTGTATTCGGTCATGAAAACCATTTCGCCGTCCTATGTGCGCGCGGCCAAGAGCCTTGGCGCCAACGACTGGACCGCGTTCTGGCGGGTGTATTTCCCGCAGACCGTGCCGGGCATCGGCGCGGGTGCCGTGCTCGTCTTCATTCTGTCGATCGGTTACTACATCACACCGGAACTGGTGGGCGGAACGTCGGGCATCTTCATTTCCAACCGGATTGCCTACCACATCTCGTCGTCGCTCAACTGGGGTCTGGGCGCAGCGCTCGGCACGCTGCTGCTCGTCGCGGTTCTGGTGCTCTTTGTTGTCTACGACAAGATCGTCGGCATCGATAACGTGAAACTCGGATAGGTGGCGGCATGAGTGCACTTCCTCCCTACGCGTCTCCTCTCCAGCGGACCTGGTACTATACGTTCCGGGTGATCTGCGGGCTGATCTTCTTCTTCCTGATCTTCCCGATCCTGGTGATCCTGCCGCTCAGCTTCAACGCGGAGAACTTCTTCACCTTCACCAAGGCGATGCTGGCGCTCGACCCGGCAGGCTATTCCTTCAAGCACTACCAGGACTTCTTCACCAATCCGGACTGGCAGCAGGCGCTGACCAACTCGGTGCTGATCGCACCTGTCGCCACCATTCTGGCAACAGGCTTCGGCACCCTGGCGGCAATCGGCCTGTCCCAGTCCCATGTGCCCTACAAGTCCGCAATCATGGCAGTGCTGATTTCGCCGATGATCGTGCCGCTGATCATCTCGGCGGCAGGCATGTACTTCTTCTATTCGCGCATCGGCCTGCAGGGCACCTATTGGGGTGTTGTTCTGGCCCATGCCGCGCTTGGAACGCCCTTCGTCATCATCACGGTGACGGCGACACTGGTCGGTTTCGACCGCAGTCTCGTGCGGGCGTCGGCCAGCCTGGGCGCCAACCCGGTTACCACCTTCTTCAAGGTGCAGATGCCCCTGATCATTCCAGGTGTCGTCTCCGGAGCGCTGTTTGCCTTCATCACCTCCTTCGATGAAGTGGTGGTGGTGCTGTTCCTGGGGTCCGCCGGTCAGAAGACATTGCCCTGGCAGATGTTCACCGGCCTTCGCGAACAGATCTCGCCGACCATTCTGGCGGTGGCATCCCTGATGGTGGCCATTTCCATCTGCCTGTTGACCGTGCTGGAGCTGCTGCGCCGCAGGTCCGAACGCCTGAGAGGTCTGTCCCCGGGCTGATCCCGGGCGGGCGCAAGGAGCGCCCCGCTGCTTTCAAGGTGAGCCGGTGGCGGAACGCCAGTCACCGGGTGGAGACAGGGTCTCCCGGTAGCAAGACATTTTGAATTTGGGCCTGGCGGGCCGGCTTCTTCGCGGAAGCCGGCCCGTTTTGCGTTTCAGGTCCCTGGAAACCGAAGCTCGAACGAACGGAAGGAGCCTTCAATGAGCAACGACATGATCCGCATTTATGAAATGAACAACGGCGAGAAGGCGTTTTCGCCCTTCTCGGTTGCCGAAATGGACAGCCGCCAGGCAAAGCTCCGCAAGCTGATGGCGGACCGGCAGATCGATGCCGCCCTGTTCACCTCCTATCACAACATCTGCTACTACTCCGGCTTCCTCTATTGTTACTTCGGCCGCAAATACGGCTTTCTGGTCACACAGGACAAGGCAACCACGATTGCGGCCGGTATCGACGGTGGTCAGCCCTGGCGCAGGACTCACGGCGACACCGTGATCTACACCGACTGGCGCCGGGACAATTACTTCCACGCCATCCAGTCGCTGCTTGGGATGCCCAATCCTGGGGTCAAGCGCATCGGCATCGAGTTCGACCACGTCTCCCTCGACATGCTGAAGCTTCTGGAAGCCGCGCTTCCGGGCGTGGAGCTGGTCGACATTGCCGCCGACGCAATGGCGCAGCGCACGATCAAGAGCGCCGAGGAGCACGTGCTGATCCGCGAAGGCACGCGCATCTGCGATATCGGTGGTGCGGCTCTGGTGGAGGCGGTTCAGGCCGGCGTTCCGGAACACGAAGTCGCCATGGCCTCGACCAATGCCATGATCCGGGAAATCGCGAAGTCCTTCCCGTTCGTCGAGCTGATGGACACCTGGACCTGGTTCCAGTCCGGCATCAACACCGACGGAGCTCACAACCCGGTCACCAACAAGAAAGTGGAAGCAGGCGATATCCTCAGCCTCAACTGTTTCCCGATGATCTTCGGCTATTACACGGCGCTGGAGCGGACCCTGTTCTGCGAATATGCCTCCGACGAGCACCTGCGGCTTTGGGAGATCAACTGCCATGTCCACCGCGAGGGACTGAAGCTGATCAAGCCGGGTGCGCGCTGCTGCGATATCGCAAGCGAGCTGAATGACATCTACCGTAGCCACGATCTCCTGAAGTACCGCAGCTTCGGCTACGGCCATTCCTTCGGTGTGCTCAGCCACTACTACGGCCGTGAAGCTTCGGTGGAGTTGCGTGAGGATGTCGACACGGTGCTTCAACCGGGCATGGTCGTCTCCATGGAGCCGATGATCATGATCCCGGAAGGCGAAGCCGGAGCAGGCGGTTACCGGGAACACGACATCCTGATCGTTTCGGAAACCGGGGCTGAGAACATTACCGGTTTCCCGTTTGGACCGGAGCACAACATCGTGCCGAAACGATAAGGCGGCAAACTTTCTGGTTTTCGAAGAACCCTGGCGGCAAGGTGTGGGCATCTTGCCGCCAGTGACGGTCTCGAAAGGAACCTGTCGCAATGCAGCAAATGCTCCGGGGCGATCGCAGGACCCTTCAACAAACATCTTGGGTTACCCGGCAAGGCGTGATTTAACCGGGCTATCTTCGAGCGCCTGCGGAGGGCTGAATGACCTCATCCGACACCATGAAACCTGCTCTGGCCAGTCTGGCCCGGACCTGTGAAGCGATCGCCAACGGTCGCTTCGACGAGGTCGAGGAGCTTTATCAGGTGATCACGGACGAGGGTGTCGCAGCCGATATCCGCGCCCTGGCGGAAACCTTTTCAGGCATGGTGGTGCAGGTGGAGGCACGCGAATTCCATTCCAGCCAGCTCATTGCGGAACTGACGGAAACCAAGCGCCAGCTGGAAGCGGCCGAAGCGAAGCTGCGCAAGGAAAATGCCGAGCTGAAAACCCGGCTGGACAAGTTCGAAGTCACCTACGACAAGGAACAGGCGCAGGCTGAAATCGAACAGGTGAGCGATTCCGACTATTTCCGCTCCCTGCAGTCCCGCGCCAAGGATCTTCGATCCCGGTACAAGTCCTGAACTGTCAAAACATCCTTCGAGATCGATCCGTGACCAAAATCATTTCCACTCATTCTTATCGCGGCGGCACGGGCAAATCCAACGTCACGGCCAACCTGGCCGCGGTGCTTGCCCTGCGTGGTCACAGGGTCGGCATTGTCGATACGGATATCCAGTCCCCTGGCATTCACACCCTCTTCAAGGTCGATCTCAACACGGTCAACAACACGCTGAACAACTACCTGTGGGGGCATTGTTCGGTGACTGATACCGCTGTCGATGTCACGGAAAACGTGGTCGATGGCGATGGCAATCCAACGGTGCCGGACGGTGGCAAGGTCTTTCTGGTGCCTTCATCGATCAAGACCGGCGAGATCGCACGGATCCTGAAGGAAAAATATGATGTCGAGGATCTGAACCGGGGTTTTGTGGACCTCTGCCGGGGCCTGGAACTCGATTATCTGCTGATCGACACCCACCCGGGCGTCAACGAGGAAACACTGCTTTCCATCGCTATCTCCGACGCGCTGCTTTTGATCCTTCGTCCTGATATCCAGGATTATCAGGGCACCGCAGTCACATTGGAACTGGCACGCAAGCTTGAGGTGCCGCAGCTGTTTCTGGTGGTCAACAAGGCTCTGGAAACCTTCGATTTCAACGAGTTGGCACAGCGCATCTTTTCCAACTACCGCACGCCGGTGGCAGCTGTCCTGCCGCTGTCGACGGATCTCATCCAAATCGGCAGCACAGGCCTGATCAGCACCCAGCAGCCGGACCACGGTTTCACGCGGGCAATCGAGACGATCGTCGATTCCATCGAGTGATTACAGTTGCAGGCCAGGTTTCCGGGTGGTCTCGGCTCAGTCCTGCATTTCAAACAGGCCCTTCAGGAAACTGTCGACGTCTCCAAGGCGTTTGTTGCGGTCTAACTCGAGCGCCTGGCGCAAGGTGTTCCAGGCTTGCGGGGAGAGCCCCTCGATAGGCGCCGGCACGAGACCTTCCCGCGCGACCTCGTCTATCGGCCGGAACTGGAACGGATGGCCGCCGGTCAGGATCTGGTAGGTGATGCAGCCAAGCGCAAAGACATCGTCGCGGGGGTCACGGTCCGCTTGCCGGAATTGCTCGGGGCTTGCGTAGGCCGAGGTCAGGCTATCCCGGATCGGATGGTCCGCACTGGCGCTTGCCGCTGCCGCCAAACCGAAATCAAGGAGCTTGATCGTGCCATCCGTCAGCAGAAAGATGTTGCCGGGCTTCAGATCCGAATGAACGACGCCCCGGCTGTGCGCGTGGGACAGACCAGCACAGGTGCCGCGCAGGATCCTGGCGCATTCGCCCAGAGGCAGGGGTTTGCCAAGGGCCCGGCCGATCCGGCGATCAAGACCGACGCCGTTTAGCTGCTCCATGACGATAAACACATCGGCCTTGTCTCGATCGAAGTCGTAGACGGTGGTTATATTCGGATGTGCGAGTGCCTGAGACTTGCGCGCCTCGGCCTCCAGAAGCCGCACGGCTTCGGTGTCGTTGCGATAGCTTTCGTTCAGAAGCTTGATGGCGACGTAAGGCTGGTCGTGAGCTGCCTCCAGGCGCCGGCGGTCAACGGCTGAATAAACATGCCCCATGCCGCCGCTCCCGATCTCGATGTCCAGAATGAACCGGTCACGCAAAATGGAGCCGACACCGGCGCGTTTCACCTGGGGTGTCGCCAGCTTGTTGACGTCGAGACTGTCTCTTTGTCCGCCGCCGGAAACGCGGCGCGCGTCGGAACGAAACCGGGCACTTTTGAATTCGGTCAGGTATTTGTCCAGTTTGCCGCTGTCGGCTGGAGGTGGTGGTTCTTCGGCGGCATTCGAGCGTCGACTGCGAAAGCCGGCGTAGCCCGCAACGAGTGAGGTCAAAATGGCCTCGTCCATCTTGCCCCGTGTTACGTCACTTGCAGTCTCGTCATCCGTTGCCCCGGCTGGCTCGTTAAGTAATGGCAATGGCGGCATGTTTGCAGGGGGCGTTGCTGCCTGCGCAGGTGAGGGTGCCGATACCGGTTCCTGCTGTGTGCCGTGAACAGCATGTGGACGTGGCAGACCGTCAATCACGTTGTAACCGGAATGCTTGGCATCGCCCGCCGGCAACTGGTTCTGCAGCCTCTGGCCGAGCTCGTTCGGAAGCTGGCCCGCTTCGACAAAATCCCGGATTGCCTGCCGCGTTTCATCAAGGGCCTTCGCTGATTGCTGTGCACTGGTCCGCAGCTGCTTCGACAAGGCGTCATAAGACAGCTTGCCGGACACGAAGGCGGTTATCAGCTTGTGCGTGGCGGAGGTCGTGTCTGACGTCAAATCTGCAGGATCCCTGGCGACAATTCGGCCCGAAGCTTCTCTTGGCCCCGGAACAGGAGCAGCGGAAGCCGCTGGGGCGACAAAGGTAGAGCTGGGTAAACGCGTGGGGTATGGTTCGCCAGCCGACGCTCAGTATGCGCGCTGCAGTCGTTTTGTTCCAGCTGGCTTCGCGCATTTATGCTTGGATGACCTGGGCGTTGATCGGATCGTCGAACGATCCGGGGGCAATTTTTGAAACGCCCATCCACCCCTGATAGATTACCCGAACGGCAGGTAATGTATCGGCGAGGGATGAAAGAGGAATAGACTGCGCGCAACCTTGAAACCGGCTCTGCTAGCCCTTCTCGCGCTGCAACGGTGCGTTGGCACCAAGGGTATGAAACCGACGGCAATATCTTGATCGCGCAAGTCACATTCGCCTTCGTGTCAATTTGAGTGAAATTTACAATCATTAATAGGGGTTGATCGAAATGACCGGGGAAGACGACATCAAAGGCGGTATCGCCAGCTTCTCGATTGGCCTCGGAAACAAGGGGCACAGTGCAATCCCGATCAAGCCGGCACCGCCTTTCAGGGTGCTGATCGCAGGAGACTTCGGCCTTGCGGCAACCGGCGTGGCTTTCAATATTACCGGCCAGGACGCCGAGGAAATCCTGGAACAGAAAACACCATCCTTTTCCGTCTCGGCGGCCAATATGCTCGGTTCGCATCCACCCGAGCTGGAAGAACAGGTTTTCTTCGCGCGCCTGAAAGATCTGCATCCAACAAAACTGCTGCGCGAATTTCGCTTTGTGCGGGATCTCGAGGCGGCTTCCGGTGACCAGGATCAGCTTGCCGTTCATGACCAGCGTTACGACAAGGTCGGCAAGTCGGCACTGGATGAGCAGAAGTCATTGCTGGAAAGACTGCTGAAAGACGACGAATTGCCGGCCTCAGCGCAAGGCAAGCGTAAGGAAAACGATGCCTCGAGCAGCAGCAAGGGAACCGAGGGGCTCGACGCCCTCCTGTCGATGATCCGCACTCCGGAGGAAAAGGCTGCTCCCGGCGAAAGCGGCAGTGCCGCGAAAACCGCCGTGGATGCCTTCATTCAAAAGACCCTCCAGGAAACGGGCCAGGTTTCAAGTGCACCTGTCGAGGGGAAAAAGAAGGATGCGCCAGCCGATACGCTGCAGCAGGCACAGGCGCGTCTCTTCTTCGAGAGCCCGAAACTGAGCACGGTGCTGCTGAACTGGCATGGATTGGACCTGCTCCTGAGTGAAGTTCCGTTGGACCTGCCGCTGGAACTTTATCTCCTTCAGCTCGATCACGATCTTGATGCCGTCGATCTGCAGGAGGTTCTGGGCGAAACCGGCGAGGCCCTGCAGGCAGAACTCTACGATATCGCCCTGTTTGCGAACGAAATCGGCCTGGGCCCACGCGACACGGAACGGCTGAAGGTGCTTGCGCGGGAATGCGCCGAAAGCGACACGGTCGGGCTTGCCGCGCTTGCCGGGCACTTTGCCGGAGTTCCGGGTGAGGAAGTTGCCGACATCGAAACGCCACATCAGTTGCTCGACAAGCCGGGCTTCGAAGGTTTTGCAGGCTTGAGGGCCGGCGATGCCGCCTCTCACCTGGCACTGTTCTGGAACGATGCCCGGTTGACCGCCGAAGAGGACGGTGCGCCGGCGCTGTTTGTGTCGGGTGCTTTTGTCGCCCTTTCCGAAATACTGGTCCAGCTTGAAACAGACGTGTTTCCGCGGCTCCCCGTCGGCATGCCGAAGGATTATGATGCGCTGGAGCTTGTCGAAAGCCGGTCGATGGGCGGTGACGTTGCCATGGCAACACGGTTTGCCGTCGGTTCGGATACGGCACCGTCGCTCGCGCTTGCCGGCATCAACGTGCTGGAGGGTGTCGCCAACAGAACCAGCCTCGTATTCCGTCGGGCCGTGACGGTCCAGCCCGGCGAGGACGGTCGGGGCGCACTGGATCAGGCCCTTCTGGTGTCCCGCCTGTTTTCCCTGTTCCAGGAAGCTCTCGGCGAGGCCGTGTTTGCAGGGCAGGATGCTGACGAGCGCGAGGCTGCCGTTGCAACGAGCCTGGAAGTGCTGAGCAGATCCCTCTCAGACAAGGTCACTTTCGAAGTGGAACGAATGGCGGTGGAAGATCAGGATCTGATCGGCGTAACCGCAATCGTGCAGGGTGGCTGGGCCTCGGGCCAGCAGCATTCCTTCTATCTGCCGGCTTCCGGCGGTTGAGCATCTGTATCCGTCCAAACGGTTATCACCGTGATGTCGTCCGAGGACCCGCCGGCCACAGCGCGCGAAACAAGCCGGTCAGCAAGACCGAAGGCCCCCTCGTTGGCCATCCTGGCCAGCATGGTTTCGTCCATGCCTTTCAACAGTCCGTCGGTGCAAAGTACAAAAACATCGCCGGGCATCATCTCCAGCGTTCGGCGGTCAAGCTGAAGCGTGTTGTGGATGCCGACAGCGGCAGTCAGCCATCCGGCTTTGTCGGCATGGTCCTCCGAGATGAGGAACAGTTGCTGCTGGCGCAAAAGGTAAAGACGCGAATCTCCGGCCCAGATGCAGCTGGCTTGTGTCCCGCTGATGATCAGGCTGAGACTTGTCGTGCCGGAAATGTCTTGTTCGGGGACAGCGAGAAAACCGGCGTAAAGACCGTGGTTGACGTGGTTGAGCTTGGCTTCGAGGGCAATCTGCCGGGCTTCATGGCTGCTCGGCGGCATGTTGGTCAGTTGCGAGATGGCGTGAACCGTCGCACGGCTGGCGACGTCACCCTCTCTGTGACCGCCCATGCCATCGGCAATCGTGAAGAGCCCATGCGACGGGGCCGCAAAGTGGCTGTCCTGGTTGACCTTGTGTCGGCGTCCGCGCCGGGTCGCTGCTTCGGATCGCAGCAACGCAACAGCGGCAGAAGTGTCGACCGTATTCAAACGCACGTTCTCCCGAGTAAGCGCCGCAGGACCAGTCCGGGTTCGATCTTAACGCGCAGTCATTCTTCGGAAAAGAAGTCTCCGGTTTCCAGCTAGGCGCCGGTCATGTGCCTCTGGATAAGGAGGCCCGTCGCAGCGTCTGGATAGCTGTCCCCGGCAAGCAGACCGAACGCGAGCCGGATCGAGAGTGGCCGGGAAGTGTGCAGAAATTTGCTTATCCCTGGTCTCGTAGCCTTTCGCGTGGTGCGCCTTTATAAAATGTACAAGTTTCACGCTGAAATTGCGTGGCAGATGCTTTCATCGGTTGAAACCGGAGGCTGCCGGCTTTCGCAGTCCGGGCACCGATGCAGATTTGGGAAATGGCAATGACCGCAGAAGTCGCAGAAATCACCATCGGCCACGAGACGGACGGCGACCAGATCGTTGTTCGTCCTGTCGGCAAGCTGGACACGCTCAGCGCAAAAACCTTCGAAACCTATCTGAAGAACCTGATCGAGGAAAAGCCGGCAACCTTGCTGATCGACATGGGGCAAGTGGACTACGTCACCAGTTTCGGGCTCAGATCACTGTTGATCGTTGCCAAGCTTCTGGCTCCGTCCGGAGACAAGCTGGTGCTGTTTCAGGTGAACCAGTCCGTGGTCGACGTCCTCAAGATCTCCGGCTTTCTGAAGATCATGCAGGTGGCGGAAAGCCGGGAAGACGCAAAGGCGCTGGCGGGTTGAGCGAAGCTCACGCCCAGCAGATTGATTTGACCAACGGCCGGCAGGGAACGGGATGGTGGATCTCGAGACGGTGACAGTTCGAAACGACCTGGAGGACCTGCCGGCGGTCTATACCGTGCTGGAGCGGTTCTGCACAGGAGCGGGCCTGTCCGACGCGGTCCGCCGTACCCTGTGCCTGGTCGTTGAAGAGCTGTTCGCCAATACCGTTGCCTACGGCTATCCGGATGGCGGCAAGGACCAGATCGCGATCTCGGCGGCGCTTGGGCCGACACACGTCAAGCTCGTCCTGTCCGACAGGGCGAGACCATTCGACAACAGCGGCATGCCGTCCGGTCCACCGGAAGCGGACACAGTCGAGGACATGGGCATTGGCGGTCTGGGCCTTTATCTGGTGCACCAGCTGGCCGATGACGTGGCGACCCAACGGATCGGAAACGTCAACCACACCACGGTTCTGGTGCCTCGCGCCAAGGATTGACGGGCGCCTTGCTGCAAGGCGGTTCCCTCAGAAGGCAAATTCCATCATGGAGAAATCGTCCGGCAGGGGCGCATTGTCGTGGAATGCGGCCAGCCAGTCGTAGATGGCTTGAGGGACGGTTCCGTCCACGGATTTCGATTTGTCCGCGAGCTCGGCCCAGGTCAGTGTCCGGCCATCCGCATCCTCGATTTCATAGGTGCCGTCACTGATGACGAGCAATCGGTCGCCCGGGCGAATGTCGAATGTACCGCCATCGAATTCCATATCGGGGATGGCGCCGATAACCATGCCTTCCGGCGTTCCGAGGCCGATGACGTCCAGCCCCGATGCCGAAGGCCGCATGAGAATGGCAGCAGGGTGGCCGCCGGAGGCGTAGGCCAGTTGCCGGGTCGAGCGCCGGTAGACGCCATACCAGATGGTGAAGAACATGTTGTTCTGCCGTTCCATCGGAAAGGCATTGTTCAGTTTGGCAAGAACGTTTGCCGGGTCACGAAAATCGGTGCCCCCAAGCGCATTCGAGCGCAGAACGTTGATGATCGCGACAGACAGCAATGCGGCCCCGACACCATGGCCGCAGACGTCGATCAGATAGATTGCGAAATGATCGTCGTCGAGGTCGTGATATCCGAACGAATCACCGCCCAGTTCGGTTGACGGCACCAGAAGCCAGTCCGCTTTCGGGGCTTCCGGTCGCCTTTCCGGCAGGATGGAATAAACATAATTGCCGGCATCACGAAGCTCCGCTTCCAGGCGCTCCTGGGTGCGGGTCAGCAAGATGTTGTATTCAGCCAACTGGTCTTCCACGGCTTCGCCATGTTCGATCGTTGCCTCGTAAAGCAGCTTGAGGTCGTCATGTTCCGCGCGCAATTCCTCAAGTTCTCTGCGCACTCGCGCGAGTTCGCCAGCGGAAGTGTCTGGTTGGGCAGCGGCGCCAAAATTACTGGTGCTTGTCATGTTGTAAATATGATGCCTTTACGGACGCGCGGTGGAAACCCAAAGTTTAGAGTTCTGCTGCTATGTTAATGAAGCAGAAAACATTGGAGCAATCGCGGTTGATATATCCTTGGCAATGAGCGACACCGTATTGTTAAATACATGAATTATCGATGACACGAGTCCAATCGACCAAAATTTCCAGCTTTCTCGTATAACAGAAGTGCATCGCTTTGAGGTGCAATTGACCACGCCAGCGGGGGAATAAAAATGCAGGCACCTTCTGAAGGCATATCATCTAATTCCGGTCTGCCGCAGATGATTCACCTGGATTTGGACATCAAGGATTTTTGCACCGACTGGACCCATTGCGATCTCATGTCGGGATACATTGCCCGGATGGTCAGCCACAACCGGCTGGATTCGCTCCTGTTTTCCAATCTTTATTCGTCGGCTTTGAACGAGTTGCTGGAAGCGGTGTACCGCACGCACGGCTCGGGCGGCAAACTGCAATGCGCAGTTCAGCGCGACGGCAATGTCGACAGGATCGAACTGACTTTCCCTGCGGACGAAGAAACCTACAAGATCTATGAAACCGCCATTGCGAAGGTCAACGGCGAGGACGCCGAAACGCTTTATCTGGAAGCGCTGTTTGCCGACGCCGAACCGGATGCGAGCCTGGGGCTCCTGGAACTCGGCGTCGACTATGGCGCCCGGCTTGCCATCGGACGGAGCGAAGACGGCCGCATGAGCCTGGTTGCAGAGCTCGTGCTTGAGGACGACACTGAATGATCGCTGATAATATGACACAGGCCTTTCAATGGACCTTCAACGAGAACGATCAGGAGTTCTCGCTCCATGGCAGCTTGCGCCCGCAGCGGGCCGAGGAACTGCATGGCTGCTTTTCCGCGATGGAACAGTCCGTCGCCAAGGTGAGCGGAAAATTCTACGTCAACGTCAGGCGCCTGGTGCGCATGAACAACGTCGCCTTCCACGCATTTGCCGGCAAGATCCTGGATCTTGTGCGCAACCGCAGCGACCTGAGCGTTCATGTGACGACGTCGAGTGTCGTCGGCTGGGCAACGCGCAAGTTCGCCGTGCTGGAGACGATGTCCGAAAAGATCACCGTCAGCGAATACGACAACGAATTCTACCCGGGACAGTCCTTCGTCGAGGACAGTGAATTCATTCATGTCCTGCGGACACAGACCAAGCTTACCTGGCGCCATGAGAAGGAACTCCTTCGCCGCCACGGCCTGAAGCCTGGGATGCAGGTGGCCGACATTTGCTGCGGCATCGGCGATTTCGCCGTGCTCCTGCAGAAGGAGTTCGAGCCCGACCGGCTTGTCGCGCTGGACCATTCCAGATCCAGCCTCGACTACGCACGCCGTGTCGCCGCCGACTTCGGCATCAAGGGCATTGACTATGTCTTTGGCGACGCCGCGGACATGCTGCTGGAGGACAATCAGTTCGACTTCGTGACCTGCCGCCATTCCCTGCAGGTGTTCGATCAGCCGGAACTGATCCTCAAGGAGCTCTACCGTATCTGCAAGCCGGGTGGCCGCATTTACGTGACCAACGAAAAGAACTCCCATTGCCTTGGCGAACCGAGATCGGAATCTATCCAGTGGACCTATAACGAGGTCGCCAAACTCTGGCACCATTTCGATATGGATATCGAAATCGGCCCGAAATGCCGGCGTCTCCTGATCGACGGTGGTTTTGAAAACGTCACCATCGGCTCCTTCATGGTCACCAACACCGACGGCGACCCGCAGGATTTCGCCGACGTCATCGCCTCGTGGAAAAATCTCTTTGCCGGCAAAATGGCGCAGGAACGCGGCGACAGCCCCGAGTTCATCGAACGCTTCGCCAAGGGTTTTGATGATCATATTTTCGCAGCGCTCCACCCCAAGGGGTATGCGGGTTGGCCGATCTGGGTTGCCTCGGGGCGTAAGCCGCTATGAATGCACCGGTAAAGGGCCCTCAGAGTGAAAAGCAGATAGGTCGCTTTTCCCTGCGAAGCTTTCGCGCCAAGTTCATTCTTGTCGTGGGCGTGGCGGTGCTGTTCGATCTGGCGCTTGCCGGTGGCATCGGCATCTGGAACGTGCAGAAACTGTCCAGGGATGCAACGGAGCAGGTCGGTGAAGGCCTGACCACCGCGACCGAAGACTATCTGGAAACCTACATCGACACGACCGCGTTCCGCGCCGACCTTCTGATCGAGCGCGTTCATTCGGAACTTGCGACGCTTGCCTCGTCGATGCAGACGCTGATCGACCACCCGGATATCCAGGAAGCGGTCGGCAACACGATTGAAGACAGTTCGGAATTTTCCTCCGGACTGGTCTACGACGAAAAAGGCGGCTGGTCGCAGAACACAGAGGGTGTTCCTTCCGCAGTCAGCGTCTGGGGCTACTTGCTCGATGAAGACAAGAACCCGCTTCCCAAGGCCGCCGATGAGCTGAAGCACAGCTCCTTCCTCAGCCTTGTCGGGCCTTCGATGATGTCGACAGGCGCTCCCAAGCTGCAGATCTATTATGTCGGCCCCAAGGACGCGTCGATCATGCGCGCGACCCCTTATTCGGAACAGGCGCAGACATTCGACCTGCTTTACCCCGGCCATAACGAAGGCGCGAACTTCTGGGATTTCTTCTTTCCCGGGGTCTACGAAGGTTGGCAAGGCTGGATCAAGGATCCGTCTTCCAAGCCGGTCGAATCCAATATCGTCACCACAGCTCCCTACATCGATGCGATCACGGGCAAGCTGATCGTCAGCTTCTTCCATCCCCTGTGGACGCAGGATCGCAAGGATGTTGCGGGCATGGTCGCGGTCGACATCACGCTCGAACAGCTGACTTCGCTCGTCGAAAGCCTTGAGATTTCGGAAAGCGGCTTCGGCTTCCTGACGATGTCCGACGGCAACGTGGTGGCAACGCCGAAAGCCGGCGAGGCCACACTGGGTCTGGTTTCGAGCGACGTCAGTGGCCAGGGTGTTACCGGCGTGAACCGGAACCTCAAGGAAAGCAGCCAGCCCGCCATCTCGTCTCTTGAACTCAGTGCCAAGGACGAGACCGTCATCAAGCACATCTTCCTTGAAAATGACGGTGAAGAGGTCCCCTATCTTCTGGTCCTCAAGCAGCTCAACCCGACCAACCTGTGGGATGGAACCGGCATCACCTCGGAAACGATGACGCTGGGCTTTGTCGTTTCCGAACGCGAGATCTACCAGTCGCTGATCGATGCCACCAACAACATCTCCGAAGCGACCGCCCGCATCCTGAACTACCAGCTGATTGCCTTCTGCGTCAGTATCTTCGTGGTGTTCGTTGCGGTCTATGCCATTTCCGGCCGTATCACCAAGGGCTTGTCGCAACTGGCTGCCGCAGCGCGCGCGCTGCAGAACAAGGACTATTCGGTTCGCGTTGCCATTCCGACCCGCGACGAAGTTGCGGCCGTGGGGCTTGCGTTTAACCGGATGGCGGAAGAGATCAGCTATCACACGGAGAACCTTGAAAATCTCGTCGAGGAGCGGACCAGGAAGCTGGAAACCGCGAACCACGAGATCGGCGAGCTCAACAAGCGGCTGAAATCGGAAAACCTGCGCCTCGGGGCCGAGCTGGATGTCGCCAAGCGCATTCAGGAAATGGTTCTGCCCCGGCTGAGCGAACTGGAAGTCATCCCGCAGATCGAGATTGCCGCCTTCATGGAACCGGCAGACGAAGTCGGCGGCGATTACTACGACGTCCTGTTCGACGGCAGCCGCATCAAGGTCGGTATCGGCGACGTGACCGGCCACGGCCTGGAAAGCGGCGTGTTGATGCTCATGGTGCAGTCGGTTGCCCGTGCGCTTCAGGAGAAGGGGGACAAGGACCCGATTGCCTTCCTGGATGTGCTCAACCGCGCTGTCTACAAGAACATCACCCGTACCAATTCCGACAAGCACCTGACCCTTGCCTTCGTCGACTACGAGGACGGACAGGTCACCTTGTCCGGCCAGCACGAGGAAGTGCTGATCATACGTGCCAATGGCGAAACCGAGCGGATCGACACGATGGACCTCGGTTTCCCGGTCGGGCTGGAGGCCGATATTTCACCCTTCGTGGCCACACTGGATCTTGCGTTCGGACCCGACGACATCCTGATCCTGCATACGGACGGGATCACGGAAGCGGAAAATGCGAAGGGCGAGATGTATGGCCTCGACCGGCTTGCCCAGAGCGCCCATGAAAATCGCGAAAAATCCGCTAAAGGTATTGCCGCGGCGGTCATTAATGATGTGAAGTCGCATATCGGCGACTACAGGGTATTTGATGACATCACTCTTGTTGTCTTGAAGCATAGGTAAGGCATGGTCGAGGATTTTGGAGAGACGGCTGCTTTGAACGGCGGAGACGCGAGACAGTTTTGTCTCACGCTGATGGCAGAGCCGCTGGAGCTGAGCTGGCATCATTGCGGCCTGACATCGGATTTTATCGGTGAATATTTCAGCAGGGCTTGCGGCAAAGACATCGATCCTGTCGATGCGCGGCACAGCATCAGTTACATGATCAACGAGATTCTGGAAAATGCGATCAAGTTCCGTCACGGCGGCGACATCGCGATTCACAGCTCGCTGGAAGAACAGACGTTTGAAATCCGGATCGTGAACCGGATCGACCAGGAAACGGCCGTCAAGTTTCAGGGGCACCTGAAAGCCCTGCTCGACCGCGAACCGGGAGAGCTGCTCCTGGAACGCATCGAGGAGAACGCCCTCAACCCGGACTCCTCCGGCTCAGGCCTGGGTTTGCTCACACTTATGAGCGACTACGAGGCCAAATTGGGCTGGTCTTTCGCGTCTGAGCGTGTAAGTGAAGGCGTTGAGTTGACGACATATGCTTCTTTGCGACTTTCCTGATCGCTGACATATTCCAAAGGAAGAAATCACAATGGAAATCAGCACGAACGATTACCGCGTTTGGACTGAAGGCTCCGCCATCCACTACGAAGGAACGATGCGGCTTTCAGGAACAGATGCCTACGCACCTATTCTGGACATCATGAATTCCGTTCTGGCGGCCAAGCCGGAACTCATCACCATGGACCTGACAAGCCTGGAATTCCTGAACAGCTCCGGCATCAATCTGCTCGCAAAGTTCACGATCGAAATCAGAAAGCAGCCGGAAGTCGGCGTTCGGGTTCTGGGCTCCAAGTCCATTCCCTGGCAGTCGAAATCACTCCGCAACCTGCAGCGTCTGCACCCGGCGCTTGAACTGACGATTTCCTGATCCCGCACTCGGGCGCGTGAGGACGTGCTGATGCAAGCGCAACGGAAATGCCCGCAGACTTCCGGCCTCGGTTTCAAGAAGGCCGGATGAATTGCGCATGTCGCAGGCCTAATATCCGTCCTCGTTGCAACAGGCTTTCAGTCGTCCCGCCAGTCTCCCGGACATGATAGTGAAAATCTCGGCAAGGCCATCCTGATCACGGCGCAGGCCGCAGCTGGCGCTATCAGTGCCGTGAAGGTTGCCTGCAAAGCGCCGGTCAAGTGATCGGGCAGGGCTCGTAATCCTGCTCAGAGCCTCAGGCCATGAAGTTCCGATCGCCGCGGTGCAGGGCTTTCCACAGCTCGTGATCCGCCAGGCCGGTTCCTGACTTTCCCGTTTCAAAAATCCCTTGGCCGGCAATGCGATCCGGCGGAATATGCCGGTTGATCCGCCGGCTCCCGTGCCGCGGGCAGCCCACCCTTGGCAGGACTGGCGGCATCGCTTTTTGGGTACTGTTTCTGTTCTGCTGCTTCTTGTCAGCGCCATCTTCCGGAGGCCTTAATGACCCTGTCCGCTGAAGCCGTCGAAATCCTGAAATCCGTCAGCACGGCGACACTCACCACGATCCTTCTGAAAAAGGGACTGCGCAACGTCTGGATCCGCGGGGCGATGCCGCTTGATCGCTCCAGACCACGGATCGTCGGGCCGGCATTTACCCTTCGTTTCGTGCCTGCGCGTGAGGACCTGGCAACGCCCGCGTCCTGGGGCTCTCCCATTTCGACACGCGCGGCCATCGAGGAGATGCCGGAAGGATGCGTCGCGGTCATCGATGCGATGGGCATCCGCGATGCCGGTGTCTTCGGCGATATCCTGTGTGCCCGTATGCGCAAACGCAATGTCGCTGGCATGGTCACAGACGGCACAGTGCGCGATCTGACCGGTGTGCTGGCGTCGGATCTGCCGGTCTGGTGCAGCGGTGTCTCGGCCCCGCCTTCGGTGGCCGGTCTAACCTTCGTCGGCTGGCAGGAAACCATCGGCTGCGGCGGCGTTGCGATCATTCCGGGCGATATCATCGTGGCAGACGGCGATGGTGCGGTCGTGATCCCTGCCGCCACGCTTGATGACGTGCTGAAAGAAGCCCCGGAACAGGAACGCATGGAGGCCTGGATCGTCGAGCAGGTCGACGCAGGTGCGAAGCTGCCGGGCCTTTACCCGATGAACGAGGAAACCAAGGCGCGCTACGAAGCCGAACGCTGAGGGGCGTCGGATGCCGGGATCTGCATTCGATAAGGGAATCTGACGACGATGCAGCCCGGCTGCCATGCCTCATCCGGCCAGACTGTTCTGATAACAGGTGCTCGCGCGCCTGTTGCCCTGCATCACGCCCGGCTGTTTCATGCCGCTGGTTGGCGTGTTGTTCTGGCCGATATGCCCGCGCGCCCAGTCTCCCGGGCAAGTCGTGCCTGCGCACTCTATCAGCGTCTGCCATCGCCAAGGTTTGATCCGGAAGATTTCACTGATGCGCTCGAGGCGCTGATCGAACGCGAAAAGCCGTCCCTGATTGTCCCGACTTGCGAGGAGATCTTCTACCTGGCGGCAATTCGGGAGAGGCGTGGCCTTGGGGCGGAGCTGTTCGCGCCAGGTCTCGACCTGCTTCAGACGTCCCACAACAAGCATGACTTCATCAGGTTGTGTGAAGGGTTCGGGATTGCCGTGCCCGAAACACAGCTGCTGACATCTCGGCAAGATGTCACCGACCTTGGCAAGCAGGCCGAAAACCTTGTGTTCAAGCCCGTCTGGTCGCGCTTCGCCGGTCAGGTCCTTGTTTCGCCAGCGTCCCGCAAGTTGAAGCAGGTGGTGCCGAGCGCTGCAATGCCCTGGGTCGCCCAGGAACGGTTGGAAGGAGACGAGATCAGTGCCTACGTTCTGGCGCGCATGGGCAAGGTGCTGGCAATGTCGATGTACCGTTCACTTTACCGGGCCGGTGCTGGCGCGGGGATCTGTTTTGAACCGGTAACGGACCCGGCAACACGGGCTTTTATCGAAACATTCGTCGGGAACACCGGTTGGACAGGGCAGGTTTCGTTTGACCTGATGCGCCTTGATGACGGCTCTGTGCGCCCGCTGGAATGCAATCCGCGCGCGACCAGCGGCCTGCATTTTTTCAAGGACGCGGACCGGTTCGTCCGCACGCTTTTGCAAGGTGGTGACGAAGTCTTGCCGGACGTAACGGGCATTCAGGCCGTGCGGCTGGCCATGTGGGTCTACGGTCTGCCTTCAGCGCTCCGCTCACGAGATTTCGCCCGTTTCCGGGAGGTTCTCGGTGCGGCCGAGGAGATCCTCCGAACCAAGAACGATCCGTCGCCGGGGTGCGCGCAAATACCCGCCTTGCTGGAAATCGCGACCATAGCCATGCGCAACCGCATCAGTCTTCAAAGCGCCACCACGAGGGACATCGAGTGGAACGGGCCGGATCAAAGTTCGATGTAGGCGCTTCTGGGGGATACTGCCGCACCTGGCAGATCGCCTTTTTCAATTGCCTCGATGTCCCTTCGCAAATAGTCGAGCGGTCCGATCAGAGGTTTTGCGTTCGGAAAGCGCGCCGCGTTTTCAAGTGAGGATTTCAGCACGCGGCGGTCTTGTTCCAGAGCGATGCGGAACATCGGCTGGAACATCCAGGACTTGACTAGGTCGAGCAGTCCCTCGTTCGGTCCGATCAGGCAACCGATACCTTCAACAAGTCCGTCGGCCGCCTGCCGCAAATGGAAGGTGGTTGCCAGTGCAAGGCCGTTTTCGCCCCAATATTCCAGCTCGGCGATACCGGGAAAGCGATACCGCCCGACAGTCCGCACCCGCCCGGCTTCCAGCAGCCTGCTGATCAGGCCATGCTGCTGGTCCTCCCCGGTATAAACCGCCTCGACCCAGCCAGGCCCACCGGTGATATCGACCCGAACCCGATGCCGCTTGCTGCTGAGGCCGCGCAGCAGGCCCTTGTGGGTGAAATGGGTGTGGGTCGCATCGAGGATGTTTTCGGCAGCATCGATCAATGTCGAGTTGGTGCTGCTGCGCACGAGGCGCACCACTGTCTTTCCGCTTTCCATCGGATGCAGGTAGGGTTCACCTGAGGGGTCTCCATTGGAAAGAAAGACCACGCCGTCCTTCACGAAGGTCTTGAGGCCGGAAATCCGGTACCCCGGCACGTCGCCCATGTGTCCCGGAATGGCGGTGCAGCGTCCGTCGCCGTCAAAACGCCAGCCGTGATAGGGGCATTCGATCTCGCCTCCGACGACCTTTCCTTTCGACAGTTCCATCAGCCGGTGCGGACAACGGTCGGCCAGAGCCGAAATGCCGGATGCACTCTTGAACAACACCACAGGTTCGCCGCCGAATTCGACACGGGCCGGTCGGCGCTTCAAATCCTTCACGAGCGCCGCGGCCTGCCAGAAATCCTTTGATGAAGTCATAGGTCGAAGGCCTCCAGAAGGGGAATGCCGATGCGCGACAGAAGTTTTTCGAGGCTTCGCACTGCCAGTTGCCTGCGCCGGGACAGATGACCCGCATAGACGGCGTTGAACTCGATTTCCGGTTCTGCCCCGCGCAGCCGTTTGAAGTGGCCGGCGCCCGCGCTCATGTTGAAAAAGAGAGTGTGCCGGTCTGCAATGTCCTGGCCTGCCGCCATGACCAGCCGGTAGAGCCCGTCTTTCATCGGCAGGCGGGTGTCGTATCCAACCAGCGGCTGCGTCAATGTGCAGCCGTTGGCAAAGAAACCGGCTACAGCCACCAACTGGCCGCTGTCATCGCGATAACCAAGCAGTTGGAACAGGCCTCTGCGGTGGCATTCCCGGATGTAGGTTGCGGTGTACTGCGGATTGAGCGGTGTGTACTTGTCGAGATAGAGCATCTTGTAGAGCTCCGCGGCACGGTCAAAATCCGAACCCTCGAAGCTGTCGTTTTCCGCGAGCCGATAGGGCGTCTGTTGCATCAGCCTTGTGTCGTAGTGGCGGTTTTGCGTCGGCCGTCCTGGCGTTTGGTCACCGGAGTAGAGATAGATCCGTCGTGCCGCCAGAAGCCTGAACCCAGCTTGCCTGAGGGCGTTCATCGATGACCGGTCCGCCCGGTCATTGAGCGAGCGGATGACAATGGCATGCTCCGGATGGCGCTGAGAAAGGGTACTGGCGATCTCGCGGGCTGCGGCTGCATCGATTTCCGGAACTGGATTGGTTGATAGCAGCCAGTTGTTCACCTGCACCTGTCGATCAAGCCCGCTGGCCGCGATCAGCGGCGCACAGGCCCGGATCAGCGGTCGCACCAGATGGTAGGTCAGTGGCGACTTCAGGAAATTGCGCGTTTCCTCGATTGCATAGTCGATATAGGCAGCGCTGGGTGAACAGATGTAACACGTCGGCGGACGGCTCGGTTCGTTGATCGTCACCGGAAAACACCGCCCTGCAATCTCCAGCGAGCTGACACGCGTCGTGAGGTTGGCAACAAGATCAGGCATGGCAAAGTCGTTGCACAGACGGACAAAGGCATGAACGTTCTCCGGGGCGTTGCTCACACCTCCGTTGACCGACGTATCCCGCATGACTGGATCTTGCGTTGTGGTCATGATTGAGCCTGCCGCCTTATCCGGCTTTCCACCCGCCGCAGTTTGCGGGTGCTTTCCAGGGGCAGCCTTTCCCGGCGGAGCGAAATTGCTGGCACGAGGTCCAGTGCGCTCAGGGTTTTGCCAAGTGCCGAAAGGGCCGCTTCAGCGCTCGTCTCCGCCACCTCCGGTGGCAGTAGCAGGGTCACCGATCCATCTGCTTCCTGCACAAGGCGAAAATCGGAAATCTCGCGGGAGGCATCCAGAACCGAATTGCGCAGAATGTCGGGCGTAACCGGCACGTCCGTTCCCGCGTCGCTGGTGAAGATGAAGATATCGTCCATCCTCCCGATCACTTCATCAACCGTCTGAAGCGGCGAGCCGCAGGTGCATGGTGTCGACGACAGGCGCAGGAGATCGTTCATCCGGTATCGTGCCATGATCTGGAAATCGCGGCGAAAGCCTGTCACCAACGGAGTGACGAGATCGTTTGCGACCGGCTCGAACTCGAAAAAATTGGCATCCTCGGCAAGATGCAGGCGGCCATGGGCACACGTCACGGCAAAAAGGCCTTCGGTTGCCATGTAGATCTGCCCGAGAGGAATGCCGAACCTCTTCTCGACAACGACCCGGTCGATCGGGTCGAGCGTTTCCGCACCTGCATAAAGCTTGCGAGGGGCAAGTCGGTCCGACGTTTCCGCCAGGTGCCGCAACACCCTCGGCGGTGCGACGATGGTCGTCGGATTGAAGGTTTCCAGTTGGTCCAGCCAGGAAGCGATGCCATGGCGCAGATCGAAGAACCGCAATTGCAGTTGCCGCAGTCTGGCCGGGCTTTCGTAAAGCGAGGAGGACTGCGGCAGGATGATCGCAACCCGTTCCGGATGCCAGAGAAAGCGGGGTAAGGTCTTGGCCAGAATAGTGCCGAGCCAACGGAACCGTTCTGGTGCGGTAATGGCGTAGAGGCCGCGGTTGCCGCTGGTGCCCGTACTGGCTCCGATGTTGATCCCGTTGATCTCGCCGCCCGCCTCCAATGCCTGCCATCCGGCCTCGGCGGTGATCCGGGCCCTGTTGAAGGCCTCGAACCGGCTCATCACGATGGCTTTGTCGATCACCGGCAGTTGGTCGAGGCGTGGCGGCGCGTCGCGGTAGAAATCGACCTTGGGAAGCGACCGGCGCAACCAGCCATCCAGTCGACGTTCCTGCCAGTCCTCGAAAGCCTTTCGAGATCGGCCACTGCGGCCGGTCCAGAGGGTTTCGGCAAAGGCAATGCCAGTCTGAAAACGCCCGCTCATGCCGAAACCTCCGGCAAATCGTATGGACTGTCGGACGGATCATGGCACAGCAGAACATCGCCGCCTTGCTCCCGGAAGGCGGCAACCCGGCGGCTGCTTGCCGCAAGTGCCCGGCGATCCGAAGCGACAAGAGCCGCGGGCAGTCCGGGGGCCTTGCCGGGTTCAAGCGCTGCCGCACACCATTGGGTGTCGACCGCATAAAGCAATGGCACCGGCTGTGCGGCAAAGCAAATGCCGAAATGGCCTTCCGCATGACCGGGCAGATTGACGGCCAGCGTCTCACCATCCCCAAAGAGATCAGCCCCTTCGCCAAGTCCATTGGGAGCGGGCTTGACCGGCAGTTGGTCAATATCGACGATCCGGCTGGAGAGATCCTGTGGCAGCAACTCGTCAAAGACGCCGTGGCGCAGATTGGAAAACCTTGAGCGCGCCTCGATACGAGCGTGCACTGCTGCCTTCGCATAGATCCTCGCCTTCGGGAAAAGGTGAAGCGCGGCAACATGATCGGCGTGAAAATGGGTCAGCACGATGGCTGCAACATCTGCTGTGCTTGCGCCCAGGCGATCAAGCACACGGGTGGGCTGGTGCTCTTCGATCAGCTTCGGTCGGAGCAGACTGGCATAGATCCGAAGCGGCAGACTGCGCCCTGAACCTTCCGTGACCCGGGGGCCGTAACCTGTATCGATCAGCACCAGTCCGGCAGTCGGGTGCTGGTGAACCCCATAGCGTACCTTGAAGCGGAGCGGGTGACGCCCACCCCTACGGACCACCAACCGCTCCGGCGCGGAAACAAAAGCGCTGTTTGCAAACACCGGGGTCAATGGGCTTTCCCTTCGCCAAGTGTTTTTGCAAGACCGCTTTCGAAGTCGATCTGCGGTCGCCAGCCCAGTAACCGCTCCGCCTTGGAAATGTCGAGGCTCTGTCGGAAGGCGAAGAGCCCGAGCGTATAGGGTGTCGCCAGAGGTTCGCCGGCGCCAGGCACGATCAGACTTGCCGTCTCCAGAAGCCTGGCCGCCAGGACAGCCGGGGCCAGGGGGCGGTTCTGCCAGCGAACCGGAACGCCTTTGGCGGCACAGACACGCTCGACAATGAAACGCACCGGCAAAGGTTCGCCTCCGGAAATGTTGAACGTCTCGCCTTCGCATTCAGGTGAGGCTTCAAGGGCCGTCTCGATGGCTGAGAGCAGATCATCGACATGGGTCAGGTCGATGGAGGCAGCTCCATTCCGGAAAAACGGCAAGGGCCGCTTGTGGGCCGCGGCAAGCAAACGCGGCAGAAGGGTTGTGTCACCGGCGCCGTAAAGGCCGCGTGGACGCAGGTTGATCGGGCCAAGGTCGGCGCGGGTTAGCACCAGCCGTTCGGCCTCGGCCTTTGTCGCCGCATAAGCGTTGATGGGCGGCGGCAACAGCGCATCTTCCCGGACGTTCTCCTTGTCCTTCATCTCGAAATAGACGGTGGGCGAGGAAATGTTGACGAACCGCCGCACGCCAAGCTTTTCCGCAAGATCAAGCAGGTGTTTTGTCCCGGTGACATTCGCCGACATAAAGGCGCTACGTCGTCCCCAGGGCGCGGAGAGCGCGGCGCAATGAACAATGTCGCCGACCGGACCAAAAGGCGCAATTTGACCCTTGTCGCAGGGGTTGGAAAGATCCATGCGAACGACGTCGAAGCCCTCGGCCTCAAGGTGCTGACACTGCAACTCGCTGCGGCCAAGAGCGATCGGGTTGGAGCCTTTGGCGCGCAAATGACGGATCAGGGCTCCGCCCAGAAATCCCGTTGCTCCAGTGACCAGCAAGCGCCCCATGGTCAAACCTCAAGGGCCATGCCGCCGAAGGTCACACCGGCCGATGTCCCGAGCAACAGCACGCGCATGCCGGGCTCGATCCGGCCCTGGCGCCAGGCAATGTCGAGCGCGGTTGGCAGCGATGCTGCAATCTGGTTGCCGTGGGTGCAGCCGATGTCGACCACGCGGGTGCGCTCCATGCCGGTTTCCCGGATCATGTGCTCCAGCGCGAGCGGGCTTGCCTGGTGCGGAACGACGAGGTCGATATCCTGCCGGGCCCATCCGGCTTTCGACAGCAGCTGGTCGACGAACTGCGGAAAGTGCTTGTGCGTGACACGGAAGAGGTCCTTGCCGTCCATGTGGAACACGGCATGCCGGGCGAAGGCCTCGTGGTCCTTGTGAAAATCGAACCGAGTGCCTCCGGCCCCGATCTCGCATGCAGCATAGGCGGAGGGGTAGGTTCGCAGCAGCGAGGCTGCAATGCCCGGGCCATCACTGCCTCCTGTCGTCAGGACGACGGCAGCCGCGCCATCGCCGAACAGGGCGGCAACATCGGGCTGGTCTTCCCAGGGCAGTGCGCGCGAGGCAATGTCCGCGGCAAACACCAGCACCGACGTTGCTTGCCCCAGCGCAAGTTTGTTGGCGGCAAGCTCGAAGGCGGTCAGGAAGGAAAGACAAGTCGCATTGACGTCGTAGGCCGCCGCCGTGCCATCGGCAAAACCCAGTCTCTGCATCACCAGTGGCGCGGTTGCCGGCAGGGTCTGGTAGGGAATACCGCACGCACCGAGGACGAGATCGACGCCCCGAGGCGCCTGGCCTGCCTTTTCAAGCGCGGCTTGGCAAGCCGCAACCGCCAGATCTATCTGGCTTTCCTCTGCTGCGACAAACCGGCTTGAAACGCCGGACAGTTTTTGAAGATGTCCGGCAGGAAAGCCCAGCTGAAGATCGAGGGCTTCCGAGGTGACGGACTTTGCAGGCAAGGCATGTCCAGTGCCTGCAATTCTGACGGGAAGAATGGATGCGGCCTCCGTTTGCGCTCCGGTCCGGACCGGCTTCAGACAAGGATCTAAGTCACGGGCCGAAGACACGCAAGGAGGATGGGGCATTGGACCAGGCGGAGAAGCCGGAACCGGCTTGCCAGGAATAGGGGCCGCATTTCAAAACGCGGGCAGATCGCAGCCCCAGGACCCGGTCATGCCCTTTGAAACGCAGCCTGTGTACCCGCGGAGCAAAGACGCTGATTGTGCGGCGTCACGCCGAACCTGTTTTGGTAGGTGCGGATGAAATGCGAAGCGGATTCGTAGCCGCAGGCCAGGGCGATCTCAGACACGGACCGTTCGGTCTGCAGCAGAAGATTGCGGGCACGCGTCAGCTTCTGGTCTATGGCAAACCGTTTCGGCGACACCTTCAGGTGTTTCTGGAACAACCGCTCAAGCTGCCGGGTGGAAATGCCGATCTTGCGGGCGATCTCGGATGTCGGCAGATAATAGGGCGCGCTTTCGTTCAACAGACGAATTGCCTCGGCAATATGCGGGTTCCGGATTCCGTGCCGCGCCTGTAGTGAAATCTGCTGGGCCGCGTTGGCAGGCCGAACACCGGAATAGACCATCATGTCCGCAATCGCGACCGCCAGGTCCGTACCGTGGGCTTCGCCGATCAGGTGCAGCATCATGTCGGTCGCCGCGGTGCCGCCGGATGCGGTGACGAAGGCCTCGTCCGTGACGAAGACATTCTTGCACAACTGCACGTCCGGAAAGGTTTCCTCGAAACTGTCGTGGAACGACCAGTGAATGGCTGCGCGGCGGTCGTTCAACAAGCCAGCCTTGGCAAGAATGTAGGCACCCGAACAGATCGCACCGATCTGGGTGCCCCGGGCACGCTCCCGCCGCAGGAAGCTCAGCACCTCCGGCGCCGCCCGGTCGCCGACATTCTGACCGGAGATCAGGAACAGGCTGGAGCGCGCGGGCAAGGGACCGAGGCCCTGATCCACCAGCGTCACGGTTCCGTTGGAGCAGACCGCCCTTTGACCATCGGGTGAGGCCAGTCGCCACCGGTAGATTTCCTCTCCCTGAAGCAGGTTGGCGATACGCAGCGGCTCCACCGCGCAGGCGAAGGCGATATGCGAAAAATCTTCAAGCAACAGGAAGGTGACGTCAGTGGTTCGGGACATGTCGCTTTTCTCCGGCCTCTGTCGCCTCTGGCCGATCACGGCCTTTCGGGCGCATGTATTATTATTGTGTTGATATTGTACACATCATGTATACAAACGAGTCAACTGAATTCGGAATGGAGCGTCCCATGCCCCCTGTACGCGGCACGGCAAAGTCGAATGCCTATGAGGATCTGAAACGCGCGATCCTGACATTGGAGCGCAAGCCCGGCAGCCCGCTGGAAGAAACCGATCTGTGTGATCTCTACGGCCTCTCCCGCACACCTTTGCGCGAGGTGCTGCAGCAACTGGCCGGTGAAGGCTATGTCACGCTGCAGCTCAATCGGGGTGCGCGCGTTTCCGACATGACCCACTACACGCTGCGGGACTTCTTCCTTGCCGCACCGTTGATCTACAGCGCCGTGCTTCGGCTCGCCGCGCAGAACGCGACGCCGGCACAGATCGAGGAACTGCGTCAGGCGCAGAAAGAGTTCCGGGCCGCCATGGCAAGTGGCGACGTGATTGAACGCGCACTTACAAACGACCGTTTCCACCGCATCACCGGCCACATGGCGGGTAACAGTTACCTGCTGGCGAGCCTTGACCGGTTGCTGATCGACCATACCCGGATCGGCATGACCTTCTTCCGCCCCAAGTCCGGTGCGAAGGAAGATCGCCTCGAGCTGGCCGGCCGCCAGCATGACGAGATGATCGAGGCGATCGAGCAGGGCGACGACAACCGCGCCGCGGAACTGGCGCTGGAGCACTGGGCTCTCTCGCGTGACCAGATCGAACTGTTTGTCATGCCTGAAGGCCTGGAAGCTCCGCTCGGCATCCCACCCAAACTCAAATCCGCATGAGGCAGACACCGCGATGACCCCAATCATGAAGTTCGAAGGCATCTACACGCCCGTGGTCACGCCCTATAACGGCGAAGGCAACGTGGTCTGGGATGCCCTGGCCGCTGTAGTCGACCATCTTGTCGACAATGGTGTGCACGGCCTGATTTCCGGTGGATCAACGGGCGAAAACTATGCCCAGACCGTCGAGGAACGTCTCGAACTGGCGCGCTTTACCGCGCAAAGGCTTGCAGGCCGCCTGCCTCTGATCGTGGGAACGGGAACCATGAGGACACCGGATTCCATCGCGCTCGCAGAAGGTGCAGCGGAGCTCGGTGCCGATGCCATTCTGGTGGCAACACCGCCCTATTCGGTGCCGACGGAGCGGGAAAACGCGCTCAATGTCCTGACCATCGACCGGGCCGCCGATCTTCCGATCATGCTCTATAACTATCCAGGCCGGATGGGGGTGAACATGGGCGAGGAATTCCTCGACCGGGTTGGCCGTTCGCGCAATGTCTGCGCCATCAAGGAGAGCTCTGGCGACATCAACCGCGTTCACCTTCTGGCGCGCGACTACCCGCACATCCAGATGTCCTGCGGCATGGACGATCAGGCGCTGGAATTCTTCGCCTGGGGGGCACGCAGCTGGGTATGCGCCGGCTCGAATTTCCTGCCCGAAGAACATGTTGCCCTTTACCGGGCCTGCGCCGTCGAAGGGGATTTCAGCAAGGGGCGGCGGATCATGTCGGCAATGATGCCGCTGATGCGCGTTCTGGAACAGGGCGGCAAGTTCATTCAATGCGTCAAGCACGGGGTGGAAATGAGCGGGCTCTATGCCGGTCCGCCGCGCCCGCCGTTGAAGGCACTCAACAAGGACGACAAGCGCCAGCTCGACCAGGTCGTCCGGGTTCTGAAATCCACCATTCAAGACATCACGGCGGGAGAATGATCATGACCGACCTTCTGACGCGCGAGGAATACAAGGCGCTCGCTGCCGGCCTGACCTTGCCGACAAATGCCTTCATCGACGGCTCTTACCGCCCGGCGGCATCGGGAAAGACCTTCGAGACGGTCAATCCCGCCACCGGCGAGACACTCGCCTCCGTGGCAGCCTGCGGGGCCGAGGATGTCGATTTCGCAGTGCTGAAGGCCCGGGAGGCCTTTGAGGACGGCCGCTGGTCGAAGCTGCATCCGGCGGACCGCAAGGACACGCTGATCCGCTTTGCCAAGCTCATCACCCGCAACCGGCGGGAGCTGGCCGTGATGGAGAGCCTCGACAGCGGCAAGACGATCTACGATTGCGAAACCGTGGATGTGCCGGAGACGATCCATTGCCTGAAATGGCACGCAGAGGCGATCGACAAGATCTACGACCAGGTCTCGCCCGCCTCCGATGATCACATCGCCATGATCGTGCGCGAACCGGTTGGCGTCGTCGGGCTGGTTCTGCCCTGGAACTTTCCGCTGCTGATGCTCGCCTGGAAAATCGGTCCGGCGCTGGCGGCAGGATGTTCGGTCATCGTCAAGCCGGCCGAAGAAACATCGCTCACCGCCCTGCGCATTGCGGAACTTGCCATGGAAGCCGGCATTCCGCGGGGTGTCTTCAATGTCGTTCCCGGGTCCGGTCCGGACGTCGGCGAACCGCTTGGCCGGCACATGGATGTCGACATGATCTCCTTCACCGGCTCGACGGAAACCGGCCGCCGGTTCCTGCGCTATGCTGCCGACAGCAACCTGAAGGAGGTCGTTCTGGAAATGGGCGGCAAGAACCCGAGCGTTGTCCTGAAGGACGCCGAAAATCTCGACAGGGTGGCTGCTCACGTCGTCAATGGCGCGTTCTGGAACATGGGCGAGAACTGTTCGGCAAGTTCCCGCCTGATCGTGGAAGAAGACATCAAGGAAGCACTGCTGGAGCGCATCCTGGCCCATGCGCGGGAATGGACGATGGGCGATCCCCTTGATCCGGAGCATCGCGTCGGTGCGCTCGTCTCCAGCGATCATTTCGCCAAGGTCAGTTCCTATCTGGACAAGGGTGCAAAGGTGTTGATGGGCGGCGGCAGCCGCGATGGCGCCTTCGTCGAACCGACCGTTCTGGAAACCGATCCGGTGTCCACCATTGCGCGGGAGGAAATCTTCGGTCCTGTCTTGAGCGTTCTGACCGTGAGAAGCTTCGATGAGGCTATCGCGCTGGCCAACGATACGCAGTATGGCCTTGCAGCCTCGATCTTCACCGGCAACGCCAGAAAGGCGCTGCGTGGTGCCCGGGCGATCCGTGCCGGCACCGTGACCGTCAATTGCTTTGGTGAAGGCGACATCACCACACCGTTCGGAGGGTTCAAACAGTCCGGTTTCGGCGGGCGGGACAACAGTTTGGCGGCACACGACCAGTACACTCAGCTGAAGACCATCTGGCTGGATCTGTCCGACGACGAGGACGAGGCCGTCGGATGACGAAACGGGCCGCCGACACTCTGCCGAACCTGCAAGGCCCGGCGGCCTGGAACACCATCCTGCCGAAGCAGCAGCCTGCGCAGCTGCTGAGCGAACAGATCAGCGCGGATGTCACGATCATCGGCGCCGGTTTTGCCGGTCTGTCGGCGGCGCGGCGCCTGCTCCAGTCAGACCGAAATCTCAAGGTTGTCGTGCTCGACGCTTGCCGGGTTGCGGAAGGGTCGGCCGGACGCAATTCCGGATTCATGATCGACCTGCCGCATGAGCTGACATCGGAGGATTATGCCGGTAACGGTGACGACAAGTCTCTGATCGCCCTCAATCGAGAGGCAATCGGCTTTGCGCGTGGCGCGGTCGAGGACTACGGAATCGACAGGAACTTTTTTGATCCGGCAGGCAAGATCAACGGTGCGGCTAGTATCAAGGCCGATCATCATAACCGCAGTTATGCCGACCATCTGACGAGCCTCGGTGAAAAATATGAGCTGCTCGACCGGCAACAGATGGCGGACCTGACCGGTAGCAGACACTACGTTGGCGGACTTTATACCCCCGGTACCGTCATGCTGCAGCCTGCCGGATATATCCGCGGACTTGCCGCCGGACTTCGGCGGGAAGGCGTGCAGGTTTTCGAGCAAAGCCCGGTCCTATCTTTCGCCAGGGAAGGCGAAAGCTGGAAGGTGGAAACGCGATCCGGATCCGTTTCAACGGCAAAAGTCATCCTCACGGTCAATGGTCATCTGGAGAGTTTCGGTTTCGAACGAGACCGGCTGATGCAGCTGTTCCTGTTTGCCGTCATGACGCCCGAGCTGGACAGTGAGGCGTTGAAGAAACTTGGCGGCCAAAGCCGTTGGGGCATCACGCCATCTGATCCTATGGGGACGACCTTGCGCCGGATCGACGCCGGTCAGGGTGGAAACAGGATCGTTACGAGAACCTGCGCTGTGCTGAAACCCGACATGCGGCTGACCCCGGCAAGCGTGGAACGTGCGGCCCGTGTCATGCAACGCAAGTTCGACCGGCGTTTTCCGCAGTTGGCAGGGTTGAAGATGGAATACAAGTGGGCAGGACACCTTTGCCTGTCGCTGAACGGTGTCGCGGTCATGCGCGAACTGGAGCAGGACGTGTTTTCCGGTTGCGTGCAAAACGGTCTCGGCACCGCACGCGGAACCCTGACCGGCATGGGCGCTGCTGATCTCGCGCTGGGCCGGACCAGCAGTATTACCCGTCATTTCGGTGCTGAAGCCCGGCCGAAAAAACTGCCGCCACAGCCATTCCGGGAAATCGGCGCCAATGTCGTGCTGCGCTGGAAGGAATGGCGCGCGGCCGAGGAATGATCCCGGCCAGAGACCGACCGGACGTCAGTAGACCCATTCGAACACATAGCCCGAGATCAGTGACCCGGTAACGGCAAGCACCAGGTAAAGCAGAAATGGGCGCAGTTTCAGCACGGGAAATATCGCAAGTGCTCCCCAGATGCTGACAACACCTCCGGAGACCAGAAACGCCATCGCCGCGCCGGGCGACATGCCGTTGTCGACGAGACCGCGGGTCAGCGGCAAGGCCGCATAACCGTCGATATAGGCCGGTGCGCCGACGAAGACGGCGGCGGGTATGGCCCACCAGGTGCTCGAGCCAACATAGGCTGCCAGCGATCCCGGGGGCAGAGCTGCATTCAGCGCATATTCGGCAAAGAAGGCCGGGATCAGGCAGATCAGGATCAGCCGTGTCGTTGCCGCTGCCTGCCGCGCGAAGGCCTTGCGCCGGCTGCTGTTGCGCCAGACACGCGGTTCAAACGATGTCGCGCCGTCACAGCACCGCGCCGTCAATTTCGCGGCGAGCCCACCAGACCGCAGCGCCGCTTCACCGCTTCGCTCACGCGTGAGCGCTGCTGTGACGGATCCGCCAAATACACCCAGACCGAAGGCCGCCACGGTCTTGCCGACTGCAAAGGGGACACCGAGGGTCGCCGCCGTAGTCGCCAGCATGGCCGGGTCGGTAATCGGCGAGGACAGCCAGAACGCCATGACCGGGGCAAGGGGAACCCCGGCTGCCAGCAACCCGGCCATCAGAGGCAGGATCGTCACCCCGCAGACCGGCGTGATCGCCCCCATGGCAGACGCCACGAGGACCGCGCGCATGAGCCGTCCTTCAAACGCGCGGCCGATGATCCTGTCGGCACCGCTGGCCATGATCCAGGCCGTGAGGGCTATGCCCGGCACGACGAGCGGAGCAACTTGAAGGAGACCCTGTCCGGTGAACAGGATCCCCTGTTTGAAGAACTGCGGCCACAGCCAGACAAGCCCGGCGAGAAGGCCAGCTCCGGCTCCGGCGGCAATTCTTCGGGATCCAGAAAACGTGGCTGTTGCCGTCTGTCCTTCCATGAAGGCCTCCAGTGATTGACGGCTTCAGACTAGGCGTGATCTAAGTATTGGTGAAACGAATATCTTAAATGTCAGATATTGAAAAATTGGATGAATAATCTCGACAGTGAACTCCTCCGAACTTTTCTGGCGGTTGCCGGGACGGGCAGCGTCACGGAAGGTGCCCGCCTGATTGGCCGATCACAATCGGCAACCAGTCTTCAGATCATGCGCCTTGAAGAGGTGATCGGGCGGGATCTGTTCGAGCGGACCGGTCGCGGCGTGACACTTACGGAAACCGGACAGCGCCTGATGCCGGTCGCAAGGGATGTGAAAGAACGGCTGGATGCCGTCCTGAGGGAAATCACCGCCGATGGTTTGCGCGGAAAGCTTCGCCTCGGCATTCCTGACGACCATGGCCAGGCAAAGCTTGCGAAGATCCTGTCTGCCTTCGCACAATCGCACCCGCAGGTGGAGCTTGAGGTAACCTGTACGATCAGCACCGATTTCCCGGAATTGCTGTCCAGGGGAAGGTTGGATCTTGCCGTCTATGAGGTGGAAACGATCGGCAGAAACGAAGAAGTGGTTTTCGAGGACCCGACCTGCTGGGTAATGTCGCGTTACCGGGATCTTCTGGCCGAAGAGCCGGTTCCGGTCGCCCTTTTCGACCGCGCCTGCTGGTGGCGTGAGGCGGCCCTCAAATCGCTTGAGGCAAGAGGGAGGCCTTACCGGATTGCCTTTTCAAGCCAGAGCGTGGCGGGGGTAACGGCTGCCGTGGAAGCGGGTATTGCGATTGGGCTTCTGGGTCGGTCTACTCTCGCGGGCCACCTCAAGGTGCTTGGTAACGAGCATGGGTTTGCCTCGACTCCCATGTCGAAACTTGTCATCGGCGTTGCAGCCAGCGCCAATCAGGATCTTGTCAGGACAATGAAGTCCGCTATTCGGCAGGCATTTTGAACCGCTTCAAGCCCTTCAGGGCAAGCTTAACCGGGTCATTCTGCCACCATCAACGGTGTAGACCTGCCCTGTTATGAAACCGCTTTCCTCCGCTGCCAGGAAAGCGACCAAGGCGGCAACTTCCTCCGGCTTGCCCGTCCGGCCAGCCGGGTGGATCTTGCCAATATCGCGCCGGAAGGCATCTGGATCCGGGGTCGCCTTGATGAATTCGAGATTGAGTTCCGTATCGATCCAGCCTGGTGCAACCGCGTTGCAGCGGACACCGTCCTTGCCGTGATCGACCGCAACGGCGCGCGTCAGGCCGTGAAGCCCGGCCTTGGAGGCGGAATAGGCAGCGTGTAGCGGATTGCAGCCGATGCCTTCGATGGAGCCGACATTGACGACGCTTCCGCGTGTCTGGCGCAAATGCGGCAAGGCATGTTTGATCATCAGGAAAGGCGCGGTCAGATTGACCGCCAACGAGTGTTGCCAGTCGGCGAGCGACATATCTTCGATCGCCGCTTCCCGCATCAGGCCGGCATTGTTGACGAGCACATCCAGCCTGCCACTGTTCGTTACAACGTCTTCGATAATGCGGGCGGGGGCGTCCATGTCGGCAAAATCCGCCCGGACATGCTCAAACTCGGGATCCTCGCCGCGCTGGGCCGTGAAGACCCTGGCACCTTCATTTTGCAAGCGCCGGGCAATGGCACGACCAATGCCGCTTCGCCCGCCCGTGACAAGGGCAATCTTTCCTTCGAAGCGCATCATGACACCGGTTTCCCGCCGTTGACCTCAACCAGCGAGCCGCACATGTAGCGCGCGGCATCGGAGGCAAGAAACAGAACGACGTCCGCGATATCGTCCGGCCGCGCCACCCGGCCAAGCGGAACGGTCCTGCCGAGTTCGGCAATCGCCGTTGCGGGATCAAAGCCGCGCTTTTCGAACCCGGTACGCAGCATCGGTGTGTCGACCTCGTTCGGGCAGACGGCATTGATGTGGATGCCCTGGTGGGCATGGTCCCGGCCCATGCACTGGGTCAGGGAAGCGATCGCCGCCTTGGTCATGCAATAGACAGCGTGGTTCGGGCACGGATGAACACCCCAGCAAGAGGCGATGTTGACGATGGCCCCACCTCCGGCCTCCGCCAGCAACGGGATACCCGCCCTGCAGATGCGGAAAGGAGCTTCGACATTGACCCCGACCGACAGCGCCCAGTCCTGATCGCTGGTCTCGGTCACCGGTCCGCGGGTAATGACACCGGCGTTGTTGATGATGATGTCGAGGCCGCCAAGTGCCTTGGCCGCCGTGAGGGGCAGTGCGTCTGCATAAGCCGGGTCCAGCAGGTTTCCCGAAATCCGGACTTCCGCATCAACGGCATCGCAATTCCGGTCGGCTGCAGCCACGCGTGCCCCTTCTGCCCGCAGCATCTGGGAGATGACTTTGCCGATCCCACCGGCGGCGCCCGTCACAAGGGCGCGTTTGCCTTTAAAACGCATGTCGGTCTCCAGTTCAGAAAGAAGCCATGGCGGTGCCGAACAGGGTCTCATCCGGTTCGACACCAAGGCCCGGGCCTTGTGGCAGGGCAATGTGACCGTCCCGGATGCGAACGCCTTCGCCGATGGAATAACTGCCTTCGATCATGGGTTCCGCAAGCCAGACCCCTTCCAGCAGAGACGGCTTCACAGTGGCAGCAACATGGGTGCAGGCGGCGGCGATGATGTCGCCGCCCCAGGCATCGTCGCAGGTATGTGGCAGCGAGACGGCTTCGCAGATATCCCGGAACGCAGCCATCTGCTGCAGTCCGCCGATCCGGGTCACTTTCATGCCGAATCCATCGACCAGTCCGCGCCCGGCGGCACGGATGACCGTTGCCAGGTCGACACCGTTCTCGTCCATGTAAAGTCCATGGTGGATCTGCGGCCTGATCTTCTCCAGGTCCTCGATCCGGTTACAGGGCTGTTCCAGAATGAACGGAATATCCGGGCATTCGCGACTGACACGCAGCGCGTCTCGTGTGGTCCAGCCTCGGTTGCCGTCGACCGCAAGACGCATGCCGGATCCGGCGATCTTGTCCCAGACCCTGCGGATCGTCTCGATATCGCGCTCGACGTCCTTCCCGCTCATCTTGACCTGCAGGCGCGGGTAGCCTTCGTCCCGTTTCTCCGCGGCAATGCTGGCGATCTCTTCGGGAGCACCGACACCGGTTGCGTAATAAGAGGGAACGCGTTCCGCTGCGACACCACCGAGAAGGTCGGCAACCCTAAGGCCCAGATGTTTGCCGAGCAGGTCATGAACGGCAATGTCGATTGCCGCCTTTGCGTAGTTGTGCCCGTTGAGCTGGCCGTTCATGAGACGACCGATCGTCAGGGGCCGAACGTCCTGGCCAATCAGCGCGGGGGCGAGCTGCTGCAGCGCCGCCTGCGCTCCGCCGGAATATGCTTCGGCGTACGTCGGGCCGACGGGGCAGGTTTCCCCCCAGCCGGTAAGTCCGTTGTCCGCAGTCAGCTTGACCAGGGTGGTCTGGAGAGACCAGACCTCGGCGTTTGCCATCTTGTAGGGGCCGCCCCTGACCGGCAGGTCATGGCGGAAGAGCTCGACAGACTTGATTTTCATGAACCGCCTCGTAGGGCAGAAGAGAATGCACAGGCAGCCCGGTTTTGGGCCGGTACCGCGGTTCAATAGTCCTGGTTCAGCGCATCTGCCGCCGGGATTTCACGCTCGCGCCGCGCGATGTAGTCGAGAAGGGCCTCGTTTTTGGCGGGGTCGAGAGCAGGCTCCTGATACTCGGACAGAAGCTTGCGGGCGATGCCAAGCGCCCGTTCGGTGATCTCCACTTCTCCCTCGGCCTTCCATTGCTCGATGGAATTGTTGTCGAAGGTCTCCGGCATGAAGAACGCCCGCTGGAAATTCTCCTGGGTGTGCGGGTGCCCCAGGTAATGCCCGCCAGGGCCGACGTCGCGAATGGCGGCAAGGCCTTCGTCGAAATCGTCCCAGCGCGGGCCCTCCGCCATGCGGTAGGCCATTGCGCATTGCTCGGCGTCGACGATGAACTTGGCAACGGAGCAATGCATCCCGGCCTCGTTCCAGCCGGCCGCGTGCCAGACGTAGTTGGCACCTGAATGGATAACGGCGCTCAGCGTTGCTGCGCTCTCATACCCGGCTTGCGCGTCAAAGGTCTTGGCACCGCCGAGCGATCCGGAGGTCCGCCAGGGCACATCGTAGAACCGCGCCATCTGCCCGATCATGAAGTTCATCAGGCTGATCTCGGGGGTGCCGGCCATCGGCGCACCGGATTTCATCGAGACCGTCGACAGATAATGCCCGTAAATCGCAGGTGCGCCCTTCCGGATCACCTGGGTGTAGGCAAGGGCGCTCAGGGCTTCCGCGTTGAGCTGGGCGACGGCGGGGACGACGCTTGCCGGGGTATTGGCTCCGCCAAGCACGAAGGGGGAGCAGAGCACGGGCTGATTCCGTTTCGAAAAGGCCCGCATAGCTCCCAGCATGGTCTCGTCCCAAACCAGCGGAGAATTGCCGTTGCAGTTTCCTGTTGTGACCGGATGGGTCTCCAGATAGTCCTCACCGAACAGGATCGCGCACATTTCCATGACATCTTCGGCGTTCTTCGGGCTTGTCGTCATGCCCATGAAGGTCTTGTCCGAATACTTGATCGAAGAATAGGTGATGCGCAGGTGCCGGTGGCTGATGGGGTGGTCGTAGGGCTCCACGATGTGGTGGGCGCTGGAATGCAGGGCCGGCAGCATGTGGCTGAGCTTGTGGAACATGGCCAGGTCCGCAAGCGTTGGATTGCGCCGCTCATTGTCGAGATCACGCAGAAATGGTGCCCCGGTCATCGGCACGAAGATCGAACGATCTCCTCCGAGCGGGACATTCTTTGCCGGATTGCGGGCATGATAGGTGAAGCTGGATGGGATCGAACTGATGAGCTCACGCACCAGCTCCCGGTCCAGGTAGACCTTCTCTCCCTCGACCTTGGCACCGGCCCGCTTCCAGTCTGCAAGGGCAATCGGATCGCGAAAGACGATACCAACCTCTTCCAGGATTGCCATGGAGGCATCGTCCAGCTTTCGGATCTGCTCTTCGTCCATGGGTTCGCACAGGGGAAGGGTGCGCCGCAGACCGGGCTGCATGGTATGGTCGGGAGCGGTGCGAATAGCCCGGCGGCCGGCACGGCCGCCGCTGCGGCTGCGTTGGGCAACACTCATCTTGTTCTCCGGTAATCGGTTATTTTGACAAGAAGAATGCGCCTGATTTACCGCCCGACAGTGCCGAAATACGAACTGGCACTGCATTTTCCGACATTGTTGGAGAATAATCGTTTTTCATCTAAAAGAATTATCTGAGATCTGTATCAGTAGACCAGAATATACGCGCGTAGCATTTTCCGTGCCTGTCTGAAAATCAAAAATCATTCATAATAATGTTGCTGTGCACAATATCTGGGCAGCCAGTCAACATTAAACATTTTAAATGAGGAATTTATCCATGGGGGTGGCCGAGCAGGGGCAGTTCGTGTTTTGCTATGTAAATGTCGCAAATGAGCATCATGGTTACAAAAAAACAACGGATGCTACGTTTGGGAAATTGGCAAGTGACTGTTCAAGAAGAACCGGAAGGGGAGACAGATGACGAAGTCCAAAGATGCCGAGATGCTCGAAAGGCTTGAAGCAGCGGCCCGCACGGGAGGAATCAGTAAGCGTGATTTCCTTCGCTATTCCGTGCTGGCCGGATTGACAGCAAGCACCGCAACAGGCCTGTGGTCGACCGAGGCGAAAGCCCAGCCCAAGCAGGGCGGGACGTTCCGCTGGGGGATCCACGACGGCAACACCTCAGATTCTCACGATCCGGGTACCTATCTGACCCGCGTGATGATTTTCCTCGCCCACACGCACCGCAGCTACCTGACTATGATCATGGGCGACGGGTCGCTTGGGCCGGATCTGGCCGACAGCTGGGAAGCCAGCGAGGATGCGTCCGAATGGACCTTCAAGATTACTGAAAACGCCGAGTTCCACAGCGGCAGGAAACTGACGGCTGACGATGTCATCGCATCGCTGAACCACCACCGCGGCGACAAGACAACCTCCGCAGCCAAGGCGCTGCTGACGGATGTCACCGACATCACCAAGGATGGCGACTACACCGTTGTCGTGAAGCTGTCCGGCGGCAACGCCGACTTCCCATGGCTGATGACCGACTATCACATGGCGATCTGCCCGGCCAACGACGACGGCACGATCGACTGGCAGTCCGGCGACGGCACAGGTCCCTACAAGATCGACAACGGCGAGTTCGGCGTCCAGTTCAGCCTCAGCCGGCATGACGGCTGGCACCGTGAGGGCGCCTATTTCGACAAGGTCGAGCTGATCACCCTGAACGATCCGAACGCTCGTCAGACGGCGCTTGTGACCGGCGATGTGGATGCGGTCTCGCTGATCGAGCTGAAGACCATGGGTCTGCTGCAGCGCAATCCGAACATCAAGATCCACAACATCCCGTCCGCGGGCGCGATCACGCTGCCGATGTTCTGTGACACGGCACCGTTCGACAATCCGGACGTGCGCAACGCGCTTAAGCTGGCCATGAACCGGGATGACATCATCGAGAAGATCACCTTCGGTGCTGCCACCAAGGGCAATGACTTCCACCATTCGCCGGCCCAGCCTTACTGGCCGGACGACATCCCGCAGCGTGATTACGATCCGGACCAGGCCAAGTCCCTGCTCAAGAAAGCGGGCGCGGAAGGTCTCACGGTCAGCCTCAGCACCGCGGACAGCGTCTATGCGGGTGCGGTCGACATGGCGGTACTTTATGCCGAACACGCCAAGGCGGCGGGTATCAACATCAATGTCGTGCGTGAACCGAACGACGGTTACTATTCCGACGTCTGGCTGAAGAAGCCGTTCTGTCTCGTGTCCTGGGGTGCGCGTCCGACACCTGATGTCATGTACACGCTGGCCTACAAGAACGACGCGGCCTGGAACGAGTCTCACTGGAAAAACCCGCGCTTCAACGAGCTTCTGCTTCAGGCCAAGGCCGAGTTGGACGACACCCGGCGCGCGGAAATGTACCGCGAGATGGCGATGCTGGCCCGGGACGATGGCGGCACCATCATCCCGTTCTTCAACAACTTCGTTTACGCCAACAGCGCGAAGGTGGGCACGCCCGAGAAACTGGCTGCCAGCTGGGAAAATGACGGCGCGCGTGCCGCCAGCCGCTGGTGGTTCGAGTCCTGATTGAGGGGTTAGGCGGCGGCTAAGGCCGCCGCCTGCAATTTGGCCCTGCCCCGGACGCGGGACGGGCCGACCTGGACGGACAGGGCTCCTGCCAACGCAAAGCAAAAAGAGCTGACAGGAACCTGCCCGATATGTGTCCGGCGGCGCTATGTGCCGTGCCGGGCTTTCCTATTCTGGAGGGACAAATGGGGGACATCCTACAGCTGGTCCTAAAGAGACTTGGCTTAGGTGCGATCACGCTACTAGTGGTCTCTATCCTGATCTTTTTTGCAGTTGAACTGCTGCCCGGCGATATTGCCCAGGCCGTTCTTGGACAGGGAGCAACGCCTGAAACCGTCGCCGCCCTGCGAGAGAAGCTCGGCCTCGACCAGCCCGCGATCCTGCGATATTTCCAATGGCTCGGCGGTGCACTCACCGGTGACTTCGGCGTCTCGCTCGTCTCTGGCGAGCGGGTCAGTGCTGCCATCAGCGACCGGTTCGTCAACACGCTTTTCCTGGCGACCTACGCGGCTGTCATCGCGGTGCCGGTTTCCATTGTTCTCGGCGTGATTGTCGCTCTCCTGCGCAATACCCTGTTCGACAGGGTCGCCAACGTGGTCACGCTGACATCGATTTCCTCTCCGGAATTCTTTCTCGGCTACATCCTCATTCTCTACCTGGCGGTCAAGACCAACTACTTCCCCGCCATTGCCAGCCTCAGCGCGGACATGAGCTTCGGGGATCTGTTGCATCGAACCTTCCTGCCGGCGCTGACCCTGGTGCTGGTGGTGACGGCGCACATGATGCGCATGACACGCGCGGCGATCATCAACCTTCTGGCCTCGCCCTACATCGAGATGGCACGGCTGAAAGGCGTTCCGCCCTGGAAGGTGATCGTCAAACACGCTCTGCCCAACGCCTGGGCGCCGATCATCAACGTCGTCGCCCTCAATCTCGCCTACCTCATTACCGGTGTGGTTCTGGTGGAAGTTGTCTTCGTCTATCCGGGCGTGGGCCAGCTTCTGGTGGACGCGGTTGCCAAACGCGATTTCCCGATCGTGCAGGCCTGCTGTCTGATCTTCGCGGCAACCTTCATCCTGCTGAACCTGGCAGCCGATGTGGGCGCGATCCTGACCAATCCGCGTTTGCGGCATCCGAAATAAGGGCAGCGACATGAGCACATTCGTTATTGGCTACTATGCGCTGCTGATCGGGGCTTCCTGCCTGGCGGCCTATTTCAACAAGCGCAACGTCTTCATTCTTGTCTTTTCCCTGACGATGATCTCCTTCATCGCGGGGATCATCGGCGGCGCTCCGGCGCTGCGGTTCATCACTACGGCTGCCGGTCTTCTGGCACTGGCCGCCGGAACATCCTACGCGTTCCGGGAATTCCTGATCATCATCACGCCCGCCGGTGTCTCCAAGGAGTTGCGGACCGCACCTCTCACGGCCGCCTTCGGCATGTTCGTGATCTTCACCTACGCCATCGCCGGGGTCTTTGCCCCCGTGATTGCACCTTTCGGTGAAGCGCAAGTCATTTCGTCGGCCTTTGCACCGCCGGATGAAACCATGCTTCTGGGGGCCGACCAGCTCGGCCGCGACATGTTCAGCCGTATCATCTACGGTGCCCGCAACTCTGTCGGTCTCGCGCTGCTGGCAACCATGCTGGCCTTCTTCATGGGAGCATTTGCAGGCCTGCTTGCTGCCACCAAGGGCGGTTGGTTCGATCAGTTCATCGGCCGTGTCGCAGACGTCATCATGTCCGTTCCGTCACTGATCTTCGCCCTGCTGATGCTCAGTATCTTCGGCACCAACCTGGTGGTGATCGTGATTGTCGTTGCCGTCATCTATTCGCCACGCGTCTTCCGCCTTACCCGTGCGGTTGCCGGCAACGTGGTGGTGATGGACTACATCGAAGCGGCCAAGCTGCGCGGCGAGGGCACCTGGTACCTGATCCGCCGGGAAATCCTGCCTAACTCGACAGCACCGCTGATCGCCGAATTCGGTCTCGAATTCTGCTTCGTGTTCCTGCTGATCGCAGGCCTGTCGTTCCTTGGCCTCGGTATTCAGCCGCCGACCGCCGACTGGGGCTCCATGGTGCGTGAGAACGCGACATTGATTTCCTTTGGCGAAATGACGCCGCTGATCCCGGCGGCCGCCATTGCGCTTCTGACTGTCGCGGTGAATTTCGTCGTCGACTGGATGCTGTTCCGGTCTTCCGGCCTGAAGGAGGTTTGAGAATGGTGCCGAAAAAAGACGTACTGCTTCGGGTCACCGATCTCCGGATCGAGGGATACTCGGACGAAAAATGGGTCGAGATCGTTCATGGCGTCAACCTTACCCTGCACAAGGGGGAAGTGTTGGGGCTGATCGGAGAATCGGGTGCCGGCAAATCGACCATCGGCCTCGCCTCCATGGGCTTTGCCCGCGACGGTTGCCGGATTTCCGGCGGCTCCATCGAGTTCGACGGCATGGAACTGACGACGACGCCGGAGAGCGATCTCCGGGCGTTGCGCGGATCGCGCATCGCCTATGTCGCCCAGTCGGCAGCTGCCTCGTTCAATCCGGCACACCGGATTATCGACCAGCACACGGAAGCGCCGATCCAGTACCGCATTCAAAAGCGGGTCGAGGCGCAGGAAGACGCCATGGAGCTTTACGAGCGGCTGCGCCTTCCCAACCCGAACGAAATCGGCTTCCGCTATCCCCACCAGGTCTCTGGCGGCCAGTTGCAGCGCGCGATGACCGCCATGGCCATGGCGTGCCGGCCGGATCTCATCATCTTCGATGAGCCGACCACCGCGCTGGACGTGACCACGCAGATCGAGGTTCTGGCGGCGATCCGGGACATTGTCGACCAGTTCAACACCGCGGCGATCTACATCACGCACGATCTAGCGGTGGTGGCGCAGATGGCCGATACTATCAAGGTGTTGCTCAAGGGCGAGGAAGTCGAAGAGGCGCCGACCGAGCAGATGCTCGGGTCTCCCAAGGAGGACTACACCAAGAGCCTTTGGGCCGTCCGCAGCTTCCAGCGGCCGCAGAAGCAGCGGCCGACCGAGGCAGGTGCCATTCCGATCGTTTCCGTGCAGGGAATTGATGCGGCTTACGGCAAGACCAAGGTGCTGGATGATGTCTCCTTCGACATCTATCCGGGCATGACGGTTGCGGTTGTCGGCGAATCCGGTTCCGGCAAGTCGACAACGGCGCGCTGTATCACCGGTCTGTTGCCGCCCACCAAGGGGCAGATCCTGTTCAAGGGCGAGCCGTTGCCGCCGCGCTATCAGGACCGCAGCAAGGATCAGCTTCGCCAGGCGCAGATGATCTACCAGATGGCCGATACCGCGCTGAACCCGAAGATCAGGATCAGCGAGATCATCGGTCGTCCGGCCCAGTTCTATGGCGGGCTGCACGGCGCGAAACTGAAAAACCGTGTCGACGAGCTTTTGGACCTGATCGAGCTGGACCCGTCAAAATTCTACAATCGTTATCCGCCGGAGCTTTCCGGCGGCCAGAAACAGCGTGTGGGCATTGCCAGGGCCCTGGCGGCCGACCCGGCCTTCATCATCTGCGACGAGGTGACGAGCGCGCTCGACCAGCTTGTGGCGGAAGGTATCCTGAAGCTGCTCGATCGGCTGCAGCAGGAGTTCAACCTGGCCTACATGTTCATTACCCATGACCTGGCGACGGTGCGCTCCATCGCGGACGAGGTTGTGGTGATGCAGCGCGGCAAGGTGGTGGAGCAGGGGCCGAAGGACGAGATGTTCACGCCGCCGCATCATCCCTACACGGATCTGCTTCTGTCTTCGGTTCCCGAAATGGATCCGAACTGGCTGACGACGCTTCTGGAAGAGCGCGGCACCGATTCCATTGGCGAAGCCGCCGACGTTTGATCGCCGGCGGTTTGCCTGCCTTAAAATGCAATCACCCCCGGAGGTCGCTCCGGGGGTGATTGAAACTCTGCCGACGTTTCGTCAGGCGTGCGGGATCAGCCGACCATCAGGTAGCCGGAAAGAGCCATCGCACCCACGATAACGGCGTAAACGCCGACAAGCGCCGGCCAGGAGCCGCTCTGTGCCTTGTATTCGCGAATGAGATCGTCCCGGGTCATGCCGACCTCCAGAATTTGCCCAACTCTTGAGCGGGCTGGTGAATATTTGATCTGCCGGACAAATACGGGAGGAAAGTTAAGATTTCAATGAGTGAAAGCACGAATCTCCCTCCTATTTTTGCATAACTGTTCTGCGTTCCATTCACGTAAAGCATAGCAGCTCGGATAAACCGGGAGATTGCGGTTCAACCGGCTGACTGGCAGTTGAAAGAAAGACGTCTCGGGCCCTTGCAAGGTCCTGCATGGAGACGGTATCCGTCACGCCGACAGCGAAGCTGGAACGCCTTGTGGCGAACCGGCCGGTCCGGACAACCGGGCAACCGGAAATCGCTCCCAATCACCTGTCCGCGCGGCCCGAACCGGTCGCAGGCAACGATGGCGACGGAACCAGATGATCGAGACACCCTACTATCTGATCGACAAGGCGAAGCTGCTCCGCAACATGGAGAAGATCGCCTACGTTCGAGAGCGGTCTGGCGCGAAGGCCCTGCTGGCGCTCAAGTGCTTTGCGACCTGGTGTGTTTTCGACTTCATGCGCGAGTACATGGACGGCACCACGTCGTCTTCTCTGAACGAAGTCCGGCTGGGGCATGAGCGCTTCGGCAAGGAAACCCACGCCTATTCCGTGGCCTATGCCGACTACGAGATCGATGAAGTGATCTCCCATGCCGACAAGATCATCTTCAATTCCATCAGCCAGCTGGAACGGTTCGCGGACAAATCCGCAGGCATCGTGCGCGGGCTGCGCCTCAACCCGATGGTCAGCTCCTCCAGTTTTGACCTTGCCGACCCGGCCCGGCCTTTCTCCCGCCTCGGAGAATGGGACGTCACCAAGATTGAAAAGGTCATGGACCGGATCAGCGGTTTCATGATCCACAACAACTGCGAAAATGCCGATTTTGCGCTGTTCGACCGCATGCTTGGCGATATCGAGGAAAAGTTCGGCGGGCTTTTGAGCCGGGCGGAATGGGTCAGCCTGGGGGGCGGTATCCATTTCACGGGGGACGACTACCCACTCGACCTCTTCGCCGACCGCCTCAAGGCCTTCGCCGAAAAATACGGCGTTCAGGTTTACCTGGAACCGGGCGAAGCCTCGATCACCCGGTCGACCACACTGGAGACAACGGTGCTCGACACGCTCTTCAACGGCAAGAACCTGGCCATCGTCGATGCGTCCATCGAGGCTCATATGCTCGATCTGCTGATTTACCGCGAGACCGCGAAGGTGACCCCCAACGAAGGGCCGCACAGCTACATGATTTGTGGCAAGTCCTGCCTTGCCGGCGACATATTCGGCGAGTTCAACTTCCCTGCCGAACTCAAGACCGGTGACCGGGTTTCCATTCAAGATGCGGCGGGTTACACGATGGTCAAGAAAAACTGGTTTAATGGCGTGAAAATGCCCGCGATTGCGGTCAAGGAAGTGGACGGCACTGTCCACGTTGCTCGTGAGTTTTCGTACCAGGACTACGAGCAAAGTCTGTCTTGAGACTTGAACCCCGAACACCCCCAAGGTCCAAGGAAGGTATCTTTATCAAATGAAAAAGACTGTTCTCATCATCGGCGCCGGAGGTGTCGCTCAGGTGGTGGCGCATAAGTGCGCTCAGAACAATGATGTTCTCGGCGATATACATATCGCCTCGCGCACCAAATCCAAATGCGACGACATCATCGCAACCGTGCATGCCAAGAAGGCGCTGAAGCAGCCGGGTGTTCTGGAAGGACACGAACTCAACGCTCTGGACATTGCCGCAACCAGCGCGCTGATCCGCAAAACCGGTGCGCAGATCGTCATCAATGTCGGCACCGCCTTCCTGAACATGTCCGTCCTCAGCGCCTGTCTGGAGACGGGAGCGGCCTATATCGACACGGCCATTCACGAAGAGCCGGGCAAGATCTGCGAGACCCCGCCCTGGTATGGCAACTACGAATGGAAACGGGCCGAGGAATGCGCCGCAAAGGGCGTCACCGCCATTCTGGGCGCCGGTTTCGACCCGGGCGTCGTCAACGCCTATGCCCGCCTTGCCAAGGACGACTATCTCGACAAGGTGACCGAGGTCGATATCGTCGACATCAACGCCGGCAGCCACCAGCGCTATTTCGCCACCAACTTTGATCCGGAGATCAACTTCCGGGAGTTCACCGGCACGGTCTATTCCTGGCAGCAGGGCAAGTGGCAGGAAAACAAGATGTTCGAGATCGGCAAGGAATATGACCTGCCGGTGGTCGGCAAGCGCATGGCCTATCTGTGTGGCCACGACGAAGTGCATTCCCTTGCAAAGAACATGGACGGCGCGGACGTCCGGTTCTGGATGGGCTTCGGCGAGCACTACATCAACGTCTTCACCGTTCTGAAGAACATCGGCCTCCTGTCCGAGCAGCCGGTCAAGACGGCGGAAGGACTGGAAGTCGTACCGCTGAAGGTGGTCAAGGCGTGTCTGCCGGATCCGTCTTCGCTGGCGCCTGAATACACCGGCAAGACCTGCATCGGTGATTTCGTGAAAGGCACCAAGGACGGCAAGGAGCACGAGGTGTTCATCTACAATGTTGCCGACCACAAGGAAGCTTATGAGGAAGTCGGCAGCCAGGGCATTTCCTACACTGCGGGCGTTCCGCCGGTCGCGGCTGCCATGCTGATCGCCACTGGCGAATGGGACGTGAAGAAGATGGCCAACGTGGAAGAACTGCCGCCGCATCCCTTCCTCGGCATCCTCAACCGCATCGGCCTGCCGACCCGCATCAAGGACGCCAACGGCGACCGCGCCCTGGAGTTCTAGGTCCAGGCCTTTTCCAGCGGATCAACCTGCACAGCCCCGGTTACAATCGGGGCTGTTTGCGTTTCAGTCAACCGCAAACGGGCTGCAACGTGCCCTCAGGCCCCGCCCACGAACAGAAAGCCGTCCTTTCGCAAAAATATCCTGCAGCCTGCCTGCCCAGGCCGGTCCTCTGAGCGCCCGATTTGGTCGCTTTGAAATTCAGGTAGAGAAGGGTGTTCACAGAAAGGCAAAAACGCCCATCGCAGCGAGCCAATGCCCAATGGCTGATCAAGATAATGAAAGTCAGGAGAATTGGCGCACCCGACAGGATTCGAACCTGTGACCTCTGCCTTCGGAGGATTGTGTAAATCCATAAGATATTGAATTCATGCGATTTCTCGATTTTCCGTGTTCTCGAAATTTTCCGATTTTTCCCGGATTTCTCTTTCCCTGGAATTGATTCCGCGAGCATTTCGCGAACGTCCTAATCGCTGCGCCATGTCACGAATATGGTCCGTATTGAAATGAGAATAGACCTTCTCCAGGGTCTGGAAGCTCATCGCCATGTACTCTGAGACGTCGGAGATTTTCTCGCCAGCCTGAACCAGAAGACTCACGCGGGTATGGCGAAGCGTGTGTGGTGTGACCTGCTTCAAGCCTGCTTTTTTTGCCGCTTGCCGAAAGCCTTTGTCGATACTTTTGACGCGTCTTGTCGGATCGTGTTTTTGATGAAAGACGAAGTTGGTCTTGTCGCCATAAAGGTCGAACCTGCGTTTCAGATGCCTCGATAGCTCCGGAGGCATCGGGATATAAGATCGAGGTTTGCCACCCTCTGGATCATCTTCCTCATCGAACTCCGCGCCTTCCTTGTTGAAATTCAGCATCCCCGCCTCGAAATCGATTTGCGACCATTCCAGCTCCATGATCGCGTTTTTACGGGCTCCCGTGTAATAGGCGATCATCAGAAATAGCCGCAAAGTGAATTTGCTTCGGTACTCATCGCCAGCAGCCCAAAACAGGCGCACATACTCGGACTGCGTCAGCCATCGCTTCCTGGGTTTGCCGTCCTTTGGAAGTTCAGGAAAGCGAAACTCCTGCAAACGGTTCATTCGGATTGCATGATTGACTGCGGATCTAAGGTCCGTGAGTTCGCGGCGGCAGGTCGACCGCTTGCGAGAACTCGTCCTCCAGTATTGCTCGACCGTCTCCGGGTTGATCTGATCAACGGTTTTATCCTGCCAGAATGTAAGGAGATTGGATAACGAGTAGCTCAGGCGTTCTGCCGCTTTCTTTCCCATTTTGAAGTTTGCGTAGTCATCCAACGTTTGGGCAATTTTCATTTTGTGTGGCGGAACGGGGCGCCCTGTTCGTTGGGTACGCCTATCCCTCAGGAAGTCTTCGAGCTTTTCCTCAGCTTCGTCACGGTTCGAAGTACCTGTTGAACACTCACGTCTTTTTCCAGTCTCGGGATCGTGGAAGACAATGAAGAAGAACGGCCGGTTCTTGCGCTTTTTGAGTTTTGGTGGGTCTGCGGGTCTTGGCATGGCTCAATCGTGCTTCGTTCAATCAACTCTTCAATTGCTCCTTCTGGAAGGAACAGGCTCCCATCAATCCTCACGTGCCGGATCTTGCCCTGGCTGATCCAGGCACGGATGCGTTTCTCGGTGAAGATTGTACGTTCAGCGGCTTGTTTCGGGGTTTCTAGATTCATTTCAGCCTTTCCCTTGAACGGAATAGGTGGGCGTGGCACCATACAGCGAATATGGGTCAATAAAGGCGAAAATAGACACAATTCGGTCTATACGCAAGGCGAAAAATGGATTTGCACAACCGACTACGGGAGTTCCGCGTTCGCGTTGGAAAGAGCCAGCTTCAATTTGCCAAAGATCTTGGGGTCTCGGGCACTGCATATAAAAACTACGAAAGAGGGGCCACGCCGATCCCGAGCACTGTGGTTTTGGCGCTATGTCATGACTTTGACGTTTCCCCAGCGTGGCTGTTTTTGGGAGACGGAGACCCCACGCGAGAAGCTGCAACACAAATCGTCAAATCGGCAGTCTTGGCTGCTCGCACCTTTGCGGAAGAATGCGGACTAGATTTGACCGCAGATCAAGAGGTGCAGCTAATTTGTAAGATGTTCGATCAGTTTTATTTCCATGAACTGAAGCAGAAAAAATTGGAACAAAAAGAAAGTTTCGCAGGCAATGGCTGACTTGTCGGGTGAAGATTCGATTTATTACGAAGCAATGTTGGCACTACATCGCAAGAAAATTGCCGAAATGTGTGCCATGCATGGGGTTCCATTTGAAAATGGGCAAGTTTCCTTTCCACGAGAAGACATGGAAATGATCCGAGCACATATTTCGATGAGCCATTTCGAGCGGTTTTGGAAGAGAAACGCCTTAAAGGTTAAACTTCTTATCGTTTTAGGTTTTATTTGTTCCTTGTTGATGTTGATGGGTCGCGTATTCAGCGTAATCGAAATGTCAATCTATGGAACTGTGAGTAATGCGTTCGTTCTTATATTGTCACTGATCATGTTGTATTTTCTGGAGTCACTAGAACAGCATTTCGGACTGTGGAAACGGCCTGCGGTTACTGGGTCGGATGGTCAGTCGAATAAAAAGTGGACGTTCGTTCCCGCTGACATCGGCCGCTTTGTTAAAGCGCGCCATGACTCTTCCGGTTCAAGTTCCTGACCGCCAGCTGTTTTCAGCAATTTAATTAGTGGCGGCGCTTAATTAACGAAATGGGCGTTTCCTTTATTAACGGGCTTCGTCGTCAAATTTTTTTGTCTAATTTTTGGATTGAAGGTTTACCCTGATACCCTTAGGCACCCGTCCTAAGGACGGGTGCCTAAGGGTATCACGCGAACTCGTTTTGTCAACGATTATTGACTTCTAGGTGGTGTGTGGATATAACGGATTACAATACCTTTTACGTCCTTAGGACGTAAAAGGTATTGTAATCGGATTTAAATGGACAAGAAGCACCAATTTTTTACAGACATAAAACGCATGACCCGCTTGGGCGAAGCCCTAGCGGAGCGGTTGATCGATGATTCGATCCCTCTGGTTTCCAACTACGAAATTTTCAAACACGTCTGGGATATTTACCGCGAGGGAAAGGTTAAATATCTGAGGGGTGAATTTCCCTCTCAAGAAACGTTTTACCGCGTGCGAGACGCTCTGCGGAACGAGGGGCTGCTTCACAAGGATGCCGATTACTCCAGGATGTGGCGTGTTCAAACAGAAGGCGATAGGTCGGCCGACGAAATTGTCTGCCTAGCTGACCGCTATTGCTACATTTCCCATCTGTCCGCAATGCAACAATACGGGCTGACAAACAGACGCTCGAAGCCATTATTCATCACCCAGCCTTCGCCGGCACAGCTTACAGAAGCCTTGGCAAGGCAGTTCATAGCTGACTATCCCGATCTATCCGAGCAAACGCATATCTACGTTGTTCCGCTTCATGCAGTTCACCATCCCAAGACCGTGCGCAAGAGGGCAATCAATGCCCTTGAAACCAAAATGCATGGTGAGTGGCGCCAGGTCCGGGGATCGTACGCACGTGTTGCATCGATTGGTCAAACGTTTCTGGATATGGTTGACATGCCGGAGCGATGTGGCGGCATGCTCCACGTTCTGGAAACATGGGAGGAACATGCCAAGACCTATGCCGAAGAGATCATTAAGCGCATCGATGTGGCTCCCAAACCTATCCACAAAGTCCGGGCAGGGTACATCCTTGAAGAACGTCTCGGAATTCGGGATACCCGCGTTCTTGCATGGAAACAATTTGCGCAAAGAGGCGGTAGTCGGATTCTGGATCCAGGGGCTCCCTTTGCAAACAGATACTCAGAAGATTGGATGCTTTCGATAAATGTCGGGTGAAGAAGAACAGACTGAAAGCGTTACAGTGAACATCGGTGAGTGGGTGGAGAAGGCCAGGGCTGATCCCCAAGCCTATCACGAACGCCAGGCAACCGAAGTCTTCCTTACAGCCCTCGGCATGATCCAATCCTATCGCCACCAGGTTTTTCTGAAAGGCGGGATTCTGATGGGAGTTGTTTATGGCAGCCCTCGCCAGACCGGTGATCTGGATTTCACAGCCTGCCTCGATCCGGAACCCGGTATAGCTGATGATTTCAAGAAGGAACTTGACGCAGTCTTTCCACGGGCGACAGCAGAGCTCGGTTACCCCGAACTGATATGTGCCGTCCAGTCGTGCAGATATCTCCCCAATGCCAAACTCTTCCCTAAAGCCGAAGGACCGGCCCTGATGCTCAAAGTTGCATATGCCGATCGGGGAACCAGACAAGCAGACATGCTGGAGCAGGGAAGGGCAGCCAATGTGCTGGACGTCGATATCAGTTTCAGGGAACCTGTCGGGGCAATTCAAATCGTGAATCTCGCCGACACGGGGGGATCTTTTTATGCCTATTCGCTGATCGACCTGATGGCGGAGAAGCTTCGTGCCCTGCTGCAACAGGAAATGCGCAACCGCTACCGGCGTCAGGACATATACGATCTAGATGCGTTGCTAATGCGTTTCAGTTTGGACAAGGATGAAAAAAGCCGGCTATGTGAGGTGCTTTTGAAAAAATGCAGGGCACGTCATATCGAACCTCATCCTGAATCTCTGTCCCAACCGGAAATTATTCGCAGAGCCAAAGAGGAATGGAAAACACTTGAGCTCGAAATAGGGGAGGTGCCGGATTTTGATGAATGTTTTGCTCGGGTCGATGCTTTTTACCGGGAACTCCCGTGGAGCGCGAAAAATGATGAAAGCAAATGAACGGTAGTAAGCTCACCAGCAAAAAGTTCTTGTTCCCCCTGTTTGAATACAATCGTATCTACCGCATTGCTCATGGCATTCTGCAGGATATTGGAAAGGTTGAGAAGGCATGCATATTCTTTGCCTCATTAGGCTCCTACCTGCTTAACAAACATTACAAAATTCCATCCCGGCCAGTAGCCGGCGCATTTGCACTGTGCGTCAACGACGAGCCAGACGTCGCCTGTTTCGGAAGGCAGGGGGATCAGGGCCTTTCGTCTGACCCGGAAGCCTTTCATATGTGGATTCAGACAGAAACGCATATCATTGATTTCATGGCGCCTGTCTTTCCAGAGGCCTTTGCCAAATACAATCCACCAGCATCAATTACCCGCAAGATGCTCCAAAAACGCCTGGGCGACGAAGCTGCGAATGCGAGCGAACTCAAGGCGGCAGGCGATTTTTTCACACTACCCGACCCCGAGCTAACCGAAAAGCTTCTCGATCAGTTTCTTGAAACACCAGGTAATACAGACCTAATCGCCATCGGCGAGAAATGGTTTGGAAAACGAGGGGCAAAACAGAAGCCATTAATTTCGATGACTAACGATTTAGGGCAGATCTATCATTTGAACCTCCCAAAACATGCTGTCTTGGGTTCCTGGTGACGTAAGCTTCCAAGACAGCCTCAAACCGGTAAACCCAGAGGGTAGCTCTTGCGTCATCGGGTCCAGTCAAGCGGGCAAAAACGGTTCTACAAGGGGTAAGGTCAACCACAGCAGATTGTGGTGTGGTTAAAACCATAAAATACGAGATCGATCTTGACTTGCACTCGTGCCCTTACTCGCCTTATCGAGAACCATGAAGATTAGCTGTGAGCATGCCAAAAATTTCGCGTGCTGCATCAAGATTTGCAGCCTTGGCGAGAACTTCAAATTGATTTTTTCGTTCGCGGGTGATGAAATAACCCATAGAACCACCGAGAGTATCGTCCTCAATATACTCGCGATATGTTTCGTCGTGCATGGGTGACACGTAAAGCGTGGTGTCATTATCCAATTTTGCAATCAAAGCGATATCATCCATGACTGACACTCCAAACTACGGATTTAACCGCTATCCTCAGTTCTCAGTGAACCACATATCTGACTATCTATCGACAGTGCATGCGACACAGCGCACCAAATTAATATGTGCCGCAAAATTCCCAAAAAAGGTTGAAGTTGCAGCGTACTCTCAAGTACGCCAAGCGTTGAAGAGAGCTCTGACCACAGACAATTTTGATCGAGACGGACTCGATTTCCTAGCAGGTAAACTTGAGGCCAGGACGCTCATGGAAAGCGGATACAATCGCGACGAAGCGCTTCGCTGTATAAAAGCGGTTCGAGCATTTCAGGACACATTTACGCCACGACGATTTGGCCGATATGAGCTATCGGCCAACCCCAAGACTCTCCTGAAATCTATTTCTGGTGTGAAGCTCAAAGTGTCGCTCGACGCATTGGTCACACAGTCACAAGATGGCGAAATTTTCGCTGGCGGTTTGATCCTCTTATATGCGTTTTCTTCCGACCGAACCGCAATAACGGATAGGCTCGCCGCCGCATCCGCCCTGATATTGTGGGCCTTGGAAGACGGACAAATGCAGCCTTTGCCCCGACTGTGCATGGCCGTTGATCTTGCGGAGACAAAAGTTGTCAAAGCAAGCCGTTCACACGAACGCTTTAGAGAGCGTGTTGAAGCGTCATGCAGTGAAGTTGCCGCTCGCTGGAATGAAATAGAGCCACCTCACGACTACGATGGCCCTGATTGGCGATGAAAGTACCCAACCCGACATTCGCGTCATAAGTGTGATACCTTCCAGTTGCTATTGGGAGGAATTTATTATGACCATTACCGCCAGAGTTAGATGCATTAAAAAAACTGACCGACAAAGCGCTTGGGAGCGCATAAGCAGTATTGGCGGCACGAACCCAGACGGTAACCGCTGGAAACTCAATTTAGACAGAGCCATTCAAGGCATCGAAAGCAGTGAGTTTGCATTCTACGTGGAACAGCCTGCCGGTGATCGCGTAAATGTGGTTGTGGCCGTAAGTGCTTCTGGAAACAAATATCTGAAGACGACTGCGGACGGTGACCAGCCGAACAATCTTCTGAGTCTTCCTGAATGCCCTTGATGAACCCGAAAGGCGTTCAAAGTCGTTCGATCAAAAGCCACGAAATCGGATGCTGCGCAGCATTTAGCCGCGGAAGTCACCTTCATCCGGGTTGGATTCCAGTGTGATTGAAATAATGGTTAAAATTAAAAAACAAACTAGATTATATCTACGCCAACTATAGAATTGTTCTTTTTAAAACAAGGTGGCCAGTTCTTTTCTCCCATTGAACAATTGAATCGAAAACACTCATGGTTTTGAAATCGGATTCACTTATGGCAAGTCTGAGGTGCATTTCAACTTCCTTGCCGATGGTTTGATTTTTGTTTCGATCCCCCAGCTTCTTCCGAAGATTGACACCTAAAGCCCAACAAAAATCATGACCGTTGGTGATCTGATGGAGATCAAAATTATTTGCGGCTGCAGATTCGATATGAGCTTTTAATTTTTCTACTTTGCCTACTTCGCAAACAGTTTTACCTAAAATTCCAGCGACAAGCTTTCCTTTATCAATTTGGAAGTCTTCATAAAATTTATACCATTGAACATTACCCACAGGGTAACCAAGTCTGAACATTTCATTCGCAAGTTTTGCATGAGAAACGGGCGACAAGGATAGAACAATCGAATCAACGATTTTATCGTGAGAACCGATAGATTTACATTTATCTTCGTCACCAGCTAATCTTAAATAGCGAGACGTAGCCTCCGTTCGAATAGTATCCATATCAAAATCATAGCATTCTGAGTAGATTAAGTCTGGAAGTTGCTCCAATCTGCCTAAGACACGGTCGAAGTCTGCGTCTGCTAGGCCAATGCAACCCACGAACTCTTTTTCGTGCGCAATCTTCATTGCTCCCAGCAGATTGGGTTTTCCATAGCAATTTGTTATTGAGCAGGTATTGCTATCCACAAACTTCTCGAACCTGTCGATATCATTCGCACCTTCAAGTAGCAATTGAGCGCCTTTGAACTCTTGTCGCATAAGAAGAAGTTCGCCAAAAATTTCCTCAGGACCGATCTCGTTGGTCATCGACTTCATGCGAACGGGTCCTCAAAATCAATTATCCCAAAAGGATGCTCGCCTTCATAAACATCACCAAGCTCAACAACCAAATTTGTCCAACGACCTATTAATTGAGGTGAGTGAGTTGCAAGTACAACGTCAAAATTTCGCAGCTTTATAATTTCTATTAAGTCGCCGATGAATTTCTTTTGCCAGGCAATGTGAAGCGAAATTTCTGGCTCATCAATTAGAATTAGAGAATTTGAGGGCATTTCAAATAGCAGTGAGAAAAACAGAACTAGCTGATGCTGCTCTCCAGAGCTGAGTTTCTCGACAGGAATTCGTCTTCCCTTATATGTAACTGCCAATCCATCAGTTTTGTTTATTTCAATTTCTTTTTTTCCGAATCTATTCTCCATCAAAGACTTAAATAGAGAAATTTTTTCATATATTTCTGAAAGTGCATTTAGTTTTTTCTTGTTGTCTTCAACATATACACCGAGAAGTGCATTTATTGCCTCGTCATCATAAGAGCCGGTCGGCATATTTACAGGAACATCGTGTTCACTTTCCAAAATGCCGACCGACATATAACGTTTTCGAAGGGTGTCTAAGAGTTCTAATTCTTCGGCAATGTCGGGTGTGGCTCGATGTTCAATTGCTGAGCGAATGACACGCTGAGGAAATGTTCGGTCTAATGATTGAGAGAGCGCGGCGTATTTTGTTAGCTCACTACGAATAATTGATTTGAGCATGTCTGCTTTTTGTTCGATAGCAAACTGCGTTTTTCCCGCTTGCGTAAGAAAAAAATTTTCGTTGTCTTCGTCATCTTCGTCGAATTCTTGAGATAAAACAATAAGTCTTTGTGTTTCAATAAAATTGCAATTAATGCGCTTTAAAAAGGAAAAGATACTAGATAACGCTTCCCGGTTGACAAACAATTTCGCTGGATTTGGTAATTCATCAGAAAACCTCTCTTCTATTTCCCGGCTTCGAATTATGGTTTTACTACGAGCGTCTAGCCACCGATCCGGTCCGACTCTTTGAAGAAAGGGTAAGTGAAATTCGTATTTCCTCGAGGGACGCCTTTTCCCACTCGGGAGGAGCGAGCGTATCCACTCTCCATCGCGGAGCATGGATATGTATAAAGAGGGTTCTTCCTCGAGGTTTTCGTCAAACTCTAAATTATCGTCATCAAGTTTCTTTCTTAAAATCTCAATTGAGGTTCCGTCAGAGAATAAATAGCGAGCGGCGTCGAAAACTATTCCTCTAAAAAACTTCCACTCTCTTCCAAATAAAGCATCAATTGCTTTTAGACATAAAGTTTTTCCAGCCCCATTGGGTGCTATTACAGCGGTAACATGTTCCTGTGTATTAAATGGAATCATATAATCAAACTCGTCATAGAGGCCGAGTATCTGAAAAGCTTCCAATGAAATAGCTACTTCACTCTCTGAATGCTGCATATCTGTCTCAATTGGTGACTCAAGGATGACATTTATGTACTCATAGAGTTGAGTGCGAAAAGATGCAACTTTAGAACGTGGCAGCAATCCTAGCGCTCTCGACGTGTTTTGCGTGAGCGTCTTGTATTTATCGCAGGATTCTGGAGCTGTTGAGCTTTTCCGTAGCCCCGTAGAGCTCTTCCACCGATCTGCCGGAGGATTCCGGCGCACTGAGCAAGTCGAGCAAGGCCTCGTTGAAGGCCCGTTGCGAGCTGATGGACCTGTCGAGCAACGTTTCGAGTTCGGTCAGCCGTTCTTCCAGCAAGCCGGTCGAGCGTCTTTCCAAATGCTCCAGCTGAGCGGTCGAATGTTCGAAGGCTTTGGTCAAGCGTTCGACCAAGCTCAGCAACCCGCGCTCGAGCGGCGTCAGGGTTTGTTGGGATGGCAGGTTCGGTGCGGAGGGATTGGTGTCTGTCATGGTGCTCTACTTGGTTAGGTGGCAGGAGAAATTCCCGTCTATGTCCCGGCAACGCTCGTACGTGCCGGTTTTCGTGTCGAAGATCAGGATCGGAAATTCCGTGTAAGTTGTCTGATTGAAGGCAGAGGCGATCAGCGCCCCTCTCAAGTGGTTCTCCAGGAACAGAACCCCGCCAAGCGTCAGGACGACCGAGACCAGAATCGCTGCCGAGAGTTTCAACAAGCGGTTCTTCGCCGCCAATCTCTCGTTTTCCGCCATGCCTGTTTTCAGCTGATGGATCTGTTCCTCGCTCGACCTCAAGTGCCTTTCTAACGTTGCGTTCAGTTTCTCCTGGGACGTGCGGATATCTTTGCTGATTGTAGACCCTGCGCTTTTCAACATGCGCTCGATATTCGTCTCGGAGGTCTGAAAGGCTTCGAGCAGCGAGGCGTTCTGATCCTCGTGCATCTGCTCGATGTTCTCGCTCAGTCGCTCTCTGAGCGGTCTTCTCTCTGGTCCAATCTGCATGGAAAATGTCTCCCTTGAGCCGCCAGCGGGTGTCGCTGTCCGGGTCTTTGACTGTGAGATAGGTTCTGCCCTGGCGGGGCAGTTCGAAGCCGGCGCCCTCAAGTGCGGCAACCATGTCCGGCCGGGATGAGATGCGACCGGTGACGATCAGGTCTTCCAGCCAGTTCTGGATGTCCTCGCGGCCCTGTGCCCGAAGCTTCTTTTCCGGAAGCTGCTTGGTGTCCTGCGACCTGGACGGATCTTGCGGATCGGCCCAGCCATGCTCCTTGTTGAGCATGTCGCGCAGGGCATCCATGGCCTTCTGGTAGCCAGGCGGGGCGATGTTGAGACTCTTGCCGGACGTAAGCTCCATGCGCGGCGTGCAGAAATGCAGTTCCACGCGGCCCTCGTGGCTGTGCCGAACCCAGAGCATGTCGACCTGGTCGCGGTCTAGACCAGAAAAGGCGAGCTCGTCGAAGGCGTCCATGACGGCCTGCTGCTGCTCTTCGCTCGGATGGTCGTCCTTATCGAAGCTGATCACGCCGGCCCGGTACGTCCAGGCGTGGGGGCAGGCATCGATCAGCGCCCGGGTGTGGTCCGCGTCGCCCGCCAGCACTTCCGGCAACGGATCGCGGCTCTTCATCAGCGGGACGCCAGCGTCGTCGCGGATGAGATCGCGATTGGCGTCGTAGTCGAGCACATGAGAGGCGATCAGATAATCGACCGGTGCCGCCCCGCCGCCCTTGCCACTGCGGAACAGCTTAATCAGCATGATCTGCGTCCCGCCGTGTGTGGCTGGCAAGGAGGGCCGACATCTGGCGCTCGATGCCGATCAGCTCGGCGAGCAGCTGCAGGCCGTCGAGCTGACGCATGTCGTCGGCGGCCTGGGCGGAGTTCACGGCGCGGGCGATCTGGTTCAGGTTCGTGCCGATGCGGCTGAGCGCTGTCACAAGCTGCGGATCAGCCTGCGGTGTGGCACGGCGGCGCGGGGCTTTGATCTGCCCCAACGCTGCGCGCAACAGCTCCGAGACGGAGATTTTGTCCGCGGCGGCGCGGCGCTTGAGATGTCTCTTTTCCTCCGTCGTACAGCGCATAACAACCGTCTCGGCGAGACGGGCCGTTTGCGGTCCGGAGGGGTTCGAAGGGGAGGCCTGCCACCCCTCGCAAGGTCCTGTGTCGTATGACACGGGTCGCCTTGCTCTTGTCCGATCCGCCGCAGTCATGCCGCTTGCCTGTAGGCTGTCTGAGAGGCCGATTGGTGCGCGATCACGGGCAGTCTGTTCAGGAAATACGAGAGGCAATCTTGCTCTTTGTCCGAGCCGTCTTCCGGTGGCCATCGCCCTGGAAGCTGGTATCCGGAGAAGCCGTTGACGCTGGTTGCGAGATTGAACCGCGCCAGGTCGGGCAGGGTCTTTTCGGCCAGCCAGGCGTTCCATTCATCGACCTGTCTGGTCTGAGCCGTTGGCAGGACGACGACGGGAATGGAGCGACGGAAAGCCGCCTTCGCGCGCGCCTCACGCGGGTTAGGTTTTTTATTTATTTCTTTCTCTTTGTTTGGTGGACAGATTTGACCGCCTTTGCCGGACACATCTGACCGCCTTTCGGGACAGATCTGTCCGCCTTCAGAAGAGGCAAGGGGGACAGATTTGTCCGTCTTTTCTCGAAGCTCTGAAGCCTTTAGGATCGAGGCGTCGGTAGGGCAATACTCCGTATTGTGCCCGACGCCATTCCCGCGTTGAACGCTGAGCCATTCACCGATTTCCAGATCTCGGATGGCCCGCTGGATGGATTTGACACTCTTGCCGGTTGCTTCGGCAATGGTCTTGTAGGACGGCCACGCCTTCTCGGTGTGGCCGTTCACATGTGCGGTCACGATATAGAGCGCAATGCACTTGGCATTGTCATTGATATTGGCATCACAGCTCAGCAGTCTCAGCCACTGAAGCTTAACTTCCCGGAATGGACGGCGCTCAGACATGTGCGCCTCCCTGGAACGATGTCGCTACCTGCAGATGAACTGAGGTCGTGGCTGGGGAGAAAACGCGAACAAAAGTCGTTTCTCGTACATACTGCGAACAATGCTCGATTAGAGCAACGCGCAGAATTGTATAAGCTATTGAATTTTCTGCAGATTTTTGGCGCACCCGACAGGATTCGAACCTGTGACCTCTGCCTTCGGAGGGCAGCGCTCTATCCAGCTGAGCTACGGGTGCTCTTCGCGCGCGCAAGGGCTGCGCGGCGGATAGAGGGGTCTGATACAAGATCCGGCGATCCGGGGCAATCGCTTTCTGAAATTTTGGACAAGATATCGGCGGGGTTGTCGGGGCTGGATGAACGTCGGGTTATCTGCGCACCTGTTGGTGATTTTTGGGGGCTCGAGCCTGGCTGGTCAGGGAGAAACTGGCCGAAGAAAGAAGGGCGGGTGTCGTTTGATCCGGGAGCGCGAGGAAAAAATGGCCGTAGAGGTGATAGGGCGGCGGGGCTTGTGCGTAGGAAGGCCAGGACCGGAAAAAACAGAGCCCCATGACCGAGACCAACCACTGCCGTTCGCTTGTACTTGTGTTGGGAGACCAGCTGAGACTTGAACTGTCCAGCCTCAAGCGGGCCGATCCGGCCCACGACAGGGTTCTGATGGTCGAGGTGATGGCAGAGGCCACTTATGTACGCCATCACAAGAAGAAGATTGCCTTCCTGTTCTCCGCCATGCGCCACTTCGCCGAAGAGCTGAAGGAAGCCGGCTGGACGGTGGATTACGTCAAGCTGGATGACCCTGACAACAGCGGCAGCTTCAAGGGCGAGGTGAAGCGGGCCTGCGAACGCCTGCGGCCACAGCGGATGGTGGTTACCGAACCCGGCGAGTGGCGGGTCTTGGAGGATATGCGCTCCTGGTCCGACGCTTTCACCCTGCCGGTAGAGATCCTTACCGACACGCGGTTCTTCTCAGCGGTGGCGGATTTTCGGGCATGGGCGGACGGACGCAAGCAATTGCGGATGGAATATTTCTACCGCGAGATGCGCCGTTCCACCGGCCTGCTGATGGACGGTGACAAGCCTGCGGGCGGCAAATGGAACTATGATGCAGACAATCGCAAGCCCGCGCAGCCGGACCTGTTCATGCCAGAGCCGAAACGCTTTGAGCCGGATGCAATCACGCGAGAGGTGCTGGACCTGGTCGCCAGTCGATTTTCCGGGCACATAGGCGATCTTGAGCCATTCTGGTTCGCGGTGACCCGCAAGGACGCGGAAGAGGCCTGTGAGCACTTCCTGGCCGACATGCTGGCCGATTTCGGAACATATCAGGATGCCATGCTGAGCGGCCGGAAGTTTCTGTTCCACTCGGTCCTGTCGGCCTATCTGAACGCCGGCCTGCTGGATGCCAAGGTGTTGTGCCGGAAGGTGGAAGAGGCATGGAAAGACGGCAAGGTTCCGCTCAATGCCGCCGAAGGATTCATCCGGCAGATCCTTGGCTGGCGGGAATATGTGCGCGGCATCTACTGGCTGAAGATGCCGGACTATGTCGACAACAACACACTTGGCGCCGACCGTCCGTTGCCCGATTTCTACTGGACCGGACGGACACGCATGCGCTGCCTGTCGGAAGCGATCGGCCAGACCTTGGAAGAAGCCTATGCCCACCACATTCAAAGACTGATGGTGACAGGCAATTTCGCCCTGCTGGCCGGCGTCAGGCCAAAGGAAGTGCATGAATGGTATCTGATGGTCTATGCCGACGCCTATGAATGGGTGGAGGCGCCCAACACCATTGGCATGAGCCAGTTCGCCGATGGCGGGCTTCTCGGCTCCAAACCCTATGTATCGAGCGGCAATTATATCGACCGGATGTCGGACTATTGTGGCGCATGCTCTTATGACGTGAAGCAGAAGACCGGCCCGAAGGCCTGTCCGTTCAATGCGCTTTACTGGGACTTTCTGGACCGCAACAAGGAGGTGCTCAAGGGCAATCCGCGGCTCGGTCAGCCTTACGCGTCCTGGGCCAGGATGGGGCCGGAAAAACAGCAGCTACTCAAGGAAAGTGCTGCGGACTTCCTGAAACGTCTACTTGAGGGGGAGGAGGTCTGAAAGTGGCTCGTCCGCGTAAGCAAACGCAGAGGCTATCGAGGGCTGTTTCGAGCCGGTTACGGCGGGATGAGGAATGTTACAAAAAAAACGCGCAGCCGTTAGACTGCGCGAATAAAGTTACTGTGCACGTGGCCCCATCGACCACGGCGGCAACTCTAGCGGCATCTTTCTCGATTGTCATTACCGTAAAATATTTTATTTTTTGATTCACTGTAATGCGACTGATCGTTATTCATACTGAGTCATATATGAAATAATGTGTCGTACAAATTAATTCATTAAATTCAGCGCTTTAAATTTGTCATACAATTTGGAGGCGCCGTTGCGGCAAGGAAATATTGTCTTTCCTGCCGCAAATTTATTGGCAAATTTGCTTATATTCGGAAGATATTTTCCCGGTTTTGCTGGAAAGTTTTACGCGCGTGATGCCTCTGCGGACAAAACCGAGCTCTTTTGCTGCCGCCCAGGTCACATCTATAACACGGCCCTTGGCAAAGGGGCCCCGGTCGTTGATACGCACCGTGACGGTCTTTCCGTTGGCAAGATTGGTCACATCCACCAGCGTACCGAAGGGCAGGCTCCTGTGGGCTGCGGTCAGCCGATTGGGATTTGCACGTTCACCACTGGCGGTGGTGCCGCCGAGCTTGTACCAGGACGCTTTCCCGCATTGTTGATAGACGCCCGCCTGAGCACCGCTGACGACACCTGCTGCTGCAAGCAAGGCACCCGCCAAGGCAACGCGCGATAAATGCCGCGCGAAGGTAATTCTCTTCATGATAGTCCCCCTGGGGCAAGTGAGCCCGCCCCGATCGATCTTGAACACAGTTTCGTGACGACGCTCGTAACATTCCGTAGCGGCGCCTTTACGTCGTGAGGGTGATCAAAATGTGGCAGTTTTCGGGATAAATGAGGCGTTAGTATAAAATAAACATAAAATTTTAAATACATTTGAAAGAGTCGCATTAATTTTTGATTTACTATAAAAATTCTAAGAGTTGTGGGTAGTTTTTCTGTTTCGGTTTTGCCAACTGAACTGTGTTAGTAATTTTTACATAGGAGCGGCGCATGTGTGTATTGATTAGCGCCATTTTAACGGCAATTTGAAAGGGCGGTCTGGTGCAAGTCAGCCATCGGTTCTTAAGCGACCGGCTGGAACAATCCGGTCGTGCGGAAAATAATAATCTTACAGGCTTCCACACGTCCCTGCTGGAGGTTCTTCCCCATGCTGCGGCCTACGTCGCGCAGGATGGCAGCGTCCTTGTTCACAACAAGCAAATGAAGGCGCTTTGCGCCGCAAAAGGTGTCTTTCCGGTGCCGGTCAGCCTGCCGTCGCTTTTGTCGGAAACCAGTTGGCGGCGGTGCGAGGCGGTTCTGTCGGCGGCCTTCAGCGGCGTTCCCGCGCAGGCGAGCGGGGCCATCGTGCTGCAGTCGGGCGAAACCTTCTGCCACCACATGATTTGCACATCCTTTGTCTCCCTCTCGGGCGAGCGCCAGGCCGTCCTGGTGCAGTTCGATCTGGAAGAACACGGCCAGGACGAGATCGTTACCCTGCCAGAGCCGGCGCGAAATGAAATCCGCTCCGCGAAGTCCGCAAGAGATCTCGATCTTCTGGAGCATTTTCCGGACGACGTTCTTGTGTTCGACGGTTCCGAAAGCCCCGACGAAATGGCGGGAAAGCTGCTGAAGCTGATCAACAGCGACTATGAAGTGGACCTCTTGGCCGAAGCCCTGGAAAATCTGGAAGGCGAACTGCCGCAGACCTTCTATATTCCGGAAAACCGAAGCTTCCAGGCAGCAGGTTACGTGGCTGATCGCCAGATGTGCGAAGTACGGCTCGTTCCCATTCCCGGTGCGGTGAAAAGTAAGCCGGGCATCGGTGCCTCCATGGCGGTTATCCGGCGCAATGTCGACTGCCCCCAGGAAACCGCCGAAAACAGGCGCCTGGCGTATCTCGACCCGCTGACCGGCCTGGAGAACCGCCGTGCCTTCACCAAAGCCTTGAAACGCGAGTTGACCCGGCTTGCCGCAGAAGATGAAATCGGCCTTGCCGTTCTTTATATCGATCTCGACGAGTTCAAGAAGGTCAATGATCTTGGTGGCCACGACGCGGGTGACGACATGCTCCAGCGTGTCGCGGCTTGCCTGCGCCTGACCTTGGGTGAATTCGGTACAGCCGCCAGGATCGGCGGCGATGAATTTGCCGGCATGGTGCCGGTGGTCAACGAGGAAGCCGCTCTCGATATCGCCGAGGAAATTCTGGCCGGTTTTGACCGTATCCGCCTGGAGGTGGGGGACCGGGTGTTCACCATTGGCGGGTCCATCGGTGTGGCGTTCCTCGACAGCAATGTGAAGCTGCGTGAAGGCGATGCGGCAGCTCTACTGGGGCTGGCCGACCGGGCATGTTTGCGCGGCAAGCGATTTGGCGGCCGTTCCGTGCAGGTTCATTCGGTGCAGCCGCAGGACTGCGAAGGGGCGGGTGGTGAGCTGGCGGATCTACCCGAGCCGGGAAGTTTCCGTGGCAACGAGCTGACGCTCTACGCGATGCCCATCGTCTGCCTGAAGCGGAACAGGGCCTGCGGTTCTGAAATCCTTCTGCGCCTGCAGGGGGATCGTGCCCGGGGCCTGTCTTCACGTGCCTGGATCTCGGCTGCCGAACGCTCCGGTTTCATTGCACAGGTGGATGCCTGGACGCTGGACAAGGTGCTGGACGCGGCAGAGCGCAATCCCGACCGTACCATCCTGACGATGAACGTCTCGGCTGAATCCGCCCGCGATCCGGTCTTCCGTGACGGGCTCTATCATCGTTTGTCGGTCAATCCGCTGCTGGCATCCAAGCTGTGTCTTGAAATCGCGGAAAAGGATTTCCTGCGAGAGCCGGCGAGCGTTCAGGCGTTTTTCAAGTTCGTGAATGAACTGGGGTGCCAGACCGCCATTGACGATTTTGCCGGACACTGGCCGGTTCTGTCGCGGTTGACCAACCTGCGTGTCGAATGGTTGAAGCTTGAATCGAGCCTCACTCAGCAGGTGGTGGAAGAGCCCGCCAAGGCGGCCATCCTGAACGGGCTGGTTCGCGCGGCGCACGAACTCGGCATCAAGGTGATCGCCAAACATGTTGAAACGGCGGAAGAGGCCAGTCTGCTGAGGGAGCTCGATATCGAGGCGGCACAGGGCTTCTTCTTCGGTCGGCCCGAACCCTGGCCCGGCGGTTGAGCGAAATCTGAGATCGTAAAAAAAAGCGGCGCAAAGCGCCGCTTTTTTGTTTGTTTTCCAGGGCCTTAGATGTCGAGGTTGGCCACGGCCAGGGCATTTTCCTGGATGAATTCGCGCCGCGGATCGACCTCGTCTCCCATCAGTTTGGTGAAGATGTCGTCGGCGTCGTCCGCCTCGCGCACCTTCACCTGCAGCAGGGAGCGGACATTCGGGTCGAGCGTCGTTTCCCAGAGCTGTTCCGGGTTCATCTCGCCGAGACCCTTGTAGCGCTGCAGCGAGATACCCTTCTGGCCGGCGGCGTAGATCTGGTTCAGCAAGGCGCGAGGCCCCCGAATTTCCGTCGAGATATCCTTGCGCCGCAAGACAGCGGCCTTGCCGTAGATCTCGTTCAGATGGGCTGCATGTGCTGCAAGACGGCGTGCGTCCGTGGAGCCAAGCAGGGCAGCGTCAATCGTTGCGGCTTCCTGCACGCCGCGAACCATCCGTTTGAACACAAGGCTGCCATCGTCCCGCGCTTCGCCGGTCCAGCCCCGTTCGAATTCGTCTGCCAGGATGTCCATCCGGCGGGCGATATAGGCGGCAGCTTCCTCAGCCTTGCCCTGATCGTCCAGGATTTCCGGTGTCAGCGCACCCGCAATCGCGGCCTGTTCGACAACATCGCGGTTGTAGCGTGAATGCAACCCGTCGAAGATGTCGGAAATGGTCCGTGCGGTTTCGGCGACGGCACGAAGGTCCTGGCCGGTGCGAACCTCGCCATTGGCAAGCGTCAGCGAAGCTTCGTCCAGACCCTGTCCGATCAGATAGTCTTCCAGCGCCTTCTGGTCTTTCAGGTACTGCTCGGACTGGCCGCGCTTGACCTTGTAGAGCGGTGGCTGAGCAATATAGATGTAGCCGTTTTCGATCAGCTGCGGCATCTGGCGGAAGAAGAACGTCAGCAGCAGGGTGCGAATGTGCGCGCCGTCCACGTCAGCATCGGTCATGATGATGATCTTGTGATAGCGCAGCTTCTCGACGTTGAATTCTTCCTTGCCGATGCCGGTTCCAAGCGCCGTGATCAGCGTGCCGATTTCGTTCGAGGACAGCATCTTGTCGAAGCGTGCCCGCTCCACGTTGAGGATCTTGCCGCGCAGAGGCAGCACGGCCTGGTTTTCGCGGTGACGGCCCTGTTTGGCCGAGCCACCCGCGGAATCACCCTCCACCAGGAAGAGTTCGGCCTTGGAGGCGTCGCGCTCCTGGCAATCGGCAAGCTTGCCGGGCAGGGAGGCGATGTCGAGGGCGCCCTTGCGGCGCGTCAGTTCGCGTGCCTTGCGGGCGGCTTCACGCGCGGAGGCCGCTTCCACCACCTTGGAGACGATCGTCTTGGCCGGCGCGGGGTTTTCCTCAAGCCATTCGCTCAGGATCTGCGAGATCAGGTTTTCGACCACCGGACGCACTTCGGAGGAAACCAGCTTGTCCTTGGTCTGGGACGAGAATTTCGGATCCGGCACCTTGACGGAAAGAACGCAGGTCAGGCCTTCGCGGCAGTCATCGCCGGAAAGGTTCACCTTTTCCTTTTTCATCAGGCCGGTTGCTTCCGCATAGCCGGTCACCTGCCTGGTCAGCGCAGCCCGGAAACCGGCAAGGTGGGTACCGCCATCGCGCTGCGGAATGTTGTTGGTGAAGCAAAGCACATGTTCATGATAGCTGTCGTTCCACCACATGGCGGCTTCGACCGTGATGCCGTCACGCTCGGCCCGCATGTTGATCGGCTCCTCGATCAACGGATGTTTGGCACGGTCCAGATAGCGCACGAACGCTTCCAGGCCACCTTCGTAGAACAGCTCCTCGACCTTGTCCTCAACGCCGCGCTTGTCCGTCAGGATGATGCGGACGCCGGAGTTCAGGAAGGCCAACTCGCGCAGCCGGTGTTCCAGGGTGCTGAAATCGAACTCGGTCTTGGTGAAGGTTTCCGGTGACGGCAGGAAGGTCACCTCGGTTCCTTTTCTGCCGTTGGCCGGACCAACCACCTTGAGCGGTGCCTGGGCATCGCCATGGGCGAAGGTCATGGAGTGTTCTTCGCCGTTGCGCCAGATGCGCAGTTCCAGCTTTGTCGACAGCGCATTGACCACGGAAACGCCCACGCCGTGCAAGCCGCCGGAGACCTTGTAGGAGTTCTGGTCGAACTTGCCGCCCGCATGCAGCTGGGTCATGATGACCTCGGCAGCCGACACGCCTTCTTCCGGGTGCAGGTCCGTCGGGATTCCGCGGCCGTTATCGGATACCGTAACCGATCCGTCCGGATTGAGCGTCACGGTCACGTGGTCGGCATGGCCGGCCAGCGCTTCGTCGATGGCGTTGTCGACCACCTCGTAGACCATGTGGTGCAGACCGGAGCCGTCATCGGTGTCGCCGATATACATGCCGGGCCGCTTGCGCACGGCATCGAGGCCCTTGAGGACCTTGATGCTGTCGGCGCCATATTCGGCACCGCCATTGGTTTCGGGGGTCGGGCTGCTCTCAGGCGTGGACGTGTCGCTCATGCGAATCAATCACCAATCGATTTATCTTTTCCACCCCCGTTATACGGGGTTCCGGCGGGGGTTCAACCACGTGCCGGCCATAGCCAAGCCAGCGAAGGGATTCTGGTGGAAAACCATAAGATTCCGGCGGATTTAAGGGGCCTCGCCTCGCTTCAGCAGGCGGCCCTGGTGCTCCCGGATCTCAAACACTTCGGCTTCCGCCGGCAAAGCCTCGAAAAGGGCCTCGTCCGTACCGGTCATGAAGACCTGTCCGCCAAGGGAATCCAGCTTCGAAAACAGGGCCGAACGACGGTCGGGATCGAGATGCGCGGCGACTTCATCAAGCAACAGGACAGGCGTCATCCCCGACACCTTTGCCGTCAGTTCGGCATGCGCAAGGATAAGGCCTATCAGTAGCGCTTTCTGTTCCCCGGTCGAGGATTGCGAAGCCGGCATCGCCTTGGCCGCGTGGTGAACGGTGAGATCGCTCAGATGCGGTCCGTTGAGCGTGCGCCCGGCGGCCCGGTCGCGGTGTCGGCCGTCCTGCAGCATCTGGCGGTAGCGATCCTCCCGGTCGGAGGCGCTCAAACCGGCGGTTTCCGCCTCGAAGGCACCTTCAAGGGAAACCGAAGCATGGGGAAACGGCAGGTCCTGGGCTGCCTGGCCGGCGATCATCCGGCTGAGCAGATCAACGGTCTCTGCCCTGGCGATGGAGACGGCGGTGCCGAGCTCGGCTACCTGCTGTTCCAGCGCGCTGAGAAAGGCATCGGAGCCACCCTGATCGAGAAGGCGATTGCGCTGACGAAGGGCGTTTTCGAAGTCGCTGACCCGGCGGCCGTGGGTCGGGTCGATCGCCAGCGTCAGCCGGTCAAGAAAACGGCGACGGTCGGAACCCGGGCCGGTGAACAGCCCGTCCATCGACGGCACGAGCCAGAGCACCCGCATGTAGTCCAAAAGACTTTCCGAGCCGCGAACTTCCTCGCCGTCGATACGCACCTTGCGTCCGGAGGTGCCGGCCACCAAACCTGTACCGATTTTGGTTTCGAACCCATCCAATAGAACTGTTGCGGCAACACTCCAGCTGCCATCGCCGTCGTTGCGCGCTATGTCGGCAAGGGCCGCCCGGCGCAGGCCGCGGCCGGCAGTCAGAAAGGATATGGCTTCCAGAATATTGGTCTTGCCGGCGCCATTGGGGCCGACGAAGGCGACCATCCTGGCCGCCATCGGCAATGTCAGCGTGCTGTAGTTGCGGAAGCCGGTCAGCGACAGACGGGTCAGCCGCGCCGTCCGGTAATCTGTCATGACCCCACTTCCGCTACTGATTGGGCGTGCCGGCTAGATCAGACCCGCATCGGCATGAGAACGAACAGGCAGTCGTCAACCGTGTTGTCCTGAATGAGGGTCGGCGAGCCGCTGTCCGCCAGACGGAACAGGGCCGTGTCGCTCGACAGCTGGTTGGCAATGTCGAGCAGGTAGCGGGAGTTGAAGCCGATTTCCAACGGATCGGCATCATATTCGACGGCAAGTTCTTCCGTCGCGCTGCCCGAATCCGGGTTGTTCACGGTCAGCACCAGGCGACCTTCGGTCAGCGACAGCTTGACGGCACGGCCGCGTTCGGAGGAGATCGTCGACACGCGGTCGACAGCTTCCTTGAACTCGTCCCGGTCGACGCGCATTTCCTTGTCGTTGTTCTGCGGGATCACCCGGCCGTAGTCCGGGAAGGTGCCGTCAATCAGCTTGGACGTCAGGATGACGGAGCCGGTCGTGAGGCGGATCTTTGTATCGGAAAGCTCGATCTGGACGTTGGCTTCCGGGTTCTCGAGCAGTTTCTGGATCTCGCCAACGGTCTTGCGCGGCACGATGATACCCGGCATGCCGGCCGAACCGGAAGGCGCCGGCACTTCTGCCTGGGCCAGACGGTGGCCATCTGTGGCAACAGCGCGGAACTGGAGACCGGAGCCCGCGTCTACCGTGTGCAGGTAGATACCGTTCAGATAGTAACGGGTCTCTTCGGTCGAAATCGCGAACTGGGTCGCGTCGATCAGCTTGCGGATATCGGCGCCGGTCAGTGCGAAACCGTGACTGAAGTCGCCCGCGGTCAGGTCGGGGAAGTCGGTTTCCGGCAGCATCTGCAGGGTGAACTTCGAGCGACCGGCGCGGATTTCCAGCGTGGCGTTGTCGCTTGTGGTTTCCAGAACCACCTGCGAGCCTTCCGGCAGCTTGCGAACGATGTCGTAGAACATGTGTGCCGGAACCGTGGTCGCGCCTGGCAATTCAATCATGGCCGGAACGCTTTCGACGATTTCCAGATCGAGGTCCGTAGCCTTCAGGTTGATCGCGCCGCCATCGGCGCGCAGAAGAACGTTCGACAGGATCGGAATGGTATTCCGGCGTTCGACCACGCGGTGAACATGGGTCAAGGACTTGAGGAGGTCGGTCCGCTCGAGGGTCGCTTTCATACTCTCGTTCCGTACTCATGAAGCGCCTGGCTGAACTGCCGGGCTGATTGAATATTCTTGGCTCCGGTGTGGAGCGGGGTGGACGACACTGCCCTTAACCGGCTCCAAAAGCAAGGGGGCGTTCTGCCCGAACGCCCCCAATTTTGGTAGAATATCGTGTATTTTAACCTTGGTTTAGCACGATCCGGGATCAGGCTGGCGGATGCCCGTTTGAATTCAGGCAGACATCCGCAAAAGGCCCGTTTCCGAAGTTTGCCGCCTCAGGCGTCAAGCATGCGCTTGAGCAGTTCCAGCTCCTGCGCCAGGGCATAGTCGGCACGCGCCATTTCCTCGATCTTGCGGACAGCGTGCAGAACCGTTGTGTGATCCCGGTTGCCGAACCGGCGACCGATTTCCGGCAGTGAGCGCGGGGTCATCACCTTGGCAAGATACATGGCGATCTGGCGCGGGCGAACGATGGTCCGGGTACGCCGGGCCGACAGCAGATCCGCCTTGGTGACATTATAATGCTTGGAGACCACCCGCTGGATGTCCTCGATCTTCACCCGGCGCGGCTCGCTGGAGCGAACCAGGTCGCGCAGGGTCATCTCGGCCATTTCCTGCGTGATCGGCTGGTTGGTCAGCTGGTTGTGCGCGATCAGCCGGTTGAGCGCGCCTTCAAGGTCGCGGCCGGAGGAGGCAACATGACGCGCGACATAATCCAGCACACCTTCCGGAACATCGAATTGCGGGTAGGTCTTGCGGGCCGTATCGACGCGTGTGGCCAGGATGTTCCGGCGCAGTGCGAAATCCGGTTCCTGAATACCGACCACCAGACCGCCGGACAGGCGTGAGCGGACACGGTCGTCGAGAGTATCAAGTTCGGAAGGCGCGCGGTCTGCGGCCACGATCACCTGGCGGGCCCCGTCGATGAGGGCGTTGAGGGTGTGGCAGAACTCCTGCTGCACCTGCTTGCCGTGCAGGAACTGCATGTCGTCAATCAGCAGAAGATCGATCGTGCGCAGGTTCTCCTTGAAGGCCAGTGCGGACTGGGACTTCAGGGCGGCAACGAATTTGTACATGAAGTGCTCGGCCGTCAGGTAGAGCACCTTGCGACCGGACGCCCGGGCCTTTGCGGCCACGGCCTGCATCAGGTGGGTCTTGCCCAGACCGACGGAGGCATGCAGGTAAAGCGGATTGAATGTGACCGCGCCGCCGGCGGCAACCTGCCGGGCCGCAGCCAGGGCCAGATTGTTGGACTCGCCTTCGACAAAGGTCTCGAATGTGTATTTCGGATCGAGCGCCGCACCTTGCAGGACGTCACGAGCGTTGTCCGAGCTGGTCTCACCTCGGCCGAGAGCCGCGGTTGCCGCCTGGGCCCGGGTTACCTGTGCCGCGTCGGAAAGTGCGTCGGAGCGGGTTTCTGCAGTCGCCGGCTTGCTGCCCTGGGGTGCTGCGAGGCTCGGCTTGGCAATCGGGGCCTGACGTGGGCGGATTGCGCCGCGTACCGTCAGTTCGATGCGATGAACGTTGTCACATTCACGCTGCCAGAGGCCCATCAGCTGATCGTTGTAATTGTTCTGAATCCACTGCTTCAAAAACCGGGTCGGAACAGACAGACGAACGGTGCCGTCCTGATGTTCCTCGAGGTCTACACGTGCAAACCAGCTGGTAAAAACATCATCGCCCAATTCTGCGCGAAGCTGCTTCTTCACCCGTTTCCACTGTTCGGAGCCGCCTGCCTCCTGAACCTGCATGTTATCTGCCTCCTGTAAATGTGAAGAACAGTCCGCCACAGCCGTTCTTCGACGCCTTGCTGCTTTTGCAGCATTATAATGTCCCTTTTGGGACGGTTATTTATATGGCGAAGGAAAATCTCCCTTCACCTGACCCTGTCGATGGGCAGGGTAACTAACTTTGAATCCAGGGCAATCCGGCGGCCTTCCAGCCGGACTGGGTCCCACGGTGGCCATCCGGGCCGAGTGGGCCCTCGAAACCATCGGAGATATTGAAGCACTGCGTAAAGCCGGCCTGCGTCAGGGCGATCGCAGCTGCTTGGCTCCGTGCTCCGGAGCGGCACAAGAAATAGATTGGCGCGTTCCGGTCAAGTCCTTTTTTGACCAGAACATCAGAAACCGATTCCGCGAATGCCGGATTGGGTCCGGTCGACGGAAAGCTCTGCCATTCGGCCAGGATCGGCTCCTTGCCGAGCGGACGAAGGTCCGGCACCCCGACAAAGGACCATTCGGCCTGTGTGCGCACGTCGATAAGAGTTGCTTCCTGCTGCCCGGCAAGGCCGTCAAAGGCCTCCTGCGAAGTCACGTTTCCTGCATATCCACCCTGAAATTGCAAAGCCGCCCCCTTCAATAGCGTGACGCTATTGATCAAAAGTATTCTTCAAGATTTTCTTGAGAAAGAAGTAGGTTACTTCAGGCTAAATGCCTGAGTGTTCGAATACGCTAACGTATTCATTCCGTGAACTGGATTTGATGTGCTCAGCGATGGTCCGGTTTAACTTTTTCATTGTTTTCCAAGCACCGTTTTTAAGTTGGTCGCTGGTCTTACCCGCCAGCCGTATTGTTAATATACAGACCGCGACCGAAGGGGCAACAGCGGGTTTTTGCGAATGGCGGAAAGTGCTGGTTTCTCCCCCCGCGTCACTGTGTTTTTGGCCCCTGCTGGCGAGCGAGCAAATGTGTTTTACCGCAATGACTTTTCGCTCTGAAGCGCCCTGTCACATTTCAAAAACAACAATTTCAAAAAAAATTTCGGAACTGATAGCTTGACTCGTATCGAATCCGGATTGATCGCCTTCTCTCAATGGTACATGTGCGTAAATATCTGAAAAATAAACGTTTTTCCTGACACTATTATACTCGGTAGAAATTGCAATATTGCGCGTATGAGTTGTCAAATTTCGTCATCCACAAAATTGCGTGGCTAAAAAAAACCCGGCACTGTGGCCGGGTCTTTTTAACGGTCGTATGACGGGTCGGTTACGCGCTGAGTGCCTTGATACGGGCATTGAGGCGGGAAACCTTCCGGGAGGCCGTGTTGGCATGCATCGTGCCTTTGCCGGCAGCACGCATGATTTCCGGCTGCGCAACCTTGAAGGCTTCGTTTGCAGCGGCCTGATCGCCGGAAGCAATTGCTTCCTCAACCTTGCGCAGGAACGTGCGCACGCGGCTGCGACGGTCTTTGTTCGTGGCCGTCCGGCGGGCAATCTTGCGGGCCGCCTTCTTGGCCGATGGTGTGTTGGCCATGGGCTCTATCCTGATCGGTAATTGGGACTAGTGTCCGGTGGCGATCGGGACAAGGGAGCCAAAGCTGCAAGACCCGATCAAAAAACAACGGCGGCGGAAAACCGCCACCGATTGGGCGCTGCTTATAATCGCGCTTTCGGACGCCGTCAACGGCTTTATCGTTGAACGCCGTAGTTTATTTGTTCCGGAACTGCGGCGTACGTTTTTCGGTGAAGGCGCTCATGCCTTCGTTCTGGTCTTCCAGGGCAAAGAGGGCCTGGAACACGCGCCGTTCGAAGCGGACGCCTTCCGACAGGGTGGTTTCATAGGCCCGGTCGACACTTTCCTTGGCCATCATGACGACAGGCAGAGAGAAATCGGCGATCTTTTCAGCCGCTTTCAGCGCTTCTTCAAGCAGGTCGTCCGCCGGAACGATACGGCTGACGAGACCGCTGCGCTCGGCTTCTTCCGCGTCCATCATGCGGCCGGTCAGCACCATTTCCATGGCTTTGGACTTGCCGACGAACCGCGTCAGACGCTGGGTGCCGCCGGCACCCGGAATAACGCCGAGCGTGATTTCCGGCTGGCCGAACTTGGCCGTGTCCGCGGCAATGATGAAGTCGCAAAGCATGGCCAGCTCGCAGCCGCCGCCAAGCGCATAGCCCGCCACGGCGGCGATGATCGGCTTGCGGTTGCGCGAAACCCGGTCGAAGGGCGTGATCAGGTCCGTCTGATAGGCGGACGAAAAATTGTGCGGCTGCATTTCCTTGATGTCGGCACCGGCGGCAAAGGCCTTTTCCGAACCGGTGATGACGATACAGCCGATCCGCTCGTCCGCATCGAACCCGTCAAGCGCCGTGCCGAGTTCGGCAACCAGGGCCGAATTGAGTGCATTCAAGGCTTTTGGCCGATCCAGAGTGATCAGACCGACTTTTCCGCGTTTTTCGACGCGGATGTTCTCATATCCCATGTTGCCCGCTCCCAGTGCTGGAAACCGCGCCGGGCCGGATGACCAGGTCTTTCTCGAGCCCGGCTCCTGGTGCCTGCGGTTTCCTGGACGTGTACTTCACCGGCAATGCCTACCCGAGGTCGGGCGGGTCTGGCAAGCTTGACCGATAGGACAAGTCAGCTCTGGCAGGCCGGGCAGTGGAAGGTTGACCGGTTGGACTGGACCAGCCGGGCGACGGTGCCCTTGCAGCCTGGTGTCCGGCAGGCTTGGCCTTCGCGGTCGTAGACGGCAAACGAGTGCTGAAAGTAGCCAAGTGTGCCGTCTGCCTGGGTGTGATCGCGCAGCGAGGACCCGCCCGCCCGGATGGCGTCTTCCAGGGTGGCGCGGATATTGGCGGCCAGTTCTTCCGCCTTTTTTGTCGGCTTGCCTGTTTTCGTCACCAGCGTGCCGGCAGCCCGTTCCGGGCTGAGCCCGGTGCGCCAGAGCGCTTCGCACACATATATGTTGCCAAGGCCCGCAATCAGTTTCTGGTTGAGCAGGGCCGCCTTCAGCGGTGTCTTCCGGCCATTGAAAAGCCGCGCCAGTGTTTCGCCGCCAAGGTCGTTGCCGAGTGGCTCCAGGCCGAGCTCACGGAAAAAGGGATGGTCTGCGAGCACGGGACGGGCAATGAGATCCATGAAGCCGAACCGGCGCGGGTCGTTGTAGACGATCCGGGCTCGCCCGCCGTCAACGGTCTCCAGATGGAAGACGACGTGGTCGTGTTTCGGGTCCTTGCTGCGCGCATGGGCAAAGGCACCTGGCGTATCCTCGGAAAGATCGTTTTCGATCCGGAACGATCCAGACATGCCAAGGTGCATGACCAGAACATCGCCGCTGTCGACATCGCCCAACAGGTATTTCGACCGGCGCGACAGCACGGTCAGCCGTCGTCCGGTCAAGCGGTCGGCGAAACCGTCCGGAAAAGGAAAGCGCAGATCGGGCCGGTTCTGGTCGACCTTGGCAATCAGAGCCCCTTCGAAAGTGGGGGCAAGGCCGCGCTTGACGGTTTCGACTTCCGGGAGTTCGGGCATGAGAGGTCTGGTATCCGCTGTCATGGCAGGCTATAGGCCTGCGGCATATGGTTTTTGGTGGCCGGCACAGATAGCGCTTGCCAATGGCTTGTACTATGGTCCGGCGCACTTTGAAGATAGTTTCGAAACGGCAATCCGCCAGCTCTTTCAACAGGTGGCTTGTCCAACGGGTAAGAAGTGATCGAACCCGCCGCCGCCCGGCAGTCTTGGCGCGGCGCGGGGTGATCTTGGAGGCGCTTTCATGACGCAACAGGCACAGGGGCATTCGGCCAGGTCGAACCGCGCACCGGAAGAAATGCCGACCAGTTTCGGCTTTACCAAGGTTGCCGAAGGGCAAAAGCAGGCGCTGGTGGACGATGTGTTTCACAAGGTTGCCGAGCGCTACGACCTCATGAACGACCTCATGTCCGGCGGCCTTCACCGGGTCTGGAAGGACGCCATGGTCTCGTTCCTGGCACCGCCCAAGACAGCTGCCTCCAACTGGCGGCTGCTGGATGTGGCCGGCGGAACCGGCGACATCGCCACCCGTGTGGTTCGCCGGTCCAACGACACGGCCCGTGCCGTGGTATGCGACATTAACGAAAGCATGCTCGGCGTCGGCCGCGACCGGGCCGAAAAGGCCGGTCTGTCGGATCTCATTACTTTCAGCCAGGGCAATGCCGAGGAACTGCCGTTTCCCGACAAGAGTTTCGATGCCTATACGATTGCCTTCGGCATCCGCAACGTCCCGGATATTCCCAAGGCGCTGCGGGAAGCGCGCAGGGTCCTGAAGCGGGGTGGCCGCTTCATGTGTCTGGAGTTCTCCGAAGTCGACGTGCCGATGCTCGACAAGGTCTATGACACCTTTTCCTTCAACGCGATCCCGGCCATGGGCCGCTGGGTAACAGGGGACGGTGACCCTTACAAGTATCTGGTGGAATCGATCCGCAATTTCCCGAACCAGGAACGCTTTGCGGACATGATCCGCGAAGCCGGGTTCGAGCGTGTCGGCTACCGCAACTATTCCGGCGGTATCGCCGCCCTGCATTACGGCTGGAAACTCTGATACATGGCCCTTCCCGTGATGCCTTTTCTCCGCCTGGCGCGGGCGGGTTTCGTGATGGCGCGCGAGGGCGTTTTCGGCCTCGTTTCGCTTCCGGACCTGCCAGCCGGGCCTCGGTTCGCCATTGCCATGGCGCGGCTTCTGGAGCGCCGGTCGGTTCGCAACAAGCGGGCAGACCTTCGTCTGTCCGACGCGCTGAACAAGCTTGGACCGTCCTATGTGAAGCTTGGCCAGTTCCTGGCGACCCGGGCCGATGTGGTCGGCAAGGAAGCCGCACGCGAACTGTCAGCCCTTCAGGACCGGTTGCCGGCGTTCGATCATGATGCGGCCTGCGCCGCGGTGGCCGAGCAGCTCGGCAAGCCGCTGGATGAGGTCTTCGTGTCCTTCGGCGAAGCCGTTGCCGCCGCCTCGATTGCCCAGGTTCATCCGGCCGTGATCATCGATCAGGACGGCACGGAGCGAAAGGTTGCGGTCAAGGTGCTGCGGCCGGGCGTTTCCCGCCGCTTCCAGCGCGATCTTGAAAGCTACTATCTCGTTGCCCGCCTGGCCGAAAGGTTCCATCCGCCCTCACGGCGCCTTCGGCCGGTCGCGGTCGTGGACACGCTGGCCCAGTCGGTCGCGATGGAAATGGACTTCCGCCTGGAGGCCGCGGCCCTGTCGGAAATGGCCGAGAACACCGCTGACGATCCGGGGTTCCGCGTTCCGGCTGTCGAGTGGCTGCGCACCGCCAAGGGCGTGTTGACCATGGAATGGATCGACGGCCGCAAGATGTCGGACGTCGAGGGTCTCAAGGAAGATGGCCATGACCTGGAAGCGCTGGGGGCTGCCGTCATCCAGAGCTTCCTGCGCCACACGCTGCGCGACGGCTTCTTTCATGCAGACATGCACCAGGGCAATCTCTTCGTTGAGCCCGACGGCACCCTGGTTGCCGTCGACTTCGGCATCATCGGCCGTCTCAACAAGCGCGAACGCCGGTTTCTGGCAGAAATCCTGTTCGGCTTCATCACCCGCAACTACAGACGGGTGGCGGAGGTGCATTTCGAGGCCGGCTATGTGCCTGCGCATCAGGATGTCGACATGTTCGCCCAGGCGATCCGTGCCATCGGCGAGCCTATCCACGGTCACGATGCCAGCGAAATCTCCATGGCCCGCCTGCTGACCCAGCTGTTCGAAGTGACGGAACTCTTCGAGATGAGCACCCAGACCCAGCTGATCATGTTGCAGAAGACCATGGTTGTGGTCGAAGGCGTGGCGCGTTCGCTCAATCCCAATCTCGACATGTGGCGGACGGCGGAACCCGTTGTCGGCACCTGGATCAAGGACAACCTTGGTCCGGTCGGCAAACTGCGTGATGCCGGCGATGCGCTGTCGGCACTGGCGCGCATTGCCAACGACATGCCGCTCTTTGCCGACAGGATCGGTCGGATGTCGGAAGAGCTGGAAAGGATGACACAGGGCGGCCTCAGGTTCGATGACGAGACCGCAGAAGCAATTGGCCGTGCAGAGGCACGTCACACCCGCTCGGGGCGGGCTGCCTTGTGGGTCATTGCAGCCTGTGCGGTCGTGGCGACCTACATGCTTTTCTGAGGCTCGGTTGGCACGCTGAAGGTTCAGCCGGGCATTGCGTCCAGCAATGTCTGCCGCGCGTCCGCGATATGGCGGGCCAGAATGTCTGCCGCCTGGTCTTCCGTGCGTGATTTCATCGCTGCCACCAGCTCTTCATGGTCCTTCAGCCACCTGTCGGTGAGCGTCGGCAGGACGCCGTAGCCGGCAATGTGAATGCGGCAGGTCCGCCGAAGATCCTCGATCATCGCCAGCTCTCTTGGGCGTCTTGCAGGCATATAAAGGCTCTTGTGAAAGGCCCAGTCGCCGTCGGCCCAACGGTCGGTTGCCGCGTCTATGCTGGAGTGGGCAAGGGCTGCTTCGATATTCACAAGATCGTCCGCTTCCAGCCGCTGGATTGATTGCCGTAGGCAATCGGTCTCCAGAAGCACGCGCAGATGGTAGACCTCATCAATCTCCGCGGGGGTAAGACTGATCACTCGAGCCCGTCGATTGCGCTCAAGGTCGATCAGGCCCCGTGCGGCCATCAGCTGCAGGGCGTCGCGCACGGGAATGCGACTGACCGAAAAGCGGGCAGCAAGCTCTCCCTGTTTCAGTTCCTCACCCGGCCGGAAGATCCCGGAGACGATATCGGTTTCGAGCGTGGCTGCGATTTTTTCTGCGGACATGGCACCTCCCGAAATTTTCAATAGAGCCTTGACAGCAGCCTGTAAATCAAAAATGTATAAATGTATACATTTTGGAGGAAGCATGAGCAAAGAGCACGTCTACACATCCCTCATCCACTGGACGGGAAACCGGGGCGAGGGGACGAAGAGCTACAGGTCCTATGACCGAACCTGGGAGATACGAACACCTGGAAAGCCTCCGGTTTCCTGTTCGAACGACCCGCTACTGGGCGGAAATCCCGCGCTCCATAATCCGGAGGACTTGCTCCTGTCCTCCCTGGCGAGCTGCCACATGCTCTGGTATCTGCATCTGGCAAGCGATGCTGGCATTGCCGTCATGGGATACGAGGACGTGCCGGATGCGACGGGGGAAACCGAGCCTTCCGGAGCCGGCCGTTTTCTGCGCGCTGTGCTGAAGCCGGTCATCACCGTGCCCAAGGGTACGGACCTGGCAACGGCCGACGCGATCCACCACGAGATCCACAAGGTCTGCTTCATCGCCCGCTCGGTAAATTTTCCGGTGAGCTTCGAGGCAACCTACGTGGAAACGTAAGAATTCAGGGTGGCGTGACGCGCCGAAGGGTCAGGTTGATGCGGCCGCCGTTTTTCAGAAGCGTCGAAGTTCCCTTCAACACGCGATCGATACCGTGAAAGGCCAGTCGAGCCTCGCCGCCGAGTACGACGACGTCACCGGATTGAAGGCGGAAGGATTTGGTAGGATCCTTCCTGTTCACGCCGCCAACACGGAAGGTCGCAGTGTCTCCCAGGGAAACCGAGACGACCGGGGCTTCGAACATCTGTTCATCCCTGTCCTGGTGCAGGCCCATGCGGGCGCTGGGATCATAGAAATTGATCAGGCAGGCTTCGGGTGGTGGCGCCGCACCGGCAACGTCCTTCCACAGGTGCGTCAAGGCATCCGGCATGGCTGGCCATGGCCGGCCGGTTTCGGGGTGCGCCGGCTGGTAGCGATAGCCTCGGATATCCGACACCCAGCCGAGCGGCCCGCAGTTGCTCATGCGCACCGAAAAGGGCTTTCCGGTTTTCGGCATTACCGGCTGGAACAAGGGCGCTTCGGCGACGATCGCTCGGATATGTGCCAGGAGCTGTTCCTGGCCCTCGCGGTCGAAATAACCCGGCAGATAGTAAAGCCCGCTCAGGCCGTTTATGGGATTTTCCTGCATGGTCAATTGTCGCCGGTCGTCAGTCGCCCCCGCCGCAACCGCTGCAGCCGGAGCTGCCACCGCCGCCTCCGTCACCGCTGCTGCTGGTGCCGCAGCCTGAACTGCATCCGGAAGAATTTCCACCGGTCGATTTCTTGAAGAGGATGATCAGCACCACGGCGATGATGAACAGGGAAATCAGGAATTCGGCCGTGTGCATGGTGGCCCAGTGCCAGACCATGTTGCGCAGTCTCTCGATGAGGGTATCGCCTTGCGCCTCGCCATGGGCGAAGGCCAGCCTGGTGCCTAGAAGCAGAGATATGGCGGCCAGCAGGGCGCAGTGAACTGCGGTGGGCGCATTCGCAACCTTCCCGGCTTGTCTTGCGAGCTGGTTCGGCCAGTCCGGCTTGCGGATGATCCACACATCCTGCGCATTCACGCGGACAAAGCCCGGCGCCTTGCCGAACCGGATTTCCTCCGGTGGCCAGATGTCCACAGGCGGTTCGCCGAATTCCGACCGGTAAAGCCGGAGTGTTCTTGCATAGGCCTGCCGGAACCGGACTTCCTGTTCCGGGCCGCCTTTTGTCGGCATGTGATGCAGCGGACCTTCGAGCGCTTCCTTGAAGGGGCCCCAGTAATGTCTGGTGTAGGTCAGGTGCAGATGCCAGGCCTGGTCCACTTCGTCGCTCGGCGTCACGATGCCTTTACCAAGCCGGCTGAGATAGGCAAACCGCAGATATTCGACAACGACCCGCCCCGCAAAGCTTTTGCTCCAGCCATTGTCTCGGGCAAGGCGCGCGGAGAACGGGAAATCCGCTTCCACTTCGTCCGGGTGGCAGGCTTGAAGCCGATTCCAGAGGCTGGGATCTTGCAATTCAGGTCTCCTTTCCGCGTTGGTATCGCGGTGACGGGGCGATGTTAGCCGTATTGTCCGCAAGGTTTGAGCAAAACCTCGTCTCCATGTGCCGATTGCATGTGGAATTCGCAAAGCTGACAATGCTGGTAACGATCTGGGAAGAAATATCGGCGAAGAACGGAAGGTCTGTGAAATGTCAGTGGACAGATGTCTTGCAGGCAAAGTTTCATCCACCTATATAGCGGTCAAGCTTCGCGCCAAATCATGAGCCTAGCGTTCAGGCGCGATGTCCGGGGGAACCCGGAACCCAACTGAGAGGAGCCGGAATGACGCCTTTTTGGGTCTATCCGGTTTGCTAGAAAGAGAGGCAGATATGGCAAAGGTCATTGGTATCGACCTCGGCACGACGAACTCGTGCGTCGCCGTAATGGACGGCAAGGATTCCAAGGTAATTGAAAACGCAGAAGGCGCCCGCACCACCCCGTCGATGGTGGCCTTCTCCGACGATGGCGAGCGTCTCGTCGGCCAGCCGGCAAAACGCCAGGCGGTCACGAACCCGACCAACACCCTTTTTGCAGTCAAGCGCCTGATCGGTCGCCGGTACAGCGATCCGACCGTCGACAAGGACAAGAAGCTTGTCCCGTTCGAGATCGTCAAGGCCGACAATGGCGACGCATGGGTGGAAGCCAACGGCGACAAATACTCCCCGTCCCAGGTGTCCGCTTTCATCCTTCAGAAGATGAAGGAAACCGCAGAGAGCTATCTCGGCGAAAAAGTGACCCAGGCGGTCATCACCGTTCCGGCATACTTCAACGACGCGCAGCGCCAGGCAACCAAGGATGCCGGCAAGATCGCGGGTCTTGAAGTCCTGCGCATCATCAACGAGCCGACGGCAGCAGCGCTTGCCTACGGTCTCGACAAGAACGACGGTAAAACCATCGCGGTCTATGACCTTGGTGGCGGTACGTTCGACGTCTCCGTCCTGGAAATCGGCGACGGTGTCTTCGAAGTGAAGTCCACCAACGGCGACACCTTCCTCGGCGGTGAAGACTTCGACATGGTTCTCGTCGACTACCTCGCGTCCGAGTTCAAGAAGGACCAGGGCATCGACCTGAAGAACGACAAGCTGGCCCTGCAGCGCCTGAAGGAAGCTGCGGAAAAGGCGAAGATCGAACTGTCGTCCTCTTCCCAGACCGAAATCAACCTGCCGTTCATCACGGCGGACGCTTCCGGTCCGAAGCACCTGACGCTGAAACTCACCCGCGCCAAGTTCGAGTCGCTGGTTGAGGATCTGGTCAAGCGCACCATCGAGCCGATGAAAGCCGCTCTGAAGGACGCAGGTCTTGCTCCGGGTGAAATCGACGAAGTGGTTCTGGTCGGCGGCATGACCCGCATGCCGAAGATCCAGGAAACCGTGAAGACCTTCTTCGGCAAGGACCCGCACAAGGGTGTGAACCCGGACGAAGTCGTGGCCATGGGCGCTGCGATCCAGGCCGGCGTTCTGCAGGGCGACGTCAAGGACGTTCTGCTGCTCGACGTGACCCCGCTGTCGCTCGGCATCGAAACGCTTGGCGGTGTCTTCACCCGTCTGATCGACCGCAACACGACGATCCCGACCAAGAAGAGCCAGGTGTTCTCGACCGCTGAAGACAATCAGACGGCCGTGACCATCCGTGTCTTCCAGGGTGAGCGCGAAATGGCTGCGGACAACAAGATCCTCGGTCAGTTCGACCTGGTCGGCCTGCCGCCGGCACCGCGCGGCGTTCCGCAGATCGAAGTCACCTTCGACATCGACGCCAACGGTATCGTCAACGTGTCCGCGAAGGACAAGGGCACCGGCAAGGAACAGCAGATCCGCATCCAGGCCTCCGGCGGCCTCAGCGACAGCGACATCGACCAGATGATCAAGGACGCTGAATCCCACGCCGATGAGGACAAGAAGCGGAAGGAACTGGTGGAAGCCAAGAACCAGGGCGAATCCCTGGTGCACTCCACCGACAAGTCCCTGAAGGATTACGGCGACAAGGTTTCCGAGGACGACAAGTCCGCAATCGAGACCGCGCTCGCCTCCCTGAAGTCTGCTCTTGAAGGTGAAGACCTGGAAGACATCAAGGCCAAGACCCAGGCTCTGGCAGAAGCTTCCATGAAACTTGGCGAAGCCATGTATCAGGCAGCTCAGGCTGACGCCCAGGCAGAAGACGGCGAGGAAGCCGATCCGAAAGCCAAGGCCGAAGACGATGTCGTTGATGCGGATTTTGAAGAAGTCAAAGAAGACGACGACAAAAAATCCGCATAACCGAAAAATACCAGCCAGCCGGTAACCGGCTGGCTGGTCCAATCCTGGCGCCGGTCGCTCGACTGCCTGATGAAAGGGCACTTGTGCGCGGCGCCTTCGCCGTAATTGGCGCCGGCATTTGCCAGGCCGCCGGCGGTGCAACAACAAGACCGGAAGATCTTGATGTCGAAACGTGATTTCTATGAGGTGCTGGGTGTTTCGCGTGAGGCGGACGAAAAAGCGCTGAAAAGCGCCTACCGCAAGATGGCCATGCAATTTCACCCGGACCGCAATCCGGGTGACGAGGCCGCCGAAGCCAAGTTCAAGGAAGTCAACGAGGCCTATGACACGCTGAAGGACAGCCAGAAGCGTGCAGCCTATGACCGTTTCGGCCATGCGGCCTTCGAAAACGGTGGTTTTGGCGGCGGCGGTGCCGGCGCCCACGATTTTTCCTCCACCATGTCCGATATCTTCGAGGAATTCTTCGGCATGGGTGGCGGCGGTAGCCGCCGGTCGGGCGGACGCGAGCGCGGTGCGGACCTGCGCTACAATCTGGATATCACGCTGGAGGATGCCTTCACCGGAAAGACGGTGGAGATAGAGGTTCCCACCAGCGTTACCTGTGACGACTGCTCCGGTTCGGGCGCAAAGCCCGGAACCAGCCCGACGACCTGCCGCACCTGTGGCGGGGCAGGCCGCGTGCGTGCCGCGCAGGGCTTCTTCACGCTGGAACGCACCTGTCCGAGCTGTCAGGGACGCGGCCAGGTGATTACCGATCCGTGCGAAAGCTGTAGCGGCTCCGGACGCAAGACCCAGGAGCGCACGCTATCGGTCAACATTCCGGCCGGTATCGAGGACGGAACCCGTATTCGGCTGGCAGGCGAGGGTGAAGCAGGCGTGCGCGGTGGCCCCGCGGGCGATCTCTATATCTTCCTCTCCATAAGGCCGCACGAGCTTTTCCAGCGCGATGGCGCCGATCTTTACTGCCGCGTGCCGATTTCCATGTCGACCGCGACACTGGGCGGTCAGTTCGACGTGCCGACGGTCGAAGGGTCTACCAGCCGCGTGAAGGTGCCCGAAGGCACCCAGACCGGAAAGCAGTTCCGTTTGCGCGGCAAGGGCATGCCGATCATGCGTTCCAGCCAGCACGGCGACATGTATATTCAGGTCACGGTCGAAACACCGACCAATCTGACCCGGCGCCAACGTGAGCTTCTGGCGGAATTCGAGAAGGAATCCTCCGGTGAAAACCATCCTGAATCGGCTGGGTTTTTCTCCAAGGTGAAGGATTTCATCGATAATCTCGGTGCATAAGCAGTCTGCAAAGGGTGACGTATGCGTGCAATATGTGCGCTTGCCCATGGCATCTTATTGCAATCACTCCTATATTCCCCGCGTGGGGGATGTGAGTGAGGAAAGATGCTGAAACGCAATAGCTCGCGCCGGGAAGCTTTTCGGGAAAAGCTTGAGAAGGCAAGTGCCGTTCGGGCGAAGGTGCTCGATGAAGTCAAATTCATCCGTTCCTGGGCCCAGAACCCGCTTCGAACCGGTGCCGTCGCCCCTTCCGGGCCCGAGCTCGCCGCCAAGATGGCCTCCTTTCTGACACCGCGTCCCCATTCAAGAGTTGTGGAACTCGGGCCGGGAACCGGCGTCGTCACGAAGGCGATTCTGGATCGCGGATTTTCCTCCCAGCAGCTCAGGCTCATCGAGTATTGCCCGGAATTTTGCGAACTGCTGACCCGCAGATACCCCGGCCTGAAAATTGTCCAGGGTGATGCCTACGCCCTTGGCGCCACCCTTTCGCGCGCCGGCGATACGCTGTCAGCAGCGGAAGACCAGCGCCATTCGCTTGACGGCATCGTCTCGTCCCTGCCGCTGCTGACGCGACCGGAAACGGTCCGCAAGGCGCTGCTGGCGGAAGCTCTGGAAATTCTGAAGCCGGGCGCGCCCTTCATCCAGTTTTCCTACGGGCTGGTCGCTCCGGTGAAACCGGACAACCGCTCTGTCTCCGTCTTCAGTTCGGACTGGGTCTGGAAAAACCTGCCTCCGGCACGCGTCTGGGTTTACCGCAAGGCCCATTGAAGGTTCAGACGGCAGGGGACAGCGGGCAGGAAGCACTCCCATTTCCCGAAAAGCGCCCTAAACTTGCCCTCAGGCGGTTCACCGCGGTGCTACGCGCGAGCCGGACATTTGTAGGGTAGGTTCTGATGCGCAATCCGAAGATCCTCGTTTGCTCGGGCTCGGTCCGAAGCGGTTCCTTCAACGGCAGACTGACGGCGCTGGCCGCCAAGAAACTTGCGATCCTGGATGCTCAGGTGACGCATCTGTCGCTGAAGGACTATCCGTTGCCGATCTACGACGGCGATCTGGAAGATACGAATGGCGTTCCGGAAAATGCCAGGAAACTCAAACGCTTGTTCCTGGCGCAGGATGGCATTTTTCTGTCCTGTCCGGAATATAACGCCGGCATCTCGCCGCTGCTGAAAAACACTCTGGACTGGATCAGCCGCGTGAAGGAACCGGGCGATCCCTACAAGACCAAGGTCTTTGCGCTCGGTGCAGCTTCGACCGGCGCGTTCGGTGGCATGCGCGGTCTGATCGGCATGCGCACCATTCTGGAAGTCGGCCTTGGAGCAATGGTCCTGCCGCAGATGGTGGCCGTACCGAAAGCGGCGGGCGCGTTCGACGACAAGGGCGAACTTTCCGATGAACGGGCAGGCGGCCAGCTCGACAAGCTGGTGGACGCACTTTTGCGGGCAACCCGGATCGAGATGTCGCACTGAGGTTTCGAATTGCCGGCCGAAATCGCACTGAAAATGTGTGTCTTGAGCCGATTTCGGCCGGCTCCATAGCCGGGCTTAACAGGGCCGCATCCCATTGACTGCTTGGAAATACCGGATTTGCCGCCTACATAGGGCGGCAGACAAGATGACCATGAAGATTGCCAAGAGGATTGAATGAGCGAAACGCGCGAACCGGCCCAGTGGCACGGTACGACGATCATGATGGTGCGCAAGGGTGGCAAGGTGGTGATCGCCGGTGACGGCCAGGTCTCCCTCGGCCAGACAGTGATCAAGCACACCGCCCGCAAGGTACGCCTGCTGGCCAAGGGCGAGGTTATTGCCGGTTTCGCCGGTGCAACCGCCGATGCCTTCACCCTGTTCGAGCGCCTTGAAGCGAAGCTGGAACAGTATCCCGGCCAATTGATGCGCGCCTGCGTGGAACTTGCCAAGGACTGGCGGACCGACCGCTATCTGCGCCGGCTGGAAGCGATGATGCTGGTGGCCGACAAGAACGTGTCGCTGGTGCTGACCGGTACCGGCGACGTTCTGGAGCCCGAAGGGGGTGTCATGGGTATCGGTTCTGGCGGCAACTATGCACTCGCGGCCGGACGTGCCCTGGCAGATACCGACTATGACGCAGAAACCATAGCCCGCAAGGCGATGGCGGTTGCAGCCGAAATCTGCGTTTACACGAACGCCAGCGTGACGGTCGAGTCGCTGGATACGGCCGAGTAGGGGCCGATGATTTCGTTTCGCCCCGTCACCGCCGACGATTTGCCCACGCTGGCGAATTGGTTGGCGCGGCCGCACTGGCGGCAATGGTGGGGCGATCCGGACGAAGAGTTGAGCAACATCCGGGACATGGTCGAAGGCAGGGATACGACCCGGCCCTTCATCTTCCAGGAAGACGGCATCGACAAGGGCTATATCCAGGCCTGGTTTGTCGGCGATCAGCAGGGAAGCGCATTTGCGGCGGATTATCCCTGGCTGGAGCGGCTGCCGGCAGAGGCCGTCGGTGTCGACCTCTCGATTGCATTCGAGGAAGATCTGTCCCGGGGACTTGGAACAAGAACTTTGCAGGCGTTTGTCCGCCAGTTGCGCGAGGAAGGTCACGAACGGATCATCATCGATCCGGATCCGGCCAATCTCAGGGCCCTGAAGGCCTATCGCAAGGCGGGCTTTCAGGAGATCGAAGCGCTTCTGGGACGCACCGGCGACTGCCTGCTGATGGAACTCGTAAGTAAAGAAGGCGTGTCTTAAACAATGTCCGATTTTTCTCCGCGTGAGATCGTTTCCGAACTCGACCGCTACATCGTCGGCCAGAAAGATGCCAAGCGCGCGGTCGCAATTGCATTGCGCAACCGCTGGCGCCGCCAGCAGCTGCAAGGCCAGATGCGCGAGGAAGTTCTGCCGAAGAACATCCTGATGATCGGCCCGACCGGCGTCGGCAAGACCGAGATTTCCCGCCGTCTGGCAAAGCTGGCAAATGCCCCCTTCACCAAGGTGGAAGCCACCAAGTTCACAGAGGTCGGCTATGTCGGCCGCGACGTGGAGCAGATCGTCCGTGATCTGGTGGAAGCCGGCATCACGCTGGTGCGCGACCAGAAGCGCGAAGCGGTGAAGGCCAAGGCACACATGCTGGCCGAGGAACGCGTGCTGGATGCGCTGGTCGGCAAGAACGCAAGCCCGGCAACCCGGGACAGCTTCCGCACCAAGCTGCGCAATGGCGAAATGGACGAGAAGGAAATCGAGGTCGAGGTCCGGGCCCAGGCACAGATGCCGAGCTTTGATCTGCCGGGCATGCCGGGTGCCAGCGTCGGGGTGATGAATGTCTCCGACCTCTTGGGCAAGGCGTTCGGCGGCCAGACCAAGACCAAACGCACCACCGTTCGCGACAGCTACCAGCTCCTGATCAACGAGGAATCCGACAAACTGCTCGACGACGACAAGGTGGTGGAAGAGGCAATTTCACTTGTCGAGAATTCCGGCATCGTCTTCCTGGACGAGATCGACAAGATCTGTGCCCGTGAAGGCCGTGCGGGAGCCGATGTCTCTCGTGAAGGCGTGCAGCGTGACCTGCTGCCGCTGATCGAAGGAACGGTGGTCTCCACCAAGCACGGGCCGGTCAAGACCGACCACATCCTGTTCATCGCTTCCGGTGCATTCCACGTCGCCAAGCCTTCGGACCTTTTGCCGGAGCTGCAGGGCCGCCTGCCGATCCGGGTCGAGCTGCGTGCGCTCGACAAGGACGATTTCCGTGCGATCCTGACCGAACCGGAAGCCAGCCTCATCAAGCAGTATGTGGCGCTGATGGAAACAGAAAAGGTCACACTGAACTTCACAGAGGATGCCATCGACGAGATCGCCTCGATTGCGGTTGATCTCAATGCCTCTGTCGAGAACATCGGTGCCCGCCGTCTGCAGACGGTGATGGAGCGCATTCTCGACGAGATTTCCTTCACGGCGCCGGACCGTCCGGGTGAAGAGGTGGAGATCACGGGCAAATTCGTTCGCGACAACATCGGCGACCTTGCCAAGAACGTCGACCTGTCGAAGTTCATCCTCTAGGAGGCATGCGGAAAGACACCGGTTGAGCGCTCCGTGCGCGGCGATTTCGCCGCTTGCGGAGTGCGCGGACCGGTGGCAGCATGCGGCCCATGGTAGCTATCAGAAAAAGCAACGAGGAAGGCCACCGCCGGAAGTTTCTGGTCGTGGTCGACGAGACGCCCGAATGTGACCGGGCGATCGTATATGCCGCAAAACGGGCGGCCCGGACCGGCGGCGTCGTGACGCTGGTCTTCATCATTGCACCTGGGGACTTCCAGCATTGGCTGGGGGTTGAAGACATCATGCGGGCGGAAGCCCAGGAAGAAGCCGAGGCAGCACTTGCGAAAGCCGCCGAGCGCGTGCGGTCCGTTGCCCGTACCGAACCGGAATCGGTGGTGCGGGAAGGGACAAAGGCCGAGGAGATCATGGAGCTGATCGAGGCGGATGCCGACATCGCCATCCTGATCCTGGCCGCCAGCACGGGCTCCGAAGGGCCGGGACCGCTGGTGTCGTCGATTGCCGGAAAATCCGCGGGAACCTTCCCCATTCCGGTGACGATCGTGCCGGGTAACCTGGATGATGATTCCATCGCCGCGCTGGCTTGACGAGCGATCGCAGGGCTGGCGGATTCAAGAAGACGGCTTGACCAGGAATGATCTGCACCTATCTAGTTTTTAACGGTTCCAAACTGCCGAGAGATACGTTAGAAACATTCATCGGCGTTTTGCGATGGAGGTGAGGCGCAAAACGAAGCCGGCAACATGGGCGCGACCTGAAGCGCAAGGACGAGACAAGATGTTCATTCAAACCGAAGCCACTCCCAATCCGGCGACACTGAAATTCCTGCCGGGACGGGTTGTCCTGCCGGAGGGAACCTACGATTTCCGCTCCAGGGCGGACGCCGGGGTGTCGCCTCTTGCACAGAAACTGTTCGACGTGCCGGGCGTGGTCGCGGTCTTTTTCGGCCACGACTTCGTGACCGTGACCAAGGACGAAACCGACTGGCAGCACATGAAGCCCGCCATCCTGGGCGTGATCATGGAGCAGTTCATGTCCGGTCAGCCGGTCATGGCCACCAGCGAAGCGGAAAATATCGAGGAAGGTGAATTCTTCGAGGCAGGTGACGCGGACACTGTCAGCACCATCAAGGAACTCCTGGAAACCCGGGTGCGTCCGGCTGTGGCGCAGGATGGTGGCGACATCACCTTCAAGGGCTTCAAGGAAGGCGTGGTCTATCTGTCCATGCGCGGTGCCTGCGCCGGCTGCCCGTCATCCACGGCAACCCTGCAGCACGGCATCCAGAACCTGCTGCGTCACTTCGTTCCGGAAGTCGAAGAAGTCCGCCCGATCTGATCGGAGCATTCCTGAAGAATTTCAAAGGCCCGGCCTCTTGTCCGGGCCTTTAATATTTTCGACTCCCATTCTTTGTGGAAGGCAAGCCCCCCTTTGGACTTAGGTCCAAAGCCCCGCTCGACTCGCGGGCCGGGGCGGGGTAGTGGCATGTGGGACACGAAAACCATGAGCCAAACCGGAATGCGCGTCCTCGCCATCGATACAGCCCTTGCCAATTGCGCCGCCGCCGTTCTCGACGACGGTGTCGAAACCGCGTGTTTCGAGGCGTGCGGCGAGGAGATCGGCCGAGGCCATGCCGAGAAGCTGATGGACATGATCGGTGAGGTCATGGCCGAGTCGTCCACCACCTTTTCCGAGCTCGACCGCGTTGCCGTGACCATCGGACCCGGCAGCTTTACCGGCCTTCGCGTCGGACTGGCGGTTGCCCGTGGCTTTGGTCTCGTGCTCGGAAAGCCGGTTGTCGGCGTAACGACCCTGGCAGCCATTGCCCGTTCCGCCGTGCCAGGGGATGACGGCGGTCCCGTGCTGGTGGCGCTGACCGGAAAGGCAGACGAGGTCTATTGCCAGCTTTATCATGCGTCCGGCAGCGCTGCCGATGAAGCCGGTGTCCGTACCATCGCAGATCTTGCGGCGAACCTGCCCAAGGACATAAGATTGGCAGGATCGGCATCGGAAAAAATCGCGAGGGAGCTTGGGCTTCCGGAAAGCGCGATATTGTCCCGCAGCACTTTCCCGGGTATTCGGGATGTCGCGGAACTGGGGATCTCCGCCGATCCTTCGAGGTCATCCCCTTCGCCACTCTATTTGCGGCCGCCCGATGCGACACCGCAAACGAAGGGAAGGATAGAACGGCAATGAGTTTTTGGTGGTTCTGGACCCAGCCGCCGGTGATAGAAGAGGCGCTGGACGAGGATCTACCAAAGATTGCCGACATCCACGCGCTTTGTTTCAAGCACAAATGGAATACGGACGAGCTTGCGCGGATGAAAGCGCATGCGGGGACGATGTTTCTGGTGGCACGCCGGGCGAGCCCCTATGGCACGCGCGCACCGCTTGGTTTCCTGATCGTGCGCACCGTTGCCGACGAAGCCGAGGTCATCACCATTGCGGTTCACCCGCGCCAGCGCGGCCGTGGCATCGGCAAGAAGCTGATGGAAGCCGGCCTGTTTCGGCTCTACGGTGAACGTTGCAAACACCTTTTTCTGGAAGTGGACGCAGCCAACGAACCGGCTCTGCTGCTGTACCGGGCGCTCGGCTTCAAGGAAGTCGGCAGCCGCAAAGGCTATTACAGCGACAGTGGAGGAGACGGCACCGCGCTTGTCATGCGCGTCGATCTTGGTTAAGCGCTGTAGCGGAAACGGATACGGTATCGGAAACAGACAGCGGACGGCATCGCAATGGCGGAAGAGCGGCAATCAACGCTAGCGGACTTGTGCATCGAAAAAGGTATGCGCATGACCGAACAGCGTCGCGTCATTGCCTCCGTCATCGAAGCCGCGTCCGACGAGCACCCGGACGTCGAGGAACTCTACCGCCGCTCCGTGGCGATCGATCCTGGCATTTCCATTTCGACGGTCTATCGCACGGTGAAGTTGTTCGAGGACGCCGGCATGATCGAACGGCACGATTTTCGTGATGGCCGGTCGCGTTATGAAACCGTTCCGGACGAGCATCACGACCATCTGATCGATCTGCGCTCCGGCCAGGTCATCGAGTTCCGCAACGAGGAAATCGAGGCCTTGCAGGAATTCATCGCCAAGAAGCTGGGTTACCGTCTGGTCGATCACCGGCTGGAACTTTATGGCGTCCCGCTCGATGTCCCGAAGGATAATCAGGGCGATGGCTGAGCTCAAGGCCGGGGTTATCATCTTCCTTCTGACGCTGGTCTCGCTGGTGCTGATCCCGCTTCAGTGGCTGGCGGTGAAGCTCGGGCTGAAGATGCAGCGCAAACTACCCCAGCTCTGGCACCGGATCGCCACCCGGCTTGTGGGCATCAAGATCGAGCAGATCGGGGCCCCGGCCGTGGACCGGCCGTTGCTGATCGCCTCCAACCACGCATCCTGGGTCGATATCACCGTGGTCGGCTCGCTGATGCCTCTCTCCTTCATCGCCAAGTCCGAGGTTTCAGGCTGGCCCATTTTCGGCCTGTTCGCCAAGCTTCAGCGCACGGTGTTCGTCAATCGCACCCGGCGCACGGAAACCGCCCAGGTGGCCGATGCCATCGCCGATCGTATGGCTGCCGGGGACGCGATGGTCCTGTTTGCCGAAGGTACCTCCAACGACGGCAATTGCGTCCTGCCGTTTCGCTCGGCCCTACTGGGCGCCGCCACCCGTGCGGTCGGCGAGGACGAAACCTCGAAAGTCTGGGTGCAGCCACTTTCGGTCGCCTATCAGGGCTTTTACGGCCTGCCGATGGGTCGTGCCCATCGGCCGCATGTCGCCTGGTATGGCGATATGGAACTCGCCGGCCATCTTTGGGGCATCTTTTCGCGCGGTGCACTCGACGTGGTGGTGCGCTGGGGCGAGCCGGTTCTGGTTGACCGGACAACGGACCGGAAAGCCCTGACCCGCCGCCTGGAAACCGAGGTTAGGGCCATGACGATAGCCTCGCTGCTGCAAAAGCCGGTCGACACCGAAGATTTCAGCGAAATCGAGACACTCGAGTTCTTCTCAAACGCGGAAAAAACCGCTAAAGCTGGCGCCTGAATTTGCAAGGTGCCGTCCGCCGCCGGTCTCAGGCGCGGGTCCCGGGCATGAAGGACGGATCGATCCTGTGCCTGTGCCGGGTGAACTGCCCGATGAAGGTACCGACATTCACGACATCCGGCCGCCTGAAAAAGGCCAGCGTATCAAGGCCCTGAGGAGCCCCACGAGGAGCGAATGACAAGCCGCCCTGAACAAGACATGGAAACGAACGTCACCGCCGTTTCCACCGCCGATATGACAGACGCCCGCAAGGGTGGGAACACCCGCAAGGTGTTCGTGCGTACCTATGGCTGCCAGATGAACGTCTACGACAGCGAGCGCATGACCGATGTGCTGGCACCGGAGGGATTCGAGGCGACGGACGATCTGGAAGATGCGGATCTTGTCATTTTGAACACCTGCCACATTCGAGAAAAGGCAGCCGAGAAAGTCTATTCGGAGCTTGGCCGCATCCGCAAGGTCAAGGAAGAGCGGGCAAAATCCGGCAAGGACATGATGGTGGGTGTCGCCGGCTGCGTTGCGCAGGCGGAGGGCGAGGAAATTTCTCGCCGGGCGCCGATTGTCGATCTTGTGGTGGGCCCGCAGAGCTATCATCAGCTGCCGTCCCTTCTGGAAAAGGCCCGCGCGGGCTCCAAGGTTGTCGAGACCGAGTTCGACATCGACGCCAAGTTCAATCACCTGTCGGAACGTGCCGAAAAGCAGGTTCTCAAACGCCCGCCGTCCGCCTTCCTGACCGTGCAGGAAGGTTGCGACAAGTTCTGCACCTTCTGCGTCGTTCCCTACACGCGCGGGGCCGAAGTCTCCCGCTCTGTCGAGCAGATCGTCAGCGAAGCCGAACGCATGGCCGCGGCCGGGGTACGCGAGATCACGTTGCTGGGCCAGAACGTCAACGCCTATCACGGCACATCGCCGGACGGTGCCGTCTGGGGTCTTGGCCGGTTGCTGCGGCGCCTGGCGGAAATCGACGGTCTGGACCGGCTGCGCTATACCACCAGCCATCCGCGCGACATGGATGACGACCTGATCGAGGCGCATCGGGACCTGAAAAGCCTGATGCCGTATCTGCACCTGCCTGTGCAGTCCGGGTCCGACAAGATCCTGAAGGCGATGAACCGCCGGCACACGCGCGATGAGTATTTCCGCCTGATCGACCGCATTCGCGAGGTCTCTCCCGACATTGCGCTCTCAGGCGATTTCATCGTCGGTTTCCCGGGCGAGAGCGACCAGGATTTCGAAGACACGATGGATCTGATTCGACAGGTCGGCTACGGCTCGGCCTTCTCGTTCAAATACAGTTCCAGGCCCGGTACGCCCGGCGCGACCATGGACGAACAGGTGCCGGAGGACGTCAAGTCCGCACGGCTGGCCGCGCTTCAGGCGCTGGTTGCCGAGCAGCAGAAGGCGTTCAACGCCTCGCGTCTGGGCATGACCTGCGATGTGCTTCTGGAGAAGACCGGCCGCAATCCCGGACAGCTGGTCGGGAAGTCGCCGTGGCTGCAGCCGGTGCAACTGGATGCACCTGAAGACCTCATCGGGTCGATACAAGCGGTGGAAATCGTCGACATCGGGTCCAATTCCCTGTTCGGGCGGCTGATTGCGGGGCAAGATGATCTTGGAAGGTCCGGACGCATCCCGGCTCCGGCGGCCTAAAGGAGACGTCATTTGACGCGCGACAGCCACTCTTCATCCCGCAAGTCTTCGGTACAATCCTCTGCGGCCGGTTCGGCCTCCGACATGACCCATATTGTTCTTGCCTTTGAAGATAACCGGCTGATCGGAGATCTGTTTGGGCAATTCGACCAGAACCTTGCGCTGATCGAGCAGCGTCTTGGGATCGATGCGATTGCCCGGGGCAACCAGGTGACACTGAAAGGCAGCCAGGTTGGCTGCGCCCAGGCGCGCACGGCTCTGGAAGCCATGTATCAGCGTCTGCTGCAGGGACAGGAAATCCACCCGGGTGATGTCGACGGCGCGCTGCGCATGGCAGCGGCTGCGGAAGCGCAGCTGCCGTTGCCGACGCTGGAGCCGAAGTCCCGGCTGGCCTTCGCCCAGATCGCGACCCGCCGGAAAACGATCGTCGCCCGCACACCGACCCAGGATGCCTATATCAGGTCGATGGATCGGGCCGACCTGATTTTCGGAACCGGCCCTGCCGGTACCGGCAAGACCTTTCTGGCGGTTGCCTATGCAGCAGCTCTTCTGGAGCGCGGCGATGTGGCCCGTCTGATCCTGTCCCGTCCTGCCGTGGAAGCCGGTGAGCGCCTCGGCTTTTTGCCGGGTGAAATGAAGGACAAGGTCGATCCGTACCTGCGGCCGATCTACGATGCGCTTTACGAGATGATGCCTGCCGAGAAGGTCGACCGTGGCTTGCAGTCCGGCATGATCGAAGTGGCGCCGCTCGCCTTCATGCGCGGCCGCACGCTCTCCAACGCGGTGGTGCTGCTCGACGAGGCACAGAACACGACCTCCATGCAGATGAAGATGTTCCTGACGCGTCTTGGGGAAGGCTCGAAGATGATCGTCACCGGCGATCCGAGCCAGATCGACCTGCCGTCAGGACAGATGTCCGGTCTGCGCGAAGCGCTGGGGCTTTTGACGGACATTCCGGAAGTTGCCCACATCCGCTTCAACGAGAAAGACGTCGTCCGTCACGAACTGGTCGGACGGATCGTGACCGCTTACGACAACGCCTCTCGGGAAGAATCGGAAGCGCGCGAGCGCCGCTTTGCCGAGCGACAACGTGGTGCGGACCGCGACGGTGCCTCTGCGCGCCCTCGTGAAGCCGCAAATTCCTGAAAAGCCCTTGCCGACGATGCCAGACCGATTGCCTGATAGTTTTCAGATCGACCTTTCGATAGAAGCGGGTGATTGGCCGGCGGAAAGCCAGTTGGAAGCAATAACTGCAAAGGCAATCACCGCTGCCTTTGCAGGGGCGGATCTGGAAGTGCTGGAGGGAACCGAAGTCTCGCTGCTGTTTACCGACGACGCGTCGATCCGGCAGCTGAACGCGAAATGGCGCGACAAGGACAAGGCAACAAACGTCCTGTCCTTTCCCGGCAGCGATCCGCAAGGCGACGTTTATGGCCCCCTTCTGGGGGACATCGTTTTCGCCTATGAAACCGTCGCAGCGGAAGCTGCAGACCTTGGAATTGAATTTTCCGATCACCTTACCCATCTGACTGTTCACGGTTTGCTTCACCTTTTCGATTATGATCATCAGGAAAGTGAAGAGGCGGAACTGATGGAAAGCCTTGAGAAGTCCATTCTGGCGTCTCTTGGCATCGATGACCCTTACGCGGACAGGCCACTTGTGGCCGACGGCGGTTAAGTGGCATCATGGGATGTGATGTTCTTGATTGATGGATGATGAACTCAATTGAACCGCAAAGTCCGGCAACCGGGCAGAAGCCTGCCAGCACCGGACAGGACCAGGACGGGGAAGACCCGCAACAGCTGAAGCCGCAGAAACCTGCGGCCTTTCTCGATCTCCTCAAACGCTTCCTGCGCTTGGGCCGCCAGTCTTCGAGCTTGCGCGAGAACCTGGAGGACGAGCTTGCTCGCGAAGGTGGTGATGCTGCCTTCTCGCCGGAAGAGCGAATGCTCCTCGGCAACATTCTGAGACTGCGTGAATTGCGCGTCGACGACGTCATGATCCCGCGTGCGGATATCGACGCGGTCGATCTGGAAACCAGCCTGAGCCGCGTCATGGAACTGTTCCAGACGAGCGGGCATTCGCGCATGCCGGTTTACGAAGAGACGCTCGACGATCCGCGGGGCATGGTCCACATCAAGGATTTGATGGCCTATATCGCAGAACGTGGCGCTTCGAACCGTCCTGCAACTTCTGTGGACAATGAAAACGATACAACCGGCTTTCAACCGTCCAATTCGAATGCGCCTGCGCGAAACGGTCACAACATGCCTGACCTGGACCTGTCCTGTGTCGACCTGTCGGTCTCGCTGAAGGACACGGATCTGCTGCGCAATCTCTTGTTCGTGCCGCCGTCCATGCCGGCGACAGACCTGATGGCGAAAATGCAGGCCGATCGTATCCAGATGGCGCTGGTGATCGACGAATACGGCGGAACCGACGGACTTGTGTCGCTGGAGGATCTTGTCGAGGAAGTTGTCGGTGATATCGAAGACGAACACGACGAGGACGAGGAAGCCATGCTGGCTGCCGCCGGCGAGGGCGTGTGGATCGCAGATCCGCGTCTGCCGCTGGAGGAACTCGACGAAGCGCTCGGCACGCAGCTGAACGACGGCGAGATTTCCGAGGACGTCGATACGCTCGGTGGTCTGCTCTATGTCTCCGTTGGCCGCGTACCGGTCCGCGGCGAGCTGCTGCTGGTGCCGGATGAAGTGCCCGGGTTCGAGTTCGAGATAATGGATGCGGATCCGCGCCGCATCAAGCGCCTGAAGATCCGCCGCCGCCGCGCCGACGCGCGCCCGCCGGATCTTCGCCGCCGTCCAAAGCGGACCGATTCCGTTTCCGGCGAGAGCAGCCAGGACAGCGAAAGCACCAAGACCAAGGTTGCTGCGTCCAGCGGAAACGGATGAGCGGCCGGACGCCGAAACCAGCCAAATGGATGCTTGCCAACGGTGCCGATGGCCCGTCGTCTCGAAGCGACTTCTTCGCGCGCCGTTGGTATTAACCCTTGACCCCACTGCGGCGAGCCGACAAATCTCCTGACCGCAAGTATGGGGAAGCTCTTTGATGCAATGGTTGTCACACCGCCTGTCGGCCCTGCCAAATACCTTTCTTCTGGCATGGGGCTGGCAGCGCCGTCTCTTGTGCGCCGCCTGCGGTGCGCTGACGGCCTTTGCGCTTCCCCCTTATGACTTCACCTTCGTGCTTCTGGTCACGTTTCCCTGTCTGGTCTGGATGCTGGACGGAGCGGTCGATCCCGCACCCGGCAAGCGGGTTCAGCGGTTTCGCACCGGCTTCGCGCTCGGCTGGTTGTTCGGCTTCGGCTATTTTCTCTCGGGCCTTTGGTGGATCGGCGCGGCGTTTCTGGTGGAAGCGGAGCGCTTTGCCTGGCTGATGCCCTTTGCCGTGCTGGCAATGCCTGTCGGGCTGGCGCTGTTCACGGGCCTTGGGGTGGGACTGGCCGCGATATTCTGGAGTGACCAGTTTCGCCGCATCCTGGTACTTGCTGCCGGCCTGACACTGACGGACTGGCTGCGCGGCCATGTCCTGACCGGATTTCCCTGGAATGCCTTCGGCTATGGCGTGTCCGGATCGCTGAGTGTGTCACAGGCGGCAAGTCTTGTCGGGCTCTATGGTCTCACCTTCTTCGTGGTTGCGATCTTTTCGACGCCGGCCGTTCTGGCCGACGCTCGCCCGTTTCGCCAGCGCGTGACGGCCGTTGTCATTGCCGCGGTTGCTCTGGCCGCGGTTGCAGGTTACGGCGTCGTCAGGCTCTGGCAGACGGCATTGCCTGTTGCCGATCTGGACATCCGAATCGTGCAGCCATCGATCGATCAGAAAGACAAATGGCGGCCGGAGCTGCGCGACGAGATCTTTCAGACCTTCCTCGACATGACCGAAGCGCCGCTTGGCGGCGCCGCGCGCGTCGGACAGCCGCGCATGGTGGTCTGGCCGGAATCGGCCGTTCCCTTCCTGCTGACACAGGAGCCGGGAGCCTTGTTCCGGATCGGTCAGTCGCTCGGTGACAAGACCGAACTGGTGACCGGTGCGATCCGGGCCGAGCCCGGCATGAGAGGGGCAGATTACTTCAACAGCGTCTTTGTCATCGGCACCGAGGGCACCGTCCAGGGCATCTACGACAAGGTTCGGCTCGTACCTTTCGGTGAATACGTTCCGTTTAAACCTCTGCTTGAATCACTGGGAATTTCTAACCTTGCAGGCCCCATGGATGGGTTCGAGGCCGGGTATCAACCGCGTGTACTGACCACCTCCGAAAGTTTTAGTTTTCTACCCATGATTTGCTATGAGGCAATTTTTCCGGGATCTCTGGACGGTGTTTCCAGGAGGCCGGATTTTCTGCTGAACGTTACCAACGACGCCTGGTTTGGCCGGACGCCCGGCCCTTATCAGCACCTCGCACAGGCTCGTTTACGTGCCATCGAAACCGGCCTGCCGCTGATTAGAGCTGCAAATACAGGCATTTCAGCGGTGATTGATGCCAAAGGTCAGGTGGTCGCGAAACTCGCGATATTCGAAAAAGGTCTGATCGATTCCAAGCTTCCGCAGAGACTAGACAATACTCTCTACGGCATTTTTGGCGATCTGCCGGTGCTCGTTATCTCGTTTCTTATCGTAGTATTTGCCGGGTTTTACCAATACAACCGCGATTCGCGTGTAAATTGATATTTTTTGTTTGAGTTGAGTGAAGAAACTGTGATACAACCGTGAAATAGCCGATTGAAGGCTGCTTCATGTACAAGTGAAAGGTTGCGGGCAAACTTCGGTCTCTTGAGCCTGTGGGGGGATGTCAGGAGAGCTTGTGCAAACGAAAACGAGCGGGCTTTTTCCGCGAGAAAAAGAAAGAGCGACACAGATGCCCAGTAAAAAGTCTCCGAATCCGATCGATATTCATGTTGGCAGCCGCGTCCGGCTTCGCCGCATGATGCTAGGCATGAGTCAGGAAAAGCTTGGCGAAAGTCTGGGCATCACCTTCCAGCAGATCCAGAAATACGAAAAAGGCACCAACCGTATCGGTGCCAGCCGGTTGCAACACATCGCAACCGTTCTGAAAGTCCCGGTTTCCTTTTTCTTCGAAGATGCGCCCGGTACGCCTGAAGAGGCGGAAGGCTTCGGCGAAACGCAGCCGACCTCCTATGTTGTCGACTTCCTGTCTTCTTCCGAAGGCCTGTCCCTGAACAAGGCATTCGTGCGGATTGAAGACCCGAAAGTACGCCGCCGGATCGTCGATCTGGTCCGGTCTCTGGCTGGCGACGACTGACAAAATTCACGCGCGCGCTTGACGCGGCGAAGAACTTCTAAGATTGATGCAGACGGAGCGGCGATGACAATCGCCGCTTCTGTCATATTCATTCCCAGAAGGACGATCGCCAATGGCACGTCAGAATTACCTGTTTACCTCCGAGTCCGTCTCCGAAGGGCATCCGGATAAAGTATGCGACCGTATTTCCGATGCGGTTGTAGATGCCTACCTCAAGGAAATGCCGGAAGCGCGCGTTGCCTGTGAAACCCTGGCAACGACCAACCGCATCGTGATCGCCGGCGAAACCCGCGGTCCGTCAACCATCACCAACGATTACATCGCTCATCTTGCCCGCATGGCCGTCAAGGATATCGGCTACGAGCAAGACGGTTTCCATTGGGAAAACTGCGATATCGCCGTTCACCTTCACGCGCAGTCCGCACACATCGCCCAGGGCGTTGATGCCGCCGACAACAAGGACGAAGGTGCGGGCGATCAGGGCATCATGTTCGGCTACGCCTGCCGCGAAACCGAAGAGTTGATGCCGGCTCCGATCCTGTTTTCGCACAAGATCCTGCGTCTTCTGGCCGACGTCCGCAAATCCGGTCAGGAGCCTGCGCTCGGCCCGGACGCGAAGAGCCAGGTAACCGTCCGCTACGTCGACGGCAAGCCGGTCGAGGCAACCTCGATCGTTCTGTCGACCCAGCATCTGGATCCGGCCCTGACCTCCTCCGACGTGCGCGCCATTGTCGAGCCCTACATCCGCACTGCACTGCCGGAAGGCTTCATCACCGGCGACACCGTCTGGCACGTCAACCCGACCGGCGCCTTCGTCATCGGCGGCCCTGACGGTGATGCAGGCCTGACCGGCCGCAAGATCATTGTCGACACCTACGGTGGTGCAGCTCCACACGGCGGCGGCGCATTCTCCGGCAAGGATCCGACCAAGGTGGACCGTTCGGCAGCCTACGCGGCGCGCTATCTTGCCAAGAACGTTGTTGCGGCCGATCTGTCCGACCGCTGCACCATTCAGCTTTCCTACGCCATCGGCGTTCCGGAGCCGCTGTCGGTCTACGTCGACCTGCATGGCACCGGCCGTTGCGATGAAGCCAAGCTGGAAAAAGCCTTGCGCGATGTCATGGGTCTCAGCCCGCGCGGCATTCGCCAGCACCTGAAGCTGAACAACCCGATCTATGAGCGCACCGCCGCTTACGGCCACTTCGGCCGCGAACCTGAGGCCGATGGCGGCTTCAGCTGGGAAAAGACGGATCTGGTTGACGCGCTGCGCCCGCTTGCGGGATAAGCTGCGCTTACGCTGAACATGGAAGAAGTGAAGCAGATCGCCGGTTCAGTGCCGGCGATCTGTCGTTTTGAAGTTGAATTATGACTGACCGCTACGAAGGTTCCTTTTACGGCCGCCGCAAGGGCAAGCCGTTGAGCCCGCGCCGTGAGGCGCTGATGGAAAACGAACTGCCGCGCCTCGCGCTGGACCTGGCGACCCCCGCTCCGGAGGATCTGAAGACCCTCTTTGATGCGGATGTCGACGAGGTGTGTCTGGAGGTCGGTTTTGGCGGCGGTGAGCATCTGCTCCACCGGGCCAGAACCAATCCGCGTGTCGGCTTCATCGGCGTCGAACCTTTCGTCGGCAGCATGGCCAAGGCCGTGAATGCCGTCGTGGGGGAGGGGTTCCGCAATATCCGCCTTTACGATGATGATGCCGTCAATGTGCTGGACTGGTTGCCCGAGGCAAGTCTCGACTTGGCCTATCAGCTCTATCCGGATCCCTGGCCGAAAAAGCGCCACTGGAAGCGCCGGTTCATCAACGAGCAGAATCTCGATCGCTATGCCCGGGTCATCAAGCCCGGCCACGAATTCCGTTTTGCCAGCGACATCGATACCTACGTCGACTGGACACTGCGCCATTGCCGCGACCATGTGGCGTTCGAATGGGCTGCGGAAACTGCATCCGACTGGAAAACGCCCTGGGAAGGCTGGCCGAGTACACGCTACGAGGCGAAGGCCATCCGCGAGGGGCGTATCGGACGCTACCTGACCTTCCGCAGGGTGTAGCGGCGTAGCGCGGAGAACGGCGCATTTGCTGCCGTTTATCGGGGGATTCTGGACTGGCGCCAACTTCTTTGAGGAATTTGGCCCGGCCTCTTGCCTTTTTGCCCCCTTTGGCGTTATACAGCCCGTGTTTCACCTCAAACGGCTTATCTGAGCACTTTGAGAGTGGGCCCGCCGGGGACCCGCTCTTTTTTGCTTACATAACCGGAAACCAACGAGTTCGAGCAGGACTGCCCTATGTAAATCGACAATCAGGTGCATCTGATGCTCAAGAGCCGGTAACGGCCGCCAACAGGAGCCAAGTGTGAGCGCACACGAACCGAGAATTGTGACGGAACAGGGTCTTGATGCCCGTGTTGCCGCAATTGTGGAGCCGGTCATCGAGGACCTCGGCTACCGACTGGTGCGTACGAAGATCAGTGCTCAGAACGGCTGCACCCTGCAGATCATGGCGGAGCGCCCCGACGGCACCATGACGGTCGAGGACTGCGAAACCATCAGCCGGGCCGTCTCGCCTGCGCTCGACGTCGAAGACCCGATCAACCGGGCATATCATCTAGAAGTTTCATCTCCAGGTATCGATCGTCCGCTCGTGCGGGCCGGCGATTTCAATCGCTGGGCCGGCCATGAGCTGAAGGTCGAGATGGCCGTCATGCTGGATGGCCGCAAGCGGTTCCGGGGCAAGCTCCTCGGCGCGGAAGACGGCAAGGCCAACCTTCGGCTGCCCGATGTGCGGGAAGGCGAAGAGGACACCGTGGCGCTGCCGCTGGAGAACATCGGCGAAGCCAAGCTGGTTCTGACCGATGACTTGATTACCGCAGCTCTTCAGGCGGAAAAGGCGGCGCTTGCCGCCCGTGGCCAGGATGACGAGCTGTCGCAGGACAACATGCCCAACTGAGCCACAGGCTCTAAGGGAAAGAAGAAGAACGCGCCCGAACCGATCCTTGGCGCAAGAGGAGTGGAATATGGCAATCAGCGCGAACCGGCTGGAACTGCTGCAAATCGCTGACGCGGTCGCACGGGAAAAATCCATCGACCGGATGATCGTCATCAATGCAATGGAAGACGCGATCCAGAAGGCAGCCCGCTCCCGCTATGGTACGGAAACGGAAGTCCGTGCCGAAATCAATCCGAAGACCGGCGAGATCCGTTTGCAGCGCCTGCTTCAGGTCGTTGACACTGTCGAGAACGTTTCCACCGACATCTCTCTTGATGACGCGCAGGCCCGCAATCCGGAAGCCAGCATCGGCGACTTCATTGCCGAACCGCTGCCGCCGCTCGATTTCGGCCGTATCGCCGCCCAGTCCGCCAAGCAGGTCATCGTGCAGAAAGTGCGCGAAGCCGAGCGTGACCGTCAGTACGAAGAATTCAAGGACCGTGTCGGCGAAGTCGTCAACGGTGTCGTCAAGCGCGCGGAATACGGCAACGTCATCGTGGATCTTGGCCGCGGCGAAGGCATCGTCCGCCGCGACGAGCTGATCCCGCGCGAAATCTTCCGCACGGGCGACCGCATCCGCGCCATCATTTACGACGTTCGCCGCGAGCAGCGCGGCCCGCAGATCTTCCTGTCGCGCACGCATCCGCAGTTCATGGCGAAGCTGTTTGCCCAGGAAGTTCCGGAAATCTACGACGGCGTCATCGAGATCAAGTCCGTTGCCCGTGACCCGGGTTCGCGCGCGAAGATCGCCGTGATCTCCAAGGACAGCTCCATCGATCCGGTCGGCGCCTGCGTGGGTATGCGCGGCAGCCGCGTCCAGGCCGTTGTTGGCGAGCTCCAGGGCGAAAAGATCGACATCATCCCGTGGAACGAAGAAGCGGCAACCTTCATCGTCAACGCCCTGCAGCCGGCCGAAGTTGCCAAGGTTGTTCTGGACGAAGACGCCGAACGTATTGAAGTTGTCGTTCCCGATGACCAACTATCACTGGCGATCGGCCGCCGCGGCCAGAACGTGCGTCTGGCCTCACAGCTGACCGGCTGGGCCATTGACATCATGACCGAGCAGGAAGAAAGCGACCGCCGCCAGAAGGAATTCCTGGAGCGCTCGCAGCTGTTCATGGAAGCCCTCAACGTGGACGAGATGGTCGGACAGTTGCTGGCGACCGAAGGCTTTACCTCGGTTGAGGAAGTTGCCTATGTGGAGCTCGACGAGATCTCCATGATCGAAGGCTTCGACGACGACACCGCCGTCGAAATCCAGGCACGTGCCCGGGATTACCTGGCCGAGCTGGAAGCAAAACTCGACGAAGAGCGTATTTCGCTCGGCGTTGCCGACGACTTGAGGTCGATTGATGGCCTGACAACGGCTATGATGGTTGCCTTGGGCAAGGACGACATCAAGACGATGGAAGACCTCGCCGGTTGCGCTGCTGACGATCTCGTCGGCTGGACCGAACGCAAGGACGGTGAAACCAAGCGCTTCGAAGGTGCTCTTTCGGAATTCGACATGTCCCGCGCTGAAGCGGAAAACGTCGTGATGGCCGCCCGTCTGGCCGCCGGCTGGATCACCGAGGAAGAACTCGCAGCTCAGGCTGAGGCAGAAGAAGCCGAAGAAGAAGACGAGGCCGAAATGGCCGAGACCGTTGGAGAAGAGCCGCAGGGCGGCGCGATCCTGAACGGGTAACGAGAGAGGCAAAAGCCTCCTGTATGAAGCTTCCGGTATGGCCCCGGCCGATCGGCAGCTTCGAATTCGCAAGTTCGATCAACTTTTCTGCGCCGAAGGTGTTCGCACCGGAAAGCAGGTTGATCTAAAGGAGTGGCAGCGTGCCCAGGAAGAGTGAGCCGACCGAACGGCAATGTGCCGTGACCCGGGAGGTTCAGCCCGTCAGTGCGCTGATCCGGTTCGTCCTCGACCCGCAAGGCGAGGTGGTTCCGGATCTGAAGCGGGTTCTTCCAGGGCGTGGTGTTTGGATAACCGCCACGAAAGAAGTCGTGGCTGTTGCCGAAAAGGACCGGAAAAAGGTCTTCGGCAGGGGTTTTAAAGGGGAAGCCTCTGTCGAGCCGGGACTGGCGGATCGGGTTGATGCGCTCATGGAACGATCGGCGCTGCAAGCGCTCTCCATGACGCGCAAGGCCGGCGAGCTGGTAACGGGATATGCGAAAGTTGAAGCAGCTCTGCGGCAGGAAGATGTCGCCGGGCTGGTCCATGCCTCGGACGCTGCAGAAGACGGGGTAAGGAAGCTGGCGGCACTGGCTGCCGGCACTCAGGAACACGCAAACGGATGCCAAATCGTCCGTTTGTTCGATTCGGACCAATTGGATTTGGCATTGGGCCGGTCAAATGTGATACATGCTGCACTGCTTGCGGGGCAGGCGAGCGAAAACTTCCTGTCGCGGGTGCGTGACCTGGAGCGTTTTCGCAACTCCTCCGGGGCAAGCAGCGATAATGGCAACGCTTGAAAAGGCGGTTGCGCAGGACTGAAGGCAATATGAGCGATACGAAAAATCCAGGCGACAAGACAATCAGCGTTGAGCGTGGCAAAACGCTTGGCCTAAAGCGCGGCGGTGGCGATCAGGGAACTGTTCGGCAGTCCTTCTCGCATGGCCGGACCAAAGCCGTCGTCGTGGAAAAGAAGAAGCGTCGTGTTGTACTCCCGGGGCAGGAAGCGAAAGCAGAAGCTCCTGCGCCGACAACACAGCGCCTCGAGCGGCCGGCTGAAGCGCCGCGTACGCCGCCACAGCCAGATCCACAGGCGACCAAGCAGGCCCGCCGGTCTGCCTCCGGCCAGCGCCAAAAGGGCAACGGCAACGTTCTGCGCACCCTGACCAAGGAAGAAGCGGCAGCACGTGCGGCAGCCCTTCAGATGGCGAAGGTGCGCGACGAGGAAGACCGCAAGCGCCGCGAAGAAGAAGACAAGCGCCGGGCTGTTGAAGCCGCGCAGCGTCAGGCCGAAGAAGAGGCCCGCGCCAAGGTGGAAGCGGAAGAGCGCGCAAAGCGTGAAGCCGAAGAAGCTCTCCAGGCTGCGGAACAGGCCAAGGCCGAACCGAAGAGCGAACCTGTCGCCGAACCGGCAACGGAAGCTGCTGCGCCTGTGCGCAAGGAAGCAACCGGTCGCACCGTGGTTCGCAAGCCGGCTCACGCCGACGGCGGCAAGCCGCCCAGCCTTGACGACATGGGCAAGCGCAAGGCGCCGGAAGCTCCGGCCGCACGTGCGAAACCCGAGCGCGGAGAATCCGAAGAAGACGATCGCAACAACAAGAGCGTTCGTGCGGTCAAACGCCCGAAGCAGGCTCCGGCTCCCGCCGCGCGTCCGCGCACTGGCGACGACCGCCGCCGCTCCAAGCTGACCATCTCCGCCGCCACCGGTGGCGACGACGGCCAGCGTGCGCGGTCTCTGGCTTCCATGCGCCGTCGCCAGGAAAAGGCGAAGCGCGGGCAGCAGCAGGTCGTGCGTGAAAAGATCATGCGTGAAGTCGTTCTGCCGGAAGCCATCACGATCCAGGAACTCGCCAACCGTATGGCAGAGCGCGCCGTGGACGTGATCAAGCTTCTCATGAAGCAGGGCCAGATGCTCAAGATCAACGACGTTATCGACGCCGATACCGCCGAACTGATCGCCGAGGAAATGGGCCACACGGTCAAGCGCGTGTCTGAAGCAGACGTCGAAGAAGGTCTGTTCACCACGGAAGACGAACCGGCCACCCTGCTGCCGCGTCCTCCGGTCGTGACCATCATGGGTCACGTCGATCACGGCAAGACCTCGCTGCTCGATGCGATCCGCAAGTCGAAGGTTGTCACCGGCGAAGCCGGCGGCATTACCCAGCACATCGGCGCCTATCAGGTCGATCAGGACGGCAACAAGATCACCTTCATCGATACCCCGGGCCACGCTGCGTTCTCGCAGATGCGTGCTCGCGGTGCGAAGTCGACCGATATCGTGATCCTTGTTGTTGCTGCCGACGATGGTGTCATGCCGCAGACCAAGGAAGCCGTTGCGCACGCCAAGGCGGCCGACGTACCGATCATCGTGGCCATCAACAAGATGGACAAGCCGGAAGCAGATCCGAACCGCGTCCGTACCGAACTTCTCAGCGAGAGCCTCGTTGTGGAATCCATGGGCGGTGACGTGATCGATGTGGAAGTCTCGGCCAAGAGTGGCCAGGGCCTCGACAAGCTTCTGGAAATGATCCTGCTGCAGTCCGAAGTTCTGGAACTCCAGGCAAATCCGGACCGCAAGGCGGAAGGTATCGTCATCGAAGCGCAGCTCGACAAGGGCCGTGGTCCGGTTGCCACCGTTCTGGTGCAGAAGGGCACACTCAAGCCGGGCGACATTCTTGTTGCCGGTGCCGAGTGGGGCCGCGTCCGCGCCATGCTCGACGAGAATGGCAACCAGGTGAAGGAAGCCGGTCCGGCCAAACCGGTCGAGGTTCTGGGCTTCCAGGGCACGCCGGAAGCCGGTGACATGGTTGCGGTCGTCGACAACGAAGCCCGCGCCCGTGAAATTACCGATTACCGTCAGCGCCAGATCCGCGAGAAGGCCTCCGTGGTCGCCTCCGGTACGCGTGGTTCGCTCGAGCAGATGATGAACCGTCTGCAGGAAACCGGCAAAAAAGAGTTCCCGCTGGTGCTCAAGGCCGACGTGCAGGGCTCCGCGGAAGCGATTGCCCATGCGCTCAACGAACTCGGCAACGAGGAAGTCGGCGCACGCATCCTGCTCTCCGGTGTCGGTGGCATCACCGAAAGCGACGTCACGCTGGCGCTCGCTTCCAAGGCTCCGATCATCGGCTTCAACGTGCGTGCCAACAAGCAGGCTCGTGAAGCGGCAAGCCGCGAAGGCATCGAGATCCGTTACTACAACGTGATCTACGACCTGGTCGACGACATCAAGGCGGCCCTGTCGGGCATGCTGTCGCCGGAGCGCCGCGAGACCTTCCTCGGCAATGCGGAGATCAAGGAAATCTTCCACATCTCCAAGGTCGGCAAGGTTGCAGGCTGTCTGGTCACCGAAGGTGTCGTGGAACGTGGCGCCAACGTTCGCCTCATTCGCGACGACGTGGTCATCCACGAAGGCGAACTGGGCACGCTCAAGCGCTTCAAGGACGAGGTCAAGTCTGTCGAATCCGGTCAGGAATGCGGCATGAACTTCGTCAAGTACCAGGACATGCGTCCGGGCGACGTCATCGAGTGCTTCCGCGTCGAGCAGATCGCACGGACACTCTGATCGAAGTCAGAAATCTACTTGAAACTGATGTCAGCGGCTTATTCAATTAAGCCGCTGACGTCGTATCTGGTCGCAGGTAACGCCGTTATGCCATGGCTCGGCCGTGGTATTCGCACCATCCAGATGGTCTCGCCACCGTCCGCGCTTCAGGCCCGGTAATGGCGCGGATCGCTGGGACCGGTCCGCCAACGGCGCCCGAATACGTCGGGACGGAATGCGCTGCCAGAGATGCAGGAACAACAACAATGGCAAGACAACACGGACAGGACAGCCGCGGCCCTTCCCAGCGCCAGTTGCGCGTTGGCGAGACGGTCCGCAAGGAGCTGTCCGATATTCTGACCCGGGGACGGTTCTCCGACCCCGATCTCGACGGGGTGATCGTCACGATCCCCGAAGTGCGCATGACACCGGACCTGCGCCTGGCCACCTGCCTGGTGATGCCGCTTGGGGGTGTCAACGCTGAAAATGTCGAAAAGGCCCTGAACCGCAGCGCCAAATATCTGCGCGGCCAGGTGTCCCGCCGGCTGACCATGAAATACATGCCGGACCTGCGCTTCGTTCTCGACACCAGGTTCGACGACGACGACCGCATCGGCACGCTGCTGCATTCCCCGGAAGTCTCCCGCGATCTCGACGCGGACGAAGAGGACGGCGACCCAGCCAAGGATTGATTGCCGCGTTGAAACCACAATTCACGGTTCAATTTGAAATTGCGTGAATCCGAGTTCTTGGCCCTCGGTAATTGTAGCCTCGCCGGGAAATGGAAAACTGAATTTGTCTGGCCGGTCGACTTGAATGTGTGCCGTGTCGGCAAGTCACTTGATGTGAAAGAAGATGGCGCTCTTCAGAACTATCGCAGCAATCGCACTTGGTGCAGCGACCTCTGCATGTGTCGTGTTTCCCGTTCCACGCGTCCTCTCGCCTGAGGTTTCGGGCGTGCTGTTAAACGATGGTATGCCGGTTGCAAATGCAGAGATTGAGTTGGTGGCAGTATTGGCTCCATCAGACGCATAAAGTTGGAAACCAGATGACTTACTGTGACCACAACAGACTTGAAAAACTCAAGAATGATCGCTGACGAAAGCTGATGTCTTCAGGGTCTTGCTGTTGCGTATGGATGGTGGGTCCGACAGTCAGTTTTTCGTTTGTCGCCGAAAAACAATTGCAATCGTATTGAAACGCACTCATGGCACGCCAAAAACAATTCAAAAGAAAAAAGAACGCAATCAACGGCTGGCTTGTGCTGGACAAGCCCTATGGCATCACCTCCAACGACGCACTCGGCAAGATCAAGCGGATCTTCTCGCCGGAAAAGGTCGGTCATGCCGGAACACTGGATCCGCGCGCGTCCGGACTCCTGCCGGTCGCCTTCGGCGAAGCCACGAAAACCGTGCCCTTCGTCATGGATGGCCGCAAGGTCTACCGTTTCGAGGTGACCTGGGGCGTGGAAACCAACACGGACGACACCGAGGGCGAGGCGGTTGCCACGTCCGACGTGCGGCCGAATGCGGAAGAAATCTCGGCAGTTCTTGGTGAGTTTGTCGGCACGATCATGCAGGTTCCGCCGAAATTCTCCGCCATCAAGATCGCCGGTGAACGGGCATATGATCTGGCGCGCGACGGCGAAGAGGTCGAGCTGGAAGCCCGGCCCATCGACGTGCACCGGCTGGATCTGGTCGAATGTCCGGACGAGAACCGGGCTGTTTTCGAGGCTGAATGCGGCAAGGGGACCTATGTGCGGGCAATCGCCCGCGACCTCGGCCGCCGTCTCGGCACCTGTGGTCACGTTACCGAACTGCGAAGATTGCTGGTCGGGCCGTTCGGCGAAGACGACCTGATCGGGCTGGACGAAATCCTGGAAGCATCCGAGGCACTTGAGGAAGGCGCCGGCGTCGAGGCGCTGGTCGAGGAGTTCGTCCTGCCGGTTCGCGAGGCGATGGACAATCTGATCGAGGTACCGGTTTCGCTCGATGACGCGGCAAAAATCCGCAAGGGCATGGCCGTGTTGCTGCGCGGCCGCGATGCACCGCTCAACACGGAAGTCGCCTTTGCCAGCCACGCCAGCGTGCCGGTCGCCATCGGCTCAATTGACAAGGGCCGGTTCCAGCCGACCAGGGTGTTTCACCTGTAAATTCGGGTGTGGCGAAAAAACCTGAGAAACCTCTGGATTCTCGCAAGGTTTTCCGCCATATTCCGCCGCCATTGGGCACTGATGCTCAATTCGTCCGGAAGGATCCTTTGCTGAACGACATCTCGGCTCTGGAAACGTCCGGATCAGGCCGGTCTCCGGCATTTCAACGTGTCCGGTCAACGGACCCCACTCTTTGAAAGGAAAGAGCGATGTCGATTACTGCAGAGCGCAAAGCTGAGCTCATCAAGGAATACGCCATCAAAGAAGGCGACACCGGTTCCCCGGAAGTACAGGTCGCGATCCTCACCGAGCGGATCAACAACCTGACCGAACACTTCAAGGGTCATGGCAAGGATAACCACTCCCGCCGCGGTCTTCTGAAAATGGTTGCGCAGCGCCGGTCCCTTCTGGACTACACGCGCGGCAAGAGCGAAGAACGCTACAAGTCGCTGATCTCGCGTCTTGGCATTCGCCGCTAAGAACTCAGAACCTGAAAGCGCGGTGGGTGAGAACCCGCCGCGTTTTTGTATTGCGTGACGGCATTTGCCGGACGCAGCTCTTGCGGGCAAAACACTGATCCACTTCGGGTCTTTGTTCCGCGAAAGAGCTTTGAGTGTTTCAAATTCGAGTGGAACGCTCTATAGAGACCTCGTGACACGTCATGGGGCAGGATTGCCGGCTTCTTTCCGTCTTGAGCCGAAAGCAGCTCGTCGTCTTGCCCGTGACCTGTCCGCCGGTAACCGGCCCATACGGGGCCGACCGGGAATGTGTCTGCCATGACCGTGCTGTACCGAAAGCAGCCAAAGGCAGGCAAAGCTGTAAGGACAGATGATGTTTGATATTCATCGTGTAGAAGTCGAGTGGGGCGGACGCCCGCTCGTCCTCGAAACGGGCAAGGTTGCCCGTCAGGCCGACGGCGCCGTCATGGCGACCTATGGCGAAACGAAGGTTCTGGCGACGGTTGTTTCCGCCAAGTCTCCGAAGCCGGGCCAGGATTTTTTCCCGCTCACCGTGAACTACCAGGAAAAGGCATTTGCCGCTGGTAAGATCCCGGGTGGCTACTTCAAGCGTGAAGGCCGTCCGTCAGAGCACGAGACGCTGACGTCCCGCCTGATCGACCGTCCGATCCGCCCGCTGTTCGCAGACGGCTACAAGAACGACACCCAGGTGGTGATCACCGTTCTGTCGCACGATCTGGAAAACGCTCCGGACATCCTGGCGATGGTGGCTTCTTCCGCTGCTCTGACCCTTTCCGGCGTTCCCTTCATGGGGCCGATCGGCGGCGCGCGCGTTGGCTACATCAACGGCGAATATGTGCTGAACCCGCTGGTCGACGACATGCCGGAATCCTCGCTGGATCTGGTTGTTGCCGGTACCAACGACGCCGTTCTGATGGTTGAATCCGAAGCCAAGGAACTGAACGAAGACATCATGCTCGGCGCTGTGATGTTCGGCCACAAGGGCTTCCAGCCGGTGATCGACGCGATCATCAAACTGGCTGAAACCGCTGCCAAGGAACCGCGCGAGCTGGTCCTGCCGGATCATTCCGAGCTGTTCGGCAAGGTCAAGGCTCTGGCCGAGGGCGAGCTTGTTGCCGCTTACAAGATCACGTCCAAGACCGACCGCAAGAATGCAGTCGACGCTGCCAAGGCGAAGGTCGTTGAAGCGCTGATCACCAACGCTGCCGAAGGCGAAGCCGTCGAAAGCACCGTTCTGGGCGAGCAGTTCAAGAAACTGGAAGCTGAAATCGTTCGTGGCGCGATCCTCGACACCGGCACCCGTATCGACGGACGTGACCTGTCGACCGTCCGTGCGATCTCTTCCGAAGTCGGCATTCTGCCGCGTGCACACGGTTCCGCGCTCTTCACCCGTGGTGAAACCCAGGGCCTGGTCGTTGCCACCCTCGGCACCGGCGAAGACGAGCAGTTCATCGATCTTCTGGAAGGCACCGTGAAGTCTCACTTCATGCTGCATTACAACTTCCCGCCTTACTCCGTCGGTGAAACCGGCCGCATGGGCTCCCCGGGACGCCGCGAAATCGGTCACGGCAAGCTGGCATGGCGTGCGATCAACCCGATGATGCCTCCGCATCACGAGTTCCCGTACACCGTCCGCGTCGTTTCCGAAGTCACCGAATCCAACGGTTCGTCTTCCATGGCAACCGTCTGCGGCACTTCGCTGTCGCTGATGGATGCCGGCGTTCCGCTGAAGGCACCGGTTGCCGGTATCGCCATGGGTCTGATCAAGGACGGCGACCGTTTTGCGGTTCTGTCCGACATCCTGGGCGATGAAGATCACCTCGGCGACATGGACTTCAAGGTCGCCGGTACCCAGGACGGTATCACCTCGCTGCAGATGGACATCAAGATCGACGGTATTACCGAAGAGATCATGAAGGTCGCTCTGGGTCAGGCCAAGGACGGCCGTATCCACATCCTCGGCGAAATGTCCAAGGCTATCACCGAGGCTCGTGCCGAGCTCGGCGAACATGCTCCGCGCATCGAAGTGATGAAGATCCCGGTCGACAAGATCCGTGAAGTCATCGGTTCGGGCGGCAAGGTCATCCGCGAAATCGTGGAAAAGACCGGCGCGAAGGTCAACATCGAAGACGACGGCACCGTCAAGATCGCATCTGCCGACGGCAAGGCGATCAAGGCTGCCGTCAACTGGATCAACTCCATCGCCGCTGAGCCGGAAGTGGGCATGATCTACGAAGGCACCGTCGTCAAATGCGTTGATTTCGGCGCATTCGTGAACTTCTTCGGTGCGAAGGACGGTCTGGTCCACATCTCCCAGCTGGCTCCGAAGAAAGTTGCCAAGGTCACCGACGTGATCAAGGAAGGCGACAAGGTCTGGGTCAAGCTCATGGGCTTCGACGAGCGCGGCAAGGTCCGCCTGTCCATGAAGGTTGTCGACCAGGAAACCGGCAAGGAAATCGAAAAGAAGGAAGAAGCTGAATAAGCTTCCGTCCGACAGACGCAATATATGAAACGGGGACCGAAAGGTCCCCGTTTTTGTTTGTCTTGAAGCGAGAAAGGCTGGTCAGCCGGCCCGGGCCGCAACAGAATCGACGCCGTTCATCTTGGCGAGATAGCGGTGGAAGTCGACGCCGGAAAGCGGGCGCGAAAAGCTGTACCCCTGGATGAGCGAGCAGCCGAAGGAGTGTATCAGCTCGCATTGTTCGTGCGTCTCAGCTCCCTCGCACACGACTTCGATATGCAGCGAGCCGGCCATTGAAATGATCGCCTGAACCAGTGCCTGGCCGTCCACATCCCGCTCCAGGCCCATGATGAAGGTCCGGTCGATCTTGAGCGTGTCGATCGGCAGGCGCTTCAGGTAGCTGAGTGACGAATAGCCGGTACCGAAATCATCCAGGGAGATCTTGATGCCGAGGTTGCTGATGGCTTCCAGGATTTCAACCGGGTTGACGCGCTGGTCGTCGAACATCACGCTTTCGGTGACTTCCAGCTGCAGGCGGGCCGGGTCCATGCCGGTCTCGTCGAGGATTTCTCTCAGCCGAGGCAGGAAATCCGCATCCCTGCACTGGCGCGGTGAGATGTTGACGCTGATCCCGTCGAGCTGCAGGCCGTTGCGGTTGCAGGACTGGAAGAATTCGCAGGCCTCGCGCAGCACCTGTTCGCCAAGCGGCACGATGAGCCCACAGTCTTCGGCCACCTTGATGAACTCGGTCGGCGGGACGACGCCCAACTTGGGATCGGTCCAGCGTGCCAGAGTTTCGCAGCTCACCACGCGGTTCTTTTCATAGTCCACGATCGGCTGGAAATTCAGGTGCAGCTCACCCTTGTCGATGGCTTGCCGGAGGCAGATCTCGATCTGGCTTGCGCGGGCGGCCTGTTCATTCATGCGCGTGGCAAAGAACCGGTAACTGGCACCGCTATCGGCCTTGGCCTGCAGCATGCTGGTGTCGGCCTGCATCAGCAGCGCTTCCTCGTGTGTGCCATCGTGCGGGCAGACGGTAATGCCGAGACTGCCGGCAAGCACGGCTTCATTGCCGTCTTCCAGTTTGATCGGGTCGCCGATCGCCTTCAGAATGTCACGGGCGGTCTGTTCGATCTGCCAGCGGTCTTCCGGGTTCGACAGGATAATGGCGAATTCGTCGCCGCCCATGCGGGCCACGGTCTGGTCCGGACCAAGGGTCCTGGTCAGACGCGCGGCTATGGTTTCGATGACCTTGTCCCCTGCCTTGGGTCCATAGGTTTCGTTGACGGTCTTGAATCGGTCGAGGTCGAGGATCATCAGCGCGGTCAGGTCGCCCATATGCTTGCCGCGCTGGATCGCCTGGCGCAAACGGTCCATGAACAGGCGCCGGTTCGGCAGGCCGGTCAGAATGTCGAAATTGGCATTCTTGGTTGCCAGTTCCTCCTGGCGTTTGCGCTCGCTGATGTCTGTGATGGTGGCGTAATAGGCGCGTTCTCCGCGCCATTCCGTCAACCGAACATGCTGCTCCAGCCAGATGGTCTCGCCATCCTTGCGGATGCCCTTGACCTCATAGGCGCGGGGTGCGCCTTCGCCGTTTTCACGCATGTTGTAGTAGCTGCGCAGCCGGCTGTGCTCTTCCGGCGCATAGATCACCAATGTGGGAGACTCGACAAGCTGCTCGGGTTCACCGGGGGTGTAACCGCACATTTTCAGCAGGGCGTCGTTCACATAAAGGATGCGATGATTGGCATGAACCAGCACGCCGTGCATCGAGCCGTCGATCATGTCCTTGAACTGGGCATCGCGGTCACGAACGGATTCGAACGCTGCCTGGAACATGGTCGCCAATTTGTTGAATTCGAAGATCAGCCCGGGTGGCGGTGGCGACACCACCCTGTCCTGACGCAGGCTCATCGCGTAGTTCAGCAGCCTGCCCAGGCCGGCCGTGGTGATGCGATTGACCAGAAGCGCGGCACCGATTGCCAGTATCGCGGTATAAAGCAGGAACGGCGTGAACAGCTGGCTGTAGGTTTCCTCGACCTTTTGCAGGGTGTCCACGGGCTGCTTGATCACGGTCGCAAGCATATGGCCGTCCAGCCCCTGCATCAACGGAGCAAAAACGAAAAGATTCTCTCCGTTGAGCGCGTAATTGACGTCGTCGGGTGCAGCGTAGAGCCGTTCGGGAAGGACTTCCGTGGTCAGGTCACCCATGCCCGCCACAACATCCTCATGGTGATAGAAGGCGATATCTTCCACCCGTAGCGCCTTGGCGAGGACACCCGGCAGAGAGAAGGAATCGGTAACAGTCGTCCCGCCGTAGATCCTGCCGAGGGCTCGGCCGGTATCGGAATCCAGTACCAGAACAGAGATCGCAGCAGTGATCTGTATGGGATCGGAATCATGGTCCGCGTAAGTTACCCAGATGTCGGGCGGCATGGCCGCGCGTATCTTCACCGGCAACTGGTGGCTCAGGTCGACGAGGCCGAGACTGCCGTTTACCCAGCCGTCTTCACCCGGACGATCGATCAGGAGAATGTCCAGAACGGCGCTGGTCATGCCTTCGGAAGCACGTTCAATGATGACCTTGGCGGTCTCCTTGTCGTTGTCCAACAGGGCCTGCCGGATATCCGGGTGTGCTGCGACCGCTCGGATCTGCGCTTCGAGTTTGTCCAGATGCTGGGTGAAGACGAGCCTTGCGAGCGTTGCCTTGGATTTCGCGCTGCGGGCAATTTCATGTTCGGCAATCGACAGGCTGCCAAGGTACGTAATCCAGAAGAGTGCGATCGCCGTTCCCATGAGACCGAACGCAAACAGAGCCATGACAAGGCGGCTGAAGGGAATGGAAAAATTGGCCTTCAACGAAGCGCTCCTGAACCGGCGGGCATCATCTGACAGGATAATGGGACGTGAGGGGAAGCAAGGCGGGGCGGGGTCCTTCTCGGTTGGAACAACAGGTTGTTGCTGGTCTTGCAAGTACAAGGCACCCGGTGGCGGGTGTGGACAGCTTCGGGAAAAGACTGGTTGTGACGAACCGATGCGTCCATAAGCACAGTATCATGAAACCTGGTCCTCGTTTTGCAATTGTAAGAAAAAACACTTACAGACTTAAACGTAACTGCTCGAGGTTTACCTTTGGTGAATTGGAATGGTGAAGATGTTGCGACTTTATTGTCAATTTAACTTGCTGTTCATTAATAATGTCGCGATTGGGTATAGTAATATTTGACAAGAGCTATTTCTATTGCGTGCTGCAGTCCCCTTGCATGATCGGGCGTTTGCCTCCCCCGGCGAAACTGGTATACCCCCATCGTGAAGTGAATTGGGGTCGATTGGCCTACTGCGGAAGACGGAGCCACTTGATGGGGCAGATGCGCTTGGTAGTCGTTGGAGCCGGCGGCCGAATGGGCCGGGCATTGACGCGGGCGGTCACGGAAACAACGGGTGCTACCGTCGTCGCTGCGATCGAACGCGAGGGCTCCGAGTTCCTTGGCAAGGATGTGGGCGACCTGGCTGGAACAGGTTCCTTGGGCGTTCCTGTCACCGACGATCCATTGACCGCCTTTGCTGCCTCTGACGGCGTCCTGGATTTCACGGCTCCGGCGGCAAGCCTCTGGTTTGCCGAGCTGGCCGCGCAGGCTCGCATCGTCCATGTCATCGGCACCACCGGTTGGGCTGAAGGGCAGGACGAACCTCTGAAGGCGGCTGCCCGCCATGCCCGGATCGTCAAATCCGGAAACATGAGCCTGGGTGTCAATCTGCTGGCGAGCCTGGTGCGCAAGGCTGCCGCCGCGCTTGATGCGGATTTCGACATCGAAGTTCTGGAAATGCATCACAAGCACAAGGTGGATGCCCCCTCGGGCACGGCGCTGTTGCTTGGCGAAGCGGCTGCACAGGGCCGGGGCCTGGATCTGGCCGCCCATTCGGTCCGTTCGCGCGACGGTATCATGGACCCTCGCAAGACCGGCGACATAGGCTTTGCAACCCTGCGGGGCGGGTCGGTCATCGGGGAGCATTCAGTGATTTTTGCAGGTGAGGGCGAGCGCATCGAACTCACTCACCGGGCGGAAGACCGGCAACTGTTTGCCCGCGGGGCCGTCAAGGCGGCACTGTGGGGATTTGACCAGAAGCCCGGGTTTTATTCGATGGCCGATGTCCTCGGCCTGGATTCTTGAAGATACGCATTTAGCTTGAGGAGAATGGCATGGACCGCCTTCTTGTGCTTGTCCGTCACGGACAGAGCGACTGGAATTTGAAGAACCTGTTCACCGGCTGGAAAAACCCGGACCTGACCGAGCAGGGCGTGGCGGAGGCTCACAAGGCCGGCGAGCAGCTCAGGGATCTGAAGCTGTCCTTCGACGTTGCTTTCACCTCCGATCTGTCGCGTGCACAGAAGACGCTGGACATCATCCTGGAAGAACTGGGCCAGACCGGCCTTGAAACCTTCAAGGATCAGGCTCTCAACGAGCGTGACTACGGTGACATCACCGGCATGAACAAGGACGAAGCGCGCGAGAAATTCGGCGAAGAGCAGGTCCATATCTGGCGCCGCTCCTACGACATTCCACCTCCGGGCGGTGAAAGCCTGAAGATGACCGCAGAGCGCGTTCTGCCTTACTACAAGTCGGAAATTCTGCCGCGCGTCCTGGCTGGCAGCCGCACGATCGTTGCCGCGCACGGCAACTCGCTGCGGTCGCTGATCATGGATCTGGAAGATCTTTCACCGGAAGAAATCCTGAAGCGCGAACTGGGCACCGGAACGCCGATCATCTATCGCCTCGATGAAAACGGCGGCGTGGTCAGCGTCCAGGATCTCGCCGACTGAGGCCAGTCCGCATTGCCGAAAATCATGTCCCGCTGCTTCCAAGAGGCAGCGGGACTTGTTTTTGAAAGACAGCCTGCAGCCCGCCAGGTGCCTGCGTTGCCCTGGGCATTATCGAATGGGCCTTTGAAGCGGGCATGTACCGTCTGCAATTCCCCGGCAATTTCTTTGCAAAAACAGTCCTGAATAATGATTTGCATTCAGTGTCTCTCTCCCATTTGAGGGAGGGCCGATCTGCCGCGCCTCTATAGGTTTCCAGCCGTCGACCACGGTTGGAGCATTTTTAGATGGCCGAATGCACGAAAGTTTCTTCCCGCTTGCGGAAGCTGGTGCGCAGATCAGGGAAATCGGGACGTTCGCTATTTCAGGCAACTGCAGTTTTTCTGCTCGGCGCGGTTTCGGCGCAGGCCCAGACAAACCTGACAGCTGAAGAACAGGCCAGGCTGGCCGCAGCCGACGGCGGCCAGGCACCGACTGCCACCGCAATCGAACTTCCCTTCGAGGAGCCGTTTGACGGCAAGGATCTGGCCGGGCACTGGCAGCTCCTGAATGCTGACAAGGACACCTTCGTTGTAGAGAACGGCATCCTCCTTGCGCTCACGAGTGGCGGCAAGAACAGTCTGCGAAATGCGGATACGAGCAACATCTTCGAGCTGCAAGGCATGCCGCCTGAGGGAGACTTCGATCTTGCTATCAAGGGCAAGCTCGATCCGAAAACCGGTTACGACGAAGTCTGGCTGGGACTTCGGGAAAGTCCGGACAATTTTATTGCAGCCCATCTTTATGTGCTCACCAAGGGGTGTGGCCCAGCACTGTTCCTGCGGACTGTCGCCAATCAGCCGGTAATGCGGGAAGGCGAGCCGGTTTTGACCGCCGCCAACCACAGCTTGTTTGACGGTCCCATCATCAAGTCTGTTTGCGACAAGGCCGGTCGGCCTCTTGGGGATCAGATCTTGTCCGACCTGTTTGCAGAAGGTTTTGAGCTGACCCTTTCCAGAAGAGGGTTGCGTTACCGGACCTCCCTGACATTGACCGTTCCGGACAGAGGGGCGCAAAAACCCGCCGGTCTCGAGACCGTTCACACCAACTGGATTGCCCGTATGGCGCCTTTCGGCAAACCGGTTTTCCTGCTTGGCCAGGGCAGCCGCGCCGGCAGCGGTGAAACGCTGGCCGAGTTCGACCACTTCAGCATCCGCCGTCCGCAACAATGAGCCCGGAGTTTCCCATGTCTGCTCTTCCCTCTCGGGCGCGCGTACTGCGGCTCGTGGTTCCTTTCTCGCTCGCCCTTTGTGCAGCTTTACCTTCTCATGCTCAGCAAGGTGATGTCGCCGCCGCTGAGAACCTCGTGAGGCAGTTTTATGCCGAACATTCCAAGCGGTTCAACGACGGCGATACGCCGCTCCTGAACGACGCTCCGGCCGCAAAGGAGTTCCTCGTTGACGGTCTTGTGCAAGGGGAGCTTCAGGGGATTTTGCAATTCGACCCGGTCTATGATGCCCAGGACGCGAGCATTTCCGATCTCAGCATCCGGCCGGATCCGGAGGCACCTCTCTTGCAGGGCGCTGCCCGGATCCAGGTGACTTTTACCAACTTCGGAATGCCGATCCGGCACATCTACACGCTGATATCCGTGCCGGACGGTTCCTGGCAGATCAACGACATCTATTCCGAAACAAACGACTGGTCGCTGTCCGATCTCCTGCAGTCCGCCGGTGTGGACATCAGATCGGATCCAGGTTCCGAGATCACGCTCAAGGGCGGTTCAGCGGCCGGGTCCACCGTTGGATCGGGGCAGACACAGGCTGCAAATGGCGGAGACGCCGTGGTACCCGGCATGGAGGAAGGGGACCTTCCCGGAAACGGCCTGTCCTCTGAAGGGAGCGACCTTCTGTTCGTTCTGGACGGTTCAGGCTCCATGTGGGGACAGGTCGACGGTGTTGCCAAGATCACCACCGCGAAACAGGCGCTTACAGGTCTTATCGGTGATCTGCCGGCTCAGACCAATGTCGGTCTCATGGCCTACGGGCACCGCCGGGAGGGGGATTGCGGAGACACCGAGATCCTGTATCCGGTTTCCAACTTCGATACCGAACGTCTGAAGCCGGTTATCGACGCGATTACGCCTCGTGGAAAAACCCCCATCGCGGCCGCCCTGCAACAGGCGGCTTCCGCCATGCCCGCCTCCAACCGGCCGGCAAACGTGCTTCTGATTTCAGACGGGCTGGAAACCTGCGGCGGCGACCCATGCGCCGCGGCCAAGGCATTGGCCGAGCGGGGTATCAACACCCGCGTCCATGTGGTCGGGTTTGACCTGACGCAGGAAGAGAACCAGGCCCTTCAGTGCATCGCCGAAAATGGTGGCGGCAATTATTACGCCGCCAACAATGCCGAAAGCTTCACCGAGGCCGTCAAGCAGGCTGTCGCGGACGCAGGCAAGGCAGCGGAACCTCCCGCACCGGCGCCGGAAGCTGAAGAAGACGTTCCGGCCAGCACCCTTGTGTTTGAGGAAACATTTGACGGCCCGGAGCTGGCAGCCAGCTGGCAAACACTGAACGGAACCGACAGGCTTACCAGGTTTACCGGAAACGGCACCCTGTTTGTCTCCGCACTGGGGGGCGACACGATCTACGACAACAAGAACGCGCTAAACCGCCTCGTTCTTGACGAGCCGCTGCCTGACGGCGATTTCGACCTGAGTCTCAAGTTCAAGCTGCATGAACAAAGCGGCCATGAAAGCGTATCGTTGTCGCTGCTGGAGGATACGAACAACCAGATTGGCGCAATGGCCTGGATCTGGACGAAAGGCTGCGGTTCTTATCTGAACCTGTCCTTGACCCGCCTCTCCGGAGATCCCGAAGGCAAGCCTGAAGTATCGCGTTTCGATGTCAATCTGTTCAGCAAGCAGATCGTCAAGACCGTGTGCGACAAGGCGGGCAGGGCCTATGGCAACAAGGTTCTGGAATCGCTTTCGACCGATGGTGCTCTGCTGCGCCTGAAACGGCGAGGACGTGCGCTCTCCGCTGCCATCGAACTGGAATTGCCCGCTGCTGATGGTCAGGAGGGCGGTCCCTACGTCCTCGAGACCGATCCGGTTACCGTACTGCGCCTTGCCGGCAAGCCGAGCGTGCTCGCCGGTCAATGGAACAAGGCAAAGTCGCAAGAGAGCCATTTCGAATTCGACAGGTTTGCAATCGAGCTGGTTTCGCAATGAGGATTCGTCCTCGCCGTGCTTGTCTGGCCTTCGTAATCCCCTGGGTCCTGTCGGAAGCTGTCTTCGCGCAGGGTCCAGTTGTCCAGGCCCCAGGTGTCGAAGACCTCGCTTGTGCGGCGGGGTAAGGCTGCCAAGGCGTTTCGTCTTCGCAATGCGACGTCCTGGCAATGCTGGGCTTGATGACCACGGGAGAGGCCCGGGACCTGTTCGCCCAGGCTTATCCCGCACGGTTTACGGAGGTGGCAAGAAACGTAGCCCTGCCACCATCCGAATGCCTGCAGGCTGCCGGTTCCGGCATAGGTACCGGCGCGGGCAGCCTTTCAAGTTCGGGTACCGAGGACACCGGCGCATCGCCGAATGGCAGTGGTGCACAAGCCTTGCCCGACTTCGCAAGTTTCGACGGGTTTTCCGAGGCACCATGTCCGGGCAATGTGTCTGTCGATCCGATCTTCGTGCAGGGGCAACCGGACATCCGGGTGCTCGCCTGTTTCAAGGGAGCGAACAATCGCTACAGCGAATGCGGCAAGGCACCCGCCCGTGCCTATTGTCTGAAATTCGGTGAGCCGGACGTTGCCTGTTTCGGCGACATCAAGCTCGTCGGAAAGGCCGCAACGGTCGACGCCTATTGCGAAACCGGCGGGTGTCCCGCTTTTGGTTTCATTGTCTGCAAATAAGCGCCATCCGGTGCCGGAACCGCATTGATGCTCACCCAAATGGGAGAGGCTTCAGCCGGATCGAAACGTCAGTCTTGCGTCATCGACATGTCTCGCCAACAAGACCGGAGACTGAAATGCGGAAGATTTGGATGATACTTTTTCTGGCACTGGGGACGAGTTTCCTGCTGCCAACCTTTTCGGCGCAGGCCAAGACGATCTGCACGATTCAGGCGGAGAGCGCTTTCAGCAAGGGTCACAAGACCCGGGCCGGTGCCGAGGCAAGAGCCTGGGTAAACTGGCAAGGCAAGATGAGGAACAGCCATGGCCGCCGGTTTGCCGTTTCCATGGCCCGAGTAACAAAAGGATATCCCAAGTTCGATGGCACCCGGTTTAACCACAGGGTGGTGGTTCGCGCTCAGGGTTGCTACGTCAAAGGCGTTTCCTGCCTCACCGGCACGGGGATCACCCCTTCCTGCGAGTGCCAGAGCGACCGTCGCGCCGCCTTGAAGCAGGGATGTTCCGTCTACGCTGCTGGCAGGTGACAGGCGGTACGAAAACTTCCCGAATGGAATGCGTGCGGACGGTCTATTTCAACCAGCCGACAGGCCCGGCCATCAGCCGGGCCACAAGCTCCGACTGACTGTGCACGCCGATCTTCTGGAAACTCTTCTTGAGATGCCCGCGTGCCGTGCTGACCAGAATGCCCTGGTTGTCTGCAATCTGGTCCAGCGATCGTCCTTCGGCGATCTCGAGGGCAATCTCCGCTTCCTTGCCGGTCAGGCCATAGGCCAGTTCGATCAGGGTCTTTCGGGTTTCGGAGGTGTCTTCGCCGGTCTGCACCCTCAACAACAACAAGCTGGCAGGCCCGTGCCTTTGAAGGCTGGTCTGTTTGAGGGCGGCAGGAAAAAACTGAAAGCCGACAGGCTTGCCCTCGTGGACAATCAGTCTTTCCCCGTTCTGGCGAGAAATGACTGCCGCTTCGTTTTCTACCAGAAGCGACTTTACCCGCGTCTTCGCGGTTTCTTGAATTTGACAAGCGTCGTCCTGCGGCAACAGGCCCGAGAGCGAGGTTTCGAAGGCGCCGTTGCAATGCAGGAGGTCGTTTTGCCTGTCCAGCAGGGCAACACCGATCTGCAGCCGCTCGATCACGCTTTCCAGGAGAACGCCGAGCGTCGCGCTCATCATGACCTGCTTGTTCAGATTGAACGCCCGTTCCCAGTGCGGCATCAGCCGGCTGATGCGCTCGTGCAATTCCTCCTCGTTGACGTTCCCGGAGAGTTCCGCCTCATGGATCATCCGGTAGATGATTTCCGTCCATCGGCTGTCGTCGTCGATCGCGTTGTAACAGAGCTCGACAAGTTCATCCGGCTCCAGCTGCCGTGCGCCGGTTTCGCTGATCCGGTTGAGGATGTCCGAGGCAAGCTCTTCCACGCCGACTTCACTGATATCGGCCTCAGGGCGCCTGTTTTTCTGGACCCAGTCCAGGATCCGTCCGCTGATTGAGAATTTGTCCTCTTCCAGAAACAGCGCCGACCGGGCTCCGTCGACACGTTCGGAGGCTACGTCCTCGATGCCTATCCGCGACAGGAAGCGCTGGATGGGCGGCAGGAAACCGCCGTCGCGGAGCATTGCATCCTCGCCGCCGAAGACGACAAGGCACCGCGTGCCTGGTTTCATCTGAGCGTCACGCGGCCAAGACCACGCACTGAGCATGCCTTCGAAAATCTGCTTCCAATATGCGGGTGTCGGTGTCGGCCAGCCATGCGGGTCTTCCAGAACCTGCTGAATGACGCGGTGATCCGTACTCATGACATCGGCAAGGTGCCTGCGATCCTTCAGGTGCGCGCCAAGGAAGGAATAGAGATGGTGCAGGGTCTGTTCGTCGGGCGTATCCGCCCCTTTCAGGCGGATGCGAACCTCGGCAAAAGTCTTGCCGAACAGGGCCAGCGTCTTCTGGTTGGGCGGCGGCGAGATGAACACGATGTGCCGTGCAAGGTCCGGCCAGGACTTCATGACTTCCAGGGTCAGCAGGGCGGTGATATTGGGAACGACGATCAACCGGTCCTGCCAGGGCGTGTCCTCAAAGCTCCGCTGCAGCAGGTGCCGCATGTCTTCTACAGCCGATTTCCAGCCGTCTCGCGGATCCAGATGCCCGGCAACCGAGGTCTTGTCGAAACTCTTGCCGTGTCCCCGGATATCACCGGAGTGGACGTCCCAGCCGGAGGCGCGGAATCCGGCCGCGAGTGGCTGCAGCATTCCTGAATGCGTTGGTTGGCTGTGGCCAAGGAAAACGGTTCTCTTTCCCGAATAGAGACGGCGCGTCATGTTGACGGGCCAATGACGGTAATAAAGCGAAGGCCCGTCAGGTCTCGGTAGGTATTTTGCTTCCATGCGCAGATCTCGTCTCAGAACCACATCTGCCCAATGTGTCAAAATTCCCCTTGCAGACGCCCGCCGCGAGACTGCAGCAGAAAGCCGCCGTTGCAAATCTATGAAAATCCATAGGGTCTGGCTGCAAAAGCGGCGTTTCATGCCGAGTGCCCCTATTCGACGGTATTCTTGAGAGAGAACTTTGCGGCCTCGAACTCGATCAGCAGGTCGGCGAGATGTGCATCGACCCGGTCCGGATGCGCGTTGGCACCGACAAGCTTGTCCTGCGCCAGAAAGAACAGGACATCGTCGTCAACCACGAAACCGACAGTATGATACCGCTGAAGCAGATCGAGCAGGGTGGTCTGAGTAGCAGGCGTCAGGATGCTGAGAACGGCAAGGTCCGTATCCGCTCCGGCACCGTTTGAACAGGAAACATGGAATGCCTCGTTAAAGGCGATGGACTCCGTCTTGATGTCCCGATCCAGAGGGCCCTTGTGGAAGAGGTTCTCCGGTCGAACTGCAGCCCGGACGCCTGTCTTGCGGCCAAGTTTGTAAGCGCCCAGGAGGGAGTAGAACACGCCGAAGCCCCCTCGGCCGCCACGGGCGTCACGCCTCAGGGCAGGATTCGCCGCAAGGCCGGCTTCCATTTCCATGGCACCGATTGCGAGCCAGAACGGCAATCCGTCGTTGCTGCTTGTGCCCCAGAATTCGCCATCGAATTGGGCACCGACAAAGGACCCGACCTGAAGCCTGGTCAGTTCCGGGACGCGGTCTTCCACGGCAAGCGCCCTTTCGGATTTGACCAGGTGCGTTCGGCGATCCGCGCCGTCCGATGTCATGACAGTGCCGAATTCGCGCACGCGCTCCATGAGCTTGCCGGTGTAGCTCCAGCCTTTCCTGCGTGCGAGTTCGACCCGGCGGTTCAGCTGTCGGCCGTCTCTGTTTTCAAGCTCCCCCGCCAGAAACATGAGCGCGAACATCACGGTCGTGACCGCAACAGGCACAAACGGAAAGCCGTCCGTCCAGAAGCCCTGCACCATGGTCCACAGAAGGGCAAGGATCGCCCCTATCGGCAGCATGCGCCGGACCGGAGCCGGCAGAACAACTCCGGATCGGATGTCGGAGACATCGGGGGTCTCCACGGAGATTTCACCCTTGATCGGGTCCCAGTGCGTGACGCGCCCACTCATGACGGCGCTCTTGTCAGGTCGATTGGCGGTACGGATCCAGCGGATTTCAACTGGTCTGCATCGAGTGCGAAAAACGCTGCCCGCTCGAAGCCGAGGAGCGAGCCGACCCAACACGAAGGGATGGCATCCAGCAGTGTGTTGTAACGATCCACATTGCCGTTATAGAGCCGGCGTGCGGCACTGATCTGGTCCTCGGTTTCCTCCAGCTGTTTTTGCAGTTGAAGGATGTTCTCCGTCGAAGTCACATCAGGATGGTGTTCCGTGTAACCAAGGAAGGTGCTCAAACCCGCGGTCAGGTCGCCTTCGGCCCGTTCGATGTCTTCCAGGCGGCCTTGCCTGACCGCAATCGCCTTCTCCCGTACTTCCAGAAGACGGTCGAAGACATGGTTTTCCTGACGGATGGCGGAACGGACCGCGCTCACCAGCCCGGGAACAAGGTCATGCCGCCGCTTGAGTTGAACCTGAATGCCGGAACGCCCGTTCGCAACGGCATTTCTGGCCGCTGCCAGGCGGTTCTGCAGGTAGACGAACCCGCCAAGGCTCATGCTCAGTAGGATGAAAAGCGTCGTCATGTATGTCTCCGGAAATCCCATGTCCGGACGACAACAGAACAGTTGGGGTGACACGCGCCCTCTCCCATTTAAGGGAGCTTGAACACGTGAAAGGCACAGGACACCTTTCCCACATTCCTGACTAAGGGGAAATCAGCCCGTTGAGCAGCGCAATGGCAATTGCCTGTTCGCGGGTCGCGGCGCGAAGTTTTGTGCGGGCGTTCTTGAGATGGAGTTCGACGGTAACCGGCCTGAGGCCGAGCTTGTCTGCAATCTGCTTGCTGCGCAGGCCTTGCGCGACCCAAAGGAGGCATTCCTTTTCCCTCGGGCTCAGCGCGATGTCCCTGTGCTCGTTTTCCAGCGCAGCCTGCAGGCGCTGGTGCGCAAAGAAGGCTGTCAGGCGGAGCAGGTCGGCATGTTCTGAAAATATCTTCTCGATTTCGTGGCGCGGCAGGCTTGAACCGAGGTTCCAGCCACCAGCTCCACCAGGGCCGGCTTGCCGCACGATACAGGACATGCCGGCACGCATGCCGGTTTCTCCAGCTTCCTGAATGAGTTGGCGCTGGGCGGCGCACAGATACGGGTAGTCCGATAGATAGTCGATGCCTGTCCCCATAGGAGTAGTCGAGGTGCAGCAGTAGGCAAAGAAGGGGTCGATCCGCTCATAGGCGGCTGCGCGGTAATGAGAGGTCCAGCTTTCCGGAAAGGTGGTGAACATCGACAGACCGGCCATCGTGCGGTCGATGTAAATGAGCTTGTCGAAGCCAAAGGATTCGAAGAATTGCGCACTGGCTGTCCAGGCACTGTTGGAAGAAATTCCTTCAGGCAATTTCTCGATCAAACTGGGCGGCACTGCGTCTGTCCAAGCATAAACTATGGTTTTCCATATATTGGAGATCATAGGGTGCCGGGTTACATCGGACAACGGTTAGAGTTCACGGGGATTTTTACCTGACCAGGACCCGTCGGACGGAAAACGTTTTCGAGGGGCTGCTTCTGGCGTGACAGGCACGGGATCACAGACAATCGTCCTTGGAACGCTTCTGTTGGGACCGCTGGTTTACGCCTTCTGGCGCAGCCGCAAGGGAACGCGTGCAGACTACATTTTCAACTCGGGCCGAACGGGTTTGCTGGCCACCGTTGCCGGTATCATCTGCGGCAATATCGGCATTGGTACATTCGTTGCCCTGGTGCTGTTTTCCGCGGCAAGCCCGGTCATCGGCCTGTCGCTCGCGCTGGCTTACGGTACCGGGCTGCTGATGTGTGCCCTTGTCGCTCCGGGTGTGCACAGACTGTCGCAAAAATACGGTGTGAGGGGACTGATTGACCTCATCGTGGTCACCCACAATGTGCGGCACCCGATCCTGATATGGGTGCCGGTTGCCTTTGTCTTTCTTCTGCGGGCCTCGGTGCAATTGATTGCCCTGGCCGTTATCCTGACGGCTGTCCTTCCAATTCCCCCGCTTGCGGCGGTCGTGCTCGCAACATTCTTTGCAGGGGCCTATACGGCGATTGGCGGTTACCGGGTGGCAACGGAAACCGACATTCCGCAGGCTGTGGTCATTCTCGTCGGCATTGCGATCCTCGGGATGTGGAACATGGAAGCGCCTTCGCGGGAGCTCGTGTTTTTCGACCTTGGTCCCTACCGCTTTCCGATCCTGATCGGCATCTGGCTGTTCATACCGGCAAGCGCGGTTCTGGCCGTCGACAACTGGCAGCGGATGGCGACCGCACGCGAGCCGTCGGTTGCCCGGCGTGCATTCCTGCTCGGAGCCCCGATATGCCTTGCGGGATACCTCATTATCGTCTGGCTAGGGCTGCACAGCATGCCTGGCGGGGACGTAATGCAGATCCTGCACACGTCGGTGCCGCAGACCTGGATATGGCTTGTCGACCTGATGCTCATCGCCGTGGTGATGTCGACGATGGACACGTTCGTGATGCCGCTGATGGCCGGTCTGGAGCGGACAGAGCTGTCGCTGGGGAGATTGCAGCTGATCGTTGCCGCGCTGTTCACGTTGCTCGGTCTTTCAGCGGCCTTGTTCGCGGATGTCCTGAACTCGATCATTTCCGCCTTCAGTTCGCTGGCGGTGTTCTTGCCGGTTGTCTGGGCGTCGGTTCGCGGCCGGCGTGTGAGCGCGCCGGCGGCAATCGTGTCCCTGAATGTCGGGATCGCGGTCACCGTGCTGCTGACAACAGTGGACCTGAATTCCGCGGCGTTGGCTGGCTGCCTTTTGTCCTGGCTGCTGTATGAGACAGTGTCACGCTTTGCTCCGGGCCAGTCACTGGCGCTTCGCAAGGTTGCTGAAAGAGACGCGTGAGCTTGACGCTTCGCCGCCTGAGTATCTGCGGTTTCCGTTCAAGCTCTCCCATATGGGACATTTGCAGCCTACAAAGTTCGTCTACTCCTTCCCGAGTTTCGGCTCAAAGGAGACAATCTGATGAAATACGCCTACGCTCTTGCAGCTGGCCTTCTGCTGGGTCTGCCGGCAGAATTTGCGACAGCACAGTCGCGCTCCAATGAGGGAGTGACAGGTCAACCACAGGCCTGTCCGTTCAACCATCCTGTTGGTTGCTTCATCAAGACCGGGTCCAAGGGGCCGGTGAAGTCCGTCTACTTCTTCAACGACTACAAGCAAAACCGGTGCGGGGTTCATACGCAGGTTTGCCCGGAAGGGCGCAAGTGCTTCACGCGCACGGAGAAACTGAGCCTGAACACCGCGACGGGAGAATTCTATTCAAGCCGGATCAATGGAGCGGTCACCGTGACGAACAGTTACGGGTTCTCGACCAAGACGATTGGGGCCGGTTATCCCGCCTTCATGCGGGCGAAGGTCAAATATGTCGGGAAAAACGGCAAGGCGAGAACCAGCACATTGTCCTTCAAGGCGTCGTCTGAAGGGTGCTGACGAGCGTTCATGGTTCGCAGCAATCAGCTCCTGCCAGCTTGAAGGCCAAGGTTCTGTTTTTCAAGGAACGCTTGTTGTCCCGAAAGGTCACCTCCCTGCGCAAAAGCGCAGGGAGCACCATAAATCATCAGCGAGATGCCGATGGCTGCAATAATCTTGCTGATCATCCGTTTGCTCCCGAAAAATCAAACCTGGAAAGCGGCAGGCTCCGGATCCGTTCGCCGGTGAGAACAGCTACGGCATTTGCGACTGCCGGCGGCACGCCTGGAAGCCCAGGTTCGCCGACACCTCCCATCGGTGCACCGCTCTCCACGATACGGACATGAACGCGCGGCATGCGCTCTGGAGGCAGGATCGGATACATGTCGTAATTGCGGGCTTCGGGCATACCATCGGTGTAGACGACCTCTTCCAGCAACGCGGAAGAAAGACCGAGTGCCACGGCGGAGTTTACCTGAGCTTCGATAATCGCAGGATTGACGATGCTGCCCGGATCGATCGCAACCCAGACATCGTGAACGACCACTTCGCCGCCATCCAGGGAGACTTCTGCAATCGTTGCGACTTCGCTGCCGAAAGGAGATGCCATGGCAACACCGCGGGCGCGCCGCGTTCCGTCTTGCGCCTCAAAGGGGCCCCTTTTCCAACCGCCGGACAAGTCACCAACTGTCTGCAGCAGTGTCTTGTGACGTGGGCTGTGGTCCAGCAACTTGAGACGCAGTTCAAAGGGGTCCTGCTCGCCCGCATCAGCCATTTCGTCGAAAAAGGACTCATAGAAGAAATCATTCATCGAATGACCGACGGAACGCCAGAAACCTATGATGGCCGGATCGTCGACATGGATCTGGCCCACACGCTTGTTTGCGATCGCGTAGGGCTTGCCGGCAATTCCTTCGACCGATGAGCTGTCGACCTTGTCCGGCTGACGACCGTACCAGCGTCCGGTGGGGCCTTCGCCGACGGCAACCGCGTCGAAAGCCAGGGGATGGCCATCCGGGCCGATCGCAGCCCTGAACCGCACCGTGCCAATTGGCCGAAGAGCATCGCGCAGGAATTCTTCCTCGCGGCTCCAAAGGAGTTTTACCGGGCGGCCTGCCGCCTTGGACAGCAGGATCGCCTGCGGATAGGGATTTGCCGTCTGATAGAGGAAATGTCGGCCGAAGAAGCCCCCGAGCATCGGGGAATGAACAATGACCTTGTCCGCAGATATCCCGGCCACCTTCGCGGCATCGGCCTGGAACATCTCGGGAGCCTGGTTCGGGACCCACATTTCCAGCGTCCCGTCGTCATTCCAGCGCACAAGCGCAGAGGGCGGCTCAAGCTGACCGTGAGCCAGATAGGGGGCGTCATAGGCGGCTTCGATCACCTTGGCGGATGATGCTAGCGCGGCATCGGCATCTCCTTCGGCTTCAAACGCGATCCCTTGACCAGCTGTCGCCTTGAGCATTTCCTTGTGCGCTTCGGAGGAGAAGGTGTCCGGCATGGCGCGAGCGGTACCTGCGGGAGCTTCTGTCCACTCGACTTCCAGCTTCTCAACGGCCATCCGGGCGCGCCACCAGCTGTCGGCCAGAACCGCAACGGCACCGGGTAATTTGTGAAGGGAATGCACGCCTGGCATCGCCGCGACGTCTGCCTCATTGGCGAATGCGCCAGGTTGCTGGCCAAGACGTGGCGCATGTTGTACCGCACCGTAGAGCATATCATCGACCGAAAGATCGATCGCGTATTGCGCCCGTCCCGTGGACTTGTCGAGAACGTCCAGCCTGTCGTGCGGCTTTCCGATCCAGCGGAATTCATCCTTCGACCGCAATTCGACTGTTTCCGGCACCGGAAGTTTCGCCGCAGCTGTCGCAAGGTCTCCATAGGGGATCGATTGCCCGGAGGCCGCATGAACCACTTTCCCGGGTTCGGTCGTGAGGGTTTCAATCGGCACGCCAAGGCGATCAGAGGCGGCTTGCAGCAGCATCTGACGGGCAGTCGCACCAAGCTTGCGCATGGCGTCATAGCTCATGCGCACGGACATGCTGCCGCCGGTAAAGCGAATTTGCCCGCCGATCAGCAGGTAGTCCGGTCCCGGGGGCGCCGTTTCAACTTGAAAGTTGCCCGGTTCTACATCCAGTTCCTCACCGACGATCTGGGCCATCGCGGTGTAGATACCCTGCCCGCCTTCCACAAAAGCGCTGCGGAATTTCACCGTGCTGTCGGCCAGAATTTCCAGGAAGGCATCGATCCTGGTACCCGGCGTGGCCTGGCCGGCCTGCGCAATCGCCCGCCCGGTTCCAGCAGGAAGAGATACGGTCAGAACCAGCGCGCTGATAGAACCGGCGAGAAAGCCACGGCGCGAGACGTTCAGCGGGCGCGCTGTGTTTATGTCGGCGCGCGTGAAACCGGAATTTTCTTCAATTTTCATGGGAGCGCCTCCTTAAGCTTCAGCGGCCTGACGCACGGCTTTCGAAATCGCATTGTAAGTGCCGCATCGGCACAGATTGGTCATTGCTGCGGCAATGTCGTCTTCCGAGGGGCTCGCGTTTTCCTTGAGAAGGGACGTGGCAGCCATGACCTGGCCAGACTGGCAATAGCCACATTGCGGCACCTGGTTTTCCACCCAGGCGTCGACCACTTTCCTCCCGATCGGATCTTGTTCAATTGCTTCGATTGTCGTGATCTCGGAACCGGCGACACTTTCGACCGGGGTGACACAGGTACGGGTCGCGTAACCGTCGACAAGCACCGTGCAGGCTCCGCATTGAGCAAGGCCACATCCGTATTTGGTACCGGTCATTCCGAGCGTGTCCCGCAATACCCACAGCAGCGGGGTGTCGGGTTCAACGTCAACCTCGTGCCGGGATCCATTGATGTTCAGTTCCATGGTGCCTCTCCTCGAGCTTTCATGAAGGCGTGCCGACGGCTGATTGCGCAACGCGGCATCATGCTTGCGTCCGTTTCGCTTCAGGCAGCGTCATGCCCGGCGCGTCACGGGTAATATGAAGTCATCAGGCCGGGGGATTAAGGCGCGTCTCTTGAAACGAGTTATGATCTGACCTCATGAAACGAACCGGGCGAACCAACTGAATGTCCCTGGCCTGCACACAGCGACAGCCCGCTGACAAAGCAGGCAAGGTCTGGTCATTGAGCGATGTCGAGGGCGCTTCTGCCGCCGGCGTCACACTGTCGGTCGGGTCCCACGACGACTGACGAACAGCATGGCTGCAACGCCGATCAGGCTGCTGACGGTGCTGACAATGACCGCCCCATGCCAGCCGGCAAAAAAGCCCTCGACCGTCGGTTCTGCAATCAGAAGGGAGACAAGTGCAATGCCGATGGCCGAACCGAGGTAGCGGGCCGTGTTGTTGGCGGCGGACCCCATGGCACTGCGTTCTGGGGGGACCGTCTGCACAGCTTCGTGGCCCAGGGAAGCGTTCAGGACGCCATTGGCCAGCCCGGCGATGAACAGACCGGGAAGAACGGCTGCCCATGTCTTATCGGCATCAGCGGCAATCAGCAGGAACTGGGCAAGTGCACAACCGAGAATGGCCCAGATAACCCTTTGTCGAGACGTGAACCGGTCCGGCAGCAGGCGTGCCGCAAGAGTGGCGATAACGGTGACCCCGGACCAGGCGACAAGAACAACGGCAGCAAACAGCGGTTCCATTCCAAGGCCGCGGACCAGAACGGTCGGAACCATGGACATAAGGGCAAGCACACCCGCGCCCGAGGCGAAGGCCGCAATTGTGGCTCCCGTGAAATTGGCATCACCGAAAAGATCCAGTGTCAGGATAGGATTTCTGACCCGTTTTTCGATCGCCACGAAAATCGCGACGAGCAGAAGACCGGAAGCCGAAAGGGTTACGACCGTCATCGCTGACCCGACCCGCGCCTCGGTCAATGCCGAAAGAAGGCACCCGAGCCCGGTCATCAGGACGGCGCTTCCTGCCAGGTCGACCTTCTGACCGCTGGGTTGGCTTTCCGGAAGGCGTGCCCGGGCCGCGAGGGCGAGCAGGGCCGAGGTCACCGCTATCAGCCAGTGTATCGCGGCCCAGCCCGAAACCCCGAGCAGGAGCGATGCGATGATCGGACCTGCGGCCACACCGCCGCCAAGTGCCGCCGCCCAGATAGCCGCTGCATGCCGGCGCGCTTCTCCCTGGTAGATCTGTCCGAGCAACCCGAGGCCACAGGCCATGATGCCGGCACTTCCAAGGCCCTGCACGATGCGCATGAGGATCAGAAACAGGCCGCTGGTGGAAAGCGCTGCGGCAACCGACGACAGAACCGTGAGCCACAGTCCGCCGGTGAACGTCATTCGTCGGCCGAGTGTGTCGCCGAGGGCGCCTGCGGTCAGCAGGCCGCAGGCCGCCCCCAGTGGCATGCCGCCCATGACCCACGCCTGACCGGCCGACGACAGGTTCAGTTCACGTGTCATCGCTTCCAGCGTCGTCAGCGGCGCGGTGAAGACGACGAGTGCAAGGAACGTCGCGAAGGCTATGATGATCAGGGCCCCGGCAGGGGGATGAGCTTCAGATGTCACTGTCTTTCCGGTCTCGATGGGATGTCTCCCGGATCACCTTGTGGCGGATCCAGATGGTTCCGTCGTCGAATGTGCTGGAGGAAATGAGTTCGAGCCTGCGTGCATCACGCGGTTGCGTATGCTCGTAAATGGCTGGAATGCCACTCTGTCCATCAATAACCGGGAAGACGAGTGTGCTGGTTTCATCGATCATGTCGGCTGCCAGAAACGCGCCGTTGAGAGTACCGCCACCTTCCAGCAACAGACGCCGGCAATCGAAGGCTTTCGAAATCCTTGTCAGCGCACCGGACAGGTCGGTTCCCTCCGCACCGGCAAAGAAAACGGATATGCCGCGCGCGTACAGGTCCTGGACGTGGTCGTCCGCAACTCTATCCGACAGCACGATCACGAGATGATCGCCATCGAGGTCTCCGGTTTCGGGGCGTAGACGCCCGGTGCGGTCAAAGCAGATCGCGACCTTGTTTCCAGAAGAGCCGGCTATGAGATCCGGACGCGAACCCGGACCTGCAGAGACGCGGGGTTCAGCTGAGGCAATGAAATCTTCCATTGTGCGCCGACCGACAATCCAGCCGTCGCTGTCCAGACGTTCGGCAGCGCTTTCATAGGCTGTCATGACTTCTTCCTCGCTGACCGGCCAGCGACCGGGAAGAAGGCGGCCGTCGAGAGAGGTGATCATGTGGCAGATGATGAAGGGGCGTTGCATCTGATGCGTTGCTTCCGGTTTCAAGGCGCTTGGGAGGCAAGTCGAATTTGGAGCTGACACAATACCCCGCAGACCGGATGGAAAATATGCCCTGAGCCCAGCTTGCACTGATGAGAAGGACTCATGAAACAAGCCGGATTTCGTTGACGGAATTGGCTCAACACCAGCTTCAATCGAACACAGGGGTAAATACAACCATACCGATGTATGAGCGATGAGACCTGCCGTACAATGGTTCCACGGTGCCCTTTCCCGCAGGCTGATGACGTCACCGCAGGCACCGCCTGCATCAGCTACGGGGAACAACATGTCCATGAAATCTGTCACGCGACGCTTCGTTCTTGAAGGACTGGCATCGGCCCCCGCGATCGGCGGGGCCGTATCCATCGTTATGCAACCGACCCCCGCCACGGCGGAAGAAATCAGGGGAACAAGCCAGATGACCGCGCAATTCGTTACCACTGCAGACGGCACCGAAATCTTTTACAAGGATTGGGGTCCGAAAAATGCCCAGCCGATCCTGTTTCACCACGGCTGGCCGCTTTCTGCCGATGACTGGGACGCCCAGATGATGTTCTTTCTGGCGAAGGGGTACCGGGTGCTGGCTCACGACCGGCGCGGCCACGGCCGCTCGACCCAGACCTTCGACGGCAACGAGATGGACACTTACGCCGATGACGTGAAGGCGCTGGTGGAAGCGCTGGACCTGCAAAACGTCATCCACGTCGGCCACAGTACCGGCGGTGGCGAGGTGGCCCGCTACCTCGGCCGTCACGGTACTGCCCGTGCTTCCAAGGCCGTGCTGCTGGGCGCTGTACCTCCGCTGATGGTCAAGACGGCGGCCAATCCGGGCGGTCTGCCGCTGGAAGTGTTCGACGGTTTCCGGGAAACCTTTCTGGCCAACCGTTCTCAGTTCTTCCACGATATTCCGGCAGGCCCGTTCTACGGTTTCAACCGGCCGGGTGCCGTCGTCAGCCAGGGCATCGTCGACAATTGGTGGCGCCAGGGCATGATGGGGGGAGCAAAGGCTCATTACGATTGCATCAAGGCGTTTTCCCAGACCGACTTTACGGAAGATCTGAAAAAAATCGATATCCCGGTTCTGGTCATGCATGGCGACGACGACCAGATCGTCCCGATCGGGGCCTCGGCGCTGGAAAGCATCAAGCTGCTGCCGAAGGGCACGCTGAAGGTCTATGAGGGGCTGCCGCACGGCCTTGCAACCACCCATCCGGACATCGTCAATCCCGATCTTCTGGAGTTCTTCGTCCAGCCGGCGTGAGGACTCGGTTTCAGCCAGATAAACGGGAGGACGGCAGCGTCCTCCCAATCATGTTTGCACCGCTGCAGAGGCAACGGGCAGCTCCACCTGGAACCGTGCACCGCCGAGCGGTGAACCGTCCGCCAGGATCCTGCCGCCATGACCTTCCACGATATTGCGGCAGATGGACAGGCCGATGCCAAGTCCGGTCTGTTTGGTGGTGTAGAAGCTTTCGAATATTCGCTCGCGCATCTCCGCCGGAATGCCGGCACCGGTATCTTCCACGCGGATGACAACCCTGTTGTCCACCTGCGAGGTCGTGACTTCGATCAGCGGGAAGGGAATGTTCTTGCGGGCAAGTTCCTGGACGGCGTTGAGAATGAGATTGACCACCACCTGCTGGATCTGCACCCGGTCGACGAGGACATCCGGCAGGCCGTCCTTCAGCGCGGTTCGTGTATTTGTGCCGTGGGCTTGCAGCTCGTGGGAAAGAAAAACCAGAGCCTCCTCGATGATCCGATTGACTGATGCTGCAAGCTGCTGGGTCTCCCGCTTGGTGGCCATGGAGCGGATCCGGGACACGATGTCGGCCGCGCGCCTGGCATCGCAGACCATCGCCTCGTTGATGGCCATCAGTTCCTCAAGATCGGGGTCGGGCCGCTTCAGCCAGCGGCCGGCAGCTGACCCGTTTGCGGCGATTGCCGCCAGTGGTTGGTTGACCTCATGGGCGATGGAGGCTGCCAGTTCTCCGAGCACCGAAAGCCGGGAAGCATGCGCGAACTCGGCCTGAAGCTTTTGCAGGGCGGACTTTGCCTCGACTTCATCCGTGATGTCGACGAGCCCGACAAGCGTCATCTTCCTTGCCCGCAGGATCGGCGAGGCATTGACCAGGAACATCGTGTCGAACTCGCTTCCGTCGAGGCGGCAGTTCCGGGCACGGACTTCGAACGGGGTTGCCGAGGCGAAGCTGTGCTGAAGCACGGCCCGGAAGGCCTCTTCACCAGACGCTGGCCAGAAGCGGGATACTGTCTGACCTATGAGGTCCTCTGCCGTTTCCGCTCCAAGTATCTTGAGAGCGGCTGTATTGACCTCAACGATGAGGCAGCCCTCCATGGCGCGCCTGAGATCCTCCGGATGGTCGTCAAGATGAGCGCCCATGTCGGTAATGCCTCGGACATGCAAGTCGTCATAGAAGCCAAGCAAGCCCGCAGTATCGAGCTGGAACAAGGCCGTGGACATGGCCTGGAAAAGATCGCGGAAACGCAGTTCCGACTGTCTCAGTTCCTCTTCCGCCTTGACGCGGTCGGTAAGGTCAATGACACCGACCAGAACCGAGCCACGACCATGATGGCCCTCCGGCCAACACACGGTGAAGAGCGCATCGATCAGCTGCCCGTCGAGCGTCGACAGCCGGGTTTCGGTCTGCAGGTTCGGTTCACGCCGCAGGGCGGCCAGCAAGGATCGGGCATAGATGGTCCGGCTTTCCTGCGGCCAGAATGGTGAGATGTTCCGGCCGATCATGCCGTCCCGGTCCTTGCCCCCGAACAGCCGCACTGTCGCATCATTGACATCCAGGATCGTCGTGCGGGCAATGGCCTCGTCGATAAACTCGGGATGGTTTTGAAAATAGGCCGCGAAATCGGTGACGCCGGATTGTAGCAGGCCGCCGATCATCTGGCGGACTTCGGTGAAGTCCAGTTCCCAGAACGAGGCGGCCATCGCCTGGAACACGTTGGTATACTGGTGGGTGAGTGTGCGGACGGAGATTTCCGCATCACTCAACGCGGTGATGTCGCGTCCGTATTCGATGATCCACTCGGACTGCCCGTCTGCCGCAGGCACCATCGCCCAGGTCGTTTCGACGGTGAGAGTGTTGCCGGAGGCGGTGGTGCGTTCCAGATCACCGTCCCAGGCCCGGTGCGTTGCGAAAGTCTGCTGCAGGGCCTGGACGGGTTGAGGATGCCGGCTTTGCAGCAGTGTGTTCAGCTCCTGCCCGAGTACTTGAGCCGATGTCCAGCCATAGAGCGTTTCGCTCGCCCGGTTCCAGTAGGCGATACGCCAGGTTCCGTCACACAGGACGACGCTTTGCGGGGCATGGTCCAGAAGGGCGGTTGCTGCTGCGTCAGGGCGCTGCAAATCAGAAAGAGGGATAGGTCCTTCCAGCATGCGGCATCTCCCGTTCAGTCGGCAAGGGCCTGCTCGATCGTGTTGAGTAAGTCGTCGGTATCGAAGGGTTTCCGGAATACCGAGTAGGCTCCCGAGGCCTCCGCCCGGTCAAGCAGATTCTGCTCGGTCTTGGCGGTGATCATGATCACGGGGACCTGGCAATCCAGATCGTCTAGCCGGTCTTTCAACTCGATGCCGGACATGCCCGGCATGTGAATGTCCGTAATGATCAGATCGGTGTCGCCAAGCACCGCGCGGTTCAGGAAAAGATCGGCGGTGGCAAAGGTCGAAACGCGCATTCCCACTGAACGAAGCAGCGACGAAATGGCGTTGCGCAGCGATTCATCGTCATCGATGACCGCCACGCAGGCTGCCTCAAAGGTCATGACTGTCGAGCCTCGCCAATCCGGAGGCATCCACATGAGGGTCTTTCAGACCGAGGATCTGGGCCATGCGCACAAGGTCGGCCAGGGTTCTGGCTCTCATTTTTTTCATCATCGTTCCACGGTGGATCTTTACTGTGATTTCGCTGAGGTCGAGATCCGCTGCGACCTGCTTGTTGAGGCGTCCGGCGCAGACACGTGTCATCACCTGACGTTCGCGCGGGGTCAGGCTCTCGTACAGAGCCTGCAACTGGTCTTTTTCCCGATTGTCGGTCCGATTGCGGCTGTCGCGTTCGATTGCAATTGCCACCGCATCCAGAAGGTCCTGATCCCGAAAAGGCTTCGGCAAAAAGTCGACTGCACCCGCCTTCATCGCGCTGACGGACATCGGGATATCTCCGTGGCCGGTCATCATGATGGCCGGCATACGGATCCCGAGATCCTCCAGTTGGCGTTGAAAGTCGAGACCGCTCATGCCGGGCAGGCGCACATCGAGCAAAAGACACCCCGGAGTGTCGTTGTTGCCGGCCTCAAGAAAAGCCGCGACGGACACGTATGGCCTCGCCTCAAGACCAACTGACCGGAACAGCCGGACCAGGGCTTCGCGTAGCGAGGTGTCATCGTCGATGATGTGAACAATCGGATTGTCAGTCATGGCCAAGTCCTCGCATGGGCCCGCAGTCCGTTCAATCATACGCCAGTATGAGTGCAGCATCCTGGCAGATAATGGTTCCGGGACCCGTCTTGGCTCACCTTCTAGCCATCAGCCGGAAAGGCAAGCGATCCGGCCCTATTCGGCAAGGAGCAGAGGAGACGGACATGCTCGACAAGATTGCAGAAAATGATGCCCTGACGGCACCGACCCAATTCATCGAAACCGGTGGCAGAACTCTGGCTTACAGGTCTATCGGCAAAGGCAAGCCGATCCTGCTGGCAACGCGCTTTCGCGGCACTCTGGATCTCTGGGATCCGGCCTTCCTGAACGGGCTTGCCGAAAACGGCTTTCGTGTCATCACCTTCGACTATTCCGGCCTTGGCCTGTCCACTGGTACGCCCAGTTACAATCCCCTGGAGATGGCCGCAGATCCGCGTGATCTTATCCAGGCGCTGGGCCTGAAGGACGTGATCCTGCTCGGTTGGTCGATCGGCGGCATGGCGGCCCAGGTGGCGCTGACGCTTTATCCGCAGGAGATCAGCCACCTTGTGCTCTTGGGCTCGACACCTCCGGGCGATCTGGTGAAACCGGCAGAGCAGCTTTTTTACGATCTTGCCGGCAAGGACGTGAACGACTTCGAAGACGTGGTTGCCCTTTTCTTCGAACCGAAATCGGATTCAAGCCGTGCGGCCGCAAGCCGGTCCCAGGCACGCATCGAAGCGCGTGAGGGCGATACCAGCCCGGCAGTTCCGATAGATTTTGCACGGGCTCGCATTGCCGGTGGTCCGGCCAATCCGGCTTTCCCGGCGCCGCCGGTGATGGAGATGCTGAAGACGACCAGCGTGCCGATCCTGCATATCGGTGGAGATCACGACATCATCTTCCCGGTCGAGAACTGGTACGCGCTGAACGGGGTTCTGCCGACAGTCACACTGGTGACTTACCCCAGTGCAGGCCATGGGCCCCAGCATCAGCATCCTGAACTGACGGCGGACATCATCGCCAGTTTTGTCCGCAACGCCTGATGAAGGTTGAAACTTCGGCGCCGGCAGATTTCGGTTCGAAATTGCCGGCGCTGAAGCTCCCGGGGGCACAGATCTCATCCTGCCGCTCACGGCACGTCAGATTGGATTGTTCAATAATCGATTACAATGTGATCTGATTTTGATGGCTTATAATCAGATAAGTAGACGATATCTTTTAACCAGGCCCGGACGAATAAGGAAAGGTCCGGCAAAACAGGAGAACTGAAAATGGCAAATCTCGATGTATCGGCCGCACCTGAAGGCGGCTCGTCACTCACCCGCAGTCTGGACGGCGCCGTGCCGCTCGCCGCACGCCTGCTGATCGCCCCTCTGTTTCTGCTTTCCGGCATTTCCAAACTTGGTTCTGCAGAAGCTACCATCGCCTGGATCGATGCAGCAGGCCTGCCCTTCGCAACGCTCGCCTATATCGGCGCAGTTGCGGTTGAAATCGTCGGCAGTCTGGCACTGGTCGCAGGCTATCAGACCCGTCTCGTTGCCGCAGTCATGGCACTCTTTACTGTTGCAGCAGCACTGGCCTTCCACAATCAGCTCGGTGATCAGAACCAGTTCATCCACTTCTTCAAGAACATATCGATCGCCGGTGGACTGTTGCAGATCGTAGCCTATGGCGCCGGCCGCTTTAGCGTCGATGCCCGGATCGGAACTCGACTGCAGTAATCGCGTCCCTGTAAAAACTGAAAAACGCTTCACGGCCTCCGCTCATCCCGGAGGCCGTGCGCGTTTGTGCCGGGTGCAATAGGGCGTGAAATGAACCGCAATCGCGCCCAGGCAATACTGTGCCCCCATGCGAAGAGATGTCATACTCCTGTCCATGATGCGGCGTGGAGTTCCAAAACAAGACATCTTCTTTGTCACCGCCAAAGACGGCGCGCGCATTGCCTGCGCCTCGTCAGGACGTGGGCCAACCATCGTTCGAGCCGCGCACTGGCTGACCCATATCTCCCGCGATCTTGACAGTCCCGTCTGGCAACACTGGCTTGCCGAGTTGACTGGCTTCGGACGTCTCGTGCGATACGACCTTCGCGGCTGTGGTCTTTCTTCGCGAAACGTCTCCGAGATCAGCTTCGAGGCCTGGCTGTCGGACCTGGAAGCCGTGACCGAAGCAATCGACGAACCCTTTACCCTGCTTGGCATGTCTCAGGGTGCCGCGCTTTCCATCGCTTACGCGCTTCGCCATCCGGACAAGGTGGAACGACTGGTCTTGATCGGCGGTTACGCGCGCGGACTGTTGGCTCGCGACACCAGCGACAGGGCGAGACTGGAAGCGGCCACGCTGACCAACCTGATGCGGCTGGGGTGGGGCAGGGACGATACTGCTTTCAATCAGGTTTTTACCCATCTCTTCATTCCGGACGGAACGCTTGCGCAGCACAAATGGTGGCGGTCGCTTGAGCAAGACACCGCATCTGCAGACATTGCGGCCCGGACCATGGAAACGCTGCATCGTATCGACGTCCTGAACCTGGCTTCGCGACTGAAAGTGCCGACGCTGGTGCTGCACGCAAATGGCGACGCACGCGTTCCCTTTGCTCAGGGACGCGAGCTTGCCATGACCATCCCGGATGCCAAATTCGTGCCCCTGGACAGCAACAATCACGTATTGCTGGACACGGAACCTGCGTGGAACGTTCTACTTTCTTCCTTGCGGGACTTCCTCGGCACTTCCGACGACATGGCTGTATCCGACACCGATTTCGGGCTCACCACCGCGGAGGAGCAGGTGCTGACTTTGGTGGCGAAGGGGCTAAGCAATTCGGAAATTGCGGAGCTTCTGGACAAAAGTGAAAAGACCGTGAGAAATCAGGTCTCTTCGCTCTTCGACAAGGTTGGGGTGCACACCCGTTCCGAATTGATCGTGCGCGTTCTGTCGGCACAGACGGGACAAACACCCTAGGCAACACGTCACTTTATCAAGCGCAGCGGGACATCGATCTCATGTGCGCCGGTCGGTTTTGGCGTCTGATCTCCACAGATCAAGCCGAAGAGGGACCGGAAGATGAGACAAGCAATCCAAAAAGACACCACGGCGGCAATTGCCGCGCTCGTTTTTGCGACCCTGTTCTGGTCGGGAAACTTTATTGCCGGCCGTGCGATCCGCGGTGAGATCACGCCGCTGGAACTCAACACGATCCGGTGGGGGCTTTGCCTGGCGATGATGCTGCCTTTCACGTTGCGAGGCCTGGTCTCCTATCGCCGGGAGCTTGTTGCCTCATGGCGCGTGGTCGCATTGCTTGGGATCACCGGCATCGCCGCGTTTCACACGATGGTCTACCAGGCGCTCTCGCAGACAGCCGCGGTGAACTGTCTCCTGATCCTGGCGCTGGCTCCGGTCGCGACTGTTGCCGGTGGAATGATCTGGAGCGGGTTCCGGCCGACCTTGTTTCAGATCGCCGGGCTGCTTGTGTCGCTGCTGGGTGCCTCGGTTCTGGTCCTGGCTGGCGGAAACGTCGGCGTGTCCCTTCTTCAGGTTGATACCGGCAAGGTCTGGATGCTCGGCGCGATTGTGATCTGGGCCTGGTATACGCTTTTGCTTCGCCACAAGCCGTCCGCCGTGCCGCAAAGCGTGACACTGGTGGCAAGCATTCTGGTGGCGCTTTGCGTGATGGCGGCTTTCCTCCTCGTACGCGGGGTGGAACGGCCTGAGTTCACCGAAGAGTCGCTGGTGGCTGTCGCCTATATTGCGGTTTTTGCGTCGGCGATCGGGTTTCTGCTGTGGTCCTACGGCATTGGCATCATCGGCCCGGAACGCGGCGGGCAATTTGTCCACCTGATGCCGATCTTCGGCAGCATTCTGGCAGTGCTCCTGCTGGGGGAGCAGCTGACTTTTTCACTCCTCGCAGGAGCGGCATTCGTCGTCGCCGGCATCGTACTAGTCAATCGATGACAGACACGGAACTTGGCAAAGGCCAGCCTTTGCATGGTGATGTGGTACGCGGAAAGTGACCGATTTGAAGAAGCCGAAATTTGTCCTTGACCTCAACTTAGGTTGAGGTCTTAAGAAGGCGTCCGGGTCTGCGTCCACAGGCTCATCGGCGTGCCCAAACCTGCCGCCGGTACCTCGTACTCATTACCGGATACCCAATGCACGTCAGGCACTTTCCCGACTTACTCCCGCTCCTTGCGGTTCTGATAATACTCAGTGGCTGCAGCCCTTCCGAAGAAACCTCGCATGCCAGTTTCCCGCCGCCGGCCGTGAAGACGATCACGGTGGCCGGCGAGGACATGCCGCTCAAGAAAGATTATCCGGGTCGACTGGTGCCCATTCGTCTGGCTGAAGTCAGGGCGCGGGTTTCCGGCATCGTACTGGAACGGCAATTCGAACAGGGTAGCGACGTCCACAAGGGCGACGTGTTGTTCGAAATCGACCCGGCCAAATTCGCGGCCGCCGTGGCTTCCGCAAAGGCGCAGCTTTCGCGGGCGGAAGCAGCGCTCAGCCTGGCGAACCAGCGGGCAGACCGGGTGAAGCGTCTGCTCGCGCGAAATGTCGCCAGCACGGAACAGCACGATGTTGCCCTGGCGGACCGCAAGCAGGCCCAGGCGGAAGTTGCCGTTGCCAAGGCCAATCTCCAGACCGCGGACCTTGAACTCAGCTATGCCTCGGTCCGCTCGCCGATTGACGGTCATATTGGCGCTGCGCTGGTGTCCGAAGGCGCTCTGGTTCGCCAGGAGGACGGAACGCAAATGGCGATCGTGCGGGATATCAGTTCACTCTATGTGGACTTCATCGCGCCGCTCGCGGAATTGTCCAGGGTCCGCCGCGAAATCGATGCTGGCGACATGCAGCCGGTTGAAAGCAGCAATGCCATCGAGCTGATCCTTGACGACGGCAGCACCTATGAACATCCGGGCCGACTGTTGTTTTCATCCGCCGTGGTCGATGAAACCACAGGTCAGGTCCTGCTCCGCGCCGAGTTCGAAAATCCGCAGGGCAAACTGTTGCCAGGCACCTATGTCCGCGTCCGTGTGACGGAAGGCGTCGCTCACCAGGCGGTGCTCGTTCCGCAAAGGGCCGTTCAGTGGGACACGCTGGGCCAGGCGAGCGTGATGACAGTCAGGGACGGCAAGGCGGCCGCACAGCCTATCCTGACAAGTCGTTCCGTCGGCAACCGTTGGCTCGTCACCCAGGGGCTGAAATCGGGCGATCAGGTGATCGTCGACGGTCTCGATCGTGCAATGCCCGGTCAGCCCGTCTCGGCCGCTCCGGCAGAGGCGGCTGCAGAAAAGGCCGCCGAACGCGGCACGGTATCAGACTGCAGTGCCGCAGAACCGTGCGATATCCCGAGCTAGAACAGGTCCTTCCAAATGCCGCAGTATTTCATCGAACGGCCCGTTTTTGCCTGGGTCATCGCACTTGCCATTGCCCTGGCAGGTGCGATCGCAATTCCGTTCCTGCCCATCTCGCAATATCCGAACGTGGCACCAACCACGATTGCGGTGACAACCAGTTATCCCGGCGCCACACCGGAAAATCTCTATGACAGTGTCACCAAGCTCATCGAACAGGAGATGAACGGCGCGACGGGGATGCTCTATTTCGATTCCGTCAGCGATGCGCAAGGCAGCGTGACCATCAACATCACGTTCGAAGCGGGCACCGATCCGCAGGTCGCGACCGTGGATGTGCAGAACCGGATCAGCCGTGTGGAGGCGCGCCTGCCGCCTTCGGTTCGCCAGCAAGGGGTGCGGGTCGAGGAAACCAGCAGCTCCTTTCTGCTCTTTGTCGGCCTTGTCTCGACGGATGGCCGTTTGAACGCTGTCGACCTGGGCGAATTCGCAGCCAGGAATGTCATTGATGAATTGCGGCGTCTGCCTGGTGTCGGCAAGGCGCAACTGTTCGCGACAGAACGGGCGATGCGCGTCTGGATCGACACGAAAAAGCTCGTCGGCCTCAACCTGACAGCCAGGGACGTGACTGGCGCGATTGCTGGACAGAACGCCCAGGTGTCGTCCGGCAGCATTGGAGCCCAGCCGAGTGCAGCTGGCCAGGAGATTACGGCCACCGTCTCGACCACGGGTCAGTTGTCGACCACCGATGAGTTTGCGGAAATCGTACTGCGGGCCAACCCCGACGGATCTGTGGTGCGCCTCGGAGACGTGGCGCGCGTGGAATTCGGCGCGCAAAGCTATGCGATCTCCTCGAGTATCAACGGTCAGGAAGCCGCGATGATCGGCATCCAGCTGAATGCGAGTGGAAACGCGCTGGTGACCGCCGACGCTGTCAAGTCGAGGATGGCGGAACTGGCGGCAAACTTTCCCCAGGGCGTCAGTTTCGAGATCCCTTATGACACGACGCCCTTTGTTTCGATTTCCATCGAGAAGGTCATTCACACGCTGATCGAGGCGGTGGTGCTGGTCTTCGTCATCATGTTCCTGTTCCTGCAGAACCTCCGCTACACGCTGATCCCGTCGCTTGTCGTGCCGATCGCCTTGCTGGGAACATGTGCCGCGCTGCAGGTTTTCGGGTTCTCGATCAACGTGTTGACCATGTTCGCAATGGTGCTTGCGATCGGTATCCTGGTCGATGATGCGATCGTGGTTGTCGAAAACGTCGAGCGCATCATGGCCGAGGAAGGCCTTCCGCCGAAAGAGGCAACCGTCAAGGCGATGAAGCAGATCACGGGCGCCGTCATCGGCATCACGGTCGTCCTGATTGCGGTGTTTGTGCCGATGGCGTTCTTTCCCGGGGCGATCGGGATCATCTACAAGCAGTTCTCCGTGACGATCGTCATGTCGATGGTGTTTTCGGCCTTCATGGCTTTGACCCTTACGCCGGCGCTGTGCGCGACGATCCTCAAGCCTATCCCTGAAGGCCATGCCCATCAAAAGAACTGGTTCTTCCGTGGGTTCGACTGGTTGATCGGCAAGACGACGAATGGCTACGGCCGCGTCGTCGGCGGGGCGGTGAATCGCAACTACCGCATGATGGTGATCTACATGGCGATCCTGGCGGGCCTGGGTTACACCTATGTTCGCCTGCCTTCCGGCTTTCTGCCGGTGGAAGACCAGGGATACGCTATCGCCGCAACGCAATTGCCGGCCGGGTCTACCGCGCAACGGACCGCCGGTGTTCTCGATCAGGTCGATGACTTCTTCATGAACAGGTCAGGCGTCAGGAAAATCGTCTCGATCCTGGGCTTCGGGTTCAACGGCAACGGCCAGAATGCGGGGATCTCCTTCGCAACCTACGAGGACTGGTCGGAAAGAGGACCGGGGGATTCCTCCGAAGCAATCGTCGGTTCGGCCCTGGGAGCACTTGCCGGCATTCCGGAAGGCTCCGTGTTCACCCTGACGCCGCCGCCCATTGCAGCGCTTGGCAATGCCAGCGGGTTCAGTTTCCGTTTGCAGGACCGTGCCAATCACGGAAATGATGCGCTTGTGCAGGCTGCCAACGCCCTGTTGGGCATGGCCTGGCAAAGCCCGATCCTGCAATACCCTTACATCGAAGGCCTGCCGCCTGCTCCGCAGATCATGCTCGATATCGATCGCCGGCAGGCAAACGCCTACGGGGTCGCCTTCGATGAAATCAATGCGGTACTGTCCACGTCGATCGGATCGAGCTATGTCGCGGACTTTCCGAACGCTGGCCGGATGCAACGTGTCATCGTTCAGGCAGAAGCGGCCGAGCGGATGGACGTTGCGAGCCTGCTTGATCTGAACGCCCGCAACAGCCGCGGCGAGATGGTGCCGCTCTCCGCCTTCGCGAGTGCGCGCTGGGAACTGGGGCCGACGCAAGTGGTCGGGTACAACGGTCTCCAGGCGATCAAGATCAGCGGCAGTCCTGCGCCCGGCCACACAAGTGGCGAGGCGATGGCTGAAATGGAACGGCTTTTCCAGTCTTTGCCGCATGGTTTCGGCTACGAATGGACGGGCTTGTCGTACCAGGAAAAGGCTTCAGGCAACGCAGCTCCCTTCCTGCTCGGTCTGTCGCTCGTCTTCGTGTTCCTGTGCCTTGCCGCGCTTTACGAAAGCTGGTCGGTTCCAATCGCCGTCATGCTTGTCGTTCCGCTTGGCGCCGTCGGGGCCATCGTTGCGGTCACCATGCGAGACCTGCCCAACGACATCTATTTCACGGTGGGGCTGATCACGATCATCGGACTGTCTGCCAAGAACGCCATCCTGATCATCGAGTTCGCACGGGATCTCAGGAACGAGGGGCGTTCTCTGCTGGAAGCGACGGTCGAAGCGTCGAAACTGCGCTTCCGGCCGATCCTGATGACGTCTTTCGCCTTCATTCTCGGCGTGGTTCCGCTTGCTTTTGCGACAGGTGCGAGTTCGGCCAGCCAGCGAGCAATCGGTACGGGTGTTCTTGGGGGAATGATATCGGCAACGGTGCTTGCGGTGCTTCTGGTGCCGACATTCTACGTCGTCGTTTCGAAGCTCTTCGGCCGCAGGTCCAGGGCCGCCGATTCCACTCCCCGGAGTGCCGAAGATGAGGAATTGCCTGACGGGAACAGCCGGCAGTCGGCGTGAATACGTGAACGTCCTCCAACCGTTGGTGAACAGCACAGGGGACGTCAGTCGCAGGCGTCGGAAAACGGACATTCTCCGAGGCATGGCAGCCGGGCCCTTGGGCCCGGCTGGCGGTTGGTCAGCCGGTGTAGTCTTCGTCCGAGACCTTCTCCATCCAGGTGACGGGAGAGCCGCCGATACTTTCCTGAATGGCGATGTGGCTCATGGCTGTGTCGGGTGCGGCACCGTGCCAATGCTTTTCTCCGGCCGGGAACCAGACGACGTCACCCTGGGAAATCTCTTCCACGGGGCCGCCTTCGCGCTGAACCCGGCCACGGCCGAAGGTTACGATCAGCGTCTGTCCGGCCGGATGGGTGTGCCAGGCCGTGCGTGCGCCGGGTTCGAAGGTGACATGGGCACCGCCGGTCCGGCCGGGTTCTTCTGCCTGGAAAAGCGGGTCGATGCGCACAGTGCCAGTGAACCAGTCGTCTGGCCCCTTGACGGACGAAGCAGTCCCGGAACGGATGATTTTCATTTTCAACTCCCTGATGCTTGTTGCGCGGTCAGCCGCGCAGCTTTTCAAAACGGTAAGTTAAGGCAGGCCCCCCGGGTTGGCTGTAGGCCAACTCGGCGGTGACCATGGCAAAAGGCTCCGCGAAGCGGGCCGTGCGAAGCGGACCGGCTTCAAGAGGATCGAAACCGATGTCCCGGATCAGGAGACCGGCAACTTCCTTCGCACCGGCATCGTCCCCGTAAACCAGGACTTGCGGCCTCGGTGTCCGTTCCTTTTGCGAAAAAACCGGCATGAATGCCTCGGAGGGAACCGTGTTGAAACAGGAAACCCAGCGGGCCTGCGGCCGCATGGCGGCCAGCTCTTCGGCTCCGGACGACTGGATACCGACCACCAGATCCGTGTTCGTCGGATCAAGGGGCACGCAGCAGTTCAGGACCACGGCTCCGGATAGATCGCCGGCTTGCGCGAGGACGTCGTCCACCCGCGACCAGTGAACGGCCAGCAGCAGCGCGTCCGCGTTCTCGACCGCGTCCGCCACCGACCAGTGCGAGGCGCCAGCCGCCTGGGCGAGACGCTCGAGCTTCGAGCGGCTGCGGGAATAGGCGAAGGTCACATCATGGCCGCAACGCGCCCAGAGCTGTCCGAGCTTTGCGCCCATCAGACCCGACCCCAGAATGCCTATCTTCATGTCTCAGTTCCGATCTTTCGTGCGGCAACGCCGGCTCCGGCGGGAACCGGTCACTGCGCGCGTTTTTCGAACACGGCCTTGGCAACCGGCAAAGCCGAAAACACTTTCGGCCAACCGGCATAGAATGCCAGGTGAGAAAGCATGGCACCGGCTTCTTCCTGTGTCAGGCCATTGTCCATGGCGCGGTTGAGGTGGAATGTCATCTGTTCGGGCTGACCGGCTGCAATCAAGGCGGCCACCGTCACGAGGCTCCGGTCGCGGGGCGCGAGATCTGGACGCAGCCAGAGATCGCGGAACAGCAGCTCACGCGTGTTGTCCACGACACCCATGCTCACATCCGCATAGTTGCCGCGTACGAGGTTTTCACGGGCAGCTTCGGCCTCTTCGTTGAGCGGTAGCAGGTCCGGGTCGGAGGCCGAGAGGTCTTCGATGGTGATCTCCCTTTCCTCGAACACCGGCGCGGCTGCTTCGGCGGCCGCGGTGGCATTGCCCCAGCCTGTATAGAAGGCGAGGTGGGTGATGGTTTCGGAGATCTCTGCCGGGGTAACGCCTGAATCGAGAGCCAACGATACATGGCTTGCAAGATTTCCGGTCTCGTGCCGCGTCATGAGGGCGGCAAAGGTGACCAGTGCCCGGTCTCTCTTGGAAAGGCCTGCCCCGTTCCATTCCGCACCGAAGAGATCGTCCTTCGCATAGGCTTCAAGTGCCGGGGCAACGCGGCCAACGGCTGCAGGCAAGGTTCCTGCCGCGTCCTGAGCGGCTGCAGTCGTGGCCATCAACGCCAGACCAGCTGCGGTGAGAATGGATTTCATCGGGAGCTCCCTTTCGGCAAGTGGGCAATTACCCTGCTAATCTGGAGCGCAAAAAACGTATCTTAATAACCGGGTCTTTCAAGCCACTCATGACGTCACCTCATGAGTGGGCTCAACCACGATCCCGCAGGGCATCCAGGACGACCTGGAAGGCGAACGAGGGCTTTTGCCGGCTGGGGTAATAAAGGTGAAAACCGGGAAACGACGGGCTGAAGTCATAAAGACATGTGCGCAAGGTTCCGGCCGCAAGATGCTCCTGCGCCAGCCTTTCGGGGACCAGTGCCAGTCCATGACCGTCCACGGCCGCACGCATGACCGGGTTGATCGTATTGAAGCAGGCCTGTCCTTTTACCTTCACCCGGATTTCGTTGCCGTCCTTGTCTTCGAACTCCCAGGCATAGAGTGCGCCATGGGTGGAAAGCCGCAGGTTGATGCAACTATGGTCCGCGAGATCCTGAGGCGTTTCCGGCTCGCGAACCCTGTCCAGATAGTCGGGTGATCCGACACAGACCATGCGCTCGTCCGGACCGATACGCATCGAGATCATGCCCTCGCTGACCTGTTCGCCATAACGCACACCCGCGTCACATTGGGAATCGGCAAGGTCCGTGTAGCCGTAGTCCATGACGAACTCGACATTGACCAGCGGATGGGCCTTGAGAACCGGAGACAGCTTCGGCCAGAGGAGGCTTTCTATGGCGTATTCTGTGGCGACGATCCTCACTGTCCCTGTGGGCTGGTCACGTGCATCGTTGAGTGCCTGAAGCCTGGCCTCGATCTTTTCAAGGCATGGTGTCAGGGTAGCCAGAAGGTCTTCGCCTTCGATCGTGGGAGCGACGGAACGGGTCGTCCGCGTCAAAAGCCTCAGGCCCAGGCGTTGCTCCAGTCCCTTGATCGTGTGGCTCAGGGCGGACTGAGACACGTTCAACCGCGCTGCGGCCCGCGTGAAACTGCGTTCCTCCGCAACAGCCGCAAGCGCGATGAGATCATTGATATTTTCTCGGAGCATGTGGGAGGTCCCGTTCTGATCATCCAGAATCATCACTGTCTCTCCCACATATATGTGCCGGGCTCATGAGGTCCATCGATTATGCAATCAGGGATCAAGCCGGATCAGCCTGTCTTCAGAAGCCCCTTCCCGCCGGGGAGACCGGTTTGTGGTGATTGCATAGATCACCCCATCCGACACAAGCACGTCCCGGATACGTTCTCCCGCCCGGTAGGCCTCGGATACCCGGCCTTCGGTGGTCACTTCCAGAATGCCGTTCACTCTCAAGCCCGCAAGAAGCAGCCGGTCACCGTCCGAGGTCAGGCCTGAAGGCGCCCAGGTGCTCTGGCCCGAATGCGCCAGTGGTGCGAGCAGGCCGTCGCGGGTTTCATCGCCCTGGATCAGCGGCCAGCCGTAGTTGCCGCCCCGCTCAATCCGGTTCACCTCGTCATGGCCGGACTGGCCGTGCTCGGCTGCGAAGAGCTGCCCGGAGGCGTCCCAGGCAAGGCCCTGGGGATTGCGATGGCCGAGCGACCAGACCGGTGAACCCGCGAACGGATTGTCCGAGGGGTTTTCGCCGTCCGGCGTGACGCGCAATATCTTCCCGGCAAGGCTGCCGAGGTCTTGCGGACGCTCCCTGTTTTCGGTCCAACCGGTGGTGACATAGAGCATGCCGTCGGGACCGAAGGCCACGCGTCCGCCGTTGTAAAGCGGGTGGCCCGGAATGGCGTCGACCAGCACCCGGGTCTCTTTCCATCGATCCCCGAGGCGTTCGGCCTCGATGACACGGTTCATCCGGGCATCCGGGGTGCCATAGTGCTGGTAGAGCACGATGCGGCCGGTGTCCGGGAAGTCCGGACTAATGGCCAGACCAAGCAGGCCGCCGCCGCGGTCATCCAGGATCGGCTGACTGGTCTCCACGGGAAAACGCGTGAAGGAACCCTCGGCAAGAATGCCGACTGTTCCACTCTTCTCCGTCACATAGATCTTGCCGCCATGGGCTTCGATATCCCAGGGATAGTTGAGGCCGTTCAGCACGGTGTCCGCTGCAGAGACGGACACCGGCATCAGCATCGCAAACAAGACACCACAAAAGTGGACGGCAAGCTTACTGGCCATATTCTTCTTCCGTCACATGATCGCCCCAGGCAACGGCGGACCCGTCAACCGTCGCCTGAATTGCGTAATGGGAAACGGCCGTGGTGTCGGTCGCGCCGTGCCAATGCTCGACATCAGGCGGGCACCAGACCACATCACCGGCCTGCATGATCTGCTTTTCCTGGCCGCGCTCCTGCACCCAGCCGGTCCCCGATGTCACGACCAGCATCTGGCCCGCAGGATGCGTGTGCCAGGCGGAGCGGGCTCCGGGCAGAAACGTGACGTGACCGGCGCTGACATCGTTCATGACAGGCGGGAAAACAGGGGCGACATAGGCTGTACCGGTAAAATAGTCACCGCTTCCCAATTGGCCCGCCAGGGTTTCGGAGCGGGTTATTTCCATGGATTGTGCAAATGCAGCCGGAGCCGCAAGAACGAGTGCGAGCGTTGCAAGAGTGCGTTTCATCTCAGGTCGTCTCCATCAGTCGTGAGGCGGCCTTTCGGCCTTCCTCAAGAACGTAGGCAAGACGCACGCGTGGATAATGGTGGCTCTGTCGGAAGCAGTCATGAGGATCACTCATGAACCCGGTGGAGCTGTCCGTCTGTCCACGAGCTCCACTCCTGCCGGTGTTATCCGGCCGCTGATTAATGAGTGCTGCTCATGAGAGGCAGTACCTGGAAGGGGCTTAATCCCTGTCGGTCTGACGCCTAGATTGGGAGCAACCGATCGGAGGAACCCCGCAATGCCCGCTTTCAGGTCAAGAATGCTCTCGTTGGCACTGACGCTGTTTTGCGCCGGGGCGGGGGCATCCGGAAACGCAACCGAATCATCGAACGAGGCTCGCATGATCCGCATCAAGGTGATCGTAGAAGACGTGGTGCTTCCGGCCACGCTCGACGATACGCGCGCAGGCAGGGACTTCGCGGCCCTGTTGCCGCTCGACCTGACCCTGACCGACTATCACGGGACAGAAAAGGTCGCGGACCTGCCACGCAAGCTCGATATCTCCGAAGCCCCGGCAAGCTACACGCCCAAAAAGGGTGACATCACGCACTATGCGCCCTGGGGAAACATCGCGATCTTCTACAAGCCGTTTCAGAATTCCCGGGGCCTCGTGAGGCTCGGTGCATTCGACGGGTCGATCGATGCCCTTCTGGGTGATCGACCGCTTTCGGTCCGCATCGAAGCGGCCGACTGACACGACGCAAAATCGGGAAACTCTGGAACGGGCTGTCCACCTGTCGGGATTGCCCGACTGCAGGTGTCTTCATTTTCGACACCTTCGAAAACGCTTTCGCTTCGGCAGAACAATCTGGCTGGACCCGGTGAACCGGGCCAGTCCTCTGCCTGAACAAGAACACTCAGAACCCAAGGAGACTATCATGTCCGACAACATCAATGGAAAAGTCGTCATCATTACCGGAGCCTCCTCCGGCATCGGCGAAGCAACCGCGAAGCTGCTGGCCAGCAAGGGGGCGAAGGTCGTGCTGGGTGCACGGCGCACCGACAAGCTCGAAACCATCGCGAACGAGATCAAGGCTGCTGGCGGCGAAGCCGTCTATCAGGCGCTGGACGTCACCGTACCGGCTGAAAACGAGGCTATCGTCAAACTGGCGAAGGACACTTACGGAAAACTCGACGTCATTTTCCTGAATGCGGGGCTCATGCCGTCCTCGCCGATTTCCGCACTCAAGACGAACGAGTGGGAGCAGATGGTCGACGTCAACGTCAAGGGCGTGCTGAACGGTGTAGCAGCCGTCATGCCGACCTTTGCCGAACAGAAGTCCGGCCATGTCATCGCGACCTCTTCCGTTGCAGGTCTGAAGGCTTATCCCGGCGGTGCGGTCTATTGCGGCACCAAGTGGTTCGTGCGCTCGTTCATGGAAGTCCTGCGGATGGAATCTGCCATGGAAGGCACCAACATCCGTACGGCAACCATCTACCCGGCGGCAATCAACACCGAACTTCTGAACACGATCAGCGACAAGGGCAGTTCCGAAGCGTTCCAGGCCCTTTACGACCAGTACGGTATCTCCGCCGACCGGATCGCGGCGGTCGTCGAGTTTGCAGTGTCGCTGCCGGAGGACACGACGGTCAACGAATTCACCGTCGGTCCGGCCAATCAGCCCTGGTAAGACCCGGTGGAATGGGCGGTGGCGGCGGCAAACATTGCGCTGCCGTCACCGGTCCGCATGCGGTTAAAAACCATGTGCTTCCAACGAAGCATCGATGCGGGCACGCCATTGCGGGTCTTTGAAGGGAAAAGCCTCCAGAAACATTTGCCTGGTCGCGTCGGCACGTCGGGACTGCACATCTTTCGCCCAACGCTCGGCCCGTTCGGTTTGTCCGGCCAGGGTTGCAAATGAAACGACGATCATGCTGACAAGGTAGTGGGCTCCTGGTGTCAGCGCACTGCGTTCGGCCATTTCGGCAGCCTCGGCAAGCCTGTGCTGATGCAGGAAACCCATGGCCTGCGTACCGAATGTTCCGTAGGCCAGCGGGTCAAGAGGGCTTAGGCGGTAGGAAAGACGGCCGCGCGAAATCGCCTCTTCCGCGTTTCCCGACAACCCCTGAAGAAAGCCGAGCGCATAGTGTCCTTGCGCGTAATTCGGGTTGAGGGACACGGCACGCTCGATGTGCACGATGCCGGTATCCAGCTCACCATCCAGCCAGAATGTCCGTCCCCAGACATAATTCGAAAACGGATCGAAGGAATCCGCTTCCATCGCTTTTGCCGCATGGGCCTTTGCCTGTGTGAGGGCCGCCTCTCGGTCGCGGTCGTAGTGTGCAAATGCGTCTTGGAACCGGGTGAACGACAGGCCAGCATGCGCACGGGCGAACTTGGGATCGAGTTCGACGGCCCTGCGGAAATGCGTTGCGGCTACCGCATTGGCATTCGCGTTGAAGCGGTACATCTGCTGCAGGCCGAGGTGATAGGACGACCAGGCGTCGAGCTGGTCCGTCCCCGTTTTCTGGGCGTGGGCAGCTTCGAGCGCATGAATTCTGAGATCAATTTCTGCAGTGATCGCGCTCGCGATGACAGCCCGCGCATGAAGGAGATCATCTTTCGCAAGCAGGTACCGTTCCGCCCAGACGACGGTGTTGCAGTCCGTGTCGAGCAACTGAACCGTTGCCGCAAAGTGCGTACCGTCTCTTTCAAGCTGACCGAACAGAAGGTAGCGGGCATCCAGGGCTGCGCCGACCGTCTCCGCCTTTGCCTCCGGCAGGGACCGAAAGCGAAATGTCGTGCCACGTGAAATGACGGTCAGCCAGCGCAAGCGCGATAGTTGCAGGATGAGTTCGTGCGGCAAGGCTTCGGCCAGAAGCTGAAGATCCGGATCTGGTTCGTAGGTCTGAAGTGGCAGGATGCCGATCGAGGGCGGGCTTCGCTCTGCGCGCGCAGGGCCTGCCTGCCCGAAAGTGACACTTCCCAGAAAGCGAAAACCTTTTCCATGAACGGTGCGCACCAGCCGTTGTTCGCGCCCAGCATCACCGATGGCGGCACGCACGGCGCTGATGCGGCTGTCGATTGCGGCGTCGGAGATGGGCCGACCATCCCAGATGCTTTCGACGATCTCGTCACGTGTCGTCAGCCGATCGCCGTTGGAGACCAGCAACAGAAGCAATTGGTAGACTTGCCGTTCCAGAGGCACAGCCGTGCCGTCGGATCTTCTCAGCTCAACCCGATCCGTATCCAGTTCGAAAGTGTCAAAACGCAATAGCATCCCTCGAGATTATCAAAAAATCGGGTGTTCTAAAGTTTTTCTGAAGGTCCTCTCCAAGCTTCCTGGCCCCGAAAGGCGGAAGGTCAAACGAGCAGCGCCGCCCGCGTTGAAAGGCGCAGGCATCAACTGGGCCGATGATCATCGCGGTCGAAATTCGCATTTCGTGCGTTCGTTCCAATCGAGAGAGAGCAGTAACGATAAACGAGGCAGGAGCCGTATCCCGCAAGGCCGAGGAAACGCTTGATCCCGATGATTGGGACCGGATGGAAGCCACGGCGCAAAAGGCGCTTGCGTATTCGCTCGCGCATATCCGCGACGTTCGCTCCAGACCACTCTGGCGACAGATGCCGCCCGAGGTGCGCACCAGATTTACCGGTGGTGTGCCCCATGCCCCCACGTCGCTCGACAACATCCTGGAGGAACTCAAGGAAGACCTGCTTCCCTACTCGATGGGAAACCTGCATCCGCGCTTCTGGATGTGGTTCATGGGATCGGGCAGCTTTACAGGCGCACTTGCGGACTTCATGGCTGCTATCGACGGATCTAATCTTGGTGGCGGCGACACGGCGGCTGCCCTCGTCGACAGACAGGTCGTCGGTTGGCTCAAACAGATGGTCGGGTTTCCCGAGGCTGCAAGCGGCACGATCGTCAGCGGTGGATCCATGGCGAACGTGATCGGCCTGACCATCGCCCGCAACCAGATGGCGGGCGTAGATGTTCGAAGCGAAGGGGTGGCGGCAATCCCCTCGCAGTTGCGCTTCTACGCATCCGATCAGGTCCACTCTTGCCACCAGAAGGCGCTTGAAGCCTTGGGGCTTGGCAACCAGGCGCTGGTTCGTGTCGCAACCGGACCTGATGGAAACATTGATCTATCAGCCCTGGAAAAAGCGATAGCCGGCGATCGTGCCAGCGGGAAGAAGCCTGCTTGCGTGATCGCGACTGCAGGCACCGTAAACACGGGCGCCATTGATGACCTGAACGCCATCGGTGCCTTGTGCAAACGCGAGGGGCTCTGGTTTCATGTCGACGGCTGCATCGGTGCCCTGATCGCGATTGCTCCGGAAAATCGCGGGCTTGTTGCCGGACTGGAGACAGCGGATTCATTGGCGCTCGATCCGCACAAATGGCTGCATGTTCCATTCACCGCGGGGTGCGCGCTGGTGCGCGATGCCCAGGCTCACCGAAAGGCCTTTACCCTGTCGCCGGAATACCTGGAGGAGAAACCTCGCGGGATCGCCGGTGCGCCGTTTCTGCACGATCTCAACATGGGCACATCCGCGGGATTTGCGGCACTGAAGATCTGGATGGCACTAAAGGAAAACGGCGTCGAAAAATTTGGTCGCCTGATCGATCAGAACATCTCTCAGGCCAAAGAGCTCTCGGCAAGGATCGAAAACGAACCGCGGCTGCGGCTCATGGCCCCGACCGTGATCAATATCGTGAATTTTCGGTACGACCCGGGCGGAATGGACGAAGCTTCGCTCAAAGCTCTGAACACGGAAATCATGCTTCGCCTTCAGGAGGAAGGCATTGCAGCGCTCTCGGATACCACTGTCAGGGGCCGTCACAGCCTTCGCGTCGCCATTTGCAACCACCGCACACGAAGCGATGACCTCGAGTTGCTTGTCAGGGAAATTTTGCACGTCGCAGAGGCGATTGAAGCTGCCGCCTAACCGGGTAGGCCAACTGGATTATTTTTTGAGAACAGCAAGTGACAAGGGCTGCAAACCCGCCATGATACGAAGGTTCCGATGCTTGGGGTGAAACCGACATGGATTTTTGGCGGCTGACAGTTGTTGAAGCGGTGGAGATGTTTCGCGGCCGCAGAATGTCTTGCCGAGACTATGTCGAGGCGTTGATTGAAAGATCGGAACGGTTCGTTGACCTGAATGCCTTCACCCAGTTTGCCCCGGATAATATACGCAGCGCCGCACGCAAGGCCGATGAGCACCAGGCAAACGGTGGACCTTTGGGGCCGCTGCATGGCATTCCCGTTGCCATCAAGGACTGCATCGACATTGCCGGCATGGCAACGACTGCTGCAACGCCAAGCCTGAAAGATCACGTGGTCAACAGGACCGCATCGGTGGTCACGAAACTGGAAAAAGCCGGGGCATTGGTCTTCGGCAAGACCAACATGTACGAGCTCGCCTTCGGCATCACCAGCAACAACGATCACACCGGCCCCGTTCGAAACCCGCACGATCCTTCTCGCTCAGCGGGGGGAAGCAGCAGTGGTTCTGCCGCTGCCGTAGCCGCGGGTCTGGTTCCGGCTGCTCTTGGCACGGACACGGCAGGCTCGGTGCGAATTCCGGCATCATTTTGCGGGGTTTTCGGCTTTCGCCCCACAAGTGATCGCTACAAGACTGACGGTGTCATGCCCTTGTTTCCAACGCGCGATGTGCCTGGCCCGTTGGCGCGATCTGCAGAAGATCTGCTGCTTCTGGATGCCGTTTTGTGTGGGCAGAGTGAGCGGCCTGCCATCGATCTTCGAAGCCTGCGGCTTGGCCTACCCGGAAGGTATTTCCTGTCCGGCCTGGAAAGTGGCGTCGCCCAGGCGTTTGAGGAAACCCTTGACCAGCTTGTCTCCTGGGGTGTCACGGTCGTTGAGGCAGAGATGCCGGAGGTTTCAAGCTGGCTTGGCGAATTGTCGGAGCCAATCCGTGCGTGGGAGCTGGAAAGAGCGCTGGAAGCGTATTTGTCGGCTTCTGGCGCTGCCGTCGATGTTCGGTCGCTCGTTGCCGGCATAGCCGGGCAATACGTTCGTGAGGAATTCGACGAGGCTTTGCGTGGTGCGGACGCCAAGGACCTGGCAGCACGATACGAGCATGTGATTTCCGTCTCGCTCCCTCGCTGTCGCAAGCACTACTGCGCGCATCTGGAGCAGTTCAAACTCGACGCGATCATTTTTCCAACGACACCGATTGCGGCAACGGCACTGGGTGAAGAAGGGCGTGTCGTCGTTGACGGCAAGGAAGTGTCTGTCTGGAAGACCATGCGCAACACGGTACCAGCGACATTCTTTGGCGCCCCAGGCGTGAGTGTGCCAATGGCACGAAGTGTTCGCGGCGTACCCGCAGGCCTGGAAATCGATGGGCTACCGGGGGCAGATCGAAAGGTGCTGGCAATCGCGGCGGCGATTGAAGCAATGCAATCGAAGGAACACGGCATGCGTCGGTAGCAATTGCCGGTTCCGAAAAGGGCGGCCCGAAGGCCGCCCCTGAAAAGGTTCAGATCTCGAAGCCGCTCTGGCCGGCGATGTTTTTCAAGGCCCGTTCCGGCCGGGCGCCGACGTGGCTGATGACGCTCGCGGCGCACAGGCAGCCAAGCTCGGTGGCTTCCGCGAGCTTGTAGTCGCGGGCAAGGCCGAACAGGAAGCCGGAGGCAAACAGGTCGCCGGCGCCTGTCAGGTCAACCACGTTGTCGACAGTCTGCGCAGGAACCTTGACGGTTTCCTCGCGGCTGATTGCCATCGCACCGTTCTCGCCGAGGGTCAGGGCGGTCAGGGCACCGGAGTCCCGGGCCGCATTTACTGCAGTGTCCAGATCCGATGTTTCGTAAAGGGCCTTCAGCTCATGCTCGTTGGCGAACATCAGGTCGACGACACCATCGGTCAGAAGGGCCTGAAATTCGCTGCGGTAGCGGTCGACACAGAACGAGTCGGACAGGGTGATCGCCACTTGACGCCCGTTTGCATGCGCGATTTCCGCAGCTTTCAGGAACGCCTTCTTGGCGTCTGCCGGGTCCCACAGATAGCCTTCCATGTAGGTGACGGCTGCGGCGGCAACGACTTCCTCGTCAACATCGGCGATGCCGAATTCGGTGCATGCACCCAGATAGGTGTTCATCGTGCGTTCGCCGTCCGGCGTGATCAGGATCATCGACCGGGCGGTCGGCTTGCCTTCCTTGAGGCGGGGCGTGTTGAAATAGACGCCGGTGCCGTTCATGTCGTGATAATAGCTATCGCCCAGTTCGTCCTCGGCAACCTTGCCGAAATAGGCAGGGCGTCCGCCGAGCGAGGCAATGCCAGCCGCCGTGTTGCCGGCGCTGCCGCCGGAAATGCGGACGGTCTGTCCCATCTTGTCGAACAGGCGTACTGCCTCGTCGGTGTCGATCAGGCGCATGGAGCCTTTGACGAGGTTTTCCTGAAGCAGGAAATCCTCTTCGACATGGGCGAAGACGTCGCAAATGGCATTGCCGATGCACAGGGCATCAAATCTTGTTTCAGTCATAGAGTTCCTCTGGTGGTGTCGGGTAGCCGCCGTTACGAGTAGGGATTGGGCCGGAGAGCACGGTTGGATTCCGGCTCCCTGATCTTGTCCCTGAACGGGCTTGCCCGGTAGACGCCGAGCATGTTCAGCTCGGCACAGAAGAAGGCCAGCTCCTCGAGCGCCAGGGCCACCTTCGGATCTTCCGGATGGCCTTCGACGTCCGCATAGAACATCGACGCGAAAAACTGCCCTTCAAGCTGATAGGATTCCAGCTTGGTCATGTTGACCCCGTTGGTGGCAAATCCTCCCAGGGCCTTGTAGAGCGCTGCCGGAACGTTGCGAACCCGGAAGATGAAGGTCGTGATGACCGGCTGGCCGTTGTGCGCGGCCTCCATCTTGTCGCGCGAGAGAATGACAAAGCGGGTCGTGTTGTGCGCCTCATCCTCCACATCCCGGCGCAGAATGTCCAGACCGTAGATTTCGGCGGCCATTTCCGGCGCCAGGGCGCCGACGCTCGGATCACCCAGCTCGGCGATCTGCCGGGCGGAGCCCGCGGTATCGCCGCCGACGACGGCCGTCAGGCCGAGCTCACGGATCACGTTCCGGCACTGACCAAGGGCATGCACATGGCTTTGCACCTTTTTCAGGTCTTCGATCTTTGCGCCCTTGACCGCCATGAGCTGAAACCGGATCGGCATGAAATATTCGCCGATGATGTGCAGGTCCGATTTGGGCAGCAGGTGATGAATGTCCGCGACACGGCCGGCAACGGAGTTCTCGATCGGGATCATGGCAAGGTCTGCCGACCCGTCGGCCATGGCCGAAAAGCAGTCTTCGAAGGTGGCGCAGGGGATGGCTTCGTAATCGGGATAAACGCTCCGGCAGGCCATGTGCGAATTGGCACCGGTTTCTCCCTGGAACACGATTCTTTTTCTGTCGGTCATATGTCTTTCCGCCTTTCGGCAGTCTTTCGTCAGTTTGTCTGATAGGCCGCCCGGGCTCGTTCCAGATCTTCGGGCGTGTTCACGTCCATCGGCGCGCTGTCGATGACGGAGGCATCAATCCGCATGCCCGCTTCCAGGGCCCGCAACTGTTCCAGCTTTTCACGCTGTTCCAGTGGCGAAGGCGGCAGCTGGACGAATTTTGCCAGGGCTGCCCTGCGGTAGGCATAGATGCCGATGTGGTGGTAGTACGGGCCGTCACCGTGCGGGGCGACGGCCCTGGTAAAGTAAAGCGCGCGATGATGGCCGTGGCCGTTGGGCGTAGTGACTGCCTTGACGAAATTCGGATCGTCCCGGAAGGCGGTATTGGTGAACTCGGTCATGATGGTGCCCAGGTCGACATCGGCAATGGCGAGCGGCGCAAAGGCCGCCCGGATGGCTTCCGGTGCGATCAGCGGCACATCGCCCTGCACGTTCAGGATGACATCGTGCTTTCCGTCCGGATCGATCAGTCCCGCTGCCTCGTGAATGCGATCGGATCCGGAGGCGTGATCGGCACGCGTCATGACCGCCTTGCCGCCGTGGTCCTGCACCGCGTCGAAAATGTCCTTGTCGTCACAGGCAACGGCTACCGGGCCGATATCCGCGTTGCGGGCCTGTTCCAGAACACGCACGATCATGGGTTTTCCGCAGATGTCGGCAAGCGGTTTGCGCGGCAGTCGGGTGGCAGCGAGGCGGGCCGGGATAATCACAAGAGCAGCGGTCAATCGGGTCTCCATGGGGCCGGACGGGCGGAAGAAATGCAAAAAAACACGTGCCGCGTCCGTTTGTCGTATCAGATGCCCTTTTAAAGCTATGGACAGCAAGGTCAAAAAATTTGTAGGTTCCGGCAAAATTCGAAAAGCTGATAGGGGTCGCAGCGACGCTGCGGGCCCGGACGCGTATGAGCTTGGAGCCGGAGAGAATGGATTCCTTCACGCTGAACAAGGCCGCTGGTGCGGTACTGATGGTTCTGATTCTGACTATGGGTGTCGGCATTGTCTCCGACATCATCTTCCATCCGACGATGCCGGGTAAACCGGGTTATGAGATCGTCGTGGCGTCTGCAGAGGATAGCACCTCGGAAGTCGGCGCGGTTCCGGAAGTGGTGCCGATCTCCGAGCGTCTGGTCGAAGCATCTGCTGAAGACGGCGCGAAGGTGGCCAAGAAATGCGCCGCCTGCCACGACTTCACGCAGGGTGGCGCCAACAAGGTTGGCCCGGCACTTTGGGATGTTATCGGCCGCAAGCCAGGTGGACACGAAGGCTTCGGCTATTCTTCCGCGATGGTCGCATTCGGTGAAGAAAATCCGGAGTGGACCTATGAAGAACTGGATCACTTCCTGGAGTCCCCGAAGAACTTCATCTCCGGCACCACGATGGGTTTTGCCGGACTGCGTAAACCGGAAGACCGCGCAGACATGATTGCCTACCTTCGTGAACAGGCCGATTCGCCTGCGCCGCTGCCGACCGAGTAAAACCTCTTCGACATCGCGAACGTGACTAGAGTTGTAGAGAAGCCGGGTTAACTACCCGGCTTTTTTATTTGATTTATATGAAAAATTAACAAATCTTACGTTACGTATTGTTGTCGAATAGTGGGCTAAGGTCGGACAAGGACCCTATGGGCATCAACTTGACGAGGAATGTATTTTCTAAGTCGAATGGAACGTGGATCGCTTCCATCGTTGCTGCCGTCTGTTTTCTCGCTGGCATCGCCGTCACTGCGCACGTCGGTCAACTGGTCCGCAATGAAATTGTTTCCCAGCACAAACGTCAGGCCGTCGCCTCGCTCTCCGAGGCACGGGCGCGCCTTGAAGGCGAAATCAACCGGACTGTGGCCCACGGACTCGGGATCCGAGCCTATGTGTCCCAGTTCGTCGAACAGCCATTCGAAATGGAGGACTACCGGGAAATCGCGGTCGAACTGATCGAGGAAAATCCGTCCATCCGCTCTATCGGCCTGGCACCCAACAACATTCTTCGCGCGGTGTTTCCGCTGGAGCCCAACCAGGCGGCGCTCGGTCTGAACTACCGCATGAACACGGCGCAGTGGCCCGCAATCCAGCAGGCGATGGTGACGCGTGACGTCGTGATTGCAGGCCCTCTTGAACTTGTGCAGGGGGGCAGGGCCCTCCTGATCCGAATTCCCATCTTTCCAGCCAGCTTCCTTGGGCAACCGCTCAAGGAGCGCAGTTACTGGGGTGTCGCCACCCTGGTGCTGGACGAAGAGGGCATGATGAAGACTGCCGGCATCACGGATGTCATCAACGGCATCCGCATCGGTCTTGTGAACCGGAGCGCGGTTGCTTCCAACAACATGATTTTCGGCAGCCAGTCTCTCCTTGAAAAGGATCATGTGTCCCTGCCTCTGCATCTTCCGGGCGGTCTGAACTGGGAGCTTGTCGGTCTTCCGGAGGCCGGCTGGTCGAGCACGGGCAACCAGGTCTGGATCACGCAACTCGTCGGCAGTCTGATCTCGCTCGTCTTTGGCGCCATGGCATTTCTGTTGATCAGCGAGGTCTACAAGGTTCGCTCCATGGCGCTGCATGACCCTCTGACAGGACTGGCGAACCGGCGCCTGCTGGAAGACCGCATGCACCAGCTTGCCGCCATGTGCGAGCGCAGTGGCGCGGGCTTCGAGATTTTTTACGTCGATCTGGATGCCTTCAAGCCGGTCAACGACAACTATGGGCACGCAGTTGGCGATCAGCTTCTGATCGAGGTCGGGCAGCGGCTGCAGAACCAGATCCGGCAGACGGATACCGTCGCCAGGGTCGGCGGCGACGAGTTCATCGTGCTGACGCCGGGCAACATGCGGCGCCAGGAAAGGGACACCTTTCTCACGCGCCTCGATGAACGTGTGACCCAGGCATTCCAGTATTCGGGTGCCCGCATCGATGTGAAAGCCAGTATTGGCTCGGCAAGTTATCCAGGTGATGCCGCCACAGTGGAGGATTTACTTAGGGTTGCCGACGGAAGAATGTACGCGCAAAAGGCAAAGTCCAAGAGAAATTCACAGGATATTCCCGGAAACGGCCTCCCCCAGGCAGGTTAAATTTCTGTCATCTCGACAGCCAGCAGGTGACGCAGGGCCAACACGTCCCTACACTGATTCTCTAAACCCGTGATTTGGGTTCAGGAACCGGAAGGGGACGGAGAAGCCGATGGTGTTCAAATGGCATGTAGGGAAGCGGGCCGCAGCTGGGCTTGCACTGGCAAGTGTGGTGGTGATGTCGGGGATCGGATCCGTACCGGCTTTCGCGGCTGAACCGGAATGGCATCACGCGGCCGCCCTCAATGGAACACCCAAGTACGGCGCCGATGCCAGGCATTTCGATTACGTCAATCCCGATGCCCCCAAGGGCGGCACGGTTCGGCTAGCTGCCAGCGGCGGGTTCGATACGTTCAACATTCTGGCGCAGAAGGGCAATATCGCCCCCGGCATCCTGAATATCTACGAAAGCCTGATGGAGCCCTCTCTGGATGAAGAGGATATCAGTGCCCAATACGGTGTCTTGGCCGAAGCGGTTCGCTTTCCCGACGACTATTCCTGGGTCGAATATAGGCTCAACCCGGATGCAAAGTGGCATGACGGCGAGCCGGTAACCGCCGAAGATGTCATCTGGTCGTTTGAAAAGTCCATCGAGTTGGACCCGCAGCGCAAGTACTACTTCCAGAATGTCCAGAAGTCCGAGATTGTCGGCGATGGCACCGTGCGCTTCACCTTTGATGTCAGCGGAAACCGCGAGCTTCCCAAGATCATGGGCCAGCTGACCGTCCTGCCCAAACACTGGTGGGAAGGCACGAACAGCAAGGGAGAGCAGCGTGACATCTCCCGCACCACTCTGGAGCCGCCACTCGGTTCCGGTGCCTACAAGATGAAAGAGTTCTCGCCCAACCGTCAGGTGATCTACGAGCGCGTGCCGGACTATTGGGGAAAGGACCTGCCGATCCGCGTCGGCACCGATAATTTCGAGGAGATCCGTTACATCTCCTTCCTCGATGATTCCGTGCAGTTCGAAGCCTTCAAGGGTGACCAGTACGACTTCCATACCGAGCGCAGCTCGAGCCAGTGGGCCAAGCGCTACGACTTCCCAGCCATCAAGGATGGCCGGGTGGTGAAGGAAATCTTCCCGGACAAGTCCAGGGGTGTCATGCAGGGGTTCTTCCTGAACCAGCGCCGTGAGAAATTCCAGAACCCTGATGTCCGTCAGGCATTGAACTATGCCTACGATTTCGAAACCACCAACGAGATCGTTTCCGCCAACCTTCTCAAGAGGGTCAATTCCTATTTCGCCGGTACGGAGCTGGCATCCAGCGGTCTGCCGCAGGGCAAGGAGCTGGAGATCCTGGAGGAAGTGCGGGACATGGTGCCGCCCGAAGTCTTCACGGAAGAATTCAAGAACCCGGTTGGCGGCAATCCGCAGAACGTGCGCGCCAACCTGCGTGAAGCCGTCAAGTTGCTGCGCAAGGCCGGCTATGAGCTGAAAGACCGGAAGATGGTCGATCCGAAAACCGGCGAACAGCTCAGCATCGAATTCCTCTACCGTGACAAGGCCAGCGAACGCACCCTTCTGCCGTATTCGCAGAACCTGGAAGCCATCGGCATCAAGCCGATCCTGCGTCTGGTCGATACCTCGCAGTTCGTCAATCGCGTCCGCAGCCGTGATTTCGACACCGTGGTCCTGGCGATCGGACAGTCCCTGTCGCCCGGAAACGAGCAGCGGGAGTACTGGGGGTCTGAATCTGCTGATAACGAAAGTTCGGCCAACTATGCCGGCATCAAGAACCCCGCGATCGACAAGCTGATCGACAAGGTCATCTTTGCCGAAGACCGGGAAACGCTGGTGGCGGCCACCCGCGCGCTCGATCGCGTGTTGCTGTGGAACCATTACGTTGTACCGCAGTTCTACTCCGACGAAACTCGCACGGCACGCTGGAACCGCTTCGGCCATCCGCAACAGATGCCGGAATACAGCACCGGGTTCCCGACCATCTGGTGGTACGACGAGGCCCTGGCCGCCAAGACGGGAACTGCGAGATGAGTGGGGCCCTGACGACTTCCCGGCGCCGTTTCCTGCAAATGAGCAGCGCCGCGGCGTTTGCGTCGGCAGCGCCCTGGCCGGTGTCCACGGCCTTCGCGTCACAGACCGCATATCCGGATGGCCCCGTACACGGCTTGTCCGTATTCGGCGATCTGAAATACGGACCGGACTTCACCCAGTTCGACTATGTCAACAGGCTGGCTCCGAAAGGCGGAACGTTCTCGTTTCAGGCGCCTTACTGGTACTTCAACCAGAATGTCCTGACCTACAACACCTTCAATGCCTTCATCCTGAAAGGCGATGCCCCGCCCCGCATGGAGCTGTGTTTCGACACCTTGATGGTGCGCGCTTACGATGAGCCGGACGCGGTCTATGGCCTGCTGGCGGAAACGGTCAAGGTATCGGAGGACGGCAATGTTTTCACGTTCAGTCTGAGGCCTGAAGCCAGATTTCACGACGGCTCCAAACTGACTGCAGAGGACGTCGCCTTTTCGCTTCTGCTTCTGAAGGCCGACGGTCACCCCATGCTCAGCCAGCCGTTGTCGTCACTGAAGGACGCGGTCATTCTGGACGATCACAAGGTCGCGCTGCAGTTCGACGGTTCGCAGTCGCGCAACCTGCCGCTCGTCGTTGCGGCCGATTATCCGATCTTCTCCAAGCGCTATTACACCGCCTACGATTTCAAGCAATCGACCCTGACACCGCCCCTGTCCTCCGGTCCCTACAAGGTCGGAAAACATGCCGTCGGTCACTATGTCGAATACCACCAGGTCGAAAACTACTGGGCAAAGGATCTGCCGGTCAGGGTCGGGCACTGCAATTTCGCGGTTATACGGGTGGAGTTCTACCGTGAACGCCAGACGGCATTCGAAGCCTTCAAGAAGGGCAAGACCTTCTACCGTGAGGAATTCACGTCCAAGAACTGGGCAACGGAGTACAATTTTCCGGCTGTGGAAGAAGGCAAGGTCATCCGCCGCGAGTTTCCCGATGGCCGGCCGTCAGGGGCGCAGGGCTGGTTCATCAACACCCGGCTCGACAAGTTCAAGGACCCGCGCGTGCGCGAGGCTCTTGGATACGCCTTTGATTTCGAATGGTCGAACCAGAACCTGTTCTACGGGCTTTATACGAGAACCCAGTCCTTCTTCGAAAACTCCGACATGAAGGCGGAGGGGATGCCCACGGCCGCGGAACTTGCGTTGCTGGAGCCCTTCCGGGACCAGTTGCCGGAGGCTGTCTTCGGCGAAGCGGTGATGCAGCCCGTCAGCGATGGATCCGGCAATGACCGCAAGCTGCTGAAACGGGCGAGCGAACTTCTGGCCGAAGCCGGGTTTACCCGGACGGGGACCGACCTGATCGGCCCGGACGGAAATCAGCTGACGATCGAGTTCCTGAACAACACCGCCGCTTACGAACGGATCGTCAATCCGATGATCAAGAACCTGGAACGGCTCGGCATCAAGGCGAGCCTGCGGATCGTCGATCCGGCGCAATATGAGGCCAGGCTCAACGACTACGACTTTGATATCGCCAGCCGCAGGCTCAGCCTTTCGCCGACACTGTCGGATACCATTCGCGAGATGTGGGGCTCCAAGGCGGCGACAATTCCGGGCACCTACAACACATCCGGCATATCCAGCCCGGTTGTCGATGCACTGATCGACAAGGCCATCGCGGCGACAACGCGCGATGAGATGACCAACGCGGCGCGGGCCCTCGACCGCGTGTTACGGGCCGGTCATTACTGGATTCCGCAATGGTTCAAGAACGTCCACACTGTTGCCATGTGGGATGTCTACGGCTTTCCCGAAGAAACTCCGCGCTACTTCTTCCCGGTGGAAGAACTGTGGTGGATAGACAAGGAAAAGGCGGAAAAACTCGGTAAAGCCGGGTAATATTTCCAGCGAAACCTCGGGCCCGCTCCAGAAGGCCAAGACAAAAGGGACTGCACACACTCCATGGGCGCCTACATCCTTCGCCGCTTGCTGCTGATGATACCGACGCTGGTCGGGATCATGGCAATCAACTTCGTCATCATCCAGTTTGCGCCAGGTGGTCCGGTCGAGCGTGTCATCGCCCAGTTGCAGGGAACGGACGTTTCGGCGACATCACGCATCAGCGGCGGTGGCAGCGACATGCTGGGGGGCGGCAACGACACCTCTGGAGGCAGTGGCGGCGCAACTGCAGATTCGGTCAGTTCGAAATATCGCGGTGCCCAGGGGCTCGACCCGGAATTCATCAAGGAACTGGAAGCGCAGTTCGGTTTCGACAAGCCGCCGCTGGAACGCTTCCTGAAGATGCTGGGCGACTATGCCCGCTTCGATTTCGGGGAAAGCTATTTCCGCGACATCAAGATCATCGATCTGATTGCCGAGAAACTGCCGGTTTCGATCTCTCTCGGCCTCTGGATGACGCTGATATCCTATGCGGTGTCGATACCGCTCGGGATCCGCAAGGCCGTTTCGGATGGTTCGCGGTTCGACGTCTGGACCTCCGGTGTCATCGTCGTGGCTTACGCCATACCGGGCTTTCTCTTTGCGGTTCTCTTGATCGTGCTTTTCGCCGGTGGCTCCTTCTGGGATATCTTTCCCTTGCGGGGACTGGTGTCTGACAATTGGGAACAGCTCTCGTGGCCTGCCCGGATCGCCGACTATTTCTGGCACCTTGCCCTGCCTCTGACGGCCATGGCCCTGTCCGCCTTTGCCACCACCACCTTGCTGACCAAGAACTCGTTCCTGGATGAAATCCGCAAGCAATATGTGATCACCGCAAGGGCGAAGGGGTTGACGGAAAGCCAGGTGCTATACGGCCATGTGTTCCGCAACGCCATGCTGATCGTGGTGGCCGGTTTCCCGGGGGCCTTCATCTCGTCCTTCTTTGCCGGCTCGCTCCTCATCGAGACGATCTTCTCGCTCGATGGCCTGGGATTGCTCAGTTTTGAATCGGTGATCAATCGCGACTACGCGGTGGTCTTTGCAACCCTCTACATCTTCTCGCTCATGGGACTTCTGGTGAACCTCATTTCCGACCTGACCTACACCTGGATCGATCCCCGGATCGACTTCGAAAGCAGGGAGGTCTGATCGATGGCGACCGATTCAGACAGTGATGCAGGAAGTGCAAACTACGATTCCGGCAGTGGCGGACATGAGGCTGGCGGATATGAAGCCGAAAGCCGCGAGCGGTCCAGGGCGGCCTACTTCGAGGCCGCTATAACGGGTGATCGCGAAGCGTTTGTCGTCCCGGCACAGGGGACCAAGGCACGCCTTTCGCCGATAAACCAGCGGCGGCTGGCGAACTTCAAGGCCAACAGGCGCGGATACTGGTCGCTCTGGATCTTCCTGGTGCTGTTCGTCATGGCCATGCTGGCCGAATTCCTGACCAACGACCGGCCGATCCTTGTTTCCTACAACGGCGAATTGCTGGCGCCGGTCTTCGTCGATTACCCAGAAGAAAAGTTCGGCGGCTTCCTGGCGGTTACCGACTACCGCGATCCGTTCATCCAGGAAGAGATCAGCGCCAACGGCTGGATGCTGTGGCCGCCGGTGCGTTATTCCTACCGATCGGTCAACAATGATATTCCGGTCCCGGCACCCGCACCTCCCTCCTGGACGATGGACAAGGAAAAGCGTTGCTCGCGCTATCCGCTTGGTGCGGAAGATCCCAATTGCGTCATGGGCAACTGGAACTGGCTCGGTACGGACGACCAGGGCCGGGATGTGCTTGCGCGTCTCGTCTACGGCTTCCGGATTTCCGTTCTGTTCGGTCTGGCGCTGACGCTGGCATCCTCCGTCATCGGCATCGCGGCAGGGGCCGTGCAGGGCTATTATGGCGGCTGGACCGATCTCCTGTTCCAGCGTTTCATCGAGATCTGGACGGCGGTGCCAACGCTTTACCTCATCCTGATCGTGTCGTCGTTTCTGGTGCCCGGCTTCTGGACCCTTTTCACCATCCTGCTGGCATTTTCCTGGGTGGCGCTTGTGGGTGTCGTGCGCGCGGAATTCCTGCGCGGCCGGAACCTGGAATACATATCCGCAGCCCGGGCACTCGGCGTTTCCAATCCGGTGATCATGTGGCGGCACCTGCTTCCCAACGCCATGGTGGCGACGCTCACCTTCATGCCGTTCATTCTCAACGGCTCGATTTCCACCCTGACGGCGCTGGATTTCCTCGGCTTCGGCCTGCCGCCAGGGTCGGCATCACTTGGCGAACTGCTGGCGCAGGGCAAGAACAACCTTCAGGCGCCCTGGCTCGGGATCACCGGCTTCATGGTCATTTCACTGATGTTGAGCCTGCTGATCTTTATCGGCGAGGCGGTGCGTGATGCGTTCGACCCGCGCAAGAGCCTGGGGTGAGGAAAACAAGATGACAAAAGAAACGCTCCTCTCCGTCGAAGACCTGTCCGTTGCCTTTTCCCAAGGCGGCAGCAAGAACCTTGCCGTCGACCGGATCACCTTCGACATCAAGAAGGGTGAGACCGTCGCACTGGTGGGGGAAAGCGGCTCGGGTAAGTCCGTAACCGCTCAGTCGGTCCTGCGGCTTCTGCCGTACCCTGCAGCTTCGCATCCCTCCGGCAGGATCCTGATGAACGGTCAGGATCTTCTGGCGGTCGAGGAAGCCGAACTGCGCAAGGTGCGCGGCAACGGCATTTCGATGATTTTCCAGGAACCGATGACCTCGCTCAATCCGCTGCACTCGGTGGAAAAGCAGGTTTCGGAAATTCTGAAGATCCACCGGGGCATGAGCGATACAAAGGCGCGTGAGCGCGTGCTGGAACTGCTCAACCAGGTGGGCATCCGCGATCCTGAAAAACGTCTCAACTCCTATCCGCACCAGCTTTCCGGCGGCCAGCGCCAGCGCGTGATGATTGCCATGTCGCTGGCCAACGAACCGGATCTGCTGATTGCCGACGAACCGACCACGGCGCTCGACGTCACGGTTCAGGCGCAGATCCTGGAGTTGCTGAAGGACCTTCAGCGCCGCCACGGCATGGCGATGCTGTTCATTACCCACGACCTCGGGATCGTGCGCAAGTTCGCCGACCGGGTCTGCGTGATGACCAAGGGCAAGATCGTCGAGCAGGGACCGGTCGCCGATATCTTCGACCGGCCGCAGCACGCCTACACCAAGCACCTTCTCACCGCGGAGCCCAAGGGCGAACCACCGGCGACGGACAAGAGCAAGCCGATTGTCGTTCAGGCCGACGATCTGAAGGTGTGGTTCCCGATCAAGCGAGGCTTCCTGCGCAAGACCGTCGACCACATCAAGGCGGTGGACGGGATAGATGTGGAAGTGCGGCAGGGCCAGACACTCGGGATCGTCGGCGAAAGCGGATCGGGCAAGACAACTCTCGGTCTTGCGATCCTGCGCATGATTTCCTCCACCGGGCGGATTGCCTTCAACGGTGCCGAAATCCAGAAGAATTCCTGGAAGGAAATGCGCCCGCTGCGCCGGGACATGCAGATCGTGTTTCAGGATCCCTTCGGTGCGCTGAGCCCGCGCATGTCGGTGGCTGAAATCGTCGGTGAAGGCCTGCAGGTGCATTTCCCCGGTATTTCAGCCGATGAGCGCGACCGCAAGGTCGCCAAGGCCCTGGAGGAAGTCGGGCTCGATGCGTCCACCCGGCATCGCTATCCGCATGAATTCTCAGGCGGCCAGCGTCAGCGCATCTCCATCGCACGGGCCATGGTTCTTGAGCCGAAGTTTGTCATGCTGGACGAGCCGACTTCAGCCCTCGACATGAGTGTCCAAGCCCAGGTGGTCGATCTGTTGCGAGATCTGCAGAAGGCGCACGGTCTCGCCTATCTGTTCATTTCCCACGACCTGAAGGTCGTCCGTGCCCTGGCCAACGAGGTTATCGTCATGCGGCAGGGCAAGGTGGTGGAACAGGGCGCTTCCGAACAGATCTTCGATGCGCCCCGGACCGATTACACCAAGGCCCTGATGGCTGCCGCCTTCCGCCTGGAAGCAGCACCGGAAGGTGTGGTGAGCGCCTAATCCTGACGGACCGGTCAGCGCACATGCGCTGCCTTGTCCAAAGGTGTGCCGTCTGCCGGTCTTAAAGGACGGAAAGTGCACTCGCTTGAGCCGTTATCCTTCAGTAGCGGCGCGGGCGTCCGTACAGCGCGGCAGGCCACCATCGACGCCGTTCTTGCCGTCAGCCATCTGTTCCTCAAGATCGACATCGCGCAGCAGTGGTATGTAGCCGCCCAGCTCATCCGCTTTCAGATAGGTGCTGACCAGGATACGCGCTGGCCGGTGCTCGAAAGCCAGGCAGCCGTCGACGCCGACTTCCATATTGCCTTCGATCTTGTCCCGTTCAGCCTTGTCCATTGTCAGAAGGTACGTCTGAAAGGCCTTGAAGGCGGGGATCCTGTCGTCCGGTAGCCGGTAGATCGCAATCCGCCGGCCTTCCTGCAGTTCGGCGCTCAGCTCCGCCCGCTCGGCCTTGGACGATACGCGGACGAAAGCAAGTTTCTCCTCCATAACCAGTTTGCCGGTCTTCTTGTCCTTCACCGTCAGCATCATGCGTGCTCCGCCTTTCGGGATGCGGATGCTGGCCGGATATCTGACGGCAACCCGCAAGCCTGCCGGGTTGGTTTTCAGAATATCGAAGTTTGCCAGTTTGACCATGGTGGCAACTGGAACATGACTGCAGGCAGTCAGCAGAAACAGGGGCAGGCAAAGCATAACCGCAAGCAGCGAGCGGCTTGAAAAAGGGGTCGACATGGGAAGTGCGTTTCGATCCGAAGACAGGGAAGGGTGATTGTCCATCGCAGGGGCGGGCAAGGTCTGAGGTGACCTTGCCCGGTTCACCGGTCATGAACAGGGCGGGATCGTGTTATCGAGGTCCTTGCGGCTTGAAGCCTGCGTGTTCCGCAGGTCGAAATTCTCCGCCAGAGCCACGAAGGTCTCCAGTTCCGATGTCTTGAGATAAGTCGAAATCAGCATCTCGCCGGTATCGGCAGCATCGAGTTTGCAGCCGGTGACGTCGATCGACAGGGATCCGCCAATCGTTTGCTGACGAGACTGGGGCATGGCCAGATACTTGGCCTGCAGTGCCCGCAGTTCAGCCACCTGTTTTGCCGGGATCCGGTACACAGTCACCACGTTTTCCGGTGCCTCTGCACGCACTTCAGCTGCCTGTTCGCCGGTTGTGGTCCTTTGCAGCTCGATCCGCTTTTCCTGGACAACGCGCCCGGTTTCCTTGTCGGACAGGACAACATGAACCTTTGCGGCTCCATCCGGAACCTTCATTCTGTCGGGGTGACGGACCGCGAGCCGGAAGAGGTCAGGGTCGGTTGTGGCGGGATTGAACCCGTCGAGTGGGTCCGCAAAGGACGATGCGGTGCCAATGGCCATCAGAAAAAGAGCAATAAGAAGGGTTCTCGCGCGTACCCGAAGGTCTGCGCCGCAAGACGACAAAACAGACATGTGGAGTGGCTCCAATTTAAGTTGCAGCGATTAATTATCGTAAAGCAATAATAAATGAAAGCAGAAAATATATTCCTCGCACACGGCATCAGGCCTTTGGCCGGTCGTAGCCAAAGGGGAAATTGGGAATTCCAGCTGAAAACCTTGTGTTTTGAATGTCCTGCAGTCGGTGACCGGCCGTGTCAGCGTTCCGGCATCGACCAGTCGTCCGGCTGCTTCTTGCGTTCGCGCAGCCTGAGGGCAAGACCGATTGAAACGCCCACGCCGATGGCAACGGTCAGATCGATCAGGACCGTCAGAATCAGCGTGGTCAACAGCAACATGCGGTCGGCCATCGGGGCGCTCAGATAGGATTTCCACTTGTGCGGTTCGCTCATGCTCCAGGCTGTGAGAACCAGCAAGGCCGCCATGGCGGGCAAGGCAAGGTATCCGGCCAGGGGGGCCGCAACCAGCATGATCAGCAAGATGGCAAGCGCATGCACCAGCCCGGATACAGGCGTCTTGCCACCGGCACGGACGTTTGTGGCCGTGCGGGCAATAGCACCGGTGGCCGGAAGGCCGCCAAAAAGGGCGGACGCGATATTCGCGGTTCCCTGTGCCAGCATCTCGGCGTTTGGGCGGTGACTTCCTTCAATCATCCTGTCGGCCACCATCGCGGACAGAAGCGATTCCACTCCGGCAAGGAACGCGATCACGATGGCGGAGGGAAACAGTTCCACGACCCGCTCGACAGTGACGCTCGGCAGTGCCGGAACTGGCAGCGTGTTGGGCAGGGCACCGAAGCGCGAGGCTATGGTCTCTACCGGCAGGGTGGCCAGAACGACAGCCAGCGAGGCTAGCGACACGGCAACGATCAGCCCCGGAAAGGCCGGAGCCATCCGGCGCAGGACGACGATCATTACCAGCGTGACCAGGGCAAGTCCGCTGGCGGCCAGCGAAGCGGTGTCACGTGCCTCCCAGAGAACGGGAAGTTTTTCCAGAAAGTCCGCCGGTACCTCGGTGATCTGAAGGCCGAAGAAATCCTTGATCTGGCTGGAGGCGATGATGATCGCGATGCCGATGGTGAACCCGTTGACCACGGCTTCCGGCACATAGCGGATCAGTCTGCCGATCCGGAAATACCCGCCGATCAAAAGCAGTATGCCCGCCATGAAGGTTGCCAGCACCAGCCCGTCGTATCCGTGATCGGCAATGACGCCGTAAACCACCACGATGAAAGCGCCGGTCGGCCCGCCAATCTGCACCCGGCTGCCGCCAAGAAGGGAGATGAAGAACCCGCCGACAATCGCCGTCACCAGCCCTTTCGCAGGATCGGCCCCCGAAGCAATGGCGATCGCCAGGCTGAGCGGAAGGGCAACCATGGCAACGGTGATCCCGGCGACGAGGTCGGCACGGAAGAGCGGCAGGGAATAATCCTGCAATGTGGTAACGATCTTGGGGAGCCGCATGAAGGCACCGGAGAAGCAGTAAGGAAGGATGTGGATACAGTCTTCCGCACTGCACGCCCAAAATCAACTGTTTGTTGAAACGAGTATCCCGCGGCGCTTGGTCACGGGATACCCCTACCTGGAAACAGCAGTTTTGCGGGCACCTTGAAACACAACCCAGGAGGGCGGCCAGGGTGTGTTCTAGCCGACCCAGCAAGTCGCGAAGAAGCCGTTCTTCTCCTGATCCTTGCCGATGGACCGGCGGGTCTTGAAGCCGATCAGGCCGTCGGCGCCACCCACGTCGTGCCCCAGTCCCTCAAGCCTCTGCTGAAGGTTCCGTACCGCGCCTCTGGTTGTTTCCTTCATCGGTTTCCAGTCGCCGACAAAACCGCTGTTGTTGCCATACCTGTCCGCCAGGTGACCGACGAAGAGCGCATAGGTGTCACTCTCGTTGTAGTCCTTGATGACGTAGAAGTTTTCCGTGGCAATGAAGGCTGGGCCGTAGCGGCCGGCAGGCAGCAGGATGTTGCCCGGCCGGTTGACCTCGTTGGCCGGAAAAGGCTTGCCGCTGACGCGCTTGACGCCTTCACGCACGAAGTCGGAAATCTTCTGGCGGTTGTCCGGACCTTCCCGCGTACATGAGACGTTGTCGGGAAGATGGACTTCATATCCCCAGTCGCGGTCAGCTACCCAGCCATGTGCCGAGAGATAATGGGCAATGGAGGCCATCGTGTCGATGTCGGAGGTCCAGATGTTACGCTTGCCGTCACCGTCGAAATCGACCGCGTACTTCCAGAAGGAAGACGGCAGGAATTGCGGTTGACCCATGGCTCCACCCCAGGAACTTTTCATGCCCTGCCTGGATACATCGCCATTTTGCAGGATCTTCAATCCGGCGATCAATTCGCCTTTGAAGAAGTCCGGCCTCTGGCCCATGAAGGCCTGGGTCGCCAGAACGCGGATGGCGTCATAGGGGATCTTGGCCCCGCCATAGCCCGATTCCCTTGCCCAGATGGCCAGGATGATCCGGCTGGGCACACCGTATTTCGCCTCGATCCGCGACAGCACGGCCGCGTGTTTCTGCATCAGCGACCGCCCGCGTGGCACAAGGGCGTTGAATTGGCTGTCCCGGAAGTAGCGGCTTGGGGAACCGAACTCGGCCTGAAAGTTGATCTTGGGCGGCGCGCCCTTGCCGCCCGGCCCGACCAGCCCCGGCAAGGAGGTGTCGGGTGTCAGACCTTTCAGTTCCCGGTCGAGAGTTGCCTGGGAGATGCCTTGCTGGCGTGCCGCCGGAGCAACTTCCGAAGACAGGAACTGCCGGAACTGGGCATCATATTGGCCCGCGTCGGCGGGCAGAAAAGTAACGGCGAGGCAGCTCAGGGTGGCAAGAACAAGCTTCGGCAAACGGCAGATCACATCGGGCTCCCGGATCACGACAGGTCGGGGCAGCCTAACATGTTCCGGGTCTTCGTCCGACTGTGCTTAAAGTTCTGTCCAAGCCAAATTGCGACCGGCCTGGCTCATCAGCCAGGATTTCTCGAAGCGGTACCAGCTGCCGCCGCGTCTCTGGTCATGATGACGGGAAATCGGTGCGGCCATCAGATGGCACATCAGCAAGGTGCCGACGGCGCCATGACCGACGAACAGGACCGGGTCTTCCTCGGGAATGTGGCGCAGGGCGCTTTTGACACCATTGACGATCCGGTCCTGGGCGTCGATCGCACGTTCCCAGCCGCGAACGGAATTATACGGATCGGCAAAGAAAAGATCTGCGGTCCGCTCGAACTCTTCTGGTGGCAGAAAGCCGGTCGCACTCCGGTCATTCTCGTGCAGGAACGGAAGCGACCGCTGAAAGACGCGGAGGCGGGCGGAGAAGACCTGCGCGGTATCAAGCGCCTTCTTTTCGGCACTGGAGATTACCTGTCGGATGTCCTTGGCAAACGGCAGGACGGTGGCTTTCGCCGCGCGCTCCCGGCCCGTATCCGACAGGCCCCACTCGGGAACGGGAACGTCCGGATCGACAAGGACTTCCGGATGGGTCAGGTAAGCGCACCAGGTCATCAGAGCGTTCCGTCGAGCCAGCCCTTGATCAGTTCAAAGGCGATGGAAATCGAAGGCGGTATCTTGTGGCCCTCGGGATGCGTATCGGCCAGCATTTGCCGCACTTCGTCCCGGTCGCACCATTTGCAGGCTTCAAGCTCGTCGTCCTCGATGGCGATGTCGAAGGAGGTCGCCTTGCCGATACAGCCGAGCATCAGGTTCGCCGGAAACGGCCAGGGCTGGTTGGCGATCAGTCGGACGTCGCCAACGACGATCCCGCTTTCCTCCAACGTTTCGCGCCGCACGGCCTGTTCGATTGTTTCTCCCGGTTCCATGAAACCGGCAAGGGTGGTGTAAATGCCCTCCGGAAGTCGGGCCGGGCGGCCCAGCAGGGCCTTGTCTCCGCTTTCGTCGGTAATCAGCATGATCACACAGGGGTCTGTGCGCGGAAAATGCTGACCGCCGCAGGACGGGCAGTCGCGCCGATAGCCGGCTTCGGACAGATGGCTTTTCTCGCCGCAGCGCGAGCAGAACTGATGGGTGCGATGCCAGTGGATCAGGGCGCGGGCCTGGGCAAGTGCGCCCATGTCCTGCGGTGCAAATGCGTTCTGCAGGGCAAGGGTGCGCAAGTCGATAAGCTGAAGGTCCGTGCGATCCGCAAGGTCTTCGTCTGTCGCGGGCAAGGCCGTTGCGAACAGGGCCTCGCCGTTTTCCGGGCGCAGTCCCAGGAAAATCATCTCCTCCCGCACGGCCCCGAGCGAAAGGGCCACCTCCAGCCGATGCCCGGCGGTAAGGTTTTCGCCCGCGGCAAAGACCAATGTCCGGTCCGTCGACAGCACGATGCGTGTATCGGGCTTTTCCAGAAGACTTGCCAGATAGGCGGTATCGCCACGCCGTGTCGATTGCCGGTCAAGCGTGTTGCCGAGGAAACTCATTTCCATGGCCAGGGAACCGGCGGGGTTGGCGTTCATGTCAAAGTCCTTGGAAGAGAAAAGGGCGGGAGGTCAATCGATGCTGGTTCTTCACGTAGTGCATTTTCCAGTTCGGAGAAACCGCTTCCTGCCGGTGCCGCCGATCACATCTGAATGCAGATTGAAACAGCTACGAGGCAGGATGTTGGACCGCTCCGGCAATCAGTCGTCGTCACCGGCAAGGGCATCCCGCAACTTCTCGATCAGGGTTTCCACCCTGTCGTGGGAATACTCCTGCGCCGGAACCGCACCCCAGACCGGCCCGGGCCAGGCCGGATCGTCCCTGTAACGGGCGATCACGTGGACATGCAGTTGGGACACCTGATTGCCGAGAGCGCCGACATTCAGCTTCTCGCAGTCGGTCACTTCGCGCAGCACCCGGCTGGCCAGGGCGATTTCGCGCATCAACTGCATCTGGTCGGCCTCCTCCAGATCGATGATCTCGACGAGGTCCGACTGGCGCGGAATTAGCAGCAGCCAGGGATAGTTGGCATCTTTCAGCAGACGGACGGTGCACAGCGTCAGATCGCTGACGAAGTAGCTGTCGCCTTCGAGACGGGCATTGAGGGCAAAGGATGACATGAAACACTCCGGGCAGAATTTCCCGAAGGCTACACGCTTCGTGGCGGGTTTGGGAGTGTGATTTCCCGGCGAACAAAAAACCGTGTTGCCCTCTTGCCAAACCCCATCCTTCTTCTGATATAAGGCCCTCGGGAGGTTGGTGGTGGACGAGCCACTCGCCAACCGGGTCAGGTCCGGAAGGAAGCAGCCCTAACGAGCCTCGGCACGGGTCGCCGTGCCAGCCTCCCACCCTATCCAAAGCATCAGCTTTACCAAAAAGCACCGTCGGTTCTCCGCGGTGCTTTTTTGTTTTTCGGGCTCGGGCGCGCTGCATCTCAAATCGACAAGTTGACTTGCTTGGTACATTGGTACCATGATAACGGAATGGAAAAATCAGTTGAGCGCGTTCAAACCGGTGTGCGCCTGGAAAAACGGTTGCTGAAGGTCCTGAAAGGGCTCGCCGAACATCTGGACATCAGTCTTGGCGACCTGATCGAGGGCATGGCGCTGCATGCTTTTGAGAACAAGCCGCCGTTTTCGAAGGAGACGCTGGACAAGATCCGGCAACTCAAGAACGTTTACGACCTCGATCTGAGCGCGGCCGACAGCCACAAACTGAAGGATGAAACAAATGCCGGAGCTTAGGGATTACGCGCAGCTTTCCGATCGCTTCGAAGCTGGCCAGCTGGATGCAAAAGGCTTCAGCCATGTGGACCATATCGGCGTTGCCTGCGAGATGCTGCAGAAGTACGAGTTTCTGGAAGCGGCTTGCCGATATGGCAACGCCTTGCGTGGCCTTGCCTCCAGAGCAGGCGTGCCGGAGAAGTACAACACCACCATCACCCTGGCCTTCCTGGGCATCCTGTCGGAGCGGATGGCCGAGACGCCGCATGAAACCTTCGGCGAATTTCTTGCCAAGAACCCGGATCTCAGCTCAAGGGCGTTGATGGCAACGTGGTATTCGGACGCGCGGCTCGGGTCGCCAGGCGCAAGGCAACGGTTTTTGTTGCCGGACAGATATCAGGGCTGAGGAAACCGGGTAGCTACCGCGGTTTCCTGCTCAGGCGCTTGGCGTTTGCGCGGACACGCTTCGCATAGGGCCGTGTGCCCTTTGCCGCGATTGATTGCCCGCCCAGCCAGTATCGCTGAAACGATGTCATCCTATCACTTAGGAACGCCATGTTCACGGCAAACGCGCTTTCCATGGCAGCTGCAGCCTTTTCGCTGATCATCCGATGAAGCTCCGGATTGGTCCTGGCCGTGCCAGCCGCAAGGTTCGCGGTCCAGTTCTGGCAACGCAGGGCGATGACGACAGGCGCCTGGAACCAGAGGCTGAACAGGTCGTGCGAGAGTTTTCCAGACATATCGTCTCCCTGATGAAAACCGGCTGAAAATAACGGTCGGCAGTTACTCAATGCGTGGCTTGGGCAAAGGGTTCCCTGAAGGTATTGCGGCTCGGGGCAGTCCGACGCACAAAAACTTTCAAAAGCCCGTCCCACTTTTCGAAAAAATGGTTATGGTGCGGCTCATGGACGAGACAGGCTTTTCCGAAAGTGACGGCGGGCAGACGCCGGGGTTGATGGCGGATCAGGGCGCGGTGAAACCGGCGACCGACGATGGCGCTTACCGCGTTCTTGCGCGCAAGTACCGGCCGAAGACGTTTGAGGATCTGGTCGGCCAGGAGCCGATGGTGCAGACGCTGGAAAATGCGTTTGAAACCGGGCGGATTGCGCAGGCCTGGATGCTGACCGGGGTGCGCGGTGTCGGCAAGACCACCACCGCCCGCATCCTCGCGCGGGGCCTCAATTACGAAGTGCCGGGCGTTGCCGACAAGCCGACGGTGAAGCTCACCCAGGAAGGCACGCACTGCAAGGCCATCATGGAAGGCCGCCATGTCGACGTCATCGAGATGGACGCCGCCTCCCATACAGGCATCAACGACATTCGCGAAATCATCGATGCGGCCCGCTACCGCCCGGCAACGGCGCGCTACAAGGTGTACATCATCGACGAAGTGCACATGCTTTCGAACGCCGCCTTCAACGGTCTGCTGAAGACCCTGGAAGAGCCGCCGGAGCACGTGAAGTTCATCTTCGCGACGACGGAAATCCGCAAGGTGCCGATCACTGTCCTGTCGCGCTGCCAGCGTTTCGACCTGCGCCGGATCGAACAATCCAAGCTGATCGGTCTGCTGCGCCGGATCTCCGATGCCGAGGGCATCCAGATTTCCGACGAAGCCCTGATGCTGATTGCCCGTGCGGGGGAGGGGTCGGCACGCGATTCCCTGTCCCTGCTCGATCAGGCCATGGCCCATGGCGCTGGCGCCATCGAGGCGGAAGACCTGCGTCAGATGCTGGGTCTTGCAGACCGTGCCCGGGTGATTGATCTCTTCGGTCACATCATGGCTGGCCGGATCGAGGACGCCCTGGGCGAACTGCAGGCGCAATATGAGGTCGGTGCGGATCCGGCCATTGTGCTGACGGATCTGGCGGACTTCACGCACCTTGTCACGCGCATGAAGGTTGCGCCGAAGTCGGCTGACGAAGCGTCCGTGACCGAAGCTGAACGGGCGCGCGGCCGGGAGTTTGCAGAGCAGATTTCCGTTCGGCTTCTGTCCCGCGCCTGGCAGATCCTCTTGAAGGGTGTCCAGGAAGTTCAGTCCGCGTCCAAGCCACTGGCCGCTGCGGACATGGTGTTGGTGCGCCTTGCCTATGCCGCGGACCTGCCGGATCCGGGCGACCTGATGGCGCAGATCAAGAATGGCCAGAACCCGTTTGGCAGTGCGGCACCATCTGGTGGTGGCGGAGCACCTGCCGGTGGTGGCGGTGGTACATCCGCCATGGCTGTCGGCATGAACTACGCGCCCGGCAGTTCAGGCAGTGGCCCGACCATGCAGGCAAGCGCCCGTCCTCAGCTCTCGGCCATCCAGGGCGGCAGGCCTGCGCCTCAAGGAGTGCCGCAAGCCGCACCCGAACCGCAGGCTCAGCCGGCGTACAATCTCAAGAGCCTCTACGATTGCGCCGCCCTTGCTTCCGAGAAGGGCGACATTCCGTTCAAGGTCAAGATCCAGCGCCTCATGCGACTGGTGAAATTCGAGCCCGGCAAGATCGAGATCCAGCCGACGGACGACGCCCCGGCCGATATCGCCGGCGAGTTCGGCCGCAAGCTGACCGAATGGACCGGACAGCGCTGGTTTGTCGTGGTTTCCCGCAATCAGGGACGCCCGACCATCCACGAGGAGCAGGAGGCCAACCAGCAGCAACTCCTGTCCGACGCGAAGTCGCACCCCACCGTTGCCGCCCTGCTGGCGCAGTTCCCGGGTGCCCGTGTTGTCGACGTGAAGGTTCAGGTCACCGAAGAAGACGACGCTGCTCTGGCCGACCCGATGGTCAGCGATCCGCTCCTGAGCGAAGCGCTCGGGGATGACGAAGACGATTGATCCGCGCTTCTTGTTCTTCTAAATGCAGTTCCCAGATAGGTAAGGTCGCGGAAATCCGCGCCATGTGAAGGTTTGGAAGGAGTCGTTCCATGGATTTCCTCAAGATGATGAAACAGGCCAAGCAAATGCAGGAGCAGATGGGCTCGCTGCAGGAGCAGATCGTTGAGATCGAGGCCGAAGGCTCGGCCGGTGGCGGCCTGGTCACCGTGCGTCTCAACGGCAAGAGCGATCTGAAGTCGCTGTCGATCGATCCGTCTCTTCTGAAGGAAGAGGAAAAGGAGATCCTCGAGGATCTGCTGATTGCTGCCCACACTGAAGCCCGTGCCAAGGTCGAGCAGGCAATTCAGGAAAAGACCCAGGAACTGATGGGTGGTCTGGGCCTGCCCGCCGGCATGAAACTGCCGTTCTGATTCCAACTGAAGTGCGTGGCGGCCATAAGGGCCTCGGCCATGCCTCGTAAGCCGGCCTCTTGGTCGCTTCCTGGAAATCAGGGGAGCGGTCCGGCCGGATTGACGCGGCAGGTCTTTCAGGTGGTCGTCAACGCGCGCTGAAGAGAAAACCATGGCACAGAAAAGTGTGGCAGGACCGGAAATCGAACGGCTGATCCAGCTCTTGGCGAAACTGCCGGGTCTTGGCCCGCGTTCGGCACGCCGTGCCGCGCTGCATCTGATCAAGAAAAAGGATCAGCTGCTGGTGCCGCTGGCGGACGCCATGGGCATCGCGGTTCGGGAAATCGGCATCTGCTCGACTTGTGGCACTGTCGATACGTCCGATCCCTGCACCATCTGTTCAGATCCGAAACGCGACCAGAGTGTTCTGGTGGTGGTCGAGGATGTTGCCGATCTGTGGGCGCTGGAACGTGCCGGCGCGGTCAATGCCCGTTATCACGTCCTGGGCGGAACCCTGTCACCTCTCGACGGCATCGGCCCGGAGGATCTCAATCTCGGCTCGCTGATCGACCGTTGTGGGTCGGAAGGCTTTTCGGAAGTCATTCTGGCGATCAACGCCACCGTCGAGGGGCAGACAACGGCCCACTACATCATGGACCAGCTGTCTCATCTTCAGGTCAATGTCACCCGGCTCGCCCATGGGGTGCCCGTCGGCGGCGAACTGGACTATCTGGACGAAGGCACGCTGGCGCAGGCGCTGCGCGCCCGGACGCGGTTCTAGAAACGCGCTGGAAACCAGGCACCTGGCACACTGCCGAAGCCGACAGCCTCACTTCTCATACAAAAACGCGGCGCAAAACAGATCGCCGGGAAACCGGAAGATCTCCCGGTTTGATGTAAAACCAGCTGTCTTGCCCATCGCCAACCAGTCTTCCGGGGTTTCGGGAAAGTCGTGCGTGCTGATGTGTTGCCAGAGGTGGTCATATTCGGCGTCGGTAAGTGAACGAAACCTGTGGCGCAGTTCTTTCTGCCAGCGGCGTGTATAATCGGCTCGTGTTTCGCCGGGCAGGCACACAGGCTCCGCGCAGACGAAGACACCGCCCGGCTTGAGCGCGTTGCGGATCGCTGACAGCATTTCCTGTTTTTGCGCGCGCTGAAGATGATGGATGGAATAACCGCACCAGATGAAGTTGGCGCTGGCCGGACGGCTCACGATGCCCTCCACCATGTCCTCTTCGGCAAGTTCCACATCATACGGCACGTCCTTCATCACCCGGGCAGCACATTCCAGCGCCGGGCGTGACAGGTCGAGGCCCTCGTAGGTCGCAACCTTGCTGTTCTGAAGCACCGTATGCGCAAGACTGGCGTCGCCGCAGGCCAGATCCAGAAAAGCGAAAGGCTTGTCAAAGCGTCTGCCGATCTCGTCGCGCAGGAGCTGGCCGATTTCCCGGTGGTGCATTTCATTGGCACGCACCAGCTTGTGGTAGATGTTCCACTCGAACTGGAACATTTTCAGGGCTTCGGGTGCCAGCCCCTTGGTGATGTCGGTGTCGGGGGCGAAATGAAGATGCAGCATCGTGCGGTCCGAGCCTGGGGTAGAAAGTGCCGGCAATGAACTGCCGCCCAGCAAATGCTAGTTTCAGAAGCGTAATTTCACAACAATAAGTTTAGTTTTGATCCGGTTACTGTCCGCGGGCTTGCACATGAACGGCGCTGCACTTATGTCGAGGCGGTCGTTCACGAGATATTTGAAGGTGTCATGTTCCAAGCTGCTTCCCGCGCCATGTCCGAGGTGTTTGAACCGCCGTTCCGGGCAATTTTCTGGAAGATGCTTGGCTTTACACTTGGCGTTCTGGTTGTCATCTGGATCGCCCTTCAGGGCGTGATCGCCGCCTTCGTCGCGCTGCCCTATGCCTGGATGGACACGGCAATATCCGTTCTGACGGGCATTGGTGCAATTTTCGTACTCGGCTTCCTGATTGCGCCGATTTCAGCGCTCTTTGCCGGCCTCTTTCAGGACGAGATCGCCGATATCGTCGACAAGAAGGACTATCCGCACGACCAGCCAGGCCGCGCACTGCCGCTGTCGCAGTCGATCGTGCAGACCATCAAGTTCACCGGCGTCGTGATTTTGGGCAACCTGTTTGCCCTGGTGCTGCTGCTTGTGCCCGGTGTCAATCTGGTCGCCTTCTTCATCGTCAACGGTTACCTGCTCGGCCGGGAATTCTTCGAATTTGCCGCCATGCGTTTCCTTCCGGCGGCCGAGGCGAAGGCATTCCGCAAGGCGCGGGGCGGAACCGTTTTTCTCGGTGGCCTGATCATCGCCGGCTTGCTTGCCGTGCCGATTCTCAACCTGGTGACGCCGATCTTTGCGACCATCTTCATGCTGCATCTTTTCAAGTTGCTGGCAGCGCAGCGGCAGAATGTGGCGCGCGCCTGAAGACTGTCTTGCTCTTGCGGGGCGGGAGACCACGCCCGGCAATTGAGGCTGCCAGGATGGCGTCACGTCACCCGACACTTGCATATCCCATGGCAATCTGACCAAGTGCCCCTCCGAACCGGAGGAGCACATGCAGGAATTGCTGACGGAAATCGCGGAAGCCGCTGCGGCCAATCCCGACAAAGGCAATGTCGCGACCTATATTCCCGAGCTGGCAGGCATCAATCCCAACCAGTTCGGCATAGCCGTCGCTCTAGCCGATGGCAGGGTGTTTACAGCCGGCAATGCCGATGTGCCGTTCTCCATCCAGTCCGTCTCCAAGATTTTTGCCCTTGCTCTGGCGCTCGGCCGGGTGGGAGATCAGCTCTGGTACAGGGTTGGACGCGAACCCTCCGGGCTTTCCTTCGATTCGATCCTGCTTCTGGAGCGGGAAGATGGCATTCCCCGCAATCCGTTCATCAATGCCGGCGCGCTGGTGACCACGGATACCTATCTGGCCGGGTCAACCCCACGGGAAGCTCTGGGCGAATTGCTGCGCTTTATTCGCGCTGCCTGCGACGACGACAGCATCCACATGAACGAGAAGGTCGCGAAGTCGGAACTCGCCACCGGACACCGCAATTTCTCGCTTGCCCATTATCTGGCGTCCTACGGTAACCTGCGGGCTTCCGTCGACAAGGTGCTTGGCACCTACTGCCATCAATGCGCCATTGAAATGTCCTGCCGGCAGCTTGCGCTCGCCGGCCGCTTTCTGGTGGATGCGCCCCGGATGCCGGGCCTTGTTTCGATCGAGCGCCGGAGGCGGATCAATGCCCTCATGATGACTTGTGGCCATTACGACGGTTCGGGCGATTTCGCCTTTCGTGTCGGCATGCCGGGCAAAAGTGGTGTCGGCGGCGGCATTCTCGTGATTTCACCAAGTCGGGCGTCTATCGCCGTCTGGTCGCCGGGTCTGAACAAGTACGGCAATTCCAAGCTGGGCACGGAAGCAATGGAGCATTTTGCTCACAAAACCGGCTGGTCGGTGTTCGGAGTTCCCCACGGGGGCGAAGGGGCTCACGTTTAGGTCACTTTATCTCACCGGATGAATTTAAACGATATAGAAGTAGTTTCCTTGCAATTAGGCCTATAGGATATTTTGACCTTTGGAAGCGTTGGCGCTATTACGCACCTAGACAACGCTTTGATTTGCTTACGTTTGCGTAAACGTAAACTGGGGTGAGGTGAGTTGAGGTTGGGTCGTTTGGCCAGGAGGCCGCGCCGGTTCGTCCGGGGTCGGAACCAGGTTCAAACGGGTCATCTTAAGCGCATTTCGCTCTAGCGTCGTACGGGAGAGGAATTCCATGTCGAACGCCGATCTGCGGGGCAACCGCCCGCTGTCGCCCCATCTTCAGATTTACAAGCCCATTCTGACGATGGTCATGTCGATTCTGCACCGCATCACTGGCGCGGCGCTTTACTTCGGCACCGTCCTGCTGGCCTGGTGGCTGATCGCCGCTGCGGCGGGCCCCAGCTACTTCGATTTCGTCAACGGCATCTACGGCTCGATCATCGGCCGTCTGATCCTGTTCGGCTTCACCTGGGCGCTTGTGCATCACATGCTCGGCGGCCTGCGCCATTTCATCTGGGACATGGGCGCGGGCTTCGGCAAGGAAGCGCGCGAGTGGCTCGCCAAGGCGACCATCATCGGGTCCGTTGCCGTCACGCTGATCCTCTGGATCATCGGCTACGCGGTTCGCTAAGGAGAGTGTCATGACAGATATGCGCACACCCCTGAACAAGGTACGCGGCCTGGGATCTGCCAAAGAAGGCACCGATCACTTCTGGAAGCAGCGTCTGACCGCTGTCGCCAACGTGTTCCTGATCTCGTTCTTCGTGATCCTGGTGATCGCGATGCAGGGTTCCTCCCACGGCGACGTGGTCGAGACCCTCAAGAACCCGCTCGTTTCGATCATCCTGCTCCTGGTTATCCTCTCCGGCGTCTATCACATGAAGCTCGGCATGCAGGTGATCATCGAAGACTATGTGCATGGCGAAGGCATCAAGTTCCTCACGTTGATGGCGAACACCTTCTTCTGCGCCTTTATCGGTTTCGGCTGCGTCTTCGCAGTGCTCAAGATTGGCTTTGGAGGCTGACCCGAATGGCCAAGACCTATGAATTTGTCGACCACACCTATGATGTGGTGGTCGTCGGCGCCGGCGGCGCAGGCCTTCGTGCCACGCTCGGCATGGCCGAGCAGGGCCTGAGAACGGCCTGCATCACCAAGGTGTTCCCGACCCGCTCCCACACCGTTGCTGCCCAGGGCGGCATCGCCGCGTCGCTCAAGAACATGACGCCGGACTGCTGGGAATGGCACATGTACGACACGGTGAAGGGGTCCGACTGGCTCGGCGATACCGACGCCATGGAATACCTGGCCCGTGAAGCGCCGAAGGCGGTCTACGAACTGGAACACTACGGTGTGCCGTTCTCCCGGACCGAAGACGGCCGCATCTATCAGCGCCCGTTCGGCGGTCACATGCAGAACTACGGCGAAGGTCCTCCCGTGCAGCGCACTTGCGCTGCAGCCGACCGGACCGGACACGCCATCCTGCACACGCTGTACGGCCAGTCCCTGCGCAACAATGCCGAATTCTACATCGAGTATTTCGCACTCGACCTGATCATGTCCGAAGACGGCGTGTGCCAGGGCGTGATCGCGTGGAACCTCGATGACGGCACCATGCACCGCTTTGCCGCCAAGATGGTGGTTCTGGCGACCGGTGGTTACGGTCGCGCCTTCTTCTCGGCAACCTCCGCCCACACCTGCACCGGTGATGGTGGCGGCATGGTGGCCCGTGCAGGCCTGCCGCTTCAGGACATGGAATTCGTCCAGTTCCACCCGACCGGTATCTACGGCTCCGGCTGCCTGATCACCGAAGGGGCACGCGGCGAAGGCGGTTATCTGGTCAACTCCGAGGGCGAACGCTTCATGGAGCGCTACGCACCGTCGGCCAAGGACCTTGCCTCCCGTGACGTGGTCTCGCGCTGCATGACCATGGAAATCCGCGAAGGCCGCGGCGTCGGCAAGGACAAGGACCACATCTTCCTGCACCTGGATCACCTCGATCCGGCTCTGCTAGCCGAACGTCTGCCGGGCATTTCCGAAAGCGCCCGCATCTTCGCCGGCGTGGATGTGACCAAGGATCCGATCCCGGTCCTGCCGACCGTTCACTACAACATGGGCGGCATTCCGACCAACTACTGGGGCGAAGTGCTGAACGCGGACGGCAACAATCCGAACCGCATCCAGGAAGGCCTGATGGCCGTCGGTGAAGCCGGCTGTGCATCGGTTCACGGTGCCAACCGTCTCGGCTCCAACTCGTTGATCGACCTTGTGGTCTTCGGCCGCGCGGCGGCGATCAAGGCAGGTGAGGTCGTCGATCCGAAATCGGCCGTGCCGGCGCCGAACGAAGCCTCCTGTGAAAAGATCATGGACCGCTTCGACAAGCTGCGGAACGCTTCCGGTTCCATCCCGACCGCCGATCTTCGCGACAAGATGCAGCGCGCCATGCAGGAAGACGCTGCCGTCTTCCGGACCCAGGAAAGCCTGGAGCAGGGCTGCAAGCGTCTGACCGAGATCTGGGGCGAAATGAAGGACCTCAAGGTCTCCGACCGTTCGCTGATCTGGAACTCCGATCTGGTGGAAACGCTGGAGCTGGAGAACCTGATGGCCAACGCCATCACCACGGTCTACGGCGCGGAAGCCCGCAAGGAAAGCCGCGGCGCCCATGCCCGCGAGGACTACAAGGACGGTCCGTTCGCCGGCCGCGACGACGAGAACTGGCGCAAGCACACGCTCTCGTGGGTCGACGAAGCCGGCAACGTCAAGCTGGACTACCGTCCGGTGGTGCTCGATCCGCTGACCACCCTTGAACAGGGTGGCATCGATCCGAAGAAGATCGCGCCGAAAGCGCGCGTCTACTAAGGAGACGGCACGGTGAGCCAGGTGGCAACCCTTTTGGACACGAGAAGTCCGTTCGGCACATATCCCGCCGAGCGGATGGTCCGGGCTGCCTGGCGTCTTGCCGACCGGCACGACCTTTCCAAGGGCCTGCGCAAGCGTATCCGCTCCCTGGTGGCGCGGTTCTTCAAGGGCCCTTACGACCTGGAAGCCGACGGTCTGAAGTTCCGGATCTATCCGGGTGAAAACTATGACGACCGCAAGATCCTGGCCAAGGGCCGCCTGCCGGAGCGCGAAGAGCACAAGCTGATCGAACCGCATCTGGGCAAGGGCAAGGTGTTTGTCGATATCGGCGCCAACATCGGTTCCTATTCGATCTTTGCCGCCGGTCTCGGCGCGGAGGTTGTTGCGATCGAAGCCAACCCGCAGACGGCAACGAAGCTCGGCTTCAACGTACGTGCAAACGACCTGGACACCGTTACGGTGGTCAATTCGGCCGTTGGCCCGCGCGACGATACGCTGCCGCTGTGGCAGGAACCGAGCAACTGCGGCTTTGCCACATTCGTGAAGGACCTGACCACCGGCGAATGGGCTGGCGACTGGACACCGACCTTCGTCAAGGTTCGTCCGCTGACGGCCATAGCCGACGATCAGGGCCTCACCCGGATCGATGTTTTGAAAGTTGATGTGGAAGGCTTCGAGGACCGTGTGGTCCTGCCTTTCCTGAGGCACGCGGACCGGAGCCTCTGGCCCCGCGTGATCCTGCTTGAAACCAATTGCCGGCCCTACTGGACCGAGGATTGCCTGAGTGAACTGGCAAACCGCGGCTACGGGGTTACCGGCCAGACGAATGACAACATGGTCTTTGAGCTCTCTGCCTGAGCGAAAGACGATTTGGCCCTGGACGCGAAACCAAGGGCCCAACGCGGAGCAGTAACGAGATGGTTCAGCTGACGCTTCCCCGGAACTCCCAGGTGACGGAAGGCAAGGTGTGGGACAAGCCGGAAGGCGCCACCAACCTGCGTGAATACCGCATCTATCGCTGGAACCCGGACGATGGCCGCAACCCGCGCGTCGATACCTATTTCATCAATGCGGACGATTGCGGGCCGATGGTGCTCGACGGTCTCATCTACATCAAGAACAAGATCGATCCGACACTGACCTTCCGCCGGTCCTGCCGCGAAGGTATCTGCGGGTCCTGCGCGATGAACATCGACGGCACCAATACTCTGGCCTGCACCAAGGGCATGGACGAGATTGCCGGCGACGTCGTCAAGATCTACCCGCTGCCGCACATGCCGGTGGTCAAGGACCTTGTGCCGGATCTGACCAATTTCTATGCCCAGCACCGCTCGATCGAGCCTTGGTTGAAGACAGTATCGCCAGCCCCGGAAAAGGAATGGCGCCAGTCGCATGAAGACCGGGTGAAGCTTGATGGCCTGTATGAGTGCATTCTGTGTGCCTGCTGCTCCACCTCCTGCCCGAGTTACTGGTGGAACGGCGACCGCTATCTCGGCCCGGCCGTCCTTCTGCAGGCCTATCGCTGGTTGATCGACAGCCGCGACGAGGCCACCGGCGAGCGTCTGGACAATCTGGAAGATCCGTTCCGGCTTTACCGCTGCCACACCATCATGAACTGCTCGCAAGCGTGCCCGAAGGGTCTGAACCCGGCCAAGGCAATCGCCGAGATCAAGAAGATGATGGTCGAACGCAGGGTTTAAATTGCGCGGCACCAGAAAATTGAAAGGCCGTCCCACGGGGGCGGCCTTTTTTGTATTGGTTCCGAACGACCTTGCCACCGTCATTCCGGACAAGTGCAGTGAAGCTGCGCACCGATCCGGAATCCAGATATCAGCGTGAGCGGAGCGAACACTCTGGAAAGATAAGGCAGCGCTATTCGCGCAGCATATTTCTGGATTCCGGATCTGCGGTCGGCTGCGCGCCTTCCTTGTCCGGAATGACGCGGGAAAACGCTTTTGCGTTTCACGGTGCCCTGTTCTGGTAGGACCGAAGCTGAGCCGGGATTACCGCGTTCTCAAGAAAAGCTCCACCGGCATCACCCCTTAGCCCGACACACCAGAAGCGAGCTGTTGCACCAGCCTCTGAACCCGGGAACACGACCAAGCGTGCGGGTAAGGGCGATTTCAGCGGGTTTCAGCGGGCCCCATTCGAAGGTCTTGCCGCGCAGGTGGTGAAACAGTTTCCCGTGGCGGTTGGTTTCCTCGTACCAGGGGCTGAGCATCGGCAGATAGGGCAGGCACGAGAGATAGCCGATGCCGTGCACCGACTCGATCGTGACCGCGCCGCCGATGATCTCCGACCATTCGTTCAAGGTCATGCGGACCTGGTGCTCGGCGTAGTGCAGGTGGCCCAGCTTCAGCCGGTCGAGGCGATAAAGCTGCGGGACCACGGCTAGGATCAGTCCACCCGGCGCAATGACCTCACCACATTGACGCATCACGGATTCGATCGCCGGGCCACGGCCTGGCAGATGCTCCAGCACGTCCAGAAGGGCGATCACATCCGGTTGCCAGGGAAGGTCGTCGCGATGTTCGGAAAGACGGGTGGCATCCAGCACGATGTCCGGTTCGAACGCCGCTTCATAATCGGCACCGCAATAGTCGAAATCCAGGCCGGTGTCGGCGAGATATTCTTTCGAAATCGAGGTCGAGCAACCGACATCGAGAATGCGCGGCGGCCGACCAAGGTCTTGTGCCCAGTCCCGGATGGTGCGGGCGACAATGTCGAACTTCACCGTTCCGTACAGGTTCCTCTGGGCGTTCGCGAGCTTCTTGACCAGATACTGCGAATGGACCGTAACTTCGGATTGCTCATCATCCGCTAGGTCTGGTCTCTCTGTTCGATCCAGAGTTTGGTGCACACTGCCTCTCCTTCTGTCGCCAAGCGGTGAATGCCGGGTTCGTAGGTGTAGGTGGTCAGGTCGGCCATCAGCACGATCAGTTCGCCGAGGATCAGCTCGACCACTTCATCGGCAACGCTGCCGGAGCCGGGAATGAAATTGGCCGGGTAGCCGTCGTTGACGAGGCAGATCTGCTTGTCCGCCCCCTGTTGGCCGGGAAGCTGGAAAGCCTTGATCGACGGATGAATGTCGCAGGCTGGCGACTGTTCCAGAAAATCGACGTCGATTTCGATACGCCGGGAACTGGCGCTCGCCACCAGGCAGCCGTTGCGAAGCTGCTGCAGCACGTCCCGGGTTATCGACAAGCGCCCTGCTGCCCCGACAACCAGGTCGCATTGCTCGAGATCCATGGGATGAAGGGTCGCCGGATAACCTGACAACCTTGCTTCTGCGATTTTAAGCGGGTCGACATCGATCAGCGAGACGATGACATCCAGCCGGCGCAGGGCCTTGGCCACGCCGAAGCCGATCCAGCCTGCTCCGAAGACAGCAGCGCGCCGGCCGGCCAAGGAGTTGCCGAGATCGCGCATGAGCCCATCCAGGCACCGGGCAATGGTCTCGCCGCAGCGTACAGCTTCCAGGCGCTTCAGCTCGCTGTCGGCACAGTGGAGCACAGGCACCCGCAACCGCGTCTGCCCGGCCCGCCACACGCCTTGCTTGGTGATCTCCACCACGCCTTCGACAAGGTGCAGCTGATCTTGAAACCGCTCGTGCAGCAATTCGACGGCATAACCACCGACTTCCTGAATGACGAGCTTCTGGTCGGAGGCCCGGCAGGCATCCAGGCTCTTCTGCAAGGCCTTGGCCAGGTCCTCTTTGAATTCTGGCTCGGTCTTCGGGCACTGGACCTTGTCGCCGTATACGGCCTGCCATTTCAGCCGTGTCACATCACTGCCGGAGGAATACGGGATGCCGATGATTGCATCGAAATCCATGACCCCTTCCAGCGCATCGATCATGCGCCTTGTGTCGTCAAACAGATGCGCCACCAGCAGATACCGGTGCGCTTCACTCTTGAAGAGATCGAGCCGCTTGACCAGCGCCGGCAGATAGTCCGCACGTCGGGCATAGGCGGGCGCGGCCGCGGTAGATATGTCGCTTAATGGATGCATTGTTGGTTATTCCGAGGGTTCTGCCATTCTGGCACTGCGCCGCCGGTACGCACAAGTGCGAGTTGTGAAATAGACAGGAAAAATGAGGCAGCAATCCAACAACTTTTGAGCCACTGCACAGGAACTGCACAAACAATACTGAAAAGCCGCTCGGCCACGCCCTTTTGTGTCCTGTTCTGTCTTCAATGATCGCCCTGTTGACCGGGTGCCCGCCTGACGGGACATCCTTCTGGCAGAGGGTTGATTTGCATGACAAGCGATACTGAAAACGACACCATTGAACAACCGCAGGAGCGATCTCAATTTTCGCAGCCCCGCTCACCCCGTGAACAGCCGGTCCGCCGAACGTCTTTTCTTGGGTCTCCGGCAGTCAAGTTCGTGATCATCGGAGTGTTGACCGTGATGTTGCTGGTGCCGAGCCTGTTCGTCTGGGTGCTGGTGGAAGAACGGGCCGAAAGAGCCCGGGATGTCGCTCAGGACATCGCCCGGTCCTGGGGTGGCATCCAGGAGATCAACGGACCCTACCTGGTTGTTCCGTTCAGCGAGACCTTCACTGTTTCCACCGGAGAAAACGCCAAGACCGAAATTCGCTGGCACACTGCCATCCTGTTTCCGGAAAAGCTGGATGTGAGTGGCGACATCTCCGTTCAGGAGCGCAGGAAATCGATCTATTCGCTGCCCGTCTATCATGGCAGCGTGACATTGAAAGGCCGGTTCGCCGCAACGTCGTCCGAAAACTTTCAGCCGCAGTTCGGTGGGCAAATCGACATTGCTGGAGACAAGGCGGTTCTTGTGGTCGGCATCGGCGACATTGCAGCGCTGAAAAGCGAGGTCGCACTGGTCCTGAACGACAGTGGTTCCGTGCCGTTCGAGCCTGGGCTCGGGCCACTGACCATGGAGCCGATACGGCGGACTGTTGCCACGATCAACGCGTCCGGTATCAACGCACCTGTCGCTGCGGGTTTGTGGCGAAACGGGTTTTCTTTCGACATCCCCATGCAGCTGAACGGCTCCACCGCTTTCTACGTTGCCCCGGCCGGTCAAACGACCAGCGTATCCCTTCAATCTGACTGGCCGCATCCCGGCTTTACCGGGGCATTCCTGCCGGAAGCCCGAGAAATCGGCGATGCCGGTTTCAACGCATCCTGGACCATCCCCTATCTTGCTCGCGGCATTCCAAAACTGGTGCTCGGACCCCAAATGCCGTTGCAAAACAAGGTTCTGGGAGTGCAATTCGTTGAACCCGTCAATTTCTATCAGACCATTTCCAGGTCGTTGAAATACGCAGTCTGCTTCATCAGTCTGACCTTCCTGGCGGTCTTCGTTCTGGAAATGCGCTCCGGATGGCGGGTCCATTGGATCCAGTATGGTCTGGTCGGATTGTCCCTGATCGTCTTCTACGTCATGCTGCTCGCCTTTGCAGAGCATGTTGGCTACGGCCTGGCCTATCTTGTCGCCGCTGCCGCCGCGACGCTGCTGAATGCGCTCTATATCGGGACTTCGCTCAAGAGCCGTCTCGCCGGAAGCGTGATGCTTGCGGTCCTGGCTGCGATATTCGGCGTGCTTTATGCGCTCATGCAGGAGCAGGACTACGCGCTCCTGATCGGTTCGATGATCGGGTTCCTGTCACTTGCCGTTACCATGTTTGCCACCCAGCGGATCGACTGGTCCGGGCAACAACAGGTTGGCACGGGGCCGCAAGCCGGAGCGGTCTGACGGTCATTCTGTCATTCCGGTATGTCGCCAATCCGGTCGGCGGTGTGGCTTCGCTGCGCCGCCGATTTTGCTTGGCATTTGCCGGTTGAGCGCATCGTAGCTCTAAAACGAGGCTTGCAATTCCTCCTTAAATGTTCTTATTTTGTTCTATTGAGGTGAGTGGGAGGACGTGATGTCCATTCTTGATCATATCGGTTTTGCGGTCAGTGATTTTCCGGCGTCTCGTGCGTTCTACGAAAAGGCCCTGGCGCCACTTGGCATCAAGGTGTTGATGGACGTCACCGCTGAAATGACGGGTGGACCCGCCTATTGCGGTTTCGGCGAGGACAAGCCGGACTTCTGGATTGGTGAAGGCAAAGCCCCCGGAACACCGGCGCATGTTGCCTTTGCAGCTTCGAACCGGGCGCTCGTCGATGCCTTCTACGAGGCTGCGATCGCAGCCGGTGGCAAGGATAACGGCGCACCGGGCCTGCGGCCGCAGTACCACGAAAATTACTACGGTGCTTTCGTACTCGACCCGGATGGTCTGAATATCGAGGCGGTCTGTCACCTGCCTGAATAAGTCCTTGTTTCCTGATTTCAATTTGGAGAAAAAAATGCACAAGAGCCGGCTGGGAGATCTGGTGATCGACTGTGAAGGTGGCGATATCGACCGCCATGCGGAATTCTGGGCCGGTGCGCTCGGGCGCACCGTTGAAGCTGAGCCGAAAAACCCACGCTATCGCCGTCTGATCGGCACGGAAGATGAAATCGGCATCCTGCTCCAGTCTGTCGAGCATCCCTCCCGCGTGCATCTGGATATCGAAACCGACGATCCGGAAAAGGAAGTTGCCCGGCTCGAAGGTCTGGGCGCGACCATCGTCCAGAAACTGGACGGCTGGACAGTGATGCAGGCAACCAGCGGTCACCGGTTCTGCGTCGTCAAACCGCAACTCGCCGGTTTTGAGGAGGCGGCCAAGGCCTGGGAGGACTGAGAACGGCCTGATCGGACATGGTTTTGGCTGCCCGAAATGAGGGGCCTCACGCCAGGCTCACGGGCATGTGCTGGTTTGGCGAGCGGAGTTGAGTTTGTCTCAGCCGCCGGGCGCGTTACCTCTTTCGGGTAGAATTCGAAGTGCCTTCACGGGTCTTCCAACCCATGAAGCGCATTTCAAAGTCGAAGACCACAGCTCGAAACCCAAGCGCGCTGGTCGTCTTTCCGTTCGGGGTTTCGCCATCTTCACCAGATTGGCGCCCCTTAGGAAAGGTCGACCACAACCAGCTGCCCGGAGGACCTGACATGAAACGCCTGCTCCCGCTCACTTTCTTTGCCGCGCTCGTGGCGTCGATGCCACCGGGTACCGCACAGGCCGAAACCGCGGTGCTTGCCGGAGGATGCTTCTGGTGCGTTGAATCCGATCTCGAAAAACTTCCCGGCGTGCGCGATGTCGTTTCCGGCTATGCCGGCGGGGAGACCCAGAACCCTACCTACAAGGATTATGATCGTGGCGGTCACCGGGAGGTCGTCAGGGTCGATTTCGACGAGAACAAGATCAGTTACGCCGAACTCGTCGGAATCTTCCTGCGCACCGTCGATGTGACGGACGCCGGCGGTCAATTCTGCGACCGGGGACATGCCTATTCCACCGCCATCTATCCTCTGGACGAAACCCAGGCGAAACAGGCCAGGGCGGAAATCGCGAAGGCGGAAAAGGCACTCGGCGGAAAGATCGTAACGCCGGTAGAGGCTCCGGCCGTTTTCTGGCCCGCCGAGAACTACCATCAGGCCTATTACAAGAGCCAGGTTCGTACGCTCACCCGCTTCGGCTACGTCACCCGCGCCGACGCCTACAAAGGCTACAGGAAAGGGTGCGGCAGGGATGCACAGGTCAAGGCCGTGTGGGGCAGCGAAGCCTTCAAGGGGTTGCCCAAGGCAGGGTCATAACATTCGAAAATGGGCCGTTTCCGCGGGGAACGGCCCAAAAGAACAGCATTTTCGTCGAATTTTCAGGCATCAATTTGCCGTAGGGTAAGGTGTACACTACATACTTTCAGTGGGCTTACGTCTGAAAGGACGCTAACATGCTGAGCTTGTTTGGAAGTCGCGTTACAGCAGAGCCGGAATTTATTTCTGAATTGAGAGCCGTCGAGACGGAAGACCGCCTTCGAAGATCCACCGCCGCCATGCTGGAAGCAGCAGGGTTGGAGATCTGTGACACCAACACACCGACCGAATTTGCGGCAGCTGCCACCGTGTCGATCATGAAGCTCGTGCTGAAAGTGGTCGAGCGGGACTTTGACGAACTGTGCTTCGAAAACCGATTTGTCACCGGCCTGTTCGGGTTCCTGATTGCCCATAACCTGACGCGCCGCACCAATGCTGATCTTGGTGTCGTGCTGGGTATTGCGGGTCTGGACCTCTTCTCGCATGAGGAAATCGAACAGATCTACAAGCTCGGCTCGTCCTACAGGCGTCTGCGCCAGCACCGGAACATGCATCTGGCGCTCAGGGACATCATCGACAGTTTCCTGTCGCATCCTGATGAAGAAACCTTGTCGGATCTTGCCGGGGTTTATCAGCTCTGCCTGCAGCAGGACGGTTGACCGGATTTCATCGGCAACCATCGTGGCGGTCATACGCCGGCTTCAAATGCCTCGACCAGCTCGAGGAACGCCTCGCCGTATTTTTCAAGTTTGGACTGCCCGACACCGGAAACGGCCAGCAGCGCATCTTCGGTCACCGGGCGCGCAGCGGATATCCCAGCCAGCGTCGCGTCTGTGAACACCACATAGGGCGGTACGCCCTGATCGCGGGCAATCTGGGTGCGCAGCCTGCGCAAGCGTTCGAACAGCAGCCTGTCTTCATGGTCCAGTTCATCGGCGATGGAGGCCGTACGTGAAGAACTCGTCCGTTTCAGGCCAGCCGCGCTCCGGTCCTTGCGCAAGGCGAGCTTCTCGTCACCGCGCAGGACGCTCCGCGCCTTTTCCGTCAGAACCAGAGCACCGAACTGGGCATGGTCGACATCGACGTAGCCTGCGGCGACAAGCTGACGGGCAATCGACTGCCAGGTCTTCTGCGGCACGTCCTGACCAATTCCGAAAACCGACAGCGTGTCATGGCCGAAGCGGGTGCTTTTCTCGTTGGTCTTGCCCAGAAGCACATCTATGACATGCGCCGTGCCGAAACGTTGACCAGTACGATAGATCGCCGACATCAGCTTTTGGGCAGCTTCCGTGCCGTCCCAGGTCTCCACCGGGGACAGGCAGGTGTCGCAGTTGCCACAGGGTTTGGGGTAGGTCTCGCCGAAATGGGCCAGCAAGGCCTGACGACGGCAACCGGCCGTTTCACAGATGCCGAGAAGCGCATTCAGCTTGGCATTTTCCGCGCGCTTGACCTCCTCGGGTGCATCGCCCTCGGCAATCATGCGCCGGCGCTGCACCAGATCTGCCATGCCGTAAGCCATGAAGGCTTCGGAAGGAGCGCCGTCGCGGCCTGCGCGGCCGGTTTCCTGGTAATAGGCCTCGACCGAAGACGGCAGATCCAGATGCGCGACATAGCGCACATCCGGCTTGTCGATACCCATGCCGAAGGCAACCGTCGCCACCAGGCACAGCCCTTCTTCCAGCAGAAACGCATCCTGGTTGGCTGAGCGCTGTTCCGCGGGCAGGCCGGCATGATAGGGCAGGGCCCTGATGCCCTTAGAGGTCAGCCATTCGGCGATGTCCTCGACCTTTGCCCGCGACAGGCAATAGACGATGCCGCTCTCGCCGGAGTGCTTCTTCAGGAAATCCAGCAGCTGCTGGCGCTGGTTGGTGCGCTCGACAATCTCGTAGCGGATGTTGGGCCGGTCGAAGCTGGTGGAAAAGACGGCGGCGTCTTCCAGCTGCAGGCGGGCCAGAATGTCTTTTTGGGTGTGCGGGTCGGCAGTCGCGGTCAACGCCACACGCGGCACGCCCGGATAGCGGTCGCGCAGACAGGACAGTGACATGTACTCCGGACGGAAGTCATGTCCCCACTGGCTGACGCAATGCGCTTCATCGATGGCAAAAAGGGCAATCTGCAGCGTGTCCAGGAACTTGCGGAAGCTCTCGGTGCCCAGCCGCTCCGGTGTCACGTAGAGCAGGTCGATTTCACCGCGGCGCAGGGCACTGCGAATGCCGTCCTGTTCTTCAGGTGACAGCGTGGAATTGAGGGCCGCGGCCTGAACGCCAGCGGCGCGAAGCGCACCGACCTGGTCTTTCATAAGCGCGATCAGCGGCGAGACGACGATGCCGACCCCACGCCGGCACAGCGCCGGGATCTGGTAACAGAGCGACTTGCCTGCGCCGGTTGGAAACAGAACGACAGCGTCGTTGCCGTCCACAAGCGTTTCGATCACCGCCTGCTGCTTGCCCCTGAAGCTGCTGTAGCCGAAAACCTTCTGCAGAACCGCAAGCGGCTTCGGCTCCGGACGCACGGTCGGAGCAACGGCATGCTGCACTGGAATGACTTCCTCCGCGGCAACAGCGGGCGAAACGGGCATGGGTGAGACGGGTCCTTTGATTCTCCCGCACAATGTCTTATTCGCGGAAGAAGGGCAATGAAGGCGGAACCGCGCCTGTGGATGACGTGCAGGCCCTGGTCAGAGCATCAAAAAATCAGATGCTTAGGAGACGCGTGGAGGCGGTGCGTTGGCACCTAGAACTCGGCGTCCGGATCCGTCGCCAGCGTTTCGGCGCAGTGAATGCGCATCTGTTCGGTCAGATCGCCAAGGTCGCCTTCAAGTTTTTCCGGCCGGATCGGCTTGCCGAAATGCACGTTGAACTTGGCATGTTCCTTGTTGAGCAATTCGTTGAAGACCGTCATGTCGCGCAATTCGGTCGACACTCTCGCAAGAAAATAGAACAGGCCGGAATTGCGCCCGCCCATGTGCATGGGAATGATCGGGGCCTTGTTCTTGCGTGCCAGCGCCAGGGCTGACGTCATCCAGGGCCGTTCTGTCAGCTTGCCGTCGTGCCAATAGGCCAGGCGCCCGGAGGGAAACAGCACCACCACCCGCTCCTTGGCAAAGGCGGAGGAGGCGAGCTTGATCGTTTCCTTGGATTTTTCGCGGGTCTTGAAGTCAGCACGCCATTCGACCGGAATGATCATGTCGGCAAGGCGCGGGTTGATGCGGATGGCATCGCGGTTAGCAAAGATCGCTAGATCGTTCCGGCGGGACTTGATCGCATCATAAAGGACGATGCCGTCGGCAATGCCGGTTGGGTGGTTGGACACCAGAACGACGGGGCCTTCCTGCGGAACCCGTTCAAGGCCAAGCGTGGTGACGTCAAGCGACAGCAATCCGCTCAAATGGGCAAAAACCTCCAGCGCTTCCATCTGCGCAATGGTGTCGGCCATTTCGACGGCGGACTTGTAGCGAAGGATCTTGTGAGCGAAGGGTCTGATGAAGGGCCACCACGGGCTGGCCATCACCAGCTTGCCCCGTTCGGCAATCAGAAGGTCGACGATATGCTGCTCAGAAATCTGCCTCTGTGCCGCGGCCTGACGGCGCGTCGGCAAGGTGTCTGTCGTCTGGTCGGTCGTCCGCACAATGCACCTCTGCCCACGAGATTACTGCCTCACTCCGATGCATCGTTAACGAAATCAGCCTCTTGGTGCAAATGATCGTTGTACGAATTTCAGGATCGGAATCCGCCCATCGGCGGCTCAGCTCCATAGGGAACTGGTGAAAATTGCCAGCGATGTCAAGAAGGAGGCTGCCCAGGCAAGCGAGCGCGGCGAGGCGCGGTCCGCCCAGTAGCAGCCGATATAAATGATCCTCAGTAACACGAAAAGCACGGCGAGCCTGTCGATCCAGTGCGGGTCGCCGCCCTGGTTGAGGCCAACGAAAACGGCAACCGCAAACAGGGGAAATGCCTCGAAGCCATTCGCCTGTGCCCCCTGTGCGCGGGCGCGGAAACCGTCTCGCCAATAGTCCGGGTCACGTGGGCGGGCGTTGTCGAAGGACTTGTCCAGTTTTGCCGGAAAGACGGAAAGCAGCGGCAGGATGGCGGCGGCAAGGACACACCAGAAGGCGACGGGCATGTGGGCTCCTCAGGAACGTGTTGCAGGTCTTGCGCGCGAATACCCGGAATGAGGCTGCAGCGGGGTACCGGGCTGCACGCGAGCGTTTGTGCGCATATCTATCAGGCTCGTGGAAGATATCCTCATGATTTTCGATGTTGCCCCGGGTTTGTCATAAAGTCTTCCCGTCCCGGCGCTAGGGGGAGGCCGCCCATGACGTGATTGGCATGGGCCGCAGCCGCGAAGGAATGCCCCTTGTCGAAAACAACCGTTCTGTTCGTCTGTCCGGACAACAGCCTGCTGTCGCCCCTGGCCGAAGCCTATCTGAATTTTCGGGCAGGTGGTCTGATGCGGGCGTTCTCCGCAGGTGTGGCTCCTTCCCAGGAACTGAGCCGGCATGTGCGCCGGATACTGTCAGCACGGGGAATTGATGCCAAAGGGCTTGCGCCCAAGCCGATCGACATTTTCCTGATGCCGCATGCTGAAATTCCCGACAGGGTCGTCTATCTCGCTGACCAGGTGCCGGTAGCCTTGCCGCCGCAATGGAAGACCACGACATCGAGCCATTGGTGGAACATTGCCGCAAAACCGCCTTTTCCGGATGGTTTTGGTGCCTGCGCCACTTATTTCGAGAAGATTGCCGAGGCGATCGACAGGCTTGTGGAGCCGCCAAAAACAGCAGGCAAGGCCGTCTCGAACCGGGTTGCCTGAGCGATCAGAAAACGGTCGATTCTCAGGATTTTGGATTTTCGACAAATTGTGGGCTAAGAGTTGCTCCCATATTGGGACGAAGGTGAGGGATTGATTCGTCATGATGCGCGCGGGAAAGTTTGTTTTGATCGTCGGCCTGGTGGTCCTGGCAGCTGGTTGCCAGAGATTGTCCGGAGGCCGGAATTATGCCGAACCGCTGCCGGCGACCCCGACTACACCCGTAGGCTCGGGACAGCTTGCACCGCTTGATCCCAACGCGCCGGCCGGCGGTCTCAACGATCCGTCGGCTCAGCCGACCGACCTGGCCAGCAACCCGGTTGCAGCGCCTGCCGATGCCAAGGAAGTTGGCCGGACAGACCTTCTGGGTGGCTGGAAAATCACCTCCGCTGGCGACAACTGCATGGCCTTCATGACGCTGACAACATGGTCCGGCGGCTACCGTGCAAATACCAGAGGTTGTGCTTCGCCTGTACTGTCCGGGATCTCTGCATGGGACCTGAGTGGCAATCAGGTGGTTCTGAAGGACGGCACCGGCCTGATCGTTGCACAGCTTTACTCCAGCGCTTCCGGCCAGTTCAACGGTCAGACGTCTACCGGATCGCCGATCTCGCTGTACCGTTAAGGCCCCTCCGTATTTATGCTGGACAGCTCGCGCTATAGGTGTATATTTGCATAGCTACCGGAAAGGCTGTGCAAATGTCAAAATATGAACCACTGCGGGAACACTTGGCACGACTGGAAGATGTTGTCTGGGCGGCCAAGCTGAACGAAGTCGAAGATATCATAGGCTCGTCGCTGCCCAAGAGCGCCCGGGAACACCGGACATGGTGGGCAAATTCCGGCGGCAGTCTCGTTCACCAGAACGCCTGGCTTGATGCCGGCTGGCGGGTAGAGCGAACCGATCTTATGCGCGATGTCATCGTCTTCCGCCGGTTGCGCATCGGCGGAACCGTGGCCGGGGTGTCCGCCCGTATGGATCGGACCGCCAAGAATCCGCAAAAAACTGCAGAAAAGCGGCTCACCAAGGAAATGGCGGCCCTTCGTCAGCCTGCAACCGTGACGTTGCGCTCCGAATGGACCACGCTTGGCGATGTCCAGCGCACGCCCTGTTCCAATTCCATCATTCCGCAGGAAGGCGGCGTTGTGCGCTTCGCGGCCATGGAAGGAGACGAAGTCGTCACTGCCATCGTCGCAACCTTGTCGGTTCACAAGGCCTATCGCAGCCTGCGCATGGCGATGAAGGGTCTGGACGACGATACCGGCAGCCGTGTCGGTACGGAGCTGTTCAAGAAGGCCGGTTTCGATGCTGCCGCACCAATCGAATGCGATGTCGTCAAGTCCGGCAATGCCTGGCTGCTGACCGACGGTCGTGGCCGCAAGGCCAATCTGGACGACCAGTCCGAGTGTTATCTGGTTGCCCAGCTGCTCTATCTTCAGGAAGTCCAGAACGGTCGCAAGACGGCCCTTTACCTGCGCTAAGCGTTGTCTGAGTGCTTTTTGCGCTCAGCCGGGCACAGGCATGATGGCCGGGTCCAGTCAGGCCGAGCCGTTTGGGCGTTCATGATTGCGTTCCTCCCGCACAGGACCCCTCCCTGTGCCCTGCGCCCGTAACCCTCCCACCGGTTGCGGGCGCTGTTTGTTCAGAGGGCGTATTGCCTTCCTGTTTCGAGTTCCTCAAGCTTCGGTCTGTGTTTTTCTGCCCATTATCAGTGAATTGCGAACCGGGCTGCTGGGTGCAGTGTTCCGTCAATGGGGGCAGTGATGGCGGGGCCGGAAGGAGCGTCATCGCTGGATCAGTCGCATACCTTCCCCTGAGAGCACGCCTTCGATGAAGGATGTCTTGCCGGAATTGTATGTTTCCCAGTCGGAGGGCGAACCGGCCTTGAGGGCAAGGTTCCGTTTCAGGGCGGCGTAGCGCCCGGCAAGGCTGGCATCGCCGCGCAAGGCGTCTCGAAACTTGCGCCTCTGCTCAGGTGAGGGGCAATCGGATGCACACAGACACAGCCGATGCGCGATAATCAGCTCTTGATTTTCCCTCTCGTTCGACCGGGGGCCTGGCCCGGCTGGCCGGGTCATTTGCACTCCGTCTTCCCGAAAGCGGGCGCCGAGATCATGGTAGCCATACAGCAGGAGGTCGTTGCTGAGTGCAGCCGGTGAAAATCCGGGAGCCAGCGTTACATCGATATGAAGTTTGGGTTTGGCAATCAGCCCAGGGACGGCCGTGGACCCGACATGGTCCAGGCGCAGGGCCCTTGCTCCCAGGAGATGTCCGAGGTCGTCGATCAGCAGGTCAGCCTGGCGAAACCAGTCCGGATTATGTGGGAGCAACGGAATGGACATGAGGTCTGAAATCCTTAAATTTCAAACGGTTGAAAAACAAATCCGTAAGAATGTGTGATCGTATGCAACCATATCATGACTTGCATCTGCGACGTTTTGACCTTATTCCGCCGTGCAAATAGATACGTCCAAGACCCCATGAATTCTCATGGAGGGAGCAGCACCCTTGAAGATGGAACTGCCGGTCAACCGCGCCCTGAGCGCCCGCTACGACGCGCTCATCGCGTCGGGTGAGATCAAGGAAGACCCCGTGCAACGGGAGGCGGTGCGACAGCTCGATCTCCTGAACACCCGTCTTGCCGAAACCCGCCTGGCCTCCAAGAAAAGTTCACTTGGCTGGCTGTTCGCCAACAAGAAGAACCAGCTCTGGGCCTCCGTACAGGGGCTGTACATGTGGGGCGGTGTCGGGCGCGGCAAGACGATGCTGATGGACCTCTTTTACGAGGTCACGGTCATCCGCCGCAAAAGGCGTGTGCATTTCCACGAGTTCATGACCGATGTGCACGAGCGCATTCATGCCCACCGCCAGGCGCACAAGCGCGGCGAGGTCAAGGGTGACGATCCGATCCCGCCTGTGGCGAGCCAGATTGCCGAAGAAACGCGGCTGCTGCTGTTTGATGAGTTCTCGGTGACCGACATCGCCGATGCCATGATCCTCGGCCGCCTGTTCACCCAGCTTTTCGAGCGCGGCGTCATCGTTGTCGCCACGTCCAACGTCGAGCCGTCTCTCCTCTACAAGGACGGGCTCAACCGCCAGCTGTTCCTGCCCTTCATCAAGATGCTGACCTCCAAGGTGGAAGTGCTGCATCTGGACAGTCCGACGGATTACCGGCTGGAGAAGCTTGCTGGTGCGCCGGTCTATGTCACGCCTCTTGGCGAGAGTGCAAACGCCCAGATGGATGAGCTCTTTGCCAAGCTGACGCACGGCATGACACCGCATTCCGAAGAGCTGGAGAACAAGGGCCGCAAGATTGCCGTTCCCTGTGTTGCGGCGGGAGCGGCCAGGTTCACCTTCGACGACCTGTGCATGCAGCCGTTGGGGGCAAGTGATTATCTGCGCATCGCTCATGCCTTCGGCACGGTGTTTCTGGACAACGTGCCCGTGCTGTCCAAGGCGCGGCGCAACGAAGCCAAGCGCTTCATCAATCTGATCGATACGCTTTACGATAACGGCATCAAGCTGGTGGTATCGGCTGAGGCCGAGCCGCAGGATCTTTACGTCGGCGAGGACGGCACGGAAGCCTTTGAATTCGACCGGACAGCCTCCCGGTTGATCGAGATGCGGTCCGAGGCGTACCTTGCGGGAGAAAGACGACAAGTACACGCATAGGTCTGCATTCCCTATAGGTGAATTATGCAGACGGGAAGATCTGAGAAAATTTGTCCGGCATCGCGCAATATTCTTTTGGCGAGGTTGCGCGGGCGGATCAAAGGGAGTAGTGCCATCCTCAGTCATCAGAGGATGGCATGGAGTTCCATCTTACGTAAAGGGAAACTTTCGAAATGGCGCGGAACAAGATTGCCTTGATCGGCTCTGGTCAGATCGGCGGCACGCTCGCACATCTGGCAGGTTTGAAGGAACTGGGAGACATCGTGCTCTTCGACATCGCGGAAGGTGTTCCGCAGGGTAAGGCACTCGACCTGGCCGAGTCCTCCCCGGTCGATGGCTTCGATGCCAAAATGGCGGGTGCCAACAGCTACGAAGCCATCGAAGGCTCGGACGTTGTCATCGTTACCGCCGGTGTTCCGCGTAAACCCGGCATGAGCCGCGACGACCTTCTGGAAATCAACCTGAAGGTTATGGAGCAGGTTGGCGCCGGCATCGCAAAGTATGCCCCGAACGCATTCGTCATCTGCATCACCAACCCGCTCGACGCGATGGTCTGGGCCCTGCAGAAGTTCTCCGGTCTGCCGAAGAACAAGGTCGTCGGCATGGCAGGCGTACTGGATAGCGCCCGTTTCCGTTACTTCCTGGCAGACGAGTTCAACGTCTCCATCGAAGATGTGACCGCATTCGTTCTCGGCGGCCACGGCGACACCATGGTGCCGCTGACCCGCTACTCCACCGTTGCCGGTATCCCGCTCACCGATCTGGTCAAGATGGGCTGGTGCACTGCCGAGCGTCTGGAAGAAATCGTCCAGCGTACCCGTGACGGCGGCGCGGAGATCGTCGGCCTTCTGAAGACCGGCTCCGCTTTCTACGCTCCGGCGGCTTCCGCCATCGCAATGGCCGAAAGCTACCTGAAGGACAAGAAGCGCGTTCTGCCGTGTGCTGCTGCTCTCGACGGTCAGTACGGTCTGAAGGACACCTATGTGGGCGTTCCGGTCGTGATCGGCGCCGATGGCGTCGAGCGCATCATCGAGATCGACCTGCAGGGCGACGAAAAGGCCAACTTCGACAAGTCTGTCGCTTCCGTCGACGGTCTGGTCGAGGCCTGCAAGAAAATTCAGCCGGCGCTCGCCTGAACCGGGCCCGCCTAAGGGAATTTGCGGCCGTTCTTCCTGCCGGGAAGAACGGTCCTCCGACAACGGGGGAAACACATGAACATTCATGAATACCAGGCCAAGGCCGTTCTGAAGGAATACGGTGCACCGGTGGCCGAAGGCGTTGCCATCTTCTCCGCCGACGAAGCCGAAGCAGCCGCCAAGAGCCTTCCGGGCCCGCTCTGGGTCGTGAAGTCGCAGATCCACGCTGGTGGCCGCGGCAAGGGCAAGTTCAAGGAACTGTCCGCTGATGCCAAGGGCGGTGTCCGTCTGGCTTTCTCGCTGGACGAAGTCACGTCCAACGCCAAGGAAATGCTCGGCAACACGCTGGTCACCAAACAGACCGGTGCCGCCGGCAAGGTGGTCAACCGTCTCTACATCGAAGACGGCGCCGACATCGAGCGTGAGCTTTACCTCTCCATTCTGGTCGACCGGACCGTTGGCCGCCCGGCTTTCGTTGTCTCCACCGAAGGTGGCATGGACATTGAAGCGGTGGCCGAAGAAACCCCCGAAAAGATCGTCACCCTGCCGATCGATCCGGAAACCGGTGTGACCGAAGCCGATGCCGCCAAACTGTGCGACGCGCTGGAACTGACCGGTGCGGCACGCGAAGACGGCATGAAGCTGTTCCCGATCCTGCACACGGCTTTCGTCGAGAAGGACATGAGCCTTCTGGAAGTCAACCCGCTGATCGTCATGAAGGACGGCCGCCTGCGCGTACTGGATGCCAAGGTTTCCTTCGACGGCAACGCCCTGTTCCGTCATCCGGACATCATGGAGCTGCGCGACGTCACCGAGGAAGACGACAAGGAAATCGAGGCCTCCAAGTACGACCTCGCCTATGTCGCTCTCGACGGTGACATCGGCTGCATGGTCAACGGTGCCGGCCTTGCCATGGCGACCATGGACATCATCAAGCTCTACGGCGCCGAGCCGGCCAACTTCCTCGATGTTGGCGGTGGCGCTTCCAAGGAGAAGGTGACGGCCGCGTTCAAGATCATCACGTCCGATCCGAACGTGAAGGGCATCCTGGTCAACATCTTCGGCGGCATCATGCGCTGCGACGTGATCGCGGAAGGCGTGGTTGCAGCCGTCAAGGAAGTCGGCCTGCAGGTTCCGCTCGTTGTTCGCCTGGAAGGCACCAACGTGGAACTCGGCAAGAAGATCATCAACGAAAGCGGTCTGAACGTGATCGCCGCTGACGATCTCGACGACGCCGCCCAGAAAATCGTGAAAGCGGTTAAAGGTTAAGCCCGGAGGCGCGCAATATAGATGGTATTTGGGCTTTTGGTCCTACTGCTCCTCTATAGCCCGGCATTGATGACTTTATGGGTTGCCATTGTTGGACGTAGAAAATGGACGGTTCGAAAGGAAGTCTTGGTTTCTAAAGTGATTATCGCCGTTTCAACAGTTTTGTGCCTTGTCGTATGGATGAGCTATTTTCTGGAGGACTTTGATATTGCTCGAGCAGCCTACATTACCGTTGCATATAATCTGACTGCTGCCTGCATTGTATCTCTGGTTATTTACATTGCAGGACCTCGGTCTAGACAGCGTGCCGCCAATACGAAGGAAACATGATAGATGTCTATCCTCGTCAATAAAGACACGAAAATCATCGTTCAGGGCCTGACCGGCAAGACCGGCACGTTCCACACCGAACAGGCGCTTGAATATTACGGCACCAAGATGGTCGCCGGTGTGCACCCGAAAAAGGGTGGCGAGACCTGGTCTTCCGGTGTCGACAGCGCGGCTTCTCTGCCGATCTTTGCGAGCGTTGGCGAAGCCAGGGAAGCAACCGGTGCCGACGCCTCCGTGATCTACGTTCCGCCGGCAGGCGCGGGCGCCGCGATCATCGAGGCCATCGAAGCGGAAGTTCCGTTCATCGTCTGCATCACCGAAGGCATCCCGGTTGCCGACATGGTCAAGGTCAAGGCCAAGCTGGAGAAATCCAAGTCGCGCCTCCTCGGCCCGAACTGCCCCGGTATCCTGACCCCGGAAGAATGCAAGATCGGCATCATGCCGGGCTCCATCTTCAAGAAAGGCTCCGTCGGTGTTGTTTCCCGCTCCGGCACCCTTACTTATGAAGCTGTCTTCCAGACCACCAATGCCGGCCTCGGCCAGACGACGGCTGTCGGCATCGGTGGCGACCCGGTCAAGGGCACCGAGTTCATCGACGTCCTGGAAATGTTCCTGGCCGACGACGAAACCCAGTCGATCATCATGATCGGCGAAATCGGTGGCTCCGCGGAAGAAGACGCGGCGCAGTTCCTGAAGGACGAAGCCAAGCGCGGCCGGTCCAAGCCGATGGCTGGTTTCATCGCCGGACGGACAGCGCCTCCGGGTCGTACCATGGGCCACGCCGGTGCCGTTATTTCAGGCGGCAAGGGCGGTGCAGAAGACAAGATCGCTGCGATGGAAGCTGCTGGCATCAAGGTGTCACCGTCTCCTGCGAAGCTCGGCGAGACCCTTCTCGAAGTCTTGAAGGGCTGATTCTGCAAGAATCTTTAGCGATGGGGACGGAAACTGTTTACGTTTCCTGTCGCATGATGAAAGGATGGGTTCCGGCGCGGTTTACGTGCCGTAACCATTTTTCGAGGGGTCGGTGGGAACCATCGGCCATTGTAGGGAAACCGGCCGCGGGTCAATTTTTCGGGCCCGCCTAAACAAAAGGGCGGAGGATACCTCCGCTAAAGGACATGGCACGGCAGGAAGCGAACAACGTATTCGCACTGACGTCGTTGCTTTACGGCGCCAACGCAGCCTATATCGAAGACCTCTACGCACAGTACAAGACAGATCCGAGCTCGGTCGACGCCGAGTGGCAGGACTTCTTTGCGGCCTTCCAGGACGAGAAGGAAGCAGTGCTGAAAGAGGCTCGCGGGGCGACCTGGAAACGCAAGGACTGGCCGATCGAGGCCAATGGCGACCTCGTCAATGCATTCGACGGCAACTGGGGCCCGATTGAGCAGAAGCTCGGCGACAAACTGAAGAAGAAGGCTGAAGCCAAGGGCGAGCCGGTTTCGGATCAGGAAGTTCATCAGGCGACCCGCGATTCCGTTCGCGCCCTGATGATGATCCGCGCCTATCGCATGCGTGGCCATCTTCATGCAGATCTCGACCCCCTCGGCCTGGCCGGCAAGGGCGATCACGAGGAGCTGCATCCCTCCTCCTACGGCTTCACCGAAGCCGACTGGGACCACAAGATCTTCATCGACCACGTGCTGGGTCTGGAATACGCCACCATCCGCGAGATGATGGACATCCTGAAGCGGACCTATTGCTCGACGCTGGGTGTCGAGTTCATGCATATCTCCGATCCGGCGGCCAAGGCCTGGATCCAGGAGCGCATTGAAGGTCCGGACAAGCAGGTCGCCTTCACCACGGAAGGCAAGAAGGCGATCCTGAACAAGCTGGTCGAAGCCGAAGGTTTCGAAAAGTTTCTGGACGTAAAATACACCGGCACCAAGCGCTTCGGCCTGGATGGCGGTGAAGCGCTGATCCCGGCGCTGGAACAGATCATCAAACGCGGCGGCTCGATGGGCCTTAAGGAAATCGTGTTCGGCATGGCCCACCGTGGCCGCCTGAACGTGCTTTCCCAGGTGATGGCCAAGCCGCACCGGGCAATCTTCCACGAGTTCAAGGGCGGCTCCTACGCGCCGGACGATGTGGAAGGCTCCGGCGATGTGAAGTATCACCTCGGCGCGTCTTCCGACCGGACGTTCGACGGCAACGACGTGCACCTGTCGCTGACGGCAAACCCCTCGCACCTGGAAATCGTCAACCCGGTGGTTCTGGGCAAGGCGCGCGCCAAGCAGGATCAGCTGGCTGCCGACGAGAACGGCAACTTCGTCGACACGACCGAAATCGACCGCGGCACGGTTCTGCCGCTGCTGCTGCACGGCGACGCCGCATTCGCCGGCCAGGGTGTTGTTGCGGAATGCTTTGGCCTGTCCGCGCTGCGTGGCCACCGCACCGGCGGTTCGGTCCATGTGATCATCAACAACCAGATCGGCTTCACCACCAACCCGCGCTTCTCGCGGTCTTCGCCCTATCCGTCGGATATGGCGAAGGTGATCGAGGCGCCGATCTTCCACGTCAACGCGGATGATCCGGAAGCCGTCGTCTTTGCGGCCAAGATCGCGATTGAATATCGCCAGACGTTCCATCGTCCGGTGGTCATCGACATGATCTGCTATCGCCGCTTCGGCCACAACGAGGGCGACGAGCCGGCGTTCACGCAGCCGATCATGTACCGCAAGATCCGCAAGCATGCGACGACGCTGCAGCTCTACTCGGAACGCCTGATCAAGGAAGGTGTTCTGACACAGGACGAAGTCGAGCACATGAAAGCCGACTGGCGCAAGCATCTGGACGACGAGTTCGATGCCGGCCAGGCCTTCAAGCCGAACAAGGCCGACTGGCTGGACGGCAAGTGGGCAGGCATGAAACGGGCCGACGACGAGGACGATCCGCGGCGCGGTGAAACCGGTCTGCCGATGGATGAACTGAAGTCGATCGGCCGGGCTCTGACCCACGTGCCGGACGGTTTCAACATCCACCGCACGATCGCGCGCTTCATGAACCAGCGCGAGCGCATGATCGAGACCGGCGAAGGCATCGACTGGGCAACCGCTGAAGCGCTAGCCTTCGGTTCGCTGCTGAAGGAAGGCCACCCGGTGCGCCTGTCCGGTCAGGATTGCGAACGCGGCACGTTCTCGCAGCGCCATTCGGTCCTGTACGATCAGGAAGACGAGAGCCGGTATATTCCGCTCAACAACGTCTCTCCCGATCAGCAGCGCTACGAGGTCATCAACTCGATGCTCTCGGAAGAAGCCGTGCTTGGCTTCGAATATGGCTACTCGCTGGCAGAGCCGCGTGCTCTGACACTCTGGGAAGCCCAGTTCGGCGACTTCGCCAACGGCGCCCAGGTGGTGTTCGACCAGTTCATCTCTTCGGGTGAGCGCAAGTGGCTGCGCATGTCCGGCCTCGTCTGCCTGCTGCCGCATGGCTACGAAGGTCAGGGACCTGAGCACTCTTCCGCCCGTCTGGAGCGTTACCTCCAGCTTTGCGCCGAAGACAACATGCAGGTTGCGAACTGTTCGACGCCGTCGAACTACTTCCACATTCTGCGTCGTCAGCTGCGCCGCGATATCCGCAAGCCGCTTATCCTCATGACGCCGAAATCCTTGCTGCGTCACAAGAAGGCGGTATCCACACTGCAGGAACTCGGTCCGGAGTCCTCCTTCCACCGTCTGTTGTGGGACGACTGGGGCCCCAACCTGAATTCGGAAGGCAAGCTGGTTTCAGACGACAAGATCCGGCGCGTCGTGATGTGCTCGGGCAAGGTCTACTACGATCTGTTCGAAGAGCGTGAAAAGCGCGGCGTCAACGACGTCTACCTGCTCCGCGTGGAACAGCTCTATCCGTTCCCGAAAAAGGCGCTGATGCTGGAACTGGCGCGCTTCCCGCAGGCCGAAATGGTCTGGTGTCAGGAAGAGCCCAAGAACATGGGCAGCTGGTTCTTCGTCGAGCCCTACATCGAATGGGTCCTGGAGCAGATCGACGCCAAGCACAAGCGCCCGCGCTATGCTGGCCGCAATGCGATGGCATCGACCGCAACCGGCCTGATGTCCTCGCATCTGGCGCAGTTGCAGGCGTTCCTCGAAGAGGCTCTGGGAAGTTAGTCACAAGAGGGCCTTCGGGCCCTCTTTCAAAAATTTGGCCAGGTAATTTTAAGAGAAGGCGACCATGGCAACCGAAATTCGCGTCCCCACGCTGGGTGAATCCGTTTCCGAAGCGACTATTGCGCAGTGGTTCAAGAAACCGGGCGACGCCGTCAGCCAGGACGAGCCCCTTGTGGAACTGGAAACCGACAAGGTAACCGTCGAAGTTCCGGCACCGGCCGCGGGCACGCTGGAAAGCATCGTGGTCAAGGAAGGCGACACCGTTGAAGTTGGCGCCCTGCTCGGTCAGATCGCAGAAGGCGCGGGTGCTCCGGCCGCGAAGGCTGAAGCGGCTCCGGCAAAGGCTGACGCCAAGGCCGAAACCAAATCCGAAAAGGCTCAGCTGGTTGATGTCGTCACGCCGAGCGCTGGCGAATCCGTCACCGAGGCGGAAGTCGGCGAATGGAGCGTGAAGGTCGGCGACGTCGTCAAGGCCGACGACACACTGGTGGAACTGGAAACCGACAAGGCGGCCCAGGAAGTTCCGGCCCCGGTCGCCGGCACCATCGTCAAGATCGCAGTTGAAACCGGTACGACCGTGGAACCCGGCGTTCTACTCTGCCAGATCGATCCGTCAGGCGAAGGTGCTGCTGCTGCTCCGGCAGCCGCTGCACCGGCACCGGCTGCGTCCGCTCCGGCTGCAAGCGGCGGGTCTTCCATGCCGCCGGCTCCGTCTGCTCAGAAGATGATGGCTGAAAACAACCTTTCCGCCGACCAGGTTGCCGGGTCCGGCAAGCGCGGTCAGGTGCTGAAGGAAGACGTCATCAACGCGATCGCCTCCGGTGCAACCTCTTCGTCGTCAGCGCCGTCGGCTGCTCCCGTTGCCCGTGGCCCGGTTGCCGCCCAGGACGAAATTCGCGAAGAACGCGTTCGCATGACCAAGCTGCGCCAGACCATTGCGCGCCGCCTGAAGGACGCACAGAACTCCGCGGCCATGCTTACCACCTACAACGAAGTGGACATGGGCCCGGTCATGGAACTGCGCAAGCAGTACAAGGACCTGTTTGAGAAGAAACACGGCGTCAAGCTCGGCTTCATGGGCTTCTTCACCAAGGCGGTGACCCATGCGCTGAAAGAGATCCCGGCAGTTAATGCCGAGATCGACGGCACCGACATCATCTACAAGAACTTCTGCCACATCGGCGTCGCCGTTGGCACGGACAAGGGCCTTGTGGTTCCGGTTGTGCGCGACGCGGACCAGATGTCCATCGCCGAGATCGAGCAGGAAATCGGCAATCTCGGCCGCAAGGCGCGCGACGGCAAGCTGGGCATGGCTGATATGTCCGGCGGCACCTTCACCATCTCCAATGGCGGGGTGTATGGTTCGCTGATGTCTTCGCCGATCCTGAACGCGCCGCAGTCCGGTATCCTGGGCATGCACAAGATCCAGGAACGTCCGATGGCTGTGAACGGCCAGGTGGTGATCCGCCCGATGATGTATCTGGCGCTCTCCTATGACCACCGGATTGTCGACGGCAAGGAAGCCGTGACCTTCCTGGTTCGCGTCAAGGAAAGCCTGGAAGATCCGCAGCGTCTGGTTCTGGATCTCTGATCCGGTTCAGTGCCTTGCGTGTGCCTTGCCGGGAACTCCCCGGCAGGGTACCCGGACATTTTAAGGTTGCCTGGCCAGCGGCGTTCCAGCTCTCGCGGTTGAATGCCCGTCGGTCTGGCCCAGGAGGAGCCGCATTGTGAGCCTGGAATTTCTGATTACTGCTCTTGTCGTGGTGCTCGTTCCGGGCACCGGTGTTGTTTATACGGTTGCCGTCGGGCTTGGCAGAGGCCGTCAGGCATCCGTTGCCGCGGCCTTCGGCTGCACCCTCGGTATCATTCCCGCAATTCTGGCGTCCGTCGTGGGCCTGGCAGCTCTGATGCACACCAGTGCCCTGGTGTTCCAGGGCGTGAAATACGCCGGTGTCGCCTATCTTCTCTACCTTGCCTGGCAGACGCTGAAAGACAGCGGACCGATGGAACTGAAAGCCGACAGGGGATCGCGCAAGAGCTTCCTTGCAACGGCGCGCACCGGCTTCCTGATCAACATCCTCAATCCCAAGCTGACAGTATTCTTCCTCGCCTTCCTGCCGCAATTCGTCAGCCATGATGCCGTCAATCCAACGCTCGACATGCTGCTGATGGGCGGCGTCTTCATGGCAATGACCTTCGTTGTCTTTGTCATCTACGGCGCGTTTGCTTCACTGGTCGGCGAGAAGGTGTTGAAGAGCGATCGTGTGATGGTCTGGATGCGCCGGACCGTGGCTGCGACCTTTGCCGGGTTCGGTTTGCGGCTGGCTCTGGCGGAGCAATAATCGGATCATCGCCGACACGGTGTGAGACGGTCAGGAGGAACAGGAATATGAACGCCATAAAGCGTTATGCCCTTTGGGTTGTTCTTGTCGTCTGGACCGTCCTCGGATTGATAGTCGCTTCGCACGCAGGCGAACAACGCACTGCGCTAGTGATCGGAAACGCGCAATATGGCTATGGCCCGCTCGCCAATCCGGTCAATGACGCTCTGGCCATCGCCCGCGCCCTCGACAAGGCCGGCTTCGAGGTCATCCTTCAGACCGACGCCAACCGCGATGCCATGGAACAGGCGATCCGGGCCTTCGGTGATCGGCTGAAAAAGGAGGGTGGTGTCGGCCTGTTCTATTACGCTGGCCACGGTATCCAGATTAAGGGCGAAAACTACCTGCTGCCTGTGGCAGGGGATGCGCCGGCGGACGAGGTCCTGCAGCAGCAGTCGGTCGCGGTCAGCGAGGCCGTGGAAGTAATGACGTCGTCCCATGACGGGCTCAACATCGTCGTGCTGGACGCTTGCCGCAACAATCCCCTCGGTGGGTCGTCGTCCGGCCTGTCGCGGATCGACAGCAACGCGCGCCTGTTCGTCTCGTATTCGACGTCACCTGGCTCCGTGGCTCTGGACGGGCAGGGCAGCAACAGCCCCTTCACCAAGCATCTGGCCAGCGCCATCGCGACCCCGGCGCTCAATCTGGAAGAAACCTTCAAGCGCACGCTGAAGGGTGTCTTCCAGGAAACGAACGGCCAGCAAACGCCCTGGATTTCCTCGTCCTTCTTCGGAGATTTCACCTTCGTTGACGGCGGCACGGATAATCCGGCAGGATCTGTGCCCAAGATGGCCGCTCTTGCGGCGATTGGAACCGCGCTCAAGGAGAGCACTGCGCGCACCGGTCCGGCCCGCCAGATCTCGGGTGTCTACCGGGTCGAGGGGACTAACCCGAACGGAACGACCTACGACGGCATGCTGGCAATCACGCCGGAAGACCGGAATGTGCGGCTCACCTGGTGGATCGGGACCGACGTCTTCACCGGTGTCGGCGAGTTCGCCGGCCGCATGCTGGTGGTCAACTGGGGAGACAAGCACCCTGTCGTCTATTCCTTCACTGGCGCGGAAACGCTGGACGGTGAATGGGCGGACGGCTCGGCCAGCGAAAAGCTGACGCTCTATTCGCGCACTGCGCCGGTCGAGGCGGAAGGACTGACTGGCAATTATTCGGTTGCCGGCCGAAACCCGGACGGCACGACATATGACGGTACGGTCGTGTTGACGCAGCAGGGCCGGACATTCACGCTGATCTGGACAGTCGGCACCGACAGCTATCGCGGCGCGGGTGAACTGGACGGCAACGTGCTGACAGTGGACTGGGGCGACAAGACGCCGGTGGTTTACGCGGTCATGTCGGACGGACATTTGAAAGGCCTCTGGGCTGCGGGCCGAGGCGCTGAAGAACTGACGCGCATTCAAGGGCAATAGGAACGGGAGCCGGTGGGAATTCATGACTGACACGGTTGTATTGGTGACGGGCGGGAGCCGGGGGATCGGCGCTGCCGTCAGCCGCAAGGTTGCGGCGCTCGGTCACAAGGTGATCGTCAACTACACGCACAACCAGGCTGCCGCCGATGCTCTTGTCGAGGAAATCAAGGCGGCTGGCGGCGAAGCCGTGGCAGTTCAGGGTGACGTCCAGAATGAAGCCGACGTGCTGCATCTTTTCGCCGAAGCCGACAAGCTCGGCACTCTCAAGGGGCTGGTCAACAATGCCGGTGTTGTCGACTATTCCCAGCGCGTCGATGAAATGACCCTGGAACGTCTGACACGAATGTTCTCCATCAACGTGATCGGGGCCTTCCTGTGTGCCCGCGAAGCGGTCAGGCGCATGTCGACCAAGCATGGCGGCACCGGCGGCGTGATCGTCAATCTCGGGTCTGCAGCCTCCAAGCTGGGGTCACCTTCCCAATATGTCGACTACGCGGCCTCCAAGGGAGCGATCGATACCATGACAGTCGGGTTGGCGCTGGAAGTTGCCGACGAAGGTGTTCGCGTCAACGGTATTCGCCCCGGCATTATCGACACCGATATCCACGCCTCGGGCGGCCATCCTGACCGGGTGGCCCAGCTCAGGTCCAAACTGCCCATGAAACGTGCCGGAACCGCCGACGAGGTGGCCGAAGCGATTCTGTGGCTTCTCTCCGACCAGTCCAGCTATACGACCGGTGCCATCCTCGATGTCTCCGGCGGCAGGGCAATCCTTCCCTAACCCCCATTCAAACCAGAAATGAAAGAGGCAAAGGCGACCAAAATGTCCCAATATGATCTCGTCGTCATCGGAACCGGTCCTGGCGGCTACGTCTGCGCGATCAAGGCTGCGCAGCTCGGCCTGAAAACGGCTGTCGTCGAAAAACGCGCAACGCTTGGCGGCACCTGCCTCAACATCGGCTGCATTCCGTCCAAGGCGCTGCTGCATGCCTCGGAAATGTTCGAGGAAGCCGGCCACGGTTTCGAAAAACTCGGCATCAAGGTAGCGAAGCCCAAGCTCGATCTGACGGCGATGATGGAACACAAGACCGGTGTGGTCGACGCCAATGTGAACGGCGTTGCCTTCCTGATGAAGAAGAACAAGATCGACGTTCACACCGGTACCGGCAAGATCCTGGACAAAGGCAAGGTCGAGGTTACCGATGCCGACGGCAAGGCAAGCGTACTGGAAACGAAGAACATCGTGATTGCCACCGGTTCCGACGTCATGCCGCTGCCGGGTGTCGAGATCGACGAGAAGCAGGTGGTCTCTTCCACCGGCGCTCTGGAACTGGACAAGGTGCCGGGCAAGCTGCTCGTCGTCGGTGGTGGTGTCATCGGCCTTGAGCTCGGCTCCGTCTGGAACCGTCTCGGTTCGGAAGTGACCGTGGTCGAGTTCATGGACAAGATCCTCGGCCCGATGGACGGTGACGTTTCCAAGAACTTCCAGCGCATGCTGAAAAAGCAGGGCATGGAATTCAAGCTGTCCTCCAAGGTCACGGGTGTCGAGAAAAAAGGCAAGGGCCTTGCCGTGACTGTAGAGCCGGCAAAGGGCGGCGATGCGCAGGTTATCGAAGCCGACATCGTTCTGGTTGCCATCGGTCGCCGTCCATACACGGAAGGCCTGGGCCTTGATGGGGCAGGTGTTGCCCTGGACGAGCGCGGCCGCGTCAAGATCGACACCCACTACAAGACCAATGTCGACGGCATCTACGCCATCGGCGATGTGGTTGTCGGTCCGATGCTGGCCCACAAGGCCGAGGACGAAGGCGTTGCCGTTGCCGAAATGCTGGCAGGCCAGGCTGGTCACGTGAACTATGATGTCATCCCGGGTGTTGTCTACACCCAGCCGGAAGTCGCTTCCGTCGGCAAGACCGAGGAAGAACTGAAGGCGGCGGGCGTCGAGTACAAGACCGGCAAATTCGTCTTCTCCGCAAACGGCCGCGCGCGCGCCATGAACAAGACCGACGGTTTTGCCAAGGTTCTAGCGGACGCAAAGACCGACCGCGTGCTGGGTGTTCACATCGTCGGCTTCGGTGCCGGTGAGATGATCCACGAAGCTGCGGTCCTGATGGAGTTCGGTGGATCTTCCGAAGACCTTGCGCGCACCTGCCACGCCCACCCGACCATGTCGGAAGCGGTCAAGGAGGCAGCCCTCGGCGCATTTGCGAAGTCGATCCACGCGTAATCAACGCTTGAACGGTGTCTTTTCGATATCGGTTCGGGGCATCCGGTCACCGGGTGCCCCGTACCATTTTTGTTGGATCGGCCGTCCTGCGGACCGGCTGACGCCATTCAAGTTTGAAGTTCTGCAAGTATACGTAAAAAATGCCGCGCATCTGCAACCAATGCGCTAGAGTGTTGTCCTGTCAGGGGTGGTGCATTTCAACAAAAGGCAGGAGATGCTTTGCTTGAAAGGCAACGGGGCAACAATCAAAATCTGAATCTCACCCGCTGTTGGCTGTCAGCCTGGTCTTCGTGGTGTTCTGCCTCAGATTGAACCTTCGCACCGCTGCGCTTTTCACACCGTTGATCTTTGCACCCATGTATGTCGTTTCCGGCTTCCGGCTGGAACTGACGGGTTCATTCATCTGAATGCTCGGTCTGCTGCTGGTCCTGCCGGTTGCAGTCAGGGCTGGCACGGGTGACACGCTGCAGACCGGTCCGGAAACTGTTGCCAGCGTTGCGGGTACCGCGTTTCTGGGAATTGCTCCACTGACCGCACTTTCCCTGCCCGACTACCTGAAGGGCAGGCATGACGTTGCTGAAAGGGTTTGGCCGGAGAACGCCTATCCCCACGTCCTCCAGTTCTCCTGCATTCTGGGCCGTCATTCCTGTAATCTGCCTGCCAAAAGCTGGAAAATGATGCGTCTGGAAAGGTTAGGGGAACGGTGATGGCAACGGAACTCGGCTCAGGCACCGGACCAAGACCGATAGACGAAAGCTAGCAGCACGCTCCCTGGCGGCTGCCATCGCCACGAACGTGCGTGCCGTTGGGGAGGCACGGGACTGGACAAGGCTCGCCTGAAGCCGGGCAAAAAGGCTTGTCAGTGCTCCTTCAGGCAGAGGCCATGGTCGCCGAAAGCCTTCAGAACGTTGCATTCGGTCACCGTGTGGTCGCCTTCGCAGCTTGTTGCGATGCGCTTCAACTCCGCCTCCAGTTTGCGCAGGTGGGCAATCCTCTGGCGCACCGCCTTCAACTGATCTTCGGCAATCCGGTTTGCGGTTTCGCACGGTTTGTCCGGATGCTGGCTGAGGTCTATCAGGTCGCGGATGGCCGGCATTGGCAGGCCGAGGTCGCGGCAATGCTTGATGAAGCCAAGCCTTTCCAGGTCGCTGGACCGGTAGCGCCTCTGGTTGCCCTCGCTGCGGATCGGCGCTTCCAGCAGGCCTTCCTTTTCGTAGTAACGAATCGTCGGAACCTTCACGCCGGTCCGTCTTGAAAGGTCGCCAATTGAAAAATCCATAAAAAGCCTCTTGAAGCTCTAGTCGCTATAGCAATTACAAGGGACAGGAACCGAAAATCAAGCGACTCGAACAAGGAGTGCATCATGGGTGCCTGTTGCGGACATTCCCACGGAACATTTGACGGAATGTCGAAGGACTATCGCCGCCGACTCTGGCTGGTGATCGCGTTGAACGGTGGCATGTTCATCGTCGAGATGATTGCCGGCCAGGCAGCCGGCTCAAAGGCGCTGCAGGCTGACGCTCTCGATTTCTTCGGTGACGCGGTCACCTACGGTATATCATTGGCTGTCATTGGCGCATCGCTGAAGACCCGGGCCCTGGCTGCGCTTGCGAAGGGCACAAGCCTGTTTCTGATGGGCGTCTGGGTGGCTGCCACCACGCTCTATCAGGTGTTCGTGCTTGGCGTACCGCAGGCCGCAGTGATGGGTTCCATCGGCTTTCTGGCGCTGGCCGTGAACCTTGCCAGTGTCCTGCTGCTGGTCCGATACAAGGATGGTGACGCCAATGTGCGTTCCGTCTGGCTGTGTTCGCGCAATGATGCCATAGGCAACGTTGCCGTGATGCTGGCGGCCGCCGGTGTCTGGGGAACTGCGAGCGCCTGGCCGGACCTGATTGTCGCCGGTCTCATGGCAGCTCTCTTCGTCAGTTCCTCGGTCCAGATCCTGAGCCAGGCCATAAAGGAATACCGGCACAAGACGGAGCACGAAGTGGCGGCTGAATAATTCGCCCTTTCCGGAACGTGCCTCAAACGGTGGTGCTTCCCAGATGCACCACCGTTATTTCCGGAGGAACTCCGAATCGGACCGGCAGGATCGAGCAGCCAAGACCTCCGGAAACGATGAGGTGGCGGGGGTCCGTTTCAAGGCCCAGGTGCCTTGCCAGCTTCGTTCCTTCCGTTTCAACGATGTGGCCATAGGCGTAGCTTTTCACGCTGCGTTTGGGAAAGGCCGGTTTGTAACCGAAACAGTTGACCTGCCCGCCATGGGTGTGGCCGCTGAGGGTCAGGCTGACGCGGCCCGGCACTTCACGGATGATGTCGGGTTCATGTGCCATCAGCAGCACGGGCGCATCGTCCGTCACCTGGGCAAGCGTACCGGTCAGGTCATCCAAACCTTTCCAGCGGTGCCGTTTGATCTTGCGGTGCGGTCTCAGCGCCAGCTGGTCGTCGACGCCGGCAAGCCAGAAAGCCTGGCCGTCCTTTTCGAACCGTTGAGCCCGGTTCTGGTAAAGGGGAATGCCGGCGTTCAGCAACGCCTGACCATATCTGGTCGGTCCACCACCGGTCAGCTGCGCGTCCGCGTCGTCCCACCAGTCGTGATTGCCGAGAATGGCGTGGGTCCCGAGCGGGGCCGACAGATCACCGAAGAGATCAGCCCACGCCTGTGGCGGGATCGGGTCGTATTGCCATTTGTGGCTGGCAACATAGTCGCCCAGCATCAGGATGATGTCGGGCTTCAGCGCGTTGGTCTGCCGGACGATGGAGCGAACCCGCTCCAGGCCCATCCAGGGATCGCAGACATGCGGGTCGGCTATCAGCGCGGCTTTCAGTTTCAGCCCTCTGGGCCATCGTGGAGGCGTCAGGTGATAATGCTTCAGGCTGAGCCGAAAAGGCTCAACGCCAATCGCGTAGGCAGGAGCGGAAACGGCACCCAGCATTGCGATGCCACAGGTTTGCAGGAAACGGCGTCTGGAAATCATGAGACTGTATCAACCGGTTCTTCAGGACAGTCTCGAGTGAACCGGGCTATTGAGGCGTCGATACGGCCCGATAAAGGCAGGTTTCAGCAGATTTCGTGCAGAAGGTACTCAGCCGAAAAAAAGCCCGCTGCAGAGCAGCGGGGCTTGGTCTGGAGCTTGTTTAGCGGTGAGGGTCACTCCGACACGGCTTCGCCGGTGGTCGGCTGAATAACGGTCTCGCTTACGATTGCATCGCTGAGATCGTTGGTGGCGATGGCCACATCCGAGTCGGTGTCCGGGAGGACGGGCGTTTCCGCCACTGTCATCTGTTTGGACTGGGCTGTCTTGTTCCAGCTGCATGCAGCGGCCGGTGCAATTGCAAACGCGGTTACGGCAAGGGCCGCAATGCCGGTGCTCAATAGGCGCATGTTACATCTCCGTCCGTTGGCCTGCGCTACACTTGCGCAGTCTTACGTAGGGTAAGGGAAAATGGAGATCTGACAAGGAAAAAGCGAAAGGCGATTGTCGTCGCACTGCCCCTGGCCGGTTACTCGCGCTGGAGATTGTAGGTGGTCTCGGTTCGCGGTTCGGACAGATCGTTGACGACGTTGATCACGTGAACATCCAGAAGCTCGCCAAAGGCCCGCAATGTCAGTTGCTTGCTGCTCAAGAACCCGATCAGCAGCACCTGGATGGCACCATCCGAGCGCATTTCCCCTTTGGTCCAGCCCCACTTGCAGTCACGCGGGATGCAGGAGGTGAACGCGCGTACGCGCACATGCACCGCTTCATTCTCGCAGCGACTTTCCACCTCGACGCGCGAGATCTCCTTCGGCTCGGCATTCGGATTGACCCAGACGCCGTCTTCGGGAAGTGGACAGTAGACGCGCTGCGCCAGCGAGGGCGCTGCCGACAGTAGAAGAAGACCGGCTGCGAGTAGTATCAGACGCATTCGTTATCTCCCGGCGAAACAGGCTGTTTCAGCAACCTAACCGTTTGTGGCGGAAGCGGCTACAACGGAGTTGAAACTTTCATGGGAATCGAACGAAATTCCCCGCAAACAACAGAGACTTATCATGCAATCACTCGAAACGCCGCGGTTTCGTCTACGCTTGCCGGAAGAACCGGACTTCCCAGTCTACAAGGCGTTCTACGAGAACGGCGAGGCCTCGCACTTCTATGGTGGACCGTTGCGCGAGGATTCCGCCTGGCGCGTGCTGGCAAGCCACCTCGGCCACTGGCAACTGCGCGGCTATGGCATGTGGGTTATCGAACCGAAAACGGGCACAGATATCATCGGCGGTTGCGGCTTCGTTTGGCCCGAAGGCTGGCCAAGACGGGAGCTGACCTGGTGGTTGATGCCGCAGGCACGCGGCACCGGTGCCGCCGTGGAAGTCTCGCAGGCGGCAATCCGCCATGCTTACGAAGTCTATGGCTGGCCTCTGGTCGAAACGCATATGAAGGATGACAACGAGGCAGCAAGGGGACTGGTGCGCAAACTTGGCGGCGAGCCGATTGCGCGTGAGATGTTTCCTGATGGCAAGGAACGGACAGTCTACGGATTTCCGAAACCTGAGGGATCCTAACGGCGCGGATGAGCCTTGTCGTAGGCGGACAGGAGATGGGCGCTGTCGATTTCCGTATAGATCTGTGTTGAGGCAAGGCTGGCGTGGCCAAGCAGTTCCTGGATAGTCCTGAGATCACCGCCGCCAGCCAGCAGATGTGTGGCAAAGGAATGGCGCAGGGCATGCGGGGTCGCGCTGTCCGGCAGGCCCAATGCACCGCGCAGGCGTGCCATGGCCAGCTGGATCATGCGCGGGTTCAGCGGACCGCCGCGGGCACCGAGAAACAGGGGGCCATCGGGCGAAATCGCGTAAGGGCAAAGTTTCAGATAGTGCTCCACCGCCTGGCAGACCGCCGGCAGGATCGGGACAATCCGCTCCTTGCCGCCTTTGCCGACGACACGAAGTGTCTTCGTCCCGGTTTTGGGGGCCATGGCACCGGTCAGCGACAACGCTTCCGAAATCCGCAGGCCGCAGCCGTAGAGCAGGGTCAGGACAGCGGCGTTGCGAGCTTCCAGCCACGGCTCGCGTTCCATCGCTAGGTCACCGCTGGTCACGTCGATGGCGTCCTTGGAGGAGACGGGTTTCGGCAGGGACCGGGCCTGCCGTGGTGGCCGCACGGCGGAAGACGCCGCAGCGTTCACTTCGCCCCGCCGCTCCAGGTACCTGAGGAAGGACCGGATCCCGGCAAGGCCGCGGGCGAGCGATCGGCTCTGGGCACCATCACGGCGGCGGCTTGCCAGGAAGCCTCGAAAGTCGGCCGGGCGGAGCGCCGCAATTTCCTTGAGGTCGGGTGCCCCGCCCAGATGGTTGGTCAGGAACCGCAGGAACTGGCGCAGGTCGCGTTCGTAGGCAAGCAGGGTCTTGTCGGAAAGGCGTCGCTCATCGGACAGGTGGTCAAGCCACTGGTCGATGCGGCGGTTGAGTTCCGGCCGGGCGGTGACGAGCAGCGATTCGGATTTGAAGGATGCGGCACACATGGTGCCAATGTGATGCCGGATCCCCAACGGTTCCGTTAACATCGCGCCACATGGCGGCTATTTTTCGTCAAACCGGCTGACAAAGGTCCTTCCCCACCAGGAGGTGAACAGGACCGTTTAGATTTCCCAGCCTGATCGACTTGTCCCCCAACACCAGGCAAAAGGTATTGGAACGTCCTGTTACCCTTGGCAGGCGCTTGTAACGGCAAACAAAAACGGCCCGGAAATCCGGGCCGTTCGTTCGTCTGAAAGGTCGGCGATCAGAGAATGCTCTGGCCGGTCTTGGCCCAGTCGGCCAGGAAGGCTTCAAGGCCCTTGTCGGTCAGCGGATGCTTGACCAGTGCCTTCAGCGTTGCCGGCGGTACGGTCGCGACGTCGGCGCCGATGATGGCGCAATCCTTCACGTGGTTCGGCGTGCGGATCGAAGCAGCCAGAATTTCCGTGTCGAAGCCGTAGTTGTCGTAGATCACGCGGATTTCGCGGATCAGCTCAAGCCCGTCGGCATGAATATCATCCAGCCGGCCGATGAACGGCGAGATGTAGGTTGCACCGGCCTTGGCTGCGAGCAGGGCCTGGTTGGCCGAGAAGCACAGGGTGACGTTGGTCTTGGTGCCTTCTTCGGTCAGCTGCTTGCACGCCTTCAGGCCATCGAACGTCAGCGGCAGCTTGACGACCACGTTGTTTGCGATCGCGCTAAGTACGTGCGCTTCCTTCATGATCGTGTCGAAATCGGTTGCGGCCACTTCGGCGGATACATCGCCTTCGGTGATGGCGCAGATTTCTGCGATGACTTCCTTGAAGTCCCGACCGGACTTTGCGATCAGCGAGGGGTTGGTGGTGACACCGTCAAGGAGGCCGGTTGCTTCCAGTTCCTTGATTTCAGCCGTGTCGGCCGTATCGACGAAGAATTTCATCTGTCTTTACTCCCTGTAGGGCTACCGGAGCGTCGCCGGAAACCTGGTCCCGGCTAGCGGGACAAAACGATTGCGTGGTCAGCTGGGCTCTCTTTACCCTAGGATGATGACAAGAAGAACCCCTGATTCTCTGGTGGACGAAATTTTTGCGGTACGTACCTCAAGAATGGCGAGGCTTGATCCCGGCGACCGGACGGGCAATGTCTCGCCAGGGTTCGGGCCGTGCCTGGCGCATGGTTTCGCGGCCGTTCCCGGAGCGATGAGGACCTGACACACAGTGCTGTTCGACGATCCAGACTTCCAGGAAACCATTGCCAGCGTGCTGGTGCCGGTCGCGGTTGCAGGGGCCTATACCTACAAGGTTCCCCCCGGCCAGTCCGTGGTTCCGGGCACCATCGTCAAGGTGCCGCTCGGCCCGCGCGAGGTGATCGGGGCTGTCTGGGATATCGAGCCGGACGCGGCCATCAATCCAAAGAAACTGAAGACCATTTCCCATGTCTACGACAAGACGCCGCCGCTCGATGATGATCTGCGCCGGTTCGTCGACTGGGTAGCGAACTGGACACTTGGCGCCCCGGGGATGGTGCTGCGCATGGTGTTGCGGTCCGAAGAAGCGCTGGAGCCGGAGGCGCCCGTTCCCGGTGTCCGCCGCATCGAAGGTGCCGCGCCGGATCGTCTGACGCCGGCACGCGGGCGTGTTCTGGCGACCATGGAAGACGGCTTTGCCTGGACGAAAAGCGGCCTTGCCCATGCTGCCGGCGTGTCCGCTTCTGTTATCGACGGCCTGCTTCAGCAAGATGTCCTGGAAACCGTCCTGATGCCGGCGGCTCCCCCGCCGCCGAAACCGCAACTGGACTACGCGCAAAAACCGCTGACCCCGGCGCAGCAGGCCGCGGCAGACGGCCTGACGGCCTGTTTCGGCAAGGGTGGGGCCGTTGCCCTGATCGACGGTGTCACCGGCTCGGGCAAGACGGAAGTCTATTTCGAGGTGATTGCCGAAGCCTTGCGCCGGGGAAAGCAGGCGCTGGTGCTGCTGCCTGAAATCGCACTCACCGAACAGTTCCTGCGGCGCTTCGAACAACGCTTCGGGGTCTATCCGGCCGAATGGCATTCGCAGATCACGGTCAAGAACCGATCGCGGGTCTGGCGCGGGGTGGCCTCCGGAGACGTCCGGGTCGTGATTGGCGCGCGCTCTTCGCTGTTTCTGCCTTTCAAGGAACTGGGCCTGATCATCGTCGATGAAGAACACGATGCGGCCTTCAAGCAGGACGACCGGGTGCCCTATAGCGCCCGCGACATGGCTGTCGTCCGCGGTCATCTCTCCGGCTTCCCCGTTGTTCTGGCGTCGGCCACGCCATCCGTGGAAAGCATCGTCAACGCAGAGGTGGGCCGCTACAAGCTGTTCGAGCTGCCCGAGCGGGCATCCGGAGCTGCCCTGCCGGACCTCATGGCCATCGATATGCGCCAGGACGGGCCGGAACGGGGACGCTGGCTGGCGCCTGGCCTGGTCCACGGCATCGCCGGTACCTTCGCCGATGGGGGGCAGTCGCTACTGTTTCTCAATCGGCGCGGTTATGCACCGCTGACCCTTTGCCGGACCTGCGGCCACAGGTTCCAATGCGCTCATTGCAGCGCCTGGCTGGTGGAGCACCGATTCCAGAAAAAACTCGTCTGCCACCACTGCGGCCATCAGGAACCGGTTCCCAAGGCCTGTCCGTCCTGCCAGTCGGTAGACAGTCTGGTTGCCTGCGGTCCTGGCGTGGAAAGAATCGCCGAGGAAGTGACCGAGCTCTTTCCGCAGGCGCGTGTGCTCGTGCTTTCGTCGGATATTGCCGGCGGGCCGGATCGGCTGAAGCGCGAAATGAAGATTGTCGAGGAAGGCGGGGCCGACATCGTCATCGGCACGCAGCTGGTTGCCAAGGGGCATAACTTCCCACTGATGAAACTGGTCGGCGTGGTGGATGCGGACCTTGGCCTTGCCCATGGTGATCCGAGAGCTGCGGAAAAAACCTTCCAGCTGCTTGCACAGGTGACGGGCCGTGCGGGCCGCGTGACCGGCGGCGGCAAGGGTTTCCTGCAGACCTACAATGCGGATCATCCCGTCATCAAGGCGTTGCTTTCAAGCGACAAGAAGGCGTTCTACCAGGCCGAGATCGAGGCAAGGCGGGCAGCAGGTCTGCCGCCGTTCGGGCGTCTTGCCGCCGTCATCGTCTCCGGACCAGACAGAGGATTTGCGGAAGGCTTCTCAAGGGCCCTTGCCCGTGCCGCACCGCCGGATCAGGCCGTCACGCTCCTTGGGCCGGCGGAAGCCGCCCTTGCCATGGTGCGCGGACGCTATCGTTTCCGCCTGCTGGCAATGGCCCCCCGCCAGTACGATCTGCAGGCCTATCTGCGGCATTGGCTGAGCATCGGCCCGAAGCCCACGAAGGGGCTGCGCCTGCAAGTAGACATCGACCCGCAGCATTTTCTCTAGGTGGTTTTTGCGTTCATCGGGAAAAGCGCCTGCCGTTCATACGAGTTCGGCGTGGGAGAATCGGGTGGAACCGCAGGGTCATTGTTTGCGATTGTGGCAACGCTGCTGACGGCAATAATCCCGCCGTCCGCACAGCTGCGGCAAAAACGCCCTCGTCACTTGCCCCTTTCAGCCCTGCGCAAAGGCCTTTTCGCCTGCTCTGCAGAAAACCGTCTAAAGGTTTATGACGGTGCGGAGGCGTTGATCTGAAACGTTTTTTATCAACCTTTGACAAAAAACACCGAGGAATCGGCAATAACAGTCTTTAGGCGAAGTTGCACACTGAGAAACCCTGTGCTAATTGAGGCGCGGCTTTGGGGGCAGCGGTTTAACCGTCATACCTTCTGACCTTGAAATCATTCATTTTTTCAATGCTTTGCGAGCGCTGGCCGTTTCGCGGGCATGAAAAACGTCAGAGAGCACGGACCTGGTGACTGACAACGTATCTCTCGTATCCGGCGTGGCACAGCGTTATGCGTCCGCCCTTCTCGACCTCGCCGAAGGCGAAGGTGTAACGGCTGACGTGGAGCGGGATCTGACAGCTTTCGAAGGCATGCTTGCCGAAAGCGAAGATCTCGTCCGTCTCGTGAAAAGCCCGGTATTCAGTGTGGAGGAGCAGCTTGCAGCGCTTACCGCACTTCTCGACAAGGCAGGCATCAAAGGCCTGGCTGCTAATTTCGTGAAGCTGGCAGCCCGTAACCGGCGCCTCTTCGTTCTTCCCGGCATGATCAAGGCATTCCGCACCCTGCTTGCGCAAAAGCGTGGTGAGGAAACGGCTGAGGTAACCTCCGCAGCTGCTCTTTCCGACGATCATGTCGCTGCCCTGAAAGAAGCTCTCTCGGCTTCCACGGGCAAATCTGTAAACATCGTGGCAAAGGTTGATCCTGCCCTGATCGGTGGCCTCGTGGTCAAGGTCGGCTCCCGCATGATCGACACATCGCTGCGTACCAAGCTCAATTCACTCAAGTTCGCGATGAAAGAGGTCGGCTGATGGATATTCGGGCCGCGGAAATCTCCGCAATCCTCAAGGACCAGATCAAGAGCTTTGGCCAGGAAGCCGAAGTTTCTGAAGTCGGTCAGGTGCTCTCCGTCGGTGACGGTATCGCCCGTGTTTATGGTCTGGACAAAGTCCAGGCTGGTGAAATGGTCGAATTCCCGGGTGGTATCAAGGGCATGGCCCTGAACCTGGAAACCGACAACGTTGGTGTCGTTATCTTCGGCTCCGACCGTGACATTAAAGAAGGCGACACCGTCAAGCGGACCGGCGCCATCGTGGAAGTGCCGGTCGGCAAGGGCCTCCTGGGCCGCGTTGTTGATCCGCTCGGCAACCCGATCGACGGCAAAGGCCCGATCGAGGCAACCGAAAAGCGCCGCGTGGACGTCAAGGCGCCGGGCATTCTGCCGCGCAAGTCCGTGCACGAGCCGATGTCTACCGGCCTGAAAGCCATCGACGCCCTGATCCCGGTTGGCCGTGGTCAGCGCGAGCTGGTCATCGGTGACCGTCAGACCGGCAAGACCGCGATCATTCTCGACACCTTCCTGAACCAGAAGCCGCTGCATGCTTCTGACGACGAAGACGCAAAGCTGTACTGCATCTACGTTGCTGTCGGCCAGAAGCGCTCCACCGTCGCTCAGTTCGTGAAGACCCTGGAAGACGCCGGCGCGCTGGAATACTCCATCGTTGTCGCCGCTACCGCTTCCGACGCTGCTCCGCTGCAGTTCCTGGCACCGTTTGCCGGCTGCGCGATGGGCGAGTTCTTCCGTGACAACTCCATGCACGCCGTGATCGGCTACGACGATCTGACTAAGCAGGCCGTGGCCTACCGTCAGATGTCCCTGCTGCTCCGTCGTCCGCCGGGACGTGAAGCTTTCCCGGGTGACGTTTTCTACCTGCACTCCCGTCTGCTGGAACGTGCTGCGAAGCTGAACGAAGACCATGGCAAGGGCTCTCTGACCGCACTGCCGGTTATTGAAACCCAGGGCAACGACGTGTCCGCGTTTATTCCGACCAACGTGATCTCGATCACCGACGGTCAGATCTTCCTGGAAACGGATCTGTTCTACCAGGGTATCCGCCCGGCCGTGAACGTCGGTCTGTCGGTGTCCCGCGTGGGTTCCTCCGCTCAGATCAAGGCGATGAAACAGGTTGCCGGCCCGATTAAGGGTGAACTGGCTCAGTACCGCGAAATGGCGGCCTTTGCACAGTTCGGCTCCGACCTCGACGCCACGACCCAGCGCCTCCTGAACCGTGGTGCACGTCTGACCGAACTTCTGAAGCAGCCGCAGTTCTCGCCGCTGAAGACCGAAGAACAGGTTGCAGTCATCTATGCCGGCGTGAACGGCTACCTGGATGCAATCCCGGTCAACCGCGTGAAGGACTTCGAAGAAGGCCTGCTTCTGTTCCTTCGTGGCGAGCACAAAGCACTGCTCGACGCCATCTGGGAGAAGAAGGCACTCGACGACGAGCTGACTGGCAAGCTGAAAGCTGCCATCGACGCGTTCGCCAAGAACTTCGCTTAAGACCACGCCGGGATAAGGAGCAGGGGCGGCCATGCCGAGCCTGAAGGACTTACGAAACCGCATCGCTTCCGTTAAGGCGACGCAGAAAATCACCAAGGCCATGCAAATGGTGGCCGCGGCGAAGCTGCGTCGTGCTCAGGAAGCTGCGGAGGCCGCGCGCCCCTATGCGGAACGCATGGGTGCGGTGCTGGCCAACCTCGCGGTGGCCTTCGAGGGGCGCGACGACGCTCCGAAGCTCATGTCCGGCACCGGCAATGACCAGGTTCATCTCCTGCTCGTTGCCACGGCCGAACGTGGACTGTGTGGGGGCTTCAACACCAACATTGCCAAGCTTGCGCGTGAAAAAGCGCGTAGCCTGCTGAAGCAGGGCAAGACGGTCAAGATCATCTGTGTCGGCAAGAAGGGCTACGACTCCCTGAAGCGTGAGCTCGGCCAGCACATCATCAAGACCATCGACCTGCGCAGTGTTAAGAACGTTGGCTTCAGCAACGCGGACGACATCGGCCGCGAAGTGCTCTCCATGTACGACAATGGCGAGTTCGACGTTTGCACGCTGTTCTATTCGACTTTCAAATCCGTGATCGCGCAGGAACCGACTGCAACTCAGCTGATCCCGGCCCATTTCGAGGCTGGCAGCACTGATGCAGGCGCAGGTGCCAACGCGGTTTACGAATATGAACCGGAAGAGACAGAGATCCTTGCGGATCTGCTGCCGCGCAACATCTCCGTTCAGATTTTCCGGGCACTTCTGGAAAATGCTGCGTCTGAACAGGGTGCACGTATGTCCGCAATGGACAACGCGACCCGCAACGCCGGCGAGATGATCGACAAACTGACGATCAACTACAACCGCCAGCGCCAGGCTCAGATTACGACGGAACTGATTGAAATTATCTCGGGCGCGGAAGCGCTCTAACGGGATCGAGACGAGGATTAGGGATATGGCTGACAAAAAGGTCGGACGGATCACCCAGGTCATCGGCGCCGTTGTCGACGTCAAGTTCGATGACCACCTGCCGCTGATCCTGAACGCTCTTGAAGTTGACAACCAGGGCACGCGTCTTGTGCTTGAAGTTGCTCAGCACCTTGGCGAAAACACGGTACGTACCATCGCGATGGACTCCACCGAGGGGCTGGTGCGCGGTCAGGAAGTGGTCGACACCGATGCACCGATCGTGGTGCCGGTTGGCGACGGCACCCTGGGCCGTATCATGAACGTGATCGGTGAGCCGGTCGATGAAGCCGGTGAGATCCCGCACGAAAGCAAGCGTGCGATCCACCAGGACGCTCCGGAGTTCATCGAACAGTCCACCGAAGCTGAAATCCTTGTGACGGGCATCAAGGTCGTTGACCTTCTGGCTCCGTACGCAAAGGGCGGTAAGATCGGCCTGTTCGGCGGCGCCGGCGTGGGCAAGACCGTTCTCATCATGGAACTGATCAACAACGTCGCCAAGGCGCACGGCGGTTACTCCGTGTTCGCAGGTGTTGGCGAGCGTACTCGTGAAGGTAACGACCTTTACTGGGAAATGATCGAATCCGGCGTGAACAAGGAAGGCGGCGGAGAAGGCTCCAAGGCTGCTCTGGTTTACGGCCAGATGAACGAGCCCCCGGGAGCCCGTGCACGTGTTGCTCTGACCGGTCTGACCGTTGCAGAACACTTCCGTGACCAGGGCCAGGACGTGCTGTTCTTCGTGGACAACATCTTCCGCTTCACCCAGGCAGGTTCCGAAGTGTCCGCACTTCTCGGCCGTATCCCGTCCGCTGTGGGCTACCAGCCGACGCTGGCCACCGACATGGGCGGCATGCAGGAGCGCATCACCACCACGAACAAGGGCTCGATCACGTCCGTGCAGGCCGTGTACGTTCCGGCCGATGACTTGACCGACCCGGCACCGGCTTCGACCTTTGCTCACTTGGACGCAACGACGGTTCTTAACCGCTCGATCGCTGAAAAAGGCATCTACCCGGCTGTGGATCCGCTGGACTCCACTTCCCGTATGCTTGATGCCCGCATCATCGGTGAAGAGCACTACGAAACGGCTCGTGCGGTTCAGGTTACTCTGCAGCGCTACAAGGCACTGCAGGACATCATCGCCATCCTGGGCATGGACGAACTGTCTGAAGAAGACAAACTCACCGTTGCCCGCGCACGTAAGATCGAGCGCTTCCTGTCCCAGCCGTTCTTCGTGGCCGAAGTGTTCACCGGTTCTCCGGGCAAGCTGGTTGCCCTCGAAGACACCATCAAGGGCTTCAAGGGTCTGGTCGAAGGCGAATACGACCACCTGCCGGAAGCTGCTTTCTACATGGTTGGCTCCATCGACGAAGCCATCGAGAAAGCACAGCGCCTGGCTGCTGAAGCCGCTTGATCGGCGAATTGACCGGACGCCCGTTATCGGGCGTCCGTCTTCTTCATGCTTGATGGCTTGCCATCAGAATTAGACTGACAAGGAAGACGCCAAATGGCTGAACTTTTCCAGTTTGAGTTGGTCTCGCCGGAGCGCCAGCTCCTCTCCGAACAGGTCGCAGAGGTCGTTGTACCGGGCGCCGAAGGCGAGTTTGGCGTTCTGAAGAACCATGCCCCGTTCATCTCCACCATCCTGCCGGGCATCCTGAAGGTGCGCAGCAGCGAAAACGGTGGTTGGGACGAATATTTCGTCCGCGGCGGTTTTGCCGATGTTGCAGCAGGCGGTCTCACCGTTCTGGCCGAACAGGCCGTTCCGGTTGGCGAAATCAGCCGTGAGCAGCTCGACCAGGCGATCCAGGATGCGCAGGAAGATGTTTCCGACGCCAAGGACGATGCCTCGCGGCAGAAAGCCGAAATGACACTGGCTCAGCTCAAGGACGTCGCAGAAGCCCTCACCAAGGCCTGATACGACCCCCTCAAGCTTCATTCAATGACGCGGTCCGGCAACGGACCGCGTTTTTGTTTTTGGGGGAAGCGATCGGTCAAGTAAGCAAGAGGCGCGGTTCCGACGTATCTGCCAGTCTACCTCTCAAACAGTCGGCTCTCGATCAGAAAGCCGAACGTCAGGCGCGAGCAAACCGCGCGACGTCTTCTTCTTCGAAGAACTTGAACCCGTTACGCCCGTTATGCTTGACCTCGTAAAGCGCCATATCTGCGCGTTTTATCACTGGACGAGGATCCAGTTCCGTGCCCGTTATCGGAGAAATTCCGACGCTGACGCCAACCGAAATAATGTGATCCTGGACAGCAAACGGTGCCCCGATCTTGCGGACGATACGATCGGCGATCTCGGCCGTACTGGCGTTGCCGGAACCTGTTCCTGTCAGGATAATCCCGAATTCGTCGCCGCCGAGACGAGCGACAAGATCTGAGGACCGGACACACTCGCGCAGTCGCTGCGCGACTGTTTTAAGAAGTTCGTCACCGACATCATGACCGAAGCTGTCATTCACCGGTTTGAACTTGTCGAGATCAAGCAGCATCAGGTCGCCTGCAATGCCATTGGCCGATGCCGCATTCAGGGCTTCGTCCAGCTTTGCATTGAATAGCGTTCGGTTGGCGAGCCCGGTCAGGGTGTCATGGTGAGCGGCAAACTGGATCTTTTCAGCCGCCAGTTCACGGGACGTGACATCTTCATGCGTACCGATCCAGCCGCCCGCCGGCAAGGGCGCATGGACCGCGCTGACAATCCTGCCGCTGGGATGTTTGAACTTGGAACGGACCACTTCGCCGGCTGAAAGACGGATCATCAGATCCATGACGTGTTCCTGAACGTCGCCTTCGAATTCGCCGCGTTCCTTCTCGGCCTGGATCAACTCGATGAGGCTCACACCCTCGTAAACATCGCCCTCAGGCTTGTTGAAGATCTCGATGTACTGCCGGTTCCACAATGACAGCCGTCCACGCGCGTCGAAGACGCTGACACCCTGGCGCATATTGGCGAGAATGGCTTCCAGTTCCTGCGAGCGATGCCGTGCCAGCCGTTCGTTCGCGGCAAGTTGTTCTTCCAGGTTCTTGCGGTCGGTGATGTCGTAAAAATTATGGATCAGACCACCTGACGGCAGTGGCGTGCTCCGGGTTTCGATGTAGGTGCCATTCGCGGCACGCCGTTCGAACACCTGCGATTTTTTCAGGTCGTACTTCCGATACCGCTCAAGAGCGAGAGCCTCTGGGTCGCCAGGGCCATAGTCACCTCTTCGAGCGTTGAAGAGAAAGAAGTCGTAAAGATAAGGCCGTCCTTCAATCAACTCATCAGAATATTCGAGAAGGTCGCGGAACTGCTGATTGCTCGAAGCGAGCCGGAGCGTTTCATCGTAGTGAACGATCCCACCCGGAAAGTTGTCGAAGATGCTTTGCAGCGTGTCGGCCTGCTGCTTGGTCTCGGTAATGTCCGTCAGGGAGACGACGACACCGTCAAGATCGAACTCCTGATCGTCGTCGATTGGCATGGCGCTCAGGCGAAGCCACTTCCTCGGACGCCCGTTGGTGGGGGAGAGACGGGCGATGACGTCCCTCAGGGATCCCGGGTCACGGGCAGCAAGCTCCAGCGGTGCATCGCACGGGCCCTTGCCTTCAAGATCACAGCGAAGGCCAAAATCAATGTCGGTTACGTTCAACCCAACCAGCTCCCTCCCGGTCACGCCCAAGAGGTCGATCGCAGCAGGGTTGGCTGACTGGATTTCGCCGGTATGTGTCAGCAGAAGAATACCCTCGCTGAGAGACTCGAGCGTTGTCCTTTGGACGGCCTCGGAATAACGCAAGACGTTCTCTGCCCGCTTGCGCTCCGAAATATCAAAGAAACTGGTAATAAGGCCGCCGCTCGGCAGAGGGATCCCACGGACTTCCAGATGTGTCCCATCGGGGCTGACGCGCTCGTAGATATGCGGTTTGGGATCATCGAAATACCTGAACCGTTCTTCCAGAAGCTTGTCCGGGTCTCCCGGACCGTAGTCTCCCCGCTTTGCCAGATATGTCGCCACTTCCAGCAATGGCGCCTTGCGATCAATAAATTCCTGCGGCAGTTGCAGCAGGCGCTGAAAATCCTTGTTGCAGACCGCAAGCCGTCTGTCGGGATCATAATAGACAAGGCCACCCGGCAGGTTGTCGAAAATGGCTTGCAGAGCGATGAGCTGCCGCTTGGTCGCGGTGACGTCAGTCAGGGAAAGGACAACGCCGTCGAGGCCATACGCATTGTCGTCGCCAATCGATTTCGCATTCAGCCGCAGCCAGACGGACTGGTCGGTCCCGCGACGGGTCACGTTCGCAACGACGTTACAAACCTTGTCCGGATTGACCGCCGCCTGTTGCAGGGGATTGCAGCGGGAAACGTGGCCGTCTTCTTCACATTCGATATCGAGGTCGAGATCCTGAAGCTTTTGACCTTTCATTTCCCCGACAGTGTAACCGAGCAATGCTGCTGCTGCAGGATTGAAGGACTGGATCTGTCCGGCTCTGTTGACGAGGAGGATCCCTTCGCTCAGGGATTCCAGGGTGGTGCGATGGACCGCTTCGGAATGAAGCACGGCCTGTTCGGATTGCTTGCGTTCGGTAATGTCCTGGAAGGCACCGATCAAACGGGTTGCTCGCCCATCTTCGATGATGGGCCTGCCCGCGGTGCGAACCCAGATCTCGCGCCCCTTGGCGGTCACGAACGGGAGTTCAAGATCCCAGGCGACACCTTCCTTGATACTCTTGATGACTGCATCCGAGATCTGGCGACGGCAATCCGGTGCGTAGAACGAAAGCGCCATATCGACAGTTGGAACGAAGTCGTCATCCACTTCATGGATTTCGCAGGTCTTTTCCGTCCAGGTTACCGTGTCGGTATCAATATCCACTTCCCAGCCGCCAACACCGGAAACGGCCGTGATCTCTTCCAGCAGGTCGCTCTTGCGCATTGCAAGCCGTTGCTGTTCTTCGGTCGCCCGAAGGGCAGATTGCGTTTCACTTTGGGCGCGATGAGACTTCATCAGACCTAGGACGATCGATCCCATACGCTGCAATTGGCGGAGCTGTGTTTCGCTTGGCTGCCGTGGTCTGGTATCGACAACGCACAGTGTCCCAAGGATATGCGTGCCATCCAGGCACAACGGCAAACCTGCATAAAAGCGTGTGTAGGGTGGACCGGCAACGAGGCTCGTATCGCGGAAGCGGGGGTCTTCGAGGGCGTCGGGAACGACCATCAACTCGCGCGAGAGGATCGCCTGATCGCAAAAAGTGCCTTTTCTTGGCGTGCCGTCGACGTCTATGCCGATCTTGGCCTTGAACCAGAGGTCATCCTTTCCGACGATGGAAATGAAGGCCATCGGGGCATCGAAGATCGTGGCAAGGGTCTCCACGAGATCGTCGTATTCCGGGAGGCGTTCAGAATTGAGAATCTGAAGGGTCGCAAGTGCGTCCAGACGATCCTGTTCGCTGTCTCCCTGCACAGGGGTCATGATGCACTGTGCCTCTCTGCCGAACGCGTCACTATCTCGGTTTTAGTTTATTTACTCTTAGGTACAGAACTAAAACAAAGTATTAACTTTGCGAGATTGAATTAAATTGTCCATAAAGGCAGGGTTGTTTTGTGCGAGAAGAGTGATTGTATTTTAACGAAGAATCGCCCCTAGGTAATATTCGGTAAGAATATTTGCTTAGATCGAAAAAATCGCATTAAGTCTTCTGTTCATCCAGAGGTTGCTCGATGTTGACATGCCCTTTGTCCAGCCTTGCAGGCTTGAAATCCAGCACGGGAAAATCCGGGCAATAAAAAACCCGGCCTGGGGGCCGGGTTTCGAGGTACGTGGTGTTCCACGGTATGTCTGCTTTTTTAGTTCAAGCAGCTTGTATTCTTATGCCGCGCGGCGGAAGGACAGGCTCATGCCACCACCGGAACGGTTGCGGCGGCGCTCTTCCGGCGGGATGTAGACGATGGCGCTATGTTCGGTGCAATAGGAGACACCTGCTTCGACGCGCGTGCTGCACGGGAAGATGTAGTTACCAGAATCACCTTCTGCCCATTTGCAGCAGCCCGGGCGCGGGAGAGACAAGTCAGCCATGACGTTTTCCTTCGTTCTTCTTTTAACCAAGCGACAAAAGCGCTCGAGCATCCTCGGGAGGGAGGATCCGAACAGCTTTCGACAGGAATCGGATGTAAGCGGCGCCCGGGACGTCATCCGTTGTCCAACCCAATTGGGTGCCCTTCAGCAAGCGCAGGCATTACATAAGCGGCATGTCACAAAATTGCAATAGAATAGCTGGCAATTCCGGCCTGCATTCAGTGCATACCGGGTTAATGTAATGTTATCGTTTGGCTTTATTGCTTCGGCTTACTTTGCCAGGCCAAAGGTTTAGCCTTTTGGCTCAGGCAACTTGCCTCCAGCCTGCCGAAGCGCATCGGGTGTATCAAGATCCAGTCTTGCGGCGGATCCGATCTCGACCTCGGCCACGAACCCGGGGTTTTCGCCAATGATGTGGCGCGCTCCAACGTCGCCGCTCAAGGATTTCAGGGCTTCGAAGAAGCGCCGGTCCCACAAAACCGGATTGCCCCGTTTCCCATCCGCTGTTGCGGTGACGATCAGACTGTTGTCGTTTTCGCGGTAAGTGCCGATCAGCCTCTTCAGAACATCGCTGCCGATGCGTGGCATGTCGCCCAGAAGTACGATCACCGCATCGGTATCTGCGGAAAGAGCATTCATGCCGGTGCGGATGGAACCGGCCATGCCGTCTGCAAAATCCGGGTTGTGCACCAGCGTCACGTCCAGATCTTCCACCTGCGCGCCGACCTCTTCAGCCAGATGCCCGGTTACCAGAACGGTCTGTGACAGACCGGCGCCGGCGGCAGCTTCCGCGGCATGCCGGATCAGGGTCTTGCCGTCCAGCGTCGCAAGCAGCTTGTTCGGACCGCCCATGCGGGATGACTTGCCAGCGCCAAGGATCAGCGCCGCGATCCTGGCAGCTTCGCCCTTGCGTTTGCCTTCGCGGGGCTGCGGCCGTGTCCCGATTTCCATCAAAAGGCCTCCAACACCCATTGCGGTAATGTCGTCGGGGTGTACTTCCAGTCCGGCAAGCAGGCGGTCCAGAACCCAGTCGAAACCGTTCTCCTTCGGGCTTCGGGCGCAGCCCGGTGCGCCCAGCACGGGAATGTCGTCGAGACTTCCGAGCATCAGCAGGTTGCCGGGATCCACCGGCATACCCAGGTGGTGCACCGTCCCCCCGGCAATATCCAGACCCGCAGGCAGCACGTCCTGCCTGTCAACAACGGCAGAGGCCCCGAACAGGATCAGAAAATCAGCGCCTTCTTCCTTCAGAGACCGCAAGGATTCGGCAACGGCCTCGCTGCTGTGGGCGACCCTGTGCTCACTCAGGACGATTGATCCGCTCGGCAGCAGCCTGTCTTCCAGCACGCGGCGGGTCTTGTCCATGGTCGAGGGCTTGAGATGCGGCAGTTGCGTTGCGACAAGGCCAACCTTGCGCGGACTGAAACCGGCAATGCGGACGGCACCTTTGAGGGCGCTTTCGGCGGCTCCCAGTTGTTCTTCTGGAACGGCAAAGGAAATGATCTTCGCGGTTGCAACCATTCGGCCGGCCAGAACCTTGCTGTAGTTTGGCAGAGTCGCGAAGGTGATGGCCGGATCAATCCGGTTGGCCGCGGTAACCGCATCCGCATCGACCACCAGGACGCCGTTGATGGCGGCATAGAGGTTCATGCGCCCCGTAAAGGCGGTGTCGGTCTCAAGGCCCGCACCTGCAGCGGCGGTGGCGAGCTGCTCGGCCGCGGCATCCTCTCCGGTGTCGCCGGGCTCTATCCTGGCAACCATGAGGCTGTCGATACCGGCGGCGGCCATGTCGGCGCAGTCTTGCCCTGTCAGGCGGTGGCCTTTTTTCAGCACACGCTTCGGCAGGGCTGTCCGGTGCGCGAGAATACAGCCTTCGGCATCTTCCGGCGGACAGGGGCCGAATATCATGCGGCAGCTCCCGGAGCCGTCCGCAACGCCTTGATGATGGCGCCCAGCACGGCAACCGCAATTTCCTCCGGTGAAGCCGCACCGATATCGAGACCGATCGGAGCATCGATCCGTTCCAACAGCTCAGGTGCCAGACCGGCTTCGGTAAAGCGTTCCAGACGCTTGCCGTGTGTCTTGCGGCTGCCGAGCGCCCCGACATAGAAACATCCGGTCTTCAGCGCTTCCATCAAGGGGAAGTCGTCTATCTTCGGATCATGTGTGACAGCGGCAACGGCCGTGAAGGCATCAAGGGGCGCATCCTTCAAGACCTCTTCAGGCCAGTCCGCCTTGAGTGTGCTTCCGGGAAAGCGGTCATCGGTGGCAAAGGCCGTGCGCGGATCAATGACGGTCACATCGAGCCCCGCAATCTCCGCCATCGGAACAAGCGCCTGGCTGATGTGCACTGCGCCGATGATGACCAGGCGCGGCGCAGGTAGTGATACATTCAGGAAGACTTCGCCACTTTCTCCGGTGATCATGCCGGATTTGCCGGAGCGGAAACGCCTTGCAAGTTCCTCAGACAGGGGATCGCCGGAAAAATCGTCGGATTTGCGGACGAGGCGTTGCCGCCCGTCCACCATGTCGGTCACCAGGATCGCCGCACGGCGCGCGGCACGGTCCTTGTTGAGGTCACTGAGCAGGGAAAAGTCCATGGTCTATGCGCGGTCCGTTGCCAGTTTCAGTCCAAGTCCTACCAGAAGAGATCCTCCAAGCCAGCGTGTGAGGCTCTGGAACCTCGATGTCCTGGTCAGCCGCTTTTTCACTTGGCTTGCAAAAAGAACGGTGACGATATCTGCCGAGGTGAAAGCGAAGTTGACGAACGTTCCCAGGATCAGGAACTGCGCCCAGATCGGCAGGCTTGCGTCAGGGGTGACGAACTGCGGCAGGAAGGCGATGAAGAAGATGGCGACCTTGGGATTGAGAACCTCCACCAGCACGCTGTCAGCAAAGGCTCGCTTTTCGGATTTTTGGGGCAGATTGGGTGTCGGTCCGGCCACTACGCGGGTCCGGATCATCTGGATGCCGAGAAAGATCAGATAAAGCCCGCCAACCAGCTTCAGCGCAAAATAGAGTGTCGGCACGACACTGAAGATAGCCGACAGGCCAAAGGCTGCGGCAAAGACATGCACATAACAGCCCAGGTGAATACCCGCGGCAGCCATGAAACCGGCCCGCTGTCCGCGGGCGATCGTCTGTGCGGCGGTATAAAGCAGGGCCGGGCCGGGCATATAGGCGAAAAGAGCCGTAGCGGCGACGAAGGCAAGCAGGGTTTCCGTGGTCATCGAAATCAGATCCGGGATCAGGTGACGGGTTCGACGTAGACGCGAATGCGGCCGCCGCAGGAAAGGCCGACACGCCAGGCAGTTTCATCGGCAACGCCAAATTCCAGCGTGGTCGGCTTGCCGGTCTCGATGACGTCGATTGCCTCGGACACCACCGCCCCTTCGACACAGCCGCCGGAGACGGAGCCTTCGAAGTTGCCTTCGGCATCAATGACAAGATGGGACCCGACCGGGCGTGGCGCGGAACCCCAGGTCTCGACCACTGTCGCCAGTGCAACGGAACGTCCCGCACCGCGCCAGCTTTCGGCGGTCTTCAAAACGTCGGGAATGGAAGTCGTCTCTGTGGCCGTCATGAGGTCGCCCCTTCAAGGTAGGACCTCCAATATAGATCTTTCTGAATTTGATGAAAGAGAGCAGGCGAGGGAAAGCAAGCGCAGAATCACCCTGTGCTCCTCGCGCCGCCGCCGGACTTTCTCAGCGATCATCTATCCGGCGGGACGTCGCGATCGGGAAGGACAAGAGCGTTGTCTACCCACGAAAAAACGGCTCCTCGAGGGGGAGGAGCCGTTCAGGTTTTGCGGGGTATTATTGTCGGGCTTATTCGGCAGCCATACGCACGGCGGGAGCGGCATTCAGCACCGCACCGTCGACATGGGCTTCAAAGGTCGCGAAGTTCTTGACGAACATTTGCACCAGCTTGGCGGCCTGAACGTCATAGGCATCCTTGTCTGTCCAGGTTTCGCGCGGGGTCAGGATCGTATCGTCGACACCCTCGACGGAAACCGGAACATCGAAGCCGAAGTTCGCATCGGTGCGGAACTCGGCGTCCTTCAGGCTGCCGTTCAGTGCGGAAGTGAGCAGCGTGCGGGTGGCCTTGATCGGCATGCGCTGACCGGTGCCGTATGCACCGCCGGTCCAGCCGGTGTTGACCAGCCAGCAATCCACATTGTGCTTGGCAATGAGGTCTTTCAGCAGGTTGCCGTATTCGGACGGATGCCGCGGCAGGAACGGCGCGCCGAAGCAGGTCGAGAAGGTCGCCTGCGGCTCGGTAACACCCTTTTCCGTGCCGGCCACCTTGGCGGTGTACCCGGACAGGAAGTGATACATCGCCTGGGCCGGTGTCAGACGCGCGATTGGAGGCATGACGCCGAAGGCATCGGCTGTCAGCATGATGATGGTCTTCGGCATCGGTGCGCAGCCGGTGTCGCTGGCATTGGAGATGAAGTGGATCGGGTAGGCGGCGCGGGTGTTCTCGGTTTTCGAACCGTCGTCGAAATCCGGCACCCGGTTCTCGTCCAGAACCACGTTTTCCAGAACAGTGCCGAAGCGCTGGGTGGTGGAGTAGATTTCCGGCTCGGCTTCAGCGGAAAGCTTGATGGTCTTGGCGTAGCAGCCGCCTTCGAAGTTGAAGACGCCGCTTTCACCCCAGCCGTGCTCGTCGTCGCCGATCAGCGTGCGGGACGGGTCGGCGGAGAGCGTGGTCTTGCCGGTGCCGGACAGGCCGAAGAACACTGCGGTATCGCCTGCATCGCCCAAGTTCGCCGAGCAGTGCATGGACATGACGCCCTTTGCCGGCAGCAGGTGGTTCAGCATGGTGAAGACGGACTTCTTCATTTCGCCTGCATAGGAGGTTCCGCCGATCAGGACGATCTTGCGGGTCAGGTCGCAGGCGATCACGGTTTCTGTCCGGCAACCGTAGCGTTCCGGATCCGCCTTGAAGCTCGGCAGATCGATGATTGTCATGTCCGGCGCAAAGCCTTCCAGCTCGGAAGTCTCGGGCCGGAGAAGGAGGTTGCGGATGAACAGCGAATGCCAGGCATATTCCGTGTAGACGCGCACCGGCAGGCGATGGGTCTTGTCAGCGCCGCCGTAAAGGTCCTGTGCGAACAGCTCCATGCCCTCAGCGTGGGCAAGGAAATCGGACAGCAGCAGGTCGAAATTGGCTTTCGACATCTGGGCGTTGTTGTCCCACCACACTGTGTCGCGGGTCTCGTCGTCCAGAACCACGAACTTGTCTTTCGGCGAGCGGCCGGTGTGAACACCGGTTTCAGCAACAATCGCGCCGCCGGCAGCTAGCTGCGCTTCGCCGCGGGAGAGGGAATATTCATAAAGAGCAGGCTCGTTCTGGTTCCAATAGAGCGCTTTCAGGCCTTTGAAGCCGAAAGTTTCGCAACCAATTGAGGGATTCCTGACACCTACTTCTTGCATGTTCCCGCAGTCCTCGTGATGGGGGCTAGTTTTGTCACGGCCGGAGAAAGTTAAGAAAACCTAAATCTGGCTGTGAGGGCTGCGAACGTAGTGGAATGACCAAAAGGCAGCAAGACTACCAAAGGTGCTATGTAATTGTTTAATCGATTAAAAATCACCATTAAATTGCCAATGATTAATTTGGACGTCGAACTAAAAATCGAAACTTTCGGAATGTTCGAAATGTTGATTGAATCGAAAGAAAGTGCGTTCATTTCGCACTTGTAATAGAGACTCGACTGAGCCTCGCCACCAATGTACGAGACTTGACGTTAAGTTGGTCTCTTGAAATCTTTTACAGTGATCCCCACCAATGCAGCCGGCTGGGCGGTCTTTGTGTCATGCAAGCATATCCGGAGGCGGATTGCCTTAATTTATGCGCATTTAGCAGGCCAAAGGCTGTGTGTTACATTAATGCCGATGCGCGCCATCGGTGCGTTGCCGGAAATGGAAAAACAAAGCATGCCGACAATTGCCCTGGTCGATGACGACCGCAACATTTTGACTTCGGTCTCTATCGCATTGGAAGCGGAAGGCTATCGCGTTCAAACCTACACCGACGGTACATCGGCGCTCGACGGCCTGCAGAGCGACCCGCCGGAACTCGCGATTTTCGATATCAAGATGCCACGTATGGACGGCATGGAACTGCTGCGCCGCCTGCGCCAGAACTCCGATCTGCCGGTAATCTTCCTGACCTCCAAGGATGACGAGATCGACGAACTCTTCGGCCTGAAGATGGGCGCCGACGATTTCATCCGCAAACCCTTTTCGCAGCGGCTTCTGGTCGAGCGTGTGCGAGCGGTGCTGCGCCGGGCGCAGCCGCGTGACGCGTCCACGCCGCGCGACGATGCCGACAAACTGCTGGAACGTGGCCAGCTGGTAATGGACCAGGAGCGTCACACCTGCACCTGGAACGGCAAACCCGTCACGCTGACCGTAACCGAATTCCTGATCTTGTCCGCGCTCGCGCAGCGGCCCGGTGTCGTCAAGAGCCGTAACGCGCTCATGGACGCGGCCTATGACGATCAGGTCTATGTGGACGACCGCACCATCGATAGCCACATCAAGCGGCTGCGCAAGAAGTTCAAGGTTGTTGATGACGACTTCGACATGATCGAAACCCTCTACGGCGTCGGGTATCGTTTCCGGGAAGTCTGAAACGGACCGGTAGAGCGGCTGTCCCGGTAAAACCTGGAAACGATCTGCTTTTGGCTGTTCAGTCGGTTTCGATTGAACAGCCTTTGATCTAATGTGAGCCCGAATGGCGGTGGAAAGCGAGAGCGCGGAAGAGATTGGTGCCTCTGAACCTCAGAACGGTTCGGATCGTTCCCGTCTGCGCCGACTTGGCAACAAGCGCATCCGTCGCCGTCTGCTCAGCCAGTTGGGCCGTATCTTCGGAACGTATGTTCTCTCGTCGCTGACGCGGCGGATCATCGCCATCAACCTCGTGGGTCTGCTGGCACTGGTGATCGGTATTCTGTACCTCAATCAGTTTCGCGCGGGTCTGATCGATGCACGGGTGCAGAGCCTTCTGACCCAGGGCGAAATCATTGCCGGCGCCATTGCCGCTTCCGCCACCGTCGATACGGGCACGATCACCGTCGACCCCGAACGCTTGTTGCAGTTGCAGGCGGGCGAAAGCATTACCCCGACCCAGGAAGACCTCGACAGTCTCGATTTTCCGATCAACCCGGAACGGGTCGGTCCCGTGCTGCGCCGCCTGATTTCGCCGACCAAGACCCGGGCGCGGATCTATGATCCGGAAGGCATTCTTATCCTCGATAGCCGCCACCTTTATACCAGCGCCCAGATCCTGCGCTTCGATCTGCCGCCTCCGACGGCGGAGGAGGAAGGCTTCTGGGATTCGACCTGGCAATGGGTCAAGCGCTGGCTGCGCCAGGGTGACCTGCCGATCTATCAGGACGTAGGCGGCGGTGATGGCCGCGCCTATCCGGAAGTGGAGGCGGCGCTTGCCGGATCCCCCGCCAGCGTGACGAGGATCTCGCAACGGGGCGAGCTGATCGTTTCCGTTGCCGTGCCGATCCAGCGGTTCCGCGCGGTCCTTGGGGCCTTGCTCCTGTCGACACAGGGCGGTGACATCGACGCCATCGTGCGGGCCGAACGTATCGCCATCATTCGCGTGTTCCTGTTTGCCGCCACAGTGACCATCCTTCTGTCGATCCTTCTGGCCGGGACGATTGCCGGCCCGGTCAGGCGCCTTGCGGCTGCCGCGGACCGCGTGCGGCGAGGCTCGACCTCGCGCGAGGAGATACCGGACTTTTCGGATCGGCAGGACGAGATCGGCCACCTGGCGCGTTCGTTCCGGGAAATGACGCACGCGCTCTACAACAAGATCGATGCGATCGAGCAGTTTGCCGCCGATGTCGCGCACGAATTGAAGAACCCGCTGACATCGCTGCGCAGCGCCGTGGAAACCCTGCCGCTGGCCAAGTCCAAGAATTCGCAGGACCGGTTGATGGAAGTGATCCAGCATGACGTGCGCCGCCTCGATCGTCTGATCAGCGACATCTCCGATGCTTCCCGCCTTGATGCGGAACTGGCCCGGATCCAGGCCGAGCCGATCGACCTGGCCGAACTGCTGCGCAACATGGCCGATGCCGCCAACCAGCGGTCCGGAGCGGAAGAGGCAAGTGTCAAGCTGGCTGTTGCAGATGCTCAGGGCAGCAAGCCTTATCAGATGCAAGGCCATGATATTCGCCTCGGACAGGTCGTCAGCAACCTTCTGGACAACGCCAGGTCCTTCTCGCCCGCCGGCGGAACGGTTCGGGTGGATCTCAGCCGGGACGGCCGGATGATCAAGATCATCGTGGATGATGACGGTCCCGGCATCCGTGCTGAAAACACCGAACGCATTTTTGAACGCTTCTATACCGACAGGCCGGAAGGCGAAGGCTTCGGCAACAATTCCGGTCTGGGCCTGTCGATCTCCCGGCAGATCATCGAAGCCCATGGCGGGACCATTGTCGCCACCAACCGGCTGGTACCCGGTCGGGAGGGCAAGCAGAAGATTGCAGGTGCTCGTTTCACCATCTATCTGCCGGCAGGGCGGAGCAAGTGACGCCTCCGGCGGTTCATGCCAATTGCGTGGTGGTGGGCACAGCCGGCCTTCTGATCCGGGGCGGTGCCGGCAGCGGCAAGACAACCCTTTCGGATATTGTCATCGAGGCGGCACGGGCCAAAGGCAATCTCGGCCTTCTGGTGGCTGACGACTACACGCATGTTGCTGCAGCCGATGGACGGCTTGAGGCGCATGCGCCGCGGACGATCGAAGGCCGCATGGAAGTACGCGGTTTCGGTGTTGTCGAAACGCGCTTTCTGCCGCACGCGCAAGTGCATCTGATGGTCGAACTTAAGGCGGCCGACGCCATCGAGAGGATGCCGGAGCAGGCTCTTGCGACGGCCTGCCTTGAAGGCGTGCATTTACCGGTGGTTCTGTGCCCGCAAAACGACCCTGAGCACAGCCTGCGCCTGATCCGTTGGGCGTTACGGCACCTTTTCCCCAATGGACCAGATTATATTTGAGGCAGCAGGGGCGTTTTTTGCTTGCAACTGACGAAGCGGTTGAAGAGAGTGCATCAGACTGATAAACGCCCGGCTCTTTCCGGATCTCTTTTGGGATCCTGAGCTTAACGCACTCGATAATCAGGCTAACTGACGCATGATCGGACTTGTACTTGTTACGCACGGGCGCCTTGCTGAGGAATTCAAAGCGGCGCTGGAACATGTTGTCGGTCCACAGGAACAGGTTGAAACCATCTCCATTGGTCCGGATGACGACATGGAGCAGCGGCGCCAGGACATTCTGGCCGCTGTGGAAGCTGCCAATTCCGGCAAGGGTGTGGTGCTTCTGACGGACATGTTCGGTGGCACACCTTCCAACCTCGCGATTTCCGTGATGGACAGCAAATCCGTTGAAGTGGTGGCCGGTGTCAATCTGCCGATGCTGATCAAGCTTGCCAGCGTGCGCGCAGATCGCGAACTGGCCGATGCTGTCGACGAAGCCCGTCAGGCCGGCCAGAAATACATCTCGGTTGCCAGCCAGGTGCTGTCGGGACAGAACTAAAACAATAATGACAGCGCAGACCGTGTTGGAAAAAGACCTGACAATCGTCAACCGCCGTGGCCTGCATGCCAGGGCTTCCGCAAAGCTGGTGAAGCTGGTGGAGACGTTTGACGCAGACGTCCAGGTTTCCAAGGACGGCCAGACCGTTGGCGGAACGTCGATCATGGGTCTCATGATGCTCGCTGCCAGCCCGGGCTGCTTTATCACTGTCAGCGTCACCGGCTCTGATGCAGGAGACGCCATGGCGGCGATTGCCGAACTCGTCGAAAGCGGCTTTGGCGAAGAAGATTGATTTTGACATTTCGTGCCGCCACCCTGCGGCACACATTCCTGCTGCGGTCGATCGAGTGAATTCCGGGCATCGGCCACACGCTTCCAAACCGAACCGGGGGCCGACATGGCGAGCCACACTCAGGACCGAATGATTTCCGCTGCGCGCACTGCACTTGCCCATGTCCATGAGGCGTTGGACCTTCAATTCGCGTTCGAACTCTGGGACGGATCCCGGGTGCCCGCCGATGCGCCGGCGGACGGGCTGCGGCTTGCGCTTTCCGAAGCGGCCCTGACGCGTCTTCTTCGCCGTCCCGGCATCAAGACGCTGATCGATCTTTATGCCAATGGCGACATCGACCCGCGTGGCGGCAGCATTTTCGATTTTGCCGAAAGGCGGCCGGCGCTCAAGAGCCGGGAAATGCGCAAGCGCCTCAACAAGACGTTGCTGCTGAAAACCGCTTTTTCGCTCTGGCGCGGCTCGGGCCGCAAGGCCGAAGCCAACCCGAACGGGCTTGATGCCGGCCAGTCGGCGGACCGAAGCTCCGGCAGCCGCAAGGACGACATCGCGTTCCATTACGATGTGTCCAACGATTTCTACCGGCTCTTTCTCGATCCGGAGATGCTCTATACCTGCGCCTATTTCTCCGACTGGTCGAACGATCTGGCGACGGCGCAAAAGGACAAGCTCGACATGATCTGCCGCAAGCTGCGGCTGAAACCGGGCGACAGGCTTCTGGATATCGGCTGCGGCTGGGGCGCCCTGATCTGCCACGCCGCCGAGCATTACGGGGTCACCGCCGTTGGTGTCACCCTGGCCGAAGAGCAGTTGAAGCTTGCCCGCGACCGCATTCGCGAGCGGGGGCTGGAAGACAGGGTGAGCGTCGAACTGAAGGACTACCGGGACCTTGGCGGAAACTTCGACAAGATCTCCTCCATCGGCATGTTCGAGCATGTGGGCATCGACAATCACGATGACTATTACCGTCATGTCCGCCGCCTGCTGAAACCGCGCGGGATCTACCTGCATCACGCAATCACGCGGCGTGGCAAGAAGGATCTGAAAAAGTTTCGCCGCAAGAAGGCGGAATACCAGACGCTCGTGCGCTACATCTTTCCGGGCGGCGAGGTGGACCACATCGGCTGGACGCTGACCAACCTTGAGGCTCACGGCTTCGAGGTTCATGACGTCGAAGCCTGGCGCGAACACTATGCCCGCACCACGCGCCTTTGGGCCGAGAACCTCATGGCGCATAAAGAGGCGGCCGTGGCGGAGGTCGGAGAGCGCAAGTATCGGCTGTGGGTAGCGTATCTCATCGGTGTGTCGCTCGGCTTCGAACGCGGCACCATCGGCATCTTCCAGACGGTCGCGACGCGCCGCACCAAGGGCCCCTCGGGCATGCCGCCGTCACGTGCGGATCTCTACCGGACGTGATTGAGACATATGATATAAAGAATTCTTTATATCTTTATTGCGTGATGACCCTGCTGACGCTATAACCCCTTCCAACGATTTCCGGAGCCTTCCGGATTTCGGCTGTCGCCCGCCCCTGGTGCTGTTTTGGCACTGGTTCACGAGATGGCGGCGACACTCAAGGGGCCTTGCGCCTGAAGCTGGCTCAAAACAGCAGGACTTATTCATGACCGACTACATCGTTAAAGACATCGGGCTCGCAGACTGGGGCCGCACCGAAATCGAGATCGCCGAGCACGAAATGCCGGGCCTGATGGCCTGCCGCGCCGAATTCGGTGACTCCAAGCCGCTCAAGGGCGCCCGCATTGCCGGTTCCCTGCACATGACCATTCAGACCGCCGTTCTGATCGAAACGCTGGTTGCGCTGGGTGCGGAAGTCCGTTGGGCGTCCTGCAACATCTATTCCACGCAGGATCAGGCAGCTGCTGCAATTGCAGCCGCAGGCATTCCGGTTTTCGCCACCAAGGGCGAAACCCTGGAAGAATACTGGGATTATGCCGACAAGATCTTCGACTTCCCCGAAGGTGCGAACATGATCCTGGACGATGGCGGCGACGCCACGCTCTACATCCTGCTCGGTGCACGGGTCGAAGCCGGTGAAACCGGTCTGATCGATAACCCGAAGTCGGACGAGGAAGTGTGCCTGTTCGCGCAGATCAAGAAGCGCATGGCCGCCAACCCGGGCTGGTTCACCAAGCAGAAAGAGCTGATCCAGGGCGTTTCGGAAGAAACCACCACCGGCGTTCTGCGTCTTTATGAAATGCAGAAGAAGGGCGACCTGCCGTTCCCGGCGATCAACGTCAACGACAGCGTCACCAAGTCCAAGTTCGACAACCGTTATGGCTGCCGTGAGTCCCTGGTTGACGGTATCCGCCGCGGCACCGACGTGATGATGTCCGGCAAGGTTGCCGTTGTCTGCGGTTACGGCGACGTCGGCAAGGGCTCCGCTCAGTCCCTGGCTGGTGCTGGTGCCCGCGTGATCGTCACCGAAATCGACCCGATCTGCGCCCTGCAGGCTTCCATGGACGGTTTCGAGGTCAAGACCATCGAACAGGCTCTTCCGGAAGGCGATATCTACGTCACCGCGACCGGCAACAAGGACATCATCACCTTCGACCACATGCGTGGCATGAAGGACATGGCGATCGTCTGTAACATCGGCCACTTCGACAACGAGATCCAGGTTGCTGCCCTCAAGAACACCCAGTGCCGCCCGGTCAAGGACCAGGTCGACATGTATGTGTTCCCGGATGGCAAGCGCATGATCCTGCTTTCGCAGGGCCGTCTGGTGAACCTCGGCAATGCGACCGGCCACCCGAGCTTTGTCATGTCCGCAAGCTTCACCAACCAGGTTCTGGCGCAGATCGAACTCTTCACCAAGGGCGATCAGTACAAGAACGAAGTCTACGTGCTGCCGAAGCATCTGGACGAGAAGGTTGCCCGCCTTCACCTGGAGAAGCTGGGCGTCACGTTAACCGAATTGTCGGACGAGCAATCTCAATATCTGGGGATTAATAAGGCTGGTCCGTTCAAGTCGGAACACTACAAATACTGATTCCGGCGAGGCGGCCCACTAGATGTGGTGATCGCCTCGATTCGGGTCTGTGAACAAAAAAATGCAGGACCCTTTAATTTTAAGGGTCCTGTTAACTTTTCAATAACGGACTCTTCTGCGTGATTCTCAAAAAGGTTATGGTTTAGGCGAATCAAAGGCCACGAGGCGGATGTCTTTGATTTGCTCCCAGAAACCGGGAGCTGCAGCCCGCAAGAACAGGGCAAGGCGGCACAAGGGGATCACAATATGCCGATAAGCGGCAGGAACGACGCGCGGCCACGCGCGGCGTGGCGAGATTGGAGTCTGAAATCGGTGAAGCTCGGCGGAACGGCGCTGGCAGGCTGGAGCCTGTCTTGCGGTTCAGCGGCAGCCGACATGCTCGCCGACACGACTGCTGCCATTTCCCCCGATAACATGATTCTTTTTGGTGCGTTAGGCGGAATGTGCGCCTTTGCCGTCACCGCATCTGTCGCTCTCGTGCGTCATCGCAAACAATCCGGATTGCTGACCGACGCGCTGGAAAAGGAAAAGAGCGATCTCAAATTCCGGGTCGACCGCCTGGAGGCGATGCTCAATACCGACGAGCAACGCGTGATCGTCTGGACCGGCAACGGCGCCATGCCGCAGATCTGGGGCATTCTTCCCGAAAAATCTGGCGTGCCGCGCCCCCCGGCGCAACTGCTTGCGTTCGGCAGCTGGCTGACGGCAAAATGCGCCGGCGATCTGGAACGTCATCTGGACATGCTGTTCCGAACCGGCGAAGCCTTCACCACCACCTTGAAGACCCGCACCGGAACCTATGTGGAAGCGCTGGGGCGCACCACCGGCGGTGCTGTGGTCCTGCGTCTGCGCGATCTGACTGGCGAACGTCAGATGCAGGCGGAACTTGCTGCCCGCAATGCCAAGATTTCCGGCGAACTGCATATGCTGCACGCGCTGCTGGACGCCATGCCGGCACCGGCCTGGCAGCGCGATGCGGAAGGAAATCTCATCTGGGCCAACCAGGCCTATGCGGAAGCGGTCGACATGACCGACGCCGATCTTGCGATCAAGGAAGGGGCAACCTTCCTCGACGCTGCTGCACGCACCGCCATGGCCGTCCAGCGTAACGAAGACGGCTGTTTCAACGCACGTATTCCCATCGTCGCCTCCGGTGAACGCCGGGTGTTCGAAGTGACCGATGTCAATGCCAATGTCGGCGGAGCCGGCATTGCCGTGGACATCAGCGAACTGGAACAGGCCCAGAAGGAACTCGGCCGCGCCGAGGACTTCCACGGCCGCACGCTGGACCAGCTGGCAGCTGCGGTTGCCATCTACAGCGCCGATCGCAAGCTGCAATTCTACAACGCGGCCTTCCGCCAGTTGTGGGATCTCGATCCTGCCTTCCTGGAAAGCCGGCCGGAAGACAGCGCGGTTCTGGATGCATTGCGCGCGGCGCGCAAGATCCCGGAACAGGCGGACTATCGCGTCTGGCGCAACAAGATGATGGAGAGCTACCAGTCTCTGGAAGCTCGCGAAAGCTGGTGGCATCTTCCCGATGGCCGCACCCTGCGCGTCATTGCCAATCCGCACCCGCAAGGCGGCGTCACCTATATCTATGAAAACGTCACCGAGCAGCTCGATCTGGAAAGCCGCTACAACGCGCTGACCCGCGTCCAGGGGGAAACCCTCGACAATCTGTCGGAAGCCGTTGCCGTGTTCGGGTCCGACGGGCGCCTGCGCCTTTGGAACCCGGCTTTCGGTCGTATCTGGGGTCTGGAAGAGGATCAGCTTTCCGAACTGCCGCACGTCAAGGAAGTCGTCTCCGCCTGCACGCTCAATGAAACCGAGCGCGATGCCTGGGAACAGCTTGCCGGCAACGTGACGGGACTTCTCGACAACCGCACCCAGAAGGTCAGTCGTCTGGAACGCCACAACGGTGATGTCGTCGACTATGCCACTGTTCCGCTGCCCGATGGCGGCACGCTGGTGACCTTTGTCGACGTAACGGACAGCGTCAATGTCGAGCGGGCACTTCTGGAAAAGAACGAGGCACTGGAACAGGCCGACCAGATCAAGAACGCCTTCATCCAGCATGTTTCCTACGAACTGCGCTCGCCGCTGACCAACATCATCGGCTTCGCCCAGTTGCTGGCAGATCCGAAATTCGGAGAGCTCTCCGACAAGCAGAGCGAATATGCGGACTACATCCAGTCGTCCTCCTCGGCGTTGCTTGCCATCATCAACGACATTCTGGATCTGGCAACCTTGGATGCCGGCATCATGGAACTGGACCTGGGTGAAGTCGACGTTGCGCCAACCGTGGCAGCAGCCGTCGAAGGGCTGAAGGACCGGATCGCCGAAGCACGTATCAACCTGCGGACCCATGTGCCGGGTGATGTCGGCATGATGGTTGCCGACGAAAAACGCCTGCGCCAGGTCCTGTTCAACCTCATCTCCAATGCCGTGCGCTATTCCGAGCCCGACGGCGTGGTCGATGTCAGCTGCAGCCGCGAAGACGACAAGGTGACCTTCGTCGTTCAGGATCATGGCTATGGCATTCCAGCTGAAATCCTCACCCAGGTGTTCAACCGCTTTGTCGGGCATGACACAGGATCGCGCCGTCAGGGCGCAGGTCTCGGCCTTGCCATCGTCAAGAGCTTTGTCGAACTGCATGGCGGCACGGTCGACATTCAGTCCGCCGAAGGCAAGGGCACGACGGTGACCTGCGTCTTCCCCGCACGGCCCGAACTGGCGGACCAGGCGGCGGCCGAGTAGGACGCCGGATGGCAGACCACCAGCTGCAAGCCCTGTCGGGCGCCTTTCAGACAATCGAAATTGCCGACGAACAGGGCACGCGGCGACTTGCCAACGACATCGCGATGGTCCTGAAGCCCGGTGATGTCATTTGCCTGTCGGGCGATCTGGGCGCCGGGAAGTCCACGTTCACCAGGGCGCTGATCCGCACCTTCGCCGGTGAGCCGGAGCTGGAAGTGCCGAGCCCGACCTTCACGCTCGTGCAGACCTACGATTTCCCGCGTTTCGACCTGTCCCACTTCGATCTTTACCGGCTTGAAGAGCCCGAAGAACTGGAAGAGCTCGGGCTGGAAGACCTTCTGGAAACGGGAGCCGCGCTGATCGAATGGCCGGAGAAGGCGAACGAGCTGCTGCCCGGCAATGCCCTCTGGATCCAGATCACCCAGCCGACTGACGACGATGACCATCGCCGGTTCAGCCTCTATTCGGACGCCCCGCACTGGCAGAACCGGATCGGGCAATCGCTGGCAACGCGGTTCTTTCTGGGGACCGCTGGTCTCCCGGATGCCGAGCGTTGTTTCCTGGCAGGCGATGCTTCCCTGCGAACGTTCGAGACGGTTGCAACAGGGTCTTCGACAGCTGTTCTGATGCGCTGGCCTTTCCAGGGGGACGCGGTGCCGGAAGCTGTCCGCGCCTACATGGAAAAGGTGCATCTGGCGCGCGACTGCCGGGCGATTGTCGCGGTGGGAACGGAACTCAGGAACCATGGTCTTCGCGCGCCCGATCTTATGGCGAGCGACCTGGAAAACGGGCTGATCCTCTCGTCCGATCTTGGCCGGGATACCATCGTGGTAGACGGCAAACCGGTGCGCGAAAGATATGTTGCCGCCGTCGATGTCCTGGCGAAGATGCATGGTGAGGCCTGGCCAAAGACGGTCTCGCTCGCTGATGGTGGGCTGTATCAGGTCCCCGACTATTCAGCCGACGCGCTTGTTGCCGAAGCGGCGCTGTTTCTGGACTGGTATGTCCCGAAGGTGTCCGGAAAGCCGGCCGACGAGAGCACGCGCTCGGAATTCGAACGGCTATGGCGCGAGGCACTTGAAGACATAAGCGAGGCCCAGACAGGTTGGGTGCTGCGCGATTTTCATTCGCCGAACCTCCTTTGGCAGGCGGGTGCTGAAGGAACCGACAGGATCGGCTTGATCGATTTCCAGGACACGGTCTATGGCCCGGTTGCCTATGATGTTGCTTCCCTGCTGCTGGACGCCCGCACGGACATGGACGAAGCTCTGGAAACGGCGCTCTACGATGCTTATCTCTCGGCAAGAAAAATGCAGTCCGCAGAGTTCGATGAAGTTGGTTTTTCGAAAGCCTACGCGGTCATGGCGGCGCAGCGGATCTCCAAGATCCTCGGCATCTTCGTCCGTCTGGCCGAACGCGATGGTAAGCCGGCTTACTTGAGCCATTTGCCGCGCATGCTAGGCTATCTCGACCGGGTGCTTGACAGGCCGTTCCTGTCGGATTTGAAAGACTGGTACGCACGCTATCGGCACTGAACGCGCCGCGTTCAACCGGTCGCACATTTGAGACAGATGATGACAGACAAGCGGTTTCGCCCTTCCAAAGCCATGATCCTGGCCGCAGGCCTCGGCAAGCGCATGCGCCCGCTGACGGCAACGACACCCAAGCCGCTGATCGAGGTCAACGGTCAGGCCCTGATCGACCATGGCATGGACCGGCTCGCAGCAGCGGGCGTGAAGACCTGTGTGGTCAACGTGCACTACCTTGCCGATCTGGTGGAGGTTCACGTTCGCCGGCGTGCCGACATGGAAATTCTCGTCTCCGATGAGCGTGAGCAGCTTCTGGAAACCGGGGGCGGTATCAAGAAGGCGCTGCCGCTATTGGGGGAAGAGCCGTTCTTCCAGCTCAATGCCGATACCTGCTACTGGATCGAGGGCGTCAAACCCAACCTGGAACACATGATCGAAGCCTGGGACGAGAGCCGCATGGACGCCCTGCTTCTGGTTGCCGAAACCGTGAAAGCGGTTGGCTATTCCGGCCGTGGTGATTTCGACATGGCAAAGGACGGCGCGTTGACCCGGCGGCAGGAAAAGGGCGTGACGCCCTTTGCCTATGCAGGCGCAACCATTTTGCACCCGCGCCTGTTCGAAGATGCCCCGGACGGGCCGTTCTCCATGAACAGGCTTTTCGACAGGGCGATTGAAGCCGGACGTCTTTACGGCGTTCAGATGGAAGGCCTGTGGCTGCATATCGGAACGCCGGAGGCCATCCGTGCCGCCGAATATGCCGTTCGCGAGAGTGCCGCCTGAGGATGGCCGGTAGCGCGCGCCTCTGGTCTGTCCCGCCGTCCGTCCCTTTCCTGAAAACGCTGGTCGACACACTGGTCGACGGCACCCTGATCCCCGGCTTTCGCCCACTGGACGATCCACTGCTGCTGCCGTCGGTCACGCTGTATCTGCCGACGCGCCGCGCCGCGCGCCTGCTGCCGGAGCTTTTCCAGCAGCGGTTTGGTGGCCGGCCAGTTCTCCTGCCTGCCATCCGCCCGGTGGGCGATGCCGACGAGGATGCACAGAGCCTGACCGCCAATGCGGATCTGGAACCTCTGCCGCCGGCAATGCCCCTTCTGGAACGTCACCTTGCGATGACCAGGCTGGTGAAGGCCTGGAAGGGCATGTTGCGCAGGGAGGCACTCAGTCTCAGGTCCGACGAACCTCTCGGCCTTCCGGCGTCGACGGCCGATGCAGCGTGGCTGGCGGCAGACCTGCTGACGCTGATGGACGAAGTTGAGACGGAAGAAGCCGACTGGACGGAACTGTCCGGTCTGGTGCCGGAAGACCATGCCCGGTACTGGCAGATCACGCTCGATTTCCTGCAGATCGTGCGGGAGGCCTGGCCCGCGCATCTTGCCGAACTGAAAATGATGGACCCGAAGGCCCGTCGCTCGGCCCTTATCCGGCGGGAGGCCGAGCGCCTGGAACGGACACCTCCTCGTGGCCCGGTTATTGTTGCGGGCGTTACCGGCTCGGTTCCGGCCACCGCCGAATTGCTGAAGGTTGTCTCCCGGCTTGAAACCGGTGTCGTCGTGCTGCCTGGACTGGACCGCTATCTGGACAGCCGCTCCTGGGCCGTATTGGGAGAAAAGACGGGCAAGGCCTCAGCCCGCAAGGGTCTGATGCAGAAAGACGCGGCAACCCTGCCTTCACATCCGCAGTATTCGCTGAAGCAATTGCTTGATCGGCTGGGTGCCGGGCGGGAAGAGGTTGCAACGCTCGGGCCGGACCCGGATCGGGGGCTCCTGCTGCGCGAGGAGCTTGTCTCCGAGGCTCTGCGTCCCGCCGACACTTCCGATGGTTGGACAGCCTATCTGGACGCTCGTCCCCAAACGGACAGGGCAGAGGCCCTCGATGGTGTCTCGATCATGACTGCCCGCAACGAGGCGGATGAAGCCTTGAGCGTGGCGATTGCCTTGCGCGAAGCGATCGAGCGGCAGGAAAGTGCGGCCCTCATTTCGCCGGACCGCATGTTGACGCGTCGGGTTGCGGCGGAGCTTGCCCGCTGGAACATCCAGGTGGACGACAGTGCCGGCCGTCCGCTCGATCAGACCGCACCGGCGATCCTGGCAATCCTGGCAGCAAAACTCGCACTTGGCGGCTGCGAGCCTATCGATCTTCTGGCGCTTCTGAAGCATCCGCTGACACGGCTGGGCTTGCCGGTGAAGGACATCCGGTCTGCCGCCCGCGCGCTGGAGCGTGGCGTGGTTCGCGGCCCGCGCGCCCGGCCGGGAACGGCAGGTTTGCAGCTGGCTGTCGATGCAAGCCGGGAAGATGCGGGCAAGGCACATACGCCACGCTGGAAAAAGATCCACGACGAAGACTGGGACGTGATCGCGAACCTTGTCGACCGTCTTGCCAACGCGCTGAAACCGCTGGAAGAACTTGCCGCAGAAGGCGGCACGATCCTTCTGACCGACCTCGCACGGCGTCATGTCGATGTGATCGAGGCGATCTCGATCGATCACGAAGGTTCGGTGGCAGAACTTTATGCCGGCGAGGCGGGCGAGGCGCTGGCCCAGTTTCTGACCGGTCTTCTGGAAGCAAGCTCCAGCGGACTGGAAATTCCTGCCGGCGAATGGCCGTCGGTACTGCCTGCGCTGATGTCCGGTCAGGCCGTACGGCGCAGGCTGCCGGGCGACCAGCGGGTGCAGATCCTCGGTCCCATGGAAGCACGGCTTCAGGCCTTTGATTTCGCGATCCTGGGTGGCCTCAATGAGGGCGTCTGGCCTCAACGCACGCGCAATGATCCGTGGCTGAACCGGCCGATGAAGCGCGACATGGGGCTGGAACCCCCGGAACGCCGGCTCGGTGCAGCCGCACATGACTTTGCGCAAGGCATGGGCGCACGGCGTGTCCTTCTTTCGCGTGCCGCACGCTCCGACGGCGCTCCCACCGTCGCATCGCGCTGGCTGCAGCGCCTGACCACGCTTGCCGGGCCCGACCTGACGAAGAAACTGGAAGCGCAAGGGGCGGTATATTCCGCCCTTGCAGCACAGCTCGACCGGCCGGAAGGCGCGGTGCGGCCTGCGTCCCGGCCTCATCCTCGTCCGCCCTTGGCAGCGCGTCCGAAATCGCTCTCCATCACCGAAATCGAACGCCTGATCCGCGATCCCTACGCGATCTTTGCCCGTCATGTGCTCGAGCTGCAGCCGGTCGACCCGATCGGCGGCGAACCCGGTGCGGCCGACAAGGGCAACCTCATTCACGATGCGCTGGCGGATTTCCTGCTGACCTGGACCGGCGCATTCGACGACAGTGCCGTAAAGGCCCTGACAGAGATCGGCGAGGAGCTGTTCGAGCCTCTTGATGCGTTTCCGGCGATCCGGGCGCTCTGGTGGCCGCGTTTCCAGAAGATCGCGGCTGGCTTCGTCGCCTACGAAGCAAGGCGGTCGCAACACGTCAGCCAGCGGTTCCTGGAAATCGGAGGCGGTGTGGAACTGAAGTTGCCCGGCTTCGATTTCCGCCTGCGCGGCCGGGCAGACCGGATCGACCTTCTGAGTGGCGGCGGGCTGTCCGTGGTCGATTACAAGACAGGGCAGGTGCCCTCGCAAAAGCAGGTCGACGCGCTACTGTCGCCGCAATTGCCGCTGGAGGCCGCGATGGTCCGGCGGTTCGGGTTCAAGGATGTGCCGGCTGACGCGCCGATATCCGAGCTATTGTATCTGCAGCTGAAGGGCGGCAGCGAACCGGTGATCGAAGCACCGCGAAACCCGAAGGACACGCCGCTGGAAGATCTGGTGGAAGACGCCTGGACGCGGCTGGAACAGTTGATCGCACATTATGTCAGGGAAGACATTGGTTACCTGTCCCGTGCCCGCGTCATGCGCGAGCGGCAGATGGGTGGCGACTATGATCATCTTGCCAGAACGCAGGAATGGGCACTTGGATCGGAGGAGCCTTCATGAGCTTTCAGATCCCTGAAGTGACCAGGCAACGGCAGGACCTTGCCTCCCGCCCACGGGCCTCGGCCTGGGTGAGTGCCAATGCCGGATCGGGCAAGACCTTCGTTCTGTCCCGCAGGGTGGTGCGGCTGCTGCTGGATGGCACCGATCCCTCTCGTATTCTTGCGCTGACCTTCACCAAGGCCGCCGCTGCCGAAATGGCGACCCGCGTTTTCAAGATTCTCGGCGAATGGGTCACCAGGGATGATGCCGCACTCGCGGCCGAATTGCAGGACATTGAAGGCCGCAAACCAGATGCCGCGCGCCTGGCGATGGCACGCCGCCTGTTTGCCCGGGCACTGGAAACACCGGGCGGGTTGAAGATCCAGACCATTCACGGTTTCTGCGAATCCCTGCTGCACCAGTTTCCGCTGGAAGCAAACGTCGCGGGCCATTTTGCCGTACTCGACGACCGGGTGGCGGCGGAACTCATGGCGGCCTCGCGCGCGACCGTGCTGCATGTTGCCGAGACCGAGCCGGAAAGCGCCTTTGGCAGGGCGCTGGCATCTGTCATTGATCTGATGAGCGACGGCGGCGCCCAGAAGGCGCTGGACGAGTTGATCCAGAGCCGCGACGCCTTCCGTCGCTGGACGGTTGATGCCGGCGATCTGGAAACCGCGCTTGCCGAGCTTGCCGGTCTTCTGGAAACCGATCCGGCTCTGCGGCTTGCGGATTTCGACGAGCAGTTCCGGACCGCATGCCCGTTTGATCTGAACACCTGTCTTGCCTATGCCGAGGCACTGCGAACCGGCACCAAGACCGATCAGGCGCGTGCGGACGATCTGGTTGCCGCCGCGAGGCTCACGGACATAACCGCTTTCCGCGAGGCCTGGCAGGCGATTTTCCTGACAGCCAAGCTTGAGCCGCGAAAGTCGCTCGCCACCAAGAAGGTCGCGGAAACGTTCCCCCAGATGCTGGAGGCGCTGGAGGCGGAACAACAACGCCTGTTGGAACTGCTGGACCAGCGCCGGAAGGTGGCGACCTATGAGGGAACCACAGCCCTGCTGCGTCTCGCCGACGCGGTGATCGGTCATTATGAGCGCGCCAAGACCGCCCGCGGGTATCTCGATTTCGAGGATCTGGTGGTCAAGACGGCAACGCTGCTGCAGAAGTCCGATGCGGCGCTCTGGGTGCAATACAAGCTCGACCAGGGGCTTGATCATATCCTTGTTGATGAGGCTCAGGACACCAGTCCGCGCCAATGGGAAGTGGTGACTTCGCTTGCCTCCGAGTTCTTCGCCGGGACCGGTGCAAGAGACCGGGTCCGCACGCTGTTTGCGGTGGGCGACGAAAAACAGTCGATCTATTCGTTCCAGGGAGCTGTGCCGGCCTATTTCGATGCCATGCGACGGGCCTTTTCCGGCAAGGCCGAGGCGGCCGAGCTTGAGTTTCATTCCGTCAATCTGCAGCTCTCCTTCCGCTCCACGCCGGATGTTCTTGGAGCGGTCGACAAGGTGTTTCACGACGAAAGCGCCCACAAGGGCCTGTCGCAGGACGTGAAGGCGCCGGTCCATGAAGCCATCCGCCGCGACCCGGGGATCGTCGATCTGTGGCCACTGGAGGCCGAGGCGGAGATCGAGGAACCGGACGACTGGCGCCAGCCGATCGACCACGTCGGTTCGGGCAGCCCGATGCTGAAGGTGGCCAGGCGTATTGCTGCTGAAATTGCCCAGTGGATGCGCGATGGCTCGGCAAATCCCGGCGATGTGATGATCCTCGTGCGCAAGCGCGGGCCTTTTGTCGAAGCGCTCAACCGGGAACTGAAAGAGCTGGATATCCCGGCTGCCGGCAGTGACCGCCTTGTTCTGACGGACCATATCGCTGTTCAGGATCTCGCCGCTCTCGGCAGGTTCCTGTTGCTGCCGGAAGACGACCTGTCGCTTGCCTGCGTGCTGAAGAGCCCGCTGTTCAACCTGACGGACGACGACCTGCTGGAGGTTGCCCGGGAAACGCCGGAAAATGTGCGGCCCGGAACGCTGTGGCAGATGCTGGTGAAACGGTCGGACAGTTCGGACAAATGGAAGGCCGTGCGCGCAAGGCTGGAAGACTGGCGCGCGCGCGCCGACTTCGTGCCGCCTTACGAATTCTATGCCCGGCTGCTGGGGGCTGATGGCGGCCGGAAAGCTTTTCGCGCTCGCCTCGGCGTGGAAGTCGATGACGTTCTGGACGAGTTCCTGGCGCTCACCATTGCCTATGAGCAATCCGGCACGCCGGGCCTGGAAGGGTTCCTTGCCTGGATGGCAGCGGCACCGACCGAGATCAAGCGTGAGTTGACCAATACCAAGGGCATGGTCCGCATCATGACCGTGCATGGTTCCAAGGGGCTGGAAGCGCGGATCGTCGTTCTGGTCGATCCGGGGGCAGCCCCCGTCAGCGCAATCCACGATCCGGCCTTCCTGCCGCGCAAGCGTCTGGAAAACGATCTTCTGCCACCGGCTCTGGTCTGGCTGCCACCCAAGGCGGACCGGACACCCTGGCACGACGCGGCGGTGGAAGCCCTGCGGGATGCGCAGGAGGAAGAGTACCGGCGCCTGTTGTATGTGGCTCTGACCCGCGCCGAAGACCGGCTGATCGTCTGCGGCTGGGAACCGAAACGCGGTGCCCACGAGAACTGCTGGTATTCGATGGTCTCACGGGCGTTGAAGCCTGAGGCGCGTGAACTGACCGCAACCGATGGATCCGTTTCCGCCTGGCGCTGGCAGAAGGATGGCGTCATCGCCGAGCCCGAGGCAGGCGCGGCGTCGCATACCTCCGCAGTGCCGCGCAGCGAAGAACCGCCGTTGCCGGACTGGCTCTCCAGCTCCGTCCGTCCGCTTGCCAGGAAGAAACGCCTTCAGCCCTCACGGGCATTCGAGGCGATGGAGGAAAAGGAAGGCATCGAACCGGTGCCAGCGGTGTCTCGCCTGCAGGCGGGCAGGGATCTTGCATCCTGGCCCCTGGAGCGCGGTCGCCTGATCCACCGGCTTCTGGAGCTGTTGCCGGACCTGGCTGAAGACGCCCGCATGGCAGCGTCGGAAACCTACCTCAAGCAGGCCCTCAAGCCGGAATTTGCCGGGCGCATGCCTCACCTTCTGCGCGAAGTGGCTGCGATTCTCGAGATGCCGGAATTCGAGACGCTGTTTTGCGGTCATGCCCGCGCCGAAGTTCCGCTGGTCGGGACGATTCGGGCAAGCGACGGCACGGAAGTCGAGATTTCCGGACAGATCGACCGGCTGGTGGTTGAGGATAACCGGGTGGTGATTGTGGATTACAAGACCAACTTCCATCCGCCGGCATCAGTTGCCGAAATCCCGCTCGAGTACCGCGCACAGCTTTGTGTTTACAGGGAAATGCTGAAGCAGATTTATCCGGACAGGGAGATTTCCGCCCAGCTTCTGTGGACCGCGGTGCCGAGCCTGATGGAAATCCCCGAAAAGGTGCTGGAAGAAACCTTCGCCGGACTGCGTCCTGACGGCACATCGGCTTGACGGCAGGCCCTCGGCTTCCTACGTTCTTGCCAACTGATGCGCTTACATCGGGTAGGCGCGATCCTGAGACCTACGAGATCTAGTTATGGCTACCACACAAGTTACCGACTCTTCGTTTGAATCCGAAGTCCTGAAATCCGACGGCCCGGTCGTGGTCGACTTCTGGGCCGAATGGTGCGGTCCGTGTAAGATGATCGCTCCGGCTCTTGAAGAAATCTCCGAAGAGATGAACGGCCAGGTGAAGATCACCAAGCTCAACATCGACGAGAACCAGGACATGGCCATGAAATACGGCGTTCGGTCCATTCCGATGCTGATCCTGTTCAAGGATGGCGAGCCGATGGCAACCCAGATCGGTGCAGCGCCGAAGGGCAAACTCTCCGACTGGATCAAGAGCGCCCTTTAATTCCGAAATATATCTGCGGCTGACCGGCTGCGGTTCATATGAGCGCATCCGGCGGGTAAGCGAAAGCCTATCCGCCGATGCTCTTTGAAAAAACGCCAACCGGTCGTATAAGCACCCGCAAACAGTCTGAGCAAACGGATCATTCATGAGCGACGAAAACAAAACCCCGGAAGAGCAGCCGGCAGAAGCAACGCCGGAAACCGCAGCAGCGGAACAGCCGGAAGCTGTCGAAGCGGCCGGTGTCGATCCGATCGAAGTTCTGAAAGCCGAAAACGCGGATCTGAAGGATCGCGCGCTTCGCGTCATGGCGGAAATGGAAAACCTGCGCCGCCGCACGGAAAAGGAAGTCAAGGACGCCCGCCAGTACGCCGTGTCCGGCTTTGCCCGTGACATGCTGACGGTTTCCGACAACCTGCGCCGCGCACTTGAGGCGTTGCCGGAAGATGACCGCAAGAACGCCGATGCGGGTGTTGCTTCGCTGATCGAAGGCGTCGAGATGATCGAGCGTGATCTGCTCAACCAGCTTGAAAAGAACGGCGTCAAGAAACTGGACCCGGAAGGCCAGAAGTTCGACCCGAACTTCCACCAGGCCATGTTCGAGGTGCCGAACACCACAGTGCCGAACAACACGGTTGTACAGGTCATGCAGGCTGGCTACGTCATTGGCGACCGCGTGCTGCGTCCGGCCATGGTCGGCGTTTCCAAGGGTGGACCGAAGGATGTTGCGGCTTCGGCTGAAGCCGGACAGACAGTCGACAAGAACGCCTGAGTTCAACCGACCCCAGAGCTTTGAAGGGGCTGCTCCGCATCCAGCGGAGTGGCCCCTTTTCTTTGGGGCAACCCTTTCGTCAACACAGCTAACCGGAGCCAGGTCCTGCCGTCGACGCGACGCGCGAGGACGACAGCCGGGAACGATCGGTGTTTTTCCAGAAGGCGGTCTGGCCGGATCGCCTGAATCCCTTGAGCGAGATACGCAGGCCTTGAGACGTGAGGCCGAGCGCCGGCGTGGCATGCTACGGGATGACAAAGACCCGGACGTCAGGTACTGCCTTCGGAAAGAAAGTGGGCATGGGGGACGGAATGCTGCTGCAAATGCTGGACTATCTCGGGGTGGCGGTATTCGCCATTACCGGCGGCATCGTCGCTTCGCGCAAGCAGCTGGATATCGTTGCCCTGCTGTTCTTTGCCACGCTGACGGGGATCGGTGGCGGTACCCTGCGTGACCTTTTGCTGGGTGTACCGGTTTTCTGGGTGGAGAACGAATGGTATCTGCTGGTGTGCTTCGTCGTCAGCGCGCTGGTCTGGTATTTTGCCGAGTGGATCGAAAAGCTCAGCAAACCCTTGAGATGGGCCGATGCCATCGGTATTGCGGCCTATTCGGTCATGGGAGCTGCCAAGGCCCTGACTGTCGGTGACACGATCCTGGTGGCGATCCTGATGGGGGTCTCGACGGCAACCTTCGGCGGCATCCTGCGGGACACCATCGCCCGTGAACCTTCCTCCATCGTGAAGCCGGAAATCTATGTCGGTGCGGCCTTTGCCGGTGCGGGCGGATTTGTTGTGCTGGTGCAACTGGGCGCGCCGCAAATCCTTGCTGCGATCCTTGCCGCAAGCTGTGCGCTGATCCTGCGCGGCGGCGCGATCCTGCGTGGCTGGACTTTGCCCGGACACCGTTTTGGAACAGGTTCAGATCCCAATTAAGCCGGGATTGGCTTTCCGTCCCGTGGCCTCAGTGGCCAGTCCAGAAACGACAAAAGCCGGCCCACGGGGAACCGGCTTCACGATTATCGTATAACGGATTTGGCGCGATCGGCCGAACGGGCCAAACCCATGGAGGCAGCCGGTCTCGCCCGTAGGATCGAACGGCCAGGGTGCCATCAAGGCACTAGTAGACAAGCCCCGAACAGGCTGACACATAATACATCAGCCCAAGTGCGATTGCCGGAAGGCTTGCCGAATAGGCAAGCGTCGTCAGCATGATATGCTCCTTCAAAATACCAATGAGAAAGCGAACCCATGGCGGCCGAGCCGTCATCCGGGCGACCCTTTTCGGGCGCTCGCTTTCATGGATTCCCCCTGCTGTTCCGAAATATGGTGTGCACAGGCACGAGTTCCAGACGTCACGTCCTCAAAAAAACGTGTGCAGCCAGTGCGTAGTCTGCGAGCCCGGTACGCGGGGCAGGCAAAAACAGCGTGCGCTGGCCGTAGTAACGCCGGCCGGCTTTTGTGCCCTGTGTGAGGTCCTTCAGGTCGGCAGCCCATTCAAGGTCCGGCCGCGGCGGTTCGCTCAGGTCGGTGGTGAACAGCCGTGCTTCCTGCAGCAGTTCTGTCGGCAATTGTGCTTCCGGATCCAGCACGTCTATGTGGCAGCCCGCAGGAGGATCCAGGTAGGTGAGGGCGTGATGGGTGCCTGTTTCGTTTTCCGGACCGGCAATGCAGATCATGTCCGCGCCTTCCTGAGCGGCATAGATCTCGTTCGTGATGCCCACATTGACCCCCTTGAGCGCGGGCAAGGCGGCGATCCTTTTCTGGATTTCCGGCGACACGCCGGCCAGAAGGATCGACGTCAGGTTGCGCACGGCCGCATAGCCGCACACAAGCCGGGGCAACCTCGGGTCGTCACCGATGACCAGCAGGCGGGACGTGTCTTCGCGGGACAGGTAACTTGCCCCGAGTGCGTGCAGACCGGCCGTGCGCCAGACTGTAAGGCGCATGCCATCCAGAAGGGCTATCGGTTGTCCGCCGGAACCGGAAAACAAAAGGTAGAGACTCGAGGACAGGCCCGTTTGCTCGGGTAGATCCAGCGCCAGGGAACAGCCGATATAGCCGCGCTTGACGTCGCCCTGTTGGGTAAAGTCGGTCCAGGCCGGCTGTACGGTGAGCGCGCCTTGCTGCTGGTTCAGCCGACCGATGGGCAAGGGGGATGCCTTGGGGGCGACTGTGCTGGAGCGATAGGCCCGGCGCAGCGTTTCAAGAACGGCCCTGTCTTCCAGGCAGGCATCGATCTCGTCGCTGGAGATAATACGCATGGTAATGTCGGCCGGTCAGGCGGCGTTGCGGTTGCCCGGTCCTGCCAGTCCCTTGAGATTGGATGCCGGCTGACCTGCTGTGTTCATTTCCCGCAGCTGGTCGGCTTCCTTGTGCCATTTCGCGGCTTCCCGGCGCTTCACGCGTGCTTCCTTGCGCCAGCGGCCCTGTTTGGCCCATGCGCCAAGTCCACCGACGATGATGCCGACACCCAGACTTGCGAAGATGATCCAGAACAGCGGAATGTCCGGGATCGTCAGGCGCGGGTCCTGCGGGTCGAGGGGATTGAGCGACAGGGAGACCGTGTGCCGGTTCGCCACCGACAACGGGATCAGGACAACCGCGATAACGAACAAGATCACGTTCTTGAGGAAACGGGTCACTGGGTTCTCCCGGTTTTGGCCAGATCAGAAGTCGATTTTAAATGGCGTGCCGTGACAAACGCAATCAGTCGTCGCCGTGGTCCACACCATCGTTCAACCGTATACGCATTTCCTTGCCGGTTTTGAAGAAGGGCACGAACTTTTCGTCCACTTCCACCTTTTGACCGGTGCGCGGATTGCGGCCGACGCGAGCGGGGCGGTTCTTGACGGAAAACGCGCCGAAGCCGCGCAACTCCACCCGGTCGCCGCGCATGAGCGCTTCGGTAACCTCATCCAAGATGGCGTTGACGATGTTCTCAACGTCCCGCTGATAGAGATGCGGATTTTGTTCGGCGATATGCTGAACCAGCTCAGATTTGATCATGAAGTGCCCCCTCGCTTACGGATTATTGTCTGCCGCGTCAGAAGCCTGCCAAACGGATACGAGCCCGTCAAGCGTAAGCCCTCGTGGAATCAGCCCCTTAGCTTCACTAACCGGCTCCAGAAGGGCCGATCCGATGCCTTTTCCGAACTCTCGCGAGACCCGGGAGGAAAACGGCAGCTCTTCCAGATTTTCGTTGGCGCTCCAGGTGACGACTGGAAGATCTTTCGGAACGCCCTTCTCGCTTACTAGCCAGTCGATTGCGACATCTTCGCCGCCAATGGCATCGACCAGCTTTTCCGTCTGGGCATCGTGGCCCGTCAGAATGCGGCCGTCTGCAAGTTCCTTGGCCCTGGGCATGTCGAGAGATCGCCGCTCGGCGACCAGTGAAACGAACCAGTCGTAGGAATTGTCGACGAGCTTTTGCAGCATGGCGCGTGCCTCGGGGCTCGTCTGGGAATAGAAGTCGGGCTCGGCTTTCAGCGGAGCGCTCTTGACCGCATCCATTTCCACGCCGACCGTTTCCATCAGTTTGCTGATATTGCCGAACTGGAACAGCACGCCGATGGAGCCGGTGATGGAATTGTATCTCGCGACGATGTGATCGGAGGCAAGGGCGATCATGTAGCCCGCGGAGGTTCCGATTGTGCGGATTTCGGCGACCACCGGTTTCTTTTCGGAAAGCTTGCGCAGCGCTTCGTACAGCGCTTCGCCGCCGGTTGTGCTGCCACCGGGAGAATTGATGGAGATCACCACGCCCTTGACCGCATCGGACTTGCCGATCTTCTCGATCATCTGCAGGGTCTTGCGGCTTTCGAGGATGACGCCTTCGATCGGGATGCGCGCGATGTGGGCCGTCCGCTTGGACAATTCCGAAGCCCCGGAGACGTAGATAAGCCCCCCGATCAGTGCCGCGGCGATGACGACAAAAGTCGCGATCCGCCAGAAGGTCACTTTGCGTCTGAGGCGCCGTCTGTCTACCAGCGCGTCAACATCTACCGACATGAATACGATGTCCCCGACAAGAGCTTATGAAAACCAATAACATACATAGGGTGACCGTTGTAAGAAATGCAATCGGCTTCTCTCAGTTTCACATCAGATTGCGGCGGTTTCTGGCAAGCCGGCGCAGTTTCGTGTGTTCATGAGGCTCAATCGCCCAGAGGTTGAGGTCCGGTGCGGCCATGGAAGGCGGTCAGGGAAGAGCGGATCCGGCGCAGGTTTTCGCTTGTGGCGGCGGCACGGACCTGCGCGACCGTCATGGCGATGGCGTCGACAATCACCAGGTGCGCGTATCGCGAAGCGGTGGGCTTGAAGATGTCAGGGTCCTCGGGAAGATCGACCAGGATGGGGATCTTGGAAATCATTGCAAGGCGGGAGCCTTTCGGTGCAATCGCGATCGTGGTGGCCCCATAGCCGCCGGCAATCTCGGCCGCGCTGACCAGTTCATCCGCTTCGCCACTGGCGGAGACACACAGCAGAACGTCGTCGGGACCGAGCGTCGCCGCACGCATCTGCAGGAGATAGCTGTCGTGCAGGGCGACAGACGGAATACCAAGGCGGAAAAAGCGGCTCGCCGCTTCACCGGCCACCATCGTCGACCCACCGCCGATCCCGGCGGTGAGAAGCTGCCGGCATTTGGCGATCTTTTCGACGGCCCGCTCGATAACGGTCGGATCGACCTGCTGCCGCATGACATTGGCGGTCGCATAAAGCGCGCCCAGAACGCGGTCGATCGCCGTTTCGCTGGCAACCTGCTCGGTGGTCGATGGCGCGGAAATATACTGCAGGCTGACGGCCAGGTTTTGCGCCAGACGCAGCTTGAATTCCCGGAAACCGTCACAGCCGAGTGTCCTGCAAAAGCGAACGACGGTCGGTGTGCTGACGCCGCAGGCTTTTGCCAGTTCGGCGATCGTCATGTCCGAAATTGCGGACAGATGGTTCTGCACGTAGTCCGCAACCTTTTGTTCCCGCGCCGGAAACTGGCCGGCGTGATCGCGGAGTGCGGAAATGAGATCGATAGCGGCATGGCCGTTTGTATTGTCGCCGGTCGGAGTTCGGATCTTTGCCTGCACACATGTCTCCCTGGTTGCGGGATTTGTAATTTGATTACACAAAATCGTCAATCAGCGCCTGATCATAGCCTCATTTACGCGAGAAATGTAATTTAAAAACAAAATACGCTTGACGAAACGCAATTTCTGCTCTGAAAATGTAATTAAGGTACATTTCGGTGGAGGGATTATGCGCGAGTGGGCTGCCAGAACCAGTGCCAGGCTGAATACGGGCGTCGAGGCTGTAATAGCCTTGCTGATGGCACTGCTTGTGCTTGATGTCTGGCTCGGCGTGGTTGATCGCTACTTCTTTCATTGGCAGTTGCCCTGGCCGGAGATCCTTGCGCGCTACCTGATGATCTGGGCAGCCATGCTGGCCGTCTCATCCGGCATCGCCAGACGGGACCATATCGGACTGACGGCTGCCATCATGCGCGTGCCGGTGTCGTTGCGCCGCATTGTGCTGATGGCGATTGATCTCTGCGTTCTCGCACTGTTTCTCTACGTTCTTTGGTACGGGCTCGGTTTCGCGCAAAGCGGCGCCAAGCGGCAGGCCATGATCTTCGGTATCAGTCTGCAGCCGTTCTATGCGGCAATCCCGGCTGCCGCAGCCCTTGCCTCGATCCAGACCGTTCTGGCGATGATCCGGGACAACGGCACCCATCTCGACAATCCTCCGTTTGCGGAGGCCGCAGCATGATCGTAGCCGCTGTCTTCATCGGATTTGTCCTGCTCGGCATGCCTATCGGCTTTGCCATTGGCGCGGCCGGCGTCATCGGCCTCATTCATATGGGCGGTGACCAGTTCCTGGCCATCGGGCCGAGCCGTATCTTCAACGGGTTGAACATCTTCCCCTTTCTGGCGATGCCGTTCTTCATTCTGGCCGGCGAAATCATGAACCAGACGGGTATCACCGACCGGCTGGTGAAGCTGGCCCAGGTGCTGGTCGGCCATTTCCGGGGTGGACTGGCCCACACAAATATGCTCGCCTCCGTGTTCTTTGCGGGGTTAACGGGTTCGGCAACGGCGGATGCGGCGGCCTTCGGGCGCACATTGGTGCCCGCCATGGTCAAGGAAGGCTACAAGCGCGATTACGCGTGCGCCGTAACGGCGGCCGGTTCGATCATCGGACCGACCATCCCGCCGTCCGGTCTGATGGTTGTCTACGGCTCGCTCATGGGCGTTTCAATTGGCGGGTTGTTCGCCGCAGGCATTCTGCCGGGTCTCGTCATCTGCGGTGTCTGCATGGCCGTCATTACCCTTGGTGCGGCCCGCAACAGCCTGCCCAAGGCGGAGCGCCGGGCCAACCTGAAGGAAATCTGGCAGGTCTTCGTTTCCTCAATTACCGCACTGCTGATGCCGGTGATCATTCTGGGGGGCATCCTCGGCGGTGTCGTCACGCCGACGGAAGCTGCTTCCATTGCAGTCGCCTATGCGCTCTTCATCGGTGCATTCGTCTACCGCACGCTGACCTTGCCCGCGCTTTACCAGATGCTCGTGCGCACAGCGCGCATCACCGGCGTGATCTTCGTCATCATCGCCTTTGCCGGCATCCTCGGCTGGTGGATGAGCTTTGAAAAAATCCCCCAGATGCTGGCAGAGACCATCCTGGGTCTCGCCGACAACCGCTATGCGGTCATCGCCATCATCATCGGACTTCTGCTGATCGTCGGCATGGTCATGGATATCACCGCCATCCTGATCATCCTGGCACCGGTTCTTGTTCCGCTCACCGCCCAGGTGGGTCTGGAGCCGATCCACGCGGGGATCATCTTCGTTCTGGCACTCAACATCTCGCTGATGACGCCGCCTGTCGGCGCGTGCCTGTTCGTTCTCTCATCGGTCACCGGTGAGAAACTGGAACGGATTGCCATCAAGCTGGGGCCGTTCCTGGTCGCAGAGGTGGCGGTGCTGTTCCTGTTCGCCTTCTGGGAAAGCGCGGCGATGATGCTGCCGCGTGCTCTCGGGTTTGCCCAATAACAAAAAAACAACCTGACAGAGGAATGGAGAAAATCATGAAGAAGTTCGCAAAGGGACTGGCGGTCGGGCTGACCGCTGCGCTTATGGCCGGCAGCGCGCTGGCAGATGGAAAGGTGTTGAAGTTCGGACACGACAACAAGACCGATCCGTTCGAAAACCCGGCTCATGCCTGCACCGCGGTGTTCTCCAACATCGTCAATGCAGACACCAACGGTGCCGTCGAAGTGGAGGTCTTCGGTTCCAACCAGCTCGGTTCGGCTGCCGAGCATGTGCAGCATGTGCGCGACGGCATCATCCAGGCGACACTGACGTCCACCGGCGCGCTGGCTAGCTACTACCCACGCATCGACGTCTTGAACCTGCCGTTCGCCTTTGCCGACAACGCGGCCACCTACGCGGTTTTCGACGGTGATTTCGGCAAGGCTCTGGCTGCCGACATCGAGGAAGCCCTTGGAGATGTCGTGGTGCTCGGTTTCCCGGACACGGGCGGGTTCTTCGCTGTTACCAATTCCAAGCACCCGATCGCGTCGCTCGACGATTTTGACGGCATCCGCATCCGCACCATGACGCTGCCGTCTCACCAGACCATCATCCAGGCGCTTGGCGCGCAGGCCTATCCGCTATCCTGGGGCGAGGTCTATTCCGGCCTGCAGACCGGTGTCATCGACGGTCAGATGAACCCGGTGCCGATCATTTCCTTCGCGAACTTCTCCGAAGTTCAGAAGTACATGACGCTGACCAACCACCTGTTCTCGCCCTACACGTTCATGGTCAATCGGGACTTCTTCGAAGGATTGAGCGAAGAGCAGCAGCAGACCCTGCGCTATGCGGCGGAAAGCTGCGTAACCGCCAGCCGTGGCCTGTCGCGCATCATCGAAGCCTCCGACAGGGGATTGGCGGGCCTGATGGACAAGATGGAAGTGACCGCTCTCACCGCCGACCAGCGCGCGTCCATGGCTGCGGCGGCCCAGCCGGCTTTCGAAACGCACGTGGCTGAAAACCTCGACCCGAAAGCCAACGAACTGCTCGGCCTGTTCAAGACCGAGGTCCAGAAAGCCAACGACAGCGTCTATATGGACTGAGGCATGGTCTGACATTTTCGCGCGCCGGCTTGCAGCGCCAGTGCGTGAAAAAAGAAGCCCCGCGGCGAACCGCGGGGCTTTTGTCTTTTCAGTGTTCAGACCTCATCAGGGAGCCGAAATCGGCTTCTGACTTTGCCACTGTCAGCTAAACCGGAACCGGTGGGCCTCAGTTGATCCCTGTCAGCTGGATCTCGAACGTCAGCACTTTGCCGGCCAACGGGTGGTTGGCGTCCAGAATGACTTCGTTTTCGGAAATCTCGATCACGGTCACGGTCATCATCTGGCCGTTCTCTGTCTGCGCCTGCAGCTGCATGCCGACTTCCAGCGGGATGTTGGCCGGAATGTTGGTCCGCGGAACAGCCTGGCGTGCGGCCGGATTGTGGGGACCGTAGGCGCTGTCGGGTTCGATGCGGACCGTCTTCTCGTCGCCAACCTTCATGCCGGGAATGGCCTGGTCGAGACCCGGAATGATCTGGCCGGATCCAACGGTGAATTCCAGCGGGTCGCGTCCTTCGGAGCTGTCGAAGACGGAGCCGTCGTCCAGCGTGCCCTTATAATGAAGACGAACCGTGTCGCCGCTTTTGGCTTCGGTCATGGAGCGTTTCGCAATTCTGTCTGTTGGGTGAGTTTTGAGGCCGCGTTTCGTTGGCGGGTGCTCGTCGTGAAACCAAGCCTAAAGGACGGGCAGCAAAAGTAAAGTCTGCCGGATCGTCAGCTTCTGGATAGTTTCGCGGACAAATCATGGCTGTAATGGTGCAGCCACGACGCCGATCGTTTCAAACGATGGTCCCGGCGTCGTGGTTCTACTTTGTCGGATGGCGATTGCGCCGCTATTTCTTGCCGAAATTCGCACCTAGCCGCATCTGGATATAGTCATGTGCCGTCATCGGCTCATACTTGCCTTCCGGTCCTGCAAGCACCGTATCCATGTTGGCCTGGGCGAAATAGGCCATGGAGTAGCGAGGACCGAGATATTCCTCCGGCTTGGGCATGCGCACCCGGTGAAGGTTTGACAGAAGCTTGTCGTCCGACCAGCGCATCAGCATGTCGCCGATGTTGCAGGTGATAACGCCTTCCAGCGGGGGCACGTCGGTCCAGGCAATTGCCCGGCCCTGGCTGTCCTTGCCCGGGCAAAGCTGCAGCCCGCCCTGGCCTGCCTTCTGGTGCAGCAGTGTCAGGCAGTCGAAGTCGGTGTGGGCACCGGCCCGCCAGAACTTGAAGTCCTCTGGCTTGGCATCTTCCATGCCCAGATAATGGATCAGCCGAAGGGTCGACTGGTATTCCGGTGTCAGCGGATCGTGTCCTTCGGTGAAGAAGTCCGGCGGAAACTTCAGCTTGTCGGCGAAGCAGGACAGAACCTTCATCGCCAGTGCCCAGTTGTGCCGCTCGAATGCCAGCATGGTCGCCTTGAAGCCGGACAGTTCTTCGCCGGTCGGCCAGAGACCTGTCATGCGCGGCAGGGTGATCTGGTAGCTTTCCTTCTGGTCGGCTGTACCGGTTGAAGGGCGGACCTGCGCCTTGAATTCCCAGCCTGCATTGGTTCCGGGCCGAAGCGGATATTGTTCTTTCGTCTCTGCCGGCAGGTCGAAGAAGCCGGCCGACAGTCGAAAAGCCTCGTCGATCAGTTCCTGCGGGATGCCGTGGTTGCTCAGCTGGAAAAAGCCGATGTCCGTCGCCGCGGCCCACAGATCCTCGGTGATCTCTGCCTTGCGGGAAAAGAAGTCCGACATGTCGACCTGGGGAATTGACCGGTCGACCGTCTCACCGACGCCGCCGAAGCCTTTTTCCTTTTCCAGTTCAACGAGACCATAAGATGCAGAGGTGCTCATATTTCCGTTCTCCTTGAGAAAGAGGTCCGGGAGCAATGACCCGTGCTCATGGGCACTGACAGCTTCTACTCCACATAAGAATGTGCCTGCCCGACGCAGGCGATTTGCCATCAGGCCTGGGCGGCGCGGGCCCGGTGAGGCGCCGTCATTTCCTTTCTGCGTTCAATCAGTTGCCGGGTAACGCGGCTTGCGTCCGAACCGAGCCCGGCCAGGCCCAGTCCGGGGATGGAACCGTCCCGGACGATCTGCCGCCCGCCGACAAAGCTGTGGCGCAGGCTTGCGGCACCCGTCAGCACGGGAGCAAGGGCCGGGTCGTGAAGACCCATGTTGCGAGGGGCCGAAATGTCGAAAACGGCAATGTCGGCGATCATGCCGGGACGCAGTACGCCGATCTCCTCAAAGCCGAGCACCTTGGCGCCGCCTTCGGTTGCCCAGTTGAGCAGGCTTTCGGCTTGCAACGCCTGCACGCCCTTTGTCGCTCGGTGCAGCGCGAAGGCGCTGTAGAGGGCAGCGCCCATGTCGGCGGCCTCGTTCGCCCCTGCGCCATCTACCGCCAGCGACACTCGGCCGCCGAGATCATGCAGGGCGTCAGCTGGAGCAATGCCTGAGCCAAGCCTTGCATTTGCTTGCGGACAGTGCGCCATTCCGGTTCCGGTTTCCGCGAGCATGCGCACCTCGTCCCGGTCGCATTCCACCAGATGGGCAAACCAGACATCCGGCCCGAGCCACTGCTGCTCGGCAAGCCAATCAACCGGTCGCTTGCCGTATTTCGCCAGGGTGAAGTCCACGTAGGTCCGGTTTTCCGAAAGATGCGAATGAAGGCGCAGGCCCTTGCCGCGGGCAAAGCGGGCGATGTCGGCAAGCTCTCCCGCATCGACGTTGAACGTCGGCGTGGTCGGTGCGACGGCTACCCGCATGCTGGAACCTGGGGAGGGGTCATGCCAGCGGTTTGCAGTCCGCTCGATGCTTGCCAGAAATTTGTCCAGTGGCTCGCTTGGTGACGGCGGCAGGCTCGGATCGGGAAAAGACCGGCCTTTCGTTCCACCACCCCGGGCCAGGACGAAACGGATGCCAAGCGCTTCCGCCTCCGCAAAAAGCACGTCTGCCGGGTCGTAGTCATAATGGTCGGAATAGACGTAGTGATGATCGCAGACCGTTGTCGTTCCGGTGAGAAGCAGTTCTGCCAGTCCGATCCTGGCCGATACGCGAAGGGTTTCCTCGTCGATCAGCGGCCAGTAGCTGTAGGGAACGTTCATGAGCCAGTCGTCAAGTGGCGCATTCATGCCTTCCGGCACGGCCTTCAGGACAGACTGGAATAGATGGTGATGGGTGTTCACCAGACCCGGTGTGACCACGCATCCGCTCGCATCGACAATCCGTTCGCCTTCCCGGGGCTGCAGGTGGCCGATTTCCGCAATCCTGCCGTCGTGAACGCGGATTGCACCGCTGAGGCGGTCTCCCTCCCGGTTGCCGGTGAGGCCGTAGTCAATGTTGTTGATCAGGAAGCTCGTCATTTCTGTCCCTTCGGCAGCGACCAGGGAAAGAAGATCCGCTGTGCGAGGCTGACCAACTGGAACAGGACAAGAGACATCACGACGAGGATGACAAGCCCGGCCCAGGCCTGGGGCAGTTTGAACATCGACGTGGAGAACTGGATGAAGTAGCCGATGCCTTTTTCGGCGGCGACGAATTCGGACACGACAGCGCCGATGACCGAAAGCGTGATCGAAATCTTCATGCCCGAGAAGATGTAAGGCGTCGCATAGGGCAGGCGGATCTGGGTGATCTCCCGGAAGGACGGCGCGCGCAGCGACCTGGACAATTCGATCAGCTCCGGCGGCGTTGCGGCCAGACCCGTCGTCATGGAAACGACCAACGGAAAGAAGGAGATCATGAAGGTGATGACGACGCGTGGTGCATCACCGGTGCCCAGCACCACGATGATGATCGGAGCAACGGCGACGACCGGGACGGACTGGATGACCACGAGCAAGGGATAGAACGCCCCCGAAAGCAGACGCGACTTTGCCAGGCCGACGGCAATCGGCAGTGAAATGACAAACGAAACCGCATAGCCGATGAGGGCGACCCGAAGCGTTGCCCAGATATGCTCCATCCAGCGTCCGGCTGTAACGCTCTCAAATCCGCCCAGAATGCGGGAAGGGGCGGGCAGCACGAAAGAGGGGACGGAAAACAGCCGTGTCCCGGCCTCCCAGACAATCAGGATCAGGACAAAGGTGAACAGGGGAAGTACGACAGGCATCCGAAGCAGCTTTTCGGAAACTGGCAAAGGCCGCTCCAGACGCTCGGGCTTTGGGGTGGTCTTCGCCGCGGCGGTGTCCTGTGTTTCGCTGACAGTCATCAGGCGGCCTCCTTTCTGATCAGCAGCGAGCGAAGTTCGGCCGAGAAATCCTGCATCTCGGGCGTTCTCAGCGCGCTTTCGTCTCTGGGACGAGCGGTCGGCACCTGCAGGTCCGCGATGATGCGACCGGGGCGCTCGCTGAGCACAAGGATCCTGTCGGCCAGCAGCGCGGCTTCCGGAATCGAGTGGGTGATGAAAAGGACTGTCTTCGGGCTTGCCTGCCACAACCGAAGAAGTTCAAAGCCCATGGCATCGCGGGTCAGTGCATCAAGCGCTGAAAACGGCTCGTCCATCAGAAGAATGTCCGGATTGAGAAACAGAGCCCGGGCAATGCCGACCCGTTGCTGCATGCCGCCGGAAAGTTCCGACGGCAGCCGCTTTTCAAATCCTTTCAGGCCGACGGTCTCGATGATGGTGCGGGCCTGTTCGCGGTCCTCCGTCGTCACCCGTCCGTATTTGTGGCGAACCGGAAAGACGACGTTGTCCTCTACATTGACCCAGGGAAGCAATGTCGGCTTCTGGAAGACGATGCCGACATCGTCCCTCGGCATCGTCACCTCTTTGCCGAAGACACTCACCGTTCCCTTTGAAGGTTTCATCAGTCCGGCGGTCAGCCTCAGCAAGGTCGATTTTCCGCATCCGGATGGACCGAGCACCGCTACAAACTCGTGCTGAGCAATGGTCACGGTGACCCCGTCCAGGGCGGTGACGGATCCCGAGCCGGTCAGAAACGTCTGACCGACCGAGGAAAAGCTGATCGCGTTGTTGGTGAGTGCCACTTGAGGGTTACTCCGCTGCCGGCAGGAACGAGCGGTTGACAGCGTCTTCAGGTTTCAGGGATGCCGGGTCCAGATCCTGCGCCGCGGCAACGCGGGTCCATGTCGCCGCCAGCCGGTCGGCATCGATTGTACCGAGCGGGAATTTTTCAGTGACATCGTTGAAGGCAAGCTTGGACGCATCCAGCCAGGATCCCTTGACGTCTTCCGCCGAAAGCTCCGGCACCTGTGCGGAAACTGCCGCAGCTGCCTTGTCCGGGTTTGCATAGGCAAATTCGAGGGACTTCTTGAAGGCCGCAACGAAGCGCTTGGCGACGTCCGGGCGCTCCTCAAGGAACTTGTCACCCGCAACTAGCGATGCGGAATAAAGCTCAAGACCTGCATCAGCCCAGGGCAGCACGACCAGTTCCTTGCCGGCCTCCGCCGCCTGGCCGGAATAGCGCGAGACGTCGGTCAGCCAGGCGATGATCGCGTCCGACTGGCCGGTCATCAGCAGCGGCCCCAACGCGCCAGGGTCGGATTTGGTCAGGGTGATATCTTCTTCCGACAATCCGTTGTCGGCCAGAACCAGCGGCAGGAACACGTTGGAAGAGGTGAAGGGCGAGGTTGCGATCTTCTTGCCTTTGACATCCTTGATCGAGGCAATGCCGCTGTCCTTGGTGGTGTAGAAGGCGTGCGGTCCCATGTTGAAGATGGTCATGACCGCGGTCACCGGCACACCTTCGGTTGCCTTGGCTGCCATCAAGGCACCCATGCCCGCGGAACCGATGTCCGATGCGCCCGTAGCGATCTTGGTAATGGCCTCGGAAGACCCGCGCCCCGGTTCGATCTTGATTTCGAGACCAGCTTCTTCGCAGAAGCCTTCCTGAATGCAGACATAGATCGGCGCCTTGTCACCGCCGGGCAACCAGTCGAGCTGATAGGTCACGAGATCGGCCGCAGCCGCCGGAAACGACCCAACCATTGCTGCCATGGCAACAACCAACGACTTACCGTCAAACATGCGCATCGGCACACCCTTTCGCTGTACTTTCTCTGGAAGGTTTTCGAGTGGCGGGAGCGTTTTGTTGTCTTCGGCCGGCATTCTCATCTCCTGGTCTTGGATGCGGGCGCGTTCGTGCCTGGCATCGTCGATCAACTGAAAGATGAGCAATGTCGGAACCGTTGGGCTCCACCGCTTCTACTCGACCTCTACGGGAAACCGGTGTGCGATTTTTGTCAAGAAAGCCTCAAGATGAAACCGCGAGAATCGTGATCATGAGATCAATATTTCAGCAGTTGCCTTTTAAATTGCCAGTCTTTTGATGTGTTTCTGTTCAATGTGACTGACTGTTTGCAAAGTCTTGCGGGGTGAGCGGTATCATGCTCCCTTCAGGGTAAAGAAATCAAAGGAGCCTTGCGTGACCGATACTCATGACGACAAAGATATTGCGCTGTTGCGCCGGGCATTCGAAATCGCGCGGCAGGCGCGGGAAACGGGCGATCATCCATTCGGCTGCCTGCTGGCAGGTCCGGACGGTGAGGTTCTGATGGAGCAGGGTAACGGTTATTCCGCCGAAGGGCAGGACATGACCGCCCACGCCGAAAGGCTGCTGGCGACACGGGCAAGCAAGCGCTGGCGCCCGGATTTTCTGGAAAGCTGCACCATGTACACATCGGCAGAGCCGTGCGCCATGTGCTCCGGTGCTGTCTACTGGGCGGGCATTGGCCGGGTCGTCTTTGGTCAGACCGAAAAGTCCCTGAAGGAACAGACGGGCGATCACGAGGAAAATCCGACACTCGATCTGCCCTGCAGGACAGTGTTTGCGGCGGGGCAACGCAAGGTCGAGGTTGTCGGCCCGCTTCTGGAAGAGGAAGCGGCCGGCCTGCAGGCGGATTTCTGGGCAGGGAAATAGTCACCGCTTGTTGCGGTCTGGATGCTGAACCTTCGCAGGCCAGTCAGTCTTTTTCCGCAGCCCTGGAGCCGGAACGCAGTGGCGCGCGGCTGAGGTCGTTGACAGCCTCTGTTGCCTTTTGCAAGAGCCGCATGAAATCGTCCGCCTCTTGGCGGTCGAGCCCGCTTAGCATCACCTGTTGCGCCTTTTCCACCGCAGGGCCAAGCCGCGACAGCGCATCGGTTCCGGCGTCCGTCATGTGCAGCACCTTCGCGCGCCTGTCCTTTTCGCTCACGGCGCGAGACAGGAAGCCCTTCTGCACCAGCCGGTCGACTACGCCGGCAATCGTGGTCCGGTCATAGGCAATCAGGCCTGCCAGCGTTATCTGGTCGATGCCCGGGTTTTCCGCCACCCGGACCAGCGCCGCGAATTGCACCGGCGTCATGTCGAACCCGACGGCATCCACTTCCGTATGAAACACCGCCACCGCGATCTGCTGCAAACGGCGGATCAGGTGTCCGGGCATCTGTTCAAGGTTTCGCATCGCCGCCTCCAGGGAGTCAAAAAAAGGAAGTATGCTGATTATATTTGACAGCATGCTGATAATCAGTATGCTTTCTAATTAATCCGTTGTCGATGTTTGTTTGGACATCGCAGCGGAATTGTCAAACGCGAAAGACCCGCAATGCGGCAAGGAAGTCCGGGCTTGAACACCGGCAGCTTTCGCGTGGCCCCATCATGCTGGCGCCGGCCTCTCCCAAGAAGGAGGGTCGATTGCCAAACAGCCGGAAAGTGGCGGAGGAGACGGTCTCATGCAATTTCATCTCGATGGCTTCAAGACCGGTGATCCGGTTATTCATGAACCTAATTCCGACACCACTGCCCTGGCCGACACAGACAGCCTGCCGGACGAAGTCGATGTCCTCATTGTCGGTTGCGGTCCCGCCGGCCTGACACTTGCCGCTCAACTTGCGGCTTTCCCGGACATCCGAACCCGGATCGTGGAGCAGAAAGCAGGCCCCCTGCAGCTTGGCCAGGCGGATGGTGTTGCCTGCCGGACAATGGAAATGTTCGAGGCGTTCGGCTTTGCCGAGCGACTGGAAAAGGAAGCTTACTGGGTCAACGAGACCACTTTCTGGAAACCGGACCCGGCGTCTCCGGACACGATCGCCCGCAGCGGCAGGGTTCAGGATGTCGAGGACGGTCTGTCCGAGTTTCCGCATGTCATTTTGAACCAGGCGCGCGTTCACGACTTTTATCTCGAGATCATGCGCAATTCGCCAAACAGGTTGGAGCCCAACTACTCCCGCCGGCTGGTCGATCTGGAAATGGCGGTCGAAGCAGGGCAGGAATGGCCGGTTACGGTTCAGCTGGAACGGATGGACCACGGACACGAAGGTGAAACGGAAACCGTACGCGCAAGATACGTAGTCGGTTGCGACGGCGCCCGCAGTTCCGTGCGCAGGGCGCTGGGCCGCGAGTTGAAGGGCGACAGTGCGAATCAGGCCTGGGGGGTGATGGACGTTCTTGCCGTGACGGACTTTCCGGATATTCGCTTCAAGGCGTTGGTGCAGTCGGCCAGCGAAGGCAGCATCCTGATCATTCCGCGTGAAGGCGGATATCTGGTCCGCATCTATGTCGAGCTCGACAAGCTGCGGCCGGACGAAAGGGTCGCGAACCGGAACATTACGGTCGATCATCTGATCGCCGCAGCCGGACGCATCCTTCATCCCTATTCTCTCGACGTGAAGGAAGTCGCCTGGTGGTCGGTCTACGAAATCGGTCAGCGGCTTTGCGACAAGTTCGATGATGTTCCGGCAGGAGGCGCTCCGGGCCGCTTGCCTCACGTTTTTATTGCGGGCGATGCCTGCCACACGCACAGCCCGAAGGCCGGGCAGGGCATGAACGTCTCCATGCAGGACACGTTCAATCTTGGCTGGAAACTCGCCCATGTGCTGAAAGGACTGAGCGAACCGGAGCTGCTTGCCAGCTATTCCGCCGAACGCCAGGCGATTGCGCAGAACCTGATCGATTTCGACCGGGAATGGGCAAAGCTTGTCAGCGCGCCGGTGAAATCGGAAAGCAATCCCGATGGCGTCGAACCGGCTGAAGTTCAGAAATACTTTGTGCAGCATGGCCGGTATACCGCCGGCACAGCCTCGCGCTATCTCCCGTCCCTGTTGACGGGCGACGGCGCGCATCAGCAATTGGCGGAAGGGTTCCAGATCGGCATGCGGTTTCATTCCGCCCCTGTCGTTCGTTTTGCCGACGCCAAGCCGGTACAGCTGGGCCATGTCGTAAAGGCGGACGGTCGCTGGCGGATCTTTGCCTTTGCCGATAAAGACGACCCGGCAGCGGAAACGTCGGCTATCCATCGTCTTTGTAACTTTCTGCAAGACGATCTGGCCTCACCTGTTTTGCGTCATACGGCGGCGGGTGAAGATATCGATGCGGTTATCGATCTTCGCGCAGTCTTCCAGCAAAACCATCGCGATCTGGCCCTTGGGCGCATGCCGGCACTGCTGCTGCCTGCAAAAGGCCGCTACGGGTTGAGGGACTATGAAAAGATGTTCTGCCCGGATCTCAGAAGCGGCAACGACATTTTCGAAATGCGCGGCATTGACCGGGATAAAGGCTGTTTGGTCATCGTCCGGCCGGATCAATACGTCGCCGAGGTATTGCCGCTGGATGCCCATGAAGCATTGTCGGGCTATTTCCAGGGCATTCTGAAAGATCGGCGCTAAATCTGCGTTTCCCGGCGTAGGCGTCACGTGCAGGCCGGATTGACGTCACCTGTCTGAAACCTGGTATCAGCGTGCGCCGATACGCCAGGCGACGGCCATGGACTTGAGCGCAGCCAGAACGGCGAAATAGGGCATGATGACCAGAGGTTCGGCAAACGAGCCCAGTGCGAAGGCCATCACGAGATAGAACAGGGAAACGATTGTCGCAAAGAGGCTGGCCGAAACAGCCTTGAACCCGCCGCCGCGGGCCTGGACGAAAACGACCACTGTCCAGACGATGACAATTGCGAAGGCAATGCCGACGAATATGCTGACGATCAGATTGTCTTCCAGGAAATTACGCAGGTCATACCAGCCGAACATGCTCTTGCTCCAGGTGATGGCATGACCGGAAGCTAGTGCACGGCGGAGCAGGCCGCATTCCCCATTTGGGGCGTAAGTTGGAGGGCGCGTTTCTTGCTCTAACCCCCTCGCAACGCAGAAACAAAAAGCCCGGCATTGCTGCCGGGCTTTTCGCTTTCAACTCTCGTGAGAGAGACGAAAATCTTAGTCTTCGGACTGCTGCTTCAGAGCTGCACCGAGGATGTCGCCGAGGGACGCACCGCTGTCGGAAGAGCCGTACTGAGCGACAGCTTCCTTCTCTTCTGCGATCTCGAGAGCCTTGATCGACACGGTGACCCGACGGGTCTTCTTGTCGAACTGGGTGATGCGGGCATCGAACTTGTCGCCAACGGAGTAACGCTCCGGACGCTGTTCCTCGCGATCGCGGGACAGGTCGGCGCGACGGATGAAGGCAGTCAGGTCGCTGTCTGCGATCTTGACGTCCAGGCCGCCGTCTTTGATTTCGATGACTTCACAGGTCACGACGGAGTTCTTGCGCAGTTCGCCAGCTGCACCCGATTCCATCGGATCGCCGGAAAGCTGCTTGATGCCGAGGGAGATACGTTCCTTGTCGACGTCAACATCCAGAACGACGGCCTTGACCATGTCGCCCTTCTTGAACTCTTCGATAACCTGCTCGCCCGGGCGGTTCCAGTCGAGGTCGGAGAGGTGAACCATGCCGTCCACGTCGCCGTCGAGGCCGATGAACAGGCCGAATTCGGTCTTGTTCTTGACTTCGCCTTCGACTTCGGTGCCGATCGGGAACTGCTCGGCAAATGCATCCCACGGGTTCTGCAGGGTCTGCTTGAGGCCCAGGGAGATGCGGCGCTTGACCGGGTCGACTTCCAGGATCATCACTTCGACTTCCTGAGAAGTGGAAACGATCTTGCCCGGATGGACGTTCTTCTTGGTCCAGGACATTTCGGAAACGTGGATCAGGCCTTCGATGCCCGGCTCCAGTTCGACGAATGCGCCGTAGTCGGTGATGTTGGTCACGCGGCCGGTGAACTTGGCTTCGATCGGGTACTTGGCTTCGATGCCATCCCACGGATCGGTTTCAAGCTGCTTCATGCCGAGGCTGATGCGATGCGTGTCCTGGTTGACGCGGATGATCTGCACCTTGACGGTCTGGCCGATGGTGAGAACTTCCGACGGGTGGTTGATGCGGCGCCACGCGATGTCGGTGACGTGCAGCAGGCCATCGATACCGCCGAGGTCGACGAACGCACCGTAATCGGTGATGTTCTTGACCACACCTTCCACGGTATGACCTTCTTCCAGGCTCTGGACCAGTTCCGAACGCTGTTCGGCGCGGGTTTCTTCCAGAACGACACGGCGAGACACGACGATGTTGCCGCGGCGCTTGTCCATCTTCAGGATCTGGAACGGCTGCGGGGTGTGCATCAGCGGGGTCACGTCGCGAACCGGACGGATATCGACCTGCGAACGCGGCAGGAAGGCGACAGCGCCATCCAGATCGACGGTGAAACCACCCTTGACCTGGTTGAAGATCTGGCCGTTGACCTTTTCGTTTGCTTCGAAAGCAACTTCCAGGCGGACCCAGCTTTCTTCGCGGCGAGCTTTTTCGCGCGACAGAACAGCTTCGCCAAGAGCGTTTTCAACGCGCTCCAGGTAAACCTCGACTTCGTCGCCGACCTTCATTTCGCCGTCACGGCCTTTTGCGCCGAATTCCTTCAGCGGCACGCGGCCTTCGACCTTCAGACCGACGTCGATGACTGCCAGGTCTTTTTCGATCGCGACGACGGTGCCCTTTACGACGGCACCTTCATACAGGTCGTTCTGAACGAAGGACTCTTCGAGAAGAGCGGAGAAATCCTCCATGGAGGGATTGTAATCAGACATATATGCTCCTGGCGCCTTCAGGCGCGCCGCCGGCGGGTTGGTGTTGCACTCCGGATCTGTCCTTCTCCCGGGATCGCGGTTTCCGCTGATCCTGCCGCTATCGAAAGCGGGCCGGCGGGGCGAGAGGCGGAAAATCCGGTCTCGTCACAGGTCGCCGGAAAAGGCGCCCTGCCGAAATTCTCTGGTCGTTCCGTAAAGAACTGATGGCCTGAGGCCACATGCGTTCCGGATGCACAAACAGGGGCGCACCGGTGGTGAACCCCTTGTCCTTATCAGGCACCCCTGGCGCGGGAGATGATATCCACAGCCGCCTGGAACGCGGTCTCTATATCCATTTCTGTCGTATCAAGCAAGACCGCATCGTCCGCCTGGCGCATTGGAGCCACGGTTCGCCTGGAATCGCGCTCGTCCCGGCGCTTGAGATCCTCCAGAACGGCGGCATATTGCGCGTCCTGCCCCTTGGAGACCATCTCGTCGGTCCGGCGCTTTGCGCGGGCCTCGGGAGAGGCGGTCACGAACAGCTTCACAGTTGCATCGGGGCACACCACTGTGCCGATGTCGCGCCCGTCGAGAACGGCGCCGGGAGGCGTCTGGGCGAAACGCCGCTGCAGCTTTACCAACTCGTCGCGAAGGCCGCCGAGAACCGCGATGCGTGACGCCGCTTCGCCGATCTCGTGCGCCGACAGGACGGACTTGTCCATCTGGGCCAGATCGAGATTATGGGCAATCTCGATGGCAACACCTTCGTCGCCAAGCGGCAGGCCATTGGCCAGAAGCGCGGCCGCAACCGCGCGATAGGTCAGCCCGGTGTCCAGGTGCCGCAGTCCGAAATGATCTGCCAGCCGGCGGGAGAGGGTCCCCTTGCCGGAAGCCGCCGGTCCGTCGATTGCGATGATCATGCGGCCTCGCTGGTGTTTGCGGAAATCTTAGCGCCAAGGCCGTCGAAGAGACCGGTGAAGGTCGGAAAGCTGGTTGCGATCACAGCGCCGTCGTCCACCGTCACCGGCTTGTGGGCAGCCATGCCCAGCACCAGGAAGGACATGGCGATGCGGTGGTCGAGATGGGTCACCACCGTGCCGCCACCGATCGCATCGGCACCACCGGTCACGGTCAGCGTGTCCTCGGTTTCAACGCAAGGGATGCCGTTGGCTTCCAGCCCGCGGGCAACAGCGGCCAGGCGGTCGGATTCCTTCACGCGCAGCTCCTCGAGCCCCGGCATGAACGTGTCGCCTTCGGCAAATGCGGCGGCAATGGCCAGCACCGGATATTCGTCGATCATAGACGGCGCCCGGTCGGCCGGAACAGTGATGCCCTTCAGCTTGCTGGCCTTCACATGCAGATCGCCCACTTCCTCGCCGCCCGTTTCGCGGCGATTGACGATCGATATGTCGCCGCCCATTTCGATCAGGGTGGTGATGAGACCGGTGCGGTGCTCGTTCAGGAGAACGTTTTCGATGACGACGTCCGAACCCGGCACGATCAATGCCGCCACCAGGGGGAAACCCGCCGAGGAAGGATCGCCAGGCACGTCAATGTCCTGTGGCTTCAGTTCAGGCTGGCCCTGCAGCTTGATCACGCGCTCGCCGGCCTCGTTCACGGTTACGGAAATGTCGGCGCCGAAACCCTTCAGCATCTTTTCCGTGTGGTCGCGTGTCGGGATCGGTTCGATGACGGTGGTTTCGCCAGCGGCATTGAGGCCGGCCAGCAGAACGGCCGATTTGACCTGCGCCGAAGGCATGGGCACCCGGTAGGTGATCGGCAGTGCCTGCTCCGGGCCGCGGATGGACGCCGGCAGACGGTCGCCGTCGCGGGCAATCACGTTGGTACCCATGTCGCGCAGCGGGTTGAGCACACGGCCCATCGGCCGTTTGGACAGGGAAGCGTCGCCGACAAATGTAGCGGCGATGTTGTGGCTTCCGAAGATGCCCATCGTCAGGCGCACGCCGGTGCCGGCATTGCCGAAGTCGATGACATGCTCCGGCTCAAGCAGGCTGCCGAGGCCGATCCCGTCGACGGTATAGCTGCCGTCCTCGAGCTTGGTGATGGTTGCGCCGACAGCACGCATGGCGTCAGCCGTGGCCAGCACGTCTTCCGATTCAAGCAGACCCTTCACGGTGGTACGGCCGACGGCAAGCGCGCCGAACATCAGGGATCTGTGTGAGATGGACTTGTCGCCGGGCACGCGGATCGTGCCGGTCAAGGGGCTGCCCAGGCTGGAAGTCAGAGGCTTGGGCGCAGAATCGTGTGACATTTTCAATGTCCGCAAATTGGATCGGTTGTCAAAAGGTGACACGTCCTATCATGTGGATGCGCCTGCGTCATCCGTTCAGACCGCCCGAATCCGAACTTCGCAAGATTTCCCGGCATTGGCAGAACGACAAGCAGATTCAAACGTGTGCCGGTCTGCAGGGCGTGTGGGTAACGCGGTCAGGTGCTTGAAATTTGAGCCACAACGTGCAGAACAATAATCCGAAGAATGTTTTTCGATTGATTTGCCTTTGACACCGGAACGGCTTGAGGCTATGGGGCGGCCCACGAATTCAAGTCGATTGCATAACGAAGAAGGGTGAGCACAGTGGCAAAACCTGAACTTGGCACAAAGCGGCTCTGCCCGAGCTGCGGCGCCAAATACTACGATCTCAACCGGAACCCGGTCACCTGCCCGAAATGCGGCACGGTGTTCGAGGCGGTCATGACCTCCCGTGCCGCGAAGGCTGCGAAGGTCGAAGAGACGCCGGAAGACGATGAAGAAGAAGACGATGTCGCAGCTCCGGAAATCGTGACCTTGGAAGAGGCCGATGCGGAAGCGGAAGGCGGCGACGACGATGTGCCGGATCTGGAAGATACGGACGTCGATCTCGACGACGACGAAAATAGTGACGACGACGACGTCTTTATCGACGATGAAGACGAAGACGAAGAATCCGTTCCGGGCATCCGCGTCGAAATCGACGAAGATCCGGATCGCTAAGCTATTGTCCGGACAGGCTTTTCAGTCTGTCCGGGCTTTTCCACAAGTGGCAGAAAAGATCCTGATATTTTCTGCTTGATCTTGTGTGGAGGTGTGACTATAACCCGCCTCCATCGACGCCGGCACCCAAACCGGCTCTCATATGGAACATGGGGCCATAGCTCAGTTGGGAGAGCGCTACAATGGCATTGTAGAGGTCAGGGGTTCGATTCCCCTTGGCTCCACCATTCCTTTCTTTCCTCGAAAAATTTGCATTTTGAGCCGAACAGGCAGTGGGCTGTGTGCGGGTTGGCATTGCCGCGAGCTGTCGCCGATTGACCGTTCTGCCGCCACCGGGAAGCCGTTCCCGAACCCTTGCATCGCATCCCAGCGGTTGTTGGCACGGACACCTTCCACATATCCAGACCCATTGTCAGATTCGCCGATTAACGGCATTGAAACAATTCACCGCTAGTGTTTCCCGGCATGAGATAAGGTCGTTTCGGTCAGACAGTTCGACGGAAACGGCTTCTTTGTTTTCAGGATGTGAACAGGTTTTTCCGATGCCGGCCGAGCGCAATTTCAGCATATGGATCGACCGTCTTTCCAGCGGTTGCTGACGGTGGCTTCATGAAGGACGCCGGGAGCGCATCTATCGTCGTGGAACGCGACGGCAAACAAAAGTCAGGGTCGTCTTCCTTGAACCGTTACAATGCGATTGCAAAGCGCTTCTCGGGATTTGCCCTGATCTCCGGCATAGGCTGGTGCCTGGATTTCCTGACCATGGCAACGCTCACGCAGAGTGGGCTGCCCGTGTTCTGGGCAAACTTCATCGGTGCCTTCTGCGGCGTGACCTTCGTTTTCTTCGTTGCCGGCAAGCACATCTTCGAGAAGGCCGGCAACAGGTCGACGACAGTGCTCCTGGCACTCTACTGGATCTGGCAGGTTGTCGCGGTGACCGCCGCCTCGGCTCTGACGGCCGGGTTGAGCTGGGCCTTGATGTCGTTGCTGGTCACAGTTGACGGCACTGCCTTCGTTGCCGGTTTGGGACTGAAGCCAGTGACCTTGTGCGGGGTCACGGCCAAGATGCTGGTTACACCATTCACCCTTGTCGCGAATTTCTTTTTCATGCGGTTTCTGCTCGAACACCGCAAGTCAGATTGAGGTGGCCTTCATGACCGGCCGGGTTCTCGTTTTCATTCCCTGCTACAATTGCGAAGCGCAGATCCCGCGTGTGCTGAAGCAACTGGAGGCACCGGAGGTTCAGGCTGTCGTTGATGGTGTCCTGTGTGTCGACAACCGGTCGACGGACGGCACGCGCGAGGCGGCACAGGCGGGGTTGGCGAAACTCGGATATGCCGAAACGGCCTTGCTGCACAACGACGACAATTACGGTCTCGGCGGTTCGCACAAGGTCGCGATCAATTTCGCGATGGTGAACGGCTACGACTATCTAGTGGTGCTGCATGGTGACGATCAGGGTGCGATTGCCGATCTGGTGCCGCATATCGCGGCCGGCCGTCACAAGGATCTCGACTTTCTGATGGGCGCACGCTTCATGAAAGGCTCCAAGCTGGAGGGCTATTCCTTGCTGCGCACGGCGGCCAACCACACCTTCAACCTGATCTTTTCGGCAATCAGCGGCCGGCGTCTCTTCGACCTCGGCTCCGGACTGAACCTGTTCAAGGTAGAGGCCTTCAAGTCCGGCTTTCACCTGAAATATGCCGACGACCTGACCTTCAACTATTACCTGATCCTGGGTGTTGTCCGGAACCGGTTCCGACTGGGGTTCTTTCCGCTCACCTGGCGCGAAGACGACCAGATATCCAATGCGAAGCTGAGCAAGATGGGCTTCCAGCTTCTGCGCATTGTCAGCTTCCGTCTGTTCAAGCCGACCGCTTTCTTTGCGACCGATCACCGGCAGACACCGCGCGCCGCCTATCCCTCGACGCGGATTGCCTGAGGTGGGGTTTGTGCGGACATCTCCACGCTTGCGGCAGGCCAGGTTGCCGGCCGGCCTCGCCCTGCATTACGCGGTCCTGTTCCTGCCGTTCGGTCTCGCGATCTGGTGGCTGGCCGAGCAGGGGTTGGGTGAGCTTGCGGGCAAGCCGTGGCAGGCGCTCCTTGTTGCAGGCGGCATCTATCTCGGCTCGCATTGTGTGCGCGCTGTTCGTCTTGCGATCATGGCTTCGCGGCTGCTCGGCATTTCCGGGCGCTCCAGCGCGCTGCTGCATCTGGTGACCAGCCAGGGCGCCCTCGTCATTCCCTTCAAGCTTGGTGAGATCCTGAGGCTGCACCAGCTCTGGTATCTGGGCAAAAGCTTTCCCGGCGCGCTGATCATCATCCTTCTGGAGCGGTTTTTCGACGGGTTGATGATCCTCGTCCTGCTCGTCGTCGTTTATGCCTACCACGGTCCGCTGGCCACCGGGCCTATGGTCCTTCTGGCCGTCACCAGCCTTGCAGTGCTGGCGGGCCTTGTCGTCTTCGTGCTTGGCCCCGGCATCCTGCGGGCCGTGCAACATTATGTGGTTCTGAACCACCGGAACCCGAATTCCTTGCGGCACCTGGGTCAGCTGGACGGATTGCGTCAGATCACGACACGAGGGGCCGATCTTTTCCGCGTACAGGGACCGGTGCTGCTGGTCATGTCCATGGTCATCTGGGGCCTGGAAGCATTGGCGGCGACTGTGCTGGCATACACCTCCGCCAATTTTGTCGAAACCAGCGGGATCGTGCTTCTGGCCGAGCGGGTGTTCGAGGGGCCAGTTGCCAGTTTCCAGGGCGCCATCGGAGCCTGGAGCAGCCTGTGTCTTCTGTCCCTTGCGCTGGTCTGGCCGCTTGCCATGTGGATCTATCTTCCGCGAGTGCGCAACGAGCCGCTACGTGCCCAGAACAGGACCGGTGCCTTATGACGAAAGCACTTTCCGTAATCCTAGACGACCGGGATCCACCGGCAGAAAGCGTGCGGGCCGCGCTTGGCGAAGTCCGGTTCTCCGACATCATGCGCCGCCGCCAGACACTGGCGAAGGAGCTGACGGCCATGTCCCTGGAGGCCGGTGCGGAAACGGTGGAACACCTGATGTCGCCTGAAAGCGGTGTCGAGCTTGCAGACCGCATCCGCGACCGGGGCGACGCCGCAATCTATCTGCGCGTGCCGCTCTGTCTGCCGCCGCTCGATCCGGAAGGCTTTTCGGTGCTGGTGCGCAAGGCCGGATACGCCTTGAAGACCATGCTCGCCAGCCCGGTCATCAATGATGAGGCCGTCGCCGTTCTGTTCCATGCCGAAGCCGCGTCGCTTCTATGCGCGGAAACGCCTGAGGCCCGCCGTCTCCTGCTGCTGTCGTTGCGCGATCGTACGGAGATCATCACGGACCACGCCCGCTTCATCGATATCCGCGAGCCGCGCAACCTGATGCTGTTTCTGTCCGGTGCGACAGAACTCCGGCATTTCAATTCCGCCCGTTCGGAAGACAACGTCTTTCACAAGCAGTCCACCGACATTGCAAAAATGCGTGCCGAGCACGGCTTCTTCCATGCCGCACCGCCTGAACTGCAACGTTTCCTGCTGCCCACGTTCGGGTTCTGGGAAGACGGCAAGAAGGCCGGCTACCAGATGGAGCATCTGGCGATCCCGGATGCGGCGTTGCAATGGGTGCATCACTCGTTCACGGAAGGTGATTTCAAGGTCCTGCTCGATCAGATCTTCAACTACCTGAACGCCAGAACGCCGGGAAAGAAAGACCGGGCACGGGCCGAAACCCAGATCCTGGAAAAACTGGACAAGCGGCTTGCGGGGTTCCTGGAGACGGAGCGCGGCAGACAGACCAACCAGATTCTGGAAAAAGCCGGTCCGCGCGGTGGATTGCCCGACATGCTGGAGCAGGCACGGCCCTTCATTCGAAAGGCGGTCGGCACGACGGATCAGCTGGTGTTTTCCCACGGCGATCCGTGCTTTTCCAACGTCCTGTTCGACAGGCGGATCGGGCTGATGCGGCTGATCGATCCGCGTGGAGCGTTGTCCGCGGACGATGCGATGATGCATCCGCTTTATGATGTCGCCAAGATTAGTCACTCCATTCTGGGCTGCTATGACTATGTCAACAACGGGCTGTTCCGCGTGTATCTGAACAAGGAACTGCGGTTGGAACTCGACTGGGCGATCGCGCCTCCCGCGGATTGGGCCGAGCGGCACTTCTGCGACAGGCTGGAGGCGGAAGGCTTCGACATCGCCCATGTGCGTGCGGTCGAACTTTCGCTGTTCCTGTCGATGCTGCCGCTTCACACCGACCACCCCGACAAACTCGTCGGCTTTGCGCTGATCGCGGCCTCGATCCTCGATCAGCTTGAAAGCGGACAGAAACGGCAGAGAAAGGCCAGCTGATGAGCGGCGTAGTAGCGATTACGATGGCCGGGATGGGCAGCCGTTTCACCAAGGCGGGCTACGACCGTCCGAAGTATGAAATCGAGGCGCTCGGCCGGCCCCTGTTCGACTGGTCCATGCTCTCGATGGAGGCCTACCGCGAGGCGGGCTGGTCGTTCTGCTTTGCCGTGCGCAGCGGATTGAACGCGCCCGATTTTCTGACAGCCCGCTGCAAGGCGCTCGGCATTCAGGTTGACGGCATCGTCGAGCTTGACGAACTCACCGACGGCCAGGCGACAACGGCTCTGGAACTGGTTGCCACGGCTTCGGAAAACCAGCCACTCGCCATCTTCAACATCGACACCTACGTGGCGCCGGGTGCGATGAAGCCGGCAGACCCGGCGGTTTGTGCCGGGCATGTGCCGTGTTTTCCCGGACCGGGTAACGGCTGGTCCTTCGCACGCACCGATGCGGATGGACGTGTGGTGGAGCTTCGCGAAAAGGAGCGCATTTCCGATCATGCGACCGTCGGCCTTTACTGGTTCGACAGCGTCGCCCGCTACCGGGACGTCTATGCCCGCTTCTTCCGCAACAGCGGCGAGGAGAAGGGCGAGCGCTACATCGCGCCGATGTACAACCAGATCATCGCGGACGGGGCGGCTGTCTCCATCAGTCAGCTGGCGTTCGAGGATGTCGGAATGCTCGGTACGCCGGAGCAACTGGAGGCATTCATTGCCTCACCGCCGCCTTCCGCAGCAAAGTGGACGATTGCCAAATGATTGCCCTTTCGACTTATGCCTTTGCCATCCTGCTGTTTCCGGTACTTGTCGCAGTCTGGTATTTGCGAAAGGACCATGCCTCCGGCTTTATCGGCTTGCTTGGCCTGTTGGCCGCGGGTGTGCTGATTGCCGTCAGCGCGACGCTGCCGCACCTGTTCTTTGATCACGAACGTTACCTGCACGATCTTTGGACCGCCTTCGATACGGCAAACAAATCTGCCTATGGTCAGGCCTCCAGCGTCGATTATTTCAGTCCGATCGGACCGGTCTATGACTGGGTTTTCCGGATAGCGGTCGAGCTGCGCCCGCAGGATGCGACTTCGGTTCCCCTGGCAAGTGCCATATTCGGACTGGGAACCTTCGTTCTGGCGGTTCTCACTCTGACGAGACAGGTGAGTTTCGGCACGCTTGGCCTCGTTCTGCTGGTGGCGGTCGCGACAGTCGTGACACCGCGCGAACCGGACATGATCTTTGCCCAGACCAGCATGAGCTGGCTTGCCCCCTATAACCGTTGGGCGGCGGCCCTTGCAGCTGTCGTTACCGTGGCCTTTTGCTGTCCTCCGGGGCGCAGGGGCGTGCCGGAGGCTTTGCTGCTGGGCTTTTCGATTGCCGTCGTCTTTCTGATCAAGGTCACATTCGGCGCTGCCCTCGTGGGCTTGCTGGTCGCGGCAACGGTGTTCCGGAACGTCTCGATCAAGCATGCAGTTGTGGTCTTGATCGGCCTTGCGGCGTCGCTTGCGGCCGCAGAGCTGGTGACGGGCCAGGTCACCGCGAACCTCGCGGACATCAAGACCGTCTCCGGATTTGCCAAGGAAACCTGGCGCATCATCAAGCTGATTACCCAGCTTGGGGAGGCTGCGGTCTGGGCCATCGGCAGCGCTGTGCTTTATCTCCTGCTGTGCGAAAACAGTGCTGAACCCAAACGCTTCACACCTGTCGTCCTGATCCTGGTCGCCGCTGCCATGGCCTGCGTCATTCTCATGCAGAACCATTGGCTGTCGGAAAGCCCGGTCTATGCAATGCTTCCGATCATCGCCGCACAGTGGGCAGGTCTATTCCGCAAGGGGGATACAGCGGCGGTCTCCGTCGAAAGACAGTCGAAGGCCCTGACGCTGAAGATCCTGTCGGTCCTCACCATTGCAATCGCCCTCATCTATCCGGCTCGTGATGGCGGCGCCATGGTCGCGCAATTCCTGCAAAGCCGGCAGTATCCGGCAGACGAACGGCTGGCCAATACCGGGCAGGCAGGCTTCGTGCTGCATCCGCGCTGGCTGGAACAGCCTGATGAGGAAGTAACCGTCGACTACAACAGGATGCTGGATGGTTTCAGCCTGCTGCAGGAAGTCGGGGCTGCAGATCCGGATGCCGGGCCTGTACTGGCTCTCAACTTCGCCAATCCGTTTCCGGCCCTTCTCAACAAGCCTTCACCCGCCAGGGTGCCGATCTGGTTCCACAATGGCAGAACCTTCTCCAATGAGATCCATCAGCCGGAAGAAGAGTTCTTCTCCGATGCGGAGTTCGTGATCCTCGGTCATGGCGACCCGTCCGGAGAAGCGCTTTGGGAAATCTACCGGCCGTATGTGCAGGAGCACTACGAAGAAGCCGCCAGCAGCCCTTCCTGGACCGTCTACCGAAAGAAAGGTCAGGACGGTCAGAACCTGTAACACCGATAAATCGGCCGGCGCAAAGATAGACAGGCTTCGCGGTCAGCCGGCTGCGAAGCCTGTTTTGACGTCAGTTTTTCGGTGCGTTGTCGAGCAGGGTGTCGATCTCCGATTTTGACATGCGGACGAACTCGTCCGGCCGGATGGCGCGGTCGTCTACATAAAATCCTTCATGTCCGCACCATGGCTTGCCGACGAAGATCTCGTCATAGGGAATGTCGTGCTTTTGCAGCCACTCGATGATGATCGGCACCGTGTGCGCCGTGATCTTGCCGACATTGTTTTCATGAGTCCGCATGTTGCGTGCGGTCTGGATCACGATCTCGAAGCCCTGTTCCTTGTACTCCCGCAGCTTCTCGATGAGGGGCAGGTTCGGTGAGACGTTCCTGTAGTCGGAAGTGTCTGCCAGGGTCAGGGTTCCGTCCAAATCGATAACAAGGCGCTTTATGGGTTCAACTCCCCGCTGGTCCGGCTTCTCAGAACCCGGAAGGTCATGAAAATTGTTGTTCGGGGTTTTGCTATATCCAAAAATCATCAAGGCCGAGTAAAGCGCCCCTCCGTCTGTCGTCTCGCCGTCGTGATCGGCTTTTATGATCAAGATGAAGCCAGGGTCGTCACATTGTGCGGCACCTGAAATTCGCAACGCTGTCACATGCCCGTAATACCCGCCCGCTAGAACCCGCTTTGCACACGTGTGCAAAACATGTTTATTCTTTCCACATGGCACTTCCGGGAGGGAGGTGTCGCAACACAGACAGCAGGCGAAATACGATGAGCATTCTCGTTTCCAAACTGCGCCAGTCCACAGCGGCTGCCGTCCTGGCTCTCACCACCGCGGCTTTTGCCGGAGACGCCCTGGCAAAAGACCTCACCATCACCGTCTGGGCAGGCGGTTCCAATGACAGCGACGTCTACCGTCTCGATGCTATCGAGATGGCAGCTGACATCCTGTCCCGCGAATATGCGATTGCTGGTGAAGACCTGAACATCACTGTCGAAAAGAAGCGTGACTTTGCCGGTTGGGAGGAATTCAAGCAGGCCGTGACCCTGGCCGCTGAAGCCGGCAGCGCCCCGAATATTGTTGTGACCAGCCACCTGGATATCGCTCCCTGGAGCCAGTCCGGCCTGATCGTTCCTGTCGAGGATTATGTCGACATGGACACCTGGCCGATCAACAACATCTACGAAAACCTGCTCGATATCACGACCTACAACGGCGTCGTCTACGGTCTGCCGCAGGATGCCGAAAGTCGTCCGTTCTTCTTCTGGCGCGAAACTATGAAGAAGATCGGTTACACCGATGAAGAGATCGACGCGCTTCCGGCCAGGGTCGAAGCTGGCGAATACACGCTCCAGAACGTACTGGAAGACGCCAAGAAAGCCGTCGACATGGAAATCGTCGAAGAAGGCTACGGCTTTTATCCGCGCGTTTCCAACGGTCCGGATTATGCCCAGTTCTACCAGTCCTTCGGCGGCGAACTGATGGACAGCGAAACCGGTAAACTGATCCTGGACAAACAGGCGATGACCGATTTCTACCAGTTCTTCGTGGACGCTGTCGACGCGAAGGTGACCCGCAAGAACCACATCGGCACCGAGTGGGACCAGTGGTACGCGGAAGTGGCATCCGGCAAGGCGGCCCTGTGGCACGGCGGCACCTGGCACTATGCGCGCTACACCGGCAAGGAAGGCCTTGACGATTTCTTCGCCAACATCCAGTTCTCGCTCATTCCGGCAGGCAATGAAAACGGCCAGGCCAACACCATCACCCATCCGCTGGCCTATCTGCTCACCAAGCAGGACGATGAAGACGATATCGAGATCGCCGCACAGCTGATCAAGATCGCGTCCGAACCGCGCATCAACACGCTGCATGCGATCAAGTCTGCACACCTGGGCATCGCCCGGGAGCAGTCCAACATCGAGCTTTACGCCAACGACCGTTGGGCGGCCGAAGCGACCCGTCGCCTGCTGCCGCACGCCAATGCACAGCCGAACAACCCGAACTACGGCAAGTTCTCGGAGATCATGTTCAAGGGTCTGGAAACAGCCTGGACCGGCACGAAGTCTCCGGCTGACGCAGTTGCCGAAGTGGAAGCGGAAATGACGGCCGTGCTCGGCGACGACCTGATCGTCCGCTAAGCCATCCATCCTCCATCTGCCTTGCCGGGCGGTCCGCCGCCCGGCTTACATTTCAAGGGGACAAGATGCGACGCGCGCACCTGCTCGGGCTGGGGTTCATGGCCCCTGCGCTCTTCATCATTGTGTTTCTGTTTCTGGCGCCGGTGGCGCTGACAATGATGTTTTCCTTCACCAGCATGAGTTCCGGTACCGGCATTTCTTCCGGCGGTGCCTATGAGGTTACGGAACGCACGATCCGGATGCTCAAGGACCAGGGGTTTCCAGAAGCCACGGCAGATCGTCTGGCCGAGGACACCTACAAGATCGACGCGGCCGGTATCGCAGCCGTCGAAGCCGAATACGGCAAGGCTTTCGCGCAGGAGATCGAAGCCAGTTTGTCCGGCAAGAGTTTTGCCGGCCGGCGTGACCTGGAGCGCGAACTGAAGCGCCTGAAGGAACGCCCGCGCTCGACACGCGATCTGAAGAAAGCCGCCGATCTCTTCAAGCGCTCGATCCTCAACACGCGGTTCGAAACAAAAGAAGCTTTCATGACGGGCATTGGCGAGCTGGGGCTCGGCCTTCCGGAAAGCGAAACCGACCAGCTTGCCAGGACCGCCTATACCGGCTGGGTCTGGACGACGGAAAACTACAGCCTGATCGCCTCGCTGCCGTCTTCGCTCCGGGCTGCCGGCAACACGCTGATCTACGTATCGCTGACGCTGTCCTTCAACATCGGCTTCGGTCTCTTCCTGGCTGTGACGACCTTCTATCTGCCGGCCGCGGCCGCAACCACATTCCGGACGATATGGTTCCTGCCGCGCATCCTGCCGCCTGTCATCTACGTGATGATGTGGAAGTGGATGGCCTGGGACACCGGTTTCCTGTCCAGCTTTCTGGCCCATTTCGGCGTGCCGCCGCGAAACTGGATGCTGCATTCGGACATCAATGCCTGGGTGGTTGTCATCCTCATCAACGGTTTCGTCGGGGCGTCGCTCGGCATGATCCTGTTTTCCAGCGCCATCAAGGCAATTCCCGAAACCATGCTGCATGCAAGCGAAGTGGATGGCGCCAATCGCCTCCAGCAGATCCGCTACATCATTCTGCCGCAGCTCAGATGGCCGATCCTGTTCACCACCGCCTATCAGACGCTCTCGTTGCTGACCTCCTTCGACTACATCTACCTGTCGACGGACGGCGGACCGGGCAAGGCAACCGAAGTGTGGGCGCTCTACACCTTCCACACCGCGCTGAACAACTATGGCGGAGTTCTGCAATACGGTCTCGGGGCTGCGCTGGCGATGGTCCTGGTCGTCATCGGCATTGCCGCATCGCTGATCTATCTGCGCCTCTTCAATTTCAACGAACTCGTGGCCAAGCCGCGTATCGAGCAATAGGGGAGAGACGGACATGAGACCCAACTTCCGCGTCTGGCCTGTCCTGGTGCTGCTCAGCATCCTGTCGCTGCCACTGGTGCTAATGTATTTCTACCTGGTGGTGGACACATTCACCGACACCACGGCAGGTTCACTCCTGCCGGACAGCTTCACCCTCGAACACTGGAAATTCCTGTTCGAAACACCTGAAACCGGACGGGCAAGCATCTGGCCGGTCACGGCCAACACCTTCCTGTTTGCCGGTTCCACCAGCCTGATCGTGGTGATGGTGTCGCTGACGGCAGGCTACGCTCTGTCCCGATTGAACATGCCGTTCCGCAAGTTCTTCCTTGGCGGCGTCCTGACCCTGCACGCCTTCCCGACGGTGACCCTGATCATCGCCATCTTCCTGATGCTGCAGATGAGCGGCCTCTACAACACGCTGATCGGCGTGATCCTGGTGAAGACGGCTCTGGAGCTGCCGCTCGGCATCTGGATCATGAAGGGCTTTTACGACACCGTGCCCTGGGAAATCGAAATGGCGGGCATCACCGACGGCGCCAGCCGCTTCACCGTGTGGTGGAAACTGGTTCTGCCCCAGGTGCAGCCCGGCATCGCTGCTCTGGCGCTGTTCTCCTTCCTGGAAGCCTGGAAGGAATTCATCCTGCCGCAGGTTCTGGCGCCCAGTGGCGCGTCGCAGGTGCTGGCGACCTATCTCCAGAACATCATCGCGGACGACCGCAAGCCGGACTTCAACCTCTTCAAGTCCATCGGGCTGTTCTACGCCCTTCCGGTCATTTTCATCTACGTGGTTTTCAACCGCAAACTCATGAACATCTACGGCGGAGGCACGAAAGGCTGATGCGTATCGCACTTGAAAACTTCACCAAGAAATTTGGTGAGACCACCGTCATCGACAACATGTCCCTGACGATCGACAGCGGCGAGATGCTGGCCCTGCTCGGGCCTTCCGGCTGCGGCAAATCCACGACGCTGTTTGCCGTGTGCGGCATTCACCGTATGGACGGTGGCCGTCTTCTGTTTGGCGAAAGGGACGTCACGACCGTTCCCTCGCAGCAACGCAACGTCGGCGTCGTATTCCAGAACTATGCGCTCTACCCGCACATGACCGTCCACGAGAATATCGCGTTTCCGCTGAAGGTGCGCCGCGAGAACAAGGCCGATATTGACCGCAAGGTCCAGGAGATCGCCAGTCTCGTCCAGATCGGAGAGTTGATGGCGCGCCGCCCCGTGCAGCTGTCCGGTGGACAGCAGCAGCGCGTGGCCCTGGCACGGGCACTGGTCCGTGAGCCCGACATTCTGTTGCTCGACGAGCCTCTGGCAAACCTCGATGCGAAACTGCGTCTGGAAATGCGCTCGGAGATCCGGCGCATTCAGCAGGAAACCGGCATTACCGCGGTGCTTGTCACACACGATCAGGTCGAAGCCATGTCCATGTGCGACCGGATCGCGATCATGAAGAAGGGCGAGATCGTCCAACTGTCCAGCCCTTCGGAAATGTATGACAACCCTTCGTCGGACTTCGTCGCAGGCTTCCTCGGCAATCCGCCGATCGCGTTTCTCGACGGGGCAACGGAAGAGGGTGGTTTCCGCCTGGCAAACTCGAAGGTCAAACTGCCGATCCCGTCCGGTATTGCGGCGCCCGGTCACGGCGCGCCGATGCGTCTCGGCATTCGTCCGGAGTTCTTTCAGCCGGACCACCCGCTGAAGGTGACCGGCAAGGTCAGCTTCGTCGAGATCCAGGGCCGGGAAGAGCTTTACGACGTTACCCTGGAAAACGGTGCCGTGCTGCGGTCGATCCAGCCACATGGCGGCAATTACAAGCTGGGTGACGAGGTCACCTGGGGCATTGCGGAAGACCGCATTCTTGCCTTTGGTCCGGACGGCGGCAGGCTCTGATGGAAACGGCATTGCAAGTATTCAAGCCGGGCCGCGCCTGGCTCGGCGAACCGAGACCCGTTCCGCTTTCCATCGCCCACCGTGGTGCCAGCGCCTATGCCTTCGACAACACGATGCGGGCATATGAAATCGCCCATGAGCTTGGGGCGGAGATGTGGGAGGTCGATGTCCGGCTGACGGCGGACAGGGTTCCGGTTGCCTTTCACGATGAAGACCTCAAGGCAGTCTGCGGACTTGACCTCAAGGTTGCCGATGTGACCGCCGCCCGGCTGCAGGCTCTGACCGCCGAGTCTGGCCGTGAAGCCCCCCTGTTCTCGCAGATTGCCGGGCTTGCAGCCCGTCTTGGCGCGGGCATCTATCTGGATGCCAAGGAAGGCGAGGCGGCCTCGCTGGCCATCGCGGAGCTTCTGGCCCACCGGATCGAGCGGGTGATCGTTGGTGCAAACACGCCTGACTATGCATCCGAACTGATCGCTGGCGGCTGTCCCTATCCCGTGTCCATCCTGGTCGGGGTGGGCACGGATCCTTTCCCGATTGCCGATCAGTGCGGCGCCGAAATCGTCCATCCCTGCTGGGAGCGCGCGGGGCAACGGCCGGACCGTTTGCTGGATGAAGCTTTCTTTGCCAGGGCAAGAGAGCGCGGACTGCCGGTCGTGACCTGGCATGAAGAGCGTGTCGATGTGGTCGAGGCTCTGGTGAAGATGCCGATCCTCGGTATCTGTTCGGATCAGCCGGAAATGGTCGCAAGGTTCGCCCGTTCTGCCGTCACAAGCCCGGAAATCGTCTGCCATCGGGGAGCCTGCAAGGTGGCTCCGGAAAACACGCTGGCTTCGGCAAAGGCAGCCTGGGCAGCAGGCTTCGACTACGTCGAGATCGATGTCCAGGAAACGGCGGACGGGCAGCTTGTTGTCCATCATGACGCCACGCTGGACCGAACCACCAGTGGCAGTGGTGCAATCACGGAAAAGACCGGCGCCGCGCTGGCATTGCTGGATGCCGGCCGCAAGTTCGATCCCTTTTTCGAAGGAGAAAGCATCCCGCCCCTCTGTGCGGTTCTGGAAACGGCACTGCGAATGGGCGGCAAGCTCTATGTCGAGCTGAAACAGGCGGATCCGCACCATACTGTGTCCAAGGTGCTGGGAATGATGGCGGCCGAGGACGTGTTCTTCTGGGCCCATGATGTCGGGCGACTGCGGGCCATTCACGATGCCTTTCCGCAGGCGAAACTGATGGTGCGGGTGGAGGATTTCGAGTCCCTGGAAACGTGCCTCTCCACCTTCCGTGCCGGGATTGTCGAATTCAATGCGACGAATGCCGGTCCGGCGGCCTTTGAGGCGGTGAGGGCGGCCGGGCGCAAGGCGATGATCGCCTACATGGGCAACGACCCTGCCGAGATCGAACGCCTGTTGGCCTTGAAGCCGGATCTCTTCAACGTGAATGAGCCCTTTCTCGTCGCCCGGATGCTCGGTAAAAGCATATAAACGGAAGAAACATGCCTGACGCTCCTGGTCACAAGAAAACAGTCAATTCCTTCGACGTCGCTCGCCTGGCGGGCGTGTCACGTTCGGCTGTTTCCAGAACCTTCACCGACGGTGCCAGCGTCTCCAAGGAAACCCGGGACAAGGTGATCGCAGCCGCGCGTGAACTCGGTTATCGGGTCAACGTGCTGGCCCGCTCGCTGCACAAGCAGAAGTCCGACCTGGTGGGCGTCGTCGCGGCCGATCTCGACAATCCGTTCCGCTCCGAGCAGATAGACCTTCTGTCCAAGGGGCTGCTGGAATGCGGGTTCAGGCCGATCCTGCTGCGTGGAGAAAAGTCGACGGATGTTGCCGACCTGATCGGGTCCCTGCTGCAATACAGTGTCGCCGGGGTCATCGTCACGTCCGATACCCCGCCGGAAGAGATCTGCATCGAATGTCTTGAAAACGGTGTGCCTCTGGTGGTGGTTAACAAGCGTGACCCGGGAGCACCGGTCGACCGGGTCGTGACCGCCTTCGAGGACGGTGGCCGGAAAGCGTATGAACATCTGATCGCAAGCGGGTGCCGAAAGCTGGCGGTCGTCACCCCGGAACGCTCGTCTTTCTCCATCAACGGCCGCGCGCTCGCATTCGAACAGGCGGCCAATGACGGTGGTGTGCCGGTGATACGGATCGCCTGGGGCGCACAGACCTATGACGGCGGACTGGCGGCCGCGGAATTCGTCCACCGGGTACGCAGCGAGGTCGACGGTGTCTTTTGTACAGCTGACTACCTGGCGCTGGGAGTTCTTGACGGCCTGCGTCACATCCACGGGCTGCGCGTGCCACAGGACATTCAGGTGGTCGGCTACGATGACATTCCCCAAGCCGCGTGGAAGGCTTACGACCTGACCACCTTCTCCCAGAGCCGTCATGACCTTTGTGAGGCGACGCTCGACCTGCTGATGCAACGTCTGGAAAACCCGGACCTCCCGCAGCAGGTCAGGGTATGCGACGTACATCTGGTGCAGAGGGCAACCACCCGGGGACAGGTCGGCGGTTGAGCGAGGCGCTGGTGCAGGGGCACCAATCGAACTGCTGTCCAACAGCATATTGGATTAGCAGCGCCGGTCAGCTGTTGGGCGCCATATCCGGCCTTTCTCCGAAGGGCTGTCCCGTGCCAAGCTCCGAAGAAATCTGGAGCAGATGATGAAAAGCATTCTTGCATCGGTCGATATTGAAACCGGGACGGAAACCGTTTTGTACGAAACGGACCGCCATCTGGAAGCGCCCAACTGGACGCCTGACGGGGCCACACTGATTGTCAACGGTGGTGGCCGGCTCTACCGCTTCCCGCTCGACAATCCGGCGTTGATCGAGATTGACACAGGCTATGCCAAAGCCCTCAACAATGACCACGGGCTGTCACCGGATGGAACGATGCTGGCGGTCAGCGACGGGACAGAGACAGGGGAAAGCTGCATCTACACGCTACCGGTAATAGGCGGTGCGCCACGGCGGATAACTTCGCAGACACCATCCTACTGGCACGGCTGGTCACCGGACGGAGAGACACTTGCCTACGTCGGCAAACGGCCGGAAACCGGCGACACCTTCCAGGTGTTCACGATTGGCCTGAACGGTGGCGCGGAAAAACAGGTCACCCGTGACTTCGACCATTGCGACGGACCGGACTATACGCCTGACGGCAAGTGGATCTGGTTCAACGGTGAAAGATCGGGATCTGTTCAGCTCTGGCGCATCAGGCCGGACGGCAGCGACTTGCAGCAGATGACAAGCGATAAGCGGGTCAACTGGTTTCCGCATCCTTCGCCCGACGGCAGGTTTGTGGCCTATCTTGCCTTTGAGGCTGGCACGACGGGACACCCGGCCAATCGGCCGGTCGAGCTTCGCCTGATGTCCGCCGACGGTGGTACTCCACATATGCTGCGGTCACTCTTCGGCGGCCAGGGAACGCTCAATGTTCCCTCCTGGGCACCGGACAGCAGGCGCTTTGCCTATGTCAAATACGAGCCATGACGGGACAGGTGCGCTAGCGGGAGGCGGGCGGCACAAGCTGTGCATCGGCGGCTGTGGTCAGTCTCCGGACGCCCCACCGCAGCGTAACCGCAAGGCTGGACAGGATGATGAGCCCCAGGCCGGCAAGTTGCAGTGCGCTGATCAGATGGCCGTAGGCAAGAGCATCCACCAGAACCGCACTGGCCGGATAAAGGAACAGCAGCACGGCAATGACCGGCGTCGTCAGTTTCGGCAAGGCCTTGTAGAGTACGACATAAACACCGCCTGTATGAACGAGGCCGATGATCGCCAGCCATCCCCATTGGTCTGCCGATAGGGTCAGTGGACCGGCCGGGCTGAAGGCTGCCAGCATCAAGGTGCCGGTGGCAAACTGAACGGTGGCAAGTTGTGGAGCGGAAATTCCGGTCAGTCCCTTGGCGATGATCGTCACGCCGGCATAAAGAAATGCGGCCGCCAGTGTCGCGGCGAGGCCAAGGAGATAGGACCGGTCTGCCGTCAGTTCCATTCCGCTCAGCCCGGTGGCCAGTGCAAGGCCGACCAGCGCGAGACCGATCCACAGGAGGGTGACGGCCTGTAGCCTTTCCCGAAAGACGAAGGCGCCCAGAACCACCACGAGAAACGGCTGGATGTGGAACGTGATGGTGGCAACGGCAATGCCGGTTCTCTGAATACCTTCGAAGAACAACACCCAATTGCCTGCCATCAGAACGCCGCTCACAACAGCCATGGCCAGGATGCGCGGCGGCAGTCTGGCAAGCCGGGAAAGATCACCCCGATACCAGCAGTAGAGAGCCAGGGCCAGGCCTCCGATCGCGCATCGATAGAAGGCGACGGTAACGGGGTCCGCACCGCTTTCCAGAACACACAGTCCGATTGTACCGAGCAGGGTCTGCGCCGCGATAAGGCCGATCATGCCTTCCATCTGTCTGGTCATGAGACGTGTCCTGACTGGCGGCGATTGCACACCGCAAACTGATACAACATCGACGCATTTCCGCCGTTGGGCTCTTAATTGAGGCCTCTTTCATTGTTTGGTCAAACGATATAATCTGAATATACTTGTTGGAATTTCTGAAGAATAATGCAGCTCGATCACGCTCTTCTGCGAACCTTTCTCGCCTGTGTCGATGCGATGAGCTTCTCTCGCGCGGCAGCGCGCGTGCACAAGTCACCTGCCACCGTGTCCATGCAGATTCAGCGGCTGGAAGACCGCATCGGCAAGCCGTTGTTTGTGCGCGACACGCGCAACCTCGCACTCACGCGCGCTGGCGAGGAACTGGAAGGTTATGCCAGACGGATCCTGCGCCTGCATGATGAGGCGGTGGAAGCCTTTCGCAGGCCCGACATGGAAGGCTCGGTCACGATCGGCGCGCCGGACGATTACATTGCCGCCATGCTGCCGGATGTTTTGCGACGGTTCGCAAGCCTGTTTCCACGTGTGGAGCTGAATGTCGTCTGTGCCCAGTCGACGGCACTGCTGCCGCAGGTCGATGAGGGCAAGATCGACCTGGCGATCGTTACGCGTACGGGCGGCACGGAAGGGCGTCTGATCCGCCGGGAGCCGATGGTCTGGATCAGCTCCCGCGATGGTCAGGCGCTGGAGCGTGACCCGCTCCCCGTAGCTCTGTACGAGCCTGGCAGCCAGGCTCGGTCAGTGACCCTGACGGCGCTGGGCCGCAGCGGCCTGCGATACCGCTCCGCCTATTCCAGCTTCAGCCATTCCGCTCTGGTCACGCTTGTCGAGGCGGGCCTTGCCGTTGCCGCCGTCGTGCAGATGGCGGTTCCCTCAACGGTGGAACGTGTCGACCAGGATCGAGGTCTGCCGTCACTGGAGCCGCTGGACATCATCCTGGTACGCAGCAAACGGGCTGAAACCAGCGCTTGTGAAGCCCTGGCAACAGCCCTCCTGGAAGGGGAGGTGAAAACGAGATGAACGGATGTCCTGAACGCACAGGACAGGTTTTGTTCAATCGTCGTCCTTCAGTCCGTCAAAAGCTGCCAGTGCTTCAGCGCCGTAGATCATGGACGGACCTCCACCCAAATAGACAGAGACGCCGATCACTTCGAGAATCTCGTCCCTGTTCGCGCCGAGGCGTGCTGCGGCACGAGCGTGATAGGCAAGGCAGCCGTCGCAGCGTGCGGTAATGCCGATGGCCAGTGCGATCAGTTCCTTGGTTTTTGCGTCAAGCGCACCGGGAGCAGTCGCGGCTTTCGCCAGGGATCCGAAGCCTTTTGCGACCTCCGGAATGCCTTTGCGGACGGCGGCCATGCGTTCATCGGTTTGTGCAACGAATTCGTTCCAGTCGGAAACAGCCATGCATCATCTCCATGTTGCCGGAAATCACGTCAGGCAGCCTAGGCGCGGACCGCAATGCAGGCGTTGATGTGGCTCAAGCTTTGGCGGGCAGAGGATGACTTTGGCGCCCGGACAGCAAACGCGGCCCGAACCGGGACGAAGCGATGGGCGCGGAGCCGATGCTGGTGACCAGACAGCGCCCATCGTCAATTTCAGCTCATGCGCAGTCTCAGTGAGCCGTCATTTCGTGGACGATCTCGTCTCCGTTCAACGCCGCCGGATAATAGGTCGGCCAGTTGGTCAGTTCCTTGAGGATTTCCTGCCGGTCTTCACCCCAGTAAAGATGATAGTGATCGGACTTCGACGGTGCGATCCTGTGATCGCTGAACTGGATGAAGGCCGGGGCGTTGTCGTCACCTGCGGTTTTCCTGAAGATGAAGCGGACGCCGCGGTTGCCTTTTTTGTAGTTCAGGATTTCGAAGCCGTCGGCAATGTACTGACCTTCGAAGGCGCCGTCTTCAGTCTGGAAAGTCACGCTGTCCGCGCCGATCACGATCCGGTCGACATCGGTGCGATAGCCAGTCTCGTAGTAGGATTTGTACTCTTCAGCCGACTTGCTGCCGTGTTCAGCCTTGTGGGCCATGACAGGATCGAGCGTTCCATCCTGAAGGTATGGATAAACGGATTGCCATTCGCCTTGCCAATCGGTGAGCGGACGCGGCTGGATCTGGCTGTCTTCGAAGTAACCCTTGTAGATCTGCCGCTCGGCATCACTCGAGTGATCGTGTGAATGCTTGTGCGAATGGTCGTGTTTAGCCGAGTTGCCCTTGGCTTCCTGCGCCTGGATGGGAGCGGCCACGAGAAGCGACGCTATGAGCGCACATGCGCCTGCCAGCCTGCCAAACCGTGATTGCATGGATCTGATCCTCTGCTGATTGGGGAAGGGAAAGTATCAAATTGATTCGTAATGTTATTACATTACTAAAATTGCGTAGCGCAATCCACGTGGCCAGGCAATGTCAAAGTTATATTTTCCAGCCAGCCAGCCAGCCGCCCTGCCAGCCAGACAGACAAGCAGCCACGACGCGGAGTGGGAGATAATCAGAAGGGGGAAAGAGCGGGGTGATCTTCTCGGGAAGACGCACCTTCTGAAGGACAGCCGTCCGCAAGAGGGCGTACACGCCTGATTGCGCGTTGTCCGCTTCGTTTGAAAAGTTGCTGTAGACCGCTTCCGGGGATCAGGATCCGGGCAGGGCCTTCTCGATCGCGGCGGTCACGTCCGACGCGGTCGGCGGCACAGGCGTCGGGAACCAGGCAAGGATGCTGCCGTCTGGCCCGACGAGATACTTGTGGAAGTTCCAGTAGGGGCGTGCCGTGGGGCCAAGCTCGCTTGCGGCCCATCGATAAAAAGGATGGGCCTTTTCGCCCTTCACGACCGTCTTGGCGGTCAGTGGAAATTCGGCACCGTACTTGGCTTCGCAGAACTTTGCGATGTCGCCGTCGGCGCGCGGTTCCTGGCCGCCGAAATCGTTGGACGGAACCCCGAGCACAAGCAAGCCGCGGTCCGAATAGATTTCATGCAGCTTCTGCAAGCCGGCCAGTTGCCCGCTGAAGCCACATTCCGTTGCCGTGTTGACGATCAGAATGGCCTTGCCGGCATAATCCTTGAGCGCAATCGGTTCGCCATAGGGCATTTCGAAGGTGAAGGCATGGGCCGACTGAGCTGCTTCGCTTTGGGCCTCGAGGTCCTTGGCTTGAGCAACGGCACAAAGGCACGTTGCCGCCAGACACCAGACGAAAGAAAGAAGCCGGTACATTTCAACACCCTCACGCTTTGGCAATGGTACGCGCCGGGGCTGGCAACAGATCACCGCGTGTGTGCCGCAGTACCTGAATGCCGGTTGCCTTCCGTCAGGCCGTTACCCGCCGCGGTACCCGGAACTCGACCGGCTGCCGAAACCGCCACGAGAAGCGACGGAAGTCCTTGTCTGGACTTTCGCCGGCTTGGGCGGCGTCTTCACCGCATCGTCATAGGTACGCCAGCTGCCGCCGCCATAACTGCCGACGTAATAGCCGCCGGATGTGTAGTAGCGTTTGCTGCCGCGTTCCGGATAGACCGGCCGGACGTTGCTCTGGATCAGTTGGTTGGTAACGGCACCGGTCAGTGCCCCTGCCAGGAAATAACCTGCCGGAAACGGCGTGTAATAGGAAGATCCGTCGGTGGCACTGTCGTAGGCGCAAACGTTGTTGCCGTGTTGCTCGTTACACAGGTTGACGGTGTCATAGCGTGGTCCGGAGGCCTTGTGGATTGTCTTGCCGGCGGTAATTGCCTCGACACAAACCTCGTCCGGGACGTAGCTGTCGGCGACACATTCCGCCTCGGTCGTGTAGACCCGGCCATCCAGCGTCGGTTCGTCCGAGCAGCCTGCAATGGTCACGGTCGTCGTTGCCATGACCACCAGCTTGATCGACTTGGAGCGTTTCATGAATTTTCTCCCGACCTTCAAACGGTCTGATGAAATGCTTTGCGTGATACGGTTCGGGGCATCAGCGCAGGGCGGCCCGTACCGCCTCGGTCAGTAGGTGATGCAGGCGGCGTTCAGCAGGCCGACCGTCAGCGAAATAGCGGCGAGATTGGTGCTGATTGCCATTTCACCACCCTTGATCCGGTCCGTGACCTTCGGGAAGAACCGGCGGAAGACCTGGTAGACCACAAGCTGTGCGGCACAGGCGATGATGCCCCAGATGATGAAGTCGATGATGCTCACGGAATTCGCCGCGGCGCTGGCCAGCGGCAACGAAAAGCCGAGGAAGGCGGCGCTGAAGACCACCGAAGCGGCAACGTTGTTTTCCTTGATCAACGCCATTTCGTCATGCGGGGTCATGACGGTATAGATTTTCATGAAAATCAGCAGCATGACGATGGCTGTAATGAAATAGGCAATAAAAGGAACGATGCCTGAAAGGGACGCCTGAAGGTCTGCCATATTGGTCTCCACTATTCAGTTCAGACAGAAAAATTGTGCCGCTCAAGCGGGAAGCCTAGCATGAACGCGACGCTGCGTTCCGCATTTTCCGGCTCTTCCATGTTGACGAGCAGCATTTCGTCCCGGCCGTCCTGCAAGGGGCGGGCAAAAAGCATGGCAGTCTGGAAGATCTTGCGCCTTCCGCGGCCTTCGCGGTCGTCGCAGACTTCCTCCCAGTAGGTCATCGGATCTTCCGGCGCAGTCGACGTATCGAACCAGGCCCGCTCGAAACGGTAGTCGCGATCTTCGCCCGGCAGTGAAAAGCTCGTCTGGCGGATCGCGGATTTCACCCGGTTCCACTCGGTGTCGCCGGTCGGGTACTGCACGTCATAGAAGTACCACAGCATGATCTCGTCGACCCGCTCGTCGTTCTTGCCGTCGCCGCCCTGAAACTGGATCAGGAAGCGGTCGTCGTCCGGATAGAAACGATGCATGTGCGATTGTTCGCCAAGGTCGCAATGCCCCTGGGCGGTGATCATCAGCGTGGTGTCGGGATGTTCGATCAGACTGTCGGCAGGCAGCAGGCGAAGCGCGATCGGATCGAAGGAAATGCCTCTGCCGATGGTCAGACCGAGAACTTCCGGCGGCTGCCAGCCTTTGTCCTTCTTGTTAAACAGTGATCCGAACATCAGCCCCCCCCAGACCGGCCGTGATCTCGCCCGCCGCGAGACGTTTGTTGGCGAGATAATAGATCGAGCCGCCTGTCTTCAATGTCTTGGGGAAAGGTCTGAACAGGAAACCCGGATCGTCCGGCTGGGAAACCGCAATCAGCGTACCTTCGGCGCCTGAAAGGGCCTGTTCCAGTTTGTCGGTTTCGGTGCCGCCACCGCTTTGGACGATGGCTGAATAAATGGTCGCGCCGAGGCCCGCCGTGGACAGCGCCATCAGGATCTGACCCGCACCGGGGTCCTGCGCCGCGCGTACCAGTGCTTCGCAGGCGTTCGACACCACCGGTTCGATTTGCGCAAGGTTGCCCGCGCGCCGGGCGGTGTCACGGTCCTCGAAATAGGCCGCAATGTGAACGGTCTCGTTCAGTTCGCGAATGGCAAGGCAGGTGTTGAAGGTTTCCGCATCGGAGCCGGCGTAGACCAGCACTTTCTGCGCGCCTGGAATGGCCGCACGGCGCAGCGACTGCAGGGCGTCCATGCGTTCGGCCCGGATCAGCCGCACGCCCTCCGGCACTTCCACGTTCTTGGAGTCCGCAAGCAGAATGATCTTGTCGTCTCCGTCCTGGCCGGCAACCAGGTTCTCCACCATCAAAGGTGTCTTGTCCCGGTGATAGCCGACAATCACCGTGGCGTTCTGCACGCGCTCATAGTTTCCGTTGCCGTCAGCCATACGCCTCACTCCTTCCACAAGGACACCCGTCAACCTGCCCAGGACGGCCGAGAAAATCAGCAGCGCGCCCGGAAAGAACCAGAAGGCGGCCACCATCCGGCCTGCTTCCGTCGACGGTGACAGGTCGCCGTAACCGACCGTCGAGGCGGTTGTCGCGGCAAAATAGATGAAGGTCAGCGGATTGCCCGTCAGGCCTGTTTCACCAGCCAGGAAAAACAGGATCCACGAGATCACCATATAGGCGCATATCAGCGTCGCAAGCAGCCAGAGCTTGAGCTCGAGGACGTGCTGGTAGAGCCGAGAAATGATGAGTTGCAGGATTGGCACCGCTGAAATTTGCCCCCTGTTTCGGTCGCCGGCTACTCTGACCAGAGCCTGCCCTATTGTCAATTCGGCATAGCTTTCCGAATAATCGCTTGAAACGGCTAGACGGGGCTTCTACTTGTTCGAGGCCGGATCCCGGCACCGGATTTGAAATGGAGGGCTTTGGATGAGTACGCGGCAATCTCCCTGGACACTTGCGGAGCTGAAGGAAGCTCTGGAGCAATCGGATTCCTTCGCGGCAGGTGAAATCAGCTGCACGGTCAGTTCCGATCAGCCCGGCGTGCTGGAAGTCCAGCTTCACTCGGCCGGTGAAATCACCCTGTTCATGGTTGTCGGCGAAACCCAGATCCTGACGTCCACGGTTCTGTGGCCTTGCGATGCCCAGGAAGACCCGGCCTCCTTCGAGGCGATGATGCTGCGCAATCACAAGAAGCTGCTGCCGCTCTGCGCCCTGTCCATCGATATGATCGACGGACGCGAATATTACGAGCTCTTCGGCGCCATGTCCGTGCGCTCGACACTCGATTCGGTCGAGACGGAATTGCGCACAATCGCCAACAGCGCTCTGGAGCTGGCCGCCGACGTCGGTCCCAAGGCCGCTGCCTGATCCCGCCGCCAATTTGAAGAAGGACATTTGAAAATGAGTGTTTGGGGCAAATTGATTACGGCGTTCAAGGGCCACGCCCACAATGCCGCGGAATCCGTTCAGGATGCCAACCTGATGACGATCCTGGAACAGGAAATCCGCGAAGCAAAACAGGCGATCGGTGCAGCCAAGGACGAAAAGGCGCGCATGGCGGCCAATCGCAAGCTGAAGGAAAAATCCGTCGCCGAACTGATGAGCGAAATCGAGCGGCGCACGGAAGCAGCCCGCAATGCCAAGGCACAGGGCGACGAGCCGCTGGCCATCGAGATCATCGAGAGCGTGCTGAAACTGCGCGACAAGGCGGAAGCCGACCAGGCTCTGTTCGATCAGTACAAGTCCACCGAAGAACGCATGGACAGCACCATTCGTCAGTCGATGAACAAGATCGAGACCCTGCAGCGCAAGATGGAAAGCGCAAAGGCCAACGAAGCGTTGATCAAGGCGCAGAAGGCGGCCTCCACCAACACCACGGCTTCCGACGGCCGGCTGGCCAGCGCGGTCGACAGCCTCGCACGCCTGGAACAGCGCCAGGCGGAACAGCAGGCCATGCTGGAAGCGGCTGAGGAAGACGCTCGCCTGGAAAGCGGCGCCGATCTGGAAGCCAAGATCAAGGCCCTGGAGAATCCGGCCCGCAACGACGTGCAGGCTCTTCTAACGAAGCTCTGACGTCCCGCCTGCACCATGAAGCGGATCGCAGTTCCTGAAAGACCGGGGTGGAAGGAAGAAGCCGAGCGCCTCGGCTTCGGTTTTCACACCATGTACGGTGCACCGTACTGGGACGAGAGCCACGCCTATCAGTTTACTCTGCGCGAGATCGAGGACGACCTGGAGGATCCCTCGCAGGAGCTCTACGGCATGTGCCTCGATCTGGTTGATCGGGCTGTCCGTGACGACAGTCTCATGGACAAGATGGCGATCCCGGAAAAATACCGCTCCTGGATCCGCAATTCCTGGGAACAGCAGCAGCCCTCGCTTTATGGCCGCTTCGATTTCTTCTACGACGGCAGCGGGCCTGCGAAGCTCCTCGAATTCAATGCCGACACGCCAACGGCGCTTTACGAAACCGGCTTCTTTCAGTGGATCTGGCTGGAGCAGCAGATGGCGGCTGGCGTTCTACCGACCGACAGCGATCAGTTCAACTCCGTTCAGGATCGCCTGATCGAGCGGTTCGCTGCCATGTTCGCGCCCGGCTATCACATCCACTTCGCCTCATCGAAGGATCACGACGAAGACCGTGCAACCGTTCGCTATCTGGAAGACTGCGCGCGGCAGGCGGGGCTGATACCGCATTTTGTTGCTGTGGAAGAGATCGGGCTCGATGGCGAGGGCCGGTTTGCCGACGCCGACAGTTTCGTGATCGACGCCCTGTTCAAGCTGTATCCCTACGAAGACATGCTGCGCGAGGATTACGGCCCCTATCTGCCAGACGCGCCGATACAGTTGCTTGAGCCGCCCTGGAAGGCTGTTCTGTCGAACAAGGCGATCCTGCCGCTCCTCTGGCAAATGTTTCCGGACCATCCGAACCTGCTACCGTCCTATTTCGAGGGAGAGGCGGATGAGGCATTCCTGAAGCGCCCGCATGTGCGCAAACCTTTCTTCAGCCGGGAGGGCGCCAACATCACGGTGCGCGGTCTCGGATCCGAAGAACTCAGCACACCCGGCGGTTATGGCGCGGAAGGTCACATCCTGCAGGCCTATGCGGAACCGCCGAAATTCGGCGACGACTACGTCATGATCGGTTCATGGATCATTGGCGGCCAGGCATCGGGCATCTGCCTGCGCGAGGACAAGGCACCTGTGACGCAAGACCTGTCGCGGTTTGTGCCGCATGTCATTCTGGAAAGCTGATTGCCGAAAACGCGCTGGTTGACGGGGTATGGTTGGATGTGAAACCGATCCGGCGGCCGGGCGCGACCGTTTTTTATGGGTCGTTCTTGTTTTCGTGCGCCTCACGGCCGCCGGTCGGTTCACAGGCAGGCTGTGTCAGCCCGCCTTGAAGTGAAACTCGGTATCAGGCCCGACCGGCTGCAACCGATTTCGGCGGTGCCATGCCGTCATCCTGTTCCTGTCCGAAAAACGTTCCACCAAGCTGTCCGCCGGCGTTGGACTTGTCAGCGACCCGCTTGATCTTCTCTGCCTCCTGTTCGGCTTCCTTGCGAAGCTTCGGGCTGAGGTCGTTCATGGAAAGGTCCATCTGGTCCTCCTGTATTTGTTATGGGTCCATGAAATAAACGGAGCGCACACAGGATGGTTCCTTGTCCGACCCGGTGAGGGGGACGGCGGAGCGGATTTCGGAGTGGACAGAAACTCTGTAAATCGCGAAAAAGCGGGCTGTCTGGACGGTTCGTGTTCCAGGCAAATTTTTTGCATAAAATTTACGTCGCGGGATGGTAAGACGCAGCTCCTCAAGAAGCTGCGTCTCTTGGCAAAAGGCCGATTACAACGGGTGGAACGCTCCGTTCCAGTAAACCAGAGCACCAGATGACTGGCTTTGCCGGATTGCACGCACCTTGCCGATGACAATCGAATGGGTCGCCCGGTCGATCATCTCCTCGACCTCGCAATCGAAAGCGGCCGGAGCATCTTCCAGGAGAAGAGCCCCGGTTTCCGCCGTGCGCCATGTGGCTCCGGCATAACGTTCCGCTCCCTTGACGCCGCCGAACCCCGAAAAGTTTTCGGCAACCTTGCGGTGCTCGGGCCCAAGCGAAGACCAGCCGAATTTCGGATATTTCTTCAGCAAGGGCCAACTGGAGGAAGCCTTGTTGACGCAGGCAAGCACCAGCGGTGGATCGGCGCTGAGAGACATTGCCGATGTGACGAGGAGGCCTGAAATGTCCTCTCCCTCACCGACCGTGATGACGGAACAATTGCCCACCAACGCCCGCATGGCGTTGGTGAAGTCCCTCGATGGTAAGGGATCCATCACCGGATACCGGCTTCCGCAAGCAGCGGCAGAACATTGTCACGGAAATACGGGAACTCCTCGACATAGTCGACAAAGGAGAGCGTCGTTCCGGCAAAGCCAGTTTCGTGCAGTTTCAGGATGCCGTCGGCCACCTGCCGCGGAGTTCCAACCAGCGGGAAGCCGCCGTGGCCCATGGCGAACAGGTTCTTGATCTGGGCCAGCAGGTCGTGCGGAAACGACTGCGCATGCGCGAACTGCAGATTGACCAGATTGTCCACCGCTTCCCAGTCTGCCAGATCGCCCATCAGCCGGTCTCGGAGGGCGGTCGCCTCTTCCTCAGTTTCCCGGCAAATGACGTGGCTGAAGGTCAGAACACCCACATCGCGCCCCTTCTCCGCCGCCTGCGCCTTCAGTTCCTTGATCTCGTCGACGGACCGGTTGAGATCGATGGCCGGCGTGAACAGGTAGTCGGCATTGTCGGTGGCAAAGGTCCGTCCGGTTGCCGAACCTGCCGCGTTCAGGATCGGTGGCCGACCGCCGACGGGCTTGGGGTCGCCGGCAACGTGCTTCAGGTTGAAGTACTTGCCCTCCCAGTCGAAATACTCCTTCGAGGTCCAGAGCTTTTCGACCACATCGAACCATTCCTGGGCGTAGCCGTAGCGGGTTTCGTGATCGTCGGGCAGGGTCAGGCCCAGGGCTTCGTATTCCGGCTTGTTCCAGCCCGCGACAATGTTCAGGCCCGCGCGGCCGTTGCCCACCTGATCCATCGTGGCAATCTGCTTGGCGACGACCACCGGATTGTTTGCAGCTGTATGCACTGTGGCGAACACAGTGATGTTTTTCGTCGAGGCCAGCAGCGCGGTTGCCCAGGTGACCGTTTCCAGCACGCTGCCGTGAAAGTCCGTCTCGCCTCCGTAACCGATCCAGCGGGCAATCGGCAGCATGAAGTCGATGCCGGCATCGTCCAGCATCTGGCCGAGTTTCAGGTTGTTTTCCCAGCTATTGACCCATCTGGACGGCGATTTGGTGACCGTCATTCCGGACGAGCAATTGGACGAAAACGTCCCGAGTTTGAAGCCGTTCTTGTCTTTCATCATGTTGGTAGGCATGGATCCCCTCCATTTAGGATAGATTTTCAATTGTATTTTTTATTTAAAACTATGTGCAAAAACACCCTTACGTCAAACTGAATCGCAGCTATATTCGATCTGAAAAAACGAAGAGGGACCGATGACCGGCAAGTCGGACGATCAGAAGCTCAACTATCATTGGCACCTTTCGGAGAACGATGCGGAGGTCGTCTGCACCGAGCTGGAATTCGCGTTGATGCGCTGTTTCGAGGCGTTCGGGCGATGGCAGACAGAATGCCTGGCATCTGTCAGCGACGTCGGGGCGACCGGCCCGGAAAACGCACTGCTGCATATCGTGCGCATGAACGACCGGGCCAAAAGCATCAAGGAACTGGCCCGGCTTACCAACCGCGACGACATTCCGAACATCCAGTATTCGATGCGAAAACTCGTGGCGGCGGGGTTGATTGAAAAGCAGGGCTCGGGCCGCACGGGCGTGACCTATCAGGCGACACCGGAAGGCAAGAAGATCACCGATGATTACAGCGCTGTGCGCAAACGGCTGCTGATTGAGCAGATCTCAAGTCTGCCTGAATTTGACAAGCGCCTGAAAGAGGCAGGGCAAAGCCTCAATATCCTGGCGGGCATATACGAAGAGATTTCCCGCATCGCCGCGACCTACCGCCGGTAACGGCAATCCTCGCGCGACGACAGGTAGCGTTCGTTTGTCAGCCGCTTTTACTGCATGCCTGCAACGCCCGCACCAGGTCTTCGGCGAACATCGTTGCTGCCAGGCTGTGGCTGGGTTTGTCGCGCTGAACCAGCGACAGCACGTTCTTGCCGAAGGTCTGCTCGCGAATGGGCACGAATGTCAGTGACCCATTGCGCTGCTCCTCGGCAATGTCGAACCGGCTCAGAAACGCAATGCCGTCACCGGATCCGGCCAGACATTTCATGGCCTCTATGGAATTGGCGAGGTAGGCAGGTTCCACTTCCAGGCCTGCGGCGACAAAGGCATCCGCAACAATCCCGTGAATGAGCATCGAGCGGTCTGCGAAGATCAGCGGATAGGGCTGGCACGCGGTCAATGAAATGCTGTCCTGACGGGCCAGGGGGTGCTCGGGCGAGAGCACGGCTCCCAATCGCGTGTTCATCGTCCAAAGCGTTTCAAGTTGCGCCATCTGCGGCAGGTTGAAGGCAAGTCCGATGTCTGCCTGACCGTCCAGCACGGCGTTGGCGATGTCATGGGCAAACATCACCCGGACTGTGATCTTGAGGCGTGGGTGACGGGCGCCGAGGCTTGCGGCTGTTTTGGGAACGATACCCCCGGCAAGGCCGCTCATGGTCGCAATGATAACCTCGCCGCTCTGCAAGGCCTTCATGCCGCGAATGTCCGCCTCGACCTGGCTGTATTCGCGGATCGTCTTTCGCACATGCGCAACCAGCACCTCTCCGGCCGGTGTCAGCCGAAGGCCTCGTGGCAGGCGTTCGAACAAAGGTTCGCCGATGTCTTCCTCGAGTTGCAGGATGTGCTTGTTGATGGCGGACGGGGCAACGTTCAGCCGGTCGCCGGCGGCACGGATCGAACCACGACGGGCGACCTCGTCGATATACCGCAAGACCCGCGAATGCAGCATCAATACTCCTTTTTGCGTTCTCGAAAAGTGCACGCTCTGCGCAGAAAATACTGCTTTTCGGAAGCGGTTCAATCCTTTTTTATCTTCCTCGGCACTGGCGCAGGCCCCATCGCGGACCGCCATCGGAATGCCAATCATGATGAGGAGGAACGACTTGAACGCTTCGGAAGCAGCGCATTATGACAAGGTGCGTGCGATATTTGATATTCTGGAAGGCCGGCGCGAGGCCGATCTTCTTCTGAAGAACCTCAACATCCTCGATGTGCATGGCGAGACCGTCTACCAGGGCTCCATTCTCGTCTATGACAAGCGCATCGTCGCACTCAATCCGGACGAGGAGGTGCTGAAGGTCCGGGAGGTGTTTGACGGCCAGGGTCTTTATGCAATTCCCGGCCTCATCGATGCCCACATCCATTTCGAATCCCAGCTGGCACATCCCGTTGCCCTTGGTGAGGCAATGGTTCCTTGCGGCACCACGACGATTTTTTCCGAATGTCTCGACCTGCTGAGCGCGGCCGGTGCGGAAGGTGTCGAGGCGGCGGAGAACCTTTTCCGAGACCACGACAAGTTGCCTTACCGCCTGTTCGCCTTCGCGCCAGGCAAGAAGACGGATGCGCGTGTCACCGAAGCGGTTCTGAAAATGGACCCCGTCATCGGCCTCGGTGAGTTCGAACATTTCACCTACAGCTCCGGCAACGAGGACGATTTCCGCAAGGCTGCCTGGGTGCGTGCTCGTGGTGGTTTCATGAACGGCCACTGGGGTGTGACCGCTCTTTCCGACATGATCCTGAACTATCTTCCGGCCATCGGAGTGTCGAACAACCACGATGTCTGGAACGAACAGGATATCCAAAAAAGCATCCGCTACGGCTTTCCGACCCATATCAAGTTCGGTGTCGGCAGCGCCGAGGTCATCAAGGTGCTTCTGCGCGCCATCGTCGACCGGAAATGGCCGACGGACAATTTCATGCTGTGTACCGACAACATCTCTGTGGAGCGTCTGCTGCACCAGGGCCACATGGACTGGATCATCTCGCTGTGTGCGGAGATGGGTATCAACCCGATCCATGCAATCAAGATGGCGACGCTCAACACCGCGCGTTCCTTTCATATGGAAGATCGCATCGGTTCTCTTGCTCCGGGGCGGTTTGCCGACATCGTTCTGACACCGAGCCTGTCAGCCATCGAACCACTTTACGTTTTCAAGGACGGCGTGCTGGTGGCCGAGCGAGGCAAGTTGCTGACCAACGCGGACAATGACTATTCGCTCATGTGCAAGAAAGGCGTTCCGGGCCTGGACGACCTGACGGCGGATCAACTCGACATCGAACCGCTGGAAGTGTCCGAAGATGGCACCAAAGCCAAGGTCTATCTGTTCGACGTTTACGGCCGGGGTCACGCGAAATTCTACCGCGAGGTCTGGGTGCCGTTGAAAGACGGCAAGGTTGTTTCGGAGCTGGATGGCGAGAAACTTAGCCGGCTTTCGGTTGTGCAGCGCTACGCCAACGGCGAGCGGCACATCGTCAACGGCCTGTTCACTGGCGTTCACTTGGAAAGAGGCGCGGTTGCGACCTTCTGGCCGGCACCGAAGCCCTATTTCGTCGCTGTCGGCCAGGACAGCGACGAAATGTGTGGCTGCCTCAAACGGGTCGATGCCCATGCAGGGGCCTGCATCGTTACGGAGAATGGTGCGGAAAAGGCTGCAATGCCGCTCGAGATCTATGGCGTTATGGCGAACATGAGCGTTGCTGAATTGACGGCTGCAGCCGGTGCAATCGATGCCGCGCTGGAGGATCTTGGCAACCGCAACGAAGGTGAGCCGGTGGTGAACAAGCTGCTGAGCCTGTTCATCTCGCTGCACCGCTTCCGCTTCATGGCCTGAAGCTTCACGACGAAGACGACCCGGCAGGCGAAAATGTCTGCCGGCAAGGGGAGGGCATGGACCAGAGACGTTGGGAAGCGGCTTTACATCCATGCAGAACACATGCGACAGCGCGGTTGGCTGCAAGGCCGGGTAAGGCCAGGCCCCGCGCGACACTTCTGGAGGAAAGCATGGCGCATAACGCAGCCGAAGCGGAGATCATCGATACCGGTAGCCTTGTCCGGCGCTGGATCATGTACATAGCCGGAATCTACATTCTGACCTTCGGGGTGAGCCTGGCAATTCGGGCGGGCATCGGGATCTCACCTCAGAGCAGCCTGACACGCACGATGACCTTGGTGTTTCCACCACTCAGCCAGGGCACCTACAACTTCATTCTCGAACTGGTCATGCTTTTCCTGACGTTTCTGGTGTTGCCAAAGGAATTCAAGCTCAGGAACTTCGCCTCGCTCATTCCTGCCTTCGTGTTGGCTGTGTGCCTGGACCTCAATCTAAAGCTGACCGGCTTCATTCAGCTTGATGACTATGCCCTGAAGGTCGCTCTGCTGGCGTTCGGCGATGCCGCTCTTGCCTTCGGACTGTTTCTGATGATCCGCGCCAATCTGGTGCTTATGCCGGTCGATATGTTCGTCAACACGATCTTCCAGCGCACTGGATGGAAGTGGGGCAACATCAAAACCGCTTTCGACCTGACATTGCTGCTGACCTCCGCGCTCGTCGGGTTGGCGTTCCTGGGGGAAGTCAAGTTCATCCGCGAGGGAACGATCCTCAACGCGATCTTCGTTGGACAGTACATCCGGCTCTATTTTTTCCTGTACAAGAGGATGAAACCGAAGGATGAGGCCTCCGCCGCAGCTTGAGCCGTACCCAGATGATGACATTCGTGCAGGTGGCTTTCGGGTCGCCTGTTGCGTTGCGGCTCTGGTAAGCGGGAGGAACTGTGTTATGAGCGGGCCAAACGGCCTGGCCGAGACGGGCCACACCTTCAGCGCGGGTTAATTTTCAAAATGTTGTCAGGGGTTTGTATCGGCGCTAACGATCTTTCGGCTGCCGGTCGGTTTTACGACGAAGTGCTTGCGACAATTGGCATGAAGCGGGTTTTTTCCGAACCCCGCGAGCTTGGCTATGCTGGTGCCGATGGCCGTATATCGTTGTTTGTCCTGTTGCCGTTTGACGGGCGGGCAGCCACATGGGGCAATGGTACGCAGGTCATGTTCTATGCGCCGGATGCCGAGGCCGTCAGGGCGTTTCATGCTGCCGCACTGCGGTGTGGCGGACGTGATGAAGGCGCACCCGGCCCTCGTTCCTATCACCCGGACTATTTCGGCGCTTATGTGCGTGATCTCGACGGTAACAAGCTGAATGTCTCCGTCAGCCTGGAAAACGGCACCACCGCCTGAACACGCAGTGTTGATGATCGGGCAAAGGAGTTGTCTTGATCGGGCCGGCCATTTTGGGTGCAAGAGGCGCTGGCCCGATTCAGGAGACGTCAGCCCATGCCCAACCCGCTTCAGCCGGAAATCGACTTTGTACGCCTGCCGGACATCCCGCTGGAAGAGCTGGTCGCGCATATGTCCGAGCCGCGTGTCGGAACGCATATGCCGCTTCTGACCTTCTCATGGGATCTCGAGATGGCTGCGAAGTTCGTCGCGGCAAAGGAAGCCTGCTGGCAGCGCGACGGGCTTGGACACTGGGCCTTTCTGGCAGACGGCCGCTATGTCGGCTGGGGTGGTTTTCAGAAAGAAGGCGAGGAGTGGGATTTCGGGCTGGTGCTGCACCCGGCAGCCTTTGGCCTCGGCATGCCGATCACCAGAAAGGCGCTGGCCTTTGCTAACGAAGACCAACGCATTCCATTCGTCACCTTCCTGCTGCCGCCGTCCCGACGGAACCTCGGTGCACTGCGGCGGTTGGGGGCTCGTTTCATTGGCGAGACCGATTATGACGGCACGCGTTTCCTGAAATACCGGCTGGAAACATCAGGCCCCGTTGGTGCGGTCAGCCGGACAGCTTGACCGTCTCCACATTGACGTGACTTGCCTTTCCGGCGAACCAGCCGTTGATGGCGGCGCCAAGGCCAAGCGCCACGAACAGCACCGCACTCCAGGCAAAGCTGCCGGTCCAGCTTCGGATGAGGCCGACGATCAGCGGTCCGATGGCGGCAAGCGTATAGCCGACGCATTGGGCCATGCCCGAAAGCTGTGCAGCGGAATGGGAATCCTGTGTCCGCAACACGATGACCGTGAGCGCCACCGCAATCAGTCCGCCCTGGCCGATGCCCTGCAGCACCGCCCAGATCCAGACGGTGGACAGCGGCGCGAATTGCAGGCCGAGCAGGGCTATAACCGCTATGGCGCAGAGTGCGACATTGATCAGCCGTTGGTCCTTGCCGCGAACGGCAAGATGCGGCGCTATCAGGCAGGCGGCAGCCTGCACCATCACCGACACCGACACGATTGCCCCGGCGGTGACGCCGTCCAGCCCGCGGGCGCGAAGGATCGGTACCAGCCAGCCGAAGACGCAATAGGCAAGTGCGGATTGCAGACCCATGAACAGGGTCACGTGCCAGGCCAGCCTGTCACCCCACATGCCCTTCACCACATAAGTCGGACCCTTGGGGCGCTTGCGCGTCGCCATGACCTGAGGAAACCACAGGACGGCCACCACGAGAGCCGGCACGGCCCAGATCGCAAGTGCACCCTCGATAGAACCACCCAGGGCCGCTTCAAACGGAATGGTCAACCCTGCACCGGCGGCAGCGCCCGCGCAAAGTGCCATGGTATACCACCCGGTCACCAGTGCGGCCTTGTCGGGGAAATCGCGCTTGACGAGCCCGGGCAGCAGTACGTTGCCAACCGCGATACAGGCACCCGCCAACGCCGTGCCAAGAAACAGCAACGGCACGGAGGACGTTCCTCGTGCCGCGGTTCCAATGGCCAGCAAAACCACCACTGCAAGCAATGTGCGTTCCGTGCCGATGCGGCGGGCAAGGCGTGGAGCCAGCGGCGAGAACAGGCCGAGACACACAACGGGCAGTGTCGTCAGAAGGCTTGCGCCCGTTGGCGACAGTCCAAAATTTTCGCGGATTTCCAGGAGCAGCGCCGACGCGCTGGAAAAGACCGGGCGAAGGTTGAAGGCGATCAGTACCAGGCTTGCGCCCAGCAGAAACCGCACCAGTCCGCTCTGCGTCGCCGGCTGGGATTGCTCAGCGGAAACGTCAATGTCTTCGGCATCGATCAGTTCGATCGAGCCGGGATCGATTTCAGATGCCTGTGTCATGAGCCGAGCAGTCGCTCCAGGTCTCTCAGGACCGGGGCCATGAACCGGCGGACAGCGGCCTCGGCCAGTTCCGGGTCGCCTGTCTCGATGGCATCGACGATGGCCGCGTGGGCCGCCATGTCGGGTTCCTGCAGGTCTTTTCCAAGCGTAGCCTCGATGGTTTCGCCGATCAGACTGGAGAAGAATTCGTACATGTTGACCAGAACGGAGTTTTGCGAGGCCGCGACAACAGCCCGGTGAAAGGCAAGGTCGCGCTCCACGAAACCGGCCTTGTCGTGACCATCGTAGTTTCCGCGCTCCGTGAGCAAGCGGCGCAGCTCCGAAATCACCTCTGGTGTCTGGCGGTGTGCGGCCAGCCTGGCGGCCTCCGCATCCAGCGCCAGTCTGGCCTCGAACTGGTCGCGCAGGGTTGCGCGACGCGCCATGGTCAATGGCCCGATGGCATCGACGACCGACAGAACATAGGTGCCCGAGCCCTGCCGGGTTTCCAGGTAGCCTTGCGAAACAAGCACGCGCACGGCTTCGCGCACAGTGCCACGGCTGATGGAAAGCTGCGCCGAGAGCTGGGCCTCGTTGGGTAGCTTTTCCCCCACGGACCAGCGATTGCCCACGATTTCCGCCCGGATCGCCTCGGCTGCGCTGTCTACCAGGCTCGTTTTTGCCAGAGATTGCATTTGAAGTCACCAAATCATCAGATGACTTGATCATAGGGGTGATGACGCGGCTTGTCCATCGACGAAATCGCGTGAGGGAAAGACGCCTTTTCAGGTGTTGTCCCTGTCGAACAGTTCATGTGCGGAGTCTCGGGGTTGTCGGGGGCATCAGTCGCCTCGCACAGGGCGCATCGCCTTGATTGCATCTTGCTGGCCGAGCTCCCTCAAAAGGTGTGATGCTGCGCATTGCAACAATCACAAATAATGTGACGTGGAAGACAGACGCATTCGCCGGGAACGTGGCTATTTGGCTGCACCGGCAAGCCTACGAAAGACGCCGATTACGCATACAGCTTCAGGGGCCATTGAGGGGGCCTAACCAAGGGAGAGTGAATGTGGCCGAGTCTTTTTTTCTGCCTTACGAATACGTCGACGTTCTGACAAATCCTGGCCTGCAGACCAGCGCCGGCCGGGTCAAGCTTACGCAGTATCTTTGCAAGGACCGTGGTAACGGCGGCAACGACAGCGCAACCAGTTTTTTCAAGAATTTCCGTTGGATCAAGGATCCCCACGGCATCACGCTGAACCAGCATGTCGGCGGCCGCGAGATCGACCTGGCGCTGAAAGGCCAGGGAAACGACAAGACATTCGTCAAGATCTGGAACTTCATGCTGAAGAACAAGGATCTTTTGGACAAATACAAGGTTGAGGTCTGCGGCCGCGCGAACAAGGACGGCTCCAAGGATGTCGAGCAGACCGGCAAGATCAAGAAACTCTACTTCGACAAGATGTCCGATCAGGCGGCACTGCAGCAGATGGTGCAAGACCGTTTTTTCGGTATGGACTGCATAGGCTTTATCGCCAATTTCCTGATATTCACTGGTGAGTGGGACAAGTATTACGGTGTTTCACCCCGGCGGTATCCCGATCATGTCGCCAAGACCAACATCGACGACATCAACGAGGTCAAGCCACTCGATTTCATGGTCTGGAACGGACATGTGGCGATGATCGACTGGGTCTGGGAAGTTCTGGACGAGAAACGCGCGCGTATCGACATGTGCCAGAGCTCCAGCGGTGGTCCGCAATGCAACGAATACGTGATCCTGCGCCGTACCGGTGGCAAGGGTCTAAAGGGCGGTTGCGAATTCACGATCGACGGCGGCACCCCGGCCCCACCTGTGCGTGGCCATTTCACCATCTGGCGGCGGGAAGGGTTCTGGTATTGAGCACCAAGGTCCATTGGCGCGACAGGTTCATGCTGTCACCTGCCGCGCCGTTCAGGATTGCCCGTCAGATCAGGGATGGGTTGAGCTGTGCGAAAGCCTCCTGCCGCTGATAGGGAAAATGCGGATAGGGAGCAGTCCGCGCGCTCGAGGCATCAAGACGGGCAATCTGCTCGTCCGTCAGCGCCCAGCCCGTTGCTCCCAGATTGTCGCGAAGTTGCGCCTCATTACGAGCCCCGATGATGACCGACGCGACAGTGGGGCGTTGAAGCAGCCAGTTGATCGCCACTTGCGGGACTGTCTTGCCGGTTTCTTCGGCAATCGCATCCAGGACGTCGACGACCGAATAGAGCAGATCGTCCTCCACGGGAGGTCCGAAACTTGCGGTCTCATGCAGTCGGCTGCCCTCGGGGATCGGGTTGTTCCTGCGGACCTTGCCGGTCAGCCGACCCCAGCCAAGCGGGCTCCACACCATGGCGCCCAGGCCCTGGTCTGCGCCGAGAGGCATCAGGTCCCACTCGTAGTCCCGTCCGACGAGAGAATAATAGACCTGGTTTGCGACATAGCGCGGCCAGCCGTGTTTCTCCGCAACGGCCAGCGATTTCATGATCTGCCATCCGGAGAAGTTAGAAACGCCGATATAGCGGACTTTCCCGTCGCGGACGAGCTGGTCGAGCGTGGACAGCACCTCTTCCACCGGGGTGAAGGCGTCGAATGCGTGCAGTTGCAGAAGATCGATATAGTCCGTTCCAAGGCGCTTGAGTGCAGCCTCGACACCCCTGATCAGCCTGAAGCGTGAAGACCCTGCCTCATTGGGGCCATCCCCCAGCGGAAGGCTCATTTTCGTGGAGAGCAGCACCGCGTCGCGGCGGCCCTTGATTGCTTCACCGAGCACTTCTTCAGAAGCGCCTTCGGAGTAGTTGTCCGCGGTGTCGAACAGGTTGACGCCGGCCTCGAGGCAGATGTCGACAAGGCGGCGCGCTTCTGCGACGTCCGTCGTGCCCCAATGACTGAAGAGTGGGCCGGAGCCACCGAATGTGCCCGCACCGAAGCTGAGGGCGGGAACCTTGAGCCCGGAGTTTCCAAGATAGCGATAGTCCATGTCGGTGATGCCCTTTCTAGCTGGCAGTCTGGTGAGTGGAGATCGGGGAGGGCGCGCGCCGCCGCTCAATCGCGAAGGAGGCAAGTGCGACCACGATGGCGAGGAGGGGGAAGCCCGCGGCGACCAGAGGCAGGTTTTCAAGTCCGGGCCCACGGGAGATGGCCAGGCCGCCGGCCCAGGCCCCAAGTGCGTTGCCGAGATTGAAGGCGGCAATGTTCAGGCTGGACGCAAGGCTTTCTCCAGCGCCAACGGCCTTTGACAGAACCCAGGACTGAAGCGGAGGAACCGTTGCGAAACCGGCCACGCCGAGCAGTCCCGTCAGCACCACGGCCGCGGTCTGGTTTCCAAAGGCGGCGGACATGACCGCCAGCACGAGTGCCAGGGCTGCCATGCTGCCGATCAGCGCGGTCTTCAGTCTGATGTCGGCAAGTTTTCCGCCCAGGAGATTTCCGGCGACCAGCCCCCCGCCGAAGATCAGCAGGATCGGGGATACTGCCGTGTCGGCAAATCCACTGACCTGCGTCAGCAACGGAGCGATGTAGGTGAACAGGGTGAAGACGCCTGCAAACCCCAGGACCGTGGTCAGGAAGCCGAGAAGGACGGATGCGCGCGACACGGCCTTCAGATCGGCCCGCCAGCCGGATTGTGCGGCGCGCGAACGATCCGTCGGAACGAGCAGAATGAGCACGGCCAGTGCGGCCAGGCCGATCAGCGTCACGGCCCAGAAGGTCATGCGCCAGCTGAATTGCTGGCCAAGCCAGGTTCCGGCAGGCACGCCGAGGATGTTGGCAAGCGTCAACCCCGTGAACATGATGGCAATTGCGGATGCCTGCTTGTCCTTGCCGACCATGGAGGCGGCGAAGACCGAGCCGACACCGAAATAGGTTCCGTGGGCGAGGGCCGTGAGGATACGGGCTGCCATCAGCAGGTCGTAGCTGGGCGCAAGCGCGCAAGCGGCGTTCCCGATGATGAAGATCACCATCAGGCCGATCAGCACGCGCTTCCTGTTCCAGGTCGCGGTGAAGACGGTCAGGATGGGCGCGCCGACCACGACCCCGAGGGCGTAGCCGGAGATGAGCATTCCTGCTGCAGCGACCGAGACACCAAGATCGCGGCTGACCTCTAGCAGAAGGCCCATGATGACGAATTCTGTGACGCCGATGCCGAAGGCTCCGGCCGCCAGTGCATAAAGAGCAAGGGGCATTTTGGATCCGGTCCATGAAATTTCGATGGACGGAACCTAGGCAGTGCTCATATCATGAACTATACGTCCGAAATTAATATAATAAGTGAATTGAAGTCATATGTCGCGCGTCAGTATAAACCGCAGCGGTGAGATGGAGGTCTTTGTCCAGGTTGTTGAACTGGGCGGGTTTTCCCACGCTGCCAGGCACCTGGGGATGACCCAGTCCGCAGTCAGCAAGCTGATTTCCCGGCTCGAGACACGGCTTGGCGCACGGCTTTTCAACCGGTCCACCCGACGCCTGGATCTGACGGCCGAAGGATGTGTCTTTTACGAGCGTGCGCGAGAAATTCTCTCAAGCATCGATGAAGCGGAACGGCAGGCAGGGTTGGGCGAGCAGCCGGTCGGCCGCATTCGGCTGAACACCAGCGCCTCCTATGCGACCCACATTCTTGAGCCGGTCCTGCCCGTGTTCCTCGAGCAGTACCCCGACATCTCTCTCGAAATCGTTCTGACCGACGCCTTGATCGACCTTCTCGCGGAGCGGACGGATGTTGTGGTGCGAGCAGGGCCGCTCAAGGACTCCAGCCTGGTAGCACGCAAGCTCGGCGAAACGCCGATGCTGATCGTCGCCTCGCCTGACTATCTTCAGCGTGTCGGGGAACCTGCCTGCGTCGCGGATCTGGAGGGGCACAGAAAAATCGGGTTCAACTATCCGCGGGAAGTCGATACCTGGCGCTTTCTGCGAGACGACGAACCGATAGCAGTCTGCCCGCCCGGGCGCGTTCAGGCGAGCGACGGCGAAGCCATCCGCCGGCTGGCGATCAACGGCCTTGGACTGGCGCGTCTGGCCGCCTTTACAGTAAGGGATGACATCGCCGCGGGACGTCTGAAGCCGGTTCTTGAAAAGTGTTATGCGGACGACAGCGAAGCCTTCCACGCGGTCTACACCGGCCAGGGCGGACCTTTGCCGGCACGTGTCCGCGTGCTGCTGAATTTTCTCGCTGAACATGGTGCCGTGACCTGACGCGCGGCTTTCGAACTGCCTTACTTGAAACACCCCAGATGAACGCCTTCGAAATCGCTTGAGCAGGCCACCAGGCTCATGAGGGATTTCTGGGCGTTGGTGAGGCCTGCTGCCGGAACGGGCGCTTCAACGCGAATGGTGGCGGCCCGGTTGCCGGAGCGAAGGGCGAGCCAGTAGTAGGAGGTGCCGGTTTCAGTGTCCTCGCCGGACCGTACCAGGGTGTCCGGCTTGTCCTGGCTATAGAGAATGCTGGTTCCTTCCGCCTGCTCTGCCAACTCTTCAAAAAGGTTTGTCGGGCCGGTCTGTTCGACAATCGTCAGCCCTTCGCCGAGGTAACTGCGCGACCATTGTGTGGCGGCCATGGTTTCCACGGGCCAGGGGCGGCTGTGGCTCGGCAGGTGCGGGTTGGCGACCCGGCCTTTGGCGGCTTCTATTTCTTCCCAAACCACGCGTGGCAGGTCGTTCAGCTTTTCATCAGGAGCCATCAGCACATGGTTGAGCGGCCCCAGCTTGATGAAAGCGTCCGTTGCCCGTCCTCCCCGATAACCAAGCGACGACCAGCCGCCGTCTTTCGAATTGTGAAACGACAATAGCGGCTCGAAGATTTCGCCGTCGCTGACCAGCCGGTAGAGTGACATGGTATCGATGGTGCCGGACTGCTTGTCACGCGGAACGCCGCAGCCAGCAACGTTGAGCGGCCGGTCGGCAAGGTCGTAGAGCCTGATCCTGTCGCCCTCCGGTGTGCGGCCGTCGTTGGTATCTTCCAGCAGTGACGCGTCGAGAAGGCCCAGGGGTTGCTCGTAGTGCAGCGCGGCCAGGCGGCTGCACACGTTCAGGATCTGGTTCTCGAACGGGATGTTCAGAAGGGCCGGGTCGAAGCTGGGCAATTGCGCCCTGATCGCAAAGAGCGCCACGGGGGTATCGATTTCATAAAAACCTTCCGGACCCATGCTGATGATCCGGTCCAGAACATGCTGACTGACCGAGTAGCGTGTCAGGTTCTTGACGATGTCGGCAATCGCAAGCCGGGTCAGCTCGAGCAACTGACCCAATTGACCGCCGCGGACGGCGGCAACCGCAGTCTCTTCGGTAAAATAGGGCGAGTGGAAACCGACCCTTGCGCCCGGTTCGATGGTGCGGTCGATGAAGGTACCGATGCCGCCGGTCGGCCAGAAGGACGAGCCGCCCAGAAACGCCATGGCACAGGCCGAAACGCAGCTGTCTCCGGCTTCGACCACTGTTGCGATGGTGTTGTTTCTGAAGAAGTCCGCCAGCTTTACCCCGGCTGAATAGGACCCGCCGGGGCTCGACAGCGAGACGATAGCGCGCGGCCCGCCAAAATCGTTGTTGCAGGCCGCCCCCGAACAGCGCGCCAGTTGCGCGAAGGCCTCCTCCACGCGCTCGCCATCCTCCGCCCGTATTTCCCCTTCCAACCGCAGATGCACCACCGGCGCGGCGTCACTGTAGCGGAAGGAGACAAGTGTCAACTCAGCGGATGAGGCGTTCTGAGTGCTCAGCAGCAGCGTGGCAAGAAAGAAAAAGGGCCGGGCAGGAAAACGGAAGGGCATTGCAAATCAGGCTTTCGAAATGTCACCAGGCTGCACCTGCCACCAGGAGAGAAGTTCGCATTTCCCAAACAGTCAAAAACTGGAAAATTCCGCGGTGGAGGCAATAGGTGTGCTGCCATTTGGCGTGAACAGAAATCGGGAAAACCATAGCATGGGTTCTTCCGCGCTCACATCGCAAGATATGAAACCTGTCCTTTTAAGGCAGTTCTGTGCCGCGACTGCCTGAAGCCCTGCAGGGCGATCAAGAACCAGTCTTCTTCTGGCGTGGACGCCTCGCCCAGATTTTCAGGTCGACGATCACTTTCACCGTCGCGGCAACTGCCAAAGCACAAAGCGCGGCCTTGGACAGTGTCTCCATCGTGCCTTCGATCAACAGCGCATGGGCGGCACTGCCGATGACGATTAGCATTGCAAGCAGGGTGTGGAGGCGGCGCCAAAGACGCGGAGAGATTGGCAGGCGCCGTCTGACCGCGGCGAGCAATGCTGCGGCGAATACCGCCCACATGGCAAGCACGCCCCAGACGGAAAAGGGTGTCGGTGATCTGAAGAGAAGGGCGTCGATGACATCCGGCGGACTGGTGATCCAGAGCCCGCCGACATGAAGGATGATTGCCAGCACCAGCAACGAACCGCTCCAGCGGTGCAGGCGCCTGCCCTTCAGGCCTTCAGCACCAGGGAGATAACCTCCAGCCAGCAAGGGCTGCAACAAGAGCAGTGCCATCGCTGTGATACCGGCAAAGCCTGCAGCGATATAGACCGGCTGGCGCCATTGCAGCAGCGGGCTTGCCGCCGCCGCGAACATCGGCACAGCAAGGATCGTTGCCAGGATGGCCCATTTCAGAAGAGCACGAAGGCGGTTCATGCCGTCGGGCAAGTCCGGGTCAAGCAGGCTGCAGCACGAAATGTGCTTCCAGGCTGGTGTCGGCCGAGCTTCTCATCACTGGCCGCAGAAAGACGGTTTCGAACTCTCCGCTGTCATAGGCCAGATGCCCGTGGGGCTGGCCGAAGGCCGGAACGATCTGCGGCATTTCCAGGCGAAAGACGCCATTGGCATCGGTGAGCGTCGCGCCATGGCTGCGCTGGTCGCGTTCGTTCCCCTCGGTCGTATGTGCCCAGATCTGAATGCGCTGGCCTGCCAGCGGGACACCGTCACCTGCGCGCCGCACGGTTCCACTCATCCAGAAACCGCCACCGCCAATCCTGTCGACAATGGGCGCACCTGGCCGATAGTTGTTGGACCCGCCCCGCATCGAGGGTGTCGGCGCCACGCCTTTGGCCTGTGCGGGAACACTCAACCCGGATGCTCCCGACACCAGCAGGGCGGTTCCGGTGACAAGCAGGTTTCGGCGGGTAATGAGACCGGATGTCATGAGTAATCTCCTGTCGGGCGTTTGGGCCCGGCTCCTTGTGGGCACCGGGCGCGTCCGATGTTCAAGTATAGGGTGTTTCCGGGCATTTCCGAGGCATCGGGACGTTTCATTCAGCGGATCGTGCTCACACCTGCGTGAGCAAACGGCATCGCTTTCGGGTGGTCGGACTGTTGCAATTTTTCAATCGCTTGAAATTTTCTCGGGATTTCGCGTCTGCATGGGATTTTTCCGGATTTTCTTCGCCAGCAATGTGACGTAACGTTCGGCGCAGATGCAAGAAGCCTAGAGTTGCCTTGGTGTTGGCTCTTGGATACAGGCCTGAGGGCCTTCGCAAGGCGCGGTAAAGCTGCCGCATTGTAAACTGATCCAGGACGCGGCCTTGGCGTTACGGTCAGCAGTCTTACCCGACCCTTGAACGACCAAAGAGTGAGACATTGAAGACCGGCTTCATTTTCCTCATCGCTGCAATTGTGACTTTTTGTTCATTGGTTCCTTCACTGGCAGGCAACGCTGCAGGTTTTGCCCCGCTCAAGCTGGAAGGACATCTCGTGAAATGGGGAAAGACGGAGCTCGGCACGCCGGCTCACGTCACCTATGCCTTCGTGCAGCAGCCCATCGTGCAGGAGAAAGCGCGAAATTGCGGAGCGATGGACAGTCTGGCGCGCCTTGCGCGCTTGAGTTCCCTGGGCCTTGAGGACGTGCGGCGCCAGGCATCGCTTGCTTTCCAGCTTTGGCAAAATGTCAGCGGGCTCACCTTCGAAGAGATAGCGGACGTGAACGCGGCAGATATTCTGCTGGGCGTGCAGTCCATTCCAAGGGGATTTGCGTTCACCAACGTCAGGTTTCAGTCCGACTTTGCAGATCGTCCGAAGTCGAATGTGACCGACGTTTCGGACCGGGGTCTCGGAAAACCCGGCCGGCAACCGGAAGCACGGTCAGGTGCCACGGCGGCGGCCAAGCTTGCCCGCATCACCCGGTCTGCCGTTTGTCTCAATCCGGTTCACAAATGGAAGATCGGCTTCGACGGCGATTTGAAGACCTACGATTTGCAGTACACCTTTGCCCATGAAATCGGTCATGCGATCGGCCTCGATCACTACCTTCGCAAGAGCTCGATCATGCACTTCAAGTACCGGGAAACCTTCGAGGGTCTGCAGCCGAGCGATATCGAGGGAGTGCGGTGGCTGTACGGTGCCCGTATAGATTGAATCGATCATCAAATTGACACGTTTTGCGGGTATGTCCCGTCACGTGTCAATGGGTAACCTGCTGATATTTAAAAGCTAATTTTATCAGGCCTTTGCCCGAAAAGGCCAATTTTGCTTCCTATCTGTTTGTCTACGCATCGGTGAGGGCGAACGGGTTGTCTGCTCTGCCGGCGCGGCAACAAGGGAGTGAATCATGAAACGCAACATCGTTCCGGCCACAATCGCCGCCCTGGCGCTGTCGCTCAGTCCCGCGCTGGCGCAGGAGACCTCTCAACCCCGCGAAGCAGACCCGATGATCCAGGAAACAATGCCCGAGGGCGATGCGCCTGAGATCGCGTTCGAAGGCGTGACCCCGTTCCTTGCCCAGCAGGAATCCGGCCATTGGCTTTCCAGCAACCTGATCGGGCAGGAAGTCACCAATCCGGCTGGCGACACGATTGGCGAGGTGGCCGCGCTTGAAATCGATGGCGAAGGCAAGGTCGTTGGTGTCGTGATCGAGGCAGGAGGGTTTCTGGGCCTCGGCACCAAGCTGATCGGCGTTCCCTATGATGCGGTCGAGCACAGCAAGGTGGAGCCGGGCGACCAGAAGCTGGTGATCAAGGCCTCTCTGGACGAGGTTGATGCAGCTCCTGCGTTTCTGACGTCTCTGCAGATACGCCAGGCGGAAGAAGCTGCAAAGGCACGGCAGGAGGCCGAGCAGCTGAATGCCCCCGCAGTGGGTGAACCTCAGACGGCGCAGTAACCATGGCCGCCTGCGTTCTCATCTGGAACGCGCAAGGACGGATCGGACCGGGTCACGCAATGTGGTCCGGTCTTTTTTGAAAGTGCCAGCTTTCGGCTCCGACCCTGAAGCGCTACGGCGGATCTATTCCTTGGATTTCGCGCAGCTGCCCCGGCCGGAAGATTGCCCGCCCATGGCTTCGCACGTAGGATGCCGCCATGGGGCGTATTCTGGAAACCGAGCTCTATCCGCCGGTCAAAGCTTTTCTTGTTGAGCAGGGATATGAGGTGAAGGCCGAGGTCGGTTCGGCCGATATCGTCGCGTGCCGCGAGGGCGCGGATCCGGTGATTGTCGAACTCAAGACCGGGTTCACCTTGAGCCTGTTTCATCAGGCAGTCGTGCGCCAGTCGGTGACTGACGCAGTCTATGTCGCGGTTGCCCGCGGCAAGGGGCGGCAGTTTCTCCAGTCCCTGAAGAAGAACCTGCAGCTTGCCCGAAGGCTGGGCCTTGGCGTGATCACCGTCAGGCTGCCGGATGGCGTTGTCGAGGTGCACCTGGACCCGGCGCCTTTCACCCCGCGCAAGTCCAGGGCGCGCAAGGATCGGCTCCTGCGGGAGTTCGCCCGCCGGGTCGGTGATCCGAACACCGGCGGTTCGACGCGCACCACGCTCGTGACGGCCTATCGCCAGGATGCGATCCGCTGCGCGGAACATCTTTCCACCAACGGCCCCAGCCGCGGCGCGGATGTCGCCAGGGCAACAGGCGTCGCCACCGCAACCCGCATGATGGCCGACGATCACTACGGCTGGTTCGAGCGGGTGGAAAGAGGCATCTACGCCCTGACGCCCAAGGGACTGGCGTCTCTGGGCACGCCGGAGGAAGCTGCCGGATAGCTGTTCTAAAGCCCGTTGATCGGCGTGCTGAGCGCATAATACTCGAGGATGTTGCCATCCGGATCGGTGACCTTGAATAGACTGATCGGCCCTTCGCTGATCAGGCCGGGGGCCTTCAGCGCATCGGGGGCGACTGTCTCGACATGCTGCAGAGCCGCCTGAATGTCGTCGACCTTCAGATAGGGGACTGCGTTGCCGCCAAGCTTGGCGTCCGGCGCGAAGGTCTGTTTTGAAATGACGGCAAACAGCCCACCGGCCACATCGAAGCCGATGAAGACATCAGTTTCCACCGTGGGGGCGGCGCTGAAGAGGTCCTGGTAGAACTCGCGTGAACGGCTCAGGTCGCTGGACAGCACATAGACGCCAAGTCGTTGAAAGGCTGCTGCTTGTGAATTTGTCATGTCTGTCTCCTGCGCATGAAGCGCTGTTCCGCTGGTCAGAAAAAGGATCGCGAGGATCCACAAAAGGTGTCTTGTCAGGTTTCGGGTCATGGTCTCCGGACGCTTTTCAACTCTGGTGTCCGGGTCCTATAAAGGCCCCCTGCTGACACCGTGTTGGCAGCATCGTGCCGGGGAGACGGGCCATGCGGCGCGCGGACAGACTGTTTGAAATCATCCAGATCCTGCGACGGGTGCGCCGGCCGGTGTCGGCGCAGGCGATCGCGGACGAGCTGGAGGTTTCCAAGCGCTCGGTCTATCGCGACATCGCCACCTTGACGGCGCAGCGCGTGCCGATCCGGGGCGAAGCCGGTGTCGGCTATGTTCTGGAAGAGGGCTTCGACATGCCGCCCCTGATGCTGACACCCGAGGAAATCGATGCGGCGGTTCTGGGGGCCTTGTGGGTTTCCACCCGCGCCGAGCCGGAACTTGCCAGGGCAGCGGAAAACCTGATCGCCAAGATCGAGGCCATCACGCCCAGGCCCTTGCGCCGCCACATCGCGGCAGCCGCGATGAGCGTGCGGCCCGTCAGCCCGGCATCAGAGGACAAGGTCGATGCGGCCATGCTGCGGCAGGCCATTCTGGAAGGCAGGAAGGTGTCGCTGGGGTACCGTGACGGCGATGGCAGGGAGAGTAAGCGCGTGGTCTGGCCCGTGTTGCTGGGCTACCGGGACGAAGGCCGCATCCTTGCGGCCTGGTGCGAGCTGCGCCAGGGCTTCCGCTATTTCCGCACCGACCGCATGACCTTCGCCGAGGCGCTGGATCAACGCTATCCGGAAAGCCGCGGCTCATTAAAGGACCGTTGGCGGAAGGCCATGGATGCCGAGCGGGAAAGCTATTTCCCGCGCGCCTGAGCGCAAGCAACTCACCCCTTGCGCCCCAGATAGACCGCCTGGGTCACCTCGCGCCCGTCCTGCAAGGGGTTTGCGAACACCACCGGCTCGGCCCAGGCCGCGTCAAACGCCTGGCCAAGCAAGGCCGTGATGGCCTCATCCGGGGCTTCGTCCGACCACAGCCCGACGATCCCGCCGGGCTTCACGAACCGCTGGACGGAGCGCAGGCCCTCGGGCGTGTAAAAGCCTTTTGACCCGCCATGCAGCAGCCGTTCCGGGGTGTGGTCGATATCGATCAGCAGCGCGTCATACTGGCGGCCGGGCCTGTCTCTATCAAAGCCGTCTTCTGAGGCTGCCATGGCGAAGAAATCGCCCTGCACCAGCCGGCAGCACGGGTTGTCGGCAAGCTCGGTTTTCATCGGCACGAGACCTTCCTCATGCCAGCGAATGACGGGTGCCAAGAGGTCAACCACGGTAAGGTCGGCAACGCTCTCGTGCGCCAGGACGGCCTGCGCGGTATAGCCAAGCCCAAGTCCGCCCACCAGCACGTCCAGCTTGTCACCGTCGAGGGCCGCAAGTCCCTTGTCCGCCAGCGCGATTTCCGAGGCGGTGAACAGGCTCGACATCAGGTGTTCCTCGCCAAGGAGGATTTCGAAGACGTCGGTCTTCAGCGCCAGGATATGCCGGCGGCGCAGGGAAATCGCGCCGATCGGCGTCGGCGCGTAGTCCAGTTCTTCAAACAGCCTGCTCATCTCAGCAATAGCGCTCCGGCCCGATGCTTTGCACGTCCGAGTAGCGGTCGCCGTGGGCCCAGCCAACGGGCAGCACAGCCTCGATACGCTCCAGATCCGTCGCCGTCAGGTTCAGCGCCGCGCCCGAGACGCATTCCCGCAGGTGCTCCACGGAGCGCGTTCCCGGGATCGGGATCACATGCGGCCCGCGGGTCAGCAACCAGGCATTCGCCAGCCCCGCCGCCGTCGTGCCCATCTCCGCCGCAAGCTTGCGGAAGCCTTCCATGATGCGCAGGTTCTCCGTCAGGTTCGGCTCCATGAAACGCGGGTTGGTGCTGAGGAACGGCAGCTCGGCGATCCGCTCGCGCGGGATCGGATGGTCCGTCAGCAGCGAGCGGCCGACGGGCGAGAAGGCCACCATGGCAACACCAAGCTCGGCGCAGGCCTGCACCAGCCCGAGATCGGGCGCGCGCGTGGAAAGCGAATATTCCGATTGAACGGCCGCGACAGGAAACACCTTCATGGCGCGCCGCAGGGTCGACGGCGCGATTTCCGACAGGCCGATGGCGCGAGTCTTGCCCTTTTCGACCAGCCGGCCGAGATTGGCCGCCGTTTCTTCCGGCGTGAAGCGCGGATCGCGACGATGGGCGTAGAACAGGTCCACGCACTCCACGCCAAGCCGCTGCAAAGACTTGTCCAGCTCGGCTTCAAGGTGCTCCGCCGAATTGTCGAAGCTGCGGTTGCCGTTCGCATCGGTGGTGATCGTGGCCTTTGTCGCGATCACGAATTCGTCCCGCGCACCAGGATTGGCTTTCAGATAGCTGCCGAGGGCGCTTTCCGATTTGCCCATGCCGTAGACATTGGCCGTGTCCAGATGCGTGACACCCAGATCGCGGCAGGCATTCAAAATGGCGTGGCTTTCCGTTTCGTTCGTCGGCCCGTACATGTCGGAGAAGGACATCGCCCCATAGCCGATGGCACCCACTTCCGGCCCGTTGGCACCCAATCTGCGTTGTTCCATGTGTCCCCTCTATGCGCTGGAAAAGCTGAAGAGTTCTTTTCTTAAGCCATTGTCCCGGGCGCTGAAAGGGCGGAAGTGGCAGCTCGGTGGGTGTTGGTTTTCTGGTCACGCGCGACGAGGACTTAGAGGGCAGGTTTCTGCTTTCGGGCCGAATCTGCCGTTCGTGCGTCACCGGCAGAGTGACAGCTCCGCACTCGAACCTAACTTTGATAAGCAGTAGTCTAACACTGGCGATGAGTTCATACGTCCAGCTATCTTAGCACCATTGACCTATGACGAAACCGTTGTCGGCTACATCGACACATTGTACTTGATCTCTGCTGTTGCTAGAAATTGTGGAAGCGTTCGACAATGACATAGATTGGCATAAATTATGGCGTTTCCTCAACAGACCTTAGACAGCTTTCATAAAGCAGCCGTTTCGTTGAAACTGTATAGTCGCGCTGAACTGAGTGATGAGAAAAACAGAACTCTGATTGAAAAACTCTATGTCGATCCGTTGCCAAACGAACAGGTTTTCAAATCACTATTAGCGCCGACTACCACCTTCTTGGTAGGACGAAAAGGCACTGGAAAATCGACCGTCTTCCAAAGAGTTCAACACGAAATAAGGAAGAACAATCGAGGTGCGGTATCCGCATACATGGATATACGCAATGTATATGAAGCCTCGCAAGTTGATCCATCCTCGCTTGAACGTGTTGAAGAACTTAAAGATGCTATGTCTTCCAGTCAGATAGAGCGTTTTTTGCTCTTGAAGCGTTTCTTTAAGAGTTTGCTAGTCGATGTTCGAGATGAAATGCAGTCTCAGATTCGCCAGAATTTCCTTAGCAGACTTAAAGATAATTTAGTCGGAAGCTCTGATGAGTGCTTTGAGCGCCTAAACGAAGTCATCGAGCGACTCGAGAAACCAAATTACGAAGATATCGCGGGTTATATTGTTTCGCTACGGAAGTTGCAATCCGAACACTCTGGAAAGCAGGCCGCAGAGGCAGGCGCTTCTTTGAGCTTGGATCCTGTCAAATACAATGCTTCTGCAAATCTTAAAGTTTCTGGATCTGTTTCAGAAGCAAAATCTGAACAGGAAGAGTATAGCCAAATATTAATGAGAATTGTTCAGGTGCCCGACGTAATCGATCAGTTGAGGGTGATTCTTCGCAGTATCGACATGAAGCATCTATATATTTTCTTGGACGATTTTTCGGAGTTACCTTCAGATGCCATGCAGGTGGTTGTGGATAGTCTGATATCTCCACTATCGCGATGGTCCGACTTCATAAAGTTTAAAATAGCTGCTTATCCTGGACGTATTTATCTAGGTAGTTTGGATAAAACAAAGATAGAGGAGGTTAGCCTAGACATTTATGACCTTTATGGCGGTGCTGGCGTTAGCCAGATGGAAGAAAAAGCCACTGACTTTGTGCGTCGCCTTGTCGAGAAGCGCTTGTCCTTCAACAAAATTGATCAAACCACCATTTTCCCCTCCAGTCGGATGGACGAGTTTTACCGCACACTTTTTTTTGCGACGATGGCTAATCCGAGAATACTAGGTCACGTTTTACTCTATTCATATGAGTCGAACCTAATCTATGGAAAGACTATCGGTATTAGGGCCATCCAAGACGCTTCCGAACGTTTTTTTGATGAGAAAGTCCTTCCTTTTTTTAGTTCTGGGATTTTCCGCTTGGCATTTAGGGAGCGATCATCCATTTTTTCTTTGAAAGAACTTCTCGAAAAAATCGTACGCAAAGCGCGTTCTCTTCGCCAAGAAGGGTCTCGCACTTCCGACGGTTCTTCTGACAGCACTTATTCTAGTCATTTCTACATCGCGCGTGATTACGATGATCTTCTTCTTTCGCTTGAGCTTGCCTTTTTCGTAACGAAGTATTTTGAGCAATCTGACCGTGAAGGAAATCGAGTATCAGTTTTTGCGCTCAACTATGGTCTTTGCACAAAATACCAGATCGGTTTCGGGAGACCTTCAGAAAAGCGTTCCGACCGTTTGTTCTTTATGAGCCGCCGCTTCGATTACAATAGCATTATAAGAGAATTTATTAACTCAAATCAGGAAATTTGCTGTGACTTCTGCAAAAAAGACTTTGATGTTGAGATTTTGCCAGCTCTGAAGCTGATGAAGATGCGCTGCCCGTCGTGCGGCCAGGGGCATTGCGAGGTGGTTAACCTTTCAAGGAAGTACGAAGATGTAATCAAGTCGGTTGATGACAGCCTTCTACTTCCTGAGACTGAGTTAGGAATTCTTCAAGCTCTAAAAACTGAGAAAAGAAATATGGTTGCCGCGGAGATTGCCAGTGAGCTTGATTGTTCGGGGCAGCTGGTTGGTAGGCGTGGCCGCAAGCTGTATGAACGGCGCTTGGTATCGCGCAAAAGTGCTGGCCAAGTTTATTCGTACGCGCTTACGGAACAGGCTGAAACGGCTTATTTCGACGGTATCGCAAATCAAGGCCTTAATATTGATGATTGATGGCATGACGACCTGATTGGCTTGGTAGACTTTACAAAGATCGCTCCCCACCCATCCCAGACACCTCCCCTCAATGAAAATCCCGGCTCGGGAACAGGCGCTTGGCCTGTTCGCGCGGGTGCATGGCACGGGTGCGTTGTACGTCTGATTTCAGATGCACCGGCACGTCGTCGGTCTTGGTGGTCGTCTGTCCCAGAACGTCGTCGTTGGGGTGGCCCAGAAGGGACAGGTCGCGGGAGCGGTCTTCTATGTGGTCGGCGATCAGGTGAACGACCATGCCTTCGCGCTCCAGCCGGCCGGTGACCTTCAGCAGCCGTCCGCCGAGAACGGCGGGCCGGAATTTCTCGTACATCTTCGGCCAGACGACCACGTTGGAAACGCCGGTCTCGTCCTCCAGCGTCAGGAAGACCACGCCCGAGGCCGTGCTGGAAGTGGCAGCTCGGTCGGCTTTGATTCCCTGGCCAAGAGTGGCCAGCCCTTTCAAGGCAGTCTCGTGCATTCAGCCCGAAGCTGCTACTCGTTCTGCATGCGGGGAAGGACTGCAACAAGGCCAAATTGACCTTTCCAGCCCCATGAGGATTATTGGCTCAACTGTGTAAACACGCTTGGAATACGCAAGATGAATTCAATCAAGCTCGGGGAATGGGAAATGTGGATCGAGGATGGAAGCCTACCATCCATCTTTGGTTCATACCTCGATCATGCAGAATTTGTGGATCAGATCGACCTCAATAATTCTGAAGGCCGGTTTCTCTTCTTGGGCTTCTCAAAAGGCAATAACGCAAACGGATGGCCACCCGTCATCGTTGCCCAAAAGTATCAGGATTCACAGCGAACTTTCAGCCCCGGAGTTCTATTGATTCCAGATACTTCCTTAGCGTTTGTCGGCGCTGGTGAACGCCTGCTATGTTATAATATCGAAGAACAGAGGAGGCTTTGGGAAGACGAAACCGACTACGGTTTTTTCGCCTGGTACCAGTCCGGCCCCTATGTGTTGATGTCCGCCGAATTGGAGTTTGGCGTTTGGGATCAATTCGGAAAAAAGCTGTGGTCTACTTTTGTAGAGCCGCCCTGGGACTTTAAGGTTCGTGGCCAATTTGTCGAACTAACCGTGATGGGCGACTGCAGCATTTATAGATTGTCAGATGGCTTGAGGCAGGTTTGAGAAATGGCAGTTTTAGGCTTTCATTTGGACCAATTGGATCAGATTGCCACACGTGTCATCAAAAACAGCCATGTGAACTGCCCCTGCATCCATCGGTTCGGTAATGAAAGTCACGCCGCGCTCGCTTAGTTTCTTCCATTCTGCATCGAGGTCTTGCACTTGAAATGAGTGTGCGGCGATGCCATCGGCAATGATTGCTTCTTTGTATGGACCCACGGCTGGATGCTCACTTGGTTCAAGCAGCAACTCGGTTCCCTCTGGATCTTCTTCTGAAACAACAGTCAGCCAACGGTTGGTGCCCAACGGAATGTTGTGTTTCACCTTGAATCCGAGGATTTCGGTATAGAATTTTTCGGCCTTGTCCTGGTCATCGACAAAGACACTCGTGACGTAGATTTTCATGTCTTGGTCCCTTTCGGTTTGTAGGTTGTGAGCCATGATGCAGCCGCGATGTGGTCGTCGCTTATGCTGAGTGAATGCGTCTTCGTGCGGCCCTTCCAGGCGGTCTTGATTAGGCCCGCCTTCTCCAGAACAGCGAGATGCTGGGAGACTGTCTGTCGGGACAACGCAACCCCGTCTTCGGCAACCGACGCGGCACATACTTCGAACAACGACTGAGCAGGTTGCTTGCTCAGACGATCAATGATGCGACGGCGTGTGCTGTCAGATAGCGCCTTGAAAATTAGGTCGAGCTGATCATCTTTCATGGTACCTATATGCAGTAATTTTACTGCATGTCAAGTGCAGTAAAATTACTGCATATCAAACTCACTTCCAAAGCGAGCCTGGGGGAGGGACGAGCGAGCGGCAGTTTCCTCCGCTCTGTTACTGCCAGTTCAAAGCGCAGCGATCTTCCGCTCCCCCGCCCATCCTAGACACCACCCCTCAATGAAAATCCCGGCTCGGGAACAGGCGCTTGGCCTGTTCGCGCGGGTGCATGGCGCGGGTGCGTTGTGCGTCTGATTTGAGATGCACCGGCACGTCGTCGGTCTTGGTGGTCGTCTGGCCCAGAACGTCGTCGTTGGGGTGGCCGAGAAGCGACAGGTCGCGGGAGCGGTCCTCGATGTGGTCGGCGATCAGGTGAACGACCATGCCTTCGCGCTCCAGCCGCCCGGTGACCTTGAGAAGTCGTCCGCCGAGAACGGCGGGCCGGAACTTCTCGTACATCTTCGGCCAGACGACCACGTTGGAAACGCCGGTCTCGTCCTCCAGCGTCAGGAAGATCACGCCCGAGGCCGTGCCCGGCCGCTGGCGGGTGATCACCAGCCCGCAGACGGAAACGCGGCGCGCCTCGCGCGGGGTCAGCGCCGCCAGCCGGTCATGCGGGGTCAGATGCGGGATATGCGGGCGCAGCAGTTCCATCGGGTGGGCGCGCAGGGTCAGCCGGGTGGACAGGTAATCCTCCACCACTTCCTGCCCCAGATGCATGGTGGGCAGGAGGACATCCGGCTCGAAGATCGCCTCGCCGTCGATGGGGTCGTTGAAGAGCGGCAGCGGCTTGGGGCTGCGGATGGTTTTCACCTGCCAGAGCGCGGCCCGGCGGCTGAGCCCCATGCCGGCAAAGGCATCGGCTTCGGCCAGCCGTTCCAGCGTGGCCGGCATGACGCCGGTGCGCAGCCACAGGGTTTCCGTGTCCGGATAGCCGTTGCCGCGGGCCGCGACGATCCAGGCCGCGTCCTCCTCGCGCAGGCCCTTGATCTGGCGAAACCCCAGGCGCAGCGCCAGCGCGCCGTCGCTGCGCCGCTCCAGGGTGTTGTCCCACAGGCTGGTGTTGACGCACACGGGGCGTACCTCCACCTGGTGCTCGCGGGCATCGCGCACGATCTGCGCCGGGGCATAAAAGCCCATCGGCTGGGCATTCAGCAGCGCGCAGGCGAACTCGGCCGGGAAGTGGCATTTCAGATAGGCCGAGACATAGGCCAGCATGGCAAAGGCGGCCGCATGGCTTTCCGGAAAGCCGTATTCGCCGAACCCTTCGATCTGGCCGAAGCAGTTCTGGGCGAATTCCAGCTCGTAGCCGCGCTCCAGCATGCCGGAGATGAACTTGTCCTTCAGCTGCCCGATGGTGCCCATGCGCCGGAAGGTGGCCATGGAGCGGCGCAGCTTGTCGGCTTCCGACGGCGTGAACCCGGCGGCGACCACGGCAATCTGCATCGCCTGTTCCTGGAACAGCGGCACGCCGAGCGTCTTGCCCAGCACCTCCTCCAGCGCCTTGGAGGGGAAGGTGACCTTCTCCCGGCCCTGGCGGCGGTTGATGTAAGGGTGCACCATGCCGCCCTGGATCGGGCCGGGGCGCACGATCGCCACCTCGATGACAAGGTCGTAGAACTGGCGCGGGCGCATGCGCGGCAGGAAGTTCATCTGCGCCCGGCTTTCCACCTGAAAGACGCCGATGGCATCGGCCACGCACAGCATGTCATAGGTCTTCCTGTCGGCCTGGGGCACGGTGCCGAGTGTCAGTTCCTGGCCGTGGTGGGTGTCGATCAGCTCGAAGCACTTGCGGATGCAGGTCAGCATGCCGAGGCTGAGCAGATCCACCTTCAGGATGCCGAGCGCGTCGATATCGTCCTTGTCCCATTCGATCACCGTGCGGTTTTCCATGGCCGCGTTCTCGATCGGGCAGAGCGCGTCGAGCCGCCCCTGCGTGATCACGAAACCGCCGACATGCTGGCTGAGATGACGCGGAAAGCCGATGATTTCGCGGATCAGCTCGATGGTTTGGCGAACGCGCGGATTGTCGAGATCGAGCCCGATCTCCTTCATCCGCGTTTCTTCCGGCCCCTTGCTGGAACTGCCCCAGATCTGCCCGGCCAGCGCGGCGGTGACATCCGCATTCAGGCCCATCACCTTGCCGACCTCGCGGATCGCCGCGCGGGTGCGGAAGTGGATCACCGTGGCGCAGAGCCCGGCGCGGTGGCGGCCGTATTTTTCATAGACATACTGGATCACCTCCTCGCGGCGTTCATGCTCGAAATCGACGTCGATGTCCGGTGGCTCGCCCCGGTGTTCGGAGATGAAACGCTCCGACACCATGGTGATGGTTTCCGGCCCCACATCGGTGATGCCGAGCGCATAGCAGATGATGGAATTGGCCGCCGAGCCGCGCCCCTGGCACAGGATGTTCTTGCTGCGGGCAAAGCGGATGATGTCATGCACGGTCAGGAAATAGGCGGCAAAGGCAAGTTTGCGGATCAGCTTCAGTTCCTTTTCCGCCAGCGCCAGCGCATGGTCCGGCACGCCCGCGGGATACCGCCTCTCCAGCCCCTCGTAGGTCAGCCGTTCCAGTCGCTCCTGGGGCGGTTCGTTGCCCGTGATCTCGTCCGGATATTGGTAGGAAAGTTCGGAAAGATCGAAGCTGCAGCGGGTGGCGATCTCAAGCGTCCGGCGCAGGGCTGCCGGATGGTGGCGGAACAGCCTTGCCATATCCTCCGGCGCCTTCAGCCGGCGTTCGCCATTGGGCAGGGCCCGTGTGCCAATATCGTCGATGGTGCAGCCTTCGCGCAGGCACGTCAGCACGTCGGCCAGCCGGCGCCGGCCGGCATGGTGCATCATCACGTCGCCGACGGCGACCATCGGCGCGGCAAGCGAATGCGCCGCGCGGGCGCAGGTGCGGAACCAGGCCTGGTCGGTGCCGTCATAGCGGGGCGCAGCGCCCAGAAACACATGTCCTGGCGCTTCCTGGCGCAGGCGGCGAATGTGATCCTTAGCCGACTCACAAATTGTCTCGCGCGCCATCTCCGGCTGCGGCAGGGCAATCAGGATCATGCCCTTGCAGGCGTTCATCAGGTCAGAGAAATTCAGGTGGCACTCGCCCTTTTCCGCGCGCCGCTTGCCAAGGGTAAGCAACTGGCTCAGCCGCTCATAGGCGGCCCGGTCGGTCGGCAGCGCCACCCAGTGCAGCGGGCTGTCCTGCAGGCAAAGCCGCGCGCCGACGATCAGCCGCGGCAGCTTCAGCGTCTGCGGGGCAGGCAGGGGCGGGCTCGTGTTCATCTCCTTGCGGGAGGACGTGTCGATCTGCGAATGCGAGCGGATCTGAACGCCTTCCTCGGCCGCTGCCCGCTTGATCTCCTTCAGCGCCGAATAGGCCCGGACAACCCCGGCCAGCGAATTGCGATCGGTAATGGCAACCGCATCGAGATTGAGCATGGCGGCACGGGTCACCAGCTCCTCCGGATGGGAGGCCCCCCGCAGGAACGAAAAATTCGACGTCACGGCCAGCTCCGCATAGCGGACAGGCTCGGGCTGAAACTCGTCAGGCGACGGAAGCACGCTCACCGGCAGGCCTCCCTGTTCTTTCCGGCGCTGTCCTTGCAAGACAGATGCGCGGGATCCCCTTGTCCCCGCGTGCCGCCCTGGCGAAGCAAAAGCGCAAAGCCCGGTCCCAACCGCCGGTCCGTTTGCCCTTCAGGCACCGGAAGCCCCTGACGGCACCGCTCTGCAAACGAGTGGGTCCCGGATCTCGCGATGCTCGTCCGGGGTGACACCGGGCAAGGGGCGGGGAGGGCCGGAACAACAACCATCCTCTCCATCGTCATCCCGGACGCAGCGCAGCGGAGATCCGGGACCGGGGAGCCCAGGATCTGCGAGCCCGGGATCTGCGAGCCCAGGACCGGGAAGGCGATAGAGGCAAGGCGTGAACTGCGGAAGCCCATCAGCCGAACTCCCCTTGCACGAACCAGGCCGGGTGCTGGGGCGTGTGGAACAGCCACAGGCGCTGGCCCTGGTGGGTGGCGATGCGCCAGTAGTCGCGCAGGCCCTTGGCCCAGCTGTCGTCCAGGTCCCACCAGGCGGGGGTGATCCGTTCCGGCCCCTCGGCCTCGAACACGGTCAGGGCCCGGCCGCGCCAGCGGAAGCGCCGGGGCGGTTCGAAGCCGGTGCCGGAAATCGGCTCGGGCGCGAACAGGCGGATCGGCCGCGGACGGTTGGCGGGCCAGGCTTGCGCCGGGCGGCTATAGGCGGCTGGCACCAGCTTGAAGCTGCGCTCGGGAATGTGGCTGTCGACCGGCTGGAACCGCAGGATGTTGTCGAGGCCCACCCGGTTGCCGAGCTGGGTGATGAGATCGTCGAGCCCGTCCTTCTCCAGGCCCTCGGTGCGGTCCAGCTGGCGCATGCCGAGCGGTTCCACCTCGGTTGCCTCCAGGCGGATCATGTCGATGCCATAGCCCGCATCCACCGCGCTGACCCCGCGCTCGAACAGGGCCAGGATCCGTTCCGGGTCGCGCATCGGCCGGGCGAGCTTCAGTTCCACCGCCTGGTTTTCCTGATCGACCCGGCGAAAGGTCAGCTTCAGGCTGCGTGCGCCCTTCTGCGCGGTGTCGAGCCGCTGGCACAGATGCGCGGTCAGCCGGCGTGCGGCGGCCATGACATCGTCCAGAAGGCCGATGGGGTCGGGCAGGGTCATGCGCACGGCAAAGCCCGGTTCCTCGCCAAGGGGAGAAATCTGCTCGGGCAGCGCCCCCAGCGCCTGGTCGAGGCGGCGCAGGACGTCGGGTTCGTACCGCCGGGCAACGGTGGCGCGCGGCAGATTGTAAAGCTGCGAAACCGTGGCGATGCCGAGCCGTTCCAGACTGGTGCAGGTCTGGTCGGACAGCCGCAGGGCCGACAAGGGCAGCGGGCCGATGCGGGCAAGGGTCTCGCCGGTCCCGGCGATGCCTTCGGCAAACCGGGACAGCGCCCAGGCCGTTCCCGGGGTATCGGCAAGGCCGAGCCGGGCGGTCAGCCCCGCCCGGGCCAGCCGGGCGCGGATATCGTCCAGCAGCGGTTCCTCGCCGCCAAGCAGATGGGCCGAGCCGGTGATGTCGAGAAAAAGGCCGTTGCGCCCGTCAAGGCCGACCCAGGGGCAGTAGCGGGTCGCCCATCGGGCCAGCAGCCTCAGGAAACGCTGGTCGGCGGCCGGGTCCGCCGGGCGGGTCAGCAGACCGGGGCAGAAGCTGCGCGCGTGAACCAGCGTCATGCCGCGGTTGAGGCCGAAGCTTTCGGCACGCGGACACAGGTCGTAAAGGCGCTCGGAATTGCGGTCGAAGAGGCTCAGCGCAAAGGGTGCGTCGACGGGCCGGGCACGCAGGGAGCGCTCAGCCGCCAGCCTCGGAAACCACAATGACACGATGCGCCGCTGCATCCCAACGTACTACCCATTCCGACAATGTTCCTATTTTGTTCTTTATAAGCGACCAGCGCCAATGAGTCGAGTCGTGACCATTTTGACGAGGCTCCGGCGCAAGACCGGAAGACGGGGCGGATTGGGCCGGAAGACAGGTGCTGCGCCAGCGGGTTTCAGCGGCATTGCTGCCCGCGCCTTCCGGGATCAGCAGGATGGCCGTGGTGCGTCCGGCCTCGGCCGCCAGCTGCAGCCGGCGGCCCTCCGTCAGTCCGACGGTGCCGGAAAGTTCGGCCACCACCAGCCCGGCCGCGCCGGACCTGAGCGCGGTTTCCGCACTTGCCAGAGCAGTCAGCTGGTTGCCGGCGCGGGTCAGAAGCAGCCGGCCCGGATCGCAGTAGGCCGCAAGGCCTTCCGGGTTCACCGTCGGGCGCCAGTCTTCCGAAATCCACACGACGGCCCCCTTGGCCATCCCGGCGGCGATCGCGGCAAAGCTCAACGCGCTGTCGCCGCACACTTCGTGCGCGCGGGCGTGTTTCAACGGAAAGACGGAGGAGAATTTCAAGGACATGCAAGGATCGTCTGTAGCAATCGGTTGAGCAAAGCCTAACTCATGGAAGCTGTTTGCGGAACCGGATACGGTCAGTATCCATTCCAAACAGCCGTTGCCGGGCACGAGCCGGGTTGCTATACGCCCGGCACAACAGGCAGGAAAGCACCAATGACCAGCAGCCTTCTGGACGGCCGGAAGATCAGGACGATTTCCATCGTCGGCAACGGACCGATTTCCGAGGCCGATGCGCCGGAAATCGACAAGGCGGACCTGGTGCTGCGCTTCAACAGTGCGCCGGCTCTCGGGGTTGCGGGGCAGCGGATCGACGTTCTGATGCTCAACCGGGCCCGGGTCTATATGTCGAAGCGGATCAACCCGCTTGCCCTGGAACGCGCGCCGGAAGTCTGGGTGAACGACATAAAGGAGAACGGCGAGGTCGACTGGCTGTTCGCGCGCGAATGCAAGCCGCGTTATCTCGGGTTCGGCCCGACGAACAAGGCGCGGGAACACCTGAAGAGATTCGATCCGTTCGACCGCAGCAACCCGACATCGGGTGCGTCCATCATCGCCGAATTCCTGGATGTTCTGCCGGACGCCGAAATTCACCTCTTCGGCTTCACCCATCAGGGCAAGCAGCACACCCACGACTGGGATGCGGAAAAGCAGTGGGTCCAGCAGCTCTGCGACGAGGGGCGGATCCACAAACACCTGACGCCAGGGCCGAAGCCCCGGCGGAGCCTCAAGGGCAAGCTGGAATACGCCTTCCGGTTTCTGGAGAAGCGGGCCAAGCATTATCTCCACAACAAGATCCTGCATTCTTCCGAAAGCACGAAACGCCGGATCTTCGGACAGGACGCCTGAGGCGCCAAAAGCGTCATAAAGGTATCTGACAAGCACCCGTAAAGTGCCTTGCCGGGTCCGCAGCTCCGGCTTCGGGCCTGCAGGCGATTGAAAAAATCTGCACTTTCCACAGGCCGGTGAATGTCACCAAGAGTTCATATGAACGACTGAACAGTTTCATATGAGCCAACTAAATTCTGCAAAAAGTCCAGCATTAACCGGGATTGCGGCAAGGGTGGAGCCGTGTCCGGGGGCACGCTTTTGCTGTCGGACGAGAACTTGGCTTCCGCCGGAAATGCAGCCCTGGATCCCATCAAGGGTCGGGATTCTTCAAATTTCCTGCGTTCCCTCTTGCGGACGCGGTCAAGGCGTCTTTTAATGTTCATATGAGCGTCATATAACGTTCATATGAAAACAATACGAAACGCAGGCGTTATCGTTTCGGGTGCCGATGAAGCCATTTCGGCACCGAGAGAGAACCAACTGCTGACCGGGGCAAAGACGCCCTGCTAGATGGGAGCAAATGAACATGGCTTATCGCAAGACCGTCGCCAGCCTCGTGGCTGCGGCCGCCCTCCTGGGCACGTCCTCCGCTTCTTATGCGGCCACTGACATCACCTGGTGGCACGCCATGGGCGGCAAGCTCGGCGAAGTGGTTGTCGAAATTTCCAACGGCTACAACGGATCCCAAGACGCCTGCCAGATCACGCCGGTATTCAAGGGCACCTACGAAGAAACCCTGACCGCCGGTATCGCAGCGTTCCGCGCTGGCGAACAGCCGAACATCCTGCAGGTGTTCGACGCTGGCGCCGCCACCATCATCGGTGCCAAGGGTGCTGTGGTTCCGGTTGAAGACCTGCTCAACGAGAGCGGTGCCGAGTTCAACATCGAAGATTACATCGCCGGTGTCCGTTATTTCTATGCCGACAGCAACGGCAAGATGATCGGCATGCCGTTCAACTCCTCCGCTCCGATCCTCTACATCAACGACGATGCGATGAAGAAGGCCGGTGTCGAAGCTCCGAAGACCTACGAAGAGTTCGAAGCAATCGCTCCGAAGCTGAAGGAAGCCGGTTACGTGCCGCTCGTTCAGTCGCACCTGCCGTGGGAATTCGTCGAGAACTTCAAGTCCCGTCATAACCTGCAGTTCGCAACCAACAACAACGGTTACGACGGCGCAGAAGGCACCGAGCTGGTCTTCGGCGAGCCGATCAAGAACCACTTCAAGGCTGCCAAGAAGTGGCTCGACGAAGGTCTGTTCGGCTACTACGGCACCGGCTGGGGTGACAACCAGACCCCGTTCAACGAAGGTAAAGTGGCTCTGTGGATCGGTTCTTCCGGGTCCTTCGGCGGCATCGCCGACACGGTCGACTTCCCGTTCTCCGCAACCTACCTGCCTTACTGGGAAGCAGTTGAAGGCGCCAACAAGGCTTCCTTCATCGGTGGCGCGGCTCTGTTTGCAATGTCCGGCAAGCCGGCTGAAGAAAACAACTGCGTTGCATCGTTCTTCGAATACCTGACCTCTCCGGAAGTCCAGTACATGTGGCACAAGGAAACCGGTTACGTGCCGGTCACCGAAGCTGCCTATGAGCTGGCCAAGAAGGACGGCCACTACGAGCGCACTCCGGCAGCTGAAGTCGGCATCCAGCAGCTTTCCCTGGAAGGCGGCGAGTGGACCAAGGGCTACCGCATGGGCTTCTACGTCCAGATCCGCGACGTCATGAACCGCGAACTCGGCAAGGTCTTCTCCGGTGAGACCAGCGTTGACGACGCATTCGCGACCATCAAGGCCGACGGCGACAAGCTCCTTGAGCGTTTCGCGAAGACCACCAGCAACTAAGCTCGACTTAGTCGCCAGACCGATAGGGGCGCCTTGCGCCCCTATCGACCTTTGAGCGTGGCTGTATACGCATACCAATTCAGCCGAATATCATGCGTTTATGGCCCGGATCGACCGACATTCAGCCAGAGGGGGCTGGGTGGTCGGATGCCGATCCGCAGCGAAATGAATGAAGCCTCCGGCATTAGATCCAATGCCTGATGTTTCGGGCAGGTCGTCCCACAAGGGGAGGCCGGCGCCAATCGTTCCCGGTGGTCGAGAAACGAAATAATGAAAAAAGTCCAGTTTCAGTCTCCGTGGCTGCCTTACCTGCTGCTTCTGCCGCAGCTCGGCATCGTGACGGTTTTCTTCCTGTGGCCGGCCGCGCAAGCGATCCAGTCCTCCTTCTATCTCGAAGATCCGTTCGGTTTCGGCTCGACCTACGTCGGGCTCGATAATTTCAAGGACATGATCACCTCGACCGACTACGGCCGGGTGGCGCGGTTCACGGCGGTCTTCACCTTCTTCGTAACGTTCCTGTCGCTCGGGCTTGCTCTTCTGCTGGCGGTCAAGGCAGACAAGGTTCTGCGCGGTGCGTCTTCCTACAAGACCCTGCTGATGTGGGTCTATGCGGTTGCGCCGCCCGTCGCCGGCCTGATCGGCGTGCTTCTGTTCGACCAGCATGTCGGCCCCATCGTTGACTTGTTCGCCCTGTTCGGCTGGAAGATGCAGATCGGCGTAAGCTATTTCGACACCAGCTTCGCCATGATCGTCACTGCCGTCTGGAAGCAGATCCCGGTGAACTTCATCTTCTTCCTGTCCGGACTGCAGGGCATTTCCAAATCCGTTCAGGAAGCCGCCAGCATCGACTGCCGGTCCGGCTTCCGGCGTTTCTGGACCGTTACCTTCCCGCTGCTGGCACCCACCGGCTTCTTCCTGCTGATCATCAACATCACCTACGCCTTCTTCGACACGTTCGGCATCATCGACGTCATCGTGAAGAACGAGCCCGGCAACAACCCGGTGACCCTGGTTTACAAGGTCTACCTTGACGGCTTCCGCGGCAACGACCTCGGCGGGTCCTCGGCCCAGTCCGTGATCCTGATGCTGATGGTGTTCATCCTGACAATCATCCAGTTCCGCCTGATCGAGCGGCGCGTGCACTACACATAAGGGAGGCGACGATGAAAAAACTGCAGATCTCGGATCACGTCATTCTTCTTCTCGGCGTCTTCTTCATGGTCACTCCGGTCGTGCTGGCGTTTCTGACCAGCACCCATGATGCGATCACCATCTACAAGGAAGGCATCCAGTTCACGCCGGGTGGCAAGTTCTTCGAGAACTATCAGACGGTCCTGTTCGAGGCCGGTGGCTTCACCAAGGAAGTCGACGGCTTCGTCATGCTCAAGAATTCGATGATCCTCGGCCTTGGCTTTGCCATCGGCAAGATCGTCATCTCCATGCTTGCGGCCTATGCCATCGTCTATTTCCGCTTTCCGATGGCAACCCTCTGCTTCTGGGTGATCTTCGCAACGCTCCTGCTGCCGCTGGAGGTGCGCATTTTGCCGTCTTACGAAATCGTCCAGTCCCTCGGCATGGTGAACACCTATTCCGGCCTGATCGTGCCACTCATCGCTTCGGCAACCGGCACCTTCTTCTTCCGGCAGTTCTTCATGTCGGTACCGGACGAACTTCTGGAAGCCGCCCGCATCGACGGAGCCGGTCCCTGGAAGTTCTTCAAGGACATCCTGGTACCGCTGTCGCAGACCATGATCGCGGCAATCTTCATCATCATGTTCGTCTATGGCTGGAACCAGTACCTCTGGCCGACGCTGATCACCACCGACGAGAGCCTGTTTACCCTGGTTCGCGGCATCAAGCAGATCCTGCAGGTCTGGGTCGGAGCCCAGATCCCGGACTTCAACGAGGCCATGGCACTGGCGATCCTCGCCATCGTGCCGCCGGTGCTCATCGTGGTGATTTTCCAGAGCTGGTTCGTCAAAGGGCTCGTCGAGAGCGACAAGTGAGGTTTTTAGATAAATGGCAACGATAACTCTCGACAAGGTCCGCAAGGTCTACGGCGGCAGTGTGGAAGCGGTCAAAGGCGTTTCCATCGACATCGCGGACGGTGAATTCATCGTCCTGGTCGGCCCGTCCGGCTGCGGCAAGTCCACACTGCTGCGCATGATGGCAGGCCTTGAGGAAATCACCACCGGCGACATCAAGATCGGCGACCGCGTCGTCAACAACGTCGATCCGGCGGATCGCGATATCGCGATGGTGTTCCAGAACTACGCGCTCTATCCGCACATGTCGGTCTACAACAACCTTGCCTACGGCCTCAAAAACCGCGGCATGGCCAAGGACGAGATCGACCGCCGGGTCAAGGAAGCCGCGCGCATCCTGGAAATCGGCGACTACCTGGAGCGCAAGCCGCGGGCACTTTCCGGCGGCCAGCGCCAGCGCGTTGCCATGGGCCGCGCCATCGTGCGCGAACCGGCAGCCTTTCTCTTCGACGAACCGCTGTCCAACCTTGATGCCAAGCTGCGTGTGCAGATGCGCGTCGAGATCAAGCGCCTGCAACGCTCGCTCGGCACCACCAGCGTCTACGTCACCCACGACCAGCTGGAAGCGATGACACTGGCAGACCGTCTCGTGGTTCTGAACGGCGGCAACATCGAGCAGATCGGCGCGCCGATCGATGTCTACGACAAGCCGGCCTCCACCTTTGTAGCCAGCTTCATCGGTTCACCGGCCATGAACCTGCTGAAGGTCAAGGCGGATGGGAACGGTCTTGCTCTTGCAACCGGCACCGGCCTCAAAGGTGCCAATGCAAAGGGCCGTGATGCCTACACCATCGGTATTCGGCCGGAGCATCTCGAAGTGGTGACTGCACCCGGTGAAGGCGAAGGCCTTCATCTGGAAGCCAGCGTCAACGTGCTCGAGCCGGTCGGCGCGGAAAGCTATCTCTATTCCAGCTTTGCCGATGGCGGGGACGAGATCCTGGTTCGCGTGTCGAGCCATGCCCGTCATGAGCCGGGCGAGAAGCTTTATCTGCGGGCGGCTCCGGAAAACGTTCACTACTTTGACGCTGAAACCGGACGGCGGATCGACTGATCAGGAAACGTCAGGCGAGGCGGTTTAACGAGGGCCGCCGGACCAGGACAGAGCCACCCCGGGCAACCGGGGTGGCTTTTTGTTTTTGGCCATTCGAACATCCTCCTGACGGTGCTTGTCAGGAGAGCGGCAGGAGATGTCTGGAACTCCTTCGGAAGCTCTGGCAAACACCTCGAAACCGCTTCAGGGAGAAACCTTTGGAACCCTTCAAGAACAACATTTCACCGGATCTGGTGCGCTGCATCGGCGGCCATGTCGCGCAACATCATGCCGGTTTCGACCGGTTGGGCTTTGAAGCGGATATCCTGGAAGAGCTGGACAGCCTGGAACTCAAGCAGCGTGCCGCCCTGATCGCGAGGCATCTGGATCATCATCTGCCACGGCAGCTGCCTGCCCGCTTTGCCATCCTGCAGGCCATGCTGCATCCGATGACGGAAGTCGCCTTCGACAGGGGCAGCGACGAGCAGGGTATCCGAGGATGGGGCATGATGCCGCTCGGCATGGTCGTCGCGGCAAGTGGCCTGGATGATTTCGAGGCTTCGTTCGTGCTGCTGAAGGAAATGACCAAGCGGGCTACGGCCGAATTCGACGTGCGCCCCTTCCTGGCCAGGGACCAGGACCAGGCACTCGCCATCATGGCGCCCTGGGTGAAGGACGAGAGCGTCCATGTCCGCCGGCTGGTTTCCGAAGGAACCCGGCCGCGCCTGCCGTGGGGCATGCGGCTCCAGGCTCTGGTGGCCGACCCCACACCCACTCTTCCGCTTCTGGAAGCCCTGAAGGACGACCCGGAGGACTATGTTCGCCGGTCCGTCGCCAATCACCTCAATGATATCGCCAAGGACCATCCTGAGTTGGTGGCCGATATCGCGAAACGTTGGCTGAAGGGGGCGGACAGGAACCGTGAAAAACTCGTGCGTCACGCCTGCCGGTCGCTGATCAAGCAGGGCCACACGGAAACGTTGGAAGCCTTCGGGCTCAATCCGCCGGAGATCCGGGTCGAAGGCCCGCAGGTCCTGACGTCAGAGATTGCTTATGGAGACGCCGTCGGCTTCAATATCGAGCTGGTTTCGACCAGCAGTAAAACGCAGGATCTGGTGATCGACTATCTGATCCATTTCAAGAAAGCCAACGGCACGCTGGCGCCCAAGGTGTTCAAATGGACCAAGTTGACACTGGCTCCGGGCGAGCGGCTGACCCTGTCCCGCAGCCACGCTATCCGGCCGATCACAACACGTGTCTACTACGGTGGCAAACAGGCGATCAGCCTCCGGATCAACGGGAAGGATTTCGGATTTTCGGAGTTCGAGCTGGTGATGCCGACGGCAATGAACTGATCACGGTTCAGGAAAGCCGCTTGAGCCTGAGCATCCCCAATATCCCGAATGCAGGACCAATCGCCATCAGGACAAACACGCCGGGCCAGCCGATCAGCTCAGCGCCAAGTGGTGTCAGTTGGACCGTAAAGAAAGTCAGCGCGAAGCCGAGGGCGGTCTGGAAGCTCATCAGGCTGCCGGCCTGGTCAGGCGGAGCGTAGTCGGCGACAAGGGCAGAGAACTGGGCCGAATCCGGCAGGATGGAGGCACCCCAGATGAGGACGCACAGAATTGTCAGCCAGACGGGACCGCCGAAGGTGAGGGCCGAGGCGAGCGCGGCGGTGCCACTGATGACCATGGCGGCAATCGCGATATTCGCCTTGCCGACGCGGTCGGCCATGATCCCCGCGACAACGCAGGCAGCACCACCCGCTGCAATGGTCAAAAACGCGATGAGGCGAGACAGCGGGATCGCGGTTTCTGCGGGCATATGGGCGGAGAAGGAAACGGCAAGGGCAACGCCGATCCAGGCCCACATGGCGTAAAGCTCCCACATGTGGCCGAGATAGCCTGCATAGGCATAGCGGATCTTTGGGTTTGTCCATGCGGTGAAGATGGCCTTCATCTTCATGCGGGGCGCCTTGGCATGGAACGGTCCGAGACCGGCAAAAAGGCACAGCACGCCACCTGCAGCGGACGCAAGAGAGGCAACGCTCAGGCTCCAGCGCCAGTCGGTGCCACCAAGCAAGGCCAGAAGATGAGGGGCGGCGGACCCGAAGGTGAGCGCGCCGACAAGCGTACCGACCAGAAACCCGCGATCCTTCTGGCCCCAGCCGACGGCGATCTTCATGCCGACCGGATAGACGCCAGCCAGCAGGACGCCGGTTGCAAAACGCGCAAGGATTGAAACCGGCCCACCCGGCTCAACCACCAGCAGGCTTGCGTTGAACAGTGCAGCGGTGATCGCGCTGAAAGCGAAGAACCGCCGAGGGTCGATCCTGTCGGCGAGGCCAAGAAAGGCCGACGCGACGGCGCCGAAGACGAAGCCGATCTGGACGGCGCTGGAAAGAGCTGCCTGGGCAAAGTCGGATATGGGAAATTCACGGGTCAGATCGGGCAGGATCGCTGCGGACATGAACCACAGGCTCATGGCGGCGATCTCGGCCAGCATCAGAAGGCCGAGTGATCGCCATTTGCCCGCCATCTCACCCGGCAAGACCCAGTTCCTTCTGCTGCTTCCTGGTCAGCTTGGCCGCGATGATCTTGTGCGCGGCTTCGATATAGGCCTTCAGGTCCGCATCGGACAGTGCGCCTTCTTCTTCCATCTGCACCCATTTGGCACGGGCAAGATAAGGCGCGGGGATCATTCCTTCCTGCTGGGTGAGCAGGGAATAGGAAATATCGGAGCATTTGAAGCTGAACCGTGGAAAATCGCCTTCCCCCCAACCAGAGCAGATGGCGAAGATCTTGCCGCCAACCTTCCAGACCGATGCATTGCCCCATTGGATCACATGCGTGGTTGCCGGAAGCTTTTTGCAGAAGGCGTCAAACTCGTCGCGGGTCATTGTCGTGCTCGTAAAGTCGTGGGACCGGAAACGGTTTCCGTCGGCAGGAGCGGCAGAGTGGCTTTTCCGGCCGGATCACGCAAGCTGCATCGCAATGAAAAAAACGTGTCACACATTCCAGCCCCGCGCTCTCTAACATTACGAGACACCAAGAGACGGAACACGACATGACGGCAATCAGCGTAAAAACGGAAACGGTCCAGGCGGCCCAGGAAGGTGACAGGATTGCTCTGGAACGAGTTCTGGAGGGCGTGCAGGACCAGATCCATCATCTGGCCCGCCGTATTCTGGTCAATCCGGAAGATGCGCGCGAGGCGACACAGGAAATTCTCATCCTGATCCTGACCAAACTTTCAACCTTCAAGGGCGAGAGCCGGTTTTCGACCTGGGTTTACCGCGTGGCCGTTCGCTACCTGGTGAGCGCCAAGAAGGTTCGCGACCGGGATCTCGGACTGACATTCGATGCCTTTGCAGCCGACCTTGAAGACGGCCTGGTGTCGGAACCGCCAAAGGCGCCAGACGATGTGCTGCTGCTGAATGAACTCAGGATTTCCTGCACCATGGCCATGCTGCTTTGTCTGACCATGGACCTGAGACTGGCCTATGTGCTGGGCGATATCCTGGAACTGGAACACGGCGAAGCCTCCAGCATCCTGGAAATTGCTCCCGCGGCCTACCGCAAGCGTTTGTCGCGGGCACGGGAGGAAGTGATGGCGTTTACCTCGCGCCACTGCGGCATCGTTTCGGCAGAGGCGAAATGCAATTGTCCGAAGCGGCTTCCTGCAGCCGTCGCTTCCGGCCGAATTCAACCCGGATCCTATCCCAATTCCGTCGGAGGGGCGCAAACCTATCACGACGCCCGGCGGCAGGTCGCATCGGTGATCGACGGTCTGAAGGCCTTTGAACTTCAGAACGCGGTTCCCCGGCAACGTTGCCCTGAAGACATTCGTGTTCAGCTGACCGAGATCCTGTCCCCCGGCCACTGACGCAACCAGACCCGCCAGTAATCGCACAATGCATCAACCAGCCCGGCAACGGGCGGGACTGGCACCGCCTTGCCGATCGAAAGGAAGACCTCCGTGACCCAGTTGAAACACCTCGCAGCCATGGCAGCCACAGTTGCCGTCGTCACCTTTTCCCAACCCAGCCTCGCAGAAGGAACGAAAGACATGAGCCCGGAACAACAGAACGTCATTACCCTTATCGAAAAAATGACGACCTCCTTTGAAAAGGGAGACATCGATACGGTGATGCAGACCTATGAACCAAGCCAGAGCATTGCTTTCGAGCCCGGAAACCCGGTGTCCGACAGCGCCCTGGCGCGCGAACTGTTTCACCAGTTCCGCTCGGTTTCGCCGAAATTCACCTATTCCGGCCACGAAGTGATCGTGGAAGGCGATCTTGCTGTCCACATCGCACCCTGGACGATGACCGGCACCGATCCGGAAGGAAAACCGGTGGCCGGTGAAGGCCTTTCCATCGCCGTGTTGCGGCGGCAGCCGGATGGCAGCTGGAAGATGGTGATCGACAATCCCTACGGCAGCCGCCTGATCCCGGCCGCGAACTGAGCTGCGTCAGGTAGCCGGTACTGCCGGAGAAACGGTGACACGGGCCCGTACGGCGCAGCCACGATCTGTTGCGCGCTTGCCGGGCGGTTCGCCGCAAGGGGCCTCGGAGATACTCCGGGGCCTCTTCCGTCTGTGGGGGTGACCAAGGCACATCCTCAGGAATTTCATTACGGCCAGCCGGCGTCGTTTACGGGCCAGCCTCTTTCCGAGTTTGAGCAGCCGGACATGTTCCGGGATCTGCTGCGGCCAGAATTCCGCATGATGCGGATAGAGTGATCTGACAGGATCGTCCCAGGCGGGAAGGCGGCTGACACAGTGTTTTTTTCGCAACGGCAAGGAATACGGGATGAGCATCTGCTGCTCCCTTCAATTTTGATTTTGTTGAAGAGGTATTTGCAGATAATCTCACGAGACGCGCCTATTCCCATGTTTTCTAATTGAAAACGAGATTTCAAAAATGAAACGAAATATCGATTGGGAAGATCTTCGACTGTTCCTGGCTGTCGCGAAAGCAGGTGGCCTTGCCGGTGCGGCTGACAAGACCGGCGTCAGTTCCGCAACGCTCGGCCGCCGGGTTGCCGCTCTGGAGAAAAGCCTCGACGTTCGCCTGGTGGAGCGCGAGGCGCGAGGTTACCAGCTGACCGCTGCCGCACATGATCTCCTGCGCTACCTGGAAGACATGGACCAGACCGCCCGCAGCATCGATGCGTGGAAAGAAGGAGAAGGCCTGCGCCGGAGGATCCGGATATCGGCGGGAGACTGGACCGCGCGGCTGCTCATCGACAACCTGTCGTCCTTCTGGACCCCAGACGCGGGCTGGCTGCCGGAAATCCTTGCGGATCTCAGAAACCGGGACATTGCTCGCCGGCAGATCGATATCGGTATCCGCAACAGCCGGCCCAAACAGGCCTGGTTGGCCGGACAGAAGGTTGGAAAGGTCCAATATGCCGCCTATCAGGCTGCAAAGGTTGCAAAGGGTGCGGAGCTTGGTTGGGTCGGGCTGGTGGAAGACGATGCCCATTCGCCGACGGGCCTCTGGCTGAAGGAGAACCATGGCACTGATGCGGTAATCACCGTCAACAAGGCCTCGCTTGCTCTTTCACTCGTACGAAAAGGCAATGCCCGCATGCTGTTGCCGACCTTTGTCGGCGATGCTTATCCCGATCTGATGCGCATCGAAGGCCCGTTCGACACCATGGAAACCGAGCGGTGGCTGGTCATGCATCAGGACGAGCGCCATGTACCAACAGTTCGCCAGGCGGTATCCGCTCTGACGAAGTTCTTGAAACAGAACCCGATTTTGTCTTCATTCTCCTGAATAATTCACAGAACAGTGAAAGCAAAAATGGGTGAAAGCATGGCTCCTTGAATCAATTTTAACGAAGCTCCATATTTAATCATGAAAGGAACCGGTTGGTTCCGGTCCGGATGCCTTGAAAGGGTCCGGGCGCAAGGTCGCTTCGACAAGGACTTTGAGGATGTCACGCATGTCAGCGTTTTCTAGCCCGTTCATGCTCGGGTTCGACGATATCGAGCGCGTGCTCGATCGCGTCTCCAAGGCCGCCAACGACGGTTATCCGCCCTATAACATCGAGAGACTTCCGAAAACAGAAGATCAAGGCGATGTCATTCGGATCACCCTGGCGGTGGCAGGGTTCACACGAGAGCAGCTTGAAGTCTCGGTAGAAGAGAGTCAGCTGGTCATCCGGGGTCGTCAGGTGGACGACAAGACCCGGCAGTATCTGCATCGCGGCATTGCCGCCCGCCAGTTCCAGCGGGCCTTTGTCCTGGCCGAGGGGATCGAGATCCTTGGAGCCGACCTGAAAGATGGGCTTCTGTCCATCGACCTGGCACGCCCGGAACCGGAGCGTGTCATCAGAAAAATAGAAATCTCCAGCGGCGAATGAACGCTCGTCGGCCAACATATGGAGAATGACTGATGCAAAACCCCAATAGCCCGTCATGGGCAGACCGCACGCTACTTTCCGAATTCATGTCGGTCGATGAACTGACCGAACTGGGCACCGGAGATGTCGCCTATATCAAGCCGATCAAGGCCCGGGATCTGAAGGAAATGTTTCCGGATGTCCCGCCATTGCACGACAACATGACGCTTTACGCGCTTCTCAATGCGGACGGTACGCCGATCCTGCTGGCAGACAGCCGCGAAGCTGCCGTTGCCAATGCCTTTGAAGCAGAACTGGAAATGGCGTCTTTGCACTGACGTCAACCAAGGACTGTGAAACGAACGCGACACCGGCCATCTGGCCGGTGTTTTTGTGTTCAGGTCGTATTTCTTCATGCCGGAGCCGGAGCCGGAGATGGTGGTGTCTTTCTGCTTGTTGAACGCATGCGTTGAAAACCGTTGTTCAACCTGGATGCAGCTTGCAGGAAGTGACAGGCATTGTTTCTTTTTCCGGAATTAATGCATGCATTGCACTGCGAATTTGGTTAACCAAGTCGAGAGATTATTCTTTCGTCGTAGAGGCCTCGCCTGCCGGGGCAACAATTATGTGGTGCAATGCCCTCATCGTGGTCGCGTCACAGGTTGCTTGCCCGAAGGAGAGGTGCTCGCAAGATGACACGTGTGGCGTCCGGCCGGCGCAAGCTTCAGGCATTTGCGGGGAACGGAAGGTCCGGCAGTGGGAGATCGTGACATGCGCTGGGGACGGCATAGGGCAACAGGCAACGGTCTTGGAAGTTTCGTATGAAAATCAGCACGATCACCAATTGGGCCTATGGAATTACCGTTCTTCTGACAGGATTGTCCGGAATTGCCTTCATTTTGTCCGTGCAAAGCGCCCAGGATGAGCGGGTTGCGGTCGAACAGCACCTGGCGCTGGATCAGCTGGGTCAGCAGCTCGAAATCGACGCCGAACTGAGAACGGACGAGGCGCGCCTCTACATCATGCGCGGGGACGCCGCGCACCTGCGCGTTTTCGAGACGGTAAACGAAGAAGAACACCAGCTTGAGGAGCAGGCGCGCCATGCCGAGAAGATCGGCGCGAGCGAGGAAGAACTTGCCTTGCTGCTGCAGATCGATGAGCGGATCGATGCCCTGGAGAAGCTGGAACTTGAAGCCCTGGAAGCTTTCCAGACCGGAACCCCGGAGCGCGCGCAGGCGATCCTGTTCGGTGACGAACACTATCGTCTGCATTCCCGGCTTGTGAAGGAAATCGAGACCTTCCGGAACCAGGTCAATGCCCGCACAGGCACGGCGCTGGAACTTGCCAGACAGCGCAGCGATTGGGCTGGCCTGACGGCACGTATAATGCTCGGACTGACCGCAGCTCTATTCATTGCCGTTCTTTACTTCGTGCTTCGTCGGCGTGTCGCGCTGCCGCTTACCCGCATGACAGGTATCGTCAACCGGCTAGCCACCCAGGACTATGCGGTCGAGGTCCCACTCGATGGTCGTCGCGACGAGATCGGCGAGCTGAACGCGGCTATCCATATCTTCCGCGAGAACGGGCTTGAGAGGGAGCGTCTTGATGCGGAGCGCAGACGTGATCTCAAGATGAAGGACCTCATCCTGCAGATGATGCACCGCCTGCAGGCCTGCCAGAAGCTGCATGAGTTGTCCGATGTTGTCAGCCGGTTTGCACCGCAAATCTTCCCGGAGCTTTCCGGAAGCCTTTATGTTCTCAACGAACAGCGGACAGTGCTGAAACAATCCGGAGCGTGGAAGACGCCGCAGCCTTCACGCGCAAGCTTCAATCCCGACGATTGCTGGGGCCTGCGCCGCGGCAGGGCGCATTGCAGTCACAACGGTACCGACGACGTCAACTGCGCTCATCTTGCCGACGCGTCCTCAACTGTCCTGTGTGTTCCGCTGACAGCCCAGGGAGACATCATCGGTCTGTTGAGTTTCAAGGATCTTGCCGGTGACGGCGACGCCATACGGGAGGCACAGCTCTATCTGGAACTGATCGCCGAAAACGTGGCGCTCGCCGTTGCAAATCTACAGCTGCGTGACAGGCTGACCCAGCTTGCAGTGCGCGATGCGCTGACGGGCTTGCTCAATCGACGCTCGCTTGACCAGGACCTGAGCGAGCGGGGGCGTGACAACACGATTGCTCCACTGACCTGCCTGATGATCGACATCGATCATTTCAAGCGCTTCAACGATGAATTCGGCCACGACGCGGGGGACATGGTGATGCAATCCTTTGCCGGCGTCCTGACGGAAACTGTTGGAAATCGTGGCTCGTGCTACCGCTTCGGCGGCGAGGAATTTGCGGTGCTGTTGCCGGCCATTTCTCGGAACGAAGCCATCGAGATTGCCGACCGCATCCGCAAGAAGACAGCAAAGACGACAATGACACACCGGGGCACGGTGCTTGCACCGGTCACAGTCTCCATCGGCATTGCCGCAACGCCAAAGGGCGGGTCTGTTGCAACGCTGCGCACGCGGGCCGACGTTGCCTTGCTGGCGGCAAAGGAAGCCGGGCGGGACCGGACAGTGTATGAAAGCGGCAGGGACCAGCAGCAGGCGACAGGCTGATCGTTCGGTCCCGTGAAGGGGCGGAAGAGACGCTCCGCACATTGGCAAGACCTTCAAAACAAAACGCCCGCAGAAGCAGGACTTCTGCGGACGTTCTTGTGTCGGGCAGCAGGCCGGCGCCTTATCAGGTGAGGGCCGGTTCCCGGGTTTCGGGCTTTGCCTTGGCTGCAGGTTCGCCGCCATCTGCCGGAGGTGTCTTCGGTCGTTCGGACGGTCCGGTGGAGGTGGTCGCAGGTGGCTTGCGCCAGGGCTGGCTCTTGTACCAGCCAGCCACATAGGCAACGGCAATCAGCGCCACGAAACCGAGCAGGTTCGACAGGATCTGCGGAAGCCATTCGCCGCGACCCCAGACCATGTCACGCAGGATGCCCGCCGCCTGGGCAATGACCAGGCTTGCCATGAACACGGGCAGTGACTGCTGTCCGACCTTCTGGACAACGCGTACGAAGCGGCCCCAGATCTCGCCATGTCCAAGCAGGCGTCTGCCGTGCTCGCCCGCAGCAACCCAGGCCAGATAGGCAAGGGCCAGGAAGTGCAGGTAGCGGAACAGGCCGAATTCCGTCTTGATCCAGAGCGGCTTGATGATCTCGCGGATTTCACGGGCCCAGACCAGGTTCAGGTGATTTTCCTGAAAGGCACGGAAGTAGGCGAAGGGAACCGTGGCGACAAGCACCACCGCGCAAAGCACGATCAACGTCTTGTTGACGGGAGGTGCCGGTATCCAGCCGCGCATGAACGCAAAGCCGGTGAAGAACAGCATTTGCCAGGCGAAGGGATTGAAGAACCATTCCCGGTCCGACCAGGGTTCGGCCGGCAGGCTCAGCAGGTCGAACTGGGCGGCCAGCCAGAGGCCGATCGACAACGCGAAAGCGCCCGGCACCGAATAGCGGGCGACAAGCATGATCGCCGGGATCAGCGACAGGATCACCACATACATCGGCAGAATGTCGAAGTAGTTCGGCACCCAGGTCATCGTCAGCAAACCGGGCAGGGCCATCTCGGCGTTGTCATAGAGATGCAGGAGGTTGAGCGAGGCGACATAGTTTTCTTCCAGGCCGCAGCACTCAGCCAGGTAACCGCTGTTCTGAAGCATGACAAGGCCAACGGCGAGGACCAGGAACTGGCCGATATGCGCCCAGTACACCTGCCACATGCGGTGCAGGATGCGCGCTGCCCCCATGCCCCAGCCATGAACGTCGAAGATCTTGCCGAAGGCGAGCGCGGAGGCCATGCCCGAACAGAAGACGAAGATTTCAGTCGCATCGGAAAACCCGAACCGGGCGGGAATCCAGAGCGTCCACCAGTTCCATGGTAGGTGGGCAACGTAGATAATGAACATTCCAAGGCCGCGGAAGAAATCAAGCCGCGGATCGCGTGGGCGTTTCGTTTGTGTGTGAGCGTTCACGTTGGGTCCAGAGATAATTGGTCAGTCGAGTGCCGGCAGTAGGTCAGACCGAGCCGGTAGCCCTGAGTTTTTGGTCTTCCATCACTCGGTGGGCGCGGTGCATTTTGTCGCATATTTCAAGACGTTGTTCGGCGAATCTATCCAGTGCACCGCGTTTGTGCGTCCGGCTGTTGAGCAGCCGTTCCGCATCCTCCGGCATGCCTGCCCGCAGGGCAGCATCGATTGTGATTCGCTCGAAGACATCGCGCTGAGCGTGCGAGCCGCCGACCATGTATAGATTGTCTTTCGCGGAGTCCAGCAGAGCAAATGCGGAGGCATAATTGCCCTTCCGGTACTGTTCCAGGCCGAGACCGGTCGGCAGTCCGGTTTCCGCGGTGATCCGGCCAATATCCGTTTCGGTTTGTGCCCGTTCCTTCAGTCCGGTCAGCAACCGCTCGGCGCCCATGCGGCGGCCACCGTTCAAAAGGGCCAGCAGATAATGCAGGTCGGCGAAGACATTGCAGCCGTCTTCGGCGCGCTTGTCGGACAAAAGCGCCAGCTCGTCCCAGCGAGGGCCGGTATCGACCCCTTCAAGCTCCAGGCGGACAAGCAGCGAGGCGGCATTGGAAATATCGCGGTAGTCGTCGGTCTTGTCCTTGCGGATGTCGGTGTCATAGAGCGCAAGCGCCTTGTCGGCCTGGCCCTGGTCCAGATACATCAACGCCAGATGCCACCAAACGTGATAGCCGAAGTTGTTGCAGTGAGCCCAGCCTTCCGGCTGTGTTTCCAGCCACCCGGCACCTTCTTCGGAGCGGCCGGTCATGTCGTGCACATGGGCGACGGCGTGAAGGCCCCAGGCATCATCGCGGGCAAATTCCAGTCCCCTGCGGCCGGCAGCCTCTGCCAGGCGATAGTCGCCGGTTTCTTCCAGAGAAAACGCCCGGCAGCCAAGCATGTAGCCATAGGCCGGGTGGGTTTCGCCATAGGCCGCATGCACCCGCTCGATCGACTGGCGCATGCCCGTGGCATCGCCCAGCACGAAGCGGATCGCGTGAACCAGTTTCATGATCAGGGCATCTTCGGGAACCGTCACCAGCACGGTATCTAGAAGGTCGGCAGATCTTGTGGGATATCCCTGCAACCAGGACCCGAGGGCGTCGACCACGGCAAGTTCGCGTGCCGTAACCGGCGTATGCTGCGTCGAGGTTCTGGCAATCGCCAGGCATTCCTGAGCCGTAGCGGTCAGTTCCTTTCGGCCAAGCAGCAGGCAGAAAATCCCGCGTGCCGCATGCCCAAGCGCGAAGTCCGGTGCCAGGGCAAGGCATGTCTCGAGATGTTGGGGAGTAGTCCTGCCATGCGCCAGAAAGGCTTTCACGGTCTCGTTCCAGGCGGCCAAGGCTTCCTTGTCCGACAGGGTAAGCTCATATCCGAATTGATCAGTTAGACGCATAACAGGCCTTTTTGTTTCTCATTCCGGTCCTCTGAAACCGGGTCCCGCCAACTGCGGCTGTAAATGGCCGGATGGCTGAATATTCCTATCCAAAATCCGCAGGCGGCACTTGAACTGCAAAACACAAAAAGGTGTTGGCAATGTGTAGGTGAAGAAAAGACACCTTCGTTGCGAAATTAAGGCGGGAAGTGCAAGTCTTCGTATCGGGGTTTTAAAGTCGGATCTGCCCGGGAGCAGGAACACATGGCCTTGGCCGTCGGGAAAACTCAAGCAGCCGTCGTCGCCATTGCGGGTGGCCTACTGGCCATGGTCGCACTTGGGGCCTATGGCGAAGCCGGACCGCGCCAGGCAGTGGCGGTCCTGATCGGCGGTCTCGCAGGCCTGTCGCTCTATCATGCAAGCTTTGGTTTTACGGCCGCCTGGCGGCGGATCGTCACGGAAAAACGCGGCGGGGGGCTCAGGGCGCAGTTCGTGCTCATTCTTCTGACCAGCGCGGTTTCCTTTCCCCTGATTGCCTGGGGACATGCGCTTGGCTGGCCCACGGGCGGCTTCGTCTTTCCCTTCGGGGTGGCGGCTGCCTTCGGTGCGTTCCTGTTCGGTGTCGGCATGCAACTGGGCGGCGGCTGCGGATCCGGCACGCTGTTTACCGCCGGTGGCGGTTCCACCCGCATGATGATTACCCTGGCGTGCTTTGTCCTCGGGTCAGTGGCTGCAACCGCGCATCTGCATCTCTGGGGCCGCTTGCCCAAATTGCCGCCGATGTCCCTCATCCGGGAACTCGGCCCGCATGGCGCTTTTCTTCTGACCGCGCTTGTGCTCGGAGTTCTGGCAATTGCGACCATCATCATAGAGCGGCGCGCTCATGGCGCGATTGCCCAGCCGAAGCCGACAGTTTCGTTTCTCAGCGGTCCCTGGTCCCCCATGCTGGGTGCGGTGATGCTGGCGATCGTCGGCATTGCCACATTCGTGGTGATTGGACGGCCCTGGGGCATCACCTCTGCCTTTGCGCTTTGGGGCGGCAAGCTTTTTCACGCGGCAGGTGTGCCGGTGGACAGCTGGCCCTACTGGACCTGGCAACGCGGAGCCCTGGAAAACCCCGTGCTGCGCGATACGACCTCCGTCATGAACTTCGGCATCATTCTGGGTGCAATGGCGGCAGCGGGCCTCGCCGGACGCTTTGCTCCGGTCTGGCGTCTGAACCGCCGCGACGTGCTGACAGCGATCGCGGGCGGGCTGATGATGGGCTACGGCGCCCGACTGGCGTATGGCTGCAATATCGGTGCTTACCTGGGCGGTCTGGCGTCGGGCTCGCTGCATGGCTGGCTGTGGCTGGTCTTTGGCTTCCTCGGCAGTCTTGCCGGAACCCGCGTGCGCTTGCGGCTTGGCATGGACTGACGACGTCCTGAAGCACACCGCATTGTGACGCGTTCGTGAGGCAGGCCCCGCTAGAGTGCGCGGCATTGCAACATCGCCTGCGGGAGAAAGAAGATGCGTCTGTTTGCCCTGGTTGTCGTCACAAGCCTGTTTGCCGTCGGATTGGCCAGAGCGGACAGCCTGACCGATCGCGAAGGCTGGCAGGTACTGCCCACGACCAAAAGTTACCCTGCGCTGGTGGATGATCTCAAAAGCGCGATCGAGGGAGAAGGCATGCTGCTGGTGACCCAGGCCAGTGCCTCGGACGGCGCAAAGGGCAGGGGAATTACCATTCCCGGCAACCGCATCATTGGCGTCTATCGCAATGATTATGCCGTCCGGATGCTGGAAGCCTCCGTTGCCGCGGGTATCGAAGCACCGATCCGGTTCTATGTCACCGAAAACACCGATGGCACTGCAACGCTTTCCTGGAAAACGCCCGGTTTTGTCTTCGCAACCTACATGGACGAGGGCGGCCCGGCCTTGCAAGAACTTGCAAGGGAACTCGATCAAGTCTTCACCTCTATCGCCGACAAGGCTGTGGCCGCACAGTGACAGTCCTGTGAATTGCGTAATCGATTGGCAACCACGCCTTGTTTTTGGGCTTGTGAAACTGTCTGGGCGACCCCACACTCTTAGTGTGTTCAACAACTGAAAGGAGGTGTGCCCATGTCTAATGAGTATCGGTGCGTGGCCCAAGTGTCTGGGCGGAATCGAACGGTGCTGGAGCAGCCTCTGGTAGTGAGAGATTTCGCTGGGATCTGATCCGGGACTTGTGTCACGTCGATCTCATGGGAGGGCCGCTAGCGCGGCCCTCTTTTGTTTTTGAAGCCTCGTTGGCCTGTTCAGGGCCCTGCCTCGTTCCATGTTTCAGACGGTCATCCCGGACGCAGCGCAGCGGAGAACCGGGATCTTGGGGGCTGGACAGCCGACCAGCGTGCTGACGGAACTCAGATCAGGCCGACAGACTTGCGTACATCCTCGTCGCGCAGCGAGCAATCCACACCCCGGTAGGCATCGCCCGCGGGCGTGCACAGCCAGCAGATGGCTTCACCGACCCAACTGGCCGGAATATGGACTGACGGATCCAGCTGGCTGACCGGGTTCAGTCCGGAGGCCTTGATATCGACCTGCATCTGCGTTGCGACCGTGCCCGGGCTGAGGCCGACGATACGCAGGCCCTTGTCACCGAATTCCTTGTCCGCACAGCGGGTGAGGGAAAGCGCAGCGGCCTTGGAAGCACAGTAATGGCTCCAGCCTTCCAGCGCGCTGACCGCAGCTCCCGAGCTGATGTTGACAACGGTACCGGCGCCCTTGGCCAGCATATGCGGTGCCACGGCGCGCAGGCCGAAGTAGACGCCCTTCACGTTGATATCGATGACCTTGCCCCACTCCGCCGGATCGCTGTCCTCGATCCGGGAGATCGGTTCGATCACGCCGGCATTGTTCACCAGGATGTCGAGGCCGCCATAGGTGTCGATGGCCGTCTGTACTGCCTTGACCACCTCGTCATAGTCCGCGACGTCGCAAACGACTGCCGTCGCATCGCGTCCTTCCGCACGGATTTCACCGGCGATGCGTTCGATATCCGTGCCGGAGCGTGCCGCCAGAAGGACCTTGGCACCATATTTCGCCAGGCTGCGGGCGGCAGCTTCTCCAATGCCTCGGCTCGCGCCCGTCACCAGGGCAACTTGTCCCGACAAATCAAACATGTAACGTTCCCGTTCTGGATGAGCCTTTACGGCCTCTGGACCTGCCTGTATTCGCGGACGTTCGCAAAAACACCGGAATGCAGGCGGGTTCTGAAAAAGGTTCGAGCGTCCTGCATTCGGCGGAATTCAGGATGCTCTGGTTGATCGACAGCGGACATTAGTGCGGTCGGCCGTGAGAATAAACAGCTTGTTTGCAACAGCATCGTGCGGCATCTGCACGAATGATCCAGCCAGCGCACACAGCGTATGCCGGTCAGTTCGCAAGAGAACAGGGGAAGCCGATGGCGGACACGAAGCGGAGTTTGCAGACGATCCTGCGGCAGCTCTATTTTGGCGACACGGTCGGGTCGCGGGCCTTCCGGTACGCGCTTTTGCTGTTCGACCTGGTGACCATCGGTTATTTCATCGTCTCGTCGATGATCGACAAGGACCGCATCCATCATGAGCTGGATTATGCGATCGCCGCGGTTCTTGCGCTCGACTATATTGCACGTCTGATCGCCGAAAGACGGCGGACAAAATACGTCTTCAGCTTCACATCGCTTGCTGACCTTGTGGTGATCGTGTCTCTGGTCGCTCCGGCCTTCTTCGAGAATTTCGCCTTCCTGCGCGTTGTGCGCATGTTGCGGCTGATGCGCTCCTATCACCTGCTGAAGGAGCTGCGCCAGGCGTCGAAGTGGTTCCGCCGCAACGAGGAGATTTTTCAGTCGGGCATCAACCTGATTGTCTTCATTTTTGTCGTGACGGCCCTGGTCTTCGTGGTCGAGAACGACCGCAACGCCAACATCAACAACTATCTCGACGCGCTCTATTTCACCGTAACCACGCTGACGACAACCGGCTTCGGTGACATCACCATGACCGACAGCGTCGGTCGGCTGATGACGGTGGTGATCATGATCTTCGGCGTCGCCCTGTTCCTGCGACTGGTACAGACGATCTTCCGCCCGGCCAAGGTCAATCTGTCGTGCCCCGATTGCGGTCTCAACAGGCACGATCCGGATGCGGTGCACTGCAAGCATTGTGGCCGAATTCTCAATATTCCGACTGAAGGCACATGGGACTAGCCACCTTGCAGGACTGAAGCCCTCTCGCCGATTTGTGAAGACGAACCGCTGGACAAAAGCCGTCCGGGAGCCATCCTTACCGGCGGAGCGGGGCAATGGTTTTTACCGTGCAAGGAGCACTTCATGTCATTGGCGACAGTTACCGGTTTTTCCAGACGCATCGGCCTGCTGGCGGGCGCCGTGGTTCTGGCTCTGGGCGCATTCGGCGCACCATCGCAGGCGGCAGGCACCGCTGCCTGCGGCGAGGAAAAACCCTGCGACGTCACGAACGGCGAATATTTCATCCACCTGCCGGAGAACCGGCCGGCCGACAAGCCTCTGGGTGCAATCTTCTTCCTGCACGGCCATCGCGGCAAGGCGATCAACGAGATCCGCAACCAGAGCTTCCGCAAGATGGCGGATGATCTGGGTGTTGCCTTCGTTGCGGTTCAGGGCATGAACGGCACCTGGTCTTTCCCGACATCGCCGCGCAACCTGCGGAATGAACCGGCGTTCTTCGACAGCGTCCTTCAGGACCTGTCCGACCGCTTCGGCATCGACCGAAGCCGCACTATGCTGTCCGGCTTTTCCTCCGGCGGTTTCATGACCTGGTACATGGCCTGCGAGGACTCCGGCATGTTTGCAGGATATGCGCCGATCGCGGGCGCCTTCTGGGAACCTTTGCCGCAGTCCTGCGTGACGGAGACCCCCTATCTCTTCCACGTGCATGGCACGTCGGACACGGTTGTGCCGCTGGAGGGCCGCTGGCTTGGCGGGGGCAAGTGGAAGCAGGGGGACGTTTTCAAGAGTTTCGACGTCTGGCGCCGCCAGGACGGTCTCTCTGAAACCGCGCCGAAGACCCATACCGAAGGCAACCTCACCTGTGAAACCTGGCAGCCGAAACACGGCTTCCTGGAACTCTGCCTCCACGACGGTGGCCACAGCGTGAGCGCGAACTGGATCAAACGCGCCTGGAACGAGCTTGCCGAGATGAAGGGCTGGACGACCTAGGCAAGAACGAGGCGCGCGCCATGGCCCGGTTGGGGTTCAAGGCATCCTAGGTCAACAAACCATCTCGACGATGGGGAACATCCATTTGATCGGCAGTCCCCTAAATATCGAGCCCTTCGTCACCACGATCCCGGATCTCCGCTCCGCTGCATCCGGGATGACGACATAGAGATTTGCATTCTCACACGTCGCCTGCCCACTCCACTCAAAGGAAACTGGAAAGGGCAAGCCGCAAGTCTCTTGCTCCTCTCTTCTCCGTCATTGCCGGACTTGATCCGGCAATCCATGCCGCTTCCTCACCTCTCGCAAGGCAGTGAGTGGAGGAAGGGACACGGCATGGATGCCATGGTCAAGCCATGGCATGACGAACTGGATGGGGGGCACAAGAGGTGGTTGGATATTCATGGGGTTGGAAACTGACCTGCCGAAAGAAAACCCACTTCGTCGTCACTCCGGGCGAGCACCGCGAGACCCGGGGCCTACTCGGTTCCAGAGCTTCAATTGTCTCGCAACCGCTTCTCCTGGCATTTAGGTGCGTTGATCCCGACACTCCCATTGCCCGGTCTGTGCCATTCCCTACCAGCCAGACGTTCTTTTCCGAACGCCCCTCCTTCCCGTTTTCTAACGAGAAAGTGAGGCGGCTTGTCCGGGGGGCTGCTGCTGGCTTGTTGACGGGCCCATCAGCCTGTGGCCTTTACCGGGAAACGTCATTTTGAAGGTGAGCCTTGTCCCAGCCGTCTCCTGCCGCATCCGGCGCCTTGTCCGGCCTTGTTGTCCTCGACCTTTCCCGCATTCTCGCCGGACCGACCTGCACCCAGATCCTGGGCGATCTCGGCGCGGAGGTGATCAAGATCGAACGGCCGGGCCGGGGGGACGACACACGCGGTTGGGGACCGCCCTTCCTGAAGGATCGTGAGGGCAGGGAAACCAGCGAAAGCGCCTATTACCTTTCCTCCAATCGCAACAAGGCGTCCGTCGCCATTGATCTCGCCAGCCCCGAAGGGCAGCAGCTGATTGCCGATCTGGCGGCAAAGGCCGACATTCTGGTGGAGAACTTCAAGGTCGGTGACCTGAAGCGGCGTGGGCTTGACTATGACACCCTGAAGGTCCGCAACCCGCGCCTGATATACTGTTCCATAACCGGCTTCGGACAGACCGGCCCCTACGCACAGCGGGCAGGATATGATTTCCTGATCCAGGGCATGGGCGGGATCATGTCGCTGACAGGCTTTGCGGATGAGGACGGCGGCACGGAAACCAAATGCGGCGTCGGCATCGCCGATGTCATGTGCGGAATGTATGCGACCGTCTCCATCCTCGCCGCGCTCAACCATCGCAACAGCACCGGAGAAGGTCAGTCCATCGACATTTCGCTGCTGGATGCCCAGGTCTCCTGGTTGATCAACCAGGGTGTGGCCTATCTTACCTCCGGCAAGGTGCCGGGCCGCCTCGGCAACGGCCATCCCACCATCGTTCCCTACGAGACGTTTCCGGCAAGCGATCAGTCATTCATTCTGGCAGTTGGCAATGACAGCCAGTTCGGCAAGTTCTGCAAGGTTGCCGGTGCGCCGGAACTGGCCGAAGATCCGCGTTATGCCAGGAATGCCGACCGGGTGCGCAACCGTGCGGAGCTGGTCCCGAAGATCCGCCGTCTGACAATCGAGAAGGCCGCGGCAGAGTGGATTGCCGAGCTTGAAGCTGAAGGCGTTCCCTGCGGCCCGGTGAACGATCTGGAACAGGTTTTTGCCGATCCGCAGGTGCTGGCACGCCAGATGCGGATCACCCTGCCGCATCCGCTTGGCGGCGAAGTCGATCTGATCGGCTCGCCCATCAACCTGGAAAAGACGCCGGTTGAATACCGCAGCGCGCCGCCGCTTGTGGGAGCGGATACTGCGGATGTTCTGACCCGTCTGCTCGGACTTGGTACAGACACCCTTTCCGATCTTGCCGGCAGAGGCATTCTCGACCTCGGCCCAACCCCGCCAGACACGGCGACTGAAGGACACAGCAGCAAATGACCACCGGTGCGGATATCATCGCAGGCAAACTTCACGCGGCAGGCTGCCGTCACGCCTTCGGCATTCCGGGCGGCGAGGTGCTTGCCCTCATGCAGGCGCTGGACGAGGCGGGCCTCAACTTCGTGCTGGTGAAGCACGAGAACGCGGGTGGCTTCATGGCCGAAGGCGGCTGGCATGCCGACGGCGCGCCAGGCGTGCTTCTGGCAACGCTCGGGCCGGGGGCGGCCAATGCGGTCAACGTCGTTGCCAATGCCTGGCAGGACCGGGTGCCGCTGATCTTCCTCACCGGGTGTGTCGACCAGGGAGAGGCGGAAAGCTACACTCACCAAGTGTTCGATCATCAACAGTTGCTGCGTCCCATCGTCAAGGCCAGCTTCTCCGCTCGCCTGGGCGCTCTTGACGTGATGATGGAAAAGGCGCTGGCCATTGCGCTCGACGGCCAGCCAGGTCCGGTGCACATCGACGTACCGATCCGAGTTGCCGAGGGGGACACACAGGAAGCCTGGAGCCGTGTGTTCCAGTCTTCACCGGTCGCAACCGCACCGGTGCCCGGCCCGGATCTCGACACTGCGCTGGACCTTTTCAGAAAGGCCGAACGACCGATTGCGATCGCTGGTGTCGATGCCGTCAACGAGGCAGCTTCGGCTGCAATTTCCGAATTCTGCGAAGCGTTTCAAATTCCCCTTGTCACCAGCTACAAGGGCAAGGGCCTGCTCGACGAAAACAATCCGCTTGCCCTTGGCGGAGCCGGCCTCTCACCCAAGGCCGATGGCCTGCTGCTGCCACTCATCAACAAGAGCGACTGCATTCTGCTGCTCGGCTACGACCCCATCGAGATGCGCATCAACTGGCGCAATCCGTGGGATGCCGACGCGCCTGTGGTCGACATCACCCCGGTGCTGCGCACCCATGGCATGCACAGTGTACGGTCAACGCTGCGCAGCGCAGTGCAGCCGGCGCTTGATCTATTGGGCGCCGCGCGCCAGCCGGCAAAGCCCTCCTGGCCGGAAGGCGAACCTGCCGCCGTCCGGGCCGAGCTGGACAAGGCCTTCGCACCCGAAGCGTCCGGCTGGGGCCCGGGCACGGTCTTCCACACGCTGCGCGCGGCTTTGCCGGCCGATACGGTGGCAACCGCCGACAGCGGTGCTCACCGTATTCTTGTCAGCCAGATCTGGCGCTGTCCGATGCCTCGTCAGATGCTGCAGTCTTCCGCGCTCTGCACCATGGGCTGCGCCGTGCCGCTGGCTATGGGCCATCGCGTGGTTGAAGGGGCGTCCCCTGTGATTGCCTTTGTTGGCGACGCAGGTCTGGAAATGTGCCTCGGTGAACTTTCCACCCTGCGTGACCTCAAGATCCCCGTCATTATCTGCGTGCTGGTCGACACAAGCCTGTCGCTGATCGAGTTGAAACAGCGCTCCAGCCAGCGCCCGAATGTGGGTGTGGATTTCGGCGAAACGGATTTCCCGGCCGTCGCCAGAGCCTATGGCGGCCACGGGGTGTGGGTGGAGGACGCAGAGACTTTGCACCGTGAGGCCGAGGACGCGCTCACCCGCGAAGGTTTCACGCTGCTGGCTTGCCGGATTGAGCGGCGGGCATATGACGGGACGTTTTAGAGAGGGTTAGACCCAGCCGAGATTTGCGCAATGTCTCTGGACGTCAAGATTTGATCAGCCAGCGGAAGGCATCCCTGAGAAAGGCCTGGCCGTTTTCGGACACCGGGGTGCCGTGCGCAATCAGAACCCTCTTGCTGGGCCAGTCCAGAATTTGCCGCACGGCAAACCGCGCGGCATCCCGGTTCGTGAAAGCGAGCCGGAATTTCCGTGGAACGGAAGGCGTTTGCCTTATCATCAGGTCGAGGCGGGCAACCAGGGCACGCCATCCCTTGAACCAGCCGGGTGAAAACTGCTGCAGCAGGTCCGCGAAGATTGCCGTGCCGCTGGCCCGGTGGAACAGCACGGCTTCGCTGGTAATCCGGTTCCCTGGAACCACCACGACATCAATCTCTGCCTGCCAGCCGGGCATCGTGATGTCAGCGAGCTCGCCAGCGAAGACAAGATCAGGTCGCTTCTTACGCAGACCCGGTGGTGCGAGAATTGCGGCGTCGGGATAGGCCTGCTGCCATTCGGCAAGGAAGGTGTCATGCAGACTGTTCGGCGGAACGATGTAGCGGACCGTGCCGAGCGCATCGACGGCAGAACCGAGCTCCGGAGAAAAGGCAACAGGCGACCAAACGACTAGCCCTTCGTTGGAAAGGCGGATGATCGCCATGCGCGTGGGATAGTGAAATCCGGCAGCGGCTCTCACTGTCGGGCCTTCCGCAATCCAGATTTCCGGTCCGAATTTCTTGAGCATCGCCTGGCTCCATTTATTTACAAGAGTATAAAATTACACTAGAGTATAAAAATGACAAGTATGAAACGCACCGAGCGCTCGCGCGCACTCATCCTCGATGCTGCGGAAATCGCGTTTCGCGAACTTGGGTTCGAAGGGGCTACGGTTCATGTGATTGCCGAGCGCGCAGGACTGACGCGCAAGACCGTCTATAATCTCTTCGGGTCGAAGGAAGACATTGCTCTCAGCCTCATAGCGCGGGCGGAAGCCCGGGACACAGACTATCGTGAACGCATAGCCGAGGGGCAGCATGCGGTAACGTTGCTCGAAGCGGTCCTAATAGACAGTGCCCATTGGTGCATGGCCAACCCCGCAGTAGCGCGGCTTGCACTGGTGCCGGCCCAAAGACCTTCCCTCGAGCCACCGTCAGACCGCCCCTCGTTTCAGGGGCTCGTGCGGGACATCCTGGCTCTCGGCCAGGCCCAGGGGCTGATCCGCAAGGATGAAGAACCGGAATTCATGGCCCTGATCGTACTGGGTGTCTATGGACAAGCCGTGCTGAACGGTTTGCAGGCTGGCGTGGTTCCAGAGGCAGACATTCGGAAAATCGTGCGTCTTGTGGTGGAAGGCATTGGCGGAGTGACTGCCTGATGCATCCATGTGTAGCGACGCTGCCATTATTACTTAGTTCGCTAGCCTCCACGACGGGGCGAATTTTAATCAGTCTGGTAAGAAGCCCTTAACCATCGAGCCTGAAACCGTCTGCCAAGCATTGTTACCCACTATCGGTGGTCGTGGGTGTCACACAATTTCCCCTATTCGCTGTGTCTGATTCACCCTCTGTGGGATGAGGAGTGATTGATGACGGAGAAGCGTGCCAGAACTGGCTACCCCTCTTTGATGGTGGCCATATGTGGTTTTGTTGCACTTGGAGGTGTGATTGCGGTGCTCAGTGCCTGGTCGTTCGTCGGCCAGCGGCTGAAGGAAAGCCGCGACGCTGCACTTGCGGAAGCCGTATCGGTCAGGGCCAGGGGTGTTGGGCTCGACTTTGCCCGGGAACTCCACCAGGATTGGCGCAACCTTCGGCTAATCGCAGCGGATATGGCCGGGCGAGGGGAGCCGACTGTCAGGGCCGCGCTCGACCTGGTCGTCGCCGGAAAGGAACGAATTTCATGGGCCGGCCTTGCCTCGGTCAATGGCACGGTGCTGACGGCTTCATTGGGCATGCTGGAAGGCGCCGATGTTTCTTCTCGTCCGTGGTTCACGAACGGCCTTGGCGGAGATTTCGCCGGGGATGTTCATTCGGCCGTTCTTCTGGCGGATCTGTTACCCCCCATCGGAAACGAGCCTCGCCGCTTTCTCGACATGGCAACGCCTGTAACGGATGAGTTCGGGTCAGTCGAAGGGGTGTTGGCCTTCCACATCAATCATCACTGGGTCGAAAAGTATCTGACAGAATCCGCACATTCCGTGGGGCTGGACGTTTATGTCATCGACCGGACAGGAAACGTAATCGCACGAACGGACGGTCACTCCGAGCCTATCGACAAGCTGCAAAGCTTCCGGGCTGCGATGACCGGCGCGCGGCAAACGGGGGTGGAGAAATGGCCGGACGGCATAACCTATTTCACAACGGTGATCCCGGCGCTTGGTTACGCGGACCTGCCGGCATTCGGCTGGAGCATGATCGCGCGCATCAACAACACCGCGCACCCGATCGGCGAATTCACGAGCCTTTTCATTGTCTATTTCGTGACCCTCGGCATCGTCCTTGCAGCCCTCACGGCCTTGTTCATCCTGATTTTCGTTCGTCCTTTCGGCAAACTGGCGATCACGGCCAGGGCAGTCATGCGCGGTGAGGACATCTACCCCTATGAAGCAAGGACCACGGCGGAAGCGAGCGTGCTGAGTGCTGCTGTCGCACGATTACAAAACAAGATGCAGTCGTAAGATCCTGTGCTGTCAGCGTTGTGGCGCTGACAGTCTTTGGGCAAGGTCGCCAAGCAGTGCACGGTAACGGGTTTTGGTTACGCCAGGGGCTTCTCCCGTGGTGTAGAACCGGCGTAACAGGGCTTCATGCTGTTCCGGTTTCGGTTCCAGCAGGAGGCGGGCGCCGTCGTCGTCCGGCATCGTCACGATGGCATTGACGATGCCAACACCGTCGATTTCGATCCGGACCGGGGTATCGTCGGGTATCGACGCACCACGGATCCTGACAGAGTTTTGCGTCAATCCCACGATCCAGACCCGGGTTCTGCCAATGTCTGAATGAAGAATGGCCCGTTCGGGTTTGTCCTGGAAATGGATCTCGCGCCTGGGAAGTTCCACGCAGACAATCATCGTCACGCCAAGGACAATCAGGTTGTAGAACGTCCAGAACATGATCACGAGCTTGCCATCGCCCGCGTCATTATACGCAAAGTGGTCGGAGATGATGCCGAGCAGCAAGCCGACAATGGTCAGCAGGAAGAACGTGCCGAAAAGGCCAATCAAGCGCCACTGAACGACCACCCGGCTTCTATCGCCGCCTTTTGCGGTCACAGAGAAGGGATGTCCCTTCGGAAAGAACAGTCCCGTGAAGGCAGCCCTGGTAATCGGCACCGCGCCGAGCAGCTGGCTGATGTCGTTGACGATCGGAACGACCAGGCCTCCGGACACAAAGTTCAAGGTGATCAGGATCCAGAGGTAATAGGTGCCGAAATAGCGCAGCACTTCCTGCAAGGTCGCATCGACGACCATGATGTTGAAGTACCAGTAGAGCAGCGGGTAAACTAGGATTGCGATCCGGAACGGAAAGTTCGTCGTCCAGTAAAGCACGCTGTCGATCACGCTCCACCGGTCGGCAAGCCCCAAGCTATTGTCCGAAAAGGGGCCGAACCGACTGCGGGCGATCTGCATCATGCCGAGACACCATCTGGCGCGCTGGCTGATGTATTCCTTGAGACCTTCCGGTGCGAGGCCTTCGGAAAGGGCTTCATTCAGGTAGACCGTGTTGTAACCGGCGTCCTTCAGGCAAAGCGTCAGAAGGAAATCCTCGGTGATGCTTTCCGTCGAAAACCATCCGATCTTCTGAAGCGCGGTCCAGCGGATGACGGAAGAGGTTCCGCAACAAAAGGCAATGCCCCAGGCATCGCGCGACGGCTGCAGGTAGTCGAAGAAAAAGCGCTGTTCGTCCGGATAGGACCGGCTGAGGCCGAGATTGTGCTGGATCGGATCCGAGTTGAAGAAATGTTGCGGCGTTTGAACCAGTCCAACTTTTTCATCCTTGAGAAGAGCGACCGTTCTTTTCAGGAAATTGCTGTGTGGAACGAAGTCTGCATCGAGGACGGCAATGAAGCTGGGCGCTGTATCTTCTTCGGCCATTTGGCGAAGCGCATGGTTCATGTTGCCTGCCTTGGCCCCCGTGTTTTCGGGCCGGCTGACATAGGTAACCCCTTGCGCAACACAGTAGTCCTTCAGCCAGTCGCGCCTGCTGTCATCAAGCACATGGACGCTGAACTCCGGGTAATCCAGGGCAAGTGCCCCAACGATCGTCCGTTCCAGAACGTCCCGCTCTTCGTTGTAGGTGGGAATGAGAACGGCCACTTTAGGGGCTGGCTCCGGTTCCCACCAGTCTTGCTGCCGGTCCGCCTCTTGCCTGCGGTCGCGGTGTCTCGACAGGATAAGAAACGCACTCAGCGAGGACAGGCACGCTGCGCATTCGATCGCGAAGAAGGACCAGCTTGCGAGGCAGTCGAAGGTCAGGTCCAGAGGTGCGAGCGTGTAGGCGGCGCGCCAATACAGATATCGCGCTGTCAGCACGGCGCAGACTGCAAAGAGCAGGGCCCTGTGCCAGGTTTTTTCCCGGGACAGAAGCAAAGGAACAAGCATTCCAAGCGCCAGCACCAGGTTGAGCTGCACGATACTGGAAACGGTGTCGCTTAGGTAAAGGACCGGGAACATCTCAGAGCCAGAGGTTGCGCAGGAAGTCGAGAGGTCTTGCTTCGAAGAAAACCCGGCCCGTTCTCCCGATCGCACAGGCGAGTGCCGGATCTTCGCGGATTGCGGGTACGACAAGCGTCACGTCGAAGCGCTGCAGGTGTCTTTCGCTGGGCGCAACGGCAAGGTTTCGGTAAATCGTCTCTGCCCCGGAACCGGCCAGACGCGTGATCGTACCCTCCAGAACCTTCTGGTCGTTGCTCACGCGAAACTTGGCAAGGTCTCCGATCTTGAGGCGGTTATAGACGGATTCCGCGACGCTCAAGGTGATGATCGTGGAGGTGCAATTCACAAGGCGCATCAATGGCTCGCCTCGTTCAACCGTCTCGCCGTTTGCCGTCAGCACTTCCCAAACGGTTCCGTCGACGTTCGAAATGAGTTTCGAGGAGGCCAGCCGGTTCACTCTCAGCCGCTCGACATTGATGCGATTGTCCAAGGCCTTTGCCTTTTCCTTTTCCGCATTGAGCAAGGCCTGGTTTTCGGACTGGTCCAGTGTCAGTTCCGAAATGCGTTGTTCGGAGTAAGGGGCATCATTGTAACCATCGCCCAGAAACGTTCCGTCTTGTGCCGCCTGCAGTTCGATTTCGACAACGGCCGCCCGCTGGCGTGCACTTTCCAGATCCTGCGCTGCAACCCTTTGTGTCGCTCTGATCCGCTCGAAGGAGGCCGAAGCCTCCAGGCCGCGATCTGTCAGCTGTTTGGAGCGCTGGAAAGCTGCCTCCGCCTCATCCCCCCTGGCTTCGGCGGCACCGATTTCGAAGGTCAAGGCACGCAGCTCCGCTTGAAGCTGCAGGATCCGCTGCTGCTGATAGCGCTCCGATCTCGCCTGTAAATCGCTGACGGACTGTTCGATCGCGGCTATCACGCTCGACAGCCGGTCGACCTCGGCTGTCGCAAACGCCTTTTCGCGGATCATGTCGTTAAGGTAGATGTTGTCGACAAGAGGATCATCGATCGACCCCAGTTGCTCACCCTGTGCAACAGAAGATCCGAGTAACCGGTGCTCCAGCGTCAGTTGCCCGGCTGTTGGCGCCCGTACCGTTGTGAGCCTTGCATTGATAACCGCATCTGCGCTGGTGCCTGACAACTGCTCCCCTGCAATCACAAACCCGGCGGCGACGATGACCAGGCCTGCAAGCAACAATCTCAGAATCCGCATCGGACCTCTCAAATGAGTCTGTCGAGAATGAATGCCCCCAGCGCAAACTCCCGTATCGCGTGAAGCGTGTAAAGGGAGCTTCTTTGCATTAGTTAATATCCCGGACCTGTGGAAAGAATGCCAATCTATTCAATCGTCAAGGTGACTTAAGTGAATTCGATCAAAGGTTGTAGAGGGAGGGAAATCGAAGCATTCCTGCATCCCATGGCGCAGGAGCTAGGCACGTCCTGGTCCCGAAGGACAGTTTTGCAATCCCTTCAAACCGACCTGATTTCACAGGTTTGGTGGAACTTGCAGCGGTTTAAGACGCAGGGCAGTTCAAGCGTCAATTCATGGAGAATGGTCTTCTTGCAATCAGCCTGCCCGTGCGGCGTTCCAATCCGCAAGGTGCCGCAGAATTGGCACGAGGGCGAGGCCATCGCGTGTCAATGAATAGCCGGTTGCAACATGTGCCGATCGGGACACCAACCCATCTTTTTCAAGTTCGCGCATTGCCCGAACGAGCACACGACGGCTTGCAAATTCAAGGCGACGCTGAATGTCCGGTAGGCCGCTATCCTTCTCGGACAGCACAATCAGGATCGACGCTTTCCACTGTCCGCTCACGGTCTGGAGGCCGGCTGCAAGGTCACACCATCCGTGGAGGTTCCCTCGGTTTCGCTCCTGGATCGTCGACCAGGTCCGGCGTGCTGTGTCAAAATTGTCAGACTGGTCCATGCGCGGGCAACTCCGATAGGTGTCACCTGAAACATGGAGACCATGCGATGTCAGTACAAGTTTTCACCGGATTTCATCACTCTGCGATCCGCTCCCCGGACCTTCAGCGTTCCGTTTCCTTTTATGAGGAAATCGGTTTCCACCAGGTGCACGACTGGGGATTGCCGAGCTATGGCATCGATCGCGCGGTAATGATGCAGGCACCCGACAGGAAAAGCTGGATCGAATTGTTCGACCTGAGGGCCGAGATCCCGATGCAAGGTGTTGGAGCGCAACAGGGGCAAAAGGTTTCGACCGGTGCGCTCGCACACCTCTGCTTGAGCGTGACGGATCTTGATCAGGCTTGCGTGCGGATTGTTGAAGCCGGTGCGAGGCATCTGCACGGCCCGGAAGCACTGACACTTGGCGAGCCCGAAGTGCGGGTTCGCAACGCAATTTTTGAAGGGCCGGCCGGCGAGATCATCGAACTCTTGCAGACCGTTAGCTTCCCCGGTGATCGCTAGGTTTGGATAGCTCTCGGGAGATCGCGTCGCCCATTAATCCCGCCCGTTGTCCCAGGCCTTGAGCTGGTCCACGGCCCGTTTGGGGCCAAGGGTCAGGCGGTAGAAGTCGAAGAGACCCGGACGCACCGAGGCGAAAAAGTAATTGAAGTGAAGCGCAAAGAAGCGAAAGCGCAGGTAGCGGAACCTCTTTGCGGTCATTCGGTCCGGAATGCACACGCTGTACCGTCTGGGTTCCGGCAACGTCTCGCCCGATTTGTTCGGCTGCGCATAACGCGCCACAGGCGTGGTGCGGCCACCGCAGAGTGGGTCATGCGGGCCGTAAAGATCCGTCCAGTCGACACCGGACCGTGCCACCGCCGTCATGGCATCGCCAAAGCCGTCTTGTGCCCCGAACCCGCCGAGGCAATCAAACGCCGGTCCCATCGTGACAAAAGAGAAGCCGCCGGGGCGTCGAACGATATCCGGCTGCCGGCGCAGGACAGCGGCAAGAATGTAGATCGCCACGAACGTGCCGCAGCTGTGCGACACGAACACCAGGTCCGTATCTTCGTCCGCTTCCGCGGCCGCTGCAACGATGAGGTCGGCGCTTTCTTCGATACGGGCAAGCATTTCGGGGTGGTCGTTCCGGGCAAGCCGGGCCATGAAGTGCCAGCTGTTGACCAGGTACCGGAAGTAGGACTTGGGTTCCAGCCAGGTCATGAGCAGGTAAACCGCGAGCATCCACGCCGCGCTGCCTCCCAGCAACACGGACCAGGCGATTTCTTCGGCATGGCCTTGCCGAACCGCCGCGCCCACATTGCGCAGAATGACCGGCGCCAGAAGAATGGGTGGCAACAGGCTGGCCAGGAAATAGAGAAGCAGTCCAACGGGGGGATAAAGACAGAAGACCCCATGCGCCCAGTTGCTTTTCAATGCAGCCCGATATCCACCCGCCTGGGCGATCATCATGAAGGACTGGATGGCATCTGCAATCGTGCGTGGCCAGGAGCGCCGAAAATCGGCCTTGATGACGTCCCGCCAGCCAAGCTGCACAAACGTTGTCTCGACACGGCTGTCCGGCCAGTCGACATGCCCGCTCCAACTGGCCGTGGTGCCGCCGGGATCAAGACCTTCGCTGAGCTGGGAAAGGGCACCGTTCACCTTCCGGATCTTCAGGAAGGTGTCGAACTCCTTGCGGAGCAACGGGAAGCAGTAACGGGCCGGACGCAAATCATAGCCAGGAAAATAGATCACCAGTCGGTTCAGGTGTTTCCTTATTTTTCTCTCCTGACAGTACTGCTCGTTTAGCCGGTCATTGCGAGCCGGCTATTATTCTTGTTCGTAAAGGCTCCATCGACTTCCCCAGCCTGCACCAAACGACATGGAGGGGGCACCTGGCAAGGTCTGTTCCCCTCTTTGCCCACTGGACTTTCATTTCGCCGTCATTATGCTGCACCTGCGAAAAGAAACCCCGGGCTGGAACCGGGGGCGCGGGAGGATGAAACAGATGATCATCTGCCGGACCAAGGCGGAGATGCGGGACGCCGTGCGGCGCTGGAAGCGCGCCGGTGAAACCGTTGGTGTCGTGCCGACCATGGGGTATCTGCATGAGGGCCATCTCGGCCTCGTGCGCATGGCCCGGCAAAAGGCTGACCGTGTCGTGGCAACCATCTTCGTCAATCCCACCCAGTTTGGCCCCAATGAGGATCTGACGACCTACCCACGCGACGAAGCGCGCGATCTGGCGCTGCTGGAAGCGGAAGGCACCGACGCCGTGTTTCTGCCAAACGTTGAGGAAATGTATGGTGCCGGTGGCGACACTTTTGTCGAGGTTCCCGGCCTCTCCGCCATATTGCAGGGCGCGCTCAGGCCTGGTCATTTCCGGGGTGTGTCCACCGTCGTTACCAAGCTCTTCAACATTGTCACGCCGGATTTCGCCGTCTTCGGCGAGAAGGACTATCAGCAGCTGACCTTGATCAGGCAGATGGTCCGTGATCTCGACATGCCGCTTGAAATCGTGCCGCACAAGACCGTGCGAGAAGCCGACGGGCTGGCGATGTCGTCGCGCAACGTGCGCCTGACGGCGGAGCATCGGGCCGAGGCCGTTCAGCTTAGCCGGTCGCTGACTGTTGCCGAGGAACTTGCAAAATCCGCACCTGCAATTTCAGCTCTGGAGGCTGCTGTCCGCCAGAGCCTTGCCGAAGTGCCCTCGGGAAAGGTGGAAAGCGTCGACATCCGCGATGCGGAAACCCTTGAAGAGCTTTCCGGCATGCTTGACCGCCCGGCCGTGGTGCTGCTGGCCGTGCGCTTCGGCACTGTTCTCCTGATTGACCAGCGGGTGATTGCACCAGCCGACTGATAATCCGTCTCAAGCCCCTTATCGAAAGGATGCCGCATGAGCACCCAGAAACCCGTCCGCCGTATCACGGCTCCGCAGATCACCCGCCGCAAGGGCGGAGACCCCATCGTCTCGCTGACCTCCTATCACGCGCATACGGCGGCCATCGTCGACAAATACGCCGATTTCATCCTGGTCGGTGACAGTCTCGGCATGGTCATGCATGGCATGGAATCCACCGTCGGCGTGTCGCTGGAATTGATGATCATGCATGGCAAGGCCGTGGTGCGTGGGACCAGCCGGGCGCTGGTCGTGGTCGACATGCCGTTTGGCACCTATGAGGAAAGCCCTTCGGTCGCCTTTCGAAATGCTGCCCGTGTGATGAAGGAAACCCAGTGCGGGGCCGTAAAGCTTGAAGGCGGTGCGCGCATGGCCGAAACCATCCGCTTCCTGAGCGAGCGGGGTATTCCGGTGATGGCCCACATCGGCCTGACGCCGCAATCGGTCAACGTCATGGGCGGTTTCAAGACGCAAGGGCGCGACGAGGACAGCTGGGCCAGCCACGAAGAAGACGCAAGAGCCGTTGCCGAGGCAGGCGCTTTCGCGCTGGTTCTGGAAGGTATGGTCGAGCCGCTGGCGGCAAGGATCACCAAACAGATCGCGATCCCGACCATCGGCATCGGAGCGTCCGCGGAGTGCGACGGTCAGATCCTGGTGCTGGAGGACATGCTCGGCCTTAACCCGACGCCACCGAAATTCGTCAAGGTCTACGGCAATCTTGGCGGCCAGATCGAGGCAGCGGTGAAAGCCTATTCGGAAGAGGTCAAGGACCGCAGCTTCCCCGGTGAGAGCGAGGTTTACCGGTAGAGGCCAGTTTCTCACCTCTCGGCTGGTCATCCCGGACGCAGTGAAACGGAGATCCGGGATCGGAGCGCCTGTGCCTTGCCTTTTGAACGCGTGCCCACGTCGTCCGCCGGAGGCTCTCCGATCCCGGCTCGCGCTGCGCTTGGCCGGGATGACGACGGAGTGGGTTTGCCATGGTGTTTCACGAAATATCTGGCCGCGTGACTTCTCACCTCTCGGTTGGTCATCCCGGACGCAGTGAAACGGAGATCCGGGATCGGAGCGCCCGTGCCTTGCCTTTTGAACGCGTGCCCACACCGATCGCCGGTGGCTCTCCGATCCCGGCTCGCGGTGACGCTTGGCTGGGATGACGATGGAACGGTTTGTTTTCCGGCGCTAACCGATGGAATGAAATTAACGCCCGGTTTCCGGCTGCAATGAATTCACGCCGGGCGTAAGGTCGGGTCATGTTTATGACCCGACCCAGTTTCGACACGCTCTATGAAGCGCTTCTGAACCGTGATCCGTCCTACGACGGACGCGTTTTTGTCTGTGTAGCTTCTACCGGGATTTTCTGCCGGCTGACCTGCCCGGCGCGCAAGCCGAAGCGGGAGAACTGCACCTTCCATGACACCGTGCCCGAATGTTTTGACGCCGGTTTCCGCCCTTGCAAGCGCTGCCGTCCAACCACGCCTGAGGCCACTGCCGACCCGGTGGTGAAACCGTTGATCGAGGCACTGGAAAAGCGGCCATCCTACCGCTGGGGCGAACCGGACCTCGTGCGCATGGGGTTCGACCCTTCAACGGTGCGCCGGGCCTTCAAGCGGCATTTCGGCATGACCTTTCTGGAAATGGCGCGTCAGCGGCGCCTGCAGGAAGGGTTCTCGACACTTGCCGACGGCGGCAAGGTGATCGATGCGCAGATCACGGCCGGGTTCGACTCGCCGAGCGCGTTTCGCGAAGCCTTTGCCAGGATTCTCGGCCAGTCTCCCGGGGTCTTTTCCGCCAAGCCCCTGCTTTTCGCCGACTGGGTGGCATCGCCGCTCGGTCCGCTGATTGCCGTCACCGACAGGACCCAGCTGCACCTGTTGGAATTTCTCGACAGAAAGGCCTTTCCGACAGAGTTCAGGAAGCTCCAGACCTACGCCAAGGGTGAGATCGGTTTTGGGCGAACGGAGGTCACCGACCAGATCCAGGGAGAACTCGATCGTTTCTTTGCCGGAACCGGCGGCCAATTCCAGACAAGGCTTGCCCTTCACGGTTCTGCCTTCACGCGGGATGTCTGGCGCGAGCTGCTGACCATTCCGCCTGGCGAGACACGCAGCTATTCCGAACTGGCAAGGGCGCTGGGGAGGCCGGAAGCTGTGCGGGCGGTTGCCCGGGCCAACGGGGCCAACCAACTGGCTCTCGTCGTGCCGTGCCACAGGGTCATCGGCGCGGACGGCTCCCTTACCGGGTATGGTGGGGGGCTCTGGCGCAAGCAACGCCTGATCGAACTGGAGCAGAGCTACCGGCAGACTCCTGCTGCTTGACGGTGCTCGCCTGGCCCTCGTTTTGGTTCGGCGTGTTAGCGGTCGAAGCGGACAGGCACCTGCATGTTCATGCGCGCAACGCGAATATCACCCGGAAACTTGGGCATGGGCGAGGCCCTGCGCACCATGTCGAGCGCGGCCTGGTCCAGCACCGGGTGCCCGGAGGACCTGGTCACGCGAATACCGGAAACAGCGCCGTTGGATGAAATCGTGAAGCCGACACTCACCGTTCCCTCCAACCTCTGACGTTTCGCTTCACGGGGATAACGTTTTGCGCGGCGCAGTTTGGCCACCACCTTGCCCTGATAATTGGACGTTGCTTTGGTACCGCCATCATTGGTGCGGGCATTCGCCCGGCTATTGGTGTTGGATTTCGCACTCCGGCTGGTGACGCGTTCACCGCCCTTTCGGGCGCTGGTTTCCGCACCCTTCCTCTGCGCTTTCACAACCTTCTTGGGTTTTTTCTGCTCTTCGGTCTTGGGGGCTTCCGCATTTCGCACGGGCGGCTTGGGTTTGCGGTTCGGTGTCTGCGTGACCTCGGCCAGCGGATCGGCAACAGGCTGTTGCACTTCGGTTTGCTGGTCCACCGGCTGAACAGTCTCGACCGGTGCGGCTGGCTCCACCCGTGCAATTTCGACAGGTTTTTGCTCCGGTGTCGGCTCGGCCGGCCCGGCCGGTTTGACTGGTTCCGGTGTGACACTGCCTTGCAACGTTTCTGACGCCGTCGCGACTTCCGGCGTTGTCGCCGGCGCTTTCACCGGTTCCAATGAAGTAACGCCTGCGACCATCGGAACGGACGGAACAGGTTCTGACGCTGGCGTGTCAGGCACTGCCTCGGCAACGGCCGGGCTTGGCTGGACCTCTACCGGTTTTACTGGCGTGCCGGACCGCACCTCGGGCTTTGCGGTGTTCACCTGTACTTCTTCGACTGGCTCTACGTCCGGCTTCACGTCCTCGACAGGCTGAGGATCGACTACGGCATCCACTTGTGCTCCGGCTACAAGATCCTCGATGGACCCGATCACCGAAACGCCGCCGCCTTCAGAAGCTGCAATGGAGATCTCATTCGGATCTTTCGCGAAAAAGGCGGCGCCGGTGCCGTGCAGCACCAGAGAAAGGATGGCCCCGGCAGCCAGGAAACGCGCGAAACTCACTTCGAGCCTCTTCTTGTTATGAGCACGATGTCGGTGCGTCCGGCATCCTTCAGCTCGCGCAACACCTTTTCCAGGGCGTCCGCCTTCAGCGTGCCGTCCGCAGCCACCTTGATCGGACCGTCTGTGCCGCCTGGCTCATCCTGCTGCGCAAGCCAGTCGGCAACGCCGACTTCGGCCTCTCCGGCAAAGGTGCGGCCTTGCGGGTCAACAATGAGTGCGCCGGTGGACCGGATGGTCTCGTCTTCCAGTATGTTCAGCGGCGGTTCGATTTTCCTGGCATCGTCCCGGGCAACCGACCCTGCAAACAGGAAGAAGATCAGCATCAGGAAAACGACGTTGATCAGCGGAATGGTGTTTTCCGGCGGTTCGCGGCGCTGTGGGGATTTCATGCGCATGAGGTCACCTATTGTCCCGTCACCAGAACGCTCTTCAGCCCGCTTCTGCGAACCTCGGACATGACATCAACCACGTCCTGGACATTTGCATCCGGGCCGGACCAGATCGCGACGACACTGTTTTCCTTGAGCGCGGAAAACAGTTCCGCCATGTCCGCCTTCATCAGGGGGCGGCCATTCAGGTCCAGCTTTTCCGACGTGTGAATACGCAGGTAGGCGGGTCTTTCCGCCGCGCCGCCACCTTCAGCACCGCTGGAAATGTCCAGCGACTGGTACCGTGTGAAGCTGGACGCCAGCATGAAGAACAGCAGCAGCAGGAAGATGACGTCGATCAGCGAGGTCAGGCCGACGGGCTTGCGCCGCACTCTTGCTTTAAACTGCATGCCTCGTCTCCGAAGCCTCCAGGGCCACGATCCGGGCGGCACCGCGTTCGGCGATCGCCCCGGTGAAGAACGCCGTGACCAGCGCTTCCATCTCGGATTGCTCCGCCTCGATACGGCTGTCGAACCAGCCGACAATGGCCGACACGGGTATCGCGACCGAAAGGCCGACGGCGGTCGTCAGCAAGGCTACCCAGATTCCGCCGGCCAGAACGGAAGGGTCCACCGCCGCGCCTGCGCCCTGCATGGCCTGAAAGGCCTCGATCATGCCGAGTACGGTCCCCAGAAGGCCGATCAGCGGTGCTGTCTGCGCGATCATGTCGAGCGGGCGAAGGTATGCCCTCAGCGTGTTGATCCGCTGAATGCAGATCCGCTCGACGTCCTCTTTCAGAAGCTCGGTCCTGGTTTCGCTGCGAGCGCTGCCCTGCACGAGCTTCAGCATGATGTCGGCAACCACGGATTTTCCGCTGGCTGCTATCGTTTTCGCTTCCTGAGGCCGGCCGTCCAGCCAAAGGTCCAGCGCCTTGCGGGCAGTACCGAAACGGCCGACACCCAGATACAGGAACTGCAGCAGCTTGGCGGCAATCAGCGCTGCCGCCACCAGGGAAAGGGCAAGCAGGAACAACACCACCGGGCCGCCCTGATCGACGAGGCCGGTCAACGGAGACAGGAAGTGCGGCAGGGCCGCGGTAGGGACATCAGGCATTTTGATCACGCTTGGGTTTTCATCAGAGGATCAGGTCGATTTCCGACCGCGAGTCGATCCGCAGCAGCGGCAGGCAGTCCTGTTGGGCGGTGTCCTGAAGGTCACAGGCGCGCACCTCGTTCACAAGGACGCGAGAGATGCCGGTACAGTCTCCCTTGGCAACGTCATATTGCCGGACACGCGTCTTGCCGGTGGGAAGATCGCCGAAGTCGATCGCCGCATAGCCGGAAACGCCGTCAGACGTGTCGAACATCACCAGGTCGAGGCCAAGGGCGTTTACGGGAGTTGGCAAGGTGTTGCGGATGACGAAGGTCAACCGGCAGGACCCGTTGACCGTCTCCGCATCGTTCAACTGGACGGAGATCGCTTCGCTTGTCTTGGAGGCGGTTTGGGACGCTGCCTGAGACGCCGATTGCGCGTTGGCTGCGGCAGCAAACTGACTGCTCAGCATCAAGGCAAGCGCAACCGCCCGAACCGGCGCCGAAACCAAAGATCTCTTCATCCCTTCGCTCTCCCGTAGCGGCTCGCGGCCTGGTTCCGGATAAGAATTTCGACCGCGCGTCATTCGAGTTAAAGACTTGTCTCCAGGGCAGCACGTGTGTGGCTTCGGCGAAGCCGCATGGGGGTATCAATCCGCGAAAAGGGCTGTCCCGTCGGGACGCACGAAACGCACGAATGGCTTTCAGAACTGCTGGAGATTTTTGTAGGCTGAGGCGGTCTGCGCGATCGTCATCAAGACCGTCGCTGCCCTGGCTAATCGATCTTTACACCGAAAGCAGCGGGTGAGGGAACCGGTCGGGATTAAAAAAGTTGAATTTTTAGTTCAGAATTTAAGCGGATCACCGGCGATGCCGGGACACAGACCATTTCAGCACCTGCCAAGCGAGCCCGCAGGCCGCAGACGTGCCGACCTGAGGTACCTTTCAGAACACTTCGTCAGAAGACAGGCAGATGAAGGTCGGTGGAATGGAGAGCGCTTGCGCTACTAAACCCGATCGAAGCACGCAAGCTGCCAGTTTGCTGCTGACCCTGGGCGGACGAACTGTTGCCAGTTATCCGTTGTCATCGATCACCGAAATGACAGAGAGCAAACGAAGTCTCTCTCTCGAGAGGAACGGCATTGCGGCAAGCGTCAATTCTCTTCTCGTTATACCCAAATTGAAAGAGAGTGGATTTACAGGTCACATTTAGAGTTTATCTTGCGGCGAACCAAAAATATTCGCCCAAATGGCTAGCCTTCAATCCGGATCAGTTTCCATTGGGCATATCAGTAAAGGGAGCGGCATGCCTCTGATCAATTACGTAACCCGGGTCCAGTTCGGTTTTGGCGAGCTTGCCACGTTGAAGGAGGAACTGGCGCTCGCCGGAATTTCGCGCCCGCTCGTAGTGACGGACAAGGGCGTGCGCGGGCTCGGATTTCTCGACAAGATTGAAGCCGTCCTCGGCAAGGAGCTGGCAGGCGTTTACGACGAAACCCCCGGCAACCCGAATGAGGCGGCCGTCCGTGTCGCGACGGACTTGTTCAAAGAGGTTGAAGCCGACGGAATTATCGCCATAGGTGGCGGATCGGCGATCGATCTCGCAAAGGCGGTTGCCATCCTCGCCGCACATGGCGGCGCCCTGAAGACCTATGCGGTCATCGAGGGTGGCCTGCAAAAAATCACGGCAAAGACCTGGCCGACCATCGCTATTCCGACAACGTCAGGCACCGGTAGCGAAGTCGGACGCGGGGCGATTGTGATACTGGATGATGGCCGGAAAGTCGGTTTGTTGTCTCCATTCCTTGTCCCGAAAGCCGCGATTGTCGATCCGGAATTGACCATGACGCTGCCGCCCGTTTTGACTGCAGCCACCGGAATGGACGCTATCTCGCACTGCATCGAGACCTATCTTGCCCCTTCCTTCAATCCGCCGGCAGACGGCATCGCACTTGAAGGACTGCGCCGCGCCTGGGCGAATATCCGCAAGGCGACAGAAACACCGGATGACAAGGACGCCCGCGCCAACATGGCAATCGCCGCAACCATGGGCGCGATGGCCTTCCAAAAAGGGCTGGGCTGTGTGCACAGCCTCAGTCATGCGCTCGGCGGGCTCAATCCGAAGCTGCACCACGGCACCTTGAACGCGGTGTTCATGCCTGCGGTTCTGGAATTCAACAAGGCGGCCCCGACATCAGTCAGCGAGAACAAATATGCCGGGATGGCCGATGCCATGGGTCTGGCTACCGGAACGGATATCGGAGCGGCCATCAAGGAGATGACGGCGGCCATCGGTTTGCCCGTCAGCCTGTCGGAGCTGGGTGTTTCGGAAGATCTCTTCGACCGCATCATTCAGGGTGCCTTGGCCGACCACAGCCACAAGACCAACCCCATTGACGCAACCGCCGACGACTATCTCAGGATGCTGCAAGCTTCTTATTGACGGGACCGTCTCTGAAACTCCCTTGAGCGCTCTCCGGACCACAGCACCACCCAGAACCGCGGTGTCGGTATTTTCGGAAGCTGGTGGTCCGGAATGCGTCCCCATTTCGGTCGTTCGTCGGCTTTCCGTTTGCTCCCAAAAGCCATCATTCATCGCATACGGATTGACCGTTCATTTCGCGTCGGGTGAAGGTGCTATGGGAAGGACCTTCTAAACCTTACCAGGTGCGCTATTTTCAAAGGCAGGGAGTTACCGACAATGCGCGGATCACATATATTGGTCTGAAGCATGAGTGACCAAAAAGAGACCGGAGACTGATGTGTCACCAAGTAAGGGCCGCGTTGAAAGACTGATTGACAGGATAGGCGCTGAATTTCAGTCTCATCTCATCGACTTGTGGAACACGTCCACAGTCTTTGATATTCAAGACGGTGCCGTTCAAAAGATGATCTCACGCGAAGCGCCATTTGGTGTCATTGGGATCAAGATCCTGGTGCGCAATCCCGGAGACGTAAATCGTCTTTTTGAGCACCAATGGAATTTCAGTATTGGGATCACCGGATGTGAATTCACACTTTTGGATGTCGATTACCAGAACGACGTTTTGGTTGGTGATGCGAATTCAGCCGAATTCGTTGGGCACGAACACATTGCCTACAAGTCGGTTGAACACATGATTGCCTTTCATGGCGATGAGTTCGGCATAGGAAAGGTCTTCATTGAAAAAATTGGCACTTTCTGCCCCAGCCTGCTTGAAAAGCCACCATTGTTTTTTCGAATGCCGCGCAGGGCGCCGCCCGCCTACAGATACACAGAAGCACCCCAGGCCATTCGCGAGGAGGTGGGCCTATCGCTTGATGGCGGCATGCTTCTGATTGAGGCGATGATCAAAGAACATGGGATTGCCCCTTATACGATCTTTCTGTCCTTCCATTCTGACGAAAACTTCTGGCTGGTTGATCTCCCTGAAGCGCTTGTCGACCGGTACCAGCACGGCCTCATTGATCCGAGCCTTGGTGAACACCATTCAAATCTTGAGGTTGGGGTATCCATTACAGCGGAAGCCCTGAGGAACAGGGTTCGGCAGAAGCCAAACAGCGCTGAGCGTGATAACGGCGTCTTTTTCTCCATGTCCGGAAGCGGTTCTGCGTCAGGCTATTTGAACGGATTGAATTGACGTTCCGTTGGCTGGGGTCATCTCAGTTGCAGTGAGAAGGCGCGCAATTCCCGACAACCTACTCTCTGACACGATCCGGACCTTGGCTGCGTGGCGCACCAATGTCCGCATTGTTGATCGCTGCGGCCATTATCCGACGGTCCGCTGCCGTTCATCGGTGGAACTGCATGCTGCGCGCCGGCCCGCCATACCACCCATCCACTTCTGCGTTGTCTACCTCACAGCCAAGGCCCGCTTAGGGGACTTAGCTGACATTTGAAATCCGCCCAGATACTCTTGCTGGACGTTTTTCAGCAAGGGTTCGAATGCATGAGCAATGGATACGCGCTACTTGCCGCTGAGATATCCAGATGGCCTTCAATGAATGAACTGGCGAGCATTTTTAGGTCTGATGGCTACACCGTCATTGAAGGAAAGTTCTCGTTAAGGTTGGCGGACTTCAATCACTTTGTTTTCAGAGAATTAGGTGGCGATCTGAGTCTTGGTTCTGTAAGCGCCGATCACAGGTCGACCGAAGAACTTGTGGCCTTCTCTCACCGTGTGTCGAGGACACTTGCGAACTCGGGTATTAGACACCGTTTCGAAGTGTATTCGGAAAAGGAAGAACTAGCAGCTTACATGCACCATAATTGGCCGAAAGACCGGTAGGTTTGGGCTCCAAGCAGCCTTTCGCCGTCGTGACGCGCCTATCCCTACCTCGTGGTGCTGGTCGACACAAACGGCCGATTCCGGACATTCACCTTCGATTGGTTCAATGGCAGCTTCGCGGCCCCACATAGGTCGTTTAGTTCCGTATGCAAGTTTCCCGGAAGCAGACATAGGCAGCGCAACTCCTGTCGGGAATTGATTTGAATTCCAGCAGCTAACATTCGATGTCTTTTAAGAGGTAAGCCACTTAGGAAGTGATTGACCGCGAACTGTTGAACAACACTCCGTTCGTGTATTTGAGGCCGCTGTCACAAGCGACTGTAACGACGGTGGCGGTCGGTCCGAGTTCTTTGGCGAGTTCGATTGCTGCCAGCACGTTTATTCCAGTCGATGTTCCGGCGAAGATGCCTTCTTCGCTCGCCAGGCGCTGTCACATAATGCGGGCCTCGGTCTCCGGCACGCTTCGCGCTTCATCGTATACAGGGTATTTCAGAAGAAGCGGCGGTATGAAGCCGATGCCAATCCCCTCGACATGATGTGTTCCGGGCCTGCCTTCGGTGATTGTCGGCGACGATGCCGGCTCAAGCAGTACGACACGCGTTTCCGGATTGACTGCCTTGAGAGCCTGGGCAGTACCTATCAGCATCCCGCCGATGCCGACTGCACCGCAAAAGGCGGTGATGCCCTCAGGGAACTGCTCGATCAGTTCCTCCCCGATGGTTCTGTAACCCGCGAGCGAGTCGGGATTGTTGAACTGATCCGAATAGAGGTATCCGTCCATTTCGCCCAACTCGCGGGCACGGGCGATCATGCTCGGTATCAGGTCGGCGGTGATTTTGCCCGTGGGGCTCTCAATGAGTTCAACGATTGCGCCAAAGGCTGCAATGGTTCGCAACTTTTCCTGCGCGAAGGCATTGGACGAAACGACGTGAAACCTGTGTCCCCGCACGGCGCATACAAATGCCAGCGATGAGCCTGTACTGCCACCACTGGCTTCAACCACTGTCATTCCCGGCTCCAGGCTGCCACGGCGTTCCGCCTCGGCGATCATGGTTCTAGCCATCCGGTCTTTGTAAGATCCGGTTGGGTTGAAATACTCCAGCTTGACGAAAACTTTCCCCGCTCGCTCCGGAACGACTTTGCTGAGTTGCACCACGGGTGTGTTTCCAATGGTATCGAGCATGGAATTCGTGGCACAGGGCGGGGTGGTCATTCAATTGGCCTCTTCCTTTGTTGGTTTTGAGAACCGCTGATTTTGAGCGGACCTGCTTCTTTGGAGATGCGGTCCGTTTTCGTATGCGTGCGTGCGACAGAGACTGTGCGGCTATCTTTGCCAAGAAATGTCTGAAATCAACATCCTCAAAATTTTTTTAGATTCAAAAGTGCATTTATCTGATTCTGAAAATGGCGTGAAAACCTATAAAATAGAAATAATTATAAATTTCAGGAAGTTGAATGCCGAGGTGTATTTTCAACGCTAATATTGCATTTTATGATCTAAATATGCAATATAGCTCTGGCGACTGCATGTTGGACGTCGGTCGCTTGTCAATTTGGGAGGATACATGTTCGGTCACACCATTCGTGCAGGTGCGTTTGTTGCACTTGCTTCCCTCGCATCTGTGTCTGGAGCGCAGGCGCAGGACTTCAAACCTGAAAATCCGGAATGCATCGCACCGGCCAATCCCGGTGGCGGCTGGGATTTTATCTGCCGCACCACCGCCAAGCTGCTCTTTGATGAAGGCATCATCGATGGCGCAATGCAGGTCACTAACATGTCGGGTGGCGGCGGTGGCGTTGCCTATGCTCATGTCGTCAACGAACGCAACACCGACGACAACCTGATCATTGCAGCGTCGAACGGAACCACTTCGCGTCTGGCTCAGGGTGCATTTCCGGGCAATACGGCTGACGACGTGGACTGGCTGGCGACGTTCGGTGCGGAATACGGTGCGATCGCTGTTGCAAAGGATTCCAAGTATCAGACACTCAAGGAGCTGATGGACGCTGTCGTCGAAGATCCCCGTTCGGTCGCCTTCTCCGGTGGCTCGGCGGTTGGCGGCTACGACCACATCAAGCCCTTGCTGCTCGGAAAGTCGGCAGGCCTCGATGATGTGCGTCAGATGAAATACGTCGCTTTTGCAGGTGGCGGAGAAGCGATGACCGCTTTGCTTTCGGACTCCGTCCAGGTTTTCTCAGGCGACTTCTCCGAAGTGCGCGGCTTTCTTGAATCTGGCGACATTCGTGTCGTTGCGGTGCTTGCACCCGAACGATTGAGCGGCTTCCCGGATATCCCGACGGCACGCGAGCAAGGTTATGACGTCCTGGGGGCGAACTGGCGTGGTCTCTACGTTCCGAAAGGTAGCTCCGAAGCCTCCAAGAAATTCTGGGACGAAGCGATCCAGAAGCTCGTTGCCAGCGAGGCTTTTCAGGATCAACTGAAGGCAGCTGCAATTGAGCCATTCAATAACTTTGGCGCTGATGCGGATGCTTTCGTGACGCAGAATATCTCGGAAATCGAAACGATTTCGCGGGAAATCGGGATCATCCAGTAACCCGGTACCGGTTTAACGCCCCGACGTCTTTGACGGTCGGGGCGACCTTTTCAAATCCATTTATCCCGGAGCGGACCATGAGCGACCGAATTCTCGGCGGTGTCGGTGTATGCCTGGCAGCCTTCTACATCTGGGCGGCGACGATCATCCCGAAGAGCTTTATGGCTGACGTCATCGGGCCCAGTACCTTTCCCATAATTATCGGCGTCATACTCGCAGTGTGCTCGACGGTCTTCATTCTGAAACCAGATCCTGCACCTGATTGGCCCTCTGCCGGGCCTCTCCTGGAGATCGCTTTCGCTGTCGCCGTCATGTTGGCCTATGCCCATCTCCTGCCTGAACTTGGCTTTGTCATATCAACGGCTATTGCGACCACTTACCTGACATGGCGTCTTGGTTCGAAACCGCTCAATTCGGTCGTGATCGGTGTTGCGACCTCAATCGGAATTTATGTCGTCTTTCGTCTGATCCTTGGCCTTTCCCTGGCCAAGGGCCCGCTTGGCTTCTGAGGAAACGCCCATGGAAACGCTTGCCAACCTCGCTGACGGATTTGCGGTTGCACTCACATTCCAGAACTTGCTTCTGGCGTTGGTCGGATGCTTTCTCGGGACGTTGATGGGAGCGCTTCCGGGACTCGGCCCGGCCAATGGCGTGGCGATCCTGATCCCGATCGCATTCACTCTGGGTCTCGGGCCGACTGCGTCGCTGATCCTCCTGACCAGCGTCTACTATGGGGCGATGTACGGGGGACGGATCTCGTCCATTCTGCTGAATATTCCCGGCGACGAGCCGGCAATGATGACCTGCCTGGATGGCTATCCGATGGCGCAGCAGGGCAGGGCAGGCGAAGCGCTTACGCTTTCCGGAATTGCAAGCTTCGTGGGAGCCTTTTTTGCGACCTGGGGGCTGGTGCTGCTTGCGCCGCAGCTTGTGAAGATCGCATTGCTGTTCGGGCCCGCCGAGTATTTCGTGCTGTTTACGCTGGCATTCGCAACGCTTGGCGGAATTTCGGCAATGAACCAGGCAAAGTCGGCCTTTGCAGCCATGTTGGGCCTTGGAATTGCGATGATCGGTGTCGACACGCAGACAGGCGTGCCGCGGTTCACTTTCGGTGAAGTGCATCTTTATGACGGCATCGACTTTCTGGTCGCCATCGTCGGCCTCTTTGCCTTGTCCGAGGTGTTCATCTTCCTTGAACATCATCGTGGGTCCGCGATTGCCGACAAGTCCTCGAAACTGTCGATCGGACGCCTCGTGCCGTCGATTGCTGTGCTGAAGCACTGCACGCCGACCATGATCCGCAGCACCATTATCGGCTTTCTCGCTGGTGTCTTGCCTGGGGCTGGTGCTTCCCTGGGGTCTTTCTTGTCCTATTCGGTCGAAAAGCAGATCGTCGACGGCAAGGGCAAGGCCTTCGGAAAGGGGGACCCGCGAGGCGTTGCGGCTCCCGAAGCCGGCAACAACGCAGCAGCGGGTGGGGCACTTGTTCCCATGCTGGCACTGGGGGTTCCTGGCTCGGGCACAACCGCCGTGCTGCTCGCCGTCCTTTTGTCTCTCAACATCACTCCGGGGCCGCTTCTGTTTCAGAAGAACCCCGACGTCGTCTGGGGGCTTATTGCAGCGCTCTTCATCGGCAACATGATGTTGCTCCTGCTTAACATCCCCATGGTCGGTCTTTTCGCACGGGTCCTGATGGTGCCCACCCGGATCCTCATGCCGGTCGTCGCCATGATCTCCTTTGTCGGTATTTACGGCATTTCTGGCTCGACCTTTGACCTTACGATGATGGTCGGCTTCGGTCTGGTCGGCTGGGCGCTTCGCAAGCTCGACGTTCCGCTGGTGCCGATCATCCTCGGCATCCTGCTCGGCAACGAGATGGAAGTGAATCTGCGCCGGGCCATGACCATTTCGGATGGCGATTGGACGATCCTCGTTGGGTCGCCTTTGGCGATCATCCTCTGGATCATCGCGATCGTAGGCTTCATCCTGCCGATCTTCATGGGCCGTCGTGTCCGCCAGCGCATGGAGGCGCAGCGAAAGGAAGAAGAGATCGAGGAGATCAGTGTTGGCGACTGATTTCTGCGCTTGCCTTCGGTGCTTCAAGAGTTTCGACGCCGCCCTTGTGTCAGACGCCGTCGGCATTGAAAGCAACTGGCGATATCGCCGGGGCGAGACCTTGCCCTTCGCCGTCGCTGCTGGACGAAAACCTTGAACGTAGATTTGGTCTATTGGCTGCGGGTTGTCGGCACTGCGGCACTCGCGGCGTTGGGTGGATGGCTGGTGTCACGCACCGGGATCCCGCTCGGGTGGCTTGTCGGGGCAATGGTTGTGGTCGCGGTGGCCTCCTTGTCCAAACTGCCTTTGGAGCAGCCAGCGCCACTGATGCCACCTGTGAAGGCTGCCGTGGGAACCATGCTGGGTGCCCGGGTCTCGTCCGACCTGATTCAGTCCTTGCCGGAATGGGCCTTCTCGCTGGTTTTTCTTTGCGCTGCTCTTCTGGTGATGTGCACCGTGTGTTTCATAATACTTCGGCGCCTGTTTTCCCTGGATCCACAGACAGCGGCGTTATGCTCTGTGCCTGGCGGCATCACCGAGATGATCCTCCTGAGCGAACAGGCAGGCGCCGATCAGGCTCGAGTGGCGATCATTCACGCCCTGCGCATCGCGCTTTCGATCCTCATCCTTCCGTTTCTGATTGCCTGGTTTGCCCATATCGACATCCAGCGCACCGCACCGGCCGCCATGGCCGCGATGCCGGCCTCCGGATGGATCTGGTTTGTCGTGTGCATCAGCGTCGGTGTTCTGGCTACACGATTGCGGCGTTTTCCCGTGCCATCGATGCTTGTTCCACTCCTGTTGAGTGCAGCATTGCATGTGTCCGGCGTCACCGACTTCACAGTCCCACCCTGGGTCATGACCATTGTGCAGGTCTTCATCGGCATCAATGTCGGCGCCCGGTTTCTCGGCACGACCTTCTTTCAGCTCGCAGGTGTCGTCGGTGCTGCCGTCGTCGTTGTGGTGACGCAGATCTCCATTGCCTTTCTCATGGCCAACGTTGCTGCGGCTCTGACCGATTGGGACCCGCTTGCGCTCATGCTTGCTTACGCGCCGGGCGGCCTTGCCGAAATGTCGCTCATTGCCGTGGCAATGGGGCGCGAGGTCGCCTTTGTCGGCTTTCACCACCTGTTTCGCGTCCTCCTGGCATTGGCTCTCGGTCCGATGCTGTTGAGGCGTCTTAAGTCTATCAAGGAGAACTGACGTGCCAAAACACATCAAGGTACCGACTTCTTCCGGACCTGTTGAATGTATTGATCTCAAGGGTGTGGTTGGCGAAAGAATGGAACGCCTGCCGCATGTGCTGCGTCTCCTCGCGGAGAACCATCTGCGTGAGACAGGCGAGACAGAGGCCCTTGTCGCGGCACTTGAAACCTTCCTGCAAGGACAGAAACCGGATTTCGAGTTCAGTTTCCGCCCCAACCGCATCCTGATGCATGACACGACATGTACTCCGGCTCTTGCGGACATAGCGGCCATGCGGGATGTCCTCGCAGAGGAAGGCGTGGATCCGGCAATGCTCACGCCCGACCTGCCGGTAGAGGTGTCGGTCGACCACTCGGTTGCCGTTGACGTCTACGGCTCGGCAACCGCGCTGCAAAAGAACACCTTCAACGAAATCGAGCGTAATACGGAACGCTACACTTTCATGAAGTGGGCGGCCCGGAACATGGCGACACTGAATGTCAATCCGCCGGGCACTGGGATCATGCACACCATCAACCTGGAGCAGTTGGCGACACTGATTGTCAGGCGAACCGACGGGCTTTCGCACCCCGACATGATGATCGGAACCGACAGTCATACGCCAATGGTGAATGGCATCGGTATCCTGGCATGGGGTGTCGGCGGGTTGGAGGCGGAAACCGCCATGTTCGGGCAGGCCCTGTCTCTGGCATTTCCCGAGATCGTCGGCATTCGATTGAAAGGACAACTTCAGCCCGGCGTTCTGGCGACGGATCTGGCTCTCGAGGTCACACATCAGCTGCGGGAAATCGGTGTCACCGGTAGTTTCGTGGAGTTCTTCGGACCCGGAATAGCAACGCTGAGCGCGGACGACAGGGCCGTCGTCTCCAACATGGCACCTGAATACGGCGCATCGACCGGGTTCTTCCCACCTGATCAAGAAAGCATTGCCTATCTCAGGCGAACTGGCCGGCAAGAGGATCTGCTCGATACCATTCGTCCCATGCTGGAAGCACAGGGACTATGGTTCGATCCGGCGGCGGAACCGAAGTTCAGCCGAATGATCGAGATAGACCTGTCGGCCATAAAACCACTCATTGCCGGGCCTCGCCGCCCCCAGGATCGGATCTCTGCCTCTGAAGCCGAAAGCGCAGTTGTACAATGCCTGGGACGAGACCTGTCCCCCCCACCTCTGTCATCCGGGCCTGTGGGCGTTCCTGATGGGGCTGTTGGCATCGCGGCCATCACCAGCTGTACGAATACCACTTCGCCGGAATTGCTGTTGGCAGCCGGAATCCTGGCTCAAAAAGCACATGCCCGTGGCCTCCGCCCTCCGGAATGGGTGAAAACCTCGCTGGCGCCCGGTTCGCCATCTGCACAGGATTTGTTGCGGCGGACAGGGTTGCTCGGCGATTTGGAAGCAATCGGGTTCGGTATCGTCGGTTTTGGTTGCACCACCTGCATTGGAAACTCGGGTCCGCTTCCTGCCCGGATCGAGCATGCGCTGCACGAGAACAAAGCAGTCGTGGCGGTGCTTTCCGGAAATCGCAACTTCCCTGGCAGGGTTCATCCGAAGCTGGATCTGGGCTATCTGGCGTCGCCGCCACTGGTGATTGCCTTTGCTCTCAAGGGCAGTGTAAAGGGCGATATTCTCGCAGATCCCATCTCGACCGATATCGACGGCAAGCCAGTCTACCTCTCCGAAATCTGGCCATCCGCTGCGGAGATTGCTTCCGCGCTCTCGCGAGGAATTGAGCCTGAAAACGTGCCTGCAGCCTTTGAGAAGGCTCGGGGAAATGCAGAATGGGCACGTCTGGAGGCACCTGTTGGACCCTGCTTTCCGTGGGACGCCGGTTCACGAAACCTGCGTCGCCCGGCCTTTGTTTCGAGGGAAGTTGAAACACGCCTTGGAAATTACGAGGCAGCACCTCTCATGGTTCTCGGCGACGACATGACCACGGACCATATTTCGCCAGCCGGCTGGATTGCTCCGGATAGCACTGCCGGCAAGTGGCTGGTCGAACGTGGTGGCGACCCGTCGGATCTGAATGTCTATGCTTCCTACCGTGGCAATTGGGAAGTGATGCTGCGCGGCCTTTTCACCAACCGTTCGGCCAAAAACCATCTCGCGCCAGACCTCGCACCCGCGACAACTGAACTGGCAGATGGTTCGCGGTTGCCGGTTTTCGAGGCCGCCGAAAAGCTGCAGAAGGAAGGCGTTTCCGCAATACTCCTGGCAGGTCATCGGTACGGTATGGGGTCGAGCAGGGACTGGGCTGCGAAAGGTGCTGCGCTGCTCGGCGTCCGGGCAATTGTTGCGCGCAGTTTTGAGAGGATCCATCGTAGCAATCTGATCGGCATGGGGATCCTTCCGATTGAAATTGCCGACAGTTTCGTTCCCGCCGAAGCAGGGATCCTGCCCGATGATCGCTTTCAGCTGGAGGCTTCACCTGAGCACATCCTGCCGAGGCAGGAAATGACGATGAAGTGGAAACGTTCTGACGGCACTGTCTGCGACGTGGCAGCGCGCGCAGCTGTCGATACAAGGCAGGAGATCGAACTTCTGCGCGCAGGTGGCGTGCTGCCTTCAATCATCAAAAGGTCACTGGCGAACAGGATCGCGGCAAACACCGAAACGAAGCGGGCCTGGTCGAGCTGACTTGCTGGCTTGTTCGTTGCCGGGAAAAATCGGCTGCTCCCGTTTTGCAATGAGGAGCAGCCGATACTTTCAACCCGCTGATGCTGGTTCCAGGGCGCGTATCAGCTCTGCCTTGCTCGTCAGAGCACCGCTCAAGTGCTTCTTCATTGCGAACGAGGCTTCCAGGACCTCTCCCCGGGAGAGAAGGTCCAGGATGATGAGATGTTGCCTGGACTGTTCGATGAACCGGTCCGGCTTATAAGCAGCCCTATATTCCAGCAGACGCCGCATCTGGTTTACGCGCACAAGTGCCATGTGGAAGTAAGGGTTGTTCGCGAATTTGATAAGCTCTTCGTGAAAGGCCGCCCCTGTGGCCAGCAGCTGTTCCACAGGCAGGCGCTGGATGTCGTGGTCGAGCATCCGCTGCTGGGCCGCCCTCAGTACCTCCAGCTTTTCCGGAACGACTTCATAGTCCGGCGACAGCATCGCTGCCGGCTCGATCACCATTCGGAACTGATAGATCTGCTGGAAGGACTCCGTCGACTTCGCAACGTTCAGAAAGCTCCAGCCGTAGCCCGGCTTGCGTTCCGCCCAGCCTTCTCGGGCAGCACGTACAAGGATATCCTGAACTTGCGCTTTTGTGAGCTTGTATCGATCGCGAAGAAATTGTTCGGTCACTTCTTCAGGCAGCACATTGTTGCGCCAGTCGTCCGCGACGCGCTGGTAGGGGCTCTCACGCTCGATTGTGAGGGCGAGCGGCACAGTGTCGCCACCGCCGTTCTTGCTCCCGGTTACATAGAAACCCCGGTTGGTCTTCTGTTCGACGACGCCTGCGTCTGTCAGTATCTTGAGGGCCTCGCGTATCGGCGATCGGGACACGTTGAACCTGTCCGCCAGCGTCTGGGCTCGCAGGGGATCGCCGACTGCCAACTGGCCGGATGCGATCTGCTGCGAGATTTTCTGTGCAATCTGCTCCGCAAGGTTGCTGGTCTTCACACTGATCGCCCTTTGAATTGGATTTTGTGCATTTTTTTGCCCTAAGGGGCCAATAAATGCAAACTATTGGCAGCCTTGGATTTAACATTCTCGTTTGGCAGTCACCACCGTTTCGATTGGAGAGTTCGTTTTTCAGCCTCTCGGCGCACTGATTTCAACCTGGGCTCCCCAGCTTGCATCATCTCAGCGCCTGGTCAGGCAGAAGAGCGCAGTCTCGTGCGACGCCGTGCCGTTCAAGGATGTCGCCGACCAGCCCACTTCGTGCTGCCTCACCGAGAAAGTTACGGAGATGAGCCGCAGCACCAGGGCGCCCCCTCGGAACTGCCATGGCCTGCCGTATCTCCATGAAGGGTGGTGTCAACACATGGCTCCCGGGTCGTTTTTCCGCTTCCCGGGCCATGACAGCTCCTATCCCGGCAATCGCCGTGACCTCGCCGGCATCCAGCGCCTCCAGAAGCGCAAAGATATCGTGGTAATACACAATGTTTTCCGAGCCTGGGAGGCGTTCCAGTGTCAAGCTGTAGGCCGTGCCGACGATCGATCCAACCTTCAGTCCGCTATCAACAAGCTCCTGCGAGGCTTTCGCGGGGCAGGTTGGTGCAGCCAGGTAATTTCCTTCAATCCGGATATAAGGTTCCGTGAAATCGATTGTTTCCGCGCGCTTAGGATCGACGGCAAGGAAGCAGACATCCCAGACGTCCTCCTGCGACGAAGACGACACGTCGACGGCTCTTTCGTATTCGACAAATCGCAGAGGCAGGTTCAGACGGTCAGCGAGAGTGCGCGCCAGATCCACGCTGATCCCGGTCGCCGCTCCGGAAGGATCTCGTCCAACCAGAATTCGGTTTCCGTGGTTAAGGGCTACTCGGAGTTCGCCCATCGGAGCGTATTCTCGAAGGACTTGGTCAGGTACGGACATGTTGCGGGTTACTCTGTTGCGATCATACGTGCAAAAGGGGTCTGATTTAGGCGTCAATTTTTGCACTTTTAAATATTAAAAAGCAAATAATATTGAGGCAATTTTCGCCTTCGACGCGTAGTTCTGAGGAGAAATATCAAGCCTGCCTGTGGTGCGCCAAGCGTACGGCGAGACGCTCGAATGGAGCACCGCTTTGCTCAGCAAGCGCAAGGATCCAGGTGCCTTGTATCAGGACGAGCAACTGCTCGGCTTCCAGATCGGGATCATCCATTCCAAGTCGGGCCGCATGACCCGCAAGACAGGATTTCCAGTCAGCCAGAACGGTCCGGGCAACGTCGCGAAGCTCGGGCTCCTGCGACACCGCCTGCAGCATGCTCATGACCGGACATGCCAGAACCTGATCTTCTTGCACTGTCAATCGCTCGACGGATTGGCATGTCCTGATGGCTCCTTCCTGAAAGTCGGTGGCGTCCTCGAAGGCCCGGTCCACCATTTTCTCAATCATCTTGCCGACCCAGAGTGTCGCGGCCTCAGCCAGTTCGCGTTTGCCGCCCGGGAAATGGTGGTAGAGCGACCCTTTCGGCAGACCAGCGACGGCAAGGATTTCGGCAAGTCCAACGCCGCTATAGCCTTTTTGTCGAAAGAGGGTGGCGGCGGTGCGGATCAGATGGTCACGCGTCGAGATAGGAGACATACGAACTTCACTACACCGTCTAGACCGATCGGTCCAGATGATGTACTAGACCAGTCGGTCTAGAAGGGGTGTCGGTATGCTGCAAGAGCGGAACCCGCGAGTACAGAATGTTGCGATCTCGGCAGAAGGAGCGGAACTTCAAGGAAGCTACTACAGGCCTCAGGGCGCGGTCCTCGCAAATCTCGTCCTGCATGGTGCGACCGGTGTCCAGCAATACTTCTATCGTGCCTTTGCGACCTGGGCTGCGGAACGCGGCTTTGGCGTTCTCACCTATGATTATCGGGATTTCGGCAGGTCGGCCTTTCGACCGATGCGCCAGAGCAAGGCCACCTTTGCCGACTGGGCGGTTCTGGACCAGGCGGCTGCCGAGCGGACACTGGCGGACCTGGCGCCGGATGGTCCTTTGTGGGTCGTCGGACACTCGCTCGGCGGGCTAGGGTTTCCCTTTCGCCGGCACGACGCAAGAGTGGAGCGTATTACGACCGTCGGGGCCGGTTTTGGCCATTTCTCCGATCACCCGTGGAGCTACCGGCCGAAGGTTCTGGCCTTCTGGTTCCTGCTCGGGCCTTTGGGGACGTCGGTAGCAGGCTATCTGCCCGGACGACAATTGCTCCTGGGTGAAGACCTGCCGGCCGGTGTCTACTGGCAGTGGCGAAAATGGTGTACCAGCAGGGACTTCTTCCGAAGCGACATCGGTGCAAGCCTGCCTGACCCGGATTTCGGCTCGGACGGCCCAAAACTGCGCATGCTGACCATGAAGGACGACGTCGTCGTGCCCCCTGTGGCTGTTAAACGCTATGCGGACTCGTTCCCGAATGAGCGCGTCGACTTCCAAATGCTGCATGCATCGGATTACGGGCTGAAAGCTCTCGGGCACATCGAAGTCTTTTCCAGGCGTAACGCCCCAATCTGGCCTGTCATTTTGGAGCCGAAGTGATTCCCCGTGCAGGCATTGCGCCTCCAAATTCGCCATTCAACTAATCCGAATTGTTTCCTAAAAGCGGACATACATGGCTGTTTGACAAAAGTAATTGTGTGCATGTGGGCCTTCGCACGGCAAGAAGTTGCTGAAAGAATAGAAAACCCAATCTCAGCAAAGGTCACAAGTGGCGGAGTTGTGAAGCGCTCCGCCACGTGTTTCACGAATTCTAAAGTCGAGTTTATCGATCTTATCCGCGGACGAATTTCAGAAGGTCGGCGTTGACCACATCGGCGTTCACCGTGAGCATCCCGTGCGAGAAGCCCGGATAGATGATCAGAGTGCTGTTCTGCAGAAGCTTGTCCTGCATGATTGCTGCTGTCTTGTAGGGAACAACCTGATCGTCATCGCCGTGCATCACCAGGGTGGGGACGGTGATTGCCTTGAGATCTTCGGTCTGATCGGTTTCCGAAAATGCCTTGATGCCTTCGTAGTGTGCCTTGGCGCTGCCCATCATGCCCTGCCGCCACCAGTTCTTGATGACGCCTTCTGATGGTTCGGCGCCGTCACGGTTGTAACCGTAGAACGGGCCCGCGGGGACATCGAGAAAGAATTGGGCTCGATTGGCCGCGAGTGCTGAACGGAAATCGTCGAAGACCTCGATCGGTATGCCGTCCGGGTTATCCGATGTCTTGACCATCAGAGGCGGAACCGCGCTGACCAGCACTGCCTTGGCCACCCGGCCCTGGGGCTGCCCATGTTGCGCAACGTAGCGCGCGACCTGACCGCCCCCCGTCGAATGGCCGATATGGATGGCATTCCTGAGATCGAGATGCTCCACCACTGCTGATGCGTCGGCGGCGTAGTGGTCCATGTCGTGACCCTCGCTGACCTGGGAAGAGCGCCCATGTCCGCGCCTGTCGTGAGCTACGACGCGATAGCCGTTTTGGAGAAAGAACAGCATCTGGTTATCCCAGTCGTCTGCGCTTAGCGGCCAGCCATGATGGAAATGGATCGGCTGTGCGTCCCGTGGACCCCAATCCTTGTAGAAGATTTCTACCCCGTCTTTCGTGGTTACAAACGACATGCTCAGTCTCCCTCCTGGTGTTGAACTTCGTTGCAAAGTCCCGCGAACTGAAAGCACTCCCGGTGAAGGTAGCGCCAATCCCTAGGGCTTCAATAGTGTCGGCAGGTGCAGAACCAGCTGAGCGTCCTTGACGACGTCGAGACGCAGAATTTTGGAAGCCCCCAACCCGTCAAGCAACTGGCTGAGCGGTCCCCCCTTTCGAGTGAGCTGAACCTCACCGGGAAGGAGGCGTTGGCCGAAGGAGAGCGTGTTGGTCTGTACCCTTGTCTGATGCCATTCGCCGTCCACAAGATGGATCAGGTTGTTCATGCCCAGGCGTGATTGTGACGGCACGTTGCGCAGTCTTGGCAAGGCGGAAGACAATGTGAGATCCGGATCACCGCCGGCGTCAGAAATCCGGGCTTCCACCTTCGAAGAGATGTTCAGTTCAATCTTCGCAAGCCACTTCGGCAATTGATAGCCGTAGACGCCTCGCACACGCGCAATCTCTGTATCCACGGGCAGCGCCAGAACATGCGCATGAAAATTTCGGCGCCGGATTGCCTGCAACAATTCAAGTGCATGCGGTCCTTTCGCACCCGGCCGGCGTATCACGACCGCGACAGAAACCTCATTGTAAGGGTCGTTGTCGCAAACCGGGTATGAGAAGAACGTGAGTGCCAGCAAGCCAGACGAGGGTGTAATTTTCAGCGGCTCAATTGGCTCGGGTATGGAGGCTCGCAATCTGTCTGCGGGCGCGAGAAGCAGTAACTGCACACTTTGGCTTCGATAGTAGAAATTTGGCGTCCACGCGAGGCCGACCCTTGATTGGACCTGTTGTTTTGGAAACCGGCGGAAAAAATCGACATTTCCCGCCGCAGGATCTTTGGAGACCTCGTCTAGGTCCGGGTTCATTCTGAAGCGATCGTAGTATCCGCCCCTCGGCACTTCGACCTTTTGGCCGCCGAACTCGATTTCCGACTTCTGTGATTGCATTCAAATTTGGCCTTCTTGGCATATGTGCATGGCAGGCACGTTTTCTGACTTTTGGTCGGCAGCAAGGCTTGAAAGCGTAAGATTAAACCCAACTTCAAGGTCAAGCGTAGTTTTCGAACGCCTTGGAGGGTCGTTCAGGGCTCACCTTGGTCAGGCATGCGACGCGCGCAGCCTCATCCAGTTCCGGTACTGCCGGGCACGTCGCTTTGCGTCGAACTGAGAGACGAGCAACGCCCAAAGCGGAGAAATCCCAGGCACTGTCGGTCTCCCATTGGCAAGCCTGGATAGCTGATATTTGACGGCAGCCATATGTGCGATTGCGGCAACAGGCTTGTTTTTCCAGTTGATTGGCTTCAGACGCGGAGCGCTTGGTTTTCCGAACCGCCAGTCACGCGGCAACTGAGGTGTAATGGCCAGAGCCGTGGCAATGCCCACCATATCGACACCGCTGTTCAACACCTCTTCGGCAACCTCCCGGCGGCGGATACCTCCAGTCACCATGAGGGGCATCGGGGCAACAGTAGCGATTTCCCTTGCAAACTCGAGGAAGTACGCTTCCCGGGCAAGCGTTCGTTCGTCCCTGGAAGACCCCATCATGGCCGGGGCTTCATAGCTGCCTCCTGACAGCTCAACCAGATCAACTTTGAGTGCGCCCAGCATTTTGACGACCGTCTGCGCATCTGCCGGGGAGAAACCACCGCGCTGGAAATCGGCGGAATTGAGTTTGACGGCCACAGCAAATTCAGGCGCGACCACAGCACGCACGGAACGCACAATGTCGATCAGCAGTCTTGAGCGGTTTTCGAGACTGCCTCCCCAGTGGTCTTGCCGCCGATTGGTGATCGGCGAAAGGAACTGGCTGAGCAGGTAACCGTGCGCTGCATGGATTTCCACGCCCGTAAAACCGGCTCGCTCCGCCAGCAGAGCAGCGTTGACGAAACGTTGCTCCACATCAGCAATGTCGGCAGCAGTCATTTCACGAGGAACCGAAAATCTTTTTGACTGAGATCCCAGGTCGATCGCGACTGCAGAAGGCGCCAGTGTTTCCTGACCAAGTCCCGCCGGCATCTGGCGACCGGGATGATTGATCTGCATCCATACCTGAGCCCCGCGTGAACGCGCTGCCTTGGACCATGCTTCGAACCGATACAGATATCGATCGTCTTCTAGAACGACCCCGCCCGGTCCGGTCATGGCACGTGCATCGATCATCACGTTGCCTGTAATGATCAAACCGGCTTCACCTTCAGCCCACGTCTTGTAGAGGCGAAGTAGATCTTCGGACGGGGCATGGTCCTGGTCCGCCATGTTTTCTTCCATGGCTGCCTTGGCTATGCGGTTCGGTATGACGGCTCCGGAGGGGAGCACCAACTGGGAAAACAGGTTCATTTTTGGTTTCCAATGATTGAATTTGCGTGACCTTAACCTTTGAGTTAAGTTCAAGGTCAAGAGGGTTGCTGCTATGAAGTTTCAAAGTGGAGGACCCTAGGCACTCGGTTGCCCAACAGGAAATCTGGGGCATTTGATGGATGGGAACTCGTGCCACACATGTTCGAGCGAGACACAAACAATGAAAATTGGTGAACTGGCAGAGAAAACCGGCCTGGCGGCCTCGCGGATCCGGTTTTACGAGAGGGTCGGCTTGCTGAAGTCTGTCGAACGACTTCCCAATGGGTATCGCATCTATCCACCGGAGGCAGTCACGGTACTTAACCTGATTGTCTCCGCTCAGAACGCGGGTTTTAGCCTGGAAGAATTGACCGCGCTTTTACCCCAGGATCTTGCAGACTGGCAGCATGACAAGCTTCTGGAAACACTGCATCGCAAGGTCAACGAGATCGAAACCCTGCAAATGCATTTGAGTGAAAGCAAAGCGCAACTGCTTGAGGTTATTGCGCAAATTGAAGCCCGGCCGGAAGGAATCGATTGCGCTTCGAATGCCAGAAGAGTTCTTTCTTCCATACAATCGGCAACACCTGTCGGCAGAAACAAACCGAAGGACCAGAAAAACAAGTCGGGCAGCTAGCGGTTTCCTGAGACGAAACTCGATTCCGAATTGAGGTTCGAAGCCGCAAGCAGGCTTGTCTGGTTCTGGCTGAGCCCGGAAAGCTGAACGGACCCGAGTTTCAATCCCGTAAAAAATTCAAAGTTAAGCAGATCAGGTCAGAAAATGTATATCTATCTTCCGACCTGATCGCATTGGGCTTTAAACGATACCGCGTAGTTTCTGGAACTCGTGCAGCATTTCTCCGACGCGGCCACAGTACTTCGGGTCCTTCTCCGAATACTCGTCGACCACCTCAAGCGAATATTTGTGCAGGTTCATCAAGGCTTCTTCATCGAGCTGTGACAGTTCTCCATTCATTTCCTCAATGAATTCATTGGTGTACAGCATGTCCCGGTAAAGGAAGTGTGCGCTGGCATCGGCAGACGTCGCCCGGACAATCTCGTTGAAGGTTGCCTGAAGATCGGCGCCGATCGAATTCCAGCGCTCGAGGTTGACGAGGACCTCGCCATTGAGGTGACCAAGCAGGTCCGGTCTCACGATGTACTTGTTGACCTCTTGGAGGTTCATTCCCCAGCCGGTCGAGGTCGACCCCCAATGTGCTCCATCGACAACTCCGGTTTGCAGGCCCTGGTACAGTTCTGCACCTGGAATAGAGACCGGGGTTGCTCCCATTTTGGAAAAAACAAGAGCTGCGGGACCGGTCGAGCGGACTTTCCATCCGGCAAAGTCCGCTGTCGTTCTCAAGGGGCGGTTGGAGTACAGGGTCAATCCGGCATAGGAAACTGGTCCAGCCTGATAGACGCCTTGCTCGGCATAAGCTTCGCGGATGATGTCGAGCGCACCCATTTCGTACATGAATGCGGCCATTTCCTCGTGCTTGTCCCAGGTGCCGATGAACCCGTTCAGATGTCCCGCGACCGGGATCCTGCCAATCCAGTAGGCCGGATAGATGAAGGCACTTTCCAGCAAACCGCGGCGCACGCCATCAAGGACTTCCCCGGTACGAACAAGGCCATCGTTCGGGACGGGCTTGATGGTCAGCTCACCGTTCGTTGCCTCGGTAATCCGGTTGCAGAATTTGACGAAAACCTCCTCATAATACCAGTTTCCCGTCGGCCAGTGCGTCTGCATTTGCCATGTTACATTGCTTTGCGCGATTGCTGGCGGGGCCGCCAGGGCCGTCGCGGCGACGGCGCCTGCGGACGCCGTCAAAAAACCACGACGCGTCGAATTCACTTGATGGTCTGCCATTTTATTCTCCTCCTCTTTGACACGGCTGGAAACGTCCGATCAGCCAGCGCCGGTCACACTGGTGATCAGTTCGGGAAACACGAAGAACGCTGCTCCGGTGAAAAGCATCAGCAACAGAAAGGGGAACACGGCGGTATATATTTTTAGTATTGGCGTGTTGGGGCTGAGCGTTTTCAAGTAGAAAAGGTTGTAACCGAAGGGTGGGGAAATATAGCCAATGCAAAGGTTGAGCTGAAAAAGAACACAAAACCAGATCGGGTCGTATCCCAGTTGCACGACGATCGGAAAAAATATCGGTAGGACGAGAAGAATGATCCCGACCGGATCCAGAAACATGCCCAGAACAAGTGTCACCACCTGCATGAGCAATATCGTGACCCAGGGCGCGGTCCCCATTGAGCTGAGCATGTTCTGCATGAACGAAATGCCACCACCGCTACCGTAGATCGAGGTGAAAGCAGACGCTCCGAAAACGATCCAGATGACCATCCCGGTCACCGAGGCGGTGGTGTAGCTGACGTCCTTGACATAGCTCCAGGTGAGCTCCCCGCGCACGGCAACAGCAAGCGTAACCGCCGCGGCCCCAATGGCGGCTGCTTCCGTTGGCGTGGCAATCCCTGCAAAAATCGAAACAAGCACGGCAAGGATAATGAACAAAGGCAGGATCACCGACTTGAGCGACGCCAGGCGTTCTTGCAGCGGAGCCCTGGTTTCGATGGTCGGTGCGAGAGATGGGGAAAGTAAGCTTCGAATGGAGACGTAAACTATGAAGACGCTGAGCAGGAACAGGCCCGAGACCATGCCTCCCAGGAAAAGCCGGCCGATCGATTGACCCGTCTGCATCCCGATAAGAATGAGTGTGATCGACGGCGGGATGAGGATACCGAGCGTTCCGGACGCTCCAATCGTGCCCAGCACGAATTCCCGGTTGTATCCTCTCTTGTCCATGGCGGGGATTCCGACCATTCCGGTCGTGATGGTCGATGCGGCGCAGCTCCCGGTCATCGCCGATAGTGTTGCGGCAAAACCCGACGTCCCCAGGAGCAGCCCGCCAGGCATTCGTCCCGACCACAGATAAAAGGCGTGGTAGAGGTCACCGGCAATTCTGGATTTCGCCAGAGCGACCCCGATGAACGTAAACAGTGGGATCGAAGAGAGCAGGATCGACCACATCCCTCCGAAGGTTGCCGAAACAACCGAATACATGCCGTTCGAGCCATAGATCAGGTAGCCGAAGACAACCGCGGTTCCACCCATGGCGAAGGAAAGTGAGACGCCGCTAAGAATGGCGATCAGCACCATTCCGAACATCCCCAGGGTCAAGAGTTCAGGCGACATTGTTCGTGGTACTTTCCGTGACGATGTGAGGAGCAATAAGTCTCAGGGCTGCTTTCACGGCCTCAATGACGGCCTGGACTGTGATCAGGAAGCTGCCGGCGAACAGAGCGAGTTTCGGGGGCCACATCGGGTGTCCCAGAACGCTGTCGTCCAGTTCGTTGAAGGTCCAGGAATCGTGGAAGAAATTCCAACCTTCGTAGGTGAGCACCGCCCCCCACAGAAGCAGGAAGGCGAAGTTGATCAGATCCAGGAATGCGTTCCAGCGAACCCTGCCCGGTAGCAGTAGGATGTCTACCCGAACGTGTTCACGCTTGATCAGGGTGTAAGCGCCAACGAGAACGAAGTAAGAGCCGAAAATGCGCTGGGTGTAGCCGTGTGCCCAGGTCGTCGGCTGACCGAAGCCATAGCGCGCGACAACCTCGAAACAAAGGACCGCTATCCCCGCCCAGATCAGAAAACTGACGCACTTGCCGATCGCAATGTTCAGGCCTTCGACCAACTGAAAAAGCTTCATGAACATCACTGAACCTCCTCCTTGCTGTGTTCGAGGATGGTCAGTGCCCGTTCTGCAAATCTTTCCGCGAGCGGCCCGAGGTGCTCGGCTTCAGCGGCGGCGGCGTTGCCGGCTCTTGCCCGATCAGCGATCCCGACGAAGATGGCCGCGAACCGGAAGAGGGCAAATGCCATATGAAACGGGGCGAGTTGCGATGAGGATTTTGCATTTGCCTGGTACTCGGCAACGAACTCGTCGAGGGAGGGAATACCAATGTCTGACCAGTTCGTTCCAAGGATACCGCCGTACTCGTCCGGCGAGGTGTTCCAGGGCATGACGCAAAAGCCGAGGTCGGCAAGAGGATGTCCGAGCGTGGACAGTTCCCAATCGAGAATGGCGACCACTTTGGGTTCCGTCGGATGGAACATCATGTTCCCTATCCTGAAATCACCGTGACTGATGGAAATCAGTCCGTCGTCTTCGGGACAGGTCTCGCTGACCAGTCTTGAGAGACTGTCCAGAGCCGGAATGCGAGGGCCGGTCGTTTCGTCATACTGTCGTGACCATCGCGATATCTGCCGGCGGAAATAGTTGCCAGGCCGCCCAAAGTCCTCCAGACCGATCTCGGTCGGTCTGACAGCATGAAGACGGGCGAGGGTTCTGGCGGTGTCGAGATACATTTCACGGCGATGTTCGCGGCTTACCCCCGGAAGGGTGCAATCGGAAAACACGCGACCGTCTACCCAGTCCATGACGTAGAAAGGCCTGCCCAGGACTCCGGGATCGTCTTCGAGCCAGAGCACATTTGGAACCGGCACGCCGGTATTCCCGAGCGCTTTCATCACTCGGAATTCCCGTTCCACCGCATGCGCGCCGGGAAGGACCGGTCCAGCCGGTTTTATCCTCAGAACGAGCCTTCGGGAGCCCCATTGCAGACTGTAGGTCGGGTTCGACTGGCCACCCGAAATCTGCTCGACGTGGAGAACGCCTTCGCCCGGTATTTTTTCCGCAAGCCAGTCTTCGAGGGCATTCAGATTCAGGCCGTTATTCACTTGCCATCTCCTTGACCCTGTCACGCAGGGCAAATTTCTGGATTTTCCCGGTCGCCGTTTTGGGCAGTGTCCCGAACACGAACTTTCTTGGCCGCTTGAAGCCGGCGAGACGGGAACGGCAAAACTCCTCGAGCGATTTGGGATCCGGCGTTCGTCCGTTCTTTGCTTCAACAAATGCCCATGCGGTCTCACCCCACTTGGGATCGGGGGCGGCAACGACTGCGGCAATCAAGATGTCCGGGTGCTGGTGCAGGATGGTTTCGACTTCGAGACTGGAGAAGTTCTCACCACCCGAAATGATGATGTCCTTCGCACGGTCCTGTATCTCGAGGGCGCGGTCCGGATGGACAACCGCGAGATCACCGGTTCGGAAATAACCGTCCTTGAGAGCAGCTTCGGTCGCGTCCGGATCGCGGAAATATCCCGCCATCAATGTGTTGCCGCGCACAGCCACTTCGCCAATGGTGACCCCGTCACAGGGAACGTCGGTGCCAAGCTCATCGACAACGCGGACCTGACCAGTCGTCTCGTGGCGAAAACCCTGACGCGCCAGGATTTTGGATCTTTCGGCCAGGGCGAGATCCGGATCAAATATCGGATCGTTCATCGTGACCGGACCGTATGTCTCGGTGAGGCCATACAGATGAACGAGGTTAAACCCGAGTTTTTCCAATCCGGAAAGCAGGGTAGGGGTCGGCGCGGCACCTCCAGTTCCCACTCTCACGCGTCGCGGAGCCGGTTCTTTCATGTGATCCAGCAGCATGTACAGGACGACCGGAGCACAACTCATGTCGGTAACCTGTTCACGCGCGATCGTGTCGACGATGAGCTGAGGGTCAACCTTGTCGAGGCAAACGTGTACGCCTCCCGCAGCCGTGACGGCCCATGTGTGCGTCCAGCCATTGCAGTGGAACATCGGAAGTGTCCAAAGGTACCGCGTCTGGCTGGTAAATCCTGCCGCTATCACATTTCCCAGCGCATTCAGGTAAGCGCCGCGATGGGTATAAACGACACCCTTCGGGTTGCCCGTCGTGCCTGAAGTGTAGTTGAGCGAAATCGGCCCTGTTTCTTCGCCAACCTCGAGCCGCGTATCCTGCTCATCGAATTGACCGTAGAAGAAGTCCAGCCCGGTTCCGTCGCCAGGGGCATCGCATAAACGGAATACAGGTATGGAACTGTCCGAGAGCTGTCCGACAGTCGTCCCGTCTGCGATCATGAGGCGGCTGCCCGCATGTTCGAGAATGTAGGAAATCTCGGCAGCGTTGAGGCGGGTGTTGACAGTATTCAGAACCGCGCCAATCCCCGGCACGGCGAAGTGCGCTGCCAGCATTTCGGGGCGATTGTTCAAGATTATCGAGACGACATCACCCGGCCGCACACCCTGCTTCTTCAACCAGGAAGCCATCCGGAACACCAGGTTTCCGAATTCTCGATAGTTCCAGCGCAAGTCCCTCCAGACGAGCGCCGGTTGGTCGCTGTGAATTTCGAGGGCTCGCCTCAAAAAACTCAATGGTGTCAGCGGCACAAAGTTCGCAGAACAAGCTGCGAGATACGGTTCGCCAAACATTTTGTCCCTCCCGAATATGTCCTCAGTCTTCGCTCATCGGCCACGACCAGAACGACGGGCCGCTTTCAGCCTGCAAGCGATTGAGAACCATCTGGTGGACTTCATCCGCACCATCGACGAGCCTTGCTTGGCGCGCGTAGCGGTAAATCCATTCAAGGACCGTGTCCGTGGAATAGCCGCGTGCTCCATTGATCTGGATTGCGGTGTCGGCGGCCTTGTGAAGGAGGTTGGCGACGTGAATTTTCGCCATGGAGACTTCTTTTTTTGCAAAGTCACCCTGATCGAGCGTCCAGGCGGCCTTCATGACAAGCAAACGACCGATCTCGATACCCATGGCAAGATCCCCCAATTTGATCTGGGTGCTCTCCCGGTTCGCCAGCCGAATTCCAAAGCCTTCCCGTTCACAGGCGTATGTCCGGGCGATTTCGGTGCATCGCTTCGCAAGACCCAGCCAGCGCATGCAATGCGTGAGCCTTGCAGGGCCGAGGCGCATCTGCGTGATTTTCAGGCCCTTGCCTTCGCCAAGAAGCACACGATCCGCGGGGAGAACCATGTCTTCGTAGACGATTTCGCAGTGTCCACCGTGTTCCTCCGGGCCCATGATCGGAATTCGGCGTTCTATCCGCCAGCCGGGCTCGTCGCGATGGTGAAGAAAAGCGGTCAGACCATGCCGCGGGTCGTCAGATGTGCGTGCGATCGTAATGAAATGAGAAGCATTTTCTGCGCCGGTAATGAACCATTTCCTGCCTCGCAGGACATAGGTGTCTCCACGCTTTTCCGCTGTCGTCAACATCATGTTGGGATCTGAACCTGCGCCAGGATGCGGTTCCGTCATGGCGAAGGAAGAACGCACCTTGCCTTCGGCAATCGGCTTCAGCCAACGTTCCTTTTGCGCGTCTGTCCCGGCTTGCTCCAGGACCATCATGTTTCCGTCGTCCGGTGCAGCGGAGTTGAAAACGACAGGACCGAAGATCGACCGGTTCATTTCTTCGTAGCAAACCGCCATCCCGACCTTGCCCAGGCCTTGGCCCCCGGTTTCCTTTTGCAGCTGCAGGCACCAAAGTCCCTCGGCTCGGGCTTTTTCCTGCAAGGTGGAAAGAGCGGTATGGCCGATGTTGCCATGGCAATCCCATGCGTTCCGGTCGAGTTCTACCGGAAATATTTCCTGCTCCACGAACCGCGCAATTCGCGAACGATAGTCTGCGACGCGAGCTGAAATTCGAAAGTCCATTTGACCTCACCTACAAAGAAGAAACGAGATGTCCGCCGTCGACGACGATGTCGGCGCCAGTCATGAAGCGGCCGTAATCGGACAAAAGAAGAAGAAGCGGTCCGTCGAGGTCTCCGGGGCGGCCAAGGCGACGCTGCGGAATACGCCTGACCAGTGCCTGTCCTGGCTCAGAGGCAAAGAAGTCACTGTTCAGGTCCGTTTCGATGTAGCCGGGGCTCAGCGAATTGACGCGAATTCCGTGTCGCGCCAATTCAAGTGCCAATGCGCGTGTGAGCTGAATGACCGCACCTTTTGAGGCAGCATATGCAGCAACATTGCCGGCTACCCGCGAGCCGAGGATGGAAGCGATGTTCACGATGACGCCACTCCGGCCGTTGGCTTTCATTTCGGCGGCGGCGGTCCGGGCAACGTGAAAGACGCCCTTGAAGTTGGTGTCCATGACGCGATCGAGCGTGTCTGGGTCATGGTCAAGAGCCGGGGCGGAATGCGAGACCCCGGCATTGTTGACGACCAAATCGAATATTTGTCCCGACATTGCTTGCGTGACGGACGTTGACGAGGCGACGTCCATCTCGAGCGGCGTGATCGACGCGCCTTTCTCCGTGAGGTCGGCACACAAGCTTTCCAGGCGGTCCAGGCGACGTGCAGCCACCACAACCTGAACGCCTTGAGCGGCCAGCAAAGCGGCGAAATGAGCCCCTAGTCCAGAAGAGGCGCCGGTCACCAGCGCTTTCTTGCCTGCCAGCCCGGGCCAGGTCTCTCGTTTTCCCAATTCCGTGTTCAAGTGCCCTATCCTCCTATCGAGCGCTCGTTCATTTTCTATCTTTCGAATTCCAACTTGTCAATCGAGCGCTCGCTCGATATATAGATTTGGATCGAACGCTCGTTTTATGCGATTTTTGGTGTGCGCAATCGCATTAACGCCAACGAATTCATGCTGGAGGCATCGTGCCAGTTACAAGTAGACGCTCACCCGATGATCTTTGCCGGTCGATGCTGGAGAGGAATGCCGACGTCATTTCCGTTCAAAAGCCGGATGTTGCACTCAAGAAGCTCAAGCTTATCATTTTGGCGGCTCTCAAACTTTCGAACCGCAAAGGCTTTCAGGCAATGTCCCTGCGAGATCTGTCGAAAGAAGCTGGCGTCTCGATGGGTGGTCTCTATGCCTATTTCGATAGCAAGACGACGCTACTGAACATGGTTCTGACCGAGGTTACGAGCTCCGTTCAAACGGTTCTTGGAAATCCGCCGGCAGAAGTGACCGGAGATCCGATCGAACATCTGAAGTGGCTTATCGAAGCTCATATCCGGCTGACCGATGACATGCTTCCCTGGTTCAGTTTTGCCTTCATGGAGGCCAAGAACTTTCCGGCAAAAGAGCGCGAGATGGCCGTTGATAGCGAGGAATTGACGGAAAGGTTCTTCGCCGATGTGACTGAGCGCGCGAAGGCCGAAGGAAGGTTCCGAACCGGTGTTACGCCTCTTTTGCCGACATTGATCAAGCCGCTTCTGCAGGACTGGTACGTGAAACGGGCAAAATACAGACGGCGCGGTGTCACGGTCGACGAATATGTCAGGACTGTTCAGAACATCGTTCTGTCGGCCTGTCTTCCAATTGATCAGATTTCTGATCTTACACACACCGACCAAACGGGGGCTGACGCTTCAGGTTCGGTGGGCTAACTCAAACAGGTACTGGTAATGGCTAACAACGCAGTAATCGTCTCTGGTGTAAGAACCGCCATCGGAACCTTCTCAGGTTCGCTTTCCGGGATGTCTCCCACCGATCTCGGTGCCGCCGTGGCATCTGAAGCGATTAGGCGTGCAGGTATTGCCGCGTCGGAAGTCGAGCAAACAGTGTTCGGAAACGTCATCCATACGCAGCCTCAAGACATGTACCTGAGCCGGGTCGTGGCAATTAATGCGGGCGTACCTGACAGCTCCCCGGCCCTTACTCTCAATCGGCTCTGCGGCTCCGGGCTTCAGGCCGTCGTTTCCGCAACAGAACAGATCCTACTCGGTAATGCCGAAGTTGCGCTTGCAGGCGGGGCGGAGAACATGAGCAGGGTGGGTCATCTTCTGACGCAATCGAGGGCGGGCCAGAAGATGGGTGACGTCGTCGCCACGGACATGATGATCGGAGCGCTGACCGACCCGTTTGGAAACGGCCACATGGGTGTAACCGCGGAAAACATCGCCAAAAAACTCGGTATTGACCGGATCTCACAGGACACGTTCGCAAGAGACTCTCATCACAAGGCCGCTGCAGCGATTTCCGAAGGCCGGTTCAAGGAACAGATCCTCCCTATGACCGTGAGATCCGGACGGACCGAGAAGACCTTCGAAGTTGATGAGCACGTTCGCGAAAACGTTACCATGGAGGACCTCGCTCGCCTTCGCCCGGCGTTCAAGCCGGACGGCACGGTGACGGCAGGCAACGCGAGCGGGATCAATGACGGTGCGGCCGCACTTGTTTTGATGAATGAAGATGCCGCTCAATCCAGGAATGCCCAGCCGATGGCCAGGATCGTGGCCTACGGACTTGGAGGAGTGGATCCGGCTTTCATGGGGCTCGGACCTATCTCCGCGACAAAACAGGCCCTGAAACGGGCGGGATTGACGGTCGGAGATTTGGACGTGATCGAATCCAACGAAGCCTTTGCTGCTCAGGCATGCGCCGTTTCATCGGAACTCGGATTGGCATCGGAAAAAGTCAATCCGAACGGTGGGGCGATCGCTCTGGGCCATCCGGTCGGAGCGTCGGGCGCAATCATCCTGGTCAAGCTTCTTTACGAACTGAAACGTATTGGCGGCAGATACGGGCTCGCCACGATGTGCATCGGTGGCGGCCAAGGCATATCCCTCATTGTCGAGAATGCTCGCTAGACTGAAAGTTTCCCGGCTGGAGTAACGCGGCGCAGGTCGCGGGAAAACCATTCCTCACTGAGGTTCTGTGCGGAACCGCGTCTGACGCGGTTTTCCGGCCGGTTTCTTGCGCCTTGCAATCCGGGCTTGAACGCGCCGTCGCCTCCATCTCCCGGCGGTGCAGAAAATCTTCAACATCAAAATCGGAAACAAACATGACCATTACATCGCAAGACCTCATGAAATGTGTCGAGATCAAAACTCCGGGAGCGCCTTCGGTCCTGACAACGACTTTCAGGGAACGGCCAGTTCCCGGTCCGGGTCAGGTGGTTATCAAGGTGATGGCTTCCGGTGTGAACTACCCCGATGTCTTGCAGCGCCAGGGACGCTACAACGTGCCGCCCGGTGCAAGCGATCTTCCTGGTCTCGAAGTCGCGGGCTATGTCCATGAAACCGGCGAAGGTGTTGACGGTTTCAAGGCAGGCGATGCGGTATGTGCACTCACGCCGGGAGGTGGGTACGCCGAGTATTGCCTCGCACCCGTAGAGCAATGTCTGCCTCTGCCGGAAAACGTCTCGATGACCGAGGCTGCGACATTGCCCGAGGTCTATTTCACGCTCTGGTTCAACCTCGCAATGCAGGGCAATCTGCTGAGCGCCCGGAGCCTGCTGGTGCACGGCGGCAGTGGCGGGATCGGAAGTGCGGCAATACAGCTCGCCTCGAGCCTGGGTCTCGACGTCTATACGACAGCTGCGGACGGTCCGGCTTGCGAGTTCTGTGCCGGTCTCGGTGCGAAAAGGGCCATCAACTATCTGGAAGAGGACTTTGTCGCGGTCATCAGAGGGGAGACGGAAGGCCGCGGTGTCGACCTGGTTCTCGACATGGTCGGTGGAGACTATATCCAAAGGAACATGGAGTGCCTTGGCCAGAAGGGTCGGCTCGTCAATCTCTACTATCTGAAGGGCAGCAAGGTCGAAGTCGACATGATGCCGGTGCTGGTGAAAAACCTGACGCTGACAGGCTCCCTGCTGCGCCCCCAGCCTCTTTCCGTCAAAGCCGAAATTGCCGCCGGTCTCACGGACGTGGTGTGGCCACTCTTTCAATCCGGGAAAATTCGCCCGGTCGTGAACAAGATCTTTTCATTGGATAGGGCATCGGATGCGCACACCTACATCGAGTCTGGCCAGCATTTCGGGAAAATTGTTCTGCAAGCGGATCTCTAGTCATCATTTTTCTATCGAGCGCTCGCTTGTTACGCGTGATCCGGAAGTTCGGGAGATACTCTTATGAAAATAGAAACGATTGCAATCGTCGGTGCCGGCACTATGGGCGGTGGTATTGCGATTACATGCTTGATGGCAGGCCTCAGGACGACCGTCGTTGATTTGAGCGAGGAAAATCTGCGTGCGCTGTCGCTAAGAATAGACAGGCATTTTTCCAGACTGGTCGACAAGGAGAAGATGACAGCTGATGAGGCACGTGATGCCAGATCATGCCTTTCACTGACGAGGGCTCTCTCCGATGTTGCCCGGAGCGACCTGATTATCGAAGCGGTTTTTGAAGATCTGGGCCTGAAGCGGAAAATATTCTTGCAGCTCGCAGGGGAGTTGCCTCCCAGGTCCATAGTTGCCACGAATACAAGCACACTGCGGCTTGCTGACCTTGCCGATGCGCTTCCCGACCCATCAAGATTTCTGGGGCTGCACTATTTCAGTCCGGCGGAGCATAATCCTCTAGTCGAATTGATTTCCGGTGACCAGACTAAGCCCGAGGTCCTCAGCGCTGCGCAAGAGTTCCTGAAAAGGACAGGCAAAACTCAAATTCTCTGCGCGGATTCAACCGGTTTTGCGATCAACCGCTTTTTCTGTCCCTATACCAACGAAGCCGCTCGATTGCTGGACGAAGGTGTCGCGACAACCGGACAGATAGATGACATAGCGCAGCGGGCCTTTGACCTCGCACTCGGCCCCTTCGCTGTGATGAACATCGTCAAGCCAAGAATAAGTCTGAACGCCGTCGAAAACCTGGCGGCACTCGGCCCGTTTTATGAGCCAGCTCAATCCCTGCAAAAAATAGGCTCTACCGAGGGCAGCTGGAATATCGAAGACCAAGTCCAGCCCGTTCATTCGAGCGTTGAGGATATTGTTGTCAATCGGCTCCAAGCAGCGCTTTTTTTCCCGATTCTCGAAGCTCTCGGCGAAGGCGTAGCCCAGGTCGAGGCTTTCGAGCTTGGTGCACGTCTGGCCCTGCGCTTCGGCAAATTGCCGATCGCCACGATGAGAGAAATGGGTCGCGACGCAGTAGAAATGGTTTTGGAGCCGCTTCTTCAAACGTATCGCGCATCAATGCCCAAGGCCGGCCTGGATCGTGTATTTGACTATGCGACACGAGCCGAGGCACGAGTGCCGGCGTTGGTTTGAAGACAAACTCCGAGGCCGCCTTCAGGGCACGTTCCGCTGGGGACCATTGAACAATGCTCCGTTCGTGTTTTTGAGGCCGCTGTCACAAGCGACCGTAACGACGGTGGCGGTCGGTCCGAGTTCTTTTGGCGAGCTCGATTGCTGCCAGCACGTTTATTCCAGTCGATGTTCCGGCGAAGATGCCTTCTTCGCTCGCCAGGCGCTGACACATAATGCGGGCCTCGGTCTCCGGCACGCTGCGTGCGTCTTGGTTGCCACCTACGCCTCAAGCGATAAGCAGCGATGCTTCAGGTTGCAGCGGAAATAGCGCGGCATGAGCATAATTTGGACTGATTGTGGGAAGACCGGGCCTGCCACGGCCAGAATGATGGGTTGAGCGATGGCCAACCTTAAAAACAAAAAATTTCAATGTCTTGGAAAGAGAAATGGCGGACAGAGAGGGATTCGAACCCTCGATACGGTTGCCCGTATACACGCGTTCCAGGCGTGCGCCTTCAACCACTCGGCCACCTGTCCGTCGCAAGCGTCACCCGCTTGAGTGGGGCGCAATATACCCATGGCGCGATCAAGTGCAAGCACTTGAACAAGTTTTTTTTTCGGTGCCTCGCCGCTGTGGATTGTCGAGGGGGTGCGGGGCTCGGATGAGCTGCAAAAAACGGCTGTAACGTGCCATGCACCCGGCAATGCCTGGACCGAAAAAATCTTTCCTGTCGTGGCGGTGCCAAGGCGGTTTGTCTGCAGCTGGAGGCTGGTCGGGCGCATGCATGGCCGCGCAGAATCAGCGTCTGTTGGTTTCGAGGGTCTAGAGACGTCTCGCCGGCAAGGTCATGGCATGGCTCAGTCTCTGTGCGGGAAGATAACCTCGCTTGGGGTTCGGCGTTGCGATAGGCCGGGGAGATGATGCGGCCACGGTGTCGCACAGGTCCCGGGAGGCAGCTTTGTGCTTGCGTATTGGGGAAATGCTGCACTGCAACTATCGCGCTGCCTGAATTTATTTCGAAGCATTTGAAACGAAAACACTTGCGAAAGCCGGGAACCAAAGTCACAAGAATGTGTTGAATATCAAATCTTGTTCCTGCGCGGGGTGATATTACCCTAAAGGAATGCTCAACATTCGGCGGCTAATATTTGAAGGCCTGACCGGAGCGGGCGCTCCGTTTAATATTTTGGCGAAGCTGAAAGCAAAGCGATGATCAGTGTTTTGAAGTTTTTATTCCGCATCCTCGGCTACGGCTTTGTCGCCGTCGCGATTATTGCCGGCATTTCCGATGCAAGTTCTTCCATTGCCCTGTCCGAAATCCGTCTGGCCCAGCTTGGTCAGGTCTGGCAGAACCTGTCGCCTGCCTCTCTCGAATTGGCGGAAGCCCACATCGTGGCGTCTTTCGACCCGACGGTCTGGCAGACCCTGAAAGAGTCTGTTCTGACCTGGCCGGTCTGGGTGGTCTTCGCTCCGATCGGCCTGGCGCTGCTTTGGCTGGGAGCCAAGCGCCGCAGCCAGCGTGCGCTTTACGCCTGACACGGTTTCTTGCAGTACCAGACGAGGTGTCGCAAAACGGCAGTTTCCGCTCACACGCGAACACCGTTGCGTGACGGGCCTCTTGGAAAGCGGGCGCAGCTGCGCCACATTAGCTCCTGAAATAAGCCGACTGCTTCCCGGGCATCCTCGAGAGGCTTTGTCGGCGTGTGCGGGAGATAGCCATGTCGTTCATGACGATGCTGACCAAGAAATTTTCGCTGCCGGCCAAGGACGAGGCCCTGCCGGGGCGTTCCGAGGCGATCCGGCCGGCCGAGCCGCATTTCGTCAACGGACGGCCGCTCGCAGGCCCCTATCCGGACAACATGAAAACCCTTGTGGTCGGAATGGGCTGCTTCTGGGGCGCTGAACGCCTGTTCTGGCAGCTGCCCGGTGTCTATGTCACCGCAGTCGGCTACGCGGGTGGATATACGCCCAACCCGACCTACCATGAAACCTGCACCGGGCGCACGGGTCACACGGAAGTGGTCCTGGTCGTTTATGACCCGGCGGAGATTTCCCTCGGAGACCTTCTGAAGGTCTTCTGGGAAAATCACGACCCGACCCAGGGCATGCGCCAGGGCAATGATACCGGTACCCAGTATCGCTCGGCCGTCTACGTGAACGAGGGCGACGACCTTGCCGGAGCCGAACAGTCGAGGCAAGCCTATCAGGACGCCCTGAAGGCCGGTGGCCTGGCAAGCACCATCACGACGGAAATCCGGGAGCTGGATACCTTCTATTTTGCCGAGGATTACCATCAGCAGTATCTGGCCAAGAACCCGGCCGGCTATTGCGGGATCGGCGGCACGGGCATCTCGTGCCCGGTCGGGCTGGGCCAGACCGCCTGAAGGCAGTCCGATCGCTAGCTTGGTTCCGGTTGAATTCAAGACGGGGCAGTGCCAGTGACGGCACTGCCCCGTCTTTTTGCATTCTCCGGGTCTGAAGCCGGCAGAGTCTCAGCCGTTTCCTTGCCGAGGTTGCCTATCTTGAAAGCCAGCTGACGCGGGTCAAAAAAGTCAGGATCTATATAAGTATAAATCCGTAGATAGCTTATATATTTCAACGCTCTATGGAATTTTCAGGCTTTCTTAAATTTGCGCTGTGAGGATTGACCTGACGCATGGGCGTTCAAGGATCGATTTCGTGAGCCGTTCGGCAAAAATTTTCGCGACAGGATACTTCCTGGCCAGCTGCCTGTTGATGCTGGTCGGCTCGTTGATGCCTGCCCGCGAAGGGCCGGTCGCGGTATTCGCATGGCCCTGGGGTGAAAGCGCGGTCAGCGTCATCGCCAGATCGGGTGGCCCGGTACTGTTCGTCGGGGACAGAAGCTGGGTGGCGCTCACCGAAGCCGGTGAACAACAGTCCATTGCAAATCTTTACCGGTCGGGCGCCGGTTTTGTGGCGTCTTCCTTGATCGCACAAGCCTGTGCGCGATTGAGCGGTGTCTCCCTGGAGCAGTTGAAATGAACGGTGTGGAAATGTCTCAACCGGATCAGATGTCGGGTCAGCTTTCCGGTCTGGACCAGTTCCGGCAGAAGTTTGCGCGGATGCTGATCCATTTTATCTGGGTGAATGTGTTCCTGGTCATGGGAACGGCCTGGTGGGTTGGTTATGTCTCGCTCGTGGCGGTTTGCGGGGCAGCCTTGCTCCTTGGTGTTGCGGCCACCGGCACATGGGTGAAGTTCGGGGCCGGCGTTGAAACGCGCCTGGCCACTTCCATGTCCCTTGCCGGGCTGGTTGCCCTGTTCGTGGCCGCTCTGGCGACGCCGGATGGTCAGATCACCTATCAGCTCGACGCACATATGTATTTCTTCGCCGTATTGGCCATCCTGGCCAGCTGGGTCGACTGGCGGGCGCTGGTTGCCTATGCAGCCGTCGTCGCCGTGCACCACCTTGTCCTGAATTTCGCCATGCCCTGGGCCGTGTTTCCCGGTGGGGCGGATTTCAGCCGCGTGGTCTTTCATGCGCTTGTCGTGGTTGCGGAAGTCGGCGCCCTTTGGTGGATGACCGACAGCCTTGCACGAGCGTTTGCCGCTTCCGACAAGGCGCGCGAAGAGGCGGAAGCCGCGCGCGCCCAGGCAATGGTGCTGCAGCACCGGACCGTTGAAAATGACGAGATGGAGCGCGCCAAGCAGAAGGTCATCAACGAACGCATCATGGCGTTTGAAAGTGATATCGCTGCCAAGCTGGACGGTGTCGGCCTGAAGGTGCGCGAAATGCGGGATGCCGCCACCGAGCTCGGAACCGTTGCCGAAAACACCTCGTCGCGTGCAGGCTCCGTATCGGATGCGTCCGAAACAGCGTCCTCAAATGTGCAGATGGTCGCTTCCGCCGCAGAAGAGCTGTCGTCCTCGATTGCGGAGATTTCGCGCCAGGTCGAACAGACCACCGGCATCGTCAACCGGGCGACGGAAAATGCGCAAACCAGCAACAGCAAGGTCGCGGGCCTTGCGAATGCGGCCAATCGGATCGGCGAGGTCGTCACGCTGATCCAGGCGATTGCCGAACAGACCAACCTTCTGGCTCTCAACGCCACCATTGAGGCGGCCCGCGCGGGCGAAGCTGGCAGGGGCTTTGCGGTTGTTGCTGCCGAAGTGAAGGAACTGGCGACACAGACGTCCAAGGCAACGGAAGAAATCGGTGCCCAGATCGCGGCGATCCAGGCGGAAACCAAGGACGCGGTGGAATCCATCGGAGTGATTGCGACGACGATGGACGAGGTCAACAGCTATACGGCTGCCATTGCTGCCGCCGTCGGCGAACAAGGCGCGGCGACCCAGGAAATCTCGCGCAATGTGGCGGAAGCCGCGGACGGCACGGGACGGGTTGCCAACAACATCGACGGTGTGCGGGAATCTGTCGAACGCACCAGCCACTCGGTCGGCTCCATGGTCGAGGCGGCCGAGACCCTCGATCTGGAGACCCAGGACATGCGCCGGGCAATCACCGCCTTCCTGAAGGATGTTGCGGCCTGAGAGTATGGCCGCAACAGATCGTGATCTTCGGAAACCGGCGGCCAGTCCGCCGGTTTTTTCGTTCTTGGGGTGCTCTCCTGTCCTGCATGCTTGACCTGATGTCGCTTGAATGCCATGAGCCGCCCCTAACGAACCAGCGTTGCGGATGAAAACGTGCCACGCTGGCAGCATTCTTCACCCTTGCGGACACTGACGCCAAACGATGCCTGCATCCTCCTTCGCGCCCGGAACGGTCCTGCTGCTGGACCTGTTGAAGCAGCGGTCTGCGCTGTTGTTTCAGGCGCCGGATGAGGTGATCACCTGCTCCCGGCTCGAGGAGGTTCAGGGCTGCCTCGAGCGACTTGAGGCCGCCCAGGCGGACGGGCGCCATGCGGCAGGCTATCTTGCCTATGAACTGGGTTTTGCCTTCGAGGAAAAGCTGCGGCAACGGTTTCATCAAACAGAAGAGCCGTTGCTCTGGTTCGGGCTGTATGGCGCGCCGGAGGAACTGGGTCTCGACGAAGCCAAAGCTATGCTGGAAAGCGTGGCTGGCGACGGCGAGGCTGCCATCGGCAAGCCGGAGTTCGATATGGACAGGGCCGCTTACGATACGGCCTTTGCCCGCGTCCGCGACCATCTGGCAAAGGGCGACATCTATCAGGTCAACCTGACCATGCGCGCGCGGTTCCGGCACCAGGGGGCTCCGGAACGGATCTTCCAGACCCTTCTGCGTCGCCAGCCGGTGGAATTTGCCGCTTTCCTGCGTCTTGAAGACCGGACGATCCTGTCTCTCTCGCCGGAACTCTTCCTGGAGCGCCGAGGCACCTGCCTGCGGACCAAACCCATGAAGGGCACCGCGCCCCGAGGGCGTTACGCTTCCGAAGACGCCAAGATTGCGCGCACGCTTTCAACTGATCCCAAGCAGCGGTCCGAAAACACCATGATCGTCGACCTGATGCGCAACGACCTTTCGCGCATCGCCGACACCGGCACCGTCAAGGTGACCAAACTGTGCGAGGTGGAGCGCTACCAAAGCCTTCACCAGATGACCTCGACGGTCGAAGCTGAAGTTCCCGATCACGTCGGCTTTGCACGCATCGCAGAACATCTCTTCCCTTGCGGTTCGATCACGGGAGCTCCGAAACTCAGCGCCATGCAGATTGCCCAGGATCTGGAAACCGGCCCGCGTGGCGTCTACACCGGTTCGATCGGCTTTCTCGCGCCTGGAGGCGATTTCCGGCTGAATGTCGCCATCCGGACGCTGGTGCTGCGAAACGACGGCAGCGGCGAAGCCGGAAGCGGGTCCGGCGTGATCTTCGACAGCGGCGCGTCTCCCGAATACGACGAATGCGCCCTGAAACTGAGGTTCATGAGCGAAGACACACCCGGCTTCGATCTGATCGAGACGCTGGCTTATCACCCGGGCGACGGTTATTTGCTTCTGGAACGGCACATGCAGCGCCTGCAGGCCTCATCTGCCTATTTCGGCTTTCCTTACCGCGAAGAAGACGTGCGTGAGAAGCTTCTGCAGCATGTTCGCACCTTTGCCGGTTTCAGGCGTGTGCGGTTGTTGCTGTCGGCGGATGGCGGCATTTCGGTCACATCGACGGATCTTCCGCCGGCCGGTCAGGAGGCCGTTTTCAATCTGGTGATTGCGCAAGAAACCACTTGGTCAACCGACAGGTTCCTGTTTCACAAGACCACCAACCGGGCCTTCTACGATGACACGCGCCAGCGGTGTCAGGCGGAAACCGGTTGCCAGGAGGTGCTGTTCCTGAACGAGAACGGCTATCTCACCGAGGGCAGCTACACCACTCTTTTCGTGAAACGGAACGGTAGTTTGCTGACGCCTGCGCTTCGTCACGGGCTTCTGCCCGGCACCTTTCGGGCGGGGCTTCTGGAACGTGGTCTGGCAAGCGAGGCAGACCTTACGCTCCAGGATCTGCAGGAGGCCGAGGAAGTCTACGTCGGCAATTCCGTGCGCGGTCTGATGCGCGCTCGCCTGCTTTCGGAACAAGCGAGTGGTTCGTGGCATATGGAAGCCGGGCAACACAATGAAGCCACCCGCAAGGCGGGGTGATTACCGGTACGCCAAGAGAGCAGCGCTGACATCTCAGTCACTGTCCCAGGGAATGACTGTCAGCTCCGGCCAGAGGGCCTTCATCCGCGCCGCCTTTTCCGCATAGGTCTCCGGTTTCGGCTGTGTGTAATTGGGCACCAGCCGCATGCCGAACAGGTTGGCAAGGCCGAAAGGCGCATGCAACACCAAGCGCCTGTCCTCTTCGAGCCGTGCCGCCACCGAATGGGTGCGCGAGGCATAGGTCGTCAGCGAATCCATGGCACAGTCGAGAGGGCGGTATGGCCTGCCGAAACGGCTCTCGTACCACAGGTGGACACATACTTGTACGATATGACAACAATCTTTGTGTCGTCATCCGCATTTCTTCGAGCAGTGAGAGGGGTAGGGGGGATTTCGGTTTAAGTGTGTGTATGTTCAGAATTACAGATTTTTCATAAATTTATTTGCCTGGAAAGCACATTTAGTTCACTTCAATCGCACCTTAAGAAGTGTTAGATGAGCTCGGTTGTAAATAGGAAGGGGTAATTTACCGCAGACTTTCCATAACCCGAGGGAGGATTTCGCGTTAGCGCCTCTAGAAGCGAGATACTAACGATCCATGCGATGAGGCAGACTGCATTGCGAGCGACTTAGCCGCTTTCTTTCCTGCTGTAGCATGTGCTATCAAGTCATGATTTTTATTCGGTTTTGGCAAATTGCGCTAGGTTTAATTGCGCATAACGATCAGACTTTTCAATTGGGGTAGTACTGTATACGTGTTTGATAAATGAATCCCAGTACATGGGGCTCGTAGTCTCGATTACGCTGTCCAAAATGTTTATTTCTTCATTATCAAGCCCGCCGGAAGCGGCTTCCTTGCCGGATAACCGCACCTCAACCTTTGGTTCGCCATAGTAGTTCAGAGCTTGAATAATTTCGAACCTCGGATCCTCTTGTACCGCCTCAATCACATCATCGACGTACGGACCAAAATTATGAAAGTACCATTCGATGTCCGTTACTTGACGTCCTTTCCTTTTTGCAGCCTCCCAGTCAGCCAAGTAAACGAGTTTCGTGAGTCGCGTTTTCGAAAGCTCTGACTTGTGAGGGTAGTGTTTGCAAAAATAAGCTGCGACATCAGCGATCTTGCTCATGGTACCTACTCCTCTGGGTCTGGGTTGAACTCACTGTGCAAGATACCTCTTAGACGTACAAACCTGGCTACATCTAAAGACTCGCCGTCCAGCACCTGATCAATCCCCGCAACTTTGAGGACGCCAGTCTCTGTACTTTCGTATACCACGATGCCGATTCTCTGACCACCTTCGTTGTCGCGCAATGCACGCGCATAGTAATGTTTGCTTGCCATCGAAAGTGGACCTTCTGGGTGAGTGCAGCCTTCGTTTTGAAGTGCAGCATTCATCTCGTTACGAAATTCCTCGGAGTCAGGCGGATGTTCTGAAGAAAACTCCTTAACACCGTGATTTAGCCAGGCAGCTCCGACTACTCCTTGATTTGACGGTATTCTAAAACGACCATTTTGCTCATGAAGTAGTACGGGTGAATGGCGAAATATCTGCCTCAGGAAGTGTTCGTCATCATCGTGCTGTTTTCTGTAGACCGTCACTCTACAACGATGGTCGAAGCCTGTTACTTCGTTGGTCAATATATACTTGAGCGTATCTGCCAGCGCGTCAAAATAACTACTCTTTGTGTCAGCGTGTGATTGCGTTTCCTTGCGAAGAAATTTTTCAGTCGCCATATTTTTTGACTGAAGTATACCGTACTTTCCGTATTGATACCGATTGAAGAAGCTCTCAACCCGTCCAAATGTTGATATAAAAATAAAAATTAGTAGATACGGAACCGGCGTAGAGAAATTACGAATATTATCAAAAATTGCCGAGTAGGCGAAATCTAAGGTGAGAAGTTCTTTCAGATCTTGCTCTTGTTGGGATATTCCAAGTTTGGAGGCAGTGATCTCATCTGTTAGCCATATGCTGAACACTACGGATAAAATCACTATCAATCCAGTTGAGATAACCTCTAGGCAAGGTACCACAAAAGGTGGAATCCTCTTTAAGAGCTTGACCATTTTCACCCCCACTTGGACTGAACAAATAAGATATTTTGTGACGAAATTTCAAGCGTAAGTCGCGCAGCTGTGCATCGTTTACCGGTAATCGCATTAGTCGCGAGGGCAAAGTAGGCAAGGAATCCTCGCTCATGGAGCAATGACAGCAGTCGATTGCAATACCCTTAAAAAGGTACAACCTTTAGCTCCGGCCAGAGGGCCTTCATCCGTGCCGCCTTTTCCGCATAGGTCTCCGGGTTCGGCTGTGTGTAATTGGGCACCAGCCGCATACCGAACAGGTTGGCAAGGCCGAAAGGCGCATGCAACATCAAGCGCCCGTCCTCATTGAGCCGTGCCGCCACCGAATGGGTGCGCGAGGCATAGGTCGTCAGCGAATCCATGGCACAGTCGAGAGGGCGGTATGGCCTGCCGAAACGGCGCTCGTACCACAGGTGGACACGAGCCTGATTTCTCACTTCCAGAAGGCTCGCCAAGTCGGGCAGGGCCTGGTTGACCTTGCCGATAACGTCGTCCTCAGCCTCGTAGGATAGATCGGTTCCGTCGAAATAGATGATGTCGAAATCCTTGATGCCGTGCAGCAGGGGGCGGTTGGTGAGGACGTTCCAGACAGTCTGGTAGATACCACCCGACACCAGCCAGGCATCAGGAAGGGCAAGGTTGCGGATGGTGGTCAGGATTTCCATCACATGAGGCACGGTCCTGAGGATCTGCTCAAGACTTGCCAGCCGCGTCTCCTCGCTGGCCGCATAGGGATCGCCCAGCCTTGCATCGCGTACATCCATCTGCAAATCGGCGGTCATTTCCGGATCCTCTTTTCGCGAAGGGGCAACCTATCCGATTCTCAAGGTATCGCGAGCCGTGCATGATGAGGACCATGCACTCGAATGTGTCCTCCGCAGATACGCGCGCTACCGGATGAGGGAGCACCGACTTGACATGACGCAGGTCGGTGCCATCTCCTTCGGAGACGTTTGGTTTTTTCAGGAATTGCCGATGTACCTCTTGCCACGCACACAAATGATCGCTGCACTGGCCGCTTGTGGGGCGGTGCTTGTCACCGCTCTGCCGTCCGCGGCCCAATCCGGACGGCCGAATTCCACCGCCATGTCCTGCGGGCAGGTCCAGTCCATGATCAATCAGCGTGGGGCCGTCGTGCTCAGCACCGGGCGCTATACGTTCGACCGGTATGTGGCCAACCGGAGCTACTGCCAGCATGGTGAGGTCACGCGCCGGGACTACATTCCAACAAGGGACAATGCGAAATGCTACGTGCTTCGCTGTATCAATCCCCAACCCTGGCGGTATGACTGAGCCGTATCCGGAATGGTCGCCCTTCCGGACTTCAACAGGAGACGTCATGTGACCCGACTTTCCAGAAACGCATGTTTCGGCTTCCTGGTGTTTACCTGGCTCGGGGTCACCGCAGCCGTAGAACCGGCCATGGCCCAGGCCGGGCGCCCGGACACGCGGTCGATGACATGTGCCCAGGCTCAGGAACTGGTCAGGAAAAGCGGCAGCATCGTCCTGACGACCGGCCAGTCGACCTTTGACCGCTTCGTTGCAAACGGCAGCTATTGCCGGCCGCAAACGGGGCAGGTCCGTGCGAAATTTGCTCCCACGCGAGACAATCCGCAGTGCTCCGTCGGCTACAGGTGTTTCCAGAACCGGACCCAGCGGTAAACGGTATCCTTCTGCAAAAACAGGATAAAGAGGCAGAAGTCTTAACCGCCTTGCAGGCTTTTCTTGCTATTTCATGCGCGGACGGGGCAACGCTGTGTTGCATTTGGAAACCGTTTCACAAATATGAAATACGGATTACCTACTGCTGGAAATCATAGCCATTTAATACATGACTTCGCCTGAATACTCAGGAAAGGCCTTGCGATGAACGAGAATAATACAAGAAAACAACTGTTAATTGCGAAGTCCGCACTTCAGGCAGGCCTGTTTATGTGTGCGGCTCTTGTCCCTGTGTTGCAGGCGGAAGCGCAAACCCGGCGTCAGCCCGATACCACGCAACTGACCTGTGACCAGACGCAGGACCTGATCAAGAGATTCGGGGGCATCAATCTGAAATCAGGCCCTTATAAGTTCGACCGGTTTGTCGTCGGCCGGAACCAGTGTTTCTCGGGACAGACGGTGCGCCCGACATTCGTGCCGACCAAGGACAACCCGAAATGTTCCGTCCTTGTCTGTGCAGAGATGGGGCAGGCCCGCCAGTAAAAAGGCCGCGCGATGGTGTTCGCGCAGCCCCCTTTTCCAGTCTTGTGAAACGCCGGTTCAGCCTCTCAGCGTGCCACCGGTTGCCTTCTCGACATTGGCAATGATCTTCTTTGCCACGGCGTCGATTTCCTCGTCCGTGAGGGTCTTCTGACGCGGCTGCAGTGTCACGTCGATGGCGACTGACTTCTGGCCTTCCGGCACACCCTGACCTTCGTAAATGTCGAATAGCGTGACATCGCTGATCAGCGTCTTTTCCGCGCCACGAGCCGCTTTGAGCAATGCCTCGGCCGAAATGTCCTTGCCGACTAGGAACGCGAAGTCGCGTTGAACCGGCATAAGGCCACTGACATTGAGGGCACCCTTCGAACGGCCACCCTTGCCCTTGGGTTCGGGCAGCGCATCGAGGAAGATCTCGAATGCGACCAGCGGTCCTTCGATGTCGAGCAGCTGCAGCGTGCGCGGATGAACTTCGCCGAACACCGCCAGAACGTTCTTCGGGCCAAGCTTGAGACAGCCGGACCGGCCCGGGTGGAACGTTGCCGGGGCATCTGCAGACACCATCAGTTTGTCTACCGGCGCGCCGATGGCTGCCAGCGCTGCTTCGGCGTCCGCCTTGGCGTCGAACACGTCAACGGCCTGGGAAACACCCGACCAGTGCCGGCCGGAACCCTGCAGCTTCGCAGACCCACGGCGCACGCCGGTTGCGACCATTTTCTGGCCTTCAGGAGTATCGTTCTCGAACACCTGACCGACTTCGAACAGGGCGACATTGCCATAGCCCCGGTCGGCATTGCGCTGTGCCGCCAGCAAAAGGCCCGGAAGCAGGCTCGGGCGCATGTCGGACATCTCGCTGGAAATCGGATTGGCCAGCGCAAGCGCAGCGTTGCCGCCACCGAAGAGTTCAGCGTGATCCTTGGCAATGAACGACCAGGTAACTGCTTCATTGAAGCCACGGGCGGCCAGTGCCCGGCGCGCCTTGTTGCGGCGGATCTGTCCGGTGGTCAGCACCTTCTGGCCGACGGTACCGGTGCGCGGCAGTGGTGTGAACGGAACACGCTCCAGACCGATGATGCGCACCACCTCCTCCACGAGGTCGGCCTTGCCTTCGATGTCCGGCCGCCAGCTGGGTGCGGCCACCTTGACCGTGTCACCGGCGCCGGAGATCCAGAAACCGAGCGACTTCAGGGTGACATTGGCTTCAGCGGGCAGAACATCGACGCCCGACAGGCGCCTGATTTCCGAATAGGGGAAATCGATGATGTTGCTGGTATCCGGCACGGAACCGGCCTGCACCGTTTCGGACGGCTCGCCGCCGCACAGGTCCATGACCATGCGCGTGGCATATTCCAGACCGGGCATCATGTAGTTGGGATCGACACCACGTTCGAAGCGATAGCGTGCGTCCGTATTGACGCCGAGCTTGCGCCCTGTGGCAGCAATGTCATCCTCGTCCCAAAGGGCGGATTCGATCAGAACGTTGACAGTCTCTTCCGTGCAGCCGGACGGCTCGCCGCCCAGGATGCCGCCGAGACTTTCAACGCCGTTGTCGTCGGAAATGACGCAGATCGTGTCATCGAGCTCGTAGCTCTTGCCGTTGAGGCCGTCGATCTTCTCGCCCTGCTTGCCGCGGCGGACAACAAGATTGCCGTGAACCTTGTCGGCGTCGAACACGTGCAGCGGCCGGCCCTGATCGAAGGTGATGTAGTTGGTCATGTCGACGAGGGCGTTGATCGGGCGCAAGCCGATGGCGGTCAGGCGGTCCTGCAGCCATTTCGGCGAAGGGCCGTTCTTCACGCCCTTGACCAGGCGCAGGCCGAAGGCCTTGCACATCGGCTTGGTGTCGCCGAAATCGAGCGTCACGTCGACCGGGCAGGGGAAGCTGCCGCGAACCTGTTCGTTGCTGCGTTCCTTCAGCTTGCCGAGGCCGGCTGCGGCAAGATCACGGGCAATGCCGTATACGCCGGTGCAGTCCGGGCGGTTCGGCGTCAGGCCGATTTCGATGACTGGCTCATCCAGGCCAGCCCATTCGGCATAGGCCATGCCGACCGGCGCATCCGCCGGCAGGTCGATGATGCCGTCATGTTCGTTGGAAAGTTCCAGCTCGCGCTCCGAGCACATCATGCCGAAGCTTTCCACGTCGCGGATCTTGCCGACGGAAAGCGTGACATCAAGGCCGGGGACATAGTCGCCCGGCTTGCCGAGCACACCGACAAGGCCGGCGCGGGCATTCGGCGCACCGCACACAACCTGCACCGGGTCGCCCTCGCCGGTGTCAACCTTCAGGACGCGCAGCCGGTCGGCATTCGGATGCTGTTCGGCTTCCAGAACCTTTGCGATTCTGAACGGCTTCAGGCGGTCGGCGCGGTTGGTGACTTCCTCGACTTCCAGTCCGATCAGGGTGAGACGTTCAACGATCTCTTCCAGGCTGGCGTCGGTTTCCAGATGCTCCTTGAGCCAGGAAAGGGTGAATTTCATCTTTCGATCTCTTCAAACTTGGTGCGGTCTCAGGACCGCGAAACGGGACGTGGAGGCCTCAGTTGCCGAGCCGGTCCACTTCGGGAATGATGGTCGCAGCGCCGTAGTTTTCGGCAAAGCGGCGGCCGATGTCGGAAAAGTCGCGGGTCCAGCCGCGCACGATCTCCGGCGTGATCTGCTGTTTGGTGGCAATCGCCTGGGCAGCTTCCGTCTCGATCCGGTCCCGCAGGATGCCGAGTTCGACCTGGGCGGCATATTCGGCCCGGTACTTGCCGAGCCAGCCCATGGCGACAATCAACACCATCACCAGAAGGGCCGCGGTGCTGGTCAAGCCGGCCCACTTGGCGGTGCCGCCGATCCGCCGGTCGCTGGCGATCAGCACGATCGAAGCTATGGTCAGGAACGCCACGATATAGATTGCCTGCAGGAAGCTCTGGTACTTTTCGGCCGAGCTTGCCTCGTGGCCGGCACGCAGACGCGTGATCCGGTCACGGAGATACAGCAGCGCATCGGCTTCGGTGCCCAGCTTCTCCCGGAAATAGGTATCGCAGAACCGCAGCCGGCCCCGGTTCTCGATCTTGTCCGCGCAGGCCTCGAGGAACGAGGTCGGCGTCGCGACGCGTGTTTCCTGGTCGCTGGTCTGCGCGGCTGCCGGCAACAGGGCGGCAACGGTCAGCATGGCGGCAAGAACGATGCGGATCAGCAATGACATGATGGCGCCCCCAAATTCAGGCGGTTAACTGGACAAACCGCCGAACAGTGTCGGCAGGTCGAGTGGGCGGAAGCCGTAATGCTGGATCCAGCGGACGTCGGCGTCGAAGAAAGCGCGCAGGTCCGGCATGCCGTATTTCAGCATCGCGATGCGGTCGATCCCCATGCCCCAGGCAAAACCCTGGTAGATATCCGGGTCGAGGCCACAGTTGCGGATGACGTTCGGATGAACCATGCCGCAGCCGAGAATTTCCAGCCAGTCTTCGCCCTGGCCGATCTTCACTTCGCCGCCGGACCGGTCACACTGGATGTCGACTTCCATGGACGGTTCGGTGAACGGGAAGAAGCTTGGGCGGAAGCGCATCTTGATGTCGTCGACTTCGAAGAAGGCTTTGCAGAATTCCCGCAGCACCCATTTCAGATGACCGAAATGGCTGTCCTTGTCGATCACGAGGCCTTCCACCTGGTGGAACATCGGCGTGTGGGTCTGGTCGCTGTCGCAGCGATAGGTTCGGCCCGGAATGATGACGCGGATCGGCGGTTCCTGGTTGCGCATGGTGCGGATCTGCACCGGCGAGGTGTGCGTGCGCAGCAGCAGCCGTTCGCCGTCTTCCTTCGGATTGAAGAAGAACGTGTCGTGCATCTCGCGTGCCGGGTGGCCTTCTGGAAAGTTCAGCGCGGTAAAGTTCAGCTCGTCGGTCTCGATGTCCGGGCCTTCCGCAATGGAAAAGCCCATGTCGGCGAAAATCGCCGTCAGTTCGTCGATGACCTGGCTGACCGGGTGAATACGGCCGGTCTCCGCCGGTGTTGCGCGCAGCGGCAGGGTGATATCCACCTTCTCGCTGGCCAGCCGTGCTTCCAGGGCCGCTTCCGCCAGCACATCCTTGCGGGCGGCGATAGCGTCGGTGACCTTCGCCTTGAGGCCGTTGAGGGCAGGGCCCATCACCTGGCGCTCTTCAGGGGTCATCTTGCCGAGCGTTTTCATCTGCTCGGAAATTGAGCCCTTCTTGCCAAGGGCGGCAACGCGGATGTCTTCCAGGGCGGCTTCGGTCCCGGCGCCTTCGATGGCGGCCAGAAGATCGGATTCAAGTGTGTCGAGGTTGGACATGCGTACTCGGTCGTCGGTTCGCGCGGTGCGCGCGGAGGTGTCGAAACAGAAAGTCGGGGTCTTTTAGCGAATAATGGCGGTGATTGCCACGGCCTCATGCGCATTATTGCGTGAGTTCCCGAAGAGAAGAAAAGCGCCGGAATTAAAGCGCGTTAGCGCGTAAATCGACCGCAGGCGGGGCCCTGCAGCTCGATGAGGCGCACGTCGATCCCGGAAAGAGGCTGAGAGCCACTGCAAAGGCCGGAACGGCGGATATGTGCGGTAAGGTCGCTCATGGGGCGTCAATGTAGCGAAAGGCGAGGCGTTGGCAAGCGGAAAAGGAGAGGCAGCCTTGCGCCTCAACTTGGCCAACGCGTAGTGGCGAGCCCCAGGCACCGGAACTCAATCCCCATCCGGGCGTTTACCTTTGAACTCCCTGCTGTTTGCCAACGTCCGTGGACAGAAGGGCGTGGGCTGGCAACTGAGGGGGTAACATGGCACGTGGAAGAGATGCGGGCAGTCCGGAAAAGATCCCGCCAATGGGCTGGCTGGATATCAGCTACCGGGTGTGGAACGCGGTCCAGCGCGACCACATCGACCTGATCGCCGCCGGCGTTGCCTTCTACGGTCTTCTTGCGATCTTCCCGACCATAACTGCGTTCACGGCGCTGTCTGGGCTTGTGGTTGAACCAGTCGAGGTCAGCCGTCAGCTTGAAATGATCGAGAACTTTCTGCCGAAGGAAGCGTCGCAAATCATCCTGGCGCAGGCCGCAGATGTTGCAGGCAGCGAGAATGCGGGGCTCGGCTTCGCCTTCGTCATTGGTCTGGGCATCGCGCTCTATTCCACCTCCAAGGGCATGGCCAGCCTCATGGAAGGGCTTAACATCGCCTATGACGAGGTTGAGAAGCGAGGCTTCATTGCGCTGAAAGCCAGAACCTTCGTGATGACGATCCTGCTTGTTTTCGCTCTGGTCTTGGGGTTGGTGTCCGCGCTTCTGCTGCCGGTTGTCTTCAGTTATCTCGCCTTGCCTGACTGGTTGGAGAAGGTCCTGTCATCGGCCCGCTGGATCATTCTGGGATTTCTGACCGTCACCGGTCTTTCCTTCGTTTACAGGTTCGGGCCGTCTCGAACCGATGCCAAATGGAAATGGATCACGCCCGGCGCTGTAATCGCCTGCCTGTTGTGGCTTGCCGCGTCCTACGGATTTTCGGTCTATGTGGCGAACTTTGCCAGCTACAACAAAACATTCGGCAGCCTTGCCGGTGTCATCATCCTGCTGATGTGGCTCTGGATTTCGGCCTATATCATCTTGCTCGGGGCCGAGTTGAATGGCGAGATGGAAGCGCAGACCCGCCGCGACAGCACCGTCGGTCCGGACCGGCCAATGGGCACACGTGGTGCCGTGAAGGCCGACATACTGGGAAAATCCATTGCAAGTGCGGAGTAGAGGTGCGCAACGAGCGAAAGACGCTCACGCCTCCACCATATCGGCTCCTTTCGGTCTGCCGATGGAGCCTTGCAGCTCCTCCCGCAGCCAGTCGCCGAAAGCCTTCTTGGCCTTTGTCTGAGGGGCGTTCTTGCCGCTGACCAGCCAGTAGGCGCTGCCCGTGGCGGGGCGCTCGGGGAAGGGGGCAATCACCTGGCCGGACTTCACGGCATAAACCGCAAGCGTTTCCCAGGCCAGAAACACCCCGTGGCCGGCGATTGCCGCATCCAGGCACAGTGAACCGTCGGAAAAGGTGGGGCCATCCTGCAGGATGCTCTCATCGAGGCCGAAGAGATCAAGCCAGGTTTTCCAGGTAAACATTTGTCCGGGGTCACGGATGATCGGCAGCTTGCCGATGTCCTTCGGCTCCTTGATCTGTCTGGCCAGCGCCGGACTGCAGACGGGAAACACCCGCTGGTGCAGCAACTGCTCTGCCTTGACGCCTGGATAGGGTCCCTTGCCGACACGGATACACAGATCGACATCGCTCATGTCCGGATCGACCAGGTCCACCGTCGCTTCCACCCGAACCCGGATCCCCGGATGCATCTTGTTGAAGTTCTTGAGATGCCAAACCAGCCATTTTCCGGCGAAGACCGGGGCAACCGAAATCGTCAGCGCATCTTCCCGTCCGCGCTGGGTGGTGGCGATCGCGGTCGAAAGCGAGGACATGGCGCTGGTCAGATGTGGCTGCATTGCAAGCACATGTGCGGTTGGCAACAGCAAACGGTTCTGCCGCTCGAACAGCTGCACGCCAAGCTGGGTCTCGGTCTTGTGAACCTGCTGGCTGACGGCGCCGACGGTTACGCCGAGTTCGTCCGCTGCCGCCTTGACAGAGCCCAGCCGAGCGACGGCTTCCACGGCGCGAAGGCCGGAGAGGTGAATGCGATTGAGGTTCTTCATTTTAGAAAAGCTAAACTGAAAATCAGAATAAGTCGATTTTTTTAGCGAGTAGTGGCGTCTATATAAGGAGCATAGCTAAATTCAAAGAAGGAATTTGGCCATGCAAAAAACAATAATAAGGAGAATGAAACTCATGATGAAACTATTTATGCGCCGACACCTGACGGCTCGTCCGGCTTCCGCTTATGACCGCACCGACCCGATGTCCCATCCGGCAATCGTGCGCATGTCCCAGCGTGAACTGGCCGACCTTCCGCTCAACCGGCGCTAAGGCTGAAGACCGGCTGAAAGGCCGGTCCCCAAACCTTCCGATCGACCCTCCGCAAGGACAGGCCGGTTGGACAAGACTTCCAAACCAGAAAACGGCGCCTGGGCGGCAAGCCCGGCGCCGTTTCTGTCTTTGGGAGGCAATCCCGCATTTTACTGCGTTCTCTGTCTTGCCAGGCGAACAGGTCGACCGGCTTCCTGTCCGGTTCGGATCAAACGGCGACCGGTTGCCTGTCGGCATATTGCGCGACGCCATGACCGAACGACCAGTTCTCAAGCCTTGTCTCGACCAGGTTGATGAAAATGTCTTCGGAACGGATGCCGACTTCGCGGGCCAGGCCCTTGGCGATCCGGGCGAACAGCGCTTTCTTCTGGTCGACGCTGCGCGTATCGCTGACGATTAGCTGGATGATGATCAGATCGTCCGACCGGTCGATATTCATGAAGTGGCGGCCGAACAGGAAATCTTCGCGTGGATGTTCGGTGATCATCATGAACTTGTCGTCCTGCGGCACGCCGAAGGTCTCGCGCATTGCCTGATAGATCTCGTCCAGGATTGCTGATTTCTGCGCAGCGGTCCTGGAGCCTTTCAGCAGGGAAACATTGGTAAGCGGCATCTTGTCCTCCGTCATTCGGTGATGCTGCCAACCTTATTGCGGCATCAAAGATAACAAAAACAAATCTTTGATATTTCAAAAATCATAAATTAGAATGATTGCATGACCGATCTCGACATGGATCTCTTGCGCGCTTTTGTTCGCGTTGCCGAAACAGGCAGCTTTACCCGGGCAGGACAGATGACGGGGGCAAGCCAGTCTGCTGTCAGCGTCAAGATCAAGAAACTGGAAGACCGTCTCGGCAACACCTTGCTCAGCCGATCGCCCCGCTCCGTCCGGTTGACGAGCTTCGGTGCTCGTTTTTTAAGTGACGCCCGGAGTCTGATCGACCTGCATGACAGGGTAACTGCCCGCGTTTCAGGTCCTTCCGTTCAAAAGCGGCTTCGGTGCGGTATCAGCGATCACGCTGCGGGAGGCCGTCTCCCGGAGATTATCGCCTCCCTCAGCAAGGCCTTGCCGGAACATCGTCTCCATGTTGCGGTCGGTTATTCGGATACGCTGTACAACGACTTCAAGGCTGGTCTGTTCAGCGCGATCATGGTGCGCTCCGAGGACGTCGAGGGCACGGGCCATGTGGCGTTCGAGGAAAATCTCGTCTGGACAGCCGCCAGGGATTTCACCTGGGAAACCGGTACCCCGTTCCCGTTGGTGGCGCTTTCGGAAACCTGCGCCCTCCGGCGCCTGGCAACTGGCACGCTCAAGGATGTGGGGATCGCTTTTGAAGACGCCTTCACCGGCACCGGTGTCGGCGCCATACAGGGGGCGGTCAGCGCAGGGCTCGGCATTGCCTGTCTCGACCGGCGAAATATTCCGGAGGGATGCCGCGAGGTCGGGGAATTCTATCGGCTGCCCGAATTGCCGAAAACAAGGATGACGCTCTTCTGCCGTGAAGACCCGACAATTGTTTCGGCTATCCTTCAGGTCTTCCGGGATGCGGCGTAAGCGCTCTTCCGGGGCGTGTTGATCAGCTCAGAAACGAGCTGATCAGGCCTTCTTCACGAACTCCGTCAGGATGACGATCCGCTGATCGTTCACGCGGCCTTCGATCTGGGAGGCATTGTCCGCAACAAGGGAGATGTTGCGCACGGCGGTGCCGCGCTTGGCAGTGAAGTTGGCGCCCTTGACCTTGAGATCCTTGATCAATGTCACCGTGTCGCCAGCGGCAAGAACAGCGCCGTGCGTATCCTTGTGGACCACGCCGTCGTCACTTTCGCCCGCGCTGCCGCCAAGGCCGGCCTTGGCCCATGCAAGCGTTTCGTCGTCCAGATACAGCATGTCCAGAAGATCACGCGCCCAGCTCTCGTCCCGCATTCTTGAAAGCATGCGGTAGGCGACAACCTGAACCGGGGGAACCTGGCTCCAGGCGGCTTCGTTGAGGCAGAGCCAATGCTTCGGGTCGATATCGGCGGCACCTGAAATCTGGTCGGCACATGTGGCGCAAGCCAGAACCGCCATATCCGCCGTGCCATCCGTATCGGGGCCGACATCCAGCGGCCGCAGCGCTTCGGTAGCGCCGCAGAACTCGCAAACGTTGCCGGCGCGGTCGGAAAGGGTCTGTTCAATACTCATGGCAAGGCCTTGCTGGGACTGGCGCGGCGCGCCAATCGGTTTCTCACTCGTCCATCTTCAGGGCCTGGATAAAGGCTTCCTGCGGGATCTCGACCTTGCCGAACTGACGCATCTTCTTCTTGCCGGCCTTCTGCTTCTCAAGCAGCTTGCGCTTACGGGTGGCGTCGCCGCCGTAACACTTGGCAGTCACGTCCTTGCGCAGGGCGGAGATGGTCTCGCGGGCGATCACGCGGCCACCGATGGCTGCCTGGATCGGAATCTTGAACATGTGTCGCGGGATCAGCTCTTTCAGCTTTTCGCACATGGCGCGGCCACGGCGTTCCGCCTGGCTGCGGTGCACGAGCACGGAAAGCGCATCCACCGGCTCTTCGTTGACCAGGATCGACATCCTGACCAGATCGCCGGCCCGGTAGTCCGAAATCTGATAGTCGAACGACGCGTAGCCCTTGGAGATCGACTTCAGGCGATCGTAGAAGTCGAACACGACTTCGTTGAGCGGCAGGTCGTAGGTCACCATCGCACGGGAGCCGACATAGGACAGGTCGATCTGAAGACCGCGCCGTTCCTGGCACAGTTTCAGGATGCCGCCCAGATACTCGTCCGGCGTCATGATGGTTGCGCGGATCCATGGCTCGCGGATTTCGGAAATCTTCACCACATCCGGCATGTCGGCCGGGTTGTGAAGTTCGACTTCCGCACCGTCCGTCAGGGACATCTGGTAGACCACCGACGGCGCGGTCGCGATCAGGTCGAGGTCGAATTCGCGGTAGAGCCGTTCCTGGATGATTTCCAGGTGCAGCAGACCGAGGAAGCCGCAGCGGAAGCCGAAGCCGAGAGCTGCGGATGTTTCCATCTCGAACGAGAACGAGGCATCGTTGAGGCGCAGCTTGCCCATGGCAGCGCGCAGATCCTCGAAGTCGTTCGCGTCGACCGGGAAGAGACCGCAGAACACGACCGGCTGAGCCGGCTTGAAGCCCGGAAGGGCTTCCGTGCAGGGTTTCTTTTCCAGTGTGATGGTATCACCGACACGGGTATCGGCCACTTCCTTGATGGACCCGGTGATGACGCCGATCTCGCCGGCCTTCAGCTCGTCCACTTGCAGGAATTTCGGGGTCATGACGCCGACGCGGTCGACATCATAAGCAGCGCCCGTACCCATCATCTTGATCTTCTGGCCCCGCTTCAGGGAGCCGTCGATGATACGGACGAGCACCATCACGCCGAGATAGGTGTCGTACCAGCTGTCGACCAGCATCGCCTTCAGCGTCGCTTCCGGGTCACCTTCCGGAGGCGGCAGCTTGGAAACGATCGCTTCCAGCACGTCATCGACACCAAGACCGGTCTTGGCGGAGATCATGCAGGCTTCGGACGCATCGATGCCGATCACGTCCTCGATCTGTTCCTTGATGCGGTCCGGTTCGGCCGCAGGCAGGTCGATCTTGTTAAGGACGGTGACGATCTCATGATCGTTGTCGATGGCCTGATAGACGTTGGCGAGCGTCTGGGCTTCCACACCCTGAGAGGCGTCGACCACCAGCAGCGAGCCTTCACAGGCTGCCAGCGAGCGGGACACTTCGTACGCAAAGTCCACGTGGCCCGGCGTGTCGATCAGGTTCAGCGTATATTGTTCGCCGTCCTTGGCATTGTAGATCAGTCGCACTGTTTGCGCCTTGATCGTGATGCCGCGCTCGCGTTCGATGTCCATCGAATCGAGCACCTGCTCGGTCATTTCGCGGTCGGTCAGCGTGCCGGTCATCTGGATCAGGCGGTCGGCCAGCGTCGACTTGCCGTGATCGATATGCGCCACGATGGAAAAGTTGCGGATGTTGGAAAGCTTCTTCGTCGTCATGGCCGCCCCTTTACCATTGCAATTCGATTTCGCCTAGTAGATTGAAGCCTTCGGGCGTTGAATTCCGGTGCTTTTTTGCACCCTCGGGCGAATGCCGGGTTTCACCGCTCCGGCAGGGATATGGCGCCTCCGGCAAATGACGTAGCCCGCAGGTGACATTTGTCGTGGCAAATCAACCTCAAAGTGTGATCTAGATTGCATCGGCACTGATGTGTCGAGCAGCCTGACAAGAGAGCATGATGTTGATCCGTAATGCAGAACCGAAGGATGTCCCGTCGATCCTGGCGCTTTATAATCAGGCTGTGCGCGAGACGACGGCTGCCTGGACAAATCGTGAGGAAACGCTGGACGACAGGCTGACCTGGTACGAAGGCCGGGTGAAGCAGGGTCTGCCGGTTCTGGTGGCCGTGGACGATGCGGATACCGTTCTCGGGTTCGCCAGCTTCGGGCCGTTCCGGCCTCGCGAAGGGTATCGTCTGACGGCGGAACATTCCGTCTATGTCGACCCGGCGGCACAGCGGCGCGGCATTGGGAAGGCGCTTCTGGAGCGGTTGGTCGACATTGCCGCCGACATGAAATTACATGTGCTGGTCGGCGTCATCGACGGGGACAATGCTGCCTCCATCGCCCTTCACGAGAAGCTTGGTTTTCATGTTGCGGGCCGTCTGCCGGAAGCCGGTACCAAGTTCGGCCGCTGGCTGGATCTGGTCTTCGTTGCCAGGGTTCTGGGGCCGATGCAGCCGCCGAACACCTAGGCGTCATCTCGCCGGTCTCAATTGGCCGTCAGCACCGACCGGCAGTCATTCGGCAGGGCTGCCAGAGCCATGGGCCGTTTCTTGACCACCTTCGGAGGCTCTCCGGGCTTGGGAGGGTTTTTGGGAACCCAGGGTTCGTCGGACAGCCAATAGGCAAGGTCCGCGCCACAGCCATCGCCCGGCGGCGGCGGGTTCTGGTTCTTGCAGCCGGCACTGCCTGCAGGGCAGGAAAGGCGTACATGGAAGTGATAGTGATGCCCCCACCAGGGCCGCACCTTGCGCAACCAGGCGCGGTTGCCGCCCTTCTCGAAATCGCACAGAGCCTTCTTGATCGTCGGGCTGACGAAGATGCGAGCAACGCGCTGGTCGGATGCGGCGCGCCGGATCAGCCGAGCATGGTCATCTGACCATTTCCTGGGGTCGACACGCCGGTCTGCACCCTTGACGTCCATCGGACCGATCAACATCGAAATAGCGGAGATGTCTTCGCGTTCCTGGGCGGTCAGGCGCCGGTTCGGCATTTCGGTCAGCCAGATATCGGCATCGAGGCCAATCTGGTGGCTGGCATGGCCGGATGTCATCGGCCCGCCGCGCGGCTGCGCAATGTCGCCGACAAGCAGACCGTTCCAGCCGACCTTGGGGGCATCGCTCGCCAGATCCTTGAGATAGTCGATCAGGACAGGGTGGCCCCAATTGCGATTGCGCGACAGGCGCATTGCCTGCCAGGTGGGCCCATCCGTCGGCAGTTCCGCTCCACCTGCAAGGCAGCCCTTGGCATAGGACCCGATCGAGCGGGCTTTCAGTTGAGCGGGGCCGGTGGCGGCGCCGAAATAGTCTCGTGCCGGCTGGTCCCCATAAAGCACCAGCTTGGGCTTGTTCGCGACATAGCCTTCCGGAACATCGCGTTTCTTTACCGGGACAGGCACACCGGCCACCAGTTCGACGGTCGGCGAATAGTCCTCGGAGACGGGATCGGCCGGTTTGGCTGTCGGCACTGGCGCGGCTGACGCAACGAGGCAGGAAACCTGCACCGCGGCTGCAAATGCCAAGAAGCCGGACACCGAAGGTGCCCAGCGGTTTCGCTTGCCTGTTTTCCCCGTTCTCACGTCGAAACCTCGTGCGCCAGTCTGGGTGTTCCGCCGTCGTTGCTCCCGCCGCGACGGCCACCTCACTCGTCAGGCAGCATGCACCAAATCGGGTGTTTCCGCATCCGATTCGCGATTATCCACATGCGCCGCGATCATGTCGGCGAACGCGTCGAGGAAAACCGTGTTGTCGCGGATCACCCTGTCTGCAGCACCATTCAGTGTGATGATGTTGCCGGGACGGGCATTGTCGATGTCTTCGGCTTCCGGTGGAAGATCGGCGTCGAGCCTGTGATAGGTCACGTTCGGCAGTTCTGCAAAGAGCTGCCGTGCCTGATCGGATGTTGTCTGGCTTTGCGCATCGGCCAGGATCGACATCAGCGGTGCGCCCTTGGAGGGCTGCAGCCAGCCGAGGGCACCCCAGCCAACGGCGTCCTTGTAAAGGAACGATCGTTCCGGTGCCCGGCCCGTGCCGAGCGACAGGATGACGATCTCGTCGTCGCCCCAGCCAAGATTGCGGGCTTCCAGATACGCTGCCACTGTCGGGTCCTTCATGAAGACCGTTCCATCGATCAGGGCTTCCTCGCGCCGGCGGCTGAGATTTTCAACGCGTGCCGGTTCGAAATACGAGGGGGTGGCGGTGGTCGCACGCACAGCCTGCCAGAAGTAATAGTCGTCCGGCCGGCCGCTGCTGGCTTCAAGGCCGTTTGTCAGGAACACGGGTTTGCGCTGTTCCAGATCGTAGGCGGTCAGGACAAGGTGGGTCAGGCCGCTGGCCATGGAGGTCCAGCCGAAGCGTTCCTTCAGCAGCTTTTCCAGCGGCCGCGGATCGTAGGTTTCATCGAACAGGCCAAGCGAACTGGTGACGGTTCTGGCCAGTCGTGCCGAGATTGATGATTTGAAGATTTCCCGCGCGTCGCGTTCGAAGAAGCTGCGCAGCTCATCAAGGGTCGCGGCAGGTGCGCCGGCGGTGCCGCCTGGGCGCGGGGCGGATAGGCCTGCAGCAATGAGGCCGCCGGTAGAAGAACCGGCCATCAGATCGAAAACCTGGTGCAGCGGCTCGCTAACGCCGCGCTGGCTCAATCGGCTTTCAAGTGTCTCAAGCAGCCGAAGCGGAATGAGGCCACGAATGCCGCCGCCGTCAATGGAAAGAATAAAACGTTTTTTCTGGGTCATGGGATTCCCCGGGATCGTCGCAATGGAAGGCGCTACATCTCTCCGAGAAGACGGGAGACGCTTTTTGCTTACCTTTAGAATGTTGTCATCAATTGCGACACTGCAATGGCAAAGCGAAAAACAGGCGGACGATTTTTCGAAATTGGCGAGCAAGAAGTTAAACCGACTTCGCTAATCTGCGAAGACCGACCGCAGTTTTCCTTTTCTTGCGACGGCAAGCAGCCTGCCCGGGTGCTGGATCACGAAACATTCACCAGGAAACTGGAAATGGTTTCAACCAGCAGGTCCGGGCATTCCCTGTGAGGCGTGTGCCCTCTTCCCTCCAGGATGACCTTTTGTCCGCCGGTGCTATTGGCGATGTGTTCCGGGTGGCGGGTTGATCCGTATTCGTCCAGTGCGCCGTGGATCGCAAGGGTGTTGCAGCGGACACCGGCAAGCGCATCGTCAAGGGACCAATGGGCGAAGGCGGGCGAAAGCCATGATTCCGTCCAGGCATCCAGCACCCAGCGCGCCTTGTCTCCGTGATAGAGCGCAAGCCTGTCGAAGGCGCCGGGATCGGCAAACGCGGTGCGGGCTTCGCGGACACCTTCCAGGGTGCGGTCCTCGATAAGCGCCTGAGCGGCAATCGTGACCAGGGCCGTGACCTTGTCGGGATGCTGTGCGGCCGTATGCACCGCCATGCCGCCACCGACGCTGTGCCCACAGGCAACAAATCGCGTGAGGTCCAGCTGCTCGCACAGCGCGGGCACAACCGTTCTGCCTTCATCCGCGATGAAGCTTGCAGGCAGGATGTCTTCGCGCACCGACGACTGGCCGAAGCCGGGCCTGTCATAAGCAATCACGACCCGTCCGCTGGCAACGGCAAGGCGTTCGGGAAAATCACGCCAGAGGGCGATACAGCCAAGCGAGTCGTGAAACAGGAGCACCGGCACCTTGCCGGGCAAACGATCTTCAGGTGTCCAGCAGCGAACGTGAACTGTGGAGTTGCCGACCGTGACGGCGCGCGTTTCGACATGGACGGTGCCGGACATGAGAGTGGTCAAAGAAGAAAACCTTTCCATTCGCATTGAAGGGCTGTGCCGGGAAACGGCGGAACGGTCTGTCAGGATTCGCATGGGGGATGCGGTTTCCTGCCGAGGCTTATCGCAGGCCACATACCTGCAACAAGCCTCTCTTTTCGAACTAATCTGTCTTGGCTCTTTATCCCGCGCGGTCTTTCGGACTAGGATCGTGCCGATTTTCCAACCTTCACAGGAAGTTCCATGAATATCGATCTGCTTCGCCGACTTTGCGAAACGCCGGGTGTACCGGGTCACGAACACCGGGTCCGCGACCTGATTCAGGCGGAAATCAAGGGCTTGTTCGACGAGGTCACCGTCGACCCGATGGGCTCGCTGCTTTGCCGCCGCGACAGCCGCAAGGCTTCCAAGAAGGGAACCCCGAAGAAGGTCATGCTTCTGTGTCACATGGATGAGATCGGCTTCCTGGTCTCACATGTCACGGACAAGGGCTTCGTTCACGTGCAGCCGGTTGGTGGCTTCGATGCCCGCAACCTGTTCTCCCGCCGCGTGCTGGTGTCTACCGATGAAGGCGACTTCAAGGGGGTGATGAACCCGGGTGGCAAGCCGATCCACATCTCTTCTCCGGAAGAGCGCAAGAAGGTGCCGGAGCCCAAGGAATTCGTCATCGACATGGGCCTTGGCGAAAAGACCAAGGAGATCGTCAAGGTCGGCGACATGGTGACCATGGACGAGCCACTGATCGAGATCGGCGACAAGGTCGTCTCCAAGGCGCTCGACAACCGGATCGCCTGCTGGCTCGGCATCGAGGCGATCAGGGGTCTGGGCAAGGCCAAGCATGATTGCGAAATTCATGTCGCCTTCACCTGCCAGGAAGAAGTCGGCCTGCGCGGCGCACGCACCGCGTCCTTTGCCATTGCGCCGGACATCGGGCTTGGCATCGATACCACGCTTGCCTGCGACACGCCGGGCGTTCCCGAGCAGGACCGCACCACGGTGCAGGGCGAAGGCTTCGGTCTGCACGTCAAGGATTCCAGCTTCATCGCGGACCGCGATCTGGTGAAGGAAATCGAAGCTATTGCGGTCAAGGAAAAGATCCCGTTCCAGCGCACCATGCTGGCGGCTGGTGGCCAGGACGGCGCGGCTGCCCAGCAGGCGGCTGCCGGTGCCAAGGCAATCGGCATCGTCGTCGGCACCCGCTACATCCACACGGTCACTGAAATGATCGACAAGGGTGACCTTCAGGCGGCTCTGGACGTCATCGTCGCCTATCTGAAAAAGGCGTAAGGCATGGAAAAGGGGAGCTTCGGCTCCCCTTTTTAAGTCAGGTGTCAGATCTGGCTCTTTCCCACCTGCGTCATTGCCGGACTTTATCCGGCAGTCTGGTCCAGCCCACGTCCCAACCGGAGCGTACGCGGAAGGGCTGCCTGCTCAGGCCACCAGGCCGAGGAGGTTCGAAACCTGGTCGCCGGTGCCTGCATAAAGCTCGCTGACGGCAGCGCTCTGGTAGCTGAAGGAGCCGTTGTCGAAGTTGCCTTCGATGGAAGAGGCGTTTGCGGAGCGGACGGACAGCCCGGTTTCGCTGTCGTAGGACACCCGCTCGAAGGATACGAATTGCGCGGAAACGGTTTCACCACCGATCTCGGCTTCAATGGTGGTCGTTGAAATCGTCGCGCTTTCATAGGCGACATTCGCCGAAGCGCCGCTTTCCTCTTCACCAAGAGCCACCTTCAGTTTGCCGGCGGTCTTCTGATAGTCCTCAACGGTCGCCAGCGCGCCGTCCTTTTCCTTGTCGTCGTCCTTGCCTTTGCCTTTTTCGACCGCATCCTGAAGGGCAGCGATCACGACCGCGTCTTCCTCGGCCTGTTTGCTGGCTGCTTCCAGAGCATTGACGGCGGGGGACTTATCGTGGCCATTTCGCTGGCCGATCTCGTGGCCGTAGGCGTTGCCCTTGGGATCGTTCTTCTGGCCTTCAGCGCCGCCATTCGAAAAGGAAGCCGTAAAAAGGCTCGCGCTTTGCGTAGTGGTTTCGATGGAAATCTGCATGGCTTCGGATCCCGGCTCGTCCGGCCCTTTCTGGTCCGGCACAGTTGCAGAAATCATCCTGCAAAACCGTTAACAGGCTATTAACCAATGCAAGGCCGTCTTCAGATCGGCATTGCCGGGCCAAATGCCTTTTCCAGAAACCGCCCGCCCAGCACCATGCCGCGCTCGTCAATCGAATGGCCGAGGCCGGCCAGCAGGTGCAGGCTTGAGGAAACTCCAACATCGTCAAGCGCCTTTTGTGCTGCCTGGGCATGATAGCTGGCAACGACATCGTCTTCCTCGCCATGGACGATCAGCACCGGGCTCTGCGTGTTGACCGGACCCAGCTGGCTGGCTCCCGGCAGCAGTCCGGAAAAACCGATCAGGGCCGCTGGCGGAGACGGGCGGCGCAGGCCGCATTGAAAGGTCATCATGGCTCCCTGGCTGAAGCCGACCAGTGCCAACGCGCTGCCGTCCAGCGAATGGCGGGCCAGTTCGTCGTCCAGAAACCGGTCGAGCACCGGTTGGGCGGCCTGCGCGCCGAGGCGGTATTCATTGGGATCGCGCTCTTCGAGCGCAAACCATTGCCGTCCGCCGAGCGCTTCGAAGGGAAGGTGTTCAGGAGCGTTCGGCGCAACAAAAGCGGCATCGGGAAGCTGTCCCTGCCAGGCGCGCCCGAGATCTATCAGGTCAAGACCATTCGCGCCGTAGCCATGCAGGATCACAACCAGCTGACGGGCGGGTTTGCCGGAGGCCGGTGCAAGACGTGGCCCGTCGAGAAGGGGAGGAAAGGTGCCTGTCACTTTTGGGGGAACCTGATTATTCAGCTGGTGTCTTCCGGTCGGCCGCCTCGGAAGGTGACGGCAGTCTTTCCTGAAGACGCATGAAGGGAAGGGCGATCAGCATGGCGGCGAGGATCAGCACGCCTGCCAGGGCAAACGGCGCACCGGGAAAGGTAATCGCCGCCTCAGGACCCGAAAACGTGGCAAAGACCTGGGTCATCACCAGCGGGCTCACCACCATGGAAAGGCCGGCGGCACTGGCAATCAGGCCCTGCAATTCGCCTTGCGCATTGTCCGGGACACGGACCGACATCAGACCGGTGAAGGCAGGCGTAGCCATGGCACCAAGTGCCGCGAACGAGATCAGCAGATAGGCCATCCAGCCGGTATCGGCGACGGCGAGACCGGCAAAGGCCACGAGATTGGCGGCCAGCCCGATGAAGAGTGTCCGGCCGGGCCCGAGCTTCGGTTCCAGGACACGGATCAGGTATCCCTGAACGAAGGCAAATCCGACACCGACGGCCGCAAGTGACAGGCCGATGTCTCCGGGGCTCCAGGCGAAGACTTCCTCCGCATAGTAGCTCCAGACGGACGGGTAGACGTAATGGGCGATGTCGAACAGGAAGATGGCCAGAAGCAGCGTGCGCACCGCCGGATAGGCGGCGATCTGCTTGAAGGCCCCGAATGGATTGGCCCGTTTCCAGTCAAAATCTCTTCTGTTTTCGTCCTTCAGCGTTTCCGGCAGCATGAAATAGCCGAAGAGGAAATTGACGAAGGAAAGGCCTGCGGCGGCATAAAAGGGCGCACGCGGTCCGTATTCGCCAAGGTAACCGCCGATCATTGGCCCGAGTACGAAGCCGACGCCAAATCCGGCCCCGACAAGGCCGAAGTTCTTGGCCCTGTCTTCCTTGGACGACACGTCGGCAATGAAGGCTGATGCGGCCGAGAAGGTGGCTCCGGCAACACCCGACAGGGTTCTGCCGATGAACAGCACGGCCAGATGCCAGGAGAAGGCCATGATCAGGTAGTCGACGGCCATAGCGAACATGGACACCAGCAGCACCGGACGGCGGCCAAAGCGGTCGGACAGATTGCCGAGCGTCGGACCGAAGGCGAATTGCATCAAGGCGTAGACGACGCTCAGTGCACCGCCCCAGCGGGCGGCTTCGCTCACAGGCAGCGAGGTGAGTTCGGTCAGAAGCGAGGGCATCACCGGCATCATCAGGCCGATGCCCATGGAATTGAGAACCAGCGTGACCAGGATGAACCCCAGCGCGCTGCGTTTGGAGATACCGGACCGCAACTCTTTTCCCGCCAATCCCGTAAGCTGAAGGAGGGTGACCTTATCCGATTACTCGGCGGCCACCAGCGCCGGCTGTTCCCAGTTGCCTTTTTCGATATCGGCAATCTGCTTGTCGATCTGGGCAACCACGAACCGGGAGAACGGCCCCAGGTGCACATAGAGCGCAAGCATCATCATGACCGGCTTGATCGCCCTGAAATTGGTGAAGGTGGTCTTGATCAGGGTTTTCCAGAAGGGCCCGCGATAGGTGGTTTCCTTGAAGGTCATCGCCAGGATAAGACGGCCGAACAGCTTGATGTCATGGAAGAACCCGGCGCCGAAGATCGAGCCGTTTGCGCCGCTCATGTCGAGCATGGAAGCCACTTTCTGAACGCGGCCGAAGTAGGCTTCCGGACCATAGACCCGGTCGATGACCTGCTTGAAGTCTTCCAGGATCTGCGCGCGCGGGCGCACTGTGGTGAAGTTGAGCCCGGCGGTGCACTGATCGCCATGTTCCGTATCCGGATCATCGGTGGCGAAATCCGCATGCAGACGGCCTTCCTTGGCGAGCCGGCGCGTCAGCTGGGTGTTCGGCAGGGCATAGAGCAACCCGGTCATCGCGACAGGGATTGCGGCTTCCTCGATCAGTGCCGAGATCTCGTCCGCCACCTTGTCGCTTTCCTCGTCGAAGCCGACAATGAAGCCGGCCAGCACGAAGATTCCGGCATCGTAGATCTTGTGCACGCTCTTGGCGATATCGCGGCGTGTGTTCTGTTTCTTGCGTGTCGCCACCAGGACTTCGGGGTCGGGGCTTTCGATGCCGATGAAGACCGAGAAATATCCGGCCTGCTGCATCATCTTCAACAAGGCTTCGTCGTCCGCCAGGTTGAGGGAAGCCTCGGTCGACATTTCGAACGGGTAGCTACGTTCCTTCTGCCATTTCGCCAGTTCGGGGAGGAAGCCCTTCACGGCCTTCTTGTTGCCGATGAGGTTGTCATCGACGAAGTCGACGTGACCCCGGTAGCCAAGTTCGTACAGCCGGTCGAGTTCGGCCAGCATCTGGTCGTTGGTCTTGGTGCGCGGCACGCGGCCATACAGCTCGATGATGTCGCAGAATTCGCAAGTAAACGGACAGCCGCGTGAATATTGAACGCCGATCTGGACATAATCGTCGAATCTCAGAAGGTCAAAGCGCGGTACGGGACTGGAGGAAACGTCTGCCTTGAATTTCTCGGCCGAGAAACGGCCGTTGCGGACCCCTTCCTTCCAGGCGTCGACGAAGGTGGTGAGAATGCCTTCGGCTTCACCAAGGACCAGGAAGTCGGCCGCTTCATAAACTTCCGGAGAAGAGGTTGCGTCCGGACCGCCGACCACGACGGGAACGTTCTTTTCCTGTGAACGGCGGATGACGGCGAGGCAATCGGCCTGCTGGGGCAGCATGCCACCGGTCATCACCATGTCGGCCCAGGCGAGATCGTCGTTCGTCAGGGCGCCGGTGTTGCGGTCGATCAGGCGGACATTCCAGTTCTCCGGCAGCATTGCCGCAACTGTGATCAGGCCGAGAGGAGGAGCGGGATATTTTGCGCCGACCATTTCGCAGGTCGCACCATAGTTCCAGAATGACCCGGCATTGAAGCGCGGATACACCAGCAGAACATTGCATTCCGACATTAACGGTCCCTCCAAACGGACACTCGTTCCCAACGGCGACACCGTAACAACTTTACGCCCCGGCACAACCGCTTTGAATGTCCTCGCACGAATTCACTTGCCGTCCGCGCGGACAGACTGTCACGACTGGCTGGCGCCTGGCTTACGGATGTGAAAAACGAGCCCATGCACATCCTTGCCGAGTTCCTTGCGCAGAATATCCCGTTTCTCCCGTGCATAGAGAAGGCCCGCGGCCTCCGCGCAGCGCTTTAGATATTCGGGCCGGTGGGCGTAGCGCCCCGTAGCATCCACGCGGTAATCCGGTCCGTCCGACGTATCGAGATGCTCGACGCTCGCGACGAGCATTCCACCCGGGGCAAGGGCTCCTGCAAGCGCCTGCATGAAAGGCTGCAGATCGCCGAGATAACACAGCGTGTCGACACAGACTGCCAGATCGAATTGGGCCGGCAGGTCGGAGGACAGAAATCCAACGAGCTCACCCTCGACCAGGAAGTCGTAGACCTTCAGCGCAGCGGCCTTGCGCAGCATGCCCGATGACAGGTCGATGCCGGTGAGCCGGGCACAGTGGTTGCGGATCAGTGGTCCACAAAGGCCGGTCCCGCAACCAAGGTCGACCACATGGGCAAACGGCAAGTCGCCCTCCCTGGCCAGCTCCGCGACTTCCTCGGCGACAAGCTTCGGCGCCTGGTAGCCGAGCCCGTTCAGGACGTCGTCAAAGCTTTCCGAGAAGCTGTCGAAATGATCCCGAACATAGTCCGCAGGTGCAAGCGACAGGTCTTCTCCGCGGATCGCGGCAAACTGATAGCGGATGACCGGGTCGTCCGGGTAGGTTGCGACAAGCATCTCCATATGCCGGGTGGCGACTTCGTTCCGTCCAAGCGCGCACAGTACGCGCGGATGCCAGCCCTTGTCGCTCCAGACGTCTGGCGGGAACTGCAGACACCGTTCGAAAGCGTCTGCCGCTTCCTCTCTTTTGCCGGCAAGCATCAGCGATATGCCGAAGTTGTGCCAGCCGCTGTGATTGTCTGGGTCGAGGCGCACGACTTCTCGCAGCATGGGCAGAAGCTCGTCGTTATTGGCGGCTTCCTGCAGCATCATCGAAATGTTCTTCCAGGCTTCCTCGTGACGCACTTCGATTTCTACTGCGCGCAAATAGGCCTTCAACGCTTCGTCCTTGTCGCCCGAAAGCTTCAGGATGTTGCCGAGGTTGTTCCAGGCGGAGAAATTGCGCGGGTTCCTTTCCAGGGATGCATGGATAAGCGCGACCGCATTGTCGGCCTTGCCGGCATCGAAATGCAGCAGCCCCAGGAAATGCAGGCCGTCCGCGTGGTCGGGATCTTCTGAAAGCACGTCCTTGTAGGCGCTGAGGGCGGCTTCCAGATTGCCGCTGCGATGGGCGGAGATGCCCTGTTGTAATCTCTCGTCAATTTGCATCTGAAAAATTCCAATAAAAAAGGGCGGTCGAACCGCCCTTGTACCCGGTAATGACCTGTAAGTGACCTTACAGGACTTTCAGGTCTTCAGCCACCATTTGACCGCGGCGCCACTCCAGGTCGAAAGCCACAAGCTGGCCTTCCTTCAGAGTGTCAATACCGGACCGGCGCAGGGCCGAGATGTCGACAAGGATGTCCTCGCCGTCCTGCGGTTCGATCGTGCCGATACCTCGGCGCTGATCAAACCATTTCACGTTTCCATGTAGCATGGAGTCTTCTTTCCAATTCTTGGCATCTTGGCATACGACGGCTTCCATAGCTGCCTTTTTCAACGCCTTGATGACAGTGTTGATGATAATACTAAAGTACTTTTCAGACCCTGCTCGGAACTGGACATCGACGTGCGCAGTCTTTTTGCGGCTGCCTCACTTCAAGAAGCCGTTCCATTTGGCGGAGGTCTGGTTGCCCGGTAAAAACACCCGGGCTTTTCCATAGTGTCTATTAGTATGGTAATGAAATTGTTAATTTCAAGACCTGCTCACCAATCGAGCTTCCCAAGTATAACATATTTGAGGATATCGACGACTTGTTCGGACGTCTCGGCGACCGCAAGAGCAGCTGCGTCAACTTCCTTGAGCGGGTGGGTCAGCGACGGGTCGTGAACGACAATCAGTGACTTTCCGAGCGCAGCGGCATAGCCGGCATCGAAGGCTGCGTTCCATTGCTTGTATTTATCGCCGAAGCGGACCACGACGATGTCGGCTTTTTCCAGCAGCGTCCGCGTGCGGATCGCGTTCACCTTCGCGCCCTTGTGGTCGTACCAGAACTTGTTGTCCTCACCACCCAGGATGGTCGCGCCGCAATCGTCGCTGGCATCGTGATCCGTCACGGGAGAGGAAAATTCCACCGGCAGCTTGAGTGCGGATGTACCTTCCATGATCCTGTCACGCCAGTCGGTATGGATTTCGCCGGATAAGTAGACGCGCCAGGTGGTCATAAGGTTCTCCCATGCAAGCTTTTGAATTATGTGGCGAAAATCCCCGCCTTGTTGTGACTGGAAACTGGGGGCTGAACCAGGCAACGTCAACCCCTGCGTTCATTTGCCCCTTGGTGGAAAGGGCCGGGAGACTCGACAAGCCTGCGCAAAAACTGAAGGGTAAACCGCCGCAAAACTGAGATTGCGGTCCGTAATTTTAAGGAGCTCATTCATGTCTGCACTTTTGCTCGGAGACGAGGCACCGGATTTCGAAGCCGACAGCACGGATGGTCCGATCCGTTTTCATGAGGCGATCGAAGGGTCCTGGGCGGTTCTGTTTTCCCACCCCAAGGATTTCACGCCGGTCTGCACCACCGAACTGGGAATGACCGCCAAGCTCAAGGACAAGTTCGCAGCCCGTGGCGTCAAGGTTTTCGGCGTTTCGGTCGATCCCATCGAGGATCATCATGCTTGGGTTGGTGACATCGCCGATACGCAAGGCGTTGCCCTGAACTTCCCGCTGATTGCCGATCCGGATCGGAAGGTGGCCACCGCATACGGCATGATCCATCCCAATGCCAACGACACGCTGACCGTGCGGTCGCTGTTCGTTATCGGCCCGGACAAGAAGATCAAGCTCAAGATCGAATACCCGGCCTCCACGGGCAGAAACTTCGATGAAGTCATCCGCGTGATCGACAGTCTGCAGCTCACCTCCGCGCACAAGGTCGCCACCCCGGCCAACTGGGTGTCCGGTGAGGATGTCATCATCGTCCCGGCAGTGAGCGATGAAGAGGCGAAGGAGAAATTCCCTGAAGGCTGGAAGACCCTGAAGCCTTATCTGCGCGTCGTGCCGCAGCCCAAATAACGGCTGAACAGAACGGATGAAACGGCTGGCGGCGCATGAAAAAAGGCGCCGCCGTCTCAAGGTCTGGTCAGGGCAGGGACCTGCGACGGGATCACACCGTCTCCAGCAAGGCCTTCAGGGCAACACGGTAGTCCGGATAGCGGAACGTAAACCCAAGCTCGTCCTTGAGGCGCTGGTTGGAAACCCGCTTGTTCTCGCCGTAGAAGGACCTGGCCATCGGTGTGAGATCCGCGGTTTCGAACGGGATCTCGGGCGGGGCTTCGACGCCGAGCAGCTCCGCGGCAAAGGCAACCACATCCTGTGGCGGGGCCGGTTCATCGTCCGTGACGTTGAAAACCCGCGTCGACGGCTTTGCCATGGCAGCCTTCAATGCGCCCGCAATATCTGCAACGTGAATGCGGTTGAAGACCTGACCCGGCTTCACCAGCCGCCGCGCCGTGCCCTTCCTGAAATTCTCGAATGCATTCCGGCCCGGGCCATATATGCCCGAAAGGCGGAAAATCTGCACCGGCAGGTCATTCTGTTCGGCAAATGCCAACCAGGCCTCTTCCGCCGCGACACGCTGGACGGAGCGTTTGGAAACGGGGTTGAGCGGAGTTTCCTCATCGACCCAGGCACCGTCGTGATTGCCGTAGACACCGACTGTGGAGAGGTATCCTATCCAGCGCGGTTTCGCGCCGGCAATCTCATTGGCATATTGGTTCAGCACCGGATCGCCGGCTTCATTCGGAGCAATCGAGACCAGTATATGTGTCGCTTGCTTCAGCGCTTCGGCAATGTTGTCGCCTTGGGAATTGCCGTCGAAGAGAAACGGTTCGACACCCAGTGTCCGGAGCGCCTCCATCTTGTCCGAAGAACGCGTTGTGCCGCCGATCCAGTCGAACTGGTCACGCACTTCTTCCACGAACGCCTTGGAGGAAAACCCGGTGCCAAAGATGAACAGACGCATAGGTTCTAAAGCTCCAGATGCTTGCGGCGGATTTCATAAAGCGCAACGCCCGTGGCAACGGCCAGGTTCAGGCTATCGGCCTGTCCGACCTGCGGAATGCGGATCAAGGTACGGCAGGCGGCTGCCATGTCGTCTTCCAGGCCCTTCTGCTCGTTGCCCATGACCAGCAGCACCGGCTCGGCATAGTCGGGCGTGCGATAGTCGACCGATCCCTTCAGGTGGGTGGCTGCGACGGTGCCGGGCCATTTTTCGGCCAGTGACTTGAATTCGTCCTTGCCGAGTTTGGCCAGCGGCACATGAAACAGCGAGCCCATGGTGGCGCGCACCGCTTCAACCGCGAAGGGATCGGTGCAATCCCCGACCAGCATCACACCTGCACCACCGACCGCATCGACCGTGCGGATGATCGTGCCAAGGTTGCCCGGATCGCGCACCCGGTCGAGAGCGACCCAGAGCGTGGTACCGGCGGGATCAATGTCGCGGGCTCCCAGAAGCTTCTGCTCGTAAACACCGACAACCATCTGCGGATTGTCCTTGCGCGTCATCGCGGACATGACGGCGGTCGAAGCTTCCAGGATCAGGGCGCCGCGCGCCTTCGCGGCTGCAGCAGCCTTCTGCGCGACAGGATTGTCCCGCGCTTCCGGCCCGAGCGCGAGATAGCGCACGCCCCAGCCGGCTTCCAGGGCATCGGTGGCCAGCTTCAGGCCTTCGGCCACGAACAGGCCCGACTGGCTGCGGTGCTTGCGCTGCGCGACGAGCCCCTTGATCTCCTTAACGATCGGGTTGGAATGGCTGGTGATCTGTTTCACCGCCCCCTGGCGTTTTTCGATCATCTGCTGCTCCAGCGCGAAAAGAGCGACGTGGACAGCGCGCGCTTGCCGTCCTCCTCGCGGATGACCAGTTCGCCGGATTCCAGCAGGCCGCCTTCGGTGTCCAGGGTTTCGGCCATGAGTTCGTGAATGGACACGAAACTGGAGCGGATCGCATAGGCGGTCAGGATCATGAACAATGCGTCCTTGTCCAGAAGCTGCTTCAGGTCCGCAAGCATGCCGGGCAGGCTGGTGTAGATGTCCCAGACCTCGCCCTTCGGGCCACGGCCATATTTCGGTGGGTCGAGAATGATGCCGTCATAGGTGTTTCCGCGCCGCACTTCGCGGGCAACAAATTTCGAAGCGTCCTCGCAGATCCATCGGATCGGCAGATCTTCGAGACCTGACATCTCCTGGTTCTCGCGGGCATAACCGATCGCCTTCTTGGACGCGTCCACATGGGTTACCTGTGCACCTTCCGTCGCCGGGAGCAACGAGGCAAGGCCGGTGTAGCCGAAAAGGTTGAGGATCTTCAGCGGCTTTTCCGGCGCGCGCTCGCGCTCGGCGCGGATCTTACCGTTGACCCAGTCCCAATGGGCGGCCTGTTCGGGGAAGACACCGACGTGGCGGAACGACATGAAGCGACCGTTGTAGCGAACAGGGCCGTATGACATCGGCCAGGTTTCCGGCACGCTTCCGGAAAACTTCCAGCGGCCCGGGCCTTCTTCCTCCGTGTCGCCGGAAAAGACGGCATCGGCACGGTTCCAGACACTCTCCTTCTGCCGCCGAGCCCCCATGGCCTGCGGTTCCGGACGCACGATGGTGAACCGGCCATAACGCTCCAGCTTCTCGCCCTGGCCCATGTCCAGAAGCCGATAGTCCTTCCAGCCCTTGGTTTCCAGGATCACCGGCCAGCTCTGGTGTGCAGGCTTGCCGGACGGGGCATAGGTGGAGGCACTGGTCTGATCCGCCACGGGTCTCACTCGTTTTCTGTCAGGTTTGAAGTTGTTCCGCCATAGAACATCCTGCCTTCATTTGAAAGTAGATTAGACGTTCCTGTGTGGTCGAAAAGGTTTGCCGGCCGGCTTTTGAACCCGTCCGGTCCGTAGGTTTCGTGACCGCCCACAACAGCACCGCAAAGGCAATTTCCCGCTGCGGTCGGCGATCCTGTCGAGCGCAAAAGAAAAGGGCGGGGAGCCGAAGCTCACCCGCCCTCTTCGGTCAGATGTGTGCGATCAGGCTGCGGCAACCTCGGAGAGGAACTGCTCGACTTCACGCTTCAGTTCGTGGGTCTTCTGGGTCAGTTCTCCGGAAGCCGACAGCACCATGTCCGCAGACGAGGAGGTCTGGTCAACGGCCTGAGATAGCTGCGACATGGAAGAGGACACGGCACCGGTTCCTTCCGCCGCGCGCTGCACGTTCTGCGAAATTTCCGCGGTGGCAGCGCCCTGCTGTTCGACAGCCGATGCGATGGCCGTGGTGTAGGTGTTCACCTCGGTCATGGTTTCCGCGATCTCGCCAATGGCAACGACGGATTCCTTGGTCGCGTTCTGGATCTCGGTGATCTGGCTGGAGATCTCCTCCGTTGCCTTGGAGGTCTGGGTGGCCAGCTCCTTCACCTCGGCAGCAACAACCGCGAAACCTCTTCCGGCTTCACCGGCGCGTGCCGCTTCGATGGTGGCGTTGAGGGCCAGAAGGTTGGTCTGTTCGGCAATCGCCTGGATGAGGGTCACCACTTCGCCGATCTTTGTGGCGGCTTCCGCCAGTCCTTCGACCTTCTGGTTGGTGATCCGTGTTCCGGTGGTGGCCCGGTCGACGATTTCCGTCGTCTGGGCAACCTGGCGGGAGATCTCGCCGATCGAAGCCGCCAGTTCTTCGGCGGCGCTTGCCACGGTCTGAACGTTGTTGGTGGTCTCGTTGGACGATGCCTGGGTTTCGCTGGCGTAGCCGGCGCTGTCCCGGGCGATTTCCGTCAGGGCCTGTGCGGTGTTGTCGAGGCCGCCCGCGGTGGTTTCCACGGAGCCGAGCGCTTCTTCCGCCTTGGTGCGGAAAGAATGGATCAGACTGTCGATACGGGCCTGGCGTTCCTGGCGGGAGGCTTCCTCGCGGGCATTCTGCTCCTGCAGCTGAGCGCGTTCCACAGCGTTGTCGCGGAACACCTGCACCGTGCGGCTCATGTCGCCGATCTCGTCGCCGCGATCGATGCCCGGGATCACAACTTCATTGTTGCCGTTTGCCAGGCGGTCCATGACGCCGGTGATCGTGCGGATCGGACGCGTGATGGCCAGGTTGAGAATGAAGGCAAGACCGATGCCGCCCAGGATGGCGAGCAGGATCGTGACGGCAATCTGGACCTTTGCAGCCGTGGCGGCGGAATTGGCGGCCTGCGACTGTGCAGCGGAGATGGACGTGATGTCGGCGCTGACCTTGCGGGTCAGGTCGTCAAGTTCCACTCGTTTGGCGGCCAGATCAGCCTTGGTGACAAGCATCTCGCGGAAAGACTTGTCGAGCGTTGCAACGGATTCAGGGATCGCGTTGATCGCGTCTGCGGCGGAGGGAAGGATCATGGCGTATTTGACCATGTCCTTTTCCAGGCCCTGCAGATTGGCAATCTGTTCTTCCACAGCCGACTGGTCGCTGACACCAAAGGCGCCGAAGAGGTAGAGTGTTTCCGCGCGGGCAGCCAGCGCCATCTCATTCAGACTGGTCGCTTTTTCGGCAATGGAGCGCACCGTTGCAAGGCGGGTGGAGGCGGTCAGCGCGTCGGTCTTTGCCTTGGAAACGACCGGGTGGACTTGCCCGAGAATTTCCTCGGTAAAGCCGTTCATCCCGTCGATGGCATTGCCGACAGCCTGGCGTGCTTCATAGGCTTCGGAAAAGCCGAGATCCTTTGTGAGGTTCTCCAGAGCCGCGTTGAGCTTGTTCGCCTGCGAGGCCAGCTTGCTCACGGTCTTGCGGTCGATACCTTCGATCTGCTTGTACTTCATCTGCTTCGTGGAAGAGACGAGGTTGCGTGCGGTGTCGATGGCTGAGGTAAGATCTTCACCGTCAATATTGCCGCTGCCTTTCAGGTAGAGCATGTGAACCTTGACGACTTCGTCTTTCAGTTCGAACACGGTTCTCTGAAGCTGGTTGGCATCGTCCAGCTGGCTGTTCGCCGCGAAGGCTTCGGCGCTGATGCGTTTTTCTTCCGTCAGAACGGCGTCACTGATGTTGGTCGCCAGTGCTTCCAGATCATTGGTGCTTTTCTGAAGTGTCGCGATACGTTCGGCCTGCTGCACCGTCTGCTCGGCGACCTGATCGAAAGTGGTCGAGAAACTGGAGACCGCGTCCTTGGCCCCGGCGACCTGAGCTTCAGAGGCGGTGTCGCCCGCAATCTCGTTGGTCAGGAGGTCCAGTTCGCCTTGCAGCGTCGCCACACCTTCAAGCACGGAATTGCGGAGGTCTGCCGAAGGATTGTTGAGATAGTCTTCACGAAGCAGGGACGTTGCCTGGACCTGTCCGGCAACCTTGGCCGCCTGATCGGCAACGACGAACCGCGCGGACAGACCATGGATGGCCAGAAATCCCACGCCACCTACGACTGCCGTCAGCAGCAAGACTGCCAGAAAACCGCCGCCGACCTTGAAGCCAAATTTCAAGTCGGTCAGAACTTTCAATATTCGTTTCATTTTATCCCCGCACAGCCGGAACAACTGCATTGTCGTTCTGTCAGTATTGCGGAGCGCAATGAACATTAGGTAAATCACGCATTTTTAGCTTCAGGTAATATTTAGCTGAAGAATAAATGCGTCATTCTGAAAGTCTGGTTTAGGTACCGCAAATATATCGGCAAGCTAGACGAAGGGCAGGTTGTATAAATGATTTATACATGCTGACCGCCGTTGATGTGAATTTCTGCTCCACTGACATAGGAAGACTTCTCGGAGCACAAGTAATAGATCGTGTCGGCAACTTCATTCGGCAGGCCAAGGCGGCGGAGCGGAATGTCTTCGATCATCTTTTCGGTGCCAGGTGACAGGATGGATGTATCGATTTCGCCCGGTGCGATTGCATTGACGCGAATGCCGTGCGGACCGAAGTCGGCCGCCATCTCCCGCGTAAGCGATGCGAGGGCCGCCTTCGAGGTGGAATAGGCGGTACCGGCGAAGGGATGCACCTTCATGCCGGCGATCGATGTCACGTTGACGACCGAACCCTTGGCATTCTTCAGTTCCTTGAAAAGGCCCCGGCCGAGCAGGATGGGGGCAAAGAAGTTGACCTGAAAAACGGTGCGCCATTCGTGCATGGCCGTTGTCAGCGAATCCAGACGTTCCCCGTCGGGGCCCTTGGGGCTGATCCCCGCATTGTTGACCAGCGCATGAAGGCGCGAACCGTTGGGCTCCAGACGCTTGCGGATTTCCTGGGTGGCAAACCCGAGGTTTTCCGGATCGGACAGATCCACCTGGATATGATCCTCAGGCCCCATCGGCCATGGACACTTGTCCGAAAACGCCTGCCGGGAGCAGGTGATCACCCGCCAGCCTTCCGCGGAAAACCGCTTGACGGTGGCATGTCCGATGCCGCGGCTCGCGCCTGTCAGCACGAGTGTCGGACGCTCGTCGGGGATACCCTGGCCGGTCATGTTATTTCCCTGCTGGCGTGCAAAAGTCGTGGAAAAAGTTGACTCTTGCAGTCGAGTTTCGTTATTGCGCTGGAATTCGTCAATGCCAATATGTTCGCATATGAGGACGCGCGCCGGATCCTACAATGATCATTTGCTCCTGTAACGTACTGTCTGACAAGCAACTTCGCGAAGCCGCGGAAGAAATGCGTGCAGACCCGAATGGCAAGGTGCCAACGCCCGGAGCGGTGTTCCGTCATCTGGGGTGCAGGCCGCGTTGCGGAAGCTGTTTTCCGTCGGTCATTGACATCATTCACGAAAAAAGTTCTGAAGAGCAACCACAGTCGGAAGAGTCGCCTGCAGAATTGAAGCAGGCTTCAAACCGCTAGGACTTACCGGCCCCGGCCAGAGAAAAGGCTTGGTCCGGAACATGAATTTCGATCAACATCCGGGCACATGTCCAAGTGACAGAGCGCCCCGGGGGGATCTCGCAGGGAGAGGGTCATGAAGGGCGAAGCGCGCGTAATCGAGTATCTCAACAAGGCCCTGCGTCATGAATTGACGGCAGTGAACCAGTATTGGGTCCATGCCCGGCTGCTGGCCGACTGGGGCTTCGGCAAGTTGGCCGACAAGGAACTGGCGGAAGCTGAAGAAGAGCGTCAGCACGCACAGGATCTGATGGACCGGATCATCTTCCTGGAAGGTCTGCCTAATCTTCAAACCCTGGACCCGTTGCGGATCGGCCAGTCGGTCAAGGAATGCCTGGAAGGCGACCTTGCAGCGGAATACGTCGCGCGGGCCCTTTACCACGAAGCCCGCGAAGTCTGTCGCGAGCTCGGCGACTATGTTTCCATGGCGCTGTTTGAACAGCTTCTGAGCGACGAGGAAAGCCACATCGATTTCCTCGAAACGCAGCTCGAACTGATCGAACGGATCGGCATCGACAACTACTCCCTGCTGCAGGCCAAGTCTGCGGACACCGCCGAATAAGCACCAGGGTTCACAAACCTGATTTCTGTCTGCCATCAGAAGATTATTTAGGTGGCTCAGTTCTACCGCGCGTTTTGGCCGTACGCCCTGTTCGCCGACGATTGCACCGATGTGACCTCCTTCTCAGGCGCAGCCGTTGCCTGATCCGCTTTCATCAAGAAAATGTACCTTGCCACCGGCTGCGTCAGCGTCTTCCTCGTCGTGCGTGACAAGCAGGACGGGCAAGCCCTTTTGTCTGGCTGCGTCGAAGACCAATGCCCGGATGTCGGCTCGCCGGGCCTTGTCGAGACTTGAGAAAGGTTCGTCCAGCAGCAGCGCATGCGGCTCGGCAAGAAGCGTTCGCATAAGGGCGACACGGGTCTGCTGACCGCCGGACAGCGTCGCAGGGTCGCGGCTGCCGAAGCCGGAAAGCCCGACATCGGCGAGGGCCTGTTGAGCCATGTCCCGCCGGAGGAATCTTTTGCGGATTGCAGCGGGAATGGCGAACATCAGGTTCTGCAGCACGGACATATGCGGGAACAACAGCGGCGTCTGGAACATCAGGCCGATATGCCGCTCCTGTGCAGGCAGAGGTGTCAGATCCGTGCCATCAAGCATCACCTTGCCGCTCGCCTTGAAATCCGGCCGGAGGAAACCGGCAATGAAGTCGAGCAGGCTGGATTTGCCGCTGCCGCTTTCACCCATCACGGTGAGCACTGTTCCCGGTTCTATCCGGCAGTCGATCCCAAGCAGGGGCGCTCCGTCCAGGTGGAGGGTGACGTCCTGAAGAACGAGGCCCAATGGCTCGTTTGGGGTTTGCATTGCTTGCCTCACCTTTCCAGCCGCATGGCGGCCCGGTTGCGATGAAGCAACGCCGGTAACAGTGCGGCCAGCGTAAATCCGGCCAGTGGTATGCCAAGTTGCAGCAGGGCCAGCAGCGCGGTTGCCTGCCGGCTGCCTCCGCTGGCAAGAGCGACGCTCTCGGTCGTGACCGTGGCGACCCGTCCGGCACCGATCATCAAGGTCGGCAGATACTGGCCGACGGATACCGCGGCTGCCACGGCAAGCGTTACCAGAACAGGCCGCAGCAACAATGGCAAACGGATCTGCCAGAAGATGCGGGCACGCGACGCGCCGATGGAGGCTGCGGCCTTGGCAAAGCGCGGATCGAGCCGGGCCCAGGGATCGCTCAAGGCCAGGAAAGCGTAGGGCAGGACGAAAACCAGGTGGGCCAGCAAAACAGCGGAGAATGTGCCGCTGAAATCCGCTGACAGGAAAAGCAACTGCAGACCGAACAGAAAGCTGATCTGCGGCAGCAGCAGCGGCAGGAAGACGAGTGTCTTGAGACGGCGCGAAGAGGTCGACTTGCGGTGATCGCGCGCTTCCAGAACCCAAAGTGTCAGGGCTGTTGCAACAAGCGCTGAGGCACAGGCCAGAGCGACTGTCGTACCGAGAAGCCCGAGGCTCATGCCGAGGGTGTCGGTCATTTGCATGACATTCCAGGCCTGCGGCAGAACGGAGGGAAACCACCAAGAGCGGGCAGCAGACCAGATCCCGAGCAGCAGCAGCGAGATGATCATGGCGACGATGATGATTACCATCACCAGAAGTCCGCCATATCTTGCCGCACGCTCGCGCAGGTGACGATGCCCGGTGACGAGACGGCGTCTGGAGGCCGAGGCGACCAGCCGTTCGCCTGCCAGATAGGTGGCCAGAGCAGTCGTGCTGACGGCAAGTTGCAGCAACGCCCCGGCAGATGCCATCAGACGTTTGGTTAGATCCGGGTCGTTCATCCAGCTGACGAGACGCGGGGCGAGCGGAGCCGGTGTCGTCGGCCCAAGGATAGAGGCGACATCAACGACGGATGTGGCATAGGCGACCACTGCCAGCACCGGCAGGCGGATGAGCGGGTAGATCTGCGGCAGAACGATCTTGAAGAAGGTTGCGACACGGCCATAGCCAAGGCTGGCACCTGCCTTGAAATACTCCTGAACGTGAGGGCGGTTTAGCGCGGCGAGCGTCATCAGGAACAGAAAAGGCACTTCCTTGGCGACAAGACCAACCGTCATGGCGATGCCGAACGGATCGTTGAGGATCAGAACGTCGGGTGGCCTGGACCAGCCAGTCGCCCAGGGCGAAACGAGGCGAACCAGAAAGCCCGATGGCGCAATCAGAAAAGCAAGACCGATGGCCGCCGCCGCGTGCGGCACTGAAAGCAGCGGCGACAGAAACCGGGTCAGGCGCCGGAACGCCGCCGTTCCGGACCAGCCTGCCACGAACAGGAGCACGATCGCCAGCGACACGACGGAGGCCGTCAGGCCGGTGGCAATACTGAGCCAAACGGAAGTCAGCAGACCGGGTTGTTGGAACAGGTGCCGGACAGGTTCAAGGGTGAAGCTGTTGTGGCCCAGCGCGGGCAGGTAACCGAAGGCAGGCAGGACCGTGCCCGCCAGGCCGGCAAGAACCGGCCCGGCCAGAAGAACCGACACAAGGATGATCGGAATGGCCGGGACGGCTTTCGGCTGGGTTGCCACGTACTCCGGCTCACTCGGCGCCGTAGCGGGTGGTCCAGGCCTCTTCAAGCGCACTGACCCAGCTCGGATGCGGTTCCGGCAGGACCGGGCCGAGCTGTTCGGGCGTCAAGGTCGCAGGCCCAAGGTCGAGTGTATCGAAGAGAACCTTTTCGGTTTCAGGCAGTCCGGCAACGTTCAGAACCGTCGGGTCGCCCCAGATACCGGGATCCTGCTTGCGAGCCTGTGCCGCGGGTGACAACAGGAAGTTGGCGAAGACCTTGGCGCCTGCCTGGCTGGAACTGTTGAACGGAATTGCAACGAAGTGGGTGTTGCCGATGGTGCCGCCATCCAGAACGAAGGTGCGCACGCTGGGCGGCAGTTCGCCGTTGGCAATTGCGCTCGAGGCATCGGACGGATTGAAGGAAAATGCAATATCCAGTTCTCCGTCGGCAAGCAGCTGGCGCATATGCGCTGCATCCTTCGGGAAAGCACGGCCCTGGCGCCAGAGCGAGCCGTTCAATGCGTCCAGATAGGCAAACAACGGTGCGGTCATTTCTTCGAAGCGGGCTTCATCCACCGGTTTCGTCAGAGCGGCCTTGTCCGGAACCGTGCTGACGAGAACCTGTTTCAGAAAGGTCGTGCCATAGAAATTTGGCGGTTGCGGATAGGCAAAACGGCCCGGGTTCGCCTTGGCGTAGCTCAGCAGCGCATCGAGCGTCGCTGGTGGGGTGTCCAGGCGGGCACTGTCATACATGAACACGAGCTTGGCCATCCCCCACGGGCTTTCCTGGCCATCCGTAGGCACGGTGAAATCCTGGGCGACCGTCGGCTTGTTTTCCACGTCGACGTAATCCCAGTTCGGCAACGTCTGCGCCCATCCAGGTGCTGCCAGCAGGCCCTGTTCCTTCATGGCCGCGAAATTTTCGCCGTTGATCCAGACCAGATCGACCGCGCCGCCAGAGACCTTGCCAACCGATTTTTCGGCAAGCACCTGTGAGACCACAGATGCGGTGTCACTGACCTTCACCTGAAGGACGCGAACGTCAAATTCATTTGCCACTTCCCGGGCAGCCCAGGCGATATAGGCGTTGATGCGCGGCTCGCCGCCCCAGGCGTGGAAATAAACGGTCTCGCCTCTGGCCTCATCCAGCACTGCCTGCCACGCCGGATCATTGGCCGCTTCCTGTGCAGAAGCAGCCACCGGTGCCATCAGTGATCCGATAAGACCAAGCGTTGCGGCAAGCATGCGTTTCATCAGAATTTCCCCTGTTGCGGATCGTGTCCGGTCCTCGTTCCCTCGCGCAAGGCGCATGGCATGGTCAAGACAAGGCTTTGTGAACGATGAGTGTTCGTGTCCGTTCGGTTCCAGCGCAAATCAGACCGGCAAGATATGGGTGTCCTTGATCTCTTCCATGACGGCGTAAGTATGTGTTTCACGCACGCCTGGCAGCGCCAAAACCACATCAGACAGGAAGGCCCGATAGGCTTCCATGTCCTTGACGCGGCTTTTCATGAGGTAGTCGAAGCCGCCTGCCACCATGTGACATTCCATGATGTCGGTCGAACGTTCGACGGCAATCTTGAAGGCGTCGAAAATTTCCGGTGAGGTGCGGTCAAGCCGGATTTCGACGAAGACCAGCAAACCTCGGTCCACCATCTTCGGATTGAGGCTGGCGGAGAAGTGCTCGATGTACCCTTCGCGCACCAGCCGCTTCATGCGTTCGGCGGTCGCGGTTGCCGAAAGATGCACCCGTTCGGCAAGGTCCGTATTGGTAATGCGGCCGTCCTGTTGGAGAACCTTCAGAATCCTCCGGTCTGTTGCATCAAGCATGGCGAATTTCCCTAGAAAAAAGAAATTTGCAGAGGAATACACGGAGATTGGCTTCAAAAACAGCGAAAAGCGGACTTCGATTCAAGATATTTTGGAGGCATCTAGTGACCTGGCCCCGCGGGGCCCCTTTGGGAGGCTCTCATGACCGCAACTGTTGCAGCCATGAAGACAATCAATTCGACCGAACTCGAGCCGTTTCGCCCGGCGTACGCCCCCGATGACAAGACGCTTGTCGAAGCGCTTCTGAAGGAAGCCAACACCGACCCCGTGGTGGAGAAACTGATCGACCAGCGCGCCCGCGATTATATTCAGGACATGCGCTCGGTCCAGGTCGGTCTCGGCGGCGTGGAAGACTTCATGCGCGAATTTGGTCTGACCACCCGTGAAGGTCTGGCCATGATGGTGCTGGCGGAAGCTCTGCTGCGCGTTCCGGACGCAAAGACCGCGGACAAGCTGATCGAAGACAAGCTGGCGGCAGCCCGCTTCGATGATCCCTCAGGCCCGAAATCCGACACCTGGCTTGTCTCCGCCTCTTCCTGGGCGCTGGGCGTCACCTCTCGTCTGCTGCACCCGGGCGACACGCCCCAGTCGATCCTGTCGAGCCTCGTCAAGCGCATGGGCATGCCGACCGTGCGCATGGCGACCCGCAAGGCAATGCGCCTGCTCGGTCATCAGTTCGTTCTCGGAGAAACCATCCAGAAGGCTCTGGAGCGCGCCAGGACCCAGGAAGCGAAGGGCTATCGCTATTCCTATGACATGCTGGGCGAAGGAGCGCGTACCCAGAAGGACGCCGAGCGTTACTTCCAGTCCTATGCCAAGGCAATTGCCGCCATCGGCAAGGCCGCAGGCGACAAGCAACTGCCGGACCGACCGGGCATTTCGGTGAAGCTTTCCGCGCTGCATCCGCGCTATCAGGCCGTCAACGGCGAACGCGTGCGCGACGAACTCCTGCCGAAGCTGCGCGAACTGGCGCAGATGGCCAAGGACCACAACCTCAACTTCACCGTCGATGCGGAAGAAGCCGATCGGCTGGAAATCTCGCTGGATATCATAGCAGCCATGTTGACCGATCCGGTCACCGAGGGCTGGGATGGCTTTGGACTGGCGGTTCAGGCCTATCAGAAACGCGGTATTCACGTGATCGACTGGCTGGTCAACGCAGCCCGCAAGACCAATCGCAAACTGATGGTGCGCCTCGTCAAGGGCGCCTATTGGGATACGGAAATCAAGCACGCCCAGGAAGGCGGTGCGGAAGGCTATCCGGTGTTCTCGCGAAAAGCGGCGACGGATCTGTCCTATCTGTGCTGCGCCAAGCGGATGCTGGCGGCACGGGATGTGCTCTACCCGCAGTTCGCCACCCACAACGCACTGACAGTTGCCCAGATCATCGAACTCTCCGGTGGCAAGGCGGAAGGGTACGAGTTCCAGCGCCTGCACGGCATGGGCGAAAGCCTTTACAAATCCGTTGTCGAACGCGACGGCTTCCCGTGCCGGATCTATGCCCCGGTCGGTGGTCACAAGGACCTCTTGGCCTATCTCGTCCGCCGCCTTCTGGAAAACGGCGCCAACTCCTCCTTCGTCACCATCGTGGGCGATGCCTCCGTGCCGGTTGAAAAGATGCTCAAGCGGCCGAAGGAACTGCTGGATAGCGGTCACCATTCCATCAACCGGTCGATCCCGCTGCCGAAGGACCTTTACGGCGACAGCCGGCAAAATTCCGACGGCGTGGAATTCGGCTGTGCGGCGGAGCGCAATTTGCTGACGTCCGGCATGGCGAAAACCACAGCACCGTTCACCGAGGCCGCCCCGCTTGGAGCGGGGCTGAAACCGTCGGGTGACGCCAATCCGGTGTTTGCCCCGATGGACGGCTCGACCAAGGTCGGCACGGTGCGCTTCGCGGACAGCGAAACGGCCCGCCTTGCTGTCGAAAATGCCCAGAAGGGGTTCGAGAAATGGTCGCGCAGACCGGTTGAAGAGCGGGCGGCTGCCATCGACAAGGTAGGCGATCTGCTGGAGGCCAACCGGGACCGTCTGATGACGATCCTCTCATTGGAAGCCGGCAAGTGCCTGACCGATGGCATTGCCGAAATTCGCGAAGCCGTCGACTTCTGCCGCTACTATGCGGCCGAGGCCAGAAATCTTTTCGGCGAAGGCAAGCTGATGCCGGGGCCGACCGGCGAGGAAAACCGCTACCGCTATCGGGGCCGCGGCGTCTTCGTCTGTATTTCGCCGTGGAACTTCCCGCTGGCGATCTTCCTCGGCCAGATCAGCGCCGCCCTGATGGCGGGCAATGCCGTTGTTGCCAAGCCGGCGGAACAGACACCGCTGATCGCTTTTGAGACCGCCAAGCTGATGTATGAGGCCGGTGTCCCGGAAGATGTCTTCTACCTGCTTCCGGGCGAGGGGGATGTCGGTGCGGCGCTGACGTCCCATCCGGCCGTCGCCGGTGTCGCCTTTACAGGATCGACCGAAACCGCCTGGCTGATCAACGGCACGCTTGCTGCCAAACGTGGACCGATCGTTCCGCTCATTGCCGAAACCGGTGGCATCAACTCGATGATTGTCGATGCCACGGCCCTGCCGGAACAGGTCTGCGACGACGTCATGATGTCCGCTTTCCGCTCCGCCGGTCAGCGCTGCTCCGCACTGCGTCTGCTTTATGTGCAGGCGGATGTCGCCGATCATCTATTGGAGATGCTGGAAGGCGCTGCCAGGGAACTCAGCCTGGGTGACCCCCGGTTGCCATCCACCGATATCGGCCCGGTTATCGACGAGGAAGCACGCGACAACATTCTCTCCCATGTCGATGACATGAAGGAAAGCCAGAAACTGCGCTATGCCGGCAAGACACCGCACGGCAAGCTGGCCAACGGCTCCTGGGTGGCCCCGCACATCATCGAGTTGGACAAGGCCGAGGCCCTGACGCGGGAAGTCTTCGGGCCGGTGCTGCACGTGGTCCGCTACAAGGCGGGCGATCTCGACAAGGTGCTGGACCAGATCGCAGGCACCGGCTACGGCCTGACGCTCGGTGTTCACAGCCGTATCGATGCAACGGTGAAGAAGGTCGTCGACCGGCTGTCCGTCGGCAACGTCTATGTCAACCGCAACACCATCGGCGCGGTTGTCGGCACCCAGCCCTTCGGCGGCTCCGGCCTGTCCGGCACCGGCCCCAAGGCCGGAGGCCCGGCTTACCTCTACCGGTTCGCCCTGGAACAGGTGGTGTCCATCAACACCGCGGCCGCCGGTGGCAACGCAAGCCTGGTGGCGGCTTCGGACGATTGATTAGCCAACTCGTGGTCTGAGAGATGGCTCCCTTACCGCCTCGCGTTTGAAGGGAGCCATTTCCGGAGATTGATATACAAGAGTTCGTTTTACTTATCGGACAATGCCGCTTCGCATTCCGCGAACTTCGTGACCAAGCGGTTCAATGACCTGTCGTGTAGGAGGCCGGGGATATCGCGTGCCAAAAAAAAGGAATATTTATCGACAAGTTGCATAAATGATCCCTGCATTGTTTGGCACGCGCCAAACGCGCGCACCTCGTTCCGGTATTCTTCCGAACGCAAGCTTAACCCAGATGTGATGGCGTATAGCCTATAAAGCTCCCAACTATTTTCCGAGTAAAGACGCCAATAAATCTTTCCCTGAACCTGAACCATTCGTACTGATCCCCTCTTGTTTCCGCTAGAAAGCCAGGGTCGTCCAGATCTTTCATCTCGCGGAGAGTACGCTCCATAACTCGCAGATAAGCCTGAAATACTTTCGCAGGTGTGTCGAGCTCTGCAGATGGTTCTTTGCCGAGCTGATAGCGACAGTCTTCACTTTTGCTCAAGAAATCGAAGTAGGTTTTCTGAACCTGGGTAGGGGAACGAAAACGAACTTCAGGTTGGACGACAATGTCCGAGAAAGTAACTAGGACCGCGACGGCTTTCTGACACTTCCAGAGGTCTTTCAGATGCGACCTTCTCGTAACAGATGAGCTTTCCTGTGGTTGAGTTTCGATACTCTGCAGTGCTGTCTGATACGGAACTTGAATTTCTTCGAGTTCTTCTCTGATCCTCTCCAACTCTGGTTGACGCTCTGTTGGATCTTGCAGTTCGAGAATCTCCATCAAGCGTTCATGAAGTTGCTCAAGTTGCAACATCATTTCGGAAGTGATTCTTTCGGCGTCTTTGTCGCTCAGTGGAGTAGAACTACTGGCGGCGCAGACATGGCTAAAAATAAAAACAAAAAAGAGAAAGATCAGTTTCATCGGATTTCTTTTAAATTTCGTGTTTAAGCCCTTCTTGGAAACGCATATGGCAGGCTCAAGTCAAGAGCTTATCTGAATTCGAATGTGATTTACGGGAGAATCAGCTCCCTCGCGGTTTTGCCCTTCTCGTCGCCTCGGCCTCGGTCGGGTCGTCCGGCCAGGGGTGCCTTGGATATCGGCCCTTCATGTCGGCTTTCACATCCGCCCATGAGCCTTGCCAGAAGCCGGGAAGATCCTTCGTGATCTGGATCGGCCGTTGTGCCGGGGAGAGGAGTTCCAGGATCAGCGGCAATCTGCCTTCGCAGACGCTCGGATGCTCCTTGAGGCCGAAGAGTTCCTGCACGCGAATGGAAAGCGTCGGACCTGCGGCCGCACCATAGTCGATCGGCACCTTGCTGCCTGTCGGCGCGGTGAAGTGCGAGGGGGCAAGGTTGTCCAGCCGTGCAGATGCATCATAGGGCAGGAGCGCCGCAAGCGCGTTGCCCAGCACGGCGGTATCGATTGCGGCAAGGCTCGTGCAGCCGGCGAGATAGGGCTGCAGCCAGGTTTCCAGGGTTTCCGTCAAGGTGCCGTCGGAAAGATCCGGCAGATCCTGCGCGCCGTTCTCCCGGGCATAGGCGACACGTTTCTTCAGCCGTTCCTGTTCCTTGCTCCAGGGCAGGCGGGAGACGCCGCGCCGGCGGATCTCGGCAATCAGGGCCCGTTCGACAGCTGCCGGATCTGCTGACTGGATCTGGACGGACTTCAGTTCAACCGCCTTGTAGCGGGTGACACGCCGCGCCTTCAGCGCACCATCTCCTGTCAACCGGACTTCATCCTGCTCGACGATGTCTGCAGCAAACAGGTCTTCGATATCGGATTTGGAAATTGGCGCGCAGAGCTGGATACGCCCGCTTGCCGCCTTGCCCTGAATATCGGCAACAGTCAGGAAGGCTTGCCGGGAAAGGGTATGTTCCGCCTCCAATTCTGCGCCACGGCCGTTCGCAAGGCGGAAGCGTCCTGTCTGCCCGCGCTGCTGGGCCACCCGGTCAGGATAGGCAAGGGCGAGCAGAAGTCCGGCGCTTTCCGGATCTATCTCCCTGCCTGTTCCGCCTGCCTGCTTCAGCCAGCGCTCGGCAAGTTGGCGGCCGTCTTTTACACGTTGGCTCTTGTCATGGCGCAAAGCCTGCAAACGCGCACGCAGGTCGGGATCCCGGCCGCTAAGACCCGGTTCGGACAGCACCAGCGCGATCATCGCGGCGGTAAAGCCGAGATCGCGGGCAACACCTTCGATCACCATGTGAGCCAGGCGTGGATGCAGCGGGAGCTTCGCCAGTGCCTTGCCGTCATTGGTCAGACGTCCGTGGTCATCCAGAGCGTGCAGATCCTGAAGCAGAGCCTTTGCTTCGCGCCAGGTCGCAAGTGGGGGCTGGTCGGCAAAAGCGAGGGCTGCCGGATCGAGCGTCCCCCAGGCCGCCAGGTCCAGCACCAGGCCGGTGAGATCCGCTTCCAGGATTTCCGGAGCCTCTGCCTGTGGCAGGGCCACGGTCTGGGCTTCGTCCCAGAGCCTGTAGCAGACACCGGGCTCGGTACGTCCGGCGCGGCCCCTCCGCTGATCAGCGGAAGCGCGAGAGACGCGCACGGTTTCCAGCCGGGTCAGTCCGGTCTGTGGTTCATATTTCGGCACCCGCGCCAGACCGCTGTCGACAACGACACGCACACCTTCGATCGTCAGCGAGGTTTGGGCGATGGCACTGGCCAGCACGATCTTGCGGAGGCCGGCATCTGCCGGCCGGATGGCTGCGTCCTGGGCCTTGGCGTCCAGTCCGCCGTAAAGCGGCGCGACCTGGCAATTGGCGGGAAGCTTTCCGTCCAGCATCTCGGCGGTGCGGCGGATTTCGCCCTGGCCTGGCAGAAACACCAGCATGGAACCTGTTTCTTCAGAAAGAGCCTGCCGGATGGCCCGCACCGTCTGCGGTTCGATGCGCTCGTTCGGCGTTCGCCCCATGTAACGTGTTTCGACCGGGTAGCTGCGCCCCGTGCTTTCGATGACGGGCGCGTCGCCAAGCAGGGCTGAAATTCCTGCAGCATCGAGCGTTGCGGACATCGGCAGCAGACGCAGGTCGTCGCGCAGTGCAGCCTGCACATCCAGCGCCAGCGCCAGCCCGAGATCGCCGTCAAGCGAGCGTTCGTGAAATTCGTCAAAGAGAATGGCGGCAATGCCCGTCAGTTCCGGATCGTCCAGGATCAGTCGGGTGAAAACACCTTCCGTGATGACCTCTATTCGAGTGCGTGAACTGACTTTCGTTTCCATGCGCACACGGTAGCCGACGGTCTCGCCGGGCTTTTCGCCAAGTTCGGCTGCCATCCGGCGCGCAGCGGCACGGGCAGCAAGACGCCTCGGTTCCAGTACCAGGATCTTGCCGTCGCCGCGCCAGGTCGCGTTCAAAAGAGCCAGCGGCACGCGGGTCGTCTTGCCTGCGCCCGGTTCGGCAACAAGAACCGCGTTCAGCCCTGTATCAAGCGTTGCCAGAAGCTCCGGCAGGACACCGTCGATCGGCAGGGGTGCCGCGAAGGCTGGGGCAGAGGACATGACAGGCCCGGGTCAGCTCGCGCCCGATGCGGCGCCTGCGGTCCATTGCCGTCCTTGCATGTCGACGGCAAAGGCTTCCGGCGCGCGTGCGAAGGAGGCAAGGCCTTCCAGGGCCGGATCGGGGTGCCGGACGATGAAGGTCGGTATCTTGGCCATCAGGGCCTCGTGGGGCGCCTTGGCCTCAAAGGCGGCGCGGAAGCCGCCGTCCGTGAGGAAGCGTGTGATCCGCGACGTGACACCGCCAGTCAGATAGACGCCGCCCCGTGCCAGAACCGCGAGGGCAAAATCGCCGGCCACACGGCCAAGGGCCCTGGCAAAGACCTCCAGCGTCTTCACCGCCACCGGATCGTTTTCCTCTGCAGCCGTGGTGATGCTTGCCGCCGTTTTGAAGTCGCGGTCCGCGCCCATATAGGCGGCAACGCCCCGGGCAAGGCGGGGCAGGCCTGTGCCGCTAAGGATCTGTTCGGCGCCAAGCCGTCCACCGACGAGTTCGATATGCGGCCAGATGGCAACGTCTTCCGGGGTTACCGGCCCGAGTTCCACATGGCCACCTTCGCCCGGAACGGGAACCCAGGTCTGGGCGGCATAGATCATTGCAGCGGCGCCGAGGCCCGTGCCCGGACCGAGGACGAATTTGGCGCTCTCTTCGCGGATCGTGCCGGAGCCGACCTGTTCGATATCGCTGCCGCTATATCCTGGCAAGGCCAGGGCCTGCGCTTCGAAATCGTTGAGCACGATGACTTCGTCCAGACCGAGGTCGGCGATCATCTTCAGCGGCTCGATCACCCAGGCCGCGTTGGTGAGGGGGATCCTGTCACCGGTGACGGGACCGGCAACCGCGATGATTGCCGTACGTGGTTTCGGATCGGTTTCCGGCAGCACCACTTCGCGGATCGCGGAAGAAATGTCGGGATGATCCGCGGTCGCCGTCTTGCCGCACATGCGGGTGGGCGCCTCAGCGTCGTCAACCAGAGCGAAACGGGCGTTGGTGCCGCCGATATCGGCAACCAGAACCGGATAGGCAAAGGATTTGGTGTTCTTGGAAAAACTCATGAGGACAGGGAGCCAACTTCAGGTGTCGCGGATGTGGTCTTGAGGCCCTGCAGGCGGGCGGAGCGCAGCAGGATATCCGCGGTCGACGGATTGAGCGCCATCGGCATGTCATAGACCACTGCAAGGCGCATCAGGGCTTTCACATCAACATCATGCGGCATGGGCGACAACGGATCGACGAAGAAGAACAGGCCCTGGAGCTTGCCTTCGGCAATCATCGCGCCGATCTGCTGGTCGCCGCCCAGCGGGCCGCTTTTCAGCCTTGTGACCTTGAGATCCGGACAGGCTTCCAGAATGCGGCCGCCCGTGGTGCCTGTGCTGACAAGTTCGAAAACCGCGAGTTTGTCCTGGTGCCGTCTGGCGAACTCGACCATGGCGTCTTTTTTGGCGTCATGCGCGACAAGCGCAAGAGTGGGCGTGGCAGGCATCAGCGGTCCTCTGGGGTCTATGCAATCCGGATCGATTGAATAGCCGAAAGCTGATCGAAACCAAAGTCCCGGGAGACCAGTTCGTACCCGGAGGGAACCGGACGAAAAGGCACCCTGGCAGGAAGCGACAGCGGCGGGGAAGTGTTTAGCCGTTCAAAGCGCTTTAGGCAAAGGAAGATGAACGGGCGGGTGCAGAACCTGTTCCCCTTGGGCAGATCATTGGCAGGGAGCAAAAGAAAATGCCGCGTCCCGGCCCGGAACGCGGCAGGCAATAAGGAGAATGGAGACGTGGCGATCAGTCGAACAGATTACAACGGATCGGTTCGCGGCCGGCAACGTGCTGGAAGTAGGGATCGGGTTCCGGCAGATGCAGCCCGGCGATCTCCATCACCAGCTTCATGCGGATCGCGTCTGCAAAGCCTTCCTGACTGCGAACGGGGATGGCGAAGGAGCCCGGGCCGCCGATCACACAATCCTCGTAATAGTGGTCGAGGTTGAGCATCGCCTGCCAGGTGTTCTTGTTCGACTTCATCATCAGAGGCAAGCCGTTGATGGTCACGCCAGATGCAACCATGCGATCACGCATGGCAGTCACGGAGCCGCCCTGGTTGTTCGGGCCGTCACCGGAAATGTCGATTACGCGGCGCAGGCCTTCATACTGGTTGTTCTGAACCAGAAAGACCGACTTTTCGAGCGCCGAGGCGATGGAGGTGCGCTGGACCTGCCGAAGCGGGGCCTCGGCAATCTTGGAAGCGAAGTGTGCTGCCGAGCTTGCATCCTGGATCACCGTCCAGTCGGCGACGATGAAATGCTCATCGACCCCGCCCCATTCCATGTAGGTCACGGCAACGCGGCCGATCGGACCGACCTGAATGGCGTCAAGAAATTCCCTGGAGGTGAGAGCGGCGACATACCCGGCGCGCTGCACTTCCTGTTCTTCTGTATCCATGGATTGGGAGATGTCGACGGCCAGGACAAGTTCGACGTCCACTTCGTTGGCCGGATCATAGCTGTATTGTGAAGAAGCCATCAGAGCCGGACGGTAGTCTCGGGCTGCGGCTGGGGCGGCGAAAAGAAGTGCCGCACAAATAAGTGACAGTAAACTTGTAACCGTCGGTGCACAGTCTGTTTTGGTTATGTCGAGACGCATGGTTTTTCTCCTTATTTCAGCCTTGCGGCTGGGTGGCCACGTCTCCCCTGTTTATTTTGTCGTTGAATTCCTTATCTTTCCGTTTCTCGTGATTCCTAACAAGGCATTGGCTGAATGCCTTGGATGAGCTTGGAAATTTACTTAGCAAGCTACATGCCAAACGTAGCGTAATATTCCTTGGCTGGCAAAAGTAATGTGCACGGAGTGCATGTTCTATCCACAGGCGCGGGATATCTGTCGGATTTGCTAGGCAAATTTTTCATCCGTGGATCCGCATTGCGCCTTACGTATGGGTAAGGTGGTGATTTCTTGAGTTTTTTCAATCCGCCTTGCCGGTCACATTTTTGCGCGAAACTGTGAGAAACTCGGGCGAGAAAACATGGTTGAGACCTAAAACAGGCGACGTTTCAGCAGCTTCGCAAGCGCCTGACATGCGCGTTCCGATTAGCTGTTTTTCGGTTTGAAAGACGCGGGTTTTCGAAGTGGGGGACAAATCCACCGGCAATTATTGCCGGGCAACTAGGCAAATTTTGCCGGGCTGTTTTTGAAAATCGGCAGCTTTGGGCAGAATTTGCCGCCGTTCAGAAGTGGTACTCGGTGCTGATTGCTGCCCAGAAATGCAGCAATCAGCCAGAAAATTGGCAGTTTTTTTAGTTGACGGCAAAGGCAAGGCTGGTCATGATCTGAAGAAATTCTCACTTGGTGAAGAATTTTTCGGACGGCCTTCGCGGCCCCGGAAACCAAAAGCTCCGAAGAGAGCAGGGCATAGCCGGACCGTTGCGGTCAACCGCTTCGCATGGCTGGACAGGCGGGTGTTTCATCTTACCGGATGCAATTCCATTAAGCCGGGCGTTTTGAGAGTGGTTGAGTATCCTGCCCGCCGAAAGGCGTGCGCAAGGGCTCTGGAGGGGAAGGTTTCGACGCGGAATGCAGACACGCGACGACGACTGGACATCATATATGGCCATCCGGGCGGCCTGGCTGTCCTTTGTTGGCGGCCGTACCCAGGGTGAAATCGCCTCACAGCTCGGCGTTTCGCCCGCCAAGGTGCATCGCCTGATCGCTCATGCGCAGAAAGCCGGTTTCGTCAAATTCCAGGTCGATGGTCGCCCGATGGAATGCCTCCAGCTTGAAAAGGAGCTTACGGAGCATTTTGGCCTGACGAACTGCATTATTGCTCCCGATCTTGGTGGCGGCGACGACGACAGCGCCCTCAGGGCCGTCGCCGTTTCCGCGGCACAGTTCCTGTCCGGGATGCTTGGTGGGTCCAATGTCACGCGTCTGGGTGTTGGCATGGGACGCACGCTGACCGCGGCTGTCGAAGCGTTGCCGAAAGTGGCGCGAACCGATCTCGAAATCATGTCGATCTGCGGATCGCTGACGCGCACGCTTGCTGCCAACCCCTACGACATCGTCCAGAAGATGCAGGAACGCACAGGCGGCATCGGCTATTATCTGCCGGTTCCCTATTTTGCCGAAAACCAGGACGAGAAGGCGATGTTCCTGACCCAGCGCAGCGTGCAGGACCTGATGGACCGCGCGCGCCAGTCGGATGCCTTTCTCATCGGCATCGGCTCTGTCGAGAACGAGGGCCATCTTGTCCAGCGCGGCATGATTTCCAAAAAAGAACAGGAAGATTTGCTGTCGGGCGGCGCCGTCTGTGATTTGATGGGACGCTTTCTGACGATCGAGGGAAAATTGGCCCCGGATCCGCTCGGCGATTGTGCCGTGGGTCTGCATTTCGACGAAGTGCGCGGGCGCCGCGTGATTGCGCTGGTAGGTGGGGAGAGCAAGGTGGATGCCACGCTCGCGGCCCTGCGTACCGGTGTCATTACCGACCTTGTGGCAGACGAGACCCTTGCGAGGGCTCTGACGGCACGGGCCGGATTGCAGCTGGCACAGTCCGCATGATGCGGCTGGGTCACGAGGGGAAACGGGCCGGCCAAAAGGCAGGCCCCCGCATGTCGGAGGACATATAAGTGAAAAAGCTTCTTACCATCGGCACCGCGCTTGCCGGCCTGGCCTTTACCGCCGTGGGCGCATTGGCAGCCGATATCAAGCCGGCAGTGCTTTACGATCTGGGCGGCCGTTTCGACAAGTCGTTCAACGAAGGCGCATACAACGGTGCTGAAAAGTTCAAGGAAGACACCGGCGTCGAATACCGCGATTTCGAAATCCAGAACGACAGCCAGCGCGAGCAGGCCCTGCGCAACTTTGCCAAGCGCGGCATGAACCCGATCGTCGCTATCGGCTTCTCCCAGGCCAACGCCGTGGAAAAGGTTGCCAAGGAATTCCCGGATACGCAGTTCGCAATCGTTGACATGGTCGTCGACCTGCCGAACGTGCGCTCCATCCTGTTCAAGGAGCAGGAAGGCTCCTACATCGTCGGCATGCTGGCTGCGATGGCGTCCGATACCGGCAAGGTCGGCTTTGTCGGCGGCATGGATATTCCGCTGATCCGCAAGTTCGCCTGTGGTTACAAGCAGGGCGTGATGGCTGCAAACCCGAAGGCGGAAGTCTTCGAGAACATGACCGGCACCACCGGCGCGGCCTGGAACGACCCGGTCAAGGGTGGCGAACTCGCCAAGTCCCAGTTCGACCGTGGCGCTGACGTTGTCTATCACGCTGCCGGCGGCACCGGCATCGGTGTTTTGCAGGCCGCTGCTGACGCCGGCAAGCTCGGCATCGGCGTCGACAGCAACCAGAACAACCTGCATCCGGGTTCCGTCCTGACCTCCATGCTGAAGCGCGTCGACATTGCCGTCTACCAGGCGTTCGAAGATGCAGCCAACGACAGCTGGTCCTCCGGCTTCGAAGTCCTCGGCCTCAAGGAAGGTGGCGTCGACTGGGCGCTGGACGACAACAACGCCGAACTCGTCAACGACGAGATGAAAGCAAAGGTCGAAGAAGCGACCCAGAAGATCATCTCCGGCGAGATCGAAGTTCACGACTACATGGCCGATCAGTCCTGCCCGATGTAAGGCAGTCGTTTTGGACCTCCGCGCGATACCGTGCGGAGGTCCACCTGTATTTCTAGCGTGCCCAACCCGTTTTTTCGGAGGACAGGATGCTCCGTCTCACATCAGGCGTCATTGCTGCGGCCTGCGCTGTCTTCATGACAACAACCGCAACTCTGGCCGAACCGGCCATCGTTTATTCCGTCGGCGGCAAGTTCGACGGGTCTTTCAACGAAAGCGCCTTTGCCGGCGTGAAACGGTTTCAGGACCAGGGCGGCGACGTCAGGGAATTCGAGTTGGAGCGTGATGCGCAAAGCCTGCAGGCACTGCGGAACTTTGCCAGCCGGGGCGCGTCCCCCGTTGTCGCAATCGGTTTCAACCAGGCAAACGCGCTTGGCCAGGTGGCTCCCAATTTTCCCAAGACGGATTTTGCCATCGTCGACATGGTGGTCGATCAGCCGAACGTGCGCTCCTATGTCTTCAAGGAACATGAGGGTGCCTATATCGGCGGTCTGCTGGCCGGCATGGCCACCAAGAGCGGCACCATCGGTTTTGTCGGCGGCATGGATATCCCGATCATCCAGCGGTTTCTGTGCGGCTACAAGCAGGGCGGCCAGGCTGCAAGGGCGGATATCAGGGTTCTGTCCAACATGACGGGCGATACGCCGGCCGCGTTCGCGGATCCTGTTCGGGGCGGTGAACTGGCCATCGGCCAGATCAATCAGGGCGCCGATGTGATCATTCAGGCAGCGGGCGGAACCGGCATTGGTGTGCTGCAGGCAGCTGCCGACAAGGGGGTGCTCGGCATGGGTACCGACAGCAACCAGAACGGCCTGCACCCGGGCAAGGTCCTGACGTCCATCCGCAAGCGCGTGGACAACGCTGTCTTCGACAGCTTTCAGGCTGCCAGGGACGGCACCTTCGAACCCGGCATCAAGGTGCTGGGCGTCGCGGACGGCGGCATGGACTGGGTGCTGGACGAAAACAACAAGGACCTGATCACGCCGGACATGAAAGCGGCGGCGGATGCCGCCGTTGCGGCCATCTCCGACGGCAGCGTCAAGGTTCATGACGTCGTAACCGACGGAGCATGTCCTTTCTGATCGGGACACCGCGAGGCAGCGGCGAGGGGCAATAACAATGACAAAGAAGAACAGTCAGGCCTGGGGGAACGCATGAGCGATACGCCGGCAATCGAACTGCGCAAGATCAACAAGCGCTTTGGCCCGGTTCACGCCAACAAGGACATCGACCTTGTGGTGAAGAAAGGCTCCATCCACGGTATCATCGGAGAGAACGGGGCGGGCAAGTCGACGCTCATGTCCATTCTCTACGGTTTCTATCAGGCCGATGACGGCGACATCCTGGTGGACGGCAGGAAGGTCACAATTTCGGACTCGAAAGCCGCCATCGGCATGGGCATCGGCATGGTGCATCAGCATTTCATGCTGGTCGACAATTTCTCGGTCCTGGAAAACGTGGTTCTGGGCGCCGAGGACAGCGCGCTCCTGTCCGGCGGCATCAATCGCGCCAAGACAGAACTCAAGCGGCTGGAAGAAGAATACGAACTGCGGGTCGATCCGGACGCCCTGATCCAGGATCTGCCGGTCGGTCTGCAGCAGCGGGTGGAGATCCTGAAGGCGCTCTACCGCAGCGCGGAGGTTCTGATCCTTGACGAGCCGACCGGTGTTCTGACGCCGGCCGAAGCCGATCACCTGTTCAAGATCCTCGAAGTTCTGAAGAACGAAGGCAAGACGGTTCTCCTGATCACGCACAAGCTGCGCGAGATCATGGCGGCGACCGATACTGTTTCCGTCATGCGCCGCGGCGAGATGGTGGCGACGCGCGAAACCGCGAAGACCTCGATGGAAGAACTCGCCGAGCTTATGGTCGGCCGCAGCGTGCTGCTGCGTGTCGACAAGAAACCGGCGCAACCCAAGGCTCCGGTGATGGAGGTCGAGAACCTCACGGTGACCGACAGCCGCGGCGTGCAGGTGGTCAAGGACGTTTCCTTCAATGTGCGTGCGGGAGAGATTGTCGGCATCGCCGGTGTCTCCGGCAACGGCCAGTCGGAACTGCTGGAAACGCTCGCGGGCATTCGCCGCGCCACCAGAGGTACGCTGAAAATCAACGGCGAGACGATCGATCTGGGAACGAGCACGCTCGACGCCGCCGACATGCGCGCCAAGAACATGGGCCACGTGCCGGAAGACCGGCACCGGATGGGCCTGATCAATTCCTTCTCCGAATACGAGAATTCCATCCTCGGCTACCACCGCGACCCGGCCTACTCCCGGGGCCTTCTGATGGATCTTGCCGCCATCAAGAAAAACGCTGTGGCCGAAATCGAGAAATACGACATCCGCCCGCCGAACCCGATGCTGAAGACGGCCAATTTCTCGGGCGGCAACCAGCAGAAGATCGTGCTGGCGCGCGAGATCGAGCGCGATCCGGAAGTGCTCCTGGTCGGTCAGCCGACGCGCGGCGTCGATATCGGCGCCATCGAGTTCATCCACCGCCGGATCGTGGAAATGCGCGATGCCGGCAAGGGCATTTTGCTCGTGTCGGTGGAACTCGACGAAATCCGGGCCCTGTCCGACCGGGTGCTGGTGATGTTCGACGGCAAGATCGTCGGTGAACGCGGCGGCGATGCGGAAGAAGGCGAACTTGGCCTGCTGATGGCCGGTGTGGAAGATAACAACAAGATGGCTGTTGAAGGAGGCGCCCGATGAGTGCCGGTCAGCTCCCGCGCTGGGTCGATTACGGCCTGATCCCGTTCCTGAACCTGGCCGCCGCCTTCCTGGTGTCCGGCCTCGTCGTTGTCCTGATCGGGGAAAACCCGCTGGACGCGGTGCAGCTCCTGGTCTGGGGCTCCATTGGCTATGGCGAGGGCATCGGCTTCACGCTGTTCTATGCCACCAACTTCATCTTCACAGGCCTGGCTGTGGCCGTTGCCTTTCATGCCGGGTTGTTCAACATCGGTGGTGAGGGCCAGGCCTATATCGGTGGTCTCGGGGTCGCCATAGCCTGTCTGGCGCTGGATCACATCGTGCCGTGGTACATCACCTTGCCGTTTGCCATCATAGGCTCGGCGCTGATGGGGGCCGCCTGGGCGTTCATTCCGGCCTGGCTTCAGGCCACCCGCGGCAGCCACGTGGTGATCACCACCATCATGTTCAACTTCATCGCCTCGTCGCTGATGGTCTATCTGCTCAACAACGCGTTGAAGAAGCCAGGGTCGATGCAGCCGGAAACACGAACCTTCGAGGATGGTGGCCGTCTGCCGTTCCTGAACGACATATTTTCGTCCTTCGGCTTCGGCTATGCGCCGGTCAACCTGTCGCTCTTCGTGGCGCTGGCGGCTTGTGTTCTGGTCTGGGTCCTGATCTGGCGCACCAAGCTCGGTTTCGAGATCCGGTCTTTCGGTGCCAACGCCACAGCCGCGGTCTATGCCGGCATCTCGCCGGTGCGCACCATCGTCATCACCATGCTCATATCCGGTGGTCTTGCAGGCATGATGGCGATCAACGAGATCATGGGGTCACAGCACCGGCTGCTGATCGATTTCGTGACCGGTTACGGCTTCGTCGGTATCGCGGTTGCCCTCATGGGGCGGGCGCATCCGGTCGGCATCGTTCTGGCGTCGATCCTGTTCGGCATGCTCTACCAGGGCGGCGCGGAACTTTCGTTCGAAATGCCCAACATCACGCGAGACATGATCATCGTCATCCAGGGCCTTGTGATCCTGTTTGCCGGTGCACTTGAGCACATGTTCCGCCCGGCCATCATCAAGCTGTTCACGCCCTCCCGGGCTCTTGCCGCGAAGGAGGCGTGATCATGTTCGAGATCGTGATCCTGACACTTGATTCCACAGTCCGCCTGTCGACACCGCTTCTGCTGGCCTGTCTGGCAGGGCTTTACTCGGAACGCTCCGGCGTGGTCGATATCGGCCTGGAAGGAAAGATGCTCGGCGCAGCCTTTGGGGCGGGTGCGGTAGCCTACATGACCGGAAACGCCTGGATCGGCCTTCTGGCGGGCATGGCGGTTTCGATCGGCCTGGCGCTGATCCACGGCTTTGCCTCCATTACCAACCGCGGCAACCAGATCGTTTCCGGCGTTGCCATCAACTTCCTGGCAGCAGGCCTGACCGCGCTGCTCGGGCAGACATGGTTCCGCCAGGGCGGTCGTACGCCCTCACTGCCGGAAGGCGGAAGATTTCGGGACATCGTCTGGCCCTACGCGGAAGAACTGCGGGATGTTCCGATCATTGGCGGCATCTACAGCGAACTGCTGTCAGGCCACAACATCCTGGTCTACGCCGCTTTCGTGGCCGTGCCGCTGACCTGGTGGGTGCTGTTCCGCACCCGTTTCGGGCTGCGCCTGCGTGCGGTGGGGGAAAACCCGGCGGCCGTTGACACGGCCGGCATCTCTGTCACCTGGCTGCGCTACCGGGCGGTCATCGCCTGCGGTGCCCTGTGCGGTGTTGCCGGAGCATATCTTTCCATCGCCCAGTCCTCCGGCTTCATCAAGGACATGACGGCGGGCAAGGGCTTCATCGCGCTGGCGGCCCTGATTTTCGCCAAGTGGAAACCGGCCAACGCCATGTTGGCCTGCCTGTTGTTCGGCTTCCTCGATGCTGTCGCCATCCGGATGCAGGGTCAGAAATTACCCGGTATCGGTGAAATTCCGGTGCAGTTCTTCCAGGCACTGCCCTATATTCTGACCGTGATCCTGCTTGCAGGTTTCATCGGCAAGGCAATCCCGCCGAAGGCGGCTGGCATTCCGTATCTCAAGGAGCGTTCATGAGCGATCTGGACGCGTTGTTCGAAGCCGCAAAAGCGGTTCGTGAAAACGCATATGCACCCTATTCGAACTTCCTGGTCGGCGCGGCCTTGCGTGCACCGGACGGCACTGTTTTCATCGGCTGCAATGTGGAGAACGCTTCCTACCCGGTGAGCGTTTGTGCAGAAGGTGGGGCGGTCAGTGCCATGATTGCCGCCGGTTACCGCGAAATTGCGGAAGCCGTTGTCATTGGCGATGCGGCCCTGTGCACACCGTGCGGCATGTGCCGCCAGCGTCTGAAGGAATTCGGCACGGACGATCTGGTCGTCCATGTCGCTGATCTCGACGGTATCCGGCGCAGCTTCACGATGGATGAGCTGCTGCCTGCCGCCTTCGAACTGGAATACACGTCAAAATAAGAAGGACTGACCCACAATGAGTGGTTTCGGCCGTGAATGCGCGGAGATCGTCCGCGCAGCCCGGGAGGGCTCGTACAAGATTGGCATGATCCTCGGCTCCGGCCTCGGCGCGCTCGCCGAGGAAGTCGAGGACGCTGTTCGCATTCCCTATTCGCACCTGACCGAATTTCCGGTCTCCACCGTCACGTCCCATTCCAGCGAGCTGGTTGCCGGCACGCTGTCCGGGGTGCCGGTGGTGATCCTGTCGGGCCGGGCCCATTATTACGAGGGCGGCGATCCGACGGTCATGCGCACGCCGGTAGAAACGCTGAAGGAGCTCGGCTGCGAGATCCTGCTGGCAACCAATGCGGCCGGTTCCCTGCGCCAGGAAGTTGCTCCCGGTTCGCCCATGCTGATTTCCGACCACATCAACTGGTCGGGCATGAACCCGCTGATCGGTGAAGAGGACGAAAAGCGCTTCCTCGACATGAGCACCGCCTACGATGCTGACCTGCGTGCGGCCATGAAGAAAGTCGCTGAGGAAACCGGCGATCCGGTCGCCGAGGGCGTTTACATGTGGTTCTCCGGCCCGTCTTTCGAGACGCCTGCCGAAATCCGCATGGCCAAGACACTGGGTGCGGATGCGGTTGGCATGTCAACCGTGCCGGAAGTCATCATGGCCAGGTTCCTGGGTATGCGCGTCGCGGCCATGTCGATTATCACCAATTACGGCGCAGGCATGCAGACACACGCGCTGTCTCACGACGAAACCAAGTCCGTTGCCTTGCAGGGCATGGAACGCATGAAACAGCTGGTGCGGGCATTCGTGAAGGAGATCGGCCAATGACTGACATGATCGAACACGCCAAACGGGCCCTCGGGCTCGTCGACCTGACCAACCTCAACGACGACTGCACGGCGGCGGATATTTCCAAGCTGACCGGACGGACCGTGACGGATCACGGGTCGGTTGCTGCTGTCTGTGTCTGGCCGCGGTTCGTGGCGCAGGCCGCGCAGGAACTGACCGGCACGGGCGTGAAGGTGGCGACCGTTGTCAACTTCCCTGAAGGTGGCGAAGATACGGAAGCCGTCCTGGCCGAGACGAAGCAGGCACTTGCCGATGGAGCCGACGAGATCGATCTGGTGATGCCCTACAAGGCTTTCTGCGCCGGCCGCAAGGGCTTTGCGGAAGAGCAGATCATCCGCGTGAAGGCTGCCATTCCGGAACCGGCACTGCTCAAGGTCATCCTGGAAACGGGCGAAATCAAGGATCCGTTGCTGATCCACGCAGCCTCCAACATTGCCATTGGGGCAGGTGCGGATTTCATCAAGACCTCGACCGGCAAGGTTGCCGTCAATGCAACGCTGGAAGCAGCCGAGATCATGCTCACCGTGATTGAGGAAGCCCGCCGCGACAACGCCGAGCGCGTGATCGGCTTCAAGCCGGCCGGTGGTATCCGCACCGCCGAGGACGCAGCTGCCTACCTGGCGCTTGCCGACAAGATTATGGGCCAGAACTGGGTATCGGCACACACCTTCCGCTTTGGTGCCAGCGGTCTTCTGGATGCCCTGATCTCGACGATCGAGGGCCAGGAAATCGTGGACCACTCCCACCACGGCTATTGAGACGGCTTCAAGAAGGACAACAAATGCTGCCGCAAGAACTCATCAGAAAGAAGCGCGACGGTGGAACGCTGGACGCGGCGGAGATCCAGTTCTTCGTCAAGGGTCTGGCAGACGGCTCGGTCACGGAAGGCCAGGTGGCTGCGCTCGCCATGGCTGTCTTCTTCAAGGGGCTGACCGTCGACGAACGTGTGGCCCTGACGCTCGCCATGCGCGACAGTGGCGATGTCATGGACTGGTCGGGCATCGACGCGCCGATCCTGGACAAGCATTCCACCGGCGGCGTTGGCGACAACGTCTCCTTGATGCTGGCGCCGGCGCTTGCCGCCTGTGGCGCTGCCGTGCCGATGATCTCCGGTCGTGGCCTGGGTCACACGGGCGGCACGCTGGACAAGTTCGACAGCATCCCGGGCTATCAGACGCAACCGGACAATCTGCTGTTCAAGAAGGTGGTCAAGGAAATCGGGTGTGCCGTCATCGGCCAGACCGGCAATCTTGCTCCGGCCGACAAGCGTTTTTATGCCATCCGCGATGTGACCGGCACGGTGGAGAGCATCGACCTGATCACCGCGTCGATCCTGTCCAAGAAGCTGGCAGCCGGTCTGCAGGGACTGGTGCTGGACGTGAAGTGGGGCACGGGCGCTTTCATGGCAACACTTGAAGATGCTCGTGCTCTTGCCGAAAGCCTGGTGCTGGTCGCGAACGGCGCGGGTTTGAAGACCACGGCTCTCCTGACCGACATGAACGAGCCGCTGGCGTCTGCCGCCGGCAACGCGGTTGAAATGCAGAACGCCGTCGACTTTCTGAAAGGCACGGCCATCGACAACCGCCTTTGGGATGTCACCGTGGCACAAGGCGGCGAACTGCTTGCCTCCGGCGGCATCGCCGCTGATGCCGAGGCCGGTGCCGGCATGATGCGTGAAGCGTTTCAGAGCGGCAAGGCGGCTGAGAAGTTCGCCCAGATGGTTCATGCGCTTGGCGGACCTGCCGACTTCATGGAAAAGGCGGAACTTTATCTCGCCAAGGCGCCGGTGGAAGCGCCGGTCTATGCCGAACATGACGGCGTCGTTACGAGTGTGGATGCCCGGGCAGTGGGCGTTGCGGTCGTCACGCTTGGCGGTGGACGCCGGGCTGCAGCGGACGTGATCGATCCGTCCGTCGGCCTGACCAGCCTTGCCGGTGTCGGCAACACGGTGGACGCGGATGCGCCCTTGGCGATTGTCCATGCCAGAACCGAGGCAGAGGCCGAAGAAGCAGCCGTCGCGGTGCGCAAAGCCTACACCATCGGCTCCGCAGCCGATGTCATCGACAGGCCAAGCGTCGTCGAGTGCATCGCGCCCTGACCGGGAAAATGCGTGCCGGGCGAATGGTCGCCCGGAACCTCTCCGGCCGAACTGGCCGGCAATGATAAATTTGAGGAGATGTCCATGCCTCGTGCAATTCTGTGCGTTCTGGACAGTTTCGGTATCGGCGGTGCCGCGGATGCGGAAGCCTTTGGTGACGCCGGGGCCGATACTTTGGGCCACATCGCGGCGCGTTGCGCCGCCGGTGAGGGCGACAAGGACGGTCTGCGCTCCGGCCCCTTGCGCGTTCCCAACATGGATCGGCTCGGTCTGGGCGCCGCAGGGCGTCTGTCCACCGGCAAGGACGTGCCGGGCCTGGATTTCGATGGCGAGCCGGAAGGCCTGTGGGGCTATGCTGCTGAAGTTTCCAACGGCAAGGACACGCCGTCCGGCCATTGGGAAATCGCCGGTGTGCCTGTGCGCTTCGACTGGGGCTATTTTCCGGAAACGATCCCGACCTTCCCGGAAGAACTGATTGCAAAGATCAGCGAGAAGGCAGGTCTCAACGGCATCCTGGGTGACAAACACGCCTCCGGCACGGTGATCATTGCCGAACTTGGCGAAGAGCACATTCGCACGGGCAAGCCGATTTTCTATACGTCGGCGGATTCCGTCATCCAGATCGCCGCCCACGAAGAACACTATGGTTTGGAGAAGCTGTACGAACTTTGCGAGATCGCGCGTGAATTTGCCGATCCCTACAACATCGGCCGGGTGATCGCGCGGCCCTTCGTCGGCGAAACTTCGGACACTTTCCAGCGCACCGCCAACCGGCGTGACTATTCGGTACTGCCGCCGGAACCGACCTTGCTCGACCGGCTGACAGAGGCAGGGCGCACGGTCTATGGCGTCGGCAAGATATCCGACATTTTCGCGCATCAGGGCGTTGCCAGGGTGTTGAAGGGCGCAGGCAACGACCAGCTGTTCGACAAGACGCTGGAGGCCATGGACCAGGCAGCCGATGGCGACCTGATCTTCGCCAACTTCATCGATTTCGACTCCCTCTACGGTCACCGCCGGGATGTTCCGGGATATGCAGCCGCACTGGAGCATTTCGACCGCCGCTTGCCGGAAATGATTGCCAGGATGAAGGACGGTGATCTCCTGATCCTGACGGCCGATCACGGCTGTGATCCGACCTGGCGTGGCACGGACCACACTCGCGAACATGTCCCGGTGATCGCAACCGGCCCGGGTCTCGAAGGCAGAAGCGTCGGTGGTCGCAAGACCTATGCCGATATCGGTGAAAGTATCGCCGAACATCTGGGCATCGCGGTCGGTCCGAACGGCACGAGTTTTCTGTAACCGCATCCGCATTCCGGCAATCCGGTGAATCGGGCACAATAACCGCGGGCCACTCGTCCGTCCTTTCTGCGGAAAGACGGAAATCCGGCCCGCCACACACTCGAATGAGGACCCGCGGGACATGAGCGACGCCATCACGGTACCGAAGGCGGAATTGCATTGTCACATCGAAGGCGCCGCGCCACCGACCCTGGTCAAGCGCCTCGCCGACAAGCGCGGCGAGGATGTTTCGGCCGTCCTCGACGGTAACGGCAAATACATCTGGTCCGACTTCACCACCTTCCTGAAGGCCTATGACGTTGCCAGTTCGGTGTTCAGGACGCCGGCGGACTACGCCCTGCTTGCGGAAACCTATTTCCGCATGCTGGCGGCGGAAGGGGCAATTTACGGCGAGATCTTCATCTCGCCAGACCACGCTCAGGCCGCCGGCCTGTCCTACCGCTCCTATGTCGAGGGACTGGCCGCGGGGATCGAGCGCGCCAAGACAGACACCGCCATCGAAGGCCGGATGATCGCAATCGGCGTCCGCCATTTCGGTTCGGCCTCCGTCGAACGGGTCATCAAGGAAGTGATCGGCAATCCGCATCCTCTGGTCACGGGCTTCGGCCTGGCCGGGGACGAACGCTCCGGCCACCCGGCGAATTTCGCGAAGGCCTTCCGCATGGCGGCGGATGCGGGGCTGGGCACGACGGCCCACGCGGGCGAGTTCGGTGGTCCGGACAGTGTGACCGCGGCACTCGAATTCCTGCGTGTGAAACGTCTTGGCCATGGTGTGCGGGCGATCGAGGACAAGGATCTGGTCAAGCGCCTTGTCGACGAGGAGATCGTGCTGGAGGTCTGCCCCGGGTCGAACATCGCTCTGGGCGTCTACACTCACCTGCGCTTCCACCCGGTCAACATGCTGCGCAAGGAGGGCGTGAAGATCACGCTCAACTCCGACGACCCGCCTTTTTTCGGCACCACGCTCGGCAAGGAATATTCATCGGTCACCGAAACCTTCGGATGGAGTTTCGATGATCAGATGGAAGTCACCCGCACGGCCATCGAAGCCGCCTTCTGTGATGAGCCCACACGCAAAAGGCTCCTTGTACGACTGGAAAGCGCAAAGCAGGCGCCGACGGGTTGAGGCAGGTCTTCTGCATCATGCGGGATGCGCCGCACGCTGAGTGCAAGCCAGATTGGTTTCAGGCGGGGTCGCTTCGTTCACCCTGATGTCAGGTTTAATGACCGGCGCACAGCTTTGCTGTGCTTGTCGGGAATGACGCCGGCCATAGGCGCGGCTGCTTTGCATTGGTTTGGTTCAGCGAGAACTCTTGTGAGCTTTCTCGCCTCTCGCCCTCTCATCCCCAAAACCTCATCCTGAGGAGGACTGACAGGTCCGTCTCGAAGGATGGGCGGCATACTCCGGAACAAGCGGCCCATCCTTCGAGACGCCGCTGAAGAGGCTCCTCAGGATGAGGGGGGAAGGGCGATGAATGCCGAAGGTAATGGCGCCAATCCCCGTCAGATTTCCCCGCCGGTTTCGTCCACTTCCGTGCGCGGATCGAGGCTTACCGTTTCCGGGGTCGTAATCTGCGCGGTCGAGACCGCCATCACGAAATCGGACTTGTCTTCCTGCGGAAGCGAAGCACGCTGACGCATGCGCCAGAGGGCAAAGAGCATCATGGAAAGATGCGCTGCCGCCGTCACCTGGAAGAGTGCGCCCGGATAAGTGAAGGTCATCAAGCCCGAAGCGAGCAACGGTCCAAGCATTGTACCAGCCCCGAAGATAAGCAGAAGACCACCGCTGATCCTGAGAAAGTCACCTGGCTCTGCGTGGTCGCTCGCGTGGGCGACGATCACCGGATACATGGAATAGACCACGCCGCCGAAACCAGCGATCAGAAGAACCGTGAGGGTCGGATCCGTGCCGCCGAAGAATGACAGGGTGGACCCGAAACTCATGGCGGTTACGGCGAGACCGACCAGCACCAGGCGCCGGTCGAGCCTGTCGGAAAGCATGCCGACCGGGATCTGCACCACTGCGCCGGCCAAAAGCGCCAAACTCATCATGATGGCAATCTCCGGTACGTCCAGTCCGATGCGAAGTCCATAAACCGCACCCAAGGTGCCGAAGGACCCGTTTGAAATGCCGACCATGAACACCGCTACGACTGCGATCGGTGAATTGCGCCAGAGTTTTTTCGGGTCCAGCCGCGCCTGTGTCAGGGGCTGGGGCGATGCGGCGGTGGACAGCGCTGTCGGCAGCAGCGACAGCGAGTAGATGATCGAGCCGAGAACGAAGAAGAAGAAGCCGGTCGGATCGCCAAGCGTCAGCAACATCTGGCCGGCGGTCGTCGCCCCCAGATTGATCATCGTATAGATGCCGAAGATCCGCCCGCGCGTTTCGCTGGTAGAGCGTTCGTTCAGCCAACTTTCCACGATCATGGCAGCGCCGGAAAAGCAGAAGCCGGTGATCGCCCGCAGCACGATCCAGACAGCGGCATCCATGAACAGGAGGTTCAGGAGAACCGAGATGCCTGCCAGCGAGGCAAGCGCCCCGAAGGCCCGCACATGACCCACACGCTTCACGATGACCGGCACGGCCAGACAGCCGCTGACATATCCGACTGCCCAGCCGGTGCCGAGCAGACCGAGCGAGGCATCGGAAAAGCCGTTGGCGAGACCGGCGAGCGGCAGCAGGAGGCCGTGAAGGCCGCCGGCGAGCAAAAGCAGTCCGGATCCGACGAGAAGGGCGGCGATTGAGACAACGGCAGACATGAAACTTCCGGTGTGGGGTGGTTGAAAGGCTTGGGTTCAAATCAAACAGATGATGACCAATGACGAACCGGTTTGACAAGGTTATGGTGGGCAGATAGGCGAGGGCAGCGTCTTTTCACACAATCCTTTCCAGATCCGGCGATCTCCATGACCGATACCCAACCAGCCTTGTCCCTGTTCCGGCCGCAGCGTGTTCGGGAAAAAGCCTATGAGCTTTTGAAGCTCGCCACAGATGGCAAACTCGCCCATGTCGAAGCGGTTCCGGACCGGCTCGAGACAGCGCTGGCCACGGTGCTTGAAACTACCCGGGAAAACTATCCGGATTTTCACATTCCACCCTACGGCATCTGGCGGAATTTCGAAGCTGGCGGCATCGACCGCTGGGGTGCGCTGGCAAATGCACGCGGGTTTGAAACCGCCGAAGAAATGCTTGCCGCTGCAGCCGACCTTGCCATCCTCGGTACCTACATGAAAACCCGCCATCCCGAGGGCTGGGTCTTTGAAGACCGGATGACGGACACCAAGGCAACCGGTCAGGAGGCTTCGGCACTGGCCGCCTTTCACATGTTCGCGGCAGGTTCCTTTTCCGGTGAAATGACCGATCCCTACCGCGTCGATGCGCAGACGCTCGTGCAGATGGACCGGATGGAACTCTCCGAAGGCCTGCAGTGGGACGCGAGGGAAGATGACGACCTGCTCGAGGCGATGCAGCGCCATCTGAAACGCTTCGGTGAAGCGCTTGCCTTGCGGCCGGACCTTTTCGGGGAAGGGGACGAGACCCGTCCCGGCCGTCTTGCAGTTCGGATGGCAAAGGAAAGCGATGGTGTGGTTTCGGCAAGGGATCTGCTCGACCGGTTGCTGGAGTCCCTGTGTCCGCTCTGGGACGGTGGTGCCAGCGAAGGAAGCATGGTCTATGGCGACAGCTTCGAGCATTACCAGCGGGGCGCGGTTTCCGAGAGGACTGTTGTGCCGTTCCATCAGGCTGCCCAGGAGATGGTCTATTCACTGATCGAACCTCTTGCCTGGGCCGGGTTTGAAGTCTCCGGACTGGAGGCACTGACGCCGCCGGCCGATCCTGCCCACGCGGCCCTGTTCCTTGACGCCGGTGTCCTGAAAATTCTCGAACCGGACACGGCGCTGTCAGCAGAGGCCGAACGCGACCGGATGGTCGAAATCCGCGCTGTGGCGCTTGCGCTCACCGACAGGCTGGCCGAACTGCTGCGGCACGAGCTCAAGGTTCATCAGGATCAGTTGCCGCTCACCTGCATCCTGGAAGGTGGAACCAGCCGGGCTGGCGGCATTTATTTGCAAGGACACCCGCAGGAAGCGAAAAAACTCGGGCACTTCATGAACCCGGGGTCTGTTTTTTGGTTGCCGTTCGGGGCATAGGTCCCGAACATAAAAAATTATGAGACCGGGCCGGTGTTATGGCCCCATTGAGAAGAGAGGCAGATATGTCCGGAGCCACTGTCATCAGCCACCCGCTGGTTCAGCACAAACTGAGCATCATGCGCGACAAGGGAACGTCTACCCAGGGGTTCCGGCGCCTGCTGCGGGAAATCTCCACGCTGCTCTGCTATGAGGTCACCCGCGACCTGCCGCTCGTCTACCAGACCATCGAGACGCCGCTTGCCGAAATGCAGGCACCGACCCTGGCCGGCAAGAAGCTGGTATTCGCTTCCGTTCTGCGCGCGGGCAACGGACTTCTGGAAGGCATGCTGGATCTGGTTCCGTCCGCGCGCGTGGCGCACATCGGGCTTTACCGCGATCCGCAGACCCTTCAGCCGGTGGAGTATTACTTCAAGGCTCCGGAAGACCTGAACGAGCGTCTGGTGATCGTGGTCGATCCGATGCTGGCCACCGCCAACTCGGCGATTGCAGCGGTTCAGAAGCTCAAGGAGCGCGGAGCCAACAACATCCGCTTCCTCTGCCTGCTCGCAGCACCTGAGGGCGTCAAGAATTTCACCGAGAACCACCCGGACGTGCCGGTCTACACCGCTTCCATCGACGAGAAGCTGAACGAGAAGGGCTATATCGTCCCGGGCCTTGGCGACGCCGGCGACCGCATGTACGGCACGAAGTAACCGGCCGACGGAACAGACGGCTGAAAGCGCGGAGGGAAACTTCCGTGCTTTTTTGTTGCGCTTGGGCGTGCGGTGTCTAACCTTTTGTAAAAAAAGGGAGGCGACATGATTACGGTCTTTGGTTCCATCAATCTGGATCTGGTCGTTGCCGTGCCCCGGTTGCCGACCGCCGGCGAAACGGTGAGCGGTCGCGATCACCAGACATTTCCAGGTGGGAAAGGCGCCAACCAGGCATTGGCTGCCAGGCGGGCAGGGGCCGACGTTCGTTTCATCGGCGCGGTCGGACAGGACAGCTTTGCCGAACTCGCGTTGCTTAATCTGCGCGAAGCCGGCGTCGATCTTTCAGGCGTTCGCACCATGGCCGGGTCGACCGGCCTTGCCCTGATCGGGATCGATCCCGCAGGGGAAAACCAGATCATCGTCGCCAGCGGCACCAATGCCCGTGTCGAAGCTTCCTGGCTGGAAGGCGGTTTTGGGCCCGGTCAGACACTGCTGGTTCAGGGAGAGGTGCCTCTGATCGAGGTGACCGAAGGCGCCAGGCTTGCCCGGGATGCCGCAGGCACGGTCATCTGGAACCCGGCTCCTGTGCCTGAGGGCGACCTGAGTGCCTGTCTGGATTTTGCCGGTACGGTTGTGGTCAATGTGAGCGAGGCGGCAGAAATCGGAGGTCGTCTCGGCATTGCCGGTGACACGGAAACATTCGCGCTGAAACTGGCGGAAGGTGGCCGGAACATCATCGTCACCCTTGGTGCGGACGGTGTTCTCGCACGCACGCCAACCGCGCGCTATCGCTTCGCTTCTCCTGCCGTCAACGCGGTGGATACGACCGGTGCAGGCGATGCCTTTTGTGGCGCCCTGGCTGCCGCTCTCGATCGCAAGACGTCCTTCGAACGCGCCTTGAAGGAAGGTGCCGCCGCCGGTGCGCTTGCCTGCACCGTGACAGGGGCCCAGTCCAGTGCACCGCATCTGGAGGACATTGCCCGGCTGGCCGACACGATTGCCTGATGCTGTTTTACAGGCCGCTAAGGAAACCGTGATATTCAGGGGGCTCACGCAACGTCGAGACCCTGCATGTCGCGCTTTGTCATCATCTTTCTGGCCTGCATGGCAATCGTTCCGCTTGCGGCGTATCTGCTGGAGAACAGGCTTGAGGTGCTGGTGAGCAGCGACCCGGTTGCCGAAGATCAGGACGTGGACGAGGCCGGTGAACGAAGCCACCGAATATCGGCCAACAGGCAGGGGCATTTCGTGGCGGATGCCTATCTGAACGGCCGTGCGGTGGACATGCTGGTCGACACCGGTGCAACCGTCACCGTTTTGCCGGAATCACTTGCCGAGAGCATCGGAATCTTCCTGAATTCGGCCGACTACAAATACGCGATCCAGACGGCAAACGGCACAGTTCGTGGCGCCAGGGCGACCATTGACAATTTGCGCATTGGAAAGATCCGGCTACGCAATGTCGACACACTTGTGTTGAAAGATCAAAGCCTCGGGGAACCCCTGCTCGGCATGTCCGTTCTCAACCAAATGAAGCGGTTTGACATCTCCGATGGCACGCTTGTACTGGTGCAGTGAATTGTCATACCGTGTTTAGGTAATTACCCAGTTCCGTTCTTCTTCCTTGCTTTGAGAGGCATTGATGTTTCCGAAACCGCGTCCGAAATTGGTTCCGAACACTTTTGAATATGAATCCTTTCCAATGGTGAAGCCCACGGGTTTCCGTGAATACGATGCGCGTTGGCTTTTCGAAAAGGAAATCAATCTGATGGGCATGCAGGCGCTCGGTATGGGCATCGGCACGCTCATTCACGAACGTGGCGTACGCCCGGACATCGTGGTGGGGCATGATTTCCGGGGTTATTCCTCCTCCATCAAGATGGCGGTGATCAACGGCCTTCTGGCAGCCGGCATCAACGTGCACGACATTGGCCTGGCCTTGTCGCCGATGGCCTATTTCGCACAGTTCGCGCTCGATGTTCCGGCGGTCGCCATGATCACGGCGTCGCACAACGACAACGGCTGGACCGGCGTCAAGATGGGTATCGACCGCCCGCTGACCTTTGGTCCAGATGAAATGGGCCGTCTGAAGGACATCGTTCTGGAAGCGGCTTTCGACCTGAAGGGCGGCGGCAGCTACCGCTTCGTCGACGGTTTCCCGGATGTCTATTTCAAGGATCTCACCGACCGGGCCAAACTGAAGCGCCCGATAAAGGTGGTCGCGGCATGCGGCAACGGCACTGCCGGCGCCTTCGCGCCGAAGATCCTGGAGGCGATCGGCGCCGAAGTCATTCCGCTTGATGCCGAGCTGGATCACACCTTCCCACGCTATAACCCGAACCCGGAAGACATGAAGATGCTCCATGCGCTTCGTGACAAGGTTCTGGAAGTCGGTGCGGAAGTCGGACTTGGTTTCGATGGCGACGGCGATCGCTGCGGTGTCGTCGACAACGAAGGCGAGGAAATCTTCGCCGACAAGGTCGGCGTGATGCTTGCGCGCGATATCTCCGCGCTTCATCCCGGTGCCCAGTTCGTGGTCGATGTGAAATCCACCGGCCTGTTCCACACGGATCCGGTGCTTAAGGCCAACGGCGCCAAGACCGACTATTTCAAGACCGGTCATTCCTATATCAAGCGCCGTGTCACCGAACTGAATGCCATGGTCGGGTTCGAGAAATCCGGCCACTATTTCTTCAACAAGCCGATTGGCCGCGGGTATGATGACGGGCTCGTTTCGGCCATTGCCATCCTCGACATGCTTGACCGTAACCCGGACAAGACGATGGCAGACCTGCGCCGGGATCTTCCCAAGACCTGGGGGTCGCCAACCATGGCTCCCAAGTGCGACGACGAAATCAAGTACGACGTCGTCGACCGGGTTGTCGCCCGTTTCCAGGATATGAAAGCCAAGGGCGAAACGGTTGCCGGACAGTCGATCACCGACCTGATCACCGTCAACGGCGTTCGCGTCGTCAGTGAAGACGGAACCTGGGGCCTTGTGCGTGCCTCCTCCAACAAGCCGGAGCTGGTGGTCGTGGTCGAGAGCCCGGTTTCGGAAGACCGGCTCCACGCCATGTTCAAGGCTGTTGACGGCGTTCTGCGCGAAAACTCGGAAGTGGGCGACTACAACCAGACGCTCTGACCACTTGACCGATTGACGAAAGGCGGCGGATAGTTCCGCCGCCTTTTGCGCATCCTGCCGCCTTCTCGCCGGAGATTTTCATGATCAAGGAATTTGGGGTTCTGCCAGACGGGACCGTTGTCCAGGAAATTACGCTGGCAAAAGGGTCTCTGGCTGCCTCCATACTCACCCTGGGAGGCATCATCCGCGACCTCAAGGTCGATGGTGAGACGGTGGTGCTGGGTTTTGACGATCTCCAGAGCTATCTGGATCATTCGCCCTATTTCGGCGTGATTGCCGGGCGCTGCGCCAACCGGATCGGCGGCGGCCGGATGACGATAGACGGGGTCACCTATCAACTCGACCAGAACGAACGCGGTATCAACCACCTTCACGGTGGCTCGCTCGGCTTCTCCAGCAGGGTCTGGCAGGTAGAGCAGCACGACAAGGCCAGCGTCCTGCTGAAGCTTGTCTCCGAAGACGGCGACATGGGGTATCCGGGCCGGGTGGAAGTGCTTGCCCGCTACACGTTGACCGGCACCGGTGCGCTGCGTTTGAAAATCACCGCAACCACCGACAAGACGACGCCGGTCAATCTGACCCAGCACGCCTATTTCAATCTGGATGGCAGCAGCAATATTCTGGACCATACGCTGGAAATTGCTGCCGAGACCTATCTGCCCGTGGACGAGGCGCTGATCCCGACCGGCGAGATACGCAACGTGGCCTGGACGCCATACGACTTCCGCGACGGGCGCAAGCTGCGGCGCAAGGCGGGTGAGGAGAACGTGGTCTTCGATCACAACTTCTGCCTAGCGGATGCACCACGCGAGGGCGTGGAATTCGCTGCTGCCCTCGAAGATGGTTCCGGTGACCGCCGCATGGAAGTCTGGACGAGCGAACCCGGCCTGCAGCTTTATGATGCGCAGCGGATCTCGGTGACGGTTCCCGGGCTGGACGGCCGGCACTACGGGGCCCATGCCGGGCTGTGCCTTGAAGCGCAGCGATGGCCGGACAGCGTCAATCACGACGGGTTCACACCGGTTTTGTTACAGCCCTCAGAGACTTATACTCATGTTACGGAATTCCGTTTTTCCTGAAATGGGTTACATTAGCGCTGCTGTGTGAGACAACAGGGGACTTGGGGGCAACTCGTGAAGACGGTTTTTTCAAACACCCAGCTCGCGCATGCACCGGCGCAGGAAATATCAGACGGCGAACTGAAGCCTGCTGTCGAGATCCCGAGCCGCGCCGAAATCGTGCTCAAGACCGTGCGGGAGCGCAATGTCGGTGAAATCGTCGCGCCGGAGGAATTTCCCGTCCGTCCGCTGCACCGGGTGCACGCCCCCGAATACGTTTCGTTTCTGGAAAGCTTCTGGGAAAAATGGACGGCCGCAGGGCGGTCGCGCGAAGCCTTTCCCTTTGTCTGGCCCATCCGCAGCCTGCGTCAGGATGTTCAGGTCGAACATATCGACGGCCTGCTCGGACGGTACTCGATGGATGCCGGTACGCCGCTCGGCGAAAACACCTACAAGGCGGCTCGGGCGTCCGCCGACACGGCCCTGACTGCGGCCCGCCTGCTTCTCGATGGCGAGAAATCGGCTTTCGCGCTTTGCCGGCCACCGGGACACCACGCGGGCTATGACTTCTTCGGTGGATACTGCTTCTTCAACAACGCTGCTGTCGCGGCCCAGTATCTTCGGGACTACGGACTGCATCGCATCGCGATCCTGGATGTCGACTACCACCATGGCAATGGCACCCAGGCGCTGTTCTATGACCGGCCGGACATCCTGTTCCTGTCGATCCATGCCGACCCTAAACACGAATATCCCTATTTTCTCGGGTTTGCCGACGAGACCGGTGAACATGCCGGTACCGGGTTCACCCGTAACTGGCCTTTGCCGCTCGGCACCGATTGGGACAGCTACACACCGGCACTCGAGGAAGCCTGCCGTTGGCTGCTGGTTTACAAGCCGGAAGCGTTGATCGTCTCGCTTGGCATGGATTGCTACGAGAACGATCCGATCTCCGGCTTCAAGTTCAAGAGCGAAGACTACATCCGGCTTGGCCAGAGGCTCGCCAAGGTCGGCGTTCCGACCATCTTCCTGATGGAAGGCGGCTATGCGGTCGACGCACTGGGCACCAATTGCGTCAATGTGCTTGAAGGCTTCGAGGGATAAGACCTCTTCGCCAGGACTTGGGTGCAACGGATCCTGAGAGACGGCCTTGCCGCCTCCCCGATATTGGTCGCTTCCTCACGGCAATTACCCGTTCAGCAGACCAAGCTGTTTCAGTTCCGCGCGCAGACCCTCAGCCCCCTTGAAGTGATGGGCTGACATGCCGGCTTCTCGGGCGGCCTCGACATTGCGCTCGCTGTCATCGATGAAAAGGCATTGCGCGGCGGTCAGTCCGTTTCGCTCCAGCAGGATTTCGTAGATGCGCAGGCCGGGTTTGATCTCCTTTTCAGCGCCGGAGACGACGATGTCGCGGAAGCTGGTCTTCAGAAACGGAAACCGTTCCTGGGCCTGGGCAAACTTGTCTTCTGAAAAATTGGTAATTGCATAAACGGGCGTCCCCTGGGCCTTAAGCTCTGCAAGCATGTCAGGCGTGCCGGGAATTTCGCCGGGCACCATGTCGTGCCAACGATCGCTGTAGGCGGCAATAAGCTCGGCCTTGTCCGGATGCTGGCGGGACAGAACATCGACGGCTTCCGCCCAGGGCCGGCCAAGATCCTGCTGCAGGTTCCACTCCATCGTGCAGACCGTCGCCAGGAAGTCTTCGCGTGCGCCCTCATCGGGAATGAGCTCGCGATAGAGATATTCGGGATTCCATTCGATCAGGACATTCCCTATATCGAAGACGACGGTCGTGATAGCATCGTTCATGTGGCCGATCCGGTTTTCTGGCGGAAGTTGTTCAAAAGGCGAGATAAAATTTTGCAAGTTTCATCAGAAGGTTATGTCGGCAATATGGCACTTGTAAATCTCCTGTTCCGCTGGCTGGCCCCCATTCTCGCGGCAGTCTTTCTCACCGCTGCCACCGCCAGTGCACAGGATCCGGAATCCATGCCCGATCGGCTGCGCCTCGGTGTTGTAGTCGCGGCAGATGAAGGGGCTCGCGACCGGGTGGAGCCTTTCCGCCTCGCTCTTGAGGAAATCGCCGACCTGCCGGTGGACCTCTTTCTGATGGATACCATGGCCGATGCTGTCGAGGCGCTTGCTTCCGGAAAGATCGACTATGCTCGCCTTTCACCATCCGCTTATGCTGCCGTGCATCAGCTCTGCAGTTGCGTTGAGCCGTTGGTCACCGCCGCTCCGGATGATTTTCCGGCGCGCTTTTATGCCATTCTGATCGCGAAGCGCGGCGCAGAGCAGGGTACCCTGGCAGACCTCAAGGGGAAGCGCCTTGCTGTCGGTGGCACCAACGCCGTAACCGGTTATCGTGTTCCGCTCGCCAATCTGGCGGCTGACGGTGTCGACGCGCGCGCGCATTTCAGCGCCCTTGTTGAGGTGAAGGACCCTGTTGAGGGCCTCCGCGCCGTTCTGGCCGGCCGGGTCGATGCGACCCTTGGCTGGTCGACATTGGCGGGGGAGGCAAAGAACGGCTATACGGCCGGAACGCTCAATGATTTTTATGTTTCAGGAGAACGCGGTTTCAAGGATCTGGAAATCGTCTGGCGCTCGCCGCCGATCCCCTATTCCGCTCACAGTGTGCGCAAGGATCTGCCTGACGCGTTGAAACGGCGTCTCAGGGCCGGATTGATGGACATGCGCCGGGAAGCACCCGACGCCTATCTGGCCATAGAACCGGACCTGCCGGGTGGTTTCGAGCCTGTGGTGCATGCCGACTACCGGCCGGTGTTGCGCACCTACGAGGACGATTACGCCGCGCTGCTGGATCCCGCAGGCCGCTGAAGGAACCCTGCAGCGCTTGAATGATCGTCAGGCACCAGCGGCGGCGCTGCCCAGAAGCCTCTCGGTGTGGCGCCGGATCATTGCCTCTTCGTCGGTCGGAATGACCAGTACGTTGATGCTGGAGGTTTCGGTGGAGATCGTCTCCGCGCCTGCCTCGTTCCTGACCGGGTCGATTTCAAGACCGAGCCATTCCTGACCGGCACAGACCTTCTCACGGACAAGGGCCGCGTTCTCGCCGATCCCACCGGTAAAGGCCACGGTATCGAGACCGCTCAGAACGGCGGCCATGCCACCGAGTTCCCGCCGGATGCGGAAGACGAAATAATCGATGGCTTCGGCCGCTTTCGGATCGTCGCTCTGCGTCAAGGTGCGCATGTCCTGGCTGATGCCGGAAAGCCCCTTGAGCCCGGACTGCTTGTACAGCAGGTCGGAGACCGCATCGGCGCTCATGCCCTTTGTCGTCAGCAGATACAGCACCACGCCGGGATCGAGCTGGCCGCAGCGCGTGCCCATCGGCAAGCCGTCAAGTGCGGTGAAACCCATCGTCGAGCCGATGCTCTGGCCTTCTCGAATGGCGCACATGGAAGCGCCGTTGCCGAGGTGGGCGACGACTAACCGGCCTGCATAGATCTCCGGATGAGTCTGCTTCAGATAGGAGCATATGTACTCGTAGGACAGGCCGTGAAAGCCGTAGCGGCGTACACCTTCGTCATAGAGAGGCCGGGGCAGGGCGAAGGTATCGTTGACCCATGGGTGGCTGCGATGGAAGGCGGTATCGAAACAGGCGACCTGCATGGCCTCGGGAAAGGCTTCCCGGGCCGCAGTGATCCCTGCCAGATTATGCGGCTGATGCAGGGGCGCAAGCGGTTCAAGCGCCTTTAGGTCCTCAAGGATCTCAGCCGTCAGGCGAACCGGTTCGGTGTGGGTGACGCCGCCGTGGACGACCCGATGACCTACTGCATCGACACTGCGTCCGCCAAGTTCCTGTTCCAGAACCGGCAGGAGCGCTGCGAGAGAAGCCCCGTGGCTTCTGCCTTCGTCCGCAGAGAGTTGCCGGTCCACCTTAGTGTCGGAAACCCGTGAGGCAAGGGAGATGTGCGGCTGGGCACCCAGTCCGGAAATCTGCCCCTTGAGTTGAACAGTGTCACCCGAATAGAGGGTGAACTTGATCGAGGATGAGCCCGAATTAAGGACAAGAATGACCGGATCCATGGTTACTCGCCGTCCCGGTCGAGGATGCCTGCCGGATTGCCGGTTGCCTGCCAGTGCATGTAAAGCAGGGCGAGGGCACAGGAGGCGAGGCGGGCCCGGCTGTCGTCGGCTCTGCTCGTCAGCATGATGGGGACCTTCGCTCCGATCACCAGCCCGGCCGCTTCCGCGTGGGCGATAAAGGTCAATTCCTTCGCGAGCATGTTGCCCGATTCCAGGTTCGGTACGATCAGGACCTCTGCATGTCCGGCAACCAGCGAGGTGATGCCCTTGGTCCGGGCTGCCTGCACATCGACCGCATTGTCCATTGCCAGGGGACCGTCGACGATCGCACCGGTGATCTGGCCACGTTCGGCCATCTTGGAAAGAACCGCCGCATCGAGACTGGACGGGATCGCCGGGTTTACGGTTTCGATGGCGGACAGGACGCCGACGCGCGGCATTTCCAGGCCGAGAGACAGGGCGGCGTCAATGGCATTCTGGGTGATGTCGACCTTGGTGTTGAGGTCGGGCGTGATGTTGATTGCAGCATCCGAAATGAGGACCGGGGTTTTGCGGCCCGGGATGTCCATCACGAAGACGTGGCTGATACGCCGCTTGGTTCTGAGCCCGCCATCGCGTTTGACCACGTGGTGCAGAAGATGGTCGGTGTGAAGGTGGCCCTTCATCACGGCCTTGACCCGGCCTTCATGGACCAGTGCAACGGCACGGCCGGCCGCTTCCATTTCATCTTCGATATCGATCAGCTCATACGGACCGAGATCTTCATCAAGTTCTTTGGCTGCAGCTTCAATCCGGCTTTTCGCGCCAATCAGAATCGGCATGATCAACCCCTCGCGGGCGGCCATCAAGGCACCTTCCAGAGAGTTGGGGTCATCTGGCGCAGCCACCGCGGTCGGCAAGGCGGGCAGGGTCTTTGCCAGTTCGATCATCCGGTTGAAGTGCCGATGGCGCTGCACCAGGATCGCTGGAATGTCGCTGGAATCGAATTCGATAAGCTCTGTCGGCGCGGCGACTTCGGCAACGCCTTCAACAAGGCGGGTACCGTCTCCCCGTGTTACCGACATGTCGAACAGGACAATGTTGTCCGGACGTTTTTCGGTTGCCGTAACCCTGACATGCAGTTTGTCGCCGACCGCAGCTCCACCCAGGAAGCGGAACGACTGCGCCTTGTAGATCGTGCCGGGTCCGGGAAGAATGTTGCCGAGCACCGCGGAGGCAAGCCCCCCGACCCACATGGCCGGTGCTACCGGTTTGTCGACCAGGCCATCGCCGGTCCAGTCCGTGTCGGGCAGATGTATCGGATTGTGATTGCCGGAAGCGTGCGCGAAAACCAGAAGGTCGTTGGAGGAGCATTCGCGGACGATTTCTGCGGTATCGCCGACCTTGATCTGATCGTAAGTCTTGTTTGTCGCCATCGGTTCAAAAATCCCATACTTAAAAGTGCATATTGCGACGCAGCATTCCGGAGCAGATTAGCCGGAATGTGCGACGTTACAAATACGGGAGTTAGCGTAGGCGCGTGGCCGGCCGATTGAAACGGGATCAGGTAACGTGAAACAGACACGTTCTGGCGCCGCAGTTCCCGTTTCCAAGACGTTGCGGGTTTATCTTCAGCAAGCCGGGCACTTGACGGTATCGGTCAATCGCGGGCGCAGATAATAGGTATCGCTCAGGTCGATCGAGGACGCCCTGGAAAAATACTCGGTAAAAAGACCGGAGAACGTCGGCACATAGTTCAGGTTGGCCTGCGTCACGACGATGGAAGTGTTCGCTGCGGCCACCGTGGCAGGCAGTTCGATCGGCGGTGTGGATCCTTCCGCCCACGGGCTGCCGCCCTTGGACGAATAGCTCCAGTCGACAGCGGGATCACCGTCCTCGTCGAAGGTTACACTGGCGACAATCGTTTCCAGATTGGTATCCGGATAAGGATCCAGGATCTTTCCACCCAGAGCCATCATGGCGCTCAGGTCGGCAGGGGTAATGGTTTGCGCCTGGGCCACAAGGTCGGCGACCGAGTTGGCTATGCGGCTGACCTTGCGGTCATAGTTCAAGGTGCCGGTGACCTCTTCCATGCCGATCAGCAGGATCAGCAGAAAAGGCAGGATCATCGAAAACTCGATTGCGGACACGGCACGCTTGTCGGCGTGGAAGCTCCTCAGGCCGGCAAGCCGACGCCGGAAGTGGCCGAAATGACGAGGCATCTTAGTTCCAGGGTTCATTTCGAAACACCAATGTAGAAGTGAGATAGCGTTCGCTGCCATGATCGGCGAGATTGAGCGACAGAAGCGACGTGATCATGGGCCACCTGTAGATGACGTTGACCACGACGATCTCGCCCGCACCGGCGTCTTCGTAGTTGGACTCTTCCTTCAGGTTGCCGTCTTCATCGTAAAGACTTTCGCCGGCAGATTTGGCCAAGGCGAAAGCATCGACCTTGTCGACGTCGACCACCAGGCGGTCCAGTGAACAGAGAAAGTCCGGCAGGTTACCGCAAATCCGGGTCTTGAAGGTGGCAGCATCATAACCGCCATCATGTGCCTGGCCGGTGCGGATTTCACGGGACGCATTGATCACGGCATTGTCGACCATCCGGTTTACGAAATGGGACAGGCCCACCTCGATGATCCCGAAAACGACTGTAAAGAAGGGCAGGGCGATCAGTGCGAATTCGACGGCTGTAGCGCCACTGTCGTTCTTGCCGAAGGACGCACGCCCTCTTTTCCGTCTCGAGACGAGGAGCCGTTTCAACAAGCGCATTCGGTGACTACTCCGTTAGGGGACCCGTTACTGCTGCCCGCCGGCTGCCTTGGTCGCCAGATCATTGCGTGCGCTTGCCTGATCTGCGGTTTCCTTGAAGGCTTCAATCGAGTCCCCGAGGCGCAGTACCGGTTCGCATGCCGGATTGCAGGACAGCGATTCCCGCGAGGCCTTCCTGTATACGGAGACGACGTCATCATCCGACGCCTTCACCGTAATGACTTCGTCGACGATCGGCTTGTTGTCACCATCCAGGATCACGAGGTTTGTTGTGCCGTAGCTCTTGCCGGTAATGACGACGGTGTTCTGATCGAACATCGCGACATCCGCGATAAAGGGGTTACCGACAATAACCGCTGCGGCGCCGTCCTCGATCCGAAAGACCTTGGCGCGATCGACCGTAACAAGCACAGGGCCGTCCTGTGCGACCGCAACGGTCGCGCCAAAGACAACGGCGAAAAGGCTTGTCCATCTGATTAGCTGCGCAAACATGCCTATGGATACTCCAATTGTGCATTTCCATAGAAGATCATGCGTCAAACGTGGTGAACGATCTGCTAACGACCCGGCGAAGGAAGTGTAAATGGATGTTCTTTTGCTTTTTCAGGGACGATTCTATGTTTGTTTTGTCTTTATTCGTGGGGGCGTGGATATTCTTCGCCCTCGGTAAAATTTCTGAGGCGGGAAGAAAAATAGAAGTTCGGGGAATTAGCGTATAAGGCTGATCAATCCCAAAATAAAATCTAAGAAACAAACTGGACAAATCGTACAAGTGTGTAGATAATTCTATATGAGATTGAAATACACGTGTTTATATTAAAGTTTTTTGATCGTATTAACGGATTTTTATCTATACGTCTTGTTAACTATAGTGATAATTGCCAGCATTCTTTTTGGCTGGGATGGTAAATTTAACTGCTTGGAAAGCTCTCTGTCCTAGGGTGAGCCTATGTCCAATCGGACACAAAAGATCCGACGGACTTGAAGCTGTCAATTCAGTGGTACTTGGAGCAAAACACATGAAATCTCTTATCAACCGTTTCGTAAAAGACGAATCTGGCGCAACTGCAATCGAATACGGCCTCATCGCTGGCCTGCTGTCCATCGTCATCATCGGCGCACTGGCAGCAACCGGTACGTCCCTGAGCGCGATCTTCACCCGCATTCAGACACAGCTCGGCGTTGCAGCTACCGACATCGCTTCCTAAGCGTCGTCTGGCGGCACAAGCTGCCAAACAGGTTGAACAAGAACGGGCGGGTTTTCCGCCCGTTTTTTGTTCTGCCGGGCCGTATTTCCGCGAAATGTTAACCTCTGCCCCCTAGCCTTGAGGGATCAGGTTCTCAACGAGACGAATGTTCCATGGTTCAGGCCGCAATTCTCGTCATTTTTCCGATGCTGGTCGCCTTCGGTGGCGCATCCGATTTGCTGACAATGACTATCCAGAACCGGGTTTCCCTGCTGCTGATTGCAGGATTTGCCATCCTGGCGGTCGCGACAGGCTTGCCGTTGCAAGCCTGGGGAATGCATGCACTCGCCTTTGCGGTCGTTTTTGCCCCTTGTTTCCTGTTCTTCGCGTTCGGATGGATGGGCGGAGGCGATGTCAAATTCATCAGTGCCATCGCGCTCTGGATTGGTTTTTCGCACGAACTGCTGATGTTCGTTCTCTTTGTTGCTGTCTACGGCATGTTTCTGACACTGGGGCTTTTGGCCTTACGGCAGAATGCGGTGGTGCCTTCCGTGCTTTATCGGCAGGAATGGTTCGCTCGTCTGCATGACAGCAAAAGCGGCATCCCCTATGGCATCGCAATCGCGATTGCCGGTCTTCAGGTATATTCCTCCACTTATTGGTTCGACCTCATTCGTTGAGGTCTTGTCCTGATGGGCTTTGGCAGGCGGGTCGAATCGCGCCTGGCCGATGACCCGTGGGTGTTCGATTCCCGGTATGGATCATCACTTTGAGGTGAGCCATTTGCCCCTGGTTGGCAAATGCTAGCCGGCGAACGGATTTTTCTGCTTCAGGGCGCCGTTATCCAATTTGTCTGCCCGCGTTTCTGACAAGCAAAAACAGTGTCTTTGAAGCTGTGAGACGGTGTTGTAGCTCAGTATTCGTTGCAGAATGCATCAATTTAATAAAGTGTTCAGTAAAGTTAACGAATATTAACCGAAAACATCCATATCTGATTAACCATGTTTTGACCAATTACCCCTCATCCTAGTCGGGAACAGCGCATGTGCGCATTGGAATATTGGGTTTTGGTCATGAAAATCGCGCGAATTTTCGTCCTGGCAATTGCTGTAGCGGCAGGCATCATCGCCTTCCGCATGGTCATGATGTCGGGCAACAAGCCAGCAGAGCCTCAGATCGTACAGGCACCTGCCGCCGAGCAGACCAAAACGCAGGTTTTGGTTGCCCAAAGGGATATTCCGCTCGGTGCCAAACTCACGGCGGACGACATGAGCTGGGCGAAATGGCCAGAAGATGCCGTTCCCTATGGAGCCGTGACGAAAGAGGCCTCGCCTCTGGCCAACGAGGAATATGAAGGCCGAATCGCCCGGGCACCGATTTTTGCCGGTGAGCCTGTTCGCCCCGAGCGTCTTATTAATACTGACAAGGGCTTCATGGCGGCGATCCTGCCCAAAGGCAAACGCGCAATCGCCGTCAGCGTGGAAGCGGAAACAACGGCAGGCGGTTTCATTCTGCCGGGCGACAAGGTCGACCTGATCCTGACCCGCAAGTCGGATACGGGCGCTCTCAGCGAAACGATCCTGGAAAACATCCGCGTCCTGGCAATCGACAGCACGACCGCAGGCGAGCAGGACCAGAAGAACCTGTCACCAAAGCGCACGGCCACGCTGGAACTGACCCTGCCTCAGTCCGAGGTGGTCGCTCAGTCGCAGCAGATCGGCACGATCGCGCTTGCCTTGCGCAGTGCCCAGGATTCCGCCGATGACGCGGACGATGAGGGCGGTCGCCGCCGAGGTGTCAGCTACGTGAAATATGGCGTGACGAGCCAGGCAGGTGCGCAATGAGCCCGGTTGAAAACAGAACGTCCAGCAAGAGGGGCGCGATGAAAAACTATCTTCACAAGCTGGCTGCCACGGCTGTTTTGCTCGGAGGGCTGATGGGAGCCTCGGCTCCGGCAGCGCAGGCGGAAGGCAACTTCCCGAGCCAGGTCCATATCGCCGCCGGCGAACGGGCAACGGGCCGCATCCTGAACGTCGGCGTCGGCCGGTCGGTGGTGGTCAATCTCGCGGAAGACGCAGCCGATGTGCTGGTGTCCAACCCGGAGATTGCGGATGCCGTCCTCAGAACACCGCGCCGCATCTTCGTGATCGGCAACACCGCGGGTCAGTCTCGACTGGTTCTGTTCAGTCGCAGCGGCCGGGAGCTGGCCAGCTTCGACGTCCGTGTCGAAAAGGATACATCCGATATTACCCGGATCATCCGGAAGCTGATTCCCGGTTCCAACATTTCTGCTGAATCGATCAACGGCAGTGTTGTGCTCAGCGGAACGACCAAAAGCACGCTGGAAGCCCAGCAGGCAGCGGATATCGCGGCGAAGTTTCAAGGTGCCAAGGGCGCAAGCGAAGTCATCAATCTGATTTCCGTCGCCGGCAAGGATCAGGTTCACCTGAAGGTCACGGTCGCGGAAGTCGAGCGCTCGATCATCAAGCAGCTCGGGGTTCAGTTCCAGGGCACGATCGGCGTTGGCAATTTCACGCCGTTCATGTCCAGCCTTCCGAACTTCACCGTGAACCCTTCCATCGTGAACCAGGCAGTTGGCGGTACGCAGCTGTCTGCGGGAGCGACGAGCATCACCGCACAGGTGGAAGCCCTGCAGCGTGAAGGCGTCATCCGGACACTGGCTGAGCCGACCCTGACGGCGATTTCCGGCGAAAACGCAAGTTTCCTCGCAGGTGGTGAATTTCCGATCCCGATTTCCCAGCAGGACGGCGAGATCAGCGTCGAGTTCAAGAAGTTCGGTGTCGGTCTCGACTTTACGCCCGTGGTTCTGTCCGAAGGTCGGATCAGTCTGCGTGTAAAGACCGAGGTCAGCGAACTGAGCAACGATGGCGCGGTCTCCGCAGGTGGGATCACCATTTCCGCCCTGAAGGTGCGCCGTGCGGAATCAACCATGGAACTGCCGTCCGGCGGCACGCTGGTGATGGCCGGCCTTCTGCAGGAATCCTATCAGCAGGCGATCGAAGGTGTCCCGGGTCTGATGCAGATCCCGATCCTGGGTGCGCTGTTCAAGAGCCGCGACTTCCTGCGTGAGCAGACGGAACTGGCGGTCTTCGTGACGCCTTACGTAGTTCAGCCGGTTGCGGTCAGCAAGCTGCAGCGCCCGGACAAGAACCTGATGGCGCCGTCGGATGCCGAGACGATTTTCCTGAACCGGCTGAACAAGATCTACAACCCGACCGGAGCCGCCGCCGAAGGCATCTATCACGGTCAGGTTGGCTTTATCTACAAGTGAGAACGGACGGATGAACATGTCAAACACGGTCCGCAGCAAGACGCTCTCGCAAACCGCACTTGTGGTCTTTGGGTGCCTGATCGCAGCCGGATGCCAGAACCAGTCGCAGAGCCAGCTTCTGGCATCTCACGACTACAGGCTGATGCACCCGATCGTGATCACCGAAGAGCCGGAAACGCTGGATCTCCCTGTTGGACGCAACACGCGTAACATCAACGGGCCGATCGAAAGCACCATTGCCGCCTTCGGCCAGCAGTCCCGGCAAAAGGGCGACGGATCGGTCGAGATCCTGGTGCCGTCTGGAGGGGCCAACGAGGCAGCGGTTCATTCGATCACGCCGAAGATCCGTCAGGCATTGCAGCGCGGTGGCGTTTCAAGGAACAGGATCAGCACCCGAACCTACTCGGTGGGTGATCCTGGTGCGGATGCACCGATCCGCCTGTCCTATGCGCGCATGCAGGCAACTGCGGGCGAGTGCGGGGCCTGGCCGAAGAACATCGGCGGGGGCTTCGGCGAAAACATCAACTACGAGAACTTCGGATGTGCCAGCCAGGCGAACCTGGCGGCGATGGTCGACAATCCGTCCGACCTGATCACGCCGCGAGCATCCGATCCTTCCGATCAGGGCCGGCGTGCTGTGGTCATAGAAAAATACCGGAAGGGCGAAGTCACCGCGGGTGACTTCACCGAAGGTGTCGGCGCCGAAGTTGCCGAGGACTAGGGGATAGCTATGAGTGCCAACCCAGACTTGAAAGATATGTCCGGCTACATGGATCCCATTTCCGAGCCTGCGGATCACAACTATGCGGGCAGCGACGATGGTCTCCATATCGGCTCCATCCCGCGCATCACGGTGCACGGCTTCTGCCTGACCGACGCCACCATGCGCGTGGCCGAGGCCGCCATGGAAGACCGGCGCATGGCAAAGGCGCACCTGAAGCTGGACATGGGCGGTATTCCGGCGGCGATCGAAACCTTCGAACAGGCTCCGACACCAAACCTGATCATCGTTGAGACGTCCGGCAGGCGGGAAGACCTTTTGTCGAGCCTCGATCATTTGGCGGAATACTGCGATGCCGGTACAAAGGTGATCGTCATCGGCGATGTCAACGATGTCATGCTCTATCGCGATCTGATTTCCCGCGGCGTCAGCGAGTATTTGATCACGCCTGTCAGCGTGTTCCAGCTGATCGGCTCAATTGCCAACCTATATGCCGATCCCGAGGCTGAGCCGCTTGGCCGCACCATCGCGTTCTTCGGCGTAAAGGGGGGCTGCGGTGCTTCGACAATCGCTCACAACGGGGGCTGGGCACTTGGCCGCGTGTTCCAAAGTGAGGTCGTGGTGGCAGATCTGGATCTGCCATTCGGCACGGCCGGGCTGGATTACAATCAGGATCCTCTCCAGGGCGTTTTCGAGGCCGTGTCTTCTCCGGAGCGGCTGGACGAAACGTATCTCGATCGCATCCTGTCCAAATGCAATGAGCACTTGAGCCTGCTGGCCGCACCGGCAACGCTCGAACGAACCTACGACTACAGCGAGAAGTCCTTCGACCTGCTGGTCGAGACAATGCGCGCCGGGGTGCCGAGCGTCGTGCTTGACGTGCCGCATTCCTGGAATGCCTGGGTCAAGAACACATTGCTTGGCGTCGACGAGATAGTGCTTGTCGCAGAGCCGGACCTTGCCAACCTGCGCAATGCCAAGAACGTTGTCGACATGTTGAAGCAGCTGCGGCCGAACGACCGCCCGCCTCATCTCATCATGAACAAGGTCAACGTTCCCAAACGCCCCGAGATCAAGCCGGAAGAATTTGCCGGAGCACTTGGCCTGTCGGTTCACGCGATAATCCCGTTCGAACCGCAGCTGTTTGGAACGGCAGCCAACAACGGACAGATGATTGGTGAGATTGACGGCAAGCACGCGATTGCGCGCGTGTTCGACGACCTGGCACACACCATCTCCGGCAAGGCCCAGCCCGTCAGGGCGTCCAGGTCGAGCCTCGGTGGTTTGCTTTCGAAACTGAAGCGGAAGGCCGGCTAGGCCGGCCTGAGAGCGGAGCAGATAGTTCGTTATGTTTGGTAGACGTGGCAGCTCATCGTCTGGACCCCAGACCCTTCGGCCAGGTGGCATACCCGGGTTGCAGGACACGCCTGCGCCGGCGGAACAGGCTAAACAGCCGGAACAACCGGCGCCGCAGAAGATCCAGACCGAGCCTTCCCAGCCGGCGGCCGCGCCGACACCTCCACCACCGCCTCCGCCGCCCGAGCCTCAGCCGGCTGCCCCGGCAGCGCGGAAAAAGAACAGCGAATATTACGAAACCAAGGCCCAGATCTTCAATGCGCTGGTCGAGGCGATCGACCTGTCACAGCTGGCTCGTCTCGATGCCGAAGATGCTCGCGACGAGATCCGCGATGTCGTGAATGACATCATCGCGCTTAAAAACGTGGTGATGTCCATTTCAGAGCAGGAAGACCTGCTGGAAGACATCTGCAACGACGTACTTGGTTATGGTCCGCTTGAGCCTCTGCTGGCTCGCGACGACATCGCCGACATCATGGTCAATGGCGCGCACACGGTCTATATCGAAACCTCCGGCAAGGTTGAGCAGACCGGTGTGACGTTCCGCGACAACGCGCAGTTGATGAACATCTGCCAGCGCATCGTGAGCCAGGTCGGCCGCCGCGTTGATGACAGCAGCCCGATCTGTGACGCCCGTCTTCCCGACGGCTCCCGTGTCAACGTTATCGCGCCACCGCTCGCCATCGACGGGCCGGCCCTCACCATTCGTAAGTTCAAACGCGACAAGCTGACACTTGACCAGTTGACCAAGTTCGGTTCGATCACGCCGGAAGGGGCGACGATCCTGCAGATCATCGGCCGTTCACGCTGTAACGTGCTGATTTCCGGCGGTACCGGTTCGGGCAAGACGACGCTGCTCAACTGTCTGACTGCCTATATCGAGAGCACCGAACGCATCATTACCTGCGAAGATTCGGCCGAATTGCAGCTGCAGCAGCCGCATGTGGTGCGCCTGGAGACGCGTCCGCCCAACCTGGAAGGGGAAGGCGAGATCACCATGCGCGATCTCGTCAAGAACTGCCTGCGTATGCGTCCTGAGCGGATCATCGTGGGCGAAGTGCGTGGCCCGGAGGCATTCGATCTCCTGCAGGCCATGAACACCGGTCACGACGGCTCCATGGGAACCCTGCACGCCAACTCCCCGCGTGAAGCCCTGTCCCGTCTGGAATCCATGATCACCATGGGCGGCTTCTCGCTTCCGTCCAGAACCCTGCGCGAGATGATCGTCTCGTCAATCGATGTGGTGGTTCAGGCGGCACGTCTTCGCGACGGTTCCCGCCGCATCACCCATGTGACGGAAGTAATGGGCATGGAAGGCGACATCATCACCACCCAGGATGTCTTCCTCTACGACATTGTCGGCGAAGACCCGAACGGCAAGATCATCGGCCGCCACCGCTCTACCGGAATCGGTCGTCCGAAATTCTGGGAGCGCGCAAGATACTTTGGCGAAGAAGCCCGTCTGGCACAGGCACTGGATGCTGCCGAGATGCCTGAATATGTAGCTGATTGAGGACCCCATGTCCGGACTTGAAGAGTTTCTCACGCCTGAAATCACCGGCCTGGCCGTCGCCGCCCTGGTGATGCTTGCCGTTGGCGGCATCATCTACAGCCTGTTTCAGCCTGCTCTGTCCGGCTCCAAGCGGCGCGATCAGCGCGTGAACGCGGTCGCAGCGCGGCCCCAGAGCGAAAATCAGCGCAAGGCCCTTCGTGATGTCGACCGGCGCAAACGGTCTATTCAGGATCAGCTGAAGGAATTCGAGGTACGGCAGAAGGCCAAACAGGACAAGCAGCAGAAGGTCTCGCTGAAGGTCAAGATCGAGCAGGCCGGCCTGGCCTGGGAGACCCATCATTTCGTGATCTTCAGTATCGTTGCCGGTCTGGTCTTCCTGATCCTTGGATTGATTTTCAGCGGAAATCTGCTCATTGCGGCAGCCTTCGGTTTCGCCGGCACGCTGGGTTTTCCTCGCTGGTACGTTTCCAGCAAGCGCAAGCGCCGCTTCAACGCGTTTCTCGACGAGTTGCCGAACGGCGTCGACATCATCGTGCGCGGCGTCAAGGCCGGTCTGCCGCTCAGCGACTGCATCAAGGTGGTTGCCCGCGAAGCCCGCGAACCTGTCGCGACCGAGTTCCGCAAGATCACCGAAACCCAGATCATGGGGATTTCGCTTGCCGAAGCGGTCGGCAAGTTGCCCGAACGAGTTCCGCTGGCAGAAGCCAACTTCTTTGCCATCGTGGTTGCCATTCAGCAGAAGGCAGGTGGTGGCCTCGCCGAAGCATTGAACAACCTGTCCAAGGTGCTGCGCGGCCGCAAGGCCATGAAGCGCAAGATCAAGGCACTCAGCGCAGAAGCGAAATCCTCCGCCGGGATCATTGGTTCATTACCGTTTTTCGTCGGCGGGATCATGTACCTCATTTCGCCGAGCTACATTCTGGTCCTGTTCGAAACCACAGCCGGAAACATCATCATCGCTGGCTGCCTGTTCTGGATGTTCTGCGGCATCATGGTGATGCGCGCGATGATCAACTTCGACTTCTAGGAGACGACATGGATATCGATACCATCGCATCCAGTCAGTTTCTGGCAGCTGTTCTGGCCATGGTGGCGGTCACGGGAACCATCTTTTCCCTGGTGATGCCACTTCTGTCCCGCGACACGTTGAAATCGCGGATGAAATCGGTCGCGATCGAGCGCAACAAGCTGCGCGCCAAGGAGAGGGCCCGTCTTCAGGCAGCCCAGGCAGACGCCAAGGCATCCCTGCGAAACCAGCCCAAGGCGCAGATGAAAAGCCTTGTCGACCGGCTGAATCTCAAGGAAGCGCTTTCCGATGAGAGCACGGTCGAAAATCTCAGAATGGCCGGCTACCGCGGCTCCGCACCGCTTTACTACTTCCTGGTCGCGCGCATAGCGTTACCTATCGGTATCTTCGCCTTCACGGTGGCTTACGCGTTTCTCGTGCTGCCCGACGACTTCCCGGCATTGTCAAAGCTCTGCTTCTGTCTGGGTCTTGCCGGCCTCGGCGCTTTCATGCCGAACATCTATCTGAAGAACAAGATCGACAAGCGCAAGCTGACCATCCAGCGGGCCTGGCCGGATGCGCTGGATCTCATGCTGATCTGCGTGGAATCGGGCATGTCCATCGAAGAAGGCTTCAAGCGCGTTGCGGAAGAAGTCGGTGTGCAGTCGGTTGAGCTGGCAGAAGAATTATCGCTCACGACGGCCGAACTGTCTTACCTGAGCGACCGCCGTATCGCGTATGAAAACCTGGCGAAACGCACTGGTGTCGAAGGTGTGAAGAACGTCATGATGGCGCTTATCCAGGCCGAGCGTTACGGTACGCCTGTCGGCACGGCCTTGCGCACGATGGCGGACGATACCCGCGAGCAGCGCATGCAAATGGCCGAACAGAAGGCTGCATCCCTGCCGCCGAAGCTGACGGTGCCGATGATCATGTTCTTCCTGCCTGTGCTGTTCTTCATCATCATGGGGCCGGCAGTGATTCAGGTGATCAACACCTTCCAATAGGCAGCAGGATCGCTCTTCGGCGTGCTTATCGCCGGAGGCCCTGGGTTCTCTCAGCGACAATTGAAACCGGATGCGCCAAACGCGCAGAAGGAGTGCCGATGTTGAGCAGCACTCCTTTGGTCGATTTTCCGAATTTTCTGGATTTAATGCTGGCCCGACGCCGGCAGTTCAAGGCCGTACATTCATTGAGAAAAGCGGGACTTATTGGAACCGCGCTGTTGCCTCAGCCCTGCTGGCGCTTCTGCATCATGGTGCGCAGATAAGCGATGTTGGCCTGGGCCTGCTGCGGATCGATCTCGGACTGCGCTACCTGAATGGCTTCGTCGAACTTGCCCTGTATACCAAGCACGAGGGCCAGGTTCTGTCGAACGCGGCTGTCTGCGCCGGGCAGGGTGGCTGCCTTGCGCAGGGTATATTCCGCATCGGGCAGATCATTGGACAGCAGATACGACAAACCCAGGTTGTTCAGGAGACTGGGATCGTTTGGCGCGATGATAAGCGCCTGCTTGTAGAGGCTGCGGGCCTTGTCGTGGTTGCCGGTCTGGTCGTAAATCGCCGCTTCAGCGGACATCAGCCTCCAGTCCGGCGTGTCCGGCCTCTGGGCACCGCGAATGACGTTCAACGCTTCGTCGAAACGGCCGTTCATCGCCAGAACCTTGCCATAGGCGGAAGAGATTTCCCGGTCCTTAGGATGTGCGATCACGCCGGACCGAAGAACGGCCATGGCCTGCGGAATTTGTCCGTTCTGGCTGAGAGCGCTTGAATAGCCAAGAATGGCACTGCGGTCCTTGCGGTCGCGCTCATAGGCCTTGGACCATTTGGACACCTGTGCCAGCGCCTGTGAGGAGCCCGGTGAAGTGTAGCCGGAGGCAGGAGAGTGCGTGCCGGTGTTGGCGCGGTTGGAAGCACAGCCAGTGACAACGACAAGCGCCGACATGGCCAGCAGCGTCGTAGCGAGACGAGTGCGACGGCGAACGGAACCAGTTCTGGGCGATTGCATTTCCAACATCCTTGTTGTCGGCGGCTTTCAGGTTTCCTTATGAGAAATAGATAATTAACCCTAATGCTTGGTTAAGCACCGTTGCGAAATGCGAGAAGCGGTGTGCATCGACGCGCACCATATTGCGTCCGAACGCCGGGCATCCTAGGTCTTGAAGATCGAATCCAATCTCCAACGGAGGTCCTCCCGTGCGCGAAAGCCTAGTCCGCAAGAGCTATGTATCCAGCTCCACGCCCATCCACGCCGTCACCGAGGCAAGCCTGCCTAAAGTTCTGGACGGGCTCGGAGCAGCGGCATTGAACTGGTGCAAGGTCAACGATTTTGCAGGCAAGCCCGCAACATCCCTGCTTGTCCCGGGAGCAGATGGTGCCGCGGTGCTGTTCGGCGTAGAGGATGGCGGTCTGTCGCATCCGCTGGCACTAGGCGGCCTGGTCGCCGGACTGCCGGAAGGCGATTACCATCTTGCCGAGGGGTTTCCGGATCCCGAACAGGCAGCGCTCGGCTTTGCCCTCTCCACCTACTCTTTTACCCGCTACCTGAAAAACGAAGGCAAGTCCCGCCGTCTTGCCGTTGACGAGACTGTCGACCTGGATCGACTCGGAACGATTCTCGACGGGGTCCAGCTGGCGCGTGATCTCATCAATACGCCCGCGAACGATCTCGGACCGGGGGAACTGTCCCAGGCCGTTGTCGCCCTGTTCAAGCAGCATGGCGGCACCGGGCGTATCGTCATCGGGGAAGACCTTCTGGAAGAAAACTTCCCGATGGTGCACGCAGTCGGCAAGGCCAGCAGCCGGGCGCCGCGCCTGGCAGACTTCACCTGGGGTGACGAATCTGCGCCCAAGGTCACTTTGGTGGGCAAGGGTGTCATCTTCGATACCGGTGGTCTCAACCTGAAACCGGGTTCCTCCATGGCGCTGATGAAAAAGGACATGGGCGGGGCGGCCAATGTGCTGGGCCTTGCGTCCATGATCATGGCGTCAAAGCTTCCTGTTCGCCTGCGCGTCATCGTTCCCTGTGTCGAAAACGCTGTTGCCGGAAACGCCTTCCGGCCGGGAGACATCCTGCCGAGCCGCAAGGGGCTGACTGTCGAAATCGGCAACACCGATGCCGAAGGTCGGTTGATCTTGGCCGATGCCCTGGCGCTTGCAGACGAGGAGAGCCCGGAAATCCTGATCGATATGGCAACGCTCACCGGTGCTGCCCGCGTTGCTCTGGGGCCGGATCTGCCGCCTTACTACACGGACGACGAGGAACTTGCCGAGGACATCGCGGTCATGGCCGAGGCTGCCGCCGACCCGCTGTGGCGCATGCCGCTGTGGCAGCCCTATCTGAAATATCTCGACAGCAAGGTTGCCGATATCAATCACATCAATACATCCGGTGCTGGATTCGCTGGCTCGATCACGGCGGCGCTGTTCCTGTCCCGCTTTGTTGAGAACACCGGCAGCTGGGTTCACTTCGATATTTTCGGCTGGACCCCGATGGAAAAGCCCGGAAAACCGATGGGCGGGGAAGCCCAGGGCATTCGTGGTCTGTTCGATGTCCTCTCTGAGCGTTTTGCGGGCGCACAATAACGGCTCCGAAACGTTTTCGTGGTTCGATGGTCATGGAGATGGATGGGGGAAAAGGATGGGACCCTGTAACTCATGGCCGTCGAATTGCGCGCCTCGCAGGCGCTGAAACTGATGCACGAGGTCAATCTGGCGCTTGTTCGCGATAGCGAACAGGATCTTTCCGCGCGCCAGTTGACGATCCTGATGACAGTCTATCTGGAGCCGCCGCCGCATACGGTGCGCGGGTTGGCTGCCAAGTTGAATGTCACCAAACCTGCCATCACCCGGGCGCTTGACACTCTGGGCGGTATGCGGCTTTTGTCGCGCAAACGCGACGAAGCCGACAAACGCAATGTGATCATCACCCGCACGGTGGAAGGCGCGCTTTATCTGGAGCAGCTTGGCGATCTCGTGGTGGAAAAAGCCCGGGAACTGCCGCGCTGACAATCCAATCCAATTCGGGATCGACTATCGACCATGACCGAGACCTTCGACCGCCGCCGACATCCGGTCCGTGCCGACCTTGCCGCCATCGACTATGAAGGCCGGGCAGCCGCTAGCCGTTTCGCCGAGGGCGAGGTGTTTCAGGTCATTGCAGACCAGCTGCCGATCCGGCCTGAACCGCGCCCGGACAGGCCGATCGACACCGAAGCCCTCAGCGGCGAATGGGTGACGGTTTACGAGCAGACACCGGAAGGCTGGGCCTGGGGACAGCTCGACACGGACGGCTACGTCGGCTGGTTCTCCTCCGACGACCTTGGGCCGGTGAAGCCGGCAACCCACCGGGTGCGCGCCCTTCGGACCTACCGTTACCCGGTTGCCGACCTCAAGTTTCCGCCACAGGGGCTTCTGTCCATTGGCTCACTGGTCACGGTCATCGGTGAAACCGAAACGCGTGGGCTGACCTATGCGCTCCTCAGCGATGGTTCGGCGGTTGTTGCCAAACATCTTGTGCCGCTGGACGCCGTTGAGGATGACTGGGTGGCTGTCGCCGAAGAATTGATCGGCACGCCCTACCGCTGGGGTGGACGCTCGAGCCTGGGTCTCGATTGTTCGGCGCTGGTGCAACTTGCGGCGCAGACAGGCGGACACGACCTGCCGCGCGACAGCGACATGCAGGAAGCGGAAGCAGGCGAAGCCGTTCCGCATGATGATCCGGCTGCATTGAAGCGTGGTGATCTGCTGTTCTGGAAGGGCCATGTCGGCATCATCGCGGGCGAGAACCGCCTTTTGCACGCAAACGGCTACACGATGACCGTCGCCTATGAGCCACTGGACAAGGCAATTGATCGCATCGCGGCAACGGAATGGGGCGCGATCACGAAGGCGCGGCGCCTGCCAGAGTTGTAAGTGGACTGAAGGTGGCTGTGCCCCGGGCATTCAAGTGCTCGCCCGGGGTCTTGTCGGTTGTGATTTTGCGTTTGTCTAATCTGCGCGATTACCTCAGCCGGGGAACGTCTGGACGCCAATGGATTCGAGTGCGCCGGACTTCGGGTTCTTGACCAGGCAAAGCTGGCTTTCAGTTCCCTGAATGAAGCAGACCATGGGACGCTCTTCCTGGCGGGCCCGCTCATATGTCTCCCGTGTCACGCCTTCTTCTGCATAAAACGGAAATTCGCCGGCCTGCGGGCCTTCAGCGCCTTCCGGCCAGGCCGGCAGCTTGGCGGATGTCGCGACATCGACGTAGCCGCTGATCCAGTCCAGCAGGGCTGCCTGCATGTCGGTGAGGGTTTCGATGCCGTAAAAACCGAACAGGTCGTTCTGATCAAAGGTAGCCTGATATTCAATGCCACCGGACTGATTGAAGACCGCGAGCGAGACTTCCGCAGACCCGCATTCGCCCTGTGCATCGGCTTCAACCGAATAGGTGTCCAGCCAGACCGCTTCGACGGACTGCGAGCACTCTTCCGCCGCTGCATTCTGGCTCAGCGGGAGCGCGAGCCCCCCAAGCATCACGCCGGTGATCGCGATGTTAAGTGTCTTGGAAAAAAGGAAATTCCGGAACGACATACCTGCCTCCAAATCGACTCGGATCGAGCCGGCCGGACTGTAGACCCGGGGTGGAACAGCAGCAACAGATTTGCTGCGTCACCCCTTCGGTGTCATCGCCAGCTGGGGTTCGGCACTGGAAGTGTCTTTTGCAACGCTTTCGAGTTCTCCCAGCTCGAGATCCTCGATCCGGCGGCTGCGCTTGGAGATCTTGTCGGAGGAAATCAGGATCTGGTCGATATCCTTGTTCGCCTGTGCGAAATGGGCCTGAAGTTTGCCGACGCGATCGTTCAACCGACTGACATCGGCGACCAGGTGGCCGACTTCGGCCTGGATCAGATGGGCCTGCTCGCGCATCTTTGCATCGCGCAGCACCGACTGGATCACCTGGATCGACAGCATCAGCAGCGACGGCGAGACGATCACCACCCGGGTGCGGTGCGCCTTCTGGATCAGATCCTCGAAGCTCTCGTTGAGTTCTGCAAACACGCTTTCTGATGGCACGAACAGGAACGCGGTATCCTGCGTCTCGCCGGGCAGAAGGTATTTCTCGCCGATGTCCTGAATGTGTTTGGTGAAGTCGCGGCGGAACTGGGCCTGGGCATATTTAAGCTGGTCGTCGGTTTCCGCATTGCGCAGCAGGTTGAAGGCTTCCAGCGGAAACTTGGCGTCGATGGCCAGGGGCGGTGCACCGTTCGGCATGTGGATCAGGCAGTCCGGGCGGCTGTTGTTCGACAGCGTTGCCTGGAAGGAATAGGTGCTGGGCGCCATCTGGTCCTGGACAATCGCCTCCATCCGGCCCTGGCCGAAGGCGCCGCGGGTCTGCTTGTTGGACAGGATAGCCTGCAACTGGCCAACCTGGCCGGAGAGATCGGTAATCGTGCGCTGCGCCCGGTCGATCACCGCCAGCCGCTCGTGCAGGTGCCTGAGGCCGTCCTGCGTGCGCTTGCTGGTATCGGCCATCGAAAGGTTCAGCTTGTGGCCCATGCCGTCCAGGCGCTCGTTGACGGCGCGCATCATGTCGGACTGCCGCGAGCCGAACACTTCCGCCATGGTCTGCATGCGGCCGGTCATTTCCCCCTGAGATTTCAGAAGTTGCGAGAGATGGCTTTCCAGCTCGTGAATGCGCTCGCCGGCCACCGCGTCCGATTCGGCACGCAAACGGATCTCCCGCATGGTCTTCAGGACCAGCCAGACAATCAGCGCCAGAAGAAACAGGCCGCCGGCGATGGCAGCTTCCAGAACCGTCACCGGACGGCCACTCAAATCGAACAGGATCTCATTCATGAAACAAACATAGAACGATTCGGGGCGAAGGCCCATCCGCGCAGCAGGAGAGGGCTGTGGTCTTTTACCAGGTAGCCGGTCCGGCCGAAGGCGTTGAAAACGGGAGGCTGCCGCGCTATTTCCGCGTTGACCGGAGCGCTCCGATTTCTTATGTCAGGCGCATGACAATACGCCCGATCATCACCATTCCCGATCCGGTCCTGCGCGAGGTGTGTGCACCTATCGTGACCGTTGACGACGACGTCCGCAAACTGGCCGACGATATGCTGGAAACCATGTACGATGCCCCCGGCATCGGACTTGCCGCCAGCCAGATCGGGCTGTTGCAACGCATCTTCGTGCTGGACGTCGCCAAGGAAGACGCGCCGAAAGAGCCGATGGTGTTCATCAATCCGAAGATCGTCTGGTCGAGCGAGGACCTGTCCGTCTATCAGGAAGGTTGCCTGTCGATCCCTGATTACTACGAGGAGGTCGAGCGGCCTGCCGAAGTAACGGTCCAGTTTCTCAACCGGGAAGGCGCCGAACAGGAGATCAAGGCCGACGGGCTTCTGGCAACCTGTATTCAGCACGAGCTTGACCATCTCAACGGGAAGCTGTTCATTGACTACCTGTCGAAGCTGAAGCGCGAACGCGTTGTCAAGAAATTCACCAAGCAGGCAAAGCTGGCCGGAAAACTCTGATCCGCTGCTGCCTGGCTGAAACCGGGGGCGGCATAAATGGATCAGGTCCTGTTCCTGAAACTCTTCGCTGCGCTCTTTGCAATCATGAACCCGATTGCAAACCTGCCGGTGTTCTTGTCGCTCACCGCCGACAAGGGGCCGGGGTTTGAGCGCAAGGTTGCCCTGACGGTGCTGGTCGGCCTTGCCCTTGGCTCAGCATTCATCGGTCTCACGGGCGACACCATTCTCAAGGTCTTCGGCATCAGCCTGGATGCGTTTCGGCTTGCCGGTGGTTTCCTCATTCTCCTGATCGCGCTCAACCTCATCTCCGGTGAGAAGAGCAAGGCGCATCATGGGACGGACGAGGAACAGGAACATCATTCCGAACAGGACAATCCTGCAATCTATCCGCTGACCGTACCGATCCTGCTCGGACCGGGAACGATCTCGACCATGATTATCTACCGTGGCCAGGTCACGGATCTTTCCCACGAAATTGCATATATCGCTGCCATTGCCGCCTCCATCGCCGTACTCGTAGGCACATTCTTTGCCGCCCCCTTCCTGTCAAAGTTCCTCGGCCAGACCGCAACCAGCGTCATGAGCCGCCTGATGGGGATGATCCTGGCAGCCATTGCGATGGAAATGATGATCGGAAGCCTAAAGGTCCTGCTGCCAGGCCTGGCTTGAAGCGAGCTGACGCCACGCGGCAGGCCTGATCGATTTCGCACTTTCGGGAAGGAGTGGCACTGGTTGCAGGGGTGTCAAACAACGCACGCTGCCCCCTTGCAACACCCGCCGTGAGACGCAATAAGGGCGCAGATCTTCAAAACCCCTCAGGAGCCTCATGTCCTTACGCGTCATCTTCATGGGCACCCCGGATTTCTCGGTGCCGACCCTCATGGAAATCGTCGGCCAGGGCCACGACGTGGTCGCCTGCTATTCGCAGCCGCCGCGTCCTGCGGGACGGGGCATGGATCTGAAGAAATCGCCGGTTCACGAGGCCGCTGAATCTTTCGGTATTCCGGTGTTCACGCCGCAGAGCCTCAAAGGGTCAGAAGAGCAGGAGGCCTTTGCGGCCCTGAATGCAGATGTCGCGGTGGTAGTTGCCTACGGCCTTCTCCTGCCGAAACCGATCCTGGAAGCGCCGGAATACGGCTGTCTCAACCTTCATGCTTCCATGTTGCCACGCTGGCGCGGCGCAGCGCCCATCAACAGGGCGATCATGGCCGGTGACACGGAAACAGCCGTTCAGGTAATGCGCATGGAAGAGGGGCTCGATACCGGTGCCGTCTGCATGTCGGAAACCGTTGCCATCGGCGAGAACATGACGGCCGGTGACCTTCACGACAAGCTGTCTTCGCTCGGCGGGGATCTGATGGTTCGGGCGCTGGCGGCCTTGTCGCGCGGGGCGCTTGGAGACCAGACCCAGGCCGAGGAAGGTGTCACCTACGCGGCCAAGCTCTCCAAGCAGGAAACCCGGATCGACTGGTCGAAACCGGCTGCGGAGGTTCACAACCACATTCGCGGCCTGTCACCCTTTCCCGGTGCCTGGTGCGAAATGCCGCTCGGCGGCAAGATGGAACGGGTCAAGGTTCTGCGCAGCACGCTTGGCGAAGGCTCCGGCACGCCGGGATCCGTCCACACCGGTGGGGATGTGCCGGTGATTTCCTGCGGTACGGGTGCCGTACGTCTGGAACAGGTTCAACGGGCCGGCAAGAAGCCGATGAGCGGCGCGGAATTCCTGCGCGGAGCATCGCTTTCTGACGGCACGGTTCTGGACTAATCTGAGGTTCGAGGAGACCGACATGACCCAAGCCGCCGAAGCTGCCGGCCTTGCCATCAGAAACGTGACATCTGACGATGAAGCTTCCGTCAGAGAGCTGGTCACCGCTGCCTTTCCGTCAGACATGGAAGCCCGCCTCGTGCACACGCTGCGTCATTGCGGCGCTCTGGTGCTGGAACAGGTCGCGGTCGACGCTGACGGCCGGATCGTCGGACATATCGCCTATAGCCGTGTCACCCCGGCTGCCATCGGTCCGGGGCAGGGCATGCAGGTTGTCTGCCTTGCGCCTGTTTCCGTCTGGCCGGACCTGCAGAAGACGGGCATCGGTTCGGCGCTGATCAAGGCCTCTCTGGAAAGCCTGAAGGATCTGGGAGAAGACCTTGTTCTGGTGCTCGGCCCACCGTCCTATTATCCGCGCTTCGGTTTCGATCCCGTGCTGGCACGCAAGGTGCAAGGGCCTTATGCGGGCGATGCCTTCATGGCGCTTGCGCTGACGGAAGCCGGATCGCGGGACCTGCCAATCGAGGTGGCCTTCGCCACACCCTTTGAAGAATTCGAGTAATGCCCCGCTACAAACTGACGGTGGAATATGACGGCAGGCCGTTCAGCGGCTGGCAGCGCCAGGCGAACGCGCCGTCGGTCCAGGCGGTGATCGAACGTGCCGTCAAGGCATTCTCCGGTGAGGAGGTGACCATTGGCGGCGCCGGTCGCACAGACACCGGCGTCCACGCCACCGGGCAGGTCTGCCATGTGGATCTTTCGAAGGACTGGGACGCAAGAACGGTCATGGGGGCGCTGAATTTCCATTGCCAGCCCCATCCGGTGGTGATCCTGGATGCTGCGGAAATGCACGAAGGCTTCGACGCGCGCTTTTCCGCGATCCGCCGCTCCTACCGCTATCGCATTCAAAATCGGCTGCCGCCGCTCACCCACCAGCTTGGGCTTGCCTGGCATGTGAAGGTGCATCTCGATGCGGACGCCATGCACGCGGCCGCGCAGGAATTCGTCGGTCATCACGACTTCACCACCTTCCGCCATACGCGCTGCCAGGCAAAAAGCCCGGAAAAGACGCTGGAGGAATTCCGGGTCTACCGCGAGGGCGAGTTCGTCATTGCCGAATGCGCCTCACGGTCCTTCCTGCACAATCAGGTGCGCTCGATGGTCGGCTCCCTGCGTCTGGTCGGTGAGGGCAAATGGGGGCCGGGTGATGTCACCAGGGCCCTTCAAGCCCGCGACCGGAACGCCTGCGGCCCGGTGGCGCCGGCAGACGGGCTTTACCTGACCCGTGTCGACTACCGTTCCGCCGAAATGGACATCGAACTCAAGAAGGACTGGCAAGCCCGCAAAGCCGTGTTGGCGAACGGAGAAGGCGAAGAAGACGGCGACGCGTGAGAGGATCCCCTTGAGCCCGTCACAACGTCTCCTCAGGTATCTCCACGCACTTCTTGTAGAGATGCCAGGTCGTATGACCGAGGATCGGCAGGGACACGACAAGGCCAAGGAACGCCGGTGCCATCGAGACGATCAGAACCGCGGTCACGACAAAGGCCCAGCCGATCATCGGTACGGGCGATGTGAACACGGCGCGCACGCTGGTGATCATGGCGGTGATGAAGTCCCGATCTTCTTCCATCAGCAACGGGAAAGACACCACGGTCAGCGAGAACAGGATCAGCGACAGGATTGCACCCACCACGTGGCCAACGGCGAGGAACATCAGGCCTTCCGGGGTGGAGATGACCTGGGTCAGAAACTCGTCGAACGAGGCAAATGACCGGAAGCCGAGGAACAGCGCGAGCAGCAGGCGCACCTGGTACATCCACATGATCTGGATGAACAGAACCACGAAGGCCATCCAGGAAAGTTCCCGCCCCTTTTGGGCCCACATTGTGCCGAAGATGCGCGACCAGGAAAGCTCCTCGCCATTTTGGAGACGCCGGCTGACCTCGTAGAGGCCAACCGCAGCGAACGGCCCGATCAAGACGAAGCCGGCCGCTGCCGGATAGGACAGGTAACTCATGTTGAGGGCGGCCGCGCTCAAGACGACGAACAGGCCCCCAAGAGCGAAAAACGCGCCGATCGCCAGACCGTAGACCGGCGCCCTGCGGAAATCGGCCAGACCCGCAGCGAACGCGTCGATCACGTCGTTGACGGTAATCTTGTTGACCTTTGGCATGGGCCGCAATCCAGTTGTTGCGGATGCCCCGCTACCGTGCGGGGTTGACGTGTTGTCACTCATCAGGCGGCTTCCTCCCAAAAGCATATTGCCCGCCCGCCTCCCGCGGACAGGCAATCTTAGGCACGGAACGGTGTCCGGCTCAATCGGGAGAAGGGCTTATGCGCCGGTTAAATCCGACGTGAAGCGCGGGCAGACCTGCGTGTCGGGTTATCCGGTCGTGAAAATGGGGAGCAGGATCTTTGGGCCCATTATTCGAGACAGCCTGGAGGCTTCCTCAGGATGAGGCTGCGGTTTGCTGAAGCCTTTCTTGCCCGTATCGCCTCATCCTGAGGAGCCGCGATAGCGGCGTCTCGAAAGAGGGGCCACGAACGCTGTGCCCACCGCTCACACAGGCGAAGCGGCAGGCCGGTCTGTTGCAGGCGAAGCAAGGCAGGGCCTCACTCGGTAGCCGGCTTCTTGTCCATGTCGGCGGCCGCGGCAGCGGCTGCTGCTGTGACGGCTTCCTTCTGCTTGTCGTCCAGCTTCGCGGTGTCGGGAATGTTGACCCGCACCTCCTTGCGCGCGAACTGGATGCCGTTCTCCTCGAACGCCTGCTGAACGCGCTTGTAGATTTCCTTGCGGATGCCGAACTGCTTGCCGGGTTTGGTGGTGTACTTGCCGCGCACCACGATGCCGACGTCGTCGACATCGGCAACGCCCTGTCCCTTGAACGGGGCCAGAATGTCGTCCTTGAACTCTTCCATCTCCATGATTTCCTGGCCGATCCGCTTGAAGAGCTTGCGAACCTTCTCGACATCCGTGTCGAAAGGAACGGTGAACTTCAGCTTCATGATCACCCAGTCTCGGGACAGGTTGGTGAGCTTCGGGATTTCGCCATAGGGAACGATATGAACGGCACCACGTGTGCCGCGCAACTGCAGGGACCGGATCGAGATTTTCTCGATAGTGCCCTGTGTGCCGTCCGCATCGATGAATTCACCCAGACGGAAGGCATCGTCCATCAGGAAGAAGATGCCTGAAACCACGTCGCGCACCAGGGTCTGCGCCCCGAAGCCGACTGCCAGGCCAACGACACCGGCACCGGCCAGAAGCGGCGTGATGTTGATGCCCAGCTGGCTGAGGGCGAGCAGCGTGGTCAGGGTCAGGATCGTGATCTGCACAACGATGCGGATCAACGGCAGGATCGTTGCAAGTCGCGACTTTCCGGCCCCGCCCATCTCCGCGTCTTCATCTTCGTTAGAAGGCGGCGGCGAATCCTTGGCGAGCTGGTGGGCAACCCAGAGATTGGTGATTTCCCAGGCAAGGTAACCGGCGGCCAGAATAAGCAGGAAGATAACCGTATGCCGGGCGACCGAGGACCCGTCTTCCGCACCGAGCGCGAGCAGATTGAGACCATAGATCCTGCCGACCATCAGTACCAGGAAGGCAAGCAGGGCCACGCGGGAAATGCGTACGTAACTGTGCCGGGTCTGCATGTGGGCAGCTTCCGCAACCGGCCCTTCCCCGCGCATGGGCGGAACGATGTGGGAGACGATGCCGCGTACCATCGTGTCGAGAAACGGCGCGAACACTACCAACGCGATCACGGCGAGAGAGCGTCCCGCGGTCAGCGCCTCGATGCCCATGCTGGTTGTTATCTGAACCAGCAGCCAGTTGAAGGCGATGAAGGCAATCGAGAAGTAGGGCCAGAACCGGGCCATGCGTTCCAGGCCGCTGGTTGGCTGGTGCTCATCACCCAGAATGATGCTCGTCAGGCCATGACGGGCGTTCCAGATGACCATGGCGATCCAGAGATTGACGCCAAAGCCGATGAAGAAGCGGAAGGTTTCGGCAACATCTCCGTCGCCCGCCTCGATCATGATGTTACGCAGGAAGAACGTGACGCCAACAAAGGCGAAGAGGCTCGTGAAGCTGCGGTAAAGCGACTTGGCGGTGGTGTCGTCTGCGGTGACGAGGCGCAACTCGCTACGATGCGGCGCCAGGGCAAAACGCAGGAGAGCGGCGACGATGCGTGGCAGGAAAACGATCCAGTAAACTGCCTGAAAGGCAAAAGCTCTGGCAACAGGATCGAAAATCGCGATCTTGCCGACAGCGAAGGCGACGATTGCAAAAACGATCAGCCCGCCAAGATCAAGCGCGGCACGTGTGGAGACCAGTTTGACAGTTTCAAAGAGGCTGTGGGGCGCGTGGCTCTGGATTTTCTCCCGGCGGGAGGCGAATAGCCGGTTAACCAGGAACTCGGCGGCAAAACCGGCGGCCAGGATAAGTGCAATCGCACCGATGAAGATATGCACGGGTCCTGCGACCGTTCCCGCAATCAGCGCGCCGATACTGGAGAAAAGGCTGCTGAAGAGCTCCGGCACTGTTCGGAAACTGTTGGCAATCAGCGCACCGAATTGATCTGCTGCGGTTTGCACCTTCTCGATCAGTTCGACTTCCTCTGACGGAGGCGGGGTCTGCGCGCCCTTGGCTGCGGCACCTTGCTGCAGCAGGGTCATCAGATCGGTCAGCGCCTTCACCTGTTCCGGATCGAGATCGGAGACAAGCTTTTCCATGGCTTCGGGCTGAAGTTGCGACGGAAGGTTTTTTCCGGTGTCCTGTGCGTTGGCCGGCAGTGCCATAATGGACAAGAACGCCAGAAATACTGAGAATGCACAGGCAGTTAGTCTAGTCTTCCAGGCACCGGTCATCAGCGAGCCCCCTCGTCGGCAGTGAACCTTCAAAATTAGGATTGGCACGCCGAACGTGCAAAATCCATTAAAATTACCCAAGGTAATAGGGGTGCAAACTATACGACTGGCACAATTCGCATGATTACGCACTGGCCAAGGCCGGTGCGACTGTGTAACAGACCTTGATCCGGCCCGCGTATGCGTCTACCTCCTTGCCAGATCAATCGAACCTGAGCTGGATGGAATGACAACGCCCCCACAGAGCGCGAATACTGCCCCGGGGCCGATCTGGGCCCTTTTGAGCCCTATCGGTCGTATGGGCCGGGAACCCTATTGGCTGTGTTTCCTTGTCAGCTGGATCATCTTCGGAATTGCGCTTCGGATCTGGTGGCTTTCCTCCGCTGAAACACCGACGCCTGAATCGATGATTTCCGGCGACTACATCGGCACGAATCCGCTGTTTCCGGTTCTGTTCTTCGTTCTGCAATGGGTGGAACTGGCACTGGTCGTCAAGCGGCTGCAGGACATCGGTCAGAGCGGGTTCCTCGCGCTTTTGATCTTCGTTCCGATCCTGAATGTGATCATGCTGATCTTTCTCGGCGTTGTGCCCAGCCAGGGCCAGCCGAACCGCCATGGCCCGATGCCAAACAGCTACTGGCGCAAGCGCTGAACGCGCGTGAGCCTTGCATACGACTTAACCAAAGAGACTGTTTCATGCCCACTTCCGCCGTCGCAATCGCACAGGACCTGATCCGTTGCCCGTCCGTGACCCCTGCCGAAGGCGGAGCGCTGGCATCGCTGGAAGCGTTGCTCGGCAAGGCCGGGTTTGCCGTGTCGCGCGTCACGTTCCAGGACGAGGACACGCCGGACGTGGAGAACCTGTTTGCTTCCATCGGCAGCGGTGCACCGCATTTCGTCTTTGCAGGCCACACGGATGTGGTTCCGGCCGGTGCCGAGAGCGACTGGCGGCACGGCCCGTTTGAGGGGACCATCGACAACGGCATGCTGTTTGGCCGGGGCGCAGTCGACATGAAAGGCGGCATCGCGGCCTTTGCGGCAGCAGCGCTTGATTACGTTGCCGAAAAAGGCCCGGATTTTGGCGGCACGATTTCCTTTCTCATCACCGGCGACGAGGAAGGCCCGGCCGTCAACGGCACCGTCAAGCTGCTTCAGTGGGCCAGGGAACAAGGGCATGTGTTCGATGCCTGCATCGTCGGCGAGCCGACCAATCCGGATGTGCTCGGCGATGCCATCAAGGTCGGGCGGCGCGGATCGCTGTCCGGCACCATCACCGTCCGGGGTGTCCAGGGTCATGCCGCCTATCCACATCTGGCCGACAACCCGATCCCGGGCCTGATCCGCCTTCTGGCCGCGCTTGATGCGCTGGAACTGGACAAGGGTAACGAACGCTTTCAGCCGTCCAATCTGGAGATTGTCTCCGCTGATGTCGGTAATCCGGCCTTCAACGTCATTCCGGCGCGGGCAGAAGCCCGTTTCAACATTCGCTACAATGACGAATGGACGCTGGAGAGCCTCAAGGCCCGCATCACCGAGACGCTTGAAGCGGTAGACCTTGGAAACCTGGCGCTTGGGCTGGAGTTCAAGCGCGATGCCAGCGAATCCTTCCTGACTCGGGACGAGGTCCTGATCGAAGCCCTGAGCAAGGCTGTAGAAGCGGAAACCGGCCGGGTTCCGGAGCTTTCAACGGGCGGAGGAACATCCGACGCCCGCTTCATAAAGAACTACTGCCCCGTCGTGGAATTTGGCCTTGTCGGCCAGACGATGCACAAGGTGGACGAATGTGTCGCGGTTGAGGACCTTGACCGGCTGGCTGCAATCTACAAAAAATTCCTCTTCAGCTATTTTTCCGGAGCAGACGGGAATTGATCAGCAAGGTCGAAATTCGCGCGGCATTGGACGGGTCCTGGTTGCTTCTGCGCAACCGTCCGGAAGGAATGGCGTTTTTCGACCAGTCCATTCAGGGGTTCTGGCGTTCGTTCTCCGTCATCTTTCTGCTGGTGCCGGTCTATGTGGTCAGCTGCCTTGCGGAAAAGCGGCTCTTTTTCGCCGAGAACCTCTACCATCCCGATGCCTTTCCGAACGGTAGCTACTGGTTTGCCCAGTTCCTGGGAATGGGCGTGGACTGGCTGGCACTACCGTTGTTGCTGGCGTTGCTGGCAGCGCCGATAGGCATTTCGAACCGCTACGTGTCTTTCATTGTCGTACGCAACTGGACAAGCCTGCTCGCGTCGGTGCCGTATCTCTTTACCTACATCCTGTTTCTTCTGGACGTCATCTCGCCTGGCATCGTTGTCTTGTTGTCGCTGACCTGCCTCTTTGTCGTGATCTGGTATCGCTACCAGGTCGCCCGCATCGCGCTTCAGACAACCGTGAGCCTGACCATCGGCGTGGTCGTCCTTGATGTCTTGCTCACGCTCGTGATTTCCCAGGTGGTCGGGCTTTTGTGGGGCGCATGAAAAACCCCGCCGGGTTAGTGCGGGGCTTTCCGGATTTCCAGATGTCGGCGCGCTCGTGGCGCTCCGTGGTCTGCGTCAGTCGCGCAGAAGTTCGTTGATGCCGGTCTTGGAGCGGGTCTTTTCGTCAACCGTCTTCACGATTACGGCGCAGTAAAGGTTCGGAGCGGCTTCGCCGTTGCCCATTACGCTGGACGTCGGCATGGAGCCTGCGACAACCACGGAGTAGGGCGGTACTTCGCCGTAGGTGATCTCGCCGGTCATGCGGTTGACGATGCGGGTGGACTGGCCAATGAAGACACCCATGCCGAGCACGGAACCTTCACGCACGATGCAGCCTTCGACCACTTCGGAGCGTGCGCCGATAAAGCAATTGTCTTCGATGATCACCGGACCGGCCTGGAGCGGTTCCAGAACGCCGCCGATGCCGACGCCGCCGGACAGGTGCACGTTCTTGCCGATCTGGGCGCAGGAGCCGACGGTTGCCCATGTGTCGACCATTGTGCCTTCGTCAACAAAAGCACCGAGATTGACGAAGGACGGCATCAGGACCACGCCCTTGCCGATAAAGGCGGAGCGGCGAACAATGCAGTTCGGCACGGCGCGGAAACCGGCGTTTTCAAAATCCATGCCGCGCCAGCCGTCGAACTTGGACGGCACCTTGTCCCACCAGGTGGCGTCGCCGGGGCCGCCCTTGATGATGTCCATAGGGTTCAGGCGGAACGACAGCAGAACAGCCTTCTTGGCCCACTGGTTGACCGCCCAGTCGCCATCCTTCTTCTCCGCAACGCGCAGCTTGCCACGGTCGAGCAGGTTCAGAGTTTCCTCGACCGCGTCCCGGACTTCACCGGTGGTCGTGGTGTCGATGGCGGCACGGTCTTCAAAGGCGGCGTCGATGATCTTGGACAGGGAAGCGAGATCGTGGGTCATCAGGCAGATGGTCTCCGGGCGTTAACATTTCTGGCGCGGACCTAAGCCGCCCGGCAAGGTGCTGTCAAGCACGTGAGGGTCGGCAGATGTCCTCTAGCCGTCAAACAAGGCGCCATTCTCGGGGGATTGCTGGCTGGATTACATCTGTCGTCCAAGTCGATGAGTTGAGAAAAAATAAAATGTTGGTTGCGATCTCGGCAGTTTAAAGCGGCGACCAAATCGCTAGGGTGAAATCAATTCAACAAAATCGACAAGAGTACTTTCCGTGGAATTATGGATCCCGATCACCATTGCAGCAGCGTTCTGCCAGAACCTGCGCACGGCCCTCCAGAAACACCTGAAAGGTCAGCTTGGTACTACCGGGGCAACATTTGTGCGGTTCGGCTACGGCGTGCCTTTCGCGATCGCCTATGCCGCCGTGCTGCACGTCGTGTTCAAGTTCCCGCTGCCTGAACCGACACCAACGCTTTTGATTGCCGGGGCCCTGGGCGGTCTGGCGCAGATTCTCGGCACGTTTCTGCTGATCCACCTGTTCTCTTTCCGCAACTTTGCCGTCGGGACCGCCTATTCCAAGACGGAACCGATCCAGGCGGCGCTCTTTGGCTTCGTGGTTCTCGGCGAACACATTTCCCTGGCGGCTGGACTGTGCATTCTGGTCGGCGTCATCGGTGTGGTGGTCATTTCCTTGGCACGGGTTCCGTTGACACTGGCTGCCATCCGCACTTCGCTGGTCGGACGTCCGGCATTGATCGGCCTTGCCTCGGCTGCCTTTTTCGGAGCGTCCGCCGTCGCCTACCGCACGGCTTCGCTGTCGCTGGAAGGCACCGGGGTGCCGATGCAGGCCGCCTACGCGCTGGTTTATGCAACGGCTTTCCAGACAATCGTCATGGCAAGCTGGATGGTCCTGCGTGAACCCGACCAGTTGCGCGCCAGCCTTCGCGCCTGGCGAGCAGCCGTCTGGGTTGGCGCTTCCGGCGTGGCCGGGTCTGTGGGCTGGTTCACGGCAATGACGCTGCAAAATGTCGCCTATGTGCGCGCACTTGCCCAGGTCGAACTCGTGTTCACCTTTCTGGTGTCATGGCTGGTGTTCAAGGAAGCGATCGCCCGGTCCGAGATTTTCGGCTGCATGCTCATCGTTGCGGCGGTCGTGGGGGTTATCCTGCTGCGTTAGGGCGGCGGAGACCTTGAAGCAGCAAGGCTCAATTCCTTCAGTCAAACTGTAAAGTGACCTTTAGGCATTTGTTTCGTTTTTAAGGTTATTCTGAGATAAGCTCCAAGACTGCGGTGTCCTGATCGTCGGTCGTTGGAGATTTCTCGACCTAACGAGATGAGATGCCGAAGACATTTTTTTCCCGAATTGGAGCCAGTCATATTCTGACACGGCCCAGCCTGGCCAGCGTTGCGGCGATCGGCATTGCCCTTGCCGTCACACTTGCGGCCGGAATATTCGCGGAAGTTCAGAACCGGTCCGTGCATCTGCAGAGTGCGCGCGCGAATGTCGCCGAGCAACTCGGCATTGTCCGTGCCCGGCTGGAAGGCAACATCAACAGCAACCTGCAGCTTGTCCGGGGGCTTGTCGCGCTGATTGCGACACAGCCGGATATTGATCAGGACCAGTTCGGTCGTATTTCCAGCAGTCTCATCGGCGATCACTCGCAGCTTCGCAATGTCGCCGGCGCACCGGATCTTGTCGTCAGGCTGATGTATCCGATGGCCGGTAACGAAAAGGCCATCGGGCTCGACTATCGGAAAAACGAGCAGCAGCGCGATGCGGCCCTTCGGGCGGTGAATTCGGGCGAGATGGTGCTCGCCGGACCTGTCGATCTTTTGCAGGGCGGTCGGGGTTTTGTTGGGCGCTTCCCAGTGTTCACGGAAAATGAAGACGGCACAAAGCGCCTGTGGGGTCTGGTCGCCGCCGTCGTTGATGCCGACCGGCTTTACGCCGACAGTGGCCTGCTTGATCCTGCACTTCCCGTGGAAATCGCCATTATCGGCCGCGATGCCACGATGGCAGACAATACGGTCTTCTTCGGGGACAAAAAGATATTGGCCCAGAACCCGGTATTGTCCGAAGTGGTTCTACCAACCGGCCGCTGGCGGATCGCTGCGATCCCGCGAGGCGGTTGGTCCGCGATGCCAGACGATGCCTGGAAAGTCCGGTTGCTGATGCTGGCCGGAGGGCTGCTGGTTCTGTTGCCGATCTTCATCGCCGGACAGCTGTACGACCAGCGGCGCGGGCATATCCGCGAACTGAGACGCCGCCAGGTGCAGATGGAAGGTCTGTCTCAGCGCCTGAAGCTGGCCCTCGACACGTCCAAGATTGGCATCTGGGAACTGAACCTGGACACCGGTGTGCTGACCTGGGATAGCCGGATGCGGGAGCTTTATGACATCCCGGAGTGGCGCGACACGTCGCAATACGACGTCTGGTCCGAGTGCCTGCACCCGGAGGATCTGAAGCGCGCCGAAAAGGAATATTGGGACGCGATCGACACCGGCGGAACTTATCATTCCGACTTCCGTGTGATCCTTCAGGACGGCTCCACCCGCTGGATCCGGGCCATCGGCGCCGTTCACACCAACACTCGCGGCCAACGGTACATTCTGGGTGTCAACTGGGATGTTTCCCAGGACTTCCAGCTCAAGACCCGGTTGCTCAATGCCAAGCAGAATGCCGAAGACCGGAACCGCGAACTGGAGGATGCCCGTGCGCTGATGGAGCACCATTCGCTGCACGACAGTCTGACCGGCCTCCCGAACCGCCGGTTCCTGGACCGGCAGCTATTGGACGAGCAGGCCCCGCACAAGCCGACGGCGCTGCTGCATATCGATCTCGATCGCTTCAAGCATATCAACGACACGCTTGGCCACGCAGCCGGTGACTCGATGCTTACCCATGCCGCGTCGGTGCTGATGGAAAACGTCAGTTCCAGCGAGTTCGTGGCCCGCATCGGCGGTGACGAGTTCGTCATTGCCATCACCGAGCCGACCGACGAGAAAAGCCTGGCCGCCCTTGCTGAAAAGATCATCGAGCAGATGCGTCAGCCGGTGACTTTCGAAAATCATCAGTGTCGCTTCGGCGTGTCCATCGGCATCGCCATGGCCGACACGACCTTGAGCGACTACGGCCGGCACCTGCTGGTCGATGCGGACATCGCCCTCTACCGGGCCAAGAGCAACGGCCGCAACCGGTTCGAATTCTTCTCCGACACGCTGAAGTCGGAAATCGTCCGCAACAAGCAGGTTGCCGACGACATCCTGTGTGCGTTGGAGCGTCAGGAATTCCTGCCGTACTTCCAGCCGCAGTTCGATGCGAGAACGCTGGCGATCACCGGTGTCGAGGCACTGGCGCGCTGGAACCATCCCACCGAAGGCATCCTGACACCGGACGTGTTCCTGAAAACGGCCGACGAGCTCAATGTGGTGCCGCTGATCGACCGGATCATTCTGGAGCAGACCCTGTGGCAGTCCGCGCGCTGGAAAGCGGCCGGAATCCATATTCCGAAAATGTCGGTCAACGTGTCGGCTGGCAGGCTCAACGACGCAAACCTGATGCAGAGCCTCGACGGTCTTGCCTTCGAACCCGGTTCACTGTCGTTCGAACTTCTGGAATCCATCTTCCTGGACGACAAGAACGATCTTATCGCCGCCAATTTCGAACACCTGCGGGACATGGGCATCGACATCGAGATCGATGATTTCGGCACGGGCTATGCCTCCATCGTCAGCCTCATTCACCTGCGTCCGAAGCGGCTGAAGATCGATCGTCAGCTGGTCATCCCGATCACCCATTCGGAAGGCCAGCGCCGCCTGGTGGCATCGATCATCGAAATCGGACAGTCGCTCGGCATCAAGGTTGTCGCCGAAGGCGTGGAAACCATGGAGCATGCCAGGATCCTGCGTGATCTCGGCTGCGATGCTCTGCAGGGCTATGCCTTTGCGCCGGCGATGCCCTCGGACAGGCTGATCGAATTCGTTCGCGAGGAGCGCTGGCGCGAGGCGTCCTGAGACGCCCCGTCAGGGTTCATTCAAGGTCGCTCAAGTTACCACTCGGCGAGACTTCCGTCTTCATGACGCCATATCGGATTGCGCCAGCGGTGGCCTTCCTTGGCGCGCTCGACGACATAATCCTCGTTCACCTCGATACCGAGGCCTGGTCCCTGCGGGATGGCCGCAAAGCCATCCGCATAGGCGAAGACATCGGCATTGGTGATGTAGTCCAGCAGGTCGTTGGACTTGTTGTAATGGATGCCGAGGCTCTGTTCCTGAATGAAGGCATTGTAGGACACCGCATCGACCTGGAGACAGGCGGCAAGGGCGATGGGACCAAGCGGGCAATGAGGCGCGAGCGCAACATCGTAAGCCTCGGCCATCGCGGCGATCTTCCGGCATTCCGTGATCCCGCCCGCGTGTGACAGATCCGGCTGGATGATGTCCACATAGCCGTCGGACAAGACCGACTTGAAGTCCCAGCGGGAATAAAGCCTTTCGCCAAGGGCAATCGGCGTCGAGGTGTGATTGACGATATCGCGCAGGGCTTCCTTGTTTTCGGAAAGCACCGGTTCTTCAATGAACATCAGCTTGTAGGGATCAAGTTCCCGCGCCAGGACCTTGGCCATGGGCTTGTGCACCCGCCCGTGGAAGTCCACCGCAATGCCGATGTCCGGACCAACGGCCTCGCGCACGCTCGCGATCGCCTCCACAGCCTTGTCCAGCCGCGTGTTGCTGTCGACGATCTGAAGCTCGGCGCAACCGTTCATTTTCAGCGCCTTGAAGCCGCGCTCGACCACCTGCCTGGCGTTGTCTGCCAGCTCCGAAGGCCTGTCGCCACCAATCCAGGAATAGACCTTGATCCTGTCCCGGACCTGGCCGCCAAGCAGCGAGTGAACCGGCTGGCCGAGAGCCTTGCCCTTGATGTCCCACAAGGCCTGGTCGATGCCCGCAAGGGCGCTCATGTGTATCGCGCCGCCCCGGTAAAATCCGCCTCGATAAAGCACCGTCCAATGGTCTTCGATCAGGAAGGGATCCTTGCCGATGAGATAGTCGGCAAGTTCATGGACAGCCGCTTCCGTGGTCAGGGCACGGCCTTCGACCACGGGTTCGCCCCAGCCGGTGACGCCCTCGTCGGTTTCGATCTTCAGGAAAAGCCAGCGCGGCGGCACGATATAGGTCGTGAGTTTGGTGATCTTCATTATTTAAGCTTCCGGCAAAGGCGCGGTCATCGGGCGGCAGGCGAAGGGGTGGTCAGAGATCGACACGACCTGCAGCAGCCTGGGCCGCAGTCAGGTCATGCTCGGCCAGGTCAAGCATCCGGTTCGAGGCTTCCCGGGCCCGCGGTGCATCGCGCAGACGCAGGGCATCCACAAGTTCGCCATGCAGTTCGATGGCAAGGTCCCGGCTCTCCACCGCGGTGTTGGACGCATGCAGCGTATAATGCAGGGCCGTATGAATGGCACTGGAAAGACGCCGAAACACCTGATTGTGGCTGGCGGCCATAAGCACGCTATGGAAATCGACGTCCGCCTCGGTGAAGGCTTCAGGATCGGAACTTGAGTCGCGCATCCGCATCCAGGCCGCTTCCAGCGCCGCAATTTCCTGCAAGGTGGCGCGTTTGGCCGCAAATTCCGCTGCTGCCGGCTCAATCGTGCGCCGGGCTTCCAGGATGCATCCAAGCAGGTCGAACTCATGGATGAAGGGGCCGATCCAATCGAGCACTTCCCCATCCAGTATGTTCCAGTCCTCCCGGTCGGTCACCACGGTTCCCACACGTGGCTTCACCCGCAGCATGCCTTTGGATTCCAGAACCTTGATGGATTCGCGAATGACCGTGCGGCTGACACCATAGATTTCGCACAGGTCGTTTTCCCGCGGGAGCTGGGCGCCGACCGGATATTTTTCCGAGCAGATGTCTTCCGCCAGAGCAGCCGTCACATTCTTTCGCACGCGAGGGCGCTTGCCACTGTTCTGATCAGCGGTCGCCGTCTCCTCCCTCAACGTTTCCAATGGCCTGCTCCCTGTTTTCCGCGGAATGAGTTCCCGCATTTTTAGCGGATTTTTTGCTCTGCGCGAACTGCGCGTTTCGCTGTGCGTCATCGAATGTCGGGCAACCTTATCCGATACATCATACAAAGGCAATTGACTGGTATGATGATTCACAGTAGGTCTGTTGAAGCGCCCCGGGAGGCTGGGCGCCTCGAAATGAATTGGGAGGTTCTGCAATGCGTGTGTTGAAGAAAGCCGTTCTGACCGGAGTGATGGCCCTTGCCCTCGTCGGTTCTGCCCATGCCGCTGACGTGAAAATCGGTTTCGTCGTCAAGCAGCCGGAGGAGCCCTGGTTCCAGGACGAGTGGAAGTTTGCCCAGAAGGCTGCCGAGGAAAAAGGGTTCACCCTTGTTGAAATCGGCGCACCGGATGGAGAGAAGGTTCAGGCAGCAATCGATAACCTGGGTGCGCAAGGCGCGCAGGGCTTCATCATCTGCGTGCCGGATGTGAAGCTCGGACCGGGGATTGTAGCCAAAGCAGCCGCCAACGACCTGAAGCTGATGACCGTGGATGACCGACTTGTCGGCGCCGATGGCGAACCCATCGAAAGCGTGCCGCACATGGGCATTTCCGCGGTAAAGATCGGCGAGACCGTCGGTCAGTCCATTGCGGCCGAGATCGAGGCGCGCGGCTGGGACATGTCCGAAGTGGGCGCGATCCGCGTTTCCTACGACCAGCTTCCGACGGCCATCGACCGGGTCGAGGGCGCTATCGCAGCACTGACGGCTGCCGGCTTCCCCGCGGAAAACATCTATGACGCGCCCCAGGCCAAGACCGATACCGAAGCGGCCCTGAACGCAGCGACCACCGTGCTCAACCAGCACGCGGACGTGAAGAAGTGGATTGCCTTCGGCCTGAACGACGAAGCCGTTCTCGGCGCGGTGCGGGCCACGGAATCGGTTGGCATCCCGGCTGAGAATGTCATTGGAGTCGGCATCGGCGGCGCTGAATCGGCCATCAACGAGTTCAAGAAACCGAGCGCGACCGGTTTCTACGGTACGGTCATTATCTCGCCGAAGCGCCACGGTTATGAAACCGCGCTCAACATGTACGAGTGGATTGCCAACAACAAGGCACCGGAGCCGCTCATCCTGACGTCCGGCTCGCTGGCCCTGCGCGACACTTATGTGGACGTGCGCAAGGACCTGGGCATCGAGTGATCCGTCCCGACTGACACCTGATCCGGCGACCGGTCTTGCGGTCGCCGGGGAACTGTTGCGCGAGCGTCATGTCTTATCTGTCAGTACAAAACATATCCAAGAGCTACCCGGGTGTTCAGGCCCTGTCGAACATCTCCTTCTCGGTGGAGAAGGGAGCCGTACATGGGCTGATGGGCGAGAACGGTGCCGGCAAGTCCACCCTGATCCGGGTGCTTTCCGGCGACCAGTCCGCGGACAGCGGATCCATCTCCATCGACGGGATCGAGCAGAACTACGGGTCCGTGCGCGATGCCTTCGAGGCCGGAGTGATCGTGATCCACCAGGAACTTCAGCTCGTGCCGGAGCTGACAGTGGCGGAAAATCTCTGGCTGGGCCGATTTCCCAACCGGGGTGGCGTCCTCGAAGGCCGGCGATTGGTCGAGACCGTGCGCGACCGGCTTGAGGAGATCGGCGTCGATGTCGATCCCAATGCCAAGGTCGCTTCGCTGTCCATCGGTGCGCGCCAGATGGTGGAAATCGCCAAGGCCGTGATGATGGAGGCCCGGGTCATCGCACTGGACGAGCCGACGTCATCCCTGTCCTCCAGGGAAAGCGAGATCCTGTTCAAGCTGATCGCCCGGTTGAAGGCCAAGGGCACGGTGATCCTCTACGTGTCTCACCGGCTTGAGGAAATCTTCCACCTCTGCGACAGCCTGACGGTTTTGCGGGATGGCCGTCTTGCAGCCCATCACCCCGACATTGCCAATGTGACCCGCGACCAGATCATTGCCGAGATGGTCGGGCGTGAAATCGGCAACATCTGGGGCTGGCGTGAGCGGTCGTTCGGGCCGGTGCGGCTGGAAGTGTCCGGCATGTGCGGCGAAAAGCTTCCCGGACCGGCCGAATTCTCGGTTCGGCAGGGCGAAATCCTGGGCTTTTTCGGCCTGATTGGCGCCGGACGCAGCGAGTTGATGCGCCTTGTCTATGGTGCGGACACGCGGCGCGGTGGCGCGGTCTCCATCGACGGCAAGGAAGTACCGGCAGACAATCCGCGCGGTGCAATCAATGCAGGGCTCGTGTTGTGTCCGGAAGACCGGAAGCACGACGGCATCATCCAGGGGCGGTCCATCGAGGAAAACATAGCCATTTCCTCACGCAGGCACATGTCCTCCTTCGGCGTTCTCCAGCTTGGCAAGGAAGCAGCTCTTGCGGATCGCTTCATCGCCCGGCTCAAGGTGCGCACGCCATCGCGGAAGCAGGACATCGTCAATCTCTCCGGCGGCAACCAGCAGAAGGTCATCCTGGGCCGCTGGCTGTCGGAACAGGGTGTGAAGGTGCTGATTGTCGATGAGCCGACACGCGGGATCGACGTCGGTGCCAAGTCGGAGATCTACGACATCCTCTACGAGCTTGCGGAAGGCGGTATGGCCATTGTGGTCGTTTCCAGCGAGCTGCCTGAAGTGATGGGTATTTCCGACCGCATCATCGTCATGTGCGAAGGCCGCATGGTCGGCCAATTCGCGCGGGAAACCTTTGAAGAGCGCAGCATTCTGACCCTGGCCTTGCCGGACAGAAATGCTGCCCACACGGTGTGAACGGGACCGTTTCAGATGAATTCTCTCAAGAAAATTTTGCTCGGAGACCAGGGCCTGGTCGTCATCTTCGCGGTGGCCTTCGCAATCGTTTCCCTGACCGTTCCCAACTTCCTCACCGAGCGCAACATCCTCGGCCTGCTGCAGTCGGTGGTGACAATCGGCATTGTCGCCTGCACGATGATGTTCTGCCTGGCTTCGCGCGACTTCGACCTTTCGGTCGGATCGACGGTCGCATTCACCGGCATGATCGCCGTCATTGCTTCCAACATGACCGGCTCCATCGTTATGGGGCTCATCATAGCCTTGCTTAGCGGTGCGTTGGTGGGTGCGGTCAACGGCTTCGTCATCGCCTGTTTCCGCATCAACGCGCTGATCACAACCCTGGCCACCATGCAGATCGTCCGGGGACTGGCGCTGATTGTGTCCGACGGCCGGGCCGTCGGCATCAACGACCCCGGATTCTACCAGCTCGCCCTGTCCCGTTTCCTGGGCATCCCAACGCCGATCTGGGTCATGGGTGCACTTTTCATCGCTTTCGGCTTTCTGCTGAACCGCACGGTCTTCGGCAAGAACACGCTGGCGATTGGCGGTAATCCGGAAGCGGCCCGTCTTGCCGGGGTGAATGTGGTGTCCATGCGGATCTGGATCTTTGCCTTGCAGGGCCTGATCTGCGCTGTTGCAGGCATCATGCTTGCCTCGCGCATCACATCCGGCCAACCGAATGCAGCCACCGGCCTTGAACTCTCGGTGATTTCCGCCTGTGTCCTCGGCGGAGTCTCCCTGGCCGGTGGCCGCGCCGCCATGACGGGTGTCATTGTCGGCGTCATGATCATGGGCATTGCCGAAAATGTCATGAACCTCCTGAACATTCAGGCCTTCTACCAGTATGTCGTGCGTGGCCTGATCCTGCTCATCGCGGTTCTTCTCGACAACCTGCGCTCTTCCGCAAGCCGCTGATGTTTGCGGATGCCGCTCAGCAATGGACGCTCTCGCAAGGGGATCTGACGGTCACCGTCAGCCCAAGGGGCGGTTCCATCGTGCAGGCGGCATGGCGGGGCACGCCGATCCTTCTGCCTGCTGGCGGGCCGGAGGGGGCCGCGGCCTGTTTTCCTCTGGTGCCCTTCGGAAACCGGATCGCAGGCAATCGCTTCACCTTCCGGAGGGAGAGCTTCACACTTCAGCCCAACACCGACGAACCGCTTGTTCTGCATGGTGACGGCTGGTTGGATACCTGGGCTTTGGCAGGCAGGACCGGCAATGCGATTGAGCTGGACCTGGTCAGAAAGCAATCGTCCCGAAGCCCTTACGCCTTCCAGGCGCACCAGAAGGTTCATCTGGAAGAGAACCGCCTGTCCCTGAGCCTTCGCGTGACGAACCTTGGCAATAAGGCCCTGCCGTTCGGTATCGGGTTTCATCCGTTTTTCCGGCGAGCGCCCGACATGACCCTGCAGACGAGGGTGCGAGACATGTGGCGCGAGGGGGAGGGACATCTGCCGGATGGCTTGCAGGACATTTCGAAAGACCTCGATTTTTCGATGCCGCGTATTGTGCCGCCGCGCTGGATCAACAATGCCTTCGGTGGTTTTTCCGGCAAGGCCCGGCTGCACTGGCCGGATATGGAGCTCGCTCTTGATCTCAGCTGCGATCCGGTGTTCGACGTCATGATGATCTTTGCCCCGCAGGCACCTGCAGACTTTGTCTGTCTGGAACCCATGAGCCATCTGCCGAACGGTCACAATATGCCGGATCTCGGTGGCCTTAGCGTTCTGAAGCCGGGGGAGGAACTGGCGGGAACGATAAAGATGACATTTCTGCATGTGTCGGAGACCAGGGAGAAGAACAATGGCTGATCGGCTTTCAGGAAAGCGTATCCTGATCACTGGCGCCGCACAGGGCATTGGTCTTGCCATCGTCCGAGCCTGTCTCGGCGAAGGCGCGACCGTGGTTCTGATGGACCGGGACGCAGCACTTCTTGCCCGCAGTGTCGCGGATCTGGGTGGGGAAGGAGAGTATTTGATGGCTCTTGCCGGGGACATCACGAACACGGATGACGTTGCCGCTGTGGTCGTTCGCGCGCAGGAGACGATCGGTCCGTTGAACGCGCTCATCAACAATGCCGGGATAAATGTCTTCGACGAGCCTCTTTCGCTGAGCGACGAAGACTGGAACCGCTGCTTCGACGTCAACCTGAAGGGGGCGTGGAACTGCGCCCGCGCCGTGTTGCCGGGCCTGCTTGAGCAGGGTGGCGGGGTCATTCTCAACATTGCCTCCACGCATGCTTTCACCATCATCCCGCACACCTTTCCCTACCCGCTGGCCAAACACGCCCTGCTGGGGCTTACCAAGTCCCTTGCGCTGGAATATGCCGCACGGAATGTCCGGGTGAATGCCCTGGCGCCGGGCTATGTCCAGACCCAGAAGGTGGTCGATTACTGGAACAGTTTTCCCGATCCCGAGGCTGCCCGGCAGGCGACCTTGCGACTGCATCCGGGCGGGCGTATCGCCACGCCGGAAGAAATCGCCAGGGCGGCTGTCTTCATGATTTCCGACGAATGCCCCTTCATGAACGCCGCCTGCCTGACTGTCGATGGCGGTCTCAGCGTCCAGCAACACCCAGCCTGACGCGGTTATTTTTTCAATAAATCGGGCTTGACCCTGACACTAACGTCAAGCGGCTAACACCGGCTTGGCGCGCAATGCGCAGGTGTTAATTCAGGAAAGCAAGCCAAGATGAATGAACGGACAAACTGGCAGGGCAAGGTTGCCATCGTAACAGGCGGAAGCTCCGGAATTGGAGAGGCCACCGCGCTGGCATTGACCGGGCAGGGGGCGAATGTGGTCATCACGGGACGTGATGCGTCAAAGCTTGCCGGCGTTGCTGGCAAGAGCAATGCTATCGAGGCCGTACAAGCCGACAGCGCCGACCCGGCAGGTAGCCGGCGCGCTGTAGAGGCGGCACTGGGACGATGGGGCCGCCTGGACCTTGTCGTCAACAATGCGGGCGCGGGCAAACCGCTTCCCATCGAGGCCTATGATGCCGAAACGCTTTCGGAAATTTGTGCGGTGAATATCGTTGCGCCGTCCCTTCTGTTGAAGGAGGCCCAGTCGGCCTTGCGGGACAGCAAGGGGGCTGTCGTTAACATCGGAACGGCCGTCTCCCAGAATGCGGCGCCAGGCCTGGCGCATTATGCGGCCACCAAGGCGGCGCTTGAGCATCTGACACGATCCTGGGCCATCGAGCTTGCAGGTGACGGTGTACGGGTGAACGCCGTCTCTCCCGGTCCCGTCAAGAGCGGTGCTCTCACGGGCATGATGGGCCTGCCGCCGGAAGTCGCGCAAACCATCGAGGAAACAGAAGCAGCTCAGGTTCCGATGGGACGACGCGGACTGACCTCCGATCTTGTTCCATGGATCTTGCAGCTCGGCAGTTCCGCCAACGAGTGGCTCACCGCACAGGTGATCACGATTGACGGTGGCTGGTCGCTTCGGAGCCAGGCAGGCTGAGCATTTGTGACCAAGGGCAAATATGGGCATCCTCCCCTTGATGGGGAGGGAGCCCTTCGCCAATTGAAGGCCTGAAGCGAGCACTTCCGGAAAAACAGGGCTTGACCCTGACACTAGTGTCAAGGTGCTAGGGTCCACACCCTAGGCCGGTGTTGAAAGGGGTCGACATGCAGATCAAGGAAGCAGCCGAACGGCTTGGCATTACGGAACGGATGCTGCGCCACTATGAAAAGTCGGGCCTGATGGAAGCTCGCCGTTCGGAAAACGGCTATCGCAGCTATAGTGACGCGGATCTGCGCCGTGCCGCCCGGATCCGCGATTTCATTGCCACGGGTTTTTCAACGCGCGAAGTTCGTGCGATGGCCGCCTGCCTGTCGGACGAAGGGTCCGGGCCTTGCGAAGGCGGTATTCCGCAGCTTCTGAAAAAGCTTGAGCACATCGACCGGCTCAGCTCTGATCTTGAAGCGAAACGCTCAGCCATTCTCGACCGCCTGGCCGTGTTGGAAGAAGCTCTCTCGGTGAGCGCAGATGAGAAAGGTGGCGCCGGATCCGGGATGACCGCCCCTGTTCCAGGCCGGGGTTCTGGCACGCCCGGCATGGGCCGTGCCGACCTGGAGCCTCACGCAAGCGGTCGCTGACGGGCTGTCTTGCTGATTTTTTGACACGCGCCGCATCCCTGGCGAACTTCGCCATTGACACCAATCGATTTTCGTCACAAATTTCTGTCATGACAGAAATTACCGACAAAGCCGATCCTTCGGCGAAAGAGAAATTCATCCTCTATTGGGGGGACATGGGCAGCCAGTGGAGCGTCAACCGTTCGGTAGCGCAGATCCATGCATTGCTGTTCCTGAGCCCGGTGCCGATGAATGCGGAGCAGATTTCCGAGGAACTGGGCATTGCCCGGTCCAATGTTTCCAACTCCCTGAAGGAACTTGTCGGATGGCGGTTGATCCAGAGAGTGCCTGTCGCGGGGGATCGCCGGGAGCACTTCGTGGCCGAGACCGACGTCTGGGAAATGGCGCTGCTGATTGCGAAAGGTCGCAAGGAACGGGAGATCGATCCGGCGATCCGCGCCATCGATGTCTGTGTGCGCCAGGCGGAAAAGGAGAAGACGCTTGATCCCGTTGCACTGGAGCGAATGCAGGAGATGCACCAGTTTCTGACCACCGCCGATCGCTGGTCGGAGCAGATGCTGAGCGTGCCGAAGTCGAAACTCGCCAGCCTGATGAAGATGGGCGACAAGGTTCTCTCGCTGCTCAAGATCGGTGGCAAGAAGGGCTGACAGCTGGGGCGAGTCAGGTCTTCGCCTTACCTGGAAGCCTCCATGGAAGCGCCGGACTGCGACATAAGATCGGGTGAGAGATCAGCAGACCTGCCACCCGATTTCAGGTTCAAAATTTTTTACCAAGTAATTTCTCTTTATACAGAAATAACCGACATAACAGGAGGGATTGGAAATGCGAAACGCAAGCGCCACTCTGGAGCGGCCCGAAGCTGGCGACCGCCGTTTTCGCGATCTTCTGGGAGAAGCCGCCTGGCATGGCCTGCCAGCGGCCGTCCGCCGCCGGTTCGGCAAACGCCTGAGCGGCGGGGCAAGTGTCGTCTATCAAGGCCTGGTCGTGACCATGCGGATGAACCTTGCCGGAAGCATTCTGGCGCAGCTCGCGCGGCTTGTTGGCGGTCCACTCCCTTTTGACAGATCCTCTTTCAACCAGCCTGCCGTCGTCACCGTCACAGAAGATATTGCGAGCGATGGCCAGTTCTGGATCCGCCAATACGGGCGTAGCTCTGGCTTTCCCCAGGTGATCCACAGTTCCAAGCGGTTCGAGGGCCCGACCGGCATTGAGGAATATATCGGTGCGGGGATTGGCATGGCACTGCGGGTGAATGCCCTCACGGACGGCCTCAGTTTCGAAAGCGACCACTATTTTCTGCAGGCCGGACGGTGGCGGTTGCGGCTGCCCGCCTGGCTCCGGCCCGGAGCGTTGACGATCACACACCGGGACCTCGGCAAGGACCGTTTCCTGTTCACCCTTTCCCTCAAGAGCCGCGTCTTCGGTGAACTGGTTCACCAGGACGCACTCTTTCATGACATGGAGACTTGATCATGGATAATCCCGTTCTCTGGACGTTGATCTCCATCCAGATATTCATGGGCGCATTCGATACGCTCGTGCACCATGAAGGCAGCGAGCGCCTGGCTTGGCGTCCGTCGCAGAAAACCGAACTGCGGCTGCACGGTGTGCGCAATTTCTTCTACGCGGTGATCTTTCTCTGCTTCGGCTGGCTGGAGCCGCACGGGGTCTTCACCATGCTGTTGACGGCAATCCTTGTCGCCGAGGTGCTGATCACGCTTTGGGATTTTGTCGAGGAAGACATGACCCGAAAGCTGCCATGGACCGAGAGGATCAACCACACGCTGCTGGCCTTGAACTATGGTGCGATCCTGGTACTGGCCGCGCCAGTTCTGTGGCAATGGTCGTTCCTCCCCAGCGCGCTGGTGCCCGTCAGCTACGGCTGGTGGAGTGTGCTTTCCACGGTTTCGGCACTTGGTGTCGGGCTCTTCAGCGCGCGGGACCTGCTTGCGGCCGCGCGCAGCGACAGGCTTGCTGGTGCAGATCCGGCGGGACTGGTTACAGCCCTGCCGCCGCGCCGGCACATCCTCGTGACGGGCGGCACCGGGTTCATAGGTCAGCGGCTGGTGGAAGCGCTGGTGAGAGGCGGCCATTTCGTCACGGTTCTCACGCGAGACCTCCGCAAGGCGGATGACCTGGACCACCCTGTTCGTGTGATCACCAGTCTTGACCGGATCCACAATGCCGAGCGCTTCGATGCCATCGTCAACCTGGCCGGAGATCCGATCGCGAATGGCTTGTGGACGAGCCGCAAACGCGCCCGGATCATCGGCTCCCGTGTTCAAATGACCGAAGCATTGCGGGCGTTGGTCGAGCGCCTCGATACGAAACCGGCTTGCCTGATCAACGGCTCCGCCATCGGCTGGTACGGTCTGCGCGGTGACGAAACGCTGACCGAAGACGCAAACTTCGACCCTGCCTTCGTCCACGAAGTCTGCGAGCGCTGGGAACAGGCGGCACAAAAGCTGGAGCGGGACGGAGTGCGTGTCGTGCTCTTGCGGATCGGTCTCGTTCTCGGTGTCGAGGGCGGCATTCTGGCAAAGCTGCTGACGCCGTTTGAATTCGGTGGTGGCGGGGCGATGGGGTCTGGCCGCCAGTGGATGTCCTGGATCGAGCGGGACGACCTGGTCCGCATCATTGCCCGCACGGTGGCCGATGAAAATTTGTCCGGCCCCGTCAACGCTACGGCACCCGTGCCGGTTCGAAATGCGGAATTCACGAGGGCTCTGGCCAAGGCACTTCACCGCCCGGCATTCCTGCGCCTGCCTGCCTGGCTATTGTCGACGGCGCTCGGTGACATGGGCCGGGAAACGATGCTGGCCGGCCAGCGTGTGGTGCCGGCGAAACTGGTCGCCGCAGGTTTCAGGTTTCGCCACCCGGAACTTGCCCCGATGCTGCAGGTGATCACGGGCACGAAGACAGGCTCGGTTCGGGCTGAGGAACAAGAGGTCCAGTCATTGGCTTGAAAAGGCACTGCGTCTCCACCTTGACAAAGTTTCCATCGTCATCCCGGCCAAGCGAAGCGCAAGCCGGGATCGGAGAGCCACAGACAGTGCTGCATTGTCCTCTAATGGAAAGACCTTGGCTCTCCGATCCCGGATCTTCGCTGCGCTGCGTCCGGGATGACGAAGGAGAGGGCGAGGGAGAAAGTTGAGTGCCAACCTGCAGGCGAAGTGCGACTGAGAAGGAGACGATTTGCAGGCACATTCATTTGCCCCTCACTCAAATACAATTCACGTCAGAAGCGGACGCAATTCCGACTGGACCTTCAGGAGGGCAGGCAGGAACTCCGTTGTTGCCGTTTCCGGCGTGGCGGACGTGCTGCTGTAACCGACATTGAGCGCCGCAATGGTGTGGCCGTGGGAATTCAGCACCGGAACCGCGATGGAACACAGTCCTGGTTCGACCTCCTGATCGATCGTCGCGAACCCCTGGCTGCGGATATTGGCAAGTTCGGCCAGAATGGCGTCCACCCGGGTGAGGGTCTTTGGCGTCAGTGCCGTCAGGGTCATGGCCTCCAGCCTTGCCCGCGCCTCGCTCTCCGGCAGGGCGGCCAGCATGACGCGGCCCATGGAGGAGCAATGAGCGGGCAACCGTGAGCCCGGCATCAGCGCGATCGACATGACTTTCGTTCGGGCGGCCCGTGCTACATAGACGATCTCGTCACCGTCGAGGATCGACACCGACGAGCTTTCTCCGATCTGTTCCGACAGGCGGTCGAGCAGGGGTTGCACCACACGTGGCAAGGGCATGGTGGCAAGGCAGGCAGTTCCCAGCCGCAGCACCTGCGGCGTCAGGGTGAAATACTTGCCGTCCCAGTTTGCATACCCGAGATGGGCCAATGTCAGTAGGCACCGGCGGGAGGTTGCCCGGTCGAGACCGGATGCGTTCGAGACTTCGGAGATCGACTGGCGAGGACGGTCTGCGGTGAAGGTTTCTATAACCTGCAAGCCCTTGGCCAGGCCCCCCATGATGTCCCGCTCTGCAATCATTCGCCGGTCTCTTGCTGATGTTGATTTGTGCGATATGTAAACAAATGAAGCATATCGCACAAATCAATTGGACGAAAGACACTTGCCGTCGCTATCTCCATGGACACGACAAGGGGCGAATTCTGGCCGGCCTTGAGGTGTTGAAACCTTGTGCACTCATGGCGCACGCAGGAAGCTCTGGGCATTGCCCGAAAAGGAGACAAAGATGGACAAGACGGTTTCCGACCTTGCCACCGCCGTGGCGGGGATCGAGGACGGCATGACGGTGATGATCGGCGGCTTCGGCGGTTCCGGATCTCCCATCGAGCTGATCCATGCGCTGATCGACCGCTATCGCGAAACGGGGCATCCGAAGGACCTCGTCGTCATCAACAACAATGCCGGCAACGGCCATGTCGGCCTGGCCGCGCTCATCGAGGCGGGCATGGTCCGCAAGCTGATCTGTTCTTTCCCGCGCTCTGCCGATCCGGTGGTCTTTACCGAGATGTACCTTGCAGGCGGCATCGAGCTGGAGCTGGTGCCCCAGGGCACGCTCGCGGAGCGAATCCGTGCGGGCGGTGCGGGTATTCCCGCCTTCTACACACCGTCGTCCTACGGAACGGATCTGGCAAAGGACAAGCCCGTCGGCGAATTCGACGGCCGCATGTACGTGCAGGAGCGCTGGCTGAAGGCGGATGTCGCGCTGGTGAAAGCCGAAACAGCGGATACCTTTGGCAACCTGACCTATCGCATGGCAGCCCGTAACTTCAATCCGCTGATGTGCATGGCCGCGGCAGAGGCCATCGTGCAGGCAAGCCGGATCGTCGAAGCGGGCGGGATCGACCCCGAAGTCGTCGTCACGCCGGGTATCTTCGTTCAAAAGATCGTTGAGGTGGCAAATCCGCTGCAGGAAGAAGACCTCAACCGCGCCAATGCCGCCTATCCGCTGGAGGCCTGAGATGGAAAAGCTTTCAAACAACCAGATTGCCTGGCGTGCGGCACAGGATATTGCCGACGGCGCCTATGTGAACCTCGGCATCGGCTTCCCGGAAAAGGTCGCCCAGTTCCAGCCGGAGGGACGCGAGGCGATCTTTCACACCGAGAACGGACTTCTGGGTTTCGGCCAGGCCCCGGAGCCTGGTTCGGAGGACTGGGACCTGATCAACGCCGGCAAGAAAGCCGTCACGCTGAAGCCGGGCGCGGCCTTTTTCCACCATGCCGACAGCTTCGCGATGGTGCGCGGCGGTCATCTGGATGTGGCCATTCTGGGCGCTTATGAAATTGCCGAAAACGGCGACCTCGCCAACTGGTCGACCGGCCCCAAGGGTGTGCCTGCAGTCGGCGGGGCGATGGATCTCGTGCATGGTGCCAAGCGGGTTGCCGTCATCACCGACCACGTCACCAAGAACGGCCAGCCGAAACTGGTCAAGCGCTGTTCGCTGCCGCTCACCGGTGTCGGCTGCGTGACTCGCGTCTATACCAGCCTTGCGGTGATCGATATCGAGAACGGCCGCTTCGTGCTGCGTGAAAAACTGCCCGGCCTGTCGCTTGAAGATCTTCAGGCGGTGACCGGTGCTGAGCTTCTTGTTCCCGGCGCTGTCGCCGATCTTGTTGTTCCCGAGGTGTGAAATGGCTGAAGCCTTTATCTGCGACTATATCCGTACGCCCATCGGCCGCTTCGGCGGGGCGCTGTCCTCCGTCCGCGCCGATGACCTTGGCGCCATTCCGCTGAAAGCGCTGATGGAGCGTAATCAGGACATGGACTGGGCGGCGGTCGAGGAAGTCTTTTTCGGCTGCGCCAACCAGGCTGGTGAAGACAACCGCAACGTGGCGCGCATGAGCCTGCTGCTTGCCGGGCTGCCGGAAACCGTGCCCGGCACCACGTTGAACCGCCTGTGCGGTTCGGGCATGGATGCGGTCATCAGTGCGGCCCGGGCCATCAAGGCGGGTGAAATGGAGCTGGCGATTGCCGGCGGCGTGGAATCCATGTCCCGCGCTCCCTTCGTCATGCCCAAGGCGGAAACAGCGTTTTCACGCCAGAACGAGATTTTCGACACCACCATCGGCTGGCGTTTCGTCAACCCGCTGATGAAGAAGCAATACGGCATCGATTCCATGCCCGAAACCGGCGAGAATGTTGCCGAAGATTATGCCGTCTCCCGCGAGGACCAAGACGCCTTTGCTCTGCGCTCGCAAGAAAAGGCGGCGGCAGCACAGGAAAACGGACGTCTGGCACGGGAAATCACGCCGGTGACCATCCCCCAGCGCAAGGGCGATCCGATTGTCGTCGACAGGGACGAACATCCGCGTGCAACCTCGCTGGAAGCTCTGGCCAAACTGCGGGCACCCTTCCGCGAAGGCGGCAGCGTCACCGCGGGCAACGCGTCCGGCGTCAATGACGGTGCGGCAGCCCTGATCGTTGCGTCCGAGGCAGCGATCCGCAAGTACGGTCTGACGCCGATCGCCCGCATTTCCGGCGGTGCGACTGCAGGTGTCGAACCGCGCATCATGGGCATCGGCCCGGCACCGGCAACCAAAAAGCTGTGCGAACGGCTTGGCATCAAGCCGACTGATTTCGATGTTGTCGAACTCAACGAAGCCTTCGCAAGCCAGGGCATTGCCGTCCTGCGCCAGCTCGGAATTGCCGAGGATGCACCCCACGTCAATCCGAACGGCGGCGCCATCGCACTCGGGCACCCGCTCGGCATGTCAGGCGCACGCATTGCCGGCACGGCCGCTCTGGAGCTGCAGCAGCGCGGCGAAAAGCGCGCTCTTGCAACCATGTGCATCGGTGTCGGCCAGGGTATCGCGATCGCGCTCGAAGGCGTCTGATCGTCGGTCGGCAATTGTCAGGTGGAACGGCCGGGCATCACGTCCGGCCGTTTCGCTATCTGCTCCTCAAGGATTGAGGACGATCACCTTGGTCTGACCGCCATTGCAGGTGTAGCAGCAGTTGGAACAGCGATTGCGGTTCTTGTAGCCCACGCCCCAGTAGAGATTGTTGCGATTTCGCACCCAGGCGCCATAGCAGACCTTTTCGCCGCGCTGGCAGGATATGTTGATCGTCTTCGTCGAAAAGTCGTCGAGCACGTAGATCTTCTTGTTGCCCGGCCAGACGTGTCCGCGGCGGGTATCGGAATAGAGTTCCACATCGACAATGTTCGGATGTTTGCTTTCGAACCGCCAGTGCAGTGTTTCCGCTGATGCCGGCAAGGCAGCGGCGGCAAAATAAACAAATGAGAACGCCAACAAGACGGCGCTCAAAAGCCCCTTACGCATAATACTTCCCCCAAAGTATCCCCATGAAAAGCTGCGTCAGACCATCGTGCTGAATGGATATCTGGCAGCTCGCGCAAATAATGGGGCCTTTTTGAAGAAGATGGCAAGCAGGTGTTGCCAATTGCAGTGTTCAGACAGTGGTTTGCAGCCAGTCCCGGAAGGCGGCCACGGGGCGGGTCAAGGTGCGGGCGGGCGAGCGCACAAACCAGTATCCGGTCTCCAGTTCAACCAGTTTCCAGTCCGGCATGATCAGGTGTCCTGCCTCCAGTTCCTGGGAGACGAAGCGTCTGTCGATCACGATCGCGCCCATGCCTGCTATGGCAGCCTGGATGGCAAGATCCCGGCTCTGCAGCACGGTTCCCGATTTCGTGTCGGAATGGCTGAGCCCGGCCTCCTCCAGCCAACGCACCCAGTCGCCACGCCGCGAGGCGCTGTGCAGAAGCCTGAGGCCGCTCAGAACGGATGTGTCGGTGGCATCCTTGCCACGCAGCAGACCGGGTGCCAGGGCCACCGCCAGGTGTTCCTTCCACAAGAGGTGGCTCTCGACACTCGGCCAGTTGCCGGTGCCCAGCCGTATGGCGCAATCGTAGTTTTCGCGATCGAGATCAACCATGCGAGTGGAGGCGGACAACAGCAGTTCCACATCCGGCTGGCTCGCCTGGAAATCCGGCAAGCGGGGGATCAGCCAGCGGGTGGCAAAGGTCGAGACGGTGCTGATCCTCAGCTCCGTCCGGCCGCGCCGACGGAAGCTGTCGACAGCCTCTTCGATGCGGTCGAAGGCATCGCCCATGCTCAGGGCCAGGCGCTGTCCTTCTTCTGTCAGGGTGAGCCCACGCCCATCCCGGTTGACCAGCGTCGCACCAAGCTCGTTTTCCAGCTTGCGCATCAGGTGGGACAGCGCCGAAGGCGAAACCCCGAGCTTTTCGGCCGCAAGCGACGCACGCCCGTGGCGGGCCAGCAGGGAAAAGGCATGTAGCGCACGCAGGGACGCCATGGTCGATCTCCGGAAAGTTGAATATTCTTCAATAATGAACCCCGGAGACCCTGTCGAGATCGGTCAGGCATTTTCGGCGGAACTTTCCCTTTTCGGCCTGTTCACAAGGGTGACCAGTACAAAGGAAATGATCATCAGAAGCACCCATGCATTCAACTTTGCGATTGAAACCAGTGTCCATGCATCGGCCTGGTCGGGATACTGCCAGGCGCGGGCGAAAGTGCCGATATTCTCCGCAATCCAGATGAACAGGGCGACCAGAAAAAAGCCCAGCACCAGCGGCATCTTGTGCCTGTAGCGGAACACCGAATAATGTACCCAGGTTCGTCCAAAGAGCAAAAACAAGAAGACGAAAAGGCCAAGCCGCAGGTCGATGATGAAATGGTGGCTGAAGAAATTCACGTAGATCGCGAGCGCGAACAGCCATGTGGTCCACAACGGCGGATAACCGCTATAGGCGAAGTGGAAGATCCGGGAAACGCGGGCGAGATAGCTGCCGACGGAGGCATACATGAACCCGGTGAACAGGGGCACGTCACCGATGCGGAACAGGCTTTCCTCCGGATAGACCCAGGACCCGGCGGAGGTCTTGAAAATCTCCATGACCGTGCCGACCACATGAAAGATCAGGATGATCCTGGCTTCGTCCAGCGTTTCCAGACGCGTGGCCAGCATTGCTATCTGAAGACCGAGGGCCGCGAGAAACAGGAAGTCGTAGCGACTGAGTGCGGCGTCTTCCGGATAGACGAACCGCGTCAGAAGGATGATTGCGAGCAACAGGCCGCCGAAGATGCAGGCATAGGTCTGCTTCAGGCCGAAGGCGAGAAACTCCGTCGCCGCCAGACCGAACAGGCCCTTGCCGAAGACCGGACGCAGCCTGTGCAGGAGGTGATTGATGAGCCTTTCCGTTCCGGAGCCTGGACGGGAGGGGGCTTGTAGAGGTTGGACGATCCCGGTGGGTAACATGTAACGCCTCAGCTGAAGATACCGGCCGGTCCGCAAGGGGCCGGCAGGTCTTCTATGCATCTGGCGATGTGCAGGAACTGTGCAGTGCCTTCACAGTTTTCTGCAATATTGCGGGCTGACCTGCGGTCGGGCGCTAGCTGATGGCGCCGAGCACGGCCTTCAGGAAACCGGTCAGTTCATCGGTGACGAAATCCACATGCGGATAGGGTTCGCCTTCCATGTCCCAGGTTTCCTGGAACACGTCCCGCGTGCCGGTCGGCAGGATCAACGTCGTGCACATGCCAAGCGCATGCGGCACGCTCAGGTTCTTGGCCAGGTCCTCAAACATGGCAGCACGTGCCGGCGCGACGCCGGTATGTGCCAGGAAACGTTCGTAGGTGACCTTGTTGGGCTTGGGCACAAGATCCGCCGAGACGATGTCGAAGATATCCTCGAAATGATCCGCGATGCCGAGCGCAGCCGCCGTGCGTTCCGCATGTGGGCGGTCGCCGTTGGTGAAGATGAACTTCCGGCCCGGCAAGGCCTCGATCGCGGCTGCAAGGTCCGGATCGGGTTTCAGGGTCGAGTAGTCGATATCATGGACGAAACGCAGGTAGTCGTCCGGGTCGATGGCGTGGTTGGTCATCAGCCCGCGCAGGGTCGTGCCGAACTCGTGATAGAGTTCCTTCTGATGCGCCATCGCCTCATCGGGCGGCAGGTTCAGGATCTTCTGCACATAGCGCGAGATCTGCTCGTTGATCTGCGGGAAGAGGTCGCTCTCGTGCGGGTAGAGCGTATTGTCCAGATCGAAGACCCAGGCTTCGACGCCTTTGAAGATCCTCAGGTCGCGGCGATGAGCCTGCGGGCCCTCGTGGGGCAGGGGGCGTTTTCCTGTCACGGGCGGATCAACGTCCCTGCGCCGCCGTCGGTGAACAGTTCCAGCAGCACCGCGTGCGGTACCTTGCCGTTCAAGATGACAACGCCTTCAACGCCGCGGTCCAAAGCTTCGATACAGGTTTCGACCTTGGGGATCATGCCGCCGGAAATGGTGCCGTCGGCAATCAGCTCATGCGCCTTGGCAACGGTGAGCTGCTTGATCAGGTTGCCGTCCTTGTCCAGAACGCCGGGCACGTCCGTCAGGAACAGCAGCCGTTTGGCGTTGAGCGAGCCCGCAATGGCGCCGGCAGCGGTGTCGGCGTTGATGTTGTAGGTCTCGCCGTCTTCGCCCGGGGCGACCGGGGCGACAACCGGAATGATGTCTTCCTTGAGCACCAGCTTCAAAACGGTCGGGTCGACCTTGTCCGGTTCGCCGACGAAGCCGAGATCGAGAACGCTTTCGATGTTGCTGTCCGGATCAACCACGGTCCGGGTCAGCTTGCGGGCGGTCACCAGGTTGCCGTCCTTGCCGCACAGTCCGACCGCGCGGCCGCCTTCGGCATTGATCAGCTGGACGATTTCCTTGTTGATCGAACCGGCAAGAACCATCTCGACCACTTCGACGGTGGCCCTGTCGGTGACGCGCAGACCGCCCTTGAACTCGCTGACGATGTTCAGCCGCTGCAGCATCTTGCCGATCTGCGGCCCGCCGCCATGAACCACCACCGGATTGACCCCGGACTGGCGCAGCAGCGTGATGTCGCGTGCGAAGGCCTGGCCGAGTTCCGGATCACCCATGGCATGGCCGCCGTATTTCACGACAACGGTCTTGTTGTCGTAGCGCTGCATGTAAGGCAGGGCATGGGCAATGATGTTGGCGCGTGTGGCGGTGTCAGGCGTGGTCATGGAACGGAAATACTCACCGTGGCTGGGAAAACGTCTCGCGAAAGTCCCCTGCTATAGCCGGTTTGAAGTGGCTTCACAATCGGCGCAGGAGTGACGGGTCACTGGGTGGCCAGAAGAAACAGCTCCGCCCGCAGTTCGTCGACACCGCGGTTCTTTTCCGAGGACGTGGCCAGAATCTCCGGATGGGCGGCGACCCGCTTGCGCAGGATTGCCTTCGTGTCCTCGATGAGGCGAACGAGTTGCGGCGGTTTGATCTTGTCGGCTTTGGTCAGCACGACCTGATAGACGACGGCTGCCTTGTCGAGCAGTTCCATCGCTTCGAGATCGTTCTTCTTGATGCCGTGACGGCTGTCGATCAGAAGGATCACGCGGCGCAGGTTCGGCCGACCACGCAGATAGGAAAACACCAGCTGGGTCCAGGCTTCCACCAGTTCCTTGGGCGCCTGCGCATAGCCATATCCTGGCATGTCGACGATCGTCAGCGGCGTCTCGGGAGCAATGAAGAAGTTCAGCATCTGTGTCCGGCCCGGGGTTGCCGAAGTCCGGGCAAGGTCCTTGCGGCCGGTCAGCGCGTTGATCAGGCTGGACTTGCCGACGTTCGACCGCCCCGCAAAGGCGATCTCCGCTCCGGCCGCTTCTGGCAGGTTGGCCATGTCGGTGACGCTGGTGAGAAAATCCCACGGACGGCAGAACATCAGCCGGCCGGCTTCGAGGTCTTCATCGGAATATTTTTGTTCTTCGCTCATAAGCGCCTTCTACCCTGCCTGAAAGCAACCGTCACTAGTTTTGGCGTGCCGGTTCAAGCCTGCAACCCCGCAAGGCGCACCCTTATGAAAGGGACGCCTTGCAGGTCTTTTGGTCCGCACGGCCGGACCGTTCGGATCAGGCGCTGTTTCGTTTGGCATCACACTCACCGCCCAACCCTGTCGCTGCGGCCTCCAGGGCCTCGATATCCGCGCCGCGGATCGCATTGAGGTTCCGGGAGATCGTCTCGGCCGGCCAATCCCACCAGGCGATTTCAAGCAGCCGTTCGATAGTGGCTTCATCAAACCGGAGTTTTACCACCCGGGCAGGGTTGCCGACCACCACCGCATAGGGCGGGACGTCGGACGCGACCACCGCGTGCGCGCCGATGATTGCCCCGGAGCAGATGGTGACACCGGGCATCACCGTTGCATTGGTTCCGAACCAGACATCATGTCCGACAATGGTATCTCCCTTCAGGTGTTCGAAAATGGTCGCAGGATCGAAGCCCTGTTCCCAACCGTTATGGAAGATGTTGAAAGGGTAGGTCGAAAAACCCGTCATGGCATGGTTGGCACCACTCATGATGAACGTCGTTCCCTGCGCCAGCGCACAGAACTTCCCGATCTTCAGCCGGTCGCCGACAAAGTCGAAGTGATAGCGCACATTGCGGCTTTCAAACTCCGCTGCGTGGTTTTCATCGTTGTAATAGGTGAAGTCGCCCACTTCGATGGTAGGGCGGGTGATCACGTTTTTCAGGTAAACCGTGTGCGGTTCGCCGTTGAAGGGATAGAGCGTGTCGGGGGACGGGCCGTGCATGGGGCCTCCTTAAAAGCAAGAAAACAAGGGAAACTGGAAAACGCGTGTCGGACGCGGTTGACCTGCCGGTGAGCGGCTTCGCCTTGCGGATCAGGTCTTGCTTTATCGGATCATTGGTCCAGGCACTCCAAACGGGATCGGTTGAAAGACGCGAGAGCCTCGCGTCAAGGTGCCGGATAAAAACACGAGGTTCCGGCGCCGGTCAAGGTGGAACCTTTTAGGGCTTGTCTATTTGTCGCGGCAGCCTTCCAGCCAGACGTCGCCATTGTCCAGCGGTTTGCAACTGCCGGCAACCAGGCGTTCGATCCGCGCAACTCGGTCTTCAAGTTTCGGATCGTCTTTTCCAAGATGGTATGTGGACGGGGCGATAAGGACCGCGACAAGGGAGAGAAATTCCCTCTCGGAAAGCTCTGCCGGAGCTTTCCCGTAAATGGCATTGCTTGCCCTGAAGAACCCGGTCATCCAACCGTCGGGCCCATGGCCCATTTCCAGGGTGTCGAGCCAGAGAGCCAGAATTTCCTGCTTGGTAAGCTCATGTTCCAGCCCGATTGCGTAACCGGTCTGCCGGATCTTGGCGATACCGGGATGGAATGTTTCGAAACCGACGCGTTTGGCAAGCGATTGGGTAATTGTGGTGAGACCGCCTCCGGCACTGGAAAGATCCACGCCGGAATGGTCCACAAAGCCGGGATCCTCGACCTGCAGCAATTTCGCAAGTTGCCTCGGCCCGAGATCGACACCGCCTCGGCCGCCGGCAATCAGCCTGTCGGCGCGCGCGGACAGGCGAAAGGCATCGGCTCGGGCATCGAGATAACCGGCAAATCCGTAAACAAAAGGCGGCTGCAGTCAGAAGCAGGACGAGGGCGGAAAGGATTTTGAGTACGCGCAAGGGACACCTCCGGAAATATATCTCGAACCGTGTCGGGCAAAGCGGGCACTGTCATGATGGAAACGAGGCCTAAAGACGGCGCCTGCCTGCGTTTTTCACATCGGGCGCCGTGGGGAAGTCTGGCAGGCGACGACTTGAAAAGTCCCGCTTGAATGGGGTTCTTCTGGTCGGTCGAGAGCCGCGTCGAAAGTGGACCCGACAGGTGGCACCGGTTTCTGGAGTAGCGTTCAGGTGGGAATGCGAACCCGGGCGTCGACACGCCTTTCACCAAAAGCCCTGTCCTGCGGCATTTGGACTGCCCTCGGGTCGTCGAACAGGAATTCGGAGATTCTCGACATCAACCTGATGCGTGTGTGTCTGTTGCCTTCGTGAAATCCGATATCATTAAGCCCTCTCACATAGGCTTGGAATGTCGGGTCCGGGGCGTTGTCCTTCGGTGGCTTGAAATAGAGCTCACCTTGTCCGAACGCAGGCTGATAGCCGAAAAACGCCAGGCCAAGCAGTTCGCGCGCCAGCACACGCGGGTTCTGGAATGATGCTTTCCTGTTGGTTTGTCTGTCCGTGTACTGTCCGAAGGTCCAGAACATGCCGGCGTTCCGGTTCATGAACTCCTTCCAGTGGTTCTTTTGATAGTCCACGGTTCCCTTCACAAGGTGCTCTGCATTTCTCCGGTTGGTTACATGCGGCAGAATCTTCTGCAGTTTCGGGACCTCTTCGTCCAGCAAATCCTCGCCGCACTGGCGAAAAAGGCCGGCCTCAGCGGTTTCCAGCGTCAGACTGAAGGTCTTGTGGGCAGTGATCGCACCGATGATGAGTGCATCGTTTAGAAGAGGCGTCCACTTCTTTTCACTTAGGATGGCGCCTCCTGTGACGGGCACGGAAGGGATGATATTCTTGTCCGCGTCCGTGTGCGTGCCCTTGCCTTCGTTGCGGGCTCTTTGTTCCGTCTGGACATGCTTCCTGGTTACGTCTTCCTGGATGCCGCTGGCAGCCGTCACACCGAAGTTTGCGATCAGGTTTTTGCACATCCGGATACCGGTGCCGCCAAGCAAGGTGTATGGCAATCGGTTATTTGCGGCAGCCCTGTAGAGATTGTAAGCAGCCTGGCAAAACTGGTCCATTTTGTCCCGATCCTGCCAGTTGGACCAGCTTTGAACCCACGCGTTGTCGTCCCAGTATCGCTGCCAGTGAGGTTCAACCGCTGCTTTGAAGGCGTCGTAGTCTGCGTACATGTTCACGTTCTCCACGATGTGGCCATGCTTGCGGCCGCACAAAAGGGATCAGGCGCACGCTTTGCTGTGTGCCGGTTTCAGTTTCAGGTGTTGGTTGGCTGGCTTGTGTCACCGGGTATTGAGCAGGCGCTTTCGGCTGCGAGCACCCGGCCGCACAAGCTTTTGCGTCTCTGGCAGACAATTTGATGGAAGAGGGGCCAAATGGCCAGTGACGCCCGTCACTGCGCTCGCATGGGCCTTGAAGTGGTCAACGCTGGGTCTTGTCGAGAAATGGCGAACTCTTGCCGGTCATTTCCATGCCGAACATTCACTCGACAGGCGGAGCGGGACAAAGTCGGCAATGTCCTGCCGACGGAAGTCAGGGGGCGTCATAAGAACATCAAAAGGTTCGATGACCGGCCTCTCAATGAATAAGCCCCGCCGGTTGGCGGGGCTTATTGTTTTCAGGCAACTGCCAGAGGACTAACTCTTGTCGTCGGGAGCTGGCTTCTTGCGTTTGAAGAGCGCCCCCAGATTGTCCCAGAGCTCCACCTTGGCTCCCTGACGGCGCATGATCACATACTGCTGCGTCACGGACAGGGTGTTGTTCCATGCCCAGTAGATCACCAGACCGGCCGGGAAAGAGGCCAGCATGAAGGTGAAGATCACGGGCATCCAGGTGAAAATCATCTGCTGGGTCGGATCGGGCGGAGCCGGGTTCATCTTCATCTGGATGAACATGGTGATCCCCATGATCAGCGGCCAGACGCCCAGCATCAGCATCTGCGGCGGATCCCAGGGGATCAGGCCGAACAGGTTGAAGATGGTGGTCGGGTCCGGTGCCGAAAGATCCTGGATCCAGCCGAAGAACGGTGCGTGGCGCATTTCGATGGTGACGTACAGCACCTTGTAGAGTGCGAAGAACACCGGGATCTGCACCAGGATCGGCAGACAGCCGGCCAGCGGGTTGATCTTCTCTTTCTTGTAGAGCTCCATCAACGCCTGTTGCTGCTTCTGCCGGTCGTCGGAATATTTCTCCCGAATTTCCGTCATCTGCGGCTGCACGAGCTTCATCTTGCTCATGGAGACGTAGGACTTGTTGGCGAGCGGGAAGAAGATCAGCTTGACGATAACGGTGACGACCAGGATGGCGACACCGAAGTTGCCGAACAGGTGGAAGAACCAGTCGATCGCGAAGAACATCGGTTTGGTGAGGAAGTAGAACCAGCCCCAGTCGATGAGGAGTTCGAACCGTTCGATACCGAGCGCTTCCTCGTAACCGTCGAGAACCTTGGTTTCCTTGGCGCCGGCAAACAGATACGAGCTGCTTTCGCCGGTCGCACCGCCTGCAATGGTCACACCGTTGCCGAGATAGTCGGCCTGGAAGACGTCGGTGGTGGCGGAGTGGCTGAAGCCCGGCTGGAATTCCTGACCCGGGGTCGGGATGAGCGTCGCGGCCCAGTACTTGTCGGTGATGCCGAGCCAGCCCTGGTCGACCTTGGACGGCCGGATGGAGCCTTCTTCCATCAGATCGTCGTAATCGACTTCCTTGAGGCCGTCCGCGCCGAAGACGCCGAGCAGGCCTTCATGGAGAATGTAGATGCCGTTGGTTTCCGGCATGCCCTTGCGAGCGATCAGTCCGTAGGGATAAAGCGTTACCGCGTCGGCGCCGGTGTTTTCGACCGCCTGATTGACGGTGAACATGTAGTTGTCGTCGACAGAGAACGTCCGCTTGAAGATGAGGCCAGCACCATTGTCCCAGGACAGTGTCACGGGTGTCGACGGGGTCAGTGTCGTCTCGCCGTCGATGGACCAGATGGTATCTGGGCCGGGCAGGGCGATGTTCGAACCCGGATCGCCGACCCAGCCGTAATCAGCGTAGTAGGGCTTGGGGCTGCCGGACGGTGAGAACAGCACGATGGTCGGGCTGCTCTTGTCGACGGTCTCGTGATAGTCCTTCAGCCGGATATCGTCGAGGCGGCCGCCTTTCAGATTGAGCGACCCTTCAAGGCTGGGCGTATCGATGGTCACGCGCTGGGAAGCGGCAAGCGCAGTATCCCGGTTGGCAAAGGCGGCCTGTTGCCCGGCCGCCGGTGCCGCGGTGTTGGCGCCCTGCGAACCGGTCGGTTGCGGTGCATCCGGGTTTGTTGTGCCGGTCGCGGCCTTTTGAGCGGCCTCCTGCTGGGCCTGAAGTTCGGCCTGCTGGCGTTCCAACTGAGGCGCGGCAACGAAATATTGCCAGCCGAGCAGAACAATCAGGGACAGAACGATCGCGAGAATCGTGTTGCGGTTTTCAGAAATCAACTGGATTTACCCCTGTTTCCTGCGCTGTTTCGATTGGGCTGCGAGCCCTGCCGGCGCGGTTTTCCCCGTCCGCGCGGCGTTTGCGGATCCAGCACCTGGCTCAGGCCAGACTTAAGGTCTGCAACGATTTTTTCAAAGGGAAGAGTGAGTGCGCTGTCGCGAGCGACAAGCACGAAATCCGCCTTTTGCGGGATATCTTCGGGCGCAAGTTCGGCCACGGCGGCTCGAAGCCTCCGCTTTATGCGGCTGCGCATAACCGAATTGCCGGTTTTCTTGGTAACCGTGTAGCCAACCCGCGACGCGTCGTCGCTGTCGCGGTTCAAGCCCTGAACGACAAAAGCGCGCCGGCCCAGCCGGCCGCCTTTGGCGACCGCCAGGAATTCGGAGCGCTTTTTCAAATTGTCCATAGCGGCGGATTGGTGTTGGCAGTCGCCGCCAACCCGGCGCACTGCGGGCTGGTCGCCGATTAGGCGCTGAGGCTCTTGCGACCCTTCGCGCGGCGACGAGCAAGCACCTGACGACCATTCTTGGTGGCCATACGTGCGCGGAAGCCGTGGCGACGCTTGCGGACAAGACGGCTCGGTTGATACGTACGCTTCATTGTTCTTCCCCGCGCGGCTAAGAGCGCGGCCCTTGTTCATTTTTTAAATTCTTTGGAGGAAGCACCCGAAGCGCCATGAAGAGCGCGGCTTTTCCAGCCTTGGGTCCGAATGCATGTCCCGGTCGAGCGCGCTTATAAGGGCCATGCCGCCTCAAGTCAACTTTGCACGCCTAAGATTCTGCGTTTTCCTTTCGATCACGCACAGGTGAACCTGAAACGGGCAAGCGTCACTTATCAGTGAAGCACAGTTCTTTTTACGAGGTTTAAGGTACATCTGCCTATCAGAACAAAAAAGCAGGGCGCCCCTGCGACAAGAAGCGAGCTGATGGAAGAGTGGATGCTGGGTGACGAGGCCAACAGGATGACGCCGCCGAAGGACACGGGGCAGACCGGCGGAAAGACGCAGGAACGCACGGCAGCCGAAAGGCTCAGAAAGTGGCTTCCACTGGCGGTTCTCGCAGGCCTGATGGTGCTCGGATTCGCGCTTGGCCTGCACAAGCAGCTGACCTTGTCGAACCTCATCATGCAGCGGCAGGACCTTGCTGGCTATGTCGAGCAGAACCTGGTGCTCGCCATTCTCGCCTATGTGGCCATCTATACCGTGGCGGTCGCCCTGTCGTTTCCCGGGGCATCCTTGCTGACCATCGCGGGCGGTTTTCTGTTTGGCTGGGTAATTGGCGGTGTCGCAACGGTTCTGGGCGCGACGATCGGCGCCTGCGCCGTCTTTCTTGTTGCAAGATCCTCCTTCGGTGAGGTGCTCACCAATCGGGCCGGCCCCTTCCTTGCCCGTCTGGCCGAAGGGTTTCGCAAGGATGCGTTTCACTACCTCCTGTTCCTGCGGCTGACACCGGTATTCCCTTTCTGGCTGGTCAACATCGCCCCGGCAATCTTCAAGATGCCGTTGCCCTCCTACACGCTTGCAACGTTTGTCGGCATCATTCCGGGCACCTTTGCCTTCACCTTCATCGGTTCCGGCCTCGACAGTGTCATCGCGGCACAGGAAGCTGCCAACCCCGGCTGCGCGGCGTCCGGAACCTGTCAGATCGACGTTGCTGCCTTGGTAACACCACAGCTGCTGGCGGCGTTTTTTGCACTCGGAATCGCCAGCCTCATTCCGGTGATCTTGAAAAAAGTCCGCAATCGTTAAACTTTCCGCCAGTTTCCTGCCGAATCGGAGCCCGTCATGGCCAATTTGCTGACCCCGGACATTTGCGTGATTGGCGCAGGCTCCGCCGGCCTGTCCGTTGCCGCGGCCGCTGCGGCCTTTGGCGTCGAGGTGGTGCTGATCGAAAAGGGGCTCATGGGCGGCGATTGCCTCAACTACGGCTGTGTGCCCTCCAAGGCGCTTCTGGCCGCCGCCAGGGCCGCGCATACGCAGGAAGCTGCGAGCCGGTTCGGAGTGCATGGCGACAAGCCGAAAGTCGACTTTGCCGAAGCGAACGATCATGTCCGCAAGGTCATCGCCGCCATCGAGCCACATGATTCCCAGGAACGCTTCGAAGGCCTCGGCGTCACCGTCCTGCGCGAGACGGCAAGGTTCACCGGAACCGACGAGGTGTTGGCCGGTGCGTTCCGTATCAAGGCCCGGCGTTTTGTCATCGCAACGGGTTCCTCCGCTTTCGTTCCGCCCATACCGGGCCTCGAGGACGTTCCCTATCTGACCAACGAAACCCTGTTCCAGTTGCGCAATCGTCCGGAGCATCTGGCGATTATCGGCGGCGGGCCAATCGGTCTTGAAATGGCGCAGGCCCACCGGCGTCTTGGTTCGAAAGTCACCGTGTTCGAAGCGCAGAAGGCTCTTGGCAAGGACGATCCGGAACTGGCGGCTTTGGTGCTGGATACCCTGCGTGCCGAAGGCATAGACATTCTGGAAGAAACGGCTGTCGAAAAGGTTGGACGATCCGGTGCGGGACTGGCGATCAGTGCGAAGGAGGCGGATGGAAAGCCGGTGACGGTGGAGGCCTCTCATCTGCTTGTGGCGACCGGCCGTGCGCCCAACGTCGACGGTCTCGGCCTGGAAGAAGCTGGCATCGATCATGACCGGAAAGGCATTGCTGTCGACAAGGGTTTGCGAACGAGCAACCGGCGCGTCTATGCCATTGGCGACGTTGCCGGCGGTCTGCAGTTTACGCATGTCGCCGGCTATCAGGCAGGTCTTGCGATTCGCTCCATCCTGTTCCGGCTGCCGGTCTCCATGACCAGCGACATCGTGCCCTGGGTTACCTACACAACGCCGGAACTTGGTCATGTCGGCCTGAGCGAAGCCGAGGCCCGCTCGCGCTATGGCGACAAGGTCAAGGTGCTGACGGCGGACTATTCCGGCAATGACAGGGCCCAGGCAGAAGGCCTCACGAAGGGCCGCCTTAAGCTGATTGCCGGGCCGCGCGGCAGGCTGCTTGGCGCGGATATCGCGGGTGCCCAGGCAGGAGAGGTCATCAATCTTCTGTCGCTCGCCCTGTCGAAGAAGATGACCATGAAGGACCTTGCCGGGTTCATCGCGCCCTATCCGACACTGGGTGAACTCGTGCGCCGTGCGGCAATTTCTTACTATGCGGAAGCGCCCAAAAATGCTTGGCTGCGCAAAGTGATCGGTTTCCTGCGTCTGTTCGGGTGACCGCTGGTGCCGTCTGTTTTAGAGAAGCTGTGGTACCATCGCTGATGCGGGGCCGGGGCCTTGGGATTTGGAAAGACGTGACATGAAACATGAGGGCGCGCCGCAAGGATCGGCTGTCCCGCAAGAACCCGCCGCCACGCCCGCTTCTCCCGGCGATGGCTTCGGGCATTATCGATTTGGCGGCCTGTCAGGCAAACTCCTGTTGATGACGGTGCTTTTCGTGATGCTTGCGGAAATCCTCATCTATGTGCCCTCGATCGCCAATTTTCGAAACACCTGGCTCACGGACCGGCTGACCACGGCAGGTGTCGCGGCCTCTGTGCTTGCGGAAACCAACACCATCGCCCCGCGTCTTCAGGAAGAACTGCTGCGCACAACCGGTGCTCTAGCGATTTCCCTCGACGAAGGCTCGCGGCGCAGCCTGATCGCCATGAGCAATGTGCCGGGCGAGATGGACTTCGTTGTCGACATGGCCGAAGTCACCCCCTGGTCGGCCATCCTGCACAGTTTCGAGATCCTCACCTATCGTGGCGACGGCGCCATGCGTATCATCGGTGCCGGCCAGATGGGCCATACCGAGCATGTCGATGTCGTCCTGCCCGTGCGCCTCCTGCAACAGGACATGCTGGCCTTCTCCGGCCGCATTCTTGCACTGTCGCTGGTGATTTCGATCATCACCGCCAGCCTTGTCTACATCACCCTCAGGGCATTGTTCATCCGGCCGCTGCGCCGCCTGACGCGCTCCATGGAACGGTTTGCCGAAAGCCCGGAAGATACTTCGCGCATCATGTCGATTTCCGGCCGCCGCGACGAGCTCGGCGACGCCGAAATCCGTCTGGCGGGCATGGAGGAGGCTCTTTCAAGGGCGCTTCATCAAAAGCAGAGGCTTGCTGACCTCGGTCTGGCCGTTTCCAAGATCAATCACGACCTCCGCAACCTGCTGGCCTCTGCGCAGCTGTTTCTGGAGCGCCTGGAGCATGTGCCGGACCCGACGGTCAAGCGCCTTGCCCCCAAGATCCTGGCAACACTCGACAGGGCGGTCGGTTACACTCAGGCGGTGATGTCCTACGGCAAGGCCCAGGAACGGGCACCGCAGCGCCGTCTGTTGGCTCTGAGGCGTGTCGGTGACGACGTGGCGGACGTGCTGGGTCTCGTGGATCATGCCACGGTGCGTTTCGACAACAAGGTGCCGGTGGAAATCGAGATCGACGCCGATCCGGAACAGATCTTCCGTGTGATGCTCAATCTCGTCCGCAATGCCTTTCAGGCGCTGGAGGCGGAAAAGGACGAAACGCTGGTCCGCCGGATCACCATCGAGGCCGAGCGTGAGGGCACATGTGTCCGAGTTCGGGTTTCAGACACGGGGCCGGGCATTCCGGACAATATCCGCAAGGCACTGTTCAGGGCATTTCACAGCGGTTCGAAAAACGGCGGCGTCGGTCTCGGGCTGGCGATTGTCGCCGAATTGCTCAAGGCGCATGGCGGATCGGTGCGGCTGGAAGACAACCGGACCGGCACATGTTTCTGTTTCGAGGTTCCCGACCGCAAGCCGTGAGCGGGAAGGGCGATCTTATTCACCGCTAAGTCTCGAGGAGTTCTGCGGCTTTCCGAACTGTGTGACAGTTCTTTGAAAAAAAGTTCAAAAAGGTTCTTGCAATCCCCATCGGACCGCAGTAGGTAAGCGCCCTGTCCGGGGCACACGACACGCCCCGCAGCGCCAAGACCGGTCATCGGCAGGTTCAACCGAGATGACAAGATCTTCGCAAATACGCACCGGTAGCTCAGCTGGATAGAGCACCAGACTACGAATCTGGGGGTCGGGGGTTCGAATCCTCCCCGGTGCGCCACTTTTCCTGCACCATCAGTATTTGATCTGCTTGCACCTGTGTGCATTGCGCTGAAGCGTTGTCGGCCTGTCTGGACAGCTTCCAGGAAGCAACTTCAGCATTTGCCGTCTTTGCAACGGCTACATTCGTGCATCGGGTTCCTGCTTTCCATGCGATGGACCGGACAGGTTCTCGGGGGCGTCAATCTCGTGTGAAGGCCAGGTTGTCAGCGGGTGGTTTGCCGAATCCCAACATGCCTGATCCGGGAAATCGGATCTTGGGTCCGATGACACGCGCCGCATGTTCTTGGGCTGGTGATTACGGTCGCCCGGCTTGGGTGGTCCCTATTACTAGGGGCCGTTTGGGGTCATTTCATAAGAATTGGAAGAAATAAAAGTCTCAAAATATTTTGATGTTTGATTATTATTGTAAAATGTGTATGCTGAAAATTAGGAAAATAAGTGCGGCACAAAATATAAATCAATCTTACCGCCTGTTTTGTCATAAAAACTCAAAGTACATAAGTGTATTTTTTCCTTGTCAGGGTGCTGCTTAGGCCTGCGCCCTCCCTGGACAAGTGTGCCCGCGAAATCGGTCATGACACGTTTGGCGGCGCAGATGTTTACCGCTTGCCGTCACGCATTTGGCCTCGTCGGATCAAGGACAATTTACGGAAGCGGCCACCGTATGCCGGTTGAACGGGCCGATACACGTATCTGTCGATAGCGTGGCGTCACTTGGCGGATCTCGGCCGGCGAATACTTCAAATCAAAGGATACCCAATCATGATGACCAGGAAAACGGTCACGAATACCAGCCACGGCAGAGTCTCGGGTGGCTCTTCAGACCACAGTTTCAGGATAGGGCAGGCCGTGCGCCTGAAAAACGTGTTCGGTGGCAAGGGCATGTCCGGCCTGACGTATCGTGTGACAGGCAGGTTGCCTGCTCGCGATGGCATGCCGCAGTATCGCATACAGTCCGATGGGGAAGCGTACGAGCGCATGACCACGCAGGATCAACTTGAAGCGGTTGGCGAAGCAGCTTCTGGTTCCAGTTCGACGCTGCTTGAAAAAACATTCGGTTCAAGCCACCGTTAGGCTGCTGGAGAACCGGTTTCGCTCATCAGCGAGAAGAGGTGTTCCTCATCTGTCAGTGCCTGATGATCCAGGAACAGGAAACGTGGTGGAGCTGGTCGAATTTGCGTCTGATGGCGATCTATTAGACGGGCTGCCCAGATCCCGTCTCAGGGCTTTTCTTTCGACGTGTTGGCGCGAAACCTACCAGGAACAATTGGGTAGCGACACTGCCACTGCGATGGTCGAATCCCTTGCCGGAGAAGATCTGGGTGGCATTCTGCCTGCGACGGATGAACGGGTGGTCCTCGCGTTTCATGACGACCGGATCGTCGGAAGCTGCGTCTACGCAGCTCGCGGGGCAATTGTCTATGTCTGGGGCTGTTACATCAGCCAGGCGTTCCAGAGATCGGGGACCGGACGCAGATTGATCCGGCATGTTCAGCGTGAAGGTTCGAGCGCAAGGCGGCTGCAGGTCACGGTGCTATGCGCCAGCACAGGCGCGATCGCCTTTTACGGATCTTTGGGATTTGCAGTTGTGGAACACGTAGAATACGAGCTCTTTCCCGGTTGCAGGGAGCCGGCGCAGGTCATGGAACTGGCGACCGCCTGACGGTGGGCCATGGTTCCGGGGCTTTGGCCGGAGAAGCAGAAGCGAACGCCAAACGGCAATCAGGGGCGGTCCATATTGAATGCCCGTTTCACTCGCCTTGCAGACAGTGCCCGCAAGAAACCCTGGGAAAAAGAGAAATGAAACCTGGCGTCAGGCTTTGGTCACAAAGGGTTTGCGGGGTTTTGTCGGGGCTGACTTGCCCTTGGCGGTATTCGTGGCGGAAGCCGCCTGCTTGTCCTGGCTCGCCAGTCTTGCAGCTTTCAGTCGGGCCGTCTTGGCGTCGCGGGCAGATGTCTCTGCCTCATTGATTTCACGCGCGACCCGACGGGTTGTTTCCGCTTTGCTTTCCGCAGTTTCCCGTCGTGTGCGAAGGGGGCTTTCATTATCCTTGGACGAAGTCATCTGCGCGTCTCCAACCGTTCACTGGTGGTAATTGCAAAAAAGGCCGGGAGTTACCCCGGCCTTTTCCATTCATCCTGCTGCCCGGTGCCAGTGCATCCGTGGTCACCGAACAGAGTTGGATGCAGAATTAGACTTCCTGAAGGTTGTCAGCAGCGGACTTGCCGGAACGGCGGTCCTGGACAACTTCAAAGCTGACCTTCTGGCCTTCGACCAGGCTGCGCATGCCTGCGCGCTCTACAGCGGAGATGTGCACGAACACGTCGGCAGCGCCATCTTCCGGCTGAATGAAGCCAAAGCCTTTGGTGGTGTTGAAGAATTTTACGGTACCTACTGGCATAACGATTTCCTTTCAATCGGTCATGGTAGTTTGCGCGCCTCACGGTATGCGGGGCGGCGCGGTTAGGTCGACGTTGATGGGAAGATCGTTCAGAACACGGTAAACCGCGCAGTCACAAAGTTCGACAAACAATATCGATAACTGTTACCTAAGTTGAAACCGTGTCCAAAACAAGGCGCTTTTCCTGTTTCTTTGAAAAGAATTTTTGCGACGACGAAACTTAGCAATAATAATTCGTTTTGATCCGATTTCAGGATCGTTTTGGCGGGTGATGGGTCATCTCGGCCGGGTGCAGGCCCAGGGGCAATAACGGAATTTCGGTTAATGGACGTAGAACCTGGCAATTGGCGAAGGCGCCGGCGGTCGTTCTGACAGGTTTGTTTTACCAGCCTTCTTTTAGGTGCTACAAAGACGCGAAGTGTTTTTCCAAAGTGAGTTCAGAGACATACATGTCCCAGGCGCTGGAAATTTCGCTCCTTGGGGAACTGCGCGTCAGGGCCATGGGGCAGGAAATTGTTCTGCCGGCCTCCAAGAAGGCACGGGCGCTTCTTGCGTTTCTGGTCGCGACAGGGCGGCCGCATCGGCGTGAGCGATTGTGTGAGCTGTTCTGGGACCTTCCGGACGATCCGAAAGCGGCGCTGCGCTGGGCGCTCAGCAAGCTGCGGCGGGCGGTCGATACGCCGGACCGGCTGCGTATCATCGCCGACCGCGAGCGCGTCCAGTTCGATGCCGAGGGCATCGGTATCGACATTCTCGATATTCACGCAAGGCTTCGGAACCAGGCAGGGTTGCTTGGCGTCACCGAGCTTGAGGACATGGCCACGCGGCTCGGGAACATGTTGCTGGACGGGCTGGACGGTGCCGGCGACGAGGCTTTCGATGCCTGGCTGACGGCTGAACGTGAAGACGTCCATCTGGCACAGGTGGAAGTTTACAAGCGTCTGGCGACCCACAGGGATATTGGCCCGGCTGCCAGTCGGAAGTGGCAGCGACTGTGGCTGGAAGCCGACCCGGAAGGCGCAGAGGCGCACCAGCGGATGCGAAGTGACACGCCGCCGGCAGGCCTTCAGCGGGTCACATCGACCTCCGGTCTTTCGTCTGACCACGTCGTGCTTGCCGAGACGAGTTCGGCCGACCCGGCAGACAGGGTTCGCAAGGCCCGTGCCCATGCGCTCAGGGCGCAGAACATCGGATTTTGCGATGTGGCAGACGGCACCAGGATCGCCTATGCCAGCATCGGGGCCGGTCCACCCATTCTGAAGGCGGCCAATTGGCTGAACCACCTGGAGTTCGACTGGTCGAGCCCGATCTGGGGCAGAAGCTTTGCAGAGCTTTCCCGCGGCCGCACGTTCATCCGCTACGACGAGAGAGGCTGCGGTCTGTCCGACTGGGATGTGGACGATCTCGGGTTCGACGCCTTTGTCGAGGATCTTGAGGTCGTTGCCGATACCCTGGGGCTGGAACGGTTTCCGCTGGTGGGCATCTCTCAGGGCTGTGCCGTGTCGGTTGAATACGCCGTGCGTCATCCCGAGCGCGTTTCCGGACTGATCCTGATCAGTGGATATGCTGCCGGCTGGCGATATCTGGCCTCACCGGAGGAACAGGCCCGGCGTGAGGCGGTGATCACGCTGACGGAACTTGGCTGGGGGACGGATAATCCGGCCTATCGGCATATTTTCTCGCAAACCTTCATGCCGGATGCCAACGCGGAAACCCTGGACTGGTTCGACGATTTTCAGCGTCAGACAACCTCGCCGAAAAACGCGGCGCGGTTTCAGGAAGCCTTCGGCCGTATCGATGTCCGCCACCGCCTTGGGCAGGTAAAGGCGCCGACAATCGTTTTGCACTCCAGATACGATCAGCGCATTCCGCTGGAACTCGGCCAGGCTGTTGCGGCAGGCATCCCGGGGGCGCAATTCGTGGCACTGGAAAGCCGAAATCACATTCTGGTCGATCAGGAACCTGCCTGGCAGGTGTGCCTTGGTGCCATCCATCGCTTTCTTGAAGAAAACGGCATCTGATTTTGGCTCTTGCCGGAAGCGCATTCCGGCGGGGCAGAACCGGGATATGATCTCCGTGCTCTGCCCGCCTTGCCGGCAAATGTCTCGTGTCAGGCGAATGGTCAGCGGCTAATGAACGGAGAGGAGCACTGCAGGCGCGAGCCTTGCCCGGACCGGAACGTGTTGTCGGAAACACGATAGGAGTTGTAGCGGCCAAAGCACCAGTCGATATGCCGCGTCACAACCGCATCACGAGCGCCAAAAGCCCATTGGTGCTGATAGCCCTTGTGGTTGCTTTTTCCATAGCCCCCGGCAAAGGCGGCAGGGGCGAAGGTCGTGGTTGCCAGGGCTGCGGAGGCAACGGCGGTGAAGATGGTTTTCCTGAGCATCTGGATCTCCTTTGGCTTGGTGAAGGCGAAGCGGTGTTCGCCTGTCCCTCTTACCTAGGAAAGATCATTCGCCGGGGCCTGTGACGCGCGACACTGCCCCGACATCGGCTGTCTGATGACGGCCAGCGCGTCCCGAGTTCTGGCCAAAACGGCTCCCGTGTTCCTCACACGAAGTCCGCGACGTCCTCCAGGCCTTCCCGGTTCCGGATGATCAGCCAGCCTTCCTTGAGGTCGATCAGGTCTGCTTTCTGGAACTTGCGCAGGCATCGGTTCACCGTCTCTCGCGTATTGCCGATCATCTCTGCGATTTCCGACTGGGAGAGCGACAGTTTGGTCAGCGGCTTCTCTTCAGTGCCGGGAGCGGTCACGGTGATGCGGAGAAGCAGGCGGGCGAGACGTTCCGGCAGACCGAGAAAACCGATTTCCATCATCCGTTCGTCCGACCGGCGAACGCGCTGGCAAAGCAACTCGATCAGCCGGATGGAAAGAGCCGGATCGCGATTGAGCACTTCAATCAGAGACCGTCGTTCGACCACGACCAGCTTGCAGTTGGTCAAGGCGCGCACGTTTGCTGACCTCTCGCCGCCATCGAGCAGGGCGATTTCACCGAAGATGTCGCCCGGATGCAGTTCCGACAAGGTGACATCGCGGGCGCTGGGCGTCGGCATGCTGACGCGCACCGAGCCTTCCGCAATTGCCATCATGCTTTGCCCCGGCGTTCCCATGTCGAAAATGATATCGCCTGCGGTGTAGCGTTTGACATGTGCGAAAGCGGCCAGATCCTTGCGGCTTTCGTCATCCAGCGCTTCGAAAATAAAGCTCTGTCCCAGGAGCTTTTCCTTATTCAAACTCTCTTCGGTAGCCATATTCTCTCTTTCTCGTGTGATGCGAGCACCAGTACAACGGTGGTTACAACGGTTGTTGTGTCATACCATGGTGGTATCTCACGGCGATGCCTTACCTAAAATTGACAAGCCTATCGGGATTGCAATGTCAACAAGACGATTGAAATTGGCCGGAACCCTGATCGGGTTGATGCTCGCAGCTTCCTCAACGGCCATGGCGCAAAATGTGAACGGCTGCGAACGCACACAGGTCCAGGATCCGCCCAGGACTGTGTTTCAGTGCGCGAACGGTCTCGTGATCGAAGCAGAAGCAGCCAGTGCTTTCAACATCGACACCGCCGCAGGCGCCACGCGCCCGGAAGACGTCGATCTCGAAACCGATGCGATGCTGATCGAGGTCGAGCCGGGCAGTGGCCCGTTCCAGGTGCGAACCCCTCACGCCATTGCCGCCGTTCGTGGCACGATCTACGCAGTGGATGTCGGGCCGGAGCGCACGTCAGTCTTCGTTTTGCGCGGTCACGTGTCGGTGTCCCGGCCGGATGGCAGCGATACGGTGCTGCTCGCAGCCGGTGAAGGAGCGGACGTTGCCCCGGGCCTTCCCTTCGCACCGGCCACATGGTCAGCGGAAAGGGCCGCAGGGCTTATGTCCCGTTTCGGTCAATGAAACTGAAGCTCTACGTCTGTCTCGTGGTCCTGGCGATGATCGTCGGGGCCGTCTGGGCAGGCTCCCTGGCGTTGGGCCATGTTGCCGGACGGGCAAGCGTGCTTGACCGGCTGGAAACGGTGCTTCTCGATCTTCGTATCCATATCAAGGGACCGCGCGAAGCGCCGCAGGATGTGGTGATCGTGGCCATCGACGATCAGACGGTGGCCGCAGCCGGTCACTATCCGGTCGACAGGGTGTTTCTGACCGAGCTGGTCGGCCGGATACGGGACGCAGGCGCCAAGGCCCTGGCCATCGACATTCTGCTGATGGGAAAATCGAACGAGGCAGCAGACGCCGGCCTTGCGACGGCGCTTGCTTCTCTGCCTACGGTGATTGCGGCCGGTGGCCAGTTCCCGCTTGAAAGGGCTGCGGCGGTACTGGTGCCGGCTCCCGAAACCGAGTTGCGCCCGTTTGAAGCCTTCGCGGAAGCAGCCAGCGTCGGCCTCGTCAATGTCTCGACCGATGCCGGCGGCACGCCGCGTCATATTCCTCTTATTTTCAAGACCGACCAGGGGCTGGCTCCCTCATTTGGCATGCTGGCTGTTGCCAGGTTCCTGGGTGCGCCTCCATCGGTCACTGCGGAAGGCATCCGGATTTCCGGGCGAGTGCAGTCGCTGGACCTGCAGTGGCAGCAGCCACTGAACTATTATGGCAAGGGCGGCACCATCAGAACCGTCAGCGCGCAATCGCTTCTTCTGGATGCCGCAGCCGCCAAGGCTGCTCTTGGCGGTCGTCTGGTGCTTCTTGGTGTCACCGCTTCGGCTGTCGGCGACCGGTTTTCGTCTCCGTTCGACCCTATCCTGCCTGGGGTGGAAGTCCTGTCGACGGGAATTGCCAACCTCCTGGACGGATCGGTTCTGCTACGCGACAGCCGGGTCCGCAGCTTCGATGCACTCGCTGCCGTCTCCATTACGTTGCTGGGCATGGCCGTTGTCGTGTTTCTGCCGCTGGCCAGCGCAACCATCGTTTATCTGCTGCTATTGCTGGGCTGGATGACCGTCGTCGTCATCTGTTTCAACCAGGGCATCTGGCTCAACGCGGCATTGCCGATTGCGGCAAGCGTGCCGCCGGTTGTCGCGCTTGCGGTGCTGAGGGAAGGCTTCGAGTGGTTCAGGGTACGCCGGCTGGTGGCGGCCCGTGAGGCTCTCAGCCGGTTTCAGGCGCCGGATCTTGCCCGGCGTATTGCCGATGATCCCGGCTTTCTGCTGGTCCCGCGGGAGCAGCCGGTTGCGATCCTGTTCATTGATCTGGCCGGATACACCGCCCTTTCGGAAAAGCTGGGTCCTGCCCGAACCCGGGATGTTCTGAAGGCATTCCATACGCTGGTCGTCAATGAGGCCGCGCGCAACAAGGGGCTGGTACTGGACTTCATGGGTGACGGCGCGATGATCGGATTCGGTATTCCGGACGCCGGACCAAAGGATGCCGCTGACTCCTGTCGCTGTGCCTTTGATCTCGTCGTTGCCGTACGTGGCTGGATCCTTGCCTCCGGGCTCGATGCCGAAATTCGCGACGTACGCCTTGGCGGCCATTTCGGTCCGGTGGTGCTGTCGCGTCTGGGGCATGAGAACCAGCAGCAGATCGCGGCAACCGGCGACTGCGTGAATGTTGCCAGCAGGCTGATGGAGGTCGGCAAGTCACGTGGCGCTTCGATCGTCCTTTCCACCGCCCTGACGAACGCTGCCGAGGCTGGTGGTGAGATGTTGGGAATGCCGCCACGCAGGGAAGCTGTCGCAATCAGGGGGCGCGTGCAGGAGCTCGAAGTTGCGCTATGGACAGCGGACGAAGCCATGCCGGAGCGGCGCGCGCTTTCTGCGACAAACTGAATGTGCGCTAGGCGATCCCGGGTTGGCCGAAAAGCGGACGGGCGGAAGCTTTCTGCCTCCGCCCGTTTGCCCCACCGGCCATCTGCTTGAGGGTTGCTCCGGCCAGTGGTGTGTCCGTTTCTGCGGACAAGATGTAAGTAGCCCGTCTGGCCCCCGGAGACATGTGACGGCCCTCACAGGCAAAACGGTCTTCAGCCAAAGATCACGACGTGCAATGCCTCGCACGTGGCTCCGGCCTTTCGAGGCTCGTTTGCAGGAAAAATCGTCCCAAGCAATCTCTTCAATTTTGTCAGGCTATGGCCTACCGTGTGCTCCACCGCGCAGGAACCATTGAGTCGCCTGCGGCCGGATCTTTCCAACCGCATTTGAGACGAGACCCTTCATGGCACAGCTGCCGAATTCCCTTGAAGCCCGCGACACGGCATTCCAGCTCCATTCCTACGCAGACGCCCGCCGTCAGGAAGAGACAGGCGCATTGGTGATCGAGAAGGGCGAAGGCATCTATGTGGAGGATATCAACGGCAAGCGTTACATCGAAGGCATGGCCGGTCTCTGGAGCGTTGCCGTCGGCTTCGGTGAAAAGCGCCTGGTCGATGCGGCTGCCCGGCAGATGGAGAAGCTGCCTTACTACCACACCTTCACCTACAAGAGCCATGGACCGTCGATCGAGCTGGCGGAAAAGCTGGTCGAGATGGCACCCGTGCCGATGTCGAAGGCCTATTTTACCAACTCCGGGTCTGAGGCCAACGACACGGCAATCAAGCTGATCTGGTACCGGTCGAATGCGCTTGGCCAGCCGGAGCGCAAGAAGATCATTTCGCGCGTGCGCGGTTACCACGGTGTTACCATCGCCTCGGCCAGTCTCACGGGCCTGCCCAACAACCACCGCTCGTTCGACCTGCCGCTGCCGCAGATCCTGCACACCACCTGCCCGCACTACCGGACCATGAAAAAGGACGGTGAAAGCGAGGCGGATTTCGCTAAGCGCTGTGCGCAGGACCTGGAAGACCTGATCCTGGCCGAAGGCCCTGAAACGATCGCGGCCTTCTTTGCCGAGCCGGTGATGGGCGCCGGCGGCGTGGTCGTGCCGCCGGACGGATACTGGGAAGCAGTTCAGCCGGTTCTGAAGAAATATGACATTCTCTTCGTCGCCGATGAGGTGATCTGCGGATTTGGCCGGACCGGCAACATGTTCGGCACGGAAACCTACAATCTGCAGCCGGACATGATGACCCTCTCCAAGGCTTTGTCGTCGTCCTACCAGCCGATCTCCGCGCTTCTGATCAACGATAAGGTCTATCAGCCGATCGCGGACGAAAGCCACAAGATCGGCGTACTTGGTCATGGTTACACCGGCAGCGGGCACCCGGTTGCAGCAGCTGTCGCGCTTGAAAACCTGAAGATCATCGAGGAGCGCGATCTGGTTGGTCATGTCAGAGCCATCGCACCGACCTTCCAGAAACGCCTTGCCGGTCTTGCGGAAAATCCGCTGGTAATCGAGACGCGCGGCATCGGGCTGATCGGTGCCGCGGAACTGTCGCATGAGGCGCTTGCGGCAACGCCCGGCGCACTCGGCGCGAAAACCAATGCAATGTTCAACGACAAGGGCCTGATTTCGCGCAACATGCTGGACGCCATGGCCTTCTGTCCGCCGCTGATCATTACCGAAGCCCAGGTGAACGAGCTGTTCGACATCGCAGAAGCCGGTCTCAAGGCAGTTCAGGAAAGCCTGTGAGCGATCACTACTCCATCCTTGGAACAATCTCGGGCACTTCGGCCGACGGTATCGATCTGGCGTGGATCGAAACCGACGGCCGGACGGTTGCCCGGTTCGGCCCTGCAGAAACGGCAAGCTACCGGCCCGAGACAAAGCGCCGGGTGCTGGAAGCCGCTGCGCGCAAGGGAACGGGACGCGACGACTGGCCGGAAATCGCCGCCGCGGTAACGCGCGACCATGCCGAGGCGATCCTGGGGTTTCTGGCAACGCACGGTCTCGCGCCGGATGCCGTGGTTTTTCACGGCCAAACGGTCTGGCACGATCCGGCCAAGGGCGAAACGGTCCAGCTGGGTGATCCGCAGTCTCTTGCAACGGATCTCAATGTTCCGGTGATCGGCGACGTTCGCCTGGCAGATATGGTGGCAGGCGGGCAGGGAGCCCCTTTGGTGCCGGTCTATCACCAGGCGCTCGCCAAGACACTGGTTGGCGAAGACAAGGAGCCCTTGTGTTTCCTCAATATCGGTGGAGTTTCCAATCTTACCTATATTGAAGGCGACAAGCTGCTGGCGTTCGATATCGGACCGGGCAATGCCTTCCTGGACGACTGGGTCCGCAAGCACGGTGCCGGCGACTATGACGCGGGTGGGGCGATCGCGGCAAAGGGCACGGTCGATGAAGATCGTCTTCAGGCAGCGCTCACCCATCCGTTCCTGTCCGAGCCGGGTCCGAAGTCCCTCGACCGGTACAGTTTCTCCGGCGAATTTGCCGAAGGTCTTGGCCTGGAGGATGGCGCTGCCACCTTGCTCGCCTTCACGGCAGCCGCCATTGCCAGCGCGGAAAAGCTTTTGCCGCGGGTTCCTCGGCTCTGGCTGGTCTGCGGCGGCGGTCGGCACAATCCGGTTCTGATGAAAGCCTTGGCGAACCTTCTTGCGGGAGATGTCGTGTCGGCGGACGACTACCGGATCGACGGCGATGCCCTGGAAGCCCAGGCAATGGCATTCCTGGGCGCGCGTTTGCAGGCCGGTCTGCCAACCACCTTTCCAGGCACGACCGGTGTCCGCCAACCGGTTGTCGGCGGCAAACTGTTTACGCCCGGCACCTGAGCGTGCGTAGCGAGGCGCTTCTCCCGGTAATCGCAAAAACGCTTCTCTTCCGGAAGACATTGTTTCGGAAGGTCAAGCGACCCGAAAGCTGCAATTGCTTGCGCGAACCCCAGCTTGCCGCTAACCAGACATCATGAACGGATCTGAAATCTACCACCGGCTGATCGGCCTTATTGAAGAGCGGGTCTTGAAACCCGGAGACCGATTGCGCGAGGCAGACCTGGCGGAAGAATTCGGCGTCTCCAGAACGCCGATCCGCGAAGGCCTGAAACGGCTTGAGGCACAGGGCCTCGCCGTGCACGAGCCCAACCGTGGCATGGTGGTGCCAACCCTTGATCATGGCCAGATCAACGAAGTCTACTTCATGCGGGAAGTTCTGGAAGGAACGGCCGCCGGACTTGCCGCCAAGCATGCGTCAAAGCCGGAAGTGGAGATCCTGCAGGATCTGGTCAGCGCCGATCGCAAGCGCATTGCGGACAAGGACAGCCTGGTGCGCTCGAACCGGGAGTTTCACCGCCGCTTGTGCCTGGCTTCTCACAATCGCTATCTGGTCGACCAGATCGACCACCTGCGCCTGTCGCTCATCCTGATGGCGGGCACGACGTTGGATACGCCGGAACGGCGCGAAACGGCGGTCGAGGAACATGCCGCAATCGTTGACGCGATTTCACGGGGCGACTGTGCCGCAGCAGAAGCCGCTGCCCGACTTCACATTGCGCACGCACACAAGACCCGGTTGCAGCAGATCTGATCAGCCGGTCAGCAGACCGTTTGCCGAGCGCGTTAACAACATCAGTGCCGCGACAACCAGAACGGTGAATGTCAGGGCCATGCCTGCAATCCGGAACCTGAGCGGCTCCGGTTCCTGGCTGACGCTGTAGGCGTGCAGGGCCCGGCCGGTGAAAAGACCGACCCCAAGAGCCCAGAGCAGCCAGGGCGTGGCGCCCGTCAGCTCCAGAAGCAACATGAGTATCAGCCCCAGCGGGGTATATTCTGCAAAGTTGCCGTGGGCGCGCATGCGTCTTTGCAAACCGCCATGGCCGCCATCGCCGAGGCCGATGCGTTCGCTCTTGCGTACGCCGATCACCCGAACACTCAGGAAAATGTAAAGCAGCGTCAGCAGGCCCGCGAAAAGCGGGGTGATGTAAAGCGCCATGTCGGCCCCTTGAAAGAGAGAGCCGGCGGCGCAGGTTCTGGCCGCCGGGGATGTTCAGCTTACGCCGGGCGGGAAAAGGCGGATCAGCATTCCACGATATTGACGGCCAGCCCGCCCTTCGAGGTTTCCTTGTACTGCTCCATCATGTCCATGCCGGTCTGGCGCATGGTCTCGATGCAGCCGTCCAGCGGCACGAAATGCGAACCGTCGCCGCGAAGCGCCAGAGAGGCCGCCGTGACAGCCTTGACCGCACCAAGGGCATTACGCTCGATGCAAGGGACCTGAACCAGGCCTGCAATCGGATCGCAGGTCATGCCGAGGTGGTGTTCCAGGGCGATTTCCGCCGCATTCTCGATCTGCTCGTTGGTGCCGCCAAGCGCCGCGCACAAACCGGCAGCCGCCATGGCAGAGGCCGAGCCGACTTCTCCCTGACAGCCAACTTCGGCACCGGAGATCGAGGCGTTGGCCTTGATGATGCCGCCAACGGCAGCCGCCGTCAGCAGGAAGGTCCTGATGCCGGCCTGGTCCGCGCCGGGGCAGTGATCGAGGTAATAGCGGGTCACGGCCGGAATGACCCCGGCAGCACCATTGGTCGGTGCCGTGACGACACGGCCCCCGGCAGCGTTTTCCTCGTTGACGGCCATAGCGTAAACGCCGAGCCAGTCGACCACGTTGTGCTCGAAAGGCGGGTTCGTACGGCCTTCACGAATGAGCTTCTGGTAGATATCTGCGGCACGGCGTTTCACCTTCAGGCCGCCGGGCAGAATGCCGGTCTGGGAAATGCCGCGGTTGATGCACGAATCCATGGCAGACCAAAGACGGTCGATGCCTTCTTCCACTTCAGCCTGGGGTTTGTCGCTGCATTCGTTGCGCAGCTTCATCTCTGCAATGGAAAGCTCCGCTTCCCGGCCCATCTCAAGCATCTGTTTGGCGTTGGCAAAGGGAAATGGCACATCCTGCTTGGCAAGCTCGTTGACCGGTTCGTTGCTGGTCTTGCGCAATTCGGATTCGCTGACCACGAAACCACCGCCGATGGAATAATAGACAAAGGTGTCGATGACGGCGCCGGCAGCATCCAGCAGATGGAAGGTCATGCCATTGGCGTGCAGCGCCAGTGGAGGGCCATAGTCGAAGATGACATCCCGGGACGGTTCGAAATGCAGCTCCGGCAGGCCGTCTATCTTGAGTTTCTTGGTCTGCTCCAGCTCTTCCAGCATCGGGTCGACCTTGTCCGGATCGATGGAATCGGGCCTGGCTCCCAGCAGGCCGAGACACACGGCCTTGTCCGTGGCGTGGCCCTTGCCGGTGAAGGCAAGCGAGCCATGCAGGGTGACGGTCAGCCGCGTCGCGCGGTTTTCCGCGCCGGACAGGCCCCGCACCCGGTCAAGATAACGGTGAACGGCAACCATCGGGCCAACCGTGTGAGAACTGGACGGCCCGATGCCGATTTTGAAAATGTCGAAGACGCTGATGAACATCTCTTGAACCGCATATGTCAGATGCACCGGCCCTGCCGGCGCTTTGAGGTCACGCTAACAGATAGCGCCCGGATGTCCTCCATTCAAACGGGCATTTTTGTGTTATTTGCGACATGCGGCTGAAACAGACGTTTTCCCGTGCGGGTTAGAACCGGATCAAACGGTTCGCGGAAACAGTTGTTTGCGAAATGCCCCTTTGATAGCGTGCCGCTTCCTTTCAAATGCAACTATCCGACACAAGAGCTACTCATGACCTCGCAGCACCCGGCCGACACGGCAGATGTTCTGGCTTCCAAAAAACAGGCGTTTCAGATCCCGGACGGGGTCATCTATCTGGATGGCAATTCGCTTGGTGTGCTGCCGAAACACGTGCCTGCCCGCATTGCGCAGGTAATCAACGAGGAATGGGGCAACAGCCTGATCCGGGCCTGGAACACCCACAGCTGGATCGACCTTCCCGCCCGCACGGGCGACCGCATCGGCAAGTTGATCGGCGCACCAGCCGGAACGGTCGTCGCCTGCGACAGCACCTCTGTCAATGTGTTCAAGGTCCTTTCTGCGGCGCTGGCGCTGCGGCCGGAGCGCAAGGTCATTCTTTCCGACAACGGCAATTTCCCGACCGATCTTTATGTCGCCTCGGGCCTGAAGCAATTGCTCGACAAGGGTCATGAACTGAAGGTTGTCGATCCGGAATCGGTGAAGGACGCCATTGGTGAAGACGTCGCGGTGGTGATGCTGACGCAGGTCGACTACCGTACCGGCCGGGTTCATGACATGGCGGACATCACCCGCGCGGCACATGAAGCAGGTGCCCTGGCAATATGGGACCTTGCCCACTCCGCCGGTGCGATCCCGGTCGATCTTCACGGCGCTGGAGCGGATTTTGCCGTTGGTTGCGGATACAAGTATCTGAATGGCGGCCCGGGTGCTCCGGCATTTCTGTATGTCGCCCCCGAGCACCAGGACAAGGTCACCTCGCCGCTGACCGGCTGGATGGGACATGAGGCCCCCTTCGCGTTCGATCTCGACTACAGGCCGGTTTCCGGCATCAGCCGGATGACGGTCGGCACGCCCGCCATTCTTGCGCTTTCGAGCCTTCATGCGGCCCTTGATGTCTTCGAGGACGTCGACATGGCGGACATCCGCCGCAAGTCCGTTTCACTCAGCGAGTTGTTCATCGCTGAAGTCGAGGCCAAGTGCCCGCAACTGGAACTGGCCAGCCCGCGGGATCCGAATGCCCGCGGCAGCCAGGTCTCGTTCCGCTTCAAGGAAGGTTACGCCGTCATGCAGGCGCTGATCGACCGCGGCGTGATCGGTGATTTCCGGGCACCTGACGTGATGCGCTTCGGCTTCACGCCGCTGTACCTGTCGCATCAGGACATTGTCGATGCGGTTGAGATCCTGAAGGATATTCTGGATACGGAAAGCTGGAACCGGCCGGAGTTCAAGACCCGCGCCAAGGTCACATAGCCGCGACGCGAACCTGGGCCTGCAGCATGTCGATAAACTGCTCTTCGGGCACCGGTTTGGAATAGAGGAAGCCCTGGAAACGGTTGCAGCCGTTTTCAGACAGCCAGGCCCGCTGTTCAACGGTTTCCACGCCTTCGGCGACAACGCTGGCATCAAGCGCTGATGCCAGCGACAGGATCAGCTTCACGATGGCGCCGCCGGTGGCGATGTCGTTCATGAACATCCGGTCGATCTTGATACCGTCGATCGGATAGTTGTGCAGATAGGCCAGGTTGGAATAGCCGGTGCCGAAATCGTCGATAACGATCCGGTAGCCTGCGGCTTTCAGCTTCGTCAGGGATTCGTAGGCATGCGGAATATCGCCAAGCAGAACGCTTTCGGTGATTTCCAGCGAGATGTCGTTCGCATTGCAGCCGGTTTCCTTCGGCAGGCTCTGCATGCGTGCAACAAAGGTGGGGTCCGAAAGCTGCTTGGGTGAGACGTTCATCGACAGCGGTACGGAAACGTTCAGCAGCTTGAGCCCGGACTGCATGTAGGCAACATTCCGGCTGACCCAGGTGCCGATCTCGTTGATGAGGCCCGTTTCTTCGGCAACCGGCACGAAGTCGTCGGGACTGACCAGGCCTTTTTCGGGGTGCTGCCAGCGAAGCAGGGCCTCGGCGCCGACAACACGCTGGGTGCGCGTACAGGCAATCGGCTGGTAATACAGCAGGAATTCATTCTCGCGGATTGCCCGTTCGAGATCCTTTTTCAGGGACATGTGCTTGTCCCGGAGTTTGCGCATGAATTCCTTGTAGCGGACGCATTTATTCTTCCGCTCCGACTTGGCCTGATAAAGCGCAAGGTCCGCATGACGCATGAGCTGGTCGATGTCCGTACCGTCGGCCGGATAATGGGCATAGCCGATGCTCAGTCCGACATGACGAGGCTTGCCCTCAATCAGATGCGGACTGGTAAAGGCCTGCAGCAGCGCCTGTCCGAACCAGTCCGGTCGCGGGCTTTCGGGCGAGGACAGGTGGCAGATCAGAAATTCGTCGCCGCCAAGACGGGCGACGATGTCGTTGTTTCCGGCCAGATCCTTCAGCTTGGATGCAACAAGCTGCAGAAGATGGTCGCCTGCAGCATGGCCAAGCGTGTCGTTGACCATCTTGAAGTCGTCCAGATCCACGAGATACAGCGTTGCGATCAGGTTGTTGTCCTTCGCAGTCTGCCTCACATGCGACAGGCGTTCCTTCAGATAGGTCCGGTTCGACAGCCCTGTCAGCGCATCATGGCTTGCAAGATACTGGGCGCGTTCCTTGGTCTGGTGAAGCTCCGTGACATCGATCTCGCTCAGCAGAAAGGCAGGCTTTCCTGTTACGGCGTCGTGGCAGCGGCGTATGGTGATTTCGTGCCAGCGCAGGCCGTCGCTCGTCCGGACCTCCGCCACGAACTTGGTCGTGGCTTTCTCCGTGAGGACGCCCATCACGTTCTTGGCGAGAACCTGATCGATGAAATGATCCCACAAGGTGCACGCGAGATCGGTGCAGGCTGCCCTCGCGGCCGTGTTGCGGTAAAGAGGTTGTCCGTCTTCGGAGAACAGCGAGATCATCACCGTGGTGTGCATCAGCGCTTCGGCGCTTCGGAGCGTTTCCGGCTGTTGCTCGTGATGCGGACGGCCTTCGCACAGCAGCGCCATGCGACCGTCATTCAGCCGGATGCCGCTCATGACAACCTGCAGGACCTGAGCCTTGCCATTCGGATAGAGTGTCCAGATCTCCGAAAAGCTCACGTCATGCTTGGTGAAATCCTGCTGGTACTGCCGCAGGCGCTGTTCCACCGAATGGGACATGTCCGAGCCCATGTCGCGTGCCCGCAGCTCTTCCAGCGATTCGGCATCGGTAATCTCAAGCGCCTTGCGATTGGCCCACACAATGCATTTTTCGTCGAAATCGAAAATCCAGATACCGGTGTCGAGACGATCGTAAATCGAAAAGATCAGCTCCTGATCCACCCTGCCGTCATCGAGTGTAAAAGACAGGGACGCTTTCCTTTTTTCGGTTGCCCGCTGCGTCTGGGAAAGATCGGACATATGTGACAGGGTCGTTCTCCGGGATGAACGCATTCGAAATCAAAAATCATGACGGACGAAGCCGCCAGTTCGTGTCTGGCAACGCAAATTCGCAACTTTGCAGAAGTGTAAGGAACGTGAATATATCATTCAATTTAAAATCGGGAAAACCGCTGACAAACTTAACGAGATCTGGTGATACTTTCAGTTTCTGAATTTAGAATAGTGCCGTTAGATAAAACTTGCATCAAACGCCAACAGATTGTTGTGCGACACCTTGGATGCCGGATTTGAGCTTTCCCCGCTTGCAAATGGCCGTATCGCGCTGGTTTTGCGACAGCTGACTGCCTGTCGCCGGCGTGTCTGCTCAGCTTTACAACACTTGCCGGCCATGGTTGTTTCAAGCTGTCTGAAACGCGGCAATTGCCCTTCAGCAGGATATTTCAAGATGACGGATCTTTTCGACATCACACCGCCCGTGCGGCCGGGTATAGCGGTCTATCCCGGCGACGCGCCTTATCGCAGCTCCTGGACGGCTACGATCTCAGAGGACTGTCCGGTGAATGTCGGCGAGTTTTCCATGTCGAGCCATTGCGGTGCCCATGCCGATGCACCCCTGCACTACGACCCGGACGGTCTGACGATCGATCAGCTTGATCTGCATGATTTCGTCGGCCCGGCCCGGTTGATCGATGCACGCGGTGCCGGTCCGCTTTGCCAGCCCGGAGAGCTGGAAGCGTTCCTTGAAGGCTGCCCGCCCCGAGTGCTTGTGCGGCTTGCCGAAGAACGAGACGTCACGGTCTGGCCGGCAGGCTACAGGGCTCTGGCACCGGAAACCATGAGCCTGCTGGCGGACGCCGGTGTCAAGTTGATCGGCGTGGATGTGCCCTCCGTCGACCCGGATCCTTCTGAAACCCTGCCCAGTCACGGGATCGCCCGTTCCCGTGACATGCTGATTCTGGAAAATCTTGCTCTTTCTGCGGTGGAACCCGGTGATTATGAGTTGATTGCGCTGCCAATGAAGTTAGAAGGGCTGGACGCCGCGCCGGTTCGGGCCATTTTGCGCCCGCTCCGCTAATCCCGGGAAACGGGAAAGCGCGGCCGGAATAAGAAAAAGACTGACCGTTGGGAGCGGCAAGGAGCGTGAATGCTGGAGCTTGATCAGCTCGTTATGGATTTCAGCGGATTCCGGGCGGTGAATGGCTGCTCGTTCCGCGTCGAGGAAGGCAGTATCACCGGATTGATCGGCCCGAACGGGGCTGGCAAGACGACGCTTTTCAACCTGATCGCAGGGGCACTGCAACCGACAAGCGGACACATCCGGTTTCTGGGCGAGGACGTCACCAGCCTGGCCAGCCATGAGCTGTTTCACAAGGGACTGGTGCGGACATTCCAGATCCCGCATGAATTTCACAAGCTGACGGCGCTGGAAAACCTGATGATGGTGCCGCCGTCTCAGCCGGGCGAAAGCCTGTTTTCCAATTGGCTCGCCTGGGGGCGGGTGAAGGCTGCCGAGGCCGAGGTCGAGAAAAAGGCCTATGAGACCCTGGCGTTCCTGGAGCTGACCCACGTGGCGCACGAGCCGGCCGGCAACCTTTCCGGTGGCCAGAAGAAGCTTCTGGAACTGGGCCGCACCATGATGACAGATGCCAGACTTGTGCTGCTCGACGAACCGGCGGCAGGCGTCAATCGCACCCTGCTGCGCAAGCTCGAGACCAAGATCGAGATCCTGAACAAGGAGCGTGGCTACACGTTCATCCTGATCGAACATGACATGGAAATGATCGAGAAACTCTGCGATCCCGTTGTGTGCATGGCCGAGGGAAGGGTGTTGATCCAGGGCGATTTCCAGACCGTGCGGTCCAATCCTCAGGTGCTGGAAGCCTATCTGGGCGAAACCACGGGAGATGCCGCATGACTGCGCTTCTTTCCATGGACGGCATCACCGGAGGCTATGGTGACGCCGACATCCTTCAGGACGTCTCCATGCATGTGGATGCGGACGAGATCGTCGTTATCGTCGGCCCGAATGGTGCCGGCAAGTCCACGGCCATGAAATCCGTTTTCGGTCTCCTGACCATCCGCGGCGGCCGCATGCTGTTCGACGGCGACGACATCACCAGTTGGGCTCCCAACCGCATCGTCCAGCGCGGCATCTGCTACGTCCCGCAGGTCGACAACATTTTTCGCGAGATGTCGATCCACGAGAATCTGGAGATGGGCGGCTTCCTGAAAAAGGGTGACCTCAGCGCTGCCTATGACCGGGTCTACACCCTGTTTCCGGACCTGAAGGAACGCCACAAGACGCTTGCAGGGTCCCTGTCGGGCGGGCAGCGGCAGATGGTGGCGATGGGCCGGGCGCTGATGCTCGATCCGAAGCTTCTGCTTCTCGATGAACCGACCGCCGGGCTTTCGCCCAAATACATGGAACAGATCTTCCAGATCTGCCGGGACGTGCGCGACACAGGTGTCGCCATTCTCCTTGTGGAGCAGCACGCCAAGCAGGCGCTTGCCTTTGCCGACCGGGGCTATGTCCTGGCCGCCGGCAAGAACCGCCACGAAGGTAGTGGTGCCGACCTCTTGGCCGACCGTGAAGTCGCTGAAATGTTCCTGGGGGGCTGAGCGGTATGGATTTTCTTGAGCTCATCAATTTCTACGTCATTCCGGGCATCGTGCTCGGCTCGATCTATGCGCTTGGCGCCGTTGGCATCACGCTGATCTTCGCCATCCTGCGCTATGCCCATCTGGCGCATGGTGACCTGGCGACGCTTGGTGCCTTCATTGCGCTGGCGGTTGTCACCGGTCTTGGCGTCTCGCCGCTTCTGGCCCTGCCGATCGCCATCATCGCGACCGCCGCCGTTGCCGTCGGCATCGACAAGGTGTTCTATGAACATCTGCGCGAGCGACCGAAAATCGTCACCGTGATGGCCTCGCTCGGCATAGCGTTGATGATCCGCGCCGTGGTGCAGGTGGTCTGGGGTGTCGATACGGAAACCTATTCCCGCGGTATCGTCCGTCCGGAAAATTATTTCGGCCTGCGCATACGAGACCGCGAAATCCTGACGGTGATCGCCATGTTCGCGCTTGTCGGTGGATTGCAGCTGTTCCTGACCCGCTCCAAGTGGGGCAAGGCCATGCGCGCCATGTCGGACAACCCCAATCTGGCTTTGCTCTCTGGAATCGACAACAAGAAGGTCGTGATGCTGACCTGGGTGATCGCAGGCGGTCTGTGTGCCGCCTCCGGTGTGTTCCTCGGCCTCAACACGGAGCTGAAATCGCTGATGGGCTGGCAGATGCTGCTGCCGATGTTCGCTGCCGCCATCCTGGGCGGGGTCGGCCGGATCGAGGGGGCCGTGCTTGGCGGGTTGATCGTCGGCATTGCCGAGGAGTTGTCGGTTCTGGTGATCCCGAGCGAATACAAGGCCGCAATGGCCTTCGCCATCCTGTTGTTCATGCTGCTTGTGCGCCCAACCGGGCTGCTCAAAGGCAAAGTGCTATAAGGGGAGGGAGAGAAAATGGAATATCTCGGTCTTCTCAACTACGCCCTCTTCATGGCGATCTTCATCGGCATCTATGCGCTGCTGGCGCTGGGGCTCAACATCCAGTGGGGCTTTGCCGGTCTGTTCAACGCCGGCATTGCCGGGTTCTTCGCAGTTGGCGCCTATACGTCCGCGATCCTGACCACGGAACATGCCGACGGCCGTATCGGCGGCTTTGACATGCCGTTCTTCGTCGGCTGGATCGGGGCGATGCTTGCCGCAGCTCTGGTGGCCTGGCCCATCGGCAAGATCTGTCTGCGGTTCCGCTCCGACTATCTGGCGATTGCCTCCATCGGGATTGCGGAAATCATTCGCCTTGTGGTCAAGTCCGAACCGGTGCTGACCAATGGCGCCCGCGGTATTTCCGGCATTCCGCGCCCGGCGGCGGAGTTTCCGTCGCTGGCGCAGGAAAGCGCCTACATGGCGTCTCAGGCAGCCTATCTTGCCATTGTCATTGTCGTTCTGATTGCGGCTTACCTGCTGGTCGAACGGCAGTTCAACGCGCCCTGGGGCCGCATGATGCGCGCCATCCGCGATAATGAAGGCGCGGCCAAGGCCATGGGCAAGGATGTCGAGTTCCGCCGCCTGCAGGCCTTCATTTTCGGCTCGGCCCTGATGGGGTTGGGCGGCGCGCTGTTCGCGCATTTCAACCGCTCGATCACCCCGGAAGCCATCGACCCGATGGTCGCGACCTTCCTGGTCTGGATCATGCTGATCCTTGGAGGCTCCGGCAACAACCGCGGCGCCATTCTGGGAGCTGCGGTGGTCTGGATCATCTGGTCGATGTCGGAAATCGCAACTGACCGCCTGCCGACGGAATATGCGATCCAGGCCAAATATATTCGCCTGTTCCTGATCGGCCTGATGCTGCAGCTGGTGCTGCGCTTCCGGCCGGAAGGCCTGCTGCCGGAACCTCTTAGAGGCGACCGGCGTGCAACAAGATCTGGTGCGGATCACACTTAGATCCGTTCCTCAGGCTAGCTTCCCGGTATCGGGAGGCGGAGCCTCGAAAATCCAAAGTCCCGGCGAAGACCGGAATAATGAGGAGGTACTTTGATGAAAACCAAGATTCTCGCGCTTGCAGCCGGTCTGATGACCGCAACCGCGCTGGCATCCGTGCCGGCAAAGGCCGATGTCAAGATCGGCTTGCTCGGTGGCATTTCCGGCCCGATCGCAGCCATGGCTCCGGCCATGATCGACGCCGCACAGCTGGCCTTTCAGCAGGTCAACGAGCAGGGCGGCATCGGCGATGGCGAAAAGCTGGTTGGTGTTGTCGGCGACAGCGCCTGCAATCCGCAGAACGGCACTGATGCCGCAACCAAGGCCGTGAACATCGAAGGCGTCATCGGCGTCGTCGGTCCGCATTGCTCGGGCGCGGTTCTGGCTGCTGCCGGTTCCGTCACCATTCCGGCTGGTATCACCATGATCACGCCGTCCGGCACCTCGCCGGAAATCTCCACCCTCGACGACAAGGGCACCGTATTCCGCACTGTGCCTTCCGACGACTATCAGGGCCGTGCACTGGCACGTACCCTGAAGGAGCAGGGCTACGAGAAGGTCGCCGTCGCTTACCTCAACAACGACTACGGCACCGGTCTTGCCAATGCGTTCAAGGCGGAATTCGTCGATGAACTCAGCGGTGAGATTACGCAGTTCGCAGCGCATGAGGAAGGCAAGGCCTCCTACCGTTCCAACCTTGCCGAACTCGCCAAGGGCGGCGCGGACACGCTGGTGATTTTCGACTACGGCGACGGCACCGGCCTCACCATCCTGCGTCAGGCTCTCGAAAACGGCTTCTTCGACAAGTTCGTCGGCGGCGACGGCATGAAGTCCGAAGCGGTCATCAACGAACTGGGTGCCGAAAACCTGGCGACGTTCGTTTCGTCCTCGCCGGTTGGCGAACAGTCCGAATCCCTCGACATCTTCAACGAAGCCTTCAAGGGCATTGGCGGCGATCCGGATGCGATCTTTGCCACCACGTCCTATGACGCTGCGTTCCTGCTGGCACTGGCGGTCGAAAAGGCTGGCGGCAAGAAGGAAGACGTTGCAGCGGCAATGGCCGAAATCTCCAACGGCGAAGGCGAAGCGATCCGTCCGGGCGAGTGGAAGAAGGCCAAGGAACTGATCGCAGCCGGCACGGCCATCGACTACAAGGGCGCAGCCGGCGACCACAACTTCGATGAAAAGGGCGACGTCCCGGGCACCTACGCCCTTTGGGAAGTCGGCGCGAATGGCTTCGAAGTCCTGACCGAAATGAAATAAGCGACTTCGCAAGAAGCGTTTTTAAGAGACCGGCGACCTGAAAGGGCCGCCGGTTTTTCTGTTTGGAGCCCGCGGCAACCGCAGCCTTGGTCTTTCCGGACAAGTGAGGCAAAGCCGAACGCAGATCCGGAAACCAGACTTATTCCGCGCTGAAAGCGCGGCTGCTTCCTTTTCTGTCAAACAAGAGTTCGCTCATGCTCACGATTACGCGCTGGCTTCCGGATCGGCGCGCAGCATTGGCTGCGCTTGTCCGGAAAGACGGAGGGGCAGAGAAAACAAGCTCACATCTCCCTTACCCCCTCCCGAAATTCCCGCTATACACCCCGCCATGCGTGATCTGGATGTTCTTGTGCTTGGTGGCGGTGCCGCGGGGCTGATGTGTGCGATTGAGGCGGCAAAGCGCGGGCGCAAGGTGCTCGTGATTGACCATGCCAAAAACCCGGCGGAGAAAATCCGCATTTCCGGCGGGGGGCGCTGCAACTTCACGAACATTCATTGTTCGCCGGCTAATTTTCTCTCCCGGAACCCGAGGTTCTGTGTGTCGGCGCTGAAGCGCTATACCCAGCAGGACTTCCTGAAACTGGTCGAAAAGCACCGCATTTCCTGGCACGAGAAGACACTCGGCCAGCTCTTCTGCGACAATAGCGCCAAGGACATCATCCGGATGCTGCTGGCCGAGCTGGAAGCGGCCGGGGGCACCTTACAGCTGGAAACGGACATCAAGGCGATTGAAAAACCCGACGACCGGTTTTCCGTGTCAACGTCCAAGGGGCCGTTGCGGGCGGCATCGCTTGTTGTGGCGACCGGCGGACCGTCGATCCCCAAGATGGGCGCGACCGGCTTCGGCTATGATCTGGCCAAGCGCTTCGGCCACAACGTGATTGCCCCACGCGCGGCGCTGGTGCCGCTGACCTTTTCCGATACCAACAAGGAACTGTGCGGCCGGCTTGCCGGTGTTTCGGTGGATGCGGTCGTTTCGTTCCAGAAGACGTCCTTTCGCGAAGGCCTGCTCTTCACGCATCGGGGTCTGTCCGGGCCGTCGGTGCTGCAGATTTCGTCCTACTGGCAGGAAGGCAAACCCATCTCGGTGAACCTGTCTCCTGAGGCCGACGTCTTCGAAGCCCTGCGGCAAGCCCGGCAGGAGAACCCGAAACAGGACCTGAAGACAGCACTCGGCGGATTGCTGCCCAACCGGTTGGCTGACGAACTTTCGCAGGTGTTTGCCCTGAAAGGTCGTCTGGCCGACCAGTCGGACAAGGTCCTGCGCCGGGCGGCAGAACAGTTGAACCGCTGGCAGCTGACGCCGGTCGGCACCGAAGGCTACCGCACGGCGGAAGTCACGCTTGGTGGCGTGGACACGAAGGAACTCTCCTCCAAGACCATGGAAAGCACGAAGGTGCCGGGTCTCTATTTCATCGGTGAGGTGGTCGATGTCACCGGCCATCTCGGCGGCTTCAATTTCCAGTGGGCCTGGGCGTCCGGTCATGCCGCCGGCCAGGTGGCCTGAGTTTCGTAATCATCAATTGGTAGAAGACTTTGCGCGGCGCAGCATTTTTTGATGATCGCCCCTCAAAGCTGGTTATAGTGGCTTGAAAGAAAGCTTGGAACCAAGCTGCTCTTTCACCGTTGCCTTGAGTGTCCTCTTCCCGCGGAAAAGGTCTGTGCCGGTGCGGAGTAACGGCAAATGGCTGACGTCCGGGGGGATGAATGAAGCGCGTAACGATCCACGATGTGGCCGAAACAGCGGGTGTCAGCCTGGCAACGGTTGATCGTGTCCTCAATGGGCGGCCGGGTGTCCGGAAGGTCACCATCGAAAAGGTCAAGCAGGCCGTCGAGGCGCTGAACTACAAACCGGATGTCTTTGCCGCCGGCCTTGCCAAGAAACGGGTCTACCGCCTGCACTTCCTCATTCCAAATGGCCCCAACGCCTTCATGGAAGACCTGACCCGCGAAGCGCTGTCCCACGCCGAAACAATGAGCGGTGACCGCATGCATGTGCATGTCGAGCCCATCGACGCCTTCGACGGGCACAGGGTGGCCGGTACGCTTGCTATTCTTGACCGCTCGCGATGCGACGGTGTCGCGGTGGTCGCGCCCGCGTTCCCGGAGGTTCAGGCAGCCATCGACCGGCTGCAGGACAGGGGGGTGCCCGTCGTGACGTTGGTCTCCGATCATCCTTCCTCCAGCCGTCAGCATTTTGTCGGCATCGACAACGTCGCCGCCGGGCGCACCGCCGGACGGTTGCTCGGACGCTTCTTGCCCAGGTCCCCGGCCAAAGTCGGTATCATTGCCGGATCGCTCGGCCTTCGCGACCATGCGGAACGCTATCAGGGCTGCCGGGCGGTCATCGAGCAGGACTATCCCCATCTGGAACTGCTGAAGGTGCGTGAGGGGGGGGACGACAACGCCCGCAATGCGGACTTGATGCGCAAGCTTCTTGCGGAACATCCCGATCTTGCCGGGCTCTACAATATCGGCGCGGGCAACCGCGGCACGATTGCGGCCCTGAAGGAAAGCGGCCGCAGCCAGGGCATCGTCTTTGTCGGACACGAACTGACACCCTACACGCGAGAAGCGCTTCAGGACGATGTGCTGGATGCGGTGATTGCGCAGGACCCGGGTCACGAGATCCGTAGCGCCATCCGCGTCCTGAAGGCGCTTTGTGATGGTGTGCCGATCATCGAAGGACAGGAACGTATCGGCATCGATGTGTTCCTGAAGGACAACCTGCCCGGGGAACTGGAGCCTTTCGCACCCGCCGGACAGCCTGCCTGAGGGCGGGGTCAGGGCCGTTTTCGGACGATTCCGCCAAAAAGTGGTCTCTCACACTCAAATTTTGAATTGACCTTTCAGGGCGGGGACCTCATATCTAGTGCATGCGTTTGACACAACAGACAAACTATGCCGTGCGCGCGCTGATGTACTGCGCCGTCAACCCGGACAAACCAAGCAAGGTCGCGGATATCGCGGCCAGCTTCGACATGTCCGAAACCCACCTGTTCAAGATCATGAAGGTTCTGGTCGATGCAAATCTGATCAAGACCATTCGTGGCCGGAACGGCGGGGTCATGCTGGCTCGCCCGGCAGAAAAGATTTCGGTTGGCGAAGTTGTCCGCGCCGCTGAAGAAAGCTTCCTTCTTGCCGAATGTTTCGACAGTGGCCGCAAGGATTGTCCGCTCATCATGTCCTGCGGCTTCAATGGCCTGCTGCATGAAGCGCTCGAGGCATTCATGGAAGTTCTGGACGGCAAGTCGATTGCCGACCTTTCGGAAGACCGCTTCGGCATGCGCGATCTCCTGAAGATCGAGATGACCAAGACCCCGATCGCGGCCAACGCGTAAGGTTTTGTAGACATAAAAAAGTTTCGAAGGCGCCACCATCCGGTCGGCGCCTTTTTCGTTTCGTATGCCTCGAACATGTGACGATTGGTCGGGAAAAGGAAAGGCATGCCACGCGTCTTGCGTGGGCTCTCTCAAAGAAAAGGCCGGGCTGGCTTGCCGCTGAGGGAGAGGAGAGGGCGGTTGGCTGGCCTGGCATTTGTCACTCCGGTTGCCCGGAGGTCCTGTCTAATCCTAAACCAGAGGACGCGATTTCCGGTTCCGTTTCGATCAGGCATTGCCTTGATAGGAAAACTTGAGTATGAGTGTCAAGTATAAAGTTGAGTTTGAAACTCATCTTTTGATTCCGATGTCCCACCGCTCCGCTAAGAAACTGATTTTTTGAACAGTTTCAGGAGCAACACAAAGGCCAAGGACCGATTGCGCGCAATGACACCGACCGCCAACAGCCAGAAGCACCGCCTCTCCCTGGGTTCCAGCAGCCGCGCCACGCGCGCCTTTGCGGCAACACCGCCGCGTGAGCAGAAATCGGAACTCGACACGCGCGACCTGTTCAGCGGCCAGCGCCAGATCCAGATCCGCCACAACGACGAAACCTATCGTCTGTCGATCACCAAACAGGGCAAGCTGATCCTGACGAAATGATTTTGCCGGGCTGATATCCCTTCCCTTTTGCGGGGAAGGGGTGCGGCAGAGGGAACGCCTTCTCTAAACTGCCATATGCCCGGGCGCTCTCACCACTGCCGTTTGTTACCCACCTTCAAGCCGTATCGATCAGAGCTTCTTCGGGTGCCGAATGGCGTTCGACGCGGATGGGTTGGCGAACGCCTGCGGCCTGGTGGAAATGTTCCAGCCGGCGGATGGTGGTGGGTGTCAGCATATGGCCGCGGGACAGAACCAGTTCGTGACCGGTTTCGGTCAAGGCGTCGTCGATCAGCACATCGCCTGGCCGCAGAGAACGGATGTAGCATTCGGCAACAAGTTTCTTGCGTGCCTCCGGCACGTCGTCCATCAGCGTTTCCTTGGCCAGCTCCAGCAGCATCGGATCATATTTGCGCTTGTTGATGGTAAGCGCCTCGAAGGCCGCTGCATCCGGTCCGCTTTCCGGGCTTGCATACCACAGATCCGTCAAGAGCTTGAGGATGCGGGCAATCATTGGGATTTCCTTGCCCGTTGGCCCGTCCTTGGGAAAGCCCGAGCCGTCGAAACCGCGGCCGGATAGAAACAGATATTCGGAGACTTTCTCCAGTTGCGGTATGTTTTTCAGGAGATCCCGGGTCTGGTCCGGTGCCCGGTCCAGGATATTGCGCTCCTGCTCGGTCAGGCCGCGTGCGGCACGGTAGCGGGCAAGGATCTGTTTGGGCAGCAGCGCCTCGCCAAGCGGTGACAACATCACCGACATTTCCAGTTCCCAGGTTTTTTTCATCCCCAGGCGCTTGGCCAGCCGCAGGGCCTGTTTGCGGACCGTGCTCGTGCGCCGGAACGCTTCCGGGTGGAAGAGCGCCAGCATGTCGATCAGCAACTTGACGGATCCGGCAAGTGTCCGCTCCAGCAGTGCCCGGTCCTTGGCTAGCTGTAAATGATGGGAAAGAGCTGTTTCCATGGCGCTGGCCAGATCTGTCGATTGACAGGGCTTTTCCAGATACATGAAGGCATGGGCCTCATTGAGCGTCTTCTTGATCGCATCTGCCGAGTTTTCCCGGGTCAGCATGACCCGCGCGGCTTGAGGTGCAATGGTCTCCGCTGCTCGCAGAAAGGCTGTTCCGCCACGACCCGGCAGATTGAAACAGGAAAAAATGACTGCTGTGCCATGGTTCTGCTTCAGAAACTGCAATGCAGCTTCCGTTTCGGAAAAGCAGGCAACCCTCATGTGACTGCCGAACAGGCGTTCAAAGCCTGCCTGAACGTCCTTGTCCGGATCGGCAACGACTACCAGGTCCGTGCCTTTTTCCATTCACGGCTCCTTTCACAGGAAGCAGACCCGTCGGGAAAACTTCCGCAGGTACACCCCCTGGATGATATTCTCATGAGACTGATAACAAATACTTGCAATAATTCTCGACACACCAACACCGGCTCTGATGAAAATCGATGGTGGTCTTTGCAGCCCGCCTTGAACTATAAGGCCGCATGTTCGACGTCCTGATTGCCGGTGCCGGTCCGGCCGGCCTCTTTGCTGCGGAGCGCCTGTCCGAAAACGGGTATAGCGTTGTGGTTATCGACCGCATGCCCTCGCCCGCGCGCAAGTTCCTGATGGCTGGCCGAGGCGGCCTGAACCTGACCCACAGCGAAGACCTGACCGCGTTCCTCGCGCGCTACCGGCAGGCCGAACCCTTTTTGGCGCCATTGATCCAGGAATTCCCACCCGAAAGGCTGCGGCGCTGGTGCGAAGGCCTTGGCGAAGAAACCTTTGTCGGCAGCAGCGGACGGGTCTTCCCGAAATCCATGAAGGCCTCCCCCTTGCTGCGTGCCTGGCTGCGCCGGCTGGATGCCAATGGCGTCCGGCTGATGACCCGGCATGCGCTCTGCGCCATTGAAGGAGATGGACCGCTTCAGCTCAGGACACGGGATGAAAGTGCCGCCGAAGACACTGAAGGTGAAGGCGCCCTGCAATCCCTCACCGCACGTGCCTGCCTTCTGACCATGGGTGGTGCAAGCTGGCCGAAGCTCGGTTCCAACGCCGCGTGGGTGCCGATGCTGGAAGAGCGCGGTGTTCGCATCAACCGGTTCCAGCCGGCAAATTGCGGCTTTCAGACCGACTGGAGCGATTTTCTGAAAGAGCGGTTTGCCGGTACGCCGCTCAAGCGTATCGCCCTGTCTCATGGCGGTAGAAGGGTGCAAGGGGAGGCGGTCTTGACGGCCCAGGGCCTTGAAGGTGGTGCCGTCTATGCCTTGTCCGCCGAGCTGCGCGAAACAATCAACGAGACCGGTTCGGCGACACTGCACATCGATCTGCGGCCGCAGGCCGGAATTGACGAACTGGCAGCGAAACTCTCAAGACCCCGGGGCAAGCAGTCTGCAGCCACGTTCCTCAAGAAGGTCCTTCGGCTGAGCCCCGTTGAAATGGCACTGCTGCGCGAAGCCGGCGATGTCCCTTTCGATCCGGAAAGCCTCGCACGCTGCATCAAGGCCGTTCCCGTTGTTCTGGACGCGCCCTATTCCATCGACCGGGCGATCTCTTCCGCCGGAGGCATCGCGTTGGACGAACTGGACGAAGGCATGATGCTCAAGAAGATGCCGGGCATCTTTGCCGCTGGTGAAATGCTGGACTGGGAAGCGCCGACGGGCGGCTATCTCCTGCAGGCGTGTTTTGCGACAGGTGCCCGGGCAGCAGACGGCATTGCGGCCTTTCTCCAACGCTCGAAAGGAGAGCAAACAACATGACCGTGCTCTACATCGACGCCGATGCCTGTCCGGTCAAGGACGAAGCCGTTCGCGTGGGCGAGCGCCACAATGTTGAGATCAAGTTCGTTTCCAACAGCTGGATGCGGCTTCCCGAAGGCGATCTGATCGAGCGGGTTGTCGTTCCTGAAGGACCGGACGAAGCCGACAACTGGATCGCGGAACGTGCTGTGGCGGGTGATGTTGTGGTGACCGCCGATGTGCCGCTTGCGGCACGCTGTGTGAAGGCGGGCGCTCTTGTCATCGGTCCGACAGGCAAGCCGTTTCGCGAGGATGCCATCGGCATGCGCCTTGCCATGCGGGATCTCAACACGCATCTGCGTGAAATAGGAGAGATCCGAGAAAGCGGGCCCGGCTTCACCAAGGCCGACCGATCGCGCTTTCTGAACCAGCTTGAGACCATCATGCGCGCGGCGAAACGCATATCACCCTAGGGGCAGACTTATAAATTCTTCCTGGCGACATCGGTGTTCCAACAAAAAACTCCCTGCAAGGAGGGGAGGAAACCCTTGCAGGGAGTGGCCGGTGGCCTTTTCAGGCCGGTTTTGGCCCGGCGAAGTTGGAAACTGCCTTACTGGCAGAAGCGGTACTGTCCGGAATAGGACAGGAAGTAGCCGGTGTTCGGGTTGAACGAACGATACTTGCGGCTGCAGTAATTGTACCAGGCCGGGCTCCACGGAGCCGGACGGTAGATGACCGGAGCTGGAGCCGGTGCCGGATAGTAGGCCGGCGGGGCCGGATAGTAAGCCGGGGGCGGAGCAACATAACGCGGCTGGGAAAGTGCTGACCCGAGGATCGCGCCGGCAGCAAGGCCGCTGGCGACGCCGACACCGACCTGCCAGCCCTTGGCGGCATGTGCGGGTGTGGCCTGAGAGGTCAGTGTGACGCCGGCAACAAGAGCCAGCGCAGAGGCGGTAACTGCAAACTTCTTGAACATGACGGTGTCCCTTCCAGTGTCGTGAGGCCCTGCTGTCCGCCTCAACTCATGAGACGAAACTAACCCGCCCCCCGGTCGGGCTCTGTGACTGGTGTCACAAGCTGTCATTTTGTCACCGGAACAGGATTTATCGGCTTTGTGGCCTCGGTTTGACCACTGCAAAAATCTTTCGCTTGCCGTAAGCGCCACCTGGACCTACATTATTCTCCATCGGTACGCGTTGTGCCGTACGGGACTGACGAAAGACCCGGTGAGACTGACTTCGGCAGGGCTCCATCAAGCGCTGCTCTGAATTTCCAAGCTTTCCGTTTCTTGTTGACTTCTCGTTTATCCGCGCCTGCCGGAAACGGGATGGCGCATCCAACCAGCGGAAAGGTTTCTCCATGCGCGAGAACGGCACCATTAAATTCTTCAACCATGACCGTGGCTTCGGCTTCATCACTCCGGAAAACGGTTCCAAGGACGTTTTCGTCCACATCACCGCATTCGAGCAGGCCGGTATCGGAACGCCCGTCGAAGGCGCGAAGATCTCCTTCGTTGCTGAAGACGACCGTCGCGGCCGCGGCAAGCAGGCTGCTCAGCTCGAGCTGCTCTAAGGTTTCAGGCTGCAGCCTCCGTCCGGGGACGGCTGGCGCGGATTGAACAACGAAAAACGGGACCTTTCGGTCCCGTTTTTTGTTTGTTTTTGACGATTAAACCAAGCCCCGTATCCTCACCCACTCAGCTCGGCCAATTTGTTCAGCCTCATGCTGAGGCTCAATGTGCGGAAAAACTCCAGGTCGCCACACGCCTTACGCCATGCAGTCCAGCAGCTCCTTCTCGCCAATGACACCGACGATGGAGCCGCTTACTTTCACGACGACCGGATCCTTGCTGGACTTTTTCAGCTGCGCGACTTCACGCACCGAAGCGTCGGCATCGCAGGTCAGGCCGCTGGCGAGCGAGCCCGGCAAGCTGCCGGGAGGCACCATGATGTCGCGCGCGCGCAACACGTTCAGCGGGTTCATGTGGCTGACGAATTCGGCCACATAGTCGGTTGCCGGCGTCTTGACGATTTCCTGCGACGTGCCCAGCTGGATCACCCGTCCACCTTCCATGATCGCGATGCGCGAGCCGATCTTGGCGGCTTCATCGAGATCGTGGCTGACGAAGATGATGGTCCGGTTGAGTTCTTTCTGCAGGTCGAGCAATTCATCCTGCAGCTTGTCGCGGATGAGCGGGTCGAGAGCCGAGAACGGTTCGTCCATCAGCAGAAGCGGCGCGTCGGTCGCAAAGGCGCGAGCGAGGCCAACACGCTGCTGCATGCCGCCGGAAAGTTCGTGTACGTGCTTTTCGCCCCAGCCGTTCAGGCCAACCAGCTTGAGCTGCGCCTCGACCTTTGCGGCTCGCTCCTTTGCGGGCATGCCGGCAAGCTCCAGGCCAAAGCCGACGTTCTCCGCCACCGTGCGCCAGGGCAGAAGACCGAACTGCTGGAACACCATGCCGATCCGGTGCCGGCGCAATTCCCTCAGATCGTTTTCGGAGCAGGTTTCCGGATTGACGTATCGTTTGCCGTCATGAACCTGCACCTCGCCCCGGATGACCGGGTTAAGACCGTTGACGGCCCGGAGCAGCGTCGACTTGCCGGAGCCGGACAGCCCCATCAGCACGATGACTTCGCCTTCGTAGATGTCGAAGGTCGCACCGGCGACGCCGAGGATCTGGCCGGTTTCTGCCTGGATTTCCTGACGGGTCTTGCCGGCATCGATCAGCGGCAGAGCCGTGTGAGGCTTTTCGCCGAAAACGATGTCGACGTCCTTGAAGGAAACGACAGCCGATTTGTTGGTCTCGCTCATCGTTTGCCTCCCTCTTCGGCGCGGAAGAAGCGGTCAAGCACGATGGCGATCAGGACGATACAGACACCAACTTCGAAACCTTGGGCGATATTCACCGTGTTCAGGGCCCGCAATGTCGGCACGCCGAGGCCGTCTGCACCGACAAGGGCGGCAATCACGACCATGGACAACGACAGCATGATCGTCTGCGTCAGGCCAGCCATGATCTGTGGCAGGGCGTAGGGCAGCTCGATTTTCCAGAGCAGCTGCGATTTGGTGGCCCCAAAGGCCTTTCCGGCTTCGATCAGCGCGGTCGGTGTCGAGGAAACGCCAAGCTGCGTCAGGCGGATCGGTGCGGGAATGGCAAAGATGACGGTCGCGATCAAACCGGGCACCATGCCGAGACCGAATAGGATCAGTGCCGGGATCAGGTAAACGAAGGTCGGGATGGTTTGCATCAGATCCAGCACGGGACGAAGTGCGGCGTAGAAGCGGGGGCGATGCGCGGCCAGCACGCCGACAGGCACGCCGACCAGCATACAGACCACGGATGCGGCAACCACCAGCGCCAGGGTTTCCGTCGTTTCTTCCCAGTAGCCCTGGTTGATAATCAGCAGCAGGGAAATTGCCACGAAAGCCGCAAAGGATATGGTCCTGTGGACCAGGTAGCCGATGGCGACGGCGACAACAACGATGACCAATGGATGCGGCGTCTGCAGCAACCAGAGGATTCCGTCTATCAGCGTTTCGAGAATTGCCGAGATTCCGTCAAACACCCAATAGGCGTTGTCGGTGAGCCAATCGACCAAGGTGCGCGCCCACGGCCCGATCGGCAGCTTGTGTTCTGTGAGCCAGTCCACGCCACTGCTCCGGTATTATTGTTCTTGGAAAACCAGTGGCGCCGGGCAGGAGACCCGCACCGGCGCCAGATTTTGGTCAGCGATCAGAGACCGAGAGCCCCTTTGACGGCCGCGAAACTGTCGCCGCCATCGAAAGTCTTCACGCCGACGAGCCAGTTTTCGAAGGTTGCCGGATGCTCCTTCAGCCAGGCGGCTGCCGCCTTGTTGGGATCCTCACCCTCGATCAGGATGGCACCCATGATCTCGTTTTCCATGGGCAGCGAGAATTCCAGGTTTTCAAGCAGCTTGCCGACGTTCGGGCATTCCTTGACATAGCCGGCACGCACGTTGGTGTAGACGGTGGCACCGCCATAGTTCGGGCCGAAAATGTCGTCGCCGCCTTCAAGATACTTCATCTTGAAATTGGCGTTCATCGGGTGCGGTTCCCAGCCGAGGAAGACGATGTCCGCCTCGCGGCGGTTTGCACGGGCGACCTGCGCAAGCATGCCCTGCTCGGAGGATTCCACCACTTCGAAGCCTTCCAGTTCGAAGAGGTTTTCATCGATCATGCCGATGATCAGGCGGTTGCCGTCATTGCCCGGCTCGATGCCGTAGATCTTGCCGTCGAGATCGTCCTTGAACTTGGCGATGTCCTGGAAGCTCTTCAGGCCTTTTTCGTAGGTGTATTCCGGAACGGCAAGCGTGTACTTCGCGCCTTCCAGGTTGGCCCGGACCGTTTCCACGGAGCCGTCTTCGCGATAGGCCTTGATGTCACCTTCCATGGTCGGCATCCAGTTGCCGAGGAAGATGTCGATGTCCTTGTTCTTGAGCGACGCATAGGTCACCGGAACGGACAGGATTTTAACTTCCGGCTTGTAGCCGAGTGCTTCCAGGACGACCGAGGTTGCGGCGGTGGTTGCCGTGATGTCAGTCCAGCCGACGTCGGAGAAGCGAACCGTCTGGCAGCTTTCCGGATCGTTTGCCAGGGCGGTTCCCGTGAGCATCAGCCCGAGCGCCAGGCCTCCAGCGAGTTTCGCTGCTACTTTCATATGTATACCTCCTATGGAAAGTCTGTTTTCTTGTTTTTCTGCAGGGCATGGGGGTGTCAGTGTGGTTCTAACGCCCTCAGTTTCCTCTGCCCATAGCCTGCCTAACCTAGATCCAAACATCCACGGGAAAAAATTGCAAGTTTTCATTGATTGACTGATCAATTAAAAATAAAACTTGGGTGTGAGACGAACGCGGCAAGGCGCATTCAGAGGCTCTTGGGAAGGCTTTTCCTTCTCCTTGACGCTGCTGCACCATGATCGTGACGATCGGTAACCGGACTTGTTCTTGTCCGGATGTGCCGCCGTCTGATCATCGCCAGAAACGCTGAGCCGAATTCTTCTCTCGCCCTGTGTCGGAGGTTGAAATGCCCAAGGTCGGAATGGAAGCGGAACGGCGGCGCAGTCTGATTGACGCGACGGTCGATGCCATACACGAACGCGGCTACAGCGACGTGACCATGGCGCAGATCGCAAAGCGCGCAGGCGTTTCCGGCGGTCTTGTGCATCACTATTTCGGCTCCAAGGACCAATTGCTTGCTGCCACCATGCGCCATCTCCTGACCGAACTCGGCCGGGCGATCCGCGAGAGCCTGGAAAAGGCGGAGACCCCGCGCGAGCGTATTTCGGCAATCATTGCCGGCAACTTTGCAGTCGACCAGTTTCAGCCCGCCGTGATCGCGGCCTGGCTCGCCTTCTACGTTCAGTCGCGTACCACCGACAGCAACAATCGTCTTCTGAATATCTATTCGGCAAGGCTTGCCTCGAACCTGACCCACAATCTGAGGGCCTTCATGCCTCAGGACGAAGCACGCCGGATTGCCGAAGGCACGGCGTCGATGATTGACGGCGTCTGGATCCGGCAAGCCCTGCGCGACGGCAAGACCGACCGGCCGGCCGCGATCGAGCTGGTCGAGGATTATGTGGAAACCCAGATTGCCGTCCACCTGGCGCGCAACACCAAGAATTGAGCAGCTAGGATCAACATGAGCGACCAGTTCGACTTCATCATCGTCGGAGCCGGATCCGCCGGCTGCGCGATGGCCTACCGCCTGTCGGAAGACCCGAGCAACAGGGTGCTTGTGCTGGAATTCGGCGGCACCGATGTCGGTCCGCTGATCCAGATGCCGGCTGCCCTGTCTTACCCGATGAACATGCCGCTGTATGACTGGGGGTACGCCAGCGAACCGGAACCGCATCTGGAGGGCCGGAGTCTGGCCACACCGCGTGGCAAGGTGATCGGTGGATCGTCCTCCATCAACGGCATGGTTTATGTGCGTGGCCATGCCTGTGATTTCGACACCTGGGAAGAGATGGGCGCGAGCGGCTGGGGATATCGCCATGTGCTGCCGTACTACAAGCGCCAGGAGCACAGCCATGGCGGCCAGGACGGCTGGCGCGGCACCAACGGTCCGCTGCATGTCCAACGCGGAACCAAGTGGAACCCGCTGTTCGACGCCTTCAAGACAGCCGGCGAACAGGCAGGCTATGGCGTAACCGCCGACTACAATGGCGAGCGTCAGGAAGGCTTCGGCGACATGGAAATGACGGTCCATCGGGGCCGCCGCTGGTCTGCCGCAAACGCCTATCTGAAGCCGGCACTGAAGCGCGGTAACCTGACCCTGATCAAGGGTGCTCTCGTGCGCCGGATCCTGATCGAGGACAAGCGCGCGGTCGGTGTGGAATTCGAAACCGGCGGCGAGGTCCGCGAGGCAAAAGCAGCCCGCGAAGTGATCCTGTCGGCGTCTTCCATCAATTCGCCGAAGATCCTGATGCAGTCCGGCATCGGCCCGGCGGCGCATCTTGCCGAAATGGGAATTGACGTCGTGGCCGACCGGCCGGGCGTCGGTGCCAACCTGCAGGACCATCTGGAGCTTTATCTTCAGCAGGCCTGCACCCAGCCGATCACGCTCTACAAGCACTGGAACCTCATTTCCAAGGCGGTGATCGGGGCCCAGTGGCTGTTCCTGAAACAGGGCCTCGGTGCATCGAACCAGTTCGAGAGCTGCGCGTTCATTCGCTCCAGGGCGGGCGTGAAATATCCTGATATCCAGTATCACTTCCTGCCTTTCGCCGTGCGTTACGACGGACAGGCAGCAGCCGAAGGCCATGGCTTCCAGGCCCATGTCGGACCGATGCGCTCCAAATCGCGCGGCCGTATCAAGCTGACCTCCAGCGACCCGAAGGCCAAGCCGTCGATCCTGTTCAACTACATGTCCCACGAAGACGACTGGGAAGACTTCCGCACCTGTATCCGCCTGACCCGCGAGATCTTCGGCCAGGAGGCGTTTGCCCCCTATCGTGGCAAGGAGATCCAGCCGGGAGACAGTGTGCAGAGCGACGAGGACCTGAACGGCTTCATACGCGAACACGTGGAAAGCGCCTATCACCCCTGCGGCACTTGCCGGATGGGGGCGAAGGACGATGCCATGGCCGTGGTCGACCCTGAATGTCGGGTAATCGGCGTTGACGGGCTTCGTGTTGCCGACAGTTCCATCTTTCCACAAATCACCAATGGCAATCTGAATGCCCCCTCGATTATGGTCGGGGAGAAGGCATCGGACCATATTCTCGGCAAGACCCCACTGCCCGCGGCCAACCAGGAACCGTGGATCCACCCGGACTGGCAATCCAGCCAGCGATGATCCCCGGCAGTCCAACGGCAGACACACAGATCAAGGAGCCAACCCATGCGCGCCCAACCGCAAGCGTCCCACTATGTCGGCGGCTCATATGTCGAGAGCCAGAGCGGCACTCCCTTTGACTCGCTGTATCCCGCAACCGGAGAAGTTATCGCGCAGATCCGCGCTGCCGACGATGCCGTGATCGAGGCGGCAATCCGCTCTGCCCAGGAAGGCCAAAAGGTCTGGGCGGCAACGCCAGCGGCCGAACGAGGCCGGGTGCTACGCCGGGCGGCCGAGATCCTGCGTGAAAAGAACCGGGAACTCTCCATTCTGGAAACGCTCGACACCGGCAAGCCCTTGCAGGAAACCCTGATTGCCGATGCCGCGTCCGGCGCCGACTGCCTGGAATATTTCGGCGGTCTGGCCGCAACGCTTACCGGCGAACATATCGATCTGGGCGGCTCCTTCGCCTACACCAAGCGCGAACCGCTCGGCATCTGTTTCGGCATCGGCGCCTGGAACTATCCGATCCAGATCGCCTGCTGGAAGTCTGCTCCCGCACTCGTTTGCGGCAATGCCATGATCTTCAAACCCTCGGAAGTCACCCCGCTGAGCGCCTTGAAACTGGCGGAGGCCTTTACCGAGGCCGGTCTGCCCGCTGGTGTCTTCAACGTGCTTCAGGGCTTTGGTGATGTCGGTGCAAAGCTGGTCGCTCATCCGGCCATTGCCAAGGTTTCGCTGACCGGCTCTGTCCCGACCGGTGCCAAAGTGGCGGCCCTTGCGGGTGAGCATCTGAAGAAGACAACGCTGGAACTCGGCGGCAAATCCCCGCTGATCGTGTTCGAGGACGCTGACATTGAAAACGCGGTGTCCGCCGCGATCAACGCCAACTTCTATTCCACCGGGCAGATATGCTCCAACGGGACGCGTGTATTCGTTCATGAAGCGATCAAGGAAGCCTTTGTGGCACGGCTCGCCGAACGCACCGCCAAGGCCGTTCTCGGCGATCCGCTGGACGAGGCAACCAATATTGGTCCGCTGGTGTCCAAACAGCAGCTCGACAAGGTGCTCCACTACATGCAGATCGGTCAGGATGAGGGCGCCCGGCTGGTGTGCGGTGGTGGTTCAGCCTCTGTCGCCAGCTTCCCGGACGGCTATTTCGTTCAACCGACCGTCTTTGCCGACGTGAAGGACGACATGCGCATTGCCCGCGAGGAAATCTTCGGCCCGGTGCTGAGCGTGCTCGACTTCACCGATGAGGACGACGTCATCGCCCGCGCGAACGACACCGACTTCGGCCTTGCCGCGGGCGTTTTCACCAGGGACATTCAGCGGGCGCATCGGGTGATCGATCAGTTGCAGGCCGGCACCTGCTGGATCAACACCTACAATCTGACCCCGATCGAAATGCCTTTCGGCGGCTACAAGAAGTCGGGCATCGGCCGCGAGAACGGCCATGCCGCGATCGAGTACTATAGCCAGACCAAGAGCGTTTACGTGGAAATGGGCGGTGTAGAGGCAGCGTTTTAAGGCGCTGCTTCTCGTTCCACCTAGAACAGGTTGACCAACCTTCGCGACGGCGTTTCCTGCTTCTTCAGGACAGCGCTGGCGTGTGTGGTACGTTCAAGCTGCTGTCACTCATAAGCCTTTATCCTGAGAAGCCACGCAAGCGGCGTCTCGAGGGTTGGGCCGTTTCTCCTCGATACCCAGTTGCCCTTGGTTCGATAGTTTCCTTGGGCCGATCGAGAGCATTTCCCGCCATTCGGTTTTTTGCCGATTGAAGTTTGATCTCCGGCGCCCGAGATATTAGCCAGAGCGTTTCACGGAGCCCCGATGAACAAAGCCTTTCTTGACCCAGCCCCGCGCACATACGCGCCTCATGTCTATCTGCTTGCCCGCTCCAGCAGAGGCCCTTCCTGTGCGCCGGAGACACTCAGCATCGACCAGCTGAATTCGTGGCTCTTGCATGAAGCGACGCGGATCGATGATGTCATGCTGATGTTCGAGGAGTTCATGTGGCGCTGCAAGGCTGCAGGCCTCGCAATCGACCGGGCAACGCTGCATATCGGTACCCTGCATCCGCGCGTCATCGGTTTTTCCTGGGTCTGGAACAGTCAGGACTATTTCTGCGACGAGGTTGCCGCAGATGCCAACGCGACCAAATCGGAAGCCTTTACCCGCAATCCGCTTTTCCACGTCATCAACGAAGGCCAGACCATCAAGGTTGATCTGGAAAGCGAGGAAGGCGCCAATTCCGCTCCGCTGATGCGCGAACTTGCCGATCAGGGATACACGACCTATATCGCCCTGCCGCTCAGTTCCTCGCACGAAAAGCGGAACGCCATGACCTTGGCAACCCGCAAACCCGGTGGGTTCCCTCCGGCGGAAAAAGACCTGATCCGCAATCTGATCGACCTTTTGGCGCTGCACATCGAGCGCCACATCGTTCAGCGGATTGCCCGCAACGTTGCCGACACCTATCTCGGGCCGATCGCCGGGCAGCGCGTGCTGGACGGCGAGATCAAGCGCGGTGATGGCGAGGCCATCAAGGCGGTGGTCTTCATGGCCGACATGCGCGGCTTCACTCAACTCGCCGACCGGCTGAGCGGACCGGAAGTGACGGCTATTCTCAACGCCTATTTCGACAGGATCTCGGACGCAGTGCTCAACCACGGCGGCGATATCCTGAAGTTCATGGGCGACGGCATTCTGGCCGTGTTCGATCAGAAGACATTTGGCGAAACAGCGGCGGCGAACGCTGCCGTGAAGGCCGCCAAGTCTGCACTGGAGGCCATTGACGAGCTGAACCGCAATCCGCCCGAGGATCTTCCCGACCCGGTTCACTGGCACCCCCTGAAGATCGGTATCGGCCTTCACCGGGGTGAAGTCTTCTTCGGCAATGTCGGTGGAGAGGAACGGCTCGACTTCACGGTGATCGGACGCGCCGTCAACGAGACCAGCCGTGTGGAATCCCTGTGCAAACCACTCGGCCGCGCCTTGCTCCTGACAGAACCGGTACGCGCTGCTCTTTCCGGCGACCTCCAGACCGGCCTCAATGCCATGGGCGAACATGCCCTGCGCGGCGTCGGCAAACCGGTTGCCATTTTTGCGGCCTAGTATGGAACGGCTCAGCAAGACCGATGCAGGTCCGGTGAGGGGGCTGCGACAACGGTAATGCGCAGCTCTTGCCTCAGTCCGTCTTGGTCCTGTCCAGCAACTCGGCCTCATAGGCCTTGGCGACGCGCAGGAAGCGGGCGTGGGCGTAGTTCATGGCCAGGATAAAGCCCCACCAGCCGTATTTGCGGTACTTGCGCACGAAATAGGCCTTGAAGAAGCTCACCGGGAATTCGGTCAGGAGGCGGCTTTTCGGCAGCTTGCGGCCGCGGGCGCGCATGTCGTCCACCTGCATGCCCGAGTAGCGGTTGTATTTGCCGACCTGAAAATCCAGTGATCGGATGGACCGGTGCGCCATGATGCCGGAGAGGTTCGAGATGCGCGCACCTTCCTCGGGCCGGACCGTGTCATGAACCGTCGAGGCAGAGAACCGGCCCTTGCGCCGGTCGTAGAGGCGGATCTGATGATATCCGTAGGCCCAGGGGGCAGGGGCGGTTTCATGGGCATAAAGATCGAGGATCATGATCCGCCAGCCATCGGCGTCCGCGTAACTGCCGTCTGCGAATTTGGCTTTTATTTCTGCGGCGAGCCCGGGCGTCACCTCTTCGTCGGCATCCAGATTGAGTAGCCAGTCGTTGCGGCACTGGTCCTCGCCGAAACGCTTTTGCGGACCGTAGCCAGGCCAGTCGTTGCGGATGACCCGCGCGCCAAGTTGCTCGGCCACGGCGACAGTCTCGTCCGTTGATCCGCTGTCGATGACGATGACCTCGTCCACCCAGCCAATGACACTTTCGATCGGCCGGGCGATCCGGTCGGCCTCGTCACGGGCGATGATGAAAACGGAAAGGGGCAGTCGGTCGGTCATGAATGGTCCGGCGTTGGTTTGCTAGGCCGGAAAAGCTCCGGCGCGACTATTTAGCCGTGCCGGAGCCCGAATTGAAGGCGCGAAATCAGGATTTCACGCGAGCAAACAGTGCATCGAGGCCCTGGAGCGCAATAGTGGCGCCCTCCAGCGTGCCGTTGAAGCCGGGTGCATTGAGGTCTTCCAGCTCAAGTCCGCTCAAGGTGACGGTGGCCGGCTCGGTGCCGAGGTTGAAGGCACACAGCACGGTTTCACCCTGATGGCTGCGGGTAAAGACCAACGTATTGTCCTGGCTGTCCAGAAACACCATGTCGCCCTTCTTCAAAGGCTCCTGGGCCTGCCGCCAGGCATAGAAGGCCCGGTTCCGGTTCAGGATGGAGCTTTCGTCCTTGTCCTGTTCGAAGGCGGCAAGCGCCAGATGATCCTGCGCGACCGGAAGCCAGGGCTCGGCTTCGGAGAAGCCGGCGTTGCTGTTGTCTTTGACCCACGGCATTGGTGTCCGGCAGCCGTCGCGACCCTTGTATTCCGGCCAGAAGCGGATGCCGTAGGGATCCTGCAGCTTTTCAAAAGGAACTTCAGCCTGCGGCAGGCCGAGTTCTTCGCCCTGGTAAAGGCAGGGGGTGCCGCGCAGCGAGGCGCAGAGGGCGGTTTCAAGCGGTGCGAAGCGGGCAAGGTCGAGATCCTCGCCCCAGCGGCTGGCGACCCGCTTCACGTCGTGGTTCGACAGCGCCCAGGAAGCCCAGCCGGAGCCGATACCGGCATTCATCTCTTCCACGATCTTGCGGATGTAGGGCGCAGAATGCTGGGGTGTCAGCAGATCGAAGCTGTAGGCCATGTGAATGCGCTTGCCGGCTTCCGTATAGGAGGCCGTCAGTTCCACGGCCTGTCCGTCCGCGCCGATTTCACCGACGGACGTCGTGCCCGGATATTTGTCCAGGAGCGCGCGCAGCTTCTCAAGAAACAACAGGTTTTCCGGCTGGGTCTTGTCGTAAAGGTGATCCTGATAGCCGTAGGGGTTGGTCGGATCGACGGTGGACGGCATTTCAGTCGCACTCAGCGGCGGATTGTTCCTCAGCTGCTTGTCGTGGAAATAGAAATTCACCGTGTCGAGACGGAACCCGTCGACACCGCGGTCGAGCCAGAACCTGGCGGCACCCAGAACCGCGTCCTGAACCTCCAGGTTATGGAAGTTCAGATCCGGCTGGCTGGTCAGGAAATTGTGCATGTAATACTGGCGCCGGCGGCTGTCCCATTCCCAGGCCGGGCCGCCGAAGATCGACAGCCAGTTAGTCGGCACCGTGCCGTCCGGCTTGGCGTTGGCCCACACGAACCAGTCGGCCTTGGCATTGTCGCGTGACGAACGGCTTTCGACGAACCAGGGATGCTGGTCGGAAGTGTGCGAAATCACCAGGTCGATGATCACCTTCAGGCCGCGCGCATGAGCGGCAGCCAGCATGCGGTCGAAATCGGCAAGCGTGCCGAACATCGGGTCGACATCTTCGTAATTGGAGACATCGTAACCGAAATCATCCATCGGCGAGGTGAAGAAAGGCGACAGCCAGATGGCATCGACGCCCAGCGAGGCAATGTAGTCCATGCGTTCGCTGACGCCGTTGAGGTCGCCTATGCCATCACCATTGGTGTCGTTGAAGGAGCGCGGATAGATCTGGTAGATCACCGCCCCACGCCACCAATCCGGGTCATTCTTCATGTCTGACGGCACATCAGCCTCCAGGCCCGTTTCGGCTTCTTCGAACATTGCCGGTTATCTCCGTTCCGCTTCTGAGGCGGTCTTAATGGGTTTCAAAGCGCTTTGAATGGCTATATCCAGCGCCTTGTCAGGTCAAGTGAACAGTGTTGAAAAAGTCGTTCGGCAATTGCTTTCGGTAAGCGATGTGTGAATTGCGTCGCACATGTGGAACGGGGAGGATGACCCAAATGCAAAAACCGGCCCTGCGAGGCAGGACCGGTGGAGCTACTGAAAAGGAACGAAACACGATTTTGTCCGGAACGGGCTTTTCCTACATGGCTTAAGTGACAGGGGTGTGACCGTCTCAATAAGTTTGCCTGCCGCGGGCCGCGCTGAAGACGGAAGCCTCCGACATGCTGCGCCTGCGTCGCCAACGGGTGTTATCTCTTTGGACTATCTTAGTTAAGTAACTGAAATAAAAAATAGAAAAATATTGTTATGACGTTTAGGTCAGTTTCTTCTTGCAAAGCAACATGGAAGCTGGAACTGTCCCCGCACACAGAACTTACGTAAGATGGAGGACCCCTCGCACGGACAAGAGATCCGGCGGAAATCGGGTATCATCTTGCGGGCAAAAAACCTGGAGGAAGTGTCATGACGGCAGCCATGGTGGGTTGGGCACACATGCCCTTCGGCAAACATGCGGACGAAACGGTTGAAAGCATGATCGTCAAGGTGGCGGTCGATGCCATCAAGGACGCAGGTATCGAGCCGGGAGATGTCGACGAGATCCTGCTCGGTCATTTCAATGCCGGTTTCTCGGCGCAGGACTTCACCGCTTCGCTGGTGCTGCAGGCCGATCCGGCGCTCCGTTTCAAACCGGCAACCCGTGTCGAAAACGCCTGCGCAACCGGGTCTGCCGCCGTGCATCAGGGTGTGCGCGCCATTGCTTCGGGCGACGCCCGCTTCGTGCTGGTCGTCGGTGTCGAGCAGATGACCACGACGCCCGGCCCGGAAATCGGCAAGAACCTGCTCAAGGCCTCCTATTTGAAGGAAGAAGGCGATATCCCGGCAGGCTTCGCCGGCGTCTTCGGCAAGATTGCCGACGCGTACTTCCAGAAGTACGGCGACCAGTCCGATGCCCTGGCCAAGATTGCATCGAAGAACCACAAGAACGGTGTCGGCAACCCCTACGCCCAGATGCGCAAGGACCTCGGTTTTGACTTCTGCCGTGCGGAATCGGAAAAGAACCCCTTTGTCGCCGGTCCGCTGAAGCGCACCGACTGTTCGCTGGTGTCCGACGGTGCTGCCGCACTCGTCCTGACCGATCCTGCAACGGCTCTCGGCATGAAGAAGGCGGTTGCCTTCCGCGCGCTTGCCCATGTGCAGGATTTCCTGCCGATGTCTAAGCGCGACATCCTGAAGTTCGAAGGCTGTTCCAAGGCCTGGGGTCAGGCACTCGGCGATGCCAATCTGGCGCTGGACGATCTGTCTTTCGTCGAGACCCACGACTGTTTCACCATTGCAGAGTTGATCGAATATGAAGCCATGGGCCTCACCAGGGAAGGCGAGGGCGCTCGCGCCGTGCTGGAAGGCTGGACGGAAATGGGCGGCAAGCTGCCGGTGAACCCGTCCGGTGGTCTGAAGGCCAAGGGTCATCCGATTGGCGCTACCGGTGTCTCCATGCACGTGCTCACTGCCATGCAGCTGACAGGCACTGCCGGCGAAATCCAGGTCAAGAACGCCGAGATCGGCGGCATCTTCAACATGGGTGGTGCCGCGGTGGCCAACTTCGTGTCCGTGATGCAGGCGATCAAGTAATCTTGTAACAGACAGGAAGTGCAATTAGCTTGCGGTGGACGGATCGGCTGTGGCCGATCCGTCCATTCTTGTTTCAGTCTCTAAACAAATCTCATGACAAAAGACTTATTCATCAGTTTATTTTATGTGGCGGTGTTATATTTCTTCGGCGGGTTCACAATACTGAATGGTTGTCCTTCATTTTACAAGGAATCCAAGCCGGTTTTCGCCTTCAACTCTCCGACGAAGGATGAAGTTCTGGAGGGAATGCATTTCATGTTGGGTGCCTCTGGGGTTGTTCTAGCCGCAGTTTTTCTCAGTTTGTTGACCGGCTTAAACCTTCATTTGGCCCTCTCCGCCGGCTGCCTATACGGCGGCTGGTCCATTCGCGCAAAATTGAAACGGACGTCTGACGGGCCTCTGCCCTGGGTCGCGGTCTACACGGCATCACCGCTGCTGTTTCGGTTATTCGATCGCAGGCCAATGCTGCTGTTCGACATCTGGACACTGGCCGTCGCGGGCGTTTTCGGTTTGCCCCTAGTTGCGTTTGCCCTCATGAAGGGGTGACGTGAGACCGGAGGTTTTTGTGTTTCTGGACTGCCACCCCAATCGAAACACAGCAAATGGCCGGGATTCGGCATATTGGTCGATTAACAGGACAGTGACCGATGCAGCTCCTGGGTACCCACTCGCTCGGGGATGGCAACAGTGGAAATACGTTTGCAGTGGCAACCTGTGAGACTTACTCCGCAGCGTTTGCGATTGCCGAGTAGAAATCCGGATCCGTCAGTTCAGGCGGAGAAACCGGTGCGCCGCCGCCTTCGCCGACGTAAGTATCCGCCACGCCGTAAATGAAGACCCCGCCTGCGTTGCGCTTTGCGATGGCGACCCGCTCGATCAACTGGAAGTCGCCCGTCTCGCAGTTGGCGTAACTTGTATAGATCGGTTTGCCGTTCTCGTTGATCCGTTCGGAACCTGAGGTGAATTTGCCTTCCGCACATTTCTTCTGGCTGTCGGCAACAATAAGCGACATCAGTTCTTCTTCCGATTGGTAGCTGCCTGCCGGAAAAATATGCGCCACAATCGTGCGTGCGTCGTTGGTGGCAACAGCATGAAGGCCGTTCAGATCTTCTTCGCGCTGGCCGTCGGGAATAAGTTTTAGTCCGGACAGGCCGGCGCTGCCCATCAGGTTGAACAGGGCCTGGGTCGCTTCGATGGCAAGTTGCGGGTCGGTCGCCGAACTGGACGCCGCCGCTTCGTCCTTGGTCGGGGCGGAATGTCCGAGGCCACCTTGAGAGTTGGCGCCTGCAGCGCCGGCAACGGGTGCCGCACCGTACCGTGCGATGTTCTGCTCCACGCATTTGGCAAGACGTGCCATCAGGCGAGAGGTGCCTGTCAGGCGGAATTCGTAATTGTAGGTGCCATCTCGAACGTAGAGCGTCCGGCCTCGGCGGAACCGGGTGATGATGTAGCCGCCTCTCGGCATTTGCATGCGCGCCAGATCCTTCGATGTTGCCTTGGCAACGCCACTCTGCCACGCGCCCCGGTCGATGCGATACTGAAGCGCAATATCCGCGCCGACCTTCATGTTCCAGTGAGGTGCCGAAAAGCCGATGGCCCAGTTGTAATTCGTGTCGACCTGAACATACAGCGTGATGCCGCTGCGATAATCTGCCGATGCAACACATGTCGAGAAGGCGCCGTTCTGGTCGTCCGTGAAAGCGCTGCCATTCCAGCTGCCGATACGAAATTTATCGACAACGGCCGCATGACCAATGCCGAGGCTGCCAAGGAGCAGTAGTCCCGCGGCAACCAATGAGTGAACAAGGCGCATCATACCCCCCTTGATGCCATTCCGGCCGAGTGCCAGCCATCTGGAAAAGCTAAGCGAATTCCGCTGCGGCATCAAGAAAGACGCACGCTTCCCCGGAAGGCTGAACGCCGTTGCAAACGAGGGCTGAACGGGGTGTTCACTGCCCGTTGTAACAGGAGGAAAACTCTTTCAACCGGACCAGGCCCGTTGGAAATTTTTCCTCGCAAAAATCACTCTGACCGGCTGCCGGGAATTGAAATTGGCCAAATCAGAGGATTGCAAAAAACTATTCCGCTTCTGTTTCCAGCTTTGAAATCCGGTGCCCGGCGCAGGCAAGGGCTGCCGATTACATTAGACCCATCAAACTGGGACTGGAGACCCTGACGATGACTAGCCGTGGTGGCGACACTCTGAAAACACTGAAAAAGCCGGAAGACCGGCTCGACGTGTTTCCGGCCTTCATGAAGGTTGCCGGTCGGCGTGTGCTCGTTGTCGGGCACGGCGGTGAAGCTGCTGCAAAGGTTCGTCTCCTGGGGGAAACCAACGCCCGGATCGTCGTCGTTTCCAAAATTGTCGAACCGGATCTGCAGGAGGCTATTGACCTCTTCGAGACCGAGCATCTTGCCGAGGATTTCCAGCCTGGTCATCTGAAGGACGCCGCTCTGGTCTTTTCCGCACGCGAAGACTGGGATCTCGACAAGGCTGTTGTCGATGCGGCACGGGCGCAGGGTGTTCCGGTCAACGCTGTCGACAAGCCGGAACTGTGCGACTTCTACACCGGTGCCCTGGTCAATCGCGCACCGATCGCCGTTGCGATAACCTCGACCGGTGTCGGTCCTGTCCTGTCGCGCCACATCCGCGCGCGCATTGAAGCCATGCTGCCGCGTTCGACCGGCGAGCTGGCGCGTCTTGCCGAAAGTTTCCGCGATGCTGCGACCAAGGTGATCCGCGACGGGGGGCTGCGCCGCAGTTTCTGGGCGCGCTTCTTCTCCGGTTCGGTCGCAACCAATCTCTATGCAGGCAAGGCTGATGTCGCCCGTTCCGAGGCGCAGCGGTTGTTGAATTCGATGGCGGACGAGCCCGGTTTTGTCTGGCTTGTCGGTGCCGGGCCGGGCGCGGAAGACCTGTTGACCCTGCGCGCGCAGCGCCTGCTGCAGGAAGCCGACGTCATCGTTCACGATGCGCTGGTGCCGGCAAATGTCGTTGCCATGGGCCGCCGCGATGCGGAGCGCATTTCCGTGGGCAAGCGCAAGGGCGCTCATTCCGTGCTGCAGTCCGAAATTTCCGAGCTCCTGGTCGAGCTTGGCCGCAAGGGCTTGAAAGTCGTGCGTCTGAAAGCTGGAGATCCGATGATCTTTGGCCGTGCCGCAGAAGAAATGGAAGCGCTTCGCGAAGGCGGTATCGGTTTTGAAATTGTTCCAGGCGTCACGGCAGCCTTCGCCGCCGCAGCGTCGGCCCAGATCCCGCTCACGTTGCGCGGTGTCGCCTCCAACCTGGTTTTCGCTACCGGCCACAATGCCAAGTCTGAAACTCTGCCGGATTGGGCGGGGCTGGCACTCAAGGGCGCGACGGTTGCCGTCTACATGGGCCGGACCGTGGCGGCTGCCGTTGCCGAGAAGATGATCGGCGCGGGCCTGAAACCTGAAACGCCGGTTGCCGTGATCGAGAATGCGGCACACCCGGACGAACGCCAATTTGCCGGAACCCTGTCCGAGCTCGCGGTGCTGTCGAACCGCGCGGAGATCGACGGACCGGTTCTGATCGTGATCGGCGAGGCCGTGGGCCATGCCGCAATGGACAAGGCCGAACCCCTGGCGCCGCAGCTCGCCGCCCGGGTTGTAGCCGCCTGAACTTGAAGAGAGTGGACGCACATGAAAGTCATCACCGCCAACCGCCTTTTGAACGGCGATGTTGTCTGGCTCGCGGAAAACGGTTCCTGGGTCGAGCGCATTACGCTGGCAAAGGTTTATGACGGCAAGGAAGCCGTCGCGGCAGCCCTGGCCGAAGGTCTTGAGGCCGAGAAGAACCAGAAAGTCGTCGGTGTCTACGAGATGGACGTGACCGTGGAAGAGGGCGTCATCGTACCGGTGCGCCTGCGTGAAAAGATCCGGGCAACCGGCCCGACCACACACCCGGAACTGGGCAAGCAGGCCCAGGCGGTTTCCGCCTGAAACAACAATGAAGGGCAGGGCAGCGCCTTCCATGGCAGCGCCCGCTGAGGAGAGATTGAGACATGTACCGTTACGACGAATTTGACGCGAGCTTCGTGAACCAGCGTACCGAGCAGTTCAAGGACCAGGTCCGCCGCCGTCTGGCTGGCGAGCTTTCCGAGGACGAGTTCAAGCCGCTGCGCCTGATGAACGGTCTCTACCTGCAGCTCCATGCCTACATGCTGCGCGTTGCCATTCCCTATGGCACGCTCAATGGCCGGCAGATGCGCAAGCTTGCCCATATCGCCCGCACGTACGACCAGAGCTACGGCCACTTCACCACGCGCCAGAACATCCAGTTCAACTGGCCGAAACTGGAAGATACGCCGAAGATCCTGGAAGAGCTGGCAGAAGTCGAGATGCATGCCATTCAGACGTCGGGCAACTGCATTCGAAACGTGACCGCGGATCACTTCGCCGGTGCTGCCGCCGACGAGATCGCCGACCCGCGCCCCTATGCGGAAATCCTGCGCCAGTGGTCATCGCTGCATCCGGAGTTTTCGTTCCTGCCGCGCAAGTTCAAGATCGCCATCACAGGCGCACCGAACGACCGTGCTGCCGTCCAGGTTCACGATATCGGTCTGCAGCTCGCACGCAACGATGCCGGTGAGATCGGGTTCGTGGTCTTCGTCGGTGGTGGACTTGGTCGTACGCCGATGATCGGCCGCAAGGTGCGCGACTTCCTTCCCGAGGAAGATCTGCTTGCCTACTCGGAAGCGATCCTGCGCGTCTATAACCGCTACGGCCGCCGCGACAACAAGTACAAGGCCCGCATCAAGATCCTGGTTCATGAAACCGGTCTGGACGAACTGAAGGCGGATATCGAGGCCGAATTCGAAAAGATCCGCTTCGGGGTCCTGCGTCTGCCGGACGAGGAAGTGCGCCGCATCGAAGCCTATTTTGCTCCGCCTCCGCTGGAAGTGGGCAATGCGACCTCGGCTGCCGTTGAAGCACGCAAGGCGGCGGATGCAGCCTTTGCCCAGTTCACGGCACATAACCTCAACCCGCACCGGGTGCCTGGATATACCTCCGTCACATTGTCCATGAAGCCGATCGGTGGCATCCCGGGCGATGCGTCGGATGAGCAGATGGATGTGATCGCGAACCTTGCCGAGAAATACGGTCATGACGAGCTCCGCATCAGTCACGAGCAGAACGTGATCCTGCCGCATGTGAAGCTGGACGACCTGCCGGCGCTGTTCGACGAGTTGGTGGCCGCGCGTATCGCGGAGGGCAATGCCGGTCTGATCACCGACATCATCGCCTGCCCGGGCATGGACTATTGCGCCCTGGCAACCGCCCGCTCCATTCCGGTTGCGCAGCGGATCTCCGAACGCTTCGGTGCTGCGGAACGGCAGGCCGAGATCGGTGAGCTGAAGATCAAGATCTCCGGCTGCATCAACGCCTGTGGTCACCACCATGTCGGCCACATCGGCATTCTCGGCCTGGAGAAGAAGGGCGAGGAATTCTATCAGGTGACGCTTGGCGGCTCCGCCAACGAAAACGCGTCCATTGGTGAAATCGTCGGTCGCGGCTTCTCGTCTGAAGAAGTGGTCGATGCCATCGAGAAGCTGGTCGATACCTATCTCGGCCTGCGGAACGGCAAAGAAGAGACCTTCCTGGAAGCCTATCGCCGGGTTGGGGAGGATCCCTTCAAGGAGGCCCTTTATGGCGCTGCATGAGACATTCAGCCTAGGTGTTGATCCGGAGCTGGGCTTGCAGGCGGAAGTCGCCGCACTCAACGCCCAGTTCGAGGATGCAACCGCGGACGACGTCCTGAGGGCGGCCATCCGCCACCAGTTCGCCGGTGGCATTGCCATGGTCTCCAGCTTCGGGGCCGATTCAGCGGTGCTCCTGCATATGGTTGCCCAGATCGACCCGTCGACGCCGGTCGTTTTCGTCGACACGGTCAAACTGTTTCCGGCTACGCTGCTCTATCGTGATGAGTTGATCGAGAAGCTCGGCCTGACCGATGTCCGCACCCAGAAGCCGAACAAGGATGATCTCTCCAGGGAAGATCCCGCGGGCATGCTCTGGATGAGCGATACCGACGCCTGCTGCCACATCCGCAAGGTGGTGCCGCTGGCCGAGGCCTTGAACGGGTTCGAAGCCTGGATTTCCGGCCGCAAGCGGTTCCAGAGCGCAAGTCGCTCCAGCCTGGAGTTCTTCGAAATCGACGAAGGCCGGGTGAAGGTCAACCCGCTGGCGGACTGGACGGCTGCCGAAATTCTGGATTATGCCAAGACCCATGATCTGCCGCCGCATCCGCTGGTGGCGCAAGGCTACCCCTCCATCGGCTGCCTGCCCTGCACCAGCAAGGTTGCCCCCGGCGAGGACCCCCGGGCCGGACGTTGGCGCGGCCAGGACAAGACGGAATGCGGCATTCACTGGCCGACCCATGGCAAGGAAGTTGACGGCAGTGGTATCTGACCGCTGCCGATAGAGGATTTTGAGGACGCAAAGAATGGCAACGATTTTCAAGGACGGCGATTTCGTCGAGGAAAGCTGGACGCGGACAGATGCCGAAACCGGCACTTCTGTCGAAGGCGATGCGCTTGTACCGATGACCGTGTTTCTCATCGACCCGGATGCATATCTGGCACGTGACGGTAAAACCGCCGTCATCGTCGAGGCTGGTGACGATGTCGAGCTGATCGAAAACTATCTCGACCGGCTGGCACTGGTTGCCGTCGACTTTCCGAGCTTTTCCGATGGCCGCGGCTTTTCCGCAGCCCGCATCCTGCGTGAGCAGATCGGCTATAAGGGTGATATCCGCGCGCTCGGGAAATACATTCTCGACCAGGTGCCGCTGGCACGCCGTTGCGGTGTGTCGACGTTCGAGATCTCCAAGCCGGAAGTGCTGAAAGCCCTGAAGGCCGGTGAATGGCCCGAGGTCACCAAATATCTGCAGCCGGTCGGCACGGTCGATGAAATCCCGGAAGGAACACGCCCGTGGGCGCGCCGCTCCCACCGGGACCTGGCGGTCGCTGCGGAGTAAGCGGATCGGGGCTGCCCGTCTTGCGCCAATGGTCATAGGCCGGCGGCACAAAATTCGAACGAGCGTTTCAGGGGACCTCGCAAGGCGGGGTCCCCATTTGTTTGCGAGCTGCCATCCTTGCAAGAGGCAGTCGACATGGTCGAAGACTTCAGGCGCTCGCCTATGGTCTTTTGCTGTCGAAGGAAAAGGTGAAACCGAACCACGGCAAGTGTTTTGCCTGTCCAGTTTGTGTCAGCAACCGGAATGCAGTTCGTCAGTGGATTGAAACATCCGGTTACAGGCTGTGAATCGCATTGTCACAAGACTGACTTATTATACGTCATATGGTCTGGCGGCAAAATGATTTGCCGGCGAACCGGCACTGGCGCACGAGGCAATGTGGCGTCGAAACGGGGATACCGGGGCATTGCCAATTGTTTCCCGAAATCCAATACCGCAGGCCGGTTCCGGTCCTCAGCAGGAATGTCGCTAAATGGCCGTCACTCGCACCCTCGAAACGCTCTTCGATCTGAGGAAGCCCGCAGTAAAGACCAACAAGGTGCTTGTGGTCGGGGTCAGTTCAAAGCGATCGCTCGGCCTGGCAATCGGCGAGCACATGTATCAGAACGGTTGGGAAACCGTGCTGACATCGCGCCGACCGGAAAAGCTGTCTGCCAAAACGCCACATCACGACATCCGCTTCCTGGATTATCCGCAGTCCATCGATGCGATTGATGATCTGACCGACCTCACCGGTATGGTGTTCTGCCTGGCGAAAACCGACATCGGCGAAGCCGGACAGAACGGCCTGCTGGGGACGAGCGAAGAGAACTTTCTGAAGACGATCAGCACCAGCTGTTATGCCTTCATCGCCCTGGTGCGGGAGGTGCAGCGTCGCAACCCGAACCTCAGATCCGTTGTTGCCCTGACCTTCCTGGGCGGTGAGCGGGTGGTGCCCGGCTACGAGGTCCTGGGTGTCGCCAAGGCTGCACTGGAACACTCCGTGCGGGCGCTGGCGGCGGAACTTGGCCATGAAAACGTACGTGTGAACGGTGTTTCCGCCGGCGCGGTCCCGACCACGTCATCGCGTGTCCTGCCCGATTTCCGCAAGGTTCACGAGGTTCTCTCGCGGCAGTCGTTCCTGCGCCGCGGTGTCACTGCAGAGGAAGTTGCCGGAGCTGCTGCCTATTTGCTCAGTGATCTTTCCGGCGGAATGACGGGTGAGATCCTGCAAGTCAACGGCGGCCTGCGGCACACGGTGCTCTAAGCTGGTGTCTGGTACGGCGTCGTGGTCTTTTCGTGATGCCGCATGTCGTTCAGCCTAATCGAAGTCAACGCTCCACGTGAACTTAATGCAAAACATCCGCGCTCCGGAAGTTAATGCATACTTTGTGCTTGTGTTTTTATTGGTTCGTTAGATAAACACCCTCACCATGCCTCAGATGGATCAAGGGATTCGGTTTCCGAAACCTTCCGAAACAAAGGGCGCACTTCGGGAAATTGCGGAACGTCCGACGGCGAATGCCTGAATTATTTTAATTCGAGCTGTCGCAGATGGAGAGAACAGTGGTCGCGAATTTATACGGAAAGGACGGTGTCCTGGAGCGGGTCGCAAGGCCTGAAATGCGCGTACCATTCTTGCTGGGTCTGGTGGTGTTCCTGGCTTGCATCTTCGGCATTCTTACCCGGCCGACCGGGTTCCTGGCAGCAGTCTGGCCGGCCAACGCAATTCTCCTCGGACTGCTGGTTCGTTTGCCGAAATCGGCTTGTTGGCAGAGCTGGGTTGCTGCTGCCGTAGGTTACCTGGCAGCGGATATTCTGACAGGAGCGACGCTCGAAAAGGCCGTGCTGCTGAATGCGGCCAACATGGTTGGGGTGGCTGCCGGGTATCAGGTCTATAAATATTTGCCTGCTTCCTCCGTTCGGCTGCAACAACCGTTGGCCCTTCTCCATCTCGCAGTGGCGTCGGCTATCGCAGCTTCCGTGGCAGGGCTTGTTGGCGGCATCGCAAATCCGATCCTCTTCGGCGGGGGTGTCATTCCCGGCTGGATATTCTGGTCGACGACCGAGCTGGTCAACTACATCTCCTTTTTGCCGGTTATCCTGTCGGCACCGAAGCTGGAAGGAACGTTGCCGGACTTTTCCGGTCTGCTGGCCCGGTTGAGGCAGGAAAAACGCGCGCCGCTGATCCTGCTGCTGATCTCCTGTATTGCAGGAGCCGTCGTCGGAGGGCCTGGCGCCATTGCGTTTCCGGTTCCGGCGCTCTTGTGGTGTGGTGTCGTCTATCCGGTCTTTCCGACAGCGATACTGACGCTGTGCATTGGCGTGTGGGGTCTCGTCATCCTGTCAAACGGGCTTGGCGACAGCAGCTCCCTGCAGCTCGACGTGATGACGCTCATTTCCATCCGGCTCGGCATTTCCCTTGTTGCCTTGGCGCCTATCATGTTGTCCTGCGTCACGCAGAGCCGGAACGCGTTGCTGGTCCGTCTGCAATATCTTGCCACGCACGACCAACTGACCGACGTACTCAACCGCAACGCCTTCCGCGAGGAGGTCTCCCGCAGCCTCTCCCTTGGCATGAACGGCTTTGCCCTGCTGATGGTCGACCTCGATCATTTCAAGTCGGTCAACGACACTTACGGACACGCAGCCGGTGATACCGTCCTGGTCAGCTTCGTGCGGCGCGTGCAAGGCACGTTGCAGCCGGGCAGTCTTCTGGGGCGTATGGGCGGCGAGGAATTCGCCATCATGATTCCGAACAGCCAGATCAGGGACGCAGTGGCAGAAGCCGAGAAAATTCGGCAAAGCGTCTGCTGTGAGCCGGTTGCCGCAGGAGACGGAGAACTGGTTCGCGTTACCGCAAGCCTCGGCGTCGTCGCTGTCGAGCACGACAATGCAGCCTGTCTTGATACCCTGTTGGCCGAAGCGGACCGGCTTTGCTACCAGGCGAAGGAACGCGGCCGCAACCGCGTGGAGCACTGCGGAGCGGCATAGGGTTTTCGGACAGGCGGCCGTCAGACTTCCTTGTTTCTGGTCAGGTAAAGCAGTTGGGGGAAGATTTCCTCCAGCGCCGGGTCTCGTCCGGTTTCCGCATTGGCCGTATAGAACTGCCGATTTGCCTTCAGATTGGCATAGCCGTGAATGAACGCCCACAGCATGGTTTCAACGGAAGTCCGGTGAACGGGGTTTTCGCAATTCTCCGGTGAAAGTCCTTCGGAGACCTCCCTTAGAACCGCATAGGCTTCGCGGCTGGCCGGCTGAAGCTCCGGATAGATGTCGATCTGTCGTTCCATGGAGAACATCAGCCGGAACAGATGCGGGTTCTCTTCAACGAAGGCAATGTAACCGCGGGCGCTTGCGAGTATCTGTTCACGGGCATCGTTGGACGCATCCGCCATGTAACGGCGCATCGTGCCGGCAAACTGCCGGAAGCCTTCCGTCGCGATGGCTGCCTGCAGGACGGCAAGATTGGCGAAGTGGTTCTTCGGCGCTCCATGCGAAACGCCGGCACGGGCGGCACACGCCCGCAGCGACAGGGCTTCAAGTCCATCTTCGCGCAGAATGTCCAGCCCTGCCTGGATCAGGGCCTCTTTCAGATTGCCGTGGTGATATTTCGGGTCGCTCAGGCCTGTTTCCTCCATAAGTAGACACTGTCAACATTTTCGTTGACGGCTGAAAATTCCGCATATAGACAGTGACAACATTGCTGGGGTCGCAATGCAGAAGGGTTGTCTTATGTCGTCTAAGTGTTATGTGCGGGCTAGCGTCCTTGCAAGTCTCGCGCTTGTCGCATGTCCTGCCATGGGGGAGGAACAGAAGGACTGGAGCGTGTTGGTTGGCGCTGGTCCCTTCTTCGGTCCGGAATATCTGGGCTCCAAGGACTACGGTTTCGTTCCCGGCATCATCGCGTCTGTGCAGAAGGGGCCGTATTTCGTCAAGTTCAACGGTTTGACGGCGACCGCCAACGTGCTGCCTTTCGACAGCTTTTACGCCGGGCCGCTTATTGGTTACGGCACGGGCCGCAAGGATGTGTCCGACAATGTTGTCGACAAGCTTCCCGATGTTGACGAGGAGCTCTGGGTTGGTGCCACGGCAGGTGGTGGCTACGCCGGATTGCTGCTCGATCGCGATTCACTTGGAGCCAGTGTCGAGATTGCCCATGACGTCATCGGCGACAGCGGCACAACGGCCACATTCAGCCTGGGTTACGAAATCAACGCAACCCAGCGTCTGGCTATCGGCCTTGATGTCTCCACGACCTTTGTCGACGGCACCTATGCTGACGCCTACTATTCCGTGACCGCAAAAGGCGCGGCCGCAAGCGGTCTCAAGGAATACAAGGCCGACGCCGGCTTCCGGGATGTGAGCGTGGATGTCTCTTCAAGATTTGCCGTAACCGAAAACTGGGGCGTCGGTGGCCTCGTCGGCGGGTCGGTTCTTCTCGGCGGTATGGCCGATAGCCCGATCGTTGAAGACCGGGGAGAGGCGCTCAACGGCCATGGCGGTCTGTTTCTCTGGTACAAGTTCTGATCGGCGGCCGGCACGGAAAGCTGTTCTGACGCGGACAAACTGTGCCGGCACCTGTCCCGGAAAGATCACGAGGAGCGCCAGCGTCAGAACTGTCACGTAATCATGAGCGGCTCTGTCAGCCAGATTTTGAAAGGCAATTGCGGGCCGCATTCCACCAGGCGTGCCCCGGCACAAGGCCGGGGCTGCTGAAGGTTCAAGCGGCAGGTGCAATCACGCGTCTGTCGGCTCATCGTATGTGATCATCGCGATCACGCCTCCGAGCGGGTCGACGATCGTTGCCATGCGGCCGACGTTTGGAATGCTCATCGGTTCCATTGCAATCGTCGCACCAAGCGCACGGGCCTTTTCGACACGCGCATCGACACTGTCGACAGTCACATACGGCAGCCAACGGGGACTTTCAGTTTCCATGGACGGGAAGCCGCCGATCATGTTTTCATTGTTCATGATCATGGTGTAGGGGCCTACGCCCACATCCACGGTTTTTGTGCCCCAGCCGAGCAGGTCGGAGTAGAAGGCCTGCGCCTTGGCACCGTCAGCGCAGTGAAGTTCCATCCAGCTGAACGTGCCATGTATTTGCGACGGAGTGCTCATGTCTTTCATCCTCTGTGTTGAAAACAATTGCCTGGCAGTGCCAGGTGATCAGAGGACGACGGGCGACAGGCAGACCCGACAGGGGGTGAAAATTTTTTTGGTCTGACCGGATCTGAACAAGACGAGGCTCGAAACAGGCCTATTGTCCGCCAGAAACCTTCATCTTCCGGCGGATATGGTCGCGGTCGACATCGGTTCCCGCAAATTCCAGCGCTTTGCGGTAAGCAGCCTGAGCCTCTTCGATCAGGCCCAGTTCTTCCAGAAAGGTAGCGCGGACAACATGAAAGTTCGGGTAGCGCTCCAGAGAGCCGGCCAGTTGCTCCAGGCTGCACAAGCCGGCCTGTGCTCCGTTCAGCTTTGCCTGGACCACGGCGCGGTTGAGCGCGACAACCGGTGAAGGCCGAATATGTTCCAGGGCGCGGTAGAGCCGGTCGATCTCGACCCAGTCGGTGGTTGCGTAGGTCGCAGCCTGGGTGTGGGTCGAGGCAATGGCGGCCTCGATCTGAAAGGGGCCGGGCCGCGCCTTGCGCAAGGCGGCCTCAAGCAGAATGTTGCCTTCGGCGATCAGTTTCCGGTCCCAAAGCGAACGGTCCTGGTCTTCCAGCGTGATGGCGCTGCCGCTCCGGCTCAGCCGGGCCTTGCGGCGGGAATGCTGGATCAGGCAAAGGGCCAGCAAGCCGCGCAGTTCCGGTTCTTCGGGAAACAGCCGAACGATCAGGCGGGCCAGGCGGATCGCTTCCTCACACAGGGGCTCGCGGATCAGTTCTTCGCCCTGTGAAGCCGCATAGCCTTCGTTGAAGATCAGATAGATGGCATTGGCTACGGCGGAAAGTCGCTCGGCACGGGCTGTTCTGTCCGGCTCCTCATAGCTCAGTTTGGCCGCCTGCAGCCGTTTCTTTGCGCGCGTGATGCGCTGTTCCATGGTCTTGGCCTGTACCAGAAATGCACGGGCAATCTCCTCTACAGAAAGACCAGCGACAATTTTTAGGGAAAGGGCAATCTGCTGGTCCCGGCGCAGCACCGGGTGGCAGCAGGTAAACAGTAGGCGCAGGATGTCGTCCCGGTAGACGGCATGATCCAGCGATTGGGTCAGCTCGTCTTCCGGGTGCGGGCCTTCGGGAAGAGGCTCGAGATCATCCGGTGCGGTGAGGGTTTCCTTTTTTCGTTTCCGCAGCGTATCGATACCGGCATTGCGTCCGGCTATAATCAGCCAGGCAACCGGATCCGCCGGCATCCGGTCGGGTGACCACGCCTTGAGCGCCTTCAACGAGGCGTCCTGAAAAGCATCCTCGGCAAGGTCGATGTCGCCGAAGACGCGGTTGAGCGCTGCCAGGACGCGCGGGCGGGCAGCCCTAAGATGCGCTGATAACCAGGCGCTCGGCATTCTTGAAATCGGCTCCCTCGAAGAATTCCACCGGACGAATTTCGATGCGGCCATGATCCAGCGGCAGGATCTTCACCGCCTCGATGGCGTCCTCCAGTGTCGGACAGTCGATCACATAAAAGCCCATGAACTGCTCTTTCGTTTCAGCAAAAGGACCATCGGTGACAATAAAGTCGTCCTTGTCCCTGTTGATCGTGACCGACGTTCCCGTCGACATCAACTTGGTTGCAACGGCGAAGGAGTTGTTTGTCTTGGTGTGTTCGTGAAAGGCGCCGTGTTTCTGATAAACGGTGGCAAGCTCTTCCGGTGGCAGAGCATCAATGAAATCTTCGCTGGCGTAAATCAAAACGGAAAAAAGCATGTGGGTCCCTCCGGTTGCTTGGATTGATACCCAAGGAACGTGCAGGCGCGAGCTTATCCGACAGCCGACCGAAAAAAAGTGAAAACTTGCCTGCGATCAGGACATGGCCTTGCCGAAAGGCAGAGTTGCCGGCCGTTAAACCGGGCAATTCCGATCCGTGTGATCTGCTAGGCGTTGCCGATGAGAACACCTGCCGCAAAGACCAGCGAACCACCGAGGACAACCTGGAAGGCTGCCCGCAGAAACGGTGTTTCCATGTAGCGGTTCTGGATCCAGGCAATGGCCCACAATTCGATGAAAACGATGAATGCGGCGACAGTTGTCGCTGTCCAGAATTCTGGAATGAGATAGGGCAGGGCGTGACCAAGGCCGCCGAGGGCGGTCATGATGCCCGAGGCGAGGCCGCGCTTCAGCGGCGAACCGCGTCCCGAGAGCACGCCGTCGTCATGGGCAGCTTCCGTAAAGCCCATGGATATGCCCGCCCCGACGGAGGCCGACAGGCCGACCAAGAAGGTCTGCCAGGTATCCTGCGTCGCGAAGGCGGCGGCAAAGATCGGGGCCAGCGTTGATACCGAGCCGTCCATCAAACCGGCAAGGCCCGGCTGGACGTAGGTCAGGATGAACTGCCGGCGTTCGGTCTGGCGCTCCTGTTCCTGCACGTCGTCGGGCGTGTGTTTGGCTCCAAGGCGCTGGGCGAGACTCTCGTGGCCTTTCTCGGCAACCGCAAGATCGCCCAGTAGCTTGCGGGTTCCTGCGTCCGAGGTGCGCTTGGCAGCTTCGGTGTAGAAGCGGTAGGCCTGCGCCTCCATTTCCTCGGCCATGGTACGGACTTTCTCAAGTCCGAGGGGGCGCACCAGCCAGTCGGGCTTGCGGTCGTAATAGCCGCGCACATGTTCCCGTCGTATGAGAGGGATCGTTTCGCCGAACCGCGCCCGGTGCTGTTCGATCAGTCTCCGCCGATGCTGGTTTTCCTCTGCGGCCATGTCGTCGAAGACTTTGGCCGATTGCGCATACTGGTCACGCAAACCGTCGGCATAAGCCTTGTAGATGCGGGCATCGTCCTCCTCGGAGGAAATCGCAAGCGCCAGGATTTCCTGTTCGGAAAGGGATGAGAAATCCCGCTTTCCCAGTCTGAAAACACGTCCGAACATCAATGCCTCTCACCCAGGATTACCATTTTGCAGGTGGACCGCCTTCAGAAAGGCAGCATGCTGGCCCCGAGCCGATTCGATCACCGATCAGGTTATATTCGGATGTTAGCAAATTAAGAGAAGCCGAACCGATGCCAAGATGACGCATGTTTTATCGTCCCCGCAACCGGTTCGGCTGTCGATGTCAGCCTATCCAGCCGTCACGCTTCAGGACCTGATAGGTCTCGTCGAGGGTTTTCTCGGCGGTCTTCACCAGAATATCCGCCTCCTCGTGGGTCAGGACCAGCGGCGGCGAGATGATCAGGCTGTCGCGCACCGCGCGCATGACCATGCCGTTGCCGAAGGAAATGTCTCGGCAGATGGTGCCTGCCGTGCCGACGTCCTTGAACGGCCGATGCGGGTTTTTCTTGTCCGGCACCAGTTCCAGCGCCCCGACTAGGCCGGTCATGCGGGCTTCGCCGATCAGAGGGTGATCGCCCAGCTTCAGCCAGCGTTCCTTGAGATAGGGACCGATATCGTTCTTGACGCGTTCCACCAGGCCTTCGCGCTCGATGATTTCCAGGTTGGCGAGTGCAGCCGCGGCGCAGGCCGGGTGACCGGAATAGGTGTAGCCGTGGTAGAACTCTTCACCCGAAAGCATCAGGCCTTCGGCCACGCGATCGGACACCATGACACCGCCCATCGGCAGATAGCCGGACGTCAGGCCCTTGGCGATCGGCATCAGGTCCGGCTTCATGCCGTAGTGGGTCGAGCCGAACCATTCGCCGAGACGGCCAAAGCCGCAGATGACCTCGTCGGAAACGAAGAGGATATCCCGTTCGTCGAGGATACGGCGGATTTCCGGCCAATAGGTCTCCGGCGGAATGATGACACCACCAGCGCCCTGGATCGGTTCGGCGATGAAGGCCGCAACCTTGTCCTCACCGATTTCGTCAATGGCTTCTTCCAGTTTGCGCGCGGCGAAGACGCCGAACTCTTCCGGGCTCATTTCATGGCCTTCACCGAACCAGTAGGGCTGGTCGATGTGATGCACACCCGGAACCGGAAGGCCGCCCTGCTGGTGCATGCCCTTCATGCCGCCGAGGCTGGTGCCGGCGAGCGTCGAGCCGTGATAGCCGTTCCAGCGACCGATGATCACCTTCTTGTCCGGTTTGCCCATCTTGTCCCAATAGGTGCGGACCATGCGGAATACGGTGTCGTTGGCCTCGGACCCGGACGAGCAGTAGAACACCCTGTTGATGTGATCGGGTGCCAGTTTCGCCAGCTTTTCAGACAAGGCAATCGCAGGCGGATGGGTCGTCTTGAAGAACGTGTTGTAATAGGACAGCTCGTTCATCTGCTTGTAGACCGCATCCGCAATCTCCTTGCGGCCATGGCCAACCTGCACGCACCACAGACCGGCCATGCCGTCGAGGATCCGGTTGCCTTCCGAATCCGTCAGCCAGATACCGTCGGCATGGGTGATCACCCGGCTGCCTTCCTGGTTCAGCGACTTCATGTCGGAAAAAGGATGCCAGTGATGGGCGGCATCGAGTTCCTGAAGGGCCTTGGTCGGATAGATGTTGGAATGGGCCGTCATTGGCGAACGCTCCGGATAGTGACAGACGGGATCAGACGTTGAGCAGCAGGTATTCCCGCTCCCAGGGGCTGATCACGGACATGAAGGTTTCAAATTCCTCGTATTTGATCGCCCGGTAGGTGGCGACGAACTGTTCGCCGAATACCTCGATCATCTCGTCGGACTTTTCGAACTTGGCCAGCGCCTCTGGCAGACCTCGCGGCAGGGACTTGGACCGTTCCGAGCAGTCGTCGGATTTCGGGGAATCCGGCTTGAGCCCGTGGACCATTCCCAGGTACCCGCAGGCAAGGCTCGCGGCGATGGCGAGATACGGGTTGACGTCGGACCCCGGCACCCGGTTTTCCAGACGACGTGCCTGGGCGTTGGAATAAGGCACACGCAGACCCACCGTGCGGTTGTCGTAGCCCCAGTAGACATTCACCGGTGCGGTCGAGGTCTTGGAGAACCGGCGATAGGAATTGACGAAAGGCGCCATGATGCAGGTGACCCGCGGGAGGAACCGCTGGTGACCGGCGATAAACGACAGGAACGCCTGTGTTTCCTCGCCGTTTTCGTCTGCGAAGATGTTTAAGCCGGTTTCCTTGTCGACCACCGACTGGTGGATATGCATGGCCGAACCGGGCTGGTTCGACATCGGCTTCGACATGAAGGTGGCATACATCTCGTGACGAAGCGCGGCCTCTCGGATGGTGCGCTTGAACAGGAACACCTGGTCGGCCAGGGCCAGCGGTTGGCCATGGCGCAGGTTGATTTCCATCTGCGCTGCGCCTTCCTCGTGGATCATCGTGTCGATCTCGAGGCCCTGCTGTTCCGACAGGTCGTAGATGTCGTCGATCAGGTCGTCGAATTCGTTCAGTGCGGAGATCGAATAGGACTGCCGGCCGACTTCCGGACGGCCGGACCGGCCCCGCGGCGGCTCAAGCGGATAGTCAGGATCCGTGTTCGGACGGACGAGGTAAAACTCGATTTCCGGCGCCACGACAGGTTCCCAGCCCTTGTCCTCGTAGAGTTTGAGAACACGCTTCAAAACATTGCGCGGGGCGGTCTCGACCGGTGCACCCTGCCGGGTGACGGCGTCGTGGATCAGCTGCGCGGTCGGGTCGCTTTCCCAGGGCACGGTGGTAAGGGTGCTGTAGTCGGGCTTGAAATAGAGATCGCCGTCGATGGGGTTGTGCTGAAACCAGTCGTCGTCGTCCGGATAATCGCCCGAGATCGTCTGCGCGAAGATCGAAGCAGGCATCGTCATCACCGGGCCGGAGAAAAACTTGCCAGTCGGCATCATCTTGCCGCGGGCAACACCGGCAAGGTCCGGAACGATGCATTCGATGTCTTGGATGTTGCGCGCGTTGAGCCAGTCACGGGCCGCATCGACATCCGGAACGCCGCGCAGGCTGTCGATCGGATTTTCGCTTTCGCTGGCAGGCGTTTCAGCAGTCACAAGAAGCTCCAATGGTTTTGGCACTTTGGCCGGGGCAGGGAAGGCCATTTGGACGGCAAACAGGGGCGTTATCAAGTGCCTGTCTGCATGGGGCTGTCCCGGGTCGGAGAAATCATTTTGTGATCACAAAATGACATGGCTTTCAAAAAGGATCAACCGCCTGATGCATTTGACAGGATTTCCTTGCCGAGAAGCCCCATGCCGTCGGCAATATCGGCCGCGATTGCGGCCCGCAGTGCAGGGCCGTCCTGATCTTCGATCGCGCGGATGGCTTCCTTGTGACGGTCCTCAAGGCTTGCAGTGCCGACCCGTCCGTAAACCGTGCGCATGAATGGCGCGAACTGCAGCCAGAGACTGTCGATCAGCGGCAGCAGAACCTTGGACCCGGACGCTCTGTAAATGCGAAAGTGAAAGGCGTGGTTGAGTCGCATGTAGGCTTCTGCATCGCCACTTGTGAGCCGCTCGTCGATGTCGTCATCGATCGATTGAAGGTCCTTTGCATCCTTGGATGTCAGGAGCGGCAGGGCCAGTTCGGCCAGTTCCGGTTCCAGAAGAAGTCTTGCTTTCAGCACCTCGTCGAAGCGGGCCGGGGTCATGTCGGGTATCTGTACCCGGCCGTTCGGTTTCACCTCGAGAGCGTTTTCAGCCGCAAGCCGTTGCAGCACTTCGCGCACTGGCATCGGGCTTACGCCAAGTTCCGCGGCAAGCCCCCGGATTGTCACGGCTTTTCCAGGTATGAACCGGCCTGTAAGCAGCCCGGACCGGACGGCATTGTCGACCTGCCCACGAGTTGCGCCACGGGACGTGGAGGGGCCGCTGGCCTCCTTCACGGGGCCGGATTGCAAAGCGGATTGCCGAAGGGCCAAAGACGTCCTCCCGAAAAAGTCAAACGGTCAATTTATGCGATCCCGCTTGACAGGGTTTTCCGAAAGTGATCACATTTTTGAAAAGGACGCAAACAAAAGCTGCCGGCTGCCGCAGGAGTGCGGACGGCTCAGTCCAGCAAGACGCAGGGGCGTAAAAACTCTAAATGAACGAGCTTCCCCACCAGATCCTCGAGCATCCGGCGCTGCCCGGTTGGAAGACGGACTTCGAGGCCTTCATGGCCGCCCATCCCGATCTTGATACGCTCGAGGTCATTCTGCCCGATACCAACGGCGTGCTGCGCGGCAAGTGGCTGCCGGGCAAGGCGCTCGAAAAGGTGTTCGAGGGCGGCGTGGCCTTTCCCTATTCGCTTTACGGGCTGGATGTCTGGGGCCGCGAGGTCGAGGCCACCGGCATGCATCTGGAAACGGGTGACAAGGACGGTGTCTGCTGGCCGATCCCCGAAACGCTGAAGCTTGTTCCCTGGACCGACCGCAAGACCGCCCAGGTGCTTTTGTCCATGTACGACCGGGACGGCGATCCATTCCTGGCAGACCCGCGCCACGTTCTGGAAAACATGGTCGACCGGCTGAAGGACGAATTCGGCGTGACCGCCACCTGCGCCTTCGAGTTGGAATTCTATCTGTTCGAGGAAAGTGACGGTGACTGGACGGAGCAGCCCAAGCCGCTGTTCTCCACCCATCTCGGCCCGGCCCGCCAGAACATGTACGCGCTGTCCGACCTGGAGGCCTTGCTGCCGGTGGTGGACGATCTGCGGAAGGCCTGCGAGGTTCAGGGCATTCCGGCGGACGCTGCGGTTTCCGAAGCCGCGCCCGGCCAGTTCGAACTCAACCTGCACCATCGCCGCAACCCGCTCCTGGCGGCCGATGACGTTGTCATGCTGCGCCGCCTGGTGGCGGGGGTCGCGCGCAAGCACGAGCTCAAGGCGTCCTTCATGGCCAAGCCTTTTGTGGAATGGCCCGGCAACGGCATGCATGTGCACGTGTCCATGGAAGACGATAAGGGCAATTTGTTCGCGGATCCGGAAACCGGCGCAGACCGGCTGGGATATGCCATCAACGGTCTTTTGAAGACCATGCCGGAAGCTCTGTTGCTGTTCATTTCCACCTTCAACGGTTTCCGCCGGATGCAGCCTGGCTCCTATGCGCCAGCCTCCATCTGCTGGGGCTACGACAACCGCTCCGTGGCGTTGCGCGTTCCTGCCTCGACACCGGAAGCTGCGCGTGTCGAGCACCGGATCGCAGGTGCCGACGCCAACCCCTATCTTGTGCTGACAGGCATTCTCGCCGGCATGATGGAAGGCCTCAGGCTGAAAAAGGATCCGCCTGCGCCCGTGACCGGCAATGCCTACGAGAAACGCAAGAAGCGACTGACCCCCTGGATGGACGAAGCCATTGATGCTTTTGAAGCCTCCAAGCTGATGAAACAGGCAGTCGGAAAGGAAATGCACAAGGTACTTACCGAGATCAAACGGGAGGAACTGAACGAATTTGGGCGGGAGATCTCGTCGCTTGAGCGACAGACGTATTTGTGATCGGCTGCTGCCCAAAATCGACGCTGGACAAAAACCGGCGCCATAGCCAATCTGCGGGACAGACAAGACGCAAACAGCGCAAATGTCCATTTGCATTCAGGCACTAGGCCATCAAAGGGCCACTGACAAAACTCTGAGGGGAGTTCTCAAATGACGTTTAAATCCATGTTGACCGGGGTCGCCGTTCTCAGCCTGATGAGCGGTGCCGCATTCGCCCAGGACAAGGTCGTGAATGTCTACAACTGGTCCGACTACATCGACGAGACCATCCTGGAAGACTTCACCAAGGAAACCGGCATCAAGGTTGTCTACGACGTGTTCGACAGCAACGAAGTGCTGGAAACCAAGCTTCTGGCAGGCGGTACCGGCTACGATGTCGTCGTCCCGACCGGAACCTTCCTGGCTCGCCAGATTCAGGCCGGTGTTTTCTCTGAACTCGACAAGTCCAAGCTGACCAACCTGTCCAACATGTGGAAGGACATCGAGGCACGCGTCGACAAGTATGATCCGGGCAACAAGCACTCGATCAACTACATGTGGGGCACCACCGGTTTCGGCTACAATGTCGACAAGGTGAAGGCCGCGCTCGGCGACAACCCGCCGGTGGACAGCTGGGATCTCCTGTTCAAGAAGGAGAACATCGAGAAGCTGAAGGATTGCGGCGTGTTTATCCTGGACGCTCCGACCGAACTGATCCCGGCAGCCCTCAACTATCTGGGTCTCGATCCGGACAGCAAGGACCCGGCGGAAATCGAAAAGGCCGGTGAGCTCCTGATGTCGGTTCGCCCGTACATCCAGAAGTTCCATTCTTCCGAATACATCAACGCTCTTGCCAATGGCGATATCTGCCTTGCGGTTGGCTGGTCCGGTGACGTTCTGCAGGCGCGCGACCGTGCGGCGGAAGCCGACAACGGTGTGACCGTCGAATATTCGATCCCGAAAGAGGGCGCGCTGATGTGGTTCGACCAGATGGCGATCCCGGCCGATGCTCCGCACAAGGAAGAGGCGCACGAGTTCCTGAACTACATCATGCGTCCTGAAGTGATGGCGAAGGCTTCCAACGTCGTCTACTACGCCAACGGCAACAAGGCGTCGCAGGAATTCCTCAACGAGGACGTGATCGGTGATCCGGCGATCTACCCGACCGAGGAAGCGGTGAAGAACCTCTACACCGTCACCCCCTATCCTCCGAAGGTGAACCGGGTCGTGACCCGCACCTGGACCTCGGTCAAGAGCGGCCAGTAAGCGAACACGAACACCGCCGGGCCCTTTCCAAGGGTCCGGCGATTTAGTCTTGGGAAGGTCTCTTAGGGGTGGGAGATTGTTTTGGCGAAGAAATCGATTGGACCGGTGCGTCGGGCCTACAGCCCGTGGGACGATCCGGACAAGGCACCGTTTATCGAATTCCGGAATGTCACAAAGAAGTTCGGTGATTTCACCGCGGTCAAAGACCTGTCCCTGAAAATCTACGAGCGCGAGTTTTTCGCGCTGCTTGGTGGCTCGGGCTGTGGCAAGACCACCTTGATGCGCATGCTGGCGGGTTTCGAGACGCCGACTTCCGGGCAGATTTTTCTGGATGGCCAGGACCTGGCGGGAATTCCGCCCTTCAAGCGTCCCTCCAACATGATGTTCCAGTCCTACGCGCTGTTTCCGCACATGAGCGTCGAGAAGAACATTGCCTTCGGTTTGAAGCAGGACAAGTTGCCGGCCTCGGAAGTCGATGCGCGCGTGTCCGAAATGTTGCGGCTGACCAAGCTGGAACAATTCGCCAAACGTCGTCCGCACCAGCTTTCCGGCGGTCAGCGCCAGCGCGTCGCGCTGGCTCGCTCGCTCGCCAAGCGCCCCAAGGTGCTGCTGCTGGATGAACCGCTCGGCGCGCTTGACCGCAAGCTGCGTGAGGAGACCCAGTTCGAGCTGATGAACATTCAGGAAGAACTGAAAATGACCTTCCTGATCGTGACCCACGACCAGGAAGAAGCCATGACAGTGGCCGATCGTATTGCCGTCATGGACAAGGGCGAACTTGTGCAGGTTGCGACCCCGGCCGAAATCTACGAAGCGCCCAATTCCAAGTTCGTTGCCGACTTCATCGGCGACATCAACCTGATCGAAGCAAATGTCATCGAGAAATCGGACGCCGGTACAAAGCTGCGTTCGGTCGCGGACAACTTCTCCATCGAAAGTGATCAGGTGACCGATGCCGCCGTCGGCGATCGGGTCTGGTATGCCATTCGTCCGGAAAAGGTCCGCATTGCCCAGGGGCGCCGCGAGAAGGGCGTCCCCAACCGGATCGACGGCGTTGTCTGGGACATCGCCTACCTGGGGGACATGTCGATCATCCACTCGAAAGTCGGCGACGACGACGGCGATACGCTGCGGGCGACCTTCGCCAATGTGTCGCGCATGGTCGAAAACCCGATTACCTGGGATGACGAGGTCGTCATGTCCTTCGACCGGGACGCCGGCGTCATTCTAAAAGGGTAGGAGGAAACGATGTCCGACGTACACGTTCCCGCTCAACCCAAACGGACGCTCGGCGGCTGGCTGCTGATTTCGGTGCCATATATCTGGCTGCTGATCTTTTTTCTGGCGCCGTTCCTGATCGTCTTCAAGATTTCCCTGTCCCAGGTGGCCGTCGCCATTCCGCCCTATGTGCCGACCTTCGATCTGGCAGAAGGCTGGAAGGGTATCTGGGAAAGCGTCTCGGAATTCTCCTTCGAGAACTATGTCTGGCTGACGGAAGACGACCTTTACTGGAAATCCTATCTGTCGTCGGTTGTTATCGCGGCCATTTCAACGCTTCTGACGCTCATCATTGGCTACCCGATCGCCTATGGCATGGCACGCAGTCCGCAATCCTTGCGTCCGACGCTGCTGATGCTGGTGATCCTGCCGTTCTGGACCAGCTTCCTGATCCGCGTCTACGCCTGGATCGGCATCCTGAAAAACGAAGGCCTGCTCAACCAGCTTCTCCTGATGCTCGGCATCATCGACGAACCGCTGGTGATCATGAATACCAACATCGCGGTCTTTATCGGCATCGTCTATTCCTACCTGCCGTTCCTGGTTCTGCCGCTTTATGCCAGCCTGGAGCGGCTGGACGGCAGCCTTTTGGAAGCCGCCGAAGACCTTGGATGCCCACCCTGGAAGGCCTTCTGGAAAATCACCGTGCCGTTGTCGCTGCCCGGTGTCATCGCGGGGTGTTTCCTGGTGTTCATTCCCGCCGTCGGTGAGTTCGTCATCCCGGATCTTCTTGGCGGGTCCAACACCCTGATGATCGGCAAGACGCTCTGGGTCGAGTTCTTCAACAACCGCGACTGGCCGGTGTCTTCTGCGGTTGCCGTGATCCTTCTGTTGATCCTGGTGGTTCCGATCGTGCTCTTCCAGAACCAGCAGCAGAAAATGTCGGAGAGAGACGGATGACGCGCGGCCCGACCTGGTTCAACATCACCTCGCTGGTGGTAGGCTTTTCGTTCCTTTACCTGCCCATCGTGCTGCTGGTGATCTACTCCTTCAACGAGAGCCGTCTGGTGACGGTCTGGGGCGGGTTCTCCACCAAGTGGTACGCGTCGCTGCTGCAGAATGATCAGTTGCTCGATGCGGCCTGGGTGACCCTGCGGGTTGCCTTTGCGTCGGCCACACTGGCAACGATCATCGGCACCATTGCTGCACTTGTGCTGGTGCGGTCCGGACGCTTCGTCGGCCGGTCTCTGTTTTCCGGCATGATCTTCGCGCCGCTTGTGATGCCGGAAGTGATCCTCGGCCTGTCGCTGCTGCTGCTGTTCGTGGCCATGGACTATACGCGTGGTTTCTGGACCGTGATGCTGGCGCACACCACCTTCGCCAGCTGTTATGTGGCCGTTGTCGTCCAGTCGCGTCTGGTCGGCTTCGACAAGTCGATCGAGGAAGCCGCAGAAGACCTCGGCTGCCCGCCGGTGAAAACCTTCTTCCTGATCACCTTGCCCATCATCCTTCCCGGGGTCATTGCCGGCTGGATGCTGGCCTTCACCTTGTCTCTGGACGACCTGGTGATCGCCAGCTTCACCACGGGGCCAGGCGCCACCACGCTGCCAATGAAGATCTACTCACAGGTGCGCCTTGGCGTAACACCGGAAATCAATGCGGTCTGTACCATTCTCGTTGCTCTGGTCACCATGGGCGTGATTGCCGCCTCCATTGCGACCAAGCGGCAACAGGCGCAAAAGGAGCGGGACGAAAGGGCGGCCTTTGGCGCGGAAGGTTGATGATTTCCGAACCTTCCAGAAGTCGGTGATATTCTGTAGGCAATACTGAATTTTAACAAAACCATGCCTATTTTACGGCCAGGCGGTACACTTCATTGATGTGTCCGGGCCGGTGGTTTTTATTGGGGTATTGCGAGTGATGGCATTGCGGGAAACAGAGCATCTACTGGCTCTGGAAAGCAGCGCTATTTCCCGGATAAAGGTTCGTGAACTCGAAGCTCCAACGCTTTCGGAAATGAGCGGTCTTTGGTCTTCGTTGAAGGGCGGCGTCGTGTCGACACCGTTTCAGACGCCGGAGTTTCTTGCAGCTTTGCAGGAAACCAAACTGAAGACAGGTGATTACCGCTTCTCGGTGGGCGTTTTCGCGGAGCAAGGCGAGGATGCCACTCCCTGTATGCTGTTGCCGCTGGTGCGGTTCCAGCGTGGCCCAATCCGGGTCATTGGCATGCCGGATTTTGGTCTCGCCGATCAGAATGCACCGGTTCTTGGTGCAGGATGCCGGGCTTCCAGAGAGTGCCGGGTTGCAATGATCCGGGCATTTTTTGAACGTCTCCACGATGCGGATATCGTCGACATACATAAACTGCATGGCCGGATCGACGCCCGGGAAAACCCATTGAACTTTATGCCGGAAACCATTTCCCAGAACAGTTCCCTTCTCCTCGATCTTCGCGATGGAGAGGGATCGGACAATTGGTGCGGCAAGTCCATCTACAAGAAGACCAGATCCAAATTTCGCAGGCTCGTGAATGAAGGTGTCAGCCTGGTTGAGGCTGAAACGCCTGAAGAGCGAATTGAATTGTTCAAGACACTTGCGGCGCAGCGCAGCAACAGATTCCGACAGCTCGGGCGTAAGGACAGTCTGGAACGTGAAGATCGTGCTGACTTCTACATCCGCCTTGCGCAGATGGAAGCTTCGTCCTCGCCTTTCAGGGCCATCGCGCTGAAGTGCGCAGAAGAGACCGTTGCGGCCATGGTGTTGATGATGTCTGGTTCCCAGGCGACCGCCGTGCTGGTGTCCATCGGGGATCCGAGGTGGCATGCCTTTTCGCCGGGCATGGTGTTGTTTGCCAAGGCGATACAGCACGCTGCGCAAACCGGTGTTCGCTGGTTCAGCTTCGGCACAGGACAACAGGAATACAAGCAGCGGTTCGGTGGGGTCGAGCAACCTTCCCGACGTCTTCTTATGCCACTCAGCACGCGTGGACGGCTCTTTGTCGGTGCCCGTGAAGCGCATCGTGCCGCTCAGGATATGCTACAGATCGCGTTGCGCAGGAATGGGGTCGATACGTGACGGAGATGTCGGTCGTGGCAGGAAAGGAAACCTTCCGCGGGCAGGTGGCTGGGCAGAAGCTTCATGTTGTCTGGCATGAGAAGCCCGGCGCGGACCTTTTGCGCTCGCTTTGGGCTTCACTACCCGGCGGAGCCATATGTTCGGCTTTTCAGGCACCGCGGTTCGTCGAGTGCTTTTTTCAGGAAATGGCACCTGCTGCCTGCGACACTTTCGGGGTGCTTGCCGCTTATCGCGCCGGCCTGGAAGACCCGATTGCATTGCTGCCGTTGATCCTTTTCAGGAAAGGTCCGGTTCGCATCGCATCCACTCCCGACCTCGGCGTGGCAGACCAGAACGGCCCGGTATTGAGCGAGGCGCTCGCAAGCGAAGGCGATGAAACGGTGCAGGCGGTCATCTCCGCCATGATCGAGGCCATCCCGGATGCCGATGTGGTCGACATCAAGAAACTGCACGTATCGATAGGCAGCGCTCATAATCCCTTCTTTGTGCATCCAAATGCGAGCGCGGAAAGCAGCAGCCTTTTTCTGGAAACTGACGCCCTGCTCGCGGCCGGGGCCAAATCCGGGATAAGTATCTACAAGAAGGCAAGGGTCAACCTTCGCAAGCTTCAAAGCGAAGACGTTCAGTTGGTCGAAGCAACGACCCCTGAAGAGCGTGTGAAAATTCTCGAAGCTCTGATCGTCTCCAAGGAGGAGCGTTTCAAAGCTCTCGGCCGCGCCAATTCCATGAAACAGGATAACCGGGAAAACTTCTATCGCGCCCTGGCGGCCCAAGCAGGGCAGGAAAATCCCCTGAAGGTTCTGGCGCTAAGGTCCGGTCACGACGCCATCGCCGTGGTAGCGATGTTGGTGGAAGATGGCTACGCCACCCTTATCTTGATTTCGATCGGGGCGGAGCAATGGCACCGGTTTTCACCTGGCATGGTGGCACTGGTTCAATCGATCTACTGGGCGCGGGACAATAACATTCGGGTCTATGGTTTCGGTACGGGTCACCAGGGTTACAAAAGCAGGTTCGGCGCTACGGAACAGTCGACACGACGCCTGCTTTTGCCGCTTACGGTCAAAGGCCACGCGGCGATCACTGCCCTGAAGGCAAAACGGAGCTTCCAGGAAACCGTTGATCGCTGGAAACATCGGAAAACCGCTCAGACAGCCTGATCGGGAAATGTCATCCCGCTCGCGGTGGCCGGATCAGGTAGATGACCAGCCAGATCGGCACGACGATGAAGGCGCCCAGGATCATGTTGGGAATGGCCCAGTCCCGAAACTCCAGCAGATAGATCCAGAGCTCCAGAGGGCTCATGCCGACGGAGCCCAGAATGTCCTGCGCTGTGATGTTCACGAAGGAAAGACCCGCGCCGACGAGCAGCGAGATGACCGCGATCTTGAAGAATGTCGACAGAAACGGGAACACGGTGCGTAGTGTCTCTCAGTAGGCTCAAGGTATCCGGTGCGCTGGAGAGTGGCGGTAACGCTCCGGGAACGATGCCCAATTCTTGCCGTTAAGGATTTACAAACCATAAACAACTTTCCGGAAACCGCCCAAAACCGCGCTGCAACGGCAGTTTGGCGTCGGCAAAGCGACGCAAATCGATTAAGTGACGGGCCATTCATGTTTTTCGCTGCAACGCGGGAAAGAGCTCTTGACCCGGTCGAACCAAGCGGCGAATGTGCGCCTCACGCATGTAGCGGTCTTAAACGGGAGTGAAACATGAACAAAATTTATCCGGACGCAAAGGCCGCCCTCGAGGGGCTGACCTTTGACGGCATGACGGTGATGGCCGGCGGGTTCGGCCTCTGCGGCATTCCGGAAAATCTGATCGTGGCGCTCCGGGATTCCGGAGCCAAGGACATTACGGCCATTTCCAACAATGCCGGTGTCGATGACTTTGGCCTCGGTCTTCTGCTGCAAACCCGCCAGATCAAGAAGATGGTTTCGTCCTACGTGGGTGAAAACGCGACCTTTGAAAAGCAGTACCTGAACGGCGAGCTTGAGCTTGAATTCAACCCTCAGGGCACGCTGGCCGAACGCATTCGCGCAGGTGGCGCGGGCATTCCGGGCTTCTACACCAAGACCGGCGTCGGTACGCTGATTGCCGAAGGCAAGGAGCACAAGGACTTCAACGGCGAGACCTACATCATGGAAACCGGCCTCGTGGCCGATGTGTCGCTGGTCAAGGCCTGGAAGGCCGACAAGGAAGGCAACCTGATCTACCGCAAGACCGCGCGTAACTTCAATCCGATGATGGCAACCGCCGGCAAGACCTGTGTCGTGGAAGTCGAGGAGATTGTCGAGATCGGTGAACTCGATCCGGACAACATCCACACCGCCGGCATCTTCGTCGACCGTATCATCGTCGGCAGCCACGAAAAACGTATCGAAAAGCGCACCACGCGCGCAGCCTGAGGGAGAAAACATCATGGCCTGGACTCGTGATGACATGGCAAAGCGTGCCGCGCAGGAACTGGAAGACGGCTTCTATGTGAACCTGGGCATCGGCATTCCGACGCTGGTATCCAACTACATTCCGGAAGGTGTCCATGTGACTCTCCAGTCGGAAAACGGCATGCTCGGCATGGGCCCGTTCCCGACTGACGACGAGGTTGATGCAGACCTCATCAACGCCGGCAAGCAGACCATCACCGAATTGCCGCAGACCAGCTACTTCTCGTCTGCCGACAGCTTCGGCATGATCCGCGGCGGTCATATCGACCTGTCGATCCTGGGTGCTATGGAAGTGTCCGAGGGCGGCGATCTTGCCAACTGGATGATCCCGGGCAAGATGGTCAAGGGCATGGGCGGCGCGATGGATCTCGTCGCCGGCGTCAAGCGCGTGGTGGTGATCATGGATCACACCTCCAAGGCTGGCGATCCCAAGCTTCTGAAAGAATGCTCGCTACCGCTTACGGGCGTGAAATGCGTTGATCGCGTGATCACCAATTTCGGTGTCTTCGATGTTGTCGAAGGCGGCCTGAAGGTGGTTGAACTCGCTGACGGCGTAACGCTGGACGAGGTCAAGGAAAAGACCCAGGCTACGCTTCAGTCATAAGGCAGGATGCGCGCTTCGGCGTCGTTTTAAATCAAGGTGTCTGCGGTCCCGCAGGCACCTTTTTTCGTGGTCAATCCAGCCAGATCATCGATTTTTTCAATAAAAACAGACTGTTTGAACGTGTCGCAGGCGCAATTTGTCCCGAATTGGAACCAATTCGTAGAATTGCCGAGGAAATTTCCAAATTCGTTAATAGATCGATCTGCGATTAACCCGCATAAATCAAGCATAGATAACCCGTTATCCTTTAAAAGCCGGGAAAGTCGATTTCCCGGCTAAAGAACAGATCAGTGTTTACGCGATCTGGTCACCGGCATTTACCTTCTTCAATCCACCTTCAAGACTTGTTCTGTATGGTGTTCAGGTATTCGCAAGGGGTGTTTGGCGTGCCTGGAACGCATAGGGCTGTCTCAAAGCTGATAAAAGTCCTGTCGACCTGGCTGCCCAGCCTGCGCACCCGCTTTGTCTTGCTGGTGGCCGGCCTGTTTCTGGCGCTTTCGGTCGTGATGATCATGGTGGCGAGCTACCTGGACCTGCGGGACGAGGAGCAAAGGGTGGTTTCGGACGCGCGAGCCATCGGGGCGACCGTCAGCCGACTGGCCGTACCGCATCTGACCAACCACCACTATCTGATCCTTGAACAGGAACTGGAAAGCATTGCTGGCAGCGGCGTGGTCGAACTGGCGCAGGTTCACGATCCTGCGCGTGCGGTCACTATCGACAGCGATCCGGACACAAGCTACTTCGACGAAATGGACCAGCATCCGCTGATCACGCTGTCCCTGCAAACCGGTCTCGATCAGATCCGCCAGACCGGAGACAGGATCGAAATAGCCTTGCCGGTGCGCGAGACGGCAGACAGTCCGGTTCTCGGTGTTGCGCTGGTGTCGGTCAAACGGCTTCAGGCCAACGGCATGCTGTTCGCCATCTGGGGACGGAACATCGTCATCACCCTTGTTCTCCTGATATTCTGTGTTCCGGTGACGTTTCATTTTGCGGAAAATTTCGTCCGGCCGATCAAGGCGCTGACCCAGACCGCCCACACGGTTAGTGCCGGCAATTTTGACGCGCCTTTCCCGGTTGAACGAACCGACGAGATCGGTGTTCTCGCTCGCGCCTATCGCGATATGGTCGGAACCATTCGGAACAACATGGCCCGCATCCACGAGCTTGCCTTTGTGGACCCGGTCACGCGGCTGCCGAACCGGGAGAGCTTCCGTCAGCACTTCAATTCAAACATGCAGCTTGCGGACGGCACGCCGGTCCGGATGGCCGTTCTGTTTATTGACCTTGATCGCTTCAAGCGGGTGAATGACAGCTACGGACACGATCATGGCGACGCACTGTTGAAGGAAGTGGCAGCGCGGCTACAGCGCTTGCTGAACACCTCGGACAAGGTTGCGGCAGGCAAGACGGCATTTCCACCACTTGTCGCCAGGCTTGGCGGCGATGAGTTTGCCATCGTCCTGCCGGCTGAAAAGCCCATGTCCAACGTCTACACACTCGCGGATCAACTGGTGCAATGCGTCGAGCAACCGCTGGAAATCAACGGTCTGACAATGGCCGTTGGGGCCAGTATCGGCGTCTCGACCTATCCGGATGACGGCGAGGATTACACCGCTATCCTGAAGAACGCGGACATTGCCATGTATGCGGCCAAGCGAACCGGCGGCAACCGTGCATGCTTCTTCAACGAAATCGAGCGCGATTCCCGCTCACACGAACGCATCCGTCTGGAAGCGGAACTGAAACGGGCCCTTCTGGCGGACGAGATCACCATCGCCTTTCAGCCCAAGATCGATTGCACCACGTTGAGAGTGGTTGGTGCCGAAGTGCTGGCCAGGTGGGACCATCCCGAACGTGGCCTGTTGGCACCGGGATGTTTCATCGATGTTGCCGAAGAAAGCGATCTGATCACGCGCCTGGGTGACAGGGTGCTGGAACTGGCCTGCCGACAGGGCCGGGTCTGGCTCGATCATGGTCAACGTCTGCCGCTGGCCGTGAATGTTTCCATTCGCCAGCTTGAAAAGCCGGGCTTCACCGCCCGCGTCCTCGACATTCTGGAAATCACGGGCTTTCCGGCCGAGCTGCTGCAGCTTGAGGTGACGGAGACCGTTGCCATGGGGGATCCGGAGCGAATCTCGGAGGCGGCAAAGCCGCTTCTGGAAGCCGGCATTACCTTTGCGATAGACGATTTCGGCACCGGCTATTCAAGTCTGGCGCATCTTCAGCGTCTGCCGTTCAACACCTTCAAGATCGACCGAAGCTTCATCAGTGGTCTTGCCGATGACCATCACAGCCGCTCGATCGTTCAGACCATTCTGGCAATGGCGAAAAGCCTCAATTACGAGGTTGTTGCCGAAGGCGTCGAAACGGAAGAACAACACGCTTTCCTGGCTGAGAACGGCTGCACGACTGCGCAAGGTTTCCTGTTCGCGCGGCCGATGCCGGCAGAACATTTCGAAGCCTGGTCGAAGGCATTTCTGATGGATGGCAACCATCCGCGCCTGGCCGCCGGAGCACAGCCGAAAGGTGGCAGCACGTTCGCCGCGTAAGGCAATTAGACGTTGCCACGAACCGGTCTTACTCCGCCGCCTCGGTCTTCCGGCGTTCGGCAAGGGGGCGGATTGCGGGGAAGTCCTGATCGGTCAGCGTTTCCTTTGCAAGCAGCAGTGAGGCCCCTTCGTCCAGTTCGCCGCGATGGCTGTTCAGGAGCGCCTTGGCGCGCTGGAAGGCTGCTTCCACCCTTTGCTTGATGGCAAGGTCGATCTCCCGCTGGGTCTGTTCGGAAACCTCGGCAACGTCTCCGGCAGGCTGGCCGAGAAAGTTCTGGCGCTGGGTGGCATAGGCGCGATTGCCGAGGTCGGGATCCATGCCGTATCGCATGACCATGTCACGGGCGACTTCGGTCACTTTCTGCAGGTCGTCGGAAGCCCCGGTGGAGATCTCGTTGAAGACAATCTCTTCTGCGGCCCGGCCGCCCATCAGGACAGCCATGCGGTTTTCCAGATCGAGAGCGGACAACAGGAAACGATCTTCGGTCGGCCGCTGCATCGTGTAACCGAGCGCGCCGATGCCGCGCGGGATGATCGAGATCTTGTGCACCGGATCACAGCCTTCCAGGTTGGCGGCAACCAGGGCATGGCCCATTTCGTGGAAAGCGACGGTTTTTCGTTCCTTGTCCGACAGGATCCGGCTGCGCTTTTCCAGTCCCGCAATCACCCTCTCCACGGCCTCGTTGAAGTCCAGCAGGGTAACGGCATCCGCCTTCCGACGTGTTGCCAGGAGGGCCGCCTCGTTGACCAGCGTCGCAAGGTCGGCGCCGGAGAACCCTGCTGTCAGCTGGGCCACCTGATCGAGGTCGATATCTGCGGCCAGCTTGATCTTCTTCACGTGGACATCGAGGATCGCACGCCGGCCGATCTTGTCCGGCCGGTCGACCAGCACCTGCCGGTCGAAGCGCCCGGCGCGCAGGAGGGCAGGATCGAGGATCTCCGGCCGGTTCGTCGCTGCCAGCAGGATGATGCCGCTGGACGGATCAAACCCGTCGAGCTCGGTCAAGAGCTGGTTGAGCGTCTGTTCCTTTTCGTCATTGGTGCCCATCGGGCCTGAGGCACGTGCCCGGCCCAGTGCGTCCAGCTCGTCGATGAAGATGATGGCAGGGGCGGCCTTTCGGGCCTGCTCGAAGAGGTCGCGCACTCGTGCGGCGCCGACGCCGACGAACATCTCCACGAATTCGGAGCCGGAGATCGAAAAGAACGGCACACCGGCTTCACCGGCCACGGCGCGCGCCAGAAGCGTCTTGCCTGTGCCTGGAGGGCCAACCAGCAGGATGCCCTTGGGCACATGTGCTCCCAGACGGCCATAGGAAGCCGGTTCCTTCAGGAAATCGACAATCTCCTTCAGTTCCCGCTTGGCTTCATCCACGCCGGCAACATTCTGAAAAGTGACTTTCACGTCCTTTTCGACAAACACCTTCGCCTTTGACTTGCCGACCGTCATCATGCCGCCAAGGCCCTGTTTTTCGGCAAACCTGCGGATGAAGAACATCCAGAGGCCGAACAGCAGCAGGACCGGCAGTACCCAGGAGAGGATGTCGCGAATGAAGGTGTTCTGGACGACGCCGGTGTATTTGACGTCATACTTGCTGAGTTCGTCGGCGAGCGGAACCTCGACGCGCGTGGTGACGAAATACTGCTTGCCGTCCTTCAGTTCGGCCTTGAACTTGCCTTCGATGAAGTTCTCCTTGACGGCGATCTCCTCGATCTTTCCGTCCTTGAGGTACTGCTCGAACTGGCTGTAGGGGATCTGCTCGACGGTCTTGTAGGTGGTCCACCAGCTTTGGAACATCAGCACCAGCATCATGGCAATGAAGGCGTACCAAAGGTTTATCTGGTGTTTCTTTTCCATCGCGAAACTGTCCCGGCAATTGTCTGAACTATGCCGCCATTGACGCGGTTCGCCCGGAGGCTGTCAAGGCGCGAGGTGGGCGTGAGGTGGGCGTGACGCGAGCGCGAGGTGGCATGGCTGCCCTGGTTCAGACGACCGGCTCCAGTTGCCGCTTGGACGTTTGCGTCCGGAAGGACGAGGCGCTGGAACGGGCGAGGTAGATGACCGGGATGAGACCGACCAGAACGATGGCAAGCGAGGGCAGGGCCGCTTCGCCAAAGGCTTCGCGCGAGGCGGCCTCGAACACGGTGGTTGCCAGGGTTTCGAAATTGAACGGACGCAGGAGAACGGTTGCCGGCAGCTCTTTCATGCAATCGACGAAGCTGAGCAGGGCTGCGGACAACAGCACCGGTTTCAGGATCGGCAGGTGGATCTGCGTCAGGGTCTGACCGCTGTTGCGGCCAAGCGTGCGCGCCGCCATGTCGAGATGAGGTGTGATCCGGCCGAAGCCACCTTCAACCTGGCCGTAGGAAACTGCAAGGAAGCGAACCACATAGGCAAACACAAGGCCGGTGCCACTCCCCAGCAGTAGCAGGCCGGTGTTGATACCGAACCAGGCCTCCATGCGGGCATCCAGGAAATTGTCGAAGCCGGCCAGCGGCACCAGAATGCCGATGGCGAGAACGGTGCCCGGAATGGCGTAACCGATCGAGGCAAGCCGGACGGCAAATTTCAATGGGCCCCTGGGGTTGAGACGCAGGGCATAGGCCAGGGCAACGGAAATGAGCACGGTGATCAGCGCTGCAATGGCAGCGAGGCTGAGGCTGTTCCAGACGGCATCCAGAAAACCGCTGTCCCAAAAACCTTCCAGGCGCCGGCTGGCCAGGTCGGCAAGCAGCAGGCCAGGAACCACAAAGCCGACAAAGACCGGCGCCAGGCATAACAGCAAAGCAAGCGCAGCCTGCCAGCGTCCAAGTTCGAAGCGTGTCGGCGGCCGGTGCTTGGAGCCACCGCCGCTGTCGAAGCGCTGTTTCCGCCGCCCGAACCGTTCCAGCCACAATAGCAGGAACACCATCACCAGCATGGCCAGCGCGAGCTGGGCTGCGCCACCGAGGCTGGAACGGTGCAGCCAGGTGTCATAGACGGAAAAGGTCAGGGTCTTCACGCCGAAGAATGTCACCGCCCCGATATCGTTGAGGCACTCCATCAAGGCAAGCGAAATGCCGATGACGATGGCGGGACGTGCCAATGGCAGGGCGACACGAAAGAACAGCCCGTAAGGCGAAGCGCCAAGGGTACGCGAGACATCCAGCGTCGAGGCGGACTGGATCAGAAAGCTCGCCCGGGTCGTCAGATAGACATAAGGGTAAAGCACCGCCCCCATGACGAATATGGCACCGCCCAGTGAACGAATTTCGGGAAACCAGTAGTCTCTGGACGTCTTGAAACCGAAAAGCGTGCGGATCAGGCTCTGGACCGGCCCGGTATAATCGAGCACTTCGACATAGGCGAAGGCGACGATATAGGTCGGCACCGCAAGGGGCACCAGAAGGGCCCAGTCGAGGACCTTTCTTCCCGGGAAATTGCACATCGTCACCAGCCAGGCCGTGGCAACGCCGGTGATGCCTGTGGTCAAGCCGACCCCGAGCATCAGCAAAACCGTCGTCTGCAGGGAGCCGGGCAGAACCGTTGTCAGAAGATGGCCCCAGACTTCGCCCGTCGGTGTCAGCGCGATCCACACGATCGCCGCCAGTGGCAACAGCACCAGCGTGGCAATCGCCAGCGATGCAATTTGCCAGAAACGGTCAGCAAAAGTGAGGGTGGGCGTGCGCAGCAAGGCCTGTCATTTCTTTGAGAATGGTTCGCAGGAAGCTCTATAGGCAAAACCCGGAAAATGCAAAAGCCAAGAGATCCCGAGGCATGACCTGGATTTTTGCGGTGGTTTTCTTTTCGTCATGCCATGGCTCGACCATGGCATCCATGCCGTCGAGGATCGGATCGACGTCACCTCTGAATTTTGTCGACAGGGAACGGCATGGATTGCCGGATCAAGTCCGGCAATGGCGGGCCCCAGAATAGTTTGAAAGTCCGCCTTCCTTGCTCTCAACAGAAAAGCGCCGCAAAATGCGGCGCCTGTCTTTTTTGTCGATATGGCCTCAGGAGGCCGGGCCGTCATCAAAGCCGACTTCGTCGATCAGCTCACTGGCGGTCTTGCGGTTCTCGGCAATGTCGGCGAGTGACAGGGTGTCTTTCTTGAACTCGCCCCAGCTTGCAACGCGCTCGGAAACCGCTACGCCCGGCTTGACCGGATATTCATGGTTGGTTTCGGCGTAGATCCGCTGAGCTTCATCGGAAGACAGGAACTCGATCAGCTTGACCGCATTGTCCTGGTTCGGTGCGTTCTTCGTCAGGATGACACCTGCAACGTTCACGTGGCTGCCACGGTCGTCGGTGTTCGGGAACAGAATGCGGACGCTGTCGGCCCAGGTCTGCTGTTCCGGTTCCTTCTCGTTGGTCTGCATCAGGCCCATGTAGTAGGTGTTGCCGAGTGCGATGTCGCATTCGCCGGCGAAGATGGCCTTGACCTGGGCGCGGTCGTTGCCGGCAGGCTTGCGGGCAAGGTTGTCGCGAACGCCTTCAAGCCACTTTTCGGTTTCTTCCGCACCATGGTGGGCGACCATCGAGGCGACCAGTCCGACGGTGTACACATGCTGACCGGAACGGGTGCACAGGCGGCCCTTCCACTTCGGATCGGAAAGTTCCTCATAGGTGATGCTGTCCTGGTCGACGCGTTCCTTGGAAGCGTAGATCACGCGGGCACGGTTGGTCAGGCCGATCCAGTGGCCTTCCGGATCGCGGAACTCTGCCGGAACGTTTGCATTGACGACTTCAGAAACAACCGGCTGTGAAATGCCGAGCTGCTTGGCACCGTCCAGGCGCCCGATGTCGACGGTCAAGAGAACGTCGGCCGGAGAGTTGGCGCCTTCAGCCGCAATACGCTCGCCCAGACCTTCAGACGCAAAGACCACGTTGGTCTTGATGCCGGTTTCCTTGGTGAAAGCGTCGAGCAGCGGCTCGATCAGATAAGGCTGGCGATAGGAGTAGATGTTCACTTCCCCGTCGGCAAATGCGGGTACAGCGGTAAGGGTTGCCGAAGACAGCAGGGCAGCGCCTGCCAGGATGCGGAAAGTGGAATTCATGTAACTCTCCCGTTGATATGGTTCTTGTTGCTCGGACGCGAGGTCAAAAGCTTGCCGGGAATATGTCGCTAGCAGGGCTTCAAGTCAATAAATCAAGCAAAATCAATACTTTAGAATGATTCAAAACTAACTGGAGGATTGCATTCCACTATTTTGCCGAAAACCGGTGAGAATACAGGAGTTTAAGACTCGACTTTAGGCCTGATGGTTATTCAAGGTTGCTTTGAAAGGCTGATCACGAACGCGTTACCAGCTGGCGTGAAAAACTGTCACACCCAGGCAAGCGCCTGCCGCAGGAAGGCTGTGCCATTGCTTGCCTGCCAGACGCCGTGCGCCATGATCACCCTTTCCGGTGACCAGGCAAGGATCCTGTCCCGGCAGGTTCGGGCCTTTCGGCGGTCGAAAAAGCTCAGCCGCCATTCCAGGGGCGCATAGCCCTTGCCTTCGACAATGCCCCAAAGACCGGCAATCCAGCGCTGCCAGGGTTTCCAGTGCCGGTGCAAAAAACCTTGAGAGAAATGCTCGCTGAGATCGGCCAGGATGACAGTTGCCGAGGGCCGGTGCAGAAACACCAACTCGTCCATCACCGGAGAACCGGAAAAGCGCACCATGTCGATGGCGCCTTCGAATGCATCTGGCACCGCCTCGTCCAGCGCCGGTTCGAAGGCGAGGTCCGTACGCTTGGCAATGGTGCTCTGGGGTCCCCAGAGCCTGGCCTCCGGCCAGGCCGCCTTCCAGTCCTGCAGAAAGAGATGGTGGATCTTGTTGGGACTGACGAGATGTGCCGGGGTTCCAAGGGCATCGATCTGCTGCCGGACCGCAGGCGTCAAGGCGATGGGTGACCAGACCCACAGCTTGCCGGACGGCAGGCGAACGATCACACAGCGGGTCGGGTAACAAAATCCGTAGAAGGAGACAGTGTCCCCTTCAAGGATCCAGATATTGCTGTCGACTTCAACCAAGGCGCTCTCCTGTCGGGAGCCCGGCATTACTCCGAAAGCACCCGCTGTGTCGGGAAAATGATTTCCACCAGGGTGCCCTGATCCGGCGTGGAATCGATATGGAAGCTGGCCCGGTTGGCTTCCACCAGTGCCTTGGTCAGCGGCAGGCCAAGCCCGGTTCCGCCACCGCGGCTGGAGGTATGCAGCTGCCGGAACGGCTCAAGCGCCGCAGCCAGCTGCTTGGCTGTCATGCCGGTGCCGGTATCGCGAACCCGCAGCGCGACTTCGCCGTTGCTTTCCAGCGCCGTCGACAGGATCACCTGCCCACCGGACTTGTTGTATTTGATCGCGTTGGACAGAAGGTTCAGCACGATCTGGCGCAGAGACCGCGGATCAGCCACGACATCGGGCACGGATTCCGGCAGGCTGGCACGGATGATGACACGCTCCCGGTTGGCCTGCGGCTGCATCAGGGCAACGCATTCGTTGATGACGTCGTTGGTCGAGACGGCGGAGAACTTCAGATCCAGCTTGCCCGCCTCGATCTTGGACAGGTCCAGGAGATCGTTGATCAGGCTCATGATATGCGAGCCGGAAGTGCGGATGTCCTTGAGATAGTCCTTGTAGCGGTCATTGCCGATCGGGCCGAAGCGCTCTTCCATCATGACTTCCGAAAAGCCGATGATCGCGTTCAGCGGGGTGCGGATTTCGTGGCTGATCTTCGCCAGGAAATCCGACTTCTGAGAGCTGGCGTTTTCAGCCTGGCGCTTTGCCTGGGTCAGCTCTTCTTCTGCCGTCTTCCACTGGGTGATGTCGCGCAGCACCGCGCAATACTTTACGTCGTCCTTGTTGCCGCTGATCCGGCCGATGGTCATGAACAGCGGGATGAGCCCGCCGGTCGGAACCTTGCCAAGCACTTCGCGGCCATCGTTCAGGATCGAGGCAACACCGTTGCGCGACAATCCATCCAGATAGTCGGCCGCCGCCCGGTGGCTTTCGGGCGCCAGGAAATCCGTGAAAGGCGCTCCGATCATGTCGGACCGGTTGGCGCTGAAAAGCGCCTCCGCGGAGCCATTCACTTTCAGGATCGTGCCGTTCTGATCAAGCACGAGAACGCCGTCGGTCGCCGTTTCCAGAATGGTGTCCATCTCGGCGATCTGGTTTCGCGCGCTATCAAGTTCCGAGCGGACTTCCGCAAAGAAGTTCGGCGAAGACGGAGCGGCAGTCGCAGGTGCCGGCTTGGCCTTGCGTTCGGTGATGGAAATCATCAGACCGCGCGTGCCGTTCCACGGAACGGAATGCATATGAGCGTCGACATTGAGGACACCGCCATCCGACAGGCGCATCTTCATGGTCTCGTCGACTTCACCATCCATGCCTTCGGCGTCCGGCAATTCTTCCGCATCGTCGATGAAAAGTGCTTCCAGGCCGCCAGCCTCGGAGAGCGCGGTGATCGACTTGTAGCCAAGCATGCTCAGCAGCGCCTTGTTGGCGTAGAGAACTTCCCGGTCATGGGCAATGGCGATGCCGATGGGCAGGCGGTCCAGGAGGCTCGGATCGATAGGGCCGGCTTCCGGAACTTCGGGCGGCAGCTCTTCGACCGGTTCCACCGGATCGGGCGCATCGAAATCTTCAAGGTCGCCCTCCAGCCGTGCTCCAAGGGCTTCGGCGATCTTGCGAAAGGCCTGACGTTCGGGCCGGGAAAGACCGGAGGTATCCACCGGAACAACGCGCGGTTTCACCGTTGCGAGCGGGATGACCTGGCCTGTCGGTTTCGGTTCGGCCGGCTCATCGGCGTCGGCGGTTTCGGCAGCCTTGTCCTCGCTCTCGAAGGCTGCGGTTTCTTCGAAGAACTCACGCTCTTCAGCCGCATCGTCCGTTTCCAATGACGCAGCCACGGCCTCGATCTCGCGGTCTTCCTCCTCAACAAGATCGAAATGGGTGTCTTCAAAGGCGGGCTCGGGCTCGAACAGATCTTCGTCTTCAGCCGAAGCTTCATCGGTTCCCGTTTGCTGGTCCTCGTCACTTCCGGCAGTTGCGACGGCTGTGGACGACATGTCGTCGTCTTCCGGGGTCGTGGGGTCTTCTTCTTCCTCAAAGAGGTCGCGAGACTTCTTTTCCGCCTCTTTGTAAGCCTTGGCGAGTGACTTGACCGCGCTTTCGATTTCAGCCGGTTTCAGCGCCGCTGGCCCGGAGATACCGGTTGGTTCGGCACTCGCTGGAGTGGGCACTGCAACGGCTGTGTTGGTGTCCCCTGTCTCTTCACCGGTCAGCTCGTCGGTCGCAGCATAGTTCTCACTGTCGGCGTCCGCTTCGTCTTCGTCTGCCAGTTCAGTGTCGTCATCAACGATGGCGGTGTCTTCGCTCGACGTGTCGCTGACCTCGTCTTCAGGGTCTTCATCATCAGCTACTGCATCGGCGTCATCGACGACTGTTTCCGGCGCATCGTCCGTTTCGTCGGTTGCAGTTCCGGTGTCCTCAGCGCTTTCACTGTCCTGAGGAACGGTTTCATCGCTGCCGGAGACGGGCTTGTCTTCGCCAGTCTCCGGGAGGTCACTTTCCTCGGGAAGAGCTTCGTCTTCCGGTGCATCTTGCAGGCCGGATTCCAGGGCCTTGAACTTGCTGTCGAGAGCTGCGCCGGGCAGATCGTCGAAATCCTTGTCGGCATCCGGGCCAACGTCCTCAGGAGACGTGTCGGTTTCAAGGTGTCGGGTATCCGCCTTGGCGGGTTCATCTGCCTTTACCGGCGGGTCTGCCGGGCGTTGCGGGGCCTTGCCGGTGAACTTTGCCAGGGAACCGACGAGAGCAGCCGCGCTTGCGCCAAGAAAGGTCTTGCCCGCGAAAGAATCCGGTTTTGCCGGTTTCAATTCCGCAAGCTTGGCTGCTGCCTCCGCGGTTGCCTGCTGCTGTGCTGCGTCTGGTGAACCAGCTTCATCGGTACCAGCCTCACCAGTTGATGTACCTGTCGTCTCATCACCTGTTTCAGAGCGGACGTTTTCATGTCCGTTGTCATCGCCCGCGGTGGCAATGTCGTCTTCCACCTCTGGCGCCACGGGCACGTCGGCAGCTTCCGCACCGGGCGCACCTTCCTGCAGCGTTGCAGCGACGTGGCTGGCTTCATCTTCCGCAAGTGTGTCGCGTTCGGTTTCGTCAGTGTGATTGTCAGTGTCAGATGCCCCGACAACGGCCAGCGTCGGGCCGGAGGGCTGGCTGCCATGCTCCGGCACGGCATCTGCGGTCCGACAAACACCGAATCCGCGATAGCCTTCGAATTTCCGGTTCCGGTCAAAGGCGGGCAGGGCGGCCATGTCGACAGGTACGCGCAGGTCCGCACCGGAGACCGGCCAGTCGATTGTCTTTCCGCTCCAGGTGTCGCGTCGGTCAAGCGCCCGCGCAATATGGCCACGGGGGTCGAGATCGAAAGCGTCGGACACTTCCTTCCAGGTCAGACCGATAATGTCGGTTGAGGAAGGGCCAAGAACTTCGGCAAACTCGTCGGACAGAAAGGTGAAGCGCTGGTCGATGTCCATCTTCCAGGCAAAGCGCACAGGTCTGCGCCGTGGCTGAAAGACAAAGCCGTCCCCATCTTCCGTCGCAGTGTCATCGAAGGTGTCTTCGGCCATGACTTTGGCGGTCGTCTCCTCAAGGATATTCTCCTCGAGGTCGAGTTCTTCGAGGCCGTCGTCCTCTTCAGCATCGGCAGAGATGTCCTCTGCCGTCTCACCGTCGTCCTCTTCAATCTCCTCCAGGTCGGACAACGCAGCTTCAAGGTCCGCCTCTCCGGCATCCATCGGGGAGATATCGTCTGAGGTGACAACACCAGCGGCAATGGATTGCTCCCTGGCAGCCAGGTCGTCGAGGTCGTCCTCAACAGGTTCTTCAACGGGTGGGGCAGGGGCGGCCTGCGTTGCGGCCATATCGTCAGCGGTTTCAAACTCGTCTTCGTCGGCCCGAACCCAACCGGCGTCTTCCTCACCCATCCGGGAAACTGTTTCCTCGTCCGCGGATGAAGTGTCAGCGGCAACTGCGGCTCCAGCGGCAACGCCTGTGGCCAGCAGCCCGGCTTCAATTGCGGAGGCGTCCGCTTCTTGCGCGCTTGCGGGGCTGTCTTCCCCGGCTTCAGTGCCGGGATCAGCCAGAGGCAGATTTTCCAGGACCACCAGCTTCTGGCGGTCCGTCACCTTCAGAACAACGCCCTCATGGAAGTTACCATCAAGTTCCAGAGGACCGAAAAGCGCCGTCTGTCCGTCAGGCAGGTCGAGGTCTTCCGGCGTTCCTTTCAGTTCACCAAAGCAGCCTTCCACCGAACCGGCATCCGTCACGAACACGGTGGCATCATCGGCACGCAGTATCTGTGCAAAAGCCGGCACCGCGTCTTTCGTCATGGACAGACCCTTGTCACCACAGACAATCAGGGCAGCGGCTTCACCGTTTTCCAGCTCGATACGCATGCACTGGCAGGTCAGCAGCATGACCCTGAGACCCCGGTAAAACCGAAGCCGGTCGATGCTGAACTTGTCTGTAGGGCCGGATTCGGCAATGCGGGCAATATGCGGACGGGCGGGTGAGCGCTCGAGCGACGTCAGGTTGGCCAGGTCGGCCACGGACTGTGCGGAGAAAAAGGAAGCACCGGCAGCATTCGCCCATAGAATACGCGCCCCGTCTGCCGACCAGAGCCAGGCTGCCCTTTTGTCGGCGACAAGCTGAACCAGATCATCCATGGCAGTCAGTTCCAGGAATGATAGGGTTTGTTCGTCCATGGCTCTGCTCCAAACTGGTCTGCAACACCGGTTGACGGGTGCGTGGCGGCCGGATTTGCCCAAAGTGGTAAACACTCCGTTAATACAAGCAATCTCCAACACAGTCCACGTAAAGCAAGGTTGCTAAAGGGGTTACATGAAGGCGTGGTTAATCCGACCGGACAAGTTTGCCGGAATGCCATCGTCGTGTTACGAATTTTTGGCATGGAAGGATTTCAGGATACCCTCCTGACATCTTTCGTCGACCTGAGGAGCGCCGACATGAGCACAGACAAGACCGGTTTTGAAATTCCCGACCAAATGCGCGATTTCGCGGAAAAGAGCGTCGACCAGGCCCGCAAGGCCTTTGACGACTTCATGGGCGCGACCCACAAGGCTGTCAGCAATGCGGAAGACAGCGCGAATGCGGTTCAGGCCGGTGCTGCGGATGTGAACAAGAAGGCGCTGAACTATGCCGAAGAGCATGTCGATGCGGCTTTCAAGTTTGCGCAGGAACTGGTCAAGGCGCAAAATGTCGAGGACATGATGAAGCTGCAGCAGGACTATCTGCGCCGGCAGATGGAATCCCTCGGCGAACAGGCGCGCGAGTTTTCCAACTCGGCAACGAAGGCCGTTCAGGACGCTGCCAAGGCCACCCAGAAAAAATAATCCGGCCGGCATTTTTCCTTGCGCAGGGCGCCAGAGCCCCGCGCAAGGTGTCACAAGTGTTTCATTGAAAATTTCCTGCTTTGGTTGTATCGTTTTTCCGGTCCTGATTGCCTGTTTTCGTCTTCCCTTGTCCGGCCAATGGCTTACCGACAAAGGGCTGTGGTCCGCTCCGATTTTTGCAGGACGGAACCGACGAAACACCAGAAATCCCCGACGGCAAGTTTGTTGTGCAGTGCAAAAAAATGTTGCAATGCAGCACGGCATGCACTATGTAGTGTTTGCGGATGACGACAGGGTCCGCCGGCACACGTATCGGCGGAATGAACTTGCACCAATGATCGCATCCGGACTCAAGGAGATGAGATCATGACTGACACCACAACCACTGCTCCGGCAAAGCCGGCGCCGAAAGCTCGCACCACCAAAGCCAAAACTGCTGCTGCTGGCGTAGCTTTCCCTGACTTCGAGGCTTTTGCTATGCCGAAAATGGAAGTTCCGGCCATGTTCCGTGAAGCAACCGAAAAAGGCATCGAGAACGCTCGCGAAGCCTATGCAAAAGTGAAAAACGCTGCTGAAGACGCAACCGACCTGATGGAAGACACTTTCGAGACTTCCCGCCAGGGCGTTGTCGAATTCAACCACAAGGCCGTTGATGCTGCCAAAGCCAACGCCGATGCAACTTTCACTTTCGTGAAGGACATCATGTCTGCGAAGAGCCTGGCTGAAGCTATCGAGCTGCAGTCCACGTTTGCTCGCCAGCAGTTTGACGCTCTGAGCGCCCAGTCCAAGGAAATGCACGAACTGGCTAGCAAGCTCGGTACCGACGTTTCCGCACCGGTCAAGGAAGCGTTCGAGAAGTCCTTCAAGGACATCAAGGTCAACTAATCCGGCATCCGGCCGTCCGCAGTCACCTGATTGCGGTTCGGCAGGGCCATGCCGATGACATCGGCAAACGGTTGTTATGCCCGGGGCAACGCTCCGGGCATTTGCTTTTCAACAGCTCGAAAATTTCCGCAAATTCCCGCTTGCGGGTTGGAAAAAACGAGTTTAGAAGACGCCCTTGCAAATGGCGGCACGGGTCAGTATGGTCCGCGTCACCTCACGCCTTTAAGCAGACGTAGCTCAGTTGGTTAGAGCGTCGGATTGTGGCTCCGAAGGTCGGTGGTTCGAATCCACTCGTCTGTACCATCCTCTAGTCTATCTTCTTGGATTCAATAACTTATTGATATGCAAGACACTCTTGCGACCACTGCTACAGCAGACTGCTACAGTGAGGGTCTAAAAAAGGTGTCTGGCCATACCCGTTTGTACCGCCGTGGAGCGGTCTACTACCACCGTGCTGTCGTGCCCGCCGACATCGTCGAAACCTATGGCAAGCGAGAGGAACTGATCTCGCTTCGCACAAAGGATCATGCCGAGGCGCTCCGCAAGGTGCGTATCAAGGCTGTTGAGGTCGACAACCGGTTCGAAGAGCACCGCCGAGCGCTCCGGGGACGAGATGCAGCGCCCGTCGTTGATGAGCTTTCTCCAGAGCAGATCCAGGCAATCAAGGCCATTTACCATGCGCATTTGCTGGAAGAGGACGAAGCTGTCCGCTTGGACGGTTTCCGGGAAGACCATGAAGTCCAGCCCGAACTGCCGACACCGTCGTTTGACGATTGGGAAGCGACCACTGATGAGCTTGAGAAACATGTTCGACAGCTACGAGGCCGGTTCAAGGTAGATCCACACTACGAGTTTGAAGTCGAAGAGGTGTCGGAGTGGCCGGAGGTGAACCTGAAGGTGTCTCCTGGAACTAAGGCGTTCAAGCAGTTTGCTGCAGCGCTGCAGGACGCGACCCTTCAGGCTTTCGCGGACATGCGGAGCCGGAATGAAGGGAACTATGTGTCGACACCTGGTTCCAAGATCGAATTGACGCCAATATGCCCCAAGCTTTCTGTCGTTTTGGAAGACTGGATCAAGGAGAAGTCCAAGGAAGATTGGACAGAGGCGACAGCCAAGGAGCATAGAGTCTGGGCCGAGCAGTTCATGCTGTTGTGCGGAGATCGGCCTATCGACGAATACGGCAAAGACGATGCCCGTCGTTTCAAGCAGGTGCTGCTGCGTCTGCCGTCCAACTGGAAAAAGAAGTCGGTGCTTCGGGAGATGTCTATTGAGCGGGCTGCGGAGGCGGCTGTGTCGCTCGAAATGCCGTCCATGTCGACAACCAGCGTCAACAAGATCCTCCGCTTCGTTGGTTCTTTCTGGCGTTGGGCGCAGAGCCACTACGACAACGTACCCGGCAACCTATTTGATGGCCTCAGTCTGTCGACACGACGCGTTCAGGCGAAGGAAGAGCGGCATCCTTTCACTCTTGCCGAACTCTCCAGCCTATTCACCTCGACGATCTACACTGGCTGCAAGTCGGCGCGGGAGTGGAAGACGCCTGGAGATGTCGTCCCCATGACGGATGCTAAATACTGGGTGCCGGTGATCAGCCTGTTCACAGGTGCCAGGTTGAACGAGATCCTGCAGCTTTACGTCGCGGACGTGGTGGAAAAGCACGGCGTGATCTGCATCTCGATCAATGATGACGGGGAGGACAAGAAGTTGAAGACCAAGTCCTCCAAGCGCGACATCCCGATACATGCCGAACTCGAGGCGTTGGGCTTCCTCAAGTTCGTCCAGAAACGGAAAGACGAGGGTTCGAAGCGCCTGTTCCCCGAGACCCAGGTCGGCCCGAATGGAAGTTACTCCGGCCCGTTCTCCAAGCACTTCAAGCGCTTCATGCTAGACGCTGGTGTTGAGCGGAAGGGGGTCAGCTTCCATAGCTTTCGGCACAATTTCGAGGATTTCTGCCGCGCTGCCGGGATCAACATGGACTTCGCCGACTTCCTCCAAGGCCACATGCAGATCGGAATGCGCAACCGCTACGGCTACGGAGAGGTCTTCTATCGCGAGCTGAACAAGGCGCTGCAGTCTTTGAGGTTTGATGGGGTGGATTTGTCAGCACTACAAAGAAACTCGTTGCTGCTGAAATAAAAGTACCCTGCAATTGATGAAATATGAGATGCTTGTGGATTGTTGCAAGTGCCGAGCCGACCAATAACTAGTTTAGTGAACTAGCAGCTGTGCCGCATAAAATCACTGTGGTTCGGCTCAAAGATACGACGCGTAGATAGTTCAAAAGCGAAATCGTATGGCTTCACCATTTGCTGGTATTTTCCGTAAACTTTCGATCATTGGTTTCAAAGTGTAGCTTCGCAACGAACTTTGGCATTATCCTAATACATGTGGCGACTCAAGGAAACTTCGTATGAGCGAGGTCGAGTGGGTGTGCTGGTGTAATCCTAGTTGGTAGGAGGGTTGGAATGCTGGAGACGCTATATTGGGTTGCGGGTATTGTCGTTGCAGTGGTCGCTGTTTTGGGTCTTTTCCTGAAACTAAGAAGCGCGAAGACTACGACTAATACTCAAAATGCTCGCGTTTCGGGCCAAAACAATACAGTTCAGCAAAACGCCGAAAATCGCAGCGGAGAACAGTAAGAAATTGTCTATATTTAGACTTTTTAGAAGTCGATTTTCTTTCAAGTCAGAGCGCAATGAGAACACTCAAGCCGCAAGCATTCGCGGTGACGGTAATGTGGTCAACCAGTCCGTCCAAAATTTTTGGTTGTTAGACAGTGAAGCAGCCAAAGCCCGGAAACTAGTTGAGGCGGCGGACGTTCCCTTTGAATTAGATGGTCGAGCTTCATTAACTGTTGAAGAGCCAGACAGAGATGATTGCGAAGAAATTAGAAGGATTCTCGATTATCGCAAGATTGCAAACCGCGGAGATAGTGATACATCTTTGAGCTTACTCAGAAAATTAGGTGAAGAAGAAAAGTATTCATCTGGTTATTTGGGATTCAGATTGCACTTCAATATTGGTGTTGTTCAGCATGGTATCGGCGAATATCAAGAAGCCAGCAAATCATTGCGACTTGCCCATTCACTGTGCCCGTCTGATTTTAAGGCGCAGACTGGATTAGCTTTTGCAGAACTACTCGATGGAGACAACCAGTCAGCGCTACAGCGTTGTTTGACGTTGCTACAAGAAAAAGGAGACCATCGAAGTTTGGCAGCCAGCTTATATTGCCATGCCGCCCGTTTCACCGAGCATGAAAAAGCTCCTGAAGATCTACTTGGCGAGGAGTTGTTTGCTCCGGATGTTGTTGTCGCCTATCTCGACTATATCCAAGATGTACGTCCTGATGATTATCATGAGGTTTTGTCAAAGATATATGAGGGCGATAAGGACAATAATCATGTTGCTTCCATGTGGGCGCTTGCAACGCTTGATGACGCTCGCCAAAACCAAGCTTTCTTGCTTGGCGCTCGAATGCCTGACGATTATGAAAATCGCCTTGCTAAATCCGCCGAAATATTAAAGCGAGACTTGGTAGAGGCTCTCGAGTTCCGCCCACCCAATAAACTCCTGCTACCTTCCCAGGTAAATAACGCTGCAATCGCGCTCCGGCTCTCGGGTAGCGTCGCCGATGCGGCTCATTTAATTGATCAGACTCTAGCAAAATACCCTGAGCTAAAAAGCCAGCTTGCGCAAATACGTGCGGTCTTATTTCTCCAAGAAGACGGCGACACCGAAGCTTTGGAATTGATCTGTCCGTTGTCAGACGTTCCTGAGTTGCAAATTATGGCATCGGAGATTGAAGCGAAGCTCGGTGAGAGTACTGTAGCGCTCAAAAGGATTGATGCTGTTCTAAGTGCGGATCTACCAGAGGAGCTTTTGCCAGTTGCACTGGAAACAAAGGCCCGAATGGCAATTAGCTTTCTAAGCCGAGAGCCAGCGGATGAAGCGCTAGAAGAACTAGTCGCAATCACGCCTGAAAGACCGGAAGTATTATTGCTGCGATCTGCTTATGAACGTGCATTTGTTCTGCGAGAAGAGAATGACGAAATTGAAGCACTTCCGATTTCGGTTACGGGCACAAAATTTGATGAGAAAAAGGTTCTTTCATCTCTAGAAAACGCCGATAAATGGGATTTCCTCACGATACTAAAAACAGCGGATGAGTTGTTTGCTAGGGGGTATTATCGCGAGTGCGCTGATTTGTTGATCGATCGGGTGAGTTTTTCTTCAGAAAGCCCGGCGTTGAGTACTCTTTGTGATGCTTGTCTGCGGGGGCATTTAAGTCGAATAAGTATAGAGATTGTTAAAAAACTATCCCAGAATGTTAAAAATTCTGTATTCGGTTGGAGGTTTTGTTCAAATGTTGCGATTCTGTCAGGGGAATACTCAAAGGTAGTGCCACTTGCGCGGAAATTGTTTGAGCATAGCCCAAGCTCGATGAGCGCTTTGCAGTGGTATGTACAAGCACTGTTTCGTACGAATGAACGTGCAAGAATCCGACGGCTCATCAAGGATCTCGATGATCTAGAATTGGTTGGTACGATTGATGAGCGATGCGAGTATGTGAATATTTTGGTCTATTGTGGTGAGATCGAAAGGGCGCGTAATTACGCGTATCGCTTATATTGCCAAAATCAAAATCATCATCGCGCATGGATGGCTCTCAGCGCCAGCGTATTGGCCTTTGGCCGACCGCCGGGCACCGCCGATAATATTACTGCGACAGTCGTCCAGGAAGGATCGACTTTCGAGGTGTTGAAATCAGACGAATCGAAGCTGTCATTTACCATTGAAACAAATGAAGAACTATTTGCTTTAAGGGAAGGCAATATTGGTCGTGATCATCCGGTTGCTGTAGCTGCGCTGGGTAAAGAGGTGAACGAAGAATTTGATTGGCCTTTAAAAGGTCAAGGCGTAGCAAAGATCATAAGTGTTAAACATAAGGTTTTAGCGGCGTTCCATCAGATTATAGAGAAATTTGAAGAGCAGTTTCCAGAGGCATCGGGTTTCAAGTCAGTCTCAGTAAATTTTAGTAGCGAAGACGGCCTCGACGAAATGAAAGCAATGCTGAGGCAACGTGCCGATTACTCTCAACAGAAAGCTAAAGAGTACTCAGAGGGAACCTACCCGCTCTACATACTCGCCTTTCATCTCGGCATTGATCCAATCGACGCAATGCTGGGGTTAAAATCAGAATGTGGTTATCCTCTCAAAGTTTCATCTTGTTCCGTCGAAGATCAAGCTAATGCAGCGAATGACATCCGCGACGCACGAAAATGCGGAATCATAGCAGAATCATGTGCATGCTACCTTATCCGGCGTCTGGGTATTGAAGAGGCAATAAAAGCAGAATTTGGACGGATTGGCATCACTCAAGAAGCCGTTGATATATTTGCGGAACGACTACAGAGTTTGGAGACTTCATGCTTTCAGGACGGAGATACCGGACCTAAAAAATCAAGCAGTATTGCGGTGCGCGGCGACCAAATTGTTCTGACTGAATGGAGTGAAGAGGAAGTCACTTCGAAGCTCGAATTGATGCGTTCCGACTTGGATTGGATCAAATCAGATTGCGTCCTCGTCCCTGCAGTGGCGAAAGTCGACCCAAACGATGAGATAATCCGTGCTCGCCAAGAAAAGGGCGGACGGTTCTTTGATGATATATTCGCCGCAGACGGTACGGATCGTTTATTTTTGTCTGATGACTACCATTTGAGAGCTTGGGCCGGGCAACTATTTGGCGTCAAGACTGCGTGGATCCAAGCGTTACTGTTTCACTTAGAGAGTTCTGGACGCATTGGAGCTGAGGACGTTGTGAAATGCACTCTCCAACTTCGAGAGCTTGGAGAAGAGGCCCTGAGCACAAATGCAAATCGAATACTGGTTGCAGCGCAAATGCTATCGAAGAGTGAGATTTCAGAAGGCGAGTTTGCAGATTTCTGCAGTCTACTTGGGCAGCCAGGAGCCGATCTGAAATCCCATATTCAAGTCGCTTTAGGTGCAATTACTGGGTTGTGGGAGTTTGATGGATTAAATGAAATAAAAGAAAAGGCGACTAGTATAATTCTTCAAAAATTAGTTAGAGGTCAAGCTGATCAGGCGCGAGGAGTGCTGAATACCGTACAGAAAATCTTCCAACATGATGAAATCGGGGCCTATATCGCTAAATGGCGTATCGGTCACTTTTTAACATGAACGGCTATCGCCGTTGTCTCAAGAGTCAAGCGTTTCGTGACTTGTAAAAGCATCTGGAGTGTCTAGCCTCTCCATCGTCCGCTTGACCTGCATTGCGGTCCACTTACCGTTTCTAGCCGTCAGGATGTCGAGTGTGTTCAGCTCATCGGCGATTGCTCTGAGTGACATGCCTGCCTGTTTCATCGGGAGGATGACGCCGCTCAGCCTCTGAGCGCGGCGCTGGGCGTCAGCTTTGACGACCTCATTCCGTCTCATCGTCTTGTCGCGGAGGCCTCCGAGCTGCTTACCCCGTCGCTTGGCTGCAGCCAGTGCTGCCTTGGTACGAGCACTGATGAAGTCACGCTCCTGCTCAGCCAGCGCGGCGTAAATGTGCAGCTGGAACTTGTCGGCATAGGGCATCTGGGCCACGCGGATGGAGAGCTTAGGATCATCCATGAGGCTGGCGATGAAGGCGACCTTGCGTGATAGGCGGTCGAGCTTGGCAACCAGCAACTCGGCGTCCTGCTTCTTGGCGAGGTCGATGGCCTTCTTCAGCTCAGGGCGGTCGTTGTTCCCACCGCTCAGCACATCAACAAATGAAGAGACAATCTCGAACGGAATATCTGAGAACCCGTCCAGGAAGAGTTGAATGTCGCGCTCCTGCGCCTCCAGTCCCAACCCGCTGCGTCCCTGTTCAGCTGTACTCACACGTTTGTAGATCACGTATTTCTTCATAGCCGTAGCCGCCCCACTTCAATGTTGAATGGGAGTCTAACGAAACGTTGTATCAATCGTCAAGGAACGTTGTGGCTGTTACAAAAATGGCGACGCCCCAAATTTGGATAGGAGCAACAGGGGTTATTGACCACGAGGTGGGGGTATGGGGGGAAACGCATCTCCCCCACTATTGATAAGTCGCTCAGATTTTTGACCCACACAACATTTCTGGGTCAGTCACCGCTCAGGATGGGATGGAAGAAGCGGATGAACGCATTCGCTCCTTTACGGTTGCCGATCATGTGCTCCTGAAGCCCTAATTCGGTCAACTCTGCACGAAAGTGCTCGCACTTGCGTATCTTGGTCAGTTGTTTTCGATCCGAGATACCAACAGCCTCCTGCACTTCTTTGAAGAGGATAACCGCATCCGGGTCTTCAGCCCGACGAGTTGCGATGTAGTCGAGGACCGCTCTCTTCTTCTGTCCTTGAAGCCTCCGACGCGACGGCGACCATGTGGTGACCTGACAGCCAGGGAACCAGTCAGCCAGCTTGTCACGTATTCCGCTTGCCTTGGCTGCGATGAAGTAGGCCGTACAGGGTTTGCACCGTCCCCCATCATTGCCTCGAACCGAAGCCCGACACAGAGCCTGGTAGATGTTATGGCCATGTTCTCCGAGACGGATTGCACCCACCGCCGAGTGTGACAGCTCCTGGTTTACCGGTCTCCCGCTGCAGGCATATGCAAGACCGGAGTACTGCCAATCGGGCAAGCAATATGTGCTGGCTATGACTACATTGGGTATGTCAGCGAAGGCGTTGGTCGCGGTGTGCTGGCCCCAGGTGACGAACTGGACCCGGTCTCTGGCGGTCGTTACGTGCTCAAGGATCAGCTTCGGAATTGAGATGGAGACGAAGTCCTTGTGACAGACCACAAGCCAAGGCTCATCCGGTTTGCTGTCGATCACTGTCGCGATCTCAACCGCCAATCGGTCATCGTTCTTCGTCCAGCTGTCTTTGCCTGAGCCCTGGTCGAGAACATGCACGGTCAGGGCAGAATAGTCCTTAGGGGTAGACGTCAGGCGCACCAGGCCTGTGCTGTGACGATTCCAACAGTTGTAGGTCTCGCGGACACGTCCTGAAGCATCGAGGACCAGAAGCGGGGCCATGTCTGTCGGTAATGCGTCTCGGGTGTGGAGCGCAACCTTCTGCTTGCCTTGACCCGGCAAGATCCGGACTGGTCGTCCTGACATCGCGGCCAGTGCGTCCAGATTGCGACGCAGAGACCCGTCATGATCCGACGAGACACGGAGACCCGTCAGTCCTTCGATGGCAGGTATGGTGATGACCGAGCCCGATGGTGCGCTCACCGTTTTCCCGAGAAGGTCCTGGACTTGATCCGCAGTGGTGACAGCCCTTCGACGCAGAAAGGGGAGAAGCTCGCCCAAGTCGTCGCTGCTGAGCGTCACGACTTCGCTGGGCTCCAGCGTCTCATCCCAGACACGGACATCACGGACACGATGTAGATAATAGAAAGCCGAACACTGTTCAAAGCTCCCGCCTTTGCACCTGCTCGTTAGCATCTGCTGTGTCGTGAAGAGGACTTGGGCATCATTGACCGGTGTGGGGGATATGGCGTTGCACTCATGATCGGCGGTGTAGACTGCAAAGTCATCCGGCCGAAGATTGGCCTCCTCGACCAGTCGTTCGATCTCTGCCTTGCGGGACAGGAAGACGACGACGCCAACATCTTCATGATCGGAAGAGCGTACAACTTCCTTCAGGAATTGAGTCAAGGCAGTGGTCTTCCCCATGCCGGGATCAAGACTGGAGAGGTGAACCTTCGGTGGACAGGTTCCGCTGAGCATGGCGGTTAGGGTGTCGACGACGTCGGACAGACCTGCCCACTGAAAAGAGGAAGGGGACTGTCCATAACTCTGAAGTTGAAGCTTCAGCTTAGCGAGAACGCGGTCTTTGATCTCCAACGTTAACGAGGCGGGTGGGGTCAAAACTTCATTATAGCTATGGGAAAAATTGTCCCCCGATACGGGAGCGGAGAGGCAGCAGTCGATAGCCAGGGACGATACCCCAGCCAGTGTTGGTTGGTGTTTCATGGTTTTCTTGAAGGGTGGGAGGTGGAAACGAAAAGCGACGAGGAGAGCTACGGGCGTTCCATCGGTCGGTGTGGTCCTGATGGTGCCACCTAATTCGAGTTTAGGGCCGAGAGGGGCTATTCACATCATTAAGGCACCGGGTGCCCCAAGGAGAAGCTAGGGGCCCGATGATCCCGAACTCAGTGGAAAGGCGGTACTAAAAGCTTGAGAACAATAGCTTTGCCTGCAGGTGTCAAGTAATGGCGATGCTTACGTGGGTCTTCGGGGTCCGGGTGAGAACTGACCCAGCCTAGACCGCCATATTTGCTTCGTGCGTCCCCCCTTCCGAGATAGCCAACTATTCTGGAAATAGTGCTCTGGTTAACGTCCATTTTTTCGGTGAGGTAGCGGCTCGTGCAGCCGGGTTCATTTGCGAGATGAAGCAGCACCGCAACCTTAGCCAAGTCCATGTTGGGTGCTATTTCTTTACAGTAGCTCACCATTGAGAGGGTTGGTGCAGGATCCCAGGATTGGTCGGTCTGATTTGAGATGGTCATTGGTTTTCCTTGTGTTTGGAGATGCCATGATTGCTTTGGCAACCGGCAGAACAGCTAGGCGGAGAGATGCATGGATACGATCCTCCGGATTGCAGAGAATTATGCAGGCGAGCCCAACGAGGTTTCTTGGAGGGTGCGATGGTGCAACTTTATTTGTTCTCGGGAGCTTTGATCTCGAGAAAACATCGAGAAATCCGGCTGACAAGGTCGCGACTAGCCGCCACCTGACGGTGCATCCAGGAATGGTGGCACTTGATTGGCGCTGGAAAAGAACTCCAGCGTAGCGCCGCCCTTTGGATTGAACTCGAATTTCTAACCCGCGAAAAGCTGCTCGACGAGCGACGTATCTAGCCCGCTGGCGATTTTGCTCGTCGATGGTGTCACCTAATTCGACTGAAGGCCGAGAGGGGAAGTGCGTTGCAGACAGTTGCCTTCGACAATCCCGTCTCGGATATGATCTGAGGCACGGTAAAGCCCTCCTGCTCGCGCACCGTCCGCATGGAGCGGATCGTGTCAGGGTCAACCTGAGAACCTTTAGATTGTGAGTGGCGATCGATCAGGCTATCAGCTTCCCAAATGGAGGATGTATCGTGGCGCTAACGCAGGTTCAGGTGATCCAATCGCTAGGCGAAGCACTGACTTGGTACGAGCGAGAGCTTGATTGGGGTGTTGCGCCAGGTGAACTCAGGCACCTGACCGGTCGGATTGGCGAGCTTTATGCAGCCATGATCACTCGGGGTCAGATGGCGCTGGATACCAACCAGCGTGGCTATGATGTCATCAGCGCGGAGAACGAACGGATCTCCGTCAAGACGGTGACCACCGCCAACCACGTTGCCTTCAACACAAACACTTTTCAGTTGTGCGATCGGGTTATGGTTCTACGGGTGAATGTGGACCCGGAGGAAGGTGTCTCTGTCGAGGAGCTTCTCGACTGCACTGCCAGTGAACTGAGAGAGAAAGTCTCCCCCTATGGTGACGCCTTCAGGCTATCCATTTCGCTGTTCAACAAGCCGTCGAAGCCCCTCGACCACTTGCAGGTAGACAACGAAATCTACTTCGAGCGATATACCCTCAGGCAGTACGAGAGCGGCACTATCCTTGTCCTGATCGACGGAGAACCCCAGCTTGTCGCCAAGCCTCACCTTAGGAAAATCGCTGCCACACTTGGCGTCGACATTCTGAATGGAAGCGGGGGGAAGAAGAACACGCGACAGCTCGGGGCAGACATTATCAAGACATTGAAAGCCCGTGGCGAGACTTGAGCCCTTAATCGGGGATACTGTTCGTGCCTATGCTCTGATTGTTCCCTCAGATTTCTGCACCAAACGTTCCGGATATCGCGCCCTACGTCGACCCCACTGATACTCCGAAGGCACTGGACAAAAACTCCAGTGTCGCGGCATCGCGCAATTTACAGACTACGTTCTGGTTAGCGAATACGCCCCGGAAAGTCTTTGCCTCCGCCATTGGGAAGGACTTGATCCAGTCGACACCAACCGCGTACTCGGCAAGTTCCTCGTCATCCTGGTCATGGGCGAGATTTGGCTGTTCCAGATTGGCGGACAGTAAGTTGCCTGTACCGATGGCAAAATCCCGAACCATAATTGCAGGAGAAGTTATCTCCCCATACCCCACATAGCCCCGACCCTTCTGATAGGCGAAAATCTTGTCGCCTAATGAAAGTTGCTCCAGGCGGCCGGAATAAAACCTCCCATTGCCAGCAGATATGAAGCCGTAGCGCCGCATATCCTCCCAGGATCTGTGTTCGCTCTCTCCGACATTGACATACCAATAGCCGGTCCAGGGAGCTCGCACCTTGGAAGCAGACCGCTCCTCTACCTCATCCGGGTCCATCTGCCAGTCCGTTGCAAGCAGCTGACGGTCGCCGTCCTGGAATATGCGGAACAGGGCAACGTTGATGGAAAGGTCATGCCTCTCTGCAAGATACTCGACGATCCGGTTGGTCGTGCTGTCGAGTTCACTGGCTATGATCACCATGCGGTGGTCGCCGTTGAGTGTTTCCGGAAGCCCTCTGTCGAACCGTTCCTGGAACGCCGCAGGGAGGGGCTTGCTCAAGAAGCGATTGGCGATGTCGTGAACATCCCGTGTCGTCAACCCAACGGCCCAGCTGGCATAGTCCAAAACCTGCGCAACAATCTCTCGCGGCGTCCGGTCTCGCTTCAGCTCCAAAATAGCGAGATTTCCCGAAGCATCGAGCCCAAGCAAGTCGAGGCGACCACGGTTCTCGACAATGACCTGTCGACCAATAATCAGGACATCCAGTCCCAAAATGGCAGGGTTCTCAGCGACCCACGTTTCGATCTGATCCTCGGTGGCGAGTCTTGCCCTCGAGACTGGTTTAAGCCTGCCTGCAGAGACTTCAAAGAGATTGGTCATCAGCTGCCACCTGTCCTTTGGCCCAAAGAAAAACCTGCTTCTGCTGATCCCGCAAAAAGGCTTTCTCATTCGTCACTGCGTATCCAAGTTCCTTTGCGGCGGATACGAACCCTTTCAAGGTCTGTGGTTCCATGTCACCAGTCATAAGGTTCTTCTGATTGACGACGATGGCGCTCAACAAGGGCCATCCTCGACGGTGGGCGAATTCAATCAGGTCTCTCAGATGTGTGTTCATCGCATAGTGCACCTTCGTCCAGTCGGCTTCACTTTCATCGGCGAGCTGCTTGTACGAAAGGAAACTCCCCTCCCTGGCGAACTTGGTCACCGCATTTATCGTCTTCTCAAAATCGAGGCCTTGCCCCTTCCGGCGGCTCCATTCCTCGAGCAGATCAGGAAAGACAGGATCATCAGTTTTCTCGAGCCGACGGTAGTTGCCAATGAGAGTCTGCAGTTCAAGATCAGTCCATTCATCCGGAGATTTCACTGGCATTCTCCCGAGATGCCCTTCGGCGCTGCGGGCAGCCCCTTGTAAAACTCGCTGTGCAAACCACCGTGATTGGTCATACCAGGCTTCGTCAGCACACCCTTGGGTGCGGCATAGCTATCGATGCGACGCTCTGGGTGCTCTCTCCAATTGACATTCACGGCCCAGAGCTTGGGAAAGAAGCAGAGCGTATTGTAAGGCAGGTGGTCGTGAATCCACCAGGCGAGCCTTTGCCAGTCGCCTTCTTCCTGGTAACGGTCCGAGAACCAGGGAAGGACGACGCAGGCCGTCGCGCCCAAACGCCCTTTCGCGTCCCGATAATCCCAGATGTGATCGGCGAAGTTGGCCTCGTTGCTCGCGCAATTGTGGCCGTGGTTGTTGCCGTAAGCGTTGACCTCCGGCGAGCGGTAAGCCGAACGGATAGCTACATGTCCGAAAGCCGATCTCAGCGGCTCCAGAAGCTGTTCACAGAGCTGCGTCCCGGCTTGGACGGCGACTTCGGGATGATGCGGGATGTTGGGGATACCGAAGAAACTGGAAATCTCGGAATACAGGAAATCACGCATGAAGAAATTTTCCGACAAGCGCACACGACCGAGTTCTTCGAGCCATGGCATTGAACCCGGCTGCTTCATATCCCGCCCCTTTTTCTCCTTTGACACCATTCACAGGTGGTCACTGATTCCCGGGGTACGCTCTTGCTCCGGTCCCCACGCCACCTGCCAAGGAAAGCTAGAATATCAACTCCATACAATCTAGTGTTGTTGTCTGGGTTTAGTCAAAAACTCACGGACAGGGAGGTGCAATTGGGAGATCGACACGCGTTCAGAATCGCCAAACTGGATTTCCACCAACGTGGGATGGGAAGAGCGGCGATGAAGTACTGGAGAAGGAACGGAGCAGATCGCTTCGATGTCGTCCGTATCTCACGCGGCGACGGAAAATTTGTACTAGCGGCAGTCATTGGTCACGAAAAGGCCGACGACATACTTCAGCTCGATTACGACCTGAGGAGAAGGCTAAGTGTCAACGTGGACGAGTGCGTGGAACTGTGCGTTGAGAAACTCGGCTGGCTGGGCACAATCTGCTGGTACGTCACTGTGAAGGACCCGGTGGTGCGGATCTCTGCAAGACTCGCAGTCATCTCTGTGGCGCTTGGTCTAGTGGGATTGTTCCTGGGCATCATCAGCCTTGTGAAGTAGACCGCCTGCCTCTTCCCCTCCCGCATCCCCCCGGCTAACCTCGCCACAACCACAGACAACCATCAGGAATCTAATGTCCGCCGAAAGAGTCTCTCAGGATCAGATCAACAAGGCCGCGTGGGCCGCATGTGAGCCCTTCACTGGCTTCCCGCGATGGGGGCCGATAGAGCAGTGCCTGGGTGCTTCGCAACCAAATAGCGAACTTCCCAGACCATCTGTATTAGGAAACAACCTGTGAAAATCTGCGCTCTGACCAATGGTGTGATGCGGGTTGCTTACCCAGTCGGTGGTTCTGCCTACAAGTGCTTTCCTTCCGGCTCAAACCTTGCTGCGGATGCACTGACTTTCGAGACGGTGGTCGAGGCTGCCGAGTTCCTGATCAAGAACCCTACGTGGGGCATCAGGATGAACCCCGGGGCTGCGATCATCTACGACAACATCCAGATCCATCGTTAGTTTCGAGGTGAGGCGAGCTTGAAAACTGCTACAATGAAGTGCTACATTGCGTTTGCAGTTGGTGATGTAAGGCATTGAAATTCAACAAAAATATATTCTGACTAGGTGAATCCACTCGTCTGTACCATTTCCCCCTTCATAAACTTTCAGAATTATTTTTTGGAACGCAAGTCAATCTTGCTGCAATTGCTTCGGCTTGAGCGCTGCAGTAAGGGGTGCCAAGAATGCTGCGACTGCACTGCAGATTGCGCGCCTACAGGCAATCAAAGACTGGCGAAGCTGCAATGCTTGGCTGATATTCCTTCAAAATACTAATGATCTTTTTTCGCATAATCTGGATCGTTTCATAGTCTGTAATCTTAACTGGAGAAACAGACTTACCTCAAAACACAGAAAATTGGGCTGAGCAGATCAACCATATGGCGTGAAGTCTGGTTGCAATACCTTACGTCGCTCGAATACACTGAATTGCGGTGTCAATGAATTGTACTTGAGTGTGTGATTACCCATGATCATCCGAATCCTCATGATCTTTTTGGTCACCATCCTTCCTTCAGTGGGAAAAGCCGAACTTAGCTACAATTCGGGAGAGGGGGACGATGGTCTGAGGTTTGTTGTTATCGAGGGTACCTTCACACCCGGTGACGACCTCTCCGAATTCGAGAAAGTCATTCGTTCTTTCAATCCCAATGTGATCGGCTTTGACAGCGACGGCGGGAACATTTTCAAGGCGATGGAACTTGGTCGGATCATCAGATCACACGGTTTGGCCACGATCCAACTCCGCCAGCTTGAATGCGCTTCTGCTTGCGCCCTGGCATTCATGGGAGGCCGATCTCGATATGCTGAACCGGGTTCCATCGGGGTGCACAAGTCTTCATTCTCGCCAACAACTCCCTTCAACAAGGAGGAGGCTGTTTCTGCTGTTCAGGACGCCACAGCGGACATCATTGGGTACATGGTGGAGATGGGAGTGAACCCCGCACTCTTGCAACTCGCATTCAAGACAGAAGCAAATGACATTAGATATCTCTCTGGGCAGGAGATGGCTAACTTTGGAGTTACTTTGTCTGAGGGTGCCACGGACACGGCCGCAATCTCCAAGCCTTCAAGCGAAGCAAAGCCGTATGTAGCATCACGACCTTCCGTTTCGACAAGTCCGAAGCAAATTGCGCCGAGCAGAGCTACCATTCCCGTTGCTCGTTCTGGACGTGTCCGACACCCTAAGGGTTCAGTTTTAATGAAGGCGTCACCTAACGGGAAAGCTCATAGCTTACGTCGCTTCACAAATGGCGTATCTGTGCAAATCACTGGTGAGGAAGACCGTTGGTATCGTGTGACTGTTGCGGGCGTAACTGGGTATATGCACCATACGTGGATACGAGTTGATCAATTCGATGCTACGCCTGGCGAACTTAGGCTCATTCAAGTCAAGAGTTTCGACAACATCGACGAAGCGGTTAGTTACGCAATGGCAAGAGATCTCCCTTTGGCGGTCTACCTTGCGACCAACGGATGGTATGCGGTGACGATCGCTAAGCCGTTGGATAAAGAGCAAGCCCTCTATTTCACCAAGGGGTTGAAAAAAGAGGGCGCCATACCGAGCGATAGTTTTGTGACTATGGGAAATACCTATGTGATGAAAATATGTTGCGGGACAGGTTCGTCATACGGGGAAGCCTCAAGTGCGGCTGGATACGGCAAGTAGATATCAGGTTACCTTTGAAGCAGACTGTTGCCGCTCCTTAAGTCCACTCGCACATTGATCGACAGACGTCGTTGGCCTCATTGAGCGTGCCCAACATGTTTGAAATAGGCTGCCTTTGTGCTGGTATACCCCTGACCTGATCGTCGTGCTCAACCCCTTCTTATGGATTTGACAACAAGAAACGGATAGTTCGGCTCGGCCCGATCATGACACCTGTCGCTCGGACACTGGCTTATGCCGGGTCCAATGACAGACAGGAGAAAACGTCATGGAACTCGAAAACAAGTCGATCATCATCACCGGGGCAAGCAGCGGGATCGGGGCTGCAGCAGCGAGCCTTTTTGCAGCCGAAGGAGCGAATGTCATCCTTGGTGCCAGGCGTTCCGCGGAACTTGAGGCGGTTGCGTCCAAAATCCGTGAAGCCGGCGGCACGGCCGTTTTCCTGGAGGGCGACGTAAAGGACGAAGGTTATGCCGCGGCATTGGTCGATCTTGCCCTGAAGGAGTTCGGGCGACTGGACGGTGCCTTCAACAATGCAGGCATTGTCGGTGCCATGGAGCCGGTCCCGGACATGGGTATCGGCAACTGGAACGAGGTCCTGACTGTCAACCTGACAGCGGCGTTTCTGGCTGCAAAAGCGCAGATACCGGTCATGAAGAAAACCGGCGGTGGCTCGATCGTCTTCACATCGTCATTTGTTGGTTTCAGCAACGCGGGCATGCCCGGCATGGGCGCTTACGCGGCTTCCAAGGCCGGTCTCAACGGCTTGGTGCAATCACTTGCATCCGACCACGCCGCTGAGGGTATTCGGGCCCATGCCTTGATGCCGGGTGGCACAATTACACCGGCCGGTGGCGAAGGAAATCCGGACGTCTTGGCGTTCATTGCAGGTTTGCACCCCATGAAACGCATGGCGGACGCAAAGGAGATCGCACAGGCTGCGCTTTTCCTGCTGTCCGACCGCGCAAGTTTCATGACGGGCAGCCCGACGATTGTCGATGGCGGCATGTCCATTCGGCTGACCTGACTGGACGCTTTGCCACAAGGCGGAGCGCCGCCTTGTGGCAAATCCCGGACCGCCTGTTTGAGGCAACGGCACCCATTCAACAGACTTGAGCGGAGCCTCCGCTCCGTTCCTTGCCCTGAAATTCAAATATGCCCGCGGCTCGGAAAACGGGTCGCTGAAGATCCCGATTTGAAGGTAAGGACCGGAGTGCACGCTCGTGAAGCCGGTGACAGGATTGGCGAAGTTGACGACAACAATTTCGGGAAGACGCACCAATGGAAGCCTTGAACGACAATCAGACCAAGCTGCCCCTGGCAGAGGACCCTCGGTGGGCGCGCATAGCAGCCCGTGACAAGACCGCAGACGGCCAGTTCTGGTATTCGGTGTCGACGACCGGTGTCTATTGTCGCCCGTCGTGCCCTTCGCGCCTGGCCAATCCGAAAAACGTACAGCTTCACACAACGCTCGAAAGCGCCCGGGCGACCGGTTTCAGGGCGTGCAAGCGCTGCAAGCCGGAGGGCTTGCCTGCCGGTGCCGAGAATGCAGCTATTGTCGCAAAGGCCTGCCGCATCATTGAAGGCAGCGAAGAAGAGCCGTCACTGGATGATCTTGCTCGTTCCGTCGGCCGTAGCCCCAGCTACTTTCACCGCGTGTTCAAGGCGGCAACCGGGCTAACGCCAAAAGACTACGCGTCAGCGCATCGGGCCAACAAGGTCCGTGATGGACTTGGTTCCGGCATAACGGTGACCGAGGCAATCTATGACGCAGGCTTCAATTCCAGCGGACGGTTCTATGAAAAATCCACCGGGATGCTGGGTATGACACCCACCCAATACCGTGCCGGCGGAGCCGACGAGGAGATCAGGTTCGCGGTTGGCCAGACGACGCTTGGTGCCATTCTGGTCGCGTCCAGACAGAAAGGCGTTGTGTCGATTCTTCTCGGAAGTGACCCGGGGGATCTGGTCCGGGATCTGCAGGACCGGTTTCCCAAGGCAACACTGCTTGGGGCGGATCGCGACTATGAAGGTCTGGTGGCCCGGGTGGTGGGCTTCGTCGAATGTCCAAAGATCGGTCTGGACCTGCCTCTGGATGTCCGCGGAACCGTCTTCCAACAAAGGGTATGGCAAGCTCTTCAGGAAATCCCTGCCGGAGAAACGGTCTCCTATGCCGAGATTGCCCGGCGTATCAAGGCACCCAAATCATCACGGGCTGTTGCCCGGGCATGTGCTGCCAACAAGCTCGCAGTGGCAATCCCCTGCCACCGTGTGGTTCGAAACAGCGGTGCACTTTCCGGCTACGCATGGGGTGTGGAGCGCAAGCGCGATCTCATCGAGAGGGAGAAACGGGCATGAGGAAACTTACCGCCGACGAGGATCGTTCGAATGCTTTGGCGACCTCCGTAGGGGCTCGGGTCGCCGGTTATGACTGGGCCGCGATCCACGAAGAGCTGAACGGGTTCGGCTGTGCCACGCTGCCTCAGCTCTTGTCGCCCGGGGAATGTCGTGCCCTTTCGTCGCTTTATACCGAGGAAGAACATTTCCGAAGCCATGTCGTCATGGCGCGGCACGGCTTCGGCAAGGGGGAATACCGCTATTTCAAATATCCGCTGCCGGATATCCTGGGTGGATTGCGGACCGCCCTTTATCCCCGCTTCGCCGGTCTTGCCAACAGGTGGAACGAGGTCATGGGCTTCGATCAACGATTTCCGGTTACCCATGACGCGTATCTGGAGCAATGCCACAAGGCGGGCCAGGTCCGGCCGACTCCTTTGTTGCTGCAGTATGGCGCTGGCGACTTCAACTGCCTTCACCAGGATCTGTACGGAGATCTGGTTTTTCCGATCCAGGTTGCGATTTTGCTATCGGAACCGGACAAGGATTTCTCGGGGGGCGAGTTCTGCATGACCGAACAACGTCCGCGCATGCAGAGCCGCGTTGAGGTTGTCAGCCTGCGCCAGGGGGATGCCGTGGCCTTTGGCGTTCACAACCGGCCTGTCCAGGGAACGAGAGGAAGTTACCGCGTGAACATGCGCCACGGCGTGAGCCGCGTGCGCTCCGGCACGAGACACACTGCAGGGATCATCTTCCACGACGCGAAATAGGCATCAGCTCCGTGCTTGGCGAGCCGTCTTGAAGTTTTATGGTGCCCGGCAGCAGGTTGATAGCTGCCGAAGCGCGATCATGTCTTCCTGAAAGACTTGATGAGCAGGACAATGGCGCTGCAGCCGAGAAGCACGCCGGCGATGAAACACATCAATGGAGCCAGCAGGCCAAAGTCCGCCTTGAGCGCCTCATAGTTCTGGTTGCCGAACTTGAAGAGGGCGGACGTCATCCAGAGGAACAGTATTGCTGTGATCAGGCGGCCGTAGTTCATCCGTGCCCTATCGGTGTTTCGAATGAGAACGGAGTAACCCTTTTTCCGTTAAAGGTAAGTGTCGTTTCTCGGATAAAGTGTAGGCTGGGCTGCAGGCAGACGATACCAAGGCTCTGATTATACGGTGAACGGATGGTCGGTTGGTTCTCCCGAGAAATCAGGTCTTTCTGACGGTTCATGGCCCGGGAGGCCGTTGTGTGTCATGCGGGACTCTGTCTGAATGAGAGCACCTGATCTCTAAGGAGCATGCAATGTCCTATCACGATGCCCCCGGCCTTGGTCGCCGTCTGGTCCGTTTGCCCGGTCAGCTGCTTCTGGCGCTCGTGAATGCGACGGCGCTGCTCGTCATTGCAGCCTGCGTGCTGTCGCTCCTTGTGTTGAACAGGGTCGATACAGCGGGCGAACGTATCGCCGGCAATGTGACAGAAGCCGCGCTCGCCCGGTTGCAGGTCTCTCCGGGCGAATTCAAGGCCCGGATCGAAGCGCTCGACGGCAAGATCACCGGGCTTGCTGCGCAACTCTCTGATCCCGACCTCAGGGATCATTGGGACGTGGCGCAGCAACTGAAGGAGCTCAATCGGAACCTTGCCGACATCAGGCTGGCGGCAGTTGGTTTGAGCGCTGCCGGTCCGGAAATCACCGACACCGCTTTCGAACAGGCCGGCAACATGCTGACCGGTGCGCTCTACACCTTGCGGGGGTGCGAGACGGCCGTAGAGGACAACGAGCCTTCGAGCTGAGCATGTTTCTTTTCGCCTAGGCCTGAAACACGTCCGCCCATTCGGGGTGCTTGCGCCGCTGCGCATTCACATAAGGACACAGAGGCACGATCTTCACCTGCTTGCGACGGGCGTCATCAACAAGCCTTTCCACCAGTGCCTTGCCAACCCCCATGCCACGCATGCTGTCCGGCACGCCGGTGTGATCGGCAATGATCAGGTGTTCGTTGACAATGGAGAAGGTCAGTTCGGCCGGTTCGGTGATCCCGTCTACCTTCGCCACATAGCGGCCTTTGCTGCCATCCTGTTCCAGGGTGATGTCGGGGGAAGTTGTCTCTACCATTGTCGGTCTCCTGATGTGGATGAAAGCAATTGCTCTGATCCTGTGTTCAATCTGGCTGTTCGTTTCCAGGGAAGTACATGGGGATGGGGCGGGAACAATCCCGCCCCAATTCGTGTCAGGCTGCCAGGTCGAACAGCAGGAATTCGGCATTCTCACTGGCTGTCAGCGAGATTGCGCCTGTCTGAAGCAGGCCAAGACCGTCACCTGCGGAAAGCGGTTGGTCGTTGACGCTGATCTTGCCTTTCACCAGTTGCAGCCAGACCTTCCGGCCGGGGCGGATGTCGAAGGCCAGGCTGCGATCGGCGGTCAGAAGCGACGCATAGAGATCGACATCCTGATGAATGGTAACGGATCCGTCCCGCCCGTCGCGCGATCCGATCAGGCGCAGCGCATCGCGGCGGCCGTCTTCCGGAAAGGCCTTCTGCTCGTAGCTTGGCGAGATTCCGTCAGCTTCCGGAACGATCCAGATCTGCAGGAAGTGGACCGGATCAGTATCCGAGTGATTGTACTCGCTGTGCCGGACACCGGTGCCGGCGCTCATGCGCTGCAGTTCTCCCGGCCGGATGACGGAGCCCGTACCGAGTGAATCCTTGTGTTCCAGACCACCGGAAACGACATAGGAGATGATCTCCATGTTCTGGTGCGGGTGGGTCGGGAAGCCGGCGCTGGGCGCGACACGGTCCTCGTTGATCACCCGCAGGGCACCGAAACCGATGTGGTTCGGGTCAAAATAGGACCCGAAGGAGAACGTGTGCTTGCTCTTCAACCAGCCGAAATCGGCATCGCCGCGAGCATCCGAAGGACGGAGTATCTGGTTCATGGTTCAATCCTTTCCCAATCTCTGGCACGGGAATGTCCGTGCGCTGTTGGACCTAAGATTGCCACTGCGAGATTGTTTTACAATTCTGCCAAATCTGGACAATTAGTCATCGATTTTTGAACAATTCCCTATTGAACAGCCTTTGGAACTTCGGTCCGGGTTCGGTTTCGTTCCGCGATCTGTTTCGATACGCCGCCGTTCACTGTTGTGGGCTTTCCGGAAGGATCGAAAGCGGACTTGAATGTGAAGGCCGCGGGCGTGGGGCCCGCGTCGCCCAGGCGCTCGAAGCGGTCGACCGCTTCCACCCAGTCCGGTTGATGGCCTTCCGGCACCCACCACAGGGCATAGGCGGGGTAGGCGTGGTCTTCCCGCATGAAGTCCGGGCCCTTTTTCAGGATCTCGGCGTGCGGCCCTCGGTAGACGGCGGCAAGCGCTGATTCCAGGTCTTGCCAAAGCGAGATGGTGGAGGGGGCCCAGCCGTCGCCATTGTCCTGCCAGTATCTGGGAAAAATCTGCTCGCCCCAGCTGTCCGGTCCCGGTTCGTCCTCGTAGCCGGAGCGGGCGACGAAACCCTCGGCGCGTTCCATCGCGGCCCACACAAGCGGCTCGGCCTGGTGAAAGGGTTCCACAACCGGGTGGTCCGCCCGCGTACGGAATTGGCCGAATGTATAGAGCGCAAGCCAGTGACCGTTCATGCTTCCTCCCCGCCTGAATGACACCCGGCAGAGACTGGCTGCAATTCACCCGTGTCGCAAGAGGTTGCAAGCGTCGCAAAACAGATAGTCCGCGCATGCGGCTGGAAAAATTCGCGCAGCTGGTCTAAGCGCTGGAAGAAGACTTTGGTGGCCGGCATGAGCTCGGCACCGGCAACGAGGATAATCGCGTGGAAGATCTCAGCCTTTTCTCCCTTGGCCTTCTGGCTGTTGCGCTGCTGGCAACCGGGCTTGTGGCCGGGATCATTGCAGGCCTGCTCGGCGTCGGTGGCGGCATCGTCATCGTGCCGGTGCTCTATTACATGTTCACCGCCCTGAAGATCGACCCGTCGGTTCTCATGCATGTGGCGGTGGGAACGTCGCTTGCAACCATTCTGGCGACCGGCACGTCGTCGGCGCGTGCCCACTACAATCGGGGGAGCGTCGACATGGATCTCCTGAAACGCTGGTGGTGGGCGATCGCCCTTGGCGTCATCGCCGGGGGAACGCTCGCGGGGAACATTTCGGGTGGCGCACTGACGCTGGTCTTCGGGATTGTCGCTCTGGCCGTGTCGGCCAACATGATGTTCCGCAAGGAGGGCTCCCATCTGGCCGACAAGCTTCCCGGATCTCCGATCAAGGAAACGCTGGGTTTCCTGATTGGCGGGATCTCGGTGATGATGGGCATTGGTGGTGGAACACTCGGCGTTCCGACATTGACCCTCTTCAATTATCCGATCCGCAAGGCGGTTGGCACTGCAGCGGCCATCGGCCTCATCATTGCCGTTCCGGGCACCCTGCTGTCGATCTTCTTTGGCTGGGGCGAGGAGGGGCGCCCGCCGTTCTCGCTCGGGTATGTCAACCTGATCGGCTTCTTCCTGATCATTCCGGCAAGCACTTTTGCTGCACCCTGGGGCGCGAAGATCGCCCATGCCATCGATCCGTCGAAGCTGAAGCTCGTGTTCGCGCTGTTCCTCGGTTTTACCGGCCTGCGGATGATCTACGGCGTCGTGTTCTGACCCGTGGCCCGGTCCCGGCTACAGGATCGCTGATGGGTAAATCAAAAGGTTTCATTGGTTCTGAGGCGATTTATCAGCAATACTGACCTTTCTATGCGGGGGGCTGCCCGCCGCCTGACACTCTTGGACAGACATGTTGAACAAAAATGTGACCCTCAGCCTGCAAGGCTGCGTGCGGGGCGCCACGATGTGCATTCCGGTTTCCCCGGGCATCATCGCGCTTGGACTGGTCTTTGGAACGGTCGCCGCGCAAAAGGGGCTGACCTTCCTCGAAACGATCATGATCAACTCGCTTGTCTTCGCCGGCGCCAGCCAGTTTGTCGCGATGGAAGTCTACAGCGATCCGCTCAACTATGCTCTTGTCGTGGCGATGATCGGGGTTACCGCTGCCGTCAACATGCGCATGCTGCTGATCGGCGCGAGCCTGCGGCCCTGGCTTGGCCAGGTACCGGCCTGGCAGACCTATCCTTCCCTGTTTCTGCTGACGGACCTCAACTGGTTGCTGGCCTTGTCGGAATACGACAAGGGCACGCGCGACTGGGGGATCTATCTCGGCAGCGGCCTCTTCACCTGGTCGGTCTGGTCGCTTTCCGTCGTTCCGGGCTATTTCGCGGGCAGTCTGGTGTCGGACCCGAAGGTCTATGGCCTCGACGTGGTTCTGCCGGCTTTCTTCGCCGCACTTCTGGTGCCGCTCTGGAAGGGTAAGCGCCAGACAGTCAGCTGGCTGTTCGCAGGCGGTATCGCCGCGCTGACCTGGTATTTGGTCGGTGGCTACTGGAGCATTTTCACCGGTGCCATCGCCGGTGCTTTCGCGGGGGCCTATCTCGATGACTGAGGGAGCATTCACCGCCGACCCGATCTTTATCCTGGCCGTGCTTGGCATGACAGCGGTCACTTACGCCCTGAGGGCGGGTGGATACTGGGTCATGGGCCGGCTGCCCATCACGCCGCGGGTGCGCCGCGGTCTGGAGGCGTTGCCGGGCGCGATCATCGTTTCCACCATCCTGCCCATCGTGTTGAAGGGCGGGCTGGCCGTGGCGCTGTGCCTTGTCGTTGCTGCAGCGGCACAGGTGACACTGCGCAAGGAATATGTCGCCGTCTTCTGTGCAGCCGGAGCCGCGGCAGCTCTCAGGGCTGCCGGACTGTAGTCTACTGGCGGTTCAGGATTTTCCGCACCTGTCCGGCGGTTTCGTCGACGTTGCTGCCCGCGTCGATTTCCGCCCAGTTCATCTGGCCGAGGTCGTAGCCAAGCTGGGTATCGACAACGTCGGCGTTTGCGTCCGAGGCATCGTCCCCGCGCGCGGAGACCCGGGCTTTCAGGATGTTCGCCGGCGCGGTCAGCCACAGGCCGCAGAAACCGCATTCAACATTATTGGCGATGGCCTCGATACGGTCCCGTTCGCTCTCGGCGGCAAAAACCGCATCGAAGATTGCGGAGTGACCTGCTGCGAGGACGGTCTGAATGGTGTCGTCCAGCGCGTGGTAGACCTTCTGGGACGCCTCCAGCGTATAGGCTTCCGCCGGCGCCTTTTCCGTTTCTTCAATGCCCAGCAGGCGCTTTCGCATCACGTCCGTGCGCAGCACGCGCGCGCCGGGTGCCCGGCCGATGCCGGGGGCAATTTCGTAGGCAAGCGTGGTCTTGCCGGTGCCGGAAAGGCCACCGATGGCAACCAGTTGCGGGCGTGAGGGATCCAGAAAGTCCACTGCGTGGCAGAAATAGGCCTGGGCCTGGTCGCGCTCACGTTGTTTCTGGTTCGGGTCCGACTGGTTGAGAGCGGAGCTGGCCGAGATCTTGGAGCGGATCGCCGCGCGCATCATCAGGTAGAAGGGCAGGGCTGCCAGGCCCTCCGAATGCGTGTCCAGGCGGCTCTTGTCCATGTAGCGGTTGAACACCCGGTTGGCCGCACGCTGTTGACCCCGGTCCCACAGGTCCATCAGCAGGAAGGCGAGATCGTAAAGAACGTCGCCGGTAGCAATCGCATCTGAAAATTCGACCGCATCGAACAGAACCGGGGCGTCATCAACCATGACGATGTTGCGAAGGTGGGCGTCTCCGTGGCAACGACGGACAAGGCCCTGTTCGCCCCGGCGCAGGATCAGCTCGTGCAGAGCCGACAGGACAGTGCGGGAAGTCTCGGTCAGATGCCGGACCGCCTCGGCTTCGAACAGATCGGGGTGCTCGCGAAAGGCGGCGTCGTTCTGCTCCACGTAGCTTGCAAGCTCCGCGTAGAAGCCATTGCCCTGCCGCAGCGGCGCGGCGTCATGAGCATTGATCATCATGTCCGCCAGCCTGTCCGTCAGGGTGTCCGGAAGCGGGTCGGTTCCAGCGACGGAGTCCAGTTCGTGCCGTCGTTCGAACCGGCTCATTTCAACTGCCCATTCGATGGGCTCTCCAGTGCCGCCAAGATCCAGCGTGCCATCTGCCTCCCGCGTCACAGGCAAGGCCTGCCGGTAGATCTGTGGTGCGTTCGGCTGGTTGAAAGTTATCTCCGCCTTGCAGGCTTCTTCGCGCAAGGGCAACGTCGAATAATCGAGAAAGGGAAACTTGACCGACCGTTTGACCTTGTAGGCCTTGCTGCCCACCAGAAAGACGATATTGGCATGGGTGTCGATCCGCTTCACCTCGGGCCGCGCCGGATCGTCGGACGGCAGGCTGCCGAGGAACTCGAGCGCCTGGTTCTGGGTTTCGGCCTGATCCATCTTCCGTCCCTTTTGCTGACACGTGGCAATACATGCCTCACATGCAAACCACCCGGTTTGATCCTTCTCAATGTGAGGTGCCCCGGATGTGGCACAAATAAACCGGATTGTCAGTAAAGGAGGGCCCCATGAGCGACTATCCGGCTTTGAAGAAGATCAGGTTGAACCTGGCCAGAACCAAGGATTTCCCGCAAGGTTCGGCGAACCACGGTTATGAATTCACCGCTCCGCTTGACGAAACCGGCCATATCGACGCCGGCCTTTGGAAGAAGCAGCGCGACCATTGCCGTGTGCGGCGATTCTGGGGCGCCGAGGAAGAGGAAGTCGGCCACCTCATCCACCGTCCGGGTGGCTCCTGGGCTTTCCATTACGATATCGACGGCGAGGACGACGACGAGGCGGGCTACCGTTTCGGCGCACATGCCTTCAACCCGGGTGAATACGTCTCCATCAAGGACGAGGATGGCGAGATGCACACCTTCCAGGTGGTGACGGTTCAGTCGATCTGAGATCAGCTTCCCATAACAAGACATAACAACGAATGGGGGCAGGGGTACCGGGAAACCGGTGCCCCTTTTTTGTTTGCAGCGCCGATGCTTATCGGCAAGGCTGGCCATGACATGAGGCCCATCCTTCGAGACAGCGCTTCGCGCTTCCTAAGGATGAGGACTGTGTGTGACACAATCAGGCGGCCTTACAACACATTTAACCTCATCCTGAGGAACGCGTTTGCGCGCGTCTCGAAGGATGAGCTGCAAGTCCGTTGTCGGAGATAAATTATTCTAAATCGGAATGACCCCATTGCCAATTAATCTGATTTTCGCCTCTAACAGGCGGGATTTTCATACGCTATAGAATGAACAGATCATCTTTCTCGTAAGGACCCGGAACATGGACCAGAAGACCGGCGGTGAATTGTTGGTGGAGGCGCTGGAGCGCCACGGGGCGGAGCGCGTGTTCTGTGTGCCCGGCGAAAGTTACCTTGCCGTGCTCGATGCTCTTTACGATGCGTCGATCCCGGTCACGGTCTGCCGCCAGGAAGGCGGGGCTGCAATGATGGCCGATGCCTGGGGCAAGCTCACCGGCAAGCCGGGCATCTGCATGGTGACCCGTGGTCCCGGGGCTACCAACGCTTCTGCCGGTGTCCACGTGGCGGCGCAGGATTCCACGCCGATGATCCTGTTCATCGGACAGATCGAGCGCGGCATGCGCGAGCGTGAAGCCTTTCAGGAAATCGACTACCGCCAGATGTTCGGTGGCATCGCCAAATGGGTCGCGGAGATCGATCACGCGGATCGCGTACCGGAGTTCATTTCGCGGGCCTACCATGTTGCCACGTCCGGCCGTCCGGGGCCGGTGGTTCTGGCGCTTCCGGAAGACATGCTGGTCGAGAAGGCCGATGCCCCGCAGCCGCCTGCGTGGACCCAGGTCGAAACGCATCCGGGCCTCACCCAGATGGCGGACCTGCAGAAGCGCCTTTGGGCGGCCGAGCGGCCGATCGCCATTCTGGGCGGCAGCCGCTGGTCGGAAGAAGCCGTCGCCGGCTTTACCCGCTTTGCCGAACGTTTCGACCTGCCGGTTGCCTGCTCGTTCCGCCGCCAGATGCTGTTCGACAACCTGCATCCGAACTATGCCGGCGATGTCGGCATCGGCATCAATCCGAAGCTGCTGGCACGGGTCAAGTCCTCCGATCTGATCCTGCTTGTCGGTGGCCGCTTGTCGGAAATGCCGAGCCAGTCCTATTCGCTGCTCGACATTCCCTCTCCCACACAGCAACTGGTTCATGTCCATCCGGATGCCGAGGAACTTGGCCGGGTCTACCGGCCGGCGCAGGCAATTCATGCCAGCCCGACTGCCTTCTGCAAGGCGGCCGAAGGCCTTCAGCCGCCGTCCGAACTGAAAGGCGCAGGCGAAGCGGCAAAGGCCCATCAGGACTATCTGGACTGGTCCGGTGCGCGGCCACAGGTACCCGGCAACCTCCAGATGGCCGGCGTCATGGAATGGCTGGAAGCCAACTTGCCGGAAGATGCGGTCTGCACCAATGGGGCCGGAAACTACGCCACCTGGCTGCACCGCTTCCACCGGTTCCGTCGCTACGCCACCCAGGCAGCTCCGACGAGCGGTTCCATGGGATATGGCCTGCCGGCAGCCGTTTCCGCCAAGCTTGCCTTTCCGGAGCGCGAAGTCGTCTGTTTTGCAGGCGATGGCTGCCTGCAGATGACCATGCAGGAGTTTGGCACCGCCTGTCAGGACGGCGCCAACATCATCGTGCTTGTGATCGACAACGGCATGTACGGCACCATCCGCATGCATCAGGAACGCACCTATCCTGGCCGCCCGTCGGCAACCAAGCTGGTCAATCCGGATTTCGCAGCGCTTGCCCGCAGCTATGGTGTCTTCGGTGAGACGGTCGAGACGACAGACGCTTTCGGTCCCGCATTCGAACGCGCCCGTGCCGCCGGCACACCCGCAATCCTGCATCTGAAGCTGGACCCGGAAGCCATCACCCCGGCCGCAAGCCTCAGCCAGATTCGCGCGGCGGCACAGGGCAAGTAAAAAGCCCAGCCTTGAACGAAAAAAGCACGCCCGTGACCCCGGGCGTGCTTTTTCGTTTATAGGGGGCTTCGATGCCTACCTCAGCACCTGCGGCAGCCACAGGGTGATGATCGGAAAACAGACCAGCAGGATTACGCGCAGGATCTCGGCACAGAAGAACGGTGCAACGCCCTTGAAGGTCTCGATCATCGGCGTTTCCCGGTCGAGCGAGGAGATGACGAAGACATTCATGCCGACCGGTGGCGTGATCAGGCCGAGTTCGACCACGATCAGGGCGAGTACGCCGAACCAGATCTTCAGGTCCTCCGTGCTCATGCCGAAGCCTGCCCCTTCCGCTCCCTGGTAGATGCCGCCGTTGATCTCGACCAGTACCGGCCAGAAGAACGGGATCACCAGCAGAATCATCGACAGGCTGTCCATCAGGCAGCCGAGCAGGATGAGCGCGATCAGCAGCAGGATCAGAACCGTCATCGGCTCGAGCCCGGAGTTGGCGATCCAGGAAGCGGTTTCCTGAGGCAGGCCAACGCGGGACATGAAGATCTTGAGGAGTTCCGCCCCAAGGATGATCAGATAGATCATACCTGAAGTGGACGCGGTTTCCTTGAGCGCCTGAATGAAGTCGTGGCCGGACAGCTTGCGCTGCAGCAGCCCGAACAGCAGGACTAGAAAAACGCCGACGGCAGCTGCCGGTGTCGGGTTGAAGAATCCGAAGTAGATGCCGCCGATTACCAGCCCGAAGATGATCAGCACCGGGATCATGCCGGCAGTCGCCTCCAGGAATTCCTTGCGGTCGGCAACACCTCCCTTGGGCCCGGCTTCCGGCTTGATGGTAACATAAAGGGCGATGGTCAGGAGGAAGAGAACCACCGCCAGCAGACCCGGCAGAAATGCTGCCATGAACATGGTGACGATGTTTGCTTCCACGATGATGGCATAGATGATCAGGACGACCGAGGGCGGGATCAGGATGCCGAGCACGCCGCCCGCGGCGAGTGTTCCCGTTGCCAGCGCGCCGGAATAATTGTAGCGCTTGAGTTCCGGCAGGGCGACCTTGCCCATGGTGGAGGCGGTTGCAAGCGACGAGCCGCAGACCGCACCGAACCCGGCGCAGCCGGCGATGGCCGCCATGGCCGTGCCGCCGCGCAGCCAGCCGAGCCAGGCATTGGCCCCCCGGAACAAAGCCTGGCTGAGGCCGGTCTTCGAGGCGATCGCCCCCATCAGGACGAACATCGGCACGACGGAAAGGTCGTATATGGAGAACTGGCCGTAGGCGAGGGTCTTCAGCTGGCTGAGGACGAGGGCGGGGCCGTTCAGCATCATGGTGCCGACACCGCCGACAAGGATCATCGCATAGGCAATGGGCATGCGGATCGCGATCAGGGCGATCAGCACCACGAGAGCGCCAAGCCCGAGGACAAGTGCGTCCGTCATTCTAGTGGTGTCCTCTCGACAGCGCGGTCATGTCCTGCAGCAGCGTGACAAGCGCGGCCAGTGCCAGCAGGGCAAGCGATATCAGGATCGGCACGAAGGCCATCCAGTGCGGGATCTGCAGGATGGTGGTGGTGTAGTCGTAGTTCTTCTGGTCCAGCATGCCGTAATACATGCGCCAGATCAGCATCAGCGCAAACACAAGGGCAACCAGCGACCCGAGCAGGGTGAAGAAGGCAATCACCCGTCTGGACGCGCCGGCGGTGAAGATGTCCGCAGAGACGTTTGCCCCGACCAACTGGCAATAGGGCAGGAACGCGAAGACCGCGATGGCCACGCCCATTTCGGTCAGCTCGAAATCGCCCGGAAACGGTGTGCCGAAAACCGAGCCGATGATCGACAGCATGTTGACAGCGACGACCAGCAACAGCACGACGCCGCCAAGGAGAGCCCAGAGCGTTATCAGGCGGCTGGCAGCCCCGGTGAACCCGGAGCTGCTGGCTTTGAGAGTGTTCGACATCAGTTGGCCGAGTGGCTGGCCACCGCTGCGCGGGCCTTTTCAACCAGCGCGGCACCGTCGATACCCTTTGCGGAGACTTCCTCGACCCAACGGTCGGCAACGGGTGCCAGCGCCTGACGGAAAGCTTCGGTCTCTTCCTCGGTCAAGGTGACGTGGGTGTTGCCTGCCTTGGTGGCCAGACCGATCCCGAAATCATCCGAAGCAGCCCAGATTTCTCCAACCTTCACGATCCACTCTGGACCGGAGGCATCACGAAAGGCCTTCTGAATGTCTTCCGGCAGACCATCCCAGCGTTCCTGGTTCATGGAAACCTGGAAGGTGGTGGTGCCGAAACGCTCCTTGTCGACGCCTTCGATCTGGTACTCGGTCTGCTCCTGGATCTTCAGCGGCGGAATGATTTCCCACGGAATGAAGGCGCCGTCGATAACACCCTTCTGCAGCGCAGGCGGCAGTTCCGGAACCGGCATGGCGACCGGCGAAGCGCCGAGCGCCTCGATCACCCAGGCACCTGTTCGGGTCGGGATACGGATCTTCTTGCCGGCGAGGTCTGCCGGGGAGTGGACTTCCGTGTCGCGCATGTGAATGGCCTGGCCGGCATGCACATGCAGGAACATCACTTCAACGCCCTTGTATTCGTCCTTCAAGTCCGTTTCGTACAGATCCATCAGTGCCTGGTTTGTGGCAGCCGGATCGTTGGTGTGAATGCCCGGAAGTTCGAACACCTCGGTGCGCGGGAAGAGGCCAGGCGTATAGCCGTTCACGGTCCAGACCAGATCGACCACGCCGTCGCGCACCTGGTTGATCAGCTCGGGCGGACGGCCGCCAAGCGTCATGGCCGGATAGATTTCGATATGGACCTTGCCACCGGAATTTTCTTCCACCTGCTTGGCCCACGGCACCAGCATCTGCGTGTGCGCAGGGGCTTTCTCGCCCAGGAAGTGGTGCAGCTTGAATTCGTAATCGGCCGCGCTTGCGGACGATGCGCCGGCGGCGATCATGGCAGCGGCCAGAAACGCGTTCTTGAGAATGCTCATGTTGTCTCCTCCCATCGGAAGCTCTTGTCGACTCCCGGTCTGTAACTTGCTGGCCAACCTTCAATGTGTGCGATCGTGGAACACCCTTCAACGATGCCGGAAGACCTTTCGGGCGCACCTCTTGCAGATTTGCGGCCAGCAGGGAACGTAGCTCCGCGATCATCTTCACTAATTAGTTTGGTAATGTAAAATGAGATAATAGCCATTATACTTTCCAATTTTAGAAAGAAAATTCCTTGTTCCCATAGTCGTTTTTTATCGTCTAGGGTGCGCGTCAAAGCAGACGCGAAGGCGGCGGATAGCGGAGGGGCTCCTTTCCCGCAAGAGCCTGAATTGCCTCGCAATTTCTGCGTTCTACATCAAAAAGGAACATGGGAGGACGGCATGGCCGACAGGATGGACAGCACCACGATTACCGCGGGTGGAGCGGTGTTCGGCAAGTTGAAGGCGCTCGGTGTCGACTATGTCTTTGCAAATTCCGGCACAGATTTTCCACCGATCATCGAGGGACTGATCGAGGCAACGCAGAACGGGCTCGACCTTCCGGTGCCGATCACGGTGCCGCACGAACATGTTGCCGTCGGTATGGCACACGGCTTTTACCAGATCTCAGGCAGGATCCAGTCGGTCATGCTGCACACCAACGTGGGGCTCTCCAACGGCATTACCGGCGCCATCAACGCATGGTGCGATCAGGTTCCCGTGCTGATGATGTCCGGTCGCACGCCGGTGATGGAAGCCGGCCGCTTTGGCGCGCGAACGGTGCCGATCGGCTGGGGACAGGAAATGTTCGACCAGACCGCGCTGATCCGCGAAGTCACCAAATGGGACTACGAGTTGCGTTTTCCCGAGCAGATCGCGGATCTCTTCGACCGGGGCTGGGCCATTGCCAATTCCACGCCCAAGGGCCCCGTCTATCTCAGCCTGCCGCGTGAAGTTCTGTGCGAGCAAACTCCGCCGGACGGCCTTGATACCCCTTCGAAACAGGCCCCGGTCATCGCAGCGCCGGATCCCTCGTCACTCAAACGGGCAGCAGACCTGCTGGCCCAGGCCAAAAGCCCGCTGATAATCAGTCAGCGAGGAGCCGGATCGGAGGAAGCCTTTGCGGCCCTCGGACGGTTCCTGACGGACTGGGCCCTGCCGCTGTCGCACTATTGGGCAAACCAGCTTTCCGTGCCCCTGTCGCACCCGATGCAGGTCGGTGCGTCGCCGGAAGCCCTGCTTGCCGAGGCGGACGTGGTGCTGGTGATGAACTCTCTGGCGCCCTGGTGGCCGGACAAGGTCGCCCTTCGCGATGATGTCACCGTGATCCAGCTCGGGCCGGATCCCCTGTTCACCCGCACGCCGATCCGCAACTTCCAGGCGGATGTAACCCTGGCAGGAGAAACCGCTCAGACGCTGCTGGCGCTGATTGCCGAAATGCAGAGCCGTCCGCGTGACGAAGCCGTCTTGAACGCCCGCAGACATCGTATTGCCGAACTGTCGTCCGCCAATCGTGCGGAGGTTGTCACCCGGGCCAAGCGCGGCAATGCCGGCCCGATGAGCAAGGACTGGGTCAGTCTTTGCCTTGGCCGCGCCATCAAGGGGCGGAAGGCCACAATCTTCCATGAGCTTGGTTGTCCGCTCGAGCCGCTCGACCTGGAGCAGCCGAACAGCTACTTCCAGGAACCTCATTCCGGGGGGCTTGGATGGGGTCTCGCGGCGGCGCTTGGCGCACAGCTTGCCGACCGCGACCGGCTGGTCTTCGCAACCATCGGCGACGGCAGCTACATGTTCGCCAACCCGACGGCCTGCCACATGGTTGCCGAGGCGCATGAGTTGCCGGTGATCACGCTTGTGCTGAACAACGAGGAGTGGGGCGCGGTGCGTCACTCGGTGGTGGGCACTTACAAGGATGGTCTTGCCAGCAAGGCCAACGATGTGCCGCTGACGTCCCTTCGGCCAAGCCCGGATTTCACCAGAACCGCGGAGGCCAGCCGCGCCTACACCGAAACGGTGACGGAAGGCGACGCGCTGCCGGCAGCGCTGGAACGTGCCATCAAGGTAGCGACGGAGGAAAAGCGGCAAGTTCTGCTCAACATCGCCATCGCGCGGGCTTGAGGCGCGGGTTCAATTGATCGGAAGAATAAGAAAATCAAGGGACGATTATCTTGTTTTTCCGAAAGGAGCTCTTCGGACATGCCCCGTGGTCCGGCTTCGAAAGGCAGGTCATAGTTCTCGGTAACTGGTTTTGTTGAAGAAGAAGGTTGGCCGTGTCCCAGTCCATGCCCCCAAGATCCTATTACGCGCCGACCGGCGGTCATCCCGGTCAGGAAACACTCCTGACAGACCGGGCTGTCTTTACCGATGCCTATGCGGTCATCCCGAAAGGCACCATGCGTGACATCGTCACCAGCTATCTGCCGTTCTGGGACAAGACCCGCCTGTGGGTGCTGTCGCGCCCATTGTCAGGTTTCGCCGAAACCTTCTCGCAATATATCGTTGAAGTGTCGCCGGGTGGTGGCTCTGACCGGCCGGAGACAGACCCTTCCGCCGAAGGCGTGCTGTTCGTTGTCGAAGGCGAAGCTGTTCTGACAGCCGACGGACAGCGATACGACCTGAGGCCCGGAAGTTATGCCTTCCTGCCGCCGCAAACCGACTGGAGCCTGAAGAATACTGGCAGTGAGCCCGTGCGGTTTCATTGGGTCCGCAAGGCGTTCGAGCCTGTTGAAGGCCTGGAGCGACCGACACTTTTCGTCACCCACGAAAACGACATCGAACCGCGGGCAATGCCCGGTACGGACGGCAAGTGGGCGACGACCCGATTTGTTGACCCAGAAGACGTGCGCCACGACATGCACGTCAACATCGTCACCTTCCAGCCGGGTGCCGTCATCCCGTTTGCGGAAACCCATGTGATGGAACACGGGCTTTATGTCCTGGAAGGCAAGGCGGTCTATCGCCTCAACCAGGACTGGGTCGAGGTGGAAGCCGGCGACTACATGTGGCTGCGCGCCTTCTGCCCGCAGGCTTGCTATGCCGGTGGCCCGGGCCCGTTCCGCTACCTCCTCTACAAGGACGTCAACCGCCACATGAAGCTGCAGGCGGCAGGCCGTTTCGAGGCCGGTACCCGGCAGAGCTTCCGCAGCGCCGCGGAGTAAAGAGAAAAGCCCCTTCCTCCTTGCACCCTCATCCTGAGGAGCCGCTTAGCGGCGTCTCGAAGGATGGGCGGCACACTCCGGAACACGCGGTCCATCCTTCGAGACGGACCTGACGGTCCTCCTCAGGATGAGGGAGAGGGTGGGATTGGCCGCTTCAGGGTGTGGGTGTAGCGAACTCCTCTGGATCAGGTCGGGAGTGAAGCAAGCGCCCTCATTCCACGGTCTTCGTTTGCGGCGGAGCGATTTCGCCGCCGAGGGCGGCGGTCAGTGCAGCGGCCGCCGCCTTCACTGCTTCTGCGAAAGGCTCGATCCTGTCCGGACTGACCCGGCTGGTCGGGCCCGAGACGGACAGCCCGGCGACAGCCTCGCCATAGTGATTGAACACGGGTGCCGCGATGCAGCGCATTCCGAGGTTCTTTTCTTCCCCGTCGATCGAGAAACCGCGTGCACGGATCGCTTCCAGGTCCGCGGCCAGCAAACCCGCGTCACACAGTGTGTGCTCGGTGAAGCGTTCCCGGTCGGTCTGCTTCAGGATACGCTTGCATTGATCCTCGTCCATGAAAGCCAGAAGCGCCTTGCCGATGCCGGAGGCATGCAGCGGTGACAAGGTGCCGGGCGGAAAAAAGGCGCGAATGCTTTCGTGGGTTTCAACCTGGCTGACAAACAGCACCTGGTCCGCCTGTGCCACACCAAGATTGGCCGTTTCCCCTGTCTGCTCCATAAGGGAGCGCAGGACAGGACGCGCCCGTTCCACCAGACTGGTACGCCTTAAAAATCGTGCGCCGATGATGAAGGCGCCCGGACCTATGTGCCAGAGCTGCTGCGCCTGGTCGAATTCCACCAGGCCACGTGTCTCCAGCGTGAACAGGATGCGATAGAGCGTTGCCGTGGATTCTCCAAGCTGATCCGACAGGGCTGAAAGAGAGACGCCGGACTGGGTGCTCAGATGCTCGAACACGGCCATGGCCCGGTCGAGCGACTTGATGGTGTTCTGTTCGGTCTTGTCGTCCCAGGCACGCGGTCGCCCACGGGCGCGTCTGGTGGCGGAACTATCGGATTTGAGATCTGTCATCAGCTCATTTTTTCGGAATTTGAAAAATCAATTCACCATATGAAAAATATAACATACTGACAAGATTGGCAATTTCTACAAAATATATTTTTGAAAAAATATTTTAAAAAAATTGCGGAGCTTCGCCTCTGCACGGTACCGTTTCTCAAAATTCATAAGAGGAAACGGCCATGAGCTTCCAAAATCCTGTTTTCATTCCCGGCCCCACCAACATGCCGGAAGCGCTCCGCAGAGCGTGCGACATGCCGACCCTGGACCATCGCTCGCCGCTGTTCGGTGAGATCCTGCAGCCTGCGCTTGCAGGCGTCAAAAAGGTGCTGAAGACGGAAGCCGCCGAGGTGTTCCTGTTTCCGTCGACTGGCACCGGCGGCTGGGAAACCGCGATCACCAACTGCTTGAGCCCCGGCGACAAGATCCTGGCTGCCCGCAACGGCATGTTCAGCCATCGCTGGATCGACATGTGCCAGCGCCACGGCCTGAAGGTTGAGGTGGTCGAGGCAGCCTGGGGCACGGGACTGCCGGCAGACCGGTACGAGGAAATACTCGCCGCGGACACGAACCACGAGATCAAGGCGGTGCTGGCAACCCACAACGAAACCGCGACCGGCGTCAAATCCGACATTGCCGCGGTGCGCCGCGCGCTGAATGCCGCAAAGCACCCGGCGCTGCTCTTTGTCGATGGCGTAAGCTCGATTGCCTCGATGGATTTCCGCATGGACGAATGGGGGGTCGATGCCGCGGTCACGGGCTCCCAGAAAGGCTTCATGTTGCCACCGGGGCTTGCCATCATCGCCCTGTCGCCAAAGGCACAGGCCGCCGTTGAAAGCGCCCGGTTGCCGCGCACCTTCTTCGATGTTCGCGACATGATGAAAGCCTACGCCAATAACGCCTATCCCTACACGCCGGCCGTCGGCCTGATGAACGGGTTGAAGCAGAGCTGCGACATGCTGCTGGCAGAAGGCCTCGACAATGTCTTTGCCCGGCACCGCCGCATTGCAGAAGGCGTGCGTGCCGCGGTCCAGGCCTGGGGCCTGGAGCTTTGCGCACAGTCACCGGACGTCTATTCGGATTCGGTCAGCGCGATCCGAACGCCTGAAGGTTTCAACGCCACCGGCATCGTTACCCACGCCGCCGCGAAATATGGCGTCGCCTTCGGCGTCGGCCTCGGGGAAGTCGCAGGCAAGGTGTTCCGTATCGGCCACCTGGGCAGCCTGACCGACGTCATGATGCTGTCGGGGTTGGCGACTGCCGAAATGGTCATGGCCGATCTCGGCCTCGACATCCAACTGGGCTCCGGTGTTGCGGCCGCCCAGGAAGTCTATCGCAGCGACAGCGCCATTGCCTCGAAGGAAGCCGCATGAAAACCGACGCCCTGACCCAGTACATCCCGACTCTCGAGGACATGCTCGTCGCTCATGAGCGCATCAAGCCGCATATCCACCGGACGCCGGTTCTGACCTCCTCGTTCCTGAACGAGCTGACCGGTGCGGAATTGTTCTTCAAATGCGAGAACTTCCAGAAGGCAGGTGCCTTCAAGGTGCGCGGTGCATCCAACGCCGTCTTCGGTCTGGACGAGGAAACCGCCAAGGCCGGTGTTGCCACCCATTCCTCCGGCAACCACGCGCTCAGCCTGTCCTATGCGGCAGGCCGGCGGGGCATTCCGTGCCACGTGGTCATGCCGAGAACGGCGCCACAGGCCAAGAAGGATGCCGTTCGTGGTTACGGCGGCATCATCACCGAGTGTGAACCGTCCACCTCCAGCCGCGAAGCGGTCTTTGCCGAGGTCGAGGCCCGGACCGGAGCGGAGTTCGTTCATCCCTACAATGACCCGCGTGTCATCGCCGGTCAGGGCACCTGTTCCAAGGAATTGATGGAGCAGACAGATGGTCTTGATGCGGTTGTCGCACCGATCGGCGGTGGCGGCATGGTCTCAGGCACCTGCCTGACCCTGTCGAACCTGGCACCCGACGTGAAGATCTTTGCTGCCGAACCGGAGCAGGCGGATGATGCTGCCCGCAGTTTCAGGGCAGGCCACATCATTGCCGACGACGCACCGGAAACTGTAGCCGACGGGCTGAAGGTGCCGCTCAAGGAGCTGACCTGGCACTTCGTCTCGAACCACGTCACCGACATCCTGACCGCGTCGGAACAGGAAATCGTCGACGCCATGCGCCTGATCTGGGCGCGGATGAAGATCGTCATGGAACCGTCTTCCGCCGTGCCGCTGGCAACCATCCTGAAGAACAGGGACGTCTTTGCCGGCAAACGTGTCGGCATCATCATCACCGGCGGCAATGTCGATCTCGGCAAATTACCCTGGAGCATCCTGCGTTCCGAGGACCGCAGCTAAGATGCTCCATCGCTCTAAAAACGATCAACTTTTCAGCTTTCGGATGAATTCCGAAAGCTGGTTGATCTGGAATGCCTGAGCTACTTGGAGAAATACAAAATGAACGCACAAACCGGATTTGAAAAACTCGAAGTCGGCTACGACGTTCCGGCCCTTCCGGGCATGGACGAGGCCGATATCCAGACGCCTTGCCTGGTGCTCGATCTCGATGCACTGGAGCGCAACATCAGGAAGATGGGCGACTACGCCAAGGCTCACGGCATGCGTCACCGGGTGCATGGCAAGATGCACAAGTCGGTCGATGTCGCAAAGCTGCAGGAACGCCTCGGCGGTGCTGTCGGCGTCTGCTGCCAGAAGGTTTCGGAAGCCGAGGTCTTTGCCCGTGGCGGCATCAAGGACATCCTGGTGTCGAACCAGGTTCGCGACAAGGCCAAGATCGATCGCCTGGCCCGGCTGCCCAAATTTGGCTGCCGCACCATCGTCTGCGTCGATGACCTCGCAAACGTTGCCGACCTGTCTGAAGCTGCCGTCAAGCACGGCACCTCGCTGGAGGTCTTCATCGAGATCGATTGCGGTGCCGGTCGTTGCGGCGTTACCACCAGCGAGGCGGTCGTCGAAATTGCCAAGGCAGTGGACGCGGCAAGGAACCTGAAGTTCAGCGGCATCCAGGCCTACCAGGGCGCCATGCAGCACATCGACAGCTATGAAGCCCGCAAGGAAAAGCTCGACATTGCCATTGCCATGGTCAAGGACGCCGTCGAGGCGTTGAAGAAGGAAGGCCTGGAGCCGGAACTCGTTTCAGGTGGCGGCACGGGCTCCTACTATTTTGAATCCAATTCGGGCGTCTACAACGAGCTGCAATGCGGTTCCTATGCCTTCATGGATGCAGACTACGGCCGCATTCTCGATAAGGACGGCAAGCGCATCGACCAGGGGGAATGGGAAAACGCCTTCTTCATCCTGACCCAGGTGATGAGCCACGCGAAAGCCGACAAGGCGATCTGCGATGCGGGCCTCAAAGCCCAGTCCGTCGACAGCGGTCTGCCGTTCATCTACGGCCGCAACGATGTCGAATATATCAAGTGCTCGGACGAGCACGGGGTCATTGCCGACCCGAAGGGTGTTCTGCAGGTGGGCGAGAAGCTGAAGCTGGTGCCCGGCCACTGCGACCCGACCGCCAACGTCCATGACTGGTATGTCGGCGTGCGGGGCGGCAAGGTCGAGACGGTCTGGCCGGTCTCGGCCCGCGGCAAGGCTTATTGAGGACAACGAGCTCCCAGCTGTTCGTCATTGCCGGGCTCGTCCCGGCAATCCATGCCGTGACCTTTCCACACATCGAAGCTTTTCGAACGGATGGGACGCGGCATGGATGCCATGGTCAAGCCATGGCATGACGACGGTGGGGTTTGCCACGTCAATAACCACCATCCCCCTCATCCTGAGGAGGACCGCAGGTCCGTCTCGAAGGATGGCCAAACACTCCGAGCGAGCGGCCCATCCTTCGAGACGGCGCTTCGCACCTCCTCAGGATGAGGTCGGGGGGAAGACGATGTTTTGCTGGAGACACACATGATCATCGTTCCTGAAAAGGAAATCGCCGGCCTGATCGGCCGCCAGGAATCCTTTGACGCTGTCGAAAGCGTCTTTGCCGCCATGGCGGGCGGGGCGGCCTATAACTTTCCGGTTATTCGCGAGGCAATCGGCCATGCCGATGCGCTTTATGGGTTCAAGTCGGGCTTTGACCGGTCCTCGCTCGCGCTCGGCCTGAAATCCGGCGGATACTGGCCGGGCAACATGGCAAAGGGCCTGACCAACCACCAGTCGACCGTGTTCCTGTTCGATGCCGATACCGGCAAGGCGAAGGCCGTCGTCGGTGGCAACCTGCTGACCGCCCTCAGAACAGCGGCAGCTTCTGCGGTTTCTATCAAGCATCTTGCACGCAAGGACGCGAAGGTGCTTGGCATGATCGGAGCTGGCCACCAGTCCGCATTCCAGATGCGGGCCGCTGCCGAACAGCGCGACTTCGAAAAGGTGCTCGGCTGGAACCTTCATCCGGAAATGCTTGTACGCCTGGAGGAAACCGCGAACGAACTCGGTCTGCCTTACGAATCCGTCGATCTGGAAAGGATGGGCGCAGAAGCCGACGTGATCATCTCGATCACCTCCAGCTTCGACCCGATCCTGATGGAAGAGCATGTTTCGCCGGGCACGCATATCGCGTGCATGGGCACCGATACCAAGGGCAAACAGGAAGTCGATGTTGCGCTTGTTGCCAAGGCAAAGCTCTTCACGGATGAAGTCGCTCAGTCGGCGACGATCGGTGAATGCCAGCATGCGGTGGCCAGCGGAATTGTCTCTGAGGACAATATAATTGAGATCGGCGCGGTCATTAATGGTAATCATCCAGGCAGGACGTCGCAGAGCGATATCACCCTCTTCGACGGTACCGGCGTCGGTCTTCAGGATCTTGCCGTGGCATCCGCTGCGGTCGATCTGGCGATCCAGAAGGGCGTCGCGATCGAAGTGGATTTCTAGACGGACCGTGGAAAATGCGGATTGTGATCAACGGGTTCGGCCGGATCGGCCGGACCCTCTTGCGTCAAGTGCTGAAGCTTCCGGAAACGGAACGCATCGAGGTGGTGCGGATCAACGATATCGCACCGCTTGAGACCTGTGCCTATCTCTTCAAGTATGACAGCGTCTTCGGTCCGTGGCCGGGCGAAGTAACAGCGGGCGAGGGCACCTTGACGGTGGACGAACGCGAGATCGTCTTCTCTGCCGAACCCGATTTGTCTCTCCTTGATCTTTCCCAGGTGGACGTGGTGCTGGAATGCACCGGCAAGGCAGACACGCGCGAGATCGCGGAACGTGGCCTGAAAGCCGGCGCAGCCAACGTGCTGATTTCAGGCCCTTCCAAGGCAGCCGATATCACCCTGGTGCTTGGTGCCAACGAAGACCAGCTCGGCGACCACCGCATCGTCTCCAACGGTTCCTGCACCACCAATGCCCTCGCTCCGCTGCTACGCGGTCTTGATGATGCTATCGGCATCAGGAGCGGGCACATGACCACCATCCACTGCTACACCGGCAGCCAGCCGATGGTGGACGCCCCGAGGGGACCGCTGGAGCGCAGTCGTGCCGGCGGCGTTTCCATGGTGCCGACTACCACGAGCGCTACCAAGCTTGTCGGCAAGGTGCTGCCGCAGCTTGAGGGCAAGATCAGCGGTGCCGCCGTCCGGGTGCCCGCGATCAGTGTTTCCGCCGTCGACCTGACAGTGACGCTGGCACAGCCCGTGAAAGCCCCTTTCAACACCAGGCTGCTCGAGATCTTTTCCGGCAATCCGGTGATCGGCTTCGTAGGGGACCGGGTGGTTTCGACGGACATGCGTGCCCGACCGGAATCCCTGGTCATCCATCTGCCTGAAACGCTTGAGGCCAATGACTACCAGGTGCGCATCTTCGGCTGGTACGACAACGAATGGGGTTTTTCCGCCCGGATGATCGACATGGCACGGCTGATGGCGGGGCGGTAGGGACACAATTTCTCCTCCCCCGTCATTCCGGACAAGTGCAGCTTGGCTGCACGCAGATCCGGAACCCAGCGCGTCAGCGTGAGCAAAGCGAAGACTTCTCAAAAATAGAGACGCGCCTTCAGCGCGAAATATGTCTGGATTCCGGATCTGCGTCCAGCTGCGCCTCCCTTGTCCGGAATGACGGAGGGGGAAATTTCCAACTGCTGAAACGCCTGAAATTCTTCCCTGCAGGCCCCCACCATCGTCATCCCGGCCAAACGAAGTGCGAGCCGGGATCGGGGACCCATGAGACTGGATAGTCTCACGTTATCTATCGAATGGCCTCGGAACCCGGTCCGGAATGTTCGCGTCCAGGAAGACGGCGACAGATCACAAAAAAGGGCCGCTCACGCGGCCCTTTCTCATGCATATGAAACCCTTGTCCTTACGCACCTTCTTCCTTCGGCAGGGAGCCGCGTCCGTGGCCGGAGAGACCACCGGAGACCTCTTCGGTGGATTCGTCGGAGAGTTCTTCCGGCAGCACCAGGTTGAGGGCGATGGCGATCAGGGCTGCCGGCAGCAGGCCGCTGGTCAGAAGGATACGCGCGGTGTCCGGCATGTGCTGCAGGGCGCCCGGTTCCAGCTGCAGGCCGAGACCGATGGAAAGCGAAATGGCGAAGATCACCATGTTGCGCCGGTTCCAGTTCACATCCGACAGCATCGAGATACCGGCGGCAACAACCATGCCGAACATCACGATGACCCCCCCGCCGAGAACCTCGATCGGAACGGTGCGGATGACCGCGCCGACCTTCGGGATCAGACCGCAGACGATCAGGAAGATCGCGCCGATGGTCACCACATGGCGGCTCATGACGCCGGTCATGGCGATGAGGCCGACGTTCTGGCTGAAGGAGGTGTTCGGGAAACCGCCGAAGAAACCGGCGACAGCCGTGCCGAGACCGTCGGCAAAGGTCGCACCGGCGATTTCCTTGTCGGTCGCTTCCCGGCCGGCGCCGCCCTTGGTGATGCCGGATACATCGCCCACGGTTTCCACCGCGGAAACGAAGGCCATCAGGCAGAAGCCGAGCACGGCGGCGAACGAGAATTCGAAGCCGTATTTGAACGGCTGCGGCAGGGCAAAGACAGCCGCACGGTCCCAGGACGTGGAGACGGCTTCAAAGGTCAGCATGCCGGTGGCAAGGGCGAAGATGTAACCGGCGATCAGACCGAGCAGAACCGCGGAGACCGACATCATGCCCCTGCCGAAGAACTTCAGCCCGAGTGTCACCACGATCACCACCAGAGCGGCCGCCCAGTTGAGCAGCGAGCCGTATTCCGGCGTGCCGATGGCGGGGACACCGCCGGCGGCATACTGGATGCCCACCTGAACCAGCGCGAGACCGATCATCGTCACCACAAGTCCTGTCACCAGCGGAGGCAGGGCGAAGCGGATCTTGCCGATGACGAGGCCAAGACACGCATGGAAGAAGCCGCCGATGATCACGCCCCCGAACAGCGCCGCGAGACCGTCGACCCCCTTGCCGGCAACAAGCGGGATCATGATCGGCAGGAAGGCAAAGGATGTGCCCTGAACGATGGGCAGGGCCGCGCCGACCGGGCCGAGAGTGATCGTCTGCAACAGGGTCGCGACCCCGGCGAAGACCATCGACATCTGGATGAGATAAAGCAGTTCCGGAAAGTCGGGAGAATTGGACCCGAAGCCGAAGCCGGCTGCACCGGCCACGATGATGGCAGGTGTGACGTTGGAGACGAACATGGCCAGGACATGCTGGATGCCGAGCGGGATCGCCTTGTAAAGCGGTGGCGTGTAATTGGGATCCCGGAGCTGCTCCGGAGATCCGATCGATGAATTAGACATTTCTGCTCCTCTGAAGGTCGTGTGAACGTCTCCGCCTCGTTGAGCGGGCAGGGATCGTTCTGAAAGGGAGGCTTATTCCTTGTTGTCGGCCTCCACTGTCCAAGGGTCGGGAAACCAGTGTTCCTCCAGGTTGGTTCCTTCCCCGATGCGGTCCACGACCGCGTAGCGGCCCGCTTGCCAGAGCGGGGCCAAAACACCGTGCCAGGTGCCGCGATACAGGTTGATCGCCTGTCCGGGCTGGCTGATGAATGCCTTCAGGTTGACCGGCTGGCCATTCTCGTCGTCAGCGACGACAACCAGCATCGGCACACCGTCCAGCGGTATGAAGGCCTGACTGCCTTCCGGGTGTCGCTCGACCATGTCGACGACATAGGGAAACGACCGGGCCTTGGCATCGAACAGGCTGATGCCCGCCCGGCCTTCGCCGAAGTCGAGCTTCGCCCGGTCATGATGGCGGCCGCACATGCCCTGATTTATGATTTTGTCGGGTGCGCCCGCCACCTCGAGAACATCGCCATAGGGGGCGAAGGCCTCTGCGGTCAGGATCGATGGGGCAATGAGACGGCTCACGGCAGCAGGTCCTTGAGCCGGAACTGGGCAATCCGTTCCACCTGGCGGCAGGCTTCCTCGAATTCGGTCGCCCGGTCATTGTCGATCCGGCGCTGGAAGGCAGCCATGATCGAAGCCTTGTCATGATCGCGCACCGCGATGATGAACGGGAAACCGTGTTTTTCGACGTAGGTATTGTTCAGCCGGGTAAAGGTCTCGCGTTCCTCGTCGGTCAGCATGTCGAGACCGGCGCTGGCCTGCTCGTTGGTGCTTTCCGCCGTCAGGCGACCTGCCTGTGCCAGCTTTCCGGCAAGATCCGGGTGGGCAGTCAGAACGCCGAGGCGCTCTTCCTCGCTTGCGGAACGGAACATCCGGCACAGCGCGTTGTGAACACCGGCGGCACAGTCATGAGCCGGGCCGAGTTCCAGCTCGAAGGCACGTTCGGCGATCCAGGGGGAGTGCTCGAAGATGCCGCCGAAGGTTTTGACGAACTCGGCTTTTTCCATACGGCTGGGGCGAAGACCCTTCTGCGGCGGGTGTGTCTTGGCCCAATGGTCCGCGATTTCGATGCGGCGTGGGCACCAGACGCCTTCATGAGCCTGGATATGATCGATGAATTTCTTCAGCGCCATGATCTTGCCCGGACGGCCGACGAGGCGGCAATGCAGGCCGATGGACATCATCTTCGGCGTGTCCGTCGTGCCTTCCTCATAGAGCATGTCGAAGGCGTTCTTCAGATAGAGGAAGAAATCCTCGCCATCCGTCCATCCCGGTGCCGTCGCGAAGCGCATGTCGTTGGCTTCCAGCGTATAGGGAATGATCAGCTGATCACGGCCATCGGCATCCAGCCAATAGGGCAGATCGTCATCATAGGTGTCTGAAATATAGGCAAAACCGCCTTCCTCGGCGACGAGGCGAACGGTGTTTTCCGAGCAACGGCCCGTGTACCAGCCGAGCGGTCGGCTGCCGACCACTTCCGTGTGCAGGCGGATCGCTTCGGCAATGGCCGCACGTTCCTCTGCTTCGGGCATATCCTTGTGTTCGACCCACTTCAGGCCATGGCTGGCGATTTCCCAACCGGCGTCCTTCATGGCCTGCACCTGTTCCGGGCTGCGGGCCAAAGCGGAAGCGACACCATAGATGGTCAGCGGAATATTAGCCCGCGTAAACAGCCGGTGCAGGCGCCAGAAACCGGCGCGGGCGCCGTATTCATAGATGGATTCCATGTTCCAGTGGCGTTTGCCCTGCCACTGGGCCGCGCCCGGAATGTCGGACAGGAACGCCTCGGACGCCGCATCGCCATGCAGCACGCAATTCTCGCCGCCTTCCTCGTAATTCAACACGAACTGGACAGCGACCCTGGCCCCGCCCGGCCACTTTGGATCCGGCGGGTTCTGACCATAGCCACGCATGTTCCGGGAATAGCGATTCAAGACGGACCTCCTCGTGATACCAACGTGTTTTGAACCAAGCAAAGACTATGCCTCATTCAAGGGCTGGCATGTTGTCTTCTTATAAAACAGAATAATGGACATGACTTTCTCGTCTTTTTAGAAAGTGCTTCCTGTGAACCACGGGTGCCCTTCGATTGAGGCCCACAGCATCATGCGCGCAAACTGACATTTGGAGGAGGCCAAGATGGCCGGTTACCTGACGACTCACGTGCTCGACACCGCCCAGGGTTGCCCTGGAAAAGGCATCAAGATCGATCTTTATGCAATTGATGGTGACAACAGGACCTACGTCCGCAGCCTGGAAACGAACGACGACGGCCGCACCGACAGCCCGATCCTGCCGAAAGACGAATTCAAGACCGGAACCTACGAGCTGGTGTTCCATGTCGGCGCCTATTTCGACGCCGCTGGAACCGCTTTGCCGGACCCGAAATTCCTCGACACGGTGCCGCTGCGGTTCGGCATGTCGGAAGAAGCCCACTACCACGTGCCGCTTCTGGTCTCGCCGTTCAGCTATTCGACTTACCGGGGGAGTTGAGGCTTCTATCGAGACCCGCCAATCACAACGAGCGGAGGTGGAGCCACCAGACCGGGCTGACCAGGAACTGTGGTTCGGGATTGCGAGACGCGGTTGGGAGTTGCTTTAGTCAACTTGTCCCATGACGTCCTTTTTGTCCTGAAGGTGCCTGAATAATTGATCGAAAACTTGTTGGCGATCCGCTGTGCGATCCGGCCAAAGCTGCGTTCCGGGCTGTAAAAACTATACAAACTGAAACTCTCGCTCAAACCCGGAGCGCCATCGTCCGACCCGGAAAAGCTGTAACGCCAGTCACCTGCCTGCATCTTGCCTTTAATCCGGCTACGTCCCAGCAGGAAGGGCCCGTTAGGCGCCACATACGTTACAGATTCTAGCCGAACAATAAGATCATGCGCAGGAGCGTTCGGGCTCAGTTGGCGGTTGATGTCGTCTGCCACAGCCTGAAGTTTCGCTCTGAGCTGAGCAGCGGCTATTGGCGCAAAAGGACCTCCACCAGGCTCTACGATAACTCGATTGATGCGATAGGCCTGACCACCAGTCTGTTGATGCTGACACGCAACGACACTCAGCAGAAGAAAAAATACCAAAAAAATACGCGCCATGACTCTATTGTATCTCAGTTGCTGGAAAGTTTGGCGACAACCTATGATATTAGAGTTTTCAAACGCGTTAATCGCCAGAAGTTGGCGCCACACAAAATAGGGTCAATCAGGAAGGCCCGGCTCAGATTCCTTCTTAATGATGATTTCCCGATGCGGATACGGGATGCCGACGTCATTTTCCTTGAAGGTGTCCCAAAGCGCCAGCAACACCTTGCCGCGTACGTTGGTAAGTCCCTGCTGCGGATCCCGGATCCAGAAGCGCAGGACGAAGTCGAGCGAACTGTCGCCAAATCCCGTAAGCCAGCAGACCGGACGGCGGGAGCCTTCCACCCGGCCGACCGTCATCGCCGCTTCGATGGCAAGCTTCGAAACTTCATGCGGGTCGGCGTCGTAGGAGACGCCGAAATTGACGTCAAGGCGGACAAGCTCGTCGCTGAAGGACCAGTTGATCACACGGTGGGTGATGAAGTCTTCGTTCGGGATCAGATATTCGCGTCCGTCCCGCGTTACCACGGAAACGAAGCGGGCACGCAACTCGCGGATCCAGCCGAACGTGCCTTCCAGCGAGATGGTGTCGCCCGGTTTGATCGACTTGTCGAGCAGGATGATGATGCCGGAAATGAAGTTGGAAATGACCTTCTGCAGGCCGAACCCGAGACCGAGGCCGACCGCCCCGGTAAAGACGGTGAAGGCGGAGAGATCGATACCGACCGAGGAAAGCGCAACCGTTCCGGCCACCAGGATCAGCCCGAACTTGGCGACCTTGCCGATCAACACGCGGATCGACGGGGTCAGCTCATCCGACTTTTGTACCTGTTCATCGAAATAGCGCCCGAGGACCACCGCGACCCAGACTGTCGCAAACAGTAGCAGAACCGCCTTCAGGATCAGCAGCAAGGACAACCGCATCTCGCCGAGTGGCAACGCCAGACTGTCGAGGAAGGTGCCGGCCTCATCGTCGAAACCTAAAATGACCAGCGCAACATAGATCCAGGCGAGCCAGCTGAGCGTTCTTGCCACCAGCCGGTTGCGGATGACCCTCGACAGAACCGAGACAAACAGCCAGGCGAGCGACAGCGACAGGGCGATCGCGATGAAATGGCTCCGGCTCGGCCAGGTGACGCTGCGCATCACCGTAAGGGCAATGAACAGGAACAGGCTGAAGAAGATCCACTCGATCCGCCGGAGCAGGGCCACCACCACACGAAGCAGGCCCGGATGGCCCCTGATTTCACGTGCACGGGCTTCTAGCCTCGGCTCGACGCGAAGGCTCAGCAGCTTGGCCAGGCCGAACAGAACTACGATGATGGCAAGCTGATAGGCAAACCAGGGCGCAGTCAGGTAGCTGAGGGCCAGCGTGGCCCAGGATTGAAGTTCGGCAACGAAACTTTCGAGGTTCATCAAACCACCCGTCCGTCTGTTTCCCGTCGAAGCATCAACAGCTTAACAGCATTCCTGGCCCGCGGCCAAGGCGGCTGCAAAACGCTTGCTTGTTCGAGAAGGATACGGCTCGGCCGCGCAGGTGGTTCACACAGGAGGCTTTAGCTGGCGCTGTCGATCTCCAGCTCAGCGCGGAAACGGGACACCCAGTCGGCATTGGTGGCATCTGCCAGTTTGGCAACGCCGGGCACGACACCCTCCGCTGCTGACGCTTCCAGGCCGAGCCGTTGAAGAACCAGTCTCAGCGTGCCCTGCGGATCTGCCGAAAGCGCGTCATAGGTAATCCGAAGTGGGGAAATGCCCTGGATTTCGAACCAGGCTTGCCAGTCGCGGTCAAACCGGGTGAAGCGATCGTGACAGGCGTGGATTTCAGCGGCGTCATATTGCAAATCGCGCGGTTCCGACAATCGCTCGAGCTCGGTGCCGTCCGGAGCCTTGTGCCAGAGGCCGGATTGCTCGGCACGAACGAAGGAAACCGCCTGGTCGACCTTGTCAGCACGGGTCAGGTGAATGAACAGCGTCTTGCCGAAGGCTACTTCAAGACGTGCAAGATCGCTTTCATGGGCCGGGTGCAGGATGGCCAGCTGTTTCATGAAGAAATCGAAGCTGTGCCGCTGCAGCCGCAGGCCAAACAGACCTTTGCCCCGCGTGCCCTTTTCGATTGCTGCCGCAAAGATGCGGCGCAGCGTCGCCTGCTCGTTTTCCCCCGGCACAACATCGACATTCAGGTCCTCAAGCCAATCCTCCTGGGACGGCTCGTGAAAATAGGAGCCCGGATGCCCGGAAACACCCGTCGCCGCCAGAAGCTTGCAGAGCAGCGTGCTGCCGCTACGGGGGGAGGTGCACAGGATGTAGGACGAGTAGCCGATCATGAGGTGTTCATTTCAAGGATCGGTGACAGGCGCAAGACACCTGAAGCAATGCACGGGGATTGCGCCGGACATAGGCTTGAATTTGCGACGGATTTTCGCCAAGGGGTGCCCGGCGGGCAACACTCTGTCCGTGAATTTGCCAGAGAGGATCGCTCATCCCGAGGTTGGCCGATGCCTCGAACTATTGGCGGCAAATTCGGAGCAAGCGGCCCATCCTTCGAGACAGCGCTGCGCACTTCCTCAGGATGAGGGGGCTGGGGGCTGGAAGATCGTCTCTGTTGCCGGACAGGTTTTGGGATACCTTGCCAACCACGCAGACGTTTCGTTTGCCATAGCCGGCAGTGCCGTTTTCGTTCAAGCCCCGCCCCCCAAGGCCGTCACCCCGGACAAGCGCAGCGCAGATCCGGGCCTACTCGCAGGGGCAGCTCGCTGAAGCGGGCGCATTGAGAACTACGCCTGAGTTCTGGAAATGAGCAGACCCCGGGTCACGCGTTGCTCGCCCGGGGTGACTTCAAAGGGATTTGAACCGGCGTACGTTTGCGTTTGAGGTCTTGCTGGCAAGCATTCGAGTTACGCCAAGCGACGGCAGCAGCGCCGTTGCACACTCCAGCCTGTGGCTTCTGCCTCCGAATGCGAAGCTTATGGTTTCGGCCAGCGTCATGCGTCATGCCTTCAACGGCAATTGCCGATGCGCCGGTGTAGCGGGGAACGCCCGCCTTGCGGATTTCTGCGATTAGTCCCAACCCCTTGGCAAGCAGCCGCCAGCCGCGCAGCGCTCCGCTCAAATGCTGCAGCGATGCCTGCCTGTCGGCGAATGTCTGTGTTTCCACCAAAGCCAGTGGTGGCGTACCTGCCCGGCACATCTGGGCGGCGACCAGAACAGCCTTGTCTTCCGGCCATTCAAGCCGGAGTGCTTTCTCAACATGTCGCTGCTCACCCCGGCCAACCGGCCCTTGTCGATGCTGGTGGAGAGTTTCGCGGATGCCCTTCGCGGCGAGATAAACACGCTGCTGGAAAGATCGCTCACCGGATAAGCGGCACAAGCAGTGCCTATCCCGGACGTCCGCGCGACCCGCCGGATACCGGGTCTGCTTCGAACGTTCCGGGCGCCGCACAACCGGCGCCCGGAACTGCGGTTGGCTTAGCTGCCATACTTCTCCAGGATGTCCGCAAGGGCGACATGTCCCTTGCAGGCTCCGGAGCCGGCCGGCTCTTTCCCCTCTTCCAGTTCACATGCGAATTGAACGGCGGCGTCCGCCTCCAGGTTCGCGCGCAGCGCCGACAGTTTCGGCCAGCGGTTCCGGTTTGCAACGGCATGGACATCCAGCCATCTGGCAACGCCGATCAGCACGGCGTCGGCAAGGCTCGGCCGGTCGGCGACGAGATATTTGCCGTCGCCGATCATTTCCTCGAGCCTGTCGTGACGTTCGATCACCTGCGAACGACCGAATTCGGTCAGCGATGCCTGCATTGCGGGGTCGGGGTCCGCCATTTCCATCGCCGTCCAAAGGGGGCTGAAGGCAGCAGTGAATCCCGTGTTGATGAACGCCATCAACTGATGCATCCGGTCGGCGTCCGTCGAAGCTGCCTCGAAGGTGATCCGTCTTTCCGTATCTCTTGCTTCCAGCCAGGCGCCGATGGCCATCGTTTCCGTCAGCACGTCCCCCCGGTCGGTCACCAGCACCGGTGTTTCGACGCGCGGGTTCAGGCGCTTGTAGGACGGATCCCGCATTTCGCCGAGCATGTCGACGCGGCAAAGCCGGTAAGGTTCGCGCAGCCATTCGAAAGCCGCGACGAGCCCCATTGAGCTGCCGGCAGGGTATCCATAGATAAGGATGGGTTCCAAAGTTTCGTTCTCCGTGATTTCTGTCGATCACGCTGCGCAGCGATGGGCGGACCCTAACACGCTGCCAAACCAAGGCAATTACGCACCTTTTTGTTACCACGGAGCGCTTATGAAAGAGCTTGTCTCCCGCTGTCCCATCGAAGAAGTGATGCAGGTCCTGAGCGGCCGCTGGCCGACCTTGCTGATTTACTATCTGACCGAGGGGACGAAACGGTTCAGCGATCTTCGCCGGGACAATCCGACCATCTCGCACAAGATGCTGACGCTCGAACTGCGCAGGCTGGAAGATGCGGGCATCGTCCGGCGGACGGAATATGAAGGCTATCCGCTTCGCGTCGAATACGACCTGACGGAGAACGGGCGCGCGCTGGTGCCGCTCGTCGATGCCCTCGGCGTGTGGTGGGACACGCGCAGCAACGGCGACACGGTTCGGATGGCAGAGCGCTAGCGCGCTGCCATATCCGCCAGAGATTTCTGGATATGCGTCACCATGAAATCCAGGAACAGGCGTACTTTCGGGTCCTGGCGGCGGCGGTGCGTGTAAAGGCAGGCCATCTGCACCGGGATCGGCGGTTCGTTTTCCAGCACCGGCATCAGTTTGCCCGAAGCCAGATAGTCGGCAACTTCAAACGCCGGTTTCAGCACGATGCCGTGGCCTTCCAGCGCCCAGCCGGTCAGGACATCGCCATGGTCGGATTCGAACGGGCCGGATACCGCGACGCGCTTGACGCCAGTATCCGTCTGCAGCGGCCACTGGAATTCCGGCGCACCGGGATAACGCATGTTGAGGCAGTCATGGCGGCCGGCGGCAAGCTCGTCGCTTGTTTTCGGGTTGCCCTTGCGGGCGAGATACTCCGGAGAGGCGCAAAGCAGCCGGTCGCAATCGGCGATCTTGCGGATCTTGAGATTGGAATCTTCCGGCAGGCCAAGGAAGAACGCGGCATCGAGACCTTCGCCCGTCAGGTCGACCTTGCGGTCGGACAGGCGCAGGCGAATGTCGATCAGCGGATTGGCTTCCTTGAATTTCGGGATCGCCGGGGCGATCAGCCGCTGGCCCATGCCGATGGGGGCTGCAACAAACAGCGTGCCGCGCGGTGAACGGGTGACATTGCTGATCTCCGCTTCTGCTTCTTCCACCGCCTCGATTATTTTTGTTGCACCGCGATAGAACAAGTTGCCATGCTCTGTCGGGCTGAGGGCTCGGGTGGTTCGCTGGAACAGGCGGACGTTCAGGTGCTCTTCCAGTTGGGACACCCGTGACGAGGCGACGGCGGAGGAAATCCGCAGATCTCGCGCTGCAGCGGACATGTTGCCCAGCTCGTAAACGCGCAGAAAGGTTCGGATGTTTTCCAGATACGCCATGAGGATGTCCAACCGGGCCGGTTTATTGTTCCGATTTTTTTGAAACTGCTCGGAATTATCCCGAGATACCAGAAAATTCTTGCATGAGCTAGCTTGGGTCAAACGAATTTGGAGGGGAAGCAATGCTGGACATTGCCATCATTTGGGACTGGATCGCCTTTGCGGTTCGCTGGCTGCACGTGATTACGGCGATGGCCTGGATCGGCTCGTCGTTCTATTTCGTCGCGCTGGACCTTGGCCTGAAGAAAGCCCCGGACCTGCCCAAGGGAGCCCATGGCGAGGAATGGCAGGTCCACGGCGGTGGCTTCTATCACATCCGCAAGTTCCTGGTGGCCCCGGAAAACATGCCGGAACACCTGGTCTGGTTCAAATGGGAAAGCTATTCCACGTGGCTGTCCGGCGCGGCTCTCCTGATGGTCGTCTACTGGGTCGGCGGCGAGCTTTACCTGATCGATCCGGCAAAGGCCGATCTTGCCCTGTGGCAGGGTATCCTGATTTCCGCCGGGTCTCTGACCATCGGCTGGCTGGTCTATGACCGGCTGTGCAAGTCGAAGCTCGGCGAAAGCCCGACGCTGCTGATGCTGCTGCTGTTCGCGCTGCTGGTGGCCATGGGCTACGGGTACAACGAGATCTTCACCGGCCGCGCCACCATGCTGCATCTCGGTGCCTTCACCGCGACGATCATGACCGCGAACGTGTTCTTCATCATCATTCCGAACCAGAAGATCGTGGTGGCGGACCTGAAGGCCGGGCGGACCCCGGACGCAAAATACGGCAAGATCGCCAAGCTGCGCTCCACCCACAATAACTACCTGACCCTGCCGGTCGTGTTCCTGATGCTGAGCAACCACTACCCGCTCGCTTTTGCCTCGGAATACAACTGGCTGATTGCTGCCCTTGTCTTCCTGATGGGTGTCACCATCCGGCATTACTTCAACACCAAGCACACGGGTGCTCCGGCACCGACCTGGACCTGGCTGGCAACGGCGATCCTGTTCGTGGCCATTATCCAGCTGTCCATGGCACCGCTCCAGCAGGATACCTGGGAAGCTTCGGAGGCCCGTCCGCTGACGCAGACCGAACAGGTATTCGCCAATGCGGAAGGCATCGATGATGTCATGAACATCATTCCCGGCCGCTGCGGCATGTGCCATGCCCGCGAACCCTTCTACGAAGGCATCCACTGGGCACCCAAGGGCCTGCATCTGGAAACCAAGGCAGACGTCGTGCGCGCCGCAAAACAGATCTACCTCCAGGCAGGCGTCACCAACGCCATGCCGCCCGCCAACGTCTCCTTCATGGAAGAAGACGAGCGCAAGAAGATCATCGAATGGTACAAGAACGCTCGCGGACAGCTGTCTTTCGGTATGGCCGCAACGCACTGAGCATCTACAGATGAACCACCCGGGACGCTCCTCCTTGCGGGGAGCGTTTTTGTTTGGGGCAACGTCCATGTGGGCGTGCTGACAGGCAAACGGAATTCAGATGCATTGCGGACTGCGCAACGCGTTCAGATCTGTTCCGGCACCTCCGCCACAGGCAGCGTCACGAGGGCTATGCCGGGATCGTCCGGAGAAGTGCCGACGGAAAAGCCGAGCGACTGGCACATGGAGATCATCGAGGTGTTTTCCTTCAGAACCTCGCCCTTGATGACCTCGATGCCGTCTTCCCTGGCGTAGCGAATGAGCAGTTTCATCAAGGTCCAGCCGAGGCCCTGTCCCTTCAGGTCGGAGCGGACCATGATCGCATATTCGCCGGTTTGATGGTCGGGATCCGCGTGCAGGCGGACGACGCCGAGCAAGCTGCCGTCTTTGGGTTCGATGGCAGCAAAGGCGATTGCGCGGGCATAGTCGAGCTGGGTCAGCCGGGACAGGAACCGATGACTGAAATCGCGCACAGGTGCAAAGAACCGCAGGCGCAGGTCTTCGGGTGTGACCTGCTCGAAAAACGTCTTGAACAGGTCCTCGTCCTCCGGGCGCACGGGCCGGATGAAGATCTCGTGCCCATCCTTCAACTCAAGTGTCTGTTCCCATTCCTGGGGATAGGGGGCGATGGCCAGGCGGGAACTGCCGGCACGGCCCGGTCGCTTTTCCGGATGGCACAATGTCATGCGGGCATCGAGCCCGATTAGCCCGCTCGGCAGGGCAACCAGCGGGTTGATGTCGAGTTCCTGTATCTCGGGAATATCGATGGTGATCTGGGAGAGTTTCACCAGCGCCTGGGCAAGGGCTGCCTTGTCGAGGGCCGGGCGCGCCGGTCCGCCATCCAGAAGCCTGGCAATTCGTGTGCGGGAAATCAGTGCTTCTGCCAGGTTGAGATCCAGCGGCGGCAATTCCAGCGCAATGTCTTCGCTCTCCTCGATTGCGGTACCACCATGGCCGAACACCAGGACCGGGCCGAAGTCCTGTGTTTCGGCAACACCCATATAAAGTTCCAGCCCGTGCCGGTCTTCCAGCATCGGATGAATGGAGAGCCCGGCGATTCGGGCGTCCGGGTAGTCCCGTCTGGTCTTTTCGATCAGTTCTTCTGCCGCATGACGGACGGCTTCGGGGCTTTCCAGCCCCAGCCGCACACCATCGATGCGTGACTTGAACGGCAGATCCGGCGAAATCAGCTTGGCAACGCAATGAGCGGCGGTCTTGAAGAAAGGCTCCGACAGTTTGCCGGCTTCCTCTGGCGTTGTCGCCATGGCGGTCGCCATGATCGGCAGATCATATGCTTCCAGAACGGAGACCACTTCCGGCGGGCTGAGCCAGGTGCGGTCTTCCTGAAGCGCCGCTGTGACAATACCGCGTGCCCGCGCGACATCGGGTGAAAACGTGCTGGGCAGGCTGGCCGGGGCCGCCATAAGGAATTCGCGCGCCTGCGCATCATGCGCCAGATGCATCAGGCTGCGGGCTGCTTCGGCTGGGCTGGCATAGTTCGGGATGCGCGCTTCGGAAAGGGCTGCCCGCGTTGCCCCATCACCACCGATAAGACCGGCGACAAGGGCCTTGCGCCGCCCGGTGCGTCGCCTGTCGAGCGTCGCCGCATCGGCAATTGCCTTTGCGATGGCCGACAAGGGCTGGAAGGCACTGGCAGCCTGAAGCACGACGGCACCATCCACATTCGGGTCTTTCAACACCGTGACGATTGCCTCGGTAATCTGTTCCGGTGTCACGTTCTCCTTCAGGATTACCGAACCATCTGCAGCGGGTGTCACCGACAGGCCGGCATGGCTCCGGCTGGTGTCTTCAAGAGCTGTTCGAGTTTCGGTGCCAAGCTCGGCGAAGGAGCCGCCCAGATCCATCAGCCTGTCAACGGCAAGACTGGCAAGACTGCGACCGTTCGCAATGACGGCAAGCTTGTCGCAGCGGGGAACGCGAATGTGGGAAAGGGTTTCCAGTGCCTCGAACATCTCGTCAAGATCATGCACCCGCAAAAGGCCAGTGCGGCGAAACACGGTCTCATAGACCCGGTCAGTCCGTGCGAGTCGCCCGGCGTGGGTTCTGCCCGAGCCGCCTGTATCCCGGCTCTTGCCGGAGCGGATCACAATCACCGGCTTGCTGCGGGCAGCTGCCCTGGCGGCGGAAATGAATTTTCGCGGGACCGCGATGCCTTCCAGGTGAAGCACGATCGCACGGGTATGATAGTCCTGCGCGAAATAGTCGATCAGGTCGCTGATATCGACATCCATCCGCGCGCCGAGAGAAACGACAGCGGAAAATCCGGTATTGTGGGTCTTCGCCCAGGAAAGCGTTGCATTGAGCACGGCACCGGAACGAGCGAAAAACGCGACTTCTCCCTTTTCGGGTCGCTCCGCGCTGAGGAGTGCGTTAAGTCCCCTGGCGGGAACGGCAAGGCCAAGCGTGCCTGGACCGATAAGACGCAAGTTCGTGGTCTGCGCGGCTTCGCGGCACTCCTGGAGCAACTCTTCCGGCCAGGTTTCAAAGCCGGGCGAAGGAATAAGCACGGCCTTTGTCCCACCGGCAGCAAGGATCCGGATCTTTTCCGGCAGCGCTTCCGCCTTGGCGAGATAAATCGCCAGATCCGGCATTTTCTCCAGATCGGCCAGCCGAGCGACCTTTCGGCCCTTGAAAGGGACATCCTCGTCGATCCCGACGAGCGTTACCGGATGGCCGGCCTCGATATCCTGCAGGCAGGAAATCAACTTGCTGGTCAGGACACCCGGATGCCTGCAAGGGCCGATAATGGCTATCGATCCTGGCGCAAAGAAACCGTCGAGGTTGCGAATGGTCATGAGATCGATCCTTTGAATAGCTCCGCAAGGAACGAGGCGTCTGAAACCAACCTAGGTCACGCGCCGCAAATTTCACGAACAAGAAGCGAAAAACAACATGGGTGGTTGCAGACGTGCGTCCGGCTCTGCCGGTGTTTCGAGCCTGCAGTCTCGTCATGTTTTCCGGTCAAAAAAAGCCCGCGGACCGGAGTGTGTCAGGTTCGCGGGCTTCATGCATCGCAAAATCTCGGTGATCGAGGGTGCGCCAGTGGCTTAATGGGCCATCAGAACCGGTACGGTCATGGCTTCCAGGATTTCCCGGGTTGCCCCGCCGAACAGGAATTCACGCATGCGGCTGTGGCCGTACCCGCCCATCACGACCAGATCGTTGCTGTTGTCGGAGACGTGGTTGAGCACCGTGTCGGCAATGCCGGCTTGCGGATTGGTGACAACCTCGACGGTGACATCCATGTTGTGACGCGCCAGATAGTTGGCGACGTCGGCACCCGGTTGGCCGGTTGCTTTCGTGGCTTTCTTCTCGACAACCAGGACCGTGATCTTCTCCGCCTTTTCCAGAACGGGCAGAGCCGCATGGATGGCCCGTGTCGCGGTGGAGCTGCCGTCCCAGCCAACCAGCACATTCTTCGGCTGGAAGGATTTGCTGCCGATATAGGGCACAAGCAGTACCGGTACGCCGCTTTCAAACAGGACGGTCTCGATCAAGAGCTCACGCATCGGCTCCGGCTTGTCCGGATTGGCCTGGCCGATGACCACCAGGTCTGTCGGGCGGCAATGAACCAGCACGTTTTCCAGGGGGCCGCCGGTGAGGATTTCCGCGAGCCTGCTTTCGCTCTTCACACCTGCCAGACGGGCCAGCTCGTCGAATTCTTTCTTGGCCTCGGTGGCCGCGGCAACCGCCTGTTCGTGTGCTGCCTGCAAATAGTCGACCGGCATCGGCGCGGCCGCGAATGCGGGAACGACCGGCTCGAACGACACCGCCAGTCCGGTGACATGGGCATCGTAGTTTCGGCCGAATTCCAGGGCGTATTTGGCGGCCGGCTGGTCACCTGCGAGATCCAGAACGGTCAAAATATCTTTGATAGGCATATATCCCTCCTGCGGCCGGTATCATGTCGTCGAACCAGCCTCGTTAAAAATCTATAGGTCTGAATGTGGTGAGTCCTTGACGCGCATCAATGTCACCATCTTGTTCTGATCGCCGGCCGGGTGGCGGGAATGAAAAAAATGCGCAATATGGAGCCATGTCAAACCGCTGGCTCTATCTGGCCCTGCCACCGTTCCTGCTCGTGGCTGTCGCCTTCATGCTGGTTCAGCTCTTCATGGAGCTGGATGAGGACAGCGTTGACAGGAAGGCCGCCGAGCGGCTGACGCTTTATCGCCAGACGATTTTGGGCGAATACCAGAAGTACCGCTATCTGCCTTACATGATTGCGCGGGATCCCCGCGCAACGTCAGCGCTGGGCCTTGGCCAGCCATCGGAAAGTGCCAATCGGTTCCTGCAGGAAATGGCCGAAAATTCCGGCGTGGATCTGCTTTATGTCATGAACGCCGAAGGCACGACACTGGCGTCCAGCAACTGGCAGGAAGACCTGTCGCTGGTCGGCCGTAACTACGGTTTCCGGCCCTATTTCTCGGCCGCCATTGAAGGCGAGGAAGGCCGGTTCTTTGCAATCGGCGCGACGTCGGACGAGCCGGGCCTGTTCCTGGCACGGCCGACGCCGGTTAGCGGCAAGCCGGTTGGTGTGGCTGTGGTCAAGGTGGACATGGGCCCCCTGGAAGAAGCCTGGGCCGAAGGCGGTGAGACCGTCTTTGCCTCTGACGACAATGGCGTGATTTTTCTGTCGAGCCAGCCCGATTGGCGCTACCGGACGCTGACGGCGCTGCCGCAGGAAGTACGCCAGATGATCGAGGCAACCCGCCAGTATGCCGGGCGGGAATTGTCCCCGGTCAGCGATAGTCTGGATCAGGAAAGACAGCAGCTCGTCATCGACGGCAAGAACTACCGGCACAATTCGGCGGATGTCGGCCTGCTTGGCTGGACCCTGCATTTCCTGGTCCCGGTGGAGGAGACGCGCAAGAGCGTGCTGCCGATCTGGGCGGCAACCATTTCGCTTTGCCTTGTATATGCGGTCATTGTCCTTGTGCTGCGCGGTCGGCGACTGCGCAAGGCCTCCGCGTTGCTGCGTCAGGAATCGGCCGGACTGAAAGAGCTGAACACTCGTCTGGTGGAGGAGATTCAGGAGCGGCGACGTGTCGAGAAAGAGCTTCTGGAAGCACAGCGCGGCCTTGCCCGCTCCAGCCGTCTGGCTGCTGTGGGCGAGATGTCCGCGGCAGTGGTCCACGAACTCAGCCAGCCGCTTGCGGCCTTGCGCATGTTCGTTGCCGGAACACGCAAGTTCCTGGAAAAGGGCGACACGGAAACCGCCTCGGAAAACCTAGACGAAATCGATTCCCTGCAGATGCGCATGGCCAGCCTCACGCAGGAACTGAAGCGCTTTGCGCGGCCCGGTGAAAGCCGTATCGAGAAGATTGACCTGACAGAAAGTGTCCGGACCGCCGAAAAGATCGTGCGGCCCCGGTTTGAAGAGACCGGCTGCCTTTTGAAACTGGACCTTCCACCCGATCCGCTGGAGGCGGAAACCGCACCGCTAAGGATCGAGCAGATCCTGGTCAATCTCTTGCGCAACGGTGCCGATGCAACGGCGGGCGAAGAAGCCGGTGAAGTCAAACTGCACGCGCAACGGCAAGGGACAGAGCTGGTGCTGGCAATTTCCGATAACGGCCCCGGCATCCCGGAGGACCTGAAGGAACGGATCTTCGACCCGTTCTTTTCCACCAAGACCAGCAGCGGGGGCATGGGGCTCGGCCTTGCCATATCGATGCGGCTCGCGGAGGACCTGGGCGGTAGCTTGTCGGTGCGCGCAAACATCCCCAAGGGTGCGGTATTCGAATTGCGTCTGCCTGCCTTGTCCGGCGAGAAAGCCAGTGAAAGAGCCGGTGACAGCGCCTCCGGCACCAGGACCGAACGGGAACCAGAAGCCGCAGAATGACCGACCTTTCCCAGAAGATTCCAGTTCTTATCGTCGACGACGATCCGTCCATGCGTGCGGCCCTGCGGCAATGGATAAGACTTGCAGGTTTTGAAACCCATGAAGTTGCAACGGCAGGTCAGGCGCTTGCCAGATTGTCCGCCGATTTCCGAGGTTGCGTCGTTTCGGACGTGATGCTGGACGGGGAAGACGGCGTCTCGCTTCTGCGCAAGATCGGAGCGCTCGACGCGGATCTTCCAGTGGTGCTGATTACCGGTCACGGCGATGTGCCGATGGCGGTCGAGGCGATGCGGGCCGGGGCCTATGACTTTGTCGAAAAGCCGTTCGATCCAGATTTGATTGCCGACGTGGTTCGCCGGGCGTGCGACAGGCGTGCACTTGTTCTGGAGAACCGTTCGCTGCGCACGCAATTGCTCGATAGCGCGGGGCTGGAAAGCCGCCTGATCGGCAATAGCCCCGCCATGCAGGCCCTGCGCCAGCAGATCCTGCATTTTGCTGCAACGGATGCTGCGGTTCTCATTACCGGTGAAACCGGCACAGGCAAGGAAGTGATTGCCCAGGCTCTGCATGATTTCAGTCCGCGCAAGGACGGGCCTTTCATGGCGATCAACGCCGCAGCCTTGCCGGAAGCCATGGTGGAAGCGGAACTGTTCGGCCATGAGGCCGGCGCTTTCACCGGTGCAGACAAGCAAAGGACAGGAAGGATCGAGGCGGCAAGTGGTGGCGTCCTGTTTCTGGACGAAATCGTCTCCATGCCGCTGGCGTTGCAGCCGAAACTTTTGCGCGTGCTGCAGGAGAAAAAGGTAGACCGTATCGGCGGCACAAGACCCGTCGATGTCGATATCCGTCTGGTCAGCGCCGCCAATGTCGACCCTAGGGAAGCTGTGCGCACCGGACGGCTGCGCGAGGACCTGCTCTTCCGGCTGAATACGATTGAACTGCGGGTACCGCCGCTGCGCGAGCGAGGCCGTGATGCGCTCCTGCTGTTCGACACGTTCCTGAACCGCTTCGCCGCCCAGTATGGTCTGGATGCCCCGGCCACAAGCGCCCGCGACGAGGCGTTCCTGCAGACCTATGGCTGGCCGGGAAACGTCCGGGAGCTTCGCAATGCCGCCGAGCGCTTCGTGCTCAACGCACCGGTCACGCCGCAGCCGCTGGAAGAACTGGTGACCGGCCAGCGCGAAACGGGACCGGTTCCCGTTGGAGGTGGCCTGAAGGAGCTGATGGACGCCTATGAGCGCAACCTGATCGAAGGTGCCTTGCGTCGTCATGGGGGGCGGATGGCCGACGTAATGCAGGAACTCAACCTGCCGCGGCGAACGCTCAACGAAAAAATGACCCGCCTCGGCCTCAGCCGCGATCAGGCGAATGCCGAGACTGTCGAGGGATAGGCATTCCTGAGAGCATTCACCCGAGCGATGCCCCAACATCCAGCCTCATCCTGAGGAGGTGCGTAAGCGCTGTCTCGAAGGATGGGCCGCTGGCTCCCGAGTGTGCTGCGCATCCTTCGAGAAGGACCTGATGGTCCTCCTCAGGATGGAGGTAATCGGGAAATGAGACGGCGGTTCGAAGCTGGCAGACAAGCTCCCAACATCACCCCGAACCGGCGGAAATCCGCCGAGGGTATCGGGCTATCGGCAAGATCTTGCCGAGCTGCACTGCAGCAAATCGAGGGTGGGGCGGAAAGAAGCATCGATTTCCTGCCGGAAAGTGTTGCCAGCAAGAACTGGCACGGGTCATGCTACAGGCTCATCGACTTGGCACGGGCTTGTGCGCGGAGGTGTTCAGGCCGAGCTGTCAAGGAAATGAGCAAACGTCTTGGGAGGATTGCATGCTCTTTTCACTGAAATCCGCAACCGCTGTATCCGCGGCTGCGCTGTCTCTGGTATTCGCCACCGAAACCTTCGCCGCCGACGTAACCTGGAACGTGTCGCTCTGGGGCAAGCGCCGTGCGTTTACCGAGCATGTCGAAAAGCTGGCCGAAGAAGTGGCCGCAAAGACCGACGGCAAGTTCGAAATCAAACTGCAGTACGGTGAAGCCCTGTCGAAGTCTCGCGAAAACCTCGACGGCATTTCCTTCGGTGCGTTCGAAATGGCGCAGATCTGCGCTTCCTATCACCCGGACAAGAACCCGAGCTTGACGGTTCTGGAATTGCCGTTCCTGGGCGTGAAGGACCTTGACCAGGAAATCAAGGTATCGATGAAGCTCTATGAGCATCCCGCGGTGCAGGAAGACCTCGGCCGCTGGAACGCTCAAGCTCTGATGCCTTCGCCGATGCCGCAGTACAACTTTGCTGGCAAGGGCGATGTGCCGAGCTCGATTTCCGACTTTGACGGCATGCGCGTGCGTGCCCTGGGCGGCATCGGCCAGTTGATGGAATCTGTCGGCGCGGTGCCGACCTCCGTGACCGCTTCGGAAACCTATCAGGCGATTGATTCAGGCACGGTGGCTGCTGCCAGCTTCGCACCGCATGCGCATCTGTCGTTCAAGGTGGTTGAAGTCGCCAACTGGTGGACCAAGAACCTGAACCCGGGAACCGTGCAATGCCCGGTGATCGTGAATGTCGACGCTTACAACGCTCTTCCGGACGACTTCAAGGCAGCTCTCGACAGCTCGGTTGAGCCGGCCCTGGCGCATTACCTGGAGACCTATGACAAGGTCTACGAAAAGTGGTGGCCGGAACTGGAAAGCCGCGGCGTGACGCAGGTCGAGTTCTCCGATGCCGAACTGGCCGCCTTTGCCGAAAAGGCCGGCCCGATCCAGGCTGCTTGGGTGGAAGAGCAGTCCGCCAACGGTCTGCCGGCGCAGGACATCCTGGACATGGTCAAGTCGACCCTCGCGGAATAAGCCCGGCAAGCCTGGACTGTTCCACACTCTTCCCGGCGCGACCCGCGCCGGGAAGCCAATGCTCGGGGCTTAACTCATGAACACAATCGATCCCGGAGGACGTTCCGATTCGGAGCGCCCGGTCACCTATATCCGCTTTGACGGCTGGCTCGCTCATGTCGAGAATGCCTTCAACCTGTTTGCCGCAGGAGCCATCCTGGCCTTGATGCTGCTGGCCGTCCTTCAGGTTGTCGGCCGCCTGGGCTTCAACACCCCGGTACCCGGCTTCATCGACATAACCGAACAGGCAATGGCCATCTTCGCCTTCGCCGGTATTGCCTATTGCCAACGCGTCGGCGGCCATATCCGCATGGAAATCGTGCTCGGCCGGCTAAGCGGCCGGACGCTTTACATCTGCGAAATGCTGGGTGTCATCCTGATCGCCTTCACGGTCGCGCTCCTGATCTGGGGCTCCTGGTACCATTTCGACCGGTCCTGGACGATCGGCGACAGCACTATGGATATCCGCCTGCCGACCTGGCCGTCCAAGCTGATGGTTCCGATCGCGCTCAGTCTCCTGTTCCTGCGCCTGTGCTTGCAGATCTACGGGTACGCCCGCCTGGTCGTGAACCCGTCTCGTGAAGCCTATTGCGTGCCGATGATCGAGGGTGTCGAGGAACACGCCAAACACGAAATCGAAGAAGCCTTTGGCGACGACGTGGAAGAAGGAGGCGCGCGATGACGCCGTTTGAAGTTGGCCTCCTGATGACCGGCGTCCTGCTGGTCCTCGTCGTCCTGGGTGTGCGCGTGGCTTTTGCCGCGGCCTTTACCGGACTGGTCGGCCTTATCGTGCTGTTCTCCCTGAAAATGGGCTTCTCGAAAGGCTTCTTCGTGGCCTTGCAGATGGCCGGCACGATCCCGCATTCCAAGTCGGTTACCTATGCTCTGTCGGTGCTGCCGACATTCATCCTGATCGGCTTCCTGGCTTTCTACGCCGGGTTCACCAAGCAGCTTTTCGAAGCGGCAAAGCGCTGGCTGGGCTGGCTGCCGGGCGGCATGGCCGTGGGTACGGTGTTCTCCACTGCCGGTTTCGCAGCTGTATCAGGTGCATCGGTGGCAACGGCCGCGGTCTTTGCGCGCGTTGCCATTCCCGAAATGCTGGCCGCCGGTTATTCCAAACGACTGTCGGCTGCAGTCGTTGCCGCCGGTGGCACGCTGGCTTCGCTCATCCCGCCATCCGCAATCCTGGTGATCTACGCCATTCTGGTGGAACAGTCGGTTGGCAAGCTCTTGATCGCCGGTTTCCTGCCGGGCGTGTTCTCGGCATTGATCTACGTCGGCATCATCGTGGCCGTTGCCGCCTGGCGTGGCGATGCACCACCGGTCGGCGGCTTTACCTGGAAAGAGCGCTTTGAAAGCGTGCCCGGAACCCTGCCGATCATAGCCGTCGTCGCGATCATCTTCTGTTCGTTCTTCTTCGGTCTGGCCACCCCGACCGAAGCCGGTTCGCTCGGAGCCTTCGTGGTGCTGGTCGTTGCGTTCATGAAAGGCATGCGCACCAAGCAGCTCGGCCAGGCCTTGCACGAGACCGCGAAACTGACTGTGATGATCTTCACCCTGATCTGGGGTGTGCTAGTCTACGTGCGGTTTCTGGGTTTTGCCGGCCTGCCGGACGCCTTCAAGGACTTCATCGTCGCCCTGGAGTATTCCCCCTGGGTGGTGATGGTCTGCATCCTCCTGGCTTACGCCGTTCTTGGCATGTTCATGGATGCAATCGGCATGCTCATCCTCACGCTGCCGGTGGTCTATCCTGCCGTGATGGCGCTGAACGGCGGTGAGGGCGTGTCGGCTGCCGACAGTGCGTTCGGCATGTCGGGCGAGGCCTGCTCGATCTGGTTCGGCATTCTGGTGGTGAAGATGGCGGAACTCTGCCTGATCACACCACCGATCGGGTTGAACTGTTTCGTTGTCTCGGGAGTTCGGCCGGATATTCCGGTGCAGGAAGTCTTTCGCGGCTGCGTACCGTTCTTCGTCGCAGACGTCCTGACCATCGCCGGCCTTTTGGCATTCCCCTCGATCATCACCATCCTGCCCGAGCTGATGGCCTGACGGGAAAGCCGAATTCAAGAAAACAAAAACGCCGCCGGAAGGTCATTCCGGCGGCGTTTTTTGTTGCTGGCCGGGGAATTGCCCCGGGTTCGGGTTAATCGAAGATGTGAGCCTGGCTCTGCGGCGTATCGAACCGGTTGGGTCCCTGTGTGCCGGAGAAGAACATGTTGGCGAACCCCTGACAGAGGGCGAAGAGACTGCCGACAATCGGGATGAACCAGACGAGCAGCCAGTAGCCCGACACATCCCTGTCATGGAAACGGCGAACCTGAACGGAGAGGTTCGAAATGGAAAACGGCAGGATCAGCAACCACATGGTCAGTCCACTTCCGCTAGCCAGCAATTCGTCCGCGTTTGCGTAGTATTGAATCTCGTTCTCGATCGCGGTGAAATACGCAAAGACGACCGCGACCATCATGATCAGGTTGAATGTGCCGATACCCCAGTAGCCGAGCCTGCCGATGCGGCCGTTGAAGCTGAAAAAGAAACCGAGGAACTGCATCACCGCATCAATGATGGAGAGACTGCTGTCGCCGGCAACCTGAACGGCGGCGCCTCCGGCGCGCGCATACCCGCCGGCGCTCGAAGCATAGCTATTGTTGCCCGAATAGCCGTTCTGGCTCGGGCCCCACTGGCCCTGACCTTGCAGGTCCAGTCCACGTTTTCCAAATTGCTTGCGCTGCACAGGCATGAGTATCCCCCGTCCGAAAATTTCTTGTCAGAACGAGGGTGACCCTACGCGAGCCGGCTTAAGATTGACGTAAGGGACGTGGTTAAATCTTGGTGAAATTGCGGAGGGTTTTCTGCTCGTTCAGAACAGGCTGCCCTGGCTGGTTGCCGGTCCTTTGCCAGTCGCCGGTTTTTTCACTTTGGCAGGCTTCGGGCCTGCACTGTCGCTGAGCGCGACAGCGTCAACCGTGCCGTCCGCCAGTTCGATGGAAAGGGCTGCACCGGAGGCGATCGCTGCTGCCGAGCGCACCGGCTGGCCGCTGTCGTCGCGCACCACGGCATACCCGCGAGCAAGCACATCCTTGTAGGAAAGCGACTTCAGCAATTTCTGCAAACCGTCGAGGCGCGCCTTTTCCTGTGAAAGACGGGCAAGATAGGCCCGGTCAAGCCGGTCACCCAGACCGGACAGGCGCTCGGTGCCGAGCGTCGTCTGCTGGGCGAGCCGGGCCGGTGTCAGCCGCACGGCCAGGGCCTCGAACGCATGCCGCTTTTGCGAGACCGCGACTTGCAGCGCGCGTTGCTTCCGCTCGCTCGCCTGGACAAGGTCCTGCCGGGCTTTCGTGCTCAGGCGGGACAGCAGCAACGGAGACAGGCGTCCGGCAAAATTCTGGTAATGGGTCCGGTGCGTTCTGGTGCTCACGATCAGTGCGCGTTCCAGGCTGCTGGCCAGCGTGTCGAATTTCTGGCGCGGCAGGGCGAGAAGGTCTTGCGGCGCGGGCAAGGCAGCGCTGGCGGCACGCAGCTCTGTTCGCCGGGTGGTCACGAACCGCACCAGGCCCGAATTGAGCCTGCGGGAGCGGTCGTCGACCATGGCCATCAGCTCGGCTTTCACCGGCACGGCAAATTCGGCTGCGCCTGTCGGCGTCGGGGCTCGCAGGTCGGCGGCAAGGTCGATCAGTGTCCAGTCGGTTTCATGGCCGACGGCCGAGATCAGCGGGATCTGGCTGTCTGCGGCTGCGCGGACAACGGCTTCCTCGTTGAAGCCCCACAGGTCCTCGATGCTGCCGCCTCCGCGGGCTACGATCAGGACGTCCGGTCGCGGGATCGGTCCGCCGGGTTGCAGGGCGTTGAAGCCGCGAATGCCGTTAGCGACTTCCGCACCCGAAGTCTCGCCCTGGACGCGGACCGGCCAGACCAGCACATGCAGCGGAAAGCGGTCGGCGATCCGGTGCAGGATATCGCGGATAACGGCACCGGTCGGCGAAGTGACCACGCCAATGACACTCGGCAAGGGTGGCAGTGGGCGCTTGCGCTCCTCGGCGAAGAGGCCTTCCGCGGCAAGTTTCTTCTTGCGCTCTTCCAGCAGCGCCATCAGGGCGCCAGCTCCTGCCGGTTCCAGGGAGTCGATCACCATCTGGTATTTCGACTGGCCCGGGAACGTGGTGATCTTGCCGGTGGCGATCACCTCCAACCCCTGTTCAGGCTGGATCTTCAGCTTGGAGGCTGCCCCGCGCCAGATAACGCCGGACAGGACCGAGCGGTCGTCCTTCAGGTCCAGATAGATGTGACCGGACCCCGGCCGGGAGATCCTGCCCAGTTCACCGCGCACGCGCACGTAACCGAAAGCATCCTCCATCGTACGCTTGATGGAGAAGGAAATTTCGGAGACGGAGAATTCGGCGACGTTGGACTGGGTTTCGCTCACGCAGGTGATTCCTCTTCTGCCCCGAAAGTGGCCGTTCGGGGAGGCAGGGTCAAGGACCGTGCGGACCGCCTTTGCCCAAGGCTTGGGAAAAGAAGATACGGCTTAAGCAGGCGCGTAAGAATCGAATAGGCTGTGGAAGCTTCCACAGCCATCCGAACCGCCTTGAAACCCTCACAATCGAGCGCATACCTAAGCACCATGGCCAAATACGAGTTCAATATGCAACGACTGTTCCTGCGACATATCCTTGCCGATGGCGCACGCATAGATGCGGACCGCAGCCAGGCGAACTATCTGCTGAACGTTCTGCGCCTCAAGGATGGCGACTACGTGCTTGTCTTCAACGGCAATGACGGTGAATGGCTGGCCAAGATCGTCAGCAATGGCCGGCGCGACTGCACTTTGCAGCTGATGGAACGCACCCGCGAGCAAACCTCGGCAAATGACCTGATGTATATGTTCGCGCCGCTCAAGCACGCCCGGCTGGACTATATGGTGCAAAAGGCCGTGGAGATGGGAGCTGGCAGCCTGAAACCGGTGCTGACCCAGCATACTCAGGCCAGCCGAATCAATCTCGAGCGGATGGAAGCAAACGTGATCGAAGCGGCCGAGCAATGCGGTGTTCTGGCCGTGCCGGAAGTGCTTGCGCCCCAGCCACTGGCGGATGTGCTTGCGGTCTGGAACGAAGCCCAGCCCGGCCGCAGGTTGCTGTTCTGCGATGAAGCGGAAGGGACGAACAATCCGCTTTTGACCCTGGCCCAGATGAAGGAAAGCGGTCCGAAGCCGCTCGCCATACTGATCGGGCCGGAAGGCGGTTTTTCCGAGGAGGAGCGGTCCCTTCTGCGCAGTCTCGATTTCGTCACGCCAATTCCCCTGGGCCCACGCATCCTGCGTGCCGACACGGCAGCTGTCGCGGCCCTGGCGGTTCTGCAGGCAACGGTGGGCGACTGGAGGTAGGCGGCTGTCCGGTTGTCCGGCTGCACGGAACCGTTATTCATGTTCAGGATCACGTGACAGCGTTGGGGGAGGGGATCTTGTTTGATATGGATTCGCTTTTCCCCGAGATCAGGGCAAAGCTGGGATCGGCGCCGTCACAGAAGCCGGTTGCACATTACCCGACGAACGGCTTGCGTTCCTGAAACGGACCGGCATGATCACCACGCACACTTCGGTGTCGTTTCCTTGCTTGCATTCTTGTTTCAAGAAACCTAAATCACCGAGGCTCAAAAGCGTTCCTCCCGGAACGCGCCGGATCACTGCGGTTTGTAGGGGGCAGCCTGACGGGCCGCGCAGTTTTTAGGACGCTTTCATGGCCCGCGATACGGTCGACTCCACCCCGATTGAAACGGTTGCGGACCTTGCCGCGACGCTCGAGGAGGGCTGTAAGCCGGAAGAGAAGTTTCTCATCGGCACCGAGCACGAAAAATTCGGCTTCTGCCTGAACGAACTGACGCCAATTCCCTATGGTGGTGAAAAGGGTGTCGAGGCCATCCTGACCGGCATGGAAAAGCTGATCAACTGGGAGCGGATCGAGGACGCCGGCAAGATCATCGGTCTGGCAGACGACCGCGGCGGCGGTGCGATTTCCATCGAGCCGGGCGGTCAGTTCGAACTTTCTGGCGCACCGCTCGACAACCTGCACCTGACCTGCCGCGAAGCCAACCAGCACCTTGCCGATGTGCGCCGCGTGGCCGAACCGCTCGGCATCGGCTTCCTTGGCATCGGCATGACCCCGACGTGGTCGCGTGCCGACATGCCGCGTATGCCCAAATCCCGCTATGACATCATGACCAACTACATGCCGAAGGTCGGCTCGCTTGGTCTCGACATGATGTACCGGACCTCCACCATTCAGGTGAACCTCGATTTCTCGTCCGAAGCGGATATGGCCCTCAAGATGCGCGTCGGCCTGGCTCTGCAGCCGATCGCGACCGCCATTTTCGCCAATTCACCCTTCACGGAAGGCAAGCCGAACGGCTTCAAATCCTTCCGCGCCCAGATCTGGACCGACACCGACCACGACCGCACCGGCGACATGCCCTTCGCTTTCGAGGAAGGCTTCGGCTTCGAGCGTTATGTGGAATGGGCAATTGATGTGCCGATGTATTTCGTCAAGCGCGGCTCGACCTACTACGACGTTACTGGCACCACTTTCCGCCAGTTCATGAACGGCGCGCTGGAAGGCAAGGTTCCGGATGCGACTCCCAATATCGGTGACTGGAACAACCACCTGTCCACGCTTTTCCCGGATGTCCGGCTGAAGAAATACATCGAGATGCGCGGCGCCGACGGTGGTCCGTGGCGGCGCATCTGCGCTCTGCCGGCACTCTGGGTCGGCCTGCTTTACGACAAGGGCGTGCTCGATCAGGCCTGGGAACTGGTCAAGGACTGGACCCAGGAAGAACGCGCGGCTCTTCGTGCGGGCGTACCCAAAACCGCCCTGCAGACACCTTTCCGCTCCGGCACCGTTCTGGATGTCGCCAAACAGGTGCTTGCCCTGTCCCAGGAAGGTCTCAAGCGTCGCAATCGCCTGAGCGATGGCGATCTGGACGAGCGCGTGCATCTGGCTCCGATCGAGGAAGGACTCGCCTCCGGCATGTGCCCGGCAGACGTTCTGCTGCAGCGCTATAACGGTTCCTGGAAGGGCGATATCAGCCAGGTCTTCCGCGACTACGCCTACTGAACAAGCTCCGCCCGCAGCATCAAGTTGTGGGCGACCGGCGCTGTCCGCAAAAGGCCTGAATTGACCTGAGGCCCGCGAAGCGTCACTCTGTCTGTGATCGGTCTTTTTTCTCAAGGCCTTGCAACAGCGTGAGCGGAGCGACGCAAATGACTGGCAGCGAGACGGGAGCTCCTCCCTTCGACATCTTTTCCTTGTCGGAAGATGTGCGCAACCGCTTCGGCTGGTCGAATGAAGACCTTAGCCGGGTGATGGAGCAGCTCCTGCCTGCCGCGCTCAACGGTTTCCGCTACTTCGGCAGCACGGTACCGGGCTTTTCGGAGTTCCTCGGGCAGACGTCGCCGCTTGGCACAGTCGCGCAAAACCCCTTTGCCGGCTACGCAGGCCTGTTCCAGAGCCCGTCCGATGCAGCCCTGACACCCTTTTTCGGGCCGGAAGCTGTTCAAAAGGCGCTTGCCAGCCAGATTTCCGGCCTCACAGGCCTTCAGCGCGACGCCATCCAGGAAATGATGCCCGTGGCGGCGACGCTTGCCATGGGGCAGATCGCCAGGCCCTTTGTCCACGGCGAAGCCCGTAACCTGCTAGACGCCTATCTGCGCGGCTTTGCCAGAGGCCGGCCGAAACCGCAGCCGACCCCGGTCGACTACCTGCAAGGCTATGCCGAGGCGATGCAATCCTTCTGGGGCGCGTTTCTGCAACCGGCCAGCATCGTTACCAAACCCGCGGCGCCAGAGCCTGAGCCCGAGCCGCAGGAAGAAGAATTGCCCCCGGACGACGAGCCGGAAGGCCCTGAGGGCAATGCGTCCGAGTTTGAGGAAATGGTGTCGAGCTGGATGTCTGCCGGCCGTGATTTCCAGTCCAACCAGTTCAAGGCTTTCGACAGTTTCTTCGAAAAGGCCGCCAAGGATTTTCGCGACGTTTGAGACGTCTTCAGGCTTGGGCCGCCCCAAAAGCATTTTGCAAAAAAAAGACCCGCCGGGGAGGCGGGTCAGGTTCGTCAGCAAGGCTTGCCGACAGGGGCTGCAAATGAGGGGAGGTCAGCCGAAAGGTCAGGCCGCCAGCTGGCGGGTCTTGCTATCGGTCACGAGTGTCATCACCGGCTTGTCCTGCGCCGAATTGGCGGCGCTATAGCCGATGGTCTCGCGGAGCGCTGAAGATCCGTTCACCAGGGATGTCGGATCGGTATAGAACGGTTGGGCCAATGCGCGTCGAACGTCGCTCCGCGTCAGGCCGATGTCCTTCAACTGCTCGTCGGACCAGTCATTCAGTTCCGCGAACTGACGACGGTTTTTGGACACACGCCATACACGGGCAACCATCTGCCCGAAGAGAGCGAAGAACGGGGTGCTTGCTGTATGTGTCATGGCAAAATTCTCCTGTTGGCGGACGGAGGGATTCCGACTGCCTGTTCCGAGCCTGATTTGGCGTCGCTTGTTGTGGAACATCCCCTATGTGGACTGTTTGCTGCTATTAATCCAACGAATGTTTGTGATTGAAATTATCACTTTCTGTGAAGTGAAAACTCCCAAAGCGCTTCGATTGAAGCAATGCCGTCGCTTCGCGAAATCATTTCCCCTTTAAATGGATGCCATGTTAAATATGAGCATCCTTTATCAGTGAGGCGCTCATGCTCGACCTGGATCAGCTCCGGACCTTTGTGGCCATTGCCGAAAGCGGCAGCTTCACCAAGGCGGCGGACAATGTGCACAAGACACAGTCGGCGGTGTCGATGCAGATGCGCCGCCTGGAGGAGCGGATCGGCAAACCGCTCTTTGTCCGGGTTGGCCGGCAGTCCCGTCTGACCGAGCACGGCGAGCGTCTGCTTCACTACGCGCGCCGGCTTGTGCAATTGAACGACGAGACGCTTGCCGCTTTCGATGACACGGAACTAGCCGGGCTCGTGCGTCTGGGCACACCGGACGACTACGCAGATCGGTTCCTGCCGGAAATTCTGGCGCGCTTTTCCAGATCCAACCCCAAGGCGGAGGTCAGCGTCGTCTGCGCGCCGACACCCAATCTGGCCGACATGATCGCCGAGGGTGAGCTGGATGTCGCCATCATCACCCACGTACAGAAGCGCGGTCGCAAAAATGTTGATCTGGTACGGCGTGAACCTTTGCTCTGGGTTGTCTCGGCCCGCCACGCGGTGGAAAACGAGTCGCCCCTGCCTCTGGCGCTGGGGCGCGCTACCTGCGACTGGCGCCGGGCCGCGATCAATGCGCTCAGCGATCAGATGCGCGAACATCGCCTGCTTTATTCAAGCTGGAACTCTACGGCAGTCGGCGCCGCCGTCCTTGCCGGGCTTGCCATTTCCGTTCTGCCGGAATCTGCGCTTCGGCCCGGCATGCGGGTACTGACGGAAGCCGAGGGTTTCCCGAAATTGCCCGATTGCGAAATCGGTATCATGCGGTCCTGGCACAACAATTCCCGGGTCACGGATGCTCTGGTCGAGCACATTGTTTCATCGCTCGACAACCTTTCGGTTCCGCTCGCGGCCGAATAGTTGCAGGCGAACGGAATTCCCGGAACGATTTCAAAATCTTACCTAGAGTATTGTTTTGTCCTGCTGGCCAAATATCGATTGAAGTGTAAGAAGTTGTGATGTATCTTTAGTAAATCAATTCGAATCTCAAATTTCACCATCGGTTTGTGGCTCATTTCATAGGGTCCTTGCATGCATCACGCACTGGACATCGACCAACTTCGAACGTTTTTGGCGATCGCGGAGTTGGGAAGCTTCACCAAGGCTGGTGAGGCTGTGCACAAGACGCAGTCGGCAGTCTCCATGCAGATGCGGCGGCTGGAAGAGCGTGTTGGTCAGCCGATCTTCATCAAGGACGGGCGCCAGTCCCGGCTGACGGAAAACGGCCTGCGGCTGGTCGAGTTCGCCCGCCGAATGATCATGTTGAACGACGAGACCCTGTCCGCCTTCAATGGCCAGAAGGAAGTCGGCCATGTGAAGCTGGGCGTGCCGGACGATTATGCCGACCGGCTGCTGCCGCAGGTGCTGGCAGCCTTCAACCGGCTCAATCCTTCCATTGAAGTGCAGGTGGAATGCCTGTCCAGTGCCCGGTTGACGGATGCGATCCGGGAAGGGACGCTCGACGTCGCCATCACGACCTCCCAGGATACGATGGATCTGCGCGGTGAAATCATTCGCCGTGAGCCGCTCTACTGGGTTACGTCTAACCAACATTGCGCCCACACACAGGACGTTGTCCGGTTGGCACTCGGACCGGTCACCTGTGGCTGGCGCCGGATTTCGATGGATGCGCTCGACCGGTCGGGACGCCCCTACCGGGTCTCCTACACAAGCTCCAGCGCGGCGGCTCTCGTCGGTGCGGTTCAGGCCGGACTTGCCGTGACGGTGTTTCCTGAAAGCGCGATTCGAGACGGCATGCGTATTCTGGACGAGAAGGACGGCTTTCCGACGCTGCCCTATTGCGACATCGCCCTGCTGCGTTCGGATACGGCACGCGAAACCATGCACGATACGTTGTGCAACCACCTGGTGGCAGCCATCGGCAACGTTGGCAGCGGCACAACGCAGCTGGCGGCGGAATAAACCTCCGCCGTCCGGTTTCATCTCATGTCAGGGATGGACCTAACGGGCGCGCAGCATCATCAGGTTGCCACCGATGACACAGGCCAGACCGGCGGCGGCCACTGGCGTCCACTGATATCCTTCGAAAATGGTCGACAGAGTGAGAGCGACCACCGGGAACATCACGGTGGCATAGCCTGCCCGTGCCGAGCCGATGCGGCCGAGCAGGGTCAGGTAGGAAGCAAAGGCGATGACCGAGGCGACAACAGCCAGATAGATCAGGCTTCCGAAATAGTTCACGGACCATTCGACGGAAAAGCTCTGGCCGCGCAGGGCCGAGAACACCCCCAGGAAAAGCATGCCGTAGACCATGCCCCAGGCAGTGGCCGGTGTAACGCCGATGCCGCGCCGCTGGGTGTCAGCCGACAGCATGTTGCCAAGGCAGAAGGACAACGTGCCGCCGACACACATGGCGAGGCCAATGGCAGCTTCGTCGTTGAACTCTGCCCCGGCCAGTTTCGGCCAGAACATCAGGCCGATACCCAGAAAGCCGAGCAGCCCGGCACCGAGAGCAATCGGGCTTGGCCGTTGTCCGAACAGGATCAGTCCCAGAAACAGGTTGAAGATCGAGGCGGTCGAGAAGATCACCGCCAGCAAACCGGACGGCAAAATGGCCGCGCCGTAGTAGAACAGCGTGAAGTTGGTGGAAAACAGAAACACGCCGAGTCCGGCAAACCGCAGGTGATCCTGAAGGCCGAAGGCAAGATGGTGTCCGCGAAAGCGTGCCCACGCCATCATGATCGACGCTGCCAGCACAAAGCGCCAGAAGACAGACACTTCAGGCGCGACCGTTGCCACCTGGCCCTTCATTGCAATCCAGCTGAAGCCCCAGGCAAGAACCGTCGCCGCGTAAAGACCGTAGTCGGTTGCACTGAAGCCGGCAGAGCCGGGCCGGAGGCTGGGGGATGCAACGCTCATGAATGAACCGATCTGTATGGGATGTTGTGTCTAAGATTGGCGGTCAGGACACTTCAATGCAAATGATTGTTTTTGATGTTTTCATCAAGGTTGCGCATGGATAAAGTCCTGCCGGAATTGAAGCGGTAAGGCTCGTGAGCAGGTTAGAGGACAACATGCATTTTCTCGTCGTAGAGAACTATCAGCATACGGAACTTGGCATTCTCGGTCGTGTCGCTACGCAGGAAGGTCACAGCTGGCACACCGTCAAGGCAATTGAAGGCGACCCGCTTCCTCAAGCCACCGATGCGTTTGCCGGATTGGTCGTGCTGGGCGGAGCCCAGGATGCGCTGGCGGATGAAGCCTACCCGCATCTGCCGAAGGTCTGCGATCTGATCCGTGCCTTTGACGATGCCGGCAAGCCTGTGCTCGGTATTTGTCTGGGCTCACAGCTGATCGCCCGCGCCTTTGGTGGAGAGAACCTTCTGGGCTTGCCGGTTGAATTCGGCTGGTGCGACGTGACACCGACCGACGCGGGGCTGGAAGATCCCGTGGTCGGCAAGCTCGGGGCCGGTGCACCTCAGTTCCACTGGCATTCCGACACCGTAACGCTGCCGGACGGAGCGGTGCTTTTGGCGAGCAGCGCCATGACACCGGTCCAGGCCTTCCGCATGGGCGATTTGACCTACGCAATCCAGTTCCATTTCGAAACCGGCCTTCCGGAAGTACGCAACTGGACCGAAGCCTTCAGCGACGACATTCGCGCGCACACGCCGGACTGGCACAGCCGTTTCGACACCGAAGCGGCCCGCCATGCAGCAAAGGCCGACGAGACCGGCGCCGCAATTGCAAAGGCCTGGCTGTCGTTGCTTTGAGACCTTTCGCACTTCTGGTTCCGGGTTTGGGTCCCAGGACATTGTCACCCCGGTATTCAGACCACCGGTGTTCCACCGGACAGAACTGTCTGCATTGCCGTTTCGTCCAGGTTGCCTCCTGACAGGATGATACCGGCCTTCCTGCCTTGAAGCTTCGGCGCATCCTGCATCAATGCGGCGAGGGCGGCAGCACCTGCACCTTCGGCAAGATTATGCGTATCTGCAAACAGGACGCGGATGGCGGCAGAGATTTCGTCATCCGTGACCGTCGCGATCCGGTTGGAGCCGTTCTGCAGGATATCAAGCGCTGCCTGTACCGGCTCCCGGCAGGCCATGCCGTCGGCGAACGTGGCTGCGGTTTCCGTGGTCACGATTTTTCCCGCCTCGACGGACAGCCTGTAGGCGGGGGCGTTTTCCGTGACGACAGGCACGATCTCGGTTTTAAGCCCCAGAAGGTCGCGCACCGTGATCAGTCCGCAGGCGCCGGAACCCATGCCAACGGGGACATAGACCACGTCGAGATCGTCATGCGCCCTGAAAAATTCCAGCGCGTAGGTCGCAACGCCAAGGACAATGTTCCTGTGAAAGCTCGGCACCATCAGGAAACCGCTTTCACTGGCCAGCCGCTCGGCAGTGCGCCGGGAAATGTCGAAGTCGCGACCGTCGATCACGAGATCAGCACCAAAGGCCTTCATCGCCCGGTTCTTGCCCTCCGCATTTCCTTCCGGCACCACGATGGTGGCGGGCAGGCCAAGCGTTCGGGCGGCCAGTGCCATGGACTGACCGTGGTTTCCGCGGGTGGCCGTAACGACGCCGCAGGGGCGGCCGTGTTCTTCAATATGTTTCTGGATGTAGACGATGGAGCTGCGCGCCTTGAAGGCGCCGATCGGCGTGTGGTTCTCGTGTTTGACCGCGATTTCCAGACCGAACCGCTCCTTCAGCAGTGGCCAGGCATAACTTGGGGTTTCCGGCACAAGCTGGCGCACGATCGGAAAAGCGGCTTCAAGGTCGTCCAGGGTGAAGAGAGCGGTCATGGGCGTGGTCAGGTCCGGTTTCTGGTGTTGGTCGGCCGCGAGTATATCCGCGTGGCCCGCACAGTCTTTCAGGATCCTGAACCTATTCGGACTTGCGCGGCCCCTGTTCCTGCGTCAGGTTTGCGCGCCATGCAAACGGACACTGTTCATACCCAGCCTGGATCTGTGCCCATCCATCGGGAGATGGCCGGATATGGGCTCCGCCTTTTGCCGGCCGCCGGTTACGATGTCGGTTTCGTGGCAGAGACGGGCTCCATCGGCTTTGCGTTTGACTGTCAATCGGGCAGCCATGCCATCGCTTCGGACAGGCGGGAAGATTTCGTTCGCTTGCCCAACACGCTGGCTTTGACACCCAGCGGTTGCGACATCCGCTCCCGGTCAGAAATGGGCGGTGAATATCTTCTGGTCAGCGGTCGCGAAATCCGTCTGACGGAAGGGGGGTACCGCACCAACATCCTGTCGAAGTCTGCTTCCATGGCCGCAGGTAGACTGCGCAAGTGGATGTTGTCGGATACGCCTCTGGATCATCTGGAAACCGAAGCGTGCATCAACGCACTTGCAGAGGCGGGGCTGAAGCCGCAGCGCCCTGGCAAGGCTGCCAGATGGATGACAGGCAACCGGTTTCGGAAAGTGGCGGACAGGATCGAGGCCGATCTCGGGTCAAATCTGTCCGTTGCCGTTCTGGCGCAGGAAATCGGCGTTTCGGCCAGCTTCCTGAGTCGTGCCTTCTCGGCTTACTGTGGGCAGTCGCCCTACGACTATATCGTCAGCCGACGGCTGCAGCGCGCCCGGGCGCTTATCGTTTCCACCGGCAAGCCGCTTTCGGAAATCGCGCTCAGGTCGGGCTTTTCCTCGCAAAGCCACATGACGGCGAGTTTCCGGACGCGCCTCGGGGTCAGTCCCTCCAGGTTCGCGCGCCCGGATCGGTGACCCGTCAGAGCACCAGGTTGTGGCGGCCGACCTTTTTGATGTCGGTTTCACCGCAAAGGCCCATGGTGACGTCCAGTTCCTTGTGCATCATTTGCAGCACCTTCGAGACCCCTTCCTTGCCCATGGCGCCGAGACCATAGATGAAGGCGCGGCCGATGTAGGTGCTCTTGGCTCCCATTGCGACGGCCTTGAAGACATCCTGGCCGGACCGGATGCCGCTGTCGAAATGCACTTCGATCTTGTCGCCGACCGCATCGACGATGTCCTGAAGCACCTCATAGGACGCAAGAGCTCCGTCAAGCTGACGGCCGCCATGGTTGGAGACGACAATTGCGTCGGCCCCGACGTCCGCCGCGATCTTCGCATCCTCCACATCGTTGATGCCCTTGAGAATGAGTTTGCGCTTCCAGTGGGACTTCACCCATTCCACCGAGGACCAGTCGAGGGTCGGGTCGAACTGGCTGTTGGTCCATTCGGCAAGCGAGGTCATGTCGCCAACACCGGACACGTGGCCATGGATGTTGCCGAACTGGCGGCGCTTGGTCTGCAGCATGTGCCAGCACCAGCGCGGCTTGAAGGCAAGATCCAGCAGAACGTGCGGTTTGGGCTTCGGCGGCGTGGACAGGCCGTTTTTCAGATCCTTGTGCCGCTGGCCCAGAACCTGAAGATCAAGCGTCAGAACGAGTGCCGAACAGCCGGCAGCCGTTGCACGCTGCATCAGGTTTTCCGAAAAGCCCCTGTCGCGCATGACGTAGAGCTGGAACCAGAACGGGTTCTTGGTGTTCTCGGCGACATCCTCGATCGAGCAGACGCTCATGGTGGACAGGGTGAAAGGGACACCGAATTCTTCTGCGGCCTGGGCCGCGAGAATTTCACCGTCGGCGCGCTGCATCCCGGTCAGGCCGACAGGGGCAAGGGCAACCGGCATCGTTACGTCCTGGCCGATCATGGTGGTCTTGACCGAGCGGTTGTCTATGTTGCAGGCCACGCGCTGGCGCAGCTTCTGGCGCTGCAGCGCCGCTTCGTTCTCCCGGTAGGTGCTCTGCGTCCAGGAACCGGTATCCGCATAGTCGTAAAACATCTTCGGTACCCGGCGCCGGGCAAGGGCCTGCATGTCGGCAACATCGGTCACAACAGTCATCGAATTCCTCCTGAGGCTCACGCGCGAGCCGGTTTTCGGGTCCGTCTCAGGCCGGCCAGCTGCTCGCGCCGGTCCAGATCCTTCGTTTCGGCAAGGGTGCCGCGCACATAGTCGATATGGTTTTCCGAGGCCTGCCTCGCGCGGTCGGCATCCCCGGTCTGAATGGCGTCGGCAATGGCCTTGTGCTGCTGCAGCAGCTCGATCCGTGCCGACGGGTGGTGGTAAAGGCGCCCGCGATTGTAGAAGACGCCGTTTTCCAGAAGCCGGTAACAGGACCTGAGAGTGTGCAGCATCACCACATTGTGGGCCGCTTCACCGACCGCGTGATGAAAGGCAACGTCCAGCCGGCTTTCTGCAGGCAGGTCCTCGCTGTCATGCGCTTCCTGCATCTGGCGGACAATGTCCTGCAGCCGGGCAAGGTCGGATGGGGCGGCCCGTGCGGCTGCAAGGGCTGCCGCCTGGCTCTCGATGCCCCGCCGGAATTCGAAATAGTCGTTTACCGCGCCCGGGTGCCGTGCAATCAGCTGGACCACTGCTTCGGAAAAGATCGGGCCGATCAGCTCGGCAACATAGGTGCCGCCACCCCGGCGCGACGAAATCAGCTCGCGGTCCTCAAGCGTCTTCAAGGCATCGCGAAGCACAGGACGGGAGACGTTCATCTGGTCGGCAAGGTCGCGTTCGGCAGGCAGCCTGTCGCCGGACTGCAGCACGCCCTTCAGGATCAGATCTTCAATCTGCTCCACCACGGCATTTGCCGTTTTCTGATGATCGACCGGCTGAAACATGCCGCTCCCGCTCCAATTGTTGGCGCGGAAAATAGCGCCGCTTTCAAAATTGGTCAAATTTTTTGTCCAATTATTTGTTGCTGAAATGTCGCTCCGGAAACCCAATTGGCTGCTGCGGCAAAAATGCGGATTGGTTTCGGCGATGCCTTAGCGGAATGTAGAATTGACAGAACATTTCCAAAGTCGGGGTTGCTCCTTGGATCAGGGATCAGAAAACGGGTCCACCTTTCCTGCCTTTCGCACATCTCCCTTGCGGGAAAAGGTGCTGGGGGAGGTTCATGCACGGCCGTTTCGTCCGCTGCCCTGTCCGCGGACGGTGCTCCACTACGCTTTCCTGACAGATGCAGAGGAAGCCGCCAGAGATCATTCCTGGCTGTCAGAGTTCTGCATTTCCCGCGGCGGCCACGGCCCTGCGCCCGGAGCCCGTCATCACACCGTCAATTTCGGCGGCGGCACCTTGAGCTGGGAACAGCACGCGGAATTCACCACCTACACCTGGGACGGTAGCGCCCACGAACAAACGATTTTCGGGCAGGTGCCGATAAAGCACCCCTTTGGCGCTGCGTTTCGGGCGCCCGGCGATCTGCTGGTAGCCGTCCGGTTGGAATTGCGCGGTGGTGATGAAGGCAAGGAATGGCGAAGCCAGTTCGATGAAGCCAGCCTGACGGTTTCCAACCTTGAAGACGGCGCTGCGATGGTGGCGACCGACTTCCGGCAGGATGGCGATGGGCTCACGCGGCTTTTGGTCTGCAACCGGACCTTGAGCGACGTTCAGTCCGGCGCCGTTGTCCAGCGGCTTCTCGAGGTCGAGACCTACCGAACGCTGGCCATGCTGGGCCTGTTCGAGGCAACCAGACTTCAGCCGGATATCAGGCGTTTCGAGATCGAGCTTGCGGAACTGACCGGCCAGATGCAGGAGACCTCCGCGCTCGGCGCCAACCAGGAGCTTCTGGACAAACTGAGCGGCCTTGCCGCTGCTCTGGAAGCAGGGGCAACCGCCAGCACGTTCCGGTTCGGCGCGAGCCGCGCATATGACCAGATCGTCCGGGCACGGCTGGAAACCTTGCGTGAGGAGGCTGCCCCCGGCGAACTTTCAATGGCGTCCTTCCTCGTCCGCCGGCTTGCCCCGGCCATGCGCACCTGCCAGGCGATCGAAGACCGTCAGGCGATGCTCTCGCGCAAACTGGCGCGGGCAACAACGCTCCTGCGCACGCGGGTCGACGTCGAACTGGAAGAGCAGAACCGTTCGCTGCTGGAATCGATGAACCGGCGTGCCCATCTGCAACTCCGCCTGCAGCAGACCGTCGAAGGCCTGTCCGTTGCCGCGGTGAGCTACTACGTCGTCGGCCTGATTTCCTATCTGGCGAAAGCCGCCAAGGAAACCGGCTTGCCTCTTCCTGAATCCAACCTGATGACCGGCATATCCGTGCCGCTGGTCGTGCTGGTGATCTGGTGGACCGTCAAGCGCATCCGTCAGCAACACGGTGAGCACTGAAACCGTCAAGACAATGCACCAGGAAGCGGGTGAGGAAAGATCGACCCGATTAATTTCGAGGCGAGGACCGTTTCCCTGGATTATCTCCCATTTGGTGCGAGTCGATCGAGATAGTGTGACAAGTGGGACAAGGCTGTCTGCCCTGACTGTTGGCCAATCAGGACAGCTGTTCCCAAGCCGTGTATCAGCCCGATAAGGGTTGCGGCTTCGGCTTCTGCATCCAATTCGGAACGAAAGTCACCGGTTCCAATCCCCTGTTTCACTATTTCTGAAATGCGCCCCTTCAGCTTGTTCGGGCTGTCGATGAACGCACGGCCGGAAATTTCGTCACTGGTCAGCGCAAGGACTGTGTAAGACATCCATAGAAGATGGAATTCACGGCTTTTCCGGTCTGTTGGCATCGCTTCTTCGAACAGTGTCAGCAACGCCGCGCGTGGCGAAGTCTGGTCCGAGCGGCCGTCGAGCCGCGCAGTCCAGCGCATATTGCTTTGCGCCTCCAGAAAGCTGAGCCCAGCCTGCATCAAGCCGGATTTGGTTTCGAAATAATACTGCACCAGCCGCAAGGAAACGCCTGCGGCTGACGCGACATCGCGAAGCGAGACGGCATGCAGTCCTTTCGCCAGAGCAACTTCCACAAAGGCCGTCAAGATCATCGATTTGCGTTCGTCATGGTCAACGGTTCGCGGCATGGGCTCTGTCTCTGGAACGATGAAATTTTTTATGATACAAGTGTACCATAAAAAATTTGAAAGGGTCCATTCTTATCGTCATGAAACCCGAAATATCGCGCATACCACCGAGACTTTGGGGCGTTGCAACTGTGACCGGGGCTGGAGCATTCATGGCCATGCTCGATACCTCCGTGGCAAACCTTGCGCTTCTCCCGCTTCAGGAAAATTTCAGAACGTCTTTGGGGGACGTGCAGTGGGTGGTGACCGGCTATCTGATCGCTCTGGCCGTTTCGATGCCGATGACGGGTTGGCTGTGCAGGCGGTTTGGGCACGGCCGCGTTTGGCAAATGAGCATGACAGGATTTGTTGCGGCATCTGCGCTGTGCGCACTTTCCGAAACGTCTTTGATGCTGAACCTCGCGCGCGGATTGCAAGGGCTTGCCGCCGGGATAATGGTGCCTTCAGGCCAAGCGGTGCTGGCAAGTGTTTCAGAGCGCCGGCAATTGGGCCGTCTGATGGGGACCGTCGGATTTGCGGTGGCCTTGGGACCAGCCCTTGGGCCTGGGGTCGGCGGTGTTCTGATCGAAACGGTTTCGTGGCGCGGTTTGTTCTGGATGAATGTACCGATCGGGGCCGTGGCAATTGTCGCCGGTAGATATCTTGTCCCGGCTGGTGATGGAAAGCCGTCAAGCAGGCTGGACGGCAAGGGGCTGCTTCTGTTTGCCGTGGGTTTTCCGCTGGTGCTGTTCGGGCTTGCCGAAATCAGTACCACCAATATCAATTGGCAGGCACTGGTCAGCGTTTTTCTTGGCGGCGTATTTCTGAACTGGGCACTACAGCACTTTCGCCATGTGGACGCGCCTCTTATCAATCTTGCACTGTTCAGTCGTCCCGGTTTTGCCGGAGCCGCCGCCACGGCAGGCCTTACGGGAGCTGCAATGTATTCCGGACTCCTGCTGTTTCCAATCTATCTGCAGGTAGAGCTGAACTTTGGAGATATCGAAACAGGCGGGATGTTGCTGGTGATGGGGCTCGGAGCCGCGATTGCACTGCCGTTCGCCGGATACCTGACGGACCGATACGGACCTGCTGCGGTCTCCGGTTCGGGGGCCGTGCTCCTGTTGCTTGGCACGTTGCCTTTCGGCGTCTGGCCGATATGGGCAGCAACTCCGATTGCGGCCTTGTTGTGCCTGCGAGGTATAGGTCTTGCATTGGCTCAAATGCCTGCGATGACCACGGCGTTCACCGTGGTGCAGGAACCGGAAACCGGGGATGCCGCAACGCTGGTTAACGTGGTGCAACGCGTTGGTGGCGCCTTGGGAGCAACTGCCATGGTGCTGGTGATCGAACTGGGTGGAACAACACAGAACGGTGCACTGGCCTTCCCGCTACTGATCTTGCTTGCAGCAGGGCCGGTATTGACGTCTTTCTGGCTCAGGCCTGCCGGCAGGCGGTAAGACCAGTGGACACTTGCTTTCCCCTGACAAGACTTTCTCAGGACCCAACACAATGATCCCTTGGACTTACCGATACGCTTCCAGAGACTTCGGCTCCTTTTTGTCGGACGCAAAGCAGCGAATGGATCTTGTATCCGACAATTCCACCTACACGGCGGTCGATGCAGTCTTTCAGGTATTCAGGCGGCGGCTCACGGTTGAACAAGGTTTGGCTTTCGCCGGCGCTCTGCCTTCTGTTCTTTGCGCAATCTTCATTAGGGAATGGGACGTGACCCGAAAGCCTGTGCCATTCTCAAGCAGAGAAGTAATGTCCAGGGAGGCGCAGCAGGTTCGAAAGCACCATAACCTCACGCCAGACAATGCGATTGAAGCAACCGCATGGGCTCTGAGGCGGCATGTCGATCAACGGGATCTCGACCGGGTTCTTGAAGCTTTGCCCCTTGCGGCTCGGGAGTACTGGCACGTGGATGTCTCCGATCCTGCGGAGCTGCAACAACGCATCTTCTGAGCACGGGCCGATTGTCAGACGCCACCTTGGAAACGATTGCCAACAGATGCTGAAAAGCCAATTGGCCCGCCAGGGTTCCCCGGCGGGCCAATTGGTTGGTCTGGCAGCGAGTGGCGGCCGTCAATGTGACGCGCGAGCAGTGCTTACTTGCTGGAACCGTCTTCGTTGAACTGGTTCAGGTAGGCGATCACGTCGGCGCGGTCGTCTTCCTTCTTGAGACCTGCGAAGGCCATCTTGCCTTTCGGAATGAGATCCTTCGGTTTGGTCAGGTAAACGCCAAGCGTCTCCTCGTCCCACACCTTGCCATCCGCCATTTCGAGCAGGTTGGCGGAATACTTGTAGCCGTCAACCGCGCCCCATGCCCGGCCGACAATGCCGTTCAGTTCCGGACCGACCTTGTTTTTGGCTTCGGGTCCAACCGCATGGCAAGCGGCGCATTTCTTGAATACTTTTTCACCCTTGGCAGGGTCGCCTTCGGCGCTTGCCTGAACGGTCAGGGCCAGAAGCGCGGTTCCGGCGATCATCAGCAGTCGCTGCATGTATATCTCCCTCGGTTTGGGTGTTTAAAACCCCCGTCAACAGAACAGGATGTCAGGCCTTGATGCAAGTGACGGACCGTCGCATCCCGCATGCCAACCCGCGATCACCGATTCGGAGCGTTTGGCGTCCGGGTGGAAGGTCAGCCCGCGCGGGCATTGCTCGGCAGGCGTAACCAGTCCTCAAGCCCATGGTCCCAATAGGGCGACGAGCCATAGAGCCCGGCGAGGAAGTCGATAAAGACACGCACCTTGGCCGGCAGAAACTGGCGGCTGGGGTAAACGGCATAAAGCCCGACATCCTTGGAGGCCCGGTACTCGGGCAGGAGAATTTGCAGTTTGCCTTCACGCAACTCAGGACCGACGTCCCAGGTCGAACGAAGCGCAACGCCGACGCCGGCCAACAGGCATTCGCGCACGACCTCGTTGGAGTTGGTCTTGACCGGCGCCTGCGTGCGAACGGTCTCGATCCCGTCCGGACCGGCGAGCCGCCAAGGGTCCTGGTTGGTTGCGGCAATGGTCACATGGTTTGCGACAAGATCCTCGATGCTTTCCGGAGTGCCGTACTTTTCGAGATAGATCGGGCTTGCGCACAGGACGCGGTGGACCGGTGCCAGGCGCCGGGCGACGAGACTGGAATCGGAGAGCTCCGCAATGCGGATGGCAAGGTCATAGCCGTCACCGACGATGTCGACAAAATCGTCGGAAAGATCGAGATTGACCGAAAGATCGGTGTTTTCAGCCAGGAACTTGCCAAGGTGCGGAGCAATGTGAAGCCGGCCGAAGGACGTCGGAACTGCCACCTTCAGGTTGCCGCGTGCCTTGGCCGAGCCGCGCGAGACAAATGATTCGGCTTCTTCAACGGAGGCAAGAATGGCCACCACGCGCTCGTAAAAGCCTTGTCCGGCCTCGGTCATTGCAATCTGGCGAGTGGTTCGTTGCAGCAGTCTGGTACCGAGTTTTTCTTCCAGACGCCGGATGCGTTTGGAGACGACTGCGGGCGACAGGCTCATTTCGCGGCCGGCTGCCGACATGCTGCCGGCGCTTACCACCCTTGCGAAAATCTCCATGTCGGTCAGATTGCTCATTTTCAATCTCTCAGAAAGACAATTAGTATTTGCCGGTCGTTTTCCTCGGGCGCGAACCTTGCCACACTTGAGCAAGGGTAATTCACTGCCATCTCATGTTACGTAGGACCAATTCAACTGGATCAACGTATTAAAAAGTAGAAGGAGTTCATTTCGTGACCGCCATTGCGATGCCCGCGCCAGATCAGGCCGTATTGGCCCGCCGCCAGGAAATCCTGAGTGCGCTTCAGGCAATTGTGCCCGGAGAAGGGGTGATCCATGACGAACGCGAGATGCGCGCCTATGAGACCGATGCGCTGACGGCTTATCGCCAGTTGCCACTGATCGTCGTCCTGCCGGAAACGGTCGAGCAGGTATCGAAGGTTCTGAAATACTGTCATGACAATGACGTGAAGGTCGTGCCACGCGGGGCGGGCACCTCGCTTTCCGGCGGCGCGCTGCCCTTGGAAGACGGCGTTCTGCTGTCGATGATGAAGTTCAACCGCGTGCTCGATATCGACTATGAAAACCGGGCCGTGGTCGTTCAGCCGGGTGTCACCAATCTGGGCATTACACGTGCGGTCGAGCACGAGGGCTTCTACTACGCGCCGGATCCCTCGTCGCAAATCGCCTGTTCCATCGGTGGCAACATCGCGGAGAACTCCGGTGGTGTGCACTGCCTGAAATACGGCCTGACCACAAACAACGTTCTCGGCCTTGAAATGGTGCTTGTCACCGGCGAGGTCATTCGCCTCGGCGGCAAGCATCTGGACAGCGAGGGTTATGACCTGCTGGCGCTGATGACCGGTTCGGAAGGCCTGCTCGGCGTTGTCACCGAAGTCACCGTGCGGATCCTGCAAAAGCCTGAAACGGCGCGGGCGCTCCTGATCGGTTTTCCGACCAGCGAGGACGGGGGCCGCTGTGTGGCCGATATTATCGCCGCCGGCATCATTCCGGGTGGAATGGAGATGATGGACAAGCCCGCCATCCACGCGGCCGAGGATTTCGTCAACGCAGGTTATCCGCGTGATGTCGAGGCCTTGCTGATCGTGGAACTGGACGGGCCGGAGCGCGAGGTCGATTACCTGATCGGCCGTGTCGAGGAAATCGCCAGGGCCAACCAGGCCAGCCACGTGCGCATTTCCGAAAGCGAGGAAGAGCGCATGACGTTCTGGGCCGGCCGCAAGGCCGCGTTCCCGGCGGTGGGCCGCATTTCCCCGGATTACCTGTGCATGGACGGCACCATCCCGCGCCGCGAATTGCCGAAGGTGCTGGCCCGCATGCGGGAGCTGGCAGAAAAACACGGGCTGGGCGTTGCCAATGTCTTTCACGCCGGTGATGGCAACCTGCACCCGCTCATCCTTTACGACGCCAACAAGCCGGGTGAACTCGACGCGGCAGAGGCCTTTGGAGCCGATATTCTTCGGCTTTGCGTGGAGGTCGGCGGCGTTCTGACCGGCGAGCACGGCGTCGGCATCGAAAAACGCGATCTGATGACAGACATGTTCTCCGAAGCGGATCTGAAGCAGCAGCAACGGGTCAAATGCGCTTTCGACCAGAAGCATCTTCTCAATCCGGGCAAGGTTTTTCCGGTGCTGCACCGCTGCGCCGAGCTTGGCAAGATGCATGTACACAAGGGCCAGTTGCCCTTTCCAGATATTCCGCGGTTCTGAGGGCAGGGGCATGGACGCGACAATGAAACCGCGAAACACCGGCGACGTGGAAAAGGTGGTGGCCTGGGCCGCTGCCGAAGACCAGCCGCTGGAAATCATCGGTCAGGGCTCGAAGCGGACGCTCGGACGCCCTGTGCAGGCCGCTCACGTGCTGGACCTGTCGGGTTTGACCGGGGTTGAGAGCTATGAACCTGCGGAACTGGTGCTGACCGTAAAAGCCGGTACGCCAATTGCCGAAGTGGAAAAGCTGGTCGACGACAATGGTCAGGAGCTTTCTTTCGAGCCGATGGACTTCGGCCCGCTCCTGGGCGTCACGCCGGCACAGGGGACAATCGGCGGCGTGCTTGCAGCCAATCTTTCCGGCCCCCGCCGGATCAAGGCCGGGGCTGCTCGCGATCATGTGCTTGGCATGGAGGCTGTGTCCGGGCGCGGCGAGATCTTCAATTCCGGCGGCAAGGTAGTCAAGAACGTCACCGGTTATGACCTGCCGCGGGCTCTGTGCGGCGCATATGGCACGCTTGCCGTTGCAACGACCGTGACGCTGAAGGTCAATCCCAAGCCGGAGACCTCTGCAACATTCGTGCTTTCCGGGCTCGATGACGATGATGGCATCAAGGCGTTGTGCCAGGCCATGGGTTCGTCGGCGGAAGTGTCCGGCGCGGCCCATTTGCCTGCGGGGGTGAACGGCGGCAGCAGCTCAACCGTATTGCGTCTTGAGGGGTTCTCGACCTCGGTGGATTACCGCTTCAAGACCCTGCAGGCATTGCTTGGCACCTATGGCACGCCGTCGCGACTGGAGGCATCGGAAACAGGCGCTCTCTGGCAGACGATCCGGGATGTCAAACCTTACGCCGGTGGTGAAACCCCGGTCTGGCGGCTTTCCGTTGCCCCGACTGCGGGGCCGCAACTGGTTGCCAGCCTGAGGGAGACGTTCGAGCTTCAGGCCTATTACGACTGGAGCGGCGGCCTTGTCTGGCTGTCGTGTCTGGATGGCAGCCTGCATGAGGCGGAAATCAGGGCTGCGGTCGATGCCGTCGGCGGCGGTCACGCGACACTTGTGCGGGCCGATGCGTCCCAGCGGTCCAACGTGCCGGTGTTTCATCCGCAGCCTGCTCCGCTCGCGGCACTGTCTCGCCGCCTGAAGGAACAGTTCGACCCGAAAGGCATTCTAAATCCTGGAAAAATGGTCAGTGGTGTGTAGTGTGAGGCCATAATTGTCACACGCATTTCCAACGGAGTGCCTTCATGGATCAACAGTCCGACGTTTCAGGCTACATGGAGCCAGGCGGCAAGAACGCCACGCTCATCTATATTCTTTATCTGGCAAACATAATCGTGCCGTTCACCGCCATTGTCGGCGTCATCTTTGCCTATCTCAATCGGGGCAAGGGCTCGGCCTGGGTCGATAGTCACTACACCTATCAGATCCGCACTTTCTGGATCGGGCTGCTGTTCGGCATCGTCAGTGGTCTTTTGACCCTGATCCTGATCGGCTTCCTGATGCTGATTGCCGTGCTGATCTGGATGATCGTCCGCTGCATCAAAGGGCTTCAGCTTGCAGGCCGCAACGAGCCTGTGCCCAACCCGGAAACCTGGATGTTCTGACAAGAGGGCATGGCCCGTCCGCAGGGCGCGGCACGGGCCATGAACCTTTACCAGGCTGCCGGTGCGGCGAATGTCACTGCGCCGGCAGGCACTTCACCGTCACGTCGTAACCATAACCATCGCGCTGATGCGTGGTGTTCTTGAACGACCACTTGTTCTTTTCAGCCTTGTTCTTCTTCGCTGCCACAGCGTCCAGCTCGAAATAGGCCTTGGCGGACACCGTCCAGGTCTTCTTGAGCGCTACGGACTTCTTCATGCCGCTCTTCAGGACCTTGTCCAGGTTGAGCGAACAGGCCTGGACCGGATCCCAGCCCTGCCACCTGACCTTGGCCATCGGGATAACCGGCTTGTAGGAAATGGAAACCGAGCGCTTCGTGCCCGCACCGACATCGCGGTTCTTGAAGCTCTTGCTCCAAAGGTTGCCGTCCCCTTCGAAGTAAAGCACGTTCTTGAAGGACCCGACCTTCATGGCAACAATCCGCTCGCCATTCGTCGCCTTTGCCGACAGGCGCAGCAGGAACCGGTGATTGCCGGATTTGATCTTGGTGTAATTGTAGGCGTTGGCCTTCACTTCGACGGGAATGACGTCGATGCCGTCGCGCTTGACTTCCACTTTCTCGATCCAGTCCTTGGCCATGGCTCCGGTTGCGACACTGGCGAGAACAGCGGTCAGAACGGCAGTTTTTGAAATCGTCTTAATCATCAAATCAATTCCCTGGTTGGCATTTCTTTCGCCCACGCTTCGGAACTTAGGCAGACCCGGTTGAACCGGTTCTGAGTGCACTGTTTATCCCGGGTTCATGTTCCATCTGTCCGTTCAGGGAAGGGGGAGGTGGTGAGGCAGAAAGTCCGTGCCGGCAAAACCGTTGTGCCACAAAGGTGCCTTGTGCCGCTTTCCTTCTGACCGTACGATCCGCCTCGCTCGGAAGGAGAAACCCGAAACGACGGGTCATTGAGGGATACGGGGAGCAATGCAGACAAATTTCACCGCAGAGCAGCTCAAGGACAGTCACGTTGCAGCGTCGGAGAAGATCCTGCGCAAATGCGTGCACTGCGGTTTCTGTACGGCCACGTGCCCGACCTTCACACTGCTTGGAGACGAGCTCGACAGCCCTCGAGGCCGGATTTACCTGATCAAGGATATGCTGGAAAACGACCGTCCAGCAGACAAAACCATCGTCAAGCATATCGACAGATGCCTGTCCTGCCTTGCCTGCATGACCACCTGTCCGTCCGGCGTGCACTACATGCATCTGGTCGATCACGCACGCATCCACATCGAGAAGACCTACAAGCGACCGTTTGCCGACCGCCTGATGCGCTCGGTCCTTGCGTTCGTCTTGCCCTATCCGAAACGGTTCCGGCTGGCGCTGATCGGCGCCTATTTCGGCCGGCCCTTCGCCGGGCTGCTGAAGATGATGGGCGGCCCGCTTGCCCGGATGGGCGCCATGCTGGAACTGGCCCCGGCAAAGGCGCCGGGCCGCGGCCAGCTGGAAGGACCGGGGGTCTTTCCGGCCGAAAGCCCCAAACGCAAGGGGCGTGTTGCACTCCTCAGCGGCTGCGCCCAACCTGTGCTCAATCCCGGCATCAACGATGCGACCATCCGGCTCCTGCGCAGGGCCGGGTACGAGATCGTGATGCCGAAGGGGGAAGTCTGCTGCGGTGCGCTTGTTCATCACATGGGCAAGGAAGAAGCGTCGCTGGAAAACGCCCGTCGCAACGTCGATGTGTGGATGAAGGAAGCCGAGGGCGAAGGGCTGGATGCCGTCCTGATCACGGCATCCGGCTGCGGCACCACTATCAAGGACTACGGCTTCATGCTGAAGGACGATCCGGCCTATGCCGAAAAGGCGGCCCGGGTGTCAGCCCTTGCCAAGGACGTGACCGAATTCCTGACCGGTGTCGATCTCGGTGAGCCGCCGATGAAGCCCGGCCTGACGGTTGCCTATCACTCCGCCTGTTCCATGCAGCACGGCCAGAAGATCACCCGGCAGCCGAAGGATCTCCTGAAGGCTGCCGGTTTTTCCGTCAAGGACGTTCCCGAAGGTCACCTTTGTTGCGGTTCTGCCGGCACCTACAACATTCTCCAGCCGGAGATCGCGCGCCGTCTGCGCGACCGCAAGGTTGCCAATATCGAAAAGACCCGGCCGGACGTGATCGCAACCGGCAACATCGGTTGCATGACGCAAATCGGTCTTGGCACGGAAATTCCGATCCTGCACACGGCGGAACTGCTCGACTGGGTCTATGGCGGCCCTCAGCCCGAAAGCTTGACGCCGGTACTTCAGCAGCGTCAGGCAGCGGAATAGCCGAACGGCAGGACGAGTGGCTCGCGGGCTTGTTTTCAGCCCGTCAGCTCTCCCGTGTGCCCAGCTGAACCGGTGTCTTGTCTCCGTCCGGAGGGCCGTCCACAGGCTGTCCGGCCAGCCGCAACGTGCGTTCCAGCAATTCCTCGTAGATGGGGCGACCACCCATGTGGTGTGCCGTCAGTGATGCCGTCGTGCAGGTGATCAATACCGGCATGATCAGCGAATAGGCACCGGTCAGTTCCATGACCAGCACAACACCGACGAGTGGTGCGCGCACAGAGGCCGCGAAGAAGCCGCCCATGGCGGCAACGGCACAGGCGCTGCGGAAATCGTCTTCCACCGGCAGGAATTCGGCCGACGCGACACCAAAGGCGAGGCCGGCACAGGTCGCGATCGACAGCATCGGCGCAAAGATGCCGCCGGGAACACCGGATGCGTAGGAAAACAGCACCCCGCCGAAGCGCAGGAGCGTCAGCACCAGCAACGTGATCACACCATAGTTCGACAGAATGAGGTCGTGGACCAGTTCTTCGCCGCCGCCGGTTGCCGCCGGAAGCGCGTTGAGCAGCAGGCCTGTTACCGCACCGATGACAAGCGCCGGGACCCAGCGCAAGCCGGAGGGGATCTTCAGGAAGAGATCCATGACCGTGATCAGCGCCCGGTTGAAGAACACGCCAAGCGCGCCCAGGAAAACCCCCAGAACCGCCAGCAGCGCGAAGCTCCAGACCGGAACATAACCGACATCCACCTGCAGGGGCGGGCCGATATGGGTCAGCTGTTCGGTGATGGCCGCACTCAGGATCGATGCGATGATGACGGCCATATAGGTGCGATAGCCGAAGGGAAACTGTCGGCGGGTTTCCTCGACAATGAACAGGATCGCGGCCAGAGGGGCGTTGAACGCGGCGGCCAGTCCCGCGGCCGCACCGGCCGCAAGCAGGCCCTTGTGATCATCGGGCGAAAGATCCTGCGACCGTGACAGGGCCTCGGCGGTCATCGCACCCATGTGGATGGTGGGGCCTTCGCGGCCGAGTACAAGTCCTGACCCAAGTGCCAGCAGACCGCCGAAAAACTTGGCGAACAGGACGCGTGGCCAATGCAGCGGCCGCTTGTCTTCCATGGCCCCTTCGATTTCCTGGATCCCGCTGCCTGCCGCCTCCGGGGCAACCCGCCTGACGAGCAGAAAGGCTCCGGTGACGCAGGCTGCCGAAATGGCCATGGATACGACATAAGGCATGTATCCGGGGCCAAGAGCCAGCCGCAGTGCCGCATAACGGGAGAACAGGAAATCGAGTCCGGTGTGAAATCCGGTTGCCAGGCCGCCAACCAGAATGCCGACCAGCGTCGCCTTGAGAAAATAGGCGGCATCCGATCGGACCGAAAAGGAGATGTGGGGGGCTTTCATGCCGCGGTCCTGAAAGAGACTTTAGGGAGACAGCTCTAGGCCGGCGATTCGACCTTTCGTGACGTCAGACTGCAAAGAAAAGCCGGGGCCCGCAACAAAAACGCGCGGCAGGGCCGCGCGTCTGTGTTCCGTTTGCCGGAAATCGGAAAACGTCGTCAGATGACGTGCACCGTGGTGCCGACCTTCACCCGTTCGTAAAGATCCATGACGTCTTCGTTGCGCATGCGGATGCAGCCGGAGGATACCGCGTGGCCGATGGTCCAGGGCTGGTTGGAGCCGTGGATGCGGTAAAGGGTGGACCCGAGATACATGGCGCGTGCGCCAAGCGGGTTGTCCGGTCCGCCGGCCATGAAGGTCGGCAGGTCGGGACGACGCTTGCGCATTTCCGCCGGCGGGCGCCAGTCCGGCCACTCTGCCTTGCGGGTGACCTTGTGGGTGCCCGCCCATTCGAAACCGGGCTTGCCGACGCCGACGCCATAGCGCCGCGCGGTGCCGTCGCTCTGAACCAGGTAGAGGAAGCGTTCGTTGGTATCGATCACGATCGTACCGGCCTTGTGCGGGCCGTCATAGTTCACGATGGTCGGCAGGAACTGCGGTGCAATCTGCCGGGACTGCGGGGCTCGTGCCTGGCGTTGCGGCTGCTGACGGACCGGTTGCTGGCGGGGCGACCACCAGTTGGCGCGGCGCACTTGCGGCTGTTGCTGCTGGACACGTGGCCGTTGCACACGTTGCTGCTTGAACTGATAGCGCTGCGCCGTCGAACGCCGCTGGACCTGGGGCTGCAGTTGCAGCATCCAGGGCTCTGTCAGGTTCGGGCTGAGCACGAGCGGCGGTGGCGAGACCTGGCCCGCGGTTGCCGGAGTGCCGGAAAGGCCGGTGGAAAGAACCAGGACACCGGCAAACGCGAGAGCCTTGGGAAACATATTTCGCATCAGGAACATGGCAGTACTCATCAACTTGTCATCGACCACGTTCAGCGGCCTTTTAAAGCCGCCGGTTAACGGATTGGCAAGGATGATAAGCAGCTCAGGCTGTTGCAAAGATGAATCCGGCGCACGGAAATCAGGTAATCTTTTCTTATGGTTAGTTGTTGGTTGAGGAACAGGCTTAATGAAATCCTAGGCGCTTCGGTCGTCGCCGGATTAACCTTTGAACGTGGTTTGAAAAGACAAAGCTTTCCGCGATTCCTTGGTTAACGCACGCGCCTTCTGGCATCGCGCGCTACCAGTGGCAGGATCGGCCGGGTCTGCTGCATCGACATGCCCGGTTTGATACGCGGATCGTAAAGCATGTTCAAAATGATCTGGTCGAACACCGTAAAGCGGCTGTGGCGCGAGGAATCGTTAAACACGGAATGGGTGAGCTGCTCGTCGTCGTTCATCGGCCCCAGCCCCTGCAGAAGTTCTTCGACAAGACAGCGCTTGAAAAGAAATTCGCCTTCGTCGGAAACGATGACTGCCGCCGAGCGCTTGATGCCCTTGCGGCCGGAAACGACACGTACAAGACACCGGCCAGGAACCCGGGCATGTTCGTTCTTGTAGATGTCCTTTTTCACCACCGGTTCATACTGAGCCCGGTCGACCACATAGATCTCGAAATTCGCCTTGGCCGGATCGTTCGTAACACCGGTCGTCAATCCACCGATGCGGTTGTCGATTTCCTTTATGAAGCGATAGACCGTCTGTGTCCTGTCGCGCGCGGACAGGTTATGGACGTAGAACAGGACCGGGGTGGTGAACTTCTTGACCAGATAGGGACGCCAGCTCCAGCTGCGGTACTCAAGCCCGAATACGGTCTTCTCGAACCCTTCCAGCAGCTCTTCCGTTGAAAAGGAATCGTTTGCGGCCGAAGGGGAACTCAGCGTGACGGAGCCCGTAAGAAAGAGCAGGCAGGTCAACAGGATGCGCATGAAATTCATCTAGGTCAAAGCACCGTTTGCAGCCACATTGGCCTGAGGATCATGCCTGATCATGCGCGCAGCAGTTCGTTGTCAATCTGCGCGAGGATAACCAAAGCGCCGCCGCGAGGAAAGCCAAGAAACCGTTACCAAACACCAAATTATGCCGTAAGGCGCGCCAAGCATTGAAAAAACAATTCTTTAAACTTCCCGCGCTATAAGGGGCGGTATTGCGATTTAAGAAAGCCTGCAGGGGCGGGGAACGGGAGTAGGCATGGCCGCGGTGAAAAGATCCTTTCGAGCGGAAAGCTTGATACGCATGAATTCCGGGGCGAACGAGAACCCCGCCTATGCCGAAGAACGTCGTCACCAGGAAGTCCTGGCAGAGATCGCCAGCCTCAAATCCATGCTGAAAAGTGGACCTGACCAACAGGCACCGCTTGATCCGGAAGCCATGAGCGCAAAGTTCATGGCCGAATTCCGCAAGGAATTGTCCGAGGCCGCCAAGCTGAAGGTTGAACTCGACGCCATTTACGAGGCAATCGCCCAGACAAAGCGCGAGATCGCGACGCTGCATCACACCACCGGTTCCAAGGGCGAGGAGATGACCCGGGTCACCAACGAGCTTGACGCCGTGGTGATCGGAACGGAAGGGGCGACCGAAACGATCCTGGCGTCTGCCGAGTTCATCGACGAGACCGCCAACACGCTGTCCGCGCGACTTGGCAAGGAAGACGCCGAACTGGCGAACGATATCCAGGACAAGGTCATCCAGATCTTCGAAGCCTGTAACTTCCAGGACCTGACCGGCCAGCGCATCACCAAGGTGGTATCGACGCTGCGGTTCGTCGAAGATCGCATCATGCAGATGATGGATATCTGGGGTGGCATCGAAACCTTCAAGGATATCGAAGTCGAACAGCGCGAACTGAAGGAAGGCGACGCTGCCCTTCTCAACGGTCCCGCGCTGGAAAGCGATGTCGATGTGGCGACCCAGGACGATATCGACGCCCTGTTTGCCTGAGAAAAGTCTCTAGCATTTAAAATTCGAAACCCGGCCGGCCTGGCCGGGTTTTTTGTTTTTGAAGCCGGGCTCGCATTTCGGGTTGCTTCAAGGTATCGGGGAGGGTACCAAGATGGGAACAAACAGTGAATATCAAGGTGGCGTATGGCAGAGCAGAAACCGGCGGAAACGGCAAAAACGGAACGCGATCCGGTAACAGGTCTGCTGCTGGGCGAGGACGACAGGAACCGCTGCTGGTGGCATGGCGGTCTGGAGGACTACCAGCGCTATCACGATACGGAGTGGGGCTGGCCGGTTGACGAGGACAGGCGCCTTTTTGAGAAAATCTGCCTGGAAGGGTTCCAGTCGGGCCTGTCCTGGCTGACCATCCTGCGCAAGCGCGACGCTTTCCGGGCGGCTTTCGCCAATTTCGAATTTGAACGGGTGGCAGAGTTTACCGAGGCGGATGTTGAACGCTGTCTGCAGAACAGCGGCATTGTCCGTCACCGCCGCAAGATCGAATCCACCATCAACAACGCCCGGCGAGCACTGGAGCTGAGGCAGGAGTTCGGCACGCTCGCCGCCTACTTCTGGTCGTTCGAACCGAAACCGGAAAACCGGCCTGAGAAGCTGGACTTCGCCACGGCAAAGACCCTGGGCAAGACGGCCGAAAGCACCGAGCTCTCCAAGGATCTAAAGAAACGCGGCTGGAGCTTTGTCGGTCCGACCACCGTCTATGCCTTCATGCAATCCATGGGCATGGTCAACGACCACCTGGAAGGCTGCTGCTGCCGGGAAAGCGTTGAAGCCGCACGCACGGCATTCAAGCGTCCTGTGAGGCGCTGAAGGTGACCGGGTCTTGACGAGTTGCTCCGCTGGATTCCCTTCCCCCTTGTGGGGAAGGGTTAGGGAAGGGGGTATTCGGCGAAGCCGAAAAAACAACGTCCGCAAGCAACGTCCGCGATCATATCAGGCGGCTCGGAAACGCTGCTGTGTGCTTACCCGTTCACCTTGGCCTTCAGCGGCGAAAACAGGCGGTTTTCCTTGGAGAACACATAGTCGAGCGTTTCGACGGTAACCGTTTCCGCGCCTTCTTCGATCAACAGCTGGGCACAGTCGGCAACCGCATCCCTGGGGCACAAGACGCTGACGTGGTGCAGGTCGTCGACTTCGGAAAAACGCTGAAGAGCGCCAACCTTGCTGACAGATCGAAGGGCCTGTGTGCGGTCGGCAACCACGGCCTTGACCAGCTTGACGTTGCGGGCTGCTTCTTCCGCGGCCACGCGGTCGAGGATCGCCCGGGCAGCACCAAGGGCGGTGGTGGACCAGTCGGCGTTGAGGGAGGCCACCAGATTGGCCTGGCTTTTCAGCATCACACCATCTGAAAGGATTTTCAGGTTGTTGGCCTGCAGCGTCGAGCCAGTCGTGGTGATGTCCACGATGAGTTCAGCGGATCCGGCTGCCGGTGCACCTTCGGTCGCCCCCGCGCTTTCCACGATGCGGTAGTCGGCGATGCCGTGACCGGCGAAGAACGAGCGCGTGAGATTGACGTATTTGGTCGCAACACGCAGACGGCGGCCATGGCGATTGCGGAAATCGGAAGCGACATCGGAAAGATCCGCCATCGTTTCAACGTCGATCCAGGCTTTCGGCACGGCAACCACCACATCCGCCGGACCAAAGCCGAGCGGCGTGACGATGTGAACGGTGCTTTCCGGATTGGCGATGTTTTCATGCACCAGATCCAGACCCGTAATCCCGAAATGGACCGTGCCGTCGGAAAGTTCCCGTGCGATTTCGGAAGCCGACAGAAACGCGATCTCGACGTTCGGCAGACCCTTGATGGCGCCGCGATAGTTCCGCGCGCCGCCGGGCTGCACCACCTTCAGGCCTGCGCGGCCGAAGAACTCGTGCGTGTTTTCCTGCAGACGGCCCTTGGAGGGAATGGCGATAATCAGTTTGCTCATGACCTAACACTCGCTGCAATCCGGTCGAGCCACATGGAAAAGCCGATGGCCGGTACGTCGTCTTCGGCCCCAAGAAGGGTCACCAGCTTGTCGTAGCGCCCGCCACCGACCAGCGGTCCTTCCACGTGTGGATTGACTGCATGGATCTCGAAGACAAAGCCGGAATAATAATCAAGACGCCGGCCGAACTCGGCTGCGAATGTCAGCCGGGCGGGATCGATGCCCTTGGCTTCGAGGGCCGCAAGGCGCTGTTCGAAGGCGGCGATGGGCGTATCCAGGCCAAGGCCGAAATCGCGGGAGAAATCGCGCAGCATTCCGGCGGCGCTGGCGCCGTCCGCCTTCAGGGCCAGATAGGCGGAAAGTGTTTCCGCCGCCTTGTCATGGCCGCGGGCACCGCTGGCAAGGGCGGCCTGTTCCAGGAACCTGTCTGCGATTTCGCTGGGCGTGCGTCCGCCGACGGCGGAAATTCCGGCAATCGACAAAAGATCCTCGACGACCGCATGGGCCGCCTCCGGATCGGCCCCTTCCAGCGCAGACAGGAAGCCGAGGCGGACGTCGCGGCTGTCATCGTCGGAGGAGGAGGCTCCGGCCATACGGGTGATCGCGGCGGTCAGACGGTCGGTCTCGCCAAAGAGATCACGCAGCCGGCGGCGCCAGACGGTCGGCAGGTCAAGCCCTTCCAGCACGGCGGCAAACAGGGTCTCGTCGCCAATTCGGATGACGATGTCCGACAGGCCGAATTCCTCCAGCGCCTTGACGGAAAGCGCAAGCAGGTCCGCATCCGCTTCGGCCGTGTCCGTACGGCCGAGGCTTTCCGCGCCGAGCTGCGGGATTTCGCCCAGGCCATCCGGCCGCTGGCGGAACACCGGGCCGTTGTAGCAATAGGCGGCCGGAAGCTTGACGGCTTCCTGCGCCAGGTGATGACGGCAAACCGGAATGGTGAAGTCGGGGCGCAGGCACAGATCAAGCCCGTCGGTACCGCTGGTCAGATAGAGCCGGCGTCGGATGTCCTCGCCGGTGAGATCCAGGAAGACGTCCGCCGGTTGCAGGATCGGCGGGCTGACCTCGTCATGGCCTGCGGCCTTGAAGAGGCCAAGAACCGTTTCGATCTTCTCCGGAGCCAGTCCGGTCACCTGTGCCGCCCCACTCATGATCAGCCCTCGTTCTGGCGCTGGCGGTCTTCCGCCTGCCCGTCCAGGATGCCGCGCACGGTCGCAAGGAGTTCCGTCTCCTTGACGGTGACCTGCGCCGGACGGCTTTCACGCCAGGTAATGTTGTCGGTTATCTCTTCGGAAAGCCGTTTGCCCTCGATCAGGTCCTTGACCTGGATTTCGCCGGCTTCCCGCTCGTCAGAACCCTGGATTATGGCGATCGGGCAGTTACGCCGGTCGGCATATTTCAGCTGGTTACCGAACTTCTTCCAGTTTCCCTGGTACATCTCTGCGCGGATACCGGCCTCGCGCAGGTCCTGCACCATCTTCTGGTAGCGTCCGAGCGCGGCAACGTCGCCGTCCATCACGGTGACCAGCACCGGCGCGACAACGTCGGACGTGCCGAGTTTGCCGAGGTTCTTCAGTGCTGTCATCAGGCGGGAAACACCGATGGAAAAGCCCGTCGCGGGCACGTCACGTCCGGTGAAGCGCTTGACCAGCCCGTCATAACGGCCACCACCGCCGACAGACCCGAACTGGACGACTTCGCCCTTCTCGTTGGTCACGTCGAACAGGAGTTCGGCTTCGAAAACGGTGCCGGTGTAATATTCCAGGCCGCGCACGACGGACGGGTCGATCTTGATCCGGTCTTCGCCATAACCACAGGCCGAGAAGATTTCCGCCATGGTGTTGAGCTCGGTGATGCCTTCATTCTCAAGCGTGCCCGTTCCGGAGACGAAGGCAACGATGCTGTCGATGGCAGCCGGGTCGAGTTCTGCACCCTTGGTGAAGTCGCCGCTCTCGTCCTTGCGGCCGTCGCCCAACAGCAGACGAACGCCTTCAATCCCGAACTTGTCGAGCTTGTCGATGGCGCGCAACACCGTCAGCCGGCGCTCTTCGTGCTCTTCACCGCCTAGGCCGATGCTTTCCAGCACGCCGTCCAGGACCTTTCGGTTGTTGACGCGGATTACATACTGCCCGCGCGCGATGCCGAGCGCTTCCATCGTGTCGGACATCATCATGCACATTTCGGCATCCGCCTGGACACCGGGTGCGCCGACGGTATCGGCGTCAAACTGCATGAACTGGCGGAAGCGGCCCGGCCCGGGCTTTTCGTTCCGGAACACCCAGCCGGCGCGGTAGGTGCGATAGGGCAGCTGGATCTCGTTGATGTTTTCCGAAACATGGCGGGCCAGCGGTGCGGTCAGGTCGTAGCGCAGGCTCATCCACTGCTCGTCTTCGTCCTGTACGGAAAAGACGCCGGCATTGGGCCGGTCGGTGTCCGGCAGGAACTTGCCGAGGCAATCGGTATATTCAAAGGCAGGGGTTTCAACGGGATCGAAACCGTAACGCTCATAGACAGCGCGGATCTTCGCCAGCATCTCGTCGGTGGCGCGGATGTCCTCGGCAGAGCGGTCAACGAAGCCGCGCGGCAGGCGGGCTTTCAGCTTGTTCGGTTTTTTGGCCATAAAGGTCTTGAATCCTGGCGAGTTCCCGGCCGGACGCGCCCAAGGAAACCTCTCGCATCCGGCTGTCTGATGTTGCGGCTGTCGTAGACGAAACAAGGCGCAAGGGCAAGGCGGTGCAGCATCCTGCCGGTTCGTTCGATCGCAGCTGGAGGAAAGCCGGCGGTTCTGGCCGCGAACCAATGAATGTCGTGCGGGACCAGCGACAGGGAAGCAATTCTGCAGTCCGTGCCTTGTTTGCATCACAGTTCGCGGTAAAAGGGCGCTTCAGGAACAGTGGAAGTGCAGCTGCGAAAGACAGGTGAAGCACATTGGGCCGGTAAATCGGCCGGGCAGTGCGGGCATCCATTGTCTTTTCTTGTATTTAATCTCTGCCGGGCTATGGTCCGCGCGGATCGGGTGAAAAGGGCCGTCCCGGTGCTGCAAGGAAGGCACGGGACCGGCGGACAGGGCTCAGTATGGACAGTGCGGTGCGCATGGCGGACGGGAATGCCGGCGAAGTTGGGGCCGAGGCTCTGAGAGGGCCAAAGGCCGCTGAGCTCAGTGTCATCCTGCCGAGTTTCAACGAAGCTGCGAACATTCCAATCCTGATCGGCCTCCTGGACGAGGCGCTCGCCGGGATCGCCTGGGAAGCGATCGTCGTCGACGACAATTCGCCCGATGGAACCACCGAGGTTGCCCGCGAGATTGCCCGGACCGATGCCCGCGTCCGGGTCATCCGCCGTATTGGCCGCCGGGGCCTGTCGGGGGCCTGTATAGAGGGCATCCTGGCGTCCTCCGCCCCCTTTGTCGCCGTCATGGATGCGGACCTGCAGCACGACGAGACCATGCTGCCGAAGATGCTGGCCGCCCTGAAGGCAGACGAGACGGACCTGGTCGTCGCAAGCCGCAAGGTCGATGGCGGCACCATTGGCGAAGGCCTGTCGTCCTTTCGCGCCTGGGGCTCCAACCTCGCCAACGGCCTCGCTCAGAAGCTGCTGAACGTCACCTTGAAGGATCCAATGAGCGGGTTCTTCATGATCCGCCGGGACAAGGCCGAAGCTCTCGCCCCGAAGCTCTCGCCCCAGGGCTTCAAGATCCTGCTCGACCTGGTCTCCAGTGCGGCTGGTACCTTGAAGATCAGGGAACTGCCGTTCACCTTCCGCGAGCGCCAGCACGGCGAAAGCAAGCTGGATACGCTGGTCACGCTCGACTATTTCGGTCTGCTGCTCGCGAAATATTTCGGCAACATCGTTTCGGTCCGTTTCCTGATGTTCGGCCTCGTGGGGGCAAGCGGTCTCTTCGTCCATCTGGCGGCGCTTCGCGTGTTCCTGCTGAGCGACATGGAATTCAACCTCGCCCAGACGGCGGCGTCCTTCGTTGCAATGACTTCGAACTTCTTTCTCAACAACCAGCTGACCTATCGCGACCGCCGCTTGAACGGCATGAGGGCGCTGGTCGGCCTCCTGACCTTCTACGCGGTCTGTTCGGTCGGCGTGCTGGCCAACGTCGGTGTCGCCAACCTGATCTACGCCGATCCATCCTACTGGTGGTTCGCAGGTACGGCAGGTGCGATCATGGGCGCTGTCTGGAATTACGCGGCAAGCTCCGCCCTGACCTGGCGCAAGTCGTAAAGGCCTGTTGTGACCGCTGAAGCTCAGACCGGACCCTTGCCTTTCTACCTGCGGCCCGCAGGCCTGATCCTGATTGTCGGCCTGTTGACGGCGTTGAAAATCTTTGCCGCCAGCCACTCGCATTTTGTCGAGGACGAAGCCTATTACCGCCTCTGGGGGCTTTCGCCGGCGCTCAGCTATTACGACCATCCGCCGATGATCGGCTGGTGGATCGGTATCGGTCAGGCACTGTTCGGTGACACGGTCTTCGCGGTTCGCGCCCTTGTCATCGCCTCAGGCGTGATCGGTTCCCTGGCGCTGTGGCGCACAGCCTCCCTTTTGTTCGGACGCACTGCCGCGGCCTGGTCCGTCCTGTTCCTCAACGCCAGCCTGCTGGTGGGCATCGGCGGCATTCTGGCAACGCCCGACGCACCGTCAGTGCTGTTCTGGGGCCTCAGCCTGTGGGCGCTGACAGAACTGTCAACGTCCAGAAACGCCAACTGGTGGTTTGTGGTCGGACTGATGGCCGGTTGCGGCCTGCTTGCCAAATATTCGGTCCTGTTTCTGGGTGCGGGCATCGTCCTGTGGCTGATCTGGGTGCCGGATGCTCGCCGCTGGTGGCGCTGCTGGCAACTCTGGGCCGGCGGACTGATCGCGCTGCTCTGCTTTTCGCCGGTGCTTTACTGGAACCACGTCCACGAATGGGTCAGCTTCTACAAGCAGTTCGGCCGGGCTGGAACCGGTGGGTACACGGCAAGATACATTCCAGAGTTCCTGGGCGCGCTGGTCGGGCTGATGAACCCGCTGATCGCTGTTTTGGCCTTTGCTGGTGCCGCCAGGCTCTTCAAGGGGCTTCGGGCGCGGGAAAACGCAGCGTCTCTCCTGCTCCTGACCGTTTTGCCGTTCCTGCTCTATCTCGGGTATCACTCCTTGCATTCGCGCGTGCAGGCCAACTGGCCGGCGCCGCTTTTTCCGGCTTTTGCCATGATGGCGGCGGTCTTTGTCACCAGCCGGCCTGCCAGCCCAGCCCTGTGGCAGCGTCTGGCGCAAGCAGGTGTCGTCCTTGGCCTTGCAGTTGCCGTCGTGGTGCAACTGCACGCAGTCTGGCCGCTGACGGGTACCTTTGCCCGCAAGGACCCGACCTTCCAGTTGCGCGGTTGGCCGGAGATCGGACGGGAAGTGAAGGAACTGGCAGAAAGGGAAGGGGCCGGCTTCGTGGCAACGACCAGCTACGGCCTCAACGGCCAGCTCGATTTCCTGATGAAAGACGACCTGCCGGTGTTCCAGCTGACCGAGCGTATCCGCTATGTCATGCAGCCTGCGCCTGACATGTCGCTGTTCGACGGGCCGGGGCTCTATGTTGCTGAAAAGCGCCGGAACCGGGAAGGCGACCTGCGACAGTCCTTTGCCAACGTCGAGGAAGTTGTCGAGCTGACGCGCAAGGTTAAAGATGTGCCGCTGGAAAAGCTTGTCGTCTACAAGATTGAGGGGCGTATCGGCCCGGTGTTCGAGCCGGTTGACCCAAATTGAACCGGCAGGAGATGTCGGCTCCACCCAACATCCGACTTGATTTGCTTGGCTGAATGACGCAGGGATGTGGCTTAATATTCACATTGTCCGGTCCGCCTGCGGAATTTCATGAAGCGAATTACACTTGGAGCGTTGGACTACGGCCTTGCCTTCGGGGTCGATCGCGCATTGCGTGAACTTGTGGAGCGGGGGCGTCTGAGTGCTCTCGGGGCCATGGTTGCCACCGAGCTGTGGCCACGCGAATTCCGTCCGCTGCAGGAAACCGCGGAGAAGGTCGGCAAACGGGCACTCTTCGGGGTGACCTTGGCCTTCAGCGGTGACCGTGTTTCGCCGGTCAGCGCTCGCATGCAGGAGATCTATGGCGACCGGATGTTCACGCGCGAACAACTGCAGCGCCGTGCCTTGCTGCGGCTTCTGCCGGACCAGATTCTGCAGGAGGAAGCCCAGGCTCAGCTTGCCCGCTACAGCGTGTTGATGAAACGTCAGCCGGATTTCGTGGCGGTGCGTGAAGGTCTGTTGGAGCGCACGTCCCTTGCGCGGATCGTTCTGAAGGCGATCGAGCATGCCGATTATCCCGAACCGCCACTGCTGATTTCGCCGGTGCAATCAGGTCTCAAGGCTGTCCGTCTGGCACGGCTTGCCAAGGCGCACGGCCTGAAGCTGCTTCCCAAGGCGGATCCCTTGCCGGAGACCGAGGATCAGGAAGCGCTGCACGCTCTTTTGCATAACCATTTTGACGGCATGAGCGATCTCAGTTTCGTGGCTGCTATTCCCGGCCGTTCTGACGATCGCCTGCGGCGCGACGAGCCGCGCCGGAAGATTGCAATACGCGAATGCCAGTTTGAGGTTCTTTCCAGCCAGAGGTTCTTTCAGACGCTGGAGAAGAAGGACGTTTTTCTGAACTGACGCCGAACTTTCGCTTAAGGTGCTGGCAGTCAGGCTTTGTGTGATTTGGTTCGGACTTGCGAATTCGGATTGGCCAGTGGGCATGACGAAGTGGTGAAACGAAAAAACGGCCCTGCGGGGTACAGGGCCGTTTTTCGTGGAGGTCCGGAAGAGGGGAGGGGCGGCCCCGCTTCCATGTCCTTAGATATAGGGTTATTTTGCTGGAATGCACGTGATGGGCATCACAAGATGGCGTTTGATCTTGTAATTTCGCGGGCAGCAGCGCTTTTGGCAGGGGTAAGGTGTGGCTGAAATCAAGGATTTTTTAAAAAATAGCTTTTCGCTTGAAGGGCTTGACCCGGAACTGGCTGTCGGCCTGTCGCGCCTTGCAAGGCCGATGAAAATATCGGCTGGCACCATTCTCTTCGAAAATGGCGATCCCGGAAACGGCTGTTACGCGGTTCTGGAGGGCTCGCTCAAGGTATCGCTTTTGTCCGTTGAAGGCGACGAGCAGCTGCTTGCAGTGCTCGGCCCTGGCGATCTTGTCGGCGAACTGGCCCTGCTTGATGGCCGTCCGCGGTCGGCAACGGTCATCTCCCTTAAGGAAGCCCAGCTTGCCTTCATCGACAAGGCCGCCTTCCAGCGGTTTGCCGACGAGAACCCGGCCGTCTACCGGCATATGCTGTCGATCGTCGGCAAGCGGCTGCGGCATGCCAATGATGTGCTGGCGGCACGCTCGTTCCTGCCCTTGCCGGGAAGGGTCGCCCAGACCCTGCTGCAGTTGGCGGAAACCTTCGGCAAGCCGCTCGACGATGGCCGGTTGCTGATCCACTACAAGCTCAGCCAGGCTGATATCGCCAACATGGCAGGTGCCGCGCGCGAAAACGTCAGCCGTGTCCTCAACGACTGGAAGAGGGCAGGCACCATCAGCCGGATTTCCGGCTACTACTGCCTGGAGCAGATGGACTTCCTGGAAAAGGCTTCGACGCTCTAGGAAAACCAGGCTCGAAACGGATGGTCCCGGTCTGCCTTGTTGCAGCCGGGGTTGCCTCAGGCGCTGGTTTCGACTGGCAGTGCCATCTGTGTTCCGGCCAGAATGGATGCCAGCGTTTCGGTATTGAGGCTTTCCAGAAAGGCTTCCGAGGCTCGCGCCATTGCGCCTTTCAGGGCACACCGGGGCAGGAAGGCGCAGACTGTGGGCTCGGGCTTCAGGCAGGCGACGACGCCAAGGTCCGGCTCGATCAGCCGCACGACATCCCCCAGCCGGATCATGTCCGGTGTTTTCGCCAGCCGTATCCCGCCGCCACGCCCGCGCGTCGTCTCCAGATAGCCACCCTTGGCAAGATGAGCGACGATTTTCATGACATGTGATTTGGCAAGGCCAAGCTGCCGCGAAAGCTTGTCGACGGTTTGCGGGTCGTCGGATTGGCCGGTCGCCATCAGAATTCTCAAGGCAAAATCGCTGGCCTGACTGAGGCGCATGGCAGGGTCTCTTTAAACATTCATCTTATATGTTGATTTTAGCGGGTTGCTGTGCCATTTAAAAGATGCATCTTAAATGAATGTTATGGAGGCGGCTATGGAAGCCCCTAACTCCAGTACCAACAGATACAAGCTGAAGAGACGCGAAACGCCGGACCAGGGCGACCGGCTCCGCCGTTACGAGAAGGTCGATGAACAGGCGATCCATGTGATGGTGCATACCTTCTATGGCTGCATTCGCCAGCATCCACGGCTCGGAGGCATCTTCGAGCACCGTCTGGCTGGCCGGTGGGAAGAGCATCTGCCGAAAATGGAAGCCTTCTGGCAATCCGTCCTGATGAAGAACGGCGCCTACAAGGGCAAGCCCGTGCCGGCTCACCTGAAGCAGAAGGAGCTGGTAAGCACGGATTATGGCGAATGGCTCAGTGTCTTCCGGCCCGTGATCCGTGAATTGTTCGTGCCCGACCTCGCAGACGAGATTGTGGCCATTGCCGAACGCATCGCGCAGAGCCTGTGGCTGGCCACCTTCGGAACTCCCGGAGCCAATCCGCCTGCCGAACTGACATCGCAACCCTCTGAATGGAGTGGATCATGCTGGTAACGATTGTCCTGATAGCGGAAGTGCTGGTGTTCGTCTGGTTCACCGTCTTTTCGCTGATGCTTCTGTCCATGTATCTGGATTCGCGCGGCATGCCGCTGCCGAAACTGGATGTTGCCGGCCGCACACTCATCGGCAGCGCGAAACTGGCCTTCATCACCGGTATCGTCGCCCTTTCGGCGATGACAGTCCTTGAAATCCAGGCCTTCAGCTAGAAAGCAACCGAAATGAATACCTCCAACCTCATGCATCGCGGCCTGCCGATCCTGCTGATCTGGGTCGCCGCCCCCATGCCGTTGTGGATCATGGCAATCCTGATGTTTGTCCTTTGACGGTGGACTTGATCCGCAGTTCCTCCTGAGGCTCTCCGATCAACCACTTCTATTCTTGCAGGTGATGACCTAGTCTTCTTGCGAGAATCAGCGGAGGGGCTCAGGCGTGTACGACGAAAAGCCGACAGGCGATCTGACATTGCGCACCATGGCAATGCCTGCCGATACCAATGCCTCGGGAGATATTTTCGGGGGCTGGGTGTTGTCGCAGATGGACCTGGCAGGCGGAATCGCAGCCGGTCAACGGGCCGAGGGACGTGTCGTGACCATCGCGGTCGACAAGATGAAATTCATCCGGCCTGTCCATGTGGGCGACGTGCTGTGCGTTTATGCCGAAGTCCTTCGTGTCGGCAATTCGTCGATGGAAATCAAGCTTGAATCCTGGGCCCTGCGCCATCGCTACGGCCACCGGGAAAAGGTGACCGAAGCGGTCTTCACCATGGTGGCCGTCGATGACGGCGGCAAGCCGCGCCCGGTCCCCAAGCGGGACTGAGCGTCGCGATCTCATCCGATTTGGTTTCCCTAAACTCATCCTGAGGAAGCGCGTCAGCGCTGTCTCGAAGGATGGGCGGCATTCTGATGAGCAAGCGGCCCATCACTCGATACGGGCCTTCGGCCTTCCTCAGGATGGGGCGAGTTGTTGCAGCACGCCTGTATCAAAGAAATTGGCAGAGTGCAGACGTTGTGCACCACACGGGGGTACTCCCGTCAGTGCCTGACGGGTCCGTGCCGGTTGAGAATATCGGCAAAGAGGTCTTCATCGACAGCGCATGTGCAGCCGTTCGCCCACAGTTGAAGCAGTGTTTTCAAACGCTCGGTGCGGGCGGTCTGGCTCAGCGGCGCCTTGTGCCGCGGTAGGCCACCCAGGATGCGTAGGGATTTGATCCGCGCCAGCACGCAGTCTTCAGCGGCCTGGCACCAGATATCCGTTCCGGCAAGCTTGGAGCTCGCCGCCACATGGTTCTCGATCAGATCTGCCGCACGTCCGGCAAAAGGGTCCTGAGACAAAAAATCCTCCATCGGTTGCCCGAGGAGGACTGGCGCATGCAAATTAACCGCTTAGTTGCCGGAAAGCCTCGGTTGAGGGTCTGACCAGCCGCATCCCTGTTGCGGAAACCACCTTGCCCGGAATGGCAGGTTGGCGAGGGCGCCAGCCCTTCTCTTGATGATGGCGCGCTTATGCCATGTCCAATCCGGCTTGGCAAGTCCGCCAGTGCATGGCACATCTTCCTCAAAGGACTAGCTCGGGAGCTCCACAATTGGACCGATCCATGTTGCATCACAGTCGGCCGTTGGTGCCGATCCTGCTCGCCTTTTGTGCCTGCTTCATCGATGTGGTCTGCATTCTCGGCCTGTTTCACACCTTCACGGCATTCATTACCGGAACGCTTGTCGTCTTGTGCACGGAGGTGTTTCACCAGGGGCAAAACGCGGCTCTGAAGGTTTTCGTGCTCGCGGTTTTCTTCGGTTCGACCCTCTTCTGGTTCGTTTCGGTCACTGCACTGGTGCGCAAAAACAGGATTGCCGTCCGGCATCTGTTCGCGCTCGAAGCTTTGCTGGTGGCGGGCTTCATGTTCGTCGCCGGTCTTGGAGATCCGTCAGCCGGAGGACCGTTGTCTGCCGTCACTCTGACGGCTGTCGGGTTTTCGACCGTGGCCATGTCGTTGCAGAACGTCATCATGCTGACCCTGCTCAACAGGCATGTTCCCACGACCATCATGACCGGCAATACGCTGAAGCTTGTGCTCGGCATCGCCGACTATTTCACGCATCCCGAAACGCGGCCCGACAGCCGCTCCCGGATCCGTCACCAGGCCTTCGTCCTGCTGGCTTTCGCGGCCGGAGGTCTTCTGGCGAGTTTCCTGATGACCGTCATGGGGTTCTGGGCGCTTGCGATACCTGTTGCGCTTTTGATGTTGCTGGCAATAGTCCAGCCGGTGCAGGAGCCTCAAGTCGCCTGAAACCGGTGCCAGCTACTCAGGCCCAGCTACTCAGGCCGAAAATTATGCGCCCAAGCCGGGTGCTTCTTCCCTTTGGTGGTGCCGGTCGTAATCGATGCGGCCGTCGACCAGATGGATACGCCGGTCCATTCTGTCGGCGAGATCGATATCATGGGTAACGGCGACAACGGTGGTCCTTTCGGTCTTCACAATGGCCTGAAGACTTTCGAACACCTGTTCCGTCGATACACTGTCGAGACTGCCGGTCGGTTCATCAGCAAGGATCAACTGCGGTGAATTGGCAAGTGCCCGGGCGACAGCGACGCGCTGTCGCTGCCCGCCGGACAATTGCTCCGGGCGGCGGTGAAGAAACTCTTCCAGACCCAGCGCCGCCAGTAGCTCCGTCGCATGGTCGAGTTGGGCCTTGGGACTGCGTTTGCCGAGCCGCTGCATCGGGATCATCACGTTTTCCAGCGCGGTAAATTCCGGCAGCAGGAAATGAAACTGGAAGACGAAGCCGAGTTTTTCCAGGCGAAGATGCGCCATTTCGGCAGATGTCAGCGCATGGGTGGGAAGGCCGTCTATCCGGACCTCGCCGGACGTCGGCCTGTCCAGAAGGCCAAGCAGATACAGAAGCGACGATTTCCCGGAACCGGACGGACCGGTAATGGCAACGAACTCCGCCTCGCCAACCTGAAAGCTGACATCCTGTACCAGTGTCACCGGCACGATGGCCGGCAGGATGCGGGTGAGGTTGCTCGCTTCCAGCAGAACGTGGCCGGGAGCCGTCTGTTTTTCCGGGGAAGGGGTCATGTCGCCCCTCGGATAATGTCGACAGGATTGAGCCGGGCGGCTTTCCTGGCGGGAATGTAGCCGGCGATCCCGGATGAAAACAGCGCCAACAGGCAGGCTATGATGTAGTGCAGGGCGGAAAAATAGATCGGCAGGTGGGTCATCTCCACGTCCTGGGTAAATTCGAATTTGACCGACGCGAGATAGCTCGACAGTCCGAAGCCGAGCGCCGAACCTGCAATAGCGCCCAGGATACCGATCACCAGCCCTTCAAGCACGAAGATCTGCTGAATATCGACTTCCGGAAATCCCAGTGACTTCAGGATCGCGATATCACGCGCCTTTTCGTGCACGATCGTCGAGACGATGTTGAAGATGCCGAAGCCGGCTACCACCAGAATGGCCCCGACAACCGTGTACATGATCACGTTGCGTACGAAGAAGGCCTCCATCAGCCCCTCGTTGGCCTCTTCCCAGGAAACCGCCTTGTAGCCGAGCTGCCGCTCGGCCCGTGCGGCAACCGCGTTGGCTTCGGCGATGGAATTTAGGTGGATTGCGATCGAATTGATGACGTCCGGTTTTTCCAGAAGGATCTGCACGGCTTTCAACGGCGCATAGGCAAGCCCTTCGTCGCTGGTGGTGATGCCGCTGTGGAACAGGCCGACGATCTTGAAGCGCTTGGCGACACCGTTTGCGGATGTCAGGGTCACGGTATCGCCCAGGTCCGCCCCCAGCCGTTCCGCGGCCTTGTCGCCGACAACGAGGCCATTTGACGTCGTGTCTAGGTCCTCGAAGGAGCCCTGGCGCATATCCTCGCCGATCTTGGAGACGGTCAGTTCGCGCTTGGGTTCCACACCAACCAGGGTCATGCCGATGTCCTGTCCGGCATAGCGCAGCACCGCCTGGCCGCTCAGGCGCTGCGCCATCGATCCGTTCACCCAGTCGCGCAGCGAGGCAAGCGCTTCGGTCGGGTTGCGGATGCCGCGAAGGTCTTCCTTCGGCCTGAGACCATGATAGGTGACAGCGTCATAGACCGCACTGGCCGGTTGTTCCGCCGGTGCGCGTTGCTCGTCCAGGATCTCCACATGGGGAATGGCGTCGATCAGTGTTGCGGTAAAATCCCGCTGAGACCCTTCCATGAGGCTCGCCATCGCCACCGAAAATCCGACACCGAGTGCGACGCCAAGCGTTGAGACGATGGTCTGGCGCAAGCGGTTGCGAATGTGGGTGGAGGCGATGCGCAGGAGAAGCATTATGTGCCGTCTCCGGGAACCGGCCTGACCTTCTGTCCTTCTGCCAGATCCGGGTTATAGGGAAAGACGACCCGGTTATCTCCGGTGATCCCCTTCAGCACTTCCGTGGCGCGGGTGCCCTTGATCCCGGTTTCGACCTCCAGCAGAACGATTTTGTTATCCCCATCCAGCGTCAGCAGTTTCGAGCCGTCGAAGGCCGCGGTCGGCAGCAGCAACGCGTCGTCCTTCTCCGAGGTGACGATATTGATCTCGGCTGTCATGCCGATGCGCAGCGGGGTGTCTTCCGGGAGATCGAGATAGACCCGGTAGTTCTTCAGCACCGGATCGCCTTTCGGAGTGATGCTGGCAACTTCGGCCGTCAGTTCCTTTCCCGGAAAGGCATCTGCACGGATCAGCGCCTTGTGACCCTTGGCGACCTTGGGAATATCCTCCTCGTTGACTTCCGCCACCAGTTGAAGGGGGGACGGCTGACCGATCCAGAAGAGAATTTCACCGGGTTCGGCAACTTCCCCCACCGACCCGTCCGCCCTCAGAACCATGCCGTCCATGGGGGCCACGATGACATAGTCGCGCAGCCGTTCCTTCTGGGCCGCCGTAATGGCGTTGATGCGGATCAGTTCGTTCTGGGCCTTGTCGTAAACCTGCTGGCTGACGACGCGGCGCTCCAGCAGTTGCAGCGCACGTTCCTTGTCGGATTGCGCCAGCTCCTGGCGGGCTTCCAGTTCGGCAAGTGTCGCACGGGCATCGCCGCTGTCCAGTTCCGCCAGCTGGTCGCCTTTCTGGACCTGGTCACCCTCGCAGCCGCACAGCGAGACGATCCGCTCACGGATGATGCTGGTAACCTTCGCCCATCGGACTGGTTCGACGACTGCGGTGGCATAGACCACTTCGGCCGCCCGCCCGGTCGTCGGCATCACGGTCTGCACTTCCGGCGGTTTCTTGAACCACCAAAGTGAGCCCGCGACGGCTCCCGCGATCAGCAGTACAAATATCAAAAGTTTCAAAAAGCGCATGGCACACCCTTGCCGGATCTGCCGCCACAATAACGTTTCGAGCGAGGAACGCCATGGCCTGGATCAAACGAGGATGCCTGCGCGCAAAGGCTGGCCGGACGTGTGCCTCAAGAGCGCGATCAGGTGACGCCCTCGTCGAAGATCAGTAATGCGGCGGCTTTTCAATCTGGTGGCCGGGCAGAACGTTCTCCATCAGTTCCGTGACCTGGTCCGTCATGTTGGTGACGAGCCGGTTGAGCCTGTCAAGCTGGCGTCCCTGATCGAAGACGACCGTATTCAGTTCATCAATGGTGTTGAGCGCATGAGCGAGATCGATCTCGAGCTTCTCGATTCGGGCTTCTTTGTCGTCCGCCATTGGTGTCTCCTGCGTCGTCCTGGGGCTATGTGGCTTCTTTCGGCACCCGCCCGATGTCTGTCGAGGCAGGTATATTGCGGCGGCGGCGAAACACCAACTCTCATTGTCGGCGGACTGTGAGTTTGCGCCGGGCGAAGCTGCGCTATATCTATGCGTAATCCTGACAGGGGTCGGGACCTGCAATCCCTAAAGAGGGCTCCATGATCGATCTGTCTGACTTCGAGATCTCCCGCAAATGGCCTGCCAAACACGCTGACCGTATTCAGCTCTATTCGCTGCCGACGCCCAACGGCATCAAGGTTTCGGCGATGCTGGAAGAAACGGGCCTGCCATATGAGCCGCATGTGGTCGATTTCGGCAGCAATGACCAGTTGAGCCCGGAATTCCTGTCGCTCAATCCGAACAACAAGATCCCGGCAATCATCGATCCGCACGGCCCAGGCGGCGAGCCGCTGCCTTTGTGGGAATCCGGCGCGATCCTGATTTATCTGGCGGAAAAGTCGGGCAAGTTCCTGCCGCAGGAGCCGGCAAGGCGCGCCGAAACGCTGCAGTGGCTGATGTGGCAGATGGGTGGATTTGGCCCGATGGCGGGTCAGTTGGGCTTCTTCCACAAGTTCGCGGGCCGGGACTATGAAGACCGTCGGCCCTTCGAGCGATACCGGGACGAGACGAAACGCCTGCTTGGCGTTCTGGATCGGCAGCTGGATGGGCGCGATTTCATCATGGGGAGCGACTATACCATTGCAGATATGGCCTGCTGGCCCTGGGCGCGAAATCTCAACGGATTCTACGAGGCCGGCGAGGTGACCGACTTCGCATCCCATACCAATGTGGTTCGCTGGGTCGACACCTGCATGAGCCGTCCGGCTAGTCAGAAGGCGGTCAACATTCCTTCGCGCGACTAACGTGAAACGGTGTCGATCAGGCCAGGAAGACGACCGAAGTCAGCAAAGCCAGCAGCAGGATGATCACCGCTGCGACCCGCCAGATGGTGCCGTATCTGGAAACCGGGGGAACCTGGGATTCCAGTTCCTGATCGGTCTGGGCTTCCTGAGCGATCGTCCTGTTGAGTTGATCGGCATTCTCATACTGGTCTGCCGCAGCCTGTCGCATACTCTGTGCCATCGGTCCCTCCATGGTTCAGTTCTTGGAAGAAAACCGTCAGAGGCGGCTAAGGTTCCGAAAACCGTGTAAGACGGTCACGCATGAGGACCGGATGCTGACCGGACTACTGCGCTTCAGCCTCTTTCAGTGGTGGGCCGCTGAACTCCGTTTCGATAACGAACTCAACATCATCCCCCACCCCGAGGTTGGAGCCTTCTGGCGGAAGTCCGTAGGACATGCCGAAATCGGACCTTCTCAGCGTACCTGTTGCGGAAAATCCGATCCGAGCCTGTGGGTCGTAAACCGCCAGGCCCGGATAACCGCCGTTGAAACGCACGTCGAGCTCAACTGGCCGCGTTTCACCCCTGAATGTCAGGTCGCCTGTCACGACGGCAGTTTCAGCGCCGGTCAGTTCAATGCTGGTCGAGCGATAGGTGATCTTCGGGTGATCTCCTGCATTCAGCCAGTCCGGGCCAAGCAGCATGTCGCGAAAGCCATCAGGTGGCGTTGCGGTCAGATGCAGGGATGCGACGTTTATGTCGACGCTCAGGCTGGCGTTGGCCGGATCAGCGGGATCGAGTTCCAGCGCGGCGTCAAAGTCAGCAAAGGACGCGCTGTAGTACGAAAAGCCGAGGTGATTTGCCCGGAATATGAGCGTCGAATGGAATTTGTCGATCTTGTAACTGCCTGCCGGTAGAGCCGTCGCGGCGTCACCTGCATTTGCAGCAAGTGATGGCAACAGCACCGCTGCGACACCGCAAAGTACAGACAGAAAACGAAGTCCCGGGGACAGTGGCATAGTGGTTCCTCTATTGACCGGTAGTTGGAAACAGCGGTGTGTTCAGGCCGATTTCAGGTGCAGCCGTGGCTGATTTACCTGTGGCCATAGCCAGTGGTTTTGCCGCTCGTCCATCAGGCAATCAAAAGATACCGACCAGTTGGTATGTTGTCAATCTTGCGACCCTGATCTGTCGCCGGGCGAGGCGGGTGTTGGGCTTTGGCATCTAACAAAGCCTTGACCATGCGGGAGCAGCATCAAGGCTGGTAAAATCTCCCGCGGCGATGGTTTGACCCAGTGTATTGATCGCACCGAGGGCCACACGGGTAAATGATCCGCCAAGACTGATCCGCCGCACGCCAGCGTCTGCGAGTTGTTCGAAGGACAGACCCGTTGCACCTTGCCCGATGACATGGTTGACCGGAGCAGGTACCGATGCGCAGACCGTCCGTATGGCTTCAAGATCAGGTAGGCCCGGGGCGTAGACGACGTCTGCCCCTGCTTCGGCAAAAGCGGACAGACGGCGAAGAACCTCATCGAGGTCATAGGCTCTCTTGCCGAGACCATCGGCGCGAGCCGTCAGGACGATCCCGGACTTCCGGACCTCCAAGACAGCGGCCTGAACGCGCTCGAGAGCTTCGGAATATGGTCTTATACGACCGGGATTTGACGTGTCGCGGTCTTCTATCGAGATGCCGGCAAGCCCGGCTTTCGCGGCACGTGTGACCGTCTCCGCGACGCCTTCCGGTGTGTCTGCAAAACAGTCTTCGCCGTCCAGGGTGACGGGAAGGCCAGTTGCACGGGACAATGCCGATGCGTGGTCGATCGCTTCCTGCCTGGAAATTTGCCGGGAACTATCGCGCCGGCCTGTCGTAAAGGCATATCCCGACGACGTGGTGGCCAGAGCCTTGAAGCCGCAGTGCGCCAACAGCCTGGCGGATACGGCATCCCACGGGTTGGGCACGATAAAGCACCTGGTCTCGTGCAGTTCTCGAAAGACATTGGCTGGGCTGGACATTTGAAGGATGCGCGAAGAGCAGGGCTAGCTTGTACCGATATGAAAACACAGAGGTGGCAAGAAGGGCAAGCGCTTCCGTTGGTTGAGTTGCTGTTCAGTTTTCTCGAAACCACTGCCGCCTCCCGTGCCGCAAGGTGGCACAAGCGCGAGATGATGGGTGGCCAAGAAAAAAGGGCGGTCCGAAGACCGCCCTTTCTGCAAAGCTTGTGAGCTTTGGGCTTCTTGGAAGCCCATGCCGCCTCCCGTGCCGCGAGGCGGCACAAGCATGAGATGATGGGCGGCCAAGAAAAAAGGGCGGTCCGAAGACCGCCCTTTCTGCAAAGCTTGTGAGCTTTGGGCTTCTTGGAAGCCCATGCCGCCTCCCGTGCCGCAAGGCGGCACAAGAATGAGATGATGGGCGGCCAAGAAAAAAGGGCGGTCCGAAGACCGCCCTTTCTGTAAAGCTTGTGAGCTTTGGGCTTCTTAGAAGCCCATGCCGCCCATACCGCCCATGTCGCCACCCGGCATTGCCGGAGCGTCTTTCTTCGGCAGTTCAGCAACCATGGCTTCGGTGGTGATCAGCAGACCAGCGACGGAAGCTGCGTCCTGCAGAGCAGTACGGACAACCTTGGTCGGGTCGATGATGCCAGCTTCGATCATGTTGACGAACTGTTCGGTCTGAGCGTTGAAGCCGAAGGACGGATCGTCGTTTTCCTGGATCTTGCCAACAACGATGGAGCCTTCGACACCAGCGTTTTCAGCGATCTGACGGATCGGAGCTTCCAGAGCGCGCAGGACGATCTTGATACCAGCTGCGATGTCGGCGTTGTCGGAGGCCAGGCCTTCGACTGCCTTCTTGGCGCGCAGCAGAGCGGTACCGCCACCCGGGACGATGCCTTCTTCAACGGCAGCGCGGGTTGCGTTCAGAGCGTCGTCGACGCGGTCTTTTTTCTCTTTCACTTCGATTTCGGTCGCACCGCCAACGCGGATAACGGCAACGCCGCCTGCGAGCTTTGCAAGACGCTCCTGGAGCTTCTCACGATCGTAATCGGAAGTGGTTTCTTCGATCTGAGCCTTGATCTGGGAAACGCGGCCGTTGATGTCGTCCTTGGAGCCAGCACCGTCAACGATGGTGGTGTTTTCCTTGGTGATGGACACCTTCTCGGCGGTGCCGAGCATGTCGAGGGTCACGTTTTCCAGCTTGATGCCGAGATCTTCGGAGATAACGGTGCCGCCGGTCAGGATCGCGATGTCTTCCAGCATGGCCTTGCGGCGGTCGCCGAAGCCCGGAGCCTTGACAGCAGCAATCTTCAGGCCGCCACGCAGCTTGTTGACGACGAGGGTAGCAAGTGCTTCGCCTTCAACGTCTTCAGCAATGATCAGCAGCGGACGGGAAGACTGAACAACAGCTTCCAGGATCGGCAGCATGGCCTGCAGGTTGGAAAGCTTCTTCTCGTGCAGCAGGATGTACGGCTTTTCCAGGTCAGCCATCATCTTGTCAGCATTGGTGACGAAGTAAGGAGACAGGTAGCCGCGGTCGAACTGCATGCCTTCAACGACTTCGAGTTCGGTTTCGAGGGACTTTGCTTCCTCGACGGTGATCACGCCTTCGTTGCCGACTTTCTGCATGGCTTCGGCAATGTCCTTGCCGACCTGCTCGTCGCCGTTAGCGGAGATCGTGCCGACCTGTGCAACTTCACCAGAGGTGGTGATGGTCTTGGAAGCAGCGGTCAGAGCCTTGACGGCTTCAGCAGCAGCAAGATCAACGCCGCGCTTCAGGTCCATCGGGTTCATGCCGGCTGCAACAGCCTTGGCGCCTTCCTTGACGATGGCCTGAGCCAGAACGGTCGCGGTGGTGGTGCCGTCGCCAGCGATGTCGTTGGTCTTGGAAGCCACTTCGCGCACCATCTGGGCGCCCATGTTTTCGAACTTGTCTTCCAGTTCGATTTCCTTGGCAACAGACACACCGTCCTTGGTGATGCGCGGTGCGCCGAAAGCCTTGTCGAGAACGACGTTACGGCCTTTCGGGCCGAGGGTCACCTTGACGGCGTTTGCGAGGGTGTCGACACCACGCAGCATGCGCTCGCGTGCGTCGGAGGAGAATTTTACTTCTTTAGCAGACATGTGATCGTCTCACTCTTTTGGAACAGGTTGAAATCAGAAGCGGTTCGCGGCTGGTTACGCGATCACGCCCATGATGTCGGATTCCTTCATGATCAGGAGGTCTTCACCGTCGATCTTGACTTCGGTGCCGGACCACTTGCCGAACAGAACGCGGTCACCAGCCTTGACGTCGAGCGGAACGATCTCGCCGTTGTCCTTGCGGGCGCCGGTGCCGATGGCGATGATTTCGCCTTCCTGCGGCTTTTCCTTAGCGGTGTCCGGAATGATGATGCCGCCAGCAGTCTTTGCTTCAGAATCTACGCGGCGAACGACGACACGGTCGTGCAGTGGACGAAATGCCATAACACTGTTTCCTCTCATGAGCGCGCCCCACGCAATAGGCAGCGCGCGAGACATGAACATTGGGTTGCGTTGCACGGAAGGAAATTGCCTCCCGTCACCAATTAGCACTCCTTAACAGCGAGTGCTAACAGCGCCATGGATTTATGTAGCTGTGCTCAGCTTGTCAATGCTTTGTGACGAGAATTTAATCGCAATCGGTCGCGTTGCGCCTATGGGGTAGTCAACAGACCGGGGAGGCGGAATTATGGCGTCGCTGCTACTGCGTCAGCGGGCCCGGTTCAATTCGCGCCGGAAACACTGAAAGGCAGTGTAAAGGCGTTCGTTTTGCCGCCGATTTCGTCGGTGAAGCTCGTTTCCAGCTGGTAGTCGCCAGCCGGCAGGCCGCTGAACTGAAAGGTGAGGGCCGCGGAAAGCTCACGCTGCTTGGACCGGCCGCTGCCGGAAAAGGTCGCGAAGTTCTCCTGTTCGGCCAGAACCTGGCCGGATTTGGTCAGCAGTCTGTAGTCCGCGGTCAGCTCATAGGCATAACCGCCTTCGGTTTCCTGAAAGCCGTAACCGACCGGTTCCGCGTAGACAGACAGCGCTTCACCATCGGCAAACGTCGCATCAGCGCGCGGTGTATATGCGCCATATCCGGTGCTCGGGCTGGAAGCGAAGGTTGCAGCCGTGAAGGAAAGACCGGCAGCCGCCCATGCCAGGTCATAGGCATCAAGGGCGTTCTGGAAAGCTTCTGGAGGGCTGGCGGGGGATTGAGCCTGCGCGGACAGTTGCCCCGCAGACAGTCCGGTTGCAATCAGAACAGCAGACAGCGTCTGCCGAAAAGCACATTTTCCCACCAGCATCATCTATATCCCCGCACGCCTTTAAATCTTGTCGTTTTCAGCGATTTTGCCGATATAAACCGACTTGTCCGATTAAACAAGGCAATGTGTGCGGCGCGGTAAACGCCGGATTTAGCTGTACTCTACTCGTTATCCGCGAAAGTAGAAAACCCGATTGCGGTTAACGTGTCGCAGGTCCGGGCATTTACATGCTGCGGGCTGTCCAGGACTGGCGCTTGCGGTAGATGGTGGAAGGGCTGATCTCGAGGGCCGCTGCCGCCATGGCGATGTTGCCGTCAAAGGCATCAAGAGCGTCTTCGATGATACGCCGCTCCTGAGCCCAAAGCGGCTCGATGGTTCCGAACGGCCGGCTTGGCGGCGCCACGCGAGATCGCTCGCGGGAGAGGTCGATCAAGGTGCCCGGCCGGCTGCTCTGGTCGCGAATGATCAGCGGCAGCATGTCGTAGGTGACAGCGGCACCGTCATTCATGACAACGATCTGCCGGATGGTGTTCTCAAGCTGGCGGACGTTGCCCGGCCAGGGATAGGAAATGATCCGCGCTTCCGCGTCCGCATCAAATCCTCTGAAACCGCGCCGCTCTTCCGCCGAATAGCGTTCAAGGAAGGTTTCGGCGAGCGGCAGGATATCGTCGCGGCGCTCTCTGAGAGGCGGCATGTGGATCGGCAGCACGTGCAGCCGGTAGTAAAGGTCTTCGCGGAAGCGGCCGGCGGATATTTCCTGAACCGGGTTCCGGTTTGTGGCGCAGATGATGCGCGCGTCCACCTTGCGGGTATGTGTGTCGCCGAGGCGCTGGAACGTTCCCGTCTGCAGGAAGCGCAACAGCTTGCTCTGCAGGAGAAGGTCCATCTCGCCGATCTCGTCCAGGAACAGCGTGCCGCCATCGGCCTGTTCGGCCGCGCCCGCACGGTTGTCTGCAGCTCCGGTAAAGGCGCCGCGCACATATCCGAAGATCTCGCTTTCAATGAGGTCCCGCGGAATGGCAGCGCAATTCAAGGTGACGAAACGGTTGGACCGGCGCTCGGATAATTCGTGAACCGCAGCAGCGCACAGCTCCTTGCCCGTTCCGGACTCCCCGGTGATGAAGACCGGGGCCTGCGACGGCGCCATGCGACCGATCTGGTCGTGGATGTCGCGCATCTGGGCGGAGGTGCCCACCAGGCGGTTCGTTCCGGAGCTTTCGGTTCTGATGTGTGCGGCGCGAAGCGGAGGTGCGGATAGCTCCGGCATTGAAACAACAGGCTGAACATTCTGCGGTGCTGCGGGAGCGACCGGTTGAACGGGCCTTCTTTGTTTCAGCTGGAAGGAAATCTTGGACGCAAGCGCATCGAGCGAGAAGGGTTTGGTCAGGAAGTCATGGGCCCCGGCGCGCATCGCGCTGACGGCCCGCGAGACAGACCCCTTGGCCGAAACCGCGATGATGACTGCCTTGGGACAGCGGACCGCATAAGCTTCCAGGGCTTCGTCGCCACCGATGGTTTCCAGATCAATGATCAGAATGTCGGTGGTCTTGTCTGCAAGATCCTGCAGGCAGGACGAGGATTCCGTGTACAGGATGGGGTCCGTACAGGCATGAGACAGCTTGGCGCAGACCGCAGAGGTGCGGGCAGCCTCGGAGGCCGTTGCGTCAAGTACGCGTACTATAACAGGCAGCTCTTTGCCCTCTTTACTCCCCATTGCTGGGTAACTCCCATCGCTGGATACGGGTCATTCGAATATCGAAAGATTCGTCAATTTGATAATTCTCCGAACAGGGTAAACAAAGCGTTGTCAGAAGACGCAAATTGCAGTCGATCTTCGCTTTCGGCACAGAAAAGGGCCGAAGTGAGCAAAATATTCCAGCTCAGGCGGTGTGTCGTGGATATGCCGAAGGCCGGTCAAACCGGAGAAATCAAAGGCCCGCCAACAGGTATCCTGCCAGCAAACTCGCAAGGCAGAGGGCGAACACCAGCCATAGGTCAACGGGATGTGCCAATGCGCGTTGCAGCTTTTGGAAGCCTTCCGGAAGGCCGGTTCTATCCGGTGCGTTGGTTCCGGTGCGCAAGGCGCGTGCCGGCGGCCGGAAGGCATCATGCTCGTGCAGGGTTCCCGACACGCCACCTGTTTCAAGGTGCGGATGAGCCATCTTTTCCGGCGCGAAGTGTTTACCGGCCAGGTCCCCGTCTGGCACGTCTTTGGTGGCAAGGTCTGCTGCACAATCCGGCAACGACCCGGCGTGCGCCGGTTGGAACTCCGGCGCATAGCTGCCTTTGGGAATGGTGATGCGCACGGGGTCGTTGGCACCGGAGCCGGCATAGTATTTCTCTAGCCTGCGCCGCAGCCGGGCGGCCTCGACACGCACGATAGGGTCCGTCACCGGATTGAAGTCTTCCGGCCGCCCGAGCGCTTCGACCGCGATCGTATAACCTTTGATCTTTTCCTGTTGTCTGTTCAGCGTGGCATGCACGACAAACCCCAGGAAGGCGCGCAGTTGGGGCGCGGACTGGAATTCGGAGCTTTTCAGGGTGTTGATGAGCGCGGCCTTGATCTGCTCCTCGCAGGGAGGCTGCTCCTGCACAGTGTTCGGGGCCGCCGCTTCACCTGACTTGAGAGAAGTTGAGGCCTCGGGTGTGGGGCGGTCCTTGGCAGGCTTGTCTATCTTCGCATCCGGCGCTTTGTCGCGCGGTGCCCGATATGTCGTTTGTTCGGCTGCATGCATATCAGCCTCCTGCTAGACCTGTTGACTGATCCGTCGTGAAGTAGCTTCCCTTACGTAAATTTAGACGAAGTACTACCGAATGCAACGGTCAAAAAGTCATGGGGACGTCATTGCCCGGTGCGTCCACCGGGTGAGTGGGAGACTTGTGGTTGTGAGCTGTTTGAGACACTGTGAACGCTGCGTGAGGAGCGAAAACCGCCGAAATACCGTGACGCATCAACCATAGTCGGGGACAAGTCACGGATTCCATACCGCAAGGCGGTTGTAGATTCGGCCACGCATGGTTCTTAAGGCATGATTAACCAGTAACTTTTGATTCGCGTTGGAACTTTCGAATACCATGGGGCGGACAGGGACCATATTCGTAGCAATTTGCATGGCCGTGATCGCGCTGTCGTCTGCGACAGTTCTGGTCTTCCAGTTCGGACGGCCGTTCGGCGAAGCTGTTTCCCTGTCGCTTGCGCTCATGTGCACCATGATCCTGATCCACCTGCTGATCGGTCGTGCACGCGACCGCGGCGCGGTGAGCGAAGCGGTCGACCGTCTTGAAGAGCGCATGGCGGATCTGGACGAGGATGTCGGCAATCTCGAAGGCAGGCTCACGGGCATGGAACACACCATGCCGCGCCGTACCCGCGCCGAAATCGACCCTCTGTTTGCTGAAGTTGAAGTTCTTGGCACCTTGGTCAAGCAGATGGCCGAGGCCATGTCCGACCTTGAAGCGAGGGTCGAGGACCAGCAGGCCATCGCGCCGCCGCCGCAGATGCCAAGCCTGCCGCGTTATCAGCAGCCCCAGGAAACCTACCAGGAAGAACGCCGGTCCACCTATCAGGCACCGCAGAACTGGCCTCCGGTTCAGCAGCCTGCGCAGGCCCCGCAGCGCCAGCAACACGCCCCGGCGTCCTTTTCCCATGAAACGAACAACGGCATGCAGGAGCCCTATACGCCAGCGGCTGCACCGCGCCGGGACATGAACGATTTCGATCGACGCTATGGTGTGCACGCGCCGCGTCTCGAGGATAAGCTGGGTCATGTTCCGGTCAAGGAACAGCCGAACCACCAGCAGCAGGATTACGCATTCGAACTGCCGGATGAACCCGACCAGCGCCTTGCCGCACGTACCGCGATGCCGGCCGAAAAGCCGAAGCCGAACATGGCCATGCGCGAACTGATCACGTCGGCACTCAATGCCAACCGGGTGGAGCTCCACCTGCAGCCGATCGTGACATTGCCGCAGCGCCAGGTGAAGTACTATGAAGCCTTCACCCGCCTGCGTGACAACGGTGGCAACCTGATCGAAGCATCGGCCTTCATTCCGGAAGCGGTTCTCTCGGGCCAGATAGCCCGTATCGACAATCTGCTGCTGTTCCGCTCTATCCAGGTCGTGCGCCGCCTGACCTCGCGCAATCGCAATGCCATCCTGTTCTGCAATATCTCGTCGCAGTCGCTGGTTGACGAAACCTTCTTCCCCGGCTTCCTGGAATTCGTGAAGGCGAACCAGGATCTGGCCGATGTGCTTGTGTTCGAATTCTCCCAGGACGATGTCGCCCACATGGGCGGGATGGAGCTGGAAAGCCTGAGTTCGCTGTTCGAAGCCGGGTTCCGCTTCTCCGTCGACCAGATCGCGGACATGAAGATGGACTTCAACTCCCTGGCTGGCCGGGGTTTCAAATACGGCAAGCTGCACGCCGACTATCTCATCGGGCGCCGCGAAGCCAAACACGGCCACATCCATCCGTCCGATTTCGGCGACCTGCTTCATCGCTATGGCATGCAGCTGATCACTGATCATGTGGAAACGGAATCCCAGGTGCTGGAGCTGCTCGACTACGACGTCAAGCTTGCTCAGGGCAACCTGTTCTCGCCGCCGCGCCCGGTGCGTGCGGAAGTGCTGCAGGGCGCACCTGCACCCGGCCCGAGACGCTCCGCCGCCGGTTGATCAGCGCAAGGCGCTTCCGCGTTCCCGAAACGATAACCTGCTTCGATATTTCAGCTGCTGAGAACCGGCGGAGCAGCCATGACAGTGGTCTGCCGCCGTATGACAAAAGCAGGCGGCTTAAGGGCTTTTCCGCTCGGCGTCATTCGAGTGCCGACCTGGTTCCCCTGTGTCACCCCGGACAAGCGGATCGCAATGCCTTATCTCGAATGCACGTTGTCTGCCTTGAAGGCTGTTCCCAAGCCCGAGCAGTGATGGTCGCACTTCAGTCTGGCAGGCAAAATCACAAACGCCCCGGTTTGAGCCGGGGCGTTTGTCATTGAGGCAATGTTGCTGGAGGTTTGGGGCTAACCCTGCTTCGGGCCGACGGTCACCACTGTCGGAGCCTTGTCGGCCAGCAGGCGTTTGGCCACCCGTTTGACGTCGTCCAGCGAAATAGCCTCGATCTCGCTGTTGCGGCGGTCGAAATAGTCGATCCCGAGTTCCGCATTCTGCAGAGCGACCAACTGCCGGGCAATCTTGCCGGAACTGTCGAAGCGCAGAGGGTAAGAGCCGGTCAGATACTGTTTGGCAGACTGCAATTCGTCTTCGCTCGGTCCGGTCTCGGCCATGCGACTGATCTGTTCCAGCATGATCTTCACCGTCTCGTCCGCCCGGTCTGCCTTGGTCGCAGCATTGGCGATCAGAAGGCCCGTGTGTGCGTAAGGAGAAAGAGATGTGCCGGCGCCGTAGGAAAGCCCACGCTTTTCCCGCACTTCTTCATACATCCAGGAGGTGAAGGTACCGCCACCCAGAATGTGGTTCATCACAAAGGCGGCCTGATAGTCCGGATCGTCACGTGTCAGCCCGGGCAGACCGAGCAGGATTGTGGTTTGCGGTACCGCCAGCTGCTGGTTTACCCCGGTTCCGAACTCCGGTTCGAAATCGGCAATCTGCACCAGCTGTCCTTCCTCCTGCAGAGGAGCAAAGACCTTGTCGAGAATTCCGGCGAGGGTTTCAGCATCGATGGCGCCGACGACACCGATGATCAGCCCCTTGCGCGCGAGAAGCTTGCCCTGCTGGCTTGCAAGATCATCCGCGTTCAGGCCGGCCAGTGTTTCGGCGGTGCCAAGCGTTGGCCGGGCGTAGGGGTGATCACCGAACATAGCTTCGGCAAGGGCTCTTCCGGCAATCGCATCCGGATCGCTTTCGTTGCGTCGCGCCCTTTGCGACAGCTGGGCCTTCATCCGCTCCACCGGGGCTTCGTCGAAGCGCGGCTCGTTCACGGCGAGGGCCAGGAGGTTACTCGCCTCGTCAAGGGTGGGCGTCAAGGTCCGCAAGCTGCCGTAGAACCGGTCCTTGCCGGTGCTGAAGTTGATGCTGATGGCAAGTTCTTCCAGCTTGGCCTGGAAGGTCTCGGAATCCATTTCACCCGCGCCTTCGTCCAGCGTCGCGGCGAGCAGGCGCGTCAGACCTTCCTTTCCGACAGGGTCCTGCGCGGAGCCGCCATCGAAGGAAAAATCGAGCGCAATGATGGGCACGGTATGGTCTTCTACCAGCCAGGCTGTGATGCCTTTGGGGCTGGTGACTTCCTGGATCTCGACGGCCTGTGCCAGCCTCATCAGGCCAAGCAGGGCAACAAACGACAAAGCGAGGGCGGAGACCGGACCGCGCAGGGAGAAGAGGGTGTGTGCCATGATCAGGACTTGTCCTTCGTCTGGGGCGCATCGGATTGGGCGGCATCCGGCACGACTGGCGGTTCCATGCGCAACTCTCCGACCACGGGGAGGCCGGCGAGATAAGTGCGGGCCGCATCCAGGACATCTTCAGGGGTGACAGCCTGCACCTGAGAAGGCCAGGTCTGGACGTTTTCGATCGTTTGGCCCGTGGTCAGGGCACCGCCGAAAAGGCGTGCCAGGCCGGATTGGCTGTCCTGGGCGTAGATCGCGCTGGCGACCATGCTGTTTCGGGCGCGTTTGACTTCTTCTTCCGTGACGCCGGTCTCGAGCAGTTTCTGAAGTTCGGTCGCTATCAGCCGCTCCATGTCTTCCAACGTGTAACCGGGGCGCGGCACGGCGTAGAGACCGAAGCGGCCGTTATCAAGGGCGCTGCCCTGATAATAGGCGCCGGCGCTGAGGGCGGCTTCCTGGTCGAGAACCAGTGCCTTGTGCAGGCGGCTGGAGGGCCCTTCGCCCAGAATATACGACAGTATGTCCAGCGCCTCGGGCGTCCGGCCTTCGCCGGTGGTCTGGCTCGGCACGATCCAGATCTGCGACAGGGACTCCTGGCGCACCCGCGGATCGGAAACGGCAATGCGTCTTTCACCCGCAAGCGGCGGTTCGGCCGGCCGGAGGCGTTCTCCAGGCTCTGCGCGCCGGGCAACCTTGCCGTAGGTTTCCTGCGCAAGCTTGCGAACCGCATCAACGTCCACATCACCGGCAATTACCACCACCGCATTGTTTGGCGTGTAGAACCGGTCGTAGAAGGCGATCGCTGCTTCCTTGTTGAGCGCTTCGATTTCGCTCTGCCAGCCGATGACGGGTGAGCCGTAGGGGTGGTTGACGAAGGTGATGGAATTCAGCGCTTCCTGCAGCCGGGAACCGGGTTCACTGTCGACCCGCATGCGCCGCTCTTCCAGAACCACGTCTCGTTCCGGCGTCACGACTTCGTCGCTCAGAACCAGGTTCTCCATCCGGTCGGCTTCCAGCTTCATCATGAGCGGCAGATGCTGCTTGGCGACTTTCTGGAAATAGGCGGTGTAGTCGGTGCTGGTGAAGGCGTTCTCCTGGCCACCACGATCGGCAACCATCTTGGAGAATTCTCCGTTAGGATGGTCGTGAGTACCCTTGAACATCAAATGTTCGAGAAAATGCGCAACACCTGACTGACCTTCCGGTTCATCGGCGGAACCGACCTTGTACCAGATCATGTGGGTGACAACCGGCGCCCGGCGGTCCGGGATGACCACCACCTGCAAACCGTTATCCAGCGTGAAGCTTTCAAGGTTCGGCGCAATCATGAGGTTTCCTGCCGTTGCCGGCGCGGAAAAGGCACTTCCCGGCACAAGGGCCATGCCACCGCCCAGCAGGAGCGCAGGCATCAGCACAAGGCCGATGGAGCGCTTCAACCGCCGCACGGGGGATGTCTTGTCGTGCTTCGAGGACGATGGGTTCACGTGCAACTCCCGTTCTTTGTCGTTCGAACAGCATGCGCTTCAACCAGGTGCGGGAAAAGCGCAAAGCCGGGCAATTTCATGGTGGCCAACAAAAAAGACCTCCGGACCTATCCTCCATATAGGAGGTGCGGTCCGGAGGTCCCGTTACAATTTTGTCATCTGCCTTTCGGACCCTGAAGTCCGGTCACTGAAGAGATCAGTTACAGAAGTTCTGGTCGCCTTCCAGGCAGCGCGGATCGAGCGGCTTGGAGTCGTACTCGTCGTAATTCGTCGGCTTGCGCTTTTTCTTCACCACTTCCGGCATCGGTGCATCCGGAGAAGGCGTGCTGTAGCCGGTGGGCGGATCGGTCAGGTAGCGGCGTGCGGACAGGCCATTCTGCTCGATACCTGCCTGCTGGGACCGCAACTGCTGCAGGCGCTCCCATTCGGCCCGCTGTTCTTCACGTGTCAGCTTTCCACCTTCGGTAATCTCGTTGAAGCGGCGCTCCGCGTCGAGATCGCGATTCTGACCGGTAACACCGGTAATCTTGAAGCCGCGCATCTGTTCCGGGGTCAGCGCTTCGCTGTTCATGCTGCCGGTCTTGCCGGAGCTGGCATAAAGCTGCTTCAGTTCGGTCAGCTGTTCGTTTTCACGCTGCTTCGGCCAGTTCTGATCGTTCACACCGGCAACATTCGTTTCCGGTTCGGGAAGGTTCGTCGGCTCTGCGGGCATGGCCAGCGGTCCGCGAGGTTTGTACTCGATCTGCTTTTCGTTCGGATCGACGGCGCCAAGGCCTTTCATCACGGTGTCGACAAGGGCGACATCCGGTGCCTGGCTCGTGCCATCCGCTGCCTGGCATGCGGCCAAACCGGCCAGAAGCACCAGCACTGCAGAATTCTTTACAAACCCAACTAACGTCCGCACTGCGCAGACCCCTCGATTTCTCATAAAAAACAGCCGGCAGCACTCCGCCCGCGATCAGTCGTTGTCCAGCCTAAACCATTATTTTGCGGCTGAATTAGGACCATCTCGGAAACTGTCATACAGGAGACCGACGACGCCCGCAACGATCCACACATCTGCCAGGTTGAACACGTACCAGGAGAACGTGCCGACGTGGAAATGGACGAAGTCGACGACGGCACCATAGGTCAGTCTGTCGATCCCGTTTCCGATCGCCCCGCCAATGACCAGTGCCAGGGCGAGGGCCACCAGGCGTGACTGGCAACGCGCCGACCAGACCCACAGGCCAATCGTGACTGCAATCGTCACACCGGCCAGAAGCCAGCGGCCCAGGTCGCTGTTCTGCTGGAACAGGCCATAGGAAATACCCCGGTTCCAGACCAGAACGATCTCGAGAACCGGCAGAAGATCGACCGGTCCGTTGCGGGCAAGATCGAAGCCGTAAACCAGCCAGAGCTTGCTGCCCTGGTCGATGACAACACAGACAAGCGCGATCAGAAGCACAAATGTGCTGAAACGGCCCCAGAGAAGGGGCCGTTTCGTATTGTTGGAAGAGGTATCCTGTTGCGTCATCGTGACCGGGAACCCTGCCGCTCAGGCCGCAGCATGGGCAGCGTCCCATTCACGCAGGGCGGCAGCATCGCGAAGGGTCACATCCGGATAATCCGGATCGGATCCCACTTCCGGCAGGATCTTCCAGGAGCGGGCGCATTTGGTACCCTCGGCAAGGCCGGGCACGACAGCTACACCCTTGGTGTCGCCGAGCGTGAACGCGCCTTCCGGTGCCGGTTCGCTGCTGAGCGTCAACTGGCTGGTGATGGCGATGTCCGCCATGTCCTTGCCCTTGAGCGCGTCCATCAGTTCCGCATCGGTGACATGCACGACCGGGTGAGCTTCCAGCGAGGAGCCGATCCGCTTTTCACGGCGTTCGATTTCCAGCGCGCCGGTGATCACGCGGCGAACCGTCTTGATCTTCGCCCACTTGGCGGCCAGTGCATCGTCACGCCATTCGGCCGGAACAGTCGGGAACTGCTCCAGATGAACGCAGGCCTCCTCGCCGTAACGGGAGGTCCAGGTTTCGTCCATGGTGAACGGCATCATCGGTGCGAGCCAGGTCACCAGGCAATCGAACAGCTTGTCGATCACGAAGAGCGACGCCTTGCGGCGCACGGACGAAGCCGCATCGCAATAAAGCGCGTCCTTGCGGATGTCGAAATAGAAGGCCGACAGTTCCACCGTCATGAAAGTGAACAGCTGGTGGAAGACCTTCTTGTAGTCGAACTCCCAGTAGGCTTCACGGATCATCTTGTCGAGTTCGACCAGCCTGTGCAGCATCAGCCGCTCCAGCTCAGGCATGTCGGCCAGTGCTACTTCTTCACCGGTGGCATGGCCAAGCGAACCCAGCATCCAGCGCAGCGTGTTGCGCAGTTTGCGGTAGCTGTCGACGCTGGTCTTGATGATCTCCGGCCCGAGGCGCTGGTCTTCCCAATAGTCGGTGGAGGCCACCCACAGGCGCAGGATGTCGGCGCCATACTGCTTGATGACGTCCTGCGGGAACACCTGGTTGCCGAGAGACTTCGACATCTTGCGGCCGTCTTCGGCCATGGTGAAGCCATGGGTCAGAACGGCGTCGTAAGGTGCATGACCGCGTGTACCGCAGCTTTCCAGCAGCGAGGAATGGAACCAGCCGCGATGCTGGTCGGAGCCTTCAAGGTAAAGGACATAGTCCTTGCCGCCGTCGGTCTTGCGCTTGGGTGCGAGATCTTCGCGCTGTTCCAGAACGAACGCATGTGTGGACCCACTGTCGAACCAGACATCCAGGATGTCACGGACCATGTCCCACTCGTCTGCCTTGTAGTCGTTGCCCAGGAAACGCTCCTTGGCGCCATCCGCAAACCAGGCGTCGGCACCCTCCGCCACGAAGGCATCGAAGATGCGCTTGTTGACGGCTTCGTCCTTCAGGACTTCAGAAGTTTCCTTGTGGATGAACACGGTGATCGGCACACCCCACGCGCGCTGGCGCGAAAGGACCCAGTCCGGCCGGTTCTCGATCATGGAGCGCAGACGGTTCTGGCCGGCACCCGGCACGAAGCGTGTCTCGTCGATGGCGTTCAGTGCCCGCGTGCGCAGCGTGTCGCCTTCGCCGGACAACTGCTTGTCCATGTAGACGAACCACTGCGGCGTGTTGCGGAAGATCACCGGCTTCTTGGAACGCCAGGAATGCGGATAGGAATGCTTCAACCGGCCGAGACCGATCAGGTTGCCGCTTTCCTTCAGCTTTTCGATCACGGCCTTGTTGGCCTTGCCCTTCTCGCCCTTGTGCGTGATGACTTCGCAGCCTTCGAAGCCAGGCGCATCCTTGGTGTAGAAGCCGTCATCGGCAACAGTGAAGGGGATCGCGGTGTTGATGCCGCGTGCTTCGAGATCTGCCCGTTTGGTCATCCAGATTTCAAAGTCGTCCGTGCCGTGGCCGGGTGCCGTGTGCACGAAGCCGGTACCGGCATCGTCGGTCACATGGTCACCGTCCAGCAGCGGCACGTCGAATTCGTAGCCGCCGAGATCGAGCCCGGCCAGCGGATGGGCGCAGGTGAGAAGGCTTAACTCATCGGCTTCAACTGCACGTACGCAGGAGAAATCGGTAATGCGGGCGTTCTTGAACACTTCGTCTGCAAGGGCATTCGCCAGGATCAGCTTGTCGCCCTTCTGGACCCAGTTGTCGTCCGGCAGTCCGTCCTGCGTGACCTCGTAGAGGCTGTAGTCGATGCGCGAGGAATAGCTGATGGCGCGGTTGCCCGGGATGGTCCAGGGGGTCGTCGTCCAGATGACTACAGATGCTGCTTCTTGCTTGAGGTCAGGAGCAGACATGTTGGGGGACGTTACTGCTTCACCAGCGCTTAGATCGGTGATTTCAATTTCAGGAACTTGAACTTTGTTCTTGACCGGGAACTTCACCCAGATCATGTCGGACTGGTAGTCCTGATACTCGATCTCGGCTTCGGCAAGCGCGGTTTTTTCGACCACCGACCACATCACCGGCTTGGAACCGCGGTAAAGCTGGCCGGAGGTTGCGAACTTCATCAGTTCCCGGGCAATCACGGCTTCGCTCTCGAAGCGCATCGTCAGGTAAGGGTTGTCCCAGTCGCCCTCGATGCCGAGGCGCTTGAATTCCTTGCGCTGGACGTCGATCCAGTGCTCGGCGAATTCGCGGCACTCGCGGCGGAATTCGTTGATCGGCACCTCGTCCTTGTTCTTGCCCTTGGCGCGGTACTGTTCCTCGATCTTCCATTCGATCGGCAGGCCGTGGCAGTCCCAGCCCGGAACGTAGTTGCTCTCGAAGCCCGTCATCTGCATGGAGCGCGTGACGATGTCTTTCAGCGTCTTGTTCAGGGCATGGCCGATATGGATGTTGCCGTTGGCATAGGGAGGTCCGTCATGCAGCACGAACTTGTTGCGGCCCTTGCCCTGTTCGCGCAGCTTTTTGTAGACGTTCATCTGCTCCCAGCGAGCGAGGATTTCCGGCTCTTTCTTGGGAAGGCCGGCACGCATGGGGAATTCGGTCTGCGGCAGGTTCAGCGTTTCGGAATAGTCGCGTTTATCTGTCTCGGTCATCGTCACGTCGATCCGGTCGTTCGGGCCCTGGGCCCGCGTCATATGTCAGGATGATTGCCGGCCCGTTTCGGGCAGCAACATGAAATCAGGAAGTCCCGGTCCCTGGCGCCGCATTGCCGCGTCAGCCGAAGGCCGGGCAAGTAATTCGCGTAATCGCGGTCGTCGGTCTGGCGACGACTATGAGAGCCTTGTGTTGCATGGCAAGGGACATAGCAGCACTTCGGCGATGAATAAAGATGTTCCGGCAATTCCTGTGTTGTTTGTCTGTCCGGCAAACGTACAACTTCCGAAAATCGGCTTCGGGTAACCGAATATGAATGTCTTTCGGTCATGGATAGGCCTGGATTGAGACGGGTGAGCGACGGACAGACCGGCAGAAAATGGCCAATCAGGTGAAACAGGCGGCAAATGGGTCGCAGGCAGGCGTACACAAGGCAAGTCTCTGGTCTCGCGGTATCGTGACAGGCGACTGGCTGAGCTGGGACCGGATCGGCTTTGCGTGTCTATGTTCGGCAATCGGTTTCACGCTGGGCCTTATGTGGATGCTGGTGGTGCCCAATACTTATGGCGCGCCCAACGGCACGTTGCTGATGGATTACCTCAGCTTCTGGATGGCAGGGGGCCAGGCTCTCAACGGAACGCCGGAAGTGGCATACAGTCCCGCCGCGTTTTCCGCCCTCCAGCAGCAGTACACCGGAACAGACACTGTCTTCGGTTTCTTCTATCCGCCCACGTTCCAGATGCTGCAGATGCCGTTTGCGCTTCTGCCCTACAAGATCGCGTTTGCCGTCTTTATCGGGATCACCACGGGCCTGTTGTGCCTGGCCTGCCGCCTGATTGCGGGCAACTGGCTGCTGGCCGCCTGTCTTATCCTTATTCCGGCCTGCGCGAACAACGCCTTCCATGGCCAGAATGCAGCGTTGACCGCAGCGCTCTACGGTTTCTTTCTCGTCGGGATCGAACGGCGTCAGATGGTGTGGGCGGGCATCGCTCTGGGTCTTCTGACCATCAAGCCGCAGTTGGGCATCCTGGTTCCTCTGGCCCTTGTCGCCAGCTTCAACTGGCGGACCTTCCTGAGTGCATCCGTCTCGACGCTGGTGTTCGTTGCGCTCGGCATTGCGGTCCTCGGCTTTGGCGCCTGGCAGGCCTTCTGGATTCAAGCGCCGGTTGCCTCCGCCATGATGGAACTGGGCGGCGTGGAATGGGTCAAGATGATTTCGGTTTACGGCGCAGGCAGGGTGCTGGGGCTCGGTCATCTGCCGTCGATGATGGTGCAGGTGGTCTTTGCCCTTGCCGCTGCCGTTTGCGTATGGCGTGTCTGGCGGCGGACGGACGCCATGTCGGTGCGGGCTCCGGTCCTGGTCGGCGGCACCTTGCTGGTTACACCCTTTGCCCTTTCCTACGATCTGACGCTGATCATCATCCCTTGCGCCTTCCTGATCCGCGAGGGCCTCAGAAACGGCTTCTTGCCTTACGAGAAAATAGCGCTCTTCATCATCATCGGCCTGTCTGCATCCACCAGCCCGTTTGCGATCTGGCTCGGCATGCCGATCGCACCCGTCCTGCCGGTGATGCTCGTCTGGCTGGGACTGCGCAGGCTGCAGTTGCACGCCGCACATCCGGAACGTGAGCACCTCGACGGCGCGGTTGCCGGATCAGTTTGAGGCCGCCTGCCGCAGCTTGCGCTCGCGGTGGGTGATGTAGAGCCCGCTCGAGATGATCAGGGCAATCCCCAGCCAGGTCGGTCCGTCCGGGAAATTGGAAAAGACCAGATACCCGAACAGGGTCGCGCTGACGATTTCGATATATTGCAGTGGTGCCAGCATACTGGCGCTGCCGCGTTGAAACGCGGAAACGACAAGACCGTGGCCGGCAAAGGAAATCAGCCCGATCAAGGCCAGCAAGCCGGACTGGGAGGCGTCCGGCATGACGAATTCCATGCCTTCGATCCCGGTCAGATATCCGATCACGAGACCTGCCCCGAGCAGCAGTGAAGCGGAAAGGCCCGCGCTGAACTGGATGGTCAGAAGATCGTCGCGAACGGGGTAGAGCCTGTTGAGCAGCAGGTAGAAGGAAAACAGAACGGCGGTCGCGACCGGCAGCAGGCTGACGAGGCCAATCTCCGCCAGCGTCGGCCGCAGCACGATAATGGCCCCCAGCAGGCCAACGAGAATGGCGCCGATCCGCCGCGGGCCGACCTGTTCCTTCAAAAGCACCGCCGCCAGGATGGTAAGAACCATGGGTTCAACAAAGAAGATCGAGATCGCGGTCGCCACCGACATGTACTTCACCGCAGTGAAGAAACAGAGCGATGCCGTGCCCAGAAGAATGCCGCGCAGGTAGTTCACGACCGGTTGTTTGCCCCTCAGGTGCATGAGACGGCCGGTGACCAATGCAATGGCAAGGCTGATCAGAAGCTGAAAGAAAAAGCGGCCGAATGTGACTTCAAGCGTCGGCAGCTCCGCGGAGAGATATTTTGCGGTGATATCCATCACCGGCAGCAGCAGCATGGCCGACGTCATCAGGAAAATCGCCATGAGCGGGTTCTGCTCGACGTCCCCGGAACGCGAGGAAATGGATTGACGCTTCATCGTGCTGCAACCTCCGGAGCGTCTTCATCACTGAAAACCACACGCGAACAGGGATTTCGCCGGCTTTCCGGCGATGGGCAATCGCTTGGGAGAAGGACCGGCAACAAGGAAAGGGCCGGGCAAAAATCTCTGCGGTCGCTGACCGCAGCAGGATTGCCGATCCATATTCCTTTTGAAGTTGAACGTTTCCCGGAGCAAGCCGGCAAACGCCAAGTTCGTCAGAAAAGAGAAAATATTTTGAAGGCTGCTCAGGCGGAAAGTTCGAGCAGTTTCATGTCGAGTTCGGAAAGCGGCTGTAGCGAGCCGAGCGCGGCGCGGGCTTCTTCGCTGTCCCGGTCCATCTGGGCAATCAGTGCCTCGACCGAGTCGAACTTTTCTTCGCCGCGCAGATAGGACACCAGGTGCACGCGCAGCGTCTTGCCGTAGAGATCGCCAGCAAAGTCGAACAGGAACACTTCAAACAGTGCGGCGCCATTGTCGAAGGTCGGGCGGCGGCCATAGCTGGCGACGCCGTCATGCCAGGCCTCGTCGACACGGACCTTGACAGCATAGATGCCCTGCTTCAGCGGGCAGTCCTCGGTAAGGCTCATGTTGGCGGTCGGATAGCCGAGGTCGCGGCCGCGCTTGTCTCCGTGGCGCACGTCCGCCTCGAAGAACCAGCGATAGCCAAGGAGACCGTTTGCCTGGGCGATATCCCCCCGTGAGAGGCTGTCGCGGATACGGGTGGAAGAAATGACTTCGGCGCCTTCATCTTCCTCGCGCTGGACGATGGTCACGCCGAAGCCGTGGTCGGCGCCGGCGGAACGCAAATAGTCTGGCGTGCCCTGTCTGGCCCGGCCGAAGTGGAAGTCATAACCGGTGACCGCGTGGGAGATGCCGAGCGTGTCGATGAGAATGTCCTGAACGAAGGCATTCGCTTCGATGCCGGCAAACTCCCGGGTGAAGGGAAGGATGAGCGCGCCGTCGAGACCGCACAGGCGTAGCAGGTCGAGTTTCTGCTGTGGCGGGGTCAGACGGAAAACGGGTTTGGACGGGTTGAAGACCGTGCGCGGATGCGGCTCGAAGCTCATGGCATAGACGGGATGATGCGTGCCGTGGCCAAGACCGAGCGCGGCGTCGAGCACGGCACGATGGCCCCTGTGAACGCCGTCGAAGTTGCCGATGGCAACGATGCCGCCTTTCAGGTCCGCCGGAAAGGCATCCAGGCTTTCGATGATCGGAAAGCTGGAGGGATCAGTGGAGCTCATGCGGCAAACCTTCGCGCAACGATACGTCACAACGGTCCGGTGTGCCGGCCCGTCCTGCAGGAACACGTCGAACATGGCGCTCCGGGCGGAGCAGACCTGCCGACGTTGGCGTGGAACCTGCCGTCAAGCAAAGCAAAGGTCAAGATGGGGATGTGCCGAAGACTTGCCTTTGCAGTCGCTGCCCGTCAAAGACCGGATTGATCCTCGTCCCGGCCGGGAACCTTCACCAGTGCCTCGCCTTCCAGAACCACGGTGTCGTCGACACTGCAGATACAGGACAGGCGGGCACGGTTGCCGCGCTCCATCAGTTCCTCGACGGTGACCGTCACCTTGACGTCGTCGCCGATCCTGACCGGGGCCTTGAAATTGAGCGTCTGCGACAGATAGATCGCGCCGGGGCCGGGAAGGCGGGTGCCGAGCACGGCCGAGATCAGGCTGGCCGTATAGAGGCCATGGGCGATTCTCGTCTTGAAGGGCGTGCGGGCGGCAAAATGTTCGGACAGATGAATCGGGTTCCGGTCGCCGGATACTTCCGCAAAGCCGACCACATCGGAAGAACTTACATGCTTCACGAGTACTTCGCTCATACCCACGGAAAGATCTTCGAAGCAGAGTTTTTGCAGTTCCAACATTACGGTTTCCGCCCTGACTTGTCTTGATTTGAAGTAGGCGGACGCTAGGCGGTGCAAGGTTTTCTGGCAATTGTGCTTTGGGCGAAGAAAAAAGGCCCCGTTATTAACGGTCTTTTCAGGGGCGGCGGGTAGATTGCGTTGAGTGTGGGGAGGTGAGGACACAATAATGTGTCGCTCTCCTTCGAAGTCATAACGCGTTTCCACCGGCCCACGGCCAGGGGCCGCGCAAATTGACAGTATGGAGTAGACAATGGCCCTTGATCTTCAGATGCCGGTCCTCGTGGTCGATGACTACAAAACGATGATTCGCATCATTCGGAACCTGCTCAAGCAACTCGGTTTCGAAGACATCGACGATGCTGCGGACGGCACCGAAGCTTTGGAAAAAATGAAACAGCGCCGTTATGGCCTGGTGATTTCCGACTGGAACATGGAGCCGATGACCGGTTACGAGCTGCTGAAGCAGGTTCGTGCCGACGGCAGCCTCAGCAAGACGCCTTTCATCATGGTGACTGCTGAATCCAAGACGGAAAACGTCATCGCCGCCAAGAAAGCCGGCGTGAACAACTACATCGTGAAGCCCTTCAATGCTCAGACTCTGAAAGGCAAGATCGAGGCGGTCTTCTCCGATTGATTTCTTGCACTTGGCGGGGAGCTGCGTTGGGGCGCACCTCCGCCAGTGCCAGACGGATGTACAGGATCGGCGCGGTCTTGCTGGGCAGGCAGGCCGGGTCAGCTTTGCTGCATCCGAAAAGTTATAGCGGTTCCTGAGAAATCCGGATCCGCGCTTCGGAGGATGCTTTCGAAATGGAAAGGCTCGACCTGGTGGCCAGTATGAAACAGGAAAACATTGCCCGAGTCATAGACTTCCTGCAGGAAAACAAGAACAGGCAAGGTGAAGTTTCCCTGACTGACGTGATGCATCTTGCAGAAGTCATGTCGGGTTCGATGCACGATTTTCTGTCGACCGTACAACCGGCCGTCACGGAAGAGCTGACCGTCATCGCCAAGGAAATCAGGCGCATGAAGGAGGAAATCTCCCAACTGCGCGCCAATGACATGACTGGCAGCAAGATCCCGGACGCCGGACGGGAACTGGACGCCATCGTGGAGGCGACGGAAGAAGCCACCAACACCATCATGGAAGCAGCCGAAGAGATCATGGGCGCCGATGCCAGCGACCATGAAGCCTATCAGGAACTGGTCAGCAACAAGATGATCAGCATCTTCGAGGCTTGCACCTTCCAGGACATCACAGGCCAGAGAATTTCGAAGGTGGTCGAAACGCTTCGTTACATCGATGAGCGTGTGACTTCCTTCATCGAGCAACTGCGCATTCCGGAAGACCTTGATGCGAAGTTGGTTGAAACGGAGTCGGAGCGCCGCAAGCGCGAGCTGATCCTCCATGGTCCACAGCATTCCGGCGAAGGTGTTTCGCAGGACGATATCGATGCCCTTCTGGGCGGCGCACAGGCGGATATCGACAAGCTGTTCGACTGATCCGGACTGAAAAAACGATTTCAAAGGGCTCTCCATTGGAGGGCCCTTTTTGGTTCTGAACTTTCTCTCCACCGTCATCCCATGGCTTGACCATGGGATCCATGCCGTTTGGTCTCCAGTCGGAATGGCCTTGTGCGGGACAAGGCAACGGCGTGGACTGCAGGGCAAGCCCTGCAGCGACGACGTCGGAGAGGTCTATCTATTCGGCGGCCACCAGCTTCTCCCGATGCGCCTTGCGTTCCCGGGCGAGCGAGGTCAGGTCGAAATCGTCGAGGATGGTATAAAACGCCGGAACCACGAAGACGATCATCAGGGTCGTGCCGATCAGTCCGAAGGAGATCGAAGTCACCAGCGGGATCAATACCTGTGCCTGGGGGCTTGTTTCGAAAAGCAGCGGCAGCAGGCCGACGATTGTGGTCACCGACGTCAGCAGGATCGCGCGGAACCTGGCCTTGGCACCCAGCGGGGCGATCTCGGCAACACTTTCCAGCGATGGGTCGTGCTCGTCCTTGATGAACTGGACCAGCAGGATTGAATCGTTGACCACGATCCCGGCAAGCGAAATGAAGCCCAGCATGCTTGGCATCGCAAAGTCGATGCCCATCAGGAAGTGCCCCCAGACCGCGCCAATCAACGCCATGGGGATGAGTGTCATTACCACGACCGGTTCACTGTAGCTGCGGAACTGGAAACTCAGCAGGATGAACACGAAGATCAGGCCGGTGCCGAGTGCCTTGACCATGGACGCCTGCGTCTTCGCGCCTTCCGCATTCTGCCCTTCGGTCGAAGTGCTCAATCCGGGGTATTTTTCCAGGAGTTGCGGCAGGTATCTCGTTTCCGTGTCCTTGACGACTTCGTTGGCATTGGCAACACCGAGAAGAACGTCGCCGGTGACCGTCACGGTCGGCACCCGGTCAATACGATTGATCCGCGTGAAGCTGCGGTCGGACCGGATGTCGGCGACGGAGCCAAGCGGGACCCGGTGACCTGAAGGGGTTTCCACGGTGAAGAGCTCGAAATCGCCAAGGCTGTTGCGGTCGCTGCCGGCAAGGCGGACATCGACCTCGAAGCTTTCCGAACCGACTTGAACCTCATCGGCGGTAATGCCGTTGTAGGCCCCTCTCAGCTGGTCGGCGATTGCCTTGGCATCAAGTCCGACCGCTCCGGCTCCGTCCTTGAGAGACAGGGCCAGTTCCGGTTTGCCGAGGCTGAGATCGTCGGAAATGTTGTAGACGCCGTCATAGCCCTTGAGCCAGGCCTGAAGCTCTTCCGAAGCCTGGTCGAGCATCTGCAGGTCATTGTGGGCCAGGCGCAATTCGATGGCGCGCCCTGCCGGGCCGATGCTGGATTCGGTGAGAATGATGCGCCGGACGTCGAGCGTTTCGGGCATTTCCTGGCGCCAGACTTTCAGGATTTCCTGGTTGCCTGCGTCACGAAGCGGCCCGTCCAGCAGATCAATGTCGATGGTCGCCAGATGTGCTCCGCTGGTGCCGGCATCGCTGTTTTCGTTGAACCGCACCAGAATGTTCTTGAGGAGAGATGTTCCGTCCGGATTGCGCGGTGACAGCGCCGCATCCGTGCGTTCCAGCGCACTGATTGCCTCTGTCACGACCTTGCGTGTGTCGGCGAGCGTCGCACTTGCCGGCAATTCGATCCGCGCTTCAATCTGGTCGCCTTCCACGTTCGGAAAGGCCTGGAATTTAACGACGCCGCCGGCCAGCAGCGAGACCGAAGCGAGGAAAAGCATGAAGCAGGCACCGATGACGAAATAGCGGTTCCGCACAGACCAAGTGGCACAGGGACCGATCACATGCTCCCGCGCCCAACCGACACCGCTTTCGGCCTTGCGGGTCACCCAGTTCGGGGTGTCGCGCGTAGCACCATGGGACAGGTGATTTGGCAGGATCAGAAAGGCTTCGACCAGCGACACGGCCAGAACCAGCAACATGACCATCGGGATCACGCGCAACAGGTCACCAAGGTCGCCCTCGATAAAGGCAAGTGCACCGAAAATGGCGGTGGTCGTGACAAACGAAGACAGCACACCCGGAGCGACCTGCCGCGTTCCCTGCACGGCGGCCTCCAGGGGACTGAGCCCTTTCTGGCGCCGTGTCGCGATGTTTTCGGAAATCACGATGGCGTCGTCCATCATGATGCCGACCACGATCAGCATGGCCACCATCGACAGCATGTTGATCGTCAGCCCCAGAATGGACATTGCGGCGAGTGCGCCCAGAAAGGACACCGGCAGGCCCATGCCGATCCAGAATGCCTGCCGCCCGCCAAAGAAGATCCACATGGCCGCAACGACAAGCGCCAGCCCCTGGAGAGAATTGTTGACCAGCATCCACAGGCGGTCCTTCAGGATGATCGAGCCGTCGTTGATGATGGTCAGGGTGATGCCCGGGGCAGTACGGGCCTGTTCCTCGTCGACGAAATCCTGCACCCGCTCCACCACCTTGATCAGGTCGTCACTGCGGGTCATGGAAATGTCGAGAACAGCGGCCAACCTGCCGTTGAGCCGGGTTTCGACCTCTTCGTCCTCGAAGAGATCACTGATCGTGGCAATGTCGCCCAGCTTGATCTGGCCGCCTTGCGGGGAAGAGGCGACAATCACCGACGCATAGGCATCCGCGGCAAGGCGCTCGTCGGCGAAACGCAGCAGGATCGAGCCGCCTACAGTCGTGATCTCTCCAGAGGGAGCGCTGATATTCTGCCTGGTGAGGGTATTTGCGATTTCCGAGAGGGTTAGCCCAACTTCACGCGCGGCGGCGTCGCGCACCTCGATGCGGAACTGCCGGTCAGAGAAGCCGGAAATCTCGACCTGGGGTATGCCGCCGAACTTCAGCATGCGGTCCTTCACCGCTTCGGCGTAGTTCTTCAGCTGCGGCTTGTCGTCAATTCCGGTGATGACGACGGAGGTCGCCTCGCTCAGGCGGCCCGCTTCTTCGATGATCGGGTCTTCAACGCCCTCGGGGAAATCATCGATCGCGTTGATCTCGCGGTCGATATCCAGCATCAGCTGGTCGATGTCCTTGCCTTCCATGATCTTGACGGTCGCAAGTGCGAGGTTTTCCCGGGAATCGCATTTGAGTTCGTCGATGTTCTCGATCCCGTCGAGCGCGTCCTCGATGCGCCGGCAAACGGTGCGTTCGACATCGGCTGAGGTCGCTCCGGGATAGGCGACTGTCACGGTAATCCGTTTTATCGGGATCTGCGGAAAGGTTTCCAGCAGAAGACCCGGAAGGTTGAGCAGCCCGAGAATGATGAAACCGGCCATCAACAGATTGGCGGCGGTTGGGTGTTGGGCGAAGTAGCGGATCATGGCCGGTCCTCACCGTTGAAGGCATCCGTGCTCGCCATTCGCTTCAAATCTGCCTTCACGGCTTCGTCTTCGACCGGCTTCAGCAACATGCCTTCGATCACCGGGGACACATCGCTGACGATGACCTTGCTTCCAGCTGGCAGGTCCGTTCCCAGAACGACGATATCATCGAAGCGGAAGGCGATTTCGACCGGCACCGTGACCAGTCGGCTGTCGGGCGAGACAGTCATGATCCTGCCACTGTGGACCGCGTTGCGCGGCAACACGATCTGATCGGCCACGGGCGGTGCGGACAGCTCAACCTCGGTAAACATGCCTTTGACCAATGGCGGCTTTATACCCGGCCGGATGGTGTCATAGGGCTTGTCCACGCTGACGATCAGTCCGATGGAGCGGGTGTCCGGATCCACCGTGTCGCTGACCCGCTTGACGTGCGCATCCCACACCGCGGTCTCTCCGACGGAACCGACCCTTACCTTGGCCTTCAGCCGGTCAAGCGAATGCCGTGCCCGGATGACACCTTCTTCTGTTTCCAATTGTCCGGGAAAGGCCAGATTGGCAAATCCGGCCATGTTGCCAGGACTGATCTGAACGTCGATGTCGGCTGCGTCGATGCCGTCAAGTTCACCGATGGAGCTGCCGGCACCGACATACTGGTCGATCTCTACATTGACCTTCGAAACCCTGGCATCGAAGGGAACACGGATCGTGGTGCGGGCAAGGTTCAGCTTTGCGGTTTCCAGACGAACCTCGTTCTTGGCCTTTACCTGCTCCAGTGCCTTGCGCTTCACCGGGTTGAGCGCAATTTCGTTCTCCAGGTCCTGGACCCGTGACTTTTGCTGAAGCACCGTGCCTTCCTGGTTTTCGACCAGTTGGTCGGAGGCGACCTTGCGCTCCTGAAGCGTTTTCAGCCGGGCCAGCTCACGCTGTTCCAGGTCGAGGACCGATTTGGCAATCGCAAGGGATTGTTTCTGTGTATCCAGGGTAACGGCCAGCTCTTCGATATCCACCTCGGCACTGGCGATATCGCTCTGCGCCTCGGCAATCTCCAGCTCGTAGTCTTCCGGTGCCAGTGTCACCAGAATTTTGCCCTCCGGGATGAATTCACCGCGCTTGAAATCCGGATTGATGTAGGTGACCCGGCCGGATACCTGCGCGATGGCATCAAGCGTATGGGCGGGATCAACCGTGCCGTATCCGGTTACGCGCGGCACGAAGTCCTGAGGCTCAACAGTGACGACACGCACGAGCGTCGTCGTTTCTCCGATGTCGGTGCGCTTGGGTGCTTCGCGCCCGCTCACCGCATAAACCAGCACCGCCGCACCGGCGATCACGGGGGGAAGGATCAGGGCTTTTCGCAACAGCGACACGGCGGCTCTCCTGGCAAAGTTCGCTCGGCGGGCTGCAGACCTCCTCCGGCGACAATTCTTTTAATGCAAGTCCAAACTTGCAAATAGTGATGGTTCAATTTTATTGCAAGCGATTGCTTGCATTTGCGACCTGTTTGGCATTAGGTGCGACGGAATGTCTTCCGGAGAATTGAGGGCGCGCCCGGCGCGTTTGGCGGCCAAGTGCCTAGAAATGTAGATGTTTCAGAAATCTATTCCGCAACCGTCGCACTGTTTTGCGAGCGCGGGTTCAGCGGAACCACGACCAAGGAAATAGCGGACAGGGCAGGGGTGAACGAAGTCACGCTGTTTCGCCGTTTCGGGTCGAAGGCAGGTTTGATCGAGGCCGCCATCGGCGACACGCTATCCGATGTCTCGTTCGGCAAGATGTTGCCGGGGGAAGACGTAAAGGCCGATCTTCTGGAAATCGTGCGCAATTATCTGGAGACCTATCGCAAGCACAGCGGGCTTGCCCTGACGCTGTTTGCGCAGGTGCCCCAGCATCCTGAACTGCGGGCGGTGACACCCTTTCTGCTGAAAAACCTGCAGGGCGTTGCCCGCACACTGGCAAAGCATCAGAGCAGCGGGCGGCTAAAGCCGGGCGATCCGGTCAGCTTCGCCGTTGCGCTCATCGCGCCGCTGGCCGTCATGGGCTTCATGAAGGAGATGGGTCTGGGGACAGGTCACGAAGGTCTGGACGTGGAAAATTACGTCCAGACCTATTTGCAGGGGCATGGCCCCGATACGGGACGTTAAATGAGCCCGCTAGCAATACTGCGCGCGCTTACCACCAAAGACGCGGCAGGGCAGCACGAGCGCGCAGGCCTTCTTCGGCCAGACGGCGGCGGATCAGATGTTCGTCCGGCGCGTCGCTCGGACCGAAGTCGGAGGCATGGATGCCGGCGGTGATGAACAGAACGTCGAGATCCTGAGACACCGCACCGCGGATATCGGTCGGCAGACCGTCGCCGATGGCCAGGACGTCTTCCTTGGCGACGTCTTCACCCGCCAGCGTCGCGAGGCGCTTCATTGCCGCGTCGTAGATGGGGGCATGCGGTTTGCCGAGAATGGCCACTTCGCCGCCGAGATCTTCATAAAGACGGGCAAGGGCGCCGGCGCACCAGATCAGGCGCTCGCCGCGCTCCACCACGATGTCGGGGTTGGCGCAGATCATCGGCAGGCCGCGTTCGGCCAGCTTCTGCAGCCGGTCGCGGTAATCGTCAGGCGTTTCGACCTCGTCGTCTTCCAGCCCGGTGCAGCTGATGCCTTCCGCTTCCTCGTCATTGGTGGTGAAGGTGGCTTCAAGGCCGTGATACAGCGGCTGGTCCCGGTGCGGACCGATGTGCAGGAGCGTCTTTTTGCCCTGAGCCACAAGGATCTCGCGGGTCACGTCGCCGGAGGTGACGATGTCGTCGTAGGTTCCCACCGGCACGCCAAGAGCGGCCAGCATTTCACCAACCTGCTTTGCAGGGCGCGGGGCATTGGTGATGAGGACCACCTTGCCGCCGGCTTCCTCGCGAAAGGCCTTGAGGGCTTTGTGTGCGCCTTCAAAAGCCGATACACCGTTGTGCAGCACGCCCCACACGTCACACAGGATGCCCTTGTAGGACGGGGCGAGGGTGCGGAGCCCCTCAACAAGAAGCGGTGCAGAAACTGTCATGGCGGGTCACTCGGATCTGGGTAGGTCTGATAAGCTTTGCTGAAGAATCGACGCAAACTCGGCGCGGACCATATAGGAACATGGCGCGGTGCGAAACCGAGTAGAGGGAGTTTCATGAAGGTCAGGCAACTTGGCGAACAGGTGATCAACCAGATTGCGGCCGGCGAGGTCATCGAAAGACCCGCGAGCGTGATCAAGGAGTTGGTGGAAAACGCCGTCGACGCCGGGGCAAAACAGGTCGAGATCGTTACCGCCGCCGGTGGCAAGACGCTCATGCGCGTTGCTGACGACGGCGAGGGCATGCACCAGGAGGATCTGCAACTGGCAATCCGCCGGCACTGCACCTCCAAGATTTCCGACGACGACCTGTTCGACATCCGCACGCTCGGCTTTCGCGGTGAAGCGCTGCCGTCCATCGGCTCCGTCGCCCGGCTGGCGATCCAGACCCGTCACAAGGACGAGGACCACGCCTGGGCCATCGCCGTCGAGGGCGGCAGGGAGCAGCCGCTTGTGCCCGCAGCCCGTACAAAAGGCACCCAGGTAGAGGTGCGTGACCTTTTCTTCGCGACACCTGCCCGGCTGAAATTCCTGAAATCGGATCGTGCGGAAGCGGCCGCCATCACCGAAATCGTCAAACGGATCGCGCTCGCCTATCCGGAGATCGGCTTTTCCCTCGGCGGCGCCGACCGGCAGTCGCAGAGCTGGCCAGCAGCACGCGGCAGTGAACCGCATCTTGCTCGGATCGCGCAGATTCTCGGCCAGGATTTTGTCGACAACGCCATGGAAATCGACGCTGCCCGGGAAGGCGTGCGTCTCACCGGTTTTGCAGGCTTGCCGACACACCACCGTGGCAATGCGCAGAACCAGTTCTTCTTCGTCAACGGCCGCCCGGTGAAGGACAAGCTGCTGCTATCCGGATTGCGCGGAGCCTATGCCGATGTGCTGGCCCGTGACCGTCATCCGGTCGTGGTCCTGTTCATCGATCTCGATCCGGCATTGGTCGATGTCAATGTGCACCCGGCCAAGGCCGATGTGCGCTTCCGGGACAGCCAGCTTGTGCGCGGGCTTCTGGTGGGTGCCATCAAGCATGCACTGGTCCAGTCCGGACACCGGTCATCGACCTCGAACGCGGCCGTTGCACTGGACGCCATCAGGGCACAGTCGGCGGGGTTCTCTCAACCGGGTCACACACCGACTTCTCCGGCACGTTCCGGGGGATATGGCGGTGGTTCCTACACACGCACGTCTGCCGCGCCCCAGTGGGCGCCGGAAGCTTTTCGCCCGCCCCAGATGGAGGAGGCGTCTGCAGCAGGCTTTGCCGAAGCAGCACAGCCGGCCTTTGAACGGCAGAACGGCTTTGCCGACTTTGCCAGACCGTCGGCGGATGCCCGCGCGAATGACGTCCCGGTCGAAGCCGAAAAGACCCGCCTTCCGCTGGGTGCCGCCCGTGCGCAGGTTCACGAGACCTATATCATCGCCCAGACCGAGGACGGTGTCGTCATCGTTGACCAGCACGCCGCGCACGAGCGCCTTGTTTACGAACGTCTGAAGGAAGCGCTGGCCAAGAAGGATGTCGCCCGCCAGATGCTGCTCATCCCCGAGATCGTCGAGTTGCCGGAAGAAGATGCAATCCGGCTGGCCGATCGCGCGGAAGATCTCGAAAAGGTCGGCCTGTCCCTGGAAGCCTTCGGCCCGGGCGCCATCGCCGTCAGGGAGACACCCGCAATCCTCGGCGACATGGATATCCAGGGCATGGTCCGGAACCTGGCCGACGAGCTTGCCGAATGGGACACTGCCGAAGGTCTCAAGGAAAAGCTGGACCATGTTGCCGCCACGATGGCCTGCCACGGTTCGGTGCGTGCAGGCAGGCGCATGCGTCCGGAAGAAATGGATGCGCTCTTGCGCGATATGGAAGCCACGCCGCTTTCCGGACAGTGCAATCACGGCCGGCCAACCTGGGTGGAGCTGAAACTCGGCGATATCGAGAAGCTGTTCGGCCGCAAATAACCCGGCAATCTGATCGACCTCCCGATGCGGATCGTAGACGTCGGAGCAATGGGAGACAGTCAGATGACACAAACCGGCTCCGGCAGCGCGGAACAGGCATTGAACAAGACCGGCAGACCTGGGCGCACGCTTTGGAAGGCAGTCTCGCGTGTGGCTGTCATTGCAGGCATCGCCTACGCCATGGCGGCCGGTTACATGTATTTCAACCAGCGCAGCTTCATCTTCGTTCCAACCGGAGAATTGAGTACGCCGGATGAAAAGGGGCTCTCAGGTGTCACCGTTGAAACAGCGGCGATGGCTGACGGTACAAAGGTGACCGTCTGGCACGCGCCACCTGCTGCTGAAGGCGCTCCCACGGTACTCTATTTTCACGGCAATTCAGCCAATGTCTCCTCCCGCTGGAAGCGGTTCAAGCAGATCCTGGACAGCGGTTTCGGTCTCTATGCGCCCAGCTACCGGGGATATGCCGGAAGTGAGGGGAGCCCGTCGGAAGAGGCGTTGATTTCGGACGGCCTTGAACATTTCGACCGGATGGCAGCTTCGGGCACGCCGGTCATCGTCCATGGAGAAAGTCTTGGCTCGGGTGTTGCCGCCGCAGTGGCGGCAGAGCGTCCGCAAACGGACCTTGTGGTGCTGGAAGCGCCCTATACGGCGCTGGTTGACATGGCCTGGGACAGGTATCCCTGGTTGCCGGTGGGCCTCATGATGAGCGACCCGATGGCGACACGGGATCGCGTCGGCAAGATCGCCGCGCCGGTCCTGATCGTGCATGGGACGGAAGACCGGGTCATCCCGGTCGAACACGGCAGGCGTCTTTATGAATTTGCGAAAGACCCCAGGCAGCTTGTGATCGTCCAAGGTGGCGGTCACAGCAATCTGTGGTCAAACGGGATGTGGGACTTCGTTCTCGCCGCCTGGGTGAAATGGCACGAAGGCTCTTGAACCATCTGCCGTGTTGCACCTGAAACAGAAAACCCCGGGCGAAGTGCCCGGGGTTTTCCTTTGCCAGGGTTACGGCATCAGAATGTGCGCTGCAGACGGAAGGTCCCGTAGAGCTCGTAGGTGTCGTTCAGGCCGGAGGAGCGGCTGTAGTCGACGTCACGATACTGGAATTCCGGGCCCATCAGGAAGCCGGAAACCGGTTCCCAGACCACGTTTGCGGTTGCGTCCCACTGGGTGAAGTCATAGGCGCTGGTGCCACCATCGACATCATGGTAGCCGCCTTCGACATTCACCTGAACGGTGTCGGTCACGCCGAGCGTCACGCCGCCGAAGATGTTCAGCGTCTTGGTGGTCTCGGTGCTGCTGCCATTCCAGACCGCATCGGTGATGCGGCTGTTCCAGCCCGTGGACCCGTATCCGCTGGCTCCATCGGTATAGACGGCCTGCAGGGAGACCGCTCCACCCTTGGCAAAGCCACCGAAGTTGACGGTCACGCCAGCACCGGCTGCCCAGCCGAGTTCGTCTTCCGCCCGGCCTGCAAGACCGTAGTAGGCAGCGCTCGGATAGACCTGGTGCAGGGCCCCCATGATCTGGGCCTGGCCCCAGCCCTGGTTGACCCCCAGTGCCGCGACGAAGTCCGGTGCGCGGGTGCCGCCATAGGTCTGGTTGGTGCCGTTGAACGCGATATTCTCTTCGCGTCCCGAACGATCTTCCAGTGCGACCGTTGCATTGAAGCCGTTGCCGAAGGCCATCGTATAGGCGACCTGATTCAGCTTGCGATCGGAATAGCTTTCGATCTGCGCGTTGAAGGCATATCCGGTGAAGAAGTCGAAGTTCGAGCCGTTGTGACCGGCCAGCAGGCCGCCCCACTGGATATAGGCCTTGTCCAGCGTGGTCGAAGTCGAGGCGTTTGTCAGCGTGATGTAGGATTCGATAAAGGCACGCAGCGTGCCGAATTCGGTCGCGGTACGTGCATCGAGGTAGAGATACCCGCGCGAACGCCACTGGTAACCGTCGGTGTCCCGGTCACCCCAGGCGTTTTCGGCCTCGCCGAAGTTGCGGACGCGGAATTCGGTCCGGACACGACCACCTACGCGCAGGCAGGTTTCGGTGCCGGGAATGTAATAGAAGCGCGCACCGTAGGCGTCACAGATCCGGACATAGTCGACAGGTTCCGGAGCCACTGGCAGGTCGGCCGAAAGAGCCGGACTTGCGGCCGCGAAGAAACCGGCAATTGCCCCGAGAACAACATTACGAGTCATTTGATACTCCGATGAAGTGCGGAAATACCCCCACGCACATTATGCCGTTCGTAGATGTCAGTTTCAGCCTCTCGCAGAGGTGAAATCAGCAGATGTGAGCGATTGGTTGATGTTGTTGCTTTTGAGCAACGGGCAATCCGGTCAATTTAACTTGAAAACCGTTTAGCGCTTTGCCTGAAAGAACGACCTGAGCAACTCCGCCGCGCGTGTCTCGCCTATGCCGGAATAGACTTCCGGTGCGTGATGACACGTCGGCTGGCAGAAAAAGCGCGTGCCATGATCGACCGCACCGCCCTTTTCATCTCCCGCGCCATAGTAAAGCCGGCGAACCCGCGCGAATGAGATTGCACCGGCACACATGGGACACGGTTCGAGCGTCACATAGAGATCGCAGTCCGGAAGGCGTTGTGAAGCTGCCCGTTCGCACGCGGAGCGGATCACGAGAATTTCTGCGTGAGCTGTCGGATCGTTGAGCTCCAGCGTCCGGTTCCCGTCTCGAGCGATCACGTCACCATCGCGAACGAGCACCGCACCGACCGGCACTTCACCGCGTGCCGCCGCTTTCTCGGCCTCTTCGAGCGCGAGATCCATGAACGATTTCTGATTGGCGGAAGTGGTAGGCATCGAGCAGGGTGAGTCGGAGCGTAAGTGTAGGGTTCAGCCTCGATTTGAGAGGCTGTCGGCTTTGTTCTGTTTACCCGTTATTATGCCGGTCGTCAGCCCCGGACAGGGCCTTCGCCGAGGCGTCAGGCCGCTGCCATGCATCCGGAGCACGGCGCCTCTGCGGTTTATGCAGAAAACAAGCGATTCCCGAAAGGCTCAAGCTCTGCTATGACGCGCGCATGACGACAAGAAAATTCTCTTCCGAGCGCCCGGGTCCCGCAAAAGGCCGGGGACGCGATAAACGTGCACCGGAAAAGCGCCGGCCCGCACCCAACGACAAATCGAAAGCCGGCCCCAAAAAGGGCGACTTCGAAAAACGGGCGCCGAGACCGGCGACTGCACCGCTGGCAGACGAAGCCAATGATCGTGGCGAACGCATTGCCAAGGTCATGGCGCGCGTCGGCCTGTGTTCTCGCCGAGAGGCGGAAGTGTGGATCGAAAACGGCCGGGTTGAGCTCAACGGCAAGCTGTTGACCACGCCAGCTGTAACAGTGACGGCAGACGACAAGGTACTGGTGGACGGGGAACCGTTGCCGATGCGCGAGCGCACCCGGCTCTGGCTCTACCACAAGCCACGGGGCCTGGTGACGACCAACAAGGATCCGGAAGGCCGTCCGACGGTGTTCCAGCGCTTGCCCGATGATCTGCCGCGCGTCCTGACCGTGGGCCGGCTCGACATCAACACAGAAGGCTTGCTGCTCCTGACCAATGACGGCGGCCTGGCGCGCGTTCTGGAATTGCCGGCCACCGGCTGGTTGCGCCGCTACCGCGTGCGCGCCTTCGGCAAGGTGACCCAGGCGGATCTCGACACCTTGAAGGACGGTATCGCGATCGAGGGCGTGCTCTACGGCGCGATCGAGGCGACGCTCGACAAGGAGCAGGGCAACAACGTCTGGATGACGGTCGGCCTGCGCGAAGGCAAGAACCGTGAGGTCAAGCGGGTTCTGGAACATCTCGGCCTTGCCGTGAACCGCCTGATCCGCCTGTCCTATGGCCCGTTCCAGCTGATGGATCTGCCGGAAGGTGACGTCCGTGAAATCCGGGGCCGCGTTTTGCGTGATCAGTTGGGCGATACGCTGGCCGAGGAAGCCGGTGCGGATTTTGACGCTCCGATCTTTCATGCCCCCAAGCCGGAAGCGGAAAAGAAGCCCGCAGGCGCCAAGCGTGGCGGTGGTCGGGATGGTGGCGGCCGGGAAGGTAGCGGCAGGGATGGCGGCAAGCGTGAAGCCAGCCAGGGGCGCTGGATGACCGCGCGCGAAGGCCGTAGTGAGACCGACCGCAAGCGGGCAGCCAAGACTGAACGCAACGAAAAGCGTGAAGACCGCAAGAAGACGTCCGGCCAGGGGCCGCGCAAGAATGCAGGGCCGCGTCAGGAAAAAGTAAAAGTCTCGCCGCGCTCCCGTTTCCGCCTGACGTCCGAACCGAAACCGCGCAAGGATTTCGGTGAAGAGCGTTTCACACCGCCGCCGCGCCGCATCTGGGGCGAGGAAGGCATGGTGGAAGACAAGCAGCAGGAACGCCGTTCCAGCCGTGACAAGGACGACCGGCGCGGACCTCCCAAAGGCGGCCGCCCGCCGCGCCGTGGGGACCGGTCTTGAGAATAGTCGCCGGGCGTTTCAAGGGCGCGGCTCTGGCCGCGCCGAAATCGCACGACACACGGCCGACCAGCGACCGATTGCGTGAAACCATTTTCAACATCCTGGCTCATGGCCTGGATGTTGATCTTGAAGATGCAAGGGTCCTGGATCTTTTTGCCGGCACCGGCGCGCTGGGCTTCGAGGCGATCAGCCGGGGCGCCCGCCATTGCACCTTCATCGAAGAAGGGACGGAAGCACGCGGCATCATTCGACGGAACATGGAGGCCCTGGGCCTCAATGGCGCTGCCAAGATATTCCGGCGTGATGCCACCCGCCTTGGCAGTGCAGGCACCATCGAGCCTTTCGATCTGCTGTTTGCCGACCCTCCCTATGACAAGAAGCTGGGTGAAAAGGCCCTTGCTTCGGCAGCGGGCGGAGACTGGCTTAAACAGGGCGCCTTGTGCGTGCTTGAAGAAAGATCCTCAGCTCACATCGATGTTCCCGAAGGCTTCGAGGAACTCGACCGCCGCCAGGCAGGCGATAGCCAGGTCGTGTTCCTGCGATATGGCGGCTGAAGTCTCTTTCGGCCCGCCATCAACCCTCTCGTCTCGCTATGGGATCTCCTTCACCCGTCAGGAACCACCCGGCATCATGATGTAGGCGGTTTTCCGCGTTGGCAGGCTGGAACGGCTGACGATCAGGGCCGGCGTTTCAGCCCGCAAGATGTCATACCCTGCCTCCTGTGCTCGCCCGACAAAGGCCTGAAGTGCTCCGGAAAAATGGAAGTGCATCGGCACGACCATCGCAGGGCCGATGCTTTCCAGAACGTCCATCAGGCTATCCAGCCGAAGCGTCGAGGAATTGTCTATGGCCGCAAATACGACGTCGATCTGACCGAGGCGGACGAGATCTTCCTGCGTAAGCCGGTGGTGCAGGTGGCCGAGATGCGCAATGCACATGTCCGCGACCTCGAAGATGAAGATCGAATTGCCGAGCCGGCGTTCTTCCCCGTCCCAACCGCGGATGTTGGTCTGGATATTGCGGATGCGGACATCGTCAACAGTGATGTCATGGTCCAGCGGGCCGCCCTTCGGATTCCAGCCGTACAGAAGATGTTCGATATTCGGATCCGGGTTGATGGAGTAATGCGTGCTGTGGGCCCCGTTCATCGTGGCTACATCCGGTGGCAGAAGCGGGCGGACACTGTCGTTGTAGTCGGTCGCGATCCGCACGCCCTTGGGCGTTTCAAGTTCAAAGGTGGAATGGCCGATGTACCGGATCTGGACTTCATTTGCCTGAAGCGACGCGCGCCAGATGCGCATTTCGTCCGGCCCGGGCGCTCGGTAGGGGGCGTCTGCAACCAGTTGACAGACCGCGAATGCGGGTCCTGCAACAACAGCTGTAACCAGAAGGCTGAGCAGCACCGGAACCAGCCGGAACAATCCGCCGGCCTTCTGTCGCCATCCGTGAATTGGGAAAAAGCACATCGCCATGTCAGTCCATCCCGAAAACCACACCTGAGCAAAATACTAGGGGGCAGACCGCCAACGGCAAGGCATGTCGAGGTGCGCGCTGCCCGTTTGCCTGAAACTTGAGACGTTTTGGAAGGGGATGCCAAAAGAAAAGGCAACCGGCCTGCGCTTGTAGCTGCAAAGGCGGTTGCCTGAGGTGGGGGCGGGTGGGAGGAAGAACCAGCCCCGGAATTGACTTTCAGACCACGTAAAGACTGACCGGCGGTTTCCCGGACTTTGCCGTCCGGTTGGCCGCGTCGCCTTCGCTCATGAACCCGGCGCTGCTTGCCTGGCGGTAGATAAGATCGCCCGCGTGCCCGGCCTCCATGACCAGCGCCTGCTGGCTGCAAAGCGAGGCCAGCGACAGGCCCAGACGGCGGAAATGCGCACGGCGATAGCAGTAGACGGCAAGTGCCGCGCGCTGCTGTTCCGGCAGCTGGCATCCGACATCAGTCACCGCGTTCAACGTTGCATCCAGCAACCGTTTCAGCAAATCGTCCGATACCGGACAGGCTTCCAAATCTGTTGATCCCGATGGCCGCATTGACCTTCTCCTAATAGATTCAGAAAAGTATTTAGGAGTAAGATTAATGATTTGTTAAACGCAAAGTCGGGTCCAATAAAAAGGAATTATACGGATAAATCTGCTGATGTTGCCATCAAGTAACTTCCATTGTTTCTTTTATCAGTTCCTCCAGTTTTTCCCTGGTAACTGTACGCAAGGATTCCGCCTTATCCAGTATGCTCTCGGCTTTCATGAAGTCCAGAACCCGGATGGAGTCATGGGGCGGGCTGACCAGGATATCCGGTTGATCTGATTTCAGTTTTTGCTTTGTGATGGTCTGCATCAGGATCTGGGAAGAGCCGAACAGGGAATCCAGCATGCTGATGTCATCCTTGTTGTCTCGCGGCACCGGCGCGCCAACGACATCAACGGCAATGATGATATCGCAACTCGCCCTGAGCCCGTCGAAAGGCAGTGGATTGACGACGCCGCCGTCGATCAGAAACCGGTCGCCATAGCGCACGGGCCTGAAAACCGCGGGAATCGCTATCGAGGCGGCCAGGGCAGGCAGCAAGGGGCCACTTTCAAAATCCACTTCCTCGCAGCGATAGAAGTCCGTCGCCAGCATACGCAGCGGGATGTCCAGCTCTTCGAACGTTTCGGACAGATAGTCCGAGACAAACACTTCCAGCACGCGAAGCGGGTCGAACTGCACCGGGCCGCCACGGAACACATCTGCAAACTTGCGTGGTCTCAACTGCCACAGGCGCGACAACACACTGTTGCGATCAGCAAAAATCTCCAGCGCAATGTCGCGGATTTCCTGGCCACTGCGACCACTGGCATAGGCCGCCCCCATCAGGGCACCGATGGACGTGCCGTTGATCCGGACAGGTTTTATGCCCAGGTCATCCAGCGCTTCCAGAACGGGGATGTGGGCGAGGCCGCGCGCACCGCCGCCGCCAAGGGCAAGACCGATTCTGGGGGAGGAGGTAGAGGGCATGGCGCGGGTCCGGCATTGAGAGCGTTACTCCCTGCACATGGGGGCTGACGCGCGCCTTGCCAACCTTGCAACTGCCTGCAACGACAGTTGCGAACAGGAAAACCCTCTTAGTGCCGGAAAAACTCAGATCACGAAGTATAGATCGTCCGCGGCTTCCGACATCCAGTCCGTTGCATGATCAAACGGCATCGGCCGGGCAATCAGGTAACCCTGGATCGAGAAATCGCCCATCATCCGAAGCCGGTCGTATTGCTCTTCGGTTTCAACGCCTTCGCAGACGATGCCGATGTTGAGCGATCGGGCCAGGTGGATGAGCTGGTTGACGATCACTTCCTTTTTCGGGTCCTGAAGCATCTGGCGCGTGAAGGAGCGGTCGATCTTCAGCCCGTTTATTGGCAAGTCCGAGACATGGGAGAGGGACGCATAGCCGGTGCCGAAATCATCCAGCTCGATATGAACGCCCAGCTCGAAGAGTTGCCGTAGCGCAGCCAGGTGACCTGACCGGTTGTCGTTCAGGAACACCGATTCCAGAACTTCGGCGGTGATCCGCTCCGGCCCGACATTGTGCTTTTCCATCGCGGCCTTGAAGTGCTCGAGCAGCAACCCGGACGACAGGTGCGATGGCGAGATGTTCACGGAGATGCGGCCAAAATCGAGGCCCTGGTCGATCCAGTGCCGGGCAGCGGCAAAAGCCTTGTCGATGACAATCTCACCCAGGATCGGCGCCAGACCGGATTTTTCGACGACCGGCAGAAAGTCTCCGGGCGAAACCGTGCCGCGTTCGGGGTGTCGCCAGCGTACCAGCGCTTCGATGCCGGTGACGGCCTGAGTGCGCAGGTTGACCTGCGGCTGGAACACGAGGAAGAACTGGTCGTTCTTGACCGCGTCCTTCAGTTCCAGCTCGATCTGTGCTTCCGTTTCACTGTCTGTGCGCATATCCGGACGGAAGAAAGTATACCGATCCTTACCGTTTTCCTTGGACTGGTAAAGCGCGAGATCGGCATTGACCAGAAGCGTGTCGAAGTTGTCACTGTCCTCCGGGCAAAGAGCCAGTCCCATGCTGACGGTCGGCCAGAACCTGTTGCCGTTGAACTCCATCGGCATCCGCATGATCCGGCGCGCCCGTTCGCACAACTCGTTGGGATCCGACGTTCCGCTTTCCGCCAGAATGACGAACTCGTCGCCTCCCCAGCGATAGGCCGTGCCCAGCCCACGGCAGACTTCGCGCAGCCGGCGGCCCGTCTCTTCCAGGCAATGATCGCCGGCAAGATGGCCGAGCGTATCGTTGACCCGCTTGAATCCGTCCATATCGACGTGAACCAGGAACGCCGGCTTCTCGCTCCGGGCGAAACGCTCCTTGGCGTCGCGCTGGCAGCCGGCGCGGTTGGACAGTTTGGTCAGGGGGTCGAAATAGGCCAGGCGCTCTGCCCGGACCTTGGCTTCGCGGGTTTCGTTTTCCCGCTGAACCCGTTCGGAAACATCATTGGCAATGGCCACGAACAGATCGCGGTCCTGATCGCGGAGAAGCTGTACCCTGAGATCGACAGGATATTCGGTGCCGTCCTTGCGCCGGTGAACGCTTTCGACCGACAGGTTGTCCCTATGTCCTTTCAGGAGGGGCGCGACGTGGCGCCGGACCGTGTTCGGGTCGTAAACGGGATCGATATCGCCGATCTTCTGGGATTTCAGCTCTTCGATCGTGTAGCCGAGATTGGCCAGGGCACAGCGGTTGGCATATTCGATCTGGAAAGTTTCCGCGTCGAGGATGTAGATCTCGTTGAGCGAGGATTCCAGAATGTTGGCCAGTAGATGGTTCCTGCGTTCTGCCAGGCACCGGTCGGTGATGTCGTGAACGGTGCCGATCACCTTGGATGCCTTGCCGTCCCGACCGGCAAGCACATACCCGCGAACGTGCAGGTACTGGATGGTGCCGTCGTCATGTACCAGCGGGTGTTCGGTGTCGAATTCACCGCAGGATTTCACCGCTGCGTTGACCGCGTCCAGGGTTTTCTTCCGGTCGTCACCGGGAATACGATCAAAGAGATAGGCCTGGATCTCGTTTGCCGGAAGATCCGGCGGGATCTTCATGACCCGGTAGTATTCTTCCGAGCCCAGGATTTCGTTTGAAGCGATATCGCGTTCCCAGCTGCCCACATGCGCAATCCGCTGGGCTTCGATGAGTTGAAGCGTGCTGCTTTCCAGCTTCAGGGTATTGTCCAGAACTTCTGCCTCAAGGCGCGAACGGGTCAGCTGCACGGAGGACTGAAGGCGGGACAGGAGACGGAAGACCACCGTCCAGGCGAGCAGCGCCAGACCGATGCCTGCCATCAGTGACAGCAATGTTCCCTTGGCAAAGTCCCAGATGTTGGCCGTGATGTCCTTTACCAGCAGAAGCTTCACGTCGTTGTTCGGGGTTGCGACCATAATTGGCAGATCGCGAACCATGAACACCTTGCTGTTCTGGAGGAAGAAGCTGTTGAAGCCGGCGAAGTGGCCGTTGGAGGCGATCTTGCTGAAGTCGAAGCCGGTCGGCGTCAGATTGCCCAGCACCTTGTAGTGAACCGTGCTGGAATCACCTGCTTCAGTGACTTCACAGGCCTTGACGATCTGGGCATTTACCGCGGAACTGGCCAGCGCGAGCGATTGTTCGATGTTGATCGCGAGCTTCAGATACCCGATCCGGGTTCCCTCAACGAGCCAGGGTTTCAGCACGCTGACGATGAACTCGTTGTTCCGGCCGAGTTCGATAGCATCGACTTCGCGAAAACGGTTGGAATTCAGTTCGGTCTCGAAGCTGGCGGAATCCTGTGCCGGGGTGGCATTGCTTTGCGCGCGGTAGACGATCTGCTGGTCGGCGGAATAGATGGTCAATTCCGCAATATTGAGATCGGCAGCTTTTCTTGCAAAGACCCTGTCGGCAACGGCCTTGATGTTGGCGGTGTCTTTCTTGCGGATGGCTGTCTGCAGATCCGTGTCGGCGCTGACGACACTGACTGCCTGGTCGAGCGTTTGTTCGCCCAACGCCCGTTGATGCATCAAAAGACGTTCAGTCGTCCGGACGATCAGGTCCTGCGGCTCGCTCAGCGTACGATATTCCGTCACCACGTTCTGGAGCGTCAGGACGGCAACTGTCAGGCAGAGAAACGACAGAAAAACGACGCGAAGGGGTTTTTCGAAACGGGTTTCGTCCTTGCACCACCGCGCCAGGATCTGGTCAAGAATGGCGCTTGGACTTCGCCCGCGCGCCTGCGTGCGCGATTTCTCGTCGCGCAAGTCCTTGTCTTGCCAAAACTCTTGCTTGCCCACGCGTTGCACCCGTTCCCCCGAGCAGCCGTAGCTCCTCTTTGATCGGCAAGGACAGTCCACTTTTTGTTATGGTCACCGGGCACGGCGAAGTTATGCAAACCATCACTGCCAATTTTCTCAATAGGCTGTATTGGTTAAATTGTATTGAATGTGTTCCTTAAGGCTTATTAAGAATAGAATTCCTCCGAGAGGAAATCTTCCAGTCTCAAGATCAAATGTATTTGCGCTGAGCCTGATGATTGGCGGTGCAGCAAAATAGTTTGATCTAAATCATACGATCTCCTTTGGACGTCACCAGTTGAGGTGATATCGCCGCCCAAGCGTCTGTGTTTGACCCAGCCGATTGACGGGAGACAGTCTCAGCTTGGCAAGCAAGTCGGTTGGCGCGGTGCCGTCAACTGCCTGATGCGCTTGCGAAGAACTCGAGGAGGGCAGCGACCGTCTCTTCCGGGGCTTCTTCGGGCAGGAAGTGCCCACCGGGAAGCGCGGCGCCGACAGCGGTCCTTGACCAGCCCCGCCAGACTTCAAGCGGATCGTCCACGCTGGTGGCGATACCTTTGCTTCCCCAAAGTGCAAGAAGGGGAACAAGAATCTTTCTTCCCGCATCCAGATCCGCCCGGTCGTGGTCGTAGTCGATCGTTGCACCTGCGCGGTAGTCCTCGCAGGTTGCCGATACCCGGTCTGGTTCGCAAAACCAGTCACGGTTATGCGCCATGGCTTCCTTGGAAAAGCACGACAGGTTCTTGGCTGCAGTCCAGCTGGCCAGCGTGTGATCGAGAAATCGTATCGGTGCGGCAGAAATTGTCTTTTCCGGGAAAGGCGCAGCCTGGGCCAGAAACATCCAGTGATAGATCTTGAGGCCGAACAGCCTGTCCATCCGGTCCCAGTAGTCACATGTCGGCAGGATGTCGAGAACGGCGACTTTCTGAAGGGCCTGCGGGTGATCGAGGGCAAGGCGGTAAGCCACTCGGCCGCCACGGTCATGGCCGGCCAGAAAGAACGTCGAGTGGCCGAGCACCTTCATGAGCTCGACCATGGCCGAGGCCATGCTTCGTTTGGAATAGGTCGCGTGATCGTCTGATAGCGGCGGTACGGACGAACGGCCATATCCCGGCAGGTCAGGCAGGACGAGCGTGAAGTGTTCGGCAAGCTGCGGGGCCACCTTATGCCAGCAGACATGAGATTGCGGGTAGCCGTGCAGCAAAAGCAACGGTGGGCCGGACCCGCCGGTCCGGCAGAACAGCCGCACATCGTTGGCTTCGACAGTGATGCTGTCAAACCCCGGAAACAGATCCGGCAGGTCGTTTTTCACGTCTGTCTCCCAAGTCCGCACCGGGGAGAAGATTACCTTTGCTTTCAAGCGCCTGCCAAGTCCCGGAAACCGGAAATGCTACGATTGCCGGTTTTTCGCTTGGCTCGGCCTCAGCTTTCCCGGGCGATGGCCCGCCAGCCGATGTCGGTTCGGCAAAAACCTTCCGGCCAGTCGATGTCGCGGATCCGCTCGTAGGCCCGTTGCTGTGCCTCGCGAACGGTGGTGCCGACCGCCGTCACGTTCAAAACGCGTCCGCCATTTGCCAGGATCTGCGTGCCATCGCGTTTGGTGCCTGCGTGAAAGACGGCAACGTCATCCGTTGCCGGTGTATCGAGACCACGGATTTCCGTGCCCTTGTCGTAGCTGCCCGGGTAACCCTTGGCGGCCATGACCACCGTCAGTGCGGCTTCGTCGCGCCAGTCTGCCGTTGTCTGGTCCAGTCGGCCCTCGACACTGGCAAGCAGCAGCTCCAGCAGGTCGCTCTTGAGGCGCATCATCAGGACCTGGCATTCCGGATCACCGAAGCGGGTATTGTATTCGATCAGCTTCGGGCCGTTCTTGCCGATCATTAGACCCGCATAGAGGACGCCCTTGAAAGGGGTGCCACGTTTGGCCAGTGTCGCGATTGTCGGCTCGATGATGGTACGCATCACCTCGGCAATCAGTGCATCTGTCAGCACGGGAGCGGGCGAGTAAGCGCCCATGCCGCCGGTATTCGGGCCTTCGTCACCATCATAGGCGCGTTTGTGGTCCTGGGCGGTGGCAAGCGGCAGTGCGTTGGTGCCGTCGGACAACACGAAGAAGCTCGCTTCCTCGCCTTCCAGGAATTCCTCGATGACGACTTCCGCACCTGCGGCCCCAAACGAGCCTTCGAAACAGGCCGTTACCGCCTCTTCGGCGTCTTTCAGGGTCATGGCGACCACGACACCCTTGCCGGCTGCAAGCCCGTCCGCCTTCACGACAATCGGTGCACCTTTTTCCCGGACATAGGCGAGCGCGGCATCTGCCGTATCAAAGCGGCCGTATCCGGCGGTCGGAATATCTGCTTCGTCGCACACGCCCTTGGTGAAGGCCTTGGAGCCCTCCAGTTGGGCCGCTGCCCTGGACGGTCCGAAAGCCTTGATCCCGGCCGCTTCCAGATCATCGACAAGGCCCGCCACAAGCGGTGCCTCGGGGCCGACGACCACAAGATCGATGGCATGTTCGCGACAGAAACCGATGACTGCCTGATGATCCGCGGTGTCCAGATTGCAAAGCTCTGCCACCTCGGCAATGCCGGCATTGCCGGGCGCCGCATAGAGCTTGGTCAGCTTGGGAGATTTTGCCAGCGCCCAGGCGAGCGCGTGTTCGCGGCCGCCGGATCCGATCAGGAGAAGTTTCATAAACGGACAGTCTCTTCGTGAAGGTTGAAGCAAGAGGGCCGTCCCCTAACACGGAGGGCCGCATACCGCAATTGGCGGCGCATGCAACGGCGCATTTCTGCCGGTCACCGCCCAACTTGTGACGCGGCAGGAGAGGTGGTTTCCGCACCCAGGAAAAGGCCGGAACGCTTGCAAGCCAGGTGTGGCAAGCGCGAAGAGGAAACCGAAGGCTGACCGGGGTTTGGTCGTCAGAACATGGCACCGTGCCCAACTCTGAGTTTCACGATAGCGCCCCTGTGACCTCTTGCGGGATGAATTTCCTGCTGAAAATCGCTAAAAGAACCTGAGAAGGGCGGAAAGCAGGAGCGTTTCCGCCGGATAATCGAGAAATGGACGGATCGAAAGTGTTTTCCACGAACGACACGGGGCCGGTTGCAGATGCGGTCAAGCAGCACTGGGTGGACACGCGGCTGCCGGCTGGCCTGCGCCCCTATGCGCGCCTTGCCCGCTGGGAACGTCCGATCGGTTGGTGGCTGTTGCTGTGGCCCTGTTTCTGGTCGGCGGCATTGGCGGCGGTCGCCGGTGGCAAGGCCTGGCCGGACCCCTGGCACATGGTTCTGTTTTTCATCGGTGCGGTTGCCATGCGCGGTGCAGGCTGCACTTACAACGACCTTGTCGACGTCGACATCGATTCCAAGGTCGAGCGGACCCGCTCCCGGCCCATCCCGGCGGGGCAGGTGTCCAGACTTCAGGCAAAGATCTTTCTGGTGGTCCAGGCCTTCATCGGCCTTGCGGTGCTGCTGCAGTTCAACACCTACACGATCTGGCTGGGCATCGCCTCGCTGCTGCCGGTAGCGGTCTACCCGTTCATGAAGCGCATCACCAACTGGCCGCAGCTGTTTCTGGGGTTCGCCTTTTCCTGGGGCGCGCTCATGGGCTGGGCGGCCGCCTTTGGGTCCCTGTCCTGGTCACCGGTGTTTCTCTATATCGGCGGCATCTGCTGGACGATCGGCTACGACACGATCTATGCCCATCAGGACAAGGAGGACGATGCGCTTGTCGGTGTGAAGTCGACGGCCCGCCTCTTCGATGAGCACACCAAGCCGGCTCTCATCCTGCTCTACAGCTGCGCTACCGCGCTGTTCTTTCTCGCTGCGATCTTTGCGGATGCCGGTCCGGCCGCTTTTATCGGCATCCTGGCTGGCGTCATTCACCTGGGGTGGCAGATCGTCGTACTGGATATCGATGACGGCGATCAGTGCCTGCAACTGTTCCGATCCAACGGGACCTATGGCTGGATCCTGTTCTTCGGTTTCTTCGCCGATGCCCTTATCGGTGCGCTCTAACGAAAAAAGCCCCGCTCGGCGGGGCTTTTTTTGAAGACTTTCGTGTGCACGCTCAGGTGCGGGCGATGATCTCACGCTCATTGGCGTGGACAGTTGCCGAAGGTTCCTGCCGGCCGGGAAGACGGCGGTTCAGGAAGCGCGGACGGCGGCCGGTCAAAAGGCGCAGCTTGCGCCGGGGCGCAGGTTTTGAAGCCGGAACGGCGCTGTAGGCTTCGATCGGCTTTACCTTGCCGCCGAGGTCACACACCAGCATAGGCAGGTTGAACACCTGGGCCCACCGGCTCCACAGGACCGCAAGGTCGTCGGATTTCTCGGTTTCTGCCAGGGTGATCGACAGCGCGCTATCAGGATGTTTCAGGATCAGTGCCGCCACGATTTCGCCCGGCACCGCGCCCGGAACGATCCGGACCATGACACCATCGAAACCTTGAGCGGGCACAACCACCGTCACCGGAACACCGGCAACCCGCCGCTTGATGACCGCCCTGTCGCGATCCAGGAAAATTTCGGCTGGCAGGGAAGGGGTACCCGGCCGGTTTTCAAGGCGTTGCTCGAAGTGGGCCGGCAGGCAACCGGGATGCGGCATCGTTTGGGCGCCGCCCCCGGTTGCTACCATTTCCTGTATTTCTGTTTGACGTCTCAAATGACTCTCCACCGGACCTTTAGGTCGGACCATTTTTGGTCTCTCGATGCATTCAATCTACTGAAGAAAAGTCGTGAACCACTTAAGATACAGAGTTAAAAAAGTCTGATTTATAAGAGGGTTACTGGAATGTAATCAGACAGGTAACACCTTGTTCAGTCATGTGGCAATTTCGACTTGATACAACCTTAGAATGAATTTGCCGCCCTGTCCCGATCCCGCCTATCTTGCGGTCATCATTACGAAAATCGGATGGGGTGCTGCGGCATTGCAACCTCTTGCCGGAACCGGCTCAAAATCCCATTTCCCACCTATCAGGGGAAAACCATGGCTCTGGAAGGCGCCCAGCACGACCGGATTGCCCGCAAAAGGCCCCGACAGTTGCAGCGCAGCCGTGCGGGGCGTAAACAACTGCCGAACCAGAAGACGAAAGAGCGGACACGATGTCGGAACTGATTGATCAAAGCGAATTGCAATCCCGGGCAGCCCGTCTGGTGGAAGCAGCCCGCAAGGCCGGAGCTGACGCCTGCGACGCGATTGCGGTTACCGGTGTCTCGCTTTCGGTCGATGTTCGCGAAGGCAAGGTGGAAGAAACCGAGCGCGCCGAAGGCGACGACGTCACCTTGCGCGTGTTTGTCGGCAAGCGAACTGCTGCTGTCTCAGCCAACCGACTTGATGATCCGGCAAGCCTGGCTGAACGGGCCGTCGCCATGGCCAGGGTCGCGCCGGAAGATCCCTATGCCGGTCTTGCCGATCAGGATCTTCTCGTGAAGGAGTTCCCGGAACTCGAGCTTCTGGACACAAAGGAAATGACTGCCGAGGATCTGACGCAGATCGCGCTGGAAGCGGAAGCGGCCGGTCTGGAGGTGGAAGGCGTCACCAAATCCGGCGGTGCTGGGGCCTCCTGGCGTCTTGCCGGTGTCGTTCTGGCGACCAGCCATGGGTTCCAGGGGTCCTACATGTCGTCCCGCTATGGCATGTCCATGACAGCCGTCGCGGGGGAAGGGACCGGCATGGAGCGGGATTACGATTTCGACAGCCGCACCTATTTCGAGGACCTGGAAGCACCGGCGGAGATCGGACGCAGGGCCGGTGAAAGAGCTGTGCGCCGTCTCAATCCGAATAAGCTTTCGACCCGCACCGCGAACGTCATTTATGAATCGCGCGCTGCACGCAGCATTCTCGGGCACCTTGTCGGGGCGATCAACGGGGCCGCCATTGCGCGCAAGACCAGCTTCCTGAAAGACCGGATGGGCGAGGCCGTGTTCGCACCTGGCATCCAGGTGGTTGACGACCCGTTCAAGCGCCGGGGTGCCGCAACACGCCCGTTCGACGGGGAAGGAACCCGGGCGGAACGTCTCGATGTCATTGAAGACGGTGTCCTGCGACACTGGTTTCTGGACGGTGCTTCCGCACGTGAACTGGGCCTGACGCCCAATGGCCGGGCGCACCGCAGTGGCAGCGGTACGTCGCCTGGCGCAACGAACGTTACATTGTTGCCGGGCGAAAAATCGCTGGAGGAATTGATGGTGGAGGCCGGGCAGGGCCTGCTGGTGACCGATCTGATCGGTCACGGCGTCAACGGCCTTACCGGTGACTATTCGCGCGGGGCAGCCGGTTTCTGGTTCGAAAACGGCCAGATCGTGGAAGCCGTTAGCGAAATCACCATTGCAGGCAACCTGAAGGACATGTTTGCACGGCTCGTGCCCGGCAGCGACCTTGACAACCGTTATTCGGCAGCCACTCCCTCGGTCATGATTGAAGGAATGGCCCTTGCCGGAAGCTGACAAGGGCCTGAACGATACCGGACGAAGCGAAATCGGGCTGGATGAAGCCGGAAGGGACGCGGACCTGCGCCTGCTGGAGTTGGCTGCGCGCCAGGCGGGCGATATTGCGCTGGGTTTCTTCGGTCAGGATCCGGAGACCTGGTACAAGGGCAAGGCGGGCATGTCGCCGGTTTCCGAGGCAGATCTCGCGGTAGACCGTTTTCTCGCGGACTACCTGCGGTCCGCGCGGCCGGACTACGGCTGGCTTTCGGAGGAAACCGCCGACGACCGCAGCCGGCTCAACCACGAGCGTGTCTTTATTGTCGATCCGATTGACGGCACGCGGGCCTTTCTGGCGGGCGGCGACGAATGGACAGTGGCGATTGCCGTGGTTGAGGCCGGTCGGCCTGTTGCGGCTTCGGTCTTTTGCCCGCGCCGGGACGAGATGTTCCTGGCCCGTACAGGCGGCGGGGCCTGGCTCAATGGGGCACGACTGGCGGTGTCAGACCGCACCGGCCTTTCCGGCGCAACCTTGACCGGACCTCATTCCATTGTTGCCAATCAGGATGTTGTCGCTGCAGGATTTGTCGGCACGGAAATCCTGCGCTCCCTGGCTTATCGCCTGGCGATCGTTGCAGCAGGACGGGTCGATGTCGGGGCTGCACGAGGCGGACCGAGCGATTGGGATCTTGCGGCGGCGGATCTTTTGGTGCAGGAAGCGGGCGGTGTATTGACCGACCTGTCAGGTCGGAACCTGATCTACAACCGCGCCAAGACCGGCCACCCGGCCCTGATCGCAGCTCCTGTTGCGCTGATCGGGCCTGTGCGCGACGCGCTCGACGACCTGATCAGGTAACAGACCGGTTGCAGCGACGAAAGCGAGGATATTGATGAGTAATACCGATACTCCGAAGCAGCTCCTTCATCTTGTGTTCGGCGGCGAGCTGGAATCACCGGAAGGGCTGACGTTCCGCGATCTGGACGAACTGGATATCGTCGGAATCTACCCGAATTATGCCGAAGCTTACAAAGCCTGGAAATCCAAGGCACAGGCGACGGTCGACAACGCTCATATGCGTTACTTCATCGTCCACATGCACCGCTTGCTCGATCCGGAAACGGCTTCTTAAGGCAGCGCAGCTCTCTCAGGCGACCACACCAAATGATAAAACGCCTCGGCCGTCAGCCCTGGGTTCTGGCCAGCATCGGCACTTTGATGGCCGTTTACCTGAAACTGGTCTACCGTACCAACCGGTTCGTGATCGAGCCGGAGGGCGTGCACGAACGTTCCGAACAGGATCTCCCGGTTATCGTGGCCATGTGGCACGGCCAGCACTTCATGGTGCCCTTCGCCAAGCCGGCTCACTGGCCCGCCAAGGTGATGATTTCCCGGTCTGCCGATGGCGAGGTCAACGCGATCGCGGCCCGCAAGCTCGGCCTCGGCCTGATCCGTGCCTCCGGCGGCAAGAACGCACGCCAGATAAAGAAGCGCGGCGGCATGCGTGGTTTCATCGAGGCGCTTCGTGCGCTCAAGGAAGGCTATTCCATCGCCATGACGGCGGATGTGCCAAAAGGTCCGGCCCGCAAGTCCGGCGTTGGCATCGTTCAGCTTGCCAAGCATTCGGGCCGTCCCGTCCTGCCAGTGGCCGTGGCGACCAGCCGCAGCATCGAGCTGAACAGTTGGGACAAGGCCAGCGTCAACCTGCCGTTCGGCCGGGGCAGCATCGCGGTGAGTGACCTCATCTGGGTTCCTGCCGATGCGGACGACGACACGCTTGAGGAATACCGCCTCAAGGTGGAAGTGGGGCTCAACGCCGCAACGAAACGTGCTTACGAGCTGGTCGGAAGGGCGGATGGCTGACCGGCGACCCCTTGTCTTCAGTCTCTACAGGGGCCTTGCACGGGCCCTGACGCCTCTGTTCAATCTGCTTTTCTGGCTGCGCAGCCGCTCCGGCAAGGAATTGCCCGCCCGCAAGGGGGAGCGTTTCGGACGGAGCGCAACAAGCCGGCCTGCCGGCAAGCTTGTCTGGATCCATGCGGCCAGTGTCGGTGAAACCGTATCCGTGCTGCCGCTGGTCGACGAACTGACGGCGTCCGGCAACAAGGTGCTCCTGACGACTGTCACCGTGACGGCGGCACAGTTGGCACAGGGCCGCTTGCCGGAAGGGGCGATCCACCAGTTCATGCCATTCGATGCCCCCGGGCCGATCTGCCGATTTCTCGACCACTGGTATCCGGATCTGGCGATGGTGGTCGAATCCGAAATCTGGCCCTGCCTTTTCGATGAAATGCGTTCACGGCAACCGCCCTTCGTGCTTCTCAACGGCCGTCTATCTGACCGATCCTATCGAAGCTGGGCACGCTTTCCGCGTATTTCCGGATATCTGTTCCGGTGTCTGGACATGGTTCTGGCGCAAAGCGCCGCCGATGGCGAGCGGTTCCGCCTGTTGGGCTGCCGCAATGTTTCAACGCCCGGCAATCTGAAATTCGATGCACCGGACCCGGCCGTGGACGAAGGCCAGGCAACCGCCCTGCTGGCGCAGACAGGAGCGCGTCCGGTCTGGCTGGCCGCACTGACGCATCCGGGTGAGGACGAAATCGTGCTCGAGGCCTTTGGCCGTCTCACCGAGGATTTTCCCGATCTCCTGCTGGTCCTTGTGCCGCGACATCCCGTCCGGACAGATGATATTGCGGCCATGATCGATAGCCGTGGCCTGCGTGCGGCGCGTCGAAGTCTGGATCAGGCAATTGAAACGGACACAGATGTCTATCTCGGTGATACACTGGGCGAGATGGGACTTTTTTACAGATTGGCACCGGTGACGTTTTTGGGTGGTTCATTCAACGATGCAGGCGGTCACAACCCGGTGGAAGCTGCGCTGTCGGGCTCCGCGCTGGTCACTGGCCCGCGCGTTGCGAACGCCCGCGCCGTCTACAAGGACTTCTGGAGCCGGCGGGCTTCGCTGAAAGCGGAGTTGCCGGAGAACCTGGCAGATTGCGTCGGCAGTCTCTTGCGCGATGCTGACGCTGCCCGGGCGCAGGCGGAAAGAGCAAGGGCCCTGGTCGAAGCCGGACGCGGTGCGTTGGACGAAACCCTGAAAGTGTTGCAACCCATGTTGGGAATAGCAGGTCCGGCGACTGGCGATCCGCTGCCGCGGGGCCGCGCATGAAGACGGCGCCCGACTTCTGGTGGAAGCCGGGACAGACACTGGCAAGTTGGCTGCTGTCGCCGGCAGGCTGGATCTACGGACTGGTCTCCGGACGCCGCATGTTGAAGAAGCCGAAGGCGAAAAGCCGGTTGCCTGTAATCTGCGTCGGCAATTTCGTCGTCGGCGGAACCGGAAAGACACCCTTTGCCATCGAACTGTCCTACAGACTGCAGGAAGAAGGCTTGCGGCCCGGTTTTCTGCTGCGCGGTTACGGCGGCAAGGCCAAGGGGCCGCTCCTCGTCGATGCCAGCATGCACGACGCCGACGTTGTCGGTGACGAGGCCTTGTTGCTGGCCCGGTACGGTCCAACCGTGATTGCGGCCGACAGGCCGTCGGGAGCACGGCTTGCCGAGCAGCAGCCTATTGATGTGCTGCTTATGGATGACGGGTTTCAGAACCCGGCGCTGGCCAAGGATCTCAGCCTGGTGCTGGTTGATTGCAGCGTGGGGTTCGGCAATGGCAAGTGTCTGCCTGCCGGCCCCTTGCGGGCACCTGCGGCTAAGCAGATCGTGAAGGCCGATTGCCTGGTCCTGGTGGGTGAGGGGGATGCGGCCGAGGAAGCTGTGCATCTGGCCGGACGCAAGGGGCTGCCGATCCTTCACGCACATGTGCGGCCGCAGCCGAACGATGAACTGGCGGGAAGCAGGCTCTTTGCATTTGCGGGCATCGGCAGACCGCAGAAATTCTTCGATACGCTGAAATCGCTTGGCTACGACGTGAAGAAAACGAGGGAATTCCCCGATCACCATCAATATACGCAAGCCGACGTGCGTGCGCTGCTGACCGAAGCCGAGGAAGCCGGGTTCAAGCTGGTGACGACGTCCAAGGACATGGCCAGGCTGGAAACGTCGACGGGAGAGCTGTTCCACTGGATCGCATCCAGTGCGGCCGTTCTGGAAGTGCGAATGGAGATCGACGACGAAGACAGACTGGCGTCACTCATCAAGGAGCGGCTTCGCCGGCGTCAGTTCGGAAAATGAGGCTGCTTGACTTCGCCTGACGCGGCTCAGCGCGTTTCCAGATACCGCTTCATGGATGCATTGGCATCGACATAGGCTTCCTGCCGTTCGACAGACCAGTATTTCAGCTCGTCCAGCGGGATCGCCGTGCCGGTGACCGCACAGCGCACGAATGTCCCCGGTGTTTCCACCTGATAGTCGCCGTCCAGATAGCGGACGCGGGCTTCATTGGGGATGCGCGGATTTTCGTAGCGGTTCATGATCTGCAGTTTGGCTGTCGGTCTATCGGGAAGTCTTGATAGCATTTATGGCAGACTGGCAGGAGAGGGCAAGTCAAAGCTTTGCCGGTGGGCCATTTCCCCGTTGCGGGACAATCGGCGTCAAAACCGCACAGGGTAACCCGCCCCCGACTGCATTCCGGCGCGTGGGACCGTATGACTGGCAAGTGGAATTCTCCGCTTATGGGATGATTTGCGCGCCAAAACGCCTATGTTGAGAGAAACAACCAAATTGCCCGGTCTGGCAATGCAACCTGCATCGGCAGACACTCCGGGCGAAATCAGGACAGACAGATGACCCTTTCCACCACCGATCTTATCGAATCTTCAGGCCTGGGCCTCGAAACGGCAAGGCGGATCACTCAAGACGCACTTGATGGAGCGGATGATGGCGAGCTTTTTGTCGAGTACCGGCAAAGCGAGGGCCTTGTCTTCGACAACGGGCGCCTGAAAGGGGCCAACTACGACACCGCACAAGGTTTCGGCCTGAGAGCCGTTGCCGGTGAAGCTGCCGGTTACGCCCATGCCGGGGATATCTCCGAAGGTGCATTGAAACGGGCGGCCGATGCGGTCAGCGCCGTCAAGAAGGGGTATTCGGGTAGCTACGCGGCGGCACCTGCGCGCACCAACCAGACGCTTTATACCGATGTAAACCCGCTTGGCGGACCGAGCTTCGAGGACAAGGTCAAGCTGCTGCAGGAAATCGATGCCTACGCGCGGGCGAAGGATCCACGCGTGCGGCAGGTGTCCGCGTCTCTGGCGGGTTCCTGGCAGGTGGTCGAGATCCTGCGTGCGGACGGTCATCTGGTGCGCGATGTGCGTCCGATGGTGCGGCTCAGCATTTCCGTCGTCGCCGGCAATGACGAACGCCAGGAAAGCGGCTCTTTCGGTTGCGGTGGCCGGGAAGGCTTCGAGCGTTTCATCACCACGGAAAACTGGCAGGGCGGTGTCGACGAGGCGCTGCGTCAGGCTCTGGTCAATCTGGACGCAGTTCCGGCACCTGCCGGCACCTTCGATGTCGTGCTGGGGCCGGGCTGGCCGGGCATTCTTCTGCATGAAGCCGTCGGCCACGGACTGGAAGGCGACTTCAACCGCAAGAAAACGTCCGCGTTCGCCGGTCTCATGGGCCAGCGCGTCGCTTCGCCTGGCGTGACCATCGTTGACGACGGCACGATTGCCGATCGGCGGGGCTCGCTGACTGTGGACGACGAAGGCACGCCTTCCAGCCGAACGGTACTGATCGAGGACGGTATCCTGAAGGGCTACATGCAGGACCGCCAGAATGCGCGTCTGATGGGCATGGAGCCGACCGGTAATGGCCGCCGGCAGTCCTACGCCCACATCCCGATGCCGCGCATGACCAACACGGTAATGATGGCCGGTGACAAGGATCCGGACGAGATCCTGGCATCGGTCAAGGACGGCATCTACGCCGTCTCTTTCGGCGGTGGCCAGGTCGACATCACCTCCGGCAAATTCGTGTTCTCCTGCACCGAAGCCTACCGCGTGGAGAACGGCAAGGTTGGCGCGCCGCTGAAAGGGGCAATGCTGATCGGTAACGGACCGGACGCGCTGACCCGCGTTGCCATGATCGGGAACGACATGAAGCTCGATCCCGGCATGGGGACCTGCGGCAAGCAGGGGCAGGGCGTACCTGTCGGTGTCGGCCAACCGTCCATGCGCATCAATGCCATGACCATAGGCGGGACGGCGGTCTGACAAAGCCGCCTGGAAGGACCTATGCCGGACATAAAATTCGTCATCTTCGATATGGATCTGGTGCTCTACGACTATGACCACCAGATCCGCTTGAAGCTGCTTGAGGAGCTGACAGGAAGGCCTGCGGCCGATATTGATCGCTCGGTCTGGGGCGGTCCTCATGAAAATGCAGCCGAGGCGGGAGATCCTGCAACGGCCGAAGCCTATCTAGAGCAATTTGCAAGGCTGCTCGAGTTTCCGATCGACTTCGAAACCTGGGCGGACGTGCGCCGGCAGATGATGCGCCCGCGCCGGGATGTCTTGTCGCTTGTCCGCCGCCTGAAGGCGACCGCAGACATTGCGCTGCTGACCAACAACGGCATGCTCTTGAAGGATGCCTTGCCCGTCTGCGCGCCGGAAACGGTCGAGATTTTTGGCGAGAAGGCCCATGTCTCGGCGGAGTTTGGAGCCCGCAAGCCTGATCCGCTGGTCTATGAGCGCATCTGCGGCCGCTACGGCTACGCTCCCGAGGAAAGTGCGTTTGTCGATGACCGCGCGGAAAACATTGAAGGGGCGCAGAGCGTCGGTCTGAGGGGCCATCACTACGTGACTGTGGATGGCCTGGAAACGTTCCTGAGGTCTTGCCGGCTGATCTGATCCGTCACGCAGCTTTCCACGATCAGGGTGTTGCAGTCAGGGCTTTGGGTGAAAGTGCCTTTGAGGCAGCAGGTCTTCCGAACTGAAGCTCCCGTTTCCGGCTATCACCATGCCGCGTGCCACGCTCAGGTTCCTGGCAACGCCGCTTCCTTTCAGCAGACCGCCTCTCATGTCCGGATCATCTTCCTGAAAGGAGCCTCCGTCCGACAGCGTGCAGGTGTCGACCGTGATATTGCCGAGGATCTGACTGCCGTCTCCCAGCATGCATCTGCCGAACAGGGCCGGGTTGTTGAGGAACCGGCCATGGCTTCCGATCCGGATTTCCGCGCCGGGCCTGTTGGCCTTGGCGGTAAATCCGCCTTCGCCGAACTGGTTCTTGCTACCAATCAGAATATTGCCGTTCGACGCTTCGAAATGGCTGCCGGAGTGCACAATGTTGTCGTCGCCCAGCCGGATCTCCGCTCCGGATGACGCCTTCAGCGTGACGCCCGGATAAAAGATGTTGTTCTTGCCCGCCGATACGCCTGCGGAAACCAGTGTGGAAAAGGGATCCAGAACATGATTGCCGTCCAGGATTTCCATCATCTGAGACAGCGGCAGAAACCCGCAGGCAAGGCGTGCGGCATCGATTGAGGCAAACAGATCGGACATGCGTTGCGAGGGCTCCGTCTTGGAGTACAGGGACAGATAGCCAGCCTTTGGCCCACAGGTTGCCTGCCAGACTGTTTCACCGGACACCTGCAACGCTACGCAGCAAATATCCGGCGTGCAATCAGCTTGTGCGGTTCTTGGCGCGTGGGGCTGTCCTTTGATTGAAAATAAAGCACTTTTTTGCTGCAGTCGCTGGATTTGATTAAAGGATAGGGCGTATTCTCTGATATCGTTGAAGTGAGCCGAAGTCGCCTGAAACAAGAAGGCGACGTGTCGGGACCATGCGGTTAAGGAGAAGGAATGGCAGCAGAAGGAGCCCCTCCGTTTTTTGCCGAATCGATCGTGTTTCTGGCCGCGACGGTCGTCGCCGTTCCGATCGCCAAAAGGCTGGGGCTTGGATCGGTGGTCGGTTATCTCGCTGCCGGAGCCGTTATAGGCCCGCATGGCCTTAAGCTTCTCGGCTCCGGCGAGGACGTGCTCCATGTCGCCGAGCTAGGCGTCGTCCTGCTGCTGTTTGTCATCGGTCTGGAGCTGGACCCGCGAAAACTCTGGCGGATGAAGCGTGACATCTTCGGCCTTGGAACGGCCCAGGTGCTACTGACCGGTGTGACCTTCTACGCCATAGGACGGCTGTTCGGTTATTCCTTCACCACCTCCCTGGTGGCTGGCTTCGGCCTGGCGCTTTCTTCCACCGCGTTCGCGCTGCAGATCCTTCAGGAACGCGGACAACTTTCCTCAGCCTACGGCCAACGCGCGTTTGGCATCCTGTTGCTTCAGGATATTGCCATCGTGCCACTGCTTGCGATGGTTGCCATCCTGGCGCCAGGGGAAGGGCCATCCACCTACACCCAGATCCTGAGCGAGATCATGATCGTTCTGGCGGCGGTGGCCGCGGTTGTCCTGACTGGCCGATATCTGGTGTCGCCGATTTTCCTGCTGCTGGCGGCAAGCCGCGCGCGCGAGGTCATGCTGACAGCCGCTCTCCTCGTCGCTCTTGGCAGTGCCGGCATCATGCATGCGGTCGGCCTGTCGATGGCGCTCGGGGCGTTCCTGGCAGGTGTACTGCTGGCCGAATCGAGTTTCCGCCATACGCTTGAAGCCGACATCGAGCCCTTCCGGTCTTTGCTCATGGGCCTGTTCTTTGTCGCCGTCGGCATGTCGCTAGATATCTACCTGGTGATGACCCACTGGGAAATCCTCGCAATCGGCGTCATCTGTGTGATGGGCGTGAAGGGCATATTCCTTTGGGCTCTGTCACGGGGCACCGGCTCGCCGAATTCCGATGCATTGCGCATCGCCGTCACGTTGCCTCAGGGTGGTGAATTCGCGTTTGTCCTGTTCACCGCCGCTGTCGGCGAGCGCCTGTTGAGCTATCAGGCCGTCAACCAGCTGAATGCGATTGTGGTCTTGACCATGTTGCTGACGCCGGTTGCCTGTCTCGGGCTGGACCGGCTGGCGGCCAGGGTCAAGGCACGGGGTGTTGAAAACCCGTCGATCGAAACATTCGAGGAGGCAACACCAACCGTGCTGGTGATCGGCTTCGGCCGCTTCGGCATGGTGGTGGCCCAGTTCCTGACATCCGAAGGGCTTGAGATCACCGCCATCGACAATCGGCCGGACCGTATCGCCTACGCCCGCAAGCAGGGCTACAAGGTCTATTACGGCGATGCCACGCGGGCAGACGTCCTGGCGGCGGCAGGGGCAGGCAAGGCGACATTGGTTGCCATGTGCATCGAGAACGACAAGGTGATGGGCAAGGCCATCGACCTCGTGCGCGAAGGCTTTCCCGAAGCACTGATCTTCTGCCGGGCGACGGACCGCGCACATATGCTGGATCTCACCAAACGTGGCGTCGATTTCCAGATTCGTGAAACCTTCGAATCAAGCGTCGTCTTCGGCCGGGCGGCGCTCGAAGCACTGGGAACTCCCCTCGACCGGATCGACCAGATCGAGGAAGACGTGCGCGACCGGGACGAGGAGCGGCTTGCCCAGCAATTGCGCGAGGGCATGTTTGCCGGCGCCGACAAGCTGCACAAGGTGACACCGCGCCGGTCGATGGAGGCGAACGCTCCTGACGCGCCAGCCGCGGAATAGACGGCAAGGCACATCACCAGAATTTCGGAAACAAAAAAGGCACCGATTGGGCGCCTTTCGTTTGTTTGCTTGCGTTTCCGTGTCAGGGCAGGGCGTCGAAGCCTGCGGAGAACCCGTTCAGCGAAATCGGGATGCCGATCCCTTCTTCCGGGGTCTGGAAGATGATGAAGGTCGCCTGAGAGCCGGCCTGCAGTTTGCTCAGCAGATCTTCTTCGAGAATGACCTCGGCAATGCAGCCGTTCGGAAGGCAGCGGACGAAGCCGGCCCGGCCGATATCGGCGTTGTCGACCCTGAGGCCAAGGCCGGACGGCAACAACACGCCGAGCGGTGCAAGAACCCGGAGAATGCGGGCCTGCTTGTCGGCGGTTTTCAGAATGATCACGGACAGTCCGACGTTTTCCCGGTCGGCCGCGGTGACGTTCTGGATCAGCGCGCACTGGTCACCGGTGGAACCGGGAGGCGTGTCGCAGCGCATTTGCCAGTCGCCGTGAGTCGAGCGGACCTCGCCTTGTGCTGCAGCGGGCAGATTTCCGTAAGTCAACGAACTGAAGACGATCCCGGCAATGGCCGCGAGTTTGGAAAAAGACAGTCTGGAACGTCCGTTAGGGCGGGCAGCCAGTGACTGCGGCAATTGGGTTGACAAGAAATCCTCCAGTCAATCGTTGTCCGGTTCGCTTTTGGTCGGCCCGGCACAAAAAGATGCGGCCTGCTTGGCGAATCAAGGTGTAATTCTAGGCCAGACATTGCCGCATGACGGCGCACGTTTCCAGTCCGGCGGTTCAGGAACCTAAGGATTAGCCGCAATTCTTGTCGAAAATTCGCATGTCCTTGACCCGTGTCAAATGGCAGAGAGCTTCAGGTGGCTGTGAAAAGTTGGAAATTCCGTTGCAGCCCGGCGTTTCTTGTGGTTTTTGTGCGGCTCAAAGGTGTCGGTGGAATGATGCGGCACATCGCCGCTATGCCCGATGGTAGCCATCGCCCTTTATATGAGTTTGTGGTTATAGTCCGGTCAAACTCATGACCTTGTCCAACTCCAGGACGCAGCAGATTTGGCTTGCGCAGCGCCGCCAAGCCCGCTACTGCCGCACCGGATTGGACCGGATCTGAGTCCGGAAATTTAGCATTTTCCGCCATTTCAGGCGGATGAGGGAAGGGAGCGCGGACGTGAAGGCAGTCTTCAAGCGTCTCATGACTATGGCCGGTGCGGCGGCAACTTTTGCTGGAGTGTCGACGGCGGCCCTGGCAGCGGAATCCGGCATCAAGGAATGGCAGCTGGGCTTTCAGGCCTCTGTCACCGATGTGATGGACGACATTACCTGGTTCAACGGGTTCACCCTGGTGATCATCACCGTAATCACGCTGTTCGTGCTTGCGCTGCTGATCGTCTGCATGACCCGCTTCAGCTCGAAGGCGAACCCGGTTCCGTCCAGAACCTCGCACAACACCATGATCGAAGTGGTCTGGACGGTTGCTCCGATCCTGATCCTGGTCGTGATCGCGATCCCGTCTTTCCGCCTGCTCTACAAGCAGCTGGACATTCCCGAATACGAGATGACCATCAAGGCGACCGGGTACCAGTGGTACTGGGGCTATGAGTACACCGATGAAAACATGGGTGAGCTCTCCTTCGACTCCATCATGGTCAAGGACGACGAGCGCCAGGCTGTTGCAGAAGCTCGCGGCGTGACGCTCAACGAAGTTCCGCGCCTTCTGTCCGTTGACTACGATCTCGTCATTCCAGTCGACACCACTGTTCGCGTCCAGGTGACCTCCGAAGATGTTATCCACGCCTTCGCGATGCCGTCCTTCGGCGTCAAGATCGACGCCATCCCGGGCCGTTTGAACGAAACCTGGTTCCACGCTCGCGAGGAAGGTGTCTACTACGGTCAGTGTTCCGAGCTTTGCGGCAAGGACCATGCCTTCATGCCGATCGCGATCCGGGTGGTTTCCAAGGATCAGTTCCAGACCTGGTCAACTGCCGCCCAGGACGATCTGGACACTGCCAACCAGCAGCTCCTGGCATCGATCGCCGATGCGAAGAAAGTGGCTGCCGCAGGCAAGCTGGAAGAGATCTCTGTCGCCGCGAAATAATGCGGCGACGATCCTGTTTGGCGATGCGCGCGATGACATGCAGCGCCGCTGAGAAAGTCTGAAAGAGGGAGCCCAAAATGGCTGCGACCGAAGCACATGCGGCACATGGCCATCCGACCGGATGGCGCCGCTGGGTCTATTCGACCAACCACAAGGACATCGGTATCATGTACCTGATGTTCGCTATCATGGCAGGTATCGTTGGCGGCGCGCTCAGCGTCGGCATGCGGATGGAACTTCAGGAGCCGGGGATGCAGATCTTCGGTGATCCGCACCTGTTCAACGTGTTCACCACCGCACATGGTCTGATCATGATCTTCTTCATGGTCATGCCGGCCATGATCGGCGGCTACGCCAACTACTTCGTGCCGATCATGATCGGTGCGCCGGACATGGCGTTCCCGCGGATGAACAACATCTCCTTCTGGCTGCTTCCGCCGGCCTTCCTGCTCCTGCTTCTCTCCCTCTTCGTTGAAGGTCCTCCGGGCTCCAACGGTGTCGGTGGCGGCTGGACTATCTATCCGCCGCTGTCCACGTCCGGTCAGCCCGGACCGGCTATGGATCTGGCGATCCTGTCCCTGCACATTGCTGGTGCTTCCTCGATCCTCGGTGCCATCAACTTCATCACGACCATCTTCAACATGCGTGCGCCGGGCATGACCCTGCACAAGATGCCGCTGTTCTCCTGGTCGGTGCTGATCACCGCGTTCCTGCTGCTGCTGTCCCTGCCGGTTCTGGCTGGTGCCATCACCATGCTTCTGACCGACCGTAACTTCGGCACCACGTTCTTCGCACCTGCCGGTGGCGGTGACCCGATCCTGTTCCAGCACCTGTTCTGGTTCTTCGGCCACCCGGAAGTGTACATCCTGATCCTGCCGGGCTTCGGCATCATCAGCCACATTATTTCCACCTTCTCGCGCAAGCCGATCTTCGGTTACCTCGGCATGGCCTACGCCATGGTCGCCATCGGCGTCGTCGGCTTCATCGTGTGGGCGCACCACATGTACACCGTCGGCATGTCCTCCGAGACGCAGGCCTACTTCGTGGCCGCCACCATGGTGATCGCGGTTCCGACCGGCGTGAAGATCTTCTCGTGGATCGCGACCATGTGGGGCGGTTCCATCGAGTTCCGCACGCCTATGGTCTGGGCAATCGGCTTCATCTTCCTGTTCACCGTTGGCGGTGTGACAGGTGTGCAGCTCGCCAACGCCGGTCTCGACCGCGCGTTCCACGACACTTACTTCGTGGTTGCTCACTTCCACTACGTGCTGTCTCTCGGCGCCGTGTTCGCCATCTTCGCGGCCTGGTACTACTGGTTCCCGAAAATGTTCGGCTACATGTACAACGAGACGATCGGCAAGGCCCATTTCTGGATCACCTTCGTGGGCGTGAACCTGGTGTTCTTCCCGCAGCACTTCCTGGGCCTGAACGGCATGCCGCGCCGCTATGTCGACTACCCGGATGCGTTTGCCGGCTGGAACTTCGTGTCGTCCATCGGCTCCTACATCTCGGCCTTTGCGGTTCTGGTGTTCCTCTTCGGTATCGTTGAGGCGTTCTCCAAGAAGCGCGTTGTCGGCAACAACCCGTGGGGCGAAGGTGCAACGACCCTGGAGTGGACCCTGTCTTCTCCTCCGCCGTTCCACCAGTTCGAGACCCTGCCGCGCATCAAGTAAATCGCGGCGGGAGGTTCGCCTCCCGGTCAAGATCAGCACCGCGCCGGTTGCCGGCGCGGTGCTCCCTTTCAAGAAAACTGCCGGGCCATGTGCACCCGGACGCGCGATCCCCGGATCGCGATCGAAAACAAGAATTCAAAGGACGCGCCTATGTCGCTCGTTGAGCGCCAGGATACGATGAGCCAGGAAACCGCTGTCTGGGACGGCGGCATGGGATCGGTGAGCGACTATGTGGCGCTCCTGAAACCGCGAGTGATGTCTCTGGTCATCTTCACCGCTTTTGTCGGCCTGATGCTGGCACCGGGCTCCGTGCATCCAGTGCTGGGTGTTGTCGCGATCCTGTGCATTGCCATCGGAGCAGGCGCTTCCGGCGCGCTCAACATGTGGTACGACGCCGACATCGATGAAGTCATGACGCGCACCCGCAAGCGGCCGATCCCGGCCGGCAAGGTCACGCGTGAGGAAGCGCTTGCCTTCGGTGTGACGCTGTCCATCGGTTCGGTTGTGCTGCTCGGCCTTCTGGTCAACTGGTTTGCCGGTGCGTTCCTGGCCTTCACCATCTTCTTTTACGTGATCGTCTATACGATGTGGCTGAAGCGCTCGACGCCGCAGAACATTGTTATCGGCGGCGCAGCCGGGGCGTTTCCTCCGATGATCGGCTGGGCAGCCGTTACCGGAAGCGTAAGCCTGGAAAGCTTCGTGCTCTTCCTGATCATCTTCATGTGGACACCGCCGCACTTCTGGGCGCTGGCACTGGTCAAGAACGGCGACTATCAGGCCGCCAAGATCCCGATGCTGCCAGTTGTCGCCGGCGAGACCGTGACACGGCATCATATTCTTGCCTACGCCATCCTGCTCGCACCCATCGGTGTCGCACCTTATCTGCTTGGCTTTGCAAGCCCCGTCTACGGCATCGCATCCGCTCTTCTGAGTGCCATTTTCGTCGGCCTGTCCTTTGACGTCTGGCGCAAGCGCGAGGGCGATCCGGCGAAGGCCGCGTGCTGGCGTCTGTTCAAGTTTTCAATCTTCTACCTGTTCATGCTGTTCGCCCTGCTTCTGGGTGAGAGCCTGATTGCAGGAGCGTGACGTGATGGCCAAGGAAGAGCAGGGCATTGCACTCACCGAAGAGCAGAAGAAGAAGCGCCGATCGCGGTCGATTGCAATCGCCTGCGTGCTCGGCGGCCTCGTCGTGCTGTTCTATGTCGTGACCATCGTCAAACTGGGCCCCGGTATCCTGGACCGGGCGCTTTGAGGGAGATCGTGTGAGCAACGGACAAGACACTTCAAACCTGTCACGCAGCAACCGCAAGGTCGCGGTGGTTTGCGCTGGCGTGTTCATGTTCATGGTCGGGGCGGCCTATGCCGCCGTGCCGCTCTACAATCTTTTTTGCCGTGTCACCGGGTTTGGTGGCACCACACAGGTTGCCACGGCTGAAAGCGACGTGATCATCGACCGCAAGATCACCGTGCGCTTCGACGGCAACGTCAATCATGAGCTGCCCTGGAAATTCAAACCGGTGCAGCGTTCGGTCACGCTCCAGATGGGCGAAACCGCTCAACTGGAATATGTGGCAACCAACACGGGTTCCGGCAGGACCGTCGGCACGTCGACTTTCAACGTGTCGCCGCCGACCGCCGGGGCCTATTTCAACAAGCTGCAATGCTTCTGCTTTACCGAGCAGGCGCTGGAAAGCGGCGAGACTGTTCAAATGCCGGTCGTTTTCTTCGTCGACCCGGAAATGGACAAGGATCCTGAGCTGAAACACGTGAAGGAAATCACTTTGTCCTACACCTTCTTCCCGGTAGAAGAACCGGAACGTCCTGTTGCAGCAAAGGCCGAGAAGGCCGCAGCTGAAACAAAATTCGAGTGATTGGCGCATCCGCGCTTGAAATGACTGTCTTTGGGGAGCTTGCCGATGGCTGAGGCACATACCAAAAACCACGATTACCACTTGGTCGATCCGAGTCCGTGGCCGTTCATCGCATCCGTCGGTGCGTTCGTCATGGCACTGGGTGCCATCGGCTTCATGAAATACGCACAGGGCATGGAATTCGTGCTGCTCGGCCTGGATCTCACCGGCTGGGGCCTGTTCGCTATTGGGCTGTTGATCGTCCTTTATGTGATGTTCGGCTGGTGGCGCGACACCGTTCGCGAATCCGCTCAGGGTCACCACACCCGGGTGGTCTCGCTACATCTTCGCTACGGCATGCTGCTGTTCATCGCTTCGGAAGTGATGTTCTTCGTTGCATGGTTCTGGGCCTACTTCGATGCGTCGCTGTTCACCAGCGAAGCCATCCAGTTTGCACGCGTCGAGGCTACCGGCGGTCAGTGGCCACCTGTTGGCATCGAAACGTTCGATCCCTGGCACCTGCCGCTGCTCAACACCCTGATCCTGCTGTGCTCCGGCACCACGGTCACCTGGGCACACCATGCGCTGCTGCACAATGACCGCGATGGCCTGAAGTGGGGCCTGACCCTTACGGTTCTGCTGGGTGTTCTCTTCACCATCTGCCAGGTCTATGAATACATGCACGCCGCGTTCGATTTCGGCGGCAACATCTATGGCGCGACCTTCTTCATGGCGACCGGTTTCCACGGTTTCCATGTTATCGTCGGCACCATCTTCCTGGCCGTCTGCCTGTTCCGGGCACTGGCTGGTCAGTTCACCGTGGAGAAGCACTTCGGTTTCGAAGCCGCCGCATGGTACTGGCACTTCGTTGACGTCGTCTGGCTGTTCCTGTTCGTCTCCATCTACATTTGGGGCGCAGGCACACCGGCCGCTCACTAGGATCGCGCCAAACCGGCACGAGCAACGCCCGATCCGGCCACCGGATCGGGCGTTTTCATTTCAGTTGAGGCTTGAGGCACATCATGGAAGACAAGGCGCATTTTCCACCGGTCAATCCGGTTTCCGCAGGCCTGTCGGGCAAGTGTCCGCGCTGCGGCCAGGGGAAGCTTTTCGACGGCTTCCTGAGCGTCAAGAAATCCTGCATGGCCTGCGGGCTCGACTACTCCTTCGCCGACAGTGGTGACGGCCCGGCGGTCTTTGTCATCATGATCGTCGGGTTTATCGTGGTCGGTCTGGTGCTCTTCGTTGAGCTCTCCTACCAGCCGCCGATCTGGGTACACCTGGTCCTCTGGCTGCCGCTGACGATCCTGCTGGCCGGTGGAGTGCTTCGACCGCTGAAAGGCCTCATGATCGCACTTCAGTTCCGGCACAAGGCCGCCGAAGGCCAACTGGACACCGGCAAGGACGACAATTGACCGGGCGGGTCCCGGGAAGACAATCCCATGCGTAAACTCGTTATTCCGACACTCGCCGCCATCGCGGCCCTGGTGGTTCTGCTCAATCTCGGTTTCTGGCAGCTTGACCGCCTCGCCTGGAAAGAAAACCTCATCGAACAGGTGGAAGCCGGTGTTTCGACCCCACCGGAAACAGCACCCGAACCAGCGGCCTGGGGCGACCTTGCACCTTCCGACGATTATAGCCATGTCAGGCTCACCGGACGTTTCCTGGAAGGGGCAGTCTTCTATTACACCGCGCTGACTGATCCGGTCGGGAGAGCAAGCGGGCCCGGGGTGATGGTCTATGCACCCTTTGAAACGGACCAGCAGTGGGTCGTTCTGGTCAACCGCGGCTTCCTTCCACAAGGGCTCGACAAGGCCACGCGCGAAAAGGCAATCACGCCGCCTGATGGCGCCTGGGAGCTGACCGGACTTCTGCGGCTGAGTGAAAAGCCGAACTGGACAACGCCTGAACCAGGTCGGGAAGATCGTATCTGGTTCGCACGTGACACGGACGCCATGGCAGCAGAACTGGGCCTCGATCCCGCCAGGCTGGCTCCCTTCAGCATAGATCTCGACGCTTCCTTCACACCGCCTTCCGGTCTGCCGCAGGCGGGGGAGACCATCGTTCATTTCAAGAACGATCACCTCGGCTACGCGCTGACCTGGTTTGGTCTGGCAGCAACGCTGATCGGTGTCTATCTCGCCTACGCTGCAAGCATCCTCTGGCCGCGCAAACGGCAGGCGGGTGAAACGTCGAGCAAATAGGCGGTGCTGGTGGCCTCGTGACACGAAAGAACTTGGCGACGGGGGGCGGAAAAACACAGGCTCTCGGTCGTCGTCCCGGTCAAGCGAAGCGCGAGCCGGGGCCGGGGGGGGCACGGCGTCACTTTTGTCAGCAGCCATGTTGATAAGCCCTCGGCTCTCCGATCCCGGATCTCCGCGTTGCTGCGTCCGGGATGACCTGTTGAGAGGGGACGATCAAAAAAAGGGCCCCGCAGGGCCCTTCGTCATTTCAAAATCATTCAGCCAACAGCTTAGCCGAGTGCTTCCAGAATTGCGGCAGCACCAGACTTCACGGCTTCGCCCGGAGCGTCTTCAATCGCCAGGAAGGTGATCACGCCATCCTTGGCAATCAGCGCGAAACGCTGTGAGCGCAGATGACCGAAGATCGGTGCCGGCCCGAGGCCGAGGCCTGCGGCTTCGACAAAGCCGGCAGCCGTGTCGGACAGGAACGTAATGCTGTCGCCGGCGCTGGAGGCTTTCTTCCAGGCGTCCATGACGAAGACGTCGTTCACGGACAGGACAGCAATGGTGTCGACACCCTTGTTCTTCAGCGTTTCCGCATGCTCGATGAAGCCCGGCAGGTGGTTCATGTGGCAGGTCGGGGTGAAGGCACCCGGCACGCCGAACAGCACAACGGTTTTGCCGGATGTCAGCTCGCCAGTCGATATTTCGCCGGGGCCGTCCGCGGTCATGGTGTTGAATGTTGCCTCAGGAAGACGATCCCCAACAGAAAGTGTCATAGTGAATATCCCTTGATTGACCGGCTGCGGCGAAACGGCAGCCCCGCGACACAGATAGGGCTTTGTTGGCCATCCGTCGAGGGAAGTTGAGGCAAAAGCGGTTCGATGGGCAGACCGGCAGGAGGCAGTTTCTATTTCACCCAGGCCGGATCAATGGGAAACAGCTGCTCGACCGCGCGACCGCCCGCAGTCAGCACGAGGCGCAGATCTGTGTCGGTCTCGGTTGTTTTCATGCCTTTGAGTGACAAACGCCAGAGCGTCTTTTCACCGCCTTGGCCGGCAGGTTTAGGCAGGCCGATATAGGAGCCTTCGGGAGCTGCTGCAAAAAGATCCAGCGTGGTGTCTTCAGGTGCCTGGACCTCGATCTCCACCGCATCGCCCGATGCCGACAGCGCTATCGCACTTATCTTCAGATCCGCGGACGGCTGGGTGGCAGGCACGGCCTCGAGGTCTCGGAGGATCAGTGTCTGGGCAAGGCTGTCGGTCTCGGCATCCGGGGTCAGGTCAAGCGTCAGGGAGGACTCTCCGGGAACGCAGATCTCGTTGCAGATACCAAAGAAAACGTCCAGGGAAAGCGTCACGGCTTGATCGGGATTTTCAGGTTCGACCCGCAGCGGCAGAACAATGCCATTGTGATAGACGATTGATTCAGAAAAGCCGTCGTCATAGCGCTCCGGCGCAGGATAGAGCACCTCGGTGGTCTTGATGTTTGCGCTTCCGGTCGTATCGATCTGGGGCGGAATTCCGGCTTCGCCCGGATAGCGCCAATAAGTGTGCCAGCCCGGTTCCAGAAGGAACTCCAAACCGGCTTCATAGTGGCCGTCCTTCATGGGGCCCGAGGCGATCAGCCTGACGGCGCCTCCCTGAACTTCCGTCCAGCCGGTCATGGCGGCATGGACAGGCGAAGCAAAAACAAAAAGAGTGAGCGCAAGGGCAAGGACAGAGCGTTTCATGCCTTCTTTGCTACACGAGTTTCAGGCAAGCGTCATCGACCAGACTGGGCAATCCAGGTCATATCCTTGTGACGCTGAAGTGAGCCGGTTGCCATTCGGCGAGCACAAACAGACATTAACAAAGCCTGGCAAAGGGGCTATGCTTTCCCCTGGGCAGAGAGCGTCAACAGAAAACGAGGTACGCATGGCCGGATCCGCAGCAACAGATTCCCTTGAAGGTCAGTTTCTGATTGCGATGCCGGGCATGTCAGACAGCCGGTTCGAACATTCTGTGATTTACCTGTGCTCTCATTCCGACCAGGGGGCAATGGGCCTCGTGGTGAACCAGGTGGCTCGCCATCTGTCATTGGAAGAGCTTCTGATACAACTCGATATCGTCAACGACGATGGTGCCATTCGCCTGCCGTCGAAAGTCCGCGACATGAGCGTCCACAAGGGTGGTCCGGTGGAGGTCGAACGCGGCTTCGTGCTGCATAGCGACGATTTCATGTTGAACCAGTCGACCCTTGCCATTGATAACGGCATCTGCCTGACGGCAACACTGGAGATCCTGCGGGCGCTTGCGCAAGGGACTGGCCCCACCCAGGCCATGCTGGCCCTCGGTTATGCGGGCTGGGCTCCGGGGCAGCTCGAAAACGAAATCCAGGCCAATGGGTGGCTGACGGCCCCGGCCGATCCGGACATTCTGTTCGATCAGGCCTCCGACAAGAAATGGCATCGCGCGCTTGCCAGCATGGGTATCGATCCAGCCATGCTTTATGCCGATGCAGGGCATGCCTGACGGTGCTGACGTCACGGCCGGTTTCGCAAAACTTGTCTCTCCACGGTCATCATTTTAGCCAAAAGCGACTTGCGCTTGAATGTTATGGCGCGTAAGTCGCATCAATGGCATGGTTTGTTTCAAATCTGCCGGAATTCAAGTAGGCTGATCCTTCTCGCATCAGAGGTCTGGCAAACAGGCAGGGGACGCGGGCGTCCCGCGACAAACAAAGCAAGAGGAACGTTGCGCGGTGAAATACATCAGTACGCGTGGTGAAGCACCAGTTCTGGAATTTTCCGATGTCCTGCTACAGGGGCTCGCACGCGACGGCGGACTTTACTTACCCGAAACCTGGCCGCAATTTGATGCCGACACCATCGCGTCTTTCGCCGGTAAACCCTATCAGGACGTTGCCTTCGAGGTTATTTCGCCCTTCGTGGCCGGCGCCATTCCCGAAGACGATCTGAAGTCCATGATTGCAGAAGCCTACGACGGCTTCCGCCACCCGGCCGTGACGCCGCTTGTCCAGACCGGACCGAACACTTTCATCCTCGAACTCTTCCACGGCCCGACGCTGGCGTTCAAGGACGTCGCGATGCAGCTGCTTGGCCGGATGATGGACTATGTCCTGACCGAGCGCGGCTTGCGCGCGACCATTGTCGGCGCAACATCCGGAGACACCGGCGGCGCTGCCATCGAGGCCTTCCGCGGGCGCGAGCGCACCGATATCTTCATCCTGTTTCCCGACGGACGCGTTTCAAGCGTGCAGCGCCGCCAGATGACGACCCCGGCGGAAAAGAACGTTCATGCCCTGGCACTCGACGGCGACTTTGACGATTGCCAGGCCATCGTCAAGGGCATGTTCAACCACTTTTCCTTCCGCGACCGGGTTGCCCTTTCCGGTGTCAATTCGATCAACTGGGCGCGGATCCTGGCGCAGATCGTCTATTATTTCGTCGCAGGCGCTGCCCTTGGTGCGCCGCATCGCAAGATCTCGTTCACGGTGCCGACCGGCAACTTCGGTGATATTTTCGCCGGCTATGCCGCCATGCAGATGGGGCTTCCAGTCGAGAAGCTGGTGGTGGCGACCAATGTCAACGACATCCTGGCGCGGACACTCAAGACCGGGCGTTATGAAAAGCGCGGCGTGACGCCGACCATTTCTCCGTCCATGGACATCCAGGTGTCCTCCAATTTCGAACGGCTTCTGGCGGAGGTGTGCGGACGCGATGGCGCGGCAGTCCGGCGCATGATGAACCAGTTGAGCCAGTCCGGCAGTTTCGAGATCGAGGAAGGTCCGCTCCGCGCCATGCGCGCGGTCTTCGGAGCAGGCCGCTGCGACGAGGACGAAACGGCATCGACCATTGCCGAACTGTGGAACGAGGCAGGCTATCTGCTGGACCCGCACACGGCAATCGGTGTCCATGTGGCGAAAGACCATGATAACGGTGAGACACCGATGGTGGTGTTGGGCACGGCGCATCCGGCCAAATTCCCGGATGCGGTGGAACGGGCTTCAGGAAACCGGCCGGAGCTGCCGGAAAACCTGAAGGATATGATGAGTGCGGAGGAGCGCCAGCAGGTTCTGGCGGCGGATCAGGGCGTGGTGGAGCGATACATCGAAGATCACGCCCGGGCCGTTACTGCTGGGGTGTGAGCATATGAAAGTACAAACAACAATTCTCGATAACGGGATGACGGTCGTCACCGACCAGATGCCTCATCTGAAGACGGCGGCTCTTGGCGTGTGGGTGCGGACCGGGTCCCGCGCGGAGAATGTGCATCAGAACGGGATAACCCATCTTCTGGAGCATATGGCCTTCAAGGGCACCAAGACCCGCACGGCGCGCGGCATCGCAGAAGAGATCGAGGCCGTCGGTGGTGAGCTGAACGCTTCCACAAGCATCGAACACACCAATTACTACGCGCGTATCCTGGCTGAAGACACGCCGCTTGCGGTCGATATTCTCGCTGACATCCTGCAGAATTCCACATTCGATGCTCAGGAGCTGACGCGCGAACAACATGTGATCCTTCAGGAAATCGGCGCGGCAAACGACTCCCCCGACGATCAGGCCTTTGACCTGTTCCAGGAAACCGCCTGGCCGGACCAGGCCATCGGACGGCCGATCCTCGGAACGCCGGAAACGGTGCAGGGGTTCAACCGCGACGCACTCAACGCCTATCTCGCCGATCGCTACCGGGCGCCCGACATGGTGCTGGCCGCTGCTGGCGCGGTTGATCATGAAGAGCTTGTCGCTCTTGCCCGCGAAAAGTTCGGTGGTTTCAACTCCGAGCCTGCAGCTCCGGAATCCGAAGCACGCTACCGCGGTGGGGAAACCCTTCGGCCGAAGGAACTGATGGAAGCACAGGTTCTGATCGGTTTCGAAGGCCGACCCTACAAGTCCAAGGACTATTACGCCATCCAGATCCTGGCATCGGTCCTGGGCGGTGGCATGTCGTCTCGTCTGTTCCAGGAGATCCGCGAGAAGCACGGCCTTTGCTACGCCATCTACAGCTTCCACTGGGCGTTTTCCGATACCGGATTGTTCGGCCTGCATGCGGCCACCAGCCAGGAAGACCTGGCTGCGCTGATGCCGATGATCGTGGACGAACTGATCGCCGCCACCCAGACGATCACCGACGAGGAAGTCGCCCGCTCCAGGGCGCAGATCCGCGCGGGACTGATGATGGCGCTGGAAAGCCCGGCAGCCCGCGCCGGACAGATTGCCCGACAGATCCTCGTGCACAATCGCGTGCTCGACCCGGACGAGATTTCCTCGAAGATCGAAGCCGTGACGGCTGCCGATATCCGCAGGGTCGCACACGAAACTTTCGTGGGCACGGTGCCGACCCTGACTGCGATCGGGCCGGTTGATGGTATCATGACTGCGGACGAACTCGCAGGACGGCTTCAGCAAAGCCCGGTCCTGCGAGCCGCATCCATGTAAGTCGGACAGAACAAGCCGGAGAGTGGGGCATGGCGCTGTTACGGCCGGGAGCAACACCTGACGCTGAACTTCTGATCGAGGCCGGCGGTTATTATCTTCGCCCGCCAATCATGTACGACTTCAAGCCCTGGGCGGAACTTCGCGGGGAAAGCCGGGCGTTCCTGAAGCCCTGGGAACCGCTCTGGCCGTCCGATGACCTGACCCGAACCGGCTTTCGTCGCCGCTTGCGCCGCTATTCGAAGGATCGCAAGGAAGGGCGCAGCCTGTCGTTCCTTCTGTTTCGCGCGCGCAGCAACGAGATCCTCGGCGGACTGACACTCAGTAATATCCGCAGGGGTGTCAGCCAGACTGCGACACTTGGCTACTGGATGGGCGAGCGGCACGCCGGAAAAGGACATATGTCCTCGGCTGTCGCCATGATCTTGCCGTTTTGTTTCGACGTGTTGAACCTTCATCGTATTGAAGCGGCATGTCTGCCAACGAACATGCCGTCCATCCGTCTGCTCGAAAATGCCGGGTTCCACCGGGAAGGCTACGCACGCAACTATCTGTTAATTAACGGGACCTGGCAGGATCATCTTCTGTTTGCCTGTTTGGCGGAAGACCATGCGTCGCGACCTGAAAAGGTGGCACCGAGCGTCGAGGGAATCTTGAAAGAATTCTTGTGACATGCGCCACAACCCGGTACTTCTTCGCCCCATGTCGATTGTGATACCGGATCCGAAAACAAGCGTGATCAGAAACCTTGTTATTGCTCTGACGTTGTTTGCAACGTTGCTTGCCACCCTGCCTGCGCGGGCGCTGGAGCCGATCCCTGTTCCGATCGACGTCGAAGCACTGGACATCACCAATTCCGTCGACCTGCATCGCGAAGCCGGGACTCGGCTGCAGGTGTCGACCGCACCGGGTGCGGACGGCATCGTGCGCCGTATCGAGGTTCCCTCCCGCGATGGTACCAACACCAACTGGGCGGTGTTTGCGCTGGCCAACACCAGCGATGAACAGATCGACCGCCTGATCGTTGCGCCAAATTACAAGCTGGTCGGCTCCGACCTCTTCTGGCCGGATCTCGGTTCCTCGCGCATTCTGGCGATCACACCGAGTCAGGGCATCGCTCCCGAACGTCAGAAAAGCCTTGAGGCAGACGTCTTCCTGGTCACGCTCGACCCGGGGTCGATCGTCACCTTCGTCGCGGAAATGACGACGCCGAACCTGCCGGAAATCCGGATCTGGGAACCGGATGTCTACGAGGAAACCGTCAACGCCTACACGCTCTACCGTGGCATCATTCTGGGCATCTCCGGCCTGCTGGCCCTGTTCCTCACCATCTTGTTCGTGGTCAAGGGCACGGTCATGTTCCCCGCCACCGCGGCACTTGCCTGGTCGGTGCTGGCCTATCTGTGCATCGATTTCGGCTTCTGGGGCATGGTGTTCAATCTGGAGGGCGGCGGCAGCCAGCTCGCGCGCGCCTGCGCCGAGGTCATGCTCGCGGCCAGCTTGATCATCTTCCTGTACGCCTATCTGAACCTCAACCGCTGGAACATTCATTATTCCCATCTGGCGCTGACGACGCTGATCCTGATCCTGGGTCTGCTTGGCGTTGCCGTTTGGGATCCCTCGATTGCAGCCGGCATCGCCCGTCTTGCGCTCGCCATCATTGGCTTGCTCGGTTTCGTCACCATCGCGGTGCTGGCCTTCCAGCACTATGACCGCGCCATCCTGCTGATCCCGACCTGGTGCCTGCTGATGGCCTGGCTGGTCGGGGCAGCGATGACCGTAACCGGCTATCTGTCCAACGACATCGTCCAGCCCGCGCTCGGCGGTGGTCTTGTTCTCATCGTGCTGCTGATCGGCTTCACGGTGATGCAGCACGCCTTTGCCGGTGGCGCGATCGCGCAGGGGCTCATCTCCGATGTCGAACGCAAGGCACTGGCCCTGACCGGTGCCGGCGATATCATCTGGGACTGGGACATCGACCGCGACCGCATCTACACGGGCAATGAGGTTGAAGATCTGCTCAACCTGAAGCGTGGCACCCTGGAAGGGCCTGCGCGTGACTGGCTGGACATTCTGCATCCCCAGGACCGTGACCGGTTCCGGGCGACGCTCGACGCGGTGATCGATCAGCGTCGCGGCAAGGTAACCCAAACCTTCCGTCTGCGCTCAGAAGACGGTCACTTCCGCTGGTTCCGCCTGCGGGCCCGGCCGATCATCGGATCGGACGGCGAGGTGATCCGCTGCGTGGGCACGCTCCTGGACGTGACCGAGGAACGCACGGCGGAAGAACGCCTTCTGCACGATGCCGTCCACGACAATCTGACCGGCCTGCCGAACCGCGAACTCTTCGTCGATCGCTTGCGCACCAGCGTCATCCGGTCGCGTGCGGAAGAAACCTCCAAGCCGACCTTGCTCGTGCTCAATCTTGACCGTTTCAAACAGGTCAACGACAGCATTGGTCTTTCCGCAGGCGACAGCATCCTCTTGACGGTGGCGCGTCGTCTCGGCCGACTGATCGGCCAGCAGGATACTCTGGGACGTCTTTCCGGCGACCAGTATGGCCTTGTTCTCCTGTCCGAGCAGGAGCCGGACCGGATTGTTGCGCTGGCGGATTCGCTGCGCAAGGCGGTCCGCGCACCGATCACCTTCGGCGACCGGGAGATCTTTCTGACCTGCTCCGTCGGCATTGCCTTCTTCGAAGGTGGCAAACAGGCGGTCGAGGACATGGTCACCAATGCGGAGATCGCCCTCAATCACGCCAAGCGCCTGGGCGGTGACCGCCAGGAAGTGTTCCGTCCGATCTTGCGCCCGCTCGACAAGAACATCGTCGATCTGGAAGCCGACCTGCGCGAAGCGATCAAGAAGGAAACGCTGGGTGTCTACTTCCAGCCGATCATCCGATTGGAAGACCAGGCGGTAGCCGGCTTCGAAGTGCTGGCACGCTGGAACCACGCCAAGCGCGGCAAGATTTCACCTTCGGAATTCATTCCCGTCGCCGAGCAGTCCGGTCTCATCAACGAACTCGGCATTTACATGCTCGACAAGGGCGCACAGCAGCTGGCGTTCTGGCAGCGCGAGTTCCCGATGCAGCAGCCTCTGTTCGCTTCGGTGAATCTCTCGTCCCGTCAGCTGTTGAAACAGGACCTGATCAACGATGTGAAGGCCGTTCTGTCGAGAACATCGCTGGCACCGGGCACCTTGAAGCTGGAACTGACGGAATCACTGGTTATGTCAAACCCGGAATACTCCGCCAAGGTGCTCGAGCGCCTTCGCGGGCTGGGGGCAGGCCTGTCCCTTGACGACTTCGGCACCGGCCATTCCTCGCTGTCCTATCTGCAGCGGTTCCCCTTCGACACGATCAAGATCGACCAGTCCTTCGTCAAACCGAACGGGTCTTCCGCCCGGCCTGTGCTGCTCAGGACAATCGTTGCCATGGGGCATGACCTTGGCATGTCGGTCGTTGCCGAAGGAGCGGAGAGCGAGAACGATGCGCTGGAGCTCTACCAGCTCGGCTGCGAATACGCGCAAGGCTTCTACTTCGGCGAGGCTGTCACGGCAGCGGAAGCCACCAAGATCCTGCGCAAGATGCCGGCGGAAGCCGAAACGGCCTGACATTGGCCGGCAACTATCGTGCCGGCTGATCTTGCGTCAGGGGCTCTGATAGCTGTTTCCCACCCACTCCGTCATGCCATGGCGCGACCATGGCATCCATACCGCTCGTTCTCCTGTCGCAAAGACTTCGGGTGCGGCGAGGTAACGGAATGGATTGCAGGGTCGAGCCCTGCAATGACGGGGAATGGAAAGGGCTGCGGCGACAAAAGGAGCGCCGCGCGGTATTACGTTCTATGGGCGGGCCACTCAGTCTTCGATGACGCTTTTAATGAGCTTGTTGAGATGTGCTCACCTCCCCCTCCCACGGTCATGCCATGGCTCGACCATGGCATCCATGCCGCGCGCTATCCCGTCGCCAAGATTTCGGGTGGGGTGAGGAAACGGAATGGATTGCAGGGGCGAGCCCTGCAATGATGGGGATTGGAAAGGGCTGCGGCGACAAAAGGAGCGTCGTGCGTGATGCCTTCTTTGGGCGGGCCACTCAGTCTTCGATGACGCTTTTAATGAGCTTGTTGAGATGTGCTCACCTCCCCCTCCCACGGTCATGCCATGGCGCGACCATGGCATCCATGCCGTGGGCTATCCAGCCGCAAGGGCTTCGGGGTCGCCGAGGTCACGAATTGGATTGCAGGGGCAAGTCCTGCAACGACAGAGGGAGTTGATGTCGTTGGGGTTGGAAGGCGAGGAGGCGATGCTGCGCCGTTTCCGCGTCAAGGTGCCAGGATGGGCACGGTCTTGTCCGTTTGCCGAATTTCCAGCGGCGTTGCACCGAAGGGATCGCCGTCCACCTGTGCGGCGACGGCACCTGTTGCCAGAATGGAGGCCGTTTTGAACGGGCGCACCAAAGCGCCCTTGGCCTTGTGGATGCGGCCCATCAAGAGCGCGACGCCGTAGCAGAAGGACGACCAGGGGTCGTCCCTTTCCAGAACCAGCATATGCAGGCCGGGATCGGTCGCCCCGCCGGGACAGATGACAAAGGGGCCGCCGTAGTGGCGGGCGTTGCTGGCTACGGCGAGTTTTCCGGTCAGCTCTTCGCCATCCAGGATCACTTTCAGCGACGCGCTCTTGCGTTTGAAACCGGTCCGAAGCGCTGTGATGACGTAGGCGAGCTTGCCAAGGCGCCGTTTCAGGGAAAGCGGCACGGCGTGAACGACTTCGGCATCGAACCCGGCAGAGGCCATCAGTACAAAAGGCCTGCCGTTGGCAAGACCATAGTGCAACTGCCTGGTCTTGCCGCGTCGGATCAGTTCGGCAATTGCCTTCGCATTGCGCGGGAGGCCAAGTTCAAGGGCAAGCACATTGGCGGTGCCGAAGGGAATGATGCCCAGTTGCGGCGGGGCGGGGTGGTTCTGAAATCCGGTCAGGGCCTCGTTGACGGAGCCGTCTCCGCCGGCAACCACCAGCGTCTGCACAGGCAATGAGGGATCCGCGCAGATGTCGCCGATTTCGCCTGCGCGTCTTGTCAACCGGATCTCGGTCTTGCAGCCGAGATCTTCCAGGCGATTGCGCACGTCATCCAGAAATTCGGCGCTATAGCCACCCGATGTCGGGTTGGCCACGATCAGAACTTTTCCGGCCATATCCGGAACCATTGTGCGCACTGCTGCTGCGCCGGACCACCAGAAAAGTCTCACTCAAAATCCTCTGCTCATCAGACAGGATTCGTTTTTTCGCCGCTCTTATACGGGGCCATTCCGCCGCGCGCCAGTTCATCTGCACGTTCATTGTCCGGATGGCCGGCATGTCCCTTGACCCAGTGCCAGGTAACGTCATGACGTTCCCTTGCGGCGTCAAGAGCTTGCCAGAGATCCGCATTCTTTACCGGCTTGTTGGCAGCCGTGCGCCAATTCTTGCGCTTCCAGCCGTACATCCATTCCTTGATGCCGCTGCGCACGTAGGTGCTGTCGGTATAAAGGTCGACCGCACAAGGGCGCTTGAGGGCATTCAGCGCCTCAATGGCGGCCATCAGCTCCATACGATTGTTGGTGGTCTCCGACTCGCCCCCGGAAAGCTCTTTCTCGTGCTCCCCGAACCGCAGGATGACACCCCAGCCGCCCGGACCCGGATTGCCCGAACAGGCGCCGTCCGTATAGATCGTGACCCGGTTGTTGTTCTCCGTCATCGCTCCAACCCGTAGGCCTGCGTGGAGGAAATGCTCTGGTGGAAGCGGAGCTTCTTCAGATATTCCAGCGGATCCTTCGGCGTAACCAGCGCACCCTCCGGCACGCTCAGCCAGTCATAAAGCCGTGTCAGCAGGAAGCGCAGGGCCGCGCCCCGGCAAAGGGTCGGCAAGGCATCGTATTCAGCCTCGCTCAACGGTCGCACGGCGGAATAACCCTTGAGCAGGGCCTTTGCCTTGGTCACGTTGAACGACATGTCCTGCTCGAAGCACCATGCGTTGAGGCAGATAGCAATGTCATAGGCAAAGGCGTCGTTGCAGGCGAAATAGAAATCGATCAGCCCGGAAAGCTCGTTGCCCAGAAAGAACACGTTGTCGGGAAACAGATCCGCGTGGATCACCCCGCCTGGAAGGTCCCTGGGCCAGACCTTTTCCACGTGATCCAGCTCGCTGGCGATCTCTGCGCCGAGACCGGGATGAACCGTATCGCTGCGCTCCCCGCATTGATCGAACAGGGGACGCCAGCCGCTGACGTCGAGGGCGTTCTTGCGGAACCCGTCGTAATCGGCGCCGTCCAGGTGCAACTCGGCCATGGCCCGGCCCAGCTCGGCGCAATGGTCCACTTTGGGCCGCTTGACCCACATGCCATCCAGAAAGGTGACCAGCGCAGCCGGTCGGCCGGCGAGTGTGCCCAGAAGTTTGCCGTCCCGCGAGGGAACCGGTGTCGGACAGGACAGGCCCTTTGCGGCCAGATGCTGCAGAAGGTTCAGAAAATAAGGCAGATCGTCCGGGTTCACGCGCTTTTCGTACAGCGTCAGGATGTAGGACGCCTTGTCCGTGTGGACCAGGAAGTTGCTGTTCTCCACGCCTTCGGCAATGCCCTTGAATGACAACAGACGTCCGACATCGTAGCTGCCGATGAAGTCGTTCAGTTCCTCATCGGTTACTTCGGTATAAACAGCCATGGGGTTATCCGGCAGCGGCCTGGGAGGAGGCGATCATCTCGCGCAGCTCCCGCGGCAGGTTGAAGGAAATCGTTTCTTCGGCAGTACGCACCGTCTCGACGTTGACGTCGAACCGGTCGGCAAATGCCGCGATGATTTCCTCTACCAGGGTCTCGGGGGCCGATGCACCTGCTGTCAGACCCAACGACGTGATACCTTCGAAATCGTGCCAGTCGATGTCGCTTGCACGCTGGATCAGCACTGCAGTCTTGCACCCGGCCCGTTCCGCAACTTCACGCAGGCGCTGCGAGTTGGAGGAGTTCGGCGCGCCGACAACGATCATTACGTCGACCTTTGGCGCCACATGCTTGACCGCTTCCTGACGGTTGGTGGTTGCGTAGCAGATGTCCTCCTTGTGCGGAGCGACGATCTGCGGGAACCGGTCCTGCAGCACAGCCACGATCCCGGCCGTGTCGTCCACGGACAAGGTGGTCTGGGTAATATAGGCGAGGGGGCGGTCGGTCTTCGGCGTGAAGGCGCGCGCGTCGTCTTCAGTCTCGATCAGGCTGACGGTGCCTTCGGGCAATTGGCCCATGGTGCCGATCACTTCAGGATGCCCCGCATGACCGATGAGCAGAATCTCGCGGTCCCGGCGGAAATGGATTTCCGCTTCCTTGTGAACCTTCGAAACCAGAGGACAGGTGGCGTCGAGGTAGAACATCTTGCGGCTCTGGGCGTCTTCCGGCACGGATTTCGGTACGCCGTGCGCCGAGAAGATCACAGGCCTGTCGGTGTGCCCGGCCGGTATTTCTTCCAGCTCTTCCACGAACACAGCGCCCTTGGCCTTCAGGCCGTCCACCACGAACTTGTTGTGCACGATCTCGTGACGGACGTAGACCGGACTGCCGTATTTTTCCAGGGCAAGTTCCACGATCTGGATCGCGCGATCGACACCGGCGCAGAACCCGCGGGGCGCGCAAAGGTGAATGGCAAGCGGTGTTTTTTCCTGTTTGCTCTCGGTCATCATGCTCTTTCGAGGAACGTTTCTGCGCGCAATAAGGGCTCGCAGCCACGCCGTGTCAAGGGATGTGCGGCAAGCTGAACCAATTCAGCCACAATGAGCTGCTTGAAGGTTTGCGTTTGACAAGCCTCGCCAAGCAATTCTTCACCTGCTATGAAGCTCCGCCGACAATTGTTGCATTTTTATGGAATGAAGATGATCAGTGCGATTCCCGCCGTCTCCGGCAAGACCCTGAAGACAATTATGGCCGTGGGCCTTTCCGCTGCGGCTCTTGCGGGGTGTATGAGTGCCGCTGACGGTGTTGCGGGCAAGGTAATTTCCGGTGGCCAGCAGCCGATCGAGATTTCTCCCGAAACATTCGCCCCGCCGGTTCCCTGTCCTGCGCTGCAGCTTCAGTCCAACACCTTTCTGATCCGCAAGTATGTTCGCGGCAAGGATGATGACCCGCAGGGTCTGCTTTACCAGGCCACCGTCAAGGATTGGGCCAACACCTGCACGCAGCAGCCGGACGGCAGCCGCCGCATGAAGCTGGGCCTGTCCGGCGATGTCACCTCGGGTCCTGCCTGGAAGGGCGGCGAAGTGGTTCTGCCGATGCGCGTCGCCATTGTGCCCGGCGGCAGTGGTGCCAAGCCGCTCAGCTCCGAGATCGTGAAAATTCCGGTCACGCTCGGAGCGAACTCGCCAAGCGAAACCTGGACGCTGATCGAAGAGAAATTCACGATCCCGGCAGGTGCGGACGCCAAGGTTGTCTTCGGCTTTGACGAAGGCCGTCGCCGCTAAGGCCCGGCCACGCGCGTAGCACATCAGTATCGACTGAATTTGAGGTCTGGCCGGGAAGATGGAAACCGGCCGGCCATTGATCGTGCGCACTCTGCAAGACGGTGCCTAAAATTGTGCACCGGCAAAATTGCGGGGGCTGCATGTCGCATATTGACAAGACTATGTCTGCCTCGCACAATCCGGCCCCAATCGGGGTCGTCCCCCGGTTGGCGTGGAAACACGTCAATGTTTATGCGGGAGAGGCCGGGTGAAAGGATCCTGGCGCCGAAGGAGCAACCGCCCCGGAAACTCTCAGGCAGAAGGACCGCATGAACTGCAACGCTCTGGAAAGCAGTGCTCCGCAAGAGGGTTTGCGGACTGCTCACCGAAGGAGTAACCGAAAGGCGTCATCGGCGCCGGTCGGGAAATCTCTCAGGTACTCGGACAGAGGGGGTGCAGACGGATCAGGACCCATGCGGGCCGGTTCGGGACTGCGCAACCCCGAATACGAGGACCGTTCATGGCGGAAACCGTTGCAGACGAAGATCTGAAACAAACGCCTCTTCACGACCTTCATGTGGAACTGGGTGCACGCATGGTGCCGTTTGCCGGCTATTCCATGCCCGTGCAGTACAAGGCCGGCATCATGGCCGAGCACCAGCAGACCCGCACGAAGGCCGGCCTTTTCGACGTTTCCCACATGGGCCAGGCTCTGTTGATCGGTCCCGATCACGAAACGACGGCCCGGGCGCTGGAAGCGCTGACCCCGTCCAATTTCGTCGAACTTGGCCACGGCCGTCAGCGTTACACGGTGCTGCTCAACGACGAAGGCGGCATCATCGACGATCTGATGGTCACCCGGCCGCTGTCCGAAGCAGAAGACGGCAAGCTGATGCTGGTGGTCAATGCCTCCCGCAAGGATGTCGACTACGCCCATTTCCGCGACAGACTGCCTGAAAACGTGACCCTTGAAGTGATTGACGATCGTGCGCTGATCGCGGTTCAGGGGCCGGAAGCCGTGGCTGCGGTCGCAGCACATGCGCCCAAAGCGGCCGAACTTGGCTTCATGGCCGCTGCACCGATGGAGTTTGACGGGATCGACTGCCACGTTGCCCGTGCCGGCTATACCGGCGAGGACGGCGTGGAGATGTCCGTACCTGCCGGTGCTGCTGAAGCGATTGCCCGTGCACTGCTCGCTGACGACAGGGTCGAACCGATTGGGCTCGGGGCCCGCGACAGCCTGCGTCTTGAGGCAGGGCTGTGCCTCTACGGACACGACATTGACGAGATGACGTCTCCCGTCGAAGGCGCCATCACCTTCTGCATGCAGAAACGCCGCCGCGAAGAAGGCGGCTTTCCGGGCGCCGAACGCATTCAGAGTGAACTCGAAAAGGGACCGGGCCGTGTCCGCGTCGGCCTGCGCCTCGATGGCAAGGCACCTGCACGGGAAGGGGCCGAGATCGCACTGCCCGACGGGCCGGTGATCGGCATTGTAACGTCCGGCGGTTTCGCACCGACCGTGGGCGCTCCGATCGCCATGGGCTATGTCCCGGTGGAGCATTCCGAAACTGGCACGCCACTTGAATTGATCGTCAGAGGCAAGCGCTTGCCCGCTACCGTCGCGGACATGCCCTTTGTTCCGAACCGGTATTACCGCAAACCCAAAGCATAAATCTTTCCAGATAACGGACGCACAATATGACCACCTATTACTCCAAGGACCACGAGTGGATCGCCGTAGATGGCGGCACCGCCACCATCGGCATCACGACTTACGCGCAGGAGCAGCTCGGCGACGTCGTTTACGTCGAACTGCCGGAAGCCGGCAAGGCGCTGTCACAGGGCGATGAAGCCGCTGTCGTGGAATCCGTCAAGGCAGCCAGTGAAGTCTACGCTCCGATCGACGGTGAAGTCGTTGAAGCCAACGACGCGCTGGTGGACGAACCGGCCAAGGTGAACGAAGATCCCGAAGGCGCTGCATGGTTCATCAAGATGACCGTCGGCAATGCGGATCAGCTGTCCGACCTGATGGACGCGGCAGCCTACAAGGCGTACGTGGAGACGTTGTAATTCATGGCAGGGCACTACTACACGGCACAGGTGGAATGGGCATGCGACGGCGACTATGCCGCAAACGCCTATTCCAGAGGGCACATCTGGCGTTTTGACGGCGGTCTGGAGATCCCGGCAAGCGCTTCGCCCACGGTGGTACCCCTGCCATACTCCATCGAAGCCGCCGTCGATCCGGAAGAGGCCTTCGTCGCCGCTATCTCGTCCTGCCACATGATGTCCTTCCTGGATCTTGCCCGGCGGGCGAATTTCGTTGTCGCCAGTTACAGCGACCGTGCCCAGGGCGAAATGAGCCGGGTGGCGCGGGGCAAGATGGCAATCACGAAAGTAGTGCTGCGGCCGGTTATCACGCTGGTTGCAGCCGAGGACCCGGATCCGACCTGGCTGACCGATCTGCATGAAAAGGCGCATGACGTCTGTTTCATCGCCAACTCCGTGAAGTGCGAGATCGTTGTGGAGCCCGAACCGCTCCGCCTTGTCGCACCGTGACTTTCCGGAACCGGCCGCACGAAGTCGCAGCCGGTTCCCTGTTCTGGATGGTGACCAGTTCTCATCTCTGTGCGTCTGCACGGTGCCACCGCGCCGAGCAGGAAACGGGGAGCCCGTATCCGGAAGCTTGTCAGTTCTCCGGTTCCGGGCTGATGAAGCGAGAGCGTGGTTTTCGCCGGTCCGATTTTTGATCAAACCCTTGGGAGCTGCCTGATGCGCTACCTGCCTTTGAACGATACCGACCGCAGCGACATGCTCGCGCGGGTCGGCGTCAAATCCGTCGATGAACTCTTTGCGGATATCCCTGAAGACGTTCGCATGAAGGGTCTGCTCGACCTTCCCAAACGAGCCAGCGAAATGGAAGTGGAGCGCAAGCTCTCTGCCATGGCATCAAAGAATACTGCGGCCGGCTCCGTACCGTTCTTCGTCGGCGCAGGTGCCTACAAGCACCATGTGCCGGCAACGGTCGACCACCTGATCCAGCGGTCGGAGTTCCTGACCTCCTATACGCCCTATCAGCCGGAAATCACGCAAGGCACACTTCAGTACCTGTTCGAGTTCCAGACCCAGGTAGCGCGCCTTACCGCAATGGATGTCGCCAACGCGTCCATGTATGACGGCTCCACCGGCACTGGCGAAGCCGTGCTGATGGCGCACCGGGTGACCAAGCGCAACAAGGCCGTGCTTTCCGGCGGGCTGCATCCGCAGTACCGGGAAGTCGTCGAAGGCCTGTCCAACATGGCCGGCGATCGGGTCGTCAGCCTCCCGGCAGACCCGACGGGCACCGAAGACATCCTGTCCCAGATCGATGACGAGACGTCTTGCGTTGTCGTCCAGTCGCCGTCCTTCTACGGCCAGCTGATAGACCTGAAGCCGATTGCCGAAAAGGCGCATCAGCACAAGGCGCTGCTGATCGCGGTCTTCACCGAAGTGGTGTCGCTCGGCCTGATCGAGCCGCCGGGAACACAAGGCGCCGACATTGTGGTCGGTGAAGGCCAGTCCATCGGCAACGGCCTCAACTTCGGTGGCCCTTATGTCGGCCTTTTCGCCACCCGCCAGCAATATGTCCGCCAGATGCCGGGCCGGCTCTGCGGTGAGACGGTGGATGCGGAAGGCAAGCGCGGTTTCGTGCTGACGCTGTCGACCCGCGAACAGCATATCCGCCGCGACAAGGCAACGTCGAACATCTGCACCAACTCCGGTCTCTGCTGCCTTGCCTTCACCATTCACATGTCGCTGCTGGGGCAGGCCGGGTTGACCAAACTCGCCCGCATCAACCATGGCAATGCGGTCAAGCTGAAGAAGCTTCTTGCCGGCGTGCCTGGTGTCGAGGTTCTGAACTCGGCCTATTTCAACGAGTTCACGATTGCGCTGCCGAAGGTGGCCGAGGACGTGGTCGAGCAACTGGCCGAACGGGGCGTTCTCGCGGGCCTGCCGGTCTCACGCCTGGAGCCGGGCAACAAGGATCTCGCGAACCTGTTGGTCGTCGCGTCGACCGAAGTCAATACGGATGAAGACCGCGCGGCCTTTGCGGACGCGCTGAAGGAGGTGCTGGCATGAGCATGAACACGCAAGGCCGCCCGACCGCTGCAGGTGATGCCGGGGATGCTTTCCGCCCGAAGACTTTCACCGGCAACCGTGGTCTCGATATGGAAGAGCCGCTGATTTTCGAATTCGGCTCGCTGGAAACCACCGGTGTCGATCTCGACGAGGACGAAAGCGCCGAGTTCGAGCTTGGCAGCTTCAAGCGCACCGCCGAGATCGGTCTGCCGGGCCTCGCCGAACCGGAAGCCATGCGCCACTATGTGCGCCTGTCGCGGAACAACTATGCCATCGACAGCGGTCTCTATCCGCTCGGCTCGTGCACCATGAAGCACAATCCGCGCCTCAACGAGAAAATGGCCCGTCTGCCGGGCTTCGCGGACATCCATCCGCTTCAGCCGGTCTCCTCGGTGCCCGGCGCACTGGAACTGATCGATGCGCTTGCCCACTGGCTGATGGTGTCCACCAACACCTCCGCCGTCGCGATGAGCCCGAAAGCCGGTGCCCATGGCGAATTGTGCGGTATGATGGCTATCAAGGCAGCTCACACTGCTGCCGGCCGTGATCCGAAGATCGTTCTGGTGCCGGAAAGCGCCCATGGCACCAACCCGGCAACGGCAGCGCTCTTGGGTTACAAGGTCGTCAACATCGATGCCAAGGACGACGGGACCGTCGATCTGGAGGCACTGAAGAAGACCATTGCCGAACACGAAGGCAACATCGCCGGCATCATGCTGACCAACCCGAACACCTGCGGGCTGTTCGAACGGGAAGTGAAGCAGATCGCCGATCTGATCCACAAGGCGGATGCCTATTTCTACTGCGACGGCGCCAACTTCAATGCCATCGTCGGCAAGGCCCGCCCTGGGGATCTTGGCGTCGACGCCATGCATATCAACCTGCACAAGACCTTCTCGACGCCTCACGGCGGCGGTGGCCCGGGTTCCGGTCCGGTCGTCCTGTCCCAGAGACTGGCTCCTTTCGCGCCGCTGCCGTTCATCCGCAAGACGGAAAAAGGTGTCGAACTGGTCGAAACCGAAGCTGCCACCAAGGACGGCGAGCAGCCATTCGGCCGCATGACCGCGTTCCACGGCCAGATGGGCATGTACGTGCGGGCTCTGTCCTACATGATGAGCCACGGCTCCGACGGTCTGCGGCAGGCGTCTGAAGATGCGGTGCTGAATGCGAACTATATTCGCGTCGGCCTGCAGGACCTGATGAGCCTGCCCTTTGGCGAGCGCCCGTGCATGCACGAAGTGCTGTTCGACGACAGCTTCCTGAAGGACACCGGCGTGACCACGCTCGACTTCGCCAAGGCGATGATCGACGAGGGCTATCATCCGATGACCATGTACTTCCCGCTGGTTGTCCATGGCGCGATGCTGATCGAGCCGACGGAATCGGAAAGCCGGGCTGCGCTCGACCTTTTCGTCGCCACCATGCGCGATCTCGTGATGAGCGCAAAGCGCGGCGAAACGGAACGCTTCTCCGGTGCACCGTACCTTGCCCCGCGCCGCCGTCTGGACGAAACGGGTGCAGCTCGCAAGCCGGTCCTGAAATGGACCGAGCCGGCTCCGGCCGAAGTCACTCCGGCCGCTGCCGAGTAACACGTGGACGAATTTTCAAGGATGAAAACCCCGGCTTCGGCCGGGGTTTTTTGTTTCCTGTCGCTCAGGTGTGCGCTGTCACCACGTTGGAGACGTGAGGAAACCGGATTGCCTCGCCGTCAAAACAGGTGCCCAGTTCTTTCAGGAAATCATTGAAGCAGGCGTTCCTGTCCTCTTCGGATAGCTGGGAGAGCTTGTCTCCGGTATGCATGCCGCCCATGGCTCCGGCGGCATACGCACGACCATCCGGGTGATGAAGCGTCAGTGAAACTGTCTCCAGTTGGATATCCAGAAACCCGGCTGCCTCAAAGTTCGATCGTATTTCCTCAGGGTCGGAGAGTTGGCAGATCGCACGAACGGCTGCCCCCGCCTCTGCGCCGACGTATTTTTCCAATGCGGTTGCCTGCGCCATCAGCAGCGGATTTTCGGACAGACCGCGGGAAACGCAGAAGGCGACGCGGCCCCCGCGTGCCAGAACGCGGTTAAGTTCGCGCAGGGCTCCCACACGATCGGGAAAGAACTGCAAAGCCTGCTGACAGTAGGCGAGGTCAAAGCCGCCATCAGGGAAGGGCAGATCGCCTGCGGTCGCCTCGAACCATTCTGCATCTATCCCGTTTACGCTGGCCTTTTCGGCGGCAACGGCCAACATTCCCGCGCTCATGTCCACGCCGGCCAGCCTCGCAAATCCGTTCCCAAGGCTCGCGACTTCACGGATTACCGCACCGGTGCCGCACGCCAGGTCAAGGATCCGGTCTCCGTTTTGGGGTGGTTGCCGTTGGAGCAGCTCTTGTGCCCAAGGCTGAAAGATCACCGGCACCATGACGCTGTCGTATCGCTCGGCGAATGTTCCGTTTCGGGGGACGCCTTCCTGATTGCTCATGGTTCGCTCCAGACTACGAACGGGACCGGCAGTATAGCTCCAAACCCTCGCCGAGGCACGAAACCCGGTTTTCACCGGGATCGAAACTTCTGGCTTAGGGCCTTCGGTTCCAGGGTGATGAAACATTGGGGCCACAAAATCTTATTGACAATATAAATGTCAAAATGACATATAAATTGTCAAATGAGGTGCCCATGAAGAAGTCCGTCGAGCTTTACGAAATCATCCGCCTGATACGCCCCGTGCACCGCCGGCTTGCGCGGGCGGTGGAGGCCAAGCTGGAGGGAACCGGCGTGACCGTCGGTATGCGAGCGGTCATGGAAGTGCTGGAGGAGGCCGGGCCGATGGCGGTACCCGAGATCGGCCGGGCACTGTTTCTTGCCCGCCAGCAGATTCAGCTCCTGATGAACGCTCTGGAAGAGCAGGGACTGGTCGAGCGACGGGCGAATCCGGCGCACAAGCGATCACCGCTGTTTGCCTTGAACGAAGCGGGGCACGACCGGTTCGGTGAAATCCGGGCACGGGAGACTGACGAAATCGAGACAGTCTGCGAGCTCTTCTCGGACGACGACCTGCGTTCCACGCAGCGGGTGCTCTGCACCATGCTTGATCACTTTGCCGCGTTCGAGGACGACCCGGACCGGCCCAAGGCACTGGAATAATTTCACGAACAGGAGAGGTCACATGACCGGTATCTGGATTGCGGCCGGGCTCTGTGCCGCAAGCGTTGTCGCCTATATCGTTTATTGCCTGCGGCGGCTGGGAACGCCGACAAAGGGCGTGAGCATCGACAGGTCAATGCGGCCGGGCACGGCTCTGGTGGTCATCGACGTGCAGGAGGACTTCACCAGAAACACAGGCAAACACGCTTTTGACCCGGGCCAGAGAGACGCCGTGCTTGCCGAAATAGGGCGCCAGGTGGAAGCGCACCGGATGGCAGGCCACCAGGTCGCTTTCGTCAAGAATGTCTTCCGCGACTGGCCGGTGATCGCGGCCATGAAGATGTCGGCGGGCGGTATCGGCACACCGGGGCGGGTCGGTCTGAAGCTCGACCGAACACTTGCTGTCGGCAATGCTCCGGTCTTTGAGAAATCGATCGGTGACAGTTTCTCCAGTCCGCAATTTGAAGCCTGGCTTGAGGAAAAGCGGATCGGGCGGCTGGTACTGGTTGGTCTTGATGCCTGTCACTGCGTTCAGCTGACCGCAAAGGGGGCGTTGAACAGGGGATATGACGTCGAAATCAGGGATCCTGCGACACTAACCACGACGCCGGACAGATGGACGGACCTCAAAGGCGAGTTGGGCAAACTCGGGGCAGCCTTCGCCTGAAGCGGGCGCAGTCGGCGCCATGTCCGGCTGCGCTGCAAGGCCTTATTGTGCGGCCAGGAGTGACCGCTCCCGGCTGCGCAAGTCGAGAAGTTGGGAGATCCAGCTGTTTCGGTTTTGCAGAAAGGTGGTCAAAAGAGCTGGATAGTCCGCAGTGACTGCTTCTTGAACCGATGTGCGGGCCGCAAGCTTGCTACGCCAGGCAAGAACCCGGCCGAGGTCGTCAAACATTTCAAGCGTCAAGAACGTCTCAAAGACATCGAAATAGCGGAACACCGGGGCGAAAGCCGCGTCGACGAGTGAAAAGGCTCTACCGGCGAAGAAGGGACCGTCCGGATCAAGTTCGCCTTCCAGATGACGGAACTTTGCACGAAGTGCTTCACTTGCAGCATAAAACCCGGTGTCGTCCCTGGCATTGTAGAGCGCGCCGATGCCGTTCAGGATCTGCGAGGCGAATTCGATATAGGCCCGGTGCCGCGCGCGTTCGGAAGGGTCCTCCGGGTGCAGCCGGCTCCCTTCTGTCTCGTCCAGGAATTCGACGATCGGGGCGGATTCGAAGAGATAGCGATCGCCGCCCAGTTTCAGCAACGGCACCTTGCCGAGTGGTGAGGCCGCCCGGAACCAGTCCGGTTTGTCGGCAAGGTCGATGGTAACCCGGTCAAACGGGACATTCTTTTCATGAAGGACGATCGCCGCGCGCTGCACGTAAGGGCAAAGCGCATGGCTGATCAGGGTGAGTGTGTCGGGCATCCGGAAACTCCTTTTCATGCATCTGCATTAAGATGAATGCATATGCATCAAAAATCAAGATTGATGCAATTGCATAAATCTCCTATCTCTTGGCCATGAGCAATTCCGCCGAAACCTTCCCCCAGGCAATCGACGCCTGGGCCCGTCTGCAGCGTGCAAGCGGCAACGTGCTGGCACGGGTCGAGGCGCGCCTGAAGGCGGCCGGATTCCCACCTCTCGGCTGGTACGATGTGCTGCTGGAATTAAGCCGGGCAGAGGACAAAACTCTGCGACCGGTCGAAATCGAAAAGCGGATGCTGCTGGCCCAGTACAATGTTTCGCGCCTGCTCGACCGGCTGGCGGCTGCTGGCTACATCGAAAAGCTGAAGAGCCTGGAAGACGGCAGAGGTGTCTCGGTGCGTCTGACCCAGGACGGGGAGATGCTCTTGAAGGCCATGTGGCCGTGTTACCGCGCAGCGGTGGAAACCGAATTCACAAGGCATCTGGAGCCGGGGGACACCGAAGCGCTCTGGAAGGTGCTGGGCAAACTGGTGCAGTGACGTCTGTTCCCGGGGAGTGAACACACTGTTTCCGCATGACAGGCCAAAACATGCGTATAAGGTCGGCAAATCTTCTCTCTGACCGGACCTGAAACCCATGACCAACACCACCAATCTGGATGAACGGACCGGACTTCCGCAGGAGTGGCTGTTCCTTCTGAAAGAACATCCGCGCGAAGACTGGCCCGGTCACAGGAACCTCGGCCCACTGACCGAATTCTGGCTCGCACGGCATAACGGCTTCCGTCAGCTCGGTGCTGACCTGGATACGATCCTGACCGACTTTCGCGAGCAACGGCTCCCGGTAAACCGTTTCGGCAACCTCTTTGCCCCGCGTCTGCAACAGTTTCTCAGTGAGCTGCATCACCACCACATGATCGAGGATGAGCACTATTTCCCTGTGTTCATGGAAGCCGAAAAGCGCCTGGTGGATGGCTTCGAGCTGCTGGAGGGCGACCACGAACTGATCCACCACCGCATTGAGGCGGTGATCAAGAGCGCCAACAAGCTGTTCGGGCAATTGCAGACGAAAGACCGCGATGCCATCCGCCGCGCGGCCGACAGTTTCGCCGGTGTCAGCGACACCCTGATCTCCGGCCTGATGCGTCATCTGGATGACGAGGAAGACCTGATCGTTCCGGTTATCCTGGATCGAGGCGAACGGAAACTCGGGTTGTCGTAACGCAGCCTTGCGTGCGGGGTCGCACGCCAATCGCCCAGGGTCAGGTGGGATTTGCTGACTGCGGCGCTGCCTTGAGGCATTCCGGTTACACTAGCCGGGGTCTGGAACGTCACGAACACAACAGGCTTGACTCTTTTCCCGCCCTAACGCATTTAAGCTGGCATGACCAAGATGAGCGCATCCTTCGTGTATTTTTATTACGTCACCGACATACCGGCGGCTGCGTAGGATCTTGTTCACCCCATAGACACCTCAAAAGCCGCCGCGTCAGGCGGCTTTTTGGTTTCTAGAGACCCGAGCTTCCTGGCGGGGGAACCAGGAAGCGAAAAATGACCAGACATATGATCGAAGCCGGCAAACCGGCGACAAAACTCAAATCGGAAGCACTTGCCGTGCTTCTGGAGCGTGGTCTTGTGCACCAATGCACGGATATCGAGGCGCTCGACCAGACGCTGTCACAAGGGCCGATCACCGCATACGCCGGGTTCGATGCCACGGCGGCAAGTCTTCATGTCGGCCATCTGATGCCGTTGATGACCATGCGTTGGCTGCAGAAGCTCGGCCATCGTCCCATCGTCGTGCTTGGCGGTGGTACCAGTCAGATCGGCGATCCGAGTTTCCGCAAGGATGCCCGGCCGATGCTGGAAGAACGTCAGATCGCAGCCAACATCGCAAGCATACGACGATCCGTTGAGCGTCTCGTGGATATGAACGGCGAAGATGGGGCTTTGCTGGTCGACAATGCGGAATGGCTCAATGAATTCCGCTTCCTGGAATTCCTCCGCGACTATGGCTCCCAGTTCACAGTCAACCGCATGATGACCTTCGACAGCGTCAAGTCGCGCCTCGATGCTCAGATGCCGCTGACGGTTCTGGAGTTCTGCTACATGATGCTGCAGGCCGTTGATTTTCTGGAGTTGGCAAAGCGTCATGACTGTGCGCTTCAGGTCGGTGGATCCGATCAATGGGGCAACATCGTCAATGGTGTCGAGCTTGGCCGCCGTGATGGCCGCAAGCTGCACGGCCTGACAGTGCCTCTGCTGACCACCGCCAGTGGTGCGAAGATGGGCAAGACGGCTGCAGGTGCCGTGTGGCTGCATCCCGAACACCTGTCGCCCTTCGGCTTCTGGCAGTTCTGGCGCAACACCGCCGATGCCGATGTCGCCAAGTGCCTGCGCCTTTTTACCGAGCTGCCGATGAGCGAAATCGAACGATTGGCGGCGCTGGAAGGGGCGGAGCTGAACGAAGCCAAGAAGATCCTGGCAACCCAGGTGACGGCAATCGTTCATGGGCCGGAAGAAGCGCGCGGCGCCTTGCAGCAAGGCGATGCCCTGTTTTCGGGCGAAGGCGAGATCCTGGAACCGACCCATAGTCTGCCGCTGAAAATTCTGGCAGACGGTCTCGGTCTTCTGGAGCTTGTGGTCGCCGTTGGCTTCGCGGCATCCAACGGCGAAGCACGGCGTCTGGTGGAAGGTGGAGGCGTTCGCCTCAACAACCAGATCGTTGACGACGCACGCCGCCGCATTGCCACCGGCGATCTTCAGGCCAACGACCGTTTGTCGATTTCTGTCGGCAAACGCCGCAAGGCTCTGGTCGGCTTCGAGTAAGGCCGGTCAGACGGCTTTTGCATCAGCTGTCAGAACAGCCGGCTCCAGCCGGCCGTTGTAACCGAAGACCTTCCCGATCAGCGGGAAGGTCACCTCTACGGTGAAACTGTACTTTCCATCGACAACACGCTCGCGCCCGACCGCTCTCGGAGCAAGCGGCAGCGGCAGCGGAAGCGGTCCAAGCGAAACTTCTGCCGGGGTGATGTCGATGCCCTTGTCACTTGCCGTTACCCGCATCTTGAACAGGAACGGTCCAAGGCGCTCGAGCATGCAGGGATACGCTTCGCCTTTACCGGCCATCATGTCGGTCTGGAACGGCTGCCCGTCAAACCGCCGGGTCCAGCGCTCTCCACCCACGATAGGTTCAAAGCTGGTCTCGACCGGAACACCCATCTGTGCTTCCGGCAACTTCGCCAGCCGGCAGACCAGTCTTGCGCCCCACGAGCTTCCCCGGGTGACATCCGCGGTGCCCCGCGCCACCCGCGCGAAGCTGTGCATCCGCCGGATTTCTGCCGGAACCTTGTCGAACTCGGGGCCGAGGATGGTTTGATAAAGCGTGCGGGGCATATGAGAACTGCTTTGATGTCGATGTGTCTTCTCAGACAGACCATTCTCGCGTCGATTGGACAACAGCAAATCTCTTTGCACTTGTTGGTGACGTCCAGGTGAGCACCATTCAGCCCTCAGCCCTCAGCCTCCCCATCATCCCTCTCCACTTCCTCCGTCATGCCATGGCCCGACCATGGCATCCATTCCGTTCCCCATCCGCCAATCGAGGCGTCTGGCTGAGGCACGGTCATAGCATGGATTTGCAGGGTCGAGCCCTGCAATGACGAATGTTTGGGACGAACGAATCCAGGGCTTCCGGATTGTGGAGAGGACCTGAAAGAGGGAAGCGCAACGCGGCACGAAGAAAGAAGCCGGGATTGCCCCGGCTTCCATTTGACCGTTCAGCCCTGTTTTTCCAGCTGCCTTGCCCGGTATTCTTCCACCGGCAGGCCGCCGACGCCCCAGTTCTCAAGGTCCACTTCCTCGATCACCACGAAGGTAGTTGCCGGGTTCTTGTCGAGAACGTCAACCAGTAGGTCTGTCGCGCCTTTGATAAGCCTGGCTTTCTGCTCCGCCGTCACCCCTTCACGGGTCACCTGGATATTCACGTAAGGCATGTCAGGCCACTCCTTCGTTGCGTGGTCGAATTTCGAAGATCTTCGCCATGATTTGCCAGCGGCCTTCGTCAAGCACGAAGGTCAGGAAATCGGTGAAGTCGTTGTTGCCGATCGAACAGCGAACTCTGGCAAAGGCCGTGTTCTCACCGGCGAACTGGATCTCGTCGATGACATCGCGGCGCTCCTCGCCCCGGGATGCCGGTGACTGACGGGCGGCGACGACCGGTACATATTCGGCCATCGTGCGATAGAGCAGGGGTGTCTCGTCCGCCGTGGCGTAGATTGCCTTCTCGTGAAACACCTGCTGCAGCAGGTCGGTATCGCAGTGATAAAGCGCGTCGAAATAGTCGGATATGACCTTTTCCAGCGCAGCCAAGGCACTGCTCATGCCGCCAGGCCTTCTTCCTGAATGGTCTTCAGGGTGGCCGGGCGAGTGCGAATGCGCTCGACGTAGGCTGCCGTCTTCGGCCAGTCGCCAAGAGACACGCCGATGAAGTTTGTCCAGTTCAAGATGACAAAGGCATAGGCGTCGGCAACGGAGAAGGTATCTCCCAAAAGATAGTCGCCGCCCTTGGCCAGCAAGGCATCGAACTGGCCGAGCTTGGTATTCAGCTTTGCCTGGTTTTCAGCTGCTTCTGCTTCAGAAAATTCCTTGCCGGAAAAGTACGGGCTGAACCCCTTGTGCAGCTCTGAGGACAGGAAGCTGAGCAATTCCAGCACGCGGAACCGGTCGAGCGGCTTGCCTGCTGTATCGGTCGCAAAGTCCGGGTACTGCTCGCCAAGCCAATGCAGGATTGCAACGTTTTCCGTCAGAACGTCACCGTTCTCAAACCGAAGTGCCGGCACGTAGCCGCGCGGATTGGTCTGCGCGTACGCTGCACCGGTCTCCGTCAGACCCGCGGTCGTATCGACTTTTTCGAGACTGTAGCTGGCTCCGGCTTCGTTGAGCAGGAGATGAGCAGCCATGGAACAGGCACCGGGTTTGTAGAACAGTTTCATCGATTGGCTCCTTGGTTCGTATCGCTGCCCGGAAGGTGTCTTTTGAAGTCACCATTGACAAGTAGGTTTCTATTGGTAACTTGCATTATCGAGTTACCGGGCAGAAACCTGATGGTTCCCGCGTGACCTTGGACCCTTGAAGATCGTGTGGTGCCCATGGCCCTGAAAATGCGCAAGAACCTGAGCCCGAAACCGCCGACCCCTTGCAGCCTGACCCAGTGCATGCAGGTGATATCCGGAGCCTGGGCACCCAACGTCATCTGGAGCCTGCGGGCAGGTCCCCGCCGCTTCAACGAGCTGAAGGCGGATATTCCCCCTGTGTCCGGCAAGGTGCTGTCACAGCGCCTTTCTGAGTTGGAGGGGCGCGGCGTGTTGTTGCGCCATGTCCGCCCGACATCGCCACCTTCCGTTGAATATGAGCTGACGGATCTGGGCCAGGACCTGATTCCGGCACTGGAAGCCATTGTCGAAGTCGGGCACAAACTGAAGGTACGGCGCGATTTTCAGATGGCGGCCGAAGCCGCCGAATAGGCGCTGAAGCGGGGAGGGGCTCTTGATACAGCAGACTTTCGTTTGCGTCCATGGCGTCTGGCATGGCGGCTGGTGCTGGTCGCGTCTGGCAAACATCCTGCGGGCACGTGGGCATCGCGTGACCACACCAACGCAGACGGGCCTCGGCGAGCGCTCGCATCTGCTCTCGCCGGACATCACGATCCGGACGTTCGTGGAAGATATCGTCCGGCATTTGCAGTTCGAGGATCTGAGCGGGGTCACTCTTGTCGGTCACAGCTTTGGCGGCATTCCGATCACCGGGGTTGCAGACCACGTGCCGGAGAGGATTGCCGGTCTGATCTATCTCGACGCGATCATGCTGGAAAGCGGAGAGACCTGGTTCGATCTTTTGCCGCAAGATCTTGCCGAAGACCGCAGGAAGCTGGCGGAAACCAGCAGCGGTGGCCTGTCTCTGCCACCAGCCCCGCCTGAAAGTTTTGGCATAACGAAGCCGGACGACGTTGCCTTTTTGAAGCCGCGTCTGACACCGCACCCGTTCCGGACCTTCACCACGGCACTGGACCTGAAGCACCCGGTCGGAAACGGTCTTCCGGCCCATTACATCGAATGCACTGACCCGCCGTATCCACCGGCAAAAGTCGCACTGGCCCGGGCACAGGCCAAGGGCTGGCCGGTCTCTCGGATCGCGACAGGCCACGATGCCATGGTGAGCGAGCCTGAGGCGCTTGCGGATCTGCTGGAAGAGATTGCAGAAGAACTTTGATGATGAACAGGCTGCCGTTCCCGGACCTTCAACGGAAAACGGGGCAGCCTTCTTTCGAAGACTGCCCCGCATCACTGCCAGGACAAGATCGGGTAACGCCGGCAGTCTTTAGAAGAACCCGAGTTTGTTCGGGTTGTAGCTGACCAGCATGTTCTTGGTCTGCTGATAGTGATCCAGCATCATCTTGTGGGTCTCTCGGCCGATGCCGGACTGCTTGTAGCCACCAAAGGCCGCATGGGCCGGGTAGGCGTGATAGTTGTTCACCCACACGCGGCCTGCCTCGATGGCGCGGCCGAACCGGTAGCAGCGGTTGGCATCACGCGACCACACGCCGGCGCCGAGGCCGTACATGGTGTCGTTTGCAATCGCCAGGGCTTCTTCTTCGGTCTTGAACGTGGTGACGGACACCACCGGGCCGAAGATTTCCTCCTGGAAGACCCGCATCTTGTTGTGGCCTTTCAGGATGGTCGGCTGAACGTAGAAGCCGCCGGAAAGGTCGCCGTCGAACTTCGCTTCCGCGCCGCCGCACAGCACTTGTGCACCTTCCTCGACCCCGATGGTCAGATAGGACAGGATCTTGTCCTGCTGCTCGCGGCTGGCCTGGGCACCGACCATGGTCTCAATGGCGCGCGGGTCACCCTGCTTGATGGCTTTCACACGGGCGATCGCCCGTTCGATGAAGGCTTCGTAGATGTCTTCCTGGATCAGGGCCCGGCTCGGACAGGTGCAGACTTCACCCTGGTTGAAGGCGAACAGAACAAAGCCCTCGATGGCCTTGTCGAGGAACGCATCGTCTTCGCTCATGACGTCGGAAAAGAAGATGTTCGGCGACTTGCCGCCCAGTTCCAGCGTTACCGGAATGAGGTTCTCGGTTGCGTACTGCATGATCATCCGGCCGGTTTCGGTCGACCCGGTAAAGGCGATCTTGGCGATGCGGTTTGACTTGGCGAGCGGGGCGCCAACCTCTGCACCAAAGCCGTTGACGATGTTGAGAACGCCATCCGGCAACAGGCCGCCGATGAGCTCCGCCAGCACCATGATTGCCGCCGGGGTCTGCTCGGCCGGTTTCAGGACGACGCAGTTGCCGGCGGCGAGCGCCGGAGCCAGTTTCCAGGCAGCCATCAGGATGGAGAAGTTCCAGGGAATGATCTGCCCGACAACGCCGAGCGGCTCATGGAAGTGGTAAGCAATCGTGTCGGCATCGATCTCCGACATGGAGCCTTCCTGGCCGCGCAGAACGCCTGCGAAATAGCGGAAGTGGTCGACGGAAAGCGGAATATCGGCTGCCGTGGTTTCGCGGATCGGCTTGCCGTTGTCCCAGGTTTCGGCCTTGGCCAGAATGTCGAGATTCTGCTCCATCACATCGGCGATTTTCAGCAGAATATTGGCCCGTTCTGCTGCCGGGGTCCGGCCCCAGGCGTCCTTGGCCGCATGGGCCGCATCAAGCGCCAGGTCAACGTCCGCGGCATCGGAACGGGCGACTTCGCAAACGGTGGCGCCGGAAATCGGCGTGATGTTGTTGAAATACCGTCCGTTCACAGGCGCAACGAATTTGCCGCCGATATAGTTGTCATAGCGGGACTTGAACGGAGACGTCGTGTCGACGGAAAAACTGGGCATCTGATTCATCTGGGTTCCTCCAAAAGACCGGCGGTCTGGCAACCGAAGAAGCTGCGACGGGCCGAAGGTCCCGGTCCTCCACCGGGAATGGGCGGACTGTGCCGGAGGAGCTTGCGCAGTGGTAGGAGGGGGCAGATGCCTGTGTCCGGCATGTGTCTCAGTTCTGAGACAGGTCAGCCGGGATATCAGTCTATGTTCAGCCGTTTCATTCGCCGGTAAAGGGTTGCACGGCCGATGCCGAGCGCGCGCGCGGCTTCGGAAACGTTGCCGCCGGCCCGCGCCAGTGCACGAATGACGGCAGCCCTTTCGGCCTTCTCAAAGCCGCTCGGACCATCCTCGCGGCCAAGCAGGTCAGACGCGGGCAGGGGCTTCAGAGGGCCGCTTGCTCCGAGCCCGAAGGCCTTTCTGGCGGCACGTGTTGCCCCGAGAACGATGTCATCGGCGTCGACGGCAAGCAGCATTGCGGTATCCGTGGTTTCCCCGTCGGCGACGATGATACGGGCGGCAGGAAAAGCGGCGCGGAAGGTTTCGATCTCGATCTGTCTTGCAGTCTGCGAGACCATCGCTGCGATCAGCCGGTTGAAGGTTTCCGTCTGGTCGGAACGGGCAGAAGACACATCGAGTGCACCGGCCAGCCTGCCGTCCGGACCGTAGATCGGCGCGTCCATGCAGCTCATGCCGACATTGCGAGCCAGGAAATGTTCTTGCCGGTGGACGATCAGATTGCGTTCCTCGGCAAGGCAGGTGCCGATGCCGTTTGTTCCGACGGCGGCTTCGCTCCAGTCGGTGCCCTGGCTGAGACCCCAGTCCTGAAAGATGTCCGCATCGGCGCTCGTGCAACGCTGGTCGAGCACAACCCCCTCCGCGTCGGTCAGGAGAACCGTGCAGCCGGACTGACCGACCAGACCGAATAACTGGTCCAGTTTCGGCGTGGCGATTTTCAGGAAGGCACCTGTCTCTTCCCGCCGCCGGTAAAGCTGGTCGTCCCCCATGCGCTGGGGCGCCTTGTGGGCGGCAGGGTCTAGGCCGTGCTTGTCGATCGATCTGCGCCACGAGGCTGCAATCCGGGACAGCGCAGGCGCCGATCCCGATTGCACGGTTCGCAGAACTGTCTCGACATGGTCCTTCATAAATGCGACCGCCGGCCTCGGGTCTTCCGGCAGTCTGCGCCGGATTCAAACCGTCGGATCGTTCCTCCCATGAACGCTCGATTGATCGCGGAGGATGGAGGGATTGCATGGCGATTGCAAGTCGTCTGTCCGGCAAGGGGCCGAACCGAAGACGCCGGCGGGCTGGGCACGAAGGTAGGCGTTGCCTTTCCGGTACCTCAAACGATGCGCGTTCTTCCGGCAAGAGTTTCAGGTATTCATTGTTGTTTTTCTCAATGGGTTATTTGGAGAAATAGAAACGTTGGGTAATTAATTTGAAAACTTCGCGCGGAGGTAGTGGTTGTTTGCCAGTAATGGCAGTTAAAAACAGACATATGTCTGGAACTGATTAATGCTGACGTAAGCAAATTCGTATACTCACAATGCTAACTCTGGAGGAGTCTGCATGTATGGAATGGTGAACGAAGGCATTCGCACCTTCATTCTGGACAATCACGGACCCGAGGCCTGGCAAAGCATTTGCGAAACCGCGGGCCTGGAGGAACTCGAATTTGAAAGAATGTCGAGTTATGACGATGCCATCACCTACAAGCTTGTCGGTGCTATCTGCAGCTTTACCGGCCTGCCTGCATCAGACGTCCTGAGCATCTTCGGAAAATACTGGGTCGAATACGCAGGCGCCTCGCATTTCGGCAATCTGATGCGCCTTGCCGGCAATTCCTTCATCGAGCAGTTGAAGGGGCTCGATGACATGCACGACCGGATCCTGCTGTCGATGCCACATCTGAAGCCGCCGTCCTTCGAGGTCGACCAGAAGGAAGATGGATCCTGCATTCTGCACTACTATTCCGATCGTGACGGACTGGCGCCGATGGTCATCGGACTTCTGCATGGTCTCGCCAAGGAGACCGGTGAGAGCATCGAGGTCAACCAGGTCGCGGTGAAATCGGAACAGGCGGATCACGACATCTTTGAAATCCGGATCCTCGACACCGCACTCAAGCCCATGAGAACCGAGGCCGGAATTTGACAGCATCCAAACTCGATCTGACCTGCAAGGCCATCGACATGCTATTTCCAATGCATGTTGTCCTGGACAATCGCGGCCGGATCAGTGGACTGGGCCCGACCCTTGAACGGATCCTCGGTCCGGAAGCGTCGGGAGCGAATTTGTTCGACGTCTTCACGGTTGAGAGGCCGCGTAGCGTCAGATCCATGGCCTGTATTCGTGAAAGGCTCGGCACGAAACTGGTCCTTTCCGCATGTCCGCAGGATGGCGAGCCTATACAGTTTCGCGGTTTCGCCCTTGCTGCTGCGGACGAGGACACGGTGTTTCTGGACCTGTCCTTCGGTCTTCACCTGTCGCAGGTCGTCGAGCGTTTCGGGTTGACAGAAACCGACTTCAAACCGAACGACTTTTCCATCGATCTCTTCTACTCCTTCGAAGCGCAACGCACGCTTCTGGAGGACAGCCAGAAGATGGCAACCGCATTGAAGGCGGCGAAGATCGAAGCGGAAAAAAAGGCTTCGCAGGATCCGCTGACGGAGATTGCCAACAGGGGCGCGTTGCACCGGCGTCTGGAAGAGGCGTTGCAGCTGCCCGACACCGGGCACGTGTTTGCGCTCCTTCACATCGACCTCGACGAATTCAAGTCGATAAACGACAACTTCGGTCATACCGCGGGCGACATGATCCTGATGCAGACGGCCGAGGCGTTGTCGGCGATATGCGGTCCGAACGATCTTCCTGCGCGGCTTGGCGGTGATGAGTTTGCCCTGTTTCTGGCTGAGCCTCCGGACAAGGAAAGCCTTTATGCCATGGCGCTGCGCCTCTTGAATGCGATCGCCATGCCGATCCGCTACAACGGACACAGCTGCCAGGTCAGCGCGAGTATAGGCATGGTTCTGTTTCATCCCGGCGAAGTGCAGAACGCCGACAGGCTGATCGCCAATTCCGATATCGCGCTTTACGATGCCAAGGTCACCCGGTCGTCCGTCAAATTGCTGTCAAAGGAGATGATCCGGCGGCACGAGGAGACGAGCAGGTTGGTCTCGCAGATCGAAGAAGGTCTGAAACGCAGCCAATTCGTTCCCTATTTTCAGCCGCAGATCGATATCGTCACTGGCCGGGTGTGCGGCCTGGAGGTGGTCGCGCGCTGGGACACGGCAGAACAAGGGGTGTTGCCACCGGCCCGTTTCCTGGAAACGGCGACCAGGGCAAACATCATGTCCGAAATCGACCGGCAAGTGCGTTGCAAGGCCTTCACCCATTTTGCTGCCTGGAAATCCGCCGGCAGGGACATAGGCAAGCTCTCGTTGAACGTGACTGCATCGAACCTCAGGTCGGTGGAGTTTGTCGCGATCTTGCATGCCGAACTTGCCGCGGCCGGTCTGAAGCCCGGGGACATTCAGCTGGAACTGCTGGAATCGATCCTCTTCGACCAGTCGGATCAGGAGCTGATTGCCCAGTGTCGGAACCTGGAACAGGCAGGTTTCGCCCTGGCACTTGATGACTTCGGCACCGGACATTCCTCCATCGCAACCTTGATCGAAACACCGGTCGCGACGCTGAAGATCGACCGCTCGTTCGTTTCCGGGCTCGACAGAAACCCGAAGATGCAGAGAATTGCCGGCGCCATGCTGGCAATGGCCAAGAACATGGGGCTGGACGTTCTGGCGGAAGGCGTTGAAACCCGCGAGGAGCTGGAGTTCCTGCAAAACTGTGGCTGCCGTCTATTTCAGGGTTTCTATTTTTCGCCGCCCATCGGTGCCGACGAGATCCTGCTATGGCTGGATGTCTGGGCGCCGGACGTGAAATACAAGAGCGCCTGATCGAGACACCGTTCCCGTATTCCATAAAGAAAACCCCGTCTCCTTTTCTGGGAAACGGGGCTAAGTCGATCTCGCGGGGAACGCGAAGTCTCTCTTTGGAGTGCCTGCTTATGCCTGCAGGCGGGATCTGATTTCCTTGCGGAGATCGTCGATGGGCGACGTCTTGCCGCCCTCGTTGATGTGCCAGAAGGTCCAGCCGTTGCAGGCTTCCTGACCCTGTACCAGTGCACCGACCTTGTGGATCGAGCCGGTATGATCGCCGGACTTGAGCGAGCCGTCGGCGCGCACGATGGCAAGATGCTTGCCTTTCGGGCAGCTGAGTTCCGTCCCCGGCTGCAGCAGACCGCTTTCCAGAAGCGTGCCGAACGGGATGCGCTTCAGAGCCCGCTTGCCCTGCTGCATTTCCAGCGATGCGGCATCGCCTGGCTCGATGGCCTCGATACGAGCCGTGGCCGCGTCGATATAGTCCTGCTCACGCTCCACGCCGACATAGTGGCGGCCAAGCTTCTTGGCGACAGCCCCGGTGGTGCCGGTCCCGAAGAACGGGTCGAGCACGACATCGCCCGGCTTGGAGGACGCGGTCAGAACGCGGTAGAGCAGGGCCTCCGGTTTCTGGGTCGGATGCACCTTCTGCCCGTCCTTGCCCTTCAGCCGCTCGGCGCCGGTGCACAGCGGCAGGTGCCAGTCGGAGCGCATCTGAAGGTCCTCGTTGAAGGTCTTCAGCGCATCGTAGTTGAAGGTCGGCTTCGCATCTTTCGACTTGACCGCCCAGATCATGGTCTCGTGGGCATTGGTGAACCGTTTGCCGCGGAAGTTCGGCATCGGGTTGGACTTCAGCCAGACGATGTCATTCATGATCCAGAAGCCGAGATCCTGCAGGATCGCGCCAACGCGGAAGATGTTGTGATAGGAGCCGATCACATACAGCGACCCGTCCGCCTTCATCACCCGGCGGACGGCCAGCAGCCAGGCGCGGGTGAAAGCATCATAGGCCTGGAAGCTCTCGAACTGGTCCCAGTGATCGTCACAGGCATCCACCTTGGACTGATCCGGCCTGTGCAGGTCGCCACCCAACTGAAGGTTGTAGGGCGGATCCGCAAAGACCAGGTCAACAGACCGGGACGGCAGTTTCTCAAGGGCGGCAACGCAGTCGCCCTTCAGGATCGTGTTCAGCCAGGAAGCACCAGCTTCCGGTTCATTTGATAGGCGGGGTGCCGCGAAGGACACCCCGGTACGCAGTACACTCATTGCGACGCAATACCTCACGCAATTTCGAGTGTCATGGTTACCGGGTTTGGTAAATCAGCGGTTAAGCTGACGGAACAAAAATTCCCTTTGAATCAAGGCTTTGTTTACAATCGTAAAAGCTGAATGAGAAGTTAATGACTTGTCCCGACCGAAAAGGCCAGAATTCTGCTGATTTCGTTCAGGGGACGACCGGAAGTTGCTTTCCATTCGTTAAAGGCGGCTTGAATCGCGGTAAGATTTTTTTTCGACATCGTGTCCTTCTCGATGACATTTTCGCGGATCAGGGCGTTAACCACATCGCCGGAGAGGACGAAACTTTCCTTACCCATGAAGCGCAAGGCGATTTGCCCTGTGTTGCCACCAAGCCGGCTGCCGCGCTTCTTGAGCAGGTCCATCAGGCCGATCTGGTCGTTGACGGGATAATGCGCGAAAAAACCGGCTGCGCTGCCGTGTTCGGTCGCAAGGTCCTTTAGAAAAATCGCGTTTTCCTGCACAGATCGGATCTTGGCGCCGTTGCGGACGATGCGTTTGTCGCCGAGCAGAGCTTCAAAGGCCTCGTCAGGGAGAAAGGCGAGGCGGGGAACGTCGAACCCCTCGAAAGCTTCCTCGAAACCCGGCCACTTCTGGTCGATCACCTTCCAGCTGAAACCGGCCTGGAACACGCACTTGGTGAACATGGCCAACCAGCGATCGTCACCGACCTTCTCCAGTTCTTCCGCAGTCCTGGGCGCATTATGCTCTGCCAAAAGAGCATCGAGTGCTTCTGGTCCGCCTTTCTTCTCCGCGGCCAGTGCTTCTATTTCTTCAAAGGAACGCATGCGGGTCTCCGTCTCGCTGCATAAAGCCCTTCCCCCAGCACCCGCTCATCCTGAGGGGGGCCGCAAGGCCCGTCTCGAAGGATGGGCTACATACTCGGGAACAAGCAGTCCATCCTTCGAGACGGCGCGTCGCGCCTCCTCGGGATGAGGGAGGAGGAAAGGCGGGGTCAGGCGAAAACCTTAGCGCTCCTGGATCTGCTTTGTCCGTTCAAATTTGCGCAGGGCCAGGGAAAGCGTGATTGTCATCATCAGGTAGATCAGCGCGACGACATTGTAGGTCTCGAAGTACCGGAAGGAGCCGGCAGCGTAGACCTTGCCCAGCTGGGTGATATCCGCGACGCCCAGAACCGAGACCAGCGAGCTGTCCTTGATCAGGGCGACGAAATCATTGCCGAGGGGCGGCAGGATGGTCTTCAGGGCCTGCGGGAAGATGATGAGGCGGAAGCGAAGCCAACCGTTCATGCCGAGTGCTTCGGCTGCCTCGATCTGCCCCTTGTCGACCGCCTGGATGCCTGCCCGAAAGACCTCGGCGATGAAGGCCGAATAGCCGATGGTCAGTGCGAGAACGGCGCGCCAGAGCAGCGGGAAATCCCGAGTGCGCAGCGGGTCCAGGCCCAGAGGTTCCAGAATGGCGTTGACCCCGGCAATGAACAGCGGCGTTGCGACGAAGGCGATATAGAGCAGAAGCACGATGATCGGCATGCCGCGCACGATCTCGACGTAGAACCGGGCTATCTGCCGCAAGACGATTGATCCGGACAGGGAGGCGAGCGCCAGCAGGAGCCCGATCAGGGACGCGCAGAAGAAGGCGACCAAGGTCACGAAGACCGTCAGTCCGATACCACGCGAGACCGTCGACATGACCTGCGAATAGATGTCGTCAGTGGCGATCTGGAACAACAGGAAAACCGCAATGCCGACGGCAGCAAGAAGCCAGTAGGGAAAGTCTTCCTTGGGGGCGCCGGACGGTGTCTTGTTGCGGAACATGGGTTGGTCTCGGCTCCAGCTTTATTAACGGCGGTTCAAACGAAAATGGCCGGCATCGGGGCCAAAAAGCCCGGATACCGGCCATGAGGTGGAAAGTCCAGCCGCGCAGGGGCGGAGGATGGCCTTACTGGGCGACTTTATAGTCGAAGAACCACTTTTTGTTCAGGGCATCCAGCGTGCCGTCTGTGCGCATGCTGGCGACAGCCGCGTTGATCGGTTCGATCAGGTCAGAGCCTTTCGGGAAAATGAAGCCGAAGTCTTCCGAGCCCATCGGATCGCCGATCAGCTTGAATGTGTCCGGATTGGTCGCGACATACCCCTGGCCGCCAGTGCTGTCTGTGAGGACCAGATCGACGTCGCCCGCCTTGAGCGCCTGGACAGCGGCACCAAAGGTTTCGAACAGCTTGATGCGCGGGTTGGCTTCATCGCCATCCAGCACCTCATAAACAGTGACGTAGAAGGGCGTGGTGCCCGGTTGAGCACCGGCCAGGAAGTCCGTGTTGGCGGCAAAGCCCTTTGCATCGGTAAACCGGTCTTCATCGGCGCGCACCAGCATGAACATTTCAGACCGCATGTAGGGCTCCGAAAAGTCGACCTGCTCGGCTCTGTCGGCGCGAATGGTGATGCCGTTCATCGCCATGTCGTATTCGCCAGCGGAGATGGCAGGGATCATCGCATCCCAGCTGGTGTTCTGAAAGGTGACGTTCAGGTTCAGCCGCTTGGCGATTTCTGCAACCGCGTCATACTCCCAGCCGATTGCCTCGCCTGACTTGGGGTCGACGAACTGCAGCGGCGGGTAGGTGTTTTCCGAAGCGATGACAATGTCCCGGCCGCCGAGATCCGGCAGATTGTCGGCAAGGGCGGAGACGCCTGCGCCAATCAGGGAGGATACGGCGACCGCGAGGGTCAGAACGGTTTTTTTCATGGGAAACTCCTGGTCAAAAGTTAGCCGGACTTTAGCCGCTTGCCACGGTTTGGGAAAGCCTGCTCAAATGCCTCGCTGAGGGGCTTGTGCAGAAATTTTCTCTCTGCGAAAAAAAATTCAAAATCCGATGCTAGATCTATTGACCAAGGCAAGCGTTAGCGGGACTGTGAGCCCATAACAACAATAAGGAGACGGTTTATGTCCAACTCAACCAAAAACGTTTTTCATCAAGCCGCCCGCAGGGTCCGGCATGCACCATCGCATCCGCTTGAGGTCTTTACCGACGCCAACAAGGCGGTCGACCGTTTGATCGAAATTTTTGAATCCAACACTGCCTTTCTGCGCCAGCATTTTCAGGACCTTCTGGATGGCAAGGAAATCGACGGCCGCGTGCGCGCGTTCTATCCGCAGGTCCGTATCGTGACCGACAGCCACGTCCGCCTCGACAGCCGCCTGTCTTATGGGTTCGTCTCCCGCCCTGGCACCCACGCCTCCACGATTACCCGCCCGGATCTGTTCCGCAACTATCTGGTGTCGCAACTTTCGCTGCTGATGAAGAACCACGACGTGCCGATCCAGGTCGGCGACAGCGACATGCCGATCCCGCTGCACTTCGCTTTCTATGACGGAACCCATGTGGAAGGCGGCGCTGCAGCAGCAAATCTCGACCGTCCCCTCGCTGACATGTTCGATCTTCCCGACCTGACGGTGATGGACGATTCCATCGCCAACGGCACCTACGATCCGGCCGACGGTGTGATGCCACTTGCATCCTTCACGGCGCCGCGCGTCGACTATTCCCTGCACCGTCTGCAGCATTACACCGCGACAAAGGCCGAGCATTTCCAGAACTACGTGCTTTTCACGAACTACCAGTTCTACATCGACGAGTTCTGCCGCATGTCCAAGGCGCTGCTGCTGCAGCCGGACAGTGGTTACGAGTCGTTTGTTTCCCCCGGCAACGTGGTGCTGGAGGCAGGACAGACACAGCCGGACGGCGAAGAACTGACAAAATTGCCTCAGATGCCAGCGTATCACCTGAAGCGGGCTGACGGCAGCGGCATCACCATGGTCAACATCGGTGTCGGGCCGTCCAACGCCAAAACCATCACGGATCATATCGCGGTGCTACGCCCGCATGTCTGGCTGATGCTCGGACACTGCGCCGGCCTCAGGAACAGCCAGACGCTTGGTGATTATGTGCTGGCCCATGGGTATGTGCGAGAGGACAATGTGCTCGACCAGGACCTGCCGATCTGGGTGCCGATCCCGCCGCTCGCCGAAGTGCAGGTGGCTCTGGAAGACGCGGTTGCAGAAATCACCGGTATCGATGGGTATGAACTGAAACGTGTCATGCGCACCGGAACCGTCGTATCGCTCGACAACCGAAACTGGGAACTCTGGGACCAGCCGGAACTGGTCAAGCGGTTCTCCCAGTCCCGTGCCATCGCGCTCGATATGGAATCGGCAACCATCGCGGCCAACGGCTTCCGCTTCCGGGTGCCTTACGGCACGCTGCTGTGCATTTCGGACAAGCCGCTCCACGGCGAATTGAAACTGCCGGGCATGGCGACCGACTTCTACAAGCGCCAGGTCGCCCAGCATCTCCAGATCGGCATCAGGGCAATGGAGAAGATGCGAGACATGACGGCAGAACGCCTGCATTCCCGCAAGCTCCGCAGCTTTGCCGAGACGGCGTTCCAGTAAAGTTTCCTGTGCGGGCAGGGAGTTTCCCGATTGATGAGTGTCACCCCGGGCGAGCAAAGCGAAACCCGGGGCCTACTCATTTCCAGAGAAATGACCTGGCGCGGCAAGGGGCAGGCAGAACGTCCTGCTTTGGCAAGCTGATTTGCCAATAGGCCCCGGATCTGCGCTGCGCTTGTCCTGGGGCACACCTTGGCGAACAACGCTCGCCCCCAGCCGTCCCGTCCGTCAAACCGTCGCCCAAGTACCGGTCTTCGACGACTTCCAGGCAGCTTCCGTTACCAGTTGCACCTCCAGCCCGTCCCGGAAGGTCGGCCAGACAGGTGCTCCGGTTTCGATGGCCTTCAGGAAGTCCCGCATCTCGATAATGATCTGGTCCTGATAACCGGTTCCGTGACCGGGGCCCTGACAGAAGGGCAGGTAATCGGGATGTGCCGGACCGGTCAGGATCTTGCGGAAGCCGCGTTCCGCCTCCGGCCCTTCTGCAAGGTAAAGCCAGAGCGCGTTCTGGTCTTCCTGGTCGAAGCGGATCGAACCTTTGTCACCGTATATCTCGTAGACGTAACCCATCTTCCGGCCGGTGGCGACACGGCTGATGAAGAGATGTCCCATCGCACCGTTTTGAAAGCGGCACATGAGATGGGCCTGATCGTCATTGGTGACCGCCTCCGGCCCGTTTGCGCCGGGGCGTTCGGAATGGACGGTCTGGATATCCGCACTAACGCTGGAGATCGGCCCTGCAAGGCGCAGGGCGGCGTTGATGATGTGAGGGGCGAGATCGCCCATGCAGCCGTTGCTTATGTCCTTGGTTCGCCAGTGCGACGGCGTTTGCGGATCTGACAGAAAATCCTCGGTGTGTTCAGCGCGAATATAGTGGATCTGACCAATCCGGCCTGACTGGACAAGGTCATGGGCAAATTGGCTTGCAGGGGTGCGAATGTAATTGAAGCCGGTCATGTTCGGCAGGCCGGAGGCTTCTGCCGCCGCCATCATCCTGCGGCAATCTTCGGCGTGGCTGGCAAGCGGCTTTTCGCAAAAGACAGCCTTGCCGTTTTCAAAGGCGGCAATGGCGATATCCATGTGGGTCGACTGGGGTGAGGCAATCACAACCGCATCGATCGCCGGATCGGCAACGACAGTGCGCCAGTCGTCCGTCGCCCGGTTGAACCCGAAAGCACGTGCCTTTTCCCGGGCGCCTTCCAGCGTCGTTGCACAGATCGTCTCGCAAATCGGGCGCAGGCCTGTGTCGAAAACCGACGCCACTGATTTCAGGGCAACCGCATGGGCCTTGCCCATATAGCCTGTTCCGATCAGCCCGATCCGGATTTCCCTCATGGTTTCGCACCTCCAATTGCAATGAAAAAGCCGGTGCAGACCTGCACCGGCTTCAACATAACCAATGATATGGCCGCTTGCGACTACTCGGCTTCGTCGGCTGGTGCGGCATTCAGCATGCCGTAGCGCTCGACGCCGATCTTCTCCAGAAGGTCGATCTGGGTTTCCAGGAAGTCGATATGGCCTTCCTCGTCGGACAGCAGCTCTTCGAAAAGCTGCATGGAAACATAGTCGCCTTCTTCGCGGCAGACATCGCGGGACTTGGCATAGGCCGTGCGGGCGTCATATTCGCCGGCAAGGTCTGATTCCAGCACTTCCTTGATGTTCTGGCCGATGCGCAGCGGTGCGACCTTCTGCATGTTCGGATGGCCTTCCAGGAAGATGATGCGGTCGACCAGCTTGTCGGCGTGCTGCATTTCCTCGATGGATTCTTCACGTTCCTTCTTGGCAAGGCGCGCAAAGCCCCAGTCGCTCAGGAGGCGGTAGTGAAGCCAGTACTGGTTGATGGCGCCGAGCTCCAGAAACAGAGCTTCGTTCAGGCACTCAATGACTTTTTCATTCCCTTTCACGGCAGAGCCTCCTTATTGCAAACCGATCTTTGTTTAGAATTATTCTAGAGTAATTCACGGCAGGCGCAAGGGTCCATTGTGCACAGAAGTGTAACTTCCACTGGTTACACCCCGAAACAGCGAATTGAAACCGATCACATGCGCTTTGACGTTTTTCCGGGAGCGGAGAGCAAGGTTCGGAGCCGTAGACACCTGGCCTCACTCAGACCTCACCGAAAGCGGGGGCCGTGGCTCCAGCAGGTCAGCGAGTAGCGAGTGCCCTTGGTCACGGGTACCACCCTGTGCAGCATGAAACTGGCAAACAGCGTTGCACAGCCCTGTTCACGCGATGCGGCCATCACCTTGTGTCCAAGGCTGATTTCCAGCGCGCCACCTTCATAGTCCTGTGAAGGGGAAAGCTGGGTGACGATGGTTGCCTTGCGGAATTGCGCGATCGGGCCTTCGCCGACATCGGAATGCCAGTCGTAATGGCCTTCTTCACTTTCGTCGTAGATGGCGACCTGCAGTTTCTCCCGAAACTCGGTGATGTCGAAATCGAAAGCCTCGCGGTTGGCCTTTGCAACGGCGGTCATCACGCGGTTCAAAACCCATCCCGCTTCGCCTTCGTCATCAAGCCAGCTGATTCTGGCCCGGCGGATGTCACCCTGCTGCTTGCCCCCGACGAGGCCGCCCGTATCCTGAGCTTCGGCCCGGCTCAGGCGGATGATTTCATCGCAGTCCTCTTGAGAGAAGAGTGCGTCATAGGAATAGGTGAACATCGAGGCTCAGATCCAAGGAATGGGTGCGCTGTTCAACATCCAAACCGGACAAACTGCAACTGTTTTCTTGAGCCGGGAAAGAACTATTTCCGGGGGCTTTCGAACGCAGCGGCAAGAGCCTTCTTCATAACCGTGGGAAGGGCTTCGGTTTCAATGACTTCCGGGGCCGACCACCAGGCACCGTCAAGCAGTGGAGTGGTGTCTGCCGTAAGGTCGGCGCGATAGACCGTGAGCCGCAAATGGAAATGGGTGAAGGTGTGTTTCACTTCCACCGGTCGCTGCTGCCAATCCGCGTGAAACGGTGCGAAGTCTGGAGCCGCTTCAGAGCAGAAATCCTCTGCCCATTCGGTCCCCGGCACTTCGCTCATCCCGCCAAGCAGGCCTCTTGGTGGGCGGCGGCGCAACAGCACGGCCCCCGTCGCCGCATCGACAGCCACGAAAGCAGCACCAAAACGGGTGGGTTTTTCCTTCTTGGGTGCTTTGCGCGGCAGTGTTTCGGCAAGGCTTGAGGATTGCACCTTGCAGATAGATCGCCACGGGCAGAGCGCGCAGGCCGGACGTCTGGGCGTACAGATGGTCGCGCCAAGGTCCATGACCGCCTGCGCGAAGTCACCGGGCCGTTGGTCCGGTGTCAGGCCAGCCATTTTCGCCTTTATTTCGGGTTTGGCGTCCGGAAGCGGTGTTTCGATCTGGAAAAGTCGTGTCAGCACCCGCTCCACGTTGCCGTCGACCACTGCCGCGTGCCGGTCAAACGCGATGGTTGCGATGGCGGCAGCTGTATAGGGGCCGATGCCCGGCAGCTTCAGCAATGCGTCTTCGTCTTCCGGAAAGCGGCCGTTGTGATCGCGGGCAACGGTTTCGGCACATTTTTTCAAATTGCGCGCCCGCGAGTAATAGCCAAGGCCCGCCCAGGCTTTCATGACGTCTTCTTCAGCCGCGGCGGCAAGATCGGTTACGGTTGGCCAGCTTCGCGTAAACTTCGCGAAATAGTCTTTGACGGCGGCAACGGTCGTTTGCTGAAGCATGACTTCGGACAGCCAGATCCGGTAGGGATCGGGGACTTCGCCCAGTAGGCGGTCTTCCGGGGAAACCCGCCAGGGCAAGCGCCGGGCATGACGGTCGTACCAGTCGAGAAGCAGTCGGGAAGGGGAAGCAGACGCCATGAGATCAGCAGAACAAGTGGTGTTGATATGAAGCAGCAAGCCTTGGATAGCCTGGGGACAACTTGGCTGATAAAGGCAGTGCGGTGAGGTTGGGGAAAGTATTCGTCGTCATTTTGTCGTATTCTATTGAGACACAACACCCCAATCCGGAAAATGGCCGGCAAATCGCCGCACCTTACATCTGGATGAGGAGGTAGGCTATTAGCGCTACAAAGGCAAATCCCGTGCACGCCTCGAAGGGGGTGAAATCGCTGGCCGATCTTGTCGGCAAGGCGATGACGCCTGTTTGCCGGAAGCGTGGATTTGCGTCCGTCGATATCATTGCCTCCTGGGCCGATATTGTCGGTGAGCGTTACGGCACGCGCGTGCAGCCGGACAGGCTGATCTGGCCGCGGCAGCCTGAACGCGGCGATCCGGAAAACCCGCCGGAACCGGCGACGCTGGTGGTGCACACCGACGGGGCGACAGCCTTGATGCTGTCTCATGACAGTGCCCAGGTGATCGAGCGTATCAATACCTTCTATGGCTGGCGGGCCATCGGTCGCATCAAGATCTTGCAGAAGCCGGTTCTGGTGAAGCAGCCCGTGCGCAAGAAGCCCTTGCGCGACTTGACGCAAACCGAGGAACAGCAGCTCGAAGCGCGGCTGGAGGGGGTGGAGAACGACCGCCTGCGGCAGGCGCTCAGGAAGCTTGGCGCCCAGGTTATTGCCCGCAGCGCAGAAGATGCGGCCTGACGGCCCACGTTACTTCTTCCAATAACAACTCTGTGAAACCGGCATTGGCAAACGTGCCGCCAACTTTGGCATGATATCGAAGAACTCAGGATTTCCCTTGTGTTGGTGTCGATGGGTCAAGGGTGGCTGCCAGTATTCGATAGCCTTTGACCGTCCTCGCTCCTGCCACATTTGATAAGCTTTGTTGACGCCGCCTGCCCGAGAGGGCACAGAAAGCGGCAAGCTGGTTCATCCTGCATTCAGCTGAACGCAAATAGGGTGGCCCGGTATCAATTAAACCGATCGGCCAGGATATCCGACAGGATGTGCTTCGATCCACGCACCGGCCGGTGCAGCGCTTGATTAATGTGACAGGACGATCTTCGTGACCCAGACCCGTAGACAGTTTCTCAAAACCACTGCCCTGGCGACGGCCGCATTCTGCCTTGCCGGTTCGAGCTTGGCTCTTGCGCAGGCAGTCGACCAGGACGAGCTGGTCAAACCCGGCCCGCTGGGCGACAAGATCCTTGGCGACGAAAACGCGCCGGTCACGATTGTGGAATACGCATCCATGACCTGCGGACATTGCGCCAATTTCCATGAGCGTACCTATCCGGCCCTGAAGGCCGACTACATTGATACCGGCAAGGTTCGCTTCATTTTCCGCGAGTTCCCGCTGGATCCGGTTGCGGCCGGCGCATTCATGCTCGCCCGCTGCGCTCCTGCGGACAAGTATTTCGAGATTGTGGACATCATGTTCGAACAACAGCGGACCTGGGCGTTTACCGACAATCCGTACCAATCCATGCTCGACTTTTCCAAGCAGATAGGTTTTACAAAAGAGTCCTTTGAGGAATGCTTGGGGAACCAGGGTCTGCTCGACGCCATCGATGCGGTGAAAAACCGCGGTGCAAACGAGTTTGGCGTGAACTCCACCCCGACGTTCTTCATCAATGGCGAAAAGCACTCGGGGGCGCTTTCGATTGAAGAGATGGGCAAACTTATTGACGCAAACCTCTAGACTGGCGGTCTGTCCGCCGGTCTGTTCGGTATGCGCCGATCAATCCCGTGATCTTCAGGTGTCCGTGTCCAGGAGGCACGGGCGCCAATGAAATTTTCCAAGCTCCGCATTGTCGGTTTCAAATCCTTCGTCGAACCGATGGAGTTCATCATCGGCAACGGCCTGACCGGTGTGGTCGGGCCGAATGGCTGCGGCAAGTCCAATCTTGTCGAGGCCCTTCGCTGGGTGATGGGCGAAAACTCCTACAAGAACATGCGTGCGTCCGGCATGGACGACGTCATCTTTTCCGGCAGCCTGAACCGCCCGGCGCGCAACACCGCGGAAGTGACGCTCTACCTGGAAAACCAGGACCGTACGGCGCCTGCCGCCTTCAATGATGCCGATGCGCTTGAAGTCAGCCGCCGTATCGAGCGCGAGCAGGGCTCCAACTACAAGATCAACGCCAAGGATGTGCGTGCACGTGACGTGCAGCTTCTGTTCGCCGACGCATCCACAGGTGCCAGGTCACCTGCCATGGTGCGCCAGGGGCAGATTGGCGAGCTGATTGCCGCCAAACCGACCTCCCGCAGGCAGATCCTGGAAGAAGCCGCCGGTATCTCCGGTCTGCATTCGCGCCGGCATGAGGCGGAAATTCGCCTTCGCGCCGCAGAGCAGAACCTGGAGCGGCTGGAGGATGTCCTCGTTCAGATCGACAGCCAGCTCGACAATCTGCGCCGCCAATCTCGCCAGGCCTCGCGCTATCGTAACCTGTCGTCTGAAATCCGCGGGGCCGAAGCCTCGATCCTCTACATCCGCTGGACCGAGGCGCGCGATGCACTGGGAACGGCCGAAAGCCATTTTGCCGAAGCCCAGAAGCAGGTGAACGAAGCCACCGGTCTGCAGGCGGAAAGCGCCCGCATCCAGGCTATCGCCGCCCACAAGCTGCCCGAACTGCGCGAGGATGCGGCCAAGGCGGGCGCCACATTGCAGCGGCTGGTGATCGCCCGCAACGAACTGGACGCGGAAGAACGGCGGGTAAAGGAAAAGCTTCAGGATCTGGAGCGCCGCCTGGTGCAGCTGGCGGAAGATATCCGGCGCGAACAGTCCATGGTGTCCGAGAACGACGAGGTTCTGGAGCGCTTGTCGGAAGAACGCGCAGAGCTTCTGGAAGAAAACGAGATGGTGCAGGAGCGCACCGAAAGCGCTCGTGAAAAGGTGGCCGAGGCCGAAGAGACCGTGGGAAAGCTGGAGAACCAGTTGTCCGACCTGACCGCTGCCGAAGCGCGTGCAACCGCCGAACGCCGCCAGTTGGAGCGGGCAGTCGCGGAAAGCCGCCAGCGCTCGGACCGGTTGTTAGCCCAGGCGCAGGACGCTCAAAAGGCTCTGCAGGAAATCAACGAACGCATGGCCGAACAGGACGGCGTTTCCGAGAACCGGGAAGCGCTGGAGATGGCCGAGGAAGCTCTTCTGGAGGCGGAAGCTGCCGCGGAAGAAGCCGAAACCGCGACCCGCGAAGCGCGCGAACAGGAACAGTCCGCACGTGGACCCGTTGGTGATGCCCGCCAGATGCTGCAGGGCCTCGAGACAGAGGCAAGGACGCTGGAGCAGGTGCTGAATGTTCACTCCGAACAGGATCACACGCCGGTTGTCGAGCAGATCCAGGTGGAGCAGGGCTTTGAAACGGCTCTGGGGGCGGCACTTGGTGAAGACCTTGATGCCTCACTTGAAGAAGCTGCTGCTGTTCGCTGGGGGGGTGTCCTCTCTCATGATGGCGATCCGGCCTTGCCGGCAGGAACCCGCAGTCTGGCCGAGGTGGTTGAAGCCCCTTTCGAGCTGAGCCGCCGCCTGCGCCAGATCGGCCTTGTCAACCAGACCGACGGGCCAGGCCTGCGCACGACCCTGAAACCGGGGCAATGTCTGGTTTCCGTGGAAGGCGACCTGTGGCGCTGGGATGGCTTCGTAATCGCGGCCAATGCGCCGACACCGGCGGCACAGCGCCTGGCGCAGAAGAACCGCCTTGCTGAACTCGGAGATGAAATCGAGCAGGCCCGGCGCGAGCTTGAGGATCGTCAGCAGGCACTGGAAGGTGCCGCTACAAGGGTTCGGCAGTCCGTCGAACTTGAACAGATGGCCAGGGGCAAGGTTCGTGACGGCCAGCGTCAGGCAGCCGCGGCGCGCGAAGCCCTGGCTGCGGCGGAAAGGGCCGTTTCTCAGTTCGCCGCCAAGCTGGAAGCTGCGCAGGACCGGGCACAGCGTCTTGGTGAAGAGGCCGAGCTGGCACGTGAACAGCTGGCAGAGGCCGAAGAACGCCTGGAAGAAGCGCCAGACGGAACCAGCTATCGCGATCGTATCGAAGAATTGCAGGGGCAGGTCGCGGCCGCGCGCGGCGCCCTGGCCGAGGCAAGGGCCGTTGCCGAGGGTCTTGCCCGCGAACAGCAGATGCGCGACAGGCGGCTTGAAGCCATCGCCCGGGAATATGACGGCTGGAAGACCCGTGCTGCCAATGCCGCCCAGCAGATTTCAATATTGCAGGAACGGCGTGAAGAAGCGGAAGAAGAGCGGGCCGAGCTGATCGAGGCGCCCGAAGACATCGAGATCAAGCGCCGCGACGTGTTTTCCGCCATTGCCAAGGCAGAAGAGGAAAAGAAGGCGCGCGACGATCAGCTTCAGCAGGCGGAATTGGATCTTGCCGACGTCGACCGTGCAGCCAAGGCCGCGATGGAAGCAATGGCGGGCGCACGAGAAGAGAAGATTCGCGCCGAGGAACGGCTGGAAGCCGCCCGCGACCGCAAGCAGAACCTGGAGCGGCGGATCGACGAGGACCTGGAGGTTGCGGTAACGGCATTGCCGGAAATCGCGGGTCTCAAGGACGGCGCACCGCTGCCGGATCCCGATTCCATGGAGCGCAAGCTGGAACGGCTGAAGGCGGAGCGCGAACGGCTTGGCGGCGTCAACCTGCGCGCGGAAGAAGAGCTGCGCGAAATCGACGATCAGAAGACCACGCTGACCTCGGAGCGTGATGACCTGATCGAGGCGATTCGTCGTCTGCGAACAGGGATTTCGAATCTCAATCGCGAGGCGCGCGAACGTCTGCTCGCCTCCTTCGAGATCGTCAACGGTCATTTCCAGCGCTTGTTCACTCATCTTTTCGGCGGCGGCACGGCGGAGCTCCAGCTGGTCGATTCAGATGATCCGCTGGATGCGGGGCTGGAAATCATTGCGCGCCCTCCCGGCAAGAAGCCACAGACCATGACGCTGCTGTCGGGTGGTGAGCAGGCGCTCACGGCCATGTCCCTGATTTTCGCGGTGTTCCTGACCAACCCTGCGCCGATCTGCGTGCTCGACGAGGTCGATGCACCGCTGGATGACGCGAACGTAGAGCGTTACTGCGATCTCCTGGACGAGATGGCCAAGAGCACGGAAACCAGATTTGTGGTGATCACGCACAATCCGATCACCATGGCGCGCATGAACCGTCTCTTCGGCGTGACGATGGCCGAGCGCGGGGTTTCCCAGCTTGTTTCGGTCGATCTGGAGACGGCAGAGCGATTCCGCGAAACTGGCTAAGATTGCGTCTGGTGCGGCACTGCCGCGAAAACCTTATGCAACTTAGGTCTGGCTGATTCTGTGGAAACAGAAAAGATCTATATTTTTCAAATGGATAGAGTTTAGTGCAGGCTTCTTGACACGGCATGAGGTGCCGACTATGGTGCGCGCGGCTTAGGGGGCTCCCCAGTTGTCGGATCAAGCATGTCGGCGCAAGCTGAGGACTTAAGAACATGTCTTCGCAAAACGGCGATAACAAGGATCGGGCGGTTGGTTCCCCGGAAGCAGGTCTGTCGGAACGGCGGGCTCAATTGAACCGGAAGCTTGATGACATAAGGGTGGTTGAAGAAAAGACCGCTCGGAAGTCGCAAAGCAGCTCATCCGGATACGCGCAGGCAATGAAACTCTCTTCGGAGTTTATCGCCGGCGTGCTGGTGGGGGCCGGGATTGGTTGGGTTGCCGACCAGTGGCTTGGGACGTCGCCTTTCGGGCTGATTGTCTTTCTGTTGCTGGGTTTCGTAGCCGGGGTCTTGAACGTTCTGCGCGCGGCCGGTGTCGTCGAGCAGCCGGATGCCAAGGTCCAGCGCGAAAAAGACGTTCAGAACGACAGATCGAAATAGAATTTGTCGCGCCTTCTGGCGCATTGATATGAACGAACGAAGAAGGCTGGCCGGTGGCGAACGATCCGATCCATCAGTTCCATATCCAGACGCTATTCCCGATTGAAGTCGGGGGCATGGATTTCTCTTTTACCAACTCTTCGTTGTTCATGGTTTTGACCGTGGCGGCGACGTCTGCATTCCTGATTTTCTCGACAAGCGGCCGCGGACTCGTTCCGACCCGCCTGCAGTCGATTTCGGAAATGGCGTATGAGTTTGTTGCCGGAACATTGCGAAGTTCAGCAGGAACGGAAGGGATGCGTTTCTTCCCTCTCGTGTTCTCGCTCTTCATGTTCGTTCTGGTTGCCAATCTGTTCGGGATGTTCCCGTACTTCTTTACCATCACCAGCCACATCATCGTGACCTTCGCCCTGGCGATGCTGGTGATCCTTACCGTGATCATCTACGGCTTCATGAAAAACGGCATGAAGTTCCTCAAGCTCTTCGTCCCCAGCGGCGTGCCCGGTGCACTGATCCCGCTCGTGACGCTGATCGAGGTGATCTCGTTCCTTTCGCGCCCGATCAGCCTGTCCGTTCGTCTTTTCGCGAACATGCTCGCCGGTCACATCACGCTGAAAGTGTTCTCCGGATTCATCGTCAGCCTTAGCGCGATGGGTGCGGTCGGTATCTTCGGATCCATTCTCCCTCTCGGAATGACGGTTGCCCTGACGGCTCTGGAATTCCTGGTCGCGTTCCTGCAGGCATACGTCTTCACCGTTCTGACCTGCATGTATCTGAACGACGCCATTCATCCTTCACACTGAGGGTAACCCAATCACACGGCCATTGCGCCGCGAGTGAGCAATCTGCAAACACCATTTAGGAGCACGTGTCATGGAAGCAGAAGCAGCAAAATACATCGGTGCCGGTATCGCATGCCTGGGCATGGGCGGCGCAGGCATCGGCCTTGGCAACATTTTCGGTAACTACCTCGCAGGCGCTCTGCGCAACCCGTCCGCTGCTGATGGCCAGTTCGGCCGTCTGATCTTCGGCTTCGCCGTGACGGAAGCTCTGGGCATCTTCTCCCTGCTGGTGGCTTTGATCCTCCTGTTCGCTTAATCGCTAAACCTTAGCGACTATCGATGCGACTCCGGTGGCGGCGCTCTCTAGCGCCGCCCAGCCGGATTTAGGAGACTGGAAATGGCAGGCCAAACTCACTCGACCACAGAAGGCATGCACGAAGCCATAGAAGTGCCGGCCGCAGAGCATGGCGCGGGTTTCCCGCCTTTTGACAGCACCACATTCGCCTCCCAGCTCTTGTGGCTCGCGATCACGTTCGGCGTGTTCTACTGGATCATGAAGAATGTGGCCGTTCCGCGGATCGCAGGCATTCTGGAAGACCGCAGGGACCGTATCGCCGGTGATATTTCCGAAGCCAACCGGCTGCAGGAAGAAACCGACGCTGCGATCGCAGCTTACGAGCAGGCGCTGGCCGAGGCCCGCAACAAGGCTCATGGCATTGCCCACGAGACGCGGACCAAGCTCAAGGCAGATCATGAAGCTCGCCGCGAAAAGGCGGAAGCCGAGCTGAACGGGAAGCTGAAAGCGGCTGAAGCACAGATCGCTGCAACCAAGACCGATGCCCTTTCTCAGATCGGGGATATTGCCGGAGAAACCGCTTCAGCGCTCGTTGAGCAGCTGATGGGCAAAGCTCCGACCAAGACCGACCTGACCAAGGCGCTCAAGTCGGCGATGAACTGAGGAGACCGTCATGGATGCTACATTTTGGGCCCTGATCGGTCTTATCCTGTTCTTCGTCGTGATTTTCTACGTCAAGGTTCCGGCCAAGATCAACGGTTCACTGGACGAACGCGCAGAAACCATCCGCAAGGAACTGGAAGACGCACGCAAGATGCGTGAAGAAGCCCAGGCTCTCTTGTCCGAGTATCAGCGCAAGCGTCATGAAGCCGAAAGCGAAGCGGAAGCCATCATCGCAGAAGCCAACTCGGAAGCCGAGCGCCTTACGCTCGAAACCAGCCAGGCTCTGGAAGAAATGATTGCTCGCCGTACCAAGGCTGCGGAAGACAAGATTGCACAGGCCGAAAGCCAGGCAGTCGCCGAAGTCCGTGCCAAGGCCGCTGACATTGCCGTTGCCGCTGCCGAGGAAATCCTTGCAGCGAAGGTGAAGGATAAAGTCGCCGACGACATCCTCGCCAAGAGCATTGAGCAGGTGAAGGAGCGGCTGAACTAAGTTCGGTCCACTCTGCTGACGAATTGAAGAAGCGGCCTTTCGGGGCCGCTTTTTTGTTGCGGCAGGCAATGCGCTCGATAATTGGCACTAATCGGCAGCGAACTCCATTCCCGGTTGGCCTTGACGCTTTGGAAAGCATGGGAGTGTCGCTGACTTGCGGCGTATTTCCTGCCGTCCAGACCGACCCCGTTATGTCCGGAACCTCAAGACCCTGCAGCCAGCCTGACCGGCTTGAAACTGAGGCGATGATGAACGGTCGGCCCGTGGCGTTCCAGGGCTGCCTGGTGTTGCGGCACGCCATACCCCTTGTGCTGGGCAAACCCGTAGTCCGGAAAACTGGCGTCGAGGTGAACCATCATCCGGTCCCTTGTCACCTTCGCAACGATAGAGGCAGCCGCAACGCACAGGCAGCGGCCATCGCCCTTGATCAATGCCTGTCCGGCCTGTTTCAGCCCATGCGGCACATCTCGGCCGTCGACAAGAACGTAGTCGGGAACAAGTGGCAGGTGATTGACGGCCCGCACCATGGCCAACAGGGTCGCGGTGCGAATATTGACAGCATCGATCGTTGCCGGTGAGGCGCTGGCGAGCGAGACATGGGCTGTAGCAACAATCTGCTCGAAAAGCTCTTCTCGCCGGGCTTCGGTCAGTTTCTTGGAATCATTGAGGCCAACAGGTATCCGGTCGTAATCCAGGATAACCGCGGCCGTGACCACGGGCCCAGCCCAGGGGCCGCGACCGGCTTCGTCAACGCCGCAGAGCCGACCGTCAAAGGATTTCGCGTGCTTGCGCTCAATGGCAAGGTCCGGGCTATCGGGAAAGGCAAGATCGAAGAGGGAAGGGCTGAACGTCATGAACAGCACCCTGCCGTCCGGCAGCAAGTTTCTCAAGATCTGGCTTCAAAACAGGTCCAATTGCACACCGCCTTTTTGCGGCTGGACGAAGGCCTCGGTGTTGAGCTTTCGGCGACGCAGATTGAGGCCAAGACGTTTTGCCCCCAGCGAGAACCGTTTGGCAATCTGGTCGGCATAAGGACCTCTCCCGCGCATGCGCTCGCCCCATTTGGCGTCATAGTCCTTGCCGCCGCGCATGGCGCGGATCAGGTTCATCACATGGCGGTAACGGTCCGGACGCTCTCGCAGCAGCCAGTCCCGAAAGAGTTCCGACACTTCCAGGGGAAGCCGTAAAAGGATGTAGGCGACCTCCGTCGCGCCATGCTCGGCTGCCGCTTCCAGAACGTTTTCAATTTCGCTGTCTGTCAGGGCCGGGATCACAGGCGCCATCATTACGGACGTGGGAATGCCCGCCTCGGAGAGAGCCCGGACGGCCTCAAGCCTTTTGTGGGGTGCAGACGCACGCGGCTCCATGGCCCGGCAGAGCTTCTTGTCGAGCGTCGTGACCGACAAGGCAACCTTCACCAGATTTCGTTCTGCCAATCTCGATAGAATGTCGATATCTCGCGTGACCAGGGCGGACTTGGTGACGATCGCAACCGGGTGGGAGCAATTGTCCAGCACTTCCAGGATCTCACGCATAAGCTTGTAGCCGCGTTCCATCGGCTGGTAGGGATCAGTATTGGTGCCGATGGCGATCACGCGCGGCTGATAACCGGGGCGGGAAAGTTCACGTTCAAGCAACTGGGCGGCATTGGGTTTGGCAAACAGCCTGGTTTCGAAATCCAGGCCCGGAGACAGCCCCATGAACGCGTGGCTCGGTCTGGCGAAACAGTAGATGCATCCATGTTCGCAGCCCCGGTAGGGATTGATGGAGCGGTCGAAGGAAATATCCGGCGACTCGTTTCGGGTGATGATTGTGCGCGCACGCTCTTCCTGAACCTGGGTTTTCAGTGGCGGCAGGTCTTCAAGGGTTTCCCAGCCATCGTCAAAACATTCACGAGTTAATTTCTCGAAGCGGCCGGAGGCATTGAGCGCAGCCGCGCGGCCTCGCCGCCTGTGCTCGGCAACGGAGTGGACATCGGGTACAAGGCCGGCTGCGTCGGCTGGTCGTGAAATCTCATCGGGGGGGCTGAAGGGCACGCGAGAACGTCCAGGTTACGAAATGGAACATAACAAGAACATTATCACGACGCCAACGCGACGCAAGATGCTGTTTACACCTTGTGGGTTTTCGCCTTCAAAAGATGGTGGACTTCAGACCAGGCTGGAATTCAGGATCCGCCACGGTCATCATGACCTGGCCGGCGGCCAAGGTATTTGACCAGGATCGCATCCAGCGTCCCGTCGGACTGCATCTCGCGAATGGTTTCGTCGTAGCGTCCGGGAAGGCTTTCGATGTCCGGGTAGGTAGAGGCTTTGGCAAAGACGTTGTAGTAGGGCTTCGTTATCAGCGGCAGGGGTAACGTCGCCAACTGGTCCAGCCTCCCGGCCTTCTTTTCCTCGTAGAGCGTACTGATGGTGTTCATGGGAACGGCATCGACACGCTTTGCCAACAGCATGCCGATCTGGAGATTGTTGCTGGCGACCGTCTGAAAATCGAGGCCGGCGTTGAGGAACTCCGGCGTATAGGCGAAATCCTGCGTGATACCGATCTGCAACCCCTTCAGGTCGTCGTACCCTTCGAAACGGATTGTCCCGGCATCTTCGGCGCGGATGAAGAAGCTCCAGCTGATGTCGATATAGCTTTCGTCCGGATAGTTCAGGTACTCCATCCGGTCCGGCTTCTTGGAAAACAACAACAGCATGTCCGCCCGTCCGGCGCGCGCTTCCTGTTGTATGCGGGTTCCGGATTCGACCAGTTCCAGCGAATAGGAAAGGCCGAGACGGCGCATGACTTCATCAAGAACTTCGACGTCGATACCCTTGTAGGTCCCGTCTTCAAGAAACTTGTATGGCTCTTCCGGGGTTGCCAGAACCACCAGGTCTCGGGCCGATGCTGCCCCGGCCAGCAAGGCCAGTGACAGGAAAAACCCGGCGAGCCCCGTGAAAATCCGGCCGAGCGTCTGCGTCAGGTATCCTGCGCCTGAAGTTGGCTTTTGATCAGGTGTCGTCATAGCGCGATCGCTTGGGTTCTGGTCGAAGTAAGAGCTTTCAGCTTTGGTATGCACTCTTAAGATAACATGAAATCCGGCACTTCCATTTGCCGAAGAGGGGCTATTTTCCTGAAAACCGTCAAATGGATACCGATCGGTTTCACACTGGAGCAACTTTTCGCTGCACCATGACAACTGGGTAAGAGGTACTGCTACAGCTTTCGCCCGATCTTTTCTTCTCATGCAACCAAAGTAGACATTACCCGGCGATATATATCGCGAAAGTTGGTGTCCGATTATTGGAGTTTGTTAAGAACCCCAACAAAAAACAGCTCCCGCTTCGCCCGCGACACTCGCACTTTAAAAAAAATCATGTAAAACTTGAGTTCATGATCAGCGTCATCATTGCGACAAGAAATTCCGAAACCGAGCTCGTTCACGCGCTCTCGGCCCTGGTGCCGGCAGCTGCGGAAGGCGTTATCCGCGAAGTTATCGTGGTCGATGGTGGATCGTCGGACAATACCGAGAAGGTTGCCGACGCGGCCGGGTGTGTCTGGATCAGCCGGGGCAATGCTTCCCGCAGCGAACGCCTGGCCTATGGCGCCTCCATGGCGAGCCGGGGTGACTGGCTATTGTTCCTGCGGCCGGAAACGCTTCTGGAAAGCGGCTGGCATCATGAGGCCCAGGCCTTCACCGAGCGGGCAGCGCGAGCCTCCAACGGTCCACGGACCGCCGCAAGCTTCCGCCTTCGCTATGAGGCTTTCGGGCTCAGTGCGCGGGTAAGCGAGTCTTTTGCGGCCTTGCGGTCCCAACTCCTTGGCATGCCTTACGGCAACCAGGGCCTGCTGATCTCCAGACAGTTTTATCAGAAGCTCGGCGGCCATCGGCCGTTGCCGGAGCTGGAAGATCTCGATATCGCCAAGCGTATCGGACGCGGGCGGATGGTGTTCCTGCGGGCTGCCGCCGTCTCTTCGGGTGAACCCGAGCGGGAAGGGATGTTCTCCAGGTTCCGCCAGGCCTTCGCACGCTTTTGCGTCGGTACCCTGCGCATTCCAGCAAGTGTTGCCGTCAAGCTGCACGGCTGAACAAGGCACTGCAAGGTTCTGGGCGGACACGCTCTTCTTCTGTGTGGTGGCGCTCACGCCTCCCGCAGCTTGCCGCGCTTCAGGTGCTCGTCCAGCCTGGGCATGATCTCCACGAAATTGCAGGGCATGTGACGATAGTCCAGCTGCCATTTCAGGATACCGTCCCAGGCGTCCTTGCAGGCGCCCGGGGAACCGGGCAGCACGAAAATGTAAGTCGCCCCGGCGACGCCGCCGGTCGCACGGGACTGGATCGTGGAGGTGCCGATCTTGTCGTAGGAGATCCGGTGAAAGACCTCTGAAAAGCCGTCCATGCGTTTTTCGAACAGAGGCTCCATAGCCTCCGGCGTCACGTCACGGCCGGTAAAGCCGGTGCCGCCGGTCGAGACGATTACATCCACGCCCTTGTCATTGATCCAGCTTTTGACGACCGCCTGAATGGCCGGAACGTCATCGGTGACAATCTGTCTGTCTGCAAGCGTATGTCCTGCCTTTTCGATCCGGTCCACCAGCGTATTGCCGGAGCGGTCTTCTTCCAGCTTGCGCGTGTCCGATACCGTCAGCACAGCAATTTTAAGCGGAATGAACGGACGGGTTTCATCGAGACGGGACATGGCGAACTCCTTTGCTCTCCAGACATAGGCAATAGCCGCAATGGCTTCCAGAGGCAGCAAGCAAACTGTCGCGTCAAATTGACTTTGAAATAAAATTACAAAAAATAACAAGATTGAGACACTTGCAAAAAAGTTAGGTCAGTATTATTGACTTAAATAACCAATCCAAAAATGCAACGAGCCAACAATGACAACCTGGGAAAGCCTATACGCCCGACGCGCCAGCCGCATGCGCGCCTCGGAAATCCGTGAACTGCTGAAACTGCTGGACCAGCCGGATGTGATCAACTTCGCCGGCGGTATTCCCGACCAGGCTCTGTTCCCCGCCGAAGCGTTCAAGGCAGCCTATCAGGAAATTCTGGCAGGTCCGGACGCGGGCCGCGCACTGCAATACGGCATGAGCGAAGGCAGCGCCCGCCTGCGCAACTGGATCGTCAGCCACATGCGCCGCCTTGGCGTCGCGTGCGGGCCGGAGAATATTCTGGTCACCTCCGGGTCTCAGCAGGGGCTCGATTACATCGGCAAACTGTTCCTGACGGAAGGCGATACCGCGCTGGTGCAGTGGCCGACCTATCTGGGCGCGTTGCAGGCTTTCAATGCCTATGAGCCCGGTTACGACCGGCTTGACCCTGGAGCCAACCGCCCTGCGGAAGATTATGCTGCAGCTGCGCGCGAAAAGGGCGGACGGATCAAGTTCGCTTATCTTTCTCCCGATTTCGCCAACCCCACGGGCCTGACGGTGGATCTGGCCGAGCGACAACGCCTGCTGGCACTGGCCGGAGAACTCTCCTGTGCAGTCATTGAGGATTCGCCCTATGAAGCGCTGCGCTATGACGGCGAACCGTTGCCACCGATGCTGGCGCTTGATTGCGAAGCCTCGGGGGGGATCAACAACGCCCGCACACTTTACTGCGGCAGCTTTTCCAAGTCGCTCTCACCGGGATTGCGCCTCGGCTGGATCTGCGCGTCGGCTGATGTCATCTCCAGGCTGGTTCTGATCAAGCAGGCGAGTGACCTGAACTCGCCGGTGCTCAACCAGGAAGCCATGGCCCGGGTCGCCGAAAATGTCTTTGAAGCGCATACGGCAAAGACGAATGCGGTCTACAAGTCCCGGCGCGATGCAATGCTGGCCGCGCTTGAGCGGCACATGCCGGCTGGTGTCAGCTGGACCCGCCCGGACGGCGGCATGTTCGTCTGGATGACTCTGCCCGAAGGGATGGACGCGGCAGCGCTGCTGGAAACCTCGATCGAAACGGCGCGCGTCGCCTTCGTTCCCGGCCGCGCGTTCCATCCAGATGGCACCGGGGCAAACACCCTCCGGCTCAGCTTCTCCTGCAACGACTATCAGAAAATCGAAGAAGGTATTTCAAGGCTTGGCCGCTTGATTACCGAAACTGTCACGTCCAAGTTGTAAGTCCTTCGAGGGAAGAAGCAGGGGCGGGTGTTGGAGCCGATGGCGCTGACCGACAAGCTGGACAATTATTGTGAGCGGATCGGGCCGGAGTTCTGGTCCGAGCCGCTCAATGCGCTCACCAATGCGGCTTTCCTGATCGCGGCCATTGCCGGATACATGCTCTGGCGCCGCAAGACACCGGACGATCTCTTTGCCCTGATCCTGATCGGCATCGTCTTCGTGACCGGCCTGGGGTCGTTCCTGTTCCACACCTTCGCGACACGTGGGGCGAGCCTTGCCGATGTCATCCCGATCGCGCTGTTTATCCATGTCTATCTCTTTGCGGCGCTGAACCGGTTTCTGGGGCTGTCCTGGTGGGCGGCGCTAGGCATCGTTATCGTGTTTTTCGCCGTCACGCCCTTTGCCGGGCGCGCGGTCGCGCCGCTGGTCGGCTCATCTGCAGGCTATGTGCCTGCGCTGCTGGCGATCTTCGTGGTGGGGGCACTGTTTCTTCGCAAGAATGCGCAGCTCGGGCGTGAGGTGTTGCTGACAGGTGTCGTCTTCGCCGTTTCACTGACATTCCGGACGCTGGACGGCCCGGTTTGCGATCAACTTGCCATTGGCACGCATTTCCTGTGGCATATCCTGAACGGGGTCGTGCTGTTTTTGCTATTACGGGTTCTCATCAGGCAGCGCGCCGGTTAAATCACACAGAGTATTCACGAAATTGCAGATCATCCTCGCGGACAGGCCGCAGAGCTTTGCAGAAAAACAATATGACCTTAGGGAAGAGGCAGGAGACAGGGACCGTCATGAGCGACAGCAGCAAGACCGGAAGTGATCTGACCGAAGCGGCCCTGTTCTATCACGAGCATCCGCGCCCGGGAAAACTGGAGATCCAGGCAATCAAGCCGCTGGGCAACCAGCGCGACCTGGCGCTGGCCTATTCACCCGGCGTGGCCGCACCGTGCCTTGCGATTGCCGACAATCCGGCACTGGCAGCCAATTACACCTCGCGAGGCAATCTGGTCGCCGTCATCTCAAACGGCACGGCTGTGCTCGGCCTCGGCAACATCGGTCCGCTGGCATCCAAGCCGGTGATGGAAGGCAAGGCGGTTCTCTTCAAGAAGTTCGCCGGCATCGACGTCTTCGATATCGAGGTGGCCCAGACCGACGTTGAAAAATTCGTCGATGCGGTTTCGGTTCTGGAGCCGACGTTTGGCGGTATCAACCTGGAAGACATCAAGGCGCCCGAATGCTTCATGATTGAATCGAAGCTCCGGGAACGAATGAAGATCCCGGTCTTTCACGACGATCAGCATGGCACGGCGATTATCGTCGGTGCCGCGGTTCGCAACGGTCTGGACCTTGCCGGCAAGAAGATCGAGGAAGCCAAGATCGTGGCGTCCGGCGCGGGCGCGGCTGCACTTGCCTGCCTCAACATGCTCGTCTCGCTGGGGGCCAAGCGGGAGAACATCTGGGTTACCGACATTGAAGGTGTCGTCTATGAAGGCCGCGAGGCGCTGATGGACGAATGGAAGGCGGTCTTTGCCCAGAAGACGGATTTGAGGTCGCTCGATCAGGTAATCGACGGCGCCGATGTCTTCCTGGGGCTGTCCGCTGCCGGCGTGCTGAAGCCGGGCATGGTGGAAAAGATGGGCAAGGGCCCGCTGATCCTGGCGCTCGCCAACCCCAATCCGGAAATCATGCCGGAGGACGCCAAGGCTGTCCGTGACGACGTGGTCATGTGTACCGGACGGTCCGACTACCCGAACCAGGTCAACAACGTCCTGTGCTTCCCCTACATCTTCCGGGGCGCGCTCGACGTCGGGGCGACCACCATCAACGAGGAAATGAAGCGGGCCGCCGTCGAGGCGATTGCCGGCCTTGCGCGCGAGGAACCGTCCGATGTTGCCGCCCGTGCCTACGGCGGCAAGACAGAAACATTCGGCCCGAACTATCTGATCCCGTCGCCGTTCGATCAGCGCCTGATCCTGCGCATTGCACCGGCTGTTGCCAAGGCGGCCATGGCGACAGGTGTCGCCACGCGCCCGATCGAGGATTTCACGGCCTATCTGGACCGGCTGAACCGTTTTGTCTTCCGGTCCGGCCTCATCATGAAGCCGATCATCCAGAACGCCAGCAAGGACCCGCAGCGGATCATTTATGCCGAAGGCGAGGACGAACGAGTTCTTCGTGCCGCTCAGGTGCTGATCGAAGACAATATCGCCAAGCCGATCCTGGTTGGCCGTCCGGACGTTCTGCAGCAACGCTGCGAACGCTTTGGCCTGCGCATTCGTCCCGATGTCGATTTCGAGTTCGTCAACCCGCAGGACGATCCGCGCTACCGTGAATATGTCGATGAATATTTCGAGTGTGTCGGCCGCAAGGGCATGCCGCCCAACGCGGCGCGGACGGTCGTGCGCACCAACACCACGGTGATTTCGGCCCTTGCGGTGCGCCGCGGCGATGCCGATGCGGTCATTTGCGGTCTTGAAGGCCGGTTTATTCGCCATCTGCGGGACATCAAGCAGGTGATCGGTGTTTGCGAGACGGCCAGGGACCTTTCGGCCATGTCACTACTGATCAACTCGCAAGGGGCGATATTCCTGTCGGATACCTTCGTGACAGAGGATCCGACCGCCGAAGAGATCTCCGAAATGGCCAACCTCGCGGCTGAGGAAATCCGGCGCTTCGGTATTGAACCGAAGATCGCCCTGCTGTCGCTTTCCAACTTCGGTTCTCGCGATACGGCGTCCTCGCGCAAGATGCGCGAAGCACTGGAGATGATCTGGAAGCGCTACCCGGAACTGGAAGTCGATGGCGAAATGCACGGCGACAGCGCGCTCAGCGTGGAGCTGCGCGAGCGGGTGATGCCGGACAGCAAGTTGAAGGGAGAGGCCAACCTGCTTCTGTTCCCGAACCTAGATGCGGCCAACATTGCCCATAACCTTCTGAAGGTATCGACCCAGGCGCTTCATGTCGGACCGATCCTTCTGGGCACGGCCAAGCCCGCGCATATCCTGACACCGTCTGTCACGTCGCGCGGCGTGGTGAACATGTCGGCACTTGCCAGTGTCGAGGCACAGACCCGGTCTGCCGGTTAGTCCTGCTTCAAATCGCGCCTTCTGTTGAACAAGGCGGACCGGTACAACCGGTCCGCTTTTCCATTTTTCAAACGGCCTGCCATGACCCTTGTGAAACAGCCAGCCGACTGCGTCAGCAAAACGGATATCCGCACCGCAATTGATGCGCTTGACGAAGAACTCCTGCAGCTCTTTGCCCGTCGCCAAGGCTATGTCCGGCGGATGGCGGACCTGAAACAGCATCCTGATGAGGCCTTTGATCACCAGAGGATTGAAACAATGGTGGCCGCTCTGAAAGACCGGGCGGAAGAATTGGGGCTGGAAGGCGAGCAGGCGGAAGCGGTCTGGCGGACGCTGATCGACTGGAACGTGGCCTTCGAGAAGCGAACAATCGCCGCACGGCTCGAGGCGTTGCAGGACGGGCCAACGAAACCGGGCTCCGATTTTTAGCACCGTGCCGGGTTTTCCAGACCGTTCAGGCTCCTACCTAACAGGGAGTATGAAACGTCCGTGGAGCCCCAATGACCCTGAATTCGCATCTTCTTCCAGGCGTGGCCGCAATGGCCGCAGCGCTCGTCCTGCCGATTGTCCCTGCCGCAATGGCCCAGTCCGCGGTTCAGCTGGAAACCGTTGCCGCAGGATTGTCTTACCCATGGAGTGTCGCTTTCCTTCCGGAGGAGGGCTACCTGGTGACGGAACGCGACGGGACCGTGAAGCACATTGATGCATCCGGCAGGCAGAGCGAAGTTACCGGCGTTCCGGAAGTCTTTGCACAAGGGCAGGGTGGCCTGCTGGACGTAGCGCTCAGCCCGGACTTTGCCGCCGACCAAACGGTCTTTCTGTCCTATTCCCAGGGATCGGCGGAGGGCGCCGGCACATCCCTGTTCCGGGCAAAGCTTACCGGTGCCTATGAAGGAGGCTTCGCGCTGGAAGATGGTGAGACGATCTTTTCCGGCAACAACAAGGCCTACGGAGGCCGCCACTTCGGATCACGCCTCGTATTTGCGCCTGATGGCACCTTGTTCATGACCGTCGGTGAGCGGGGAGACGGCGAGCGTGCACAGGATACCTCGGACCACGCCGGGTCGGTGTTGCGTCTGACGAGGGACGGTCAACCTGCTCCGGACAATCCCTTTATCGGACAGGAAGGCTACAAGCCGGAAATCTGGTCCTATGGTCATCGCAATCCGCAGTCGGCTGCGATCCATCCTGAAACCGGCGTATTGTGGACAGTTGAACACGGGGCACGTGGCGGCGACGAAATCAATATTCCCGAAGCCGGAAAGAACTATGGCTGGCCGGTGATTTCCTACGGACGCCATTACTCCGGGGCAACCATCGGTCAAGGCACGTCGAAGGAAGGCATGGAACAGCCGGTTCACTATTGGGATCCCTCCATCGCGCCGTCCGGCATGGCCTTTGTAACCAGCGACCGATATCCCGACTGGAAGGGCGACATGCTGGTCGGTGCGCTGGCCGGACAGCACCTTGCCCGTGTTGACCTCGACGGCGGAACGGTTGTCGGTGAGGAAAAGCTGCTGACGGATCTTGGCGAGCGGATACGCGATGTCCGGCAAGGGCCCGATGGCTATATCTATGTCCTGACAGACAGCGACGATGGCCGGTTGCTGCGGCTGCAACCCTGAAGCAGGCCGAACTTTTTGAGCTGTAAGCGCTTTTGCGGCTTCTTTGCTTGACATTAGGGGCGTTCCCGACGATATACCGCACTGCAACCGCTGCCGCGTGAGCAGAGAGTGCGCCCCGGACAAGAGACGTTTCTTGGCGGGCAGTCGCAAGAGGGTTGCCACTTCAAGAACCCAATGAGGGGTTCAACCAGTTCCCATTTCACGCGAGGGTCTGGCGGCAGAGAGACCGGGTAGCGATGGCTGCCGGCTGTGCCGCATTCCAACTTCAAGTCGCACCGTCAATGACGTGCGGCTTAACAAGCGTTTGTTTCGCTTGAACCAAGGATTTTATATTGACCGACTTTCAAAGCCTGGGACTCTCCAATGGCCTTGTGACTGCCGTTACCGAAAACGGCTATGACGCTCCGACACCGATCCAGCAAAAAGCCATCCCGTTGATCCTGGAAGGCCGGGACCTCATGGGTCTGGCACAGACGGGTACGGGCAAGACGGCTGCTTTCGGCCTGCCGCTGATCGACCGGCTTCTCCTGGAGAATAAAAGAGCGGTTCCCAAGGGCACACGGGCGCTTATTCTGGCCCCGACCCGCGAACTGGTGAACCAGATCGCAAAGAACCTGATTTCCTTCCTGAAGCATACGCCGCTGCGGGTTTCTTCCGTTGTCGGTGGTGTGTCCATCAACGGCCAGATCAAGCGGCTTTCAAAGGGCACCGACATTCTGGTGGCAACACCGGGCCGGCTGCTGGACCTTGTAGATCGTGAAGCGATCGACCTGCGCACCGCTTCCTACCTGGTGCTCGACGAAGCCGACCAGATGCTCGATCTGGGCTTCATTCATGCCCTGCGCCGGATCGCTGGCTTGGTAGCCGACAAGCGCCAGACCTTGCTGTTCTCCGCGACCATGCCGAAGCAGATCAACGAGCTGGCACAGTCCTATCTGCGCAACCCGGAGAGGGTTGAAGTTGCTCCGGCCGGCAAGACAGCTGACAAGGTTACCCAGTCAGTTCATTTCATGGACAAGAACGACAAGGGCGACTTCCTGGTTGATCAGCTTCGTGACAAGCCGGACGGGCTGTCGCTGGTGTTCTGCCGCACAAAGCACGGTGCGGAACGGCTGATGCGCAAGCTGGCGCATTCCGGAATTTCCGCTGGCTCGATCCATGGTAACAAGAGCCAGAACCAGCGTGACCGCGCGATCAAGGATCTGCGGGAAGGCACCATCAACGTGCTCGTGGCAACCGATGTTGCCGCTCGCGGCATTGATATCCCGGGTGTCAGCCACGTTTATAACTTCGAGCTGCCGGAAGTTGCAGAAGCCTACGTTCACCGAATCGGCCGTACGGCCCGCGCCGGTGCGGAAGGTGAGGCGATTGCCCTATGTGCTCCGGAGGAAATCGGTCTCTTCCGCCAGATCGAGAAGCTGATCGGTATCGATATCACGGTCGCCGGTGGTGAAATTCCTCCGATGTCCGCGGCTGCCGGGCGCGCAAAGCGCGGCGGAAACCGGAATGGCAACAGCAAGCCGGGCGGCAAGAAGCCGTTCCGCAAGCAGTCGTCCTCCGGCGCCAACGACAACGCGTCCGAAAACCGTCGTCCTCCGCGTCGCCGTCGTCAGAACACACGCAGAGATGCAGCCTGACGACTGACGGGTTACGTCGCAGTTCATTGTGATGTGAAAAAATTGCACCGGGAAGTGGCCTTCCCGGTGCCGAACCTTGTGGTCGATGGGTTTCAGAACTGTTGAAACAGTGCTGAATGAATTTGGTGGATGAACCGCCTGATCCGAACCAGAACCGCCGCCGGCTGGTTATGACCCTGCTGTCTTCCTGTCCACAAGGTATCCAACCGCTTGCGCGGCTCGATCTCGTTAAGCTTTCGGGAAAACCGCGGGAACTCCGCGAAGAACTTGTAGAAAGTCACCAAGATCTTGGTGATTTGCTACAAATTTGCCCCGTGAAAGTAAAAGTAAATTAACCAACGCGAGACTGCAATCACAACCAGCTGGTCGCTATTTGGTATGTGGATAAATAGATTTACCAGTAATTACAGCTAGTTAGTTTGTTTTTGGCGAAATGGTGACGGATTTGACGAACAACCTCAGATGGAATTGATGGTTGAGTGATTGAAATAAACGCTTAGATTTCAAAGAATTGGCTAATTCATTTTCTTAATTTATTGTTATATAGAAAAAATTTATAGACCCTCTGAAGGCCGATAAGTTCGTTATCGCCTTGTTTGTAAACGGAAATAACCGGCAATAGTTATACTGTCAAATATCGCGATGTATTGATCGGTATTTTTGGGCAACCCATATTTTCCAGGCTCCGTGTTTTCAGTTGAGGCGTATTCCGGACATTTTTTGACCAATTGGTATAATTTTGTCTTTTGGAGTCATAACAAGTTTTTATTCGTTTCATTATTTATTTGACCTTGCCGTAGGGGGAGTTTATTCCGGCGCCATCACGGTTTTGGTTAACAGAATTAAACAAATCGAAACCTGAAAAAAATCCAGATCATCTCTGGGATAAATGTGCACGCTGGCTCCATCGGGACCAACGACCTCATAAGAATTGCCCGTTGTTAATACGGGTACGAACTTGTGGCGCGGGCAAACACGCGGCAGCAAGCGGAGTGGCATGTCCACTCGGCCTTGTCCGTGTGTTTGACAACCGCAACAGGCTGGACCCCCACATACGCCAGCCTGATTACGACCCATCGGCCGCAAGACTGCAGCACCGGGAAGGCTTCCTTTCCGGTGCTGTTCGTTTTTTCAAGGCACAAAAAACCACGGGTTTCCCCGTGGCTTTCAATGTTTTCCAGTTTGGCAGCGAACCTTACATGTTCGGATAGTTCGGACCACCGGAGCCTTCCGGAACGGTCCAGTTGATGTTGCCGTTCGGATCCTTGATGTCGCAGGTCTTGCAGTGGACGCAGTTCTGCGAATTGATCTGGAACCGCGGCGCATCTTCGCCTTCCTCGATCCACTCGTATACGCCAGCCGGGCAATAGCGGTTGGACGGACCGGCAAAGACATCGTGTTCCGAGCGCTTCTGCAGTGCCTCGTCCTTCACCTTCAGATGGATCGGCTGATCCTCTTCGTGGTTGGTGTTGGAGAGGAACACCGAAGACAGCTTGTCGAAGGAAACGACACCATCCGGCTTCGGATAGTCGATCTTCTTGCAGTCCTTGGCCGGTTTCAGGGTGTCGGCGTCCTTCTTGCCGTGTTTCATGGTGCCGAAGAAGGAGAAGCCGAACAGCTCGTTGGTCCACATGTCGAGACCGCCGAGGGCAACACCGATAGCGGTGCCGAATTTGGACCACAGCGGCTTTGCGTTGCGCACGCGCCAGAGATCCTTGCCGATCGGGCTTTCGCGCCAGGCAGTGTCATAATTGGCCAGCTCGTTGTGCGCTTCGCCGCGGCCGATTGCAGCCATCACTTCTTCTGCCGCCAGCATGCCGGACAGCATGGCATTGTGGGAGCCCTTGATCCGCGGCACGTTGACGAAGCCTGCGGAACAACCCATCAGCAGGCCGCCGGGGAACGAGAGTTTCGGTACGGACTGGAAACCGCCTTCGGTAATCGCACGGGCACCATAGGAAATGCGCTTGCCGCCTTCGAAGGTGTCACGGATCGCCGGGTGCGTCTTGAAACGCTGGAACTCGTCAAAGGGCGACAGCCAGGGATTCTCGTAGTTGAGGTGAACCACGAAGCCGACAGCGACCTGGTTGTCTTCCAGGTGATAGAGGAACGAGCCGCCACCGGTCTTGCCGTCAAGCGGCCAGCCGAAGGAATGCTGTACCAGGCCAAGCCGGTGCTTCTCCGGGTCGATCTGCCACAGCTCCTTGATGCCGATGCCGAATTTCGGCACGTCGCTGTCCTTGTCGAGGTCGAATTTCTCGATCAGCTGCTTGGCCAGAGAGCCGCGTGCGCCTTCACCGATCAGGGTGTATTTGCCGCGCAGCTCCATGCCGCGCGTGAACATGGCATTGGGTTTGCCATCCCGGCCGATGCCCATGTCGCCCGTCGCAACACCAACCACGTTGCCATTGTCGTCATAGAGGATCTCGGCAGCTGCAAAGCCCGGGTAGATTTCGACGCCGAGCGCTTCAGCCTTTTCGGCCAGCCAGCGGCAGACATTGCCAAGCGAGACGATGTAATTGCCGTGGTTGTTCATGAGTTTCGGCATGAACATGTTCGGCAAACGCATGGAACCTGCCGGCCCCAGCACGAGGAAGTGGTCGTCGGTAACCGCCGTCTTGATCGGGGTGTCTTCTTCGCGCCATTCCGGAAGCAGCTTGTCGAGAGCGATCGGGTCAATCACGGCGCCGGAGAGAATATGCGCGCCGACCTCGGATCCTTTTTCCAGTACGACAACGCTCAGCTCTTCGCCCTTGTCGTTGGCGATCTGTTTCAGCCGGATCGCAGCTGCAAGACCGGCAGGCCCTGCGCCTACGATCACGACATCCACATCCATGCTTTCGCGTTCGCCAAGCGCTTCTTGTTCGCTCATCTTTTTCTCCCTCCGCCCAAAGGGCAACTACTGCGCCGCCAGGTGCTCAAATCAAGTGAACCAGCGTATGGATAACGGCTGATGCCCAATTGTTAGAGCAACTTACCTGCGTCCGTTCGGAAGCAGCGCCTATTAGCCCTTACCGCCTATTTGCCCCATTTTGCAGCGCAAAACACGACATTTTTCATCGGCAATTGCGAAATTTCGCCGCTATTCCTTCAGTTGGGCATCAGATAGACCAAAGCAGGCGCAGGGCGTCAAGTGCTTAGTTAACGTTTACGTAAACGTAATTCGAGTGTATTCCCGGCAGTTTCGAAAATGTGCACAGGCTTTGGAAAACCGGCCGGAATGAAGGTGGTCTGGCGCTGCAAGCTTGTAGAAATGATCGGGCCGGTTAAACTCCGCGCCGGAGGCAGCCTCTTGCAACAGATCCCGAACGACCCGAGACACCTTGAAGCCCTGCTGGATTTTTATTCCGGTGCGGGTGTCGATTGTTTTCTTCAGGACGAACCCGTCGATTGGGTAGCGCTTACGCGTGCCCAAGCAGCGCAGCGTGCGCTGGCCGGTCAGCAGGCAGCAGCCCCCACGCATGCTCAGCAGCCCCGGCAACAGGCCCCGGCAGGCAATTTCCAGGGGCAGACAGGCTCTCCGGTTCCGGCAGCTCCCGTTGCTCCCCAGGCGATTTCCGTGCCGCCCGCAGTTGCGGGGCAAGCGCCGGTCTTGCCGGACAGGGAGATAATCGCCGCAGCCCGGGATCTGGCGGCAACTGCCCCGACTCTCGAGGAACTGCGCAATTGCCTGAGCGGTTTCGACGGCTGCAACCTCAAGCTGACCGCCAAGAAGCTCGTGTTTGCCGACGGCAATCCACAGGCGAAGCTGATGTTTGTCGGCGAGGCGCCGGGCCGCGACGAGGATCTTCAAGGCCTGCCTTTTGTTGGCCGGTCCGGCCAATTGCTGGACAGAATGCTGGGTGCGATCGGTCTGGATCGCTCGTCGGCCTATATCGCCAACGTGGTTCCCTGGCGGCCACCTGGCAATCGGACACCGACACCGCAGGAAACCGAGATCTGCAAGCCATTCATTCTGCGCCAGATCGAACTGGTCAATCCGGACGTGCTCGTCTTTCTCGGCGCGGCATCCGCCAAGACCCTGCTCGGGGTACAGGACGGCATCCGCAAGATGCGCGGGCGCTGGATGACCTATCCCTGCAAGGGCAGGGAAATTTCGGCTATTGCCACGTATCATCCGGCGTATCTTTTGCGCAGTCCGCTTGAGAAACGATTGTCCTGGCGTGACTTTCTGGCGATCAAGCAGAAGCTGGAAGAAAAATCAGCGCAATAACCTTCGGACCGCATGGATTTCTGCAATCATCCAGACGTTTCCTCGTTTGCTCGACCCTGCCTGGCAGGGCGGTTGAGCTTTCAGGTTGCCCTCTTTATTAGATCGAAAGTGACCTTGCGTTAACTTGGGTTTCAGCCTACAGGTTGTATCGTTGAGTGTGTAACGCTGTGGGTGATTCCAACAACCGGTCATGACGATGGATGCAGACAAATGCATTTCGGCGCTCGTCGTCGACTTGGCGGACATGTCGTGTTTCGAAGCAACGGCCTATGATCTGACAGAGAACGGCTGTTGGATTGCGTCCGACAGGGTTGACCTCCTGAAGGAGGAGGTGGGTTTGCGCCTGGCCGGATTCGACAAACTGGTACGGGGGACCGTGATTGCCTACGGCGATCAGCAGGCGCAAATTTCTTTTCAGACCAAACGAGAGACGTCAGGCGAAAAACGCCGCGAGATCCGGCGGCAAGTCTGGATCACGGCAATCGTTTGCGGCAAGACCAATCCAGCGACAATGAGATGTCGGATCGTTGATGCCAGCAGGTCCGGATGCCGGCTGGAAGGCGACAAGCTGGATCGACTTCCCGATGACATCGAGGTCTCCATTCCCGGTCTCGATCTGCCAATCAGCGCAGAGATTGTCTGGCGCAAGAACAACCAGGCCGGTGTCAGGCTCACCTGGCCGTTCGAAGCGTCGCCCAAGCCCAAACCGGAAGACGTTCTGGAGCGCATGAAAGAAGAAGATGAAAAGCCGAAACGCAAGCGCAAAAAGAAGATCAGCGCCTTCGGTGGTTGAACAGCGCTTGGGCGCGTTAAACCGTGCGACAAGGTTTTGACGGCCTGGAGTCTTTGCAAGCGGACTTTGCGTACATATATCGGATGGAGTTTGTGAACTCTTTCAGGGCCTATTGCGCGTGATTTCATCCCTTCGCCGGTTTCTTCCCAAACCCTTTCGAAACGATAAGCCTGTCATTCCGGTCGTGCGCCTGCATGGGGCAATCGGTGGCGGTGGGCCGCTGAAGTCCGGATTGTCCCTGGCGACCGCGTCCATCCCCCTGGAAAAAGCCTTCTCGATGAAGAAAGCACCGGCGGTGGCCCTGGTGGTCAATTCGCCAGGTGGCTCGCCTGTACAGTCGAGGCTCATCTTCAAGCGGATCCGGGACCTGGCCAAGGAAAACGAGAAGGACGTTCTGGTTTTCGTCGAGGATGTGGCTGCCAGCGGTGGTTACATGATTGCGCTCGCAGGGGACGAGATCTTTGTCGATCCGTCGTCCATCGTCGGCTCCATCGGTGTGGTTGCAGCCGGGTTCGGCTTCACGGAGATGATCAAGAAAATCGGCGTTGACCGGCGCGTTTATACCGCAGGTGAAAAGAAGGTGACGCTCGATCCCTTCCAGCCGGAAGTGCCGGAAGACATCGAATACATCAAGAGCCTGCAGCTCGAGATCCACGAGACCTTCATCGACATGGTGAAATCGCGTCGCGGTGACGTGCTCGCAGATGATCCGGATCTTTTCACGGGCAAGTTCTGGACCGGGCGCACCGGTGTTCAGCTTGGGTTGGTCGACGCGATCGGCGACCTGCGCGAAGTGATCAAGGACCGGTATGGTGACAAGGCCGAGCCGAAATTGATTTCGGCACCACGTGGCATTTTGGGCCGCAAGGCCGGACTTGGTGTCGGCCTTGCAAAAGGCCGACTGCTGGACGGGGTCGGCGAGGAGTTGATTTCCTCTGTCGAGGAACGGGCAATGTGGATGCGCTACGGCCTTTAAAAGGGCACAATGCCTGTGTGAAAATCGGGTGAGCAAGGGGAAAAGACATGACCGAATTGATAGGCGTCGCCGCATTGGCCGTGGGAGGTTACTGGATCGTGCAGCGCGTGAAGCGCAAGATGGCCGAGGTTGAAAACCAGATTTCCAGGGCAGCTGCAAAAGCCGATCCCAATGGCCGCGGTGCCAAGCTTGTGCTTGACCCGGTCAGCGGCAAATACCGTCCGCAAGCCTGACGCAACGGCGGGCAGTTTGCCCGCCCGCCGTCAGACGCTTTGTTTCAGCGGCTTCAACTTGCCGGTACCGCCCGGAAAAGCCCCCATCGCGCCGTCCCGGTGCGCGCGGTAATCCCGAGCAGGACCAGCGTCACCACCAGCAGCATCAGTTCCGCCAGCGGACTGGACAGCCAGATACCGTCCTCTCCGAAATAGACCGGCATCAGGAACACCAGCGGCAGAAAGAACCCATAGGGTTTGGCGAGGCTCAGCAGAGCTGCCCGAGCCGCATCTCCGAGCGCCTGAAAGTAGGTCGCCACCATGAACAGCGGCCCCGCGACAAAGTAGAGCGCCATTATGACCGGAAGGATCCGGCCCACTTCCGCCGCCACGCCTGGATCGTCGACAAATGCGAAGCCGACCTGGTGTGAGAACAGCGTGAGCACGAGTTCCGCAAGGCCGCAGTAGACAAAGGCCGCAACCAGGCCAGCCCGCAAGGTGCTGTCCGAGCGATGCCACAAACCTGCCCCGAAATTGTTTCCGATCATGGACTGAAGCGCCTGGGCAAGGCCCAGGAGAGGCAGATAGCAGAAGGTCATGACCCTGGTAACGATCCCGAATGCGGCGACCGTTGCCTCGTAACCGCTGGCACCGGCCGTCTGCAGCGCGGCGATGGTTGCGGCGGACCCCAGGGCGATGCCGATGAAGCTCAGGCTCTGAGGCGCGCCAAGCATCAGGATATCGCGCCAGAAGGATGTCAGCGGATATCGCAGGAGTGCGGACGGTGACAATTCCGTTTTCCCGCTCAGTCTCAGACCCAGCATGATTGCAAGCGCCATCGCCTGTGCCAGCACGGTTCCGGCCGCACTACCGGCAACACCGTAATCGTAGACCGCGATCAGCAGATAATCGAAGGCGATGTTGGCGAGCGAAACAAGCAGGCTGAAGCCCGCCATTACCACCGCGAGGCCTTCGTTGCGCAGCGCGTCGGCATTTACCGACAGCACGAACATCAGAGGTGTGAAGGCAACCGTGATCGCCATGTAGGTATGGCTCATACCGGCAATCTCCGCCGAACCGTCAGCGGCGGCCCGGGTGAGGCTGTCACCAAGACCCAGGAAGAGGGCGATCACGATGCCAGCGATGGCAAGCGCCAGACCGTGGGCGCCGGCAAAAACCGCTTCGGCATCGGCACGAAGGCCGGCTCCGAGTTTGCGGGCGAGCACGCTGGACATGCCGCTGGCAACAAGTGTCGCCAACGCCGCAAGCAGCATATAGGCAGGAAACATCAGCGTGACCGCGCTGAGGGCATTCGGCCCGACGAAAAGGCCGAGGAATATGGCATCGACCACGGTCAGCAACCCGTTCATGCTCATCACCAGAATGATGGGCAAGGCGGTTCTGGCCAGGGTCGGAAGGATTGGCCCATGCGTATAGGCGTTGGGCTGGGATATGTCGGAAGACATTCCGTTCTCCATCAATGGGCATTTCGATCGGGAAGGAGGGGCTCGCATTGCCACCAGCGCGAAATGCGTGGGGAACAGAAAGTCTTGAAGACCAGAATTTCACCGTGACTGTCGTCCGCGAGCGGCAGGCATTCTGAAGCCGGTGCGAGGGATACCTTGGTGCCGGCGCTCCGTCAATCTGAAACAGCCACGCCCGCTTCGCCTTGACCTTGCCCCGACATCGTGGCACCTGTCGCCCAAACCGGCGATACGTGCACGCCGGGCACAGCCATATTCGCGGAACATCTTCATGTCGACTGAAACCCTGCCGGCGCACATGCGGCCGGAAAACTCCTTTCAAGGCCTGATCCTGACCCTGCAGCGCTACTGGGCCGACCAGGGCTGTGTTGTGCTTCAGCCTTACGACATGGAAGTCGGCGCCGGTACGTTCCACCCGGCGACCACGCTGCGTTCACTCGGCCCACGTCCGTGGCGAGCTGCCTATGTGCAGCCGTCGCGCCGCCCGACCGACGGCCGTTATGGTGAGAACCCGAACCGTCTGCAGCACTACTACCAGTTCCAGGTGATCCTGAAGCCGTCACCGGCGAACCTTCAGGAGCTCTATCTGAATTCGCTCTATGCGATCGGCCTTGACCCGAAGCTGCACGATATCCGCTTTGTGGAAGACGACTGGGAAAGCCCGACCCTGGGGGCCTGGGGGCTCGGCTGGGAATGCTGGTGCGATGGCATGGAAGTCTCGCAGTTCACCTATTTCCAGCAGGTGGCAGGCTTTGAATGCTCGCCCGTCTCCGGCGAACTGACCTACGGCCTTGAGCGCCTGGCGATGTATATCCAGGGCGTCGATAACGTCTATGACCTCAACTACAACGGCATGGAAGGCGATGCCAAGGTCACTTATGGCGATGTTTTCCTGCAGGCCGAGCAGGAATACTCGCGACACAATTTCGAGCACGCGGACACCGAAATGCTGTTCCGCCATTTCAAGGATGCCGAAGCCGAGTGCCGCTCACTGCTGGAAGCCGGTGCGAAAGCGCGCGAAGCTGCCGGTGCCAATGTCCATCAGGTGGTGCTGCCGGCCTATGACCAGTGCATCAAGGCCAGCCATGCCTTCAACCTGCTCGACGCGCGCGGCGTCATCTCCGTGACCGAGCGCCAGAGCTATATCCTGCGCGTCCGCGAACTGGCCAAAGCCTGCGGCGCTGCCTTCCTGGAAACGGAAGCCGGCGGTGTCGGCTATCACAACCAGGCTGCGGAATAACGCATTCCGGCTTGAGGCGGATCTTCTTGTTCAAACGAATGCGGGGCCAGGTTGGCCCCGTTTTCGTTAGGCAATACCCGCGCAGTTCATTTGCCCGCTACCAGCATCCTGCGAAGGCTCACTCGGGTTCCGAGCCCGGCTCGGGCTCCAGTTCACAGGCGAGGCGCATGTCGCCGATGTCCAGGTGGCTTTCCTGTCGATTGCCGGAAAACCGGGTGTTTCTCCGCTCGAAACTTTCTCCCGAAGCACCCGGTACCGGGTCAAGCAGGACTTGCGTATGGGCCTTTCCGCCGACAGGTCCGGAAAGCGTCGCAGGCCCCGGTTCCTGCGGGTTGAAGATGACGTGAAAGACCAGATCGCCATTCGAACAGCGATACTGGTCAGCAAGCGAGGCATGGGCCTCTTGCGTTGCCAGCACAAACGGCAGCACCGCAAGTACCGGGATCATTCTGCAAAGTTGCAAGACGCACATTGGTGGCCGACCTTTCGTTCAGGCGTTTCGGGCAAGCTCGCCCAAGCTTATCTGCAATCCTGTGTCGAAGATTACAGAATGACTCAATTCAGGCGTCGGTCGCTTGAAGAAGATGACAAGTCAGCACCTCCCGGTTAGCTTCCAGAACACATTTTCTGGAGGTGATTGTTTTGTCCTGGTTCTTTCTTGCAGCGCTGGTTGCGCTATCTGTTTTTGCGATCGTTCTTTACAACGGACTTGTCAAGAAACGGCAGATGGTCGAGGAGGGCTGGAGCGGCATCGATGTCCAGCTCAAGCGGCGGGCAAATCTCATTCCCAACCTTGTCGAGACCGTGAAAGGCTACGCCTCGCACGAAAAGGAAGCGCTCGAGGCCGTGACCAGCATGCGCGCGCAAGTTTCGGCAGTGCCGAAGGATGACGTTGCTGGCCGTGCAAAGGCGGAGGGAGAACTCAGTCATGCTCTCGGTCGCCTGTTTGCAGTCGCGGAAGCCTATCCCGACCTGAAGGCAAGTCAGAACTTTTCCGACCTTCACAATTCGCTGGACGAGATTGAAAACGCCATCCAGATGGCACGCCGTTATTACAATGGCGCGGTCCGGAACCTGAATGTTGCGGTCGAGAGCTTCCCATCCAATCTGATTGCCAACCAGTTCAAGTTCGAAAAGGCCGAGTACTTCGAAATCGAAGACGAGGCTGACCGCGCGGTTCCCAAGGTCCAGTTCTGAGGTGCGCGCAATGCTGAACCGGATCTCCGCCGGCATCCTGGCCGTCTTCGTCCTGCTGACTGCCGGACTTTGCGCGCAAGCTGACGAACGCATCTTGAAGTTCGTTTCCGATATTGACGTAGCGAGCAATGGCACGCTGACGGTCACCGAAACGATTACTGTCAGTGCGGAAGGTGATCAGATCAAGCGGGGCATTTTCCGCGATATTCCGCTTGCGGTGGAAGGTGCAAACGGGCGCATCTACAAGGCCGGCTTCAAGTTGCTCTCGGTGCTGCAGGACGGCGCCCCGGCTTCCTACCACACCAACGAGAACAGCCAGGGTGTTCGGATCTATGTGGGGGACGAGAACACCTTCCTGTCACCGGGCAACTACACCTACACCTTCACCTATGAAACCAATCGGCAAATCCGTTTCTTTGAAGACCATGACGAGGTCTATTGGAACGCGACCGGCAACGAATGGATCTTCCCCGTTGATGAGGCCATCGCGCGGGTCGTCTTGCCGGAAGGGGTGAAAGCCAGCGCATGGACGGCCTATACGGGCGGCTATGGCGAAACCGGCAATGCCTTTGAGGCACAGAGCGCCCAGGGTGGTTCTGAGGTTATCTTCCGGACAACCGATGTTCTGGGGGCCTACGAAGGCTTGTCGGTCAACGTCAGCCTTCCGAAGGGCGCAATTGCAGCGCCTACGGAAGCCGAACGGCTGGAGTATTTCGTCGAGGACTACAGATCGGAGCTGATCGGCGGAGCTGGGGTGCTGCTGGTGCTGCTTTATTATTTCGCAGCCTGGTGGATGGTTGGCCGGGATCCTTCTGAAGGTGTTGTTTTCCCGAGGTTTTCACCGCCTTCCGGCATATCGCCGGCTCTTGCCAAATACATCGTCAACCGAGGGTTCGGGGATGGTGGCTGGGTGGCCCTGTCTGCAGCCTGCCTCAACCTCGCGGTCAAGAAACGCTTGCGACTTGAAGAGACGGACGGCGATACAACTCTGGTTCTGAACCGGCAGGGACGGGAAGGTCAGATCCCGGGCTTCGGGTTGCCCAAGGGCGAAGCTGCGCTTGAGGACTGGCTGAGCGGACGGGGTAGTCCGTTGACCCTCAACAAGGACAACGGCACTTCTATCCAAGCGCTGGGGAAAAAATTCCGGGCGGCTATCGAGCGGGAGAGCCGAAACGTCTTTTTCAGGGCGAACAGGGGCTATCTCATTCCCGGGTTCATACTGAGCCTGGTTACAATTGTCGCGCTGCTGGCTTTCGGTGGACTGCAGCCGGGTCAGGAAGGATTCGTCATCGTCTTTCTGGTCTTTTCCGTTTTTGCGACCGTCATTTCGGTCAATCTGGGGAGAGCCATCTTCCGCTTCGCCAGCATGAAACTGCGTATGGCGCTGATCTTCATAGTCTTTGGTCTCGCAATATCGGGGGCAGCTTTCGGTGCCTTCCATGTGAATGGCGGTGTGGATTCCTTGCCTGTTCTGCCATTCATCGCGGTGGCGCTGGTTGCCCTCAACATCCTGTTCTTTTTCCTGATCGGCGCGCCGACGGCAATCGGCCGCCAGGCTCTCGATGAAATCGAGGGCCTTCGGATGTATCTGAGCGTGGCAGAAAAGGAGCGGCTCAACATGGAAAAGCTTCCGGATATGAGCACGGATCATTTCGAGGAGCTTTTGCCCTACGCCGTTGCGCTTGGCGTCGAAAAACCCTGGGCCAAGGCCTTTGAGGCCTGGCTGACAACCGCTGCCGGAGCGGCCGCGGCCGCCAGCTACCATCCGGGCTGGTACTCCGGCAATCACTTCGATGCAAGGCACGTATCCGACAGCCTCGGCCGGACGGCAAGTTCCATGGCCGGGTCGTTCCAGTCGTCTCTGCCAGCTCCCAAATCGTCCAGCTCCGGATCGTCGGGTTCCTCCGGCGGCTTTTCCGGTGGCGGTGGCGGCGGTGGCGGTGGCGGCGGCTGGTAATGAGCTGAGGATCGTCAGCTCTGCCTTGCGCAAGTTGCTTCGAACGGCATAGTGGAAGCATCAAGCAGGAGCGGGGGTGCGGATGGCCGGCGAAACGATCACGCTAACGGAATTTGTCAGTTTCAATCTGGCAATCCTCGTCTATTTCCTGGGCGTGCGGCTGAACAAGAAGATTCTGGTTCTGGACAGGTTCAATATTCCGGAACCGGTATCAGGCGGCCTGCTTGTCGCGTTCCTGTCCCTCGTGGTCTACCTGGGCCTTGGGACGGAAATCGGGTTCTCCCTGCAGTCGCGTGATTACCTGCTGTATTGCTTCTTCACGGCAATCGGCTTGAACGCCCGCTTCACGGACCTGGCCAAGGGCGGCAAGCCGCTCCTGATCCTGCTGATGCTCACCGTCTGTTACATGCTGCTGCAGAATGCGGTCGGTTCGGGCATTGCGGCGGCGCTGGGTCTGCCCACGGGGTTCGGCCTTCTTGGAGGCACCATTTCGCTGGTTGGCGGCCACGGCACGGCAATTGCCTGGGGGCCGAAGCTGGCCACCGACTATGGAGTTCCAGGTGCGGTCGAGATCGGTGCTGCGACGGCGACGCTCGGCTTGATCGCCGCCAGCCTTCTTGGCGGTCCGGTGGGCAAATTCCTGATCGAAAAACGGGGTGGCAAACCGGATCCGAACCGCCCGGAAGAAGCCCCTATGATCGGCCTTGAGATGGAACGAGAGGCAGACACGAGCGTGACGCACACCGGACTGATGCGCTCGCTGCTGGTTCTCAACATCGCCATTGGCCTCGGCGTCGCGCTTCAGGAAGCCTTGAGCGCGGGAATAAGCCTCGATCTGCCGGTCTTCGTCTGCTGTCTCTTCTGTGGCATCGTGCTGTCAAACACCGTGCCGCTGGTCTTTCCGAAAATGACCTGGCCGGCCCGGTCCAAGTCCCTGGCAGTGTTGTCGGACCTTGCACTTGGCATCTTTCTGACGATGTCTCTCATGAGCCTGCAGCTCTGGACCATTGCGGGACTGGCGGGGCCGATGCTGCTCATTCTTTTCACGCAGGTCGTCGTTGCGGCCGCCTTCATCATCCTGGCGCTTTATCCGCTGATGGGCCGGAACTACAACGCGGCGGTGCTGGGGGCGGGCTTTGCAGGGTTTGCGCTGGGGGCGACACCGACGGCCATTGCCAACATGACCGCAATCACCAAACACTTCGGCCCGGCAACCCAGGCATTCCTGATCCTGCCGCTTGTGTCCGCATTCTTCGTGGACCTGGCCAATGCGGTCATCATTCTTCTGTTTCTCGGAGGATGAGGAGCGCGGTCAGGCGGCGTCTGTCTTCTCGCTGAAGGGAAATCGTCCGTCGACCTGGGATTCCAGCAGGCTGCAGGCTTCGTCTGATGTAACGGCCGCCGCATAAAGGAAGCCCTGACCGTAGTGACAGCCGTTGGAATTCAACGCGTCATGGACCGCGCTTTCCTCGATCCCTTCCGCGACAGCGTCGATGTCGAGCCCCTTGGACAGGACCAGTATGGCCTCGACGATGGCGGCGCACTGCTTGTCTTCCAGCATGCGTTCGGTGAAGGACTTGTCGATCTTCACCTTCTTGATCGGGAAATCGCGCAGATAGCTCAGGCTGGAATGGCCTGCGCCGAAATCGTCGAGCGCAATGGAAATGCCGGCTTCCGTCAGCTCGGTCAGGATGCGCTTGGCCGATTCCGGGTTTTTCACCAGCGACGTTTCGGTGATCTCCAGCACCAGCCGACTGGGCGGAAATTCGAATCTCTTCAAGATGGCATTGATCTGGGTTGGCAAGGCCGGATCCTGCAACTGCACCGGCGACAGATTAAAGGACAGGTAGAGATCGTCCGGCCAGGTGGCTGCGACCTTGCAGGCGTCCTCCAGCAGATGCTGGGTCAGCTCGGAGATGATGCCGCAGTCTTCTGCAATCGGGATGAATTGCAGCGGCGGTACCTTGCCGAAATCGGCATCTGTCCAGCGCGCGAGGGCTTCGAAGCCTGCGATGCGGCCGGAATCCATGTCCAGGATCGGCTGGTAATAGGCCTTCACCTCATGTTCCGAAATTGCGCGGCGCAGACGCTGTTCCAGAAGCGTGCGATGCAGGATCGAGGCATCCATGTCGACCTCGAAGAACCGGTAGGTCGAGCGCCCCGATGATTTGGCCCGGTAAAGGGCAATATCGGCCCGGCGCAATAGCTCGGTGACCGCGTGGCCGTCATGGGGATAAAGCGCGATGCCGATACCTGTGCCGATGGAAATCTGGCGGTCGCCGAACTCGAAACGATCGTTGATCCGCGTCAACAGTCGCCTGGCGAAGCCGGCTGCCTCCGATTTTTCCTTGAACACCGGGGAGACGATGGCAAATTCGTCCCCTCCGAGACGGGCGACAATGCCTTCCTTGCCGAGAGTTTCGGCCAGACGGTCGGCAAAGCTTCGCAGCAGATTGTCGCCAAAGGCATGACCATAGACGTCGTTGATCGGTTTGAACCCGTCGAGGTCGAGCATCATTACGGCACGAAAGCAGTCGGGCTTCACTTCACGGGTCAGATCGGCAAAGGCCTCCAGCAGCCGGCGGCGATTTGGCAGCCCGGTCAGCGGGTCGTGCTGGGCAAGGGCCAGGGCTTCGGAATGAGCCGAGGACCTTGCCTTCAGCTCCTTGCGCAAACGGCGCGTTGCCCACGTGCCATATCCCAGACTGAAGATGGCGATGCCCAGAAGGAGGCTGGTGACCACGTCGAACGTCATCTGCGAATTATGGAGTTGGTAGGTCGGGAAAAGTACTGGAAGGACCTTAACCCCAGTAAAAATGACAAGAACTATCGCAAGTAACGCAACTATAGATCGTGTCATATATCTGTTGTCTGCAACTTCCCGGTTCGCCACAAGGTCGGTCCCAATACATACAACTGCTAACAAGTCGCGCAGTTTCACATGCAATCCTTGAAGAAGAGTGAAACAAAGCAGACGGACTGGCGTCAAAATGGGCAGGCCGCGCGTTGTCCGGTTCCGCGAAAGGGGGTGACAAGTCTCCGTTGTCTTGGTAACGGACGGCGCAAACCGTTTCCGGTGTTATTCCACCAGACCAAAGGTCCAGATATCCATGCCCGATCTTCTGCTTGAACTTTTCAGCGAAGAGATTCCGGCCCGCATGCAGCGCAAGGCGGCCGAAGACCTGAAATCTCTCGTGACCAATGCCCTGGTGGATGCCGGTTTGCCGTATGAGGGTGCCAAGGCCTTCGCGACACCGCGGCGTCTGGCCCTGCATGTTGCCGGTGTTCCCGCCGGCTCTGCCGCCACGCGTGAAGAACGCAAGGGACCGCGCGTCGGGTCTCCCGAAAAGGCACTGGAAGGCTTCCTGAGAGGCGCCGGGCTGACGTCGATCGATCAGGCAACCATCCAGACGGACCCGAAGAAGGGCGATTTCTACGTTGCGGTGATCGAAAAGCCGGGCCGTTCGGCGATCGACGTCATTGCCGAGTTCATGCCGGGCATCCTGCGCAACTTCCCCTGGCCGAAAGCCATGCGCTGGGGCACTGGATCCACACGCTGGGTGCGCCCGCTGCACTCAATCGTCGCGACCTTCGGTCCGGAAACGGAAGAACCGGACGTGGTGCCGTTCGAATTCGATGGCATAAAGGCCGGCAAGACCACACGCGGCCACCGCTTCCTGGCGGACGAGTCCTTCGACGTGCGCCGTTTCGACGACTATGCGCCTTCGCTTGAGAAGCACAAGGTCGTGCTGGATGCCGACCGCCGCAAGGACATCATCCAGAATGACGCCAAGGATTGTGCGTTGGCGCTAGGCCTCGATCTGGTGGAGGATCCGGGTCTTCTGGAAGAAGTTGCCGGGCTGGTTGAATGGCCTGTGGTGCTGACGGGCAGCTTCGACGAGGATTTCCTGACGATCCCGGACGAGTGCATTCAGCTGACCATCAAGGTCAACCAGAAGTGCTTCGTGCTGAAGAACCCGGCCACCGGGCGCCTTGCCAACAAGTTCGTGCTGATTTCCAACATCATTGCCGACGATGGCGGCAAGCTGATCGTGGCCGGAAACGAGAAGGTTATCCGCGCACGCCTGTCCGATGCCCGCTTCTTCTGGGAAACCGACCTGAAGTCGAAACTGTCGGACAACCTGCCCAAGCTGGATGAAGTCAAGTTTCACGAAAAGCTCGGCAGCGTTGGCGAACGGGTGAAGCGCCTGATCGCGCTTTCGGCCGAGTTGGCCAAAGTCGCCGGGGCGGACGAGACCAGGGCCAAACGCGCGGCGGAACTCGCCAAGGCGGATCTTGTCTCCAACATGGTGTTCGAATTCCCGGAACTGCAGGGCCTGATGGGCCGCTACTACGCAACAGCCCAGGGCGAGGATGCCTCGGTGGCAACGGCTATCGAAGAGCATTACAAGCCGCAGGGACCAAGTGACGGCGTGCCGACCGACCCGGTCGCCGTTGCCGTGGCCCTTGCCGAAAAGCTGGATCTTCTTGCAGGTTTCTGGGCGATCGACGAAAAGCCGACCGGCTCCAAGGACCCCTATGCGCTGCGCCGCGCGGCTCTGGGCGTGATCCGGATCATTCTGGAAAACAACCTCAGGATCAGGCTGGGCGATGCCATTCGTTCCGCTCTGGATCCTCAAGGTGTTGAAGCGAGCGATCCCGCAGCTCTTGTTGCCGATCTGCTGTCCTTCTTCGGCGATCGCCTGAAAGTCCACCTGAAGGATGAAGGCGCGCGCCACGATCTGATCGACGCGGTCTTTGCATTGGAAGGCCAGGACGATCTCCTTATGGTGGTTCGCCGTGTCGAGGCGCTTGGTAAGTTCGTATCGTCCGACGATGGCACCAACCTGCTGGCTGGCTACAAGCGTGCGGTCAATATTCTGAAGGCCGAGGAAAAGAAGGACGGCAGCCCTGTTTCCGGCAAGCCGCACGCGGACCACTTCCAGGAGCAGGCCGAAATCGATCTGGCCGCTGCCATCGATGTGGCCCGGGCTGAAGCGGCCGACGCCGTGGCAAGCGAGAACTTCGAAGGGGCAATGGAAGCACTGTCGAAATTGCGTGCTCCGGTCGACCGTTTCTTCGACGATATTCTGGTCAATGCCGAGGACGCCACGCTGCGCATGAACCGCCTGCAACTCCTTGCTGAAATCCGCGATGCGACCCACGTGGTGGCGGACTTCTCGAAGGTGGCTGGCTAAACGGAATTGGCCGGTTAAGTGAAATTGTACTGACAAACAAAAAGGCGGGCCTTGAGCCCGCCTTTTTCGTTCTGTGCCTCAATGTTCAAGTTTGAAGATCCGGCGTCTCCTACTCGGCAGGTGCAGCAGCGAGCCGGTCAACGGGTTTTTCCTGGATCGGCCAGTGCACGATGGCGGCGAAGATGCCGAGGGCGATGCCCAGCCACCAGATGGCGTCATAGGAGCCGGTTTCGTCGTAGATCTTGCCGCCGAGCCACACACCCAAGAACGAGCCGACCTGGTGCGACAGGAAGACGAAGCCGAACAGGGTTGCCATGTAGCGCGGCCCGAACATGACAGCGACGAGGCCCGATGTCGGCGGCACGGTCGACAGCCACAGGAGACCCATCACGCCGGAGAACACGAGTACCGAGGCGGGCGTGACCGGCAGCATGATGAAGGCGAAAATCGCGACGGCGCGGCCAAGGTAGATCAGAGACAGGAAGATCGGCTTGGAATAGCGGCCGGAAATGTATCCTGACAGCAATGAGCCCGCGATGTTGCAAAGACCGATGAGGGCGATGGCCGTGGCACCCCAGGCAGGGTCAAGGCCAAGGTCGGCGATATAGGGCGGCAGGTGCACCGTGATGAAGGCGACGTGAAAGCCGCAGACGAAAAAGCCGAAGGTGAGCAGGATAAATCCGCGTGTTCCGAAGGCTTCGGAAATGGCGGAGGTCAGCTTCTGGTCATTCGCCGGATTGCTGTCTTTCGGCAGCTCCGACTTGCCCCTGAGCGCGATCGCCAGAAGCGGAACAATTGCCACAAGGCCGGCGAAGACGATGAGGGTCTGCTGCCAGCCGATGCTGGCAATCAGCGTGCCGCCAAGTGGGGCAAACAGGAACTGGCCGAGAGATCCGGAGGCTGTACCGATACCAAAGGCCAGCGTTCTCTGTGAAGGCGAGACGGCACGGCCGAATGCCGCCAGAACCAGCGAGAAGGACGAACACGCAATGCCGAGCCCGATGAGTACACCTGCGGAAATGTGCAGGGCGACGGTGCTCTCCGCGTCGATCATCAGCAATAGGCCGGCACAGTAGAGGACCGCGCCAAGTGTCATGGTCTTCCAGGTTCCGAAACGGTCGGCCATCATGCCGGCGATCGGCTGTCCGATGCCCCACATAAGGTTCTGGATCGCCAGTGCCAGTGCGAAGATCTCGCGGCTCCAGTCCCTGGCCTCGGTCATGGGCTGAAAGAACAGGCCCATTGCGGAACGCGGCCCGAACGAAATGAGCGCGATCAAACAGCCGCAGGAAATCACCAGCGGGATATTCGGGCCGACCCGGCCGGTGGAGGAAGCTGTTGTCATGGATGTGTCTCTGATCGTGATATTACGATAGGAATAGTCTGAAGTGAGCCAATCTCAAAACGCGTATTTTTGATGGATTGATCAGCGTTGCAAATGGAACGGAAAAACTTCGATCATTCCAGCAAGTTGCACGTTGTGGTGGAAACACGGCAACAGATGTTGCGAGAGCCCGGTTGGTTTTGCCGTTTGCATCTCGTATGTGAAGGCGATAATTGTTAGCCGGCTTTCCGGAAACGGAAAAGTTGCACCTTAAGCTCAGGAAAACAAAGGCAAATCGGATTCCGCGCGAGAATTTTTCGGATTTTTGTAGATTTTCGATTTGCTGATGACTATATAAACTCGGAAAGAGCAAAAGTATGGGCATCACCGCCCGTTTTCTTTTGTCTCTGATATGCTCAAGTTGAGTATAATTAAATAGCGGCACAAAATACCCCTCGCGCCGCGCAAAAAAGGGAGGTCGCCATGACCATTGCCCAGACCAAAGCACCGGTTGGAGCACCGATTGCCGCCGGACTGACGGCACTGGAGCGTTTCGGTAAGCTGGAGCGCCCGGACCTGCGTTATACGCCGGAGGTCGCAGAGGCGACTGCGCCGATCTACGAGAAGGTCAAGCACATCATCCCGGCCATTGAATGGCCTGCTCTGGCGCCGACCATCCATGCGATCAACAAGCTGAAGAAGCAGCGCAACGCGGTTATTCTGGCGCACAACTACATGACGCCGGATATCTACCATGGTGTTGCCGATATCGTAGGCGACAGCCTGCAGCTGGCCATCGAGGCGACCCGCACCGATGCGGAAGTCATCGTCCAGTGCGGCGTGCACTTCATGGCAGAGACCTCGAAGATCCTGAGCCCGGAAAAGACCGTGCTGATCCCGGACATGCGTGCAGGCTGCTCGCTGGCTGAATCCATCACCGGTGCCGATGTGCGGGCCCTGCGCGAGCGGAACCCCGGCATCCCGATCATCACCTACGTGAACACGTCTGCCGACGTGAAGGCGGAATGCGACATCTGCTGCACGTCTTCCAACGCGCTGCAGGTCGTGGAAAGCTTCGGCGTCGACAAGGTGTTCCTGATCCCGGACAAGTATCTGGCCGCAAACGTCGGCAACAAGACCGACGTCGAGGTTCTGGTCTGGGACGGTGCCTGCGAAGTGCATGAGCGCTTCACCGCGGAAGAGCTGCGTGACTATCGCAAGATCGAACCGAATGTGAAGATCATTGCCCATCCGGAGTGCCCGCCCGAAGTGGTCGCGGAAGCCGACTTTGCCGGTTCCACCGCGCACATGATCGACTGGGTCAAGACAAAGCGTCCGGAAAAGGTGATGATGATCACCGAGTGCTCCATGGCGGACAACGTTGCCAGCGAAACGCCGGGTGTCGACTACATCCGCCCTTGCAACCTATGCCCGCACATGAAGCGGATCACGCTGAACAAGATCCTCGACACTCTTCTGGAGATGAAAGAGGAAGTGGTCGTCGACCCCGCGGTGGCCGACAGGGCCCGTACCGCGGTCGAGCGGATGATCAACTTGAAAATCTGACCGGCTTCGGTCTAAACCGCATCTATGCGATTGCTTCCGGGCCTGCCAGCCCGGGAGTTTCTTTGGGGCTCTTGCCCCGTCTGTTCCAGGAAGTTTCCCATGGCCGTGTCGGTTGAGGATTTTGCACCTGCCTATATAGGCAAGGATGTGGATGATGTCGTCATTCTGGGGGGAGGTCTGGCAGGCCTTTTCTGCGCGCTGAAGCTCAGCCCGCGTCCGGTCACCGTCATCACCAACGCACCGATCGGGCAGGGGGCGTCCTCTGCCTGGGCGCAGGGCGGTATTGCCGCTGCGATCTCCGAGCAGGACTCGGTGGAAAAACACCGCGACGATACGCTGGCCGCCGGCTGCGGCATCTGCGAGGAAAAGATCGTCGAAGAGATGACCCGCGAAGGCAGTGCCCGGGTTCATGACCTCTTGTCCTATGGCGTTCCGTTCGATCAGGATCTTGAAGGCCGGCTGAAGTTTTCACGCGAAGCCGCCCATTCCCAGAGCCGGGTCGTACGTGTGCGCGGCGACATGGCAGGTCGGGCGATCATGGATGCCCTGATCGCAGCTGTTCGCAAGACGCCGTCGATCCGTATTCTGGAAGGCTACATCGGCGAAAGCTTCATTGGCGAAGGACGGTATGTAACCGGGGTCCTGGCGCGCCGGCGTGGCGGCCTGGAACGGCTGATTTTCCCGGCAAAGGCCGTCGTGCTTGCTTCCGGCGGCATCGGTCACCTTTACGAACTGACGACCAACCCGCACGAAGCCAACGGTCATGGCCTTGCCATGGCGGCCCGCGCCGGTGCGGTGATTGCCGATGCCGAATTCGTGCAGTTTCACCCGACCGCGCTTGATCTCGGCAAGGATCCGGCACCGCTGGCAACCGAAGCCCTGCGCGGCGAAGGAGCGACCCTCGTCAACAAGGCCGGCGAACGCTTCATGGAAGGTGTTCACCCGGAATTGGAACTGGCGCCGCGCGACATCGTTGCCCGGGCCATTCACCGGGAAGTGTCCGAAGGCCGGGGGGCCTTCCTCGACTGCCGGACAGCGATCGGCGAAAGGTTCAAGGACGATTTTCCGACTGTCTTCGCCGCAGCCTCCGCAGCGGGTATCGATCCGGCAAGGGATCTGCTGCCCGTGGCACCCGCGGAGCATTACCACATGGGCGGTGTCCTGACCGATGCCAACGGTCGGACGTCGCTTGACGGTCTGTGGGCCGCGGGTGAAGTGGCTTCAACCGGTGCCCACGGCGCCAACCGCCTGGCATCCAATTCGCTGCTGGAGGCGGTCGTTTTTGCAGCGCGCATCGCGGAAGATATCCAGGGCCTGATGCCGACCCCGCGCAGCGCCTACTGGAACGAGATGGACGATGCTCCGGGCTTGCCGAGCCAGCGCAACGTCGAGGAGCGGGAAGCGATCACCGTTCTGCGCAAGACACTGGCGCGCAATGTCGGCGTGCTGCGCGACGCGGCCGGTCTCAAGACGGCCCTGGCCGATATTGCACAGGTTGAACAGAATTGCGTGCGCCAGTCGATCCTCAACATGATGGTCGCCGGGCGTATCATCACCGCTGCGGCGCTGAAGCGCGAGGAAAGCCGTGGCGGGCATTTCCGCAAGGATTTCCCGCAGGAAAACCCTGACATGGCAAGCCGCTCCTACACCACCTTGAAGGAAGTCGAAGCCATCACCGCTGAGGCCCTGGAAACTGCCTGACCGGAGAGGCGCATGACCCGTAGATTTTTGCCCGAGCTGCCACGCCTGATGGTGGATGAAGCCGTGAAGGCCGCTCTTCTGGAAGACTGGGGCCGGGCGGGTGACGTCACCAGCCAGGCAACGCTGCCACCCGATGCAAAAGCCTCCGCCGTGATTGCCGCGCGCAAACCGGGGGTTCTCGCCGGGCTGGTCTTCGCCGAAAGCGCCTTTCGTCAGACGGATGCCGGTTTGCATTTCGAGGCCGTTCTGGCAGATGGTGACCGGCTGTCGCCCAAGGCAGTCGTCGCCCGGATCGAAGGTCCGGCCCGCGCGCTTCTGGCCGCTGAACGGGTGGCGCTGAACTTCCTGGGTCACTTGTCAGGCATTGCGACGGCTACGTCGAAATTCGCCGATCTGATCGCACACACCAAGGCGGACATCGTCTGCACCCGCAAGACGACACCGGGTCTGCGTGCGTTCGAGAAATATGCGGTCAAATGTGGCGGCGGTTCCAACCATCGCTTCGGTCTCGACGATGCGATCCTGATCAAGGACAACCACATCGCGGTCGCCGGCGGTGTGACGCAAGCCATCGAAGCCGCCAAGGCATTCGCCGGCCATCTGGTGAAGATCGAGGTGGAAGTCGACACGCTGGAACAGCTGGACGAGGCACTGGCTGCCGGTCCAGACGTGGTCATGCTCGACAACATGCCACCTGAAGTCCTGAAGCAGGCCGTCGCAAAGGCCGGAGGCAAGGTTCTGCTGGAAGCATCCGGTGGAATAGAGCTCGATACGGTCAAGGCCGTCGCCGAAGCCGGGGTTGACCTGATCTCCTCAGGCTGGATCACCCATTCGGCTCCGGTTCTGGATCTGGGTCTGGATATCGAGATCGGCTGAGATCTCTTTACCGGCTACCCGTTCGGTGTTCTGCCCTGTCTGCCATCCCGTCTCCACCTCGTCCTGAGAAGGACCGTCAGGTCCGTCTCGAAGGATGAGCCACTTGCTCTGGAGTTTGCCGGCCATCCTTCGAAACGGCGCTGCGCGCTTCCTTAGGATGAGGGTGAGCAGGGAGACGACAGTCGCGGCTGTTTTAATCAGTCACCGAATTCACGCTGCCGCAAGATACAAGCCGCCGAGTGCCGTCAGCACACCCAGGCTGCGAATGATGCGTGGTGCCCAGGCGGGATCGTTCCGGGTGGCCACATTGGCGCCGTAGCCGATCAGGAGCCCGGCTGCATGCAGGAGCGCGGTCGCCAAAACAAAGCCACCGGCATAGGAAAGTTCGCCAGCCGAGCCGATTTCACCGCCGTGGGCATGGCCGTGACATATGCCGAACACACCCACCAGTGCCGCACACACGCCAAGTGGCAGGCGCAGTGCCAGGGCGACGACGACACCCAGAACCACAACCGATGTCAGAATGAACGGTTCGACGTAGGGCAGCGGAACGCCGGCAAGCGAGAGCAGGAAGCCGACGATCATCGCACCGACGAAGGCGGTCGGCAGAGCCCAGACGGCGCGCCCGCCAAGAAGGGCGGCCCAAAGACCAACGGCAATCATCGCCAGCACGTGATCGGTGCCGAACAGTGGATGCGTGAAGCCGGCGGCAAAGGAGCCGTGTTCGGACGGATCCAGATGGGCGAGGGCGGGAGAGGCGGTCAACAGGCCGAATGCGGTGGCAAGGCCGAGGCGGTAGAGCATGAAATGTTCCTTCGGTTGGTCACTCCGGTGCCCCGGGATGGGTCGCACCGTTCATGAAGAGCTCAAGACCTGTGTACTATCGATGATTCTGGGAGCCTGTAAACCACAACGGCGGTCTCTTTCGTGAGGCGTGTGCCGGGTAGCGCAACGGAAGAACTGCGACAATGTAGTCCGGTTTCCCGATAGGGAGCAGCTTTTCAGGCTGCTAAATTGCCGGCTGAAGGTTCTTCAAGTTCGGTTCGAGCCGATGAAGATGGTGAAGGCAGGATACCGGTGAGCGCTAGATTGGACGAAGCACAAGTTTCCCCAGGGCGGAAATTCTCTCCGGACCCCGGCCGAAGCGAAGGAGATGACGGCGGAGAGGCGCTTGCCTCGCGAACCGTCGAGATCTGCTTTCTGCTCATGAGAAATTTTTCCCTGCTTTCCTTTGCCTCTGCAATCGAGCCTCTGCGGATCGCGAACAAGGTGTTGAAACGCAAGGCCTTCACATATCGCTGTTGCAGTCTGGACGGCAGCGATGCCGTTGCCAGCAACGGCAGCACCATACGGGCCGACTGCGCCATCGGCGATGTCGAGCGACCGGATCTTCTTGCAGTTTGCAGCAGTGACGATGTGGAACGCATTGGGCTGACACTGGCCCAGAAGGTTGCAATCCGGAAACTGGCCAACCGCTCCAGCCGGATCGCAGGCATCTGCACTGGTGCCTATGTGTTGGCCGACTTCGGCCTGCTGGACAACAGGAACTGCACGATCCACTGGGAATATGCCGATTTCTTCAAGGAACGGTTCCCGGATGCGCGGCTGGTGGACAGTCTCATTCAGACGGACGGCAAGTACATGACCTGTGCCGGGGGAACCTCCGCGCTCGATTTGATGATCGGCTTCGTGGCCCAGGTCCACGGCGGCGCGGTTGCTGCGGATGTTGCCGAAATTGCCCTTCATCACGACTGGCGCAGTGGCAACGAGCGGCAGCACAAGCACATGCGTGATGATCTGGAATCCGTCTCGCAGCGGGTGCGCAGCAGCATCGCCCTGATGACGGAGAACGTCGTCGAGCCGCTCTCCTTGCAGGAAATAGCTCAGAAACTGGACGTCAGCCCCCGCCAGTTGCAGCGGGAATTCCAGAAATATCTGAAGTGCAGCCCGCAGGAATATTACGCCAAGGTTCGTCTGGACATTGCCCGCCAGCTCGTCTGCCGCACCTCAATGCGCATGATCGACATCGCGATGGCCTGCGGCTTTGCCAGCGCATCCCATTTTTCGAAACGCTACCGGTCTGCCCTCGGCACAAGTCCTGCCGCGGACCGCCAGCAGCATGGCCGGGTTTTCGAATTCTAGAAGGACTTACTCGGCTGCGGGCTTCAGGCTTGCCATCAGGTGATGGAATTTCTCGCCCTGTACGGAAACGTGCCGACGGATGGCAGCCGCCGCCCGTTCACCGTCGGCAGCCTCGATGGCGGCAACGACGTCTTCATGTTCGGCCATGGATTGTTTCATGCGCCCGCGCACGCGCAACTGCACCCTTCGGAAAGGCTGCAGACGCCGTTGAAGGCGAAGGCACTCCTGCTCCAGAAAACGGTTGCCTGACTGGCGGTAGATGATGGCGTGGAATTGTTCGTTTTCCAGATAGTAGCCATCCGTGTCCTGCGCCTCGACGGCGTGTTTGCAACGCTCGTTCGCAGCGTGAAGATCGGCAAGGGCAGTTTCGGAAATACGCGCGGCAGCCAGGCGTGCACTCACGGCTTCCAGCTCTGCCATCACTTCGAACATTTCGATCAGTTCCACCGGGCCAGGTTGCCGGACGAAGACACCGCGGCGGGGAATCTGCACCACCAGACCGGACTGGGAAAGCCTGTGAAGGGCTTCCCGGACCGGCGTTCTGGAAACCGAAAAACGGCCCGCAAGCTGAACCTCGTCCAGCCTGTCGCCATCGGCGAAAGTGCCGTCGAAAATCAGCCCTTCAAGCGCATCCGCGATGCGGTCGGATCGTTTTCTTTCCATGTTTCGCATTTAGCATAGGAGTTTTTCGCGCGCAATATTGTCGATCTTGTATACAAAATGACTTGACAGAAAAACATCACATGAGGGTAAGATCGAATTCCGGTTCCCGTCCGGAACCATCAGGGAGGAAAAAATGAACTTCAAATTCTCAGCGTCGGTTGCTGCCGTGACGCTTTTCGCCAGCGCGCTCACCGCCAACGCGACCGAGCTGCGCCTGTCTCACCAGTGGTCCACCGGCGACGTTCGCCACAAGGTGGCCCAGATGGTTGCCGACGACGTGGCAGCGGCCGGTGTCGATCTCGACATCAAGATTTTCCCGTCCCAGTCGCTTTTGAAGGCACGCGAACAGTATAAGCCGTTGTCTCGCGGCCTGCTGGACATGACCGTTCTGCCGCTCAGCTATGCCGGTGGCCAGCAACCTGCCTATAACCTCACCCTGATGCCGGGTCTGGTGAAAAACCATGACCATGCGGCACGCATGAACGAAAGCCCGTTCATGGAGGCCATTGAGGAAATCATGGCCGAGGACGATGTGATCGTGCTGGTGCACGGTTATCTGGCCGGAGGCTTCGCAGCCAAGGACAAGTGCATCACCAAGCCGGAAGACATGCCGGGCCTTCAGACCCGCGCTGCGGGCAAGGCCTTTGAGCAGATGCTTGCAGGCGCAGGCGCCTCGATTGCCTCGATGGCGTCTTCGGAAGTCTACAATGCCATGCAGTCCGGTGTTCTGGACGCGGTCAACACCTCGTCCTCGTCCTTCGTCAGCTATCGCATTTACGAGCAGGTGTCCTGCTACACCCCGGCTGGCGAATATGCGCTCTGGTTCATGTACCAGCCGCTCCTGATGAACAAGGCCAAGTTCGACAGCCTGACCGAAGACCAGCAAAAAGCGCTGCTGGCGGCTTCTGAAAAGGCGCAGGCTTTCTATCTCGAAGAAGCCAAGAAGGAAGATGCAGCCTCGGCAGAAGTCTTCCGTGAAAACGGTGTCGAAATCGCCGAAATGACCGCTGCGGATTTCGATGCCTGGCGGGCTCTTGCCAAGGAAACCTCCTACAAGGCGTTCGTGGAAGAAACCCCGAACGGTCAGCAGCTTCTCGATCTGGCATTCGCCGTCGAATAAACGACTGAATTTGCGGGGCGGCCTGAAAGCCGCCCCGAAACCTGTTCCAAAGGACCTCATTTCAAGGAGTGACCCATGGCGGGCCACAGTACGGCTGCGGTAGCGCATGCCGGCAGCAACCCCTTCTTGCGCGTTGTCGCAGCGATTTCGACCGTGGCCGGCTGGTGTGCGGCAGCAATGATCGTTGTCGCCGTCGTCGTCACTTGCCAGATGATCTTCGTGCGCCTCGTGCTCAACGCTTCCACCGTCTGGCAGACCGAAACGGTCATTTATCTGGTCATCGCCGCAACCCTTGTGGGGCTGCCTTACGTTCAGCGGCTCCGGGGGCACGTCAACGTCGACCTGTTTCCCCTGTCGCTGGCACCGCGTGCCCGCTTCGTGCTGGCCTGCATCACGCTGACGATCTCGATCCTGGTCATGGCGATGATGCTCTTTTACGGCACTGAATTCTGGTACCTCGCCTGGTCGAAGGGCTGGACCTCAGACACTGTCTGGGGCGTCAGGCTCTGGATCCCTTATCTGTCGATCCCCGTTGGATTCGGGCTGCTGTTGCTGCAGCTCGCCGCAGATCTTTACGCGGTTCTCATCGGTATCGACAAACCCTTCGGTCTGGAGGACAAATAATGGATCCCCTGCTGCTCGGCGCACTGGTGGCGGTCGCCACCATCCTGGTCCTCTTCTCCGGCATTTCCGTCGCGATCGGTCTGTTGATCGTGTCCGCCGGCTTCCTGCTGGCATTCGACGGCTTCCGGTCGCTCGAACTGATGCCCGAAATCCTGTTCGGCAAACTTGATAACTTCGCCCTTCTGTCAATCCCCATGTTCATCATCATGGGGGCCTCCATCGCCTCCACTCGGGCGGGGGCCGATCTCTACGAAGCTTTGGAACGCTGGCTCACCCGGGTACCCGGTGGACTGGTCGTCTCGAATCTCGGTGCCTGCGCTCTGTTCGCTGCCATGTCCGGGTCTTCACCCGCCACCTGTGCGGCCATCGGCAAGATGGGTATTCCGGAAATGCGCAAGCGCGGTTATCCGGATGGCGTCGCCGCCGGTTCCATCGCCGCGGGCGGCACGCTCGGCATCCTGATCCCGCCGTCCGTCACGATGATCGTCTACGGCATTTCAACCGAAACCTCGATCGGTCGTCTGTTCCTGGCAGGTGTCATTCCCGGCCTGATGCTGATGGGTCTTTTCATGGCCTGGTCGCTCTATTCGACCTGGCGCAGCGGCAATGCCAGTGTGCTCAGCGCGGGCAACTATTCCTGGGCGGAAAAGTTCGAGATCCTGCCGCGCGTCCTGCCGTTCATGCTCATTATTCTGGGTGTGCTCTACGCCATGTACGGCGGCATCGCGACACCGTCTGAAACCGCTGCCGTCGGCGCTCTGCTCTGTCTGCTGATCGCGGTCATCATCTACCGGCTCTGGAGCCCGAAACTGCTCTGGACCGTGCTGCGTGACAGCACGCGGGAAAGCGTGATGATCCTCTTCATCATCGCGGCAGCCGGTGTCTTCTCCTACATGCTGTCGTCGCTATTCATCACGCAGGCGATTGCAGAATGGATCGGCACGCTGTCCGTCAACCGCTGGATCCTGATGGCGGCAATCAACGTCTTCCTGCTGATTGCCGGTTTCTTCCTGCCGCCCGTCGCGGTGATCCTGATGGCGGCACCGATCCTGCTGCCGATCATCACCACAGCCGGCTTCGATCCGATCTGGTTCGCGGTTGTCCTGACCATCAACATGGAGATCGGTCTGATCTCTCCTCCGGTCGGGTTGAATCTATACGTGATCAACGGCATCGCTCCGGACATTTCCCTGAAGACGATCCTCACCGGGTCCCTGCCATTCGTGGCGTGCATGTTCGTGGCGATCGTCATCCTCTGTCTGTTTCCGGAACTGGCCACCTGGCTGCCGGACGTGGTGATGGGAGAAGCGCGGTGATGTTCCTGGCCGATCTGCTGACGACCGTTTTCGAACGAAGATACCTGTCGAAGGGGGCAGACAAGGCGGATGATCGTCCGCTCGAGGCGCTCGTCGCCGATCTGATCGGTGCAACAGGGGAGGTCTCCGGGCAAAATCTTGCCCGGCAGATCCTCAGCCGGTATGGCGCTCTCGATGACGAGGAAAAACGTGCCTTCTTCCGTCATCTCGCGGACGGTCTGGCTGTGTCGGCTCCGGCTGTCAGATTGGCGTTGGAGCATTATGAGAAGGGGCAGTCGAAGGCCAGTTACCGCGAATTCATGGAGGCTGTCGAACCTCCGCGGCAGGAACTGATCCGACGGCTCAACCAGGTTCCGGATGCAACCCGGCTTCTTGTCGGCATGCGTGAGGACCTGTTGCGCCTCAGCAAGGGCGATGATGCCCTTCAGGCGCTTGATCTGGACTTCCGGCATCTGTTTGCCAGCTGGTTCAATCGCGGGTTCCTGGTGCTTAGGCCGATCAATTGGGAAAGCCCGGCCCAGCTTCTGGAAAAGATCATCGCCTATGAAGCCGTTCACGCGATCGACAGCTGGAGCGATCTTCGACGCCGGCTGGAGCCCGTTGACCGGCGCTGCTTCGCGTTTCTGCATCCGGCAATGCCGGACGAGCCGCTGATCTTCGTCGAAGTTGCCCTGACAAAAGGAATTCCAGGCTCCATCCAGGGGCTTCTTGCTGAAAACAGAACCCAGATCGAAGCAGATACGGCGGATACCGCAGTGTTTTATTCGATCTCCAACTGCCAGGCCGGCCTTGCCGGCATTTCCTTCGGCAACTCGCTTATCAAACAGGTGGCCGCGGATTTGTCGCTTGAGCTGCCCAAGCTCAAGACATTCGTCACCTTGTCGCCGATCCCGGGGCTGGTCCGCTGGCTGGAAGGTGAGGGGGTCGACCACGGCTCTGCCGACGAGGATACCTTGCGCAAGCTTGCAGCCCGGTACCTGATGACCGCAAAGCGCAAGGACGGTCTGCCGCTGGACCCTGTCGCCCGCTTCCACCTTGGCAACGGCGCATTGGTGCACCAGGTGCACGCAGGCGCGGATCTTTCCGACAAGGGAATGAAGCAGTCTGCCGGCGTCATGGTCAATTATCTCTACGATCTGGAGAAGGTAACCCAGAACCATGAGAGGTTCGCTTCGACCCGGACAATTGCCGCTTCATCTGAAATCAAATCACTCAGCACTGCTGGAGAAAATGCGTTCACATTAGAGCTATCCGCACTGAACTGAATGCGGCTAATAAGCTCTAACAATATAGAATCGATCAGCTTTTTGGCCTTGCAAGGTTAGATCGAAAGCCTGCTGATCCAGGAGCCCCATAGATGACAAACCCACTCTACGACCAACTGTTCGGAAAGCATGCCGGCAAGAACACACCCTTTCTGATCTTTCAGGACGGCTCCATCCTGACACATGCTGCGTTTCTGGAAAGCGCGGCGCAGATTGCCCATGTTCTGACCGACAACGGCATGGTGGCTGGCGACCGTCTCGCCGCCCAGGTCGAAAAGTCGGCCACGTCTCTGGCTCTTTACGCGGCCTGTGCCCAGGCAGGGATCGTGTTCCTGCCGCTCAATACGGCCTACACCGTCGATGAGCTTAGCTACTTTATTGAAAACAGCGGCGCCAGGACCGTGGTCTGCGACGGTGGCAGCAAGACCTTGCTGGACCCTGTCGTCTCGAAACTCGGCGCCCGCCTCGAGACGCTCAACGCTGACGGAAGCGGTTCGCTGACGGATCAGGCGAATGCCAAACCCTCGGAATTTGCAACAGTGGAACGAGCGCCGGACGATCTGGCCGCTTTCCTTTATACCTCCGGCACCACCGGGCGGTCCAAGGGGGCAATGCTGACGCAGGCGAACCTGTTGTCGAACGCCGCCACCCTGGCGGAGCTCTGGCGCTTCTCCGACCAGGATGTGCTGCTGCATGCCTTGCCGATCTTCCACACACACGGGCTTTTCGTTGCGACCAACGTGTCGCTGGCTGCTGGTGGCGCGATCCTGTTCCTGCCGAAATTCGATCTCGACGCCATGATCGATCTGATGCCCAAGGCAACGACGATGATGGGCGTGCCGACCTTCTACACCCGACTGCTTCAGGACGAACGTTTTACGGCGGACCTCACAAAGGGCATGCGGCTGTTCATTTCCGGAAGCGCGCCGCTGCTTGCCGAAACGCACCGGCAGTTCGAGGAAAGGACCGGTCACCGGATCCTGGAGCGATACGGCATGACCGAAACCAATATGAACACCTCCAACCCGTACGAAGGCGAACGCCGCGCCGGGACAGTCGGCTTCCCGCTTCCGGGCGTGGAGCTGAAGATCACGGACCCCGCGACGGGCGACACGTTGCCGGCCGAAACGGTTGGCCAGATCGAGGTGCGCGGACCGAATGTCTTCAAGGGGTATTGGCAGATGCCGGAGAAGACGGCTGCCGAATTGCGGGAAGACGGCTTCTTCATCACCGGCGATCTAGGGATGGTCGACGCAGACGGCTATGTCCATATCGTCGGGCGCAACAAGGACCTGATCATTTCCGGTGGCTACAACGTCTACCCGAAGGAAATCGAGTTGATCCTGGATGCCCAGCCCGGTGTTCGGGAAAGCGCCGTCATTGGTGTGCCGCATTCCGATTTCGGTGAAACAGTGCTGGGCCTGGTGGTGCCGGATAGCCCGGAAACGCCCGACCTGGATGCGATCCTTGCTGTTGCCGGAACATCGCTCGCCCGTTTCAAGCATCCGCGGAAGCTTGTTCTGGTCGACAGCCTGCCGCGCAACACCATGGGCAAGGTCCAGAAGAACGTTCTTCGTGAGCAGTTCAAGGACACTTTCGCAACCGCTTGATATCAGCCGTTTGATCCGGCCGGCGTTAGATGCCGGCCGTGAATGCGGATAGCAGGCCGGTCTTCCGGGTCGGTCTACAATCCATACACGTGCGAGCCCTGAAGAAGGAAGCAGGAAGGCCCCGGGCGGCAGGATCAGTTCCAGCCGCCGGCGTAGGTCTTGTAAAAGATGTGCAGGCCGACTTTGCCGCGCTTGGCCATGGACTTCGCCCACCGCGGGTTGACGTAGGTCGCGTGATAGTGGGTCGAAGCGTCGACCATCTTCGAATAGCGCTTGCCGTCAGCGACATCCCTTGCCAGCTTCTGGGCCGTTGCCCAGGCAGTCGGGCTGGAAATGCGATCCTTGATACCATCGCAGGCAAAGGAGAACTGGCAGCGGTTGCGTTTGTGGCGGTTCTGGTAAACGACGCCGCAGATGCTGTCCGGGTAGGCCGGGTTCTTGACCCGGTTCAACACGACCTGTGCGACGGCCACCTGACCGTCTTCGCTTTCACCGCGAGCTTCAAAGTAGATGGCTTCGGCAAGGCAGCGCTGCTCTTTCTTGTCTCCAACGGACAGCGGCAGCGGCTTTTGTGCCCACCAGTGCGGGTTGTCGGGATCTTCCGGCGGCGGCAGCTCCTGCTCGTACATGGCAGCGCCGAACAGCGCGTCGAAGGGTTCCTTGGTTTCCTTCACGCTTTCAGGAGCGTAGGCGGAAACGAGGGAGAAGCTGGCGGCAGCGGCATTGCGCGCCATCATGACCTTTTGCAGGTCCAGCGGCCCACCTTCCGGGAAACCATCCTTGCCGTTGCTGGCGAGCATGCTGGTTTCCTGGGAGTTGAGCGGCTGTGCCTTGACGAAGGCGACGCGGGGCAGGTCCTCGTGTTTCTTCTCCGTCGAGATCAGGCTCGACATGGCGTAGAGATTGCCGGCTGCCCTGTCGACCATCTGACGGTCCGGTGCCATCGTGATCAGGCGGTCGCTTTTGGCGGTGCTGTTGGTAACGATCGTATCGGGGACTTCGGTCGGCCTGGCACTCATGGCGACCTCTTCAAAACCGACGAGTGGCTTGGCCTCGAAACCCTCATCTGCGGACGTCAGTGTCAGAATCGGTGCGGAGATATGGTCCGGTACCGGCGTCGTGCCGAGCGCCAGTTTCGGTGCAACCTTCGTCGTGAAATTCGCTGGCTCAAGATACATCATCCAGCGCGGCGATTCCGCCTTGCGCGAGTTGACGAGCGAAAAGATGTCCTGGTTTCCAACCGATCCGCCGATACCGAGCCAGACCAGTGGACAGGCAACAAGAACATATTTGAGCCGGCGCATACGCGCACGGACCGGGCCGAAATCTTGTGTCACTTTAGAAGAAAACCGCTTTCCGTTGCGGGACTTAAGGCCAGACATACGCAGCCAACTCCAACTCGTTACACATCGTCCCGAAAACGCCGGACGAACAGCGTGAACGCTGTGTAAACAACGACGCTGAAATTGAAGATGTCTGCTTAACCTTGAAAGAGCGTTAATAAGACTGGAATTCGTGGAAAATCGTGGAAGTTTTCGCGCCGATGGGAGGAGTTATGGTTAATATTACTAAGGACTTAACTTTAATGGTCGTGTTGAAAAAAATCGCAGAAAGCCGTCAGCGTCCGCCTACACGAAGCCCGGGGGCAGGCCGTTCGCTCAACAATTGATGGCGAAACCGGAACAGGGCAGCCGGGCGGCCCCCGGTCGCGGTCGACGTTGCGCCGGTCGGTTCGACAAGGTCGGCGTTTTCTACCAGGCGGCGGAAATTCTGCTTGTGCAGATGACGTCCCGAAATGGCCTCGACCGACGTTTGAAGCTCGGTGAGCGTGAAGGTCTCCGGCATCAGCTCGAAGATCACCGGCCGGTATTTCAACTTGCCGCGCAACCGGGAAATGGCGGTCGCCAGCACCCGGCGATGGTCGAAGCGCATCGACGCGCCGAGAAAAGGCAGGTTTGACCGCCGCAGGGCCGCGGGCCGTCCGTCGGTCCGGGCTTCTTCGACGAGGCCTGCTTCATAAAGAAGCTCGAACCGCTCCAGCGCCCTCTCTTCATCCCAGGAAGTTCCGCCAGTACCAAAGGCAAGCCGCACCCGTTCCTGACGCCCAAGTGGTTTGGGCGGCTCGCCCGAAGGCGGCGGTTCGCTGGCCCAGGCGTCGAGAGCCGGCAGGATGTCCCGATCCAGGACATCGGGACGCCCGGTGCGCCAGTCTTCCCAGGGGAAATAGTCGTACCAGGAACGCCATGCCGAATCGTGCCGCAGGAGCATGCTTTCCGAATCCGGGGTCTGACGTGTCAAAGCCAGATATCCGACCGAAACCACATGCGGTCCTTCGTCACCGAAAACACGGTGCCGGCCACGGTCGCCGAAGGTGTAAAGCTGTTCGACGTATCCCAACCTCAGCGCGGTCTGGTTTTCCACCCAGGAACGCAGGCCGATTTCGAAGGTGCGGTGACGGATCGGGTCGAATGGACCAAACGGAAGGCTGTCGAGTGTCGCCTCACCTGGTGCGTTCGCGCCGCTCTCTGCTCCGGTTTGCCCACCTGTCTGCGGACTTGCCTCCTTCGCATCGTTCACGTGAACGATCTGGGGCAGGCCCCCGGCAACCGATACGATGACGGCATTCAATCCGATTTCAATATTGGCTTGCCGGTGGGGCATTGCGTCTCCGTGGTTGGTCGTCAGTCGATCGGCATGACAAAGGGGGTGCCCTCAAAGGCATTTGCACCGCGGCCGATGCCGCGGATGGCGTCGATCATGCGGCCATCACGGCCGAGGATCTTGTCGCCCATCGCAACAATCCGGGCGTTTGGTGTGGCCGACGGCGAACGCGTCCTAAGGATCTTCGCAAGATCGTATTCATCCGCATTCGGGTTGAGCGCACAGGCTGCCACATAGGCACCGGCCGTCGAGCGGCTGATGCCTGCCCAGCAGTGTATCACCAGCGGTTCCTGCCGGTCCCAGGATCTCACGAAGGACAGAAAAGCCTCCACTTGCCTTTCACTGGCCGGGATCAGCCCCTTCACCGGCGTTACAATGTCGTTGAAGGCAAGAAACAGATGGCGCTCCGGCAAGATACCGACGGGTGTCGGCACGTTCATTTCGGCGTTGATCAGGGTGATCACGGATTTGGCGCCGGTGGAGACCACCGTTTCGGGCAATTTCGACAAGGAACAAACGTGCAGCATGACAGAACCGGTTCTTCGTATCCGTCAATAAACTAGGGTCATTCGTGGGCAAGGTCACCCGTTAGCTTGTCTGCTTTTCGGGTTGTTCCCAGCTTCGCGCAGGGCTTCGATTGCTTCAAAGCGCTGCATGAACATTTCCTGGGCAGATTTCACCGGCAGAGGCTCAAGGCCGTAACGCAACTTGCCGTCCGCATCGAGCGGGAAACCGCGTGGCTTGCCGAAAATCTTGGCAGCTTCGTCTTCGTCGAAACCGGCCAGTTCCACCGCCTCGAAATAGGCACAGATGATGTCGGCGCGCTTTGCGAGCTTCTTTACGGCCACGGGAATTGCGGCGGGCAGACCGAACCGCAGGTGGATTGCCCCCTGCAGGCGGGATTCCACTCCCTTGTAGGCTTCACCGATGACGGACTTGAAGGGGGATATCATGTCGCCGATGACATATTCCGGCGCATCATGCAGCAGAACAGCCAGGCGCCAGTGCGGCGGCAGGTCCGGTTTCAGCATCATGGCGATGTCTTCAACGATCAGCGAATGTTCCGCGACCGAGAAGGCATGGTTGCCATAGGTCTGTCCGTTCCAGCGGGCGACACGGGCAAGGCCATGGGCGATGTCGGAGATCTCGACGTCGAGCGGTGAGGGGTCCAGAAGATTGAGCCGTCTGCCGGACAACATGCGCTGCCAGGCGCGCGGGGGCTGGTCGGTTCGGGCAGAGGCCATCGGTCCTCAAAGATCTCGCGGTTTCAATCCGCGGTGCTGGGCTCCGGCAAGGAAAACGATGCCCAGTCGGGCACCTTGACCAGAATCTCCGTGTCACCGCATTGCAGAGGGATGCCGTTGTCCTTGGCTTGGGCTACCTTGTCAAGACGGAGCAGGGCAAGGCCCACAGCGCTGTCGCCGGTACCGGCACTGGACCCGAGCGCCCCGACGGATTTGCCGCCGGCCATGATATCAGCACCCTTTTCAGGAAGCATCGCGCCGCTTTCGATCTGAACGAACCGCTTGCGGGCACTGCCCCGGTGCTGCATGCGCGAAACCACTTCCTGACCGACGTAGCATCCCTTGGAAAAGGAAACACCGCCAAGCTGATCCAGATCGGCATCGTGAGGGAAAATGTCCGAGTAGTCGTAGTCTTTCAGACCTTCCGGCACGCCTTTTGAAATGCGGTGAAGATCATAGGCCGCAACGTCCGCAGGTGAACCATCGAGCATTGCGGAAAGATCAGCCACTGAACCGGAAATGCGCATCCCGAGTGCTGGCAGCCGCGGATCCGTGACGCAGGCCAGGGCTGCCTCCGGAACAAGGTTCAAAGCGTTGTCCGCTTCCGGAGTGTCATCCCAAACCGCAATCACTCCGACGTCTTCCGGCAGCAGTTCCAGTTCCACCTTTGCCCGCAGCCGATAGAATGTCAGCCGTTTCAGAAGGTCGGCTGCCGTTTCGGCGGGGGCATCCAGCAGATACCCGGTTTCGACGCGATAAATCAGGAAATCGAACAGGATCTTGCCCTGGGGCGTCAGCAGGGCACCTGCGCGAGCGCCACCTCCCGTCATGCCGTCGATATCTGCCGTCACCAGGTTTTGCAGGAAATGCTGTGCCTCGGCACCGCCAACGCGGATCAACGAGCGGTCGGACAGATGGGCATAGGACAGGGTCGACACGGCAGGCTCCATGGAACGGATGACTGTTTCAGACAGTTTGTCTGGCCAGTTTCACTTGAGTGCCACATAGGCGCTTTCCCCACCGTGGGCAAGGTTCTGAATCTGTCGACCCCTGTCTGGTCCTTTGCCGCCGGGCCGCGTATAAGCCCGTTAAACCGACCTGCCGATAGACCCGAATTAACGCGGAGGAGCCACATGAGCGCGACCTATGACCTGATCCTGAAGGGCGGAACCGTAGTCAATCAGGACGGCGAGGGGCAGCGTGATGTCGCTGTTCGCGGCGGCCGGATTGTCGGCATAGGCACCTTCGACGCTTCACAGGCAGGCGAAACGGTCGATTGCACGGGCCTGCATGTCCTGCCGGGCGTCATGGACACCCAGGTGCATTTCCGCGAGCCCGGTCTCGACCACAAGGAAGACCTGGAATCCGGTTCCCGTGCTGCCGTCATGGGCGGCGTCACCGCGGTCTTCGAGATGCCGAACACCAATCCGCTGACAACCTCCGAGGCAGCCCTTGCCGACAAGGTGCGGCGTGGACACCACCGCATGCACTGCGACTTTGCCTTCTGGGTCGGCGGCACGCGGGATAACGTCAAGGACATTCCCGAGCTGGAACGACTGCCGGCGGCAGCGGGCATCAAGGTGTTCATGGGGTCTTCCACCGGCGACCTTCTGGTGGAAGACGACCAGGGCGTGAAGGAAATCCTGTCCGTAACCCGCCGCCGGGCGGCCTTCCACTCCGAAGACGAGTTCCGCCTGCGCGACCGTCACGGAGAGCGTGTTGAAGGCGACCCGAGCTCCCATCCGATCTGGCGTGACGAGATCGCAGCGCTCCAGTGCACCCAGCGTCTTGTGGGCATTGCGCGCGAAACCGGCGCCAAGATCCACATTCTGCATCTGTCTACGGCAGAGGAGGTCGATTTCCTGATCGACCACAAGGATGTCGCCTCCATCGAGGTGACACCGCACCACCTGACATTGACGGACGAAGCCTATCACCGGCTGGGTACGCTGGTTCAGATGAACCCGCCGGTACGTGCACCGCGCCACTCGGAACGTCTCTGGTGGGCCTTGCAGCAGGGCATTCTCGACATCTTCGGTTCCGATCATGCCCCGCATCTTCTGGAAGAAAAGCAGAAGCCCTATCCGGCGTCTCCGTCCGGAATGACCGGTGTGCAGACGCTGGTTCCGATCATGCTGGATCACGTCAACGCAGGCCGTCTCAGCCTCGCGCGCTTTGTCGACATGACCAGTGCAGGCCCGGCCCGTCTCTTCCAGACGGCACTCAAGGGCCGGATCGCAGTCGGCTACGATGCCGACTTCACCGTGGTGGACATGAAACGCAAGGAGACGATCCGCAACGAGTGGATCGCCTCCAAGTGCGGCTGGACACCTTATGACGGCAAGGACGTCACCGGCTGGCCGGTTGGGACTGTTGTCCGCGGGCAGCGCGTCATGTGGGACGGTGAACTGACGACACCCTCGCGCGGCGAACCCGTCCGTTTCCTGGACGGACTGAAAGCCTGAGAAAAGCCACTCCTGCGGGAACCGTTGGCGTGAATGGGCCGTTTTCCCCATTCAGGCCCCGTTCACGTTGTGGCTGCTAGCTGTACAAAATGTGATGTGAATAACAGCCGCGAGCTGGGTAATGTGCGATTTTGCGGCTGAAAGGTCGAAGGAAACCAATAAGTAACCGTGTTTCCTAACCCGATCTACACAGGTGTCGGTTACAGTTTTAATCGAGCTTTATGGGTATTTGCGTTGGGGAGCTCAGGGATGTTGTCATTGGAAATGAATAGCCGGAGCAGGCACAAGCGCTCGCTGCTCAACCTGACCGGTGCCGCAGTTATTTCGTTCGCCGCCATGTCGGCCGCATTCGCGCGCGACGCCGCTCCGGAAACGGATGTGGCAAGCGAACCGCCATTGCACATGCTGGTGTCGCTGGACGAGCAGAAGATCAAGGTCTATCGCGGCCTGGATCTGATCGAAGTGTCGTCGATTTCCTCCGGGAAGCGCGGCCACAGCACACCGACCGGTGTGTTTTCCATTCTGGAAAAGAGGCGTAAGCACTTTTCCAACCTCTATGACAATGCGCCGATGCCATTCATGCAGCGTCTGACATGGTCGGGCATTGCCCTGCATGTCGGCAGGTTGCCCGGCTATCCGGCTTCGCACGGTTGCATTCGTCTTCCGAAAGCCTTTGCACAGTCGCTTTACAGCATGACCGAGCGCGGCATGCATGTTGTCGTGACACGGGGCGAGGCGAACCCGCTTGGTGTGCATCACGCTGTATTGCCACAGCCCTATGTGCCTGAAACCGAGGTCGCAAGCCTGACGGACGAGACCATTGCAGCCGATCCGGCGCTGCGTGGTGCCATTCAGGAAGCGCCCCTGCAGGCTAACCTGCCGGCCGTACAACCGGAAAATCCTTATTTCGATCAGCCTCTTCGGATGATCATCACGCCGCAGAAAGCACCAAGCCGTATTCAGGTGCTGCAACAGCTGCTCAACCAGATGGGCTTCAATGCCGGTCCGGAAGACGGTGTCATGGGTCGCAAGACCCGTGCAGCAATCAGCCTGTACCAGGAAGGTGCCGAGCTGCCGGTAACCGGTCAGCTGACCAATGCACTTGAGGTCCGCATCCATGCCGATGCCGGATACGAAGAGCCGAAGAATGCAACGCTGCGGATCCGTCGCAAGTTCCGCGATGTCTATTCCGCCCCTGTCTCGATCAAGGATATCGACCAGGAAATCGGAACGCACGTTTTCACTGCCATGGATTTCAAGCCCGGCGACTCGTCGGTCGAGTGGATGGCGGTATCTGCGGAAGGTGAACGCGGTGGCGCGTCGATGGACGTTCTCGACCGGATCGAGATGTCCAAGAAGGTGGCGCTTGAAGTTTCCAGGATGCTGACCCCGGGTTCGTCCCTGACGGTCACGGACCGAAACTTCACCCGCAACACGGGTCTTGGCACCGACTTCGTGGTTATCACGCGCTAGGTTCGGATCTCCCAACGGTCTGGACGGAAACACAGCCCCCGCTTCGGCGGGGGCTTTTTGTTTCATTTCCGCAGGGGAGGAAGGCTCTCCCTCGGCGAAGACACGCCTGGAACACTGAGGCAGGTCCTCACCGGCAGTTTATTATCCGGATAACGGCTCGATTCTCCGCAAACGTCACCAAACTGTCGCGTCCGTCACGTATCGGAAGGCAGTTTATTGGCGCAGGTGACTCGGGAGAAAGACATGGCGCAGAGCACGCTCACCGCATCGAAGAAACGTCTCAAGAATGCGGTTCACCGTTCCGAAGCCACCTCCAAGGACGGTTTTCTCGAGCGGCTGTTCACATTCGCCTTCAAGGGCCTTGTCTATCCGCAGATCTGGGAAGATCCGGATGTGGACATGAGGGCTCTTCGCCTGACGCCGGACTCCCGAATGATCACGATCGCGTCGGGCGGCTGCAACGTCATGTCCTACCTGACGGCAAATCCGGCCGAGATCACTGCGGTGGACCTCAACCGTGCACATGTGGCGCTGGGCCGGCTGAAACTGGCGGCAGCCAAGCATCTGCCGAATTACGAGATCTTCTACAGGTTCTTCGGCGAAGCAGACGAAAAGGCCAATGTTGCCGCCTATCAGCGTTTCCTGAAAGACAAGCTCGATCCTGAAACGGTCGCCTACTGGGAAGGCCGTGACATGGCCAATTGGGGCCGCAAGAGGATCACGCTGTTCTCGCGCGACCTCTATCATCACGGTCTGCTGGGCTATTGCATCGGAGCAGGACACCTCGTGGCAAGGCTCTATGGCATCGATCCGAAGCACATGGTCAAGACCAGGTCGCTGGAGGAACAGCGCACCTTCTTCGATACCGCACTGGCACCGCTGTTCGACAAGCGTCTGGTGCGCTGGGCAACGTCCAAGAAGATGTCGCTCTACGGCCTCGGCATTCCGCCTGCGCAGTATGACGCCCTGGTATCGGCCAGTGCCGAACGCGACATGTCTGCGGTTCTGCGTCAGCGGCTTGAAAAACTCGCTTGCGACTTCTCCATGCAGGACAACTATTTCGCCTGGCAGGCCTTCGGCCGTGGCTATGCTCCAAGCGGTCAGGACAGCACCGGTCCAGCCGGACCGTTGCCGCCTTACCTCAAGCGCGAGCATTTCGAGGAAATCCGTCAGCGTGCGGGCCGGGTCCGTGTGCTCAATCGCAATTTTACCGAACACCTTCAGTCGGTTCAGGACAATACGCTAGACGCCTATGTGCTGCTGGACGCCCAGGACTGGATGACAGATCATCAGCTCAATGCACTCTGGACCGAGATAACACGGACCGCGCTTCCAGGTGCCCGGGTCATCTTCCGCACCGCTGCCGAACCGACACTTCTGCCGGGCCGCGTATCCGACCAGATCCTGAATCGCTGGACCTACGAGAAAGAGGAAAGCCTGGAGCTTGGCCGTCAGGACCGCTCCTCCATTTATGGTGGCTTCCATCTTTATGTGTTCAACGGCTAAGCTGGCCGTCCTGCGTACGGAAACATAGCGTCATGACCCAAGCCGTCGAAACGGCCCGGCTGATGGATACCGTCTATCGCCATCAGCGCCATTTTTACGACCTGACCCGCAAGTTCTACCTGCTCGGGCGCGACAAGCTGATCCGCGAGCTTCAGCCGCCGCGAGATGGCGTCGTACTGGAACTTGGCTGCGGCACCGGCCGGAACATGATAGCGGCTGCAAAAGCCTACCCGGACGTTCGTTTCTACGGTCTCGACATTTCCAGGAACATGCTGGAAACCGCGCAGAAGAACATCGACAAGGCAGGCCTGACAGACCGGATCGCGCTTGTGGAAGGCGATGCCGCAAACCCGGCGGCAACGGAAGGTTTTGGTGTTCCGGCTTTCGACCGCGTCTTTTATTCCTATACGCTGTCCATGATCCCGATCTGGCGCGAAGCATTGGCGGCAGGTGCCGCGCGGCTGGCGCCGGAAGGGCGGATCCACGTGGTCGATTTCGGTCAGCAGGAACGCTTGCCTGGCTGGTTCAAGCGCGTGCTGTTTGCCTGGCTCAAATCCTTCCACGTATCTCCGCGAGCCGACCTGGAGGACGAGTTGAAGGCCCTGGCTGCCAGCATCGGCGCAGTTGCCTCTTTCCATCGCCTTTATGCCGGCTACTCGGACTATGCGGTGATCTCGAAATCGCAGTAACCGACGCACGCAAAACACGTCGGATCGCTACAGACCCGGCGTCGAAGTTACGGACACCCCTGTTCGGCCCAAAGCCGCAACGCATTCTTGAAAGTGCCGCCGTAGGGGTGCTGTTTCTCGATGGTTCTGGACTTGTCTGCGACATAGGTCCTGGCCTGGTCGCACAGGTTCGCCTGCTCCCATTGATGACAGGCGGCACAAGTCTTGTCCTTCCAGACCGCTTCCGGCAGACCCTCGATCGGCGGGAATTTCGGCGATCCGGTGATCAGCTCCGAAATGCTTCGGGTGGCGATATCCGGCTCTCCCATGGCAAGGGGAGCGTTGAATGCTATGACGGCTGACGGTTCCCCCGGATCGGCGGCAGGTGAGCCTTGCTCGGCGATGGCCGGCGCGTCTTCCTGTTGCGGCTGATTGGCGACCGGGTCCGTGCTCTGCTCCTTGTTGACGATCGTTTGCAGCTCCAGGCGAGCGAGTTCGGCAAAGGCACCGTTCGGATATGCATCCAGATAGGTTTGATAGGCGCTTGCGGTTCCCTCTCGGCGCGCTGTTTCGATCATGTCACGCTCGCTTGTCTGGGGCGTGACAGGTTCGGATTCCTGTTGCGGGGCAGGTGTCGCCTGCGCGGCGGGCTGCGTTTCCTTTTCCATCAGGGCCGTCAGGAGTTCCCTGGCTTCTGCGGAGTATCTGCTGTCCGGATGCGCGCGCAGGAACAGGAGGACCTGCAAGGGGTCCTTGCTGAGTTTCACCGTGTCCCAGATCTGGCGCAATTCGACTTCCTCTGCCGAGGGCGCCTTGGCCGGGACAAACTGGAAATCCACGGTGAGGGAGGATGTATCCCAAGGGGTCTGCTGGTTGCCGGTCTCCTTCAGAACATCGACCCGCACCGCCTTGAAAAGGGTTTCGACGGGCATGCCGGGTGTCGGCATGTGCCGGGCCAGCGCTTCGGTGAAGGGGCTGTTGCCGCCGATACCATCGAGCGCGATGTCGCCCGGTGCGGTGGAATAGGAGAGGAAGGTGCCTCTTGGAGCCTTCATTTCTGCCAGACCGTTGTCGCTGAGGTCCGGGATGGAAACGAACGGGTTGTTTCGGCAGGCATCCAGAATGACGATGTTGGTCCGGTTCCGCGCTGAAAACATCTGCCGTAGAACGGCCTGTGCAGGGACACCGACCAGGCTGAGGTCGGCAGCATCCTGAAGTTCGATATCGACTGGCAGGAGAAAGTTTGCACCGAACGATTGCACACCGTGGCCGGCATAATAGAACAGCCCGGTTGCATCCTCACCCGCGGCCCGCAACTTGCTGCCGAACTGCGAAATCGCCGTGATCATCTCGTTCTGGCTGGAGTCGGTGACGAGGGTTACCTCGAAGCCGACCTTGCGCAGCGCGTCGGCCATCAGGCTTGCGTCGTTCACCGGATTGTCCAGCGGTGTGACAGTCGTGTAGGCGCCATTGCCGACAACCAGAGCCAGTCGTGGTTCCGCGTGAGCCCTCTCAGACAGCGCAGCAATGGTCACTGTCAGTGCCAGGAGGATTGCGATTGCAAAGCGGTTCATGTTGGACCTATTCGACAACGACAAACTCTATCCGCCGGTTGCGTTGCTTTCCTTCCGCAGAGGTGTTCGGAGCTACGGGACGGCTTTCACCGTACCCGACACTCCTGATCCTGCTGTCGGGAACGTTCTTGGAGACGAGGTATTGCTTGACCGCACCCGCCCGGCGTTCGGACAGGGCCAGGTTCGATGTATCGCTGCCGTCACTGTCGGTATGTCCTCCGACTTCAATGGTCAGCTCAGGACATCTCATGATGATGTCAACAAGGCTGTTCAGGAGTGGCTGGCTCCGCGGATCAAGCTGCGAACTGCCGCTTGGAAAGTAAATGTTGTCCGTGCGGGACAGGATCTCGAACCGGCCGGTGCAAGCCTCGTTGTCCAGGTTGCCTTGCGGTTCAAGCGCGGTGCTTGCGGCTGGCTGAGAAGCGGCCGCCTGCTGGGTCTGGTCGTCGGCATCGTCCTCCTCCGTTTCGCCCGATTTGCGGGCGAAGACGAAATCGAAAGAGACCGTTGCCGATGGCACGATGACGACGCCAGCGGCTTCCTCGAGCTTCTTGATACCGCCACCGAGGGCGAAGTCGGAAGCTGCGACAGACACCGGCGCGGTGCTCGAAACGGCAACCAGGTCTTCGCTCAGATAGGTCACCGTAACATTGGCCTCGAACGGTTTTGAGACGCCGTGAAGATCGAGATTGAAAGCAAGCGGGATCGTCTTGCGTTTGACGGTAGGAAGGTCAGCCAGGGCTGACGCATCAATTTTCGTCGTGATGACGGCTTCAGGGAACTCGAACGTTTCGAAGAAGAGAAACCGCATGCGCACGTTTCTGAGGTCGATTTTCGTATCGATCGAATCAAGAAAGATGCGGACCCTGGCGTTGCCGGTATCGTCTATGCCGCCTTCAAATTCCGCGAAAGAGCTGGATTCAACGATGGTCAGGTTCTTGACCGACTGGAAACGCAGGGACGATGCATCCCGTTGCAGGGTCCAGCCGCCTTCAAGGAAATCTTCTGACGCATTGGCAGGCGACTGAAGAAGGGCCACTGTTACCAGTGCAAGGAAGAGCATTTTCCAGGCGAACCGCACACCATTCATCTTCCTACCCCTTCGACCCGGACGGCGTTGATCGCCAATTTTTCGTAACGTCCTGAAAGTTTTACAACGTCAGCGGGGGAATGCAACGGGCCGCTACCGGGTTTCCCGTATTGGTCGCTCGGGTTGGTAAAGAAGCCGGCTGGCCAGTGCTCCACGATGTATGTCATCGATAGGTCCGCTCCTCTATCGGCGTCTGCCTTATCTTTTCCAGCAGCATGTCCAGAAGGGCCTGTTCGGCGCGGTTGAGTTTCGCCTTCGGGTTCCAGACCACATGAACGTCGATCTCCGGCAGCGCGTCATAGGGTGGGAGTTGCCACAAAAGACCCTCTCGAATGTCCCGCTTGGCAACGTGGACGGGCAAAGGGCCGATGCCCAGTCCGGCAATGATCATGCGCCGGACTTCTTCCAGGTTGGCCGATGTGCCGACGATCCGGTCTTCAAGATCCGCTTCCGCCCGCATCAGCGTTACCGGACGAAGGGCGTCTTCCAGCCGGTCGGTCACGAAGCTGACAGCGGACTGGCCGGCAAGGTCGGCCTTTGTCAGGTTGGTCTTGCCGTAAAGCGGGTGAGGCGGACCGCAGAAGAGGCCGAAAAACTCCCGGAAAAGGCGCAGGTACTCAAGCTTTGGATTGCGTTCGCGCACCAGGCAGACGGCGAGCGAAGCCCGGCGGGACGTGACGGCTTCCAGTGCGTCCTTGCTGGCCGAAACGTTGATGGTGAGGGTTGCGGCCGGGTGCCGTTCGTGAAACTCGCGCAGAGTGTCGTCATAGAGCGGCGAAACCACGTGACTGGCCATGGCGATTTCGACGTGGCCGCGGATCTCGTCGGTGACGTCACGCATCAGGGTCCCGAGCCTCAGGATGGAACCCTGGATCTCGATGGCTTCCTTCAACAGCAATTGGCCGGCTTCCGTCAGCTCGAACTGACCCGGCTTGCGATTGATGAGCTTGCGTCCCAACCGGTCCTCCAACCGCTTCAGTGCGCTGGAAACGGTGGGCTGCTTGAGGCGCAGTCTGTCTGCCGCCCGCGTCACACTTCCGGACTGGGCCAGGACGATGAAGGTTCTCAGCAGGTTCCAGTCCAGTTCGCGGGCAAGCCGCTCTGCCTGGATCGGGCGTAATCCATCTGCCATTGATCAGATCTATAGTTATAATTTTCATTATCTATTTGATCAATGAACACCTGCCTGCGACGCTGAAGTCAAGCAATTTTGACAAGGCATCTGGCAGGGTTTGAGCGCATGAGCGTCGAGGCGCGGGAAAAACGACAGCCATGGATACTCCTTTCCCCTGCGCTCACAGCAGTGGGGCTGCTGCTTTTCGTGCCGCTCGTCTTTATTGTCGTCTATTCGTTCTGGCTGCGCACGGCCACGGGCGCTGACCAGGCGGGCTTTTACCTGGACAACTGGAACGAGGCGCTGACCGATCCGTTCTATCGGGACATCCTGCTTGGTACGTTGCGGATTGCCGCAATCACCACATTTGCCTGTGCCGTCATGGGCTATCCGGCCGCTTATTTCATTGCCCGTTCGCGTGGCAACAAGGCCTTGCTGCTGCTGTTGCTGATGCTGCCGTTCTGGATCAGCTACATCATCCGGACCATGTCCTGGATCAACATCCTGGGTGTATCGGGTGCGGTCAACTGGGCCCTGCTCAACCTCGGCATCGTCTCCGAACCGGTCCAGATGCTCTACAACGAGCCGACCGTGATCCTCGGCCTCGTGCATTTCCTGCTGCCCTTCATGGTGTTGAACGTCTATGTGGCGCTGGAAGGGATCGATGTTTCGCTGGAGGACGCGGCCTGTTCCCTCGGCTCCACCCGCTGGCAGGCATTCCGGGAAGTCACCTTGCCGCTGTCCCTGCCGGGGCTCGCCGCGGGTGGTCTGCTCTGTTTCGTGCTGAGCGCCGGTACCTACATCACGCCGCTGGTTCTGGGTGGTCCGACGGACGCCATGTTCGCCAATCTCGTTTTCGAGGCGATCATCACACAGCTCAACTGGCCGCTCGGCTCTGCGCTCTCGCTCATGCTGCTCGCCGTCCTCGGCGCCCTGGTGCTGATCTACAACCACTATCTCGGCATGGGTCAACTGATGAAGGGGCTTGGCTGATGGGGTGGCAACTGATCCGGGCCTACACGCTGCTGGTCTATCTGTTCATGTTCCTGCCGGTCGCGGTGGTGGTTCTGCTCAGCTTCAACGCCAGCCAGTTCGGCAGCTTTCCGATGACCGGCTTCTCGTTCCGCTGGTTCGTCGAACTGGCCGGAAACGACGCCATCCTGCGGGCGTTCCAGACCTCGATTGTCCTTGGTGCCCTGACCGCGCTGATTTCCACGACACTTGGTGTTCTGGCAAGTCTTGCCCTGGTGCGCTACGACGTGCCCGGCCGCAACCTGATCTCCACCCTCCTGATTGCGCCGATCCTGGTGCCGGAGGTGGTGCTGGCGGTCGCCTTGTTGCTGTTCCTGAATTTCCTGTCGATCAACAAGAGCTTCTTCCTGCTCCTGATGGGGCACGTCATCTTCACGCTGCCCTTCGTCATCCTGGTGGTGCAGGCCCGCCTTGTCGGCATCCGCCGCGACTACGAGGAAGCCGCACTCAGCCTTGGCGCAAGTCCCGTGCAGGCCTTCTTCCAGATCACGCTGCCGCTGCTGGCCCCGGCGGTCTTCGCCGGCATGCTCTTCGCCTTCACGATCAGCTTCGACGATATCACCGGTACCTTGTTCTGGAAGCCGGGCGGCGTCGAAACCGTGCCCACCCAGATCTTTGCCATGCTGCGCAATTCCATCTCCCCGGAGATCAACGCGCTCGGCACCGTGATGATTTTCCTGACCGTCGGCCTGCCGCTTCTCGGGCTGGCAATCGCCCGGCGGATGGCCATGCAGCGCGGCGGTTAGAACCGCGTGATCAAAGCAAGAAACCGACACAAGAACCAGAGTGGAAAACAAGATGGACAATACCAAACGCTATGAGCGTCTGCGCGAACGCTATCTCAACGGTGATCTCGACCGCCGCAAGTTTCTCGGGCTGATCGGGGCAGCCGGTCTGGCCTACGGTGTGCAGACACCCTTTGCCCGCCATGCCATGGCCGCGACGGAGGAAGTCCGCTTCGACGGTTGGGGCGGGGTCGTCTCGGAAGCCTTCCGCAAATATGCCTTCGATCCCTACACCGAAGAGACCGGCATCAAGGTTGTCGACGGAACGTTCGGCGGCGGTGATGAATATCTGTCGCGCGTCAAGGCCAGCCAGGAAGGCGAATACAATATCGCGCACCTGTCAGGCGTCTTCGACTACGCACGCTATGTCAATCTCGGGCTGAACTCGACGCTCAACGAGGACAACATCCCGAACCTGAAATACGTGATCCCGAAACTCACCGACGTCTTCCGCGGTGTCACCGACGGCAAGCTGTCCTGCGTGCCTTATGACTACGGCACCACAGGCATTGCCTATAACCGGAAATACATCTCCGACGACGAAGCCAAGGAAAAGGGTGCAAAGCTCCTGATCGACGAAGCCTACAAGGGCAAGATCGGCGGCTGGTCCGACTGGCGCACCCGCATCTGGTACGCATCGCTGCAGACCGATCAGGATCCGAACAACGCAACGGATATGGATGCCGTCTGGCAGGCTGTGCGCACCAACCGCGATCTGCTGTTGAAATACTGGCAGTCCGGTGCGGAACTGATGAGCCTTCTGGCCGAAGAGGAAATCTACGTTACCGAGGGCTGGTCCGGCCGGATCTACGCCCTTCAGGAGCAGGGTCATGACATCGGCTATATCGATCCGCCCAACGGTTTCGGCTGGCAGGAATGCCTGTTCGTGATCAAGGGCTCGCCAATGGAAGCCTGCGAGGAACTCCTGAACTTCATGCTGGCGCCCGAAACCTCGATCGCGGTCGCCGAAGGCCAGAACTACCCGCCGGCGCTTGACCCGACAAAGGTCGATCTCGGCAAGAAGATCCCGACTCTTCCGGCGTTCGATCCGACCGGCACGCTTGACGGTCTGACCTTCGCCAATCCGGAATACTGGAACAGTCACGAACAGGACTGGTCCAAGATGTTCGGACGGATCCAGAAGGGGTACTGAGCCCGGTACGGCCCCATCACTGACCCAGTACCTTCCGGCAGTTATTGCCGGAAGGTCGTCTTCTCCCCAGGACCTGGAGAATTTGCGTGAGCGCGGTTTCCCTCAACAATATCGTCAAGAAGTTCGGTGGCTTTACCGCCGTTCACCGGATGAGCATGGACATCCCGGACGGAAGCTTCGTAACGCTGCTCGGCCCTTCCGGATGTGGCAAGACGACCACCCTCAGGATGATCGCCGGTCTCATCGATCCTTCCGAAGGCGATATCACCATCAAGGGTCAACGCATCAACGATGTGCCGATCCACAGGCGAAACCTCGGTCTCGTGTTCCAGAACTACGCGCTCTTTCCGCACAAGACGATTGCCGAAAATGTGGCTTTCGGCCTGAAATACCGCGATATCCCGAAGGCGGATGCCGAAAAGAAAGTGCGCGATGCGCTGGAACTGGTTCAGCTTCCCCATGTCAGCGACCGTTATCCCAAGCAGCTTTCCGGTGGTCAGCAGCAGCGTATCGCGCTGGCGCGGGCCATCGTCATAGAGCCGGACGTGCTGCTTCTGGACGAACCGCTGTCCGCGCTCGACGCCAACTTGCGCGAGGACATGCGTGTCGAGCTGAAGCGCATCCAGCATCAGATCGGCATCACCACCGTTTTCGTTACCCATGACCAGTCCGAAGCGCTCGCCATGTCCGACCGGATCGTGGTGATGTCCAACGGACGTGTGGAGCAGATCGGCACGCCGCAGGAGGTTTACAACACGCCTGCAAGCGAGTTCGTTTCGCGCTTCCTGGGCATCTCCAACATTCTGCCAGCGACGTGCCAGGCGGTGAACGGGCATGAGCTGTCCCTTGAACTGCCTTACTTCGGCAAGATCAATGTGCCGAGGGAAAAGGCCCCCAATCTTTCGCAGGCCGGTCCTGCACAGCTTGTTATCCGGGCTGAAAAACTTCTGCTGGCGGAAAAATCCGCTCCGGCGGATGATCGCATCGCGCTCGACGGCAAGGTCGAGGCGGTGGACTACCAGGGGCAGGCGGCACGGTATTTCGTGCGTGTCGGCGACCAGCAACTTCAGGTGATCAACATGATCGATCAGCACCCTTTCGAGGAAGGCTCGGATGTCTCCGTTCGCTTCCGTCCGCGCGACTGCGCAGCCCTGCCTGGAGCTGCTTCATGAGCCGTCCGCAAACCTCTCATCTGTTCTATCAGTCTCGTCAGCGCCGGCCCGTTCTGGACCAGGCGCGCGGTGTCTACATGTGGGACGTCGACGGCAAGCGCTATCTCGACGGTTCGTCCGGGGCGATGGTCTGCAACATCGGCCATTCCAACCCGCGCGTGCTGGAGGCAATGCGCAAGCAGATGGACAAGTCCACCTTCGGTTACCGCCTCCATTTCGAGACAGAGCCTGCGGAACTGCTGGCCGCCAGGACCGCCGCACTGGCGCCCGAGGGGCTGGAAAAGGTCTTCTTCGTTTCCGGCGGGTCGGAAGCGGTGGAGAGCGCCATCAAGCTGGCCCGCCAGAACGCCATCGCGATCGGACAGGCGCAGCGTTACAAGATCATCTCGCGCGAACCGAGCTATCACGGCTGCACGCTCGGCGCTCTGGCCCTGACAGGCTACGCACCCCTTACTGCGCCGTTCGACCCCATGATGCGGCCGATGCCGAAGATCCCGGCACCGCGTGCCTATCTCGACGGACTGGATCCGGACGACGAGGCAACGGGCAGACACTACGCCGACATGCTGGAGGCAAAGATCCTGTCCGAAGGCCCGGAAACGATCTTGGCCTTTATTGTCGAGCCGATCGGTGGCGCCTCCACCGGCGCGCTCGTGCCGCCGAAGGGGTACATGCAACGCATTCGCGAGATCTGTACGCGCTATGGCGTCCTGCTGATCCATGACGAGGTCATGACCGGTGGCGGGAGGACCGGAAAGTTCTTCGCCGGTGAACACTGGAATGTCGATCCGGATATTCTGGTGATCTCCAAAGGCTTTGCTGCTGGTTATGCGCCTCTGGGCGCCATGATTGCGCACAAGGACATCGTCACCAACGTGCTCGACAATGGCGGTTTCCTGCATGGTTTCACCTATGCCGGCAATCCGCTTGCCTGCTCTGCCGGTCTGGCGGTGCTGGAAGAGATCGAGCGGGAAAACCTGTGCCAGAACGCGGCCGAGACCGGGGCGCTCCTGAAGAGCGAACTGAAAAAGCTGATGGACCGCTATTCGATCATCGGCGACGTACGCGGCGAAGGGCTGTTGCTGGCCTTCGAACTGGTCGAGGACCGAGCAAGCCTGAGACCGCTCGCAAAGGAACTGAACGCCTTCAACGAACTGGTCGATATTGCTTATGAGAATGGCCTTATCATCTATTCCCGCCGGACGCGGGGCGGCTACAGCGGCGACCACTTCCTGATTGCGCCCCCCATGATCTCGACACCGGATCATGTAGCCGAGATCATCGAAGGTCTCGACCTTTCTCTCCGCCAGTTTCTCGACAGGATTTCGCAGCAACAGGCCAGAGCCAGCTGACATTCAAGACATGACAGACAAGATCATCATCACCTGTGCCGTCACGGGCTCCATTCATACACCCACCATGTCGCCTCACTTGCCGGTGACGCCTGCCGAGATTGCAGGCCAGGCGATAGGCGCTGCCGAGGCGGGCGCCGCAATCCTGCATCTTCATGCCCGAAATCCGGAAACCGGCCAGCCGTCGGCACGGGAGGCCGACTTCATGGCCTTCCTTCCGGAGATCAAGGCGGGCTGCGGCGCGGTGCTCAACCTGTCCACCGGTGGCAGCGCGATCATGAGCCTGGAAGACAGGCTTGCCGGTCCGCTGAAGGCAGAACCGGAAATGTGCTCGCTCAACATGGGCACAATGAACTTTGCGCTCTATCCGCTGGCCGACCGTTACGACGCGTGGGTGCATGACTGGGAGCAGCCTTTCCTGCGCGGAACGGATGATCTCGTCTTCAAGAACACACCGCGGGATATCGAATTCGTGTTGACGCAGATGGGTCAGCAGCGCGGTGCGCGTTTCGAGTTCGAGTGCTACGACGTCGGGCATCTTTACATGCTGCGCCACTTCGCCGACCGGGGTCTCGTCAAGCCGCCGTACTTCATCCAGTTCGTCTTCGGCGTTCTGGGCGGTATCGGTGCGGACCCGGAAAACCTGCAGCACATGAAGCGGATGGCGGACAAGCTTTTTGGCGACGACTATATCTTCTCCGTTCTTGCGGCGGGCCGACAGCAGATCCCTTTCGCCACCATTGCTGCCAGCATGGGCGGGCATGTCCGTGTCGGGCTGGAGGACAATCTCTACATCGCCAAGGGTGAGCTGGCCCGCTCCAACGCGGAGCAGGTCACCAAGATCCGCAAGATTGTCGAGGAACTCGGGCGAACGGTCGCAACACCGGAAGAAGCCCGGCAGATGCTGGGCCTCAAAGGGGCCGGCGAGACGGCCTTCTGATCATGAGCAACATAACGATCAGGCGGGCGGAGCGGGGTGATGCCGAAAGGCTTCACGCAGCGCTGTTCCAGCTTTCTGCCGATATGGGCGACACTCACGTCGCCAGTCTCGATGATGTGATCCGCCACGGTTTCTCGGAAACTCCCGCCTTCTTTGCGCTGCTTGCGATCCGGCCTTCTGACGACCGAACACTCGGCGTGTTGCAAGCCTCGCCTGTCTTTTCGACGACGCGTGGTGGCACCGGTCTCTATGTTTCCGATCTTTGGGTCGATGGAGAAGCACGCGGAGAAGGGCTGGGCCAGCGCCTGCTTGCCGCCAGTCTGGACCTTGCGCCTGATAGCTGGACGCCGGTCTTTCTGAAGCTCGCCGTTTATCACGACAATCCGGATGCACGCCGTTTCTATGAACGGCTCGGTTTTGCGCCACGGAAAGGCGAAACCGTGTTCGATCTGCGCGCACCGGCACTCGACAAATTGAGGGACCGCTCATGAAAGCCATTTTTGACGACCGCCAATGGGTGCACGATCCCAAGCATTTCATGGCAAACGGCACAAGGCTGGCCAATCCGGAACAGCCGAAGCGCATCGAGGTCCTGACCGAAGGTGCAAAGGAAGCGGGCTGTCGTTTCGAGGTGCCGGACGACCATGGACTCGGCCCGATTGCCGCCCTCCACTCTGCGGAATACCTCGTTTTTCTTCAGACCATCCATGAACGCTGGAGCCGGATCGAGGGAGCATCCGACGAGGTCATCCCGAACATTCATCCGGACCGGCGCACGGCAAGTTATCCGCGCTCCGCAGTCGGTCAGGCCGGGTTCCATCAGGCCGATACCAGTTGTCCAATCGCAGCCGGTACCTGGGAAGCGGCCTACTGGTCTGCCCAAAGTGCGATCCACGGTGCGGACATGGTGGCGGCCGGGGAACAGGCCGCCTATGTGCTGTCGCGCCCTCCCGGTCACCATGCATTCGCCGATCTGGCGGGCGGCTTCTGTTTTCTCAACAACTCCGGCATTGCAGCCGAAAGGCTTCTGAAGGCAGGCAAGCGTCCGGCGATCCTCGACATCGACGTCCACCACGGCAATGGCACGCAAGGCATCTTCTATGAGCGCGGTGACGTTCTCACCGTTTCGCTGCATGCCGATCCGGTGCGGTTCTATCCGTTCTTCTGGGGCCACGGCCATGAGCGCGGCGAGGGCGCGGGACGGGGTTGTAATCTCAACCTGCCCCTGGCACGCGGCACCGGGGATGACGCGTACCTGAAAACCCTGGAAACGGCCTTCGACCACATTCGGGCCTTCGGCACCGATATTCTGGTTGTTGCCCTGGGGCTCGACGCTTATGAAAAAGATCCTCTCAAGGGACTCGCCATCACCACTCCCGGGTTCGGACGGATTGGTGCCGCCATCGCGAAGCTCGGCCTGCCGGTGCTGTTCGTGCAGGAAGGCGGTTACCTGTCGGAAGAACTCGGCCAGAACCTCACCAGTTTCCTGAAAGGGTTCCAGGACGCATGATCGAGACATCGGATTTTCTGATCATCGGCGGCGGCATTGCCGGCACCGGGGCCGCGGCACGGCTTGCGCCGGACGCAAAGGTCACCGTGCTGGAAATGGAAGATGCGCTTGGCCGGCACGCGACCGGTCGCTCCGCCGCCATCTTCATCCGCAACTACGGCAATGCCACCTTGCGGGCCTTGAATGCAGCTTCTGAACCGGTTCTGAAGAACCCGGAAGGGATATCGGAGGAAAGCCTGCTGTCGCCCCGTGGTGAAATGCTGATTGCGACCGAGGACGAACTGGACGCGTTCAAGGCCTATCTGGACGGTGCCGACGGTATGGAAGTCCTGACGGCGGAAGAAGCTGTTGCCCTGTTTCCACTGCTTCGCAAGGAAACGATTGCCGCTGCTGCCATCGAGCGGGACGCACAGGATATCGACGTCGACAGATTGTTGCAGGGCTTTGCCCGGCTTGCACGCAAGGCCGGGGCGCGGTTCGTAACGGAAGCGCCCGCGCAGCGCATTCTCAGAAGCGGCGGGCAGTGGCGTGTCGAGACGCCCAAGGGGGCCTTCGAAGCGCCGGTCCTCATCAATGCAGCCGGGGCCTGGGCGGATCAGATCGCGGGTCTCGCAGGCGTTCGCAAGGTCGGTCTGGTGCCCATGCGCCGCTCGGCGGCCATCGTGCCGCCGCCGGATGGAGTCGATGTCACGAAATGGCCGCTCGTCGCCAGCGCATCGGAGCAATGGTATGCCAAGCCGGATGCCGGCAAGTTCATGGTATCGCCTGCCGATGAAGACCCGGTGGAGCCGCACGATGCCTGGGCCGATGACATGGTTCTGGCTGAAGGTCTGCACCGGTTCGAGCAGGCCGTGACGATGCCCGTCACGCGCGTCGAGCGCAATTGGGCAGGCCTGCGCAGCTTCGTTTCGGACCGCACGCCTGTGGTTGGATTTGCACCGGATGCGGAAGGGTTTTTCTGGCTTGCCGGTCAGGGCGGCTACGGCGTACAAACGGCCCCAGCGCTCTCCCGGCTCGTTGCGGATCTTTGTCTCAAACGTCCGAGCGAACTGCCCGAGAAGGTAGTGGCTGCTCTCGATCCCGCCCGCTTGTTCTGAGCGGGCGTCTGTTTCAAGACAAGAAGGAAATCAATCATGTCCGACATCAAACGGCTGGAAGTTGGCCCGCGTATGAGCCAGGCTGTTATCCACGGCGGTCTCGTTTATCTTGCCGGTCAGGTCGGCAATCCTGGTGACACCGTTACCAACCAGACCCAGACGATCCTGGAGCGCATCGATGCCCTTCTGGAGCAGGCTGGCAGCAACAAGAGCCGCATTCTCCAGACCACTATCTGGATGGACGACATGAAGGACTTTGCCGAGATGAACAAGGTCTGGGACGCCTGGGTTGATCCGGCAAACCCGCCGGCACGCGCTACCGGCGAAGCCAAACTGGCAGCCCCGGAATACAAGGTCGAGATCATCGTAATCGCGGCGCTCGCCTAAAGCGAGGTCAGCCGGTTCGAAGCCAGGACTTCCGGTTTCACCCACCGGCGTCATCCCTGCCAGGCGTAGTGCGAGCCGGGATCGGGGAGCCAAGGAGCCATCTTTTGAGGCCGCTCAAACGAGAGGCCCCGGCTCACCGGTCCCGGATCTCCGCTTCGCTGCGTCGGGGATGACGAGCCGAGGGGCACCGTTCAAAAGAATCCGCCGCTCAATTGCGCTGACGTCATACTTCGAGATTGCTGGCAGCTTCGGCAACAAGCGAGCGCGCACGACCGGCGTCGGCGATCTCATGCGCCAGCAGCAAGGCGAGCTTGGCGAGGTAAAGCTCCCGTTGAGCGGATCCGATGGCATCGAGCTGTTCGGCCAAGGCTTCGTAAACGGTTTCCAGATCGGCGGGCGTCATGCTTTTCCTCCAGCTACTGCAAGCTCGAGAGCTTGGCGGATTGCCTCTGGTGAAGCGGTTTGCCAGCGCGCTGCAATGTGCATGTCGGGCCGGACAAGATAGGCACTGCCGGCGGAAGCCGCGAGCACTTCAGCTGCTTCCGAGCCCGGCTGCAGCACGACCCGGGTAAAATCCAGGTCGGCAAGAAGATCCGCCACCTCTTTACTGAACGCGATCAGCGAGAACCCGCCACCGAGCAAGTCGGACAGGAACCCGTCACCAACTCGCGCGTTCGCCAAGACAGCGCCGGGTCTTGGTCCACCTTCGAAGTTTTCGTCGTCCGGGGTAACTACCGGACTGTCGGCATAAGTGTAGGGTGTCATCTGGCGCGGGTTGGCGAGCTCTCCCGCAAAGGAGTGGCTGAGCGAAAGATTGAGAGCTGCGTCGCGCATCAATTGCCAGCCTGCCGTCGGAGGTGTCATGAAACGGGCAGACTTGGAGGCGTTCCGAAACACATCCAGCGTCGCCCCACGCCGCTCGGGAGTGTAGCTGTCGAGGAGATCCGGACCGGCCTTGCCGTTCAGTACCCAGGCGAGTTTCCAGGCAATGTTATGGGCGTCGGCGAGACCGTTGTTGAGGCCACGTACTCCAAAGATCGGCACGATGTGCGCGCTGTCGCCGATGAAAAACACCCGGCCGTCGCGGTAGTCATCCAGCGCCAGGGTGTTGGCCGAATAGATGCTCCACCATTCCAGGTCCCAGTCTCCGTCATAACCGATTTCCGTCAGAACCGCGGCCACTGAGGCACGCACAGTGTCCTCGCGGATTGCCTCGGCTTCGTCCTCGCCATCGCGAAGCTGATAGTCGATGCGCCAGATGTTGTCGGGCTGCTTGTGAACAAGGATCGTTCCGCCCCGGCGACAATCCGGATCGAACAGGGCGCGTCGGATCGTCGGGTAATCATGCTCCATCTGGACGTCGGCAATCACGTAGCGGCCTTCAAAATTCTCGCCCTTGAGCCGCAGACCGCGCAAGCTCCGGACGGTGCTGCGAGCACCATCCGCCGCCAGCAACCAGTCACAGGTCATCTGGTAGGTGCCAAGCGGATCCTCGATTGTCAGTCGCACACCCTGCTCAAGATCTTCCAGACCGCAGACCCGGCTTTGCCATCTTGTTTCGATCAGCGGCTCCCGCTGGATCGCATCCCACAGGTACTGCTCGATATATTGCTGTTCGAGGTTGTACATTGGCCGGTATTTCTCGCGCGGACTGTCCGGCATTTCAAATTCGAGGATCTGCCTGCCGCGATAGAAGCTGCGCCCTGTGGTCCAGCCGAGTGATTTGTCCAGGAAGGGCTCCACTGCGCCAAGCCGGTCGAGAATGTGGTAGCTCTGCCGGGCGATACAGATCGCGCGGCTGCCGTCGTTGAAGGTGGACTTCGCATCCAACAGAACGCAAGCAATTCCTTCGCGGGCAAGTGCCAGCGCGGCAGTCATGCCGACCGGCCCCGCTCCGGCAATGGCAACACGTGCAGGCCGGGTCAGATGCGCACGGTCCGTCGGCGCTTCGAAATGCGGATAGGTGAAATAGAGCGAGTCCGTTTCGGCACGTCCGGCTGGCCTCATTTGAGGATCCTCCCTGATTGTTGGCAGAAGATTAGGAGCCTTGCCGTCTCGCGTCTGTCCCCTTTCGGGGAGGACATGCTATCAGCATTTAATGAGCACTCCGGACGGACACACCACAGCCTGTCACATCGAAGCCTGCCTTGCGGATCTGGGCACGGATCGGTTTGCCCAGACCTTTGTCTCGTTTGTCGAAACGTTCGGTGTCGACCAGATCATGGTTTTTGCAATCGAGCACACGCAGGCTCGCTGTCTGCTGTCGTGGCACTTCAGCCGCTCCGTCATGGCCGGAAAACTTGCCGAGACCTATCTCGACGGCTGGTTTCTCAAGGATCCACTGTTGCCCGACCTGGTGGCGTCACCGCCTCAGTCCGTGACCTTGAGCCGGCTGGACGAGATCGAGGGCCGGATGAGCTCAGACTACCGGAAGCTCTTTTTCGAAAATCCCGGCATGCTGGCAAAGACGACATTGCTTGCGGTCGGAGAAAAACTGCGCCTTTTCGTCAGCCTCTATCAAAGCGATCCTGCCGCTCCCCTGTGTGATCCGGATCTTGCACGTCTTGCAGGCCGTCTGGCTCTGCTCCATTTCGAAAAGGCATCGGACACGGATCTGCCACCGCCTTTGGCGGCGCTCAGCGAGCGGGAGCGTTCGGTGTGTCTGGGCATCCTGTCCGGACGCAAGGCGGAGGCGATCGCGGCGGATCTCGACGTTGCTCCTTCGACAGTCATCACATACCGCAAACGCGCCTACGCAAAGCTTGGCATTACCTCCAGAGCCGGCCTCTTCGCAATTTGCGGGAAGTAGCTGCTTCTCGCCAGGGCGAACCGCGCCAGAAACCTGCAACTCGTTGACAGGTACCAGGGGCGCTCCTAATGATGCTCTCATGTGCGAAGAAGATACTCATATCGTGTCCCGGCTCGCTTGCATCCCAATAGGCGGGATGCAGGCTGATTGTGTACGCTGAGTTTCAAGCGTTTCGCGCACCTGCACCCCCGCCGGATCGGGCGGGGCTTTGCCTGTTGCGGTGCGCGCCGTCCATCGGCACTCTGATGGAGAAATAAATGGCACAAAACATCTATGACGAACCGGCCTTTTTTGAAGGCTACAGCCAGCTGCCCAGGTCGCAGTTCGGCCTTAACGGGGCTCCCGAATGGCCTGCTATCCGGGCACTGTTGCCGGAAGCAAATGGGCTGCACGTTGCAGATCTCGGCTGCGGGTTCGGCTGGTTTGCCCGCTGGGTCCGGAGCGCTGGTGCTGCGCATGTACTTGGTTTCGACCTGTCTGAAAACATGCTTGCCCGTGCGCGGGACGAAACCGAAGACGATGCGATCGTTTACCGGACTGCTGACCTGGAAACCCTGAAGCTGCCTCAGGCTGCCTTCGACCTGGTCTACAGTTCGCTCGCCTTTCACTATATCGAGGACTTCAACCGGCTGGCTGGAGAGATCTTCAGATCACTCAAGGCAGGAGGCAGTTTCGTCTTCAGCATCGAACACCCGATCTTCATGGCACCAGCAGAACCTGGATGGATCGAGCTGAACGGCCGGAAGTCTTGGCCGGTCAACCAGTATCTTCGCGAAGGAGCACGGGAAACCAGTTGGCTGGCCGATGGCGTCGTCAAATACCACCGTACCATCGGCTCCACGCTCAACACGCTGATCGCGGCAGGTTTCACGGTCGATCATGTACTGGAATGGTTCCCCGGTGAAGAGCAGATCGAAGCCATGCCATCGTTGGCGGAAGAGATGGAGCGCCCGATGATCCTGATCGTCAAGGCACACGTTTGAGTCCGGAGCGCGGGCGGTTCAAGAACGGCCGCCTGCGCTTCCTGCGCTCAAGGCACTCATCTGCCTTGCCGTTTCCTCGTCTGCGGGAAAGAAGGCCTCGATGGCGATTTCGGACAAGGTGACATCCACGGCCGTGCCGAACACCGTCGTGGTGCTCAGGAAGCTCAATGTTCCGTTGGGGCCTTGCAGATAAAGCGGAACGGCGATGCGTCCCTTCTGTGACGGTGCCTCGTTCCGTGATTTGGGCGACCGGTCCGAAGCCATCTCGGCGAGTTCGTCCCTGAGCGCGGCAAGCTTCGGGTCGGCGGACTGATCTACCTCATGTGCGAGGCGTGCAAGAATATGGGCGTGCCATTCACCGAGATTGAGGATGCGTGGGGCGAGACCATCAGGGTGCAGGCTGAGACGAAGCACATTTACCGGTGCTTCCAGCAGGTGCGGCGCGACGCCGTCCAGCAGGGCAAAGATCGCCTGATTGGCGGCTTGCAGCTCCCAATACCGGTTCACGGCAAGGGCAGGGTGGGGCAGATGTCCGTCGAGGATCTGTCGGACAACAGCGCTTGCCGCGGCAAGTTCAGGCTCATCCAGCCCGTGCTGCGGATATTGCGGGGCATGGCCTGCCGCAACGAGAATGGCATTGCGTTCACGCAAGGGGACATCCAGCTGTTCGGCAAGATGCATCACCATGTCCCGGCTCGGACGAGACCGTCCTGATTCCAGAAAACTCAGGTGGCGCTGAGAGATATCCGCTTCACTGGCCAGTGCAAGCTGGCTCATTCGCCGGTGTTGTCGCCACTGGCGCAGCAAGTCACCCGCCGTTTCCGCTGTTCGTTTCATGAGCACTACCCTGCCGGTGCAGTTTCGAAGATTCAATTACCTGCGAAGTAATCGACTTCAGAACTTCGATTGGCAATCCTCTTGTCATCGCACTTGCAGTGTGCGGGTGGATTTCATGAGTGGAGACAGATGATGACCAAATCGAATTCAGGTGTTCCGTTACAGGTGGTTCTAAGGTTTGACGCGCTCACCTGTGCGGTGATGGGTGTCCTGCTGGTCGGCGCATCCGGATGGATTGCCGGGCTAACGGCACTTCCAGGCGAGCTCCTGTTCTGGGCAGGTCTGGCCCTGTTTCCGGTAGCGGTTTTCATGGGAGTGTTTGCGTTTGCCGGTCAGGTGCCTGTCTGGGCGTCAAGCCTGGTCGTTGCCGGCAATCTTCTTTGGGTGCTGGCCAGTTTGCTGCTGCCGTTGGCGGGCCTGATTGCGCCCAATGTGCTGGGCTGGGCGTTCCTGTTGGCGCAGGCTGTCGTCGTGCTCTGCTTCACCTGGCTGGAGTGGAAAGCCGCGAGGCTTCAGCCCGTCATTGCGCAACCGCTTGCTTGAAGAGGCCGGACCATGACCTGTTACGCTATCGGCCATCTGCGCGAAATCGAAATGGGGCCCGACATCGTGGCCTATCTGGAAGGGATCGACGCAACGCTGGCACCTTTTGACGGCCGCTTCATCATCCATGGAGGCGAGAAATTTCAGCTGGAAGGCGCGTTCCAGGGGGACCTCATCGTGATTGCGTTTCCTGACCGGGTACGGGCCGAGGCCTGGTATGCATCGCCGGCTTACCGGACGATCCTGCCGTTACGCCTGAACAAGGCGGTGGGCGAGGTGTTCCTGATCGAAGGCGTCGACGCGGATCACAAGGCAACGGACGTGCTTTCGTGATCTTCCGACGAAGTCGTAGCACGAAATGGAAAGGCCGGTCCCGATGAGGAACCGGCCTTTTGACTTGTTGTCCCTGCCTGCGTCCTAGAAGCTGATGGCAATTCCCATCAATGGGCCGTGTGTGACCGTGTCATAGCTGAAGGCTGATTGGCCGGACTTGCCGTTGTCGTAATCGACGCCGGTTGCCTTGTATTGCAAATGCAGCGCGACACGATCATTGAAGTGATAGCCGACACCGCCTTGCAGACCCCAGGTGAAGTCCGACACCAGGCCAAAACCACCGACGTTACCGCTGCCGAACAGCGACCATTTGGGTGCCACGAAAACCTGCCCGCGAACGCCGATCACCGGATCGATCCATTGTTCTGTGATTGTTCGGGTAAAGGTGTTGGCCGGCGTGTTGGCACTGACCTTCAGCTGGTTGTACCACCAGCGGCCCCCGGCATAGGCTTCGGCCCAGTTCCGGTCCTGATGCCAGAAGCGGTAGCCGAAGAAGGCTTCGGTCACCAATTGCTTGACGCCAGCATCGATACTGCCGCCAACACGCGGAAAACTGCGGCCCTTGCCAAGGTCCATGTAGGCCACGTCCAGCGTCGCGCCGAAACGATTGTCGTAAAGCGCCTCGAAATGACCCATCGCCCCGAATTGAAGGTTCTCGAAAATGGTTCCGGGGGAAACGTCGAGCGACGTATTGGGCAGTCGGCCGATACGGCTGTTTCCTTGAATTGTCGGGGCAAGCAGGTAAGGCGCGACGACGAATTTCCACGTTCGGTCGACACGCACATCCGGTGTTTCAACCGGAGCAGGCGCCTGGGCCAGATCGGCAGCCTGTGCGCCCCCGGTCAGCAGGCTGGCCAAAATCAGAAGAAAAGCACTTCTTTTCATATCACCCCACCCCTGTTGGCTCCCTATTTCGGGAAGAGAAAGGTTACTGCTGCCCGTGCGCCGAAGCCCTCCGGGCCGTTGTCGGAACTTGCCGCATAATACCGAACACCTGCCTGAAAGCTGATGGGTTGCTTGTCGATGGTCACAAGTTTGGCAACCATGGCGTTGATCGGCACGGACCATTCGTCCGACGTCCAGTCATAGGTACTTTCCGAGTTCAGCGTGAAGGTCCAGGCGTCGTCGGTTGTGTAGGACAGGAACGGCTGCAGGAAGGTCGAATTGACGTCGTTGCGGTTGTCATCGCCTGCATAGGACCAGACGTGATTGACGAGCCCGCCATAGGTCCACGGGCCGGACTGGCGTAGCACGACGCCCGTCGGACCGGCGCCCCATTTGCGGGTGCTCAACAGGTCGTCGGTTCCTGTCGGAAGCAGCAACACCGGGCCAAGGCCCCAGATGATCCCGTCGGACGTTGGCTCCTTTGGCGAAAAGAAGAAGCTCTGCGTCGTGTCACTGAGACCGAACTGCGTGCCTGAATTTCCGGCAATGTCATCCTGCCAGACCACAGGCAGGATCGTTCGAGAGATCAGGTTCCAGTCCTCGTTGAGCGAGAACGGCACCACGGGCTGTATGTTGAGCGTGACCTTGTTGCCGTCGGCAGGACCAAATCCGTGATCGTAGTTCCATTGAAACGGGACGCTGATGAGCGACGCCACGGGGTTGGAGAGCTTCTTTGCGAGATCGGAATCCTGAGCGCCTGCGGGTGTCATCTGGAAGAAAAGCGCCAGAGCGCACAAGGGAACCAGCTGTTTCATGGTCTCATGCCTTCCATGCTCAAGAGGACTGCCCTTGCAGGGACCTAATCATCCATGAAACCCAGACGCACCTTCTGGGCTTTTTGGGATGTATTTCAGGAAATGGCAATCAGGAGTATAGCATGCCTTTTCGTCTTATTGCTGTGAAAGCTGTTGCCTGTAGGATTGCAATGTCGGGTCAGAAGGATTGGCAACCAGGGCCTTTTGCAGACTGAGCTGCGCTCCCGCCATGTCACCGACCGCCAACTTGATGCGCACCTGCATCACCCAGGCATTGATCATTTGCGGATCCAGCAGGGTGACTTCCTCAAAGGCCGCTATGGCTGCAGGGATATTGCGAAGAACGAGCGCGGTTCCCCCAAGAACGAGCTGGGTCTCCGGAAAATCCGCCTTGTTCGCGAGCGATTGCTGCCATTCGGTTGTGGCTCTGGAGGCAGCCTCGGCCATTTGGTCCGGCATATGGGCAATGGGCGCGCCGATCATGAGACGGGCCGCGGCAATCCGGACGGCTTTGACCGGATCACTCAAGGCAGGAATGATCCGTGGAAGCCGCTGGGTTGGCGGAACCGGCTGCTGTAACGCCAGCGCTCCGGCGCGGACAATTGGCTCCGGATCTGCCAAAAGGTCGGTGACGGCCTCGGCGATCTCCGGTGTCGCAACAGGCAGCAGCAGGTCCAGCGCGCTCGCCCGCACGATCCCGGGGTAGCTCGCCTGATGGGCGACTGCCAGAAGGTCCGCGGCATTCACGCCCGGGTCTTGCCGTGCCGCCGAAAAGATCTCCGCAAAATGCGGCCCACGGTGACGACTGTCCGGAAGCCGCTTTTCAAGTTCTCCGGCCGCCCAGGCGGCGGACTTGTCGGTGTGGCAGTCGTTGCAGGCATTCGGCGTGCCGAGTTTTTCCGAAAGATCCGGCCGTGGAACGCGGAAGGAATGATCTCTTCGCCCGTCGATGCCCATATAGACGCGCTCGATCATGTGGCAGGATTTGCATTCGGCGCCCGGCGTCTCCGGCTGATGGAAATGATGGGAAGGGTCGTCATAGAGCTTGCCCGTCAGCGACGGGAACGCCTCGTTGCCTGCGGGACTGTGGCATTGTGTGCAGACGGCGTTACCTTCCGCGCGCAATTCTCCGCTGTGCGGCTCGTGGCAATTGCTGCAGCTCACACCCTTGGCATACATCTTTGACTGCAGGAACGAACCGTAGACATAGACCTCGTCAAGGATCTGCCCATCGGCGTGATAAAGGCCTTCGCGAAGCGGCGACAGGCGGTATGCATCATGGAACGGTGTACCCGGTACCGGATTGCCGTCCTCAAAGGCTTCGCGGCGCGAATGACAACCTGCGCATTGCTGGATTTCCGCTTCCGGCTGGCCTTTCGCAAACACCGTCAGAAGACCGGTCGGCCCGGTTCCGGGGAAGGGGCTTTTGCCGTAGGTTTCCGGGTCTTTCGCCCAGGCAAGATGGGCCGCGCCCGGTCCGTGGCAGGCTTCGCATCCGACGGCGATTTCCGCCTGCCGGCTGGAATAGGTTCTGGTGCCGGGGTCGTAATTCTTTTCAAAGCCGGTGGCATGGCACTCGGCGCAGCGGGCATTCCAGTTCTTGTAAGGTCCGGTCCAGTGCAGCCCGTCCTCAGGCGGGGGAGCATCGTCTCCGTAAAGGTGATACCAGCGCTTGTTCTGCTGGTCCCAGACCACGTCGAAAGACTGAACCCGACCCGGTTCCGTTTCGACAAGATACTGTTGCAGCGGTGCAATTCCGTCGACGCCGATCACCTTGAATGTTTGCGTTTTACCCGGAACGTCGCTCGTCTCGATGAAATAGTCGCCGTCACGGGTAAAGAAGCGGCTGGTGCGTCCCTTGTGCGTGAACTGCGAATTGTCGAAGTCCGCATCGACCGTATCCGGTCCGGGCTCCATCCATGCCTTGGAATGGTGTGAAGCGCGCCAGGCGTCGGCTTCCACCTCGTGACAACCGGTACAGGTTGCTGTGCCGGCATAGTCCGGGACAGCGGCAGAAAGGTTTTCGGCTGCATAGGCGCTCTGGAACCAGAGCACGGCAAGGAGCGCGACGAGCAATCGGGTGAACAACATTCTGGACGCTCAAACCTCTCCGTCAAATCCGCTGGGTACAACGAGACGTCTGTTTCTGCCGGCACCGCCTGATGCTTGTGCAAGCTCCATGCGGAGGAGCTGCCGTGCTCCGGCTGCTTCTCCGCACGGCTTCGTCTCGCCGATGCCTAGTCGAGGTCTGAACAGGGAACGACGTGTTTCTGGCCGGCAGCATCCGTTACCTGGCAACCATTGTCACTGTTCGAGCTTGCGATTGCAGATCCGACCAGTGCACCGGTTGCTGCGCCAACGGCCGCTCCGGCCAGGTAGCCGCCAGTCGGGCCGTAATAGGGGCGGCCGTAGTAGCCATGGCTGCTGTTGTTTTCCACGACCACGTTGTGGCCACCATGATACCCGCCGTGATATCCTCCATGGTAGCCCCCGTGATAACCGCCATGGTACCCGCCGCGGACAACGTCATGGGACATTGCAATGCCACTGCTGCCGAGGAGCAGGGCAGCGCCAACACCAAGAAGTCTGATCGTGCGAAGCCTCATTCCTTTTCCTCCAGTTCCAGCGTTTCCTTGACGTCTTCCCAATAGGCGAGCCGCTCTTCACAATTGATGCTCTCAAGATCGCGAGCAGCGCCAAAACCGACAGAGGCTGCATAGTCGTAGGCAGCATCTTCACCGTGGTCGTAAAGGACGTGTACAAACAGGTGGCGGGCCTGGTCACGGAACGCCTTTTTCTGGTCGTCCGGAGTGCAGGCATAGGCATTGCCGACATCCAGCCCGAGTGTCCGCATGCGCTCTTCCATGCGTTTTTGAATCTTTTGGGGGTCGTGCGCCAGCGCCGGGCCGGCAAATGCCAATCCTGTCATGAGGGCGAGGCAAAAAATTCTTTTCATGATCTATCCTTGCAGCTTGCATCACCCCGGTCCGGCCATTCAGGCATTTGTCCCGAAAGCGGTGCAATCCAGTTGCTGTTCAATTCATGTGTCTTTTCCGGCAAATCTATTCCGGAAAGATCTGCTTCCAATCGTCTTTCATGCTGATGATATGCCAACCTTCCTTCGGGGCGTCGTCCAGCCCCTTGTTCAGTGACCCGAAATGGGTATCACGATCATAAGCATATTCTCTATCTGCATCATCATGATGGACAAACATGCCGAGGCGCTTGCCGGAGCCTGCGGTCGTGTACTGCAGCATCTGATAATCGCCGTCGGAGTTGCCGAAGGCTGCCAACGGACGCTTGCCGATGTGGGTGAGGATGCCGACAGGCTTGCCAGCCTTGTCGTCGACAAAGGCAATCTTGGGTGTCCGCATCAAGGTGGGAACGCCGTCGACGACCTTGTATTCAGTGACAATCGATGAGCCGACCACCTGTTCGGTTGGTATCCCGTAAACGCTCTCTGTCCATGGGCGCATGAATTCGATGCCGCCACCGGAGACGATGAAGGTCTTGAAGTCGTTTGCGCGCAGATAGGCGAGAAGTTCCAGCATCGGCTGATAGACAAGCTCGGTGTAGGGCTTGTCGAATTTCGGGTGCCTGGCAGTTGCGATCCAGTCGGTGACCGTCTTTTCGAACTCGGCAGTGCTCATGCTGGCATGAGTGACGGCGAGGATCTCCATCAATCCCTTTTCACCGGCCTTGCCGAGGGCTTCCATGTCGTTTTCCAGAACGGCCTGGAAAGGCTGGGTCGTCTTCCATTCCGGGTGGTCCGGCGCCAATGCCTTCACCCGGTCAAATGCGAAGGCAAGCTGGGTGTACATGGGATGCTCGACCCACAAGGTGCCATCATTGTCGAAGGTTGCGATCCGCTCTCCCGGTGCGACAAAATCCGCGCCACCTTCGCTCGTTACGGCTTCGACGAACTCAACGATCGCCTGCTTGTTTGCACCGTCGTTCCACGATGGCAGCGGGTCGGTTTGTGCAAGGGCACCCGATATCCAGACACTCGCTCCCAACAGGCCGGAGATCATTGCGCCGAAGAGGAATTTGACCTTCATAGCTGCACCCTTCCACTTATGTGTTGTTCAAAGCGATGTCCGCCCCGGACCAGGCCGGGGTGGACACTGTTCAGCTTCGAAAATCAGTTGCCGGTCGGCAGGCCGATCGAGAAGCCGTCCTTGGCAAGAGCCTCCTGGACATATTTGAACCGCTGATACTGGCTGAGCGTGATCGGACCGGTATAGGTTTCCGACTGCAGCTTGCGTGGCGGATATTTGACGTAGGACTTCATGAGCTCCGTCACCTCGTTGTTGATCACCGGCAAATACCAGGTGCGTTCGGTGAAGTTGTTCATGAACATGTCGTAGCGCTCCTGCGGATCGTCCAGCAGGTTGAACACCTGCGGAACAGTAGCAACATAGCTGTCGGGACCCTTCCAGCCAAGGTTGCTGTCGACTGCCAAGCCGCCGGTGGTTGCGCCATCGTCGCCGCGCAGGTTGAACACGGCCTTGTAGTTGCCGACGCGCGCTGCCCCAGGGGAAAGTTCGTTCTCGGTGAAATAGAACCAGGCTTTGCGGCCGGAGTCACCGGAACCTTCCCACACAGGTGTCATGTCATAGCTGTCGAAGATGATCGGCTGGCCTTCGCGGTCTTCGGTCGGCAGCGTAATGCCGGCGGCAGAAGCGAAAGTGGCCATCAAATCGAGACCGCCGACGACAGCGGCACTTTTCGTGTCCGGTTTGACGTGACCGGGCCAGCGGACGATTGCCGGAACGCGGTTGCCGCCTTCACGCACGGTGCCCTTGGTGCCGCGGAACGGGGTGTAACCGGCGTCCGGATAAACGTCCTGCCAGGCGCCATTGTCCGTGGTCCAGAAGACGATCGTATTGTCGGAGAGGCCGAGCTCATCGAGTTTGTTGACCAGATTGCCAATGCGGCTGTCCAGTTCGACGACGGAGTCCGCATATTTGGTCTTGGAGATCGATTTTCCTTCAAACTCCGGCGCCGGCATGTTCGGCTGGTGCACCTTCATGAAGTTGACGTTGATGAAGAACGGCGTGTCCGGCTTCTTGGCGGCTTCTTCCAGAAACTCGAGCCCCGCCTTTTCAACGTAGCCGTCGAAATAGGGGATACCGACCACGCCCTTGTCCGGCGTGTCGACGTATTGGCCGTTGATCTTGAAGTCTTCTGTCGGCTTTTCACCGGCCTTGCCGGACAGCGACCCCTTGGTGACCTTCGCGAACATCTCGCGCAGGTCCTTCGGCATGTCCGGGAACCAGGTCGGATCGGCATAGGTGTAGGCGTTGAGGTGATAGAGACCGACGTATTTCATCACGTCATAGCCCTGCGCATTTGGCAGCGCGTAGTCCGCTTCACCTAGGTGCCACTTGCCGGTGAAATAGGTGTCGTAGCCACCGGTTTTCAGAACCGACGCCAGCGTCCACTCGGCTGCGGGAAGGCCGCCACCCTGGCCCTGGAAGGCCACCGTTGTCATGCCGGACCGGTTGGGAATACGGCCTGTCTGCATGGCGGCGCGGCCCGGTGTACAGCTGGGCTGGGCGTAGAAATGCGTGAACATCATGCCGTCGTCGGCCAGTTTGTCGATGTTCGGCGTCGGCATGCCGCGGGCTTCACCTCCAAGATACGGGCCCGTGTCGCCGTAGCCGGTGTCGTCCGAAACAATGAAGAGGATGTTTGGCTTCTTCGCGTCTTGCGCGAAGGCCACGCCTGACAGCGCTGTGCAGGCCATGCCTGCGACCGCCAGTCCGGTTACTAGTTTGGTGAACATACCTAATGGCTCCCATTTGGACCATTTGTGGAGTAGGCCGGGGACGGCCCGTCGATAGGTGCACTTCCAGTCAGGAAGCTTGAAATTTCCCGTTCAAGTTCTTCAATCACGGAGCGATAGTCAGCAGCCTTGGCTTCATCGTTCTGCCAGCGTTCGAGGGCACAACATGCGGTTGCGTAGTCCTCGCACAGTGACAAGAAGGCAGGATGAGTGTTGCAGAGGCGGCGGACAGCGAGTTCGTCCACGTTGAAACGACGCATGATGAGAGCTGCTGTCGGCATGACGACAATGCCCCGTTGTCGATGGCTCCAGGAAAATTCCTCCAGGATTACCTACGGGATTCAAGCTGGTTACAAGGTATGAACAGGTACGAACAGGAGTCTGCTGCGATCTGATCGTCGTCTTTGCGGACTGGGGCGCTTGTTACGGATGGCAAAGGCCAAGGCATTGGACTATCGTTTGGCTGAAGTTATTTTCCGGCACTTTCAGGGGGAAAGATGCGGTCAGGCAGGCAACAATTGGTTGCAACGGGTGACGTGGAGGAGTTCGATTGTCCGGCCCGCGTTCGGGAAGAACTTTCCCGTGTCCTGCAAAGCGATCATTTTCACGCAACGCCCAAGCGCCGCGCCATGCTGACGTTCCTGATAGAGGAGGCGTTGGCCGGGCGCGCGGACACGCTGAAGGGCTATGCTATCGGGTTGGCCGTCTTCGGTCGTGACGAGAACTTTGACCCGCAATCAGACCCGATCGTTCGTCTGGAGGCCCGCCGCCTGCGGCATGATCTGGACAGTTACTACATTGCCGAAGGCGCGCGGAACCCGATCCGCATTTCCATTCCCAAAGGCCAGTATGCACCGAAGTTTCATGACAATCTGGCCAGTGTGACTGCACGGGACGGCTCGACTACCGGCAACGATGAGACGGCAGATTCTCATGTGCCGGAAGAGGTCAATGGGTCGCCAAGACCTGTGCGAACCTCCTCCAGGTTGCCCTGGTTGGTTGCCGGGGGAGCTGTCCTGTTCGCGCTTCTGGTGCTGGGGGCAGCAGTCGTGATGCTCTTTCAGCCGGCACAACAGGTGCGGCTCGAGGCCTCCCAACCTTCCGTGATGGTTCTTCCATTCAGCGTGACGTCGACGGATCCGGAACAACAGATCCTGGCGGCGGGTATTGCCGAGCAGATCATGACTGCATTGAGCCGGTTTCCGGACTTCCGGATCTTTTGGCCTCCATCCGGCAGAAAGGTTGGCGAAACCTTTGACCCGGTTGAAATCGGCCGGCAGGAAAATGTCGCCTTCCTGATCTCCGGGTCTGTCGCCTCGGAAGGCGAGATCGTCCGTGTCGGTGCGAAGCTGGTGCACAGCCCCAGCAAGCGGGTGCTCTGGTCTGGCAGCTACGATCGCAAGCGCAGCCGAACAACCTTGCTGGAAATCGAGAAAAGCATCGCTTCGGAAATTGCGACGGTCGCAGGTCAGCCCTACGGCGTCATCAAGTCGGAACTTGCGAGCAACCTGCCTGCCGGAAGTGAACCGAGCAACGACAGTTTCGAGTGCGTGCTGCGGGGCTACGTTTACCGGAGGAACTTTTCCAGGCAACTGCATGCAAAGGTTCAGGAGTGCCTGAACAGTGCGGTCAAGCGGGATCCGGGTTATGTAGAAGCCTGGGCGATGCTGGGCTGGCTCTATCTGGATTCTGGACGCTTCGGTCTGGCTGCAGAGGGAGACAAGGAACTTGCCTTCGACAGCGCCCTGAACGCCGCGTCACATGCCCTGAGCCTTGATGGTAACAACATCCTGGCACTCAAGGCGCTTTCGTCGATCAATCACTACATGGGAAACATCGAGGAAGGGGAAAGGCTCGCCAAGAAGGCGCTCGATCTCAATCCCAACGATCCGGACACCCTGGCTCAACTGGGTTGGCGACTGGCCGTGGTGGGCAAGTTCGAGGAAGGCATTCCCTATCTGGAAAAGGCGATCGAGCGCACGCGGAACGCGCCGGGCTGGTATTTCCATCTGATCGCCATCAATCATCTGCTGAATGGCCGCTACGCCGAGATGCTGACAGCCGCGAAAAAGGGCGTCCTGGATGGATCCGGGGTCAGCTGGTGTCTCGTCGCAATTGCCCAATCGAAGCTCGGCAACAAGGCAGCAGCTCGTGCTGCGCTGGAAAAGATGGCGGACGTTTCTCCCGGCCTGGGCCGTGACCCAGGTACCTTCCTGCGCTCCCACCAGGCGAGCGAGCGGATTGTCACTTCCCTGATGGCAGGACTGAAAGAAGCAGGCTGGACCACCCCTGCCGGACAGTGAGGTCCGGCGATTTTTTGAAATCAGTCAAGGTCGCCCACCGGCGAAGCAGCTCGGAAGCTTTCCTGAACGTTTGTGCTGTTTGCGGCAGGCGTTCCGGAAAGCGGGTTTTGATCAGGTTCCGGGCGCTTAGCAGCCCGGTGTCATCGAAGTGCCTTCGGACATTTCGCCTGCGCAAGCGTCCGGGTCACCATCCGGGCCCTGGTCCACTGAACTCAGGCCGCCGATCGGGGGCGCTGCGCTACCGTTCTCCAGACCATCGCCGGACTGGTTGCTGGATTGGCAGCCGCCCAGGGCCAGAAGCGAAAGCAGAAAGGCAGCGGAGAAAAATCTTACAATCATATTGGTCACTCGCATGCGCCGCAGATGGCGGGAGTTGGAAGGCGGGGCGCAAGTACGTGCTTTTCGGGTAATGAACTTCTTGCGCTCGTATTGATTGTCACGATTTTTTGTTTTGCTGCAATAGCCCCATCGGTACAGGCGCCCGATTTATCTGGCGGTTTGCGTTCTGCGGGGGGCTTTTGTCAGTCACCGGCCACGAAGTAATGAAGCGTGCCGTCAGGGCCGATGCCGACGCGATAAAACGTCCAGGCACCGAAATCCTGCATTTCAGCAAAGTCGCCTGCGGTAACGATCCGGAACAACTCCACTTTCTGATCGGGTGTCAGATCGTGCAGGGGGTAACGGGCAAAATACGGCCAGAGATACATTTCCTGAGGTGTGCCTGCATCCACGTGCAAAAACCCCGCATCCATGATGTCGGCGAGAATGGCCAGGATCTCGAAGCCTTCGCCGTCACCGGAGATCTCCTTCAGAAAATCTATCGGGTCGTCGATTTGCCCGAACGAGACCGTAGGCGGCAGTTCGTTGCTTTCGAACACCATGCGCAGCCGTTCCATGTCGCCCGAAAGCGCTGCTTCCTTCAGCTGGGCTTGCATGCGCTGCACAGGTTTCGGCAGATAGGACGTGCTGTAGAGCACCTGAGGCAACTCGGCGCTATCCGGCGCGGGTGCTTTGGAACCTTCTGCGGCTGCCGGCTCCCCGGCTTCGGGCGCGGCGAGGTCTTCCGCCGGAATTGAGGGGGCGCTTTCAGGCTCGGACGGCGCAACCGGAATTGTTTCCACCTGCACAGTCTTGGCGAAACCGGGGGCTGCAATAGCTGTGCCCGCCAGAAGACCGGCGGCAAGAACCGCAGCCTGATAAATCCGACTCATGAAAGTTCCTCGTTTATCCGCGCCTGCCAGGCCCCGTCGTATCACACCGGCACAAGCAGGCATCGCCCCGCGCCTTTCCTTAAACAATTCATGCGAGACTGAAAACATCGGGACTGGAATTTCCTCTTGTCTTGTCACGACGCCGCAGGGCCGCTATCGAGAGGTCCGTTCGCTTTAAAAGTAATATCAAGGGTCTAGAAAAGGACCGGCCGTGTCGTTTTTCGAATATGCGCTGATCGGGTTTTTTGTTGGCATTATCACAACAGCCCCGGTTGGTCCTGTAAACATCATGGCCATTCAACACGCCGTGCATGGCGGGTTTCGACAGGGTGTCTTCGTGGGGCTGGGTGCTGTCGTTGCCGACACCATCTTTGCTGCGGCTGCGATATTCGGCATCTCCGCTGTCACCAATTTCATTGAAGGCCAGTTCGACCTCATCGAGATCGTCGGCGGGGCGCTGTTGATCATATTCGGCATCAAGATCTGGAACACCCATCCGCATCTGACCAGGAACGGCAATCCGAGAGAACATGGATTTTGGGCCGATGCCACCGCAGCCTTTTTCATGGCGATCACCAATCCGGGTGCGGTGCTTGCCTTCGTGGCAATATTTGGTGGTCTGGGAGATTATCGCCCCCAGACGGGGGATCATTTCGGCGCACTGGTGATGGTTGCCGGTGTCACGGCGGGGGCGACCACATGGTGGGTGCTGGTCTCGGCGTCCGTTTCACACTTCAAGTCACGTATCGACGATCTCTGGCTGGATCGTGCCAACCATATCGCCGGATTTCTGCTGGTGGTGTTTGGTGCGCTGATCTATCTCAAGCTGGCGCTCGAAGCGGCCGGCGTTGATCTGATCGCGTAGCGCTAGCCGGAAACGATACGCTCAGCTCCTGAAACGCCGGAATCAAAAAGGCCGGGCGACCGGCCTCTTCAGAATGCGTGTCGTGAGCGTGCGTTTTACTGAAGTACTCGGTTCACGGTGTAATCGCCCTGCAGGATGCGGTCCGGCAGGCCTTCAGCCAATTTAGCCACGGCATCTTCACCATAGGCAGCAACCAGATCCGCAAGTGCAGTGAACATCGCCGCGTGAGCGACGGCATCCGCATCTACACCATTGGCGATGGCTTCGGCCCAGGCGTCGGAAATGAAGCCGAGTGCAGCACGTCTGATGTCTTCGTCTTCAGCAAATTCGGCTTCCATTGCCGCGTCGGCGTAATCGTCGTTTATCATTCGCTTCCTTACCGGTCCTTCCCGAACGCAAGAGGGACAACCCCCGCGTGTTCCTGCCCCGAATCTTGAGTAATGATCCTAGCACGGCGAACCGCGCTGATAAGTAACCGTGAACGCAAACTTAACGGCCACCCACAAATTTGATTCAAAAGGTTAACCAACTCGTAACGATTTGAAGATTTCTGCGAAAATTACCGACCATAGCGACTGGTGACGTCGCTGATGATGACCTCGCCTTCGCTCAAGTACTGTCCCATTGCGAGACGGGCAGCCTCTGTGCACTCTCGGTAAGCGACTGAGAAACCACGATAACCTTGGTTAAATCGCTCAATGAACCTTCGGCGGCGATTCTCGTCCAGCGTTTCAGCGTCCAGAAAATCTTCCATGCGGTCACGCCAGCTCGGGTTATCGCTTTCCTTGCACAGCGGTCGCAGGAAATGCAGCGCTCCGAAAATCTCCGACAGACGCATGAGCTGCTGTTCATAAGGGGGCGCGTCGACCGCGGTTTCCTGCGCCGATACAACCTGCACCGGATACATAGCCCCAAGGGCCAGAACAACAGCGGTCCGGGACAGGAAAACTTGCATGCGGCGTTTGATCATGGTCGGATCATGCTGAACCCGGCGCCGCACCGCAAGCACTATGGCAAGTTGATCCAAAGATTAGAGGTCTGGTTGCTTGGCTGAAGAGATTGCCAGGTGCCGCCGAATGCGGTCCGGCGTACCGGGTGTGGTCAGCAGCCCGTCGAGATCTTCCAGGCGGACCCAGTCGAGCGCCGCGGCATCATCGGCGGCAACTGCGGTTCCCGATACATACGGCCCACAAAAGACGGTCAGGATGAAGTGAGTGACGACACGGCCGTCATCATCTCTCTGGATGGAATCGAAGGTCTCGACAGGCTCGCCGATTGCCGCAATGACACCGGTTTCCTCCAGCAGTTCACGAGCGGCCGCTTCCTGAAGGGTCTCCCCAAGCTCGATCACTCCACCAGGCAAACTCCAGTGATCCTTGAAAGGAGGCCTGCCGCGCTTCACCAGCAGGGCACGGCCATCACGATGGCACAGGACACTGACACTGGCGCGTGGCGCTTCCGGATAAAACCTGGACATGGAACCTCGGCGGGCGGAAAGACGGCTGATTCTGTCCGGGCACAATAAGCCGCAAGGCGCTATGCGAACAGGGCGTCGATTTCCGCCTGTGCGCCTTCGCCTTCGTGCTGCGTCGCTTCGGGTTCCACATGGCCGTGGATGACGGCGCCGGCAACGGCTATCAGCGGCTTGATTTCGTTCGTGGCCCGGTCGGCAATCTCAGTCGCGATCATTGCGGGATCCGGCGTATCGCGCAGCTGGTCCTGTATCTTGCCCACGAGCTTGTTTATACCCGCGACCTGTTTTTCCAGGTGTTCGCGCAAGTAGTTCGGAGCGGCATGATAGGCCAGGATGGCCAGGTTCTTGTCCTTGAAACTCGAGTTCTCGAAATGGCCCTCATAGTCGAGCGGCTCCCATTCCAGAACATCTTCGGCGCAGTCCGGCATATCCGGCAGCATTTCCAGAAGCATCATGACTTCATTGAAATGATTGAGATAATCGGTCGCCAAACCGGTTTGGGGATTAATGTTTGCCTGTTCCAGCCTCTCGGCTGCCAGCTCCCCGGCGCCCAAAACTGGATGCAAACATTCCATACCGGCCCCCTGTTATTGACTTGGGGTCTACGGTACTTCTTTTTTATTTCCAATTGCCTAACTTGGCGGAACCCTGTTTGCCCCGCTTCAGGGCCCCCAACGGGAGAAGAACGATGTGCGGCCGCCTGGCTCTGACGACACCACCGGATGCTGTGCGCAGCTTCTTCGACTACGTCGATCAGCCCAATTTTCCGCCGCGATACAACATTGCGCCAACTCAGCCGCTGGCCATCGTGCGGCAGACGCTCGACGGCACACGCCGCTTTCATCTTGTGCGCTGGGGCTTGATGCCGCCCTGGGTCAAGGACCCGGCAAGCTTTACGCTGCTGATCAACGCCCGGGCGGAAACAGCATCGCAAAAGCCGTCGTTCCGCAATGCCATGCGTCATCACAGGTGCCTCGTGCCGGCGTCCGGCTTTTACGAGTGGCGTCGCACGCCGGAAGGCAAGCAACCTTTCTGGATCCGTCCGGCAGAGGGCGACGTCATGGGCTTTGCCGGCTTTTGGGAAACCTGGTCGGATCCCGATGGCGGTGACATCGACACGGGTGCAATCCTGACGATCCAGTCCAACCGGATGATGTCTGCGATCCATCACCGGATGCCGGTGATCCTGAAACGGGAAGATTTCGGAACGTGGCTGGATGTTGCCAACGTAGACAGGCGTGAAGCCGAAAAGCTGCTGCAGCCGGTAGAAGACGATTTTCTGGTCGCGACGCCGGTTTCCAACCGGGTGAACAAGGTCGTCAATGACGATGCTGATGTGCAGTGCGAGATTTCGCCGGAAGAAATGTCGGTACCCTTGAAAAAACTTGCCAAGCCGTCAGCCGTGGAGAAATCGCAGGAGGACAAGAACCAGCTTGATCTGTTTTGAACCGTCGCAGGCGTCAGAATTGCCGTGCAAAAGTCTGCTCATGGCTGTAGGGCAGGGGCTCAGCCGCAAGGATGGATCATGAGCAACGACGACAAGCCAGAATTTGAGCTAGACGAGGCCTTGGAAGACGACGCTTCGGAGAACGAAGCGTTGGCCGAAGCCTATAATCGAGGTCTCGCCCTGCAGAAATCGGGCGATCTGGCAGGTGCCGCGCAAGCCTATCGCGAAGCCCTTGCACTGGACCCGGACGACCCGGGCGGCGTCAGCATTCGTCTGGCGGCAATCGGCGCGGAAGCCACCCCTCAGAAAATGCCGGATGCCTATGTCGCGACCCTTTTCGATCAGCACGCAGATGTGTTCGACGACATTCTGGTCGATGAGCTTGGTTACTGCGTGCCCCTGCTGGTTCGCGATCTCGTCCAGAAGCTCGAGATTGCCCCATTCGATCGATTGCTCGACCTCGGCTGCGGCACGGGTCTTACAGGTATGGCACTTGCCGATTGCTCGGGTCACCGGACCGGCGTCGATCTCTCCGAGCGGATCGTTGAACTTGCCTATGACCGGGAAGTCTATGACGACCTTTATGTGGGCGAGGCCGTTGCGTTCCTTGAAGAGTTCGAGGAAGACGATGGCTCTCGCCCCAGCTGGGACATGATCGCGGCAACCGACGTGTTTCCCTATCTGGGGGCGGTTGAACCATTTCTTGCCGGTGCAGTTGACCGTCTGAAACCGCGCGGTTACCTGGCTTTCTCTACCGAAACCCTGTCCGAAGAAGCACTTGAAGGGCGACCCTACATGGTCGGGCCGAAAAGCCGGTTTGCGCAGGGGGAAGGCTATATTCGCTCATCTCTGGATGCGGCTGGCTTCGACATTCTCGCGATGGACCCCATCACTGTTCGTCTCGAGGACGGAGACCCTGTCCCCGGGCACCTTGTGATTGCACGGCTGCGCTAGAGCCCATGCGCTGAAGAGCATCCCTTCGGTTCGAGTTTCAACGGGACGGCCAGGGATCATCTGCCGTTCCATCGTGGCCGATGGCACGGCAGACAATCGCCTTTCCGTCAGTCTGCCCTTTGCATGCGCAGATAGGGTTCACCGTCGGAGGTTCGCTTGACGGCGACACCGTCACCGTTGATCAGAACGACGACCCGGCTGCGAAAAGCAGAAAAACTGTCGAAGGTGACCACATCCACCGGCGTGTCGAACTTGATGGTCACCCGGTATTGGCCTGCCGGCCCCACCCGTGTCAGCGAAAGCACCTCTCCTTCGAAAGGCTGCTTCATGTAGGTGCCCGAGACACGGTTGCCGACGGCAAACTGCATCTGGTTTGGTCTGGCGGCTGTCGCGGACACGGTGTTCCAGTCCTTGAAGCCGTATTGGGCGGACAGGAGTTCGAGCGCCTGGCTGTGGGAGATATCCTGTCCCTTGGCAGCTAGCGCGGCGCGCAGGCGCTTGGCCTGTGCTTTGAGATTGGCAACGCTGGGCAGCGTCATGCGATTACCTTTCCAAGAAAGGCAGGCGGTAAGGTGTTCGCCAATTGGCGGCGACCCGTCATGGGGCCCGCGTTGCCATCAGCCTGCACTGTCTCGTGAAGGTCGATCAAAGCTGCAAGATGACTTGCGCAAGGGAATTCACCATGGCCGAAGCCTGCGGGCGGCCGGATCCCTCAAACCGGCGCAAGGCATACGCCCCGGTTCGAAGTCTGTCAACGCGGCAAAAAGAAAGCCGCTGGCGCGGCTTCAAGGAGAGGGAGGTTAAGATGAAACACCCGGCGGTTCTTACCGCCTGAGTTCGACCGCGCCCCGTCGGACGCAGAAGGGTGATTGCCCTGAATTGGGGGCAGGGCAATCGCGGAGACGGGCAAGCCCGCCGCCGCAGGTTTTCCGAGGGAGGGGTGTCCCCGGAAACAGATCAGGCGTGGACCAGCCGCTTCAGGAGCTCGACTTCCTGTGCAAGGGCCTTGTCCTTGGACACCATGTCCTCGATCTTGCGGACCGCATGCAGCACGGTGGTGTGATCGCGGTTACCGAACCGCCGGCCGATTTCCGGCAGCGAGCGTCCGGTCATCACCTTGGCGATATACATCGCGATCTGGCGCGGTCGAACCAGCGTGCGAGCCCGGCAGGACGACAGGAGGTCCGCCTTGGTAACGCTGAAATGCTTGCACACCACCTGCTGGATCTCTTCCACCTTGATGGAGCGCGGCTCGCCGATCCGCACCAGGTCGTGCAGGGTCTTTTCCGCCAGGTCCATCGTTACCGGCTGTTTCGTCAGCTGGTTGTGGGCGAACAGGCGATTGAGAGCGCCTTCCAGGTCACGGGCCGAAGCGATCACGTAGCGCGCAATGTAGTCGGCTACATCTTCGGGAACGGAGAAGCCCGGATGTGTGCGACGCGCTGCGGTGATCCGCTTCTTCAGGATATCGTGGCGCAGCGCATAATCGGTTGACTGGATGCCGACGACTTCACCTTTCTGGATCCGGTAGCGCAGCGCATCGCCAAGCGTATCGAGGTCTTCAGGCGAGCGGTCGGCTGCCATGATGATCTGGGTCGGCGACTCCATGAGTAGTTCCAGCGTCTTGCTGAACTCGTCCGCAGCCTGCTTGCCATGCAGGAACTGGAGATCGTCAACCAGGAGCAGGTCGATGGAGCGCATTGCCTGCCGCAGCACCGGGAAGGCCGGCGTTCTGAGAGCAGGCACCAGGTGGTACATGAAGAATTCAGCCGACAGATAGGCAACCTGCCGTCCCGTCTTGCGAGCTTCGGCCGCCGCTGCCTGCAGCAGGTGGGTCTTGCCGATGCCGGTGGACGAATGGATATAGAGCAGGTCCAGTGTGCCCTGGTGGCCGGCAGCCATCTGGCGCACGGCGGCACAGGCAAGGCTGTTCGAGGCGCCTTCGGCAAAGGTGTCGAAGGTCAGCTTCGGATTGAGAGACGCACCATTCAGGAAATCCGCCGCCGCATCCTCGTTGCTGTCCGCAAGGCACGGAATAACCGACATGCCATGGGACGCGCCGAATTGAGGCGTGCTGCTAAAGGGGCCGGGACGGCCGCTGATCCGCCGGGCGGAGATCGCCTTGGGGGCAAGGCCGACATTGAGTTGACGAGGACGCAGAGCACCGCGAACGGTCAGCTCGATACGGTTGATATCGTCCTGCTCACGTTTCCAGAGGCCGACGAGCTGCTTCTCGTAGTTGTTCTGGATCCAGTTTTTCAGGAAGCGGGTGGGCACCGACAGGCGTACCGCATCGCCCGTGGTTTCTTCGTGGTTTACTCTGCCGAACCAGTTGGAAAATACATCGTCACCGAGCTCGTTTCTCAGTTCCTTTTTCACACGATCCCATTGATCCGAACCAGCTAAGTTCTGAACCTGCAT